>NZ_QFBC01000001.1 GCF_003122325.1 Rhizobium album
GCCATTCCTTCTGGTTCTCTTTGCTGCGCCAATTGATGCACGCCGCCCAAGTCGAAAGGTCATATGACATTTGGATGAATTCGAGGATTTGCCTTCTAATGTCACCCCCCACCATTTGCGTCGAGGGCGCGGGGGTGTCGACGATCTTGCCCAAAAGCTTGCGGCTCATTCGCGGGGTCTGATTCTGGATCTCGGTCAATGCTTCGTTCCCTTCACGATTACGGAGCGGGTTCTGGCGGGCGCGAGCGAGGCGTAGATTGCTCGGATCTGCGTGCGGCTGTGGTCAAGCTCGTAGATCAGCGCGGCGCGCTCTTCGGCGTCTTCGATCTCCGACAGGACGCGGGCTTCCAGGTTCGCGATTGCGATCACGACGGCGGAAACGAGGGGATGGTCAAACCGTGCAATCGTGGTTTCAATGGCAGCCTTGCAAGCTGCGACATGCGCTTCCACCTGCCGGGTCTCCTCCGGATCGACTGCGATATCATCCGCCATTGTTGGCCCCTGACCGGTCGATCTTGATCTTTCGGACGACGCAATCCGGATGGCTGATGCGCACCTTGCGCTCCGCCATCATGCTGTTCGGTGCGACGACGGTTACGACGCGGTCGCCGTCAATGTGGACACGGAACGTCTTGGGGGTGTCGGTGCGGATCATGATAAGGCCGCCTCCTGCATCGCCAGAACGTGCATGCTGACGCGGGGTAACGAAATCGGCATAATGATACCGCCACCGCTGTCTGTCGGGACGCGGCGACGAATGACGATCTTCGTCTCGTCTGATTGCAGACCCTGCCAGCGGGATTCTTCCAGCCAGCGCTGGCGATTGGCGGAGATGTAATTGGCGACGGCTTGATATCGACCTTTGCCATAAGACAGGGCGATATCGCAGGCGCGCCGGCCAGAAAGATAGGCCGACTTGACGGCTTCCTCGTCGATCTCGATGGCGGGCGAACGTTTTTCGATCTTGTTGCGCATGATTACCTCCAGAAATGGAGCGGCATTTGCGCGCCGCTCCGTTGCGGGTGCCGGGTCAGCCGGCGGTTTCGGGGCTGCCCTGGAAGGCCGGCAGTTCCGTTTCGTCGGCCGCGCGCTCCATGACGCGGATCACTTCCTCGGTGACGTAGATGTCAGGGCGGTAGGGAATGATGATCCACTTCACGGCGCCGCCGCCCGGCGTGACGCGGTAGCGCAGACGGACCGGAAGGCGGGTCTTCTCGCCCTGATAGAACGGCGGCAAGGCGATCATGAACAAGCTCGGCACGATGATCTTGGCGCCGGCATTGTTGCGGGTCTGATGGGTTTCCTCCCAGGTCAGCTCGCCTTCACCGGTCGACAGCGTCACGGCACTGGAGACCTTGACTTCGCTGTTGACCTTCAGGCCGCGCGACAGCATCTGCATTTCGTTCGGCGCGGCGAGCTTGCCGCCAAGCAGCTCTTCCCAGTGCGTCACTTCCTCCTCATGCGGAGCGGCAAGCTCGGCGCGGTGGTCTTCGATGAATTCCGCGAATTGCGCCTGGTCGAGCGGCTTGCCGGTGATGCCAATCCAGGCTTCCCATTCTTCCGTGAGCGGGAACGGATAGTGGATGCGATGGCGGCCATTGTCGGCGTAACCGGCGCTGGCCTTCTCGTGATAATCGATGACTGCCGTGAGAGACGGCGAGCGCCAATCGGTGTTGGCGAAAATGGCGCTGTGCTCGGTCTTGTGTCGATTGGTCAGCGCGGTGAAGCTTTCAAGCGTGTTCACCGTGGCCGTGCCGGACTTGCGCTCGGGCGACGTGCGCCATTCCTCGAACAGTGATTTGACGCTCTTGGCCGCGCCGGTCTTGCGGTCGATCAAGACCGGAATGCGGACCGGCAGGCCGTTGCGATTGGCGACGTTGTCATAGGTGACAAGATCCGTGCCGGCGTCATCGGCCAGGGTCTTGAGGAATTCGAGATCGACGGGTGCGCCGACATTGAGGAGTGGTGATGCCAGCGCCTCAAGCGGCTCGGCGGCAATGTTTTCAGTTTTCGTCATGGATTTTCCTTTCTGACGATCGGGGGTTAGCGGTTGTGGATGATCTCGCGGGGGCCGCCGATCATGTCCATTTGCTGTGGGTGCTCGGTGGAAAGGCCGCCGTCGTCGGTGGTGAAATAGACGGTGGTGCGGCGCTTCAGCTCCGGCAGCTTCGGCGTCGGGATCTTCGGATTGATCTCGACCATCTCGCCGCCGTCCTCGACGACAAGATTGAGCTGCAGTGTGACGGTGCTCTTGAACGTGCCGCGCGGGTTATCGCGAGACATGTCGACCAGCGCCTTGATCGTGCTGGTCAGTGTAGCGGTCAGATCCTCGTTGACCTTGCCGGATTCCAGCATGGTCAAAAGGATCTTCGCATCGCGGATTTTCATGGATGCTTCCTTTCGTGACGGCCGCCCTTCGCGCCGGCGGCGTTGGCGCGGGTTACGGCGTGGCGACGATCGCCAACGCGGCCAGGCTGGTTGCGAGCGGCAGAAAAACCATGAGCGCGAGCAGCGCGAAGCTGGCGTTTTCGCGGGCATCACGGTCGAGGAATGGGGTGAAGTGGTTCATGAGGTTGCCTTTGCATCCGTTTCGGATGCCGCCTCCTGTCCCTGAGGCGGACACCGAAACCGGATCTGTCAGGCCATCTCGGCGAGGCGGACGCGCTCCGCGACGGCGGCGGCATTGCGGGCCTGGCTCTCTTTGCTGATGCCGGCGCGCTCAAGCTCGCGTTCGGTCATTGCGCCGCGTTCCTGCCAAAGGCTGAACATGTTGGCACGGTCGCGACGGTCGGCGGGGGAAATTTCGATCGTGGGCATTGCGGGCTCCTTGGTGCTCCCATCTGGCGCTATGCCTGCCGCCGATGGCTCTAAAGGAAAAGAGGGTTTCCATCGGCGGCCGGCATTCGCAGTGTCCCGCATGGGGGGAGATTAGCGGGACGAACACAAAATGGCACCAAAAGCCATTTTGTGTCAATCCATAAAATGGCACTTTATGCCATTGCGGCCGAGTTGTGCGGGGAATAGCTTACAATCAACACACATGGAGAGGATGAATGGGTCTGTCGGGGATAGCGCTTGAAGTTGCGAATCTGATCGAAAGCCGGCCGCTGCCAGCGACCAACATTGTCCTGCTTGTGCCGGACGATGAGGTAGAGGAGCAGTTTGGCGATGGAAGCTATGGATACGCGGAGGGGCAAAGCTTCATTATCGAGTACATGGATGCGGCCAAAAAGGCATCGCGGCGACCCATTACGGTTTTTTCGATCGATGCCGGCGCGAATGGCGTTCCGATCCTGAAGGCTCGCTGCCACCTAAGGAAGTCAACGAGGGCGTTCAGAATTGACCGCATCAAGTGCTGCATTGATTTCGATGGCGAAATCTTTGATGATGTTTTGGTTTACCTAGTTGATAACTTCGGCATGCATCCGGCCTTCGCCGCTATGTCTTCCAGTTTCGAGCCGAAAAATAGCTGGGCTGCGGTGTTGGATGCAGTCCGAGATGATGCAATTATTCTCGCGGCAGTTGCTCACTCAGACGGGCAATATCATCCATCCGAAGCTGATATGGTTACGGAGTATCTATGCAAACTTGCCGAGCGTAAGGGCGCGATGTTGGCGCCCGCAGAAGTGCTAGCCTTATCGCGCTACGCAAACAAATTGCGACCGAATTACGATCGAATCTTTCATGCATTGAGCCGGCTGCAGCAAGCCGGCACAGCTCACTGTGAGCGTCTAATTCGGGCCTGCGTGGAGGTCATGGATGCTGATGGTTCCAGAAAACCCCAGGAACGGCAATTGATAAACGAGATTTCAATCGAACTGCTCGGTGCAGCGACGACTGCCTAAGAGCCAAGCAACTCAGAGTATTCGATCACCTTGTGAATGGCGATCACATATTTCCCAGGAATTGTGATTGTGCCAACGGGGTTTAGTTTTCGAAGTATGACTTTTTCGCCGTTGCGTGTCTCAAGAATGCCGATGGAGGCCAAAAGTGGACCGGATTCTGCGCGGCGTTCCTGTACTACCACCGCATCCCCTACTCTTGGCGGTCGGAATTCGCTGACTACGATCTTCTCTCCGTGTCTGAACATTGGCTCCATTGATAGGCCGTCGACATAGAGCGCATATATGCCGCGTGCATTTTCAAGAGTTTTTGGTGTGTCGATGTAGTCAACTGGTCCATCGGTGATCTGGAAGTGACCCTCAAGTAGTGAACCTGCTGCCGAGCCCATTACCGGAATCTGTGGGACATCACTTGTCGTGCGTGCCTGCGCTACCCGTGGCACCGAGTCTGTTGATACGTCAGGCGCAACTATCAACTCGTCGATCGACACACTCAACGCAGCCGCGATCTGCTGGAGTCGGGAGCCGCTCGGCTCAAGGCGACCCTTCTCGATTTTATTGATCGTCGATGCATCCGTTCCAATGGCGGCTCCGAGTTTTTCCATCGACATCTTTTTGGAGCGTCGAATCTTTTCGATACTGTTTTTCATTTTCGAATCAGTTTGTTGAGGGTTGCTTTTAATGTGAGATAATATATGGCGTTTTTTGCCAAAAAATGAATGGCCGCCTGTGCCAACATTGCGGTTGACAAAAATTGGCCCATGATGCCATTTTATGGTGCATGAAGCTAAGCGAGTGGCGACTGACGCAAAAAATGACCTTGGCGAGCTGCGCACTTCGGCTTGGTGTTGGGCACGCGCGCAATTTTCAGAAGTATGAGACCGGAGAAAATCGTCCCGATGCACCGATGATCGACAGAATCATCGAAATGACCGGTGGCGCAGTCACGCTTCAAGATATGCACGAGGTTCGACTTGAGTGGCTTCGGGAACACAAGCCAGATGTTTTCATAATTCCTGCAATCGCGGCCGCGGGATGACGCGCCTCTTCCAAATCTTCCGGCCTTCAGCGCCTTGGCGCCCGCAGGGCTACGCCGCCACTCGCCATGGTGCGCGGCGTAGCATTTTTCTGTCTGTATGCGCGATCCTCCCCGCTGCGTCGGGCTACCGGCCGGGACAGGCTCTGCCTGGCGAAGCGTCCCTTCCTTCTTTTCTTTTTGAGAGGTGTTGCCATGCGATGGCTCGGCGTCTTGCTGCATTCCGTCCTCCCTTGCAAGCGCGGCTCTTGCGACAACCGCCTTGTTATCGCGGCGATCTGCGATTTGCGCGACGAGGTCGAAAGGCTGCGGGCGGAGATCGTCCGACTTCAGGGCGACGTCATGGGAAAAATATATCGGAAATGATCTTCGAGGCCGCGCCCAAGGCCTCATCCTCAAGATGGTGGCGTGACAGCTCGATGTCCACCGTCTTTCGCATCGCGCCGAGGATGGCATCCCTCTCGTCACGGGGCTTCTCGTCCACCAGAGATCGAACGACGGCGCGAAGGACCGCCGCAAGGGCGGCGTTCTCTGCGGCGAGGATTTCCCGCGAGGGCTTTCGTGGTTTTCGAGGCGCCATTCTGTCTGCTCCAGCGTCGGACGGTTGCGCGATGAATAAACATCAGGTCGGTCGAGCGAGTCCACCGGCCTCGGAATGTTTCTGCCGCCATAATCTTGCATGTGGTCCCCCTTGATATGACGGCCCGATTGTTACGGCGCCGGTGAGCGCCGATCACTGAATCTTTTTCCGATCCTTTTTCCTTGACCGCTTTTCAGGGGTGTTTTCGTGCGCACACTTTCCGAAATCAGCCTACGGGCGCTGAAGGCTGCCACAGCGGCGGCCTTCGATCTTGCCGGCGGCGTCACGCTGCTGTCGCAACTGCTTCGAATGGGGATTCCGACGCTTTCGAAATATGCCTCGTTCAACGAAGAGCACGGGGACAATTTTATTCGCGTCGACCTGGCGGTCGAGGCTGACCGGCGGGCCGGCTCGCCAGTGATCACCGCGGCGATGGCGCGGGAACTCGGCTATCGCCTGGTGCGCGAAGAGCGCGTCGGCGGATCGCCTCTGGAGTTTTGTCACCGCACTGCACTCCGGCTGAACGCGGATCTCGTCGACGTAATCCGTGAAATCACCGCTGCCCTCGACGATCTCAAGATCGATGCCGGCGAGCGGAAACGCATCCTGAAGGAAATCAACGAAGCCATTCGCGCGCTGGAACAGGCTCGCGACCAATTGACGGGGGTGTGACATGGCGATCTCGAATTCTGCCGACATTCGATCCTCTGGCCCGCCGGTCGGGCCGCGTGCGCTTGCTTTTCTGGCGCGGGTCCGGCTCGCGTCAGGTGCGCTGCGCGCCGGGCGCAACGCGGAACGCGAGGCGGGGATCGCCTGCTGCAATGCGCGCCTGCTGACGCAGGATTGCCGCGATGACGATCTGTTCCGCATCACGCCGGACGGGATTCGCTACCTCGACCGGCTGCTGAGGTGCGAATGATGGCGGCCTCGTTTCCGAAACCGGGCAAGGCCGGGCACGAACTGCTCATCAAGGCAGGCGCCGAAGGCCAGATCGTTTGCCTCGGCGCTCAATACGGCGTTGCGAGCCGTCTGGCCGGAAAGGGGTTTTTGCGCCGTGATCCGGCGCGGCGCGCGGCGACCGAAGGCAGCCTCTGGAATTTGACGGATCGCGGGCGGGAGTATCTGACAAGCGTCGGTGAGATTGCAGTGGCGGTCGCCGCCAAAGCAGATGTGCCCGCATTGGCGGCCAAGTCGGGGCGGGCAGCGCAGTTGCTGCGCGATGGCGACGTGATGGCCGCGCGCATGCTGGCCTCGGGCGTGTACGACGAGGCGCAAGCTGCCGGACGTTTCGCCAGCCGGTTCAAAGCGCGGGAAAGTCTGGACGCCTGCCGGCGGATTCAGGCGGATGCGCTCCTGATCGAAAGCCGCGCGATGATCCGCATCGCGGAGGAGGTCGATACGGCGCAGGATGAGGGGCGTGTCCTCAAGGGCAGGCCTAAAAGTATTTCAGACGAAAATACTTTCCGTCTCGACGATGTGGGTCTTACGGCGCAGCAGGTGCACGCGGCGCGCAAGCTGGCGAAGGCTGAGAAAAAACAGCCGGGCATCGTGGAGCGCGCCATTCAGGAAAGGTTGCGGGCTGGACTGGAACCGACGCGGGCCAATTTGAAGTCGGCCATCGGTGCGAAGACGGCGACGCGGGAAGAGCGCGGTCACAACCTGTACGAAACTCCGCCGGAAGCCATGTTTGCTCTGCTGGCGATGGAGCGATTTTCGAAGCTCGTTGCAGAACCGGCTTGCGGACGGGGTGCAATAAGCCGCGCGCTGGAGGCTGCCGGTCATGATGTGATTCTGGCCGATATTGTCGATTACGGCACGGCGGATCGCGACGGCACATTGCAGTTCGTCGGCGACTTCATGCAGGGCGGGCGGTTCTGTCCCGACGAGTACGATATCGTCACCAACCCGCCTTATGGCGACGAGATGAACGCCTTCATGGCGCATGCGCTTCGCGTCCACCGACCGCGCAAGATGGCGCTGCTGCTCAACTGGAATGCGTATGGCGGGTACGAGGATGAAGATCGGAACTTCGTCTTTGAGGATATGCGCCCGGCGCGGGTCTACATGTTCAAGCACAGACTGCCGATGATGCACCGCGACGGATGGGACGGCGCGAAGGCCAGCTCGTCGATGAATACGGCGTGGTTTGTCTGGGAGCGCCAGGCAGACGGGAGCTATGGGCAGCAGACGGTTCTCAACCGGGTGGACTGGGCGGATTACATGCCGGCCGTGGCGGAAAGCGAGGCGGCGTGAGCGAGTATGACCCGCAGAAAGATGCTTTTGAAAGCTACAACGTCGCGATCGCCGCCAATCGGGCTCGACTGCTGCAGGAGCGCTGCCCGGCAGCAAAACGTGTCCAGGTGATCGGCCAATGTGAGCTTTATCTCGGCAATTGTATGGAAATTATGCCGGCGTTGGGCAGGGTTGATGCCGTCGTTACGGACCCGCCGTATGGCATTGGCCGCTCGAAAGGAATGGGCCTCGGCGGCAAGGGCCTCGGTGGCAAACGTATATCGCGAACTTACGAAGGTGAGTGGGATGATTCAAGGCCGTCGCCTGAATTCTTCGAGCGCATCCTTGATCAGGCAAAGCGTCATATAATTTGGGGAGGAAACTATTTCTCAGATTTGCTGCCTGCATCACAGAAGTGGCTGTGGTGGGACAAATTGCAGACCATGCCAAGCTACTCGGATGGAGAACTGGCTTGGACCAGCCTCGATGGCACTGCGACAAAGAAGTTCGTTTTCAACGGCAACGGCATGCTGGGGAAGGAAAAGGATCGCCAGCATCCGACACAGAAGCCGGTCGAATTGATGCGCTGGTGCCTCGGTCTTGTTGCGGACGCGGGCGTCATCCTTGATCCCTTTATGGGCAGCGGCACTACGGGCGTAGCGTGCGCAAGGGGGGGGGCGGGCCTTTGTAGGCATCGAAATCTCCGAGGCCTATTTCGATATCGCCTGCCAGCGCATCCGCGATGCTTATCGGCAGCCGGATATGTTCGTCACGCCAGCGCCGACCGCGAGAGCCGAGCAAATCGGCTTGGATCTGGGGGGCGGTGAGACATGAGCGAACGCACCTTTCCGGAAGAGATGATCGAGGCGAATGGCGAGCGCATTCTCGCCTCGAAAATCGTCTGCGCTGAGTGCGGCTCGGTGGGCTTCTACCCGCACAAGCGCGGGGCGCGACGGCGGCCGCCGACTGCGGTCATTCAGCATTTTCACGCGATGGGTTGGTCTTTGAGGGGTGCGAAGGATCGTTGCGTTGAATGCGCACGCGCGCGCCGCAGTAAAAAGGGGACAGGTATGGGCAAGGCCTTTGAAGCTGCCGAACGGGCTGCGGTTGTGGACATCGTCGCGGTTTCGGCTGCGCGTGCGCCGACGTTCGAAGAACGGCAGATCATCAATCTCAAGCTGGTTGAGGTCTATCTCAATCCGGAAGCCGGATATCGGCCCGGCTGGACGGATACCCGTGTCGGGCGCGATCTGGGTTACCCTAAGGAATGGGTGACGGATATCCGCGCGGCAATCTTTGGTCCGGAGGGCGTGACGCCGGAAATCGAGGCTTTCCTGGCTGCCTCTGAGAAGGTGGTGGCGGCTTTTTCGAAGCTGGAAGGCGATCAGGTTGCCATCGCTCGACGAGTGGCGACGATGCAGGGTGAGCTGCAGGAGGCCATCACCGAAATTCGGGCGGCCTTCTCGACGATCTCGGCGCAGATGGCCGAGACGCGGCGCCTGGAGGCGAAGATCCGGAAGGAAATCGGGCAGTGAACGCGGCGCTTCCAATTATCGAGGCGCTTGACAGGTGCGCCTGCAACGCTGCGCGAGCCGCTTGGCTCGTGCGAGCGCCGCTTAAAATCTTGGTGCTCTGCGAGGGCACAATCAGGAACCGGCTCACCGTTGCCTTCTTCCATGATGGCATCGCCTATCTGGAGGCGGAGTTGCGCGACATGGATGCGTGGCGTCGTCATGATGGTCTCGTGTCTGTCGACCTGCTGGCGGCGAGGGGGCGAATGAGAGCGCTTGCCGGCGATTTGCTGCTGCATGATTTCGAGGTGCTGCAGTGAGCCACGACGCAACCAACTGGGCGATCAAGCAGCGCGGTCTGAAGCCGGCCGTAAAGATTGTTTTGTGGAACCTCTGCGACCGCTTCCATCCTGACCATGGCTGTTTTCCGTCGCAGGAGACGCTTTCCGACGATTGCGAGATGCCGAGATCGACCTTGAATGTCTACCTCAATGAGCTGGAAAACATCGGTCTTATCCGTCGTGAGCAGCGGCGTGAGCGGGGTTCGAAACGGCAGGAATCAACGCGGTATCGCTTTGCTTTTGAAGACGGTTTTGAGCGCAAAACCTGTGAAAAGCCGAGTCCAGAAACTGGACACGGAAACGACGAAGCCGAGTCCAGAAATCAGGGCGAGCCGTGTCCAGAAAATGGCGAAAGCCGAGTCCAGAATCTGGACAGTAACCCTGTAAAGGAACCAGTAATAGAACCCGTAAGGGAGAGAGAGCGCGAGCGAGACGACGAAGATCGTAAAAAGATCGAACGCGACTTCTGGGGCTTGGTGAAAGACTGGCCTGGCTTCGCCGGCATGCCGAAAGAGCCGGCCAAGGCGCCGTTCATGCGTCTGACGGCTGACGAGCGCCGGATGGCTATCGAGCGGTTCCCTGCATGGATCGCCATGCTGAAGGCGCAGAAGAAATCCCACGTGCCGGCGCCTTCCACCTACCTGCAGCAGAGGCTGTTCCTCGACGTACCTGATCGCGCCGCAGACCCTGCCGCACCGCAGCTGCATAACGCCTTTTCGAAGCCGTGGATGGCTTTGTGGCTTTCGGAGCTTTGCAAGCCCATGGCCACAGCATTCCCTGCGCCGTCAGGTTTTCAGCGGATGGAAATGCGGGATGCCGAGCGGGCGAAAGCGATCGAGCTTGAGCGCAGGACGAAATACGGCTGGCCGAAAGCGGCGGGCATGGCGGCAGAGCCGAGGCCGGCAACAGTGCCTTCCAGGATCGCCGCACTCGCCGAAGGGTTCGAGCGAGCGCACCGCGACAGTGACCGGTATTGGCAGTGGTGCGAGATGCATCGTCGGCTTGGCCTGCCGTGGTTCGCCGATACCGGGCACGAATGGTTCTTCTTTCCGGCAGGTGATCCGGAGAGCGCAATGGCAAATTTTCGGGCAGCTATCAACGAGGGACGCGACGATGATGCACAACACTAAGATTTACGCCGTGAGTGAGGCTTATGACGAAAATCGGTATCAGTCCGCTCTCGCCAAGGGGCGAAATTGGCGCGAACTGAAGGTCTCCATGCTGTCGATGGCAGAAGCGAGTCAGCAGGGCGATAAGCGCTGGTACGTGCTCGATGTGCTTCACGGGAGGGAAAAGGCTGTGGAAAAGCGTCTCGCGGCCAAAGGTATTCATGTGTGGCTGCCGCTTTGGCGGGCTGGGGTCTTCTGGCAGCGCGGGCGGAAGATGGTGCATCCTGAGCGTCCCGTAATGCCTGGTTACGTGCTGGCTTGCATCGTGCCATCAAGTGCCGCCTTCGCCGGCATCGTCTTTCAAAAGGGTGTCGAAGGCTTCGTTGGCGGCAACGAAGAGCCGTACTGGATTCGCGATGACGAAGTTAATCGCTTCAAGGAGATCGTTGGTGACAGCGAGCAGGGCCAGTACATCAAGGCCGATCGTCCAAGCTTTGAAGTGGGCAATCAGGTTCGCTTCGAGGAAGGGTTGTTCATAGGATTTGTCGGCCAGCTGCAGAGCGTCCGCAGCATGGTGATCGCCCGTGGGATGCCTAAGGTGCAGGTTGAGGGAAAGGTGAAGGTGGTCGTCAAAGGCAAGGAAAGCGTGATCACCACGCCTCTTGCATTCCTTGCCAAGCTCTGACAGCTATAGCAACGGATGATCTGTTGATCCTGAGTGTACGTTTGACTCGTCGGCACGACCGGCCAGGAGTGCGGGAGACCGCCACGTTGGTAACCGGACAGACCCTGACCTGACCGCCTCGCATTTGAGGCACCGATTCAGGCCAAGTGCTACTGCTATGACTTCAGATGATGATGTGAGGCGCTGTTCGGGTTAGCAGTCGTGTTTGCGAGCCTTACATCTCAAGCGGCCCGGCGGTCATCCGGAGGCGACAAAGGCGGCCAATTGGTCGCCTTTGCTGTTTCTAGAGTATGGGCATCGTGCCCGGTCTCATCCGTTACATCGTGAGGACGAAGCATGACGCAGGTTGATAGCGCATCTGATGGCCGCGTTGCCAATAACGCCGTTCGTCACCAGTACCGTGTGCTGAGTGATGATGAGAAAGCGCAGATGGTCGCGATCAAGGACAAGGGGCTTGAGTTGCTTAGCCTGATCGACGCTGCGGGCAGTTCGCGTGAGCTGTCGATTGCGAAGACGAAGACTGAAGAGGCTGTCATGTGGGCGGTCAAGCATATCACTGCTTGACCGGCGGCCATGTCGCCCAAACTGAAAAAGATCTCCTCCTCGATCCCGATCATAGATGCGCGGTCTGTCAGGCCGCCGGCAAAGACTGCTGATCCGTTCTATCTGTCGGTAGAATGGCGGGCGCTGATGAAGAGCGTTCTGAAGGTTCGAGGGCGCCGGTGCGAGGAATGCGGGCGAACCGATACACGGATCTTCGGTGATCACATCGTTGAAGTGCGGGACGGCGGCGCGCTGCTGGACCCCGCTAACGTCAGGTGCCTTTGCGGATCGTGCCACACCCGCAAGACGGCGGCGGCGAGGGCGAAGCGGATGGTGGCAAGGCCGTGACAGCCTCAGGGTCCGCCTTTGACCCCTCCCAGGGGGGGGGCGGGTCGAAGTCTGGAGGCCGGGAGGGGTCCCAACCGCATGGGTGGCATTCAGAGGTTTTTTTTCGTTGAGGCCGAATTTCTGAGGTCTCTGGCGGCCACTTAATGAGGCCGGCTTTAGCTGCCTGCCGCAAGCCTTTGAAATCATTAAGTGAAGAGCCGGGCATTCCGGAAAACGCCTGCCTCGTCGCTGGAATTCCCGGCATTTATTTACATTTTGGGAAGGGTGTGGCCGCGGTGGTCAACTACGATCTTTTCGGCGACGTCGTCCCGGAGGGCCTGGGAAAGCGGGGCCGCCCCCCGCATGTCGTGAACGATGCCCGGCGCGCGAAGGTCATGCTACTGATGGCGATCGGCCGTAAGAACTCCGAGATTGCAGCAGCACTCGGTATTTCCGAGCCGACCTTGCGCAAGAGTTATCGCGCCGAAATGCGTTCGCGAGAAGAGGCGCGGTTCCGCGTCGAGGGCGAAAATCTGCTGAAGCTTTTCGAGCAGGTCCATGAAGGCAACGTCGCGGCAATCAAGGAGATGCGCAAGGTGCTCGACAAGGCCGAGGCTGGCGACGGCGAATTTTACAAGCGCGCCGCTGCGAATGCCACGAACACAAAAGCTCCGAAGGAAAAGAAGCTCGGCAAAAAAGAGCAGGAACTGAAGGATGCCATTGAGATGAGCGACGACACTCCGCTCGGCCGGCTGATGAACCAGCGCGCCAATCCGGATCGGATGAACTGATGCTGACGCCGCAGGCGCAATGGGATCTCAGTTGCGTTGACTGGGAAGAGCGTATCGTTTCCGGTCGGTCGCTGATCCCGGATCTTCCGCTTTTCGCCGACGAGGCCGAGATGGCTGTGAATGTCTTCGATGAGCTGCGCTTGCCTGACGTGCCGGGGATGCCGAAAATGCGTGATGCGGCTGGTGATTGGTATCGCGATATTGTTCGTGCTGTTTTCGGATCGCGCGACCCGAAAACCAACGAGCGGCTTATCCGGGAGGTCCTGGCGCTTGTGCCTAAAGGGCAGTCGAAAACGACCTACTCGGCAGGCCTGATGGTCACCGCGATGGTTATGAACCTTCGGCCGCGAGCGGAGATGCTGTTTGTCGGCCCGACGCAGGCAATTTCCGACCGTGCGTTCGCGCAGGCGAAAGGAATGATCGATGCAGACCCGGATCTCTACAAGCGGTTCGACGCCAAGGAGCATCTAAAGGAAATCCACGACCGTGTGAACGGCACGAAGATGAAGGTCAAGACGTTTGCGCTCGATATCCTGACCGGGTCTATGCCGGTTGTTGTCCTGTTGGACGAACTCTGGTTGCTGGGGCGGAATGCCTACGCGACGAAGGTACTGCGCCAGATCCGTGGCGGTCTCGAAAAGAATTCGGAGGGCTTTTTCCTCATCATCAGCACCCAGAGCGACGAGGCGCCCGCCGGCGCCTTCCGCGATGAGCTGATTCAGGCACGCAAGATTCGCGACGGCAAATATCGCGGCAAGACGATGCGGGCGATGCTGCCGGTGTTGTACGAATTTCCGGGCGAGATCGGCCGCAATCCGGCGCTGTGGCAGGACCCGAGTAACTGGTCCATGGTGATGCCGAACCTTGGGCGCTCAATGAGGCTCGACAGCCTGATCAAGGATTGGGAAGCGGAGCGCGGCAAGGGCCAGAAGGATATCCAGATCTGGGCGAGCCAGCATCTGAACATTGAAATCGGCGTTGGCATGAAATCCGACGCGTGGCCTGGCGCCGAATTCTGGGCGCGGCGCGAGGATGCCAGTCTGACGTTTGACTCCTTGATTGAGCGCAGCGAAGCCATCGTTGTTGGCATTGATGGCGGCGGTCTCGACGATCTCTTCGGGTTTGCTGCCCTCGGCCGCGAACGTGGCACGAAAAACTGGCTGGCATGGTGCCATGCCTGGTGCCACGATGGCGTGCTGGAGCGGCGGCAGAGCATCGCCACGAAGCTCACCGACTTCGCGACCGCCCAGGAACTGACGATTGTTGACGACCGGTTGCAAGATCTGAGTGAAATCGTCGGCATCATCGAGCAGATCCACGACGCCGGTTTGCTTGCCTGCGTAGCTATTGATGCAGAAGGCCCCTATGGCGAACTGGTCGATGAACTGGCGAAGATCGGTATTACCGAGGATGGCGGCCTTGTTGTTGGTGTCGGCCAGGGCATCAGGTTGATGAATGCGATTAAGACCGCCGAACGTCGGCTAGCGCGCGGGACACTGGTACATGCCGTCAGCCGGTTGATGGACTGGTGCGTTGAAAACGTGAAGATCGAAGCGACGGCCACGGCGATCCGGGCGACGAAGCAGAATGCCGGCGACAACAAGATCGATCCATGGATGGCATTGATGGATGCGGTCACCGTAATGAGCAAGAATCCGGAAGTCGCTCGAGCCCCCGAATACCAGATGTTCTTCGCCTGAGGAGGCAAATCCATGAACCGCGCCTATTCCATCCTGACCGTGAAAGCGGTCGAGGAAGAGCAACGCATTATCCGTGGAACGGCAACGACACCCAACGCTGACCGCGTCGGCGATATCGTCGAACCGTTGGGCGTCCAGTTCAACAATCCGATGCCACTGCTGCATCAGCATAACCACCATGAACCTGTGGGGACTGTGACGTTCGACCGGCCCACGAAGGCGGGCATCACCTTCGAAGCACGGCTTCCGGTTATCAATGAGCCTGGTTCGCTGAAAGACAGGGTCGATACCGCCTGGGGTGAGGTCAAGCTCGGCCTAGTGCGCGCTGTATCGATTGGTTTCCGGCCGGTTGAATACTCGTTTCTCGATGACGGCGGCATTCGCTTCAGCAAATCCGAAGTCTACGAACTTTCGCTGGTGACCGTCCCGGCCAATGCCGACGCCACCATCGATCTTGTCAAGTCGATCGATGCCCCTCTGCTTGCCGCGTCTGGCAAACAGCAGACCGCATCCGACCGGCCTGTCCGTCCCGGCGTCTCGGGTTCCACCGCGAAGTCAGTCAATCCAGCGCCCAAGAAAGGGACGAAAATGAAAACCATTGCCGAACAGATCACGGCCTTCGAAGCGACCCGCGTGGCGAAATCCGCCCGTATGGACGAAATCATGGATGTCGCGGCCGACAAGGGCGAGACGCTCGATGCCGCTCAGAAGGAGGAATACGACACCCTTGCCGGTGAGGTGAAGGAAATCGACGAGCATCTCGGCCGTCTGCGCGACCGCGAACGTTCGCTGGCACAGAAGGCGACGCCGGTCGGCGGCGTCAGGGACCTTGCCAGCGGATCGGAAGTTCGCGGCGGCATTACCATTCAGGTCAAAGGCACGAACCTGCCGAAGGGCACAGCGTTCACGCGCTACGCGATGGCCCTGGCTCTCGGCAAGGGCAACCTGATGCAGTCCGTCGAGATCGCGAAGAACTGGCACGACAGCACTCCGGAAGTAGAGACCGTGCTGAAGGCGGCCGTCTCTGCTGGTTCGACGACGGATGCAGACTGGGCGAAGCCGCTCGTAGAATATCAGAACATGGCTTCCGAATTCGCCGAACTGCTGCGTCCCCAGACCATTATCGGTCGAATCCCTGGTCTGCGTCGCGTGCCGTTCAACATCAAGATCCCGCGTCAGACGGGCGGATCGTCTGCGTCCTGGGTCGGTCAAGGCGCCCCGAAGCCCGTCAGCGAACTTTCGTTCGACCAGATCACGCTGGGCACGACCAAGCTCGCTGGCATCGTCGTTTTGACGGAAGAGCTGGTCCGCGCTTCCAATCCGGCCGCGGAAGGCATTGTGCGGCAGGATCTGTCTGACACGATCATCCAGACCATGGACAAGGACTTTGTCGACCCCGCAAAGGCGGCGGTGACGGATGTCTCTCCGGCTTCGATCACCAACGGCGTCACGCCCGTAGTTGCGAGCGGAACTGACGCCGATGCTGTCCGGCTCGATGTGAACAAACTTTTCATGAAATTCCTGACCGCGAATCTGTCCATTGCAGGTGCGGTCTGGGTCATGTCTGAAACGCAGGCTTTGGGGCTGGCGATGATGCTGAACCCTCTTGGGCAGCCGGAGTTTCCCGGAATCCAAATCAGTGGATCCTCCGGTGGCACCTTCTTCGGCTTGCCGGTCGTGCTGTCGGAGAATGTCACCGCCAATCCGGGCAGCGGCTCGCCCGTGACCGGCGCCGGAGCCCGTATCATCCTGGCGAAAGCGAGCGAGGTGCTGCTTGCTGATGATGGTCAGGTCATGCTCGACGCCAGCAACCAGGCGTCCCTGCAGATGGACAGCGCGCCGACCAATCCGCCGGTGGCTAACACGGTCATGATTTCCCTCTGGCAGATGAACATGGTTGGCATCCGCGCCGAGCGGTACATCAACTGGGCCAAGCGCCGCGCGGGAGCGGTCCAGTACATCGACAGCGCGAAGTACGGCGTCGCCTGACGCCTGCTGAGACTTGGGGCCGGTGCTCTGCCGGCCTCACACCTCTCTTCCCGCTGGAGACTGACGATGAAACTAGTGGCAACGAAATCCATGACATATGCGACCCGTCGATTGATGGCTGGCGACAGCTTCGAGACGCAGCGAGATCGCGATGCCCGCATTCTGATCGCCATTCGCAAGGCTCGCCCGGCTGGTGAAGAGGAAGTCATCGCCGAAAGCGAACCCGCGATTGGTGCTGGTAATCACGATCTCGATTCCGCCCGGGCGGCGTACGAGGCTGCCCTCGGGAAAAAGCCCTTTCATGCCTGGGATGCAGCAACGTTGCGCGAAAAGATCGCGGCATCGCAGCAGGGCGCTTGATCATGAAGTCGTCGGTCCCGCTTGTGCCCCGCGAGAAGTCGGCTCGCACTTTGTCTGCCGTCGATAATCGCGGCGGCTGGTGGGGTATGATCAAGGAGAGTTTTACCGGAGCCTGGCAGAAGAATGTCGAGGTCAAGGTCGATACGGTGCTGACATACAGCGCGGTCTTTCGGTGCATCTCCCTGATCTCGTCCGACGTCGCGAAAATGCGGATCCGCCTGGTGGAGATGGATGCCAATGGCATTTGGACCGAGGCAGATTCGCCCGCATTTTCGCCGGTACTGCGGAAGCCAAACCGGTGGCAGAACCGTATCCAGTTTTATGCCAATTGGGTGGAGTCGAAACTGATTCACGGCAATGCCTACATCCTCAAGGAGCGGGATAACCGTGGTGTCGTGGCGGCCATCTATGTGCTGGACCCCAACAGGGTGAAGCCGCTGGTGGCCGAGGATGGCTCCGTCTACTATGAGATGGGCCGCGATCCGCTCGGCGGTGTCGTTCAGGCAAGCGTTACCGTGCCGGCCTCCGAGATCATTCACGATCGCTGGAACACGATCTATCACCCGCTGATCGGCACGTCGCCCATCCATGCATGCGGGCTTGCGGCTGTTCAGGGCCTCAAGATCCAGACGAACAGCGTTCGCTTTTTCGGGAATGGTTCTAACCCCGGCGGAGTCTTGACTGCTCCCGGGGCCATCTCAAAGGAAAATGCCGAGCGTCTCAAGGCGCACTGGGAAGCGAACTACTCGGGCGAGAATGTCGGCAGGACTGCTGTCCTCGGCGATGGCCTGAAGTATGAAACGATGGCAGTAAAGGCGACCGACGCGCAGCTGATCGAGCAGCTAAAGTGGTCGGCTGAAACCGTCTGCTCCACATTCGGTGTGCCTGCCTACATGGCCGGGGTGGGTGCGGCGCCGCTGAACAACAATGTCGAAGCCCTCGGTCAGCAATATTATTCGCAGTGCCTGCAGATCCTGATCGAGAGCATTGAGCTTTGCCTTGATGAGGGTCTCGGATTGACCGCTGCGAAAGACGGCCGAAAATATGGCACGGAATTCGACCTCGATGATCTCCTCCGCATGGACACTGCGACGCTGATCGTGGCCGAGGCCGCCGCTGTCGGCGGCGGCATCAAGGCGCCCGACGAATCCCGGAAACGGCTCGGCCTGAAGCCGGTGGCAGGTGGCGATACGCCTTACATGCAACAGCAGAACTACTCGCTTGCCGCACTCGCGCGGCGCGATGCGCAAGCAGATCCTTTTGCGAGTGCTGCGACGGCTGCGCCGGCCGTGGAGGATACGCCGCCGGAAGCGCCTGCAAATGACAATGCCGAAGCCGAGGCGCGTGCTGCGCTGGTCGAGATCTATAAGGGGCTGCGCTGATGTTCGATGGAAAAGCCTTCGGCGCCGAGATCGTATCGGTCGTCAAGGACTACCTTGCCAAGGAGATCGACGGCTTGTCGCAGCGCATCGGTGCTGTCGAGCGCCAATTGTCAGAGCTTCCGGTCGCTCGTGACGGGAAGGATGCCGATCTCGATGTTGTACGCCATATGCTGCAAGACGAGATAGGTAGCCTACGGCAGGATCTGGTCCGAGATCTTGTCCCGACTTTCGAGCTGCCCGATATCGACACTCTGGTTTCCGAAGCGGTTGGACGCTTGCCGCCAGCAAAGGACGGTGAGCCCGGGACGAACGGCAAGGATGTCGACATGGGCGTAGTTTCCGAGCTTGTGAAAGCGGAAGTCGCGGCCAAGGTGCTGGAGTTGCCGCAGCCGAAAGACGGCGTGAGCGTTACAATCGAAGAAATGCGTCCGGTGATCGACATCGCCGTCGATGCCGCCGTGAAGGCCTTGCCGCCTCGGATCGACGGCAAAGATGGCGTCGGTCTGGCGGGAGCCTTCATTGACCGATCCGGATCTCTCGTAGTGACGCTCACGGATGGCAAGGCGGTCCATCTTGGCGAGGTGGTCGGCAAGGATTCGGACGAGCGACTGCTGCAAGAGAAGATCGACCAGCGGTTTGCGGCGCTCCCGAAGCCTCGAGATGGTGTCGACGGTCTCGGGTTCGATGATCTGCAGGCAACGTTCGATGGTGAGAAAACTATCCGCCTGAGCTTCGTTCGAGGCGGTCAGTCGAAGGAGTTTGCCTTCACCCTGCCGATCGTCATCGATCGTGGCGTCTATAAAGACGGACACAGCTATACGGCTGGCGATGGCGTAACGTGGGGCGGGTCTTTCTGGATCGCACAGTCCGATACCAATGAGAAGCCGGATAGCGGCAAAGGCTGGCGTCTGGCGGTTAAAAAAGGCCGGGACGGCCGGCATGGTGACCCTGGCAAGCCCGGTGAACCGGGCAAGCCGGGTATGCGCGGACGCGATCTAACGCAGGTCGGGCCAGATGGTACGAAATGGTGATCACCCCGACTGGTTTCAGGACTGGCGCGGACAGATCGTCACTATCGTGGCATCGGGACCGTCGGCGGTCGCGGCCGATTTTTCGGGTTGTTCGCGCGCAGGAAGATTTGTCGCGATCAACAATTCCTGGCGTCTTTGCCCGCGGGCGGATGTGCTGTATGCGAGCGACCCGGAATGGTGGCTGCGCTCCGGTGTCCCTTGCGAGATACCAGGACTTCGCGTTGGTCGCGAAGGGGCGCCCGGTGTCTCCTCGGTTCAGATTGCAAAGCGTCCTTGCGGACAGTGGGTCGATCGAATTGTTCTGGAGCCGGCGGGAACGATCGGTTCTGGCGGATGCTCAGGGTTCCAGGCGCTCAATCTGGCTGTGCAATTTGGCGCTCGCGACATTATCCTCGTCGGATTCGATGCGTCAATTTCATCGGGTTTGCACTGGCACGGTGCGCACCTTGATGGGCTGGGAAACCCCCACGAGGGGACGGTCGAATACTGGCGGCAGTGCCTCGACGATGCCGCGATGGATCTCGACCGTATCGGGTGCCGCATCATCAACTGTTCGCAATCCAGTGCGCTGAGGGCATATCCGAAAATGGACCTGGCTGCGGCGTTTGAACACCTCAAGAAATCGAAAGCCCAATGAGCAACACCTCTTTCGTTGTCGTCACCGCAGCTCCTGAAACGACGCTTCTGACGGCGGAAGAGCGTCGGGCCGCAGCTGGTCTCGGTTCGGCCGACGCGTCGCGAGATGCTGATCTAGAAGCGCTTGATGAGCGAGTGGCGGCGGCGATTGCAACGGAGTGCAACATTGCCGCAGCCGATGAGGGTGAGGATCCACCAACGCTGCGCAGAGAGCGCCTTCGCCAGACGATTGATCTAGATCATAAGGAGGGGGTTGTGGTTCTCTCTCGTCGACATGCAATCTCAATCGTTTCCGTCAGCCAGTCTGGCGCAGTCATTGGTCCCGACAACTTTCGGGTCAATTCTGGGGCAGGCCTGCTGTCTCATCGCAGTGGGGTTTGGTCCGGTACGGTCGTGGTCGAATATTGGGCGGGGTTCACTGATGTCCCGGACGATCTCAAACAGGTCGCAATAGAGACGATGCGCTCTTACTGGATCGAGATGACGCGCGACCCGACTGTCAAAGCGCATTCGATCGAGGTTGATGGCGTCGAAACGATCCGTACCGATTTTTGGGCGGGCGCACTCCCTGGGAAGGCGAGTGGTTCGAGCCTGCCGGCTTCGGTGCTGGGAAGTCTGGCTCGGTACAGAAACGGAATCTACGCATGATTGATCTGTCTGATACGCCCGCAGGCACGATCGCCCGCCTGGACGATGCTCTGTCCAGGCGCGGAGAAACCGTTCGCATTCGTCGTGGTTCGATCGAAGAAAATGTTCGGGCATTTGTACGAAAATCCAAGCCTGAAACGCTCGGGGCAGGCATTGCTCAAGGAACCCGAGTGATTGTGTTCTCACCATCCTTCCTCGGAAATTTTGGAGGGACAGTTAAGGGCGGTGACTGGATCCGCATTGGCGACTATCCGGAAATTGTTATTGATGAACGGCCCGAGGTGATCCGTATGAATGGCGTCATTGTCCGCATCAACGCAACGGTGACAGGCTGATGGCGAAAAACTATCGGCAGATTTTCAGTGTTGTGGCCCGCGAGACAATCGAAGAGACGCGGAAAGCGCTGGTTGCACTCGCGAAGGAAAAGCATGCGGAAGTGATGCGGGCCGCACCGCAGCCAACGCGTTTTGAGCGTTTCGTTGACGGGAAGCGCGGCGCTCCTGAGGATGCGGTGAAGGCGGGTGGCATGATCCGCTACCTGTATCCGCGACTTGCCGAAGTGGTGCAGTTCGCCCTGGAAACTCTGTTCGATCTGTCACCTGTCTTGTCGGGCGAGTATCGAAACAGCCATGTGCTTCTTGTGAACGGTGTGCTGGCCCGAAATATGGAGGGCTATGCCGGCGGTGAAGTAGTCATCACCAACGTGCAGCCGTACGCCCGGAAGATCGAATTGGGCGCGATGAAAATGCGCGTTGACGGATCGAGCCGCGTCTATTTCCAAGCCGCAGATATGGTACGGGGCAGGTTCGGGAATGAGGCCAGCATCGGTTTCACGTATCGCGCTGTTGTAGGTGGGGGTATCGTGAGTGGGCGCGCAGGCAACAAGGCTGGGCTCCGATATCCTGCCCTGGTTATTGAGGAGCGCTGAGATGGCGACCTTTTCCGATGCGGTGAACGCGATTGAAGCACGGTTGCGCGACAACTGGTCCGCAACGCCTATCGCATTCGAAAACGACAACGAACCGGAAACTGCCGGCCCGGATGGGAAGCGTAAACCGTGGGTGCTTTGTGAGGTAGTCACTACGCGCAGCGCCATCAAAAGCGTTGGCCGGCCTGGAAACCATATCACGGTCACCAACGGCATTGTCGCCCTCACGTTGTTTGTGCCGCGAGGTGGCGGAAAGACCGGCCGTGAGCAAGCTCGCATCCTTGCGGATGATCTGGCTGACATCTTTCGAACCGTGCGTTTTCACCAAGTCGAGCCCGGAGTGTATGTCCAGACCTGGACACCGGAAATCGGACCGGGGAACCACGCGAAGTCGGAAAATCCGTCCGGCTCATGGTGGGCGATGAGCATCATGACGCCCTTCGAATTCTACCACCGGGCTTAGCCCATTCCAGTCCACTGCGGACTACCTGCCCTTTGGTCAGCGCCTTGGGCAAGCGCATATCCATGTCCAAGAGGATCTGACGATGCCTTACCAAACAGGCCGCAATATCGAAGTGGCGTATAAGCTCGAAACCAACTACGGCGAGCTGCCCGGTGCATCTGGCGCGAAGGTATTCCGCCCGAATTCTGGCGGCATTACTCTGAGCAAGGAGCCTATCCGGTCCAACGAAAACCGGCGGGACGGGATGACGACGCGCGGCCGCCACGGTTCTCGGACCGTGAGCGGTAACTACGCGGCGGATATTTCCCTCGGCTCGTATGACGATCTGATTGAGGCCGTGCTTCGCGGCACTTTCGAACCGGAACTAACTATCACCGAGGCAACCGCGGGCCTCACCAGCATCACGACGACCGGCAATACGATTGTCGCGGCGGCCGGTTCGTGGATTACTGCCGGTCTCCGCGTCGGAGATGTTTTCCGGCTCGAAGATCACGCGACGGCGGCCAACAACAACCGCAATCTCCGTATCACGGGCCTGACCGCCAGCACGATTACCGTGCCCGATGATTTGACCATCAATGCTGTAGCGGATACCGGATTTACCATCGTGCGGCCGAAGAAGGTCATCCAGGGGATGGTGCCTCGGTCCTTCGCGATTGAAGAACGTGAAATCGATATCGATGGCTCGGAAATCTTCACCGGCAATCGTGTCGGCCAGCTCCAGATCCAGTTGCAGCCGAATGGCATGGTCATCCTGACGTTTTCGTTTGTCGGCCAGGACGGGCAGGTTATGACCGGGGCCTCGTCCCCGTATTTCACGACGCCGAGCGAAACCGTTTCCGAAGGCATGACGGCTGTCGAGGCAATCATCCGTCTTGGCGACCAGGATGTGCTCGACATCTCGTCGCTCGATCTGACCCTAAATCTGAATGCTGCCGGCGTGCCGGTTGTCGGCTCCAACGTCACGCCAGACGTTTTCACGAACCTCATGAATATCGACGGCACGATTACAGCCTTGAAGGGCGATGTCGCTCGCGTCGAGCAGTTTATCGAGGAGGAGGTCTTGAGCCTGCATCTGCTCTTCACCGAGAACGAAGGCGAGCCCAAAGACTTCTGCAGCTTCTACCTCGGCAACTTCACGCTGGCGTCAGCCACGAAATCCGAACTCGGTTCGGACGGTGCCCGCACGCAGAGCTTCGGCTTGCTTGTCGGCAAGGATCAGCGCGGCGGAGCCCATGACCCCACGATGATCAAGTTCCAAACCAGCGCGGCGTAAGCCGACGCACGACAACGAGGATACCTGCAATGAATGCTGAAACGAAAATCCGCGACGCGGCGAAAGCGCTGCTGGAAGCTGTCAAAGAGGGAGGGGCCGCTGGCCTCGTCGTCCAGTGGCCGACGCGCCCTGAGGGCTTGGCCTCGATCGCAATCAGCGAAACAGCGAAGGCTGTGGCGATTATCCCGGCACCATCCCCGGTCCCCACGCCTGAAACGGCACTGGTCGTTCGCGACGAGCCAGCCGTTGACGCGCCGCGCGCACGCCTCCCGAAGGCGTAACCAGATCGGCGGCCCGAACCGCCGATGGAATTGCTGCAGCATGCGGAGGGCGTTCGGGCGCCCTCCGCTCCTTGCCCGAAAAAGGAAAACCCCATGAATGAAAAAATAGCCGAATTTAGCAGTTTCGATCTGGAATCTGTCGAGACTGGCAAAATGGTCGTCGTCATCAATGGAAAGCCATCCGACTGGATTTGGACATTTGCCGGCCCGGCGCATCCCCGAACGATCGAGCACGGCGAACGCGTTGCTCGCGAAGTTCTGCACCGTGAACGCCAAATGGACCAGGCTGCCCGCAATGGGAAAAAGGTCAAAGTTCCGGAAGAGAGCCTTGAGGAGTTGCGGTCGAAGAACATCGAATCCGTGGTGAACCGCCTGCTTGGCTGGTCTCCCGTTAATCTCGACGGACAGCCGCTTGAATTCTCGCCGGAAGCGGCGCGTGCATTGCTTTCTGACCGAAAGAAGCAATCGCTCATGACGCAGGCCCTGGAGTTCTTGGCGGCTGACGATTCTTTTATTCGTCGCTCGGGCGGGAACTGATCGATTTCGCCGAGCGCCATCTGACGCTCGTCATGCCGGATAAGAAGGGCGTGTCGCTTCGCGAGCGCCTGACCGGCCTCCTGCAGAGGGCGCGGGGCGAGCGTCGACGGGAATTGGAGGGGGATTTGAACTGCCCCCCTCTGCCCGCTGCACTGTCCTTCCTTTGGGAAATTTACCTTCGTCTACGGTCACGCAAGTCGACCGACGGCATGGGAAATGCGCAGCCTATTGAGTGGAGCGATTTCGACGCCTTCAATCGTTTATCCGGCTTGCGACTGCAACCTTGGGAAATCGAACTCCTTGAAACTCTCGATAACATTTACCTGAGGGCGCGTGCGGCGGCCTTGGTTGATTAACCCTTCCCCCCGAAAGATCATCAATGACGCAGGCTGTGACAGAGCTGATTGTCCGCGATGGCGGTTCGCTTGCCGTGCTCGATCGTTTCGAGACCGGCATGCAGGCCGCCGGCGCGGCAAGCGAAAAGTCGACCGGTGCAATTGACCGCTACAACGCCGCGATGACGAAGTTCGCGGAAGCGGAGCGGAAGGGGGCTGCTTTCACCACGCAGCGGGTCGAAAGGCTTACGGCCGAACAGCGCGCGATGGAGCGGTGGCAAGCCAAGCTTGATCAAGGGGCAGCTCTGGAAATCAAGCTTCGTCGAGAGGCGGAGCGTGCGGCAGTTGACGCCGCCAATGCTGTCGCTCTCGGATACACGACGCAAGAGCAGGCTTTGCGCACACTCATGGCCCTGGAGAAGAGCCACGCGGGCCAGTTAGCGCAAATCAGCAACGTTGCGCGATCCGGCGCCACAGTTGCGAACGATGCCATTCGGTCTCGAATCGCGGCGACTAACGATCTGACACAGGCAACAAACCGCCTTGCCGTTGCAAATGACAACGCGTCGAATACTGCGAACCTGGCTGCGCAGTTTCAAGATATTGGCGTGACGGCGGCGATGGGAATGAGCCCTCTGCAGATCGCGCTGCAGCAGGGCACTCAGATTTCGGCGGTTCTCGGTCCGATGGGCGCGGCGGGCGCCGTCCGCTCTCTTGGCGCCGCCTTTGCCTCGATCGTCAGCCCGGTTTCGCTGGTTACGATCGGGCTTGTCGCCGTGGCTGCCGCTGCAATCCAGTGGGTATCATCTTCTAAGGATGGGGCCGAAGACGCCGGAAAGGCGTTGGAGGAGCACAAGAAATGGCTCGACGCTCTCCTGTCGGGTTATGAAAGTGTGCAGAAGGCCGCGCGTGCCGCCAGCGATGAAGCCGCTCGTCTTCCGCAGGGCGTCGTCGAGATTGACCTCGCCGCCGGCCTTAAGCGCCAGGCCGAAGAGGCGGAAGCGCTTGACCAGAGGATCAGAGCCGCGCGCGAGAGTGCGCAGCAGCTTTTCTCCGATCTCAATAGCCCGTCTGCTCCAGTCGCCTTCGGCATCAACGAGGGTCCGGGGCTCGACGATTTGCGCCAGCAGGCGGCCTTCATTCGGGATCTCGGTCTATCGGCATCATCGAGCGCCAAGGAACTTGATGATGCGATGATTGCTGCGCGTGCGCTTTTCGAAGCGACCGATGATATGTCTGTCAAGGATGCGGCAGATAGCGTCTTCAATCTTGCGCGTGAGCTGCATGCTTTGCGCGCTCGTATGGAGGAGACGAAGGCAGCCCAGGATGCGCTCGCCAACACTTCGGGCGTTGCGGAAGCTCTGGAACGGGTCCGCGACCGCACGGTTGATCTCCGCACGGAAAAGGAAAAACTCGACGATCAGTTTCGTACCGATGCCATGGGCGCGCGGACGATTGGCGATCTGAATGCGCTGGTCTCGGCTTATGCCAGCATGGAGCGAGCCGCACAGGCCAGCGCCTGGGCGGTTGCGAACTCAGGTGACGCGGCCAAGGTGGCTGCCAGCCAGTACGGAACCGCAGCGGGTGCGGCCGGCGCTTATGCGAACGCCTTGTGGAAGCTGGGCAGCATCATTCCAGAGGTTGCGGCGGCGCAGACCGCTATGCTGGGCTTGCGTGATGCAGATGAAAGCTTGAACAAGGCGCGGACGGAGGCAGCTAACCTGCTTCAGGCGGGCGCGATCACGCAGGACGATTACAACAAGAAGCTCGACGAGGCTTCCAGCCTCTATCGTCGCGCGAAAGAGGAGATCACGGGTTTTTCCTCGGCGGAAAGCTCGCTGCAGAAAAAGGAACGTGCGGCCGCAATCGGCGCCATGGATGAACGCGCTGCTGCTGCGGCCCGCATCCGCGACGAATATGCCGATCTTGAAAAGGAGATCCGCAAATCCATTACCAACGGCCAAAGCGAGGCGGATGTAAATCTGCAGCTGCAGCGCGCCACTGCGGCTATGAATTCCGAACTGGACGCATCGACCAAGCATTTCGACGACATAGCTGCAAAGGCCGGCGAGCGCGGAGCCGCCAAAGATGTTCGCGACGCTGCGAAGGCAGCACGTGAAGCGGAGCGTGATTTTCGCAGCTTCGCAAATGATGCGGATCGCCTCGTTGAGCAGATGTTCCCAGGCGAGGCCGCCAGGCGCGAGGCTGAAGAACTGCTTTCGCTCATGAAGCAGTTTGGCGGACAGCTCGACGAGCTGCAGGCGAAAGCCGTCAATACTGAGATCCAGAACCTTTTCAAAGCGTCGGAAATGGGCGTCCGGCGTCTCGGTGACCGGACGGAAAGCCGGATGGCGGAGGCGGCAGAGGCGGTTGAGGGCACCTTGGGTTCAGTGCTGTCCGATCTGTTTTCGGAGCCGACGCGCGGCCTTGACGCTTTCGTCGACAAGATGATTTCGGCTTTCGCGCAACTCGGCCAGGCGAACCTTCAAAAGGCTTTCGATGGTTTGCTGGGTGGCGGCGGGAGCAGCGCGGGACGGTCGGGCCAATCTGCAGGCAATATCTTTTCGGGCCTGAAGGACGCGGTCAGTTCCCTCTTCGGAACGGGAATGACGAAGTCGTCATCGTTCGTCTCGACGCAGAGCAGGGCAGTTGCCGATGCGGCGGCCCGGGTCTCGACGCGGCCTGTCACGAACGTGTTGAGCGACCTTGGCTCATCGATCAAGAAGACAGCGACTGATCTGGGTGTATCGGCGCGCGATATCGCCGCCATCATCGGTTACGAAACCGGAGGCACCTATAACGCCTGGCAGAAGGGGCCGACGAGCAAATGGGGTGAGCATCGCGGACTGATCCAGTGGGGCGAGCCGCAGCGCCGGCAATATGGCGTTACGGCGCAGTCGACGGTTGCCGAGCAGATGGAGGCGGTCACCCGCTATTTGAAGAATGCCGGCGTTGAGCCTGGCATGGGATTGAAGGATCTCTATTCTGCGGTGAATGCCGGCCGGGTCGGACTTTACAATCGTATCGACGGCGCGACCACCGTCATGCAAAAGGTCGCCAACGATATTCCGAAGCACTACGCTTCGGCGGATCGCCTTCTCGGCACGGCTCCAGATATGAAATCGGCTGTTGCTGACGGCACGAAAAACGCGCTGACCGCTGTTGCATCCGCTCGCGTGGGCGCCGGAGCTGGCGACGGTTTTAACATCGTCGCAGGTCAGCCTGGTGGAACTGCGGGCGCAAGTCTCGGCGGCGCGGGGCTTGGCGGTGCACTCAATGCGGCGCTCGGCGGTTTCGGCCTCGGCGCGCAAACCGAAAATCCCGCCATGGGCGCGCTTGGTGGTGCAATCTCCGGCTTTTCCGCCGGCGGCCTGCCTGGCGCCATCATCGGCGGTATCGCCGGCTTCATCGGCGGCCTGTTCGGGAAGTCGCGCGCCAAGAAGAAAGAGCAGGCGCAGGCCCGCAACGAACTCAACAGCAACAAGACGGCGATCGAGGCTATCTTTGCGACGGGCGAGGGTCGCGGGATCGGCTCCGCCACGCAGGCTTATAACGAGTTTTACGACAAGACCGCCGAAATCGATATTGTCGCTCAAAAGGCCGGTGATGACGAGTTGGTCAAACGCCTGCGCGAGAACGTAAACAAGTTTTTCATCCTGCTGGAGAAGGATTTTCTAGCAAAATTCGATGGCATCATCGAAGCCTACAGCAGCGGCATGGGATCGAACAGCGCCTTCCTCCAGGGCGCTGCGGCAATGGAGCAGCTACGCGAAGAACTCAAGGATTTCGTGGCGGATGCGCAGACGTTCGGAGATTTGCAGATCTTTCACAATCGCGACCTCACGCCGGAGCAGCTTGCGGAACGGGTGAAGGAGGCGGAGCGGGCGGCGCAGCAAATGGTGCTGGCGACGATTGCCGGCGTTGATCAGCTGAGCGAAATGGAGACCGCGGTGTTGCATCTGCGCGGTTCCGCCGCTGCTGCCCAGGGCACGCTTGAACAGCTTGGGATGTCGGCAGAAGATGCTGCGGCCGGTATCGAGCAGGCGCTTGGGTCTGCCCTTGCAAAACTGCGCGATGGCTTCATGAAGGATATCACATCTTCTCTCAATCAGCTCTCGGGGGTTGGATACCTCAATGATATTCTTGATGCACAAGAGATCTACCAGCAGCGTCTGAAGAATTCGGCCGCGCTGGGTATCGATGGTTCTTATGCACTTCGCGAGCTTTCGCTGTCGCTCAAGGATATTGTCCTGTCGAGTGATCTGACAAAGGCAGAAATCGAGATTCTGTCCAAAGCGTTTCCACAATTGCAGTTTGCGATCAAAGGCTGGTCAGAGGACACCTTGAGCCTTGCGGGCGCGACGTCGCAATTGCAGGCTGCCTATGACAAGGAGGCGGATGCCCTTAATGATGTAATCGGCAGGACGAAAGCTTTTATTTCCTCGATCAAGCAGTTTCGAGAGGAAATGAAGCTGAATGATACGTCGCCGCTCGGCCCTCTCGAAAGGGTGAATGAGGCGGCTCGTCAGTTCCGCGAACTCGCCATACTCGCAATGACGGGGGATGAGGATGCTATTGGGCAGCTGACGCAGATCAGCCAGGAATACCTGGATGAGGCGCAGGCTTACTACACGTCGTCGGTAAAGTATTTCGAGATATGGAAAGAGGTCGACCGCACACTCTCGCAGGTGCAATCGGCGAGCGAGGGGAGCCTGTCCGAAGCCGAAAAACAACTCAAGTCGCTCGACGCGTCGGTTGCCGGCATTCTGAAGGTCGATGAAAGCGTGCTTTCGGTGAAAGACGCCTTGGCGCAATACAATACGACCCTCAATGCGAGCCTTGACGTCCTCAAAGACCAGATCGGCATGGTCGGCACCAATGCGATTACAGAGGCCTACCACAATACGCTCGGCCGCGATCCGGAGGCGGCCGGTCTGTCCTACTGGCAGCAGCAAGTCAAGGATGGCAAGTCTATCGATTGGGTGGAGGCTGCAATCGGCGACAGCCGCGAGGCAAAAATCAGGGCGCTCTACAAGTCGGTCATGGGACGCGATGTTGATGCAGCCGGTCTGAAATATTGGGTCGGAACGAACAAAAGCGTTTCTCAGATAGAGGCTGACCTGAAGTACGCGAAATCGATTGGAGCTTTCGCAAGCGGTGGCTTCCATGTCGGTGGACTTCGCATTGTCGGGGAGCGCGGGCCTGAGATCGAAGCGACAGGGCCGTCGCGCATCTGGAGCGCCGGCGAGACGCGAGCACTGTTCCAGGACAAAAACGGTGATCTTGTCGATGAGGTCAAGGGCTTGAGACAGGATAATGCCGAACTCCGCGTTGCCGTGCGGGAGTTGGCCAAAGCTGTTGCTTTTGCCGGGACAAGGCAAATCGAAGAACAGCAGAAGACGAATGCCAATCTCGCCGAAGTGAGCGGCGATCTGAAGCGCGCGAACGCGCGGTAACGACCACCGAAAAATCAGGAAACTGCCATGCCTCCGATCTACGATACGACGGTGAAGACCGCGCGCATGACTGCCACGCGGGATTCCGTTGCCAACGGTACGCTCGAAATCCTCTCCGCTGCAAATGTGGTGCTGGCCACCTTCGGCCTCGACGCAGACGGCGGCAGCGTTTCGGGCGATGTCTGGTCCTTGGAACTGGACGCTGCGACGGTCGCGGGTGAGGACGCGGCCGGCGCCGGCACGACGGCGACAAAGGGGCGCATCAAGAATTCCGGAGGAACGGTGAGAGTTACTGGGCTGACCGTGGGCGACCCGGCATCCAGCGCCGATATCAAGTTGATCAATACCTCCATTTCCGATGGGCAGGACGTCACGATCAACAGCGCACAGATCCAACACGCGCCTGATCCGGCTTGAGGTGACGGGATATGGTCAGCATTAAGCATGCGTTTGTCAGCGAGATTGAGGATGACCCGGCGGCCGAGGTGGCGGGCGAGATCCTCCCCAGCCACTGGAACGCCGATCTTGTAACAGCTATGGCAACAGCGATGTTGCTGGGCCGCACCACCGCCGGGACTGGAGAGATTGAGGAGCTTGATGCTTCTGCAGTACGAACGCTCCTTGAGTTGGTCAAAGGCACATCGGCAGGCAATATCCCTGTCCTCGATGGTAGCGGCAAGCTGCACACGTCGACCCTGCCGGCGCTTGCGATCACCGAAACCTTCGTCGTCAACAACCAATCATCGATGCTCGCCTTGTCCGCACAGCAGGGCGATGTGGCGATCCGCACTGATCTCAACAAGAGCTTCATTCTTTCCACCAACTCTCCAGGCACACTGGCGGATTGGAAAGAGCTGCTGACGCCGACAGATGCCGTCCTTTCCGTCGCCGGATTGACCGGTGCAATTTCTGCTGCCGGCCTCAAGACGGCGCTCGCCATCGCGGCCTCGGATGTCTCCGGTCTCGGCGCCCTTGCTCTACTGGCGACAATCAATAACGCCAACTGGTCTGGCGCGGATCTGTCGATTGCCAACGGCGGTACGGGCGCCAGTGATGCTGCCACGGCCTTTGGCAACCTGAAGCAGTCGGCCTCGGACACTGTGACGGGCGTCGTCGAGTTGGCAACGCCAGCGGAATTGAGGGCACGAACGGCCAACGTTGTTGCAACGCCCGAACAACTCGGCGCCACGAAGGCGGCTGTTGCGCTGGCCTACTCTACTACCAGGTCGTTGGTCTGGACCGATGGTTGGTATCGGACCTGCACGATGACCGGCAACATGACCCTTTCCAATCCGACGTCAGTCGAGGAAGGGGATACTATCATGATCCTGCTGGTCGCTAGTTCATCGACGGCCCGAACAATTTCATTTGGTACGAATTACAAGGGTGACCTGCCGACTGACACGGTAACAAACACCCGCAAAATCCTGCTGATCCTTACGGCGGCTTCAACAAGCGAAATCATCGTCAGCCATTTGGTGTATACATGATACTGCCTGGTTTCCCGGTCCCCCTCCTGAAAGGCCCTGGGTTCAACTATTCCGGCACATTTGCGAGTGACCGAGACGGATGGACGCAGGTCAGCGGCAGCTTCGCTCAAACGACGACTGCTGACGCCGTTCGGACTGCGCCGGGTGGCTGCCAAATGGCGACAGCGAGTAGTGGGTCTATCAACGGCGAAGGGCAATATACAATCCCGGCTGCGCGAGCAGGTGGATGCCATATCGACGTTTCGTTCTGGCATCGCGCGGTGAACTCAGTCGGCTCAGGTAACAATGTTGTCCTGCGATATCGGATCGCGGCGGGCTCATGGGTGACACTGGCATCCATCAGCAGCAACGCTGTCACAAGCTGGGCTCAGATGTCGGGCGGGTTTGACAATCCCGGCAATAATGACGTGACGATAAGTATCGTGCTTAGCGGGCCGGCCAGCGTGGATGCCCGCTTTATCGACGACTGGTCAATCGTCGGCACCCCTCTTTAAATTGGAGAAAACAATGACTCTCTATCTGGAGACGCCTGACGGTTTCGTGCCGTGGGCCGGCGAAGCAATCAATGACGTTCAGCATCCCTTGACGATCGAGCGGGTTTGGTCCGGCGACGAACTTGCGGCAATCGGCCTATATTTGCCCGCGCCTGCAGACCCCATTCCGCCCGGCAAGATGGCGACGGCAACGACCGTTGAGCGCGTCGATGGCGTCGTCAAATTCGTCGACATGCTTGCCGATGCGCCACCACCGCCTACTGACGACATCAACGCCGAACATGACCGTCGCGCAGCGACAGGCAGGGTGTTTGCGGTAGCGGGATATGGGGACGTCGCCCTGGAGGGCTCGGCCGGCACACAGATGGTGTTGCTCGCGCTGAAGGATACCGCCCGCGACATGGTGGCGGTCGGATATTCTGAGCCGGTGCTGATGTTCACCGACCGAGACAACATCGATCGCCATCTGACGCCGGAACAGGTCATTGAGCTTGTCGATGCCGGCAAGATCTACATGCAGGCGCTCCATGCTGCCAAGCGGTCGCTCAAGGCCATGGACCCGATACCGGCGGATTTCGCCGACGATCAGTGGTGGCCCCCGGCCGCCTGACCAGACCTGATAAGGGGTAGCGATGGCTTTTCAGTCAGGCGCCTTCCAGTCGACCGCATTCCAGGGCGAGCCGACTGGCGGGACCATGTTTGCTCGCGAGATCGGTGATGATGTCGTCACGATCATCGCGTCCTCGGTTGTCACCGGGGCGCTGGCTGCGGTGGAGAGCGGGAGCGATACTTTCGCGGCCTCCGGCGGGCCTGTCGTCTCCGGCGCTCTGGCCGCTGTCGAGGTGGGCGCAGACGTTTTCACCAGTGTCCCTGCGTCTGGCGCCATGTTCGCCCGTGAAATTGGGGCAGACGTCTTTACCGGAGAGGGTGATAGCGACGGCAACATCATCATCATCCCTCGGGACATCGAAGGTGGCACGGCGTATCTGCTCGAAATGGCGGGAGCTGACCCTGAAACCGGCGATCCGGTTAATGTCTACTTTTCCTCGGACGGCTTCAACACGCTTCCGACCGATACGCCTGCCAACACGCATTATTCCGGCCGAATGAAAGTGCCGGGCAATTACGAGCGGACGCTGTTTGGCGTGGGAACAACATCGGGGGAGATGAGTGTCGGTGTCGGCGTGGTCGAGCTGAGTAACATGGATGGTGAGCTTGATTATCTCCGAAGGCTTGCTTTCGACGGGTACGCGCTGCGCATACTGGCAATTCCGCGCCTTAACCCGAAATATGTTGATGCCGTCCTCGTCTTTACCGGAACAGTCGAGCAGGTTGAGTTGTCCTGGGAAAGGGCGTCGATCCGTATTCGTGACCGGCTTGCGGAGATCGACAAGCCCCTGCAACCCGTGACCTATGCTGGGACGACGATCAGCGGCGGGATGAACGAAGCGGAGGGCAGGCCGGAAGATCTCAAGGGGTCGCACAAGCCGACAGCCTGGGGCGCGCCACAGCAGATCGGACCGATCAACAGCAATCAGTTTGATCTCATTTTCGACATTGCCCAGAACGGCCTGCAGAGCGTCGGAACGATTCGCGACAAAGGGGTGGCGCTGACACCGACCGGCGTCAATTATGCCACGACAGCATTGTTGCGCGCTGCATCTGTGGCGGAAGGGCGGTATTCAACCTGCCTTGTCAATGGTCAGATCAAGACCGGCAGCAAGCCAATCGGTCAGTTGACGTCCGCACCGCTTGAAGGGGCGAATGCCGCGGCGCGCACTGCAGCCCAAATCGCTAGGCGGATGCTGCTGCGTATGGGATTTGTCGAGGGGGCGGCTTTCCTGGCATCTGATATTGCCGCTCTCGATGGGCTGAATGATGCCGTAGTGGGATACTGGACCGGGACTGACGAGGTCGCCGCGCTTACGACGGTCGGCGACGTTCTGAACTCGATTGGGGCGATGATCTCGCCAAACCGGCTCGGTGTATTTCGGATGTTTCGCCTGGATGCGCCGTCTGGATTTCCGAAAGCCGTGCTGACCAGGGCGGAAATCATCGAAACCTCGACGAGAGGTATTCAGTTGCTTGCCACCGGCGATGAGGGCAAGGGAGTTCCGTCGTGGAAGGTGACGATCAAATACGCGAAGAACTGGGTCGAAATGACCCGTAGCGATCTTGGAACGGATGCGCCGGATGCCTTCAAAAGTTTCGCGGAACTCGAATGGCGCACTGCGATTGCCACTGATGAGGCTGTCAAGGCGATTCACAAACTGTCGCCGGAATTAACATTCGAGACCTACCTCGTTAGTGAGGCCGATGCGCTCGCCGAAGCAGCGCGCCGACTTTCAATGCATTCCGTGGCGCGCGATCGCTTTGTGGTGACGGTCAAATCCTACTTGGTCGAGCGCGTCGATCTTGGTGACGTTGTGCGTCTGCAACTCGATCGCTTTGGGCTCGATGCCGGCAAGGATTTCGCAGTCATCGGCATCACCGAGAACCTCGATACACGAAACACAACGCTCGATCTCTGGGGTTGATATGGCCAATTTGATGCTTTGTTATCCGAATCGCATCGGCAGCGCGGTGCTTTCCGGAGGCGCATGGGTGGAGGCGCTTCCGCTTGCGAACTTGCAGGACCGGGCGCTTGCCAAGGTGGCGCGGTCCATCGACCTGGCGCTCACGTCAACGACGTTCGTCATCGATTTTCAGCAGGACCGACCGATCCGGATCGTGGCCTTCGTCGCCCACAATTTCACGCTCGGTGGGCGCATCCATTTGGAGTTTTCGAACGAGGACGATTTTTCGGAACTGCTGCTGGATCTCTGGGCTGACGCCTGGCCCGGCGTGGGCGATGCGGATTGGGACCTGGATTCCCTGGAGTGGGAAAACGACAATTATTGGCTTGGCACCTATCTACAAGAGGATATCGAAGGCCAAACGCCGGTTGCGCCGGTCCTACTCGATGAGGAGGTAAATGCCCGATATCTCCGGGTGACGATCGACGATCAGTTCAACCCGGCGAGTTTCGTCGATATCGGCCGCGTCTTCGTCGGGACCTCCTTTCTTGAGCCTCGGATCAACTATGCCTGGGGCTCGACGCTTGGATATGAGGATGCGACAGGCATCGACACATCGTTGTCAGGCGCTGAATTCTTTGATCGCCGCGAACCGATACGCGTCATGCGCTTTACCTTGGGACATCTCTCCCAGGATGAGGGATACGGGCGCGCGCTGGAGATGGTTCGTCGAGCTGGTGTTTCGGGAGAGATCTTCGTGATCGCCGACCCCGGTGATCAGATATACGGGGCGTCTCGCAACTTTCTGGGCCGATTACGCCAGCTCTCTCCGCTTGAGCAGATCGCCTTGTCCTCGGCGGACGGCCCACTGAACTCCATGGCATTCGAAATCAAGGAGCTGCGATAATGTCGCTACCCGAAACTCCCGACTACCCGGAAACCGAAGCAACCTTGCTCTCGGAGGTCAACGGGAACCCGTATAATGCCTTGACCAATCCGAAAGGTCTCGCAAAAGGCGGTCATCGCCAGAACTGGAACCCGGCGATGAACGCCGTCTCTACGGTGGCCGGATGGATCAATGGTGTTCTGGATTTCATCGCAGCGGCTGTCGACCAGGTGGCGGAAGATGCAGCAAGTGCTGCGGCCGGATCAGGCACGGAATCAAGTGTCGCCGACATTCGTGCAGGCACAAGCGCGCAGTATCTATCGATCCGCCGGGTTTATGACGCCGGCGCGCCCGTCGCGCTCACGGACGCCGCGTCGATCGCGTGGGACATTGAGGCAGGCATCAATTTCGACGTGACGATTGGCGCCGCTGGCCGTGCGCTTGCAAACCCGACAGGCAAGGTCGCGAACAAATCGGGCATCCTGAGTGTCATCCAGGGTAGCGGCGGAAACAAAACCATTACCAACTGGGGCACCGATTATAAGTGGTTCGGCCCGCAGCCGTCGTGGCCGACATCTGCCGGCGCCGTCACCATGATCACCTATTTCGTGCGAGCCAACGGCGAGGTTTGGCTCACCTGGGGCGGCAACAAGACATGATCATATTTCCTATGCCGTTCATCGGGCGCAACACGGAATATAAGGGCAGCATCACTCACGTTGCCCTTGCGACGCCGCTTGTCGGCGGGGCGCCGGTGACGACGCGAACCCTCGAATATCGCGTCTCCGATGGAGGTCTTGTCTACACCCGTATTATACCGGGGGGCGACATCGTCCAGTATACGCAGCAGGGGCTGCCGGGCGAGCTTGGGGCATTCAACTGCACCAAGGCCATTGTACACGGCGGCAAGATCTATTTCGTCGGATGGATTACGGATGGCGCAAGCTTCCAGCGCGCCGCAGTGTTCGTGTCGCCGAATGGCCGGGACATCAACCGTTCGAAGACGCCGATCGATGGCGTCAAGGGAGCCTCATTCAAGCGTTTCGTCGATGGTGTGTCTTTTGGCGGCCAGCTTGTGTTGCTGTGTAGCACCGGTGAGCTTGCTGTCACGACCAATGGCGACAGCTGGACATCGTATGCTGATAAAGGGTTTGCGGCGGACGCGCAATCGATTGCTGCCGGGACGGGTGTGCTCGTGGGTGTTGGCGATGGCGGCGCTGCGCTCTCGGGCGCGTCAGCGTCGGCCGCATGGACCGCTCGCGATCTCGGCTTTGCCGGAACCGATGCGCAAGTGGTGCAGGGCGGAAACGTGCTTGCGGCGTTCGGGACCGGCAAGATTGCCACTGCCGCACTCAATAATCCGGCCACATGGACGTTGCGCACTGATCCGGTCGGCGGCGTCTTTGACTGGGTCGGATACAAGTCTGGACGATGGTTCGCGTCCGGCACTGGTGGAAAGTGGCTCACCTCGACGGACGGCACATCCTATTCATCGCCGGTCGGCAAGCCTATGCCAGGTACGGAGCGTGTGCGCAGCGGATATTGGGACGGTACGCGTTGGCTGATTTTTCTGTCTGACGGCACGCTGGCGATTAGCACCAATGATACGTCGTGGACACGCCCGGGCGATACCGGTCTAGCTGGGTTCAGCTACTACGCCTCTGCCAAGCTCGGCTAGAGGCAAAAAAGACCCTGCCGAAGCAGGGTCCAATACTCTTTACCGATCATTGGCCGGTCAGCCAAAAGATATTCGCAGATTATAGGTTAATGAGCGGTTTCCAGAGCCTTTGATTAAGAAAAAGTGCTGTAACAAAGGGTGCCGCAACGATGGCCGTTCCAACGAGACAGGCCATAAACAGCCTGATGCGATTAATCTTTCGAGTTCTTTCGCCGTCCCAATCGTAAGCCATCATGCTTTCCCCAACTTAGAACCGGATCATCCGACAGAGGAATGTTGATTGGTCTGCGGATAATTATCAATTGCGAAATCTAACCCTTCATCGTTTCCAACCTCATCGCGGCATGTGCATGTAGAGTAGGGCATTGCCATCCTTGTTGCCGCAGCGCCGGCAGTTCATCTTAGCAGCCAGCGCCTTCGTGGTGAGGTCGGGCATTGATTTCAGGAATGGCCGGACATCGAGATAATGGATGCGTCCGCAGCGGCAGGCTGCGAATATCGCGTAGTTGGACGGCACCTCACGCAGATGAATTTCCGGAAGGCGATCCATGTCATTCGGGATGCTAAACCGCAGCTGATCGGACGGGTTTCTGATGTCGAGGAATTCGCATTGTATCAGGCAGCGTTTCCATGATGCTGTTTCAGCGATGCGTTCGCATCCGACCAGGCGCGCCACCATACCCGGCACGGACTTTTCCGCGATATCGCCTTCCTGAGCCAGGATGTCGTCAACTCGGTAGGCCTTCCGGAGATCGCAGCGGCTGCAGGTCAGTCTAGCGCCTTTGCCCTTGTGCGCCGACAGCCAGCGAACGTTGACGGAAAACCACGGCGGAAAAGTCTCGTCATCCATAAATCACCTCGCATGGATGACCGGCCGCATCGGTCTTTTGTTCTTTAATTGTTCTCAATCCAACAAGAGTCAACCCATCAGGAGAAGGCAATGGCCGATATCATTTCGGGCGATCAGTTGCGCGCTATCGCGAAGGGCAAGGTCAACGAGAGCAACATGACGTCAGTGTTGATCGCCCTCAACACTTACGGCGCTCGCTATGGCCTCGACAGGCCGCACCGTCTGGCGCAATTTCTGGCGCAGATCATGCATGAAAGCGGATCGTTTCGGTATGACCGTGAAATCTGGGGGCCGACGCCGGCGCAGGATCGTTATGACGTCCGCACTGATCTCGGCAACACGCCTGCGCGTGATGGTGACGGAAAGAAATACGCCGGCCGTGGCCCGCTGCAGGTGACCGGAAAAGCCAACGTCGCTGAATTCTACAATTGGTGTGTGCGCACCATCGGCGGCGCAGTGCCGAATTTCGTCAGCAATCCGGACCTGATCAACACTGATCCCTGGGAGGGGCTGTCTGCGCTCTGGTATTGGGATACACGCAAACTCAACAGCTGGGCCGATCAGGGCGATATCGAAACCGTTACCAAGCGCGTCAATGGCGGCAAAAATGGCCTGCCGGATCGCATCGACTATTACGGTCGAGCCGCACTCGTCCTGCTCGGTTACAAGGCGGATACCGTCGAGGCGTTTCAGGTGGCGGCGCAGCGCAACGGGCAATACAAAGGCGCGGTTGACGGCGATGTCGGCCCCAAGACGCGAGCGGCATTGCACCTCGCCCTGGTCGCCTTGTCGGACGCGGCGATCGCCAGCCCGAAAGTAAAGGCCGCGCCGGTGGTCGAGGAGACTGCGGTCGCTGTTGTGCCTGATGCCATCGATAAGCCGACGTCGAAGACCTTTGGCTTCTGGGATCGCATCCTCTCGATCGGCGGCGTCATCGGCATGGGTGGCTTTTCTTTCCTCTCCGACTGGCGGTCCGTCGTTGCGATCGGCGCGGTCGTCGTGGTGCTGCTGATCGTAGGCCTAGTGCTGCACGATCGCCTGATTTCGACGGCGCGTAAGATCAAGGCCGCCGTCGAGGGCGGCGCGAGATGATCCCTTCTTTGCCGTACGGCAGAATATTCGTGACGTGCGCGGTGATCGTCGCGCTCGTCGTCGTGGCAACGAGCATTTGGCAGGATGGCGCCGACAGTGTGCGCACAGCCGTTGAAAGGCAAAACAATGCATCAGGTGATCAATCGGACAGTGCTCGCTCTGATTTTGACCTATGTGTCGATGGGGGCGGCGTGTGGAACTACCGCGCCAGCAAGTGTGCCCGGCCTCCGGCGGGTCGTCGGTACTGATCTGATCGGCGCCCATGGCGCAACGCCCGCCGATCAGCGCAAGATCAACCGCACCGTCGTCGGTATCTGCGCGGCGAAGGTCTGGACTGCCGACGAGTGTGGCCGACATGGGGAGGCGACACAGTGATCGTCCTCCGTGCCGTTTACCAGGGGGTGGCAGACCACTTCCCGTTTCGGTGGTCCGAATGGGTAATGTTGTGGCCGTCGTTTGGGATGTGGATCGTATTGCAGGTTGATCCCAACATGTTTGCAACATCTCCCTCGTTTCACGCGCTCGCCTCTTGGGGCAATGAGGGGCAATGGGCCATCGTGCTGGCGGCTTGTGGCGTTTGCCGACTGACGGCGCTCACGATCAACGGAACGTTTCGAGGCTTTGCCTACTCCCCGCACATTCGAGCGGCGGCATCCATTATCGGCGCCCTGGTATGGTCGCAAGTGAGCCTTGGCTTTCTCCTCTCATACTTCGGCGGCGGGGCTTTATCCGGCGCTATCATATGGTCGACATTGGTGTTGGTGGAGGTTGTCAACATCCACCGCTCCTGGGCGGATATCAGCAGGCATCGGCAAGGGCATGGATAATGGACTGGGCAGCGCTGGACTACGAAAAGATCGCCAACGCCATCGTCATTCTGGTTATTGGCCTCGCTACCGGGCTAGGCATCCGATCAGGCAGAAGATCCGCACAAGCCGCAGCGCCGGCAGAACGTGCTGTTGAGGTTGCCGGCGCATTGATTGACAGCTCGTCGGCCAAGGAATTGACAGCTGCGATCGAGGCCCAAACAATGGAAATGATCAACGGCAGGAAAACGCAAGAGCGCGCGGCCGACGCGCTCGGAAAGAAGATTGAGGATTTGACTGACAAGGTCGGCGCGCTGATTGTCGAGGTAGCTCGGCGGCACTGAATTCGTCGGGAGATCTATCCGTATGGTATCTGACGCTCTGCTCCTTCGGCCCGCTTCGGCGGGCTTTTTCTTTTGCTCTTATCGCGTCGATATTCCGTCAAGCATCACGACGCGGCCGGCCGCTCCGCAGAATTGCGCACGTAGCGATACCTGCTTTCCCTCGCGGATCATGCGGTGAAGGCCTTGCATCACCCATGCTTGCGTCACTCGGTTCGCCTGAGCGATTGCGTCGGTGTCTACATTGATCACTGTGCGATCGCCGTTCTTCTCCTCGACTGCGAAGTTCATCAAAACGACGCCGCTTGGATCGAACGTGCGAGCGACAACCTGCCCTCTCATTCTGCCGGGCTGACACATGCCTCCACTGGTCAAGCGCGAGAGAGCCACGACTTCGGTTTGCGACTTGTTGAGTTTGTACTGCGGATCGGCATGGGCGGGGGCGGTGGCGACGAAGATCACGACAAGCGCAGGCATACATATTCGGTACATCGTCAACTCCTCCGTTTGGGCGCAGAGGTTTTACACCGGCATTGAGCCGATTGGGAAATTTTCGATGGTTCCGAGTGAGTTTTACAGCGAGGTCGTTGGCGCTGCTGCTTTAACTCGAGCTTCCCAAGCTGAATACGAGGGTTCGATTCCCTTCACCCGCTCCAGCGACCTGTTTTGCAAGATCCACGATCGTCCAGTACGAAAAGAAAAGGCTTGGAAAATAAGCTCTTTCGCTTCGCGTGCGCACGAGGTCGTCCAACGGTATCCAGTGACAGCCAGCATTTTTCTCGGTACAATTTACGATACCGAGTAATGAGCAGGAAAGTCGATACTGTCCGTCGTCGAATGATCTGAGACTTTTTGGTCTTTGGAAGATGGGAGTTTGCGGCTCGGTTTGCGTGTTGATTTAAGCCGCTTTGGCCTTGTGGTCCTCATGAGGCCCCCGCAAAACAGGCAATGGCTGCGCTGGAACAGGAAGCAAGAATTCTTATCCAGGCAGGCCGCACTCGAACGGCGACGTCAGAAGAGTTGAGCCGGTTTCAAGCTGCTGTGCGGAGGCTCAGACAGGCCCTGCTGGAGCAAGACGCTAGAACGACATCTCTTGTCTAGGTGAATGGCACCCAACGCAGTCGCCATTCATCCTTGCCGCCTTCGTCGTGGATGTAAGTCCTCGATCCATCCAGGCCGATGATTGTTGGATTGGTAATGATCCAGTGCGGCGGCGTCTGTCCGGCCAAATTCATCTGTGAGATCAGAACTTCCAGATCATTCGTCGAGCCGATGCCTTTGACCGGTTGCTTGCCTTTGACAGTTAGCGTGTACGCGAAAACATGCATCGCAGTCCTCCATCATCTGCGCTTGAGGCAACGGAACCCTGATCGTCAATTAAAAATGACAGTTTAGATGGAAATAAACATCCCATAATCGGCCAAATTTGCGGTTCATTCTGCTTGTGATGACCGGCCAGTGGTGGGAAACTTATGCATCACCGGCACATCTCAAGGGCGCCGGTGGCCGGTGGTTACTATGTGCTCCCGCCCCAAGATATGGAGGGGCATATGACCGCCCCGTTTGATTCCCAACAAAAAGTGGCAAGTCTCGATGACCTGCGCGTCGTTTACGAGCAAGCTTGCTCGTCACGAGGAATTTTGCCGGCTTCGGAAGCCGGGAAATCTCTGGAATTCCTAATGCTGCAACTTCACTCCCAAGGTGTTCATGATAGAGGCCGCTTAGCAGAAGTCGCACGCCTTTTCCCGTGAACTTTGCGGCCTATCTTTTCCATCAAAGTTAGAGCCAATCGGACTTTCCTATGACCGACGCACTGATATCAAACTTGTTGGCACGGGATGCCATTTCTGCTGAGGAAGAGCAGATCACGCGGGCGTTGTTTAAGCAGGAAATCGTGTTTGCGGCAGGTGAAGACCTGGTGAGGCAAGGTTCCAGACCTAGCATAAGCACTTTGCTTCTCAGCGGCCTAGCCGCGAGATACAAGCTGCTGGAGGACGGCAAGAGGCAAATCACTGGCCTTCATATCGGCGGTGATTTTGTGGACTTGCATGCCTTCTTGCTGAAGCACATGGATCATGGTGTTCTGGCGCTGACCGACTGTGCGGTTATGGTTGCGCCGCATCGCAGCCTACAGACCGTCACTGAAAACCAACCCCACTTGACCAGGATGTTTTGGCTTCTGACCTTGATCGACGGATCGATCCACCGGGAATGGATTACCGCCATGGGCCGACGCGAAGTCAAGGCCCACTTTGCGCATCTGATCTGCGAAATGTTTTATCGCTATCGGGCGGTCGGATTGACGGAGGGCACAACGTTTCGCTTTCCAATAACGCAGGCGACTTTGGCTGATGTCCTTGGTGTTTCTACCGTGCATGTGAACAAAACTCTACAGGCTCTGCGGGGAGATAACCTGTTCAGCTGGAAGGACGGCTTAGTTCGGATCACGGATCTTGGAGAGTTGGAGCGCTTGGCCCAATTTGACCCCACTTACTTGCATTTCAATCGGGAGCCTCGCTGAACTCTGCGAGCGTTCCTACGACGTCGGCAGATTTTCGATCGCGAAATCCAGCATACCCTTCATACAGACGTTTCCGCTTTCGTCTCTCACGCGGACAACCACTCGTCCGTTTCGTTCTCGGACAACGGCTTCACGCACGACGTCGCCGAGTACCTTTGCAAGCTCATCTTCCGCCGCCGCCGCGGTTGGAAACTCCACACCGTCATCATCGGTTGAGTCCCCATCGCCGTTTGAAATATCGAAGAAAAACCTTCCCATGATAACATCCTTTTCTGCCGCCATTTAAGAACGACGCATTCGAAAAAATGTTCGTTCCAGCCAGCACACAAAAGTGAGATTGGAAGTGGGGAAGAACTTGGGAACTTTCCTGGTGATTTCACATTTGGCTTGCCCCGCGATCTGGTGACTCTATCTCAACTCCAGAGGAGGCCGCCAATGCCAGCACGTTTCAACAATGATACAGCCTTACCTACCCCCATTGGGCGGAAGCCCGCGAAAGTTGAACCGGGAGCTTTAGGCTTTGAATGAAAGTGACCTGCCACTGAATTTTCAACCGGCTGCGATTAGAGCCTCGGCAGTTTTTGATAAGCTAAATGGCGTGGTGTGAGCAACCGGGGGAAACGCGGAGCGTCTATATTGCGTAGCGTTGGAGCCGGTTGCGGCGATGATCCCGGCATAGTCCGCCGGGGTTTGGTATCCTAGCGATGAGTGCGGCCGGAAATTGTTGTAGTCGTCGACCCATTCTGCAATGGCGCTGCGGGCATGATCGAGTCCAAAGAATAGGTTCTCGTTGAGCAGTTCGTCGCGCATTCTGCCGTTGAAACTCTCGACATAGCCGTTTTGCATTGGCCTTCCCGGCGCGATGTAATGCCACTCAATCTTGTGATCCTTCGACCAGGCAAGGATGGCATTCGAGGTCAGTTCGGTCCCGTAGCACCTACGGAAGGAGTGAGTTTCGGCAACTGAGCCGTCGGTGCGCGCAGCTCTTCGCTGCAGGCGCGCACCGCTTGAGGCGGCCATGGCCAGTCAGAATTTCTCTAGAATGTGAATGCTCACAACCCATTCCGGAGAGACCGACCATGACCATGTCCAACACTATACCCACTGATGCCGTACTGGTAGCGATCGACATCGCCAAGGTGCGCAATGAAGTTCTCATCGAAGCACCTGGCGACAAGCGCCGTCGTCGGCTGCAAGTCCTTAACAAGCGCGCGGAACATGATCGGTTGATCGAGATTCTCCAATCGTATAGTCGGCCGGTGGTTTGCGGCTTCGAAGCAACGGGTAACTATCACCGCCCCATCGCGTGGCGCTTGGCTGAAGCGGGTTTCGGGGTGCGACTGGTGTCGTCATTAGCACTGGCTCGGACCAGAGAGGCTTTGCATAATAGCTGGGATAAAGCGGCCAGGCAGCGTCCGGCCTCATTCAAGTCGTCAGACGGCAGCCGGCGCCGTAATTCGCAATCACATGATCGACATCCTTGTCACCTCGTCCGGAAAGGTTGACCAGGATTCGCTTTGATGCCGGCTCGCTCGAGGCCAGGCGAATCCCATAGGCGAGAGCGTGCACGCTCTCGAGCGCGGGAATGATCCCCTCGGACCTCGTTACCTGGAAGAACACATCGATGACTTCTTCGTCGGGAATCGCACTGACTGACAGCCGTCCCGTATCGTGCAGCATCGCGATTTCGGGGCCGACACCTGGGTAGACCAACCCTGAAGCAACAGACGACACTTTGGCGGGCGCACCATCCTGCTGCAAAATGATGGAACGCGCACCATGCAGGACTCCTGGCCTGCCAAACGACAACGTCGCAGCGTGCTGCCCAGGTTCATCCGATTTCCCGAGTGGCTCGACAGCATGCAACGCGACGTCCGAGTCGTCCAGGAAGCCGGCATATATGCCCAACGCGTTCGATCCGCCGGCGACACAGGCGACAACGTGGTCAGGCAGGCATCCACCCGTGAGTGAAAGGAACTGGCCGCGCGCTTCTCGTCCGACCACCGACTGGAAATCGCGGACGATCATTGGAAAAGGATGTGGGCCGATGGCGGACCCGATCGCGTAAAGCGCATGATCTCGCTGCTCGACATACGCATTGAAGGCAGAGTCGCTTGCTTCCTTCAATGTCGACTGGCCAGCAGTCGCTGATACGACGTGCGCTCCGAGGAGCCGCATGCGTCCGACATTCGAGCTTTGTTTCTCGATGTCGATCGCCCCCATGTGGATTTCGCATTCGAGCCCGAAATAGGCCGCCGCCGCAGCCAGGGCAACGCCATGTTGCCCGGCGCCTGTCTCGGCGATCAGCTTGCGCTTGCCCATTTCTCTGGCCAGAAGTGCAAAGCCGACGCAATGATTGATCTTATGAGCGCCCGTGTGGTTGAGGTCTTCGCGTTTGACGTAAATCTGCGCACCGCCGATCCGGCGAGAGGTGTTTTCCAGGTAATGCACCGGAGTAGGCCTGCCCTGAAGCCCCTTGCGGACCGTATCGAGCGTACGCTGGAAATCCCGGGACTGTCGCACTGCCCGATATGTATTCGCCAATTCATCGAGCGCGGGCTTTACCTCTGGCGGATAGTGATTTCCGCCAAACTGACCAAAATAGCCTTGCGAATCGGGGAGGTTCGGGGAGTCACTGCTTACGGTTTCGATCATTGCAACCATCCATTATTGGGACAAGATGGTCTACGCTACCTGGCTCTATCATCATCGTATTGAACAGGATTTGCGCCTTGCAGATGGTCTCGTCCGGTTAGGTGCCAGGACGCCGCGCCTTCTGCCGGTACGCAATTGAAATATGGCGTGACAACGCGCCGGGGGGAACGCCGAATACCTTCTTGAACTCGCGTGTCAGATGGGCCTGGTCGCAGAAGCCGACAATTTGCGCAACGTCGCTCAAGTCCAGACCAGCGCATATCAGGTCGTGAGCCTTTGCGACGCGCACCTGCCGGATATAGAGTTGGGGGGCAATTCCCGTTGCGGCTTTGAAGGCGCGGATGAAGTGGCTTTTGTGCACGCCTATTTTGATTGCCAGCTCGTTTGTGCGCATGGAGAGCGAGTAGTTGTCTCTGATGAAACTACAGGCCCGGAAGGCCACCGACCTGAAGCTTGAAGCTCGACTCTCCGTCGAAAACACGCAAGTTCGCAGGAGGTTGCCAAGCGCTTCTTCGATTGCCCTGTTGTCAGTGAGCGGGGCGGACAGAGCTTCGGCCAATTCGCGGGTCTGACGGGTCGGGGATATCACGTCCGACTGAATATTTATGGTATCGCTGCCATTTCCTTCAGCGATGCATCCTGAAATGAATTCTTTCGAGGGATAAAGCGTCTCATACTCAACCGGTTCTTGGATGTCTTCTGCGGCATGGACTTCAAACGGATTGAAGAAAAAGACGTCTCCAGCACCAACGACCTTGGTCCATCGTGCCGATTGTATCCTTGCGGCTCCCGATTTGATGAGCACAATTGAGTGTGTGCTGTGCAGATGTGGGCTGAAATGGCGCGCTGTCGCTCGCGCACGCAGCAGGCCAGTGTGCTTAAGGTCGAATGTCAATGACTTGACCTGCGTCACGGGCTGTCTTTCTGCTTCATCGAGACCGGTCCTAATATTTCCGAGTTAACGGCTGGCATCCATGCATATATTTGATTCCATATGCCGTTCAAACCAAGCCAACCCGTTTCGGTCCCAATGCTGAAAACGTCATGTCTGCTTTGCGAAGCTGAGCCACAACTTGAACAGCGAACTTAGAGCATTTCCAGCCGAAGCGGAATCGCTTCGGCGTCGGACAATGCGGCAAAAACAAAAGGATAGAGCAAAGTGGTCACGCGTTGCCGCCTCGTGCGCCGATCCGGCTCCAACCGCTGCAGAGGCTGGCACCGTCATCATCACGTTTGGGGTAGCTTTTGTGGATCGGCGCAAATTTGCATTGGACGCCTGTTCTCCAAGCTGTCACAAGAGCATGAGGACGCGACCGCCGTTATCTATAGAACGGGGTCGGGCGACCGATTGACGTCACGTTGCTGCCGCGAGATCACGCTGGCCGTCCTTGTCGGCCCTATTCGCATGGGCCAATCGATGGGGCCGATCCGGATCTGAACGTACTTTCCCTGCTCCGCCGTTTCTTCAGGCCAGACTCATGGCTCAAATGGAGCGCGTGAAAACGCGGCATGGGTGCATTGAGCGCTATGCGTCTACTATCGTCGGCCCTTTGTCACTATATCGTGGTCATCAAAGACACCGGGCCGAATGAACGGAAACCGACGTCAATCGAACCCAGGAAAGGGGATCATCATGAATGTCGTCCGTGCCATCAACAGCTGGATCAACTATCATCGCACCCTCAACGAGCTCGGCCGTATGAACAACCGCGCCCTGCAGGACATCGGCGTCAGCCGGGATGCAATTCCCACCGTTGCCCGCGGCGTCTTCCGCTAAGCGAAGTTCCATCCGAATGCAAAAAGCCCGGTTGTCCGGGCTTTTTCATGACAATCGGGTGCCGGGCTTTGACCACTGGCAGCCGACGCCGGCGATAGGGGTGGCAAGGATCCGCTCCGGTGCGGACACCGGCCTGTTGTGCAGGCGGCGCGCTACAATCTGTGTTCCTCGCCCGCTTTTACGGCACGTCGTTGTAGATGAGCCCGTTGCTTGCGGCGAACTTCTTGGCGTTCTTCTTGACGCGGGCAATGTCGTCATTGTCCCAGACGGTCTTCTTGCCGAAGAAACTCTTCGATTTCGGATGGCTCACCGGGCCGGCGGCGCAATCCTGGCCGCTGATGTTCAGTTCGGCGACGTCGCGGCTGAACTGGATGTCGGCGTGCATCTGCGCCTCGATGTAGATCATGCCGCCGAGAAGATTGGTTTCGCTGCCCTTCTTGGCTTCTCGGGTCGCATAGGCATGCAGCTTCTTCAGCACTGCCGGATGGCAGAAAAGCACGATGAAGCCGAGCTGGAAAAAGCTGCAGGCGACGTCCTGGAGGTTGAGCTTGGTGCCAAAATATTCGTCCTTGCGCTCCATCAGATCCATGTCGACTTCGAAGGAATCGCAGTGGGTGAAGGTCGAGTTGTGCTTCATGTGGTCCTTCAGGACGAGGAAGCTCTTGCCGTATTTCGACAATCCGCCATTGATGCAATAGGCAAAATCCACCGCGGCATATCGCGGCCGCATGGCCGGCTCGAAGGTGGCGGAAGGCGAGGTGCCGAAGGTGAGCAGCCGGTTCTGGGCCGCCTTGACCTTCGGGTCGGCATCGGTGACGGGATTGCTGTAGCCGAACATCGAGTTTTCGGCGGCATCGCGTTTTTTCGCGTCGCTCGATGCGCCGCTGACGCCGCGCTCCCAGAAGTTGCCATAGGTCTTGGATGTGTTCTCGTGATAGAACCAGTTCGGCGCCTTGAGCGAAATCGTCAGGCGCGCATCTTCGAGAAGCTTGAGGATACCGCCATAGACAAGGTCGGCGGTTGCCGCGGTGCAAAGCTTTTGCGTGACCAGCCGTTTTACGGCCAGATCCTCGACGAAGTCATAGCTTTCAAGCTGTCTGCGATTTGTCAGGCCGACCGTTTCGTTTCGAGCCAGTCGTCCAAGGGCGGCATTTCTTTCGGCGGTCGTCGGAGTTGGGGGATTGGCCATCGTCGATCCTAAGAATGAGAAATATGGATGCAATATCGCGGTGAAGCGGTAATTTTCATATCTTTGGCAGGCGCGGGAGGAGGATAGCCTGTCCCCTGCCATTCTCAAGCGTCTTGCGTACCGGCGATCGAAATTTCTGCGACAGGATAAATTTTGCTTTTCCGGCGGCGCCGGTCATGGCGCTTCATAAGACACCTTGCGCCGGGCCGCTCGAACGAAAACGGGCGGTCTTTCGACCGCCCGTGGTTTGTCGTCGTGTCCGCAGGCGGACCTCAGAATTCCGTCCAGTCGGCCTCCTGTTTCGTTGCCGTGGAAGCGCCGCCGCCGAAAGCATTGGCGAGCGTCTGGCCAAGACGGCGCGCCGGCGAGGGAGCGGGTCGGGTCGTTTCCGTCGCGGCGCGAACCGGTGCGACGGCTGGGCGGGAAGCCGGCGCGCTCTGGCGGGAAGCAGGGCGGGCGACATGGCTGGAGGCGAGGCCGCCATGGGTGCCGGTCATCTTGAACTGCGACAGCAGTTCGGTCAGCGATGCTGCATCCGTTGCCAGCGTATGCGTTGCGGCCGTCGTTTCCTCGACCATGGCGGCGTTCTGCTGGGTGCCCTGGTCCATCGTGTTGACGGCGGTGTTGATCTCCTGCAGCCCGATGGACTGTTCACGCGCGGCCTCGGCGATGGCGTGGACGTGGCGGTTGATTTCCTGGACCTCGCTGACGATGGCATCGAGGGCCTTGCCGGTTTCTCCGACCAGGTTGACGCCGGTCGCCACATGGGTTCCCGAGGCGGTGATCAGCGATTTGATCTCCTTGGCGGCATTGGCGGAACGTTGTGCCAGTTCACGCACTTCCTGGGCGACGACGGCAAAACCCTTGCCGGCTTCGCCGGCGCGCGCGGCTTCGACGCCGGCGTTCAGCGCCAGAAGGTTCGTCTGAAAGGCAATGTCGTCGATGACGCCGATGATGTTGGAAATCTCGCTCGACGACTGTTCGATCTGCTGCATGGCACTGACCGCATCGCGAACGATCTTGCCGGATTTTTCAGCGCCGGTGCGGGTCTGGGCAACCAGATGGCTGGCTTCCTCGGCACGCCGCGCCGCGTCCTTGACGGTCGTGGTGATTTCTTCGAGCGCCGCGGCCGTTTCCTCCACCGAGGCAGCCTGCTGTTCGGTGCGCTTCGAAAGATTGTCGGCCGAGTTGCGGATTTCGTCAGCGCCGGCATTGATCGAGCGGGCGTTGCCGCCGACGGCGCTCAGGGCCTGGTTGAGCTTGCTCAGCGAATCGTTGAAGTCGAGGCGCAACTGGTCGAGATGCGCGACGAAAGGAGTGTCGATCTGGAAGGACAGGTCGCCGTCGGCAAGGCGGCGCAGTCCGCCGCCGAGCGCCGTGACGGCGCGCTGCAGGTCGGCGGCTTCTGCAGCCTTCTGTGTTTCGCGCTCGGCGCGTTCCGTCTCGCTCGACGCACGGTCCTTTTCGCCCTGGCGTTCGAGGCGAATGCGCTCGACGGCGCCGTCGCGGAAGATGGCGACGGCCTTCGCCATGTCGCCGATTTCGTCCTTGCGGTCGAGGCCTGCGACGTCTTCGGTGGTCTCGCCCTGGGCAAGCGCGGTCATGCGGCGTCGAAGCAGCGCCATCGGCGCGGTGATGCCGACCTCTGCCAGCACCATGCCGACGACGATCGACAGGATGATGCCGAGCGTCAGCATGATGAGGCTTACGGTAATGGTTCTGTTGATCTCGCTGGAAAGCTGCTGCGTGCCGATTTCGATCGACGTCGACATGGCGTTGTTGTTCGAAACGAAAAGCTTCACGAGTTCGTCGAGGAACGCGTCCGTCTCCGCCTGGCCCTTCTCCACGGCGGCGGCATCGCCGGCCTTGTGCGCAGCAAACACCTTGTGGCCGAGCGCGCTCAAGGCATCGAGGCGGCGGATAATCTCCTCATCGACGTCCTTGGTGGACGGAGCAAGCTGCATGACCTTGGTCATGCGGTCTTTCGCGGTGTTGATGAACTTGTCGTGCGTCTCGACGGCATCCTTGTATTGCGGCGAATCCGGAGCGAAGTCCTGCACGCGTGCGATCTGCAGCGCGGCGACCATGGTCCCGCCGCTGGCGCGCGAGGTTTCCATCGCGGCGGCGCTGTCGTTGGAGAGGAAGTTCGTATAGGCGCTGTCGGCCTGGCGGAATTCTTTGCTGAGATGCAGCAGGCCGATGACGGAAATCACGCCCAGCAACAGGATAACGGCAAGAATTTTGGTTTTTATCTTCGCGTTCTTCAACATAAGCTTGGATTCCGGTCCTTAATATTACGCATCGACCAGAAGAATCGGCGATCGGGATGACGCAGGTTCGTCTTGGCGATGGCAGATGTCGCATTCAGAAATAGTGGGAGCATGCCTTGATGAAAGGCGAAAACGACGGCCGTCATGATCGTCCGGCCTGAATGGTCGTCCGATGTCGCTAATTCAGATAAGCCTAATGGGTTTAATGGCGTGCTAACGGGGCACCCGCACATTTTGCGGGTGCGAATATGGCCGGGCACTCTTGGCGGGGCCGGCCTGCGCGTGCGGCTGGTGCTGTGTCTTGTGCCAGAAGAACGGCCGGGTCTTCAGTTCGACCACGGCGCGCCAGGCGGAGAAGGACACCAGCATCCAGTAGACGGGGATCAGCACCCAGCGCCAGCCGACGAGCTTCTTTTCATGATGGATCATCGCCGCGGCGCCAACGGCAAGAAACGCCGAATAGCTGCCGAAGATATTGACGATGTCGATGGTGAACAGGGTTTTCGCCAGTATGTGGATGTCGGTTGCCGGATTGTCTAGCATGGCGACCAGCGTGACGAAGAAGAACAGCAGGATGAAGGGGTGCGCAAGCGAAGAGACCAGCATGCCGCCGATCATCAGCTGGAAGACGATGAAGGCCTTCCATCCCATGTCGCGCACCAGTTGCCGCGGATCGCGCATCATCACCAGCCATGTCTGCAGCCAGCCCTTATACCAGCGCGTCCGCTGGCCGCACCAGCTCTTCAGGGTCGTCGGCGCATCTTCGAGCGTGTGCCGGACGTTGTCGGCGCGGTAGCCGAGGCGATAGAGCCGCATGCCGAGGTCGGCATCCTCCGTGACGTTGTAGGGGTCCCACCCGCCGGCTTTGCGCAGGACAGCGGTTCGAAAGTGGTTTGACGTGCCGCCGAGCGGCAGTGGCATGCCGGCGCGGGCGAGCATCGGCAGCAAGGCACGGAAGAGCGCGGAATATTCCAGCGAGAAAAGCGCGCTCAGCCACGAAGCCCGCGCGTTGGTGATGATCAGCGGTGCCTGGACGCAAGCCAGCGTTTGCGGCGCCTTGGCGAAACGCCCGTACGCCTCGAGCAGTTGATCGGGATGCGGCCGGTCCTCTGCGTCGTAGATGGCGAGGAATTCGCCGCGCGCTGCCGGCAGGGCATAGGAGAGTGCTTTCGGTTTCGTGCGCGGCTGCATCGGCGGCACCTTGACGATCTCGAATTGCGGACCCGGGCGCAATGCTTCGAGCGCCTCTATCGTCTCGCGGTCGTCTGCCTCGCACACCAGCTTGATGTCGAGCAGCGACGGCGGCCAGTTGAGCCGCCTCAGCGTCGCGACGAGCTGCGCCGCCACCGTCGCTTCCCGGTAGAGTGCCACCATCACCGTATAGACAGGCAGATCTTTCTTTTCCGGCAGCGGCAGGATCGGTTGTGACGGTTCCCGGCAATAGCGAATTGCAAAAAACTTCAGCCACAGCGAGATGAAATAGAGGCTGGACATCAAGACATGCAACGTCAGAAGCGCCAGGCTGGGAGCAATCAGTGTGCCGAGCGCTGCGGTCGTCACGCCGACGCCGGTATAAAAACCCTGCCGTCCCCAAAGGACGATGCGTGCGCTGTATTTCGGATTGTTCTCGAAAAGATTGCCGATCGTCTGCTGCAAGCGTCGTGGCGCGCCTGCTTTCCAGACGGCCTGTCGGACGGTGCTGCCTGCCGCGACGGCGAGCGAATGCCGCAGGTCCGGCAGGCGGTTCAGCATGCCGAGGATCATCGGAACGCGGCGTGCTTCCGGGACGATGACGGTGACGGGTGCTTGCCGGGCATGCTGCAGGCGGATGGTTGCCGGCTGAACGAGCTGCGAATCCAGATGGCTGACGTCTGTGACGCCTTCGGCGTTCACCTGGCTCAGATAGGGCAGGCGCAGCATGCGCGCAAGGGCCGCATAATAGGCGTCTGGATCGATCCAGCCATCCCCGAGCAATTCCTGCTCGATCGTCGTGCCGTAGCGGGCTGCGCGCTCCGCCATCGCCGCCACCAGAGGTTTTCCGAAACCCAGTTGCAGCAGGATCTGCGCTTCGGACGTGTCGAGCGGGTCGGGGGAAAGCGGTGTGTCCACAGCAGCATGTGGCCACCCGGCGCGGTCTCTGTCGCCATCGTCCGTCCTTTGCGCTGGTCGTTCCGGATATTCCCCAATACGCATGACTTTGATACACCATTGACACGCTACGACGCTCATGCCCCGACAGTCTGGATCATAATGAGACGCCCTATTCTTTCATCCCTAGAAAATTGGGGGAAATACACGTTAAACGCGCTCTTTTCGCTGCTGGTTCTGGCGCAGGCCGTGACCGCGGAGGCGGCGGACAACAGGCTGCCGGTGCTGTTCGATTCGCGGGAGCGCCTGGCCAAGCCTGACCTGTCCGAAATCGGCCGTGTCCGCTTCGTCACCACCGTGGATTTCGCGCCGTTCAACTTCATCGACCAGACCGGCCGTCTCGCCGGCTTCCAAGTGGATCTGGCGCGGGAAATCTGCGACGAGCTGAAGATCGCCGAAAAATGCCAGATCCAGGCGCTGCCGTTTGCCGAAATCGAAGCGGCGGTGGAAGGCGGGCAGGCCGAGGCGGCGATTGCCGGCGTTGCGGTCACGCCGCAACTGCGCCGGCGGTTTTCTTTTTCGCGCCCGTTCATGGAGCTGCCGGCCCGCTTCGTGCGCAACCGCAAGGTCAGCCTGCCGGACGAAAAGGCCGCAAGCCTCGCAGGTCATCCGGTCGGGGTCGTGACCGGCACACGTCACGCGGCCATGCTGCAGGCATTTTTCCCCGGGCTCAAGGCCGTGGGATTCGCGGATCGCAACGCGATGATGGAGGCGCTGAAGACGGGTGCGGTCGATGCCGTCTTCTCCGATGGATTGCAACTTTCCTTCTGGACGTCAGGCCCGGCTTCCGCCAATTGCTGCACTTTTCTCGACGGTCCGTATTTTTCCGAGTTCTTCCTCAGCGAAGGGATGACGGTGATGTTGCGGAAGGACGACACGGTGCTGACGGCGGCCATCGACCATGCGCTGCTGACGCTGTCGCGCAACGGTCGCCTGCAGGAAATCTACCTGCGTTATTTTCCTTACGGGCTCTATTGAACCGGATGTCAGGCTCGGCGATACCGCGCGATGGCGCTGCGTTCGATGGCGGCGCAGGTGAGCTTGTCCAACGAGAGGCGGTCGCGCAGCAGTTGCAGAAGGCGGATTTCTTCCGGCAGCACGGCTTCGTCGACGGCCATAACCTCGACGGCCAGCGCATAAGCCATGTCGTAGAGCCGTGGCGACAGGGTGTCGCGAATGGTCTCCAGGGCGATATCGAGGCCTTCGGGGCCGGAAACCAGGTCGGCGCAGGCCTGCGAAACATCGATCAGCCGGTTCTCGTCGAAACTGTCGAACACCGGCAGTGCTTTCACAAGCTGCCCGATCCTCGACAGTTCACTGTCGCTCATCGAACTGTCGACGGCTGACGCCATTACCATCACGTAGATCAAGGCGTCATGTGTGCCCAGTTTGCCGGCCATTCGAATACCCCTTCCGTTTTGTCCGGGGACATAGGCGCAGGCGGCGTGGATTGCAAGAGCGGGTTTACGGCTCGATGGTATCGGTTGCGTCAGGCGTTGCCGTCCGGCGCGGGTCGTCGCCGTAGAGCCCGCGGCGGGCGGTCCTCGCCTCTTCACCCAGCGTTTCGAAGACGGAGCCCTTTTCCGCCTCGGCCCAGCCGTTTTCCACCAGCCATGCGCCGATATCGCGCTCGCCCAGCCGGCAGGTCGTGGCGATCTCGCCAGTCTCGTCATCTCCCGGCAGGTCGCAATTGACGGAGCGGTTGCGCAGGAACAGGCGCAGCGAGGTGCGGGCGACCACGCCGCAGGGCCATTGCTTGCCCGAGACATCGGGGCATAACCGCTCGATATCGGTCGGCACGAGGCCGCTCAGGATCAGCGTTCGTTCACCCGCAGTCAGCGTGCCGGCGTTGACAGCGTTGGGACGCGGGATCAGCACCGGCTTTTCCTTCTTGACCGGTTTAACGACCTTGTCCGCCGGACCTTCCACCCGTTCAAGCGAGGTGGCGCCATCGGTGAGCGGCGAGGCGAAGATTTCCGGCTCGACGGGCCTGATGGCGCCCGGTTCGGCCAGCGGTTCCGCCGTCACCGACGTGTCTTTGGCCGTGTTTTCGGTCGTGCCATCCGGAGAAGCCACGCTTGTACCCTCGGGCACCGGGAGCCGTTCCTCCGGGGCTTCGGCCGGTTCCACGGACGGATCGGTCGTTTCGCCTCCCAGTTGCTGCAATTCCTCGACAGACAGGGTGTCGGTGGAGATGTCCGCCTGAATGTCTGGGCTGGTGCCGATGCGCTGCGCGCCGTTTACCAGCAGGAAACCCCAGATCAGAATGCCGGCAAACCCCGTCAACGTGGTCGTCAGAAAAGCTTTCACGGAAAATAATCCTACTGGCTGGCCCAGATGATCCGCGCGATCCACTCGACGTCAATCAGGTCGAAACTGCGGTTGGCATGGTCGGGATTGAGCGACACGAGGTCGATCGACCGCGCCGTCTGGCGCATCAGCACCTTGGCCATCACTTCGCCTTCGCGCGTCTTGACCACCACACGGTCGCCGCGTCGCACCTGCGCGCCGGGCTCGACGATCAGCACGTCGCCGTCCCGGTAGAGCGGCAGCATGCTGTCGCCCTGGACTTCGAGCGCATAGACGCCGGGGCGGCGGTCGGGGGAGGCGGGAAATTCGACGACATCCCAGCCCTGGCCGGCGGGAAAGCCGCCGTCGTCGAAAAAGCCGCCGGTGCCGGCCTGGGCGAAGCCGAGCAGCGGTATGGTGCCGCTCTGCGGCGGAAAGGCGCCTTCCGGCAGGGAACCGCCGGCCTGCATCGGCTGCATGTAGCTCATGAACTGGTCGATCGTCGCCCCCGTCGCCTCCAGGACCTTGGCGATCGATTCCGTCGACGGCCAGCGCAGCCGGCCGTCGGCGCTCAGCCGCTTCGACTTGTTGAAGGAGGTCGGATCGAGCCCGGCACGGCGGGCCAACCCCGAAGGGGTCAACTGATGCCGTTCGGCGAGCCGGTCGATGGCGCTCCAAATGGTGTCATGTGAAAACATGGTCGGGTTCCCAGGCGGACAAAGGCCGCCGGCGCTGTCCGTTATCAGACTTTAACCAAGCCCGGGCCGGGAGTAAAGAGAAAGAGGAATAAAATCCTGTTTTCCGACTTGTCACGTCAGGCGACCATCGCCACGTTGATCTTGCCGAGCTGGATCACCGCCTGGGTACGGCTGTCGACATTGAGCTTGAGCAGGATGGCCGAGACATGCGCCTTGATCGTCGCTTCGGAAACGCCGAGCTCGTAGGCGATCTGCTTGTTGAGCAGCCCTTCCGCCAGCATGCCCAGCACGCGGCTCTGCTGCGGCGTCAGCGTTCTCAGGCGGTTGATGAGGTCGGCGACATCAGGGTCGTGTTCCTGTCCGCCCTGGTAGAAGCTCGGCGTCGAGATATCGCCGCGCAGCACCACCTGGATGGCGTCGCGGATCTCCTCGATGCCGGAGGATTTCGAGATGAAGCCGGAAGCGCCGAGTTCCAGGGCCCGGCGGATGGTCACCGCATCGTCGGTGGCCGAAATGATGACGATCGGCAGGTGGGCGAACTCGGCCCGCAGCGCCATCAGCCCGGAAAAGCCGCTGACGCCGGGCATGGCGAGGTCGAGCAGCATCAGGTCGGCATCCGCATGGCTTTCGGCGGCCCGGTGGGCCGCGTCGAAATCGCCGGCCTCGACGATCTTCTGCTCGCCGTCGATGCTGGCCACCGCCTGGCGAAGCGCGCCGCGAAACAGCGGATGGTCGTCCGCGATGATGATCGTCAGGGATTGCATGTCGGGGGCTCCTCCCAAGAGCTTGTCTCCCTCGCTCGCCGGTGTCTTTTTCTCTCCGGCCAGCCTCCTGCCGGATCACGTTTTCTGGGGGTGGAGCCTGTCGCCCTGTTTTTCCCGGTTCAGTTCTTCCGCCAGACCCATGAAACGCTTCATCATTTTTTCCATGATTGCGAAGCTCCGGTCAATGTCTGCATCGCTGGGAAGTGACCGGCCGAGGAGTTTTTCGTCTCTCTGGCCGGGCTGCGTGCCTTTTTCAAGCGCTTCGACGCGTTTCGTCAGCCGGTCGAGTTCTTCTTCATAGGCGGCGCGTTCGTCGGCGGCCATGCGGCAGACGAGGTTGCCCTCCTTTTCGTGGCAGAGCGTCAGCGTTCCCGATTGCGTGTCGAGGCGGACGATGCCCTTCTCCGTGCGTTCGAGCTGGAAGCGTCCGGCCTGTTCTTCCTGCGCCTGGGCGCTCAGGGGGGCTGCAAGCGGCGAAAATCCGGCCAGGAGAAGCATCATGCCGTATCGTATCATGTCATCCTCCGAGAATTGTGCGTTCAAGCGTAAAATCCGTCCGGCAGGCGTGGACAAAGCCGCCTCGTTTCGGCAAATGCCTGTCATCGCCAAAGGAGTAAGCCATGACCGCAATCGTCTACAAGATCGTGCCGGAAACCCTGTGGCATGAAGCGCGGCAAACTGGTGTTTTTCATGGCGCCGCCATCGACCTTAGGGATGGTTATATCCACTTTTCCACCGGTCCCCAAGCGAAAGAGACGGCGCGGCTGCATTTCGCCGGCGTGACCGGCCTGTTGCTCGTGGCGGTCGATGCGGATGCTTTGGGCGAGGCTCTGCGCTTCGAGGCATCGCGCGGCGGCGACCTCTTCCCGCATCTTTACGGCGACCTGCCGCTTTCGGCCGTGCTTTGGGAAAAGCCGCTGCCCGTCGGCGCCGACGGTCTCCATGTTTTCCCGGAGCTCGACCGATGATCGACGCCTTCAAGTTGCTCGGCAAGCGCGGTCTTTTTCTTTTCGATCCGGAAGCCGCCCATGGCTTGTCGATCACGGCGCTGAAATCCGGCCTGCTGCCGGCCTGCAGCCTTCCCGCCGATCCGCGGCTGTCCCAGACCGTCGCCGGCCTCACCTTCGCCAATCCGCTCGGCATGGCTGCCGGTTACGACAAGAACGCCGAAGTGACGGCCGCGCTTTTGCGCCTCGGTTTCGGCTTTACCGAAATCGGCACGGTGACGCCGAAGCCGCAGGCCGGCAATCCGAAACCGCGCATCTTCCGACTGGAGCGGGACGGCGCGGTGATCAATCGCCTCGGCTTCAACAATGAAGGCCATGCGGCAGCGCTCGCCCGCCTGCAGGCGGCAAAAATCTCCGGCATCGTCGGCGTCAATATCGGCGCCAACAAGGACAGCGAGGATCGCATCGCCGATTACGTCGCCGGCATCCGCACCTTCTATTCGGTAGCGCGCTATTTTACGGCCAACATCTCCTCGCCGAATACGCCCGGCCTGCGCGACCTGCAGGCGCGCGACAGCCTGGACCAGCTGCTGTCCGCCGTGCTTTCCGCCCGCGATGCGGAAGCGGCCAGGACGGGCCGGAAAATTCCCGTCTTCCTGAAGATCGCACCGGACCTGACACCGGAAGGTATGGACGATATCGCCGCCGAAGTGCTGTCGCATGCGCTCGACGGCCTGATCGTCTCCAACACCACGCTGTCACGCGAAGGTCTGAGCGACCAGTCCCAGGCAAAGGAGGCCGGTGGGCTTTCCGGCCGGCCGTTGTTCGAAAAGTCGACGGCCGTGCTGGCCGCCATGCGTCAGCGCCTCGGCCCGGACTTGCCGATCATCGGCGTCGGCGGCGTCTCCTCGGCGGAAACGGCGCTGGAAAAGATCCGCGCCGGCGCCGACCTGGTGCAGCTCTATTCCTGCATGGTCTATGAGGGACCGGGTCTGCCGGCCCGCATCGTCCGCGGGCTTTCGCCGCTGCTCGATCGCGAAGGCGTCGCCTCGATCCGCGAGTTGCGCGACAGCCGGCTGGATTACTGGGCGGACCGGAAGGTTTGATCCGTCCGTTTCTTCAGGAGCATCGCCAGGAAGAGACCGCGAAAGAGCAAAAAGGCATTCATCGCCAGCCACAGGCCGTGATTGCCGAGAAGCGGGACGAAGACGGTCAGCGCCGCCAGATAGCCGAGGAAGGACATCAGCATGCGGTTGCGCATGTCGGACGACCAGGTGGCGCCGATGAAGACGCCGTCCATCAGGAAGGCCAGCGCGCCGGTCAGCCCGGTGACTGCTGCCCAGGGCAGGTAGGTTTCCGCTGCCTGCCGCACGTCCGGCGCCGTCGTGAGGGCCGAGATCAGCCAGGGTCCCGCCAGCAGGAAAAACAGGCCGCCGGCCGCCGCCAGCCCGAAGGACCAGAGCAGCACCAGCTTCAGCCCCCGCTCGAAGGCAGGGCGGTAATGCGCGCCGATCGCCCGTCCGGCGATCTGCTCGGCGGCATTGGCAAGCCCGTCGAGATAATAGCTGGCCAGCAGGAAAAAATTCATCAGCACCGCATTGGCCGCCAGCGTCACCGCGCCGAAACCGGTGCCGATGCGTGTCATTAAGGTGAAGGAACCGATCAGCACGAAGGTGCGGATCAGGATGTCGCGATTGAGGGCAAATAGCGCCGCGAGCCGCTGCCGCTGGAAGATCTCCGCCAAGGTCGGCCGCTCGCCGGCCTCAAATCGCCTGAGAACGAGGAACAGCCCTGCCAGCATGCCCACCGTCTCGCCCGCCGCCGTTCCCCAGGCGACACCTGAGACGCCCCAGCCGAGATGCAGGCCGAGATAGATCGACAGGGCGATATTGATGCCGTTGATGATCGATTGCAGCAGCAGGCCGAGGGCTCCCTGGCCGCGTCCGAGAACGAAGCCGAGGATGGCATAGTTGGCGAGCGCTGCCGGCCCGGCGAGAATGCGGATGGAGAAATAGGTTGCGGTGGCGTCGGCCACGGCTGCTTCCGCCCCCATCAGCGCCAGCCCGGCCCGCAGCAGAAGCGGCGAAAGGGCAAGCAGCGCCGCGCCGCAGCCGAACGACAGGATCAGCGCCCGCCAGAAGATCGCCTGCTGCTCGCGCCCATCCCGCCGTCCGAAGGCCTGCGCCGTCAGGCCGGTGGTCGAGGCACGTAGAAAATTGAAGCTGCCGAAGATCAGATCGAAGAGCATGGCGCCGATGGCAAGGCCGGCCAGCGCTTCCGCCACACCCATATGGCCGACCACGGCGGTGTTGGTCAGGCCGAGCAGCGGCGTCGTCATGAAACCGAGTGTCATCGGAATGGCGATCGACAGAACCATCCGGTGTGTCACGTCGAAGGCCAGCGGATTGCTGCCGGCCTGTCCTTTGGTGCGGGAATTCATCGTTCTGCCTCGCTTGCGCCGGACAGAATCGCCTCAGCTCGACAGCACCATGGCCCAATAGGGCCGGTTTCCGGAAGAGCTGTTGCGGGCGACCGCGACGCCGAGGCCACGAAAATCGCCGAGCATGTTGTGCAGGTGTTTCGGTGAGTCGATCCATGCCTGTACGGCACGTGCGGTCTCGTTCTGGCCGGCGGCGATGTTTTCGGCGGCCGGCAGGGCAACGCCATGATCTTTCATGCGCTTGCCGAAATCGTCGTTGAAGCCGATGAGATGCGACATCTTGCCGACCTTTGCCATGCGTTTGGCCTGGTCGGTGGCGGCCTGCGACGCCACGGGGTCGACCGCAAGCGGCGACAGGCCTTTCCTGGCACGCAAGGAATTGACCATCGGCAGCGCGTCGGCGGTTTCGTCGCCGCTGGCGCCGTCATCATTGCTGGAGAGCACCGACGTGGTGGAACAGCCGGCAAGCGCCGAGAGGATGCCCAGGCCGGAAAGCAGGACGAGACGGCGGCGGCAAAGAAGCAGGGGCGTCCGGCTCAACGGCGGAAACTCAGGATGCGCAGCAGGATGAAGGCGGGAATGACGATGGTGGCGCCCAGCAGCAGATAGTCGCCGACCCGGCCGAGCGCGGCAAAGCCGGTATGCCAGAGGTCGAGGACGAAGTCGCGGATACCGTTGAGGATATCCATCGGCACGATCCCGAACACGGCCATGATGAAGCCGACGATCAGCGAGACCACGATCAGCTTCAGCACCGTGCGCGCCGGCGTATCACCCAGCATCCTGTTTACCTGGTCGGACATGCCCGCTCCTGTCTGTTCTGCCGCAAAATCGCTCGCATCGCTGCCCGCAATGTCCGTCGTCTCTGCCGCCCTCTGAAATAGAACTTGAGTTTTTTTATGGCGACCGCCAAATGCGGCGAATCCCGCCCCGTACCGCGACCCTATCGGAAACGGCTTGCGCGGGCCAGATGCACCCGGGATCTCTCCTATGCAGCCCAGCCAGCTTTCGTCCGGCGACCTGACCGCCGACCGCCGCGCCGACTATGCCAAGATGCTCGACGAGGGCGGCGAACCCGCGGCCGCGGCGGAACTGATGGAACAGGCGCTGGAGCTTGCTCCTCTCTGGGCGGCCGGCTGGTTCCGGCTTGCCTCCTACCGGGAAAAGGCAGGCGAGACGCAGGGTGCCGCCGATGCCTATCGCAGGGTGCTGGAGTTCGATGCTTCCGATGTCTTCGGCGCCGGCCTCAAGCTCGCATTGCTGGGGCAAGCGGCAACGCCGGACCAGCCGCCCAGCCGCTATGTCGAACGGCTCTTCGACGATTATGCCGACCGTTTCGAGACCTCGCTGGTCGAAAAGCTCGATTACAGCGTGCCGCGCAAGCTGGCGGAGCTGATCGCCACCACCGGCCAAGATTACCGCCTCGCCGTCGATCTCGGTTGCGGCACCGGCTTGCTCGGCCCGGAGATCCGCGGCCGCGTCGACCGCCTCGAAGGTTTCGACCTGTCGCAGAACATGCTGGCGAAAGCAGCGGAAAAGCAGGTCTACGATCATCTGGCCCAGGCGGACCTGTCGCTCGATGCCGAGGCATCGGGCCTCTTCGCGGATAGTGGCCGGCACCGCGCCGACCTGGTCACCGCGGCCGACGTGCTGATGTATCTCGGCAATCTCGAAAACACCTTCGGCCTCGTCGCCTTGCTGGCGGCTCCTGGCGCGGTCTTTGCCTTCTCGGTGGAAGATGCCGGCACGGCGGAAGGGTTTCATCTGGCGCCCTCGCTGCGATATGCCCATAGCGAAGCCCATCTTCGCGGCCTCTGCGAGAGAAATGGCTTCGACGTGGTCGAGATCGGCCGCAGCACCATTCGCAAAGATGGCGGCAAACCTATCGCCGGCATTCTGTTCCTTACGCGCAAAAGCGCGTGAGGGAACTTTTGTTGCGAAGTTGAAAATAGGTCAGCATTGCTTACTTATTTCACTTGCGAAACCGGCAAAAACTGCAAGAATTCAAACCGTTCCCTCATCCTATCGGAAGCCATCCGCTTTCCGTGGTGAACCGCTGCCGGCATCCGGCGGCTCGTTTTCCTTTTCCGGCTGGGCCTCGCCGCCCGGCCTTTACGACCGTGCCCGCCGCAGGAGACCGCCGTCATGACGCAGATCATCAATGCCCTTGGTTTCCGCAATGGCAGCGCCACCCGCCACGCACCGCTCGAAGACGTCCAGGGCATCTTTTCCGGCAGCCTGATTGCGGCGCTGGGCCTGTATTGCCTGGCCGGCGCCGGGCTTCTCACCGGCAGCACCGCCGGTATCGCCTTCCTGCTGCATTATGCCTTCGGGGTGAATTTCGGCCTTGCCTTCTTCCTGCTCAACCTGCCGTTCTTCTACCTGTCGTGGAAGCGCCTCGGACTGGCCTTCACCATCAAGACCTTCCTCGCCATCGGCCTGACCTCGGTGCTGGCCGACGTCCAGTCGCGCTTCCTGCAGATTTCCTCGATCCATCCGGCCTGGGCAGCGCTTCTCGGTGGCCTGCTGCTCGGTTTCGGGCTGCTGGCGCTCTATCGCCATCGCGCCAGCCTCGGCGGTGTCGGCATCCTCGGCATCTACCTCCAGGAGCGTTTCGGCATTCGCGCCGGCCTGACCCAGCTCGCCATCGATCTCTGCGTGCTGGCGGCCGCCTTTTTCGTCACGACGCCGGGCGTGGTGTTCTATTCGGTGCTCGGCGCCGTCGTGCTCAATCTTTTCGTGGCGATCAACCACCGCTCCGATCGTTACATCGCCCTCTGAGTGTCCGGCCGGCCGGCGGCTTTTTCAGCAATCGTTAAAAAAATTCTACGGCGGTTAACGCCTTGTTTACCACGTTTCATGGATTGTGCGCCGTAGTGGTGCGCCGTGCAATTTGTGAGTCTCGCGTCGACGGACGCCACTGACCGACCTCCTGACGAGGCGCCATTATGGCGGCTGTCGGGGGCGTAACCAGATAAGGCCCGGGCAAAACCGGGCGCAACCGTCGAAGCGAGCAGGATTATGAACGGATCGCGCAATCATTCCCGTCATGGCGACACATCGTCTCTCGATGCGCTGAGCCGCACGATCGAGGGATTGGAGGCGCGGATCGAAGGGCTGATGGGAGCGCCGGTGCGTGCCGATAGCCGGCCACGCCCGCCACAGGCCGATTATGGCCCCCGCCCGGAACAACCCCCCGCCCGTTATCGCGAACCCGTCGCCGAACGCGAGGCCCGGCCCGACCCGCTCGCCGAGATCCGCCAGCGCCAGCGCATGCTCGATTCCGGCCGCGATCGTCCGCAGGCCCGCGCCGGGATCGAAACGCGGCAGGAAGTCCGCCCCTCGGAACAGCGCCCGCAGGAGCCGCGCCGCGCCGTAACGCGCGAAAGCTACGCCCAGCCGGAACAGCGCCGCCAGCCGCCGATGGCCGCGCCGCCGCAGGCTGGCGCTGCCGATCACCAGATGAAAGAAATCGCCCAGGCGCTCGTCAGCCTGCGGCAGGAGTTGAAACGCGACATCTCGGAAGGGGTCTCGCGTGAGGTCGGCGCCCTGCGTTCCGAAATGCGCAACATCAAGGCCAGCGCCCAGGACCAGCATTTTGCCGCCGACGTGCGCGACGATCTTGCGCGGCTGGCCCACAGCATCGACCAGTTGGGCAGCCAGGGCGCTCCCAGCCGCGAGATCGTCGGCCTGCGCACCGAATTCGAGGACCTGCGGACGCTGATGGACGGGCTTGCGCGGGAGGATTCCGTTCGCCGCATGGAAACCCGCTGGCATGGCGTGGAAGACCGGCTGCAGGCGCTCGACCCGGTGCCGCTGCAGGAAGAGCTGGTGTCGCTGGCCTATCGCCTCGACGACATCAAGTCGCATCTCGGCAACATGAGCAGCGATCCGGCGATCCGCGTCCTCGAGGACAAGATGATCTCCATCGCCTCGGCGCTAGAGACGCTCGGCGACCGGATGCAGCCGAACGACCACGCCATCGCCGAACAGTTCGCCGGGCTCGACCTGCGCCTGGACGAGATCAGTCGCGCCATCGTTGCCGGCAACCGCTCACCCAACACCTTCGATCCGTCGCTGGTGCAGCGTCTGGAAGGCCGCCTCAATGCCCTGGCCGACCAGATCGACGGCATCGGCCACGCCGCCATGAACCGTCCCGATCCGGCCGCAGCCTTCGGTGCGCGCATCGAGGCGCTGACGACGCGCATCGAGGAATTCGCCAATGTCGAGGCCGCGTCGCGGCTGGAAGAACGACTCGATCAGCTGTCGATGATGCTGGAGCGCTCCCAGAAGGCGCCGGCGACGGCCGAACTGACCGGTTATCTCTCCGACATTTCCCGCAAGATCGATGCGCTCGACCAGGGCTCGGTCAACGACGTGCTGGCCGAGCGGCTGGATTATCTCGCCCGCCGCATCGACGACATGGAGTTCCATCCGCAGCCGGCCCCGGCTCCGGCGCTGGACGACGACGCCTTCCGGCGGATCGAAGGCCAGCTGCTCGATATCGCCACGCGCCTCGACGAGACGGCGGCGGCACCGGCCTCCGACAATCGCGCCCTAAAGGCGCTCGAAGAGCAGATTGCGCATCTGTCGCTGCTGATCAGCGAGCCGCGCCAGGACAGCCTGTCGCCACAGGTCGAAAGCCGGATGGCGGCTCTCGAAGACTATATGGCGACCAGTGACGAATACATCATCGAGGCGGCCCGGCAGGCAGCCGAAGCGGTGGTCGAGGCCTATTCCCGCAACGGCATGACCGGCGGTGCGGCTGCTCCCGCCGACATGTCGGCGCTGACGGCGCTCGCCCACGACCTCCGCAACCTCGAAGATCTCACCCGCCATTCGGAAAGCCGCACGCAGCAGACCTTCGAGGCGCTTCACGATACGCTGGTGCAGATCGCCGGCCGCCTGGAAACCATGGACGACCGGTTCCGTTCGCTGGAGGATCGCTCCTTCGAGCGCCGATCCGAGCCGGTCATGCCGAAAGCCGCCCAGCCGGTTTTCGCCGAAACCGCTTATGAGGAACCCGCCCGCCCTTTTGGCGGTAAGTCCGGTCTCGACGATTTCGACGGTCTCGATACCGGGCTCACCGCCTATCCGCCGCGTGATATCCAGCCCAGCACCGACGGCCAGTCCTCGCCGGTCATCCGCACCATGGCGCCGGAACCGGTCGAGGCGGACATCGTCCCCGCGGCCGAAACCGCCACTGCCGAAAAGGCGATGCCGAGCAAGGGAAGCCTGCTCGTCAGCCTCGGCAAGCGCCTGCTCGGGCGCAAGTCTGCGCCGGTTGTCGCCGAACGCGCCATGATCGAGCCGACGCCGCCGCTGGCGCCGGAAGACATGATCCCTGCCGACGATGCCAACGAACTTCTGGAGCCCGGTTCCGGCGCGCCGGACGTCAAGAAGATCCTGGAGCGCGTCCGCGCCAGCCAGAACGGCCAGCGTGTCGCCGCCACTGCGGAGGTCGATCGCGCCGACTACATCGCTGCCGCCCGTCGCGCCGCTCAGGCGGCGGCCCAGGAAGTCGACCAGGCCCAGCAGCGGTTCAGCGCCGGCAAGGTCGGCGCCGGGTTCGGCGCGAAATTCTCCCAGCATCGTCGTCCGATCCTGATGGCTGTCGGCGCGATCCTGCTGGCGCTGATGGCCGTTCCGCTCGTCAACACGCTGGTTCGGGGCGAAAAGGCTCCCTCCGCCGTCGAAGCGACGACCGAGACGACGCCGTCCGTCACCACCGGCGCCGATCCGGCGACGGCAAAGCTGGACAACTCGGCCAGCGCTTTCGATACCCAGACGCCGGATGCAAATCCGAGCGATTCCACGGCGACGGAGACACTGCCGGGCGATACGAAGGCAATTGCCGGGCAATCTGCGGCCGAAGACACCTTCGTGAATGCCACCGCCGCCGCAACGGGCGAGTTGCCCGTCGCCGGCGACAGCATCGAGGAGCCGTCGACGGCTGCGACGGCCGATGCCGAGCCGGTGCAGGAAACCGCCATCGTCGTGCCCGCCGCGATCACGCCGAAATCGCTGAGCGACGCGGCCGTGAACGGCGATCCGGCCGCCCTGTTCGAAATCGGCGCGCGTTACACGGAAGGCCGCGGCGTGCCCGTCGATCTGGCGGAAGCGGCGAAATGGTACCAGCGCGCGGCCGACAAGGGTTTCGCACCGGCGCAATACCGCATCGCCAATCTTTTCGAAAAAGGCACCGGCGTCGAACGCGATCTCGCCAAGGCGAAATCCTATTACCAGCAGGCTGCCGACAAGGGTAATGCCAGTGCCATGCACAACCTCGCCGTCCTGCTGGCAACCGGCGTCGAGGGCAAGCCGGATTTCGATACGGCGGTGTCCTGGTTCGTCAAGGCCGCCGATCTCGGCGTCGCCGACAGCCAGTTCAACCTGGCGATCCTGTATGCCCGCGGCAACGGCGTGAAGCAGGATCTCGAACAGTCCTACAAGTGGTTCGCCATCGCCGCCAAGGACGGCGACAAGGATGCGGCGCAGAAGCGTGACGAGGTGGCGAACGCCATGCGGCCGGAGCAGCTCGAAAATGCCCGCGCCCAGGTCGATCTCTGGAAGCCGCAGCCGCTGAACGCCGATGCCAACTCGGTCAACATTCCCGACGAATGGGTCGGCAAGGGCGTGAAGACGGCCTCGGTCGACATGAAGAAGGCGGTCCGCAACATCCAGGCGATCCTCAACAACAACGGTTTCGACGCCGGCACGCCGGACGGCGAAATGGGCAAGAAGACCGTCAACGCCATCAAGGCTTTCCAGAAGTCCATCGGCCAGGAACCGGACGGCAAAATCACCGACGCCCTGGTCAAGGAGTTGCTTGCCCGAAACAAATGACGCCCTGTCACAAAAACGGAAAAAAGACAGCTTAGGACGTTTCCGAGAATTGACACCCCGAGCTTTGGGGCGCAAGACGATTATCACGGCTCAATCAATGGCATGGCCATGATTTGGCAATGATTTTGCGCCTTACTTCGCAGGGTCAGGGTTTCAGCCTTGCACACCCGCCAATAACCCGCCGGCTGCCGGCGGGTTGATACCTGTTTTTGAGGTCCTGCCGTGTCGATCTATCTGCCGATCGCAGAATTGTCGGTCAACATCTTCGTTATCCTGGGCATGGGCGCAGCGGTGGGTTTTCTGTCGGGGATGTTTGGCGTCGGCGGCGGCTTCCTGATCACGCCGCTTTTGATCTTCTACAATATCCCGCCGGTCGTTGCCGTCGCCACCGGCGCAAACCAGGTCGTCGCCTCCTCCGTCTCCGGCGCGCTCAGCCATTTCCGGCGCGGGACGCTGGATGTGAAGCTCGGCACGGTGCTCCTGATCGGCGGTCTGGTGGGCGCCACGGTCGGCATCTGGATCTTCTCGCTGCTGCGCAGCCTCGGCCAGCTCGACCTGTTCATCTCGTTGCTCTACGTCGTTTTCCTGGGCACGGTCGGTGGTCTGATGCTGCTCGAAAGCCTCAACGCCATGCGTCGCGCCCGTCGCAACGAAACGGTGACGCTGAAGAAGCCCGGCCAGCACAGCTGGGTCCACCGGCTGCCGCTGAAGATGCGGTTCAAGAAATCGAAGATCTATCTGAGCGTCATCCCGATCATCGCCCTCGGCTTTGCGATCGGTATCCTCACCTCGGTCATGGGTGTGGGCGGCGGCTTCATCATGGTGCCGGCGATGATCTATCTGCTGCGCATCCCGACCAACGTCGTCGTCGGGACATCGCTGTTCCAGATCATCTTCGTCACCGCCTATACGACGGTGGTGCAGGCGACCACCAACTATTCCGTCGATATCGTGCTTGCCTTCATCCTGATGGTGGCGGGTGTCATCGGCGCGCAATACGGCGTCCGCGTCGGCCAGAAACTGCGCGGCGAGCAGCTGCGTGCCCTTCTCGGGCTGCTGGTGCTTGCCGTGGGCCTGCGTCTTGCCGTGGCGCTCGTCGTCACGCCGAGCGACCTTTTCTCGATTGCGATCGGAGGCGTCGGAAACTGATGCTGCGCCTTCCCGCAATCGCCCTCGCGGCCCTGCTTTTCGCTTTCCCGGCCATGGCGCAGATGCCGGCGCTCGGGGAAACGGTCGACAGCAAGGAACGGCTGCAGATCGGCATGTCGACCAGCGAGATCGCCATCACTTCGGATTTCCACGGCGCCGACCTCACCATCTTCGGCACCGTCGATTATGCCGACGAACTGCTGATGGCCATCGGCCAGTACGACATCGTCGTGGCGCTCGAGGGCCCGAAGGACAATACCACGGTGCGCAAGAAGGAACGGCTGTTCGGCATCTGGGTGAACCGTCGCGCCATGACCTTCGAGATGGTGCCGGAATCCTACTCGATTTCCAGCACCCGCGCCGTCGATACCATCGCCGTCGAGCAGGAACTCAACGAGCGGGGCGTCGGGCTCAACCACATCCCGCTCAGGGCCGTCGGCTTTGTCGGCAACGCCGCCAATCTCGGCGAATTCCGCGATGCCTATCGACGGCTCAAACAGACCCACGGCCTCTACGAACGCGATCCGAGCGGCGTGCGTTTCGTCAGCCCGACACTGTTTCGCGCCACGCTGAGGCTGCCGGCCAACATTCCGAACGGCGTCCACACCGTGCGGGCATTCCTGTTCAAGAGCGGCGTTTTCGTCGGCGAGCAGCAATTGCCGCTGCGGGTGGTGAAAACCGGCATCGAACAAGCGATCACCGATGCGGCGCGCGAGACGCCCTTCGCCTATGGCCTGTTTGCCGTGCTGATGGCCATCATCACCGGCTGGTCGGCGAGCATCCTGTTCCGCAAGGATTGATCCGGCATTACAACTGATCCGAAGTGGAGCGCTGCCGGTAGATTGGGCCGCGTCGCGAATGGCGGCCTAAAAATGCCGGCCGCGTCAGCCGAGCAGGTTGCCGAAGCGGACGGAATAGACCCGGTCGCGGCCCATCAGGTGGGCCACCAGCGCCGTCCTGTCGAACAGGCCGCGCATCGCCTTGTGGCGCAGATCGAGGCCGCCGCTCATCAGCCCGAAAGCCGGCATCAGCAGGCGGCCGCCATCCGTGGCGAAGCAGGGGCGGCGGATGGCCTTTTCGCGCCGGCGCACGGTGGCGGCGGGGTGCAGGTGGCCGGCAATCTCGCCTTTCTGAAGTCCCTGCCGCGGCTCGTGGCGGAAGACGAGGCCGCCGTAATGCAGTTCGTCGGCGCAGGTGCCGGGCAGGTCGACGGTGCCGTCAGGATCGTGGTTGCCGTTGATCCAGATCCATTCGCGGCCGCAGGCCATGGTGGTGATCAAGCTGCGGAATTCCGCCGGCATGTGCGCCGAGCCGATGCGGTCGTGAAAATTGTCGCCGAGCGAGATGACGACCTTCGGATCGTAGCGGGAAATCACGGCGGAGAGCACCGTCAGCGTCGCCAGCGTGTCATAGGGCGGCAGCATCATGCCGCGGCGGGCGAAGGCGGCGCCCTTTTCGAGATGCAGGTCGGAGACGACGACGACACCGCTGTCCGGCAGATAGAGCGCGCCGAGCGGATCGCAGACGGCGGCGACGCCGTTGACGGTGGTGTCCGCACAGCTTGGCGCCGGCGTCGAAAGCATGTCGCGCGCAAGCGCCAGGCGGTTCATCAAGGCAGTCCGGTTCCAGTCCTGTTCAGGCCATCGCCTCGGCGATCAGGTCGTCGGCGGCCTCCGCCAGCAATGCGTCCTGCGCTTCGCCGGGCACGGCCTCCTTGCCGATCTCGAGCATCACGGGCACGGCGAGCGGCGAGATATGGTCGAGCGCGCGGTGGGTGATATGGCCCTTGATTCGTGTCAGCATATCGCCAAGTCGGGAAATATCCAAAAGACCGCTTGCCGCATCCTGCCGTGTCGCCTGCAGTAGGATGTGGTCGGGCTCGTGGCTGCGCAACACGTCGTAGATCAGGTCGGCCGAAACCGTCACCTGCCGGCCGGTCTTTTCCTTGCCGGGATGGCGCCGCTCGATGAGGCCGGCGATGACGGCGCAGTTGCGGAAGGTGCGCTTGAGCAGGAAGGATTCCGCCAGCCATGCCTCCAGGTCGTCGCCCAGCATGTCCTCGTCGAACAGTTCGGCAAGGCTGAGCCGGCCGTTGGCGATCATCAGCCCCATGTCTTCGAGCCCCCAGATGCCGAGCGAATAATCGGTGGCGACGAAGCCGAGCGGTTTGGCGCCCATGCGTTCCAGACGGCGGGTGAGCAGCATGCCGAGCGTCTGGTGCGCCAGCCGCCCTTCGAAAGGATAGGCGACCATGTAGGCGCGGCTGCCGCGGGGAAAGGTCTCGATCAGCAGCTCGTCGCGCTTCGGCAGCATCGACTTGTCCCTCTGGATCTCCAGCCAGTCGCGCACCTGGTCGGGAAGCTTATGCCAGCGGTCGGGGTCGGCGAGCATGCCGCGCACCTGGTCGGCGAGATAGGTGGACAGCGGAAATTTTCCGCCGGCATAGGCCGGGATGCGCGGATCGAGCGAAAAGGCCTGGCTCGCCAGCGCCTCGTTTTCGCGGATGCCCTCGAAACGCAAAACCTTGCCGGCGAAGATGAAGGTATCGCCGGGGGCGAGCTGTTCGAGGAAATATTCCTCCACCTTGCCGAGCGTCGCCCCGCCGCGGCCGATGCGTCCGCCCTGTCCGCGCTTGACCATCTTCAGGTTCAGCATCGGGCTTTCGACGATGGTGCCGAGGTTCAGGCGATATTGCTGCGCCACCTGCGGATTGGAGACCCGCCACCGCCCCTCTGGCGTCCTGCGGATGCGGGCATACCGCTCATAGGTCCTCAGCGCATAGCCGCCGGTCGCGACGAAATCGACGATGCGTTCGAACGTCTCCCAGGAAAGGTCGGCATAAGGTGAGGCGCTGATCACCTCGTCATAGAGCTCCAGCATGTCGAAGGGTTCGGCGCAGGCCATGCCGAGCACATGCTGGGCGAGCACGTCGAGCGCGCCGGCGCCGACCGGCGGCGTGTCCTGCGCGCCGATGTAATTGGCGTCGAGCGCCGCCTGGCACTCCATCACCTCGAAACGATTGGCCGGCACCAGGATCGCCTTGGACGGTTCGTCCATGCGGTGGTTGGCGCGGCCGATGCGCTGGGCGAGCCGCGAAGCTCCCTTCGGCGCGCCGACATGGATGACGAGATCGACATCGCCCCAGTCGATTCCGAGATCGAGCGTCGAGGTGGCGACCACGGCGCGCAGCCTGTTGGCCGCCATCGCCGCCTCCACCTTGCGCCGCTGGCCGACATCGAGCGAACCGTGATGCAGGGCGATCGGCAGATTGTCTTCGTTGACGGTCCACAGTTCCTGGAACAGCATCTCCGCCTGGCTGCGGGTGTTGACGAACAGCAGCGTCGTCTGATGATCGAGCAACTGCCTGTAGACGTCGGGAATGGCGTATTTGGCGGAATGCCCGGCCCAGGGGATGCGCTCTTCCGTCTTGAGGATGGAAATGTTCGGCTTGGCGCCCCCTTCGACCAACACCAGCCCGGCGTGCCTGTCCTCATCCGGCTGCTGCGCCACCAGCCACTGCTGCAGTTCCATCGGCTCGGCGACCGTGGCCGAAAGGCCGATCGTCTGCAGTTTTGGCGCCAGCCGGCGCAGGCGGGCGAGGCCGAGCGACAGCATATGGCCGCGCTTGGAGGTGACGAGCGAATGCAACTCGTCGAGGATCACATATTTCAGGTCCTTGAAGAAGCGTTCCGCCTCCTTGTTGGCGAGCAGCAGCGCCACCTGCTCCGGCGTCGTCAGCAGGATGTCGGGCGGATTGAGTTTCTGGCGCTGGCGTTTGGCGACCGGCGTGTCGCCGGTGCGGTTCTCGATCGTCACCGGCAGGCCCATCTCCTCGACCGGCTTCATCAGGTTGCGCTCGATATCGACGGCGAGCGCCTTGAGCGGCGAGACGTAGAGCGTGTGGATGCCGGTAAAGGCGGAGCCGGGCGGAATTTTGCCACGCCGCGTCAGGTCGGTGAGCGACGGCAGGAAACCGGCAAGCGTCTTGCCGGCGCCGGTGGGGGCGATCAAAAGCGTGCTGTCGCCGCCCTCGGCGCGGCGAAGAAGTTCAAGCTGGTGGGCGCGCGGCCGCCAGCCTTTTTCCGCAAACCAGCGGGTGAAGGGCAGGGGAAGTGTAACGGAGGCTTCTGTGTCGATCTGATTCACGCCGCATAAACTAGGCAAGCGACAGCGGAAAAAGAAGGGCCGGGCGCGCCTGGCACGGCGATATTCGTCATTCTTGCGGCGTTCTGCCGCCGTCACGCAAAATTAAGTGTTCCGGCGTCGGCATGTGCCGTCGATAGCAGCTTTTAACACTCTGCCTGTACCATTTCGGATCAGGCGCAGGCATCCGAGCAATTTCTGCGCGCGAGGAGAGATAACGGCTCAACGAATTTACGTTTACGCGAACGTCAATATTTTGTATCAGTTTGAAAGTCCGGATCAGGCATCCGGACGAGAGTGGTGGAGGAAGAGGAACGATGCCCGTCTACAAGGCCCCGGTGAACGATACGCTTTTTGTCCTCAACGAGGTGTTGGGGCTCGAACGCTACAACAACCTTCCCGGCTTTGCCGACGCGACCCCCGACATGCTGGAAGCGATCCTCGGTGAAGCGGCGAAGATGGCCGAAGAGGTGCTCCTGCCCCTCAACCGCACCGGCGATCTCGAAGGCTGCAAACGCCACGACGACGGCTCGGTCACCACCCCCAAGGGCTTCAAGGAAGCCTACGACGCCTATTGCGAGGCCGGCTGGATCGGTCTTGCCGTGCCGGAGGAGTTCGGCGGCCAGGGCCTGCCCTATACGCTGCATGCGGCGATCGGCGAATACAACTCCGCCGCCAACATGTCGCTGATGATGTATCCGGGCCTGACCCAGGGCGCCATCGCCGCCATCCTCGTGCACGGAACCGAGGAGCAGAAGCGCACCTACCTGCCGAAGATGGTCGCCGGCACCTGGTCCGGCACCATGAACCTCACCGAGCCGCATTGCGGCACCGACCTCGGCCTGCTGCGCACCAAGGCCGTGCCGCAGGCGGACGGCAGCTACAGGATTTCCGGCCAGAAAATCTTCATCTCCGCCGGCGAACACGACATGACGGACAACATCGTCCATCTGGTGCTCGCCCGCATCGAAGGCGCGCCCGAAGGCACCAAGGGCATCTCGCTGTTCATCGTGCCGAAATTCCTCGTCAACGAGGACGGTACGCCGGGCAAGCGCAACAACGTGTCCTGCGGCGCCATCGAGCACAAGATGGGCATCCACGGCAACGCCACCTGCGTCATCAACCACGACGAGGCGACCGGCTACCTCATCGGCGCCGAGAACAAGGGCCTCAACGCCATGTTCGTGATGATGAACGAAGCCCGCCTCGGCGTCGGCCTGCAAGGCCTGTCGATCGGCGAAATCGCCTACCAGAACGCCGCCAGCTATGCCCGCGAGCGCATCCAGGGCCGCTCGCTCTCCGGCGCCAAGGCACCGGAGAAGAAGGCCGATCCGATCATCGTCCATCCCGATGTCCGCCGTTCGCTGATGACCATCCGCGCCTTCAACGAGGCCGGCCGTGCCTTCCTTTTGTGGACGGCGCTGAAATCCGACATCGCCCACCGTGCCGCCGATGCCGCCGAAAAACAGGCGGCGGACGACACCCTCGGCCTCGTCACCCCCATCCTCAAGGGTGTCCTGACCGACAAGGGGTTCGATCACGCCGTCATGGCGCAGCAACTCTTCGGCGGCCACGGCTACATCGAGGAACACGGCATGAGCCAGTATGTCCGCGATGCGCGCATCACCATGATCTATGAAGGCGCCAACGGCATCCAGGCACTCGACCTCGTCGGCCGCAAGCTCGGCCTCAACGGCGGCCGCGCCGTCATGGCGCTGTTCAAGGAAATCGGCGATTTCTGCGAGGAAAACCGCGCTGACGAAAAGCTCGCCTTCTTCACCAAGCATCTGAAGAAGGGCCTGAACGACCTGCAGGCCTCGACCATGTGGTTCATGCAGAACGCCATGGCCAAGCCCGACAATGCCGGCGCCGGCTCCACCGACTACATGCACCTCTTCGGCCTCGTCGTGCTCGGCTACATGTGGGCGAAGATGGCCAAGGCGGCGGAAGAAGGCCTTGCCGCCGGCAAGGGGAGGGCCGATTTCTACGGCAACAAGCTGCTGACCGGCCGCTTCTTCATGGAGCGTCTCCTGCCGGAAACCGCGCTGCGCAAGACCCGCATCGAAGCTGGCGCCGACACAGTGATGGCGCTTGCCGCGGATGCTTTTTGAGCCGGTTGGTTTGGGCTTGCAAAAAGCCCAGATTGGCTCTGGAGGAATCACCGGGCGAATGCCACCCTGGCCGGCGATGCATGGCGCTTTTACGGGAAGGAAAAAAGTTATATAAGAATATAACTTTTGATGGAGGCAGCAAATGGCGACGTCAACCCTGCGCAATGTCGGCGGCTCCGTGATGATGACGGTGCCCAAGCCCGTGCTGGAAGAACTCGGGCTTCAGGCCAATTCCAAGGTGGATGTAATCGCGGAAGACGGGAAGATTGTCGCCGTGCCCCGGGTGCGACCGAAATACACCCTGGAGGAGTTGCTGGCCCAATGCGATCCCGAGGCACCGTGGTCGGAAGAAGAGCGTGAATGGATGGATGCTCCTTCGGTCGGCAAGGAAATCATCGACTGATGGATCGCGGAGATATCTGGTTTGCCGATCTTGAACCGACACGCGGGCGTGAACAGGCGAAGGCGCGTTATGTGATGATCGTGTCGCCTCGCGGTTTCAACCAGCTAGGGGTCCAGTTGATCGCGCCAATCAGTTCGGGCGGGGAATTTGCGCGCTCTCGGGGGTTTACCGTGTCGCTGTCCGGCGCGGGGACGAAGGCCACCGGCGTTGTCCTTTGCCACCAGATACGCACCGTGGACCTGAAAGCGAGAGGAGGGCGCTTTGAGGAAAAAGCCCCGGAATTTATTGTCAGGGAGGTTCTGGCGCGTCTCTCGGCACTTTTTGAATAGCAGTGGATTTTGAACGGCGGCAATGCCGCCGACAGGGAGAGAATATCGATGACCGAAGTCTTCATTTACGACCATGTGCGCACTCCGCGCGGTCGCGGCAAGAAGGATGGCGCGTTGCACGAGGTGCCTACGCCGCGGCTGGCGGCGCGGGTGCTGGAAGCGGTGCGCGACCGCAACGGCCTCGATACGGCCAGGGTCGACGACATCATCTTCGGCTGCGTCGATCCGGTCTATGAGGCCGGCGCGGTCATTCCGAAGGCCGCCGCCTTCGAGGCGGGTTATTCCTTTCAGGCGCCGGGCATGCAGATCTCCCGCTTCTGCGCCTCGGGCCTCGATGCCGTCAATCTCGGCGCCGCCAAGATCGCGCAAGGGGCAGACGATATCGTCGTCGCCGGCGGTGTCGAAAGCATGTCGCGCATCGGCATGGGCATGTCGGGCGGTGCCTGGTACATGGACCCCTCGGTGAACTTCCCGGCCTATTTCATGCCGCAGGGCGTCTCTGCCGACCTGATCGCCACCAAATACGGTTTTACCCGCGACGACGTCGATGCTTATGCCGTCGAGAGCCAGCGCCGTGCCGCACACGCCTGGGATAGCGGCTACTTCAAGAATTCGGTCATCCCGGTCAAGGACCAGAACGGCCTGACGATCCTCGCCAAAGACGAGCACATGCGCCCCGGCACAGACATGCAGGCGCTGGCGAGCCTCAATCCGTCCTTCCAGATGCCCGGCGAAATGGGCGGCTTCGACGCCGTCGCCATCGAGGCGCATCCGGATGTCGAGCGCATCAACTACATCCACCATGCCGGCAATTCCTCCGGCATCGTCGACGGCGCCGCCGCCGTGCTGCTCGGCTCCAGGGCCGGCGGCGAGACGATGGGCGTCAAGCCGCGGGCGCGGATCAGGGCTTTTGCAAACATCGGCTCGGATCCGGCACTGATGCTCACCGGACCGGTGGATGTCACCGAAAAACTGCTGAAGCGCTCCGGCCTGAAGCTCTCCGACATCGACCTGTTCGAACTCAACGAAGCCTTCGCCGCCGTGGTGTTGCGCTACATGCAGGCCTTCGACATCGAGCCCGACCGCATCAACGTCAATGGCGGTGCCATCGCCATGGGTCATCCGCTCGGTGCCACCGGTGCGATGATCCTCGGCACGGTGCTCGACGAACTGGAGCGCCGCGACCTGAACACCGCGCTGGTGACGCTCTGCATCGGCGCCGGCATGGGCACGGCGACGATCATCGAACGGGTTTGAGGGAGGACGAGCAATGACTTACACGAATTTCACCGTCGAGACCGACGCCGATGGCATCGCCCTCGTGACCTGGAACATGCCCGACAAGTCGATGAACGTCTTCACCGTCGAGGTCATGGACGAAATCGACGCGATCATCGACCAGGTGGTCGGCGATACCGGCATCAAGGGTGCGGTCTTCACCTCCGGCAAATCGTCCTTCTCCGGCGGCGCCGACCTCTCCATGATCAAGGGCATGTTCACCATGATGCTGGAGGAGAAAGAGAAAGACCCCGACAACGCCATCCAAAAACTGTTCGACGTCGCCGGCCGCATGACCTGGCTGTGGCGCAAGCTGGAAACCTGCGGCAAGCCGTGGGTCTCGGCGATCAACGGCACCTGCATGGGCGGCGCCTTCGAACTGTCGCTCGCCTGCCACGGCCGTGTCGCCTCCAATGCCAAGTCGGTCAAGATCGCGCTTCCCGAGGTCAAGGTCGGTATCTTCCCGGGCGCCGGCGGCACCCAGCGCGTGCCGCGGCTGACCAATGCGCAGGACGCGCTGCAGATGATGACCACCGGTGCCAGCCTGACGGCGAGCCGCGCCAAGGCCATGGGCCTGGTGCACCAGGTGGTCGAGCCGGACCAGTTGATCCCGGCCGCCAAACAGATGATCAAGGATGGCCTTAAGCCCGTCGCCCCCTGGGACGAGAAGGGGTTCAAGGTTCCCGGCGGCGGCATCTGGACGCCGGCGGCCGCCCAGCTCTGGCCGGCTGCCTCCGCCATCCTGCGTCGCGAGACGCACGGCAACTATCCGGGTGCGCTCGCCATCGTGAAATGTGTCTATGAAGGCCTGCAGCTTCCCTTCGATACGGCGCTCAAGATGGAGCAGCGTTATTTCACCCAGGTGCTGCAGACCACCGAAGCCTACTCGATGATCCGTTCGCTGTTCATCTCGATGCAGGAACTCGGCAAGGGCGCCCGTCGTCCGGCCGGTATCGAGAAATCGGACTTGAAGAAGATCGGCGTCGTCGGCGCCGGCTTCATGGGCGCCTCGATCGCCTATGTCAGCGCCGCGGCCGGCATTGCGGTGACCCTGATCGACCGCGACCTGGAAGCCGCTGCCAAGGGCAAGGCCGTTTCGGAAAAGCTGGTGGCCGATAGCGTCGGCAAGGGGCGGATGACCAAGGAGGAGGGCGAAAAGCTGCTCTCGCTGATCACGCCTGCCGCCGATTACGAAGGCCTGCACGACGTAAAACTGGTCGTCGAAGCCGTGTTCGAGGATCGCAACGTCAAGAAGGTGGTCATCGAGGCCGTCGAGGCGGTGCTGCCGGAAGACGCCATCTTCGCGTCCAACACCTCGACGCTGCCGATCACCGGCCTTGCGGAAAATTCCAGGCGCCCGAAGCAGTTCATCGGCGTGCATTTCTTCTCGCCGGTCGAGAAGATGATGCTGACGGAGGTCATCCTCGGCGAGAAAACCGGCGACAAGGCGCTCGCCGTGGCGCTGGATTATGTCGCGGCGATCCGCAAGACGCCGATCGTCGTCAACGACACCCGTGGCTTCTATGTCAATCGCTGCGTCTTCCGTTACATGAACGAAGCTTATGACATGCTGGCCGAAGGCGTGCCGGCGGCGATGATCGAAAATGCCGGCAAGATGGCCGGCATGCCGGTCGGCCCGCTGTCGCTGACGGACGAGATCGCCGTCGATCTCGCCCAGAAGATCATGAAGGCCTATATCGCCGATCTCGGCGAGGGCGCCGTCAAGCCGGCCCATATGGCTCTGATGAACAAGATGGTCGATGAATTCGACCGCCGCGGCCGCAAGAACGCCAAGGGTTTTTACGATTACCCGCCGAAGCCGGCCAAGAAGGCTTTGTGGCCGGGCGTGAAGGATCTCTATCCGCAGAAGAAGGCGGAAGACTTCGATATCAAGGTGCTGCAGCAGCGCCTGCTCGTCACCGTGGCATTGGAAGCGGCCCGCACCATGGAAGAGGGAATCGTCATCGATCCGCGTGAGGCCGATGTCGGCTCCATCCTCGGCTTCGGTTTTGCACCCTACACCGGTGGCACGCTGTCCTACATCGACGGCATGGGCGTGAAGACCTTCGTGGATCTCTGCGACCGCCTGGCTGCCGATTATGGCGATCATTTCCAGCCAACGCCGCTGCTGCGCGAGATGGCGGCGAAGGGCGAGACCTTCTATGGACGGTTCGATCCTTATGCGAAGAAAGCGGCGGCCTGAGCTGGTATCCGTCTGTCAGCCAAATGATCTCTCGTGATCCTCGGCTCAATGCCGAGGATCACGTAGCGGATGTGACAGGGTTTTCTCGGCCTTGGCCGGCAAACGATTATTGGCCACTCGCCTCAGCGAACGACCACACCATCGCGAGCGACAAGCCGCCCGGCCTTGTAAACGGCCCGTCCCTTGGGAACGCCGACCACCGCTTCCGGCACGTGCTCGGCGGCCAGCGTCACAAAATCGGCCCTGTTGCCGACCGCAAGCCCGTACCCTTCGAGCCGCAGGGCTTTGGCGCTGCCTTCCGTAACGACGTCGAAGGCCAATACCAACTCCTCGTCGGTGTAGAATCCGGAGCGATAGCCGATGATCGAGGCGCGGCTCAGCATGTCGCCGTCGCCATAGGGCCACCAGGAATCGCGGATGTTGTCGCTGCCGCTGAAGACGGTGACGCCGGCCTGCCGCAGCATCGCCACCGGCGGGAAGCCGTGGTCGCCCGGTGCGTTGGTCATGATCGCCACACCGGCCCTGGCGAGGAGATCGCCGGTCTTGCGGGCAAGGTCGACGGACACGTCGCCGAGCGAATAGGCGTGGCTGACGGCCACGTGGCCGGCCATGCCGAGCGCCGTCGTGCGCGCCGCGATCTGTTCCAGCTCGAAGATGCCGAGCGTGCCGAAATCGTGCAGGTGGATATCGACATCGACGCCGCGCTTTTCGGCGATGCCGAAGACGACGTCGAGATGTTTCTCGACATCGCGGTCGAAGCTGGCCGGATCGAGGCCGCCGACGAGATCGGCGCCGAGCCCGATCGCCTCGTCCATCAGCTCCGGCGTGCCGGGGCTTTTGAGAATACCGCTCTGCGGAAAGGCGACGAGCTGGATATCGATGCGGTTGCGGTATTCCTCGCGCACGGCAAGGATCGTCTCCAGCGATTTGAGCCCCACCGAGCCGTCGACCATGACGTGGCTGCGCATCGAGGTCGAGCCGTTGCCGATGCACAGGTCGAGCTGCTTGCGTGCCCGTTCGGCCATCGGCGCCGCCTTGGCCATGTTGTCCGCCTGGAAGGCGACGCGCTCATGCACGTCGAAGCCGGCAGTGCAGGGCCGGTGCGGTTTCCAGGCATCGCCGTAAAAGCTGGTGTCGAGATGGATATGGCCTTCGACGAAACCGGGCACGACCAGCAACCCGCCGAGATCGACGGTTTCGTCCGCCGGCTGAGGGGTTGCCGTTTCCGACTGTCCGATCGAAACGATGCGGCCTGCCGCGACGGAAAAATCGGTGAGCGTCCCATCGGCGAACCGGGCGTTGGTGAAGAGTGTATCGGCGGGTTTCACGGTGTCTCCTGTCGCTTGCGGCGGCGATGCCGGCCCGACGATAATCGCTCGGTCTGCGCCGCCAGGGCGGGGCGATATTGCTCTGCCGCGACCGTGCTTTCAACCTGCTGCATCGACCGTGCTCAGTTTTCTGCTGCCGCGGCTGCCTGCGTCGTGTAACTGATAGTGTCTACTTGTGATCGGGCGAACCACCAAGGGCGGAGAGAGCATATGGAAAAGGAACGTATCGGATTTATCGGCGTCGGCCTGATGGGCCACGGCATGGCGAAAAACATCGTCACCAAGGGCTGGCCGCTCACCGTCATGGGCCATCGCAACCGCGCGCCGGTGGAAGATCTTGTTGCCGTCGGCGCCAGCGAGGCGAAGACCGCCCGCGAGCTGGCGCTCGTCTCCGATGTCGTCATCCTCTGCGTCACCGGCTCGCCGCAGGTGCAGGCGGTGATCGACGGGCCGGACGGGCTTGCCGCCGCCGGCCGCGAACTGGTCGTCGTCGATTGCTCCACCTCCGATCCCTCGGTGACGACGCGGCTTGCCACATCGCTGGCAGAGAAGGCCATCACCCTGGTGGATGCACCGCTCGGCCGCACGCCGGCGGATGCGGCGGCCGGCACGCTCGACGTCATGGTCGGCGGTGCCGATGCCGTCATCGCCCGCATCCGGCCGGTGCTCGATGCTTTCGCCGGCCGCGTCATCCACACCGGCCCGACCGGCTCCGGCCACACGATGAAGCTGCTCAACAATTTTCTGTCCATGGGTTATGCCGCCCTTTATTCCGAGGCGCTGATGCTCGGCGCCAAGGCCGGCGTCACGCCGCAGGTCTTCGACGGCGTCATCCGCGGCGGCCGCATGGATTGCGGCTTCTACCAGACCTTTTCGCGCTGGTTCCTGGAGCGCGATCCGAATGCCCACAAATTCGCGATCCGCAACGGCTTCAAGGACATGAGTTACCTTGCAAGCCTGGCCAATTCGCTGGGCGCTGCCAATCCCGTCGGCGCGGCGGTGAGAAACACCTTTGCGCTTGCGGTCGGCACCGGCCACGGCGACGATTACGTGCCGATGCTCACCGACATCGTCCAGGACCTCAACCGCGGCGACGCCTCCTGAGACGCAGTGCAACGGCCGCCGGGCGGCCGTTTCTTAACCTTCGGCCGATGGACGGGCGACGATGTTGCAATCGCCGCTCGACAATTCCGCCCATCCACGCTATGAGCCGCGGCAATGAATGGCTTGCGATATGCTGGCCGTTATGCTGATGCCGTCCGGCCTCCCTGCCTGTCGGCGCTGAAGAACAGAATTCCGAAAGATCAAAAAACCATGACAGAGATCGAAGGCATCGTCCCGGCGATTGCCAAGGCGTTGGACAAACGCGGTTATAAAGAATTGACGCCGGTGCAGAAGGCTGTGATCGACCCCGAGCTCGGTGTTGCCGACGCGCTGGTATCGGCGCAGACGGGCTCCGGCAAGACGGTCGCTTTCGGCCTGGCGCTGGCGCCGACGCTTTTGGGCGATGCCGAAACGTTCGGCCCGGCGGCGACGCCGCTGGCGCTGGTCATCGCGCCGACGCGCGAACTGGCGCTGCAGGTGAAGCGCGAGCTCGAATGGCTCTATGAATTCGCCGGCGCCACCGTTGTGTCCTGCGTCGGCGGCATGGACATGCGCACCGAACGCCGGGCGCTGGAACGCGGCGCCCATATCGTCGTCGGCACCCCCGGCCGTCTCTGCGACCATATCCGCCGCGATGCGCTCGACATGAGCGACCTGCGCGCCGTGGTGCTCGACGAGGCCGACGAGATGCTCGACCTCGGTTTCCGCGAGGACCTGGAGTTCATCCTCGAAGCTTCGCCAGAAGATCGCCGCACGTTGATGTTTTCGGCCACCGTGCCGCGGGCTATCGCCAAGCTGGCCGAAAGCTACCAGCGCAACGCCGTGCGCGTCGAAACCACGGCAGCCCGCGAACAGCATGTCGATATCGAATATCGTGCGCTGGTCATGGCGCCGGCGGACCGCGAAAACGCCATCATCAATGCCCTGCGCTTCTATGAAGCGAAGAACGCCATCGTCTTCTGCTCGACGCGTGCGGCCGTCAACCATCTGACGGCGCGGCTCGGCAATCGCGGCTTTTCGGTCGTGGCGCTGTCGGGCGAACTCAGCCAGAGCGAGCGCACCCATGCGCTGCAGGCGATGCGCGACGGTCGCGCCCGTGTCTGCATCGCCACCGACGTCGCGGCCCGCGGCATCGACCTGCCGAACCTCGAACTGGTCATCCATGCCGACCTGCCGACCAATCCCGATACGCTGCTGCACCGCTCGGGCCGCACCGGCCGTGCCGGCCGCAAGGGCGTCAGCGCCCTGATCGTGCCGCAGAACGGTCGCCGCCGCGCCGAGCGCCTGCTGCAGAATGCCGGCATCGCCGCCGAATGGGCGCGTCCGCCGTCTGCCGACGAGGTCAGCCAACGGGATGGCGAGCGGCTTCTGGCCGATCCGTCGCTCAGTGAGCCGATGGGCGAGGACGAAAAGACCTTCGTTGCCGAACTTCTCGAGCGCCACGGCGCCGAGCAGGTGGCAGCCGCCTTCGTGCGCCTCTATCACACCGGCCGTTCGGCGCCGGAAGAACTGATCGAGATGAGCCTCGACCAGGGCCGCCGCACGAACCGCGACGATCGCCACAACCCGAACGACGGCTTCAAGGGCAGCGACGAACCGCGCCGCAGCCGCCAGGAATTCGGCGAAAGCCTGTGGTTCTCGCTCTCGGTCGGCCGCAAGCAGAATGCCGAACCGCGCTGGCTGATTCCGATGCTTTGCCGCGCCGGCAACCTGACCAAGCGCGATATTGGCGCGATCCGCATGCAGCAGCAGGAAACCCATGTGGAACTGGCGGCGGAAAGTGCCGAAAAATTCCTGTCGGCGATCGGCCCGAACCGCACCATCGAAAAGGGCATTCGCGTCACGGCGCTGAAAGGCCCGCCGGAAGCCGGCGACGGCGACCATCGCAAAGCCTTCGGCAAACCCTCCAAGGCCCGCGATTTCGACGATCGTCCCGACCGGCCGAAGAAGCCGTTCGGCAACAAGCCACGCGAAGCGTCGGCCGATCGCGGCTTCTCCGAGCGTCGCGACGACAAGCCGCTCGGCGACCGCCCGGAGCGTCCGAAGAAATCCTTCGGCGGCAAGCCGCGGGAAGCATCCGCCGAACGGAGTTTCTCCGAGCGCCGGGATGAAAAGCCGTGGACCAAGAAGCCGGCCAAGCCGAAGGCCGATACGGCCGGTGCACCCCTGGCCAAGAAGCCGAAGAAGAAGAACGCCAAGACCCGCGTCGAATAAGGCGGCTTGCCGCGGCGGGTAAGCTCGCCCGGCATCGCAAGATACGGTGAAAACGACGAACAAAAGCGGCGGAACGGCTTTGGCCGGCTCCGCCGTTTGCGTTTGTGGTCATTCGGCTGCGGCGCGTTTCAGCCCGGAAACCTGGGTGAGATAGGCGCGCAGTGCCGCCGGTTTGACCGGCTTGTGCTGCACGGCGATGGTATGGCGTTCGGCTTCGGCGCGCACCTCGACGCTGCGGTCGGCCGTCAGCAGCAGAGCCGGGATATCGGCCTTGAAGAAGGCGCGCAACGCCCGGATCGCCTCGATACCGTCGCCACTGTCGAGATGGTAGTCGGCAACGATCAGGTCGGGCATGCCGTCGCCGGTCAGGCGCTCGTTCGCCTCCGCCAGCGAGGCGGCCGTTTTCACCTCGCAGCCCCAGCCTGAAATCAAGAGCTGCATGCCTTCGAGGATCTTCGGTTCGTTGTCGATGCACAGCACGCGAAAACCCTTGAGCGTTTGCGACGCCGTGTCGCCGGCGGGCAGGGCGGAAGCGGGTGCTGCGGCGGGAACGGACAGGTCGAGCGGCATGCGCACCCGGAAATCCGTGCCGCGGCCGGGGATCGAATGCAGGCTGACGGGATGGCTGAGCACCCGTGAGATGCGATCGACGATCGAGAGGCCGAGCCCCAGGCCGGCGGCGGTGCGCGCGCCCTCGTCGAGACGGGCGAACTCCTTGAAGATGGTGCGGAATTTCGAGGACGGGATGCCGATGCCCGAATCGAGCACCTGGATGATCACCTGGTTGCCCTGCCGGCGAGCGCCGACCAGCACCTTGCCGCTCAGCGTGTATTTGATGGCGTTGGACACCAGGTTCTGGATCAGACGCCGCAGCAGGTTGGGGTCGGAGCGCACATGCAGCGAGGTCGGCACGACCACGAGTTTCAGTTTTTTCTCGCGTGCGATGGGCGCGAAATCGGTTTCGATGCGGCCGAGCAGGTCGCTGAGCGAAACGGTGGCAAGCCGCGGTTTCATCGCCCCGGTGTCGAGACGGGAAATGTCGAGAACGGCGCCGAGGATGGTTTCGACCGATTCCAGCGCCGAATCGATGTTGCGCACCAGCGTGCTGTTGTCCGAATGGCCCATGCGCTCCACCAGCGACGACGAATAGAGGCGGGCGGCATTGAGCGGCTGCAGGATGTCGTGGCCGGCAGCGGCGAAGAAGCGGGTCTTGCCGATATTCGCCTCGTCGGCGCTGGCGCGGGCTTCGGCCAGTTCATGGTTGACGCGGGTCAGTTCGCCGGTGCGTTCGGCAACGCGCTGCTCCAGCGTTTCGTTGGCCTGTTTCAGCGCCTTGTCGGCGGCGACGCGCTGGGTGATGTCGGTGAAGGTGGCGACGATGCCCTTGTCCGGCATGGCATTGGAGCGCACCTCGATGATCGTCTCGCCACCGCTCAGCACCAGCGAAAACGGCTTGTCGAAGGTCTGGAAGTTGCGCACCACATGGGGCTGGTCGCTCACCGGAATGTCGCCGCGCTCGGAGAGGATGGCGACGATGTCGGCCAGCGGGAAACCCACCTGGCCGACATGTTCCGGCAGGTCGAGCAGACTGCGGAAACGGCGGTTCCAGATGCTCAGCCGGTTGGAACTGTCGAAGACGGCGATGCCCTGGTCCATCTGGGACAGCGCCGTCTGCAGCATGTCCTGGTTGTATTGCAGCGCTTCGCTGGCCTGGTCGAGCAGCCAGGCGGTGTCGGAGGAGGCGTCTTCGGCCTTCTGCAGGATCAGCGACAGCACGAGGCGCGCCGACGAAGACCCGATGGCGCTGCCGAGCAGCTGCTCGGAAAAATGGATCAGCGCCATGTCGGCCGGCTGGTCGTCCAGCAGCGGCTTGCCGGCGGTGCGGGCGTAGGTGCCGAAGGACCGCTCCATGCGTTCGTCGCCGAGATAACGGGCGATCGCCGCCTTCAGGTCGCCGACGCTGACGCGGGTCTTCCAGCCGCGGGTGGCGAATTGCGAGCGGGAATGGCGCTTGACGAAGATGCCGGACTGGATGCGTTCGACCGGCTTGGGATTGCGCGTCAGCGAGCCGATGACGAAGGCGGTGCAGTTGACCAGCAGACTGAGCGTCACGGCATTGACCAGCGGATCGGCGCCCGGATCGGTAAACAGCGTCGTGCCGGGGAAGATGAAGCCGAGCACGGCCGGTGCGACATAAGAATAATCCGGTCCGCCGAGGCTCGGCATGAACAGGAGATAGGCCCAGATGACGAAGCCGCTGACGAGCCCGGCAATGGCGCCGCGGGCATTGGCGCGCCGCCAGATCAGGCCGCCGACCAGCGGCGGCGCGATCTGGGCGATGGCGGCGAAAGCGAGCAGGCCGATCGAGGCAAGCCCCGTCGTCGCAGTCGAGCGGTAATAGCCGTAACCGAGCAGCATGACGGCGAAGATCGCTGTGCGCCGGATATTGAGCAGCGAGCGGGCGAAGTTCTTGCGCCGGCTGTCGTCGGAAAAATTCCGGCGCAGGAAGATCGGCATCACCAGGTCGTTGGAGATCATGATCGCCAATGCCACCGATTCGACGATCACCATGGCGGTGGCGGCGGAAAAACCGCCGATGAAGGTGATCAGCGACACGGTGTGCATCGCGTTGGCGAGCGGCAGCGACAGCACGTAGATGTCGGCATCGCCGCTGCCGCCGAACACCATGATCCCGCCGATGGCGACCGGCAGCACGAAGATGTTGATGGCGACGAGATAGACCGGCAGCAGCGTGCCGGCGAGCCTCAGTTCGCCCTTGGTGCGGTTCTCCACCACGGTGACGTGGAACTGCCGCGGCAGCAGGATGATGGCGAAGGCCGAGAGAATGGTCAGCGTGATCCAGCGGCTGAGCGGCGTTTCGTAGCTGAGTGCCGCCATCACCCGCGCATTTTCCGAGGCCTTGGTCCAGAGATCCCACGGTCCGTCGAAGAACAGGAAAAGCACCGATATGCCGACCGTGCCGAACGCGACGAGCTTCACCAGCGATTCCATCGCGATCGCCAGGATCAGGCCGTCCTGGTGTTCGGTGGCGTCGGTGTGGCGCGTACCGAACATCACCGCGAAGCAGGCGAGCACCAGCGTGACGACCAGCGGCAGGTCGATGAAATAGAGGTTGCCGCTGCCGATGCCGTAGTCGGAAGGATTGACAATCGCCGAGACGGAATTGGAGACCGCTTTCAGCTGCAGGGCGATATAGGGGATGGCGCCGACGAGGCAGATCAGCGCGACGATACCGGCGACGGTGGAATTCTTGCCGTAGCGGGCAGCGATGAAATCCGCCACGGAGGTCAGTTTTTCTGCCTTGGCGAGCTCGGTGATGCGCCGGAGCACCGGCATGCCGAGGGTGAAGACGAGGATCGGTCCGATATAGATCGCCGCGAATTCGAGGCCGCGTTCGGCCGCGAGGCCGACGCCGCCGAAATAGGTCCAGGAGGTGCAGTAGATGGCGAGACTGAGCGCATAGACGATCGGCCGGCCCTTGTTGGGCGCGCCCCTGACCTGGCTCACCCGGTCGCCGTAGCTCGCGACCGCAAACAGCAGCAGCAGATAGCCGATCGCCGATGCGAATATGACCCAGCCTGGCAGCATTCCCCCCTCCGTCCCCGCATGCGGGAAAATGAGGATAGGACAAAGCAGCCCGCTTGAAAATTGCCCGCCTCTAGGCCTTAAGTCCAAGAAACCTATTTACATCCGGGCCGCTTCGTATTTCGATCGGCGTGTTCGGATGTTTGGAAGGCGATATCGTCGCCTTTCCGGATCTATTGCAACAGGGGGCCTATCGAATGCTCAATGAATTCAAGACATTTATCGCGCGCGGCAACGTCATGGACCTTGCCGTCGGCGTCATCATCGGCGGCGCCTTCGGCCTGATCGTCAATTCGCTGGTCAACGACATCGTCATGCCGATCGTCGGCGTCATCTTCGGCGGGTTCGACTTCTCCAACTATTTCATTCCATTGAGCTCTTCCGTCACGGCTACCTCGCTGGCCGCCGCCCGCGAGCAGGGCGCCGTCTTCGCCTACGGCAACTTCATCACCGTCGTCATCAATTTCATGATCCTCGCCTGGATCATCTTCCTGATGGTCAAGGGCGTGAACAAGATCCGCTCGTCGGTCGAGCGGCAGGAGAAGAAGGACGAGGCCGCCGCGCCGCCGCCGGCAGACATCCAGCTTCTGACCGAGATCCGCGATCTCCTGAAAACGAAATAAGAGTGGAAACCGGGCCGGTCGTCCGGCCGGCCCGGCGCGATTCATCACCGGAATCGATCCGTCGCTCAGGGAATATCATGGGATTTGTTGACGATCCTCGGTTATGAAGACCGGAAATCGGAGAGAACCTATGTCGATTCTGAACAGCCTGAGCCCGCGCGCGCTCGAAGCCCCTGAAAGTGGCATCGTCGAAGTCGTCAACTATGCCCGCGGTCGCGACGGGCTGATTCCGCTCTGGGTCGGCGAAGGCGACTTGCCGACGCCCGGCTTCATCAACCAGGCTGCATCGGATGCGATGTTCGCCGGCGAAACCTTCTACACCTGGCAGCGCGGCATTCCCGAGCTGCGCCAGGCGCTGGCCAATTATTACAACAGGCATTTCGGCACATCGCTGCCGATGGAGCATTTTTACGTCACCGGCTCCGGCATGCAGGCGATCCAGCTGTCGGTGCAGGCGCTGACCTCCCCGGGCGACGAGATGATCTATCTTTCGCCCGCCTGGCCGAATATCGCCGCCGCCCTTGACATCGCCGGCGCCCGCTCCGTGCCGGTAACGCTGGATTTTGCCAATGGCAGCTGGTCGCTGGATCTCGATCGCCTGGAGAAGGCCATCACCCCGAAGACGCGCGCCATGTTCATCAATACGCCGTCGAACCCGACAGGCTGGACGGCCACCCGCGAGGACCTCGACGCCATCCTGGCGCTCGCCCGCAAGCACGACATCTGGATCCTCGCCGACGAGATTTACGCCCGTTATTGTTACATCGGCACGCGCGCGCCATCGTTTCTCGACGTCATGCAGGACGGCGACAAGATCCTCTTCGTCAATTCGTTTTCAAAGAACTGGTCGATGACCGGCTGGCGCGTCGGCTGGATCGTCGCACCGCCGGAAATGGGTCAGGTGATCGAAAACCTGGTGCAATATTCGACATCGGGCGTCGCCCAGTTCATGCAGCGCGGCGCCGTTGCCGCCCTCGACCAGGGCGATGACCTGGTGCGGGCGAATATCGAAAAGGCCACGAAGGCCCGCGACATTCTCTGCGATGCGCTGATCGCCACCAACCGGGTCGAAACCCTGAAGCCGGACGGCGCGCTCTACGCCTTCCTCAAGATCGACGGCGTCACCGATAGCCGGGCGGCAGCGATCGACATCGTCGACAAGACCGGCGTCGGTCTTGCGCCGGGCACGGCCTTCGGGCCGGGCGGCGAACTGTTCATGCGCGCCTGCTTCCTGCGTGATCCGGCACATATCCAGGAGGCCGCCGTCCGCCTCGCCGCCTATATCCAGGCCCGCTGACGGCATGGTTTTTGCTGGCATTGGGGAATTCGCTAAAATTCGAACGAATTCCCCAAGCTTCCATTGACCACATCAGCAAACAAACCGGCCCGAACCGGCGGAAACAGGCAATCCCGAACGAATTTGAAAAGAAACCCGCGCTTTGATGCTTCCCAATAAAAACGAACAGGGAAGTAAAAATCATGGCGGTGCTGGTGACGGGTGGCGCAGGCTATATCGGCAGTCACATGGTGTGGGCGCTTCTGGATGCGGGCGAGGATGTCGTGGTGCTCGACCGGCTCTCGACCGGCTTCCGCTGGGCGGTGGCGCCTGAAGCGCGGTTCTACATGGGCGATGCCGGCGACGAGACCTTGCTGCAGCAGGTGTTTGCGGAAAACGACATCGACGCGATCATCCATTTCGCCGGTTCCGTCGTCGTGCCGGAATCGATCGTGCATCCGCTCGAATATTACGAAAACAACACCAGCAAGACACGCATGCTTCTGGCCGCCGCGGTCAAGGCCGGGATCCCGCATTTTGTCTTTTCGTCGACCGCCGCCGTCTACGGCACGCAGGAAAGCGCCGTTCCGGTCCGGGAAAGCGTGACACCCCGGCCTGAAAGCCCCTACGGCGTTTCCAAGCTGATGTCGGAAATGATGCTGCGCGACACGGCGCAGGCGCATGCCTTCAGTTATGTCGCCCTGCGGTATTTCAACGTCGCCGGTGCCGATCCGAAAGGCCGGGCCGGGCAATCGACGGTGGGCGCCACCCACCTCATCAAGGTCGCCTGCGAGGCGGCTCTCGGCCGCCGCGCCAGTATAGATGTCTACGGCACCGACTACAATACGCCCGACGGCACCGGCGTGCGCGACTACATCCATGTCAGCGACCTGGTCGAGGCACATCTGCGCGCACTCGCCTATCTGCGGCAGGGCGGCGTCTCGCTGACGGCGAATTGCGGTTACGGCCAGGGCTATTCCGTCCTGCAGGTTCTGCAGGCGGTCATGCGGGTGCATGGCGGGCGTTTCGGCGTACGGTATGCGCCGCGCCGCGCCGGCGACCCGGCAAGCATCGTCGCGGACCCTTCTCTGGCGCGCGAAGCGCTGGGCTGGGTGCCGTCCCACGACGATCTCGACGGCATCGTGCGCAACGCCCTCGACTGGGAGGAGCACCTGGCGCGCAAGAACAGCTACGACATCGAAAGCATGCACCAGATGCTGGCCTCCGCCCGCTTCTGAGGCGGTCTGTCTTGCCTTGCACCGGGCGAAAGGGCTCGGTGCGGCTGCGCCGCGCTCCAGTTTGACAACAGCTTCGGCCGCTAGGTTCGAACCCGGAATGGATTTATTCACCGGGTTTACGAATCATGATGCTTTTCGAACGCGGGATGGGTTTTCTCTCTCCTGCTGAATTGTCTTTGCCATCGTCGTGGGTGCGCTCATGAAGGCCGTCATTCTTGCCGGCGGCCTGGGTACGCGCCTGTCCGAAGAGACCCAGCTCAAGCCGAAGCCGATGGTCGAGGTCGGCGGCCGGCCGATCCTCTGGCACATCATGAAGATCTACCACAGTTACGGCATCAGGGATTTCATCGTCTGCTGCGGCTTCCGTGGTTATGTGATCAAGGAATATTTCGCCAATTACGGCCTGCACATGTCGGACATCACCTTCGACCTGGCTGAAAACCGGCTGCAGTTCCATCGCAAGAACGCCGAGAACTGGCGGGTGACGCTGGTCGATACCGGCGAACATTCGATGACGGGCGGCCGCCTGAAGCGTGTCGCCTCCTATCTGCGTGACGAGGAAGCCTTCTGCTTCACCTACGGCGACGGTGTCTGCAGCGTCGACATCGCCGACACCATCCGTTTCCACAAGAACCATGGCAAGCTGGCGACCGTAACGGCTGTCCGGCCGCCGGCGCGTTTTGGCGCGCTGAAGCTGAATGGCGACGAGGTGCAGGGTTTCGTCGAGAAGCCGGAAGGCGAGGGCGGTTTCATCAACGGCGGCTTCTTCGTGTTGTCGCCGAAGGTCATCGACCGCATCCCCGATGACGCGACGAGCTGGGAGAGCGCACCGCTGGCCAGCCTGGCCGGTGACGGCCAGTTGCGAGCCTATTTCCACGAGGGCTTCTGGCAGCCGATGGATACGCTGCGCGACAAGACCCATCTGGAAACGCTCTGGGAAGGCGGCAATCCCCCCTGGAAGACATGGTGAAGTGGTGACGGCATGACGCGTTTCCTGCGGCATGAGACGCCTATCGAAGGCCTGGCGCTCCTTGAGCGCGTTCGCCTCGGCGACGATCGCGGTTTCCTGACGCGGCTGTTCTGCTCCGAGGAATTGACCGCTACCGGCTGGAATGGTCCGATCGCCCAAATCAACGAAACCGGCACCAGGCAGGCCGGCACGGTGCGTGGCATGCATTTCCAGTTGCCGCCCTTTGCCGAAATCAAGCTGGTTACCTGCGTCGCCGGTTCTGTGCTCGACGTCGCCATCGATCTCCGTAAGGGATCGCCGACATTCCTACAGCATTTTGCGGTGGAGCTGTCCGCCAAAAACACCCGTTCGCTTCTCATCCCTCAAGGTTTCGCCCATGGCTTCCAGACGCTGACGGACAATGTACGGATGATTTATGCGCATTCGGCACCGTTCAGGGCGGAGGCCGAAGCCGGCCTGCACGCCCAGGACCCTGCGCTTGCCATCGACTGGCCTTTGCCGGTCTCCAACCTGTCGGTACGCGACCGATCCCATCCTTTGCTGTCGCCCGAGTATCAAGGAGTTGCCGCATGAAATGCCGTCACTGTGCAAACGAGACGATGGCTCCGTTCCTCGATCTCGGCACGGCCCCACCCTCCAATTCTTATGTGGCTGCTGCCGATTTGGGCAAGCCGGAGCTTTGGTATCCGCTCGTAATCCGCACTTGTACGGAATGTTTTCTGGTGCAGACGGAGGATTTTGCCTCCCGCGAAACCTTCTTCTCGGAAAATTATGCCTATTTCAGTTCGTTTTCCTCGTCATGGCTGCGGCATGCAAAATCCTATGTCGATGCCATGACTGAGCGTTTCGCTCTGGGGCCTGCCTCCAAGGTGGTGGAGGTCGCCTCCAATGACGGTTATTTGCTGCAATATGTCAAAGAGAAGGGCATTGCCTGCCTCGGCGTGGAACCGACCGCGAGCACGGCTGCAGCCGCTCGTGAAAAGGATATCGAGGTCGTCGAGGCGTTCTTTGGCGCCGAGCTCGCGCAAAACCTTGTAGCGAAGGGTTGGTCAGCCGATTTGACCGCTGCCAACAACGTCCTGGCGCATGTCCCCGATATCAACGATTTCGTTCGTGGCTTTTCGATCCTGCTGAAACCCGATGGCGTTTCGACCTTCGAATTCCCGCATCTCTTCAACATGGTGGAAGAGGCGCAATTCGACACGGCCTATCACGAGCATTATTCCTACCTGTCGCTGACCGCCGTCGATCGGATCTTTACGGCGAACGGTCTCTTCGTCTTCGATGTCGGGACGACGCCGTGGCATGGCGGGAGCCTCCGTGTCTTTGCCTGCCGCGCCGATACGCGCGCCCATCCGCGCCAACCGGCGGTGCAGGCGCTGCTCGACCGCGAAGCGGCGGCTGGCATGAAGGATCTTTCCTATTATGCCGCCTTCCAGGCCGAGGCGCAGCGCGTGCGCAACGATTTCCTCGCCTTCCTGATCGATTGCCAGCGCCAGGGTCTGAAGGTCGCAGCCTACGGCGCGGCGGCGAAGGGCAACACGCTGCTGAATTTCGCCGGCGTCAAGCCGGATCTCCTGTCGTTCGTCGTCGACAAGAATCCCGCTAAGCAGGGCACCTTCCTGCCCGGCAGCCGGATTCCCATCGTATCCGAAGACGTATTGAAAGCGCAAAAGCCGGAAAGGGTCGTTATTCTTCCATGGAACCTGCAGAAAGAAATCAAGGAACAGCTTTCGTATATCAGAGATTGGGGTGGGACATTCGTGACGGCGATTCCGACGCTGACGGTCGACTAGTTTCGCTGATACCGGAAAGCGTGGAGCGGTTATCCCGATCGAACGACGATCTTGCCATCGTCAACGATCTGGCCGCCGAATAAGCTGGACATGGCCCGTTTCAGGGCCACAATTCTGGTCCGGATTGGATTCGAGACGTCGCATCCGCGGCGTTTTTTTGTTCCACTCCGGAAAAAGGCCGCTGTGGGCGGCCTCTTGACATTTGGTGTCCAACCGATGCGGTCGATCTGGCTCGCCGTGGCGCGCCTTTACACCCTCTTGAGCCAAGCACCCGGCCAATGCGTGATATTTTCGGCAAGTTCGCTTTCGTTGAATGGCCAGGCGGGTTGTTCGATGACGAATTCGGTATGCTTTTCGGCGAAATCCCGCGCGGCGAATGTTGGATTGTTGGTAGTCCAGTCCGCCGTGCCGCGTGGGACGTCGGCCACATCCTTCATGACACCGTCCGTGGCGACGATATAGGAACCGGGCGTGACGAGGTCAGCATAGGCCTCAAGTTCGTCGTAGACATGAGCATAGGTGTGATTGGAGTCGAGGATGACAAGAACGGTTTCTCCCGGCTTTACCAGCGCTTTGACCTGTGACACAATTTCAGGTGCAGTTGAACTGCCTTCGATTAATTGGATGCGGTCGTACAGGCTGTGAGATTCGATCGCGGCTCGGTTGTGCGGTCGAATCTCTATATCAATGCCGATGATGCGACCCTTCTCCATGGCCTTGCACAGGCTGGAGTAGTAAATCAGCGAACCACCATGGGCGACGCCCGTTTCGATGATCACATCAGGTTTGACCGTGAAAATCACCTCCTGCATTCGGATCATATCTTCCGGCAGTTGGATCACGGGCCGACCCATCCAGCTGAAGGTGTAGGGATACTTCTGGTTCCAGCCGATGCGAATCCATTGTCGCGAAATCGCCTCGAAGGCTTCCCGCGTGTACATGTCCAACGTCTTGATGTTTCCCGCTTCTTCAAGCGTGACGGTTCTTGCATCAGTGTCGAGGGTAAGCTTCATGATTCACTCCAATGGATGAGGGCGAGTTTGATATCCTGGCCGGTCAATCGACCTGGGCCTTGCTGATCGGCCACGACAAAAATCCGAAATGTCTTGAAATGAGTTTGCCACAACACCGGCGTCAGCCGATCAACGGAACATACGGGGCATATCTGCCAACTCATGGATATTCCCTGCGATGATTTTGCTTAGTCCTTGTTTGACAGGAATAACGGGTTGCCAACCAAGCTCTTTCAGTTTCAGGTTCTCGCCGAGCAGAAGGAGTGGCTGCCCCGTCTTGTCACGCCTCAAGCTCAGCACGCGTTGCGCATCGCCGTCGAGAATATCGGCAATCCAGCGGACCACATCTGCCAGCTGGACGGGTTCTCCAGAGCCGACGTTATAGATGCCATTGGCACCTTTTAGGAGCAGCGTCGTGAAGGCCGAGGCCACGTCGGCCACATGGAGAAAATCGCGAAAACAATCCTGGTCGACAGCAAAGGCTGAGCGCTTGTCCTGGAAAATCTCGATCAGCGACGGCACAAGCCTTTGTGGTGCTTCTCCGGCGCCATAAGCTAGAAAAATCCTGCCCCAGGCGCACGGTACGTCATACTCGCGGCAGACCGCCATCGCCAGGCGCCTGGTCGCGTCCTTGGCGCTGCCGTAGAGGGTAGCGGGGTTGATCGGGGTTTCGGCTTCGCGGCAATATCCATACGACCAGTCATATTCCGCGCAGGTCCCGGCCATGACGACATGCCGCCCACCTGCCTTGCAGAAGGCTTCGACCAGTCGTGTCGTTGCTTCGCACCAGCGGAGGTTGAGTGGCGAATTCCAATATTTGCCGTGTTCCGCATACCAGGCGAGGTGCAGGAGATGCGTGGCGCCGAGTTTGGTCGCAAAGGCGTCGAAATCGTCGATTTCAAGCAGATCGGCGCGCTCGAAAGCACTGTCGGGGCAGCCGTCGGGCTTGCGGCGACCGACGGCGATCGTTTCGATGCCTTGTTTGTCCAGCGCGTCGAGAACGTGGCGGCCGATGAACCCGCCCGCGCCGGTCAGCAATACCTTCATGCCGCGTGCGACCCGCTCAACGCGATATTTGCCGCCACGGTCGATACCGGCAACTCATCCAGCACGTCTTTGACAAGATGGACCGGCGTGAGCATGGTCCGGACCAACTTGAAGAATTCTTCTGCGGTGACGGCATTGCCGATGAAGCGGTTGACCAGCAGCACGCGGCCATGAAGGCCGCGCCGCGGGTCGGCTTGGGGCTCAGGCAGGTAGGGTGGACGGAAGGACGGAGCCAGCCGCCCGCCTTCGAGATCGCAGATTGCGGCGTAATAGGCCTGGGCCTTCTCCTCGAACGCCGTCTCGTCGTGCACGAACATGCAGTCGAGCATGCAGGCGCGAATGAAATTATCGTTGAAGCCCGACCATTCGATATTGAGATCGTGGAGGACGCGCGCCTGGGTTTCGGCAATGGCCGCGGTGACGCCGATGCTGCTGTTGAACGGGAACCCCTCGACGGCGGACGGCGCTTCCACAGGCTGATATGGCCTGACATCGCTTGCGGAGAGCGGCCGGGAGGAGAAGCCGAGTTTTGCCGCATACAGCAGCACGCGGGCCGACCATTCATATTGCGGATAGGCGGTGAGCCAGCTTCGCTCGCCGGAATTGGCTAGCACGGTCTCGAGCAGGGAGCGCTTGATCGCCGCGTGATAGATGCCGAAGGGCATCTTCGGCACGTTGCTGGAATCCTTCCACTGGAAGAATGTTTCCAGCATGTCGTCCTTGCTGATTTCCAGCGTATGGTGCTGGATCGGTATCGCCACGCACGCGCTGATATGGCGCGGTGCCGCGGCATCGATCTGGAACGAGTTCCAGCCATAGGCGTCAAGGCCCGGAACGGCTTCTTCTGCATAGGCGATGAACAGTGCCACGTCCGGGTCGAGGATATCGTTCGGCCTTACCACTGTGACCCACTCTCCCGCCATGGCCGCCACCGTGCCGAGCCAGAGATTGGCGGCGGAGATGCCCAACGGCGCAGCCGGCAGGATGCGCAGTCGCGCATCCTTCTCCGCCAGGGCATAGAGCTCATCGGCATCGGCGCAGGTGTCGCCGTAGGGCGCCACGATGATTTCGATGTCCGAGGCCGCGTTATGAAGCAGTTCCGTGGCAAGGCGGACGGGTGCGGGATTGCCAGGTTCAACGGGTATGCAGATGGAAAGTTTCGTCATGGGACTGTTTTTCGTTTCTCTTCACCGCGCGTCGGGTTTCGTGCCGTGAGCAATGCCGGAACAACGGCATTCAAAGCGGATTTCCCCGCTCATGGCAGCCCTGTGTATGCCGTCAAGCTTGAGCGAAGCTTTGCGTCGAGAGGGATTGCGGCATAAGGAAATCGGCGCTTCGTATATTCGATTGTATTAATATCGTTGATTTTTCAGAGGGAGACATAGTTTATGTAAAGTAAAAAAACTCAATAAGGAAATATAAATTTTTACGCGTTTAAATATATTATAAATGGGAGAAGGGAAGGGTGGGGCGCATCCGATCAATATTCATGCCGCGGCGAGACGATTCGAAGCTTCTTTTGGCGCAGTTCGAGGCTCTGAGCACACGCGTTCCTATCCTGTATATGCTGCTGGTCATCAATGCCGTCGCCGTCTCGATGACCCACATAGGCACGGCGCCGCTCTGGTTGGCCGCCTACCTGCCGGTCCTGATGTCCATCCTGTGCATTGTCCGACTTTTGTGGTGGCAAACCCGGCGGCGGGTTCCGGTGACGCCAGAAGCGGCCTATCGTTACCTGCGGCGGACGGAGAGGCTTGCCGGCATCCTGACGCTCGGCTTTGCTTCCTGGGCCGTCGGCCTCTATCAGTACGGCGACGCCTACCAGCAGGGGCAGATCGCCTATTTCCTCGTCGTCACCGGCATTTCTTGCATCTTCTGCCTCATGCATCTGCCGTCGGCGGCGCTGATCACCACTGCGATCACCTTTTCGTTCATGGTCGTCACCTTCCTGTTTTCGGGCAACGCTGTCTTCATCGCCACCGCCCTCAGCGTCGCCTTCCTTTCCGTTGCCTTCGTCAGCGTCATCCTGAGCTATTTCGACAATTTCTCCGGTCTGGTGGAGTTGACGGCGGCCCTGGAGCGCAAGCAGGAGGAAACCGAGCAACTGAACGAGGTCAACAGCCGCAATGCGCTGCATGACCAGCTCACCGGTCTTGCCAACCGCCGCAGCTTCTTCCAGCAGCTCGACGGCCTGATCGGCTCCGATCCGCACCGTCCGCCCGTCGTCGGCCTCGTCGATCTGGACGGCTTCAAGCCGGTCAACGACATCTTCGGCCATGCCGCCGGCGATTTCGTGCTGAAGGAAGCCGCTGCACGCTTCCATGCGCTTAGCCAGGGCGAAGGCAGCGTTGCCCGGCTGGGCGGTGATGAATTCGGCTTCATCCTGCCCGGCTGCACGAGCCGGGAGGATGCCGCAGCCCTCGGCCAGGCCTTCTGCACGACGCTGCGCGAACCCTTCGAGATTCCCGGCGGTTCGATCAGGCTTTCGGGATCCTGTGGCATTGCCTATCCCGAGGACGGAGCGGGAACGTCGGAGGAGATTTACGAGCGAGCCGATTTTGCCCTCTACCAGATGAAGAGCAAGCGTGGCGGGGCCGTGGAGTTTTTCTCCAGCGATCACCAGCAACTGCTCAAGCGGCGTCACGCAATCGACTTTGCGCTGCAGGCCGGTGATTTCAGCCGTGAACTGTCGCTGGAATTCCAGCCGGTGATAACGCTGGATGGCGGCAGGCTTGTGGGTTTCGAGGCGCTGGCGCGCTGGAACAGTTCGCGGCTCGGTCCGGTCAGCCCGAATGATTTCATTCCCGCCGCCGAGCGGACGGGCATCGTCAGCCGCATGACGGCAATCCTGCTGTCCCAGGCGCTCGATGCCATGAAGCTCATGCCGGATCATCTCAGGCTGGCCTTCAATCTGTCGGCCCGCGACATCTGCGATCGCGAGACGGCCCTGGCGCTTCTCGTCCAGATCCGGCAATCCGGTATCGACGTGTCGCGCCTCGACCTGGAAATCACCGAGACGGCGCTCCTGAGCGATTTCGACACCGCGGCGGAGGTGGTGCGCATGCTGCGTTCGGCCGGCGCTTCCATCTCGCTCGACGATTTCGGCACCGGTTTTTCCAGCCTCAGCCACGTTCACCGGCTGGAGTTCGACAAGATCAAGATCGACAAGAGTTTCGTGCTGAAATGCGATCGTGACGAGCGCAGCATGAACATCATCCGCTCGGTCGCCAATCTCTGCCACAATCTCGGCATCCAGTCGGTGGCGGAAGGCATCGAGACGGCGGAGATCCGCACGGCACTGCAGGCCTCCGGCGTCGATCTGGGGCAGGGCTATTTCTTCTCGCGACCCCAGCCCCTGGCAGCGGTGCTGCAAGGGATCGCAATGGAGGATGGCCGCGCGGCGGCAGATGGAGCGCGCCTTGCCGGGTAAGGGCGGCCGTCATGCCGTTGTCTCCCCCCAGCTGGCGGCGAGAACCCTCAGCCAGTTGTCGCGGGCGAGCTTGCGCAGGTCATCGGCGCCGTAACCGGCGGATGCCAGCGCATCGATGAGCTTCTGGTTGCCGGCGGCGTCGGCGATCTCTTCGGGAATGGTGGCGCCATCGAAATCCGAACCGAGCGCGACGCAATCAATCCCCATCCGGTCGACCAGGTAATCGATATGGCGGATCATGTCGGAAATCGGCGTGCGTGCGTTTTCCTGGCCGTCCTGTCGCAGCATCGTCACCGCGTAATTCAGGCCCACGAGCCCGTTGCGCTCGCGGATCGCGTCGAGTTGCCGGTCAGTGAGGTTGCGGGCGACGGGCGTCAGCGCATGGGCATTCGAATGGCTGGCGATCAGCGGCTTGCCGGAGGTTTTCGCCACGTCCCAGAAGCCTTGCTCGGTGATGTGGGCAAGATCGATGGCGATGCCGAGCGCGTCGCAGGCGCGAACGAGATCGAAGCCGGCAGCTGTCAGCCCCGGACCGGTGTCGGGAGATTTCGGATAGGCGAAGGGAACGCCATGGCCGAAGATGTTGTGCCGGCTCCACACCGGCCCCAGCGAGCGCAGGCCGGCGGCATACAGAACGTCGAGCGCCGTCAGGTCGGCGGCTATCGCCTCGCAGCCTTCCATATGGAGAACGGCGGCAAACAGGTCCTTTTCCATCGCCGCGCGGATCTCGCCCGTGGTGCGGCACATCCGCCATGCATCGGCGCGATCCAATCGCAACGCGATGGCCGTCGTCTGCAGGGCGATGTCGACCGAGGGCGCCCGCTCCAGCGGCGTGGCCAGCGGCGTCTCGTATCGGCCATGGCCATCCGGCTCCTCAAGCGCAAGATCGCTGGAGGGGATGTAGATGGCGCAGAGGCCGCCGGCCAGGCCACCTTTCTTCGCACGCTGTCCATCGATGTGACCGGCCGCGGTGCCTTCGATGAATTCGGCGACGGGATCGCCGCCTGATTGCCATGTCTGCCAGAGCCGCAGCAAAACATCGTTATGGCCGTCAAATATCCATTGCATCCAAAATCGCTCGCACTTTCGAAAACCGTCGCCTTGCCGGCCCCGGGAAGGCCCGGTTGCGGCAAGGGATGGTAAGGCTTCCGGCTAAAACGCCGCAAGGGCAAAAACCGGCAAGGGCCGATTTATCGCCGGCAAACGGCCCGGAACGGATTTTCCAGCCGTCCATGATTGAAAAGGCCGGGCAGGAACGTCTCTTGTCTGCACCGTGCCAGGGCCGGCGCGTCCGGCATGGACAAATTGTAATCGTTTGTTCATGCTGGGTTTATAGTCCCAGTAGCATCCTGCGTTCGTTCAACACATGGAGGTAGCAATGAAGAAGATCGCGATTTCGGCTCTTGCCGCGCTTATGGCTATGACGACCGGCTACGAAACCGCATTTGCCGCACCGGTGATCCAGCCGATCAAGCCGGCGCTGACGGGTGACGTCGAGGCCGTACAGTATCATCACCGGCGCCACGGCTGGTATGGCGGCCATCGGGGATACCGGTCTTACCGCCATGGCTATCGTCGCCACAGCGATGGCTGGTGGTATCCGCTCGCTGCCTTCGGCGCCGGTGCCATCATCGGCGGGGCTATTTCGAACGAGCGGCGTACCTCCTACGAGGGCATCAATCCGCGTCATTACGATTGGTGCTATGCCCGCTATCGCAGCTATCGTTCTTCCGACAACACCTACGTGCCGCGGGCGGGTTACCGTGCGGAATGCCTGTCGCCCTATTACTGAGCGAAGCCGTCATCGTCTGCGGCCCATCGGGCCGCAGACGATGACAACTATCAGGCGGACCCTTGGGCTCCAATCGACCGTCCGGGGCCGGATACCCGATAATCCTTGCGCCACTCGATGAACCGAACGGCATCGCGCACTGCGAATTGTTTCGACGGATTTATCGCCAAAATAGTCAACGAGATACCTTGAACTACCGGTGGAAAGTCTCTTAGCCGATATTCACTTTTCAGCTTCGGCGATCCTGCCCTTCGAAATGCCTGGGAAAGCCAAATCAAGCGGCGTTGAAGGAAAAGAGCGATTTTGCAGACAGTGCTAGACATGCGCTAGCGTATTTCCAACATAAGCGGGTTCAAAGAAATTCTTAGAAATCCAATGATTTTAAGGGCTTAGAATGGTGCCCGGAGGCGGATTTGAACCACCGACACGCGGATTTTCAATCCGCTGCTCTACCAACTGAGCTATCCGGGCATCGAGGCAGTAACTGCCTTTCGGATTTTCGTCCGGCGGGGGCTTGGTTTCCCCCGGAAGCGAGCGGGGTTATAGCATCCTATTTTTTCATGTCCAGCACCAAATAACACTTTTTTGGCAGGAAATTTTTCTTTGTCGAAAATGCCCCACAGGAACCTGCAAAACACGGCCATGCAGATGCCGCAGAAGCAATGTTTCCGCGGCATTTCAAGATGTTAGAAAAACCGGAAGCGAGGCCTCAGTCCTCGTCGGCACCATTTGCCTTGGTTTCGTCCTCGGAAACAGGAATGGCATAAGAGCCGTTCAGCCAGCGCGAAAGGTCGAGCGTGCGGCAGCGGTCGGAGCAGAAGGGGTAATGGTCACGCACCGAGGGACGCTTGCATTCCGGGCAGGGCATGGTCTTGCGCAGCGGCTCTACCTTGGCCTTGTGTGGATCGCCGGTCATGACTAGCCCTCGACCCAGCGGCGCTGCACGTCGAACCCCTCGCCCGCCAGGAGCAGCGTGGTCTCGTAGAGCGGCAGGCCGACGACGTTGGTGTAGGAGCCCACGAGTTTCTGCACGAAACAGCCGGCCAGGCCCTGGATGGCGTAAGCACCGGCCTTGCCGCGCCATTGGCCGGAGGCGAGATAACTTTCGATGTCGAGGCCGGAGAGGCGCTTGAAGCGCACCTTGGTCTCGACGATCTTCTGGCGCAGCCGGCCGTCCGGGGTGATGAGGCCCACGCCGGTATAGACCCAGTGGCTGCGGCCGGAGAGCAGGTGCAGGGCCGAGGACGCCTCGTCGACATATTCCGCCTTCGGCAGGATGCGGCGGCCGACGGCAACGACGGTATCGGCGGCGAGGATGAAGCTGCCCTGCCAGGCGAGGTCGCCCTTCACCTGCCGGAAGGCGGCATCGGCCTTTTCGCCGCAGAGGCGCCGGGCCAGCGAGCGCGGATGCTCGGACTTCTTCGGCGTCTCGTCCAGGTCCATCGGCATCAGCCGCGCGGGTTCGATGCCCGCCTGGTTGAGCAGGTCAAGGCGGCGCGGCGAGCCGGAGGCCAATATCAATCTGTGTTTCAACACCATGCGCACCCGACAAGGCAGCCGCCATCAGGCGGCGAGGTCATTTGAAGCGGTAGGTAATGCGGCCCTTGGTCAGGTCGTAGGGGGTCATTTCCACCAGCACCTTGTCGCCCGCGAGCACGCGAATGCGGTTTTTGCGCATGCGGCCGGCGGTGTGCGCGATGATTTCGTGTTCGTTTTCCAGCTTGACGCGGAAGGTTGCGTTCGGCAGCAATTCCGTGACGACACCCGGAAATTCGAGGACTTCTTCTTTAGGCATGTATAAGGTTTCTTCCTGTGGGTTACAGAAGGGGCGCCGGGCTGGCCGGGGCGACTTCCAAAAATTTGGCGGAAACTACACAATCGACAAGGGTTTGTGAACCTTGTTGATCGCGCTTTCTCGATTTGTCTCAGGCTGTTTCGGCCTTGACGCCGTTCTTTCTCAATAAACGCTGTTCGATCAGCACTGCAAGATGATTTCTCACTTCGCGGTACGCGGACAGGATTTGTTCGCGCGTTCCGGCCACCACGGTGGGATCGAGCGTTGGCCAGTATACCACCTCGACGGCATTGGAGCGCGTCAATTCGAGCGCGGCATGATGCGCTTCCGGCGCCAGCGTGATGATCAGGTCGAAAAAATCGTCCTCCAGTTCATCCAGCGTCTGCGGTAGGCGCTTGCCCAGCGACAGGTCGATCTCCTCCATCACCACGTCGACGAACGGATCGCGCTCGCCCGGACGAACGCCGGCCGAGGCGATATAGGTGCCCGGCGGCAGCATGCTGCGCGCTAAGGCCTCCGCCATGGGGGAACGGATGGCGTTCATGCCGCAGATGAAGAGGATCGATTTCGGTATTTTGGCAGGTTCCTCCAGCGCCACAGCCATCGCCTCAGCCACGCCAGTAGAGAACGCAGATCAGCGTGAACAGCCGCCGGGCGGTATCGAAATCCAGGCGGATCTTGTTTTGCAGCCGGTCCATCAGGGTCTGGGACCCTTCGTTGTGAATGCCCCGCCGGCCCATGTCGATGGCTTCGATGCGGCTCGGCGTCGCCGAGCGGATCGCTTCATAATAGCTTTCGCAGATCATGAAGTAGTCCTTGATCGTGCGCCGGAAGGGCGTCAGCGACAGGATATGCGTCGCCACGTCCTCGCCTGCCTCCGACTTGATGGCCAGCATCAGCTTGGAATCGACCAGCGACAGATAGAGCCGGTAAGGCCCGCCGGAATGACCGACGGGTTCGAAGGAGTTCTCCTCGATCAGGTCGAAAATCGCCACGGCGCGTTCATGTTCCACATCCGGGGTCGAGCGGCCGATCGTGTCGTCGAGGACGACATCGCAGAGCCGGAAATTGCTCGAGCCCGCCGCCATGGATCAATCCCCGAGATTGAGGCGGATCGCGACGGACCGGGCATGGGCGTCGAGGCCTTCGGAATTTGCAAGCGTGATCGCCGCCGGGCCGAGCGCCCGTAGCTGCTCCGCGCCGAGGCGCAGGATCGAGGTGCGCTTGACGTAATCGAGCACCGACAGGCCGGAGGAAAACCGCGCCGAGCGCGCCGTCGGCAGCACGTGATTGGAGCCGCCGACATAATCGCCGATGACCTCGGGCGTGTGCCGGCCGACGAAGATCGCCCCGGCATTGCGGATCGCGGCAAGCAGCGGCTCGGGATCGTCGACGGCCAGTTCCAGATGTTCGGCGGCGATGCGATCGGCCAGCGGAACGGCGCTGGCGAGATCCGGCACCAGGATGACCGCGCCGAAATCGCGCCAACTGGCGGCGGCGGTTTCGGAGCGGCCGAGCCGGCGGATCTGGCGTTCGACGGCGGCTTCGACGGCATGGCCGAGGGCGGCGTCGTCGGTGATGAGGATGGACTGGGCGCCGCGATCGTGCTCGGCCTGGGCCAGCAGGTCGGCGGCCAGCCATTCGGGGTCGTTGTCCTTGTCGGCGATGACGAGCACTTCGGAGGGGCCGGCGATCATGTCGATGCCGACGGTGCCGAAGACATGGCGCTTGGCGGCGGCGACATAGGCATTGCCGGGGCCGACGATCTTCGCCACCGGCGCGATCGTCTCGGTGCCGTAGGCGAGTGCGGCAACCGCCTGGGCGCCGCCGATGCGATAGATTTCCTCGACGCCGGCAATTCGGGCGGCAGCCAGAACCGTTGGGTTGATCTCGCCCTTCAGCGCCGGCACGACCATGACGATGCGTGGCACGCCCGCCACCTTGGCCGGCAGCGCGTTCATCAGCACCGAGCTCGGATAGCTGGCCGTGCCGCCCGGCACGTACAGGCCGACGGCTTCGATGGCGGTCCAGCGTGAGCCGAGGCCGACGCCGATATCGTCTTCGTAGATATCGTCTTTGGGCAACTGGCGGCTGTGATGTTTCTCGATGCGGATGGCGGCAAGCTCAAGGGCCGCGATGACCTCCGGATCGACGGCCCCAAAGGCTGCGTCGATCTCCGCCTTGCCGACGCGCATCGGCGTCACGGCAAAATCAAGGCCGTCGAAACGGGCGGAATAATCGGCAAGAGCGGCATCGCCGCGTGCCCTGACGTCATCGATGATGGCGCGGACCACCACGTTGACGTCTTCGGATACTTCGCGCTTGGTGGTCAGGAAGGCGGCAAATTGCGCTTCGAAATCCTTGGACGCCTGTTCCAGCCAGAGTGCCACGTCTACATCATCCCCTGTAATAACATCCTGAGACTGCCGGGTTCACCCCTCGTGACTCGGCAATGAACCGGTTTCCCATGCCGTGCCGGTATCCGCAAGCTGCGCTTCGACGCATTCGACATCGAGTTCGATCGTCGCCTTGCCGGACAGCGCCAGCTCGACCTTCCCATCCGGCCCTTCGCCATCCGGCAAAAAGCGGACGGCGAGCAACGAAAGAACGTCGTCGGCCTTGCGCCGGTCGATGCCCGTGGAGCGTACGGTGCGAACCCGCTTGAATACAAGCAGGCTACGGCGACGTTCGAACGTCTTTGCCGCTTCGTCCACTGCCTCCCAGACAAACCGGTTGGCGGCCAGGCTGAAAAGGCCGGATCTTGCCGAAAACGAAAGATCCCCCACCTTGAAGACGGCGTCCTGCATATGAGCCGAGATCACCGCCAGGTCCTCTTCGTCGAGCGCCAGGAGCTTGAGATGGGTCATGCGCACACTTTCCGGTTTCGCCCTTTGCAATGGGGCGGGGCCTTGTCCTGCAAAGGACATAAGGCGCCCGCGCCCAAACCGCAACACGCAAGCAAAGCGGAAGAAACGACCGCCGGAAAATTAATCGCTGACGCGTTCGACGATGGCGCCGCAGCGGGTCAGTTTTTCCTCAAGGCGCTCGAAGCCGCGGTCGAGATGATAGACACGCGACACCATGGTCTCGCCTTCCGCCGCAAGGCCGGCGATGACCAGCGACACGGACGCACGCAGGTCGGTGGCCATGACCGGCGCGCCGCGCAGGCGCTGCACGCCCTCGATCTTCGCCGTCTGGCCGGAGAGCGAGATCTTGGCGCCGAGCCGGGCCAGTTCCTGCACATGCATGAAACGGTTTTCGAAGATGGTTTCGGTGATGTGCGAAACGCCGGAGGATTTCGTCATCAGCGCCATGAACTGCGCCTGCAGGTCGGTCGGGAAGCCCGGGAAGGGATCGGTGACGATATCGACCGGCTTGATGCCGCCGCCATTGCGCACAACGCGGATACCGTCGGCGGTATCGGTGATCTCGGCGCCGGAGCGGCGAATGGTTTCGAGCGCGGTTTCGAGCAGGTCGGCACGCGTGCCTTCCAGCACGACGTCGCCGCCGGCCATCGCCACGGCCATCGCATAGGTGCCGGTCTCGATGCGATCCGGCAGGACGCGGTGACGCGCGCCGGAGAGCGAGGTGACGCCCTCGATGGTGATCGTCTGCGTTCCGGCACCGGTGATCTTGGCGCCCATGGCGTTGAGGCAGTTGGCGAGATCGACGACCTCGGGCTCGCGGGCGGCATTGCCGATCACCGTCGTGCCGCGGGCAAGGCTTGCCGCCATCATCATCACATGGGAGGCGCCGACGGACACCTTGGGGAAGGTGTAGCGCGTACCGATCAGGCCACCCTTGGGCGCTGTCGCATTGATATAGCCGCCGTCGATTTCCATGGTGGCGCCGAGCGCCTGCAGGCCTTCGATGAACAGGTCGACGGGACGGGTGCCGATGGCGCAGCCGCCGGGCAGGGAGACCCGCGCCTTGCCTTCACGCGCCAGCAGCGGGCCGATGACCCAGAAGCTCGCCCGCATCTTGGACACGAGGTCGTACGGCGCCGTGGTGTCGGCAATCGTGCGGCAGGTGAAATGGATGGTGCGCGAATAACCGTCGGTCTGGCGCTCGCGGCGGCCGTTGACGGCGATGTCGACGCCGTGATTGCCGAGGATGCGGACCAGCTGCTCGACGTCGGCCAGGTGCGGCACGTTTTCGAGCGTCAGCGTATCACTGGTGAGGAGCGAGGCGATCATCAGCGGCAGGGCCGCATTCTTGGCTCCGGAAATCGGAATGACGCCGTTCAGCGGGTTGCCGCCGATAATTCTGATACGATCCATATAGTATACCCAACGGGCCCCCGCCCGCCTTTCCCTGGTGACCATGCCTTGTGAAGATGGGCGTCCTTAGACGAAATCCCCGGCGGCGACAATTCAATCGGCGTGAGGAATCACGATGATTCGTCCAATTTTGCGGCAGGCAGGCCTGTCGCCTCATCCGCGGCACCCGCGCGACGCGCCCGGGACTGCTGCTTTCGCCGCTGCAGATTTTCGCGAAGCTTGGCCGCAGCCCGCTCGCGACGCAGGTCGGCACCGGTTTTTTGCGGCATTTTCGCTTCCGGCCCCGATTCTCCGGCATCGCCATCAGCGGTGGTCGTCATCTCGCCGATGCCGGGCCGGGCAGATACCGGGGAGAAATTTTTCCTGTTCTCTTTCATGCCGCCTGAATAACGGAAATCCGGGCTTTTCAAAAGGCCACCGCATCTTTTCCCGCCAAAACGCAAAATTATTTGACGTTTGCGCCTTGCGCTTCATCCGTAGCTGTGGCAATAGCCGCCTCGCTTGCAACGAAGTGCTCACGAGCCGCGAAACAAGCCTGCTGCCGTAGCTCAGTGGTAGAGCACACCCTTGGTAAGGGTGAGGTCGGTGGTTCAATCCCACTCGGCAGCACCATTTTCTTTTCACAAGCAATTGAAAATGGTGCCATTTTAGCGATTTCTTTTGCAACGTATCCACCCTTTTATCCACCTTCTCGGTCGCGGTGCGAGGCTTGGTGAATTGCCTTTGCCTGCTGAAAGATGTTGGGCTGATAAGGCTTAGGAAGCGCTCGGCGGGCGCGGGTGCTTCGGATCGATGATCACCGTCTCAATCCGGTCGAATCGCACCGATCCGCCGTGATCGATATCCAGCTTGTCCCCATACTTCTTCGGCTGCATCTTTGACGCCATCCATTTGCGGGCATCGATGCGAAGCTGTGACCGGCGGATCGCTTCGCCATTCTCCTGCCAGCCAATGACCTCGCCAGCGGCATTCCGCTTCTCGATCCAGTCGTTTCGGCCGTCGTCGGCGATGTCGAGGATTTCGTCGACGAAGCTATCTGCCTGGGCCTCGCGTGCGCGCGCGTATTGGTCCCGGAATGCTTCATTGGCAGCAAGCCACCGAAACACTATCGATTTCGACGGCATGCCTTCCTGGCTACAGATCGACCGCAAGCTCTCACCGTCTGCCAGCGGTTCGCAGATCAGGCCGGTCATTTCCTCGGCAAACGTCGACGGTCTCGCCATTTGGAAATCCTGCATTCGCCCTGGTTGATACGATGGCGAGCATAGCACATAGGCGCTGAAAAAGCGCCCCTTTGGAGCGACCCCAAAAAAGCGCAGCTTGAAGACGGTTGATTTGCATCGGCTGGTCGCCATCGCAGGCCATGCGCATATTGTTGTCCCGAAAGCTCTCTGAAGTTGCGGATACGATTTTGAAACGCCTATTCCGATAGGCTTCGCGACATGGAGGGGGCGAGTTTGAGAATTTGGATTTCAGCTACAAGCGCGATTTTTCTCGCTTGGGTTTCAGTTGCCAACGGCGCAAACACGCCCTGCAGCGGAAAGAAGGGTGGCATCGATCATTGCCAGGGGAAGACTTTTATCTGCTGTGACGGCTCGGTGAGTAAAAGCAAGAAGGACTGCCAAGCGACCATGGGCGGCATGGGTTGACTCGGCTCTGGATCATCTGACATGCAGCCTACGGCCGGCAATGATTGCAGCTGCAGGTCTGGCACATACTGCACCGGTCCCCGCGGCGGGCGGTATTGCATCGAAGACAGTATCCGAGGCTCAGATCCCGAACATCGCCGGGCAGTTCGACAGGACCTGTCCCTTCCGCTGGTGGACGCGTTCTTCACCTGGCTGTCAGCGCAAGCCAAGCGCATCTCACGCAAATCTGACCTTGGAAAAGCCCTGGCCTATATGCTGACGCGGCAGGACGGCTTCCGGCTGTTCCTGGACGATGGCCACGGCGATATCGACTCCAACCTCGTGGAAAACGCGATCCGCCGACCGGCCATGAACCGCCGCAATGCGCTCTTTGCCGGGCACGATGAAGGGGGCCGCAATTGGGCCCGGTTTGCCAGCCTGATCGGCACTTGTAAAATGAACGGCGTTGAGCCCTACGCCTACCTGTGCGACCTCTTCACCCGCCTCGCGAACGGCCACCTCGCCAAAAACATCGATGCTCTGATGCCATGGGCCTACGCCGCCCGCGTCAAGGCCTAACAATGAACTCGTCAGGCACTATTCGGTGAGCTCATTTGACGGCCGATATTGCCGTCAGATCGCTGCAACCGAAAAATCCATGGGGCGTGGACGCCGCATACCGACGGGCAACATTCCAATGAGGTAAAGCACCAGGATGATAACCAGGAAGGTGATCAAAATGCTTACCAGTGCGCCGTCGCCATGCAGTGCTCCTTAAATCGCGAAAAATTACGCGTGAGGATTTAAATATGGGCGGAGGCCTATAGGGAAAGGGGCCAACGTGAAAAACGTGGCCCCAGTCCGTGAGCGTCATTGGCGCACATCCACGCTGCCGAGCCTTGCAAAGGCCAACATGAAGATGGGAAAATACAAGCTCCCCGCCTTAAACCAAGAAATCATTATGAGCGCGAAATTCTCCGGTATCATGGATAACCGCTACAAGCTTTATTTCTGAGTTTTCAAGTGCTGTATCCGACCCCGTATCCGCATAATACAGGTATCGCGTTTCTATGAGGTTTTCAGGGTCGCTCAATGCAAACAGGCCCTTCCACTTCACACCCATTTCAAACCCCGTATTCGCTGGAGCATTTCCACCACATGCTTCTTGAAATGACTGCAAGAAGTCGGCGCCATTTGTGATGTCCGTACTCACATACGAGATAAACTCCACAAGTCCAAAAGTGTGCATGGCTTCCTGGAATTCTAACTTGCCGGCTGAGTTTTTTGTGTATGAAGTCGTTCCACGGAAAAGATGATCATCATCCGTCCAACTTCCTTCGAGATTCGTTGAGAAATCGGAGTTGCTGATCACGAATTGGTCGTTATTGCCCCATCCGTAGATATGAATAGGTCCCGATTTGCCTAGCCCTCCCGTGGCCGAGCCGGTCAGGAAAATTGTATCGGTACCACTATCGCTAAGGCGAAAGGTATCCGATCCGCCGTTTGAATAATAAGTGTTCGTTCCACCTTTGCCGTAGAACACATCGTTGAATGCTGTGCCTCTGAACACATCGACGCCATCACCGCCATTGAGGATGACCCCTCTCGTGAAGGCCGAGAAATCAAATGTTTCCCCCGTGTTGGCGCCAATGACGGCAATGGTATCGGCTTCGGTGATGATGGTGGCCGAGGCAGACTTTATGGCTGTGCTCGTATCCGCCAGGCTGAAATCGAAATTCGTGGCATTCTTGGCCCCGAGCAGAACCTTTGCGCCTTCCACCGTGACGGCGCCGACGCCACCGGTGGCATTCGTCAGCTGATAGCTGTCGGCATTCTTCATGACGTCAGGATTTGCCACGATTTTGTCGAGCCGATCCGCAAGGATGTAATGTCCGCCGTTTGCGGCGCCATCCAGGACCTGTTGAACCGTCAGCGCGCCAGAGGGTTGCTGCGGCATGGCGGCGATGTATGCGTTGACATTCGCCAAGTCGGGGATGGTGGCGATGTCCTTGGTGATCGGTGCGAGAAACTGGCGACCGTAGTCGGCAGCGGCGTCGCCGCCATAGATCACCTGCTCCTCATCAGTATCGAGATTGGTTGTGAACAGATTGGCGACCGTCAGCTTATTCTCGACGGTCGCCTTGTCGTCGTTGAGCGCACCGTCAAGAACGTTGATAGCGATGTTTTCGATCGATAGACGTCCCGCTTCCAACTCACCGACGAAATACTTCAATCCAGCTTCATCGGCATCCCGCCCGAACATGGACTTGAACAGGGCGTTGACGATCTGATCGTTGGCGAAATTAGTAAAGCGATTGAGATATTCCGCCGTGCCGGCAAGACCCGATATCGCAGACAAGTCAGATCCGTTGTTGGTAACACCGTTGAAGAATGCCAAACCTGCTGGATCCGCTGGCCTCCCGAATAGCGCCAGATAGATGCCCTGAATGGATGCCATAATACTCCCTCCCGGAAATTTACTTTTTTCTAATGCTATTTTTCAAAGACTATATGGCAAGGAAAAAATTTCAAACAGTTTTGTTATATTTAATTGACTAGATAATATTTAGATTATTGCGAAAAAAATAATCGAATCCTGCGTTCTTAAGGGAATTTAATGGCAAGGACACGTCATAAATCACTGAAAATCGGTATTATTTTTCATGATATGAAGGGGATTGGGCGTTAGTAATTTAAATAACGGCGACAATCTTGCTTGTTACCCCGCGTCGACCGTCAGATAATTGTTGAACGCCTGCTGATATGGCAATACGTTGCGCCTACCCCACGTCGGCGACCACGGATGTACTGGCGCCCGCGTAATGAAGGCCGGCCCGTGTGGCTGGCCTTTTCCATCTCTGCCGTACGGCATGTCAGGCTGCGCCCTACGTGCGCCACCGTGGCGCACGGCAAAGAAGGCCTCAGGGATGAGGTTTGCCCCACGGTGGCGCGAACTGCCCTGCGAGTTTCAACATTCTTCAACAGGGGCTGGGAACCACAACATTTAACAACATCGCGGGCTAGCTTTCACGCCGGCATTGCGCCTGCCTGATACCAACATTTACCAACATGCTTGCCGCCTAGAGGTCGGGGAAAACCAAGGCGACGAATTCCGTCGGGCTGGCCCAGCCTGGTAGGCCTGCCGGCGGCTAAATATGCCCCGGCGGCACATATCGACCTTGGTCCTGGCCGCTCTGTCCACAAGCTCGAAAATCGCAGGCGCGACATCAGGTTTATAAGGTGCGGCATACGAGAACCTGAAGTTTTCTGAAGTGCCCGCGGGGCCGTGCGGATCACAAAACGAGGTCAGGCTTTGTCAGGCTCGCCGCCTGTCGATTGAACTGTAAATCATCTGTATTATCAGATGGCGGACGCGAACTGGAGCCGTTCCGGACTGCGCGAGCAACATCGGAGTAAGTGAAGCGCATGCTCAAGATGGATGCAACTTTTCGGGCCGATGGTTAACCGGTCATTAACCATGCATTCATAGGTTCAGCTAGGATTTTTAAGGCCCATTGTGGTCGAAAAACAATAACTTGCGGGCCATTGTATGTCTTCAATCTTGACGAACCGCGGCGCAATTTCAACGCTCGACACACTCAGATCGATCAACAGTTCATTGGCCGGCACTCAGAGCAGAATTTCAACTGGGCTTCGAATTTCTACCGCTAGCGACAACGCAGCTTACTGGTCGATCGCAACCACGATGAGGGCAGACACGAGAGCGATTTCCGCCGTCGCGGACAGCATCGGCCTTGGTCAGGGTATCCTCGACACCGCCTATGCTGGAATGCAAACGGTTTACGACTACATGGTTGAAGCGCGAAACCTGATGGTGATGGCCGCGAATGAAGGAACTGCCAAAACAAGTACGACGTGGCATGATGTCGATGATGACCGGATTTACGATGCGACAAACCTCGGCAAAATTGACCGTCGCTTGAGGTCGCTTCTAGACGATATCGCGTTAGCGATAGACTCTTCGAGTTTTGCAGGCGTCAATCTTTTGAAAAATGAGTTGAATGGAAAGAATCCGCCGACTGGATCGATCGAGTTCGTCACAGGGCTCGCGGGGTCGCAAATTTTGACGACAACAGTTGATTTTAGGGACACAGTGTTGATCAACTACAACCGCAAAGTCGACGTTTATGTCGGCGACCCCGGTTCTGAGCAACAAGGTATGCTGGACGGCAAGATAGATTTTGTGACCTACGAAATTCTAGGCAACGTGTACGATGCCGGAACTGACAGCGTGATACGCCATCCGGATAAATACGTGCTGCGAAACGGGTTCTACAACTACAACAATACGCCAGCGCTGAATTCCAAGCCCCTATCGCACTACTTCGACATCGTTCTGAATGAAATGGATGTGAAGATTAGTAAAATTCGCGATGGCATGACCGCAGTTGGCGCGACATTGAAGAACTTGAAAATGTCTGCAGAATTCGTCCAAGACCGAATAGACACCAGCAGCAAGGGGATTGGCCGTTTGGTCGATGCCGATATGGATGAAGAGTCTACGCGATTGAAAGCACTGCAGACCCAGCAGCAACTGGGTATCCAGGCGCTCCAGATTGCCAACGCTTCGACAGACAAACTCATCGAACTTTTCCGGTAGCCGCCGCTGCTGTTGCAAAAAATGGAGCGAAAAGTCTCCGGCGTTCCCCGACGTGGTGCAATGTGGATAAAAAAATGCGCCCGGCTTGAGGCGGGCGCAAGCAGAGGATCAGACTGCTTGACTCAAGCTAGATGAGGTCGACGATGCGTCAAGGCCGGCTCCTCATCGATGGTGCAGAACCGCGATGCTGGCTTACTCAGGCTCAAATTGGACACCGTCTAAAGAGAAGCAGCAGAGCCGCGCATGGCGATAGCGCTGCGGTGCCGGCACTTTCAATCTCAAATCTTGGCTGGCGTGATATTGTCGACGCGCACAACGCCTTCGATCACACCACGCTGTAGGTCGGTGCGGTCTCTTTCAATCTCGATCACTGTGTAGAGCTTTTCGTCTCGAAACGCACTGGCATCGACGGTCGTGACATCCTCAGCCGGCGCCGCGTCAATATCCATAAAATCGAGTTCACGGCCGGCGGCAACTATGCGAGCATCGCCCGTTGTTCGCGCCGCGACAATAAGCTCCCCTGAGCCTGGGGAATTATCCCAACGAGGGTCGGTTGATGCAGCGACCGGCACCAAACGGTATATATTCAGCGTCTCTCCCGTCTCCCCCGGCGCTGCGAGTTTCATTGAATCCTTCTGTTGCGCCTGGCTCTCAACGGAGTGTCCGAAGCGCGTACCAAGCGTTTCGCCGGAAGCGCTTCGTTCATTCGTGACACTGTTCGCCATCGTCATCTCCCTTCAAGTTGAACTTCATCGCAAAACGATAGGAGCGCCGGATAGTTCCGCTTTTTGAGCCAAGCGCCGATGCAAGATTAGCAGTCTGCGAGCCTTATGCCCGGATAGCAGACTAAGTCTGCTTAGGCCCTGCAAGCGCCTGTTCACGCAGGGCACGGAGGCGAGCTGTCTTTTCCTCGCGAGCCTTTTTCTCGATGTCTATGCATTCCAGGGCGACTACCGTAGTAATTTCAGCGGCATCTCTACGACCCTCTGTCGTCGTTGATATCCTTGGGCGTTTGATTGATTCAGTCACGCGATACCTCCGTTTCAGGTATCCTGCCACTCCCGACCCACATGTCATTCAACTAATTTAATCTGCTGAAAATCGCTGCCTTTGTTCCTTGCTTCGGGGGAGAGCAGACAGATGATTGGAACCATAGGCCCTCATCCTTGTTGGGTTCGGATCAAGCCAAGAAGGAGAAAAACGATGGGTATCACTAGCCCGAGAGACGGAGCAGCCGGCACGACAGACCAGTCACCACGTTGGGAAGGTCCACAAGAGAACACGCCGCGCGGCTACCTTCCTGCAAAAGATGATCCAGATCATGACCGCGATGCAGCAGGCGAAAATCTTAAAGATCCACGGAAGCGAAATCTTTCCGACGCGCTGAAGACAAAAGGTGACGCGTGATGGTCGCTCGCTCGAATACCGAAACCGCCAAGCAGCAAATCCATGAGGATGCCAAAGGGCAGTTTGCAAAACCGCTCAAGGGCAAAACCCATGACGGCGTCGCGAGCGCAAAGCCTACGGTTGTAACCGGGTCGGATGACGCCACTGCCAACAAGATACCCCCGGGCCAGAAAGGACCGGAAAAGGAGTGGTCATTGAACTACGATCCGAAAGATATGAACGAAGGTCGCTATCGCGGGTAGCCGATATGTTCGCGTTGTGACACCGATGTCCTCAGAGAAGGTCGGAAAGATGGACGATCCGCTTGCTTGGCCTTTCGGGATTCGCTTGGAGCGCGCTCGATGGCAATGCCCTCAATGTATTCCATCGAGCTTGATGAGACTGCTTTGGGCGGATCTCGTCGAGTCAAGGGCGCCCCGCAGAGGCGCCCTTAAACGATGGCGATGCGGATTCCTGGCGACGGACTGCCGACCGTCGGTTTTTTGCCGCGTGCTCTGTGTAGCTTGCCGTGCGGCTAAAACGCGACCTTGTCGGCTCCCTTCAGCGAGAGGATCTCGCGCGCCTCGTCCGGCGAGGCGATTTCGAGGCCGAGGCCTTCGATCATCTGACGCACCAGCCTGACCTGGTCGGCGCTCGATGTTGCGAGCTTGCCGCGGCCGGCCCATAGCGAATCCTCCAGTCCGACGCGGACGTTGCCGCCAAGCGCCGCCGCCTGCGCGGCGATGCGCAACTGGCTGGCGCCGGCGCCGAGTACCGACCAGCGGTAATCATCGCCGAACAGCCGGTCCGCGGTGCGCTTCATATGCTGCACGTCTTCCGGATGTGTGCCGATGCCGCCGAGGATTCCGAAGACCGACTGTACGAAGAACGGCGGCTTGACGAGGCCGCGCTCGGCGAAATGCGCGAGATTGTAGAGATGCGCGATATCGTAGCATTCGAACTCGAAACGCGTGTTGTTCTCGTAGCAGGTCTTGAGAATGAACTCGATGTCCTTGAACGAGTTGCGGAATACCAGATCGCGCGTCGCTTCCAGATGCGGCTTTTCCCAGTCGTGCTTGAACTCGGTATATTTGTCGAGCAGATGGAAAAGCCCGAAATTGATCGAGCCCATGTTCAGGGATGCGACCTCCGGCTTGAGCATCTGCGCCGGCAATACACGTTCCTCGACCTTCATGTAGGGGCTGCCGCCGCTGGTGAGGTTGATCGCCGCATTGGTCGCCTGCTTGATCTGCGGCAGGAACTTCATGAAGGCTTCCGGCGTCTGGTCGGGTTTGCCGTTCTCGGGATTGCGGGCGTGCAGGTGCAGGATCGCCGCACCCGCCTCGGCGGCGCCGAGCGCATCCTTAATGATCTCTTCCGGCGTGATCGGCAGGTAGGGCGACATCGACGGCGTGTGGATCGCGCCGGTGACGGCGCAGGTGATGATGACTTTGCGTGCGGCTTTTGCCATGGCAGTGTTTCCTCGTCTGTCAATCGTTCGGTTCAGGAGCCGATCTTGCGGCTGGCTTCGCGCTTGTGGGCGATCAGCGCCATCAGGCGGCGGTCGCGCCACTCCTGGCGCTCTTTAAGCTTCTCCGCCGGCACCCGTTCGCGGCGGTCGCGCTCGATCTGGTCGAGAACCGGCCCGCCCCATTCGGCGCGGCGCTGCGTGCTCGGCCACAGGCCCGAATAGATGCCTTCGTAACGCTCGACATAGTCGCGGATGCCGGACGGGGCATTGAGATCGATGGTCTCGAATGGACCCATGAACGACCAGCGCAGCGCCAGCCCGTCGCGGATGCCGATATCGACGTCCTCCACCGAGGCGTAGCCGTCTTCGACCAGCCGGAAGGCTTCTTCGAGCAGCGCGCCCTGCAGGCGGTTCATGATGAAGCCGTCGATTTCTTTCTTCATCATCAGCGGCGCCTGGCCGATCGAGCGGAAGAGGGCGGCGGTGCGCTCGACGGTCTCCGGGCTGGTCCAGGGTGCCGGCACCAGTTCGGCGGCGGGAACGAGATAGGGCGGATTGATCGGATGCACGACGAGGCAGCGGTGCCGGCCTTCGACATGGGCGGTGAAGGCCGAGGGCAGCAGCGCCGAGGTCGAACTGGCGATGATCGCATCCTTCGGTGCCTTCTCGTCCAGCATCGAGAAGACCTTCATCTTGATCTCGAGCTTTTCCGGCGTGTTCTCCTGGATGTGTATCACGCCATCGAGCGCGTCGTCGATGTCCGTTGTGACACGCAGGCGCTGCAGCACGGCGTCCTGGCTGTGGCCGTTCAGAAGGTCGTTGGCGGCGAGATCGGGCAGCAGGCCGGCAATATAGTCGCGGGCCTGGGTCGGTGCGTCCGGTGCCTGGTCCCAGAGCGCCACATCGTGCCCGGCGCGCGCAAAACTGATCGCCCAGGCACGGCCGATGAAGCCTGTACCAATGATCGCAACTCGTGACATCGTCATTCCTTTCGATTTTTCATAAGATGTGGCGGCGCAGGAGCCTGTTCAGTTCTTGCGGTCGCGGAGCGCGATGATGGCGCCGAGGATCACCAGTCCGTAGAGGATGGAGCGCGCGGAGGACGGGATGATCGTGCCGGCCAGCAGCGTCTGCAGCGCCGTCAGCAGGATGACGCCGCCGACCATGCCGACATAGGAGCCGCGGCCGCCGGTGATCAGCGCGCCGCCGACGACGACCACGGCAATCGACGGCAGCAGATATTCGTCGCCCATGCCGAGGCTCGCCTGGCCGGAAAAGCCGGTGAGCAGGATGCCGACGAGTGCGGCGCAGAAGCCGGATAGCATGTAGACCTTGATCGTCGTCCGCTTGACCGGAATGCCGGAAAGCTCCGCCGCCCGCTCGCTGTTGCCCATGGCGTAGACACGCCGGCCGAAGGCGGTGCGGCCGAGCAGCAGGATGGCGACGACGACGAAGCAGACGATGAAGGGGACGACCGGAGTGATGCCGGCAAAGCGCGCGGTCATGAATTCCCGCAGCAGAGGTGCTGCAAAACCGTCCGGCGTGCCGCCGGAATAGACGAGTGCCACGCCCTGCAGGATGCCGTTCATGGCGAGCGTCATGACGATCGGCGACAGTCCGAGTGCGACGATGCCGAAGCCGTTGAGGAAGCCGATCAGCAGTCCGACCGCGAGCACCAGCGGAACGGCGTAGACGAGAGCGACGTTCGAGCCGCTGACCATGCCGGCGAGCAGGATGCCGCAGACGCCGATGGTCCACGGTATCGAAAGATCGAGGCCGCCGGTCAGGATCACGGTGCCCTGGCCGAGCGCGAGGATCAGCAGAAAGGACGACAGCACGATCAGCGAATTGTAGTAGTTCAGGTTGAGAAGCGTATTGCCGAGGACGAATTGCGTCGCGATCAGCACGAGAACGAAACAGATATAGGCAGGCAGCGCATAACGGATGGTTTCCGCATGGCGCACCAGATAGCCGGGATCGGCTTTCGTAGGGATTGCCGTCTCCTCCGCCTTGCCGGATTTCGGCAGCACCAGCTTTTTCGGGTTGATCAGCACCTGCGACGGCAGGATGCCCTCCCGCCGTGCCGCCCACCGGCCGCCCAACTGGCGCAGGTTCTTGAACAGCACCGACTTGCGGTGCAGCGAGGCGCTGAGCACCGCGAGCAGCAGGATGGTGCTTTCGGCGACCGTCGAGAAATAGGCCGAAACGTTGAGCACGAGCAGGATGTTGACGATCACCATCAGCACATAGGCGCCGACCACCGATCCCGTCAGCCCGCCGCGACCGCCGCCGAGCAGCGTGCCGCCGACGACAACGGCCGCGAACATCTGCAGCAGCATCGGATTGCCGACCAGCGGATCGCCCGCGCCGGTCTGGGCGCTGATGAAGACGCCAGCCAGCCCGTAGAAGGCGCCGGCAATGACATAGACGAGGAACTGCACGAGGCGCGTCGAGATGCCGGCCGAGCGGGCGCTGTCGAAATCGCCGCCGATCGCATAGATCGCCAGCCCGAGCTTGGTGCGCTTCAGCCAGTACCAGAAGAGCAGGAGGGCAAAGATCAGCGCCACCGACATCGGCACCCAGTCGGTGACGAGGTCTCCGAGCAGGAGATCGGAAAGCGAGGCGTCGATCATGCCGCCGGGCTTGTCCATCACCAGCAGCGAGATACCCATCAGGATGAACATCGTCGACAGCGTCACGACGATTGCCTGCAACCGCAATATGGCGATGAAGAAGCCGTTGAAGGCGCCGACGGCCATGCCGATGGCGATGCCGACCAGTGCCATCAGCGCCGGCGAGGTGGCGATCGGCTCCGGCATGCTGGCGAGCACGACGTTGACGAGCGACACGACGGCCGCCGCCGACAGGTCGAACCCGCCGGACAGGATCACCAGCGTCTGGCCCATGGCGACGATCGCCAGCGTCGCGCCGCTCGTCGCCATCTGCGAGATGTCGTAATAGCCGAGCGGTACGTCGCTGAGGCCGGAGACGACGAACATCAGAACGATGAAGGCAATGGTGGCGGTGATAAGGCCACGATGGCGGCCGAGGCGCAGCGACGGCATTGCCATGGACGTCTTGATCTCCCGGGAGTCTTCGGAATAGGCCATCATGCCGCCGTCGCCTTGTTGCTGGTGCCCAGTGCGGCACTCAGGATGTTTTCCTCGGTGAGATCGCTGCCGGACAGTTCGGCGCCGACCTCGCCGGCGTAGAACACCATCACCCGGTCGGCGAGGTGAACCAGTTCCGGCACCTCGGTCGAATAGAAGATCACCGCGCCGCCCGCTTCGGCATAGCCGCGCAGCAGCTGGTAGAGCTCGTTCTTGGTGCCGACGTCGATGCCGCGGGTCGGATCGTAGACCATGAGGATATGGCTTTCCGACAGCAGCCATTTTGCAATGGCGATCTTCTGCTGGTTGCCGCCGGAGAAGGCGTCGGCGCGCGACCACAGGGCGCGGCCATCGACTTCGACGCGTCTGAAGATCTGTTCAACGGCATCCGTTTCCAGTGCCTTGTCGATCAGGCCGTGGCGGACGAACCGGTCGATGATCGGGATCGTTGCATTGTGCTTGCCGTTGAGCTTCAGGAACAGGCCTTCGGTCTTGCGGTCTTCGGGAACGAGACTGATGCCGATGCGCGCCGAGATCGCGTCCTGCGGCGAAGCGATCGCTACGTGCTTGCCATCGACGAACAAACTACCGCGGCTGAGCGGAACGATGCCGAAGATCGACAGGAACAGGTCGAGCTGGCCCATGCCCTGCAGGCCGGCGACGCCGAGGATCTCTCCCTCCTTGAGCGTGAACGACGCATCGACGAGCTTGCCCTCGGTGCCGATGTTTTCGGCGCGCAACACTTCCTCGCCGATCGTATGGCGCTGTTCGGTACGCGGCGGGAACGAATGAATGAGCGATTTGCCGGCAATCATGCGCACCACGGCACCGTCGTCATAGTCGGCGACGTCGCCGGAGGCGACGTGCTTGCCGCCACGAAGGATGGTCAGTTCGTCACAGAAGTCGCGCACTTCGCGCAGCCGGTGCGAGATGAAGACGATCGTCGTGCCTTTCTGCTTCAGGCGGCGGATGACCCTGCCGAGCCAGTCGACATCCGGCCCCGACAAGGCCGACGTCGGCTCGTCCAGAAGCAGGATTTTCGGCTGGCGGAAAACGGCGCGGGCGATTTCGATCTTCTGGCGCACTGCCAGATCGAGATCGCCGATCTCGTCGTCCAGATCGACCGAGTGCAGGTCCATGTCGCGGAAATGGGCGGTGACCTCCTGGCGGGCGCGCTTGCGGTTCATCATGCCGGTCAGGCCGACCGGTGCTTCGGGAATGAGGATATTGTCGAGAACGGTGAGATTGCGGACCAGCGTCATCTCCTGGAACGCCGTCTGGATGCCCAGCCTGTGGGCGTCGCGCGGCGAACTCAGTTGCACCGGCTGCCCGAAGACCTCGATGCTGCCGACATCGGGCGAAACGAGGCCCGAAAGCAGCTTGACGATCGTCGACTTGCCGGCGCCATTCTCGCCGAGAAGTGCATGGACCGTGCCGGGCTTGATGGAAAACGAAACGTCGTCGAGTGCGGTCGTCGCACCATAGATCTTGCGGATCTGCGAAACCCGGATCGCCGGAATGTCATGTGTCATGATAAAAGTAGCCCAGAATGCTGGTCGGGGGTCGGCAGCCCGCTGTCGGGCGGGCTGCCGCTTGCCAAGATGGGTCTCAGTCTTCAGGCTGGCCGACGAGGGCGGCGTTCAGGCCGACTTCCGGCGTTTCGGCCGAGTAGATCGAAGCGAACCAGCCCGGGTTCGGAATGATCGCCGGCTGGAAGACGTTGCAGCCGTCCTTCATTTCGGCCCAGCTGCCTTCCTTGCAGAGCTTGATGTTCTCGTTGGTGACGATGTTCTGCGCAACGTCGGTGAGCGCCGGGATTTCCTTGCCTTCGAGCTTGGCGACGGCGAGCTTCAGAGCCAGCGCGCCGGTGAAGTTCTGCGAACCGGAAGACCAGCGCGGTGCGCCCATCGGCCGGTACGTGCCGTTCGCGCCGTCGACTTCGGTGCCGACAGGCAACATCTGGATGCGGCCGCCGTTCGATGCCTCGCCGGCGCAGGGACGCAGCTTGTCATCGGCGATGCCGGCTTCGCTCTGCATGGAGTTGGCGGTGTAGCAACCGGCCTGCATCCAGATGCCATCGATCTGGTCCCACGGACGGGTCGCGAGGATCTTCGAGAGTTCCGTGCGGCCGACGGCCTGGCTCCACATGCCGTTCGCTTCGGCAACGACTTCGATGCCGGGGTTCTTGGCGAAGACTTCCTTGGCGCCTTCGATGCGCAGCGTATCGACGGTCGTGCCCGGCACGCCGTTGATCATCACGACCTTGCCCTTGCCGCCGAGCTTGCCGACCAGCCATTCAGCCGACTTGATGCCCCACTGCTTCTGGTCGATGTGAACGTTGTAGGCGCAGGGTTCGGTGATGATCGAATCGTAGGCGACGACGACGACGCCTTTCTCGCAGGCGTTCTTGACGGCGCCGTTCAGGGCCGTGGGCGAAATCGGATAGACGATGATCGCCTTGGCGCCGGCGCGAACCATGGCGTTGATCTGCTGGATCTGCTTCTGGGCGCTCGGGCCCGCCACCTGCACCTGCAGATCGACCTTGTCGATCATGCTGCTGTGAACGGCCAGCGCCTTCAGCATGTTGGCGGCTTCGGCCTGCCAGTCATTGCCGATGTAGCTCATGCTCAGGAAGACCTTGAATTTTTCCTGCGCCTGCACGGCGGGTGCAACAAGCGCGGTGCCGGCGAGAGCCGCCAGAGCGCCAAATGCCAGTTTACGTATGGTCGATATCATTTCATCTCTCTCCCTTTTGACTGGCCGCGATGCGCAGCACAGACCGTCAGCCGAATAACCGGCAACCTCGGGGCGACCGGAACGACGAAAGCCGGAAGGTCGCGGGCAAGCCGCGATCAGACAAAGTCAATCCCGCACCTTGGCCGGGGGCCAAAGCGGGCAATGCGATCTGAATGAACCTCCCGGCGCCTTTGTCGTTGGCGCCCTTCTCCCCAGCCGCCTCCACGGCCGGTTTTAAGATGAGCCACAAAAGCTCTGGGCAGTCAATAATTAATCGTTGATGTGTGATCACAGATAACTCTGATGAAATTGGGTCTTGCGTTTTCATAAATTTGAGGTGCATTGAACTGCGATGCGCGACATCGCAGATAGGGGCGAAGCGTTTGGCCCCTTCGATTGGATCGGTGCTCGGTGTTGACGACATCGGCTGATCCGCCACGGATGGAAATGAATGATAGAAAAACTATCGCCTCTCGATATCAGGACCTTGCAGGAGCGCGTCTACCAGCAGCTTCGCGACGCGCTTTACCAGGGCCGCTTTGCGGCGGGGGAAACCGTAACCATCCGCAACATTGCCGCAGCACTCGGCACGAGCGCGATGCCGGTCCGCGAAGCGCTGCAGCGGCTTGTCGCCGAAAAGGCGCTTGTTCAATTGCCGAGCCGCAGTGTCACCGTCGCGCCGTTTGCGCTGGAGGCGTTCACCGAACTGACCCGCATCCGCATGTCCATAGAAGGCATGGCGACGGACCGTGCCGCGAAATATGGACCGGCCTCGCTTGCCGACACGCTCGATGCCATCAACGCCGAAATGCAGATGGCGATCGCCTCCGGCTTTACCGAGGACGTCCTCGAGGCCAACAAGCGGTTTCACTTCGCCATCTATGAGGCTGCCGACATGCCGCAATTGCTGGAAATCATCAGCAATCTGTGGCTGCGCACCGGCCCTTATCTCGGAATGGCCTATCGAAAGGGCTCGTCCGTTCCTTTCTCGATGGGGATTACGATCCATTCGCGGATCATCGCGGCCATACGGATGCGGGACGGCCGCAAGGCGTCGCAAGGCCTGGCGCTCGACATCTGGGCCATGGCCCGCTGGTTCAAGAACCACCATCTTGCCAATGGCGCCAGCGACCCACAGCCCGCCGTTCTCAGTTCCCTCGAGTGAGCGGTAAGGGGGCAACTTTCGCGATGCCCCCATGTCCCAAACCACCGGCTGCCGTCAGCCGCCGAAGCGCGGCTCCGGCAATCCCTTGACCCCGAGGCCGTAGACGGCAAAAAGGCCGCCGGCGGAGGCTTCCTTCTGCGGAACGCCTTTCATCGGACGCCCCATGCTGGTCACGTACATGATGTCGAGGTCCTTGCCGCCGAACATGACGCTGGTCAGGTTGCGAACCGGGAACTCGATTTCGCGATCGATGCGGCCGTCCGGCGCATAACGGATGATGCGGCCGCCGAAGACGTGGGCATTCCAGATGTAGCCTTCGGAATCGACCGTCGAGCCGTCGAACGTGCCGGGATAGTCGGCATTCGACAGGAACAGGCGCTTGTTGGAAACATTGCCCGTTTCGATGTCGTAGTCATAGGCATACATTTTGTCGTCGTAGGAATCGCAGAAGTAGAAGGTCTTGTTGTCGGGGCTCCAGCAGGGGCCGTTGGAGCACTTGATGCCGCTGTCCAGCCGGTGGATCGTCAGGTCGGGATCGAGGCGGTAAAGCGCCGAGTTGCGAACCGGCCGCTGGCCGCGGTTGGCATCCTGGCGATCGTGGTCATAGGACATGTAGCCCGCGACGAAGCGGCCGCGCCGGTCGACCTTGCCGTCGTTCAGACGGTTTTCCGGCTCGTCCGCCTCCGGATCGCCGATATGCGTCAGGCGCTGGGTCTTGAATTCGTAGAGGCTGAAGCCGTTGGCCAGCGCCAGCACGGCGCCGCCCTTTTCACGCAACGCCATCGAACCGATATGCGACGGGACGTAATGCAGGCGGACATCGCTGCCATCTTCCTTGCAGGTCCAGATTTCGGCGGCGGAACTGTCGATCCAGTAGAGCCGCTGCTCCTCCACGTCCCAAAGCGGGCCTTCTCCCAAATGATTCTTGCTGTCGACGAGTAATCGAATATCAACCACGATCAGTCCTCTCCCTTTTTCAAAGTCGTGCGTCACCGCGGCCCTCCAGCCCCGGTCACACCTCCAGCCACAGGATTGGTCACGCGCAAAAAGATGTCAACTCCACTGTGATCACAGATCAATAATTTCGTCCGTTGACGAAGCGGGGCGGGATGTGATTACAATTCGGGTCTTGGAGGAGAGGACTTCCTGACATTGCCGACGCCTCGGAGTTGAGGACTGCGCACGTCGCGGTGACGGGAACCTGTTAAAAAAATTGGAGGCACTCATGAACAATGGCAACGTTGGGCCGATCGACGCTGTCCTGCAGGCCCTGGGCGGCATGCGGATGGTCGATCTCGCGCCGAAGCTGGAACGCGGCATACCGCGCTGGCCGACACACCCGCATCTGACGATCGACAAGGCCGTCACCCACGAACACGACGGCTATTATTGCCAGGCGATCATGATGGCCGAGCACACCGGCGCCCATGTCGACGCACCGGCGCACATGCTGCCCGATCGTATGGACCGGACCATCGACACGTTTGCCGCCGACCACCTGTTCGCGGCGGCCGTCCTCTACGATTTCAGCGACCGCGACCTGAAGCCGGGCGATCTCGTGACGGCCGACATGCTGCGCGGCTATGAAGAGAAATCGGGGTTGAAGGTCGGTGAGGGCGAGATCGCCATCGTCAATTATGGCTGGATGAAGCGTTACTGGCGCACCGACGGCCAGGCGCAATGGTACGTGCTCAATGCCCCCGGCATGTCAGAGGATGCCTGCGAGTTCTTCCGCGAACGCAAGGTGCGGGCTGTTGCGACGGATACGGTCGCGGCCGAGACGGCGATCGTCGACGGTGTGCCGCAGAACAATCCCGGCCACATGAAAAGCTGGCTGCCGCACGATATCCTGATCATCGAGATGCTGACGAACCTCGAAGATCTGACGCCGCGCTCGCTGTTCCTGGCGATGCCGTTGCATATCGACGAGGGTTCCGGTTCGCCGATCCGCCCGGTCGGTTTCTGCCCGCGCTGAAAGCATCGCGCAGGCGGCACGGATCGGTTCTGAACCGGTCCCGTCCCGAACCGTTGAAATCGCAATATCCGACACCCGAAATCATGCTTTGATCGGGCAGCGCATCCGGCTGCTCCGAGAAAACGTCTGGAGCATCAAGATGGATCTCACTGGAAAGACCGCTATCATCACCGCCGGGGCTTCGGGCATCGGCCGTGTCACGGCGGAACGATTTACCGAGCTCGGCGCCTCGGTGTGCCTCTGCGACGTCGCCGACGGGGCGCTTGCCGATGTCGAGAAGGCGCTGCCCGACGCGCTGGTGCTCAAGGCGGACGTCTCGAACTCCGGGGATGTCGCCAACCTCTACGACGCCTTCTCCGCCCGGTTCGGCCGGCTCGATATCCTGGTCAACAATGCCGGCATTTCCGGTCCGACCAAGCATGTCGAGGATGTGACCGACGAGGAATGGGACGAGACGATGGCGGTCAACGTCACCGGCCAGTTCTATATGGTGCGCAAGGCCGTGCCGTTGTTCAGGCAGGCAGGCGGCGGCTGCATCGTCAATCTGTCGTCGGTCGCCGGGCGCGTCGGCATGCCGATGCGGGCGCCCTATTCGACCTCCAAATATGCCGTGCGCGGCCTGACCGACGTGCTTGCCGTCGAACTCGGCGAGATCAATGTTCGCGTCAACGCCATCCTCCCCGGCCTGGTGGACGGGCCGCGCGGGCAGAGGGTGATGAGCGAGCAGGCGGCGGCCCGCGGCATGTCGCTTGAGGAATTCATGCCGTTTTTCCTGCACAACATCTCCATGCACGCGATGGTGAGCATGAGGGAAATCGCCGACATGGCTGCATTCCTGGCATCCGACATGGGGCGTCACATCTCCGGACAATCGATCAGCGTCTGCGGAAATTTCGAAACATACCGGGGCCCGAAATTCGCAACGTGATCGACGGGCGGCCGCTGCCCGGCAAAGACCTGCATTTCCCGCGCCAGGCCGGGAATCGTCACCCTGCATGCTGCCCGTTCCGGCGGGAGGATTGATTTCTTCTGCCGTCAAGCAGCACAATGCGAGGCAGCATCGCGCGGCAACCGTCGATATCGGCGAGGAGGAACTGCACATGGGACCGGCACGTTCAGGCAAGGCAGTCGCATGGCTTGCGGTATCTCTCGTTTGCGTGCCGCTGGAAGCCGGGGCGCAGGACGGGGCAAAGGCGGCGATGGAGGTGTTGAAGCAGACACCGGTCTCCGTCCTCACCTACGGACTTTCGGTGTTGCGCCAGGATTTCCGCTATGCCTTCTCGAAGGAGTCCGGGGAAGTTTACGCCGATTTTGTCGCCCCGCTCAGCGGCAAGGTCGGGGAAATCGCAACCGTCATCTATGATGCCAAGACGGAAACGATCCTCCTGAACCTGGTGAAGGTGGAGAAAATCGACGAGGGCGCCACGCCCGACGAAGCCTGCCGCCAGGCCATGGCGGCGATGCGCAGTTTTGCCGGCGTCGATCCGGCGACCGGCAAGTTGCAGCCCGGCATGGAATCGACCACCATGTCGAACCTTTTCTATTTCGACGGTACGGCGATGCCGGAAGCCGTCGCCCGGCCCGCCGAACTGGACGGCCTGTTCCGCCTTCGCTTCCATGGCCGCGCCGGCAACGCCCGTTTCCGATGCGACGCCGATCTGTTGGCCACCGACTATGTCATGACGCGGTAAAAACGCCGGACACAAGCCTTTGGTCGGTCGACTTATGTGACGGACCGCACTTACAAGTGAGCTTTTTTTGTCCTCCGGACAGGCGCCTGTTGCAAGGTCGCCTGATATGCCGATAGTGGCTTGCGGCGCATGTCGCGCCTGCATCTTAGGGGAACTCCAATGAATTTTTTGGCTCGTTCGTCGTTGGCAGCTCTTGCCATCGCGGCCGCACTCGCCACCACAACCACCTCTGCGTCGGCATGGGGCTGCATCGCCGTGTCTGAGCAGGGCACCTACGGTTACAGCTACGAGTACGGAGATGAAAACAGCGCCCGGGAGCGTGCGTTGAACGAATGCGCGACCCGGACGAACGAAGACCAGGTCTGCGAAATCGTCGAATGCGATCAGGATTCCTGATGTACGCCTCGGCGCAGCGGCGATAAAGCGGGGATACTCGGATGATGAGTACCCTTCTTGGCATCGGACGTGGCTGGGTAAAACCGATCGGAAAACACGCGGCCTTCTCCTGACCGTCAGTTTGCGGAGAGCGCCGCCGTCTCCCGGCGCAAACGAATGCGCTCATAGATCCGGGCGAACACCTGAAGCTCCGCCGGGAAACGATCGACGCCCTCTATCGATGTCAGCGTCTGGTTCGTGGTGATGGCCTCGAAACGGTCGCTCAGAACCTGAAGCGGCCGGATCAGCAGGCCGCGCATGACGATGATCGCCATTCCAATCAGCAGCACGATCGAGAAGGAAGCGATAAGCGCTTGCCAGACAAGGGAACGGCCTGCGGCTGCCCGCGACGCGCTGAAATCGGAAGATACGGCGATGACACCGATCTGTGTTCCGGAACTGTTGGTCAGGGGAAGCAGGAGAACGCCTAGAGTCATGCAGCCGCAGAAAGGACATGGCCGGCGGTGTATGAAATTGCGCCTGGTCTACGCCGTGCCGTAGGCCGGAAGATTGCTTGGCGGATGAGCACCGGGCAGGCGACCAGCAGCAGCCGGGACGACATCCGATCCATGTCGTCCGGCTTTGACAAAGGGTTTTTGTGTAAGTGTAGGCTAACCATGAGGTGAGCCTGCGCCTGTCTCGCATTACAGGAAGTCGTCGCGGCGCGGCGTGAACGTGTCGATCAGCAACCCCTTGCTGCGGGCGACCACGCCGTGGACGAGATTGGGGGCAACGATGAAGCTGCTGCCGGCGTCGAGCCGGGTGGTCACGCCGTCGATCGTGACGTCGAAACTGCCCTCGGCGACATAACTCACCTGCGTGTGCGGGTGCGAATGCAGGGCGCCGATGGCGCCTTCGTCGAAGCTGAAGGCGACGAGCATCATTTCCGGGCGATGGCTGAGGACGGCGCGGCGATTGCCGGGAGAAACCTCCGTCCAGGCGGTGTCTTCGGGCAGGGTATGGTTGGATTGCATCTTCTGTCCTTTCAGCGTGCCAGCCATCCGCCGTCCACCGGCAGGATGACGCCATGCACATAATCTGCGGCCGGTGATGCAAGAAAGACTGCGGCACCCGCCATGTCGTCCGCCCGCGCCCAGCGTCCGGCCGGGATGCGTTTGAGAATATCGGCGCTGCGCTCGGCATCGGCCCGAAGCGCTGCGGTATTGTTGGTCTCGACATAACCCGGGGCTATGGCGTTGACGTTGATGCCGCGTGCCGCCCATTCGTTTGCCATAAGCTTGGTCAGCCCCGCAAGGCCGCTCTTGGCAGCCGTATAGGACGGCACGCGGATGCCGCCCTGGAAGGACAGCAACGAGGCGACGTTGATGATCCTGGCATCGCGCCCGGCCGCAATCGCCGCTTTCGCAAAGGCCTGGCAGAGGAAAAACACCGATTTCAGGTTGGTGTCGAGCACGGCATCCCAGTCTTCTTCGGAAAAGTCCAGCGCATCGGCGCGGCGGATGATGCCGGCATTGTTGACGAGGATATCGGGTGTCGCGCCCGCTGCCAGCGCCCGTTCGACGACTTTGGCAGCCTCGTCAATCTTTGAAAGATCGGCGCTGATGGACAGGAAGGTGCGACCGAGGGCCGTTACCTCGGTTTCGGTCGCGTGCATGTCCGACCGGCCGACGCCGACGATATCGGCACCGGCGCGGGCAAGGCCGACGGCGATGGCCTGGCCGATGCCGGTATTGGCGCCGGTGACGATCGCCCAGCGGCCGCTGAGGTCGAACGAGGTCATCGCAGCGCTTCCATCGGCACCTTGTCCATGTCGGTGAAGCTCATGTTGTCGCCGGCCATGGCCCAGATGAAGGCGTAGCGCCCGGTGCCGGCGCCGGAGTGGATCGACCACCCCGGCGACAGGACCGCTTCATGGTTCTTGAGAACGAGATGCCGCGTCTCGCCAGGTTCCCCCATGAAGTGAAAGATGCGTGTCGTTTCCTGCATGCCGAAATAGAGATAGACCTCCATGCGCCGGTCGTGCACATGTGCCGGCATGGTATTCCACACCGAACCGGGCTCGAACATCGTCAGCCCGACGAGCAACTGGCAGCTCTCGCAGACTTCGGGATGCACATACTGGTTGATCGTGCGGGCGTTCGATTCCTCGGCCGATCCGAGCACCACCTTCTTTGCCATGTCGCGGGTGATGAGCACGGTCGGGCATTTGCGATGGGCCGGTGCGCTCAGGAGATAAAACAGCGCCGGTTTTGCCGGATCGGTGCTCCTGAACGCCAGTTCGCCGCCGCCCATGCCGACATAAAGCGCTTCCTGGAAACCGAGCGCATGATCGGTTCCGCCGACCGAGACCGTGCCCGGCCCGCCGATATTGATGAGTGCGACTTCGCGGCGGTCGAGAAAATGGTCCGTGCCGGTTTCGGCGACACGGTCGATCGTCAGGGCATCCGCCACCGGCGAAACCCCGCCGACGATCATCCGGTCGAGATGGCTGTAGGTGAGGCTGATCTCACCCGGGCGAAACAGCTCCTCGATGACGAAGCCGTCGCGCAGGCCCTGCGTGTTGCGTCTTGCCGCATCCTCGGGTCCGACGACCTGGCGTATGTTTACGGAAATGGTCACGGCATTTGCCTCTCATAATCTGGAATGGGTTGGGGCAACTCCGGCAGTCCATGGCCGGAATTGCTGAAAGCGGAATACCCTAGGTAAGCACGACATATTCGGTCAGCTGGCCGATCGTCGTATCGGCCTTGTGGACATCGAAGACCTTGGTACCGTGGCTCATGATCACGAAACGGTCGCAGACCTGGTAGGCATGATAGAGATTGTGCGTCACCAGCACGCTGGAGACGTTCTCTCCCTTCAGCCGCAGCACCTGATTGAGGAGTGCTTCGGTCTCGCGCACCGAAAGCGCCGAGGTCGGCTCGTCCAAGAGCAGCATGCGTTTCTTGAAATGCACGGCGCGGGCGATGGCCACGGCCTGCTTCTGGCCGCCGGAAAGATTGCCGACCAGCGTATCGGGAGAATCGATGCCGGAGATATGCACGGCATTCTGCAGCACCTCCATGGCGATGTCGCGCATCTCCTTCTGCCTGAGGAACCCGAAGGCATCCGTCAGTTCCCGCCCCATGAAGATGTTGCGGGTGATGGAGAGCGAGTCGACCAGCGCGGTGTGCTGGTAGATCGTTTCGATGCCGGCATCCGCCGAGTCCGACCGGCAGGTGAAGCAGGTCTGCTTGCCGTCGATGCTCAAATACCCGTCGGTCGGCTTGTGGATGCCGGAGATCAGGTTGACCGTCGTCGACTTGCCGGCGCCGTTGTCGCCGAGCAGGCCGACGACTTCGCCTTCCCCGACATGGAAACTGAGGTTCCGCAGCGCCGTCAGTGCGCCGAAGCTCTTTGAGATATTGTGGAGTTCGAGAAGATTGGCTCCGGCCATCACGCAAGCCCCCGCCGTTCGATGAGATGGTTGAAGATCGCAGCCAGCACGATCAGCGTGGCGATGAACATGTCGAGATAGAAGCCCGGCGCCCGCAGCAGCAGCAGCACGTCGGTGATGGTGTGGATCAGGAGCACGCCGAGGAAGATGCCGATGATCGAACCGCGTCCGCCGCGAAGCGACAGGCCGCCGATGACGCAGGCGGCGATCGCCTGCAGCTCCAGGCCCGCACCCTGGCCGGGCTGGACGCTGCCGACGCGGGCGGTGGCGAGGATGCCGGCCACCGCCGCCATGCCGCCGGCAATCGCAAAGGCGACGAGCTTGACGCGGCCGGTGTTGATGCCGATCGCCGTTGCCGCGCCGGGATTGCCGCCGGTCGCGAAGACGTGGTTGCCGAAGCGATGACGGTGCAGCAACAGATGAAAGCCGACGACGAACAGGATGATCCAGATGAAGGCGGCATTGATGCCGAACAGCGTGCCGGCAAACAGGCTGGAGAAGGCGGGCTCGGGATCGAAACGAACCTGGACCGCGCCGTTGTAGAGAAGCACGGCGCCGCGCCAGAACAGCAGCCCGCCCAGGGTGACGATGAACGACGGCAGGCCGAAGCGCAGCGTGATCTGGCCGTTGAGAAGCCCGATCAGCACGCCGGCAAGAATGCCGAGCGGTGCCGCCACGAAAGCGCTCATGCCGGCATTGACCAGCGTTGCCATCAGGATGGCGGTGAAGGTGTAGACGGAGCCGATCGACAGGTCGAATTCGCCTGCAATCATCAACACGCCGGCGCCGAGCGCCAGGCAGCCGAGCACGGGAACCGCCTTCATCAGGATCGTCAGGTTTTGCGGCGAAAGATAACGGAAGTCATTCGGATAGATCAGTGCGCCGGCGATGCAGACGATCTGCAACGTCACGAAGACGAGCAGGATCGCACCCGCAGGCATGCTCATGATCTGTTTGAGGATGGATTGTCTCTGGGTCCGCGATCTCGGCGCGGCACTGTCTGCAAGAATAGGAGTCACGGTCTGGCACCCGATCGTTGGGGAGGGGGAACCTGCCGGCGTCGCCTGCAGGTTCCCACTGAACAAAGGCCTGAAGCTTTTGCCTTTCGGCAAAGACAAGCTTTTTAGCGATAGCTGCCGATCAGCGGCTTGACCGAGCTGATGCGCGACTTGTCGAGGAAAGCGCCCTGTCCCGTGTCGATATCCGTGGGGGTCAGGCCATATTTCTTGGCAAGCGCGATCTGGGCGATCGGGTGGTAACCCTGCAGGTAGGGCTGCTGATCCATGGTGGCGAACATCGCGCCGCTCTCGACCGCATTGACGATTTCGACCGCGAGGTCGAAGCCGCCGAACGGGATATTGACGCCGGCATCCTTGATGGCACCCGCACCGACGGTGGAGGTGACCGATCCCGTGCCGAACAGCGCCTTGACGTTCGGATTGGCGATCAGGAACTGGGCGATGATGTTCTGGGCCTCGGCCGGATCGAGGCCGGCGCGCACCGTCTCGACCTTGATGCCACTCTCGGTCATCGCCTTCTCGATGCCGCCGCCACGGGCGACCGCGAAGCTCGCTTCCGGAATTTCGCGCGGATTGAACACCACGTCGCCAGACTTGAGGCCGAATTCCTTGATCATCCGGTTGCCGAGTTCGTAGCCGGAAGCGAATTCGTTCATGCCGACATAGGCCTGGCGGCAATTGCCCTTGGCGCCTTCGAGGTCGTCATTGTTGAAGCCGATGACGACGATGCCGGCCTTGACGGCAGCGCAGATGCTTTCGTCAAAGGCATCCGACGACGAAATCGCCACGGCGATGCCGTCGACGCCGCTGGCCGTCGCGCTTTCGATCAGGTCGTTCTGGCGAACGGGATCGTTGTTGGCATATTGCACGTCGAGATCGACGCCGAAGGCGGCGGCGGCATCTTGCGCGCCTTTGACCACCGGATTAAAGAACTGGACACTCGGATCGAGGTAGATGATCATCGTGGCCTTGACGTCGGCGGCCAGTGCCGTGGACGTCATCATGGTGGCAAGGCCCGCAGCCAGTGCTGCGGTTCTCAACCTGGTCAATTTCATTTGCGTATCCTCCCTTTGGATGTGCAATGCGGGGTCGAAAGACCCAAGTCTCGGCTGGCGGGCTCCGACCAAAGATCACGCCAGCCGAGATTTTCCTCCCAGGCCTTGCCGCGCTTCTGCGAAACGCGAAAAGGCCCAATCTCCTTGTTTTTCGCAATGTCGAACGGAAAGCCGTTCCGGTTATCCGAACCAGGGCGCCGGGCGCCCGAGCGTGACGTGCACGCCCTTGAATTGCGAATATTCGTCGAAACCGTAGCGGCCGAGTTCTCGGCCGAGGCCGCTCTTCTTGTAGCCGCCGATCGGCATTTCCGGCGTCCCGTCGATGACGCTGTTGATCCAGCAGCGGCCCGCCCGGATGCGGCGGATGCTCTGCAGGGCATTTTCGAGATTGGTCGACCAGACCGAGGCCGAAAGCCCGAATTCGCTGGCATTGGCAAGCGCCACGGCCTCATCCGCAGTCTTGAAGGTCAAGGTGGAAAGCACCGGCCCGAAAATCTCCTCCCGGGCGATCGACATGTCCGGCGTCACACCGGCAAACACGGTCGGCGCATAGTAGAGACCGGCATCCTGGCCGACCCTTTCCCCACCCAGCAGCAGCTTTGCCCCTGCGGCGACGCCCGCCTCGACATAAGAATGCACCTTCTGCGCATGCGCTTCCGAGATCATCGCGCCGATCTTGGTGCGCTCGTTCAGCGGGTCGCCGAAGGTCACCTTGCGGGAGATGTCGAGCAGGCGCTCCATCAGTGCATCGCGAACGCCTTCCTGCACCAGCAGCCGGCTGCCGGAAATGCAGCACTGGCCGGCATTATGATAGACGCCGTAGGCGATGCCGTCCGCCGCCGCTTCGAGATCCGCATCGGCAAAAACGATCTGCGGTCCCTTGCCACCCAGTTCCAGGCCGACACGCTTGACGCTGCGCGCGGCAATTTCACCGAGTTTCGTGCCGACACGCACCGAGCCGGTGAAGGCCACCATGTCCGTGCCCGGATCTTCGGCAAGCACCTGTCCGGCCGGATCGCCGTAGCCGGTGACGACGTTGAACACGCCATCGGGGATGCCGGCCTCGCGCGCCAGTTCCGCCATGCGGATCGAGGTGCCTGAGGTGAATTCCGACGGCTTGAGCACGACGGTGCAGCCGCCGCCGATCGCCCACGGCACGCGCTCCGAGGCGATGATGAACGGAAAGTTCCACGGCGTGATGATGCCGACGACGCCGACCGGCTCACGCAGAACCAGGCCCAGACGATCGTCGCCGATATTGTTGTGGGTCTGGCCTTCGAGCGCGCGGGCCTGGCCGGCGGCATAGGACCAGAGGTCGGCGCAGAAACCGATTTCGCCGCGCGCCTGCGCAATCGGCTTGCCGACTTCCAGGCTTTCGATCACGGCGAGTTCTTCCTGGCGGGCGAGAATGAGTTCTGCGACCTTGAACATCAGCCGCGACCGCTCGGCGCCCGACATCCGCGGCCAGGGGCCGGTATCGAAGGCGCGGCGAGCGGCAGCGATGGCAAGCCGCACGTCGTCGGCAGACGCTTCCGGCCATGTGCCGACCACGGCGCCGGCATGGCCGGGGCTGACCCGGTCGATCGTTTTCGCGGATGATGCATCGACGGACTTGCCATCGACAAGCATCTGGTAGCGGGATTTAATGCTAAGTCTCGGATCACTGGAATCGGGTGCGATGAAATTGGACAGCAATAGCGTTTTCAGACCGGATGCGGGGTCCCGGCCTCTCCCTGTTCTTCCGGTCTTTGGGGCACCGGATTTATGTTGCGTTTGAATTGTATGGTACTGTATGGTGGTTTAAATCGGATGTCAATCTAGGGGCGGCGGCAAAAGACATGAACATTGAATCCCTGAGGGCGGAGACCGGCGAAACGGCGGCGACACAGGTCGAGCGCGACCTGCGCGAAGCGATCATTCGGCTGGAACTCTCCCCCGGCACGCGCCTTTCCGAACAGGACATCGCCACGCGCATGGGCGTGTCGCGGCAGCCGGTGCGCGAAGCACTTATTGCGCTCGGAAAATCGAAGCTGGTGGATATCCGGCCGAACCGCGGCACGGTGGTGGTGCGCATCTCGGCGCGGCAGATGATGGAAGCCCGTTTCGTCCGCGAAGCCGTCGAGGTCGCGGTGGCGCGGCGCGCCAGCGAAAGTTTCGACAGCTGGACGCGGCGGCGGATCGATACGATCCTTGCCCGGCAGAAGGCGGCGATGGAAGCGCACGATCACAACGCCTTCCGCCGCGAGGACGAGCAGTTTCACATTGCGATTGCGGAAGGGGCCGGCTGCGGCCTTGCCTGGAACGCCATATCCGACATCAAGGCCCATATGGACCGGGTCTGCAACCTGCAGCTTCGCCACCCGGATTCGATGCTGCGGCTGATCGCCGAACACGAGGCGATCATCGCGGCGATCGATACGCGGGACGCCGATGCGGCGGCCGGTGCCATGCGCGGCCACCTCAACGGCATCCTCGCCGACCTGCCGCAGATCGAGGCCGACAATCCGGAATTGTTCGAATAGGGTGGAGGAGTGGGACACGCAGCTTGTCGATGCTGCGTGCTCTTTTTCATGAGCGCGGCTTAGCTGGCCGCGCGCAGTTTCGGATTGTTGACCTGTCCGGGCAGCTTGAGACCCGTCGGATCGACCTTTATGTCCTTGGCGGCGATTATCATGTCTTCGACGATGGCGAAAAGCTCACCAGGTGTAGGGGCTACGTCGCTGTCGACATAGACGCTGCTCTCCGTAAAGCCGGTAGCATGGATTCCGTGACTGTCGCCTCTGAACTTCGGGGTGAAGTCCTTGAGATACTTTCCGCCCTTCCATGCACGCAGGGCAGTGCGGTAGCCTTCGCAAGCAAGCTCATAGGCCTCGCGATCGGTATAGACAAAGACCTCGTTGGCGCAGGCCTTGACGAAATCCTTTTCCCAGCCCTCATATTTCAGATTGTATTTCTGCTTGAACCAGTTCTGGGCCTGCATGATCGTTGCCGGCACCCCGAGAAGGCTCTTGAACGGGAAGTCTCGGACATCCGGGTCGTCCTCGAAGTCACGGCCGGCTTCCTGGATGAACGTCTTCGTGGTCTTCTTGAAAAGCTCTATCTTGCCGATGCTGAAGGAGTTGCTTTCCGGGCAGCTGCCCATGACCGAAAAGGGCCGGCCGGATACCGCAAAGTTGCGACCGGAGCAGATAACCTTGAATGCGTTGTCATAATCGACGACGGGATGTTCGAAGTATCGGCCGCCATAGGTGCGCTTGATCTTTTCCAGCAAAGTCCGGGATATGGCCGTATGATAGATCGAGAAGCCCGAGGTCGGCGTATGGGTTGCCTCGTGCCAACCGAACATGCGCCGGAAGACATCGGTGTGCGACACCTTGTAGATGTAGTCTTCGAGCGACACCAGAACGGATTGCTTTTCGCGTTCCGCATGTGGCCAGCAATAGCCTATGATGCTCCAGGCGAACGCTTCCAGGCCCGGCTCCACTTTGGTTACCGATTCGATCAGTGTCGCGACATTGGGATCGACGTAATCGTCATCTCCGACCACGACGATCCAATCTCCCGTCGTAGCCGCGACAGTGCGTTCCCAGTTGTCGACCATGGACAGCGTTGTATCGAGGGGCGGCAGGAAGACGACGCGGGGATCGTTGCCGACGATATTGGCCATGTATTCGGCCATGATGCTCGGATCGTCGGAATTGTCGGCAAAGACGAACTGGACGTTGTCGAGCGTCGACTTCAACATCCATTCGATCGTCTTCTTGAAATACTTCTGGCGATTTCTTGAGGGGACGCAAATCGATAGCAACGGTGCCATCACTTATCTCCGTATCTGGAAAGAGCCGTCATGTCCGGTCGCACCGCACAGGGCCGCCGCTTCACGGGCACAGGTATGACTGGGGCAGCAAAGCGACTTTACCCATCGTTAGCGGCTGAAACTGTCGTGAAACTGTTGGCCCAGGAAATCTGGCGGAAAGAGCTGCGGCCACTAAAGGCTGCGGCCGGAAAGGCCGGAAAGAGCGGCGATATGGTCGGCAACGGCCAGCGAACTCGTCAGCCCCGGGCTTTCAATACCGAAGAGGTTGATCAGTCCAGCGATCCCGTGATCCTCCGGTCCGCTGATACGGAAATCCGGCATCGTTTCGCTTTCCGTGTGGATCTTGGGGCGGATGCCAGAATAATCCGGCTGCAGTGCGTGATCGGGCAGGCCCGGCCAATAGCTGCGGATGGCGCCATAGAACCCGTCTGCACGGGCAGGATCGACGATAAAATCGTCGTCATTGTCTACCCATTCGACATCCGGCCCGAACCGGCATCTTCCCTGGAAATCTATCGTCGCATGGATGCCGAGGCCAGCCGCTTCCGGGATCGGATAGATCAGGTGCTTGAACGGCTGACGTCCGGACAGGCTGAAATAGTTGCCTTTGGCAAAAGACTGGCGGGGGACGAAATGTGCAGCCAGTCCTTCGGTCCGCGCCGCGATGCCGATCGCGCCGTGGCCGGCCGCATTGATGACGAGGGGGGCGGCAACTTCGATCTCCTCCTCTCCGGTCGCGATCACATGCAGGCCGTCGTCTGCGGCAAGGATGGCGCTGACGGCGGTATTGTAGGCAATCATGCCGCCGGCGTTGAAGATATCTCCTTCCAGCGACAGCATGTAATTGCCCGTGTCGACGATGCCGCTGTCTGGGGAATAGAAGGCTTTTTGGGAATAGAGTTCCGGTTCCATCTCGGCCACCTCGGCCTCCTGCAGCCAGCGCAATCCGGTGACCTCGTTGGCCTGGGCCGTTGCGAAAAGCGCCGAAAGTTTTGGAAGCTGCTCGGGCGATGTGGCGACGACGAGCTTTCCGCAACGGTTCGCCGCAATCCCGCGGCTTTCGCAATAGCTGTAGAGCAATTCCTTGCCCGCCAGGCAAAACAGATGCTTGAGCGATCCCTTCGGATAATAGATGCCGGAATGGATGACGCCGGAATTGCGGGAGGATGTGGCGGTGCCGAAGGTCTTTTCCTTCTCGATCACCAGTGTTTCTTGCCCGAGCAGGCAAAGCTGCCGGGCAATCGCCAGACCGACGACGCCGGCGCCGATCACGATGGCGTCGGTTCGAAATTCCGTCATGGGCTTGCCTTGAAATGTGACGAACGTGTTGCGGCCTTATAGCAGCATGCGCGCTCCACAGTCCAACCCGGCAACGCGCGGTATGTTTTTCAGGGAAGTTTCAGGCAAGCTCTGTGCCCTAAAAAACGGCAAAAGCTGGCTTTCAGCGCAAATTCGAACGAATGTTGAAACGGAGGCATGGTTCTGTGCGCGTTCTAATCACAGGGAATATGGGGTATATCGGCCCGGTACTGTCACGGTTTCTGCGCCAGGCCCATCCCGATATCGAGATCATCGGTTATGATTCGGCCTTCTTCGGCCATCTGCTGACCGGCACGGACGTCATGCCGGAAACGCTGATCGACCGTCAGCATTATGGCGATATTCGCGAATTGCCGGCCGAAATCCTCAAGGGCGTCGATGCGGTGGTGCATCTGGCCGCCATTTCGAACGATCCGATGGGCAACAAGTTCGAAGAGGTGACGCGCGAGATCAATCAGCTCGCCAGCGTACGGCTGGCGCAGCTTGCTGCGGATGCCGGCGTCCGCAACTTCGTGTTCGCCTCCAGCTGCAGCATGTATGGCTTTGCCGAAGGCGGCGCACGCCGGGAAGTCGATCCGACAAATCCGCTGACGGCCTATGCACGCTCGAAGATCGGTACTGAAGAATCGCTGCGCCAGGCCGAACTCGGCGCCATGACCACCACCTGCCTGCGTTTTGCCACGGCTTGCGGTCAATCCGACCGTCTGCGCCTCGATCTCGTGCTCAACGACTTCGTCGCCTGCGCGGTGTCGACCGGTGAAATTACCGTGCTCAGCGACGGTTCGCCCTGGCGCCCGCTGATCGATGTCGAAGACATGTCACGGGCAATTTCCTGGGCCATCTCTCGCGACAAGTCGGTTGGCGGCCAGTTCCTTGCCGTCAATACCGGTCGCAACGATGCCAATTATCAGGTCAAGGATCTTGCCGAGGCGGTGGCCCACCACGTTCCGGGTACCAAAGTACACATCAATATCGACGCCCCGCCGGACAAGCGGTCTTACAAGGTTGATTTCAGCCTCTATGAATCGCTGGCACCTGATCACCTGCCGCAGCTTTCTCTCGATGAATCGATCGTCCGGCTTCGGGAATGCCTGCAGCGCGCCGGTTTCTCCGACGGAAACTTCCGCAATTCGCATCTGATGCGGCTGAAGACCCTGGAGAAGCATCTGGAAGCCGAAAGGCTGGATGACAGCCTTCGCTGGAAGGGCCGCAAGGCCGTCGCCTGATCTCCCCCCGGCCCCGCCTCGCGCGGGGTCTTTCTTTTGAGAACCAATCTTTTTTCGTGGTTGTCTGCAAGGATAGCGGCCGCGTTTTCTTGCTGCCGCACCGGCCTGCTATTCGCTACCACCGCCGTTTTGGCGCCTGCATCTGTTCGAACGGAAAGAAACAGTTTATCTCTGCTTATCAAGTCGTGCCTGACAAGGCAGCCGAACGGCATCTGCCGCTTCGGCCTGCGCGTGCCGATGGGAGACAGATGGTAGTAGCACAGGCAAAGCCGACGGCCGGTTTCGGCTGGTTCATGAAGGCCTGGGATGCGCGGATTGTTTTATCGCGTGTTTCCTCGTCTGCGCGGATCACGTCATGGTCTGCGAGCGGCGGCGTATGGTTCCCAAAATCAAGGAGCCGGTCCGATTCCTGATTTCCACAACAATGTCCTGGTTTTCGATCCTCTCGAGCGTGGCGACGCCACGATCGTCTCCCTGCTGCAAACGCATGGCATGAGCGCACGCGTCGCTTCGCGTTTTCCCGAGTTCCTCGATGCGCTCGGCGACGCTGTGCTGTTTGCCGTGATGGCCGACGAGGCCTTGTGCCCGAACGATTTGACCCCGATCCACAATTGGGTCCTGTCGCAGCCGGGCTGGTCCGACCTGCCGTTCATCGTCCTGACCGCCAAGGGAGAGGGGCCGGAGCGCGACCTGGCCGCGGCGCGGCTGACGGAGGTTCTCGGGCATGTGTTTTTCCTCGAAAGACCCTTCCATGCCACCACCTTCGTCAGTGCCGCCCGTTCCGCCCAGAAGAACCGCCGGCGGCAATATGAGGCGCGGGCCCGCATGGAGGAGATGCGGGAAAACGAACTGACTCTGAAGACGGCGCTGCTGGCCGGACGGCTCGGCACCTGGGAACTCGATCCGCAGACATGGAACCTGACCGCCTCCGATGGCTTCAAATCCGTCTTCGGACGCGGCCCGGCGGACACACTGACCTATGACGATCTGTTGCGCAGCGTGCATCCGGACGATCGCGCCCGCGTGCGGGAAAATGTGCTGCACACACTGGAGACCTGCGAAGACTACCTGATCGAATACCGCACGGTCTGGCCGGACGGCAGCCCGCATTGGGCCGAGGTCCGCGGACGTGTCGTCAGGAGCCGCAGCGGCACGCCGTCGCGCCTGGTCGGCGTTGCCTCGGATATCACGGAACGCCGCCTGGAGCAGGAATGGCAACTCCGGCAGAAGGAAATCCTCGAGGAACGCGTCACCGAAAGCACGGCCGAACTCTGGGAAGTGCAGGTCACCATGGTGGCCGAGGTGGCACAGCGCGAGCGTGCCGAGGAACAGTTGCGGCAATCGCAGAAACTCGAGGCGATCGGCCAGCTGACCGGCGGCGTCGCGCATGATTTCAACAACCTGCTGATGGCGGTGATGGGCAATCTCGACCTGCTGCGCAAGCATCTCGCCGACGATCCCAAGGCCCTGCGGCTCATCGAGGCCGCATTGCAGGGCGCCCGGCGTGGCGCGTCGCTGACGCAGCGCCTGCTGGCCTTCGCCCGCCGTCAGGAGCTCAAGGTCGAGGCCGTCGACCTGGCGGCGCTGGTCGAAAACATGCGGGAACTGCTGAACCGCTCGGTCGGCGGCGACGTCGAAATCAGCGTCCGGCTGCCGAAGGACCTGCCGCCGGCATTGGCCGACAGCAACCAGGTCGAACTGGCGCTGCTCAATCTCGTCGTCAATTCCCGCGATGCGATGCCGGAGGGCGGAACGATCCGTATCGGATTGCGCGAGGAGCCGGATGCCCGGCCGCATGAGGACCTGCCGGCCGGTGCCTACCTTTGCCTCAGCGTCACCGACAACGGCAAGGGCATGGATGAGGAAACCCTGCACCGGGCGATCGAACCGTTCTTTTCCACCAAGGACATCGGCAAGGGCACCGGCCTCGGCCTGTCGATGATCCACGGCCTTGCCCTGCAGCTCAAGGGTGCCTTCGTGCTCTCCAGCGTCGCCGGCAAGGGGACGACGGCCGAATTGTGGCTGCCGGCCGGCACCCGGGCGGTGCGACAGGCGCCGAAGGTTTTGCCGGAGGAGACGGGAAGCGCCGCCAAGCCGGCCAAGATCCTGGTCGTCGACGACGACCTGCTGATCGCCATGAGCACGGTCGACATGCTGGAGGATCTGGGACACCAGGTGATGGAAGCCAATTCCGGGGTGCAGGCGCTCGAACTGATCGGCAAGGACAGGGATATCGAGCTCGTCATCACCGATTATTCGATGCCGGGCCTCAATGGCGCGCAGCTGTTCGAAGCCGCGCGTGGCTTGCGGCCCGACCTGCCGTTCCTGCTGGCGACCGGTTACGCGGACCTGCCGCCCGGCTCGGGACTCAGCCTGCCGCGGCTGAGCAAGCCCTACACCCAGGACCAGCTTTCCCGCGAGATCGCCAAGATCCTGCGCTGATCCTGAAGCATGTCGCGTAAAAGCGCGCAGCGGTTTTGCGAAAACGACATGCAGAAACAAAGAGCTAGAGCAGATCCTGCTCAATCTGGGCCATATCCGCCAGCCCTGAAGTGGTTGGCGCGCTCGGCTGGCGAGAAGCTTGGTATCAAGGCGCCGACTGCGTCCCACAGTGCATCGATCTTCCGCTCCGCGCATCCTCGCAGCATGGCTTTCAACTTCGAGAATGCGTTCTCGATGGGGTTGAAGTCTGGGCTATAGCGGGAGGAACATGGGCTTGGCGCCTACACCTTCGATGGCACCGCGAACACTTGCTGTTTTGTGTGCCGGCAGGTTATCCATGATGACCACGTTACCGATAGGTTGGCACCAGCACCTGTTCGACATAAGCAAGGAAGATGTCGTTGGGCGATTGAAGACAGCTTCGAGACCGCCAAGAACGAGCTCGGCCTTGACCACAACGAGACCCGCTCCCGGCGGCTGGCATCGCCATATCCCGCTCGTCATGCTTGCATTCGCCATGACGGCGGCGATCCGCCATCGCGCCAATGTCGCGACGCCCCCAAAAAGCGCGATGAAACGAATACCGAAAGGGCTCCGGCTGTGATCCGCTGGTCGATCCAGGAAATCCGCCGGATTGCAACACGTCTTGCGCGACGACATATCGAACCTGCACATATTATCGCATGGTCGCTTTGGCGTCGGGCACATCAAGCCGTAGCCACACAAGCTCACATCAAATCAAAATCGCAACTGTAATGTTAGGACGAATCCACATTCAGCGGAGCCATAGAGCGATAGCTGCGATGTGGACGAATGCGAGGAAGTATTCGGTGCGACGATCGTATCGGGTTGCGAAGCGTCTGAAGTGTTTGAGCCTGTTGAAGCAACGCTCGATGCGGTTGCGCGCCCTGTAGATCGCAGCGTCATGCGGGATCGGGTTGAGGGGATCACCGCTTCGGCGTTCATGTCGGCGATGATCTGGCGCAAGTCGTTGTTGTCATAGGCCCTGTCGGCCAGCACGGCCTCGGCCTGGAAGCCTTCGAGCAGGGCTTTCGCCGTCAGGTTGTCGTGCCGCTGACCGGCAGTTAGCATGAAGCGCAGCGGACGGCCGAGTGTGTCGCAGATCATGTTGATCTTGGTCGTCAGTCCGCCTCGGGAACGCCCCAACGCCTGAGTTTTGGCCCCCCTTTTCCAGCCGCAGCCTGCTGGTGGACGCGCACAAGAGTGGTGTCGAGCATCAGGTATTTGTTGTCGCGGTCCTTGATCAGCTCGGCGAACACCTTCTCCCACACGCCGCTCTTGGCCCAGCGCGTGAAGCGGGCATGGACGCTCTTCCACTTGCCATAGCGCTCCGGCAGGTGCTGCCAGAATGCGCCCGAACGAAGAACCCACAGAACGCCGTTCACGAACAGACGGTTATCGGCGCCACTGCGGCCCGGATCGCCGACCTTGCCCGGTAGCACAGATGCTATCCGCGCCCACTGCGCCTCGCTCAGTTCATAGCGCTTCACACCCATCAGTCCGCTCCGAATCAGTAAATCCGAAACGCATTGATTCAGCTAAGACCCTCAAAGGGAATCCTGAATGGGATTGGCCCTATCACTACTTTGGCAGATTGAGGCAAGATTGGTTTGAGATGATTTGCGCTCTCTTCATTGGGAGCGCGATATGGTCGATTTGGATACGGAGCTTTCTGCATTTTTGCAGCCATTTCTGAACAAGCTGGGCCACAAGAAACGGCGGCAGATGTGTCCGCTTTACCTATCCGGGCTCATCGGTCCTGGTGACCGCAAGAGCATCGAGCCGATGGCGGAACGGTTCGCTCCAGGCCAGTACGACCGCCTCCACCATTTCATTTCCGATGGCCTTTGGGATGCAGCGCCTCTTGAGACGGAACTCGCGCGACAGGCGGACAGGATCGGTGGTGCATCCGATGCGTTTCTGGTGATCGATGACACCGGTCTGCCGAAGAAGGGCGACCACTCGGTCGGTGTCGCGCCGCAATACGCTTCGATGCTGGGCAAGAGGGCAAACTGCCAGACGCTGGTTTCGGTGACACTTGCCCGAGACGAGGTTCCTGTTCCGGTTGGCTTGCGTTTGTTTTTGCCCGAGAGCTGGACCCGCGACACGGAACGGATGGCCAAGGCCGGGGTTCCCGATGCCATGCAGACATCTCGCACGAAGCCGGAGATTGCTCTGGCCGAGATCGATCGGTTGATCGTGACCGGTGTCCGGTTTGGTACAGTGCTGGCTGACGCAGGCTACGGCCTGTCAGCGGCCTTCCGCCAGGGGCTGAGTGGACGTGGCCTCACCTGGGCGGTCGGTATCCCCAAGCATCAGAAGGTCTATCCCCATGATGTCGCATTGATCTTTCCCATCTCCGGTCATGGTCGGCCACGCAAGCATCCGATTCCCGACATTCTGTCGGTTGCCGCGGAAACGATCCTGGCGCACGCAAGCTGGAAGAAGGTCAGTTGGCGGCGTGGCACAAGGGGCCGCCTGACGGCACGCTTTGCAGCATTGCGCGTCCGGATCGCCGACGGCACGCCGCAACGCATTCTTGACAAGGGACAGCAACACATGCCGGGCGAGGAAGCCTGGTTGGTTGGTGAATGGCGATCAAACGACGAGCGCAAATACTACCTGTCCAACTTGCCGGCCGATGCGACATTGAAAGCGCTGGCGGCCGCCATCAAGGCGAGATGGGTTTGCGAGCAGGCGCACCAGCAGATGAAAGAGGAGCTTGGTCTCGACCACTTCGAAGGCCGATCATGGCAAGGACTGCACCGACACGCTCTGATGACGATGATCGCTTATGCCTTCCTCCAGCATCAGAGATTGCAGACTGCAGCGCGGGAAAAAAAAGAAACGACGAATTCGTCGTGGACCACCTGAGCCGACATTACCAGCTGTGCGGCGAGCGGTCATCAACGCCCTTGCCATACCGACAGCACACATCCGAGGTCCGCACTGCGAACCTCTCTCTTTAAAAGCGGAAATTCAATTCCGCCATAGTAGTGCTAGAGCGAACCTGAAGGATCGCGACACGCTGTAGCGGTTCATATGCGCCGGTCGAAGACCGAGGGTGCGGCCTTGAGGCGGTAGAGCGTCGTCGGGCGACGCGCGATCAGCGTCTGGCGCTTTTCGCCTTCCACCTCTTCCAGCAGATCCAGATCCTTCATCTTGCGGCGGAAGGCGCTCTGGTCAAGCGTTTCGCCCAGCACCGTCTCGTAGGTGCCCTGCAGTTCCGACATGGTGAAGACCTTTGGGAGAAGGCAGGCGGCGATGGTCGAATAGGCGCCCTTGCCGCGCAGCCGTTCGCGCGCCGCTAGAACGATTCTTTCGTGGTCGAAGGGAAGCTCGCCGGGCGCCGATGCTGGGCGGAGCAGAAGCGTTTTCCCCGTTCCGCCGCTCAGCAGGGAAGGGGGCACCAGCGCAAAATAGGCGATCGACACCGACCAGCCGCGCGGATCGCGGTCCCGGCCGGCAAAGCTGCGCAACTGTTCGAAAAACAGCCCTTCCAGCCCCGCCTTGGCCTTGAGGATGCGCCGCACCGCCGCCTCGGCGTCCTCATCCTCGTCGGTGTGGACATAACCGCCGATCAGCGCCGGCACGCCCTGGAACGGTGCGTTGTCGCGCTCCAGCAGGGCCACCGCCAGCGCGCCCTCGACAATCGTCATCAGCACGATATCGACCGTGACGATCGGCCGTTCGTATTCCGGTTGCATGGTCGTCTCCCCGTTTTCTCCTGCTTAGCACAGATGGTTGCCGGAACAATTTGCAAATAGCAATTTGCAAATTACATTTTGCAAGTTTATAAGGTGAATGCGCGCCGATGACGACGCGGGCAGAACCGAAAGGAGCAAGACCATGGGAATGGGACGTTTCAGCACCGAGGATTGGGCAGCCTACAATCGCGACCATGTCGACGGCCGCAGCCGGGACGACGTGTTTGCCGCCACCACGATCGATCCGCGCTTCGACCCGGCGGTCTTTACCGTTCGCGAAAGCCGCGACAGCGCCGTCAATCCGTTTTCGACACCGATCATCCTGGCATCGGATGTCACCGGCTCGATGGGTATGATCGCGCATGAATTGATGCGCAGCGGCCTGATCACGCTCACCTCGGAGATCTACGACCGCAAGCCGGTGTCGGATCCGCACATCATGGTCGCCGCCATCGGCGATGCCTATACCGACCGGGCGCCACTGCAGGCGACGCAGTTCGAGGCCGATATCTCGCTTGCCGACCAGATCCGCGGCCTCTGGCTGGAAGGCAACGGCGGCGGCAACAACGGCGAGAGCTACAGCCTGGCGCATCTGCTCGCCGCCCTCAAGACCTCGACGGACTGCTTCGAGCGCAACGGCCGCAAGGGGTATCTCTTCACCATCGGCGACGAGCCGATCCATGACGGGCTGACGCAGCAGCAAATCACCCGGATCTTCGGCACCGAGGCGCCGCGCGGCCTTGGCGCGCGGGAGTGCCTGGCGCTGGCGCAGCGCAGCTACGAGGTGTTCCATATCGTCATCCGCGAAGGTTATGCGGCGACGGGGCTCGACCGCGTCCTGCGCAGCTGGCGGCCGCTTCTGGCCGAGCGCACGCTGGTCCTCGACGATTACCGCCGCATCGCCGAGCTGGTGGTCTCGAGCATCGAGATCAACGAAGGCCGCGATCCGCAGGACGTGGCGGCAAGCTGGGGCGGCGCGGCCTCGGCGGTCGTCGCGAGGGCAGTCAAGGATTTCGGCCGGCGCGGCATCGCCCGCTACTTCCGTTGAACGACGTCTTGAGGAAAGGGAGGCCGCCATGGCGACCAGACAGGCACAGGCAGTCATCGGGGCAGGCTACGGCGACGAGGGCAAGGGCCTTCTGACCGACAGGCTGGCTTGCGGCACGGCGGACGCCGTGGTGGTGCGCAGCAACGGCGGCGCCCAGGCGGGGCACACGGTGGCGACGCCCGACGGGCGCCGGCACGTGTTCCATCATTTCGGCTCGGGGGCGCTGGCCGGCGCCCCCACCCATCTCAGCGCCTTCTTCGTCGCCCATCCGATGTTTTTCCAGGGCGAGCGGCAGGCCCTGAAGGCGCTCGGCGCCGAGCTTGCGGTCAGTGCCGATCCGCGCGCCATCGTCACCACGCCGTTCGACATGATGATCAACCAGGCGCTGGAACTGTCGCGCGGGACCGGGCGCCACGGCAGCTGCGGCCTGGGTTTCGGCGAGGCCATCGAGCGGTGCCTGCGGCCCGACCACGCGATCCGCACCGGCGATCTCTCGAAGCCGCACCTTGCCGGCTGCCTGTGGTGCATCTGGACGGATTGGGTGCCGCAAAGGCTTCGTGGCCTCGGCCTCGACCGGCTGCCCGACGACATCATGCGCCATGTCGATATCGAGACGGTGATCGGTCGCTTCCTCCGCGATTGCGAAGCCTATCTCGACCACGTCACCCTGCGGCCCGACAGCCGCCTGGGAGAAACAGGCCAGGTGATCTTCGAGGGTGCGCAGGGCCTGCTGCTCGACCAGGATTACGGCGCGTTTCCGCATGTGACGCGCTCGAATACCGGCCTGCGAAACATGGTGTCGATCGCCCGGGAAGCCGGCATCGACAGCATCGACGCCCACTATGTCACCCGTTGCTACGTGACGCGGCACGGCGCCGGGCCGCTGGCGCACGAGGCCGCCGGCCTCGCCGGCATCGATATGGTCGATCCCACCAATGCGCCGAATGCCTGGCAAGGCACGCTGCGGCTTGCGCCGCTCGACCTTGCCGTGCTCCGGTCGGCAATCGCGCATGATCTGCAAGCGGCGGCATCGAGCGCCGTCGCGGTGGCGCCCGACCTTTCGGTGACATGCCTCGACCAGGCAAGCTGCGGTTTCGCCCTGCTGGATGGCGGCGGGCCGACGAGCGTCGATCCGCAGGATGCCGGCCGGCGGATCGCAGGCGGGGCCAATCTTCCGCTTTTCGGCGAAAGCTGGGGAGCCGGCCGAACCCATTTCCGCCCGGTCGGGGAGCTTGCCCGAGCTGGTTGAAAATTCCGGTCTCCACCGCAAGAGGGCGCAACAAATGGACCGGATCGTCCATGGCTTCACACTCGGTAAAGCGAAATCATCTAACGCTGATCCAATGTCATCTGCAGAGGCAGCAGCGCCATGAACGAAAAGACCATACTGGTGGTCGGAGGGGCCGGTTACATTGGCTCCCACACCTGCCTGGAACTGGCCAGGCAGGGTTTCACACCGGTCGTTTTCGACAATCTCAGCAACGGCCACCAGGAATTCGTCAAATGGGGACCGTTCGAGCCGGGGGATATCCGCGACCGAGACCGCCTCGATGACGTGCTGGCGCGATACCGCCCTGCCGCCATCCTGCATTTTGCCGCACTGATCGAAGTCGGCCAGTCCGTCCGCGAGCCGGCGGCCTTTTACGACAACAATGTCGTCGGCACGCTGACGCTTTTGGCCGCCGCCCGGCAGGCGGGCGTCAAGGCCTTCGTCTTCTCGTCCACCTGCGCCACCTACGGCCTGCCGCAGCAGCTTCCGATGGGCGAGGCGCATCCGCAGGCGCCGATCAATCCGTACGGCCGCACCAAATGGATCGTCGAGCAGGCGCTTGGCGATTTCGGTCTCGACGACGGCCTGCGCTCCGTCATCCTGCGTTACTTCAATGCCGCCGGCGCCGACCCCGAAGGGCGCATCGGCGAATGGCATACGCCGGAAACGCATGCCATTCCGCTCGCCATCGAGGCGGCCCTCGGCCGCCGCGACGGGTTTACGGTTTTCGGCACGGATTACGATACCCGCGACGGCACCTGCGTGCGCGACTATGTCCACGTGCTCGATCTCGCCGATGCGCATGTGCGGGCGCTGCAGCATCTGCTGTCGGGCGGCCAGTCCACGGCGGTCAATCTCGGAACCGGCACCGGCACGACGGTGCGGGAATTGCTCGATGCCGTACGGCAGGTTTCCGGCCGGACCTTCAAGGTGACGCTGTCGTCGCGGCGGGAAGGGGATTCGCCGACGCTGGTGGCCGACAACCGCAAGGCCCTCGACCTGCTCGGCTGGCAACCCCGCTACGACCTGCGCCAGATCGTCGAGACCGCGTGGAACTGGCACAAGGCCTCCAACGGGCATTGAGCGCCCGCTATCAGATCCCCAGGAAACGATCCTGCAGCGTCTTGTCGAGTTCCGCCGGGCGGCCGGTCCAGACCGAGCGGCCGTTTTCCAGGATGGTGCAGCGGTCGGCGACGGGCAGCAGTTCCGGCAGGGTCTTGTCGACCACGAGGATGGAAAGCCCATCCTGCTTCAGGGTGCGGATCGCCGCCCAGATGTCCTGGCGGATGACAGGGGCGAGCCCTTCGGTCGCCTCGTCGAGGATCAGCAGGCGCGGGTTGGTCATCAAGGCCCGGCCGATCGCCAGCATCTGTTGTTCGCCGCCGGAAAGTGACAGCGCCATCTGGTCGCGACGCTCCTTCAGGCGCGGGAAGAGCGTGTTGACGCGCTCCAGCGTCCAGGCGCCGGAACGGGCGGCGGCGACGAGGTTTTCCTCGACGGTGAGATTGGGAAAACAGCGCCGGCCCTCGGGAACGAGGCCGATGCCGAGGCGGGCTACGTGATGCGGCCGACGTCCCCTGAGATCCGTGCCGGCCAGCCGGACGGAACCGCCGCGCGGCGGCGTCAGGTTGCAGACGGCACGGATCGTGGTGGTCTTTCCCATGCCGTTGCGGCCCATCAGCGCCACGACCTCGCCTTCGGAAACCGTCAGGTCGACGTTGAACAGTGCCTGGCTGGCGCCATAGAAGGCCTTGAGACTGGCAACTTCGAGCAGCATCAGGCGTGGTCTCCGAGATAGGCGCTGCGCACCGCCGGGTCGCGGCGGATCTCGTCGACTGTGCCGGTGGTGATGATCTTGCCGTAGACGAGCACCGAAATCCGGTCGGCAAGCGCGAAGACGGCATCCATGTCGTGCTCCACCAGCAGGATCGGCGCTTCGTGCCGGAGGCCGTCGAGGAAACCCGTCAGCGCCTTCGAGCCTTCCGGCCCCATGCCGGCCATCGGTTCGTCGAGCAGGAAGGCTCTCGATTCGAGCGCCAGCGCGATGGCGATTTCCAGCTGCCGGCGTTCGCCGTGCGACAGTTCGGCGGCGGGGATATCGGCGCGGGCGGCGAGGCCGACACGTTCCAGCATCGCCATGGCCGGCTCGGTGAGCGAGCGGTCGCGCATCACCGGCGTGAAGAAGCGGAAGCTCGTTCCCTGCTTCGCCTGCACCGCCAGCATGACATTGCGCAACGCCGAAAATTCCGGGGCGATGGAGGACACCTGGAACGTCCGGCCAAGCCCCAGCCGGGCGCGTTCGGCGACGCCAAGGGCGGTGATGTCCTGCCCGGAAAAGCGAATGTTGCCCTGGTCCGGCTTCAGCGTGCCGCAGATCTGGTGGATCAGCGTCGATTTGCCGGCACCGTTCGGGCCGATCAGCGCGTGGATCTCGCCTTGCCTGAGGTCGAGGCTAACGCCGTCGGTGGCCCTGAGCGCGCCAAAATTCTTGACGAGGTTTTCGATTTCGAGAACGGTCTCAGCCATGGCGGGCCTTTCCGGCCAGAAGGCCGAGCAGGCCGCCGCGGGCAAACAGCACGACGGCCAGCAGGATGAGGCCGAGGAAGAACTGCCAGCGCTCCGTCAGCCCGCCGAGCGCGAATTCGAAGACGACGTAAAGCATGGCGCCGGCCACCGGGCCGAACAGCCGGCCGGTGCCGCCGAGCACGATCAGCACGATGAGTTCGCCCGACATGTGCCAGGAAATCATCGAGGGACTGGCGAAGCGGTTGAGGTCGGCGTAGAGCGCCCCGGCAACGCCGGTGATCATGCCCGACAGCGTGAAGGCGGCAAGCCGGATCGGGTAGGGCGAGATGCCGACGGCGGCGACACGCACGGCATTCTGCCGCGCCGCCTGCAGCGCCGCGCCGAAGCGCGAGGCACGGATGAGGCTGAACAGGCCCAGCCCGGCGATGAGCATGCCGAGGCAGATCAGGAAATAGCTGATCGGTTTCATGCTGTTGACGCCGGGAAACCGGTTGCGGACCAGGATCGACAGCCCGTCCTCGCCGCCATAGGCCGGCCAGGAGACGGCGAAATAATAGATCATCTGCGAAAAGGCCAGCGTGATCATGATGAAATAGACGCCGCTGGTGCGCAGGCTGACGGCGCCGATGGCCAGCCCGACGATGCCGCAAACGATGAGCGTCACCAGCCAGATCACCGGCATCTGGTCGCTGCCGGCAAGGCCGAACATCAGCGCTTCGCCCGAGGAGGCATGTGCGGCCAGGATGCCGGCGACATAACCGCCGATGCCGAAGAAGGCCGCATGGCCGAAGGAGACAAGCCCGCCGAGGCCGAGCACCAGGTTGAGGCCGACCGCTGCGAGCGCCAGGATGGCGATGCGGGTGGCGAGCGTGATGTAGAAAGGCTGGCCGATGCCGAGCGCGACGAAGGGCACGGCGGCGAGCAGCACGATGAGGATGAGATTGATCAGGGTTTCGCGGCTGAGCGTCATCTTGTCCTCACCCGTGCGCCGTAAACAGGCCGCGCGGCTTCACCGCCAGGATCACTGCCATGACGATGTAGATCAGCATCGAGGCCAGCGCGCCGCCCATCAGCCCGGCCTGCGCCGGTGGCAGCAGGATGGCGAGGATCTGCGGCAGCAGGAACCGGCCGAGCGTATCGACGACGCCGACGAGAATGGCGCCGATCAGCGCCCCCTTGATCGAGCCGATGCCGCCGATGACGATGACGACGAAAGCGAGGATCAGCACCGGCTCGCCCATGCCGACCTGCACCGATTGCAGCGCGCCGACCATGGCGCCGGCAAAGCCCGCCAGCGCCGAACCGAGGGCAAAGACGATGGTATAAAGCGTGCGGATATCGACGCCGAGCGCACCGATCATTTCCCGGTCGCTTTCGCCGGCGCGGATGCGCATGCCGAGCCGCGTCTTCGAGATCAAGAGGTAAAGGCCGATGGCGACGGCGGCACCCACGGCGATGATGGCGAGGCGGTAGAGCGGATATTCCGCGCCGCCGGGCAGGGCGACGGCACCCTGCAGCAGCGGCGGAATATCGAGATAGAGCGGGAAGGAGCCGAAGATCCAGCGCGTGCCTTCGGAAAAGATCAGGATCAGCGCGAAGGTCGCCAGTACCTGGTCGAGATGATCGCGGTCATAGAGCCTGCGGATGACGGTCAGCTCGATGATCGCCCCCGCCGCCGCGGCGGCGGCAAGGCTGGCGACCAGGCCGAGCCAGAACGATCCCGTCCACGCGGCGATGGTGGCGCAGGCGAAGGCGCCGACCATGTAGAGCGAGCCATGGGCCAGGTTGATCAGGCCCATGACGCCGAAGATCAGCGTCAGCCCGGCGGCCATGAGAAACAACATGACGCCGAGCTGCAGGCCGTTGAGCAGTTGCTCGATGGCGAGTGCGATGGTCAAGGCGTTATCGCCTTACATCTTGCAGTCTTTGGCATAGGCATCGCCGTGATCGGTGAAGACGGGGGCGATGATCTTATTGGTCAGCACGCCGTCTTCCTTGATGACCTCGGCGACATAGATGTCCTGGATCGGATGCTGGTTGGTGTTGAACTTGAATTTTCCGCGCGGGCTCTGGATGTCGGCTTTCAGCAGTTCGGCACGGAAGGCTTCCGTGTCCTTCACATCCGCCTTGGCGGCGGCCGAGAGGATCAACTGCGCCGCATCATAGGCCTGCACCGCATAGATCGACGGCAGGCGGCCGTACTCCGCCTGGAAGGCCGGCACGAACTTCTTGTTGGCCTCGTTGTCGAGGTCCTTGGCCCACTGGCCGGAATTCTTCACGCCGAGCGCCGCATCACCGATGGCCGGCAGCACGTCCTGGCTGAAGGAGAAGCCCGGGCCCATGACCGGCGTCTTCACGCCTGATTGCGAATATTGCTTCATGAAGGCGATGCCCATGCCGCCCGGCAGGAAGATGAACACACCGTCGGCGCCCGAAGCGCGGATCTGGGCGATCTCGGCGGCATAATCCGTCTGGCCGACCTGGGTGTAGACCTCGGCCGCGACCTCGCCCTTGTAATAGCGCTTGAAGCCGGTCAGCGAATCCTTGCCGGCCGGATAGTTGGGCGCCATGATGAACATCTTCTTGTAGTCTTTGTTGGCGTATTCGCCCATCGCCTCGTGCAGGTTGTCGTTCTGGTAGGCGGCGTTGAAATAGAGCGGATTGCACTTTTCGCCGGCAAGTGCTGCCGGTGCAGCATTGGTCGAGACGTAGAACTTGCCCTGCGCAACGGCGCTCGGCGCCACCGCCATCAAAAGGTTCGACCAGACGATGCCGGTGAGGATGTCCACCTGGTCGCTCTGGATCATCTTGTCGGCGATCTGCACGGCAAGCTCCGGCTTCTGGCCGTCGTCTTCGGTGATGACCTCGATGTCCTTGTTGCCGGCCTGCTTGATCGCCAGCATGAAGCCGTCACGCGTATCCATGCCGAGGCCAGCGCCACCGCCCGAAAGCGTCGTGATCATGCCGATCTTCAGCGGCTCGGCGGCGGCCTGGCCTGTGGCGGCGATGCCCAAGCCGATGACGGCGGCAGAAAGCAGATTCTTCATGTCGTGCACTCCCGTTTCTTGTGTTCGTTCCACTTTATCGAGCGTCCGGATTGCGCCTGCGCGCCCGTCCACCGCATTGTCAAAGGCATCTTATGTGCCTTTTTTATCAATGCTCTAACCGTACTTTCCACATTCGGCCAAAAACGTCTACCGCGTTTTTCATCCGTTCGTATGGTTTCGCGTCCGGCGATATAGCCGACGGTTCGAGAATTGCACCGCATCCCGCCGGTTTCAAGGAGAAATTTTAAGGTTGTAATATCTCGACGATTGCGCCACGTTTGCCGGAAAGATGCTGCCGAACAGCTTGCAAGGGAACTGACGACGATGATCCTGCACCATATCAGCGATTGGGACAACGCCTATGCCAACGGTGTCAACATTCCCGGCGGCGACCGCTGGCCGGCCGCCTGGGTCGGGCCGGCGCAGGCCTATCGCGACGGCGCGCTGGCGGCGGGCCGGGCAAAAATCGGCATCGCTTACGGCGACGGCGAGCGCAACCAACTCGACCTCTTTCTGCCGGAAGGCGAGGCGAAGGGGCTGGTGGTGTTCGTCCACGGCGGCTTCTGGCACCGTCTCGACCGCAGTTTCTGGTCGCATCTCGCCAAGGGTTCGGTCGACAGCGGCTATGCGGTCGCCATGCCGTCCTACACGCTGTGCCCGGATATCCGCATCGGCGGCATCACCGCCGAAGTCGGCAGGGCGGTCGAAAAGGCGGCGGGCATGATCGGCGGGCCGATCTTCCTCACCGGCCACTCTGCCGGCGGCCATCTGGTCAGCCGCATGGTCAGCGCCACCTCGCCATTGCCGCAGGCGGTGCGCGAGCGCATCCGCCATGTCGTGTCGATCTCCGGCGTGCACGACCTGCGGCCGATGATGCGCACGGCGATGAACGAAGTGTTGAAGATCGACGATGCCGAGGCGGTAAGCGAGAGCCCGGCTTTGCTCCCGCCGATGGCGGGTGCTCGCATCACCTGCTGGGTCGGCGCCGGCGAACGGGCCGAGTTCATCCGCCAGAATGCCCTGCTGGCCAATATATGGACCGGCCTCGGCGCCGAAACCGCAGCGATCGAGGAGCCGGACCGGCATCATTTCAACGTCGTCGACGGCCTGGCGGATGCCGCGCATCCGCTGACGCGCACTTTGCTCGGTGCCTGACCCCACGCCTTGGCCGACGGCTGCGCCTTGCGGACAATGGAGGACCGTTGGGCCTGCCGCGTCGTCCGCTGCGACGACGGCGGCCGCTTTATTTCGATTGCCGGCGGCGGCGATACTGCCAATATCGTTGCGGCGCTGAGACACGGCACAAGAATGATCTTCGGTCCGCAATTGCAGCTGAACAAGGGGTTCGAAACCGTTCTCCGCGGCGTTTCCGGAAAGGGCGATTGCCGGCGTCGAGCAATATTGTGCCCGCCGGCGCACTTTCAGTCGCAAGAGAATGCCATGCCGGATTTGCATTGCTGCAATGCAATATTTCCTCTTTTGCCAATCGGCCGGCTCCGCTATAAAAAACTCATCGAAGCGGCTACTCCTCCTCCCAACGCCGCTCGATCCGACTGACAACACTCCTCCTCCCAGTTGTCAGTCTCCTATTAGAAACCCACCGGATCTCCTCCCCCGGTGGGTTTCTTGCATTTTACTTCCGATTTTGCCGTCTTCTCAGCCAGTTGCCGAAAATCTAGGCAGAGAGGAGCTATTTCTGTTGCTGCCCATGCGCTCAATGCATTGCTGCATTGCGGTAATAATCATACTTTTTGCTGCGAAAGCGTGTATATTCACAGCATCGAAGCGGCTACTCCTCCTCCCAACGCCGCTCGATGTGACTGGCAACACTCCTCCTCCCAGTTGTCAGTCCGCTATCAGAAACCCACCGGACTTCCTCCCCCGGTGGGTTTCTTATTTGCGGCCTGCTTTTGTCGCATCGCCTGATCCGGCTTGATCGTGACGACCGTATTTCCTAAGCATCGAAAAGCGTGCTGCATCGGCAGCCTGTGCCACAGCGGAGGGTCGAGATGCGTATTCTGGTCATCAACGCCGGCAGTTCGTCGGTAAAATTCAGCGTCTTCGACATGCTGACCGGCGAGCAGCGGTTCAAATCCGAGCTCGAACGGGTTGCCGATGTCGCCGAAGCGGTGGCGACCATTCCCGGTTTGCTGCAAGAAGCCGGCGTCGCCGAGATCGATGCCGTCGGTCATCGCACCGTGCATGGCGGCGAGCAGTTCACCGAAGCGACACTGATCGATGATGCGGTGCTGAAGGAAATCGAAGCCTGCACCGCGCTGGCGCCGCTGCACAATCCGCCGATCCTCGCCGGCATCCGCATCGCGCGAACCACCTGGGACGTGCCGCAGATCGCCGTCTTCGATACCGCCTTCCACCAGACCATGCCGGCGCATGCCTATACCTATGCGGTGCCGCGCTCCTGGCGGGAGAAGGGGCTGCGGCGCTATGGCTTTCACGGCACATCGCATCAATATGTCATGGAGCGCGTGGCGGAAGAACTCGGCAAGCCGGCGTCCGACCTGCGGCTGATTTCCTGCCATCTCGGCAATGGCGCCAGCGTCTGCGCCATCGATCGCGGCGTTTCGATCGATACGTCGATGGGCATGACGCCCTTGGAAGGTCTGGTAATGGGCACGCGCTCCGGCGATGTCGATCCCGGCATTTTTCATTATCTCAACCGGGAGCTTGGCTTGTCCGTCGCCGAGATCGAGGACGCGCTCTACAAGGACAGCGGCCTTGCCGCGCTCTCGGCCGCCGGACGCGACATGCGCGACGTCCGCAAGCGGGCAGGCGAGGGGGATGCCGATGCCCGGCTTGCGATTGAGCTATATGCCTATCGTGTGCTCAAATATATCGGCGCCTATGCGGCGGCGATGAACGGTCTCGATGTCATCGCCTTCACCGGCGGCATCGGCGAAAACGATGCGGCCATGCGGGCGAAAATCTGCAGCGGTTTCGCATTCCTGGGCCTCGCCTTCGACGAAACGCGCAATGCGGCGGTCAAGCTCGACGGTTTCGAGGCGCCGCAGGTGCAGGCGGAAGGCTCGCGGATCAAGGTGCTGGTCACCCAGACCCGGGAGCAATGGATGATCGCCAAGCAGGCGCATCGCCTGCTGCAGCGGCATACGATGTAAGCGTCAGACGATCCCGCCGCCCGAACCGGTGACCGCCGGCCGCTCCGCCGCCACCTTCGCCCGGTAACCCGAGGCGCGGAAGCAGGAGACGGGCGATATCGCGCCGCCGTTTTCCAGTCGCGCCATGGCGAGGATCGGTTCCACGTCGGTGCGGAAGGCGGCTTTCAGCGTTTCCGATCCCATCAGCGCATCGTTGCCGTGCTGATAGCCGGCAAGGGCTGCACGATCCACCAGCAGCGCCTGCGCATAGGCGCGGCTCACCTCGGTCGCGCTGATCATCAGGCTTTCGATCGGGTCGGTGACGTTGTGGCTCTGGTCGAGCATGTGCGCCGGGTCGAAGCCCGCCGCAGCCCGTGTTTCCGCATCCACCAGTTCGTTGAACACCAGGAACAGCCGGTAGGGATCGATCGAGCCGGTGTCGAGGTCGTCGTCGCCATATTTCGAATCGTTGAAATGGAAACCGCCGAGCTTGCCGAACTGGATCAGGCGGGCGACGATCATCTCGATGTTGGTGTTCGGCGCGTGATGGCCGAGATCGACGAGGCAGAAGGCTTTCGGACCGAGTTCCTGGGCGATCAGCAGGTTCGTGCCCCAGTCCTGCACGACAGTAGAATAGAAAGCGGGCTCGAACATCTTGTGTTCGCTGAAAATCCGCCAGTCGTCCGGCAGCCTGGCATAGACCGCCTTCATCGAGTCGAGATAACGCTCGAAGGCTTTGGTGAAATTCACCTGCCCCGGAAAATTCGAGCCATCGCCGATCCACACCGTCAGCGCCTTGGAGCCGAGTTTTTCGCCGATCTCGATGCATTCGATATTGTGTTCGACGGCCTGTGCCCGGGTCGCGGCATCGGCATTGGAAAGCGAGCCGTATTTATAGGAATGCATCTGGCCCGGCTGGTCCTGGAAGGTATTGGAGTTCATGGCGTCGAAGCCGAGCCCTAGCGCCTCGCCTCGCTGCTTCAACGCGCCCAGATCGGCCACCTTGTCCCATGGAATGTGCAGCGAAACGGTCGGCGTCGCCCGCGTCAGCTGCTGGATGACGGCGCAGTCCTCCAGCTTGTCGAAAATGTTGCGCGGCTCGCCCTTGCCGGGATAGCGGGCAAACCGCGTGCCGCCGGTGCCGACGCCCCAGGAGGGCACGGCGACGCCGTAAGCCGCCACCTTGCGCTTGACCGCATCGATATCGATGCCGCGGCGGGAAAGCTGTTCGCCGAGCGCGTGGTAATCCGCCTTGAGGGCGGCGCGGCGCTTGTCGTTTTCGGCCGCCACCAGCGCGGCCTCGATCTTGAGTTCCGTCATGTTCTCCTCCCCGGACACATGAACCATCCCGCGTTTCTCTGCGTTATGGGTTTGTTGAATAAAGGTTTTCGGAGGTCCCCTTGGACGTCGTTCGCATTCTGATCGCCATTCTCCTGCCGCCGGTCGGCGTCTTCCTGCAGGTCGGTCTCGGCCTGCATTTCTGGCTCAACATCCTGCTGACGCTGCTCGGTTATATCCCGGGCATCATCCACGCCGTCTGGGTGATCCTCCGCAAGTGATCAGCGCGTGAACGACTGCGCGTTGCCGGCATCGACATTGATGATGTTGCCGGTCGATTTTGCCGACATGTCGGATGCCAGGAAGAACACCGCCTCGGCGACATCTTCCGGATAGACGCCGAGCTTCAGCATCGAGCGCTTGCGGTAGTGCTCCTCCAGCTCGTCCGGGCTCATATTGTAGGCGGCGGCACGCTGCTCGCGCCATTCGCCGGTCCAGATCTTCGAGCCGCGCAGCACGGCGTCCGGGTTGACGGTGTTGACGCGGATGCCGAATTCCGCCCCTTCGAGCGCCAGGCAGCGGGCCAGATGGATTTCCGCCGCCTTGGCGGTGCAATAGGCCGACGCGTTGACCGAGGCGGCCAGTCCGTTCTTGGAGGCGATGAACACCATGTTGCCGCCGATCTTCTGCTGCTTCATCAGGCGGAAGGCCTGGCGCGAGACGAGGAAATAACCGGTCGCCAGAATGGAGATGTTGCGGTTCCAGGTGGCGAGGTCCGTCTCGTCGAACGGCGAGGCCGACGAGATGCCGGCATTCGACACCAGGATGTCGATGCCGCCGAAGGCGGTCACGGCTTCGTCGAAGGCGCGGATCACCTGATCTTCCGATGTCACGTCCAGCATCACGCCCTCGGCCGCATCACGACCATGCACGCCACACAGCTCATCCTTGGCCGCGGCAAGCGCATCGGCATCGATGTCGGCGATGACGACGCAGGCGCCGTCGCGGATCAGCCGGTGCGCCGTCGCCTTGCCGATGCCGCCGGCGCCGCCGGTGACGAAGGCGACCTTGCCGGCCAGTGGCTTCGGCTTCGGCATGCGCTGCAGCTTGGCTTCTTCCAAGAGCCAGTATTCGATATCGAAGGCTTCCTGCTCCGGCAGCCCGACATAGGTGGAGACGGAGGAGGCGCCGCGCATCACATTGATGGCGTTGACATAGAACTCGCCGGAAATCCGTGCCGTCGCCTTGTCCTTGGCGAAGGTCAGCATGCCGACGCCGGGCACCAGATAGACCACGGCATTCGGATCACGGATAGCCGGGCTGTCGGCGCGTTTGCAGCGTTCGTAATAGGCGGCGTAATCCTTGCGGTAGGCGTCGAGCGCTGCCGGCAGGCCGGCGATGGTCGCTTCGACGTCCGGTTTCGCCGGATCGAAATCCACCACCAGCGGCCGGATCTTCGTGCGCAGGAAGTGGTCGGGGCAACTGGTGCCGAGCGCGGCCAAGGCTTCCATCTCACGCGAGGAAACGAATTCCAGCACGGCGGGGCTATCGTCGAAATGGCCGAGCTTGCGCTCGTCGGCGCTGATCAGGCCGCGCAGCACCGGCATCAACTGGCGCGCCACGGCGCGGCGCTCGTCGGCCGGCAGCACCTTCACCTTGGGGCCACCGAAGACCTCGCCCTTGATTTCGCCTTCCAGCCAGTTGATCGCCTTGTTGATGATCTCGACCGTCGTTGCGTAGCATTCCTTGGCGGTGGCGCCCCAGGTGAACAGGCCGTGGCTTTCGAGGATCAGGCCGCGGGCGTTGGGGTTCTCTTTGCAGAATTTCTCCAGCCAGAGGCCAAGTTCGAAGCCCGGGCGTTTCCACGGCAACCAGCCGATATCGTTGCCGAAAATCGTCTGCGTCAACTCCTTGCTGTTCTTCGAGGCGGCGATGGCGATGATCGCGTCGGGATGCATGTGGTCGACATGCTTCTTCGGCACGAAGGCATGCAGCGGCGTATCGATCGAGGCCGCGCGCGGATTGAGGTTGAAGGTGCAATGCGGCAGGTAGCCGACCATCTCGTCTTCGTGCTCAAGCCCGCGATAGAGGCCCTTCAGCGCTTCCAGCTTGTCCATGTAGAGCGTCGCGAAACCGTCGAGCTTGATGGTGCCGACGTCGCCGCCCGAACCCTTGACCCACAGCACCTCCACCGGCTGGCCGGTCAGCGGATCGCGCTCGGTCGCCTTTGCCGAGGTGTTGCCGCCGCCGTAATTGGTGATGCGCTTGTCGGAGCCGAGGAGATTGGAACGATAGAGAAGCAGTTCCGCCTCGTTCTTGCCCGCCGCCTTGGCGTCATCCCACAAATCCGCAAGGTGCGAGCCCTGGTTTCCACTTGCCATCGCTGAGATCCTCCCATGCGCGGACCGTTGGGCCGGTCCCGCTTTGCTTCGCTCAAATTCCATGGAAGAACGGCGATTGTCAATCACAAACGATCAAATTCGATCATGATGCGCTGCACAATGAAAAAATATGATTGTTTGTGATTGACACTGCGCGAAGATGATGGAAGCATGACAGGCATTGGAGGAACCATGCACGAAAAAGAACGCCATCGGATCATCATGTCCGCCATCCAGGGCAAGCCGGTCGTGACCGTTGCCGAGCTGGTGGAGCTGACGGAAAGCTCCGAAGCGACGATCCGCCGGGACATCGCGGCGCTGCACGTGCAGAAACGGCTGCGCCGGGTGCGCGGCGGGGCGGAGGCGCTGCATCCGCCGCAGTTCGTCGGCCTGGCCGGTCGGCCCTTCAGCGTCAGCGAAACCATGCATGCGCGGGAAAAGCAGGCGATCGCCAAGGAGGCGGTGGCGCTGTGCGAGGACGGCGACCCGATCATCCTCAACGGCGGCACGACGACGTTCCAGATGGTGCATTTCCTGTCGAACCGGCGGATGCACATCTTCACCAACTCGTTTCCGATCGCCGAACATCTCCTGAAGAATTCCAAGAACACCATCATGCTCTCCGGCGGCGTGATCTATCGCGAGCAGAGCGTCATCCTCTCGCCTTTCGAAAATGACGTGACGCGCAATTTTTATGCGCGCCGCATGTTCATGGGGGCGCAGGGTCTCGGGCCTCTCGGATTGATGGAAACGGATCCGCTTTTGATCCAGGCCGAGCAGAAACTTATCGACCAGGCGGACGAACTCGTCGTGCTCGTCGATTCATCGAAATTCCGGCAGCGTTCCAGCCTCATCCTGTGTGGGCTGAAGCGCATCGCCACCGTCATCACAGATTCGGGCATCGAGGACAGGCATGCCTCGATGCTGGAAGAGGCCGGCGTTCAGCTGATCGTCGCCGAAACGCAAGGAATGAGAGAGGAACAGCCGTCGATCGCCTGAGGAGTGGGTGCCGACGGTCTTTGAACAACAAAGGGAGGAACGGACATGAAGATTTTGAAGACGCTGCTGGTGACGGCAGCCATTTCCACGGCGCTGATGGCCAACATGGCGCATGCGGAAAACAAGAAGATCGCCCTCGTCGTCAAGGCGCTCGGCATCGGCTTCTTCGAAGCGGCCAACAAGGGCGCCCAGGAAGCTGCGAAGGAACTCGGCGACGTCGAGATCATCTACACCGGCCCGACGACCACGACGGCCGAAGGCCAGATCGAAGTGATCAACGCGCTGATCGCCCAGAAGGTCGATGCCATCGCCGTGTCCGCCAACGATACGGATGCCCTGGTGCCGGCGCTGAAGAAGGCCCAGGATCGCGGCATCAAGGTGATCTCGTGGGATTCCGGCGTCGCCAAGGATGGCCGCGCCCTGCATCTCAACCCGTCGTCCAGCCCGCTGATCGGCAACATGATCATCAAGCTCGCCGCCGACAACCTGCCGGAAGGCGGTGATGTCGCGGTTCTTTCGGCAACCGCTACCTCGACCAACCAGAACGTCTGGATCGAGGAAATGACCAAGGTGCTGCCGAACTACAAGGGCATCAACGTCGTCGCCACAGTCTATGGTGACGACCTCGCCGACAAGTCCTACCGCGAAACGCAGGGCCTCATCCAGAAGTACCCGAACCTGAAGGCGATCATCGCACCGACCTCCGTCGGCATCGTCGCTGCGGCGCAGGCCGTCACCGACGCCGGCAAGATCGGCCAGATCAACGTCACCGGCCTCGGCCTGCCTTCTGAAATGGCGGCGCATGTGAAGTCTGGCGCGTCAAAATCCTTCGCCATCTGGAACCCGATCGACCTCGGCTATTCGGCTGCCATGCTCTCCTACGACCTGATCAACGGTGCCGAGGCCAAGCCGGGCGCGGAACTCAAGATGGGCCGCATGGGCACGCTGAAACTCGACGACAACAATGAAGGCGCCATGGCCGACCCCTTCATCTATGATGCTTCGAACGTCGAAGAATTCGCCAAGATCTTCTGATTTTGAAGTTGGCGGGTGGGGGGTGTCCCTCACCCGAACCCTCTCCCCGCTGGGGGGAGAGACGATGAGTATGCCGAACCCACGTCCTCCATCGCATCGTTGACGATGGTCTCAAAGCCGTGCCGCGAGTTCCTTCTCCCCGTCACGACGGGGAGAAGGGTCCGAAGGACGCAGGCGGATGAGGGGCAAGAGCACTCTCAACAGTCATTGCCGTGCAAACTCGGCACTCCATACTAAACCAACGGACTCGACCATTGCTGCACGACACCACCACATCGCGGATCGCGCCCGCCATCACGCTCGAGGGGATCTCGAAATCCTTTCCCGGCGTTCGCGCTTTGTCGGATGTGTCGCTGACGCTGTATCCCGGCAGCGTCACCGCTCTGGTGGGAGAAAACGGCGCCGGCAAGTCGACGCTGGTCAAGATCCTCACCGGCATCTACAAGCCGGATGGCGGTAGCATCCGCATCAACGGCACGGCCGTTTCTTTCCCCACCGCACACGCCGCCTCCAAGGCCGGCGTCACCGCCATCCATCAGGAAACGGTGCTGTTCGACGATCTGTCGGTGGCGGAAAACATCTTCATCGGCCACGCGCCGAAAACGCGTTTCGGCTTCGTCGACTGGGCTTTCGTTAATGAAAAGGCCCGCGCCCTGCTGAAGGAAATCGGCGCCGACATCGATCCGTCGATCCGCCTACGCGATCTCGGCATCGCCAACCGCCATCTGGTGGCGATTGCCCGTGCCCTGTCGATCGATGCGCAGGTCGTGATCATGGACGAGCCGACAGCGGCGCTGTCGCACAAGGAAATCCATGAACTCTCCGAGCTTGTCGAAAAGCTGAAAGCCGCCGGCAAGGCGATCCTGTTCATCAGCCACAAGTTCGACGAGATCTTTCGGATTGCCGATCGCTACACCGTCTTCCGCGACGGCCGGATGGTGGGTGAGGGGCTGATTTCGCAAACCACCGAAGACCAGCTGGTGCGCATGATGGTCGGCCGCGACGTCGGTCAGGTGTTTCCCAAGAAGCAGGCCGAAATCGGCGAACCGGTGCTTACCGTTGCCGGCTACCGCCACCCGACGGAATTCGAGGACATCAATTTCGAGCTGCGCCGCGGCGAGATTCTGGGCTTCTACGGACTTGTCGGCGCCGGACGCTCCGAATTCATGCAATCGCTGTTCGGTGTCACCAAACCGTCCGCCGGCGCGGTGCGGATCGACGGCAACATCGCCGTCATCCGCACCCCCTCGGAAGCGATCGCGCAGGGCATCGTCTACGTGCCGGAAGAGCGCGGCCGCCAGGGCGCCGTCATCGGCCTGCCGATCTTCCAGAACGTCACGCTGCCGTCGCTCGGCCAGGTCTCCCGCAAGGGCTTTTTGCGCATGGCGCGCGAATTTGCGCTGGCGCGGGAATATACCGCGCGGCTCGACCTGCGTGCCGCCTCGCTGGACCAGGATGTCGGCACGCTGTCGGGCGGCAACCAGCAGAAGGTGGTCATCGCCAAGTGGCTGGCCACCAAGCCGAAGGTCATCATCCTCGATGAGCCGACCAAGGGTATCGACATCGGTTCCAAGGCTGCGGTGCATGCCTTCATGAGCGAACTGGCGGCCGAAGGCCTCAGCGTCATCATGGTGTCTTCGGAAATTCCTGAGATCATCGGCATGGCCGATCGTGTCATCGTCATGCGCGAAGGCCGGATCGTCGGCCGTTTCGAACGCGAAGAATTGACCGCCGAACGGCTGGTGCGCGCTGCCGCCGGCATCGGCGCGGTGCCGGGGGAGGGCGCCTGATGCTCACCATGTTTTTGCGCAGCCGCGAATTGTTGCTCCTGGTGGCGATTGCAGCACTGCTCGTCGTCGTCACCTGGCGCTTTCCGGGGTTCATCACCCTCGCCAATCTCGCCAATGTCTATAATGACACGTCGATCCTGATCATCCTGGCGCTCGGCCAGATGGTCGTCATCCTGACGCGCTGCATCGACCTGTCGATGGCCGCCAACCTGGCGCTCTGCGGCATGGTCGCGGCGATGCTGAATTTTTACGTGCCCGGCCTGCCGGTGCTGCTGCTGGTGCTGATCGCCGTCGTGCTCGGCACCGCGCTCGGCGCCATCAACGGCCTGCTGGTCTGGAAGCTCGACATTCCGCCGATCGTCGTCACCTTGGGCACCATGACCATCTTCCGCGGCACCATCTTCCTGCTCAGCGGCGGCGCCTGGATCAACGCCCACCAGATGAGCGACCTGTTCAAGAGCCTGCCGCGCGGTATCGTCGCCGGCATGCCGGTGCTGTCCTGGCTGTCGCTGGCGGTGATCATTGCCATGCTGGTGGTCATGCGCCGCACGCCGACCGGCCGCGCCTTTTATGCCGTCGGCGGCAATCCGCATGCGGCCGTCTATACCGGCCTCGATGTCGGTTACACCCGTTTCAAGGCCTATTGCCTGTCGGGCGGTTTTGCCGGGCTTGCCGGTTATCTCTGGGTATCGCGTTATGCCGTCGCTTATGTCGATATCGCCGCCGGCTTCGAGCTGGATGTCGTCGCCGCCTGCGTCATCGGCGGCATTTCGATCGCCGGCGGTGTCGGCACCGTGCCGGGGGCGGTGCTCGGCGCACTGTTCCTCGGCATCATCAAGAACGCCCTGCCGGTGGTGAACATCTCGCCTTTCGCCCAGATGGCGATTTCGGGCACGGTGATCATCATCGCCGTCGCCGTCAACGCCCGGGCGGAACGGCGCAAGGGCAGGGTCATCCTCAAGCGCGCGGAGCATGTGGCATGATCAGCGTCGAACAGACAGCCCGTTATGTTCCCGATCGGCTGAAAAGCCCGGCAGCCCGTTGGGTGAAAAGCTGGGAAAGCCTGCTGATCGTCGTGGCGCTGGCGATCTTCATCACCAACTCCTTCGCCTCTCCATATTTCCTCGATCCTTGGAACCTCTCCGACGCGTCGTTCAATTTTACCGAAAAGGCGCTGATCGCCTTCGCCATGGCGCTGGTGATCATTTCCGGCGAAATCGACCTCTCGGTCGCCGCCATCATCGCGCTCACCTCGACGGCCATGGGCTATGCGGCACAGGCCGGCTTCGATACGCCGATGCTGGTGGCGATCGGCCTTGCCACCGGCCTTGGCTGCGGCGCGATCAACGGGCTGCTGGTCACCGGCCTCGGCCTGCCGTCGATCGTCGTCACCATAGGTACCATGAGCCTGTTTCGCGGCACCTCCTTCATCATCCTCGGCGACCAGGCGTTCACCAGCTATCCCGCAAGCTTCGCCTATTTCGGCCAGGGTTATGTCTGGTGGGTGTTTTCCTTCGAACTGGCGCTGTTCGTCGTTGCGGCGATTGTTTACGGCCTGCTGCTGCACAAGACGAATTTCGGCCGCGCCGTCTATGCGATCGGCAACAATGCGACGGCGGCACTTTTCTCCGGCATCCGCGTCGGCCGCATAAAATTCATCCTGTTCCTGCTGACCGGCCTGATGGCGGGCATGGCGTCGATCTGCCTGACGTCGCGGCTCGGCTCGACCCGCCCGTCGATTGCGCTCGGCTGGGAACTGGAAGTGGTCACCATGGTCGTTCTCGGCGGCGTCAACATCCTCGGCGGTTCCGGCTCCATCCCCGGCGTCGTCCTGGCGGCGCTGATCATGGGCATGGTCACCTTCGGTTTCGGCCTGCTCAACGTGCCGGGCATCGTCATGTCGATCTTCATCGGCCTGCTTCTGATCCTCGTCATCGCCCTGCCAATCGTCTACGGACGGTTGAGCCGTCGCTGGGCCAGGAGCGCGGCCTGAGCCATGCAGAACATTTCCCGCGTCGCCGTCATCGATATCGGCAAGACCAATGCCAAGGTGGTGCTGTTCGACCTCGCCACGTCGAGCGAAGTCGCTGCCCGCACCGTTCCCAACCGTGTCCTCGACACCGCGCCCTATCCGCATTTCGATACGGAGGCATTGTGGACCTTCATCCTTTCGGCGCTGAAGGAACTTCATGCGGAACGCGGCTTCGAGGCGATCTCGATCACAGCCCACGGCGCGACGATCGTCGTGCTCGACGGCAAGGGTGAGCTTGCCCTGCCGGTGCTGGATTATGAGCATGCCGGCCCAGATGACCTCGCCGCCGAATACGACGCGATCCGGCCGCCCTTTGCCGAAACCGGCTCGGCCCGCCTGCCGGGCGGCCTCAATGTCGGCGCGCAGCTCTTCTGGCAGAAACAGCGTTTTGCCGATCTCTTCGACCAGGTCGAGACCATCATCGCTTATCCGCAATATTGGGCCTTTCGCCTGACGGGCGTGCTCGCCAACGAAATCACCTCGATTGCCTGCCACACCGATCTCTGGGCGCCGTGGAAGAACGACTACTCGACGCTGACGGATGCCATGGGCTGGCGACGGAAAATGCCGCCGATGTGCAAGGCGGACGAGGTGCTCGGCACCCTCCGACCCGACGTCGCCGCCGCGACCGGCCTGCCGGCCGACATGCCCGTCTATTGCGGCCTGCACGATTCGAACGCGTCCCTGCTGCCGCATCTCTGGGCGAGCGAACCGCCCTTCGCGGTGGTCTCGACCGGCACCTGGGTGGTGATGCTGGCGCCCGGCGCCCGGCCGGTCTCGCTCGACGAACATCGCGATACGCTGGTCAATGTCAGTGCGCTGGGCCAGCCGGTCCCCTCGGCGCGCTTCATGGGCGGCCGCGCCTTCCAGTTTCTCGCCCCTGCCGGCGACGTGGAAATCCTGCCGGCGGACCGGAAACGGGTGCTGGAGGAGCCGGTGTTCTTCCTGCCGTCGCTGCCGGAAGGGTCCGGGCCTTTCCCGCATCGTCATGGCGGCTGGTCATGCGAAGAAGGCAGCCTGTCGCCCGGCGCCCGTCTTCTGGCGGTTTCTTATTATCTGGCGCTGATGACGGCAACCAGCCTCGACCTCATCGGTGCCGAAGGCGATATCGTCGTCGAAGGGCCGTTCGCCGCCAATCCGTCCTATCTCGACATGCTGGCGGCAGCGACCGGCCGTCCGGTTCGCCTGAGCGCGGGGACGACGGGTACGAGCCTCGGCACGGCCGGCCTGGTGTTGCGGGACAAGCATGAGATCGCGCCGCGCACCCGGATCTGGACCGCCGATGCCGATGCGGCGCTGGCCGCCTATGCAGCTGCCTGGAGAGCCGCGGTGGCGGCACAATCGGAATAATCAAAAGAAAAGGCACGCCACCTGATGCTGCGTGCCTTTTCGATTCAAAATGGACAAGAAGAAGACCCTTGGCCTGATGCCGGTTGCTTTCTTCCGCCGCTCTTTTGCTCGATTCGCGATGGAGATTTCTTCCCACCGGATGCGTTTCAAGCATTACAGTTCAAATTTGGAATTCAGAAAATCCGGATGCCCGTTTCTCGTCGCCCCATTTCAATATCCAGAAGCAAGCCTATTGCTGCCAATGTCAGGACGGTGATAAGCGAAGCGCCTATTCCAAGAACAATCATTGCTCGTTCCTCCGTCGGCATCATCGCCAACTTGCATCTTAAGCTCTAAGACCTGGAACTTGCCTCTGGCTTGCGTCTCCGGCCCCGCGGAACTGTCCCCGTTCGGCGCAAATTCCATGGCAGGCGTGCCGATTTGACGAAACACTGGAAGATGACTATAGACAATTAACCTTCAGGCAAGGAATTAACCATAAATATTTGAAGGCACGTCGGAATGGGATTTCGTTTCCTGGAAATCCCGACCAGGCATGACGCCGCACCGCCGTACCGGTATCGATCCGGTATCTCTCACAAAGCAGTTGCAGAAACAGCCTTTGGAGACAGCGTTGGCATTCGCCTGGGGCCGATATCCCCGACCGATCCCGTTTCTCCGCGGCATGTCTGGCGCAATCAGTTCGGCCGACCGCACGTTCATGCGGCGGCCCAGTCGCATGGGGTTTTTGTTGGGGCACGAGGGGCCATCAGATCAGTCGCAGCGGACGCAGGGCAGCCTGCGCGATCGCTTGAGATTTGCCGGTCTCGACGGCGATCGGTGCGACCTCGTGCGCCGGTATCGCCCCATGCTGCAGCCGCTGGTCGAAGCCGGCCTGCGCGATCTCTTCCACCGGTTCCAGACCTTTCCCGATGCGGCCCGCGTCTTTTCCAGCGAACGCCAGGTCGAGCGCATGCACGATCTGCAGTCGTCGCATTGGGACGTTTTGACCGACGCCCGTTTCGACAGCCTGTATGCCGAGCGCGTCAAGGTGCTTTCGGATGCCGAGAGCAAGATGGGCATCGACCCGCGCTGGCACGTGGCCGGCCATGCAGTCGTCATGGAACACCTGCTCTCCGGCCTCATCGGTGAACTGGACGGCTGGCACGTCACGCCGGCGAAACGCAGGCGCGCCCGCGAACTGGGCGAGGTCCTTTCCGCCGTCATGCGCATGGTGCTGGTGGATGTCGAAATCGCCGTGTCGCTGCGCTTCAACCAGCAGCGCTTCCAGCACAAGCGCCAGCTGGACGACCAGCGGCAGGCGGATCACGCCGACGTCGAGCGCCTGTTCGGCGATGTGTTTCGTGGCCTGGCCTCCCGGGACCTGACGGTGAGGGTGGCCGGCGAGGTGCCGGACCTCTATTCCGAGCTTGCCGAAACGCTGAATTCCGCTCTCGACGAAATGCAGACGGCCTTGAGCTCGTTTGCCGAACGGTCGGAAGCGGCCGAAGCTGCGGTCGGCTGTCTTGCCGGCGATGCCGGCACGCTGGTCGGCCATGCGGCTCGCCAGTCGCAGCAATTGCTCGGCACCGCAAACCTGCTCGGCGGCATCGCAGCCCGCGTCCGCGAAAGCGTCGGCTTCACGAAATCTGCCGAACAGATTGCCCTGGCGACCCGTTCGGCGGCGGAAGACAGCGGCAATGTCGTCGGCAAGGCGATCAGCGCCATGGCCGATATCGAGACATCCGCGTCCCAGATCGGCGAGATCATCGGCGTCATTGACGAGATCGCCTTCCAGACCAATCTCCTGGCGCTGAATGCCGGCATCGAGGCGGCGCGCGCCGGCGACAGCGGCCGCGGTTTCGCCGTCGTCGCCCAGGAGGTCCGGGCTTTGGCGCAGCGGTCCGCCGATGCCGCCCGGGAAATCAAGACGCTGGTGGGCGGCACGAAATCCCAGGTCGAGGCCGGTGTCCAGATGGTCGGCCGCACCCAGGACGCGATCGGCAACATCGTCCGCCAGGTCACCGACATCAACGCGGCGATATCGGATATCGCCCGGTCGACGGAAGAGCATGCCAGCGGCCTGGATGCCGTCACCGCCGATCTCGGCACGCTTGGCGGCGACATCGGCAGCCACGCCGAGCTTGCGCGCCGCACCGGGACGGAAACGGACGAGCTTCACAACGTCATCCTCGAACTCGGCGAGACCATTCGCGAATTCCGCATCCACCGGCAGGAATATGCTGCACGCCAGGCCGCGCCGAAGGCCGCCCCCTTGGCGCCGGCAAGGACCGCGATCTTGCCGTCTGCGCGGCAAATATCCCGCGAGAATGACGTTCGGAACAATTTTAATCGTCCGATTCACCGAATGGGAAGCATGCGATGAGCGGTTTCTTTACCACCTTTGCTTATAAACGGGACATGGGGTGGCGACATGCGGCCGTGCCGAGGGGGCAACCGATACGTCCGGCCGATGCAAAAACCCTGATGTTTGACGGACGCGACAGACGAGGAACGATCTGATGGCGAGCAAAGCGGGCGCGCAGAATGTGAAATTGGCCGCAGTTCTGGACCTCAACGAGGCCACGACGCTGCAAGGGACGCTCCAGTCCTTGCGTGGGAGCGATATCGTAATCGACGCTTCGGCGGTGGAACGCTGCGGAACCCAGTGTATCCAGGTTCTCCTGGCGGGAGCAAAGGCTTGGGAAGAGGACAAGAAGACCTTCACCATCGGCAAGGTTTCCGATGCGTTTGAGAAAACGACCCAACTCATCGGTGTCAATTTCGAGCAGCTGCTCGGCAAGGAGATTCGGCAATGAAAAAACGAGTTCTGACCGTGGATGATTCACGGACGATCCGGAACATGCTTCTGGTGACCCTCAACAATGCGGGTTTCGAAACGATCCAGGCCGAAGACGGCGTGGAAGGCCTCGAAGTCCTGGAAGACTGCAATCCCGATGTCATCGTCACCGACATCAACATGCCGCGCCTGGACGGTTTCGGTTTCATCGAAGGCGTTCGCCGCAATGAAAAATACCGTGCCATCCCGATCCTGGTCCTGACCACGGAAAGCGACGCGGAAAAGAAGAATCGCGCACGCCAGGCCGGGGCCACCGGCTGGATCGTGAAGCCGTTCGACCCGACGAAACTGATCGATGCCATCGAACGTGTAACCGCCTGAACCGGGAACTTCTCCTATGGATATGAACGAAATCAAAGAGATCTTTTTCCAGGAGTGCGAGGAGCAGCTCGCGGAGCTGGAATCCGGTCTTTTGAAGCTGAATGACGGTGATCGCGACCCGGAAACAGTCAATGCTGTTTTCCGTGCCGTTCACTCGATCAAAGGTGGTGCAGGTGCGTTCGGTCTGGACGATCTGGTTGCCTTTGCTCACGTTTTCGAAACGACTCTTGATTGCGTTCGTTCCAACAAGCTCGAGCCGACCCAGGACGTGCTCAAGGTCATGCTCAAGTCGGCCGACGTCCTGGCCGACCTGACCAATGCCGCCCGCGACGGCGGCAGCGTCGACGAATCGCGCAGCCGCGGCCTGGTCAAGGAGCTGGAAGCTTTGGCGCATGGCGAAGTTCCGGCACCCAGCGCCGCCGTCGAGGCGCCGGTGCCTAAGGCAGCGGCTCCGGTGGTTGCCGTAGCGCCGACGGATCCGAGCGGTTTCCAGCCGATCCCGTTCTCCTTCGACGATTTCGGCGGGGAAGACGAACCCGCAGCCGCGCTGCCGACCTACGAGGTCACGTTCAAGCCGCGTGCGGAACTGTTCTCGAAGGGCAACGAAGCCTCGCTGCTTTTGCGTGATCTCTCGCGCATCGGCGAGATGAGCATCTTTTGCAACACCGACGACGTGCCGGCGCTCCACAAGATGGATCCGGAAGGCTCCTACCTGCACTGGGTCATCTCCATCAAGACCGACAAGGGTGAAGACGGCATTCGTCAGGTTTTCGAATTCGCCGAGTGGGATTGCGAACTCGACATCAAGCTGCAGGAAGACGATGCTGCGTCCGCTGAAGCTGACAGCGAACTGCCGATGATCCCCGTGCCGTTCGACCTGTCGATCCTCGACGACGGCCCGGCCGTCGCCGAGGCCGACACGTCTGCCGATGTCGCCGCCGCCGTCGCTGCCGCCGATACGGCCAGCAACGTCATGCAGATGGCGGGTGCCGCCGCGCGCGGTGAGAAAAAGGAATCCGCCGCGACCGCCGCGGCTGCTGCTGCCAACAACGCCCAGGCTGCCAACAATGCCAGCGCCGGCCAGACGATCCGTGTCGATCTCGACCGCGTCGACCGCCTCATCAATCTCGTCGGCGAGCTTGTCATCAACCAGGCGATGCTGTCGCAGAGCGTCATCGAAAACGACAACAACGGCACGTCGTCGATCAATATGGGCCTCGAGGAGCTGCAGCAGCTCACCCGCGAGATCCAGGATTCGGTGATGGCCATCCGTGCGCAGCCGGTCAAGCCGGTCTTCCAGCGCATGGCCCGCACCGTTCGCGAAATCGCCGACATCACCGGCAAGTCGGTCCGCCTTGTCACCGAAGGCGAAAACACCGAAGTCGACAAGACCGTCATCGACAAGCTCGCCGAGCCGTTGACTCACATGATCCGCAACGCCGTCGACCACGGCCTGGAAATGCCGGAAAAGCGCGTCGCGCTCGGCAAGAACCCGGAAGGCACGGTCAAGCTCACCGCCAAGCACCGTTCGGGCCGCATCGTCATCGAATTGACCGACGACGGCGCCGGCATCAACCGCGAGAAGGTGCGCCAGAAGGCGATCGCCAACGACTTGATCTCGGCCGATGCCAACCTGACGGACGAAGAGATCGACAACCTGATCTTCCACGCCGGCTTCTCCACCGCCGACAAGGTCTCGGACCTTTCCGGCCGCGGCGTCGGCATGGACGTGGTCAAGCGCTCGATCCAGGCACTCGGCGGCCGCATTTCGATCTCCTCCAAGCCCGGCCAGGGCTCGACCTTCTCCATGAGCCTGCCGCTGACGCTCGCCGTCCTCGACGGCATGGTGGTCACCGTGGCCGGCCAGACGCTCGTCGTGCCGCTGACGGCGATCGTCGAGACGCTGCAGCCGGAAGCCTCGTCGATCCATTCCTTCGGAGCGACGCAGCGCCTGATCTCGATCCGCAACTCTTTCTGCCCGCTGGTGGATGTCGGCCGGATCCTGAATTTCCGCGCGATGCAGGCAAATCCGGTGGAAGGCGTGGCGCTTCTGGTCGAATCCGAAGGCGGCGGACAGCGCGCCCTGATGGTCGATGCGATTCAGGGCCAGCGTCAGGTCGTTATTAAGAGTCTTGAGGCAAATTACACGCATGTGCCGGGAATTGCAGCGGCCACCATTCTGGGCGACGGGCGCGTTGCGCTCATCCTCGATGTGGATGCGGTCGTTGCAGCCTCGCGCGGTCAGTCGCTCAAGCAGGAAATGTCATTAGCTTCCGTTGGATGAAATCATGTCGTACCTCGTAAAAAATCTGACACAGGGAAGTCGTGAACTTATCGCCTTTCGCATTGGTGACCAGGAATTTTGCGTGAACATCATGTCGGTCCGCGAGATTCGCGGCTGGACGCCGGCAACGCCGATGCCGCATTCGCCTTCCTACATGAAAGGCGTGCTCAATCTGCGTGGCGCCGTGCTGCCGATCATCGATCTGTCGGCGCGGCTCGGCATGCGGCCGACCGAACCCAGCCCGCGCCACGTCATCATCGTGGCGCAGGTCAACCGCAAGGTTGTCGGCCTGCTGGTCGAAGCGGTTTCCGACATACTGACGGTGACCGACGACAACATCCAGCCGACGCCGGAAATCTCTTCGGATCTCGAAAAACAGTTCGCCCGCGGCATTCTGGCGATCGACAAGCGCATGATCTGCCTTGTCGAACTTGAAGGGCTCTTCCCAGACGAAAGCGAGGCAGCATGAATGCCATCAGCCTGAGCGATCACCGGCAATCGCCGGACGAGGTGCTGGCGAGTGGAGAATATCCTCTGACGCGCCGCGACCTTTCGGAGATCGCGGCGATGATCTACGCGGATGCGGGCATTTATCTCAACGACTCCAAGGCGTCGCTGGTCTATTCGCGCCTGTCGAAGCATATCCGCACGCTCGGCCTGAGCGGTTTTCGCGAATATTGCCAGCTGGTGTCCTCGCCGGCCGGAGCGGGCCCGCGCCGTGAGATGCTGTCGCATCTGACGACGAACTTCACCCGCTTTTTCCGGGAGAATCATCATTTCGAGCACCTGAAGAACGACGTGCTGCCGGAATTGCTGACCCGCGCCAAGTCCGGCGGTCGCGTCCGCATCTGGTCGGCGGCCTGCTCGGACGGGCAGGAGCCCTATTCGATCGCATTGACGCTGCTTTCGGTCATGCCGAATGCCGCCGATTACGATATCCGCATCCTGGCGACCGATATCGATCCGAAGATCCTGGCGCTCGCACGGGCCGGCGTCTACGACGAGACGGCGCTGGAAACGGTGTCTCCGGCCATGCGCAAGCAATGGTTCCGTGAAGTCGACGTCAGCGGCCGCCGCAAGTTCCAGATCGACGACCGCGTCAAGAAGCTGATCACCTTCAACGAACTGAACCTGATGGCACAATGGCCGTTCAAGGGACCGTTCGACGTGATTTTCTGCCGCAATGTGGTCATCTATTTCGATGAGCCGACGCAGATGAAGATCTGGTCGCGCTTCGCCACCAACCTGCCGGACGGCGGATATCTCTACATCGGCCATTCGGAACGTGTTTCCGGCGACGCCAAGAACCTGTTCGACAATATCGGCATCACCACCTACCGGTATACCGGCGGCAGGGCGGGGAGAAAAGTATGAGCGTACCTGCCCGGGTTCTTGTCGTCGACGACTCGCCCACGATGCGTGGCCTGATCACGGCCGTGCTGAGCGCCGATCCGGATGTGAGCGTCGTCGGTCAGGCCGGCGACGCGCTGGAAGCGCGCGAGGCGATCAAGAAGCTCAATCCCGACGTGGTCACCCTCGATATCGAGATGCCGAACATGAACGGTCTCGATTTTCTGGAAAAGATCATGCGGCTGCGTCCCATGCCGGTGATCATGGTGTCCAGCCTGACCCATCGTGGGGCCGACGCAACGCTTGCGGCCCTAGAAATCGGCGCATTCGACTGCGTCAGCAAGCCTGTGCCGGGCGAACCGAGGCCGTTCACCGACCTTGCCGACAAGGTCAAGGCGGCAGCCCGGTCGCTGCGGTCCATCAGCCGGCCGGCGGTCTCGGCCCCGGCCCCGGTGGTGGCTCCTACCAGTGATTTCCGTGTCGGACGAAAGATCGTGGCCATCGGCTCCTCGACGGGCGGCGTCGAGGCGTTGATCACGGTCTTGCAAAAATTTCCGGTCAATTGTCCGCCGACCGTCATTACCCAGCATATGCCCTCCACCTTCACCAAGAGCTTTGCCGAGCGGTTGAACCGCATCTGCGCGCCGGCGGTGCAGGAAGCCACGGACGGCGCACGGTTGGAAATCGGAAAGATCTATCTTGCACCCGGTGGCGACCGCCACCTGCAAGTCACGAATGCAGCAGCTCCCTGCTGCCGTCTCATTGAACGGGACCCCGTCAACGGCCATCGGCCATCGGTGGATGTCCTGTTCGATTCGGTCGCTGAACTGGCGGGTCGCAATGCCGTGGGGGTCATCCTCACCGGCATGGGACGCGACGGTGCGGCCGGTTTGCTCAAGATGCGTCATGCAGGTGCGCGTACCATTGGGCAAAACGAAAAAACCTGCGTGGTCTACGGGATGCCAAGGGTTGCTCACGAGCTCGGCGCCGTTGAGCAGCAACTCCCCCTTGGAGCCATCGGGGAAGAAATCCTGAAATTTACAGCCGCCCGAAAAGAAGGGAGCGATTAATGTCTATAGCCGAAAAAATCAAAGTTCTGATCGTCGACGATCAGGTCACCAGCCGGTTGCTGCTCAGCGATGCCTTGGTCCAGCTCGGATTCAAGCAGATCACCTCCGCAGGCGATGGCGAGCAGGGCATGAAGATCATGGCCGAGCAGCCGCATCACCTCGTCATCTCCGACTTCAACATGCCGAAGATGGACGGCATCGGTTTTCTGCAGGCCGTGCGTGCGAACCCGAACACCAAGAAGGCTGCCTTCATCATCCTGACCGCGCAGGGCGACCGCGCACTGGTGCAGAAGGCCGCGCAGCTGGGCGCCAACAACGTCCTGGCAAAGCCGTTCACCATCGAGAAAATGAAGGCGGCGATCGAGGCCGTGTTCGGAGCCTTGAAATGATGACGGATACTGCAGCCAGGCGCGTGAACATCATCCAGGGAGAGTACAAGGTCATCGACGATCCGAATGTCGTGCTGACCACCATCCTTGGGTCGTGTGTGGCTGCATGTCTCAGAGACCCGGTCGCCGGCGTTGGGGGGATGAATCATTTCCTCTTGCCGGGGTCAGCTTCTGCGATGTCGGCTGGCGGTGACGCGACCCGCTACGGCGTCCATCTGATGGAACTGCTGATCAACGGGCTTCTGAAAAAGGGCGCCAGACGAGACCGGCTCGAGGCCAAGATCTTCGGCGGCGCCAAGACGATCGCCACCTTCTCGAATGTCGGCGATCAGAATGCCGCCTTTGCCATGCAATTTTTGCGGGACGAAGGCATTTCCGTCGTCGGCTCGAGTACCGGCGGCGAATATGGCCGCAAGCTGGAATACTGGCCTGTCAGCGGCCGTGCGCGCCAGTATCCTCTGACGGGTGCGGAAACGCAAAAAACGGTGGCTCTGGAGCAGAGGCCTGCGCCTGCGCCCCGTCCGGTGGAAAGTTCAATCGAGTTTTTTTAAGGACTGTTTTAGACTATGCTGCCGGACATTGCCAACCAGACCCAGGCGGTCGAGGAATCGCTACCCGAAATTCTCATGCGGATTGTTTCGGAGCTGCACGACGTCGCCTATCTGATCGAGCGCATCGAACCGCAGCTCCTGGAGCTCGGTGGTGCGGAGATTCTCGCCTCACCCGATTCCATGAAGATATTGCAGGGCATCGATCTTGCCGTGCAGAAGACGCGCGGCCTTGCCGAATTCATCGACACCGTTACGGGAACCGTGCCGGAAAACTGGATCGTCGATGTTGCGACCGCCCTCAGCCTCGTCAAGCTTGCCGACATGCAGAAGGCGCTCGGCGGTGGGATGCGCCACGGCCATTCGCAGCCGCTGACCAAGGTGGCTGGTGACTTCGACCTCTTCTGAGGCTCTTCCTTCCTTTCACGCCCTGACAAATATCAAGCTTTCCGGCCGCTTTCCGGCCCCGAAAACCATTTAACGAAACGTTCGCGCAAGCTTCGCTTCTTAGTGTCGCAGCAGAGAATTAAGACTCTTCCTCTCTGGTTGACGGTGCGAGAACAGAATGAATCTGTTAAATCAATTACTTCAGGTTTTTAGGAACTTTGCCTCCCTGGGGCAGGCGCGTTTGCTGACCCTGATTGGGGTTGGCGTCGTCTCGATGGCAATCATCCTGTTCGCCGCATTCTACGTCAACAAGCCGGCATACGAGACACTCTATGTCGGGCTTGAGGCAAACGATCTCAACCAGATCAGTGTCGCGCTTGCGGAAGCGAGCATGGATTTCGAAATCGGCACCGACGGCAAGAGCCTGCGGGTTCCGGCTGGAAACACCGGCAAGGCCCGGCTCCTGCTCGCCGAACGCGGCCTGCCGAACAGCGCCAATGCCGGTTACGAACTCTTCGACAATGTCGGCTCGCTCGGCCTTACATCCTTCATGCAGGAAGTCACCCGGGTTCGCGCACTGGAAGGTGAAGTCGGCCGCACCATCCAGACGATCAACGGTATTTCCGCCGCACGGGTCCATATCGTCATGCCCGATGTCGGCAACTTTCGCCGGGGTGAGCAGAAACCGACCGCGTCGGTGATGATCCGCGCCGGTGCCGAAGCGGGCCGCAAGGCCGCCGCTTCGATTCGTCACCTGGTTGCCTCCTCCGTTCCTGGCCTCGACGCCGACGACGTGACGATCCTCGACTCCACCGGCCAGCTTCTCGCCTCCGGCGACGACAGCGCCAACGGTTCGCTGGCGCGCAATCTCGGTATCGTGCAGTCGGTCCAGAACGAAGTCGAATCGAACATCGACAAGGCCCTGGCGCCGTTCCTCGGCATGGACAACTTCCGTTCGAGCGTCACCGCACAGCTGAATACCGACAGCCAGCAGATCCAGGAAACGGTTTTCGATCCGGAATCCCGCGTCGAGCGGTCGGTCAGGATTACCAAGGAAGCCCAGAAATCGCTCTCCCGGCAGGCCGACACCGCCGCCACCGTCGAGCAGAACGTCCCGCAGGCTGGCCCGGAAGGCAGCACCGGTCCGGAATCGTCCGACGAAGCCGACAAGAAGGAAGAGCAGACCAACTATGAAATCAACAGCAAGACCGTTGCCACGACCCGCAACAGCTACAAGCTCGAAAAACTGTCCGTCGCCGTCGTCGTGAACCGTGGGCGGATCGCCAAGATGGTCGGCGAGCCGGCCGATCAGGCGAAGGTCGATGCCTATCTTGCCGAAATGCAGAAGATCGTCAGCTCTGCGGCTGGCCTCGATACCGCCCGTGGCGACGTCGTGACCGTCACCGCGATGGACTTCCTGGAAAACCAGCTTCTCGACGAAGCCGCGTCCGGTCCCGGTGTCATGGATATGCTGAGCCGCAACATGGCGGGCATCATCAACTCGCTGGCCTTCGTTGCCGTGGCTTTCCTGATCGTCTGGCTGGGTGTCCGTCCGCTGGTCCGCTCGGTCGGTGCAGACGCTGCCGCCGGCGAGGCCCTGGCCCAGCAGGAAGCAGGACTGGAGTTGCCCGACTTCGCGCCCTCGACGGGTGGCGGCACCGGCCTCATGGACGGCTTCGGTTCGGATTTCGGTTTCGACAGCACGGACGACATGCTCATGGACGGCGACGAAGGCGGCTTCAACCGCCGGGTTCGCGAAGGACCGGAACGACGCCTGGCGCGAATGGTGGAGATCAGCGAAGAACGCGCCGCCAAGATCCTCCGCAAATGGGCCATCGACGAGGCCGCCTGATCCCAAAACACCGGTCCGCACCCGCGAGCCGGTGTTTTCATTTCGAAGGCGGCTGTCGATTTCGGCGAAAGTTTGTCACGACAAGAGTCAGGTCTGCGACAGTTTAGCAACTGTGCCTTTCAACCGTCCGCAGGTCTAGTTCAGCAGAATATCCATGGCGGCAAAGCATCGCCTTTTGACAAATGCGATTTCTGTGTTGCTCTCCCGGGAATTCCATTGGAGGACACCGGACGGTGCCTCAAAAAAATACAAGAACGACATGATTGTCCGGTTCGATAGACAGACCAGAAAAAATCGCAGTGCTCGTTAAATTTGATTTATGTCATCGCTACGTTGTGAAAATAATGAGATAAATACCGTAACGATCCATATTCAAAAACAATAGAATATTCTTCAGGTAAGGTTTGTACAGTTCACCATTGGTGAGCGTTTCCAAGAATAATATTCTTATTTGATGTGTATTGTGCGAAAAAATAGCTGGAAACGGCGGTTCGATTTGGTTTTTTGGGAAATTCGTTGCCGCCTTGCGGGAATCATATTACGGTGCGGATGCTGGGTGTTCCCGTATATTGGCAAAAATTTGGCGAATCGCATCACAAAATTCAGGCTGGGTAAATCCCTAAAGCTTGGTGGTGCCGCGATTGCCTTTCTTGTCTAGACTGCAGTGATTCGGCAGATATGTGGATTTTGACCTGTCGCAGGATATCTGCGCATCGATCGTTGGGGGCCGGGGCGGTTCGGGCCGGAATTCGGCTCTCGATGTGAGCCCCATGGGAGTGCAATATGGAAGTGGAGACATTGCAGTCCGACATAGCGCTCAAAGGCCGTCCTTTCGTGGGGAGCGGCCCGTTGTCCAAGGCGATGTCCCGGGAGCAACTGATCGGCAGGCTGGCACGGCTGGCCGGTTCGAATCATCTTCCCGCAGGCATGGCTGCTCTGACCGAATATGTCGGTGCCTCGCATTATCTTCTCGCCCGATACGACCTGGTGCAGGAGCAGGGGCTCGAATTCGTGGTGTCCTCGAATTGGCCCTTCGACCTGGTGCGGCGCCTGAGCGTCGATCTCGCCAGCCTGTATTCCCGTTCGACGGAGCTGGAGAAGTGCCTCTCCATTCTGCAGCCGAGCTTCGCCTTGCTGCCCGATGATGTCGAGCTTCCGGCCGGCGTCAGCCAACAATATTGTTCCCTGACCTTCAATGTCGGCCGCACGCGTCTGTCGCTGATGCTGCTTTTTGCCGATGGCATCATCCTCTCGCAGGACCGGCTGCGCGACGTCGGCCTGTTTGCCGGATATTATTCCAGCTTCGCGCGGGCACGCGACCAGAAGGCGGAACGGGATTTCGATCTGACCGAACGTGAACTCGAGTGCCTCTTCTGGATCGCCGAAGGCAAGACAAGCGATGAGATCGCGATGATCCTGGGAATATCGCGCAACACGATCAACAACTACATCACCAGCGTTATGCGCAAGACAGCAACCAAGACCAGGTCGGAAGCCATCGCTTATGCGGTGCGCAACAACCTGGTCTGACGGGAAGATAGATGGCGTATTCGCAGGACAAGAACGGTGAATCTCCAGGTGAGATCAGGACGTTCCGCATGACGCGGATCACAAGTCGCTCGGACCTGTTTCCCCGCCTCGTGTCGATGCAGAAGATCATCAACGCCCGGCATTTTGCCGTATTTCGCATCTCCGGCGGCGGCCTGCCCAGCAAGCGCAAGCTGGTCTGTGAGCTCGAAAACTGGGGGCCGTCGAACATCACCGCATCGCAGATGTTCGTCGAGGCCTATGGCGATGCGCTGATCGACCATATGGAGAAATCGCTGCTGCCGCTGATGTGGAACGGCCGCGACGAGGCGAGCATTGCCGAGACGTCGGATCTCGACATGTTCACGGTGCGCCTGAAGGGGCGGCTCCTGCCGTTCTCGGGTGTCGCCTTTCCGGTGCGGCTCGGCGCCGTCGGCAACGGCTACACCATGTTCACATCCAACTACATCGACCTGGCGAGCGACGCGCTCGTCGACCTGCACGGCAAGAGTTGCCATATCATGATGGACCTGCTGTCGCTCGACGAGCGGCGGGCGGTGCCGGCTGAAACACTAAGCGAGCGCGAGGTCGCCTGCCTGCAACTGGCCGGCGACGGCCGCATCAGCGACGAAATTGCCGACAAGCTCGGTCTCTCCGTCCATACCGTCAACGCCTATCTCGGCTCCGCGACGATCAAGCTCGATTCGGTCAACCGCATCCAGGCCATCGCCAAGGCGATCCGTCTCGGTTACATTAGCTGATCGTGCCGTCGATATCGCTTGCCTTCAAACGCCGGTGCGTTCGGAGCAGGGGGGGCGAAGCCCCTTTGCGGGGCTTGCGGCTCAGGCCGACTTCCTGAAGCGTTCCGTCGCCTTGACGAACTTCGACTCTTCCAGGCTGCGGGCGAGGAAGGCGGTATTTTCGTCCGGGTTCGCCGACGGGTTCTGGAAGGCGATATGATTGATCTCGATACCGGCCACGGTATCGCTCAGCATCAGTTGCGCATAGATCGTCACGCCCGGCGGCTTGATCTCCAGATCGAGGGTGACCTCCGGTACGCCGCCCCATTCCAGCGTGTAGTTCCCGCCCGCGCCGAAATTCACCGTGCCGGGGTGGAAGAACAACTCCGCGGCCGATGAAACGAGGTCCGCGAGATTGGCATGATATTCGAAGCGCAGAAGGGAGATGAGATCTGCGGCGTCGAGCAGACGAAGTTCTGTCGCGACCGGGCTGATCGCGTCTGCAATGATTTTTTCACGGTGTGTGGAATAGGGGCATTTTTTCATCAGGCTTAGTGAACCCGTCTGTTTGGTTGCATCGCATAAACACGGTGAATCAGTTCAGCGACAGCTTTGTAAAATACTGACGGGATGACACTATCGATCGAGACTTGCGCAAACATGGAGCGGGCAAGCGGCGGGTCTTCAAAAACCGGGATGCCGTTTTCCGCGGCGATTTCGCGAATTTTCAGGGCAATGAGGTCCTGGCCCTTGGCGACGACCACCGGGGCGTCGTTTTCTTCCCGCACATACCGTAGCGCAACGGCAAAGTGGGTCGGGTTGGCGATGACCAGCGTGGCGCGCGGCACGTTGCCGATCATCCGTCGGCGGGCGCGGTCGCGGGCGATGGATCGCTGGCGCGCCTTGATGACTGGGTCACCTTGCGATTGCTTGTATTCGTCCTTGACCTCCTGCTTCGTCATCTTCAGCTGGGTGAACCAGTGATGGCGCGTCCAGAAGAAATCGACGATCGCCACGGTAGCGGTGGCAAAGAGAATCACGATCATGATCTTCTTGACCGTGGCAGCCATCTTGACGAAGACGACCTGCGGATCGGAAAACATCGCGTCGATCGACGAGAAAAATTCGCCTCTCAGGGCAAAAAACATGATCAGCGACACGATCATGATCTTGAACAGCGATTTGCCGAATTCGACGAAACCCGGCGCGCTGAACATGCGCGACCAGCCTTTCATCGGCGATATGCGTGATACTTGCGGCCTGATTCGCTCCAGTACGAAACTCGGCATGTTCTGCAGGATCGAGGAGCCGACACCGAAGAGCAGGAAAAGCACGAAGGCCGGCACTAGCAGCGCGCTGGATTCCCACACGAGATGCACGAAGAGGGACAGGACGTCGGTGCTCGTTTCGATCTTCCATTGGTCCGGCTGCTCGAAAAGGTCGCGCAGTGTTTCGCCGATGCGGGCGATGCCGGAGGGGATGAAGAAAATCAGGTAGATGTAAAAGGCGACGGAAGACGCGAAGATCGTGACTTCGCGGGAGAAGGGAATGTTGCCCTTTTCAGCCGCGTCACGAATTTTTTTCTCTGATGGGGCTTCTGTTTTACTATCTTTGTCTTGGTCGTCAGCCATACGCGCTGCCTTTCACAAAGAAAAAAGCCCGTGACGAATCACGGGCGACTCTTCCCAGTAAAATTACGCTTTTGCGCATTGGCGGGCAACAAGCCCGGTGGTTTCTCCCGGTCTTGTTTGGGCAAGGGTAGAGCGATCAGGCGGCCTCTGCCGGATCGCCCGCCTTTTCCTTGAGCTCGATCTGGCCGGCATTGGCAAGCCGGATGGCTTCCTGGGCGACGGCGCGGCGGGCAATCGCGATTTCGCGCGGATTGATGCCGGTGGTGCCGGTGGAGAGATCCGATTCGATCATGCGGCGCTGGCGCGGGCTGATGCAGACGAGCACGGCTTCGCGGATTTCGTTCGGTGCGCCGCGAAGCGCCATGGTGAGGATGTCGGCGGCAATGTCGTTGAGCAGCATGACGCGGCTGCGTTGTGGCATGTACATGAGGTCTTCGAAAAGGAAGATCCTCGGACGAACCTTGTTGACGGCATCCTTGTTGAGCGATTCCAGCGAGTTGAGCAGGGTATCGACCATCGGCTTGTCGAGTTCGTTCATGAGGTCGGCGACCTTTGCCGTACCGACCGAATTCTTCTCGGCCTCGATTTCGCTCACCAGCTCGTGGACACGGTTTTCGATGATGCTCGCGGCCTTGGGGCTGACGTCGCGCAGGTTGACCGTGCGGTTCATGATGTCGGCCCGGCGGCTGTCGGGAAGCTGCAGCAGCACCTTGGCGCCGAAGGACGACGGGATCATCGAGAGAATATAGGCGATCGTCTGCGGGTGCTCGCGCAGCAGGAACTGCGCCACAAACGCCGGATCGGCGTCCTGGAGGCGATCCCAGATGGAGGATTCGTAGGCCTGGAAGGCGGTGCGGCGGCCGAGCAGGCCATCGACTTCTTCCGGGGTGAGGCCTTCCTCGAGGATGTCCTCGATGGCCTTTGCGTTGTCCATGAGACCCGTTCCCTCGGTGAACAGGTCTTCGAATTCGCTGACCAGTGCCGCCAGTTCATCCGGCGGAATGGTTCTCAGGGTCTGCGCAGAGGAGATGATCAATTGCAGTTCGTGCTGGGTGAAATATTTCAGCAGCCGACCGGCAACCTGCTTGCCCATGGCCAGAAGAACCGCAGCGGCTTTGTCTGGCTGGGAAAGCGGGCTACCGGGAAGCGATCCGCCAAAATCCTCAAAGTCCATCATGGTCTCTCACCTCTCTGTCCCGAACTGGGATCAGGCCTTCTTCGTACTCATAACTTCAATCAACTTGACCCCGAAGCGGGTATCGTCACCATCCAGAACGGTGATTTCGCCGCGGGCAATCTTGCGGCCATTGACCATGATATCGACCGGTTCGCCGATCTTCTTGTCAAGCGCTATGGTTGCACCTTCCTGAAGATTCATCAAGCCGGAGACTTGCATGCGGCTGGTCCCGAGAATGATCTGGACTTCGATCGGGATGTCCATGATCAGGTCGAGGTTGGAGTTGAGCGCGCTGCCCGGCTCCTGCATGCGGGAGGACGAGCGGCTGCTCGATCCGCCGGAAGAAAAACTCGGGCTGCTGTCGAAGCTGCCGCCGAAGTCGCTGGCAGCACTCGTCGTTGCGCCGAAATCGTCGCCGCCGAAGGCCGAGAGATCGGCTGCCCCGCCGAAATCGCTGCCCGGCAGCTCACCGTCGGCATCGCTCTTGAGCACGCCGCGCAGATCGTCGATGGCCTGCTCCAGGTCGGCGTCATTGCCGGGAGCGTCCATGGAGAAGTCTGTGTCCAAAGGGGTTTTCTTGGTAGCCATGAAAATCACTATTCCAGTTGAAACTTGCCTCAACCTGCCTTCGCTGCAGTGCGGCGGAAAATCGCTTAACCCATCAGGTGGCGGAGGATCTCGTCTTCGGTGCTGACGTTATCGGTGACCCGGACCATGTAGTTGGCGCCGGCCTTGCCGAGTTCGCAGACATACATGTCCTTGCCGTTGGCGCTGATGTCGACCTGGACGTCTTCCTTGTCGTGGAAGGGGATCACGTCGCCGACAGCGAGCTTGGAAATCGTCCGCAAGGTCAGCGAATCAAGCCGGATGCGGGCCTGCAGCGTCACATGCGAGCGGCGAACCTGCTCGCCGATCTGGTCGCCCCAGTCCTTCTGGCCCTTCGGCGCCTGATTGCGCGACTTCGGCAGGGTGACGTTGGTTTTCAGCAAGGCCTTCTGCGGAACGACAAGTGCGAACTCGCCGACCACCGAACCGATGCCGATCGTCATCTTGAAAGCCGCAGCGAAATCGTCCGCCTCACCGGCCGGGCTTACCCGGTCCTCGGCATTGCGGGGACGCTGGATCGTGGCTTCGAAACCGCCAGGCGCGTTGACGCCCGAACGCAGCACGCTGCCGATCTTGTCGAAAACCATCGTCGCCAGGTCGAGTTCGATGCGCGAGAGCGGCCGCTCGATCGGTTCCTCGATCGCGTCCGGCGAAGCACCGAGCAGGTTTTCCATCAGGGTAATGATGAAGTTGTTGCCGCAGGTCAGCACATAGTGCGGGCACCAGTTGCGCAGCGATGCATTGGCGATGACGATATCGTCGCCGAGATCGGTGATGAGATCCGTCATCAGGCCGGTTTCGCAACCCGTATAACCGACCTTGACGTTCAGGCCGGTCTCGCTCTTGAAGACGTCGGGAAGAAATTCCGTATAGAGCTGGCCGAATTCGGCGCAGAGCCTGGCGATGGATTTCTGGTCGCCCAACCCGCCGGTCAGTTTGGCGAGCAGGGCGGGATTCATTCCATATTTGGCGGATGCTACTGTCATAGGAGTCACGCTGCCTTGTTTTCGCCGCCAGGATTCATCATTTCCTGTTCAACGGCATCGATTGACGGGCGTTCGTAAGCGGAGATCGTCTTGCGGCCATATTCGAGCGCGACCTGCGGGACCGAGCCGTTCATATAGGCAAGCAAGGTCTGCTTGACGATGATGTAGAGACGGTGCTGCTTGCTGCGGACGACCTTGATCTGGGAAACCAGCGGGTTGCAGACCGAGTAGGACAAGAGAATGCCGAGGAAGGTGCCGACGAGTGCGGCGCCGATCAGGTGACCGAGAACTTCCGGCGACTCGTTGATGGCGCCCATGGCCTTGATAACGCCGAGAACGGCGGCGACGATACCGATGGCCGGGAAGGAATCGCCCATGATCGAGATGGCGTTATAGGGCTTCATCTTGTCGTGCTGGAGCGTGTTGAGCTCCTCGTCCATCAGCGCTTCGATTTCGTGCGAACGGGCATTGCCGATGATGATCAGGCGCACGTAGTCGCAGATGAAGGCCGTCAGTTCCTTGTTCTTGAGAACGGTCGGCGCCGACTGGAAGATGGTCGATTCGTCGGGATTGTCGATGTGTGCCTCGATCTCGTTGCGCGACTTGGTGCGCAGGTCGCGCATCAGCGAATAGAGAACACCCAGCGTATCAAGGTAGTGACGCTCCTTCGGTACGGCGTGCTTGAAGGCCTCGCCAAGCGCCTTTCCCGAATCCTTTACGACTTTCATCGGGTTGGCCATGATGAAGCCACCCAGGCCGGCGCCGCCGATGATGACGAATTCGAACGGCTGGAATAGCACCTCGACGTGACCACCCATGGCCATGAAGCTGCCGATGATACAGCCGCAGGTAATCACAAATCCGATGATAATATTCATTTTGAGCCTGCATCCGAGCGTTGTTCTTCATCGAGACGGATACGGTTTCTGGCTTGCGTGAAGCTGAATCGGACGGCCGGTTGCGGATGCGCGGCGGCAAACAGTTTCGCGCAAGGCTTTGCCGCCATTAATGCCGCAGACGCCCTTGCGGCAAATGTCCATCAAACACGGCGGTGATCTCGTGACGACGACATACACAAGCTACCGGCTGATCAGTCAGGACCTCACGACGTCGCTTGAACGGGTGGCTGCCAAGCCTGACGTCAAGCGCGAAACGGAATATTACCTGTCGAAGATCGGCGATATCAAGTCGATCGACGATTTCATGGCCGATTCCCGCCTTTATAATTACGCGCTCAAGGCGCACGGTCTGGAAGACATGGCTTATGCCAAGGCTTTCATTCGCAAGGTGCTGACCGAAGGCGTGGACGACAAGGAAGCCTTCGCCAACAAGCTCGCCGACAGCCGTTACGGCGACCTGGTGAAGTCGCTGAATTTTGCCACGCACGGCGCGGCGGCAACGTCCTTCGACCGTGCGACGAAGGGTGTGGTCGACAAATACACGCGCCAGACGCTGGAACAGGACGCCGGCAACGACAACAACGGCGTGCGCCTCGCTCTCTATTTCGAGCGCACGGCATCGACGATCAAGTCCGGTCTCGACATTCTCGCCGACGACGCTCTGATCCAGGTGGTTCGCACCACGTTGCAGATGCCGGCGGAAACGATAGCGACCGATATCGACAAGCAGGCGGCCTATCTCGACCGTGTCCTCAACATCGCGGATTTTAAGGATCCGGAGAAGGTCGGCAAGTTCCTCGAGCGCTTCACCGCCATGTGGGAAATGGAGAATCCGTCCGACAACTACGATCCGCTCGCCGTCTTCGGCGGTTCCTCCGGCCACGGCATTTCCACCGATCTCCTGCTTTCTATCAATAATCTCAAACTTGGAGGCAGCTAATGCAGTCCGGGATCTATGTCTCTCTTTCCTCGCAGATTGCACTCGAGCGACGCCTGACCACCATCGCCGACAATATGGCGAACATGAACACGGCCGGCTTTCGCGCCACCGACGTCAAGTTCGACGAGGTGATGAGCAATACGCAGAACGACATGAACGCCAAGATCGCGTTCGTCTCGCAGGGCAACGACTACCTGTCCACCCGCCAGGGCCAGTTCGACAAGACCGGCAACCCGCTCGACTTTGCCGTCAAGGGTGATGCGTGGTTCGCCATCGATACACCGGCCGGCCAGGTGCTGACGCGCGACGGGCGTTTCACGCTCAAGGATACCGGCGAGCTCGTCTCGTCGCAGGGCTATCCGGTTCTGGATGCCGGCGGCGCGCCGATCCAGATCGATCGCTCCGGCGGCGAGATTTCCGTCGCCATCGACGGCACCATCCGCCAGAACGACACGCAGGTCGGCTCGATCGGCATCTTCAAGGCGGATATCTCCAAGGGTTTCATCCGCTATGAAAACAGCGGCGTCATCACCACGGACCGGCCGCAGCCGGTGGTCGACGATTCCACCTCGGGCGTCATGCAGGGTTACATCGAGCAGTCGAACGTCAACGGCATCGCCGAAATGACGCAGCTCATCCAGGTCAATCGCGCCTTCGAGAGCGTCTCGGCTCTGATGCGCGACAGCGAGACGTCCATCCAGGAAGCCATCAAGACGCTCGGCGGCAGCGCCTGAGCCCGGATAAAGCCCGATGATCGAAGAGCAGTCCGCCGGTATCCACCCGTCACGCAAGCTGGCCCATCTCGCCAGCCTGGTGAACCGGTATGCCAATCCCGATTACTCCGTCACGCATGGCGGACATGTTCAGACGATAGCCGCCGGCCATTATACGGTCAGCGGGCTGTCGCGGCATGTCCGGCTCGGCGAATTCGTGGGGCACCGCAGCCCGACCGGCATCCATCTCGGCGAAGTGGTGCGGGTCGAACCGGAAGTCGTCTATGTCTGCCCGATCGAGCCGGGCGAGCCGATCGGCATCCACGATGTGGTGATCCGCAAGGGCGCCTTCCGTGTCGCGCCCGACGACAGCTGGTGCGGACGCACCATCAATGCGCTTGGCGAGCCCATCGATGGCAAGGGGCCGCTGGTTTCCGGAACGATGCGCCGGCCGATCTCCAACACCGCGCCGCCGTCGATGACGCGCAAGCGGGTGGAGCAGGGTTTCAAGACCGGTGTGCGCGCTATCGATATCTTTTCCCCGCTTTGCCTCGGCCAGCGTCTCGGCGTGTTCGCCGGGTCCGGCGTCGGTAAGTCGACGCTTCTTTCGATGCTTGCCCGCGCCGATGCCTTCGACCGCGTGGTGATCGCGCTGGTCGGCGAACGCGGCCGCGAAGTGCGCGAATTCATCGAAGATACGCTGGGCGACAACATGTCCAAGTCGATCGCGGTCGTCGCCACCAGCGACGAGAGCCCGATGCTGCGCAAGATGGCGCCGCTTTCGGCCATGACCATCGCCGAACATTTTCGCGACCAGGGCGATAACGTGCTGCTCATCGTCGATAGCGTCACGCGTTTTGCTCACGCCATCCGCGAGGTCGCGGTCGCCGCCGGCGAACCGCCGATCGCGCGCGGCTATCCCGCATCGGTCTTCACCGAGTTGCCGCGGTTGCTGGAGCGCGGCGGGCCGGGGCCGGAGGGGTCGGGCACCATCACCGCGATCATCTCCATCCTGGTGGACGGCGACAACCACAACGATCCGATCGCCGACTCCACCCGCGGCATTCTCGACGGCCACATCGTGCTGGAGCGCAGCCTGGCGGACGAAGGGCGGTATCCGCCGGTCAATCCGCTGTCCTCGATCTCGCGACTGGCGCGCAAGGCCTGGACGCCGGACCAGGAAAAGCTGGTATCGCGTTTGAAATCCCTCATTCATCGTTTCGAGGAAACCCGGGACCTGCGGCTGATCGGCGGTTACCGTCCCGGCGCCGACCCCGATCTCGACATGGCGGTGAAGCAGGTTCCCATCATCTACGACGTGCTGAAGCAGTCTCCGGGCGACCGGCCGTCGCTGGATGCCTTCACCGATCTCGCCACCGGTCTGAAGAACGGTTCCGGCAACGTCAATCAACCGATGGCTAGGAGAGCGTAGCGATGGCCAGAAAGAAAAAAGCCAGGATCGCCGATATCGCTGTCAATCTGGATGCGCCGCCGCGCGCGTCACGGACAGGCGATCGCGTCCTGACTATACTGGGCCTCTCCATTGCCGCCGCCGCCGCCTTCTTTCCCTGGTACGTCTTTTTCAACGCCGACAAGTTCGGCGTACAGATGACCAATTGGGACGGCACGCGCGATCTGCCGGACCTGCCGCCCCGTAACGTCTTCAGCGTCTCGCCGCTGGCGATGACCGACAATACGGAAAACACCGCCGAACCGCTCGACGACCTGGTGACGGCGACCGTCGCCAACACAGGCGACAGGAAGAAGCGGAATATCAAGGAAGACCAGCCGTTCCCGGGCAAGAGCGATTTCCGCCTGCTGCACGTGGCGAACGGCCGCGCGCTGATCGAGGATTCGAGCGGCATGTACATGGTGCGCGTCGGTTCGATCCTGCCGGACGAAAGCCGCCTTGCAAGCCTCGAGCAGCGTGAAGGCAAATGGGTGATCGTCACCTCGAACGGCAATATCTACAGCGCCAACTGAAGCGCTGCAGCAAGCGTGTTTGACGGGCGCGGCAGGTCATGCCGCGCCCTTTCGCGTTCCTGGACAGCCGATCCGGGCTGTCCTCGCCTTCCTGCAAAATCTGCGCCGAACACCGTCTTTTCCGGCGTTTCTCCGTAAGTCCCACGCAAGATTAGCAGCATAGGGTCGGGACAGTAAAAGTCGGAGAGTCGCTTATGCAGCCTATCCAGTTGTTCGATCTCGCGTCCCGCCAGGCCTCGTGGCTTTCGGTACGCCAGCAGGTGGTTTCCACCAACATCGCCAATGCAAACACGCCGAAGTACATGGCCAAGGATGTGACGCCGTTCAACGCCGTCCTGGATTCGACGCCTGTTCGCATGGCGCGCACCAACCCCGGGCACATGACCGACAGCAGTCAACTCAGCGACGAAGTCGATGTGGTCAAGGCAAAGCTGGATCAGGAAATCGGCGTCCAGGAATCCGGCAACAGCGTCGGTATCGTCGAGGAAATGAGCAAGACCGGCGAAATCAAGCGCCAGTACGAGCTGAATGCCGCGCTGGTGAAATCCTTTCATCGCATGATGTTGATGACCTTGAAGAAGTAGGACCATGGATCCCCTTGCAGCCTCAATGAAAATCTCGGGCAGCGGACTGGAAACCCAGTCCACCCGCCTGCGCATCGTTTCGGAAAACATCGCCAATGCGCGCTCGACGGGCGACACCCCCGGTGCCGATCCCTATCGCCGCAAGACGATCACCTTCGGCAGCGAACTCGACAAGGCGACGGGCGGCACGCTTGCCACCGTCAAGAAGTTCGGCGTCGATCGCTCGAAGTACACCGAGGAATACGACCCCGGCAATCCGGCGGCCGACGAGAAAGGCATCGTCAAGATGCCGAACGTCAACATGCTGGTCGAAATGGCCGACATGCGCGAAGCCAACCGGTCCTACGAAGCCAACCTGCAAACCATCAAGCAGACGCGTGAGCTGATCGCTGCGACGCTTGATCTTCTGAAAGCATCGCAATGATCAATGCAATCAACGCTGTAAGCGCGCTTGGCATGACCCGGGGCATCGGCGATGTCTCGCTCGACGCCGCCCAGCAGGCCCTCTCTCCGCAGCAGGCGACCGGCGGCCTCGCCACCGGGCTGACCTTCGGCGAAGTGCTCGGCAACATGACGACCGAAGCCATCACCAACCTGAAGGGCGCGGAAGCCGCCTCCTTCGCCGGTATCAAGGGTGAAATCAGCACCCGCGAAGTCGTCGATGCGGTGATGCAGGGCGAACAGTCGCTGCAGACCGCCATCGCACTGCGCGACAAGGTCGTCACGGCCTTCCTCGATATCACCCGGATGCAGATCTAAAGCGTAAAGGATCAAGATCATGAGAGCTCTTGCCATTGCAGCCACCGGCATGGATGCCCAGCAGACCAACCTCGAGGTGATCGCGAACAACATCGCGAACATCAACACCACCGGCTTCAAGCGGGCGCGCGCCGAATTTTCCGACCTGCTCTATCAGACCGAGCGCGCCGCCGGCGTACCGAACCGCGCTAACCAGGCCATCGTGCCGGAAGGCGCCAACATTGGTCTCGGCGTCAAGACCTCGGCGGTGCGCAACCTGCACCTCCAGGGCCAGCTGGCCGAAACCGGCAACGACCTCGACGTCGCGCTGATCGGCAAGGGTTTCTTCCAGATCCAGACGCCGGACGGCGGCACGTTCTACACCCGCGCCGGTTCGTTCAACAAGAATGCCGACGGCCAGCTCGTCACCATCGACGGCTATACCGTCACGCCGGGCATCGTCTTCCAGCAGGACGACACCGACATCGAGATCAGCCGCAGCGGCCTCGTCACCGCCAAGGTGCTGAATGCCGCCAGCGGCCAGATGGAAGTCCAGGAGCGTGGCCAGTTGCAGATCGCCAACTTCGTCAACGAAGCCGGCCTGCAGCCGCTCGGCGACAACCTCTTCGCGCAGACGCCGGCTTCCGGCGAGCCCGTCGTCGACAATCCGGACACCCAGGGCTTCGGTTACCTGAAGCAGAATTACCTGGAATCCTCCAACGTCGACGCCGTCCGTGAAATCACCGAGCTGATCTCGGCGCAGCGTGCCTACGAAATGAACTCCAAGGTGATCACCACCGCCGACGAAATGGCCTCCATCGTCAGCAAGAACCTGAAGTAAGTCCTTTAAAAAGAGGGTGGCAAATATGAGATTTCGCCGCAAGAGCAGCCTGATCGGGAAGAATGTCGTCGGAACGGTTTTCGTCCTTCTCTTCTCTGGCGCAATCCACACGGCCACGGCGGACATGGGTTACGCCGTGGTGCCGACCTCCACGATCTATCCGGGCGAAGAAATTACCGCCAACCGGGTCGAGGAGGTCGAGGTCACCAATCCCAAGCTGACCGGCGGCTACGCACAGCGCGCCGGAGAGGTGGTCGGCCTCGTGACCAAGCGCACGCTGCTGGCCGGCCGCACCATCCAGCTTTCCTCCTTGCGCGAACCCTATGCCGTCCAGCGCGGCACGAACGTGCGCATCACCTTCACGCTCGGCAATCTGGCGATCTCCGCTTCCGGCGCTCCGATGCAGGACGCGTCGGTCGGAGACGTGATCCGCGTCCGCAATCTCGATTCCGGCATTATCGTCAGCGGCACCGTCATGCAGGACGGCACTATCCACGTGGTGGCTAAATGAGCAAATTGCGTTTCCTGTCTACGATCATTCTGGCCGCTGTCTTGAGCGTTGTCGGCGTCGGTGCCGCCAACGCCGTTTCCTCGCGCATCAAGGACATCGCCTCGCTGCAGTCCGGCCGCGACAACCAGCTGATCGGCTACGGCCTGATCGTCGGTCTGCAGGGCAGCGGCGACAGCCTGCGTTCGTCGCCGTTTACCGAGCAGTCGATGCGCGCCATGCTGCAGAACCTTGGCATTTCGACCCAGGGCGGCCAGTCGAGCGCCAAGAACGTCGCCGCCGTCATGGTGACCGCAAACCTGCCGCCCTTTGCAAGCCCCGGCAGCCGCATCGACGTGTCGGTCAGCTCGCTGGGCGACGCCACCTCGCTGCGCGGCGGCACGCTGATCATGACCTCGCTCTCCGGCGCAGACGGCCAGATCTATGCCGTCGCCCAGGGTGCCGTCATCGTTTCCGGGTTCCAGGCGCAAGGCGAGGCGGCCACGGTCACCGAGGGCGTGACGACCGGCGGGCGCGTGCCGAACGGTGCGATCATCGAGCGCGAGCTGCCGTCGAAGTTCAAGGATTCCATCGACCTGGTGCTGCAACTGCGCAATCCGGATTTCACCACGGCCGTCAGCGTCGCCGACGTGATCAACAGCTATGCCGCCAAGCAGTTCGGCGGCGCCATCGCCGAGCCGCGCGATTCGCAGGAAGTGATGATCATGAAGCCGAAGTCGGCCGATCTGACGCGGCTGATGGCGGATATCGAAAACCTGGTGGTCGAGACCGACACGCCGGCCAAGGTGGTCGTCAACGAACGCACCGGAACGATCGTCATCGGCGCCGACGTGCGCGTTTCCAAGGTCGCCGTCAGCTACGGCACGCTGACCGTGCAGGTCACCGAAACGCCGCAGATCATCCAGCCGGAACCTTTCTCGCGCGGCGAGACGGCGGTGCAGCCGCAGACTGATATCCAGGCGCAGAAGGACGGCGGCCGCGTGGCGATCCTCGATGGCCCGGACCTGCGCACCCTCGTCTCCGGCCTCAACAGCATCGGCGTCAAGCCCGACGGGATCATCTCGATCCTGCAAGGCATCAAATCGGCCGGCGCACTGCAAGCGGAGCTTGTCATCCAATGACCCCATCCCGTTTTCCCACCCCATCGACGCGGCCCTGGCTGACATTCGTCCTGCCGGCCGTTTTCCTCGGGCTGTCCGCCATTCCCGGCGCCTTCGCCCAGGAAAAGCCGAAGGCGCTCACCGAGATGAGCTCGGAAGAAGAGATCAAGCAGTTCTGCACCAACATCGCAGACGCCGCACGCGATCGCCGCTACCTGCTGCAGAAGCAGGAACTGGAAAAACTCCAGAGCGACGTCGATGCGCGTATCGCCATCATGGAGAAGCGCAAGGCGGAATACGAAGACTGGCTGAAGCGGCGCAACGATTTCATGAAGCAGGCGGAAGCCGGACTGGTCGACGTCTACAAGACGATGAAGGCCGATGCCGCCGCACCGCAGCTCGAAAAGATGGACATCGTGCTGGCGGCAGCCATCGTCATGCGCCTGCCGGCCCGGCAATCGGGCCTCATCCTGGCTGAAATGGACGCCGAGAAGGCGGCGATGGTTGCTTCGATCATGTCGAGCGCGTCCGACCCCAATACCTCGAAGGATCCCTCATGACGAAGCGTCTCACCGCCCTCCTGGCCGCCGCCCTTTTGGCCGGCTGCTCGAACACGACCGTTCGTGAGATCGGCAACGCGCCTTCGATGAGCCCGATCGGCAGCGGCCTGCAATATTCGCAGACGCCGCAGATGGCGATGTATCCGAAGCAGCCGCAGAGCATGAACCGCGGTTACTCGCTGTGGAATGATTCTCAGGCGGCGCTGTTCAAGGATTCGCGCGCCATCAACATGGGCGATATCCTGACGGTCAACATCCAGATCAACGACAGGGCCGATTTCAACAACGAAACCGAACGCAACCGCGCCAACAAGAGCAATCTCGGCTGGAAAGCGAATGCGCAGATCTTCGGCTGGAAGCCGGAGACGGATTCGAGCGTCGGCTTCGGCTCCGATACGGACACGCAGGCCAAGGGCAAGACGAAGCGCTCGGAAAAGCTGACGCTGCTCGTCGCCGCCGTCGTGACCGGCGTTCTCGAAAACGGCAACCTCCTGATCAGCGGCTCCCAGGAAGTCCGCGTCAACCACGAGATCCGTATTCTCAACGTCGCCGGTATCGTCCGGCCGCAGGACGTCGATTCGCAGAACACCATCTCCTACGAAAAGATTGCCGAAGCCCGCATCTCCTACGGCGGCCGCGGCCGCCTGACGGAAGTGCAGCAGCCCCCGGTCGGCCAGCAGGTCGTCGACCTGTTCTCGCCGATCTGATGGCCGGGACGGTTCGCAACCACAAGGACGGATAGGAAGCAATGGCTGAACTGGAAAACGCCGAATCGACCGGGAAGAAAAAGAAGTCCGGTGCCATGCCGCTGGTCATCGCGCTGGTCGTGCTGACGGCGATCGGCGGCGGCGGCGGTTGGGTCATCGGCGGTATGCTCGCCGGGAAGCTTCAACCGGCGGCCGAGGAAAAGGCTGCCGAAGCCAAGAAGGAAAAAGAGGGCGAGAAGAAAAAGGAAGGCGAGGGACTGCCGCATATCTCGAACGAGACCACCGGCGTGGTGGCGCTTGAGCCGATCACCACCAATCTTGCCTATCCCTCCGAAAGCTGGATCCGGCTCGAGGTGGCGCTGATGTTCAAGGACAAGCCCGACGTCAAGGTTTCCGAAGAGGTGCACCAGGACATCCTCTTCTATCTGCGGACGGTGTCGCTGCAGCAGATCGAAGGGCCGCGCGGCTTTCAATATCTTCGGGATGACATTCAGGAACGTGTTGACCAGCGTTCGCAGGGGCGAGTAACCAAGGTCATGTTCAGGACCTTTGTGATCGAATGATTCGATTTCTTCTTCTTCTCGGTGCCATGATGGCGCTACCCGGTGTGGCGGAAGCCCAGCAGCTTCCGACAGACCTTTTGAATATTCCGGTGGACGGTTCCGCCGCAGCCTGGATCATCCGCACCTTCGGTCTTTTGACCGTGCTGTCAGTTGCGCCCGGCATCCTGATCATGGTCACCAGTTTCCCCCGCTTCGTGATCGCATTTTCTATCCTGCGTTCAGGCATGGGCCTGGCAACGACGCCTTCCAACATGATTCTCCTCAGCCTGGCGCTGTTCATGACCTTCTATGTCATGTCGCCGACGCTCGATCGCTCATGGAACGACGGCGTTCGTCCGCTTCTGGAGAACCGCCTGACCGAGGCGGAGGCCGTCGAGCGCATAGCCGAGCCGTTCCGCACCTTCATGGCTGCCAATACCCGCGACAAGGACCTGGCGCTGTTCGTCGACATCGCCCGCGAACGCGGACAGGCGGTCGGCACCGGCGACCGCATCGACTACCGGGTCCTCGTTCCCGCCTTCATGATTTCCGAGATCCGCCGCGGTTTCGAAATCGGCTTCCTGATCATCCTTCCCTTCCTGGTCATCGACCTGATCGTTGCCACCATCACCATGGCCATGGGCATGATGATGTTGCCGCCGACATCGATCTCGCTGCCGTTCAAGATCCTTTTCTTCGTCCTGATCGATGGCTGGAACCTGCTCGTAGGGAGCTTGGTTCGCTCTTTTTCATAATAAAAACAATTATTTGGGAAAAATTAACTATAAATTTTCGATTTTTACCATTTGTTAGCCATAGTCAGAGCCGCCTTTGTCGCGGGCGCTCAAATTAATTGATTTGAAACGGCTGGCCCCTAGTGTGAACCTCACATGACGGGTTTGGTTTTTGGCCGTAGGGCAGAACCGAGAGGCATGAAGCCGAGCCGCCATCACCGGTAAGTTATAAGTCCGGTATGTCCCTCTCTTTTTTTGTTTTGCGTAACCAAAGGGACAATCCCATGACCAGCATTATCACCAACAACTCTGCAATGGCCGCTCTGAACACGCTGCGGTCCATCAGCAACAACATGAACGAGACGCAGAGCCGTATTTCTTCGGGTCTCAAGGTTCAGTCGGCAGCCGACAACGCAGCCTATTGGTCGATCGCAACGACCATGCGTTCGGACAACAGCGCGCTTTCCGGCGTACAGGACGCCATCGGCTTGGCCTCTGCCAAGACCGACACCGCATACACCGGTCTGCAGGCCGCGATCGACGTCGTTTCTGAAATCAAGACCAAGCTCGTTGCTGCCCGCGAACCGGGTGTCGACAAGGACAAGATCAACAAGGAACTGACCGAACTCAAGTCGCAGCTGACGTCGATCTCGCAGTCTTCTTCCTTCAACGGTGAAAACTGGCTCTACAACGACACGACGACTGCAGTCGGTACCAAGGAAATGGTCGGCTCCTTCGTTCGTGCCACCGACGGCAGCGTATCGATCAAGACCATCGACTTCAACGCCGCAACCTCGGTTCTGATCGACATGAAGACCCAAGGCAACGGCGTTCTGACGAAGGGCGTCTCCAACTCTGTGACCGGTACGGCGACCACCTACTACCTCGTGGCAGCAAGCACGGCCACGGGTACGCTGGTCTCGCTGACGACCTCCACGAGCGACGATACTGTCGAGGCCATGGTTTCGGCCGTAGACTCGATGCTGAAGACGATGACCGACGTCGCCGCGACGCTGGGCGCGACCAACAGCCGTCTGGATACCCAGAAGGAATTCGTGAAGGATCTTCGCGACGTGATCACTGCTGGCGTAGGCCGCCTCGTCGACGCAGATATGAACGAAGAGTCGACCCGACTGAAGGCTTTGCAGACGCAGCAGCAGCTGGGCATCCAGGCTCTGTCGATCGCCAACTCGAACGCCGACAACGTCCTGTCCCTGTTCCGTTAATCGGTACACCTGCTTCGTAACGGTCAAAGACGAAGCGTTAAAACAATGTAAACCGCGTCTGCAAAGGCGCGGTTTTTTATTTACCTTTGTTACTCGATTTTTAAAGTTCGAGCTTCAATGCTTTTAAGTTTTGTTAACCATAATCGTGTTTTCTGCAGCCATAGAAACGGTGAATTAATCACAACTCAACTCGCATTAATTGGCATGACGTCGACCACCGTTCCCGGTACCCAATCCGGAATGTCCCTCAAACCGATCCAAAAGGGGCACTCTAATGGCCAGCATTATTACGAACACCGCAGCAATCGCAGCTCTCGATACCCTGCGTTCGATCAACAGCAACATGGAAACCACCCAGGGCCGCATCTCGTCCGGTCTGCGTGTCCAGACCGCATCCGACAACGCGGCCTACTGGTCGATTGCAACCACCATGCGTTCGGACAACAAGGCCCTGAGCGCCGTGCAGGATGCAATCGGCCTCGGCGCTGCCAAGACCGATACGGCCTATACGGCGATGGAAGCAACCGTCGACGTCGTTTCGGAAATCAAGGCCAAGCTCGTTGCTGCTCGCGAACCGGGTGTTGACAAGGACAAAATCAACAAGGAACTGACCGAACTCAAGTCGCAACTGCTTTCCATCTCGCAGTCGGCTTCGTTCTCCGGCGAAAACTGGCTCTACAACGATACGACGACCGCCATCACCACCAAGGAAATGGTCGGCTCTTTCGTTCGCGCTTCCGATGGTAGCGTATCGATCAAGACCATCGACTTCAATGCCGGCTCCTATGTCCTGATTGACATGAAAACGCAGGCGAACGGCCTCCTCACAAAGGGCGTCGCGAACAACATCAGCGGTACGACAACCACCTATTATCTCGTGGCGGCAAGCACGGCCACCGGTACGCTGATCTCGCTGACGACTTCGACGAGCGACGATACTGTCGAAGCGATGATCTCGGCCGTTGACACGATCCTGAAGTCGATGACCGATGCCGCTGCGACACTGGGCGCCACCAAGACGCGCATCGAAATGCAGGAGGAATTTGTTAAAGACCTGATGGATACGATCGACAAGGGTGTCGGCCGCCTGGTGGACGCAGACATGAATGCGGAATCCACTCGGCTGAAGGCACTGCAGACTCAGCAACAGCTGGGCATTCAGGCATTGTCGATCGCCAACAGCAATTCCGAAAACATCTTGCAGCTCTTCCGCCAGTAAGTGCTGCCAGCGTGACAACCGCGCCTCTTTAGACGGCGCGCCTGACATCCGAAACCCGCCGATCACATTCGGCGGGTTTTTTCTGTTCGGCAATCGCAACTGGTATGGCGCAAGCAGTGGGCGCCATTTTAACGAAATTTAAGTAATGATTAACATTTAATTATATTAATGAAATAATAACTAAATTTATTCACAAAAAGATTTCGAATTTAAGGTTCCTTAACCCTAATGATTTCTAATACAACCATCGAAACGGCGAGCTAAGTCAAATAGAGTTTTCGAGTATTAGCTTGCATGATGCGTTGCCGTTTTGCCGGTATAAAGAGTCCGGCATGTCCCTTCCATTTATATAGTCCAAAAGGGGCAGTATCATGACGAGTATCATTACCAACAATGCAGCAATGGCAGCTCTCAACACGCTGCGTTCGATCAACAGCAGCATGGAGACCACTCAGAGCCGTATCTCTTCCGGTCTGCGCGTTCAGTCTGCAGCTGACAACGCAGCCTACTGGTCGATCGCAACGACCATGCGTTCGGACAACAAGGCCCTTGGCGCTGTCGAAGATGCGATCGGCCTCGGCGCTGCCAAGACCGACACTGCCTACAACGGTCTCGAAGCTGCGATCGACGTCGTTTCTGAAATCAAGAAGAAGCTCGTTGCCGCTCGCGAACCGGGTGTCGACAAGGACAAGATCAACAAGGAACTGACCGAACTCAAGTCGCAGCTGTCGTCTATCGCCCAGTCTTCTTCCTTCAACGGTGAAAACTGGCTCTACAACGACACGACGACTGCAGTCGGTACCAAGGAAATGGTCGGCTCCTTCGTTCGTGCCACAGACGGCAGCGTATCGATCAAGACCATCGACTTCAACGCCGCCACGTCCGTTCTGATCGACATGAAGACCCAGGCGAACGGCATTCTGACGAAGGGCGTCTCCAACTCTGTTACCGGTACGGCAACCACCTACTACCTCGTGGCAGCAAGCACGGCCACGGGTACGCTGGTCTCGCTGACGACTTCCACGAGCGACGACACTGTCGAGGCCATGGTTTCGGCTGTAGACGTGATGCTGAAGACGATGACCGACGTTGCTGCAACGATCGGTGCGACCAACAGCCGCCTTGAACTGCAGAAGGAATTCGTTGCCGACCTCACGGACGTGATCGACACCGGCATTGGCCGCCTCGTCGACGCTGACATGAACGAAGAGTCGACCCGACTGAAGGCTTTGCAGACGCAGCAGCAACTGGGCATCCAGGCTCTGTCGATCGCCAACTCGAACGCCGACAACATCCTCTCGCTCTTCCGTTAATCGGAAGCGATTGGCCAAAGCCGGACTTTCGGTTCGGCTTCGGATGTTCGAAAACGAAAAACCGCCTCTCCGCGAGGCGGTTTTTTTGTTTTGTCGCAACGTCTTGCAAGGTGCGCCGTTAAGGTTTTGTTCAGGAAACCTAACAACTTCTTTATTGCGTTAACCATTTGTTAACCATATGGTCTTAACCATTCGTTAACAGCGTCGGGTCGATCATCAGGGCAAACACGTGATCGGCAAGCATGAAGCAGCCCGTCGTTACCGGTGTTTTCGTGCAATCCGGTATGTCCCGCAATCTCCTTGGGGCAAGACATATGACCAGCATTTTGACCAACACCGCCGCCATGGCGGCTCTCCAGACTCTCCGCGGCATCAACAACAACATGGAAGAAACCCAGAACCGGATTTCTTCCGGCTACCGGGTGCAGACGGCTGCCGACAACGCCGCCTATTGGTCCATCGCAACCACGATGCGCTCCGACAATGGCGCTCTGTCCACCGTTCAGGACGCTCTCGGCCTTGGCGCCGCAAAGACGGACGTTTCCTATACCGGCCTGGAATCGGCCGTCGATGTCGTGACCGAAATCAAGAAGAAGCTCGTTGCGGCTCGCGAACCGGGCGTCGATCGAACGAAAATCGACAAGGAACTGACCGAGCTCAAGAACCAGATTCAATCGATTGCCGAATCGGCATCGTTCTCCGGCGAAAACTGGCTTTATAACGAATCGACCGCCGCGCCGGCGACGAAAGAAATCGTCGCGTCCTTCAATCGTTCCGCCGACGGCTCGGTTTCCATCACCACTCTGGCTTACGACACGGCGACATCGGTTCTCATCGATACCAGCGATGCGAGCCGCGGTATTCTGAGTAAGGGTTATCCGATCGCTCAGCCGAGCGGCACCACCACGACCACCGTCACGTATTATCTCATCAATCCGGGCACGCCAGCGGCCAGCGCCACGGAAGTGAAGCTGACGTCGACGACGAGCGACGACCAGATCGACGGCATGATGCTTGCCGTGGAAGCCATGCTGGCACGCCTGACCGATTCGGCCTCGACGCTCGGCGCGATCACCAAGCGTGTCGACATGCAGGAAGATTTTGTCGCCACGCTGATGGACGTGATCGAAAAGGGCGTCGGACGTCTGGTCGATGCGGATATGAACGAAGAGTCGACAAAGCTGAAGGCGCTGCAGACGCAGCAGCAGCTCGGCATCCAGTCGCTGTCGATCGCCAATACCAATGCGGAGAATATTCTCCAGCTCTTCAAGTAAGAGCAGGATCGGCTGACCGGAGCCGATCGAAAGCATTCCAGCCGTGCCGCCGGTCATCGGCATATGGTGGAACAGTTGGACCGCGCACTGCCCTGGCGCGGTCCAACGCATTCATCCTCGCACAAGTTTGACATCCTAATTTCCCGGCGACTGACCATGCGGAAATGTATCCGCAAACGCCCAGGCGCTGTCTTCGTGACCGTCGGAAGTAAATGCCGGATGTGCTGATGATCGAAAAATTGAGACTATCCTATGAACTGACAGGGACGCCGGGTGGACATGTCGCCTTCGGCGGGAATGACGGGGCAGATCTATGACAGCAGCTCTTGCCCGATACCTGAAGGATTTCAGCGAGCCGGCCGAGCCGGAACCGGTCTTCGATACGTCTGCGTTCGATGACGACGTTTTCGTCAACGCCTTGCCGGAACCGGAGCCGGTCGACCCCGAAGCGGTGCGCCGCGAGGCCTACGCCGAGGGTTTCGAAGCCGCAACCCGGGAACTGCAGGCGCAGCATGCCGCAGAAGCCGAGGCCGTAGCCGCCGCCCACCAGCAAGAACTGGAGGCTTTGCGCCAGGCATACGAGGCCCAGGCGGCAGCGCTGATCGCGACGAGGATCAACGCAATTTCCCTTACCATTTCTGAAGCGATCAGCGTGCAGACGGCCGAAATCCTTGCGCCGATCCTCTCGGAAACGCTGGCGGCCAACGCCGTGCGGGCCATGGCGGAGATGATAAGGAAGGCGATCCTGGATGGCGCGGCGGGCACGATCGTCGTGCGCGGCCCGGGTCAACTCTTCGATATTCTGAAAACCGAGCTGGGCGAAGACGCCGCGCTCCTGCGCCATGTGGAAACGCCGGATCTCGATCTCACTGCGGATGTGGCCGGAGCGGTCCTGGTGACCCGGATCTCCGCGTGGGCGGCTAGCTTGAAGAAGGTGCTCGAATGAGCGAAGGCGAAAATCACCACCACGGCAAAAACGAAATCATCATCGTCAAGAAGCATGGCGGCGATCACGACGGTCACCACGGCGGTGCATGGAAGATCGCTTACGCCGACTTCATGACGGCCATGATGGCCTTCTTTCTCGTGATGTGGCTCGTCAACGCCGCAAACGAAGAGACGAAGGCCTCCGTCGCCACCTATTTCAACCCGATCAAGCTCGCCGACGAGAAGCCGACGGAAAAGGGCTTGAAAAAACCGGTCGAGCAGGCGGACGGCGAAGAGCAGAACGAGCGTTCGAAGGTGAAGGCCGACGGTACGACGGTCGGTGCTGCCGCTGCGACCGGCGACGACCAGACGGCGGCCTCCGGCGAGCAGACCAATTATTCCGAAGCCGATTATTTCGAAAATCCCTATTCGGTTCTGGCGGAAATTGCCCAGGAAGTCGGCCAACAGGCGAACGTCAGCGCCAAGGGCGAAGGCGGTGCTGCCGATTCCGGCCCGGCGACCGGCGCCGATGGCGGCGAAGCCTATCGCGACCCGTTCGATCCCGATTTCTGGACGCAGCAGGTCGAGGTATCGCGGGCACAGCAGGGGCGGACGACCTCCGACCAGCCGGTTGCGGCCGAGAACGATGTCGAGCAGCAGGCGATCGCCATGGCCAATCCGGACCAGGCGACGAAAGACAAGCCCGACGTCGAAACGGCCGACAAGGCCAAGGACAAGCAGGACGATCACGACAAGACGCAAAAGGAAACCGCCGACAAAAACGGCAAGGACACCGCTGACAAGCAGGAGAAGGCCGAAAAGCGCGAGCAGCAGGCGGCGCAGTTGCACGAGCAGCTCGAGCAGGCGCTCGGCGGCACGGGCGGCAAACTCGCCGAGGGCCTGGTCGTGACGCCGACCGAAGGCGGTCTCCTCATCACCATCTCCGACCAGCAGAACACGCCGATGTTCAATATCGGTTCGGCCGTGCCGCAGAAGGACATGGTGCTGGCCATGGAAAAGGTCGGCAAGGTTCTCGGCGAACGCAAGGGCGCGGTGCTGATCCGCGGCCATACCGACGGCCGCCAGTTCAAGGGCGGCAAGATGGACAACTGGCAACTGTCGAACGATCGTGCGCAGAGCGCTTATTACATGCTGGTCCGCGGCGGCCTGGATGAAAAGCGCGTGCAGCAGATCTCCGGCTTCGCCGACCGGCGCCTGCAGGTTCCCGAGGACCCGCTTGCCGACGCCAACCGGCGGATCGAAATCCTCCTGCAGGCGAACCAGGGGTGATCATGGCCATGGCTCGATCGTCGCTACGTTTCACCGCATTGTTCGCCCTCGGCATCGCGATGTCGGGGGTGGCCGTCGCCGAGGATGAGGCTCTGCCGACCCCGGAAGACCTGGCGCCCTATAAAATGTTGCGGTCCATGCAGTTCGTGCAGGATTCCGTCGTCGCGGGCGACCATTCGGCCGCAGAGATGCAGAAATTCATGCTGGCGACGATCGACAGGCGGCTGAGGACGGCGGACCCGGAAATCTTCGACGACACGCGCAATGTCGATGCCGCGCTGATCTATTCGATGAGCGGCGGCAATCCCGCGACGCTCGAATATCTGGTATCCAGGGATGTCGGCGGGTATTTCGACAACCGTGTTGCCGATGCGCTCAGGAAATATCTGAGCGGCAAGGGAACGCTGGTCTCCAAGAGCTTGGTGGAGATGCTACCGGAATACCGGGATACGACGCTCGGCCCCTATCTGGCGCTGGTCGCCGCCAATGCGGTTGTCGGCAACAATCCGGAAGAAGCCCTGAAATTTTACGATCTCGCCCGGCTGACGGCGCCCGGCACGATCATCGAGGAAGCTGCGCTACGTCGCTCGGTTGCCGTTACCGCAGAGCGCGGCATGGTGGAAAGAGGGCTCGGTTATGCCAACCGCTATGCTCGCCGCTTCCTGCATTCCCCCTATGCGAGTCAGTTCGTCGATCTCTTCGTGATGCTGGCGGTGGACAACTACGACTCGGTCAGGAACGATGACATCGAAAACACGTTGTCGTTCATGGACAACGAGCGACGCAGGGAGGTTTACCTGCGCATTGCCCGCAGGGCGGCAATCGCCGGCAAGATAGACCTCGCACGCATGGCCTCCAGCCATGCCGATGCCATTCCCGCGTCACCCGGCATGGACCGGAAGCAGCAGACGGAACTTTATACCGGGCTTGCCGAAATCTCGACGAAGGATATCGACCAGGCGGTTGAAAATATCGACGGCATCCCGGAGGGCACGCTGTCGCCGCGGGATGAAGCCCTGCGTTCGGCCGCCCGGCTCGTTGCGGAAGAGGTGCTGCGGCAGCCGGACATGAATAGCCTGACGCAAGAAGCGTCAGCGAATGTCGAGAATCAGGAACACTCCGCCGCAAACCTGCCAGTTCAGGGGCATTCCGGCGCTGCCGCCCAGGCGGATGCCAATGAGGCGGTCTACCGCAGCGGTGCCGTCTTCGAAGAGTTTGTAACGAACAGTCGGGCCAAATTGGTGGAAATCGACGGTTTGCTGGCGAAAGAAAGCGATAAAAAATGATGGATCAGGGGATAGGAAGCGCTTTGCCGGGGTTGAATGCGGCCGCATCGGCCAAACCCGCTGCCAAGCACGGCCAGCAAGGCCAGTCGGAAAACGGTGGCTTCGGCGAGACGCTCGAGCAGGTCGGGCATGGTGACCACCGGCATGGGCAGAAAGCGGCGGCCGACGATCTTCCGGACGCGACGCCGGAGCAGGCAGGCGAAACGGCCGAAGCGCCGATTGCAGGGGCTGGTGCAAATCGTATCAAGAAGCCGATCATCGACATTCAGCAAGGCGCGTCCCAGCGCCAGACGGCGCAACATCTTTTCCAGGCAGGCTCCGCGATCTCCGAGGCCAAGGCTGCCATGGCGAAATCGAAGGGAGGGCTTGACAAGCTTCCCCAGCATGCCGACGAGGCGGAACCGCAGTCGGTCTCCGACCTTGCCGTCAAGGGTGGAGGCACCCATGCCCGCAAGTCGGCGGCTAGCGCACTGGCCGGTATGAATGCCAAGGTTGATGAAACCCCGGTTGACCCCGCCGCGACGGCAGGTGCAACGTCCAGCGACGATGTGATGTCCTTGCTCGGGGCGGAAAACGCTCGCGAAATCGGGCAGGCTGTGCCGTCCACGGTGCCGGCAACGTCGGAAAGGCACGCCGACGGCGTCGGTCGGACGAAAACGGCGCCCCATGATGTTTCCGGCAAGGATGTGGCAAGCGGCCTGGGCGGCGAAGACATGGCCGCCACGGAGAGTGATGGCGACGACGCCAGGACATTCCGCTTCTCCCGCGCCGATGGCAAGGGCCGGACGATGGACATGATCGTCGGCGGACGCGAAAGCAACGGTGCTGTCGACGAACCGCGGCGCACGACGTCGGTTGAAACGGTGACCGTGCTCGATTCCCGGCGGTATCTCGGCCTGGCGCAGAATTCCAGCGCCGTCCTGGATGCGATTTCCGGCGATTCCGAGTGGGCGAGGGCAATGCAGCCGAGCAGCGCCTTGTCCAATGCCGCGACCCAGGCCAGCACCGGCAAGGTGGTCAATATGCTGAAGCTGCAGTTGCAGCCCATCTCGCTCGGCATGGTGACGGCGACGATGCGGCTTGTGGGCGACGAGTTGTCGGTGGATCTGATGGTCGAGAATACCTCCGCCTACCGGCAGCTGAGCAGCGACCACAAAAGCATCATCGAGGCGCTGCGCGCGCAAGGTTTCTCGATCGACCAGGTGACCGTTACCCTGGCGCCGACGAGCAACGCCGACAGCAGCAACAGCAGCACCCAGAACGGCAACCAGAACGCTTCGTTCGGCCAGCAGGGGGCGCAGGACGGCAGCGGCGGCGCTGCTTCCCGAAGGGACGAAAGAAATGCAGCGCAACAGCAATGGAGCAATGCTTCGCAATCTGGCGAGAATGGTCTCAGCGACGGCGGTACCGGCTCTGCTGGCGCTCGTTCTGGGCATCTCTACCTCTGACGCCCAGGCGTCGGGAAATGCCTGTGAGCGCGAAATCCAGGCGGCTGCGGTACGCTACGGAATTCCGGAAGGCATCCTCTATTCTGTCGGTCTGACCGAGACCGGCAGGAAGGGATCGCTGCAGCCCTACGCCCTCAATGTCGAGGGCAAGACCTATTTCCCTCGCACCGAGAGCGAGGCGCTCAAGCAGTTTCAGGCTGCCAGGGCAGGCGGCGCCAAGCTGATCGATCTCGGATGCATGCAGATCAATCATCATTTCCACGGCGAGAATTTCGCATCGGTGCAGGACATGCTCGATCCCCGACGCAATGTTCAGTACGCTGCAAAATTCCTGCGCAACCTGCATGACCGCCACCAGACGTGGACCATGACGGTCGCCCGCTACCATGCCGGGCCGAACAACGACCCTGCGCAGAAGAAATATGTCTGCCGGGTGATCGCCAATCTGGTGGCCACGGGCTACGGAAAATGGACTGCGAATGCATCGCAGTTTTGTCGTGGATAACAATCTTGGATTGTTTTTACCTTTGATGCTTCATCCTTCAAACACCGCAGTGCAGCGGCGGATGGTTAACGCCTGTTAACCTTGGATTAATCGATCGTTAACCTTTTCAAAAAATTTTTGTGTGGATAATTTCGGATGCCCACTAGATATAGATCAAATCACGGCCAATTTGTTAATCTACTATTAATTCCTGCCATTAACTTTCTCCAGTTGTTCGCGATTCGCTCGATTCGTAGGTCTGTTTCATCGAGGTACCACAGTGATTCGGAGGCGGACGAATGATCGTAGTGGTTGATGAGCGTGAGCTCGTAAAAGATGGTTACACTTCCCTGTTTGGAAGAGAGGGTATTCCCTCCACAGGCTTTGATCCCCGGGAGTTCGGGGAATGGGTCAACACGGCAGCCGATTCGGATATCGCTGCCGTGGAGGCCTTTCTGATCGGCCAGGGCGAACAGACCTTTGAACTGCCGCGGGTGATCCGCGATCGTTCGATGGCACCGGTGATTGCGGTCAGCGACCACCCCTCCCTGGAGACGACACTGGCACTCTTCGACTGCGGCGTCGATGATGTCGTGCGCAAGCCGGTTCATCCTCGCGAGATCCTGGCGCGTGCCGCGGCGATCCGTCGCCGCCTGAAGGCGATTTCGAACTTTACCGATGTCGGCCCGATCCGGGTCTTCTCGGACGGTCGCGACCCGGAACTGCACGGCGAAGTCTTCCCCCTGCCGCGGCGCGAACGCCGCATCCTGGAATACCTAATCGCCAATCGCGGTCGTCGGGTATCCAAGACCCAGATCTTCAATGCCATCTACGGTATCTTCGATGAAGAAGTCGAAGAGAACGTCGTCGAAAGCCACATCAGCAAGCTGCGCAAGAAGCTGCGCAAGAAGCTTGGCTTCGATCCCGTCGATTCCAAGCGTTTCCTTGGCTATTGCATCGACTGGAACTGATATTCTGCAGGCCTGCCGGCGCGGGCGATAATCTTTCCCGGAAACCGCGCCCTCCCACGAAGCCAGACAGCTTCACGCAAGGCCCAACTCATAAGCTCTGTAATTAATACGGAAACGAGGATCCAAAATGAGCATTTTTGGTACAATGAAGACGGCTGTCGCCGGCATGAATGCGCAGGCCAACCGCCTCGGCACGGTGGGCGACAACATCGCAAACTCCAGCACGGTCGGCTACAAGCGCGCTTCCACGGAATTCTCGTCGCTCGTCCTGCCGTCGGGCAGCAGCAGCTACCAGTCCGGTGGCGTCACCACGAATGTCCGTTATTCCATTTCCGAACAGGGCAACCTGGCCTACACCACCAGCTCTACCGATCTGGCCATCCAGGGTAACGGCTTCTTCGTCGTGCAGAGCGCCAACGAGCAGGCTTATCTCACTCGCGCCGGCGCCTTTCAGAAGGACTCCGAGGGTTACCTGGTGAACTCCGCCGGCTACAAGCTGATGGGCTACTCCTACGCCGCCGGCACGCCGGCGGCTGTCGTCAACGGTTTCGATGGTCTCGTTCCGATTCAGATTGGTCAAGGTGGCTTGACGGCCAAGGGGTCGACTTTCGGTACGTTCGGCGCCAATCTCAATGCCGATGCAGCAATCGTCCCTGCAGGAAGTTTGCCAAGCGACAACGTTGCGACTTCAACCTATTCGGATAAGAGCTCACTGACGGCCTACGACAGCCTCGGTCGTGAGGTTCTCTACGACTTCTATTATACAAAGACTGCAGCCAACGAGTGGGAGGTCACGGTTTATCGCCAGGACCAGGCGACCCCGGGCACGGGCTTCCCCTATACGGCAACGGCGCCGGCATCTCTGGTGCAGGAAACCATAACGCTGACGTTCGATCCCACCAACGGCAAGCTGACAACCACTCCGGCGGAAATCACTTTCTCCGACGATACCACATCGCCGTCGCCTGGGCAGGAGATCACGATCGACCTCTCGACCATGACCCAGTTCGGCGCCAAGTTCACGCCGGGCAAGGCGACGATCGACGGCAAGGCCGCCAACGCGATCAAGGACGTCGAGATCGACAAGGACGGCACGGTATACGCCATCTACGACGACAGCTCGGTCGAGCCGCTCTACCGCATTCCGCTCGCCACCGTCGCCAGCCCGGACAAGCTGACGATCGAGACCGGCAATGCCTATTCTCCGGGTGCCGAATCGGGCGTCGTCATCATCGGCTTTCCGAACCAGGGCAACTTCGGCCAGATCGTCGACAATGCGGTGGAAGAATCCAACGTCGACCTCGCGGGTGAACTGACGTCCATGATCGAGGCTCAGCGCAGCTACACGGCGAACTCCAAGGTCTTCCAGACCGGTGCCGATATCATGGACGTTCTGATCAACCTCAAGAGATAATGTTGACAAGGTAAGGTGAGGTAAGAGTCGGATGTCGCTCTCTTCTGCAATGAACACGGCCCAGGCCATCTTCAACAACACGGGTACCCAGACGTCTACCGTGTCGAAGAACATGGCGAACTCGGGCAACGCGGACTATGCGAAACGTACGACGATCGTCTCCACCACCCTGTTCGGTGCGCAGGTCTCGACGACGGTGCGCGCACAAAACGAGGTTCTGATGCGTCAGAACCTCACCGCCATTTCGCAGAACAGCGGACAGCAGAGTGTTCTCTCCGCTCTCGGCGACATGCGTTCGGTGATGGGCGGCACGAATTACGAAATGTCGCCCGCCAAGTATCTTGAGGCGCTTCGCAACAAGATTCATGAATATGCCACGCGGCCGAGCGACCAGGTCGTCGGCGCCGGCGTGATCAGCGCGGCACAGGATGCCGTCACGGCCCTGAATACCGCGTCGAGTGAAATCCAGCGCGTTCGCGCCGACGCCGACAAGCAGATCGAGGCGCAGGTCGACAAGCTGAACAACCTCCTGTCGGAGTTCAAGGCCGCCAATGACATGGTGACCACGGAAACCGCACGTGGTGGTGATCCGAACGACGCTCTGGACCGGCGGGACTCCCTGCTCAAGCAGATTTCCGAGATTGTCGGTGTGTCCATCGTCAACCGCGAAAACAACGACGTGGTGCTTTATACATCGGACGGTACGACGCTGTTCGAAACAAGCCCTCGAAAGGTTACCTTTCAACGGAACCTGTTCTACAGCGCCTCGACGACGGGCAACGCGATCTACATCGACGGTGTCGCTGTCGATGCTGCGAAGAGCGCCAACACCACCGCTCTCGGTTCGTTGCCGGCGCTCTTGCAGGTTCGCGACGACATTGCTCCGACCTTCCAGTCGCAACTGGATGAGATCGCACGCGGCCTGATCACAATTTTTGCGGAAAACGGTGGCACGATCGCCGGTCTTTTTCAGAACGGCACCAGCACGACCGTTCCCGCGGCCGGCACGCTTGTTCCTGGTCTTGCGGCCAGTATCGTCGTCGCTCCCAATGCCATTGCCAACCCGTCCAAGGTCCGAGACGGATCGGTCAACGGTACGACGCAGAATCCGGACAACAACAGCAGCTTCTCCACGCTCCTCGACAAGTACGATCAGGCATTCGACAGCTCGATGGCCTTCGATGCAACTGCGGGTATCGATGTCCAGAAGACGTTGATCACCTTTTCTTCCAATTCGCTGAGCTGGCTCGAAAGCCTGCGCAGCAGCGCGACCGCAGCCGGTGAAAGCAAGACTGCCTTGCTGTCGCGCTCCGCGGAAGCCTATTCCAACATGACGGGCGTCAGCCTCGACGAGGAACTGTCGCTCATGCTGGATCTCGAGCAGTCCTACAAGGCCGCGACCAAGCTCGTGTCCGCTATCGATGAAATGTTGCAAGCACTCTTGAATATTGCGAGCTAAGTCATGAAGACTTCCTTTGTATCGACTTTATCCATTCAAAATGCCATGCGCCTGACGGTGGCGCAGGCGCAGTCCGAATTGCTCAAGGCGCAGTCGGAGGCCACGACTGGCAAATATTACGATCTTGGGGTGTCGCTCGCGGAGCGGACGTCCCAGAGCCTGGACCTCAACCGCGAAGTGGCGCGTCTCAAGGCACTTTCGGAGACCAATTCTCTTTCGACGCAGCGTCTCGCCTCCTCCCAGACAGCGCTGGACAATATCAGCAACGCCGGCCAGTCCATGCTCAATACAGTGCTGGCACTGAGCGGCAGCGAGGATGCCAACAGCCTGAAGACGGCGCGGACGTCGATCGAGAATGCCTTTTCGATCTTTTCAGACATGTCGAACATGGCGCTGAACGGCGAATTCCTGTTCTCCGGCATCAACTCCGACGTACAGCCGGCGACCGACATGCAGACCAATGTCGCGACGGCCTACAATACCGAACTGCAGTTTTATCTGACCAGCCAGGGCCTCACTGACAAGTCGCAGATGTCGGCAACGCAGATGGACAGTTTCCTCACCACCGTGGAAGCCAAGTTCAATGGCACATCGACGCTGACCGATCCGCCGCATACCGGCCGCGGCGGCGAGGACCTCTGGACGTCCTACGTCTCGCAGGCCAGCGATACCAACATGACCAGCCGCATCAGCAAGACGGAAGTGGTCGAAAGCTCGACGAACACCAATACCCAGGGCATGCGCTACATGGCATTGGGTGCGATCAGCGCCCTGACGTTCATGGATGCGTCGCTCGATACGCCGGCCCGCCAGGCTGCCAATAAGAAGATGAACCAATTCATCGCGGCAGGCATCGACGGCATAGACGTCGACCGCGGTAAGCTTGGACTTTCCGAAGAGCGAATTAAGAAAGCGAATGACTCCCTTAACGCTCAATCGACTATCATAAAGACCTATCTCGGGGATCTGGAGGGTGTCGACGGCTACGAAGCGGCGACACGGGTCAAGAATCTCCTGGCACTGGTCGATGCGTCGTACACGCTGACGGCAAGAATACAGCAGTTAAGCCTGGTAAATTTCCTTTGATGTAAAAGGAAAGACGATGAAAATGAAGGATGCATGAATGTACCAGTTTTCATATGCCGAGATCATGGAAGACGGCGTCGCGGACGCAAAGGATCGCGAACGACAGGTACTCAATCGCTCTATTGAACTGCTTTCTGCTGCGCGTGATCGGGGCGGCTATAATCGCGAGGCGATCGACGCCTTGTTCTATACGCGCCGAATCTGGATTCGCTTTATTGAGGATTTGAAACAGCCGGAAAATCAGCTCGACACCGAATTGCGGGCCAATCTCATCTCGATCGCTATCTGGATCTTGAAGGAGTGCGACCGGATCAGAAAACGGCAGTCGGAAAATTTTCAGGGCATTATCGACGTAACCACCATCATCAGGGATGGACTTAAATGAAAAGTACCCTACGCATATCGCTTAAATCCGGCGAAAGAATTTTTATAAATGGAGCGGTGCTGCGTGTTGACCGCAAGGTCGCCCTGGAATTCTTGAATGATGTGACGTTCCTCCTGGAAAACCACGTTCTCCAGCCGGAAGATGCGACGACGCCGCTGCGGCAGCTGTATTTTATCGCCCAGATGATGCTGATCAATCCGGACGGCGCAGAGCAGTCCATGGCGATGTTCCGCAAGTCCGTCGCCATGCTGTTGAATTGCTTCAAGGACGACGAAATTCTCGCCGAACTGAAGCGGATCGACGGAATGGTGACGTCCGGCCGCGCCTTCGACGCGCTGAAGGCCATTCGCGGGCTTTACGTTGCCGAGGATCGTATCCTCAACAACCAGGAACTCACTCCAGCCACCATCGAACAGATTCGCAGGGAGATTGCCCCATGGCGGTAAGCGGTGTTAATTCGGTTGCCGCGCCCACCGGGGCGAACGGTAAGGCTGATTCCGCTGCATCTGCAGCGTCGCTGAACTATCAGAGCTTCCTGAAGCTGCTGATCGCCCAGATGAAGAATCAGGATCCGACCGATCCGATGGATGCGACCCAGCAGGTTTCGCAGCTGGCGACCTTCTCGCAGGTCGAGCAGGCCATCCAAACGAACAAGAACCTCGAATACCTGATCCAGAGCCAGTCGCTGACACAGGCGTCGAACTATATCGGCAAGACCCTGACCAGCGCCGACGATTCCGTCACCGGCGTCATCAAGGAAGTCGAGGTTTATTCGGACGGCCTGATCGCCATCACCGAGAAGGGCGACAAGATCCTGATCCAGGCCGGCATCAAGATTAGCGACGGTACGACGACATCGACCTCCACCACTGCCACTGGCGATACGCCCACCACGGCTGCCGAAGCCATGGCCGGCGATACCGATACGGCGACCGGCGATACTGCCAGCTGAGCAATTCCGCTTTTCTCCGATCAGCGAAACCGTTCCGGGCCGATATGAAGTCGGCTCGAGCTGATGTAGAATTGCGAATCATCGCTACCGGCGATTTCCAACCAAGGAATGATTCCTATGAATGAGGCTGATGCCCTGGATATCGTGCAGGCGGCCATCTGGACGGTTCTTGTTGCGTCCGGACCGGCAGTCCTTTCGGCCATGGTGGTCGGCCTGGTGATCGCCTTCATCCAGGCATTGACGCAGATCCAGGAAATTACCCTGACCTTCGTGCCGAAGATCGTCGCGATCTTCGTGGTGGTGGGCATCACGGCGCCGTTCATCGGCGGGCAGATTTCGCTGTTCACCAATCTGGTGTTCTCCAGGGTGCAGTCCGGCTTCTGACGACCGCATGTCCTCCTGACGACGGCCGGCCCGCCCTCGCGCTCCGGCCGTTTTGCATTTTTGCCCGGTCCTGCCACCCTCGCGCAAGCTTCGCCGACTATCCATCGTTTCCAATTGGGCAAGAAGGTCGATTTTCCCTTGCCCGCCTCTCATGAGGAGATGGATAAGTATGGCGCAGACACCTGCAATTTCTATTCCCAAACTCGGCGGCAGCGCCCGGGATGTCGGCTTTGCCCTCGGCATCGTCGTCATTCTCTGCATCCTGTTCCTGCCGATCCCGCCGTTCCTGATCGATATGGGCCTGGCGTTCTCGATCGCCTTCTCGGTGCTCATCCTGATGGTGGCGTTGTGGATCCAGAGACCGCTGGATTTCTCGTCTTTCCCGACCATTCTGCTGATCGCGACGATGACGCGCCTGGCGCTGAACATCGCCACGACCCGCGTGATTCTCTCCCACGGACACGAAGGCCACAACGCGGCCGGCGGCGTCATCGCCGGTTTCTCCAGCCTGGTGATGTCCGGCGACTTCGTCATCGGTGTGATCGTCTTCCTCATCCTGGTGACGGTGAACTTCATCGTCATCACCAAGGGTGCGACGCGTATCGCCGAAGTCGGCGCCCGCTTCACCCTGGACGCCATCCCAGGCAAGCAGATGTCGATCGACGCCGACCTGTCGGCCGGCATCATCGACGAGAAGGAAGCGCAGCGCCGCCGCCGCGAGCTGGAAGAAGAAAGCTCGTTCTTCGGTTCGATGGACGGTGCCTCGAAATTCGTGCGCGGCGATGCCGTCGCCGGCCTGCTCATCACCGCCATCAACATCTTCGGCGGCATCATCATCGGTTATTTCCGCCACGGCATGGAAATCGGCGAAGCCGCCGACGTTTTCGTCAAGCTGTCCGTCGGCGACGGTATCGTTTCCCAGGTTCCGGCCCTGATCGTTTCGCTGGCCGCCGGCCTGCTCGTGTCGCGCGGCGGCACGCAGGGTTCGACGGACCAGGCGGTCATCAACCAGTTGAGCGGCTATCCGCGTGCGCTTTCGGTCGCTGCGGCGCTGATGGTGTTGCTGGCACTGATACCGGGCCTGCCGATGCTGCCCTTCATGGCGCTCGGCGGCCTCATGGCGTTCGGAAGCTGGTTCATTCCCCGCCAGCTGGAGAAGGAAAATACCTTCCTGCGCGAGCAGGAGGAAAAGATGGCGGTCCAGACCAAGGAGCAGGAGAAGGATTCGGTCAAGGCGGTGCTCAAGACCTCCGAAATCGAACTTGCGCTCGGCAAGCTGGTCTCGACCCGCCTGCTCGGCGCGCACCAGGAACTGGGTTTCCGCGTCGGCAAGATGCGCAAGAAGTTCGCCAGCCAGTACGGTTTCGTCGTTCCCGAAATCAAGGTGACGGACGATATCGCCATCGCCGAAAAATCCTACCAGATCCGCATCCACGGCACGACGGTGGCATCGAACCTGCTGCGGGTCGGGGAAGTCCTCGTCGTCACCGGTTCGGGGCGCAAGCCGAGCGTGCCGGGTGACGAAATCCGCGAACCCGCCTTTGGCATGCCGGCGGTGTCCGTCCTCGAGGCCTTCACCGAAGACCTCAAGCGCGAAGGTTTCCATCCGATCGACAACGTCTCGGTGGTCCTGACCCACGTCAGCGAAGTCATCCGTAACAACCTGCCGCAGCTTCTCTCCTACAAGGACGTGAAGGTGCTGATCGATCGCCTCGACCCGGAATACAAGAAGCTTGCCGACGAGATCTGCTCGACGCACATGTCTTATTCGGGCCTGCAGGCGGTGCTCAAGCTTCTGCTTGCCGAGCGCGTCTCGATCCGCAACCTGCACCTCATCCTCGAAGCGGTGGCCGAACTGGCGCCGCATGTCCGCAAGACGGAACAGATCGTCGAGCATGTCCGCGTCCGCATGGCGCAGCAGCTCTGCGGCGACCTGGCCGACAACGGCGTGCTGCGTGTCCTGCGCCTCGGCAGCAAGTGGGACCTCGTCTTCCACCAGGCGCTGAAACGCGATGCCAAGGGCGAAGTGGTCGAATTCGACATCGATCCGCGCAGCCTGGAAGAGTTCAGCGAGCAGGCGACCAAAGTTATCCGTGAATTCATGGACCGCGGATTGCCTTTCGTGCTTGTCACGTCGCCGGAAACGCGCTCCTATGTGCGCATGATCATCGAACGCTTGTTTGCGACGCTGCCGGTGCTGTCCCATGTGGAACTCGCCAAGGGCATCGAAATCAAGATCCTGGGCTCTATTTCATGATTGACGACCCCCAAGGGACCGTACTCGCCCTCTTCGTGGTGTTATGCCGGGTGGGCGGGTGCATGATGGTCCTGCCGGGGTTTACGTCGGCACGCATCCCGATGATGATCAGGATGCTGACGGCGGTCGCCGTTTCGATGGCGCTTCTGCCTTTGCTGTGGGACACCATCTATCCGCGGGTCTCCGCGGATCGTGTGACGTTCATCTTCCTGATCGCCAACGAACTGGCGATCGGTATCATGTATGGCATGCTGGCAAGGTTTTTCACGCTGGGCCTGCAGTTTACCGGCACGGTCATCACCATGATGATCGGCTTCAACTCGCCGCCGGCACCCGACATCGTGGAAGATACGCCTGAAAACCAGGTAACGAACATGATCAGCTTTGCCGGCTTGATGGTCCTGTTCGCGCTGGATTTTCATCACATCGTCTTCCGCGCCGTGATCGACTCCTATTCCAGCATGCCGCCCGGCGCCCTGTTCAGCAGCCAGAAGTCGTTGATCACCCTCACGGATACGCTGGACCAGACGATGCATATCATGCTGCGGCTCGCCAGCCCATTCATCCTGTACGGTCTGATGTTCAACGTTTCCATCGGCCTGATCAACAAGCTGGCGCCGCAGATCCCGATCTACTTCATCTCGACGCCCTATCTGCTGATGGGCGGGCTGTTCATGCTCTATCTTTCGGTCGCGGCCCTGCTGCGGCTGTTCGCCGCCGCATTTCCCGGCGTGTTCATCGGCGGTTAGCCTTCGGGGCCGCCTTCAAGACGGAACTGGTCATGGCTGCAACAAGCAAGTCGAAAAAACTCAAGCGCCTGGTGAGCGTCCAGCGCCAGCTGGAAAAGATGGCGGAAAGCGATCTTGCGGCCACGACGCGCTATCGTCACGAGGTGAACGAATCGATGGATGTCGTCATCCAGGCGATCGGCTCCATCGACGGGATCCATAGCCTGTTCACCCAGCATTATTCCGAACGGTTCGGCCGGCTTTCGGTGCGCGACCAGCAACTGGCGGGCATCCAGCAGGTGCAGGAGATGAAAATCATGCGCGAACGCGCCAAGGGCGACCGTCTGGAGGAGAACATGAAGGAGGCGCGCACCCTGGAGGAGCGCGGCGAAGCCGATGAAAGTATTTACGATCTCGTCGATCAACTCATTCTGATAAACACGCCAGCCTCCAGCAAGGTTGAAAAGCCATAACTTGCTCCGATCTGAAATGAGAGGAATGACACGTGGCTATCTCACCCCCAAGTGATTTGGTCCTGGACGTTGTGAAGGCGGCCGATCCGGCGGCCGTTCAGGCGGCTCAGCAAAAGCTGATGACGACGCGCGCGGCAGCGGCTGCTCGTGGCCTGACGGAAAGCGGCGCCGGCTTCAGCAATGCCATCGATCAGCTCGACACCACTGCGTCGAGCGCCGGTCTTAGCAATGTCTCGTCCGACAAATCAAAAATTCCTGCAAGCTACCGCAAGTTCGAAGCCATGGTGCTTCAGAGCTTCGTCGGTTCGATGCTGCCCGAGAGCGAAGAGCTGTACGGCAAGGGCAACGCCGGTGAGATCTGGAAAGGCATGATGGCCGAACAACTCGGCGATTCGATCGCCAAGGCCGGCGGCGTCGGCATTGCCGCGCAGATGTACTCGCAGTCATTGATGCGGGCGCAGAACAACGAAATGAGCAGCGTTGTCCCCGATGACAACCAGCGCAAGCTCGCACTCAGCATGGTGACCGATTTCGAACGGCGCACTTTCGGCGTAGTGGCGACAGATAACGAGGGAGCCGAAAACTCATGAGCGGTACGGTCAATATTGAAGCAGCTTCGAATGATTATCGCATCAAGTCGGTCCTCGGACGGCTGGAGATGATCATCGACAACGAGAATACGCGTATCGGCGCCGATCCGGAGTTCGACCTCAAGGTTTCGAATGCTCACAAGAGCCGTTGCCTCTACGAGCTGACGATGCTGTTCCGCGACACGGACCCGCGCCAGATGTCGACCATGTATGTCGATCAGCTGCACGGCCTGAAGAAGAAGCTGGTCGTCAACCAGCAGCGCGTCGAGGCCCATCTCGAAGCGGTGCGCGCGGTGGCCGACATCCTCAAGAATGCCGTTCAGGAAGCGGATGGTGACGGCACCTATTCCCAGGAACAGTTCCGCTATAGCGATTCGTGATGATCAAGCTTATTCTCACAGGAGCCTGGGTCTGCATCGTCACGTTGGGGACGGTGTATTTTTCCGTCGTCATGGCCACGGCGCCGGCGAAAGATCCGGATGCCGAGAAAAAAGCAGCCCTTGAACTGGTCAAGGGCGAATCGATCACCTTGCCGATGATTTCCAACGGCAAGGTCGCCGGTTACTTCCTCAGCAAGATTTCCTTCATGCTCGACAAGGAGAAGATGAAGGGCGTCGACCTGCCGATGACCGAATATCTGACCGACGAGCTGTTCACGCTCCTGGTCGGCAACAAGATGGTCGATATCGCCGACACGTCGACCTTCAACGTCGACGAGTTCCGCAAAGGCGTGAAAGAAGGCCTCAACAAGCGACTCGGCGATGAAATCGTCGCCGACGTACTGGTCGAACAACTGGATTATCTTGCGAAGTCGGACACGCGGGTCAGCGGCGGTGCCGAAAACGTCAAGCAGCCGGTCAAGATCGTCGAAGGCACGGCGGCAGAGACGCCGGCGGCAGCTGCAAGCGAGTCGCACTGATCTTTCCTGACCGTGCCGCGGGACGGCTGGTCGCACCGAAGTGTTGCATTGTGAAATCCGCCCTCTCGCAGGGCGGATTTTCTTTTGCCCTGCTGTTTCAATCCGACAACACCTTCAATTTTAAACAATGACTTAAGCAGCGTTTCATCCTTCCGTTCTATAGCTTCGGCCAGTCGGTTTGCCGATGGATGGGGAAGGCCGAAAAGCGGTTTGCATCCTTTCCTTCTCGACGGCAGGCCATCGTAGAGCCGTATCCGGTTCGCGGGGGGCACCATGACGGGTGCCGCAGCGTGCCGGTTTGGGCGCATGGGGGAAATGAATGAACCTCGCTGCCAATTTTTCGATGCTGGCGTCGCGGCGCAGCCTATTCGGCTTGTCCGTCTGCGATTGCGGCTGGTCGAGCGCGCTTGCCTTCCTTAACGATCTCGCCTGCCTGCCCCTGGGGCAGACGGTCGTTTCGTTCCTCAACGCCAACAATGCCAACCTCATGATCGCCGACGGGGAATATCGGCAGGCGCTCTCCAGGCACCTGGTGCTGCCGGATGGCATCGGTGTCGATCTGGCGTCGCGGGTCTTTCACGGCGCGCCGTTTCCCGCCAATCTCAACGGCACCGATTTCGTGCCGGCGCTGCTGACCTACATGACCCATTCGATGCGGATCGGTCTCGTCGGCGCCCGCCGGGAAGTCCTGGAGCGGGCTGCGGCAAATTTGCGCGCCCATGCGCCCTGGCATGAGGTCGTCGCCATCTCCGACGGTTTTTTCGACAAGGAAAACAGCCAGGAGGTGGTCAGCGAAATCGAGCGGCAGGGGCTGGATATCCTGATCGTCGGCATGGGGACGCCGTTGCAGGAAAAATGGGTGGATGCCCATATCCGCCCGAAACATGCCCGGCTGGTGTTGACGGTCGGCGCCTATTTCGATTTTGCCGCCGGCGTGGTGCCGCGTGCGCCGTCGCTTGTGCGCCGGCTGCGCCTGGAATGGGCCTACAGGCTGCTTCTCGAACCCCGGCGCCTGGGACGCCGCTACCTGATTGGCATTCCGCTCTTCCTTTGCAATCTGCTGCGTTACCGTTTCGGGAGAGTATCTGACATGACAGTCCCCCTGGAACGGCCGGCGATGGTCCCGTTGCCGCCGCTTACGGATTTCGATGACGGCGCCGCAGAGATACAAGCACCGAAAGCGGCAGCGGGCAGCGGACGTTAACCTTTTCTTTGCCATGAAAATTTAACCTGCGTTAAGGACCCCGGCGATGGCATGCATCGACCGGGTTGCGTTCCAGCGCGGGCGGTCATGGCGATGAGGCAGATGTATTCGAGGACAGATAGCTTCGACGGGCGTTATCCGCCGTCGGCACATGGTGACGGCCAGCCGATGCGGGCGGGCAGGGAGGCGCCGGAGACCGGCTCATACCGCCAGCCGGCTGATCCTCGCCTGACGGACACCATCGGCTCCATCCTGTTCCGCCAGGATTTTGCCGGCCGGCACGCCTCGGCTGAACCTCCCGAGTTCCCATCCGCTGCGCCGCGGCAGTTCCGGGCCGCCGAAGAACAGCAGAACCAGCCGCCCGTTGCCAGGATTTCGGGGAAATCGCAAAATCGTCCGAACCGGCTGCGGCTGCGCTACTGGCTGGGCGGGGCGCTTGCCATTGCCGCCGTCGCGACCGTCGGCCTGTGGGCTTTTGGTACGCAGCCGCAGGTGGCCTCGGCGCATATTTCGCTGGAGATGAATGATATTGCCGATCGCGGCGAAAGGCTCGCCTTGCTGAATGCAAGGCTTTCGGCCGTCACCGGCCTCGACGTGCTGTCGAAGACGGTGGAGAAGCTCCGGCTTGACTACGATCCGGAATTCGCCGCCGGTACTGCCACGTCCTGGGGCGTGCTCACCGAGCTTCTGACGTCCTCGCCGGAAGCGGATTTCGAGCGCGGTACCGAAGCCAGGCTGCGTGCCGCCGTCGATGCGGTGGTCGATCCCTCCGACGAAAGCATCGTCGTCACCGTCCGCAGTTCGGACGAGCAGAAATCCGCCGCGATCGCCGGCGCCGTGGCGGAAACCTTCGTCGAGGCGGTCAATGCCGAGCGGCCGGTCCGCAAGGTCGATGCGGCCGCCGGCCCGGATGTCGACGCCGAACGGGTCGCGCTTGAAAAGGCGCAGGCGGAGCTGCAGGCATTTATCGCCGGCGGCGGAGAAAAACTGCAGGCGGCAATCAAGCTCAAGACCGATGTCGACAAGCTGCGCCTCGAAAATGCGCTGGCGCAAAAGCGCCTGAACGACGAGGGCGGCAAGACCGTTTCCGGCAACCTGTCCAGCCTTCTCGACGGCAGCTTCCCCGCCGCCCTGCTGACGCCGGCACTGGAAGACCTGCGCGGCCGTTACGTCAGCGCCAAGATCGCGCTGGAACAACTCGCCGTTGCCTTCGGCCCGCGGCATCCGCGGCTGCAGACGGCGCAGACGATGGTCGATACGCTGAAATCCGATATCGAGCGCGAATTGCGCAACGCCTTCGCCGAAGGCCTCGCCTCGCTGCAGCAGGCACAGGCAAAAGCCAGGCAACTGGCTGCCCAGTCGGCGGAAGCGACAAAAAAACTGGAAGGCACGGGCATCGACCTGGCGCGCTACGAGGCGCTGCAGGCCTCCGTGGAGGCCGCGCAGGAAACGTTCCGCACTGCGCTGGCGCAGAACGATGGCGCCGGCCCCGTCGATCCGCTGGTGACCGCCAGCATCGCGACGCCGGCGGTTTCTTTGCCGCAAATCGGGGCGCGGGCGCAGAGCGATTCGCGCCTTGGCGAATTGCTCTTCGCCATCCTGCTCGTTCTTGCCGTTGCCGCCTGCGGGCTTGCCATGCTGCATATCCGGCGTCAGAGCCACGTCGCGGACGATGACTTGGTCGAGGAGGAGCCGTCCGATCATCACGATGCCTATCATGCCGCCGCCGAAAGGGATTATCCGCAGGAGATCGATCCGTGGCCGCAGCAGTCCGAGGATCATGTTGCCGGGCGACGGGCGCATGTCCACTTCGACCCGGATTATCCAGGTGAATTCGATACCGCCGGTCACGCCGCGTATCGCCAGCCGTCGCTGCTGGCCGAATTGCGCCGCGTCGCCCCGACGATGTTCCGCGACGAGGACGGCCAGCAGGATATCCGCCAGATCAAGCAGGAGGTCGCAGCCCTGCGCCAGCGGGTGCAGGACTGGGCCGACCGGCGCGGTGGGCGCTGAGCGCTACGGGCCGCGACTTCAAATCCGCTTGCATTTGTCGGTTTCAGACACCATAGGGCGTTGGCAGGCACATTCCTGCAGAAAACACAGCCTAGATTGCAGGCGGTTCAAGGCCCGGAGGAACACGTGACGACGGTGATTGATGGCAAGCAGGTTGCCGCTTCGGTGATCGAGGCGGTAAAGGCGAAAAGCGCGGCCCTGGAGGCGGAGGCCGGAGTCAGGACAGGTCTTGCGGTGGTCATCGTCGGCGACGACCCGGCAAGCCACGCCTATGTCGGCTCCAAGAGCCGGATGGCCAAGGAATGCGGTTTCAAGTCCGTGCAGCACACGCTGCCGGAAGAGACGACGCAGGAAGAGCTTGCCGCCCTGGTCGAGACGCTGAATGCCGATCCGTCGATCCACGGCATCCTGGTGCAGCTGCCGCTGCCGAAACATCTCAAGTCCGAGCCGATCATCCAGTCCATCCGTCCCGAGAAGGACGTCGATGGCCTGCACGTCGTCAATGCCGGCAAGCTGGCGACAGGCGACCTGGAAACGGGCCTGATCTCCTGCACGCCGGCCGGCGCGCTGATCCTGGTGCGCACCATTCACGGCGCCGATCTGTCCGGCCTGAACGCCGTCGTCGTCGGCCGCTCCAACCTGTTCGGCAAGCCGATGGGCCAGCTTCTGCTCGCCTGCAACGCCACCGTCACCATGGCGCATTCGCGCACCAAGGATCTCGCCGGCATCTGCCGCGCGGCGGACATCCTCGTCGCTGCCGTCGGCCGTGCGGAAATGGTCAAGGCGGATTGGGTGAAGCCCGGCGCGACCGTCATCGACGTCGGCATCAACCGCGTTGCGGCGCCGGAAAAGGGCGAGGGCAAGACGCGTCTGGTCGGCGATGTCGCTTATGCGGAATGCGCCTCCGTCGCCGGCGCGATTACGCCGGTCCCCGGTGGCGTCGGCCCGATGACCATCGCCATGCTGATGGCCAATACCGTCATTGCCGCCCATCGCGCCGCCGGCCGGCCGGCTCCGAAGTTCTGACGACGGCTGTCGGCCGCAGCGGATTGCCGTTCCGGTCAGGCCGGAGCGGGGCCGGTGGAGGAGCGAACGATCAGTTCCGCCTTCCACAATTCCTGTTGCAACTCCGCCTCGGCGTGTTTCGTGCGGTCGATCAACCGTTCGGCGATGCGCGAGCCCGCCGCCCGCAAGGCCGAGCGGGTCGTGGTCAGCGGCACGGAAAAATGCTCCGGTCTTAGCACCGGCAGCACGTCGTCATGGGCGATCAGCGAAATATCTTCGCCGAGTTTCAGGCCCGCCATGTTGATCGCCCGCACGGCGCCGAGCGCCAGGACCGTGCTGGAACAGAGTACCGCCGTCGGTCGTTCCGGCAGGCGAAGGAAGCGTTCCATGGCCGCCAGGCCGCAATCGTCGCTCATGGCGGAATGACTGACCATGTCGGGCGAGAGCGACAGCTGTTTTTCCGCAAGGGCTTTGACCATGCCCTGTTTCCGCCGGATGGCGAAATCGTAATATTCCTGGCCGTTGATTAGCGCGACCCGCTTGTGGCCGAGCTGCAGCAGCAGCTTGGTGGCTTCGTAGAAGGCGGCTTCGTTGTCGATATCGACAAATGGATAATCTTCCTCGGCGCCGCGGGAGCGGCCATGGACGATGAAGGGCAGGGAGAGCGAGCGCAACATGGCCAGGCGCTGGTCGTTGGAGCGCATGTAGGCCAGCACCAGCGCATCGACATTGCCGCTCGCCGCCAGCCGCCGCAGGGCGCCTGCCTCGTCATCCGGATCGGACGGCATCACCACCAGGTGAAAATCATGGCGGACCGCCGCCTCGCTGAGGCCGGCGAGGAATTCGCCGAAATGCACGTCGGAATGGTGGCCGGGCGCCGTCGGCATGACGAGGCCGATCGAGCCGGCCTTGCCGGTCGCCAGCCGCTGGGCTGCCTTGTTGGGGCGGTAGCCGGTTTCCTTGACCGCTTTGAGCACGCGTTCCCGCGTGGCGGCATTGACTTCGGGATAGCCGTTCAGGGCGCGACTGATGGTTGTCTGCGATAGGCCCAGAAGTTTGGAAAGCTCTTTCAAATTCACGTCACGTCGTCCCAACTCCGCTACCGGCCTCCTGTTAGATCGATGTTTTTCCATCGTTCTTCTGGCCCCAAAGCGGTTGCGCCCTATGTAACAGCGTGGCGCCCGGACGGGAACCGGAAAAGGCCGTGCTGCGTGGCGAAATTATGTTGCGGCGCAAAAGCCGGGACTTTTCCACTTCGGACTGTAAAAGCGCTTGACTTCGTTTCCTGTGGGGTGAGATGAAGAGTTGTCAAAGCGCTTTGAAAAACTTCGGCATTGCAAATCTGATCGAGGAATTCACAGGCTGCTTTTGTGATCGGGAGGTATATCACATGAAGAAATCGTTCTGGCTCGGCGTTGCCGCCGTGGCCTTGCTGGCGTCCGGCGCGTCGGCTGCTGACCTGAAGTTCAAGCCCGGCGAGGACGCCAAGTTCAACTGGGCAAGCTATGATGCTTTCAAGGCGGCGCATACGGATCTCAAGGGCGAGACGATCACCATTTTCGGCCCGTGGCGCGGCGACGACGAAACGCTGTTCACCAGCGTGCTGAACTATTTCGTCGAGGCGACCGGCGCAGACGTCAAATATTCCTCGTCGGAAAACTACGAGCAGCAGATCGTCATCGACACGCAGGCCGGTTCGCCGCCGAACGTCGCCATCCTGCCGCAGCCGGGCCTGCTGGCCGATCTCGCCAGCAAGGGCTTCCTGACGCCGCTTGGCCAGGGCGAGGCCGACTGGGTGAAGGAAAATTATGGTGCAGGCCAGTCCTGGATCGATCTCGGCACCTACAAGGGCAAGGACGGCAATGCCGCCTATTTTGCTTTCCCGTACAAGGCCGATATCAAGTCGCTGGTCTGGTACGTGCCGGAAAACTTTGAGGAAGCCGGCTACGAAGTGCCGAAGACCATGGAAGAGCTGATCGCGCTCAGCGACAAGATCGTCGCCGATGGTGGCACGCCCTGGTGCATCGGCCTGGGATCGGGTGGTGCGACCGGCTGGCCGGCGACCGACTGGGTCGAGGACATGATGCTGCGCACCCAGGCGCCCGAGGTCTACGACAAGTGGGTGAAGAACGAGATCCCGTTCAACGATCCCGCCGTGGTCGGCGGTATCGAGGAGTTCGGCAAGTTCGCACTCACCGACAAATATGCCGATGGCGGCCCGGCGGGCGTTGCCGCGACCGATTTCCGCGACAGCCCGAAGGGTCTCTTCGGCGTTCCGCCGAAGTGCTACCTCCACCACCAGGCATCGTTCATTCCGTCCTTCTTCCCCGAAGGCACGAAGCTCGGCGAGGATGCGGACTTCTTCTACATGCCGCCTTATGCCTCGAAGCCGGAGCTCGGTCGCCCGGTTCTCGGCGCCGGCACGCTGATGGCAATCACCAAGGATTCGAAGGGCGCGCGCGCCTTCCTCGAATTCCTCAAGACGCCGATCGCCCATGAGATCTGGATGGCGCAGTCCGGCTTCCTGACGCCCTACAAGGCCGTCAACGTCGAAGCCTACGGCAACGACACGCTGCGCAAGGAAGGCGAGATCCTGACAACCGCCACCACCTTCCGCTTCGACGGTTCGGACCTGATGCCCGGCAAGGTCGGCGCAGGCGCCTTCTGGACGGGGATGATCGATTATGTCGGCGGAAAGCCGGCAGCCGACGTCGCCGCCGATATCCAGAAGGCCTGGGACGCGATCAAGTAAGCGTTTCGCTGTCAGATGAGGGGGGAGTACCCCCTCATCTGCCTGCCGGTATCTTCTCCGCGCTGGGGGAAGAGACCTTGGGGCAATGGCGGCGCTCGATCCGCCTTCTCCCCGGCGGGGAGAAGGTCCCGGCAGGGGGGCTGGGGACTTCCGCAATCGCCTGCATGTTTCATTCAAGAACACAAAACACATTGATTCAAGCCGGCGACAGACCGGCGGGGACGATACGCAAACCCACGAAGGGGAGGGGAATTGATGGTTGGGCAGATCGTTTCCGCGGTCGGCGTGATGATCGTCGGCGTGCTGGCGTGCATCGCCTATTTCTGGCTTTCCAACAAGCTGCTCGACATGATTTTCCCGGTGCGCGACGGCGACGTCATGGCCGCGTCGCGCAGCCTCAGGCGGCGGGCCATCGTGCGGCCCTGGCTGTTCGTCGGGCCGGCGCTGTTGGTCCTGGTGGTCTACCTCGTCTATCCCGTCATCGCCACGCTGATCCTGTCCTTCTACGACCGTTCCGGCACGCAATTCGTCGGCATTTCCAATTACCAATGGGCGCTGAACGACCGCGAATTCCGCCAGTCGATCTTCAACAACATCCTCTGGCTCGCCGTGGTGCCGGCCGCCTGCACCTTCTTCGGCCTGGTCATCGCCGTGCTGACCGACCGCATCTGGTGGGGCAACATCGCAAAAAGCCTGGTCTTCATGCCGATGGCGATCTCCTTCGTCGGCGCCTCGGTCATCTGGAAATTCGTCTACGACTACCGCGCCGAAGGCGAAACGCAGATCGGTATCCTCAATGCCATCGTCCAGGGGCTCGGCGGTACGCCGCAGGTCTGGATCGCCTTGCCCTTCTGGAACAACTTCTTCCTGATGGCGATCCTCATCTGGATCCAGACCGGTTTTGCCATGGTCATCCTCTCGGCCGCACTGCGCGGCATCCCGGAAGAAACCATCGAGGCGGCGGTGATCGACGGCGCCAACGGCTGGCAGATCTTCTGGAAGATCATGGTGCCGCAGATCTGGGGAACCATTGCCGTCGTCTGGACGACGATCACCATCCTGGTTCTGAAGGTTTTCGACATCGTGCTGACGATGACCAACGGCCAGTGGAACACCATCGTCCTCGCCAACCTGATGTTCGACTGGATGTTCCGCGGCGGCGGCGACAGCGGCCGAAGTGCGGCCATCGCCGTCATCATCATGCTTGCGGTGACGCCGATCATGGTGTGGAACATCCGTCGCGCCAACCGCGAAATGGGAGGACATTGAGATGGCCGCCGCAGTCGCGCAACTCCGCCGCATCGGCCTCCCCCGGCTGATCGTTCATCTCTCCGTCCTCGCCATCGTCCTGCTCTGGCTGTTCCCGACGCTCGGTATCTTCATTAGCGCCCTGCGCGACAAGGACCAGCTTGCCGTCTCCGGCTGGTGGACGGCGCTGTCGACCGCCCATCGCACCGAGGTCGCCCGCCTCGCCGATCCCGCGACGCAGAAGCAGGAAGGCAATCTCTACGTCATCGCCGGCAACGTCTGGGAGGCCGGCGATGCCCGGACGATCGACAGTTTCGGCACCCGCATCCAGGAACCTTCGGCCGTCAAGGCCGGCGAAACGGCCGATCTAGGCGAGGGCGAGACGCTGCAGGTCAATGCCGACGGCAGCTATCGTTATGCCAAGCCGGAAGCTTTCGACGGTTCCCGCGGCCGGCGCATCTACCTGACGGTGACGACGCCGCCGGAATTCACCTTCGACAATTACCGCACCGTGCTGAATTCCGAAGGCATCGGCCGCGCCTTCATCAACTCGCTGACGGTCGCCATCCCGGCGACGATCATCCCGATCCTCGTCGCCGCCTTTGCCGCCTACGCGCTGTCGTGGATGCGGTTTGCCGGCCGGACGCTGATGATCGCCATGGTCGTCGGCCTGATCGTCGTGCCGCTGCAGATGTCGCTGATCCCGCTGCTCAGAATGTACAACGAGATCGGCACGATCTTCGGCGTGCCGTCGAAGACCTATGCGGGCATCTGGCTGGCGCATACCGCCTTCGGCATGCCGCTCGCCATCTACCTCCTGCGCAACTACATGGTCGGCCTGCCCAAGGAGATCATCGAAAGCGCCCGTGTCGACGGCGCCAGCGATTTCGAGATCTTCGTCAAGATCGTGCTGCCCTTGTCCTTCCCGGCACTTGCCTCCTTCGCGATCTTCCAGTTCCTCTGGGTGTGGAACGACCTGCTCGTCGCCATGGTCTTCCTCGGCACCACCAAGGACCAGATCGTGCTCACCGGAAACCTCAATGCCCTGCTCGGCTCGCGCGGCGGCAACTGGGAGATCCTGACCGCCTCGGCCTTCATCACCATCATCGTTCCCCTGATCGTCTTCTTTGCCCTGCAGCGCTATCTCGTGCGCGGCCTGCTGGCGGGGTCGGTCAAGGGCGGCTGATACCGGCATTATTTTGATCAACAGGACTTTTGCAGCATGAGCATTTCTACGGACTCCATCCTGGCGCCCGACAAGGATTGGTGGCGTGGTGCGGTGATCTACCAGATCTACCCGCGCTCCTTCCAGGATTCGAACGGCGACGGCATCGGCGACCTCAGGGGCATCACCTCCCGGTTGTCGCATGTGGCGGCCCTCGGCGCGGACGCCATCTGGATTTCGCCGTTCTTCACCTCGCCGATGCGGGATTTCGGCTACGACGTCTCCAACTACGAGGACGTCGATCCGATCTTCGGCACGCTGGCCGATTTCGACGCGCTGATCGCCGAGGCGCATCGTCTCGGCATCCGCGTCATGATCGACCTCGTGATGTCGCATACCTCCGACCAGCATCCCTGGTTCGTCGAAAGCCGCTCCAGCCGCTTCAATCCCAAGGCCGACTGGTATGTCTGGGCCGATGCCAAGCCGGACGGCACGCCGCCCAACAACTGGCTGTCGATCTTCGGCGGCTCGGCCTGGCACTGGCATTCCACCCGCATGCAATATTACGTGCACAACTTCCTTTCGACCCAGCCGGACCTCAACCTGCACAATCCGGAGGTCCAGGACGCGCTGCTGAACATGACGCGTTTCTGGCTGAAGCGCGGCGTCGACGGCTTCCGCCTCGACACCATCAACTTCTACTTCCACGACAAGGAACTGCGCGACAACCCGTCGCTCGCCCCCGACCAGCGCAACGCCAACACCGCGCCGGCGGTCAATCCCTACAATTTCCAGGAGCATCTCTACGACAAGAACCGGCCGGAGAACCTGGAATTCCTCAAGCGCTTCCGCGCCGTCATGGAGGAATTCCCCGCGATCGCCGCCGTCGGCGAGGTGGGCGACAGCCAGCGGGGCCTGGAGATCGTCGGTGAATACACCTCCGACAACGACAAGATGCAGATGTGCTACGCCTTCGAGTTCCTGGCGCCGGACCCGCTGATCCCGCTGCGTGTCGTGCAGGTGCAGCAGGCTTTCGAGGCGGCGGCGCCGCACGGCTGGGCCTGCTGGGCCTTCTCCAACCACGACGTCGTCAGGCATATATCGCGCTGGGGCATGCAAGTCGCCGACAAGGACGCCTATGCGAAGATGCTGGCGGCGCTGCTGCTGTCGCTGCGCGGTTCGGTCTGCATTTTCGAGGGCGAAGAACTGGGCCTCACCGAAGCCGATCTCGCCTATGAAGACCTGCAGGACCCTTACGGCATCCAGTTCTGGCCGGAATTCAAGGGCCGGGACGGATGCCGCACGCCGATGGTGTGGGAAGCGGACGTTGCCCATGGCGGCTTCAGCGTCGCGGCCAGGACCTGGCTGCCGATCCCGCCGGAGCACCTGCCGCATGCGGTGGACAGGCAGACCGGCAACCCGCGCTCGGTGCTGGAGCAGTATCGCCGCTTCCTTGCCTTCCGCAAGCGCTTCCCGGCCTTCGCCAAGGGCACGATCGCGTTCTTCGAGCCGGATGTCTCGATCCTCTCCTTTACCCGCACGCACGGAAACGAGTTGCTGCTGTGCATCTTCAACATGAGCGGCGAGGCGAAATCGACGGTTCTGCCCGCCGGCAACTGGCAGCACCTTGCCGACCACGGTTTCGAATGCCGGGAAAGCGTCGGCTCGATCGAACTGCCGGCATGGGGCGCCTATTTCGCGCGGCATGTTTAGGTCGTTTCCGGCAGGGGAACGAGTTGGAAATAAGGAGTTGCGGCGTTTTTGCCATCTGAAGAAGCGAAAGCGCTGCAACGATAACAACGGGAGGGGAAAATGACCGGAGTGGTTCTCAAGGATATCCGCAAGTCCTACGGGCAGGTGCATGTCCTGCACGGGATCGATCTCGATATCAGGGAGGGTGAATTCGTCGTTTTCGTCGGCCCGTCCGGCTGCGGCAAGTCGACCTTGCTCAGGATGATCGCCGGCCTGGAAGAGATCACCTCCGGCGACATGGTCATCGACGGCCAGCGGGTCAACGAGGTGCCGCCCTCCAAGCGCGGCATCGCCATGGTTTTCCAGTCCTACGCGCTCTATCCGCACATGACGGTCTACGACAACATGGCGTTCGGCATGCGCATCGCCGGCGAAAGCAAGCAGGAGATCGACAGGCGGGTGCGCGCCGCCGCCGATATCCTGCAACTGACGACATATCTGGAGCGGCTGCCGAAGGCGCTGTCCGGCGGCCAGCGCCAGCGCGTCGCCATCGGCCGCGCCATCTGCCGCGATCCGAAAGTCTTCCTGTTCGACGAGCCGCTGTCCAACCTCGATGCCGCCCTGCGTGTCGCCACCCGCATCGAGATCGCCAAGCTCAAGGAACAGATGGCCGACACCACGATGATCTACGTGACGCATGATCAGGTCGAGGCGATGACGCTGGCCGACCGCATCGTCGTGCTGTCCGCCGGCCATATCGAGCAGGTCGGCGCGCCGCTGGAGCTTTACGAGCGCCCGGCCAATCTGTTCGTCGCGAAGTTCATCGGCTCGCCGGCGATGAACATCATCCCCGCCACCATCCGCGAGACCGGCCCGGAAACCGGCCTCGAACTGACCGGCGGCAAGACGGTCCGTGTCGGGGTGGCGACCGATGCGTCGCAGCAGGGCAGGGCGGCGAGTTTTGGCGTGCGGCCGGAAGACCTGCGACTTGCCATGGATGGCGACTATCTCTTCGAAGGCGACATTTCCATTGTCGAGGCGCTGGGGGAGGTGACGCTGCTCTACATCGAGGGCCTTGTGGCCGGCGAACCGATCATCGCCAAGATCCCCGGCATCCTCGATGTCCGGAAAGGCCAGACGATGCGTTTTACCGCCGACACCGCCAAGCTGCATCTCTTCGATGCCGAGGGAAAAACATATCTGCGCTGACCGATATCGCGCAAAGCTGCGCGGTGGTCTTGTGAAAAAGGCATGCAAAAAAATAACCAACTGGAAAGGCGGGAACGCGTCCGGACGATCGCAGCGTGCTCTTGGCGGTTCAGGTAGACTGCCCGGGAAGCAATGCCATTTTTCACTTTGTTAAAACTCCTTCTGTACCCTGGCACGATTGGGACAAAGGAGAATTCATCGTGACGATCGCCGGTTCAAAGGGCCATTTTCTGAAGAAGGAAGAGTCTTTCATGTATGACCGCGAAACGCGGTTCCCGATGGAAGATACGATGAATGCAGCGCGGCTCGAATATACGGAAAAGGGCGTCATGCACATGGCGTCCCGCCGGTGCGACATCATCCGCATCTCGCGCAGCGGCGCGATCCTGGCCCTTCTCACCCAATACAAGCTGCCGCAGCAGTTCTACCTCGATTTGCCGGATGCGCGGATCACCAAGGTCGGCTGCATGCTGATGCGCGTCAACGTCAACAACACTGTCGAGATCCGTTTCCTACGGGTTCTTTCCGAAAAAGAGCTGAACAAGATTTTCGTCTATTCGACGCATCCCGCGCACCGCAACCGGGCTCTCGACATCCGCGCCTGAGACGCCAACCTTTCGGAAAGCCCTTACCGACAACGCGCTGGAAAGAGCGGCGCTCGGATGTCCCTCTCCTCCCTTGGGGAGAAGAGGAGAGGCGCGAAAAAGCGAGCAGGACTTAAAACAGCACGCTGGCGCCGTGTTCGGCAGCACCCGCTGCACGGCGGAAGGGGGCGAAAAGTTCGCGGCCCATGCCGAATTCGTTGGCTTCCAGGTCGACTTCGGCCGGCTGGCGGGCATTAAATTCCGCCGCATCGACCATCACCTCCAGCGTACCGGCAACGGCGTCGAGGCGAATGATGTCTCCGTCGCGGATGCGGGCGATCGGTCCGCCCTCGCTGGCTTCCGGCGTCAGGTGGATGGCGGCCGGAACCTTGCCGGACGCGCCCGACATGCGGCCGTCGGTGACCAGCGCCACCATGTGGCCGCGGTCCTGCAGCACGCCGAGCGGCGGGGTCAGGCGGTGCAGTTCCGGCATGCCGTTCGACTTCGGCCCCTGGAAGCGTACGACGGCGATGAAATCGCGGTTGAGCTTGCCCTGCTTGAAGGCATCCTGCAGTTCCTGCTGGTCGTTGAAGACGATGGCAGGTGCCTGGACGACATGGCGTTCCGGCTTGACGGCGGAGATTTTGATCACCGCCTTGCCGATGTTGCCCGTCAGCATCTTCAGGCCGCCGGTCGGCTGGAACGGCGCCTCGATGCGGGCGAGAACCTTGGGATCGGCGCTGTCTTCCGGCGAGGGTTCGCGGTGCACGCTGCCGTTCTCGCCGAGCTTGACGTCGATGGTGTAGGCTTCGAGGCCCTGGCCGAAGACGGTGCGCACGTCGTCATGCAGCAGGCCGCGGCGCAGCAACTGCTTGATGAGGAACCCCATGCCGCCGGCGGCGTGGAAATGGTTCACGTCGGCAAGGCCGTTGGGGTAGACACGCGCAAGCAGCGGCACCACGTCGGACAGGTCGGAAATATCCTCCCAGGTGAGCCTGATGCCGGCGGCCCGCGCCATGGCGACGATGTGCAGCGTATGGTTGGTCGAGCCGCCGGTGGCATGCAGGCCGACGACGCCGTTGACGATGGAGCGTTCGTCGATCATCTCGCCGGCCGGGGTGAATTCGTTGCCCATGGCGGTGATGGCGAGCGCTCGCTTTGTCGCTTCGCGAGTCAGCGCCTCGCGCAGCGGCGTGCCGGGATTGATGAAGGAGGCGCCGGGCATATGGAAGCCCATGATCTCCATCAGCATCTGGTTGGAGTTGGCGGTGCCGTAGAAGGTGCAGGTGCCGGGGCCGTGGTAGGATTTCGATTCGGCGTCGAGCAGTTCGGCGCGGCCGACCTTGCCTTCGGCGTAAAGCTGGCGGATGCGCGACTTTTCGTCGTTGGGGATGCCCGAGGTCATCGGTCCGGCCGGGATGAAGATCGCCGGCAGGTGGCCGAAGGTCAGCGCCGCAATCGTCAGGCCCGGCACGATCTTGTCGCAGACGCCGAGATAGACGGCCGAATCGAACATGTTGTGCGACAGGCCGACGCCGGCCGCCATGGCGATCAGGTCGCGGGAAAACAGCGAAAGCTCCATGCCCGGCTGCCCTTGCGTGACGCCGTCGCACATTGCCGGAACGCCGCCGGCGACCTGGGCGATGCCGCCGGCCTCCGCCGCCGCCTGGCGGATGATCGCCGGGTAGGTCTCGAACGGCTGGTGGGCCGAAAGCATGTCGTTATAGGAGGTGATGATGCCGAGGTTGGGCACGCGGTCTTCCGCCAGCGCCTGCTTCTCGGCGGGGGAACAGACGGCAAAGCCGTGCGCCAGGTTGCCGCAGGACAGCACGGAGCGGTGCACGCCCTTGGCGACGGCGGCGCGAACACGGTCGAGATAACGCTCTCGGGTCGGTTTCGACCGTTCAACGATGCGTGCGGTTATCGCGGCGATGCGGGAATCTGCGCTCATGGTTCCATCCTGTCCTTTGTCACGCGCAAGGGTTCCGCGACGCCTGGGATCGTCCGGGTCGGCTTTGCGCGCTGTTCGCTTCGAGAACGGTTTCAGGCCAGGGCTGGCCGGAAGCCGTCCGGGTAAACGGGTGCCGTCAGGGCGCCCAATAAATGTCGACCGGCGTTGCTGCCCGGCGCAGGACGGCCCGGATGGGCATCTCCTGTTCCTCGCCGGCGCCTTCCGCCTTGGCCAGCACGGTTTTCTTGGCCTCGCCTTCGATATGAAGCACCAGGAAACGGGCATCCTGAAGGCTGGAGAAGGTAAAGGTGAGCCGCGGCTCGCCGGCGCCGTCCGCTTCCATGGTCACGATGCCGCGCGGTGTCGCCGCATCGAGGGCCAGCGACAGATTGTTGCCGCCGGGGAAGAAGGAGGCCGTGTGCCCGTCATTGCCCATGCCGAGAATGGCGACGTCGAAGGGCGGCTTGATCGCCGTCGTTGCCGTCGTCGCCAGGTGCGCGGCCTCTTCCGCCGTTGCCGCCGGCTGGTAGAGCGGCAGGAAGACCGCGTGGCCCGCCTCGTTCTGCAGCAGGTTCTCGGCAACCAGAAGATGGTTCGAGCGCGGATTGTCGGCCGGCACGAAACGTTCATCGACCAGGGTAACCGTCACCTTCGGCCAGTCGAGTGCCTTGCGGGACAGCGCTTGGAAGAAGGCCTTGGGCGTTGAGCCACCGGACACGGCAAGGCTTGCCGCGCCGCGGGCGGCGATGCCCGCGATAAGTTTTTCGGCAACGGCCGTCGCCAGCTTTTCCGCCAGTTCGGCGCCGCTTGCGAATGAGTGAAGCGTTGCGGCCATCGGTTCAGCTTTCGTGCCAGGTGCGGCCGTCGCGCTCGATCAGCGCGATCGCCTGGCTCGGACCCCATGTGCCGGCGGTGTAGCCCTGAACGTTCTGCCCGGTCGCTTCCCAGGCCTTGAGGATCGGGTCCACCCACTGCCACGCGGCCTCGACTTCGTCGCGGCGCATGAACAGCGTCTGGTTGGAACGGATGACGTCGAGCAGCAGGCGCTCATACGCATCGGCGTTGCGCGCGTTGAAGGCTTCGGCGAAGCTCATGTCGAGCGAGACGTTGCGCAGGCGCATGCCGCCCGGGCCGGGGTCCTTGATCATCAGCGACTGCTTGACGCCTTCGTTCGGCTGCAGGCGGATGACCAGCTGGTTCTGCGAGATGCGGCCGGCCGCCTCGTCGAAGATCGAATGCGGGATCGGCTTGAAGGTGATGACGATCTCCGACATGCGCTCGGCCATGCGTTTGCCGGTGCGGATGTAGAAGGGCACGCCGGCCCAGCGCCAGTTGTTGATCTCGGCCTTGATGGCGACGAAGGTCTCGGTGTTGGAGACGCCGCCTTCGAGTTCTTCGAGGTAGCCCTTGACCGGGCCGCCGGCCGAAGCACCGGCCTTGTACTGGCCGCGTACGGTCAGCTTTTCGACGTTGGAGCTGTCGATGCGCTTCAGCGCCCGCAGCACCTTCAGCTTTTCGTCGCGCACTGCTTCGGCATTCATCGACGGCGGCACTTCCATGGCCACCAAGCAGACGAGCTGCAGGATGTGGTTCTGCACCATGTCGCGCAGGGCGCCGGCCTTGTCGTAATAACCGGCGCGGCTTTCCAGGCCGACGGCCTCCGACACGGTGAACTGCACGTGGTCGATATGGGCGGAGTTCCACAGCGGCTCGTAGAGCGCGTTGGCAAAGCGCAGCGCCATCAGGTTCTGCACCGTCTCCTTGCCGAGATAGTGGTCGATGCGGAAGATCTGCTCTTCGCGGAACACCTTGCCGATGGTGTTGTTCAGTTCCAGCGCCGAGGCGAGGTCGCGGCCGATCGGCTTTTCCACGACGATGCGGGTCGTCTTGGTGATCAGCTTGTTGTCGCGGATCTTTTCGGAAATGTCGCCGAAGATGCCGGGGGCGACGGCGAGATAGAAGGCGCGGACGCGATCCTTGCCGTCGTCGAGCAGTTCCTTGAGCTTGTCCCAGCCGGCATCGGAACGGGCGTCGACGGAAACGTAATAGAGACGCGCGCAGAATTTCTTGACTTCCGCTTCATCATATTCGCCCTTCTTGAGGTGTTCCTTCAGCGCCTCGTCGGCGAACTTGCGGTATTCCTCATGCGTCAGTGCGCTGCGCGACGCGCCGATAATGCGTGTCGGCTCCGTAAACTGGCCATCGAGCTGGCGATGGTAGAGAGCCGGCAGAAGCTTGCGTTCGGCAAGATCGCCCGTGCCGCCGAAGACGACGTAGTCAAAGGGCTCGACTGGAATGATTTGGCTGCTCATGAAGCGTCTCTCAATCATGCGTGGTTGGGAGCTCTTTTAATCTAATCGATTTAAAAAAGCCAGAGTGCGGTGCGGTAAAAACTCCCGAAAGCGGGAGGGATCAGAATCTGTCGCGCAAGGCATACCATGTCAGCGCCAGGAACAGCAGCGGCGAGCGCAAACGCGGCCCGCCGGGAAAAGGCGGGATCTTCAGCGCCTTGAACGGGTCGAGGCCCGTTGCGTCGCCTATCACCTCTTCAGCATAAAGCTTACCGCAATAATTTGACAGCATGACGCCATGGCCGGAATAACCGCCGATCGAGGTGACGCCGGGCATGACCTCGCGCACGAAAGGCTGTCGCGGCAGGGTGATGCCGACGAAACCACCCCAGGAATGCGTCATCTCGATGTCGGCAAGTTCCGGATAAAGCTCGGCAATCTGCTTGCGGATATGGACGGAGATATCGCTCGGATGGTCTGAGGTATAGGCCTCGCGGCCGCCGAACAGCAGGCGGTTGTCGCGACTCTTGCGGAAGTAGCGCACCACGAAACGCGAATCGGCAATCGATTCGTGGCCGGGAATGATGTGCGGAAAATCGTCGAGCGGCACGGTGGCGCCGATGAAGGAGCCGATCGGCATGACATGTGCCGCCGTCACCGGCTCCAGGCCGTTGATATAGGCGTTGGTGGCGATCAGCACCCGGTCGGCGGTGATCGTACCCTTTTCCGTATCGACGAAGACCTTGGCTCCGACCTTGCGGATGGCGGTGGCCCGCGTCAGTTCGTGAAGCTGCGCACCCGCCGCCTGTGCCGCCCTGGCAATGCCGATGACAAGCTTCAGGGGATGGATATGGCCGGTGCCGCTATCGCGCATGCCGCAATGAAACCGCTTCGAGCCGACCCGCTCGGCCGTCTCCGCCGCATCCATGAAGGACATATGCGGATAGTCGTAGCGGCTGGCGGCGATTTCGATGCTGTCCTTGTAGTCGCGCTCATGGCCCGGCTTATGGGCGACGTTCATCTGGCCGGGCATGTATTCGATATCGATGCCGTGCTCGGCGGAAAAGTCGTGCACGTATCTTTTGGCGCTTTCGGCAAGGTCGAAAAGGGTTCGCGCCGCTTCGTAGCCGAGCTTTTCCTCCATCTCTTCCGGCGCCCAGCGCTGGCCGGTGCCCATCTGGCCGCCATTGCGGCCAGAGGCACCGTCGCCGAAGCGGGCGCCGTCGATCAGAACGACCGAGACACCTGACTTCGCCAGGGTATAGGCGGCCTGCAGGCCGGTGAAGCCGCCGCCGATCACGGCGACGTCTGCTGTCTTCGATCCGTCAAGGGCCGGATAGTCCGGCCGTTCGCCCACGGAGGATTGATACCAGGTGATCCCCGGTGAAATCGGGCTCTGCCATGTCATGACCGGCTCCTCAGACGTTGAGAAGCAGGAACTCCCGCTCCCATGGGCTGATCACCTGCATGAAGGTCTCGAACTCACCGCGCTTGACGCCGGCATAGATGCCGATGAACTCACGGCCGAAGACCTCCTCGAAATGCGGCTCGCCTTCCAGCAGCGACACGGCTTCGAGCAGGCCGCGCGGCAGGTCGATAGAGCCTTCGTTGGCGGCATCCTCCGTCGGCGCGGTCGGTTCCACACCCTTGGTCATGCCGAGCCAGCCGCAGGCAAGCGATGCCGCCAGCGCCAGGTAGGGATTGGCATCCGAGCTCGGCAGCCGGTTTTCGACGCGGCGAGCGTTTGCATCCGACACCGGGACGCGGAAGGCGGTGGTGCGGTTGTCGTAGCCCCAGGCATTGTTGACAGGGCAGGACATTTCCGGCGTCAGACGGCGGTAGGAATTGACATAGGGGGCAAGCATGACGAGCGCGCTCGGCACGTATTTCTGCTGGCCGCCGATGAAGTGGAAGAATTCGCGCGAGGCCGAACCGTCCGGATTGGAGAAGATGTTCTTGCCGGTGTTGATATCGACCACCGACTGGTGGATATGCATCGCCGAGCCCGCCTGGCCCTGCATCGGCTTGGCCATGAAGGTGGCGTAGATGCCGTGTTTCATCGCCGCTTCGCGGATGGTGCGCTTGAACATGAACACCTGGTCGGCAAGCTCGATCGGATCGCCGTGGCGAAGGTTGATCTCAAGCTGTGCCGGACCTTCTTCATGGATCAGCGTGTCGATCTCCAGCCCCTGTTTTTCGGAGAAATGATAGATGTCGTCGATCAGTTCGTCGAATTCGTTGATGCCGGCGATCGAATAACCCTGGCCGCTGAGGATGGCACGGCCGGAGCGACCTTTCGGCGGATGCAGCGGATAATCGGGGTCGTCGTTCTTGGCAACGAGGTAGAATTCGATTTCCGGCGCCACCACCGGCTTCCAGCCGCGCTCGTGGTAGAGGTTGAGCACGCCTTTCAGCACGTTGCGCGGCGTATAGGGGCATTCGGCGCCATCGGCGCTGATGACGTCGCAGATCACCTGGGCGGTCGGATCGGTTTCCCACGGCACGACGGACAGCGTCGAAAGATCCGGCACCAGCTTGAGGTCGCTGTCACGCGCCTCGTAGCGGAAGCTTTCGGTTTCCTCGGGATAATCGCCGGAAATCGTGTGGCGGTAGATCGCCGACGGCAGCGCCAGCGAGGTATTGGAGGTGAATTTCGACGACGGCATCATCTTACCGCGCGGCACGCCGGCGAGGTCGGGGGTGATGCACTCGATGTCTTCGATGCCGCGGGCACGCAGCCATTGCGCCGCTTCCTTCCAGGAGGTTACGCCGCGCTTGGAGTTCATGGGGTCTGGGGGGACATTCGCCAATTTCGATGCTGCACCTGAGGTTTTGGGCGTCTTCTTGGAGGACATGTCTCACCGGTATGATGTTGATAACGGCTGCATCATAGCCGGAGTTTGGCAATTGGCGAGGGGGGAGGCGCGTTGACTTTTGACGAAATGATGCAAAAGACAGGGCCGGAACAGGGAGATCGGCGTGGCCGCAAGATATGATGTCATCGTGATCGGGGCCGGAGCCGCCGGGATGATGTGCGCCATCGGCGCCGGCCGGCGCGGGCGTCGTGTCGCCGTTCTCGACCATGCCAGGGCGCCCGGCGAAAAAATCCGCATCTCCGGTGGCGGGCGATGCAACTTCACCAACATCCATGCCGGGCATAAGAATTTCCTTTCGGCCAACCCGCATTTCGCCAAGTCGGCGCTTGCCCGCTTCACGCCGCAGGATTTCATCGCAATCGTCGATCGCCACGGCATCGCCTGGCACGAAAAGACGCTCGGCCAGCTGTTTTGCGACAACAGCGCCAAGGACATCATCCGCATGCTCACCGACGAGATGCGGGCGGCGGGCGCGGAACTGCGATTGTCCTGCACCATCGACACGGTGGAAAAGACGGCGACCGGTTTTCGGATCGTCACCTCCGAGGGGCCGTTCGAAGCCGCAAGCCTGGTGATCGCCAGCGGCGGGCGCTCGATCCCGAAGATGGGAGCGACCGGTTTTGCCTATCGGATCGCCGAGCAGTTCGGGCTCGCCATGGTCGAGCCGCGGCCGGGGCTGGTGCCGCTGACGCTCGAGCCCGGCCTTCTGGAGCGGCTTTCGCCGCTCTCCGGCATCGCCGTGCCGGCCGAGGTGCGCCACGGCAAGACGGCATTTCGCGAAGCGCTGCTGTTCACCCATCGCGGCCTGTCCGGCCCGGCCATCCTGCAGATTTCCTCCTATTGGCGCGAAGGCGACGAGATAACGCTGTCGCTGGAACCCGACATGGATTTCCTCGCCGTCCTCAAGACGGCGCGGCAGGCCAATGGCCGGCAGGCGGTGCAGACCGTCCTGGCCGATCACCTGCCGAAGCGGCTGGCGCAGTTCCTGGCCGAAGAGCAGGCGCTGAACGCCCCGCTGGCCGACCAGTCGGACAAGGCGCTGGGCAGGCTGGTTGCCGCCATCCACGAATGGAAGATCAAGCCGGCCGGCTCGGAAGGCTATCGCACAGCCGAGGTGACGCTGGGCGGCGTCGATACCGCCGGCATCGATTCCCGCAGCATGGAGGCCAAGGCCGTTCCGGGCCTCTATTTCATTGGTGAATGTGTCGATGTCACCGGCTGGCTGGGCGGCTATAATTTCCAGTGGGCCTGGGCGTCGGGCCATGCGGCGGGGGACGCCGCCTGAATTTGTCCATGATGAATGCCTGTGCCCGCCTCTTCAGTCATTGTTAACAGGCGAGGCCCATTCTGGCCTATGCCGGCGCAGCAGGACGCTGCAGACATGAGGTCGCCGCCGGCTGGCCGGCAGACGGCATGTTGTGTTCATGATGTGTTGAGGTAGAGCTCCATGACCAGGATGCACCGTCGCGCGCGCGCCATCGCTATCGCCGAAGCCAGAAATGCCAATGCCTACCTGTCTCTCAAGGTTTTCATCATCGCCGCCTGTGCCAGCGCGGCCTTCATCGCCCTTCCATCGCTCGACCTGTTCTGAAACCTGCTTTCAAGCTGATCCGTGGCGGCCCGCGGCGCTGCCGTATGCGGGCAGGGGAGGGCATTGTTCCATGAAGGGGCGACGCGCTTTTGAGATGCCTGCCAATGTCCATGGATGTGAGCATGCCGCAGCTTCTGTTCATGTATGAAGCGGTTCTGCGCAGAAACGGCCGGTCAATTAGAGATAAATTAACCCATCGCATTTCATCATGGTCGTTAATCGCTGTCTCTGACACGTGCCGCGGATAGGCTTGCGGTCGAACTGCCACGGGGTTGGCGGCGGTGTTGAATCTTTGCTCTCTAAAGTCTGAACGCACTCGGCTGCCCGCGAAAGGGCGGCAGGGGAGCGGTGTGTGAAAGGCCCAATCTGCCATGCTGATCGATAGCGTGTTGTCCCGTTTCAAGATCAAGACGAAGGTCCTGCTGTTCGTGCTGCCGTTCGTGGTCAGCATTTCGGCCGTCGGCTTCAGCGGCTTTTATGCGTCCGGGCTGCTTCAGGAGCGCATGGAAATATCCAACAACGTGCTGCAATCGCTGACAGGCTTCAAGGAGCTGTACGGCTCCATGGATGCCTTCCTCAAGGAGACGACGGAGGCGACCCGCTCCAAGGTGCAGAGCGACCTCGGGCTGCAGAGCGCCGTCCTCGGCGACACCCGCAGCCAGATCGGCGTCGACGCGGTCGGTTATGCCGATCTCGAAAAGGCCGGCAGCGACGTGACGGTGGTCTCGGGCCTCGTCGACAAGCTCTGGACCCTGCATCAGGATCAGCAAACGACCTACGGCGCCATCGACACGGTGCGCAAGGAACTGGTGAGCAGCCGCTACAACATCACTTTCGAGGTTTCACGCCTGGAACAGGCGATCCGCGTCAACGAAAGCCAGGCGAAATCCGTGCTGCGCGAGGCCGATCACCTGCTGAAGGGGGCGGCCTATCTCAGCACTTTCGGTTATGATTTCCGCAAGACGTCCGGAGCGGAAGAAAAGCTCAAGCTGGTGACCGAGCGCATCGTCGAACTCGGCAGGATGCAGCGGAACATCAACACATCCCTGCCGCAGAAGCAGAAGAGCATCGCGAAGTCCTTGACCGGCACCGTCAAGGATGTCACCGCCATGCTCGGCTCCGAAGCCCTGCCGGATGACAAGGTGACCGAGATCGGCCGCTTGCTGTCGCGCTTCATGCAGATGTCTTCGGCCATGCAGCTTGCCGCGCAGGAAAAGATGCAGGAAGCGACGAAGATCTTCGCCAGCCTCGATGCGCGCATGACCAAGACGCAGTCGGTCCTCGACGACTCGCGCAAGGTCGTCGATTCCATGTACAATCTGCAGATCGTGCTCGGCGATTTCCTCGCCGACATCAACACGGAAAACGAGGTCCGGCTTGGGCAGTCGCTGGCCGAACTGACCGACAATGTCGATGCCCTGGGAACCACCGCCGGTGACCTTGATTTCTATACGGTGCTTTCGGCCAAGAGCATGCCGGTCGTGCAGGGCATTGCCGGGAGTGCCGGCAAGCTTTTGGCGATCAAGGGCGACCGCGAAGGCAATTTCCAGGCAGCCCGCACGGCGATCGACTCCATCTGGAACGAACTGACGACCTTTGCCGAATTGCAGAAGCAGACGGCCGGCGCCGAACGCCAGGAAGCCAACGGCATCTCGATCGTCACCACCCTGTTCGGCATCGTCTTCGCCATATCCGGTGGCATCGCCCTGGTGCTGACGTTGCAGCGACCCATCGGCCAGATCACCGGCGCGATGCGCAAGATCGCCGACGGTTTCCTCGACACCGGCATCTCCGGCGAGGCTCGCCGCGACGAGATCGGCGACATGGCGCGTGCGCTCGGCATCTTCAAGGAGAATGCGCTTTCCAAGATCCGCGTCGAGGAGGAAGGGGCGACCGCCCGCCGCCACGCCGAGGACGAACGCCGCCGCAACGATGTCGAGAAGCAGGAAGTCGACCGGCAGATCGGCTTTGCCGTGGACGAACTCGCCGCCGGCCTCGGCCGTCTGGCGCAGGGCGACATTTCCACCACGATCGACACGCCGTTCACCGGGCGCCTGGAGCAGCTGCGCCAGGATTTCAACCAGTCGCTCGGCCGCCTGCAGGATACGATCAGCCAGATCTCCGGCAACGTGCAGATGATCCAGGGCAACGGCAACCAGATGGCGCAGTCGGCGGAAGACCTGTCGAAGCGCACCGAGCAGCAGGCGGCTTCGCTCGAAGAAACCGCCGCTGCCGTCGACGAGATCACGGTGACCGTGCGCTCGTCTGCCGAACGGGCTAGGGAAGCCGACGCCATCGTGCGCGAGACCAAGCGCAGCGCCGACGACTCCAGCGTCATCGTCGGCAATGCCATCGCCGCCATGTCGCGCATCGAGGATGCCTCGCAGCACATCGAACAGATCATCGACGTCATCGACGACATCGCCTTCCAGACGAACCTGCTGGCGCTCAACGCCGGCATCGAGGCGGCGCGTGCGGGCGAGGCGGGCAAGGGCTTTGCCGTCGTCGCGCAGGAAGTGCGCGAACTCGCCCAGCGTTCGGCCGATGCCGCCAAGCAGATCAAGGGCCTGATCGAGAAATCGACGACGGAAGTCAGCGCCGGCTCGCATCTGGTGCAGGAAACCGGTGCGGTGCTGACGAAGATCGGCGAGCAGATCGCCGCGATCAGCCAGCATGTCGCAGTGATCTCGACGGCGGCGCAGGACCAGTCACGGGCGCTGCAGGAGGTCAATTCCACCGTCAACCAGATGGACCAGATGACGCAGAAGAACGCCGCAATGGTCGAAGAAACGACGGCCGCGAGCCGCGAACTCGCCAATGAGGCCGATGCGCTGATGACACTCGTCCGCCAGTTCAAGCTGTCGAACGGCGGACGCAGCCGCCACGCCCGCGCCGCCTGATCACGGCATTTCGAAGCCACAAACCGCCGGGCGCGACCTGTTCGCGCCCGGCGTGTTTTTTTGCTGGAATTGTTCCAAGCGGCGGCCGTCATTTCATGGGCGGCATGGCGGTCCGGTCCGCAGCGCCTTGCGCACGGTGCCGAAGATCCGCGACAGCAACGGTTCGCGGCCGAAGGCAAGGTAGAATGCCTGTTCGTTGTCGCGATGATGAAATCGGGGTTTGGCCAGAGCTTCGGCGAGAACGGCGGCTGTGATCATGTCATGCATGGCGATGCTCCTTCGATTGAGAACATCACCTCTACTAAGCAGAAAAATCTGCGCTATAAACAGCCGTGAATGCACCAGGTCTTTCACGCATGAAAAACATCGGCTGGGACGCCTACCAGATTTTCCTGCTCGTCGCCCGCCAGGGCGGCTTGACCGGCGCTGCCCAGATTTCATGTCTGAGCCCGGCGACGGTCGGGCGGCGCATGCTCGATCTGGAGCGGGAGACGGGGCGGCCGCTGTTCACCCGCAGCCAGACCGGCTATCGCCTGACACCCGACGGCCAGGCGCTTTTCGACCAGCTGTTGCAGATGGAAGCCGCCAGCCGGGCGGTGGACCTGTGGAAACGGGAGATCGGCGCGCCCGCCCTGGTCCGCATCGCCGCCGGCACCTGGGGCGCCTGGCTGCTGCACCGCAATTTTTCGGCGATCTGTACCGACCTCGACGATTTTCGCCTGGAATTCTTCATCGCCGAGCGGCGGGCGAGCCTGGCGCATCGTGAATCCGACATCGCCATCCGCGCCGTGGAACCGGAAGAGGTCAACCTTGCGACCGTCAGGACCGGTACTGTGGCCTATGCGCCCTACAGGGCGCGCAGCGTGCGGGCCGGTGCCGCCCGCCGGTACATCGCCGTCGGGGAAGAGGAGGCGATTTCCGCCTACCTGCGTTGGCCGCATGAAAACAGGGCGGGCGAGATCACCGTGACCGTCAGCCGCCCGCGGTCGCTGCGCGACCTTGCCCTTGCCGGCGCGGGCATCGCGGTCCTGCCCTGTTTCGTCGGCGATGCGGATCCGCGGCTCGAACGGGCCGACGAGGAGATTGCAGAGTTGCGCCACGGTCAGTGGCTGGTGATGAACAGCGACGATCGCCATCGCCGCGAGATCCGCACGGTCGTCGACCGCATGACGAAGTTTTTCAAGGGACAAGCCGAGCTGTTTGCCGGCAGGCATCCCAATCGTGGTTTTTGAACCTGTCGGGTTCTTGCGGCAGAAACGAAAAACCGCCGGTCGCTCCAAGAGGCCGGCGGCTTTGAATTGTCCTCCCTGCAGCGATCCGCTGCGATTTACGCCGCAGCACCCTGGGTGACGATGACCGGGATCATCAGGTCACCCCAGTTGCCGCTGCCGCCGTGATGGCGCGCCGAGCGCACCAGTTCGACGGAAACACCCGCCTCGACCGCCTTCATGACCGACTGGTTCAGCCGGTGCAGGTCATTGGCCAGCATGCGGATCGCGGCCTGCTGGTCGTCGTTCATCGCCAAGGATTGCTGCTCGGCCCGTTCCTTGACGCGTGCGATGGATACCATTGTCTTTCCTCCTGGTTCGATGGATGCCGATCATTCCGCCGCCGGGCGGAACTGGTCGTGTTCGGTCGATTCATGCATGGCGGTCGTCGAGGACTTGCCGCCGGAGATTGCCATCGACACGGCGTCGAAATAACCGGTGCCGACCTCGCGCTGGTGCTTGGTGGCGGTGTAGCCGTTGATCTCTGCGGCGAATTCCGCTTCCTGCAGCTCCGAATAGGCGGCCATCTGCCGGTCCTTGTAGCCGCGGGCCAGCTCGAACATGCCGAAATTCAGCTGGTGGAAGCCGGCCAGCGTGATGAACTGGAACTTGTAGCCCATGGCGCCCAGCTCGCGCTGGAATTTTGCGATCGTCGCGTCGTCGAGGTTCTTCTTCCAGTTGAACGACGGCGAGCAATTGTAGGCGAGCAGCTTGCCCGGATGCGCCTTGTGCACGCCCTCGGCAAAGCGGCGGGCCTGGTCGAGATCGGGCTTGGAAGTTTCGCACCAGATCAGGTCGCAGTAGGGCGCATAGGCCACCGCGCGGGCGATGCAGGGCTCCAGGCCGTTCTTCACCTGGTAGAACCCTTCGACCGTGCGGCCGGCATCGTAATCCACGAAGGGCCGGTCGCGCTCGTCGATGTCGGAGGTGAGCAGCTTGGCGGCTTCGGCATCGGTGCGGGCGATGACCAGCGTCGGCGTGCCCATGACGTCGGCGGCAAGCCGCGCGGCGGTCAGGTTGCGGATATGCGCCGCCGTCGGGATCAGCACCTTGCCGCCGAGGTGGCCGCATTTCTTTTCCGATGCCAGCTGGTCTTCATAATGCACGCCGGCCGCACCCGCCTCGATGAAGGCCTTCATGATCTCGAAGGCGTTGAGCGGCCCGCCGAAGCCGGCCTCGGCATCGGCGACGATCGGCGCGAACCAGGTGTCGACCGAAAGGCCCTTGCCTTCCGAGGTCTCGATCTGGTCGGCGCGCTGCAGGGTACGGTTGATGCGCTTGGCAAGCTCCGGGGCGGCATTGGCCGGATAGAGCGACTGGTCGGGATACATCGCCGACGCGGTGTTGGCGTCGGCCGCGACCTGCCAGCCGGACAGGTAGATCGCCTTCAATCCGGCACGGACCATCTGCATCGCCTGGTTGCCGGAGAGCGCGCCGAGCGCATTGACGAAATCTTCGCTGTGAATGAGCTGCCACAGGCGGTTTGCGCCCTTTTCGGCGAGGGTGTGACGGATTTCCACGGAACCGCGCAGCCGTTTCACGTCCTCGGCGGTATAGGTCCGTTCGATGCCGTCGAAACGGCCAGCCGGGGCAGTCGGAACGAGATTGTAAAAATCGGTCATAATGCTTTTCCTTCTCCTCTCGGCGACGTGTTTTCCTCAAAGTCTTGTCGCCGTCTGATGTGAAGAGATTTACATCGCATTGCACAAAACGGCCAGAAAATTCGATAAATTCAGCCTTTGAAAGAGGTTAGGATGTCTTGCCTGTGACAGGCCGGCCGTGTAAATTTGTAAAATCTGTAAAGCTGCCGATGTGGCAAATATTGTCGGGAAACGTGACAAATGGCGGAGCACAAGATTTTTGCCGGCCCGCGCGTCCGGCGTATCCGCAACGGGCTGATGCTGACGCAGACGGCGATGGCCGAGGCGCTCGGCATCTCGCCGTCCTACCTCAATCTGATCGAGCGCAACCAGCGGCCCTTGACGGTGCAGCTGCTGCTCAAGCTCACCTCGGTCTACAAGGTGGATCTCGACGCGCTGCAGGGCGAGGCAAGCGGCGGCATCGCCGCGCTCCGCGAGGTCTTTGCCGATCCGCTGCTGGCCGGCGAGGTGCCGGGCGACCAGGAACTGATCGAGCTGTCCGAAGCCGCGCCGAATGCGGCGAGCGCCATGGTCAAGCTCTACCGCGCCTATCGCGAGCAGGCGGCGCGGCTGTCCGATCTTGCCGAACTGCTGGCCCGCGAAGGCCATGAAACCTCACTCTCGACGGCCCGCCTGCCGATCGATTCGGTTCGCGAGACGCTGGAGCGGCGCCCGAACCATTTTGCTCGGATCGAGGAGGCGGCCGAAGCCTTTCACGCAAAGCTCGCAGCCGGCGACGATCTCGCCGCGGCGCTGAAACTGTGGCTGAAGAACGAACACGGCATCGTCGTGCGCACCCTGCCGGTGCATGCCATGCCGAGCCTGCGGCGGCGCTACGACCGGCATTCCATGCGGCTTTTCCTCTCCGACCGGCTCAGCCCCTTCGACCAGCTGCGCGAGATCGCCTCGGAAGCCTGTCTGCTCGGCCTGAGCGATGACATCCTCGCCGAGCTGGAGGGCCTGTCGCTCGCCTCTCCGGAGGCGCGGCGCATCGCCCGCTTCGAGCTGGCCCGGTATGCCTCGCACGCGTTGATGATGCCTTACGGCGCTTTCCTGTCCGCCGCCCAGCGCGCCCGCTTCGACATCGACCTGCTGCGCGCCCGCTTCGGCGTGTCGTTCGAGCAGGCGGCGACCCGGCTGACCATGCTGGGGCGTCCGGGGGCGGTCGGCATTCCGTTCTTCCTGATGGAGATCGACAATGCCGGCAACGTGCTGCGCCGGGTGGGCGCACAGGGGTTTCCGGCGGCGCGCTTCGGCGGACAATGTCCCAGGCTGAACGTGCATGCCGCCTTCGCCCAGCCGGGACAGGTGCTGGCCGAAGCGGTGGAGATGCCCGACGGAGCGGCTTTCCTGACGGTCGCCCGCACGCTGGAAGGGCCGCAGGCGGGTTTCGGGGAACGGGTCAGGCGAACCGCACTTCTCGTCGGTTGCGATATCGGTTTTGCCGGTGATGTCGTCTACGGCCGGGCGGTCGCCGGCGCCATGCCGCCCCCGGTTGCGGTCGGCAGCGCCTGCCGGCTGTGCGAAAGGCAGGGCTGTCTGGCCCGCGCCGAGCCGCCGCTCACCCGCCCGCTCGGGCTCGACGAGATGGTGACAGGGCTCAGCGCCTTCGATTTCCAGTAGGAGATAAACTCTTCTTGGGACCAGACAATTCCCTCTTGTCGCCTCCGCATTTCCTTTCTAGTCTGTCCGCAAACAAGAAGACGGGGAAACTATCGGGTCCTGCCAAGAGCCTGAACGTCCGAAACAGGAGAATACTTATGACATCCAATTTGCTCCGCTTTGCGGCCGCTGCACTCGCTTCGGTCTGCCTCGCCGCGTCCGCGCAGGCGCAGGAAAAAGTCGTCCATGTTTACAACTGGTCCGATTATATTGACGAATCCATTCTTGAAGATTTCACCAAGGAAACCGGCATCAAGGTCGTCTACGACGTCTTCGACGGCAACGAAATCCTCGAAACCAAGCTTCTCGCCGGCGGATCGGGTTACGATGTCGTCGTACCGACGGCGCCGTTCCTCGCCCGCCAGATCGCTGCGGGCGTCTTCCAGAAACTCGACAAATCCAAGCTTCCGAACATCTCCAACATGTGGCCGGAAGTATCCGAGCGCCTGGCCAAGTACGATCCGGGCAACGAATATGCCGTGAACTACATGTGGGGCACCACCGGCATCGGCTACAATGTCCAGAAGGTCAAGGCAGCGCTCGGCGACGTGCCGATCGACAGCTGGGATGTGCTGTTCAAGCCGGAAAATGCCGAAAAGCTCAAAGGTTGCGGCATCAACATTCTCGATGCCTCGGATGAAACCTTCGCGATTGCCATGAACTACATCGGCAAGGACCCCGACAGCAAGGAAACGGCCGATCTGGAAGCCGGCGGCGACGTCTATGCCAAGATCCGCCCCTTCGTGAAGACGTTCAATTCCTCCGCCTATATCGACGAACTGGCGAACGGCGACAGCTGCATCAGCATCGGCTGGTCGGGCGACGTGCTGCAGGCCAGGACCCGTGCCGAAGAAGCCAAGAACGGCGTTGAAATCAACTATGTGATCCCCAAGGAAGGGACCTATATGTGGTTCGACAACCTGGCGATCCCGGCCGATGCCAAGAACGTCGACGAGGCGCATGCCTTCATCAACTACCTGATGAAGCCGGAGGTCATCGCCAAGGCATCGAACTATGTGCAATATGCCAACGGCAACCTCGCTTCGCAGTCGCTGATCGACGAAGCGGTCTTCAAGAACCCTTCCGTTTACCCGGACGCGGAAACGATGAAGAAACTCTTCACCATCTCGCCCTACGGCCCCAAGGAACAGCGCGTTCTGAACCGGGTCTGGACGCAGATCAAGACCGGCAGCTGATAGAGAATAGATCAAGCGGGGCACGAGTTGCCCCGCTCTTCGTTTAGGGCAATTCCAGCAAAAGTGCGGAGCGGTTTTGCGTCCGGAATTGCTTGCAAACAAAGAGATAGAGCGTTTTCGCGTTTCGGGAAAAGCCGAAACGCTCCAAGCATGCCGCTGGCCCGTCCGGGCGAGGGAAGGGTGGTGTGCCGTGATTTCAGACAGATGATTTTCAGGAAAGGTTGAGGCGGGGCATGGCGAAATCTCTTGGGCCGGTGAAACGCAAATTTACACCCTGGACGGATCCGGCGGCCCAGCCGTTCATCCGCTTCGAGAACATCACCAAGCGCTTCGGTACCTTCGTGGCGGTGGACAACCTGACCCTGGATATCTACGAGAAGGAGTTTTTCTCGCTGCTCGGTCCTTCCGGTTGCGGCAAGACCACGCTGATGCGCATGCTCGCCGGCTTCGAGGAGCCGACCGAAGGCCGCATCCTGCTGCAGGGCAAGGATATTTCCGGCGTGCCGCCCTATCGCCGCCCGACCAACATGATGTTCCAGAGCTATGCCCTCTTCCCGCACATGACGGTGGAAAAGAACATCGCCTTCGGCCTAGAGCAGGACAAGCTGCCGAAGGGCGAGATCGACACGCGGGTGCAGGAGATGCTCAAGCTGGTCAAGCTGGAGCAGTTCGCCAAACGCAAGCCGAGCCAGCTTTCCGGCGGCCAGCGCCAGCGCGTGGCGCTCGCCCGCTCGCTCGCCAAGCGTCCCAAGGTGCTGCTGCTCGACGAACCGCTCGGCGCGCTCGACCGCAAGCTGCGCGAGGAAACCCAGTTCGAGCTGATGGACATCCAGCACACGCTGGGCCTCACCTTCCTGATCGTCACCCATGACCAGGAAGAGGCGATGACCGTGTCCGACCGCATCGCGGTGATGGACAAGGGCATCATCATGCAGGTGGCGACGCCGGCGGAAATCTACGAGGCGCCGAACAGCCGCTACGTCGCGGACTTCATCGGCGACATCAACATCCTCGACGGCAAGGTGGTCTCCACCACCGCCGCCGGCGGACAGGCCGGCACCGTGCGGCTCGATTGCGGCGGCCTCGCCGTTGCCGTCGACCAGGAGTGCGCGGCGGTCGTCGGCAACGACGTCGCCTTCGCCATCCGGCCGGAAAAGGTGCGCATCTCGCTCGACAAGCCGGCGGACGACAGCGTCAACGCCGCTTATGGCGAGGTCTGGGATATCGGTTATCTCGGCGACTTCTCGCTTTTCCTGGTGAAGACGCAGGACGGCCGGGTGCTGCGCGCGGCGCAGGCCAACGTCGCCCGCCTCGTCGACCGGCCGATCACCTTCGGCGACATGGTCTGGCTCAGCTGGTCGGCGGATGCCGGCCTGGTGCTGACGCGCTAGGGGAGGCGGTCCATGTCCGAAGCCCACGCGCTCAAACCAAGCCCGGCCCGCTGGCTGGTCGTCATCTTCCCCTACGTCTGGCTGACGCTGTTCTTCCTGGCGCCGTTCCTGATCATCCTGAAGATCTCGTTGTCGGACACGGCGATCGCCATGCCGCCCTACACGCCGGTTTTTCAGGGCTTCGGGGCGATCGGCGATTTCATTTCGCAGCTGGATATCGAAAACTATATCTTCCTGACCGACGATCCGCTGTATATCGACGCCTATCTCTCGTCGCTGCGCATCGCCGTCATCTCCACCTTGCTGCTGCTGCTCGTCGGTTATCCGATGGCGCTGTGCATGGCGCGGGCCTCGGCCGGCATCCGCCCGACGCTGGTCATGCTGGTGATCCTGCCGTTCTGGACCTCGTTCCTGATCCGCGTCTATGCCTGGATCGGCATCCTCAAGCCGGAAGGCCTGCTGACACTTTTGCTGCAGACGCTCGGCATCTACGGGCCGGATGACCAGGTGCAGATCTTCCGCACGGAAACGGCCGTCTTCATCGGCATCGTCTATTCCTACCTGCCCTTCATGGTCCTGCCTCTGTACGCGGCGCTCGAAAAGCTGGACGGCACGCTTCTTGAAGCCGCCAGCGACCTCGGTTGCCCGCCGTGGAAGGCGTTCTGGAAGATCACCTTCCCGCTGTCGCTGCCGGGCGTCATCGCCGGCTCGATGATCTGCTTCATCCCGATCACCGGTGAGTTCGTCATCCCCGACCTGCTCGGCGGCGCCGAAACGCTGATGATCGGCAAGACGCTCTGGACGGAATTCTTCGGCAACCGCGACTGGCCGCTCGCTTCGGCCGTGGCCGTCATCCTGCTGCTCGTGCTGGTGGTGCCGATCATGATCTTCCAGAACCAGCAGCAGAAAGCCGAGGGGAAATAAGCCATGAAGTCAGGTCGCTTCGATACCACCATCCTCACCCTCTGCTTCGCCTTCCTCTATATCCCGATCATCATCCTGGTGATCTATTCCTTCAACGCCTCGAAGCTCGTCACCGTCTGGGGCGGGTTCTCGACGCAATGGTACCGGCAGATGTGGTCGAACGAGGGGCTGATGGACGCCGCCTGGGTGACCATCCGCGTCGGCATCCTCTCGGCCAGCATCGGCACGGTGCTCGGCACGCTGGCGGCGCTGACCCTGGTGCGGTTCACGCGTTTTCCCGGCCGCATGCTGTTTTCCGGGATGATCTATGCGCCGCTCGTCATGCCGGAAGTCATCACCGGCCTGTCGCTGCTGCTGCTGTTCGTCGCCGTCGGCATCGATCGCGGCTTCTGGACGGTGACGATCGCGCATACGACCTTCACCATGTGTTACGTGGCGATCGTCGTGCAATCGCGGCTGATCACCTTCGACCGCAGCCTGGAGGAGGCGGCGCTCGATCTCGGCTGCCCGCCGGTGAAGACCTTCTTCAAGATCACTCTCCCTTTGATCCTGCCGGCCGTCATCGCCGGCTGGATGCTGGCCTTCACCCTGTCGCTGGACGACCTGGTGATCGCGAGCTTCGCCACCGGGCCCGGTGCGACGACCCTGCCGATCAAGATCTACAGCCAGGTGCGCCTCGGTGTGACGCCGGAAATCAACGCCGCCTGCACCATTCTCATCGGCATCGTCACCATCGGTGTCATCATCGCCTCGGTCGTCACCAAGCGGCAGGAATACCAGCGCCAGCGCGACGAACATTTCGCGGCCAAGGGGGCGTGATGGTTCAGTCGCTGCGCGGCGGCAGGAAAAGATAGGTTAGCAGCCAGATCGGCAGGATGATCAGCGACCCCAGCACCATGTTGGGGATCGCCCAGGCGATGGCGCGTTCGAGAAACAGGCGGATATCGTCCTCCGTCAGCCCGGCAAAGGTCAGCAAGCTGTTGGTGGTGATCCCGAAAAAGGAAAGCGCCGCGCCCAGGAGAAGGGACGCCAGCGCGATCTTGAGCATCGCGGCAAGCAAGCGCAGCACCGAACATCCCCCATCCGGCTGATTCGCAATTATTCTAAGGGTTTTCCCGTCAGGATAGAAATGGGGGAAATCACCGGGTCCGGCCAGGAGCCGCCGGCGAAGAACGGCAGCGGCTGCACCGTGTCGTTGCCATCAGCCGGTTTCAGCATGCCGGCCAGCGCCATGCCGTTGGTGCCGTAGGGGATGACGCCCGACAGCGTCAGCGTCTCGTTGCGGCCGATGATGCGGGCGGTCTTGATGGTGGCCGAACCCTTGGCGAAGTCCGCGACGATTTCGGCATTGTCGAAATCGAAGTTGCGGCTGCCGGCCTCGCTGAGCTGGAAGAAGGTCTTGCTGGCCGCCAGGCTGCGGAATGCGGTGGTGTCGAACTGTTTTAGCGATCCGGTGCCGGTATACATCTTGACCGAGCCGGAGATGTCGTTGGCGCTGGTCGCCCAGACAGGCTTGTCGGTCTTCAGCGTCAGGTCCAGCGAACCGATGCCGAGCGGCAACGAGCCGGAAAGCGGAATGCGTGCCGCAGCGGCGGCAAGATCGGCATCGCGGATCGAGATCGCCAGGTTGCCGCCGCCCTCGAAGCCGCTTTCGGCGACGTCCATGTGGGCGATCATCTGGCCGCCTTCGAATTCGCTGTCGCCGATATCGAAATTCGCCTTGCCCTGCGCCACCAGCACGCTGGCGCCGACATCGCGCAGATCGAAGGGGGACAGCGCCGCCGTCTGCGCTGAAAGCCGGAGATCGACGTCCAGCTGCCGCAGGAAGGTAGCATCCGCCGTTTCGTCCGGCGTGCCGCCGGCCGGCACATTCAGCGAGAAGGCGGAGAGGAAGGCACGCACGTCGAGCTGGTCGAAGGCGAGCGTGCCGGTCATCTTCGGTCGCCGCCCTTGCGGCAAGGTGAGGTCGAGGACGCCGGAGGCATTGGTGTCGTTGATGGCAAAGCGCAGGTTGTTGAAGCGCACGCCGGAATCGGCCGTCATCAGGTCGGCGCTCATCGAGGCGCTTTTGAGCAGCGCGACGCTCGGCAGCTTGGCGCCGCTCCAGGCGAGCAGGCCGGGAATGTCGGCGGCATTGATCTCTACCGCACCGGAAAGGAAGGCGGTGCTCGCAAGGTTCGCCACACCGTCGAAACGCGCCGTCAGAACCGGCGAGGAGAAGGAGAGCGAAGCGGTCGCATTGCGGCCGGAAGCAAGCAGCAGCGGCTGCGAGGATGCCAGGTCCATCTTGACGTCGTGGTCGAAGATGCGCAGCAGCACATAGGCCTTGACGGCGTCCTGCAGGCTCGGCCAGTCGATGTCGGCGGAAATCCCGCCAAGCTGGAAATGCGCGCCGCCGGCGTCCTGGAGCTCGACCGTGCCGTCCTCGATGGTGATCGAGCCGATACGGGCATTGAGATTGCGTTCGAGGACCTGACTGTTGCCGCCGCCGGGCTTCACCTCGGCCAGCGCCCGCGCCAGCAGGCCCTTGTCGGTCCAGTCTATCGCGCCGCTCGGGGCGCGCGTAAGAAAGAGATGCGGCCGCACGAAATGGAAATCGCGGAACTGCAGCTGTCCGCGCAGGGCCTTGACCAGGCTGAAGGAGGCCGACATGCGGTCGATCCGGGCGATCTCTTGCCGCGCGTCGCCGTCACGTTTCTCGATCGTCACGTCCTGCAGCGTCAGGCGCGGAACCGGCCAGAATTCCAGCTCCGGCGAGCCGCCGATGATGGCGCGATGGCCTGTCCAGCTGGAAATCGCCCGCTCCATGCCGTTGCGGACGAGGCTGGTGGAAATCAGGTAGGGCGCCGACAGCCTGATGACACCGAAGATGCAGAAAAACGCGACCAGGGCGATCAGCGTCACGCGGATGATCGACTGGCGTGATCGGTTGATCCTGCGAAAAATCCGGCGCACAAACCGCGTACGAGATTGGGTCATGGTTCAGCGGGGCCGCCTTTTTTCCACTCCGCAGCGGAGCCTTTCAGCGGGATAGCGGATTTATCGCGCCTGCGCAAATGCGTGTCGTCTCCGGCGGGATGGAAGGCCACTTTATAATGCGATGCAGCATGCTATACAGGACAAAAATGCGCAGGAGGACAGCATGATTGACGAAGCCCCTCTGTGGGTCCCATCCGACCAGATTCTCAAAGACAGCCCCATGGCGAAATTTATCGCCTGGTGCGGCGAACGCCATGGTGTGAATTTTACCGATTACGATGCTTTCCACACCTGGTCGGTCGAGCGCCGCGACGATTTCTGGACGGCGATCTGGGATTTCTGCGGCGTCAAGGGGGCCCGCGGCGAACGGGCGCTGATCGACGGCGACGTTATGCTGAAGGCACGGTTCTTTCCCGATGCCGAGTTGAACTTTGCCGAGAACCTGCTGTCGCGTACGGGCGCCGGCGACGCCCTGATCTTCCGCGGCGAGGACAAGGCGAGCGATCGCTGGTCGTGGGACCGGCTGACCGCCCTCGTCTCGAGGTTACAGCAGGCCTACCGCGCCGCTGGTATCGGCAAGGGCGACCGGATCGCGGCGATGATGCCGAACATGCCGGAAACCATCGCCGCCATGCTGGCTGCCGCCTCGATCGGTGCCGTCTGGTCTTCCTGCTCGCCGGATTTCGGCGAACAGGGCGTGCTGGACCGTTTCGGCCAGATCGCCCCAAAACTGTTCATCGCCTGCGACGGCTACTGGTATGCCGGCAAGCTGCAGGATGTCTCCGCCAAGATCGCCGCCGTCACCGCCCGGCTCGGCGTGCCCTCGGTGATCGTGGCTTATGCCGGCGATGCCGCAGCCGTCGCGGCGGCGACGCCGGATGCCACGACGCTTGAGGATTTCGTCGCGCCCTTCGAAGCGAGGCCGGTGGAATACGTCGCCCTGCCGTTCAGTCATCCGCTCTATATCCTGTTTTCGTCCGGCACGACGGGCGTGCCGAAATGTATCGTGCATTCGGCCGGCGGCACGCTGCTGCAACATCTGAAAGAGCACCGGCTGCATTGCGGCCTGACGGAAGGCGAGCGACTTTTCTATTTCACCACCTGCGGCTGGATGATGTGGAACTGGCTCGTCTCCGGTCTCGCCATCGGCGCCACGCTCTGCCTGTTCGACGGCTCGCCGTTCCATCCCGATGGCAATGTGCTGTTCGATTATGCCGCGGATGAAAAATTCGCCATCTTCGGCACCTCGGCGAAATATATCGATGCGGTGCGCAAGGGCGGCTTTACGCCGCGCACCACCCACGACCTTTCCAGCCTGCGGCTGATGACCTCCACCGGCTCGCCGCTGTCGCCCGAAGGTTTTTCCTTCGTCTACGAAGGCATCAAGCCGGACGTGCAGCTTGCGTCGATCTCCGGCGGCACCGACATCGTTTCCTGCTTCGTGCTCGGCAATCCGCTGAAACCGGTGTGGCGCGGCGAGATCCAGGGGCCGGGGCTCGGCCTCGCCGTCGATGTCTGGAACGACGAGGGCCAGCCGGTGCGCGGTGAAAAGGGCGAACTGGTCTGCACCAGGGCTTTCCCCTCCATGCCGATCATGTTCTGGAACGATCCGGACGGGGCAAAGTACCGTGCCGCCTATTTCGAGCGTTTCGACAATGTCTGGTGCCACGGCGATTTCGCCGAATGGACGCCGCATGGCGGCATCGTCATCCATGGCCGGTCCGATGCGACGCTCAATCCGGGCGGCGTGCGCATCGGCACGGCCGAGATCTACAACCAGGTCGAACAGATGGAAGAGGTGGCGGAGGCGCTCTGCATCGGCCAGGATTGGGACGACGACGTGCGTGTCGTGCTGTTCGTCCGGCTGGCGCCGGGCGTGACGCTCACCGACGATCTCGTCAAGGCGATCAAGACGCGCATCCGCACCGGCGCCTCGCCGCGTCACGTTCCGGCAAAGATCGTCGCCGTTGCCGATATTCCGCGCACCAAGTCCGGCAAGATCGTCGAGCTTGCCGTGCGTGAGGTCGTTCACGGCCGGCAGGTGAAGAACAAGGAGGCATTGGCCAATCCCGAGGCGCTCCACCTGTTCGAAGGCCTGGCGGAACTTGGCCGGTAAGGCGGGACAGGGCTGTCCGGCAAGCGAAAGGCGCGGTCAGCCAAGTTCTTGCCGGTGAAAGATCGGTGTCGCCGGTAACCACTTGTTAAGGCGCGGCTTGCGAATGTGTGACCAGCAAGGCGCCCTTGTATCGAGGGCTGCTCTATCGGTTTCCGGCGCCCGATGCGGCCGGTTCGAACCCTTGTTGAACAGCATAGACTCATAAAAAGGCGGCCCCGTGCCGCCTTATTTTTACTGCGTACTTGGCGCGTCTCGAAAGACGCGCGCCGATGTAGTGTTCAGTTCGCCAAAACCCGCGGCGAGGGGAAGGTGATCTCCACCAGCGTGCCCTCGTTGGGGGCGGAACTGATGGAAAACTGGGCGCGGTTGGCATCCACCATCGCTTTCGTCAGCGGCAGGCCGAGACCGGTGCCGTCGCCACGCTTGCGGGACGTCGTGGCCACCTGCCGGAACGGTTTCATCGCCTGCTCCAGTTCCGAGCGGGTCATGCCGACGCCGGTGTCGCGGATGCGCAGCACGACGCTGCCGTTCGTCTCATACGAGGTCGAAACGACGATCTGGCCGCCGGACGGCGTGAAACGGATGGCGTTCGACAGGATGTTGAGCGCGATCTGCTTGATCGAGCGCAGGTCGGCCACCACGTGCGGCACCGATTGCGACAGGGCGGTGCGGATGATGACGCGCTGGCTGTTGGCCTGCGGCTGGATCAGCGCCACGGCCTCCGACAGCGTTTCGTTCAGCCCGACGGCGATGAAGTCGAGATCCATCTCGCCGGCTTCGATCTTGGAAATGTCGAGCAGGTCGTTGACGATGTCGAGCACATGGCGCCCGGAGCGGCCGATGTCGTTGGCATATTCGATGTAGCGCGGATGGCCGATGGCACCGAACCGTTCCGTCGCCATCATGTCGGAGAAACCGATGATGGCATTCAGCGGCGTACGGATCTCATGGCTGACGCGGGCGAGGAATTCGCTCTTGTGGGCATTGGCGGTTTCCGCCGCCCGCTTGGCGTTGCGCAGCTCCTCCTCGGTGCGTTTCCACTGGGTGATGTCGCGGATGACGGCGCAATAACCCTCCGACGAGGTCAGGCGCCCCATGGTCATGAACAGCGGGATGAAACCGCCGGACGCCTCGCGGCCGATCACTTCGCGGCCGTCGTTGAGCACGCTCGCCACGCCATGCCCGGCCAGCGCGGCGAGATAGTCCATCACCGACTTCTGGCTTTCATGGGCAAAAAGCATGACGAAGGGTTTGCCCTGCGTCTCCTCGTTGTCATAGTTGAACAGCGCGTTGGCCGAGCGGTTCATCGAGCGGATCTCGCCGTCATGACCGAGGATGACGACGCCGTCCGTCGCGGTTTCGAGGATCGAGCGCAGTTCCTCCAGTTCCCCCTGCACGCGCGCGAGCCGGGCGCGGATGCGGTCCTGCCGGCCATCCGCCTCTTCCATGTCGGCCACCGTTGCGGCGGCGAAGGACTGGCGTCCGCCGAGCGGCATCAGCGCCAGCATCAGCGCGTTGCCCTGTTCCCAGCGGATCGATTGCAGCCGGGCCATGACGGGAACCAGCAGGTCGTCGGAGCGCACCAGCGTCAACCCGCCGGGCTGGCCGGAATCCTCGTCGAGATCCTGCCGCTGCAGCAGGGCGTCGAGACCGCCGACCTCTTCCAGGGCAGCCAGCGTGTCGTAGCCGGTCAGGCGCAGGAATTCGGGATTGGCGTGGATCAGTTCGTCGCCGGCATGCACCAGCAATGCCACCGGCATCTGGTCGATGGCGCCGGCCGAAAGCCCTTCCTCCATCTGGGCGCGCGGCGGGATGAGCGAAGCGAGCACGTCCAGCGGGGTTTCTTCCGTCGGGCCGTCTTCCTCGGCCTGCGGTTCCCCGGCATCCGCCTCGATATCGTCATCGGCTTCAGCGGCTATGTCGAGATCATCTGCCTCTTCGGCTTCTTCCGCGTTTGAGACAGCGGCATCGTTCCCGGAAGGTTGCTCTTCGTTCAGCGGCGCGGACAAAGCCTCGCTATCGGCGGGCGTCAGCGCCGTGTCCCGATCGTCGGCGGGTATCGTTTCGGAAGCGGCCTGCGTCTCGGCGATATCGTCCACAGGCGCCTGCGTGGCCTCGTCGTCGCCGGCCTGGTTGAGCGGCTGCAATTGCCGGGCGATCTCGCGGAAGGCGGCCTGTTCGACGGCGCTCAGCCCCTCGCGGCCGCGCAGGCGGCGCTCTTCGAGGCGAATGACCTTGTCGGAATGGCGGCGGTTGGGGGTATCGACCAGGCGCAAGGCCGGGCGCTCGCCCCAGGGCAGCATCAGCGACGCCTCGTCGCGTGCCCTCTCGCCTGGCTGGCCGTCGGCCGGTTCGATTTCCTCATCGGGGGCACTGCCGGCATCAGCGGGCGGCGCCATGTCGGGAACATCGCCTGCCGTATCGGTATCCGGCAGCGATACGGCAGCCTCAGGCTGTTCGACGTCGGCGGCGACGGCTTGCGGCTGCACGGTCTCGGCTTCCTCTGGTTCCGCTCGGGCGGGCACCGCGGTCGCGCTTGCGCCGATGTCTTCCCCCGTCAGCGCCCCGGCGGCGAGCGACAGGCCGAGTTCCAGCGGGTCGCTGACCGCATCGGCGAGGCGCACGATGCCAAAACCGCGAAAACCGTCGAATTCGCGGTTGCGCGTATAGGTCGGCAGGGCGGCGAGATCGACGGGCACCTTCAGCGTCGTTCCTTCGATCGGCCAATGGATCGTCTTGCCCGACCAGGTGTCGCGCTTGCCGAGCAGTTCGGCGATCTTGCCGTCCGGATCGAGGTTGAAGAGATGGGCGATATCGGTGAAGGCAACGCCGTTGATCGACGAGGCGTGCGGACCGACCGCCTTGGCGAATTCGTTGGAAACCTCGTTGAAACGGCCCTCGGCGTCGATCTTCCAGACGAAACGCGTGGCGCGCGCCTGCGGATTGAAGACAAATCCGCTGTCCTTCGCGGGAGCATCACCCGCCTGTTGCGGCCTCTCTGCCACGGATGCCGCCGCAGCCTCTTCCGGTTGCTGGTCGCAAATCGGCACGGTTTCCGTAGGAGTTGCTTCATCGGGGGGCGACATTTCGCTGTCGTCGTCGGCTTCCTCCGGGGCCGGCTCGCCATCTTCCATCGTGGAAGGCAAGTCGGTGGCACCAGGCAATTCGGAGGCTTCCTCGACCGGCCGGTCCGTCTCGGCCTCCTCGGGAATTTCGGCCGCATCGGGCGTATCGATGACGTCTTCCACCTCTTCGATCGTCGAAATGGCGTCAATCGCCGCGGCATAGTCGTCGCCCGGCTGTGCCGGTGTAGCCGGTACGTCTGCCTCGACCTGCTGGTCGGGTTCGGCCAGCGGCGCCAGCGCATGCGTTTCGTCTTCGATAGTCCCGACAGCGGGCTGCACCGGCGCGGCCTCGGAAAAATCCTCGGTCGGATCGAGATTGCCGATGACCATCTCGACGACGAACAGCAGGTGCAGGCCGGGCTCGTCCGAGAGCTTGCCGACCGCTGCCGGCAGGTAACCGCGGCCGGTCGGGATCGGACGTTTCATCAGCCGGTCGGGATGGTTGCCGACCATGGTGACCAGGGCACGCGCCGTGTGTTCGGTGATGCCCAGGCGCTCGAAACGCTCCGAAGCGGCGATGATTTCGCCGTCATTGCCGAGGACCGCCATATGCGTATCGGGATCGTCGAACCCTTCGAGCATCTGCCGGGCGCAGTCGCGGCGGTCCATCGCCGTCGTCTTCAGCGGAACGGAAAACAGCACGGCATCCTCGCCGGCCGGCGTCTGCAGGCGCTCGACCGTCGCCTGGACGCTGATACGCTGGAAGCCGGACGCGATTCGCACAAGAAGCGAACGGCTGTCGCCGTCTTTGCCGAGCTGCCGTGCGGTGGCTTCCATCTGCCGGAAGGTCACGTCGTTGCGGTTGGGGCCTTCCTCGAGGAAATCGTAGATGCCGGGATTGCCGAACAGTCGTGCGCCTGCGCCGTTTGCCCACAGCACCCGGTCCATCGCCGCTGAAAACAGCACGATGGCTTCGCCGCGGGCAAACCGGTCTTTCACGCGCATGTGCACGGCGATGTCGATAAACGGGTATTGAACTGCGGGCATAACAAATCCTGTACGCGGGGCTAATGCCGAAGTTGTCTGAGATTAACAGTTTTTTAATATCGAAGCACCCCCCGCCCGGTCCAGCAGAGGCCGTGGAATCCGTTAAATACGGTTAATGTCTTGTGCGACGCAAAATTATGTTGCAATGCACAAAAAGATCGCCTATATAATGGGCATCACTCAAACAGACGTTCGCGACCGGTCTTGTCCGTTTCTCGCGACACCAGGAGCATCGCATGAAAAAGATTGAAGACGTTTTCTCCGTTGCCAATTTCGACCCTGCCAAGCTGACGGAAAGCTTCCGCGAGTTCGCTGAAAAGGGCGTGCAGCAGTCGAAGGATGCCTACGCGAAGATGCGCGTTGCCGCCGACGATGCCGCCAAGACGGTGGAAGCAACGGTCCAGACCGCCCAGGCCGGCACGGTCGACATCGGCCTCAAGGCGATCGACGCGCTGCGCACCAATGCCGAAAGCTCGCTTTCCCACATGGAAGCCCTGCTGGGCGTCAAGTCGGCTGCCGAGTTCTTCGAACTGCAGACCGCCTTCATCCGCAAGCAGGCCGAAGTGACGGTCGAGCAGGCCAAGTCGATGCAGGACGCCACCAAGAAGTTTGCCGAACAGCTTTCCAAGCCGGTCAAGGATGCTGCCGAGAAAGCAATCTCCGGCTTCAAGGCTGCCTGATCCTGGCGGTATTCTTGAGGGAAAGCCGGGTCGAAATGCCCGGCTTTCTTTTTTGCGCGACATTTGACTTGCAAAAGACAAAAACTCCTCGTATGTGACGCCCATGACGCCGTTGGCGTTACTCGTGTGCGGTTGTAGCTCAGTTGGTTAGAGCGCAGGTTTGTGGCACCTGAGGTCGGTGGTTCGACCCCACTCAACCGTACCATTCCCCTCTCCCGGTCAGTCTGAAAGTCACAAGGACTGTCTGGGAGAGGGGATTTTATCGTTCCCTTGAAAATTGACTTCGACGGCTCATGGTCGGCCGGGTAGGGCGGTACGGCACACTCTCCTTGAATTTTCAGATACGGCGCCTTAAAAAGGTCATTAGTGACTTATTTCGCGAAGGGTGCTGGAATGTCGACCGTCAGCCTCAAGGACGCCAAGGCGTATTTTTCGAATGTCATCGATCAGGCGGCAGCCGGTGAATTCGTGACCATCACCCGTCACGGTCGTGCCGCAGCCGTCATCGTCAGCGTGGCGGCGGCAGACGCGGCGAAGCGGGCGCTTGCCAAGGATCGCCGCAGCCTCGTTGCCCACTTGAAGACCTTTCCAGGCGGTTTCGACGGTGACGACGACGTGTTCGTACGCAATCCCGCCCCGTCGCGTACGGTCGATCTGTGAGCGGTTTCCTGCTCGACACCAACGCGATCTCGATGTTTTCTCCTTCGCAGGCCAAGGCTTCCGAGGATTTTACGGCCTGGTTGGAGGAGCAGGAGCGGGAAAACGGGATTTACCTCTCTGCCGTGAGCATTCACGAAATCGAAAAGGGCATCCGGCTGCTTGACCATCGCGGTGCGACAGCAAAAGCCTCGGCGATCCGTTTCTGGCTTCTCGGCCTGGTTTCCTTTTACGGCGACAATATCCTGCCGATCGATGCCGCAGTCGCCCAGCTATCGGGTGAACTCGAAGCAATGGCAGTCACGGCGGGCCACAGTCCCGGCGCTGCCGACGCGATGATTGCCGGCACTGCCAAAGCGCACGGCCTCACCCTTGTGACCCGTAATCTGAAACACTTCGAACCCTTCGGCATCGCCGTCAGGTCGCCCGACGAACCGGCGCCTTGATGCCGTGTGAGATGGAGCGTCGTCAGACGTACCAGATACCGTCATCGATCGCAGCGGCGACGTTCTGCTGGTTTTCGGCGCTTTCCGAGAATTGTGCCAGCATCTGCGCCCGCGTCAGGCCGCCCTGCAACTGGCCGGTCCAGTAGGAATAGCCGGCGGCATCCGGATCGCGGTCGAGGACGTTCCTGTAGATGAGATCGGTGAAGGCGTTGTTCGAGACGGTCGAGGGACTGCCGTAGGTGGCCTGGAATTCGGCGGAATTGATGAAATTCTGCGCCACCCAGGTGACGTTGCCCTGGCCCTTGTCCAACGCATTAATCCAGTAGCTGAGGCCGCCGCTGTCGGGCACCCGGTCGAAGGCCGCCTTGTAGATGCGGTAGGCCTGGCCGGCATTGCCGTCGGTATCGAAAGCCAGCGTGCCGTCGGCGAAGCGCAGGCGCTCGATGTTGATCAGTTCGTCGCTGCCGGTACCGTTGCCGCTGACGGAGATGCGGCCGGAGGCCTCGCTGACGCCATAGGCGGCCCTTGCTCCGGAATAAACAGCGGTGTCGATGCCGCCCAGGCCGTCGAAGCGGTCGTTGGCGGCGGTTGCCGTAAACGTGTCGTTGCCGTTGGTGGCCGTCGTGCCGGTGGTCTGCTTGGCGCCGTACAGCGTCTGGATGCCGCGGATATCGCCGGGACCGAGCGTCGAAAGGTCGGTGACGGACGGATACATGATCGTCGCTTCGTCATCGGTATGTTCAAGCCCGATCGCATGGCCGATCTCGTGCAGGGCGACGGCGTAGAAATTGGTGTCGTTGCCGATGTAATTCTTGCTGGTCGACCAGGTTTCGGCGGTATCGAAACGGATCTCCGATTCCGTGATCGAATAGAGCGTCTGGCTTCCGGAGGACGTGCCCTCCCAGCGGGCTTCGCCGACGGTGCCATAGGCGCCGTCGATGTAATCCCAGCCGATGCGAATACCGGTACTGGAACTATCGCTGACTTCGACGAAATCGATCTTGGCAACGGCCTCCCAGGCGTCGAAGGCCTGCCGGATGAGGCTGCGAAACGCTTCCTCGGTCATTTGCCGGTCGAATTCGTAGCCGCCGCTCCAGTTGAATTGCGCAAAGGCCCAGGTCACCGTGCCGCCGGTTCGCCCGATATAGCCTTCGCCCCACTTCGCTTCGCCCAAGACATATTCCGTCAATTGCCCGCTCCTGTGAAAGACGAATCACTTCGCACATGGTTGCATCGATTCGGGTCGAAATCAGGGGGGGCGCCGGCGATTTCCGGCTTTGTTTCAGCCGATCCCGCCGCGATCGATGATTTCGGAGGGGATGCGTATCGTTCCCGGATGGTGCCCCGCGGCGTTAAATCAATCGTAACCATTCCGCTAAGCAACTGTGCCTGTTTAGCAAATGATTCAGGAACAGGCTTTTAAGATCCGGCTTATGCATGAGTGGCCTACATGATGTAGAGCCGGTGCTGTAATTTTGAGGTTTGCACATGATGTGCGCAAAGTGGCCGGCGCTCGCCGCCGGCATGCTGGGACTTTTTGTCCTTTGGTTGCCCTTGAGCCTTCAGGCACAGCTGGTGCTCAGCTTTGCCGTGCTGGGTTTCATGTTCATCTTCATGACGCGGCCGAACAGCAAGCCGTTCAGGTTGATGACGTTCGTATTCGCCGGCATTCTCGCCTTGCGCTACGCCTACTGGCGGACGACCGAGACGCTGCCGGATATCTCCGAACCCCTGAACTTCATTCCCGGCTTCGTGCTCTACCTCGCCGAAATGTATTGCCTGGCGATGCTGGCGGTCAGCTTCTTCATGCTGGCCGATCCGCTGCGCCGCGTCGCGCCGGTGCCGAAGACACGCGCCGAGCTGCCGACGGTCGACGTCTTCATTCCGAGCTACAACGAAGATCCCGAACTATTGGCCGTCACGCTCGCCGCCGCCAAATCGATGATCTATCCGAAGGAAAAGCTGACCGTCTACCTGCTCGACGACGGCGGCACCGAGCAGAAGCGCGCCGCCAAGGATCCGCGCCAGGCGCTCGCCGCCCTTCGCCGCCACGAGCGCCTCAAGGCGCTGTGTGCCGCGATGGACGTCCGCTACCATACCCGCGCCCGCAACGAACACGCCAAGGCCGGCAACCTCAACGAAGGGTTGAAGATCTCCACCGGCGAACTCGTCGTCGTCTTCGATGCCGACCATGCCCCGGTGCGCGAATTTTTGAAGGAAACGGTGGGTTTCTTCAACGAGGACGAAAAGCTCTTCCTCGTGCAGACGCCGCATTTCTTCATCAATCCCGATCCGCTGGAAAAGAACCTGAAGACCTTCGCGCGCATGCCGTCGGAAAACGAGATGTTCTATTCCATCCTGCAGCGCGGCCTCGACAAGTGGAACGCCGCCTTCTTCTGCGGTTCGGCCGCCGTCTTGCGCCGCAAGGCGCTGGAAACCACCGATGGTTTTGCCGGCCAGTCGATCACCGAGGATTGCGAGACGGCGCTGGCGCTGCATTCCAACGGCTGGCACAGCGTTTATGTCGACAAGCCGCTGATCGCCGGCCTGCAGCCGGAAACCTTCGTCTCCTTCATCGGCCAGCGCGCCCGCTGGTGCCAGGGCATGCTGCAGATCCTCATCCTCAACCGGCCGTTTCTGGCGCGCGGCCTGACCATGGCGCAGCGCATCTGCTACGCCGGCATCAACCTCTTCTGGCTGTTCCCGCTGTCGCGGCTGGTGTTCATGTTCTCGCCGCTGCTCTACATCTTCTTCTCGCTGGAGATCTACCAGGCCAACATCATGGAGTTCGCCTCCTACGCCTTGACCTACCTGGTCTCCTCCTTCGCCATGCAGAGCTACCTGTATGGGCGGGTGCGCTGGCCCTGGGTGTCGGAACTCTATGAATATGTGCAGTCGGTGCTGCTGTTCGGCTCGATCCTCTCGGTGGTGCGCAATCCGCGCAAGCCGACCTTCAACGTCACCGCCAAGGGCCAGACGCTCGAAAAGAGCGGCCTGTCCGCCATCGCGCGCCCCTATTTCATCATCTTCTTCCTGCTGCTGGCGGCGGCCTTCTATTCGCTCTGGCGTTACCTGACCGAGCCGGCGGCATCGGAACTGCTGCTGATCGTCGCCGGCTGGAACCTCATCAATCTCGGTCTTGCCGGCGCCGCGCTCGGCGTGGTGGCGGAGCGGCGCGAGCTGCGCCGCAACCAGCGCCTGCCGGTCAAGCGCCATGCGCTGATGCATCTCGCCGGCAAGCTGTATTCCATCCTCATCCACGACGCTTCGAGCGGCGGCGTTACCGTCGAGTTCATCGACGAGCAGCCGCCGACCGGTTCGAGCGAGCATTTCAATGCCCGCGTGGAACTGCGCCGCAACGGCAAGGTCATGAGTTTCGATGTCGTGCGCCGCGGCAGCCGGCAGCAGAACGGCCAGACGCATCACGGCTTCGCTTATGCCGAACGCACGCCGCAGACATTCATGGCGATCGCCGAGCTGATGTATTCGGATCAATCGGTGCTGCAGGAGCGACTGTCGCGGCGGCAGGTGCGCCTCGGCTTCTTCACGGGCACGGTGCGTTTCGCCTTCTGGACCGTTTCGGAAACGCTGCGCGCCATGCGCTACGCCATCGGCATGATCCGCGAACAGGCGGTGCAATCGGTCGAAGACGCGCCGATCCTGCTTCTGGAAGGCCCCAGGCAGGCGCCGCAGGAAACCGCAACCTTCAATCCGGCAGACAATGAGGTCCGTATTTATGCATGACGAGACGATGGTCCGCCGGCTTGCGCTTGCGTTGATGGTTGCCGCCACCGGCCTGACGGGCTCCACGGCCCTGGCCGGGGAGTTCCGCCTGCTGCCGGCGGCGCGACAGGAAACGCCCACAACGGACAAGGCCGAAGATGCGGGCGCTTCGCTGCTGCCGACGGCCCTGGCTCCGGCACAGTTCCCCGCCGCCCAGGCATCCTCGCTGATCCCCTTCGAGCAGGCTGTCGAGCGGATGCAGCTGACCGGCGAGGACGATACGGTGGTCCTGAGCTTCCATCTCGGCGCTGCGCAGCTCGCCGCCGGCGGCAAGCTGCAGATCGCCTATCAGAATGCGGTATCGATCCTCCCCGATACCGGTATCCTGGATGTCTCCGTCAATGGCCAGTCGGCCGGCTCCGTCACGATCCGTTCGCCGAACGGCTTCAGGACCGAGACCCTGGCCGTGCCGGCCGAAGCCTTGAAGGCGGGTCGCAACGAAGTGCGCCTGCGCGCGCGCCAGCATCACCGTGTCGATTGCTCGCTCAATGCCACCTACGAGCTCTGGACGAAGATCGATCCGGCCGGCAGCGGCTTTTTGCCGGCGAGGCCGGCCGGGTACACCGCTCTCGAAGATCTGCTCTCGGTGGGCAAGACGGCGGCCGGCAAGACGGAAATCCGCCTGGTTGCCGATGGCGCCGCTTCCGTCGGGATCGCCAATGAAGGCATTGCCGCCGTGCAGGCGCTCGCCTTGTTCCTCGATCGCGAAGATCTCGTCGTCACCGTCGGCAAGGATGCCGCGACCGGCCCGGGCATCGACCTCTTCGTCGGCTCCGGCTCCGAGCCGGGACAGACGGCGGAAGGAAAACGCCTGCTTTCCGGAAGCGCCGCCGGTCTTTCGGTGCAGCCGGGCCGGGTGCCGGGCAGGCCGGTCGTTGTCCTGAGCGGCGCAACGGCCGGCGAACGCACGGCAAGCCTCCTGGCGGCGGCGCGCGGCCCGATGCGCGCCGGCCTCGAAGGCGGCCTGTTTGCCGGCATCTGGGGGCTCATCGCCGCGGAACCGTCGACGAGCTACACGCTGCGCGATGCCGGATACGTCACGGCACCGTTTGTCGGACGCCTGTCGCGGACGCGGTTCGAATTGCAGATGCCTGCGGATTTTTACCCGGCCGAATATGCCACCATCGATTTCCATCTGCGCGGCGCCACGGCTCCGGGTCTCGCGCTCGGCGCCCAGCTCCTGGTGCGCGTCAACGACAAGGTCGTGACCAGCCTGCCATTTCGCAACGTCAATGGCGAGCAGTTCGACGGCAAGCGCATCGAGCTGCCGTTGCGCGCCTTTCGGCCGGGCGTCAACCGCATCGAGGTGCTGGCGGAAGTGCCTGTCGCGGCGGATGCCGCCTGCGGACCGCAGATCGCCAACGAGGCGACGCCGCGCTTCATCCTGCTCGAAACCTCCTCGCTCGACATTCCGGCGCTGGCGCGTATCGGCCATTTCCCCGATCTCGGTGCGCTTGCCGGCGCGGCCTATCCTTTCGGTGACGGCAAGCCTTTCGACGTGTTCATCGACAGCGTCGATCCGCGCGTGCTGAGCGCGGCCCTGACCACAGTCGCCAGGCTCGGCGTTTCCGCCGCCCGCCCGCTCTCCGCGAAAATCCTGCTGTCGCAGCCGGTCGAGGCCGAGGGGCGCAATGCCCTGGTGATCTCGGCGGCGGGTCCGGGCATGGCGGCGATCCCCGAAAAGGCGGATACGGCAAACGAACCGGCGGACCTGATGTCCGGTTTCGCCGCAAAGACGCCTGCCGACACCGATCCGGTGACGACAGCCTCGCTCGACACGGCTGTTGTCGATACAAAGGGCGACGACAGCCAGGCATTGCTGGACGCATTCCGCAATTCGACGGTGGCGCCGCAATCCGACGGCTCCTTCGCCACCCAGGCGGAGACGTGGACGACGAGCATGTTCAGCCGCTTCCGCCGCTGGCTCCGCTACGAGGATCCGGCAGGGAAGGGGGAGGCGAACGAAACCGGTGCGCTCGTCACCCTCTCCCAGGTCGTTTCGCCTTCGGGCCTCGGCAACTGGACGGTCATCCGCTCCGATTCGCTCGACCACCTGGCCCTCGGCATGCAGACGCTGGCGGCATCCTCCGCCTGGCAGCGCCTGGAAGGCGGGTCGGCCTGGGTTCGCAGCGAAGACGGCGTGCTGGTCAGCCGGGCCGCAACGACGCGGATCATCACCGAGATCACCGATTCCAGCTTTGGCAATTTCCGTCGCCTGGCCGCCTCGTGGTTCTCGGACAATTTCCAGATCTACATCGCGCTCGTCATCGTCCTGATGAGCGGTTTCGGGGCATGGCTCGGGTTCGCCGTGTCGAAGAAGGGTGTGAGGACAGACCCATGAAACATCTCTCGCTGAAAACGGCCATTCTTCTTGCGGCCACGGCGCTGGCGCCGATGGGCGCCTCCGCCAACGATCCGCTCGTCCCGTCCGGGCAGCCGTCGCTGCTGTCGGAGGAAAAACCGGCCGACGCCGCTACGGCCGCCCCAGCGGCCGGCCCCGACGAAGTGGACCTCGCCGCACTTTATTATTATGCCGATCAGAAGCAGGAAGACCGGGTCCAGGCGGAAATCGCCCGGCTGCAGCTCAAATATCCGGGCTTCCAGGTGCCGAAGAACCTCTATCTGCCCCTTGCGCAACGGTCGGTGAATGAACAGTCGCTCTGGGATCTCTACGACAAGAACGACTTTGCCGGTATCGATGCGGAAATTGGCCGGCTGCAGGCCGCCCACGCCGGCTGGGTTCCGTCCGAGGATTTTTCGTCGAAACTCGAGCGCCGCAAGCAGCGCGTCACGATGACAACGGCCACCACCGCCAAGGACTGGACCGGTGTGATCGCTGCCGGCGAAGGGCTCGATGCGGCAACCGAGCCGGACATCGACCTTCTGTGGATGCTGATCGACGCCTACCATGCCACCGGCATGAAGGAGCCGCTGGCGGAGGTCTGCAAGGGCATTCTGTTCCGCCAGGGCGACCGGCGTTTTTCCGACGACCTGCTGGCAACCACGCTGCAGAAGGCGGCCGCTGATTTTTCCGGCGAGGAAATTCGCGCCGTGATCAACGCTCTCTGGCCGCAGCCGGGGGCCGTAGCAGCCCTCAAGCCGATCCAGGATGACCTGCTGCGGCGCGAGGTGGCGACGTTCACCGCCGACGACACGAAGACACAGCCGCTGTCCGATGCGGATATCGGCCGTTTCAACGCGCTGGCCGCAACCGCGCAGGGCGGTGCCGATTTTGCCGTTCTTGGCTGGTACAATCTCAAGCTCGGCCAGTTGCCGGCCGCCGAAACGGCGTTTTCGGCAGCGATGGAGCGGGAACCGACCCTCGATTCCGCCAAGGGCCTCTATCTGAGCCTTTCGCGCCAGAAGCGCGACGCGGATGCCTACCGGTTTGCCGTCGATCACCTCGACGTGCTGGCCGACGATTCCACCTTCCTGATGAACGCCTTGTCGCCGCGCTTCTCCAAGCCGGAACTCGGTGCGCTCGATGCCGGCACGGTCGCCGCCTATTCGACTGCGATCAGCGAGACGCAGGCCGCCGACCACGCCGAAATCCTCGGCTGGTATGCCTATAATTCCCGTCAGTTCGAGGCGGCGGAAGCATGGTTTGCCAAGGCGTGGAGCTGGCAGGAAAAGCCGGAGCGGCTGAAAGGCCTGGCGCTCAGCTATCTGCGCGAAGGCAAGAAGAAACAGTTCGCCGCGCTGCGCGACGAGCAGGGCGATCGTTTCCCTGAGCTTTTCAAGGAGATCGGCAAGGCTGCCCCGCCGCGTGGCGACAGGGGCGTAACGGTGGCAAAGCCGTCGGCGTCCACCGGCGATGCCGGTTACATCGCCAGCCTGAAGGTGAAACGGTATGACGATTGCCTGCGCGATCTCCAGCGTCTCGATGATCGCGGCGGTCTGTCGGCCGATGCGCAGCTCATTCGCGGCTGGTGCCTGATGGGGCTTGCCCGCCCCTCCGAGGCAAAGTCCGCCTTCAGCGCCGCCTTGCAGGGCGGCAAGGCGTCCGTTCGCCAGGATGCCGCCTATGGTGCCGCCTTGGCCGCACTGCGCTCCGGCCTGACGGGCGAAGCCGAAGCAGTGATAGGCGCCTATCCTGTCGGTGCGGCCCGTGACCGCGAGATCCGCGGCGAAATCTACTGGCAGCGCGCCCGCGCCGCTTTCGACGACAAGAAGTTTGACCAGGCGCTGGAGGCCTTGAACGCCCGGCTGCAGCTCATGCCGGAATCTTCCGACATGAGCGTGCTGCGCGCCTGGGCGCACCAGCGCCTCGGCCACAAGGCGGAAGCCCACGCCATCTTCCAGCGGCTCAGCATGCATCTGAGCGACCCGAACATCATGAACGGCCTGAACACCACCGGAGCGACCCGATGAATTTTGTACGCCTGGCCGCTGCGGCCGGCTTTACCGCCCTGCTGGCCGGTTGCACCTCGGTAGAGGATCCGTTCCTCACGGGAGCAACCGCGACCTCCGTTTCCGGGCCATCGGTTTCGAAGGCGGTTTCCGCGGAGTTCGCCACCGCTTCGCTGCCGCTGGAAGCCGGCCGTGTCGTCAGCGTGCAGCAGGACGTCCGCTCGGACGGGCTGTCGCAGGTGATCCTTTATGAAAATGCGACCGCCCTGCCTGGTGAAAACCGCCTGACCGTCGATTTCGGCGCGCCCGGCAGCAGCAGCCGTTACCTCAGGGCGCCGACCAGCGCGACGGTGCGTGCCGAACTGCGCTCTGCCCTGCCGGGCATCCGCATGCAGATCAGCAGCGTGCCAGGCAACAATGCCCAGGGCGTTTTCGGTTATGCCACGGGTTCGGCCGGCCGCGGCAGCTGCCTTTATGCGTGGCAGCTCGCCAAGGGCGGCATGGGCGAGGGCTACGCTGCCCAGGTCCGGCTGCGCTTCTGCCATCCGACCCTGCCGGCGGACAGCCTGGTGGGGCTGATGCAGCAGATGCGCCTGCGTCCGGTCTCGAAACAGACGCTGGCGACGCTGCGATTTGCCAACGGCGCCGTTCGTCCTGCGACGGCCTTCGAGGAAACCCGCGTCGGCACGCTCGGCGCCGATGTCGAGGAACAGCCCGTCAGGCGGACGCCACGGCAGAAGGCCGCCGCGCATGCCGATGTCGAAACGGCCTCGGCCATCGATGGCGTCACCGTGCCGCTGCCGGATTCCGCCTCGCGGGCATCCTCGGCCGACACGGCAACCGCCGACGACCGCAAGGTGACGCCGTCAGACGTTTCGGTGGCGGTTCCGCTGCCGCAATAGAGCCGTTCCACGGTCTGGGGAAAGCGGGACGGTCATGGTTCTCCAAGCTTGCAAAGCGTTTTACGCTTCGCCACTATTCGTGGTGCGGGAGACTCATATTTTTGTGCTGGGGGGAAAATAAACGGGCGCCCACACCCGTCTGCTAGCCAGGATCGAAATGATTGGAAAGGTTGAGCTATGGCAGTGGCAGATGCGGGGCGCCCCGAGACTGTTGCGCAATTCGAGCGTGCTTCGTTCACAGGCAGGGCTTCGGAATACTTCGGTATCTGGATCGTCAACGTCCTGCTGACCATCATCACCTTCGGCATCTATTCCGCCTGGGCAAAGGTGCGGCGCAACCGCTATTTCTACGGCAACACCGTCATTCTCGGGCGAGCCTTCGAATATCACGCCACCGGCAAGCAGATATTCATCGGCCGTGTGATCGTTTTCCTCTTCTTCATCGGTATCCAGATCATTGCCGCCATCCACCCGCTGTTCGTCATCGTCACCACCGTGCTGATCCTGGCGGCGCTGCCCTGGCTGGTGCAGCGGGGCCTACGGTTCAATGCGCGGGTGACGAGCTATCGCAACGTGCGTTTCGATTTCGTCGGTTCGGTCAAGGGCGCCTTCGTCGCCGTCGTGCTCGGCAGCTTCGTTTCGTTCCTGTCGCTCGGCATCCTGGCACCGCTCGCCAGCCGCTGGCTCTATCGGTATGTCTTCGGCAACCTGCGTTATGGCGACCGGCCGTTCTTCACCGAGCCGCGCGTCGGCGCGCTTTACGGCGTCTGGTTCGTTCCCGCCCTGATGGTGGTGATCGGCGCGGTCATCTGCGGCATTGTCGGCCTCGCCATGTCCGGCGCGATCATGGCGATCGTCAACAATGCCGACATGACCGAAGAACAGATGATCCTCACCTTTGTCCTCGGGATCTACCTGGCGTTCTTCGTGGTCTTCGTGGTCTATGGCCTGGCGGCACTCGTCTACCGCGCCGGCGTACGCAACGTCGTGTTTTCCTCGACAAAACTCGATGACAAGCATGAACTGCTGAGCGACATGTCGCGCGCCCGTTATGCCTGGATCGCCATCACCAACATCATCGTCACCGTGCTGACGCTCGGCCTGATGCGGCCCTGGGCCGCCGTGCGCCTGGCACGCTACATGACGGCGCATACGGCGATCCGTATCCATGGCGATATCGGCGAGGTGCTGTCCTCGATCGAATCCACCGGGGCGGCGATGTCTGCCGAATACATGGACATGGAAGGGATCGATTTTGGTTTCTGAGGGCAGCGTCATCGCCCGCGGCGAATGGCATCCGGCCAATTCCAGCCGCTCGGTCGCTGCCACGCTGCAGCTGGCCGGCGGCCTGGTGGTTGCCGTGGGCGACGCGGCGGGCGAGCGCCATGCCGCCGCCGAGCCGGAGAAGATGACGTTTTCGCCGCGCGTCGGCTCCATCCCCCGCCGCATCGTCTTCCCGGACGGCTCGCTGTTCGAAACCCGCGACAATGATGCCATCGACGCCTATGTCGAAAAGCGCCAGGGGCGGCGCAGCGGCTTCGTGCACCGGATGGAGGAATTCCATCCGCGCCTGATCGTCTTCGCCGGCCTCGTGATGCTGCTTGCCGCCGGCATCTACCGTTATGCCCTGCCGGCGCTGGTTGAACTCGCCGTGCTCCTGACGCCGCCGGTGGTGCCGGACTGGATGGGATCCGGCACGCTCGCCACGCTGGACCGCACGACGCTGTCACCCAGCAAGCTGCCGGAGGCCGACCGCCGGCGTATCGGCGATGGGTTCGAGACACTGGCGGCAAAGGCCGAGGGCGGGGCAGGCGCCTATACGCTGAATTTCCGCGATGGCGGCTATATCGGCCCCAACGCCTTCGCCTTGCCGGACGGCAGCCTGATCCTCACCGACCAACTCGTCGAACTCGCCAAGGGCGATACCGACATGATCCTCGGCGTGCTCGGTCATGAAATCGGCCATGTCGAAAGGAAGCACAGCCTGCGCCAGCTCTACCGCGCCGCCGGCATCGCCGGGCTGATCATGCTGATCGCCGGCGACGTCGGCTCCGGCGTCGAGGATATCCTCACCCAGGGCGGCGGTCTTCTGGCCCTGTCCTATTCCCGCGCGGCGGAAAGCGAGGCGGACATGCGCTCCGTCGAGCTGATGCGCGCCGCCGGCCGCGATCCGGCGGCCATTGCCCGCTTCTTCGAGCGGCTGGAAGAGATTTACGGCGATCACGGCGGCAACAGCATGCTTTCCACGCATCCCGACACTCCGGAACGGCGGCGGGCCATCCTCGATTACGATGCGAAGTTGCGTGGCGTCACCGTGGAAAAGAACGGCCCAGACACCTCGACACCCGGTGCGGAAGGAGGAAGGCAGCCCGCCAAACCTTGACGGTTGCCCGGGCTCCCTTCCGATGCGCATGATTCCGCCACGCTGAAAATTTACCAATTGGACAAGCCTGGAAGCGGCCGCTGCAAATTTCTTGTTTTTTGGAATTGTTCAAATCTACAAGGCCGACTATATAGGGGACTAAGAGAGTCAAGAATCGGGAGATCAGCATGCGTTTGACCAAACAGACCAATTACGCCGTGCGCATGTTGATGTATTGCGCGGCCAATGATGGTCAGCTCAGCCGTGTTCCCGAGATTGCCAGGGCTTACGGGGTTTCGGAGCTGTTCCTGTTCAAGATCCTGCAGCCGCTCAACAGGGCCGGCCTGATCGAGACGGTTCGCGGCCGCAACGGTGGCGTGCGCCTCGGCCGCGCTTCCGACAAGATCACCCTGTTCGATGTCGTCAAAGTGACCGAAGACAGCTTCGCCATGGCGGAATGCTTCGAGGACGGTGCCGTGGAATGTCCGCTTGTCGACAGCTGCGGCCTCAATTCGGCGCTGCGCAAGGCCCTGAACGCCTTTTTCGCGGTGCTGGCGGAATACACCATCGACGACCTCGTCAAGGCCCGCCCGCAGATCAACATGCTGCTCGGCCTGCCTGAGCGCCTGCAGAAGAACGGTGTGATCGCTGCCCCCGCAGCCTGAGCGGCTGATATATGACATGATCGAGGCGCGGGTGGATTACCACCCGCGCCTGTTTTATTTGCGACATGTTTTTGGCCGGATCACGCGCTTTTGCGCGGGTTCGAACTTTTTGGTTGTGGAAAACTTTGCTTCCTGAACTGGGAGCATGGCTGGAATAGGATTACGAATATTTCGATTTCACAACGTTTTGGGTCAAAAAATTTCTAAATTTATCCGCTTGGACAAAATTTCGCCAGGGTCTGTTGCTTTCGCCCTTCAAATGTCGTTCCATTTGGGGATGGCCCGGACCCTGCTTCCGGGATCCAGTTTTACAACAAAAACAATCTGGGAAACGACATCATGAAAAAGATCTCCCTCCTGCTTGCAGCGACGGCGCTTGCCTCGGTCATGGCGACCTCGGCATGGTCGAAGACGCTGGTGTATTGCTCTGAAGGATCGCCGGAAGGCTTCGATCCGTCGCTCTACACCGCCGGCACGACGTTCGACGCGTCGTCGCGCACCGCCTACAGCCGCCTCGTCGAGTTCAAGCATGGCAGCACCGAGATCGAGCCGGGCGTCGCCGAAAGCTGGACGATTTCGCCCGATGGCCTTGAATACACCTTCAAGCTGCGCGCTGGCGTCAAGTTCCAGACGACCGACTATTTCACCCCGACGCGTGAACTGAACGCCGACGACGTCATCTTCTCGTTCGAGCGCCAGATCAAGGCCGACCATCCCTGGCACAAATATGTCGAGGGCGCGTCCTGGGAATATGCCGCCGGCATGGGCTTCCCGGAACTGATCAAGTCGATCGAGAAGGTTGACGACCTCACCGTCAAGTTCGTCCTCAACAAGCCCGAAGCACCGTTCATCGCCAACCTCGGCATGGATTTCGCCTCGATCATGTCGAAGGAATATGCCGATAAGCTGACCGCCGAAGGCAAGGTCGCGCAGTTGAACCAGATGCCGCTCGGCACCGGTCCGTTCACCTTCGTCGCCTACCAGCCGGATGCCGTCATCCGCTACAAGGCCAACCCGGACTACTACAAGGGCAAGGAAAAGATCGACGACCTCGTCTTCGCCATCACGACGGATGCCGCCGTGCGCGCGCAGAAGCTGAAGGCCGGCGAATGCCACGTCATGCCGTACCCGAACGCTGCCGACGTTGCCGAACTCAAGGCCGATCCGAACCTGACGGTTATGGAAGAAGAAGGCCTGAACGTCGCTTACCTCGCCTACAACACCCAGATGGCCCCCTTCGACAAGCCGGAAGTGCGCAAGGCGCTGAACATGGCGGTCAACAAGCAGGCGATCATCGACGCCGTCTTCCAGGGTGCCGCCTCGATTGCCAAGAACCCGATCCCGCCGACCATGTGGTCGTATAATGACGCGATCGAAGACGACAAGTACGATCCGGACGCTGCCAAGAAGGCTCTCGAAGCCGCTGGCGTCAAGGATCTGAAGATGAAGATCTGGGCGATGCCCGTTTCGCGCCCCTACATGCTGAACGCCCGTCGCGCGGCGGAACTGATGCAGGCAGACCTGGCCAAGGTCGGCGTCGAAGTCGAGATCGTTACCCACGAATGGGCCGAGTACCTCAAGCTTTCCAGCGACGTGAAGCGCGATGGCGCCGTCATGCTCGGCTGGACAGGTGACAACGGCGATCCGGATAACTTCCTCGACACGCTGCTCGGCTGCGAAGCCGTCGGAGGCAACAACCGCGCCCAGTGGTGCAACGAGGAGTTCAACAAGCTGGTGAAGGCTGCCAAGCAGACCTCCGACCAGGCTGAACGCGCCAAGTTCTACCAGGACGCCCAGGTCATCTTCAAGCGTGAGGCTCCCTGGAACACGATCGACCATTCGCTCGTCTTCCTGCCGGTCAGCAAGAAGGTTTCCGGCTTCGTGCAGGACCCGCTCGGCATTCACCGCTTCGACGGCGCTGATATCGCTGAATAACAACAAAAGATGAAAATGCCCGGTCTGCCGGGCTTGTCCGGCGGTCGGGTTTCCCTGACCGCCGGAAATTTTAGGTATCCAAAGCCATGTTGCGCTTCTTTCTCGGACGCCTTGCGATCCTGATTCCGACCTTCCTCGGTGTGTCGCTGATCGCCTTCTCCTTCATCCGCCTCCTGCCCGGCGATCCGGTCATGCTCATGTCCGGCGAGCGGGTGATGTCGGAAGAGCGACACGCCCAAATCATGCACGATCTCGGTCTCGACCGCCCCATGTACGTGCAGTATTTCGATTATCTCGGCAATGTCCTGACCGGCGACCTCGGAACGTCGATCGTCAGCAAGCGGCCGGTCTTCGACGATTTCCTCTCGCTGTTTCCCGCCACGCTCGAACTGTCGATCTGCGCCATCATCGTCGCCATGTGCCTCGGCATTCCCGCGGGCGTGATTGCGGCGGTCAAGCGAGGGACATGGTTCGACCAGTCGATCATGGGCATCGCGCTGGTGGGCTATTCCATGCCGATCTTCTGGTGGGGCCTGCTCCTGATGATCTTCTTCTCCGGCTACCTGCAATGGACGCCGGTGTCGGGGCGCATCTCGCTGATGTATTTCTTCCCGCCGGTGACCGGTTTCATGCTGATCGACAGCCTGCTGTCGGGCCAGGCGGGCGCCTTCAAGTCGGCGGTCAGCTACCTGATCCTGCCGACGGTGGTGCTGGCCACCATCCCGCTCGCCGTCATCGCCCGCCAGACGCGCTCGGCGATGCTGGAAGTGCTCGGCGAAGACTATGTCCGCACCGCCCGGTCCAAGGGCCTGTCGCCCTGGCGCGTTGTCGGCATCCACGCCCTGCGCAACGCGCTGATCCCGGTGATCACCACCATCGGCCTGCAGGTCGGCGTGCTGCTCGCCGGCGCCATCCTGACGGAGACGATCTTCTCCTGGCCGGGCATCGGCAAGTGGATGGTCGACGCGGTGTTCAAGCGCGACTATGCGGTGGTGCAGGGCGGCCTTCTGATGATCGCCGGCGTCATCATGCTCGTCAATCTTGCCGTCGATGTTACCTATGGTTTCATCAATCCGCGCATTCGCCACTAGGAGGGTCTTATGAGTTCGGCCACCGTCAAAACCGGCCACCCCTCCGCCCTGGCGGAGTTCTGGTATTATTTCTCGCGCAACAAGGGCGCCGTTCTCGGCTTTGCCGTGTTCGTCATCGTCCTGCTGCTTGCCGTTCTGGCGCCGATCGTCGCCCCGCATGCGCCGAGCGAGCAGGTGCGTGAAAAGCTGCTTTTGCCGCCGTCCTGGATGGCCGGTGGCGACGCTTCCTATCTTCTCGGCACCGACGCCGTCGGTCGCGATATCCTGTCGCGACTGATCTACGGCGCGCGGTTCTCGCTGTTCATCGGCCTCGTCGTCGTGACGCTGTCGGTGATCTCCGGCGTGCTGATCGGCCTCGTCGCCGGTTATTTCCGTGGCCGGGTCGATATCGTCATCATGCGCGTCATGGATATCATCCTGGCTTTCCCGTCGCTTCTGCTGGCGCTCGTCCTCGTGGCGGTGCTCGGGCCGGGATTGCTGAACGCGATGATCGCCATCGCGCTGGTCAACCAGCCGCATTTCGTCCGCCTGACCCGCGCCTCCGTCATGGCCGAGCGCGAGAAGGATTACGTCATCGCCTCCCGCGTCGCCGGTGCCGGCACGCTGCGCATCATGTTCCTCACCATCCTGCCGAACTGCCTGGCACCGCTGATCGTCCAGGCGACGCTCGCCTTCTCGGCGGCGATCCTCGATGCGGCAGCGCTCGGCTTCCTCGGCATGGGAGCCCAGCCGCCGACGCCGGAATGGGGCACCATGCTTGCTGAAGCCCGTGAATTCATCCAGCGCGCCTGGTGGGTCGTGACCTTCCCCGGTCTCGCCATCCTGGTCACCGTGCTGGCCATCAACCTGATGGGCGATGGCCTGCGTGACGCGCTCGATCCCAAGCTGAAGAGGTCGTGATGTCCCTTCTCGAAGTTGAAAATCTCGTTGTCGAGTTCCAGACCGCTTCCGGCCCGTTCCGGGCGGTGGACGGCGTCTCCTTGCGGGTGAACGCCGGCGAAGTGCTTGCCATCGTCGGCGAATCCGGGTCCGGAAAGTCGGTGTCGATGCTGGCCGCCATGGGGCTTCTGCCCTGGACGGCCAAGGTCACGGCCGACAAGCTGCAGTTCGACGGCCGCAACCTGCTCGGCATGTCGGCCAGCGAGCGCCGCAAGATTGTCGGCAAGGACATGGCGATGATCTTCCAGGAGCCGATCGCCAGCCTCAACCCTTGCTTCACCGTCGGTTTCCAGATCGAGGAAGTGCTGAAGGTGCATGAAAAGCTCGGCAAGGCGGCGCGTCGCGCCCGCGCCATCGAGCTGTTTTCCGCCGTCGGCATTCCCAATCCGGAAGACCGCCTCGGCCACTTTCCGCACCAGATGTCGGGCGGCCAGTGCCAGCGCGTCATGATCGCCATCGCGCTCGCCTGCAATCCGAAACTGCTCATCGCCGACGAGCCGACGACGGCGCTCGACGTGACGATCCAGAAGCAGATCCTCGACCTGCTGATGCGGCTGCAGGCCGAACGCGGCATGGGCCTGATCATTATCACCCACAATATGGGCGTCGTGGCCGAAACCGCCGATCGCGTCATCGTGCAGTACAAGGGGCGCAAGATCGAGGAGGCCGACGTGCTGTCGCTCTTCGAATCGCCGAAGAGCGCCTATACCCGCGCGCTTCTGTCCGCGCTTCCGGACAATGCCACCGGCGACCGCCTGCCGACCATTGCCGACTTGCTGTCCGACGAACAGATCTTCGAAGGAGCCGTCAGATGACCCATGTGCTCGAAACAAGGAATCTTGTTCGCGACTATCACATCGCCGGCGGCATCTTCCGCAAGGGCCGGACGATCCACGCGGTCAAGGGTATCAGCCTCGCGGTCGATCAGGGCAAGACGCTGGCCATCGTCGGCGAAAGCGGTTGCGGCAAGTCGACGCTCGCCCGCATGATCACCATGATCGACGCGCCGACGGCCGGCGACATGCTGATCGACGGACAGAAGGTCGATATTGCCAAGGAAGGCCTGACGCCGGAGATGCGCCGCAAGGTGCAGATCGTCTTCCAGAACCCCTACGGCACGCTCAATCCGCGCAAGAAGATCGGCGATATCCTCATGGAACCGCTGGTCATCAACACCTCGATGAAGCGTGACGAGCGTCAGGACCGGGCGATGGCGATGCTCAAGAAGGTCGGCCTCGACGAAAAACATTTCGGGCGTTACCCGCACATGTTTTCCGGCGGCCAGCGCCAGCGTGTCGCCATTGCCCGCGCGCTGATGCTGAGTCCGCGCCTGCTGGTTCTCGACGAACCGGTCTCGGCGCTCGATCTTTCGGTGCAGGCCCAGGTGCTCAACCTGCTCGCCGACCTGCAGGACGAGTTCCAGCTCACCTATGTCTTCATCAGCCACGACCTTTCCGTCGTGCGTTACATCGCCGACGACGTGATGGTGATGTATTATGGCGAGGCGGTGGAATACGGCACGCGCGAAGAGGTCTTCAGCGATCCGAAACACGCCTACACCAAGACGCTGTTCTCGGCGACGCCGCGTGCCGATGTCGAGAGCATCAAGGCGCGTCTGGCGCGCAAGAACGCCGCCTGATTTCACGCTTTAAACCGCGCGGACGCCGCCTTGTGGCGTCCGCGCGGTTGACCGGCCTTCGCATTGCAGTAAAACCGTCATGGGCATCTGCTAGGTGCTCCGTGTTCTGCCAGCGTGTGAAGGTTCTTCCTGCTCATGTCCAAAACAGATTGGCGCGAAGCCGCGGTCACATTGCTGATCGGTGCGGCGGGCGCTGTCCTTGCGGCTTTCCTGTCTTTTCCCGCCCCCTACCTGCTCGGCCCGGCGCTGCTCTTGACCATCGCCAGCTTCGCCGGCCTCAAGCTTTCCGTGCCGGACTGGATGCGCAACATCTGCTTCGTCATCGTCGGCATCACCATGGGCACCAGCATGACGCCGGAGGTGATCGAGGCGGCGAAAACCTGGCCGGCAAGCTTCCTGCTGCTGATCCCGGCGGTGATTCTGATCTTCTACGCCGGTTATGCCGTGTTGCTGAAGACGTTCGGTTACGACCGGCAGACGGCGATGCTGGCGGCATCCCCCGGCCATCTCAGCTTCATCATCAGCCTCGGCGTCGATTCGCGCTGCGATGTCGTCACCGTCAGCATCATCCAGAGCGTGCGGGTGCTGGCCCTGACGCTGACGGTGCCGTTCATCGTCGATGTCTTCGGTCTCGTCAGCAGCGAGCCGCCGGTGGTGCTCGGCGACATGGCCCTGCCGGTGCTGGTGGTGGCAATCGTCGCCTCCGCCGCCATCGGTTTCGTCTTTCTCAAGCTGAAATTTCCGGCTGCCCTGCTGCTTGGCGGTGTCGCGGTGTCGATTTCCACCCATGTCACCGGCGTCGTGCATGGCGGCGTGCCGGAATGGATCACCACGCCGGTCTATGTCGTGCTCGGCTGCATGATCGGCTCGCGTTTTTCCGGCGTTTCGATCATGGCGCTGCGGACGGCGTTTTTCGCCGGTGTGGTGGTGACGCTGCTGGTGACCGTCGCGGCCGGGGCGATTTCGCTGTTCGTGTCCTGGCTGACCGGCGTGCCGCTGAATGCGGTGCTGATCGCCTTTGCGCCCGGCGGCCTGGAGACCATGGCGGCGATGGCCGTCATGATGCATGTCGATGCCGCCTATGTCGGCAGCCACCACGTGCTGCGCCTCCTGTTCCTTTCCGCCTTCATGCCGTTCGTCACCCGCCGCAACCGGTTGAGCGAGTGAGCCTTCCGGCGCACTTGGAATGCCGGTTTCTAGACGGTAGGATTCAGCCGGGTGGGGACGTCTCGATGGTAAGGACGAAATGACAGTGACGAACGATCATGGCAACGGGGCCATCTGCGTCATGGGCGTCAGCGGCAGCGGCAAGACGTCGGTCGGCGAAAGGCTGGCCCGGTCCTATGGCGTGCGGTTCATCGAAGGCGACAGCCTGCATTCTCCTGCCAATGTCGAGAAGATGGCGCAGGGCATTCCGCTGACGGACGACGATCGCTGGCCGTGGCTCGATGCGATCGGCGCCGAGATCCGCCAGACGCTGGCTGCGGGACATGGACTGGTGGTGTCGTGCTCGGCGCTGAAACGCATCTATCGGGACCGCTTGAGGGCGGCTGCCGGCGGCAAGCTGATTTTCGTTTATCTCGACGGCTCGAAGGAGCTGTTGTCGAAACGCATGGGCGCCCGCACCGGCCACTTCATGCCGGCCTCCCTGCTCGAAAGCCAGTTGCAGACGCTGGAAGCCCCGACCGGCGAACCCGGTGTGATCACCATCGAGATCGACGGCTCGGTGGAGGAGATCGTCGCACGCGCCGATGCGGCGCTGCGGCAACTGCACACCGGAAGCTGACTCCCCTTCTCCCCTCGGGGAGAAGGTGGCCCGAAGGGTCGGATGAGGGGGCGAGACACGGCAGGACTTCCCCCCGTGGCACCCCTCATCCCTCTGCGTCCTACAGACCCTCTCATTCCCGATGCTGGCAGCCCGATCAGGCGGCGCGCTTCAGCGCCTGCGCCATGCAATGGATGCCGCCGCCGGTCTTGGAGATTTCGCTCATGTCGACGGCCGCGACCTCGAAACCGCGGGCGCGCAGCTTTTCGATCAGCGTCCTGGAAGCGGTCGGCGCGATCACCCGGTCGCCGCCGAGCGACATGAAGTTGCAGCCGAGCGCCATCGTGTCCTGGAAGGGAACGTCGATGATTTCGTGGCCCTTGCCCTTCAGCCAGTCGACGATGCCCGGCTCGGTGCAGGCGAGGCAGACGGCCGTCAGCTTCGGTGCGATCGGCACCACCATCAGGTCGATATGGACGTAATATTCGTCGATGAAGGCGAGCCGGGTTTCCCAGCCCTCCTTCTTGAACCATTCCTCCACCTGGCGGGCGCCTTCCTCCTGGGTGCGGGCGCCGCCGCAGCCGATCAGCACGCAGCCGTCCTCGATGACGTTGAAGTCGCCGCCTTCGAAGGTGCCGGCGGTGACCATGTCGTAGATCGGGATGCCGAGTTTTTCATAGGTGCGGATCGCCGCATAGTTCTCGCCGCGCCGCCACCAGTTGGCCATGGCGGTGATGATGGCGCCGTAAGGCGTCATGACGCTCGAATCGCGCGAATAGACCTGCATCGGCAGTTCCGGCGTCGGCTCGTGCCAGTGGATCTTGACGCCGAAATGTTCGTAGGCGGAGACAAGCTCCTTGTGCTGCGCCTGCGCCACCTGGATGTTGCAGGGGTTTTCCCGCAGGTGCTTGCGCGACAGAGAGCTGGTCGCCATGTGGCGCAGATAGGCGGGCGAGCCGAGCAGGACGTCGGTTAGCGGGTCGGTTTCGTTCTGGAAGCCCCAGAAGGTCAGCGGCTTGGTGCCGCCCTGGAGGTTGCGGCGCTGCAGGGAAAAGGGTTCGTTGAAGGGGCTTTGCGTCATGATCCTTGCTCCGTGTCGTTGTTTTTGCTTGGTCGTTCTGGCTTGTCGTCATGCGGTCTTGAAGTTCGGGATCCACCAGTCGCGGCCACGCGCGGTGGTGACATATTCCGGCCAGCGGAAATCGATCGGCGGCGGGTAGTCGCAGAGCGGCGGCGTCCAGCTGGTGCCGCCGATGCCGCCGCCGGTGCGGTCCATGAATTCGCGTTTCGTCACCGCGCGCATCGTCTCGTCCTCCAGCAGCCGCAGCGCCGCATGGGCGATCACGCTTGCCGCCGTCACCACTGTCGGATCGATGGTGGCGGGGATGCCGCCGAGCGCATTCATCACCCAGCCGGGATAGGCATATCCCTTCGGCGCCTTGAGCGCCGGGCGGGCGATGTAGAAGCGCGCCGTCGGGGCGTGCCAGGTCATGTCGGTATAATCGTCGGAGGTGGAATTGAGCTGGGACGGCGGCAGGTCGCGGCGCAGGATCGCTTCCGCCTCCTGCGGCGAGACCAGCTTTTCCATCTCGTCGATGAACGGATCGGCCATCGGTTCGAGGCCGAGGTTGTTCTGGATGTCGCGGGCGACATCCTTGGCCGCCTCGTCCCAGCGCGGCGCGCCGACATGCTGCAGCGATTGCCAGACGAGATCGGCCATGGCGTGGTTGGCCAGTCCGTGCCGCGACTTGCAGACCCAGTGGCGCTCGTAGCGGCAGCCGGTCATGGCAGCGGCGGCGGCGGCGTTGCGGTCGAGCACGGAGGTCACCTGCTCGGCCATCGCCAGCGTCGGCATGCGCATCATGTACTGGATTTCCGCAAGTCCGGCCGGCAGGTTGTCGGCGGTCGCCTGGCCGGCGGTCAGGATCGCCTCGCTGATCGACCAGCCGCCCTGATGCGTCAGCATCGAATCGCGCAGCGCCTTGGACGCCATGTACATGGTCATCAGCGCATCGTTGGCGCCCGGCGCGCGCACGGCGGAATGCGCCTGCGGGATCGGGGCGTCGTCGCTGCGGCCCCAGAGTTCCGGCTGGTCGCAGATGAAGCGGTAGATCATCGAATAGGCAGCGCCGCAATGCGTATCCCAGCGCACCGTGTTGCACATCGGCAGCATGTAGAAGGGATGGAAGGAAAACATCGCGTCGAGGCCGTCGTAATAGCCTTTCGCGGCGTGGATCGGCTTCGAGCCGCGCACCTTTTCCGCCGGTTCGCCGGTGAAGCGCAACGTGCCCTTGATGCCGAAATGCTGCATGGCCGCCTTGGTGGCCAGCAATCCGCCGAGCGAACCCATGCCGAGCGCCGAATGCGGATCGGTGTGGCCGCCGGCCTCATATCCCAGCGTGCCGCGCGGCTGGCGGGTGGTGGTGGCCGCCTGGCAGTTGCCGGGCACGGCGTCATATTCCCCATACATACCGATCGTCGGTCCCGACCCGTTCGACCAGTGGGCGCAGAAGGCCGTCGGCATGCCACCCGAGCCCTCCTCGACGGAAAAGCCTTCGCGGCGCAGCAGGTCGACGTAGAAGGCGCAGGATTCATATTCGCGCCAAGCCGTTTCGCCGAGTTCGAAGATCTTTGCCGTCCAGGCGGAAAGCTGTGGACGGATCGCCTGGACATGGTTCAAGGCATGAATTTGCGCCGACGAAGCAGTCATGAAAATCTTCTCCCGTTTTGATTTTCAGTAAAACCCCGAACGCCGCTTTGAAAAAGTGAAATGTTTTTCCTGCTTCGACAAATTTCGTTCGCCATTGCCCAAAATCCGGACTAGCCTTTCAAGGTGGTGAAGGAGGTGCGATGCAAAGAATCCCGTCGATGCAGGCCTTGAGGGCGCTGGAGAGTTTTGCCCGCCACGGCACGGTATGGAAGGCGGCCGACGAGCTGAACCTCACCCGCAGCGCCGTCAGCCACCAGTTGCGGCTTCTGGAGCGCGAGCTCGGTTTCCAGATCTTGAACCGCATCGGTACCCGCATCGAACTGACCCAGCAGGGGCTCGGATATGCCGCCGATATCCGCCAGGCGCTGAGCGCCATTTCCGGCTCGGCCTCCCGGTATGCCGGCCGCGGCGTCAGCGGCGCCATCACCGTCAGTTCCACGCCCGGCTTTGCCTCCAACTGGCTGTGCAATTACATCTCCGCCTTTCGCGAGGCCTATCCGGATGTGCGCATCTCGGTGGTGACGCCGCGGCGGCTGGATGATGTCAGCAATCCCGACGTCGATATCTTCATCGCCTTCGGCACCGGCAACTGGCCGAACATGCAGGTGGAGCGGCTGATGGATACGGAATTCTCGCCGCTCTGCAGCCCGGCGCTGCTCTACAAGATCGGCGGGCTCGGCGAACCGGAAGACGTCAAGAAGGCCTGCCTGCTGCACCTGACCGATCACGAGGACTGGCAAAATTGGTTCGCGCTGACCGGCGTCGACCGCGATTATGCCGCCTCCGGCATCATCTTTTCCGACATGAACCTCGTCTTCGCCGCCGCCCTGTCGGGGCAGGGCATCGCCATGGGCGATCGTTTCACCTGCCGGCACGCGATGGAGAGCGGCCAGCTCGTCCGCCCGTTCGACATCGGCATATCGTCGCAGCGCTCCTACTATCTCGTGGCCTCCGAGGCCAAGGCGGACAGCCAGGCGGTGGTGGCTTTTTGCTACTGGCTGCGCTCGGAAATGCTCGAAATTGATGCAGATGCCTGAGTGCCGGCGGCAATCCGGCCAAGCTTTCGGCAGGAGAACGGCAAATAGAATTTGTCTTGCGGGGAAAAAGAATTCGTTTGTCGGATCGAAAAAAGGCTCATACCATTTCCAATAAAAGAAGGAATAAGAAATGGGGAAAAGACAGGGAGCCGCCGAGCTCACTGCGGTGGGAATCGGCAAGACCTTCGGTGACTTCCACGCCTTGCGCGACATTTCGCTGACCATCGGTTCCGGCGAATTCCTGACGCTGCTCGGGCCTTCCGGCTCGGGCAAGAGCACGTTCCTGATGATCCTCGCCGGCTTCGAAGAGGCCACCAGCGGCACCTTGAAGAAGGACGGCGTCGACATCACCCGCGTGCCGGCGGAAAAACGCGCCTTCGGCATGGTCTTCCAGGGTTATGCCCTGTTTCCGCACATGACGGTCGAACAGAACATCGCCTTTCCGCTGCAGGTGCAGGGGCGGGCGCCCGGCGAAATCAAGATCCTCGTCGACGACATGATCGACCGCGTCGGCCTGCGCGGCCACGAGAAGAAGCGCCCCGCCGGCCTGTCCGGCGGCCAGCAGCAGCGTGTGGCGCTCGCCCGCGCCCTGGTGTTCGAACCGGCGGTGCTCCTGCTCGACGAGCCCTTTTCGGCACTCGACAAGAACCTGCGTGTCTCGATGCAGGAAGAGGTGCGCCGCCTGCACCAGGAACTCGGCACCACCTTCGTGTTCGTCACCCACGACCAGTCGGAGGCGCTGGCGCTGTCCACCCGCATCGGCATCTTCAACCATGGCCACCTGCAGCAGCTTGATACGCCGAAGCAGGTCTACGAGCGTCCGGCCAACCGCTTCGTGGCGGAATTCCTCGGCGACGTGAACATCCTGCCGCTCAGCGAGGCGCAGGCGACCGGCCATGGCGGTGAGGCGGTGTTCGAAGGCCGGCCGATCCGGCTGATCGCGCCGGGAGAGGCCGTGACCAAACAATTCGCCATCCGGCCGGAGCACATGGTGTTGTCGGAAAAGGCGCCCGATGACGGCAATATGCTGCAGGCGGAGATCGAGGGCGTCACCTATCTCGGTTCGGAAACGCGCTTTGCCCTGAAGACGCTGGGCGGCACGCCGATTGTGCTGCAGATGCCGACGCGGGAAGTGAGCGCCGGCTTCGAGCCGGGCCGCATGGTCTGGGCCGGCTGGCCGGCCACCCAGGGTTTCTTTGTCGGAAGCTGACCATCGGGTGTGCTGCGGCCATGACAGAATAAACAGCGGGACGGCGTGTCAAACGACCGCCCGATAACCAGAGGAGAACTTGCATGACACACTTCAACCTGACCCGCCGCCGCTTTACCCAGATGGCGGCGCTGATGCTGACCACCAGCCCGATCGCGCTCAACGCCTCGCGCGCCTCGGCTGCCGAAGGCGAACTGGTGTTCGTCAACTGGGGCGGCGATGCCGGCACGGCCTATGACAAGGCCTATGGCGCACCGTTCAAGGAAGAGGCGGGCATCACCGTCAAGCAGGACGGCTCCGGCCCGACGGAAGGCGCCATCGCCGCACAGGTCGAGAGCGGCAAGCCGAGCTGGGACATCGTCGATGCCGACCCGTTCTCCGCCCAGGCGCTCGGCAAGAAAGGCCTGATCGAGCCGATCGACTACGCCATCGTCGACAAGGCAAAGATGCGCGAGGGCTTTGGCTGGGAATATGCCGCCTCCACCTATTTCTTCTCCTACATCATCGCCTACGACGCCTCGAAGTTCGGCGACAAGGTGCCGACCGGCATGGCGGATTTCTTCGATGTCGAGAAATTCCCGGGCAAGCGTTCGCTCTACAAGTGGGGCGCCGGCATGTGGGAAGCCGCACTTCTCGCCGACGGCGTCGAGCCCTCGAAGCTCTACCCGCTCGACCTGGAGCGCGCCCACAAGAAGATCGCCGCCTTCAAGGACAATGTCGTCTCCTATTGGGGCGGCGGTTCCGAAAGCCAGTCGGTTCTGCTGAACGGCGAAGCCTCGATGGCGCTGATCTGGTCGACCCGCGCCAGCCTGATCGAGAAGGATTCCGGCGGTTCGATCAAGTTCGTCTGGGACCAGGGCCTGATCTCGCCCGGCGCCATGGCCGTGTTGAAGGGCAATCCCGGCGGCAAGGATACGGCGATGAAGTTCATTGCCAGCGCCCAGGACCCGAAGAAGCAGGTCATCATGTTCGAAATGCTCGGTCAGGGTCCGGCCAATCCGGCCGCCGACGCGCTGCTGTCTCCCGAGCAGGCCCGCCTCAACCCGGTCGACCCGGCCAACATGTCGAAGCAGGTCGCCCTCGACATGGCCTGGTACGAAACCAATTACGGCCCGGCGCTGGACGAGTATACCAAGATCATCTCGGCCTGACGCCGCAGTTTCCCCTTCTCTCCGCTGGGGAGAAGGGGTGTGCCGGCCCCGCTCGTTTCATCGCCTGCGGTCGGTGGAAAAGAGAGGGTGCCGCGCTGGCGAACATTGAAAGCGCCGCCAGTTCCCTCGCCCCTCGGGGAGAGGGCCAGGGTGAGGGGGAATCCCTTGCGCCACCAGCTATAACCGAGGAGAACCGACGATGAGTGAGAGGATGAAACCGGCCCTGCTGTTCGGCCCGCTGGTGCTGTTCCTGTGCCTTGCCTATTTCGTGCCCTTCCTCGGCGTCATGCAGTGGAGCGTCACCCTGCCGGAGCCCGGCGTCGGGCAATATGTCAAGGCGGTCTCCGATCCGCTGATTATCTCGGTGTTCATCCGTACCTTCCGCATCTGCCTGATCGTCACCATCCTCTCCATCGCCGCCGCCTATTGCATCGCTTACATCTGGGTGCGCGGCACGCCGATGCAGCGGCTGGCCATGGAGATCTGCATCCTCATTCCCTTCTGGATCTCCATCCTGACGCGCGCCTTCGGCTGGGTGGCGCTGCTGACCAATCGCGGCCTGATCAACACCTGGCTGCAGCAGATCGGCATCATCTCCGAGCCGCTGACGCTGGTGCGCAACGAATTCGGCGTCGTGCTCGGCATGACGCATTTCCTCATTCCTTTCGCCGTCTTCCCGATCGCCTCGGCCATGCGCAGCCTCGACGAGCGGGTGCTGATGGCCGCCCGCGGCATGGGGGCGACGCGGCTGCGCACCTTCTGGGCGATCTTCGTGCCGATGACGTTGCCGGGCGTGCTCGGCGCCGGCATCATCGTCTTCGTCTTCGCGCTCGGCTTCTTCATCACCCCCGCCATCCTCGGCGGCGGCCGCAGCGTCATGATCGCCGAACTCATCTATCTCCGGCTGTTCCAGAGCCCCGACTGGGGCCTGGGCGCCGCCATGAGCGTCATTTTGATGCTGATCGTCGCCGGCCTGCTGGCGCTGATGATGCGTTATGCGCGCCCCAAATCCATGCTGCGGTGACCGGCCATGTCGAAACCCACGCCCGTCGCCGTCATACTCGCCTCGCTGGTCGCACTGTTTCTGCTGCTGCCGCTGATCGCGGTCATACCGGTGTCCTTTACGCCGACCCGCTTCCTCGCCATGCCATCAGGCGAATGGTCGTTGCGCCATTACCAGGCGCTTCTCGACAATCCGGCCTGGCTGCAGAGCATCTGGCTCTCGATCCGTATCGGCATCCTGAGTTCGGTCATCTCCACCACGCTGGCGCTGATGTTCAGCCTCGGCATCTGGATGTTCCGGCCGTGGTTCGCCAATATCCTGCTCGGTTTCGTGCTGCTGCCGATGGTGGCGCCGCCGGTTGTGTCGGCGATCACCCTCTACTTCTTCCTGATCGGCCTGTCGAAGGTCAACGATCTCGTCGGTTACGACACCTGGATCGGCGTCGCCGTCGCCCATGCGGTGATGATTGCGCCATTCGCCGTGGTGCTGATTACGGTTGCCCTGTCGCAGGTGGACCGCCGCATCGATCTCGCCGCCCGCGGTTTCGGCGCCGGTATTCGCACCCGCATCTTCAAGGTCATCCTGCCGAACATCCGCTTCGGCATCCTGACGGCGCTGTTCTTGTCCTTCGTGTTGTCCTGGGAAGAAATCGGCGTGACGCTGTTCGTTACCTCGGTCAACGCCATCACCCTGCCGCGCATGATGTGGATGGGCCTGCGTGACAATATCGATCCGGCGATCGCGGCGATTTCCGTGGTGCTGATCGCCATCGTCATCGCCGTCATCCTGGCAAAGACGGTCGTCACCGCCATGCTTTCGCGCAAAGGCTGAGATTTCGCTTGCGCCGCCCATGGCGGACTTAATATACAACTGTATAACAAATAACGACGCGCGGGGAGACAGGCGTGATCAGCACGGGCATGTATCTGACGAAATTGCTGGAAACCTATGGTGTGGACACGGTCTTCGGCATTCCCGGCGTGCACACGGTGGAGCTTTACCGCGGCCTTGCCGGCAGCGCGGTCCGCCATGTGACGCCGCGTCACGAACAGGGCGCCGGCTTCATGGCCGACGGGTATGCCCGCGCCACCGGCAAGCCGGGCGTCTGCTTCATCATCACCGGTCCGGGCATGACCAATATCGCCACGGCCATGGGCCAGGCCTACGGCGATTCGGTGCCGATGCTGGTGATCTCCACCGTCAACCAGCACGGCCGCATGGGGTCCGGCGACGGCTGGCTGCACGAACTGCCGAACCAGCAGGCGCTGATGAGCCAGGTTTCCGCCTTCAGCTACACCGTCAACCGGCCGGAAGAGCTGGCGCTGGTTCTCGCCCGCGCCTTCGCCGTCTTCGACAGCGAGCGGCCGCGCCCCGTCCACATCGAGCTGCCGATCAACGTCATGCTCGCCGATGCCGGCCACCTGCCGGTGCCGGAAAAGGTGACGCGCCTGTCGCGGCCCGCCGGCGATGCCGTGGCAATCGCTGCGGCGGCAAAGGCGCTGGAAGGTGCCAGGGCGCCGGTCATCCTCGTCGGCGGCGGCGCGATCAAGGCGGCGGGCAAGGTGCGGGCGCTGGCGGAAAAGCTGGATGCCCCCGTCATCTCCAGCACCAACGGCCGCGGCATCCTGCCTCCCGGACATCCGCTCACCGTGCCGTTGTCGCCGAGCTGCGCCTCGTCGCGTACGGTCATCGAGGCGGCCGACGTGGTACTCGCCATCGGCACCGAGTTCGGCTCGACCGATTACGACATGTACGAGGACGGCTTCTTCCACATTCCCGGCACGCTGATCCGCGTCGATATCGATCCGAAGCAGATCATGCGCACCCGCGCCGCCGAAATCGGCATCGTCGGCGATGCCGGCGCCTGCGCCGAGGCGCTGCTGGCAGCCTTGCCGGACGGCAACCATGACGGTGCCGCGCGTACCGCCGCCGCCATCGCCAAGGCACCCGCCGACCTGACGCCGGCGATGCGCGGCGATCTCGCCATGCTGGCCACCATCCGCGACACGCTTGCGGATGTGCTGATCGTCGGCGATTCCACCCAGCTGGTCTATGCCGGCAATCTCGGCTTCCGTTCGGCGCAGCCGGGCAGCTATTTCAACTCGGCGACCGGCTACGGCACGCTGGGTTACGGCCTGCCGGCGGCCATCGGCGCCAAGGTCGGCCAGCCCGGCCGGCCGGTGGTCTCGCTGGTCGGCGACGGCGGCCTGCAGTTCTCCGTCGCCGAGCTGGCCTCGGCAACCGAGGCGAAGACGCCGGTGATCCTGATGCTGCACAACAACAACGGCTACGGCGAGATCAAGTCCTACATGGTCTCGCAGAACATCCCGCCGCTGGGCGTCGATATCTACACCCCGGACCTCCTGGCGATCGGCGAGGCCTATGGCTGGCATGCCGAGGTGCTGGCGCATTATGCCGACCTGCCGGCGGCGCTGAAGGCGGCGGCAAGCCGCGATATCCCGACGATGCTGCTTTTCGGAGACGAGGTTCGCGCCGAAGCGGAGAAGGTTGCTCCCGCGGTCTGACACGGGCGACCCTTGCCTGATTGTGCGCCCGGAAACTGTGAAATCGCTTCCGGAGCCTGGTACTGTACCATCGGCAAGACGGTTAAGCGGTCGCTGTTCAAATATGAGGTCAGCGGCCTCTCTTATCGCCAGGGGGTCGACCATCTCTATCCGCCGTTGTTCGTGACGCTGAGCGATGTGGAGAAGCCGCTTGGGCGAGCCCGGCGGTCGAGTTTTTGCCAGGGTAACTCGATGGCTCCCGTCACGCGAAGCGAGATGGAAACCATCAAGTAGTCAAAGGTAATGCGCCACCGCCTAAAGCTCGGCTGAAATCGACAGGCGGCATTCTCGCGACCGGCCTATGCGGCGGTCAAAACCAGAGATCACGCACACAGCGCCCTTGGGACGGCAGGTCTTCAAACGTGTCGAGCCCGTCGAAATGATCGATGGGCAGGTCTTCGACGCGTTCCGGCGGCGCAAGCCGCACATTGACCGCCATCCGTCGCCGACCTTCCTGGTCGAGGCGCAGGCCGCGCCAACTCAGCACACAGGCGCAGGACGGGCAGAACAGGATTTCGAGCGACGACCGCTCCGGGCCGGAACGGGTGTATGAGGCTGTCTCGCCGTTGAGGGCGATGCGTTCGCCTTCGTAATCATAGGCCCACAGGGTGCCGTAGCGCCGGCAGAGCGTGCAGTTGCATGCAGTGATCGAGCCCGGATCGCCCTCCAGCGTCCAGCTCGCCTTGCCGCAATGACATGTGCCCGTCAGTATCGGCATCCGTTGACCCTGCTGCCTCTCCGGCAGCATTCTGCCCCGATTGCCTCACGATCGCAACCGGTGCGGATCATGTGTCAGCCGGCTGGAAAGACGCGCGCCCGGCGGATGCGGACCATGCCGCGGTCGCCGGCCCTGACCTCGGTTTCCGGCGCCACGTCGAATTCCAGCGCGTCGCCCTGGTCGGTGGCGGCGATGACGCGGCGGTTGCCGGGGCGGTCGAGCACCTGGCGGACGCTGGCGGGAATGCCGGCGCCATCAAGCGCCCAGTCGAGGTCGTTCGGCCGCACATAGACGTCGGCCGGCCCGTCCGCGCAACCGGGGGCGTCGATTTCACCGGCGGGCAGCAGCGCCTTGCCGGCCCTGACCGTCGTCGAAAGCGTGTTGGTGTCGCCGAGGAAACGCATGACGAAAGCCGAGTTCGGCGCGCGGCACACCTCGTTCGGCGTGCCCTGCTGCACGATCCTGCCTTCGTTGAGGATGACGACGCGGTCGGCGAGGTCGAGCGCCTCTTCCTGGTCGTGGGTGACGAACAGCGTTGTGATGCCGAGTTCGGCATGGATCTCGCGCAGCCAGCGGCGCAGGTCGCGGCGGACATTGGCGTCGAGCGCGCCGAAGGGTTCGTCGAGCAGCAGCACCTTGGGGTCGACAGCCAAGGCACGGGCCAGCGCCACGCGCTGCCGCTGGCCGCCGGAAATCTGCGCCGGAAAGCGGTCCTCCAGCCCTTCGAGCTTGACCAGCCGCAAGAGGTCGCGAACCCGCTTCGCGATCGCATCGGGGGACCGCCTGACCTTCGAAACCTTCATGCCGAAGGCGATATTTTCGCCGATCGTCATATGCGGGAAGAGGGCGTAATGCTGGAAGACGAAACCGACGCCGCGGTCGCGCACCGGGATGTTGGTGGCGTTCTTCTCGCCGAAATAGATGGTGCCGCCATCGGAATATTCGAGCCCGGCGACCATGCGCAGAATCGTCGTCTTGCCGGAGCCGGACGGGCCGAGCAGCGCCACCAGCTCGCCGCTTTCGATATCCAGCGAGACGCCGTGCACGGCGCGAAACGTGTCGAAGGTCTTGACGACGTTGTCGAGGCGGATCTTCATGATGTCTTCTCTGCAATTTTGGAAACGGGGGCGACAAGCGCCGGGCGGCGCGAGCGGCGGCCGGCGCCGCGGCGCTCCAGCGCCACCTTGGCGACGATGGTGACGAGGGCGATCAGCGTCAGGATCGAGGCGGCGGCAAAGGCGCCGGTCGTCTGGTAATCGTGGTAGAGCAGTTCGATATGCAGCGGCAGCGTGTTGGTCTGGCCGCGGATGTTTCCGGAGACGACCGAGACGGCGCCGAACTCGCCCATCACCCGCGCATTGCACAGGATGATACCGTAGAGCATCGCCCAGCGGATGTTCGGCAGCGTCACGGAAAAGAAGGTGCGCCAGCCGGAAGCGCCGAGCGAGGTGGCGGCCTCTTCCAGATCGCGCCCCTGCGCCTGCATCAACGGAATGAGCTCGCGGGCGACGAAGGGGGCGGTGACGAACATCGAGGCGAGGATGATGCCCGGCAGCGCAAACAGGATCTTGATGTCGTAGGCACCGAGCAGCGGCCCGAACAGGCCCTGCAGGCCGTAGACGAACAGATAGGCGACGCCGGCGACGATCGGCGAGATCGAGAAGGGGATCTCGATGACGACGAGCAGGAAACGCCGGCCGGGAAAATCGAACTTGGTGATCGACCAGGCGGCGGCCACGCCGAAAGCGGTGTTGAGCGGCACGGCGATCAGGGCGGTGACCACGGTCAGAAGGATCGCATGCAGCGTGTCCGGATGGGCAATGGCGGCAGCGAAGACCTTCACCCCTTCCGAAAACGCCTGCGCGCCGATGACGATCAGCGGCGCCAGCACCAGAAGCGCGCCGAAAAGCAGCACGACTGTTATCAGCGTGCGGCGAACGGCCGGGCTATCGCCGACGCGCGGCGGTTTTTTCGATTTGGCCTGCTGCATGGTCAGTTCCGGATGGTGTAGCGCAGGGCGCGGGCCTGCAGCAGGTTGGTGAGCGCCAGCATCGCGAAGGCGGTGATCAACAGCACGGAAGCGATCGCCGCGGCTGCCTGGTAGTCGTATTCCTCCAGCCGGATGAAGACGAGCAGCGCGGTGATTTCCGTCTCCATCGGCTTGTTGCCGGCGATGAAGATGATGGCGCCGAATTCGCCGAGCGAGCGGGCGAACGACAGGGAGAGGCCGGCAAGCAGGGCAGGGGTGAGCAGCGGCAGGATAACCTTGCGGAAGATCGCCCAGTCGCTGCCGCCGAGCGATTGCGCCGCCTCTTCGAGCGCCGGATCGAGATCCTCCAGCACCGGCTGCACGGTGCGGACGATGAAGGGCAGGCTGGTGAAGCACATGGCGATCATGATGCCGATCGGCGTATAGGCGACCTTGATGCCGAGCGGCGCAAGCAGCGAGCCGAACCAGCCGTTATTGGCAAACAGCGCCGTCAGCGCGATGCCGGCGACAGCCGTCGGCAAGGCGAAAGGCAGGTCGACGAGCGCGTCGACGAAACGCCAGCCGGGGAAGCGGTAGCGTGTCAGCACCCAGGCGAGCGCCAGGCCGAAAAACAGGTTGAAGACGGTGGCGGCGAGCGCTGAGAGCGCGGTGACGCGGTAGCTCGCCACGGCGCGCGGCGAAGAAATGATCGCCCAGTAATCCTGCGGCCCGAGGCTCGCGGCCTTGAAGACGAGCGCCGCCAGCGGCAGCACGACGATCAGGCCGACATAAAACAGCGTGACGCCGAGCGACAGCGGCAATCCCGGCAGGACATTGCGTTTCAACGGGTTTCCCTTCTCACATGTCTTTCAAACGTCAAAGACCCAGCGCGCTTTTGGCCGCTGGGTCAGGCTACCGACAAAGCCCGTAAACCTCTCTTCCGTCATGCTCGGGCTTGTCCCGAACATCTGCAACCCGTTGATTTCACGATATATTGGCAAATCATCGGCGCAGGCGGAGGATGACGTGGACTATAACGGCTGGTTTCCAATTCTTCACGCCCGCTGTTTTTGCTCGCCGGGGTCCGTTTCTGTCGATCGGCTTTACGGTTCAGCGTTCGCCGTAGAGCTTGTCGAGGATGCCACCGGAGGCGAAGTGTTCTTCCTGGATCTTCTTCCAGCCGCCGAACACGTCGTCCACCTTCACCAGCCGGATATCCGGGAATTTGTCCTTGAATTCGGCAACGACCTTTTCATCATGGACGCGGTGGCCGAATTCGGCGGCGATGCGCTGGCCTTCCTCGGTGTAGAGGAAATCGAGGTAGCTCTTGGCCAGGTCGCGCGAACCGCGCTTGTCGGCCACCTTGTCGACGATGGCGACCGGGAATTCCGCCAGCAGGCTCACCGAAGGCACGACGCTTTCGAACTTGTCGGTGCCGTATTCCTTGGCGATCGACCGGGTTTCCGCTTCGAAAGTGATGATGACGTCGCCGATTTCGCGCTCGACGAAAGTCGTCGTCGCCGCACGGCCGCCGGTATCGAACACCGGCACGTTGTCGAAGATCTTCTTGACGAATTCCTCGACCTTCGCTTCGTCGTTGTCGAAGGCTTCCTTGGCGTAGGCGGTGGCTGCCAGATAGGTGTAGCGGGCGTTGCCTGATGTCTTCGGGTTCGGGAAGACGATCTTCACGTCGTCACGGGCCAGATCGCCCCAGTCCTTGATGTTCTTCGGATTGCCGGCGCGCACCAGGAAGGACGGGAAGGAATAGAAGGGCGAAGCGTTGTTGGGGAAGCTTTTCTGCCAGTCGGGCGAGACGAAACCGTTCTTCGCCAGGAAATCGATGTCGGTTACCTGGTTGAAGGTCACGACGTCGGCTTCGAGGCCCTCGACGATGGCGCGGGCCTGCTTCGAGGTGCCGGCATGCGACTGGTCGACCTTGACGCCCGGATGCTGCTTGACGAAAGCCTCGTTCTCGGCGGCGAAGACCTCGCGGGCGACGTCGTAGGACGCGTTGAGGATCGTGGTCGGCGACTGGGCAAGAGCCGGGCCGGCGAGGGTCGCCAGGGCGGCGCCGATAAGCAGAAGGCGTTTCATGGATGTCTCCGCGGAAAATTCGCTAAATCTCTGATGCTCCGGAAAATAGCTGCGGGTGGAAAGCAGCGCGAGACATCCGGGACTGCGCATCCGGAGGATGATAGAAAGATTCACTCCCAAACCCGGATTTTGCGGGAGAAGATTTCGATTGCGGCAAAACCGGGGCGTCTCACCGTCAGGTGACCGGCCGCATGTTGCCGCACTGCAACAAAAGTGGCGGGAAAAGCTGCGACATCGACTGGGACTCGTGGCATAAGGGCGCCGCAACAATCCCGGGCGCCGAAGACACATGATCCGCATCGAAAACATCAGCAAGCAGAACAGCCACCGCATCCTCTTCATCGAGGCGTCGGCGGCGCTCAACAGGGGCGAGAAGATCGGTCTCGTCGGCCCGAACGGCGCCGGCAAGACGACGCTGTTCCGCATGATCACCGGCGAGGAGCAGCCGGACGAAGGCCAGGTGTCGGTCGACAAGGGCGTCACCATCGGCTATTTCGACCAGGATGTCGGCGAGATGTCCGGCCGCAGCGCGGTCGCCGCGGTCATGGACGGCGCCGGGCCGGTCAGCACCGTCGCCGCCGAGCTGCGCGAGCTCGAAGCCGCCATGGTCGATCCCGATCGCCTCGACGAGATGGATGCGATCATCGAACGCTATGGCGAAGTGCAGGCGCGCTACGAGGAGCTTGATGGCTACGGCCTCGAAGGCCGGGCGCGCGAGGTGCTGGACGGCCTGAGCTTTACCCAGGAAATGATGGACGGCGACGTCGGAAAACTGTCCGGCGGCTGGAAGATGCGCGTGGCGCTCGCCCGCATCCTTCTCATGCGTCCGGACGTGATGCTGCTCGACGAACCGAGCAACCACCTCGATCTCGAAAGCCTGATCTGGCTGGAACAGTTTTTGAAGGGTTATGACGGCGCGCTTCTGATGACTTCGCACGACCGCGAATTCATGAACCGCATCGTCAACCGCATCATCGAAATCGACGGCGGATCGCTGACGGTCTATTCCGGCGACTACGGTTTCTACGAACAGCAGCGGGCGCAGAACGAAAAGCAGCAGCAGGCGCAGTTCGAGCGCCAGCAGGCGATGCTTGCCAAGGAAATCAAGTTCATCGAGCGTTTCAAGGCGCGCGCCTCGCATGCCGCGCAGGTGCAGAGCCGCGTCAAGAAGCTGGAGAAGATCGACCGCGTCGAGCCGCCGCGCCGGCGTCAGACGGTCGCCTTCGAATTCCAGCCGGCGCCGCGCTCGGGCGAAGACGTGGTCAACATCAAGAACGTCCACAAGGCCTATGGCAGCCGCAGCATCTATTCCGGGCTGGACTTCATGGTCCGCCGCAAGGAGCGCTGGTGCATCATGGGCATCAACGGCGCCGGCAAGTCGACGCTTCTGAAGCTCGTCACCGGTACGGCGGCGCCGGACCAGGGCACCGTGACGGTCGGCGCCAGCGTCAAGCTCGGTTATTTCGCCCAGCACTCGATGGACCTGCTCGATGGCGACGCCACCATCCTGCAATGGCTGGAGGAAGCATTCCCGAAGGCGGGCCAGGCGCCGCTGCGGGCGCTCGCCGGCTGCTTCGGCTTTTCCGGCGACGACATCGAGAAGAAATGCCGGGTGCTTTCCGGCGGCGAGAAGGCGCGGCTGGTGATGGCGCGCATGCTGTTCGATCCGCCGAATTTCCTGGTGCTCGACGAGCCCACAAACCACCTCGACCTCGACACCAAGGAAATGCTGATCAAGGCGCTGTCGGAATATGAAGGCACGATGCTGTTCGTCTCGCACGACCGGCATTTCCTCGCAGCCCTGTCGAACCGGGTGCTGGAACTGACGCCGGATGGCATCCATCAATATGGCGGCGGCTACACGGAATATGTCGAACGCACCGGCCACGAGGCGCCGGGCCTGCGCAGCTAACCAATCGTCGAGCGATGCGAAAAAGGGCTTGCATGCGGGCGTGATCGACGTTATCTCGATCAATGTAATGGTATTACATTACTAATCTTGGAAGATGCGCCTTCCGACAACCATCGAGGTGAAGATGCAAAAGATGTCTGGTGGCCGGCGGGCCGGTCTTGTCCTGGGAGCCGTTCTGGCACTGGCAACGGTGTCTTTGACGACGAACGGAGCGAGCGCCGCGTCGGAAAAGACCCACAACCATACGCATTCCGAAAACGCCAAGGATGTCTATCACGGCTATTTCGAGGACGATCAGATCAAGGCGCGGCCGCTTTCGGATTGGCAAGGGGAATGGCAGTCGGTCTATCCCTATCTGACCGACGGCACGCTGGAGCCGGTCTGGGCCCACAAGGCGGAAAGCGGCGACAAGAGTGCGGCGGAATACCGCGACTATTACACGGCCGGCTATAAGACCGATGTCGATCGCATCGTCATTGCCGGCGACAAAATTACCTTCACGCGCCAGGGCAAATCGGTTTCGGGACAATATGTTACGGACGGCAACGAAACCCTGACCTACAAGAAGGGAAATCGCGGCGTGCGCTTCATTTTCAAGAAAACCGACGGTGATGCCGACGCGCCCGGCTTCATCCAGTTCAGCGATCACAAGATCGCGCCGGAGAAGGCCGATCACTATCATCTCTATTCGGGCAACGATCGCGCGGCCCTGCTGGAGGAGGTGACGAATTGGCCGACCTATTATCCGGCCTCGCTCGACGGCAAGCAGATCGTCGATGAGATGATTCAGCACTGATCAGCTGCCGGGCACTGCTTTCCCTCTTCTCCCCGGCGGGGAGAAGAGGGTGGCCCCGGCTTGCCCTGCACGCCTGAACGCGCCCTCAGGGCCGCGACGAGATATTCACCTGCGCCGCGGTGCCGACATTCATAAAGGAAATCTCGGCGTCGTCGCGCGTCCAGATGGCGGAGCGGGAGATTTCCGAATCCTCTGCCATATCCGGCGCGCCGAACGTTTCCGTCAGCGCCTTTTCCAGCGCCCGGCCGTCATGGGTGGCGTAGACGCAGGCACGGTGGCCGTTGGCGCCGTGGGCGATCCAGAAGGACAGCGCGTCGGATTTGCCGTCCTCGCCCCGCTGCCAGCCGGAAACCTCCACCGGACCGCCGAGATAATCGAGAAACGAAGCGCGCCAGTTTTCGAGCTTGGCCTCGCTCATGCGCGGCCAGCCGAAACGTTCCGCCTTGCGCAACGCTTCGGCAAAGACCGGCGTGCGGCAGAAATCGTAGAGTTCGGCGATGGTGATGTCGCGCGGCGCGGCCGTTGCGGACAGCACGACAGAGGCAGCGGAAACCATTGCCGCAGTTGCTATCGTGCGCGCCAATTTCAACGCTGCGGTCATGAAGTCTCCACCCCGTATCCCTGTTGCTTGAACTAGGGGTAATTCCGGGGAGTAGCAAGGGCGAGCGACGGCCGATTGCCTATGGAATGAAAGGGCGCCGTCTGCCGCCTTCTCCCCGCTGGGGAGAAAGGGAGTTCAGATGCCGAGCTTGTCGCGCATGCCGTACCACCAGGCGCCGAGCATGGTCAGCGGCACGCGGAATGTCTTGCCGCCGGGGAAGGGGTAGTTTGGCAGCGAGCTCCATATGTCGAAGCGTTCCGCGTGGCCGGCCACCGCCTCGCCGAGGATCTTGCCGAGCAGATGCGTGGTGGTGACCCCGTGGCCGCTGTCGCCATGCGAGAAATAGACATTGTCGGCGAGCCGGCCCATATGCGGGATGCGCGTCAGGGTCAGCGCGAAATTGCCGCTCCAGGCATAGTCGATCTTGACGTTTTCGAGCTGCGGGAAGGTCTTCAGCATGTTGGGGCGAATGACGCCGGTGAGGTTTGCCGGGTCCTGGCCGCCATAACCGATGCCGCCGCCGTAGAGCAGCCGGTTGTCGGCGGTGCGGCGATAGTAGTCGAGCACGTAATTGGCGTCCTCGACGCAGTAGTTGGCCGGCAGCAGGCCTTCGATCAGCTCCTTCGGCAGCGGTTCCGTCGCCATCACCTGGCTGGAAACCGGCATCATCCGGTCGCCGATCTGCGGCAAGAGCTTGCCGAGATAGGCATTGCCGCACACCAGCACATATTTCGCCTTCACCGCGCCGCGCTCGGTGCGGACGATTGGATGGGCGCCCATGCCGACGGATTCGACGCGGGAGTTTTCGAAGATCCGGCCGCCTTGGTTTTCCACGGCGGCGGCTTCGCCGAGCACGAGATCGAGCGGATGGATATGGCCGCCGAGCCTGTCGATCATGCCGCCGACATAGCGGTCGGCCTTCACGTATGTGCCGACATCGGCCCTGGAGACCATCTCCAGCCCGCCATGGCCGTGCTTTTCCCAATGGGCCTTGTGGGCCTCCATCTCGCGCACTTGCTTCGGCGTGAAGGCGGCGAAGAAGCCGCCATGCACGAGGTCGCAGTCGATGGCGTATTTGGCAATGCGGCCGCGGATGATCTCGCCGCCTTCCAGCGACATGGCGCCGAGCTTCACCGCCTTGTCGCGGCCGTAGCGCCCGGCGATGGTCTCCAGGTCGCGGCTGTAGCCGTTGACGATCTGGCCGCCGTTGCGTCCCGACGCGCCGAAGCCGATGCGCACCGCCTCGACCACGGCGACGGAATAGCCGCGCTCAACCAGTTCCAGGGCGGCGGATATGCCGGTGAAGCCGGCGCCGATGATGCAGACATCCGCCTCGATCTCGCCTTCGAGCATCGGCCGGATCTTCTGATCCCTGGCGCTTGCGGCATACCAGGAAGCGGCGTGGCCGGGGTTGGTGCTGGCGGAGGAAAGCTTGGCGGTCATGTCAGACGATCCTGATATATGCGTCATATTCGACGTCGGTGACGCGCAGCGAGAATTCCGAAAGCTCCTGCTGCTTGCAGGCGGTGTAGAGCGCGCGGTATTTCTGGCCGAGCGTTGCATAGGCGAAGCTGGATTTGGCGAAACGCTGCAGGGCGTAGTCCCAGTTGGTCGGCAGCGGTTCGTGGTTGATGGCGTGCTCGTCGCCGGTGATGGCGCCGCCCGGCTGCAGCTTTTCCTTCATGCCGGTCAGCGCCGCATTGAGGATCATGGCAAGCACCAGATAGGGGTTGGTATCGGAGCCGGCGACGCGGTGCTCGATGCGGGTCGCCGGCTTGGAGGCCGTAATGACGCGCACGGCGGCGGAACGGTTGTCGAAACCCCAGGAGGCATAGGTGGGCGCATGTTCGCTCGGCCGCAGCCGGCGATAGGAATTGGCGTGCGGCGCAAATACCGCCATGCTCTCGCCCATGTTGGCCAGAAGCCCGCCGACGGAATGCATCAGCGTATCGGCCGGCCCGTCCTCGCCGACATAGATGTTGCGGCCGTTTTCGTCGAGAACGGAGAAATGCACGTGCATGCCGCTGCCGGCCTGCCGGCCGTAGGGCTTGGCCATGAAAGTGGCGTCGAGATCGTGCTTGCGGGCCACACCCTTGACGATGCGTTTCAGCAGCACGGCATAGTCCGCCGCCTGCAGCGCATCCGGCACGTGGTTGAGGTTGATTTCATACTGGCCGGGGCCGTTTTCGCGCAGCGTCGTATCGGCGGCGACCTTCTGCGCCTTGCAGGCGATCGAGATGTCGTGGAACACCTCCTCGAAATCCTGCAGCTCGGAGATCGACAGGACCTGCGTCTGGCCGGTATGCCAGCGGCCCTCGCGCGAATTCGGCGGACGAACCGGATCGAGCGCCGAGCGCACCGGGTCGATCAGGTAGAATTCCAGCTCCGTGGCGACGACGGGCGTCAGCCCCACTTTCTTGTAGCGATCCAGCACGTCGGCCAGCGTCTGGCGCGGATCGGCGAAGAAGCGGCTGCCATCGGCATTGTGCATGGCGAGCATGACCTGCGCCGTCGGCCGGTTGAGCCAGGTGACGCGCGACAGGGTTTCGGGAACGGGGAAGCAGATACCGTCCGGGTCGCCGGTTCCTTCCGCAAGGCCGGCGGTATTGACGTCGCGGCCCCAGACGTCGAGGGCATAGACGGAACGGGGGATCGCCATGCCCTTGGTCAGCACGTCGAGGGCGCGTTCGCGCGGGATCCATTTGCCGCGCGGCACGCCGTTGACGTCGATCACGAAGGCTTCGAGAACTTCGATATCCGGGTTCTCACGCAGGAAATCCTGCGCATAGGTCATATTGTCCATAAGGCACCAAATTGATGAAATGTTCTGGCCTGCAGTCGCGGACGCAGACGCGTCCGCGCGAAAAAGGTCGTCGCTAACGATAGCCCGTCTCTTCGTTGTAGATCAGAAACCGTATCATGCTTATGCCTTCACCGCCTTGCCGGGCGGTTCTTCCTCATGCTTCGTAAGTGATCTTGCCGTCGCAGATCGTCTTGACCGGACGAACCGCTGCCAGTTTGTCGAAGGCCGTCGCCTCGACATCGGCGTCGAGGATCACCATGTCGGCGAGATAACCGACCTTCAGCGTGCCCTTGCGGTCTTCCATGAACTCCACATAGGCGCCGCCCTTGGTATAGGCTGCCAGCGTTTCATGCAAGCTCAGGCGCTCGTCCTTCATGCCTTCCTTCCAGACGCCGCGGGTCATGGCCGATTCGATGCAGTTCATCGGCGCCAGCGGCGAAACCGGCCAGTCGGTGGCAAAAACGATCTTGGCACCGGCATCGACCAGCGTCCGCCAGGCGAAGGCATAGGGCCAGCGCTCTTCGCCGATATAGGTGAGGTAGGGCTCCGTCGGCAGGCCGGCGCAGCCCGGCGGATGCGTCGGCTGCATCGAGGCGACGGTGCCGAGTTCGGCGAACCGCTTGATGTCGTCGGGATGCACCACCTCGATATGCTCGATGCGGTTGCGGCTGTCGCGCTTGCCGTTCGCCTTGGCGGCGGCTTCGTAACCGTCGAGAACCATGCGCACCGCGCCGTCGCCGATGGCATGCACGGCGATCTGCAGGCCGAGCTTGTCGGCGGCGGTGGTGATGCTGTCGAAATGCTCCTGGGTGAACAGCGCCTCGCCCTTCCAGCCCGGCTTGTGGCTGTAATCGTCGACGAACACGGCCGTCTCGCCTTCGGTCACGCCGTCCACGAACATCTTGACGAAATCGCTGCGCAGCCGGTCGGTGTTGAAGCGGGCGCGCCAGGTGGCTGCCTTGTCTTCCAGGTCGGAGAGCGGCATGAAGTTCTTCATGTGGAAAGGAATGCGCACGCGCACCGGCAGGGCGCCTTCCTTCTCGATCTCGTCGATCAGTTCCAGCTGGTAGAGATTGCCGTCCATGTTCTGGATCGAGGTGATGCCGAGCGAGGCGCAATAGGCGAGGCCCTCTTTCAGAACGGCGATATCGTTGGCCCGGTCTTCCGCCGTCACGTTTTCCGGCTCGCCGCCGGTGCCGACGCCGAGCATTTCGCGCGCGCCGGTCTTGCCCATGGTGGAAACCGGGCGGATGGCGTTCGATTCGCGCAGCTCGCCATTGGCCAGCCCGTCCTCGCCCATGACGATCTCGTTGCCGACGCCGACGTCGCGGCCATGCAGGATGCCGGCCTTCTCAAGCGCGATGGTGTTGGCCCAGGCGATGTGGTGGTCGGGGGCAAACATCAGCAACGGCCGGTCGGGCAGGATGCGGTCGAGATGATGGCGGGTGACGCGTTCCTCGTCGGAAATGATCGTGTAGTCGGCCGACTGCGCCACGATCAGCGCCAGGTCGGGGTTGGCGGCGGCATAGTCGAGAACTGCCTTCTTCAGCGCGTCAAACCCCTTGACGCGGAACAGCGACAGTTCCGAAAGCTCCACCGAGCCGCCGAAGATGTGCACATGCGCATCGTTGAAGCCCGGCAGCACGCTCTTGCCTTCGGCGTCGATCACCATCGTGTCCGGGCCGGAGAAGGCGGCGACATCCGCCTCGGTGCCGACGGCGATGATCTTGTTGCCGGCGATCGCCAGCGCTTCGGCGCGCGGCTTGGCCTCGTCCATAGTGAGGATCCGCGCATTGCGGATGATGAAATTCGCTTCGGTCTGCATGATGTTCCCTCGTATCGTTCTTGTCTTTCAGAGCGCCAGGCGCCCGATGGCGCGGAAGAAGGAGATCGTGTCCTTCTCCATCGCGTCGTTGATCGGAATGAGCTGCGACGAAACGGTGGCGATCACCGTCTCGGTGGACGGATCGACCCACAGCCACTGTCCATGGATGCCGATGCCGCAATAGGAGCCGTCAGCCTCGCCGGTCTGGTACCACTTGCTGCGGTAGCGGCCGTTGGCCAGCAACTGGCTGCCGCCGTCGATCCATGCCTGCCGGTCGCCGTTCTGCGTCATGTCGGCGATCCAGGCCGGCTTGACGATCTGCCTGCCGCCGATCGCGCCGCCCTGGCGCAGCAATTCGCCGACGCGGGCCAGGTCGCGGGTGGTGACGTTGATGCCGCCGGCCGTGCGCGGGCTGCCCACGGCATCGACGGTGACATACCCGTTGTTCCTGGCGCCGAGCGGCTTCCACAGCAGTTCCGACATCAGCTCGGCGAAACGCACGCCGGTGATCCGCTCCAAGAGCATGCCGAGCATGTCGGAGTTGGGGGAAAGATAGGTAAACTTGCCGCCATGCGGCCTGTCGGCCTTCTTCAGCGACAAGAGGAAATCCGGCAGCGTCTCGTTCGGCAGGCCGGGGTCGCGCGGATTCCACAGGGTGGCGCGGCGATAGCGGGCGAAGGCGCCGTTCGGATCGAGATAGGCCTCCTCGAAATCGAGGCTGACGCGCATGTCGAGCACGTCGCGGTAGGTAGCGTCGCCATAGGCGCTGCCGGCAGCTTCGGGAATATAGGCGCTCACCGGCTTGTCCGGGTCGATGACGCCCTGTCCTTCCAGAATGCCTGATATCAGCGCCGTCAGCGATTTGCTGACCGAAAAGATCACGTGCGGCCGGTTCACGTCGGCATGCGGCGCATAATATTCGCCGACGATCTTGCCGCTGCGCATGACGACGAGACCGTCGGTATGGGCATGGCGCAGGAAGTCGCCGACCTTGGAAATGCCGTCGATGCCGGGGTCGATCGGCGCATCGACAATGCTGTCGGGAGCGATTGCCTCTTCGGGCTCGACCTTGGCGCAGGTGATTTCGGCGGTCGGAACGAGGTCGCGAAGATTCTGGAAGGCCCAGACATTGTAGGGGGCGGTTCGCCAGGTAGCGAGCGTCACGTCTGCGCGGGCAAAGCCATGCGTATCGGAAAAGGTACGGGTCATCAAAATCATCCGCCGATGCGCGGAGGAGCAGGGCGCTCCTCCGCTCGGCAGTCCCTGTTTGTGGCCTACAGCGCCGCGCGTCTTTAAAGACGCGCTAAGGACGCTGTAGTACTTTGAAAGTGCTGCATAATTTTATTCTCAAATCGATTCCGCTTTGAGAAATTATGCAGGTGCCGTTACTTCTGCAGTTCGGTCCAGATCTTGGTGTAGATTTCCTGGATTTCCGGAGCGCAGGCGAGGTTGAACTTGCCGGCAGCCTTCAGTTCTTCCGGAATGTCGATTTCCGGCGCACCCTTCATGTCGGCGGGCATGAAGGCGTCGGAGCCCTTGATGCCGTTGGCGTAGCGGGCGAAGGTCGAGATCATGCCGGCATTTTCCGGGTCCATGATGAAGTTGAGGAACAGCTTGGCGTTGTCGACGTTCTTGGCGTCCTTGACGATGGAGGCGTTGTCCATCCAGATCGGGTAGCCTTCCTTCGGATAGCCGTAGGCGACATCCTTGTTGCCGAGACGGGCACGGAAGGAGGCGCCGTTCCAGTTGACGCCGGCCATCAGGTCGTTCTTGATGTATTGCTCGACGTTGCCATAGGCCATCGAGGCCCACTTCGGCTTGGCGGCGATCAGGATGTCGCGTGTCTTCTTGAGGATTGCCTTGTCGCCCGTGCAGGGTTCGCCACCGGCATAGGTGACGGCCATGTGCATGACGTCGGACATTTCCGGAACGACGTTGACCTTGCCGACCAGTTCCGCCGGCGGGTCGAGGAAGATCGCGGAGGTGTTGATGTCACCGGCATAGGCCGACTTGTTGACGGTCACGCCGGTCGTGCCCCACTGCCACGGAACCGAATAGTGGCGGCCCGGATCGAAGGGAACGTCCACCCACTGCGGATCGACGTTCTTGAAGTTTTCCATCTGGTCGGGGCGCGACTCGAGCAGCAGCCCTTCGGAAATCCAGATCGGCATGACGCTTGCCGACGGCACGACGATGTCGAAGCCGTGACCGCCCTGGCGGATCTTGGCAAGCGCGGTATCGTTCGAATCGTAGTCGGTGACGGTCACCTTCACCTTGAAGGTGTCTTCGAACTTCTTGATCATTTCGGGGCTGGTGTAGTTGCCCCAGTTATAGATGTTCAGCTCGCCTTCCGCATGCGCGATGGCCGTCGAGCCGAGCAGCGCCAGCGCAAGTGCTGCAAATCCCAGTTTCCGTTGCATGCATGTTCTCCTGTTATGATGTTTTTTCGTTTCTGCTGAGGAAGAAGAAGATTGTCACGATGGCAAACGACAGCAGCAGAAACACTGTCGAGATCGCATTCATTTCAGGTGTCACGACACGGCGCAACTGCCCGAGCATATAGGTCGGCAGGGTATCCTGCCCGCCAGATTTGACGAATTCGGTGATGACCACGTCATCCAGCGAAATGACGAAGCCGAGTATCATGCCGGCGAGGATGCCGGGCCACAGCAGCGGCAGCGTCACATAGCGGAACGCCTGGAACGGCGTGGCGTAGAGATCGGCGGCGGCGCGCTCCAGCGTCAGGTCCATGCTTTCCAGGCGCGCCCGGATCGGCAGGTAGGCGAAGGGGATGCAGAAGGCGGCGTGGGCGGCGATCAGGTAGCCGAGGCCGGAATAACCGGTATAGACCTTGATCTGCGAGAAGAAGATCAGGAGCGCCACGGCCGTGACGATTTCCGGCACCAGCAGCGGCAGGTTGATGAAGGCGTATTTGAAGGTCAGGCCGCGATATTGCGCCGTCCGCGTCGTTGCGATCGCCGCCATGGTGGCGACGACGGTGGCGACGATCGCGGCGCAGAAGGCGATCTGCAGCGAGCGGATCGACGCATCGACCACCTGGGTGTTGTTCCAGGCGCTGTAGAACCAGCGCAGCGAAAACCCTTCCCAGACCGCAATGGAGGTGCCGGCATTGAAGGCGTAGACCACCAGGGTGACGATCGGCATGTAGAGGCCGATGAAGCAGATCATGGCGATCGTGGAGAAGCCGGGAAGGCGTTTGACGGAGAACTGCCTAGCCATGGGTGCCTCCTGACCGGCTGGCGTTGCGCACATAATAGAGCATGGCGAACAACACGATGATGACGAGCGTCACCGACAGCGAGGCGCCGAGCGGCCAGTTGCGGCCCTGGCCGAACTGCAGTTCGATCAGGTTGCCGATCATCAGGTTCTTGCCGCCGCCGAGAACACGCGGAATGACGTAGGAGGAGAGCGCGGGAATGAAGACGAGGATCGAGCCGGCGATCAGGCCCGGCTTCACCAGGGGCACGATCACCCGCATCAGCACGTTGAAGCGGCTGGCATAGAGATCGTAGGCCGCCTCGATCAGCCGGAAATCCAGCTTGTCGATGCTGGCATAGAGCGGCAACACCATCAGCGGCAGAAAGACGTAGGTCATGCCGACCAGGATGGCGAAATCGCTGAACATCATCGGTATCGGCGCGGCGATGAGGCCAAGCCCCATCAGCAGCGAGTTGACGATGCCTTCGTTGCGGATCACCTCCTGGATGGCGAAGGCCCGGATCAGCATGTTCGTCCAGAAGGGGATGGTGATCAGGAACAGCCAGATCTGGCGTGTGTGGATCGGCCGCGTCGCGATGAAATAGGCGGTCGGAAAGCCGAAGACGACGCACAGCACCGTGGTGACGATTGCCAGCTGGATGCTGCGCAGGAAGATCGAAAGGTGGGCGTCGGCGAGGGTGACGGTGTCGTCGAAGATGTCGCGGCTCAGGAGAACGTTGAACCAGGCCTCGGTGGAGAACTCCCACTTGACGTCGCCATAATTGCCCGGTGCCAGGAAGGAATACACCACGACGATCAAAAGCGGCCCGACACCGGCGACGGCAATGAGGATCAGCGCCGGCGCGCTGAGCAGCCAGCGGCTGCGGATGTCTTTCTTACGGACAATTTCGCTTGCTTCTGCTGGGCTGATGGCCATCTCAGTCCCTCAGAATCTGCGCGACGTCGTCGCTCAATTCGATGCCGAGCGTCTCGCCCTTGTCGTAGCCGCACGGGCCACTGCGGGCGTTCTGCTGGCGCACCATGAAGGGTGTACCGTCTTCCAGCACGACATGCAGGTGGGTGTCCGTGCCGAGATAGACGATGTCGTGGATCGTGCCGCGCAGCACCGACGCCCCGGAAACCGGCGCGGCCCTGGCATGTTCCGGACGGACCACCACCGTCACCTTGCCGCTCGGCGTCGTATTGGCCGGGAAGCTTGCCGGGATTTCGGCGCCGGAGGCGAGCCGCACACGGGCCCGGTCTCCCGAGACGGACACCACCTCGGCGGTGAGGAAGTTGGTCTCGCCGATGAAGTCGGCGACGAAACGTTCGGCCGGGCGGTCGTAGATCTCCCAGGGCGAGCCGATCTGGCGCACCTGGCCTTCCGACATCACCGCGATGCGGTCGGACATGGTCAGTGCTTCTTCCTGGTCGTGGGTGACGAAGACGAAGGTGATGCCGGTTTCCATCTGCAGCCGCTTCAGTTCGATCTGCATCGACTTGCGCAGCTTGAGGTCGAGCGCCGAGAGCGGTTCGTCGAGCAGCAGCACCTTGGGCTGCGGCGCCAGTGCGCGGGCAAGCGCCACACGCTGCTGCTGGCCGCCCGACAGCTGGGTGACGAGGTTCTTTTCACGCCCGTCCAGGCGGACGAGGCGGATCATGTCCGCGACGGTCTTCTCGATTTCCGCCTTCGGTCGTCCCAGCATCTTCAGCCCGAAGCCGATATTGTCGGCGACGGTCATGTGCGGGAAGAGCGCGTAGTTCTGGAAGACGGTGTTGATCGGCCGCTGGTTCGGCGGAAGCGAGGCGATCCCGGCGCCATCGAGCAGGATACTGCCCTTCGTCGGCATCTCGAAGCCGGCGATCATACGCAGAAGCGTCGTCTTTCCGCAGCCGGACGGCCCGAGAAGCGTGAAGAATTCATTGGAAGCGATCTTGAGCGTCACATCGTTCACGGCCCGGAAATGTCCGAAGTCCTTGACGATGTTCTGCATGGCAATCTCACCGCCGCGGGTTTTCCCAGCAGGCTGATTTCCCATCCATTCCCCCTGTTTTGCGCCGGATGGACTGTTTGGGCGGTCGTCCGGCCCGGCCGATCCTCTGTTGACAGAATGTTATCCGGCTCTACACTCATCTTGAATTTGATCATATCAAATCATGGTTTGATCAAATTGAAAAGGGTTATTTTTTGTGCATGGCGTAATGTTGATCAAAAAGATGACAGGCTCAGTCTAGCATGGCAAGAGCCGAATGCGGTGGAAATTCCTGCATCGGCACTGGTTATTTCGCAGGGGAGAGAGACTGCCGTCGGGGGAAAAGAGAATGTGGGCGTCCGAGGACCGGTTGTCTTCCGAATCCGTCAAGCAGTGGGTGTATCGCAGCCTCAGGCATGCCATTATGACGGGTGGCTTCCCGCCGGGGCAGCCGGTGACGATCCATGGCATTGCCGACATGCTTGCCGTCAGCGCCATGCCGGTGCGCGAGGCGTTACACCGTCTCGTGGCCGATGGCGCTCTGGAACACCTCGACAACAGGCGGGTGAGGGTGCCGGACATGAACCCCAGCAAGTTCGACGAAATCATCGCCGCCCGCATCGCGCTCGAAACCATTGCCGCCGAACGCGCCCTGCCGCATATCGACTATATCCGGCTCGCCCGCCTGCAGCAGCTCGACACGGAAATCGACGAGGCCTATTCCGCCGGCAATATCGAGCTCGGCATCGAGCGCAACTTCGCCTTCCATCGCTGCCTCTACGAGGTGCATTCGTCCACTGTCCTGGTGCCGCTGATCGAATCGATCTGGCTGCGGCTCGGCCCCTTCATGCGCGAGGCCACCGAGAACCTGCATGAAAGCTACCGCGTCGACCGGCACGCCGAGGCGCTGGAGGCCATCCGCAACGGGAATGCCGAGGCGCTGAAGCTGGCGATTACCGCCGACATCCAGGATGGCGCCGGCCATCTCGGCCGCACGCGTTTCCTCGAAGTCGAGGCGCAGGCCGCGGTGGTGCGGGAATAACGGCGACCCGGCGTATCAGGCGCGCCGCCGCAGCAGCAGGAAGATCAGGAAGGGTGCGCCGACGAGCGCCGAAACCAGGCCTGCCGGCATCTGGTAGGGAAAGGCCATCATGCGCCCGCCCCAATCCGCCAGTACCATCAGGCCGCCGCCGGCAAGGGCTGCGCCGAGAAGCTGCGGCAATGCCCGCGTCAGCCCGGCCTCCCGCGAGAGGTGCGGCGCCATCAGCCCGACGAAGCTCAACGGCCCGACCACCAGCGTTGCCCCGGCGCTGAGTACGGCGGCCAGCAAAAACAGCAGGCCCCGCGCCGACGAGACCGGGATGCCGAGTTCTCGGGCGGCGACGGCACCCAGCGGCAGCAGGTCGAGCCAGCGCCGCGTGGCCAGCGCAAGCAGAATGAAAACCACGGCCAGCACACACACCGTCGTCGCGCTTTCGGCATCGACGCTGTAGGTGGAGCCGCCCATCCAGCGGATCAGCGTCAGCGCCCGCGGATCGCCGCTTGCCGCCAGAACGCCGATGAAGGCATCCAGCATGGCGCCGAGCGCGATGCCGGCGAGCAGCACCCGCTCGGGCGCAAAGCCGGACCGCATGCCGAGAACGAAGATGACGGCGATGATGACGACGGCGCCGACCGCCGCGAAGCCGATCTGCACACCGAGCGCCGGCGAGACGAAAACGAACAGCGAGATAGCAACGCCGATGGTCGCGCCGGCGCTGACGCCGAGCACTTCCGGGCTTGCCATGTCGTTGTTGGTCAGCCGCTGCAGGATCGTGCCGGCCACCGCCAGCATGGCGCCGGCGCCAAGCGCCGCAAACACCCGCGGCGCCCGCATCGGCAGCACCGCATCCCATTCCGCGGCGCCGAGCCAGGTCCAGCGCCCGTCCGGCGTGCGGCCGAAGAACAGAGCGCCGGCAAGCAGCACGGCAAAGACGGCGAAAACCAGGATCAGGTTGCGCGACGAAGGCGTGATCAGCGGCGGCAGCGGTTTGCGCGCCTCCGGCACGCTGCGGTGCATGGCCTTCAGCCGCGGCAACAGGAGCAGGAGAAGCGGCGAGCCGAAGACGGCGGTGACCGCGCCGGTCGGCAGGAAATCCGAGACCACACCCGCCATCGCCTTCACCGATTCGTCGGTGAACCACAGCAGGGCGGCGCCGATCAGCGGCGACCACAGAAGCTGGCTCGACACCCGCCGCGCGCCCGCCAGCCGTGTGATCGCCGGCGCGACCAGGCCGATGAAGCCGATGACGCCGACGGCGCTGACCACGAAGCCGGCCAGGCCGACGGCGACGGCCACCGCCGCCAGCCGCAGCTGCGACACCGAGAGGCCCAGCGCCCCGGCGCTGTTTTCACCGATCTCCAGGAGCGCCATCGGCCGCGCCATGGCGACGGCCAGCACGGCCAGCAGGCCGATGCGCGGCAGCAGGCCGAGCGGGATGTCCCAGCTTTGCTGCGCCAGCGAGCCGGCACCCCAGATGAACAGGCTGACCATGTAGCGGTCGTTGAGCAGGATGAGGATCGAGGAAAACGCCCCGCACCACAGGCTGACCACCAGCCCCGACAGCACCAGCGAGAACGGCGAGAAGCCGCGGCGCGCGCCGAGCGCAAAGATCAGCGCCGTTGCCGCCGCGCTGCCGGCAAGCGCTACCAGATCGCGGCCGATGCCGATCAGCGCCGGCGCAAACAGCACGCCGAGCGACAGGGCAAGGCTGGCGCCGGCGGAAACGCCGAGCGTCGTCGGCGAGGCAAGCGGATTGCGCAGCACCTGCTGGAACAGCGTGCCCGACAGCGCCAGCGCCGCGCCGCAGATCAGCGCCGTGGCCATGCGCGGCAGTGTCGAGTAAAGCAGCAGCATGCGCGCCGGATCGTACTCCGCCGGCGCATTGCCCCAGGCGGCAAGCGAAGGCGCGGCATTCTGCCAGGCGAGAAACGCCGCCGCAGCAGTCAGCAGCAATACGATAGCCGGTGCGCCAAAACCGCCCGCAGGCAGGGAAAGCGACCGCGCCGTCATGCGAGCCTCTCCAGATGTTCTGTCAGCAGCCGGGCGAAGCGCCGCGCCTCCTCCACCATGCCGAACAGCAGCACGGCCGGCATGGTCGAGACCTGTTTCTGCCGCACGAAGGGCAGGCTCTGCCACAGGGTGCTGCGCTCCAGCGCCGCCGGCACGTCGGGTGGCAGCGGCTCCATGACAACGAGGCGCGTCCTGTCTGCCTGCAGGCGCCCCAGTTCCTCGATGCCGATGGTCTGGAAGCCCCACATGTTCGTCTCGACCGTCCAGGCGTTTTCGACGCCGATGCGCTGCATGACGCTGTGATAGAGGCCCGGCCGGCCGTGAATGCGCGCATGCCGCTGGTCGGTAAAACTCACCACCGCGATCGGTCCGGGCCGCAGCCGCCGGATGCGCGTGGCACAATCCTCAAACAGCGCTTGTGCTTCGCCGAGGAATGCCGCCGCCTGCTGTTGATGCCCGAGAATATCGCCGAGCTTCACCGTTTCGTCGATCGCCCGCTCCAGCGCGTCGCCGCCGCCGGCGCCATAGACGTCGATGCTGACGATGGGGGCGATCGGTTCCAGTTTCGGCCTCAGGAAGGCGAGAAAGGGTGTCGTCAGGATCAGCTCCGGCCGCATGCCGGCGAGAATTTCAAGATTGACCTCCCAGGCGCTGCCGAGATCGACGACCTCTGGCGGCATGGCCGGCTCGACCACCCATTTCTGCCAGCCGTCGAGGGAGGCGACCGCCGCCGGCACGGCGCCGAGCGTCAGCATCGTCGAGGCGATACCGTATTCCAGTGCGACGACGGGGCCGGTCGGCGCCACGCCAGCCGATGCCATGCGCGGTAGCAGCAATCCGCCCGCCAGCCCGCCGAGCAGGCCACGGCGGGTGATCCCCGTCGACCGAAACCTGGTCTTAGACGACATAGGCAAGCGGCGTCTTCAGCACCGGATGTTCGGTTACATCCATGTCGATACCGTAGATATCCTTCAGCGTATCGGCATTGAGCAGCGACTGCGGATCGCCGGCGGCGATCAGCCGCCCGGCCTTCAGCGCATGGATGTGGTCGCAGAACCGAGCCGCCATGTTGATGTCGTGCAGCACGATCACCACGCTCAGCCCCTTGCTGTGCGACAATTGCCGGATCAGCGACAGCACGTCGATCTGGTGGGCGATGTCGAGCGCCGATGTGGGTTCGTCGAGCAGCAGGCAGCGGCTGTCCTGCGCCACCAGCATGGCGATCCACACGCGCTGCCTTTCGCCGCCGGACAGCGTATCGACCATACGGTCGGCAAAACTGTCGACATGGGTGAGTTTCAGCGCTTCCTCGGTCTTTTCCCGGTCCGTTTCCGAAAACCGGCCAAGCGCGCCATGCCAGGGATACCGGCCGCAGGCCACCAGTTCGCGCACCGTCATGCCCGAAGCCGCCGAGGTATCCTGCGGCAAGTAGGCAATCGACCGGGCAAAGGCGCGCGCCGGCATCGCGGCGATATCGCTGCCGTCGAAACGCACCGTGCCGGCCGTCGGCTTGATCTGCCGCGCCAGCATCTTCAGAAGCGTCGATTTGCCCGATCCATTATGCCCGACCAGCGCCGACATCTCGCCGGCCCGGAACGCCACATCGAGCGGATGGACCAGCATACGCCCCTCGACGGAAAAACTGACGCCATGCGTCGAAAATGCGGTTTGCGCCGGCTCGGTATCCGTCTTCAGGAGCGTAGTGTGCATCATGACCTCTCGGGATCGCGGCGATCTCTTGAGGGCGGCTTATAAAACATGAATGTTTTCGTCAATATAATAGTGGCGATCACGGTGCGCATCGCGCCGCGGCGCCGCGATCACGGCCTGAAACGTTCGGGGGCATAGGCCGAGATATCCATCAGCACTGCTTCGCCGGTCATCGCCTCGGCCAGCAGCCGGCCGGTCACCGGCCCGAGCGTCAGCCCGTGATGGGCATGCCCGAAACCGAACCACAGCCCGGCATGGCGCGGCGCCTTGCCGATGATCGGCATCATGTCGGGCGTGCAGGGGCGGGCGCCCATCCAGGGTTCGGGGTCCAGCCGCTCGCCGAGCGGGAAGATGCGGCGCGCCACGGCTTCGGCGCGGTCGAGTTGCACCGGCGTCTTCGGCGCGTCGCGCCCGGTGAATTCGGCACCGGTGGTCAGCCTGATGCCGCGGTTCATCGGCGCCAGCAGGTAGCCGGTTTCCTTGTCGAGCGTCCAGTTGTTCAGCGTCGCGCCGTTCTCCGGCCTGTAATGCATGTGGTAACCGCGCTTGACGCCGAGCGGAAACCGGTAGCCGAGCCGCCGCGTCACCATGTCCGACCAGGGGCCGAGCGCGATCACGGCATCCCGCGCCGAGACCGGCCCATCCGCTGTCTGCACCCGCCAGCCCGACCCGTCCGCGGAAAGCGAGGCGGCATCCCCGGTGACGAAACGCCCGCCGAGTTTTTCGAAATAGCCGATATAGGCCATGGTCAGGGCATGCGGATCGCGCACCGACCAGGGATCGCTCCAGTGCAGCCCGCCGACGAAAGGCCCTGACATGAACGGTTCGCCGCGGGCAAGATCCTGCGCCGAAAGCTGCCGGTGGCTGACGCCATGACGTTTCTGCAGCCGCTCGGCTTCGGCAAACTCGGCATCCATGACTGCCTGGCTGCGAAACACCTCCTGCCAGCCGTTCCTGGCGATCAGGTTGCCGGCGCCGGCGGCCGCGATGAGATCGGCGTGCTCGCTGATCGAATGGGCGATCAGCGGCGCATAGGCCGCCGAAATCTTCTGGTGCCGGCCGGCATTCGAATGCCACCAGTAGCGGGCGAGGAAGGCTGCCTGCGAGGGCAGGGCGCGCCAATGGAACGAGGCGTCCACCCGTTTGTTCAGCGCATACCGCATGAGGAGGCCGAACTGCTGCGGAAAACCATAAGGCACCACGCCTTCGCGCTGGATCAGCCCGGCATTGCCGAAGGAGGTTTCCTCGCCGGGCGGACGCCGGTCGATCAGTACCACCTGCCGCCCGCGCCTTGCCAGATGGATGGCGGCCGACACGCCGATGATGCCCGCACCCAGGACGATGACGTCGCTTTCCATAACCCAAACCCGCACACTGCCAAAGACCGCCGAAGATGCCGCGCGCCTGCCGGCAGCGCAAACGAAAAATCGACCTCCCACCACCCCTTCACTCCGAAAATCCCAAGCTTTTCATTTGACTGGCAGCTTGCCCCCCAGAAAAATCGAAGTTTTTTGATTTCGGGTATTTGCAAGCGCGATTTTTTTTGTTTATAAGCCGCTTCACCGAAGGCGACGCAAACGCGCTCCAGCGTTGGGGAATAGTTCAACGGTAGAACGACGGACTCTGACTCCGTTAATCTTGGTTCGAATCCAGGTTCCCCAGCCAAAAAAAGCTCAACAAAGTCAAACTCTTGCCTACAAAAGAGGCCTACCCGGAAGCCGGGATGCAAAATTCATGTTGCGCTTGATTTCGCCTGATTTACGGGCATTCGCAAGCAGTTCCCGCTGATCCATGCGACAAGGACGCGACACAGGAAGAGTAAAAAAATGTTCTCGGTTGGAACATTATCATTCCCTTAGCTCGGTTGAGGGCCGCTGTTGATTCCTTTATGCACGGCGCCCAACCCTTGCCCAGTGGCGTAAGCGCTGGCGGATGGCCGCTGATTCGGGGGTCGGTAAATTTGCTGACCCAGTCATGCTAGCAAAGTGTCTTCAATCGCATGAGCTTAGATGCTTATGCCAAACAGAAACAGGGCTTGTACCTTCAGGAAAGCCATTGCGTGTTGTGAATAAACTACATGCAATCCAAGTTGCATCACGCTAGTGTTCTCAAGTGTGATTGAATTCGGTCGGAGCCGGACGGCGCAATGAATTTAGAAATTTCCAATCATAATGTTACTGAGGAAATTGTTGCAAAAATCGCTCCTCAAGTAGGAGTGCTGATAATCTGCTTCACTTTCATTGAGCAGTATTTGGCTGCAATCTCTGAAATTAGTGCTCCACTTGTAGGAAAGGCCGGATTGAAGGTAAAGCGGCCCTTCGGACTGAAGGATAAAATAAAGTACTGTAAGAAGATATTTGAACGTGTCCCTGAACTGAAAGGATTTAATTGCGAGCTTGGATCGATGATTGACTTGCTTTATCGAACAAAAGAAGCGCGTGACGCGTTCGCGCATGGCACACTTAATGAGTTTGACGTTAAATTGGGGATTTTGACACTGAGTAAAGTCAATCCTACGGATTTAGACCATACGGTTGATGTGGTGCGTATCTCACTTGAGAATGTCGAACGAGCTCCAATCGCAGCGATGAAGCTTGCCAACTATTTTGGAAAGCTAGCGACTGACCTTCAGCAGGCATACCTGCCAGACTGAACGGGTCCAGATACGGAAACCGTGACCACTGCGTTCTGACTAGCCAAGTTGCCGGTTTAGCAGCCGCTCTTGGTCGATCCGAATCTGTTCTGGCCCAGGTTCCCAACCGAAATGTTGGAAAAACTCGATTAGCATGTCTAGGGAAATGTCTTTCGCACCAGCGAGCACCTCATTTGACGTGAGTTTTCGGTGTACGACCAAGCAAGGTGCATGAGTCTCGCGAGGGTGGGAAAATCCCATTCTTCTTCCATCGCCGATCCAAAGGCGTCTTGCCTCCGTAGAAGAGAATGTCACTGTTAGCTCGCAGCCTTGGCCGTATAAGCCTTCTCGAACAAGTCTCGATAAGAACTCTAAAACCTCCGTAAAGAAAAAGATTGTCCAGCCAACTTCAAGAAATGGTGCGTCAGGTTTTCCTGGAAGATTTTCGCGTAAATCCTCCCTATACACCTTGTAGTGGAGGAACTGAGTACTCCGATACATGCGCCAGAATTCGACATGATAGTCCCAAGTTGTCCAGTGCTGTGCAAATTCCCCGACATTTTCGCGGGCACCGTTGGCGTCATTTCCCCGCTTGTGAATATGGGGTAGATCCCATCCTCTAAGGAGCACCGCGCTTTTCTCAACAATCGAATGGCACTCCTGCAGTGTCAGGAAGTGCTCGGGCGCAGCTAGGGGACGAATTAGCAGCCGCGTGTGACCTAAACCCCTAATCCGCTCAATGAGCGCTTCTTGCATTAGAGTCCCCCCAACTCGGCATCAAAATTGTACCCAGGCTCAAGGCGGACGGCCAGGCCGATCCGTTGGTTTCGCCTAGCTCTTCGGACTACAGCGATATCTATAAGGTCGCGCATTTCTCCGGAATTTGAGATCATTGCGCTTTGCGGCCGTCGCGTTCTGCTCCGATAGTATATCGCGCCCTTCACAACCTCTGCACCATCTCTCCTGCAAATCACTGGCACGTCGTCGAAGGGCGCGACGTCGACAACTACGTATTTCCGCCCACCGACATCTTCCACAATTGCTTTAGAGAACCGGACGTACGGATCAGCAAACTCACCAACGTGGTCCCGCATCGTATCAAGGTCGAATGATGCAATTTGTTCTTCGGTGAGCCCTTGTCGCTGAAAATCGTCGGTGACGCCAAAAATTATACGCCCTCCATTTTCGATATTGGCCATTGCCAGTATATCTTTTACGAGAGAATTTTTGCTCCAGGTCATTGCTTGCTTGAATTCTAAGGAATCAATCTCTTCAGCACCTTCGAGAATTTCCTCCAATTCTTCGGTTGTCATGCCAATCCCCTTCCGTCTCTGGACGGTCGTATCAATTCGGAAGACTTTAAGTCAATATACAATACAACCGAAGATTAGTAGTTCTCGTGTTCGTAAAAGGACGATCAATGTCATCTGTGCAAGATATCTTAAGCAAGCCTAGTGATGAGTGGGCCTTGGAAGACCTTCACGCGTTGGTCGAGCTTGAAGCCGCCGAAAGTTCCTATCTCGAATTAAAGGAAAACCTGCAAAAGCCGAACGGCAGTAAGGGGTGGGCAGACATTGGAAAACTGCACAAAGACGAAGCACGCGGCCTCGCGGAGGAAATCGTGGCATTCGCGAATTCATCGGGAGGCGTGGTCGTTGTTGGGATCGAAGAAAGCAAAGATCACCCCAAACGGGCAAGATCGATTGCCTCTCCTTTGTCAGCGGTGGTCACTCTTGTAGAGCGACTTCGAGACAGTTTTAGCGGTTCAATTTCACCTAGAATCATGGGCTTGAAAGTTACTCCGATACTTGCTCATGCGGAAGCGGATGAGGGATACGTGGTAATACACATTCCGAAATCGTCCGCCGCCCCGCACGGCGTAGGTCGCCCGCCGGCGTGTTATTGGCGACGTGACGCAGCATGCCAACCAATGGAAATGACCGATTTGCAGAATATTTTTTGGGAAGCCCGCACAAGCCGCGAAAGGGTCTCAGAAGAGCAGAACTCATCCCGCAAGCTGTTTACTAACATGCAGCTTCCATTCGACGGTTTCCGATATCGCTTAACCGCCGTTTCAGAACGAGCACTGCAAATGCCAACCCTTGCGAAGGATGTCGTTTCATTGAAGCTATTCCCTCCCCGCTCAAGTGCCCCAAGTATTGGGATCGCCGATTATCCGTTGTGGGTGATAGAGGAGTGGAAAATGAGGTCGTTCGGCGCGCAAAGGGAGCGATTTCGTGGCGTCGAAGGATTTCGGAAGTTTGATATCTGGCGGATCGACGAAACAGGCGTCGTCGACGTGATTGGGGTCCATGAGTCTGCCGCTCCAGATAGTGGGGTCGAAATAGATCCTTTCGATGTAAGTGCGACGGCTGCTCACCTCATTCATATCCTCGACTACCTGAACCATTATACGGACAGTTCTGCGGGTTCCTGGATTCTAGATGGCGAGTTTAAAAGCGATCACCCTAAAACCTACGTGAATAATCCGATCAATCGACATAGGCCTGCCTCCATCAATCTGATGAATGGCGCTGCCATTAGGTCCATGATAGTCACATTGGACGAGTATGCGGAGCAAAATTTTAGGAGCATAGAAGATAAAATATGGGCAACCTTCGGCATGATGTGCCCAGATTCGTCGCGGAATGAATTTCTGTCAGCATCGGTGCTTTCTAAAAGGTACATATAGATCTAGCAGGTGGTCAAATTGACCACCTGCTGCTTGAGCCTCGCCGCCCTTGACCCTGAAAGACTAAGCGATGGGAGGGCGGCTTTCCGTTATTGGCCTAGCTATTCAGCCTCAAGGACCATCCCTGATCAGGGGTTGGCAGTGATTTTGAGAAGCTTGATGGCCTCGCCATTCTGAACGCCGCCACCCGTCCGGGTGTAGGCGTAGAACAGCACGTAGGGCTTCTTAGTGTAGGGGTCGACGAGAACGCGGATACCGGGGCGGTTGACGATGATGTAACCCTTGTACCAATCGCCGAAAGCAATCGGGACATTGCCGACACCTACATCCGGCATGGTTTCATCAAATTCGACCGGATAACCGAGGAGCAAATTGGGCTGGCCTGCGGCAAGGCTGTTCGCCCACGCAAGGTTGCCTTCACCATCGCGGAACTTCCGAAGCGCGCCAGCCGTCTTGGAATTCATCAGCCACCGTGCGTTCGTGCGGTACGGCGCGCGCAGGGTGTAAACCAAGTCAACGAGCGCATCGATGGCCGTATCACCGCCGCCGTTGAAGCCGGCGAGCGTGATTTCCTTGTGCTGCAGGGTGAAGTAATCACGAACGCCATCCGCATCGGTACTGGACGCGCGATTGAGAAAGCCTTCCGGTTGCTTGTTGCCCGTACCTTTCACATAGGCTTGCCCAGACTTCTCCGCGAACTTTTCGGAGATCCGGTCTTCGAGATAGGAGCCGATGTTGTAGGTTGTGTCATCCAGCAAGCGCTGCGTCACCGGCAGGAGAGTATAAATCTCATTCAAGGAAACGTGGATGCCCTTGAGTTTCGTCGTGTCCAGTTCCGGCCGATCCTCCGTCTCATCGACCCATTCTGCACCGATTTCCGAAGCGTCCACCGGCTCCTCGAAGGCATCACCGGATGTCAGCGTCACCGTGCGAGCCAGGCGGCCAATGGGGGAAATGTCAGCCTGGCGCCGCTGGATCGCTTCACTGAGATGCGGCGTCACGAGATAGCCGCCAGCCGGATCGCTGCTGATGTTCATGGACGAAGCAACGCTGGCATCGAAACCACCGGCCTCCAATCCGAGACCGCGCAAGGCTGCTTGATCACCATTGGAACGGAGGAACCCGCCGAGAGCTTCACGCTCGATGCGGGCGAAATCCTGATTGCCGCTGTTGAAGGACTTATCCATCGCGATGTGCCGTGATACGGCAGGGATTACCGTATTGCCGATCGCTTCTTCCTGCATCGCGAGACGTTTATTGACGGTGCTGGCGAACTCCTGAAAGCTTGCCGAGAGTGCTGCAATGTCGTTCATTTCACTGCTCCTTTGAGCGCTTGAGTGATGTTGTCGATGTCGACTTTGAGGGAACTTGGCGTTACCGGCGTGATACCGGAAAGGGCCGGCCATCCACCGGATGCAATGCGTTCGGCGGCAGCGCGAGGCACGCCGTTGTCTCGCAGCAGATCGATTACGGCAGCCTTACTTTCCAGCAGGAGCGGCCCCCTCGATGCTGTAGCTCTGCGAATGCCGAAATCGGGACGAACCAAGCTAACGGCGGCCAACGACCATTCATCCACGCAGATTTTCTGCGAGGCCTGAGAGATTGGTACGGTGATATCCGCCGTGAACCACGACAAATCGCGGCGCTCGATTTGGGCGACGATATCGGCGGGGCAGTCGTGGCTGAGAGTAGCTAGGCAGAACATGCCTTCGCCATCCGCTTCCAGCGCGCAAGTGCCAATCTGTTTATTGGTGACGTGAGAGACAATCAGCGGCGCGGCAACCGGCTTAACTGCTGCCGCTGAAAAGCACTGACCATGGTTACCGACAACCGCCCATTCCAGCGCGTAGCCGGAAAGTACGATGCTTGCGCCGTCGCGTTTGGCCTCGAAAGGGCAAGCGCGAGCATGATGAACCTGATAGATGGGATCACTGAGGAGTTTCGACATGGTTTCACCTTCGTCGTTAACAAAGCATCGCGGCCAAAAGGCCTGTTTGCTTCGTGCCCGGTTTGGTGGCCGGTACGATCGAAGGTGGAACCGATCTATTGCCCCCGGACCAGCCAGTGAGCAAATCAATCGAACCGTCGAAACGCTAGGCCACCGTTTTCGCAAAGTCAACTGGAGCGTTGAGAGCCTTCCACAGACGGGCCGGCCATAAGTTCACGCAAGCGCTCGTCGAAACCTTCACGGGCGTTTTTTGCGATCAGCTCGGCGTTTGGCGCGAAGGCGCTGTGGCCGCCGGGAAATGACGAGATCAGCGCGGAAGCCATCTGTTCGAAGATTTTTTCCGCGTGTTCATCGGACCAGGGCGGCGGCTGGTGAAGAAACGCAACGTCGGCGCAGTCGCGGCCATTCCGCCAAGCGGCATCAGCGAGTTTCGGGTCAATTTCGGTCATCATCAGTCCTCAAGAAAAAACTTTTTCGGGAATTTCGCGGCGGCGTGCGGGGTGTTACCCACCGGTGGACACCCTGTGCCTTTTGAACTTTTACCCACCCCCCCGCCGCGCCATTTCGGCCACGAATGCCCGTTCCTCGGCTTGGGCCTCGCTATCGTGGTGGTCAGGGCAAATCGGCTCCCATAGGCTTCTATCCCAGAAGAGCGAGGGGTCGCCGTGATGGCGCACCGTGTGGTGCACGACAAGGTGCATACGTCGCGGGTCACGCTGCAACGAGCCGTCCGGCCTCATCGTACCGGGATTGAGCAATCCGGCCGCCTGGCAGCGCCGGCAGAATTGATTCTCCGGTTCGGACAGGAAGTTCAAACGCTCGTTTTTCCAGCGGCGGCTAAAATACCATTTCCGCCATGGCCTTTGCGCGTTGCGCTGTCTGTCGTATTCCCGCTCACGTTCCGCAGCGGTTGGCATACCACGCGGCCTGAATGAGTTCGGCTTCTTTGCCATCAGATTTTCCTTTCGGCTGCTATGCTGGACACGCGGTCAACGACAAGGCGAAGGCCGGAACCCTTGCTCTTCATCTCGGCAATCACGCCGGCCTGTTCGATTTCTGGAGTGATCCGCTCAAGGACGAAGGACCTCACCGTTTCGCCCTGCGCATCGATTGCTTGATTGAGACGGTGCCTAGCCACCGCCTCGGCGTCTACAACCGTGAGTGGTCCGCGTTGAAATTGATGCGGGTGCTGCACGCTCATCTTCACAAGCCCTCGCACCCTCTCGGCAATCTCTGCCGACGAGGATGATTCAGGCCATGTGGGCTCGACCCCTCCACTCGCTCCGTCAGAGCCTTTTAGTTTCTTGCTTGAGTTTCTTGCTTTAGTTAGGGTGCACAAAAGTGCACTATCTAAGTGCACTTTTGTGCACCTACTAAGTGCACTTTTGTGCACTATCTCGGCGGCATTATCGTCGCTCACAAACGCGTCAACGACCTCTCTAAACAGCTTCCATTTGGGTTGATACTGAGAGCGGAAACCGTTCCCGCCGTGCCTGATCTTTACAACCAGACCGGTACGGTTGAGTTCTTCCGTTGCTTTTATCACGGCTCTTTTACTCAAGTTTGCGCGGCGCATAAGGGTGTCCGTTCCAGGGTCGCACTGGCCCGTTTTGACGTTGAAATGACCGATGATGATCGCGGCGATCTGCTTGGCTCCACCAGAAATTGGAGAGAGGCAGACCGCGCGGTAAGCAATCGGGATATCGTTTTTATCTGGAAGCTCAGGGCGCTCGCTCATCATATTCCAGCCGGTGAGCGAGCTTGCAGGCCTCTATGGCCTCCAAAATATTCAGGTCGAACTTACGCCGAAGGAAGGGCAGCAGGGGCCCCGAAACTGCATCACGGTTGCGGGCAAGCCATCCGCCCGCTATCTGAATTTTGTCAGCAGATATCTCAGTCATCCGCTTACACCCCAGCGTGCCGAGGTGGTATGCCGCCCTCGATTAGGTTTCGCGCTTCATCGAGGTGACCACGCGCGGTCAGGGCGATCAAATTGAGAGCATCCCCCTTTTCACCGCCAATCGCCTCCAAAGCCATGCAGACGCCAAGGAGAAAGCCTGCGGCGGTGTTAATTTCGTCGATAGCATCAAGGGCGTAACCCATGGAGGCACGTCGCTGATCTTTGTCAGGTGAACCTCTGCTCATCACGCAAAGCCTCCACACATGGAAATCAGCAACAACTCGACCTGATTGTCATTGAGCTGCGAATGGCTGTTGAAATCGAGTAAGAACTGCGCCTTCCTAATGCGAGTAGCATCGTTTCTTGGCACAAAGGCTAAAACTGCATCGAAGGCTGCTGCTTCGCGCTTAGCGGCGCGGCAGTACCGACGCAATTCGGTTTTTGTAGCCTTGCGACCTAAAGAGATTTGATCGGTAAAAATGCACTCATCGGAAAAGGTGCGAAACGCCATTTCGTGAGCGTCGATAAGCGCTTTAAGGCGTGGATCGATTTCATTCTGCCGCCTCAAATGAGAGGATATTCGCCTGAAACAAATAGGTCTGTCGGAGTGGTTACCGGGGTAGACCGTGACGAACCACCCACCCCCGCGCGTCTCATTCAAGACGCCTGACAACTCGTCGGCCAGTCGGCATGCTTTGTCCCAGGCGTCCTCCGATTCTTCGGCTGTGCTCGCCGTTGGCAGTGCTGCGATGGCTCCAGCGGCGGCGATGGCAATAATGGCCTTTCGGCGTGTCACGACTGGCGCGGTCCATTCGTCTGTGCTATGCACCTTCCCGTTCATATTCGTTTCCTTCTGGGGAATATTCGAACCAAGGCTCGGCAGTGTTGGCGCACTGGCCGGGCCGTTTACGTTATGGGTCATGGTCAAACCTGCTCCATGAAAAAGGCGAGGAGCTTGCTGCGTTCCGCAACCCATCGATTTCCAACTTTTTTTGCAGGTAAAGCCCCCGTCGTGAGCAGATGGAAGGTTACGCGGGGCGTTCGGCCGATAATCTTTGCAATCTCCTCAGCTCCCCAAATCAGCTCCATTTTCTGATCAGTTTGTGCCATTTGTAATTCCTTGTTAGTCGTTGTGTGTCATTGGTGTGGCATGTATCGTGTGTCATACGTGTGGCATTGTTGTCAATAGCTGTGTGTGTCATTGGTGTGTTATGGCGAGAGAAGATCTGCATTTTAGGCTCCGGCTCCCGGAAGCTCTTAAAAAGAGAATAGAGGCTGCCGCCGAGCGAAAGCGACGCAGCATGACTGCGGAGATTGTGGCCGCACTTGAGGAGGTTTACCCAGAGGGCTTGGGTATTGGCGAATTCATAGAGAAGTACGTAACTCCGATTGCGCAAACGAAGACGCCAGAGGAAAGAGAGGCGCTTGTTGCCGCCGCCAACAAGGCATCTGCTTCATTAAACAGCCCCTGGCGCGTTAGAACGGTTGAAGTTGGAGGCGAACTTGCTGCGGAGACCTATCTAGAAGACGAGCCGAACCGGCCTGTAATCAAGGTTCAGGATCTCGTATTCACAAGGGCGACGAAGTAACTTTATGTCTGTTCGAAAGCGCGAATGGACCAATCCGAAGGGCGATAAAAAACAGGCATGGGTAGTCGATTACATCGATACCGCTGGAAAACGTCGCCTCAAAACCTTCCGACTGAAAAAGGAGGCTGACCAATTCGCCGCCACGGCCTCCGTCGAGGTCCGGGAAGGCGTCCACGTCGCAGACAGCGCCACTGTCACGATACAACAGGCTGGCAAGCTTTGGCTAAAATCCGGCGATGCAGCCGGATTGGAGCGGACAACGGTCGATCAACGCCGCCAACATCTCAATTTGCACATCATACCATTCGTCGGTGCTGTGAAGCTGTCAAAGGTAACCGCGCCATGGGTGAGAGCTTTTCAGGATCAGTTGCGCAGTGAAGGCCGATCGGCTGCGATGGTGAAGCGTGTCACGATTTCCCTTGGCAGCATCCTGGCTGATGCGCAGGGCAGGGGCTTGGTCGTGCGCAACGCCGTCCATGAGCTGTCCAAAGCAAGGTCGGGCGCGAAGGCTTCAGAGAAGCGCGCCAAAGCACGTCTCCGGGTCGGCGTGGACATTCCGACCAACGCGGAGATCCGCGCAATTCTGGAGGCCGCCACAGGGCGCTATCGCCCGCTTCTCGTCACGATGATCTTCACCGGGCTGCGCGCCAGCGAGGCGCGCGGGCTGCGCTGGGACGACGTTGACCTGAAAAAGGGTGCGCTGCATGTGCGCCAGCGCGCCGACCGTTACGGCGAGATTGGGATGCCCAAGAGCGGATCAGGGCAGAGAACAGTACCTTTACCACCAATGGTGACCAACACGCTAAAGGAATGGAGATTGGCTTGTCCGGCGAGCGAGGCTGATCTGGTGTTCCCCAATCAAGCTGGCAACATCGAATTCCATAACAACATGTTGCACCGAGGCCTTTGGCAAACGGAGATAACTGCCGGCGTCACTGTGGAAACGGCGAAGGTCGATGAGGGAGGAAACCCGATCTTGGCAGCCAAATATTCAGGGTTCCACGCGCTACGCCATTGGTACGCCTCGTGGTGTATCAATCGGAAAGCGGACGGCGGGCTGGAACTGACGCCAAAGGCCGTGCAAACCCGCATGGGGCATAGCTCCATTCAAGTGACCTTCGACACCTACGGCCACCTGTTTCCGGCCGCTGATGAGGGGGCGGAAATGGCTGCCGCCGAGCAAGCTTTGTTCGCGGTCCCGTCAGCGACATGAGGCAGCCCTATGCATTTCCGGAATGTTGATCCGCAACATGGGTGCAACATGGGCGTAAAAAGGTCAATATTTTCAAAGTAACTGAAAACACTCTGACTCCGTTAATCTTGGTTCGAATCCAGGTTCCCCAGCCAATTTCCCCTCAGTAAAAATTATCAAATGATTTGAATACGTTGGATGGGCTATTCGACCCACTGCGTACCTGTGGACGTACCTCAATGCGTACCTCTGGGCCAACTTTCCTCTCGACTGAGCATAACCTACCGGCACCCGACTGATTTGCGATTGGTGATTTCGGCCCACTATAGGAGCCGTCTGGCGCGTTACCCCCGCACTGGTCGGCTACGCGGCCGGTCGATTACCGCCCACCATAGGGAGTACCCGCGTCCTCTGGAGTGATTACCCCGCCCCTGAAGAGCGCGACTACTCGTCGTCTAACCACCACTCCACCCCCGCAGCAACTCTCCCGACCACCACGGGGGAGCGCATCTGCATGCGACAACCGCAAGGAAATGGAATGAAGATCGAGACCATCAGAAAACGGATGGACAAAGTCGAAATCGGGCGAGCTACTGGCCCGTTCGAGGTCGAGCTTTCAGACATTCAAATCGACCCAACGATGCAAGTTCGTGACCGTATGGACAAGGGCAACCTGCATCGCCTCCGCTCGGCATATCGTGCAGGCAGCGAGGTTCCTCCATTGCTGCTGGCGTTCGTCGGAACCGATGATCAGCACCTTTTCGTAATCGATGGGCATCACCGCTTCACCACCCTCGAACTGCTTGCAGCGGAAGCAAGGCACCGAGGAGGCAAACCAGTCGATGCCGTGCAAGCGATGATCGTCAAGCTCTCACCTGACGAAGCTCGCTACCAAGCGGCCATCGCCAACAACGCCCACGGTTTACAACTGAAATCCAAGGAAAGCCGTAGGGTCTTTGCAACCTATGTCAGAGCTGGCCGTCACAGAACTTTGGACGGGTTCAAATCGTACCGGGAGATCGCCAAGGAGATGGGACGCGATCACAAAACAATCGCAGCCTGGATGAGGTCAGACTTTCCGGCAGAGGCAACCCGCATGGGCGAGCCTGAGAAGGCCACGGAAGGAGGCGATGGACCTCCACGTCCAATCGTGATGCTCAAGCACGAGATCGACGCTTGGCTGCTGGAAGGTCGGAACCTATTCGATCAGGGACGTAGCGGCGACCGTAGTGGCCTTGTGGAAGGCATGGAGCGGTTAGTTGAGGCGTTCAAGGCAAATCTGGCGAGCGAGGACTGGGACGGCCTCATTCCCGGCATCGACGTGGCACTTTCGAGGATGAGCCTGCCTTCCGCCTTCTGTGCCGCCGGACAAAAGCAATCGTTGCCCCGGGTTGAGATGACTTGTGCTCTTCACGGCGGCTTCTTATTGTGCCGGCATTGGGTACTGAACCATCGGAGGATCGCAGGTGCCGACAAAAACCGTGGGCGTCTTGCGCGACACGTCCGCCGATCCCGAGTTCGGCCCCTGGCTGGCGCAAGCGTCCATCCTGGTCGTCGATGACGAACCGGGGATGCGCAATTTTCTCATGCGGACGCTTGGACCGCGTTGCAAGCGGCTGGAACTTGCCGCCGATACGAACGAGGCCTCGCTGAAGCTCGACCAGCATCATTTCGACGTGGTCATTCTCGACAATATCATGCCGAAGAAGAACGGCGTGGAATGGCTGGCCGAGCAGCGGGCGATCGGTTTCTTCGCCGATGCCATCCTGATGACCGCTTATGCCGATCTCGAAACGGCGATCCAGGCGCTGCGCGCCGGCGCGGTCGATTTCATCCTGAAGCCCTTCCGCTCCAACCAGCTGCTCAACGCCGTGGCGCGCTGTCTCGATCGCAGCCGCCTGCAGCGTGAGAATTACGTGCTGCGCTATGAGCTGAAGGCGACGTCGGATCATATCCTGTTGCGCGACAGGCTGATTGGCGAATCCTCTGCCATCGCCGGAGTGCGCGAGACGATTGCCCGCGTCGCGCCGCTGCCGACGTCGGTGTTGCTGACCGGGCAATCCGGCACGGGCAAGGAGGTGGCGGCGCGCTCGCTGCACACCCTTTCCGATCGGTCGGCAAAACCTTTCGTACCGGTCAATTGCGGGGCCATCCCGGCCGACATGATCGAAAGCGAGCTGTTCGGTCATTTGAAAGGCGCCTTCACCGGGGCCGAACGGGCGCGTGAAGGCTTGTTCCTGCATGCGCAGGGCGGCACGCTGTTTCTCGACGAGATCAGCGAGATGCCGCCGGCCACGCAGAGCAAGCTGTTGCGCGTGCTCGAGGACCGCAAGGTGCGGCCTGTCGGCTCCGAACGCGAGGTGCCGGTCGACCTGCGCTTCATCTTCGCCACCAACGCGGAACTGGAGAAGGAAGTCCAGGCCGGCCGTTTCCGCGCCGATCTGTTTTTCCGCATCAACGTCATGCAAATTCACCTTCCGCCTCTGAAGGAGCGGGGCGGCGATTCCGTGGAGCTTGCCATGCTTTTCATGAAGAAGCTCTCCGCGCAGCTCGCAATGCCGGAAGTGCCGATCGATGCGGCGGCGCGCCGGGCGCTCGCGACCTATGATTGGCCCGGCAATGTACGCGAACTGCGCAATCTTATCGAACGGACGTTGATCCTCGGCCGCTTCCCGGAGGCTTTCGGGTCCGGCGCGACGGCGCCGGCCCTAGGCGAAGGCATGGGTGACGGCGGATCGCTTGCCGATGTCGAGCGCCGGCACATCCTTGCCGTGCTCGCCGCCTGCAACAACCAGCGCGACGACGCGGCGCGCCAGCTTGGCCTTTCGCGAAAGACCATCGACCGAAAACTGGCCGCCTGGGATGGCTGACCGCATATCCGCTATCCGGCCGGCGCGCTCCGTACGCTACAGGTTGTTGGCCATCGCGCTGCTGCCCATGCTGGTCATCCTGCCGCTGCTGCTCGGCGTCACGGTCTATCGCTGGAACGAAAAGTTCGATGCGGCGCTGATTTCCAAGGTGAACGGCGACCTGACCATCGCCCACCAGTATCTTGCACATATCCTCGACAACACCGGCGAGCATGTCACCGCGCTTGGCGGCTCGGTGCGTTTCCAGGAGGCCGCCGATGACGTGGCCGGGCTTCAATCGCTGCTCAAGGAGGCGCGGGCGCGGCTGGAACTCGATTTCCTCTATGTGATCGATCTGAACGGCGTGCTCGTCACATCCGTCACCGACCGGACGGCAGGCTCCCTTCGGACCGACTGGCCCGTCATCCGCGATGCGCTGTCGGGCAGGCCGTCGACGGGTATCGACATATTCGACAACACCGACCTTGAGAACCTCTCCGCCGATCTTGCCGTCCGCGCGCGCCTGCCGCTCGTCTCCACCCCGAACGCCGTGCCGACCGAACGGCTGGAGGAAACGCGTGGCATGGTGGTGCAGAGCGCCACGCCCGTCACCTTGGCGGAAGGGCGCGGGGCCGTCCTAGTGGGCGGTATCCTGCTCAACCAGAACCTTGTTTTCATCGATACGATCAATGATCTCGTCTATCGTGAGGCAAGCTTGCCGGAGGGCAGCCAGGGCACGGCGACGCTTTTCCTCGACGACGTGCGCATCAGCACGAATGTGCGCCTCTTCGAGGGACGCCGTGCGCTCGGCACGCGTGTTTCCGCGGCGGTGCGTTCGGCCGTGCTCGGCGATGGGCGGACGTGGCTCGACAGCGCATTCGTTGTCAACGATTGGTACATCTCCGCCTACGAGCCGATCACCGACAGCCACGGCAAACGCGTCGGCATGCTTTATGTCGGTTTTCTCGAAGCGCCGTTCACCGCAGCAAAGCGCCAGACGGTGCTGACCATCCTGCTCGCCTTCCTGGCGATCACGGCGGCGAGCGTGCCCATTTTCCTGCGCTGGGCACGCGGTATCTTCAAGCCGTTGGAGCGCATGGACGCCACGATCGCGAAGGTCGAGAGCGGCAACCTCGGCGCACGCACCGGCCCGGTCGATAGTCAGGACGAGATCGGCCGTGTCGCGACACATCTCGACATCCTGCTCGACCAGCTGGAGCGAAGCGACCGGCAGCTTCGGCGCTGGAACGAGGAGCTGAATGCCCGCGTCGACGAACGTACCCGTGAACTGAAGCTCGCCAACCGGCAACTGGAGGCCACCACGAAACAGCTTATCATGTCGGAGAAGCTTGCGGCCATCGGCGAGATCACGGCTGGCGTGGCGCATGAGATCAACAATCCCATCGCCGTGATGCAGGGCAATCTCGAAGTCATCCGTTCGGTGGTCGGCGACCGCGCCGAGCAGGCAAGGGTCGAGTTTCAGCTTCTCGACGAGCAGATCCAGCGCATCAGCCAGATCGTCACGAAGCTCCTCCAATTCGCAAAGCCGGAGGAATTCGCCGGCTTTATCGACCGCCATGCACCGGGATTGGCGGTGGCCGACTGTCTGCCGCTCGTCCAGCATCTTCTTGCCAGGGCCGCGATCGAGGTACAGCTGGAAAACACCGCCGAGCGCCTGGTGCTGATGAACCGCACGGAACTGCAGCAAGTCATTGTCAACCTTGTCGTGAATGCCATCCACGCCATGCCCGATGGCGGCAGGCTCGCCATCGAAACACGCGACAGTGACCGTGGTGAACGGCGCGGCGTCGAAATCGTCGTCAGCGACAGCGGTGTCGGCATGGATCCCGACGTGGCGGCGAAGGTGTTCGATCCGTTCTTCACCACCAAGCGCCAGGAGGGGACCGGCCTTGGCCTTTCCATCAGCCAGACGCTGGTCACCCGTCAGGGTGGCGCCATCTCCGTCACCAGCCACCCGGGCAAGGGCGCGACCTTCGTCGTCTGGCTCCCCGAGGCCGAGTGAGCGGACAAACTGTCCGTCGCAAGGACAAATTGTCCGGTATAACGGCGGCACCCTATCTTTAAATCATTGAATCAAAATGATTTATATCTGGCACGCCTCTTGCAGTGGTGTTGCCGGGAGGTCCGGCGAACTGCCGTCTGCATGGAGGGTGCGGGCGTTTCGCCGGCTATGGGACAATCGTTCCTCTCCCTATAGCGACATCTGCGCATCCCCGGATGCGCTGCGGAGGAGAAACATGACCATATCGACCGACACCTATGCCGGCGGCTATTCCGGCAGCATCCTCGACCGGGAGCGCATCATCGCCAAGCCCGGTTTCAACCGCTGGCTTGTCCCGCCGGCTGCGCTTGCCATCCATCTGTGCATCGGCATGGCCTATGGTTTCAGTGTGTTCTGGCTGCCGCTGTCCAAGGCCATCCCGGGCGCTGCCGACGCAGCCTGCGCCGATCTCAATCTCGTATCGGCACTGTTCACCACGAGCTGCAACTGGCGTGTCGCCGACCTCGGCTGGATCTACACGCTGTTCTTTGTGCTGCTCGGCTGTTCGGCCGCCATCTGGGGCGGCTGGCTGGAGCGTGTCGGGCCGCGCAAAGCCGGCTTCGTCTCCGCCTGCTGCTGGTGCGGCGGCATCGTGGTGGCGGCCATCGGTGTCATCACCCATCAGCTCTGGCTGATGTGGATCGGTGCCGGTGTCATCGGCGGGATCGGTCTCGGGCTCGGTTATATTTCGCCCGTGTCCACGCTGATCAAATGGTTTCCGGATCGGCGCGGCATGGCGACCGGCATGGCGATCATGGGATTTGGTGGTGGTGCGATGATCGGTGCGCCGCTCGCCAACATTCTCATGAATGTTTTCAAGACCGACACGACAGCCGGTGTCTGGCAGACTTTCCTCGTCATGGCCGCGATCTATTTCTGCTTCATGATGGGCGGCGCATTCAGCTACCGCATTCCACCGGCCGGCTGGCGGCCCGAGGGCTGGACGCCGCCGGCATCCAAGTCGACCATGATCACCACGAAACACGTGCATCTGCGCGACGCGCACAAGACGACGCAGTTCTGGCTGATCTGGCTGGTTCTCTGCCTCAACGTATCGGCGGGCATCGGCGTCATCGGCATGGCCTCGCCCATGCTGCAGGAGATCTTCGGCGGGCGTCTGCTCGGCCAGCCGGAATTGGGCTTCAGCCAGCTGGATACGGACCAGAAGGCCGCCATCGCCGCCATCGCCGCCGGCTTTACCGGACTGCTCTCCCTGTTCAATATCGGCGGGCGGTTCTTCTGGGCCTCGCTCTCCGACAAGATCGGCCGCAAGAATACCTACTATACATTCTTCATCCTCGGTATCGCGCTCTACGCCTTGGCACCGACGCTGGCGGACATGGGCAACAAGGCGCTCTTCGTGCTCGCCTTCGGCGTCATCCTGTCGATGTACGGCGGCGGCTTCGCCACTATTCCCGCCTATCTCGCCGACATATTCGGGACACAGTTCGTGGGGGCGATCCATGGGCGTCTGCTGACGGCCTGGGCAACGGCCGGTATCGTCGGTCCCGTCGTGGTCAACTACATCCGCGAGGCGCAGATCGCCGCAGGCGTGGAGCCGGGCCCGGCGCTCTACACCGGGACGATGTACATTCTCGCCGGCATGCTGGCGCTAGGCCTCGTCGCCAACTTCCTGGTGCGCCCGCTCTCCGACAAATGGTTCATGTCCGATCAGGAAGTCGCGTCGCTGCAGGCCAAGTCCGCAGCGGCAAGCGCCGGCCCGACCGGCTCCTTCGGCATAGGAAAGGGTGGCCTCGACGCCAAGGCCGTGCTCGCCTGGGCCGTTGTCGGTATTCCGCTGTTGTGGGGGATCTGGGTGACGCTGAGAAACACGGCCGCGCTGTTCTAGGGCCTCCTGCTGACGTCCTGAGCCCCGGTTGATACCGGGGCTTTCGAACCCGTCAGCGGCAAGTACGGGCAATATCAGACCGCATGTGCCGCTGGCAGACTCGTTCACGTCGCCATTTGTTTGATTCCTTGAGGCATCTTGCACTTGTGCATCGTGCCGAGCGAATGTCGCTTGCAGCCCTGAACGTTTTGGGCTGCATGCGCCCTCATTGAGGCCCTCTGGGTGAAATCGGTGACGCAAGAATTCTGTAATTTTCCTAAAACCGAGCGGTGGCCTTTTGTGTGATGCGGCGGACCCCTTGGAATGCTTGTTCGGGCAGTGGCGGGCGGTCGCTGGAAGAAGCGATCAGCCGTCTTGGAAAGTAACAATCAGCATCTCACCGACGAGCGGCACTGCTTCGGCCCGAAACTCCCTCCTCTTGAGGGGCGGAGCTGCCACATCCTTCAAAACCGCAAGGCCTTCCTCTGTCGTCCCTCGCCGTCGAAATTCGCCGGATCGAGCCAGGCCTCGTAACCGGTCTTCAGCGACGGCCATTCGCTGTCGATGATCGAGAACCAGGCCGTGTCGCGGTTGCCGCCCTTGGTCACCATGTGCTGGCGGAAGACGCCTTCGAAGGTGAAGCCGAAGCGGAGTGCGGCTCGCTTCGAGGGCTCGTTGCGGTCGTTGCATTTCCATTCGAAACGGCGATAGCCGAGGTCGTCGAAGACATGCCGGGCAAAGAGGTAGAGTGCCTCTGTGGCGACCTGCGTCCGGGCGATGGCCGGCCCCCAGAGAATGTTGCCGATCTCGATCACGCCGTGGACGGTGTCGATGCGCATCAGCGCCTGACGGCCTTCGGCGCGGCCCGTCCGCTTGTCGATGACGGCGAAGAACAGCGGATCCTCGCTGGCCGCCGCTTTCTGCAGCCAGGGGGTGAAGGCGGCAAGATCCGCCGGCGGTTCTTCGAAGAGGTAGCGGAACCGTTCGTCGCCGCCAGGCGCCTGGGCAGACGCCAGCAGGTCGGCGCCGTGCCGGCCGGGGTCGAGCGGTTCGAGGCGGGCATAATGTCCCTCCAGCGCCTTGCGTTCCGGGCGCGGCGTGCCCTTCCAGGTCGTCAGGTCCTTTTGGTCGGTCATCGTAGGTTCCAGTCTTGGTTTCAGCGCAGGCGGCCGGAGCGGATCAGGGCGTCGAGGGCGGCGGGCAAAGCGATGCTTTCCGGCAGGTCCGGTGCCGGTTCCGCCGCCGCCAGTCCGTGCCGGACCGGCAGCACGCCGGCCCAGACCGGCACATGCGCTTCCTCCGGGTCGCCGGGCGGCGCGTCGCGCACCTTTGCCGTCGCCTCCTCGATATCCATCCATAACACGGATGTAGCCTTGAGTTCCTGCGTTGTCATCGGCCTCAGATCGTCCCAGCGGCCGGGAAAGAAGCTGTCGGTGAAATATTTCAGCGCCGCTGCCTTTTCCTCCGGCTCCTCGACGGTGCGCGCCGTGCCGAAAACCATGGCCGAACGGTAGTTGATCGAATGGTTGAAGGCCGATCGGGCCAGCACATAGCCGTCCATGATGCTGCAGGTCAGGCAGACCGGCATGGCATCGGAGGCCCGCAGGAAGCGGCTTGCGGCCGACCCGTGCCAGTAGACGCGGTCGCCTTCCCGCCAGTGCAGCGTCGGTGTCACGTAGGGCGCGCCGTTGATCGTGTAGCCGACGTGACAGAGCGGCGTGGCGTCGAGCACGGCATAGACGTCGCTGCGGCCATGGCTGCCGCGGTCGTGGCGCCGGCGCACGCGGCTGCGTTCGGTGGTGGGGTAGTCGCCGGCCTCGGCCGAAACATGGTCCATGGGAAAGTCCTCTTGATCGATGCGGGGAAATTGCCTTGCAAATGGTCTTGTGTAAAAATCCACTTCTGCAATTTGTGGCAAACCAATTGAGGAGGCTGCCCTGGACAATCCGACATGGCTGAGCCTCGATCGCGCCGCGGGAGATCTGGAGGGGCAGCTTTATCGCGCCCTTCGCGACCATATCCTTGCCGGTGGCATTGCCGCGGGGCAGCCGCTGCCGGCAACGCGTGCCCTGGCCGCGGCGCTTGGCGTCGGTCGCTCCACCGTTGTCGGCGCCTACGATCGCCTGAAGGCGGAGGGGTATGTCGAGGGGCGGGCGGGCTCGGCGACCCGTGTCGCCGGGCTTGCGCCGCCCTTGCTGGAGGGGTGGGGACCGGCCCGCCCGCCGGCATCGTCGTTTGCGCCGGAGCCGGTTTCTTCCGGCATGCTGGTGCCGGGCGTGCCGGATGTCGAGGATTTTCCTCATGCCGCCTGGGCGCGTTGCCTGGCTGCCAGGGGACGGGCCCTGCGGGTGCACGATCTCGGTTACGACGACGTCTGCGGCCTGCCGATGCTGCGACAGGCAGTGCTCGATCATGTCGCCGTGACGCGCGGCGTGGTGGCGAAGGCCGGGCAGGTGCTGATCGTGCCCTCCACCCGCGCCGCCATCGATCTGCTCGGCCGCCTGCTCCTGCCGCCGCAAGGGGGCCGCGAGGCCGTCGCCTGGATCGAGGAGCCGGGATATTCTGCCGCGCAGGGGCTGTTGCGCCGGGCGGGCGCGCAGCTCGTGCCCGTCGCCTGCGACGAGGCCGGCATCGATCTCGCCAAGGCCGGCGGGCCGGCGCCGCGGTTGATCTACGTCACGCCCTCGCATCAATATCCGACGGGCGTGACCATGAGCCTGCAGCGGCGGCTGGCGCTGCTCGATTTCGCCCGGTCGCAGGGTGTCCTGGTGCTGGAGGACGATTACGACAGCGAATTCCAGTACGGTTCCCGGCCGATCGCCGCCCTGCAGGGCATCGATCGTGGCGAGGTGGTGGCCTATCTCGGCACGTTTTCCAAGGTCCTGGCTCCGGGCCTGCGCGTCGCCTATCTCATCGTGCCGCCGCGGCTCTTGCCGCAGGTCGCCGTCGAACAGCGCCTGCGTGGCCTGGCGGTCCCGGTCCATATCCAGGCGGCATTGGCCGATTTCATGCGCGAGGGGCGGTTGCGGGCCTATCTACGGCGGATGACGGTCCGTTATGCCGAGCGGATGGCGGCGACGGTCGCGGCGCTCGAACGCCATTGCGGCGCCTGGCTGCAGGTCGCTTCCGGCTCCGGCGGGCTGCAACTGGCGGCCTGGTTCCGCGATCCCGGCATCGACGACCGGGCGGTGGCGCGGTTGCTCAATGCCGAGGGGTACGGCCTGAAGCCGATGTCGGACCTGTTTCTCGGGCCGCCGCGTCCGGGCCTGCTGTTCGGCATCGCCCGCGTGCGGCCGGATGAAATCGACAGGGTCGCCCGGCGGATCGGCAGCCTTTTCGACGAAGCTTGCCACCGTCGTGCCGTTTAGGGCGGGGCCGCTTGCCGGACGTCCCTCCTTCCTGAATTTCCGACTTTCACGAAGGTTTTCCGGGGATTGAGCGCTTCTTTTCGTGCAGGATGTCTACAAAGTTTGCATAGTGCCTCAATTAACGTACAATCACGGGCCATCGAGAGATTCGTATCCCGGAAATGATTTACCGAGTCGGGAAAAAATTGCGCTTTGGAGGAAACTATATGCGCGCACCCAATGCTCGAGCCCCGATCAACAGCGATCAGCTGACTTTGCTGCGAGATGTTTTCGACGAAGCTTGCGCCGAGCATGGCATCCAGAAGGATAGCCAGGATGCCGAAGCTTTGGCGGTGATTCTCGTGCATTCCCTGCAGAAAGGCGTCCGGGACAAGGAACAACTGGTCTCCCTTGCCCATGTGCTGACTGCCGATCGATAACAATCATCCTTTCCGTCCAGGCTTGCCAGTGTTTGTCAGGCCCTGTTTTCCCGTTGTCCTCTGCGACAATGGCGGCGGCGCAAAAAGAATTTGGCGAAAGCCCTTGCCGCTGGTATCATAGCCCCAACGAAAATCGAGCGAGTGCCAGCTGCATGCCCCAGGCGTTGCGCGGCGCGGTGGATAAGACACGTGAAAGACCCCGATCGCGGCCCAGAGTCGCAAGATGCCGGGGCGTCGACGGCAGTCCGCAAGCGGGGGAAATCCTCCCGTCGCGGCAAGTCAAAGCGCACCGGGGAAACCCGTGACGCGGCGAATTCTGCCCATACAAGCCAGGCCGGTGTTCCCGGTGTGGCTGGACGTCCTGTTTACAACGATGCCTCAGAGCCATCCCGCAAGCGCAAACGCCGTCGTCGCGGCGGCAATGGTTTGACCAAGGCGGCCGCATCCGTTGCATCGCCCGCCCAGATCGCCGGTAGTTCGCCCGCTCACGAGGCAACGCCGTCAGCGGCGCCAGCACCGGCGCGGGCCAAGAAGAACAAGCGCAAGAACAAGAACCGGCGTGGCTCGCAGGCGCGACCGCTCGCCCCGGTGCAATTGCCCTCCGTGTCCGCTCCGCCGTCGGTTCAAGCCAGAATGCCGCGTTCGGACCACGGCGAAACCGGCGAGACCGGCCGCCAGCGTCCCGACAGGGAGCATGGCGGCGAACGCGCCGGCCATCGCGGGGCGGACGGCTATCCGCAGGATCTGTATGCGGCGCTCGACCTCGGCACCAACAATTGCCGTCTTCTGATCGCCCAGCCCACGAGGCCGGGGCAATTCCGCGTCGTCGATGCCTTTTCGCGGATCGTCCGGCTCGGTGAAGGCCTCGGCGCCAGCGGGCGCCTGTCCGACGAGGCGATGGAGCGGGCCGTCGAGGCGTTGCGCATCTGCGCCGGCAAGCTGAGAAGCCGCGAGATCCGCCGCATGCGGCTGATCGCGACGGAAGCCTGCCGCGCCGCCGCCAATGGCGAGGAGTTTTTGGCACGCGTGACGGCGGAAACCGGCCTCCAGCTGGAAATCATCAACCGCGAGACGGAAGCGCGGCTTGCCGTTTCCGGCTGCGCGTCGCTGGTGGGGCGCGACGCCCGCTCCGTCGTGCTGTTCGATATCGGCGGCGGTTCGTCGGAAATCGCGGTGCTGCGCATCGGCGAAAACCGCTCCAACCGTCTTGCCAACCATATCACCCACTGGACGTCGCTGCCGGTGGGCGTCGTCACGCTCTCGGAGCGCCATGGCGGCCGCGACGTTTCGCCGACGGTGTTTGCCGCCATGGTCGACGAGGTCGACGGCATGCTCGCCCGTTTCGATTGCCCGGCGCTCGATGCCTCCATGCCGCTCGACGATTTTTACCTGATCGGCACCTCCGGTACGGTGACGACGCTGGCCGGCGTGCATCTCGACCTGCCGCGTTACGACCGCCGCCGCGTCGACGGGCTCTGGCTGTCGGATTCGGAAGTGACGGAAATGCAGGCGCGCCTGTTGTCCTGGGATTTCGCCGGCCGCGCCGCCAATCCCTGCATCGGGCCGGATCGCGCCGATCTGGTGCTGGCCGGCTGCGCCATTCTCGAAGCCATCCGTCGCCGCTGGCCGGCCCGGCGCATGCGCGTCGCCGATCGCGGCTTGCGGGAAGGCCTGCTGACTGACATGATGGCGGATGACGGCGTCTGGCGCCGCGGCCGCCAGCGCCGCAGCCATCGCAGCGGCAGGGAACGTTGAGGAACCGATGACCAAGCCACCGATCGGCGGAAATCGCACCGGCCGCAAGCTCGGCCAAAAAGTCAAGAAGGGCAAGCTCAAGGCGTCGTCGCGGCGCTGGATCGAGCGGCATATCAACGATCCCTACGTGCAGCGCGCCCAACTCGAAGGGTTTCGCGCCCGCGCGGCTTTCAAGCTATTGGAGATCGACGAAAAGCACCAGATCCTCAAGGGCGCGCGCCGGATCATCGACCTGGGGGCGGCTCCGGGCAGCTGGTCGCAGATCGCCGCCAAGGTGACCGACTCCACCGACGAGGATATCCGCGTCGCGGCCATCGATTTCCTGGAAGTGGCGCCTCTGCCGGGCGTTGCCCTGCTGCAGATGGATTTTCTCGATGATGCCGCACCCCAGGCGCTGATGGATGCGCTGGGCGGCGCGCCCGACGTCGTGCTGTCCGACATGGCGGCGCCGACCACCGGCCACCAGAAGACCGACCATATCCGCACCATGCATCTCTGCGAGGTCGCGGCGCATTTCGCTATCGAGGTGTTGGCCAAGGGCGGCCATTTCCTCGCCAAGACGTTTCAGGGCGGCACGGAGCGCGAGCTGCTGAACCTGCTGAAGCAGAATTTCCGCCAGGTCATCCACATCAAGCCGCCGTCCTCCCGGGCGGAGTCGGTCGAGATGTTCCTGCTGGCCAAGGATTTCAAGGGACGCGCCCGGCCGGACATGTCTGGCGATGATGCGGAAGCACCCGCCGCCGACCCGGTCGAGGAATAGACGGGCCGTCGCGATGCTGCTCTACGTCACCATCGGAAGCAACGACCTCTTCCGTTCCCGGCTGTTCTACGATGCCGTCCTGGCGGAACTCGGCTACAAGCGCCAGCGCGAAAACATCGAGGAAGTGGGATATGCCGCCGATGGCGATATCCGCTGCCGGCTGTGGGTGGTGACGCCGTTCAACCGCAAGGCGGCGACCATCGGCAATGGTTCGATGGTGGCGCTCGAGGCGCCGAGCCGGGCGGCTGTCAATGCCTTCCATCGCGCCGGTCTCGGCCATGGCGGCACGGATGAGGGCCTGCCGGGCCTTCGCCCTTTCCACGCCGATTTTTATGCCGCCTATCTGCGCGATCCAGACGGCAACAAGATTTCCGCCGTCTGCGAACGTCCGGAATAATCACTCCGCCTTTTCGGGTTCCAGTCCCACGTCCTGCCGATGGCCGGAAACGGCTGCGCCGGCATTGCGATCCATGGCGATGAAGGGAATGGCGCCGAACAGCGAGACGGCGGCGACGACGAAGAAGGCGAGATGGAAATCGCCGATCTGCAGATGCGTGCCGCGGATCAGCGTCGCCCCTTCCAGAATGGCCGCGGCGAAGGCCACGCCCAGCGCCAGGCTGATCTGCTGCAGAACGGAGCCCAGCGAGGTCGCCTGGCTCGCCTGCTCGTCGGGAATATCGGCGTAGGACAGCGCATTGACGCCGGTGAAGAAGAACGAGCGGGTAAAGCCGGCGAGCAGCAGGAAACCGATCAGCACGAGATAGGGCGTCTCCGGCGTGAAGAAGCCGTTGGCGGCCGTGGCGACGGCGCTGATCACCGCCGTACAGAGCAGCGTCGTGCGGAAGCCGATCGCCGCGAAGACCCGTTTTGCCATGAATTTCGTGGTGATCGCGCCGATGGCGCCGGCAAAGGTGATCAGGCCGGACTGGAACGGCGAAAGCCCGAAGCCGATCTGCAGCATCAGCGGCATCAGGAAGGGAATGGCGCCGATGGCGATGCGGAAGGTCGAGCCGCCGATGGTTGCGGCGCGGAAGGTCGGGTTGCGAAACAGGTTGAGGTTGATGATCGGCGCCGGATGCCGGCGGGCGTGGAACACATAGGTGACGCCGCACAGAAGGCCGATCGCCGTTGCGGTGATGCCGATTGCCGGTGGCAGCGCCGGCAGGCTGATCACCGACATGCCGAACACCGTTCCGGCGGCGGCGATGGCGCTGAGCAGGAAGCCGCGCACATCCATGGCCGGCGGCGCGGTGGCTTCCACGTCCGGCAGGTAGATCTGGGTCAGCCACAGCCCGGCGATGCCGACCGGCACGTTGATCAGGAAAATCCAGTGCCAGCTGAAGAAGGTAGTAATGAAGCCGCCGAGCGGCGGGCCGGCCAGCGGCCCGACGAGGGCGGGAATGGTCAAAAGCGCCATGGCGCCGACCAACTCGCTGCGTTTCGTCGTGCGCAGCAGAACCAGGCGCCCCACGGGCGTCATCATCGCCCCGCCCATGCCCTGCAGGAAGCGGGAGAGAACGAAGGCGAACAGGCTGGACGATACCGCGCAAAGCACCGAGCCGATCATGAAGACGACGATCGCCATGCGGAAGATCCGTTTGGCGCCGAAACGATCCGCCATCCAGCCGCTGACCGGAATGAAGATCGCCAGGGCCACCATGTAGGAGGTCAGGGCGAGCTTCAGCGTGATCGGCCCGACGCCGAGGTCGGTGGCAATGGCGGGCAGGGCGGTGGCGATCACCGTGGAGTCCATCTGTTCCATGAACAGGGCGACGGCGAGAATAAGCGGTACGACACGATTCATCGGCGAGATAGCCTTTCGATTCTCTCGTTCGGCCCGTCTCTACGCCCTGGCCGGCGTTCTGCCAATGGCTGATGATCGCACAAGATCACGTCTGCGTGAAACCCTGTTCTTCGACTTTCGGCTGGCGCTATCTTGTCCTTCGTCAAGTCTATAAGCAAAGCGCGGCACCGGATGCCGCCAGAGCCAGAGGTGGACCATGCCGATGTCGTTTTCTTTGAACCGTCGAACGCTTTTCGGCGCAGTCGGGGGAGGGTTGCTGTCGGCACCCTTCCTGATGAGCCGCGCCGCCGTTGCCGATACCGATCCTGGAGCTGGAATGAAAAAGACGCAACTGCCCGACATCCACCAGTTCAAGGTCGGAACCTTCAATGTCGTGGTCGTCAAGGACGGCGCCCGGCCGATGGAAAAGCCGAACGAGATCTTCGGCACCAACCAGACGCCGGAGGCGGTGGGTGAGTTGCTGACCCAGAATTTCCTGCCGGCCGACCGTTTCGTCAACAGCTTCTCGCCGACGCTGATCGACACGGGTTCGGATGTCGTGCTGTTCGATACCGGCCTCGGCGCCGCTGCGCGCGAGCAGGGCGGCGGGCGCCTTCTGGATGGCCTGGCGGCGGCCGGTTATTCCCCCGAGCAGGTCAGCATCGTCGTGCTCACCCACATGCACGGCGACCATATCGGCGGCCTGATGGAGAACGGCGCGCCGGCCTTCAAGAATGCCCGTTATGTCGCCGGCCAGGTCGAATATGATTTCTGGTCCGACAAGGCACGCGAAGGGTCGCCGGCCGAGGGCGGGCACAAGGCGGTGCTCGCCAATGTCGTGCCGCTGGCGGAAAAGACCACCTTCATCGGCGATAACGCCACGGTCGTGCCGGGCATTACCTCGGTGCTCGCCGCCGGCCATTCTCCCGGTCACATGATCTTCCGTGTCGAATCGGGCGGCAAGCAGCTGATCCTCACCGCAGACACCGCCAACCACTTCGTCCTGTCGCTGCAGCGGCCGGATTGGGAGGTGCGCTACGACATGGACAAGGCCGCCGCCGCCGCGACGCGCAAGAAGGTCTTCGACATGATCGCCACGGATCGCCTCGGCTTCCTCGGCTACCACATGCCGTTCCCGGCGGTCGGCTTTGTCGAGAAGGTGGATGCGGGGTATCGTTTCGTGCCGAAGTCCTATCAGTTCGATATCTGACCGGTGTCGTCCCCGTCTCCGCGGCTAAACCCCGGATACTGCGCTGTGCATGTCGCATATGGATACGCACGAAAGCGTGTATATTGATTGCATAACTTTCGTTTTGTTGTGTACCCTTCTGCGAGGAGGACGGTCATGCGCCCGTGCCACGACGTGCAGGACCATCAGGGACGTGCCAAAGCGAGGAGCCTGATATGGATGCCGTGACGGACGGATTGATCGATCGCGTCTATGAAGCCGCTATCGTTCCGGAACTATGGGGCGAGACCTGTGATCTCATCAGTGCGGAGATCGGTGGTTTCTCCACGGCGCTCATTACCGTTGCCCCGCAAGGGGCGCTGCGCTGGGTTTGCAGTCCCTGCATCACCGAGCAGATGGCGATGTATCAGGCAAGCGGCCTTGCCGAGCGTACCGAACGCCCCCGGCGCGGCCTTGAACTGGCGCCGGGAAGCTTCATGCGGGATATCGATCTCCAGACGATGGAGGAGTTGCAAAACGAACCGCTCTATACCGAACTCCTTCAGCCCATCGGCCTTTCCTGGGAAATGGGTGCCGTCTTCCTGGAACCTTCAGGGGCGATGCTGATCTTCAGCATGCTGGCCAGGACCGAGGATGGTCCGTTCGACGAAAATGCCGTTCGCCGGATCAATACGGTCAAGGCGGATCTTGCCAGGGCGGCCTTCATGTCGACACGGCTTGCGTTTCGCGAAGCGCAGACCATGGCGCAGAGCCTGTCGACTGTCGGGTTGCCGGCCGCGGTGATCGGCGATCGTGGCAATGTCGTCGCCATGAACGACCGCATGGAAGTGCTGGCTCCCCGGGTGATGACCACGGCCTCCGACAGGATGCGTCTGGCCGATGCCGAAGCGAACGTATTGCTTTCGTCGATACTGGAGACGTTGCGCCTCGATAAGGCGCCGAAGGTTCAGTCCATCCCGATCGCGGCGCAGATCGATGCACCGGCGCTGGTGCTGCATGTCGTGCCGGTCAAGCGCAATGCACGGGATATTTTCACCCGCAGCTACGCCCTGGTGGTGATCACGCCGGTCGGGCAGGTCGGGCCGCCGGATCTCAAGGTCATCTGCGGGCTTTTCGATCTCACCCGTGTCGAGGCGCGGGTGGCGCAGGAGCTGACCAAGGGACGAACCGTCGAAGAGGTCGCCCTGTCGCTCGGCGTCGGCCGCGAAACGGTTCGCAGTCACCTGAAATCGATCTTCGCGAAGACCGGCGTCAGCCGGCAGCAACAGCTGGTGCTTCTTTTGTCGGGGCTCGGGCAATCGCTTGCCGGCTGAGGCGGAAGAGGCGGGCGTCAGGTTCCGTCTTGCGCCTGCAGAAATGCCAAACGCGGACGCCCGGGAGCGCCCGCGTTCGATAGGGAACGTCGAGATCAGCGCCCTTCGTACATGTCGTTGGCGACATCCTTGAGCATCGACGTCATGCGACAACGGATCTCGTCATCGAGAACTTCCACGCCTGCGGCATCGAAGTCGCGGCGCAGGCGGGCAAAGACGCCGTCCGGATCGGCGATGTCGGCGGTGGTCAGTTCGCGGGCATAGGCCTGCGCGTCGTGCCGGCGCAGGGTGGCGGCGGCCCAGAGGCCGATCAGCGCGTTGCGGCGCGCCTGAGCCTTGAACATGAATTCCTGATCATGGGCGAACTTGTCTTCAAGCGCGCGGGCACGCTTCAGCAAAGCAGTCATGTGTCATCCCCGTTTGGATCGATTTTTGTCCCCGGCCGTTTTCCCCTGGCCGTGAAAATCCTTTTAGAACAGGAGTTTTAAAGAACCGGCCATGAGGAACGGCTAATAAATGGTCAAGAATATGTCCGGCTTTTTTGGGAATTGTTGTCGTCTGGCCGCGGTCGACGTTTTGCTATTCCCTTCCTGTCATAGACGTGTTACCAGCCCTCGCCAACTTCCAAGCAATTCTTGCTGATCGCCGGGACGACGATTCGTACCGGGAGGATCGGCATTTTCTTCCAGATAAGGAATTTGGCCATGGCGCGGATCATAGAAACGGCAACCGGGGCAGACGCCCTTACCTTCGACGACGTGCTGCTGCAGCCGGGGCACTCCGAAGTTCTTCCCGGCCAGACGAACATCGCCACCCGGATCGCCACCGACATCGACCTCAACCTGCCGATCCTGTCCTCCGCCATGGACACGGTGACGGAAAGCCGCCTGGCGATCGCCATGGCGCAGGCCGGCGGCATCGGTGTGATCCACCGCAACCTCACCCCGATCGAGCAGGCCGAAGAGGTCCGCCAGGTCAAGAAGTTCGAAAGCGGTATGGTCGTCAATCCGGTGACGATCGGCCCGGACGCCAAGCTGGCCGAAGCCCTGTCCCTGATGAAATCTCACGGCATTTCCGGCATTCCGGTGGTCGAAAATAGCGGCAACGGCAGCCGCGCCGGCCGCCTCGTCGGCATCCTGACCAACCGCGACGTGCGGTTTGCCTCCGATCCGGAGCAGCGCATCTACGAACTGATGACCCGCGAAAACCTCATCACGGTGAAGGAAAGCGTCGATCAGCAGGAGGCCAAGCGCCTGCTGCACGCCCATCGCATCGAAAAGCTGCTGGTGGTCGATAGCGACGGCCGCTGCGTCGGCCTCATCACCGTCAAGGATATCGAGAAGTCGCAGCTGAATCCCAACGCCTCGAAGGATGCACAGGGCCGGCTGCGCGCCGCCGCCGCCATCAGCGTCGGCGACGACGGCATCGAGCGCGCCGAGCGGCTGATCGATGCCGGCATCGACCTGATCGTCGTCGATACCGCCCATGGTCACTCGCAGCGGGTGCTGGATGCCGTCGCGCGCGTGAAGAAGATGTCGAACTCGGTGCGCATCATGGCCGGCAACGTCGCGACGGCGGACGGCACGAAGGCGCTCATCGATGCCGGCGCCGATGCCGTCAAGGTCGGTATCGGCCCGGGTTCGATCTGCACCACCCGCATCGTCGCCGGCGTCGGCGTACCGCAGCTGGCGGCGATCATGTCGGCCGTCGAGGCGGCGCGTGCCGCCGACATCCCGGTCATTGCCGATGGCGGCATCAAATATTCCGGCGATTTGGCCAAGGCGATTGCCGCCGGCGCCTCGGCGGTGATGATCGGCTCGCTTTTGGCCGGTACCGACGAAAGCCCGGGCGAGGTCTATCTCTACCAGGGCCGCTCCTTCAAGGCCTATCGCGGCATGGGCTCCGTCGGCGCAATGGCCCGCGGCTCCGCCGACCGTTATTTCCAGGCGGAAGTGCGCGACACGCTGAAGCTGGTGCCGGAAGGCATCGAAGGCCAGGTGCCCTACAAGGGGCCGGTCTCCGGCGTTCTTCACCAGCTTGCCGGCGGCCTCAAGGCGGCGATGGGGTATGTCGGCGGCGGCACGCTCAAGGACTTCCAGGAGCGCGCCACCTTCGTCCGTATCTCCGGCGCCGGCCTGCGCGAAAGCCATGCGCATGACGTCACCATCACCCGCGAAAGCCCGAACTATCCGGGTGGTCTCTGATGCCGGACGCCGGCGAGCGCGGGTTCCTGTTCAGGATCCGGCTGCTTGCCGGCATCTGCCTGGCCTGCCTGCTGCTGGCGGCCTGGATCGCCTGGCAGTTCGTGCAGGCCGCCAACGGGTTTCCGATCTGGAGCCTCGTCTTCGGCACGGCGACACCGGCGGATATCGCCTTCCTGCGCGACATGCTGCTGTTGCCGGAGCGGCGGGAGGCGGCGGTGCTGCTGTTCTGGCTCTATGCCGGACCGGACCTGATCCTGCCGGCCTGCCTCGCCGCACTGGGCCTCGTGTCGATGCGGCGGCTGGCGCCCTGCGGCACGCTGTTCGGCCGCCCCGTCCGCGGCGGCTTGCTGACGGCGCTCCTGGCGCTGCCGTGCATCTATGTCGTCGCCGACTATGCCGAGAATGCCCTCAGCCTCGCCTATTTTTCGACGGCCGCGCCGCCGCGTCCGGTGATGGAACATGCGCCTGTGCTGCTGCCGTGGCTCGGAAGCGTCAAGATGGCGTTTTTCCTGGTTTCGGCGCTGACCATCATGCGCTTCTGGCTGCTGCGCCGTTTGGGCGAAAGCGATGTCGGATAAGGGTTGCCGGGAATAAGCATTCGCTTTGCCGAAGAACAGTCTAGCCCCCAATTATGTTCGTTTCCGGCGCCGTCGTTTGCGCCTAATATCCTGCCACGCCGACCGATCCAGGTGCGGCGTTCCAATTTGGGGGATACCATGAAGAAGCTTCTCGTTTCGGCGATGCTCATACTCGGCATGGCCGCTCCGGTCGCCGCACAGACCGTCAGCGCCGGTACCTACAACGTTGAAGGCACGAACCTCGACGGTTCGAGCTACGAAGGCACGGCAACGATCACGCTCGCCAGCGAAACCACCTGCGTCATCGAGTGGAAGACCGGCTCGACGAACTCCCAGGGCGTATGCATGCTGAACGGCGATGCCTTTGCCGCCGCCTATGTCCTCGGCGATGCCATCGGCCTGATCGTCTACAAGGTGACCGGCGACGGCACGCTCGACGGCGCCTGGACGATCACCGGCAAGGACGGCAGCGGCACGGAAAAGCTGACGCTCGCTCAGTAAGCCTGGCCGATTTGCGAAAATCAATGCGCCCGCGATCGACCTAAATGCTTGATCGCGGGCGCATTTTCTTGTCTGGATGGCGCGACGAATTTTTTGAAGGAAACACTATGTCCGCCACAGCCGCCATCTTCTGGCCGATGGTCGCCCATGCGGCCCTGGTCTTCGGTCTCTACGGCCTGCTCGGCCTGCGCCGCGCCGCCATGGTCAGGCAGGGAAAGGCCCGCATCGAACAGTTTCGCGAAAACCGCGACGAACCGACCGAAAGCCTGGTGGTGCGCAACAATCTCGCCAACCAGTTCGAGTTGCCGGTGCTGTTCCACGTCTGCTGCCTGGCGCTGTATTTCGTCGAGGCGGACAACCTGCCGATGGTCGCGCTCGCCTGGATCTTCGTCGTTTCCCGCTATGCCCACAGTTTCATCCACGTCACCGGCAACCGCCTGTCGCGCCGCCAGCCGGCCTTCCTGGTCGGTTTCGTCACGCTTGGCCTGATGTGGGCCTGGTTCGCCGTCTGGCTGGCCATGAGCTGACCCTGTCGCGGAAACGCGATTTTGTTCGCCGGGCCGCCTCGTGGAAAAGCAGCACAGGCCGGTTTGGGCCGGTCGCCGCACAATCTTTTTTCGGAGAATAGTCCGACCGGTAAAATGCGACCGTTTTATTTCGGGAAGCATGAACGTGTCGGTGCCATAGAGTGACACCTTGTCTCACTTCGGCACATAAGCATTTTCATATTTTCGTATAGGCGCATATGAACCGTTCGGACGATACTCCTCGTGCGGGTTACCGCAGGAAACCGCAGCAGGACCGCAGCGTACAGCGCGTGGAGACGATCCTCCATGCGGCCGAGAGCCTGATCGGCATGCACGGCATGGCCGGTCTGAAGATGACGGAGATCGCCCGCGAGGCGCATGTGCCGGTCGGCTCGCTCTACCAATATTTTCCCGATCGCGGCGCCATCGTCGCGGCCCTGTTCGAGCGAATGGCGGAGGGGGTGCATACCCAGCTCGAAGGCGCCTTCGAGGGGGTCTCCACGATAGAGGAGGCGAGCGACCGCATCGACGGCATCATCGACTGGTACTACAGCGAATATCGCGAGCACCCGACGCTGCGCCAGATCCTTTCGAGCACGGAAAGCGATCCGGAACTGATGCGCCTCAACGTTGCCGACAGCAAGCGAGTAGGCGATACCATCCACGCCGCCATCGGCCACCTGCTGCCGTCCAACACCGGCATCGATATGGAAGCCCGCACGTTCCTTTTCTGCCACCTGGTCGGCAATCTCGTGCTGATGTCGCTGATCACCGAGCCGGTCATGGCCGAGCGGCTGCTCAGGGAATGGAAGCTGATTATCCGGGCGTCGCTCTTCGCCGAAAGTTCGTAATCGCGGCTTCTTTCTTACCAGCCGGGCAGCATGTGGCCGGCCCGCAGCCGCGGATAACGCGGATAGGCCTTGACCTCGCCTTCCAGGTCGTCGTTGACGTTGGCGGGCGTGATGTTGTCGAGGCAGGCGGCGATGTGGTTGGTGATGGCGCTCATCAGCGACGAGGAAAATCCCGGCCGTTTCATGATGCCGATCTGCACCGGCGGCAGGGCCGGGAAACCGTCGTTCTGGCTGAGAACCTTCATGCCCGGGCGCAGCGCCGATTCCGGCAGCACCGACACCGCCATGCCGGCCAGCACGGCCGCCGCCACCACGGTGGACGACCAGCTGGTGAACAGGATCTGGTATTCGCGGCCGACGCCGTCGAGCGCCGAGCAGGCCAGCTGCCGCCACAGGCAGTCGCGCCGTCCGACGGCCAGCGGCACCGGCGCATCGTCGCGCAGCGGATGGTTGGCGGAGCTGACCCAGCACAAGGGCTCGGTGCGCACCACGTCCGACATCCGTTCGCGCGGATTGTGGGTGACGAGGGCAATGTCCAGCTCGCCGCGCCCCATCTTCTCCGCCAGGTCCACGGACGGTTCGCAGACGATATAAAGCTCGACGTTCGGATGCGTCTTGGCGAAACGACCGATGATCTCCGGCATGTAGCGGTCGGCATAATCGTCGGGCGTGCCGATCCTGAGCGTGCCTTCCAGCCGGTTGTCGTCGAAGGCGGCGATGGCCTCGTTGTTCAGGCGGATGATCCGGCGGGCGTAATTCAGCAGTTTTTCGCCCTCCGTCGTCATGCGGATGCCGCGGCCGTCCTTGGCGAAGAGCTGCTTGCCGACACGCTCCTCCAGCCGCCGCATCTGCATCGATACGGCGGATTGCGTCTTGAATACCCGGTCGGCCGCCCTGGTGAAGCTGCCGGTATCGACGATGGCGATGAAGGTCTGCAACTGATCGATATCGAGAGGCGAGGACATGGGATCATCCATAAAATCGATTGATGATTGATATTAGAAACATTCGTTGGACTGATCAATACGTTTTTGACATCCTGATCCTGCAAATCACGACAGCGACAGCGAGCGGAAACCCTGACTGTTCGCAGTTTCTTACGCTCCTCCTCCCGACCTCCGGGAGGGGCTGAATTTTTCGTGCCTGAAGAAAGGATACATCGATGCGCACGACGGAACGGACGACCAGAATTGCGATAGCACGCCCGACGGCTGCCGGCCGGACGAATATCCTGTGGGCCATGCTTGTTTCCGTTTATCGTGCCATCCGCAACCGCGTCGTCCTCAATCGGCTGCAGGATCTGGACGATCACCAACTCCTCGATATCGGCCTGACGCGCAGCGAAGTCAGGCAGGCGGCGACCTCGACATTTTTCGAGGACCCGTTCCCCCAGTTACGGACATCCGCCCGCAACCGCTCGCGGCGCATGGAACGGACGCCCTGAGCCTCTGAAGTTTCCCCGCAGGGTGATAGCCAATAAGCCCTGCTCTTTACCCGGTGACTGGACCCAAGAGCCGTCACCGGGTTTTTTTATGCCTTCGGAAATGGAAAATTGGGTTCTGGCGGCAGGACGTCGCCTGTCGGGACGGTGCCGGATGAAAACGCATGTCGCCCGGGGTGGCGACGGATTGCTGCGTCGAGAACAGCAATCCGGATGAGTTGCGTTGGATCCGCGAGGGAGATTCGACTTCGTCTGGCGATGCCGGCGCGTGGCAAACGGGCGTTCAGATATCGCCTATATCCATGTGAAGTTCCATATTGCCGGTGAAGGGGTTCATGAAGGGGTTGTGGCCTTCTCCGGCAAAGGCTTTTCCGGCGATCGCGCTGAGCTCGCCTGCGGTCATTCGCGTGCGGATATTGCGAATGACCGTGACGCCTTCGGGCGTATGGAGCGGCATGCATTTGTTCAGGCATACCATGATCATCGAGAAGTTCGTTTTCAGCTGTGGGCCGACGATAGACTTGAATGTTGCGAAAGTGACTTTGCTGCCCATGCCCATGTGTGCATACATCTCCTTCACTTTGTAATGCAAATCACCCTTTTTACTGCTGTTCTTATAGACCGTCGCTTTGGCGATGCTGGCGAAAAGCTGCGTGACATTGTAGGCATCGTGAATAAATCCCTGTTTTCCGCGCCCGGCAGACCATTGGATGAACTTGCCGACCTTCTTTGCGCCGGTGACGATCTGGCCCTTGGAGCAGTGCCCGGCGACGACGCAGAGGCCGCCGTCCCCGATTATCCTTTGGGTTTGGTCGATTTTCGCGAGACCCCTCCTCATCGTTTCCGCATTTTTGGCAAACAGGATGAGGCCGGTAGAGGAGGTGATTCTGTCTACGACAAGGGAATTGGTTTCCTTTTTGCCGCCGCCCGCGCCGTCATTGATCAGGATATTGCCAAGTTGAAACATTGAGCACGTTTCGACGTCGAACCCCTTCTCCAGCAGGCTGGAGGTGGGTATGGCGGATTGCATGATTTTCATATGAAATCTCACTATCGCTAAATAGGATTTTGCCGATTTCCCATTTAGCTACCATAAAATTTTCTTAATTCAACGGATACGGAAGTATAGATTGGAGAAATTGAAATTTTGTACAAATGCCCCTAAATTGTACAATGTATTTTCCAAATTTTTACTATCAGTAAAAAATAGTTTATTGAAAATAAACCGATCGGTTGCGGCAATGCGGTCTTGTCTTTTCAAGAATTTTTTAAGTATCGGAAATTGTCGAGAGGCTGTTTCCCGGGCCTTTATATATTTCCGTGTTCAGGCTGAGCCCGTACCGGCTGTCCTTCAGGGTCGGGACAGAAATACGTTCAATGCTGCATTGCAGCGCAAACCGGGATGCCACGCATCCGCATGGCCGGTCATGGCTTCAGATGAAGAGCGCTCGCAGTGTCGCAGGATCTCGGGCGGCAATTGCGCCTGAGGTCGTGAGGATCTGCCTTATTCGTTCTCCGGCTTTTTCGGCGTCGCATCGGCGCCGGCCGGGCGATAGGTCTCGAAGATCGACTCCAGGCTTTTCTGGTAGTTTTTCTGTACCTCCAGACCACTGTCGAACATGCTGTTGAGCATCTCGGCGAACTGGTTGGGTTCGGGAGCGGCGGCCTTGGGCTCGGCGGTTTCCTGCTTCTGCTCCCTGGCGCCGGGGAAACTGCCGGACATCATGTCCTGGAAGGCCTTGGCGAAAGGGTTGTCGGCAAAGGGATTTGCGGCGGGCTGCGGCTGTTCCGGCCTCGGCACGGCAAACATCGCCTGCATGGCCTGGGTAAAGGGATTGTCGAAGAGGCTCGCCTGCGGCTCCGGCTTGGCTTTCGGAGAAAAGCCGGTGGTTTCCAGCCATTGCTGCATCATGCCGGCCATCGGTGTGTTGGCAAAGGGGTTACCGGCAGCATGCATCTGCCCGGTCGATTGTTTCAGGATGCCGCCCATCAGCATGTCGGCCATGGCCGGCAGCATCTGCTTGAGCACCTCCTGCCCCACGCCGGTCATCTGCGCCGCCTGAGCGGCGATGGCGCGGGAGACCTCCTTGGAGCCAAAAATCTGGCCGAGAATGCTGTTGCCGTCGGCAATCCCCTGCGGGGTGAAAACCGTGCTCATATCCTCGAAATATTTGGCGTAGTTGCCCGAAGCCGCCGCCTGCATCAGCGTGCTGAAATCATAAGGGTTGGTGGTGCTGCGTTTCAGCCCGGACGAAAAAGCCGGCATCAGCGCCGCCATGGCTTTTGCCGTCTGCTCCTGGGCGAGGTTGAATTGCTTGGCCATCGCCTCCATGGCGGCGCCGTTCTGGGCCCGCATCATCATGTCGAAGAGAGGCAGCATCGGAGTTCCTTTCCCAGGGCGGTGACGGTTTGTGCCACTATAGCTGGAAAAGGGTGGGCGCAAACCGGTTTTTGCCATTGGACCCGGACCGGACACAGCTATTTCTGCATCCGGCCTTTTCGGCTTCAGTATTGATATTCTTCGAAAACCGGCTCGACACTGCCGTTCCAGCGGCCGTTGTAGAGCATCAGCAGGTCGTCGGCGAGCGTCGCCTTCTTGGCGAGGATTTCGTCGAGCGAGGCAAGGAAGACCGTCTCGTCCTGGCCGTCGCCGTTCAGTTGCGCCCGAGCCTGGAGGCCGGCGCGGGAAATGGCAAGCACCTCGCGGGCGACGTCGAGCAGGCCGTGGCCGGCGACCGTTGCCTTCAGCCCTTCTTTCGGCACAGAATCGCGGAAGGCCGAAACCTGCTCGAAGTTCCAGGATTTCGTCAGGTCCTCGGCGGCATCGAGCGCGGCATCGTCGTAGAGCAGGCCGACCCAGAAGGCCGGCAACGCACAGATGCGCCGCCACGGCCCGCCGTCGGCGCCGCGCATTTCCAGGAACCGCTTTAGCCGGACGTCGGGAAAGAGCGTGGAGATATGGTTGGTCCAGTCGCCGAGCGTCGGCTCCCAGTCGGCGATCCCGCCCTTCAGAGCGCCATTCATGAACTGGCGGAAGGTAACGTGCGTGCAGTCATGGTAACGGCCGTCGCGCACGACGAAATACATCGGCACGTCGAGTGCCCATTCCGTGTAGCGCTCGAAACTCATGCCGTCCTCGATCATGAAGCGGTGCAGGCCGGAGCGCTGGTTGTCGGTGTCGCGCCAGATATCGCCGCGCCAGGACACCAGCCCGTTCGGCTTGCCCTCGGTGAACGGCGAGGAGGCGAACAGCGCGGTCGCCAGCGATTGCAGCTTGGTCGAAACCCGCATCTTCTTGATCATGTCCGCCTCCGACGAGAAGTCGAGGTTCACCTGGATGGTACAGGTTCGGTACATCATGTCCAGACCCTGCGAGCCGACCTTCGGCATGTAGCGGGTCATGATTTCGTAGCGCGATTTCGGCATGCGCGGCGTCTCTGCCAGCGACCATTTCGGGCTGCCGCCGAGGCCGAGGAAGCGGATGCCGAGTGGTTCGGCAATGGTGCGCAGAGTCGCCAGGTGTTGATTCGATTCGACGCAGGTCTGGTGCAGCGTTTCCAGCGGCGCGCCCGACAGTTCGAACTGGCCGCCGGGTTCCAGCGAGATGGCGCCGGCGCCGGATGGGCCGGCGAGGCCGATGATGTTGTCGCCGTCCATGATCGGCTCCCAGCCGAGCGCCTTCTGCATGCCGGTCAAGAGCGCATGGATGCTGGCATCGCCGGCATAAGGAACCGGCCCGTGACCGGCCTTGAAGAAGACGAATTTCTCGTGTTCCGTGCCGATACGGAACTCTTCTTTCGGTTTGGACCCCGATGCCAGGTAGGCTGTCAGTTCGCTGGCTGCAGAAATCGGCGTTTGATCGGTGGTATCACGAGCCATGGACAAACCTTGCACACGAGGGATCACCCGCCTCCCCGGAAGCGGGCCAGTAGGGTGGATTGGACCGGATTGATAAACCGCGCAAGTGAAAATCTTTTATGCGTGGATCAAAAAAACCGGAAGCCGGTTCCGGCCGTTATTGCCAGTCGCCGATCGCCGCCTGGATGACCGCCATGGCGGCGACCGCGGCGGTATCGGCGCGCAGGATGCGCGGCCCGAGCGGAATGGCGGTGACGAAATCGAGCGAACGCAGCAGCGCCCGTTCGTCTTCCGAAAAACCGCCCTCCGGGCCGACCAGCAGCGCCAGGTTCCGTTCCTTGATGCCGGAAAGCAGCGGCAACGGGTTCTGTCCGGCATCGCCCTCGTCGCAATAGATGATCCGGCGGTTGCCCGGCCAGCTTTCCAGCAGATCCTGCAGCTTCTTCGGTTGCGCGACGGTGGGAATGCCGAGGATGCCGCATTGTTCGGCGGCCTCGATGACATTGGCTTCCAGCCGCTCGACGCTGTTGATGCGGCCCTGCACATGCTGGGTCATGACCGGCTGCAGCACGCCGGCGCCCATTTCGACCGCCTTCTGCACGAGGTAGTCGAGCCGGCCGACTTTCAGCGGTGCGAAGAGATAATGCAGATCGGACGGAGCCGGCTGCGGGCGCACCTGTTCCTGCGGCAGGAACTGGATGCGCTTGCGGGTCGGAAAGGCGAGTTTCGCCTTCCATTCGCCGTCACGGCCGTTGAACAGCAGGATCTCGCTGCCCTCTTCGGCGCGCAGGACGTTGGCGAGATAGTGGACGTGTTCCTTGCCGGCTTCGATGGCAACGTCTCTCTGCAGGGCAGCCTCGATATAGAGCCGCTGCATTCGAAAATTGGCACGCATGCGATTTTCCAAACCTCAAAGACAATCCGGGTTGCGGACTGGGAGCCGAACAATCGCTCCTAGATGAACAGCGCGAACATAATCCAATACAGGACCGCTGCAAGCGCGGCGGAAATGGGAACCGTGATGATCCAGGCGGCGCCGATGGTCATGAGGTGCGACCGGCGCACCAGGTAGCGCCGCCTTGTTTCGTCCGGATTGCGGTCCTCCGGTTCGGCGATGTCGAAATGGCCGGATTTCTGGCGCATGTATTCGATGCGCCGGCGGGAGTGGCGCGTATACCATTCGCGGAAGAAGCCGACGCCGAACACCGCGCCGACGGCAATATGCGTCGAACTGACCGGCAGGCCGAGCCAGGAGGCGACGATGACGGTCACGGCGGCCGACAGCGCGACGCAGTAGGCGCGCATCGGGTTGAGCTTTGTGATCTGCTCGCCGACGATGCGGATCAGCCGCGGACCGAAAAGCAGCAGGCCGACGGAAATGCCGAGAGCGCCGATCGCCATCACCCAGAAGGGCACGCCGACCGTCTCGGTCACGTCGCGCGATTCCATCACCACATGCACGATGGCCGACAAGGGGCCGATGGCATTCGACACGTCGTTGGCGCCGTGCGCGAAGGAGAGCAGCGCGGCGGAGAAGATCAGCGGCAGCCGGAACAGCTTGCGCAGCGAATCGTTGCGGTTTTCCAGGCCGATCGATTGCCGGGCGATGAGCGGCCGCGCCGCCAGCCAGCAGGCAAACCCGGCCGCCAGCCCCAGAGGACCCGTCCAGACAGGCGGCACATGATTGATAGGGGCTGTCTGCAGCAGGATGTAGGTGGTGAAGGAGCCGAACATGACGGCGATGAGGACCGGCACCCAGCGATTGGCCGCTGCGATCTTGTCCTGCCGGTAGATGATCGTTTCCTTGAGGATATAGAGGAAAAAGATGGCGATCAGCCCGCCGAGCAGCGGCGACACGATCCAACTGACGAGGATCATGCCGATCATCTCCCAGTTGACCAGGTCGAAGCCGGCTGCCGCTATGCCCGCGCCGAGCACGGCGCCGACGATGGAGTGGGTCGTGGAGATCGGCGCATTGAGCCAGGTGGCGAGATTGATCCACAGGGCGGCGGCTGTCAGCGCCGCCATCATCAGCCAGGCCAGCGTGTTGGCATCGGGGATCACTTCGCGCGAGACGATGCCGGAGGCAATCGTCTGCGTCACGCCGCCGCCGGCGATCGTCGCGCCGAGGATTTCGAAGACCGCCGCCATCATCAGCGCCCCGGCCATGCTGATGGCGCGTGCGCCGACGGCGGCGCCGACGTTGTTGGTGACGTCGTTGGCGCCGATGTTCATCGCCATGTAGGCTGCAAGCGCCGACGCGGCGATGATAAGCACCGCATCCGGCTGGTCGAACACATAGACGCCGGCAAAAAGCATCACCATGCCGAGGAACAGCACGGCCAGTCCCGGCGCAACCAGGCTGCGCAGGACGAATTTCGACGCGTCCTCGACAAAGGTCAGCTTGTCGAGATCCTTGTCGAGCGTCTTCTTCGTCAGTTGGACCGGCTTGTTCGCCATGCGTCTTCAGGACCTGTTCCGCCATCGGCATGGGTTGTCAGCGACAATCGCCGACGCGCCGAGGCCCCCGTGCACTACCGGTCTCGGACACAATGTGCAACGGTTACGATTTTCCGACTAAGGCTTGCGTTGCCGCAATTCCGTTTCGAAGCCGAGAATCAAAAGCTTCAGCATCGGTTCCTGGACGCGGTTCGCGGCTTCCTGGCAAGAGACCCACTCGGCGCGGCGCTCGCCCTTTTCCTTGAATTTCTTGGCGATTTCCGTCACTTCCAGGGCGTAGACCTGCACCTTGCAGTCAACGGTGAAGCCGTCCTTCATGCCCTTGCGATAAAGGAAACAGCCGATGCTGGTCTTGTCCACCTTTCCGCGGACGCCGGCCTCTTCATAGGCTTCCTGGGCGGCCACTTCATGCGGTCCCTTGTCGGCCATCGGCCAGCCCTTGGGAATGACCCAGCGACCGGTGTCGCGGCTCGTCTGCAGAAGGATCTCCACCCGGTTGTCGTTCGTCATCCGATAGCAGAGCGCAGCATATTGCTGTCTCGGCGGACGCCGAAACATCAATTGGACATCGGAAGCAAGACGCGACAGGATGGGCAATTCGGGGACGACCTTTCAGCTACGATTATTTAAGCAACCTATATAGGAATAATCTTTTAAAGTTGCCCCAGTCTTATGGAAAAAAAGCGTATCCAAAGGAAAACGCGTGGTGGGTGCTCTATGGCAAGGCTGTGTGTTTCAATTTGAATTTGTCGGCATTTCCTGTTCAGGTTGCGACATGGGCGCCGTTCTCCCAAAGAAGGCAGTGTCATGCGACTCCCGCCGCTGAATGCGTTGCGTGCTTTCGAGGCTGTTGCCCGTTGCGGCAGCATCCTGAAGGCGGCGGAGGAACTGGGTGTCGTCCGCGGTGCGGTGCGCCAGCAGCTTGCCGCGCTGGAAGGCCATCTGGGCGTCCCGCTGTTTTCCCGCGAGGGCCGGCGCCTCGTCCTGACCGGGGAGGGCAGCCGGCTGGCGGCCGCGGCGGGAACCGCCTTCGGCATCCTGCAGCGCGCCGCCGCCGACATTGCCGCGCCGAAGGGACGGCGTGAAATCCGTCTCGGCGTCCCCGCCGCCTTTGCCGTCTGGTGGCTGATGCCGCGGCTGCCGTCGCTGGAGACTGATCTCGCAGGCATCGACGTGCGGGTCCTGCCATTGGCGGTGGTCGAACCGCTGTCGCGCCATCCCGATCTCGACGCCGTCATCATGGGCGGCGAATACCAGTCAGTGCCGGAAGTTGCCGCCCTTCGTTTCATGGAGGACGAGTTCGGCCCCGTCGCCGCGCCGGATCTCAGCGCGCAGCTGCGCCTGCGGGACGACCGGTTGCGGCTGGGCGAGGCCGTGGCCTTGATTGCCCGCACGGCGCCGACGCTCTGGGACGACTGGTTCGTCGAAAGCGGCACGGCGCAGGTGACGTTTCCGCGCCGTTCGGTTTTCGAGGATTTGTTGCTCGCCATCGCCGCTGCTCGTGCCGGCTCCGGCGTCACCGTCGCGCCGCGTGCCTCGATCGAGGCCGACCTGCGGCACGGCCTGCTCGCCGCGCCCTATGGCTTCATCGCCCGGCCGGGTGGTTACCGGCTCTGCTTCCGGAGTGCCGATGCCCAAAATCCGGCCATTGTGGCGTTTGGTGAATGGCTGAGCGGGCAGGGCGCGGCGACAGGGCAGAAAATCTGACCATCAGGGCAGGATTATCTCCATTGGATCGCTTGCGGCGGCGGTGTATCGCCCTGAAGATCACAAGCCGAAATCACAAGCCGAGATCGCGAAGGAGAAGCGCCGTGCCGCAGACCGAAACCGCCAGCCGCATCGATTGGGTTGCCCGCAGCTGCCGCCTGCTGCAGGCGACTGCCGCGGAGTTTCGCTCCTCCCGGCCGTTCGAAGGGCTCAGCATCGGCACCGGCATCCATCTGGAACCGAAGACGGTTGCCATGCTGATGACGCTGGCGGCCGGCGGCGCCCGGATCGTCGCCACCGGCAATCTCAACAGCACCCAGCCGGAAACCGTCGCCTACCTGCGCGACCAGGGCATCACCGTCTTCGCCACCCAGACCACGGATGAAGCCGAGCATGGCCGCACCCTGGACGCGCTGCTCGCCGAAACGCCGGACCTGCTACTTGACAATGGCGGCGATCTTTTCGCCCGGGTGGCGGAAAAACCCTATGCCGGCCTGCTCGGTGGCACGGAAGAGACGACCTCCGGCCGGACGCGGCTTCTGCCTTTGCGCCAGCGGCTTGCCAAACCGATCCTCGTCATCAACGACAGCCCGATCAAGCAGTTTGCCGAAAACCGCCATGCGGTCGGCCAGAGCCTGTTCGAAAGCTACATGCGCTTCACCAACCGTTCGACCAACGGCAAGCGGGTGACGGTCTTCGGTTACGGCGCCTGCGGCAAGGGCACCGCCGCCTGCTTCCGCAACGCCTTTTCGGCCGTCAGCGTCGTCGATATCGATCCGGTGACGGCGCTTGAAGCCCATCTCGACGGCTTTTCCACGCCGCTGCGCGAGACGGCGATCCGCACCGCCGATGTCATCGCCACCGTTACCGGATTTTCGGGCATCATCACGGTCGCAGACCTGCCGCTGATCAAGGACGGCGCCATCCTGCTGAATGGCGGCCATTTTCCGCACGAAATCGATGTCGAAAGGTTTCGCGCCAGCGCCGACGTGGTGAAGACCGAGCATTATGTCGCCGATGGCATCGAGACCTTCCATCTTGCCGATGGCCGCGCCTTCCACGTGCTGGGCGGCGGCCACATGGCCAATCTCGCCGGGCCGCGACCGCTCGGGAATTCGGTGGAATCGATGGATCTCGGCTTTACGCTGCAGGTGCGCTGCCTGGAGCGCATCGCCAGGGGCGGCGTCGGGGCGGAAGCCTGCATCGTGCCGGTTCCGGCCGATATCGATGCCATGGTGGCCGGCGCCTATCTCGATATCCACCGATAGGTCAGCCGCGGTTTTCCTGCTGCATCAACCGGAGGCGCGAGACACGTGCCCATTCGCCGCTGCGGGTCGCTTCCCGTGTCGTTTCGACGATGTAGTCGATATGCGCCTGCGCCGCCGATCGGGCGGCGGCCGCATCGCCGGCGATGATCGCGTCGTGGATGGCGACATGCTGCGCCAGAAGCCGCTCCCGCGCCCCCGGCACGGCAAACACCATCTGCCGGTGATAGAAGATGCCCTGCGTCAGAAGCCGGTAGCAGGCGCGCAGCGTGTGCATCAGGATGATGTTGTGCGCGGCCTCGCCGATGGCATTGTGCAGGTCGACATCGGTGCCGAGTTCGTCGTCGAAGACGCCGCTGTCATGAGCGGCGCGCATGCGGTCGATGATGCGGCCGAGCATGGCCTTGTCGCTTTCGGTCGCCCGCCGTGCGGCAAACTCGGCGGTCAGCCCCTCGAGCTCGCGGCGATATTCCAGATAGTCGTAGGTGGCGCGTTCGTGCCGGGCGATCAGTTCGGTGATCGGCTTGGAAAACACCTGGCCGATGATATCGGCGACGAAGGTGCCGCCGCCATGGGTGCTGACCAGAAGGCCGCGATTTTCCAGCTCCTTCAGCGCCTCGCGCAGGATCGGCCGGGAGACGTCGAGCCGCTGCGCCAGGTCGCGCTCGCCCGGCAGCCGGTCGCCGTCGCGCAAAACGCCGTCGAGGATCAGCCGCTCGATCTGCAGCACCACGCCATCGGCCGTGCGGTTATGGTCGACACGGGAAAAAAGCATGTCGTTCTGGTCTGTCACGCTGTCCTCCGTCGCGGTTCCGCTTCATATCAAGTTGGCTGCGGAGTGGTCAAATAACTTGTCCAGTTTCATAAACCAAGCCTGCGGCAAACCGCCCTTTGTCTTTCGTCAAGATCTGCCGCATCCTGTACGGCCTGAGGGGTTGGGGACGACAGAATGAGCAAGGGGAGCTTTGCGTTTCCGGGGCATCCGGAGCGCGCGGTGGCATTGGGCGAAATCCATGCGCGGCCTTACGTGCTGGTGCGGGCGCCGCGGGTGATCTTTCAGCTCGCTTTCATGGCCGAAGGCGGGTTGAGCGTGCACCACGCCGTCATTTCCGAGATGTCGCGCAGCCGTGGCGTCTCGCCGCCGGCGACGGACGCCCGCCACCATGCGCTGGCCTGCGGGCCGGGCACGTTGCGCTGGGAGCGTCATACGGAATTTTCCACCTGGTTCTGGGACGGACCGGCGCCGGAGCAGTTCGGCGGTGAGGTGGCGATCCATCCCTTCGGCGACGGTTTTTCGCCGCCGGGTTCGCTGATGTCGGGCATCCGGCTGGAGATCCGCCCGGATGGCGCGGAAGCCCGCGCCGCGCTGAAAACCTTCGACCCTGCCAGCCTCTGTCATAGCGAAGTCAAGAACGGCTCGGCGACGATCCTCACTGACTTCCGCCAGGACGGCGACGGCCTGACGCGCATTCTGATCATCGACCGCGGCCTGACGGAAGCCGGTACCGGCGCCCTCGTGCAGCGGCTACTCGACATCGAGACCTATCGCACGCTGGCCATGCTCGGCCTGCCGCTGGCCCAGTCGCTGTCGCCGGAAATCCGCCGCATCGAGGACGGTCTGACGGCGGTCACCCAGCGCATGAAGGCGCATGCCCGCGAAGAGGCCGATACGATGCTCGGGGAAATTACCCGGCTTGCGGCGGAACTGGAGGCCAATGCCGCGCTCAGCCTCTACCGCTTCGGCGCCAGCCGCGCCTATGACGACATCGTCCGCGAGCGCGTGAAAATGCTGGACGAAACGCCGGTGCCGGGTTTCGAAACGCTGGGCTCCTTCCTGCAGCGGCGCCTGGCGCCGGCGATGCGCACCTGCCAGTCGGTGGAGGAGCGCCAGGCGAACCTGTCGCGAAAACTGTCTCGCGCCACCGGCCTCGTTCGCAGCTGGATCGACGTCGAGCTGGAACGCCAGAATTCCGTGTTGCTGACCTCGATGGACCGCCGCGCCAACCTGCAGCTGCGGCTGCAGCAGACGGTGGAAGGCTTGTCGGTTGCGGCGATCTCCTATTACGTCGTCGGCCTGTTCGGCTACCTTGCAAAATGGCTGGAGACGGAGGGTTTCGCGGTCAAATCCTCGGCGCTGACGGGGCTTTCCGTGCCGGTCGTCATCCTCGGCATCTGGTGGACCGTCCGCCGCATCCGCCATCACCACCGCGATACGGGGGATTGATTAATTTTGTGGCGGCTTCTTCGATGACGCCGGAGATCCACTCGTTGAGGCTCTTGTGCTCGGAGCTTGCGGCGAGAACCGCCGCTTCGTGAAGCTCGGGTGCCAGGCGGATGTTGAAGCGGCCTGAAAACGTCCGCAACGGCTGGATATTTTTTTCCGCGCACATTTCCAGGAAAACCTTGAGAGACAAGGCGCCTTCTTCCCGGAGCCTGTTCAGGCTGTCTCCATAAAAATCCGCGCCGCCGTTCAAGCCAAGGAATTCGCCGCGAAACAAGCCGATCTCGGGATCGAGGGAGACAACTGCCTTGTGACCCTCGATTTCAATGATATTCTTCATGGCTTCACTCCATTGCTCTCCAGCCATTTACGAATGATGGCGACGGCGCCCTTGTCCGTATCCGGCGAGGGATGTGGCCTATGGAACACCCTGATTCCTCAAACAGGAAGACACCGATCCTCGACCCTTCGCGTTCCGTGATTTCGGCACCGAGAGACAGAAACAGCGCCTCGATCTCGGTCCAGCGAATAGAACCGCTCACGGGGCGTGCAAATATCTGTTCGAGCGTTTCCCGATGCCTGCGCTTCATGTGATTTGGTACCATATAGCAGTACCAATTTCAATCGCTCGCTACCGCTCCCAATACGGTACCGGCCCATACAATTCCGCCAGGTAGTCGATCAGCAGCCGCACCTTGGCGGGCAAGAACTGCCGGCTGGGATAGACGGCGGACAAGGCGACGTTGCGCGAGCCTTCGTAGGACGGCAGCACGCGCACGAGGCGACCGTCCTTCAACTCCTGCCCGACATCCCAGGTGGAGCGGAGCGCGATGCCGAAGCCGGCGATGACGGCTTCGCGGATCACCTCGCTGGAATTGGTGACAAGCCTGCCTTCCGGACGATAGAGCACGGCGCCGCCGGGTCCCTCCAGCCGCCAGGCGTCGTTGTTGTGCGGCCGAAGGCAGGTGTGGTGTTTCAGCGCCTCGACATCTTCGGGCGTGCCGTAGCTGGCCAGATAGGCAGGCGCGGCGCAGAGAACACGGCGCACCGGCGCCAGCCGCCGCGCGACGAGGCTGGAATCTCCCAGTTCGGCAATGCGGATGGCAAGGTCGAAACCGCCGCCGACGATATCGGTGAATTCGTCGGTCAGCACCAGGTTGAGCGTCAGGTCCGGATGCGCATCGAGAAAGGGTTTTAGATGCGGGGCGATGTGCATGCGGCCGAAGGAGGTGGGCGCCGAAACCTTCAGCGTGCCCTGGATGCGCGCCGAGCGGCCGGAGACGAAGGCTTCGGCATCCTCCAGCCCGGCCAGCACCGAAAGCACCCGCTCGTAAAACCCCTGCCCGGCCTCGGTGAGCGAGATCTGCCGCGTGGTCCGCTGCAGGAGCCGGGTGCCGAGCCGGTCCTCCAGCCGCTTGATGCGTTTGGAGATCACCGCCGGCGATAGGCCGAGCGCCCGGCCCGCCGTCGACATGCTGCCGCTTGACACGACGCGGGCGAAGATGTCGAGGTCACCGAAGTTCGTCACGAAAGACCGTCCATTTTTTCCGATTTGGGAATAAGTGCTTAGCATTTGCGCCGGTTTTGTTGAAGTGGTAAAGAAAAAACACCAGTACGGCGGAGGCAATGCGCCGGGAGGAGCTGATGACTGATTTCATTCGTTTTCTGGAACCCCAGCCGGCTATCCTGTCGCGCCGCGACGCCATCGTTGCCGATCTGGTCGACCTGCTGCCGAAGGACTGTCTGATCCACGCGCCGCGCGAGCTGGTGCCGTTCGAAACCGATGCCTTCGTCTCCTATCGCCGCGTGCCGCTGGCCGTCGCCCTGCCGCGCACCACGGAAGAGGTTGCGGCCGTCATGCGCTATTGCCACAAATACGGCGTGCCGGTGGTGCCGCGCGGTGCCGGCACCTCGCTGTCGGGCGGCGCGATCCCGCAGGAGGATGCGGTGGTGCTCGGCCTGTCCAAGATGTCGCGCATCCTCGATATCGACCTCGCCAACCGCACGGCGACGGTGCAGGCCGGCGTCACCAATCTCAACATTTCCGAGGCCGTGTCGCCGGAAGGGTTTTTCTACGCGCCCGATCCGAGTTCGCAGCTTGCCTGCACCATCGGCGGCAATATCGGCATGAATTCCGGTGGCGCCCACTGCCTGAAATACGGCGTCACCACCAACAACCTGCTGGGCGTCAGGATGGTGCTGGTCGACGGTACGGTGATCGAGCTCGGCGGCAAACATCTCGATGCCGGCGGTTACGACCTGCTCGGTCTCGTCTGCGGCCACGAGGGGCAACTCGGTATCGTCACCGAAGCGACGGTGCGGCTGATCGCCAAGCCGGAGGGCGCGCGTCCCGTGCTGTTCGGCTTCGAGACCTCGGAGGAGGCGGGGTCCTGCGTCGCTGACGTCATCGGGTCGGGCATCATTCCCGTGGCGATCGAGTTCATGGACAAGCCGGCCATCGAGATCTGCGAGGCCTTCGCCAAGGCGGGCTATCCGCTGGATGTCGGCGCGCTTCTGATCGTCGAGGTAGAGGGCTCGGAAGCCGAGATGGATGCGATGCTCGCCGATATCGTCGAGATCGCCCGCCGCCATGGCGTCAAAACGGTGCGCGAATGCCAGTCGGCCACCGAGGCGGCGCTGATCTGGAAGGGCCGCAAGTCCGCCTTCGGCGCCACCGGCCGCATCTCCGACTACATTTGCATGGACGGCACCGTGCCGCTCAGCCAGCTCTCCTACGTCCTGAAGAAGACCTCCGAGATCATCGACCGCTTCGGCCTTCGGGTCGCCAACGTCTTCCACGCCGGCGACGGCAACATGCATCCGCTGATCCTGTTCAACGCCAACGACCCGGACGATGCCGCCCGCGCCGAACAGGCCGGCAACGAAATCCTGAAACTCTGCGTCGATGCTGGCGGCTGCCTCACCGGCGAACACGGCGTCGGCATCGAAAAGCGCGACCTGATGACCCATCAATATGGCAAGGTGGATCTCGACCAGCAGATGGCCGTGCGCGCCGCCTTCGATCCGGGCTGGCTGCTCAATCCCTCAAAGGTCTTTCCGCTGGAAGGGCGTCCCGCCGCATGACCGATGTTTTCCATCCCACGACGGAAGCGGAAGCTGCCGATCTCATCCGCACCCATGCCGAAGCGGGCAGGGCGCTTGCGCTTTTCGGCGGCAACAGCCGCAGCGGTTTCGGCAATGCCGTCCGCGCCGAGGCGGGGCTGAGCGCCGCAGGTCTCTCCGGCATCGTCGCCTACAATCCGGCGGAAATGGTCATCACCGCCCGCGCCGGCACGCCGGTTGCGGAGATCGAGGCGGCGCTGGCCGCAAACGGCCAGATGATGTCGTTCGAACCCATGGATCATCGCCCGCTGATGGGCACGGACGGCGAACCGACCATCGGCGGGGTCTTTGCCGCCAATGTCTCCGGCCCGCGGCGGTTCGTGGCGGGGGCGGCCCGCGACAGCCTGCTCGGCGTGCGGTTCGTCAACGGTCGCGGTGAGATCGTCCGCAATGGCGGCCGGGTGATGAAGAATGTCACCGGCCTCGACCTCGTCAAGCTGTTGGCCGGCTCGCACGGCACGCTGGGTTTCCTGACGGAGGTCACCTTCCGCGTGTTGCCGGTGCCGAAGGCGACGGAAACCATCGTCGTTTCCGGCCTAAACGATGCCGAGGCCGCGCATGCCATGGCGGCGGCCATGGCCCTGTCCGTGGAAGTTTCCGGCGCCGCCCATCTGCCTGAGAGCGTCAAGGGCCGCTTCGCCGGCGGGGCGCTGCCGGATGGCGAGGCGACCGTGCTGCGGCTCGAAGGCCTGCCGTCGTCGGTTGCCGTGCGGGCGGAAAAGCTTGGCGCCGCGATGGCGCCGTTCGGCGCGGTCGGCCGGCTCGACATGGCCACCAGCCTTTCCCTCTGGCGCGAGATCCGCGATGTCCTGCCTTATGCGGACGGCACGAAACGGCCCATCTGGCGCGTCTCCGTCGCTCCGTCGGCCGGCCACCAGCTTGTCGCCGCGCTGCGCCTCGAAGCCGGCATCGATGCCTTCTACGACTGGCAGGGCGGTCTCGTCTGGATGCGCATGGAGGCCGATCCGGAAGCAGCACTCGTCCGCCGCTACATCAAGGCCCTCGGCGGCGGCCATGCGACCTTGATGCGTGCCTCGGAAAAGACCCGCGCTGCCACGCCCGCTTTTGAACCGCAGCCGGCACCGGTGGCGGTGCTGTCGGCGCGCGTGAAGGAAAAGTTCGATCCGCAAGCGATTTTTAATCCGGGGAAGATGGGATGAGTATCGCCATGTGTCGTCTCGATCGGGCCTTGCCGCTTGCTCCCTCTTCTCCCCAACGGGGAGAAGGTGGCGCAGAGCGCCGGGTGAGGGGGGCGCCGGCGCGGCAAGCACCTTTCGCTGCGGTTTTTGCGCCCGTCGCCTTCGCTCCGGCCGTTCCCGGCTTACGCCGCTCACCCCCTCATCTGCCCTGCGGGCATCTTCTCCCCGCCGGGGAGAAGATGGCGTCCGCCGCCACCGGCGGGAGATCCTGATCGATGCAAACCAACTTCACCCCCGCCCAACTGGCCGATCCGCATGTCGCCGAATCCGAAAAGATCCTGCGTAAATGCGTGCATTGCGGCTTCTGCACCGCCACCTGTCCCACCTATGTCACGCTGGGCGACGAACTCGACAGCCCGCGCGGCCGCATCTACCTGATCAAGGACATGCTGGAAAACGGCCGGGCGGCGGATGAGCAGGTGGTCAAGCATATCGATCGCTGCCTCTCCTGCCTTGCCTGCACCACCACCTGTCCTTCCGGGGTCGACTACATGCACCTGGTCGACCATGCCCGTGCCCACATCGAGAAGACCTACAAGCGCCCGCTGATGAACCGGCTGACGCGCGGCGTGCTCGCCATGGTGCTGCCCTATCCGGGCCGGTTCCGCATGGCGTTGCAGCTTGCGCGCCTCGGCCGGCCGCTGGCGCCGTTGTTCGACAGGGTGACCAGCCTGAAACCCTTCGCGGCGATGCTGCGGCTGGCACCGAAATCCGTGCCGCCTGCCTCGGCTTCGGCGCAGCCGGCGGTCCATGCCGCCAATGTGGCCCCCAATCTGACCGCGCGCGGCCGGGTGGCGATCCTCACCGGCTGCGCCCAGCCGGTGCTCGATCCCGGCATCAACGAGGCGACCATCGCGCTGCTGACGCGCCTCGGTATCGAGGTCGTGGTGCCGCAGGGCGAAGGCTGCTGCGGTTCGCTGGTGCACCACATGGGCCGCGAGGAACAGGCGCTCGCCGCCGCCCGGCGCAATGTCGATGTCTGGATGCGCGAGGTGGAAACCGGCGGCCTGGATGCGGTGATCATCACCGCATCGGGCTGCGGCACGACGATCAAGGACTACGGCCACATGCTGCGGCTCGATCCGGCCTATGCGGAGAAGGCGGCGCAAGTCTCGGCGCTGGCCAAGGACGTCACCGAATATCTCGCCACCCTCGACCTGCCGGCGCATATGCCGAAGGGCATCACCGTCGCATATCATTCCGCCTGCTCGATGCAGCACGGCCAGAAGATCACCTTGGCTCCGAAACAGCTTCTCAAGGCTGCCGGCTTCACCGTGCGCGATCCGGCGGAAGGCCATCTCTGCTGCGGCTCGGCCGGCACCTACAATATCATGCAGCCGGAAATTTCGGCGCAGCTGAAGGCACGCAAGGTGCGCAACATCGAGGCCACCAAGCCCGATATCATCGCCACCGGCAATATCGGCTGCATCACCCAGATCGCCTCCGGCACCGGCATTCCCATCCTGCATACGGTCGAACTGCTCGACTGGGCTTATGGCGGCCCCCGGCCGGCGCAACTTTCGGCGGCGAAGTGGGCAAGTGCCGGGCAGCCGCTCGGCACCCCCGCATAGCCGAGCGACGGTCTCGCGATATCACAGCGTGGCGAGCGCGTGCATGAAACGGATGCCGCAAAACGAAAGCGGGCGGCCGTGCCGCCCGCTTTGGGAAGATCGTGAAATGGCGGTATCAGCCGCCGAACATGGTGCGCAGGACGTCGATGCCCCGATCCTCGAAGGCGACCTTGCCCTGGCGGTTGCCGGGGCCGACGACGATGACCTTGGTGCCGACGCCGGCGCGGTCGTAGAGATGCTCCACGTCCTTGTTCATCATGCGGATGCAACCGGACGACATGTTCTGGCCGATCGTCCACGGCTGGTTGGTGCCGTGGATGCGGAAGATCGTGTCGCGGCCGCCCTGATAGAGATACATGGCGCGGGCGCCGAGCGGATTGTCGACGCCGCCTTCCTGGAAGGCCGGGATCTTGCGGCCCTTGCGGGCTTCGCGGGCGATCATTTCTTTTGGCGGCACCCAATCCGGCCATTCCGCCTTGCGGCCGATCTTGACGATGCCCGACCAGCCGAAGCCGTCGCGGCCGACGCCGACGCCGTAACGGGTCGCGCGGTTGTTGCCTTCGACATAATAGAGATACTTGTTGTTGGTATCGATGATGATGGTGCCGGCCTTCTCGTCGGTCACCAGCCGCACCTTCTTGCGCCGGTAGGCGGCGGATACCTGCTTGTTCTGCACGGCGATCTCGACGACGTCGGAGCGCTGCGCGACGGCCGGAGCGGTGAGATTGAATGCTTGGGCGGGCGGCACGGCAATGATGCCGGCCATCGTGATCGTCACTGCCGCAAGCAGCTTCGAATATCTTGCCATGTTCTTATCCCCTCGGTGATCAAATCCATACGGCACGCTACTTGAGTGGTCTTGCATGTTGCAAGACACGCGCCTGGCAATAAAGCATAAGTGAACGAATGGCCGGCGCTGTTCCCCAAGAAACAGGCCGGCCGTTGCCGTTACATCACGATGACGCGGGTTCCGACGTCCACCCGGTCGTAAAGATCGACGACATCCTCGTTGCGCATGCGGATGCAGCCGGAGGAAACGGCGTAACCGATCGTCCAGGGCGCATTGGTGCCGTGGATGCGGTAGAGCGTCGAGCCGAGATACATGGCGCGGGCACCGAGCGGGTTGGCCGAACCGCCTTCCATGGTGGCCGGCAGGTAGTGGCCCTTGGCGGCCTCGCGGTCGATCATTTCCTTCGGCGGCGTCCAGCTCGGCCATTCCGCCTTGCGGGTGATCTTGTGGGCGCCGGCCCATTCGAAGCCCGGCTTGCCGACGCCGACGCCGTAGCGCCGCGCCTGGCCGTTGCCGAGCACGAGATAGAGGAAGCGGTTGTTGGTATCGATGACGATCGTGCCGGCCTTGTGGTCGCCGGGATATTCGACCATCTGCGGCAGGTACATCGGATCGAGCTTGCTCTTGATCGGTTTTTCGGCGCGCGTCACCGCCACCTGCTGCACATCCCGCTGCTGCAGGTCCTGTGTCTGGAACAGGCCGCGGCGGACGACGCGGCGCTGGTAGACCTGCGGCTGGGTGAGCACCCGGCGGGAGGAATAGACCCGCGGCTGCACGGCGCCGCCGAGCTGCATCAGCCAGGGCGCGCTGAGGTCGGCGCTGACGATGACCGGCGGCCGCTCGCGGTAGCGGCCGTCACGGGCTTCGGCAACGGTGGACAAGGCAAGCACGAGGCTTGCCGCCAAAAGAAAAGGTTTTTTCAACATCGGGTGGACTCGCTACATTTCACCGGGTTTAACTGGGGCGCTCAGGGGCGTCTTGGCAGCGATCGTCGCACCGGGCCGCCAGCGAATGGTAAACAACGGTTCATTCGAATGCGAAGGGTGCGATAAACCTTTCGTCAGGGTTACCGCCCGGTTCGCAAAGACGGTAAGCAAGTGGTAAAGCCGCCACGGCGGCCAGGGAAGAGCAGGCGAGAATGACCGCAGAAGGCATCATCATCGGCAATGACGGCCGCCATACGTGCTCCTGGCACGGTGGTCTGGACGATTACCGGCGCTACCATGACGAGGAATGGGGCAGGCCGGTGACCGACGATATCAGGCTGTTCGAGAAGATCTGCCTGGAAGGGTTCCAATCCGGCCTCTCCTGGCTGACGATCCTGCGCAAGCGAGACAATTTCCGCCGGGCCTTCGCCGGTTTCGATTTCGCCGTCGTCGCCGGTTTCGGCGAAGCGGAGATCGACCGCTGCCTTGCCGATGCCGGCATCATCCGTCACCGCGGCAAGATCGTCTCGACGATCAACAATGCCCGGCGCGCGCTCGACCTGCAGGCGGAGTTCGGCTCGCTTGCCCGGTATTTCTGGAGTTTCGAGCCGGGCGGAAGCGAGCGGCCCGGCATGGTGACGCGGGCGGTGGTGATGGCCAATCCGACGACGCCGACCTCCGTGCGCCTGTCGAAGGACCTGAAAAAGCGCGGCTGGACGTTTGTCGGCCCCACCACCATCTATGCCTTCATGCAGGCCATGGGTATGGTAAACGACCATGTCGAGGGTTGTTATTGTCGGGCCGAGGTTGAGGCGATGCGCGAGGTGCTGGAGCGGCCATGAAGAGATTTCCGGGTTCGGCGTGGCTTGCCGCCGTTTTGTTTCTTCTCTTCGGCATGATCGGCCCGGCTCTGGCCGATCCGCCTCACCCCAATCTCTACAAGGGCGAAAAGCTGGTGCCCATCGAGCCGCCCGTCGGCAAGCCGCTGGAACTCAGCGGCTGGACCCGTGATGGCCGCAGCCACGTCTATTCGCTGCACGTCAAGCGCGGCCAGACGGTGGGGATCAATTTCTGGACGCCGAGCCGGTTCACCTATCTGGTAATGTTCGACGTCTCCAGGCCCGACGACGAGGCGTTTTATTCCAGCGACGAGGACGGCAACATCAAGAGCCTGCCGGTTGCCAATAATACCACCTGGCTGATCCGGCCCTATTATTCGCGCGTTTCGCCGCGCCGCGGCCTCGGTGCGCCCTACAAGGTGGTCATCGGTATCAAATAAAGCAATTCCAGTAAAAGTGCGCAGCGGTTTTGCGTCCGGAATTGCGTGAAACGCTCTATCCGATCGTCTCGATGATCGAGTGCAACTCGCCGAGATGGGCGATCTGCCGGAAGCGCGGCGCCTCCACCGGCGGTTCGACATGTTCGAGCACCCAGGTCAGCTCGTGCGGCACGAAGATGCCGTAGCTGCCGGCGGCGATTGCCGGCACGATGTCGGATTTCAGCGAATTGCCGACCATCATCGCCCGCTCCGGCCCGTCGGCGAGCTTGGAGAAGATACGGCGATAGGTGACCGCCGTCTTGTCGCTGACGATCTCCACCGCATCGAAATAATCGCCGAGGCCGGATTGGGCGAGCTTGCGCTCCTGGTCGAAAAGATCGCCCTTGGTGATCATCACCAGGAAGTAGCGGCCGGCCAAAGCCTCCAGCGTCTCGTGCACATGCGGCAGGGATTCGACGGGATGGCGCAGCAGGTCGCGACCGATGTCGAGGATCTGGGCGATGACGCCGGCCGGCACGCGCCCCTCGGTCACCTCGACCGCCGTCTCCACCATCGACAGGGTAAACCCCTTGATGCCGAAGCCGTAATGGCTGAGGTTGCGTTTTTCCGCATCCAGCAGCCGCGCCGAAATATGCGTCTCATCGGCGAAATCAGCAAGCAGGCTGGCGAAATGCCGCTCCGTCAGGCGGTAGAACTGCTCGTTCTGCCACAGGGTGTCGTCTGCATCGAAGCCGATGGCGGTCACTTGCCGGGTGCTCATTGGGTCTTCCTCCATGGCGGCTGCCGCGCCTCGCATCCCATAGCACATCTTGCCGGCATGTGCAGGGGACTTGCGAATAAGGCATGCAAAAACAAAAGCCTACGAAAAGGCACAGCAGTTTTACCCCGTCTGGTCATATGAGAAAACCGTGACCGAAAGGTGGCCTCAGCGCCGCACGGCGACCACCGTGTGCACCACCTGGTAATCGGCGCTTTCTTCCCCGACCGGAATGACCGGCCACGTCCATGTATCGTCGGCGGGCGGCATGCCGGCCCCATGCATCAGGTCGACGCTGTCATGCTGCTTGCCGTTGATGTCGATGACATCGAGGCGGATGTCGGTGAGGAGGCATGTCCGGCATCCGAGCGTCGCCAGGCCGTCGAGATGGCCGGCGATCAGCCGCGGCACCGTATCCTCCGGCATGCCGCTTTCGCCGGCCTCCATCCTGCGGCGCGCGCCGATGCCGATCTGCGACAGCAGGTTGGCGGAAACGACGAGATCGAGATAGGGCACGCCGCGCAGGAAGCCGAGCGCATCCGGGTTGCTGCCGGCGGCTAGATCGTCCCAGCCGGAAAGATCACGCTCGATCAGCCGCACGTTGCGGTATCGCCGCCGCATCAGCCTGAGCCGTACCGAGGCGAGATGCACCAGATCGACCAGCACCACCGTATCGAAGCTGCGGCAGAGATCGTCGATCGGTACGTCGCGCAACAGGCCGGAGCCGAGCACGACGGCGGTCCGCCGCTGGCGCAGATCGGCGATCGCCGCGCGGATTGCCGCCTTGCTGTTGTCCTCGTGCCCGGCCCAGTCCCGCGCGCAACGATTGGCCCGCGACCAGAGGCTGACCGAATAGCGGACGAAGCGCCGGAAGGGTTTGGCGGTGAGGGGACGGGTGGCGAGGTAATTGAGGGCTTCGAGGATCATGAATTATCGGTAGATTTCGCGGCGATGGCCGATCTCAACGACCAGCACTACCAGTTTTTGATCCTGGATGTCGCAGATGATGCGGTAGTCGCCGACGCGATAGCGCCAGAGGTGGTTGAATTTCTGCCCCTCGAGCGCGCGACCGAGTTGACGCGGATTGTCGATGGGCTTGATTCTTGTGTGGAGAAAATCTCGAATGCGGGCTGCTTCCGTCTTTCCGATCTTCTGCAGATTTTTTATGGCCTTGTCGTCGAAATCAATCGTCCAGGCCAAGTTCGCGCTCCATGTCTTGCCACGAGTAGGTACGGCTTTCGCCGCGCTCGCGCGCTTCGAGCACTTTTTCCGCCTTTTTCAGAAAGTAGGCGTCTTCAAGCCGTTCTTCGATGAGTTCGAGAAGGTAGGAATTCGGTTCCGTGCCCGCCTCTGCTGCGTACTGGAGCACCAAACGATGCATTTCTTCCGGCATTTCGATGGTGACGCGCTTGTTCATGGTCGGGCCTCTTCGTCTGGCTGCCAATATAACATCCGCACGCCCTGCCTGCCAGCCTTCGCCCTTGCCGCCCAAGCCCCGATCCTCTAAGAAATCGCCACAAATTGACGATGGACGGACCCGCATCATGAATGACAAGTCGAAGAAACCGCAAAAGCTGAAAGCCCGTCTGCCCCGGGGTTTCGTCGACCGTTCCGCCGCCGATATCCGCGCCGTCAACGAGATGACCGCCAAGATCCGCGAGGTCTACGAACGGTATGGCTTCGATCCGGTCGAAACGCCTCTCTTCGAATACACCGATGCACTCGGAAAATTCCTGCCCGACAGCGACCGTCCGAACGAAGGCGTCTTCTCGCTGCAGGATGACGACGAGCAGTGGATGAGCCTGCGTTACGACCTGACGGCGCCGCTCGCCCGGCATGTCGCCGAAAATTTCAACGAGATCCAGCTGCCTTACCGCACTTATCGCGCCGGTTATGTCTTCCGCAACGAAAAGCCGGGTCCGGGCCGTTTCCGCCAGTTCATGCAGTTCGACGCCGACAGCGTCGGTGCGCCCGGCGTGCAGTCGGATGCGGAAATGTGCATGATGATGGCCGATACGATGGAAGCGCTCGGCATAAAGCGCGGCGACTACGTCATCCGCGTCAACAACCGCAAGGTGCTCGACGGCGTCCTGGAGGCGATCGGCCTTGGCGGCGAGGACAAGGCTGCCCAACGGCTCAACGTGCTGCGCGCCATCGACAAGCTCGACAAGTTCGGTCCGGAAGGCGTGACGCTGCTGCTCGGCCCGGGCCGCAAGGACGAATCCGGCGACTTCACCAAGGGCGCCGGCCTCGATGCCGAGCAGATCCGCAAGGTGCTGTTCTTCGTCGGCATCAGGGACTATGCGCAGAGTGCCGCCGAACTGGCCGAACTCGTCGCCGGCACGTCCAAGGGTGGCGAAGGCGTCGAGGAACTGAACCTCATCGGAGGCCTGGTGACGAGCGCCGGTTACGGCCCCGACCGCATCAAGATCGATCCCTCCGTCGTGCGCGGCCTCGAATACTACACCGGCCCGGTCTACGAGGCCGAACTGCTGTTCGACGTCACCAACGAGAAGGGCGAAAAGGTCGTCTTCGGTTCCGTCGGCGGCGGCGGGCGGTATGACGGCCTCGTGTCGCGCTTCATGGGCCAGCCGGTGCCGGCAACGGGTTTTTCCATCGGCGTCTCGCGGCTGATGACGGCGCTGAAGAACCTCGGCAAGCTCGGGCAGGACGATGTGATCGCCCCGGTCCTCGTCACCGTCATGGATGGCGATGTCGAGAGCATGGGCCGCTACCAGCGTTTCACGCAGGCGTTGCGTGCCGCCGGTGTCCGCGCCGAGATGTACCAGGGCAACTGGAAGAAATTCGGCAACCAGCTGAAATATGCCGACCGCCGCGGTTCGCCCATTGCCATCATCCAGGGCGGCGACGAGCGCGCCGAGGGCGTGGTTCAGATCAAGGACCTGATCGAAGGCAAGCGCCTCTCCGGCGAAATCGAGGACAATGCCGCCTGGCGCGAGGCCCGTGTGGCGCAGGAAACGGTGCCGGAAGCGGATCTGGTCGCCAAGGTTCTGGAGATTCTGGCGGCCCAGGCCGAGGACCGGCTGCAGGCGGTCCGCAATGCTTGAGGTCGCGCCGAGGTTGGCCGGCAGCGCAGGAGGAGAAACCCGATGCCGCTGATCAACATGCCGGATTTCGCGGCAAAACTGCTCGACGATTTTGCCGCCCGCGGCGCGCTGCGCATCGATACGCCGGTCATCCAGCCGGCCGCCCCCTTTCTCGACATGGCGGGCGAGGATCTGCGCCGCCGCATCTTCCTCACCGAAAGCGAAACCGGCGAAAGCCTGTGCCTCAGGCCGGAATTCACCATTCCCGTCTGCCTTCGCCATATCGAAAGCGCCACCGGCACGCCGCGGCGCTATTGTTACCTCGGTGAAGTCTTCCGCCAGCGGCGTGACGGCGAGAACGAATTCTATCAGGCGGGCATCGAGGACCTCGGCGAAACCGCCATCGCCGCTGCCGATGCGCGCGCCGTCAACGATGCCGTGCAGATCATCGCCGGCTTGCTGCCCGGCCGGCCGCTGGCCGTGACGCTCGGCGACCAGGCGGTGTTTGAGGCGGTGGTGCGTGCGCTCGGCCTTCCCGGCGGCTGGCAGAAGCGCCTGATCCAGGCCTTCGGCAACACGGCGCAGATCGAACAGATCCTGCTGCGGCTTGCCTCGCCGCAGCCGGTCACCGGCTTTGCCCCTGATCTCGCCACCCTGCTGGGCGGCGACGAGGCGGCGCTGATCGAGCATATCGACCGCACCATGCAGGAAACGGGCTATTCCACCAATGCCAGCCGCTCGCCGCGCGAAATCGCCACCCGGCTGAAGGAAAAGCTGTCGCTTGCCGAAACAAGGCTGGATGGCACCGCGCTCTTGCTGTTGTGCGAATTCCTGTCGCTGGAACTGCCGCTCGGCGAGGCCTCGGCAGCGCTTGCCGGTTTTGCCGACGCGGCAGGCCTTTCGCTGAAAGGTGCATTGGCCGGCTTCGAGGAGCGGGTGGCGGCGCTGGCCGATCTCGGCATCGACCTGTCGCGCATCACCTACCGCGCCGCCTTCGGCCGGCCGCTCGATTATTACACCGGCCTGGTCTTCGAAGTGACGCGGGCGGGGGACGGCGCGGTGCTCGCCGGCGGCGGCCGTTTCGACCGGCTGCTGACGCTGCTCGGCGCCCGCGAGGACATCCCGGCGGTCGGCTTCTCCTTGTGGCTCGACCGCATCGAACAAGCGAGGGCGCGCTGATGACCATCACCATCGCCTTGCCGTCCAAGGGGCGGATGAAGGAGGACGCGGCGGCGATCTTCGAACGCGCCGGCCTGCCGATCGTCGCCGTCGGCAACGAGCGTTCCTATCGTGGCCGCGTCGAAGGCTGGGACGATATCGAGATCGCCTTCCTGTCCGCCTCCGAAATCTCCCGCGAGATCGGCAATGGCAGCGTCGATTTCGGCGTCACCGGCGAAGATCTGGTGCGTGAAGGGCTTGCCGAGGCAGACCGGCGGATGGAGATTGCCGCCCGTCTGGGTTTCGGCCATGCGGATGTCGTCGTCGCCGTGCCGGAGATCTGGCTCGATGTCGACAGCATGGCCGATCTCGGCGACGTCGCCGCCGATTTCCGCGCCCGGCATGGCCGGCGCCTGGCGATCGCCACGAAATACTGGCGGCTGACCCAGCAATTCTTTTCCGGCAGCCACGGCATCCAGCTTTATCGCATCGTCGAAAGCCTCGGTGCCACGGAAGGCGCGCCGGCCTCCGGTTCGGCCGATATCATCGTCGACATCACCTCCACCGGCTCGACGCTCAAGGCCAACCACCTGAAGGTGCTGCCGGACGGCGTCATCCTCAAATCCGAGGCCTGCCTGGTGCGGGCGCGAAAGCAGGCCCATGAGGGCGATCAGCGGATCGGCCGGATCATCGAGGCGATCCGCGGCGCGCTCTGAGACGGCTTACACATCGACAATGCAAAAACCCGCCGGCTCGTACCGGCGGGTTTTGGCATCCTGGGGAGGAAGCAAGGATCAGGCGTTGACCGTGACACCGCTGCGGCGGGCGTCGATCGAGTAGGCGCCTGCGCCGACCGTGGCGAGCAGGATGTAAGCACCGGCCAGCGTGAAATTCTTCATCAGCATGATCTGGTTCAGGGCGGTCAGCCAGCCGTTGGCGGCAGCCGGGAAATCAGGAACGTTGATGGCGGCGCTGTGGAAGGCAAGGCCGGTGAACACGCAGAACAGCGCGAGCAGCCAGCCGACGATGCGGGTCTGGAAGCCGACGAGCACGGCAAGGCCGGTGACGAGTTCGAAGAGACCGGCGAGATAGGCGAGCACGTTTGCCGCCGGCATGCCGGCGCCGGCGATCATGCCGGCCGTGCCGCTCGGATCGGTCAGCTTGCCGAAGCCGGCATAGATGAACATGAAGGAAAGCAGAATGCGGGCGAGAAGGATGAGTGCGCTGTTGGGATTGGACATTTCGGGCTCCTGTGGCCGGCCCTGTCTGGTCAGGACCGCCGGTTGAATTTCGTGGCTCTTATGTGCCTGCTTTCTGTCGTCTTTGATAGATAAACGAACCTGGACATATCGTTCACAATTTGACGACAATCTGGCCGCCGACGGGAAGGTGCCGCCTTCGCCATCATTCTCCGCGATATGACGAATATCAATTCCGGCCGCAGGTTTCCCGCCTTGTCGCTCACGTTAAATCGATCAATCGCCTCTTTCGCCGGTGCCGGGCGGGCGATATGAAAGAGCCGCCCGATCAGGAGAACCGAATGGCCGACTTGTCCAATTTCCCCATCACCAACCGCTGGCCCGCCCGCAACCCGGATGTCATCCAGCTCTATTCGCTGGCGACGCCGAACGGCGTAAAAATTTCCATTGCGCTCGAAGAACTGGGGCTGCCTTACGAAGCCCACCTCATCTCGTTCGATACCGTCGACCAGAAGTCGCCGGAATTCGTCTCGCTCAATCCGAACGGCCGCATCCCGGCGATCATCGATCCCAACGGCCCCGATGGCAAGCCGATCGGCCTGTTCGAATCCGGCGCGATTCTCATCTATCTCGCCGAGAAGACCGGCAAACTCATCCCTGCCGATGCCGCCGGCCGCTATGAGACGATTGCCTGGGTGATGTTTCAGATGGGTGGCGTCGGGCCGATGTTCGGCCAGTTCGGCCATTTCTTCAAATATGCCGCCGCCAAGGTTGCCAACAATTCCTATCCGGTGGAGCGTTACCGCGACGAAGCCAAGCGCCTGCTGGGCGTGCTGGAAGAGCGTCTCGCCTCCCGCCAGTGGATCATGGGCGACGAATACACCATTGCCGATATTGCCACCTTCCCCTGGGTGCGTGGCGTCGATGTCTTCTACGGCGGCAAGGATGTGCTCGAGCTGGAAAAATTCCCCGCCGTCATGGACTGGGTGGAGCGTGCCTATGCCCGTCCGGCCAGCCAGAAGGGATGGAAGGTCCCGTCAAAGGACTGATCCTTCCAATCGTCTCGGCCGCCAGTCCGTTACTGGTGGCCGACGAGATGGACGTGCGGGTCGAGCTTGAAGCGCGGATAGAGGAAAACCCCGATGAAGCGCCCGGTCTGTTGCCCGTCGAGCCCGGCCGATTCGCCGATGCAGAAGACAGGCTGGCGGGCTGCTGCTTTCGGCTGGATGGTGCTGGAATAACAGAAGGCCGAACAATTGGTCGCCGCCTGCTCGAAAAGCTCCAGGATCCGCAGCTGGTCGTGCGTCTCGTAACAGCGCAGCAGGTTCAGCAGGCCGCACTCGGATTGACTGATTCCATGCATCGCCATGGAATGGGGGCCGAGGGAGACGATGCCGCTTTCCAGGTCCGCCGTCCAGCCTTCGCTGATGCAGAGCTGGTGAAGAAGTTCAGGGTTCGATTCCCCCAAAGAATCCTGCGCAAAGGGCGCGGTAATATTGGTCCTGGCAATCTTGAACAAAAGTATTCCCCAGTCCGAAAATAATGCATGCCTGCGCATGCCTTGCATTACATTTCAATCCAAATAACGCGTAACGATCGGGTGTGTAGAATCGGGCGAAAATCGACTTCGATTCCGTTGTATTCGGTCAAGTAAGCTTGGCGTAAAAGATAAGGCTGTACACGTCGGTGCACGCGATACGCGTCACAGGGCGATGGCAATGCTCCTCCACGCTCAGCCCTGTGCATCCGAGGCAGCACTTATAGTTTCTTTTGTGTAAACGGCAACGGTTTTTTGCACGCAATGGAACTGCTGAAAAAAGCATCGCGCGATGACCATGAGTTTGCGCAAAAAGAAAGGGGCGATCCGAAGACCGCCCCTTCCGAACTGAACCGTATGGCTCAGATGCAAGACATCAAAGTCTTACATCATGTCCATGCCGCCTGTTCAGCGCGCTTGGCGCGCTGAACCACTCTTGGCGCATGGCGAAGCCTGATGGCCACGCTCCGATAGGCTTTCGCCTATCACATCATGTCCATGCCGCCCATGCCGCCCATGCCGCCAGGCATGCCGCCCGGTGCATCCTTCTTCGGCAGTTCGGCGATCATGGCTTCCGTCGTGATCAGCAGCGAAGCAACCGAAGCTGCGTTCTGCAGGGCCGTGCGGACAACCTTGAGCGGGTCGACGATGCCCATGGCGATCATGTCGCCATATTCGGACGTCTGGGCGTTGTAGCCGTAGTTGTCTTCGTTCTTGTCGAGAACCTTGCCGACAACGATCGAAGCTTCGTCGCCTGCGTTTTCAGCGATCTGGCGAACCAGAGCCTGCAGGGCGCGGCGAACGATGTTGATGCCGGCTTCCTGGTCGTCGTTGGCACCCTTTGCAGCGATCTTCGTGGAAGAACGCAGCAGAGCGATACCGCCGCCGGGAACGATGCCTTCCTGAACGGCAGCGCGCGTCGCGTTGAGGGCGTCGTCGATGCGGTCCTTCTTTTCCTTGACTTCGACTTCCGTCGAGCCGCCGACGCGGATGACGGCAACGCCGCCAGCGAGCTTGGCAAGGCGTTCCTGCAGCTTCTCGCGGTCGTAGTCGGAGGTGGTTTCTTCGATCTGGGCCTTGATCTGCGCGACGCGGCCTTCGATGTCCGACTTCTGGCCGGCACCGTCGACGATCGTCGTGTTTTCCTTGGAGATCGAGACCTTCTTCGAGCGGCCGAGCATGTCGAGGGTGACATTTTCGAGCTTGATGCCGAGGTCTTCGGAGATGACAGTGCCGCCCGTCAGGATGGCGATGTCTTCGAGCATGGCCTTGCGGCGATCGCCGAAGCCCGGAGCCTTGACGGCAGCGATCTTCAGACCGCCACGCAGCTTGTTGACGACGAGGGTCGCAAGCGCTTCGCCTTCGACGTCTTCAGCGATGATGAGGAGCGGCTTGCCGGTCTGGACGACGGCTTCGAGAACCGGAAGCATGGCCTGCAGGTTCGAGAGCTTCTTCTCGTGGAGGAGAATGAAAGCGTCTTCGAGGTCGGCGACCATCTTTTCGGCGTTGGTGACGAAGTAGGGGCTAAGGTAGCCGCGGTCGAACTGCATGCCTTCGACGACTTCTAGTTCGGTTTCGGCGGTCTTGGCTTCTTCAACCGTGATGACGCCTTCGTTGCCGACCTTCTGCATGGCTTCAGCGATGTCGAGACCGACCTGCTTGTCGCCGTTTGCGGAGATCGTGCCGACCTGCGCGACTTCTTCCGAGGTCGAGATCTTCTTGGCCTTGGCCTGGAGATCCTTGACGACGTCGGCAACGGCGAGATCGATACCGCGCTTCAGGTCCATCGGGTTCATGCCGGCTGCAACGGCCTTGTTGCCTTCGCGGACGATGGCCTGGGCAAGAACGGTTGCAGTCGTGGTGCCGTCGCCGGCGATGTCGTTGGTCTTCGAAGCGACTTCGCGGACCATCTGGGCGCCCATGTTTTCGAACTTGTCGTCCAGTTCGATTTCCTTGGCGACCGAAACGCCGTCCTTGGTGATGCGCGGAGCGCCGAAGGACTTGTCGATGATGACGTTGCGGCCCTTCGGGCCGAGCGTGACCTTCACGGCGTCAGCGAGAATGTCGACGCCGCGCAGCATCTTTTCGCGCGCTGTGCGGCCGAACTTGATTTCTTTAGCTGCCATTTTGAGAACTCCCGGGCTTCACGCCCATTTGTCGTTTAAAGATGGAAAGGGTGAAGGCCTGATCAGCCGATGATGCCCATGATGTCGGCTTCCTTCATGATCAGAAGGTCTTCGCCGTTGAGCTTGACTTCGGTGCCGGACCACTTGCCGAACAGGACGCGGTCGCCGGCCTTGACGTCGAGCGGAACGACCTTGCCGGACTCGTCGCGGGCGCCGGAGCCGACGGCGACGATTTCGCCTTCCTGCGGCTTTTCCTTGGCGGTATCCGGAATGATGATGCCGCCCTTGGTCTTGGCTTCGGATTCAACGCGACGAACGACGACGCGGTCGTGCAGCGGACGGAAATTGGTTGTCATTGTCTAATCCCTCGATCAAATGACTTGAGCGGATTGCGAGGCGATCCGCCGGATGGCTGTTAGCACTCCACTTTGCTGAGTGCCAGCGACGTTTGAGATAAGGATCGGCGCGAAACGAGTCAAGGATGCGCCTTCTAAAAACTTTCAGAAAATATGATTAGCAATGCGGCATGAACTCTCGAATCGAAAACGAACGTGTCCTCGATCCGCCGCAAACGCCCTCTTTCAGGGAATTGGTCACGGTGTTCGCCCGTATCGGGCTCCTGAGCTTTGGCGGCCCGGCCGGCCAGATCGCGCTGATGCATCGTACCCTCGTCGATGAGAAATGCTGGATCTCGGAGGAGCGTTTCTTGCATGCGCTGAACTACTGCATGTTGCTGCCAGGCCCCGAGGCGCAGCAGCTCGCCACCTATGTCGGCTGGCTCATGCACCGCACCCGCGGCGGGCTTGCGGCGGGGCTGCTGTTCATCCTGCCGGGTCTCCTGGTCATTCTCGGCCTGTCCGTTGCCTATGCCCTCTTCCACGAGGCCGGCTGGTTGCGTGGCCTGTTCTTCGGGCTCAAGGCCGCGGTGCTGGCCATCGTCATCGAGGCGGTGATCCGTGTCGGCAGGCGGGCGCTGAAGCATCGCCTGCATTATGCGATCTGTTGCCTCTCTTTCCTGGCGCTGTTCGTTTTCAACATTCCGTTTCCGGTGGTGATCCTCGCCGCTGCCATGGCCGGTTTGATCGCCGGCCGTTATTCCACTTTTTCCGCCACGCCGGCCAGGAGCGAAATCCTGCCCGGCCCGCCGACATCCCTGCGCCGGACGCTGCTGACGCTCGTTGCCTGGGTGCTCGTCTGGCAGGCGCCGTTTCTGCTGATCTTTGCGCTTGCCGGCGGCGGCGTGGACAATGTCTTTGCGGCGCTGTTCGGCTTCTTCTCGCAAATGGCGATGGTAACCTTCGGCGGTGCCTACGCCGTGTTGAGTTATGTCGCGCAGATGGCGTCAGGACATTACGGCTGGCTGAACCCGGGCGAGATGCTGGACGGCCTGGCGCTCGCCGAAACCACGCCGGGACCGCTGGTGCTGGTGCTCTGTTTCGTCGGCTTCATCGCCGCGTTCCGCAATCCGCTCGGCCTCGATCCGGTACTGGCGGGGCTTATCGGCGGCGCGCTGGCGGCCTGGGCGACTTTTGCGCCGAGCTTTCTCTGGATCTTTGTCGGCGCGCCCTATGTCGAGCGCCTGCGCGCCAACCGTGCCGTTGCCAATGCACTGTCGGCGATCACTGCGGCGGTCACCGGCGTCATCCTCAACCTGGCGCTCTGGTTCGGCCTGCATGTGCTGTTCGGCGAGGTCGGACGGCTGACGCTTTTGTCCTATCCGGGCGAAGGCGGGCCGGCGCCGCTCGCTTCGCTTCCCCGGCCGGTGTGGACGAGCATCGACGGGCTGGCGCTGGCCCTGTCGATTCTCTCCGCCGTCTTGGTCGTGCGCTTTCGCCTCGGCGTGGCGGCGGTGCTTCTGATCGCCGCCGCGGCCGGCTGGATCGTCCAGGCGGCGCTTTGAAGGTTTTTGGAAGCACTGCAGTAAATTTCCTTGCCATCGTGCTGTTCCTTTGCGATGTCACCCCTTGATTTCGAAGAAAGCCGGGGTTTCGCATGGCCGAACGCATCCACAGTCTGCAGGACATCATCGGGCAATATGATGTCGTGCTCTGCGATGTCTGGGGCGTGGTGCATAACGGCATCGATCCGTTCCCGCTGGCCTGCGAGGCGCTGCTGGCGGCCCGGCGGTCGGGTGTCACCGTCGTGCTGATCACCAATTCGCCGCGGCCTTCCGCCGGTGTCGTGTCGCAATTCAAGGCGATCGGCGTCGGCGAGGAAACCTATGACCGGATCGTCACTTCCGGCGACGTCACCCGCGAGCTGATCGCCAGCCAGGGTCCCAAGAAGGTCTTCCTGCTTGGCCCGGAGCGCGACCTGCCGCTGCTGGAAGGCCTCGACGTCACCCGCGTCGACAGCGAGGACGCCGAGATCATCCTCTGTTCCGGCCTGTTCCGCGACGAGGAGGAAAACCCCGAAGATTACCGCGACATGCTGGCGGCGCTGCAGGCCCGCAACCTGCAGATGATCTGCGCCAATCCCGACCTGGTGGTCGAGCGCGGCACGAAGATGATATATTGCGCCGGTTCTCTCGCCGCGCTCTACCGCGAACTCGGCGGCGAGACGCTGATCGCCGGCAAGCCTTTCTCGCCGATCTACGATGCCTGTCTCGCCAAGGCTGAAGTCATGCGCGGCGCATTTTCCCGCGACCGCGTGCTCGCCATCGGCGACGGCATGCCGACCGACGTGCGCGGCGCCATCAACCAGGACCTCGACCTGCTTTACATCAGCGGCGGCATCCATGCCGGCGAATACGTCCGCGACGGCGCGACGGACGAGGCGGCACTCTCGGCCTTCTTGACGCGCAACGCGGCGGCGCCGAAATGGTGGATGCCGAAGCTGGCATGATTTTTCTGCAGACAGGTATGATGCGATGACCGTTTTCCACCGCAATGAAGCGAAAGAGCCCCTGCCGCAGCGGCTGAAGGGCGGCGTGCTTGCCATCGGCAATTTCGACGGCGTGCATCGCGGCCATCAATCGGTGCTGAACCGGGCGCTGGAAATCGCCGGAGATCGCAAGCTGCCGGCGCTTGTGCTGACCTTCGAGCCGCATCCGCGTACCGTCTTCAAGCCGGAAACCCCGGTCTTCCGGCTGACGCCGGCGCCGCTGAAGGCGCGGCTGCTGGAGGGCATGGGTTTCCATTCGGTGATCGAATATCCGTTCACCCGCGAATTCTCGCAGCGCTCGGCCGACGAATTCGTCTCCTCGGTGCTGATGGACTGGATCGGCGCCTCGGAAGTGGTGACCGGCTTCGATTTCCACTTCGGCCGCAACCGCGAAGGCGGGCCGGCCTTCCTGATGGAGGCGGGCAGCCGCAACGGCTTCGGCGTCACCCTGGTCGATGCCTTCCGTGACGAAAACGCCGAGGTGATTTCTTCCAGCCGCATCCGCAGCCTGCTGACCGAAGGCGCCGTGGCGGAAGCCGCCGGTCTGTTCGGCTACCGCTACACGGTGGAGGCCGAAGTCATCAAGGGCAGGCAGCTTGGCCGCACGCTCGGTTATCCCACCGCCAACATGTCGCTGCCGCCGGAGGTGACGTTGCGCCCCGGCATCTACGCCGTGCGCTTTCGCCGCGCCTGCGGCACCATCCATGACGGCGTGGCGAGTTTCGGCTACCGCCCGACGGTGACCGAAGACGGCGCGGCCCTGCTCGAAACCTTCCTCTTCGACTATTCCGGCGATCTCTACGGCCAGATCTGCGCCGTCTCCTTCTTCGGCCACCTGCGCGACGAACTGAAGTTCGACGGGCTGGACGCGCTGGTCGTGCAGATGAAGAAGGACGAGGCCGAGGCCCGCGCCCTGCTCGCCGGCGTCCGGCCGATCGGCGCGGTGGATGCGACGATCGCGTTTTGAGAAGAGCAACGGCAATGTCCATTCCGATCGCCGGCCTCCGCTTTACCTCTTCCTTTCCGCCGCAAAAACGCTTACACAACCCGCCGACATGACCCGATTTCGGCAGATCATAGCACTACGAATTATCGGCCCGGCCTCCCGCGCGCGCTAAGAGCTGCCGGAAGGTCCGGGTTTTTGGCGCTTTTGCGAGCGCCCTCCGTCACCGATATTCCCCTGTTTCTCCTGCGCCCGCTCCCTGTGGCGCGAAAGACGATGGCACGGACCATGACCGATACCGCTGAAAAGATCGACTATTCCAAGACGCTTTACCTGCCCGAAACCGAATTCCCGATGCGCGCCGGCCTGCCGCAGAAGGAGCCGGAAATGGTGGCCCGCTGGCAGTCCATGGGCCTCTACAAGCAACTGCGCGCCTCTGCCGCCGGCCGCGAAAAATTCGTGCTGCACGATGGCCCGCCCTATGCCAACGGCAACATCCATATCGGCCACGCGCTGAACAAGATCCTCAAGGATGTCATCACCCGCTCGTTCCAGATGCGCGGCTATGATTCCAACTACGTTCCGGGTTGGGATTGCCACGGCCTGCCGATCGAATGGAAGATCGAGGAAAAATACCGCGAGAAGGGCAAGAACAAGGACGAGGTTCCGGTCAACGAATTCCGCCAGGAATGCCGCGAATTCGCCGCCGGCTGGATCAAGGTGCAGTCGGAGGAGTTCAAGCGCCTCGGCATCGAGGGCGACTTCGACAATCCCTACACGACGATGAACTTCCATTCGGAAGCCCGCATCGCCGGTGAACTCTTGAAGATCGCCAAGTCCGGCCAGCTCTATCGCGGCTCGAAGCCGATCATGTGGTCGGTGGTCGAGCGCACGGCGCTTGCCGAAGCCGAAGTCGAGTACCAGGACTACGAAAGCGACATGATCTGGGTGAAGTTCCCGGTCGTCGAAGGCCCGGAAGCCTTCGCGGGCGCATTCGTCGTCATCTGGACGACCACGCCCTGGACGATCCCCGGCAACCGCGCCATCGCCTTCTCCTCGCGTTACGGCTACGGCCTTTACGAGGTCACCGCCGCCGAGAACGACTTCGGCCCGCAGCCGGGCGAGAAGCTGATCTTCGCCCGTCGTCTTGCGGAAGAATGCGCCGCCAAGGCCAAGGTGACGCTCAACCTCGTGCGCGAGATCGAAGGCACCGAGCTCGGCGCCATCCTTTGCGCCCACCCGCTCGCTTCCCTCGGCTACGATTTCAAGGTGCCGCTGCTCGACGGCGACCATGTCACCGACGATGCCGGTACGGGTTTCGTGCATACCGCCCCCAGCCACGGCCGTGAAGACTTCGATGCCTGGATGGCCAATGCCCGCGCTCTCGATGCCCGCGGCATCTCGACGAAGATCCCGTTCACTGTCGATGACGCCGGTTTCTACACAGCGGATGCGCCCGGCTTCGGTCCGGAGTCCGAAGGCGGCGCCGCGCGCGTCATCGACGACAAGGGCAAGAAGGGCGATGCCAATGATCGCGTCATCAAGGCGCTTATCGCCGCCGGCAACCTGTTCGCCCGCGGACGGTTGAAGCACACCTATCCGCACAGCTGGCGTTCCAAGAAACCGGTGATCTTCCGCAACACGCCGCAGTGGTTCGTCTACATGGACAAGGTGCTGGCCGACGGCACGACGCTGCGTTCGCGCGCCCTCAAGGCGATCGACGACACCCGTTTCGTGCCCGCCGCCGGCCAGAACCGCCTGCGCGCCATGATCGAAAGCCGCCCGGACTGGGTTCTTTCCCGTCAAAGAGCCTGGGGCGTGCCGATCTGCGTCTTCGTTGATGAGAAGGGCGAGATCCTGCAGGACGAGGCGGTCAATGCCCGCATCCTCGAAGCCTTCGAGAAGGAAGGCGCCGATGCCTGGTTCACCGAGGGTGCCAAGGAGCGTTTCCTCGGCAACGGCCACGACCATGAGAAGTGGACGCAGGTGCGCGACATTCTCGACGTCTGGTTCGACTCGGGTTCGACCCACAGCTTCACGCTGGAAGATCGCCCCGACCTGAAATGGCCGGCCGACGTCTACCTCGAAGGCTCCGACCAGCATCGCGGCTGGTTCCATTCCTCGCTGCTGGAATCGGCGGCGACGCGTGGCCGCGCGCCCTACGACGCCGTCATCACCCATGGCTTCACCATGGACGAGAAGGGCGAGAAGATGTCGAAGTCGAAAGGCAACGTCGTCTCGCCGCAGGAGGTGATGAAGGATGCCGGCGCCGATATCCTGCGCCTCTGGGTCATGACCACCGATTATTGGGACGACCAGCGCCTTGGCAAGGCGATCCTCCAGACCAACATCGACGCCTACCGCAAGCTGCGCAACACGGTGCGCTGGATGCTCGGCACGCTCGCCCACGACAAGGGCGAGGAGATCGCCTATGCCGACATGCCGCAGCTCGAAAAGCTGATGCTGCATCGCCTGTCGCAGCTCGACCAGCTGGTGCGCGAATCCTACGACGCCTTCGACTTCAAGCGCATCACCCGCGCGCTGATCGATTTCTCGAATGTCGAGCTTTCGGCCTTCTACTTCGATATCCGCAAGGATGCGCTTTATTGCGACGCGCCGTCGAGCCTGCGCCGGCGTGCCGCACTTGCGGCGATCCGCAAGATCTTCGATTGCCTGGTGACCTGGCTTTCGCCGATGCTGCCCTTCACCATGGAAGAGGCATGGCTGTCGCGCAATCCGGCCGCCGTCTCGGTGCATCTCGAACAGTTCCCGGTCATTCCCGCCGAATGGCGCAACGATGCGCTGGAAGCGAAATGGGAAAAGGTCCGCGAGGTCCGCAAGGTCGTCACCGGCGCCCTGGAAATCGAGCGCAAGGACAAGCGTATCGGCTCGTCGCTGGAAGCCGCACCCGTCGTCCATATCGCCGATGCCGAGCTTCTGGCGGCGCTGGAAGGCCAGGATTTCGAGGAAATCTGCATCACCTCGGGCATCTCCATCGTCTCCGGCGAAGGCCCGGCCGATGCTTTCCGTCTGCCTGAAGTGGCGGGCGTCAGCGTCGAGCCGAAGCTTGCCGAAGGCGTCAAATGCGCCCGTTCCTGGCGCATCACCACCGATGTCGGCACCGACCCGGCCTATCCGGATGTGTCGGCGCGCGATGCCGCGGCGCTAAGGGAACTGGGCGTATTGCCTGCATAAACTCTGCCGGATGAATTGCGCTTTGGCGGTTCATCCGGTAAAGCTGCCTGAAAATGGCCGGATTTTTCAGGCAATCGCATGGTTAAAGGGCGATGAAATGGGGATGCCGGCACTATAAAGCACCGGCATGGCTGGAAGGGTACGCATGAAGATCACGCACGAGTTTCGAGTAGCCGCCGGCATGGTTGCGCTTGTCGGCGCCTGCCTGTCGCTGTCCAGTTGCATGAGCAGCCCAACCTACGGCACCGACAAGACGGCGGCGGAGCAGTTGATCACCGACCTCGGTGACGCCACGGCCCTGACGACGAAGAAGGACAGGAACCTCAAATATTCGCCGCGTCCAGGCCTTGTCCTTCCAGGTGAATCCAACAAGCTGGCCTTGGTCGAGCCGCAGGAATCGCTGGCCGGCAAGAACAACCCGCAATGGGTGGAATCGCCGGAAGAAACCCGCAAGCGCCTGGTTGACGATGCCGAACTCAACAAGAACAAGCCGCATTACCGCTCGCCGCTGGCGCTGACCGGCGCCAATGCCCGCAGCCTGAACACCGACGAGCAACTGGCCACCTATCGCGCCGCCCGCGCCGAACAGAAGAGCGCCTATAGCGACCGCCGCTACCTGAGCGATCCGCCGACGGAATATCGCGCCGTGTCCGACCAGGCCGCCCTCGACGATCTCGGCGAGCCCGAGCGCAAGAAGGAAAAGCGGCGCAAGAAAGAAGCCGCGGCGGAGAAGCAGAGCAGCCGCTGGTGGATGCCGTTCCAATAAATCGTTTGCCGATCGGCAAAACCAACAGAACGCGGCGCTCCGGTGTCGCGTTTTTTATGTCGGGTGGGAAACATGGATGCTGAGGTAAAGGGCAAGACCCGCAGGAATTTCACGATCCGCGAGGCGGTGGTCGAGGATTGTGCTGTCATTTTGGGTTTCATCCGCGAACTGGCGATTTACGAAAAGGCCGAACACGAGGTGGAGGCGACACCGGAAAGTATTGCCGCGTCGCTGTTCGGGCTTTCGTCGGTGACGCGCGGGCTGATCTGCGAGCATGAGGGCAGGGCGGTCGGCTTCGCGGTCTGGTTCTTCAGCTATTCCACCTGGCTGGCGAAGAACGGGCTTTATCTCGAAGATCTCTATGTCACGCCGGACTACCGCGGCTCCGGCGCCGGCAAGGTGTTGTTGAAGCGCCTGGCGAAGATCGCCGTTGACAATGGCTGCGGCCGGTTCGAATGGAGCGTGCTCGACTGGAACACGCCGGCAATCGAGGTCTACGACGCCATCGGCGCCGAACCGCAGAACGAGTGGATCCGCTATCGCATGAGCGGCGAAACGCTGAAGGCTTTTGCCGAAGGCTGAGGATCAGCCGGACCGGCCGGGCAGGCGGTCATCGCGGCTCTCTCCGCTCGTGAAAAAAGCTCCTGAGCATCACCCGTGCCTCGTTTTCGGAAAAACCTGAATAGACGTCCGGCGCGTGGTGGCAGGTCGGCTGGCGGAAGAAGCGCACGCCGTTGTCGACTGCGCCGCCCTTTTCATCCTCGGCGCCGTAATAGAGCCGCCGGATGCGGGCAAACGAGATCGCCGCGGCGCACATGGTGCAGGGTTCGAGCGTGACGTAGAGATCGGCGCCGGTCAGCCGCTCCTGTCCGAGATCGGCGGCGGCCTGACGGAGCACGAGGACCTCGGCATGGGCGGTGACGTCGTTCATCTCGCGGTTGCGGTTGCCGCTGCTGGCGATGACCGCGCCATCGAGCACCAGCACGGCACCGACCGGGATTTCGCCGCGTCCAGCTGCCGCTTTCGCCTCCTCGAGCGCGAGCGCCATGAATTGATTTGTCGGCGCCATGCAACTATTTCCTCTTAACCCCGACCGCACGACCTGATACGACAGCCAAAACCAAGGCAAACAACAAATGACATCCAAAGACAAGCCCAAGCGGGCAGCCGGCAAACCGTTCGCCGGCGACAAGAAGACCAAGGCTCCGGGCGAGGCTGCGGAAAAGAAGGCGAATGCGGCCAGATCCGCAAAGCCGAAGCCGGCCGTCGATGCGGCGCCGGAAAGCGGTCCGGACAAGCCCGAACGTATTTCAAAAATCCTCGCCCGCGCCGGCGTGGCCTCGCGCCGCGATGTCGAGCGCATGATTTCCGAAGGCCGCGTGCGGCTGAACGGCACGCTTCTGGAGACGCCCGTCGTCAACGCCACGCTGTCCGACCGCATCGAGGTCGACGGCGTGCCGATCCGCGGCATCGAGCGCACCCGCCTGTGGCTCTACCACAAGCCGGCCGGCCTGGTGACCACCAATGCCGATCCGGAAGGCCGCCCGACCGTTTTCGATAACCTGCCGGAAGGCCTGCCGCGCGTCATGTCGGTCGGCCGCCTCGACATCAACACCGAAGGCCTGCTGCTGCTGACCAATGACGGCGGCCTCTCCCGCGTGCTCGAACTGCCGGCAACCGGCTGGCTGCGCCGCTACCGTGTGCGCGCCCATGGCGACATCGACCAGGCGGCGCTCGACCGGCTGAAGGAGGGCATCGCCGTCGACGGCGTGCTCTACGGCGGCATCGACGCGACGCTCGACCGCACCCAGGGCCACAATGTCTGGATCACCATGGGTCTTCGCGAAGGCAAGAACCGCGAAATCAAGAACGTCCTCGGCGCGCTCGGTCTCGAGGTCAACCGCCTGATCCGTATTTCCTACGGCCCGTTCCAGCTCGGCGACCTGCCGGAAGGCGAGGTAATCGAGGTGCGCGGCCGCACGCTGCGCGACCAGCTCGGCCCGCGTTTGATCGAGGAAGCCAAGGCGAATTTCGACGCGCCGCTCTACGACGCACCGGCTGCCGCCGCGGCTGACGAGGAAGAGAACAACTGGAAGGCCGAAGAAAAGCCGCGCAAGGCCCCGCGCGAAAAGCCGGGCGACAAGCGCGAGCGGCTGCTCGGCCGTCTCGACACCCGCAAGGACGAAACCTTCGGCAAGGGCGAGCGCAGCCGTGGTTCCGGCGGTGAAGAGCGCCCGAAGCGCAAGCCGATGGGCCATGGCCGTACCGCCAATGTCTGGATGGCGCCCGGCGCCCGTCCGGTGGCCGAAAAATCCGAAAAGACGGCCGAAGGCGGCGAAAAGCGCGCGCCGCGCGCCCGTCCGGAAGGTGCGCCGCAGTCGAAGCGCTACGGCCGCACCAAGGACGGCCTGCCGACTCGCACCAAGACCAGTTATGATCCGGATCGCGAAAAGCGTCCGGCCGGTCGGCCCGATACCGGCCCGCGCGTCGTCGTTCAGCGCGCCGAGGAAGACAACGACTGGATCCGCGCCGACGCGCCGGCCAGCAAGCCGCGTGGGGAAGAGGGCGGTTTCGAGCGCAAGCGCTCCTTCGGTGATCGTCCGCGCGGCGAAGGCAGGCCATCCCGCGAAGGCGGCGAGCGTTCTTTTGGCGACCGCCCGGCAAAGCCGCGTGGCGAGCGCTCCGATCGTGGTGACCGTCCCTCCGGGGATCGGCCGCGTGGTGAAGGCAGGCCGGCCCGCAGCGAAGGCGGCGAGCGTCCGCGTGGACGTTCGCTCCCGGCGGAAGGTCGTGGTGATCGTCCGGCTCGTGGCGACCGACCCTTCGGCGATCGTCCGGCAAAGCCGCGCGGAGAGCGTTCCGATCGTCCCCGGGGCGAAGGCAGTGAGCGCCCGCGGTCGCGGCCGTTTGCGGCGGAAGGCCGTGAGGAGCGCCCGGCCCGTGGTGAGCGGCCTGCCGGTGACCGGCCCTTCAAGCCGCGTGGCGAACGCTTGTTCGGCGACCGGCCGGCGCGTGACGGCGCGGAGGGCGATCGGCCGAGAGGCGGCAAGCCCGCCGGCAAATCCTTCGGCGGAAAGCCGGGCGGCGCAAAATCCTTCACCGGCAAGCCGCGGGGCGACCGGCCGGATGGCGGTGGCCCGAAGGGCGGAAAACCAGGTGGCAGTCGAGGTGGGGTGAAGCGCGGTGCGGATCGTCGGCGGTGAATTCAGGGGCCGCCCGCTTGCCGTTCCGCAGTCGAATGCCATCCGGCCGACCACGGACCGCACGCGCGAAAGCCTGTTCAACATCCTGGCGCATGCCTATCCGGAAAGCCTTGACGGCACGCGGGCGCTGGACCTGTTTGCCGGCACCGGCGCCGTTGGTCTCGAAGCCGTCTCGCGCGGCTGCAAGCAGGTGCTGTTCGTCGAAAGCAGCGTCGAAGGCCGCGGCATTCTCTGGGAAAACATCGAGGCGCTCGGCCTGCACGGCCGGGCCCGCATGCTGCGCCGTGACGCCACCAAACTCGGCACGGTGGGCACGGCGGAACCGTTCGATTTCCTGTTTGCCGATCCGCCCTATGCCCAGGGGCTGGGCGAAAAGGCGTTTGCCTCCGCCCATTCCGGCGGCTGGCTTGCCGCGGGTGCTCTGTGCATCATCGAGGAGCGTGCCGACGTGACAATCGAGGCATCTTCCGTCTTCAAGCCGCTGGAAGAGCGGACGTTCGGCGATACGAAGATGCATTTTTTCCGCTACCAGCCGGATTGATCGTCAGGGGCGCGCCGCGATGCAGGACGACATAACATCCGCCGGCGCGGCGCCCCGACGGCACAGCAGCACCTCGCCCAGCATTGCGGTCGCCTTCGGCGGCGGCGGTGCACGCGGCATCGCCCATATCCATGTCATCGAAGCCCTCGACGAACTCGGCATCCGGCCGGTGATGATCGCCGGATCGTCGATCGGCGCCATCATCGGGTCAGGCATGGCCGCCGGCATGCGCGGCCGGGAGATCGCCGATTATACGCTGGCGACCATCGGCCAGCCGAAAACCGTCGCCAACAAGCTGTGGAGCCTCAGGCCTGTCACCGTCCGGTCCGCCATGACCGGCGGTTTGCGCCTCGGCCAGTTCAATCTCGAACGCATTCTCAAGGCCTTTCTGCCGCCGGCCATTCCGAACGATTTTTCGCAGCTGCAGATCCCGTTCAAGGTGTCCGCCACCGATTATTACGGCCAGGCCGAACTGGTGATCGAAACCGGTGAACTTTACCCGGCGCTCGCCGCCTCGGCCGCCATCCCGGCGCTGTTCATGCCGGTGCGCATCGGTGAGCGGATCATGATCGACGGCGGCATCTTCAACGCCGTGCCCTACGAACACCTGCTCGGCCATGCCGATATCGTCATCGGCGTCGATGTCGTCGGCGCGCCGGAAGGCGACGGCAGCCACATGCCCAACCGCATCGACAGCCTGTTCGGCGCCGGCCAGTTGATGATGCAGGCCAACATCGCCATGAAACTCCGGCTGCAGCCGGCGCATATTTTCCTGCGCCCGGCCGTCAACCGCTTCCGTGTTCTCGATTTCCTCAAGGCACGCGATATCCTGACGGAATCCGTCGGCATCAAGGATGATTTGAAGCGGGCGCTGGACCGCGAATTCGAAGTTTTCGCCCGCGCATAGCGGATCAGCCGCTCTCGTTCGCGACGGGTTCGGCCATGTCGTCGTATTCTTCGACCGTCCGCTTCGGCTTGAGCAGCGGCTCCGGCTTGACCGGGCGCGAGTACAGCATGTGCCGGCCGGCCTGCAGGCCTTCCGCCGCCTGCAGCACCAGCCGCTCCTCGTCGCGCCGGCGGATGTCGTCGCCGATCGACGTCGCGTCGTCCTCCCCCAGGCCCAACGCCTCCAGCGCCCGGCGGCCGAACAGCAGGCCGGACTCCAGGGTTTCGCGCAATTCGTATTCGATGCCCTGTTCGCGCAGCGCCAGCGTGTGGATACGGTCGTAGGAGCGCACGAACAGCCGCGCCTGGGGAAATTCGGCGCGCACCAGTTCGACGATGCGGTCGGTGACCTGCCGGTTGTGGGTACAGATGGCGATGATCTTCGCCCGTTCGATGCCGGAGGAGATGAGCACATCCTTGCGGGTGCCGTCGCCGAAATAGATGCGGAAGCCGAAGCTCGCCGCTTGGCGGATGCGATCGGCGGAATAATCGATGACGGTCACGTCGCGCCCGCCGGCCAGCAGGATCTGCGCGGCGATCTGGCCGAAACGGGAAAAGCCGATCATCAGCACGTCGGAGCCGGCGCCGTCGAAATCCTCTTCCAGTTCCTCGTGCCCTTCCTCCTTCAGGAGCCGCCGCGACAGGGAGGCGCCGATCGGCGTCAGCGCCATCGACAGGGTGACGATGGCGACCAGCAGCGACGCCGTGCCCGAGGACATCAGTCCGTGGGCGGCGGCGGTGGTGAACAGCACGAAACCGAACTCGCCGCCCTGCGGCAGCAGGAAAGCGATGCGGATCGCGTCATTGTGGCCCGAGCCGGTGGCCCGGCAGACGAGATAGACGACGGTTGCCTTCAAGGCCATCGTCAGCGGTACGGCGACGAGGATCAGCGTTATGTTGGCCAGCAGCACCTTGAGGTCGAGCGACAGGCCGACGGCGATGAAGAACATCGCGAGCAGGATGCCGCGGAAGGGCTCGATATCGGCCTCCAGCTCGTGCCGGTAGGAGGATTCCGCCAGCATGACGCCGGCGAGGAAGGCGCCCATGGCCATGGAAAGGCCGACCGCCTGCATCAGCGAGGCAGCCCCCATGACCACCAGCAGGGCGGCGGCGATCATCACCTCGCGGGCGCCGGTGCGGGCGATCACCTGGAACAGCCGCGGCAGCAGGTAGCGTCCGGCGAGCACCATCACCGCCACGGCGGCGACGGCGATGAACAGGTCGCGGATCGGATCGCCCATTTCGCCGTCCGGTCCGTCGAGCACCGTTATCAGCGCCAGAAGCGGCACGATCGCCAGGTCCTGCAAAAGCAGGATACAGAAGGACAGCTGGCCGTAGCGCGTATTGGTATCGCCGGCCTCGCCGAGGATCTGCAGCGCGAAGGCCGTCGAAGACAGCGCCAGCCCGAAGCCGGCGATCAGCCCGCCGCGCCAGTCGACGACGCCGCTCAAGGTGGCGGCGGCCGACAGCACCAGCCCGGTCACCAGCACCTGGGCGGAGCCGAGGCCGAAGATGTCACGCCGGAGCTGCCACAGCCGCGACGGCTTGAGTTCGAGGCCGATGATGAACAGCAGGAAGACGATGCCGAGTTCGGCGACGTGCAGGATGTTGTCGGCATCGGTGATCACCTGCAGCGCCGGGCCGATCACCACGCCGGCGAACAGGTAACCGAGCACGGTGCCGAGGCCGAGCTTCTTGAAGATCGGCGCGGCGACCACCGCGCCGCCGAGCAGGAGAAGCGCCTCGGAGAAAAGGGAAGTCGGCTCGGACATGAAAATGGACGTCTTTCGAGAGCTTGTAAAAACGACGACGGAAAGAATCGGCGGCTGCGGACTTGATGCTTGCTGGAGTGCACAATAAATGGAACGCGAATGAAAGGCTAAATCATGTCCTCAGAAATCGACTCTGCAGCATTGCTTTCGCAGGCCAGCCAACTCATCGATCTTGCACTTGCCGCCGGCGCTGACAAGGCCGATGCGGTGGTGGTGCGTTCCCGCTCCCGTTCGGTCAGCGTCCGCCTCGGCAAGGTCGAGGCGACCGAGGCATCCGAGAGCGACGACTTCGCCCTGCGCGTGTTCGTCGGCAATCGTGTTGCCAGCATTTCGGCGACGCCGGGGGCGACCGATGCCCGGATCATCGCCGAACGCGCCGTTGCCATGGCAAAGGTCTCCCCCGAAGACCCCTTCGCCTGCCTGGCGGATGAAGCCGACCTTTCCAGCAATTATCCCGACCTCGATCTTTTCGATCCGACCGAAATCCCCACCGACGCGCTGGCCGAGGCGGCGTTGGCGGCGGAGGCCGCGGCAATGGCGATCCCGGGCGTGGCCAATTCGTCCGGGGCCGGCGCTTCGGCCGGAATGGGCGGCATGGTGCTCGCCACCTCGCACGGCTTTGCCGGTAGCTACATGGGTTCGCGCTTCGGCCGTTCCGTCAGCGTCATCGCCGGCGAAGGCACGAAGATGGAGCGCGACTACGATTTCGACAGCCGTCTCTATTTCGCCGATCTCGACAGCCCCGAGGAGATTGGCCGGCGGGCCGGCGAGCGGACCGTCAAGCGGCTGAACCCGCGGCAGGTCGATACCGGCAGGAACGTCACCGTGGTTTTCGATCCGCGTGTCGCCCGCGGTTTCGTCGGCCATATCGCCGCGGCGATCAACGGCGCGTCCGTCGCCCGCAAGACGAGTTTCCTGCGCGACAAGATGGGCCAGCAGGTGCTGAAATCCGGCCTCACCATCACCGACGATCCGCTGATCGTGCGCGGTCCGTCGTCGCGGCCGTTCGACGGCGAAGGCGTGACCGGCCGCAAGCTGGCGATGATCGAGGACGGCGTGCTCAGGCAATGGTTCCTGTCGACCTCGACGGCGCGCGAGCTGGGCCTGAAGACCAACGGCCGCGGTGCCCGCGGCGGCTCCTACGTCAATCCCACCTCGACCAACCTGATGCTGGAGCCGGGCAGCATCGATCCCGAGGCGCTGATCCGCCAGGTCGGCACCGGCTTCTACGTCACCGAGCTGATCGGCCAGGGGGTCAACATGATCACCGGCGAATACAGCCGCGGCGCCACCGGCTTCTGGATGGAGAACGGCGAAATCGCCTATCCGGTCTCGGAAGTGACGATCGCCTCCAACCTCAAGGACATGTTCATGCGGGTGACGCCGGCGAACGATATCGATCGCAGCTTCTCCGTCGTCGCGCCGACCATCGCCATCGAGGGAATGACCCTGGCGGGACGCTGACCATGGATACCGCGACACAGGCCGACTGGACCGCGGATCTGCAGCTGATCCGCGATGCGGCGCGGCAGGCGGGCGAGATCGCGCTGAAATTCTTCCGGCGCTCGCCGGAAGTCTGGTGGAAGAACGAAGGTCGTTCGCCGGTCAGCGCCGCCGATTATGCCGCCAATGAATGCCTGGAAAGCGTGTTGCGCAGCGCCCGGCCAGGTTATGGCTGGCTTTCGGAGGAAACGGACGACGATGTGGCGCGGCTTGGCCACGACACGCTGTTCGTCGTCGATCCCATCGACGGCACCCGCGGTTTCATCAACGGGCTGGAGATGTGGTGCGTCAGCATCGCCGTCGTCCATCGCGGCCGGCCGGTTGCCGGCGTGCTGGTTGCGCCGGCGCTGGAGGAGGAGTTTTGCGCCGGTGTCAGCGGCGATGCGTTGAAGAACGGCCGGCCGATCGCCGTATCGCTGCCCGATCCCGCGCGCCGCCAGAAATTCGCCGCCGCCGAGGAGATGGTCTCGAAATTCGAGCCGGGCTTCCGCGCCACCATCGAGCGCGCCAAGCATGTGCCCTCGCTCGCCTACCGGCTGGCCATGGTCGCCGACGGCAGGCTCGACGGCACGCTGGTCAAGCGCAACTCCCATGACTGGGATCTTGCTGCCGCCGACCTCATCCTCGCCCGCGCCGGCGGGCAGCTCGTCGATCTCGACGGGGCGCCGTTGTCCTATAACCGCCCCGAGGTGACGCACGGCACGCTCTGCGCCGCCGGAGAAAGCCGCCTTCCCGAGATTCTCGACCATCTGCGACGCATTTGAACGTTGACCTTTCGGACAAAATCTCGCAGAGGAAAGAGGGAGGGAGTACAAATTGGGAAAACCAGAATGACCGACTCCGGCGATAAGAAACAGCTCCTGCACCTCGTTTTCGGCGGTGAACTCGACGATCTCACGAAGGTCGAGTTCCGCGATCTGAACAAGCTTGATATTGTTGGTATTTTTCCTGACTACGCGACGGCATTGACGGCCTGGAAGGCGAAAGCGCAGCAGACTGTCGATAATGCGCACATGCGTTATTTCATCGTTCATATGCATCGGTTGCTGAATCCGGCGGAATGACGAAAGGCGGGGCTTGCATTGCGAGCCTTGGCCGGGACGCGAATTTGTCCAATTCGTCGCTCATGAATGACCGGAAACCATTGGGGAACTTGGCTTTGAAAACGATCGTGCAAGATCGGAGACCGCATTCATGAGCAGCCGCATGGCGCGCATGGCTTTGACAAGCTATCGCTGGGCCGGCGTGGCGATCTATCCGTTGGTCGGCGCTTACCTGACATACAGGGCGGCGAAGGGCAAGGAAGACCGCACGCGCCGGGCCGAGCGGTTCGGCTTTGCCAGCGCCGCGCGCCCGCAAGGGCCGCTCATCTGGTTCCACGCCGCCAGCGTCGGCGAAACCAATGCCGTCGTGCCGCTGATCCGCGAGATGCGGCGGCGTGACATCAACGTCGTGCTGACGACGGGCACCACCACCTCCGCCAAGGTTGCCCAGGCGCGCCTCGGCGCCGAGACGGTGCATCAATATGTGCCGCTCGACCTGAAACCCGCCGTCGGCCGGTTTCTCGACTACTGGCAGCCGGACGTGGCGATCATCGCCGAATCCGAAATCTGGCCGATGACGATCATGGAACTCGGCAACCGCCATATTCCGCAAGTCCTCGTCAACGCCCGCATGTCCGACCGTTCCTTTACGCGCTGGCGCAGCCGGTTGTCGCTGGCCGAAGCGCTGTTCGAGAACCTGGCGCTGGTCATCGCCCAGTCGGATGTCGATGCCGAACGTTTTCGCGATCTCGGCGCCCTGCCGGTGACGGTCTCGGGAAATCTCAAGGTCGACAACGACATGCCGGCGCATGATCCGGCGCAACTGGACAGCTACAAGCGCCAGATCGGCACGCGCAAGACCTGGGCGGCGATCTCCACCTTCGAGGGCGAGGAGATGGCGGCGGCGACGGTGCACCGGGCGCTCAAGGAGCGCGACGGCGTGCTGACCATCATCGTGCCGCGCCATCCGGAGCGTAGCGACGACCTGGAAAAAGCCCTGACGGAAAAGGGTCTCAAGGTAGCCCGTCGCACCCGCAACGATCCGCTGACGCCCGAAACCGACATCTTCCTCGGCGATACGATCGGCGAGATGGGCCTCTACCTGCGGATGACGGAAGTGGCTTTCGTCGGCCGCTCGCTGTTTGCCGAAGGCGGCCAGAACCCGCTGGAGCCGGCCATGCTCGGTTGCGCGGTCCTTTCCGGCGGGCATGTGCAGAATTTCCGCGACACCTACCAGAAGCTCGCCCGCAACGGTTCCGCCCGCATGGTGCGCGATGTCGAGATGCTGGCGAAGGCGGTGCATTACCTGCTTGCCAACGATGCCGCCCGGCAGACAATGATCAATGCCGGGCTGGAGACGGTGCAGGAAATGCGCGGCGCGCTCACCGCCACCATCAAGGGGCTGGAGCCCTACATCAATCCCCTCACGGTCAAGGCCCGCCTGCAGCCGAGGGCTGCGGCGCAAGGCTGACAACGGAAGATCTCATCGTGGCGCCATCCCCCATTTCAGGCATTCTTTTCGACAAGGACGGTACGCTTCTGGATTACGCCAGGACCTGGCTGCCGGTGAACCGCGAGCTTGCGCGGTTCGCGGCGCAGGGCGACGGCGTGCTCGCCGACCGGCTTCTCTCCGCTTGCGGTATGGATCCGGTGAGCGGCTATGTGGTGCCCGACAGCTTGCTGGCGGCCGGAAACACGGTGGAGATCGCCACCGGGTTCGTCGAGGCCGGTTCGCCACTCTCGGTCGCGGCGCTGACGGAGCAACTCGATGCGATGTCTGCCGATGCCGCCCGGCATGCCGTGCCGGTTACCGATCTCGAAAGCTTCTTCCGGGACTTGAAGGAAAAAGGGTATCGCCTCGGCGTCGCCTCCAGCGACAACGAGCGGTCGATCCGCGAGACGGCCGATCGCTTTGGCTTTGCGCCCTATCTCGATTATGTCGCCGGCTACGACAGCGGTTTCGGCGTCAAGCCGGAGCCCGGCATGGTGCTCGGCTTCTGCATGGCGACCGGGCTCGATCCGCAAGAGGTCGCCGTCGTCGGCGACAACAATCACGACCTGCACATGGGCCGCAACGCCGGCGCTGGCCTGACGGTCGCGGTGCTGACGGGAACGGGCTCGCGCGCCTCGCTGTCGGCGGGCAGTGATCACTGCCTGAACGACATCACCGAGCTCGTGTCGGTCCTGCCGTCCCTCCAGCCGGTGTGAGGCCGGCGTCCGGCGATTTCCAAAGGGGAGGGGACAGGATGATTTCGGAAGCGCCGCCCTTCTGGTGGACACGTCCCGGCTGGCGCGCCTGGCTGCTTTCACCCTTTTCTTTCCTCTATGGCCGCATCGCCGGCTATCGTATGACCCATGGCCGGCGGGCCTCGGTTCCCGTGCCGGTCATCTGCGTCGGCAATTTCACCGTCGGCGGCGCCGGCAAGACGCCGACGGCGCTGGCGATTGCCAAGGCGGCCAAGGCGCGCGGCCTGAAACCCGGCTTCCTCAGCCGCGGTTACGGCGGTTCGCTCGACGTCACGACGCTGGTCGATCCGCACCACCACCGGGCCATGGCGGTCGGTGACGAGCCGCTGCTTCTGGCGCGCGAGGCGACGACGGTGATCTCGCGGCGCCGCGTCGACGGTGCTAAGCGCCTGGTCGAGGCCGGCGTCGACCTCATCATCATGGACGACGGTTTCCAGAGCGCCCGGCTGGCGGTCGATTACGCCCTGGTGGTGATCGACACCGTGCGCGGCATCGGCAACGGGCATCTGGTGCCGGGCGGTCCCGTCCGGGCGCCGATCGACACCCAGCTTCGATACGTTTCGGCACTGATGACCGTCGGTCGCGGCAATGCCGCCGATCGCCTGGTGCGCCGTGCCGCCCGTGCCGGCAAGGGCATCTTCGTCGGCGCCATCGTGCCGCGGCCGGAGCCGGATCTCGGCGGTCGCCGTGTTCTCGCTTATGCCGGCATTGCCGATCCGGACAAATTCTACCGGACGCTGGACGAACTGGGCGCGGAGGTGGTGGTCCGCCACGCCTTCGGCGACCACCAGCATATTTCCGACGACGAAATGGCCGACCTGCTCGACACCGCCAACCGGCAGGGCCTGCAGCTGGTGACGACGTCGAAGGATATCGTCCGCCTGACCGGCAATCACGGCCGGGCCTCGGAACTGGTCTTCCTGTCGAAGGTCATCGAGGTCGACATGGTCTTCGACGATCCGCATGCCCCCGACCATATCATCGACGATGCGATCAAAGCGTCGAAGACACGGCTTTTCTCCACGGGCGGCAAGCAACGCTGACTGCGGGCAGCGTCCGCGAGCTTCCCGTCAGTACCAGGCGTCGGGAATATCCCGCGTCTTCCGCTCGATGAAATCCTTCAGCGCGTCGTCGGTGGCGACATCCAGCGGCGGCGCTTCATATTCGGCCAGGGTCTTTTTCCATTGCCGGTTGGCGCGGGTGGCGATGTCGGTCGAGCCGCCTTCTTCGCTCCACTTCTCGAAGGGTTCGTTGTCGGAGAGCGTCGAATCCCAGAAGGCGCTGGTATAGTTGCGCATCGTATGGTCGCAGCCGAGGAAATGGCTGCCGGGGCCGACCTGCAGGAAGGCGTCCATGGCCAGCGTGTTGTCGTCCACCACCACGCCGGCGAGGTAGGAATGCAGGGCGCCGCAGAGATCCGCATCCATGACGAATTTTTCGTAGGACATGGCCAGCAGGCCGTCGAGGAAGCCGGCGGAATGCAGGATGAAGTTGGCGCCGCAATGCACCGCCGACAGCATCGACATCAGCCCTTCCTGCATCGCCTGGCCGTCCGGCAGCTTCGAATTGGAAAAATTGCCGGCGCAGCGCAGCGGCAGCTTCAGCCGGCGGGCCAGTTGGCCGATCACCATCGAGCCGATCGCCGGCTCCGGCGTGCCGAAAGTCGGCGAGCCCGACCGCAGCGACATGGAGGACAGGAAGTTGCCGAAGATCACAGGCGCGCCCTTGCGCTCCAGCTGCGTCAGCGCGCAGCCAGCCATGGTTTCGGCGAAGGATTGCGCGATCGCCCCGGCATTGGTGACCGGTCCCATGGCGCCGCCGAGGATGAAGGGCACGATGACCGCCGCCTGGTTGGCGCGGGCATAGGCGCGCAGCGATTTTGTCATCGTGCCGTCCCAGACGAGCGGCGAGTTGACGTTGACATTGCCGAGGATGACACAGTTCCTGTCGACGAAATCGGTACCGAACAGGATACGGGCCATGTCGATGGAATCGTCGGCCCGCTCCTCTGCCGTGATCGAGCCCATGAAGGCGCGGTCGGAATATTTGATATGGCTGTAGACCATGTGCAGGTGGCGCTTGTTGACGGCGACGTCCACAGGCTCGCAGATCGTGCCGCCGGAATGGTGCAGCCAGGGGCTCGATTGCGCCAGCTTGATGAAGTTGCGGAAATCCTCGATCGTGCCGTAGCGGCGGCCCTTGTCCAGGTCCATGACGAAGGGGGAACCATAGGCCGGCGAGAAGACGACGTTGCTTCCGCCGATCTCGACGCTGCGGGCCGGGTTGCGGGCATGCTGGGTGAAGCTTGCCGGCGCCGATTTGAGGATCTCGTTGAGCATGCCCGGCTCGAACTTGACCAGCAGCCCGTCCACCTTGGCTCCCGCCTTCTTCCATAGCTCGATGGCTTCGGGATCGTCGCGAAATTCGATGCCGACCTCCGAGAGGATACGATCCGCCGTGCGTTCGATTTTCAACAGGTTCTCTTCAGAGAGAATGTCGTAGGTCGGGATGTTGCGCCGGATATAAGGAACGCCGAGCGGCTTCGTCGAAGCGTCGCGCCTGTTGGAACGCCCGCCGCGCGCACGGCGGCCGGTGTCGAGTGTGGTATCTTCCGCCAGGGCCATCTGTCTTCCTCCATTTCCGTTGATGGTAATGGCCAGAAAATCCGTTGTAACGCCGGAAAGATTTGAGGCATGATATAAGTTGAGCTTATGGAAGAAAATTGAAGATGAACAGTTTCCGCCGCCTCCTTCCATCCGCCACCAGCCTTGTCGTCTTCGAGGCGGCGGGCCGGCACGAGAATTTCACCCGCGCCGCCGAAGAACTCGGCATGTCGCAGGCGGCGGTGTCCTATGCGGTGCGCGGGCTGGAGGAACAGCTCGGCGCGCCGCTGTTCCATCGTGTCCACCGGGCGGTGGAACTGACCGATGTCGGCGAACGCTTCCATGCCGACGTCTCCGCCGGATTGGCGCGTATCCAGAAATCCGCCGAAGACATCCGCGCCAAGGGCCGCGAGGTCAACGTCACGCTGGCCGCCTCCACCGCCTTTGCCTCGATGTGGATGCTGCCGCGCCTGCCGCGGCTGCGCCAGGACCTGCCGGAGGTCGACCTGCGCATCCAGACCAGTGTGCGCGAACTCGATCTGGAGGAGGAATCCATCCCGCTCGCCGTCCGCGGCGGCGGCGATCCGGTGGATTGGCCGCGCTATCACACCGCGCTTCTGGCGCCGGAGGTGATCAATGCCGTCGCCAGCCCCGCATTCGTCGAGGCGCATGGCATGCCGCGAACGCCGGCGGACCTGGCGCGCCACCGCCTGATCTGGCTCGAAGAACCGGTGCGCAAGGCCTGTGACTGGCCGGAATGGTTTGCCAGCGCCGGGGTTTCCTACACGTCGCAGAGCAAGGGGCTGGTGATCAACGACTATGTGCTGGTCATCCAGGCGGTGCTGGCGGGGGAGGGCATCGCGCTTGGCTGGCAACACCTGACGGGCCGGCAGACGCGCTCCGGCGCGCTTGTTCCGGTCGGCGGCCATGTGCTGGAAACGGGGCAGGCCTTCTACATCGTCTGGCCACGCTCGCGCGAATTGAACGCCCATGCCGCCCGCGTGCGCGACTGGCTGCTGGCGGAAGGCCAGCGCGACCGGGAAGCCTCTGTCTCGTAGGTTTCGAAGGTCGCCGCTTTCCGCTGCCGGTCAGGCGAGCGCGGTCTCGGTGGTGCCGGTGTTCTGGTAGGAATTGTGGACGCAATCGAGCGTCGCGGCGGCATCGGCGGGCCGGCCGTAAAAATAGCCTTGCCCCATGGCGCAGCCCATCGCCCTGAGTTTCTTGGCCTCGATGCCGCTTTCGATGCCTTCCGCCACCACTTCCAGATCCAGCCCGTCACACATGGCGACGATCGCCTTGACGATGTGTTCGGAGGCGCGATCGGTGGTGATGCGCGAGACGAAGGCCCGGTCGATCTTCACCTTGTCGAAGGTGAAATCGCGCAAACGGCCGAGGCTCGACTGGCCGGTGCCGAAATCGTCGAGCGAGATGCGCACGCCGGCCTGACGCAGTTCGGCGATGATCTTGTGGGCGGTTTCCGCCGAGGTCATCACCGCCGTTTCGGTGATTTCCAGCTCCAGGCGGTGCGGATCGAGGCCGACGCGACCGAGGATGGACAGGATATTGATCGCCGTCGACGGGTCCATCAGCTGCGCCGAGGACAGGTTGAACGACAGGAACAGGTCGCGCGGCCAGGACAATGCTGCTTCCGCAGCCTTGCGCAGCAGGGTTTCCGACAGCGCGTCGATGAAACCGCGCTCTTCGGCCAGGGGCACGAAGACGGCGGGAGAAACGAAACCGAGATCGGCGTCGTTCCAGCGCGCCAGGGCCTCGAAACCGAGCACCGTGTTGTTTTCGAGATTGACGATCGGCTGGAAATGCACGTCGACGGCATCGTTGATGATCGCGTTGCGCAGGGCCTGCTCGATCTGCGTCGCCCGTTTCATTTCCTGGGCGATCTCGCGGGAATAGACGGTGATCTGCCCGCGCCCGCGGCGCTTGGAGCGGTAGAGCGCAGTCTCGGTGCTCTTCAGCAGGTCTTCGAATTCCTCGCCGGCGAACGGATAGATCGCAAAGCCGATGGAGGCGGAGAGACGCACGTTGCGGTCGCCGAGATCGTAGGGCGCCGACAGCACCTCCTTGATCATCTGGCCGACCTTCTCGGCGCTGAAACGCTCGAAGATCAGCGGCAGCACGAAGGCGAACTCGTCGCCGCCATGGCGGGTGACGGTGGCGCCGTCGGGCACGCAGGCCTTCAGGCGGTGCGCGACCTGGCAGAGGATCTCGTCGCCTGCCGCCGTTCCGAACAGGTCGTTGATCGGCTTGAAGCCGTCGAGGTTGGCGATACCGATGGTGAAGGGCGCGGGGTCGTCGGCACGCTCCGCCGCCAGCATGCGCACCTTGTCGCGCATCCTGTAGCGGTTGCCGAGACCGGTGAGCGGATCGGTGTAGGCCATCGCCTGCAACTCGTTCTGGCTCACCTGCGGCAATGTCTGATCGCCCGACTTCATGAACACGTCCTGGGAGCTCCTTCCAACAGGGGAAGGATGAGCTTGAATTCTTAAAAAATCATAGCTTTTCGCGATGTCGCCCTAGAGGATATATCCCGTAATCTAGGGGGTTGACGTCGCATTTCGGATCAGCCGGCGGCAGTCGACTGCTTGGGAGAGCGATAGGCTTCGAAAACCGCGACGAGGTTGTCGGGGCTGATCGGCTTCAAGATGACATCGTCCATGCCGGCATCCAGGCAGGCCTTGTGGTCGCGGTCGAAGGCCTGGGGCAGAACCCCGATGATCGGCGTCCGACGGGGCAGCCCCGCCTCGCGCTCGCGAATTGTCCGCGTCGCCTCGTAGCCGTTGAGCACCGGCAACGTCGTGTCCATCAGCACGATGGCCGGCCGGTGGCGTTCCCAGAGGTCGACGGCCTCGCTGCCGTCGGCGGCCAGCACATAACTCAGCCGCAGGCCTTCGAGGATCTGCGAAAAGACGATGCGGTTGACGTCGTTGTCCTCGACGACGAGAACGTCCACCAGCGCTTCCGGCGGCGCCTCTATCGCAACGCTCCAGTCGTCCGCCTGCGGCACGGGCAAGGACGGCACGTCGCGGCGGCGGTTGAAATGCCGGGCGATGAGATAGGCAAGCTGTGTCGTCAGCTGGAAACCGTCCAGCGCCAGGACGTCGATGCCGTATGTCCTGGCGATTTCCAGGCTGCGGAGATCCATCTGCGTATCGATGACGATCAGGTCGACCACGAGGCCGGCGGAGCGGGCCATGTCGAGGAAGGCGGCCTGCTCGTCCTCGTCACGGACGGTGCAGGCGTCGATGCCGAAACGCCGGAGCGTGCGCATCGCCGGGCCTTCGACCATCGCGTCGGCCGCCACGAGAAGGACCTTTCGCCCGGTAAACTGGCCGGGCGGCACCACCTCTCCCGGCGTCGAGGGCGGGAAATCGACCGGGGAAAGGCTGGTTGCCGTGACGGACGGGTCGCCTTCGACATTCATGCCGGCCGTCGCGCCGGCCAGCGCCAGTTCGGAGACGTCCTCGACGCTGGTGACCAGGAAATACCGGCCGGACCTGCCGATGCGCTGCTTGCGGGTGATGACCGACATTTCCGACCCGTCCGCGCGCACCAGGACTTCCGCGACCATGGCCGGCATGCCGGTATCCATCACATGCCTGTCGGCACGATCGAAATGCACGGCGGCTTCCGGGCAGAGGATGTCGTAGACCGTCCGGCCGATCAGCTGTTCGACGTTGATGCCGCGCAGCGTGCAATAGGCCTTGTTCGCCGCGACGAAGCTGAGATTGCGATCCTTGACGAAAACCGGGAAGGGCAGCGTATCGAGAATTTCCTCGGTGAGCTGGACCCGCTCCAGGTCGGCGCGCCACTGCTCCTCGCGCTTCTTCTGTTCCGACACGTCGATGAACAGGCATACGCCGTAGCCGCTCGGCAGGCGGCGCTTGACGATGCGGGTCCAGCGGTCGGGGCCATGGCGTTCGATCTGGTCTGAGCGTTCGCGCCAGTGGCTGGCGATGCGCTCGGCGATCCAGTCCTCGCGGCCAAGATTGCCGCGCTCGCGCGTGGCGTAACGAAAACGGATACCGCTATCATAGAGGGCGCCGAGAAAATCCCTGAGGCGCGTGCCCGGCTCCACGAATTGCGAACTGACCGGAAAATAACCGAGAACCTGCCGGCTGGCGAAGATCAGGAGGTCGTTCTTGTCATACACGATGAACGCCGCCGACAACGCGTCGCCAACCGTATTCAGCGTATCGATTTGAATGGCTGCGTCACCAGACGCTTCGTCATTCATTCTGAACTCCCTGCGGCACATCCTGGGCGAGGGTGTGCGAACCACGTCTTTTCCCGAAACGATCCGGGCCGGCCTGCCCACGGGCTGACCGTGTCGCCTTTTCACCAAAACAAGAGCGGACATGCTGGCAGCGGTCTTGAAACAGGAACGCGACGGGATGGGCGCGACGGCTCCAGCTTGCCGTCACCAGGTCGGCCGGCATTGCCTCCGGCATCCTGCTTATCATTTCAAGATGATGCGAGAATTGTCATATTTATATTAAGGCGGTGTTAAAGAAGCGAAGAACGTTTCGGTGGATGCAGAAGCGGATTCGCCCGAATTTCCGGCATCCGTACAGACAAGTCGCATTGCAGCTTTCCAGTGGCTGCCGAATCCGGATAAAACCGGCCATGTCCATCAAGCAGCTGTCCGAAACGATCATCAACCAGATTGCCGCCGGCGAAGTCATCGAACGGCCGGCGAGCGCCGCCAAGGAACTGATCGAAAACGCCATCGACGCCGGCGCCAGCCGCATCGAGATCGCCACCGCCGGCGGCGGCAAGAGCCTGCTGCGCGTCGCCGACAATGGCGGCGGCATGGGGCCGGACGACCTGGCGCTGGCGATCCGCCGGCATTGCACCTCGAAGATTTCCGAGACGCTGACCGATATCCGCACGCTCGGTTTCCGCGGCGAAGCCCTGCCGTCGATCGGCTCGGTCGCGCGGCTGTCGATCACAAGCCGGCTGCCCGGCAGCGCCGAGGGGGCGGAGGTGTCGGTGACCGGCGGAAAGCTGTCGGCCGTCAGGCCGGCGGCCACCAATGCCGGCACCATCGTCGAGGTGCGCGACCTGTTTTTCGCCACGCCGGCCCGTTTGAAATTCCTCAAGACCGAAAAGGCCGAGGCCGGCGCCATCACCGAAGTGGTGAAGCGCATGGCGATCGCCTTCCCGCATATCCGTTTCGTGCTGTCGGGCGCCGATCGCTCGACGCTGGAATTTCCCGCCACCGGCGACGACCGCCTGGCGCGCATGGCGCAGGTGCTCGGCAAGGAATTCCGCGACAACGCCATCGAGATCGACGCGGTCCGGGAGGATGTGCGGCTGACCGGTTTTGCCGGCATTCCGACCTTCAACCGCGGCAATTCCGCCCACCAATATGCCTTCATCAACGGCCGGCCGGTGCAGGACAAGCTGATCCTGTCGGCCATCCGCGGCGCCTATGCCGAAACCGTGCCCCAGGGGCGCTATCCGGTGGCGGTGCTGTCGATCGACATCGATCCGGCGCTGGTCGACGTCAACGTCCACCCGGCAAAGTCCGATGTCCGCTTCCGTGATCCCGGTCTCATCCGCGGCCTGATCGTCGGCGCGATCCGCGAGGCCCTGGCGCAGAACGGCGACCGGGCGGCGACCACCGGCGCCGACGGCATGCTGCGCGCCTTCCGGCCGGGCTACCAGCCCGCCTACCAGCGCCCGGCGCCGGCCGCCAACTGGTCGCGCGACGCGTCGCCTTACCGGCCATTCGAAACGGCCCCCGTTTCCGCCGGTTTCGGCGAACGGCCGCAGGCAAGCTTTTCCGATTTTTCGATGCCCGCCGCCCGCACCGAGCGTCCGGCGGCCGAAGCCGTGGCGGCAACGGCAACGCCAGAACCGGCGCGTCACTATCCGCTCGGCGCCGCCCGCGCCCAGCTGCACGAGAACTACATCGTGGCACAGACGGAAAACGGCCTGGTGATCGTCGACCAGCATGCCGCCCATGAGCGGCTGGTCTACGAGGAATTGCGCAAGGCGCTGCGCGACCGTCGCCTGCCGTCGCAGGTGCTGCTCATTCCCGAGATCATCGACCTGCCGGAAGAAGATTGCGACCGCCTGATGGTCCACAGCCAGGATCTCGACCGGCTGGGGCTCGCCATCGAGCGTTTCGGGCCGGGCGCGGTTGCGGTGCGGGAAACACCGGCCATGCTCGGCGAGGTCGATGCGCCCGGCCTGGTGCGGCAACTCGCCGACGAGATCGCCGAATGGGACACGGCATCGGGGCTTTCGGCCAAGCTCGAACATGTCGCCGCCACCATGGCCTGCCACGGCTCGGTGCGATCCGGCCGGCGCCTGCGTCCCGAGGAGATGAACGCGCTGTTGCGGCAGATGGAGGCCACTCCCGGCTCAGGCCAGTGCAATCACGGCCGGCCCACCTATATCGAGCTAAAGCTTTCCGATATCGAGCGGCTGTTCGGCAGAAGCTGACGGCAAGGCTACGGGAAAAAGCTGGAAATCTATTTTGCCAGAGAGTATGGCAATCCGATGATACGCGGCAGGAGAGTGCGCATGAACCGTTTCGAAGGCAGCGGAAACCGCGAGGCGAAGCTCAAATATCTCGACGCCGATTTCCAGATCCTGCTGCCGGGCGCCTATGTGATCTGCGCCATGACCGGCAACCAGATCCCTCTCGACGAGTTGCGTTACTGGAGCGCCGCCCGCCAGGAAGCCTATGTCGATGCGGCCGCTTCCCTCGAGGCGGAAAAGCGCGCCGGCGCCCTGCCGATCCAGAATCCGTGAAAACGTACCACCGGCTCGCCTGAGCCCGGACGACACAAACGAAAGAGGCAGCGCTTGCGCACCGCCTCTTCCAATTGGACGAACATGCCGTCCCGCGTTCCGGAACCCGATTATTCAGCCGGGGGCGTGGCCGTGGTATCGGTGGTCGTCGACGAGGTCGTGGTGCTGTCCGTCGGGGTCATGCCGACGCCGGTGGTCGCATTGTTGCGTTCGGCAGTCTGCATGGCCAGGGTCTTGAACTCGGGAGCGGCCTTCAGGCTGTCGGCCGTTTCCGTGGTGGTCAGCTTCAGCTCGGAGCCTTCCGCATCCTGCGACACGGCGACGTTCTGGATCGGAACGGCGACGTATTTTTCGCCGATGCCGAGGAAGCCGCCGACGCCGATGACCGCAGCGACGATACCGCCATCCTTCTTCAGGATGAGGTCGTTGATCTTGCCGACGTTTTCATTGGCGCCGTTATAGACCGGCTGGCCGATATAGGTGTTGGCGCTGATCTCGTCGGGTGCCTGCTGCGTCAGGTAGGTATCGCCGGCTGCCGCCGTCTGATTGGTGGTGTCGGCCGTCGCCGGCGTGTTTGCCGCAGCGTCAGGCGTGACTTCCGGGGTTGTCGTTGCCGCGCCGTCCATCGTCTGGGACTGCGTGGTCGTGTCCATCGGTTTTGTCGTGTCTTGGGCATAGGTGGCGGTGGCTCCCATGAGAAGAGCACCGGCAGCCGCTGTCGTGAGGAGTTTCTTGAGCATGTTGAACCTGCCTTTCCAGATGTCATCGGTTGTCGTCAGACCCGGAATTGACCATTTTTTAGTCTCATCCGCGCCGGTTCGATGCAAAAACTGATAAGCAGAGGATTTGGTTCCGAAATGTTATCCGGAAAATTTTCGGAACTTTTTACCGGTTCGAATATGAAAAGCGGCGGAATTGCTGCCGCCGCCGCGCATTCTTTGCAAAAATCGTTCCGGAATCGCCCTAGAGACGGAACGGCCGGTCGAAAACACCTATGACGGAAACGCCAAGCTCGAAGGTCACGCCGGCCTGGGGATCGGCGGCACGCGCTGCGGCGTCCATGCCCTGGAAGGCGGAGGTCACCATCAGCCGGTCGGCGCTGGCGCCGATGAAGGCCGGGCAACTGCTCTGGCTGGCGGGTACGCGGTAGCGGGCGAGATGGCGCCCGTCCGGCGCGTAGCGATCGACCGCGCCGGCGCCCCAGCGGGCATTCCAGATATTGCCTTCGCCATCGCAGACCGAACCGTCGATGTCGTGCGGCTCGCCGGCGACGTCGACCAGCACGGTGGCTTCCCCGGCCGGCAGGCCGGTTGCCGGATCGACGGCGACACGCATCAGCCTGTTCACCTTGCTGTCGACGAAATAGCCGATGGAACCGTCCGGCGAAAAGCAGATCGAATTGGGGATGCTGACCCGGTCATAGAGGCGTGTGACCGTGCTGCCGGCCACATGGTAGATGGCGCCGGCGCCGTCTTCGGCCGATTTGCCCATGGTGCCGATCCACAGCGCGCCGGACGGATGGGTGCGCCCGTCATTGGAGCGGTTGCCGGGTTTGCCGGGCTCGAATTCCACATGCAGGGAGAGTGCGCCGGTTGCCGTGTCGCGAATGAACAGGCCGTCCTCGGAGGCGATCAGCTGGCGCTGGCTGTCGATGCGGGCGAGCACGCTGGCCATGAAGGGCAGGGCATGCACGCGCTTGGCACCGCTTGCCAGATGCAGTTCGTGCAGCTCCTTGCCGACGATGTTGAACCACCAAGCCGTATCGGTGGCCGGGTCGTAGGTCGGGCCTTCGCCGAGCGCCAGGGGCGTATCGAACAGCACACTGCCGTTGAAATCATGGGTTTCGGTCATGGTTCAGCCTCCGATCGCGGCGTCGTAGGCGGCAATCGTGCGCTTGGCCCGCTCCGCGACCTCGGCCGCCGTCATGCCCGGCTTGTAGATCGAGGTGCCGAGGCCGAAGGCGAGGATGCCGGCCGAGGTATAATCACGGAAATTCGCGTCGGAGACACCGCCGACGGCGGCGAGCGTCAGGTCCGGCGGCAGGATGGCGCGGATCGCCGTGATGCCGGAGGCGCCGAGCGCACTGGCCGGGAAAAATTTCAGGCCGGTCGCGCCGGCCTTGGCGGCGAGCAGCGCTTCGGTGGCGGTGAAGACGCCGGGCATCGTCACCATGCCCTTGGCAGCCGCGGCCTGGATGACGTCGGTATCGACGTTCGGGCTGACCATCAGCTTGCCGCCGACGGCATCGAGCCATTCGACCTGCTGGACGGTGAGCACGGTGCCGGCGCCGATCAGGCAGTTTTCCGGCGCCATCTTCACGGCGGTCTCGATGGAGCGGAACGGTTCCGGCGAATTGAGCGGGATCTCGATCGCCGTCAGGCCGTTGTCGATGAGTGCGCCGACGACACCTTCGGCCTCTTCGGGCTTCAGGCCGCGCAGGATCGCGATCAGCGGATATTTCATGTCGGGGAAGGGGATGCGGGTCATGCCTGTGTCTCCTGCGTCAGCGGCCAAATCGTGCGGGCGGCGGCAAACAGCCCCTTGCGGACCGCATCGTCGGCGTCGATGGTGGTGAAGTCGATGGCGAGCCGCCGGAAGGCGGTCTCGTAGAGGTGCTGCAGCCGGCCGGATGCGACGAGGCGCACGACGGCGCCCTTCTTCGCATGCGACAGCGCCCCGGCGATTTCGACGCCGATCAGCGTGCCGGAAAGCTGCGACTTGGCGGCATCGGCGGACAGGCCGTGCAGCAGCTGGCCGGCGCGGGCGCGGAACAGAAGGTTGGTCACCATTGCAGGGGCGGCATAGGCATCAACGGCGGCATCGGCAAAACCGGCATCGTCGATCGTCTCCGAGCCGGCGACCGCATGGCTGAGGATGGAATGGCGGGTGATGACGTCGAACAGTTCGCCGGTCATGAAGGTGGAGAAGCCGTCGACCGTGTCACCCGAGACATGCACCCATTTCGAATGCGTTCCCGGCATGCAGACGACATGATCGCCGCCGGAAAAGGCGGAAAGCGCGCCGAGCAGCTGCGTTTCTTCGCCGCGGATGACATCCGGGTCCGCGGCCCGGCGCTGGGCGAGGCCGGGCAGGATGCGGATGTCGCGGCTTTCGCCGGCGATGCGCACCGCGCCGGCGGCGATGCCTGAGACCGATGCGGGCAGGTCGATGTAACCGGCCTCGATCCAGCCCTGCCGGGCGCCGGCCATGCCGCAGATCAGCACCGGCAGGTCGGCCGGCGCCGCAATGGCGTCGAGATGCGATTGCAGGATCGCGGCAAAACCGCTTGAGGCGGCCGTGGTCATGCCTTCGCCGCTGCGCCGTTCGGCAAGCGGCTTTCCGTCGCGGTCAAGCATCCACAGCCGGAAACTGGAGGTTCCCCAGTCGACGGCGATAAAGGCGGGTTCGGTCATTTAAAGCAGGCCTCCGTCGGCAATGATGGTTTGTGCGGTCATGGCGCCCGAACAGGCGGAACTGAGGAAAAGGCAGGGGCCGACCATATCCTCGGCAACCAGCGGCCGTTTCAGGCATTGGCGGGCCACCATGGTCTCGATGCCCTCCTCGGTCAGCCAGAGCTTTTTCTGGCGCTCGGTGACGATCATGCCCGGCAGGATGGCGTTGACTCGGATATTGTCCGGCCCCAGCCGGCCGGCAAGGCTTTTGGTCAGGCCGATGATGCCGGCCTTGGCGGCGGCATAGGCCGGCACATCGGCCATGTTGAGCAGGAAGGCGATCGAGGAAAAATTGACGATCGCCCCGCCGCCGGCGCGGCGCAGATGCGGCACCACCGCCTGCGACAGGAAGAACACCGGCTTGAGGTTGATGGCCTGGTTGTCGTCCCAATAGTCTTCCGTCACGGTATCGATGTCGTGCCGGTCGTCCCAGGCAGCGTTGTTGACCAGCACGCGGATGCTGCCCAGCGCCGCCGCCAGCCGCTCCATGCTTTGCCGGGTCGCTGCGATGTCGCGCAGGTCGACCGCCTCGAAGACCGGCGAATGCGCCACGCCGGCGCTGAGGCGCTCGACCAGTGCCAGCCCTTCGGCCGCAGCGATGTCGAGGAAGCCGACCTTGGCGCCCTGGAGGGCGAAAGCCTCGACCAGTGCCGCGCCGATACCAGTGCTGCCGCCCGTGACGATGACGCCGGCGCCCTCGAGATCGGGAAACCGTGCCTGGGTCGCTGCCATCGATGCCTTCCTCTTCCAAAAGTTCCATTATATGGAATTATGTTTGACTATGTGGAATTATCGAAGTATCCACACAGCGTGTCAAGCGGTGAGGCCATGGCAGGAACGATCGATACGGAGGACTCCGGGCCGAAGGGCCAGGGCACCGGCACGCTGGGGAAAGCGATCGCCACGCTGGCGCTGGTCGCCGAGTCGGAGCAGCCGTTGCGGTTCACCGACGTGCTTGCGCTTTCCGGCGAGCCGCGCGGCACGCTGCATCGCCAGCTCAGCCATCTCGTCGAGGAAGGCCTGCTCGATCTCGACCGCAACCAATGTTACGTTCCGGGGCTGCGGCTGCTGAAATTCGCCTCTCTGGCCTGGGCTCGCAACGAGGTGCGCCTGCTGGCCGAACCGCATCTCAAGGCCCTGCACCGGATGACCGGCGAGACGGTGCATTTCGCCGTGCTGCGAGGGGCGCAGGTCGTCTATCTCGACAAGGTGGAAGGGCGGCAGTCGGTGCGGATGTATTCCGAGGTCGGCAAGGTTTCGCCGGTCCACTGCACGGGGGTCGGCAAGGCAGCGCTCTCGGTGCTTCCCGATGCCGTGCTGCAGGAGCGAATCGCCGGACTGGAATTCCAGGTCTTTACCGCGCAGACCCATGCGACTGCCGCGGCACTGATGGCAGACATCGACACAATTCGCCGCGATGGCGTCGCTTATGATCGGCAGGAGCATGAGGACGGCATCCACTGCGTTGCCGCTCCCGTCCGTTCCGGCGACCGGTCCCTGGTCGCGGCGATTTCTGTCACGGCGCCGGTTTACCGTATTTCCATGCAGCAACTGGTCGATTGGGCCGAACCCGTTCGCGCTGCGGCCGGCAACATCGACGAATCATTGCGATTCGGCCTCGGGCCGCATGCCGGTGCACCGCTCTGATCGCGGTGGCGTCCGGCGGCGCTGAATCGCTGGCCGGCGCAATTTACCGGGCTGCCCGCCGAAAGTTGCTGCGGTTAATTCGTAGGACTTATTATATCGATGGAAAGTATTTTAAAATATTGATCGTTATTGGGGTATTTTTCTACTTTTTGATTTCTGCGCGACGGAAGTTTTTATTTGTATATTGACTTTTTTCTCCCGGGATTTGTCATGATCGCAAAGAACTGTATCGTTGCAGCATGACGTCTATATGCTGGAAGAGCGAGGCTTTGGATCGTCGGCGCATTTTGATGGATTTCCTGTTGCCGAACATCTAAGCTAGATAAATCAATCTAGAATAGTGCTGGGTCCTCCCGCGATCCGTCGGCGTACCCCCGCCCCACGGACCAGGCTTAAGAAAACAATGGTTGCTGAAATCGAAACCGTCTCTCTCTCGAAGGGTGAGGCCTACATCGTTGAAATCGAAGGCCTCAAAACTCAGTTCGACGTGTTCCGGTTCATGAAGCGTCTGACCGAGGCATTCGGCATGAAGGCGTTCATGGTTCTTCACCTGCCGGGCAAGACCTCGATCGAGCTCTCGGCCAATTCGGTGATCACCAATTGGCCGGCGGAATTGTTGTCCATCTACGACCAGCAGAAGATGCTGTCGGACAGCGCGCTGCTGCGGCGCCTGCGCAAGACGACGGTGCCCTTTCGTTATGACCTCGGCGAGACGGTCATGCGGCGCGATGATGGCCGCACCGATGTGGTGGCGAGCCTTTTCACGCGGTTCGGCCTGGTCAGGGGAGCGTATTTTCCGGTGCACGACCCGGCCGGCGGGCGCGGCGCCATTTCGTTTGGCGGCGACAGGGAGGCGATCGGCTTCGAGGAGGAACTGCTTCTCCATCTCATCTGCGTTCATGTCTACGGCCGGCTGGCGGAAATCCGTTATCAGGACATCAAGAGCACCGATTCGCTGACGGAGCGGGAGATCGACTGCCTGAACTGGACGGCGGCGGGCAAGACCAGCGCGGAAATCGCCGAAATTCTCGGCCTGTCGGAACATACGGTCAATCACTATCTCAATCGTGCCGCCAAAAAACTCGATACGGTCAACCGCACCCAGGCCGTCGCCAAGGCATTGCGCCTCGGCATGATCAAATAGAAGGGCATTGCGCTGCATTTTTATTGTGCATTGCATTATATTTTGGGCGCAACTCTTCTGGGCGGCGAATGCCGTTGAAGATGGCGGTTTCGATAACCATCTGATTATAATCCATATTTTTATACTTACAAAACTGGCACGCTTCCTGCTTCCTTATCATCATAGGTCCAGAGGGGACTTTGCAAACGACAGCGCCGATGAATGGCGCGCGACGCAGAGCCGTCGGCCATGATGTGCGAGCCCGGATGTACGGCAGCCATCATGACCGGCGGTTTTGTGTTTCTGCTTCCCGCACGGCTTCGTCTCCGTCGGCCTTGGCGAACCGCTCCGGCTCGCTTATCTAATGGGAAACAGGAAATGCGGGGGCTGCAAGGTGGATCTCACCAAGGAACAGGTTCTGGACAAGCTGAAGAGCGTGCGTGGTCCGGATCTGGAAAGCAATATCATCGATCTCGGCATGGTGTCGGATGTCTTCATCGCCGACGGCAAGGTCTATTTCTCGATCACGGTTCCGGCCGAACGGGCAAAGGACCTGGAGCCGTTGCGGCAGGCCGCCGAACGCACCGTCAAGGAACTGCCGGGCGTCAAGGGCGCCATGGTGGCGCTGACCGCCGACAAGAAGGCCGGAGGCGCAACCCCTCCGCGCCCGGCGGCCCAGCCGGCCGATAATCATGGTCACCAGGGGCATCATCACGGCCATTCGCATGCGCCGCCGCAGGCCCGGTCGCCGCAGCAGGCAAAGGCCGGCGTGCCCGGCATCGGCGCGATCATCGCCGTCGCCTCGGGCAAGGGCGGCGTCGGCAAGTCGACGACCGCCGTCAATCTGGCGCTGGCGCTGCAGGCGAACGGCCTGCGCGTCGGTGTGCTGGATGCCGATATCTACGGCCCGTCCATGCCGCGCCTCCTGAAGATTTCCGGCCGCCCGGGGCAGATCGACGGCCGCATCATCAGGCCGATGGAAAATTACGGCCTGAAGGTCATGTCCATGGGTTTCCTGGTCGACGAGGAAACCGCGATGATCTGGCGCGGGCCGATGGTGCAGTCGGCGCTGATGCAGATGTTGCGCGAGGTCGCCTGGGGCGAGCTCGACGTCCTGGTCGTCGACATGCCGCCCGGCACCGGCGATGCGCAACTGACCATGGCGCAGCAGGTGCCGCTGGCCGGTGCCGTCATCGTCTCGACGCCGCAGGACCTGGCGCTGATCGATGCCCGCAAGGGGCTGACGATGTTCCGCAAGGTCGAGGTGCCGGTACTCGGCATCATCGAGAACATGAGCTATTTCATCGCCCCCGATACCGGCAACCGCTACGATATCTTCGGCCATGGCGGCGCGAGGAACGAGGCGGAGCGCATCGGCGTGCCCTTCCTCGGCGAAGTGCCGCTGACGATGACCATCCGAGAGACCTCCGATGCCGGCACGCCGGTTGTGGTGTCCGAACCGGACGGCGTTTCGGCCGGTATCTACCGCGATATCGCCACAAAGGTCTGGCAACAACTCAAGGGCACCACGCAGAGAGCCGCCCCCGCCATCGTTTTCGAATAGCGGCTGCGTCTTTTGCATGGCTGCCCTTCGATCGAAGGGATTGATTCTCTCTGCGCCTTCGATCAGAAGGCTGCGGTCTGAGCCGCCCGATGGCGGCGCAATCCCGGCAACCGGCCGAAAGCAGCATCGGCCGGCGTGATATAAATGCTGCAGAGCATCCCCTATCCGTCGCGCAGCAATTGCTGTAGATAGTCGCGATGCGGTGATCCACCGTGAGAAGCTAGGAAGCGGCCCGATGCCAGGGGCGCAGGAGTTGTTGATTGATCGATGCCTGTCGTTTCAGCGGTGAGGCCGGCTCCCCTCCGATGGATTGCGCACCTCGTGGCTTCGCCCGGATCGCTTCGTGCCACGGTGGACATGCCGGAAGCCTGCGGCCGCATCGTGTTGCCGCCCTGTCTGCCCGCTACGGACCACCCTGATCCCTGATGCGCCGACCCCGCCGGGGAAGCGCCTGCCCGCATCGTGTGCGGTGATGGCGGTTGACCGCCGTTTTCGTTTTTCTTTCTCTGGAAAGGCTGGCTTTAGGCCTGTTTTCACACCCCATGTCTCACACTGCTGAGCATTCCGCGCCGGATGGCAACAAGCTGCGCAATCTCGTCGGCCTCGCGCTCGGTTCCGTCGGCGTCGTCTACGGCGATATCGGCACGAGCCCGCTTTACGCCTTCCGCGAGGCGCTGCGGCCGATCGGCCGCGACGGCATCACCGAATTCGAGATCATCAGCCTGATCTCGATGATGATCTGGTCGCTGACCATCATCGTCACCATCAAATACGTGCTGTTCCTGCTGCGCGCCGACAATGACGGCGAGGGCGGCACGCTGTCGCTTCTGGCGTTGCTGATGAAGACCGCCAACGGCCACACCGCGCTGCTGATGCTGCTCGGCCTGATCGGCGCGGCACTGTTTCTCGGCGAAGTGATGATCACGCCGGCGCTGTCGGTTCTGTCGGCGGTGGAAGGCATCAAGCTGGTGGCGCCCAGCATGGCGGAATATATCGTCCCCATATCGGTCGCCATCCTGTTTTTCCTGTTCGCCATCCAGTCGCACGGCACCGGCGCGGTCGGACGGTTCTTCGGGCCGGTCATGGCGGTCTGGTTCGTCGTCATGGCGGGTGCCGGTCTTGCCCATATTTCCGACGATTTCGGCATTCTCGCCGCCTTCAATCCCTGGTACGCCATTTCCTTCATGGTCGACGAGGGTTTCATCGGCCTGCTGGTGCTCGGTTCGGTGTTTTTGACGATCACCGGCGCGGAAGCGCTCTATGCCGATCTCGGCCATTTCGGCCGCAAGCCGATCCAGCTCGCCTGGTTCCTGCTGGTGTTTCCGGCGCTGACGCTGAACTATCTCGGCCAGGGCGCGCTGGTTCTGAAACATCCCGAAGCCGTGTCCAATCCCTTCTACCTGATGTTCCCGCAATGGGCGCTGCTGCCGATCGTCATCCTGGCGACGGCCTCGACGATCATCGCCAGCCAGGCGGTGATCACCGGCGCGTTCTCGCTGACGCGGCAGGCGATCCATCTCGGCTATCTGCCGCGCATGGAAATCCTCTTCACCTCGGAAACCAATACCGGGCAGATCTTCCTGCCGTCGGTCAACACCATCCTGCTGGTCGGCGTCATCGGCCTGGTGCTCACCTTCCGCAGTTCCGATGCGCTGGCGACCGCCTACGGCATCTCCGTTACCGGCACGATGCTGATCAGCAGCATCCTCGCCTTCGAATTCATCACCACCCGCTGGCAATGGTCGCGGCCGATGGCGGCGCTGGTGATGTCGCCCTTCGTGACGCTGGAGATCATCTTCCTTGGTTCGAACCTTCTGAAGATAGAGGAAGGTGGTTACGTGCCGGTGCTGATCGCCACCGCCTTTACGGTGATCATGTGGACATGGCGCCGCGGCACGCGGATCCTGTTCACGCGCACCCGCCATACGGATATCCCGCTCAATTCCTTCATCACCTCGATCGAGCGCAAGAGCGAACACGGCCCCGTGGCCGTGCCGGGCACGGCGATCTTCCTGACCAGCGACCCGGAATCGGCGCCGGCCGCGCTGTTGCACAACCTCAAGCACAATCACGTGCTGCATCAGAAGAACGTCATCCTCACCATCCAGACGATCAACAAGCCGCGGGTGACCAATGAGGATCGTTACATGGTCGAGCAGATCAGCGAGCGCTTTTCCCGCGTGCGGCTGAATTTCGGCTACATGGAATCGCAGAACGTGTCGCAGGCCCTGGCGCAGCTGCGCAAGACGGGGCTGAAGTTCGACATCATGTCGACCTCCTTCTATCTCGGCCGGCGCAAGCTGGTGCCGGATGCCAAGTCCGGCATGCCGCACTGGCAGGACCGGCTGTTCATCGCGCTCGCCAACAGCGCCGCCGACCCCTCGGATTATTTCCGCCTGCCGGCGAATCGTGTCGTCGAACTGGGGTCGCACGTCATCATCTGAGCCGAAAAGGGCCGTTTCGGGCAGATTGTCGCAGTCGAAGGCGTCGTGCAGACGTCGCTATTAACCAGCTATAAAGGTTAATGAGCGATTTTGCATACATGTCTTGCGTCGCCTTCGTGGAGTTTTGTTTTGCGTCAAGAAAGCCGTTCGCGCCGTAGGTTCCGTTCGCCGTTTGGCAACTGGACTTCGCCCCTCGTCTTTGGACTGGCGATCTGGATCGGGTTTCCCTCGATTTCCGCCCATGCCGATCTCGCCGGCCTGCTCTCAGGCCTCGATCGCGGCGGCCAGCAATGGCGCATGGTGCTCACCGATTCGCCGGCCGGGTCCATCCATGAATCGGAACTCTTCTTTGCCGATCCGATCGTCACCGGCTCGCTCGGCGCCGATGCCGGGCTGAAACTGCCGGACGGCCGGCGCGTGGCGATCATCGACCGCGAGAAGGGCGAAGGCACGCCGGACGAGGAGCGCATCAACCGCAGGGAAAAGAAACGCCGCGTCGTGGCTGTGGAAAAGATGCTGCCGCCGAAGGATTTTTCCGCCGGCTCCGTGCTCGATCGCACCACCTCGCTGTTCGAGCCGCTGTTCGACAGCAAGGAACCGACCGGTTTCGTCAAGCCGAAGATCCGCGGCAAGGAACTGCAGATCGCCAGCGCCTTCTACAAGAAGAAGGAGCCGGTGGCCGAAGTCGGCGTCTCCTCGATGCTCGCCAGCCTGGTGACCAACGACAAGGCCGACGTGCTCGCCACCGCCTATGCGCCGGTCGAGCCGGATTACGCCAAGGAATCGCCCTTCGATTCGATTCTCGCCGACAAGCAGGATACCGGCCGTTTCGTGCCGCAGATCGGCCCGGAGGACCACGCCTGGGCGGCGAGTGTGCTGCCGCCGTCGGTATTTTCTCCCGATGAACAGCAATGCCTGGCGTCCGGCATCTATTTCGAGGCACGCGGTGAGTCGGTGAAGGGACAGGCTGCCGTGGCGCAGGTCATCCTCAACCGGGTGCGCAACCCCGCCTATCCGAAAACCATCTGCGGCGTCGTCTACCAGAACGAGGACTGGCGCAACCGTTGCCAGTTTTCCTTCGCCTGCGACCGCATCAAGGATCGCGTCAATTCGCAATATCACTGGAAGATTGCCCGGGATGTCGCCATGGCGGTGACGGCCGGCAAGATCTGGCTGCCGGAAGTCGGCTCGGCCACGCATTACCACGCCATATACGTCTGGCCGCGCTGGGCGCGCAGCATGAAGAAGGTCGGCCGCATCGGGCTTCACGTCTTCTACCGTACCTATGGCGGCGGCTGGAGCTGAAGAAGGCGCCGGTTTGCAGCAGGGAAATCCCGGATTCTTGGGGGATTCCCTCCGGTATCCTGCTAAGTTCCTGAATCTTTACAGTAAAATAGTCCCTTAACAACCTTGGTCGACGCCTTGACTATAAGGACGGCCAAAACTATGTTGCGCGCGACTTCAAAACGGCCTGAAAGGTGCTATTTACCTCTCCGTCTGCTTCTCGTTAGCCTGACTTTAAGGCAGGAAAAGGACAAAGGAAGAGGAGAGTACCATGACGGACAACCGGGATGACGGTCTGGAAGCGCGCCGCAGGCGTTTGGGTGCCAAGCTGGCAAACATTCGCAAGGAGGCGCACGACGAAAAGGCGAGCGAAAGCAGTGCCGAGGCAAACCGCAAGGGGTATGCCATGGCCATGAAGCTTTCCAGCGAATTCATCGCCGCCATCATCGTCGGTGCTCTTCTGGGCTATCTTTTCGATCGTTTTGTCGGTACAGCGCCTTGGGGCATGATCGTTCTTCTGCTCCTCGGCTTTTGTGCCGGTATATTGAATGTTCTTCGTTCGGCCGGGATGGTGGCGGCGCCGCATCCTCTCGACAAGAAGGACAAAAATGAATCATGAGGAGTGGCCATCGGTCGCTTTCTCGGGTAGAGGCCTCCGCCTGAGCGCGGGCAGAATGAAAGAGACCGACGGTGTCAAACGATCCGATCCATCAGTTCGTGGTACAAAAGATTGTTCCTATCGAAATTGGCGGGATTGATTTCTCTTTTACCAATGCATCGCTGTTCATGGTCGCCACCGTTGCCGCGGCATCGGGCTTCCTGTATTTTGCCACCTCGCAGCGCGGCCTGATCCCGGGCCGCACGCAGTCGGTTGCCGAAATGTCCTATGAGTTCATCGCCTCGATGCTCAGGGAAGGGGCGGGCAGCCACGGGATGAAGTTCTTCCCGCTGGTGTTCTCGCTGTTCATGTTCGTGCTGACGGCCAACATGCTCGGCATGTTCCCGTACTTCTTCACCGTCACCAGCCAGATCATCGTCACCTTCGCGCTGGCGCTTCTGGTCATCGGCACGGTTCTTGTCTACGGTTTCTACAAGCACGGCCTGCACTTCCTCCAGCTGTTCGTGCCGTCCGGCGTGCCGCCGCTGCTGCTGCTGCTGGTCGTGCCGATCGAAATCATTTCCTTCCTGTCGCGTCCGATCTCGCTGTCGGTTCGTCTTTTCGCCAACATGCTGGCAGGCCATATCACGCTCAAGGTGTTCGCAGGCTTCGTCGCCTCGCTCGGAACCCTCGGCGCGCTCGGCGTCGGTGGCGCCATCCTGCCTCTTATCATGACCGTCGCCCTGACCGGTCTCGAGTTCCTCGTCGCCTTCCTGCAGGCTTACGTCTTCGCGGTACTGACTTGCATGTACCTCAACGACGCAGTTCACCCTGGCGGGCACTAAGGATACCGACAACGGCGTCTTTCCGGGCGCCAGTCATTCGCCGCAACAACCATTCGAAGGAGTTCAATCATGGAAGCGGAAGCAGCAAAGTACATCGGCGCAGGTCTGGCTTGCCTCGGTATGGCCGGTACGGCTCTGGGTCTCGGCAACATCTTCGGCAGCTACCTCTCCGGCGCGCTGCGCAACCCGTCTGCCGCTGACGGCCAGTTCGGCCGCCTGGTATTCGGCTTCGCCGTTACGGAAGCTCTGGGCATCTTCTCGCTGCTCATCGCTCTCCTCCTGCTCTTCGCCGTCTAATACCGGCCGAGATCTGGATCACGGTTCGCCGCATGCGGGCCGTGATCCTTTGCATTTGCAGTACACCTGGAGGTGAGCATGTTTGTGACCCCGGCTTATGCCGAAGAAACCCCGGCCGCGGGCGAGACCCATACGGAAACGGGCGTGGCACATGAAGCTGGTCACGAGACCGGTGTTTTCCCGCCGTTCGATTCGACCACATTCGCGTCCCAGATCCTTTGGCTGGTGATCACGTTCGGCCTCTTCTACATGCTCATGAAGAAGGTCATCGTGCCGCGCATCGGTGGCATCCTTGAAAATCGCCACGACCGCATCGCCCAGGACCTGGACGAAGCAGGCCGCCTGAAGGCGGAAGCCGACGCCGCGATCGAGACCTATGAAAAGGAACTCGCTGCCGCACGCGCCAAGGCAAATACCATTGCAACGACGGCCCGCGATGCCGCCAAGGCGAAAGCCGATGCCGACCGCGCCGCTGTCGAAGCCGAACTTTCCGGCAAGCTCGCCGCTGCCGAACAGCACATTGCCGCCATCAAGGCGAAGGCTTTCGCCGACGTCGGCGCCATTGCCGAAGACACGGCAAACACCGTCGTCGAAGAACTGATCGGCCAGCAGGCCACGCAGGCCGACATTTCGGCCGCCGTCGCCGCAGCCAAGCAGGGGGCATGATCCATGGCTTTTGATGCAACATTCTTTGCCCTCGTCGGCCTGGTCGTCTTCCTCGCACTGGTGATCTACCTCAAGGTTCCGGGCATGGTGGGCAAGAGCCTCGACGCCCGTGCCGACCAGATCCGCAACGAGCTGGCGGAAGCCAAGCGCCTGCGCGAAGAGGCCCAGCACCTGCTGGCCGAATACCAGCGCAAGCGCAAGGAAGCCGAAGCCGAAGCCGCCAACATCGTCGCCGCCGCCGAGCGCGAGGCGCAGATGCTGACCGCCGAAGCCAAGCAGAAGACGGAGGAATTCGTCGCTCGCCGCAACGCGCTCTCCGAGCAGAAGATCAAGCAGGCCGAAGCCGACGCCGTCAACGCCGTCCGCTCCGCCGCCGTCGATCTGGTGATTGCCGCCGCCGAAGCCGTCATCGCGAAGAAGAGCGACGCCGCCGTGCAGTCCGACCTCTTCAACCGTTCGCTGAACGACGTGAAGACGCGCCTGAACTGAGCGTTCGCCGCATTGTTCTAGAAAAGGCCGGGTTTCCCCGGCCTTTTTTATTTGTTGATGAGCCGTACCCTCTCCCACGTCATCTTGGGCTTGTCGCGAGGATCCAGGCACGTCGGACACCTCCTTTAACGTCAATGACTTAGCTGACGAAGGCAGATCCTCGGGACAAGCCCGAGTTGATGACGCAGGAGAGGTCTCGTCTTCGTCAGCGCTCTGCGGAGTTTTACGTGTTTTATCCTGCCGTCGAGCGCTCCCCCCGAGCCCTCAATCGTCCGCCGGCGGCTCGTCTTTTCTCAGCGGTCTGAAGCTCATCCGGTGCAGCAGGCAGGGGCCGTGGATTTCGATGTTGCGTCGATGAACGACGGTGGCATACCCCACATGATGGGCAAAGCCGTAGGCGGGGAATACGGCGCCGGCCCGCGCCATCATCCGGTCACGGGTCACCTTGGCGACGATCGAGGCGGCGGCGATCGATACCGAGCGGGCATCGCCCTTGACCACCGCCCGGCCATGGCATAGCAGGCCTGGCGGGACGTCGCGGCCGTCGACCAGCACCAGCCTGGGTGCGAGGCTGAGGCTCAGCACTGACCGGCGCATCGCGTCGAGGCTGGCCCGCAGGATGTTCATGCCGTCGATCCGTTTCGGCCCTGACGAGGCGATGGCGACGGTGGCCGTCGAGAGAATCACCTCGAACAGGTTCTCCCGCTCCGAGAGCGTCAGCTGCTTGGAATCGTTGAGGCCATCAGGAATATTGTCCGGATCGAGGATCACCGCTGCGGCGACGACCGGGCCGGCCAGCGGCCCGCGCCCGGCCTCGTCCGTTCCCGCCACCGGCCACTGGCCGTCCTTGCGGGCAGACAGTTCCATCAGAAAATCCGGACCCGCCGGCGGTGCATCGAAAAGCAGTGGAGAATCGGGCGGCATGCTCTTTTTCATGCGGCGAAAATCGCACGCCGACCCGATCTCCTGCAAGCCCCCGGTTTGCGGCCGGTATCAGGCCAAGCCGCAATGGAGGGCGGCTCCCCGGGGGCGCTTTCCGGAGGCGGGGGACAGGGGGACCGCCGCCGGAAATTTTTTGCCTCGTTCCGCACGCAGATTTGCGGCTCAATGCTGCTTCACAGCAGCGACAACTGCACGCCGCTGCCGTTCGGCGGCAGGAACAGGTCGCCGCGCAGCTGTACACCGCGCCGCCCGAGGCCCAGCCTCTTGGTCGCCATCTCGAAACGCCGGCCGATCTGCCAGGCATAAGGACCGGCGCCCTTCATGCGTTTGCCGAATTCGGCATCGTAATCCTTGCCGCCGCGCATCGAGCGGACCAGCGACATCACATGCCGGTAGCGCTCGGGATAATGCTGCAGCAGCCAGTCGCGGAAGAGCGGGCTGACTTCCAGCGGCAGGCGAAGCAGGACATAGCTTGCTTCGGTCGCGCCTGCAGCCTTGGCCGCATCGAGAATCCGCTCGATCTCATGGTCGTTCAGTGCCGGGATGATCGGCGACACCAGCACGCTGGCGGGAATGCCGGCTTCGGTCAGCGCCCGGATCGCCTCCAGCCGCTTCGTCGGTGTGGCGGCCCGCGGCTCCATCGTCCGCGCCAGCTTGCGGTCGAGCGTCGTCACCGACAGGCCGACCTTGGCAAGCCCCTTGGCGGCCATCTCCTGCAGGATATCGATGTCGCGCGTCACCAGCGCCGACTTGGTGACGATCATGACGGGATGGTTGGCCTTGTTCAACACCTCCAGGATCTGCCGCATGATGCGCCATTCCCGCTCGATCGGCTGGTAGGGGTCGGTGTTGGTGCCGATGGCGATGGTGCGCACCTTGTAGCCCGGCTTCGCCAGCTCGCGTTCCAGAAGTTTCGGCGCGTCCGGCTTGGCAAACAGCTTGGCCTCGAAATCGAGGCCCGCCGACAGGCCCATATAGCTGTGCGTCGGCCGGGCGAAACAATAGATGCAGCCATGTTCGCAGCCGCGATAGGGATTGACCGAACGGTCGAAACCGATATCCGGTGAGTCGTTCTTGGTGATCGCCGTGCGCGGCTTTTCCACCTGCACCTCGGTCTTGAACGGCGGCAGGTCTTCCAGCGATTGCCAGCCGTCATCGAAGGCGGCACGCTGCTGCACTTCGAAACGCCCGTCGGGATTGAGGCCGGCGCCCCGGCCACGCCGCCGCTCGGCATCGACCCGCAGCCCGGAAGCGACGATCATTGCATCGGCAATATCTGCCGTATTGGCAGGCTGGAAAGCAGCCCGCCCGACATGGGACAGATCGTTCATTGGTGTTCTCCGCCCGGGGTTTCATCCGCCCCGTCAAATCATGATTAAATTCCTATCGTGAAAATGAGAACATTGCAAGAACAAATTCGCCGATAGAACGATGGCAATTTCTTGTGCGATGCAGTAATCAGGAAGGCATGTTGACAGTCATCATGGAATGCCGGGATCAGGAGGCCGAACTGGCACAGACCCTGTCGGTGCTCGTCGCGGGCGCCGTGGAAGGGCTGGTGAGCGATGTCGTCGTGATCGACCACGGGTCGAAGGACGGCTCATCCGACGTGGCCGATGCCGCCGGCTGCCGGTTCCATCTGGACTGGGACCTCGCCGAAATCGTGCGCGCGGCGCGCGGAGAGTGGCTGCTGCTGCTGGAGCCCGGCGCGCGGCCGCAAAGCGGCTGGGTCGAGGAGATTGCCGAATACATGGCGCTGAACCGCATGCCGGCGCGGTTTTCCCCCTCGGTCAGCTACCGGTTGCCCTGGTGGAAGCGCTTTTTGCGGATGGTGCCGCCGCTTGAACAAGGTTTCCTGATATCGAGGAACCAGATGCTGGCCGCGGCGAAGCCCGGCCTGTCCTTGGCCGAGGTCGCCAGGGGGCAGAAAACCCGGCGTCTGGCGAGCGAACTCATCCCGTCCCGGGTGGCGCGGTCGATGCGCTGACCGCTACGACTGGGGATTGCCGCGCTTCAGGTGTTCGTCGAGCCGCGGCATGATTTCCACGAAATTGCACGGCATGTGGCGATAGTCGAGCTGTGCGGCAAGAATGCCGTCCCACGCATCCTTGCAGGCGCCGGGCGAGCCGGGCAGCACGAAGATGAAGGTGGCGTTGGCGACACCGCCGGTCGCCCGCGACTGGATGGTGGAGGTGCCGATCTTGTCGTAGGAAATGCGGTGGAAGACCTCAGAAAAGCCGTCCATCCGCTTTTCGAACAGCGGTTCCAGCGCCTCCGGCGTCACGTCGCGGCCGGTAAAGCCGGTGCCGCCGGTGGTGATCACCACGTCGATCGTATCATCGAGCGTCCAAGCCTTCACCTGGTCGAAGATGCGGGCGCGCTCGTCCGGCACGATGGCGCGCGCCGAAAGCCGGTGGCCGGCCGCCGCGATGCGGGCGACGAGCGTATCGCCGGACTTGTCGTCGGCCAATGTCCGCGTATCGGAAACGGTCAGCACCGCGATGCCGACGGGAATGAACGGGCGGCTTTCGTCGAGTGGGGTCATCAAACGGTTCCGGCAAAGGTTTCTGTCGTCTGAACATACCAATCAGGCCGGGCAGCGTGAAGCGCGGCGGCGGCTTTTTCGGCAAGGCCCGGATCGGTAAACAGGGCAAAACAGGTCGCGCCGGACCCCGACATCCGTACCATTGCGGCGTTTTCGCGAAGCAACAGCTTGCCGGCTTCGCCGATTTCGCCGACGAGGTTCTTGGCTGGCGCTTCCAGGTCGTTGCGGGCGGAGGAAAGCCAGGACAGCCACCCCGCCGTGCGACCTGCCGAGGAGGGCAGCGGCGCCAGTGGCGCGTTGTTCTTCTCCGTCAGCAGCTTGAAGATCGCCGGCGTCGAGACCGCCTTCAGCGGATTGACGAGCACGCAGGAAAAGGCGGGCAGGTGCGGCAGGCTCTCGATCTCGTCGCCGATGCCGCGGGCAAGCAGCGGGCGTCCGGCGAGGCACATCGGCACGTCGGCACCGAGTTTCAGGGCAAGCATATGCAATTCTTCCGCCGCAAGCGCATGGCCCCACAGCCGCTGCAGGCCGCGCAAGGCCGCCGCCGCATCGGCCGAGCCGCCACCGATGCCGGATGCGACCGGCAGGTTCTTTTCGAGATGGATATCGACGGCTGCGGTCGGCAGTCCCTTGCCAACGAATGCCGCCCGCAACGCATCCCGGGCTTTCAGCACCAGGTTGGTCGCCGGATCTTCCGCTTGGAGCAAGGGGGCGAACCGGCCGGATAGGCCGAACCGATCCGTTGCGGCCGGTGACATCACCAGCCGGTCACCCGCAGCGGCGAAGGTCACCACCGATTCCATCAGGTGGTAACCGTCCGGCCGCTGGCCGATCACATGCAGCGCCAGGTTTATCTTGGCAGGCGCCGGCTCGATAATGCTGTCCGTGGTCACGACAGGCGAGGGCTCTTACTTCACCTTCGCCGGCAGCTTGATGACTTCGCCGGTCTTCAGGTCTTCGGGATTGCCCTTCAATGCCGGGTTGAGTTCGAGGATCTCGTTGACGCGGCTGCCGTCGCCGAGCATCTTCTCGGCGATCTTGGCGACGGTGTCGCCGGCGGCGATGGTGTAATCCGTCGTCGGTGCATCCGTCTTGTTGACGGCGACCTGCTGCTGCGGCCCGTCGCTCAGCCCGTCCTTGATCTTCGCCTCGATCTTCGGGATCTCGGTCATTTCCGGCTTCATGGTCAGGGCGCGCTGCCACTGGTAGCGGGCCTCGAACGTGCGGCCGACACGCCAGTAGGCGTCGCCGAGATGGTCGTTGATCGCCGCATCGCCGGCCTTCAACTGTGCGGCGCGTTCCAGCTCGTTGACGGCCTCTTCGAAGCGGTTGAGGCGGAAATAGGCCCAGCCGAGCGAATCGACGATGTAGCCGTCGTCGGGGCGCAGTTCGACGGCGCGCTTGATCATTTCAAGCCCCTCGTCGAGATTGCGGTTCATGTCGACCCAGGAATAACCGAGATAGTTCAGCACCTGCGGCTGGTCCGGGTTGAGCTCCAGCGCCTTGCGGAAATTCGGCTCGGCCTGCTCCCACTTCTTCAGACGCTCATAGGCGATGCCGCGCTGGAAGAAGATCGTCCAGTTGCCGCGGTTTGGCACCGGGCCGATCACCTCGACGGCCTTGTCGAAATTGTCCGCCATGGCCGCATAGTCCTTGGCGTCGGAAAGCACGCTGCCGTAGGCGATATAGCTGCGGATGTCCTTGGGGTCGGAATCGATCAGCGATTTCAGGTGCTTCTTGGCTTCGTCGACATCGCCGGTCTGGGCGAGCGCCATGCCGAGCTGCAACTCGGAAATCCGCCGCATCGGCGAATCCTGCGGCACGCGGCGATAGAAGTCGATGGCGCGCTGCGGCTGCTCGGCATTTTCGGCCAGTCCGCCGAGCAGGACCAGCGTATCGGCGCTTTCCGGATCGAGCGCGTAGGAGGCCTGCAGGTAGAGCGCCACGGCGTCGTCGGCGCCCTGCCGGTTCAGCGCGCTGCCGACGGAAAACAGCACGGCCGCGGCACCCTGCGCCGCGGTCCGGATCTGCTGCTCCGGCTTCTCGCCCTTTTCGATGCTCTGGCGAAGGGCGAGAAGCGGCGCGTAGTTGTTGATGAAGTTGTCGCCGGCGGAAATCGCGTCGAGCGCCTTCTGCTTGTTGCCTTCCTTGGCTTCCAGCCGCGCCAGCGCCATCACGGCGCGCACGTAGGTGTCCGGCGCCGTCTGGCCGCCGTCACGGTCGGCCACGGCTTCGCTGAGGTGCGAGCGCGCCTTGGAAACGTCGCCGGTGGCGGCGGCCAGCGCGCCGGCGTGGTAATGCTTGAAGATGCCGAACCACTGCGGCCCCTTCATGCCTTCGATCAGCGCCAGGGCTTCCTTCCCCTTGCCGTCGCCCATGCGGGCCCAGGCGACGAGCAGGCTGTTCATCATCCGCTCGAGATCGTTCGGGCCTTCATACTTGAGGATCTTCTCCGCCGAGGCGTAGTCCTTGCCGTAGATGGCGTTGAGGCCGCGAACGATGGTGGTGATACGCTCGACGGACGGGTCGCCCTTCATCTGCTCGGCCAGCTTGACGCCGTCCTGGAAGTCGCCGTTCATGAACAGCGCGATCATCAGCCGCTGGCGGATCTCGGGATTGCCCGGCTCCAGTTCCAGCGCCTTGCGGTAGAGCGAGATGGCGTTCTTGTAGTCCTTGTCCACGTCGGCCGTGCGTCCGGCAAGGAAGGCGCCGGCAAAGGTCGTGGCGGTGGAGGGGTCGAAGGTTTCCACCTGTTCGCCCGCAGGCGCCTTTTCGGCCTGGGCATAAGCCATATTGGCCGCCCCTGCGACCATCAGAACCGCGATCGCGACGCCGGAAAGAAGACGGTGGGCAACTGTCTGCCGCATGAACAAGCCTTTCATCAGGGACGGGCCAAGCCCGAAAGCATGGGAACACGGGCGTTATGATTCCGCAACAGAATGGCTTTTTTGAAGCAGTCCCGCAAGGAATTCCGCGTGTACCCTCAGTTCACCCGCTGGATGGAGAAGTCGATGACCTCCATCAGCGCCGTCTTCCAGGCGGATTGCGGCAGCGGCGCCAGGGCGTCGCGGGCAATGGTGCCGTAATGGTTGGCGCGGGCGATGGTATCGGCGAGGCTGCCGTATCTGGTGATCAGACCCAGCGCCTTTTCAAGGTTCTCTTCGCTGCTGTTGCCGCCTTCGATGGCATCGCGCCAGAAGGCGCGTTCGTCCGGCGTGCCGCGGCGATAGGCAAGGATCACCGGCAGGGTGATCTTGCCCTCGCGGAAATCGTCGCCGACATTCTTGCCGAGGTCGGCGGCCTTGCCGCCGTAATCCAGCGCATCGTCGACCAGCTGAAAGGCGAGGCCGAGGTTCATGCCGTAGGATTTCAGCGCGTTGCGGCCGGCCTTGTCGGTCCTGGCAACGATCGGGCCGACTTCGGCGGCAGCCGCAAACAGCGCCGCCGTCTTGGCGCGGATCACCTGCAGGTAATCGTCTTCGGTCGTTTCCATGTTCTTGGCGACGGACAGCTGCAGCACTTCGCCCTCGGCGATCACCGAAGCGGCGGTGGACAAGACGTCGAGCGCCTCGAGCGAACCGACATCGACCATCATGCGGAAAGCCTGGCCGAGCAGGAAATCGCCGACCAGCACGCTCGCCTGGTTGCCCCAGATCATCCGCGCCGTCGATTTGCCGCGGCGCAGGTCGCTTTCGTCGACGACGTCGTCATGCAGCAGCGTCGCGGTGTGCATGAACTCGACGCTGGTGGCGAGCTTGACATGCGCATCGCCTTCGTAGCCGAACATCGCGGCGGAGGCGAGCGTCAGCATCGGCCGCAGGCGCTTGCCGCCAGACGAGATCAGGTGGTTGGCGACCTCGGGGATCATCTGCACATCGGAGCCCGCCCTGGACAGGATGAGCTGGTTGACGCGCTCCATGTCCGCCTTGGTCAGATCGACGAGCGGCTTCACCGAAGCCTGTTTGTTCTTGCCTTCTTCAAGCGGTATTACGACGCCCAACGACCCGGACTCCTGTTCATTCTTTGCAAAAGACAATAGAAAGGGCCGGTTAGCGCGGCAAGAGGCGAATTGTCTCGCTCATGCAAATTTGACAGGGATTTCATCTGAATGCTCGAACTCATCCGTACGAACGATCCGGTCCTGCTCTCCTTTGCCGAGAGCCTGATGAAGGATGCCGGTATTCATTGCATGGTCGCCGATGAGGGCATGAGCATTCTCGAAGGTTCGCTCGGCATGCTGCCGCGCCGTTTCCTGGTGGAAAGCGACCGGGCGGATGAGGCGCGCGCCATTCTTACCGATGCCGGCCTTGCGGACGAATTGCGCGATGAGCGCAGCTGAGGTGCAGGACACCCAGGCCGAGACCCTCGATGCCTTCCATTATGGCGGCTTCCATGTGCTGCAGCCGAAGGGCAGGGGTCACCGCTCCGGCATGGATGCCATGCTGCTGGCGGCCCTCGTCGCCGATGAGCGGCCGATCCGCGTCGCCGATCTCGGCGCCGGCGCCGGGGCTGCCGGCATGGCTGTGGCCTCGCGGCTGGCAAAGGCCGAGGTGGTGCTGGCGGAACGCTCGCCCGACATGGCGGATTATGCCCGGCGCAGCGCCGCCCATCCGCTCAATGCCCACATGGCCACCCGCTTGTCTGTCATCGAGGCGGATGTGACGGCCACGGGTCGGGCGCGGCGCGCGATGGGCCTGGAGGACGACAGTTTCGACCATGTCATCATGAACCCGCCCTTCAACGACGGCAGCGACCGGCGCACGCCGGATGCTTTGAAAGCTGAGGCGCATGCCATGCATGACGGCCTGTTCGAAAGCTGGGTGCGCACGGCCGGCGCCATCCTCCGCCCCGGCGGGCAGCTGTCCTTGATCGCCCGGCCGGAATCGATCGCCGAGATCATCGCCGCCTGCGGCCGCCGCTTCGGCGGGATCGAGATCACCGCCCTGCACCCCCGTGAAGGCGAGAATGCCGTGCGCATCCTGGTGACGGCGATCAAGGGGTCGCGTGCCCGCCTCAGCCTGCGTTTCCCGCTCGTGATGCATCAAGAGGATACGCACCGCTTTGCCGCCCTGTTCGACGACTTCAACAACGGCCGGGCAGCCTACGCCCGAAAACGCTGATTTTTGCGTCATGCCGCTTGTGTTCGCCGTGGCGATACACACATATCCCCGCAGGTTTTCAAACATAGGGATGACGGATGGCGGGTTTTCTGAAGCGGCTGTTACCGAAACGCTTTCGCAAGAAAAGAGTGGTCATCCCGGTCGTCAGGCTTCACGGTGCCATTCAGGCGGGCGGCAGCGCCTTCCGTCCCGCACTCAATCTCGCCTCCTATTCCGCAGCGCTGGAAAAGGCCTTCGCGATGAAGGAAGCGCCGGCTGTGGCCTTGTCGATCAATTCGCCCGGCGGGTCGCCGGTGCAGTCGCGCATGCTGTATCATCGCATCCGGTCGCTGGCGGAAGAAAACGGCAAGAAGGTCTTCGTTTTCGTCGAGGATGTCGCCGCCTCCGGTGGCTATATGATCGCGCTGGCGGGTGACGAGATCTTCGCCGATCCCACCTCGATCGTCGGTTCCATCGGCGTCGTTTCCGGCGGCTTCGGCTTTCCGGAACTGTTGCGCAAGATCGGCGTCGAGCGGCGCGTCTATACTGCCGGCGAAAACAAGGTGATCCTCGATCCGTTCCAGCCGGAAAAGCCGCAGGATATCGAATATCTCAAGACGCTGCAGCTCGATATCCATGCCGTGTTCATCGACATGGTCAAGGCGCGGCGCGGCGACAGGCTCTCCAGCGATCCCGAAGTCTTCTCCGGCCTGTTCTGGACGGGCACGCGCGGCCTCGAGCTGGGGCTCGTCGATGGCCTCGCCGACATGCGCCAGGAATTGCGCAAGCGTTACGGCGACAAGGTCAAGCTGGAGCTGGTCACCGGCGCCCGGGGTTTTCTTGGCCGCCGCGTGCCAGGCGTCGCCGGCGCCATCCGGGCTGAAGAGGTGGCGGCGGCAGCTGCATCGGGTCTTGCCGGAACACTGGAAGACAAGGCATTGTGGAGCCGTTACGGACTTTGAGCCGGAAGGACGGGGGAGATGGCACAACTTATATTTCTGATCATTCTCGTCGCGGGCGGCTGGATTCTCTACAAGCGCTTCATCGGCGACGCCCAGCGGCTTGCCGCCAAGTCCCGCCAGGCGGAACGCGAGCGCGAGACGGGGGCCATGGGCACCCTGATCAAGGACCCCGCCACCGGCGAATACCGCGTCAAGCGACCGGACGAGTGATCCTCGTCCGGTAGGTCGCCCGTCAGCTCTGCAGGCGCGGGCTGTTGATGACCTTGCGGAACAGGGTTTCCATGGCTTGGGAAATGCCCTGCGTCGGGCTGACCTCAAAGAACAGGCCGGGCGTGGCGCATTCCTGCATCTTGGTCGAAATCTCGCTCTGGAACGGCTTGATCCAGGAATTGTACCAACCGTTCTTCGGCAGCGGCAGGTACGTGGTGTAGAGGATGGCGATGCGGATGCCGCGATCCTTGAGCGGCTTGCAGAAGGAGACGTCGATCGGTTCCTGGCAGCGGTTACCCGTGGTCCTCTTGGTGCAGGTCGAAGGCTTGTAGCTGTCGCCGACGCCGTCGGAGACGAAGAACAGCACCTTCTGCCGGTCGTTGGCGCTGTCGCCGGTGCCGGGCTTGTCGATCAGCTTGTTGATTTCCGTCAGGGCCGAATCGAAGCTGGTCTGCTGGTCGTTGTTGTAGCCCTGCTGCGGAATGGTCATCAGGTCGATTGCGTCGGCATAAGATTTCACCTGGTCCATGTTGGCGTTGAGCGTCGAAACCGTTGTCAGCTTGGCATCTTCGGCCTTCTCGCCGAACGTATAGATGCCCATGCGATACTGGTTGGAAAACAGCATCGTATCCTTGGCGGTCTGGGTCAGCTGCTGGGTTGCCTGGCGCACCGTGTCGATGCGCATGCTCACGCCGAGCTTCTTGGCGAGATTGTAATAATTGTTGGCGTTCTTCGTCTCGTGACAGGCGAAGGCGCAGCTGTCGGAGGTGTTGGCTTCCAGCGTGGCGATGTCGGCGGCGGTGGCGCCGACGCCCATCGAGGGCGTATTGTCGAGCAACATGTAGAAATCGATATGCGAGCCGAGCTGGTAGGTGGCCTTCGCGGCCCCGGAAATGACGATTTCCTGCTTGCCGATGATCTTCAGGAAGGTGGTGGGAATCGACGTCTTGAAGTTCACTTGGGAGACGATGTCCTGGCCGGTGCGCTTGATATCGACATCCAGCTTCAGGGTCTCGCTGGAATAGGGGTCCTTGGTTTCCGTCGTCACCGAAATGCCGTCGCTGGGAAGCTGGGCGCGAAAAATCTCCTTGGCTTCCTCGATGGCAGCAGCGATCTGGCCGTCGGTGACCATCTTCCGGGCAAGCGCGACGCCGTTGGACTTTTCCGATATGGCGCCGAGCGCGGCAGCGTCGGCGGCGCCGTACAGCTTTTCGCGCATCTCGAAGGCGCGGCTGAAATCGATGGCGAGGCCGATGACGCCGGCGAAGGGGACGATCAGCAGAGCCGTGATGATGGCGAAGTTGCCGGCAACGTCACTCCTGAAGCGACGGAGAGTGCGCATCATGGTTAATATTCCCTGTTCGAGCAACGAATTTTCCGGCTGCATGGGCCTGATCTGCGGGCAGTATCGGCACCCTGCGCCATCCGTTTTATTATCGTCAGCCCTGGTATCGGCTGATGGCTTTGGCCTATTTGCTATCATGGCGGCTTTAACGTGCACTTAAACCGCACCGTTAAAGAATTGATATGGCTGCCCTATTTCGGCACGTTGGTCCTGTCCCGTTTCGGGAGATGCAGCAGGCCGGCCGCCAAGTGTCTTGACCCCCGGCGCTCGGCATGGCACCTGTCCGGCAATCTCGACCCCATTGCCATTGTGATTGACCGATGACCGCTGCCAGCCTGCCAGACCACATGCATCCGACCCGCTCCTTCCAGGGGCTGATCCTGACGCTGCACAACTACTGGGCGGACAAGGGATGCGCCGTGCTGCAGCCCTACGACATGGAGGTCGGCGCCGGCACATTCCACCCGGCGACCACGCTGCGCGCCCTCGGCCCCAAGCCGTGGAAGGCCGCCTACGTGCAGCCCTCGCGCCGGCCGTCGGACGGCCGCTACGGCGAAAACCCCAACCGCCTGCAGCATTATTACCAGTACCAGGTGATCCTGAAGCCCAATCCGTCCAACCTGCAGGAGCTTTATCTCGGCTCGCTGGCGGCGATCGGCCTCGATCCGCTGCTGCACGACATCCGCTTCGTCGAGGATGACTGGGAAAGCCCGACGCTGGGCGCCTGGGGGCTGGGCTGGGAATGCTGGTGCGACGGCATGGAAGTGTCGCAGTTCACCTATTTCCAGCAGGTCTGCGGCATCGAATGCTCGCCGGTGGCCGGCGAACTGACCTACGGCCTCGAACGCCTGGCGATGTATGTCCAGGGCGTCGACAACGTCTACGACCTGAACTTCAACGGCCGCGAGGGCGACGAGAAGATCTCCTATGGTGACGTCTTCCTGCAGGCCGAGCAGGAATATTCCCGCCACAACTTCGAATATGCCAACACCGAAATGCTGCACCGGCACTTCATCGACGCCGAAAAGGAATGTCAGGCGCTGCTCGCCGCCGGCGCGCCGGGCGATGCCGACAACCAGCGCCTGCACAAATGCGTCCTGCCGGCCTATGACCAGTGCATCAAGGCCAGCCACGTCTTCAACCTGCTCGATGCCCGCGGCGTCATCTCGGTTACGGAGCGCCAGGCCTATATCCTGCGCGTGCGCACGCTGGCCAAGGCCTGCGGCGAAGCTTTCCTGCTGACGGAGGCCGGCGGCGTCAACTGGCGCAAGGTGGCGTAGGCCCGGATATTCCCTTTCCTGCCGGCGTAACAGCCGGCGGGCGCCCGGCACCTGAATTTACGCCAGGTCGGCGGTTTCCACGCCCAGTTCCCAGACCGGCTTCAGCGTCGGATAGCTGCCGGTCGGCAGTTGGCCGGCATAGATCTGCATCGCGCGTCGCACTCCTGAAGGCCGTTCGGCCGGATTGCCGGCCACATGCACGGCAAAGAGGGCGGCAAAGGCGAGGACGTTGATCAGGGTGAGGGCGGTTTTCATCGGTTCGGCTTGCGGTTTGGAGTGGATCGATGAGCCAATCTCGCGCATTCCGCCGGAAATTTCGGTTCCCGCAGGAACACCTCCGCATCCGCCCCGCCGATAGTTTTGCTTTCGGAATAACCAGGGTGACAATGCCCGGCGGAATGTTAATCTCCGCCGGCGTTTCCAGGATTTTCGGAGAATTGATCCATGTATTTGCTGCTCATCGCGGTGCCGATTGCGATCTATGCCATCTATGTCTACAACAGCCTCGTCCGGTCGCGGCAGATGACCGAGGAAGCCTGGTCGGGCATCGATGTGCAGCTGAAACGCCGCGCCGACCTCATCCCCAACCTGATCGAAACGGTGAAGGGTTACGCCTCCCACGAACGGGAGACTCTGGAAAAGGTCGTCGAACTGCGAAACCGTGCCCAGGCGCTTCCCGCAGGCGACATTGCCGGCCGCGCCCAGGCGGAAGGCATGCTGTCGCAGGCGCTCGGCCGGCTGCTGGCCGTCGCGGAAGCTTATCCGGACCTCAAGGCCAACCAGAATTTCACCGAGCTGCAGCAGACGCTGGAAACGGTCGAAGGCGAGATCCAGATGTCGCGGCGTTATTACAACGGCGCCGCCCGCGACATGAACGTCAAGGTCGACAGTTTTCCCTCCAACCTCATCGCCCGCAGCTTCGGTTTCGTGAAAGCCGGTTATTTCGAGGTCGCCGAGGCCGACCGCGCCGTGCCCACCGTCAAGTTCTGATCCCTCCCTTCTTGCGAGCAGACCGATGACCAGGCTGTTTTTAGCCCTTCTCCTGATGCTGGTGGCCATCGCGCCGATCAGCCCCGCCGCGGCGGAAGAATATATCCGCTCCTACGATGCGGATATCACGCTCTCCCGCGACGGCTCGATGACGGTCACCGAGACGATCGTCGCCAATGCCGAAGGCCGGGAGATCCGTCGCGGTATTTTCCGCGACTTCCCGCTGACCTTCGTCAACGAGAAGGGACGCACCGCCAAGGTTGATTTCGACATCGTCTCCATCGAGCGGGACGGCGCGCCGGACGATTATCACACCGAATCGATCTCCGGCGGCATCCGCATCTATATCGGCAAGTCGGATATCTTCCTGCCGGCCGGTGAGCACACCTTCACCATCACCTACCGCACCGACCGGCAGATCAGGCGGTTCGAGGCCTATGACGAACTGTTCTGGAACGTCACCGGCAACGGCTGGCTGTTCCGCATCGCGAAGGCGACGGCGACGGTCCGGCTGCCGGAGGGCGTCCGCGCCGAGGATACGGTCTTCTTCACCGGTCCGCTGGGCGCGACGGAGAAGAACGCCACCGTGCAGGACAATGGCGGCACCGTCACCTTCGCGACCACGCAGCCGCTGCGCGTCAGCGAAGGGTTGACGATCGGCGTCAAGCTCGCCAAGGGCGTCATCGATCCCCCCACGGCCTTGCAGCAGCGGACGGCGTGGCTGGAGGAAAATCTCGGCTATTTCATCGGTATTGGCGGTTTCGCCGTGGTTTTCGTCTATTACATGCGGTCGTGGGTGCGGGTCGGGCGCGATCCGCCGGGCGGTGTCATGGTGCCGCGCTGGGATGCGCCGGACGGCATCTCGCCGGCGCTCGTCAACTACATCGACAACAAGGGTTTTTCCGGCCAGGGCTGGACGGCGCTGTCCGCCGCCGCACTTAACCTTGCGGTCAAGGGATATGCCGTCCTGGAGGATCTGCAAGACTCGCTGTCCATTCGCCGCACGGCCAAGCCGCGCGGCGAGAAGCTGGGCGCGGGCGAGGAGAGCCTGCTGCATTCGCTCGGCGGCGAAGGGGCGGCCCTCACCATCGCCAAGTCGAACGGCGCCTATGTCAAGGCGGTGGGCGAGCGTTTCCGCGGCTCCATCGAGCGGGAACACCGCGGCAAATATTACAATGCCAATGTCGCCTATATCGTCGGTGGCGTCCTGATCAGCGTTGTGTGTATGGTCGGGCTGCTGATCTTCGCGCAGCTCTCCGAGGAGGCGCTGGGCATCTTTATCGGCTCGCTGCTCATCGGCGTGGTGGTCGGGGTGTTTTCCATTCCCCTCGGCCTGGCGTTGCGGGCGACGCGAAACCTCTTTGCGCGGATAATCCTCATCCTCATCCTCGGGATTCTCCTGTTTATCGGCGCGATCCTGCTGTTCGGCCTGTTTATCGGCGCCTATGTCGGTCTCGGCGACCCGCATGAATACGTGCCGATCTATGCGGCCGGCGGCATCGTGTTCCTGAACGTGCTGTTCTTCTACCTCATGGGCGCCCCGACGCCGATCGGGTCGAAGATGATGACCGGCATCGAGGGCCTCCGGCAATATCTGACACTGGCGGAAAAAGACCGGATGAACATGGCCGGCGCGCCGACCATGTCGCCGCAGCATTTCGAAACGCTTTTGCCTTATGCCGTGGCGCTGGGCGTGGAAAAACCCTGGTCGAAGACCTTCGACCGCTGGCTTGCCTCGGCGGCTGCCGGGGCGGCGGCGGCGGCCTACCAGCCGTCCTGGTATTCCGGCTCGTCGTTTCGCGGCGACCGTTTCAGCGACAATATCGGCAAGTTTTCCAGCTCGATGGCCTCGACCATCGCCTCGACGATCCCCGAGCCGCCGCGCAGTTCCTCCTCCGGCTTTTCGTCCGGCGGTTCCTCGGGCGGCTCGTCGGGAGGCGGCGGTGGCGGCGGCGGCGGTGGCGGCTGGTAGGTTCCAGCGATTTTCCGCATGCCGAGAGATGACTTTTGCGCGCGGGCTTGCTAAGTCCGCCGCAACCGTTCGGATTTATGAAAAGACACATCCATGCCTGATCTCCTGCTTGAACTCCGCTCCGAGGAAATTCCCGCGCGCATGCAGCGCAAGGCGGCGGGCGACCTGAAGAAACTCGTGACCGACGCGCTGGTCGAAGCGGGCCTGAGCTATGAAGGTGCGCGCGAATACTGGACGCCGCGCCGGCTGACCCTCGACATCCGCGGCCTGACGGCGCGCTCCGCCGATGTGCGCGAGGAACGCAAGGGGCCACGCACCGACGCCAACGAAAAGGCGATCGAAGGATTTTTGCGCAGTGCCGGTCTCTCCTCGATATCCGAAGCGCAGGTGCAGAGCGATCCGAAGAAGGGCGATTTCTATGTCGCGCTGATCGTCAAGCCGGGCCGCCCCACCGAAGAGATCGTGACCGATATCATGCCGGGCATCATCCGCGATTTCCCCTGGCCGAAATCGATGCGCTGGGGCAAGGCATCGAGCGAGCCGGGTTCGCTGCGCTGGGTGCGGCCGCTGCAGTCGATCGTCTGCACCTTCGGCACCGAGCATGAAGAGACCGTCGTCATCCCGTTCGAGATCGACGCCATCGTCGCGTCCAACGTCACCTACGGCCACCGTTTCCATGCGCCCGAGGCGATCACCGTCAAGCGCTTCGGCGATTACGTCGAAAGCCTGGAAAGGGCCAAGGTCGTGCTTGATGCCGAACGCCGCAAGCAGATCATCGCCCAGGACGCCGCCAATCTCGCCTTTGCCAGCGGGCTCGACCTCGTCGAGGACGAGGGGCTGCTCGAAGAGGTGTCCGGCTTGGTGGAATATCCGCATGTGCTGATGGGCAGCTTCGAGGAAGACTATCTGGCGATCCCGGCGGAAATCATCCGGCTGACGATCAAGACCAACCAGAAGTGTTTCGTCACCCGCGTTTCGGGCAGCGAAAAACTGTCGAACCATTTCATCCTCGTCTCCAACATCGCCGCCAAGGATGGCGGCAAGGAGATCGTGCACGGCAATGGCAAGGTGGTGCGCGCCCGTCTTTCGGACGCCAAGCATTTCTGGACCCGCGACCAGGGCGACCTGCCGGATCTCGGCACGCTTGCCGCATCCGCGGAAAAGTTCGGCCTCGACCTCAGGAAGCCCCTCGACCAGCGCATGGCCAAGCTCGACGCGCTGAACGTCACCTTCCATGCCAAGCTCGGCAACCAGGGCGAACGTGTGACCCGCATCCGGGCGCTGGCGAAAGAACTCGCGCCGGTCGTCGGCGCCGATGCCGCCCTGGTCGATCGCGCCGCCGTGCTGATGAAGGCCGACCTGCGCACCGAAGCCGTCGGCGAATTCCCCGAGCTTCAGGGCGTCATGGGCCGCAAATATGCCGGCCTGCAGGGCGAGGCGGATTCGGTGGCCATCGCCATCGAGGATCACTACAAGCCGCAAGGCCCCTCCGACCGCGTGCCGGATGACAAGGTGGCGATCACCGTCGCGCTCGCCGACAAGCTGGATACGCTTGTCGGTTTCTGGGCCGTCGATGAAAAGCCGACCGGCTCGAAGGATCCTTATGCGCTGCGCCGTGCCGCGCTCGGCGTGGTGCGTATCCTGCTGGAGCGCGGCGTGCGCCTTCCGATCGCCCGCTTCCTCCGCAACTGGATCATTCCGGCCAAGCTGGAGAACATCATCAACTACAAGTTCGAGAAGGATGGCCAGGAGACGGTCGCCGATCTCCTCTCCTTCTTCCACGACCGCCTGAAGGTCTACCTGCGCGATCAGGGCGCCCGCCACGACATCATCGATTCGGTGCTGACGGCTGATGCCGACGACCTTTTGATGGTCGCCCGCCGCGCCGAGGCGCTGACGGCCTTCATTACCTCCGAAGACGGCAAGAACCTGCTCGCCGGCACCAAGCGCGCCACGCAGCTGCTCGCCGCCGAGGAAAAGAGAGGCACGGTCGTCGCCGACGGCGTATCGGAAGCGCTGCTGTCGCTCGATGCCGAGAAGGATCTCTACGCCGTCGTCACCAAGACGGTGCGCGAGGCCGCCGAGGCGGTCGCCAGGGAGGACTTCCGCTCCGCCATGGCAGCGCTCTCGACGCTGCGCGCGCCGGTCGATCGCTTCTTCACCGACGTGCTCGTCAACGACGAGGACCCGGCGATCCGCGCCAACCGGCTTGCACTGCTGAAGACCATTCGCGAAGCCACCGGCACCGTCGCCGATTTTTCGAAGATCACGGGGTAGGCGTTGGCCTCAAGGGCTGTCGTTTCTGCCGCAACGCTGCCTCCTTCCGTCTTCTCCCCCCAAGGGGAGAAGGGGAGGCGTGGCAACCGCGCATCCCATCTGCGGTCGCCCTGCCTGTCACTGGCAAAGGCCTCGCCTCAGAACGTCACCTTCTCCAGCGGCGGCCGGATCGCCTCGAATTCCTTCAGCTTCGCCTCGCGCTCCTGGATGTAGTTGCGGTTGTCGGGAACGGCGAATTGCTGCCTGGCGATCTGGATCTGGAAAATGAACAGTTCGTCCCAGCGGAAGGCCATTTCGGAGGCGGCAAGATAGAATTCCCACATGCGGAAGAAGCGCTCGTCGTAAAGAGCCACCGCCTCCGCCTTGCGGGCGACGAATCTTTCCCGCCAGGCCCGCAGTGTATGGGCATAATGCATCGGCAGGATCTCGACGTCCTTGACCAGCAGGCCGGCCTTCTCGATCGAAGGCAACACTTCGCCGACCGCGGGGATGTAGCCGCCGGGGAAAATATACTTCTCGATGAAGGGGTTGTTCATGAAGCTCGGTTTCGGCCGGCCGATGGCATGCAGCACCATCACCCCGTCTTGGTGCAGCACGTCGGAGACCTTGCGGAAGAAACCGTCGTAATGCGGCCGGCCGACATGCTCGAACATGCCGACGGAGACGATACGGTCGTAGCTGTTCTTCGGCAGGTAGCGGTAGTCCTGCAATTCGAAGCGCACGCGGTCGGAAAGCCCGCGCTTGGCGGCGCGGTCGCGCGAGACTTTCAGCTGTTCGTCGCTCAGCGTGATCCCGGTAACATCGACGCCGGAGGATTCCGCCAGGTAGAGGCCCATGCCGCCCCAGCCGGAGCCGATTTCCAGCACCCGCTGGCCCGGTTCGAGCAGCAGCTTGGCGGCGATATGGCGTTTCTTGGCGAGCTGCGCCTCCGCCAGGCCGATGCCCGGCGGGTTGAAATAGGCACAGGAATATTGCCAGTCCTCGTCGAGGAACAGGTCGAAGAGCTTGGCGCTCAGGTCGTAGTGATGCGAGACGTTGTAGCGGTTGCGGTTGATCGGAACGCGCGAGGCAAGCTGCGACAGTCCGATGCGCCAGAGCAGCTTGAGGGCCATGGCCTTCGAAAAGACTTCGTTGACGGTGTTGCTTTTGACCAGGGACAGGAAGTCATAGATGTTGCCCTCTTCGACAAGGAAGCGGCCTTCCATGTACATTTCGCCGAGCTTCAGGGTTGGGTCCGTGGCGATCAGCTTCTCGGCGTCGTCATCGGTGAAACGCACCGCCACGGGCGTGCCCGATCCATCGCCGAATGTCAATTTTTCGCCGGACGCCCGGGTGACGATCAGCGAACCCTTGCGAACGATGCTCTCGACCAGAGCATAAAAACCTGAAGCCATGCCAACCTCCGAGCATTTCAAAAATACGTCGATGAGGCTGGGTCCATTCTGTTCAAGCGAACCTGCTCGGGCAGATCGTCCATATGAACGGAGGGAAAAGGGAGGAAATATAACGATATTTTCTAATTCAATTCCGGCGCATTCAAACGGAGAACATGCCTCGCTTTCTGAAAAAAGGGGAAGCCGCAGACAGGCAACCGCCCGGCAAGAAGCCGAGCCGGCTGTCGGCCCCGGTTACGCTCCCAACGGGTGACACGAACCTTACGGAACCAGACTCTTATATGCATAAAAAATCTATGCACGTCTTGCCGAAGTTACAAGCGCGGTCCCAAGTTTGACAGATGCAAAGAGCGGAAGTGTTGCAACATCGCATCGCTTCCGCTGTTTACGGTATTTTACGGGGCTATTTGCGTTTCATCGCCGCAGCCAGCGCAGCGCCCAGACTCCCTTGCGTTTCGGGCTTTTTCTTGTCGTCGCGCGGTTTACCCCCCGTCGGACGCGTCGCTGCCGCCGCGCCACCACGATCACGCGATTGTGATGCGGGCATGCTGCCATCGTCCTTGCGCATCGAAAGCGCGATACGCTTGCGCTTGGCATCGACTTCGACCACGCGCACCTTCACCACGTCACCTGCCTTCACCACCTCGTGCGGGTCCTTGACGAACCGGTCGGCCAACTGGGAGACATGCACGAGGCCGTCCTGGTGGACGCCGATATCGACGAAGGCGCCGAAGGCGGCGACGTTGGTCACCGTGCCTTCCAGCACCATGCCCGGCACCAGATCGGAAATTTCGTTGACGCCCTCGGCAAAGGTCGCCGTCTTGAAGCTCGGACGCGGATCGCGGCCGGGCTTTTCCAGCTCGGCGATGATGTCGCGCACCGTCGGCAGGCCGAATTTTTCGTCGACGAACTGGCGCGGATCGACGCTCTTCAGGAGCACGCTGTCGCCCATCAGCGTGCGCAGGTCGCGGCCGCAGGCGGCGACGATCTTCTTGGCGACGCCGTAAGCTTCCGGGTGCACGGAGGAGGCGTCGAGCGGCTCCTTGCCGTTGGGGATGCGCAGGAAGCCGGCGCATTGTTCGAAGGTGCGGTTGCCCAGGCGGGCAACCTTGAGCAGGTCCTTGCGGCTGGCAAACGGCCCCTCCTGGTCGCGATGGGCGACGATCGCCTCGGCGATCGACGGGCCGAGACCGGAGACGCGGGCGAGCAGCGGCGGCGAGGCGGTGTTGAGATCGACGCCGACGGCATTCACCGCATCTTCGACGACGGCATCCAGCGAACGGCTGAGGCGCTGCTGGTCGACATCGTGCTGGTACTGGCCGACGCCGATCGACTTCGGGTCGATTTTCACGAGTTCTGCCAGCGGGTCCTGCAGGCGGCGGGCGATGGACACGGCGCCGCGCAGCGAAACGTCGAGGTTCGGGAATTCGTTGGCTGCCGTCTGCGACGCGGAATAGACCGAGGCGCCGGCTTCCGAAACGATGACCTTGGTGGGTTTCGGCGCCGGCAGGCTGGCGAGCATGTCGGCCACCAGCTTTTCCGTCTCGCGGCTGCCGGTGCCGTTGCCGATCGAGATCAGCTCGACATTGTGCTTGCGGATCAGCGCCGCGAGTTCGGCCTGGGTGCCGCGCACGTCGTTCCTCGGCGGGAAGGGATAGACGGTGGTGGTTTCGATGAGCTTGCCGGTGCCGTCGACGATCGCCACCTTGACGCCGGTGCGGATGCCCGGGTCGAGGCCCATCGTCGCCCGCGAGCCGGCGGGGGCGGCGAGCAGCAGGTCCTTGAGGTTGCGGGCGAAGACGTGGATCGCCTCTTCCTCGGCGCGCTCGCGCAGCTCGCGCATCAGGTCGAGCGACAGCGACATCGAGAGCTTGACGCGCCAGGTCCAGCCGGCGACTTCCATCAGCCAGCGGTCGGCGCCGCCCTTCTGGCCGATCTCATAAGCCGCGGCGATCATCCGCTCGACCGGCTTGACCGGCGAGGTGTCGTCGGCATCGACGTCGATGGTCAGCGTCAGCACTTCCTCGTTCCAGCCGCGCAGCATGGCGAGCGCGCGGTGGCCGGGGACATTCGCCCAGCGTTCGGCATGGTCGAAATAATCGGAAAACTTGGCGCCCGCCTCCTGCTTGCCGTCCACCACCTTCGCCCGCAGGAAAGACTTGTCCTTCATGTAGTTGCGCAGCTTGCCGAGCAGGTCGGCATTTTCGGCGATGCCTTCCGCAACGATGTCGCGGGCGCCTTCCAGCGCCGTCTTCACGTCGGGCACATCCTGGGTGAGATAGGCCTCGGCCAGGACCGCCGGCTCGGCGGCGCGGTTGGCGAGGATCGCTTCGGCCAGCGGCCCGAGGCCGCGCTCGCGGGCGATCTCGGCGCGGGTGCGGCGCTTCGGCTTGTAGGGCAGGTAGAGGTCTTCGAGTTCGGCCTTGGTGGCGGTGGCGGCGATCTTCGCCCTGAGTTCGTCGGTCAGCTTGCCCTGGCCGTCGATCGATTCGAGGATCGCCTTGCGGCGGGCGCCGAGCTCGCGCAGGTAGACCAGCCGTTCGGAGAGCGTGCGAAGCTGGGTATCGTCGAGGCCGCCGGTGACTTCCTTGCGGTAGCGGGCGATGAAGGGCACGGTGGCGCCTTCGTCGAGCAGGTCGATGGCGGCGACCACCTGGGGGCCGCGCGCATTGATTTCCGAGGCGATGAGCTTGGCGAGTTCTTGTGTATCGACGGCCATGGGTGTTCCTGTTGCAAGATCGAGGCTTGGCGCATAGCGCAATTCCAGCAAAAGTGCGTAGCGGTTTTGCGTCCGGAACTGCATAGAAACAAAACGCGCTAGCGGCACAAAACGGCAAGACGGCGGAGACGTGCCGATCTTCCCCGTGAAAGCAATACCGCCCGAACCGCTTGGCGCTTGACCTTTGCTGCGCCCGCCCTTAACCCGCGGAGAGCGTGAAAGGAAGGGTGAAGCGATGAAAGTTCTGTTGATCGGATCCGGCGGCCGCGAGCATGCGCTCGCCTGGAAGCTTTCGCAATCGCCGCGTCTCGGCACGCTGTATGCGGCGCCCGGCAATCCCGGCATCGCCGAGGTGGCGACGCTCGTGCCCATGGACATCGAGGATCACGCCGCGATCCTGCGCTTCTGCGCCGAAAACGCCATCGACTTCGTCGTCGTCGGCCCGGAGGCGCCGCTGGTCGCCGGTCTGGCCGACAGACTGCGCGCCGCAGGCATCACCACCTTCGGGCCATCGGCGGACGCCGCCCAGCTGGAGGGTTCGAAAGGTTTCACCAAGGATCTCTGCGCCAAATATAATATCCCGACCGGCGCCTACCAGCGCTTCAACAACGCGCCGAAGGCCAAGGCCTATATCCGCGAGCAGGGCGCCCCCATCGTCATCAAGGCGGACGGGCTGGCGGCCGGCAAGGGCGTCACCGTCGCCATGACGCTGGACGAGGCGCTGGCCGCCGTCGACGACTGCTTCGAGGGCGCTTTTGGCGCGGCCGGCGCGGAAGTCGTGGTCGAAGCCTTCCTGGATGGCGAGGAAGCGAGCTTCTTCTGCCTCTGCGACGGCAGGACGGCGCTGGCGCTGGCAACGGCCCAGGACCACAAGCGTGTCGGCGACGGCGATACCGGCCCGAACACCGGCGGCATGGGCGCCTATTCGCCGGCTCCGGTGATGACGCCGGCGCTGATCGAGCGCACGATGAAGGAGATCATCGAGCCGACGATGCGCGGCATGGCCGAAAGCGGCCATCCATTCAGCGGCGTGTTCTTCGCCGGCCTGATGATCACCGCCAAGGGGCCGGAACTGATCGAATACAATGTCCGCTTCGGCGATCCGGAATGCCAGGTCTTGATGATGCGGCTGAAAAGCGATCTTCTGTCCTTGCTGCACGCCACCGCTACGGGCACGCTCGATCAGGTGAGCGCCGAATGGCGTGAGGAAGCGGCTCTGACCGTCGTCGTCGCCTCGAAGGGTTATCCGGGCGCCTACGAGAAGAACACCCCGATCGCCAGCCTGCCGCAGGCGCAGGACGGCGCCAAGGTTTTCCACGCCGGCACGGCGCTCAAGGACGGCCAGCTGGTGGCGACCGGCGGGCGCGTGCTCAACGCCACGGCGACCGGCCGGACGGTGGGCGAAGCGCAGGCGCGCGCCTATGCCCTGGTCGATGGCATAGAATGGCACAACGGCTTCTGCCGCCGTGACATCGGCTGGCAGGCGATTGCCCGCGAAAAGGCCTGATTTCCGGGAAGATTCCGCTCGTCAGTTCAAATTTTACCATTTGCCCTGACGGGAAAGAAAGAAACAGCTGCTACTGTCCCGGTAACAAACAACCGGGTGGTGGTTCCAATGCGTTTTTTCCTTCTTGCATCTGCCCTTTCGCTGATCGCCGGCTCGGCGGTCGCTTCCTCCGTGGAACCCATCACGACCAAAAAAATCTCGGCCGGCAGCATCGTCATCAAATCCTGTGATGACTGCCCCGAGCTGAAAATCACCAAATCGAAACGTGCCTATGTCGTGCCCGCGCTCAAGGAGGGCACGCAGGTGACCGAAATCCGCGACGTCAACGGCGAGAAGAAGGTGGTGCGCACCGAAGCCTGGCTCGGCGGCTCGCCGGTGATCTTCGTCAGCAAGGCGCCGGCAGAGGCGGTCACGGCAGCGGCAACGGCCGGACAGCCGGCACAGGCAGCGGAGATCGAACTGCCGGCCACCGGCGTCGATGCGACGGCCACCACGGCCGCAGTCGGCGTTGCCGGCGCTGAAGAGCCGGCCATTGCCGCCAGCACGCCGACGCTCGATGCAACGGACTTCAACCTGCGGGTCGAATAGGCCTGGCTTTCCCTGCCCGCACAGCCGATCCACAGCGCTGTTGAGGCCACGCCGTAAGGCGAAACATGCGTCCCCGAGAGAAGCGGGGACGCATTTTTTTTGACTGAACGCAATTTCGGGGCATGCGGAGAACGGCTGCAATGCAGACAAGATGACGCCGCCGCCCAAGATTATAGTCTTATATCTGCATTCATATTAGGCGTAGCTAACTTTGAAATTCCACTCCTGGTTACAGTTTACGGAAAAAACAATCCAAGTATTTGAATTAAATTCTTGTTTATAAAAAAACCACTATTCTGCCGCCCACGAAGACCCGCGACACTTTACGCGCATGACGACGCCGGCAATTGCGATGGGGCAGCGGAAATGGGAGCAGATGATCTGTTTTCGTTTCTATCATCAACCCCTCTGTGAGGCGTCATGAAGAATCTGAAAATCTCCCGACAGCTGATAATACTTGTCGGCATCTTGCTGATTGCCTTCGCGGGGGCAACCTATTACCAGATCCGTTCCTCCATCGATGCCATCTATGCCGAGCGCTACGACATGCTGCGCACGCAGGTGGAATCCGGTCTTTCGATCGTGCAGTCCTTCTACGACCGCGAGAAATCCGGCGAACTGACGCATGAGGAAGCCCAGGCCCAGGCCTACAAGATCCTCTCCGGCGTCAAGTTCGAGCCGGCCGGCTATCTGTTCGGCATGAGCTACGACATCGTCACGGTGTTCCACTACAACCCGAAGAATGTCGGCACGCAGCAGAAGGGCATGCCCGACAAGATGGGCAACATGTTCCGCGACGAACTGGTGTCCAAGGGGCGCGCCGGCGGCGGCATCACCGAATATTACTGGGAAAAGCCCGGCAAGCCGGCCGAAGACGTCTTCAAGAAGGGCGTTTATTCCAAGGCATTCGAACCCTGGCAGATGGTCGTCGCCACCGGTGTCTATCTCGATGACCTCGATGCCAAGGTTTGGGATACCATCCTGCAGGTGCTGGCGATCGGCGTCGCCGTGCTTCTCCTGGCCATTGGCGCCGCCTATTACGTGATCCGCAGCATCACCCAGCCGCTGGCCGCCATCCATGCCTCTCTGGAGGCCGTGGCCAACGAGAACACCGCGATCGCCATTCCCCACACCGACATGTCGAATGAAATCGGCATGATGGCGAAAGCGACCAGGGAACTGCAGGAAAAGGTGCGTGAACGCCATGCCATGGCCGAACGCCAGAGGCAGCAGGACGCCGAATTCGAGGCCGAGCGCCGTCGCAACCTCAGCCAGCAGGAGCAGGAAGCCGAGCAGTCTGCCCATGTCGTCGCCACTGTCGGCAAGGCGCTGGAAGGCCTCGCCGGGGGCGACCTGACCATCCGCTGCAGCGATCTCGGCCAGAACTATGCCGGCCTGCGCAACAACTTCAACGAGGCCATAGCCGGACTTGAAGATGCCATGAGCCGCGTCAACACCAAGGGTGTCGAAATCGGCGCCAGCAAGGACGAGATCCGCCGTGCATCGGGCCAGCTCGCCCAGCGCACCGAGCAGCAGGCGGCAAACCTCGAAGAGACGTCGGCAGCCCTCGACGAACTCAGCGTTGCCGTCCGCCAGACCGCCGAAGGCGCCCATGAGGCCGCCAAGCGTGTCAGCAGCGTCAGCAAGGAAGCCTCGCGCAGCGACGACATCGTCTCCGAAGCCATCGGCGCGATGAGCGGCATCGAAAAATCCTCCGAAGAAATCGGCAAGATCATCGGCGTCATCGACGAAATCGCCTTCCAGACCAACCTGCTGGCCCTCAACGCCGGCGTCGAGGCCGCGCGTGCCGGGGAATCGGGCAAGGGTTTTGCCGTTGTCGCCCAGGAGGTCCGCGAACTCGCCCAGCGCTCCGCCGCTGCCGCGAAGGAAATCAAGGAGCAGATCTCCCGGTCGTCCGGCCAGGTGGATGCGGGCGTGCGCCTCGTCGGCGAAGCCGGCGATGCGCTGAAGCGCATCTCCGACCAGGTGAAGGCGGCCAGCGACATCGTCGTCAAGATCGCCCACAGCGCCACCGAGCAGGACACGACGCTGCGCAGCATCTCCGCCTCGCTGAACCAGCTCGACCTCGCCACGCAGCAGAACGCCGCCATGGCCGAAGAAACGACGGCGTCGGCCGAATCGCTGGCCACCGACACGGACGAACTGCTCGGCCTCATCGGCAGCTTCCGCGTCGGTTCCGGCCAGGCGCAGAGCCGCAATGCCGCGTACCAGGCGCCGCTGCGCAAGGCCGGGTGAGCAGAAAGAAACATCCAGAGACGAAGCCGCCGGCCGGGTGCTTGGCGGCTTTTTCGTCGGGAGGCCTTTCCCGACGGACGCGGACGCCCGCTAACCCGATGTGGTTAACAGCCTGGTAATTCCAAAGGTTTAGATTGCGTGAAATCCAGCAGGCCCGCGTTTCGGGCCCTCTCCGTATTGCGTATCGTTTGGAGTTTCCCTCGTGTTCAAGTCATTGCCTTCGTTCGTCTGCGCGACCGTTTTCTTCGCCTCCGCCGGTGTCGTTTCGGCACAGGAAGGCCGGGCCTGGTGGTCGGGCGACTGGTATGTGTCGATCGGCGCCGCCGGCTTCGTGGCGCCGCGCTTCGAAGGCGCCGATAGCCGCAAGCTGCAGTTTTCGCCGCTGATCTCGGTCGGCAAGGTCGGCCCGGCCGTGCGCTTTTCCTCGCGCAACGACAACCCGTCCTTCGCGCTGCTCGACAATGGCGGTATCCGGGCCGGCATTGCCGGAAAACTGATCACCAAGCGCGACGAGGATACCGATTCCGACCTGGCCGGCCTTTCCGACGTGCCGTGGGGACTGGAAGCCGGCGCCTTCGTCGAGGTCTATCCGACCGACTGGATCCGCGCCCGGGCCGAACTTCGCCACGGCATCCGCAGCCATCACGGCGTCGTCGCCGACATCGCCGTCGATGCCTTCACCGACATCACGCCCAACCTCAGGCTTTCGGGCGGACCGCGCGCCACCTTGGCCAGCGCCAAGTTTTTCGACGCCTATTACGGCGTGAACGCTGTCGAATCGGCGAAGTCCGGCTTGAGCCAGTATTCGCCCGACGGCGGCGTGCATTCCGTCGGCGCAGGCGCGGCGCTGACCTGGCAGGCATCGGAAGCGATCACCACCAGTTCCTTCGTCGAATACCGCCGCCTGACCGGTCCGGCCAGCGATTCCAGCCTGGTGAAGGAACGCGGCTCGCGCGACCAGCTGCTGATCGGCCTTTCCGCCACCTACAAGTTCGGCTTCAGCATCGATTGACGCCGGCTGCAGGATTTGGGGCCTGGCGAAAAATATCCGTTTCGGCACCACGCCGGATCGGCTAGAGCATTTCCGGTGAACGCGGCTTCACCGGATTTTGTTGCCGCATTGTCCAACGCCGATGCGATTCCGCTTCGGCTGGATATGCTCTAGGAATGCGTCATGGAAACGAACAGTCAGACCTCCGGCCGCGTTGTCGATGCGCCCTCCGGCAATTTTGTCTATCAGATCCTGCCGCGGGCATTGTGGCCCTATGCGCAGCTCGCCCGCTGGGATCGCCCGATCGGCTGGCAGCTCCTGATGTGGCCCTGCTTCTGGTCCGCGGCGCTTGCCGCCAACGTCGCCGCCGGCGAGGGGCATTTTTCGCTCGGCCAGTTTGTCGGCCACCTCGTGCTGTTCCTGATCGGCTCGATCGCCATGCGCGGCGCCGGCTGCACCTATAACGATATCGTCGACCATCGCATCGACATGGAGGTTGCCCGCACCCGCTCGCGGCCGCTGCCGTCCGGCCGGGTCAGCCGCTTCCAGGCCAAGCTGTTCATGCTGGCGCAGGCGCTGGTCGGCCTCGTCGTGCTCCTGCAGTTCAACATCTTCACGATCGTCCTCGGCATCCTGTCGCTCGCCGTCGTGGCGATTTATCCTTTCGCCAAGCGTTTTACCGACTGGCCGCAATTCTTTCTCGGCCTTGCTTTTTCCTGGGGCGCGCTGGTCGGCTGGTCGGCGGTTTTCGGCACACTCTCCTTTTCCGCCGTCATCCTGTTCATCGGCGCCGTCGCCTGGACGATCGGTTACGATACGATTTATGCCCATCAGGACAAGGAGGATGACGAGCTGATCGGCGTCCGCTCCACCGCCCGCCTGTTCGGGGATGATACGCGCGCCTGGCTGGTGGGGCTCTACGGCCTGACCTTCGTGCTTGTGCTTACGGCGTTCGTCGCCGCCGGCGTCGGCCTCGTCGCCTATCTCGGCCTGCTGGTTGCCGCGGTGATGCTCGCCTACCAGATCGCCGTTCTCAACATCCATGACGCGGCGGATTGCCTGGCGCTGTTCCGCTCCAACAACAAGGTCGGCCTCGTGCTGTTCGCCGGCCTGGTGCTTGCCTTGCCCTTCGCCTGAAACGTTCGAATACGAAAAACCCGGCCTGTCGTGAGGCCGGGTTTTTTGTTGCCGAGTGATGGAGATCAGCCGCGCGCGATAATCTCGCGGCCCTCGATCTTCATGCTCACGCCGAGCGTGCCGGTGCGACGGCGCACCAGGAAACGCGGGCGGCGGTTGGCGAAGAAGGAATGGCGGCGACGGTTCTTGACCGGGGTGGGGCGCAGGTCGCCGAGATGCTCCTCGAGCGGGCGGGCGACGCCGTCGGCTTCCACCATCAGCATCGGAATGCGGAAGGAGGCGGCCCAGCTGCGCCAGTCGGCGGCGATGTCGCAGAGGTCGTGGGCGACGAGCAGCGGGATGCAGAGGCTCGGATCGTCGTGATGCAGTTCCAGCGTCACGGTGACTTCGCCGTTGCCGTGGTCGATGGCGCGGGCGGCGACGCCCTTGAAGGCGCGGGCCGGCAGGGCGATGGAGAGCGGCAGGCCGCTCGACGGCAGGATCTTGCGCATCACGGCGCCGCGTTCGTCGATTGTTATCGTGACATCGCTGGAAGCACCGTGCATCGCATAGGTGAACTGCTGCGGAAAGCGCGTGGGATCCAGTCGCAAGGTCGTTTCTGCCCAATCGGGCTTCATCACCGTGTTTGTCATCAATTCTTACCCTTGTTTTACCTGAGAGCCGGTTTTCCGGTCTTCCCTCGGGACTTTGCGTCCTCTGATGGCTGCAACATACGCGGCGCACATTCCGGACAGCTTAAAAATCGCAGTTAAAAAAACTTTGCGCTGTCAGATGGTTAGCAAATCCGAACGCGGCAAGGTTTTCAAAAGCTGAAGGCCGCCCCCATTTGGCACGGTCGCCGCGCCGACCGGCAGGGGCCTGCAGGCGTAAAGCCCCATGCAAGGCAGGCTTCCTACAACGCTGCGTAATCCGAATTAAAATGGGAGCGATGCGCGATGGTCTCGACGTATCTCAGCTACGATCTGGTCAACCGCGATATCCGGGCTTCGCTGAAGCGTGTCGAACAGGAACAGCAGGTTGCCCGCGAGGCGGCCTATTACAAGGCAAACATCGGCTCGGTCAAAACAGTCGACGAATTCCTGAAGAACGACCGTCTCTACAATTACGCCATGACCGCCTACGGCCTGGAAGACATGATCTATGCCAAGGCCTTCATGCGCCAGGTTCTCGAAAGCGACCTCACCGACAGCAACTCTTATGCGAACCGTCTGACCGACGAGCGCTACAAGGATTTCGCCACCGCGTTTTCGTTCGCCAGCAACGCGCCCGTCGCCCAGTCCAGCGTACAGATCGACGAAATCATCGGCCTCTATAGCAGCACTATCGAAAACACCGATGCCTCGATGCGTGAGGAAACGTCCTATTACAATGCGATGATGGACCACATCACCAGCGCCGACGACATCCTCAACAACGACCGCCTGCGCGCCTACGTATTCAGCGCTTTCGGAATCGAGGAAAGCACCTATGCACGCGTCACGATCCGTGGCGCCTTGATGAGCGATCTCAACGATCCCGCCAGCTATATCAATACCGTCTGGGGGCCAAGACTTACCGATTATCAAACCAGGATCGACACCAACAACGCGCAAATCACGACTCTCAATGCATCCTATGATGCGGATAAGGTGCAGCGTGACGCCTATATCGATATGATGGACGATCCCGGCGCGGACACGGAATATCTCACGGGGGAGATCAACACTCTCGGCGACAGAATGAATGCGAGCCTGACGACGATAAACTCGCTGACCGCGTCGGTGGCCAGCGACAGCCGTTCCGTCACCGAAATCGGCAAATATTACGATCTCGCGGCGGCCTACAACTTCAATGCGGACGGCACCCTCCCGGCGGGGGAAACGGCCCAGTCGGCCGACATGAAGGCTCTTGTCAACGAACAGTACATCCTGTCCAATTCGCGCGTCACATCGTCGGCCGCGTTGCTCAACCAGGCATATTTCGAGCAGAAGGTCGCCGCCGCGACGAGCGTCGACGACCTGTTCGCCGATCCGTTCGACGAACGCATCTACAACTACATCAAGACGGCGTTCGGCCTGACCTCGGCTGCTGTCATGCCATCGACCGTCGAGAACATCCTGACCAGCGATCGCGATCCGGACAATGCTTCCAGCTACGTCAACATGGCGGGCGCCAACAAGGAAGTCTACAAGGCGCTGATGGAGACGTTCAACTTCAACCAGGACGGCAGCCTTGATGCCGGCGTGTCGGCGCAAACGTCCCAGCAGGCGATGCTCATCAAGAACCGCTATATGTCGGCCTATAACGACAAGGACGACGCGGCGGACGAGAAGGCGATTACTGCCTATAAGAACAACATCGCTGCGATCACCACCGTCGATAAATTCGTTGCGACGTCCAGCGTTTATCAGTTCGCGCTGAAGGCCGTCGGGCTCAATCCGGACAAGGTTTCGGTGCTGACGATCAAGAACGTGCTGAAAAGCGATCTCAACGACCCGAAAAGTTATGTCTACCAGTTGAAGGACGAGCGCTACGTCAAGCTCGCCAAGGCATTCAATTTCGATACCAAGGGGCAGATCGTCGAGCCGCTGGCGGCGCAGTCCCCCGCCGTCGTCACGCAGAATTCCAAGGACTACATCGTCCTCAAAACCCGCTTCGTCGACAGTGGCGAGGTGGCTGCCGTCCGCAAGAAGGCGGAAGAAGAAGCACAATATTACGCGGACAACATCGGGAAGATCGACAACGTCAAGGAACTGCTGGCGGATCGCAAGATCCTGGACGTCGTGCTGTTTTCCAAGGGCATCGATCCGGCGAAGGTCACGGACGAAGACCTCAAGAAGATGTTCGAGTCGGATCTCGACGACCCCAAGAGCTACGTCAACGGACTGGCCGACTGGCGGTTTGCCGAAGTGGTGGCTTCGTTCAACTTCAATGCGGCCGGCAACCTCATCCAGTCGGCGCAGGACGGTATCCAGCAGCGCGGCGAAGTCCTCGAAACGGCCAATCGTTATCTGAACCAGGTCCTCGAGACCGAGCAGGGCGAGGAGAACGCCGGCGTTCGCCTGGCGCTCTACTTCAAGCGCATGGCGGATTCGATCACCTCGGCCTATGACATTCTCGGCGATACCGCACTTCTCGAAGTCTTCCGAACGATGTTCAGCCTGCCGACCGAACTCAGCAACATGGACATCGACCAGCAGGCGAAGATTGTCGAGAAGAACCTGGATCTCTCCGACCTCAAGGATCCCGAGGCCCTGGAGAAGCTCGTCAAGCGCTTCACCATTCTCTACGACCTGGAAAACGGCATCAACAACGCACCGTCCCTGGCCATCCTCCTCGGCGATGGCGGCAGCGCCACGATCAGTGGCGACACGCTGATGGCCATCGCCCAGCTTCGCAAGGGATAAGTCGCAAAAACCGCCGCGCAGCTTTGCGCGGCGTGCTCAGCCCGCGGCGATCACCTTGCCGGGGTTCATGATGCCGGCGGGATCGAAGCTGCGCTTGATGCGCCGCATCAGCTCGATCTCGATGCCGGTGCGGATTACGGCGAGTTCGTCGCGCTTCAGCTGGCCGATGCCGTGCTCGGCGGAAATCGAACCGCCGTAGGACAGCACGATGCCGTGGACGATATGGTTGATCTCGCGCCAGCGGGCGATGAAGGCCTGCTTGTCGGCGCCGACCGGCTGCGAGATGTTGTAGTGGATGTTGCCGTCGCCGAGATGGCCGAAGGCGCAGATGCGGGCGCCGGGAATGGCTTCCAGCACCGCCAGCCGCGCCTCTTCCATGAAGGCCGGGATTTTTGAGACCGGCACCGAGACGTCGTGCTTGATCGAACCGCCTTCCGGTTTCTGCGCATCCGACATGCTTTCGCGCATATGCCACAGCGCCGCCTGCTGCGCGCCGGATGCCGCCACCACCGCATCCTCTACCAGCCCCTCCTCGAAGCCGTGCTCCAGCAGCGCCTGCATCATCCGCTCGGCGGTCTCGGCCGAATCGGAGGTGGAGATATCGATCAGGGCATACCAGTCGTGCGGCGAGGCCAGCGGATCGCGGACGCCGGGAATGTGGCGCGTGGTGAATTCCACGCCGAGGCGGGGCATCAGCTCGAAACCGGTCAGCGCCGTACCGCAGCGGTTGGACGCCTCCTGGAACAGCGCGAGGGCGGCATCGGGCGAGGCGAGCCCCGCCAGCGCCACCTGACGGCCGAGCGGCTGCGGAAACATCTTCAAAACGGCACCGGTGATGACGCCGAGCGTGCCCTCCGCGCCGATGAACAGGTCGCGCAGGTCGTAGCCGGTATTGTCCTTCTTCAGGCGCCGCAGCCCGTCCCAGATTTCGCCGGTCGGCAGCACCGCTTCGAGGCCGAGGCAGAGCTGGCGCATGTTGCCGTAGGCGAGCACCGCCGTGCCGCCGGCATTGGTCGACAGGTTGCCGCCGATACGGCAGGAGCCTTCGGAGCCGAGCGACAGCGGAAACAGCCGGCCGGCATTGTCTGCGGCCCGCTGCACGTCGGCAAGGATGCAGCCGGCATCGACGACGATGATGTTGGCGACCGGATCGACCTCCCGGACGCGATTCATGCGCTCCAGCGACAGGATGAGGTCGCCGCCCGCCTCGCGCGGCGTCTGGCCGCCGACGAGCCCGGTATTGCCGGTCTGCGGCACGATCGCGGTTCCGGTTTCGCTGGCGAGCGTGAGGATCGCCGCGACCTCGGCCGTCGTGCCCGGCTTGAGCACCATCGGCGAGGCGCCGCGATAGAGCCCACGGTTTTCGATCAGCCGCGGCGCGATGTCGGCAGGCTCGCGCAGGACATTGGCCTCGCCGACGATTGCCGCAAAGCGGTCGAGCAGGGCAGGGGACGGCGACGTGGTGTTGGACATGATTTCCTCCATCCGGGCATTTCCGCTGTCCGTGGAACTGCGGATAGTCCTGCCCTTTTTGTGTTCGCGCACTTGCGCAGCGGTTTATTCCCGCGGCGCGGCGGCGCGGCGCAGCCGGTCGTTGATCGCTTCGCCGAGGCCCGTTTCCGGAATGGGTGTGAAGGCGATCATGCCGGCGCCGGTGGCATCGGCTTTTTTCATGTAGTCGAACAGGTTGGCGGCGGCTTCGGCGAGATCGCCGTCGGGGCTGAGGTCGAGCACGATGCGCGCCCGTTCCATGCCTTCGACGTCTACGCCGCCGAACCGAACGAGCGCCTCGCCGGCACCGACCGAAACCGCGTCCAGCCGCACCGCCGCACCCGGCGCATAATGGGAGGCGAGCATGCCGGGGGCCTCGATCGCGGCGCCGGCTGCGGCCGGCCGGACCAGCGGCCGGCCGATGAAGGCTTCGATCTCGGCGGCGCCGAGACCGCCCGGCCGCAACAGCCGTACGTATTCACCCTCGACCTTCAGGATAGTCGATTCGACGCCGACGGTGGCGGCGCCGCCGTCGAGGATCAGCGAAATCTTTGCGCCCAGATCGGCGGCGACATGCGCCGCAGTGGTCGGGCTGATCTGCCCTGAAGTGTTGGCGCTGGGGGCCGCCAGCGGCCGGCCGAAGGCGCGTATCAGTTCGCCGGCAAATCCCTTGGGGGACCGGATGCCGACGGTATCGAGCCCCGCGGTTGCCAGCGCATGGATCGGGCTCTCGGCCCGGCGCGGCAGGATCAGCGTCAGCGGCCCCGGCCAGAACCGTTCGGCCAGCCGGCGCGACAGGGGATCGAACACGACGTGGCGCTCGGCCATGGCGACATCGGCCATGTGGCAGATCAGCGGGTTGAAGCGCGGCCGGCCCTTGGTCTCGTAGATGCGGGTGATGGCGGCGGGATTGGTGGCGTCGGCGGCCAGTCCGTAGACGGTTTCCGTCGGCAGCCCGATCGGCAGGCCGTCATTGAGGGCATCGACGGCGGCGCGAAGGGCTTCCTGCCGGTCGGTTTCGATATGGATCAATCTGGCCATTGTGGTCCGGGCGCGGATGCGGGCAAAAAAGAAGGAGGCGGCAGAGGTTCTGTCTGCGTCCTGCTTTAACCCCTGGGCCGCCCGGGATCAAATGGTCTTTGATCGGATAGTCTTTGGTGGGAGAGCGGAATTGCTCAGAGCGACCGGATGACGTCGCGCAGCTTTTCGTTGCGGGCGCCGAGCAGCAGCACGTTCTTCAGCGCCACCTTCGGATCGCTGGTGCGGAAGATCACGCCGTTGCCGCGGATTTTCCGGTCGATGGTCAGCTTCTTCCTCTCGTCGTCCGGCTGCATGGCCACGGCGAAATACATGCGCGAGCCGCGCCGGCGCAGGTTGGAGATCATCTTTTCGTCTTCGCCGATATCGGCCATGAAGTTGGCGATATAGAAGGCCCACTTCACCTCGTCGAATTGCGCAAAGCGGGTTTTCGAGGCGGTGACGTGACAGTAGCCGAGATGCGGGCGATCATCGAGCGTGCGGTGAAAGATCATCTTCGGCAGCTGGATCGAGCGGTGGAAGCTGTTCAGCCGGTCGTGCGCCTGTTCGCCGGCAGCGTCCAGGCGGCGCCCGGTGCGCTCGGCGACTTCCTGGTAGGAAAGGTAGCGCCGTTCCTCGGGAACCCAGTTGTCCTTGTGCCGGATGATCTTGCCGGTGCGCAGGAAGTCGGAATGCAGGGTTTCGAGAGCCGGAACCTGGGGCTTTTTCTGCCCGCTAGCATCGAAATAACGGAGCTTGGACATGCCGGCACTCTCTGCTCGTGACGAGGTCTGCACCGTGAAAGACTAGTGCAGCCTGGGTTAACATCAGGTTTCCCATGTCTAGACCGTGGCGGTTTCGCGAAACTTGCGTCATTTATGCCGTCTGCCCGCATGATCCGCATTGTGTCGTTCGTGACGGCACGGAGGGTGTGGTTAACATCGGCTGAACGGCGGGTTAATACGGGGTTCATGCCCGCAAACCTATATTTGCGGCTTCACCATGGCGTCGCCGGCCAAATTCGGCCCTTTCCGGAACCAAATCAATGCCGGCGCGTTAAGCGATTATCCAAAATGACCAGGGAGTCGAAACGTATGAACAAGTGGATGGCAAGGATCGCCACTGTTGGTTTATCCATGGCGGTGGTTTTTTCGAGTATGGTGCCGTCGTCGGCAATGCCGTTGCCGCAGGTTTCTCGGGCCGAAAGCCCGGTGGTCAATGTCGCCGAGCAGGGGGCCCGCGTCTATCCGAACGAATGGCGTCACAACCGCAACTGGCGTGGTGACCGACGTGGCTGGCGTGGAGATCGCGGCTGGCGTCATGGGCGCAATTGGGATCGCCGCGGCGACCGCCGTCACGGCTGGTACAACGGCCACCGCGGCTACCGCGATTATCGTCGCGGCTATCGCCGCCATGGCGGATACTGGTTCCCGCTGGCAGCTTTCGGCGCTGGTGCCATCATCGGCGGAGCGATGAGCCAGCCGCGCGTCTATCGCAATGTCGGTTCGGACCATGTGTCCTGGTGCCAGAACCGCTGGCGGTCCTATCGGGCTTACGACAATACGTACCAGCCCTATAACGGCCCGCGCCGCGTCTGTGTCTCTCCTTATAGCTGAGGAGAGCAGGCAGCCAGTGTCCAAGCCCCGTCCGCAGCTGCGGACGGGGTTTTTCGTTGTTGTTTCTAGATGATGCCCGCCCGCCGCAACAGCCACCATGCGAGCGCAATCGAGAGGACGATAAAGCCGACTGCATAAAGCGTGCCGCTCACGCCTTCGGCAAACGGCAGGCTCGATGTGTTCATGCCGAAGAAGCCGGTGACCAGCGACGGCGGCAGCAGGAAGGCGGTCATCAGCGACAGGATGTACAGGTGCCGGTTGGTTTCCGACGACAGTTTGGAATCGATTTCTTCGTGCAGCAGCCGTGCCCGTTCCTGCAGGGCATAGACGTCGTGGTCGACCGCCTCCAGCCGGTTGGTGAGCCGTCCGGCCACGTCTTCGAAACCGGCGGGCATGTCCTCGTCGTCGGCGGCGGATGCCCGGCGCATCAGGGTCAGCACGGTGCGCAGGTGGCGATGCAGGCGCACCACGGTGCGCCGTACCGGCGCCAGCCGCCGTCGTTCGTCACGCGGCGTGTTGTCGTAGACGAAATCCTCGATGACGTTGAGTTCCTCGGTCATTTCGAGGACGAGCGAAATCAGCGTCCGCTGGAATTCCGCCACCAGCGTTTCGAACACGTGGATCGGTTGGCTGTATTTGCCGGCGTTCTTTTCGATCGCCGCCCGCGCCCGGTCTATGCTGCGCAGCGGCTGCAGCCGGGTGGTGATGATGAACCTGTCGGAAACGGCGAAATGCTGCCAGGCGATATCGCGGGTATCGGCATCGAATTCGCGCTGGAAATCGACCAGCGTGCCGAACAGCAACTGGTCCTCGGCGGCGATGGCCGCATGCGTGTCATGGGTCGTCAGCGCCGTGCGCGCCTGCTCGGTCAGGCCCGGAAACGTCTCCAGGAAGGCCGGAACGCGGGCGTCGGCGAGGTTGAGATGCAGCCAGACGAACCCGTCCTGCACCTCAAGCTGCGAGCGCGAACATTCGTTCGGCATCCGCAGCGCTTTTCGGTTTTCGGGCTGGAAATGATAGGCCCAGACGAGGCCGGGGATATCGGAGGTTTGCAGTACCATGGGCCGGCTTTCGAACACCGCGGGAAATCTCTGCCCCGGTCAGGTGACTGCGGCAGCGCCCCTATCTGCCCCGTATGACGGAAAGGCTTCAAGCGAAATCGTGTGCAGTGCATTATCGCCGGCGCGGCTGCAGGACGAGAGGTGTCCGGTCGGCAACAGCAATTCCTGTGGGCGCAACCCGATCCTTCGGTTAAGTTCCAACCGACGAACGCATTTGAGTCGGAAGGAGACCTCATGTACCGGGCACCGGTCGCGGATATCGTATTCACGCTCAACCATGTCGCGGGCCTGTCCGAGGCGACGGAGAACGGCACCTTCGGCGATCTGAGTGGCGATCTCGTCGAGGCGATCCTGACGGAGGCCGGCCGCTTCGCCAGCGAGGAAGTGGCGCCGCTGGCCGAGATCGGCGACCGGCAGGGCGCCCGCCTTGCCGATGGCGCGGTCAGGCTGGCGGACGGCTGGGCCGACCTTTACCGCCGCTGGTCCGCCGGCGGCTGGAACGGCCTGACGGCGCCGGAGGCTTTCGGCGGCCAGGGGCTGCCGCATATGCTCAACGTCGCCGCCTTCGAGATGTGGAACTCCGCCTCCATGGCCTTTGCCATCGGCCCGACGCTCACCGTCGGCGCCATCGAGGCGCTGGAGGCGCATGGCAGCCAGGCGCTCAAGGACACCTATCTCGCCCGCCTCGTTTCCGGCGAATGGACGGCGACGATGAACCTGACCGAACCGCATGCCGGCTCCGACCTCGGCGTCATGAAGACGCGAGCGGTGCCCGAAGGCGACGGCACCTACCGCATCTTCGGCCAAAAAATCTTCATCACCTGGGGCGAACACGACGCGGCCGAAAACATCGTGCACCTCGTGCTCGCCCGGCTGCCGGATGCGCCGGCCGGCACGCGCGGCATCTCGCTGTTCCTCGTGCCGAAATTTTTCGTCAATGCCGACGGCACGCTCGGTGCCCGCAACGATCTCTTCTGCCATTCGCTGGAGCACAAGCTCGGCATCCACGGCTCGCCGACCTGCACGATGATCTACGGCGACGGCCGTTTCGGCAGCGAGAAGGGGGCGGTCGGCTGGCTCATCGGCGAGGAGAACAAGGGCCTCAACTGCATGTTCACGATGATGAACAATGCCCGCCTCATGGTCGGCATGCAGGGCGTGGCGATCGCCGAGGCGGCAACGCAGAAGGCGGTGCAATATGCCAGGGACCGCACCCAGGGCAAGGCGCCCGGATGGCGCGGAGAAGGCATGAGCCCGATCATCGAGCATCCCGACGTCACCCGCATGCTGCTCACCATGAAAGTGCTGACACAGGGTGCACGTGCCATCGCCTACAGTTGCGCCCATGCCGGCGACCGGGCGCACCATGCGCAAGGCGAGACCGCCCGCCACTGGCAGGAGCGTTCCGCCTTGCTGACGCCGATCGCCAAGGCCTTTTCCACCGATGTCGGCGTCGATGTCGCTTCGCTCGGCGTGCAGGTGCATGGCGGCATGGGCTTCATCGAGGAGACCGGTGCCGCCCGCCTCTTGCGCGACGCCCGCATCGCGCCGATCTACGAAGGCACCAACGGCATCCAGGCCATCGACCTCGTCACCCGCAAGCTGCCGCTGTCGGGCGGCGACCACGTCCGGGGTTTCATCGGCGAGTTGAAGGCGATTTCCGCCGATGTCCGCGCCTCCAACCATCCGGCTTTCGGCGAGACGGCCGGCCGGCTGGACGTCGCCATCGCCGATCTGGAGACGGCGACGGACTGGCTGTTGTCGCACCAGAAGGACGGCGACCTTGCCGGGGCGCTCTCCGGCGCCACCGCCTATCTGCGGCTGTTCGGCCTGGTGCTGACCACGGCCTATCTCGCCAAGGGCGGGCTCGCTGCCGTCGACAATGGCGGCACGGACAAGCGCGTGGCGCTCTGCCGTTTCTCGGCGGAAAACCTGCTGGCCGAGACGCTGGCGCTCAAGGACCGGGTGCTGAACGGCGCCGACAGCCTTGCCGCCGCCCGCAGCATCCTCGATTGAAGGATAGTCCCATGAGCGACAGCCACATCCTCGTCGACCGCCCGCAACAAGCGCCCGGCGTGCTGACGATCCGCTTCAACCGGCCGGAAAAGAAGAACGCCATCACCACCGCCATGTACCGGCGCATGGCGGCGGCTGTGGAGGAGGCGGGCGCCGACCCGGTCATCCGCGCCGTGCTGTTCCTCGGCACCGAGGGCTGTTTTTCCGCCGGCAACGATCTTGCCGATTTCCTCGCCTTTGCCGAAACCAATCCGACGGAGCCGCCGGCCGCCTTCGTCTTCCTCAAGGCGCTGGCGCTCTGCGAAAAGCCCGTCGTGTCCGGCGTCGACGGCCTGGCGATCGGCATCGGCACGACGCTGAACCTGCATTGCGACCTGACGTTTGCCTCCGACCGCAGCCTGTTCAAGACGCCCTTCGTCGATCTCGGCCTGGTTCCGGAGGCCGGGTCGAGCCTGCTCGGGCCGCAAGCGATGGGCCAGCAGCGCGCCTTTGCCCTGCTCGCCGCCAGCGAAGGGTTTTCCGCCGAGGAGGCGCGCGCCGCCGGCATCGTCTGGAAGGTCGTCGCGCCGGACCAGGTCGAGCCCCAGGCGCTCGCCGCCGCAGCAAGGCTCGCCTCCCGCCCCGCCGAGGCGCTGAAAATCACCCGCGATCTCCTGCGTGGCGACCGGACCGGCCTGCTGGCGCGCATGGACGAGGAGCTTTATCACTTCACCGAACGGCTGAAGAGCGACGAGGCCCGCGCCGCGTTCCAGACCTTTTTGAAGCGGTAGCGTTCCACCGGTTGCCCGCGGCGGAGCGGCTGCCTGTCGAGCACGTCCGGCAAGACTGCGCAACGGAAACACTGCAGGACAACGGCAGGCAGGAGCGGATGATGAACGATGAGTCGCAAAACATCGCTGATCTGAGGGAGGCGCTGGAATTCAGCCGTTACGTCGGCATCTGCAACGCCATCGAGGCCCTTCGCACGACCATGCCGCCGGAACTGGCGAAAGAGGTGCTGGATCGAGCTGCCGATACATTTGACCAATGGGACCGGTCGCAGATCCTGCTGGCTCTCGCCCGCCATCTGCCCGACGCGCTTTTCACCGAAGCGCTTGAGCTTGCCGCTCGACAGAACGACCCCGATATCGGCAATCGCGACCATGTTCTGGTCGCTCTGGCGAGCCGCTTTTCAGACGGTTATCTCCCGCTCATACTGGACGTCGCGCGCCGGACGGAAGGCCCCGATGAGCGGGTTGTCGCGCTGACGCGGCTGCTGCCGCTGATGCCTTCCATTCTGCCGGAGGCCGTCGCGACTGCCAATCTGCCCGCCGTCCATGCCGCCACGCGGGCCTGGGCATTCGGCAAATTCGTCCTGCAGGATGCGTCGCTGGCCGCAGAGGCGCTCGCCGCCATCGCCGCCAATCCGGTCGAGACCGAACGTGCCTCGATGCTGACGGCGGTTCTCGGCAGCCTCGACGACCAGCATATTCCCGCCGTCTCCGCCATTCTCGCAACCGTCCCCACGGCGACGTTTCGCGAGCCGCTGTTGAAAGCGTTGAAGGCGCGGTTTCCAGACGTGATCTGGTTTCCCTGATCCGTTCTTGAAGTCGTTCCAGCAAAAGTCCGCAGCGGTTGGGCGCTCGAAAACGCTTTATTTCTCCAGCGTCGCCACCACTTCCACATGCGACGACCACAAGAACTGGTCGATCGGCGTGACCCGGGTGATCCGGTAACCGCCCTCGACCAGCAAGGCGAGGTCGCGGGCAAGCGTCAGCGGATTGCAGCTGACGGCGACGAGTTTTTTCACGCTCGACCGTGCCAGTTCCTTCACCTGCGCTTCGGCGCCGGCGCGCGGCGGGTCGAAGACGACGGCGTCGTAGACTTTCAGGTCCTGCGGCGTCAGCGGCCGGCGAAACAGATCGCGTTTTTCCGTGGTCACCGGCTTCAAGCCCTGCGCGCCGCGGGCGGCAAGGTCGAGCGCCTTCAGGGCCTTGTCCTCGGATTCCACCGCATGCACCCGGCCGATGCGGGCGAGCCTGAGCGAAAACGTGCCGGAGCCGGCAAAAAGATCGGCGATGCGCTTGGCCTTGCCGACTTCGGCCAGTACCAGTTCGGCCATCGCGTCCTCGGCCGGCTTTGTCGCCTGGGTGAAGGCGGCAGGCGGCGGGGAGACCTTGACGCCGCCGAAATCCAGCTGCGGTTTCTGCGGTTCGACCAGTGCTTCGCCGTTCACGGAAACCCGCGCGACGCCGCGCTCGGCCAGCACCGCGTCGATGGTTGCGCGCCTCTGCCTGTCGGAAACCGCCTTCAGCCCTTCGATGGCGATATCGAGTCCGGAGAGGGTTTCGAGCACCGTGATGCGGAACGGCTCGGCATTCGCCGCCGCCGCCTTGCCGATTGCTCGGATGGTGCCGAGCCGGGCGACGATGCCCGGCACGGCGATGGGACATTCCTCGATGGCGACGATGTGGTGGCTTTCCGCCTGGTTGAAACCGAGCAGCAGGTCCTTCTCGGTCCTGCGCGCCGCCAGCGTCACGCGCCGCCGCTCGCCCGGCCGGGCGATGACAAGATCGTCAACAACGGGCGTGAGCCCCTTCGCCTGCAGCGCCTCGATCACGAGGATGCGCTTGAAGGCGTGGTAGGGGTCGTCCTTGAGATGCTGCAGCACGCAGCCGCCGCAGGTGCCGTTGACACCGTCCGGCCCGAAATGCCGGCAGGCCGGCTCCTGGCGATCCGGCGAGGCCGTGGTGATCGACATGATCGTGCCGTGGCTCTTGATCCGCGCCACCGCCACCGTTTCGCCGGCCAAGGCAAACGGCACGTAGAGCGGGCCGTCCTGCGTGTGGGCGATTCCGTCGCCCTGGGCGCCGAGCCGGGAGATGGTGACGGTTTCGGTGCTCATGGTTTCGTTCCGGCGAGCAGGAATTCCTTGTTGCCGTCGCCGCCGTCGATGGGCGAGGGGATCAGGCCGAGGCTTGTCCAGCCCATGTCTTCGACGAACCAGCGTTCCAGCTCGGCCGCGACATCCGGGGCGGTTTCCGGCTCCTTCAGCAGGCCGGCCTTGCTGATCGCGTCGCGCCCGGCCTCGAACTGCGGTTTCACCAGCAGGATCGCCCTGGCGCCCGGCTCGGCGAGCTCCAGCGCCGGAGCGAGCGCCAGCTTCAGCGAGATGAAGGAGACGTCGGAGACGATGAACTCGATCGGCCGGTCGTCGATGTCGCCTGGCTCCAGGTAGCGGGCGTTGAGCCCTTCGATGGTGGTCACCTTCTCGTTGGCAAGCAGCCGCGGATGCATCTGGCCATGACCGACATCGATTGCCGTGACATGGGCGGCGCCGCGCAGCACCAGCACTTCGGTGAAGCCGCCGGTCGAGGCGCCGACGTCGAGACATTCGGCATCCCTGGGGTCGAGACCGAAATGGTCGAGCGCCGCCACCAGCTTCAGGGCGGCGCGTGAGACGTAGTCCTGGGCCGGATCGTCGATGGTGATGATGACGTCCGGGGCGAAGACCAGGCTCGGCTTGGTCACCACCTTGCCGGCAACGGTGACGGTGCCGCGGGCAATGGCGTCGCGGGCGCGCGAACGGCTGGCCACGAGGTTGCGGGAGACCAGGAGCTGGTCCAGGCGCTGGGGTTCTGATGAGGTCGACATGTGCCGTCAATGACGGCCAAACGCCGTTCTGGCAAGCCTTTTGTTGCGGCGCATCAGCCGTCGCGACAGTCGGCAGGCCATGCCTGGCCGGCGAAAGCGGGCGCTGGGAAGAATTCCTGCTCTTTGACAACCCCTGGTGGCGGCGGGGACGCGCCGGCGCGCCGAGTTCGCGCTGCGTCGATCTGCATCGCCGAAATGTTCGGAATCGCGATGGTTTTCAACGCAATCTTAACGGCTGCGCCCTCTTTTGGGATCTGGAGGAGCCGACCCATTCGAATCGAACAGAGCGAACCCCATGTCTCTTAGAAATCTCTCTCTCAACAAGAAGTTGATTGGTACTTTTGCCGCACTGATGTCGGTTTGTCTTTTAGCGTCCGCAGGCGTCTATTGGCAGGCTGCCGCTTCCCGGGAAGCGTCCCGGCAACAATATGAGGCCCAGGGCATCCTCGGCCATGTCGACAATGCGCTCGAGGCGATGCTGGAACAGGCCGTCAATCAGCGCGGTTACCTGCTGTTCAAGAGCCACAGCACCTACAATGACGTTTTCGCCAATCGCGACAAGATGATCGCCGCGCTGGATGCCGCAAAGGCGGCTGCCGCCGATCGGCCGGAGATGCTGGAATCGCTCGTTGCGATGCGCCAGGCAGCCGACGTCTTCCACAAGGAACTGACCGAACCGCAGCTGGAAGCCCGCAAGACGACCGACATGCCGGTCGAAGAGGTCGCCAATCTCAACCGCGACAAGTCGCGCGGCCAGCTCGACCGCTTCCGCGAGGCTGCGGCCAAGATCAAGCAACAGTCGCTCGAATACAGCAACGGCCTGGTCGAGGTGCAGAAGGCCGCATTCCGCGACCTGCTGCTGGCACTGCTCGTCGGCGGTGCTCTGGCCGGCGCCATTGCCGTTCTCCTCGTCTGGGCGCTGTCGCGCGCCATCGTCACGCCGATCGTCGGCATGACGGACGCCATGACCCGCCTTGCCGGCGGCGACAATTCGATCGACGTGCCGGCGCTGGATCGCGGCGACGAAGTCGGCAGCATGGCCAAGGCCGTCGCCGTCTTCAAGGATGCGGCGATCGAAAAGATCCGGCTCTCCAAGGATGCCGATGCCATGCGCAGCTCCGCCGAACGTGAGCGCCAGGCAAACGACGAGCAGAAGGCACGCGAGACGGGCGAGATCGAATTCGCCATCGACGCTCTCGCCAAGGGCCTGTCGAGTCTCGCCAGCGGCGATGTCGCCTCGCGGCTCGAAACGCCGTTTGCCGGCCGCTTGGAGCGCCTGCGCGTCGATTTCAACGGCGCGGTCGAGAAGCTGCAGTCCGTATTGCGCTCGGTCGGTCAGAATGCCACCGCGATCAACTCCGGCGCCAACGAGGTCCGCGCCGCTGCCGACGACCTGGCGCGCCGCACCGAACAGCAGGCCGCTTCCGTCGAAGAGACCGCAGCCGCGCTGGAGCAGGTGACGACCACCGTCAAGGATACCGCCCGCGGCGCCGAAGAGGCCGGCCGCCTCGTCGAGCGCACCCGCGCCGGCGCCGAGCGGTCGGGCGAGATCGTCCGCAATGCGGTGTCGGCGATGCATGAAATCGAAAAGTCCTCGGGCGAGATTTCCAACATCATCGGCGTCATCGACGAAATCGCCTTCCAGACCAACCTGCTGGCGCTGAATGCCGGCGTCGAGGCCGCCCGCGCCGGTGAGGCCGGCAAGGGGTTCGCCGTCGTCGCCCAGGAAGTGCGCGAGCTCGCCCAGCGTTCCGCCAAGGCCGCGAAGGAGATCAAGGCGTTGATCACCGCCTCCAGCCAGCATGTCGGAAATGGTGTCTCGCTCGTCGGCGAGACCGGCAAGGCGCTGGAAGCGATCGTGGCCGAGGTGGCCGAGATCAACACCCATGTCAGCGCCATCGTCGTCGCCGCCCGCGAACAGTCGACCGGCTTGCAGGAGATCAACACCTCCGTCAACGCCATGGACCAGGGCACGCAACAAAACGCCGCCATGGTCGAGCAGCAGACGGCGGCAAGCCATTCGCTGGCCCGCGAAGCCCATGCGCTGGACGAGCTGCTGGCGCAGTTCAACCTCGGCCACTCCATGCTGTCGGCGTCGCGCCCGGTTGCCGCCCCGGCGAATGCCCGGCCGGTGGCGTCGGCACCGCGCGACATGCGCTCCACCGTCGCCCGCGCCTTTGCTTCACGGGGCAATGCCGCAGTGAAGGAAGAGTGGTCGGAATTCTGAGCCAGTACACATCAATGAAAAAAGGCAGGCTGGTATCGTCCAGCTTGCCTTTTCATTTTTCGGGGCCTCGCAGAGGTTTGCCTGCAACGACAAAGGCCGCCGGGATCACCGGCGGCCTTTGTCGTTTCAGCCTGGGATTGTCCGTCGTTACAGCCAGATGATCCGGCCCCTGTATTTCATGATGCTCGGTTTCAGAAGTTCGGCCCAATCGGTGGCTTCGTCCTTTTGCGCCGCCGTCTGCGCCGCGCCCGTCACGTCGTAGCTGCTGCGCAGCTCGGGCAGCCTGGTCTGCAGCCGGGCGATCATCGCCGCTTCGAGCTGGCGATCGTATTGCGGGGTGTCGTCGGCCGCTGCCGAAAATGCCGTGGCCGCGAGTAATCCTCCCGCCAGCAGGATCTTGGTAAGCATGGTTCTGTCCCTGTCATTCTTGTTTGTTTTGATGCTCGGAACCTTAGCAAGGAGACATTCAAAAACCGCCAAGGAAGATGGTTACACGCCAGCCAACGGCCATGGTTTCGCGAAGGTTTCCAAGCGGGCCGCAGGCCGCGTCGGCGACTTTCTTTGGGCGCATCGCGCCTTGCCGCCGCAGCTGTGCCGCCGGTCGCTTGCGCCGGGGCAGGGGCTTGTCTAACGCTTGTGTCAGCCGGGGGTGGAGACTGCCGCCCGACCTCTCCTCGAACCGGGATTTGCGACGATGATGACCAGACTTTCGGCGGCGCCCATCACCTGCCTCTTGACCGCCTGCCTGCTTGCCGCGCCGGCGCTCGCCAACGACACCATGGCCGAACTGAAGACCGGCGGCATCATCTATGTCGAGACGCTTGATGTCACCATGGAGGAGGAGGACCTGTTCATCTCGCCGGCCGAGGTGCGGGTGAACTATGTCTTCGCCAACGATACCGACCGCGACATCCACACCGTCGTCGCCTTCCCGATGCCGGAGGTCACCGGCGGGCCGGGTCAGAACGTCGCCGTCTACGACCCGAACTCCGACAACATGCTGGGCTTCACCGTCAGCCAGGACGGCAAGTCGATCACGCCGGAACTGCAGCAGCGCGCCACTGCCAACGGCGTCGACATCACCGGCGACCTGATCGCCCACAAGATCCCGCTGCTGCCCTTGAGCGAAGCGACCAACAAGGCGCTGAACGCCTTGGCCGACGACGTGCGCCAGGATTTCTTCGACCGTGGCATTGCCATGGATTCGAGCTACGATGCCGGTGAAGGCATGCAGCGCGATACCTCGGCGCTGTGGACGATGAGCTCGGTCTACTGGTGGCGCACGACGTTCCCGGCGCATTCGAGGATCAAGGTCGCCCACACCTACAAGCCGAGCGTCGGCGGCACGGTGGCGACCACCTATCTCGACGAAAACAACGAGGGCAAGGGCGAGCGCTACGAGGAATATGTCAAGCGTTTCTGCATCGACGACGCCATGGTCAAGATCGCCAGGCAGTCGAACGAGGCGATGGCGAGCGGCAAGCCCTACTTCATGGAAAACTGGATTTCCTACGTGCTGAAGACCGGCGCCAACTGGGGCGGCACCATCAAGAAGTTCAAGCTGACCGTCGACAAGGGCAGGTCGGAAAACTACGTCAGCTTCTGCGGCACCGGCGTGAAGAAGGTTGGCCCGACCAGCTTCGAGATGACCGCCGAGGATTTTTTCCCGGAAAAGGATCTCGATATCCTGCTCTTGGCAAAGGTGGATAACACCCTGCAGCCGTAAGGGCTTGGGTTAGCCGTCCCCTTTTCCCCGCTGGGGAGAAGGGGATATGCAGCACCGTCCCATCTCTATGAGAACACGTGCTCACGCACGCGGATTACCCCGCGGCGCCGACCTCGATCTGCTTCTGCCCAAGCGCCCGGAACACCGTCGAGACGATGCCGGCGCGGTCGAGGCCCGCCTTGGCGTACATGGCTTCCGGTTTGGCCTGTTCCATCCAGTTGTCCGGCAACACCAGCGGCCGGATCTTCAGCCCGTTGTCGAGCAGCCCTTCGGTGGCGAGCAACTGCATCACCTGCGCGCCGAAACCGCCGATCGAGCCTTCTTCCACCGTCACCAGCACCTGATGATGGCGGGCGAGCTGGCGGATGAGATCGGCATCCAGCGGCTTGGCAAAGCGCGCGTCGGCGACGGTGGTGGAAAGGCCGGCAGCATCGAGGTCCTCGGCCGCCAGCAGACATTCCGCCAGCCGCGTGCCGAAGGAGAGCAGGGCAACCGTCGTGCCCTGCTTCATCACTCGGCCCTTGCCGATTTCGAGGATTTCGCCGCGCACCGGCATCTCGACGCCGACGCCCTCGCCGCGCGGGTAGCGGAAGGAGATCGGGCCTTCGTCATAGGCGGCCGCGGTGCGCACCATGTGCTTCAGCTCCGCCTCGTCGGCCGCCGCCATGACGACGAAACCGGGCAGGGAGGCGAGGAAGGTGGTGTCGAAGGAGCCGGCATGCGTCGGTCCGTCGGCGCCGACGAAACCGGCGCGGTCGATGGGGAAACGCACCGGCAGGCCCTGGATCGCCACGTCGTGCACCACTTGGTCATAGGCGCGCTGCAGGAAGGTGGAATAAAGCGCCGCAAACGGCTTGTAGCCTTCGGCGGCAAGGCCGGCGGCAAAGGTCACCGCATGCTGCTCGGCGATGCCGACGTCGAAGCAGCGGGCGGGAAACAGCTCGGCCAGCTTGTCGAGCCCGGTGCCGGAGGGCATGGCGGCGGTGACGCCGATGATCTTTTCGTCATGGCGGGCTTCCTCGACCAGCGCCTCGGCGAAGACGGAGGTATAGGCGGGCGCATTCGGCTTGGCCTTCGCCTGCGCGCCGGTGATGACGTCGAACTTGTTGACGCCGTGATATTTGTCGGCGGCGGCTTCCGCCGGCGCGTATCCCTTGCCCTTCTGGGTGACGACATGGATCAGCACCGGCCCCTGCTGGTGGTCGCGCACGTTGCGCAGCACCGGCAGCAGATGGTCGAAGGAATGGCCGTCGATCGGGCCGATGTGGTAAAAACCCATCTCCTCGAACATGGTGCCGCCGGTGACGTAGCCGCGGGCATGCTCGACGGCGCGGGTAATCGCCCGGTCGATGTTCTTGCCGAGATAGGCCGTCAGCTTCTTGCCGAGCTCGCGAAAGCCCATATAGGTGCGGCCGGAGGCGAGGCGGGCGAGATAGGCGCTCATCGCGCCCGTCGGCGGCGCGATCGACATGTCGTTGTCGTTGAGGATGACGATCAGCCGGGCATCCAGCGCGCCGGCATTGTTCAGCGCCTCGTAGGCCATGCCGGCCGACATGGCGCCGTCGCCGATGACGGCGATGACGCGGCGGTCGGTCTGGCTGAGTTCGGCCGCCACCGCCATGCCGAGACCGGCGGAAATCGAGGTGGAGGAGTGCGCGGCGCCAAACGGGTCGTATTCGCTTTCCGCCCGGCGGGTGAAGCCGGAGAGGCCGCCTTCCTGGCGCAGTGTGCGGATGCGGTCGCGCCGGCCGGTGAGGATCTTGTGCGGATAACACTGGTGGCCGACGTCGAAGATCAGCCGGTCGTCCGGCGTGTTGAACACCTTGTGGATGGCGATGGTCAGTTCCACCACGCCGAGGCCGGCGCCGAGATGGCCACCCGTGCTCGACACCGCATCGATCATCTCGTCGCGAAGCTCGCGGGCGAGTTGCGGCAGATCACGATCATCCAGCTTTCTGAGGTCCACGGGCAGGTCGACCTGGTTCAAAAGCGGAGTCTCGGGAAGTTTTGTCACGGGCGATCGCCTCTTCTTGGTGTTTTGGCAGGCATGCCGCCATACTGCAAAACTATCTGTGGCAAAAGCGCCAGGTTTCAACAAGTCATGTTTTTGTGGTCGAAAGGCGGTCAACTCTGCGGCAACGGCACGAATTCTTCCTCGTCGCCCGGCACGATGTCGAAACGGCCGGTGCGCCACTCCTCCTTCGCCTGTTCGATGCGCTCCTTCGAGGAGGAGACGAAATTCCACCAGATATAGCGTTTCGACGACAGCGCCGCGCCGCCGAACAGCATGATATGACAGCCTTCCTCGCCACCCTCCAGGGTGATGTCGTCGCCCGGCCGGAAGACCAGCAGCTGGTCGGCGGCAAAACGATCGCCGGCGACGACGAGCGAACCGGAGAGGATGTAGATCGCCCGCTCCTCATGCACGGCCGGGAAGGGGAAACGCGATCCCGGCGTCAGCGTCAGGTCGACATAGAGCGTATCGGTAAAGGCCGCCACCGGCGACGACAGGCCCTCGAAGCTGCCGATCACCACGCGGCCGCTGGCGCCATCGATGTCGATCAGCGGCATCTCGGCTCTGGCGGTGTGGGCGAAGGCGGGCGCCATTTCCTCCATCCGGTCCGGCAGGGCGAGCCAGGTCTGCAGCCCCGACATCGACAGCGGATGGCCGCGCAGGTTTTCCGGCGTGCGTTCGGAATGGACGATGCCGCGGCCGGCCGTCATCAGGTTGATGTCGCCGGGACGGATGACGAGTTCGGTGCCGAGGCTGTCGCGATGCTTGATCTCGCCGTCGAACAGATAGGTGACGGTGGACAGCCCGATATGCGGATGCGGCTTGACGTCCAGCGCCTCGCCGGCGCGCAGCACCGCCGGCCCCATGCGGTCGAAGAAGATGAACGGCCCGACCAGCCGACGGCGCGAGGTCGGCAGGGCGCGCCTGACCGCGAAGCCGCCGATATCGCTCGAACGCGGGATGATCAGCTGCTCGATGGCATCGCAGGCAAAGGCATCGCCGGCAACGGGATCAGTTCCGGGGAAAAAGGACATGGCATGGTCTCCTGTCGCAAGCGCCTCAGCCGAGCATAGGCCCCTGCGGCGCGCAGCGAAAGCCTCGCCGGTTCAGATCGCCGTGAAGCCGTTGTCGACGAACAGATGGGCGCCGTTCACGAAGCTCGACTCGTCGCTGGCGAGATACAGCGCCGCGCGTGCCACGTCTTCGGGCTCGCCGATCCGACCCTGCTGGGCAGCGATCGCCGCGTCGGAGACGTCGACGCCATGCGCCTGCAGTTCGGCGACTTCCCGCAGCCCGTGCGGCGTGCGGATGAAGCCGGGGCAGACGGCATTGCAGCGGATGTTGCGGTCCCTGAATTCCACCGCGATCGCCCGGGCAAACATGTGCACGGCGCCCTTGGTCGTGTCGTAGAGCACTTCCATCGGCGTTGCCGCGACGGCGGAGATGGAAGAGGTGCAGACGATCGAGCCGCCGCCGGCCTCGATCATCTTGGGAAGAACCGCCTTGGTCATCAGGAACATCGAGCGGACATTGACCGCATGCAGCCAGTCCCATTCCTCGACCGTCGTTTCGAGGAACGGCTTGATGACGATGGTGCCGGCATGGTTGAACAGCACGTTGACGGCGCCGTAGCGTGCCTGGACGCCGGCGACGGCCGCGTTGACCGCGCCCTCGTCGGAGACGTCGGCCGTCCAGAAATCGGCGTCGCCACCGGCATCGCGGATCGCCTTGACGGTCTCTGCGGCGGCGTCGGCATTGCGGTCGATGATCGCCAGCTTTGCGCCCTCGGCGGCAAACAGCTTCGACGCTGCCCCGCCCATCCCGGTCGCGCCGCCGGAAACGATGGCGACCTTTCCTTTCAGCCTGTCCGTCATGATTGCAGTCTCCCCGTCATGGATGGGGCTCCACCCGCATCCGGCCCCCAAAACCTTTTCTTATTCCCCGTCGAGTGCCTCGACGCCCTGCGGCTTGCCGGCGCGGTCGAGACGGATCTTCTCGATGCGGTTCTCCGCCGCGTTCAGCAGCGTCTCGCAATGCTTCTTCAAGGCTTCGCCGCGCTCGTAGATGGCGATGGACTCGTCGAGCGCCACGTCGCCGCGCTCCAGGCGCTGAACGATGCTTTCGAGCTCGGCTACCGCCTTTTCGAATGTATAGCCGGAAACCTCGGCCAGTGGGGTGCTCTCGCTCATCGTCAACCTCTCATCAAACGTGAAATATGCAAACCGGCGGATTCCGCCAGTCCTTCCAGGTCGTAGCCGCCCTCGAGGATGCTGACAATGCGGTTGCCCGCCGTCCTGTCGGCGATCTCCATCAGCCGCCCGGTCGCCCAGTCGAAATCCTCGCCGACCAGATTGATCTGCGCCAGCGGATCGCGGTGATGCGCGTCGAAGCCGGCGGAGATCAGGATGAGATCGGGCGAAAAATCCTTGAGCGCCGGCAGCACGCGCGATTTGAACGCCTCGCGAAAATGGTCGCTGCCGTCATTGGCGGAAAGCGGCGCGTTGACGATGTTGCCGCTTGCGCCCTCTTCGTCCTTCCTGCCGGTGCCGGGATAGAGCGGCATCTGGTGGGTGGAGCAGAACAGCACGTCTGGATCGTCCCAGAAAATATCCTGCGTGCCGTTGCCATGATGCACGTCCCAATCGACGATGGCGACCCGTTCGGCACCGTGCGCCTTGCGGGCATGCCGGGCGGCGATGGCGATGGTGTTGAACAGGCAGAACCCCATGGCGCGGCTGCGCTCGGCATGGTGCCCCGGCGGCCGGCTGGCGACGAAGACATTGTCCGCCCTGCCGGCAAACACGTCATCGACCGCCGCCATGGCGCCGCCAATGCCGGTCAGTGCCGCCTGCAGGCTTTTCTGGCTGGCATAGGTGTCGGACTCGATCTGGTTGATCTCGTCCTCCTCTTCCGGCACGGCGCGCATGACGGAGAAGAGATGTTCCTCCGGATGCGCCAGCAGCACGGCATCCTCATTGGCCTGCGGCGCCTGGTGGCGCTGCAGGCCGGAAAAATTGGCATGCTCCAGGGCGATGTTGAGCGAGCGCAGCCTGTCGGCGCGCTCCGGGTGGCCGGGGGGCGTGTTGTGCTCCAGAAAAACGGGATGTTCGTAGAGACGCGTCGTCATGCCGGGTTCCTTTGCGGCAAGGATTGAAGCGCAGGCCGCCTTCTGTCCAGCAGATGGGGCGGAAATCGCCGCTTTTCAACAGGAGATCTTGCCGCAACGGAACGGATGGCGGGGCAATGCCGCTTGTTCCAGGGTGAGAAAAATGCCTTAGATGAATTCTAAAGCATAAAGCATGTTTCTTCCCGGACTGGGGACGCGTCCGGGGAGATGATTGCAGGTATTTTGGGGGCAGGCAATGGCAGAAACGGGACGCATAGACATATCGGAAGTGCAGGTCGCCTACCGGGATATCGACATGCACGGCTTCCTGCACAGCCATGCCTATCTGGCCTATGCGGAAGCGGCACTGTTGCAATTCTGGCGTCACCGGCCTCGGGTCGAAGACGAACCGCTGTTTGTCGTTCGCAAGGTGGAATGCGGTTATCACCGCGGTTTGAAGCTTGACGAGATTGCCCGGCTGACGGTGCGCATCGACAAGATCGGCGGCCGTTCGGTCGGGTTCAACGTGCTGATCGAGGTCGAAAAAGAGCTTGCCGCCGATGTCGAGATGACATGGATGGCCGCCGATCCGGAAAGCCGCGAACCCGCGCCGTTGCCGGAAGAAATCCGCGACTGGCTCTACCAGTTCCTGCCGTAAGGCCCCTTGGCCCTCAGGCGCGCTGCGGCAGCAGCGGATAACCGGCCATGACAGCCCTGCCGGCCAGAGCCGCGATCACGGCCTTGAAGATGTCGCCCGGAACGAAGGCAAGGGAGCCGAGGAAGGCCTTGGAAATTCCGGTGCCGCCGACGATGCCGAGATAGAGGATGCCGAAGAAGTAGACGGTGACGACGCCGCCGATGAAGCAGGCGAGGAAGAAGCTGACCGTCTGCACCAGTCCCGACTGTTCGGCGTTCACGAGTTTTTCCGACAGGTAACCGGTGACGACGGCGCCAACCAGCCAGCCGAGCAGGAAACCTGCCGTCGGTCCGGCAAACACCGCCAGTCCGCCGCGGCCGCCCGACAGCACCGGCAGGCCGATGGCGACGAGGACCAGCACGATCAGAACGGCGGCGCCGGCACGGTAGGCGCCGAGAACCGTCCCGGCCATCATGACACCGAGAGACTGGGCGGTGATCGGCACGGCAAACACCGCCAGATAGATCGGCGGCAGCATGCCGAGCGCGACGATGATGGCGGCAAAAAGGGACGACAGAACAAGGTTTCGGGTGCTCATTGACGTCTCCTGCAGACGAATTCCATCCTCGACTATTGCCGCCGAAAGCCGCGTGCGTCAATGGCGGCGGCGATATTGTCGGCATCGCGCAGAGTGAGAATGATCAGCGGCGCCAAAACCGTCAGAAAACCCACCTTGAGGCCTCTGGCGGCATGCGCTTCGCGGATGGCCGCATAGCGGTCGAGGATCTCCGGCACGAAACGAATCACCAGCCCCGCCGCCAGCCCGATGTCGGCGGCCCGTACGACACCCAGCCGTTCCAGCGGCCGGGCAAGGGCGGTTATTTCGTCGATGAAGCTTGCGACCGTGACGGTGGCGGTCACCGTTGCCGCAAACAGCATCAGCGTGGTCAGCCGCAGCAGCATGACGATCGCCTCTTCGGCCGAGTTGAAGGCGAAGTTGAAGACTGCGACGGCGGCAATGGTGGCGAAGACCGGCAACAGCCGTCGAAGCGCTTCCCGGATCGGCAGGCCGACCAGCAGATAGGAAAATGCTCCCGCTGCTGCCGCTGCCGCCAGCAGCACGTAGGAGCGTGTGAAAAACAGCGCGACGCTGATGGCCGCGAGCGCAACGAGTTTTGTCCGCGGCGAGAGCCGGTGCAGGATGGTGTTGGTTTCGACGTAGAGCGATTTCACGCGGCGGCGAGCTCTCGGTAACGGACGATCGTTTCCGACGGGCGCCCGTCGGCCACAAGCCTGCCGCCGTCGAACAGCAGCACCCGGTCGAAATTCTCGATCAATGCCAGGTCGTGGCTGATGACGATCGTCGTTTCCTTGAGACCGGCGATGGTCTTTTCGACCCGCGCCCGGTTCTTCAGGTCGAGCTGGTTGGTCGGCTCGTCGAGGATCAGCACGTCCGGCCCCGTCGCCAGCACGGCGGCTAGGGCTGCAAGCTGCAACTCGCCGCCGGAAAGCTCGTGGGCCCGGCGGCCGGCGAGATGGGCGATGTCCAGCCGCACCAGCACGGCATCCACCGCAGCAGCGATCTCCGATTTCGAAAGGCCGCGGTTCTTCAGGCCGAAGGCGATGTCTTCGCGGATGATCGGCAGGATGATCTGGTTCTGCGGGTTCTGGAAGATGAAGCCCACCTTGCCGAGCACGGCCTTGGCATCCTTCACCGTATCCAGCCCGCCGACGGTCACCTTGCCCGTCGAGGGTGTGACGAGGCCGTTGATCATCCGCGCGAACGTCGTCTTTCCCGAGCCGTTGAGGCCGATGATGCCGATCCGCCTTTCATGGAGCGTCACCGTAAGCGGCTGTAGCGCCGTTTTCCCCGCAAAAGCGGCGCCGGCGTCCTGAAAGCGGATGTCCAAGTCATGTCCTCGCAAAAACGTCGCCGTTCTATAACCGAAGCCGGACGTTTTTGGAAACATCTAGAATGGCGAGGCGGATTGAAACTTGGGAATAAAAGCCTATGGTTTGTGCATGACGATTCTTCTTTCCAATCGCGAAGCCCGCAGGATCTTCATGGCAAGGCAGGGGCTTTGCCAGCCGCCGAACCGCAGCCTCGACAAGGCCGGGCTGCTGGCCCTGATTGCGGATCTCGGCTTCGTGCAGGTCGACAGCATCCAGACGGTCGAGCGGGCGCATCACCTGATCCTGTTTGCCCGCAACCAGACCTATCGCCGCCAGCATCTGACCGAACTCCTGGAAACGGACGGCGATCTGTTCGAGCACTGGACCCACGACGCCTCGATCATCCCGTCGGCCTTCTTCCGCTACTGGAAACATCGCTTCGTCCGCCGCGAGCCGATCCTGCGCCAGCGCTGGGCGAAGTGGCAGGGGGAGGGGTTCGACAGCACCTTCGAGGAGACCATCCGGCGGATCGCCGAGAACGGCGCGACGATGTCGCGCGACGTCAAGGTCGAGGACCACAAGTCCGGCGGCTGGTGGAACTGGCATCCCAACAAGACGGCGCTCGAATATTTCTGGCACACCGGCAAGCTCGCCATCGCCGGCCGGCAGAATTTCCAGAAGGTCTACGATCTCGCCGAGCGCGTGCTGCCGGCGCACCATTACCATCCGGAGGTCGGCAGCGAGGATTTCGTCGATTGGGCCTGCCGCAGCGCCCTGCAGCGGCTGGGTTATGCCACGACGGGGGAAATCGCCGCTTTCTGGGACCTGCTGTCGCCGCAGGAGGTCAAGGACTGGGCGGCGGCGCGCAGGGACGAACTGCTGGAGGTGTCCGTCGAGCCGATCGATGGCGGCAAGCCGCGGGTTTCGCTGGCTTTCGCGGCGTTTCCGGACGAGATAACCGACCTGCCCGAACCGCCCGCGCGCCTGCGTGTGCTCAGCCCCTTCGACCCGCTGATCCGCGACCGCAACCGCACCGAACGCCTTTTCGGCTTCTTCTACCGCATCGAAGTCTTCGTGCCGGAACCGAAGCGGGAATATGGCTATTACGTCTTCCCGCTGCTCGAAGGCGACCGTTTCGTCGGCCGCATCGACATGAAGGCCGACCGCAAGCGCGGCACGCTGGATGTCAAGCGCCTGTGGTGGGAGAAGGGCGTGCGGGCCTCGTCCGGCCGATTGGAGAAACTGGAGGCGGAACTCTCCCGTCTCGCCCGCTTCTCCGGCCTGGAGAGCGTGCGATATCTCGACGGCTGGCAGGGATAAGGCGACGGCCGGCTAAATCGTGTCGCGATCCTCCAGATTCGCTCTCACGCTTTAGCTCTTTGTTTTCGCATGTCGTTTTCGCAAAACCGCTGCACACTTTTGCGCGACATGCTTTACAGCCCTGCCGCCTTGCGCAGTTCCTCGGCCATGACGCTGCGCCAGTTCTTGCCGGAGGCCTTGAATTTTTCGAGCACGTCCGGATCGAGCCGCAAGGTCACGGCCACCTTAGGCGCATCGACCTTGGGGCGGCCGCGGGCGGCAGCTGCGGCTTTTTCCATCGCTTCAAAAAATTCCGGGGGAAATACGTCCCGCGCCGGGCGCATCGCCGCAAGCTCTTCGTCGGTCAGAGGCGGGCTGTCGACGGCATCCCAATCCTCTTTCGTATAGCCGCGCCCCGGTCGGAATTCCTTCTGGACAGCACGTTTTATCGCCATTTGAGAACTCCTCTTTCCTTGGCATTCGCTTGCCGGAAACTGATGATGGAAATCGCTTCCGAGCCGAGCTCCGCAAAGATCACGACGACAGTGCCGTCCTCGAAATAACCGACGGCTTTTACGCGGCCCGAATGGCTTCGTTCGAGAACGGCCGTTTCCCATTGAAAGAAAACGACATCGGCAAAATCGAGGCCATGCTTCTCGATGTTGGCAAGCCGCTTGTGTTCGTCCCAGACGATCCGCATGGATTATTCGTACACGAAAAATCCATGCGCGGCAACGCTTCTGCAACCGGCAGGCCTTGTCGAACCCTTACCGCACACGGCCGGTCTGGCCGCGATCCCTGAGATAATGATCCGCGATGGCGCAGGCGACCATTGCTTCGCCGATCGGCACGGCGCGGATGCCGACGCAGGGATCGTGGCGGCCCTTGGTGCGCACATCGACATTGTTGCCGTCGGCATCGATCGACTGGCGTTCGGTCAGGATCGACGAGGTCGGCTTGATGGCGAAACGGGCCACCAGCGGCTGGCCGGTGGAAATGCCGCCCAGGATGCCACCGGCATGGTTGGAGAGGAACAGCGGCTTGCCGTCGTTGCCCATGCGCATTTCGTCGGCGTTGTCCTCGCCGGTCAGTTCGGCGGCGGCAAAACCCTCGCCGATCTCGACGCCCTTGACGGCATTGATCGACATCAGCAGGCTGGCGATATCCTGGTCCAGCTTGCCGTAGATCGGCGCGCCGAGACCGGCCGGCACGCCTTCGGCGATCACCTCGACGACGGCGCCGATCGAGGACCCGGCCTTGCGGATGCCGTCGAGATAGTCTTCCCAGACCGGCACGATCGCGGCGTCGGGCGCAAAGAACGGGTTCTGGTCGACCTGGGCCCAGTCCCAGTTGGCGCGGTTGATCCTGTGCTTGCCGATCTGCACCAGCGCCGCACGCACGGTGACGCCGGGCACCACCTTGCGGGCAAGGCCGCCGGCGGCGACACGCGCCGCCGTCTCGCGCGCCGAGGAGCGGCCGCCGCCGCGATAGTCGCGAATGCCGTATTTGACGTCATAGGCATAGTCGGCATGGCCCGGCCGGTAGCGGCGGGCGATCTCGCCGTAATCCTTGGAGCGCTGGTCGGTGTTCTCGATCAGCATCGACACCGGCGTGCCGGTGGTGATCATCGTCTCGCCGTCGTCGTCGGACATCACGCCGGAGAGCACCTTGACCAGGTCGTCCTCGCGCCGCTGGGTGACGAAACGCGACTGGCCGGGCTTGCGCTTGTCCAGCCAGGCCTGCAGTTCCTCCAGCCGGAAGCGGATGCCGGGAGGGCAGCCGTCGACCACGCAACCGAGCGCCGGCCCGTGGCTTTCCCCCCAGGTGGTGACGCGGAAGAGATGACCGAAGGTATTGTGTGACATGAAACCGACCGATTGATAGCGCGCGGGCGGCGAAAAACGCCTGCCGCGCCGCAGGAAAGGAGCGGCACACTCATACTGCATAATTCCCCAAACCGATATCGGTTTGGGGATAAAATTATGCAGCAGGTATAAAGCGCTACAGCGAACGCGAGCGCGTCATTGGCGCGCGGCGCTGTCGTCGAAAATGCGGCTAGAGCAATTCCAGCAAAAGTGCGGAGCGGTTTTGCGTCCAGAATTGCGTAGAAACAAAGATATAGAGCATTTTCGTTTTTCGGAGAAAAGCGGAAATGCTCTAAGAGAAAAGCCTTTCTTTCTCCCGCGCTCAGGAGGCATCAGGAAACCTTGCGCCACTCCGCTGCCTGGACCATCGTGCAGAAATCCTCGAAGGACCGCGGCTTGGAGAAGGCGTAGCCCTGCAGCAGGTCGCAGCCGAGCTCGCGCAGCATGGCGGCATGCTCGAATGTTTCCACGCCTTCGGCAACCGTATCGACATCCAGCGAATGGGCGATCTCGATGATCGAGCGCACCAGGGCGCGCTCCTGCTGTGATTCCAGGATCGGCTGCACCAGCTGCCGGTCGATCTTCAGCCGTTTCGGCCGCAGCTTGAGCAGGCTGACGATCGAGGTATGGCCGGTGCCGAAATCGTCGATCTCGATATCGATGCCCAGCGATTTGATGCGTTCGAGATTGTGCGAGACGACGGTGTCGCTCTCGTCGAGGAAGATCGACTCGATCAGTTCGAAGGAGATTTCGCCGGGGACGATGGCCAGTGTCGTCAGCGTCTCGAACAGGGTTTCGTCGTTCAGCCGGCGCGAGGAGACGTTGACGGATACCTTCGGCACGACGATGCCGCGCGCCGCCCAGCGCATCTTGTCCTGCAGCGCCTTTTCGAGAACGATGCGGTCGAACATCTGCACGACGTTGAGTTCGTCGGCAATCTTGAGAAAACGATCCGGGGTGAGCACGCCCTGGTTCGGATGGTTCCAGCGCACCAGCGCCTCGACGCCGGTCAGTTCCATCGTCCTGGCGCAGAATTGCGGCTGGTACCAGGCGGTGAACTCGTCGTTTTCCAGCCCGGCGAGGATTTCGTCGGCGATGCGCTTGGTGGTGATGACCTCGGCCTGCAGGTTCTGGGTGAAGAACTCGTAGCAGTTCCGCCCCGTCGCCTTGGCGCGGTAGAGGGCGATGTCGGCATTGACCAGCAATTGCCGCGTGTCGATGTTCATGCCGTCCGCCTGGGCGATGCCGATGGAAACGCCGCAGCGGCAGGAGGCGCCCTCGAAGATCACCGGCTGACGCATCGCCTCGAGGATGCGCCCGGCCAGAGCCGCCATGCGCTCGGGATCGCAGCTGTCGTGGACGACGATGACGAATTCGTCGCCGCCGATGCGGGCCACGAGGTCCCCCTGGCGGATGTTGGCTTCCAGGATCTTTGCCGCATGGACAAGCATCGCGTCGCCGGCGGCATGGCCGAGCGTATCGTTGATCTGCTTGAAACGGTCGAGGTCGATATGCAGCAGCGATAGCTTTTGCGGCGTTTCGGCGCTGCGCCGGCACAGCGCGTCGAGCTCGACGTCGAGCTTGCGGCGGTTGCCGAGCATGGTCAGCGGGTCGTGCAGCGAATTGTGCTCGATGCAGTTCTTGGCGAATTGCAGCTCGATGTTGCGCATGTCCGCCTCGGCCTTGGCCGATTTCAGTTCCGCCGTCAGCAGGGCATCGGTGGTGATGTCGAAGGCGATGCCGATGATCCTGCGCCTGCCGTCCTTGCCGGTGTGCAGCTTGCCAATCGAGCGGATGTAGTGCAGCGAGCCGTCCGGATGGATGGCGCGGACCACCAGCGGCTCCGACATGTCGTGGTTGGCGAAGTCGCTTTCGCTGGCCTTGGCGGCGGCGTGGTCTTCGGGATGCATGAGCGAAAGCCAGCGCTCGGAGGTCATCGGCTCGGTGCTGTAGGGCAGGCCGTAGAGCTGATGCATGCGGTCGTCCCAGATCTCGGTCTTCGTATCGAGATCGACTTCCCAGATGCCGCAGCGATAGGAATCGAGCGCCAGGCTCAGTTTGCGGGAGAGCTCTTCCAGCAGCTGCTCGCGGCTGGAAAGCTCCATCAGCGCCAGCTCCAGTTCGGCATTCTTGAGATCGCTGGTTTCCTTGGCGTGTCGCAGGTCGTCGTTCATCAGCACGTCGCCGGTGACGTCCCAGACGATGCCGATGGTCTGCGTGCCGCTGGCCCCCTTGTAGTGCGAGCCGACCGAACGGAGGTAGCGTTCGAAACCGTTCTCGAAGATGACGCGGTACTGGACGCTGGCGGTGTTGCCGACGATCGAGCAGTTGAAGAAATGCGCTTCGGCGGCAGGCCGGTCGTCGGGATGGACCACGGCGATCCAGTCCGCCAGCTTGTAGCAACGGTTCGAGGGCAGGTGGCCGTGCAGCTGCGCGGCCCGGTCGTCCCAGAAAAGCTGCGTGCCGTCGCTGCCCATTTCCCAGATGCCGATCTGCGATGATTCCAGCGCCAGGTCGAGGCGTTGCGACAGTTCGCTGAGTTGCGTCTCGCGTTTCTCCAGCGTCTTGACGTTCTGGCTGCGTTCGAAAATCAGCAGGCTCGACATGAAGACGGGGAAAATGATGATGCCGCCGGCAAAGATGATGGCGACCCGCAGGAAGGTCTGGTTCGGCGGCGGCGCATTCCAGCCGGCGGAAGGGACCGCCGCCAGTTCCCAGGTGCCGCCGGGAAAGCCGATCTTGCGGCGCACGGGTTGTTCATCCAGCACGGCGGCATCGCCGAAGAAGGGCATGCTGTTGAGGGCCGGCAGGGAAAGGTCGCGGACGGCAAGCGACAGCCTGTCGAGATGCGGGTAACGCTCCTGGTTTTCGCTGTTCCGGATGGGGCGCAGCCCCGTCGCCTCGTAGAACCTGTCTTCATCGATGACGGCTTCGATCGCGCCCCAGAGCTTGTGGCTGCCCTGGTCGCTGCTGACGACCGGATAAAGAATGACGAAGCCGCCCGCACCGCGGGCCGTCAGCACCGGTCCGTAGAATTTTGCGGCGAAGCGGTCGGAACCGCGCACGTCGGACGGCTTCAGCAGCAGTTCGCCGCGCACGTCCTGGCCGATGCGCGAACGCCCTTCGTCCGCGGGGAACACGTCTTCAACGATGAAGCCCGGCGCTAAGGCGATGCTGGAAAGATGCGGGTTCTGCAGCAGCAGCCGTTCGATCTGCGTGTCCAGTTCCGGATGGATTGCCCCGGCGGCGCTGATCGTGTTGGCAAGGTTGCGGACCAGGGCAAAGTCGGTGTTGATCTGTCCCATCATCCGGGCATGGATCAGGGCCGCATCGTTTTCCGTGCGGATGTGCATCTCGCGGAGATAGAAGGCCTGGTTCTGCCGGTCGAGGATGAAACCCAGCGTCATGACCATCGCGGCGACGAGCATGGCGGCGACGACGGAGAGGCGAGTATCCGTGAGGCGGCCATCTTTCCCGCGAAAAGGCAAACTCCAAGACGTCAAATGGCCGCATCCCTTTCATTTTAGAACATGAGGATAAAGTGGAGAACGTTAATTTAGGATTGGCCTTTGCGGGACGGGCAACGATGCGCGGTTGTTTACGTTAACCGCCGGATAACGCCACCGAATCCGGCCGAATACTTTGCAAGCGCCCAGCCCCTTGATAACGGCAAATTTTCCGTTCATCAATTGGGCCGCAATTGTCACGTTTCAGGGCAAATTTTGCCACATTCGAGGGGCTAATCTTGTTTCAGAAAATCCTTTCCATGTTTCACAGCAGGTCCCGCAAAATGCGTCTGATGATCGCGGCTCTCCTGGCAACCGCCAGCTTCCTTTCCCCCTTGAAGGGTTTTGCGGAAAGCGCCGATGTCGAGGCGACGATCAAGAAGGTCGATATGGGCAACCTCAGCCTGACGCTCGACGACGGCAAGATCTACCAGGCGCCCGAGGAGTTCAATTTCGAGGGGCTGGCAGCGGGCGTGAAAGTGATCGTCTTCTACACCGAAGTCGACGGCCGGCGCGTCATCAACGATCTGGAAGTCGTTCAGTAAGTTTCCGTTCATGAGCCGGGTTAAAGCAATTCCGGCAAGATTGCGCAGCGGTTGCGTGCCCGCAATTGCGTTCGGGGTCAGATCCACGCGATGATGCGGCGGTCGCGGTCCACCTTCAGGATTCGGTCCTGGGGGATGGCGATTTCGGCGGCTTCTTCCTTCGGCGTGTCGCCGACCAGCCGGAACAGGCTGCGAATGACGCCGCCATGGCTGACACAGACCGTCGGCCGATCCACCGACAACAGCCAGGAACCGACACGCCAGGACAGGATCTCGTAGCTTTCGGCGTCTTCGCCCGGTGGGATGAAATCCCATTTCGCCGTCTTGCGGGCGGCGACGCGTTCGGGCGTATGGGCCTTGAGTTCCTTGAGCGTCGAACCCTCCCAGGCACCGAAGGAGATTTCCATCAGCCGGTCGTCGATTCGGTAATTGTCGCGGGGGAGGCCGATGGCGTCGCGGATGCGTTCCATCGTCTCTCGGGCACGCGAAAGCGGGCTGACGACATAATCGTAGCCCGCCGCTTCGGTTCCGAGGATGCCGGCCAGCGTCTCGCCGTTGCTGCTCGCCTGGCCGCGCCCGACATCGTTGAGCGGGATGTTCTTCTGGCCCTGGAGGCGCGCTTCGGCATTCCAGTCCGTCTGTCCGTGGCGGATCACGTAGATGAGCACGGGAGGCCTTCCGTTGACGGTATCAGTCCTTGATGACCGAAATGTCCGGCGCGTCGACGGCCTTCATGCCGACGACATGGTAGCCGCTGTCGGCATGGTGCACTTCGCCGGTGACCGAACGCGACAGGTCCGAGAGCATGTAGAGGCCGACGTCGCCGACTTCCTCAATGGTGACGGTGCGGCGCAGCGGCGCGTTGTATTCGTTCCACTTGAGGATGTAGCGGAAGTCGCCGATGCCGGAGGCGGCCAGCGTCTTGATCGGGCCGGCGGAAATGGCGTTGACGCGGATGTTCTTCGGGCCGAGGTCGACGGCGAGATATTTCACGCTTGCTTCCAGCGCTGCCTTGGCGACGCCCATGACGTTGTAGTTCGGCATCACCTTTTCGGCGCCGTAATAGGTCAGCGTCAGCATCGAGCCGCCGTTCGGCATCAGCTTTTCGGCGCGGCGCGCCACCGAGGTGAACGAATAGACCGAGATCTGCATCGTCTTGGAAAAGTTTTCCGCCGAGGTGTCGACGTAGCGGCCGGTCAGTTCGTCCTTGTCGGAGAAGCCGATGGCGTGCACGACGAAATCGATCGTGCCCCAGCGCTGTTCCAGTTCGGCGAAAACGGCATCGATGGTCGATTCGTCGCCGACGTCGCAATGGCCGGCCAGCACGCCGCCGAGTTCGGCAGCCAATGGCTCGACGCGCTTCTTCAGGGCTTCGCCCTGGTAGGTAAAGGCGATTTCTCCGCCCTGGGCGTGAATGGCCTTGGCAATGCCCCAGGCGATCGACCGGTTGTTCGCGACGCCCATGATGACGCCGCGCTTGCCCTTCATGAGGCCCGATGCTTCAGCCATGCTTTGCTCCCTCGCAGATCAGATGGATGTTGCCTATGACATAGGCGGCACCCCGGTTCAAGCACGGGGGCCATCATCAACTGTTAGGGAGCGTAACAAAGGGTGCAGACGTCACGAAATATTCATAAAAACAGGCCTTCGCGCATGCTTCTCATCAGATCCGTGACCTTTTCGTCGGGTTTTTCCCACAACATCAGCCGGATTTCCACGACCAGGTCGCCACGGCCGCCTTCGGCCCTGGGCAAGCCGCCGTCCGGAATGCGGATCACCTGATCGGAACCCGACCAGGCGGGCACGGCCACCTCGACAGGACCGGCCGGCGAATCCGCCATCGCGGTGCAGCCGAGCACGGCGTTCTGCAGGTTGACGGGCAGAATCGTGTGAATATCGGCGCCGTCGACCCGGAAAGGCCCGTTCTGATCGAGCTTGAGGGTCACCAAGGCGTCGCCGCGCTGCATGCCCTGAAGCTTCAGACCCTGGCCGGCGAGCCGGATCACCTGGCCGTCGCTGGCGCCGGGTTCGAGCCGGAGACGCGCCTCGCGGCCTTCCGGCAGCGGTACGGTGATCCAGTTTTCCTTGAGAAGATCGGTAATGGTGATCGCGGCGATGGCGGCAATGTCCGGCGCCTTTTCCGGTATGGGCTGGATGCCGCGGATGCGGCGCACCAGCGAACTGACGAGATTGATCGCCTGCGCCGGCAGCGACGTCGCAAATCCCTTGGACGCGTCGTCGGCATCTCGCGCCGGTGCTTCTGCGGCAGGCTGTGTGTCGCCGAGCACGCTGGCGGCAGCAGCCTGCGTCGCCGTATGGGCCGCCGCCGCCTGGGCGCCGAAAATCCGGGAAATGACGTCTTCCGGCGTCTCCGGGCCGCCGGCCGCCGGGCCTGACGCGCCGGATGCGGCCGTTGCGCCGGCACTGCCCGAGGTGGCTCCCGCCGTCGCGGCCGCAGGCTTCTGCGCCTTGGCCTTGGCGGCTTCCGCGCGGGCAAGCTCCTCCATCATCTTTTCGGCATTGGCCTTGGCCACACGGGCCTTTTCGGCGGCCTCGCGGGCCGCCTGGCGCTGCTGCTGGATGGTCTGGGCCTGGTGTTTGGCCTCCGCGGCCTTGACGCGTTCGTCGTAGCGCCCGCGTTTCTTCGGGTCCTTGAGGATGTCGTAGGCCTGCCCGACTTCGGCGAACCGCCTGGTCGCGTTCGGGTCTTCACGATTATGGTCGGGATGGACCGCCTTGGCGATATTCCGCCAGGCAGACTTGATCTCGTCGGCACCAGCATCCCGTTTTACGCCGAGCACAGAATAGGGATCGCGCATATCACCACCGGTTAACAACTCTATACGACGCCGCACCTGTTCATTTGGGGCGGGCCGAAACGCAATACAACGAGTGCAATCCGATCCCGGCGCGTAAAAAAGCCGCCGGGGGCGCACATACGCAAGGAGTATGGCGGCAACTTACTAATCGGAGGTTACGCGATCCCAAGATTTCGCGTGGCGCCGGCGCGAATCAGCAGGGCAGGGGCTACCTGTTTTCCTGGAAGCTGAGCAGCTGCCAGTTGCCGTCGCCCGCAAGGCAGGCCTTGCCCTGGAAGTTTGCGACACCGGCGTAGGAATGACGGCTGGTTTCGAAGGCGCGGCACACGGTGCCGTTCTGGGACTGTTCGGTGATGGTGCTGATGACACCGGCGCTGCCGGTCGAGGCATTGGCCCAGGCCAGCGGCTTGCCGTCGAGCTTGGACATGTCGGCCGACGTCACGGCGTTGCGTACCGTCACTTCGTCGGAAAGGGCATCCTTGTTCTTGCCGTCCGTTATGGTGCTTGTCGAGATCGATTGGTCGACCTTCGAGCCGAAGAGGTCGAGCCCGTTGCCGACACAGCCCGACAGGCCAAGAGCCGCAGCTGCCAGGACAGCCGCCACACCAAACCTCGCGCACAAACCCTTTGTGTGGATGTTCGACTTTGCTATGTCTGTCACCTTGAGATGACCCCGGGATGCGAATCCCTGGGCATTGGTTAAGAAAGTCCGAGGCATTTTAGCTATCATGACAGACCAGGCGTTAACAACCGGTGACTTCACCGAGGTAAGCGAACCCTTTTCCCTTTTCGAGGCGTGGCTGAACGAGGCACAGGCCTCCGAGGTCAACGACCCCAACGCCGTGGCACTGGCGACCGTCGATGCGGACGGCCTGCCCAACGTGCGCATGGTGCTGCTCAAGGGGTTCGATACGGACGGCTTTGTTTTCTATACGAATTTCGAAAGCCAGAAGGGCCAGGAAATCCTCGGCCAGAAGAAGGCGGCGATGTGTTTCCACTGGAAATCCCTGCGCAGGCAGGTTCGCTTGCGCGGGCCTGTGGAGATCGTCACCGACGACGAGGCCGACGCCTATTACCAGACCCGGCCGCGCGGCAGCCGCATCGGCGCCTGGGCCTCGAAACAGTCACGCCCGCTGGAAAGCCGGTTCGCGCTGGAAAAGGCGGTGGCCGAATATACCGCCCGCTACGCCATCGGCGAAATTCCGCGTCCGGCCCACTGGTCCGGCTTCCGCATCCGGCCGGTCTCGATCGAATTCTGGCACGACCGCAAGTTCCGTCTCCATGACCGAATCGAATTCCGCCGCGAGACGCCGGAAGGGCCATGGTCGAAGGTCAGGATGTATCCCTAACCCCGCCCCATCAGCTTGAACGGAATCCCCGAGGCCAGCGCCGCGACGTAGCGGCGCTTCTGGAAATGACCGTTGAGCGAGACCCGCGGCAGCGCCGTCAGGCCGGCGAGCGCTGCTTCTGACAGCGTGCCCGGATTGGTGGTCACCGCGAGCTTGAAGCCGAGCGTTTCCGCCAGGCGGAACTCCCGGGCCGATGCCGCCGGCGGATCGCCGTAGGGGTAGGCAAATGTCGTCGGCATCGTGCCGGTGATCGCCCGGATGCGCTCCGCCGATGCCACCATTTCCCGCCGCGCCTCGTCTTCATCCAGAAGCGCCAGCGCCCGGTGGCTGATCGTATGCGCCCCGAGCGAGGCGAGGGGATGGGCGGCAAGCGCCTTCACTTCGTCCTCGGTCATCGTCGCGCCGTCGGGGATGGCATGCGCATCGACACCATGCTCTGCCGCAATCCGGTTCAGCCGCGCAACGGCTTCGGACTCACCGGGGCGAAGGACGAACTGCGCGATCCTGGCAAAGGCAGCCTGCTTTGCCGCATTGTTTGCAAGGTCGAGCCGTTCTTCGCCATGGCCGAAATCGAAGGACAGCGATGTCCGGGCCGATAGCAGGTCCGCTGCCGTCTCCCACCACATCGTATGGGTCCGGTCGACATAGCCGCCGCTGACGAACACCGTGAACGGCACGCCATGCGCGGCAAATATCGGCAAGGCATGGTCGGCATTGTTGCGATAGCCGTCGTCGAGCGTGAAGGCGGCGAAGGGCCGCGCCGAGCGCTTCGCCAGCCGCGCCGGAACCGCGTCGAGCGCCACGAATTCGTAGCCGTCCGCCCGCAACTGCCGGATCGCCCGGTCGAGGAAATCCGGGGTTATTTCGAGATGGGCGTTGGGATCGAAACTGCGGGATTGTTTCGGGCGGACGTGATGCAGGGTGAAGATGACGCCGCGCCCGCGCGCACCGCCCATGAAGCCGGCACGGTTCAGCAGCCACGCGGTTTCGAGGCCGCCGGTGATAGCGGCACGCTTCAGCCCGGCACGCACCCTCTGCTTCAGCCCCATGATCCTCTGTCCCGATTTTTCGCAAGACTATCGGCAAGGGTGTTAAGCATCGCTGAATCGGGCCCGGGCATCAGCGCAGTACCGGATCGAGCAGCGGCAGGCCGAGGATTGCCGCCGTGGCGATGAGCCCGTAGCAGACACGCCGGAACAGGCGCTCGTCGGCGCGGTTGAACAGGCGTGACCCCAGGTTGAGGCCCAGCAGGTAGAGAGGTCCCGTGGTCAGGGCCGGCGCGACGATCGCAGTGACGAACAATCCCCCGATCGTATAACTGACGACGCTGAAAACCGTCGAGACGGCGAAATAGAGAACGATGTTGGCCCGCACGATGGCGAAAGGTATGGCGCCGCCCAGCCAGTAGGCGACGATGGGCGGGCCGCCGGCCTGCGCGGTGCCGCTGAAGAGGCCGGCAACCAGCCCGACGACCGCCGTTATCGCATCGGAGGGTTTGCCGTGATAGCGCCAGCCGGACATGAGCAGCATCAGCAGCAGGATGACCAGCACGATGATCAGCCAGCGGACGAGAAGCGGGTCGGCATAAGCGAGGAAGGCCGCCCCCATCGGCACACCGATCACCGCGCCGGCTGCCATGACAGCCACGTCGCGTTTATGCGCCTGACGCCACGCATTCGGAATCATGCCGAGCGCACCGAAACCATCGATGACCAGCAGCAAGGGGGCGGCAATCCTGGGGCCGGCGATGGCGCTGGCGAGCGGCATGAAGATCAATGCCGCTCCGAAGCCGGAAAAGCCACGCGCCAGGCCGGCGACGAAAGCCGCGATGCCGAGGAAGGCGAGTTGAGCGAAGGTGGTCCCGGCAAACAGGTTCTGCAGCATGGCGTTTCCGTTTCAGATCGGCCCTGCTTGCATCTGCCGGCGGCGGTTCGTCAAGCGGCGGACGATCAGGTTCGCGTGCCGCCGACGGTAACCTGGTCCATGCGGATGTGCGGCTGGCCGACACCGACCGGCACCCACTGTCCTGCCTTGCCGCAATTGCCGATGCCGGTGTCGAGCTTGCTGTCGTTGCCGATCATCGAGACGCGCTTCATCGAATCCGGGCCGTTGCCGATCAGCATGGCGCCCTTGATCGGCGCACCGATCCTGCCGTTCTCGATCATGTAGGCCTCGGTGCAGCCGAAGACGAATTTTCCCGAGGTGATGTCCACCTGTCCGCCGCCGAAGGAGACGGCATAGATGCCGTTCTTCACCGAGGCGATGATTTCGTCCGGCGTCTTGTCGCCGGAGAGCATGTAGGTGTTGGTCATGCGCGGCATCGGCACATGGGCGTAGCCTTGCCGGCGGCCGTTGCCGGTCGGCTTCATGCCCATCAGGCGGGCGTTCTGGCGGTCCTGCATGTAGCCGACAAGTTTGCCGTTGTCGATCAGCACGTTGTAGCCGGAGGGCGTTCCCTCGTCGTCGACGGAGATCGAGCCGCGGCGGCTCTCGATCGTGCCGTCGTCGACGACGGTGACGCCGGGGGAGGCGACCATTTCGCCCAGCAGGCCGGCGAAGGCGGAGGTCTTCTTGCGGTTGAAATCGCCTTCCAGCCCGTGGCCGACCGCCTCGTGCAGCATCACGCCCGGCCAGCCGTTGCCGAGCACCACGTCCATGGTGCCGGCCGGCGCCTCGATGGCGTCGAGGTTGACCAGCGCCTGGCGCAACGCCTCGTCGGCGCCCTTGCGCCAGCTCGCGGCGGTGAGGAAATCGTTGAAGCCGAAACGGCCGCCGGTGCCGAAGGAGCCGGTTTCCTGCCGGTCGCCGTCGCCCACCACCACGGAAATGTTGAGCCGGGTCATCGGCCTGATGTCACGCACCCGGTGGCCGTCGGCGCGCAGGATATCGACCATCTGCCAGCTCGCCGCCACCGATGCCGTCACCTGCCGCACCTTGCCGTCGGCGCGAAGATAGGCGTCGATCTCCTGCAACAGAGCCACCTTCTCTTCGAAGGTCGGCGCGCCGATCGGGTTTTCCTCGCCGTAGAGCTTGTGGTTGGTGCGCTGCGGCGCTTCCGAATAGGCGCCGGAATAACCGCGCGTCACGGCGCCGACCGCATCCGAAGCGCGTTTCAGCGCCGCCACCGAAAGATCGCCGGCATGGGCATACCCCACCGCTTCGCCGGCCACCGCGCGAAGGCCGAAACCCTGCTCCGTATTGAAGCTGCCGCCCTTGAGCTTGCCGTTGTCGAAGGTCAGCGCTTCGGACTGGGCGTGTTCGATGAACAGTTCGCCGTCGTCTGCGCCTTTCAGCGCCTCGGCGACGAGCGTGCGCAAGGTGGTCTCGTCGGCATCGAAAAGGGTGAGGAGATCGGTGTTCATGCTATCTGGCTCCATCGGCGCGGCATGGAGAGGGCCGCGCCGTGCGGCCGCCGCTTGTTATATATAATGTGTCGCCAGCGATGTAGGCGCCCGACGCCGGCGGGACAAGCCCTGCCGTTACGGCAGGGCGTCGTAGCCCGAGGCGAAACCCTTGAGGTCGACGGGGATGCCGATGCCCTCTTCCGGCGACTGGAAGACGATGAAGGTCGCCTGGGCGCCGCTGCGCAGCGTCTTCAGCAGTTCTTCCTCAAGCACCACTTCCGCATAACAGCCGTCGGAGAAGCAGCGCACGAAATAGGCGCGGCCGATATCCTTGCCGTCGATGTTGAGGCCGAGGCCGTTGGGGAGGAGCACGCCGAGCGGTGCCAGCACCCGCAGGATGCGCGACTTGCGGTCGGCGGTCTTCAGCACCACGACGGACAGGCCGACTTCCGGGCGGTCCTCGGCAATCACGTTCTGCATCAGCGCGCACTGCTCGGCGCTGGCGCCGGCCGGCTGGTCGCAGACGATCGACCAGGCGCCGTGGTTGGATTTCACCGTGCCGGGCTGGGTCTGCGTCGTCTGGTTCTGGACCTGCTGCTGCTCGACTTTCTGCTGTGCGGCGACGGGCGCCGCCATCGCGGCGATCAGGCCGGCGGCCAGCATGCCGGACCGCGCAAGGGGATGAAAACCCATGAATACCTCTAGAATTCGAATCACTGCTGCCATTTTTGGAGCCCGGGCCGTCAAATGAAAAGCCCTGCCTGCTTCAATTCCAGCCCAGTGCGGCGGAAATTGGACTGCAGGCCCTGGCCCATCGTCCTGAAATTGTGGAAGGAGTTAACACCGCGTCACAGGAAAACGGTATTATCTGGGCCAAAATTGAATTTGGGCAAAAATGCCGCACAGGGTTTTTTTGACAGATGTTGCGGCGGGGGGCAAACTGTGGTTTGAAGCGGAAGAATAGCTAGGATTCTGCGTTTGGGTTTGATCCACATCAAGCGCTTGAGGGAGATACGTTGTGAAAAATAAAGCTTATGCAGTTCTGGCCTGTCTGGTCTGTCTGCTGTTTGCTTCCAGCAGTTTTGCCGATCAGCCGCTGGACTGGCAGATGACGCTGCAGCCCGCAGCGACGTCGATCATGCATGAGATCCGCTGGTTCGAGCAGTACACGCTGTGGTTCATCGTGCCGGTCACGCTCTTCGTGCTGTTGCTGCTGATCATCGTCGTCGTCAAGTTCCGCGCCGGCGCCAACCCGGTGCCGTCGAAGACGAGCCACAACACGGCAATCGAAGTCGTCTGGACCGTCGGTCCGGTGCTTCTGCTGCTCTTCCTCGCAATCCCCTCCTTCAACCTGCTCACCGCGCAGCTCACTATCCCTGAGAATCCGGATCTGACGCTGAAGGCAACCGCTACGCAGTGGCAGTGGAACTACGAATACGAGATGGAAACGCCCGTCGCATTCGATTCCTATCTGCTGAAGGATGCCGATCGCGCCGGCCTCGGCAAGGAAGACAAGTCGGTCTATCCGCGCCTGCTCGCCGTCGACAACGAAATGGTCCTGCCGGTCAACAAGGTCGTTCGCCTCCTGGTGACGGCTGCGCCGACCGACGTGATCCATGCTTTCGCGATGCCGTCCTTCGGCGTCAAGATCGACGCGGTGCCCGGCCGTCTCAACGAGACCTGGTTCAAGCCGGAACGCGAAGGCCTGTTCTACGGCCAGTGTTCCGAGCTGTGCGGCAAGGATCATGCCTTCATGCCGATCGCCATCCGCGTCGTCTCCCAGGAGAAATACGACGCCTGGATCGCGGCGGCTGGCACGGATCTGTCAGGCGCGAACAAGACTTTGATGGCGGCAACGGACGGCAAGAAGTCCGTCGACGTTGCAGCAAACGACGCACAGTAAGGTAGGGGTGAGGACAATGGCTGGACCGTCTGCTCACGATCATTCGCACGATCATCACGATCATTCCCATGGTCACGATGACCATCATGACCACGCGCACAAGCCGCTCGGCTTCTTCGCGCGCTGGTTCCTGTCGACGAACCACAAGGACATCGGCACGCTCTATCTGATCTTCGCGATCATCGCCGGCATCATCGGCGGCGCGCTTTCGGTCGCCATGCGCGCCGAGCTGCAGGAGCCGGGCATCCAGATCTTCCACGGTCTGGCCTCCATGGTCTACGGCTATGAAGGCGACGCCGCCATCGACGGCGGCAAGCACATGTTCAACGTCTTCACCACCGCTCACGCCCTGATCATGATCTTCTTCATGGTCATGCCGGCGCTGATCGGCGGCTTCGCCAACTGGATGGTGCCGATCATGATCGGCGCGCCGGATATGGCGTTCCCGCGTATGAACAACATCTCGTTCTGGCTCATCGTTCCGGCCTTCCTGCTTCTGCTTCTATCCATGTTCGTGGAGGGTCCGGCGGGTGCCTATGGTGTCGGCGGCGGCTGGACGATCTATCCGCCATTCTCGACATCGGGCATGCCGGGACCGGCGGTCGATCTTGCGATCTTCGCGCTGCACATCTCGGGCGCCTCGTCGATCCTCGGCGCCATCAACTTCATCACCACGATCCTGAACATGCGCGCTCCCGGCATGACGCTGCACAAGATGCCGCTGTTTGCCTGGGCCGTGCTGATCACCGCCTTCCTGCTGCTGCTCTCGCTGCCGGTTCTGGCAGGCGGCATCACCATGCTGCTCACCGACCGCAACTTCGGCACGGCCTTCTTCAATCCTGAAGGCGGCGGCGACCCGATCCTGTTCCAGCACCTGTTCTGGTTCTTCGGTCACCCGGAAGTGTACATCCTGATCCTGCCCGGCTTCGGCATCATCAGCCACATCGTCTCGACCTTCTCGCGCAAGCCGATCTTCGGCTACCTCGGAATGGCCTACGCCATGGTCGCCATCGGCGCCGTCGGCTTCATCGTCTGGGCGCACCACATGTACACGGTCGGCATGTCGCTCGAAACGCAGCGTTACTTCGTGTTCGCCACGATGGTCATCGCGGTTCCGACCGGCGTGAAGATCTTCTCCTGGGTTGCTACGATGTGGGGCGGTTCGCTCACCTTCCGCACCCCCATGGTCTGGGCGATCGGCTTCATCTTCCTGTTCACCGTCGGTGGTGTTACGGGAGTCCAGCTCGCCAACGCCGGCCTCGACCGTTCGCTGCATGACACCTATTACGTCGTGGCTCACTTCCACTACGTTCTGTCGCTCGGCGCCGTGTTCGCCATCTTCGCCGCCTGGTACTACTGGTTCCCGAAGATGAGCGGCTACATGTATTCCGAGTTCCTCGGCAAGCTGCACTTCTGGGTGATGTTCATCGGCGTGAACCTGGTGTTCTTCCCGCAGCACTTCCTCGGCCTCGCCGGCATGCCGCGCCGCTATATCGACTATCCGGATGCCTTTGCCGGCTGGAACTACGTGTCCTCGATCGGCTCCTACATCTCCGGCATCGGCGTGCTGATCTTCCTCTTTGCCGTCTGGGAAGCCTTCGCCAAGAAGCGCATCGCCGGCGACAATCCGTGGGGCGAGGGTGCGACCACGCTGGAATGGCAGCTGTCTTCGCCGCCGCCGTTCCACCAGTGGGAACAGCTGCCGCGCATCAAGTAAGCCGCGCGCGCTGGTCAAAGCTTGAAAACAAAGGCGCCGCGGAAAAGACGCGGCGCCGATACAAATAAAAACAGGACGGGTTGAATGACGGTCATCGACGATCACGAAGCGCTGGGAACGAATGGCGGCGTGCGCCTTTCGGAAGCGGGCGCACGGGATTTCTTCGAACTGCTGAAGCCGCGGGTGATGTCGCTCGTCGTCTTCACGGCCTTTGCCGGCCTCGTGCTGGCGCCGGGCCACATCCATCCGGTCCTCGGCTTCATCGCCATTCTCTGCATCGCCGTCGGAGCCGGCGCCTCGGGCGCGCTCAACATGTGGTACGACGCCGATATCGACGCGGTCATGAGCCGCACCGCCAACCGGCCGATTCCGGGCGGCCGCATCCAGCCGAACGAGGCGCTCGCCTTCGGCCTGACGCTCTCCTTCTTCTCGGTCGCCATCCTCGGCCTGGTGGTCAACTGGTTCTCGGCCGGCCTGCTCGCCTTTACGATCTTCTTCTACGCCGTCGTCTACACCATGTGGCTGAAACGCTCGACGCCGCAGAACATCGTCATCGGCGGTGCTGCCGGCTCCTTCCCGCCGATGATCGGCTGGGCCTGCGTCACCGGCGGCGTCTCGATGGAAAGCATCGTGCTTTTCCTCATCATCTTCCTGTGGACCCCGGCGCACTTCTGGGCGCTCGCTTTGTTCAAGATGCGTGACTACGGCTCCGTCGGCGTACCGATGATGCCGAATGTCGCCGGCGAAGCCTCCACCAAGGTGCAGATCTTCATCTACACGCTGTTGACCGCCGTCATTGCCGTGGTTCCCGCCCTTGCCGGCTGGTCGAGCCTCGGATACGGCGTCTTCGCCGGCCTGCTCGGCGCCGTCTTCCTGTACTGTTCCATCGCCGTCTGGCGCATGCCGGATGGCGATCAGAAGATGGTGCCGGCGAAGAAGATGTTCGCCTTCTCGATCCTTTATCTCTTCGCCATCTTTTCCGCCCTGATGATCGACGCCTTCGTGGCGCCGTTGCTTTCGCTGATCGGAGGTGCCGCATGATCGACAAGATCACGCTGACCGACAAGCAACAGAAATCCCGCCGTGGCCGCAACATCGCGCTCGGTTTTGCGCTGGCCGGCCTTGTCGTCCTCTTTTACGTCGTGACGCTGATCAAGTTCGGCGGCGGGATGCAGGGGTGAGCCGATGACCGAACAATCGCCGCAGACCAGCCGCAACACGCCGCGCAACAACGGCGTCGTCGTTGCCGCCTGCCTCACCTTCGTCGGCGCGATGGTCGGCGCAAGTTTTGCCGCCGTGCCGCTCTACGACATGTTCTGCCGTGTCACCGGCTACAACGGCACGACCCAGCGCGTCGAGCAGATGTCGCAGGTGGTGCTCGACCGCAAGGTGACCGTCGGTTTCGACGCCAACGTCGCCAGCGGCCTGCCGTGGGACTTCAAGCCGGTGCAGCGCAATGTCGAGGTCAAGATCGGCGAGACGGTGCAGGTCGAGTTCACGGCGACGAACATGTCGAACAAGCCGACCAAGGGGCAGGCGATCTTCAACGTCACGCCGATGGTCGCAGGCGCCTATTTCAACAAGGTCCAGTGCTTCTGCTTCACCGAAACGGAGCTGAAGCCGGGCGAAACGATGACCATGCCGGTGGTGTTCTACGTCGATCCGGACATCGTCAATACGCCCGAGACCAAGAGTATCGGAACGCTGACCCTGTCTTACACATTCTATCCGCATGAGAGCGGAAAGCCGGTGGCTTTGCGGACGGATGAGGACAAGGGTTCTGAACAGAAATTGTGAGAGGTATGTTTCCGGTTCGCCGGTGACATTTTGGAGAAAGACATTCGGGGATCGCTGACATGGCCGATGCACACCAGAAAAATCACGACTACCACATCATCGACCCTAGCCCGTGGCCGCTTCTGGCCTCCGTCGGTGCATTCCTGCTGACCTTCGGGGGCGTCGGCTACATGCGCTATCTGAACGGTGGTTCGTTCCACCTGTTCGGCCTGGAGCTTGCTTCTCCGTGGATCTTCTACATCGGCCTCGCTCTGGTGCTCTACACCATGTACGGCTGGTGGGCGGACACGGTGAAGGAAGCGCATGAGGGTGCCCATACCCGCGTCGTTTCGCTGCACCTGCGCTACGGCATGATCATGTTCATCGCTTCCGAAGTGATGTTCTTTGCCGCCTGGTTCTGGGCCTTCTTCGATGCCAGCCTGTTCTCGCACGAAGCCATCCAGGCCTCGCGCTTCGAATTCACCGGTGGCCAGTGGCCGCCGAAGGGTATCGAAGTGCTCGACCCCTGGCACCTGCCGCTCTACAACACCGTGATCCTGCTGCTGTCGGGCACGACCGTCACCTGGGCGCACCATGCGCTGCTGCACGGCGACCGCAAGGGCCTGATCAACGGCCTGGCGCTCACCGTTGCCCTCGGCCTGCTGTTCTCCTTCGTGCAGGCCTACGAATATGCCCACGCTCCGTTCGCCTTCAAGAGCTCGATCTACGGCGCGACCTTCTTCATGGCGACCGGTTTCCACGGCTTCCACGTCATCGTCGGCACCATCTTCCTGCTGGTGTGCCTGTTGCGTGCGATCAAGGGCGACTTCACGCCGAAGCAGCACTTTGGCTTCGAGGCCGCTGCCTGGTACTGGCACTTCGTCGACGTCGTCTGGCTCTTCCTGTTCTTCAGCATCTACATCTGGGGCAGCTGGGGGGCGCCGATCGCGCACGGCTGATCCGGTCCGATCGAAAGAACCATAAGGAAAGGCGGTTGCGCGAAAACGCAGCCGCCTTTTCGCATGAAAGGCTCCGGCCACGTCATGAAAGCCCATGGGGCTCTACTTTACGCTGGCCTGCGGCGAAGTGCCGGCTTATGGAATGGCCTCATGACGGTTTAAGCCGTGATACGATCAACAGAAACGGCGAAGCGGCCTGCCGGAGACAAAGGCCGACCGGGATTATGCCATGAACCAGGACAGCGCCCATTATCCGCCCGTCGATCCGTTCAAGACCGGACTTGCCGGCTCATGCCCGCGCTGCGGCCAGGGCAAGCTGTTCGACGGCCTGGTGAAGGTGAAGCCGCGCTGCGCCAATTGCGGCCTGGATTATTCCTTCGCCGATTCCGGCGACGGGCCGGCGGTCTTCGTCATCCTGATCATCGGTTTCCTGGTGGTCGGCCTCGCCCTGTGGGCGGAGGTGAATTTTGCGCCGCCGGTCTGGCTGCACATCCTGCTGTGGGGACCGCTGACCATCGTCCTGTCGCTGTTTCTGCTGCGAACGCTCAAGGGCGTGCTGATTGCCCTGCAGTTCCGCAACAATGCCGCCGAAGGCAAGCTCGATCGTGACTGACGTCCAGGCAGCGGTCGTCGCGTGGAGCGGCCGCAAGAAGATCGCCACCTTCATCCTGTTCCTGCTGGCGCTGGCCATCCTGCTGTCGCTCGGCACATGGCAGGTGCGGCGGCTGCACTGGAAGGAACAGCTGCTGGCCGATATCGCCGAACGTCGCGCCGCCCCGCCGGCATCGCTCGCCGACATCGAGGCGCTTGGCAGCCGTGGAGAGGACGTCGATTACCGCGCCATGACCGTCAGCGGCCGGTTCGTCAACAACAAGGAGCGGCACTTTTTCGCCACCTATCGCGGCCAGACGGGCTTTTACGTCTACACCCCGCTGCTTCTGGCCGATGGCCGCTACCTGTTCGTCAACCGTGGCTTCGTTCCTTACGAGAACAAGGAGCCGGAGATGCGCAAGCAGGGACAGTTGACCGGCCAGGTGACGGTCACCGGTCTGGCCCGCGCCAAGCTTGCGGAAAAACCGTCGTCGATCGTGCCGGACAACGATCCGGCCAAGAACATCTTCTACTGGAAGGATCTCGACGCCATGGCCGATACCACCGGCCTCGACCGCTCGGACGTGGTGGCGTTCTTCATGGATGCGGATGCGACGCGCAATCCCGCCGGCCTGCCGATCGGCGGCGTCACCCAGTTCGAACTGCCGAACAACCACCTGCAATATGCGCTCACCTGGTACGGCCTGGCTGTGGCGCTGGTGGCGGTTTCCGGCACGATGTGGCTGCGCCGCCGGAAAGGCTGAAGGCCAGGACGGTCATGGCAGATTTACAGGGAACGGAGGCTTTGCCGGTTTCCTGCCGGGAAATTTGTGGTAAACCCGCAGCCGAATTGCCATATCCATGGACATACGAAGCCAGGGACGAGGAATGAACATCGCCGTTTCCAAACCGCCGCTGACGATCAGGCTTTGCGGCCCGCGCGGTTTCTGCGCCGGGGTCGACCGCGCTATCCAGATCGTCGTCCTGGCGCTGAAGCGTTATGGCGCGCCGGTCTATGTCCGCCACGAGATCGTCCACAACCGTTATGTCGTCGAGGGACTGGAAGCCAAGGGTGCCGTCTTCGTCGAAGAACTGGACGAGATCCCCGCCGAGCACCGCGCGCAGCCGGTGGTGTTTTCCGCCCACGGCGTGCCGAAATCCGTGCCGGCCGATGCCGAGGCGCGCAATCTCTTTTATCTCGACGCCACCTGTCCGCTGGTTTCGAAGGTGCATAAACAGGCGATGCGTCACCAGCGGCTCGGCCGCCATGTGGTGCTGATCGGTCATGCCGGCCACCCGGAGGTCATCGGCACGATGGGGCAGTTGCCGGAAGGCTCGGTGTCGTTGATCGAGACGGTCGAGGATGCCGATGCCTACGAGCCCGTCGATGCCGACAATCTCGGCTTCGTCACCCAGACGACGCTGTCCGTAGACGATACGGCCGGCGTCATCGCCAGGCTCGGCGAACGGTTTCCAAAGCTGATGGCGCCGGCCGCCGATTCCATCTGCTACGCCACCACCAACCGGCAGGAGGCGGTCAAGGCAGCGGCGCCCGGCTGCGATCTGTTCCTGATCGTCGGCGCGCCGAATTCGTCGAATTCCAAGCGGCTGGTGGAAGTGGCGCTCAGGGCAGGGGCGAAAAAATCGCTGCTGGTGCAGCGCGCCTCGGAGATCGACTGGTCGGATCTCGGCGATATCACCACCGTCGGCCTTTCCGCCGGCGCTTCGGCGCCGGAGGTGATCGTCGACGAAATCATCGCCGCCTTCCGCGATCGTTTCGATGCGCGCGTCGAGCTGGCGGAAACGGTGCAGGAAAACGAGCATTTCCTCGTCAACCGCGAGCTGCGCGACATCGCCCTCGAATCCGCCGACATGGCTTTCGTCAACGGGTGAGAAATGGGAGGCGCAGGGCCGGATTGTCCCGAGCCCCGGGCTTTCGCATATGGAGCGAAAGAGGGTGATGCGACGTCTATGGGGGCCGGACCCACTTGCCTTGTCGCTATCGCGATGCCAAAGCATGTCTCGTCCCACCTGAGTTTCCATCCGCGAGTCACACCCTTGGCAGTCTACACCGATATCACCGAAGACGACCTCAAGCGCTTCCTCACCGAATATGACGTCGGCGACCTGACCTCCTACAAGGGCATCGCCGAAGGCGTGGAAAATTCCAACTTCCTGCTGCACACCACCCGCGATCCGCTGATCCTGACGCTTTACGAGAAGCGGGTGGAAAAATCCGACCTGCCGTTCTTCCTCGGCCTGATGCAGCATCTCGCCGCCCGCGGCCTGTCCTGCCCGCTGCCCTTGCCGCGCAGGGACGGCGCGCTGCTCGGCACGCTGTCCGGACGCCCGGCGGCGCTGATTTCGTTCCTCGAAGGCATGTGGCTGCGCAAGCCTGAAGCACGGCATTGCCGCGATGTCGGCGCGGCGCTGGCGAAGATGCACATTGCCGGCGAAGGTTTTACCCTGACGCGCCCGAACGCCCTGTCGCTCGACGGCTGGCACACGCTGTGGGAAAAATCGGAAGCACGCGCCGACGAGGTGGAAAAGGGGCTGCAGGCGGAAATCCGCGGCGAACTCGCCTTCCTCGCCGCCAACTGGCCGAAGGACCTGCCAGCCGGCGTCATCCATGCCGACCTCTTCCCGGACAACGTGTTTTTCCTCGGCGACGGGCTCTCTGGCCTGATCGATTTCTATTTCGCCTGCAACGACCTTCTCGCCTACGACGTGTCGATCTGCCTCAATGCCTGGTGCTTCGAAAAGGACGGGTCCTACAACATGACCAAGGGCATGGCGCTGCTGGAGGGTTACGAAAGCGTGCGGCCGCTGAGCCGGGCCGAGGCTGAGGCCCTGCCGATCCTGTCGCGCGGTTCGGCGCTGCGTTTCTTCCTGACGCGCCTCTACGACTGGCTGACCACGCCGCCGGATGCGCTCGTCGTCAAGAAGGACCCGCTGGAATATCTGCGCAAGCTGCGCTTTCACGCGGCCGTCTCCTCGGTCGGCGAATACGGGCTCAGCCGGCCATGAAACATATCGATATCTTTACCGACGGTGCCTGCTCCGGCAATCCCGGTCCGGGCGGCTGGGGTGCGGTCTTGCGTTACGGCGATACGGAAAAGGACCTTTCCGGCGGCGAGGCGGCGACGACCAACAACCGCATGGAGTTGCTGGCGGCAATTTCGGCGCTCAACGCCCTGAAGGAGCCCTGCGAAATCGACCTGCATACCGACAGCAAATATGTCATGGACGGCATTTCCAAGTGGATCCATGGCTGGAAGAAGAACGGCTGGAAGACCGCCGACAAGAAGCCGGTGAAGAACGGTGAGTTGTGGCAGGCGCTCGACGAGGCGACGAAGCGCCACAAGATCATCTGGCACTGGGTCAAGGGCCATGCCGGCCATCCGGAAAACGAACGCGCCGACGAACTCGCCCGCATGGGCATGGCGCCGTTCAAGAAGGGCGGCGCCCAATAGCGCGCCGACGGCAGGCGAATGCCGGCTTGCGGCGAGCCGGTTTGCCGTTATTGTGCGGCGAGGACAAGGGGAGAGATATATGATCCTGCATTGCGTGTTCCTGCGCTTCAAGGCGGCGCTTCAGCCCGCCGACAAACAGGCGATCTTCGAGGCGGTCGCCGCGTTGAAGGACGTCATTCCCGGCATCGTCGATGTCAAATACGGGCCGAACGTTTCGCCGGAAGGCCTGAATGGCGGCTTCGTGGACGGTTTCACCGTGACCTTCGACGATGCGGCCGCCCGCGACGCCTATCTCGTCCATCCCGAGCATGTGGCGGTCGGGGAGCGCATCATTGCCGCCACCGATGGCGGCCTGGCCGGCATTCTGGTGTTCGACCTGATGATCTGAGCAGCATCAACTGCAGACACAAAAAAAACCGCCCCGGGAGGCGGTTTTTCTTTGCGTTTTGTATGAAACTTACAGCTGCTCGAGCATGGCGGCAGCGGCGGAAACCGTCGCCTGGCCCGGATTCTCCTCGACATTCAGCGATTTCACCACGCCGTCTTCCACCAGCATGGAATAACGCTTGGAGCGCAGGCCGAGGCCGCCGGCGGACAGGTCGGCATCGAGGCCGAGCGCCTTGGTGAAGGCGCCGTCCCAGTCGGCGAGGAAGTGGATCTTGCCCATGCCGCCGGAATTCTGCGCCCAGGCGCCCATGACGTGCCAGTCGTTGACGGCGACGACGGCGATGTCGTCGACACCCTTGGCGAGGATGGCGTCACGGTTTTCCAGGTAGCCGGGCAGGTGGTTCAGCGAGCAGGTCGGCGTAAACGCGCCGGGCACGGCGAAGAGCACGACGCGCTTGCCCTTGAACAGCTCGTCAGTGGTGATCTCCGTCGGACCGTCGGCGGTCTTTTCCTTGAATTTCGCCTGCGGCAGCTGGCTTCCAATGGATATGGTCATGAAATGTCTCCTTGAAACGGGGCGGGTCCGGCCGTCCGGGTTGGTGGCGAATATATGCGTCGCTCACTCAAAGGCAAGCGTGGTCTCCATGGCCCGCCTGCCGCTCTTGACCAATAGGCCCCAGCGGGCGGTTTCGGCCTTGAATCGTTTCGGCAGTTTCGGAATGACGATGTCGGTCGAGAAGGTGTTTGCCTCCCGCCGGGCGTTCTGCTGCTCGGTGAAGACGTAGCCGGCCGGGCCGGTGACGATGATCTCGGGAAAATCGCCGCCTTCGGGCAGCGTCAGCGACAGATGCAGCGCCTTGTGGTCGGCGGCAAGGCCGGAGCCGGTCACGGCAAAATCGGCGCCCGGGGCTTCCGGCAGGCTGGCGCGGGCGGTTTCGATGATCATCGCCTCCTGCGCCGCCGATTGTGCCGCCTTCGGCAGCGTCAGCGAAAAATCCGCCTGGAAGGGAATGCAGATGTTCTTGCACAGCCCGATGAACACCTGCGCATCGAAACGCGGTTCGGCGTCGGCCGAGGCCAGAGTGAGGTCGAGCGGAAAGGCGACCGGCCCGTCATAACCGAAATCGCGCAACGACCCCGCCTCGATGTGTTTTGGCACCGGATAGGCGATGCCGGCGAGCGTGACATTGCTGTCTGGCGTGATGCTGATGTGGGGCGGAATGCCGCTGTCGCCCGGTTCGCGCCAGTAGGTGATCCAGCCGGGCGCCGGCTCGATCTGCAGCGCCGCGCTGATCTTTCCGTCGGCATCCGCGGGCAGGGCGATGAGGCGCACACGCCCCCCCTCGCTCTCCGCCCAGGCCGTCATCGCGGCCGTCGCCGGGCCGGCAATCACGCCTGCAAGAGCGGCGATGCCGAAAATTCCGGCCATGAATTGTGTGGATCGAAAAAATATCTTCATCTTGTAAGGATTTAGCCGATGCCCGGAAAGTCTTCCAGAGGCCGCCGTTTTTTCTTCATCATTTCCGGTTGATTGATTTGTGACTATACCCCATGTTTCTCAGGTCGAAGCACTCACACGTTCCTCTTGCACCGGCCGGAGGACGTTACGCTGGAGGACCACATGTCATTGTCGGCACTGAAGGATAAGCGAGAGCGCGGGTTCCTCGATGGTCATTTCCTGATCGCCATGCCCGGCATGTTCGACAGCAATTTTTCCCGCACGGTGGTCTATGTCTGCGCCCATTCCGCCGCCGGCGCCATGGGTTTCGTCATCAACCGCCCGCAGGCGCTGACCTTCACCGAAGTGCTGCTGCATCTCAACATGATCGACCAGACGGATGCGATCATGCTGCCGCCGCATGCCCGGGATTTCCCGATCCGCAACGGCGGTCCGGTGGAGAGCGGCCGCGGTTTCGTGCTGCATTCCGACGATTATCTCAGCGAATCCAGCATTCCGGTCAGTGACGACATCTCGCTGACGGCGACGCTCGATATCGTCCGGGCGATTTCGAGCGGCAGCGGGCCGCGCCGGGCGACGATGATGCTCGGCTATGCCGGCTGGGGTGCCGGACAACTGGAGCGCGAGATCGGCAACAATGGCTGGCTCAATTGCCCGGCAAGCGAAGAACTGATCTTCGACGACAGCCTGGACGACAAATACGAGCGGGCGCTGGCCCTGCTGGGCGTGACGCCCGCCATGCTCTCCAGCGATGCCGGCCACGCCTGAAGACTGAAAATATTGTTCGGTTCACCGGAACGAATGTCCCCGGCATACCGTTCTACTCCTCGCCAGGGCGAACATATGGTTCGCTCGAAAAGCTCAAGGAGTACCCAATGGGAAGCACCAGCGACAAGGTTTCCGGTTACGCCAACCAGGCTGCCGGCAAGATCAAGCAAGCTGCCGGTGATGCGATGGACAATCATGAAATGCAGGCCAAGGGCGCCGCACAGGAGGCCAAGGGCAAGGTTCAGGTTGTCAGCGGCAAGGTCAAGGACGCCGTGAAAAACCAGGTGGACCGGCTTTAACGTTCGGGCTTTCCGCGGGAAAGACTGAATAGCGAAAAACCTGCCCGGCGAATGCCGCGGCAGGTTTTTTCAGCATGGATCATCATCGGGGACAGAACTCATGAGACTTTATGCCTGCGACCATTGCGGCCTTCCGGTCCATTTCGACAACAGATCCTGCGTCAATTGCGGCCACCGTCTCGGCTTCGTGCCGGAGGTGATGGCCATGCATGCGCTGGAGCCGTCCGACGACGCCTGGCGGGTGGTGGCGGATCCTGGGCGGCAGGTGCGTTTCTGCGCCAACGCCGAACTGGATATCTGCAACTGGACGCTGCCGGCAGGATCGCAAAACAGTTTCTGCCCGGCCTGCAGCCACAACCGGCTTGTCCCCAACATCGACACGGCAGAAGGCGTCGAGCGCTGGCGGCGCATCAGCCAGGCGCAGCGGCACCTGTTCTATTCCTTCCTGCGCTGGAACCTGCCGCATCCCGATCGCAACGAAGATCCCGAGGGCGGCCTGGTCTTTGATTTCCTCGAAGACACCATCAATCCCGATGGCACGATCGTGCCGGCCATGACAGGGCATGAGGAAGGCGTGATCGTCATCCGCGCCGCCGAGGCGGACGACGTGACACGCGAGTTGACACGGACGATGATGAACGAGCCGTATCGGACGCTGCTCGGCCATTTCCGCCACGAGGCGGGGCATTTCATCTGGAACAAGCTGGTGCGCGACCGCGACCGGTTTGCACCGTTCCGCGACGCCTTCGGCGACGAGCGCGAGGATTATGCCGCCGCCCTGCAGCGTCATTACGAAAACGGCCCCGTGGCGGGCTGGCAGAACGATTTCATCAGCGCTTATGCCAGCACGCACCCCTGGGAGGATTTCGCCGAATGTTTCGCCCACTACCTGCATATCGTCGATACGCTGGAAACGGCGCGCTCCTTCGGCATCGCCATCGATCCGAAAGGCCATGACGAGATGGCGACGGAGGTGACGTTCAATCCTTATGCCGCCCGCAACGCCGAGCAGCTTGCCAATGCCTGGATCCCGCTGAGTGTCGCACTCAACAGCATTCATCGCAGCATGGGCCAGCCGGACCTCTATCCGTTCGTGCTGTCGCCCGTCGTCGTCGCCAAGCTGGAATTCATCCACGCGCTGATCCACACGGCCACGGCCAAGGATAGCCAGGTCGAAAAAGCGGCGGCACCGTCACTTGCACCGGTGAAGACTGTTTGAGACCTCCGATGCAAATCCACCGACCCTCTTCCGTTGCAAAGAGAAGGCCAGCCATCGAAACCGATGACTGGCCTTTGGTTTGTCCCTAACCAACTCTCAATGCCGCAATCAGCAAGCCTTGGTGTTGTTGGCGAGATCATTATTCGTGGGTGCCGTCCCATCGACGCCGTCACCGGCACCACCGGAATTGCGGGTGATGCAGTCAGGGTTGGTTGACCCGTCCATAGAATTGTTGGTGATGCCCTGTGTCGTGGAGGGGTCGACGGCATCCGGTGTCATGACCTTGCCGTCCTGGGTGGTCGAACGGTTTTGCGGCACGGTCTTCGAGCCATTGTCGGCATTGCCCTGCTGGGCGAAAGCGCTGGTTGCCATGCCGAGACAAAGAGTTGCGACGGCGATCTGTTTCATAAACATGCGTTTTCTCCTCGTGTATCACTATCGTTTTTATCGGTGTTACGAGGATAGAACCGTCACGGCCAGACATTGTTCCCGCCCGGCGCGCTCACGAAAACACGATCAAATGTGAAGAAGACGCAGGGAACACTCTTCCATGCCGCACCCACACTCCTATCATCAGCGGCCGGTTAGGCCCGCTTGGTCAGCGGAAAACGTTCCTTGAGCAGGCGCAGCACGGAATCGCCGCCGATCGGCGCGCCGAAGAAATAGCTCTGGCCGAAATTGCAGCCGAGCTTGCCGAGTTCGATGGCATCCTCTTCCGTTTCGATCCCTTCGGCGACGACCTGCATGTCGAGATCGCGGGCCATGGAAATAATCGAGCGCAGCAGGATCGGCCGCTTGGCGCCGCCGTCGCGCACCAGCGTCTGGTCGATCTTGATGGTGTCGAAGGGGAAGCGGGTCAGATAGGCGAGCGAGGAATAGCCGGTGCCGAAATCGTCGAGCGCCAGGCCCATGCCGATCTCCTTCAGCTTGTCGAGCACCAGGCGGGCCTGTTCCGGGTTCTCCATCACCATGGATTCCGTCAGCTCCAGCTTGATCTGCGACGGCTGGCACTGCGTCTTGGCGAGGATCGCCCGCATGTCGCTGTAAAGCTCGTTGTTGAGCAACTGGGCGCTGGAAAGATTGACGGAGACGAAGATCGGCACGTCGCCGGCATATTGCTGCCAGTGCACCAGGTCGGAGCTCGCCCGCTCCAGCGCGAAGATGCCGAGCGGGCCGATCAGGTCGGAGGTTTCGGCGATCGGGATGAATTCCGTCGGCGGCACCGTGCCGCGCTTCGGGTGGTCCCAGCGCATCAGCGCCTCGAAACCGGCGATCTCGGCATCGGCCAGCCGCACGATCGGCTGGTAGACCAGTGTCAGTTCCTTGCGTTCGATGGCGCGGCGCAGGTCGGTTTCAAGCTGCAGGCGGTCGGCGCCAAAACTGCGGAACGCCGGCTGGAACGGCTCGACGCGATTACCGCCGGCGCGTTTGGCCCGGTACATGGCAAGCTCGGCGTCGTTGAGCAGGCTGGTGGCGCTTTCCTGCTGGTCGACCCAGGAGGCAAGCCCGATCGACGCCGTCAGGATGATCTCGCGGTTGGCGAAGTTGAGCGGCACCATGATCGCCTTGCTGACCGCATCGGCGAAATCGGCCACCTTGGCCGGATCGCGCTCGGACACCAGGATGATGCCGAACTCGTCGCCGGAAAGCCGCGCCAGCGTATCCTGCGGCTTCAGGAGGCGGCGCAGGCGACGGGTGAGCGCGATCAGGATGTTGTCGCCGGCGGCGATGCCGAGCGCGTCGTTGACCTGCTTGTAGCGGTCGATATCGATCGCCATGACGGTCGGCCGGACGATGTCGCCGGTCGGCGCCAGCGTCAGCACCGATTGCAGCCGGTCGAGGAACACCTGGCGGTTCGGCAGGCCGGTCAGGTTGTCGCTCATGGCGTCATGCAGCAACCGGTCGACGGAGTTCTTCTGTTCCGTCACATCGATGATCGTGCCGACGCAGCGGATGATTTCGCCGTTGGAGCCGAGCACCGGCCGGGCGCGGATGGCGAGCCAATGGAAATGACCGTCTTCGGCGCGGATGCGGAATTCGTGGTTCAGCCGGCCGCGGCGATGTTCGAGCAGCACGTCGAGCGTGGCGCGGAAGCGGTCGCGGTCGTCGGGATGCAGGCGCGGCAGCCAGTTGCGCGCCGGCCCGTGCATCGAGCCCGGCGGCAGGCCGAGTTTCTGCGACACGTCGGGAATGGTGACGACGCGGTCGCGGGCGACGTCCCAGTCCCAGACGGTATCGCCGGAACCGGTCAGCGCCAAGGCCTGGCGTTCGAGGTCGGAAAACAGTCCCTGCTGGTAGGCGCCGCCGGCAAAGGCGTGCTGCATGACGGTGAAGCCGATCAAAAGCACGATCAGCACCAGGCCGCCGCCCAGCGCCGGCTGGATGATGTCGTTGTCGAGCTGCCCGGTGATCGTCAGCCATGCGCCGAAGATCCACACCAGGATCAGCGCCCAGGCGGGGATCAAGAGGATGGCGCGGTCGTAGCGGTTGAAGCCGAGATAGACGATCAGGATGATGCCGACCGATGCCGTCAGCGCGAAGGAAACGCGGGCGATGCCGGAAGCGACCGAAGGATCGTAGATGGCGACGCCGAACAGCACGCCGAGCCCCAGTATCCAGGCAAGGGTGACGTAGCCCAGATGCACATGCCATCGGTTGAGATTGAGATAGGTGAACAGGAAGATCACCAGGCTGGACGCCAGCGCCACCTCGGCGCAGGCGCGCCATATGCGCTGGTCTCCCGAGGTCAGGCTGATCAGCTTTTCGAGGAAGCCGAAATCGACGCAGACGTAACCGAGCACCGCCCAGGCAAGCGCTGCGGTCGCCGGCAGCATCGAGGTGCCCTTGACGACGAAGAGGATGGTCAGGAACACCGCCAGCAGGCCGGCGATGCCGAGCACGATGCCGCGGTAGAGCGTAAACGCGTTGACTGTATCCTTGTAGGCATTCGGCTCCCACAGGTAGATCTGCGGCAGTTCCGGCGTCGAAAGCTCGGCGACGAAGGTGATCACGGCGCCGGGATTGAGCGTGATGCGGAAGACGTCGGCCTCCTCGCTCGGCTGCCGGTCGAGCGCGAACCCTTCGCTCGGCGTGATCGAGATGATGCGCTGCGAACCGAGGTCCGGCCAGAACAGCTTCGAATCGACGAGGCGGAAATGCGGGGCGACGATGACGCGCTCCAGCTGCTCTTCCGAAACGTTGGCGAGCGCGAAGACCGCCCAGTCGCCCTGGTGGTTTTCCGAGCTGGCGCGCACCTCGATGCGCCGGCGGATGCCGTCGGCGCCGGCGGCGGTGGAGACCTGGAAGGCTTCGCCCTGGTTGGTATAGATCTCCGTGGTGCTGGTCAGGTCCAGCGCCGTGTCGTCGCGGGAAATCTTGATCGGCTCGGCGGCGAAGGCGCCCGTCCATGCCGTCAGCAGGAAAAGCGCCGCCAGGATAGCCGGGAGGGCGATCAGCCGGCGGGCTGACGACAAGAGCATCGTACCGTTCAAAGTCATGGGGTGCGTATTTTCCCGTCCATCTCACCGTCCGTGGCCAATCTGGAGAACATCACATGATCCCGCCACTGTCCGTTGATTTTCAAATATTCCCTCAAATGCCCTTCGCGACGAAAGCCGGCTTTTTCCAGAAGCCGGATACTGCGTGTGTTGTCCGGAATACAGGCTGCCTCGATCCGGTGCAACTGAAGCCCTGAAAAGATGTAAGGTATAACGAGTCGAAGTGCGGCGAACATATGGCCCTGACCGGCATATTTCTCGCCCATCCAGTAGCCGATCATGCAGCTTTGCGCCGCGCCGCGGCGGATATAGCCGATGGTCATGCCGCCGAGCAGCGCGTTGTCGGCCTTGCGGAAAAGGAAAAACGGCGCCGCCTGCCCGGAGGCATATTCCTGTTCGTTGCGCTGCACCCGGCGGCGAAAGGCGCTTTCCGTCAGTTCGTCGTGACGCCAGGTGGGCTCCCAGGGTTCGAGGAAAGCTCGGCTTTCGGCCCGCAGCTGATGCCATTGGCGGAAATCGCCGTATCGCGGCAGCCTGAGAGTGAGCGCGTCGCCAACAAGTTCGACCGTCTCCGGCTGCCGCGACAGAAACCGAAAAACCGATCGTGCCATCAGATACTCCCGGCTGGGCCGGCCGGACGGATCCGGCGGGGTAAGGGTTGCGGTCGACGTGCCGGAACGGCCGATCAGCCTTTGGCCGTCAGCGGTTTCGGGGCAGGCGTCGACAGGGATGCGATGATGTCTTCCATGGGCGCCAGCTGTTCCAGCGGCCCGATCGCCGACAGCGTCGGCGCCTTGTCGAAGAACAGACGTCCGGCGAGATCGGTCAGGCGTTCGGTGGTAATGCCCGCCAGGCGTTCCATCAGTTCCTGGTTGGTGATCAACCGGCCGTACAGCATCATCTGCCGCGCCATCTGGCCGGCGCGGGCGGCCGGGCTCTCCTGGCCCATCAGCAGCTGGGCGCGAATCTGGGCGCGGGCGCGCTCGATTTCCTGCTGGTCGATGCGCTCCGACGACTTGCGCAACTCGTCGACGATGACAGGCACCAGCTCGGGCAGGTTCTCGCCGCCTGTCGCCGCATGCACGCCAAAAATGCCGGTATCGGAAAAGCCCCAGTGGAAGGCGTAGACGGAATAGCAGAGGCCGCGGTTCTCGCGCACTTCCTGGAACAGCCGCGAGGACATGCCGCCGCCGAGGATGTTGGCGAGGATCTGCGAACAGTAGAAGTCGCGGGCGTGATAGGCCTTGCCCTCGAAACCGAGCAGCACCTGCGCGTCCATCAGGTCGCGGCCTTCGCGCACCTCGCCGCCGGTATAGATCGCCGGCTCGAAGACCGGCGGGGCCGACGGTGCGGTCGGCAGGCCGGAAAAGCGCTGCTCCACCTGCCGCACGAAGGTGTCGTGATCGACGGCGCCGGCAGCGACGACGAACATGCGGTCGGTCGTATAGTTGCGGCCGAGATAGGCGCGGATGTCGTCGGGCGAAAAGCTCATCACCGTGTCCGGCGTGCCGAGGATCGGCCGGCCGATCGTCTGGTCCTTGTAGGCCATGCCGGAGAACTTGTCGAAGACGACGTCGTCGGGCGTGTCGTCGGCAGCGCCGATTTCCTGCAGGATGACGTTCTTTTCGCGATCGAGCTCTTCCTCGTCGAAGGCGGATTCGGTGAGGATGTCCGCCAGGATATCCACCGCCAGGGCCGTATCGTCCTTCAGGACGCGGGCATAATAGGAGGTGGTTTCCGTCGATGTGGCGGCATTCACCTCGCCGCCGACGTTCTCGATCTCCTCTGCGATCTGGCGCGCCGTCCGGCGCGCCGTGCCCTTGAAGGCCATGTGTTCGAGAAGATGGGCGATGCCGTGCTCAGCTTCCGTTTCGTTGCGTGAACCCGATTTGATCCATACGCCGAGAGCTGCGCTCTCCAGATGCGGCATTTTTTCGGTAACGACCGTCAACCCGGAAGGAAGCCGGGTGCACTCAACATTCATCGTCTGTCTTTCTGCGCCGTACTAGTCTGTGATCCGGGCATGTTTGTCGATAAAGCTTTCGACGGTCTTAAGCTCCGGCTCCAGAATGTCAAAGCGCTCCTCCCTGTCCATCAAGTCAGCAAGCCATGCCGGAAGCGCCGGGTCAATACCGGAGGCCGATTTTACGGCGTCCGGGAATTTCGCCGGATGGGCGGTGGCGAGCGTTACCATCGGACTATTGGCCTTTTCATGCTTTTTGGCAACATGCACGCCGATGGCGGTGTGCGGGTCGAGCAGGTAACCGGTTTCGGCGAGCGTGTCGCGAATGGTGTCCTTGACCTGCTTCTCGCTGGCGCGGCCGGCACGGAACTCGCGGCGGATCGCTTTCAGCGCTTCGTCCCTGATCTCGAAGGAACCGGACTGCTTCAGGCTGTCCATGGCCGAGCGCACGGCACCGGCATCGCGGCCATAGGCTTCGAACAGCAGCCGCTCGAAGTTCGAGGAGATCTGGATATCCATCGACGGCGACGTCGTGGCCTTGACCGCCTTCATCTCATAGCGGCCGGTCTTCAGCGTGCGGGCGAGGATGTCGTTCTCGTTGGTGGCGATCACCAGCCGGTCGATCGGCAGGCCCATCTTCTTGGCGACGTAACCGGCGAAGATATCGCCGAAATTGCCGGTCGGCACGGTAAACGAGATCTTGCGATCCGGCCCGCCAAGCGCGATCGCGGTGGTGAAATAATAGACCACCTGCGCCATGATGCGCGCCCAGTTGATCGAGTTGACGCCGGAAAGCTTCACTCGGTCGCGGAAGGCGGCGTCGTTGAACATGCCCTTCACCAGCGTCTGGCAATCGTCGAAATTGCCCTTGATCGCCAGCGCATGGACGTTGTTTTCCGTAGACGTCGTCATCTGGTGCTGCTGCACCGGCGAGACCTTGCCGTGCGGGAAAAGAATGAATATGTCGGTGCGCTCGCGCCCGGCAAAGGCGTCGATGGCCGCGCCGCCCGTATCGCCCGACGTGGCGCCGACGATGGTGGCGCGCTGGTTGCGTTCCGTCAGGACATAATCCATCAGCCGGCCGAGCAGCTGCATCGCCACGTCCTTGAAGGCGAGCGTCGTGCCGTGGAACAGTTCGAGGATGAAGGAATTCGGGCCGGTCTGCACCAGCGGCGCCACGCCCGGATGGCGGAAGGTGGCATAGGCCTCGTCGATCATCGCACGGAACTTTTCAGCGGGGATCTCGCCGCCGGTGAAGCGGTAGAGCACCTCGAAGGCGATCTCCTGGTAGGATTTCCCGCGCAGCGCCCGGATTTCCCGCTTCGACATCGTCGGCCATTCGCGTGGCACGTAGAGCCCGCCATCCTTGGCAAGGCCCGCCAGCAGCGCGTCGCTGAAGCCGAGGGAAGGGGCCTCGCCCCGGGTTGAGATATAATCCACGACGGTCATCCTTGGTCTTGAAGAGCGGAAGAGAATTCTGTAGCGCAGAGCCGTAAGCCTAGGGGAGGAAACGCAAGGGCATCCGTCATTTTGCGCCAGAAGCGGCGCGCACTTTTCGCAACTGCGTCAATCGCCGACCTTGCGAGCAGGGTCGCGGACACCGCACCTCTTTGCGGCAAAAGCGAAAATTGCACCAAAACGCGCTTACCCAATCGATTTTTCTCTGCGTCGCTGCTATAGACCATCGCCGCGGGTCATGAAAGACCCGGTATAAAGGTTTAAAGCCGGCAAACGGCGGAATGCAGGGAGTGGCAGTATCGTGTCAGCTTATGTCTCGCGGCCTATCGTTTTTGCGGCTGCTCTCACCCTCCTTGCGGGCTGCAACACGCAAAAGACGCTCGAAACGACGGACAACAAATCCGCCGCTGCCGCGCCGACGGACACCATGCCGGTGGTCGAGGGAACCTGCCCGCAGATCTTCCTGCGCGACGGCACCTCCTCTTATCGCACCTACGCCAAGGGCGGCAAGGACGACCCGGCCAAGGTGATCTATCAGGCATCGCTCGCCGAGACTTCGCGCAGCTGCACGATGAACGCCAGCGCCATGAACATCACCGTCGTCGCCCAGGGCCGACTGGTCACCGGACCGGTCGGCTCGGCCGGCAATCTGGTGATGCCGATCCGTGTCGCCGTGACCGATGGCCAGACGACGCTCTATTCCGAACTGGTCAAGTTCGAGGCCGCCATTCCGGCCGGCGGCAGCTCGGCACAGTTCGTCTTCCGCAAGGACAATGTCAGCATTCCCGGCGGTGCCGGCAAGCTTGCCAAGATCTATATCGGTTTCGATGAAGGCCCGTACAACACCAAATAACCGCCGGCCTTTGACGACGATGCCCGCGACCTCCCTGTCCCCCGGCGGAAGGGCGGTCGCGTGAAGATTGGCATCGTGCGCAATCCGGTCGCAGGCTCCGCCGCTGCGCGCAGGCTCTGGCCGCGGCTGCTCGCGGCGCTTCGGCGACAGGCTTCCGAGACCACCATCCTCGAAACCCGCGGCGCCGGCGACGCCGCGCGCCATGCGCGCAGCCTTTGCGACGGCGGTGCCGATCTTGTCATCGCCGTCGGCGGCGACGGCACGATCGGCGAAACGGTGGACGGCATCCTCACCTCCTCGCGGCCGGAAACGGCCTTCTCCTTCCTGGCGCAGGGCACCGGTGCCGATTTCGCCCGCAATTTTTCGCCGGCAGGCGACCCCGAGGCGATGGTCGAAGCCCTGCTTGCCGCCCCTGTGCGAAGCGTCGATGCCGGGCTGATGCATTGCCGAGGCGAGGATGGTGCTCCGGTCGAGCGCCATTTCGCCAACATCGCCAGCTTTGGCGTGCCGGGACCGATCGTGCGTTCCGTCAACACGGCGAAACGTGGCCGCAGCATGCCTGGGTCGCTACGGTTTCTCTATCATTCGGCGCGGGAAATCCTGCGTTACCGTCCCGAGGGCGTGCGCCTGACGCTCGACGGCAAGATCACCTTCGAAGGCCCCATCACCGCGATTGCCGTCTGCAACGGCGCCTGGTTCGGCGGCGGCATGCATGTGGCGCCCGATGCCGTGCTCGATGACGGATTTTTCGATGTCGTGCTCCTGGGCGGGGCGCCGACGCTCAACGTGTTCGGCCTGCTCAACAAGCTATACAGCGGCGCCCACATCCGCGATCCGCTGGTCCGTGTTTTTCGCGCCCGGACCGTGGAGGCGGAGCCGCTCGGCGGACGGGCGGCATTGATGGACTGCGACGGCGAAGCGCCGGGGAGCCTGCCTGCCCGTTTCGAATGCCTGCCCGGCCGGCTGCGGCTCAAAAGTTTTTAGAAAGTACGGCGTTCTAACTCGCTCCGCGAGATGTGGAGGGAAACGTTGCCACGGCTCCCGCTTGCGGGGAGAAGGTGCCGGCAGGCGGATGAGGGATCGGTCGCAACCCCCAAAACCGGCAACCGGCTCGCCGAACGTTCAGATCGCCCCCGCCCACTCCGCGAGTGCTGCGACAACCGCCGGCAGGTCGGCCATGCGTGCAATCACCGTTTCGGCGCCGGCATCCGTCAGCCGGTCGGCATGGGCGGGATAGGTGTGCGAACCGCCGGTAAAACCGACGACACGCATGCCGGCGGCGCGCGCCGCATGGATGCCGTGGACGGAATCCTCGATCACCAGCGTCCGTGCCGGCTTGACGCCGAATTGTTCGGCACCGTGCAGGTAGATATCCGGCTTCGGCTTCGCCCGGTCGGCACCGAGATCCTTGGCGGAATAGATGTGCGGCGCGAAATAGTCGCGCAGGCCGACCTTGGTCAGCATCATCTCCAGCCGGTGCGACGAGGAGTTGGAACAGATGCCGCGCGGCTGCGTCAGCCGCGACAGCGCGAACTTGACGCCGTCGATGATCTTCACCTCGCGCTCCAGCCGTGCATCCAGAAGCTTTTCCGACTTGTCGAGCAGCGTCGCCGAAAACGGGATATCCGCCTCCTTCTCGACGGTGAACAGGATGTCGCGCCAGGTCAGGCCGGCAAACCGTTCGTTCATCTCCTCGACGGTGATGGGATAACCGGCCTCGGTCAGCAGCGAGGATTCCACCTTGGCGGAAATGATTTCCGAATCGACGAGCACGCCGTCGCAATCGAAGAGAAGAAGGTCGAAGCCGCTCATGACAAACACCCTGTTTCGAATTGCCGGCGCTTTACACGATGGCAGCGCCAATCTCAACCGGAAGCGCGCATGGCTGCGATGCGCCTTGCGGGCGGCTTTGGCGGGAGCGCCCGCATTTGCCTTGGCGGCTGCGGCGTTCTAGCTTCGGCACGGCGATTCCCGCCGGCGGTAAGGATAGATGAGCAAGGACGTCGAAGACACAATCGCAGGACGGATCAGCCGCGTGCTGGCCGACCGCATCGTGCGCGGCGAACTTGCGCCCGGCGCCCGCCTGCGGCAGGATCACATCGCCGAGGAATTCCAGGCGAGCCATGTGCCGGTGCGCGAGGCATTCCGCCGGCTGGAGGCGCAGGGGCTGGCGATCAGCGAGCCGCGCCGCGGCGTGCGCGTCGCCTCCTTCGACATCGCCGAGGTGCGCGAAGTGGCGGAAATGCGGGCGGCGCTGGAGGTGCTGGCGCTGAAACACGCCGCCCGCCACCTCACCCCCGCCATCTTCGACGCTGCCGAAGAGGCGACGCGGGAGGGCGATGCCGCCGCCGACGTGCAGGCCTGGGAAGCGGCCAACCGTCGCTTCCACCGGCTGATCCTGGCGCCCTGCGCCATGCCGCGCCTGCTGGCCGCCATCGACGACCTGCACGCCGCCAGCGCCCGCTTCCTGTTTTCCGCCTGGCGTTCGGGCTGGGAAAAACGCACCGACCACGATCACCGCGCCATCCTGTCGGCGCTGCGGCAGGGCCGCACCGACGAGGCCGTCGCCGTGCTGCAAAAACATGTGCAATGGATCGGCCGCGCCCCGCGCGGCACGCAGGCGGATGACGAATCCGGCGCATTCGCCATCGTCGGGTGATTTTTTCCAGGAATTATAGATAATTTTTTGCACGGCAGTGTGTGTGCGGTAGGCAGCCGCCAGGCTCCGCCCGTCGTCTTCATCCCGGGCTTGTCCCGAGGATCTGCGATTTCCATTCAAGTATTTGATAAAAATGGATAATATTTGACGTTCTTCGATCTTTGGGACAGGACGGAGGATGACGTCGCGAGGGTGGAAAGGTGCGGACAGCGTCGAATCGTCGTCTTCCTGCGCCCGGATTTTATGTGGAGTTTAGCACTGTTGCAGGCAGGTTCCCTGCCGTCTCGCGCAAATCCCGCTTGCGCATGTGAAAAATATCTCTCATGAAATAGATGGAATTTTAAAATTATCTATAATTTGAAGAGGAGTAGAAACATGCACCTGTCAAACCCATCCGGCCCCCTGTCTGTCGATCCCTTGAATCTCGCAAGCCGCCCGCTGGCGGTGAAGTTTGCCTTCGTCTTCGCCGGCACGCTCGTGCTGGCGCTGGCCTCGCAGATCGCCGTGCCGATGGTGCCGGTGCCGATCACCATGCAGACGTTCGCGGTGACCATGATCGGTGCGCTCTACGGCTGGCGGCAGGGTGCGCTCACCGTGCTGGCCTGGTTGGGCGAGGCGATGCTCGGCGCCCCCGTACTGGCCGGCGGCGCCGGCGGCCTCGCGCCTTTCGCCGGTCCGACGGCCGGTTATCTCGTCTCCTTCCCGCTGGTCGCGGCCCTGGCCGGTCTTCTTGCGGAGCGCGGCTGGACGGGCAACCGGGTGATCCGCAGCTTTGCGGCGCATCTCCTCGCCAACCTGCTGTGCCTGGTGCTCGGCGGCCTTTACCTCGCGGCCCTTATCGGTGCCGAAAAGGCCTGGCTGCTCGGCGTCGCCCCGTTCGTGCTCGGCGCGGTGCTCAAGTCTGCGCTCGCAGCCGCCGTGCTGAAGGCGATGCGCCGTTTCGGTGATCGGGCCCGACTCGGCTGACTGTCCGACTGCGCGCCCGTCATCTGCTCGGGCATGCTGACCTCTATCGGTGAAGGCCATGCACGGGCCTTCACCGTTAATTATCGTCGCCGGTCCGGACGATATCTGCGCTCCGCTCAGGCCGCCTGCGCCAGCGGGAACAGCGCCAGGAATTGCCGCTCCCCTTCCGGGCTGAAAGCGATGGCGCGGCTCTCGGCGCTTCGCCTTGCCCAGCCGCGCTCGATGAAACCGTAAAGCAGCGCCTTGCCGAGCGTGCCGGCCAAGTGGGCGCGGCGTTCGCTCCAGTCGAGGCAGGAGCGGCACAGCGGCCGGCGCGAGGAGCGCTTGAGCTGCCTGGCATCGATGCCGAAGGCGGCGAGCCGCTCTTCCCCCGCCGCCGTCAGCACCAGACGATCATCTGCCGCATCGATGGCGCCGCCGGCGACCAGGCTGTCGAGCATGCGCACGCCAAAATCGCCGGCGAGGTGGTCGTAGCAAATGCGCGCCTTGCGCAAGGCGGGTTCCTTCGGCCCGGCGCGATGGCGCAGGTGCCCGCGGTCGGCGGCAAAACCCATCAGGCTTTCGATCAACCGTCCGACCCCGGCATCCGCCAGCGTGAAATAGCGATGCCGGCCCTGCTTCCGCTGGGCGATGAAGCCGCCGGCTTCCAGCTTGGCGAGATGCGAACTCGCCGTCTGCAGCGTGATGCCCGCCGCCCCGGCAAGCTCGGTCGCGGTCAGCGCCTGTCCGCTCATCAGGGCGGTCAGCATGTTGGCGCGGGCGGGATCGCCGATGAGTGCGCCGATCTGGGCGATGTCAGGTCCTTCTTTCATACTTCGATCGTAACCGAAGCATCGGCGACGTGCAACATGGCATAAGCAGGCATCGTTCCATCAAGGAGACATGCATGATCACCTGTTTCATCCGCTACGAGATCGACCCTTTCAAACGCGAGGCCTTTTGCGACTATGCCCGCAACTGGGGCCAGGCGATCCCGCGCTGCGGCGCCGGCCTGGTCGGCTATTTCGCCCCGCACGAAGGTTCGGCAACCACGGCCTACGGCGTCTACGCCATCGAAAGCCTTGCCGCCTACGAGGCCTATCGCGCCCGGCTGGCCGCCGACCCGCTGGGGAAGGAAAACTACGATTTTGCCCGGCGCGAACGTTTCATCCTGAAGGAGGATCGCATCTTCCTGCGCAACGTATCCCTGCCGCACGCGGAAAGGACGATGCCATGATCGCCGTGATCTTCGAAGTGACGCCGGCGGACGACCGCCGTTCCACCTACCTGCAGATGGCCGCAGCGCTCTGGCCGGAACTCGAAAAGATGGACGGTTTCCTCTCCGTCGAGCGGTTCGAAAGCCTGTCGAAGCCCGGCAAGCTGCTCTCCCTGTCCTTCTGGCGCGATGAGACGGCGATCCGCCAGTGGCGCAACACCGCCGAACACCGTGCCGCCCAGCATGCCGGGCGCAACGGCGTCTTCGCCGGATACCGCCTGCGCATCGCCGGCGTGCTGCGCGACTACGGGCTTGAAGAACGCGACGGGGCGCCGGACGATAGCCGCCAGTTTCACGCTGCTGCCGAGGCGTGAACGGGGAGGTCGCATGCCCGGCAGCGATTGGATAGAGGCCGGTGCAGCTATTTCCCCTTCTCCCGGTGGGGAGAAGAGGCATGTGGCCCGCTCGTTCTTTCTTTCTGGACCGAATGTTTACAGGGGCGGCCCAGGCGCCTATTCCACCGTCACCTCGGCCCTCTCGCCGGCCTTCACTGTCACGGGCTTTTCCTTCGGGGCGACGTCGCCCTCGTAGGTCACCCGCACGATGTAGTCGCCGGGCGGCACCGTGTCCTGGAATTGCCTGTCGAAGCTGTAGGTGATTTCTTTCTGGTTGCCCTGGATATCCTTCTTGGCTTCCAGCACGACGACCTTGTAGGCATTCGGCGCGGTGATCGCCACGACGCCGCCGTTGATGTTGACCAACACGTCCTTGCGTTCGCCGGCGCCGATCGAGAAGGGCGTTTCGCCGCTCGCCTTGCCGAGCGTCGCCTTCAGGATGAACTCGCCGGTGGGCACGTCCAGCTTGGTGCCGTTGCCGTAAGTGTAGCCGAAAGATTTGCGGCTGCCGTCGATGCTCTTGGTGGCCGACAGGACTTCGAAGAACAGGTCGTTGGATTCGACGTCCGGTCCGCCCTCGGCATAGATGGCCTTGTTGTCGATGATGCCGGAGCCGATGATCAGCTCCTTGGTCAGCGTTTCGCCCGCCTTGACCGTCAGTGTTTCCTCGATCGCGGACGGTCCGATCGTCGCCTTGATATTCGCCGTGCCGGCGGAAATATAGACGGTCTTCTGGCCGTATTCTGTTGTAGTGTAAGGACCGAACTTCATCTCGATGACGGCGTTGCTGTCCGCCTCGCCGTCGGCCGAGCGTTTCGGCACCAGCGTGACGGTGGCGGCATCGAAATTCACGAAGGGCTTGGCGACCTCGCCCTCCTTCACCTCGAACGGCACCCGCTGCACGATCAGGCTGCGCAAGGTCGCCTCGCCGATATATTTGCCCGGCGGGATGGTGACGGAATAATGCGCCTTGTAGGTCAGGTCGACATAGTCGCCGGCCGGTTGGCCGTCCGCCCCGGCGGGGAAGAGTTTCCATTGCACGTCGTTGTTGTCGCCAAGCGAAGGACCGCCTTCGGAAAGCACCGCATCCGGCTCGACGTTGAAGGCGGGGGCCACCGCCTGCTCTTCCGGCACCGGCTGCGGCTCTTCGCTTGCCTGCCGCGGCGCCTCGATGACGGTTTCCTTGAGGGCTGCCACCAGCTGCGGCGCATCGGCGGCCTCGAAATATTTGCCGCCGGTGTTTTCGGCCAGGCACGCCACCTGCTTTCCTTCCTCCGGCGTCAGGCCGAAACCGACGACATGGGCGGTAAAATCGACACCCTGCTTTTCCAGCTGGCTCGCGAGCGCGCAAGGATCGGCTTCGCAGGTTTCCAGCCCGTCGGTGACGAGGATGACGGTCGCCTTCTCCTCGGTGTATTTCAGCGCTTCCGCCGCCTGCTGCACGGCGGCGCTGAGCGGCGTCTTGCCCTTCGGGTTGATGCCGTCGACGAAGGCGGCGATCTTGTCGGCATTGCCCACGCCCGGCGGCACGGCGAGCTCGATGTCGCTGCAGGAGCCTTTTTCGCGGTGGCCGTAGACCATCAGGCCGAGTGGATTGTCGGCGGGCATCGACTGCAACACCTGGTGCAGCGTTTCGCGTGCGATCGACATTTTCGTCTTGCCGCCGATCTGGCCCCACATCGAGCCGGAGGCATCGAGCACGATGATCGACTGCTCGGCCGCGATTGCGGGTCGGAAGAGGATGGAGAGACAAAGAAGCACTGCCATGACGAAAAATCGCACCGGAATTTCCTCCATCGGTCGGTTCTGCGTGTAGGTTTGCATGGCGCTTGCCGCGGTGCAAGCGCCATGCCGGAGCGACGGCGGCCTGAGGACCGCGCTTTCCCATTAACGCACGAGCCCCATGAATTATTTTGGCATTTACCGTTCCGCTTCAGCTTTTGGTAACCAACTTCGGTAACCATAAGGGCGTTATCAGTTCTGCGTAAGCGTATAGCGAGTATCACATGGCGTCAGTTCTTCCGCTTGCCGGTCTCCGCGAGACCGGGCAATCCCGCATCTGGCTGGACACGATCATCAAGGGCGATTGCGTCGCCGCGCTCGAAGCGCTTCCCGATCATTCCGTCGATGCGATCTTTGCCGATCCACCCTACAACCTGCAGCTTGGCGGCACCCTGCATCGCCCGGACCAGTCGGTGGTCGATGCCGTCGACGACGAATGGGACCAGTTCGCCTCCTTCGAGGTCTACGACGCCTTCACCCGCGCCTGGCTGCTGGCCTGCCGCCGCGTGCTGAAGCCGACCGGCACGCTCTGGGTGATCGGCTCCTACCACAACATCTTCCGCGTCGGCGCCATCCTGCAGGATCTCAACTTCTGGATCCTCAACGACATCGTCTGGCGCAAGACCAACCCGATGCCGAACTTCAAGGGCCGCCGTTTCCAGAACGCCCATGAAACGATGATCTGGGCCGCCCCCAACGCCAAGGCCAAGGGCTACACCTTCAACTACGACGCCATGAAGGCGGCGAACGACGACGTGCAGATGCGCTCCGACTGGCTGTTCCCGATCTGCTCGGGCGGCGAGCGCCTGAAGGGCGAGGACGGCAAGAAGGTGCATCCGACCCAGAAGCCGGAGGCGCTGCTCGCCCGCGTCATCATGGCCTCCACCAAGCCGGGCGACATCGTGCTCGATCCCTTCTTCGGCTCCGGCACCACCGGCGCCGTCGCCAAGCGCCTCGGCCGCCACTTCGTCGGCATCGAGCGCGAACAGGCCTATATCGATGCCGCTTCCGAGCGCATCGCCGCCGTCGAGCCGCTCGGCAAGGCGGTGCTCACGGTCATGACCGGCAAGAAGGCGGAGGCCCGCGTCGCCTTCAACGTGCTGGTCGAAACCGGCCTGGTCAAGCCGGGCCAGGTGCTGACGGATGCAAGGCGGCGCTGGAGCGCCATCGTGCGCGCCGACGGCACCGTCGCCTCCGGCGGAGACGCCGGCTCCATTCATCGCCTTGGCGCCAAAGTCCAGGGCCTCGATACCTGCAACGGATGGACCTTCTGGCATTTCGACGACGGGAAAACCCTGCGCCCGATCGACGAACTGCGGTCGATCGTCCGCAGTGATCTGGCGAAAATGGACTGATCCACCCAGTCGCCAGTTCCTCTACGGCTTTCCGGTTTTTGTACCTTCAGTCCCGGAAAGTTGCTTGGCGCCCAGGGAAGAGAAGCCCTGGGCGCCATTTTTTGCCCGCGCGCAGGCCATGCCAACAGCCCCGGTTAAGTCCAGCCTGAGGCAAGACAATGCCGCTAGACCGTGCCCGAAGACGAGGGCAATCCCAATGGCGGCACTGCTGGACAAGGCAAAGCAGCAATATAATCGCGGCGACTATAAAATCGCACTCGCGACGCTGCGCCGTCTGATCCAGCAGGACCGGCGCAATGCCGACGCCCATATCCTCACCGCGACGATCCACGAACAGCAGGACAACCGCGAACTGGCCGCGGATTTTTACGCCAGCGCCATGCCGCTCACTGCCAATCTGAAGCGTGAGGTCGGTTTTCGCGCCGCGTCGCATTACCTGGCGAGCGGCCGCAGCGACCGGGCCTTCTCGGTCCTCCTCACCCTGCACGGCTTCTTTCCCGACGATCCTGCCGTCAACCACAGCATCTGCTCGATCCTGCGCGAGGCCAGTCGTTACCACGAGGCGGCACCCTTTGCTGTCAAGCTCGTCAGCGTCGGCAACGGCTTCGAAAACGCCCTCAATGCCGGCATCGTTCTTTCCGGGCTCGGCCGCTCCGAGGAGGCCTATCCGGTGCTGCTGAAAGCGCAAAAGGAGCGGCCAGACGAGCGTCTGGCCGTCAGCGAACTGTTCTGGTGCGCCAGCAATCTCTGCGATTTCCCCGTCGCCGACGCCATGCAAGCCAAGCTTGAAGCCGCCTATGCCGTCGAAGGCGATAAAGCTGACATCCGTGAAAATGCCTTCTGTGCACTGACCTGGTCGGCGAACGAGGCCTATCACCTTGCTGTTGCCCGCCGCACGGCGGAGGTTATGTTCCCGCAGGTCGCAGCCCGCAAGGCCGGGCTGCCTGACGTGCGCGGCCGCCCGATCCGTATCGGTTACCTCTCCTGCGATTTCTTCGATCACGCGACGATGGCATTGTTTGCCGGCGTGTTGGAAACTCACGACCGCAGCCGTTTCGAGATCCATGGCTTCTGCCACACGCCGGAAAAAGCGCGGCAGGGCGTCATGCGAGAGCGCTTCCTGAAAAGCGTGGACCGCTACACGGATATTCTCGATCTCACCGACGATCAGGCCGCCGAGGCGATCGCCAAGAGCAATATCGATATTCTCATCGATCTGAAGGGGTTCACCCAGGGCAACAGGCTCGGTATCTTCTGCCGTCGTCCGGCACCCGTTCAGGTCACCTATCTCGGTTTTCCCGGCAGTGTTGCCGGTGTCGGCATCGACTACGCCCTGACGGACAGCGTTGTGACGCCCGAAACGAGTGTGCCCTATTATGCGGAAAGCCTGCTGCGGCTTCCGGCGAGCTATCAATGCAACGATGCCAGCCGGGAAGCTGTGGTTCGCAGCGGCGATCGTGCCGGCCACGGACTGCCGGATGGTGTCGTGGTTTTCTGCTCCTTCAACCAGGCGCAAAAAATCCGCAGCGCCGTCTTTGCCGCCTGGATGCGCATCCTCTCAGCCGTCGAGGGTTCGGTTCTCTGGTTGGTCGATCATCCGGCGCCGGTGCGCGAAAACCTGCGCGCAGCGGCAAGGACGGCCGGCGTCGATCCGGATCGTCTCGTCTTCGCCCGGCAGAAACCGCTGACCGAACATTTGCGCCGCGTTGCCGAAGCCGATATCGCGCTGGATACCGCACCCTACAACGGCCATACCACGACATCAGACGCGCTCTGGGCCGGTGTTCCCGTGATCACCTGGAAGGGCACGAGTTTTGCCGGTCGTGTCAGCGAAAGCCTGCTTTCCGCTGTCGGATTGCCGGAACTGGTGGCTGAAGATTTGAACGGTTTCGTCCGCCTGGCGGTCGAACTGGCGCAGGACGGGAATCGCCGTTTCCGCCTGCGCCAGACCCTCATCGAAGTCCGCTCGACTGCTCCGCTGTTCGATACGGTCGCGCTGACGCGAGCAATCGAGGCGCATTTCGAAACGATTGTTCGCGATAGCTAGAGTTTTCCGACTCCCGTCAAGCTTCGATGCCGTACCGGTGCAGATCCTCTTTAAGCCTATCGGCGCCGGTGAAATGGATCGCCGCACCCCAGCCGGCGTCCCTGGCGCCGGAGACGTTGACCGCCGTATCGTCGATGAACAGCGTCGCATCGGGATCGAGCCCGAAAGTGTCCGCATGTCGGTGGTAGATCGCCGCATCCGGCTTGATCAGGCCGATATCGCCCGACACCGTCACGCCGCGCGGCCGGTTGAGAAAGGCAAAACGCTGCTGCGCCTCGCGGAACGTGTCTGAGGCGAAATTGGTGAGCATGGTCACGTCGCGGCCCTCGTCGATCAACCGTTCCATGATCGCGACGCTGCCGTCGTAGGGATGCGGCACCATTTCGTGCCAATGCTTGCGGAAGGCGCGGATATGCTCCTCGCGCCCGGGATGGTCGGCGATCAGCAGCGCCTCGGCGTCATCCCAGTTGCGGCCGCGGTCCTGCTCGATGTTCCAGTCGTGGGTGCAGACATTGGCGAAGAACCAGGCGCGTTCGGCATCGTCGGGGATCAGTCGCCGGTAGGGCAGGCTGGGATCGTAGTGGATCAGCACCTTGCCGATGTCGAACACGATGTGGCGAATTTCCGATGCCATGGCCTATCCCTGTCGTCTGGATTTGAATGCGTCGGGAATAGCCTGGGCGATGACTTTTTTCATGACGGTCGGCAGCGCTTCCTGGTCAAGATTTGCAACGGCACGCCACCATCCGTCATCGCGTTCCCGCCTCTCGACATGGGCGCTGTAGACGGAAAGCCTCAACTCGAAATGGGTAAAGACGTGCACGATGGCGCCCTCCGCCTGCCACGGGGCCGGGAAGGGGGCGGCCTCGGTCGAGGTCTCGCCGTCGATCCGCGCCGTCCAGCCGGTCGTCGGCACCTCGGTCATGCCGCCCAGCAGGCCTTCCTCCTGCCGGCGGCGCAGGAAGATGCTGTCCGTGTCGTCGATGGCGACAAAGGCGGCGCCGAGGCGCACCGGTTTTGCCTTCTTCGCCGCCTTGACCGGGAACGTCTCGGGATCGTGCCCGGCCAGCGCCAGACAGTCCTCCCTGAACGGACAGAGCGCGCAGGCGGGGCGTTTCGGCGTACAAATGGTCGCGCCGAGATCCATCATCGCCTGGGCGAAATCGCCCGGCCTGTCCTCCGGCGTGATCTCGGCCACCCGGCCGCGGATCAGCGGCTTGGCCGCCGGCAGCGGCGTATCTATGGCATAGAGCCGGGAGACCACACGCTCGATATTGCCGTCCATCACGGCTGCCTTCACATTGAAGGCGATGGCGGCGACGGCGGCGGCGGTATAGTCGCCGATGCCGGGCAGGGACTTCAGCCCGTCCTCCGTCTGTGGAAAAGACCCGCCATGCAGCCGGGCCACCGCCTCGGCGCATTTCTTCAGGTTGCGCGCCCGGGCATAATAACCGAGGCCGGCCCAGGCCGTCATCACCGCCTCGGACGGCGCGTCCGCCAGGTCATTGACGGTCGGCCACAGGTCGAGAAACTTGGCGAAATAGGGTTTGACGGCCTGGACGGTGGTCTGCTGCAGCATCACCTCGGACAGCCAGACGTGATAGGGATCGGCCGTCACGCCGCGCCGCGCCATGGCCGGGGAAACCCGCCACGGCAATTCCCGGTGATGGCGGTCGTACCATTCGAGCAGTTTCTTTGCGATGGCGAATTGTGCTAAGGGCGGGGAATCTGTTTGCATCGGGGCCTGAGAAAAAAGAATGACGCTGCACGAGTCAAGCCGGCCTTCCCCGCTCTCGCCCGAAAGCTTCGACATGCCGTCCCAGGACCTGCCCGTCTACGTCGTCAACATCGACCGCGCCGCCGCCCGGATGGAAGCGTTGCGCGCGGTTGCCGAGACCCATGGCGTGCTTCTGGAACGGGTTGCCGGCGTCGACGGCACGCTGCTGGCCAAGGTCGACCGGGTCGATGCCGACGAGGACCGGTTCTACACCTGCAACGGCCGCCCGATGTTGCCCGGCGAATATGGCTGCTACCGCAGTCACATGCTGGCCTTCGAACGGCTGGTGGCGAGCGGCGAACCGGCGGCGGTCGTCGTCGAGGACGATATCGCCTTCGACGGCGGTTTCCTGCGCCGCGCCAGCGCGCTTCTGGATGCCCTGCCTTCCGCCGACGTCATCAAGCTGGTCAATCACCGCGCCTCGGGTTTCCGGCCGTTCGCGCAGAGCCGCTTCGGCGATCGCGTCGGGCGCTGCCTGTGGGGGCCGCAGGGGTCGGCCGCCTGTTATCTCATCACCCGCAAGGGAGCGGAAAAGCTTCTGGCGTCGATGAAGGTCATCGCTTTGCCGTTCGACGTGGCGCTGGAGCGCGGCTGGGCGAACGGCGCGGAAATCTTTACGGCGGAAAAGAACATCCTGCCCTTCGGCGACATGCGCGAGGCGACGGTGATCGCCACGCGGGCCGACTACCGCTCGGTAAAGCCGTCGCATTGGCGGCGGCTGCCGGCCTATCTCTTCCGCCTCAAGGAGAGCGTGTCCCGCTTCCTCTACGCGCGCCGGCCGGCGCCAAAACCCTCCGTGGGGGGCAAGGTCGGCCCGGCATGAACGGCAAGACGCGGCAGAGGCCGGGGTTCCAGAAGAAGGGCGCGCACCAGATCGCCGAGGTCGCCAACGGCCTGCTCGATCCCGTGCTCGCCCGCCGCGCCGGCATTTCCACCGCGCTGCTCGGCTCCTGGGACGAGATCGCCGGCGAGGATTTCGCCGATTGTACCCGGCCCGAAAAGATCACCTGGCCGCGCCGCGACCATGCCGACGACCGCAGCGGCGGTTACCAGCCCGGCGTGCTCACCATCGCCTGCGAAGGGGCGAGGGCCTTGTTCCTCACCCACGCCCAGGGCGAACTGATCAGCCGCATCAACGGTTTCTTCGGGTTTCCCGCCGTGCGCCAGATCCGCATCGTCCAGAAACCGGTTTCGGCCGGCCCGCCGCGCAGCCGCAAGCCGCAGCCGCTGAAGGGCGAGCCTGCCCGCCGCCTGGAGGCGATGATGGACGGCATCGAAAGCGAAAAGCTGCGCCAGGCGATCGAACGGCTGGGAACGGCCGTCCTGTCGAAGAAAACCCGCTCCTGAAGCGTTGATGCCAGCGGCGGCGCGATTGTTACGAAACTTTCATCGACGCCGCCAACAGCCGGTCACAATTCTTTGAAGAAATCGGCGCGCTCGTGCCTTGTCCGTGGCACCGGCTGCATATATCGACTATGACGGTTCCCAGCGAACTTTCCGACCATTTCCATCGATACGGGTGATTGAATGCCGACGTCCGAAATGAACATCACGAAGCGCCAACTTCTCGCCGGTATCGCCACCGTTGCCGTCGCCGGGCCGCTCTTTGCCTCGAGCGCATTTGCCGCTGTCGAGCTTCCCACCGCCGATGCCGACGTCGACATGGCGGAGGTGCTGAAGCCCGGCGCCCTGCCGGAGCAGGCGCTCGGCCCGGAAGATGCCAAGGTCACCATCGTCGAATACATGTCGATGACCTGCCCGCATTGCGCCCATTTCCACAACACCACCTTCGACGAGATCAAGAAGAAGTATATCGACACCGGCAAGGTGCGCTTCATCATCCGCGAATTCCCGTTCGATCCGCGCGCTGCCGCCGCTTTCATGCTGTCGCGCTGCGCGCCCAACAACGGCTACTTCCCGATGGTTTCCATGCTCTTCAAGCAGCAGGAAGCCTGGGCTGCGGCGCAGGACGGTCGCGAGGCGCTGCTGCAGATGTCGAAACTCGCCGGTTTTACACAGGAGAGCTTCGAAGCCTGCTTGACGAACCAGAAGCTTCTGGATGATGTGAACAGCGTTCGCGAACGCGGCGCCAAGGATTTCGGCGTCAATTCCACGCCGACCTTCATCATCAACGGGAAGCGTTATTCTGGAGACATGTCGGTTGAAACCATGTCGGCGCTCATCGACAGCCTGCTCTGACCGCCTTTCGCCGTCGCGTTCCGGCGACGGCCTTTTGGCGCGCGCAGTCTTGCCCTTCTCCCCTGCGGGGGGAAGGTGGCGCATAACGGCGGATGAAAGGGGTTTCGGCCCATGAAATTCAACCGCCTGCGCCTGCTCGGCTTCAAGTCCTTCGTCGAACCGACCGAATTCATCATCGAGCCCGGCCTGACCGGCGTCGTCGGGCCGAACGGCTGCGGCAAGTCGAACCTCGTCGAGGCGCTGCGCTGGGTGATGGGGGAAAACTCCTACAAGAACATGCGCGCCTCCGGCATGGACGACGTGATCTTTTCCGGCTCCGGAAACCGTCCGGCGCGCAACACCGCCGAAGTCGGCCTCTACCTCGACAATTCCGACCGCACCGCGCCCGCCAGCTTCAACGACAGCGACGAAATCCAGGTGACGCGCCGCATCGAGCGCGAGCAGGGGTCCGTCTACCGCATCAATGGCAAGGAAGCCCGCGCCAAGGACGTGCAGCTGCTGTTCGCCGACGCCTCGACCGGCGCGCGTTCGCCCTCGATGGTCGGGCAGGGCCGCATCGGCGAACTGATCCAGGCCAAGCCGCAGGCCCGCCGCCAGCTGCTCGAAGAGGCGGCCGGCATTTCCGGCCTGCATTCGCGCCGCCACGAGGCGGAGTTGCGCCTGCGCGCCGCCGAGACCAATCTGGAGCGTCTGGAAGACGTCACGACGCAGCTTGACAGCCAGATCGAGAGCCTGAAGCGCCAGGCGCGGCAGGCGAACCGCTTTAAGGCGCTGTCGGCCGATATCCGCGCCCGCGAGGCGATGCTGTTGCATATCCGCTGGGTGCAGGCGAAGGCGGCGGAAGGCGAGGCCGACAGCGCGCTCAACCAGGCGACCGTCATCGTCGCCGAAAAGGCGCAGGCGCAGATGGAGGCGGCAAAATCGCAGGCCGTCGCCAGCCTCAAGCTGCCGGAGCTGCGCGAGCAGGAGGCCCGCGCCGCCGCCGCGTTGCAGCGCCTGCAGATTGCCCGCACGCAGCTTGAGGAGGAGGCAAGCCGCATCCTCAAGCGCCGCGACGAATTGAGCCGCCGCCTGTCGCAGCTCTCCGAAGACATCCGCCGCGAGGAACGGCTGGTGGCCGACAATGCCGAGGTCATCGGCCGGCTGGATGCCGAAGAGGAGGACCTGCAGGCGACGCTGGCCGATTCCGGCCGTTTCTCCGAGGAAATCCTCGCCGAACTGCAGGGGTCGACGGCAAAGCTCGCCGACAGCGAAAAAGCACTCGCCACCCTGACCGCCGAGCGCGCCGAAGGGGCGGCTGCCCGCAACCAGCTGGAACGGGCGATCCGCGACCTGGCCGACCGCAAGATGCGCCTCGAAAAGCAGCTGGCGGAGGCGCAGAGCGAACTGGCCGGCATCGACGAAAGGATGGCCGGCCTGCCGGACCCGTCGGAAAAGCGCGCCATGGTCGAAGCGGCCGAAGGCGGGCTTGCCGATGCCGAACTCGCCGTCGAAGCCGCCGATGTCGTGCTGGCCGATGCCCGGCGCATGGAATCCCTGTCGCGCGCACCGGTCGAGGCCGCCCGCTCGAAACTCAATGCGCTCAGCACCGAAGCCCGCACCATCGAAAAGATGCTGGTCGCCGGTGCTTCCGCCGGCCGGTTCCCCCCGGTTGCCGAAGACCTCAAGGTCGATCGCGGTTTCGAAACGGCGCTCGGCGCGGTGCTGGGCGACGATCTCGAAAGCGCGCTCGACCGCGAGGCGCCCTCCTACTGGTCGCAGAACGGCGACGGTGCCGGCGATCCGCCGCTGCCGGCGGGCGTCGTTGCCCTGATCGGCCACGTCAGGGCGCCGGCGGAGCTGGGCCGCCGCCTGCGGCAGATCGGCATCGTTGCCGCCGAGGACGCCACCCGGATGATGGCGCTGTTGAAGCCCGGCCAGCGGCTGGTGACCCGCGAAGGCGCCGTCTTCCGCTGGGACGGCCACGTCACCGGCTCCGAAGCGCCGAGCGCTGCCGCACTGCGGCTTGCCCAGAAGAACCGCCTTTCGGAACTTACCGCCGAAATCGACGAGGCAAACGATCTGCTTCTCGAAGCCGAGGAGCGCCAGGCGGAAGCCGCCGAGGCGATCCGCGCCGCCGAGCAGGCGCTGGCCGACGCCCGCGATCTCGCCCGTCTCGCCGCCCGCCATCTCGGCGATGCCCGCGAGGCGCTGGCCCAGGCCGAGCGCGCCTCCGGCGAACTGATGCGCCGCCGCGACGTGGTCGCGGAAGCGGCGAGCCAGCTGTCGTTGCAGCTGGAAGACCTGGCGGTGCAGGAAGAAAATGCCCGCATCGAGATGGAGGATGCGCCCGATATCGCCGACCTCGATCTGCGCCTGCGCGAGGCCCAGGCCGAGGTGCTGGCCGACCGCGGTGCCCTGGCCGAGGTGCGGGCGCGCTACGAAGGCCTGTCGCGTGAAAACGAGGCCCACCGCCGCCGCCTGGTGGCGATCGGGCAGGAGCGGGCTGGCTGGCAGTCGCGCGCCGCCAGCGCAGAACAACATATCGCCACCCTGCGCGAGCGCGAGGAGGAAGCCCGCGAGGAGGTCGCCGACCTCGACATGGCCCCGGATGCCTTCGACGAGCGCCGCCACGCGCTGATGAACGAACTCTCCAAGGCGGAGGAAGCCCGCCGCGCTACCGCCGACCAGCTGGTCGCCGCCGAAACCCGCCAGCGCGAGGCCGACCGGACCGCCACCATCGCGCTCTCCGAACTGGCGGAAAGCCGAGAGCAGCGCGGCCGCGCCGAAGAACGCCTGGTTTCGGCCCGCGAAAAACGCATCGAGAGCGAGGCCCGCATCCGCGACGGGCTGAACGTCGCGCCGCAAGAGGCGATGCGCCTCACCGGCCTTGCCAGCATCGAGGCGATCCCCGACCTGCGCGATGTCGAGCGCGAGCTCGACCGGCTGAAGATCGAGCGCGAACGCCTCGGCGCCGTCAACCTGCGCGCCGACGAGGAGCAGCGGGAACTCTCCGAAAAGCTCGGCGTGCTGGTCAAGGAGCGCGACGACATCATCGACGCCATCCGCAAGCTGCGCGCGGCGATCCAGAGCCTGAACCGCGAGGGACGCGAACGCCTCGTCGCCGCCTTCGACGTCGTCAACGCCCAGTTCCAGCGGCTGTTCACCCATCTCTTCGGTGGCGGTACGGCCGAGCTGCAGTTGATCGAATCGGAAGATCCGCTGGAAGCGGGTCTCGAAATCCTCGCCCGCCCGCCGGGCAAGAAGCCGCAGACCATGACGCTGCTGTCCGGCGGCGAGCAGGCGCTGACGGCCATGGCGCTGATCTTCGCCGTCTTCCTCACCAACCCGGCGCCGATCTGCGTGCTGGACGAAGTGGACGCGCCGCTCGACGACCACAATGTCGAGCGCTACTGCAACCTGATGGACGAGATGGCGGCCTCGACGGAAACGCGGTTCGTCGTCATCACCCACAACCCCATCACCATGGCCCGCATGAGCCGCCTGTTCGGCGTCACCATGGCGGAGCAGGGGGTGTCGCAGCTGGTGTCCGTCGACCTGCAGGCGGCGGAGCGTCTGCTCGACGTCGGCTGAGCGCACGCATCGACCCGCCGACGCTGCGCAACGCCTTTCTTCGCGCGTCACTCCGGGCTTGACGCGCCCGGTTTTTTGGCTCATGCGAGGGCCTGCCGCGGCGTTTGCCGACGGCATTTTCCGAGGACATGAAAATGGACCCTGACAGTCGACAACCGACCGATTTCGACCGAACCGTCCGGTAAGGGTTCTCCCACGTTCCTGCTCCGGATGGCGAAAGCCTTGAAGGAGTTATGCCATGCTGCGCATCTACTGCCGCGACGCAGAACGTCTCGTGCTGCACAATGACGGTGAAGCCTTTTCCGCCACCGATCCCGTGCTGTGGTACGATCTCGTCAATCCCACCACCGGCGAAAGCCGCCATGTCGAGCAGGCGCTGGGCATCTCCATGCCCACCCGCGACGAGATGGAGGAAATCGAACTTTCCGCCCGGCTCTACCAGGAGGACGGCGCCGAGTTCATGACGCTGACGGCGCTCACCAAGCTCGACGGCGACGAGCCGGTCAAGACGCCGGTGACCTTCATCCTCAAGGGGCAGACGCTCGTCACCGTGCGTTACGCCGATCCAAAGCCCTTCGTGATCTTCGCCGGCCGCGCGCTGAGGCCGAACGGCCACGGTTACACCTGCGGCGAGGAGATCATGCTCGGCATCGTGGAGGCGATCGTCGACCGGCTCGCCGACGTGCTGGAGCGCATCGGCAACGATATCGACGGCATCTCCCGCGAGGTTTTCCGCGGCAAGTCGAAGACGTCAGCCAAGAAGACCAACGACCTGCAGTCGCTGATCGAGCAGCTTGGGCAGAAGGGCGATTTCCTCAGTGGCGTGCGCGAAAGCCTGGTCAGCATTTCGAGGCTGGCCGCCTATCACGCTGCGCTGGAAAATGCGACGCGCAAGCCGAGCAAGGAAACCCGCCAGATCGTCAAGATGCTGCAACGGGACGCCTCCTCGCTTGGCGACCACGCCACTTTTCTCTCCGGCAAGATCAACTTCCTGCTGGATGCGACGCTGGGCCTGATCAACCTGGAGCAGAACCAGATCATCAAGATCTTCACCGTCGCCTCGGTGGTCTTCCTGCCGCCGACGCTGGTGGCGTCGATCTACGGCATGAATTTCGAGGTGATGCCGGAGCTGAAATGGGTCGGCGGTTATCCGTGGGCGGTGCTGCTGATGATCCTGTCTGCCGCCCTGCCGTTCCTCTATTTCAAGCGGCGCGGCTGGCTGTAGTCCTACAAGGCAAGCGGTGCCACCGACGCGCAAATCGAGTGGCGCCCGTGCCTTTCGTCACGGAAACAACCATAAATGTTCCGGGCCGCGGCCTCTCGTCCCAATAATGGTAAGGCGGCGATCGCGCCGCTTCGGTTATGACAGTCCCAGCCTCCTGCGAACCTGCGGGAGCGACCGTCGTCGGCCGGCGTCGTGCCGACTGAAATGACCCCATGGAGGATGTTATGAAACTTGCCGTTTCCGCTTTTTTTGCCGCCTCGCTGCTGTTTTCCGTCGCTCCGGCGTTTGCCAATGCCGACGACGACGCCTGGATCAAGCAGTGCGTCGAGGACAATGACGACCAGAAGCAGGCTGATGGCACCGTTGCCGTCTATTGCGCCTGCATGAACGAGAAGATGAGCTCGGGCGAAACCAAGACCGTCACCGAATGGGAAAAGCTGAACCCGGCCGAAAACGACGAGTGCTCGGCCCGCGCCGGCTGGAAATAATCCCTTTCCCGGCCGCGTCTGCCCTTGCGCGTGCTGCCGATCCGGGCTGCCGATTTCGGCGATCTCGTGACGGTTCGTTTCCATCGCCGCCGGTTGCTGCAGCCGGCGGTAGTGGTTGTTTGTCGACATAGCCGTTGCATCGGCTGTCTTGCGCGCCCGGGGCGTCAGATTGTTTTGCCGGCAAAGGTTGCAATTGCAGCACGGTTCGTAACGATTCCTTTTCTCCTCCTGCAGTATGAAAAAGGGTCAGGGGGGATATCTGGCCCTGGGAAACTGGGTGCGGGTGAGAGGAGGCATGGTGGGAACGTTTGGCGCAGACGATGCGTTGAATTTTTTCGAAGCCTGTCCGTTTGCCGCCCTGTGCATCGGACCGGACGGTCTCATCGTCGCCGCCAACACTGCCGCAGCCGCGATTGCCGGCGGCACCCAGGCCTTGGCCGGCCAGCCGGTAACCGATGTCCTGCCGGAATGGACTGTGCCTTCGGCGAATGCCGCCGCGCCGCGTCGCGAGATGGCGCTTGTTCGTGAGGACGGCACCAAGGCGAATGTCGAAGTCTCTATCGTCAAGCTCGGCAGCGGCGGGCTGGTCTGCGCCGTCATCCGCGACATCGGCCGCGAAAAGATGATCGCCGCGCTGCAGACCGAGTTGCAGCGCCAGTCGGAAAAGGCGCTTCTCGATGCGGGTGCGGCCACCCGGCGCCTCGAATATTTCATCGACATGCTGCCGCAGGCCGCCTGCATCTTCGACGCCCAGGACCGCTATGTCCTGTGGAACCGCAAATATGCCGAACTCTATCCGGAAATCGCGCCGCACCTGCGCCCCGGCATCCCGTTCGAGCAGATCCTGCGCATGAGCGTCGACAGCGGCCACATGCCGGAAGCGACGGAGGATCCGGAAGCCTGGTTCGCCGCCCGCATGAAGAAGCAGCGGATGACGGTGTCGCCCCAGGAGGAGCAGAAGCTGAAGGACGGCCGCTGGATGCTGCACGACGACCGGCGCACGCCGGATGGCGGCGCCATCGGCATGCGCATCGATATCACCGACCTCAAGCGCCGCGAGGAGGCGCTTCGCCAGCTTTTCGACGCCAATCCGATGCCGATGATGCTCTGCGATGCCGCCACGCTGGAGATTTCCTCCGTCAACCGCGCCGCGGTGGCGTTGTACGGCTATGTCGGCGAGGTCCTGGTCGGCCGCAACGTCGCCAGCCTCTGTCCGCCCGAGGATGCTGGCCGCTTCGCCGCCGGGCTGCGATCGATGAAGGGTGACAACGAGGCGCGGACGATCTGGCGTCAGACGAGCGCCGACGGGTCCGAACGCGCCGTGATGGTCTATGTGCGCTTCCTCGAAGAAGGTCCGCAACGCCGCCTGCTGCTCGCCATTGCCGACGTCACCGACCGGGTGCGCGCCGAGGCGCATGCCAACCACCTGGCCCATCACGATGCGCTCACCGGCCTGCCCAACCGCATGCATTTCCTTTCGGCGCTGGAATCGGCGCTGGCGATCCGCGATTCAAAGACCCAGATCGCCGTGCATTACCTCGATCTCGACGGTTTCAAGCCGGTCAACGACCGCCTCGGCCACGCTGCCGGCGATGCGCTGCTGGTCGAGGTCGGCCGCCGCCTGCGCTCCGTGGCCGACGAACCGACCCTGGTTGCCCGTCTCGGTGGCGACGAATTCGCCATCATGCAGCCGATCGGCCGGACGCCGCCGGCCGCGCTCGCCCAGCGCTGCATCGCCGCCATGGCCCGGCCTTTCCTCATCCAGGCGGAGACCGCCACCATCGGCGTCTCCATCGGCATCGCCGTTTCACCCTTTGCGGCGCTCGACCCGGACGGGTTGATGCGCGCCGCCGACAAGGCGCTCTACCGCGCCAAGGCGGCCGGCAAGAACACCTGGGTCGAAACGGAAGTCGCCTGCGTTTGATCGGAACGGACCGCATGCGCCGCTTTTTGGCGGCTGCCGCGGAAACAATCCTGTTGCGTGCGACGGTTTTATTGTGCAATGCAACATTTTGGCCGTATTTATCAATTTTCATCCTTGCTTAAGTGACATAAGCTTTGGCAAACAGGTGCCGGGGGCGGGGAGCAGGCATGACCAGGTGGGTTTACACGTTCGGCAACGGCGCGGCGGAAGGCCGCGCCAGCGATGTCGACATTCTCGGCGGCAAGGGAGCCAACCTCGCCGAGATGGCAAGCCTCGGCCTGCCGGTGCCGCCGGGCCTCACCATCGTCACCCAGGCCTGCACGTGGTTTTATGAAAACGGCCGCACCTTGCCCGCCGACCTCAAGCTGCAGGTGCAGCAGGGCCTGCGCGCCATGGAGGACATGACCGGCCGCCGCTTCGGCGACAAGCGCCAGCCGCTGCTCTTGTCGGTGCGTTCCGGTTCGCGCGCCTCGATGCCGGGCATGATGGACACCGTGCTCAACCTCGGCCTCAACGACGAGACGGTGCAGGCGCTTGGCCACGATGCCGGCGATGCGCGGTTTGCCTGGGACAGCTACCGTCGCTTCATCCAGATGTACGGCGCCGTCGTTCTCGGCCTTGATCACGAGGTGTTCGAGGAAATCCTCGAGGACGAGAAGGCGCGGTTCGGCCATGAATACGACACCGAACTCTCCGCCGTAGAATGGCAGCATGTCATCTCGCTCTATAAGGCGACGATAGAGGAGGAACTGGGCGAGCCTTTCCCGCAGGATCCGAACGTCCAGCTCTGGCGCGCCGTCGCGGCGGTCTTCGCCAGCTGGCAGAATGCCCGCGCGTCCATCTATCGCCGCCTGCACAACATTCCCGAAGCCTGGGGAACGGCGGTCAACATCCAGGCGATGGTGTTCGGCAATCTCGGCAACGGTTCGGCCACCGGCGTCGCCTTCACCCGCAATCCGTCCACCGGCGAAAGCGAACTCTACGGCGAGTTCCTCGTCAACGCCCAGGGCGAGGACGTGGTCGCCGGCATCCGCACGCCGCAAAGCATCACCGAGGCGGCCCGCATCGCCTCCGGCTCGGACAAGCCGTCGCTGGAAAAGCTGATGCCGGAGGCCTTCGCCGAGTTCCGGGCGATCTGCACCCGCCTCGAAACCCATTACCGCGATGTCCAGGACGTCGAGTTCACCATCGAGCGCGGCAAGCTGTGGATGCTGCAGACCCGTGCCGGCAAGCGCACCGCCAAGGCGGCCATGCGGATCGCCGTGGACATGGCGTTGGAGCGGCTGATTTCTGAAGACGAAGCGGTGGCGCGCATCGAGCCCGCTTCGCTCGACCAGTTGCTGCACCCGACCATCGATCCGCGGTTCGACCGCACCGTCATCGGTTCCGGCCTGCCGGCCTCGCCGGGGGCGGCGACCGGCGAGATCGTCTTCACCTCAGAACAGGCGGTCGAGGCGGAAAGCGAGGGCCGCAAGGTTATTCTCGTGCGCATCGAAACCAGCCCGGAAGACATCCACGGCATGCATGCTGCCGAAGGTATTTTGACGACGCGCGGCGGCATGACCAGCCATGCGGCGGTCGTCGCCCGCGGCATGGGCATTCCCTGCGTCACCGGCGCCGGCACCATGCGCGTCGATCTGCGCGGCGAGAAACTGATCGGGCTCGGCGGCCTGACGCTGGAAAAGGGCGACATCATCACCATCGACGGTTCCTCCGGCCAGGTGCTGAAGGGCGAGGTGCCGATGCTGCAGCCGGAGCTGTCGGGCGATTTCGGCCGCATCATGGAATGGGCCGACCGCGCCCGCCGCATGACGGTGCGCACCAATGCCGATACGCCGCAGGATGCCCGTGCCGCCCGTTCCTTCGGCGCGGAAGGCATCGGATTGTGCCGCACCGAGCATATGTTCTTCGAGGGCGACCGCATCCATGTGATGCGCGAGATGATCCTGGCCGAAGGCGAGGAGGGGCGCCGGGCCGCGCTTGCCAAGCTCCTGCCGATGCAGCGCTCGGATTTCGCCGCGCTGTTCACCATCATGCACGGGCTGCCGGTGACCATCCGCATGCTCGACCCGCCCCTGCACGAATTCCTGCCGAAGAGCGACGCCGAGATCGCCGAGGTGGCGCTTGCCATGGGCATGGAGCCATCGCTTTTACGCCAGCGCGTCGATGCGCTGCACGAATTCAACCCGATGCTCGGCCATCGCGGCTGTCGCCTGGCGATCTCCTATCCCGAGATCGCCGAGATGCAGGCCCGCGCCATCTTCGAGGCGGCCGTCGATGCGGCGCGGGAAACCGGCGCGCCCGTCGTTCCGGAAATCATGGTGCCGCTCGTCGGCCTGCGCTCGGAGCTCGATTACGTCAAGGGCTGCATAGACCGCGTCGCCAGCGACGTCATGGCCGAGGCCGGCATGCGGATCGACTATCTCGTCGGCACGATGATCGAGCTGCCGCGGGCGGCGCTGCGCGCCCACATCATCGCCGAGGCCGCCGAATTCTTCTCCTTCGGCACCAATGACCTGACGCAGACGACCTTCGGCATTTCCCGCGACGATGCATCCGCCTTCCTGACGACCTACCAGCGCAAGGGCATCATCGAGCACGACCCGTTCATCTCGCTCGATTTCGACGGGGTGGGCGAACTGATCCGCATCGCCGCCGAGCGTGGCCGCCGCACCCGCAACGACATGAAGCTCGGCATCTGCGGCGAGCACGGCGGCGATCCGGCCTCGATCCATTTCTGCGAAGAAATCGGCCTCGATTACGTCTCCTGCTCGCCGTTTCGCGTGCCGATCGCCAGGCTGGCGGCGGCGCAGGCGGCGATCAAGGGGCGGCTGGCGGCGGAATAGAGCAATTCCAGCAAAACTGCTTAGCGGTTTTGCGTCCGGAATTGCGCAGAAACAAAATGCTCCAGCGCGGCTCAGTCGCGAATGATGACGCGCCGCTCGATCACCAGCGGCGGTCCCCACGGATACCAGGGATCCATGGCCGCGCTGTCGCGGAAACTGCGCCGTTCGGCGCGCCGGTCGAGTTCCAGCTTCATCAGGCAGTTGGCAAAACTTTCGGTGCGGGCGCGAAAACCGTAGTCGCGGCACTTCGCTTCGTCGGCGGCACGGCGCTCCTCCGGCGTCATCGTCTGGCAGGCGGAGAGCAGAAGTCCGGTCAGCAGGATGGCAACAAGTCTGGTCGACAGCATGACAACTCCAAGCGCCGGCAAGCTGGCCGGCTATCGGCATCCAAGACCCGCCGGGCGGTCCCGTCAAGCCGTCATATGCGCTTCAGGACGTCCACGAAGGCTTCTGCAAGCCGCACGAGGCCGGCGGTGGCTTCCGTCGGCTCCTCCAGCCGGATCGTCCTGTCGGTATCGAGCACCGCGAGCACGATGCGTTTTCCCTGGTCCGCTTCCCGGGGGATGTGGAGAACGGCGATCTTGTGGCAATCGGGCAGCAGCCCCGAGGCCGGCAGTTCGAAGAGAAGTTCGCCGCCGGAGGCCTGCGCCGCGACGCGGACCGTGCGCCCGAAACTCTCCTCGTCGCCATCGAAGGCGGCAAGCGACAGTTCCAATTCCAGCAGGGTGACGGGAAGCGACAATTCGTTCTTGTCGACGACCGGCGGCGCGAATGCGGCCGGTGCGGCATGGGCTTCGACGGAGGCAGTCATTGCTCTTCTCCTTCACGGATCCGTATTTATTAAGAAATCGCGCGAAAGCATGGCGAATTTGCGACCTGGCCGTTCATGCGACGGCGCAGGTATCCTCGCGGGTGCGAACAAGCTGCCTGTCCCGCCACCGGCAGGGCTGTCATATTGAACGAGACGTCGCCTCCTACCCCTTCTCCCCGCGGGGGAGAAGGGGTAGGAGGCGACGTCATGCCTTATGCGATCGCCCGCTTCCGTCCGTCACCCCGCTTGTTTCGTATTGAACCAGCGGTTAGAAAATCGGTCATGCCGGCATTTACCGGTTCTGTTTTTCCGGGTGCCGCTTGATGACCATTCGCTACGACCGCCCAGTATCCCACGCGGCCTATCTTTCCTGCCGGCTCGGACAGTTTTCCTTCCTCCTGTTTGTCGTCGTCCTGGTGGCGCACCGGTTCGGCTTGATGATCACGCCCTATTTCGTGGCGTTGGTGCTGCTGTCGGTGGCCTTTGCAGCCCTGGCGATCCTGTTTGCCGCCGTCGGGCTGATGCGCCTCTGGCAGGTGGCGGCCAAGGGCGGCGGAGCGGCGGTCAAGGGCCTCGTCTATGCGTTGCCGCCGCTGCTGCTCTTCGGCCTCGCCAGCTATGATTACCTGCGCTACCCGCCGATCTACGATATCTCCACCGATGTCATCGATGCGCCGCCATGGCTGGAGCCTTCCACTGTCGATCAGCTGTGGCTGCGGCGGCCGGCCGAGGTGGGGCCGGAGGACCGCGAGGCGCAGATGCTCGCCTATCCGGCGCTGACCGGCCGGCGCTACGACGGCGCTCTCGACCGCGTCTACCAGGCGGTGAGCAAGGTGGCGCACCAGCAGCGCATCGTGATCGTCAAGACCGAGGGCGTCGAGAAGACCGAGGCCGATATCGGCGATCTTCCCGCCAAGCAGGAGGCCAAGGAGGGCGACGACGAAGCCGTCGCCGACACGCTGGACAATGTGCCGGTGCCGCTGCCGCGGCCCGAACAGGAGGAGGAGCCGCTTTTCGGCCGCGACAGCGACGTGCTTTTGCAAGGCGAAATCCGCACGCTGGTGCTGGGGCTGCGCTTCGATGCCGCCATCCGCCTGCGCGAGGAGGCGGAAACGACGCTGGTGGATATCCGCATCGCGTCGCGCTACGGCCCGCACGATCTCGGCATGGGCGCCGATCTCGCCGAAAGCTACCTGAAGGCGCTCGACGCCGAGCTGCTGGGGATCGCCGGGGATTAAGACGCCCCGCCGAATTCCTCGGTCAGCCAGTCCGCAAGGATGCGGGCCGCCGGCGGCAGGCGTCGAAAATCCCGTGCCACCAGAAAATAAGCGCCGTGCAGGAGCACCGTGTCGAACAGGCGGACGAGCCGTCCGGCCTCCAGCTCGCCGCGCGCCATGGCGAGGTCGACGATGGCGATGCCTTGGCCGCGGATCGCCGCCTGCAGCACCAGCGAGGCGTCGTCGAAGATCGGTCCGCGCTCGAAACCGCCGCCGTGAACGCCGGCGGCCGAAAACCATCGCGCCCAGAGATCGCGGTTCTCCTCGTGCACCAGCGGAAACCGCAGGAGATCGGCCGGCTTGTCCGGCATGGTGCCGGCGGCGATTAGCTCCGGCGCCGCAACGGCCGCCATCTCGCAATCGTAGAGATGCCGTGCCTCCACGCGCGGCCAGTTGCGCGCGCCGGCACTGTAACGCACCGCCAGCACCGGCCCCTTGCCGCGAAAGCCGATAAGGCGTGAATCCGATTCCATCTGCACGTCTATGTCGGGATTGTTTTCCGCAAAATCCGGCAGCGCCGCCAGGAGCCGGCCGGAGGCGAAGGAAGGCTCGACGCTGATATGCACCAGGTGCCGCACCTCGCCCGCCGCCGTGGCGCCCAGCGCATTCTCCATGCGGTCGAAACAGGCAGTCAGCACGTCGAGCAATGCTCGCCCCGCGGATGTCAGCACCACGCGCCGATGCTGGCGCTCGAACAGCGGCCGGCCCATCTCCTCCTCCAGGCCGCGGATCTGCCGGCTGATCGCCGCCTGCGACACGAACAGTTCTTCCGCGGCCAGCGTAAAACTTTCCAGCCGGCCGGCGGCCTCGAAACTGCGCAGCGCCGTCAGCGGCAGGCGTCCCCGTTTCATTCGCATAACCTCAAGTCATTCGAAGGCGACCATAAGCTCGTTTGCGCCCGCCCTGCAAGCGCGCAAGAAGATAAGGCCTGCCGAACAAAACAAAGGAGGGCAGGCCATGACCGAGATGATGCAGATTTTCCTGGAGGTGATCCGGCTTCTGACGTTGCAGCCGGACCCGCGTCCCGTCAGGCGGCGGGACGAAACACTGTCGCCAGAGACGGAGGTTCGTCAGCCGTCACCAGCCCCTTCTCGACCAGGTCCTCGATATGCGCCAGCACCGAAAGCGCCGCTGCGCCGTGCAGCCTGGGATCCGTGTCACGATAGATCGCCTTGACCATGTCGGCGATCAGCCGGTCGCCGGCTTTCATCCGCTCCAGCACCGCCCGCTCGCGCATGCGCCGGTGGGTGCGCAGGCCGCGGACGAAGGCCTGCGGCTCGTTCACCGGCCCGCCATGGCCGGGAAAATAGATCCGGTCGTCACGCGCGAGCAGCTTTTCCAGCGAGGCCATGTAGTCGCTCATCGCGCCGTCGGGCGGGGCGACCACCGAGGTCGCCCAGGCCATGACGTGATCGGCGGAAAACAGGATGCCGGTGTTTTCCAGCGCGAAGGCCGCATGGTTGGCGGCGTGTCCGGGCGTCAGCACCGCCCGCAGCGTCCAGCCGTCGCCCTCGACGAGGTCGCCATCCGCCAGCGCGATGTCGGGAACGAAATCGAGGTCGGAGCTTTCGCCGAACGGATTGACCTCGCCTTCGTGCAGCGGCCGGGCGGCGCGATGCGGCCCTTCCGCCACGAGGATCGCCCCGGTCGCCTGCTGCAGCCGGCGGGCGAGCGGCGAGTGGTCGCGGTGCGTATGGCTGACGGCGATATGCGTCACCTCGCGCCCCTTCAGCGCCGCCATCAGTGCCTCGAAATGCGCCTCGTTGTCCGGCCCGGGATCGATCACCGCCACCGACTGGCGGCCGACAATGTAGCTGTTGGTGCCGTGGAAGGTGAAGGCGCTGGGATTGTTGACGGTGAGGCGCTCGACGCCTTCGGCAACGGGCACGGCTTCGCCGTAATGCGGCTCGAAACTCATATCGAAGACGGGAGGCGCTGTTTCGTTCACTTGTACTCGATCTCGATGAAGGACATGAACTCGCTGCCGCCATTGACGACATTGTGGGCGATGCCGGCCTCGCGGCGATAGGGCGCGCCCTTGGCGACGTCGACCTGGCGGCTGCCGCTCTCGTCCTCGATCAGGAAATGGCAATCGGTCATCGGCACGACGACGTAACCCAGCCCATGCACATGATGGCCGGTATCGGCGCCCGGCTCGAAATCCCAGCGGATGATGCGCACCATTTCGTCGTCGAGCAGGGTGGTGGGGATAGCGGGCGGGCGGGCACGAAACTGGCTCATAAATCTCTCCGATGCTCATTCGAGGCACTGCTCCCCTGCAAGGGCAGGAAGATGCCGCGGTTTTTGACCTAGCACGGAAGGGCAGGCGGTGCACAGAAAACTTGGGGCCCCGCGAAGTTAGTGATTGTCGCATCCCCGAAGCTTTGATAAGCAGGCGGCGATTTCGCGAAGCAGTGATGCTCGCGTCACGGTGGGGCGTCGCCAAGCGGTAAGGCACCGGTTTTTGGTACCGGCATTCCCAGGTTCGAATCCTGGCGCCCCAGCCACGTTTTCCATGAATTTCGTCGCCAGATGCAATGCCGCCGGTCACATCGGCGCGCCGTGCTCCACGGGGAGAACCGACACGCCGACGATCGAGAGGCTGGAGCCGTCGGCGAATTGCAGATGATAGTCCTCGCTCTTCAGTCCTTCGGCATAAAGCGTGACATTGCCGCCGGTCATGCTGACGGCGGTTTCGTGATGGCTGACGATATAGGCCAGCATTTCCCGCGGATCGAGGGTGTTCAGGCCGGCCTCCTTCGGTTTCCACGCCGGCGCGCTGCCGAATTCAGGATCGTTCGGGAGCGTCGGCGCCGCAAAGGCGAATGCGAGTTCGCCGCTCGCCTGCGCCTCGTGGGCCTTGGCCACGGCCTGCAGTTCCAGCGCGGCGGCGGATTGCGGCATGTCCCCGGGCAGTTTGAATTCGGAGGCATGTGGATGAGGCCGGGTGTCCGGCGTCTCCACCGGCAGCGACGTGCCGGCGCTCTCCTGCAGCAGTTCCGCCACCTGGATCGTATCGTCGGGCGCGACGAAGGCGGTGTGGATCGCGTTTTCGACGGAGAGCGCCGCCCTGGCGATCATCTCCGCCGGCACGGCGGCGATGTGGTCGCCGAGGTCTGCAAATGTCTCGGGGGCAAGAGGCCGCCAGTCGGCACCGGCATCGGTGAGGTGCAGGGTGGCAAGCGCGACGATGCCGGCCAGCAGCACGAACTGGTCGGAGAGAAAATCGCCGCGATGGAAGCTGCCGGCACGCAGCCGGTTGACCAGCCGGGCGATCAGCTCGGAAACGTTGCGCATCCTGACCGGCCCGGCAAAGGCCGGGCTGTCCGCCACCACCTCGCCGCCGATCACGGCGACATGGGCGATCACCGCGCCGTTTTCCGGCCGGCAGAACACCACCCAGGGATCGCCCTCGTCCGTCGAGCCGTGGGTGATGTCGAGATGGAAACCCGCCTGGATCAGGGCGGCCTCGACACGGTAGAGCTGTGCGATCGGCTGCTCGCCCCGGCTTTGGGCATGCTTGAGAAACGACTTGATCTCGGCTGTCATGGCGATGCTTCAGGATGGAAGGGCAGGGCGGATCGAAAGCGGCGGCGGCGGCCTGCGCCGCCGATGCCATCATGGATAATGAAGGGTTAAGCCTTACTTATCGTCGCCGAGGAATTCGGCGCAATAGGACGGTCCCTTGACGCCGGGGCGGTCGGCGATCGTCTCGATATTGCGGATCACGTAGTCCGAGCCGACGGTGAGCTTGACTTCGCAACGCATGTAGACGGTCTTGGCCGCCGCGATGCGCTTGCCCTTCTTGCCGTTCTCGCCTTCGGCATATTGGGCCGGCACGCGCACCGTCTTGTAGCCGCCACGCCAGACATAGGTGGTGCTGGAGCCGCTTTCGACGTCGGAGATCGGCGGGCCGTAGGCGGCGAAGAAGGTGCCGGCCGGCTTGCCGTTCCAGCGGGCTTCGACAGGGTTGCTGGCAAGGCCGGTCGTCGTGCAGCCGGCGAGAGCGAGCGCCAGCCCGGCCGCGGTGATCATGCGGAAATTCATCGTGTTTGTCCCTTGAACGTCATCTCGGCGAATGCCGCGGGAGCCCAACAAAACCTAGGCGATCCGGCGGTTTGTCCGGCCGTCGCTCTAGCGCTAATCGTCGACAAAGAAAATCTGCTTTGCGGCTTTATCAGCAGAAATAGTTCGAGTGGGTCTTTGCTGCCATATCTCCGGCGGTTGCCGAAACATCCGCCAGGGCGCCCGGAAGAGACCCCCGTCATTTTTTCGTCAAACGTACGGACTTTTTTCCCGATGCCGCTTGTCTATCCAAAATAGCTGGTCTATAGAGGCGCCGCTGGTCACGGAGTGTAGCGCAGTCTGGTAGCGCACCACGTTCGGGACGTGGGGGTCGGAGGTTCGAATCCTCTCACTCCGACCAGCTTGAAACCCCGCTGCGGCGGGGTTTTTCATGTCTTCCGATATTTCTCAGAGATTTTTGTCGAAGATTGTCCGCCTTCGCGGCAGGCAACGCTGGCGCCACGACGTCAGCGGTAGATATAGATCATCAATGGCGTCATCAGGCTGATGAAGGTGATCGTCCCGAAAATCCACAACGCTGCTCCGTCGCCGACTCGCTTCGATTTCCGGATCGGGACGTCTTCGTCCGGAAGCGGTTCGTCATGTCCGGGAAGAAAAATCTCTATCTTGGGTTTTGCCTTGTCCATTGCATCCATGCACCGTGGTGACGGCAATATAAGGCTTCGATGAATGCGGTGCCATGCCCGGCCGGAAAATTCACAAGGCCGTGAGGAGCGCCCAACAGAACTTCCCCGTCATTTGTCGTATCGCCGTTCATATTCTTTATTAGGAATATTCTCATTAAATTCATCGCATTGATGATCCGACAGTGAGAGCCGCGCAAGCGGAGGTGACGCGGTATCATTGCCAAAGACACGGCAAGCGGCTGCCATCAGGGCGGCTGCCAGCATGCAGTTAGGGGTGCCGTGTGAATGTGAGACGGCGGCGTAGCCGCAGAGACAAGATAACGCTGATCGATGTCGCAAGGCTCGTCGGCGTCAGTTCGATTACCGTGTCGCGCGCCTTGCGCAATCCGGACAAGGTTTCCGCAAGCCTGCGGGAAAAAATCCTGAAAATGGTCGAGGAACTGGGATATGTGCCGGATTTTGCCGCCCGCACCCTGGCAAGCCGCGACAGCGACGTCATCGGCGTCGTGCTGCCGACGCTTTCCAATTTTGCGCTGATGTCGGTGATGCAGGGCATCGAGGAGCGCATCCACCAGACGCACTACCGGGTGCAATATGCCTATACCCGTTTCCTGGAGGCGGCTGCGGTCTCGCAGATCAGGCTGTTCCTGGCGCAAAATCCCGCCGGCCTGATCGTCACCGGCCTGTCGCCGAGCGAAGAGACCGGGGCCATCCTGCGCAGCGCCGATTGCCCGGTGCTGGAGGTGCTGGATATTTCGGAAGAGACCTACTCCGGCCTCAGGGTCGGCATCGACACGCGCGAGGCAGCGCGGGTCGCCACCCGCCACATGCTGGAGCGGGGTTACCGCCGTTTTGCCATGGTAGGCGGGCCTGATAGCCGCAGCCGGCTGCGGCATGCCGGCTACTGCGACGTGATGCAGGCGGCCGGGCTTTACGATCCGGTGCTCGATATCGTCGAGAACGAAGCCACCAGCGCCGATCTCGGATGCCGGCTGCTGCGGCGCCTCCTCGACCGTGTTCCCGATATCGACGGAGCCTTCTGCCACAATGACGACGTGGCGCTGGGCATGATGTTCGAATGCCGCCGCGTCGGCCTCGCCGTACCGCAGCAATTCGGCCTGTGCGGTTTCAACGATCTCGATTTCGCCGCCGTCAGCGCGCCGACGCTGACCTCGGTGCGGGTGCCGCGCTACGACCTCGGCGTGCGCGCTGCCGACATGATCATCCGCGCCATCGACAATCCGGGGCTCGAACCGCTGTCCGTCGATGTCGGTTTTACCCTCGTCGAGCGGGAATCGACGCTGGGCCGATCGGCGGGCTGACATCGGGACGGGGAAACGAAAAAGGGGCCGGTCGGCCCCTTTTTGCATCAGATGTCGCTGGCCGCGTTCGACCAGAGCTGGGCGGCCTCGGCGGCCGTCATGCGTTTCACCTCCGCCTCGTGGCGGCGGTTGGCGAAGAGTTCGCTGGCCATGATCTGGTCGGCGAGGTCGGCCGGCAGGGACAGGATCACCCGGTTGCCCTCGCGGTGGATGCCGCCGATGGAAGGCGCGCGCTTGCCGGTGACCATGCCGCCCGCGACCGTGTTGTTGGTGTCGGGATCGATCAGGATGAAGGCGCCGGTCGAGCGGTTCTGGTCGTAGGGATCGAAGATAGCCGCTTCGTCGAAGGCGAGATGCACCTTGCCGATGCCGTTCATCGCCAAGGAATCCGTCGGGTTCCAGGCGCCGGTCTCCAGGTCGATCTGGCTCACCGGCTCGATGCTGACGCGCTGGCGGCGGGCGCCGGACTTCAGCCAGTAGCGCTTGCCGGGCTGGATGCCTTCCGGCTGCAGCGCCACCAGGTTGGCGTCGAAGTTCAGGCCCACCTGCGGCTGGCCGTCGATGGAGGCGATGATGTCGCCGCGGGCGACGTCGACCTGGCGGTCGAGCACCAGCGTGATGGCGTCGCCGGCGACGGCGGCGTTGCGCACCAGGTCGAAGGTAACGATCTGCGTGACGTTGGCGACGATGCCGGAGGGCAGGATGGCGACGGAATCGCCCGGCTTCACCGAGCCGCCCGCCACGGTCCCCTGGTAGCCGCGAAAACTTTCGCCGGGGCGGGAGACGCGCTGCACCGGCAGGCGGAAGCCGACCGTCTGCGCCGAGCGCACGGTCGCCAGTTCCAGCGCCTCCACCAGCGTCGGGCCGTCATACCAGGGCATCGCGGCCTTGCCGTCGTAAACGACGTTCTCGCCCTTCAGCGCCGACATCGGGATGGCGGTGACCTGGCGGATGGACAGCGACAGGGCGATCTCGCGGAATTCGTGGGCAATGCGCTCGAAGCCGGCGCGGTCGTAGCCGGTCAGGTCGATCTTATTGACCGCCAGCACGAACTGCTTGATGCCCATCAGCGCCGCGATGGTCGCATGCCGGCGGGTCTGCTCCAGGATGCCGGAGCGCGCATCGACCAGCAGCACGGCGAGATCCGCCGTCGAGGCGCCGGTCGCCATGTTGCGGGTGTACTGCTCGTGACCGGGCGTATCGGCAACGATGAAGGAGCGCTTGTCGGTGGCGAAATAGCGGTAGGCGACATCGATGGTGATGCCCTGTTCGCGCTCGGCCTGCAGGCCGTCGAGCAGCAGGGCGAAATCCGGCAGGCCAAGGTCGTTCTGCTTGCCGGAATCGCGGTGCAGGGTCGCGGCCTGGTCTTCCTTGACGGCCTTGGTATCCCAGAGCAGCCGGCCGATCAGCGTCGACTTGCCGTCGTCGACGCTGCCGCAGGTGATGAGGCGCAACGGCCGCGTGTCGCGGACGGCCCTGGCCGGCTCGCTGGCCGGATGGGCCGAAACGGTGGCGGTGGCGGTGAGGGAGGCGCTCATCTCAAAAATATCCTTCGCGTTTTTTCTTTTCCATCGAGCCGGACTGGTCGCGGTCGATGGCGCGGCCCTGACGTTCGGAGACGGTGGCGATCTCGAGTTCGGCGATCACCTCGTCCAGCGTCGTCGCTTCGGAGCGGATGGCACCGGTCAGCGGGAAGCAGCCGAGCGTGCGGAAGCGGATCATGCCTTCCTGCTTCACTTCGCCGGGCAGCAGTTCCAGGCGCGGGTCCTCGGCGAGGATCATCATGCCGTCGCGTTCGACGAACTTGCGGTTCTCGGCGTAATAGAGCGGCACCAGCGGGATGTCTTCCGCCTGGATGTAGCGCCAGATGTCGACCTCGGTCCAGTTGGACAGCGGGAAGGCGCGCACGCTTTCGCCCTTGCGGATCATTCCGTTGTAGATGTTCCACAGTTCCGGGCGCTGGTTGCGCGGGTCCCAGCGGTGGTCGGGAGTGCGGAAGGAGTAGATGCGCTCCTTGGCGCGCGAGGCCTCCTCGTCGCGACGCGCACCGCCAAAGGCGGCATCGAACTGGCCGGCATCAAGCGCCTGGCGCAGCGCTTCGGTCTTCATGATGTCGGTATAGAGCGCCGAGCCGTGGGTAAACGGCGTGACGTTTTCGGCGGCACCGCGCGGATTGATGTGCTCGATCAGGTCGAGATCGTATTCCTTGACGATCGCATCGCGGAAGGCGATCATTTCCTTGAATTTCCAGCCGGTGTTGACGTGCAGCAGCGGGAAGGGCACGCGGCCGGGATAGAAGGCCTTGCGAGCGAGATGCAGCAGCACAGAAGAATCCTTGCCGATCGAATAGAGCATCACCGGACGCTCGAATTCGGCCGCGACTTCGCGGAAGATATGGATCGCCTCGTTTTCCAGCGCTTTCAGGTGCGGGTCGAGCGGGGCCTTGTTGCTTTTGGGATTTTTCAGGTCTTGTTCCGGTCGGGTATCGGACATCTCGTCAGGGGCTCCAGGAATTCGTGTTCGGCATGGCCGGCCGCTCAGCGGGCCAGCGTCGATGCCTGCGGCAGGGCGGAAGCGGCATCAGTGACATGAAGGCCGCATTCGCGCTTCTCGTCGTTTTCCCACCACCAGCGGCCGGCGCGTTCGGGTTCGCCCGGCTTGATGGCGCGGGTGCAGGGTTCGCAGCCGATCGACGGATAACCGCGGGCGTGCAGCGGGTTGATCGGCACCGCCTCGGTTGCGACATAGGCGTTGATCGCCTCGATGTCCCAATCCGCCAGCGGATTGACCTTGATCAGACAGCGCTCCGGATCGTATTCGGCGAAAGGCGTTTCGGCGCGGTTGCCGGACTGGCCGCGGCGCAGGCCGGTGATCCACACGGCGGCGCCTTCCAGCGCCCGGGCGAGCGGCTTCACCTTGCGCACGCCGCAACAGGCATGCCGGGCTTCGACGCTGTCGTAGAAGCCGTTCATGCCGTATCGGGCGGCATAGGCATCGATGTCGGCCTGCTCGGGATGGAAGCGGCGGATCTGGATGTCGAAGCGGCTTTCGGTCTCCCTGATCAGCGCAACGGTCTCGGGAAAGAGCCGCCCGGTTTCGAGCGTCACGACGTCCACCGGCAAGCGGTGCGAGCCGATGGCGGCGGTGATGACCTGGTCCTCGATGCCGAGCGAGGTGGTGAACACCACACGCCCGCCAAGGCCGGCGACCAGCGACAGGCGCGCCGCAAGATCGAGACCCGCCAGCGTCTCGTTGAGGGTCTGTGCGTCGGCGATGCTTTGAATGGCAGTCATCTGCAGGATATCCGGGTTCGATTGTGACCGGAGTATCGCAGGTTGCGCTGCAGCAAGACAGAAAAACGGATTTCGAAACAAAGGCCGCGGGAGCAAATATCTCTCCGAACGGCAAGCGCGGCAGAAAACCATGAGGCGTGCCGCCGACCCGATTATGTCTACTAGATTTATAGATTAATTGTCAACGAGCGCCGGATGAAAAATCCGGCACCGTTAATGTTCGGCAGTCCCGCCGCTACCGGTCGCTCACCTGCGCCCGCGGATTGGCCCAGGGCTCCTGGTTGGAGCGGGGCAGGGGCTGCCTGCCGAGTATATGGTCGGAGGCCTTTTCGCCGGTCATGATCGACGGGCCGTTGAGGTTGCCATAAGTCACATGCGGGAAGATCGACGAGTCGGCGACGCGCAAGCCCTCGACGCCGATGACGCGGCATTCCGGATCGACCACCGCCATTGGATCATCCTTCGCGCCCATGCGGCAGGTGCCGCAGGGATGATAGGCGCTTTCGAGATGGTCGCGCAGGAAGGCGTCGATCTGCTCGTCGGTCCGGACCGCTTCGCCCGGCTGGATCTCCGGCCCGCGGAACGTGTCGAACGCCTTCTGGCCGAAGATTTCCCGGGTCAGGCGCACGCAGTGGCGGAATTTTTCCCAGTCTTCCGGATGGCTCATATAGTTGAAGCGGATGACCGGATCGGCCTTCGGATCGGCCGAGCGCAGCATGACGTTGCCGCGCGATTTCGACAGGTTGTAGCCGACATGCACTTGGAAGCCGTGGCTCTTCGCCGCCGCCTTGCCGTCGTAGCTGATGGCCACCGGCAGGAAGTGGTACTGGATGTCGGGCTGTTTCAGGCCCGGCGCCGACCGAAGGAAGGCACAGGCCTCGAACTGGTTCGAGGCGCCCAGCCCGCCCTTGGACAGCAGCCACTGCGCGCCAGCAACCCCCTGCCAGAACCACGGCAGCCAGGAATAGAGCGATACCGGCTTGGTCGAAACCTGCTGGAAATAGAATTCCATATGGTCCTGGAGATTGGCGCCGACGCCCGGCCGGTCGGCCTTCACCTCCAGCCCCAGGTCGCGCAGGTGCTGCGCCGGGCCGATGCCCGAGAGCATCAGCAGTTTCGGCGAGTTGAAGGAGGAGGCCGAGACGATAACCTCGCGGTTCGCCCTGACCACCTCGACCTTGCCGCCCCGTTCGATCTCGACGCCGACGGCGCGGCCATTCTCGATGACGATTTTCCGGGCGAAGCAATGGATGAGCTGCACGTTCGGCCGCTTCATCGCCGGGCGGAGATAGGCATTGGCGGCCGACCAGCGGCGGCCGTTGTGGATCGTCTGCTCCATCAGCCCGAAACCTTCCTGCTTCGAGCCGTTGTAGTCCTCCGTCGTTTCGAAGCCGGCCTGCTTGCCGGCCTGGATGAAGGCGTGGAACAGCGGGTTGGTCACCGGCCCGCGCTGCACGTGCAGCGGCCCGTCCGTGCCGCGCCAGCCCTCCTCGCCGCCATGGCTGTGTTCCATGCGCTTGAAGTAGGGCAGCACGTCGGCATAGGCCCAGCCGTTGGCGCCGAGCTCTTCCCAGCGGTTGAAATCTTCCGCGTGGCCGCGGACATAGACCAGCCCGTTGATCGACGACGACCCGCCGATCACCTTTCCACGCGGCGCGGTGATGCGGCGGTTGTTGAGGTTGGGCTCCGGCTCGGAAAGATAACCCCAATTGTAGCGCTTCATGCTCATCGGCCAGGCCAGCGCCGCCGGCATCTGGATGAACGGCCCCAAATCCGAGCCGCCGAACTCCAGCACGATGACCGTATGCTTGCCGTCCTCCGACAGGCGGTAAGCCATGGCCGAACCGGCCGAACCCGAACCGATGATGACGAAATCTGCCTGCATGATGGATGTCCCCGCAGTTCCACGAAGTTAGTGACAAAAGTATCGCGAATTGCTATGCATAGCGCCGTATCCATAGCTTTGGGCAATTGCTGTTGTATGAAACAGATTGTTGTGACCCGGGAGGCGCAAAGAAGCTTGAGCCGGATGCAGCCCAAGCGTCGGGCAGCCATCTATGCCAAGCTCGATGCCTATGCGCGCGGAGAGCCTGTCGACATCAAGAGGATGCAAGGTAAAAGCTACTACCGCATTCGCGTCGGTCAGGATCGGGTGATCATCGACGATCAGGGAAGAGTCGTGATGGTTATCGATGCCGGGCCGCGCGGAGGCATTTACAAGGAGTAGGTCGGAATGGGCGACATCCAGAAACTGACGATCGACGGCAAGAACTATGTTCTGCTCAGCGAAGAGGATTACGAAGACCTGGTCGACGGTCTTCGCGCCGACGCGATCATGGCGCGTGTTGCGGCTGGTGAGGAAACATGGCCGTTGGAGTTCGTCAGGGAACTCACCGAAACCGACAGCCGCATCCGCACGTTTCGCAATTACCGCAGGATGACCGTGTCCGAGCTCGCCGAGGCCGCGGGTATTTCGCAGCCCTATCTCTCCGAGATCGAGACCGGCAAGAAGACCGGCTCCGTCGATGTGCTGAAGCGCATCGCCGCCGCTCTCAAGGTCGATCTCGACGATCTCGTGGTGGATTGACGCCGCCATCTCAATACGGCGCCTGAACCGGCCCGGTGCCGACATAGACCGTCTTCAGCTCGCTGTAGTGCTCCAGCGCCGCGGCGGAATTTTCGCGGCCGAAGCCGGATTGTTTCGAGCCGCCGAAGGGGATCTCCACCGGGCAGAGATTGTAGGTGTTGATCCACAGCGTGCCGGCTTCCAGCCGGTCTACGACACGATGGGCGCGGGAGATGTCGGCGGTGAAGACGCCGCCGGACAGGCCGAATTCGGTGGCGTTGGCGCGGGCGATGACCTCCGCCTCGTCGTCGAAATCGAGCACGCACATCACCGGGCCGAAAATCTCCTCGCGGGCGATGGTCATCTTGTCGGTGACGTCGGCAAAGACGGTCGGCTGCACATAATAGCCTTCGCCGGCGACATTGTTGGGAATGCCGCCGCCGGTCAGAAGCGTCGCGCCCTCGGCCTTGCCCTTCTCGATGTAGGCGAGCACCTTCTCGCGCTGCGCCCAGGAGACCATCGGGCCGAGCTGCGTCGCCTCGTCCATCGGGTCGCCGATGAGGATCGCCTCGGTGCGGGCCTTCAGGCGCGACAGGAACGTTTCCTTCACCTTGCGCTGCACGAAGACGCGCGTGCCGTTGGAGCACACCTGTCCCGTCGAATAGAAATTGCCGAGCATGGCGCCGCCGATGGCGGAATCGATGTCGGCATCGTCGAAGACGATCAGCGGCGACTTGCCGCCGAGTTCCATGGTGACGTGCTTCAGGTGGCCGGCGGCGGCGGCGGCCACCTTGCGGCCGGTCGGCACCGAGCCGGTCAGCGACACCTTGGCGACGTCGGGATGATTGACCAGCAGCGGCCCGGTGTCGCGGTCGCCCTGGATGACGTTGTAGAGGCCCTTCGGCAACCCGGCCTCGTGCAGGATTTCCGCGATCTTCAGCGCGCCGAGCGGCGTGTTCTCCGAGGGCTTGAACACCATGGCGTTGCCGGCGATCAGGGCGGGCGCGCCCTTCCAGCAGGCGATCTGCTGCGGATAGTTCCAGGCGCCGATGCCGACGCAGACGCCGAGCGGCACGCGCTTGGTATAGGCGAAATCGCCGCCGAGCGGGATATAGTCGCCGTTCAGCGCCGTGGCGGCGATGCCGCCGAAGAATTCGAAACTGTCGGCGCCGGACGTCGGGTCGGCGACGATGGTTTCCTGGATCGGCTTGCCGGTGTCGAGCGTTTCGAGTTCCGAGAGTTCGCGGTTGCGTTCACGCATGATCTCGGCGGCGCGCTTGAGGATGCGGCCGCGGGCCGTCGGGCTCATCGCCGCCCATTCCGGCTGGGCGCGCTTGGCAGCGGCGATCGCCTTCTCGATGATGGCGGGCGTTGCCGCATGCAGGCGGGCGATGACTTCGCCGGTGGCCGGATACAGGCTTTCGAAGACGGTGCCGTCGGCGTCCTCGACATACTCGCCGTCGATGAAGTGCGAGGCTTTGGGTTGGGCTTTCATGTGCGATCCTTTGCCTGTTGGGCGAGATAGGCTTCCAGGAAACCGGCGAGCAGTTTCGGGCTTCTTTGCCACGCCGCCTTGAATTCGTTGAGATAGATGGCTGCGGCTTCTTTGCTGCCCCAGGCAATCAAGTCGGCCGACACGGCGCGGGGCCACCTGTTGCTCTTGGCCGCCGTGGCGAGCAGGGGCAGGAAATATCGATTGCTGGCTTCTATTTCGTCGAAATGCCGGCGGAAATCGATCTTCCGTTTGCTGGCCAGATCGACCAGCAGCTTGGTTGCCACGAACTCTATGGAGCCATCTCCGTCGTAGTCGGCGAAGAGAATGCGGCAATCGCTATAGTCGCCGCTTTCCGCCGAAAGCTTCATCACCAGGGTCCGAACGCCCTGGTTGTCATTCGGGTTCAGCTTGAGCAGTCGCTTGAAGGTCTCGGCAGCCTCCTTCGCATCTCCCGCGGCCATCAGGGCGAGGCCCAGATTATGCTGCGCGCGCATCCAGGGACGGGTGCCGAGGAAGCCCCACCAGGCCATGTCTTCATCGTCGAGGACCGGCGCGAAGAGCCTCTCCCCGATCCTTACCCCCTCACGGAACAGGGCGATGCTTTCGGCGTGGCTTTCGGCGTGAATGCCGAGAATGTTATAGGCATCGATGCAGTCGAGATCGACGGAGAGCGCCTTGCGGGCGAGTTTGGTCCGCTTACCCGGCGTCTCTGCATCCCAGGCCTCGTTCAGAATTCCGTCCGCTGGGCTGTCGATGTCCGGGCCGAAGCCGCCTCGCGCATTGTATCTCGCTTTTCTCACAGTCACTCTCCGCGCGGATACCGTTTCGATTCTTCCAGAATGTTGAGATCCATATGGTTGCGCATGTAGCGCTCGGAAGCGCGCTGTAGCGGCTGGTGGTCCCAGGGGTAATAGGCGCCGTTCCTCAGCGCTTCGTAGACCACCCAGCGCCGCGCCTGGCTTTCGCGCACGGCGGCGTCGAAACGCCCCATGTCCCAACGGGCATCGCGCCTGGCGCGGAAGTGACCGAGCGTTTCGGCATGGGCGGGATCTGCCGCGAGATTGGTCAGTTCCAGCGGATCGGCATCGAGGTCGAAAAGCTGCTCGGGGTCGAGTTCGCAATGGATGTATTTCCACCTGCCCTCGCGGATGCCGACCAGCGGCGCGTAGGAAGCCTCGGCGGCATATTCCATCAGCACCGGCTCGGTGCGGGCCACGCCGTTCATCATCGGCACGAGGCTCATGCCGTCGGTCCAGGGCTTGACGCCGTCGAGCGAAATGCCGGCGAGGTCGGCAAGCGTCGGCGTCACGTCGAGATTGGAGGTCGGCGTCGTGTGCAGGCCGGGCGTGATGCCGGGGCCGGCGATCATCAGCGGCACGCGGGCGGACCCCTCGAAGAAATTCATCTTGAACCATAGGCCGCGCTCGCCCAGCATGTCGCCGTGGTCGGAGCAGAACAGGATGAAGGTATTGTCCAGCATCCGCGTCCGCGTCAGCGTATCGACCAGCTCGCCGATCTTGTCGTCGAGATAGGAGATGTTGGCGAAATAGGCCTGGCGCGAACGGCGGATGTCGTTCTCGGTTACCGTGGCGTTCTGGTAGTCGCAGGAGTGGATGATGCGTTGCGAATGCGGGTCCTGCTGTTCGTCCGGCAAGGTGCCGATCTCCGGCAGAAGGTGTTCGCAGTCCTCGTAGAGATCCCAGTATTTCCGCCGCGCCACGTAAGGATCGTGCGGATGGGTGAAGGAGACGGTCAGGCACCAGGGGCGGCGGCCCTGGTCGTCGTTTTCGCGCGAAAGGTGATAGAGCTTCTGGTTGGCGAGGAAAGCGACCTCGTCGTCATATTCCATCTGGTTGGTGATTTCGGCGACACCGGCGCCGGTGACCGAGCCGAGATTGTGGTACCACCAGTCGATGCGCTCGCCGGGCTTGCGGTAGTCCGGCGTCCAGCCGAAATCGGCCGGATAAATGTCGGTGGTCAGCCGTTCCTCGAAACCGTGCAACTGGTCTGGCCCGACGAAATGCATCTTGCCGGACAGCGCGGTGTAATAGCCGGCGCGGCGCAGGTGATGGGCATAGGTCGGGATCGACGAGACATATTCGGCGGCGTTGTCGTAGACCTGCGTGCGGCTCGGCAGCTGGCCGGCCATGAACGAGGCGCGGGCAGGGGCGCAGAGCGGCGACGAGGTGTAGTTGTTGCGGAAGCGCGCCGAGCGGGCGGCCAGCGCCTTCATGTGCGGCGCATGCAGGAAGTCGGCCGGGCCGTCGGGAAAGAACTTTCCGTTGAGCTGGTCGACCATGATGATCAGGATATTCGGCTGGGTATGGCTCAACGGGGTGTTCCCTTGTTATAATATTGATTTAATTCAGTTTTATACTGGCAAGATTGCTCCTCACCCTAACCCTCTGCCCGTTTTACGGGGAGAGGGGACTTGCCCCACGCGGCAGCGGAATACGGCAAAACGGTGCGGCATATCCCTTCTTCCCGCGGGAGAGAAGGGCAAAGAGGCGCCGTCGTGCCACATACGGAAGTCGCTCATCGGTTCACCGCCTGAAGTTGCATCGCCAGGTAATCCTCGGTCATCGCCACCGAAGCCTCGATGCTGATCGGTGCGGATTTCAGGCTCTGGCGGATGTAGAGACCGTCGATCATCGCCGCTAAACCTTCGGCGATGCGTTCGGCATCGGCACGCGGGCAGAGGTCGAGCAGGCTGGCCACGAGGTTGGAATGCAGCCTGCGGCTGTAGAGCACCAGGAGCCGCCGCGTCTCCTCCGAACGCTGCGCCTCGACATAGAAGGCGAGCCAGGCGGCGATGGTCTCCGGGCTGAACTGGTCGGCCTGGAAGCTGATGCGGATCACCGCCGACAGCCTGTCCCGCGGCGAGGCGGCCGCGCCGAGCGCCGCAACGGCATCGGCGCGCAGTTGGCGCAGAAGGCTGCGGATCGTCTCGATCACCAGCCGGTCCTTGGAGCCGAAATAATGATGCGCCAGTGCCGCCGAAACGCCGGCCTGCCGGGCGATCTCCGACATGGTCACGTCGAGCGAACCGTGGTCGCCGATGGCGCGCAGCGCGGCATCCGTCAGCGCCTTGCGGCGAATGGGCTCCATTCCGACTTTCGGCATCCCGTCTCCCTTCTGTGTCAGCGCAGGAAGGCGCTGGCCTTCATGCTGTCCGGCACCGGCACGCCAAGGCGGGACAGCACGGTCGGCGCCAGTTGCAGCTGGTCGAGCAGCGTATCCTCCGAGGGGCCTTCGCCGCCGCCGAACCAGTAGAAGGCGAAATCCTGCATCTCCTCGTCATGGCCGCCATGGTGGCCGCGGTTGGTCTGGCCGTGGTCGGCGGTGACGATCACCTCGTAGCCGTTCCTGCGCCAGCGCGGCAGGAAGGCGGCGAGCTGCGCGTCGATGACGAAGCAGGCGCCGTCCATCTGGCCGCAGTCATGCCCGTAGCGGTGGCCCATGCTGTCCAGCGTGCAGGTGTGCAGAATACCGTAATCGATGGAAAAACGCTCGGTCAGCCGCGTCAGGGTCGCGAACAGGTCGAGGTCGCACGGCGTCATCTGGTTCTGGTGGTTGTAGCCGCTCATGGTGTGGAAGCGGCCGTGATGGATCGGCCCCTCCGGCTCGTCGTATTCGATGTCGCGCACCATGTCGAAAGGCGAGCGCTGGAAGAACATCGACCAGAAGGAATGCGTCACCGCCCCCGTCTTGCCGCCGGCCTTGGCCACTTCCGAGAAGATGTCCGGCTGGGCGACGCGGAACAGCGTCTCGTTGGAGAGCACGCCGTGCACCTGCGGCGAAACGCCGGTGTGGATCGAGGCGTAGCAGGAGGCCGAGGTGGAGGGCAGCACGGAGCGCATCTTCCACACGCGGGCCTCGCCGGATTGCACCCAGCCCTCGAGATTGCCCATCAGCCGGCGGGCGTTGCGCCAGGGCTGGCCGTCGAGAATGATCAGCAGAAGCTTGTTGCGAAGGGCCATCGGGGCGGTCCGTCCTCTGGTTTGGTCCAAGCAGAATGACGGCAGTCTATTTTTGATTGACGCGCCAATCAATAAAAAACGCGAAATTTTTCCGCCCGAATGATCTGCTGTTTTGCCGTTCATCTGCACGGAAATCGGCAACTGCACACTTGTCGGCCGCGGGCACGGTCCCCATGTTTTTGACAAGCGCACGAAGAAGGCCTAGATTCGTTTTCCTGGCGTGTTGCGTGCGAGACCTGTTCGAAGCGGCGTCACCCGGTTTCCGTAGGCAGCGACAGGGCATCGGCCGGATCCGTCCAAGGATCGGGTACAGCGTATCCTGGTGGTTACTCCGTGCGATAGAACGAGGGAGAAAACACATGCCGATCGTTAATGCCACCGTCCCACCCCAACTTGCTGCTGCCATCCGGGCTGCCGTTGATGACGGCACCTATGCGTCCGAAAGCGACGTCGTGCGCGAGGCGCTGAAGCTGTGGAGCGAAACCCGGCGCGGCGCGCCGCGCTTCGGCGAGGAAAAGATGTGGGAAGCGAGCTCCCGCCGCGAGTGGCTGGACAGCGAAAGGGTCTGTGTCGCGGACCTTTTCAGCGCCCATATGCACCGCCTGCCCACGGCGGCGTGCTGACGGGGGTGATTGCCGGCAAGACCTTGAAAACGAAAGAGAACACACCCTGAGCGGGAAATTTCCCGCCAAGCCTCGCGCCGATCATCAAACATTCATGCAAGTTTCACACTGGCAAAAGGTTTTATTGACCTTTTGCCGGGAATCCTGCGGGCGTGCCTTTATGGATTTGAGCCCGTGTGGATTTGAGGAACGCAGCATGTTGATGGCGCAGCACACCGAACCTGAACTTTTGCGCCGCTATGCCAGCGACCAGCTGGTGACGCTCGCCAAGCTGGTGATCGAAAGTGCCTTCCAGCCGATCGTCGAAGCCGGCACGGGAACCGTCTTCGGTTACGAATCGCTGATGCGCGGTTTCGACCGGATGGGTTTCGATTCCCCGCTGGAAGTGCTCGACCAGGCTGACAAGACCGGCCAGTTGGTCGCGCTGGAGCAGATGCTGACCAGCCGGGCGTTGGCGAAATTCGCCACCATCGAGGACTTCTCCTCCGCCACCCTGTTCCTCAACCTCGACGTCCGGCTGATTCGCCATGGCGAACGGCTGGTCGAAACCCTGCTGCAGCACCTGCGCAAGAACAACATCCCGCCGTCCTCGCTGTGCTTCGAACTGTCGGAGCGGTTCGACAATACCAGCGTGCCGGAATTTTCGGCGCTGATCGCCACCATGCGCAAGGCGGGCTTCAAGCTCGCCATCGACGATTTCGGCGTCGGCCATGGCGAGATGAAATTGCTGTGCGACTATCCGGTCGATTATCTCAAGATCGACCGCCACTTCGTCGCCGATATCGACAAGAGCGCCCGCAAGCGCCACCTGTTCAAGAATTTCGTCAACATGGCGCATGTGCTCGGCATCCGCGTCATCGCCGAGGGCATCGAGACCGAGGCGGAATTCCTGGCCTGCCGCGAATATGGCGTCGATCTGGTGCAGGGCTGGTTCATCTCCCGCCCCACCACCTTCGTCTCCGAGCTGAAGCCGGCCTTCCCGCACCTGCGCGATCTCGGGACGATGAAGCGTTCCAGCCAGTCGCTCGACGAAATCCTCATCCGCAAGCAGATCGAGCGGCTGCCGACCGTTTATGAGAACGACAGCATCGAGGACGTCTTCGAGCTGTTCCGGCGCAACCCGCGCCAGGCCTTCTTTCCGGTGCTGAACGCCAACGGCGAACCGCGCGGCATCATCAACGAATATCACCTGAAGGAATATATCTACCAGCCGTTCGGCCGCGACCTGTTGAAGAACAAGGTCTACGAACGCTCCATCTCGCAATTCGTCGACCGCGCGCCCACCGTCGGCCTGGATGCGGATGCGGAGCGGCTGATGGCGATCTTCGCCAACATGGATGGCAGCGACTGCGTCATCCTCACCGAGAACATGCGCTATGCCGGCGTCGTTTCCGCCGCCTCGCTGATCAAGGTCATCAACGAAAAGCAGCTGAAGACGGCGCAGGACCAGAACCCGCTGACCGGCCTGCCGGGCAACCGCGCCATCCGCGAGTTCATGCAGTCCGCCGGCCGCGACGGCGACGAGACCCGCTTCTTCTGCTATTGCGATTTCGACAACTTCAAGCCGTTCAACGATCATTACGGCTTCCATATCGGCGATCACGCCATCTCGCTTTTCGCGGCGCTGATGCGCCGCTATTTCTTCTCCGAGGGCGATTTCCTCGGTCATGTCGGCGGCGACGATTTCTTCATCGGCATCTCCGGCTGGTCGACGGAGGAGATCACCGAAATCCTCGACCGCCTGCTTACCGATTTCCACGACGACGTGATCGACCTCTACACCGAGGAAGACCGCATCAACGGCTACATCAAGGGCCACGACCGCACCGGCAACGAGCGGATCTTCCAGCTGATGCGCTGCTCGATCGGCGTGCTGGAACTGCCGGCCGGCCTTGTCATCGACGACAGCGCCCGCGTCAGCGCCGAAATCGCCGCCGTCAAGGCGCGCGCCAAGAACAGCGACAGCGGCCTTGCCTTCCAGGTTTTTGGCGAAAATGACATGCAGAAACAAAGTGCCAGGACCTGAGGGCGGATCTGAAGCGTTGCGATGCGCTTTCAGGGCGCGGCAAGCGGTCGGCTTTTCAAGTCGCGCGGCTTCCTCTATTGCGGTTGCCATGCCGAACAGGAGGGCGTGAGCAATGAGTCTGCCGAAGGATATGCGTTACATCGATTTGCCGCAGTTTGGCGCGCCGGAGGTGATGGTGGTCGCCCGCGGTCCGCTGCCGCAGCCGCGCGAAGGTGAATTGCTCGTCCGCGTCGAGGCTGCCGGTGTCAACCGCCCCGATGTCGCACAACGGCAGGGGTCCTATCCGCCGCCGAAGGATGCGAGCCCGGTGCTCGGGCTGGAGATCGCCGGCGAGGTGGTCGGGCTCGGTGCCGGCGTGACCGGTTTTGCCATCGGCGACAAGGTCTGCGGCCTGACCAATGGCGGCGCCTATGCCGATTATTGCGTGCTGCCGGCCGGCCAGGCGCTGCGGTTTCCGAAAGGGTACGACGCCGTGCGCGCGGCGGCGCTGCCGGAAACCTTCTTCACCGTCTGGGCCAATCTGTTCCAGATGGCCGGGCTGATGGAAGGCGAAAGCGTGCTGATCCATGGCGGCACCAGCGGCATCGGCACGACGGCCATCCAGCTTGCCCGCGCCTTCGGCGCCACCGTCTATGCCACGGCCGGGTCGCCGGAAAAATGTCAGGCCTGCGAAAAGCTCGGCGCCAAACGGGCGATCAATTATCGCACTGAGGATTTTGCCGCCGTCATCCGCGAGGAGACGGACGGACGCGGCGTCGATGCGATCCTCGACATGATCGGCGCCGCCTATCTGGAGCGCAACCTCGCCTCGCTCGCCAAGGACGGCTGCCTGTCGATCATCGCCTTCCTCGGCGGCAACATGGCCGAGAAAGTCAACCTTGCGCCGATCATGGTCAAGCGCCTGACGGTGACCGGTTCGACGATGCGGCCACGCACGGCGGAAGAAAAACGCGGCATTCGCGACGAATTGCTGTCCCAGGTCTGGCCGCTGCTCGATGCCGGCGACCTGGCGCCGGTGATGCATAGCGTGCTTCCGTTCGAGGCGGTGGTGGAGGCGCATCGCCTGATGGAGAGCAGCGAGCATATCGGCAAGATCGTGCTGAAGCTTGCCTAACCGGAGCATTTCCAGCCGAAGCGGCATCGCTTCGGCGTCGGACAATGCGGCAACACCAAGAGGATGGAGCAATCCTGTGAACCCGTGTTCACGGGAAATGCTGAGGGTTCAGCGGGCGGCTTCCGTGCGGTTCCGCCCGGCCTGCTTGGCGCGGTAGAGCGCCTTGTCGGCACGCTGGAACAGCTCTTCCGGGCATTCGCCGATGCATTCGGCAATGCCGGCCGACAGCGTGTAGGAGAGGTCGATGCCGGCGACCGGGGCCGAGCGGCTGACCGCCTCGCGAATACGCTCGACGATATCGACGGCGCGTTGCAGCCGGACCCCCGGCATCAACAGCATGAATTCCTCGCCGCCGATGCGGGCGAGCGTGTCGGTATCGCGGATCTTCTGCTTGGCCAGTTCGGCGAAATGACAGAGAACCTTGTCGCCGGCCGCGTGGCCGAAGCGATCGTTGATGGTCTTGAAATGGTCGAGGTCGATGAGGGCGACGGAAAAGGCGGTGCCGCGTTCGCCGGCCTCCAGCGTCTTGTAGGAAAACACCGACATGACGTGGCGGCGATTGAGCAGGCCCGTCAGTGCATCGGTATCGGCCGCCTGCTGTGCGAGGTCGCGCGCCAGCCGCAGCAGGCTCTCGTTGGTCTTCAGCGGCGTGATGTCGGTGACGAACAGCAGCACCCAGCCGCCGTCATAGGTGGTTTCGCTCGACCAGAACCAGCTGCCGTCGACCATGTCGATCTCGAAGGAACGGTAAGGCGCGCTGCGGCGCTTCTGCCGCGCATTGGAAAGCCAGGTCTCGATGTCGACGGAAAAACGCGGGCCGGTGCGGGTGGCATGACAATGCCGCATGATGTCGTCGAAACTGGCGCAGCCCGGCTGGATATTGTAGATCCGCCGCATGCCCTCGGAGGTGAAGACCAGTCGGTCGGCCGGATCGAAGAGGGCAATCGCAGCGCCGCTGGCAGCAAAGCCCGCAAGCAGGGCATCCGGAAACGCGGAATGCGAGCCCGCCGTTTCCGGTGTTTCGGGCTCGCGTCGTTTCGTCGGATATGTGCTGGCAGCAATGATGCTCGAAGCCTTCGACATGCCTTTGGGAAACTCTTTCGTGAGCAAATCTGTCTCTGATCTTTATATTATACGATCGGTTTTGAAATTCCCTTAAAATCCGGCTGCAATCATTCGTCTACGTGATATCGTGTCAAGCACGCGTGCCGCTAGTTCGCCGCCGGCGCTTTCCTCCGAGAGCATGTCCAGCCGAAGCGTAGTCGCTTCTGTGCCGGACAATGCGGCAAGAACACGGATATTCTAGGTATCGGTCGCGGTTTTCCGCAGGCTGATGCTGGCGACCAGCGCGACGAGGGCGGGCAGGGTGAACAGCGCAAAAAGCCAGGTCGCCGCCGAAATGTTGCCGGCGACGCCGCCCGGCGCGATCAGGCCGGTACTGTTCACCGTAACGCCGGCCATCGCCGCGCCGAAGGCGCTGCCGAGCGATTGCATCGTGGTGATACCGGCGGACGCCTTGTCCTTCTCGTCCTCGTCGGCGAGTTTCAACACATAGGTCACCAGATGCGCCCAGCCGAGGCCGACGCCGAACCCCATTCCGAACAGCAGCACGGTGTTGGCGATCAGCAGCGTCAGGTCGGAATCGGGATTGTCGCGTGCCATGGTGAAGATCAGGAGGCCGGTGGCGATGGCTTCGAGCGCCGCGCCGCAGATGATCGCCAATCGCATCGTCCTGCCCTTGAGATTGGCGCTGAAGAAAGCGCCGATCGTCCATCCGAGCGCGATCAGTGCGACGAGATAGCCGGAAATCAGCGGCGTCACGTGATGGAGCACCTGCAGGAAATACGGAATATAGATGTCGCAGACCAGCGCCGCCAGAAGCATGAACATGGCGATATAGACACGTGAAATCGGTTTCTTCAGGTTGACGCCGCCGCGCGGCAGGAGCCGCACCGGCACGTTCCATTCGACGACGATCATGACCGCGATGGTCGCGACGGCGGCGACGACCAGCCACATGCGCAGGGATACGTTTTCCGTCGTGCCGGCAAAGCTCACCATCAGCACGGAGGCGATCAACAACACCATCTGGCGCACCGGTGCCTTGGTTTCCGTGCGGTCGTCGGCGCCTTCCGGCAGCAGCCACGGCGCCAGCGTGCCCATGGCGAGCGCGAAGGGGATGATGATGGCGAAGGCGTAGCGCCAGGCGCTGTCATGGGCGAAGAACCCGCCGACCGTCGGGCCGATGAAGGTCGAGATGCCCCAGATCGCCGCATAGAGCGTCGAGGCCTTGCCCCACAAGGGCTCCGGATAGGCGTAGCGGATGAAGGCGTAACCGAGCGTCGACAGCGTGCCGGCGCCGAAACCCTGGACGGCACGGCCGATCAGCACGATTTCCATCGTCGGGGCGAGCGCGCAGATCAGGCTGCCGGCGAGAAACAGAAAGGCGCCGACCATGTAGGTGCGGTTGAGGCTCATGCCCCGCGGACGGATGGCGATGAAGATCGAACCGAGCACCGAACAGGCGACGTAGAGCGTCGTCACCCAGGCAAACAGCGGCAGCCCGCCGATATCGCGCACCACCGACGGCATCACGGTCGCCGTTACATAGGTCTCGATGGCATAGAGCGAAATGCCGCCGGCGAGCATCAGGCTGGCGGCGAGGTGCGTGGGGGAAAAAAGGCTCCAGACGGAAGCGGAAGGTGCTGCGGAAGCGGGCGTCGACATCGGGTGTTTCCATTCCGCCGGTTGAAATCCGGCAGCTTTCTGTTATTCCAAGTTATAAATTGGAAAATTGCATGGGCTATGCAATTAATCAAGGTGGAGCTTGGATAAATATATGCGGCAGTCGCCGGTCAACAAGATCCTGATTCTCATCAAGAAGGAAGGGCCTCAACTGGCCGCGACGATCGGCGAGGCGCTCGGCACGACGGGCGAGGCGGCGCGCCAGCAATTGGCCAAGCTTGCGGCAAAGGGGCTGGTCGAGGCGCGCAGCGAGGGCGATGGCGGCCGGGGCCGGCCGCGCCAGTTATGGCACCTGACGGCGGAAGGCCATCGCGTCTTTCCCGATGGTCACGCGGAGCTTGCCGCCGGCCTGATCGACATCCTGCGGCAGACGCTCGGGCCTGCGGCCCTGGAGGCGGTGATCGCCGCCCGGGAAAACCAGACGGCGGCGCATTATGCGGCTGCCTTGGCCGGCGAGGGGGATCTGCCCGACCGCGTCGCCCGGCTGGCGGCATTGCGCACGCAGGAGGGCTACATGGCCGACTGGTGGCGCGACGAGGACGGGTCGTGCATCCTTGTCGAGAACCATTGTCCGATCTGCGCGGCGGCGACCGCCTGCAGCAATTTCTGCGTTTCCGAGCTTGCCGTCTTCCGCCGCATCCTCGACGCCGATGTCGAGCGCCTCGAGCATATCCTGCACGGCGCCCGCCGCTGCGCCTACCGCATCCGGCCTTTACATCCTTAACGTGCCGACCGCCGGGATCTTTACCCCCGGCTCGACGACATCGAGACCGGCCACCAGGCCGAGCAGATGCAGTTCGATGCCGCTGCGCAACCCGGCGGAGAAGCCGATGAGGCCGTAGAGCGAGGCGTGCATGTCGAGCCCGTCGTCGTCGAGCTGGAAGAATCGGCCGTCCGGTAGGTAGTCGCGGCCGACGGCATCCGGCGGCAGCACCGCGCCGATCGCCGGCACCGACCGCAGCACATGCGCCACGAAGGTATTGGAGTTGGGGCCGGGATAGAGCCGGTAGGAACCGGGTTTCGCATAAGGGTAGTCGCGGATCGCCGCCTCGACGGCGGGGATCAGCCGCTCGGCCTCTTTACCCCTGATGGCGCGCACCAGATGCGGCGTGTTGGAATACCAGTAGGCGTCCGCCGGATAGCCGTTGCGGCGGATCGGCGAACCCCAGCCGACCTTGTCGTAGCGCGTATAGCTTTGGTCACCCTTGCCCTTGGTAACGATCCACGAATGGCTGGAAACGGCGCCCTTCATTCCGCCGGTCGCTGCCGAGAAGATGTAGATCGCCGCCGCCTTTTCCTCTTCCGGCTTGGGCAGCAGCCCGGCCGACGACCAGTCCGCCTCCCGCCAGCTGCGCGGCCTGTCCTTGATCGCCCACCATCCGGCAGACGCCAGCGCCGGCAGCAGGTAGATGACGAGGAAGGCGATCGCCAGGCGTTTTGCGAGCTTCATGAAAGTCCTTCGGCGGTAACGGCGGAAGTGCAATGGCGGGACATTGCGATGAACATCATGCGATTATGGCATTTGAAAGCCGTTGGCACGGGCGCGGCGGCACGATATTGCTGCGCCCAGCATCTGGCATCCGGGAGAAAACAGCCATGACGAACCCTGTCCTCGTAGACGTCACGCGTGGCGACCTGGTCGAAAGCCGGCATCGCGGCATGGTGGCCGTGGTGGATGGCGACGGCAGCCTGGTCTTTTCGCTCGGAGACATCGACGCGACGGTATTCCCGCGCTCGGCCTGCAAGGCGATGCAGGCGCTGCCGCTGGTCGAGAGCGGCGCGGCGGACGCCTATGGTTTCGGCAATGCCGAACTGGCACTGTCGGCCGCGTCGCATTCCGGCGAGCCGGCGCATGCAACACTTGCTGCGGCGATGCTCGCCCGCGCCGGCCGCGACGAAACGGTGCTGGAGTGCGGCGCCCACTGGTCTTTCGAGCAGCCGGTGCTGATCGAGCAGGCCCGCAGCATGGAAAAGCCGTCGGCCCTGCACAACAACTGTTCGGGAAAACATGCCGGCTTCGTCTGCGCCGCCTGCCATTCCGGCACCGACCCCAAGGGCTACAGCAGCTATGATCACCCGATCCAGGCGGAGATCCGCGGCATCATGGAAAGCCTGACGGGTGCGGCGCTCGGCCACGACAATTGCGGCACCGACGGCTGCTCCATCCCCACCTATGCCGTGCCGCTGCGTGGGCTGGCCCACGGTTTTGCGCGGATGGTCACCGGAACGGGGCTTGCCCCGCAACGGGCAAAAGCGTCCCGGCGCATCATCGACGCGTGCATGGCCGAACCGTTTTATGTCGCCGGCACCGGCCGGGCCTGTACCAAACTCATGCAGATCGCCCCCGGCCGCATCTTCGCCAAGACCGGTGCCGAAGGCGTGTTCTGCGCCGCCGTGCCGGAAAAGGGCATCGCCATCGCGCTCAAATGCGAGGACGGGGCGACGCGGGCGGCGGAAGCCATGGTCGCCGCCGTCCTGTCGCGCTTCTTCGACAAGGACACCCCGGAGCAAACAGGCCTGACGGCGATGGCCAACCGGGCGCTGCGCAACTGGAACGGCATGCATGTCGGCGCGGTCCATGCCGGCGCGTTGCTGACGCGCTAATCGTGTATTCCCTGAGCTCTGCGGCAAAAGCTTCATGCAAGCCGCGGCGGTTTATACAGGGCTTCAGATGCGACAGGGTGCCCCCTTGCGCGCTGCACGGAAGCGAGATCCCCGATATGAGCCAGACCTTGAAGAAAGCCTTGCAGACCTATCAGCAGGGCGATTTCCCGTCGGCACTGAAATTGACGGAACGGGTCATTTCCGCGGAGCGTGTCCGCAACCAGGATACCTATGCCCTGCTTGGGAATACGAACCTGAAGCTCGGCCGGATGCTCGACGCCGCCGATGCCTTCGCGGAAGCATCCAGTTTTTCCAGCCCGAAAAGCGCCATGCTGGCCAAGTTTGCCGTTACCCTTTACCACAACGCCGGCGCACGCGATAAAATCCTCGGTGTCGGCGAGAGGGCCGTCAAGCTCAATCCCGGCGATACCGACCTCGCCTTCACCTACGTCAACACACTGTTTTCCGAGGGACGGTTTGGGGAAACCGCGCCGTATCTCGACAATCTCGACCGGACAAATCCGCAGCATATGGCGATGATCGTCAATTGCCACCGGTTGAACAACAATTTCGAAGTCCTGTTGCGCGAGTTGAAGCAGGCCTGCCGCCTCGACCCTGGCAACCTCCTGCTGCAGACTTCGAAATTCGTCGTCGGCCGCGAGGTCTGCGACGTCGAGATCCTCGCCGAATTCGAAGCGATCATGAAGGAGCCCGACGGTCCGCTGGCCACGAAGCTGCTGGCGAGCGAACCGGCGCTCGGCCGCGTCTTCTGGAACGACGACGAGGCGATCAGCCGCCGGCCGAATTCCGATTCGACCCGTGTCGCCGCCGTTCCGGCCGCGCCCGCCCGCCGGGCTTTTTCCGCCGCCGGCGGAAAGATCCGCATCGGCTACCTTTCCAACGATTTCTACGATCACCCGACGATGCGGCTGTTCGGCCAGGTGCTCGCCCTGCACGACCGGGATGCCTTCGACGTCACCCTGTTCTGCCATTCGGACGGCCAGCATCGCGACTGGCAGGAGCGCCATTTTCCGCCGGTGGTGCGCAAGGCGATCGTGCCGGTGAAGGAGATGAGCGACGGCGCCGCCGCAGATGCCATTTCGGCCCGCGATATCGACATCCTGGTCGATCTCAAGGGGCATACGATGAATGCCCGGCTGGGCATCGTCAATCGCTCCGATGCGCCGGTGAAAGCCACCTACCTTGGTTACCCCGGCAGCGTCCACGGCGCCGATCTCGATTACGCCATCACCGACCGTTTCGTCACGCCGGACGCCAGCAAGGCGTTCTTTACGGAAAAGCTCTGCCGCCTGCCGGAAAGCTACCAGGCCAACGACACGACGGGCCGGCCGCTGCCGCACGCCTCCAGCCGCGCCGAATGGAGCCTGCCGGAGGATGCCTTCGTCTTCGCCTCTTTCAATGCCGTGCCCAAGATCACGCCGCGCACCATCGCCTTGTGGGCGAATATCCTCGACCGCGTGCCCGGGTCGGTGCTCTGGATCCTCTGCGACCGACCGCTCGCCCGCGTCAACCTCCGCTCCGCCTTCGCCGAAGCCGGCATCGCCGGGGAGCGCATCCTGTTCACCGGCTCGGCCAATTATGCCGATCACCTTGCCCGGGTGCCGCTCGCCGATCTTGCTCTGGATACGTTCCCGTGCAACGGCCACACCACGACATCGGATATGCTCTGGGCCGGTCTGCCGGTGCTTTCCAGCCGGGGCAACAGTTTTGCATCGCGGGTTTCCGAAAGCCTGCTGAATGCCATCGGCCTGTCCGAACTGGTCGCCCGCGACGACGAGGCCTTCTGCACCATGGCAACCGCCATCGCCCGCGCGCCGGGCAAGGTGGCGGAACTGAAGGAGCGCCTTGAGGAAAACCGTTTCTGTGCGCCGCTGTTCAACGGCGCGCGCATCACCGCGCATCTGGAGCGCGCTTATGGCCTGATGGCGGAGCGGGCAAGGGCCGGGCTTGCGCCCGACCATATCGACGTGCCCGCCCTGCCGGCGCTGGAGCGTCCCTTCGCCAGCCGCCAGCGCGGCGGTTGAACCAAAGCCGCCAGCGCGGCGGTTGAACCAAAGCCGCCAGCGCGGCGGTTGAACGAAAGGCGCGGGCGGGACGATCAGCGCCCGCCGACCAGCGAGAAATAGGCGCCCTGCGGATCGGTGCACTGGATCACCCAGGCATCGCCGGGCACTTCCATCGGCCCGTTCAGCACCCGGCCGCCGGCGGACGTAACCCGCTCCAGGGCGGCGTCGATGGAATCGACGCAGAAATAGTAACCCCAGCACGGCACGGGGATATTGGGCTCCTTGGTCATGATGCCGCCGATCATCTTGCCGTTATGGGCGAACAGCAGGTATTTGCCGAGCGGACCCATGTCCATCTCGCTGTCCTTCGTCCAGCCGAAGACCTTGGAATAGAACTCCAGCGCCTCGTCGGCGTCGCCGGCATAAAGCTCGTGCCAGCCGTTGGCGCCCGGCGTGCCCATCGGCAGGTCTTCCGGCGGTGCGCCGTCCATGGGCGCCGGCTTGAAGACGATGATGGCAGCGCCATGCAGGTCGGCGACGACCGCAAACCGGCCGACGCCGGGGATATCGGCCGCCGGCCGCCAGATCTTGCCGCCGAGCTCGACGAATTTTGCCGCCGTGGCATCGACGTCGTCGACCGCAACATAACCGGTCCAGTTCGGCGGAATGCCCTGGGCCTTCATCTCGGCGGTGAGCGGCAGCATGCCGGCAATGCCGCGATCGTGGCTCGGCACCTCGAAGATGGTGTATTCGAAATCGACGCCGGACATGCCGGAGTCCTTGGCGTTCCAGCCGATGACGTCGTGGTAGAACTTCGCGGCTGCCGCGGTGTCGGGGGTCAGCAGTTCGTACCAGACGAATTTGCCATGCGTATCGGACATAAAACTCTCCCTTTTTGACAAATGGTGGTCGTGAGACGGGCCGATCCGGGACGGCCCGACTGTCTTTCCGGTGGCATCCGCCGGACCGTGCGATGACGATCATCGCGCCGGCGGATGACGGCGTGATAAAGGCAAGTAGAGTCGGGGTCGTGCCCGGAAAAGCTCGTCAATGGCAGCAGGCAGCGGCCTTGGGCTTGTCCTCGTATTCGTCGTGGCGCCGCATCCAGTCCATGATTTCCGTCTCGTTGCGGCCTTTCGGCGCGCGGTCGAGGATCATGTAGGTGCCGATCAGTTCTTCCGGACCGCGGGCGTAGCTCGAATAGGTGTGGAAGACGTCGCCGTTCTCGTCCTTGTAGAAGGCGCTGAGGCCGGGCAGTTCGTCATGGGCCTGCTCCGGCGGAATGGCGGTGAAGTTGTAGAAGACGTTTTCCCCCGCCAGGTCCTTTGGCGTGAACGACACGTGATAGTCGAAGTTGAAATCGCTGTCTTCCGACGAGACCCAGGGAAAGTGCCAGCCCATGCGGCGCTTGTAGGCATCGATCTTGGCAAGCGGTGCGCGCGACACGGCAACAAGCGTCACGTCGTGATGGTTGAGATGCGGCAGCGTGCCGTCGAGATGGTCCGCCAGGAAGGAGCAGCCGGGGCAACCTGCTTCCCACTGCGGACCCAGCATGAAATGGTAGATCATCAACTGGCTGCGGCCGTCGAAAAGGTCGGCCAGCGTCTTGCGGCCGGCGGCGGTGTCGAAGGCATAGGCCTTGTCGACCTTGACCCAGGGCAAAGCGAGCCGGGCCTCGTTGAGACGGTCGCGCTGCCGCGTCGCCTCCTTCTCTTGCACCAGAAGCGCACGGCGTGCTTCCAGCCATTCTTCACGCGATACGACAGGATGGGGCATGATAGGCACTCTCCTCAAAGTGTTCTCGTTTTCTTCTCCTTGACGGTATAGGTTGATATCAACATAAATCGGATATGTCAAACCAGGACCTGATTCCTTTTTCGACGACGCTTTTCGTGCGTGACACTTGCCTCTGCCTGCATGCGCAGCGGGCGGCACGCGCCCTGGCGCGCCGGTTCGACGAGGTCTTGAAGCCGTACGGGCTGACGAACGGGCAGTTTTCGCTGCTGATGTCGCTCAACCGCCCCGAGCCGCCGCCGATGAAACCCGTCGCCGACCTGCTCGCCATGGACCGCACGACGCTGACGGCGATGCTGAAACCGCTGTCGCGCCGCGGCCTGGTCGAGATCGCCACAGACCCGAAGGACCGGCGCGGCAAACGCCTCAAGCTGACGGAAGAGGGCCGGGCGGCGCTGATCGGCGCCTTCCCGGTGTGGAAAAGCACGCATGAAGAGATCGAGGCCGGCCTTGCCGGCGGCGATGCCGAACGCCTGCGCCGGGACTTGCGGGATATCCGCTGAACCGCATATTGCTACGCGGATGACGGGTCAGCGAGGAGGTGCGGCGTGTCCGAGCGCAAAACGAATCCCAAGATCGATACGGTTCTGGCCAGGGAGGAGAAATGGGGACGGGAATTCGAGGCGTTGCGCCGTTTCGCGCTCGACTGCGGTCTGTTCGAGGACCTGAAGTGGGGTTGCCCCTGTTATTCGCTGGGCAAGGGAAACGTCGTTCTCATCCATGGCTTCAAGGAGTATTGCGCCTATCTCTTCTTCAAGGGCGCGCTGATGACCGATCCCGACGGCATCCTTGTCCAGCAGACGGAAAACGTCCAGGCTGCCCGCCAGGTCCGCTTCACCGGCCTTGAGCAGATCGCCGGCATGGAGGCCGTGCTCAAGGACTACATCCACCGGGCCATTGCCGTTGAAAAGGCCGGTCTGAAAGTGGAATTCAAGAAAACGGCCGATTTTGCCATGCCGGACGAGTTCCGCGACCGCCTTGCGGAAGACCCGGATCTGAGCGCCGCCTTCGATGCCCTGACGCCGGGCCGCCAAAAAGCCTACCTGCTGCACTTCTCCTCGGCCAAGCAGGCCAAGACCCGCGAAACCCGCATCGACAAGGCGGCGCCGCGGATCCTGGAAGGCAAGGGGCTGGACGACTAAAAGACGTCGCGCGCTTTGACCTGACCGTGAATCAGGGAACCGCCTGCACAGGCGCCGCCGACCAGCCGCTCGTCCACAATTCGCGCAAACCATTGCCTTCGCCGGGGAAAACTCGTCGAGCGGGACGCCGTCTTCCACCCGGTCGGCGCGGAAATTGCGGATGGCGGCGCGCAGCTCGCACCAGGCGACGATGACGGCGGCTGCCGAATAATAGATCAGCGCCAGGGGCCGGATCTTGCGTTCGGTGGCGTTGCCCAGTTCGTCCCGGTAGTCGATCAGCAGCTTGCGTTCGTCGCGGATCGCCTGCCTGACGAGGCCGAGGTCGATGCCGTCGGGGGCGGGGGCGACGCTGCCCCAGGCGTGCAGGGCATTGCGGTGCAGCACCTGCCGTAGCGGGCCGGGCACGGCGGCGGCAATCTTGGCGTTGACGCCCTTCGCCGCCTGCTTCAACGCTTCGTCGGCCGTGCGCTCCAGAAGCGCCAGCGACAGCACGATCGCCTCCATCTCCTCGATCGAAAACATCAGCGGCGGCAGGTCGAAGCCGGGCCGCAGGATATAGCCGATGCCTCGATCGGCACCCGCATTGCCTGCAGCGCGGCGATGTCGCGGTAGATGGAGCGCGGTGTCACCTCCAGCGCGGCGCCGATCGCCGCCGCCGTCACCGGTTTTTTCGCCAGCCGCAGGATCTGGATGATCTCGAAGAGGCGGGACGCCTTGCGCATCGGCTTTTCCTTGTCCGTCAGCCATCACAACTGACACAGCCCTGTCAGTTGCCCTTGCGTATAGAACCATCCAAGCAATTGAAAAACAAGCGCGACGGAAAATTTCCGCGCCAGAAGATGGAAACTTACTGACATGGACTACATGGGCAACCTCTGGCTTTTCCTCGTTCTGCTCTTCGGCATCATCGTCGTGCCGGGTCTCGACATGCTGTTCGTCATGGCCAATGCGCTGACCAACGGCCGCAGCGCCGGTTTTGCGGCGACCGGCGGCATCATGGCCGGCGGCGCGGTGCATACGCTCTACGGCGCGCTCGGCGCCGGCCTGATCGCCCGGTGGCTGCCGTGGCTTTTCGTGCCGATGCTGGTCGCCGGCGCCGCCTACATGATCTGGATCGGCTATACGCTGATGCGCAGCTCCATCACCGTCGACGCCGTCGGCCGCAGCGACAGCCGTTCGCTGCGCACCGCCTTCCGCCAGGGCGCGCTCACCTGCCTGATCAATCCCAAGGCCTATATGTTCGTGCTCGCCGTCTATCCGCAGTTCGTCCGGCCGGAATACGGCCCGGTCTGGCAGCAGGCGCTGGTAATGGGCGTGATGACGGCGCTGATGCAGTTGCTCGTCTACGGCGCCGTGGCGCTGGCCGCCGGCAGGAGCCGCGATGCGCTGATCGCCAATCCCGCCGCGACCATCCTTGTCGGGCGCGGAGCCGGCCTGCTGCTCGTCGTCGTCGCCGCCGTCATGTTGTGGCAGAGCATCGGCAGCCATTTCGCCTGAACGGTGGGCGGCAGGCAGTGCAAACGAAAAAGTTGAAAGTAAAAATCATCTTTATAAAGCGCCTTTGGAAGCAATGTCCGCCGTGATGACCGGATGATGACGCATGGCGAAGAAAAAAATCACTCTTTTGTTACTCCCCTCGGTGCTATTTCCTGTAATCATACCCATCGCTAGACACGACTGGCCATCCAGGCCGGCGGCATGGGAGAAGACAGATGAAATTGAGACTGATCGCCACCGCGGCCATTCTTGCCACGTTCGGCCTGGGTTCGGCTTTTGCCGTCGGCACCCATGAAGATCGCGAAGCCATCATGAAGAAGGTCGGCGGCGCCACCGGCGCGCTCGCCGCCATCGCCAAGGGCGAGAAGCCTTACGATGCCGAGGCGGTCAAGGCGGCACTGTCGACCATTTCCGAAAACGCCAAGGCCTTCCCGGACCAGTTCCCGCCGGGTTCGGAAACCGGCGACAAGGCCGCAAGCCCGAAGATCTGGGAGACTTTTGACGACTTCAAGGCGAAGTCGCTGAAGCTGTCGGCCGATGCCGACGCGGTGCTGGCGCAACTGCCGGCCGATGCCGCCGGTGTCGGCGCCGCCCTGAAAACCCTCGGCGCCAATTGCGGCGGCTGTCATCAGGTCTATCGCATCAAGGAATGATCCCCGGCAATAGACCCACCCGACAAGATACGTTGGTCGCCAGCGGCTGGCGGCGCTTTTGCAACTGGAGACGAGGAGGAACGCCATGTTCGCCAGACTGATCCGCATCCTGCTCTGTCTGATCGGCGTCGGCGTCATCGGCGCCGTGGCGTTTTACATCGTCACTGCGCCGTCGCCGCAGCCGGACGAGCACTGGGCCGGGCTGGGCGACCCCGACCTTGCCAACGGCGAGCGGATCTTCTGGGCCGGCGGCTGTGTCAGTTGCCATGCCGCCAAGGGAGCGGAGGGCGAGGCGCAACTGGTGCTGTCCGGCGGGCTGCCGCTGGCCAGCCCCTTCGGCACCTTCCATGTGCCGAACATCTCGCCGGACGAGACGGCCGGCATCGGCGGCTGGACGCTGGCGCAGTTCGGCAACGCCATGACCCGCGGTGTCGGCCGCAATGGCGAACATCTCTATCCTTCCTTTCCCTACGGCTCCTATGCCCGCATGACGGCGAAGGATATCAACGACCTCTACGGCTACATCCGCACCCTGCCGAAAAGCACCAATGTCGCGGCGCCGCACGATCTGCCGTTTCCGTTCAATATCCGCCTGTCGCTCGGCGGCTGGAAATTCCTCTATTTTACCGACGCGCCGCGCGTGACGCTGGCGTCGGCCGACGACAAGGTGAAGCGCGGGCAATATCTGGTCGAGGGACCGGGCCATTGCGGCGAATGCCACACGCCGCGCAATGCGCTCGGCGGTTTCCTGGCCGACCAATGGCTGGCCGGCGCACCCAATCCGGAAGGCAAGGGACGCATTCCCAACATCACCCCCGGCTCGAAGAGCATCGGCGAATGGAGCGAGGCCGACATCGCCACCTATCTCGAAACCGGCTTCACCCCGGATTTCGATTCGGTCGGCGGTTCGATGGTCGAGGTGCAGAAGAACATGGCGCGCCTGCCGGCGGAGGATCGCGAGGCGATCGCCGCCTATCTCAAGGCGGTTCCGGCACGACAGTGATTGCAAAGAACGATTGCAGATCGTAAGTTGCTTGCATGAACAGCAAGCAGCGCAGAACGCTCGATGCGATTTTCCGCCCTTCTGTCCCTCGGCTGCCGGTTGATCGAAGGCAGCGGCTCGCGGGTTCGTTTCGAAAAGGAAGGGCTGGTCGCCGCCTTCCATGGGCCGAATCCCGAGAGGCAAGCGAAACGCTATCAGGTCGGGGATGCGCGGGCCTATCTGCAGCAATTGGGAGTAACGAAGCCATGAACAGCCTGAGCTACAAGGGATATTCCGCCCGAATCGAGTTCGATGCCGAAGACGAGCTGTTTTTCGGCAGGCTGGCCGGCGTGTCGGATGTGGTGGGTTTCCACGGCGATAGCGTCGGAAACCTGAAACAGGCGTTCCACGAGGCGGTGGACGATTATATCGAGACCTGCCGCAAGCTCGGCAAGCCGCCGCAAAAGCCCTATTCCGGAAAGATGATGTTTCGGGTCGATCCCGATGTGCATGCGCGGGCGGCAAAGGCGGCGGATCTCGCCGGCAAGAGCCTCAACCAGTGGGCGGAGGACGTCCTTTCCAAGGCGGCCGGTTAGGGCGGCAGCCCGCGGCGCACGGTCCGGCGGGTGCCGGTGTCTTTCCACACTCCTTGCGTCCATCATATTGACACGCCGCACGGCGGCGGCGATAGTTGCCGCTCTTGATGGTTCCCTCAAGGCTAAGCCTCGGGGATGAAAAGGGAATGCGCTAGGGACGACCCAAAGGGGGCCCGAAGCGCGGCTGCCCCCGCAACTGTACGCGGCGAGTCGTGAATCGAAGAGGCCACTGGTGGGGACACCGGGAAGGCGAGGTTCAGGACAAAGACCTGCGAGCCAGGAGACCTGCCATCATGGAGATCCGAACCGGGCGGGGTGTCCCGAAATTGGAGTTGATGGTGTGGATGGCGTCACCGGAAGGGTCGCTGCCGCATATGGCTTCAGCTTTCCTGCCCCAAAACCGCTAGGATCGACATCGGTTCGCTTTGGCCGCGCGTCGCCGGCCGGGCATGGCTTTTATGCGACGCACGATATCGGAGAGGGTCGATACATGTCTGTTCAGCAAAACGCTTCCACCACGGTCGCAGCATCCGGCGCCCGGGCCGGCTCGGTCGTACAGTCGGCCATGGCCGTCTGCCTCGGCTTGTTCGTCGTCGGTTTCGTCGGCTTCTCGCATGTCGAGATCGTCCACAATGCGGCGCACGACACGCGCCACGCCAACGCATTTCCCTGCCATTGAGGTAACGGTTTCATCATGTCGGTTTTCCGATCCATTGTCTTTACCTCGGTGCTCACCGGGTTGATCGTCGGCGTCGCCGTCAGCGCCGTCCAGCATTTCGGCACCACGCCGCTCATTCTCCAGGCCGAGACCTACGAGAACGCGGTGCCCGCCCATAACCATGAAGCCGCAACGCCCGAGGCCGGCCAGGAAGCGGCCGCCGCGGCGCCGGCAACCGCCGAGGCCGCACCGGCCGAGGAAGAAGCCTGGGGGCCGGCCGACGGCGCCGAACGCTTCCTCTATACGGCAGCAGCCAACATCCTGACAGCCATCGGTTATGCGCTGGTGCTGACGGGTCTCTTCAGCCTGCGGTCGAAGACGATCGGCTGGCGCGAAGGCCTGTTGTGGGGGCTTGGCGGTTTTGCCGCCGTCATGCTGGCGCCGATGCTCGGCCTGCCGCCGGAACTGCCCGGTACGCCGGCCGCACCGCTGTTCGATCGCCAGGTCTGGTGGATCGGCACGGTCGCTGCCACGGCTGCCGGCCTTGCCCTGATCGCCTTCCAGCGCAAGCCATGGGCTGCAGTGCTGGGGATCGTGCTGATCGTCGCGCCGCATGTCATCGGCGCACCGGCGATGCCTGAGGGCGAAACCGCTCTGGCGCCGGCCGTCCTGGAGCATCGCTTCATCGTCGCTGCCGTCGTTTCGAGCTTCATCTTCTGGGCGCTGCTCGGTTCCATCAGCGGCAGCCTCTATCGTCGCTTCGAGGCGTCGGCTTGACGGCAGGGCAATTTCTGCAAGGCCGCGAAACGGCCTTGCACCCACAATTGCGTGAGGACGACGTGCCGGAGCATTCTGCTCCGGCCGCCACCTGGCGGGGCGATATCGATGCCCTGCAATTTACCGCTGCCGATCATGGCGGCATCTGCCTGATCCACAGGCTCGCCTTCCGCAGCCTCGTCGGACGCATGCCGGAGCGTGCCGATTGTCTGGCCTATTTTTCAACGCATGCGGAAAATTTCGCAACTGCCGCCCGGCAGAAGATCGCCGCCCAGGCCGTTCCGCCCGGCCGCAATTTCCATCTGAACAGCCGCGACATCCGCCGCGCGCTTGACGGGCCTTCATCCTGAGATTTTTGCCGGATCGGGACCCACGTTTCGTGCGTCTCCTATCGTGACGCGGCGTTGCGAGCCTATCGCCGCCTGCCAGCCGTGATCAGTTCGCCCCATGCTCCCGGCCAAACAGTGCCAGATACTCCTCCATCTCCCGGCTGCCGCGCCCGAGGGCGCGAAAAATTTCGGCAGTGAAGGTGATCGGCGCCGTGCCGGGGGCGGTGATGATCATGCGGTCGCTGACGGCGGCCGGCTGGTCGCGGTAGAACGCCTGGCCGCGATAGGCCGGGCTGGTGGCAAGCAGGGCGGCTTCGTTGCTGGTATGGGTTACCTCGTCAAGCACGCCGGCCCGGGCAAGCGCCAGCGTGCCGGCGCAGATGCCGGCCACCAGCTTGCCCGCCTCGGCGAAAGCGCGGATGGTCGAGCCGAAATCCGGCGCCGCGTCCGTCTGCCAGATCTCGCCGCCGCAGACGACCAGGCCGGCGTGATCCTGCGGGTCGAGCCGCTCGACAGCTACCTCCGGCACCACCCTTATGCCGCCCATCGACTTCACGGGCCGGGCACCGGGCGATGCGACGGTAAAGTCGAGGCCGAAGGAGGAGCGCCCCTCGGCCATCAGCAGCGCCACCTCCCAATCCGCATAGAATTCCGTCAGGGCGATCGCCAGTTTCGTCATGGTCTTGCCTCCCGGAAATGACGATTCAGGCCAGTGCCTGCAAAAAGCGCATGCCGGTCACCGGCTGCGGCTTGAAATCCATGTGTTCGTAGAAGCGATGGGCGACAAAATTGCCGGTCGCAGCCGCCACCGAAAGATAGTCGCAGCCGGCATTGCGGGCGTGATCGCGGGCGCGGGCGACAAGATGTTCGCCGATGCCGTGGCCACGGTGGCCGTTGCGGACGAAGAGGTGGTGCAGGTCCATGCCGCGCTTGCCTTCCTGCGCCCTGTAGAGCGGCACGAGGATGGCGTATCCGATCAGCTCGCCGGCGGCTTCGGCCACCAGCGCGTGGATCCAGGGCAGGGGGCCGAACAGGTCGCGCTCCAGCCGGTCGGCGGTAATCTGCGCCGCATCGCCGTGATGGGCGGCCAGCAGGGTGATCATCTCGTTGAGTTCGGGCAGGTCGCGCGGCTTTGCGGCACGGATTGTAACGACGGCCGGTCGCGGAATGGTGAGGTCTATGTCTTCGGTCATGGCTTCCTTCTTTCTTGCGGTTTGACCGCCAGGACGCCGTTTCCCTAGAAAAACAAAAGCCGCCCTGGTGGCGGCCTGTTTGACATGATCAATCAGCCGCTCCTATCGGAACAGCCAAAAATACGAGCATACGTGGTGCGAGATCTTGATCATGGCGCAGAAGATTCCCCGAATCGCCTCGCTTGTCAAGCCGCCTTCTTTGCTGTCGCGCGGCGCTCAGGCTGGCGGGTGATCGCCGTCGCACAGGCCGTGGTCGGAAAGGGCGCGGATGACGTAGCAATCGCCGATCGTGTGGCCCTCGCAATGGGAGACGATGCGCTCCAGCTCCCGTTCCAGCTTCTGCAGCCGGGCGATGCGCTGGCGCACGGAGGCCAGATGGCTGGCGGCGATCCGGTCGGCGCCGTCGCAGGGCTGCTCGGGATGGCGGCTCAGGCGGATGAGCTCGCGGATCTCGTCGATCGACAGGCCGAGGTCGCGGGCATGGCGGATGAAGGCAAGGCGCTCGAGATCGGCCTTGCCGTAGCGCCGCTGGTTGCCCTCCGAACGCTCCGGCGCCGAAATCAGCGCCATCTGCTCATAGTAGCGGATGGTCGGCACCTTGACGCCGGTCCTGCGCGAGAGGTCGCCGATCGACAGGTTCATTCTCAGCCTCCAAAGCTATAGTTTCTGGAGGGATTAGATAATCGCTTCACGCCGGAAAGCAAGAGAGGCGACCGGATGCCGGCCGCCTCTCTGGTCTCGGCAGGGAAGTAAAAGGGTCAGAGGCCGGCGCTGCTTTCCCGGGCGTTGCCGGTCTCCTCGATGCCGTTCTGTCGCAGGATCGCTTCGCGGATTTCCGCTTCGAGCGCCTCGCGTTCCTCGGCCGGCATGGCGGCAACGTCGTCTTCGGTCAGGCCACGATCATCGAGGAACTGGGCGCGGATCTTTTCTCCGAGGGTCATCGAGGCCCATTCATGCAATTCGTCGAACAGGGCATCGCGGGCGCTCGGCGTGTTGCTGCTGGCGGTCAGGGTGCCGGCGGCATCGCCGTCGTCGCCGGATTCTTGGCTGCTCAGGTCCCAGAGCGCCTGCGACAGGGCCGGGGCGGGAACGGTGTCGCTGCCGGTGATCGAGGCGACGGACGAGCGTGAACGGCTCCCCCGGTTGTCGTCCTGCTGCGTGGACGGAGCGAGGAGGCTGTCGAGAGACAAGGCACGCGAATATGTCACGAGGCCGTTGTTCAAAACCTTCATGCTGAAAATCCCTGGATAAATGACTGTTGATTGCAAAAAAGCTGCGGCGTCATGCCGCCCGGCTGCGGGCGCCTGGTCCCGCAGACAAATCAGCCGCCCGGAGGGCGGCTGGCATCATGCGTAAAGCAGTTCGTGTTCGACCGTATCGTCGTCGTCGAGATAGAGCGCGTTGACGCGTGCCATCGTGTCGTGACGGTCGGTGTCGACGTCGTCCGAGCCGTGCAGGCTTCCGGACGCGGCAAATCCGTTTGCGCCGGCCGGCTTGCGGCCGCCGTCGAGCGCCCACAGCGCGCCGGACAGGGTGGAGGAAAGCAGCGTGCTGCTTCCAACCTGCGGGGAAAAGGACGGGTTACGAACGGGCGCGGCATTCTGCGCCGGCGCGGCTTCATCCGCATCGACGACTGGCTTCTGAAACCTGCCCTGATCGTAGTAATAGCCCTGGAGGCCACTCTCGATTCGCATTGTTTTTCTCGCCATCAATAATGATTAACGAAGTGTTAACCATTGAAGCTTGCGCGAAACTTGCGTCCTTGCATGAGGGCCGCTTGAAAACCCGTGGCTTTCGGGGGGGGGCGAAGGCGAATCGGTGGATTGTTTCTCAAAAGCGTGTCGCGATCGTTCAGATCCGCCCGCATGCTTTGTCTTCGCAAAACCGCCGCTTATTTTTGCGGCGTGGGGAAGCGGCCGAGCCCCTGCCGCGTTTGCCATGCGCAAGCCGACCGCGAAAACGAGGTTCCCCGTCATTTTCGCGTTTGCCCGCCGGTCTGCAAGCCGCCGGTGCATGTCTGGCAAGAGCCGCAGGCGAAAGCGCCCGCGGCATGTGGGACAGCGTGGCCGAAGGCCTTACATCCTGCCGGCCACCTTGATGGCGAAGGCATATTCGAAGGCGACTTCCTCCAGCCGCTGGAAGCGGCCGGCCGCGCCGCCATGGCCGGCATCCATGTTGGTGCGCAACAGGATCGGCGCCGTGCCGGTGGTCAGTTCGCGCAGCCGCGCCACCCATTTCGCCGGTTCCCAGTAGGTGACGCGCGGATCGGTAAGGCCGCCGAGCGCCAGGATTGGCGGATAGGGTTTGGCGCCGACGTTCTCGTAAGGGGAGTAGCTGGCGATCCAGCCGTATTCTTCCGTCGAGTCAATCGGGTTGCCCCATTCCGGCCATTCCGGCGGGGTGAGCGGCAGCGTGTCGTCCAGCATGGTGTTGAGCACGTCGACGAAGGGCACGGCGGCGATGAAGGCGGCGAATTTTTCCGGCGCCATGTTGGCGACGGCCCCCATCAGCATGCCGCCCGCCGAACCGCCCTCGGCGATGATCCTGCCGTAGGACGTAAACTTCTGTTCGTGAAGGTAGTCGGCGGCGGCGACGAAGTCCTTGAAGGTGTTGGTCTTCTGCTTCATCTTGCCGTTTTCGTACCAGGCGAACCCCTTGTCCTTTCCGCCGCGGATATGGGCGATGGCATAGACGAAACCGCGGTCGGCCAGCGACAGGCAGTTGGTGTTGAACGAGGCGGGAATGGTGATGCCGTAGGCGCCGTAGCCGTAGAGCAGGCAGGGGGCGCTGCCGTCGAGCGGCGTATCCTTGCGATAGAGCAGCGTCACCGGCACGGTCTCGCCATCCCAGGCCGGGGCGAAGACGCGGCGGGTGACGTAGTCGTCGATATCGTGGCCGGACGGCACCTGCTGGGTCTTCAGCAAGGTTCGCTCGCGTGTCGCCATGTCGTAGTCGAACAGCTGCGACGGCGTCGTCATCGAGGAATAGGAGAAGCGGATGACGTCGGTGTCGTATTCGGCGGCCCCCTGCAGGCCGAGCGAATAGGCCTCCTCGGCAAAGGCGATGGCGTGTTCTTCGCCGGTCGCCCGGTCACGGATCATGATCTGCGGCAGGCCGTCCTTGCGCTCCAGCCAGACGAGGTGGCGGGCATAGGCCATGTGGCTGAGGATCAGCTTGCCGGGCGTATGCGGCACGACGTCCTTCCAGTTTTCCCGGCCGGGCGCCGTCACCGGCGCCTCGACGATCTTGAAGTCGCCGGCGCCGTCGGCATTGGTGAGGATGTAGAAGACGTCGCCGCCTTCCGTCATCGAATATTCCAGGCCCTCGACGCGTTCGGCGACAAGCTGCGGCTCGGCCGTCAGGTCCCTGGTCGACAGAAGCCGGTATTCGCTGGTCTCGTGGTCGTGGATGTCGATGTAGATGAAATCGTCGAGCAGCGAGCCGCCGACGCCCATGAAGAAGCCCGGATCTTCCTCCTCGTAGACCAGCCGGTCGGCCGATTGCGGCTCACCGACGATATGGTGGTAGATCTTCGAGGGCCGGTGGTTCTCGTCCTGCAGCGTGTAGAAGAAGCTCTTGCCGTCGGGCGCCCAGACCCCGCCGCCGCCGGTGTTCTCGATGACGTCGGCCAGGTCCTCGCCGGTTTCGAGGTTGCGGATGCGCAGGGTGAAATATTCCGAACCCTTGTCGTCGTAGCCCCACAGGCCGTGGCTGTGGTCGTTGCTGCTGTCGATGCCGGCGAGGCGGAAATAGGCCTTGCCTTCGGCTTCCTTGTCGCCGTCGAGCAGCACCTGCCGGCTGGCCTCGTCCTTGTGGTCGCCGTCGCGCGGAATGCGGAAATAGTGCGGCTGCTCGCCGCCGGTGACGTAGAAGGTGCCGTAGGCGAACGGGCCGTCCTTCACCGGCACGGAGGAATCGTCCTCCTTGATGCGGCCCTTCATTTCGGCAAACAGGAGCTTCTGCAGCTCGGCCGTATCGGCCATCGCCGCCTTCATATAGGTGTTTTCGGCCTCCAGATGCGTGCGGATCTCCGGATCGAGGATCGACGGGTCCTTGAACATCGCCTGCCAGTTGTCGGCGCGCAGCCAGGCGTAGTCGTCGGTGCGGGTGATGCCGTGGCGCGTATCCTGCTTCGGCTTCTTCGGGGCGATCGGGGCAGGGGGAAGGGAGTTGAAAATCGACAAACGCGCTCTCCGGCAAATCGTTCTGGAATGATCAGCCAGAGATAGAGGCAGGCCCGGAAGGGATCAAGGGCGAGGCGAAAATGACCGGCGCCGCAAAGGCGCCGGGGTTTCGCGTCGGCGGTTGCCGCTCAGCTGTACCAGATGCCCTCGGAAATCGCCGGGGCGACGCCGACGACGTTTTCCTGACTCTCGGAGAAGCCTGCCAGAACCTGCGCCCGCGAGGTGCCGTGCTGCAGCTCGCCCGTCCAGTAGGCGATGCCGGCGGTCTCGCCTTCGCGGCCGAGCACGTTCAGGTACAGGCGGCCGACGAAGTCCGTGTCGGTGGAGTCTGCCCCGTAGATGCTCTGGAATTCCTGCGAGCCGACGAAGCCGGAAGCGACGTCGATCAGCTGCGTGCCGCCGTCCATCGATTTGATCCAGTAGGACAGGCCGGCGCTGTCGGGTGCCCGGTCGAAGGCGGCCTGGTAGATGCGGTAGGACTGGCCGGCATTGCCGTCGAGATCGAAGGCGAGCGTCCCCTGCAAGAGATCGACGCGCTCGACCGAATTCAGTGTCAGGCGCTCGACATCGCCAAACTGGATGACCACGGTCGAGCCGGAAATTTCGACGAAGGAAATGTCGAACTTGGTGAAGGGCTTGGTGATGTGGTCGAGTGCGGCGCTGCCGTTGATCGTTTCGACCTTGCCTGGCAGGCTCGGATCACGGAACTGGTCGATGCTGGTGGCGCCCCAGAAGACACCGCTCGGCAGCGTGCCGGTGAAGGCCACCTGCCCGAAGGTCTGCGCCTCGATGTCGAATTCGACGACCGTCTTGTTGTAGAAGCCGAACAGGCTGTCGGAGGTCTTGGCCAGGCCGAAGAGGTTCGACGGAATATTGTTGAAGGCAACGGCCTCCGCGCCGTTCTGAAGGTTGATCGACAAGAGGTCCTCGGCATTCGTCGAGATCACCAACTCGTTGCGCTGGATATAGATGTCGCCGGCCGATGTGGAGTTGAAACTGTCGATGCGCGTCGTGGTCTGCGCGCCAATATCGATCTTGTAGACGCTGCTGCCGCCACCGGCATACAGGCTGCCGTCGGCGGCGAATTCGAGGGCGTTCATGCTGCCGGCGCTGAAGGAGAGAACCTTCTGTTCGGTCACGCTGCTGCCGGAGAGGTTGAGTTTATAAAGCGAATCGAACGTTACGGCATAAAGGTCGCCACTCTTGTTGATGGCGATGTCCGTATAGGTGTTTGCAGTTTTCGCGAGAACGCTGATCGTGCGATTTGAAAAATCCGCCAGCCCGAGTTCTCCCTGGCTCGTCACGAAGTAGGCGTTTGCCATCCCAAAAATCCCTTCATAGATTACGACGAAAGCGACATAATGCTCCGGTCCGGCAAGACAATATGGTTGCCTTATTTTTGTCGAGACCACATTCTGACCATATTGGTTACCCAGTTCTTGCCCGCCAACCGGCCCGGCCCTGGAGCGGAACTGTCAGGAACGGCGTCAATTTGATGAATAAAATCAAAAAGTTGAGGTAATAATGATCCGAATTCTCACCCTCTCGTCGCAGATGATGCTCGTGGCTTTGCCTGCTTTTGCCGTCGATGCGCGGATTGCCAGGCAACTTGAAAAGCTCGATCCCAATACCCGGCTGGAGCAGGCCTGCGACACGGAGGCAATGAACCGGATTTCCGCGGACAAGAGCGATTTCAAGGCCGACAAGGTGATCGCCTACACCTTTGCCGAGCCTGTCCTGAAGGGGGATTCCATCTCGGCGCCGGGTGCGGTCTTCCGCAGCCGCGGTGAGTGGTATCGTCTCTCCTATACCTGTACCACCGGTCCGAAACGCGTCAACGTGCGATCCCTCGACTACAAGATCGGCAAGCTGGTGCCGCATTCCGCCTGGCGGGAACATTATCTTTACGACTGAACCATGCCGCCGGGCGGCATCAGGTCCCATCGCCATGTGTCGTATTTTCGGCTATGGCCAGTCCAGTCCGAAACCCTTTGGCAGTTTTTCCATGCGCCTCGCCGTTCTTTCCCTGCCTTTCCTTCTTGCCGCAGCGCCGGCCGCATTTGCAGTAGAGCGCGGTGCGAATGCGCTGGTCGAGCCGCAGCTGCATCTCTCCAGCATGGCCGAGGCGGGCGCGCCGCGGGTGGCACTGACCTTCGATGCCTGCATGGGCAAGACGGATTTCCGCATTCTCTCGACGCTGATCGACGAAAAGATCCCGGCGACGCTGTTCGTCACCGCCCGCTGGCTGCGCCATAATCCCGAGGTGGTGGCGATGATCCGGCAGCACCCCGATCTGTTCGAGATCGAGAACCACGGCCGCAACCACGTGCCCGCCGTCGACCGCCAGACGAAGATTTACGGCATTGCCGCCGCCGGGTCGCCGCAGGCGGTGGCCGACGAGGTGACGGGCGGCGAAGAGGCGATCGTGGCCACCGGCCTGGGAAAACCCCGCTGGTTCCGCGGGGCGACGGCGAAGTACACGCCGAGCGCCATCGCCGAGGTGCGCAAGATGGGCTACGAGATCGCCGGTTATTCGGTCAATGGCGACGGCGGCTCGCTGTTCGGCGCGGCGCAGGCGGCCAAACGTATTGCCGCGGCCAGGGATGGCGACGTGGTGATCGCCCACATCAACCAGCCGACCCATGCGGCCGGCGAAGGTGTGGTCAAGGGTATCCTGGCATTAAAAGCCCGCGGCGTGACCTTCGTGCGCCTGTCGGACGTAGCTGAAGTCGGCACCAACTGAGCTTGCCCCCCTCATCCGACCCTTCGGGCCACCTTCTCCCCGGGGGAGAAGGGCAAGGAAGCGAAAGCCCGCGCCGCTGTCAGGGTGCCGGCCTGTCCAGGGCAAAATCCTCGAACCATCCGGGTTCCTTGCCGGTGACGAAGGCGGCAGCCAGATGCGCCGCCATGTAGGAGAAGGTGATGCCGTTGCCGCCGTATCCATAGGCGGCGAAGATGCGCCTCGTGCCGGGCACGCGGCCGATCAGCGGCAGTCCGTCCTCGGTTTCCCCGAAGGCGCCGCACCAGGCATGCGATATGGTCGGATCGGCCGATGGCCAGATGTCCAGCAGCTTTTGCCGCAGGATCTCGATCTTGCGCGGCAATTTGGCGTCGCGTTCCTGCGGGTCGGCGATGTCCTCGTCCTCACCGCCGATGATGATGCGGTTGTCGAACGTCGTGCGCAGGTAGAGATAGGGCTCGGTCGCTTCCCAGATCAGGGTGCGATCCGGCCAGAGGTGCTGCAGCGGCTGCGGCACGGTGGCGATCGCCCAGCTCGATGCCGTCGAATGCTGTTTCGGCATGACGAAATGCGGCATGACGTAACCGGTCGCCAAAAGCACATGGCGGGCCTCGACCACATGCCGCCCGTCCGTCTCGATGACGGCCGTGCCGCCTTCCTCATGGAAATGTGTTGCGGTTGCCTCGACAAGCCGGGCGCCGCGCGAGCGGGCGACGTTCAGCAGCGCCCAGCACAACATCAGCGGATCGGCCTCGGCCGAGCCCGGGGAGAGCAATGCGGCCGGTCGGTCGATGCGAAACTGCGATGCCAGTTCGTGGGCGCTCATATACCGGCTTGGAAGTTCGGCCCGGTGCCGCAGTTCGAATTCTTGCGCGAGGACATGCGGCTCCTGCTGCGGGCCGGCGACATAGAACGTCGAGCGCGGATGGAAATCGCAGGGGATGGACAGCGAGGCCGCAAGCTGCGACAGGCCGGAAACGGCGGCGAGGCTGCGCCTGTAGATCGCCGCTGCCCGGTCGAAACCGTAGAACCCTGCAAGTTCCGTCAGCGTGCAGTCGATTTCCCATTGCAGCATGGCGGTGCTGGCGGCGGTGCTGCCAAGGCCCGGCTGCTCGCGGTCGATCAGCGCGACGGTGAAGCCAAGCGCCGTCATCCGCTCGGCGGCCAGCGCGCCGGTAATGCCGCCGCCGACGATGGCGACGTCGACGGCGAAGCTTTCCTGCAGCGGCGCGCCCGGCGGCCGCTGGAGCAGGCCGCCCCAGGGGGACTTGCCGCCGACGAGGTCGCGATGGGTCGTGTGCTCGAAACTAAGTTCCGCAGTGCTCAAGGGCGTCTCCCGCTGATGGTCTGGTTTTCGGTTTTAACCCGGCAGGTTCGGTGTCGGCCGGTCTTCCGGCAGCACTTCGTAAAGGATGGTCATGGCGATCAGCGACAGCGGCAGGGCCAGCATGGCGCCGACGGCACCCCACATCCACGTCCAGAAGATGATGGCGACGAAGATGATGAAGGGATTGATTTCCAGCCGCTTGCCCATGATCGCCGGCACGACGATGTTTTCCATCACCAGGTGCACGATGAGGAAGGCGATGGCCGGCAGGAGGCCGGTCAGCAGGTCGTCATGGGTGAGGATGCCGGCGGCGGCGAGTGCCACGGTCATCAGCGAGAAACCGAGGAAGGGCACGAAGCTCGACAGGAAGGCGAAGACGCCCCAGAGCGCCGGCATGGCCAGCCCGCCGGCCCAGGCGATGATCGTGACGATGACGCCGAGCGCGGCATAGATCACCGACGCGGTGGCGAAGTAGAAGCCGAGGGCTTCCTCGATGGCGTTGAGGATGCGGATGGTCGTCAGGCGCTTCTCGCGGCGGCGGAAGGTCATGATCAGCGCCTTGCGCAGCTGCAGCCGCCCCAGCAGGAACAGCAGCAGCGCCGCAAAGAAGATCATCGCCTGGACCAGCGCCGGCGTCAGGCTGCCGGTGACGACCTGCAGCACGCTGCCGGTGTTTTCCAAGAGCTTGTCCATCGGCATCGAACCGCTCTGGAACGAGGCGCGCGAGATGTGCAGCCATTCGAACCGCTCGAGGAACGGCGTCACCCGCTCGATGGCGCGCTCGATCATCTGCGGCGCCTCCTGGGCGAGCCGCGTCATCGGTTCGGCCAGCGCGTTGACGATGAAGAAGACGGCGGCGGCAAACAGGCCGGAAAGCGAAACGGCGCTCACCAGCGGCGAAACGCCGAGCTTGTGCAACTTGTCTGCGGCAAAGCCGAGAATGAGGCCGACGACCACGGCGAGCGTGATCGGCATCAGCACCGCCGCCATGATGTAGACGACCGCCAGCGACAACAGCACGAAGATGCCGATGATCGACCAGGTCACCGCCAGGTCCAGCCCGTCCTTGGCGATATGCACCTGGATCTGCGGCGGTGCGTCGCCCGTACCGCTGCGTGCGATCTCGGCCAGTTCCTGAACGTGGCCGGGACGGTCTATCTGATATGCCATGGCTGAGCCCCCTGTCGTCGGCGTATAAACGCACGAAGCCCGTACCGGTTCCAGCACGGCTTCACGAGGGTCGTCCAGGCGAAAGCGGCGATCAGGCGGCCAGTTTGAGGCCGATGCCCCACGGGTCCTTCAGCGACCAGACGCCGTCGTCCCGCGTTGCCTTGATCTCCAGCGCGTCCAGCCTGGCGACGGCCTTCTCAAGCGCTGCCGTATCGTTGAATTGCAGCGTGTAGTCGGAAAGGCCGGACATGGTGTCCGTGCGGGCCTGGGCGCCGCGGCTGTTCCAGATATTGGCGGCGACATGGTGGTGATAGCCGCCGGTGGCGAAGAAGCTGGCACCCGGATAGGCCGCCATGATCTTTAGCCCGAGCACGTCGCGGTAGAAGCGGTCGGCTTCCGGGATGTTGCCGACCTGCAGGTGGATATGGCCGATCGCCGTGCCGTCTGCCATGCCGAGCCACGCATCGGCGGGGGCGCTGTCGTAAAGCGCCTGCAGGTCGAGCCGGTTGGTCGCCATTTCGACGGTGCCGTCGGCATGGAAGGTCCACTCGCCGTGCGGCCGGTCGGCATAGATCTCGATGCCGTTGCCTTCCGGGTCGGAGAGATAGATGGCCTCGCTGACGATATGGTCGGAGGCGCCGTCGAGCTGGACGTTGTTGTGGGCGGCGTGGCGCAGCCAGCGGGCAAGCTCGGTGCGGTCGGGCATCAGGAAGGCGGTGTGGAACAGGCCGGGGGCGTTGCGCGGCGCGCGGCGGATGTCGCCGCCGGTGGTCAGCGTCAGGAACGGCCGGCCCTCGGTGCCGAGCACCTCGCCGCTGGCGGTCCTTTCCAGCACCTTCAGCCCCAGCATGGTCTGGTAGTAGGCCGAAACCGTCGGCAGGTCGGTGACGGCAAGATGCGAGTGGCCGACATAGGCCGGGCGGGTCAATGCATAGGACGGCGCGGTATCGGTCATGGATATGTCTCCTGCCTGTGCGGCCTTGCCGGCGCCGGCGGAAAACATGCCGGCGGCTGCGAGGCCCAAGAAATTCCGCCTGTCGAGTTCGCTCATCATCTTTCCCCCGCTGGACGTGTCCTGCCCTATATGGACTGCCGACATTGTTCATGAAAGCCTCTGTTTTGGCGATTTACCGTCAACGTCACGTTTACAATCGCTCCGCCGATCTTGATCGAGATCAAGGCAGGCCTTGTCACGCGGGCGCATGGATAGGATGATCGAGAAACGATCGTAAGAAGGAGGCAGCATGTACAAGAAAATCCTGGTGCCGGTGGATGTCAGCGTTCTTGAGCGCGGCGAAAAGATCCTGCGGCTGGCATCGACGCTGGTGGAGGCCGGCGGCGACGTCGTTCTGCTTGGCGTCGTCGAGGGCCTGCCGAGCTACCTGACTATCGACATTCCGGTACAGCTCATCGAGGCCGGCATCCGCGAGGTCAAGGAAAAGCTGACGCTTCTCCAGGAAAAGACGGCAGTCTCCGCGCGCATCGAGGTACGCTGCGGCGCGCCGGCGACGGAAATCCTCGCCGCCGCCAAGGAACATGGCGCCGACTTGATCGTCATCGCCTCGCACACGCCCGATTTCACCAATTATTTCATCGGCGCCACGGCCGACAGGGTGGTGCGTCATGCCACCTGCTCGGTACTGGTCGACCGATAGGAGACAGCCGATGAGCACGCCCGACTACGAGCAGATCCTGCGCCGGCGCCAGCGCGAACTCTACAGCCGCCTGCACCGGATCGAAGAGGATTTCGAAACGCCGCGCAATCCCGACGACGACGACCGCGCCTTGGAGCGCAGCAACGACGAGGTGCTGGAGGAACTGGGGCAGGCCGGCCAGACGGAACTCCGCGCCATCGACGCGGCTCTCACCCGCATATCCGAGGGCCGCTTCGGCACCTGCACGCGCTGCGGCCAGCCGATCTCGCCGGCGCGGCTGGCGGCGGTGCCCTACACGCCGTTCTGCGAGGCGTGCAGCCGGGAGATCTGATCCCGCTCCGTGCCGGTTTATTCGGCCTCGCTTTCGGTGGCATTGTCGCTATTGAAAGCCTGGTCGATCGCCGTCATCGTATCGAGACCGAACGTGCCGTCGGCGGTGCCGGCAAACTCGCCGCCTTCCTTCAGCCGCCGCTGCATATCGACACGGAATTCTTTCGGCCAGTCGATGGTCGGCTTGGCCAGTTCGTCCTTGGCGGCCTGTTCGCCGGCCCGCAGCGCCGTCATCATCAGTTCGGCCGCCTTGACGCCGTCGAGCGGCACGCCGTGGCCTTCGGCATACAGGAAGGCCAGGTTGAAATGGGCCAGCGCCAGGCCTTTGGCGATCGCCTGCTGGTAATAATCGACGGCCTTGGCGTAATCGAGCGGCACGCCGGTGCCGAGATCGTACATCGCGCCCATGTTGTTCAGGGCTTCGGAATCGCCGAGTTCAGCCGCCTTGCGATACCATTTGAGCGCTTCGTCGACGTTCTTCTCCAGGCCTTGGCCTTCGTCATAGGCATAACCGATGGCATTCATCGACGAGGCGTCACCTGCATCGGCCGCTTTCTGGTGCCATTCGATCGACTTTTTCAGATTGTCGCCGACATCCTTCTTGTCGCCGAGCGCAAAGGCGAGGTGGCCCATGGCGGGGACATAACCCTTTTCCGCCGCCGCCTGGTACCAGCGGATTGCCTCGTCGTCGTTCTCCTCGACGAGATTGCCTTGATCGTAGATGTCGCCGAGTTCGTCCATGATCTTCGGATCGCCGAAGCCGGCGGCCGTGCGCAAAAGGGAAACCGCGGTGTTGTTGTCCTGCTGGACGCCGGCGCCGTCGCGATAGGCGAGCGCCAGCGCGTAGATCGCCGGCGGATATTTGGCGTTGGCGGCGATCTGGAAGTTTTCCACCGCCTTGACCGGGTCCGCCGCGGTGCCGAGCCCGTCGCGATAGGCGACGCCGAGATTGTAGCTGGCAACCGGCAGGCCGGTCTTCGCCGCGGCGTCATAGAGCTTCATTGCCCGGCTAAGGTCGGGAGACATGCCGGCCGACAGCAATTCGCCCAGCTGGTTGCTGGCGATCGCATACCCGCCGTCCGATGCCCTGGTGAAAGCGCTCACGGCATCGCCGACCCGCCTGGCGGCGAAATAGGCGCGGCCGAGCTGGAAGTGGTAGCGCATCTCCGCGGATGCGGACTTGATGGCCGCCTCGCAGGCCGGCACCGCCTTCTTCGCATCGATGACCTCGGTTTCGACGCCGACGATGCCGGCGGGTTTTTTCGGATCGAGATCGCTGGCGGCATAACGGTCGCAATCAGCACCGTCATCGGCGGCGATTGCTGGCAGGCTGGTGCCGAGGGCAAGCAGCAGGGCAAGGCTGGAGGTGGAAAGCGACGGCCGGCGCATGACTGTTCCTTTGTGTTCGGAGAGACCGATCTATTCCTAGAACGCGGCAATGGCCGGTTTTATTCGGCGCTCGCTCCTGGCAGGAGAAGCCCTCTCTTGCCTTCACCGGCCCGCCGGGTTCATGATACCGGCGAATAATGCCGGAGTGAACGGAATGGCCGAGTTCTTCAATGTCAGCCGCATGTACGACCGCGCCGAGATCATCGCCGACGGCATCGTCCACGGTGTCGGCATCGTTCTTGCGCTGATCGGCGCCACGGTGCTGATCTTCTACGCCACCGTCTGGAGCAGCCACGGGGAACTGGCGGCGGCCTGGATCTACGGCATCGGCCTTGTGCTGGCGCTGTCGATATCCTTCACCTACAATATCTGGCCTGTCTCGCGCACCAAATGGCTACTGCGCCGGATGGACCATTCCGCCATCTTCCTGCTGATCGCCGCCACCTACACGCCTTTCCTGCAGCGCGGCGCCGGCGATCCCGTCGTCTTCGGGATGCTGGTGGCGATCTGGGCCTTCGCGCTGGTCGGCATCGTGCTGAAATGCGCCTTCCCCGGCCGTTACGACCGGCTGGCGATCCTGCTTTATCTCGCCATGGGCTGGAGCGGCGTCTTCATCGCCGGGCCGGTCACCGCAAGGTTGCCGGTGGCGGCAATCGTCCTGATCATCGTCGGCGGCTGCATCTATTCCGCCGGCGTCGTCTTCCATGTCTGGGAAAGGCTGCGGTTCCAGAATGCCATCTGGCACGGTTTCGTCGTCGCGGCGGCGGCGGTGCATTATTCCGCCGTCATGACCTGCTTCAGCCTGTGATCACTGCTGCGCGGGCGGCGGGGCGTTGTTGTCGGCGGCGCAGCCTTCGGACGGGTGCAGGGTCCTGACCAGCTGCCTGACCAGCGGATCGTGCTTCTTCAACGCCGCCTTGTCATATTCCAGCCAGGCAAAACCCGCTGCCCCGTCGCACAGCGCCACGGCGCGGACATAGACGATCCGCCCGTCCCGCGAGCCGGAGAAACTGGCCGAACCCGGGCCGATCTTCTTGTAGGAAATCTGCCAGCCGTTCTTCTCCTCCATGTCGATCCGCTGGCGGATTTCCTCTTCCAGGCTGTTGTCGAGCAGGTTGGTGCCGAATACCGACAGGGTCGTCTTGCGATCGGGAGAGGCAAGCCGCATGCCGTCGCCGTTGTCGGCGGAGTTGATGACGACATAGTCGGAGGGCAGGGCGACACCGAAGCTGAAGCGGCTGTTGACATAGTCCTGCCGCTCCCCGGCCAGCGCCGGCATGGCGAGCAGGAGGGCGGCGAGCGCCATGTTTGCGACTATCGTCATTTTCGTTTTCTGCATGGTCGGACCCAAAAACACATGACGTCAAAGCCGAAGCGCTTCCAGCCAGCCTCATTTATTCAGGCGTTGCAAAAGGAAAAAGCCGCCGCATCATGGCTTGGGCGGCTTTTTCCCTATTGGCCGAGTGAAGGCACTACCCGGCCCGCATCACCATCGCATGGCCGTTCATGCAGTAGCGCAGGCCGGTGGGCGGCGGGCCGTCGGGGAAGACGTGGCCGAGATGGCCGTCGCAACTGGCGCAACGGATTTCCGTGCGGACCATGCCGTGCGAGGTGTCGCGCAGTTCCCTGACCGCATGCGGCGAAACCGCCTGGAAGAAGCTCGGCCAGCCGCAGCCGGCGTCGAACTTGGTGTCGGAGATAAACAGCGGCGCATCGCAGGCGGCGCAGTGGTAGACGCCCCTTTCGAACGTATCCCAGTAGGGACCGGAGAAGGCGCGCTCCGTGCCGTGCTCGCGCATGATCTTGAATTGCGTCGGCGTCAGCTGCTCGCGCCATTCCGCTTCGGTCTTCTGAACTTTCGGGGTCATGGTATCCGCCATGGCTTCGTCCTCTCTGTCTGGTGCGCAATAGATAGGCATTGTTAACTGGCAGGACAATATGGACGCGGCGTGGCGCCGGTGCCGAAAATCCTTGAGGCGCCGGTTCGTTTGGCCTAAATCACATCCTTTCCGAAGGACCGGCACGGGTCCGTACTGCGAATGGAGAGGCAATGATTGCCGGTGCCGCCGACCTGACCTTCCTTGCCCTGTCGTTGCCTTTCGTCGCAGCCTGTCTTGCCCCGGTTCTCTTCCGGCTGTTCGGCCATCGCGCCGCCTGGCTGCTGGCATTGGCGCCGGCGGTTTCCTTCCTGCATCTCGCCGGTTTCATCGCCGAGGTCGCCCGCGGCGAGACGGTGACCGGCGGTTATGCCTGGGTGCCGAGCTACAATCTTTCCTTCTCCTGGTATATCGACGGCCTGGCGCTGGTCTTTGGCCTGCTGATCACCGGCATCGGCGTCCTTGTCGTGCTTTACGCCGGCGGTTACCTGAAGGGCCATCCGCAGCAGGGGCGGTTCTTCTCCTTCCTCATGATGTTCATGGGCGCCATGCTCGGCCTCGTGGTGTCCGACAGCTTCCTGATGCTGTTCGTCTTCTGGGAACTGACCTCGATCACCTCGTTCCTGCTGATCGGCTTCGACCATGAAAGGCCGGCGGCGCGGCGGGCGGCGCTGCAGGCGCTGCTGGTGACCGGCGGCGGCGGGCTGTTCCTGCTCGCCGGCCTGCTGATGATCTGGAACATCGCCGACGTCACCCAGATGTCGCTGCTCCTGTCCTACGGCGAGGTGGTGAAGGCGAGCCCCTATTACCTGGCGGCGCTGCTGCTCGTGCTGGTCGGCGCCTTCACCAAGTCGGCGCAGTTTCCCTTCCATGTCTGGCTGCCGAACGCCATGGAAGCACCGACGCCTGTTTCCGCCTACCTGCATTCGGCGACGATGGTCAAAGCCGGCGTCTATCTGCTGATGCGGCTTTATCCCGCCATGGGCGGCACACCGGTCTGGGAAATCCTGCTGCCCGTCTTCGGCGGCGGCACGCTGCTGACGGGGGCGCTGATGGCGCTGCGCCAGACCGACCTGAAGCTGATGCTTGCCTATACCACCGTCGCCTCGCTCGGGCTGCTGGTGCTGCTGGTCGGCTTCGGGTCGCCTTATGCGATCGAGGCGGCGGTGCTTTATCTGGTCGGTCATTCCCTGTTCAAGGGTGCGCTGTTCATGGTCGCCGGCGCCATCGACCACGGGACGGGCACCCGCGATCTCACCCGCCTCGGCGGCCTGCGGCGGGCCATGCCGGTCACCTTCGCCGCCGCCCTGCTGGCAGCCCTGTCTATGGCCGGCCTGCCGCCGTTTTTCGGTTTCCTCGCCAAGGAAGAAATCTACCTGGCGCTCGCTGCCGGCAATCTCCGGTCCATTCTTTTCACCATCGTAGCGGTCGCCGGCAATGCGCTGATGTTTGCCGCGGCCTTTGCCGTGGCGCTAAAACCTTTCCTCGGCGAAAGCCGGCAAACGCTCAAGCATCCGCATGAAGCGCCGGCCCTGATGTGGATCGGACCGCTGGTGCTGGCGCTCGCGGGACTGGCGGCGGCGCTGGTGTCGACGGCCTTCCATGCCGCGATCTCCTCGCCGATGGCGAGCGCGGTGAGGGGTGAGGCGACGGCGATCGCGGTCGGCCCGATGCCGCATGTCGGCCTGCCGCTTGCCCTGTCGGCGGCGACCATCCTGCTCGGGCTTGCCGCCTATCGGCTGCTCGACCGGCTGCGGGACGCGCTGGCGCGGTTTTTCCAGGCGCTCGGGCCGGGACCGGACCAGGGGTTCGACGAGGTGCTCGAGGCGCTGGTCGCATGTGCGGTGAAGGTGACGCGGTTCGTCCAGCCGGGCCGGCTGGATATCTACCTGTCCGTCACCTTCGCGGCGGTGGCGGCGGTGCTGCTGCTGCCGCTTTTCCTGTGGGGCGAGGCGCCGTCCGAGCCGGCATTCGCCTGGCCGTCGCTGTCCGAGCTCGCCATGCTGCTGATCGCGGTGATCGGGCTCGCCGCCGTGCTGGTGGCCGTCGACCGGCTGACGGCGATCGTGGCGCTCGGCATCCAGGGTTTTGCCGTCGCCGTGCTTTTCCTGCTGTTCGGCGCGCCGGATCTCGCCTTCACCCAGTTCATGATCGAGACGCTGTCGGTGGTCATCCTGGCGCTGGTGATGACGCGGCTCAGGCTGCACGCCTCCGACCGCCGGCCGGCCGGACAGCGGCTGGCCGATGGCGCCGTCGCCCTCGGCTGCGGCCTCGGCCTCACCCTGCTGTTGCTGAAGGCGACCGAAGGGGTGTTCGACACGGCGCTCGGCGATTTCTTCGGCAGCTATTCCAAGGTGATCGCCCACGGCGCCAATGTCGTCAACGTCATCATTGTCGATTTCCGCGGCACCGACACGCTGGGCGAGATCGCCGTCGTGCTTGCCGCCGGCATGGCGATCCTGGCGCTGATCCGCCTGGGTAAGACGCAAAAGCAAAGCGGCAAGTGACATCATGAACAGTCCGATCTTCAGAACCGTCGCCCCCTTCCTCACCAGCCTGATGCTGCTCTTTTCGCTGTTCGTGCTGCTGCGCGGGCACAATGCGCCGGGCGGCGGCTTCATCGGCGGCCTCGTCGCCGTCGCGGCGCTGGCGATCCATGGCGCCGCCTGGGGTGTCGAGACGGTGCGGCGGGCGATTGTCTTTCATCCGCTGTCGATTGCCGCCTTCGGGCTGTTCCTGTCCTGCATCGCCGGTTTTGCCTCGGCTGCGGCCGGCGTGCCGTTCATGACCGGCCTGTGGGTGACCGTACATGTGCTCGGCAGCGCGGTGGCGCTTTCCAGCGTCATGCTGTTCGATCTCGGCGTCTATCTGGTGGTCGTCGGCGCGCTGCTTGCCATCGTCCTGGCGCTCGAGGAAGAGGAGGGCGTGTGATGGAGGCCTGGTTCAGCCTGCTGGCCGGGCTCTTCTTCGCCGCTGCGGTCTATCTCATCCTGTCGAAACATCTCATCCGGACGCTCATCGGCATCGTGTTGCTCGGCAACGCCGTCAACCTGACGCTGCTCGTGGCCGGGCGGCTGACGCGGGAAGTGCCGCCGATCATCGCCGACGGGCTCGATCGCCTGCCGGGCAATGCCGCCAATCCCCTGCCGCAGGCGCTGATCCTGACGGCGATCGTCATCTCGTTTTCGCTCTTCGCCTTCCTGCTGGTGCTGGCCTATCGCGCCTACCGGGTGCTCGGCACCGACGATACCGACAGGATGCGGTTTGCCGAACCGGTCGATGAACCGGCGCCGCCGAAAGGGTATTGACGCATGGCGGCATCTTCCGTGATCGATGTTTCTGCAGCCCTTGCGGCCGGCCCGGCGACGGCGGCGCAATGGCTCGTCGTGCTCCCCGCCGCCTCTTGCCTGCTGCTGTCGGCGGTGCTGGTCATGCTGTGGCGCCAGCCGCGGCTGCAACAGCTGCTTGCCGTTGCAGGCCTCGCCTTTCTCGTGCTGGTCGACCTCCTGCTGTTGCGGCAGGTGCTGGCGACGGGGCCGGTGACGATGGTGATGGGCCGCTGGCTGCCGCCCTTCGGCATCGCCTTTACCGCCGATCTCACCGGCGTGCTGATGGCGCTTGCCGCCGCGCTCGTCGCCTTCGTTGTCTGCCTGTCCGCGGCGGGCGAGCGTGAAACCTCCGGCCGCGGCGACGGCTTCTACCCGATGCTGCTGATGCTGATGGCCGGCGTTTCCGGCGCCTTCCTCACCGGCGACATCTTCAATCTCTACGTCTGGTTCGAAGTGCTGCTGATCGCCTCCTTCGGGCTGATCGCGCTTGGACCGGAGCGGGCGCAGATCGACGGGGCGCTGAAATATGCGGTGCTGAACCTCGTCGCCACGACGCTTTTCCTCATCGCCGTCGGCATCCTCTATGCCGTCTTCGGCACGCTCAACATGGCCGATATCGTCATGAAGGCGCCGGATCTGCGCGAGACGGCGCCGCTGGTGACGCTGACGGCGCTGTTCTTGCTTGCCTTCGGCATGAAGGCGGCGGCTTTCCCGGTGAATTTCTGGCTGCCGGCCGCCTATCATACGCCGCGCCCGGCGGTGGCGGCGCTGTTTGCCGGGCTTCTGACCAAGGTCGGCATCTACGCGCTGCTGCGTGTCACCGTCATGCTGTTTCCGCCGGAGCGCGAACAGCTGGAGCCGCTGATCGCCACCGTCGCCGTCGCCACCATGCTGACGGGCGGGCTCGGCGCGCTGGCGCAGAACGACATCCGCCGCATGCTCGGTTTCGTGGTCATCGCCGGCATCGGCACCGTGCTGGCGGGCCTTTCGCTCGGCGGTCCCGGCGGCATCGGCGGCGCGCTGTTTTACGCGCTGCATTCCATGGTGCTGATGACGGCGCTGTACCTCGCCATCGGCGAAGCCGGGCGGATTGGCGGCAGTTTTTCGCTTGCGGCCCTCGGCGGGCTGTATGGGCGGCATGCCGGCTTTGCCGGACTTTGCCTGTGCCTGTTCTTCGCGGCATCCGGCCTGCCGCCGTTTTCCGGCTTCTGGCCGAAGGCGATGCTGGTCAAGGCGGCGCTGGATGTCGGCGCCTGGTGGCTGGCGGGTGCCATGCTGCTGTCGGGTTTCCTGCTGACCATCGCTTTCGGCCGCGTCTTCCTCATGGCTTTCTGGCGTCCGGCGAAGGAGACGGCACCGCCGGTGCTGGCACTGCGCTGGCAGGCAATAGGCCCGCTGCTGCTGCTGGCGGCGCTGGTCGTCGGTTTCGGCGCCTTTCCCGAACTATTGCTGCGCACCGTGCAGGATGCGGAGATTACGCTGGACAATCCGCAGGCCTATCTCGGCTCCGTCTTCCCGCAGGGGGCCGCGCCATGAGACGCCTTGCGGCTTCGCTCATCCTTGCCGTCGTCTGGGCCGTGGTCACCGGCAGCGCCGCGCCGGCCAACCTGCTGCTCGGCCTCCTGCTGGCGATCCTCTGCCTCGGCGTCACCCGGCGGCATCGCGGCCGCGGCACGATCGCCGTCCGCCCGGTGGCGCTCCTGCTGCTCGGCCTGGTCTTCCTGCGCGAACTGGCGCTGTCGGCCTGGTCCGTCGCCATTGCCGTGCTGCGGCCGCGGCTCGACATCCGGCCCGCCATGGTCGCCTTTCCGCTGCGCCTCAAGCGCGACTTCGAGATCGCGCTCCTGGCCAACTGCATCACGCTGACGCCGGGGACGCTTTCGGTCGATGTCTCCGAGGATCGGCGGTTTCTCCACGTTCACGCGCTCGACTGCCGTGATCCGCAAGACCTTTGCCGCGGCATCGCCGAAACCTTTGAACGCCGGATCATGGAGGCCTTCCCCTGATGGCGCAGAACATCCTTTCCGCCGCGATCATTCTCTCGCTCGGCCTCCTGACGCTGGCACTGCTGCTGACGGTGCTAAGGGTGGTGCGCGGCCCGACGCTTCCCGACCGCGTCGTGGCGCTCGACATGCTGGTTGCCGTGGCGATCGGCCTGATCGCCGTCATCGCCGTGAAGACGGGGTTCTTCCTCTATATCGACATCGCCATCGCTCTGGGCCTCGTCGGCTTCCTGGCGACGGTGGCCTTTGCGCGCTTCATTATGTCGCATCGGTATCGGGCCGCCACGGAGACCGCCGCGAAACCGCCGCCGGAAGCCGTGCACCGGGGAAACGCGCGACGAAACCGCCGGCCGCGGAGGCCACGGCGATGATGGCCGATGCGCTCGCGCTGCTGTGCGCTTTCCTGCTGGTCGCCGGGTCCGCCTTCGCGCTGACGGCGGCGATCGGCATCAACCGCTTTCCGGATCTTTTCACGCGCATGCATGCGGCCTCGAAAGCCGGCACGGTCGGTTCGAGCCTGCTGCTTCTCGCGGCCGGCCTTTATTCGTGGGACTTCGCGGTGTTCCTGAGGGCGCTCGCCGGCATCGCCTTCCTGATCCTGACGGCGCCGGTCGCCGCCCATCTCCTGGCGCGCGCAGCAAAAGGATCCGGATATCGAATCAGCACGTTATCGGTGCGCGCCACTCACCGGGACAACAAGAAATAAGTATAATTCCGGCTTTTTCGGCCTTGCCGATTTGCAAGAATTGTTCTGTTTAGCTATTGCGCCAAGTTTGTGTTTTAAAACTTGATGCTTGCAACAATCGAGCAATGCTTAAAACTGGGATGGTAGATTTTGCAATTGGACTTTTCTGCAAATGATGATAATTCAAAAAAAATCGGAGTTCCGGTATTGATTTAGTTTTGTCCGCTTTCACCGATGGCCTTATCCGAGGGAAAGTCATGGATATGCAGGAGTTGGCGATGCCCAATCGTGGTGCATATTGTGGGGACAGCTTTAAAACAGTGCCGGGCGGCGAGACAGCCGGCTGTCGTTGAAGCCTAGGGGTGGGTTTCGGTGCAACATCTTGGTGTGTGCACCTGGCAGGCGGCTTTTTGTTGCGTATCCGAACTGATGGCGCTGCGTTTTGTGAAGAAGCGGGTGCTGGGCAAGGTTTTGAACAGGAGAATGAAAATGACAGACTCGGCTTATGACAGCAGCCCGGAATTGTTGGTGGAACTGACCGCCGACATCGTGGCTGCCTATGTCAGCAATCACGTGGTGCCGGTCGGAGAGCTTTCGAATCTCATTTCCGACGTGCATTCCGCCTTGAGCAACACCACGGCGCCGGCACCCGCCGTGACCGTGGTCGAAAAACAGAAGCCTGCGGTTTCGGTCCGCAAGTCGGTCCAGGACGACCAGATCACCTGCCTTGAATGTGGCGGTTCGTTCAAGTCGCTGAAGCGGCACCTGATGACCCATCACAACCTGTCTCCCGAAGAGTATCGCGAAAAATGGGATCTCGCGCCCGATTATCCGATGGTCGCGCCGGCCTATGCCGAAGCGCGCTCGCGACTCGCCAAGGAAATGGGCCTCGGCCAGCGCCGCAAGCGCGGTAAGTAATCCGCCGCGCCATGGCATGACACCGACCGGGCCTTTCGGCCCGGTTTTTTGTTGCCTGGGGATAAAGTGAGGAAAAAAATCCCAAAATCCTTTTGAAATTCATAAATTTTTAAACAAAAACAACGGATGGTTGTGGCGGGATGATTTCTTCCATCCCCGCATCTGCGTTAGGGTGTATGAATAAATTCCTATTTATGGGAGTTCGCCTGATGCCACATGAAAAAACGATCGACCTGATGACCTTGCCCGGAACCGGTGGGAACGGGGACGATGCGCCTGCCGGGCCGGGACAGGTGCCGGCGTTGCGCCCGGCGGCCCTGCCGGTCCGCACCATATGCCGTATCGTCCGGCAGGTGGCCGCGGAAATGCTGATGCTCGCTTCCGACCGGGTGCAAATGCGTCGCGACCGCCGCCGTGCCAACTGCCATGTTCGCCAGATCGCCATGTATGTCTGCCATGTGGCGCTCGGCATTTCGCTGAGCGATATCGGCCAGGCCTTCGGCCGCGACCGGACGACGGTCAGCCATGCCTGCGGCGTGGTGGAGGACAGGCGCGACGATCCGGCCTTCGACGATTTCGTCTCGGCGCTGGAGCGTATTTCCACCTCGGTGTTCATCCAGTCCGGAGCCATCGCCCATGAGTGATCTGTTGCCCGATGCCGCGGAGCGGAAAGATATCGTCCGGCTGTTGCGTTTCATTGGCCGCCAGCGGGCGGATATCGGCGCGGCTGCCTCCGCCGCCGAGGCCCTGCTGCGGCGCGAGGACGGCACCGAGCGCGTCTTCGGTAGCGATGTGTTGCGCCAGGCGGCGGCGCTCGGGCTTGTCCGCCGCGAAGGCTTGCGGCTCGCGGCCACCGGCGATGCCCGGACGTTCCTGCGGCGGTCGATGGCGGAAGGGGAAGAGGTGTTTCTCGAGCAGCATCGCGATGTTTCCGTCGCGACGACGCAGGTGGAGGGCGTGCGCCAGCCGGTGCGCATCAACCATGCGGAATCGCCGCTCGGCCTGCTGGCGCGCCTGAAGGGGCGGCAGGGAGAGGCGTTCCTGCCGCCGGAAGCCATAAGCGCCGGCGAGCGACTGCATGCCGATTTTACCCGCGGGCAGCTGCAGCCGAAGATCACCGCCTGCTGGGAGCCGCGATTGGCAAGCCGAAGCCGCGGGGATCGTGGCGGGGCGACGGAGTTGGGCGACAGCGCGCTGGCCGCGCGCACGCGTGTGGCCCGCGCCGTCGAGGCCATGGGGCCGGAACTGTCGGGCGTGGCGCTCGATGCCTGCTGCTTTTCCAAGGGGCTGGAACTGATCGAACGCGAACGGCAATGGCCGGCGCGCTCGGCCAAGCTGATGTTGCGCACGGCGCTTCTGGCGCTGGCCCGCCACTACCAGCCGCCGCGGCGGAAAACCCATGCCGGCATCGGGCATTGGGGCGCGGAGGACTATCGCCCCGAACTATGACCGCTCAGGCGGCGCGGATGCGGGCTTCCTCGCGGATGCGGTTGACCATCGAGCGCAGGCCGTTGGCACGCTGCGAGGACAGGTGTTCTACCAGGCCGATCTTGTTGAAGACGTCGATGGCATCGAGCCCAACGATCTCGGAGGCATGCTTGCCGGAATAGGTGGCGAGCACGATCGCCACCAGCCCCCGGACGATATGGGCATCGGAATCGCCCTCGAAGGTCAGCACCGGATCGCTGCCGCCGTCTTCTGCATGGGTGACGAGCCAGACCTGGCTGGCGCAGCCCTGCACCTTGTTGGCCGCGATGCGCTTGTCGTCGGGCAGGTCGGGCAGCGCCTTGCCGAGTTCGATGACATAGCGATAGCGATCTTCCCAGTCGTCCAGAAAGGCGAAGTCGTCAATGATCTGGTCAAGCTGGGTCATCTGCGGTTCCGTTCGTGGCGTCTTGCCTCCGCATATAAGGGATGGGTCGGAAGAAATGAAGTTTTGAATGAATCAAAAAAAATGCGCCGCGGGGAAGGGACAGGACCCACGCGGCGCTTAGTCAGGACAGGTAATGTCGGTCGCTTCGAACGGGTCGGCCGGACCGGCGGCAATGCTTCAATCAGGAATGCGGCGGCTTCTTCTTCGGCAGCGGGATGACCGTGCCGGTCATGACGTCGTCGTCTATGCTCGGCATGGCCTGATCCAGGGCGGAAGCCTCGTTGGTGTCGGTGGCGAGCGAAGCGGTCTTCTCGTTGCCGTCGTCGCGAAAACGGTTGTCGAGGAATTCGTAGGCGATGCGGGCGCCTTCCCTCGCACGGTATCCCAGGGCGGTGAAGGTTTCCGATCCCTTGGCGCAGACCTCGGGTTTTTCGGTGCACAGGGCACTGACATATTCATAGGCGCCGCTGGCGGCGGACAGGGCGTCGGTTATCTCCACTTGCGGGGCGCCCTGCAGCTTCGTCGCCGTCTCCTTGTCGAAGATCGGCAGGAGCACGAGCACCAGCGAGAACCAGAACGTCCCTTTGATCGCAAACCACATCATATCGTTTTCCCTGCCTTCCCCGGTCTTTGCGCCGGATTGTTCCTGGGCGATTTCTTGATCCCGACATTAGGGACGGGATGACAAGATCGCTTTGCAAAAGCCATTCGGGTTTTCGCAAAATTTGCCTCAAATCCCGTCTTTTCCATTTTGAACCGTATTTGAGCGGCATTTTAATGGCTGCCGTTAAGCATCTGGGCAGCCGCCTCCAGCAAACGCCTAGGTTTGCGGCGCAATCGACTGCCACAATCGTTAACGCGAAAGGTGAAAATCGAAAAAACGCTTTGCTTACCGTGTGTTAACCACGAAAGACAAAGGGCCTCCGCAATGTCTGAAAACGGGATTTTCGCCGGTTTTCGGCCGGTTCCGGCGCTTTTGCTTTATCCTTTCCTTAAGTGCACGAAGCCTATTGTCGGGGCCGTTGAGACACCCTTTTCAAGGTTTTGGTGTGCAGGTTTTCAGGACGATCGTGGATGGTGCGACAGCGCTTTTGGACCGGGCGGCGGCAAGCTGGCTGGCCCGGACGAGGGAGGGACGCGACGTGCCGGCGCACGAGATCGCCATCCTGCGCCGGCTTGCGCTGATCTCGTCTGCCGCGCTGATCGCGGTGCCGGTGGCGCTGTCGGCGGTGGCGAGCCCTGCCGTCGCCCTGCCGGTCGGCGTGACGCTGGTCGCAGCCGGATTCCTGTTTTCCGCCGTCGGTTCCATTGCCCTCTCGCGACTGCGGCCGGTCGAGCGGCAAGACGTCCATCGTCCGGCGCCAGACGGTGCCTATCTCGATGCCTGCGCCGGTCTTATCCTGTTTCTCGATCCGCTGGGCGCGGTGACCGGCCTTGCCGGCCGCGAGCGCCAGGCATTCCTGTCGTGGATGCGCAATCCGGCCGGACGCGGCTTCTTCGACCAGCTGCATGTTTCGGACCGGCTGCATTTCATGCAGGCGCTCGACCATCTGCGCCAGGGCGAGGAGGCGATCTCCGTCGATCTGAGGATCGATCGCCCGACCGTGGTGCCGGCCAGCGACCAGTTCATCCATGTGCAGCTGGACCTGACCGCCGTGCGTGGCGCCGACGGCGCGCTGGTGTCGGTGTTCGGCCAGATGCGGGATATCTCGCTCGAGCAATCGCTGAAGGCGGAAGCGGCGCGCAAGGCGACGGAGGCCGAATCGGCCAACGATGCCAAGACGCGGTTCCTCGCCGCCGTCAGCCACGAGCTGCGCACGCCGCTCAACGCCATCCTCGGTTTTTCCGACATTCTCACCGGCGAATATTTCGGCAAGCTCGAAAACGACCGGCAACGCGAATATGTGCGGCTGATCCGCCAGTCCGGCGCGCATCTGCTCTCGGTGGTCAACACCATGCTCGACATGAGCAAGATCGAGGCCGGCCGCTACGAGCTGATGGTCGAGCCCTTCATGATCGGCGAATCGATCCGCACCTGCGAGGAGATGCTGGCCTTGCAGGCGCGTGAAAAGGGCCTGACGCTGACGAGCCGCGTCCAGCGCGGCATCGGCGAGATCGTCGCCGACCAGCGGGCCATCCAGCAGATCCTCATCAACCTGGTCGGCAATGCCATCAAGTTCACCGACGAGGGCGGCGTCGTCACCGTCGACGCGGCATCGAACGGCTTCGACCTGGTGCTGACGGTCAGCGACACCGGCATCGGCATTGCCGAAAACAAGCTTGCGACGCTCGGCCAGCCGTTCGTACAGGTCCAGAACGATTATACCCGCCGCTACGAAGGTACGGGGCTTGGCCTGTCGCTGGTCAAGGGCCTGGTGGCGCTGCACGGCGGCTGCTTTGCGATTTCCAGCCGGCCCGGCGAGGGTACGGTGATCACGATTACGGTGCCGATGGATGGCTCCGGTGCCTCCAGCGCCGATGATGCGGCGGACTGGGCAAGAACGGTGGAATTCCCGCCGCGCCTGAAGGGCGCTTCGGGCGCCATCGAAGTGCAGCATGAGGATGATGTCCATGAGCAAGCGACCGCGAAAAGCGCCTGACAAGAGGAAGCCCGTCCGCCGCCCTCCAGGGCTTGCATCGCGGGCCTTCGACGGCGTGCTGCACCTGATCGGCCGCAATCCCGCCCTGGTCGGCGGGACGGCGGCCTTCATCGTCATCTTTTCCTTCGTTTCCGCCAATGCGCTCTGGTACCAGCACGGCGAGCATCCCTCGCCGTTCTTCCGCACGCGCAATCCCGACGAACCGAACGCCTTTTCCGGCCAGCGCACCGAACCGCGCACCGAAACCGGCGAGGTGACCACCTTCAAGATCGAGCGGCCGGACCAGACGGAAACCGCCAGCATCGAGGATGTCATCGCCGCCTCCGGCGAAGCGGTGCCGGCGCAGTCCTCCGTCTCGACGCTGGTGCGCGACGTGCAGACGGAGCTGATCGGCCGCGGCCTCTACAACGGTGCGGCCGACGGTGTCAGCGGCCCGCGCACGGCCGCCGCCATCCTCGCTTTCGAGATCCGCGCCGGCCTGCCGCAGAACGGCGAAGCCACGCCGGAACTGCTGGCGGCGCTGCGAACGGCGGCGAGCGGCGACAAGGTTCTGCCGAAGGAGCGCCCTGCGGAGGATGTTGCCTCCAGCGCATCGGAAATCGATCCGGTGGCCGCCGCCATCCGCGATGCCGAGACCCGGAAACAGAAGCCGGCGGTGGCCATCGCCGATCCGGAACTGGTGATGAAGATCCAGAAGGGGCTGAGCAACCTCGCTTATGCCGATATCCGCGTCGACGGTGTCGCCGGTGCCCAGACCCGCGACGCGATCCGCCATTTCGAAAAGCATTACCGTCTTCCCCAGACCGGCGAGCCCAGCCAGGCCGTGCTCAAGAAGATGAAGGAAATCGGCGCGTTGTAAGCCATGGTGTCGGGTGCGCCGTTCGAATTGCACCCGGACCGTCGGCTTCCATGTCGCGGAGACGTGCCTTGAGCCATTGCCGGCCGGCGCCGGCAGCGTTATGAAACCCGCATGCGTTTGAAATCGGACATCTTCGTTGCCGCGCTGACACGGCGGGTTTTCGGCCTCGGCGGTTTTGCCGCCGTCGAGCGGCACGGCGCGGCGGAAGCCGGCGCCATCTTCGTGCGCCAGCGCTTTCGCGACGGGCTGGAAAGCCTTTATGCCCCGGCACCGCAATATGCCTTCGGTGAGGACGATGCAGGCGGACGGCTGTTCGAGCGCCGGCTCGCCCGGGTCGAACCGGCTGATGTCGCCGCACTTCTCGCCCGCGAGAGCAGGTTCGATTCCGACCTCTGGGTGGTGGAAGTGGAAATCGACGACATCGGCGACCTGCTTCCTGTCGCCGACGAGGGCAAGGGTTCCTGACGGTCAGCGACGGCCGAAGATGCGCAGATCCCTGTCCGGGCGCAGTTGTTGGGCGCCACGGTTCTGGGCGGCCGCCGGTGCCCGGTCGTCGCCCGAGCCGCGCTGGCCGTTGCCGAAGGTGTAGCTGTCGGCGCGGCGCCAGGCTTCGACGCGGACGTCGCATTCTGCCGGATCGAGACCCTGCAGCAAGGCTTCCGCCCGCGTCGTATCGCCGATGCGTTCGGCCAGGTGCGGATAGAAGCGGGTCAGGACGAGTGCGGTGTCCGTGTCGCTGAGGTTGAGGCTGACGAGCGTGGTGGCGAGTTGCAGCCCGGAGATATCCAGCATGATGCGTTCGGCAAGCCAGCGGCTGGCGGACAGGCTGTCGGCAAGCGTCGTGGCGAAATGCTCCGCCTCGCGGGTGCGGGCGAAACGCACCAGCAGCGCTTCCTGCATCTCGGTGGCGGTGCGCAGGCCGAGCCGGTCTTCCTTCGGGTGCGAAAGGTGGCGCACGAGACCCTTCAATTCCTGGCGGATGGCCTCTTCGCGGTTGACGACAGGCGTCTCCGCGGGGGCGGCCGGCTCGGCGGTGACGTCCGGCGGCGCAAAGAGCGGCGTGGGCGAGACCGGCGTGGCGAGAAGGGGGGCCGGCACGGGCTGCGGCTGATCGGCGGCGCCCCTGATCGGATAGGCCTGGCGGACGTCGACGAGGGCGTCGATGACCATCGGCGAGAGGTTTTCGCGGCGGGTGATCGCATGGGCATGCGCCGACCCTTGCGTGCGGGCGATGGTGATCAGCGTTTCGTCGCTGATCGACTGGGAGCAGGTGAGGAAGATCGCCGAAACGCCGATCGGCTGGCTGCCGATGAACAGCGCCACGGCCTGCGGCACCTGCGGGCATTGCGACAGGGCGGCGACCGCCTGCCGCCTGGCTTCGTCCGAGGAGGCCTTGAACAGTGGCGCAAACAGTTCCGCGAACTGCCGCAGTTCCGACTTTGTCGGAAACTGAAGGTTCTCGAAACTCGACACGGTGGCCATCAACACGACATCCTTCTTCCTCTTGGCCAGGGGACTTTCAAGTTCTCGAAACCGATCGCTCACGGGCTTACTCACTACAACGCAAAGGATCCGTTCAAATTAGAACAAATGTGTTAGCGGCCTATTAACTATCGGCACCCTGATTCGAATGACGAAGAGTTGCGGTTGCGGCGGCAATGGCCGTTCGCCTGTGCCGGAATGATACAAAGGGCCGCTCTTGCCGGGTTTCGGGCCAAAACGGGGCTGTATTGTGGCTTCAGCGCCACGAAAGCCCGCTCTATTACTTTGTATTAGTAAGTGTTGTTATTCGTTTTAAGGCTTCGTTAACCGGGGCCATAGATCAATGGAATTGCAAGGGGCCGGCCTCGGACGTCAACCTGTCCCGTGCGAAACAGCAGATCCGGCGCGTTCATGCGAGAACAGGAACAGGCCGGATATGTGAGAACGGTGCAGATGACTTCGGGAATTGACCGGAGATGCATCGGCCCCCTCAAGGGCAGGGTGAAATCCATACCCTCTTCATCCGTCTCAGACTTCGAACCTTTGGAGATGAGAATGGCAGATGTAGTACGTATATGGGACAGGCTTGAACGCCTGCCGCGGCAACCGCAGACGAAGAAATTCGATGCGCAGATCCTGCTGTTTACCGGTGTCCGGTATGAGCGTCGTGATCTCGCCGTCACCACGCAGGACGCAAAGAGCGCGCAGCCGGCGAACCAGCACTGAGGCCGTGCCGGCGCATTTCCGTTTTCTCGCCGAATGCGGCAAGGCTCCGATACGGTCTGAATTCCGGACACAAAACCGCGGCACATTTTTGCCGGCGTGGGTTTAGCGGCCGGTGAAATCCTGGCAGCTCGCCTCCTGGAGGAAGGCCTGGGCGGCCTGATCGAAGCTTCTGCGCGGCGCGAGCGTGCGCACCACGGCGTAACCGTCCGGTCTCGGCACTTCGACCAGGATGGACTGCGCCAATTGCTCCGGCAGCGCCTTGCGCAGCGCCGTGAGCTGGATCGGCGAGGCGATGACGACATCCAGCCCGCCGCCGACCGACGTCCGGTCGTTCATGCTGAAAATCTCGTTCGAGGCGCTGTCGAAGATGGCGAGCGACCAGAAGGGCACGCTGCCGCGCGCCTGCAGCCTCAGCGGCACGGCATCGACATCGAAGCTGCAGACCGCAACATGCATGAACGGATCGGCGACCGACAGGCCGGCCTTATCAGGCTTTGCCGACAGCAGATGAAAACGATTGAGATCGCCGCGCGCCAGAATGCGCGTATAGGCATCGAGGCCGGTGAAATGCGGCAGCGACAGGATGATGATCAGGTGCAGCAGCACCGCGCCGACCAATCCCACGACGATGGCGAGCAGGATCTTAAGCATCGCCGCACCCGAGCAGGCTGACCTTGGGCATGGAGAGGTCGATAAGCCCGGAGCTGCCGGCCGTCGGCGTATCGAGCAGCGTCAGCGTCAGCCGGAAGGGCACGTTGCCTGTCGGCAGCGGCAGCCAGTTTCCGGGCTGCGCCCTGGCGGAAACCGTGATCGTGAAGCTGCTGTCGGTTTCGCGCACCACCGTCCAGGAATTGAGGCCGGCGGGCAGCGCAGGGTTGACGGCAAAGGGCTGGCCGCCGGTGTTGCCGGCATACAGCGTCCACAGGCGGGCATGCGGCGTCTGGCCCGAGACCGCATAGCTGCAGCCGCTGACGAGCCTGCCGCCGGCATCGTCGACCGATGCGCTGAAGGCGAGACCTTCGGCATTGCCGTAGAGAAGGTTGCCGGCGCGGGCGCGGTGGGATTTGGCATAGGGATCGGCCGCCGCGGTCTGCGCATTCGGAAAAGCCTCCCACGCGCCGAGCCGGATCGCCCCGAAACCGGTCGTCACGTTCAGCGCGTAAAGCGTTGAAACGATGCCGCCGCCGAAAGCAATGCTGAGTGCGAGCGCGATGAGGAGGGGAACCCGGAACACGTCTATGGCAAGCCTTTGATCACAAGGGTTCGAGGGTTAGCATTGATTCTGCCGGGGGGAAATGGGCAGGGTGTATCGGAATGGCACGGCATCGGCTGTGCTTGCACCGGGAACGCGGGGCAAGGCGGTTGCAAGGTCCGCTCCGGCACCGCTCCCGGCTGATTGCCTATTGTTGCACCTTTTCGCCGCTTCACTCGGCGCTTGCGACCTTCTGGGTGCCGAGCGGCGGTGCGTTCTTCAGCTTGTCGCCGACGTCGCGCAGCAGGCGGGTGACGTCGATGGAGAGCGAGCGCGGGCGGATGAGCGGCGGCAGGCCGGTTTCGGAGCCTTTTTCGGTGGTTTTCGCCACCAGGGCAGGACCGACATGGTTGCCGCTCGGGAAGGGATTCTCGATGCCGGGAATGGCCTTCAGCTCGATGCCCTGGTGGGCGTAATCCATCAGCCGCTTGAAGGTCATCGCCGGCAGAGAGCCGCCGGTCATGTTGTTGGTCGAGGTATAGTCGTCGTTGCCGAACCAGACGGCGCAGGTGTAGTTGCCGGTGAAACCGACGAACCAGGCGTCGCGATAGGCCTGCGTCGTGCCGGTCTTGCCGGCGGTGACGATGCCGCCGTCGAGCGCCGCCTTGCGGGCGGTGCCGGACACCGGGATCTGCGACAGCATGTAGTTCATCGAGGCGGTCGCCTGTTCCGACAGCACCCGATGCGGCGGCGGCTCGTCACGGTCGAAATCGTAGAGGATGCGGCCGTCGTAGCTGATGATCTGGCTGAGGCCGTGGCGGCGCGATTGCAGGCCGCCGGCGGGGAAGACGGAGTAGCCGGTGGCCTGGTCGAGCACGGTGAGTTCCGACGTGCCGAGCGGAATGGTCTTGTCGGAGCGGATCGGCGTTTCGACGCCGAAATCCTTGGTGGTCTTGACGATGGTGTCGATGCCGAGAACGTCCTTGGCAAGCCGGACGGGGACGGTGTTGATCGATTTCGCCAGCGCCACCGCCAGCGTCACCCGACCGGCATAGGAGCGGCCGTAATTCTGCGGCGACCAGCCGCGCCAGGTGATCGGCCCGTCGGAGATGACCGTCTGCGGCGTCATGCCCTTTTCCATCGCCGCCGCATAGGTATAGACCTTGAACGAGGAGCCCGGCTGGCGCAGCGCCTTGGTGGCGCGGTTGAACTGGCTCTCGCCGTAATCCCGCCCGCCGACCATGGCGCGCACGGCGCCGCCGTTCTCGATCATCACGAGGGCCCCCTGCTTGACGCGGTAGGGCTCGCCATATTCGCGCAGGCTGGTCTCGACCGAATCTTCCGCCGCCTTCTGCAGGCCCATGTCGATGGTGGTGCGCACCACCAGGGAATGTTCGGGGAAACGGCTGGACAGACGCTGCACCTCGTCGAAGGCCCAGTCGAGGAAGAAATCGGGAGCTTCCATCTCGTTACGGTCGATGACCGTCGCCGGGTTGCGGCGGGCGGCGATCACCTGGCCTTCGGTCATCATGCCGCTCTGCACCAGGTTGCTCAGGACCTCGTTGGCGCGGGCGCGGGCGGCCGGCAGGTTGACGTGCGGCGCATATTTCGCCGGGGCCTTGAACAGGCCGGCGAGGATCGCGGCTTCGGCAAGATCGACCTCGGTGATCGACTTGCCGAAATAGAACTGCGCCGCCGCCGCCGCGCCGAAGGTGCCGCCGCCCATATAGGCGCGGTCGAGATAGGTGCGCAGGATCTCCTTCTTGGAGAGGTTGGCTTCCAGCCACAGGGCAAGGAAGGCTTCCTTGATCTTGCGTTCGAGCGAGCGCTCGTTGGTGAGGAACAGGTTCTTGGCGAGCTGCTGCGTCAGCGTCGAGCCGCCCTGCACGACGCCGCCGGCGCGGGCGTTTTCGCTCATGGCGCGGGCGAGGCCAATGAAATCGATGCCGAAATGATCGAAGAAACGGCGGTCTTCGGTGGCGAGCACGGCCTTGACGAAATAATCCGGCAGGTCGTCGATGGCGACGGAATCCTCATGGATGATGCCGCGGTGGCCGATGACGTTGCCGTAGCGATCGAGGAAGGTGACGGCGAAATCGCCGTGGTTGCGCCAGTCGTCCTTGGTTTCCTCGAAGGCGGGCTGGGCGAGCGTCAGCATCACCACGGCGCCGGCGGTGCCGAGGGTGGCGGCCTCGCCGACGACTTCGAACACCGCCCGTTTCCAGCCGCGGACGCGAAAACGGCGGAAGAAGATCGTGACGTCTTCCCAGATCTCGGCAAAACGAAAGCCGGCATTCCAGACGGTGGAATCGATCCAGGAATCGATGCGCAACAGGAGATGGCGCTTCCTGCGGGGGCGGTTTTCGGGGGAGAAAGGGTCCTGCACCTGAATTCAAATTCCCGCTGAATGGCGCTTCAGCCTTGACGTGGCCACATCGAGCCGCCAGAGCATGAAGCCATACCGATACGCTCGTTTGGTTAAAGAACCGATATGGGGCAATTTTTGGTCGATTTGCTGGAAAAGAACAAGGCGGTGCCGGCGGAATTCCAAACCGCGGGCGGCGGGTATGGAAAGATGCGATGACGGACGGCGAGCCCTTCTGGAAAAACAAGAGCCTGGACCAGATGAACCAGGCGGAATGGGAAAGCCTCTGCGACGGCTGCGGGCTCTGTTGCCTCAACAAGCTGGAGGACTGGGACACCGGCGAGGTGGTGTTCACCTCCGTCGCCTGCCGGCTGCTCGACGGCGAGAGCTGTCGGTGCTCCGACTACCCGAACCGCCAGGCGACCGTGCCGGACTGCATCCAGCTGACGCCGAAGACCGTCCGCGACATCACCTGGCTGCCGCCGACCTGCGGCTACCGGCTGGTGCGCGACGGCGAGGACCTCTACTGGTGGCACCCGCTGGTTTCGGGCGATCCGGAGACGGTGCACCAGGCGGGCATTTCCGCGCAGGGCCGGACGGTGAGCGAAGAGGAGGTGGATGTCGAGGATTTCGAGGACTATGTCGTTGAATGGCCGCTGACCGTGGGTGAGGGGCGGGAATGATCGAGGGACTGCCGCCCGAACTCTGGACCTTCGTGCTGGCATCCTTTCTCATCGAGCTGACGCCGGGGCCGAACATGACCTGGCTGGCGATGCTGGCCGTCGTGGAAGGACGATTGCGGGGTTACGCCGCCGTTGCCGGCATCGGGCTGGGGCTGGGATTGCTGGGGGCGGCCGCCGCGATCGGCCTTGCCGAACTGGTGCAGGCCTCCGCCGTCCTCTACCAGACGCTGCGCTGGGCGGGTGTCGCCTTCCTGCTCTACCTGGCCTATGACGGATGGCGCGGGGAACCGGCGGCGGGGCCGCAGGATCTCACCATCAATCTGCGCCGCGCCTTTCTGCGCGGGCTGACGACCAATCTGCTCAATCCCAAGGCGGCGATCTTCTACATCGCCGTGTTGCCGACCTTCGTCGCCCCCGGGCCACCGCCGGGCGGGCAGATCGCAACGCTGACGGCTGCCTATGTGGCGGTCGCCACGCTGGTGCATGCCGCCATCGTCACCCTGTGCGGCACCTTCACGAGCCTTGTCGGCAAGAGCGGGCGCGAGACGGCGGTGCGGCGGGCGCTTTCCGTCGGCCTGGCGCTGGTGGCGCTGTGGTTTGCCTGGACGACGGCGAAATGAGAAAATCCGCGAATAGGAAAATAATCCTTGACGGCGTGACGGTGGTCTGATAGGGTTTTGGCATAGTCGGAAAGTTGCGGCCGGATGGGGCGCGGCGGATCGGGGACGAAGCGGCAGCGCGAAAGCGCGGGCCGCTTTTTTGTTGGCTTTTTTCAGGTGGGTGGCATGGCGGCGGTGGTGGAATTCGATGCCGGACTGTTCGGGACCTGGCCGGCGGCGCCGGTCTATGACGGCCGGTCGACGGCGGAGCGCGAGGCGGAAGACGGCCTGCAGGCGGCGGCGCGGCGGGTGGTGCTGGAGGTGAAGTCGCGCGAGGACGGCGGCGAGGACCTGCGGCTGCTGCTCAACGACATGACCCGCGAGATGCGGGCGCAATTCGATTATTTTCGCCAGCTTCGCGGCGCTGCCGAACGGCTGACGGACGGCGAGGCCGACGAGGCGGCGGCGAAGGCGGCGCGGGCGGATGTGAAGGCTGCGACGGATGCGATGTCGCTGATCGTGCGCACGCTGGAAAAGGTCGATGCGCTGCAGCGGCAGCTTGCCCATGATCGGGCCATGGAGGCGGAACGCCATGTCGATACGGCCGGACTGGCGGATGCCAGGACGTATTTCCTGTCTCTCATCGACAGCCGCGCCGCCGAGGAAGCCGGACGGCGTTTCGAACAGTTCAAGCGCGACTGGCTTGCAGCGCGTGCTCCGCCCGGAGCCGATGACGGTGGCGGGCAATCGCAAGACTCGGCGGGTGCTGGAGGCGGTTGAGCGCCGGGCCGGCGAGGTTTTGCAACGGCATGCGGGCGAGATGGCGGTGATCGGCGACGGACGCAAGGTTTTGACGCCGCTGGCCATGGCGGCCGCGGCGGCGGTTTGGGCTGGACGGCGGGTGGCGGCGGAGACCCAAGGCGTCGGTGTCACGGCGTATGCCGGAGATGGTGGCGAAGCGAATGGGGCGCCCGGTGAAGGCAAGGCGGTTATCGTGACGTCGAAAGCGGCGACGACGTGTCGGGAAGATGCGAAAGTCTCTACGCAACGGCCCGGCGGTGACGATTTTGCGGGGCGCGGGGATGGTTTGCGGGGCGCAGCGGCGGTGATGTCGCCTTCGGAGAGGCGGGGATCGGACATCCGGCAGGATCTGGCCGCGCATCTGCTGCACGAATGGTGTTTTCAGGGACGCCGCGAACAGCAGGCGCCCGAAGGTGACTGGCGCAATTGGCTGATCTTGGGCGGGCGCGGTTCGGGCAAGACGCGGGCCGGCGCCGAATGGGTGCATGGGCTGGCGACGGGACATCCCCTGGCGGGCGAGTTGCGGATCGCACTGGTGGCGGAGACGCTGGGCGATGCCCGCGAGGTGATGATCGACGGGGTATCCGGCATCTGCCGGATCGCCCGGCGGATGCGGCCATCCTTCGAGGCGTCGCGGCGGCGGCTCGTCTGGCCGAACGGGGCGATGGCGCAGATCTTTTCCTCCGAGGACCCGGAGAGTTTGCGCGGGCCGCAATTCCACTTTGCCTGGTGCGACGAGCTGGACTTTATGAAAAGCGGATAAGCCAGCGATACTCCTTCCGTTGCATTTATTGAAAAATGACGTGGCCGCTTCTAGGTGCAAAGGTGCGCACGACCGCTTTCATTCGAACCTCCACGTCTAAAAGCTCCATCGAAAAGGCGTGTGTTAAATGTCGACTCACCGCGTTAGGTTCGGATCTAATTGTTTTTGGGAAGCGAACGAAGTGCGCTTTCTAAGCTTGCTCCAACACAACAAGCCAGAAATATTGTTTGTCTCAGAAGCCTGTTGATATTTCATCTGTTTCTAATTTTTAATTTAAAAACCCATGGTGCCAAATCTCTGTTGGGCGCAACTTTATCGTGACAACCAGTCTTGGCTGAAACAGCGTAGGCAGGTTGCGATAGGTTAATTTAACGTTAACAAACGTTGAAAAATATCAACTAATTTCAGCCAGTTACAAAGTTTTTTCGCGTTAAAATGCGTTAATGTCGATTGACATCATATTAACCTTCTCGCTAAGAATTAATCATTCAAGACGAATCGACTTCAGGTTGATTTCTTCTTTTCGCGTAACCGAAGACATAAAGACTTCGTCGTCTCGCCAAACGGGCATTTTCGTTAAAAATCAATTCTATAGGTGGCCTCGATGACAAGCATCCTGACCAACGGCGCAGCTATATCCGCGCTTGATACACTCCGTTCAATCAACAATCACTTGGAGGCGACCCAGCAGCGGATCAGTTCGGGTCTGCGAGTCAGAACGGCTTCGGATAATGCTGCTTACTGGTCGATTTCGACGACCATGCGATCCGACAACATGGCACTTTCAACAGTTGCAGACGCATTAGGTTTAGGTGCTGCAAAAATTGACACCACCTATACAGGGCTTGAATCCACGGTCGATATTTTGAGTGAATTTCGCGCCAAATTGGTTGCCGCTAAAGAGCCTGGAATTGACAAAAGCAAAATTCAGAAAGAATTGAATCAATTCAAGGAGCAACTAAAATCGATTGCAGCTTCATCCAGCTTTAGCGGTGTCAATTGGCTTGAGACTAATGTACCACAAAATCTGCGGCATTTGCCGAGTTTACCCACTGATATTGTTTCCTCATTTATTCGTTCGTCTGATGGCTCCGTTAGGGTTGGCACTACAACAATTGACGTCGCTGAGATTAGTCTTTTCAATTTAGGTGGAGGCGGGTCTCTGCAAAAATCTCCAGGCTCCCTGGGTACCATAGGAGGCTTTCGAACTGCTTCTCTTAATGCAGTCGGAGTTGGCGGAACTGACATACGAGCTACAACCGGTTTTCCATTTGCTCTTACGAGTTCCGATGTCATCAGCTTTGATGTTGCTGTGGACGGGTTGATCTCACAAACAGTTACGATAGACAAAACCCTAGTGGATGCAACTCTCGGCATTGCAAATGGCAATATCGCAACGCATGCTGCATTCGCAACTGTACTAAATCAAGCACTGGTTGCGGCTGGCGTTGATTCCTATGTTTATGCCGATCTCACGGGTTCTCAACTGACGTTTATCAGCAAGGGTAATACTGGAGCGCCAACATCGAGTGTTGTCGTCGATAACATTACTCGCAACCCACCTGGTCCTACCGGTTTCTCTTCGGGGTATGAACAACGTGCAACAACTGGACTGCCGCTGGTTCTCTCTGTTGGTGAACAGATAAACCTAGATATCAGCGTCGATGGTCTAGCTTCACAAACGCTCACAATTGATGATTCTCTTATCAACTCCTCGCTTGGCGTAGTTAATGGAACCATCAATGACGCAGATGACTACGTTGCAGTGTTAACGCAGGCATTGATCAATGCAGGAGCCGGTAGCAATATTCAGGTCATGAAGGTATTTGGCTCATCAATACGTTTCACAAGCACTGAATCATCCGGCGGTTCTTTTAGTGGCGTAACGCTAAGCAATATTGTCAGGACGCCATCAGGAGCAAGTGGTTTAGCAGGTGGTGGTTCAATTGGAAGTGCGGCTTATGTAAGGGCAAATGGATATTACGCGCAGGCACAATACACTTTTACAACGCCGTTTACTGTTACGTCTGGTTCTCTCATTAGCTTCGATGTTAAAGTGGGGACGGGGACTCAGACAACAATAAACATCGACCGTAACCTTGTAGATGCCGCCCTTGGTACATCGGATGGCCTTGTGAACTCCGCAGCAGCCATGGCGACCGTTCTAAGCCAAGCTCTAACGGGACAGGATGTAACTGTGACTTCCAGCGGTTCGCAGGTTATTTTTGATATCGATCCAGCACAAGGATTTAGCGCTAATTTCCTCATCAGTGATGTAAGTGACAACGTCAAGTATCGTGGTGCGGATTTTGACATTGTGGATGTCGATATTACTGATCCTGTGAATGATCTCGACAACTACATTGACGGGGTTGATGCCATGCTTGAGCGGGTGGTGAATTCGGCTGCAGCGTTGGGTGCAATCAAAACCCGCGTTGATATCCAAACGGATTTTGCACATACCCTCATGGACACATTGGATAAGGGAATTGGTCGATTAGTCGATGCTGAAATGGGTGAGGCTTCAACCCGTTTGAAAGCTTTGCAAACTCAGCAACAATTGGGGATTCAAGCATTGCAGATTGCAAACAGCAACGCCGAAAACATTCTGCAGCTGTTTAACCAATAAATCACCGTAGGAAATACGGGATTTAAATACTGCATGAATCAGGTAATTATGACTCGACCTTTCCTGAATAAGCTGTATATCTATGGATATCAAAGAATATTCAGGAAAGGATTTTCGCATTTCACACCTAAAATCTCTAAAATTCGCTTCTGTTGCTTCGATTAATACGAATATCGATCCGATTCAAAAGGATCGAGAAAAAATGATCTCTGCTTTGACTGAACAGAAACGGATGGTGGAAGCAAAAATCACCGGTCAGACTTTCGCTCCAACTCATATCATTCGTCGTAAAAATGACGAAGGAAAGCTCGTCAAGGTCGAAGTTCCGAAACGATTGCGTCAAGGTTGGTTCAATGATGCAAGTGGCAAGCTATTCTTCTCTGTGCGTTATGCTGGTAAGATTATCGAGTTTGCGAAGGACAAGAACGCCATCGAGGTCGGTGAGTTTTCCAATCTTCCGGGTGTCCTAGACACACTGATGGAAGCTGTTCGTGCCGGTGAACTCGATACGCATCTCACAACTGCAACTGCTGAACGTCGCAAGCTTTTGCGCAAAGCCGGATAATCGCCTCGAGCATTGTCAACTGAAAAAGGACACGGATTACATGTCCGTGTCTTTTCACGTTTGTGGGGTAGGGGAACCTAAAGGCTTCATACGCAAGTTCCTTTGTTTTTTGGCGGTCGGCCATCCGGTCATTCCCGATTCATTTGCTAACCCCTGCGATACCCCACTAGGGCATTTTCAAAACTTCCCCCATGGAAAGGGACATTCTACGATTGCCAATTCAGAATCCGAAGCTACCGATCGTGCTTTGCTTCTTATGCATGAACTGCTGATTGACGGGCTTCCTCTGCATCACCCAAGTCGAGGGAGAAAAATCCCTTCTGGGTCCGTTACGAGATGGATCAACAAACCAAGGAAGAGCCCTTTTCAGTTCTGACTTTTCAGTTCTGACTTGGCGAGCAAGTATGCAGTTTGAGATTGAAGACGGAAAGACAATTACCATACGAAATTGAGGAGAAGGAGGGGAAACTAACGGATTGCGAATGACATTTCCCGAACGATGCGAATTCGGGAATGTCGTGTTACACGAAAAGTTAGGCTGCTTGCTGTGGCATTGCAGAAAGTGCAGTGGTTTTGTTGTTAGGAGTTGCTGGAGGATCGGCTTCCTTTGCATTTTCGGGTTTTCCAATCCAGGCAAAGAAGGCATTGAGAACGCTTTTGCGGAATTATGTAGCAACTGCCACCAAGTCCGTTGATGACGTTTAGAAGACGACCTGGCGAAGCATCGGCCACTCTTCACCACTCTTACGAATGAAGGCTCGCAGCTCAGGCTGATCCTCCTCGTAATCGGGTTTCCTGGAAAACGTAGTGATCAAGTGAACAGACGACAGTCCTGCGCGGTCTGAGCACAGATCCACGTCGGTATCACTTGTGTCGATGTCGCAGATCAAAAAGTCGAGTTTTGCGTTGTTGATCTTGTCAACGAGACCTTTCGAGGGGAAGGTACTGTCGCTTACATGGTTTTTGTTAAGGGGCGGTTTGAAATAATTAATCAAGCTGGCTTCAAACAGTTCAGTGTACCAGTCGGTGTCATTAACAAGCTCATTCGGCGCTTCCACATTCAAATTCCTGTATAGAATGTTTGGGTCAATTCTCATCAACACCAGACATACCTCGTGGCCGTGCCGCACCATGTTCATAGCTCTCGGCAACTGCTTGTGCCCGCCGAGTGACCTATCAAGGGAGCCATCGGAATAGGTGGATCCATTCCCCTTCCCGATGTAAAGAACTTTCATCGACCGAGCTTCTCTCACGCCATGTCGAGAACATAGGGTTCGAACATGCACCCGGATCTGGTGCGTTGGACTGAAGACGCTAAGAAATTCTCTTCGATCCTCGATGACGACACTATGGCTCCGGCTCTTGATGGTTCCGTCGCTCAGGTCGCTGATTTTCCGTCGCGCACGAAATAGGGAGCCATCGACCAGTGATCTTACTGTCGCAATCAACAGCCTTCCACCTTGTGACACGCGAGCTCTGACATACTCGAAGCGGGCTGCTTCGCACATCGCGTAGATCGTTGTGTCTTCTACTCGGGTGCCGTCGTGAAAGTCCGCGAAAGCATCGCGTGGATTGTCGTGATCGAAAAGCTTGCTGATCGGGGAGGCATAGACCTTATCGGAGTAGAGGATGCACGTTTTCGCGACAAGATCGGCGTCTAACTCACCGTCAGACTTATACATTTTCTGATAAAGCATCATAAACTCCACGCAACATCTAAGCGTGGAAGGACCGCTCAGCCGGCGCAACGTGGGCGTTCAAGATTCCGATCGACTCTTCGTCGGGACGTTGGTAAGGTCCGCGGTATGTTCAGGCCCATAGACATACGACAACGCTGATTTTCTGCCCGCCGACCCCGGCGGCGCCCTGTCGTATCGCGTAGTCATCAAGGGACCGAACATGCCGATCAACCTTCCCGCCACCAGTCCGTCGCAGCCCTCCATCTCCTCTGAACTGGAGGCACTTCGGAGGGTAGAAATATTGGGGCAACCAGCACTTCCTGCTGTCGCCCTACTGCCGCACCTTCACGATTAAGAACCTCAGGACGTTCGACGAGGACAAGGCCTACAAGGTCTTTTGCTTCCTTCGGTGGCCGGACAGCCACGGGAAGCCGGAGTGCGTGCGCTGCGGCCACAGGAGCTGCTGGGAGATCCGTCGCAAGCGCTTCAAGTGCCAGGCATGCCGCCGGGAATTCTCGGTCACCACCGGGACGGTCTTCGCCTTCCGGAAGATGCCTTTTCTCGACATCCTGACAGCGCTGTGGTTCTCGGTGAACTCGGTCAAGGGCAAGAGCGCCCTGCAGCTCTCTCGCGAACTGGGCGTCCAGTACAAGACGGCCTGGGTCATTCTCATGAAAATGCGCGAGGCGATCTCGTCTAGGCGCTTGGACATGATGCTCGAGGGCGAGATTCATATCGACGGCAAATACGCGGGCGGCCACATCAAGCCGGAGAACCGAAAGGAAGATCGCGTCGATCGACGACGAGCCGAGAACCAGAACAACAAGCGCCTGACAATCCTGACGATGCGCGAGAAGTCGCCGTTCGGCCGCGGCAGAGAGCGGACGCTGACGCGCGTCATCCGGAGCGAGGATTCCAACGAGGCATGGGAGATGGTCAGGAAGCACGTCCGCAAGGGGTCTCGCCTGCACGCGGACGAGCACTTCAGTTACGACGATCTCGAAGGTCTTCAGGAACTCCACCGCGTCAACCACAGCGAGGAATATCAGGCGAAGGGCGGGGTCAACACGAACCACGTCGAGAGCTTCTTCAGCCGCATCCAGCGCGCCTACGTGGGCATCCACCATCGCTTTTCGGTCAGATACTTCGACTGGTACGCGGCTGAGATGGCCTGGCGCGAGGACAATCGCCGCGTCGACAACGGCATGCTGCTCTGGGGCATGATCTACAAGGGGCTGTCGAGGCCGACGTCGAGAAACCTATGCGGATACTGGCAGGGGAACCATCCGCCGGATCTGGTTTGGAAAGGCGGCGAAAGCCCTGACGCATAGCAGGGCTAGGCCGCGACCTCCCACTGGTAGCGGCGGCCGTCGATCATTCCGGCCCGCCTGATGCGGTTGGCCTTCGCGAGCTGATCAAGAACCTGGGAGAAGCGGCTACCGATCTGACCCAGTCTGGCGTCGTCTTCTGGAAGGCCCGTTTCGGTCGCGAAGACGCGAGCGAAGTCTGCTGTAGACATCGGGCTTTCAGCCTTGCGGAGAGTTCTGAGGACAAAGCTTCGGCGGTCAAAGCCCTTGAAAAGCTGGGTAATGCTGTTGGGACTGGGAGCCGCCCGCTTCGAGCGGCGAACTGTGCCTGATGCATCTGGCATGTAGTCGGGTTCGTAGGTTCGAATGACGAGATCGAAAGCGATCTGCTGCTGCTCCAGCGCGGCAATCTGGATTCGCAGCCCTTCAATCTGCTCGCCGAGCTTCGCCCGCTTTCTCTTCAATTCATCCGCGACAAGAACCATACGCAACCACTCCTTTAGGATCGCGTCGATCCTAAGAGTTCAGTGGCAGAGAGTCTGGTGGCAGTTGCTACCTAATTCCGCGCTTTTGTCGTTCAATGCGTAAAAAACATCATGACCTCTTTCAGGGTTCTTTCGACATAAAAGCACCGAAAACCCTTCGTCATCAAGGGGGATTTCGAAGTTCATTTCGGCAGATATGGTGTATTTTACAGCCGTCTCTGATCTTGCAATGGATCGTCCATTTTGGGCCTTTGAGATGTTCTTTGCCCTCTGCTTATTGAGACGAATGCGTTCAATTCCGCCGTTCTTTTTGATCCAATCAGGCACCTCTTCGGCTGTTAGCTTTTGAGCCTTGGCTGCTTTCAACACCTTGGAGATAGCGCTGTTGCGTTTGGTGTCTTCATTGCCAAAAACAAGTTTGGCCGCAAGAAGCGCACCTGTGGTGGCTTTCGTGACTTTGATCTTCCCTTTTGCAGCAACGGCCTTAATATCTGCAAGCGTTGCACCGTCATACAGCTTATAGGTTCTGGCGATGATTTGGTATAGTCGTTCATGAGCGGCTTTTTGCTCGTTAGATTCCCATTCAATTCGCTCCTTTTCTAGTTCCGCAAATTTATTAATCATGGAGGTTCTAGAAGTATTTCTTACGATAGCATTCATTTCAATATCACCTTTCATTTTTGGATAAGGCTGAGAAATATATTCTCAGCTAAACAGCAGATTATTTGATCTCTCCAGTTACGACGATTTATGATTTTCCGAAGCCAAGAACATCGCGACCAAGTGGTGAGAACAAACTTTCAATCTCACGTTTCCTAAATTGCACAACAAAAAGCGATTGCAATAGTTAATCATTTTTTAAAATATTATCGAAAAATGGAATAAAATTCGAAGAATGTTTTCGTTACTTGTCAGAGCAGGTGCGAAAATGCAGTGCGCACTCCCGAATATTCCCTCCTTTCAAAAAGTCAGCTTTTCATGAAATTGGATGGAAATTCAGGAATAAGTAAGCAGTCTTCGTCAAATCGTCACAGAATCTGAGAAGAGGAAATCACCAAACGACCGTTTTTGGGCAGATTAGATGCTGCTGTCCAAAATATAGATTGACTGATTTCTGAACGGAGCGATGTTGTGGACATCGTTTTTGTGCAAAAAGGAAATCGATGTCACGCATCTTTGCATATGTCCGCGTTTCAACGTTCGTTCAAACAACTGAAAACCAGTTGCTCGAGATTGCAGCAGCAGGCTTTCAAATCGAACCGCATCGGATTGTAACCGAAACTGTTTCCGGTAGCACGCCCACTTCGCAACGAAAGGGATTCTCACGCCTGCTCGATAAGCTTGAGCGGAATGATGTTTTGATCGTCACGAAACTCGACCGTTTGGGGCGAGACGCAATCGACGTAACGACAACGGTTGGCCGACTCGAAAAGCTTGGCGTCCGAGTCCATTGCTTAGCTTTGGGAGGAGTCGATTTGGCGAGTCCAGCAGGTCGAATGACAATGCAATTGCTGAATGCTGTTGCGCAGTTTGAACGCGACCTTCTGATCGAACGAACGCAATCGGGACTTCGACGTGCACGTGCCGAAGGACAAATTCTTGGAAGACCACCAAGGCTTACTGAAGATCAAAAGCAGCAGGTTCGATCCCGACTTACTGGTGGAGCAAGCATATCGCTTTTGGCGAAAACCTTTCGCGTGAGCAGGCAAACGATCATGCGAACAAGAGAAGTGCATCAAGCATGATCTGCAATTATAAATTGCGGTTCACGAACCAGCCATGATATAAATAAGGCTGAACTCAAACGTTGTCGGCAGCGAATGAGATTTGTTCGCGTCGATTGTCAAGTTCGCCTCCACATGAAGAGCCTCTTGCTGACCGACAACAGCAGGGGCTCTTCCTTTATGCGGGTCAAAAAGACTCGCGATTCCTGAAATCGAAGGTCTCCGAAACCGTTCACCAGAAAGGAACGAAGCGAATGCGCGTCGTCCATTTGAAGGTTGGAAGAAATGCAACGGCAGCAGAAGGTCTTCGTCGGATAGCCACGATACAAGATGCTGCCTACACCAATTACCAATGGCAATCCTTCCGGGTCGCCATATGATTATGTATTACCTAATGTAAAGATATACTAATGATTAAACCAACAGACATTACCCATGCATACATTGAAATGACGACTGATCGAATCGAGAAAGGATTCAAACCATTCATTCTCACCTTCATGTTCAACCAATTATCTGGTGGAGATGAAGGTGTTCGAAAGCAAATGATCGACTCTATGCATGGCATATACGGTCATCTTCTTTCCCGCATCACAAGGCGTCCATCCAAGGATCTTGCTGATTTACCGCTGTGGGTCTTTTGCCAAGATTGGCCGGTTCCAAAAGACTCGAAAACGACCCTTTCTCAGGCATCAATCAATGATGGTTGTCACGTGCACGCGTTTGTTCTTTTGCCACCGAAAACACGCGGAGACTTTGACCTCGTTCGATATGTCGAGGAGGAGCAGCAGAAACTTATTGCCTTGGATGCCGGCAAACCAATCGAAAGAATCCATGCTGTTGAGGTAACGGAAACACCAGAACGAGCAGCCGAATACGTCATCAAATCAGTTGATCGCAAACGGATCGGCATTGACGGTATTGAATGCTTCCCATTGGCGAGAAGCGAAATGACGACGCTTTCGAATGCTGAAAGACGTGACCGTGCTGCAAAATTCAACGCGGACAAAATCGTGTCTGCAGCAGAAAACGACAATGCCCCATCCGTTCTACTGCGCGAGTCCCAGATCAAGCTTCATGCACTCCAACGGCGCCTCCGGAGGGGATAGGCACGTCAGTGCTTCAGCGCGAACGTACAGGCTGAAGGCGTCTTGCTGTGAACGACGTATAGAAGCGATGATCTTGCCGCTCAGCAGCTTCAACGAGTTTCTTGTTGGCTTCAATTGCCAGATCAATTTTTTGAGCCGACAGTCCCATTTCACGAAGGATGGAAACAAACCTCTCTCGATTGAAAGTCGGCGTGATGTCGCGATTGGGCTTCACCATTTTCACTGTTCCATCAGAGTTTTTGATAGCGAATGGTCTGCGACCAAGATTTCGGAATGCGTCCACTAGATTGACGCTACCTATTAATTTTCCTTTTCGGTCAAATCTATAAGCTTTTGTGAAGCCCGCGATCCAAACCGTTGCTTCAAGTTCAGAAAAGTCTATCTGAACGAGTGAAATGTATTGAGAGAGCATTTCAGAAACGCGAGCACGGGATTGAAAAACTTTGTTATCGTCAGAGCAGGTTTCCCAATTTTTTCGTTCTATAAAGATATTTTCGATAAGATCGGAGAAGTGCTTTCCATCGCTAGATAGCTCTCGACTTTCGTTCTCGAGGCGAGATATTATAGATCTGTTCTCTTCAATTTTTCCTCTTAACTGATTGGCTTGATCAGCTATAGCTTGTCGATCTTCGATGCTTTCGAGCATGGGGGCCATAGAAAGTGTGTTTTTGCGCTCTGTCTCGTGCTTCTCAATCGCTGCTTTACGGGAGTCTATTTCGCGTTCGATTGAAGTCTTGGAAAGTCGGTTTGCTGAGTGCAAATCCAGTGCTGCATGGTGGAAATCAGGTAGGCAGGCTAGAACGGCGGATTCTAAAACTTCGTACCGATAAAACTGACGCGGACAGGTGCTTTTTGAATTTGTGATCTTGTCGGAGCAGGAAAGGTAAAATAGGGGCTTATTTGACGTTCCGCCACGACTGAACCGCAGAGGTTGTCTGCAATGAGTGCAGGCTGTCGAGCGAGCAAAAAGATTGGAAAAACGTCGTCCTTTCGCCCCTGTTTCCTTTGTTGACTTTGCTAACCGCTTACGCTGGACACGCCAGAATAATTCAGCATCGACGGCAGCAGGATAGTAGTTTTCTATCGGACTCCCGATTGGGACCTTTTTCCCTTCTACGGTGTCGAATACTTGATGAGTTCCAATCACAATTTCGTTCTTTATGACACCCCAAACACTGGCATCTTTCCAACGCATTGTCCTGTTCGTTGAATCTCGCAGAACCGGGTAATTTTCGTCATTTAGCAATCGCGCAATCGTATGTGCTCCAATTCCTTGATCGGCCAATTCGAATATTTTTTGAACGGAACGAGCTTTGTCGTTCAACTTAAATTTGTATTCCTTTGAACCCGGAACTGGATTTTGATCTATCCATCCAACCAAATGGTGATTGTATCTCGGTTTCCCTGCTGCTGTTTCCGTTTTCCGCTTCTTAATCGCCGCTTTAATTCTTTTTGATTTTTCTGCTGATTCATTGTTTGCGCGACTCATATAGGTGAGCGAGATTATCAACTGCGTGTAATCTTTATCGCGATGATAAACTGCGCCATCGCTCAAAGTAACTACGTAAATCCCAGCCTTCAAAATATCCGTAAATTGGGAAGAGGCCGTTAGAACATTCTCCCGGGAAAGGCGATCAAAACTCTCGACTAGCAGGTAAGAACTCTCTGGGATTTGGCCATTTCTGATCAGGTTCAGGAAGGAGCCAAGCGCTCCGGATTTCACGTGCTCACCATGAAACCCGGATTTCCCAATATCCTGCAAGGTTTCGTCCAGATCGAGGTTATGTTCTGTTGCATATGCTCGGGCTTGGTCAATTTGACGGGAGATTCCAGAACCTTGAAGCTGCCCTTTTGATGAAATGCGAATATAAGAATATGCCCTCGGCTTTTCCATTTTCATGCCCCGCTATCCCAAAAGCCTTTTAGACTCCAACGCGTTAACAGATCTTTGCAGTTATATGTTTTTCATAACGTCTAACGAGCTGGCGAAATGGAAATACGGGCAGGAGACCTGGGACATGCTGCAGTTCGGCCTCAGGCTGGGCGACCGGCCGCGGCAGCTGATCACCACGACGCCGCGGCCGGTGCCGCTGCTGAAGGCACTGATGGGCGATGCGGAGACGGTGCTGACGCGGATGAGCACGCTGGCCAACCGCGACAACCTGGCGCCGGGGTTCATGCAGGCGCTGGAAAGCCGCTACGGCGGCACGCGGCTCGGAAGGCAGGAGCTCGACGGCGAGCTGATCGAGGACCGCGAGGACGGCTTGTGGAAACGCGAGGCGATCGAGGCGGTGACGATCCGGTTTGCCGGGGTGTTGCGGCGCATCGTCGTGGCGGTGGACCCGCCGGCTTCGGCGGGGCCGCAATCCTGTTGCGGCATCGTCGTCGCGGGACTGGATGCTTCGGGGCGTGCGGTGGTGCTGGCGGATTGTTCGGTGGAGGGGGCAAGCCCGGCGGGCTGGGCGCAGGCGGTGGTGAAAGCCTATCGCCGCTTCGACGCCGACCGGGTGGTGGCGGAAATCAACCAGGGCGGCGACATGGTGGCGGCGATGCTGAAAAGCATCGATGCCGGCCTGCCGGTGACGTCCGTCCGGGCGACACGCGGCAAGTTCTTGCGGGCGGAGCCGGTGGCGGCACTGTATGAACAGGGGCGGGTTGCCCATGCCGGGCGATTTCCGGCGCTGGAGGACCAGATGTGCGATTTCGGTCCGGAAGGGCTGTCTTCCGGCCGTTCGCCCGACCGGCTGGATGCGCTGGTCTGGGCGTTGACGGCCTTGATGCTGGAAGGACAGGGCGAGCCAAGGGTCCGCCCTGTTTGAGGGGAGAGAATGAAATCAGCGATTGCCGGTCGGCTGGGGCGCATTGTCGCGCATCTGCCGCCATTCGGATTCGAGACGGTCGAGCACATGCTGAGGGATGGGCTGCGGGGCCTTGCTGATCGGGGCGGGTGTCTGCATGATGTCTGATCTCCTCGTGGCAAAAGAGCATGTCCGCTTCCCAAATCGCGAAAATGCTCCATTGTTTCTGCAATTCGGGTTTTCGCAATTCAGCAGGCAAAACCGCCAGGCGCTTTTGCTGGAATTGCTTTGGCGCGGTAACAACGCCGTCTGCGGCTCTTGGTTCCACAGGGTTCACGAAAAGTAAATTACCCCTCTAACTGGTTAAAACGATTTAGTTTTCTAAAATCGATTGAATTTCACAGAAGCTTTGGCGACCCTGGCAAGGAGGGGTATCGGGATGGCGATCGACCGGCGTTTTTTCTTCGACCACATTCGTGCGGCACCGTTTGGCGGGATGCTGAAACAGCCGCAGGTGGACGGCATGTCCGCGATTCTCGACCGCTGGGAACGGACGATGGCGGCGCAAGACGAGCGCTGGCTGGCTTACGTGCTGGCGACCGTCTACCACGAGACGGCGCGGACGATGCAGCCGGTGCGCGAGACGCTGGCCGACAGCGACGAACGAGCGGTGGCGATCCTGGAGGAGGCATTTGCCAAGGGGCGGCTTTCCTGGGTGAAGACGCCGTACTGGCGGCCGGATGAGGACGGCAAGAGCTGGCTCGGGCGCGGTTTCGTGCAGCTGACCCATCGGCGAAACTATGCGGCGATGAGCGACATCACCGGCATCGACCTCGTGGCCGCGCCGGAACGGGCGATGGAGACGGAGACGGCGCTGAGCATCCTGTTCGAAGGCATGCGGCGCGGCTCCTTCACAGGGCACAAGCTTGCGGATTATTTCAACGCGTCGACGGAGGATTGGGCCGGGGCTCGAAAAATCGTCAACGGCATGGACAGGGCGGAGCAGATCGGCGGATATGGCAGGCTGTTTCATGCGGCGTTGCGCGGTGATCGAGGACGGGGATGAGGCAGTGCGACGCGTTGAATGGCGGGCGCGGGCATGCTAACCGCGGCGGCATAACATCGTCAGGAGCTTGCCATGATCCGTCACATCGTCTTCTTCACCGCTCGCAGCGACGAAGACCGCGCGGCGATAGAGGCGGGGCTTTCGCTGCTGACGGTCATTCCGCATGCGCTGACGCTGGAGGTCGGCACCAATGTGAAGAAGGACCAGCTCGGCAACGAGGTGGACTTCGTCGTCTACGGAGAATTCGCCGACGAGGCGGCACTGGCGGCCTACAAGGCGCATCCGAATTATCAGATTTCCATCGACCGGGTGCGGCCGATCCGCGAACTGCGCATGGCGGCGGATTATGATGCCGACAAGGCGGTGCGGCGGGTGATCGGTTGATGGTCACTCGTTACTGAACGGCAGCGTGACCGTCTTTCGGGGCGTTCCCTGCCAATAGACGTTTAACCGAACTGGATATCCGACATGAACATCCGATCTTTCCTGCCGTGGCGGCGCCCGGCGGGTCGTGAACGCGTGGGTGAAAGCAAGGCGACGGCATTGGCGGCGTTTGCGGCCGAGGGGCGGGCGCAGTGGACGGGGCGGTCCTATGGCGCGCTGGCGCGCGAGGGGTTCATGAAGAACCCGGTGGCGCATCGGGCGGTGCGGATGATCGCCGAGGCGGCGGCGGCCGTGCCCTGGCTGTTGTACGAGGGCGAGGCGGAGGTTTTGGGACATCCGATGCTCGATCTTGTCGCGCGGCCGAACGGGCGGATGGCCGGGCCTGATTTTTTCGAGGCGCTCTATGGGCATCTCCTCTTGTCCGGCAATGCCTATGTGGCGCCCTCTGTCGTGGGGGAGGCGGTGCGGGAACTGCATCTGTTGCGGCCGGACCGGGTAAGCCTTGTCGAGGGGGCGGATGGCTGGCCCTTGGCTTACGATTACCGGGCCGGTGGGCGCGGGCGGCGGTTTGCCGTCGACGGCGAGGGCGTGTCGCTGCTGCACCTGAAACTGTTTCATCCGCTCGACGACCATCTCGGTTTTCCGCCGCTGGCGGCGGCGCAGGTGGCGCTCGACCTGCACAATGCGGCGGCGACCTGGAACAAGGCGCTGCTCGACAATTCCGCCCGGCCTTCCGGGGCGCTGGTCTACCAGCCGAAGGAGGGTGGCAATCTTTCATCCGATCAGTACGAGCGGCTGAAGCTGGAACTGGAGGAGGGGTACACGGGCGCGGTGCGGGCGGGCCGGCCGATGCTGCTGGAAGGCGGGCTTGACTGGAAATCGATGGGGCTTTCGCCGAAGGACATGGATTTTATCGAAGCGCGCAATGGTGCGGCGCGCGATATCGCGCTCGCCTTCGGTGTGCCGCCGATGCTGGTGGGCATTCCCGGCGACAATACCTATGCCAATTACCAAGAAGCCAACCGGGCCTTCTATCGGCTGACGGTGCTGCCGCTGATCCAGCGCACGGCGGCGAGTTTTTCCGGCTGGTTGGCACACGTCTTTGGCGACGGTCTGCGTTTCGAGCCGGACCTCGACCGGATTGCCGGGCTTTCGGCCGAGCGGGATGCTTTGTGGAGCCGGATCGGGGCGGCGACTTTCCTGACCGAGGAGGAGAAGCGGCAGGCGGTGGGATATTGAGGCGGGATGCGGTTTGTAATACCATGTATTACAAAGAAGGAGTTCCGTCATGTCCAAACCCGTTCTGTCCTATCCGATCACGCTGCGGCTGCCGATGGATATTCTCGCCGATATCGAAACGATCGCCGAGGCGAGCGAACGGACGCGCAGCTGGGTGATCGTGCGGGCGTTGAAGTATTATCTGATGGCGGAGGGGGCCGAGGTTCTAAGCATCCGGCGCGGTGAGGAGGATATTGAAGCTGGCCGCAGCGTGGATGCGGAAGAACTGATGGCTGAGCTTATGGACCGCGACCGCGAGGACGCCGCTTGAAAAAGGTCCGCATTTCGGATGAGGCAGTGCGCTATATCCGAAAGGAGAAGGACTATCTTTCGCTACTCAATCCCCGCGCTTCCCTGGCCTTTACGGCACAGGTCCGCAAGACACTTCGATTGCTGGCCGACTATCCATTTGCCGGCTCCGCCGTCGCACCCGTGAAAGGCGTGCGGCGGCTGGTTTCGCCGCCCTATCATTTTGACTATGTCATCGAGGATGACACGGTCTTTGTCGTTTCCGTACAGCATGCGCGGCAAGGACCTGCAGAGCTGGAGAAGGATGATGACGACAGCTATGAATAGGCTGTTGGCCCAGCAATGCTTTGGCTTGCGGGTACATCCTGAACCAGGACGTGAGCAAACCGACTCAACTTGTGAAGTCGTTGATTCAACCTGCGAGGATTTTCCCGCAAGGGATTCGGAAGATTCCGGAAAACGGCGTTCTTCAAGTGGTTTGAGAAGATGCCGGGTTTTTCCCGTGTGCCGGCTGCGGGCCGGATTTCCCTAACTCTATCCGAAAGTGCTTAACAAATGGCTGAGTTCGGGAACGATCCGGGGCTCTGGGCGGCGCGTGCCGTCGGGGCGTCTGCGGGGGCGGCGGTGTCGCTCGTCTATCTTTTGCCGAAGAGCCGGCGCGAGGCGGCGGGGCGTTTCTTCACCGGGCTGGCCTGCGGGCTGATCTTCGGCGGGCCGGCGGGTGTCTGGCTTGCCGGGCGGCTGGAGATGTCGGCGAGCCTTTCGGCCTTCGAGACGATGCTGGCGGGTTCGGCGGCGGCCAGCCTGACGGCCTGGTGGGCGCTCGGCATTCTGGCGCGGCTGGCGGAGCGGTACGGCGCGCCGCCGCGGCAGCGGTGACGGGCCGACCTCGCCGGCGGTGAGGTGCATCCGGCCCGGCGTGCGCCGGCCAAAACATCCGATCATTCAGGAGACTTCCATGAGGAACGCTTACCGCGGGCTGCGGCCCGTGACGACCCGTTTCGCCAACCTGGCGCTCAAGGGCGTGACCGGCGACGGTACCTTTTCCGGTTATGCCAGCGTCTTCGGCGAGATCGATCTCGGCAAGGATTCCATAGAGCGTGGCGCTTTTGCCCGTTCGCTCGTCGAGCGTGGCGCGAGTGGCGTGCGCATGCTGTTCCAGCACGATCCGGCCGAGCCGATCGGCACGTGGACAACGATCCGCGAGGATGCGCGGGGGCTTTATGTCGAGGGTGTGTTGTCGGGTGGTGTCGCCCGCGCCCGCGAGGTGCACCAGCTGATGAAGAACGGCGCGCTCGACGGGCTGTCGATCGGCTTCCAGACGGTGAAGGCGCGGACCGACGCCAAGACCGGCGTGCGCCGCATCCTCGAAGCCGACCTCTGGGAAATCTCGGTCGTCACCTTTCCGATGCTGCCATCGGCGCGGGTGTCGAACGTGAAGAATGCGCGGTGGTTCCGCGACAAGGAAACGGAACTCGTCCGCAGCATGCGGCGGGCGGCCCGGATGATGTTCAACGTTCAAAGCAAGACAAGGATGGGTTCATGACAGACATGGCACAGACCGCAGCGCCGGAAATCAAGGCGGTGCCCGAAAACCTCGACGCCGCCTTCGACGATTTCATGCAGGCGTTCGAGGCCTTCAAGGACGTCAACGACCGGCGCCTCGACGAGATCGAGCGCAAGCTGACTGCCGACGTGGTGACGCGCGACAAGATGGACCGCATCAACCGCGCGATGGACGAGCAGAAGAAAGCGCTCGGCCAGCTGGTGCTGAAGAAGGTGCGGCCGGCGCTGGGGCGCCTGGACGGACCTTCGCCGGAGGCGGCCGAACACAAGGCGGCTTTCGACGCCTATATCCGTCGCGGCGACGAGGCGGGCCTGCGCGACCTGGAGTCCAAGGCGTTTTCCGCCGGCACGGGCGCCGATGGCGGTTACCTGGTGCCGCCGGAAACCGATACGGAGATCGGCCGCAGGCTTTCCGCCGTTTCGCCGATCCGGGCGCTGGCGACGGTGCGGCAGGTCTCCGGCGCGGTGCTGAAGAAGCCGTTTTCGCCGACCGGGCTGACCGCGGGCTGGGTGGCGGAGACGGCCTCGCGGCCGCAGACGGCGACGCCGCAGCTTTCCGAACTCTCCTTCCCGACCATGGAACTCTATGCGATGCCGGCGGCGACGCAGGCACTGCTCGACGATGCGGCGGTCGACATCGAGGCGTGGATCTCGGGCGAGGTGGACATCGTCTTCGCCGAGCAGGAGGGCACGGCGTTCACCAGCGGCGACGGCACCAACAAGCCGAAGGGTATCCTGTCCTATACGACGGTTGCCGATGCGAGCTGGACGTGGGGAAATATCGGCTACATCGCCTCCGGGGCGGCGGGCGCCTTCAAGTCCACCGGACCGTCCGATGCGCTGATCGACACGATCTATGCGGTAAAGGCGGGACACCGGCAGAACGCCCACTTCCTGATGAACCGCAAGACGCAGGGCGAGATCCGCAAGTTCAAGGATGCCGACGGCAACTACCTCTGGCGCCCGCCGGCATCGGCCGGCCAGTCGGCTTCGCTGATGGGGTTCCCGATCGCGGAGGCCGAAGACATGCCGGATATCGGGGCGAATTCGCTCTCGATTGCTTTCGGCGATTTCCGGGCGGGCTATCTGGTGGTCGACCGGATGGGGGTGCGGGTGCTGCGTGATCCCTATTCGGCGAAACCCTACGTGCTGTTCTACACCACCAAACGCGTCGGCGGCGGAGTGCAGAATTTCGAGGCGATCAAGCTGATGAAGGTTGCGGTGAGCTGAGGGGGGCTGCCTTGCCCTTCTCCCCAGCAGGGAGAAGGGCGCTCACCGGGAAAATCACCCCGTCGATTGGAGATATTGATGACCTATGCCCTGATTGCTCCGCCGGTGGCGGAGCCGGTAACGCTTGCCGAGGTGAAGGCGCATCTGCGTCTTGATGGTGATGACGAGGATGTGTTGCTGGTGGCGCTGGTTAAAGTGGCGCGCGAACATCTGGAGCGGTGCACCGGGCTTTCGATGCTGAGCCAGACCTGGCGGCTTTATCGCGATGACTGGCCGGCCAGCGGGGTGATTCAGATTGCCAGGTGGCCGGTGCAATCGGTTGAAACCGTTGTGGTTTATGATGAAGGCGGGGCGGCAGTGGATGTGTCGCTCGATGGGCATGTGCTGGATGGTGCCGGGCGGCCGGCGCGGCTTGTGTTGAAGCAGCTTGTGAAGACGGCGCGGGCGGTGAACGGCATCGAGATCGATTTCGTCGCCGGTTTCGGCGATGCGGCGGTGGATGTACCGGATACCTTGCGGCGGGCGATGCTGCTGCATGTGGCGCATATGTTTTCCTATCGTGGCGTCGTGCCGCCGGACAGCCAGCCGGCTTCGGTGTCGGCGGGTTATGAGCTCCTGGTGGCGCCGTATCTGCTGCGGAGGCTCTGACCATGCCGGTGAGTTTTATCGATCCGGGGCAATTCACGGCGCGGCTGGAGCTGGAGGCGCCGGTGGCGGTGCCGGACGGACAGGGCGGCGCGGACGTACGTTATGAAGGCGTGGCGGCTTTCTGGGCGATGGTCGAGCCTGCGGGCCATGCAGTGCGGGAAGCGGCGGGTGCGGAGACAGCGACGCTGACGCATCGTATCTGGGTGCGTTTTCGCACTGATATCTCTGCCGGCATGCGGCTGCGCAAGGGCGCGCGGCTGTTTGCCGTCAGGGCGGTGATCGATCCCGACGAGACGCAACGTTATCTCGTCTGCCATTGCGAGGAGGAAGGACCATGACGGCGGCCAATGCCTTGCTGCAGGCGGTGACGGCGCGGCTTCTCGGCGATGCGGAAATGGTGGCGCTGATCGGTGCGGACGGCATCCATGACCGGCTGCTGATGCGCACGGCGATGCCTTACCTGATGATCGCCGCATTGCAGAGTGACGATTTTTCAACCTCGACGGAGGCCGGTGAAGAGCATCTCCTGACGCTGGAAATCTGGTCGTCCGGGCAGGGGCAGCGGCAGGCGCAGGTGATAGCGGGCCATGTGCATCGGCTGTTGCACGATGCGGAACTTTCGCTGGACGGGGTGGTGCTGGTGAGCCTTCTGCATCGCTCGAGCCGGGCCAGAAGGATGCCGAAGACCCGGACGCATGGGATCGAGATGGTGTTTCGGGCGGTGACCGAGTGAAGCTCAGGCTCTGCGTCCGCGGATGAAAAGGGCGAGCAGGATCACGAAGAAAAGGGACAGCGCTGCCAATACGGAGGCGGTGACGAGCAGGGCGGGCAGGCCGGCGCGGTCGAGGATGCCGGTGAAGATCACCGGTGCGGCGGCGCTGGCGAGATTCTGCGGTAGAGACAGGCGGGCCGATTGCAGGCCGAAATCGCGCGGGCTGAACACGGCAAGCGGGAGGAGCGCGCGGGCGACAGTGACGACGCCGGAACCGAAGCCATACAGCACGACGAAGGCGATAAGCAGCGATGCCGAGCCGTTGGCGACCAGCAGCAGCATGAAGCTTGCAAGGATCAGGCCGATGCCGAGCGTGGCGCTGATCAGCGGGCTGCCGCGCGGGCCAAGCAGCATATCGACGAAGCGGGCGGAGATGCCCATGACGCCGCGCAGCGAGCCGAGTTGCAGCGCGAGCGCCGGTGCCGCGCCCGACAGGGCGAAGATCTGCAGCAGCGACGGCGACAGGCCGTAGGTGACCAGAGTGGCGAGCATGGTCGAGGCGGCGATCAGGAAAAAGGCGTAGATCCGCCCAAGCGGCGTCAGGACCAGCGGCGCGCGTTCGGTGGTCTCGGTGCGTCCGGCGGAAGCGACCGGGCGCGGCAAGGCGAATAGATGCAGCGGCAGGCACACCAGCAGATGGACGGATGCCGTCAGCACGAAGGTGAGGCGCCAGCCGATCAGCGATTGCAGCCAGTCGAGCAGCGGCCAGAATGTCGCGCTCGACAAGCCAGTAAACAGCATGAGGATGGCGATGATGCGGCCGGAGCGTTGGCCTTCGCGCTCGACGACGGCGGTGAATGCCGGCGCCGACAGTCCGAGCGCACCGCCGAGGCCGATGACGCACCAGGCCGCGATATAGAGAACCAGTCCGTGGGATGCGGCGAGCAGCAGCAGGCCGGCGGCAAAGATCACCGAGCCGGCGGCGAGGACTTTCGAAGCGCCGTAGCGGTCGAGCAGGCGGCCGGTCTTCGGGCCGGCGAGCGCGCTGATCAGCATCATGATCGACAGGCCGAGAAAGACGATTTCGTTGGCCAGCCCGAGTTCGGGGGCGATGACGCGCCCAAGCACGCCGAGCATGTCGAACGTCGTGCCCCAGCCGACAAGCTGGGTGACGGCGAGGACGGCGACGGTTTTTGCCGCGCGGCGGGTTTCGGATGTCGGCATGGGGAACGGTTCGAGGAGGGCTGACCGGCGCTCCTACCATGGATTGCGTGCTTGGGGAAATGCGCGGCCGGGCGATTTGCCCGTGTCGCGACGGGAATTTGCGCAAGGAGCGGAAGATGGTGGCACAGAAGGGCAAGGACCTGCTTTTGAAGGTCCACAACGGCAGCGGTTATGTGACGGTCGCCGGGCTGCGGTCGAAGCGGCTGGGTTTTAATGCGGAGACGGTCGACATCACCGACGCGGAAAGTGCCGGGCGCTGGCGGGAGCTGCTGGCCGGGGCGGGCGTGCAGCGGGCCTCGTTGTCCGGCGGCGGGATTTTCAAGGACCAGGCATCGGATGCGGTGGTGCGGACGGCGTTTTTCGACGGCGCCATCCTGACCTGGCAGGTGGTCATTCCCGATTTCGGCACGGTGACCGGGCCTTTCCAGATCGCCGCGCTGGAATATGCCGGCCAGCACAATGGCGAAGTGCAGTTCGAACTGGCGCTGGAATCGGCCGGCGCGCTCGCTTTCGGGGCCGTGTGATGGCAGGGCGCGGCACGGACGGGCGGGCGAACCGCCATCGCGGCGAGGTCGAGGCTGTCATCGACGGGGAGCGGCGCATTCTCTGCCTGACGCTGGGGGCGCTGGCGGAACTGGAAACGGCGTTTGCCGCCGACGATCTCGGAGCGCTGGGCGCGCGGTTTGCCAATGGGCGGCTCAGGGCGGCGGACATGATCCGCATCATCGGGGCTGGCCTGCGCGGCGGCGGCAATGTGTTTTCCGACGAGGACGTGGCCGGCGCCGGCATCGAGGGCGGCATCGCCGGTTCGGCGGCGATCGTTCGCGATTTGCTGGCGGCGACCTTTCTGGGGGGCGAGGGCGAAACGCGCCCTCCGGCGCCGCAGCAGGCGTGAGCCCCGGCGCGGCGGTGCGTCCCTTTCCCTGGGACGAGGCGCTGCATGCCGGGCTTTGCCTGTTGCGGCTGGAGCCGCGGGTTTTCTGGGCGATGACGCCGCGCGAATTCCATGCCGCCATCGGCGGTTTGCGCGGGCAGGGACAGAGCCTGCGGCGGGAAAGTCTGGAGGCGCTGATGCGGGCGTTTCCGGATAGCCGTGACGGCAGCGAGATAGACGTTGAAAGGCGGGATCATGGACGAGAATGAAGACACCCTGGCCGGCATGACGGAGCAGGCGGCGGCGCTGAAGGAGGTGCTGACCGATCTCGAGGGGCGGTCGCGATCCTTCGGCTCGGTGCTGACGGGCGCCTTGCGGTCTGCCGCAAGCGGCAGCCGCAGCCTGGAGGACGTGTTGCGCACGGTGGGCACGCGGCTGGCCGATATCGCCCTTTCCGTCGGAATGAAGCCGCTGGAAGGGCTGATCGGCCAGGCGGTGGGCGGGCTGGCAGGGCAGCTGGGTTCGGTTTTCGCCTTTGCCGACGGCGGAGTGCCCGGGCGGGTTACGGCGTTTGCCGATGGCGGGGTGGTAGCGGAGCCGACCTATTTCGCCATGGGCAGCGGGCGCGGGCTGATGGGCGAGGCGGGGGCCGAGGCGATCCTGCCGCTGAAGCGTGGCAGCGACGGTGCTTTGGGCGTGGCGATGCAGGGCCGGCCTGCGGCGCCGCAGGTGGTGTTCAACGTGACGACGCCGGATGCGGCGAGCTTTCGCAAGAGCGAGGGGCAGCTTTCGGCGATGCTGGCGCGGACGGTGGGGCGCGGGCAGCGCGGGCTTTGAGGGTGGCCGAAACGGGTAGGGTTACCATTGTGGCAGACCCCCCTCATCCGCCTGCGTGCTTCGGACCCTTCTTCCCGCAGGGGAAAAGGGGAAGCGGCACCCTGTCGTTTCATGTCCGATCGTCCTGTGGGTCGGAGATGGAGCGGCCGGAATGTTTGGCGTTTTTCCGTGCGTGCGGTTTATTTGGAGCAAGGTCATGGCCATGGGGTTTCATGAGGTGCGGTTTCCGTTGCGGCTGTCGCTGACGACCAGCGGCGGGCCGGTGCGGCGGACCGATATCGTCAATCTGTCCAACGGGCGCGAGAGCCGCAACCGCCGCTGGCGGGAAGCGCGGCGCAGCTACGATGCCGGTTCGGGCGTGCGATCGATCGCCGATCTCTACGAGGTGCTGGCCTTTTTCGAGGCGCGGGGCGGGGAGTTGAACGGGTTTCGTTTTCGCGATCCGTTCGATCATGGCTCGGGGCAGCCGGGCGAGGCGGCGGGGGCGCTGGACCAGGTGATCGGCACTGGCGACGGGACGACGGCGGCGTTTCAGCTTGCCAAGACCTATGGCGATGCCGGCGGCAGTTTTCGCCGGGTGATTGCCAAGCCAGTGGCCGGCAGCGTGCTGGTCGCGGTCGACGGGGTCGCGGCCGATGGGGCGACATGCGATCCGGTGACGGGGATCGTGACATTTGCACCCGGTTTCGTGCCGGGAAGCGGGGCGGTGGTGACGGCAGGGTTTTCCTTCGACGTGCCGGTGCGCTTTGCCACCGACCGGATCGACATCAACCTGCAGGCCTTCGATGCCGGCCGGATCCCGACGATTCCGCTGATCGAGGTGATGCCATGAGGACGATTCCAGCCGGACTGAAGGCGCATCTCGACAGCGGCGCGACGACCGTCTGCCATGCGTGGCGGGTGACGCGGCGCGACGGGACGGTACTCGGTTTTACCGAGCACGATCACGATCTTGTTTTCGGGGGTACGCTTTTTGCCGCGGCGACCGGTTTTGCCGCCAGCGAGACGCAGCAGGCGGCCGGGCTTTCGGTGGAGGCGAGCGATGTCGCGGGTGGTTTTTCCAGCGCGGCCATTCGCGAAGAGGACCTGATCGACGGGCGCTACGACGGTGCGCGGGTGGAGGTGTTCCTCGTCAATTGGGCGGCGGTGGACGAGCATATGCTCCTGAGGGTGCAGGAGATCGGCGAGGTGACGCGCACGGCCGGCGATTTCCGTGCCGAATTGCGCAGTTTCACCCATCGGCTCGGGCGTGACCAGGGGCGGCTTTTCGGGCGGCGCTGCGATGCGACGCTGGGGGATGGGCGCTGCGGCGTCAACCTTGCCTCGGGTGCCTATCGCGGGACCGGCGAAATCCTTTCGGTCGCGGATGCGACGCATCTGCGCGTCGGTGGGCTTTCCGGTTTTGCGGCGGGGTTTTTTCGCTATGGGGTGCTGACGTTTACCAGCGGCAGGCATGCCGGGATGACCGTCGATATTGACGGGCATGTGGTGGATGGGTCTGCGGTGGATCTCGTGCTCTGGTTGCCGATGGCGCGGTCGCCGGAGGCGGGGGATGCCTTTGCCATCGTGGCCGGTTGCGACAAGGCGTTTTCGACCTGCAGGGCGAAGTTTTCGAACACCATCAATTTTCAGGGGTTTCCGCATATTCCCGGCTCGGACTTTGCCTATTCCTATGCGGATGGCGAGACGGTGCATGACGGAAGGGCGTTGTTCGAATGACGGCCGCGATCGGGGAGCGGGTTGTCGCTGCTGCCGAAGGATGGATCGGTACGCCTTATCGGCACCAGGCGTCGCTGAAGGGCGTCGGCTGCGATTGTCTCGGGCTGGTCCGCGGCGTCTGGCGGGAGATCTATGGCGATGAACCGGAGGCGCCGCCGGCCTATGCGCCCGATTGGGCGGAGCGTGGCAGCGAGGAGCGGCTCTTGTCCGCAGCCGGGCGGCATTTTCTGCCGGTGGGTTCGGTGGATGCTGCCTTGCCGGGGGATGTGCTGGTGTTCCGCTGGCGGGCCGGCTGTGCGGCGAAACATATCGGCATCCTGTGCGGCGGCGGGCGGTTCATCCATGCCTATGAGCAGGCGGCGGTGATCCGTTCGCCGCTGGTGCCGGCGTGGCGGCGGAAGGTGGTGGCGGCGTTTCGGTTTCCGGCGGTGGGTGGGTCGGCCGGGGCGGGTTGAGGATGGCGGTTTTCGCCGGGTGATTTCGGAAAAAAGCGGGGTGGGTGATGGCGACGATCTTGTTTCAGGCGGCGGGGGCGGCCTTGGGCGGGGTGTTCGGGCCGGTCGGCGCGGTCATCGGCCGGGCGGCGGGAGCGCTGGCGGGCAATGTCGTCGACCGGGCGCTGATCAACGGGACGCGGACGATTGCCGGCGCGCGGCTGTCGACGGCGCGGATTCCGGGTGCGGACGACGGGACGGCGATCAATCGGCTTTACGGCACGGCACGCATCGGCGGCACGCTGATCTGGGCGACGCGCTTCGAGGAGGACGTCACCGTCGAGCGGGCCGGCGGCAAGGCGAGCGGGCCGAAGGTCGAGACCTTCAGCTATTTCGGCAATCTGGCCGTGGGACTGTGCGAGGGGCCGATTGCGGGTGTGCGCCGGGTCTGGGCCGATGGCCGGGAAATCGACCTGACGCAGATCGAGATGCGCGTCTATCCCGGCACGGCGACGCAGATGCCCGATCCGCTGATCGAGGCGAAGCAGGGGACCGGCAATGCGCCGGCCTATCGCGGGCTGGCCTATGTGGTGTTCGAACGGCTGCCGCTCGACGATTTCGGCAACCGTATTCCGCTCCTGCAGTTCGAGGTGCTACGCACCGTCGGACGGCTGGAGGCGCAGGTGCGGGCGGTGACGGTGATCCCCGGCTCGACGGAGCACGGCTACAGCACGGTGCCGGTGACGGAAAAGATCGGTGAAGGCAGCGCGCGGATCATGAACCGGCATGTGCTGTCGCACGGCACCGACTGGGCGGCTTCGATCGATGAACTGACGGCGGTGTGCCCGAACCTCGAAAGCGTGGCGCTGGTCGTGTCCTGGTTCGGTACGGATCTCAGGGCCGGGGAATGCCGGATCGTGCCCGGTGTCGAAACGCTGGGGCGCGAGGAGGAAAGCGTGCCGTGGGTCGTTTCCGGCATTCCACGGGCGGATGCGCACCTGATCAGCACCAGCAATGGCGGCCCGGCCTATGGCGGCACGCCGAACGATGCCGGCGTGGTGGCGGCGATCGCCGACCTGAAGGCGCGGGGGCTGAAGGTTTTTCTCTATCCGTTCCTGATGATGGACGTGCCTGCCGGCAACGGCCTGCCGGACCCGCATGGCGGGGCGGAGCAGGCGGTCTATCCCTGGCGCGGGCGGATCACCTGCCATCCGGCCCCGGGGCGGGCGGGCAGTCCCGACCGGGCGGCGGCGGCGCGGGCGGCGATCGATGCCTTTTGCGGTGCGGCGGCGGTGGGGGATTTTGTCATCGATGGCAACACGGTGGTGTATGCCGGTGAGGAGGATGAGGGATATCGGCGCCTGGTGCTGCATTATGCCCATCTGGCCGCCGTGGCGGGGGGTGTCGACGGGTTTATCATCGGTTCGGAATTGCGCGGGTTGACGCAACTGCGCGATGAGACGGGCGCCTTTCCTTTTGTCGGAAAACTGGTGGAGATTGCCGGCGACGTGCGCGAGGTGCTGGGGGTTGGAACGAAGATCACTTACGGCGCCGACTGGAGCGAATATTTCGGCTATCATCCGCAGGACGGCTCGGGTGACGTCTATTTCCACCTCGATCCTTTGTGGGCTTCGCCCGATATCGACGCGGTGGGCATCGACAATTACATGCCGCTCTCCGACTGGCGCGATGAGGACCTTTCGGCGGAAAACCCCGATAGGTTCCTGACGCCGGACGACCATGCCGGCATGATGGCGGCGATAACGGGCGGCGAGGGTTACGACTGGTATTATGCCAGTGATGCCGATCGCCGGTCGCGGCTGCGGTCGCCGATCACCGACGGGCTGGCCGGCAAGCCCTGGGTTTTTCGCTACAAGGATATCGAGAACTGGTGGTCGCGGCGGCACCACGAGCGTATCGGCGGGGCGGAGCTTGCGGTGCCGACGGCCTGGACGGCGAGGATGAAGCCGATCTGGTTTACCGAGCTCGGCTGCCCGGCGATCGACAAGGGGGCCAACCAGCCGAATGTCTTCGTCGATCCGAAATCGTCGGAATCGGCAGCACCCTATTTTTCCAACCGCACGCGGGCCGACAGCATGCAGCGGCGGTTTCTGGAGGCGCATCACGACTGGTGGTCGGGGCCGGCCGCGCCGGACGGCATGGTCGATCCGGCGCATATATTTCTGTGGACCTGGGATGCCCGGCCGTTTCCTGCCTTTCCGAAGGATCTCAGGATCTGGAGCGACGGGCCGAACTGGCAGACCGGGCACTGGCTGACCGGGAGGCTCGGGGCGGGGACGCTGGCGGAGGTGATTGCGGCGATCCTCCTGGATCACGGGTTTGCGGATTTCGATGTTTCCGAGGTGAGTGGCGACCTGCCGGGATATGTGCAGGGCGAGATCATTTCGGCACGGGGGCTGCTGGAGCCGCTGCTGTCCGTTTTTCAGGTGGATGCGGTCGAGGATGGCGCGATACTGCGTTTCCGTTCGCGCGCCCGGGCGAGCCGGCCGGCTTCGCCGCGCAGCGTGCTGGCCGATTTCGACGGCGAGCCCCTGTGGGTGGAGGAGCGCGGCCACGACAGCGACTACGCCGGCGAGGCGATCGTCGGATTCTACAATCCGTTCCTCGATTACGAGCAGGCAAGTGCCCGCTCGCGGCGTGTGGCGGCCGCCAACGACCGGGTGTTGCGTTACGACCTGGCAGCGGTGCTGCCGGAGGAGACGGCGCTGATTGCCGCGGAAGGCCTGTTGCGGGATCATCTGGTGTCGCGGCGGTCGGTGACCCTGTCGCTGCCGCCCTTCGACCTCGATCTGCAGCCGGGCGATGTGATTGCGCTGCCGGACGGGCCGGAGGGCGGTTTTCTCGTGTCGCGGATCACCGATGGCGCGGCGCGGCGGATCGAGGCGCGAGCCGTCTCGCCCGCTGCCGGGGTGCGTCCGCCGGCCATGAGCGCGGCGCCGGTGCCGGATGACGGTGCCACGGCCGCCTTCGCGCCGGTGGTGTTGCTGATGGACTTGCCGCGCTATGAGGGCGGCGCGGGGCCGAGTTTCGCCCGCGGCGCGATGCTGTCGCGACCCTTCCGGCGCACGGCACTGTCGTCTTCGGCGACGCTGGAGGGATATCAGCTGCGCACGGTGTTCGAGCGGCCGGCGCGGATCGGTGTGCTCGCCGCGCCGCTGGCGCCCGGCGTTTGCGGGCGTTTTGACCGGGCGAACGCCATCGAGATCGACCTGGCTTATGGCGGGCTGGAATCCCGGCCGGTGGCGGCGGTGCTCAATGGGGAAAACCGGCTGGCGGTGTCTTGCGCCAACGGGGCCTGGGAAATCGTCGCCTTCTGCAATGCGGAAGAAGTATCGGCCGGCCGGTGGCGGCTGACGAGCCTTTTGCGCGGATTGGCGGGGAGCGAGGATGCGATGGCGGCGGGTGCCGGGATCGGTGCGCGGGCGGTGATGCTGGACGGGGCGGTGAAGCCGGTCGGGTTGTCGGCTGACGAGGCGGGACTGGTGCTCAACTGGATCGTCGACCCGGTCGGCGGAGCGAGCGGTGGATTGGCGCCGGTTGCCTTTTCGGGGGGACTGCGGGCGGAAACGCCTTTGGCGCCGGTGCACCTGAAAGCACGACGGACGGGCGACGGCGACGTGCGGTTCGGCTGGGTGCGGCGCGGGCGGATCGATGCCGACGACTGGCAGGCGACCGATATCCCTCTCGATGAGCCGGAGGAGCGGTACCGGCTGGACATCCTCTCCGGCGGCACGGTGGTGCGGCAGGTGGCGACGACGGATGCGGCCTATCTTTACGCCGCGGCGGCGGAGATGGCTGATTTCGGCGCCGCCCAGTCCGGCTTTTTCATCCGTGTCCGGCAGATGGGCCGCAAGGTCGCGCAGGGGCTGGCGGCGACGGCTTATGTTTCACTTTAATTTGAAGGAGAAAACGGCATGACGGATCTGAAGGAATGGTACCGTTCGAAGGCGGTGTGGGGTGCGTTGATCGCCATCTTCGCGTCGCTGGCGCAGTTCCTTGGTATCGAGCTTGGGGCCGAAGACCAGCAGGCGCTGGCCGATACGCTGGTGACGCTGGCGGGCGCCTTGGGCGGGTTGCTGGCGCTCTACGGGCGGCTTTCGGCGCGCAACACGATCGGCAAGCGTTGAGGTCTGGCGGGTGCCTTGGTAAAACTCCGGTTAAGACGAGGCACCCATTCATTTGCCATTCAGGCGGGTTGGGTTAAATATATAGCCTAGAGTGCGTTTATTGATGGAAGTATGAGGATGGCATCTCCGGCGATCTTGGCGACCTTGGTGGCCGGCCTGACGGTTTCCGCTCCTGGTGTGGGCGGGAACGATCAACTCGTGCTTTCCGATGGGGATTGCGCCGCCGCCGTTGCCCAGGTCGTTGCCGAAACCGGCGGCCAGCTGCTTTCCGCACAGCCTTCCGGCGATTCCTGCGTCATCACCGTGCTCGTCCAGGGCAACGGCAGCGAACGGCCGCGCAAGGTCCGCGTCAAGGTGCCGATGTAGGGCCGAAGGCGTAAGGCGCCGCGACGGACCGGACATTCAATCGAAAGCAACAGGGGATAAACGGCACGATGCGCATTCTGGTGGTCGAGGACGACATCAATCTCAATCGGCAGCTGTCGGATGCGTTGAAGGAGGCCGGTTACGTCGTCGACCAGGCGTTCGATGGCGAAGAGGGCCATTATCTCGGTGATGCCGAGCCCTATGACGCCGTCATCCTCGACATCGGCCTGCCGGAGATGGACGGCATCACCGTGCTGGAAAAATGGCGGGCCAACCGCAAGACGATGCCGGTGCTGATCCTGACGGCCCGCGACCGCTGGAGCGACAAGGTGGCCGGCATCGATGCCGGCGCGGACGACTATGTCGCCAAGCCGTTTCACGTCGAGGAAGTTCTGGCGCGCATCCGGGCGCTGATTCGCCGGGCGGCCGGGCATGCCTCGTCGGAAATCGTCTGCGGGCCGGTGCGGCTCGATACCAAGAGCTCCAAGGCGAGCGTCAACGGCGCGCAGCTGAAGCTGACCTCGCACGAATTCCGCCTGTTGTCCTACCTGATGCATCACATGGGTGAGGTCGTGTCGCGCACCGAGCTGGTCGAGCATATGTACGACCAGGATTTCGATCGCGATTCCAATACGATCGAAGTGTTCGTCGGGCGCCTTCGCAAGAAGATGGGCGTCGACATGATCGAGACGGTACGCGGGCTCGGCTACCGCATGCAGGCGCCGGAAAGCGCCAAGTAAAGTTCTCGCGAGAAGGGGCCTTTGCCTTGATGTCCTTCGGCCCGAAATCGTTGACCGCCCGCGTTTTGCTTCTGGCCACCTTGTGGTCGGCGGCGGCGCTTGTGGCCATCGCCGTGGTCATCTCCACCCTCTACCGGGAAAGCGCTGATCGCGGTTTCCAGGATCTGTTGCGGGCGCAGCTCTACAACGTCATCAATTCGATCTCGATCGGCGAAAACAACACGATCGCCGGCAATCCGGCGCTGGGCGACCTGCGGTTCGCGCAGCCGAAGAGCGGCTGGTACTGGATCGTCGAGCCGCTGGGCACGTTTGCGGCAGGACCCCTGGTGTCGTCGTCGCTCGGCTTGTCCAATCTGGCGGTGCCTTCGGTGGCCGATGTGCCATTCGATACCAACTACGAGCGTTTCTACGTGCTGGACGACGGCAGCGGCAACAAGATCCAGGTGGCGGAGACGGAAGTGGTGCTCGACCAAGAAGGGCGTGCGGCGCGGTTTCGCGTCAGCGGCAACCTCGCGGTGGTCGAGACCGACGTGCGGGCCTTTTCCAACAGTCTCTACCTGGCGCTCGCCGTGTTCGGCGTCGGCAGCCTGATCGTCAACGCGCTCGCCATTCTTTACGGCTTGAAGCCGCTCGACCATGCACGCGGCGCGCTGGAAAAGATCCGGGCCGGCGAGGCGGAGCGGTTGCAGGGGGACTTCCCTCGCGAGATCCAGCCTCTGGCGAGCGAAATCAATGCGCTGATCGACAGCAACCAGCGCATCGTCGAGCGGGCGCGCATGCAGGTCGGCAATCTGGCGCATTCGCTGAAGACGCCGATTGCCGTGCTGCTCAACGAGGCGCGGCTGTTGGAAAAGCAGCAGGGCGAGCTGGTGCGCAACCAGGCCGAAGTCATGCAGGGACAGGTGCAATCCTACCTCAACCGCGCCCGCATCGCCGCCCAGCGTGATTCGGTGCTGTCGCGCACCGAGGCGGAGCCGGCGCTGGAGCGGCTGCTGCGCGTCATGCGCCGGCTGAACGGCGAGAAGGAATTCGAGCTCACCATCCTGCCCGCCAACCTGGTTTTCGCCATGGAGCAACAGGATGTCGAGGAGACCGTCGGCAACCTGCTGGAGAATGCGGCGCGCTTTGCCGAACATCGCGTCAAGGTGTCGGTGGCGCCGGCGCCTGCTGATATCCGCGGCGGCGACCCTTTGCGGCGCTTCTGGCTGGAACTGGTGGTCGAGGACGACGGCCCCGGGCTCGACGCCGACCAGATCCGCGAGGCGATGAAGCGCGGCAAGCGGCTGGACGAGAGCAAGCCGGGCACCGGCCTCGGTCTTTCGATCGTGCGCGAGATCACATCCGAGTATCAGGGCCTCCTCGATCTCTCCCGCGGCGAGCAGGGCGGGCTTAAAGCGCGACTGATCCTGCCCGGCGTGGTAAAGGAGGTTGCATGAGGCGGCAGGGGATGTCAAAAATGACATACGGTCATAATGATGCCCCAAGGAACTTTCACTGGTGCGAGGACATAATGATTGAAGAATGCCTCTGGCAAAAACTGGTTTGATTCCATGTATTTTTATGCCTGCCGCCTGACCATTCCGGCCGTATTGTCCCTCAGTGCCCTGGTGGCAGGCTGCAGCACCACCGGCGGCACCTCGACGGGAGGACTGCTGTCGTCGAACAGGTCGTCGACTTCGGCACCCTATATTTCAGCGCTTCAGGGCGGTATCGTCAGTCGCAGCGGCGTCGAGATCGGCAGCGCCGATCGCCAGCGTGCGCTCGAAGCCGAGTACCGGGCGCTCGAGGCGGCCCCGGGCGGTCAGCCGGTTGCCTGGAGCGGACGCGGCATCAGCGGACAGGTGGTCGCAGCGGCACCCTATCAGGTGGGATCGCAGAACTGCCGCCAGTACACGCATACGGTGACCGTCGGCGGCACGCAATCGGTGGCGCGCGGCGCGGCGTGCCGCAACACCAACGGCAGCTGGTCGCCGCTGACGTGACGCAATCGGCATTGATTTGTGTCAAGTTCCTGACGTCTTGCGGCTAAAAGCCTCAAAACGCCGTTGTGATCCGTTTGACTGTTGGAATATCCGGCTGCTTGACGTAATTGGTCGCTATGTTGTTCTGGATCATCGTGGCTATACTGACGGCGGCCGTCGCCATTGTCTTGCTCCTGCCGCTGCTGCGCGGGGCGAAGGAAAGACTATCCGATCGCGCCGGGGAAGCGGCAGTCTATCGTGACCAGTTGAAAGAACTGGAGCGCGACCAGGCGCAGGGCCTGATCACACCCGATGAAGCCGAATATGCCAGGGCCGAGGTCGGGCGGCGATTGATCGCCGTCAGTTCCGGGATGGAAAAGCAGGTGGCGCGCGGCTCCGGCCTGCGGCGCATCCGGCTGGCGGAAATCGTCGTCGTCGTGACGTTGCCCGCCGTGGGGCTCTGTCTTTACTCCATAACCGGCAGCCCGGAGTTGCCGTCGCAGCCGCTCGAGGCGCGGCTTGCCAATCCCGGCAACGACATGGGCATCCTCGTCACCAAGGCCGAGCGCCATTTGGCGCAGAATCCGGAGGACGGGCAGGGTTGGGATCTGCTGGCGCCGATCTATTACCGAAGCCTTCGTCTCGGCGATGCCGAACTCGCCTATCGCAATGCCATCCGCCTGCTCGGCGGCAATGCCGAGCGCTGGAACGGTTTGGGCGAGACGCTGATCGCTGCCGCCGACGGTATCGTCACAGACGATGCACGGGCGGCCTTCGAAGAGGCGCTGAAGCTCGACGGCAGCAATTTCCGGACGAAATTCTACCTGGCGCTGGCGCTGGAGCAGACCGGCAAGCAGGCGGAGGCAAAAGCAGCCTTCGAGACGCTGGCGAAGGAATCCCCCGCCGATGCGCCATGGATCCCGCTCGTCAACGAACACATCGCCAAAAACGGCGGCGCGCCGCTGGCGACTGCCGGTGCCGAAAAGCCCCTCGGCAACCCGACGGCCGAGGATGTCGCCGCTGCCGAGAACCTGGAAGCGGGCGATCGCCAGCAGATGATCGAGGGCATGGTGGCGAGCCTTGATGCCAAATTGCGGGAAGATCCGAAAAATATCGAAGGATGGATGCGGCTGATCCGTTCTTATGGCGTGCTCAAGCAGCCGGACAAGGCGGCGGACGCGCTGAAGCGCGGCCTTGCGGTGTTCCCGGCCGATAGTGCGGAGGGCAAGCAGATGCTGGCCCTGGCGCAAGGCATGGGCATCGCGACGGAAGGTAACGAGCAATGACCCGAAAGCAGAAACGGCTGGCGATCATCGGCGGCGGCATGAGTTTTATCCTGGCAGCGGCGCTGCTGGTGATGTTCGCCTTCGGCCAGTCCATCGCCTATTTCTACATGCCGGCGGATCTTGCCAAGACGTCGGTGCCGCCGGAAACACGCATCCGGCTAGGGGGCCTCGTCGAGAAGGGTTCGGTGGCGCGCGGCGAAGGGTCGACGGTCAGTTTTGCCGTGACCGACAACGAGAATACCGTCAAGGTGACGTATACGGGCATTCTGCCGGATCTTTTCCGCGAGGGGCAGGGTGTCGTCACCGAGGGCAAGTTCATCGCCGGCAGCGACGTCTTCGTCGCCGACAGCGTGCTTGCCAAGCATGACGAGAATTACATGCCGAAAGAGGTTGCCGATCGCCTGAAGGAACAGGGCGTCTGGGAGGGGCAGGAGCAGACCCAATGAGTGTCGAGCTTGGTCATTACGCACTGGTGCTGGCGCTTGCCACGGCGATCGTCCTCTCCATCCTGCCGATCTGGGGCGCGTGGCGCGGCGACCGGCCGCTGATGGAACTGGCGACATCGGGATCGCTGGCGCTCTTCGGTCTCGTCGCCTTCGCCTTCGCCGTGCTGACGCAGGCGCATCTTGCATCAGATTTTTCGGTGAAGAACGTCTGGGAGAATTCCCATTCGCTGGTGCCGTTCATCTTCAAGTTTTCCGGCGTCTGGGGCAATCACGAAGGCTCGATGCTTTTGTGGCTGCTGATCCTGGTGTTCTTCAGCGCACTGGTGGCGATTTTCGGCCGAAACCTGCCGGATACGCTGCGGGCCAATGTGCTGGCGGTGCAGGCCTGGGTCGCCACGGCTTTCACGCTGTTCATCCTGTTGACCTCCAATCCTTTTGCCAGGCTGAACCCGGCGCCGCCGGAGGGGCAGGACCTCAATCCGGTGCTGCAGGATGTCGGCCTCGCCATTCATCCGCCGCTGCTTTATCTCGGTTATGTCGGCTTTTCCGTCTGCTTCTCCTTCGCTATTGCGGCGCTGATGGAGGGCCGTATCGATGCCGCCTGGGCACGGTGGGTGCGGCCGTGGACGCTGGCGGCATGGACCTTCCTGACCGCGGGCATCGCCATGGGCTCCTACTGGGCCTATTACGAACTTGGCTGGGGTGGCTGGTGGTTCTGGGATCCGGTGGAGAACGCGTCCTTCATGCCGTGGCTTGCCGGCACTGCGCTCCTGCATTCCGCCATCGTCATGGAGAAGCGCGAGGCATTGAAGATCTGGACGATCCTGCTGGCGATCCTGACGTTTTCTCTTTCGTTGCTGGGGACATTCCTGGTTCGCTCCGGGGTGCTGACCTCGGTGCATGCCTTTGCCACTGATCCCAGCCGCGGCATCTTCATCCTCTGCATTCTCGTGCTGTTCATCGGCGGGGCGCTGGCGTTGTTTGCCTTCCGAGCGCCGCAACTCAATTCCGGCGGCCTGTTCGCCCCGATCTCGCGCGAGGGTGCGCTGGTGCTGAACAACCTGATCCTGACGGTATCGACGGCGACCGTGCTGATCGGCACGCTTTATCCGCTTCTGCTGGAATCGCTGACCGGGGAGAAGATCTCGGTCGGTCCGCCATTCTTCAACATGACCTTCGGGCTGCTGATGATCCCGCTTTTGCTGGCCGTGCCGTTCGGACCGCTGCTGGCGTGGAAGCGCGGCGATCTTCTCGGCGCCCTGCAGCGGCTCTATGTGGCGGCCGGGCTGGCATTTTTCGTGGCGCTGGTTTTTTATTACGTCGAAAATGGCGGGCCGGTGATGGCCGTGCTGGGCCTTGCGGCCGGGCTTTTCCTGGTGTTCGGGGCGGTGAGCGATCTCTGGTTTCGCGCCGGCATCGGCAAACAGGCGATGGGTGTCGCCTGGCGCCGCCTGGTCGGCCTGCCGCGATCAGCCTTCGGTACGGCGCTCGCCCATATGGGGCTTGGCATCACCGTGCTCGGCATCGTCGCCGTGACGACCTTCGAGACCGAACATGTGGTGGAAATGAAGCCGGGCATGACGGCGGAGGCGGGTGGCTATACGCTCGCTTTCGACGGGATGCGGTCGGCGGTGGGGCCGAATTACACCGAGGATCGCGGCCATTTCACCGTTAGCCGCGGTGGCGCAACGGTTGCCGACGTCTGGTCTTCGAAGCGGCTTTACACCGCGCGGCGGATGCCGACGACGGAGGCGGGCATCCTGACCTTCGGGCTCAGCCAGCTTTATGTCTCGCTGGGCGATCCGATGGCCGATGGCGGCATCGTCGTCCGCATCTGGTGGAAGCCCTACATTCTGTGCATCTGGGGCGGTGCGCTGGTGATGATGTTTGGCGGTTTCGTGTCGCTGAGCGACCGGCGGCTGCGCGTCGGGGCGCCGAGCCGGCGGGCAAAGCCGGTGAAGGCGGCGCTGGAGGCGGGCGAGTGAGAATCGTTCTTCCGGCCTTGCGGCGGACATTGCTGGCTGTTTTGCTCTTTCTTTCCGCAGTTCCGGCTTTTGCCGTGAACCCGGACGAGATCCTCGCCGATCCGGCCTTGGAGTTGCGGGCGCGGAACCTTTCGGCGCAACTGCGCTGCATGGTCTGCCAGAACCAGTCCATCGACGATTCCAATGCCGAGCTGGCGCGCGACCTGCGGCTTCTGGTGCGCCAGCGCATTCGTGACGGCGATAGCGACGAGCAGGTGATCGACTACGTCGTTTCGCGTTACGGGGAATTCGTGCTGCTGAAACCGCGCTTCAGCGCCAAGACCTATATTCTCTGGGCGACTCCCTTGATACTGCTGGCGCTCGGCGCGACGGCGATGGTGGTTTATGCCCGGGGGCGGACGGCAAAGCCGACCGGGCGGAAACTGTCCGCGGAAGAACAGGCGGCACTCGACCGGCTGCTTGGAAAGTAACTGTCGCGATAAGCGGCGAATATTACGAAAATTTCATTCGCCGGACAGTTCCTAGTAAGGTGCGCGCACCTATATCTTCGTCATCAACTCATGGCCACGACGGGTGGTCAGCCAGATGAACAGAAGGTTTCAGCGCATGCTCAAAGGCAAGATCCTCTCCTACAAAACCGCTCTGAAAGCGACGACGGTTGCCGGTCTGGCGGCAGTCATGCTCTCGACCGGTATTCCCTCCTACGTTCACAACTCATTCGCCGAGGCCGTGAAGATCGACGCGCCGCAGGTGGCGAGCTTCGCCAACGTGGTGGATGCCGTTTCGCCGGCTGTGGTTTCGGTCAGCGTGCAGTCCAATGTCCAGGACACGGCGAATGATGACAGCAACTTCAGCTTCAACTTCGGCGGTCGCGGTTTCGACGAGCTTCCGGACGATCATCCGCTGAAGCGTTTCTTCCGCGAGTTCGGTGGTCCCGATGGCGAACGCCGCGGCGAGCGCTTCCGTCGCGGTCCGGGCGGCAAGCATCACCTGCGCCCGACGGCCCAGGGCTCCGGCTTCTTCATTTCCGAAGACGGCTACCTCGTCACCAACAATCATGTCGTTTCCGACGGCGAAGCTTTTACGGTCGTCATGAACGACGGCACCGAACTGGATGCGAAGCTGGTCGGCAAGGACAGCCGTACGGACCTCGCCGTTCTGAAGGTCGATGCCGGCAATCGCAAGTTCACCTATGTGCAATTTGCCGATGACAGCAAGGTGCGGGTCGGTGACTGGGTCGTTGCCGTCGGCAATCCCTTCGGCCTCGGCGGCACGGTGACGGCCGGCATCATTTCGGCGCGTGGTCGCGATATCGGCTCCGGCCCCTACGACGATTACCTGCAGGTGGATGCGGCGGTGAATCGCGGCAATTCCGGCGGCCCGACCTTCAACCTTAACGGCGAAGTCGTCGGCATCAACACGGCGATCTTCTCGCCCTCCGGCGGCAACGTCGGCATTGCCTTCGCCATCCCGGCATCGGTCGCCAAGGATGTTGTCGCCGACCTGATGAAGGATGGTCAGGTGAGCCGCGGCTGGCTCGGCGTCGAAATCCAGCCGGTCAACAAGGATATCGCCGAATCCCTCGGTCTTTCCGAGGCAAGCGGTGCCCTCGTGACCCGGCCGCAGGAAGACTCTCCGGGCCTGAAGGCAGGCATCCAGAAGGGTGACGTGATCACCGCCGTCAACGGCGAGACCGTCAAGGATCCGCGTGATCTCGCCCGCCGTATCGGCGCCATCGCACCGGGCTCCAAGGTGGAAGTCTCGTTGTGGCGCGAAGGCAAGGCACAGTCGGTCACCGTCGAACTCGGCAGCCTGCCGAGCGACCAGAAGCAGGCTTCCGCCGAGGACGCGCAGAAGCCGGCGGACGACACCACCTCGGCTGAGAAATCGCTGGCGGCGCTCGGCCTGACGGTTGCACCGGCGGACGACGGCAAGGGTGTGACGATCGTTTCCGTCGATCCCGACTCCGACGCCGCCGACAAGGGCCTGAAGCAGGGCGAGAAGATCACCTCCGTTAACAACAAGGAGGTTACCTCCGCCGATGACGTGACGAAGATCATCAACCAGGCCGCCAAGGACGGACGCAAGAAGGCGCTGTTCCAGATCGAGACCCAGAACGGCAACCGCTTCACGGCGTTGTCGATCGATCAGGGCTGACCTGCGCGACAGGCCCTGTCTATGAAAGAGAAGGCTGCGCGGTCGCGAGGTCGCGCAGCTTTTGTTTGTCCAGTATCCAGGGAGCGGCACCATGAACCATGTTGATCAAACCGCCGGCGGCGCGGATTCCGGTTGTTCGCCGAGCATGCGGGACGGTATGGTCGCCTCCATGAAGATTCTGCTGATCGAAGACGACCTGGAGGCCGCGGCCTACCTGACCAAGGCCTTCCGCGAGGCCGGGATAGTCGTCGATCATGCCAGCGACGGCGAGAGCGGCCTCTTCATGGGCAGCGAAAACAGCTACGATGTGATGATCATCGACCGCATGCTGCCGCGCCGCGACGGTTTGTCTGTCATCAGCGAATTGCGGCGCAAGGGCGTGCATACGCCCGTGCTGATCCTCTCGGCGCTGGGGCAGGTGGACGACCGGGTGACGGGCCTGCGTGCTGGCGGCGACGACTATCTGCCGAAACCTTATGCCTTCAGCGAGCTTCTGGCCCGCGTCGAGGTGCTGGGGCGGCGCAAGGGCACGCCGGAGCAGGACATGGTCTACCGGGTCGCCGACCTGGAACTCGACCGCCTGTCGCATGAAGTGCGCCGCGGCGGCAAGGAGATCCTGCTGCAGCCGCGGGAATTCCGCCTGCTCGAATATCTCATGCGCAATGCTGGCCAGGTGGTGACCCGGACCATGCTTTTGGAAAACGTCTGGGACTATCATTTCGATCCGCAGACGAATGTGATCGACGTGCATGTCTCGCGGTTGCGGTCGAAGATCGAGAAGGATTTCGACCAGCCGCTGCTGAAGACCGTTCGCGGCGCCGGCTACATGATCAAAGATGAGGGCTAAGCTGTCTAGCTCCGCTGGCATGACGACGTTTCGTGTTCTCTACAAGTCGACGGCCGTGCGGCTGTCGGCGCTCTATATCGTTCTCTTCGCCATCTGCGCCGCCTTTCTGGTGTTCTATGTGACGGCGCTCTCCGAACGCATCCTCGGACAGCAGACACAGGATACGCTGCAGCAGGAAGTGAGCGACATACAGCGCGCCTATGGCCGCGGTGGCATGAACGCCATGCTGCGGATGATGGAACGCCGCGCCAGGCAGCCAGGCGCCAATCTTTACATCATCGCCAGCCCGACGGGTGAGATCCTGACGGGCAACGTTGCCTCCGTCGAACCGGGCGTGTTCGAGACGGAAGGGTGGACGCTGATTCCTTTTCGCTATGAACGCTATTCCGAAGGCGGCGCGACCACGGACAAGCACCAGGCCAACGGCCACGTCTTCGTGCTCGACAACGGCTTGCGCATTCTTGTCGGCCGGGATCTGGGCGAGCCGCAGAAACTCCGCTTCCTGGTGCGGCGCGCCCTGATGGTGGCGCTTGGCGTCATGGGGCTGGGGGCACTGGTGATCTGGTTCGGCATCGGGCGCAATGCCTTGAAACGCATCGACCGGATGTCGGCGGCGAGCACGAAGATCATGGCCGGCGACCTGTCGCAACGCTTGCCGGTCGGCGGTTCGGGCGATGAGTTCGACCGCATGTCGGAATCGCTGAACGCCATGCTGGGGCGCATCGAGAAGCTGAACGAGGGGCTTCGCCAGGTCTCCGACAACATCGCCCACGATCTCAAGACACCGCTGACCCGCCTGCGCAACAAGGCGGCGGATGCGATCGGCCGCAAGGACGAGGACGGACGCCGCGCCGCTCTGGAAGGCATCATCGCCGAATCCGACCAGTTGATCCGCACCTTCGATGCCTTGCTGATGATTTCGCGGGTGGAGGCCGGCTCCGTGGCCGCGGAGATGTCGTTCGTCGATCTTTCCGCCATCGTCGCGGACAGCGTCGAGCTTTACGAGCCGGTGGCGGAGGAGGCGGGGCTGTCGCTGGTCGCTGATATCCAGCCGGATGTCGGGGTGCAGGGAAACCGCGAACTGATCGGCCAGGCGATCTTCAATCTCATCGACAATGCCATCAAATACGGGGTCGGCGCGGATGCCGGCGCCCGTATCCGCATGCGCCTCGTCAAGGAGGAGGGCGGCATCCGGATCTGCGTTGCGGACAACGGCCCCGGCGTGCCGGCCGACCGGCGGGACGAGGTGACGAAACGTTTCGTCCGTCTCGACGAAAGCCGGTCGAAACCGGGTACGGGGCTCGGCCTTTCGCTGGTGGAGGCGGTGATGGAACTGCATAACGGCCGGCTGGAGCTTTCCGATACCGATCCTGACAATGCCGTCGCGCGCGGACTGACCGCGACGATGGTCTTTCCTGCGCCAGAACAGTGAGATAGATCTGAAAGGCAAGGCAATCAGCGGGGAGACGAGCGGAAGATGGCCGAAACGGGAGCGCATGGTTTTTCGGAGGTAACCGCCGGCGTCCTGCGCCCGCTGAACCAGACCGAGCTGAAATCCGTCCTGGCGGAGTTGAAGGAGATCGGCAAAGGCGAACCGGCGCTGGCAGCGAAGCTGGCCGGTAACGATGCCCTCAAGGATTTTCTGGCGGCGGCACTGAGCCTTTCTCCTTATCTGCGCGACACCGTCAGCGCCCATCCCGACCTGCTTGCCGCAGCAATCGAGGGCGGCATTCAGCCACAGCTGGAAGCGGCGATTTCGGATGCGCGCACGGCCTGGCGCCCGGATGGCGACGGAGCGGTTCCGAGCGAAGCGGAGGTGATGACGCGGCTCAGGATCGCCAAGCGCAAAGCCGCCTTCCTGACCGCGCTGGCCGATCTTGCGCGGATCTTCGATGGCCGGCAGACGACGGCGTGGCTGAGCCGGCTTGCCGAGGCGGCGGTGATGGCGGCCGTCGATCACCTGCTGCTTGCCGCCCATCACTCGGGAAAAGTCGCGCTGCATTCCGTCGAGGAACCGAGCAAGGGTTCTGGACTGATCGTGCTCGGCATGGGCAAGCTCGGGGCGCGGGAGCTCAACTATTCTTCCGATATCGACCTTGTCGTGTTCTTCGACATCGCCGCCGGCATCGTTCGCGATGCGGATGATGCGACGGATACGTTTGCACGCATGATGCGCCGGCTGGTGCGCATCCTGCAGGAGCGCACGGCCGACGGTTATGTTTTCCGAACCGATCTGCGCTTGCGACCGGACCCGGGCTCGACGCCGCTGGCCATCCCGGTCGAGGCGGCGATGATCTACTACGAGGGGCGGGGGCAGAACTGGGAGCGCGCCGCCTACATCAAGGCGCGGCCGGTGGGCGGGGATATCGTCGCCGGCGAGGCTTTTATGCGCGAGCTGACGCCCTTCGTGTTCCGCAAATATCTCGATTATGCGGCGATCGCCGACATTCATTCGATCAAGCGGCAGATCCATGCCCACAAGGGGCATGGGGCGATTGCCGTCAAAGGACACAACGTCAAGCTGGGGCGGGGCGGTATCCGCGAAATCGAGTTTTTCGTGCAGACGCAACAACTGATCGCTGGCGGGCGCATGCCGTCGCTGCGCTGCAAATCCACGGAAGAGACATTGCGGGAGCTGACTGCAGCGAAGTGGATCGACCAGGCGACCTGCGACGAACTGACGGAATGCTACTGGTTCCTGCGCAATGTCGAGCACCGCATCCAGATGGTACGGGACGAGCAGACTCATCTGTTGCCGGAAACCGACGTCGAGCTGAAACGCATCGCCTACATGAACGGTTCTCCCGACCTCGCCGATTTCACCGAAAAACTTTCGGTAACGCTGAAAACGGTCGAGAGCCGGTATGCGAAGCTGTTCGAGCAGGAAACCAAGCTGTCGACCGAGACCGGCAACCTGGTGTTCACCGGACAGAACGACGATCCCGATACGCTGAAGACGCTGGCCAAGCTTGGTTTCGAGCGGCCGGCGGATATTTCCCGCACCGTCCGGACCTGGCATTACGGGCGCTACAAGGCGACGCAATCGGTCGAGGCGCGGGAGCGGCTGACCGAACTGATGCCGGAGCTGCTGCGGGTTTTCGGCGAGAACAAGCGGGCGGACGAGGCGTTCCTGCGTTTCGATGCCTTTATTGCCGGACTGCCCGCGGGCATCCAGCTTTTCTCGCTGCTCGGCAACAATCCTGCCCTTCTGTCGTTGATCGTCAACATCATGTCTTCGGCGCCGCGCCTGGCGGATATCATTGCGGCCCGGCCACATGTCTTCGACGGCATGCTCGATCCGGGCCTGCTTGCCGAACTGCCGACCCGCGACTACCTCGAAGGGCGGATCCGGCAGTTCCTGAGTTCGGCGCGGCACTATGAGGAGATACTGGACCGGCTGCGCATCTTCGCGGCGGAGCAGCGTTTCCTCATCGGCATCCGTCTCCTGACCGGAGCGATTTCCGGGGTGGTTGCCGGGCGCGCGTTCACCCACCTGGCCGATCTGGTGATCAGCGCGGCGCTCGACGCGGTCATGGCGGAGATTATCGGCGTGCACGGTCGTTTTCCCGCCGGCCGTATTGCCGTGCTTGGCCTCGGCAAGCTCGGCAGTTTCGAGCTGACGGCTGGTTCGGACGTCGATCTGATCCTGCTCTACGACTATGACGAGGATACGGGGGAATCGGATGGGCCGAAACCGCTCGATCCGGTCCGTTATTTTACCCGTGTGACCCAGCGGCTGATCGCAGCGCTTTCGGCGCCCACGGCCGAAGGGGTTCTCTTCGAGGTGGATATGCGGCTGCGTCCTTCCGGCAACAAGGGGCCGGTTGCGACGCGGATCACGGCTTTTGAAAAGTACCAGAAGGAAGAGGCCTGGACCTGGGAACACATGGCGCTGTCGCGCGCCCGGCTTATCTGCGGCGACGACGAACTGATAGGACGGGCTGAAGCGATCGTTTCGCAGGTGTTGCGGACGAAACGCGACCCCGGCAAGATTGCCAAGGATGTCGCGGAGATGCGGGCGCTGATCGAACAGGAAAAGCCGGCACAGGATATCTGGGACTTCAAGATGATCGCCGGCGGGCTGGTGGATATCGAGTTCATCGAACAATATCTGGCCCTGACCGCCCCGGCGGGGGCGAGCGATGCCGCTTCGGGCAAAAGCACGTTCGAGGGGCTGAAGGCTTACAGCCCGGGCAGGATGGATGCCAACGATGTCGATCTGTGCCTCGAGGCACTGACGCTCTTCACCGAGATTTCGCAGATCGTGCGCCTGTGCATCGACGGCGCCTTCGACCCCAAGGAGGCACCGTCCGGGCTTGTCGATCTCGTCTGCCGGGCCGGCGACTGCCCCGACATCAAGACGCTGGAAGGCGAGATCAAGCGGCTTTCCAAGGACGTGCGCAAGGTATTCCAGGCGACGGTGAAAAACTCCGCGTGAGGTCGATCAGGCCCGGCGGTCGGGAATTTGCAGCGAAATCACTGTGCCGACGTTTTCACGCGAGCGGATGGTCATGCTGCCGCCATGCAGCAGGGTGAGGGAGCGGGAGATCGCCAGGCCAAGTCCCGAGCCGCCCTTGCTTTTGGCATATTGGCTTTGAACCTGCTCGAAGGGCTGGCCGATCTTGGTGAGGGCTGTCCTGGGGATACCGATGCCGGTATCGGCGATGGTGAGTCTGACGCAACCGGGCAGGCGCCGGGCGCGGACGGCGACGCGACCGCCTTCGTCGGTAAATTTGACCGCGTTGGAGAGGATATTGAGCAGGATCTGCTTCATCGCGCGGCGATCGGCAGGCATCGTCAGGCCGGCTGAGAAACGCTGGTCGATGGTGATGTTCTTCTGCGCGGCGGGAATGGCGGTAAAACGCAGGCTTTCCTCGATCAGCGGCACGAGATCGATCATCTCGCATTGCAGCTTCATGTGGCCGGCTTCGATCTTCGACATGTCGAGGATGTCGTTGATGACGTTGAGCAGGTGCTTGCCGCTTTCGTGAATGTCCTTGGCGTATTCGCCATATTTCGGCGAGCCGACCGGGCCGAACATCTGGTTGAGCAGGATCTCGGAAAAGCCCAGGATGGCGTTGAGCGGCGTGCGCAACTCGTGGCTCATATTGGCCAGGAACTCGGATTTTGCCTTGTTGGCGGCCTCGGCCCGTTCCTTTTCTGCCTGGTAATTGGCATTGGCCGTCGAAAGCTCCGCCTTCTGGCGCTCCAGCGTCTGGCGTGACGCCGAGAGGTCGTTGATGGTGGCCATCAGCCGGCGCTCGGATTCGCGCAGGCGCTCCTGGTTGCGCTTCAACAGGGTGATATCGGTGCCGACCGAGACCATGCCGCCGTCGCGCGTGCGCCGTTCGTTGATCTGCAGCCAGCGTTCGTCGGCGAGCTGGACTTCCGTGGTCTGCGAATGGCCGGAGCGGTCAGGGTCGGCGATGCGCCGTTCGATGACGGGGCGGGCTGCGGCGGAATTGACGGAGAGACGCTCGGTGCCGGGTACGAGAACACGATCCGGAAGGCCATAGGCCTGCTGGTAGTGGGCATTGCACATCACCAGCCGGTCGTTCTTGTCCCAGAGCACGAAGGCTTCCGAGGTGGATTCGATGGCGTCCGCAAGGCGCTGGTCCGCCTCGGCATACCGTTGCGCCAGGCGATGCTGCTCGGTCACGTCCATGGCGATGCCGATCATGTGCACGCGGCCGGAGGATATGCGGATGACCTGGGCGCGGGCACGCATCCAGACATAGTGGCCGTCCGCATGGCGCATGCGGAACACCTGGTCGACCTGGCGCGACTGGCCCCTGGCGACCGAACGGGCGAGCGAATAGAGGTTGCCGTCGGCCGGATGCATCATCCGTGCCGCCTCGGCGAAGGACAGGTAGTTGTCGGATGGCGGCATGCCGAGCATTTCGTACATCGAGCGCGACCAGTAGAGGCGGCGGTTGTTGAAGTCGAAATCCCACAGGCCGCATCGGCCGCGTGACAGCGCCGTCTCGACCCGCACGTTCGATTCAAGGAAGATCTCGTCGGCATCGCGGGCGCGTTTGACCTGGTTGTAGTAGGCGTAGAGCACCACGAGAAGGATCGACGAAATTCCCGCAAACAGCGTGACGTTGAGGGCGATTTCTTCGCGCCAGAGCGCGTTGATGCGATATTGCGAACCCACGGCCAGTACAAGGTCGCCCTGGTTGCCGACCAGCATCAGGGAGGCATAGTGCGGAATGTCGTTGAGCGCGGTCTCGATGACGCCGGCGCGGTTGCCGAAGCGCTGCAGGGTGGCGACCTCGGGCAGGATGCCGGCGAGTTCGCTGCCGACATAGGCGGCGCCGGCCGCCGAGGCGCCGATGACCTTGCCGTCGGCGCGAACGAGCAGGACGAAGTTTCCGGGCGCCAGGCGATCCTGCGGCAGCGCCTTCGCCAGCCGGTTCTCGGACGCCAGGCGGTCATCGTTGGCAAAGCCGGTGAAGTCGGTGAAGAATGCTGCCGCTGCGGCGGCGGCCGACAGCGAAACCGATTGCCGTGCCGCTTCCTGCAGCCTTGCCTGTTCCGAAAGCATACCGGCGATGCGGGCGATTGCCACCACCGCCAGAAAGGCGACGATCAGGATGGGAATGGAGCGCTTCAGGAAGGGCTCGATCCGGGAAAGCTTGCGGGCGATCGGTTCGGCAAACAGCCTGCTGCGATTCGTGAGGCCGTCGTCCCAGCTTTCCTGCCTCGGAAATTGTAGTCGCAACCGCCCATCGGCTGCGGTTGCCCGCCGCGCGTCCGTCATCGTATCCGCTGATCCCTCGTGTGATTCGAGGCGCCGCTCGCCCGAATCTACCCTAATGAATCAAAGGTGATTCGCCTTGTCCAGCGGAAAAGTTAAAAGACCTTAACCTGTTTGCGGGGATAGGTGCCGGGGGCGATCCGGCACCGTGTCGATGTCAGGCCTTCAGCATCCGTTCGACGATATCGCGGACGTCGGTGGAAAGGCCGGAAGCGCGCTCGATCTGCAGGAGCGCTTCGCGCGCCAGATCTGCCCTGACGGGCTCCAGCAGCCGCCAGGACCGCATCGCGGTCAGGATGCGGGCGGCGAGTTGCGGATTGCGCTTGTCGATATCGAGGATCTCGTTTGCCAGGAATGCATAACCGGCGCCATCGGCCCGGCTGAAGCCGGTCGGGTTGGAAAAGGCGAATGTTCCGACCAGCGCCCTGACCCGGTTCGGGTTCTTGGCGTTGAACAGCGGGCTGCGCTGCAGTTCCTTCACCCTGTCGAGCGCGGCGGCGCCGGGAATCGTCGCCTGGATGGCAAGCCACTTGTCGATGACCAGGGCATTGTCGCGGAAGCGCTGTTCGAAGTCCGCCAGTGCCTTGGTTGTTTCCGGAGCCTCGGGAAAGCGATGGGCGAGAATCGTCAGCGCGTAGCTGAGGTCTGTCATGTTGTCGGCAGCGGCGAAAGCCGCGGCAGCACGGTCCGGCGTGTTTTCAGCGTAGGAGAGATAGGTGAGCGCGGTGTTGCGCAGCGCACGCTTGCCGGCGCTTGCGGCATCCGGGCTGAAGGTGCCCGACGGAAGCATCGCCTCGTAGAGTGCTGCGAAGGTTTCGACGCCGGCCTGGGCGATTTGCGTCAGAATGGCCTGGCGTCCGGCATGGATCGCATCCGGGTCGTTGTTGTTGCCGAGCTCGCGGGCGATGTCGGCTTCGCTCGGCAAGGTCAGGGCCTGCGCCCGGAAGGCCGGCTCGAGATTGTGGTCCGCGGCGGCCCACAGCAGGGCGTCGATGAGGACCGGATCGCAAGTGACGGGCTTGCCTTCCCGGGCGTCGCGGGCCGCCTGCGTCAGGTTGGGCAGTGCCAGATCGGTCAGCGCCTGCCAGCGGGCGAAGAGATCCGTCTCATGACGGGCAACGTGGGCGAGGTCTGCGGGGCTCTGGTTGAAATGCAGGTTGATCGGCGCCGAGAAGTCGCGGTTGAGCGAAAGCACCGGCCGGGACGAGACGCCTTCGAAAGTGACGGTGTGGGCGCGATCCGTGAGGTGCAGCACGTCACCGGTGAGTTCCGCACCGGTGACCGCGGTCGGCTCGACTTCCGATCCGTTGTCGAGGATGAGGCCGAGCCTTAGCGGAATATGCATCGGCTCCTTTGCTGCCTGGCCGGGTGTGGCCGGAACCATCTGCTCCAGCGACAGCGTGAAGGTGGCGTTGGCGGGATCGTAGCTGCCCGAGGCGGTAACGAGCGGCGTGCCTGCCTGGTGATACCAGAGCGAGAACTGCGACAGGTCGCGGCCGCTGGCATCCTCGAAGCATGTGACGAAGTCCTCGACGGTGGCGGCCTGGCCGTCATGCCGTTCGAAATAGAGATCCATGCCCTTCTTGAATGTCTCGCGGCCGAGCAGGGTGGCGATCATGCGCGTCACCTCACTGCCTTTCTCGTAGACCGTCGTGGTATAGAAGTTGTTGATCTCGCGATATTTTGTCGGACGGACGGGATGGGCGAGGGGGCCGGCATCTTCCGGGAACTGTTCCGCCTTGAGGTGCCGGACCTCGGCGATGCGGCGCACGGCGCGCGAGCGCATGTCGGCGGAAAACTCGTGATCGCGGAAGACCGTCAGGCCTTCCTTGAGGCACAGCTGGAACCAGTCGCGGCAGGTGATGCGGTTGCCTGTCCAGTTGTGGAAATATTCGTGCGCGATGATCGCCTCGATATTGGCATAGTCCGTATCGGTCGCGGTCTCCGGGTCGGCAAGGACATACTTGTCGTTGAAGACGTTCAGGCCCTTGTTTTCCATCGCCCCCATGTTGAAATCGGAGACGGCGACGACCATGAAGATGTCGAGGTCGTATTCGCGGCCGAACACGTCCTCGTCCCATTTCATCGAGCGCTTGAGCGCATCCATGGCATAGGCGGCGCGCGGCTCCTTGCCGTGTTCGACATAGATCTTCAGCGCGACCTCTCGGCCGGACATGGTGACGAACGTATCTTCGACGACGCCGAGATCACCGGCGACCAGCGCAAACAGATAGCTCGGCTTCGGATGCGGGTCGAACCAGGCGGCGAAGTGTTTCCCAGGCCCGTAGCCGGCGCCGCCGAGAAAATTGCCGTTCGACAGCAAGAGCGGATTGGCTTCCTTGTCGGCGATGATGTTGACGGTGTAGACGGCCAAAACATCGGGACGGTCGGGGAAATAGGTGATACGCCGGAAGCCTTCCGCCTCGCATTGCGTGCAATAGATACCGCCGGTGCGGTAAAGGCCCATCAACTGGGTGTTGGCTTCCGGATTGATGATGGTGGTGACGGTGATTTCGAACGGCACGGAGGCCGGCAGGTCGGGGATCGTCAGCGTTTCCGGGGTGACCGTATATTTTTCGGCAGGAAGTTCGTTCTGGTCGAGCAGCAGGCTGTACAGTGACAGTTCGTCGCCGTCGAGCACGAGGGGTGCAGTGGTATCGGCACCTTCGCGGCGATGGAATATCAGCCGAGCCTCGACCTTCGTTTCCGTCGGGTCGAGTTCAAATGTCAGATCCACGCGTTCGAGCACGAAATCGGTCGGACGGTAGTCTGCCAGATTGATCACCTGGCCTGTATCTGTTCGCATGATGCTTCCTGATTGAGCTTCCCCATAAAAGCGATGCCGCGCTCCCCCGTCACGGCCACCGCTTTGGAGCGTGATAATATTTTCGACCGAAATACTCCCATCAAAATCTGAATGATTATTAAAATTATCTCATGTTTTTATCATATTTCACAACTTCTGACAGATGCCGGATCTCTGCAAGGAAATGGTGTTTCACAAGGTTCGATGCCATTTCGACTGGCCGTGCCGATATTTTGAGATAGAGTGGTATCTTCTCTCCGGCTGATTTGAGAAATGCGTGTTCTTCTCCGGTCATTGCCAAGCCAAAATCCTTGCCGCCCAGAGTGACCGATGACCAGCCGTGCCGTGGACCCCTTGAAGGGGATTCTCCTGAAGATTGCTTCTGTGATGGTGTTCGTCGGCATGCAGACATTCATCAAGCTGGCGGGGCCTGGCATCAATCCCGGACAGATCACCTTCTATCGTTCCGCCTTTGCCATCGTTCCCATCGTTCTCTACCTGGCCTATCGCGGGCAATTGCGCGAGGCCTTGTACACCCGCAATCCTGTCGGGCACCTGAAGCGCGGATCCATCGGCATCCTGGCGATGGGATGCGGCTTCTACGGGCTCGTGCACCTGCCGATGCCGGAAGCGATCGCCATCGGTTATGCGATGCCGCTTTTTGCCGTCGCCTTTGCGGCGATCTTTCTTGGCGAGACGGTGCGGGTCTATCGCTGGACCGCGGTCTTGTTCGGCCTCATGGGCGTGATGATCATCAGCTGGCCCAATCTGACCCTATTTCTCGACGGTGGCTTCAGCTCGGAGGCGGCGACGGGAGCACTGGCCGTGCTGTTGTCGGCCGGGCTCGGCGCTGCCGCGATGATCCAGGTCCGACAACTGGTGCGGGAGGAGAAGACGACCACCATCGTTCTCTATTTCTCGCTGATTGCCTCGCTGTTTTCGCTGGCGACGCTTCCTTTCGGCTGGGATTGGCTGGACTTTCGGGCAACCATGTTTCTCTTGTTGTGCGGTTTCTGCGGCGGCGTGGCCCAGATCCTGCTGACATCGAGCTATCGTTACGCCGAGGTTTCGACGATCGCGCCGTTCGAATATACCTCGATCCTGCTGGGCATCGTCATATCCTTCGTTCTGTTCGACGATGTGCCGACGGCGACCATGCTGATCGGCACGGCGGTCGTCGTATCTGCCGGCATCTTCATCATCTATCGCGAGCGGCGGCTGGGGCTGTCGCATAAATCGGCGGATACGGCGTCGAAGTAGTGCGCCTCATCGACCCGCTCATACGAAATGAAGGGCGAAGGCGGCGGTACCGGCGATCACATGCACCATGGTCGCACCGATCAGATTGCCGTGGCGCAGGAAAAGCCAGCCGAACAGCATGCCGGAAAATGCCGTCACCGCGACGGCGGGCAATCCGAAATGCGCATGGAAGAGCCCGAAAATCAGTGACGCGACCAGAACCGAGCGAATGCCGCTGCGATCGTTGGTCAAGCGCGCAAGCGAGCTCTGGAGCACGCCACGAGCCAGAAGCTCCTGCAGGAAACTGTGCGGCGCATAGAGAAGAATGACCAGCAGCAGACCGGCCGGCGAGCTGTAGTCGACCGTTCCGGTCACCGGTTGCGTGTCTCCGACAAGGTACGACAAGCCGACGAGGGCGCCGAGCGCCAGGATCGAAACAATCACGCCTTCCCGAACGGCCTGCCGCCAGTTGTTGAGCGTCAGCCCGATCGAGGCGGCCGGAAGCCGGAGCCAATAGGCCGTCACGAAGACCGGCCCGGCGACGATGATCAGATAGGCCCAGGCGAATGCCGGCGAATAGACGTCCACATCCAGATATTGATCGACGATCAGCGTCAGGATATTGGCGAGGCCGAGCATCGACAGGAACAGCACCGCGAGATGGCCGAATTCGGCGCGCTCGCGCAGGGCCTGCACCTTTTCCGAGACGTCGCTGATGATGGCCACGACACCCAGGGCGCTTTCGCTACCGCTTTCCTGCATCATGCTCGTGCGAATGGTCAAATGACGTTCGCTGCCGGTTTCATCCCTGATGACGAGGTCGCGGGTAAGAACGTTGTTCGGGGCGTAGATGGCATCGAGCATGGCATCGATGACGTCGCCAAGATCGCTGCGATGCAGCAGAGCTTCCGCGAAATTTTCACCGACGAAGTCCGTTTCGCCGAGCGAGAGAATGGCGCGTGCCGGCCCGTTCATGGTGATGATCGTCCCGGTGCCATCGACCGCGATCACGCCGTCGCGCATGTTCTGAACGATGACCGGGAAGATCACGTTGCCGCCGTTGCGGTTTTCCGCAGGCACGGTCATCGTCTGGCTCTCGTCCTCTTGCACGCCGTTTCCGCCTGATACGTTTCCTTGTTTTTTGGATATATTGTCAGGAAAAATCTGTCGATGGCAGCGGACCATTCATTTTTGGGTGACTTAGCTGTTGTCTTCAACAGTAGAGGCTACCGACGCGGCACCCTCCGTCCCCTGCATCGGCAGCGCTTTCGATTGGAAATCGGTCTTGCCTTCCATGTCGGCACCCCTTCGGTTCATGCGCCAGGCAGCGTATCCGCTATAGACGGCAAAACCCACGGCCAGAAACCACAGCAGGCCCTTCGGCCCGCCATATTCCATCAGCGTTCCGCCCATCACCGGTCCGGTCACCGTGCCCAACCCATAGAGGATCATGATCCCGCTCGAGATCATGACATATTCGTGCGGCGCGGCGCGGTCGTTGGCATGGGCCGAATTCAGCGCATAGATCGGATAAAGAACGGTGCCGACAAAAAACGCGGCGACATAGAGCGGATAGAGATGCGTGACGTCGACGAACGTCATGATGATGCAGGCGACGACGCCGATGGCGCCGCAAACGATCATCACCAGCCGGCGGTCGACCCGATCGGATATCCGCCCGATCGGCATCTGCGACAGCGCGCCGCCCGCCAGCACTGCTGCGAGAAGCGTGGCGCCTTCCGCCGTGCTGAGGCCGATATTCTGGCCGTAGACGCCGCCGAGGCTGCCCCAGGTGCCGGCAAGCGCACCGGCTACCACCGCACCGACGAAGGCGATCGGCGAAAGCCTGTAGAGTTTCGTCAGGTTGAAGCTTGCCCCGGCGATCGGCGCGGGCGATTGGGCGGTGGACAATGCCGTCGGCAGCAGCGCCAGCGAAAAGATCACGCCGCACAGGATGAACAGTTCCGTCGTCTTGGGATCGCCGAGCGGCACCAGATATTGGCCGCCGATCGATCCGACGAGGCAGGTGATCATGTAGACGGAGAACAGCGTACCACGGTTGTCATTGGTGACGCGTTCGTTCAGCCAGCTCTCGATGATGAGGTAGCTGCCGGCCATGGCAAAGCCGGCAAGGGCGCGAAAGAGCACCCAGGCACGCCATTCGACCACCAGGGCGCACAGCAGGATGGCGACGGTCAATAGCGTGATCAACGCGCCGAAGACACGCACATGGCCGACCCGGCGCACCAGCATCGGCGTAATGACGCATGACAGGGTGAAGCCGAGCGTGTAGCCGGTGGCGATGACGGAAATGGTGAGCGTCGACCAGCCTTCCGCAATGGCGCGGATGGGAAGCATGTAGTTCATCAGCCCGAAGCCGATCATCATCAGCAGGGTCGACAACATCAGGCTGGCGATCGAAATCAGGCTGCCGAGCATGGTCTTCCTTTCGGTCTCTCCCCTGTGAGGCTTGCCGTGCCGAATGTGACAGGGAGCACTGCGAACGGCGCTGCATGGCTTACCCCTGTTGCCCTTTGATTTCCAAGGGTATATTTCGATCCCATAAAGGACATGACGGCTTTCGACGTAAAATACCTGAATGTTGGCCTTGAGCCGGCTGAATACCCTTTCATAGGCAAGGCATGGCTTTTACATCCGACGACCTCAAGCGCAATCCGGACTTCATCCGCGCGCTTATACATCTGGCGGTCAATCTGGGGGATTTCCATCGTGAAAACCCCAGGCTTTGCCGCACGCTTGTGTCCCATCAGCGGTGGTTGATGGGACAGGCGGCCTATATGCTGTTTCTGGAGGCCGATCCGGCGCAGCCCGGATCCGGCCTGACGTCGGCGCGCTTGAAGGATTTTGTCCTTCAGACCGGCTGCGCCAGCCGCAATACGGTGCTCGCCTTTGTCGAGGAAATGCTGAGCTACCGCTTCCTGCGCTACTATCCCGAAGACGAGGGACGCCGTTCCCGCCGGCTGGAACCTGCAGACGTCGCGCGCGCCGGCATGTTTCACTGGCTGCTGGCCAATCTCGCCGCTCTCGATCAGCTCGATGGCGGGAGCAGGGCGCAGACGATGGCGGCGGATCGTGACCTCGCCGATCCGACGCATCGGTGCGCCGTGCGGACGTGCCTGGAGAATAAGGCATGGTGCGAGCCGCCCCAGCGTGTGGCGATGTTCCTGTGGACGGAAGCCGGCGGGCTGGTGATGGATGAACTCGTCTCGCGCATCGACATGTCCAGGCAGATCGATGGCCGGATGAATATCGGGCGGGTGGATGCGCGCGTGCTGGCCGAAAAATTCATGATGTCGCGCACGCATCTGCAGCGCTTGCTGAAGAAGGCGGCTTCCGATGGATGCATCGGCTGGTACGATGCCAGGCGTGGCGGGGATATGTGGTTTTCCAGCGACTTCCTGACGGAGTATTCCGCCTGGCAGGCAATCAAGTTTGCCGCCATCGATCAGGCGTTCAAAGCCGCACGAACCGCCATCGAACCGCAGTTTGCCGAAGAAGAAAACAGTTCCGTGCCGGAAAATGCCACGAGCCTGTTCCAGGCCTGCGGTTTGATCTGAAGGTTCAAAGCGGAACGGCAGCCATCGACGGGTCGTTGCAGCCATCTTTGCGCTGCTTGCCCGCGATTTCCCCCGAAACCTGGCAGCAGCGCTCGAATTCTTCGGCGGCACGAACCGCGGACGCGATATAGGCGCAGCTTTCGGAAACCGCATGCAAAAGCTGGAATGGGAAAGACCGGGGCATGCGTTACACCTGCGAGCGAAACTGTCTGTCGATCAGCGTTCGCGAAAATCTGCGAAAATGGCCGTCTGTCGCGTCACGTGGCGATAGCCCGTGGCGGTCAGCTGCTCGTTCGTGGCAGAACCGAAATGATGGTAGTCGCGGCTGGAGCGACCGAAGGTACCGGCGAGACGAAGAGTCTCGAAGCCGGAATGAATGGGACGAAAACGCGGAGTCATTGCCTTGGTTCCTAGTCTGAATTTCCTCCCAAGACATGGGTAATATATTGCAATGCAACATGATTCTGCAACGCACCGAAGCGGGCGGCTGTCATGCAGGAATTGCATGGCTTTTTTCATATATTTTTAATGTTGATATTTATTTAAGCAGTTCGCCGGCGCGTCCCCGGAATGCCTGAAGATCCGCCCATGCGAGCCGCTTGTTGATCGGTGCTGTCAGCAGTTCCTGTGGATGCAGGCTGGCAATTGCCGGAACGATGAGCGAACCGATTGAAATCTCTCGCCATTGACCGCGCACGGCATGGATCGTCTCGCTGCCGCCGAAGAAGAACCGGGCGCTGAAATTGCCGAGCAGAAGCACGGCGCGAGGCTTGGCTAGCGCAAGTTGCTGCTCGATGAACGGCCGGCAGATGTCCATCTCCGGCTGGGAAGGCATGCGGTTGCCGGGGGGGCGCCACGGCAGGATATTGGTGAGAAACACCTTGTCCCTGTTCAGCCCGATCGATGCCAGCATGCGATCGAGAAGCTGGCCGGCGCGGCCGGCAAAAGGTTCGCCGTCGCGATCGTCGTCGGCATTCGGCATCGGCCCGACGATGGCAAGGCCGTTCGACGCGTCGCCCCTGGCGAAAATCGTGCTGCGCGCCGTGCTCTTGAGATTGCAGCCGTTGAAATTTTCCAGGGCCGTGCGCAGCTCTTCCAGCGATTGGGCGCTTTCCGCCGCAAACCGTGCCTGGGCAATGGCCTGGTCGTCGGGGATAGCCGGCGGGGCCGAGAGCGGGCGCTCCCGGGCGACAGGCTGGGCCGCTTTGTCGCGACTTGCGGCGGTCGTGCGGCCCTCCATCCTGTTGGTGGAGGAGGCCTGTGACGGCGTCTGCGACACAGGGGCATGCGCTTGGCGCGCTTGCCGGGCAGCCGCGAATTCCTGAAAACGATCGACGGCCTGCTCTTCCAGCATCCAGTCGACACCGGCATCGGCATGGAAATGCAGCAGGGCGGCAAGCTCGGCGGCGGTCAGGTCTTGGGCAGCGATCATCATCCGTGTTTACCGCATCCCGACCCGCCGGGAAAGGCCGGGATGCGCTGACGGGCGCCTCCGGTCAGGCCGTCCACTGCGCGATATCGCTGCGCTCGCCGATCAGCGCCAGGCCATGGGCGATCGACAGCAACTCGCCACCGCTTTCGATGCGGCTGGCTTCGAAGCGTTCGGTGAACAGCCGCCGGACGGCCGGCACGAAGGATGTGCCGCCGGTGAGGAAGACCTTGTCGATCTCGCCGGCCCGGGTATCGGTCTTGGCCAGCACCTCGTCCAGCGCTTGCTCGATGCGCGCCAGATCGGCGGCGATCCAGTTTTCGAAGTCGGCCCGCCGCACCGTGGAATTGCCGTCCCGGCCGAGCGGCGGGAAATTGAACTCTGCTTCTTCGTTTTGCGACAGCGCCATCTTGGTCGCCGAAACGCCCTGATAGAGCGGATATCCCTCGTCGTGCTCGATCAGGTCGATGAAGGTTTCGAGCTTTTCCGGTTCCAGGCTGGAGCGCACCAGCTTTTTAAGATCGGCGAATTCCTTCGATGTCTTGAACACCGAAAGCTGGTTCCAGCGGCTGAAATTGGCGTAATAGCCGCTCGGCACCTCCAGAACCTTGTCGAAACTCTTGAAATGGCTGCCCTTGCCGATGCGCGGCGCGACGATGTTGTCGACGATGCGCGAATCGAACTGGTCGCCGGCAACGCCGACGCCGGAATGGCCGACCGGCGTGGCGGTCAGGCGGCCTGCATGCGTTTCGAAGCGGATCAGCGAATAGTCCGTCGTGCCGCCGCCGAAATCGGCGACCAGTACGGTGGCGTCGGCCTTGAGGTTTTGCGCGAAATAGAAGGCGGCGGCCACCGGTTCGTAGACGTAGTGGATTTCGGGGAGGCCAAGCCTCACCAATGCGTTGTTGTAACGGGTCATGGCCAAGGCCTCGTCCGGGTTGGCGCCGGCAAAACTCACCGGGCGGCCGACGACGAGGCGGGAGACATCGCTGCGCCATTCCGTCCCGGCATAGGATTTCAGCCGCTGCAGGAACACCTCCATCAGGTCTTCGAAACTATAGCGTTTGGCGAAGACGAGCGTGCCCTGGAACAGGGCGCTGGCGGCAAAGGTCTTGATCGATTGCAGGAAACGACAGTCGCCGGGATTGTCGATGAATTGCTGGATCGCCGCCCGCCCGGCTTCCGTCTTCACGACAGTCGCCTTGTCCTTGAGAAAGGACAGGGCGGTGCGCATGCTGTCGCTGACGCCGGCGCTGCTGGTGAAGGTCATGGAACGGGTGCCGGAGCCGCCGTCGCCAAGCGCCAGAACTGTGTTGGTCGTTCCAAAATCGAGACCCAGTGCGCCAGCCATGTCTGCGCCCTTTCAAACTGTCATTTTCGTTGGTGGTGGCCCGGAGGCGCCGGCCGGATATGAGCCGGGCCGGGGTGAGGAGGGGGGCGTCTTTGGCATGAAGAGGCGGCGATGGCAAGCGTTGCCTTTGTTCAGCCGGGCAATGCGTTGCCGCTCCCGCGTGTCTGCTCGGCCATGGCGGCGATCCAGCTGCGGAACGCCTCCATCGCCGTGCTCACATGCCGGGATTTGAGCCGGGTGAGCCAGTAGCGGCCCTTCGAGACGTATATGGGGAAGGGCTGCTCTACCCATCCGGCGGCCAGGTGCCGGGAAAACATCAAGGGCGGGGCCAATGCCACGCCTGCGCCCTGCAAGGCCGCCTCCATCATGATGACGGAAGAGTCGAAAACCAGGCCGCGGATCGCCGGCGGCTCGATGCGGGCGGCTTCGAACCAGCTCGGCCACTCGTCGGCACGATAGGAGCGCAGCAGCGTCTGGCGGGTCAGGTCTTCGGGCGTTCGCAACTGGGCGGCGAGCGCCGGGATGCACAACACCGAAAGCGGCGCTTCGAACAGGGCCTCCGCATCGGTATCGTGCCATGCGCCGCTGCCGAACCGGATGGCATAATCCAGTCCTTCGGCGGCGATGTCGACGCGGTTGTTGTTGGTCGAAAGCCGGATGTCGATGAACGGGTATTTTTCGCGGAAATCGGCAAGCCGCGGCAGCAGCCAGCCGACTGCCAGCGTGCCCACGGCGCCGACCGTCAGGACATCGCGCAGGTGGCCGCCCTCGAAGCGATCGAGCATGTCGGCCATCCGGTTGAAGGACTCCTGCAGCGTCGGCAGCAGTGCCATGCCTTCGTCCGTGATCATCAACCCGCGCGGCAACCGGCGGAAAAGCAAGGTGCCGAGCCGTTGTTCCAGGAGCTTCACCTGGTGGCTGACGGCCGCTTGCGTGACGCAAAGCTCGATGGCGGCGCGGGTAAAACTCAGATGCCGCGCCGATGCCTCGAAAGCGCGCAGCGCGTTGAGCGGCAAATATGGTCGAACCATGACAATGCCCAAATTAAATTCATGTCTCGCCGAAAATATCATCGTTTGTCGTGTCGCGGCAAGAGACGCTAGAAACCGGTCATCCAACCGAACGGAGATCGCCATGACCAGAAAATTCCGCCTCTTTGCCGCTTTGTTCCTTGCCGGGTCAGCCCTGAATATAGCCGATCTGGCGGCGAAGGAGCCGGGCAGGATCGAGTGCACATTGATCGTCGACGAGGTGAGCGGCGACGTCCTCCATCGTGAAGGCATTTGCGACAAGGCGTTCAGCCCGATGTCCAGCTTCAAATTGCCTTTGGCCATCATGGGTTACGATGCAGGCGTGCTCATCGATGCACAAAATCCGCTATGGGACTACAAGCCCGAATTCGCCGGATCGAAGCGCGAGCAGAAGGCGACCAATCCGACCATATGGGAGAAGGATTCGATCGTCTGGTATTCCCAGGAATTGACGCGGCGTCTCGGCGAAAGCAAGTTCGGTGACTACGTGCAGCGTTTCAACTACGGCAACCGCGATGTCAGCGGCGATGCGGGCAAGAAGAATGGCCTGACGCATGCCTGGCTGATGTCGTCGCTAAAAATTTCTCCGGAAGAGCAGGTGGCATTCCTGCGGCGTTTCCTCAGGGGCGAACTGCCGGTCTCCGAACATGCGATGGACATGACGCAGGCAATCCTGCCGCATTTTGCGGCCGCGGATTGGGATGTGCAGGGCAAGACCGGTAGCGGCTGGATGAAGACCAAAAGCGGCAAGATCGACAGGAGCCGCCCGATCGGCTGGTTCGTCGGCTGGGCGATGCGGGACGAGCGCCGCGTGATCTTCGCCCGGCTTGAGGTCAATGCGAAAGATACCGAAGAGTATGCCGGCAGGGAGGCCCGCGACGAGTTTCTCAAGGCGCTTCCGCGGATCTCCGAGACGTTTTAGTCCAACGATTGTCCTTTCTCCCCAAGTATCGACGCCAAACTATTTTTAAGCCTATCCAGTAACGGTCTCCCTATTTGTCATGGCGGTATTATAAGTGCGGCATCGTCAGCCACATACTGGGAGTACCGTTATGAAGCTTGTTGCTATCGCTGCTGCTGCCTGCTTTCTGTCGTCCGTTGCCATGGCTCAGGAATCGCCCGTTGGGAATTGGGCGATGGACAAGGATGCCACGCTGGCTGTTCTCGTCGAGAACGGCAAGGACGATGAAAAAGTGAAGCAGATGGTCGAGATGCTCGCGGCATCGACCGTCGATTTCACCGAGGACACTATCCAGTTCATGGCATCGCCGGATGTTTTCCTGGCCAAGTGTGGTTGGGAAGCCGACGATCAGGGCGCCATCAAGATCCAGAACTGCGTCGACAAGGACGGCAAGCCGGACGCCAAGAACGGACCGACCAGCGCCAACTGGATGGAAGACGACAGCCTGCGGCTTCTGGGCGGCCATGACATGGTTCTCGTCTATCGCCGCAAGTAGGTCTACGCAAAAGCAATCCTGCGCGGTTTCGTTCCGCACAGGATTTTTCATGTGTTGTCAGAGTGAATGCGCTGCGCCCCCGTCGCAACGGACCATGCTGCCGGTGACGTAGCTTGCCGGTTCGCTGCAGAGGAAAGCGGCGACCGCGGCGAATTCCTCGACACGGCCATACCGACCGGCCGGAATCTCTTTTGCGGAGGACCTGCGAATGTCCTCGAGGCTGCGGCCGGTTCTTTTCGCAACGGCATTGTCCAACTCGTCCAGACGGTCGGTATGAATGCTGCCCGGCAGGAGCAGGTTCGACGTGATACCGTAACCGGCAACCTCGGTCGACAATGTTTTCGACCAACCTGCCAGCGCCGGCCGCAGGGTGTTGGAGAGCGCCAGCCCGCCGATCGGCTCGATCACACCGGAGGAAGCGACGGTGAGGATGCGGCCCCAGCCTTGTTCCTTCATGCCCGGCAGCAACCGGTTGGTCAGGTTGATGATCTGCAGCACCATCGAATGAAAATAGGTGATGAGCTTGTCTTCGCTCATGTCTTCGGTGGTGCCGGGCGTCGGCCCGCCGCTGTTGTTGACCAGGATATCGACGCCACCGAGCTTGTCTGCGATGGCCTTCTCCATGGTCGGCACGAATTCCGTGTCACCGAGATCGGCCCAGACCCAGTCTGCCTTGCCTTGGCCCAACTGGTTGATCTCCTTGCAGTTTGCCGCCAGGCGGTCGCCGTTGCGGCCGCAGAGCAGGACATGGGCGCCTTCGCGCGCAAGCGCCATGGCGATGCCGCGTCCGAGGCCGCGGGAGGAGGCAAGCACGACGGCGCGTTTGCCCTGGATGCCGAGATTCATGGTGAAATCCTCTGTCGCTGGAAGTGTCAGAAAGGAACCTTGCCCGGATTGAACAGGCCTTTTGGGTCGAGCAGCGCCTTGAGCTGCCGCGCCAGCGCCTGTTTTTCCGGATGGCAGAAGGTCTGGTAGGCATGGCGTTTTTCGATGCCGACGCCATGCTCCGCCGAAAAGCTGCCGCCTGTCTCCGTTACGCCTGTGTAGACCGCGTCTTCGATGGGCAAGAGGTGGTCGGCTGCCGATGTATCGACATTGGCGATCGACAGATGCAGGTTGCCGTCGGCGATATGGCCGTAGACGTAGGCGTCGTAGGCCGGATCGATCGTTTTCAGTCGCGCCCGCAAGCCGGCGACATAATCGTCGAGATGACGCGGCGGAACCGAGACGTCGAAGGACGGGGCGCCGGGGTGGAAACGGTAGATGAAATGCGATTCCTCGCGCAGTTGCCAGAAACGGCGGGCCTGGTCGAGCGATTGCGCGACGATGCCGCCCGTCAGACCGGCCGGTCCCCAGAGTTCCTCCAGTCCGCTTTCGAGCGCCTCGGTCGCCACGGCCACGCTCTCGGCGGAAACCTCGATCAACAGGACGGCGGCGGTCTCCGGCTCCAGCCAGCCGAGGTCTAAACCGAAGGTTTCGGCGCTGTCGCGGATGAAGCGCTGCCACATCAGTTCGGCACCCTCCAGCAGCGCAAACGGCAGGTCGCGGAAATGGCCGATCACGGAAAGTGCCGCTTCGGCGTTCGCAACGCCGATCAGAGCCGTCGCCCGCGCCGCGCGCCGGCTTTCGAGCTTGAGGGCCACGCGCGTCACGATGCCGAAGGCGCCTTCGCCGCCGATGAACAGATGCTTGAGGTCCGGCCCGGCGCTGACCTTCACCACCCGCGTCAGGTCGCGAAAGATCTCGCCGTTCGGCATGACGGCCTCGAGCCCCAGCACCTGGTGGCGCATGACGCCGTTGCGGAAGGCAAGGATGCCGCCGGCATTGGTCGAGACCATGCCACCGATCGTCGCGGTGCCGCGCGACGGCAGGTCGACGCCGGTGGTCAGCCCATGCCGTCCCGCAGCCTCCTGCAGCGCCTGCAAGGTTACGCCGGCCTGCGCCACGGCGGTGCGTTCGGCAGGGTCCAGCATGTCGATGGCCGAAAGCCGCGCCGTCGAGATGATCAATTCCCCCGGCCGGCTGATATTGCCGCCGACAAGCCCCGTGCGGCCGCCTTGCGGCACGATCGCCACGTTTTCGCGGCCGCACCAGGAGACCAGCCTCGCAACCGCTTCCGTCGTCGCCGGAAACGCCATAACCCCAGCCTCAAAATTCTGCGGATGTTCACCGGGATCCCGATTGGCCAGTTCGTCCGGACCGACGAGCCCGATCTCCGTGTCGAAAGACCGCAGGGTTTCGAAGAGTTGTGTTGGTGTATAGGATGTCATCGTCGTCTTTCTGAGGGTAATCATGTCGCGTCCGGACGCGAAGTCCCGTGCCGATACCGGTATCCCTCCTGGGGCGGGAAAGGCAAGCCGGTCTTTCATGCAAGGGTTCGTTGTGCATTGCGAAGAAAAATTGTTATGCAGATGTACAATTGGACCGCAGGTATCGTATCGATGCTCGACAAACGCGCTGTGTTTTGACAAGAGATAAAGAAACGGGCGTGGGGACGCCCGGCAGATGGAGAGAGTTTGATGAGCGAGACGTTTGAGCTTCCGGAACGCGAGTCGATGGAGTTCGACGTCGTCATCGTCGGTGCCGGGCCGGCGGGCCTCTCGGCGGCGATCCGTCTGAAGCAGATCAATCCCGATCTTTCCGTCGTCGTCCTGGAAAAGGGATCGGAAGTCGGCGCCCATATCCTGTCCGGCGCCGTCGTCGATCCGATCGGCGTCGACAAGCTGCTGCCCGGTTGGCGTGAAGAGGCCGACCATCCGTTCAAGACCGAAGTGACGGCCGACCATTTCCTCTTCCTCGGTCCGGCCGGCTCCATTCGCCTGCCGAACTTCGCCATGCCGCCGCTGATGAACAACCACGGCAACTACATCGTCTCGCTCGGAAACGTCTGTCGGTGGCTCGGCGCCCATGCGGAAGCACTCGGCGTCGAGATCTATCCGGGCTTTGCCGCATCGGAGGTGCTCTACAATGATGAAGGCGCGGTGATCGGCGTCGCCACCGGCGACATGGGCATCGAGCGCAATGGCGAACCCGGCCCGAACTATACCCGCGGCATGGCGCTTCTCGGCAAATACGTGCTGATCGGCGAGGGTGTGCGCGGTTCGATCGCCAAGCAGCTGATCGCCAAATACGATCTCCAAAAGGATCGCGAGCCGCAAAAATTCGGCATCGGAATCAAGGAACTCTGGCAGGTGAAGCCCGAGCATCACAAGCCGGGCCTGGTGCAGCACTCCTTCGGCTGGCCGCTCGACATGAAGACCGGCGGCGGTTCGTTCCTGTATCACCTGGAAGACAATCTCGTTGCGGTCGGTTTCGTGCTGCACCTCAATTACAAGAATCCCTACCTCTATCCGTTCGAGGAGTTCCAGCGCTTCAAGACGCATCCGGCGATCCGCGATACGTTCGAGGGCGGCAAGCGGCTTTCCTACGGCGCCCGCGCCATTACCGAAGGCGGCTACCAGTCGGTTCCGAAGCTCTCCTTCCCGGGCGGCGCGCTCATCGGCTGCTCGGCCGGTTTCGTCAACGTGCCGCGCATCAAGGGCAGCCACAATGCAGTTCTCTCGGGCATGCTCGCCGCCGACAAGATCGCCGAGGCGATTGCGAGCGGCCGCGCCAATGACGAGCCCGTCGAGATCGAGAACGAATGGCGCGCAACGGCGATCGGCACCGACCTGAAGCGGGTGCGCAACGTCAAGCCGCTGTGGTCGAAGTTCGGCACCGGCATCGGCATTGCGCTGGGCGGCCTCGACATGTGGACGAACCAGCTGTTCGGCTTTTCCTTCTTCGGCACGCTGAAGCACGGCAAGACCGATGCGGCGTCGCTGGAGCCGGCTTCGAAGCACAAGAAGATCGACTATCCGAAGCCGGACGGCGTGTTGACCTTCGACCGTTTGTCTTCGGTGTTCCTGTCGAACACCAACCACGAGGAAGACCAGCCGATCCATTTGCAGGTCAAGAATCCGGACCTGCAGAAGACGTCCGAACACGACATCTATGCCGGTCCCTCGACGCGTTACTGTCCCGCCGGGGTCTACGAATGGGTGGAGAAGGACGGCAAGGACGTTTACGTCATCAATGCGCAGAACTGCGTCCACTGCAAGACCTGCGACATCAAGGACCCCAACCAGAACATCAACTGGGTGCCGCCGCAGGGTGGTGAAGGGCCGGTCTATCCGAACATGTGACGCCGCCTTCGCGCCGTTCTCCAAAGGGGCGGCGCGGACGGGTGACTGCTGCCGGGCAGGGCTCGAATGCCTTGAAAAAGCGCCACAGGTTAATCCGATGGCTCAGGCTTAAACCATTGTTAACCATACTTTCCTTAAGTTGCGGCATATCAACCGGAATTTAAGGAAAGCCCAGATGTCGATCTCCCGCCGCGGCCTGTTGCTCGGTTTCTCCGCATTTCTTGCGGGTTGCACCACGAACGGTACGAACCACGCCAGCAACTACGGTTCCCGGCCGGATGAACAATTCCCGCTGAAGGCGATGCCGCTCGACAAGGTCAAGCCGGAACTGCGCCGCCAGGAAGTCGCCTATGATGCCGGTTATCCCGCCGGAACGGTGGTGGTCGATACGCCGGCGCGCCGCCTCTATTACGTGCTCGGCGACGGCAGGGCGATGCGCTACGGCATCGGTGTCGGCCGCAACGGATATGCGCTGCGCGGCAGCGCATATATCGGCCGCAAGGGCGAATGGCCGACCTGGACGCCGACCGGCAACATGATGCGCCGCGATCCGCGCAACCGCCGTTTTGCCGGCGGCATGGAGCCCGGACTTAACAACCCTCTCGGCGCCCGCGCCATCTATCTCTATCAGGGCGGCAACGACACCATGTTCCGCATCCATGGCACCAATCAGCCTTGGTCGATCGGCATGGCTGTCTCGAGCGGCTGCGTGCGCATGCTCAATCACGATGTGATCGACCTCTACGAACGCGTCAAGGTCGGCGGCCGGGTCGTCGTGCTACAGGCCTGACGGCTGTAAGGGCGCGCATCGACCGGAAACGAAACGCGCCAGATATCCGCAAGAGCAACATACAATGCGAAGACGCCGCCCGGCAAAACCAGGCGGCGTATTGCGTTGTCCAGCAGTCAGCGAGCCGACTTCCAGGTGACGACCATCAACGCGCCGATCACCGTGATGTGTTCCATGACAAAGTAGAATTCCAGCGTCCTGAGCGGCTCTTCCATCGTCCAGAATGTATGGGCGATCGGGATGGTCAGGGCGGTGAAGACCGCCAGCATGCCGGCGCCGATCCATGTCCAGCGGTTGGCGATGACGAGCGCCGAGCCGATCAGCTGCACGAAGATGACGGCGATTGCGACTGCTGCGGGCGGGGTCAGGCCGAAATGCGCCATCTCGGCCGTCGCGGCGTTGAAATCGAGAATTTTTGCGATCCCGCTCGACCAGAAGATGAAGGTCAGCACCGTTCGGGCGAGATAGCCGAACGCGCGGGATGTAACGATCGTTTCGATAAAGGACGGCATTTCATTCTCCGGTTGCGAAATCGAGAGGCACGATGCCCGGCTCGGGAGGAGCCGGATGATCGTGCCGACACCATTTCTACCAGAGCCCGGCATCGGCCCGGTTCCCGCGGGAACAAGGCCGATATCGTACAAACCGGGATTGTCAGGCGCGTCTGGCCCCGCGGTCCAGCAGATAGGATACGGCAAACACGCCAAGTCCTGCAACGGACAGCAAGGCGCCGACATAGCCGGTCGCGGCAAAGCCGTAGCCCCAGGTGATGACGAGGCCGCCGAGCCAGGCGCCGAGCGCATTGGCGATGTTGAAGGCGGAATGGTTGGACGCCGCGGCAAGCGTCTGGGCATCGGCGGCGACGTCCATCAGCCGTGTCTGGATGGCCGGGCCAGCGGCAAAACCGCAACCGACCAGATAGACGCACAGGCACAGCATGAACGGGTTGCTGGCCGTCAGTGAGAACACCGTCAAGACGACGATATTGTAGAGGATCGAGCCGCCGATCGTGCCCATCAGCGAATATTCGCCGAGCTTGCCGCCCACCAGATTGCCGGTGATCATGCCTACGCCGAACAGCGCCATGATGACTGACACCATGCTCTCGGGCATCATCGCCACCTGCGTTGCCGTCGAGGCGATGTAGCTGAAGACGGCGAACATGCCGCCGTAACCCACGGCGGCGATGCCGAGCGTCAGCCAGACCTGCGTGCGGCGGAAGGCGCCGAGTTCGCGCGTAAAGCTGGCGCCTTCGGAAACCTTGTCCTTCGGCAGGTAGATGAAGATCAGCGCGACCGTGAGCACGCCGATGGCGCCGACGGCGAGGAAGGCAACGCGCCAGCTCAGTGCCTGGCCGAAGAAGGTCGCGATCGGCGTGCCGATCAGCGTTGCCGTGGTCAAGCCGAGCATGACGCGCCCGACGGCACTCGCCCGCTTGTGCAGCGGTGCCATCGAGGCCGCAACGAGGGCGGCGACGCCGAAATAGGCGCCGTGCGGCAGGCCGGTGATGAAGCGCAGCAGCGTGAAGGATTCGAAGTTCGGGGCGATGGCGCTGAGGATGTTGCCGATGGCGAAGATCGACATCAGCATCAGGAGCAGGTTGCGCCGCGACATGCGCGCAGCCGCCACGGCAATCACCGGCGCGCCGACCACGACGCCGAGCGCATAGGCGCTGATGACATAGCCCGCCTGCGGCGTCGTCACCGAGAAGGTCGTGGCGACATCGGGCAGGAGACCCATGATCGCAAACTCGCCGGTGCCGATCCCGAAGCCGCCGACGGCCAGCGCCAGTTCGATCAGGATGATGGCAAGACGGGGCAATTGTGCGGGCGCGACGGACGCGGATGAATCGATGTAGGTTTCCGGCGAAGAACGCTCGGCGGCAGCAAATTCGGTCATGTTGGCCTCAAGGGATCCGTTCAGGCCGACCGGTGTGCGTTGGGAGGCCGCACAACGATATCGACCGGGCGATGGCGCCGGGATCGAGAAGTAAGTCTGACAAAGCAATTCTGCCCATATATCCTATAATCGGCGCCCTCCGTCGAGGGCGAAATTTTGCACTGCAATATGATTTTCTTCACACTGTGTGCAAACCGCACCATCACCATAAGTCGATGGCATCAAATTTTCCCGCCGGTCTCCTGTGAATCATCGAAGCGAGCAACTATTTGTTCAGCGGATCGTTTACAGCGCGCACTTATTCCCAGCGGAGGCCGACGTCGAACATGAAGCTGATGGCGATTCTCAACCGGGATGGCGGGACCTTCAAGACAACCGACATGGCTGCCTACGAAGAGATGGCGGAAAACATCTTCCGGCAGGCGGGGCACGATTTCGGATGTGTGGTCGTGTCCGGCAAGGACATCGTCGAGGTGATGGAAAAGGCCGCGGAGCGCGGCGATCTCGACGGTTTTATTGCCGGCGGCGGCGACGGCACGATCTCGGCGGCCGCGGCGATCGCCTGGCGCAACGGCATCGCGCTCGGCGTCATTCCGGCGGGAACGATGAACCTGTTTGCCCGGTCGCTGAAATTGCCGCTGGATATCCACGCCGTGCTGGAAACGCTGGCGCACGGGCGGATCGAGAATGTCGATATCGGCAGCGCCAACGGGCGTCCCTTCATCCACCAGTTCTCTGCCGGCCTGCACGCCCGCATGGTGCGTTTCCGCAACACGATCTCCTACGCTTCCCGCATGGGCAAGATTTCTGCGAATGTCCGGGCATCCATCGGCGTGGTTTTTAATCCGCCGGAGTTCGAGATGGAGTTTTCCGTCGATGGCGTCATCGAGCGTCGCAAGGTGTCGGCGATCTCCGTCTCCAACAACGAGTTCGGCCGCGATCCGCTTCTTTTTGCCGATGACCTGACCGGCGGGCAACTGGGCTTCTACACCACACAGCCGCTGAAGCCCGCCGGCGTTGCCCGGCTGGTTTTCGATATCATGCGTGGCCGGCTGAAGGAGAACTATGCCGTGACCGCCATGGCGGTGCAGGCGCTCGACCTGCATTTCCCGGATGCGAAGGGTCGGAGCAATTGTGTCATCGACGGCGAGTTGCTGCCGATGGAGACCGACGTGTCGCTGCGCCTGCACCCCGGCGAACTGAAGGTGCTGGTCGGCGACCCGCCGCCCGTGCCGACCTTGATCGAGCGCATGGCGGCGGTTCTTCCCGCATCGGAGCCCAAGCCGTGATCAGATGCGCGGCAGATAGGTCTGGTAGTCGAAATCCGACACGGTGCGCAGGTAGGTGATGGCTTCCTTGCGCTTGGTATCGCCGTAGAGCTTGCGATAGCTCTCGCCAAAAACATCGGCGATGAAGGCCGAGGAGGAGAATTCTTCGACGGCGGTAAGGAAGTCATGCGTCAGCCGCTTGGCCTCGACCACGGTGCCGGGCTCGGTCGCCGGGCCGGGGTCGAGGTCTTCGTCAAGGCCGAGCAGCATGCCGCCGAGAATGGCGGCCAGCAGCAGGTGCGGATTGGCATCGGCGCCGGCGACGCGATGTTCGACGCGGGCGGCCGGGCCGTCCTTGTCAGGAATGCGGATCGCCGTGCCGCGATGGCCAAAACCCCAGGTCAGGTCGACCGGCGCGAAGGAACCGGGCTGGAAGCGGCGATAGGAATTGGCGAAGGGCGCGAAGATCAGCTGTGCGTCGCGCATGGAGTTCAGCATGCCGGCGCAAACCGACTTGAGCTTGACCGGATCGCCGCCCTTGGCATCGAGAACGTTCTTGCCGGACTTGTCGATGATGCTGGCATGCACGTGCAGGCCGGAGCCGGCATGGTTGGCGTAGGGTTTCGCCATGCAGGTCGATTTCAGCCCGTGCTTGCGCGCCGCCTGTTCGGCAATGCGCTTCAGGTAGATGCAGTCGTCGGCAGCGGCAAGCGCGTCGGGACGGTGCAGCAGGTTGATCTCGAACTGGCCGGGGCCGAATTCCGCCGTGGTGGCGTCGGCGGGCAGGTCCTGTGCCTTGGCCCAGGCGCGTACGGTCTGCAGGTAGGAATCCAGCGCATCGACCGCCGACATGTCGTAGAGCTGGTAGCCGTTCGGCTCGCCCTTGTACGTCAGCCTCTTCGGCGGCGTCGGCTTGCCGGTCTCGCGCCAGTCGTCCTCGACGACGTAAAATTCGAGTTCGGTGGCGACGACCGGCGTCAGGCCGCGGTCGTCGTATTTCTTCAGGACGGAGGCCAGGATCGCGCGCGGATCCATGAAGCTCGGCGTGCCGTCGAGTTCGTACATGGTTGCCAGAACCTGCGAGGAGCCCGCCGGCGCCCAGGGCATCGGCACATGCGAGCGCCTGTCGGCGATGCAGACGCCGTCCGGATCGCCGATCGTCAGCGACAGGCCGGTGATGTCGTCGTTGTCGTCGCCCCAGATGTCGAGCGACTGCGTCGACGAAGGCAGGCGGACGGAACCATCCCAGACCTTCTTTTCCGCGTCGATCGGGATCTGCTTGCCGCGAAGATCGCCGTTCATGCCGACGAGCAGGATTTCGATACGCGGCGGCAGGGCGGCAGACGCGTCTTCCGCGGCCTTCGTTTGGTCTGACATGTTTTGACGTACTCGCTCTGAAAGTTTTTCGTATTGTTCCTGGTCCGATCAGCCGGTGAAGCCGGTGCCAGGCGCTTATTATGACGCCCTGTTGGTATCCGAAATCCATCCGCCTTTCAATCGGGGCCGGAAGCCGGCACGCGGCCGGCAAAACAAAGCCGGCGCCCGAATGTCGCGCGCCGGCTTTGTTTTTCTTTTCGACACTGTCGGCCTTGCCTATCCGGCTTTCGGATAAACCACCGCATAGCTGAAATGATAAAGATCGCCCGGCCGGCCGTTAATGTAAGGGAGCGCCACGTCCTTCGCTTCGATCCTGGCATCCGGCCCGGCGATGGTCTTCAGCCAGTTGCTCAGGTCTTCCGGTGGTGCCGGATCCGGTTCGCCGCGACGGCGCCAGGCAAAGACGATGGGGTGATCCGCTGTCCATTCGTAGGCCGGCTTGTAACCGGGATAGAACAGCGTATCGATCGGCACATCAGGCATGTGCAGCCTAATGTTACCGCCGAGATGCGGGTCGCCGGCAATCACGATTGCCGGGGTTTTGCCGATTTCGTCGGCCAGCGTCTGGGTAAAGGCGGCATAAGGCACGTTCAGCTTCTCGTAATAACCCGTCAGGTAGGCCACCTTGGAGCGCGAGAACAGCACGAGCGGCACGATCGCCATGATGATGAAGGCGATCGGCAGGAAACGCTTCAAGGCGTTGTCCGGAACATTGCCGGCCGCTTCCAGCTTCAGCGCGAAATAGAGCGGCAGCAGGATCAGGAAGGGCGTCAGCCAGCGGTCCTTGATGTTTTCGGCATCGGCAAACAGGATCAGCAGCACGATAAAGCCGAGTACCATGGCAAGGATGCGGCCGATCAGCCGCGTCCACTGGCTCTGCGCCGTCAGGCTCTTGATCAGCGCTTCCTTGAAGGTCAGCCAGAAGCAGAAGAAGGTGAGGGCGCCGAAACCCAGCAGGGCGAGGACGTAGGAGAGGAACCCTTTTGGGATCTGCAGGAAGATGCTGGTGTCAGTGGTGCCCTGCATCTTTTCCAGCGTGCGGGCCGAGGCCAGTTCCAGATTGTCGAAGAGCCACAAGGAATGTGGCGTGACGACGGTAAGGGCGATCACCGCCGTCACCAGCAGCCGCCAGTCGAACAGGCGCTTGCGCAGGTCGGGATCGAGCAGCACGGCGATCAGGGCGGCGCTGGTCAGAAGGGCGAAATTGTACTTGGCGATCAGGCCGCAGCCGATCGCCAGACCCGTTAGCGCATAACTGAAGATCGTCGGCGCCCGCAGCGTCCTGAGAAAACCGTAGAGGAACATGCTGGCGCAGAAGATGGCGCCGACGGTGTGCGTCAGATCCCGCTGCGATTCATAGACGACCTGGGGAATGGTCAACAAGCCAAGCACGGCGATGATGGCCAGTTGGCGGCTCTGCAGAACCTGTCGGGCGGCAAACCAGTAAAAGGCATAAAAGGAGAAAAGAACGAGGTTCTTGAAGACGGCGATGGCCGGGATCGAGACGCCGAAAAGGGCGATTACCCCGTATTGCAGCCAGTTGTAGAAAGGCGGCTGGGTGTCGTAGCCGAGCGCCAGCCATTGCGAGACAAAAATCTGCTCCGCTTCGTCAATCTCCAGCGAGTCCGGCAGCGATAGCCGGACGATGAGATTGAGCAGAAAATAACCTGCGAGCAGAACGAGGACGAGGTTCGGCCGCCTTTGAAGCAAAGCCGCCACGTCAATCCTGCCGTCGGAAGGTTGTACGGATAATGTAGTTTGGTGTTTCATCGGCCTGGAAATAGGTTCGGGCGATCATCTCGGCGAGGATGCCTGTCGTGACAAGCTGCACCGACGAGAGGAACAACATGACACCGACGATCAGCATCGGCCTGCCACCGATGTCGTTACCAAAGATGAATTTGTCAACAAAGAGATAAAGCAGGATCAGGACGCTCAGGAATCCGGTGCCGAGGCCGAGCGATCCGAAAAAATGTCCCGGCCGCGCCTTGTAGCGCATGAAGAACATCACGGACAGCAGGTCGAGGATGACGCGGAAGGTCCGCGAGATCCCGTATTTCGATACGCCGTGCTGGCGTGCATGGTGGGTGACGGGCATTTCCCCGATGCGCGAGCTCGGCACGACGCCGGCCACCCAGGCGGGGATGAAGCGGTGCATCTCGCCCATCAGCTTGACCTGCTTGATGATCGAGGCGCGGTAGATCTTCAGGCTGCAGCCGTAGTCGTGCAGCTTGACGCCGGTGATGCGGCCGATGAGATAGTTGGCGCACCAGGACGGGATCTTGCGCAGGAACAGACCGTCCTGACGGTTCTTGCGCCAACCGACGAGCAGGTCGAGTTCGCGGGCTTCCAGCGCCTCCACCATGCTCGGAATGTCCTTGGGATCGTTCTGCAGGTCGCCGTCGAGCGTGGCGATGAGCCGGCCGCGGGCGGTGTCAATGCCGGCCTGCATGGCGGCGGTCTGGCCGAAGTTGCGCTGCAGCTCGACGATTTTCAGGTCGAGGTCCGGGCGCTCGACATATTTGCGGGCATTGAGGAGCGTCGCATCGGCGCTGCCGTCGTCGACGAGCACCAGTTCCCAGCGATGCGGGTAATCTTTCATCGCCTCGCAGATGCGATCGATCAGGGGGCCGACACTTTCTTCCTCGTTGAAGATCGGCACGACGAGGGATAGTTCCATCGGCTGGACGCTGCTCTGAGATATCAGCTCGGCTTCCGTCATGTTCTGCAAGTTCAACTTCTCCAAAGCGGCCCGATGGCCATCATGCTATCTGCCATGCTAACAACCGGCCCGTCAGCAATCGCACGGGAAAGCCACGACTATATGAATTCCAGAAAGGATGCCAGCCGAGAGAGAGGGATTCTCCGCAATCGGATGGTCATTTTGGCGGTGGCGGTCATGGCCGGTTACGCAGCCTTTATCGAGTGGGCGTTCGGCTGGGCGGTGCTGTTCAGGGAATTTGCAGCCGTCGGTTACATGCCGTTGTCGTTGGCGCTCGCGGCACTGGTGGGCACCTATTTCATTCGCTGCTGGCGCATCCACGACTACTTCCCGGCCGAAACGTCCGGGCGCTTTCTGCTGCTGTTTCGCGTGACGCAGGTCCACAACCTGCTCAACATCATGCTGCCGCTGCGGACCGGGGAAACCAGTTTCCCGCTCTTGATGCGCTCGGAATTCGGCATGCCGCTCGCCCGCGCCACTGCAGCACTCCTGGTCATGCGGCTGCTCGATCTGCACGCCCTGTTTGCCGCCGCCGGCATCGGGATCGTCATCGGCGCCGGTTATCGCCCGCCGGCGGCCGCACTCTGGTTTACCTTCCTGCTGTCGCCCGTCGCCTTCTACGCCATGAAGCGGCCGGTCTTCGCTTTCCTTTCCGACCGGCTGCCGGAAAAGCTGCGGCGGCTGGTCGATGAGGTCGATCGCGGCATGCCTGTCGACATGCTTGCCTTCGTGCGCGCCTGGATGGTCACGGTCGCCAACTGGGGCATCAAGGTGGTGGTGCTGGCCTGGGCGCTGGCGTTGATGGGCGTCGAGCCGTTCGCCGCCTGTTTCGGCGGTGCGCTGGGCGGCGAATTGTCGTCGGTGCTGCCGGTGCATGCGCCGGGCGGCGTCGGCACCTATCCGGCCGGCATCGTTGCCGGCGCACTGTCTTTCGGAGCGCCGGCCAAGGGCGAGGCTTTCGCCATTCTCGGCAGGGCAAGCGTCAATGCCCACCTGCTGATCCTGGTCTCGGCGCTTGCCGGCACCGGGCTTGCCCTGCTTCTCTCCCGGCGCTCTCCGAAAACCTGACGACCTACTGGAAGGCCGTCTCGTAGAAGCTGCGCAGCTTGCGGGAATGCAGCGCTTCGGTCGGCATCGCCGCCAGTTTCTGCACGGCCCGGATACCGATCTGCAGATGCTGGCTGACCTGGGTACGATAAAAGGCCGTCGCCATGCCCGGCAGTTTCAGTTCGCCATGCAGCGGCTTGTCCGAAACGCAGAGCAGCGTGCCGTAGGGCACGCGGAAACGGAAACCGTTGGCGGCGATCGTCGCCGATTCCATGTCGAGCGCGATGGCACGCGATTGCGACAGGCGCTTGACCGGGCCGCGCTGGTCGCGCAGTTCCCAGTTGCGGTTGTCGATGGTGGCGACGGTGCCGGTGCGCATGATGCGCTTCAGCTCGAAACCCTCATAGCCGGTGATTTCCGCCACGGCGGCCTCCAGCGCCACCTGCACTTCCGCCAATGCCGGGATCGGCACCCAGACGGGCAGGTCGTCATCGAGCACGTGATCCTCGCGCACATAGGCATGCGCCAGCACATAGTCGCCCAGGCGCTGACTGTTGCGCAGGCCGGCGCAATGGCCGAGCATCAGCCAGGCATGCGGGCGCAGCACGGCGATGTGGTCGGTGATGGTCTTGGCATTCGACGGACCGACGCCGATATTGACCATGGTGATGCCGGCATGCCCCTTTTTCTTGAGGTGATAGGCCGGCATCTGCGGCAGGCGCACCATGGCAAGGTCGGAAGCCGGCCGGTCGGCGCCGGCGGGCGTGACGATGTTGCCCGGCTCGACGAATTCCGTATAGCCCTCGCCGCCGATCGACATCAGCTCCCGCGCCCAGGCGCAGAACTCGTCGATATAGAACTGGTAGTTGGTGAACAGCACGAAGTTCTGGAAGTGGTTGGCGTTCGTCGCCGTGTAGTGGCTGAGCCGCGCCAGCGAATAATCGATGCGCTGCGCGGTGAAGGGCGCAAGCGGCGCCGGCTCGCCCGGCGGCAGTTCGTATTCGCCGTTGGCGATCAGGTCGTCGGTGTTGTTGAGGTCGGGCGTGTCGAACAGGTCGCGCAGCGGCACGTCGGAGAGCGACGAGGAGGCGGACGCCTCGACATGCGCGCCTTCTCCGAAGGCGAAATGCAGCGGGATCGGCGTGGCCGATTCAGACACCGTCATCGGCACATTGTGGTTGCGCATCAGAAGATTGAGCTGTTCCTTGAGATAGTGCTTGAAAAGCCGCGGCCGGGTGATCGTCGTGCTGTAGACGCCGGGCGCCGTCACGTGGCCGTAGGACAGGCGGGAATCCACATGGCCGAAACTGCTCGTCTCGATGCTGACCTGAGGGTAGCACGCGCGGTAGCGGCCGGTGACCGGCGCACCCTGTGCCAGGGATTTGAAGGCATCGGTGAGGAAGACAGTGTTGCGCTCGTAAAGCTCCGTCAGCGCAGCAACGGCCTGCGCGGAATTATCGAATGTCTGCGGGACAAATGGGTCCGGCGAGATGAAGGGAAGGGGAAGGGACGAGATTCGTTTGCTCATGCGCCACTATAGATTGGCGCTGTTGACAAGCAAGCGACATCCCGATGGATTTCCCCGGAAAATCCTACCGGCAGAACGCCTTGCGGTCCTCAGAGGACGGCGACGCAGGAGGGGCTTGCCGGATGGTAGCAGGGCGCGGCGGTGCCGATGTGCACCCGCGCCGGCGTCCGGCCGGAATGCAGCACCGCCGCCGAGAAAGCCATGGCGAAAATCGCCGCGGTGAGGGTGATGATGGTAAGACGCCGTGCCAGAATTGCCATTGCCAAGCCCCGTAAGTGGTATCCCCTTGATTGTTCCACTTTGATACGCCGGGCCTGAACAGGCGCTGAGACGGTAGTTCATTTTCCGTTCAGAAAGGCTCTTGAACTCGGCAGCGGCATGATTACCTCTGATCGACCAACAGGAGAGGATCCGGATGACTGCGCCTATCGAACTTTATTACTGGCCGACCCCGAACGGCTGGAAGATCACCGTCATGCTGGAGGAACTCGGCGTTCCCTACGAGGTGAAGTACATCAACATCGGCAAGGGCGAGCAGTTCGAGCCGGACTTCCTGAAGATCGCCCCCAACAACCGCATGCCGGCGATCGTCGATCCGGACGGCCCGGGCGGCGAACCGATCTCCGTCTTCGAGTCCGGCGCCATCCTGCAATATCTCGGCCGCAAGTTCGGCAGGTTCTATCCGACGGACGAGCGCACCCGCGTACAGGTCGAGGAATGGCTGTTCTGGCAGGTCGGCGGCCTCGGGCCGATGGCCGGACAGGCGCATCATTTCCGCCAGTACGCGCCGGAAAAGATCGAATACGGCATCAATCGCTATACCAACGAGGTGAACCGCCTTTACGGTGTGATGAACAAGCGGCTCGCCGAGCGCGATTTCCTCGCCGGCGATTATTCGATCGCCGACATGGCGTCGATCGGCTGGGTCATCCCCCATGAACGGCAGGGGCAGGATCTCGACGACTTCCCCAACCTGAAGCGCTGGTACGAGACGGTCATGGCCCGTCCGGCGGTGATCAAGGCGATTGCCGTCGGCAAGGAAGAGCGTGATCGCTCCAACCTCGCCACGGACAAGGAAGCCCAGAAGGTGCTGTTCGGCCAGCGCGCCCGCTGATCAACACCTCGTTCCAATGCTGAAGATCAGCCCGGGGCCTGCGCCGCCGGGCTTTTTCATGCCCGGAATCTCTTTCCTCCGGCCGGAAAAATTCATGCGAAAAAATCGGCGGCTCGATTCAGGGTGAACAAAGGGTTGAGATCGAGGTGTTTATTTTTCGTAAAATTCTCCGAAAAGTCCTTAATTTCCAGGCGGTGCGATGCTTAACGGAATCCGGCGTTTACCGGGTGTTTGTATTTTGTTTGTGTCAAATTAATCATGCATTTTAAACGCGTGTTGAAGGCCGTTTGGCATAGTGAAGCCATCAGACGAGCAGGGAATAACCCGCCGACCGGAACGATCGAAAACCCGCTAGAAGACGGAGAGATCGTTTCCGGTGAATGCCTCGAAAATCGAGGAAAAACAGGGACTTTACGGAACCAAACAGGCTTTAACAGGGACAGATCCAATGGCACGCTTTGAAATTTCCAATTCCGAAATGGCCACCATGGGTGGCGAAAACCGCGCTGAAGTCTATTGCGAAATGGGACTGATGTATGCAACCGGCCGCGGCTGCGACATCGACCTCGTTGCCGCACACAAATGGCTTAACATCGCGGCGATCAAGGGTTCCGAGCGCGCTGCCGAGCTGCGCGCCGATCTGGCCTCGACCATGAGCAAGATGCAGCTCGCCACCGCCCTTCGCGCTGCCCGCGAATGGATGACCATGCACTGAGCATGGCGCGCAAAAGCGTGCAGCGGTTTTGCGAAAAAGACATGCGGAAACAGAAAAGCAAAGCGTCAGAGCGAATCTGAAAGATCGCGTCACGCTTTGAGCCTGCAACACCAAGCGGTACAAAATTCCAGAACAAAAAGAAAAAGGCCCGGAGAGGGACGTCGGCGGGGACTTTCAGACGGGACCACGCTGACACATGAGAACCGCGACCGGCAGGGACAAGGCCGGCGCGGTTCCTTTGTTTTTGGCGTCAGAGCGCCTTCAGCACCTGCGGCAGCGCTTCGGCGAGCAGATCGAGGTCGTGTTCCGGCCCGACGCTGATCCGGATGCAACGGTTCAGCGGCGCGACACCCGGCATGCGGATGAAGACGCCGTGCTGCATCAGGCCGTCGACGACGGCGCGGGCGCGAACGCCGTCCCCGCCGCAATCGATGGCGACGAAGTTGGTCGCCGAGGGCAGGGCCAGCAGGCCGTTGTCGGCGGCGATCGCCGCAATCCGCTCCCGCGCCTTTTTGATCTTGCCGACCACCGCGTGCAGATAAGCCTGGTCGGCGAGTGCCGCTTGTGCCGCCACCATGCCGATGCGGTTCATGCCGAAATGATGGCGGATCTTGTCGAAGGCCTGGACCGTGCCGGGCGTGCCGATGGCATAACCGACCCGCGATCCGGCCAAGCCATAGGCCTTGGAGAAGGTGCGTGTGCGGATGACGTTTGGCTGTTCGATCAGCGCCTGCATCGACGGCATGGCGCTTGCCGGGCCGGTTTCGCAATAGGCTTCGTCGAGGATCATCAGGCAGGTTTCCGGCAGCGCCCGGGTGAAGGCGACGATGTCGTCGGCCTCCCACCAGCTTCCCATCGGATTGTCGGGATTGGCGAAATAGACGAGCGTCGCATCTTCGCGCTTAACGGCGTCGAGCAGGGCATTCAGGTCTTCGCGGTCGCCGGCATAGGGTACGGTCGCCAGCCGGCAGCCGAAACCGTTGGCGTGGAAGTTGAACGTCGGATAGGCGCCGAAGGAGGTGACGACCACCGAGCCCGGATCGATGACGAGGCGGACGATCAGGCCGAGCAGGCTGTCGATGCCTTCGCCGATGGCGATGTTGTCCGCCCGGATGCCGAGATGGACGGCAAGCGCCTGCTTCAGGTCGTGGTTTTCCGGATCGTTGTATTTCCAGGTCTCGCCGGCGCGCGCGCGGATGGCGGCGAGCACCGAAGGCGCCGGGCCGAAGCCGCTCTCGTTGGCGCCGATGCGGGCCTTCACCGGAAGGTTGCGCTGACGCTCGATGGCCTCCGGGCCGACGAAGGGAACTGTGGAAGGAAGGGCGCGGATCAGCGGCGTGAAGCGCGAGAAGGCAGACATTCGGTCATTCCGGGCTGGTTGCAAATCGCGCCCACAATAGGTTCTTGCGCGCCCGAGGCAAGTGCCGTCCTGCGGCGATCGCTATTTTGCAGCCCCGGCGAAATCGGCGCGGACGATGCTGCGCACCGTTTCCTCGTCCAGGATGTCGATGAATTTCACGCCGACGCGGTTGCCGTTGCGATAGACTTCGGCGCAGCCGACGCGAGTGAGCAGCCCAAGGATGTTGAGATAATAGTGATCCGGCAGGCCGATGGTGGTGTGGACGGAGAAACCGGCGCCGCCCTGCGATATATCCGTGATCTGGCAACTGCGGATCGACATGCCGGCGAGACAGGGGCGGACCGCGATCAGCCGCGCCGGTCTGCGAACCCTGAAACGCTCCCAATTCCGTTCCTCCGTTGCTGCACGAGGAGCGGAAACTTGCACGGCGGCACGGGACATTCGCTTCTCCCTGTCTTTGACGAAGTGAGCCTCGCACGAATAAATTTCAGCGAAATCAATGTATTCATTCAAATTTTAGCAATAGTGGAAAGACAGGTTTTCGGAAAAAAGGAGGGTTTGCAAAACGCAGTTGGCCGGACCTTGTCCAGGTCCGGCCAGGCCATGATCACGTCGATATCAGTGGGTGGTGGTGTTACCGAGGCGGATGACGTGGGTCAAGAATTCCTGGGCGATCAGCATGTTGAAGCCGACGGTCACGAATTCTTCCTCGCGGCTGATGACGGTGCAGCCGATCTCGTCCTTGATGCCGATGATTTCCAGGAAGAAGTTGCTGGGGAAAGTCAGGTAGGGGCTGACTTCCAGCAACGCCCCATAGAGCGAAATATGTCGCACGAGGCAGCGGATATGCGTCTTGGCGCTGAGGTGGTGGCCGACGATGATGATGCGGCCGGGCCGGTCGACGACGAAATTCTGGAATGCGCGCTCGGGATGATCGATGCGTCTCGGTGTGGTTCGCGGGTTCAGGGGCATGTGGTGACCCTCCGTTTCTCCTCCATGGGACTGCACCATAGCGCAGGTGCACTGAAGAGCCGTTTAGAAAACCGCTAAAACTCTCCGTATCATGGTGATACGCCAGCCAGGACGCGTGGGGATAGCAATCAGGATGATGCCGTCGTCTCTCCACGAAAAAAAATGAAAAAAATCATCCTGCCGAGTCATTGAAAGGCGCCCGCCCATACGTAATAATCTGTAAATATATTGCCGGAGGGTTGGGCATGTACATTCGACATTCACGTCGCTGGATGCCGCTGCTTTTCATTTCAGTTGCTGTCGTGGTTTTCCGCTTCGATGACGCCCTGGCTGCCAGCCGGGTCGCGCTGTTGATCGGCAACAGCAACTACAGTGAAACGAGTCAGCTGAAAAATCCAGTAAACGACATCCAACTGATGCGTTCATCGCTGGAAAGCGCGGGTTTTGACATGATCGAGACCGTGGTGGACCTGGACAGGTCCGCCATGGTCAAGGCGTTGCGCAATTTCGAGGACAAGGCGGAAGGCGCCGATGTTGCCGTTGTCTATTATTCCGGGCACGGGATGGAGATGAACGGCCAGAATTACCTTCTGCCGGTCGATGCGAGGCTTCAGACCGACAAGGATGTCGAGGACGAGGCCGTGCCGCTGGACCGCGTCCAGCGCTCCATCGAAGGCGCCAAGCGACTGAAGCTGATCATTCTCGACGCCTGCCGCAACAATCCGTTCGTCCAGTCGATGACCCGGTCGGTCGGCACCCGCGCCGTGACCAAGGGCCTTGCCCGCGTCGAGCCGGAATCGGCCGACATGCTGATCGCTTTCGCCTCGAAGGCCGGCACGGTGGCGCTCGACGGCGACGGCGTCAACAGCCCCTTCGCGGAAGCGCTGTCGAAATACCTCGTCCAACCGGGCGTCGATGTCCGCATCGCGCTCGGCAAGGTGCGTGACGAGGTGGTGCAGGCCACCGACCGCAACCAGGAGCCGTTCGTCTACGGTTCGCTCGGCGGCGCGCAGATCTTCCTGAACATCAAGGAAGTCAACATCAACGTCACGAACAACGGCACCACCGGCACCGAACAGCAGCAGCAGGTTTCGCCGAACGGCCAGTCGGAAGCGGCTGCCGACTGGCAGAACATTCGCGACCTCGCCGACAAGGACCTGCTGGACGCCTTCATTGCCAAGCACGGCTCCGATCCGGTCTACAAGATGCTGGCCGAAAAGAAGCTCAAGCTCCTGGCGGAAGCGGAACAGACCAAGGGTCAGGATGCATCGGAAATCGCCTGGGAAGCCCTGAAGGGCTCGACGGATGCCGCGGCACTCACCCGTTTCATCGAACGGTATCCGGAAAGCTCCCACAAGGTGGAGGCCGAGCAGCAGATCGCCTTGCTCGAGCCGCAGAAGGGCCTTTCGGTCAATGTCGAGCAGCAGCAGAGCCAGGCGGTTCGGGATTGTTATCTGCTGGCAGGCGAGCCGCAGTCGCTGCCTGACTTCAACGGCGTGGCCTTCCTGAAGATCGATTCCACCCGTTCGCTGACGGCGTGCGCCCAGGCGGTCAACGAGAACCCGCAGGACGGCATGCTCGTCAACCTGCTTGGCCGTTCCTACGACGCGGGAAGAAACTACACCGAGGCGCGGCGCAATTACCAGAAGGCCGTCGATCTCGGCAACATGTACGCCCTGACCAACCTCGGCTGGTTCTCGGTCTACGGCACCGACGGCACGCTCGATGTCGAGGCCGGCCGCCAGATGTTCGAAAAGGCTGCGATCGCCGGCAATCATTACGCCCAGGCATCGCTCGGCTGGCTGTATCGCGAAGGCTACGGCGGCGTGACGCAGGATTATGCCGAAGCCCTGAAATGGTACGGCCAGGCCGCCAACCAGGGCAATGCCAACGCGCTGGCGAGCATGGGCTGGTTCTACCGCGAAGGCGTGGGCGTTACCCAGGATTACGTCAAGTCGCTGGATTATTACCGTCAGGCGGCGGACCGTGGCGATGCCAACGCCATCTCCTCGATGGGTTACGCCTACCAGAACGGTCTCGGCACGGCGCAGAATTATGCCGAGGCCAAGGCCTGGTATGAAAAGGGCACCAAGGCCGACGATTCCTATTCGATGGCGTCGCTCGCCTGGCTCTACGACACCGGCAACGGCGTGAAGCAGGATTATATCGAGGCGCGCTACTGGTATGAAAAGGCTGCCAATTCCGGCAGCACCTATGCCATGGGCAATCTGAGCCGGCTCTACGACTGGGGTCTCGGCACCAAGGCCGATCCCAAGGAGGCCGTTCGCTGGGCCGTGGCCGCGGTCGAAAGCAAGGATGCCGACAAGCTGACGGAACTCAAGCAGAAGCCCGAAAACTTTACCGAAGAGTTCCGCAAGGAGCTGCAGGGCCTGCTGAAGGAACGCGGTCTTTTCAGCGGTTCTCTCGACGGCATCTTCGGCAGCTCGACGGCAGCGGCTCTCGATGCGCTTGCCGCCGGTCGTACCGAAGTGGCTTCCACCGGCAGCAGCACGGTATCCACCAGCAGTTCATTGCTGTCTTCGGGAACGACCAGTTCCAGCGAATCCGTGAAGCAGTGCTATGAACTTGCGGGAGAGCCGAATTCCCAGCCCGGTTTCAACGGCGTGTTGTTTGCAAAGATCGACACGGGCAAAGCCATTCCTGCCTGCAAGCAGGCCATTTCCGATGATCCGAGCGATTCGATGCTGGTGAACATGCTGGGCCGTGCCTACGACTCGGCGCAGAATTATCCCGAAGCACGGCGTGCCTACCAGCAGGCCATCGATGCGGGCAACCTGTACGCACTGACGAACCTTGCCTGGTTCTCGATCTACGGCACCGATGGCGCGCAGGATACCGATGCGGGCATGTCGATGTTCCGCAAGGCGGCCGAAGCCGGCAATGCCTATGCGCAGGCTTCGATCGCCTGGGTCTACCGCGAGGGATATGCGGGCGTGACGAAGGACGTCAACGAAGCTGCCAAGTGGTATACATTGTCCGGCGAACAGGGTTACGCCAACGCCATGGCTTCGCTGGGCTGGATGCATCGCGAAGGCGTCGGCCTGCCGCAGGACTATGCGAAATCACTGGAATGGTACCGCAAGGCCGCCGATGCCGGTGACGTGAACGCGATGTCCTCGATGGGATATGCCGTGCAGAACGGTCTCGGCACCGCCATCGACTTCAACGAGGCGCGCCGCTGGTACGAACTGGCCGCCAAGGAGAACGATTATTACTCCATCGCCTCGCTGGCCTGGCTGTATGAAAGCGGCAACGGCGTGAAGCAGGACTTTAACGAAGCCCGCCGTCTCTACGAAGATGCGGCCAACGGCGGCAACGCCTATGCCATGGGCAACCTCTCCCGCCTCTACGACCAGGGTCTGGGGACGCGCGCCGATGCCAAGCAGGCCGCCCGCTGGGCCGTGGCGAGCGTCGAGGGCGGAGAACCCTCGAAGCGTGACGAGATGAAGACTTATCCCGGAAACTTCTCCGCCCAGTTCCGCAAGGAAGTACAGCGCCTTCTGAAGGAGAAGGGCTATTATTCCGGTCCGGTCGACGGCGATTTCGGTGTTGCCACCCAGAATGCCATCGACAAGCTGTCCGGCCAGAAGTCCTGACGACGGCTTGCCTCGCATTTCGAACAGCCCGGCCACCCTGCGGCCGGGCTGTTTGCTTTTGAAGTCTGTTTCTGGAGAATGCCCTGCGGTTTGCGATGGTGACTGGTGCAGACCAAGCGGCAAAGCCGGACCGCCAAACCGGAAGAGCGCGGCGCGCTTTGGCACCGGTAATACCGCAGCCGGGCGTTGACCGCGCCGAACCTTGCCGCTACGCCTTTGCGGCGGCTGTCTTGCAAAACACCAAATCGGATTCGATCAAGGGGAACGGGCAGCCGGAGCGGATATGTCCGGCAAGTGCCGGAGGGAGGAACACGTGGCAGGCAGACTGGTTATCGTCGGGGCAGGGCAGGCAGCGTTCGCGCTTGCCGCAAAACTTCGGGCCTTGAAGGACACGCGACCGATCACCATGGTCGGCATCGAGGAAACCCTTCCTTATCAGCGGCCGCCGCTTTCGAAGAAATACCTGCTGGGCGAAATGAGTTTCGACCGCCTGCTGTTCCGGCCGGAGCAATGGTTTCACGACAATGACGTCGAGGTGCGCCTCTCGACCTGGGTGGAAAAGATCGATCGCGACCAGCGCCAGGTGGTGATGCAGGACGGCTCGCGGCTCGACTACGAGACTCTGGCGCTGGCCACCGGTTCCACGCCGCGGCAATTGCCGGCCAGCGTCGGCGGCGAATTGCGCGGTGTCTACGTCGCCCGCGACAAGCGCGATGCCGATCTCCTGACCGGCGAGATGCGCGCCGGCCGTCGCCTGCTGATCATCGGTGGCGGCTATATCGGCCTGGAGGCCGCCGCCGTCGCCCGCCATCTCGGGCTGGAGGTGACGGTCATCGAAATGGCCGAACGCATCCTGCAGCGCGTCGCGGCCAAGGAAACGGCCGATATCATGCGCACCATCCATCTCGGTCATGACGTGGTCATCCGCGAAGGGGTGGGCCTGACGAAGCTGATCGATACGAACGGCCATGTCTCGGCGGCGGAGCTTTCCGACGGTTCGGTGATCGAGGTGGATTTCGTCATTGCCGGCATCGGCGTGACGCCGAACGACCAGCTGGCGAAGGAGGCCGGTCTCGATGTCGCCAACGGCATCGTCGTCGATGAATTCGCCCGCAGTTCCGACCCGGCGATCTATGCGATCGGCGACTGCGCCATGCTGCCGTGGAACGGCATGCGCATCCGCCTGGAATCGGTGCAGAACGCCGTCGACCAGGCGGAGGCTGCCGCAGCGCTGATGGCCGGTGGCTCGGCGCCCTATGAGCCGAAACCCTGGTTCTGGTCCGACCAGTACGACGTCAAGCTGCAGATCGCCGGTTTTAACCTCGGTTACGACGAAACGCTGCTGCGTACCGGCGCCCGTGAAGGCAGCGCTTCCGTCTGGTACTTCAAGGCAGGCGAACTGATCGCCGTCGACGCCATCAACGATGCCCGCGCCTATGTCGCCGGCAAGAAGATGATCGAGAGCGGCATCACGCCGGATAAGGCGCTGCTTGCCGATCCGGCGACCGACCTGAAACAATTTCTCGCATAACAGGATTTCCCATGCCCGCACCCAGCAATGGCCTGAAGGCCGCCATGCAGGACGGCCGCCCGCTGATCGGCCTTTGGCTCGCAATGGCCGATGCCTATGCCGCCGAAATCGCCGGCCGCGCCGGTTTCGACTGGCTCGTCATCGACGGCGAGCACGGCCCGAACGACGTGCGCAGCATCATGCGGCAGCTGCAGGTTCTCGAAGGCCTGCCGGTCGAGGTGGCCGTGCGCGCGCCGATCGGCGAGACCTGGGTGATCAAGCAGCTGCTCGATATCGGCGCCCGGACGATCCTCGTGCCGATGGTCGATTGCGCCGAGCAGGCCGAAGAGCTCGTGCGCGCCACGCGGTATCCGCCCGCAGGCGTCCGCGGGGTCGGTGCGGCGATCGCAAGGGCATCCTTCTTCAACACCGTGCCCGACTACGTGCCGACGGCCAATGCCGAGGTCTGCCTGCTGGTGCAGGCCGAAAGCCGTGCGGCGATGGAGGATCTTGAACGCATTGCCGCGGTGGAGGGCGTCGACGGCGTCTTCATCGGCCCGGCGGATCTTGCCGCCGACATGGGCCTGCTTGGCCAGGCCGATGCGCCGGAGGTGCGCGCGATGGTCGAGAAGGCGATCCGCACCATCCGCGCCGCCGGCAAGGCCGCCGGCATCCTGACGCTCGACGAGACGGTCACACGCCATTACAGGGATGTCGGCGCCAACCTGCTGGCGGTCGGTACGGATGTGACCACCTTTTCCGCCGCTTTGCGTGGCCTTGCCAGCTCCTTTACCGGCAGGGACGGCGGCGGAGGCTCTTCGAGCAGCTATTGATTGCCTGAAGAGACGGCGGCTCCGGCCGCCCGGATCCCGTTCTCTTTGAACCGATTGCCTTGCCGGGCGTTAACCATCGGCATGCTGCGGCATGGAGCCGCCCGGACCGGCCCCTGTGCTGCAGAAACGTCAACACCTCGATGTCATGAACGTGCCGTAGCCGGCACCTTGTGCCGTCTGAGAGGAGGCAGCATGGTTATCCGATTTTCCGGCTCCGACGACGCTTCTTTCGGTAGACAAGACCACGGCCATGAAGCCGTCGGCGCAGCTGTCAGCAATGCCTTGTCCGCTGCCTACGATATCGACGCGTCGGCGATCACCGTTTCCGTTGTCGGATCGTATGTTGTCCTGAGCGGCTTCGTCCGGTCCCCGGTCGAGCGGCAACGCGCGGAAGACGTGGCGGGAGAAATCGTCGGCGAAAATTATGTTCGCAGCCGCCTGCTTTATCCGCGGATCAGCTGATCGTGATAAACAGCGGGACAGCCAGCATGGTTACGGCCGCCAAACAGATCAACCCAATCTTGAAATGATGGACACGTCGCGTGCGTGTTCCGCTCCAATCGTAAACCATTGACCCCCTCACATTCAACAGGACCGATGTGCAGCCTCACAGCGCGGCATTCAAGCAGCTTTTCGAAGGAGAGTCGATAGAGGCCGATCACCATACCCACAACGCTCGCCAGGAGAAAGCCACCACGCGACAAGGAGGTTGCATCATATCCCGCAAGAGCCCCCAGCCTGACTTTTCGTTCCTATGCGTTTGCGGGAAAATTCGGGGCCGAACCAGATGGGAAAAAGCGTCACAAATCCAAAAAAGGGCTTGATCTGCCAGGGCAAACCACTTAGTCAAACCGGCGACGGAGAGGTGGCCGAGTGGTCGAAGGCGCGCCCCTGCTAAGGGCGTATACCGGGAACGGTATCGAGGGTTCGAATCCCTTCCTCTCCGCCATATTACTTTCACCCCCGTAAAAGTCGCCTCACACCTTGAATGGCAAGGTGGTTTTGGTGTTCGAAATCCTGTATTTCGCGAATATGCCGGACGCTCGGCAAAGGCCAGCCTTAAGACCATCCCGGAAAGCTTTTCAACGGCCAGCAGCTTTTCCTTTTCAAGCTTCACGATCCGTCGTTCAAGGTTGCGATCCATCATGCTTATTGATGCGCAGGCGCGCGTTGCAGATGGCCTGATGGTTGTCGTCGGCCCATTTGACCAGCACCTGCATAGGCCCAAGGAACGACCTGCCGAGATCCGTCAAGGCGTATTCGACACGCGGGGGCACCTCGGCGAATATGGTGCGGTCGACGAGGCCGTCATGTTCCAGCCGCCTGAGGGTGCGCGACAGCATCTGGCGTGAAATATCGCCGATCTCCCGACCGAGTTCGTTGAAACGCATCCTTCCCGTGCCGAGGGCTTCGAGGACGAGCAAGCTCCATTGATCGCCGATTCTATCGAGGACATCGCGGATCGGACAGGGCTGGTCGAAGGTATTGTTTTCCGCTTCGGGCATGGTGATCGCTTTCTCTTTTCCGGTTTCAGTCATCGTGGCGTGACCTGCTCGCCTGAAAATGACTCCTTGTGGGGCCAGTCTGGTTACTATACCTGAGCTGCATGGTCTACTATTTAGATCAAGGACCAAAACGGGACCAAGGGGGTCGCCGTGAGCAGCGCCGCTCTGAAAGGCGTGTCCGGACAGGCCGGATACCTATCCTCAAGGAGCTCTCGAACCGGCGGCGCACCGTCGCGGCGACTGCCTGCAACGCCAAAAAGATCGCGCTCGTGGGCGGCCCCGAAAAGCGATCCTACTCTTGCCAGCGCTTTACGTAAGATACCGATCATAAACAGGAGAAATGCAATGATTTCCTTTCGAAGAGTTCTCGTCCTCGCCGGAAGCTTTGTTCTCGCCCTTTCGATAAGCCCGGCCTTTGCGCAACCCGCATCGCGCGACCTTGCGGCGGAAGAAGCCAACCGGGCGCTCGTACTCGAATTCTACGACCGCTTCTTCAACAGGCATGAGACAGCCGAAGCGGCGCAGGTCGTTGCGGAGGATTACATCCAGCACAATCCGCAGGTGCCAGATGGCAAGGCGCCGTTCGTCTCCTTCTTCACGGGCTACTTCAAGGACAATCCGCACTCGCGCACGCGGATTGTCCGAAGTGCGACCGACGGGGATCTCGTTTATCTGCATGTTCATTCGAACGAGGGACCTGACGACCGGGGGCAGGCGGTCGTCGATATCTTCCGCGTCCAGAACGGCAAGATCGTGGAGCATTGGGACGTGATCCAGGCCGTGCCGGAAACGGCGGCCAATGACAACACCATGTTTTGATCCCTCGCGGGTCAATAAAGCCTCCGCATTTCCGCGCAACGAAAGCCATGAAGGCTCGCCGGCCGCCCAACGATGCTTGAGGGCGTCGATTCTTCGGCGATCCGTCACAGCCGACGCAAAAAAATCTCTCGATGGCGAATGTGCGGTCTCCTCTTTCCACAGCGCGGTTTTGACGTGGAATGACAGTTTGCGCCGGCCCGGCCGGCCGGGAAATGCGTCGCCGCCACCTCCGGCATGTGCCTTCGCGGCATGCGGATTAACCATTTGTTAACCATCCGCGAGTTAGACCTAAGCAACGAAAAATTAACGTAGATCACCAAAGTGCTAACAGATTCCCGCTCCATCCGGATCAAGGGTCGGTCGTTCCTCGCGGTCGTTCTTTCACCGGATCTCCCCCTCGATCAGTGGCTGGTCCGGCTCGACGATCTGGCCGCGCGGTCGGCCGGATTCTTTCTCGACAGGCCCGTGGTTCTCGATGTCACGGACCTGACGATCGACCGCAAGCAATTGAAAGAACTGATCGAGGAGCTTGGAAAGCGGAACGTCCGGATCATGGGCATCGAGGGCGCACGTCCTTCGCTTCTAGGGCCGGGCATGCCCGCTGCAATGAAGGGCGGCCGGCCTGCATCCGATTTCGAGGTCGAGGCGACAGCCCAGAAACCGGTGGTCGAAACGGTGGAAGTGATGCCGCCGACGCCGGTCGTGGCCGAAGTCCGCATGCCGACGCCGTCGATCATCGTCCGCGAGCCGATCCGCTCCGGCCAGTCGCTGATCTTCCCCGAAGGGGATGTGACGGTCATCGGTTCGGTGTCCTCGGGTGCAGAGGTCATCGCCGGCGGTTCGGTGCATATCTATGGTGCCCTGCGCGGTCGGGCGCTGGCCGGTTCGGTCGGCAACGCCTCGGCGCGGATTTTTTGCCGCAAGCTCGAAGCCGAGCTTCTGGCCATCGATGGAATTTACAAGACGGCCGATGATCTGGCCCCCGACCTTCGCGGAAAAGCAGTGCAGCTTTGGCTCGAAGGCGAAGCAATCATGGCAGAGAAACTTATCTGAGCCGGAAGCCGGCCAGCAAACAGGAGCGCAAGATGGCAAAAGTCGTCGTCGTAACATCAGGAAAGGGCGGGGTGGGCAAGACCACGTCGACGGCCGCAATCGGCGCTGCGCTGGCGCAGAGAAACGAGCGGACGGTCGTCGTGGATTTCGACGTCGGTCTGCGCAATCTCGACCTCGTCATGGGCGCCGAACGCCGCGTGGTCTACGACCTGGTCAACGTTATCCAGGGCGATGCCAAGCTGCCGCAGGCGCTGATCCGCGACAAGCGGCTGGAAACGCTGTTCCTGCTGCCCGCCTCGCAGACCCGCGACAAGGACAGCCTGACCCCGGAAGGCGTGGAACGCGTCATCAACGACCTCAAGAAGCATTTCGACTGGATCATCTGCGACAGCCCGGCGGGCATCGAACGCGGGGCGACGTTGGCGATGCGGCATGCGGACATGGCGATCGTCGTCGCCAACCCGGAAGTCTCGTCGGTGCGCGATTCCGATCGGATCATCGGCCTGCTCGATTCCAAGACGCTGAAGGCGGAACTGGGCGAGCGCATGGAAAAGCACCTGCTGCTCACCCGCTACGATTCCATGCGTGCGGATCGCGGCGACATGCTGAAGGTTGACGACGTGCTGGAAATCCTGTCCATCCCGCTTCTCGGCATCATTCCGGAAAGCACCGACGTGCTGCGCGCCTCCAACATCGGCGCTCCGGTGACGCTCGCCGACAATCGCAGCGCCCCAGCCATGGCCTATTTCGATGCTGTGCGCCGGCTGACCGGCGAGCCCGTGCCGATCGCCATTCCCGGCGACCGGCGCAGCCTGTTCGGCAAGATATTCGGACGGAGGGCAGCATGAGTTTTCTCCGCTTCTTCGGCAAGCAACGGTCGGCTCCCCTGGCCCGCGAACGCCTGCAGATCCTGCTGGCGCACGAACGTTCGCCGGCGGGGTCGGATCTGGTATCGCTTTTGCGCGAAGAGATCCTCGCGGTGATCGCCAGGCATGTGCAGGTCGATCAGGACAAGGTTTGCGTCAAGATGGACCGCGACGAAAACGTCTCCGTGCTGGAGATCGATGTCGAACTGCCTCTCGATGCGGTGGTGAAGGCCGCCTGATCGGCGCCTTGTATCCGGGCGGCAAGCCTGATGTCTCGAAGATGAGGGCGGCGGCATACAGACGCTGCCGCCTTCCTTGCGAAGTCCGGCATCCCTTCCGGACGGTGGCCGATGAAGTGTTAACCTTCGTTGCCGGAACTCCGCATGTGGACGGGGCCTTTCTGGCTCAAACCCCTTGAAATCGGCGCATGCAACCCAAAATCACAATGAATGCTGTCGATACCGCGTATCGCGGGCAGGATTCTCGTTAACGAGTTTCCGCTATCTTTCGCGCCGTGGACCATAAAATCTTGCACAGCGCGACTGTTGCCAACGACAAACAAGAATGGCCGCGCAGGGGTTTTACAGCTATGGACGACCATCAGACGCTTCGCCGTGATCTGCGGTTGGCGTTGAAACGCAAAGAACTGTTCCTGGAATATCAGCCGATCGTGGCCGGAAGGTCGATTGCGGGCTATGAGGCGCTGCTGCGCTGGCGCCACCCCGTTTTCGGGCTGGTTCCCCCCGTGACCTTCATCCCCATCGCCGAAGCGGACGGGCTGATGCCCGAGATCGGTGTTCTGGCGCTACGCCAGGCCTGCACGGACGCCCTGAACTGGCCCCAGCACCAGTCCATTGCCGTCAATCTCTCCCCCGCGCAGTTCCTGTCGGCAGACCTGACCGACAGCATTTCCCAGACGCTGGATGCCATCGGTTTTCCGGCGGAACGGCTGATCCTGGAAATCACCGAATCGGTGTTGCTCGAACGGACGATCAACAATCTCGATATCCTCAACATCCTCAAGCTTTTGGGCATACGCATCGCGCTCGACGATTTCGGTACGGAATATTCGTCGCTGTCCTATCTCAAGAATTTCCCCTTCGACTACATCAAGATCGACAAATATTTCATCTCCGATCTCATCGAGAACGAAAACAGCCGCACCATCGTCGATTTTGTCATCGGCCTCGCCCACGGTCTCGGCATGGCGGTGACGGCCGAAGGCGTCGAAACCGAACAGCAGGCGCGGTGGCTCATCGAAAAGGGATGCGACCATCTGCAGGGCTATTTCTTCGGCCGGCCGATGGGGGCCGCCGCCGTCGAGAGCTTCAACGGTATCTGGGACAAGAACCGGGTTCCGTAGAATAAGGCGCGTCGTGTGCGCCGATGATTGATCTGTGTCGTGGAGTTGCGGGCTGGAAACCGGCCGGAAGCGAAATTTGGTAAGCTACGGAAAAGGTGCCCGTATTAGGTAGCGGACTGTAATTGTGCTCGGAGCATCGAATGGCATATGACTGGGAAGGTGGGCGAGCCCTGCGGATGAAGCAATTCAAGCGCTTCGCGGTTTGTTTTTTTGTCCCGTTTTCTGTCGTCCTGTTGCTTTTGGCCTTTTTCTGAGTGCGGAAGGGCCGGGTCGGCTGTGACGGGAAATTGCGTGGAAAGCAGTTGTTCCCGCATTACAATATGATTGATTGACTGTTTCTGAGGCCAAAGCCTAGAATCTGGAAATGCGGCGAATCATGGAGGGCATTTTGGCGATTGCGGATCATCTGACGCTGGATTCGGCTGTTGAAGAGTTGATGCAGCGACACGCCAGCAGCGATGAAACCAGGGTCGCCTTCCGCTGCCTTTCGGTTTTTTTGCGCCACGGCACCGCCCGGGAAATGACGACGCTTCTGCGCCTGTTCGAAAGCCAGTTTCCTGTTGCGGCGGTGCAGTCCGCCTGACGGTACTTTCGCCTATTTTCGCGACGCGCCGAGCCTTGCCAGCACTTCGCCCGGAATGCCGTAACGTTGGATGACATCCCGGCCATTGCGCAGCCCGCAGATCTCGCGCTGCACGAAAAATGCCCAAACCGCGTCGGCCGCATCGTTCAGCAAAGCTTCGCGATCGACAGCGTTCTTGCCTTGCGGCAGCCAGCCTTGCAGTTTTTCAAGCGCAGCTTCGACTTTCCGACCATGACGCCCGAGCGAATCGGCGCGTTCGGCCAGGAGTTCATATTCCAGAATGTTCAGGCCGCTCTGCGATGCCGAGGACCGGTCGGACAGTCGGGGAGGTCGAAAGCTCAAGGGGCGATCCTTCTCTGCGGGGGAGGGGCGTCTGCAATTCGAAGCTATTGAAGCAGTAGAGCACGGCGGTTTTGCGTCCTGAGCTGGCGTGTCGGGCGCCTGCTTGCGATGCGGATCGAAAAAATCTCGCTTGGAAACGTCAGGCCGTCGTTTTTTCGCCGTCGCCGAGACGACCGTCCTGGTCGACCGCCAGCGTCGTGTCGTGAATGCGCAGGATGTGTTCGGAAAAGGCGGCGGCGACCGCTTCGAGATTGCGCATTTTCAGTGCCCGCACGATAAACCGGTGATCTTCGAGGCTTTTTTCGATGGCGCCGGGCTGCGCCATGGCGATGCGGCGGTAATCCAGCATGTAAGTGTAGAGGTCCACGACGAAATCGGCCAGCAGCCGGTTCTGCGAGGCGTAATAGATGGTCAGGTGAAATTCCCGGTCGCAGATCAGGAACAGCACCGGGTCCTTGACCGCCTGTTCCTGCGCCGTGATCGAATCCTCCAGCCGCTGGATGTCTTCGTCGCTGAGGTTGCGCGCCGCATCGGCGACGACCGCGGTTTCGACGAGAAGCCGGGCGGAATGAACGGCCTCCAGGCCGTAACCGTTGATTGCCGTCGGGCTGGTTACGCCTATTCGTTGCGCGCCGACCTCGACATCGACCCGCGCGACCCGCGTGCGCGCGCCCTGCGATACCTGCACCACGCCTTCGCCGGCAAGCCGCTGGATGGCGCCGCGAACCGTTTCGCGGCTGACCATCAGCATGGTCGCCAGTTCACGTTCGCTCGGCAGTTCGTCGCCCATCTGCAGGATGCCGGAAGCGACCATCGATACGATCTTGTCGCGAATCATGTCCTTCGCGGTCTGCTTGTGAATGGTTTCGCGCAGGGGCGAGAGAGGACTGATCATGTGATCCGCCGAGCACTGGACTGTTTGTCAGTCCAGTTAAACCATTCCACGGTCACTGTCACGTCTCTTGCCGGAAAAAACCCTGTAGGTGCCGGAGCCGGGCGCTCATGATACTGTCGCAAGCGTTTCTTAAAAACATTCGGCAGGATTGCTCTTTTCTTCGATATCAGCCGGCGCCGGCAGCTTTCCGATGACATCTCGCAGTGGCTGAGCAAAGAGCCGAGATCAAACTGGTCTGATAAAAGTACCAATTACGGATTGCGCCGCCCGGACAGTGTCCGCTGGTCTTCGGCATTTCGCCCGTAGGTGCGTCGTTTTCAGTGTGGCGGAAGCCGTGCCGTCCAATGACGCCGCCGGGTCGAAAGTGCCGCCCCGGATGGTTGTGGCCGCTCTCTTCCTGGTTGATGTAAGTCTCTGAATTATAACAGCTTCTGTCATGAAACTGTAACAAAAGCCCCTCCTGTGGCCAATATCGTGGCGCTGTTGCCACAGTGGCTTGCAAGCGGATGCCGGCGTGCAAATTGTGACAACAATATCTTTTGCTCTCTGCCGGCGCGTGGACGATCTCTGCGCCGGCGGCGAACCGGGGTGGTTCGCTGTTTCATGTGGGGTGGGTCGAAATTCCGCCCTGGGGCGAAGGATCCGCATAACGGGTCCGGACATCTATGACTGGAGATTTAAAATGAACATCAAGAGCCTTCTTCTCGGCTCCGCTGCAGCCCTGGCTGTCGTTTCCGGCGCACAGGCTGCCGACGCGATCGTGGCTGCCGAGCCCGAGCCCATGGAATATGTCCGGGTTTGCGATGCTTTCGGCACCGGCTACTTCTACATTCCGGGCACGGAAACCTGCCTCAAGGTCGGCGGCCGCGTTCGTTTCGACGTTCAGGCTGCCAACTCCTACTCGCCGAACAGCGATACGGGCTGGCGCACGAAGAGCCGCGCCGAACTCTACATGGACTCGGCCAGCGACACCGAATACGGCGCGCTGAAGACCAAGATCGTCGCCCGCTGGGACTTCGACGGTGACTACAACGACGGCACGCACACCACCACCAAGCTGATGGCCGCCAACATCACGCTCGCCGGCTTCCTCGTCGGTCTCGCCGACTCGCAGTTCACCAACTTCACCGGCAACGCCGGCGACGTGGCAAACGACGACGTGGTTTCCTTCGGCCAGTTCGAAGTCAACCAGATCAGCTACATCTACAAGGGCGACAGCGGCTTCAGCGCCGTCGTTTCCGTGCAGGACGATTCCAAGGACGGCGACGAATACATGGTCGATCTCGTCGGCGGTCTCGGCTACAAGGCCGGCAACTTCCAGTTCCGCGTCGTCGGCGGTTACGATGAAAGCGCCGAAGAAGGCGCCGTCAAGGCGCGCGTCGACGGCACGTTCGGCGATTTCTCCGCTTTCGTCATGGGCGGCTGGAACTCGGACGGCGACGTCGTGCACACCTTCGCTCCGGCAGGCGGCGGCAGCCTGAAGGGTATCGGCTGGGGCGACTGGGCTCTCTGGGCCGGCGCCGGCTACCAGATTTCCGACAGCCTCGATCTCAACATGCAGATCGCCTACACCGACAGCGAGATCTTCGCAGCCGCTGCGAACGTCAAGTGGAACCCGGTTCCGGGCCTGCTGATCCAGCCGGAAATCACCTACACCAACTGGGATACGATCGACGAAGACCAGTGGAACGGCATGGTTCGCTTCCAGCGCAGCTTCTGATCGCCTCAAGGCGAGTGTCATGAAGTCCGGCTTCCGAGCCGGACTTCTCACGTGTTGCGCGCCGGAATCATGCTCCCGCGTACCCTCCCGCGGCGTCCGGATAGAATCGGGAATCGCCGCTCATGACCTCCGGATGGCCCGGAAAAGATCGTCCGTCCTGTTGTGCCGTGGCCGGAAACGCTTCAAATTCAACGCGTTTTTTAACTCTTTATAAAGTCTTGTGGCGGGTCTCTTGCCGTTTTGTGTTGTTTTGGCAACAGGACGGCGACAAGAGACGCGGATTGTCGCGAAGATGACAAGTTGATGATTGCGCGGCCCGAACCGTTTTGTATCTTCACTGTCAGAAGCCAGGCGGTGGATCGTCCGTCTTCTGAATCAACGGGAATGGGGCAGGGAATGCTGTCCTTCAGCAAAAGAACCCAAACCCAATTGTAACTTTGACTGGAGGTCAAAAATGAACATCAAGAGCCTTCTTCTCGGCTCCGCTGCAGCCCTCGCTGTAGTTTCCGGCGCACAGGCTGCTGACGCAATCGTAGCTGCCGAGCCTGAGCCCATGGAATATGTCCGCGTTTGCGACGCTTTCGGCACTGGCTATTTCTACATCCCGGGCACGGAAACCTGCCTCAAGGTCGGCGGCCGCGTCCGCTTCGACGTTCAGGCTGCTGACTCTTACTCGCCGAACAGCGACAACGGCTGGAACACCCGTTCGCGCGCTGAACTGTACCTCGACTCGGCCAGCGACACCGAATACGGTGCTCTGAAGACCCAGATCGTTGCCCGTTGGGACTTCGACGGTGACTACAACGACGGCCAGCACACCACTTCCAAGCTGATCGCTGCCAACATCACCCTCGCCGGCTTCCTCGTCGGTCTGGCTGACTCGCAGTACACCTCGTTCACCGGCTACGCTGGCGACATCATCAACGACGACGTGATCGCTTACGGTGAGTTCGAAGTTAACCAGATCAGCTACACCTATGACGGCGGCAACGGCTTCACGGCTGTTATCTCGCTCGAAGACGATAGCCGCACCGGCGACGACTACATGGTCGACGTGGTCGGCGGTATCGGCTACTCCACCGGCACCTTCGGCTTCAAGGTCGTCGGCGGTTACGACGAAAGCGCTGAAGAAGGCGCGATCAAGGCTCGTTTGGACGGCAACTTCGGCGCTCTGTCGGCCTTCTTGATGGCTGGCTGGAACTCTGACGGCGATGTCGTTCACAAGTTCGCTCCGTCGAACTTCGGCGGCGCTGCTGCTGGCATCGGCTGGGGTGACTGGGCCGTTTGGGGTGGTCTCGGCTACTCGTTCAGCGACACGCTCGCTGCCAACCTGCAGCTCGCTTACACCGACTCGGAAGTCTTCGCAGCTGCTGCGAACGTCAAGTGGAACCCGGTTCCCGGCCTGCTGATCCAGCCGGAAATCACCTACACCAACTGGGATTCGATCGACGAAGACCAGTGGAACGGCATGGTTCGCTTCCAGCGCACGTTCTAATCTTCTGAATTTTCAGAGATTTTCCGAAAGCCCGGCCCTCGTGCCGGGCTTTTTGCTTTCCGGATCGCTTGGGAAAATGGTGGCTGGGCGGTGAAGGATTGCTACGTTGATGATGGCAGCAGCGTCAGGTCGAGGCTCGGCGGAGAAGACGGCAAGCCGACCTCCGGTCGATGTGGACGGCCGGATAAAAACGAAAAATCAGTTGTCCTGTGCGGGACGGTTCTGCGACATCTTTTCCAGAACCGCGACGCAGGCATCCAGATCCTGCGATGCAAGATGGGCGTAACGCATGGTCATCTGCAGGGTCTGGTGGCCGAGCCAGGTCTGGACGCGCCGGATATCGACGCCGCCCTGGACCAACCTGGACGCGCAGGTATGGCGCAGTACGTGGGGAACCACATCCTTGTCGCGACCGAGGCCGACGTCCTGCTTGACCCTGTTCCAGGCGGTGCGAAAGCGCTGCTGGTCGATGTCGCTGAACGGGCCGCTGCGGCGTTGCTTCGGGATATCGACGACGTCTTTGGCTCTTTGCGTCAGGGGTACGGAGCGGCTTCTTCCCGATTTAGTCACCCAGAACGTCACCCGGCTGCCGCTGATGTCGTTCCAGCGCAGTCCGATCGCTTCTCCGAGGCGGGCGCCTGTATCGACCAGGAAGATGCATAGGCGATAATAGGCTTCCGAATGTACGGCGATGCCGTCGAAAATGCGTTGCTCCTCGTTGGTATCGAGGAAACGTATCCGGCCGGCTTTTTCTTTTTCCCGTGTAAATTCCGGAAGGCTGCCGATATCCTTCATCTTGTAGGCCTTTCGCAGCAATTTGCTCAAGGCCGCCATTTTACGGTTGATCGTCGCGTTGCTGTTGCCCCGCTTGCGGAGCAGACCGATCAACTCATCGAGCATATTCTGTGAGAAAGAAAAGAAACTGGGTTCGGCCAACAGATCGTGCAATTCGGAGATGAAATTCGTCACGGTGTATTTATGGCGACCGGGAACCCACAATATATCCCCGTATCTCTCAAAAAGAATACGCAGGGATATTTGCCGCGTCTCCCCGACGGATGGCGAGCCCTGGAGCCTATACCGAATATTGTAGGGCAAGTCTTCGGGAAGGACGTAATCTGCATTGCCACCATGTGGCGCAATAATATTTTCCAAAACGAACTCCAATACTCGGGTCAGGCAGAAAGTGACTGAGTATCAGGAATTTTGGCAACAGTGAAGCGCCCCTATTATACTCAATTTTGCTCCAACTTTAGAAGCAATACTGATAATAAGGGTCGATTATGATAATGTCTACTTAGTATTTCGCTCGTTTGACTTACTAAAACAAAAAACCAAGAGACTGGAGCACAAAAGAAAGGAGCCCGGTTTTGCCGGGCTCCAATGTTCTGATTAGAACGTGCGCTGGAAGCGAACCATGCCGTTCCACTGGTCTTCGTCGATCGTATCCCAGTTGGTGTAGGTGATTTCCGGCTGGATCAGCAGGCCCGGAACCGGGTTCCACTTCAGGTTCGCAGCAGCTGCGAAGGTCTCGTTGTCGGTGTAAGCGAGCTGCAGGTTGGCAGCGAGCGTGTCGCTGAACGAGTAGCCTACGCCACCCCAAACAGCCCAGTCGCCCCAGCTCTGACCGATCGAGTCGCCGTTTGCGAACTTGTTGACGGTGTCGCCGTCGGAGTTCCAGCCAGCCATCAAGAAGGCCGACAGAGCGCCGAAGTTGCCGTCCAAACGAGCCTTGATCGCGCCTTCTTCAGCGCTTTCGTCGTAACCGCCGACGACCTTGAAGCCGAAGGTGCCTGTGGAGTAGCCGATACCGCCGACTACGTCGACCATGTAGTCGTCGCCGGTGCGGCTATCGTCTTCGAGCGAGAGAACAGCCGTGAAGCCGTTGCCGCCGTCATAGGTGTAGCTGATCTGGTTAACTTCGAACTGACCGTAGGAAATCACGTCGTCGTTGATGATGTCGCCAGCATAGCCGGTGAAGGACGTGAACTGCGAGTCAGCCAGACCGACGAGGAAGCCGGCGAGGGTGATGTTGGCAGCGATCAGCTTGGTGGTGGTGTGCTGGCCGTCGTTGTAGTCACCGTCGAAGTCGAAACGGGCAACGATCTGGGTCTTCAGAGCACCGTATTCGGTGTCGCTGGCCGAGTCGAGGTACAGTTCAGCGCGCGAACGGGTGTTCCAGCCGTTGTCGCTGTTCGGGGTGTAGGAATCAGCAGCCTGGACGTCGAAGCGGACGCGGCCGCCGACCTTGAGGCAGGTTTCCGTGCCCGGGATGTAGAAATAGCCAGTGCCGAAAGCGTCGCAAACGCGGACATATTCCATGGGCTCAGGCTCAGCAGCTACGATTGCGTCAGCAGCCTGTGCGCCGGAAACTACAGCGAGGGCTGCAGCGGAGCCGAGAAGAAGGCTCTTGATGTTCATTTTTGACCTCCAGTCAAAAATGAAGTTTTGCACTCATGAGTAAATATTGATCGGACCGATATCCGCCACGGTTGAAGTCGTCGTATTTGCTAAAAATCTTGTCTCGCAGCCGTGATGGCGGTCGATGCGAGCCTGCTTGCTCCGGCATGGCGGCGAGCGGCGATTGTCGTGGTGTTTTCGTGCCTTTCGCCGGCGGACTACAGGTCGCCGATGAAACGGAGGATGGCTTCGGGGATGCCCGACAGATGGACGATCGGCGCATGGCCGTGGCCGGCAACCGTCAGTGCCGTCAGGCGCGGATGACGGCGGCGGATTTCGTCGATGGTTTCTTCCGACAGCAGTGCGGAGTTTTCTCCGCGGATCACCATCAGCGGAACGGTGGTCAAGGCGTCGAATTGTTGCCACAGCGTCTGGACCGGCGCACTGAGATCGAGGTCCTTCATCTGCTGCGCAATGGCCGGGTCGAAATCGCCGACCACCTTGCCGTCGATTTCGGCATAGATCGCATAGGCCATGTCCACCCAATCCTGCGCGGTCAGCGCGGTGAAGGCGCGGCCGTGGATGTCCTGCAGAAGTTTTACGGCGTCCTGCCAGTCCCGGGGTTTTTCGTCGCGGTTGAGATAGGCCTTGATCTGCGCCAGCCCGGCGCCTTCGATGACCGGTCCGATATCGTTGAGGATGACGGCTTTCAGCAGGGCAGGGCGCATGCCGGCGAGCAGGTGCAGGGTCAGGCCGCCACGCGAGGTTCCGAGGAACACGGCGTTTTCGATGCCGAGGGCGGCGCAACCGGCGATCACGTCGTCGGCTTCGACCAGCAGATTGTAGTGGCTCTTGTCGTTGTCCCAATCCGAAAAACCGCGCCCGCGATAATCGAAGCTGACGACGCGCCGCGGCTGTTCTCCCTGGCTCGACAGAAGCACCGCCAATTGATGAAAGTCGCGGGAGTTGCGCGTCAGTCCCGGCAGGCAGACCAGGGGCGTACGGCCCGCCGTCTTCGGATCGTCATAGCCGTAATCGCGTGCATACAGTTTCAGGCCGTCATGCGTATGAAATGTTCGCGACGAAAAACCGCTCTCGTAATCCTGGGTCAAGTGCCATGCCTCCTGCCGATCCGGTCGATACAGCGGCAATATGTAGACGGCTTCGCGTTGCTCGGAAAGCGAGACCTATCGCCCGTAGCGCAGATCGTGCTCGATATCGGCTGTTTGGCCGAGCCGGGTCTTGTAGACCTGGTAGTTCTCCATCACCCGCTGCACATAATTGCGGGTTTCCGAAAACGGGATGCGTTCGATCCAGTCGACGACCTCGTCGATCGGCTTGCCGCGCGGATCGCCGTAACGGGCAATCCATTCGGGCACGCGTTTCGGTCCGGCATTGTAGGCAATGAAGGTCAGGATGTAGGAGCCATCAAAGGCATCGATCTGCTCGCCGAGATAATGCGAACCGAGCGTGGCATTATAACCGGCATCCGAGGTCAGCTTGTCCTTGGAAAAGGCGATGCCATGCCGCCCGGCGACATTCTTGGCCGTGCCTGGCAGGAGCTGCAGCAGGCCGCGGGCATTCGCCGGGGAAACGGCAGCCGGATCGAAGGCGCTTTCCTGCCGTGCAATCGCATAAGCCAGCGCCTTGCCGGAGGAGGTGATGTTGGCGCTGTCGGGAATGACGCCGACCGGGAAGGCGAGGGCCGCGACTTCGATGCCGCGACTATAAGCCAGCTTGCCGACCTGCAGCGCCAACTGGTGGCTGCGGCTCTTTTCGGCGCGTGCGGACAGGATCGCCAGTTCGCCCGGGCTGTCGATCTGCTCGGCCAGCGCGCGATACAGGCTGTCGGCCCGCCAGCCGTGGCCGGCGGATTCCAGCCGGTCAATCGCCTGCACCGCCTCCCGGCCTTCGAAACGCTGCCGGTCCTCGGCGCTCGGCTTCGGATAGGAAACGTCCAGCCCCTTCTTGCCCAGCCGCGCCGCCGCCAGCTGGCCGTAGAACGTGCTGGGATAGGCGGCGGCCTTGGCGAAATAATCGGCCGCCTTGCCCGGGCCGCCCTGTTCGGCAGCCCGTCCGAGCCAGTACAGGGCGCGCGAGGCCGAAAGCGGCCGGTTGGATGTCTGCAGGATCCGCTGGAAATGTTTGGCCGCCGCCGCCGGATCCTGGAGACCGCGCAAGGCGTACCATCCGGCGTGGAATTCGGCCTCGACGACGTCGGTGGCGCTGCTGGCCACATGCGACGCCGTGATCTGGTAGGCGGCTTTGAATTTGCCCTGGTCGGCAAGGCCACGGCTGACGATGCGTTGCTCCGTCCACCATTCGCCGGGATTGACCAGCGCGGCGCGTTCTGCCGGGATCAGCTTCAGCAGGGCGGCAGCCTCGGCATATTTGTTCTGGCGGCGCAAAAGCTCGATGCGCGCGAAGAGATAGCCGGGGTCGGATTGCCATTTCGCATCGACGGCGCCGAGCAGTTCGCCGGCATTCGCCGACTTGCGGATCACCGCGGCCCAGGCCTTGTAGAGCGATTGTGCCTTGCCGAGTTCGGAAAACCGTTTCGCCTGGTCGACGTGGCTGCGGAACATCAGGTAGTCCATCCGCGCCTTGTGGGTCGAAACCGAGAGGAAGCCGGGAAATTCCTTGATGATGCGGTCTTCCCAGTCCTTGTCGAGCGGCTCGCTGACCCAGAGGCGCTGCAAAAGCGTGCCGGCCTTGGCGGCCTGTCCGGTTGCGGCCAGCGCGCGGGCAAGCGCAACGCTGCCTTCCACCGTTTCCGGTGTGGTGTTTCCGAAGGCGGCGATCACGTCGGTTGCCGGCGGGTTCTCGGCATAAAGCGCCCGTTCGGAATTGCCGCGCAGGCGAGACAGGCCCGGCCATCCCTGCAATTCGCGCTGTGCGGCGGCGATTTCCCGTGACGGCACGCCGCGCTGGCCGGAAACGGCAATCGCCCAGGTGAGGATATGCCGGTCGAGCGAGGCCTTGGGCAGGCTGTCGCGAACGGCAAGGGCGCGCACCGCGTCCTTGTTCGACAGGGCGTCGAGCCCGGCCTTCAGTTCGGCGCTGGCGGGCGTGAACTGCGAATTCCGCGGAATGGTGCCGGTCGTCTCCGGTGTCGGCGTGATCAGGCCCATATCCTCGAAAGGTTTGCTTTCCGGCACCGGCACGAAGTTGTTTTCGAGCGGGGAGGCAAAAACATTCCAGGCGACGATACCGCCGCCGACGGCCGACAATGTCAGGATGGACCTTATGATCATCCGGGATACTCGCAACAATGACCCTTTGTTTTCCATTAACCGTGATCCCCGTTAACGAAACCTTATCACGAATATTAAACTTTGCTCATGTCTCCGTGGTGACCGTTTTCCGGCCGGCAGTGCACGCGCTTTTGATTTCGGCCCCAATCGCGACATCGACCGTCTCTTCGCTTGTCGAGGCAGGTTTGTCGCTTTATGGTGCGCGAGTTTTAATCATGGAATACGGCCGAAGCATGGGCGCGGCCTCGAGGAGTTATGCATGTTCAAGGGATCCATTCCCGCTCTCGTCACGCCGTTCACCGCCACGGGCGCTGTGGACGAAGATGCCTTCGCGGCGCATGTCGAATGGCAGATCGCCGAAGGCAGCCAGGGCCTCGTGCCGGTCGGCACCACGGGCGAATCTCCGACCCTTTCCCATGAAGAACACAAACGTGTCGTCGAAGTCTGCATCGCCACCGCCAACAAGCGCGTGCCGGTGATCGCCGGGGCCGGCTCCAACAATACCCGCGAGGCGATCGAGCTTGGCCAGCATGCCGAAAAGGCCGGCGCGGATGCGCTGCTTGTCGTCACACCTTATTATAACAAGCCGACGCAGAAGGGCTTGATCGCGCATTTTTCCGCGATTGCCGAAAGCACCAGGCTGCCGATCTTCATCTACAACATTCCCGGCCGCTCCGTCGTCGACATGTCGCCGGAAACCATGGGGGCGCTTGCCAAGGCGCATTCCAACATCATCGGCGTGAAGGATGCGACCGGCAAGCTGGAGCGGGTATCGGAACAACGCATCACCTGTGGCCGCAACTTCGTGCAGCTGTCCGGGGAGGATGCCACGGCGCTCGGCTTCAACGCCCATGGCGGCGTCGGCTGTATTTCCGTCACCGCCAATGTCGCCCCGCGCCTCTGTGCGGAGTTCCAGACGGCGACGCTTGCCGGTGATTATGCCCGTGCCCTGGAACTCCAGGACCTGTTGATGCCGCTGCACAAGGCGATCTTCCTCGAGCCCGGCCTTTGCGGCGCAAAATACGGCCTGTCGAAGCTCGGGCGCATGAGCCGTGCCGTGCGTTCGCCGCTTCTGTCGACGCTGGAGCCGGCGACCGAAGCGGCGATCGATGCCGCCCTGCGCCACGCCGGCCTGCTGAACTGATCGCGACGACGAAGCCTCACCGCTTCGTCTTCACATTCCTGTCACCTTGTCTTACATAGAAGACTTGCCCTTCCGTCCGTCGGCGGGGCAAGTGCATCGAGACAGAGTGATCGGATCATCCACCATGGCCCCCAAAGGCAGCCAGCGCACCGTCAACAAGATCGTCGCGGAAAACCGCAAGGCCCGCTTCAACTACGAGATCATCGATACCTACGAGGCCGGTCTCGTTCTGACCGGCACCGAGGTCAAGTCGTTGCGCGACGGCAAGGCCAACATTGCCGAATCCTATGCCTCCGATGAAGGCGAGGAGATCTGGCTCATCAATTCGCACCTGCCGGAATATCTGCAGGCGAACCGCTTCAATCATGAGCCGCGCCGTCGCCGCAAGCTGCTGCTGTCCAAGCGGGAGATCAACCGGTTGCGTGCCGCGATCAATCGCGAAGGCATGACGCTGGTGCCGTTGAAGATCTATTTCAACGAGAAGGGCAGGGCCAAGCTGGAACTGGCGTTGGCGAAGGGCAAGAAACTGCACGACAAGCGCGAAACCGAGAAGGAGCGTGACTGGAATCGCCAGAAGTCGCGGCTTCTGAAGACAGGTTGAGGGCGGCGATGCGCAATCTCAAGATCACGGTCGGCCCGCATGTTTTCATGGCCAGGATGGAACTGGAAAAGGCGCCGGAAACCTGCCGCGTCTTTCAGAGTTTCCTGCCGTTCAACAACCAGACGATCCATTCACGCTGGAGCGGCGAGGCGGTCTGGGTGCCGCTTGGCGATTTCGCCTTTGGTGTCGGCTTCGAGAACCACACCTGCCATCCCTCCCGCGGCGATATCCTGCTGTATCCCGGCGGTCACAGCGAGACGGAGCTGCTGTTTGCCTACGGCAGTTCGTCCTTTGCCAGCAAGATGGGCGCGCTCGCCGGCAATCATTTCCTGACCGTGATCAGCGGCCAGGAGCATCTGGAGGCAATGGGCAAGATGGTGCTGTGGCAGGGTGCCCAGCCGATCCGTTTCGAAGCGGCTTGACCTTGCCGCCTCGAAACGCAAGCAGCGGGTCAGGCGTAGCGGCGCTGGAAAGACGCGCCGTTTTCCTGGAAGCGCACGGAACCGGAAACGGTGAAGCTCGCCACCAGGCGTGCCAGCGTATTGCTCGCTTCGGTGAGGTTGCGGGTCGACATGTTGGTTTCCTGGACCATGGCGGCGTTCTGCTGCGTCACCCGGTCCATGTTGTTGATTGCGGTGTTGATCTCGTTGACGCCGGCCGATTGTTCCTGCGCCGACGAGGCGATGGCGGTGATGTGTTCGTTGATCGAGTGAACCTGCTGGCCGATGCTGGTCAGCGCCTCGCCGGTCTTGTTGACGAGTGAAACGCCGAGAACCACGTCCTGGAAGGACTTGTCGATCAGCGACTTGATTTCCTTGGCGGCGTTGGCGGAGCGTTGCGCCAGTTCGCGAACCTCCTGGGCGACGACGGCGAACCCGCGCCCGGCTTCACCGGCGCGGGCGGCCTCGACGCCGGCATTCAGTGCCAAGAGGTTGGTCTGGAAGGCGATTTCGTCGATGACGCCGATGATCTGGGTGATCTTCTGCGATGAGGTTTCGATTGCGCTCATCGCCTGGACGGCCTGGCCGACCACTTCACCGGACCGGATCGCTTCTTCGGCGGAATTGCGCACGACCGCCTGTGCATCGCGAGTGCGCATGGCGGATTGCTGCGAGATCGCGGTGATCTGCTCGATGGCGGCTGCGGTCTGTTCGAGCGAGCTTGCCTGTTGTTCGGTGCGCTTGGCCATGTCGTCGGTGGCCGCCGAAAGTTCGTTCGTGTTGGATGAGACGAGCTTGGAGGCGCGGATGATTTCCGAGAAAGCGTTTTCGAGCTTGGCGATCGACTTGTTGTAATTCGATTTCAGCCGGTCGAACTGCGGGGCGAGTGACTGGTTGATCGTCGAGGTGAGGTCGCCGGCTGCCAGGCCGTTGAGGGCGCTGTCTAGCGCATGCATTGCCTCTTCCTGTTCGGCTTCCAGCCGCACGCGCTCTTCCTCGACCTTCTGCCGCTCCTGGGCGAGAGCTTCGAGGTAGACGCTGATGCCATAGTCCATGTCGAGAAAGGCGACCTTCATCGTCACGGCGATATCGCCCGCCACTTTCTTGGCCTTGCGATCCAGCATGAAACCTTTCAGTTCCGCAGTGATGATCGCGCGAATGATCTCCTCGAGGATAAGTGCGTAGGCGCCGATGTACCACCGCGGCTCAAGGCCCAGGCGTGCGTGCGTGCGGCCGACGGCGGAAACGGCATCGACATAACCTTCGTCGATCTTGCCGCCGGCAAGCCGCGACCAATGCTGCTTCTGCATGCTCTTGGCGTGTTGGACATGGGCTTCATTGGCAAAGAATTTCTTCGTGTCCGGATGCGTCTTCGCCTTAGCGTAGAAAAGGTCGAGCGAACGGTCGAGCGAGCCGACGATGATGGGTGCGATATCTGCAATCGCCCTTTTCTGCTCGGACCCGAGGCCGAGAAAGTCCATCCTGTCGTTCAGAAGTTTGCTTTTCGAAATATGGCCGCTCATCAACAATATCGCCCGGAATGAGAAAAGGATTTACAACGCCCGATGACGACCGCCGTGCACAAATTCACTCTGGCTAAATTATCCTTAAAATGGTGTTAATACCGGCCCCAACTATTGATCTTTGATAATAAGCAGGGCCGGCCTGGCGATATATGTAATTGCTTATATTATTTCGCCAAATTTCAGCCTTGGTCTCTCCCGACGCCTGTTCGCGGGGACCTTTTTCACCAAGGGAGGGAGGGGTCAGGACTGCAGCTCGTCGTCGGGCGGGTCCACCGGGCGTGGCGCCCGTTCCGAAGGATCACGACCGACCTCGCTTTTCAGGCTCATCAGGTCGATGAAATGGTCGGCCTGCCGGCGCAGGTCGTCGGCGATCATCGGCGGTTGTGTTACCATCGTCGATACGACGGAGACCTTGCGTCCCCTGCGTTGCAAGGCTTCCACGAGAGTTGTGAAATCACCGTCACCGGAGAATATGACGAGGTGATCGACGGTTTCGGATTGCTCCATCGCATCGATGGCAAGCTCAATATCCATGTTGCCCTTGATCTTGCGGCGGCCCATGGAGTCGGTAAATTCTTTGGCAGGCTTAGTAATGACCTTGTAACCGTTGTAATCAAGCCAATCTATAAGCGGCCTGATCGATGAGTATTCCTGATCTTCGATAAGGGCCGTATAGTAATATGCACGAAGAAGATATCCCCGTTTTTGAAATGCTTTCAGTAGTTTCCGATAGTCTATATCGAAGCCAAGACTTTTGGATGCTGCGTAAAGATTTGCTCCATCTATAAAAAGAGCAATTTTTTCCCGTGGGTCAAACATGGCGCTTCAATTCCCGTTCGCGCAAAATGATATATGTTCCGCCATCAAGTAACCGAGGCGATAGCTTGGTCGCGGAACGGAATAATTCATGTACATTAAGAACTATTCATATATCTTTCATTTAGGGCACGATTCAGGATAATCCAAGCAACCGGGGGTAGAATTTGCGCGGCAAGCGTGCCGGCTCTATAAATTGTGCGACAGGGCAAGCGATGGTCCCTTGCAGGAAAAACTTGAATTCGCCGCACTTTGATTGTATCGGGCGTGCTAATTCATGAAAACTCGACCGTAAAGGACAGGCAATGGCCCGTGTCACAGTAGAAGATTGCATCGACAAGGTTGATAACCGTTTCGAACTGGTGCTCCTCGCCAGCCATCGTGCCCGCCTGATTTCACAGGGTGCGGCGATCACCATCGACCGTGACAACGACAAGAACCCGGTGGTGGCGTTGCGCGAAATCGCCGACGAAACACTGTCGCCCGACGACCTCAAGGAAGACCTGATCCACTCGCTGCAGAAGCATGTGGAAATCGACGAGCCGGAACACGATACGGGGTCGCTGATCGGCGCACAGGGCGGCGTTGCCGCCGCCGACAAGGGCGACGAGGAAGACGATCTGCCGGAAACGCTGACTTTCGACCAGATGTCGGAAGAAGACCTGCTGGCCGGTATCGAAGGCCTCGTGCCGCCGGAAAAGAGCGACGATTACTAATCGTCAATCTTTATTCCACTATGTGTTCTTTCGCGTTGCAATGGCGCGCGCCAATCCTATGATTGGCGCGTTTTTTATTTCCTCCCGGAGTAGCTTTGGATGATGCGGCAATACGAGCTCGTCGAGCGCGTTCAGAAATACAAGCCGGATGCCAATGAAGCGCTGCTCAACAAGGCCTATGTCTATGCGATGCAGAAGCATGGGCAGCAGAAACGCGCGAGTGGCGATCCCTATATCTCGCATCCGCTGGAAGTCGCGGCGATCCTGACGGAACTGCATCTCGACGAATCGACCATCGCCGTCGCCCTGCTGCACGACACGATCGAGGACACCACCGCAACGCGTGCCGAAATCGACGAACTGTTCGGCGAGGATATCGGCGCGCTTGTCGAAGGCCTGACGAAGATCAAGAAGCTCGACCTCGTCACCAAGAAGGCGAAGCAGGCCGAAAACCTGCGCAAGCTGCTCCTGGCGATTTCCGACGACGTCCGCGTGCTGCTCGTCAAGCTCGCCGACCGCCTGCACAACATGCGCACCCTGGAGCATATGAACCAGGAGAAGCGCGCCCGCATTTCAGAAGAAACCATGGATATCTATGCGCCGCTCGCCGGCCGCATGGGTATGCAGGACATGCGCGAGGAGCTGGAACAGCTTTCCTTCCAGTACATCAACCCGGAAGCTTACGAGACCGTCACCAAGCGGCTGGAAGAGCTTTCTTCGCGCAACGAAGGCCTGATCCGCAAGATCGAGGAGGAGTTGCGCGATCTCCTGGTCGCCAACGGCCTGACCAACGCCTTCGTCAAGGGGCGGCAGAAAAAGGCCTATTCGGTTTTCCGCAAGATGCAGTCGAAGTCGCTCTCCTTCGAGCAGCTTTCCGACGTCTATGGTTTCCGTATCATCGTCGACGATATCCCGGCCTGTTACCGGGCGCTCGGCATCGTCCACACGCGCTGGCGCGTCGTGCCCGGCCGTTTCAAGGATTATATCTCGACACCGAAGCAGAACGACTATCGCTCGATCCACACGACGATCGTCGGCCCGTCCAACCAGCGTATCGAACTGCAGATCCGCACCCGGCGCATGCATGAGATCGCCGAGTTCGGCATCGCGGCGCATACGCTCTACAAGGACGGCGCGACGGGCGGCGACAGCGATCTGCTGTCGCGTGAAAGCAATGCCTATTCGTGGCTGCGCCACACCATCGAATCCCTGGCCGAGGGCGACAGTCCCGAAGAGTTTCTGGAGCATACCAAGCTCGAACTCTTCCAGGACCAGGTCTTCTGTTTTACCCCGAAGGGCAAGCTGATCGCCCTGCCGCGCGGCGCCACGCCGATCGATTTCGCCTACGCCGTCCACACCAATATCGGCGACACCACCGTAGGCGCCAAGATCAACGGCCGGATCATGCCGTTGGTGACGCGACTCGCCAATGGCGACGAAGTGGAGATCATCCGCTCCGGCGTGCAGGTACCGCCGGCCGCCTGGGAAGAAATCGTCGTCACCGGCAAGGCGCGCGCCGCCATCCGCCGCGCGACGCGCATGGCCATCCGCAAGCAATATGCCGGCCTCGGCCACCGCATCCTCGAACGCACTTTCGAGCGGGCCGGCAAGGTCTTTTCCAAGGATGTCATGAAGCCCGCTTTGCACCGGCTCGGACGCAAGGAAGTCGAGGATGCCATCGCCTCCGTCGGACGCGGGGAGATTTCGTCGCTCGACGTGCTGCGGGCGGTCTTTCCCGATCACCAGGACGAGCGCGTCACGGTCAAGCCGAACAGTGATGAAGGCTGGTTCAACATGCGCAGCGCCTCCGGCATGGTCTTCCGCATTCCCGGGAAGACCAAGGCCGACCTCGACCGTTCGCAGATCGGCGACGAGGCCGGCGGCGACCTCGACGTCCTGCCGATCCGCGGCATCACCAGCAATGCCGAGGTGCATTTCTCCCCCTCCGGCGCCGTTCCCGGCGATCGCATCGTCGGCATCATGGAGAAGGGCAAGGGGATCACCATCTACCCGATCCAGGCGCCGGCGCTGCAGCGCTTCGACGACGAACCGGAAAGCTGGATCGACATTCGCTGGGATCTCGACGAGGCCAACAAGTCGCGCTTCATGGCGCGGCTGATGATCAACGCGCTGAACGAACCCGGCACGCTGGCCAAGGTGGCGCAGACCATCGCGACGCTGGACGTCAACATTCGCGGCCTGACGATGATCGGCGTCGCCACCGACTTCACCGAGATGGCCGTCGATGTCGAAGTCTGGGACCTGCGCCAGCTGAACCATCTGCTGGCGCAGCTCAAGGACCTCGACTGCATCGCCACGGTGAAGCGCATTTTCGACTGAAACGATCCCTTTTCCCGTAAACGGGCCGGGGCGGCAGACTGCTGCCCGGCCCGTCGTGGTCGGCCTGTCCCTGCTTGCTGCCGGTTTTACCCCTTTGTGGCCATGTTGTTTGGCAAATGCCTTTGAAATGGGCAGAAAAATGACGATCTGAGCGCCAGGGCATGCGTATCATGCATGGCTGATTGTGCGATGCAACATTAGTAAAAAGGCGATGCAGGGCCTATCTTCATCTCATCGAAGAGAACGAAGGAAAGGACCACGTCATGTTCGGTCAAATCAAGAAAATCGCCCGCGCCCTGCGCGTTCCCAGCGTCGAAGAACGCGAGATGGCATATCTCAACGGTGCCGGCGACCGTGTCGATCTCGAATACCGCCAGCGCCAGGTCGATCGCGGCCTGTTCCGTCGCGGCTTCTGAGATCCATCGATTGCATGATGCCAGCCATGCGGCTGCGTCATGGGAAGGCGTGGTTGCCTCGGCAACCGCGCGGCAGGTGTGGTCTTGTCATGTCGGACCGTAATGCACTAAATGTGCGCCATGCTCTTTCGACGCCGCAAGCCTGCCCGATTGTCCGATAAGTTGCGGGAGTTGTTCTGGCCCCGCAAAGGTTTTACGCGGTCATTCCGCTACTTCCGGATGCGATTGCTGCGGCTGAGCGCGTCGCCCCATTCGATCGCCACCGGCTTTGCCTGCGGGATCGCTTTGTCCTGGACCCCGTTCCTCGGCTTTCATCTCGTCCTGGCGATCATCGTTTCTTATCTGCTTGCCGGAAACCTGGTTGCCGCCGCTCTCGGCACCACTGTCAGCAACCCCGCGACGTTCCCGGTCATTTCGGCTCTCACCTGGGAGACGGGCAAGTGGATTCTCGGCACGAACGGTGAGAAGAGCCACATCGACCTCGCCGCCCTGTTCGAAAGCCTGGATTTCGCACAGCTTTGGGAACCGGTGCTGAAGCCGATGCTGGTTGGCGCCATTCCGTTCGCCGCCGTCAGTTCCACCCTCCTGTATGGTCTGGCATTCCTTGCCGTGCGCAGCTTCCAGCGCCGCCGGCACCTGCGGCTTCTGGAGCGGGCGCGAAGCCAGCTGCGTTATCCCGACGAAATTTCAAGCGTTTGACGATATTGGACAGCTGCCGGCGGCATGTGGCGCCGGCGGCGAATGGGCGGAAGGTTGGAAAGAATGATCATCGGCATCGGCAGCGATCTCATCGACATCACGCGGGTTGAAAAATCCATCGAGCGGTTCGGCGAGCGTTTCACCCATCGCTGCTTTACGGATGTCGAGCGCGCCCGTTCGGATCGCCGCGCCAATCGCGCCGCCTCCTATGCCAAGCGGTTCGCTGCCAAGGAGGCCTGTTCCAAGGCGCTCGGCACCGGGCTTGCCGAGGGCGTGTTCTGGAAGGACATGGGTGTCATAAACCTGCCATCGGGAAAGCCGACGATGAAGCTGACCGGTGGCGCCGAGGAACGTCTCAAGGCGCTGTTGCCGGATGGACATGTGGCGATCATCCACCTGACGATCACCGACGACCACCCCTATGCTCAAGCTTTCGTCATCATCGAAGCCTGCCCGGAAATCGCCGCAGGAGCCCGCTAACAGCGGGTTTATTGAGCGTCGGCATTGCCGCGAGCCGATGAAGCAGCTAGAGAGAGGCCAATTGCCGTGTTGAAGGAAGATGCCTGCGTGTCCGAAAAAGTTGAGAAGAAGCAGAATGCGCTTTGGGAAAACATAAAGGTCATCGTCCAGGCTCTGGTTCTGGCGATGGTCATCCGGACCGTTCTCTTCCAGCCTTTCACCATCCCGTCGGGCTCGATGATGCCGACGCTGCTCGTCGGCGACTACATCTTCGTCAACAAGTTTGCCTACGGCTATTCGAAATATTCGCTGCCCTTCTCGCCGAACCTGTTCAGCGGCCGTATTTTCGGCAGCCAGCCGGCGCGTGGCGACGTCGTGGTCTTCCGCTTTCCGCCGAACCCGGACATCGACTACATCAAGCGCGTCATCGGCCTGCCCGGCGACCGGGTGCAGATGATCGCCGGCGTGCTTCACGTCAACGGCGAGGCCGTGCCGAAGGAGCCGGACGGCACCTTCACCTCGGACTACAAAATGGATCCGGGCGAGGACGTGCCGGTATTCCGCGAGACGCTGGATACGGGCGTCGCCTACGACACGCTCGACCAGTCGCCGAATTCGCGCGGCGACAACACGCGTGAGTTCATCGTGCCGGAAGGCCATTATTTCATGATGGGCGACAACCGCGACAATTCCGCCGACAGCCGCTTCGATGTCGGTTTCGTTCCGGCGGAAAACCTGATCGGCCGCGCCAGCATCATCTTCTTCTCGCTCGGAAACGATACGGCCTTCCGCGAGATCTGGCGCTGGCCCGCCAACATGCGTTGGGACCGCCTGTTCAAGGTCGTCGAATGAGCAAGCCGGTAGCCCTCTCGCCGGCGGATCGCCTCCGGCTGGAAACGGTGATCGGTCATGAATTCGCGCAGAAGGAGCGCCTGGACAGGGCGCTTACCCATTCGAGCGCGCGCTCCGGCAAGGCTGGAAATTACGAACGGCTGGAATTCCTCGGCGACCGGGTGCTCGGCCTGTGCATCGCCGAACTTCTGTTCCGCACCTTCGCCAATGCCGGGGAAGGGGAGCTTTCGGTTCGCCTCAACCAGCTGGTCAGCGCGGAGACCTGCGCCGAAGTGGCCGACGAGATGGAACTGCACCGTTTCATCCGCACCGGCGCCGACGTCAAGAAACTGACCGGCAAGCGCATGCTCAACGTGCGCGCCGACGTGGTCGAGAGCCTGATCGCGGCCCTTTATCTCGATGGCGGCCTGGAGACGGCCCGCGGCTTTATCCTGCGATTCTGGGAGGAACGCGCCACCCGCGCCGATGCCGCCCGCCGGGATGCCAAGACGGAGCTGCAGGAATGGGCGCACGCGAAATTCGCGGTCACGCCGCAATATCGGGTTGAAGATCGTTCGGGCCCGGATCATGATCCGCGCTTCACCGTGACGGTCGAGATCCCCGGCGTGGCGCCGGAGACGGGTGTCGAGCGCTCCAAGCGGGCGGCGGAACAGGTCGCGGCGATGAAATTGTTGGAACGCGAAGGCGTTTGGCAGGCAGCGCCTGCAGAAAAATGACGGACAAGATGGCAGAAGATCAAGAAACGCCCGGCACGGAAGACGCAGTTTCTGCAGCGCCTGGCCCCACCCATTCCGGCTTTGTCGCCCTGATCGGCCCGACCAATGCCGGCAAATCGACGCTGCTCAACCGCCTCGTCGGCGCCAAGGTGTCGATCGTCAGCCACAAGGTGCAGACGACGCGCGCCGTGGTGCGCGGCATCGCCATCCATGACAACGCCCAGATCGTCTTCATGGATACGCCCGGCATCTTCAAGCCGCGCCGCCGGCTGGACCGCGCCATGGTGACGTCGGCCTGGGGCGGCGCCAAGGATGCTGACCTGATCATGCTCTTGATCGACAGCGAGCGCGGCCTGCGCGGCGATGCCGAGGCGATCCTCGAAGGCCTCAAGGACGTGCCGCAGCGCAAGATCCTGGCGCTGAACAAGATCGACCAGGTGCGCCCGGAAGATCTGCTGAAGCTTGCCGCCGCCGCCAACGAGAAGATTGCCTTCGAGCGCACCTTCATGATTTCGGCAACGACCGGTTCAGGCTGCGACGACATCATGGACTATCTGGCCGAGACCCTGCCGGAAGGCCCGTGGTATTATCCGGAAGACCAGATTTCCGACCTGCCGATGCGCCAGCTCGCCGCCGAGATTACCCGCGAAAAGCTGTTTCTGCGGCTGCACCAGGAGCTTCCCTACTCGTCGCATGTCGAGACGGAAAAATGGGAGGAGCGCAAGGACGGTTCGGTCCGCATCGAACAGGTGATCTACGTCGAGCGCGAGAGCCAGAAGAAGATTGCGCTCGGCAAGAACGGCGAGGCGATCAAATCGATCTCGACGGCCTCGCGCAAGGAGCTTTCGGAAATCCTCGAGCAACCGGTGCACCTCTTCCTGTTCGTCAAGGTGCGCGAGAACTGGGGCGACGATCCGGAGCGTTTCCGTGAAATGGGACTGGAGTTTCCGCGCGGCTGAGCGACAGGGAACATTTTTGGTATTTGAGCGTTTGAACATCGGTGGTCGTCTGTCCGGCCACTTTCTCTAACGTCAGGTGCCCATGGCTGCTAAGCTCACCAATTCCAGAAAGACCCCCTGCGAGCTTTGTCCTCTGCGGCCCCTGCCGCATTTTCGGGAATTCACCTCGGAAGAACTCGATTTCGTCTCGGACTTCAAGAAGGGCGAGCTGACCGTCGATCCCGGCGCCATCGTGCTTCTCGAAGGAGCGCGCAGCGCGCATCTCTACACCGTGCTGTCGGGATGGGCCTTCCGCTACAAGACGCTGCTGGACGGTCGCCGGCAGATCCTCAACTATGTGATGCCGGGGGATCTCGTCGGGCTGCAGGGATCGATCACCGGCGAAATGCAGCATTCGGTCGAGGCGCTTTCGACCGTGACCTTGTGCGTCTTCGAAAGGACGCAGCTTCATACGCTGTTTTCGCGGTATCCCAGCCTGGCTTACGATATCACCTGGATCGCCGCGCGGGAGGAGCGCATTCTCGACGAGCATCTGTTGAGCATCGGCCGGCGGACAGCCATCGAGCGGGCTGCCTATCTGCTTGCCTTCCTGGCGCAACGGGCGAAAGCGCTGCGGATGGTCGAAGGCCGGGTTGTCTTGCCGATCACCCAGCAGCATGTGGCGGACACGCTCGGCCTCTCCATCGTCCACACCAACAAGACCTTGAAGAAACTCGCCGACCGCGGCGCCATCGTCTGGCGCGACCGAAGCTGCGACGTGCTCGACGAAGAGGCGCTGAAAGCGGTCTCCGGGTGGGAGGGGCTGGAGGAAAAGTCCCGACCTTTCATTTGAACGATTTGCAGCGAAGGTTTATATCTTTTTTAAATGCGCTGGCGGGGTTGCCGGAATAGGGTGAATGCATCTTTCCGCCGCCATCGATTCCAATCGGCAGGCGGGAGGCGATATAGAACGGGGCCGGCAAAGGCGTCTTGTCTTCGCCATGGGGCATGTACGATGCGATGAAATCGACCAGACTGGAAGCTGCTTTGTCAGCGGAAGGATTGCGATGCGGAATGGTTCCGTGCGATGACGCCGATTGCTTTTGGCATGGTGCGTGGCGAGTATGTGCAGCTACAAGCGCCGTCTTGCCGCCAAAGGGCAGATGCCGGAAGAGAGAGAGCCATTGATAACGCCTCACCACATTCTTGTCCTGGAGGACAGCCTGATTATCGCGATGGAGGCGGAGGATATTTTTCGCGGCCTGGGGGCGAGCGAGATCTATGTCGCCAGCAATCTGCGCGAGGCGAAAGAACTGATCGATGTCCATCCGATCGATTTTGCGCTTCTGGACGTCAATCTCGGCTCCACCATGAGTTTCGACTTCGCCCGCGCGTTGCGTGAAAAGGGTGTTCCTTTCGGATTTTCGAGCGGCTATCCCGACAACACCGACTTTCCAGACGACCTGAAGAGTGTCTCGCTGCTGCGCAAGCCTTTCGGCGAGGAGACGATCCTGCAACATCTGGCCGATGTGTTCGGCAAGCACGGCTGATCTGGCAGGACCTGCCCGGTGCGGTGAGGGCGCGTCATTGACGGTTTCCCTTCGCCGCCGGTTGCGATAGACTGTTTCCGCGTTTCCCCGAAACGCTCCATCTCTTTGTTTTTACGCAAAACCGCGACGCACTTTTCCCGGAATTGCGCTAGGTTCGGCAAAACAAATCAGGACGGTTATCCCGCCGATGCAGTGGCAGGAACAGGCGATCATTCTCGGCATCAAGCGGCTCGGCGAAACAAGCGTCATCGCCGAAGTGATGACGCGTGGGCGCGGCCGGCATCTGGGCCTGGTGCGCAACGGCCGTTCGCGCAGCATGCAGCCGGTGCTGCAGGCCGGCAACGAAGTCGAGGTCACCTGGCGGGCGAGGCTCGACGAGCATCTCGGCGAATTCAAGATCGAACCGGTGCGGCTGCGTGCCGCGCAGCTGATGGAAACGGCGACCGCCGTCTACGGCATCCAGGCCATGGCCGCCCTGCTGCGCCTGTTGCCGGAGCGCGATCCGCATCCGCATCTTTTCGAGGCACTGGACGTGATCCTCGGCCATCTCCACGAGCCCATTGGCGCTGGCGAGCTGTTCATCCGTTTCGAGCTGGCGGTGCTCAACGATCTCGGTTTCGGCCTCGATCTCAACGAATGCGCCGCGACCGGCAGCAGCGACGATCTCGTTTACGTCTCGCCGAAATCCGGCCGCGCCGTCTGCCGTGCGGCCGGTGCCCCTTATGCCGAACGCCTGCTCGCCCTGCCGTCGTTCCTCGCCAATGGCGAGCGCCGGGGCGCCGACTATCACGGTCTGGAAGCCGCCTTTCGCCTCACCGCCTTTTTCCTTCATCGCCACGTCTATGAGCCGCGTGGCCTGACGGTGACGTCGGCACGCGACGGTTTCGTCCAGGCCGCCCTGAAAGCGCTCAAGCGCGCCGCTTGATCGCCCAGCCTTCCGGCCGCTCATGGATCACCGTCACCGCGTCGCCGAGGTCGATGTGGCCTTCGCCGCGCGGCACGGCGTTCCAGCCGAACAGCGGGCCGGGCACGCGCCGATCGGCGGACATGCGGATGCGGCCCATGGCCGGCATCGGTGAGGCGATCTCGCGGGAGCCGGTGCGCTGGTCCTGGGTCGTCATGATGCAGCGGGCACAGGGCTTGACGAGGTCGAGCCTGATGCCGCCGATCTCGATGGCCGCCCAGCGGTCCTCCGCCCAGGGCTCGTCGCTGTCGATGACGATGTTCGGTCGGAAGCGATCCATGCCGACGCCCGCCTCGCCATGCGCCGCCATGTCGTCGTTCAGGGCCTTCAGCGAACCCGTCGTCGTCACCAGGATCTGGTAGCCGTCGGCAAAACGCACCGGCGTGCCTTCGCCGGCCCATTCCTCGCTGGCGATGCGTGTCGAATGGCTGTCGAAGAACACCAGGCGCACCGGCCGCTCCAGCCAGTCGCTCAGCGTCGCATGCACCGCCGCATCGGCCAGCGCTGCGCTCAGTTCCGATTTCCAGACGTCGACGCCGAGGCGGTCCTCACCCGTCGGCCGGGCAGCGACGATCTCGCCCTTGCCGTCCATGGCCAGCCGAAGCCCACCGTCCCCGGCCGGTTCGACGCTGATGCGCGCCAATGCCGGCATGTCCCGCTGGGTGATGAAATGTCCGTCCGGGTCCGTCAGCATGGCGAAACGGTCGCCTTGCATGCCGAAGGCGTCGATCCTGGCGCTGTCGAGCGTGATGCCGCGGGCGCTCTTGAACGGATAGATGAACAGGTTGGCGACACGCATCAGAGGTTTCCTTGGATTTCGTCGAGAAAGAGGTCGTAGACCTGCCGCAGCCGGTCGTGGCGTTCCAGCGCCAGCCTTGCACCTTCGACCGTGTGGAAGCCGTCCGCCAGCTTGAAAAGCTTGGCGGCGAAATGATCGATGGCATAGGCCCTGTCGTCGAGCGGCCGGGCGTTCGCCTCGGGATCGGCAGCATCGTAGAGCGCCGAGCCCATGCGGCCGGCGACGTAGAAGCAGCGCGCGGCGCCCACCATGCCGATGGCATCGAGGCGGTCGGCGTCCTGCAGGATTTTTGCTTCCAACGTCTCCGGGGCGATGTTGGCGGAAAAGCTGTGCGTTGTGATCGCATGCGCGACGGCGGCGATATCCTGCGCACGCCAGCCGAGGCCGTCGAGAATGCCGGCGGCCTTGTCGGCTGCAAGCCGCGAGGCCTGCGATCGCAGGGGAGAATTCTTTTCGACCGCGACGCAGTCGTGCAGCAGCACGGCCGCAGCCAGGACCTGCCCGTCGCCACCTTCGACGGCATGGATGCGCATGGCGTTGCGGTAGACGCGCAGCAGGTGGGCGACATCGTGCGAACCGTCGTCGCCCTCCGTCGCATGCGGCAGCAGTTCTGCCGCCAGCGCCTGATGCGGCGCAAAGGCGGAACTGAGATCGTGCGAGGACGGAAGGGAGCGGCTTCGATGCGACATATGCGATCCTTACCGCCTTCGGCTTCGGTCGGCAATCACCCCTCGGCCGCGACCTCCCGCTGCGGCTTGCCACTTCCCTTGCTGGTGAGAATGCGCTGGTAGAACAGGCCGATGCCGATCAGCACGATGCCGAGGCCGATGAAGGAGATCGGGCGCAGCACGCCGTCGAGGTTCGACATGTCGATGAGAAACACCTTGACGACCGTCAGGAAAACCAGCACCGCCGAAGCGACGCGCAGGCTCTTGGCGTCGAACCGCGAACCAAGCCCGAGCAGGATGACGCCGATCAGCAGCCAGACCACCGAATAGCTGTAGGTCTCGCTTTGCAGGAAGCCTTTCCAGTCCTGCAGATTTTCGCCCTGCCAGAACCGCCGCACCGAGAGTGTCGCCCAGACGAAACCCAGCACCGCGCCGGCAACGGCAAGCGCGGTGACATAAGGCATCGGTCGGCGGTTGCGGGCATAATAGGCGAGGCCGGCATAAGCGATGCCGGGCAGCAGGTAGCCGATCAGCAGCAGGTTGAGCAACGGCAGGCGACCGGTATTTTCGCCGGTAAAGTAGGGGTTGAGCGTCAACAGGTGGGCGCCGAGGATCGACAGCATCGAGAACACGCCGGCCAGCATCGAGCCATAACGGAACACAGAGCTCGGCGAGCGGAAATCGAGCGTCATCAGCACCGCGGACGCGCCGATGGTCAGCAGCGTGTAGATGGACTGTTCGCTGAGCGTCGGCACGTCGCCCTGCAGCACGCCGCCGTTCATCGCGTGGCGCACGAGGACGGCGACGGTGAGGAACGCCATCAGGCTGGCGAGCGCCTGCAGCAGGTTGCGGACGCGCAGATCCGGCCAGGCGCGCAGTTCGAAGGCGGCGATGGCCGCAAGCAACGCCGGAATACCGTAACCGACCGCCAGCGCGTTGAAGATCGGCTGCGTGCCGAGATTGTCGACACCGACGATGGTGGGGTCGGCGGCGATCTGCGCCAGCACGAGCACGCAGGCTGCCGCCATCGCCCAGGGCAGCATCGCCCATGGTCGGATGCGCGTGGCGAGGACGAAGGCAAAACCGATGATCGCCGTGCCGACGATCGCCTGCACATCGTGGACAAGGCAATGCAGGGCGAAAACGAAGATGGCAAAGGCGCCGGCGATGAGCCAGTTGAGCGAAGCCGTGCGGCCTTCGCCCCGGCGCGACAGCCACTCGGCGGCGGCGAGATAGGCGAGGCCTAGCCCGATCCCGTAGAGCCCATGTGTCCAGTCACGGCCGAGATTGCCGAAATTCAAGAGACTGATTCCGCCGCCGATCAGCGGCACGACGACCGCGAGCGCGCACCACAGGGTCGAAAACTGCGGCTCGCCGCGTCCATGCCGGTAAAGGAAGGCAAAGCCGAACAGCACGAACAGCGCCCCCAACCCAAGGCAAAGGACGATTTCGGTGCCGTAACCGATGCCTGCAGCCGTGGCGCCGGGTTCGACGTCAAGGCCGATGACCTCGGGATAGAAGCTGGTGACGGCCAGCAGCATCATGCCGGCGATGGCGCCAAGCGCGGCAAAGATGGCGGCCAGCGCCGCATATAGCCGGCCGGCGCCAAAGGCCGCGACCGTGGCGATCAGGGCGGCAAAGGCAAAGGCCGGATCCATCGTCGCAGGCGTCGGCACGGCGATCATGGCGAGCGGCGGCAGCATGGCCGCAAGGCTGGCAGTGACAGTCAGCGCCGCCGGCGGGCGGGCGAAAAGGCGCTCCCAAGGTCCCGGCTGCCAACCGTGGCTGGCTGTAGGCGCCGCGGGGGCCGCGCCTGCAACGGGCTCGGCGGCATCTGTATCTATCGGCTCAGCCGTCGCAGCGGTTTCACCAAAGCTGCGGCCCGGCCAGAGAAAGAGGGTGCCGGCCAGCATCACCAGCAAGGCGAGCGTTGCCGGAACCGGATCGATGACCGGCGCCTTGACGATGTAGGCGAGGGCCCAGATCGCCATGCCGGCATTGGCCAGCGACGGCACGATGGTCCAGCGGCGGAAGCGCGCCGCCGCCGCGGTTGCCAGCCAGCTGATGCTGAGAAAGGCGAAGAGGGCGCGGATATCCGGCGCATCCGCGGCGATCAGCGCCGGCGTCAGCATCGAGCCCAACAAGCCGACGCCCGCCAGCGCCTGGCCGTGCAGCAGCGACAGCCCGAGCGTTGCAAAACCGACGAGCGCCAGCATGAAGAAGGCCGGCGCCGGGCCGATGAAGCTGTAGATCGCATAGGCGGCGTAAACGACACCGAACAGCGTCACCGCGCCGGCGGCCGTCAGCACGCCGGGGATCATGGCGTTGCGGAAAGCGTCCTTCTCGAACGGTAGCGCCCGGCGGCGCACCACTTCGCCGGCGCCGAACAAGGCGAGGCCGAAGACGGCGGCCATCACCAGCCGCACGGCCGGGCTCAAGAGGCCGCTTTCGATGGAATACTTGATCAGGAATATGCCGCCGAACGCCAGGGCGAGGCCGCCGACCCAGACCGCCCATCGGGCACCGAGCCAGCTTTCCAGGCTCTCCCGGCTCGGCAGTTCGCGGGCAGCGATTTGAGGGGAAACATCCTCCGCCGGCGGTATCGTTTCGGTCGGTTCCGGTGCCTCCGGCGTCACCGGTTCGGTCGCCGTTCCCACCTGTTCCTGCACGTCTGCCGTCTCGACTTCATTGGTTGCAAGACTGGCGGCTTCAGCGGCCGTTTCGACTGCTGCCGGTGCCGCAAGCTGCATCTCGGCCAGTTGCGCGCTCAGCCGGTTTAGCTCTCTCTCCATCTGCCGCAGGCGTCGGTCGTTGCCGCGTTGCGTCGCAAAGCCGATGATGAAGACGAGGATAAGGAGGATTTCGAACATGCCCCACCAGAAATCGAGAAACCGAGTCCACCAATCTAATGCATTGACGGCACACGGAAAGGCGGCCTGGCCGGCATTCGGCGTATTTCGCAACACAGCTTGTTGACAGCCGTCGAGAAGACGGGCGCCTGCAACGGTTTATTCGACCTATTCGGCGGGGTAGAATTCCATCATCGCCTGGGCCTCGCTGACCGGCCGCGGCGCATTGACGTAATACCCCTGGATTTCGTCACAGGCTTCCTTCTGCAGCAGCGAGAACTGTTCGCTGGTTTCCACGCCCTCGACCGTGATCGCCATGCCGAGTGTCTTGCCGAGGAAGATGATCGCCCGGATCAGCGCCAGCGCCTGCTGGTTTTCGGCGATATCGTCGACGAAGGACTTGTCGATCTTGATCTTGTCGAACGGGAAGCTGCGCAGGTAGCTCAGCGAGGAATAGCCGGTTCCGAAATCATCCATCGAGATGCTGACGCCATGGAATTTCAGGTCGTGCAGCAAAGCGAGCGTCTGGTCGCGGTTCTGGATGATGACGCTTTCGGTGATTTCCAGGTCCAGCCGTTCCGGCGGAAGTCCGGCGACCGCCAGCGCCGAGACGATGTCGCCGAAGAGATCGGCGCTCTTGAACTGGATGGCGGAAACATTGACGGAGACCTTCACCTCCTCCGGCCACTGCGCCGCATCGAGGCAGGCCTGGTACAGCACCCAGCGGCCGAGATCGACGATCAGGCCCATTTCCTCCGCCAGGGGAATGAAATCGGCCGGCGACACGCGGCCGCGCTGCGGGTGGTTCCAGCGCAGCAGCGCTTCGAGCGTCGAGACCTTTTCCCGGTGAAGATCGTAGATCGGCTGGTAATACAGCTCGAATTCGCCGTTCTGCACCGCTTTCCGCAGGTCGGCCTCCAGTTCGCGGCGCGCCTGCTGGCGGGCATCCATCTCCGGCTTGAAATACCGCAAGGTCTTGCGGCCTTCGGATTTGGCGCGGGCCAGCGCCATGCCGGCGCTGCGCAGCAGGATATCGAGCTGTTGGCCGTAGTCGGGCGCGATGACGATGCCGATCGAGGTGCTGAGCAGGATCTGCTTGCCGTCGACCGAAAACGGGTGACCGAGCTGGTCGATGATCGCGTGGGCGAGATCGGTTGATCCCTCAGGCTGGCGGGCCTTCGTCTGGATGATGACGAATTCGTCGGATCCGAGCCGTGCGACGACATCCTGCGGTCCCAGGCACTCGACCAGCCGTTCGGCGGCGAGCTTCAGCACCTCGTCGCCGGTCGAGGCGCCCATCGTATCGTTGATCGTCTTGAAGAAATCGAGATTGAGTTGCAGCAAGGCGAGCTTTTCGCCGTCCTTCAGCCCGGCAAGCCGCTCCTCCAGTTGTTGGCGGAAGGCGAGGCGGTTGGCGAGGTTGGTCAGCGGATCGCGCAGCGCGATCTCCCGTAGCCGGTCCCCGGCCTTGCGCTCCTTTGTCGCGTCCTGGTGGATAGCGACACACTGGCCGTCCGGCAGGAAGGTCAGGACGACATGGATGATCCTTCCGTCATCCATTTCCCATTCGCGAAATTCCGTGCGTTGCGGTTGCGTGGTCTCGGATGCCTGCGGCAGAAGCGCACTGCGCATGCTCTCCGTTCCCTTGACCAGCGGGCGCAACGTCTCGAAGTTCACCCCCGGCTGGACGCTGGCGGACGGAAGACCGAGATGCTGGCAGAACTGCTTGTTGCAGGCGACGAGCGTGCCGTTCCTGTCGAACAGGCTGATGCCGACAGGCGCATTGTCGAGGACGTTCTGCAAAAGGGCATTGCGTGCCTTGGCGGCGGCAAGGCGGAAATCGAGGTCTGCCGTCGTCGCCTGGTGGACGGAGCGCATCTTGCCCATCGCCTCTTCGGCGAGGCGGATTTCCGTCTGGTAGTCGCGGTAAGCCCCGACGACAAGATCCATCAGACGCTCGGAATCGATCGTGCCGCCCTCGGCGGCGAGGCGCCATTGCTGGCTGAACTGGAGTTCAGGCGAGAGCATCATTGCATCTTAAGAATGCGTCGGACGGGAGGAAGAGACATAATGCGGTGCGTCCCGCAAAATCAGTCGAAACATCTATTATTTTCTCCGCAGATAACAAGATAACGATATCCAAAAATGCCGTAACTGCCGAATCCTCAACGAGAAAACGGCATTGAAACATAGTGCGATCCGAGGAAAATCCCCCACCTCCAGATTGGGTGAGCGAGGTTAATATTCTGTTGATTCCATCTTCCTCGCAGCGACGCCGGACGAAGAATTTCCGGCCGCCGGCGGTCGGGCGCCAATGCCCGCATTCGCCTGTCACATGTTTACCCGCCGCGCCCGGCGGGAACCGCATGCCGGCTCAGGCGTTGGGCTTCCAAGTGATGAAAACAGGATCGAGGAAGGATCTGAGATGAGAAGCATTCTTTTTTCGGCGTTGGCGGTCATCGCCCTTGCCGCTCCGGCGGCCGCCCAACAGACCCAGAACGCCATCGCCAATTTTATCGGGGCCGACGGCAAGGAGACCGGCCGTGCCGCACTGACCGGGGGCAAGACCGGCGTACTGATCGAAGTCGAGGTTTCCAACCTGCCCCCGAACAGCTGGGTGGCCTTCCACGTCCATGAAAACGGTCGCTGCGACGCCGCCTCCCATCATGAAAGCGCCGGCGGTCATTTCAATCCGGACAAGAAGGAGCATGGGTTCCTGGCGGCCGAAGGACCGCATGCCGGCGATATGCCGAACATCTATGTCGGCGCCGACGGCACGGCGCGTGCGCATGTCTTCAACAACCTGGTAACGCTGAACGACAAGAATGCCATTCGCGGCAAGGCGCTGATGATCCACGCGCGCTCCGACGATTATCGAAGCCAGCCCTCCGGCGATGCCGGAGACAGGCTCGCCTGCGGCGTGATCCAATAGGATCGCCTTGGTCGCGCCCCTTGTGTCAGGGGCGGGCCGGCGCGTCTTCCGGTTGCTGATAGAACGCGCGTTTGACCGCGCGGCGCACGGCGCGGGTGGTCTCGTCCCAATGGCGGGTGCCCGCCCAGTATCGCAACGTCAGCGTCACCTTCGTGTCGGTGAGATCGGCGATGAACGTGTGTGGTGCGGGCGAAGCCTCGACATTCGGCACCTGCCGGGCAAGTTCGTGGAGTTTCCTTTCAGCATCCTGAAGGTCGTCCTTGACGTCGAGCACGATGCTCAGGTCGTGGCGGCGGGCCTTTTCACGGCTGTAATTGGTGACCGGCGTGTTCCACAAGGTGGAATTGGGTGCAAGACGGTAAAGCCCGTCGGCGGTTCGTAGTTCGGTGGCGAACAGGCCGATTTCCTGCACGGTGCCGGAAACCGACGAGGTTTCGATATATTCCCCGACGCGGAAGGGACGCAGCACCAGCAGCATGATGCCTGCGGCGATGTTCTGCAGCGTGCCTTGCAAGGCAAGGCCGATGGCAAGACCCGCCGCACCCAGGGCGGCGATGATCGAGGCTGTCTGGACGCCGAACTGCCCCAGCACGGTGATGAAGACGAGAATGAGAATCAGATAGCGGATGAGATTCGAGAAAAATCCGGCAAGCGTTTCGTCGATGCCGTGAACGCTCCTGAGGCCACGATGCGCCCAGCGGTGCAATAGGCCGGCCAGCAGCCAGCCGATAATGAGAATGACGATGGCGCCGATGATCGAGAACGAATAATGCACCGCCAGCGCACCGGCCTGGCTGACAGCCGCGCGGCTGGCGAGAATGAAATCGGTCGCTTCCTGGTTCATTGTCCGGTGATGGCTCCAGCTATTGATGGTGCAACAGAACATGGAGCACCGGGCGGGCGGGTCAACCTTTCCGGGCTGGATCAGATGGGTCGGTAGGCGAGGCTTCAGGAGGAGGCAGCGTCGCCGGACGGCAGGAGTGGAAGGACGAACGGCACGTTGCCGTCCGTGTCCGCACCACGACCGATGGCGCGCACTGCTGCGACCAGCCGGCCGTTCCGCCCGAGCATGTGATCGCCGATTTCGACCAGCCGGGCGTTCGGTGTGACGTATCGGGAGACCTGCCGCAGGCGGTTCGCCAGGACCGCGTCGTCCTGATCGGGATGGAGCGCGAGAACGGTGATGAGGGCTGCAGCCGGCGAGCGGGAAATGCCCATCCAGCAGTGAATGAGCACGGGGGCCGATTGATCCCAGCTCCGGGCGAAATCGATGATCTGCCCGACATGGCTCTCCTGCGGCGCAACCAGGTCGGGCGTGCCCGCGAAGCTGATGTCGTTCATGCCGAGAACGAGGTGCCGCGCCTTGTCGATGACGGCCGGCCGATGAAAATCCTGGCCTTTCGCCAGCAGGCTGACCATTTCCCTTGCGCGATGCTTGACCGCCATTTCAGCCATGCGGGCGAGGGGAGAGACGACGATCATGGTCACTTGGCCGTCTCCTTCGCGTCCGCGCGTTGTGTTTCGATGGCGGCAAAACGGTGCAGGAAGAGCCGCTGTGCCTCGATGGCCGGCAGTGGCGACACCATCAGCATGTCGAGGGTGATGCCGCGTGGCTGCCCGAAAAATTTGCGGGCTTCCTCCGACGTGAACCCGGCCAGTTCCGTCGCCTCGAAATAGGCGGCGATGCGGTCTGCCTTCTTGATCTGGTCCTTCAACTCCCGGGAGGCATGCGCCGGCAGGCCGAAGCGCCGGTGCACGGCCTCTTCGAGCCGTTTCTCGACGCTTTTGTATCCACCACCGACGACGGATTTGAACGGCGAGATCATGTCGCCGATCACATATTCCGGCGCGTCGTGCAGCAGGGCCATCTGTAGCTCGTCGGCCGTCGCCTTGTTGCAGCGGCGAAAGATTTCTTCGACGACCAGCGAATGCTGCGCCACCGAAAAGGCATGGTCTCCGGATGTCTGGCCGTTCCAGCGGGCGACGCGGGCAAGACCGTGGGCGATATCGGAAATCTCCACGTCGAGCGGCGAGGGGTCGAGCAGATCGAGTCGACGGCCGGACAGCATGCGCTGCCAGGCGCGCGGCGCCTTTTCCGGTGTCACGCCTGCGCCTCGTCGGTCGCGGTGGGAAAGGAGAGGCCCGTCCACGCGGGCAGTTGCGCCGATACCGGCACGTTGCCGGCAAACACGCCGCTGCCGTCGGCGATCGCTTCGCCCACCCGGTCGATGCGGATGATGGCGAGGCCTTGGTTGCCGACCACCGTGCCGAGTGTCCCGACCGGCTTGCCGCCGGCGGTCAGGTCCGTGCCGGCGGGCGGCAGCGGGCTTTCGGCGGAAATGATCGCCACGCGCCGGCGCGCGGTCGAACGATGCTGCATGCGGGAGACGACCTCCTGCCCGACATAACAACCCTTCCTGAACGACAGGCCGCCGTTGAGATCGATCAGCACATCGTGCGGAAAGGCATCCTGCAAGGTAAAATCGCTGCCCGAATGGGCGATGCCGGCGCTGATACGCAGGGCGTCGTAGGCCTCCGGCCCGCTATCACCATGCTTGCCCCGTTGCCGCGTCAGCGCCAGGCCGGCCCTGGCGAATCGTCCGTCGATGATGCCGCCGCCTTCGCCGTCCCAGAAAACGGTGACGCCGTCTTCGGCTTCGGCGGAAATCTCGACCGCGGCGCGCAGCTTGTACATGGCGAGCCGTTTCAGCAGGCCGTCCCGCTGGGTGGCATCGGTTTCGAGCAGGAAGCCGCCGGCATCACGCCAGATCAGGAAATCGAAGAGGATCTTGCCTTGCGGCGTCAGCAGCGCCCCCGGCCGGGCTTCGCCTTCCGGCAGTCCCTCGACGTCGGTGGTGATCAGGCTGTGAAGGAAAGCTTCCGCGTCGCTGCCGCCGATCCGAATCAGCGCACGTTCAGGCAGATAGGCATGTGTCATTGTCTCGGCCCATTCCGGTTCGTCCGGTGAACGAGGTAAGAGGTCGCGACGACGACCGCAAGGCTTCGACGTGCCTCAATCGCCGGCGACGAAAAATTTCCACTGGCCATCCGGCGAAATGCCGACACGGTAGAAATTGTAGCCGCCGAATTCCAGCATGTCGGAATAGTCGCCGGCCGTGATGATGCGCAGCAAATCGACCTTTTCCGGTGGCGTCAGCGTCGAGAGGCTCTTTTCGGTGAAATAGGGCCAGACATACATTTCATCCGGCGTGCCCTGGCCGGTATGCACGAAACCGGTCGAGATGACGTCGAGCAGAATCGCCAGCACTTCGATGCCTTCGGAATCACCCGACAGTTCCTTGAGCGCCCGGATCGGGTCGTCGGCGGTTTCGCCGATGGTCACCTGCGTCTGGTTCGGGCCCGGGTTCATCAGCGCCCGCAAGCGCTCGATCTCCCCGGACGCTGCGGCCTCGACGATCAACTGGCGCATGCGCCGAACCGGCTCGGGCGCCTTGTTGACGTCGTAGAGGACTTCGACCGGCTTGCCATCGTCTGCCTGGGTCGTCTTGTTCGTCGGGTCGATCAGCGGATCTGGCTGGGGCAGGCCGTCTGCGGCACCGGCATCGTCGGCCGGTTCATCGCTATCGGCGGGTGTCTGCGGGGTATTGTTCTGTGTGGTTGTCTGGCCCGGAACCTGCTTCAGTTCCGACAGGGCGGCTGCCGGCTGCGACAGGGCGAAAATCAGGCCTGCACTAAAAACACCGGCCAGAAGGCGCGACGTCAGGGCAATCCGGGCAGATGTCTTCGCCGAAATCAGCATCGTCACACTCCCACGTCTTACTGCAGGCAACGCTTGGGAGAAAATTCGCCGGCCAGGATGCGTTCACGCAGGGAATCGAGCATTGCCTCCGCGCCGTCCTCGCCATGAATGCGCACGGTCTCGCGCATGGCGAGCACGATCGCCGCATCGGCGATGATTTCCGGCTCGATGCCATCAGCCATGCCGTCAGCCCAGGCTTCGTTCTGGTATTCCAGGGCGGCCTGCATCTTCTCGTGCACGATCATGTCATCGATGTCGTTGAGGCTTGCTTCCATCATTCTATCCTCGAGAGCGTCCGGTCGTTACCGCTCGGTTAACGTCTTAGCAGTCTTTTCTTAAAACGGCACGGCATGCCATGAAAAGAGGTTAACAATTCGCTAATTTCCAAACCGCGCGGTAATTTCTGCGGCCAGTGTTGCACCTTCGATACGGTAGCGTTCTTCTGCCATGACGGCTGCCGGGGTGCAATCGGTATAAACCGACGCGAAGGACCGGTATCCGCGATTGAAAGCGGCCGTCAGTACCTCGCGCCGCTTCGGTTCGTTCTGTGTTTCGGCGTCGAGAAGCTGTTGCATCACGCTGCGCCAATCATCCTCCTTGCCCGGATTGCAGAGCCCGCGCAGGTAGTGCACGGAGCCCAGGATTTCCGCCAGGCGGCCGAGCTTGTCGTCGTAAGGAGCCGGTTTTTCCTCCGGCACATTGACCGCAGGCGTTTCGGCTTTGGCGGTATTTTTCTGCGCATAGGCTGGCGCCAGGCTGGAGCCGCCACAAATCAGGAGCGCGCACAGGAGAAATCGGGGATGAATCATGCGCTCAATTGACAGCGTCAACCGGCGGGACGCAAGCGCGGAAGCGCATTTTCGGTCACGTCCGGGCAAGCAGAAGCCTGTCGACGCAATCGATGACGCTTGGCGGAACGGGCAGGGCGCGAATCTCTTCCGCCGTGTACCAGCCGAGGTCAGCGGCATCGTCGGCCGCCAAGGCAACGGCGTCCGGTTCGCTATCGACAAGGAAGACCGACAGGAAAAAATGGCTGCTGACACTGCCGTCGTCGGCCAGCGTCTTCAGGTCGTAGGTGGCAAACAGGCGGGGATTGCAGACGGTGAGGCCGGTTTCTTCGAAAACCTCGCGGATCGCCGTCTCGGCAGGCGTTTCGCCCTGCTCGGCCCTGCCGCCGGGAAAGGCGTACATGTCGGCCGCCGGCGGGTTGGCCCTTCGCACCAGAAGGTAACGGCCGTCGCGTTCGAGAACGGCGGAAGAGGCAGGCGATGGGCGGGAGGTCATGGCGGCTGGATCCGTTGATGATGCAGGCTGGAGCAATTCCAGCCAAAGTGCGTAGCGGTTTTGCGTCCGGAATTGCGTAGACACAAAAAGAATAGAGCGTTTTCGCGTTTCGGAGAAAAGCGGAAATGCTCCAAAGCTATAAATAGTCCGGCCCGGGCCGCCAAGGGTTGGTTTCCGTCCCACGGCCGAATAGGTTTTCGGCAGAAGGACGCCGGTTGATTCCGCCCGGCGAAAGCAGGAGACGTCCCACGCATGTCGCTGGTGATCTATGCCTTTGCCGCCCTGGCGGAAATCGCCGGTTGTTTCGCCTTCTGGGCATGGCTTCGCCTCGACAAACCGGTCTGGTGGCTGGCGCCGGGTCTGGTGGCGCTTTCGGCCTTCGCCTGGCTGCTGACGCTTGTTCCGAGTGAGGCGGCCGGCCGCACCTACGCCGCCTATGGCGGCATCTATATCCTCGCCTCCATCCTCTGGCTCTGGATCGTCGAACAGCGCGTGCCGGATCGCTGGGACGTGTCGGGCGCATTCGTCTGCCTGCTCGGCGCCGGCATCATCCTGCTCGGGCCGCGCGGCTGACGTCGATCCTTGACCCCCGGGACCCGCAGTGCCAAGTAAGAACCCATGTGTGGACGGTTTGCATTGACGGCAAAATCCGAGCTGGTTCGGGATGCGTTGAACCTCGCGGAACTGGAAGGTTTTCCGGCGCGATACAACATCGCGCCGACGCAGCCGATCCTCGTGGTCATCGCCGGCGAACGGCAGGAGCGCGGCAGCAATCTGCCCGAACGGCGCGCCATGCTGGTGCGCTGGGGTTTCCTGCCCGGCTGGGTGAAGGACCCGCGGGATTTTCCGCTGTTGCTCAATGCCAGGTCCGAGACGGCGGTCAGCAAAGCGTCGTTCCGCGCTGCCATGCGCCATCGCCGTATCCTCGTGCCGGCAACGGGTTTTTACGAGTGGCACCGTCCGTCGAAGGAAAGCGGCGAAAAGTCCCAGGCCTACTGGATCCGGCCGAAACGGGGCGGCATCGTCGCATTCGCCGGGCTGATGGAAACCTGGTCTTCCGCAGACGGTTCGGAGGTCGATACCGGCGCGATCCTCACCACCTCGGCGAACCGCTCCATGGCCCGCATCCATGATCGCATGCCGGTCGTCATCCATCCGGACGATTTTTCCCGCTGGCTCGACTGCAAGACTCAGGAACCGCGTGACGTCGCCGACCTGATGGCGCCGGTGCAGGAGGATTTTTTCGAAGCCGTGCCGGTGTCGGACCTCGTCAACAAGGTGAGCAACGGCGGGCCGGAGATCCAGGCGCCGGTGGCCGAGGTCCTGGCGGTCGAAAAACCCAAATCTACAAAGCCCGATTCGGGCCAGATGAGCCTGTTCTGAGAACAAGGGCAGCATCCGCGAGACAAGCGCGGCCAAGTCTGTGGTGCTGAAAAGGAATATTGTGTCGCCGGTCGCCCTGTCGCATGCGACCATGGCCTGCAGTAGAACGGTCTGTTGCGCCGCTCTCCGAACCCGCCTTCAGGCGGGTCGCACATCATTGAGGAACGCTCGGCTCCAAATCCCGACGTGATGCCGGGAGGGATATCAGGCGAATTTCTTCTTCTGCTTCGGCTTCTGCATCAACGCCGCGGCCAGCACCGCCTTTATGCCGAGCGGACGGTAGAGCGAGGCCAGGTCGGTCTTCTGCGGTATACCGGCTTGCGCTTTCCCCGGCGTAGTCTTCGGCGCGGTCATTTCCATCTCCTTCACGTGTTTCCTGCCTTTTGTTATGCATCTGCGATTCCATCACGGATTCATGACGAAAGCGAGGCCGCGGAGATCAAATTTAATCAACGTTGACCATATTTCGCGAGAGGGCCGCTTAGCAGGCAGGCTTTAAAGAAGATTTAAAGAAGAGATGCCGGAAGATGCTTTCCCCAACGGAGTTTAGATGCCGCGGTCGAGATCGTCTTCCTTGGCGGCATCATCCGTCGAATCAGCGTGCACCGCATCCTCGATGATAAGGGTGCCATACTTCTTTTTCCAGGCATGGGCGCCGAAGGGCAGGGTGGCAAGGTAGGTGATGACTGTCAGGGACAGCACCTGCCAGGTAAAGCTCATCAGCAGGGCGACGTAGATGACGACGGCGAGCATCAGTGGCAGGACCAGGTCGCGCCGGACGCGGCTGCCGCCGGATTTTCCCGACCAGACGGGCAGGCGGCTGACCAGCAACAGGCCGATGATCGCGGTATAGGCGGAAGCGATATAGGCGAAGGTTTGGCTGATCTCGACGCCGAGGAAGCCGATATACACCGGCAGCAGCACGATCATCGCACCGGCGGGCGCCGGCACGCCGACGAAATATTCCGATTGCCAACTCGCCTTGGTCTCGCGCTCCTCCATGACGTTGAAACGTGCCAGGCGCAGGCCGGCGGCAATCGCATAGATCAGCGCGGCGATCCAGCCGATGGAGCGCGCCTGGTCGAGAAGGAAGACATACAGCACCAGCGCCGGTGCCACGCCGAAATTGACGATGTCGGCGAGCGAATCCATCTGGGCGCCGAACTTTGACGTCGCCTTCATCAGCCTGGCGATACGTCCGTCGATGCCGTCGAGAAACGCTGCCACCAGCACCATGGCGACGGCCAGTTCATAGCGGCTTTCGAATGCCAGCCGCACGCCCGTCAGGCCGGCGCAGATCGCCAGGATGGTGATCAGGTTGGGGATCATCAGCCGCAGCGGGATCTCCCGCAGCCGGGGGCCGCGGGCGGCATCGTTGGGTCCATGCGGTTCGAAAGGCGGAAAAGGCGTATCCATCGGCGCTTCCTTGCAGGGTTCAGATACGGCGGCTGACGACCGGTCCCTTCGCCGAACCGAATTCGGCAAGAACGGTTTCGCCGGCAATCGCCGTCTGTCCGAGGGAAACGCGCGGTGCGGCGGACGGTGGCAGGAAGACGTCGAGGCGCGAACCGAAGCGGATCAGGCCGAAACGTTCGCCCGCTTCGAGAGGCTCGTTGACGGCCGACCAGCAGATGATGCGGCGGGCGACGAGGCCGGCGATCTGCACCACGCCGATTTCGCCATGGGCCGTATCGATGACCAGGCCGTTGCGCTCGTTCTCGTGGCTCGCCTTGTCGAGTTCGGCGTTGAGGAAGCTGCCTTCCTTGTAGGCGATGCTGCGGATGCGACCGCGCATCGGGGCGCGGTTCACATGGCAGTTGAAGACGTTCATGAACACGGTGATGCGCAGCATCGGCTGGTTGCCGAGGTTCAGCTCGTCCGGCGGCGTCACCATCTGGATCGACGACACGCGGCCATCGGCCGGGCTGATCACCAGGTCGTCGTCCTGCGGCGTCATGCGTTCGGGATCGCGGAAAAAGTAGGCGCACCACAGCGTCAGCACGAGACCCGCCCAGAAAAGCGGTTTCCAGAGCAGGCCGAGCACCACGGAAACCACGAAAAAGGCGGCCACGAACTTCCAGCCGTCCCGGTGCACCGGAACGAACGTGCTGCGTATCGTTTTGACCAAACTCATATTCGGGGGTCTCCTGTTGTTCTTATATTTTGCATCGGAGGCGTCGCTCTTCGGGCTTAACCTAGGCAACGGTTTCAAGGCGCCAAGGCTTTTGCACCATTTTCCCGGCAATGCCCCCGATTTCGGGAGCTATGCAGTAGCGTGAAAAAACAGTGGGAGCAATGCGCCGAGGCACGCTGCTACCGCTCAATCTTGGGCCTGGCCTGCCGCGCACGGTAAATGGACGGTCGCGAACGGATTGTCAAAGGGACGCCCCCGCGCCATCTCAGTTTGCCGGCGCCTTGCGCACGACGATGCCGAATTCGTCGTTTTCGCGCACCTGCTTCAAGCGCTCCTCGGCCTGCACCGCCTCGCGCTGGCGATCCCACATCGAGGCATAGAGGCCGCCGTCGTGCTGCATGAGCTCGGCATGTGAGCCACGCTCGGCGATCTCGCCGCCCTTGAGCACGATGATCTCGTCGGCGCCGATGACGGTCGATAGCCGGTGGGCGATGATCAGCGTCGTGCGGTTCTTGGACACGATGTCGAGCGCGGTCTGGATTTCCCGTTCCGTCGTGGTGTCCAGCGCCGATGTCGCCTCATCGAGAATGAGGATCGGCGGGGCCTTGAGCACGGTGCGGGCAATGGCGACGCGCTGTTTTTCACCACCCGACAGTTTGAGGCCGCGTTCGCCCACCTTGGTGTCGTAGCCGTCGGGCAGGTGGCTGATGAACGTGCCGATCTGGGCGATCTCGGCCGCAGCCTTCATCTCCTCTTCGCTTGCCGCGGGGCGGCCGTAGCGGATGTTGTAGGCGATCGTGTCGTTGAACAGCACCGTATCCTGCGGCACCATGCCGATTGCCGCCCGCAGGCTCTTCTGGGTGACGGTGCGGATGTCCTGGCCGTCGATGGTGATGGAACCCTGCTGGATATCGTAGAAGCGATACAGCAGCCGCGAGATCGTCGACTTGCCGGCGCCGGAAGGGCCGACGACGGCGACGGTCTTGCCGGCCGGGACCTCGAAGGAGATGCCCTTGAGGATGGGGCGTTCCGGGTCGTAGTAAAAATGCACGTCCTTGAAGACGATGCCGCCCTGGCGGATGTCGAGTTCTCGTGCGTCCGGCGCATCGTTGATTTCGGCTTCCACTTCGAGCAGTTCGAACATCTGCTCGATATCCGTGAGGCCCTGGCGGATTTCGCGGTAGACGAAGCCGATGAAATTCAGCGGCACGGCAAGCTGCAGCAGCATCGAGTTGATGAAGACGAAATCGCCGATCGTCTGTTCGCCGCGCTGCACGGCCAAGCCGGACATCACCAGCATGACGGTGGTGCCGAGGCCGAAGATGACGGCCTGGCCGAAGTTCAGCCAGCCGAGGGAGGTCCAGACCTGCGTCGCCGATTTTTCGTAGCGCTCCATCGACGCGTCGAAACGGCGGGCCTCCATCTGCTCGTTGCCGAAATATTTGACGGTCTCGAAATTCAGGAGCGAATCGATCGCCTTGGTGTTGGCGTCGGTATCGCTGTCGTTCATCGAACGGCGGATGGAGATGCGCCAGTCGCTGGCGCGCACGGTGAACCAGATATAGGCCCAGACGGTCACGGCCGTGACGAGCAGATAGGAAAAACCGTAACCCCACCAGAAGATCGCCGCCGTCAGCAGGAATTCGATGAAGGTCGGCACGCTGTTGAGGATGGTGAAGCGGACGATCGTCTCGATGCCCTTGGTGCCGCGTTCGATGATGCGCGACAGGCCGCCCGTCTTGCGTTCGAGGTGGAACCGCAGCGACAACTGGTGCATGTGCACGAAGGTGCGGTAGGCGAGCTGGCGCACGGCATATTGGCCGACGCGGGCAAACAGCGCGTCCCGCAGCTGGTTGAGCCCCTGCTGCAGGATGCGCGCCACGTTGTAGGCGATGATCAGGGCCGTGGCGCCGAGCATGATGGCCGGCAGGATGCCCGCCGCGTCCATCTTGCCGTTCAGCGCATCGGTGGTCCACTTGAAGAAATAGGGAACGGAGAGCAGGACGATCTTTGCGATCACCAGAAGAACGCTGGCCCAGATCACCCGCGATTTCAGGTCGGGACGCTCCGTCGGCCACATGTAGGGCCAGAGGTTGAGCAGGGTATGAAAAGGGTTCCTGGAATCCGCCGAGATCGTCTTTTTCTTCGTTGCCATGCGGCCTCCTGGAAATGCCCAGCGTCAAATACAAAAAGCGGCGGGCCCGCAGAGGCGCCGCCGCATCACGCACATAGGTTCTTTGCCCCGGGAAGACAATGGCGCGGCCTCAACTTCACCGGCCGGGCCGTATATGGAAGCGGGCAAAATAACGGCACGCAGGGTTTCCCCTGCGTGCCCGAAAAGCGGATGGATTGGGCGGCTCAGTTGAGCGGATCGCCGTGCAGGCGCTTACGGTGCAGCTCTTCCGAATCCGGCCGCGCATCCTTCGGCAGGCCGAAGATCTGGCCGGGGCGGATACGGTCAGGATTGTTGATCTGCTCGCGGTTGGCCACGTAGATCGTCGTATAGCGCACGCCCATGCCGTAGACCCGGCGCGAAATCTGCCACAATGTGTCGCCGCGGCGGATGATGACGGAATTCTTGCTCTCCGTCAGCGGCGCCTGGGCGATGACCACCGGGTCTCCACCGGCGCCGGCGCTCGAGTTTGCCTCGGCATTGGCGGTTTCCGTCGTGCTTTCGCTTGCCGGCTTCGGCCGTGCCGCCGTCTCTTCGCCGATTTCGTCTCCGAATTTCAGCGTGTCGGCAATCAGCGCGCCGACCCTGTCGAGGGCTGCCGCCATCGCCTTGGCGTCGCGCGGAACGGCTTGCAGCGCCTGCAATGCCGTGCCTGCACTTTCGGAGGTTTTTGTCGCAATCGTCTTGAAGGTATCCGGCGCATCGAGCGCCGGGCGGAATTCCGCCAGCGATTTCAGGGCGATTTCCGTCGACGAGCGGGCGGCGGCCAATTCTTCGCCGCCGGGAAGGCGACCGTTGGCGAAGAGGTTGCGAAGCAGCGTATAGGCGGTCGCCAGGTCGCTGCGCAGACGCCGGAACTTGACGTCCGTCGTCGCCTGGGCAACGATCTCTTCCGCAGCAGGCGTCTGGGCCGCAACGGTGATGTTGCCGGCTGGACGGTTGAACGGAACCGAGGCACGCACCAGCGGCTTGCCGGATGCATCCAGCATATCGACGCCGATGGTATGATCGCCGACGGCAAGCTCCATGACGCCTTCGACCACGAAATGGCCCTCGGGTTCGGTCACGGATCTGCCGATCAGCTTCTCGTCGGCATAAGCGGCAACGGTCGCACCCGATCTGGCGGTGCCGGCGACAAAGATCTTGTTGCCCTCGATCTCGACGGCGGTGACCTTGATCTGCGGTTGCTGCTGCGGCTTGGTGGTGATGGCTGCCTGTTCTCCCGACGTCCCGGAGGTCTTGGACGCCGTATCGTCGACAGCGATGGCCGGTGCGGACGAGGACAGGTCGTTGGAGCCGGCGGGCAGGTCAGGCAGGCCGACGGCGGTTTCCTGGCTGTCCTGCTGCTGGTTATCCTGGGTCTGCTGCTGCGCCGGCTTCGCGTCGGTGTTCGCTTCGGTCGGGGCGGTGATGATGCGGCTGGCCTTGCCGGGCGTGGTGATCATCGCCAGCAACTCGCCGCTCTCGGTCTTAGGTATGGAGACAGTGGCGACTTCTTCGGAAACGGTGGTCTTGCCGTCTTTGTCGGTGGCCTTCAGCGTCAGCTGGTGGTCGCCGGCCGGCAGCGGGTCGTCGAGAACTGCAGCGAAGTCGCCGGTGGAATCGACGCTGAGCGAACTGATCACTGTCTCGCCGTTGAGGATGTCGAGCTTGGTATTGGGCTCCGCCTTGCCGGCAATGACGGTCGATCCGTCCGGCTCGACGCGCAGCACGTCGAAGGCGGGAACCGTCTCGTCGGAAGCGGTCTGTCCCGACGCCTGCTTTGAGCCTTGATCGGAGGTCTGCCCGGAGTCCTGGCCGGAGACTTGCGATGCATCCGAAGCCGCGTCGTTGGACGTGCCGGTGCCGGCAGCAGGCTTGTCTTCCGTCAGTGGCAGGGAGGCGTCGCGCGTCGTTTTCTCGGCCGTTTCGACCGGCTTGCCCGTCAGGAAGCCTTCAAGCTGGTTCAGCGCCTCGAGTGCGGCGGCGGGCTCGACCGGCAGCGCCTGCAGGATGGCGAGGGCCTTGGCGGCGCCGTCGCGGAATTTCGCCAGCGAGGCGGTGACCGTCGCGTCGAGGCCGGCCGGCAGTTCGAACTCCGCAATGGCGCGGATCGTTGTCTCCGCCTTCGCCTTGGCGCCGGCGAGTGCCTGCGCTTCCGGCGCCTTGCCGCCGATGAACAGGGCCTTGAGGTCCGCCGTCGCGGCGATGGCATCCGCCGAAAGGCGGCCCATCTTCTGGGTGACGGTTGCGACATCCTCGACTGCCGGGGTCTGTTTTTCGGGCTCCGTCTTGGTATCCTGGGCGGTGTTGCCCGCGGTCTCGCTGACGATCTGGCTTGCCTTGTCGCCCGCCGGCTGCTTGTCGCCGGTCACCCGCGGAAGCACGAAAAAGACCATCAATGCGGCGGCCGCCACAAGGACCAACAGTGCCAGCAAACCGGCCCGGTTATTCTTCATCTCGATTCTCCAAGCGGATCGCCCGCCATATTCCCCACTGCATGTCCTCAAGCTTTGAAACGTCTCTGCAGGGCCGGTCCTTGCGGACCCGCCGCGCCTTGCATCCGTGGCGCCTGGCAACAGCCGGCTCCGGTCAGGTCGAGGACCTTGCCGAACCGGCATCCCCGCAGCATGGACGCGTTGACGCGCACTGGAAAAACTTGAGGAAACCCTACTGAAACTGCTAACGATTCCTGCTGCTTTGCACAAGCATTCTCCGCCGCCGGCACAGGTTAAGCGCCGATTTTTCCGTCAATTTTCTTGACGCAGCAGGTGCAGCATAGTTCTCTGCACCCATGACTGATCAAACTGTTCCGATTCGATCCATCTGCGTCTACTGCGGCTCCCGGCCGGGGCGCGACCCTTCCCATATCGAGGCAGGCCGTGCGCTCGGCAAGTCGATTGCCGAAAACGGGCTCTCGCTCGTCTATGGTGGCGGCACCAAGGGCATCATGGGCGCCGTTGCCAGCGGCGTCATGTCCCACGGCGGCAAGGTAACCGGCATCATACCGGAATTTCTTGTCGATATGGAGGCAACCCGCCATTCTCTCGGAGAACTCGACGAATTGATCGTCACGCCCGACATGCACGAGCGCAAGCATCGGATGTTCGAGCGCGCCGACGCCTTCGTCGCCTTGCCGGGCGGCATCGGCACGCTGGAAGAGATCGTCGAGATCATGACCTGGGCGCAGCTCGGTCGGCATCGCAAGCCGATGGTCTTCGCCAATATCAACGGTTTCTGGAACCCGATGATGGACCTTCTGCTTCACATGACCGAGCAGGGTTTCGTGCACACGTCGCACCTGGTGCAGCCGATGCTGATCGACCGCGTCGAGGACATCGTCCCCGCCATTCGCAAGCACTCGGTCGAAGGCGTCAGCCGCGAGGGCGAAAAGGCCGTTATCGACAAGCTGTGATCGGGAGCCGTTACGCCCCGTCGCGGCGGCTGCTCCTTATCATCGACCAGGTGTAGACCACCAGTGCCAGCCAGATCAGCGGGAAGGCGATCATCTTTTCCGGGCCGAAAGGCTCTCCGAAGACGAAGACGGCGATGATGAAGATCATCGACGGGGCGATGTATTGCATGATGCCGATGGTGGAGAGCTTCAGCAGCTTGGCGCCGTTGGCATAGATGATCAGCGGCCCTGCGGTGACGATGCCGGCGCCGATGAGAAGGGTCGTGTCGCTGGCGTTGCCGGCAAAGAAATGGCTCTGTCCCGTCACCTGGAGATAGATGATGTAGCCGAGCGCCGGCAGGCCGAGGATCAGCACTTCCAGGAAAAAGCCCTGGTTGGGGCCGATCGGCAGGGTCTTGCGGAAGAAGGCGTAGAACGCCCAGCTGACGCTCAGTGCCAGCGCCACCCAGGGCAGCGTGCCGGCTTCGACAGTGAGCACCAGGACGCCACAAGCGGCAAGCCCGATCGCCACCATCTGCGCCGGCTTCAGCTTTTCGCCGAGCAGAACGGCGCCCATCAGCACGCTGAGCAGCGGGTTGATGAAATAGCCGAGCGCCGTGTCGAGGGCGCGGCCGGAGCCGATCGCCCAGACATAGAGACCCCAGTTGACGGTGATCAGCGCTGCCGTCAGTGCTGCCATTGCCAGGATGCGCGGTGTACGAAGTGCAGCCCTGACATCGGCGGTACGGCCGACGGCGACCAGGACCGCCCCGGCGACCGGCAACGACCAGATGATGCGGTGAGCGATCACTTCCGCCGGCGAGATATGCGCCACGGCCTTCATGTAGAAGGGCAGGAAGCCCCAGAGAAGATAGGCCGCAAGCGCAAAGGCGAAACCGCGCGCGCTGTCTTCGTTCTTGCGTTCCGGCACCGCTTCGACTGCCATGGTGTACCCGCCCGATTTTTTGTTTATGCCGGGCCTTAACGCAACGGGCGCGAATACACCAATTCATTTCCGTGAAGAATGGTAAGGCCGGCATACCTCTCGCCTATTCGGCGGCGATCTTGCCGGCCAGCGCGCGGTTCTTCATCAGCTTGTAGATGACGGAATCCATCAGCGCCTGGAAAGAGGCGTCGATGATGTTTTCCGACACGCCCACCGTCCACCAGCGCACGCCGTCGCTGTCGATCGATTCGATCAGCACGCGGGTGATGGCTTCCGTGCCGCCGTTGAGGATACGCACCTTGAAGTCGGCGAGCAGCAGGTCGTCGATTTCGTGCTGGTATTTGCCGAAATCCTTGCGCAGCGCCCGGTCGAGCGCGTTGACGGGACCGTCGCCCTCGGCGACCGACATCAGCGTCTGGCCGTCGATGACCAGCTTGACCACCGCTTCCGAGACGATTTTCACCCGGCCGTGGGAATCGAAGCGGCGCTCGACCATCACCCGGAAGCCGTCGATGGCGAAGAATTCCGGAATGGTGCCGAGCGTGCGGCGGGCGAGCAGTTCGAAGCTCGCATCCGCACCTTCGTAGGCGTAACCCGAGGCTTCCCGTTCCTTGACGATGGTGATCAGCTTGTCGAGGCGCGGGTCGTCCTTGCCGACCTCGATGCCGCGGCGCTTCAACGCGTTGATGAAGTTCGACTTGCCACCCTGGTCGGAGACCATCACCTTGCGGAAATTGCCGACGCTTTCCGGCGGCACATGTTCGTAGGTGCGCGGGTCCTTCAGCAGCGCCGAGGCGTGGATGCCGGCCTTCGTGGCGAAGGCGGAGGCGCCGACATAGGGCATCTGGTGGTCCGGCGAGCGGTTGAGAAGCTCGTCGAAGGCATGTGAGATGCGGGTGAGTTCGACCAGCCGTTCGGCGTCGATCGTCGTGTCGAAACGGCTCTTGTAAGTTTCCTTCAGCGCCAGCGTCGGGATGATCGTCACCAGGTTGGCGTTGCCGCAGCGTTCGCCGATGCCGTTCAGCGTGCCCTGGATCTGGCGTACGCCGGCTTCGACGGCCGCCAGCGAATTGGCGACGGCCTGGCCGGTATCGTTATGGGCATGGATCCCCAGACAGTGCCCCGGAACGCCGGCGGCAATCACGGCGGCGACGATCTCGCGCACTTCCGCCGGCTGCGTGCCGCCATTGGTATCGCAGAGCACCACCCAGCGCGCGCCGGCCTCATAAGCGGTCCGGGCGCAGGAAAGGGCGTAGTCGGGGTTGGCCTTGTAACCGTCGAAGAAATGCTCGCAATCGACCATCGCCTCCTTGCCGACGCCGATGGCCGCGATGACGCTGTCGCGGATGCTCTCGAGGTTTTCATCGTTCGAACAGCCGAGCGCCACCTTGACGTGGTAGTCCCAGCTCTTGGCGACAAAACAGATGGCGTCGCTTTCGGCCTGCAGCAGCGCCGCCAGCCCCGGATCGTTGGAGGCGGAAACGCCGGCGCGCTTGGTCATGCCGAAGGCGACGAAGGCGGCCTTTTCCGTCCGTTTGCGGGTGAAGAAGGCGGTGTCCGTGGGATTGGCGCCCGGATAACCGCCCTCGACATAATCGATGCCGAAATCGTCGAGCATGGCGGCAATGGCAATCTTGTCCTCGGTCGAAAAGTCGATGCCGGGCGTTTGCTGCCCATCCCGGAGCGTCGTATCGAAGAGGTAGATTTTTTCGCGTGTCATTGCCATGTCCGTCGTTCCCTCCCGAGGAACTGATGTCTTGTTTGATGCGGGTGCGGTTTGCCCTTCACCCTGATCCGCTCCCTGCTTGCGGGGAGAGGTAAAAGCCGGCTGGCGGATGAGGGGAAGCGCCCTTATCCGATCTTCCCGGCAAACTTGTCGGTCGCATAGATCAGCCGGTCGAGGATGCCGGGCTCCGAATAGGCATGCCCCGCGCCCTCGACCAGGTAGAACTCCGCTTCCGGCCAGGCCTTGTGCAGCGTCCAGGCATATTTTGCCGGGCAGGGCATGTCGTAGCGGCCGTGAACGATGACACCCGGAATGCCGGTGAGCTTGTGGGCATCGCGCAGCAACTGTCCTTCCTCCATCCAGCCGGCATTGACGAAAAAGTGGTTCTCGATGCGGGCGAAGGCGTGGGCGAACTCGTCCTCGCCGAACTTGTCGCTGGTCGAGGGTTCCGGCAGCAGCGTGATCGTCTCGCCTTCCCAGAGGCTCCAGGCCTTGGCGGCGGCAATGCGCACGGCCTTGTCCTGATGCGTCAGGCGGCGATTGTAGGCGAGCATCATCTCGTGGCGCTCTTCCGGCGGGATCGGTGCGATGAAACGCTCCCACTTGTCGGGAAACATTTCCGAGACGCCGAACTGGTAATACCAGTCGAGTTCCGCCTTGGTCAGCGTATAGATGCCGCGAACGATCAGTTCCGAGACGCGATGCGGGAATTTTTCGGCATAAGCGAGCGCCAGCGTCGAGCCCCAGGAGCCGCCGAAAACCTGCCATTTTTCGACGCCCGCCATCTCGCGCAGCCGCTCGATGTCGTCGACGAGATGCCAGGTGCTGTTGGCATTCAGCTCCGCATGCGGCGTCGACTGGCCGCAGCCGCGCTGGTCGAACAGCGTGACGTCGTAGAGTTTCGGATCGAACAGCCGGCGATGGCTCGGCGAGAAGCCGCCGCCGGGGCCGCCATGCAGGAAAACCGCCGGCTTGGCGCCGGGCGTGCCGGAACGCTCCCAGTAGATTACATGGCCGTCGCCGACATCCAGGTGCCCGGAAGCATAAGGCTCGATTTCCGGGTAAAGCGTGCGAAAACTGTCGGTCATATCTTCAAACCTTGCGACGGCCAGGCGTCGGTATCGTGGTCGGGATGCTGGAAGGAGATGATCTCCTCCTGGCGGCTGTAATAATCGGGATCGTCATGTACCGGCTGGTCGAAGATGGTTTCGACCCAGGGCAGGCGGGCGGAAAAATTCACCTGGATCTGCGGCGCGAGATCGGAGCGGTCGTCGAAAGCGCCGATCGCCAGTTCCAGGCCGCCGGGATGCTTGTAGGCCAGCGGCGTGCCGCAGTTCCTGCAGAAGCCGCGGGCGATGTTGATCGACGACTGGAAATAGCTGGGTTCGCCCCGCGTCCATTCCATGCCCTCTTCGGGCGCGGTCACCAGCGGGCCGAAAAAGCCGCCGAACTGCTTCTGGCACATGCGGCAATGGCAGATCGACGGGCGGCCGAGCTTGCCGCTGATACGGAAGCGCACGGCGCCGCATTGGCAGCCGCCGGTACGGACGGTGTCGCTCATGATTTTTTCTCCGCTGGCCAGGTAGTGGTGTCGTGATCGGGATGTTGGTAGGACACGATGTCGAGGATGAACGGGGCTTCCTCGACATCCTCCTCCGTCAAGCGTCCCGGCAATGCATGCAGCCGATCGACGAAGCCGATCTTGCCCTCGACGCCGAACTGCACGGTCGGCGGCAGCGCCGCCGGATCGTCGAAGGCGCCCGCCGCGATCGCCACGCCGTCCGGCGCCTCATAGGTCAGCGGCGTGCCGCAATCGCTGCAGAATCCACGATGGGCGAAATTCGAGGACTGGAATTTCTTCACCGTCCCGCGCGTCCAGCTGAGACCGGCACCACGCGTGGAGACCAGCGGCGCATAATAGGCACCAAAAGCCTTTTGGCACATGCGGCAATGACAGATCGAGCTGTCCCGAAGTTCGCCCTCGACCCGGAAGCGGATCGCGCCGCACTGACAGCCGCCGGTGTAGATGGTCATGGTGCTGTCTCCTGTGGCCGGCACGAAGCGCAGGTCGCATTCAAGATGATGTTCTTATCGAGCATGTCGGTTAGATCGCTCACAGGTCGAATTCTCGCGGCAGGGGGTCTTTTTCGTCTATATCTGGAAACTCTTCATCCCAAGGTTCGATCGTCATCAGCCATTCCAAGAGATTGCTCGCCTTGGTCGGCTGGATCACCAGCCGGTCGCTTTCCTTGCTCATGATCGCGTCCTCTCCAGGCAGTTCGAATTCCACGGGGATTAGAACGACATGGTGCTGGCCGTGGCGAAACAGCTTGACGTGACGTTCTGCTCCCATCGTGTCCTCCTCTGGCCCGCTTCAACCATAGGCCGGTCAAGTTTGTTCGACAACGTCTACCGCTTCACCTCCCAGGTGGTAACACGCTCACCGGTTGCCGGGTCCTTGCCGTCCTTGAGCTGGATGCCCTTCTCGGCGAGATCGTTGCGGATCTTGTCGGCTTCGGCAAAATCCCTGGCCTTCAGCATCTCCAGCCGCATGGCGACGAGCGCGTCGACGGCGGAGGCGACGGCTTCGTCGATTTCCGTCTTTTCGGGCAGGACGCCGAGAAGGGCGGCGCTTGCGGCGAAGGTGGCAAGCAGCCCGGCGTCGCCATGGGCGCCCTGCGCCAGCGCGTGCAAGGCCTGCACGGCGGCGACAGTGTTGAGGTCATCGCCCAGCGCTGCCAGCACGGTTTCATCGGGGGTAGCATCGCCGGCTTCGGCGGCCGGCCATTTGGCGAGCAGCCGCTCGGCCTCCTCCAGCCGCTTGACGGAGAAATCGATCGGCTCGCGATAGTGGGTCATCAGCATGGCAAGCCGCAGCACGTCGCCCGGCCATTTGCGGCCGCCGAAACTTTCGGTGTGCAGCAGGTCGTAGATGGTGACGAAATTGCCGTCCGACTTCGACATCTTGCGGCCTTCCACCTGCACGAAACCGTTGTGCATCCAGACATTGGCCATCACGGCCGTGCCATGGGCGCAGCGGGACTGGGCGATCTCGTTTTCGTGGTGCGGGAAGATCAGGTCGAGCCCGCCGCCGTGGATGTCGAAGACCTCGCCGAGGTAGCGGCCGCTCATCGCCGAGCATTCGATATGCCAGCCGGGACGGCCGCGGCCCCACGGGCTCTCCCAGCCGGGCTCGTTGTCGTCAGACAGCTTCCACAGCACGAAGTCGCCCGGGCTCTTCTTGTGGGCGTCGACGGCGATGCGGGCGCCGGCCTGCTGTTCGTCGAGCGGCCGTTTGGACAACTGGCCGTAGTCGGCCATCGACTTGGTGTCGAACAGCACTTCACCTTCGGCGACATAGGCGTGGCCCTTGCCGATCAGCTTTTCGATGATGTCGATCATCTGGGCAATATTGTCGGTCGCCCGCGGCTCGACGCTCGGCTCCAGACAGCCGAGTTCGGCGACATCGTCGTGGAACTGCTTTTCGGTCTTTTTGGTCACGGCGCGAATGGCGTCGTTGAGCGGCAGGTGCGGGAAGTCGCGCAGCGCCCGGGCGTTGATCTTGTCGTCGACGTCGGTGATGTTGCGGGCATAGGTGACATGGCTTTCGCCGTAAACATGCCGCAGCAGCCGGTAGAGCACGTCGAAGACGATCACCGGGCGCGCATTGCCGATATGGGCGAAATCGTAGACGGTCGGGCCGCAGACATACATGCGCAGGTTTTGCGGGTCGATCGGCTGGAATTCCGCCTTCTCGCGCGTCAGCGTGTTGTAGAACTTGAGCGTCGCGCCCATAAAAACCTCCCAAAGGCAAGCGGCCGGCTTGACCGGGTCGTTTGTCTGCTTCGTGAGCTTTTCAAGGAGACGAAAACGGCCAGGCCAGCGGAAGCGCTAGCGAATAATAATCCAGCAGATGCGAATTGCCGTTTTCATGGGCGTGGTTATGGCCCGCAGCAGGGATTTGGTCAAGAGGGTGAGACGCGGTCGGGCAAAGCCCGAGCGATCGATCCGGTGGATCGATCGCAGCGTCGAACGCCCGGAGCGAAAGCGAAGGGCCGGGCGCGGAGGAGAGTGCAGGCTTGATACGGCAGCCTGTGTCTGTGTCAGCCCCTCTTGCGTCACTCCGGCATGCGATAATCGACGATCTGCCTGTCGCGGACGATGAACAGCTTGCCGGTCTCGCTCTGCTCCGGGCCGACCAGCGGCAGCAAGGCTCCGGCGACCTCGGAGGGATGCGGCAGCGTCGTCGGGTCTTCGCCCGGAACGGCCTGCGCCCGCATCGCCGTGCGCGTGGCGCCGGGATCGACGCAGAGGATGCGCAGCGGCGTGCGCTGCGTTTCGCCGGCCCAGGTGCGGGCCAGCGCTTCGACGGCGGCCTTCGAGGCGGAGTAGGGACCCCAGAACGGCTTGCATTTGTGCGCGGCGCTGGACGACAGGATCAGCGCCCGGCCGGCATCCGACTTGAGCAGCAGTGGCTCGACGGAGCGGATCAGCCGCCAGGTGGCGTTGACGTTGATCGTCATCACCTTTTCGAACACCTTGGCCTCGACATGGCCGATCGGCGAGATGGTGCCGAGAACGCCGGCATTGGCGACGAGGATGTCGAGCTTGCCCCAGCGCTCGAAGATCGAGCCGCCGAGCTTGTCGATGGCCGCCATGTCGCCGAGGTCGAAAGGAACGAGCGTCGCGGAGCCGCCAACGGCCTTGATCGCGTCATCCAGCTCTTCCAGGCCGCCGACGGTGCGGGCGCAGGCAACGACATGGGCGCCGGCCTTGGCCAATTCGAGCGCGGTGAAATAACCGATGCCGCGCGAGGCGCCGGTGACCAGGGCGATCCGGTCCTTGAGGTTGACAGTCATCGTTCCTCCCAATCGAATGTGCGCGCGGAAGCCCGATGGCCCCGCACCGAACAGATCTTTGAATAAAGGGTCAGCCGTTGCTGGCGAGCATCGACAGTTTGCGGCCGGGCGTCTCGCCGTTCTTGTCGAGCAGCCGGGTCGGATAGTCGCCGGTGAAATAATGGTCGGTGAACTGCGGCTGCGCAGCATTGCGCGGCGCACCGCCGACAGCCTGGTAGAGGCCGTCGATCGACAGGAACTGCAGCGAGTCGGCGCCGATGTAGCGGGCCATCGCCTCGACGTCGGCATATTGGTTGGCGAGCAGCTTGTCGGCATCCGGCGTGTCGATGCCGTAAAAATCCGGGTAGAAGATCATCGGACTGGCAACGCGGATATGCACTTCGGTGGCGCCGGCCTCGCGCATCATCTGCACGATCTTTACCGAGGTGGTGCCGCGCACGATGGAATCGTCGACCAGCACGACACGCTTGCCCTCGATCATCGCCCGGTTGGCCGAATGCTTCAGCTTGACGCCGAAGGCGCGGATCTGCTGCGTCGGCTCGATGAAGGTGCGGCCGACATAATGGTTGCGGATGATGCCGTATTCGAAGGGAATGCCGCTCTGCTGGGCGAAACCGAGCGCCGCCGGCGTGCCGCCATCGGGAACCGGCACGACGACATCCGCCTCGACCGGCGCTTCCTTGGCGAGGTTGATGCCCATGTTCTTGCGCGCCACATAGACGCTCCGGCCGCCGACGACCGAATCCGGCCGGGCGAAATAGACATATTCGAACAGGCAGAGGCGTTCCGGCGGCGGATTGACCGGCTTGCGGGAATCGATGTTGATCGAGCCGTCCGGCTGGATCTCGCAGATGATCAGCTCGCCATTTTCCACGTCGCGGATATATTTCGCGCCGATGATATCGAGGGCGCAGGTTTCCGAGCAGAAGATCGGCTTGCCGTCCAGTTCGCCCATCACCAGCGGGCGGATGCCGGTGGGGTCGCGGGCGGCGATCAGCTTGGTGCGCGTCATCGCCAGCATCGAATAGCCGCCTTCCATCTGGCGGATGGCGTCGATGAAGCGGTCGGCGGTGGAGGTGTGGCGCGAGCGGGCGACGAGGTGGAGGACGACTTCGGTATCTGAGGTCGACTGACAGATGGCGCCGGTGGCGATGATCTGGCGGCGCAACGTCAGGCCGTTGGTGAAGTTGCCGTTATGGGCGATGGCGATGCCGCCGACTTCCAGTTCGGCAAACAGCGGCTGGACGTTGCGCAGCGCCACTTCGCCCGTCGTCGAATAGCGGGTGTGGCCGATGGCGATCGAACCCGGCAGCTTGGCGAGGATCGCCGGATCGGTGTAGTGGTCGCCGACCAGGCCCATGCGCTTTTCCGTGTGGAACTGCTTGCCGTCGAAGGAAACGATGCCCGCCGCCTCCTGTCCGCGATGCTGCAGCGCGTGCAGGCCGAGTGCCGTCAGCGTCGCGGCGTCGGGATGCCCCAAAATGCCAAACACCCCGCACTCTTCATGCAGGGTGTCGCCGTCGATTTCGTCATCGATGCGGATGGAATGGGAATGGGTCATTGCTGCAGGCCTTTGCTTCTACAGAACGGGTCGGGCAATCTTGGAATGCGTTTGGCTCCGTCCGGCTAGTGCCTCGTACGGAGCGATGTTGCGATGCCACAAATGGCCCCGGCCATCAAGTGTTTCAAGACGCAAACGGAGTGTCAACCGTTCGTTGCGGGTACGTCTTCTTCCGGGGCGGGTTCGGTCGTGGTGCTCGGGTCGGTGCTGTTCTCAGCCGGGGCTTCCTTGCCGAGGATGCGGGCGCGGATCTGCGGCTCGATATCCTCCGGCAGCACGCCTTCGAGCTTCAGCACCAGCGCATCGAGGAAGGGCTTCGACTTGGCGTTGTTGACCCAGTCCGGGCGGTGGTTGACGTCGACCAGCCAGTTCCAGAAGGCGACGGCGACGACGAGAAGCAGGATGCCGCGGGCGGCGCCGAACAGGAAGCCAAGCGTACGGTCCAGCGCGCCGATGCGGCTGTCGATGATGAAATCGGCGATCCGCATGGTGATGAACGAAATGACGATCAGCGCGATCAGGAAGATGACGGCGGCGGAACCGGCAACGGCGATGCGGTTGTCGTCGGTGTATTTCGACGCGTAGGGAACCAGTGTCGGATAGAAATAATAGGCCGCGGCGGCGGCACCGCCCCAGCTGGCGATCGACAGCACCTCGCGGGAAAAACCGCGAACCATGGCCAGCACGGCTGAAAACAGGGTGACGCCAATGACAATGCCGTCAAAAATCGTAATAGGCATATTTTCGAACTCCATGACGGTCCTGCAGAATCGCCCGGCTGCCGCTGCCGGACGCGCTCGCTCCTATAGCATCACCGTGCCGTGGAGCGAAAGGATCAATCCTCGTCCTCCACCTGTCTTAACGCACCCTTGGAGCCGGCGATGCGCGCCACCAGATCCGGCAAGGCCTCGACCTCGCTCCAACGGCCGGCGGAAACCTTCGGCAGATCGGCCGAGGCGGCTGGCAGAAGGGCTGCGGAAAACCCCAGCTTCTCGGCTTCCTTGAGGCGCTGGGCGGTGTGCGCAACCGGCCGGATGGCACCCGACAGGCTGACTTCGCCGAAATAGACGCAATCGGCGGGAAGGGCAAGACCGGCCAGAGACGAAACCAGTGCGGATGCGACGGCAAGGTCGGCGGCCGGTTCGGAAATGCGGTAGCCGCCGGCGACGTTGAGATAGACGTCATGCTGGCCGAGGCGAACACCGCAATGGGCCTCCAGCACCGCCAGTATCATCGAAAGCCTGGCCGAATCCCAGCCGACGACGGCGCGCCGCGGCGTGCCGAGCGAGGTTGCCGCCACCAGCGCCTGCACCTCCACCAGCACCGGCCGCGTGCCCTCCATGCCGGCGAAGACGGCGGCGCCCGGCGCCTTGGCGTTGCGCTCGCCCAGAAACAGTTCGGAGGGGTTGGCGACTTCGCGCAGGCCGATATCGGACATTTCGAACACGCCGATTTCGTCGGTCGGCCCGAAGCGGTTCTTCACCGTGCGCAGGATGCGGTAGTGATGGCCGCGGTCGCCCTCGAAATACAAGACCGCATCGACCATGTGCTCGACGACGCGCGGCCCGGCGATCTGCCCCTCCTTGGTGACATGGCCGACAAGCACGATCGCCGCCCCCGTCTGCTTGGCGAAGCGGATCATCGCCTGAACGCCGGTGCGCACCTGAGTGACGGTGCCGGGGGCCGATTCGGCCGTGTCGCTCCACAGCGTCTGGATCGAATCGATGATCACGAGGTCCGGCCGCTTGCCTTCGGCGAGCGTCGCCAGGATGTCCTCGACATTGGTTTCGGCGGCGAGCAGCACGTCGGTCTGCGCGGCGCCGAGGCGCTGGGCGCGCAGCCGCACCTGGGCCACCGCCTCTTCGCCCGACACATAGATGATTCGGTGCCTGTTGCGGGAAAGAGCCGCCGCCGCCTGCATCAGCAGGGTGGACTTGCCAATGCCGGGATCGCCGCCGATCAGCACCGCTGATCCACGCACGAAACCGCCGCCGAGCGCCCGGTCGAGCTCGCCCATGCCGGTATGGATGCGCGGCGCCTCCTCGATCTCGCCGGACAGCGCCGTCAGCGCCACGGCGCGGCCCTTCTTCGGTGTCTTGCCGGGGCCAGCGCCGATGCCGCCCATCGGGTCTTCTTCGACGATCGTGTTCCACTCGCCGCAGCCGTCGCACTTGCCGGCCCAGCGATTATGGACGGTGCCGCAGTTCTGGCAGATGAATTGGGTACGGGCTTTCGCCATGGAGTGGTTTTTCGCCTATCGAGATGTGTTGGAAAAGGCCATGCACCGCTCATCTCAAAACGGCGGTTGATCTCTTTTTGTTCTCGTCTAGCACAGGTTCTTCGCCACTCCAAGCGTCAATCGGTTGGCTGGACATAACGCCGTTCGTAGCGCAGGCCGAGGCTGGTCAGGAGTTCGTAGCCGATGGTGCCGGCGGCGCGGGCCGCGTCGTCCAGAGCGATGTTGGGACCGATGAGTTCGATGTAGTCGCCGGCGCGGACCGCGTTTTCGGGCAGGTCGGTGACGTCGAAGATCGTCAGGTCCATCGTCACGCGGCCAACGATCGGCACCTTGCGGCCGGCGATCCAGCCGTAGCCGCCGGCAAGGCCGGCATTGCGCAGGGCGACGCCCGAGCCGGAGAGGTTGCGCTGAAAACCGTCGGCATAACCGATGGAGGCGACAGCAAGCCGGCTGTCGCGGCTGAGGATGCCGGTGCCGCCATAGCTGACGGTCTCGCCGCTGCGGGCACCGTGCACCGTGAGGATGCGGGCTTCGGCCATGGCGACGTTGCGCATCCGGTTCGGCAGGCCGTTGACCGATTCGCCGCCGTAAAGGGCAATGCCCGGACGGGTGAGGTCGAAATGATAATCCTCGCCGAGCAGGATGCCGGCGGAAGCGGCAAGGCTGGCCTCGACCCCCTCGAACGCCGCCGCCACCGTGCGAAAACTGTCGAGCTGCGTGCGGTTCATCACCGCTGTCGGCGTGTCGGCGCAGGCGAGGTGGCTCATCACCAGCACCGGCGAGAAGCTTGCCGGCCGCGAGGTGTCGTCGGCAAGCATCAGGGCATCCTCGACGGAGAGGCCGAGGCGATTGAAGCCGGTATCCACCTGTAATACGCAAGGGTAGTCGCCGTAATCGGCGAGCACCGCCATCCAGAAGGCGAACTGCTCCTGCGAGGCGAGCACCGGCACGAGGTCGTTCTCGAAGAACAGCTCTTCCATGCCGGGCCAGATGCCGGAAAGGACGAAGATCCGCGCCTCGGGGGCAAAGGCGCGCAAGGTCGCGCCCTCTGCCGGCAGGGCGACGAAGAAATCGCGGGCGCCGGCGAAATAGAGCGCAGCGCCGACATCCTCGATGCCGAGCCCGTAGGCGTCCGCCTTGACGACCGCGGCCGTGCGGGCGCGGCCGGAGCGGCGTGCCATCTCGCGCCAATTGTCGGTGATGGCAGCAAGATCGATGGTCAGCCGTAGCGGGGCGGAATCGAAGGGATCGGGAAGGTCGTGGTCGTCGGCGGAAAAGGTCATGGCATCAGTCTTGGCAGAGAACGGGGCAGGGAGCGGGAAACAAGCCCTAACACAAAATGCCGGAGGAAAAAGTGTCACTTTTATACAAGACGCCGTTTCGTTGTACGCTACAATGGCGTCATGCAGAGTGTGTCGCAAAAGCAGGCCGCGGATGAAATGCCGCTTTCCGGTTTCGAGGAAACCCGTTTCTGGAGGGCGTCGCGATTCGGCGGCATGGAATGCCTGAGCGCCACCTTTCATACCCATGAATATGCCCTGCATGCCCACGATACCTTCAGCATCGGCGCGATCGAGAAGGGCAGCCAGATTGCCACCATCCGCGGCACGCGTGAGGAGACGGGGCCGGGCGATCTCTATCTGATCAATCCCGGAGACGTACACGACGGCGCGCCGGGCGATGCGGGTTATCGCTACCGGATGATCTATCCGGATGCCCAGCTGGTGGCCGGCGTCCTGGAGGATGTGTCGGGCCGCAGCCTGCACGGCATGCCGTCCTTCGCCACCCGCCTGCCGCGCGACCCGCAGCTTTCCGCCGCCTTCACCCATGCCCACCGGATGATGGAGACGGGCGCCGGCCAGCTCGAATCGGATGAGGCGATGTTCCGGGTGCTCGCTGCCCTGTTCGTTCGCCACGGCAGCATGGTGCTGTCGCAGCTTGCGAGCCGCGAACGCTCCGCCGCCGGCCGCGTGCGCGATTATCTGACGGCGCATTTCGACAGCGACATCGGGCTCGACGAACTGGCGCGCATCGCCGGCCTCAGCCGTGCGCACATGATCCGCGCCTTCCGCCGCGAGTTCTTCATCACCCCGCATGCCTTCCTGACCGACCTCCGGGTGCTCGAGGCGCGCCGACTGCTGCGGCTGGGGCAGAGCCCGGCCGAGGTGGCGCTTGCCTGCGGTTTTGCCGACCAGGCGCATTTCACCCGCCACTTCAAGGCGCGCACCGGCGTGACGCCCGGCCAGTTTCGGCACCGGTGACACTTTCGTTCAAGACGGGTGCGGTTCGGGCGGTTAGAACCCGCATCCCCGATGCAACAAGTCTTGAGATATCAGATGACGAAATGGAATGAGGCGCTGGCGGATATCGCTGCCGGCGCGCGAAGAATAGCACCGTTGATCGTGGCGGTGATCCCGATCGGAATGGTCTATGGCGCGGTGGCCGCGACCAAGGGCCTGTCGCCGCTGGAGACGGTGCTGATGAGCGCGCTGGTGTTTGCCGGCGGCTCGCAATTCGTGGCGCTGGATATCTGGACGCATCCGGCAAGCTGGGTGAGCCTCGGTTTCGCGGCGCTGCTGGTGAATGTCCGCCATGTGTTGATGAGCGCCTCGCTCGGCACCAAGCTGCAGGCCTTTTCCGGACCGCAGAAGGTCTTCTCCATGCTGTTCCTCGCCGACGAAATCTGGGCGATGTCGGAGTTTCGCGCCCGCGAGACGGTGCTGAAGCCGCTGTGGTATCTCGGCCTCGTCCTGCCGTTCTACAGCGCCTGGGTGCTGTCGGGCCTCGCCGGCAGCCTGCTCGGCGCCTTCATCGGCGATCCGGCGCTGATCGGGCTGGATTTCGCCTTTCCGGCGGTGTTCATCGTGCTGGTGACGGGGTTCTGGAAGGGCAGTGAAACGGGCCTGGTCCTGCTTGCCAGCGCCACCTGCGCGCTGACGGTCCATCATTTCGTTCCGGGTGTGTGGTACATCGCTGCCGGTGCCCTCGGCGGGCTGGTCGTCGCCGCGCTGATCGGCGGCGAAAGCGAGGAGGTGCCGGCATGACGGTGGAGCTTACGACCCTGGCGGCCATCGTGGCGATGGCCGCGGCAACGGTGTTGACGCGGCTGAGCGGGCTCCTGCTGCTGCGCTACGTGAATTTTTCGCCGCGCAGCCGCCGTGCGCTGGATGCCATTCCGCCGGCGGTGCTGATGGCGGTCGTCGCACCGACGGCGCTGGCGACCGGCCCGGCCGAAAGTGCCGCCTGCCTGGTCACCGCGCTGGCAGCCTTTCGTTTTCCGATGCTCGCGGCCGTCGCTCTCGGTGTCGCGACGGTGGCCCTATTGCGTTTCCTGGGCCTCTGACCCCGGATCAGTGCTCTTCGTATTGCGTGAAGGACGGGTCGGCCAGATCGGCAAAGCGGGTGAATTCGGCCTGGAAGGCGAGCTTCACCGTGCCGGTCGGCCCGTGACGCTGCTTGGCGATGATGACGTCGGCCGTGCCCTTGACCTTGTCGAACAGGGCTTCCCATTCCGGATATTTCGGATCGTGGATATCGCGGGGTTCCTGGTTCTTGACGTAATATTCCTCGCGGAAGACGAACAGCACCACGTCGGCGTCCTGCTCGATAGAACCCGATTCACGCAGGTCCGAAAGCTGCGGCCGCTTGTCCTCGCGGCTCTCCACCTGACGGGAGAGCTGCGACAGTGCGATGATCGGAATGTTCAGCTCCTTGCCGAGCGCCTTGAGGCCGGTGGTGATCTGGGTGATTTCCTGGACGCGGTTTTCGTTGGATTTGCCCGAGCCGGTCATCAGCTGCACGTAGTCGACCACCAGCACGTCGAGGCCGCGCTGACGCTTCAGGCGCCGGGCGCGTGCGGCCAGCTGGGCGATGGAAATACCACCGGTCTGGTCGATGAACAGCGGCACCTTCTGCATCATCATCGAGCAGGCGACGAGTTTTTCGAAATCGGTGTCGGTCAGCTCGCCGCGGCGGATCTTCGAGGACGAGACTTCCGTCTGCTCGGAAATGATACGGGTGGCCAGCTGTTCCGACGACATTTCCAGCGAATAGAAACCGACGACGCCGCCGTTTCTCGCTTTCATCGTTCCGTCGGCCTGGACTTCGCTCTCGTAGGAGGCGGCGATATTGTAGGCGATGTTGGTGGCGAGCGAGGTCTTGCCCATGCCCGGGCGGCCGGCGAGGATGATCAGGTCGGAGCGCTGCAGGCCGCCCATCTTCGAATCGAGGCTGTGGATGCCCGTGGAGATGCCGGAAAGCCCGCCGTCGCGTTCCTTGGCGGCGGCGGCCATGTCGATCGCGGTCGCCACCGCATCGTTGAAGGCCTGGAAGCCGCCGTCGTAGCGGCCGGTTTCGGCCAGCTCGAACAGGCGGCGCTCGGTATCTTCGATCTGCGCCTGTGGCGGCATGTCGAGTGGCGCGTCGAAGGCGATGTTGACCATGTCCTCGCCGATGGTGATCAGCGCGCGACGCAGGGCGAGGTCGTAGATCGCCCGGCCGTAGTCCTCCGTGTTGATGATCGATACGGCTTCGGCGGCGAGGCGCGCCAGATATTGCGACACGGTCATCTCGCCGACCTTGGCATCGGCGGCGAGGAAGTTCTTGATCGTCACCGGGTTGGCGATGCGGCCCATGCGGATGATGTCGCCGGCGACCTCGAAGATCTTGCGGTGCAGCGGTTCATAGAGATGCGTGGGCTTGAGAAAGTCCGAAACCCGGTAATAGGCGTCGTTGTTGACGAGAATGGCTCCGAGCAGCGCCTGCTCCGCCTCGATGTTGTTCGGCGCCTCGCGGTAATGCGGCTCCGAGGGCGAGGGCGGCGTGATCTTGCGCACGGTGTCGTTCATGTCTTCTACCTATCTTCTGCTGCGCGGGAAGCGCTTACCCTAGCGGAGTTCGCCCGCCAGACCATCGCCAAAATGGCTACCCACAGCGATCCACAGGGACAGCGCCGGTCTTGCGCAAAATTCCGGCAAAATTAGCGAATCCGTTTGACTGTGATCGTCGTCGGTCATTGCTGCGAATCGAATGGCCTGAGTAGCACGAGGCCACCTCGTTGCGCCTTTAAAAAAGAAAGCCCGGCTGCGATTGCAACCGGGCCTGATTCCCTTCGCGAAGGAAGGAAATTCTTATTCTTCGTCGCTGTCGCCGTCTGCATCCGGATCGAAAAAGTCTTCCGGACGCAGGGCGTCTTCGTCAACGCCGTAGATGGCGTCGGCAGACGTCAGGGTTTCACCCTTCAGCTGGCGCTCGGCTTCGTCGGCCGAACGGGCAACGTTCAGCTGGATGGTGATTTCGACTTCGGAATGCAGGTGCAGGGTGACGTCGTGCAGGCCGATCGTCTTGATCGGGTTGTTGAGGTCAACCTGGTTGCGGCCGATGTTGAAGCCGGCAGCAGCCAGCGCGTCGATGATGTCGCGGGCAGCGACCGAGCCGTACAGCTGGCCGGTTTCGCCAGCGGCGCGGACGACGACGAAGGACTTGCCGCCGAGAACGTCGGCAACCTTCTGGGCTTCGGACTTGCGCTCGAGGTTACGGGCTTCGAGCGTTGCGCGTTCGGTTTCGAAACGCTTCTTGTTGGCGTCGTTGGCGCGCAGCGCCTTGCCCTGCGGCAGCAGGTAGTTACGGGCAAAGCCGTCGCGAACCTTTACGGTTTCGCCCATCTGGCCAAGCTTGGCGATGCGTTCGAGGAGAATGACGTCCATTTCAGTGTCCTTTCAGATGCTAGATGTCAGGTGTCGTTTCATTGTTCTTGGATTGCGGAGCGCCCGAAGGCGTCAGCGCAATGGCCCGCCGCGTGTCGGTCAGGCCGAGCACGAGGATGGCCAGCGCCGGCAGCACCATGGTGGCTGCCAGGTATGCGAGGATCAGCGCCGGCACCCGCCAGGACTTGCCGCGCGTGCGAAAATGCAGCGCTGCAAAACCGGCGAGGAGAAAGCCAGCGCCAAAAGTACCGAATACGGTGGCGCCCACCAGCGCCGGCACGCCGCCGAAGAAGCAGGCGAGCAGGCCTCCGAGGAAGACGAAGATGGCATTGCGGTTCATGCGCAAGGCCGACGGCATGTCCTCGCGCGGGCGCAGTGCCCGGCCGGAGGCGCCGACGAGGCGCGTGGCAAAATAATAGGCGGCAAACAGCAGGATGACCCAGAGGCCGCCCTGCGTCATCGGCAGCACCAGTACCACCAGCCGCTTGGTCTGGTCGATCACGTCGACATTGCTGGCGAAGGTCGGGTCCTGCTGCTGCATCTGCGTCATCATCACGTCGACCAGCTGGTCGGTGAGCTGCGGTCCGTAGCCGATCATGAAACCGACGATGACCACCCCGACCGTCACCATGGCGCAGAGCTGCATCAGGATATCGGAAAGCGGATACCAGGCGGTTAGATGCGACGGACCACCGAGTTCGGAGGCCGGCCGCGCCAGGTTGGCGAGATGGCTGATCCAGCCCGCCGGCGCCAGCGTCACCACGGTCATGACCACGGCAAAACTCGGGCTGACCATGACGGCGCCGAGTGCCGCGGCGGTAACGATGGCGGCGATGGTGCAGAGATTGCCCCAGCCGAGGCCGGCAATCAGGATCGGCAGGGCGGAAGCGGCATAGAGGATCGCGGCAAAAGACGGCTGCGCATTCGCCCCAAGCACCAGGAGTGCGGCGGTAATGCCGGCAAGAATGCCGAAAAGCAGCGTTTTTGGTTCCGGTTTCTTCACGTCGCTGTCCTGCTGTCGAGCAGTTAGGGGAAGCATGGCCAAACGAAGGCCGGTCCCCAACATGGGATTTTCTTGTCTCGATCCGCGCCCACCGCGGAAGGAAGAAGGGAAGGGCGAGTGTACCGCCTTTCCCGGAGTCATGCCTGAGAGTCAGGCGCCTAACCTGGGATCAGGCGAGGACGTAGGGCAGCAGGCCGAGGAAACGGGCGCGCTTGATCGCCTGGGCGAGTTCGCGCTGCTTCTTCTGGGAAACGGCCGTGATGCGGGACGGAACGATCTTGCCGCGCTCGGAAATGTAGCGCTGCAGGAGACGGACGTCCTTGTAGTCGATCCGCGGAGCGTTTGCGCCCGAGAAGGGGCAGGTCTTGCGGCGACGGTGGAACGGGCGGCGTGCCGGGGAGGAAGAGGTTTCAGCCATGTTCAGATCTCCTTATGCACGGTCTTCGCGCGGACGGCGCTCGAAGCCGCCTTCACGCGGGCCACGGTCCGGACGCGGACCACGATCGCCGAAGCTACGCTCCGGACGGTCGCCATCGCGGCGCGGACGGTCGTCGCGGTCGCGCTTCTGCATCATGGCAGAGGGGCCTTCTTCGTGCTTCTCGACAGCGATGGTCATGTAGCGAAGAACGTCTTCGCTGATGCGCATCTGGCGTTCCATTTCCTGGACGGCAGCCGGCGGAGCATCGATGTCCATCAGTGCGTAATGCGCCTTGCGGTTCTTGTTGATGCGGTAGGTCAGGGACTTGAGGCCCCAGTTTTCTACGCGCCCGACCTTGCCACCGTTAGCTTCGATGACACCCTTGTACTGTTCTACGAGGGCATCGACCTGCTGTGCGGAAACATCCTGCCGGGCAAGGAATACATGTTCATAAAGAGCCATGGATGGGCTTGCCTTTCTTGCGTTTCAATGAACCCGGAAATCGGCGGCTAAGCCTCAACGACTGCTCCTGTCAGGGTCTGCACCCAAGCAAGAAAGCGTTATTTCGAGACGGTCGAGAGCGGAGACACGGGAGGCTGGAACCTTTTGGCCCAAACGGTTCCCCGAAGGAAACCGGCCCTCCGTTCAGCCACCAGCCAGAAGACCGGGTTGCGAACAGGCGCGCTTATACGCATTTTTCGCCGGAAGGCAAGGGGTGACCGCCGAATTCGGTATCCGGCGGCCTTCGATGTGTGGCGCGTCGCCTCAGATCGGCATCGGATACTGGCGGTGAACCGCAGCGATTTCCTTCAGCAGGTCGTCCGAGAGCTTGACGTCCTTGGCGGCGATATCCGTCTGCAATTGCTGCATGGTGGTCGCGCCGATGATCACCGAAGCCATGAAGCCGCGGGTGAGGCAGAAGGCGAGCGCCATCTGCGACGGATCGAGGCCGTGTTTCCGGGCGATTTCCACGTAGGCCTTCACCGCCGGTTCCTGCAGCGGCTGCAGACGGCCGCCGAGATTACCGTTGATCGAGGCGCGCGATCCCGCCGGCACCTGGCCGCCGACATATTTACCGGACAGAAGCCCGGCGGCGAGCGGCGAGTAGGAGAGCAGGCCGACATCCTCGTAATAGGAGACTTCGGCCATATCGAGGTCGTGGTGGCGATAGAGCAGGTTGTATTCGTTCTGCACGGAAGCGACCCGCGGCAGGCCTTTCTGCTCCGACAGCGTCAGGAACTTCTGCGTGCCCCACGTGGTTTCGTTGGACAGGCCGATGGCGCGGATCTTGCCGGCCTTCACCGCTTCGTCGAGCGTTTCGAGAATCACCAGGATATCGGCGGACGCATCCGTGCGCGGCTTCTGGTAGAGATCGAAATCCCAGGCCTGGCGGAAGTGGAAATGCGGCCGGTTCGGCCAGTGGATCTGGTAAAGGTCGATATAGTCGGTCTTCAGCCGCTTCAGGCTGAGGTCGAGCGCCTCGCGGATGCCGGCGGCATCGGCCGGCCGGCCATCGCGGATATAGGGCCGGCCGGGACCGGCGACCTTGGTGGCGAGAATGATGTCCTTGCGTTTGCCGGTCTTTTCGAACCAGTTGCCGATGATCTCTTCGGTGCCGCCGTAGGTCTCGGGCGACAGCGGCGTCGTCGGGTAAAGTTCTGCCGTATCGAAGAAATTGACGCCCTGGTCGACGGAATAGTCCATCTGCGCGAAAGCATCGTCCTGGGTGTTCTGCCCGCCGCCCCAGGTCATGGTGCCGAGGCAGATTTCCGACACCGACATGCCGGTGCGACCCAAAATATTGTACTTCATGAAATGAATTCCCGGTGTTTGGAAGGATGCCGCGAATTTAGGAGCGTTTTGCGGAAGCGCAATACGCAAAATCCTGTGATTTCGCAGTTGCGAGCATGTCATGTCCGCCATGCCGCAGTCTTGACACCGGCTTTCAACAAGGTGAATGGAGGTGAAAACCAAGGGAAGGAACAATCCCAATGACGCTAGCATTCACATTCCCCGGCCAGGGCAGCCAGGCCGTCGGCATGGGCAAGGACCTTGCCGATGCTTTCCCGGAGGCCCGCGCGGTCTTCGAAGAGGTCGACGAGGCGCTCGGCGAAAAACTCTCCGAAACCATCTGGAACGGACCCGAGGACGTCCTGACGCTGACGGCGAACGCCCAGCCGGCGCTGATGGCCGTGTCCATGGCAGTCATCCGCGTCCTTGAAGGCAAGGGCCTGAACCTCAAGGACAAGGTGGCCTACGTCGCCGGCCATTCGCTCGGCGAATATTCCGCCCTCTGTGCCGCCGGAACCTTCACGCTCGCCGACACGGCGCGTCTCTTGCGCATCCGCGGCAACGCCATGCAGGCGGCCGTCCCGGTCGGTGCCGGCGCCATGGCGGCGATCATCGGCCTCGAACATGCCGACGTCGCCTCGATCTGCGCTGACGTTTCGGATGCCGGCGCCTGCCAGATTGCCAACGACAATGGCGGCGGCCAGCTGGTCATCTCCGGCGAGAAGGCAGCCGTCGAAAAGGCGGCCGGCCTGGCGACCGGCAAGGGTGCCAAGCGTGCCATCCTGCTGCCCGTCTCCGCGCCCTTCCATTCGTCGCTGATGGCGCCGGCCGCCGAAGCGATGCGCCAGGCGCTTGCCGGCGTCGCGCTCAAGGATCCGGTCGTGCCGGTCATCGCCAATGTCCGCGCCGCTCCGGTGACCGACGCCAAGGAGATTGCCGGCCTGCTGGTAGAGCAGGTCACCGGCCAGGTGCGCTGGCGCGAGACGGTCGAATGGTTCGCCGCCAACAATGTCACCACCCTTTACGAAGTCGGAGCCGGCAAGGTGCTGACGGGGCTTGCCCGCCGCATCGACAAGACGGTGACCGGAACCGCCATCAACACGCCCGCAGACATCGATGCGGCCCTTGCCGCCATTCTCGGCTGACAGAACGAAGGAAGAAAACCATGTTTGACCTGACCGGACGCAAGGCGCTGGTGACCGGCGCCACCGGCGGTATCGGCGAAGAGATCGCCCGCACGCTGCATGCCCGCGGCGCCATCGTCGGCCTGCACGGCACGCGCGTGGAAAAGCTGGAGGCCCTGGCGTCTGAACTCGGCGACCGCGTCAAGATCTTCCCGGCCAACCTCTCGGATCGCGACGAGGTCAAGGCGCTCGGCGAAAAGGCGGAAGCCGATCTCGGAGGTGTCGATATCCTCGTCAACAATGCCGGAATCACCAAGGACGGCCTGTTCGTGCGCATGAGCGACGCGGACTGGGATGCGGTTCTGGAGGTGAACCTGACGGCGGTCTTCCGCCTGACGCGCGAACTCACCCATCCGATGATGCGCCGCCGCTACGGCCGCATCATCAACATCACCTCGGTCGTCGGCGTCACCGGCAATCCGGGCCAGGCCAACTATTGCGCCTCCAAGGCCGGCATGATCGGCTTCTCCAAGTCGCTCGCCCAGGAAATCGCCACCCGCAACGTCACGGTCAACTGTGTTGCCCCGGGTTTCATCGAAAGCGCCATGACCGGCAAGCTCAACGACAAGCAGAAGGAGGGCATCATGGGTGCCATTCCGATGAAGCGCATGGGCACCGGCGCGGAAGTCGCGTCCGCCGTCGTCTACCTGGCATCCGGCGAAGCATCCTACGTCACGGGCCAGACGATCCACGTCAACGGCGGCATGGCGATGATCTGAAAGCGGTTCGGCAAGCAATTCCCGGCGACCCGGCAGAGAATTGCATGTTGAGCAAGCTGCCTCTGTGCCATTTTCAGGCTTTGCGGCAGACTTAAACCGTGTTAATCGGGCCATGACTGTGAACAGTCGTCCCGAAAATGCAGGGGACCACTATGCTTTTTGCATAGCTTCGGTCCCGGTTTCTCCGGGTTGAACGGGTTTGCCTGCTTCGCTCTTCCGGGTGGCGGCGGGTTATAACAGGGTAGAATGCCAGAAGGGCATTCTGGTGAAGTCAAAGGTCGAGGAATCCGACATGAGCGATATCGCAGAACGCGTAAAGAAAATTGTGATTGATCATCTGGGCGTTGACGCCGACAAGGTTGTCGAAGGCGCCAGCTTCATCGACGATCTCGGTGCGGACTCGCTCGACACCGTTGAACTGGTCATGGCGTTCGAAGAAGAATTCGGCGTTGAAATCCCCGACGACGCTGCAGATTCCATTCTGACGGTCGGCGATGCCGTGAAGTTCATCGAGAAGGCCCAGGCCTGATCGATCGACAGTTTATGGGCGGATTGCAGAAATCCGCCCGCTTGAGCCCGGTTTTCCGGGCTTTTGTTTACGATGACATCGACTGAAAAATAGGGTGGATTGCGGGCGATGAGACGTGTCGTTATCACCGGTACCGGCATGGTATCACCTCTGGGTTGCGGAACGGAAGTAACGTGGACGCGACTGCTGGCAGGCGAAAACGGGGCTCGTCTGGTCACCGAATTCGAGGTCGATGATCTCCCGGCAAAGATTGCCTGCCGGATTCCCTTCGGCGACGGCTCCAACGGCACCTACAATGCCGACGACTGGATGGAGCCGAAGGAACAGCGCAAGGTCGATCCCTTCATCATCTATGGCATGGCTGCCGCCGACATGGCGCTTGCCGATGCCGACTGGCATCCGCAGACCGAGGAAGACCAGATCGCCACCGGCGTGCTGATCGGCTCGGGCATCGGCGGCCTCGAAGGCATCGTCGAAGCCGGTTATACGCTACGCGACAAGGGTCCGCGCCGCATCTCGCCGTTCTTCATCCCCGGCCGCCTCATCAATCTCGTGTCCGGCCAGGTTTCGATCCGCCACAAGCTGCGCGGCCCGAACCATGCCGTGGTCACCGCCTGCTCCACCGGCGCCCATGCCATTGGCGACGCTGCGCGGCTGATCGCACTCGGCGATGCCGACGTGATGGTGGCCGGCGGCGCCGAATCGCCGATCTGCCGCATCTCGCTTGCCGGATTCGCCGCCTGCAAGGCGCTGTCGACCCAGCACAACGATGACCCGCTGAAAGCCTCGCGCCCCTATGACCGCGACCGCGACGGTTTCGTCATGGGCGAGGGCGCCGGCATCGTGGTTCTCGAAGAGCTGGAACACGCCAAGGCCCGCGGCGCCAAGATTTATGCGGAAGTGGTCGGCTACGGCCTGTCCGGCGACGCCTTCCACATCACCGCACCGTCCGAAGACGGCGACGGAGCCTATCGCTGCATGGCTGCCGCGCTGAAGCGTGCCGGCCTGACGCCTGCCGATATCGACTACGTCAATGCGCACGGCACTTCGACCATGGCAGATACGATCGAACTCGGCGCTGTCGAGCGGCTGGTCGGCGATGCCGCGTCGAAGATTTCCATGTCCTCGACGAAATCCGCCACCGGCCACCTTCTGGGTGCCGCCGGCGCGATCGAGGCGATCTTCTCGACGCTCGCCATCCGCGACAACATCGTGCCGCCGACGCTCAATCTCGACAATCCGGAGCGGGAAACCGCGATCGACCTGGTGCCGCATACGGCACGCAAGCGTCAGGTCAACGTCGCGGTGTCTAATTCTTTCGGCTTCGGTGGTACCAACGCTTCGCTGGTGCTGCGCCGTTACGAAGGCTGACCGGCGGGGTTTCCCGTCGGCATTTGCTTGATTGTGAATATTGCTCAGGGCGTGCGGCCGTTTCCTGAACCTGTTTTTTGCCGCATTGCTTCGCCAAACAGCGGGCAATGCCAAAATGATGAGGATTGTCGGTGAGCGATACGAACCAGAATGGTGAGGCGATCTACGGTCGCGACGGCGCAGGCGTGACGAAGGGACCGATCATTCCGAAATCGGCCACCGAGGCGCTGCGGCCCGAACGGGTGCCGGATCCGCCCCGCCGTTCGCGCAAGGCGCGCAGCCAGTTGATCATCTTCCTCAACTTCCTGATGACACTGACCGTCGTGGTCGCTGTCGCCGCCGTGCTCGCCTTCTATTATGCGATCTCGACCTACCAGGCGAAGGGTCCGCTGGCGGTCAACACCAATTTCATCGTCCGCAACGGCGCCGGGCTGGCGGAAATCGCCTCCAACCTGGAGCGCAACGACGTCATTTCCGATGCGCGCATCTTCCGCTATGTCACGGCGACCTACCTCGCCGACAACGAGACGCTGAAGGCCGGCGAATACGAAATCAAGGCCGGTGCCTCGATGCGGGAGATCATGGATCTCCTGAAATCCGGCAAGTCGATCCTCTATTCGGTGTCGCTGCCGGAGGGCCTGACCGTGCGGCAGATGTTCCGCCGGCTTCAGGAAGATCCGGTTCTCGAAGGTGAACTGCCGGGCGACCTGCCGGCGGAAGGCAGCCTGCGGCCCGATACCTACAAGTTCTCGCGCGGCACCAAGCGTGCGGAAATCGTCGAGCAGATGCAGGCGGCCCAGGAAAAGCTGATCGACCAGATCTGGGAAAAACGCGATGCTTCGATCCCGCTGACATCGAAGGAAGAGTTCGTCACGCTCGCCTCGATCGTCGAGAAGGAAACCGGCAAGGCGGACGAACGGGCGCATGTCGCGTCGGTGTTCATCAATCGCCTGGAGCGCGGCATGCGGCTGCAGTCCGATCCGACCATCGTCTACGGCATTTTCGGCGGCGAAGGAAAGCCGAGTGACCGGCCGATCTTCCAGTCGGACCTGCAGAAGGAAACGCCGTACAATACCTACAAGATCAAGGGCCTGCCGCCGACGCCGATCGCCAATCCGGGCCGTGCGGCGCTGGAAGCCGTCGCCAATCCCTGGCGCACAAAGGATCTTTATTTCGTTGCCGACGGCACGGGCGGACACGTCTTCGCCGCGACGCTCGAGGAGCACAACGCCAACGTCAAGCGCTGGCGGAAGATCGAGGCGGACAAGGGTTCCGATCCGAACATCGCCGTCGATGGTCAGCCGGCAGACCAGCCTGATCCTTCGGCCAAAAAGAACAGCACGAACTGAGCGCGGAGGCCCAATGCCATTGCAATCCATGACCGGCTTCGCCCGGCGCGAAGGAACGGTCGGGCGTTATCGCTGGGCATGGGAACTGCGGTCCGTCAACGGCAAGGGGTTGGATCTGCGCCTGCGCTTTCCGCCCGGCCTGGAACAGATGGAAACGGAGGTGCGCAAGCAACTCACCGAGCGTTTCTCCCGCGGCAACATGCAGATCTCGCTCTCCGTCACCGCAGCCGAAGCCCAGCTCGAGGCCGTGCTGAACAAGGAGGCGCTCAATGCCGTCATGGCCCTGCGCACGGAACTGGGGGATCTCGTCGATCCGTCTCCGCTGCGGCTGGATACCCTTCTGACCATTCGCGGCCTCGTCGATTTCCGCGAGGCGAAGGACGACGAAGAGGCGATGGCCGGGCGTGACCGGGCGATCCTCGACGGCCTTGCCGACGCGCTCGCCGATCTCCAGGCGATGCGCGAAGGCGAGGGCGATGCGCTTGCCCGCCTGCTGCACGGCCAGATCGACCGGATCGCCAGCCTGACGGTGGTGGTCGAGAACGATCCGTCACGCACGCCGCAAGAAATCGCCCGCAGGCTTGCCGGCCAAGTCGCAGCACTGATCGAAGGCGTCCCGAGCCTCGATCGCGAGCGGCTGCATGCCGAGGCGGCGCTGCTGGCGACCAAGGCCGACCTGCGCGAAGAAATCGACCGGTTGAAGGCGCATGTGCTTGCCGCCCGGGATCTTCTGGAAAAAGGTGGTCCGGTGGGCCGCAAGCTCGATTTCCTGGCACAAGAATTTAACCGTGAATCGAATACGATCTGCTCCAAGTCCAATGCCGCGGCCGTGACCACGGCGGGGATAGAGCTAAAAGTTGTCATCGACCAGTTCCGCGAACAGGTCCAGAATCTGGAGTAATCCCATGACCGCCCGGGCCACGCCGTCCAGCATTATCCAACGCCGCGGCCTGATGCTCGTCCTGTCTTCGCCCTCCGGCGCCGGCAAGTCGACGATCGCCCGCAACCTGCTGGAATCGGTTCCGGGGCTCAGCCTGTCGGTGAGTGTCACGACGCGCGCACGTCGGCCGAGCGAGATCGCCGGCCGCCATTACCATTTCATCAGCGTGCGTGAATTCGAACGCATGCGCGATTCCGATTCGCTGCTCGAATGGGCCGAGGTTCACGGCAATTTTTACGGCACGCCCCGCGAACCTGTCGAGGTCGCCATGGCCGAGGGCCGCGACATGCTGTTCGATATAGACTGGCAGGGCGCCCGCCAATTGCAGGAGAAGATGGCGGCCGACGTCGTGTCGATCTTCGTGTTGCCGCCGACCATGACCGAGCTGCAGTCGCGCCTGCATCGCCGCGCAGAGGATACGGAAGAGGTGATTGCCACCCGGCTCGCCAATTCCCGTTCGGAAATCGAGCACTGGCGCGAATACGACTACGTGCTGATCAACGACGATCTCGACATCGCCTTCGATACGGTTCAATGCATCGTCAAGGCCGAGCGGGTGCGCCGCGACCGGCGCCATGGCCTGTTCGATTTCGTGCGCGGGCTTCTGGAAGAGACGCCGAAGCTCTAAACTTCGGCAAAACCATCTCACAGATGATTGGCGAGGGCCACGAACTCCTCGACGGAGAGCGTTTCGGCGCGCCTTGCCGGATCGATGCCGGCCTTGAGCAGCAGCGTTTCGCCGCCGAGCGGCTTCAAGCTTTGCCGCAGCATCTTGCGACGCTGGCCGAAGGCGGCCTGTGTCACCTTCTCCAGCTTCTCGGCGTCGCAGGGCAGGGGTGTTGCCTTCGGCAGCAGATGAACGATTGTCGAGGTGACTTTCGGCGGAGGCGTAAACGCCTGCGGGGGCACGTCGAAGACCATTTGCGACGTGGTGCGCCAGCCGCAGAGCACACCGAGGCGGCCATAGGCGTCGTCGTTTTCATCGGCGACGATGCGGGCACCGACTTCCTTCTGGAACATCAGCGTCAGCGATTGCCAGAATGGCGGCCAGGCCTTCGGCAGCAGCCAGTTGACCAGAAGCTGGGTGCCGACATTGTAGGGCAGGTTGGCGATGATGCGCACCGGTCCCTCGGGCGCCAGCGCCTCGAAATCGGTTTTCAGCGCGTCGCCTTCTATGACTTCCAACCGGTCGGGATAATGCTCGGAAATTTCCGCCAGCGCCGGCAGGCAGCGGGCGTCGCGCTCGATGGCGATGACTTTCCTGGCGCCGAGCGACAGGATGGCGCGGGTGAGGCCGCCGGGGCCGGGCCCGACCTCGAACACCGTCACACCTTCCAGCGGCCCGGCCGTGCGGGCGATCTTCTGGGTGAGGTTGAGATCCAGCAGAAAATTCTGCCCCAGCGCCTTGCGGGCGTCGAGCCCGTGCCGCTGGATGACGTCGCGCAGCGGCGGCAGGCCGTCCAGGGTTGCCATCAGGAGCGGGCTCCGCTGTTGCGCGCGAGCTCGGCCGCGAGCGTCAGGGCCGCAACGAGGCTGTCATGCCGCGCGATCCCCTTGCCGGCGATGCCGAAGGCGGTGCCGTGGTCCGGCGAGGTGCGGATGAACGGCAGGCCGAGCGTCGCATTGACCGAATCGTCGAAGCCTAGCGCCTTGGCGGGAATGAGCGCCTGGTCGTGATACATGCAGATCGCCACGTCGTAGCCCTGCCGGGCGCGGTCGTGGAACATCGTATCGGCGGGCAGGGGACCGAAGGCATCGATGCCCTCGGCGCGCAGCACCTCGATGGCCGGGCGGATGACGGCGTCGTCTTCCAGCCCCAGAGCGCCGCCCTCGCCGGCATGCGGGTTGAGGCCGGCGACCGCAAGACGCGGTGCGGCGATGCCGAAGCGGTGCTTCAGGTCGGCATGGGTGATGCGGCAGGTGTCGAGCAGCAGTTCGGCATCGAGCGCCGCCGGCACGTCCTTGAGAGGGATATGGATGGTCACCGGCACGGCTTTCAGCTTCGGGCCGGCCAGAAGCATCACCGGCAGCGACGGCTTGCCCGTCGCACGTTCGGCGAGATCGGCCAGAAACTCCGTATGCCCCGGAAAGCGGAAACCGGCGTCATAAAGTACGGATTTGGCGATCGGATTGGTCACCACGGCGCTCGCACGGCCGGCAAAACAAAGCTCGACCGCCCGCTCGATGGCGCCGATGGTGCCGCTCGCACTGTCGACATCGGGCGTGCCGGGTTGACTATCGGCGCCGGCCGCGACTGGCAGGACTGGAATGGCACGATCGAAAATGCCGACAGCCCCTTCGGCATCGGTTTCTTCGATGGGTACCGAAAGGCCGAGATGACGGGCTCGCTTTGCCAGAATCACCGGATCGCCAATGAAAATGAACGGCTCCAACGACAACGCCTGGCGATCAAGCCAGGCGGTCAGGGTTATATCCGGGCCGATCCCCGCCGGATCGCCTTGGGTAAGCGCAAGCGGGCGCATCGGCATTCTTTCGTCTCTGGAGGCCAGGGTTAGTTGTAGACGATCTGCGCCCTCTTGCGCAGCTCCTCGACATATTTCTGCTCGTTGGCGTTTTCCCCGTCCTTCTGCTTGCCGAGATCCTCGGCGCGGAAGACGACTTCTGCCGCATAATCGTCCGAAACCTGGCGTGTCTTGCAGATGGCAAGGTATTCGACGCCGCGTTCCGTCACACGGGTGCCGGTCGTGTTGCCCTTGGCCTTCTCGATCAACGGCTTCCAGTCCTCCGGCAGTTCGGGCGCAAGCACGCGGCCAAGGCTGCGGACCGAAACGTCATGCATGGTGGCAGCAAAGACTTTGGCCTGATCGCAACCGGGGAACTTGGCACGCGACGCTTCGGCTTCGGCCTTGCGCTTGCCGACGATGCCCTTTTTCGAGGCGGGGACCACGAAGATGACCTGCTGCAGGAAATATTCCGTCGTCACCGGCTTCTGCTTGTTCTGCAGCATGCGGCTGACAACCTCCTGGTTCGACATGCGGCCGCTGGAGCCGTAGCGGGCATTGACGACACGCGGCCAGCTCATCGAGATGGCGATGTAGGCCTTGAAGTGATCGGCGCCGACGCCGGCCTGCTGCAGCAGCTTGTCGAGCTGCTGGGGAGCAAGCTTGTTGCTGGCGGCGAAACGCGCATAGGCGGCATCGACTTCCTGGGTGCTCACCGACATCTGAACGCGCAGCACTTCCTGGCGCTTCAGAAATTCGTCGACCAGCTGCTGCTGGGCGATCTTGTTCAGATTGCCCTTGGTTCGCTGCAGCTTGAGGAAGGCGACGCGCTTGGCGACGTCGCCGGTGGTGATCGCCGTCTTGTTGACGGTGGCGCTGATCTGGCTTGCGGCGAAAGCTGCCGGTACAAACGGCTGCGCCGTCAGGGAAACCGCCAGGGCCGCGACACCGAACACAAGCGCACGCATCGGCTTCAATCCAGATTTCATCGGTCTACCTCTCCGGCTGGCGCCACCAGGGCTACCCGCTGCTCCGATCTTGCGAAAATTCCACGAAGGTGCCGAATAACGTAATTCTTGCGGCAAAACAATGACCGAGCCGCTTTCCGGCGTCTCGCGACGTGAAAAACACTGCCTTGGCGGGGTTCCGCCAAGGCATCGAGGACCTCGTCAGTAACGATAGTTGCCCTGCGGCGCGTCACCGACCTGGATGTCGCCCAGCGTGCGGAAGCTGAGGCGGGCGCCGATCTGCCAGTCGTTTGCCGCGGTGTTCGAGATGTCCCGCTTGTCGGTGTAATACAGCGAGAAGATCGTGCACTCGTCCTCATAGGAGAAACCGGCGCTGCGGCGGCTGACGACATCGTTGTTCAGGTCCCAGGTCATCGAGCCGAAAACCGAAACATATTGCGTCAGGCGGAAGGAAGCGGAGGTTTGCAGTTCCGTGCTTTCTTCCGAGGCGGCGTATTTCGGCTGCGCGGCGATCTGGGTGTAGGTCAGGTTCGTCTGCAGACGGTCGTTGCCGTAACCGATGGAGGCACCGGTGCGCATCGGCTCGAGCGTCTTCTCGTCCAGGCGGGCCAATGCCGTCAGCGACAGACCGTATGGCGTCGTGACGCTGGCCATGGAAACGAAGTCCGAGACGTCGCTTTCGAGGCCGGAATTGGCGCCGGCATTCACCAGGTCGTCGGTGGCAAAGGAGTTCAGACCCGCCAGGTGATAGGACTGGCCGAAGATGCCGTGCAGCGTGTAGCCGCTATCGAAGGTGCCGGTGTAACGCAGCCCGACATTGGCGCGCGTGCCGCCCTCGATCCGATCGTAGCCCGAGAACTTGTCGCGCTCGAACAGGTTGGTGGCGTCGAACACGAAGCTCTGGGCGTCTTCGTTCGGCAGGCGGCCGGCCATCTGCTCGTCCGGACGCACGAAGATCTGCGCGATCGGCTCGAACACATGGCTGCTGTTGGCCGTCGTCATCAGGATCGGATATCGCGCTTCGAGCCCGGCCGTCACCATGCCGCGGGCGTTGGCGTCGTCGCCTTCGAAACCGCCGCCGTAGAGATAACGGGCCGGATCGATGGAGTTCGGGCTTGCCATGTCGACATTGAGCGCGTCGCCGCGCAAGGCAAGGATCGGCGTCAGCGACAGGCCGCCGTCGGTGATGAAGGTGCGCTTCCATTCGGCTTCCGCCGAAAGACGCGCCATGCGACCGTCGAGACCGCGGAAACGGTCGTAGCCGCTGACGGTGTAGATATCCGGGTTCGAACGCGAAATGTTCGTGAAGTTGACGTCGATCGACAGTTCGCCGCCGGCGACCGGAACCGGCGCAATGTAGCCGTAGTCGATGACCGGGTAGACCATCGCCTGCTTGTTCTCTTCCGTATCGCGCGGATTGGAATCCTGGACGTCGAAATAGAAGGCGCGCATGTCGAAGATGTTACGGTCGCCCATGCCGGTCAGATAGACCTGGTTGGTATGGACGCTCTCGTCGAGACCGTTCAGATCGTAGGTGCGCGAGAAGTTGTTGTCGGTCTGAGTCATGACGTCCCAGCCGAACGCCCAGCGCGGATTGATGTTGAACGCGCCGGTGGACTGGATCATGCCGCGCTCTTTGACCTCGGCATCGCTGGTGCCGGCGGTAAACGCCTCGGGCTTCATCTGGCTGATGCCGGCAGCCCGCAGGGTCAGTATGCCATTGTCGAAGCGCTGGCGATATTCGGCATCCAGCAGGAAGCCCTGGTTGGTATAGCCGGTGCCGCTGACGGTCAGATCCTTGCTGTTGGAAATGGCGTAATAATAGGGAACCTTCAGGCCGAAGCCGAGGTTTTCAGTGGTCGACATGCTCGGGAAGAGGAAGCCGGACTTGCGCTTCACCGTATGGTCGGGAACCTCAAGCACGGGAATCCAGGCGATCGGCTGGCCGAAAAGCTCGAAGCGGGCATTTTCCAGCCGCACCGTATGCTTCTCGCCGTTCTGGATGACACGCTGGGCCTTGATCTGCCAGAGCGGCGCGCGATCCGGCTTCTTTGCGCAAGGCAGGCAGGCCGTATAGACGCCGTTGTTGAGAATCATGTCGCGGGCGCCGACGCGCTCGGCGCTTTCGGCCGCCAGGCGCGTGTTGTCGGTCGTCTCCACGCGCAAGGCGTTCAGGAAACCTTCGGCGAAGTCGTCCGTGACGTCGAGCGTTTCGGCATACAGCCGGTTGCCGCCGGGCTCGATCAGCTCGATATTGCCGATCGCCGTCATCCGGCCGGTTTTTTGATCGTATTCAACGCGCTGGGCCACCATTTTGTAGCCAGCGTAATTGATCTGCACACCGCCGACAGCGGAGATCCGCTCGGCATCTTTATCGTACACGAGTTCGTTTGCCGCGAGCATGAGCTTCGACTCGGCAGGAATGTTCGGCTCCAGCGACTGCAAACTGTTCGACTGAGCGTAAGCCGCTACAACGGTCGCACTGAAATACGCAGACGCAGCCACCCCGGTCAGCAGGGCGGTCAAGAGCCTCCTGATCGTTTTGCGGTTTATTACCGCCACTAGCCATCCTCCTGATGCAGCAGAATTGTAGCCCCGAGTGCCATCGCCACCACGACCGGTATCCAGGCCGCAATGAACGGAGGCACTACCCCGCTGCTTCCGAATGCTTTCACAAGCACGGTCACAACATAAAGCACGAAGCCTGAAAGGATTCCACCCAGAATCACCGAGCGGGATTGTGCAAAACGACTGAACTTCAGCGTGACGGTTGCGGCGATCATGGTCATCGCAATCAACAGGAAGGGCAGCGAAAGCAGGGAGTGATATTGCGTTTCAAGCGCCCGGGTGGAAACGCCGAAGGACTTGGCAATCGCAATTTTCTGAGAAAGATCATAAAAAGCAACGGTTTCCGGTTGAGCCAAACGCTCCTGCACGAATTCCCGCTTCAAATTGGTCGGCACTTGGACGGACGGGAGACGCACAGGCACTTCACCTGGCCTAGTCTCTGTCACCTCGTTAAGCAACCAGTAACCATCTTGCAATTTTGCCGTTCCCGCGTCCTGTCTCAGAATGATCCGGCCCTCCGGATCGAAATGGATCAGAACGGCGTCGACCAGCAGGGTTCCGTCCTCGAGGATCACGCGTCCGCCGATCACCGTGTCGTCCTTGCCGCTGATCTGGCGCAGCCACGGAACGGCGGAAGAGGAGCGGGACTTGTTGCTGGCTGCCTTCCAATCCGATTCGAGGAATAGAGCCTGACGCTGGCCCCAGGCTGCCAAGGGATTGAGCGCCAGCGTCGTTGCCGCGCCGACCAGGAAGGCGCCGACCACGAAGGGCGTCATGAACTGCCAGACGGAAACGCCGGCGGCCCGGGTCACCACCAGCTCGTAGCGGCGGTTGAGCGCGATCAGCGTCGTCATGCCGACGAACAGCATGATGAAGGGAATAGTCTGCTGCAGGATGAGCGGCAGGCGAACGAAGGTCATGAACAGCGCGCCGCCGACCGAATAGCCGGCAAGGGAAGAGAAACGGCCGGACGTCTCGGAAAAATCGATCAGGAAGATGATCGAGACGATGCCGAGCAGGAACCACAGGGTGGTCGCCAGATAGCGGCGGAAGAAATAGCGCCCGAGCGTCGAGAAGATCATGCCGGATCTCCCTTCGACGCGCCGCGCTGGCCGCTCAGCCGCGCCACAAGCCCGCGCCAGATGTCGGCGGTCCGGTAGCGGAGGAAGGCCGGAATTCTGAGCTTCATGTTGCGCGACAGCAGGAAGGCGGCAACGGCACCCGCGACGATCGGCACGGCATAAGCGACATAGACATAGGTCATGTCGTGCTCCGACTGGTTCGACGCGTAGAAGGACGCCCAGCGCAGGCCGAAGCTGATCGCCAGGGCCGAGACCATCGGATGCAGGTGCGCATCGCGGTGGGAGCGGGCATCACCGGCAATCAGCAACGAAATCATCGCGTAGAGCAGCGGAAAACACCATTCCGTCAGCCGCCGGTGCAATTCGGCGCGGTATTCACCGGGTTTCTGCTTGTAGTGCGTATCCTCGGGATCCGGATTGAGCAGGAAACCGAGGCTTCGGTCACCCGAGCGCAGCGTGGCCTGGCCGCGTGTCTGGGTGAGGTCCGACAGGTCGAAGGAATAGGAATCGAAACGGATGATCGAGACGTTGCCGTTCGGGATCTTCCGGTGCACTTCGCCGTCATGCATGATCAGCGCCGTGCCCTCGACATTCACCGCGCCCTCGCGGGCATAATAGATGAGGTCGAAGTTCGGATCGCGCGAATCGGCGACGAACAGGCCCTTGAGGATACGGCCGGAATGCCGCTCGGAAATCTGGATATAGAGCCCGTCCTCGATGCGCCGGAACGTCTTCTCCTCGATGACCGAAGAGAGAAGGTCGGCGTAGGCGGCGGCGACCATTTCGCGCGCGGCAACGCGGACCTTGGGCTCGATGACGTTGTCGACGAAGAAGGAAAACACGCTCAGGCCTGCGGCCAGCAGCAGGATCGGTCGCATGATCGTCGCGCGTGTCGCGCCGGCGGCCTCGATGACCGTCAGCTCCGAATCGTTGTTCATCGCCGCCAGTGTCTGGGTGACGCCGATGATGATCGCAAACGGCAGGACGATCGGGATGATCGTCGGCAGGATAAGCGTCGCCAGTTGCACGAATGAGCCGATCGACTGGCCGCTATCGGTCACGAGATTGATGCGGCCGAGCACCTGGGTCGTCCAGATGATGGCCAGCACCGGCAGCAACGCCACCAGGAACATCTGGCTCACGCGCCGCAGAATATATGACTCGAGAAGTTTCATGCAGGCCTTCGAACTCAGGCCGGCATTCGTGAAGACCTGCCGGCGACGCGTTTCTCTACGCTGTTTGTGAATTTTTGGCGACAGGCCGTCTCTCAAATTTCCGTCAGGCCAGTAAAATTTTCCGGCGGCGTGTCACTTCGGTCAATGCCAGCACGCCGAAGAAGATGACCGGCGACGACATCCAGCCGAGCACGGCATCGGACAGATAGTGGCCGCCCCAGGCGACGCGCAGGGCCGGCGTCACGAAAGCGACGACGACGATCGGCGGCACGAGCAGCGGCCGCAGGGCCGGGGGAACAAGGATAATCAGGCAGAACAGCCACCCGGCCCCGGCGCCCTCTCCCGAAATGAAGGAGCAGTTGTTATTGCAGGTGCCGGCGAAGGAGCCGGCCGGTTCGAACATGTGCTTGCCGCCGAAAATGTCGGTCTCGTAGGGACGCGGCCGATTCGAATGCGTTTTCAGCCAGAGATTGACGAGGATGTACGGCCCGACGACGAAGGAGACGAGCGCTGCGCCGTAATAGCGGAAGTCGAGCTTTTTGACACCGCGCCGCCGCCGCCGCAGTTCCAGCGCGGTCATGCAGGCCAGGATGATGGCGATCACCGACGGCAGGAAGAACAGGAACTTGCGCAGTCCCTTGTGGAAATCATCGCGGCTGAGCGGAAAATGTCCGCAGATGCCGAGGGCGTTCGGTGTTTCCTGGCAGGTGAACGGCACGAAGAACCACTTGGCGACGACCAGGTCGATCTGTGGAAAGACGTAAAAAAAGCAGAGCGTCACCCACCACAGCGCGAATATCACGCAAAAGGTCTGCGTATATGCGTAGGAACGTGTCAGGTCGCCTGTTTCCTGCCCGGCGCAGGGTTTCCCCAAGTCAGTTGTCACGAAAAAATCCCGGATTCATTCCGCGTCGCTCCCTCGAACATGTGGTTTCTTGCCTAGTGGCGGAGTACGACAGCAGAATGATGATCCGAGAGCCGGTTTTACAGAACCGTGCATTTCGGCATAAGCAGCTTGTACTTGCGTTCAGGCTATAAACCCCCATGATCGACCCGCGATCATGATTACAATGTTGCAGCGGAGAATCAATGTCTGCGAAATTCGAAATTTCCTTCGCCAAATCGGCCCGTATCGAGGGCGCCACGGCCGTTCTTCTCAAGGCCTCGGATGGGGAAGCGCCCGCCGGTGCAGCCGTTGCCGATCCCGCGGGCGTCTTCGCCAAGGCCGCCAAGGTCGCACGGTTTACCGCTAAGCCGATGTCGGTGCTGGATATCGTGGCGCCGCAGGGCGCCGATGCCGATCGTATTTTCGTCCTGGGCCTCGGCAAGGCAGCAGACATGACGGCGCATGACTGGCTCAGGGCTGGCGGCATCGCCGCCTCGAAGATCGGCAAGAGCGAATCGGTCGTGGTTTTTCTCGATGCCCCCGGTCTCGACGTGCAGCCGGCCCAGGCCGCCGATTTTGCCCTCGGCCTGCTTCTGCGCGCCTACAGCTTCGACACCTACAAGACGAAGAAGGGCGAGGACGACGACAAGGCCAAGGCCTCGACCGTCAAGGTCACCATCGTGACGGCCGACTCATCGACGGCGCAGAAGGCCTTTGCCGTTGCGCGAGCCGTTGCCGACGGCGTCAATCTTGCCAGAGACCTGGTCAACGAACCCGCCAACATCCTCGGCCCGGAAGAATTCGCCGCCAAGGCGAAGGAACTGGAGAAGCTCGGCGTCGATGTCGAGATCCTGACGGAAAAGGAAATGCGCAAGCTCGGCATGGGCGCGCTGCTCGGCGTTGCCCAGGGTTCCGTGCGTCCGCCGCGCCTCGTCGTCATGCACTGGAAAGGGGCGAAGAAGGAGCAGCCGGTCGCTTTCGTCGGCAAGGGCGTGGTCTTCGACACCGGCGGTATTTCCATCAAGCCGGCCGCCGGCATGGAAGAGATGAAGGGCGACATGGGTGGCGCCGCTGCCGTGACCGGCCTGATGCATGTGCTGGCCGCCCGCAAGGCCAAGGTCAACGCCATCGGCATCATCGGCCTCGTCGAGAACATGCCGGACGGCAACGCCCAGCGCCCCGGCGATATCGTCACCTCGATGTCCGGCCAGACGATCGAGGTGATCAACACCGATGCCGAAGGCCGCCTCGTGCTCTGCGATGCCCTGTGGTATTGCAACGAGCACTTCAAGCCGAAGTTCATGATCAACCTCGCGACGCTCACCGGTGCGATCATCGTCGCGCTCGGCAATACCCATGCCGGCCTGTTCACCAACAGCGATTCGCTGGCTGCCGAGCTGACGGAAGCCGGTCTTGCGACGGACGAGAAGCTGTGGCGCATGCCGCTCGGCAAGGAATACGACAAGATGATCGACAGCAAGTTCGCCGACATGAAGAACACTGGCGGACGCCATGCCGGCGCGATCACGGCGGCACAGTTCCTCAAGCGTTTTGTCGGCGAGACGCCGTGGGCGCATCTCGACGTCGCCGGCACGGCGATGTCGTCGCCGTCGAACGAGATCAACCAGTCCTGGGGATCGGGTTTTGGCGTGCGGCTGCTGGATCAATTGGTCCGCGCCCGTTACGAGGTCTGAGACGGGCGTGACCGAAGTCCTGTTCTACCATCTGACGGAGAGCAAGCTGGAAGACGCCTTGCCGCCGCTGCTCGACAAGAGCGTCGAGCGCGGCTGGCGGGTTGCCGTCCAGATGAACGACGCCGCCTTGCGCGACAAGCTCGATGGCCATCTCTGGACGTTTCGCGACGACAGCTTTCTGGCGCATGGTCTCGATGGCGAGGAGATGGCGGAGGAGCAGCCGGTGCTCTTGACGCTGACCACGGACAATGTGAACGGCGCGACCGTGCGTTTCATCATCGACGGCGCCGAGCCGCCGCCGCTGGATGCCTATGAACGCGTCGTCTTCATGTTCGACGGCTACGACCAGGGCCAGCTCGAAGCGGCCAGAGGCCAGTGGAAGAAGTTGAAGGGCGAGGGGCACACGCTGACCTACTGGCAGCAGAATGCCGAGGGCCGCTGGGAGAAAAAGGGATAAGGGCGGCTTCCGCCGCCCTCCAATCCCAATCGAAGCCCATCTTTAATCGAAGAACGAATCGACGAATTTGCGCCGGCCGAGCATGAAGGCATCGGCGACATGCGTCAGCGGCGCCAGGTCGACATCCGACTGGCCGGCGGCGACGAGGGCGGCAAAACGCGCGTAGAGCGCCGGATATTCGGCTTCCGGCGCGGAGAACTTCAGTTCGCCATTCACCGAGAGCTTGGCGCCGCCTTCGGAGAGCACCATTTCGCCCGCATCCGTGGCGGCAACGATATCCCAGCTCTGCTTGCCGGTCTGGCGCCAGTCGAATTCGGCATGCACGTCGAGGCCGGCAATGTCGGTGAAGCGGAGATCGGCGGCAATCGGCGCATCGCGGTTTTCCGGAAATTCCAGGCTGGCCTTGGTGAGGAAGATCGCCCGCGGCAGGATATACGTGACGATCGACAGCGCGTTGATGCCCGGATCGAAGATGCCGAGACCGCCGGCCTGCCAGATCCAGTCCTGGTTCGGATGCCAGTGACGCACGTCTTCCTTCCAGATGACGTTGACGCTGCGGATGGTGGTGGCGGCGAGGAACGCCTTGGCGGCTTCCACGGCCGGCGCATAACGTGAATGCCAGCTGGCGAACAGCGTCAGGCCCTTTTCATCGGCGCTCCGCTTGAGGTCCTGTACTTCGCTCAGGGTGGCGCCCGGCGGCTTTTCGAGGAAGACGTGCTTGCCGGCGGCAAGTGCCGCATGGGCCGCCTCGTAGCGATACTGCGGCGGCATGCACAGCGAGACGGCATCGATGTCCGGCACGGCTTCCAGCATCGCGCCGATGGTCGGATAGCTCGGGATGCCCTCCACCGTGCCGTGACGACTCGCGGTGGCCGTCAGTTCGTAGCTGCCGTTGGCGGCGATGGCGGGGAGGTGCTGGTCGCGGACGATCTTGCCGACGCCGACGATGGCGAGCTTGATGGGGGCCATGATGGGAATGCTCTTTGACGGGTGTTTCGCTAGAATTAGGTCTGTTTATCCGGCAGTCTTAGCAGAAAGCCGCCCTTCGGCAAGGGCGGCTTTTGCGGTATCCGGTACGGAAAGACGGCGCGATTTTATTCGGCGGAGGCCATCAGCATCGAGTTCGGCATGCGGCTGCGCTTGTAGCGGAGCGTCACGACCTTGTAACCGTCGCTCTTCAACTGGGCGAGAAGGGCGGGCAGCATGATGGCCGTGCGCTTGTGGATGTCGTGCATCAGGATGATGCCGCTGCCGCGCCGGCGAAGCGTGTCCATCGTCCGCATGGTGACGGCTGACGGTCCGACCTTGAAATAATCCTTCGAATCGACGTCGACGTCGAGGACGACCAGGCCGCGGCTTGAAAGCGCGCTGCGCAGCCGGCGGCTATCGGAGAGATAGGGGAAGCGGAAGAAGCCGGCATTGACCGCCGTCGCCTTTTCGACCGCCTTCTCGCCGCGGGCGATTTCGGACAGGGCGCTGTCGTATCCCATGCCGGCGAGGTTGCTGTGGCGGTAGGTGTGGGTGCCGATGGTGTGGCCGCGCTGCACGACCTTGCGGGCGATCGACGGATAGGTTTCCGCCATCTGGCCGACCATCAGGAAGGTGGCCTTGACGCCGTAGCCGTCGAGGATATCGAGCACCTTTTCCGTCTTGCCGGGCATCGGGCCGTCATCGAAGGTCAGGATCACTTCCTTGGGGCGCAGCTTCAGTTCGCCGAGCGAACCGACGGTCAGCGTGCGGCCGGAAAGTCCGCCGGGATGGCTTGGCTTGACCCAGGCGGCCGGTTCCATCTCCACGGGCTCGCTCGCACCCTTCTTGTGGTGCATCGGCGTGGTCGCCGCAAACGAGGTCTTGAGAGAGCCGGTTTCGGGAGAGGGCTTGGTGCCGCAGCCCGCCAGGGCAAGGGCCACGGCAAGCAGTGGGAAAAGAAGACGTGACGACATCAAATCACTCAACAAATCGATAATGTTGAGCAAGTTTTCTCGATTATGGTTAATGAAGCGTTTCCGCCGTGCTGCGGATTTTAACTATTCCGCATGCAGTAGACAGATGGCGGTTATCCCGCCATCGCCTCTTCGTATTCGGCGGACAATTCCAGCCACTGCTCTTCCGCCTCGTTCAGCCTGGCAAGTGCCGCCGCGCGCTCCTTGGACTTGGTAACCGCCTTGTCGGGAGATTTTTCGTAGAGCGCGGGATCTTCAAGTTCCTTGTCGAGGAGTTGAATCTGCTTGTTCAGCTTTTCCGTCAAGGATTCGAGATCGTTGATCTTTTTCTTCAGCGGTGCATAGGCGGCACGCTTTTCCGCCGCTGCCTTGCGCTGGTCGGCCTTGTTGCGGCTGTCGTCGGCCGCATCCGCCTTGGCAGCGCCGCTTTTGGGCTTGGAACTGGAGACGACGATGCTGCGATAGTCCTCCAGGTCGCCGTCGTAATTGGTCACCGTGCCGTCGCGCACCAGCCAGAGCCGGTCGACGGTCGCCTCGATCAGGTGCCGGTCATGCGAGATGAGGATAACTGCGCCCGGATAGTCGTTCAGCGCCTGGATCAGTGCATTGCGGCTGTCGATGTCGAGGTGGTTGGTCGGTTCGTCGAGGATCAGCAGGTTCGGCGCGTCGAAGGCGGCGATGCCCATCAGCAGCCGTGCCTTTTCGCCGCCCGAGAGATCCTTGGCCGGCGTGTCCATCTTCTCCGTCGCCAGTCCCATCTGCGCGACGCGGGCGCGCACCTTGGCTTCCGGTGCTTCCGGCATCAGCCGGCGCACATGTTCGACGGCGCTGTCCTTCGGCACGAGGTCGTCCAGCTGGTGCTGCGCGAAGAAGCCGATCTTCAGGTTCGGCGCCGTCCGCACTTCGCCGGTCTCGGCGGCGAGCTTGCCGGAAATGAATTTCGCGAAGGTCGACTTGCCGTTGCCGTTCGAGCCGAGCAGCGCGATGCGGTCGTCATTGTCGATGCGCAGGTTGAGGCGCGTCAGGATCGGCTTGCCGGGCGTATAGCCGACGGCACCGCTCTGGATGGCGATGATCGGCGAGGCGGGCTGCTTTTCCGGTTCGGGAAAGGTAAAGCCCTGCACATGGTCTTCGATGACCGCGGCAACGGTGCCCATGCGCTCCAGCGCCTTGATGCGGCTCTGCGCCTGCCGCGCCTTGGTGGCCTTGGCGCGGAAGCGGTCGATAAAACTCTGCAGGTGCTTGCGGGCCGCGTCGTTCTTCGCCTTCGCCTTCATCTGCAGCTCGTCTGCTTCCGCCTTCTGGCGTTCGAACTGGTCGTAGGAACCGCGATAGAAGGTGAGCTTCTTCTGGTCGAGATGAATGATCGAGTTGACCGCGGTGTTCAGAAGATCCCGGTCGTGGCTGATGATGATCACGGTGTAGGGGTAGCGGCGGATATAATCTTCCAGCCACAGCGTGCCCTCGAGGTCGAGATAGTTGGTCGGTTCGTCGAGCAGCAAGAGGTCCGGCTCGGAGAACAGCACCGCGGCAAGCGCCACACGCATGCGCCAGCCACCGGAGAAACTGGAGGCGGGTCGGGCCTGCGCCTCATGGTCGAAACCGAGGCCGGAGAGGATGCTGGCGGCACGCGCTTCGGCCGAATGCGCCTGGATATCGGCAAGCCGCGTCTGGATTTCGGCGATCCGGTGCGGATCCTTTGCCGTGACGGCCTCGGCGAGCAGGGCCTCGCGCTCCTTGTCCGCCTTCAGCACGATCGTGATCAGCGATTCTTCGGTGCCCGGCGCCTCCTGCGCCACCTGCCCGATGCGTGCATTGCGCGGCATCGATACCGATCCGCTCTCGCTTTCCATCTCGCCTGTGATGATGCGGAAGAGCGTGGATTTGCCGGCGCCGTTTCTGCCGACGAGGCCGGCTTTCGTGCCCGCCGGAAGCGTCACGTTGGCCTGGTCGATGAGCAGGCGCCCGGCGATGCGGGCCGAAAGATTGGTTATCGTAATCATGTCGGCGTTTTCGCCGAACTCCGCCATGAACGCAAGAGCAGGATAGGAATGTCGCTTTGCATGAAAGGCCGTCGTTTTGCCTGCGGAGAGAGTGAAATATTATGCAACTATGCCGCGCTTTTAATCAATTAAAGAAGTATGACGCCAGAAATTTGCCTGCGATTGATGTTTCTTAAGTTGATTTTTGTCAATTCCATCGATTTTTTTGGAGGAAACGAAGCAACGGAAATGATTATCTTCGGAATATTTCAGCAGAATCAGCAATATATCAGTCGTAACGATTTTTTAATTACGTTGCCATATTGTGTTTCCTTATAAAGAACGCCGTCTACAGGGGGCGGCGATCCGATATCCATTTCCTGGTGACCAATCGCATGAACCGTGTCGTCGTTGCGGCCCATTTCTGTCTGTTTCTGACGCTGCTGATCGTGGTCTGGGCGTTGCCGAGCGGACGTTTCGTGCTTGTCGTCACCGACCCGTCCGCGCCGCCGGCGCATATGCTGTCGGTCATCGGCGGTGCCGGAGGGGCTTTTGTTGGTCCCGGCCGCCTTCCATGGATGGCGATCGCCTATTCCGACGCAGAGGGTTTTCCCACACGTCTCATGCAATCCGGAGCACTGCTGGTGCTCAATCATAGTCTGGCTGCTGGCTGCCTACAGAGGGATCTCAAATGAATGCCTTGAATCGACTGCGAGAGAAGATCGCTCCTGCCATCTTCGGGCTTGTCTGGATCAACGTTCTGCTCATCATCGTTCATACGATCTTTCGCGAGCAGGGTTTCGAGATCTTTCCGGTGCTGGCTGCCGTCATCGTCGCGGCTGCCGTCAGCGTCGGCTGGGTGACGGATCGCACCGGCCCGACGACACGCGTGGTGACGTCGATGGCGCATGCGGCAACGGTGGCGATCCTCGTCTACACCTTTTCCGGATCGCCGCTGCAGATCGACATCCACATGTATTTCTTCGCCTCGCTGGCGATCTGTGCCGCCTGGGTCGATTGGCGCGCCCTGATCGCCTATTCGGCACTGGTGGCCGTTCATCACCTTCTCCTGTTCGTTGCAGCGCCCCTTGCCGTTTTCCCCGGCGAGTCCGATTTCAGCCGGGTCGTCCTGCATGCCGTCGTGCTGATCCTGCAGACGGCGGTCCTGATCACGCTGGTGCGCGCCGTCAGCCTGTCGTTCTCCTCGGCGGAAAACGCCATTACCCTGGCCCAGGAGGCCCAACGCAACGAAAAGGACATGTCGGAGCGGGCACGCAGCGCCGACCGCCAGGCCGAAGAACAGCGCCGCCAGCATGAGCAGGAGCGCCAGACCGAGGCGGCGGCACTGGAATTTGCCGTCGAAAAGCTCAAGACGGCCCTTTCGGCGCTGTCGCGTGGCGATCTTGCCTGCCGCATTTCGGAAAACTTCAAGGGCGATCTCGACGGCCTGCGCAGTTCCTTCAACCTGTCGGTGGAAAATCTCGAGGCCGCCATCGGCCAGGTCAGCTCGATCACCAACAGCGTGCGCAACGGCGCAAGCCAGATCAGCGAAGCCACGCAGGACCTCTCCGCCCGCACCGAGCGCCAGGCAGCCTCCATCGAGGAAACCCTAAGCTCGCTGACGCTGGTGACGGAGGCGGTGCGGCGCACCAGCACCGTCGCCGATACCGTCGGCAAACTGGTGGCCCATACCAGCAGCAGCGCCGAACGCTCCGGCCAGATCGTCACCACCGCCGTCGATGCCATGGGCCGGATCGAAACCTCGTCGCGCGAGATTTCCAACATTATCGGCGTCATCGACGAGATCGCCTTCCAGACGAACCTGCTGGCGCTGAATGCCGGCGTCGAAGCAGCGCGTGCGGGCGAAGCCGGCAAGGGGTTCGCCGTCGTGGCGCAGGAGGTGCGTGAACTGGCCCAGCGCTCGGCGACCGCTGCCAAGGAGATCAAGCAGCTGATCAATGCGTCTGGCGAACACGTCAACAGCGGCGTCACGCTGGTCGGCGAGGCCGGCGAAGCCTTGCGCGCCATTGCCGGCCAGGTCGCCGAAATGAGCACCCACATCGCCACCATCGTTTCCGGTGCGCGCGAACAGGCAGCCGGTCTTTCGGAAATCAACTCGGCGATTTCCAGCATCGACAGCAATACGCAGCGCAATGCCGCAATGGTGGAGGAATCGTCCGCCGCGACGGTTGCGCTGGCCAACGAGGCGACGACGCTTGAGGATCTGCTGTCGCGGTTCCGCACGGCGACAAGGGCATCCGGGCCGGCACGGCACCGCTACGCCGCCTGACGCACCGGGCGGCCCAAACACGAAGACAGAAAAAGCCGCGGTTCACATGAACTGCGGCTTTTCCGTTTTCAGCAAGGACTGGTTCAGCCGGCGATCCGGATCGGATGCCGGGCGTTCTTCTTGGCGGCGGCGAGCGCTGTTTCCGCGTTGACCTGCAACTGTGCCGCCGAACCTGCCGAGGAGGAGAGGGCAACACCGATCGAAACCGCCAGCGCGTCGTCGGCACCGGTATCGGAGGTGGCGAAAACCAGGTTCTCCTCGATGGTGCCGCGAAGCCGTTCGCTAATGGCCAGAACATCGTTCTGATCGACATCGCGGAATAGGAAAGCGAAATCATCGCCGCCGATGCGGGCGACGAAGTCGTTCTTTTTCACCGATTTCCGGAAAATCGCCGCAAGGCGCTTCAGCAGCCGGTTGCCTGCCTGCTGGCCATATCTGGAGTTGACGAGACCGAAATGGTCGATATCGGCGAGGACGACCGCCGTGCGTTCGGGCACGCCGCCTTCGGCATAAAGCGTTTCAAGCCGTGCCCGGAAGGCGATGCGGTTGGGCAATTGCGTCAGCTTGTCGACGACCATCGTTTTTTCGACGGCGCCTATACCGCTACCGATCCTGTCGAGCGCCGCCGCCCCGTCGCCGAGCGTCTTGCCCAGGGCGGTTTCGGCGGTGACGAATTCGGTCATCGCAGCCATGAGATAGTCGAGCGAGGCGAGCGTTTCGGTGAGATCGGTAGTGTCTTCGCGTAGCGAGTGACCCGTCAGTTCCAGGGCGCGCATGAACGACCGCTTGTGCGACAGGCCGGTGGCGACCTGTTCCTTGAGGTTACGCAGCAACACGCCGCTTTCCGCCTGCGCCTTGACGGCGGCAATGCCACAATAACCGATCAGGCGATGATAGAAGCCCATTTCGTCAAGCTCCGACTGCCGCGGCTGTTCGCCGAGCGCGGAAAAATCCGCCGACAGTTCCGGGTTGCGACCGGAAAGCGCCTCGTAGACGAGTTCGTAGTTGCGGGGCAGGGCCGTTATGCCGCGCCGTGCCATCACCTGCAAGATCCTGCGAGCATCGGCGGATACGGATTCACCGCCATCCTTTGCTATCGCCACCAAAGCATTGTTCATGATCGGCCCCGCTCTTTCGGCCGTCTTGTTGTCGTGCGGCCCACACCCTCCGCTATGCGGCCGCGACGTTAACATCGACTGAACATGCCGGCATGCCGGTGCATTTCTCGGTCAATGCGGTTAATGACGGCTTGCCCGCCTCACATCCACCTGCCTCACATCCACCTGGTGCCCTCGCTGCGGAGGAAATAAACCAGATCCAGTCCGAGACTTGGCTTGCCGAGGGTCGTCAGAATCGTGTGGCACTGGCCGCGATGGTGGGTCTGGTGGTTGAAGACATGGGCCAGCGCCGGGGCGAGCGGTTGGGTGATTTCGGTCGGAGCGGTGATCGGCGTGTAGCTGAAGGTGCCGGAAAGCGCCGTCTCCTCCAGGCCGCCGATCCAGTCGACGATGCGGCGGTCTTCCGTTCGGCGTGCTTCGGTCAGGGACGGCAGGTCGTCGTAAAGGATGCTGTCCAGCGTGGTCGGAGCCGTTCCGGTGCCGGTAAACCGCTTCATCCAGATGCGGTCGGCCGACAGCAGGTGATTGAGCGTCGCATGCAGCGAGCCGAAGAAGGCGCCTGTGTCCCGGCGATAATCCGCATCGTTCAGCGTCGCTGCCGCCGCATACAGCAGGCCGTTGGCCCAGCGGTTGTAGTCGGCGAACATTTCAAAATGCTTCAGCATGGCTCTCTCCCGGTTTTTCGTATGCTATCGCCAAATCCGTCACGAAGGGTGATCGCTGCGATGAATTTTCGTGATTTGATTCTTGAACCGCTTTGTTTTCCTATGCCCCGTTTTTTGAGAAAAGGAGAGGTGATGAGCAGGATTCTCTATTCTTTGTGCGGGGCCGATTCCGAACGGCCATTTTCGCCGCATTGCTGGAAGGTCGTGATGGCGCTCGATCACAAGGGCCTGGAGTTCACGGAGCTGCCGGGACCGTTCACCGCCATCCCGTCGCTGGAAAACGGGTTCTCGAAGACCGTTCCGGTGCTGCGCGACGGCGACCTGCTGGTGCGCGACAGTTTTGACATCGCGCTCTACCTCGAAGAGGCCTATCCCGACCGGCCGTCGCTTTTCGGCGGCGAGGGTGGCAAGGCGCTGGCGCGCTTCGTCGAAGGTTTTTCCCAGACGGTGCTGCACCCCGCCATCACCAAGATGGCGTTGCTTTCCATTCACGGCATGCTGGCCGACAAGGACCAGGCCTATTTCCGCGCCAGCCGCGAGGCGCGTTTCGGCAAGACGCTGGAAGAGGTGGCGGCCGAGGCCGAAGCGGAGAAGGCTGCCTTTCCCGCCAAAGTGGAGCCGCTGCGGCACATGCTGAAGTTCCAGCCCTATTTCGGCGGCGAGACGCCGTTGTTTGCCGATTACATCGTCTTCGGCGCCTTCCAGTGGGGGCGGATCACCGCCGGTCTGTCATTGTTTGCCGAGGACGATCCGGTGGGACACTGGTTCGACCGGTGCCTCGATCTCTTCAATGCGCGCGGGCGGACTGTGACACCGGCGTGAAATTGCCGCCGGCCTCTTGTTTTCGGGCGTTCGGGCGGGTAAACACCGCCCACTTTCCCTACAAGAAGAGGATATGAGACATGGCGATTGAACGCACGTTTTCGATGATCAAGCCGGACGCGACGAAGCGCAACCTGACCGGCGCCATCACCAAGATGCTTGAAGACGCCGGCCTGCGCGTCGTCGCTTCCAAGCGCGTCTGGATGAGCAAGCGCGAAGCCGAAGGCTTTTACGCCGTTCACAAGGAGCGTCCGTTCTTCGGTGAACTCGTCGAAGGCATGACCTCCGGCCCGACCATCGTTCAGGTTCTCGAAGGCGAAAACGCCATCCTCAAGAACCGCGAGATTATGGGCGCCACCAACCCGGCCAACGCTGACGAAGGCACCATCCGCAAGACGCACGCCCTGTCGATCGGCGAAAACTCCGTTCACGGCTCGGATGCCCCGGAAACCGCTGCCCAGGAAATCAAGTACTGGTTCTCCGACACCGAAATCGTCGGCTGATCATTCGTCTGCGCCAACGCGCGGAAATAGCTGATATGACTCAAAAAACCGGGGCGGCAACGTCCCGGTTTTTCATGTCGGGCATCCGGTTTCGGGCGAATAGTCGACCGTGCCGTCCGCCTTGTAGACATCCGGATTCCTGGTGTAGATCGGCCCGATCACCAGCGGTTTTGCCGGCAGGATGCTCTGGTCGAGATTGGAGACCACGGTCGTTTCCAGCGATTGCAGCAGCTTGCTGTCGCTGTCGAGGATACGGATCTTCACCGCATAACGCCGGTCCTTGACGACGCAATGCAGAGGCGGGCTTTCCAGGACGATCTTTTCCCAGAACGGAAAGATCTTCGAGCGCGTGGTCAGCGGCGCGCCGCCCTGCGGGTTTTCGTATTCCGCCTCGACCACGCCGTTTTCCGGCAGCGGCGCCTTGCGCTGCAATGTGATCATGTAGGTGGCCGTCGCCACCCGGTAATTGAAGACGAAGAGTTTTCCGGAGATTTCGGTCGGCCCGTCTCCGGAATCGCGCTGGCAGGCGGCCAGCAGGGCGAGGGCGGCAAGGCCGGCATATCTCAGCGATTTCAGTATCATGGCGCAATCTCCTGCCGCTTGCGGTGATAATGGCGGCTGGCCTTGGCGCGGTTGCCGCAGACCGTCATATCGCACCAGGCGCGGCTCCTGTTCTTGCTGCGGTCGAGAAACAGCCAGCCGCAATTCGGGCAGATCTTCATCCGCTTCTCTTCCGGCATGGCGATCAAGCGAAGGGCGGAATGGGCCGTCGCCAGGCCGAGATCGTCTGCGGACGGCGCTTGCCGAAGGATGCCGGCAACCTTTTCCAGCAGATCGGCAAGCTCAAGTCGTGCTTCGTGGCCAAGGACGCGGTTGCGAAAATGCCGGTCGATCGCTTCGCGCAGCGCGATGAACGCGGGACGCGTTTTCTCCTGCACGGGCAGCAGCGGCCCGAACAAGGCGCGTTCGGCGCAAAATTCCTGGGCGGCCCGCGGAAAATCGTCGATCTGTTCGACCACGGCAAACCGGTCGATGCTGCGGGTCGGGTCGAAGCGCCGGACGACGCTGTTGGCGACGTCGAGCGCCAATGCGCCACCGGCGAAACGATGCGGGGTCCAGGCAAAAGTCATGGAAAAATTATAACTGGTAAAAATGGTTTTACCAGTTATTCTTTTGCAGTAACCGGGAGCCTTCGCCATGTATCTGCTGCAGCAGCTCGCCAACGCGATACCGCTCGCCGCGCTCTATGCGGTGCTTGCCTTCGGTTATGCCATCGCCTTCGGCGTCACCAAGCGCGCCGACCTCACCTATGGCGCGCTGTTTGCGTTTGCGGGGCAGATCTACGTGCTGTTTGCCGATGTCGGCTGGAACCGTCTGTGGCTCGTCCTGCCGGCGGCGCTGGCGCTGGGGGCTGCCTGTTCGCTGGCCTTCAGCGGCGGCGCGGCCTTCATCGTCGGTCGAAACGTCATGGCCAGGGTCGTCCTGCGCTCGCCCAACACGGTCATCGTCGCCGGCCTTGGCGTCCTGATTGTCCTGATGGAAACGGCGCGTCTGGCTTCGGAAACACGCAGCCTGTGGCTGCCGCCCTTCCTCAATCGTCCCGTCGTTTTCGCCGGCGATGGCAGTTACCCGGTGACGTTGACGGTGATCCAGCTGGTGAATTGCACAGCGATGCTCGCCATCATCGCATCGGGCGCGGCCTTGCTGCGCTTCAGTGCCATCGGCCGCATCTGGCGGGCGGTGACGGACGATCCGAAGGCGGCCGAACTGTGCGGCATCAACGCTATCGGGGTCTTCCTGCTTTCCTATTGGGCGGCGGCGATGATCGCCGCCGTCAGCGGCATCCTCGCCACCTCCTATTACGGCAACATGGATTTCGGTTCCGGCCTGATGTTCGGCCTCAAGGTGCTGATGGTCGCTTCGATCGGCGGTTATGCCGACCCGCCGCGCTCCGCCGGCGGCGCGGCGCTGCTGGGACTGGTCGAGACGGTCTGGAGCGCTTTCGCCCCCATCGTCTGGCGCGACCTGTTCATCTTTTCGCTGCTGGTTTTCGTGGTGGTGATCAGCCGCCGCGAAAAGGTCGTTCCCTGAGGATCAGCCTTGCCACTTGTCACGGGCCCGGTCGTCGGCATCCTTGGCCGAGATCCAGTCGCCGGCCTTGCCGTCGCGCCCATGTTCCTTCTTCCAGAAGGGCGCCGAGGTTTTCAGAAAATCCATGACGAAATTGGCGCCGTCGAACGCGGCCTGACGATGCGGCGAGGCGGCAACGACGAGCACGATGTTCTCGCCGGTGGCGATGGTTCCGTAGCGGTGGATGGCCGTCAGCCCGAGCAGGGAAAACCGTTCGATGGCCAACGTCGCGATGCGGGTGATCTCCGCCTCTGCCATGCCGGGATAGTGTTCCAGCTCCAACGCTTCCAGCCTGCCGCTCTCGCCGCGGCACAGGCCGGTGAAGGTGACCACGGCACCGACGTCATGACGGCCCTTCGTCATCCGGTCGATTTCGGCCTGCTGGTCGAAATCCTCGCACTGAACGCGGATGGTGGGGGTAATGGTCGTCATGTCGTCACTCCTGCGAAACGCTGTCCGACCGTTCCTCACCCACCCGTCATCGGCGGGAACAGGCCGATTTCCCGGGCGCCGGCGATCGGTTCGTCATGCTCGACATGTTCCTGGTCGATCGCCACGCGGATGACGTCGGGGAACTGCAGCGCCGCTTCATATTCCTCGCCCAGGCCCCGGAGATGATTGAGCAGATCGTCGACCGTCACCACCTCGGCCGGCAGCGCCAGTTCTTCCTCGGCCTTGCCGATCCGCTCGCGCACCCAGGCGAAATAGACGAGCTTGGTCATCTCATTCCTCGTTGACGATGTGCTTGAGGCCGGCGCGGAAATAATCGTAGCCGGTGTACATGGTCAGGATCGCTGCGATCCACAGCAGCACGATGCCGATCTGTGTCGTATAGGGCAGCACCTTGTCGCCCGCGGGACCGGCGAGCAGGAAGGCGATGGCGACCATCTGCACCGTGGTCTTCCACTTGGCGATACGCGTCACCGGCACGCTGACCTTGAGTTCGGCCAGATATTCGCGCAGGCCCGATACCAGGATCTCGCGGCACAGGATGATGATCGCCGCCCACAGCGACCAGCCGGCGATCGTGCCGTCCGCGGCGACGAGCAGCAGGATCGAGGCGATCAGCAGCTTGTCGGCGATCGGATCGAGCATGCGGCCGATGTTGGAGGTCTGGTTCCAGATGCGGGCGAGATAGCCGTCGAAGAAATCGCTGATCGAGGCGATCACGAAGATCCACACGGCCGCCCAGCGGGCAAAGTCGGAACTTTGCAGCCGGCCCTCGACGAAGAAGCAGAGCACTATCAGCGGCACGCAGAGGATGCGGCCGTAGGTGAGAATATTCGGTATGCTATATGCGCGGGAAGCCATTCTATCCTGCCTTTGGAATTCGTGCCTGTAGATGACGGTCTTGTCCGGGGAGCGTCAACGGGTCTTTCCCTGAATTCACGGTGTTTATGCGGTTTTTAGGGCGATCTCATCGGGCGGCACCGTCGTGGAAGTGATCGTAGACCAGCCGGGCCACTGCCTCGGAAATGCCCTCGACCGCCATCAGGTCGGCGACGGCTGCGCGCGACACCGCTTTTGCCGTGCCGAAATGCTGCAGCAGCGCGCGCTTGCGGGTCGGGCCGATGCCGGAAATCTCGTCCAGCGGGTTCTTGACCATTTCCTTCTTGCGGCGCGCCCGGTGCGAGCCGATGGCGAAGCGATGCGCCTCGTCGCGCAGCCGTTGGATGAAATAGAGGACGGGATCGCGTGGCGGCATCGAAAAATCGCTGCGGCCGTCGGCGAAGAAGCGTTCGCGCCCGGCGTCGCGGTCGACACCCTTGGCGACGCCGATGGCCGTCACCGAGTCGCGGATGCCGAGCTCGTCGAGGATGGCGCGCACCGCCGTCATCTGCCCCTGTCCGCCGTCGATGAGGATAACGTCGGGCCAGGCCGGGAAGGCGGCATCGGCGGGATCGTCCGCCGCGGGCGCGGCACGGTCGGGAATGCCTTCCTCCTTGATGAGCCGGCTGAAGCGGCGGGTCATCACCTCGCGCATCATGCCGAAATCGTCGCCGGGGGTGATGTCGGTCGATTTGATGTTGAATTTTCGGTACTGGTTTTTGACGAAACCTTCCGGGCCGGCGACGATCATGCCGCCGACCGCATTGGTGCCCATCATGTGCGAGTTGTCGTAGACCTCGATGCGGCGCGGCACCGTTGTCAGCTTGAAGGTCTCGGCAAAGCCTTGCAGCAGGCGCGCCTGCGACGAGGTTTCGGCCAGCTTGCGGCCATGCGCCTCGCGGGCATTGGCAAGCACGTGGTCGACGACATCCTTCTTGTCGCCACGCTGCGGCACGAGGATCTGCACCTTGTAACCGGCCTTCTCGCCGAAGGCCGCCGTCAGCAGGTCGAGTTCCTCCACCGTTTCCGACAGCAGGATCTGCCGCGGGATCGCTTTGTCGTCGTAAAACTGCGCCAGGAAGGCGCTGAGCACCTCGGCGCTGGAGAGCGATGGGTCCGCCTTGGGGAAATAGGCGCGGTTGCCCCAGTTCTGCCCGGTGCGGAAGAAGAACACCTGGATGCAGGAGGTGCCGCCCTCGTGATGGATGGCGAAGACATCCGCCTCCTCGACGCTGGCCGGATTGATGCCCTGGTGGCTCTGCACATGGCTGAGCGCCGCCAGGCGGTCGCGGTAGACGGCGGCGCGTTCGAAATCGAGATCCTCGGAGGCCGCCGCCATCGCCGTGGCAATGGCTTCCTTGACGTTCTGGCTTTTGCCCGAGAGAAAATCCTTGGCCTCCTGCACCAGTTCTCCATACCCCGCATCGCTGACCTCGTGCGTGCAGGGGCCGGAACAGCGCTTGATCTGGTAGAGCAGGCAGGGGCGGGTGCGCGTCTCGAAGACGCTGTCGGTGCAGGTGCGGATCAGGAAGGCGCGCTGCAGCGAGTTGATCGTCCGGCCGACGGCGCTGGCCGAGGCGAAAGGCCCGAAATAATCGCCCTTGCGCGAGCGCGCGCCGCGGTGCTTGAAGATCGCCGGCGCGCGGTGGTCGCCGGTGATCAGGATGTAGGGAAAAGACTTGTCGTCGCGCAAGAGCACGTTGAAACGCGGCCGCAGGCGCTTGATCAGGTTCGCTTCGAGCAGCAGCGCCTCGACCTCGGTACGGGTCGTGACGAACTCCATGTTCGCTGTCTCGCGCACCATGCGGGCGATGCGGTTGGAATGGACGCGGCCCTGGGCGTAGTTGGTGACGCGTTTCTTCAGGCTGCGCGCCTTGCCGACATACAATACGTCGCCGCCTTCGTTGAACATGCGGTAGACGCCGGGCTTGTTCGGCAGGTGCTTGACGAATTCGCCGATGAGGTCGGCGCCTTTCAGGCCGGTCTCGTTCTTCCAGCCTTCGTTCCAGTCGATCGACGCAGTGAGGCCCGGGCTTATTTCGCCCGTTTCGACGACATCGTCCTCGTCGTCTTCCATTTCGTCATAGAGAACGCCGCCTTCCGGCAGTTTCTGTCCGTTCATTCCGCAATCTCCGCCACGTCCGGCGTCTGCCAGGCAAGGTGCTGGCCGCCGTCGAGGGCAATCATCTGTCCCGTGATCGAGGGTGTTTCGTACAGAAAGCGGATCGTCCGGCCGAACTCCTCCATGGCCGGCCCCGCCTTCAGAATCAGTCCGTCGATCTGCGCCTGAAAATCGTCCAAAGTCTGGCGCGCGCCCTGCGCCGTCGGTCCCGGCCCGATGGCATTGACGCGAATCCTCGGCGCGAAACTTTGCGCCATGGTCTGCGTCGCTGTCCAGAGGGCGGATTTCGACAGCGTGTAGGAATAGAAGCGCGGATTGAGCGCCCAGACCCGCTGGTCGATGATGTTGACGATCGATCCTACCGCATCGGCCGGCAGGCGCTTTGCGAAATCGGCAGCCAGGATCGACGGCGCCTGGACATGCACGGCAAAATGCGATCGCCAGGCGCGCGCATCGAATGTGGCGGCACTGTCGTCATGAAAGAGCGAGGCATTGTTGACCAGCAGGTCGATGGGACCGAGGCGATCGGTGACGGCCGGCAGCAGCGCGGCGGTTTCCCGCACATCCTCCAGATCGGCTTGAAAAGCTTCGGCAACGGCACCCTTGCGCTGCAGCGTCTGCGCCAGTGAAACGGCCTCGTCGATGGACCGGTGCGCATGGATGGCAACGGCAAACCCTTGATTTGCCAGATCCTCCGCGATCGCCCTGCCTATTCTTCTCGCCGCGCCGGTAATCAGCGCGGTTTTGAATTTCCGATGTCTCAACGTGCTGCCTTGTTCTCGAACCTACTCACGTCCTCCCATATAGGATTTCCGGCAGCGGCGATAAATAGCTTTACTTCACAGGGAGTTGATTTTTTCTATTTAAGTATTGTTTTGGATATTGTAAGTTATATTTCAAAATAACCATTGTAACGATTGATTAAGGTTAATAAATCACCTGTGGCCATGAAGCAACATCCAATTTTAGACGCTCTTCTGCCACGATTATTTCACAATTTGGCTCTTTCAATTCCGCAATTGCACATCATTTTCCAGTCTGAACCGGGCAGGGACATTTTATGAATTACCCGCACCGTTGCCTTGGACAGAATGGCACAGTGCGGGGTTGAAAGGAGAAAAGTATGCGTACTCTCATCAAGACCCTCATGGCCTCTTCGCTGGTCGTTCTCGGCGTATCCGCAGCTCACGCTGCCGACGCTATCGATCAGATCCCGGAAGCGCCGATCGCCATCGACGAAGCTGCCCCGGCGGGCAACTGGTCGGGCGCCTATCTCGGTGGTTCGGGCTCGTACAATGTCGGCCGCTTCGCCAGCGGCGACCGTAACGCCCACGCCCTCGGCGGCGCCGTGTATGGTGGCTACAACATGCAGAACGGCCAGATCGTTTACGGTGTCGAAGGTGACGTCGGTTACTCCGGCAACGACGCCGTCCGCAAGGGCATCGAAAGCCGCCAGGGCGTCAACGGCTCGCTTCGCGGCCGCGTCGGCTACGACATGAACCCGTTCCTCGTCTACGGCACGGCCGGTGTTGCTGCCCAGAACAGCAAGGCATCCGACGCAACGTCGTCCGACAGCCGCACGGCTGTTGGCTACACGGTCGGCGGCGGTGTCGAAGCTTTCGTGACCAACAACATCACGGCACGCGCCGAATATCGCTACAGCGATTTCCAGAACAAGGATTTCGACCTGAACAGCGGTTCGGTCTCGCGCGGCTACGACGAGCACAGCGTCAAGGTCGGTATCGGCGTCAAGTTCTGATACCTTCTGCATCATGATAAAGAAGCCGGGTTCGTCCCGGCTTTTTTATTGCCCGAATGCCGCGTTTGGGAGGACGGCGGAAATGTTCTAGGCCGCCGCCTTGGGGGAGAGGCGTTCATAGTCGGCAAAACGCTCGCCGAATTCCTGCGCCCATGCGACGAGGACGGGATGGTCGCTTTCCCATTCGCCTGAAAACCTGAGACCCAGATAACCGAGCAGCGCCGCCAGGGCGAAATGGCCGCCATGCAGGTCCTTGCCGATTTTCGGCGGGTTGGCTTCGAGGTGGTCGAGGCCGCGCTTGGCCTTGCCCCATTGCCGGTCGAGCCAAGGCTGGTGAATGATCTCCGCCGGACGCTGCCGGCGTTCGTAGACCATGGCGAGCAGACAATCGGTGATGCCGTCGCACAATGCCTCCAGTACCTCGGCTTTCGTCCGTTCGGCATTCTTTTCCGGATACAGGCCGCCATCCGTCTTGCGGTTGAGAAACTGCATGATGGCGCGGCTGTCGAAGATCGGGCCGTCCTCGCTCGAAAGCGTCGGTATCTTGCCGAGCGGATTGTTGGCGATCAGCCCGGCCGGATCGGCATTGGTGTCGATGACCGTTTCGGTAAGTTCGATCTCAAGGTAGCGCGCGGCAAGGCGCACTTTCGCGGAATAGGGAGAGGTGGGAGAGTAAAAGAGTTCCATGGCAAATCCTCCGATGGTTTCAGGGTGCCGCCGGCAGGGTGACGGTATTTTTCCGGCAGCTTTGCCGGCCGGCGCCGGCGCAATCGCGAAATTTCAAATCCTTGGTGAAGCAGATGCGGATCTCATCGAGTTGCCCGTCGTTGCAGGTGAGCGCGATCGCATCCTTGCCGAGACCGGCATTGGCGGCCGTCATTTTACGGACGATCTCGTCGCCGGATAGGCGCTTGCTCGTTTGCGGCCGGCGCAGATCGGCCGGAATGGACAGGCGGTTCCAGGCGGCGCGCAGCGTCTTGAAATAATCGGCCTGCGAAAGGCCGGAGCAGGTGCCGTGCTTGCGCCACTGGTGGCCGATCAGCCCCATGCTCGGCATGATGTCGAACAGGCTGCGCCCGAGACTGTCCGGCACGCGCTCCGGTTCGCGGCTGTCGCAGGATTCCGGATAACCGCGCTCATTCTGCGGCCAGAGGCCATGGACGATGAAGCCGTAATCCTTGTCGGTGCCGCATTGCTGGCGATTGCCGCTGCCTTCGTCGCTGGAACAATAGGTCGGCGACCAGGACAGAGCCAGAACGTAAAAATCGAAGCCGCCGGTCGAGGTCGGCACCGGTGCGGTATCGCGCTTTTCCGTCCGGCAATTCCCGCTGTCCTGGCATTCGTTGCGTTGCGGTGCCTGCTTGTCGCCGATGGCGAACCATGCGGCGGCGGCCATAAAGATCAGAAGGGCACCAAGGCCGGAATAACGGCGCATCAACGCAGCGACTTGCAGGCCGCGCCATGGACATGCCAGCGGTCAAGGCCGCTGACGCAATATTCCACCGATGAGCCGATGCCGGCAAAGCCGAAGTTGCGTTCGATGAGATACCACAGCTTGCGGCGCACGCCGTCGCTGGTCACCACCGAGGCGCCGCAATAGCGCCGTTCAACGGGATATTGCTTTTCCATCCGTTCGATACGTCGCTCATGGATGTCTTCCACCGCCGTAATCGTCATGGGGTAGCCGATATAGCGGTGGCTGTAATGGTCGAAGCGGCTGACCACGGAGTTCACCACGCCGCTGGCCGCGCAGGATGGCGTCGAGGCCGCCTGGGCTGTGCCGGCGATTCCGGCGAGAAGCGCAGCGGCGGCAAAAATCAGGCGGCATGTCATGATGGGAACTCCTCGGATACTGAATAACAGAATGTTGCCAAAGATGCCGGACGGTCAAGAGGGCGGTGTTGCCCCGGCCGTTGGCAGAGCCCCCTCAATTCTCCCCGCGCAGCCAGAAGGCGCGTTGCGACGCATAACGATCCTGGGCGAGCTTTTCCTTCAGCACCGGCAGCAGCGTGTGCAACTCGTCCTTCAGCGTATAGGGCGGGTTGACGACGATCAGGCCGGAGCCGTTGAGGCCAGTGGTTTCGCGGTCGCTTTTCACCGTCAGTTCGGTGCAGAGCATCTTCCTGATCTCCAGCGCCTTCAGCGCCTCGTGGAAATCGGCGATCGGCGCGCCTTTCTTCATCGGATACCACAGGCAATAGGTGCCGGTGGAAAAACGCCGGTAGGCCTTGGCGAGACCGTCGACCAGTTGCTCGTAGTCGTCGGGTTTTTCGAAAGGCGGGTCGACGAGGACGATGCCGCGCTTTTCCTTCGGCGGCAGATGGGCGCCGAGCGTCAGCCAGCCGTCGAGTTCGGTGACGCGCACCTGGAAATCGCCCTCGAACAACCGGCTGAGGGCGGAAAAATCCTCCGGGTGCAGCTCGATGGCCGAAAGCCGGTCCTGTGGGCGGAACAGCATGCGCGCAAGCTTCGGCGAGCCCGGATAACGCCGCACCCCGCCTTCGGGATTGAGGTCGCGCACGGCGGAGAGATAGGGTTCGAGCAGGGCCGCCGCCGCTTCCGGCAGGTCCGCATCGATCAGGCGGCCGATGCCCTCCTGCCATTCGCCGGTCTTCTGCGCCTCCTCCGAGGTCAGGTCGTAGAGGCCGATGCCGGCGTGCGTGTCGAGAACCCGGAAGGCGCCCTCCTTCTGTTGCGCGTAGCGGATCAGCCGCGCCAGGACCGCATGCTTGAGGACGTCGGCAAAATTGCCCGCGTGATAGATGTGCCGGTAGTTCATGGACGTTCCTGTGAGGGCAATGAAAATTGGCGGCCGGCCGGTTTTGGCCTTTTGGCACCTTGCCTCTTGCAATATAGAAATGACATGAACATTGCGACCCCCATTCACGCCAAATCCCGCATCGGCCATACGGCCTGTCCGCACGACTGTCCCTCCACCTGCGCGCTGGACATCGAGATCAGCGCTGAAGGGCGGATGGGCAGGGTCCGCGGCGCCGAAGACAACAGCTACACCGCCGGCGTCATCTGCGCCAAGGTGGCGCGCTACGCCGAGCGTCTCTACCATCCCGACCGGCTGATGATGCCGAAGCGCCGCAAGGGCGCCAAGGGAGCGGGCAGCTGGCAGGAGATCGGCTGGCAGGATGCGCTCGACGAAATCGCCGACGCCTTCGTCAAGGCGGAAGCCAAACACGGCAGCGAGGCGGTCTGGCCCTATTATTACGCCGGAACCATGGGGCTGGTGCAGCGCGATTCCATCGAGCGGCTGCGGCATGCCAAGAAATATTCCGGCTTTTTCGACACGATCTGCGTCAATATGGCGTGGACCGGCTTCACCATGGCGACCGGCGCGTTGCGCGGCCCCGATCCGCGCGAGATGGCGAAGTCGGATTGCGTGGTGATCTGGGGCACCAATGCGGTCGTCACCCAGGTCAATGTCATGACCCATGCGATCCGCGCCCGCAAGGAACGGGGCGCAAAGATCGTCGTCATCGACATCTACGACAACCCGACGATGAAGCAGGCGGACCTGGCGCTGGTCGTCAGGCCCGGCACCGATGCGGCGCTCGCCTGCGCCGCCATGCACATCGCCTTCCGCGACGGGTATGCCGACCGCGCCTACATGGAAAAATATGCCGACGATCCGGCCGGCCTGGAAGAACATCTGAAAACCCGCACGCCGGAATGGGCGGCCGCCATCACCGGGCTTTCGGTCGAAGAGATCGAGACCTTCGGCCGGCTGATCGGCGAGACGAAAAGGAGCTTCCTGCGGCTCGGCTACGGTTTTACCCGCCAGCGCAACGGCTCGGTCGCCATGCATGCGGCGGCTTCGATCGCCACCGTACTCGGCTCCTGGCAATATGAAGGCGGCGGCGCCTTCCACTCCAACAGCGGCATCTTCAAGTTCGACAATTCCGAACTCGTCGGCTCGCGCATGCGCGACCGGGAGATCCGGGTGCTCGACCAGTCGCAGATCGGCCGCATCCTGACCGGCGACGCCGAGGCGCTGCGCCATCGCGGCCCGGTGACGGCGATGCTGATCCAGAACACCAACCCGGCCTGCGTCATGCCGGAACAGCGGCTCGTCCGCCAGGGTTTCATGCGCGACGACCTTTTCGTCGCCGTGCACGAGCATTTCATGACCGATACCGCCGACCTTGCCGACATCGTGCTGCCGGCGACGATGTTCGTGGAACATGACGACATCTATCGCGGCGGCGGCCAGAGCCACATCCTGCTCGGCCCGAAGCTGGTGGAGCCGCCGGAAACGGTGCGCACCAACCTGTTCGTCATCGAGGAACTGGCCAAGCGCCTCGGCGTCGACGACCGCCCCGGCTTCGGCCTGACGGAACGCGAGATCATCGATCGCATGCTGACGTCAAGCGGCCGGCCGGGCTTCGATTACCTTGCCGACAACAAGTGGCTCGATGCCGGCATCTCCTTCGAAGAGGCGCATTACCTCGACGGCTTCAATTTTCCGGACAGGAAATTCCGCTTCCGCCCCGACTGGGTCAACACGCCGGCGGCGACCCGCCCGCCGCGCTCCCTCGGCACGCTCGGCCCCTACGAGGCGCTGCCGGAATTCCCCGACCATGTCGAACTGATCGAACTGACGGACGAGGAACATCCGTTCCGCCTCGCCACTTCGCCGGCGCGCAATTTTCTGAATTCGAGTTTTACCGAGACAAAAACCTCGATCCAGAAGGAAGGCCGGCCGGAAGTGCTGGTCAATCCTGCCGATGCCGAAGCGAAGGGCATCGCAAGCGGCGACATCGTTACGCTCGGCAACCGCCGTGGCAGCGTGCGGCTGCATGCCAAGGTTTCCGATACCGTCAAGCCTGGCCTCTTGATCGCCGAAGGCATCTGGCCGAACAAGAAACATCTGGATGGCGAGGGCATCAACGTGCTGACCGGCGCCGACCAGGTGGCGCCTTACGGCGGAGCGGCGGTGCACGACAACAAGGTATGGATGGTCAGGGACGCCGCCGGATGACGAAGTTCAAGGACGTGAAGATCGACATCGTCAAGGACGAGACGCTGTCGAAGAACTGGTATCACCTGCGCAACGTCACCTTCGACTATACCGGATCGGACGGCAAGACCGTGCGCCTGAAGCGTGAGGTCTACGACCGCGGCAACGGCGCCACCATCCTGCTTTACGATCCGAAACGGCAATCGGTGATTGTGGTGCGGCAGTTCCGCATGCCGGCGTTTCTCAACGAAAGCTCCGGCTGGCTGATCGAGACGCCCGCCGGCCTGCTCGACGGCGACAATCCCGCCGACGCCATCCGCCGCGAGGTGATGGAGGAGACGGGCTACATCGTCCGCGAGGTGCGGCCGCTGTTTCAAAGCTTCATGTCGCCGGGCGCGGTGACGGAGATCATCCATTTCTTCGTGGCGCTGATCGACGTCACCGAGAAAGCCGGCGACGGCGGTGGACTGATCGACGAATACGAGGATATCGAGGTGATGGAACTCGGCCTCGACGACGCCATGGCGATGATCGAGCGTGGCGAGATCTGCGACGCCAAGACGATCATGATGCTGCAATGGGCGGCACTCAATCGCGGCAAGCTTGCCGCAACCGGCGCGTGATCAGAACGAACCCCGGATGCCGGTGCCGATATAGACCGCGGCAAAACTTCCGGCGGCGCTGTCCTTGTAGGTGGTAGTCTCGCCGGAGACCGTGTTGTTCATCTTGATGTTGCCCTTGCGGAAATCCGTGGTTTCGAAGGAGCCGTCGAGATAAAGCGAGATGCCCTGCGTCAGCTTGTATTCGACACCCGCCTTGCCGCCGAACATGGCAGAGACGGCCAGTTCGTCCTTGAAGCGCAGGTCGCGCATCCAGTGGTCGTCGACATCCTTTGCCTTGATGGTGGCGCCGGCTTCCAGCGCGCCTGTCAGCCGCCAGCGGCCGAGGTCCTGCGAACCGTTCAGCGTCGCGTAGAGAACCGGGATCTTCTGCTGGTAGCTGATGCCGCGTTCGTCCTTGGAGAAGGAGCCGATCGTGTCGCGCGGGGCATCGACGCTGTAGATGAAATTGCCGCCATAGGCGCTCCATTTCACATCGGTGTAACGGCCGCCCAGGCCGAAATTGAGGTTCTGGATATGGTCGCCGAACAGGCGCCGGCTGATCTCGATGCTGCCGGTGTAATAGTGGTCCAGCCGGTTGTCGTCATGGACCGAGCGGTCGCTCCAGCCGCCTTTCGACGTGTTGGCATAGAAGGGCCAGACCCAGTCGTAGTCGGTCATCTGGCCGTCGCCGTCGATACCGACCTTGCCCTCGGCCCTGACCGTCCAACCGCCGCCCACCTCGACGTCCAGCGCGCCGCGCAGCACCTTGACGCCGCGGGATTCCCAATCGAGATGGCTGATCTTCATGCCGTCGGAATGAACCGTTTCCGTGGCATAAAGATTGGCAAGGCCGACGCCGATCGAACCCGAGACCGTTTCGTCCCCGGCAAGCGCGGGAAGGGCCGGCGCCAGGGCGACCGAGGTCAGGCAAGCCAGCAACGCCGGGGACCGGAAGAAGACCATGATGAAACCTCGCAGAACGACGATCGGATTGCGTCAAGCGCAAAAAGGCGATGCGGAACAATTTCTGCGAGTTTGGTAAATTTTCGGTGTATGCGGCGGTGTCAGCCGATGCTGACCAGCGTGCCCGTTTCATCGCTGGCCACGGGGCCGGTAAACACGGCGCGGCCATCACGCATCGACACCTTGCCTTCGGCCAAGAGTTTCAGCGCCAGCGGATAGGTCTTGTGTTCCACGGTCAGGACCCGGGCAGCCAGGGTGTCGGCGCTGTCGGTCGGCAGCACGGGTACGACGGCCTGGGCGATGATCGGGCCTTCGTCCATGCCTTCGGTGACGAAATGCACGGTGCAGCCGGCCACCCGAACGCCGGCATCGATTGCCCGCTGGTGGGTGTGCAGGCCGGCAAACAGCGGCAACAGCGACGGATGGATGTTGATCATCCGCCCTTCGTAGCGATTGATGAACGTGGCGGTCAAAAGCCGCATATAGCCGGCGAGGCAGAGGATATCGGGCGAAAGCGTGTCCAGTGCCGCAAAGATTGCCGCCTCATGCGCTTCCTTGCTGTCAAAGTCCTTGCGCACGAAGGTGAAGGTAGCGATGCCGAGCGCCTCCGCTTTGGCAATGCCACCGGCATCGGCCTTGTCGGAGATGACGCCGACGATTTCAGCGGGGAAGTCCGGCGCGGCGCAGGCCCTGACCAGCGCCAGCATGTTCGAGCCGCCCCCGGAAATGAAGACGACGACGCGTTTGCGCGAAGACGTCATAGGGCGAGCGTGCCCTTGTAGACGGTGCCGGCGCCGCCTTCGGCGCGGGCGATCATCCGGCCGAGCGTCACGACGCTTTCTCCCTGAGCCTCAAGCGCCTGGCTGACTTTTGCGGCATCACCCTCGGCGACGACGACGATCATGCCGATGCCGCAGTTGAACGTGCGCAGCATTTCAGTTGCGGCGACGCCGCCCGTCTTGGCGAGCCAGGAGAAGACCGGCGGCACGGAGACTGCGCCGAGGTCGATTTCGGCGGCAAGGTGCTTCGGCAGGACGCGCGGAATGTTTTCGGGGAAACCGCCGCCGGTGATGTGGGCCAGCGCCTTCAGCGCGCCGGTCTCGCGGATGGCGGCGAGCAGCGGCTTGACGTAGATGCGTGTCGGCGTCAGCAGCGCTTCGCCCAGAGACTTGCCGTCGGCGAAGGGGGCGGGCGCGTCCCAGGCGAGGCCGGAGAGGGTGACGATCTTGCGCACCAGCGAAAAGCCGTTCGAATGCACGCCCGAGGAGGAGAGGCCGAGAATGACGTCGCCTTCGCCGATATCGCCGGAAGGCAAAAGCTTGCCGCGTTCGGCCGCACCCACCGCAAAACCGGCAAGATCGTAATCGCCGTCGGAATACATGCCCGGCATTTCCGCCGTCTCGCCGCCGATCAGCGCGCAGCCCGCCTCGCGGCAGCCGGCGGCAATGCCGGTGACGATCGCAGCCCCCTGGTCCGGATCGAGCTTGCCGGTGGCGAAGTAGTCGAGGAACAACAGCGGCTCGGCGCCCTGCACGACAAGATCGTTGACGCACATGGCGACGAGGTCGATGCCGACGGTGTCGTGCCTGCCGGCATCGATGGCGATCTTCAGCTTGGTGCCGACGCCGTCATTGGCCGCGACGAGGATCGGGTCGTTGAAACCTGCGGCCTTGAGGTCGAACAGGCCGCCGAAGCCGCCGATCTCGCCGTCGGCGCCCGGGCGGCGCGTCGAGCGCACAGCCGGCTTGATCTTCTCCACCATCAGGTTGCCGGCATCGATATCGACGCCCGCATCGCTATAGGTCAAACCGTTCTTGCCCGACTGGCTCATGATGATCTCCGATCGCCCATCCGTGCGGTCAACATACCGCGTCATCTGCCGGTCGCAATTGCATGAGAAGGCCGTTTATGCAAGGCGTGAGCGGACGAAAGCCCCAGTTTCCCGCCGTTTCCCCATCCTTGTGGGGGATTTGCGGCGGCAGGGTTGACCATGTTTGCGCCTGCAGCCTAATTGGGAACGCAGTCCGTGCGGTGCTTCATTGCGACCGGCACGCGGGTCAACGGGAACGATCATGCCACAACATCTCAGCGGCAGCACGCTCAAGCGCCAGGTGTTCTTCTGGCTGTCGGTTCTGGTCGGCTTCATTTTCTTTCTGTTCCTGTTCAGCAGCATCCTGTTGCCCTTCATCGCCGGCATGGCAATCGCCTATTTCCTCGATCCGGTCGCCGACCGGCTGGAGCGCCTGGGCCTCAGCCGCCTGATGGCGACGGTGGTCATCCTGGTGACGTTCCTGGTCGTCTTCGTGCTGGCGCTGATGATCCTCATCCCGGTGCTGGTCAACCAGTTCAACGAATTCGCGCAACGCCTGCCCGGCTATATCGAACAGCTGCGCAACCTGATTGCCGACACCCAGAATTCCGTCCTGCCCGACTGGGTGAAGGCCCAGCTCGTCACCATCAAGGACAATTTTTCCGGTATCCTGTCGGAAGGCATGCGTTTCCTCACCGGCCTGTTCGCCCAGCTCTGGAATTCCGGCAAGGCGATCGTCGACGTCATCTCGCTGCTGATCGTCACGCCGGTCGTTGCTTTCTACATGCTGCTCGACTGGGATCGCATGGTCGCCAAGGTCGATCGCTGGACGCCGCGCGATTATGTCGCCAGCGTTCGCCAGATCGCTCGCGAGATCGACCAGGCCGTCGCCGGCTTCATTCGCGGGCAGGGGTCGCTGTGCCTTATCCTCGGCATCTTCTACGCTGTCGGCCTGTCGCTGGTCGGGCTGAATTTCGGCCTGCTGATCGGGCTTTTCGCCGGCATGATCAGCTTCATTCCGTATGTCGGCTCGCTGGTCGGCCTGGTGCTGGCGGTCGGCGTCGCCATCGTGCAGTTCTGGCCCGATTACATCTGGGTCGGCGTCGTGCTGGCGGTTTTCTTCACCGGCCAGTTCATCGAGGGCAACATCCTGCAGCCCAAGCTCGTCGGCGAAAGCGTCGGCCTGCATCCGGTCTGGCTGATGTTCGCACTGTTTGCCTTCGGCGCCCTGTTCGGTTTCGTCGGCCTGCTGGTCGCCGTGCCGGCCGCCGCCGCCGTGGGCGTGCTTGTCCGCTTCGCGCTCTCCCGCTATCTTGACAGCGATCTCTATTACGGACGCGAGCGGCCCATGCCCTTTGTCCAACCGGTGAAAGAAGACGAGATCCCTTGAGCCTACGACAATGACCGATACCAAAAACACCGATGCAAGGCGCCGCGGTGCGGAGCAACTGACCTTGCGCTTCGGCCACGAGGAAGCGCGGGGTCGCGACGACCTGCTGGTCAGCGATCCGCTGGCCGCTGCCGTGGCGATGGTTGACCGCTGGCCGCAATGGCCGTCGCCCGTCGTCATCCTGGCCGGGCCGGTGGGGTCCGGCAAGTCGCATCTCGCCAGCATCTGGCGCGACCACGCCCACGCCGTCGACATCGTGCCCCTGGCGGGCTCGGGGGCGTCGGAACAGGCAGCGGCCGGACCGGTCATCTTCGAGGATGCCGACAGGGTTGCCTTCGACGAAACCGAACTGTTCCACGTCATCAACAGCGTCCGCCAGCACGGCAACCACCTGCTGATGACCTCACGCCTCTGGCCGATGTCGTGGCCGGTGACGCTGCCGGATCTCAAGTCACGCCTGAAGGCGGCTTCGACCGTCGAAATCGGCGAGCCGGACGAAGATCTGCTGAGCCAGGTGATCGTCAAGCTCTTCGCCGACCGGCAGCTTTATATAGATGACAAACTCGTCGCCTATATCGTCAACCGCATGGAGCGGTCCCTGGAGGCGGCGCAGACCATCGTCGATCGCCTCGACCGTCTGGCGCTGGCCCGCGGAACGCGCATCACCCGGCCGCTGGCCGCGGAGGTCCTGAATGCGTTGGGAAACGACGATCCGCCCGATTGACTGTCATAGAAGTGTCGTCAAACTGTAATACGGGCCAAGGCGGACGAACACAAAGGGCAGGGTTATGGATACGGTGGTAAAAGACATGCAGACCAGGGAGAGCGGTACGGCACCAGCGCCGGAGAACGAGCTTCTGAGCAGCCCGGCCCGCTTCATCAACCGGGAATTCTCCTGGCTGCAGTTCAACCGCCGCGTCCTGGAAGAAACGCTGAACACGGCCCACCCGCTTCTGGAACGTGTCCGCTTCCTGTCGATCTCGGCGGCGAACCTCGACGAATTCTTCATGGTGCGCGTCGCCGGCCTCGAGGGCCAGGTGCGGCAAAGCATCAACGTGCGCAGTCCGGACGGCAAGACGCCTGCCGAGCAGATGGAGGAGATCCTCAAGGAGATCGACAATCTGCAGATGGAGCAGCAGGCGTCGCTGGCGGTGTTGCAGCAATATCTCGCCAAGGAAGACATCCTCATCGTCCGCCCGGCCGCCTTGTCCGAGGACGACCGCACCTGGTTGACCGGTGAATTCGAGCAGTCGATGTTTCCGGTGCTGACGCCGCTGTCGATCGACCCGGCGCATCCATTTCCGTTCATCCCCAACCTCGGCTTTTCGATGGGCCTGCAACTCGTCAGCAAGCGCGACAAGGAGCCGATGACGGCGCTGCTGCGCCTGCCGACGGCACTCGACCGCTTCGTGCGCCTGCCGGACGACGGCCCGGTGATCCGCTATATCACCCTGGAAGACGTCGTCGGCATGTTCATCCACAAGCTTTACCCCGGCTACGAGGTGAAGGGTTTCGGCACCTTCCGGCTCATCCGCGACAGCGATATCGAAGTCGAGGAAGAGGCCGAAGATCTGGTGCGCTACTTCGAGACGGCGCTGAAGCGCCGGCGTCGCGGTTCGGTCATCCGTATCGAGACGGATTCGGAAATGCCGGCATCGCTGCGCCAGTTCGTGGTGCAGGAACTCGGCGTGCCGGAAAACCGCGTCGCGGTGCTGCCCGGTCTGCTGGCGCTCAACACGCTGTCCGAGATCGCCAAGGCGCCGCGCGACGACCTGCGCTTCGAGCCCTACAATGCCCGATTTCCCGAGCGTGTCCGCGACCATGCCGGCGATTGTTTCGCCGCCATCCGCGAAAAGGACATGGTCGTCCACCACCCCTACGAATCCTTCGACGTCGTCGTCCAGTTTCTCCTCCAGGCTGCGCGCGATCCTGACGTTCTGGCGATAAAGCAGACGCTCTATCGCACCTCGAACGACAGCCCGATCGTCCGCGCCCTGATCGATGCCGCCGAGGCCGGAAAATCGGTGACGGCGCTGGTGGAGTTGAAGGCGCGCTTCGACGAGGAGGCCAACATCCGCTGGGCGCGCGACCTGGAGCGGGCCGGCGTGCAGGTGGTCTTCGGCTTCATCGAATTGAAGACGCATGCCAAGATGTCGATGGTCGTCCGCCGCGAGGACGGCAAGCTGCGCACCTATTGCCACCTCGGCACCGGCAACTATCACCCGATCACCGCCAAGATTTACACCGACCTGTCGTTCTTCACCTGCAATCCGACGATTGCCCGCGACATGGCGAATGTCTTCAACTTCATCACCGGCTACGGCGAACCGGCGGCGAGCATGAAGCTTGCCGTCTCGCCATACACCATGCGCTCGCGCATCCTCAGCCATATCGAGGAAGAGACCGTGCATGCCCGCAGCGGCGCGCCGGCGGCGATCTGGATGAAGATGAATTCGCTCGTCGATCCGCAGATCATCGATGCGCTCTACGAGGCGAGCAATGCCGGCGTCGAGATCGATCTCGTGGTGCGCGGCATCTGCTGCCTGCGCCCGCAGGTGCCCGGCCTTTCGGAAAACATCCGTGTCAAATCCATCGTCGGCCGCTTCCTGGAGCACAGCCGCATCTTCTGCTTCGGCAACGGTTTCGGCCTGCCGTCGGAAAGGGCGCTCGTCTATATCGGCTCGGCCGACATGATGCCGCGCAATCTCGACCGGCGCGTCGAGACGCTGGTGCCGCTGATCAACCCGACGGTGCACGCGCAGGTCCTCTCCCAGATCATGCTGGGCAATCTGATTGACAACCAGCAGAGCTACGAGATATTGCCGGATGGTACATCCAGGCGCATGGAAGTGCGCCAAGGCGAAGAGCCTTTTAACGCGCAGCATTACTTCATGACCAATCCCAGCCTTTCAGGCCGGGGGGAGGCTCTGAACTCCAGTGCGCCCAAACTCATAGCCGGCTGGATTTCCGGCAAGAAGAGATAACTGGAATTGCATGGTTGAATCTGAAGCTCAGGGGCGGCTACCTGGCATAGCTCCCGTTTCCGTCGTCGATATCGGTTCGAATTCCATTCGTCTGGTCATCTACGAGGGCTTGTCGCGGTCTCCGACCATTCTTTTCAACGAAAAGGTCTTGTGCGGCCTCGGCAAGGGAATGGCGCTGACGGGCAAGATGGACGAGGACAGCGTCCAGCGGGCGCTGTCGGCCCTGCATCGCTTCCGGGCGCTGTCGGACCAGGGACGGGCAAGGACCATGTACGTGCTCGCCACGGCGGCGGCGCGTGAATCGAGCAACGGCCCCGACTTCATCCACGCCGCCGAGCAGATCCTCGGCCAGCCGGTGCGGGTTCTGTCCGGCGAGGAAGAGGCGCAGTTTTCGGCGCTCGGCATCATCAGCGGCTTTTATGATCCCGACGGCATCGTCGGCGATCTCGGCGGCGGCTCCCTGGAACTGATCGACATCAAGGGCAAGGATTTCGGCAAGGGCATCACCCTGCCGCTCGGCGGCCTGCGCCTTTCCGAATATGCCGGCAACTCGCTGACCAAGGCGAGCAATTTCGCCCGAAAGCACATCAAGGGCGCCGATCTGCTGAAGAACGGCGCCGGCCGCACCTTCTATGCGGTGGGCGGCACCTGGCGCAACATCGCCAAGCTGCACATGGAGATGCGGCAATATCCGCTGCACATGATGCAGGGCTACGAACTGTCGCTCGCCGAAGCGCTGCGCTTTCTCGACGAAGTGGTGCAATCGCGGGATTCGAAGAACCCCGCCTTCGCCGCCGTTTCCAAGAATCGCCGCGGCCTGCTTCCCTTTGGCGCCATCGCCATGCGCGAGGTCCTCGATGCGATGAAGCCGGCCAAGATCTCCTTCTCGGCGCAGGGCGTGCGCGAAGGATATCTTTATTCGCTGCTGTCCGAAGACGAGCGCCGGATGGACCCGCTGCTGGCGGCGGCGGACGAACTGGCGATCCTGCGCGCCCGCTCCCCGGAGCATGCCCGCGAACTGGCCGAATGGACCGGCCGGATGATACCCTATTTCGGCATCGAGGAAACCGTAGAAGAAAGCCGTTATCGCCAGGCCGCCTGCCTGCTGGCGGACATCAGTTGGCGCGCCCATCCGGATTATCGCGGCCTGCAGGCGCTGAACATCATCGCCCATTCCTCCTTCGTCGGTATCACCCATCCCGGCCGCGCCTTCATCGCGCTGACCAACTATTACCGTTTCGAAGGGCTGCACGACGACGGCGCCACCGGACCGCTGGCGGCAATCGCCACCCAGCACTATATCGACCGCGCCAAGCTGCTCGGCGGCCTTTTGCGGGTGGTTTACCTGTTCTCGGCCTCGATGCCCGGCATCGTCCGCCATCTCGGCCTGCGCCGCTCGAGCAACCCGGACATCGACCTCGAATTCGTCGTGCCGCACGACTATATCGGCTTTGCCGGCGAACGCCTGGACGGACGGCTGCAGCAACTGGGCAAGCTGACCGGGCGGCGGCTGGCTTTCGTGTTCGAGTAAAGTTCATACGATCGCCTGTCGGTTGGAGAGGCGATGTGTTTGTCGAAGAAAAACGCGACACCGTCAGGGGTCGCCTACTTCGCTTGGGGCGGCCATGATCGACCGCCCCGACATTCTGGGCGATTACTTCGCGTTCAGGAATTCGCCGGCTTCCAGCAGGCTGAATTCGTTGTTGTCGGCCTTGTCCACGGCGCGGCCGGCGGAGAAGGGCAGGTTGTTGTCGTTGCCGATGATGATGTGGGTGGCGTCGACGCGGTCGACGTTCTCGATCGTCACGAACGGCATGTCGTAGATGCCTGCCTGGCTGCCGGCCTGCTTCTTGTTGTCGGGGTCCTCGATCTTCAGGAGGTCGATGTAGCCGATCTTGCGGGCGGCCTGGCCGACGTTTGCGTCGTTGAACTCGATCTTGTAGACGCGCTTCAGCACGGCCGGCGTGTCGAAGCAATCCGGCTGCGGCTGCTTCGGATCGGCGCAGGCCTTGTCCGGCGTGCCGGCGCCGTTGTCACGTTCGATCACGAGGGCGGTGGTTTCGTCCAGCATGTTGAAGTCGCCGATCGCCGCGCCCTTCTCGTCCAGCGGATAGAGCCAGCTGCGGCCCGTCCAGGCCTTGCCGGCGACGTCGAACTCGATGATGCGGGTCGCCGTCTTGCCGTCGGCCTTCTCGACCGAGCCGTCCTCGAGGAAGAGCGGGCCTTCGAGCAGGCCGTAGAGCTTGGAGCCGTCCTTGCTCATCGCCAGGCCTTCGAAGCCGCCGGAGCGCTTCAGGTTGAAGGCTGGCAGCTTTAGCGTCGGATTGGCCGGAACGGCCAGCGTCGGATTGTCTGGCGAGGTCACCGGCTTGCCGTCGACGAGCGTCGGGAAGACGTCGGTGAGGCGGCCTTCGGTGTCGAACTTCAGGAGGTAGGGACCGAATTCTTCGCCGATCCAGAAGCCGTCAGCGGTCGGCTGGATCGATTCGACGTCGAAGTCGGCGCCGGTCAGGTAACGCTTTTCAGCGCCTTCGAGGGTGATCGGGAACGGCGCCTTCTTGTCCGGGTCGGAGAGGAAGATGTGCTTGACGACGTCGGCCTTGCCGGTGGCCCAGTCGAACTTGACGTTGTGCAGCATCAGCGCGGCGTCGGACGAATTCATCTTCGAGCCGAAACCGTTGTCGGAAAGCGACCAGAACGAGCCGTCCTCCATGGTCTTGATGCCGGAGAAGCCCTGCATCGGCTGGCCGTCGAAGGGCAGCTTGACGTCGGTGACGCGTGCGCCGTCCTTGCCCGGAACGGTGCCGAATGCCTCGGTGCGCTTGCGGTCGGGCGTCGTGAACTTGCCGGCGCTCTTCAGGAATTCGGGGGCATCGGCAGGGGCGGCAATGATGGTGTTTGCCGGAATGATGACCTGGCCGACCAGCTTGGCCTTGAACTCGGTTTCGTCGGCGAATGCCTGGCCGGCGAAGAGCAGGCCGAGTGCCGCGGACGTCAAAAGGATTTTGTTCATCGTTTCAACCCTATGGAATGGAGGATAACGATGGATGCGTTAAGGCGCGAAGATGTCGCTGAAATAAAGGTCCGGTGAAGCTTTGGTGACGGGCAACAACGGCGACAACACGGATTCTACTCCGCCGGCTGCCCCACGATCCGCGCCTGCAGCAGGTTTGCAGCACTTTCGCGAACGCGCGTCAGCGCCATCACTCCGATCTTCTGGCCACGGCCGCGCAGGGCGTGTTCGCCGAGATAGTCGGCGTTGATCGTCGGCGGCAGCGTCAGGCGCTGGGCCAGTTCCTCCGAGATCAGCACGGGCCGCTCCAGCGAACGGCAGAGGCTTTCCAGCCGGGCCGTGGTGTTCACCGTGTCGCCGAAATAGGCGATCTTGTGGTGGTCGACGCCGATTTCGGCGGTGATGATCTCGCCGCCGTGCAGGGCCGCGCGCAAACGCGGCATCTGGCCGAACTTGGCGATCCATTTGCCCGAATTGCCCTCGATCTGCTCGATGATTTCGAAGACGCAGTTGACGCAGCGGGCATGCTTGATGCCGCGCTCCAGCGGCCAGGTGATGATCACCGCATCGCCGATATAGTCGTCGATCGCACCCCTGTATCGGCGGACGGGCTCGGCAAGCGCGGTAAACAGGGCGGCCAGGAATTGCTGGGTGCGCAGGTCGCCGTGCTTTTCGGCAAAGGAGGTCGAGCCGACCAGGTCGATGAACAGGAACACCCGTTCTTCCTGAACCGGCTTGCGATAGCGGCCGAGCAGCAGGTTGGTGAAGATGTCGCGGCCGAGAAGTTCGCGGACGCGCAGGATGAAGGTGATCGTGCCGGTGACGACGAAGGTGTAGATCACCACGTTCCACGGCAGGATGAAGATTTCCTTCCATGGCTCCGAAATGGCACCGACGAGATTGAGCACCGTTCCGCCGGCGATATAACCGGCAAGGATCAGGATGTAATAGGCAATCATCGACAAAAGCAGGAAGGCCGGTGTCGACAGCCCGTGCAGCCAGGCATGGAAGCGCGGCAGCGCCACGCGCCGCTCGAAGGCGATCAGCGGCATGCCGATGAAAAGGGAAAAGATCGCGCCGATCACCGGACGGCCGCCGTAGACGAGCATGCTGTAGACAACGCCACTCAGCGCGACTGCGGCCACGACTAGGGTCCAGGAAATGATGGCATCCCGTTTCATAGAGCGATCCAGCAGTTTTGGCCGGCGCTTTCAAGCCCGGACACCATTTGAGCGAATATAGGTGGCTGCGACCGGCTTCGCCAGCGATTCGGCCTCGCCCCGGCGGAAATCTCCGCTGCCCAAAGCAATTCCAGCACAAGCAAGAGGCGGTTTGCACCCGGAATTGCGTAAGAACAAAGGCTTTAAAGCTGGACGGCCTCGACCCGTTTGCCAACGAAACGCAGCGCGACACCGCCGTTGATCAACTGCAAGGCGGTTTCGCCGAAGAGGTCGCGGCGCCAGCCCGACAGGGCAGGGACTTCGGCCTTGTCGCCCTCCGAGGCGATCTTTTCCAGGTCGTCGCTGTTGGCGAGCACCTTGGCGGCGACACCGTGCTTTTCCGCCGTCAGCTTGAGCAGGACCTTGAGCAGTTCGGTGGCGGCGGCAGCCCCTTCGGGCGCCTGGTTGTGGCGGGGCACGTGCGGCATCTCGGATTTCGGCAGGGCAAGCGCTTCGTTGACGGCTTCGACGACGGCAGTACCGCCGGCCGAGCGCTCCCAGCCCCTGGCGACGGTGCGCAGGCGCGACAGCGCCTCGGTGTCCTTCGGCTGCTGCTGTGCGATTTCGTAGATGGTGTCGTCCTTCAGCACCCGCGAGCGCGGCACGTTGCGGCTGCGCGCCTCGCGCTCGCGCCAGGCGGCGACGTATTTCAGCACGGCAAGTTCCTGTGGCTTCTTCAGCCGCATCTTCAGCCGCTGCCAGGCGTCGTCGGGATGGATATCGTAGGTTTCGCGCGCTTCGAGGATGTCCATTTCCTCGCGCAGCCAGGAGGCGCGGCCTTCACGCTCGAGCTGTGCCTTGAGGGCGAGGTAGATCTCGCGCAGATGCGTGACGTCGGCCAGCGCATAATCGAGCTGCTTTTCCGACAGCGGCCTTCGGCTCCAGTCGGTGAAGCGCGAGGATTTGTCGATCTGCACGCCCTTCACCCGCTGCACCAGCTGGTCGTAGGAGACCGAATCGCCGAAACCGCAGACCATGGCGGCGACCTGCGTATCGAAGATCGGATGCGGGATGAGATTGCCGAGGTGATAGACGATTTCGATATCCTGCCGCGCCGCGTGAAACACCTTCAGCACGCCGGGATTGGCCATCAGCTCGAAGAACGGCGTCAGGTCCAAGCCTTTCGCCAGCGGATCGACCAGGACTTCCGTGTCGGGGCTCGCCATCTGGATCAGGCACAGCTCCGGCCAGAAGGTCGTCTCGCGGAGAAATTCCGTATCGATGGTGATGAAGTCGGATTTGGCGAGTTCTGCGCAGGCTGCCTTCAGGTCGGCGGTGGTTTCGATCATCTCAATTCATTCGTCGGACAGGGATCAATCTTTTGATCTTTCCTTCTCCTTTCGGCCTCCGATGTCAATACGAGCGCTTACGCGACGCGCAAATAGCCGGTCATGCCGGTCTTTTGATGCTCGATGATGTGGCAATGAAACACCCAGTCGCCAGGATTGTCCGCCACGACGGCGAGCTGCACCTTTTCATCGGGAAGAATGAGATAGGTGTCGGAGACGAATTGCTGCACCGGCCTTGCGGAGGAGGAAACCACCTTGAAGCTCATGCCGTGCATGTGGATCGGGTGGATATGCGGCGTCGGATTGGCGACGTCGAGGACATAACTCCTGCCGAGCTTCATCTCGGCGAGCGGCGCGGTCGGATCGGCGGTGTCGCCGGGCCAGGGCCGCTTGTTGATCGCCCAGAAGGAATAACCGAGCGTGCCGCAGATGCTGTCGACCGCGGCATTTTCCGCCGTGGCGCTGAGGACGAGCGGGATGTCTTGCGCCGTGCCGAGATCCGGTTCCGGCACCGGGTTCCTGCCGAGCGGGCCGATATCCCTGAGATCGCGCTTCAGCGAAGGTCCGGTGGCCCGCAGCCGGGCGAGGATTTTTGGCTTCGATCCCCGGATGTCTTCCAGCTCGACGATCGTGCCTTCCGTATCCGGCATGCGGACGGCGAGGTCGAGCCGCTGGCCCGGGCCGATCATCAGGAAATCCAGGGCAAAACGGTTCGGCACCGGATTGCCGTCGATGGCGATCACATGGGCCTCCGCGCCGTTCAGTTTCAGCGAATAGATGCGCGTCACGTCGCTGATCACCAGGCGCAGGCGCAGCAACCCGCCGGCGGGAGCGTCATATTGCGGTTCCCGCTGCCAGTTGGCGGTTCGCAGCGTGCCGTAGGTGCCGGCCTTGGCCGCATCGCGCGCCTTGAACTGCTCGATGAACTGGCCGTTGCCGCCGAGCCGCCAGTCACGCAGGTTGAGGGCGATCTCGGCGTCGAAAACCGGATCGTCCGGGTCCTCGACGATCAGCATGCCGGTCATGCCCCGGCCCATCTGCGTTAGCGTGTTGCAATGGGGGTGATACCAGAAGGTGCCGGCATCCGGCGGGGTGAAAAGATAATCGAAGCCGTCGCCGGTATAGACGTATGGCTGCGTCAGGAAAGGAACGCCGTCCATCCTGTTGTCGATGCGCAACCCGTGCCAGTGGATGGTGGTCGGCTCGTCGAGGCGGTTTTCCAGCCGGGCGGCAAAGGGTTTTCCTTTGGCGATCCTCAGCGTCGGCGGCATGCCGTCGTTGCCATAGGTCATCACGCCCCTGGTGGCGGCAGTCTCAGCGAGGGCGGCGTCCGTCGAGCGTGCTTCGAGCAGCACCGGCTTGGGCTGGGCAAAGGCGGGGCCGAAGCGGGCGGCGGCACCGATGCCGAGACCGTAGGCTCCGGCGACGAGCGCCGAGGCTTTGAGCAGGTTGCGGCGGCTGAACTGGGCCATGGTGGTCTCCGGCTTGGTGTCTTCCTATTCTTAAAATTGAGCAAGCCTGTCATCAATGCCTTGCCACCCGGCATCTTGCCGCAGCCTATTTGTTTTCCGGCTTGTCTTCGGAGGGCGGGGTCGCCAGCTTGTTGAAGAAGGTGGAGGTGCGCAGGAGATTGCGGAAGCTCATCGTGCGCTTTTCCGCGGGAACGCCTTCGCGCACCGTCATGCGTTGCACGGTGTATGCGAGGAACAGCGCCAGCACGGCAGCCATGTAGATGAACAGCGCATGCGGGCCGAAAATATCCAGCATGAAGGAGGCGAAGAGCGGGCCGATGACGGCGCCGATCGACCAGAAGAACAGGGTGCCGGCGGAAACGAGCGCATGTTGCCCTTCCTTGGCATGGTCGTTGGCATGCGCCGAACAGAGCGAATAGAGCGGCATGGCGAAGGCGCCGAAGAAGAAGATGCCGGCATAGTTCAACAAGGTGCTGTCGCCGGCGACGAAGGCGATGAAGACACCGGCGGCCAGCGAGCCCAGCGTCGCGACGAGGATGATCTTGCGCCGGTCGAGCTTGTCGGAATAGTGCCCAAGCGGATATTGCAGCACCACGCCGGCGAAGATGCCGACGCTCATGAAGGTGGCGATGGCGGCGATCGACATGCCGATGCCCTGGGCATAGACCGGCCCGAGCGAGCGGAACACCGAATTGGTGAGCCCGACGACGATGCAGCCGACCGTCGCCAGCGGCGAGATCTGCCAGAGAGTCTTGACATTGAAGCGCACCGCATCCGGCGGTTCGGGGCTGCTGCGGTCGGCGAACGAGATTGGCACCAGCGACAGCGTCAGCGCCATGGAGATGATGGCGAACAGCTGGAAGCCGTCGATGCCGACGGTCGGGATAAGATATTGCGCCAGCGTCACCGAGCCGAGGTCGACGAAACGGTAGACGGACAGCGTGCGCGCCCGCGTCGCATTGGTGACGCGGGCGTTGAGCCAGCTTTCGACGGTGGCGAAAAGCCCGGCGAAACAGATGCCCTGGATCAGCCGCATCAGGAACCAGAAGAACGGGTCGATGAGCAGGACCATGGAGATCGACGCAGCCGAGGCGATTGCCGCGAGCGCCGAAAATGCCCGGATATGGCCGATCGAGCGGATGACGCGGGTGATGTAGACGCAGCCGATTGCGAAGCCGAGATTGTAGCCGGTGCCGACCAGGCCGATGACCGAGGGCGAGAAGCCTTCCTGCAATGCCCGGAGCGAGATGAACGTGCCCTGCAGGCCGTTGCCGCCGATCAGGATCCCCGCCGTGACGAGAAGGGGAATCAGGGGGCGAATCTGGTTCATGAAACTGGCCTGCTATGCGGGGGAGGCATCGAGGGGCGGAGGGCGGAAAAGATGCTTCCTTATTAGCCAAGCTTGCCGCATAAAGACAGCTTAAAACGTGCCCCTCCGGGGTCGAGCCTTGACAAATCGGAGCGCACGTGCGCTTTTCCGCCCGATTTTCCATCGGCAGCTGGATAGGCCGCATCCGCGCCTTCGCCGCCGGCCCCAAGAAGTCCAGGATACAAGTACGATGCATCGTTACCGCAGCCACACCTGTGCCGCCCTCCGCAAGTCGGATGTCGGCTCGACCGTCCGCCTGTCCGGCTGGGTTCACCGCGTCCGCGACCACGGCGGCGTTCTCTTCATCGACCTGCGCGACCATTATGGCATCACCCAGGTCGTCGCCGATCCGGACAGCCCGGCCTTCAAGGCGGCGGAAACCGTGCGCGGCGAATGGGTCATCCGCATCGACGGCCTCGTCAAGGCGCGCTCGGAAGACACCGTCAACAAGACGATGGCGACCGGCGAGATCGAGCTTTACGCCCAGGACATCGAAGTCCTCTCGGCCGCGAAGGAACTGCCGCTGCCGGTCTTCGGCGAGCCGGATTATCCGGAAGACGTGCGCCTGAAGTACCGCTTCCTCGACCTGCGTCGCGAAACGCTGCACAAGAACATCGTCAAGCGCACGCAGATCATCTCCGCCATGCGCTCGGGCATGGCCGATGCCGGCTTTGCCGAATATTCGACCCCGATCCTGACGGCATCCTCGCCGGAAGGCGCCCGCGACTTCCTCGTGCCGTCGCGTATCCACCAGGGCAAGTTCTTCGCGCTGCCGCAGGCGCCGCAGCAGTACAAGCAGCTGCTGATGGTTGCCGGTTTCGACCGCTATTTCCAGATCGCGCCGTGCTTCCGCGACGAAGACCCGCGCGCCGACCGCCTGCCGGGCGAATTCTACCAGCTCGACGTCGAGATGAGCTTCGTCACCCAGGAAGACGTCTGGAACACGATGGAGCCGATGATGACGGCCGTGTTCGAAAAATTCGCCGACGGCAAGCCGGTCACCAAGGAATGGCCGCGCATTCCCTACGACGTTGCGATCCGCAAGTACGGCTCCGACAAGCCGGACCTGCGCAACCCGATCGTCATGGAAGACACCACCAGGCACTTCGCCGAATCCGGCTTCAAGGTCTTCGCGAACATGATCGCCTCGAACCCGAAGGTCGAGATCTGGGCTATCCCGGCCAAGACCGGCGGCTCCCGCGCCTTCTGCGACCGGATGAACGCCTGGGCGCAGAGCCAGGGCCAGCCGGGCCTCGGCTACATCTTCTGGAAGGAAGAAGACGGCAAGATCGGCGGCTCCGGCCCGCTCGCCAAGAACATCGGCGAAGAGCGCACCGAGGCGATCCGCCAGCAGCTCGGCCTGGACGCAGGTGATGCCTGCTTCTTCGTCGCCGGCGAGCCGTCCAAGTTTTACAAGTTCGCAGGCGAAGCCCGCACCCGCGCCGGCGAGGAGTTGAACCTCGTCGACCGCGACCGCTACGACATGTGCTGGATCGTCGACTTCCCGTTCTACGAATGGAGCGAGGAAGAGAAGAAGCTTGATTTCGCCCACAACCCCTTCTCGATGCCGCAGGGTGGCCTGGAAGCGCTGGAAAGCCAGGAGCCGCTGTCGCTCAAGGCCTATCAGTATGACGCGGTCTGCAACGGCTTCGAAATCGCCTCGGGCTCGATCCGTAACCAGTCGCCGGAACTGATGGTCAAGGCCTTCGAAAAGGTCGGCCTCAGCCAGCAGGACGTGGAAGACCGCTTCGGCGGCATGTACCGTGCCTTCCAGTACGGTGCGCCTCCGCACGGCGGCTGCGCCTTCGGCATCGACCGCGTCGTCATGCTGCTCGTCGGCGCGAAGAACCTGCGCGAAATCTCGCTCTTCCCGATGAACCAGCAGGCCCAGGACCTGCTGATGAATGCGCCTTCCGAAGCGACGCCGACGCAGCTGCGCGAACTGGCGCTGCGCGTGATCCCGCCGCAGAAGAAAGACTGAAACGCCGAAACTTTGTCGTTTTCAACGGCCGGGTGGTGACACCCGGCCGTTTGCGTTGATGCTCCCCTGGTGAACAACCCTCCGTCTCCGGCACTTTAGCGGCAAGAGCGCCAGACAAGACGAGCCCGGCTTTGGCCGGGCTCGCTTGTTGTCCACCTCGGAGAGGCTTACATTTCGTCGTTGGCCGAAACGGTGACGCCGAGCAGGGTCGGAATGCTGTTCGGAGCACCCATGGCGGCGCCGAGGATCTGCGGGAACGGAACCGATTTTTCGGGAGCTGCCGCGATCGTCAGGCTCTTCGGATCGTCGAGATAGGTGTTGACGGCTTCGCTGATCGAGTTCTGCAACTCGGGAATGTTCAGCTGGCCGATCATGATCGGAACCATGGCCTTCAGCGACTGGGCCATCTGCTCACCGGTCACGCCCTGCTGCGAGCCGGCATAGTCCAGCAGGCGCTTGGTGATCGAGGCGTCCTCGAAGGAAACCGAGGCGCTGTTGAAGCTGAGCTGCTGCATCAGGCCCATCATCGCCATGCCGGCTGCGGCCTGCGCTTCTTCCTTGTTCGGGTTGGTTTCCATCGCCTTCATCTGGTCCTGCAGGGACTTGATGAGTTCGAGCGTGTAGCCCGAAATGCTGAACGCCAGGGACAGGTTGCCGATGTCCTTGAAGTCGAAGCTGTAATTGGTGACTTCCAGCGTGCCGGTCTTGAGGTCCCAGCCGCCGGCCATGTTGATTTCGCCCTGCAGCGACGTCAGGCCGATCTTCTGCAGCACATCCTTCGCCTGCGGGTCCTCGACCTTTGTGAGGTCGCCCTTCAGGCCGGCGGCGGTCGCTTCGAAATCGAAGCCGGCATCGCCGTCACGCTTGGTGAGCGAGAAGTCGGTGCTGGCAAGCGAGAAGAGTTCCGAGCCTGCCTTGGTGACGCTTACCGGGCCGATATGGCCTTCTTCATACATCATCATCGAATCGATCGTGCCCTTGGTGGCATCGGCGGGAATCGTGATGTTGCTGAGCGAGATATCGGAAGCGGTGACGGTCACGCCTTCATTGGTGACATTGACGTTGCCGAAGGTCGCCTTCTCGATCGTGTAGCCGCCGGCATCTTCTTCGACGCCTGTCAGGACGATGTCGCCGATCGGCGCGCCTTCGCCGGCAGCCTCAGGGCTTGGAACGCGAACCTTGACGCCCGTCAGCGTGACGTTGGAGCCGTCGACATTGATCGAAGCCGGGTTGAGCGTGGTGCCCTGCAGGCCGGCGTTGATCTTTGCGACGAGGTCGTTGCCGTCGAGGGCGAAGGCGGAGCCGCTCAACGTCAGGAAGGTCGCTGCGGTCAAGGCGTAGCGGAAAGTGCGGAGATGTCTCATAACGTGTCCTTTTGTGAAAATTTGACCGAGGAGCCAGCCAGTCAAGCCTATAAACGTTTGTGGTCGTTGTTATATTCGGTCGATGTTCGAGCACCGGACGATGCGGCGAACTGTTCTTGGGGCGAGTACCGGAGCACAATGTAAGGCACATTGTGACGGCGGAAAGGGAGATGCCACAAAACTGTTTCGCGGCGATGTTTCCTACGTAACCATCGGTTAAAAGCTGCTTTAAGCTGTGGGTTTTCGGCACCGGCCACGCCTGTGCAGTGCACTATCCACAGGCGCATGCCCCGGATTCCTTGCCGGGAATCGGCTTGTCGTCTAGTCAAGTCGTATGGGTAAGGATATTTTGCCACCATCGGATGGCGACGACAACATCGTACCGGTCGACCTGAAGGCGGCGCTCGAGGAGCGTTATCTCGCCTACGCGCTGTCGACCATCATGCATCGCGCCTTGCCGGACGTCCGCGACGGGCTGAAGCCGGTGCATCGCCGCATCGTCTACGCGATGAGCGAAATGGGCCTGAGGCCGAACTCCGCCTTCCGCAAATGCGCCAAGATCGTCGGCGAAGTGATGGGTAACTACCATCCGCACGGCGACCAGGCGATCTACGATGCGCTGGCGCGCCTGGCGCAGGACTTTTCGCTGCGTTATCCGCTGGTCAACGGCCAGGGCAATTTCGGCAATATCGACGGCGATAGCCCGGCGGCGATGCGCTACACCGAATCGAAGATGACGGCGGTCGCCGAACTCTTGCTCGAAGGCATCGACCAGGACGCGGTGGATTTCCGCGACACCTACGACGAATCGAATTCCGAGCCGGTGGTGCTACCGGGCGCTTTTCCGAACCTTCTGGCAAACGGCGCCTCCGGTATCGCCGTCGGCATGGCGACGTCCATCCCGCCGCACAATGCCCATGAACTTTGCGATGCGGCGCTGCACCTGATCAAGCATCCGGATGCCAGCGTCGAAAAGCTGGTCGAATTCATTCCCGGCCCCGACCTGCCGACCGGCGGCATCATCATCGACAGCCACGCCAGCATCGTCGAGGCCTACAAGACCGGCCGCGGCGGTTTTCGCGTGCGCGCCAAGTGGCAGACGGAAGATCTCGGACGTGGCGGTTACCAGATCGTCGTCACCGAAATTCCGTTCCAGGTGCAGAAATCGCGGCTGATCGAGAAAATCGCTGAACTGCTGATCGCCCGCAAGCTGCCGCTGCTGGAAGACATCCGCGATGAATCGGCCGAAGACATCCGCGTCGTGCTGGTGCCGAAGAACCGCACCGTCGATGCGACGCTGCTGATGGAATCGCTGTTCCGCCTGACGGAGCTGGAAAGCCGCCTGCCGCTCAACATGAACGTGCTCTCGATGGGGCGCGTGCCGAAGGTGATGGGCCTTGGCGAGGTGCTGACCGAATGGCTGCAGCACCGCAAGGAGGTGCTCGTCCGCCGTTCGCGTTTCCGCCTGGCCGCCATCGACCGGCGCCTGGAAATTTTGGGCGGCTTCCTGATCGCCTACCTCAATATCGACGAGGTGATCCGCATCATCCGCGAGGAGGATGAGCCGAAGCCGGTGATGATCGACCGCTTCAATCTCACCGACAACCAGGTTGAGGCGATCCTCAACATGCGGCTGCGCTCCTTGCGCAAGCTGGAAGAATTCGAGATCCGCACCGAATTCGACAATCTGACCAAGGAAAAGGCTGAGATCGAAGCCTTGCTCGCGTCCGACGACAAGCAGTGGCAGACGGTCAGCTGGGAAATCGGCGAGGTCAAGAAAAAGTATGCCAAGGCGACAGAACTCGGCCGCCGCCGCACCCAGTTCGCCGACGCGCCGGATGCCGACGTCGAGGCGATCCAGCAGGCGATGATCGAGAAGGAACCGGTGACCGTCGTCGTCTCGGAAAAGGGCTGGATCCGGGCGCTGAAGGGGCACATTTCCGATACGTCGTCGCTGACCTTCAAGGAGGGCGACGGCCTCAAGGTGGCGTTCCCGGCACAGACCACTGACAAGATCCTGCTGGTGACCACCGGTGGCAAGGCCTATACGCTCGGCGCCGACAAGCTGCCGGGCGGGCGTGGCCATGGCGAACCGTTGCGTATCATGGTCGACATGGAAAACGATCAGGACGTGCTGACGGCCTTCGTGCACGACCCGAACCGCAAGCTGATCCTCGCCTCCACCTCCGGCAACGGCTTCATCGTCGCCGAGAGCGAAATGATCGCCAACACCCGCAAGGGCAAGCAGATCATGAATGTCAGCATGCCCGACGAGGCGAAGCTGGTGGTGACCGTTTTGGGCGACCATGTCGCCGTCGTCGGCGAAAACCGCAAGATGCTGGTCTTCCCGCTGGTGCAGCTTCCGGAGATGGTGCGCGGCAAGGGCGTGCGCCTGCAGCGCTACAAGGACGGCGGCATTTCCGATATCCGCTGCTTTACGATCGCCGACGGCCTGACCTGGGAAGACAGCGCCGGCCGCACGTTTACGAAGAACAAGGATGAACTGGTCGAATGGCTCGCCGAACGCGCCTCCGCCGGCCGCACCGTGCCGAAGGGTTTTCCGCGCAGCGGGAAGTTCTTGGGGTAGGCTTTGGGAAGCGAAGCCTACCTATTGCGGTGAATAGGGAACGGAGACATCCCTCAGGAACCGTGCGGCTCCTTCCTCATCGATATCCCCGGCGGCCACGGCGAGAACGAAGGTATAGAGATTTGCCTCTGTCGTTTCGATCTCAAAGCCGTTTTCCATGAGGAAAACGGCGGCGGCCACGATGGCAATGCGTTTGTTGCCGTCGATGAAGGCATGGTTCTTGGCCAGGCCGTAAAGATAGGCTGCCGCGAGTTCGATGATATCGTCGCAGCCGTAGGCGGCCTTGTTGATCGGCTGCGCCAGCGCCGATTCCAGTATCCCCTCGTCACGTAGGCCAAAAGCGCCGCCGAAACGTTCGATCTGCATCTGGTGCAAGCGTTCGACGACGATGCGACTGAGAAAAACCGGTGCCATTTATTCTGCCAGCTTCTTGAGTGCAACCTTGTATTTTTCCATGAAGTACTCCGCCGCCTGAAGTTGGCGGTTGAAGTCCTCTTCGACGGGCCGCAGGTGGAGACCATCGTCCTTCGCCGTCAGGTCAAGCGTGTCCCCCGCCTTCAACCCAAGCCGGTCGAGGATTTCTTTCGGAATGATCACGCCTTCGGAATTGCCGATCTTGCGGATGGTGACGTTCATGGCCGGCTCCTTCATGTTATAACATGAATTATAACATCAGTCCGCGATGCGGGCAATCGTGGTCCTTCAATGGGAGAGGGGCGTCGCCAGCGACCGCGAGCGGCTGCGCATCTGCCACAGGGAGTAGCCGACCAGCGCGCCGATGAGGATGGCGCCGCCGGCGAGGCTTTGCAGCGCGGGCACTTCGGAAAAGATCATCCACACCCAGATGGGAGCGAGGATCGTTTCCAGCAGGTAGAACATGCCGACTTCCGAGGCGGAAAGATAACGCGGCCCGGTCGCCAGGCACCAGAATGCCAAAGGCAGCATGATGCCGCCGTCCAGCATCACCCAGAAGGGGTTGGCGACATGATAACCCGCCGGTACCACCATCAGCAGGGCGATGGCGGCGGGAATGACGGTGGCGATCAGCGGCACGAAACCCATCTCGCGTTGCGTTGCGCGGCCGATGGTGATGGCGCCGCCGATCAGCAGCGCGGTCAGCGCCGACAGGAGGTCACCCAGCCAGTGGCCGGCGGACAACCCGTTCTCGACGATGAGGCCGACGCCGACGATCATGATCGCCATCGTCACCAGCGTCGAAACGCCCGGCCGTTCGCCGAGGAAAAGCCAGGAAAGCAGGGCGGCGAACATCGGCGTGAAGGCGACGATGAACACGACGTTGGCGGTGGTGGTGTTGAACACCGCGCCGAGGAAGGCCATCGAGGAGAGGCCGTAGAGCAGGGCGGCAAATGCCGCGGCCCAGCCGGGAACGAGCGGCGGGCGGGAAGACGTGAAACGGCGCACGAGGAACCACAGGATAAAGGTGGCGGCCACCGTCGTCAGGCTGCGCAGCGCCGTCACCGACCAGACGTCGCCGTCTCCCAGCCGCACCAGCGGCACGTCGAGCGACAGCGCCAGTCCGCCGATGGTGGTCAGGACAAGGCCTTTGGTGTGGCTCGAAAGTGTCGGGAAAAGCATGGTCAATCGTTCTGTATGTCGCCATCGGCGGGCGTAAAGCGTTCCCAGCCACGGGCCATCAGGTGTTCCTGCGGCAGGAAGCGGGTCTTGTAATCCATCTTCCGCGAACCGCGGACCCAATAGCCGAGATAGACATGCGGAAGGCCGAGCTGTTTCGTCCGGCGGATATGGTCGAGGATCATCAGCGTGCCGAGCGACCGCTTCTCCATGTCGGGATTGAAATAGGAATAGACCATCGAAAGCCCGTCGCTCATCATGTCGGTGAGGGCTGCGGCGATCAGTTCCCCGCGCGGGTTGCGGCGCAGGCCGGCCCCTTCCTCGCGGATCCGGTATTCGATGATGCGGGTATTGACGTGGGTATCCTCGACCATGATCGCATAATCGAGCGCCGACATGTCGGACATGCCGCCGCGCTGGTGGCGATGATCGAGATAGTGGCGGAAGAGCGAATATTGCTCGGTCGACGGCTGCGCCGGATACTCCGTCGAGATGATGTCCTCGTTGGCGGCCATCACCCGCCGCATCGAGCGCGTCGGTTCGAATTCATCGGCAATGATGCGCACGGAAATGCAGGAGCGGCAGCCTTCGCAGGCGGGGCGGTAGGCGATGTTCTGAGACCGGCGGAAACCACCCTGGGTGAGCAGGTCGTTCATCTCCGGCGCCCGCGACCCGACGAGGTGCGTGAAGACCTTGCGCTCCATCTCGTTGGGCAAATAGGGACAGGCAGCAGGAGCCGTCAGATAGAACTGCGGTGAAGGTGCGGCCTGTGTATTCATTGCGGCGGAGTTCAATCCCTTTTCACGTCGAGCGTGATCCTACCATGGCGTAAGATTAAAAAACGTCAACCTTACGCCGTCGCGATGGCCATATCGGGACGGAAAACTGCGCCTTGCGCCTCATATTTCAGCCTATCTCCTTGAGAAAGGATCGAATTTCGGGCGCAAACGAATGTTTGAGCGCAGGTGATCCATTACCTTTACTGGCGAATCACCTGCCTATAGAGCGAGGCTCGGCAGCCGCCAAGCCCCTTTTTCAGAATCCCGTACGGATGACGGCGGTGCCGAGCAGCAGGTCGTGGACGAGACGGCTGCGCTCGATGAACAGACCGGCGAGCAGGATCAGCGGCGTCAGCACCGAGTTGAGGATCCAGAACAGCACGAGATGGATGATTGCCGTCAGGAAATCGATCGGCTGGCCGTCGAGCCTGACCATGGCGAGGCCCACGGCGCGCATGCCGGGCGAAGCCTGCGCCCGCCCGCCCACCGTCAGGCCGAAATACAGGCCGGCAACGATGAAGAACAGCAGCGGATACAGATAGAAGCCGAGGCCGAGGGTAAAAACGCCGATGAAAAATACCAGCACTGCCGCCGGGATACACAGCAGCAACACCAGCGCATAGTCGATAATGAAGGCCATCACGCGCCGCGACAGCACGCCGCTATAGGCGCGCCAGTCGTCCGGTGCTGCGGAAAGCGGGTTGGGATTGATGCTCATCGTCGTGCTCCGTTGGTCCTTCACCCTATGTGGGGTGCGGCTCGCCGAAAACAATGTCCGTCCACCGGACGTCAGGGGCGCCCGGCCAATATTTTCGCGGCTTCGACGGCGAAATAACTGAGGATGCCGTCGCAGCCGGCACGCTTGAAACAGAGCAGCGTCTCCATCATCACCCGCTCGCCGTCGATCCAGCCGTTCATCGCCGCCGCCTTGATCTGGGTATATTCGCCGGAGACCTGATAGGCGAAGGTCGGCAATCCGTATGCCTCCTTCAGCCGCCAACAGATGTCGAGATAGGCAAGGCCCGGCTTGACCATCAGCATGTCGGCACCTTCCTCCACGTCGAGCGCCGCGTCGCGCATCGCTTCCGTGCCGTTGGCGGGGCTGATGTAGTAGCTGTTCTTGTCGCCCTTCAGCAGCCCGTCCGTACAGATCGCCTCGCGATACGGGCCGTAGAAGCCGGAGGAGAACTTCGTCGCATAAGACATGATGCCGACATTCTGGTGACCGGCGGCATCGAGCCCCCGGCGGATCGCGCCGATACGGCCGTCCATCATTTCCGACGGCGAGATGATGTCGGCGCCGGCATCGGCCTGCATGACGGCGACGCGCACCACCTGCTCGACCGTCTCGTCGTTGACGATTTCGTCGCCGCGCAGGATGCCGTCATGGCCGTGGCTGGTGAAGGGATCGAGTGCCGCGTCGGTGATGATGCCGATGCCGGGAACGGCCTTCTTGATCGCCGCCGTCGCCTGGTTGATCAGGTTGTCGGCGGCCAGGCTGTGGGAGCCGGTCTCGTCGCGCAGGGTCATCTCGATGTTCGGGAAAGTGGCGATCGCCGGAATGCCGAGGTCGGCCGCTTCCTTCACGGCCTCCACGGCCTTGTCGATGCTCAGGCGGTTGACGCCCGGCATCGCCGGGATCGGATCGACGATGCCGCTGCCGGGAACGAGGAAGATCGGCCAGATGAGGTCGTCCACCGTCAGGCGGTTTTCCTGCACCATGCGCCGCGTCCAGTCGGCCTTGCGGTTGCGGCGCATGCGGCGATGGCCGGTGATCTCGTCGACCAGATGGGTCTTGTCCTGCATGATCGTCCTCGTCTTTCTTGCGATCGGATGCGCCAGCCTATAACGCACCTCATCCGTTCTATACAGATGATCGCCGCGCAACCCAACATCCTGGTGGTGACAAATGGCCGCGCCGACGTATGCTGCCGCCATGAACCGTGATTCCCAGACAGTGCCGCGCCGCACGCTGACACAGCTGCTTTTCGTGATCTTCCTCCGGCTGATCGCGCTGTCCTGTTTCTGGTTCGGCCTGCAATACTGGGCGATGCTGGTCGGCTATTCGCTGGGCGGGCAGGGGCGCTTCGATCTTCTCAATCTTCCCTGGAAGGTCGCGGCGTCGGCGCTGGCCGTGATCTTCCCGGTCGCGGCACTCGGGTTGTGGCTGACGGTGTCCTGGGGGCCGGTGATCTGGATGGCGGCCGCCGGCAGCCAGTTGCTGATGTTCCTGGCCTGGCCGGAGATCTTCGGCCGCAACATCATCGTGCCGATCCTGCACTGCATCGTCATCTTCCTCTACGCGGCCTTCCGCATCGCGCTTTGGCTGCAGCGCCGGCAGGAAGAGCAGCGCCTGGTAGGAGTTGATTTACCCTGAGACAGGGTCGTCAAATAGTAAGGCCCTGTTAAGGCTGCGTTTTAAGTAGAATTTTAGGCGTATTCGATAGGGTGTCTCACAAGGCGGGAAAAACAAACACCGCCAAACAAAACAGTGAGGCAGTCCAATGAATACCAAAATGAAACCGCAAGTCGCGGCACCCGTTGCCGATCCGCAGGAAGATGCGATCCGTTCCCTCTACATGGAATCGCTGCATCTCGTCGAACGCCTGCACCGTCGCCTTCTCGATGTCATCAAGGACGAATTCGACCGGCAGGGACGCGATGACGTCAATGCCGTTCAGGCGCTTCTCCTTTTCAACATCGGCAATTCCGAACTCACGGCCGGCGAGTTGCGCTCGCGCGGTTATTACCTCGGTTCCAACGTATCCTACAATGTGAAAAAACTCGTTGATCTCGGCTTCATCAACCATCAGCGCTCGCGCATCGACCGCCGTTCGGTTCGAATCAGCCTGACGGATGCCGGCCAGGAGATCGCCGAAACCGTCGCCAAGCTCTACGATCGCCACATCGGCTCGATCCAGAAGGTCGGCGGCATCGGCAACGACGAATTCACCCAGATGAACAAGCTGCTGCAGCGGCTGGACCGCTTCTGGAACGATACCATCATGTATCGTCTCTAATTCTTGCAGGGCGGGGATTACCGAAAACCGGGGGCGGCGACGCCTCCGGTTTAACCGTGTCCGCGAACACGCCGGCGTGATAGCGCTGTGGGTGACACGAATTGGCCATATTGATATGTGAGCCGCTTCAATGGAATACGGCGCTGTCTTTACGCCGGCAATCACCACAGGAGAACGGTCGATCTGCAGCGGCGGCGAGCCGGTGGCCGTTTGTTAACCATGGCAATGATAAGGCTGGATTTATTGCCTTTGCGAGGACGATGGTAGGGATGATGTCGAAAAAATCCGAACTTGCAGCTTTTTCACGCCGGGCCTTTCTCCGTTCGGCGGCAACGGCTGGCGCTGCGGCGCTTGCGGCTCCGGTGTTCGCGCAGTCGGCTGTCGATGACCTGATCAACGCTCCGCGCCGCGGCAACTGGGACGACCAGTTCGATGCCAAGGCATCGCGTTCGGCGACCGCGGTCGTCTCCAACAACCCGATCCTTGGCAGTGGCGCGGTACCGAATGCCCAGCAGGCGATCTACGACTATCAGTCGATCGTTTCCAACGGTGGCTGGCCGCAGGTCAATGTCGGCAGCACGAAGCTCCAGCTCGGCGTTTCGGATTCAGGCGTCCAGTCGCTGCGCCAGCGCCTGATGGTTTCCGGAGACCTGTCGCGTACAGCGGGGATTTCGAATGCTTTCGATTCCTACGTCGACGGCGCCGTGAAGCGTTTCCAGGCGCGGCATGGCCTGCCGGCCGACGGCGTCATCGGCGAATATACGCTGAAGGCGCTGAATGTGCCGGCAACAACGCGCCTGTCGCAGCTCAACACCAATCTGATCCGCCTGCAGACGATGTCGGGCGATCTCGGCCGCCGTTACGTCATGGTCAATATTCCTGCAGCCTATATCGAGGCGGTGCAGGATAGCCGTGTCGCCCTGCGCCACACAGCCGTCGTCGGCCGCGCCAGCCGCCCGACGCATATCCTCAATTCGAAGATCTACGAGGTTATTCTCAACCCCTACTGGACCGCGCCGCGCTCGATCGTCGAAAAGGACATCGTGCCGCTGATGCGCAAGGACCCGACCTACCTGACTCGCAACAACATCCGTCTGTTCGACGGGCAGGGCACGGAAGTCGCACCGGAAAGCGTCGATTGGAACGCCGCCAAGGCACCGAACCTGATGTTCCGCCAGGATCCGGGCAAGATCAACGCCATGGCCTCGACGAAGATCAACTTCCACAACCCGAACAACGAGTACATGCACGACACGCCGCAGCAGGGCCTGTTCAACAAGCTGATGCGGTTCGAATCCTCCGGTTGCGTGCGCGTGCAGAACGTCCGCGACCTGATCAGCTGGATCCTGCAGGAAACGCCCGGCTGGCCGCGCCAGCAGATCGAGAAGGTGATCAACGCCCGCGTCAACACGCCGATCAAGCTTGCGGTCGAGCTGCCGGTCTACTTCGTCTACATTACGGCATGGTCGGCAAGCGACCGCGTCGTGCAGTTCCGTGACGACATCTACGGCATGGACGGCGCCGAAGAACTGGCGCTGCAGACCACCGCCGGCATGGAGCAGCCCTCCGGCTCCTTCTCGCCGGACGAGGACGTGCTGCCGCAATAAGCATCGTTTCATACATGCATGCGAGGCCGGGCCGGTTTTCCGCCCGGCCTTTTGCGTTTATCTGCGGCTCACCGTAGTTTGCGCAGCAAATGTCGCTAGTCGTATTGCTCTCGAAGCGGCATCCCGCTAAGACGCCAAGCGCGCCATTCCAGTTCAGGGAGCCCTCCGAAAATGACGAACACCGAAGCCTTCTTCACCCGTCCGCTTGCCGAATCCGATCCGGATATTTTCGGTGCGATCGAGAAGGAACTCGGCCGCCAGCGCCACGAGATCGAGCTTATCGCCTCGGAAAACATCGTGTCGCGCGCCGTGCTCGAAGCGCAGGGCTCGATCATGACCAACAAATATGCCGAGGGTTATCCGGGCAAGCGTTATTATGGTGGTTGCCAGTTCGTCGATATCGCCGAAGAACTCGCGATCGAGCGCGCCAAGAAGCTGTTCGGCGTCGGCTTCGCCAACGTCCAGCCGAACTCCGGTTCGCAGATGAACCAGGCGGTGTTCCTGGCGCTGCTGCAGCCGGGCGATACCTTCATGGGCCTCGACCTGAACTCGGGCGGTCACCTGACGCACGGCTCGCCGGTCAACATGTCGGGCAAATGGTTCAACGTCGTGTCCTACGGCGTGCGTGAAGGCGACAACCTGCTCGACATGGACGAAGTCGCCCGCAAGGCCGAAGAACACAAGCCGAAGCTGATCATCGCCGGCGGCACCGCCTATTCGCGCATCTGGGACTGGAAGCGCTTCCGCGAGATCGCCGACTCGGTCGGCGCCTACCTGATGGTCGACATGGCCCACATCGCCGGCCTCGTCGCCGGTGGCCAGCATCCGTCGCCGTTCCCGCATTGCCACGTCGCCACGACGACGACCCACAAGTCGCTGCGCGGCCCGCGCGGTGGCATGATCCTCACCAACGAAGAGGATTTGGCGAAGAAGTTCAATTCGGCCGTGTTCCCCGGCCTGCAGGGCGGCCCGCTGATGCACGTCATCGCGGCCAAGGCGGTGGCGCTCGGTGAGGCGCTGCAGCCGTCCTTCAAGGATTATGCAGCCCAGATCGTCAAGAACGCCAAGGCGCTCTCCGAAACGCTGGTCGCCGGCGGCGTCGACGTCGTCTCGGGCGGCACCGACAACCACCTGATGCTCGTCGACCTGCGCAAGAAGAATGCCACGGGCAAGCGCGCCGAGGCGGCTCTCGGCCGCGCCTACATCACCTGCAACAAGAACGGCATCCCCTTCGACCCGGAAAAGCCCTTCGTCACCTCGGGTGTCCGTCTCGGCACGCCGGCCGGCACGACACGCGGTTTCAAGGAAGCCGAGTTCAAGGAAATCGGCAACCTGATCATCGAGGTGCTCGATGGTCTGAAGGTCGCCAACTCCGACGAGGGCAATGCAAGCGTCGAAGCCGCCGTACGTGAAAAGGTCGTCAAGCTGACCGACCGTTTCCCGATGTACGGCTACATGGCCTGATCCCATGCGTTGCCCCTACTGCGGTTCGGAAGATACCCAGGTCAAGGATAGCCGCCCGGCGGAGGATGGAACTTCCATCCGACGCCGGCGCATCTGTCCGGATTGCGGTGGGCGCTTTACCACCTTCGAACGGGTGCAGCTGCGCGAGCTGACGGTGGTCAAGAAGACCGGCCGCAAGCAGCCGTTCGATCGCAACAAGCTGGTACGGTCGTTCCAGATCGCGCTGCGCAAGCGGCCCGTCGATGCCGACCGCATCGAAAGGGCCGTCTCCGGCATCGCCCGGCGGCTGGAAAGCTCGGGCGAAACCGACATCACCTCCGAAGAGATCGGCCTGCAGGTGCTGGAAGCGCTGAAGAGTCTCGACGACGTCGCCTTCGTGCGTTACGCCTCGGTCTATCGCGATTTTTCGCATGCCGAGGATTTCGAGAAGGTGATCAACGAGATCAACGCCAAGATCGGCCGCGATTCCGGCGCGGACGCCTGATCCGATGCAGGGCGGGGCGGACGACCGGCGGTTCATGGCGGCAGCCATCCGCCTGTCGCGCTGGAACACCGGCAACACTTCCACCAATCCCTCCGTCGGCTGCCTCGTCGTCAAGGACCGCGTCATCGTCGGCCGCGGCGTCACCGCCGTCGGCGGCCGGCCGCATGCCGAGCCGCAGGCGCTGGCAGAGGCCGGGGAACAGGCGAGGGGAGCGACGGCCTATGTCACCCTCGAACCCTGTTCGCACCACGGCAAGACGCCGCCCTGCGCCGAGGCGCTGATCGCTTATGGCGTCGCCCGTGTCGTCATCGCCGTGACCGATCCGGATACCCGCGTCTCCGGCCGTGGTGTCGAGATGTTGCGGGCGGCGGGCATCGTCGTCGATACCGGCGTTATGGAGGCCGAAAGCCGGCAGGCGCTTGCCGCTTATCTGACACGTCAGACGAAGAAGCGGCCCTATGTGATTCTCAAGCTTGCGGTTTCCGCCGACGGCAGGATCGGCCACCTCGGTTCGGGGCAGGTGGCGATCACCGGCCCGACCTCGCGGGCGCAGGTTCACGCCTTGCGGGCGGAGATGGATGCCATCCTCGTCGGCGCCGGTACGGCCATCGCCGACGATCCGGAACTGACCTGCCGGCTGCCCGGCCTGGAACAGTATTCGCCGAACCGCATCGTCTTCGATCGCCGGCTGGAGTTGCCGGTTGCGAGCAAGCTTGTCCGCACCGCCCGTCAGGTGCCGGTGATCGCCGTCGCCGGCGAGCCTCCGTCGCTTGACGACGATCCCGACGAGGCTTTTCAGGCGCGGCGCGATGCGCTGGTCGCGGCGGGCGTCGAGGTGCTGCAATGCGATCCCGACCGCATCGACGAACTGCTCCCGGCGCTTGCCACGCGCGGCATTTCCTCGCTGATGGTCGAAGGTGGCGCGCGGGTTGCCCGCGCTTTCCTCGATGCCGGCCTGGTCGATCGCATCCTGCTCTACCAGGGGCCGGGCGAAATCGGCGCGGGCGGTATTGAATCGCCGCTGTCGGCCACCGATATGCCATCGGATTTTCTCCACACTCGCACCTTCCTTTATGGCGGCGACCGCTGCGACGAATACGAAAGAGAATTTTGATGTTTACCGGAATTGTCACCGATATCGGCACGATCGACAGCGTTTCGCAGCTGAAGGAAGGTATCAAGCTGCGCGTGGCGACCCATTACGATCCTGCTACCATCGACATGGGCGCCTCGATTTCCCATTCCGGCATCTGCCTCACCGTCACCGGCCTGCCGGCGGATGGCGAGAACGGCCGCTGGTTCGAAGTAGAGGCCTGGGAAGAGGCGCTGCGACTGACCACGGTCGGCAGCTGGAAAGCGGGCAGCCACATCAATCTCGAGCGCTCGCTGAAAATCGGCGACGAACTCGGCGGCCACATCGTCTCCGGCCATATCGACGGAAAGGCGGAAATTCTCTCGGTTACCTCTGAGGGGGATGCGACACGCTTCCGCCTCCGCGCGCCGGAGCATCTGGCGCGGTTCGTGGCGCCCAAGGGGTCGGTCGCACTCGACGGTACCTCGCTGACGGTCAATGCGGTCGGGGGCACGGATTTCGACGTGCTGCTGATCCGCCATACGCTCGAAGTCACCACCTGGGGCGAGCGCAAGGCCGGCGATTTCGTCAATTTCGAAGTCGACACCATGGCCCGCTATGCGGCACGGCTGGCGGAATTCCCGGTCAATCGCGGCTGAGTTGGCGGCGTTGCCAGCTTCAACCGGCTGATCGGCTGCGTTCCATCAGAATGGTTTCGCCGTGGTAGTCGGTGCGGGCCGTCTCGCGAAAACCCATCTTGCCGGCGACCCGGATCGAGGCCGCATTCTCCGGGCTGATGATGCAGGTCATGCACTTTTCCGGGAAATTCTCCTCGGCCCACGCCAGCAGGGTCTGCAGTAGCTCCGTTGCATATCCCTTGCCGTGCCAGTCCGGCATCAGCGCCCAGCCGGTTTCCAGGGTTCCCTCGATGGAGGGCGTCATGTCGCGGTGCAGGTCATGGAAACCGGCCTCGCCGATAAAGCGGCCGGTCGCCTTTTCCTCGACGGCGAAGAAGCCGAAACCCATGTGGTGCCACATGCCGGCGATGCGCATCAGCCGCCCCCAGACCTGCTCGCGGCTCATCGGCGAGCCGGTGATGTAACGAACGACGTCGGCATCGCTCCAAAGTGCCCTGTAGGCCTCGAAATCGTCGAGGCGATGGCCGCGCAGCAGCAGGCGTTCGGTTTCCAGCGTTGGAATTGTCGTCATGGTTTTCCTGTTCATCCGCGGCTGATTCCTCTGCTTCTTTGCAGAGGGTAGCATGGCCTTGTGGACCGTGCCTGCCGTTGTGACATTCGAAATCGGCGACCTGCGCCGAAAATGCTTGCAAAGCGCTATGCGCCGTGGTTTGACCCGCCCATGTCGGGCGCGTGGCGCCCCCCGCACAATCAGGTGACGCATGTCCAGCTCAAACCCCCATCTTCTGATCGTCGAAGCCCGTTTTTATGGCGACATGGCCGACGCCCTGCTCGAAGGCGCGAAATTCGCGCTGGACGAAGCCGGTGCGACCTATGACATCGTCACGGTTCCCGGCGCCCTCGAAATTCCGCCGGCAATCGCCATGGCGCTCGACGCCGCCGACGACGGCGGCACGATTTACGACGGTTTCATCGCGCTTGGCATGATCATCCGCGGCGAGACCTATCATTTCGACATCGTCGCCAACGAGTCGGCCCGCGCCCTGATGGATCTCGCCGTCAGCGAGTCCCTGGCGATCGGCAACGGCATTCAGACCGTCGAGAATGCCGACCAGGCCTGGGCGCGCGTGCGCCGTTCGGAAAAGGACAATGGCGGGTTTGCCGCACGCGCGGCGCTGACCATGGTCGCGCTGCGGCAGAAGTTTGGTGGCGAGCAATGAGCAAGCAGGAGCCCGGACAGCCGGTAAAGCCCGCCAACCAGCGCGGCGCAGCCCGTCTTGCTGCGGTGCAGGCGCTTTACCAGATGGATATCGGCGGCGCCGGCGTCCTCGAAGTGGTGGCGGAATACGAAGCCCATCGCCTCGGCCAGGAAGTGGACGGCGAAACCTATCTGAAGGCCGATGCCGGCTGGTTCCGCTCGATCGTTGCCGGCGTCGTGCGCGACCAGACGAAGCTCGATCCGCTGATCGGCTCGGCGCTGCAGGACGACTGGGCGTTGTCGCGGATGGACAGCACCGTGCGCGCCATCCTGCGTGCCGGCGTCTTCGAGATCATCGAACGCAAGGACGTTCCGGTCGCAGTGATCGTCACCGAATATATGGAAATCGCCCAGGCGTTTTTCTCCGAAGACGAGCCCAAGCTCGTCAACGCCGTTCTCGACCGTATCGCCAAGCAGATACGCGGCGACCAGAAGAAGAAGGACTGAGGGCAACCCACGCCCTCGTTTCCCATCTCAAGCCGAGGCGTGTGGACGGCGAAGGATCGCCGCCCCCGTCCACCATGACGTGACGCGGGAAGGAAACGCCGCCATGACGATCGAGACTGAGGTCGCCGCAGATCCGAAGCGGCAGCTATCTTCCGCCAAACGCAACGTTTTCATTCTCACCGCCGCCCAGGCGGTGCTGGGCGGCGCACCGCCGGTCAGCTTTGCCGTCGGCGGCCTGGTGGGATACCAGCTGCTCGGCGAGGACAAGTCTCTCGCCACCGCCCCCTTGACCGGCTTCAACATCGGCGTTGCCGCCGGTGCCGTGCTCATTGCGCTTCTGTCGCAGCGTCTTGGCCGGAAGACGAGCTTCATGATGGGCTCGATGGTCGGCGCGCTTGGTGCCGCCATGGCGGCCATTTCCCTGTTCCGCTCGGATTTCTGGATGTTTGCCGTTAGCCTGGCGCTGATCGGCATCTCGGCCGGTTTTGCCCAAAAGATCCGGTTTGCCGCCGCCGATGCCTCACCGGGGTTCTACAAGCCGCGGGCGATCTCGTGGATCCTCGCCGGCGGCATCGTCTCCGCGGTGCTCGGGCCGCAGCTGGCGATCTGGGCCAAGGACATCTTCAGCCCGGTAATGTTTGCCGGCTCGTTCATGGCATTGATCCCGCTCTGCCTCGTTGCGCTCTGCATCTTCGCCTTCCTGAAGCTGCCCGACCAGAAAACTTCCGCTGCGGCCGCAACGGTGCCGACACGGCCGCTGTCCGAAATCGTCATGACGCAGCGATTCGCGACCGGCATGGTCTGCGGCATCTCCACCTATGCGCTGATGACCTTCATGATGACCGGCGCGCCGCTGGCCATGGTCATCGGCTGCGGCTTTTCTTCCGATCTCGCCACGCTCGGCATCCAGTGGCACGTGCTGGCCATGTACGCGCCGAGCTTCTTCACCGGCATGCTCATCTCGCGCTTCGGCAGCGAAAAGGTCGTCGCCGCCGGCCTGGTGATTCTCATGGGTTGCGCCCTCGTCGCCCATGCCGGCATCGAACTCTGGAATTTCTGGGGCGCGCTGATCCTGCTCGGCATCGGCTGGAATTTCGGCTTCATCGGCTCGACGGCCATCGTCGCATCGAGCTACCGCCCAGAAGAGGCCGACAAGGTGCAGGGCTTTCACGACATCATCCTGTTCGGCACAGTGGCGCTGTCATCCTTCGCATCCGGCAAGGTTTTCTCGGCTTTCGGATGGTCGGTGATGAACCTCGTCATCTGGCCGGTGACGATTTTCTGCCTGCTGCTGGTGGCACTGCTTCTGCGGTCGCGTTCCCGCGCAAGTCGCTGATTTCCTGCCGCGACATGTCATAGTTTAATGCCGTGTCGCCGACCTTCCTTTCCTTATGCACAGCGCAAGAAGCCAGGGCTTGACGCCACGGCATCCTGCACGCAATCTCGCCTCCACGTGGGGACCGGCCATGAAGAGGAGCGTGGGGTCTGCCTGCGAGGCTGCCGGGAGGGAGTGAGCCCGGCGTAATGGGAGAGGACAAAGCGAAATGACCATTTTATTTGGCGTTATCGCATGCGGTTTGCTTTCGGTGGTTTATGCCATCTGGGCAACCCAGTCGGTGCTTGCCGCCGACCAGGGCAACAGCCGCATGCAAGAGATTGCCGGCTACATACGCGAAGGGGCTCAGGCCTATCTTACACGCCAGTATAAGACGATTGCGATTGTTGGTATCGTTGTATTCATAGCGACGTGGCTGCTGCTTTCGGGCGCTGCCGCGATTGGTTTCCTGATCGGCGCCGTTCTTTCCGGCGCCGCAGGCTTTATCGGCATGCACGTGTCCGTGCGCGCCAACGTGCGCACCGCCCAGGCCGCCTCGCACAGCCTTTCCGCAGGCCTCGACATCGCCTTCAAGTCCGGCGCCATCACCGGCCTTCTGGTCGCCGGCCTCGCCCTTCTCGGCGTCTCGATCTACTTTTACATCCTGACCGGCCTTCTCGGCCATGCCAGCGGCTCGCGCGAAGTCATCGACGCCCTGGTCGCTCTCGGCTTCGGCGCCTCGCTGATCTCGATCTTCGCCCGTCTCGGCGGCGGCATCTTCACCAAGGGTGCTGACGTCGGCGGCGACCTCGTCGGCAAGGTCGAGGCCGGCATTCCCGAAGACGATCCGCGCAACCCGGCCACCATCGCCGACAACGTCGGCGACAACGTCGGCGATTGCGCCGGCATGGCCGCCGATCTGTTCGAAACCTATGCGGTTTCGGTCGTCGCCACCATGGTGCTCGCCGCCATCTTCTTCGCCGGCGCGCCGGTGCTCGATTCGGCGATGATCTATCCGCTCGTCATCTGCGGCGCCTGCATCATCACCTCGATCGTCGGCACCTTCTTCGTCAAGCTCGGCGCCAACGGCTCGATCATGGGCGCGCTCTACAAGGGCCTGATCGTCACCGGCGTGCTGTCGATCGCCGGCCTTGCGGTGGCGACACAGCTCAGCATCGGCTGGGGTTCGATCGGCACCGTCGCCGGCAAAGATATCACCGGCACCAACCTGTTCTTCTGCGGCCTTGTCGGCCTCGTGGTGACGGCGTTGATCGTGGTGATCACCGAATATTACACCGGCACCAACAAGCGTCCGGTGAATTCTATTGCCCAGGCATCGGTGACCGGCCACGGCACCAACGTCATCCAGGGCCTTGCCGTGTCGCTGGAATCGACGGCGCTGCCGGCGATCGTCATCGTCGGCGGCATCATCGCCACCTACCAGCTCGGCGGCCTGTTCGGCACCGGCATCGCCGTCACCGCCATGCTCGGCATCGCCGGCATGATCGTGGCGCTCGATGCCTTCGGCCCGGTCACCGACAATGCCGGCGGCATCGCCGAAATGTCGCACCTGCCGCCGGAAGTGCGCAAGTCAACCGACGCGCTCGACGCCGTCGGCAACACCACCAAGGCCGTCACCAAGGGTTACGCGATCGGCTCCGCCGGCCTCGGCGCCCTCGTGCTCTTCGCGGCCTATGCCAACGACCTGCAGTATTTCGCATCGAACGGCGACAAGTATCCGTACTTCGCCGATGTCGGTACGATCTCCTTTGACCTCTCGAACCCGTATGTCGTCGCCGGCCTGCTGTTCGGCGGCCTGGTGCCCTACCTCTTCGGTGGCATCGCCATGACGGCCGTCGGCCGCGCGGCGAGCTCCATCGTCGAGGAAGTCCGCCGGCAGTTCCGCGAAAAGCCCGGCATCATGCAGGGCACCGAGCGGCCGGATTACGGCAAGGCCGTCGACCTGCTCACCAAGGCGGCGATCAAGGAAATGATCATTCCGTCGCTTCTGCCGGTCCTGGCGCCGATCATCGTCTACTTCGGCGTGCTGATCATCTCCGGTTCCAAGGCCTCTGCCTTCGCGGCGCTGGGCGCCTCGCTGCTCGGCGTCATCATCAACGGCCTGTTCGTGGCAATCTCCATGACGTCGGGCGGTGGTGCATGGGACAACGCCAAGAAGAGCTTCGAGGACGGCTTCGTCGACAAGGACGGCGTTCGTCACCTCAAGGGTTCCGAGGCGCACAAGGCTTCGGTGACCGGCGATACCGTTGGCGATCCCTACAAGGATACGGCTGGCCCCGCCGTCAACCCGGCGATCAAGATCACCAACATCGTGGCGCTGCTGCTGCTCGCCGTCCTGGCCTGATCGACAGCGTTTGTTGACAAAGAAAAACCCCGCGGGATTGTCCATCCCGCGGGGTCAGACTACTGACAAACCCGTCGATTTTTATCGGCGGGTTTGTCGTTTTTGGGGATGCTCGCAGGAGAGGTGTTTATGCCTGTAGTATTGCGTTATGATAGGCAGGCCAAGGAGTTCATCCCCAAGCT
>NZ_QFBC01000010.1 GCF_003122325.1 Rhizobium album
TCCCGCCAGAATGGGACGCCTGCGCGCCTACGGCAATGCCATCGTCCCGCAAGTCGCGGCCGAAGTGATCGGCGCCTACATGGAGATCGCAGCATGACGAACCCTGAAACCCCCTCCCCCAAGAACAAAATGGCGCCGTCGCCCGTGGCCTATATCGCGCCGGACATATTCGAGCGCTTGAAGGCTGGCCAAGGCGGCATGTTTCCAATCTCAAACAGCAAGTTCAGAGACGAGGAACTAACGGTCCCCCTATACGCCGAAGCGCCACAAACGAATTTGGCGGGAGGGCAGGCCCTCGCGGATATTGCTGCCGAACGCCGCCGGCAGATCGAAACGGAGGGCTGGAGTACCGCCCGCGACGACGAGCATACAAATGGCGAATTGGCTCTTGCAGCCGGCAGCTACTGCGAAAGTGCGGCGCGATCGAAGCTATTGGCCCGCAAGCCCGGCGGCGCGTTCGCAGTTCCGAAGCTCTGGCCCCTGTCATGGAGCCGGGATTGGTGGAAGCCGAAATCGCCCCGACAAGATTTGGTCCGGGCCGGTGCCCTTATCATCGCCGAGATCGAGCGCCTTGACCGCGCTGCCGCCAGGGGGAACTGAAATGTCTAAATTAGACTGCGCCAGCCCGAACCCATTGGAGCTCGCCATCCACCTCCGGTGCAATTTGAAGATCCGGAATAGCTTTGGGGTACGTCAACATTCTATCCATCGTCTCTTCTACCGTCGGCTTAAACTCCTCGTCATCGCGAACGTCATCCGTGATGCCATGTCGCTCCGAAAGCAAGGCCCGCAGCCTTCGAAAGCCGAACGGCACGCCAATGGGCATGTCCCCTACAAGCGCGTGGACTGCGTCCGTGACGCTGGCCTTCTCCAACTCAGAAAGCATTGTCTCGCTCCCCTACAATCCGAGACCGCACGCTACAACCAAGGCTTGATGAAGGGAAGCTCCGATGCGTAGCTTGGATCATTACCCGAACTGCAAACGCGAGTTTTATGCCAACGCGCAGGACGCCTACTGCGAAGAGTGCTGGCGCGCATGGTGCAAAAATGACGGGACGTTCGAACAGCGCACCAAGCCATGGGCCTCGTTGATCGAAACACCCTCCCCCAAGAACAATGTGGTTGGATGGGTCACCGTCCGCGTCGAGGACACTGGCGACGGTCTCATCATCAACGCAGATGACGCGAAAGAGTGGCGTCTTGCGTCTGACCAGCATTACGAGGGCAGCTTTTTGCCGGATGGCAGGTATCGGATCGCCATCCCGTGCCGCGCCGCCTGCGCCACCACGGAGGGCTCCGACCGTGGATGATAGCAAATTCCCCACCTGGATAATCCATCAGCGCTACGGAATGGTGCCAGATAAAAAAGGCCCGTTCCACGAGACAAAGCGGATCGAGGAATTCCTTCGCGACCTATACAGCCTTTATCCCGGCAGCATTTGCATCGTGGTCAACGACCTCGGCGCGGCCGGATGGCACCCACAACATGGTTTCGAGTGGCTGGATGAGTTTGGCGACAAGCGCCGCCGGCATCCTCGAAAAGATGCGCATGACGGTCAGACTATGCCGATTGGATACCTGCGTGGTAGCGACCGCGAGATGCTCAAGACGGGGTCAGTGTGCCTCTACAAGCGCCGGGACTGGCAAGCCCATATTCCTGTCTACGCCTATCCCTCCCCTGAGACGAACGAGACCTTTACCCGCGAGCAGATGCTTGCCGAGGTTGAACGCCGGGTTGATCGCGCCCTGGCTGCGCAACAGGCTCTGTCGTCGCCCAAGGTTAATATGGATGCAAAGGTCAGCCTACAGCAGCAGTTGGCCGAAATGCGAGCTGAGCGCGACTTACTGCAAGACATCCTTGATAGCCGTCCCGCGATCAATGCTGCTCTTCCTGAAAGCTACAATCGGTGGTCGCAAGCCATCTATTCCGGCGATGTGGTTCGCGCCGCCGGGGGAGGCTCTGATGCTCCGTAAGCTCCTCTGCTGGATTGGCTGGCACGACTTCCAGCCGACCCGTTTCCTCACCTGCAATCCCAGAGACCGGGGCCGGGTCTGCCGGCACTGCTACACGGAGGACTCCGATGTCTGACCACGAGCACCTTTATAGTTTCTGCCGTGTCAGCTTTTGGAAAGACTGGACGGCGTGCAAGGGCGGCGATGACTGGACCCGGTGCACGGTCAGTCCTCTCGGCATGTACACCTACGGCGAGCAGTCTTTCGAAAACAATGACCAAGGCATAGCAGCCCGCGACGCACTCATCGCCTTTCTTGACAAGGCCTACGAGATTGGTCGGTCCCACGCGAAACGCGAGATCCGCGAAGTCCTCGGCGTGAAGGAGCCCCGCTCATGACCGACACACCCAAGGACAATGTAACCGGTAGCCCATTCGTGGCAAGCCTTTCGGCCGACCAGTTACGCATCCACGAGGCGCTTTGCGACAGCCAGTTTATTGCCGGGGCAAAGGCCGGGTGGAATGCCGGGTGCATTGCTGATCCAGAAGCGGCAACAGCAGCGTTCGGTGCGCTCATCAAATCACGCGACGGCCATCTCGAAGGATTTGCCGACGCGAAAGCCGCCTTGGCTGCGCAGCAGGCACCCAAGGATAATTTGCGGGTGGACGTTGACCGCCTTGCCGCTCGTATTGTGACTGCCGCTTGCGAACTGGACGGCCCTGCCGATCCGGCCAGCGACGACACGATCTCTATCACCATGAAAGATTTAGAAGCCGTCGTGCATCGCCACGTCACGGCAGCTGTGGAGGGCGACAAGCTATGAAGCTCATGCTCGGCGACTGCCTGCAGCGCATGCACGAGATCGAAGACGCCAGCGTCGATATGATCCTCTGCGATCTGCCATATGAGACGACCCGGAACGAATGGGATTTCGAAGTCCATCTTCCTGCGTTATGGGCACACTATCGACGCATCTGCAAAGGCGCGATCGTCCTGACGGCGCAGACGCCATTCGACAAGACCCTTGGCGCGTCGAACCTGCGCATGCTGCGTTATGAGTGGATTTGGGAAAAAGGTAACGCGACGGGGCACCTAAACGCGAAGAAGATGCCGATGAAAGCCCATGAGAATGTGCTGGTCTTCTATGATCGCTTGCCGACCTACAACCCGCAGAAGACATTCGGGCACCCGCGAAAGACAGCCCTGCGTGAGGTCAGCGCCAAACAGAGCACCAACTATGGGCGCGTTGAAACCAAGACGCCCTACGACTCAACAGAGCGATATCCGCGCAGCGTCCTGTTCTTCTCGAGCGACAAGCAACGGTCGAAACTGCACCCGACTCAGAAGCCGGTCGCGCTCATGGAATATTTCATCAGCACCTACACCAATCCCGGCGATGTGGTTCTCGATAACTGCATGGGCAGCGGCACAACGGGCGTTGCTTGCAAGCTGACCGGGCGCCAGTTCATCGGCATCGAAAAGGACGCCGAATTTTTCGCAATCGCAGAACAGCGACTTATGGCCGAAAGCGAGGCAGCATGACCGACACACCCAAGAACATTGTGGCGCGCGGCACTCCTGAATACGCTGCAGCCGAAGCTGCCTTCACCGAATACTTCGTCCGGAACTATCCCGGCCCCGACACCATCATCTTCGATCCACGTTGGCACGCACCGAAGCTTTTCGCGGCGGCTGTCCAGGCCGTGCGGGAGGCGCGATGACGATCCACCATCATGGCCTGCCGCTGACGCCCGAAGTGATGTTGCTCGACCTCGCCGGCCGACATGTCTGCATCTCGTTTGCCACCAAGAGGGATCCGCAGGTCGAAATGTCCTTGCGGATGATGCAGTCGATCATGTTCGATTGTGGCGAGTTCACGCACTTCCAGCAAGGTGGGACCGTCGATCGGGAGGCCTATTACAATTGGCTTCGGCCGATGCTGCGCCCTCCACATTGGGCAGTAGTGCCGGATCGGATCGACGGCACGGTCGAAGAGCAGCGTGCGCTTGTCGCGACTTGGCCATTCCCAAAGTCCCGAGGAGCGCCCGTCTGGCACTTGGGGCTGCCGATCTCCTATCTGATCGAGCTTGCGCGCCAATGGACGCGCATCTGCTTCGGTTCCAGCCAGCAATATTGGAAAGTCGGCTCGCCGGTCTGGAAAGGGCGCATGCACGAAGCCTTCGCGGCTCTCGAAGATGCGGGCCTCCAGCCGGAAATCCACGGCCTCCGGATGATGAATGAGGCAGGCAACTGGCCGTTCGCCTCGGTCGATAGCGTCAACATCGCCAGAAATTACAAGGACCGCGAGGATATGCCCGGCCGGATGGCCGACCGGCTGGACCGCGTCAACCCGCCAAAAATCTTTGTCCCTCAGAGGAGGCTCATCACCGATGTCGCTTAAAACCATCGTTTTGACGGCCGCCTTTGCGGCAACCATCCCGCTCGCAAATTGGATGATCGGCAATGTCGGCACGGTCTGCATTCCTGACGGCCCGTGCCTGTTGCCGGTCGGCTTTGGACTCACCGCCCCAAGCGGCGTGCTTGTCGTCGGCGCATCGCTGGTCTTGCGTGACATGGTGCACGAGGCCGGCGGCGCCAAGGCAGCGCTAATCGCCATCGGTATCGGCGGTGTCCTTTCCGCGCTGTTCGCCGCGCCGGCATTGCTGGTCGCCTCTGTCCTGGCATTCGTGCTGGCCGAACTGGCAGACCTCGCTGTCTATGCCCCGCTGCGCGAGCGCCGCCTGTGGCTCGCCGTGCTCCTCAGTGGTATGGCCGGCGCCGTTGTCGATAGCGCGGTCTTCCTGTGGCTGGCCTTCGGCTCGCTTGACTATCTGGCCGGTCAGACCCTCGGGAAACTCTGGATGACGCTCGCCGCGCTGCCGATCCTCTGGCTCGCCAGCAGCCGTCGGAGGATCGCAGCATGACCACCTCTCCCAAGGATAAACTGCTGGTGTCTGCCGATACGGCGGAGAGGAGCGGAGGATGAGCCGAGCTAGGGTATACACGAAGTCCGAAATCTCCGACGCCGCCGCCGCTGCCGCCTTGCATGGCGTCAGGGTCATCATGCATCCTAGCGGCGAGATCGAATTCTCCCCCAAAAGGTTTCCGGCTCGCGAAGGACAAGACGACAGCGCCGAAGCTGCGCTCGATAGGTGGGTAAATGGAAGGCAAGCTGGTCGGCGTGCATAAGTTGAGGGTGAAATTGGCCGATGGCAGTTTCGCAACATACTACTACGCATGGCGGGGCAAAGGCGCTCCCCGCATCATGTCGAAGCCCGGCACCAAGGCCTTCACTCAAGAATTCCTCCGACTTACGAAGGACCGGCAGAAAGACGTCCGAGAAGGCACGATCGGTTCGCTGATCGAGGATTTTCGGAAAACGGCTGGCTACGGGAAATTAGCCCCATCCACCAGGCGCGACTACGAACGGCAGTTGGCAACGATACGGTTGGAATATGAGACATTTCCTATTCGTGCGGTCGAAGCCCGCGGGAGCCGCATGATCTTCATGAACTGGCGCGATGGGATGAAGGAGGCGCCGCGGTCTGCTGACATGCATCTTGCTCTCCTTGCACGCGTTTTTGCCTGGGCCAAGAGCAATGAGATAATCCTGCGCAATCCGCTCGAACGGATCGAACGCCTTCACGAGGGCAGCAGACGCGACATTATTTGGTCGAACGAGCAACTGCGTAAGGTTCTGGACCATGCAGCGCCCCACATTCGAGACGTCGCCAAAATCGCGCTTTGGACTATGCAGCGCCAAACCGACATCTTGTCCATGCCTACCCTTGCCTTCGACGGAGAGAGAGTTTCCATCAGACAAGCAAAGACCGGCGCCAAGGTTCGCGTGGTAGCAGCCATGGATATTTTGCCTATCCTTCGAAAAGCTAAGGAGGCGCAAAGGCAGAGAATCCTCGTGAACTCTTTCGGGCAGAACTGGACGCCAAGTGGGTTCAGGGCCTCATGGAGGAAGGAAATGGCCCGGCTCGGAATCAAGGGCGTCACATTTCACGATCTGCGGGGGACTGCCATTACCTACGCCTACGCTCACCTAGACAGGTCGCACGACGAAAAAATCAAGCTGATCGCCGAGATATCAGGTCACTCCCAGGATGAGGCTGAAGTGATAATACGGAAGCACTATTTGGCAGGCCAGGAGGTGATAGACGCGATTGGTCGAGGAACAAAAAGAAAATGAAATTGTAAAATATCGTGGAACTGTAAAATGAGGCATCAGAACCGCCTCTAAGCGGTTGATTTGGTGGGTGATGTAGGGCTCGAACCTACGACCCGCTGATTAAGAGTCAGCTGCTCTACCAACTGAGCTAATCACCCGTTCCGTCCGCCCCGTTCCGGTGGCGTGATGCGGCGTATAAACAGGATCCGGAGGATTGTCCAGCGGCCTGGCAAAAAAACTTCACAAATTGCCGAAAAAAATTGGGATGACCAAAAAGGCGAGGAAAATCAGAGATCCAGAACGCCGGCCGCGACGCGCACCGCCTGTCCGCCGATGCGTGCCGCAGCGATATCCTGGGCTTCGACGTCGATATGAAGGTGAATGAAAGACGCGCGCCCCATCTCGACGCCCTGCTCGATCACAAGGGCATGATGGCCGTCCGGCAAGGCATCGAAATGATGGATGGGACCGGACAGGGCCGCCACCGCCGAGCCCGTCGCCGGATCCTCCGGAATGCCCATCTCGGGCGAAAACATCCGCGCGTGGAACTTCGCGCCGTGATGGACCCCGCCGCGGCAATAGACATAGGCGGATGCCAGGCGGCCTTCGACGAAGGGCACGGTGCGCTCCCACAGGTGCGCGTCGAATTCCAGGCGCTGCGCCGCACTGAGGTCGTGAACGGGGATCATCAAAAAGGGGAAGCCGGCGCTCCAGACGGAAGGCACGTGGTTTTCAAAACCGATTTCCGTCGACTTCAGGCTCAATGCATCGGCAAGCGCCTGCCGGTCCAGTTTTGCGGCGATCTTCACCGATTTGCGCGGCAGGTCGAATTCCGCGAAACTCGCCTCCTCCGGCTTCAGGCGAACGGCGCAGCGCACCGGCCCGACTTTTTCGTCCAGCACGGACACCAGGTCCAGCGCGCCGGACCGGCCGGAATGCGCCCGCTCGGCAAGGGCGATCGCCGCGCCCACCGTCGGATGCCCGGCGAAGGGCAGTTCCCGCGCCGGCGTGAAGATGCGGATCGTCGCCGCGTGGCCGGGATTGGCAGGCGCTAGACAGAAGACCGTCTCCGACAGGTTCATCTCGGCGGCAATCGCCTGCATGGCCGCATCGCTGAGTCCATCGGCGTCGAAGACCACGGCAAGCGGATTGCCGGCCAGCCTGACATCCGTGAAAACATCATAGATGCTGTAGTCGCGCGCCATGCCGCTCTCCCTTGAATCATTCATCGGCAGTGGCTCAACCTGCCCCAGCCATCAGCTTGGCGCAACAGGCTTTTCTTCCGGCAGCCCCTCGTCGAAAAACAGCCGCAGGATCGGCAGCATCATGGCGTTGTAAGCATGGGCGTCGGCATCAGCGGAACGGATCGCCACCGCCCCGTCTATTTCCTTTTCTTCATCGACCAGCATATGCGCGGCGATGCGCTCCAGCATCTCCTCCGCCGAAAGATCGAAGCGGAAAAAGCGGAAGATGGTGATGCGCCGGTGGCGATGCAGGGCATGGTATCCGGAGAGCGGCTCGGCGACGGCGAGGTCGAGCCCCGTCTCCTCCAGGACCTCGCGCCGCATGTTGCCGGCGATATCGCAGCGGCCGTCGAAGACATCGCTGGCATCGAGCGAGCCTGCGGCGCAATAGACCTGCCCGGGATTGGCCGTATGGCGCCCCATGCGGATGGCGATCACCGCACCGTCGCGCGACACCGGGATCGCCCAGGTGAAAAGATGGACGCCGTCCGGCCGCGGCTTCTTGCGCCACCACATGAAGGTCGAGAACGGCACCATGTGCCCCTGCCCGCGCATGCGCCCGCCCTCAAGCGCCATGCGGGAAAAGAACACCATGGAGCCGTCGTAGAGCGCCGGGTTGGCGGCGATCTCGTCGCGCCAGTTGCGGGCGGCCGCGCCTTTTTCGGCAGCGTGGAACGGATGCTCGCCGGGCAGAACGGCAAGCTCGGCATCGGCGAGCGGGAAAATGGCGTCTTCCGGCGGCCAGCCGTGCGGGTAGTCCGCGGATGCCGGCATCAGACGAGGTCCAGGGTCATGACCACGGGGCAATGATCGGAGGCCTTGGGGCGGTCCCAGCCGGTGCGCGGATACCGCTCCACCTCCTGCCCCGGCGGAAACACCGTGCGGAACGGCTGGCCGCCGCGGATGATCTGCGGCACATGGGTGGCATTGCTGGCCGCCAGCGATGGCGACAGCCAGATGTAGTCTAGCTGGCAGAGATGCTGCTCCTGCGGCCCGCGCGCATGATACAGCGTCCAGCGATCCATGACGTCGCGGCGGCGCATGACGTTTTCGGCAAAGCCGTCATGGCTGAAGACGTCCAGCGCGCTTTCGGGCTCGTCGTGATGAACGAAGCGATAGCCGGTGCGCCGGGTGCCGATCACTTCGATGCGCTCCTGGTAATCGTTCATGTCACCGCAGATGACAAAGCGTTTGTTGGCCGTGTGCCCCTTGCCGAAGCGCCGCTCGATGATGTGGCGCACGGCAAGCGCCTCCGCCCTGCGGATGGGCATGGTCGATTCACGGCCGTCCAGCCCGTCGCGGCTGGAGCCCATCGACTTGAAATGCACCACATAGAGGGTCAGTGGCTGGCCGCCGATGCGCAGGTCCAACTCCAGGCAGTCACGCTTGAAGATCTTGTCGCCGAGGTTTTCCGCCGGGAAAGGACCCAGTTCCGACGGCATGTCGAGAAAGGTCATCATCGCATGGCTCTGCAGGTCGACGAGCTCGATCTTCTGGCCATCGATCGTTTCCTCGCGCATGAGCACCGCGACGTCGATGCCGCGGCTGTCGTTTCCCTGCACCAGGTATTTCTGGCGATAGCCGTTGCCGACCATGCGGAACAGGTAGCCGTATTCGAAGGCCTGCAGGGCGCCCATGTTGTCCACCTCCTGCAAGCAGATGATGTCGGCATCGGCCTCGGCGATCGCCAGCGCGCTGAGCTGGCGGGTATCGTCGGTCGAGGCGATCGTCCGCGCTTCCTCCAGCCGGCGATACTGCTCCTCGCCATTGACCTCGAACAGTTTTAACACGCGGTCCTGCCGCAGCTGGTTGCGAAAGCCGGTGAAATCGAACCGGGTCATGAGGTTTTCGATGTTGAAGGTGGCAAGACGAAGCGACATGAATCAATTCCGATTGAAGCTCCGGCAGTCTAACGGCAGGCGACAGGCCGGGAAAGGCCAACGTCCTGCCGAAAGAGAGAAGGCAAAGCCTCCCAAAAATAGTCGCCTCGCCGCGTTTAACGACCGATTATTTCCATTTCTCCAGACGTCTTTCAGACATATCGTGACAGGTGTCGGGGGACGCCGCCTGCCGCGACACCTGCAACCCATATTCCCTCCTCGGCTGATCAAGGACTCCACCATGAAGATTGGAATTCGCTCCCTTACACTGCTGATGACGCTGGCAGTCGCCGCCACATCCCTCCCGGAGCTGGCTTTCGCGGAAAGCTATGGCGCCATCGCCTATTCGCGCCGCACCGGCGCCCTCGGCTGGTCCTATGACCATCCCTCGCGCCGCAGCGCGGAACGTGCCGCCATGGGCAATTGCGGACGCGGCGACTGCAAGGTCCTGTGGTTCCGCGATGCCTGCGGCGCCGTAGCGGCCGGCCCGGATGGCTGGGGTTCCGGCTGGGGCACGAACCGCCGCCGCGCCGAGCGCGAAGCGATCAACAGCTGCTCGCAATATTCCTACGACTGCGAAGTCATCCGCTGGCAGTGCTCGGGCGCCCGTCCCTGATCGGCAGGGTTTTGCGAGCTGCCATCGGCACATCCGGGCGGAAATGGCCGTCCGACATGCGTCGTAGAAAGGGTCAAGCAAGGCGCCAGGCCGACAGGATGGCGACCGCCAGCTTCTCGCCGGGCGAAACCCTGGCGGCGCTGAACGCCCGCAGGATCTGGCCGTCCGGCAGCGCCAGCCGCAACGCGTAGCGCTCGCCCTCGTAAAGGGCCGAAACGACACGGCACGCGATGCCCTCGGGATCGACCACCACATGCTGCGGGCGGACGAGGATATCCGCGCAAGCGCCGGCGGCATGGCCCTGGAAGAGCGGCCGGAGGGCCGCCCAGTCGAGCAGCCGGGGCGTTCCCTCCGGCAGCGGTAGCTGCAGGATGGCGCCCTGCCCGATCAGGGCACCCGCCATCCGCCCTTCCGGCCTGGCATAGATCTCCTCGGGCGGCGCCAGCTGCACCAGCCTGCCCTCCGACATCACGGCGACCTCGGTCGCCAGCGCCATCGCCTCGCTCTGGTCATGCGTCACGTAGATCATCGTGGCGCCGGAGCGATTGTGAAAATCGCGGAACGTCTCCTCCATTTCCTGCTTCAGGTGGCGGTCGAGATTGGCCAACGGCTCGTCCAGCAGCACTACGTCCGGCGACGTCACCAGGCAGCGCGCCAGCGCCACCCGCTGCCGCTGGCCGCCGGAGAGGTCCGCCGGCTGCCGCTCGGCATGCTCGTGCAGCCGCACCGCCTCCAGCGCGTCGGCAACGGCCTTGCGCCAGCGCTCGCCGGAAATGCCGCGCACCTTCAAAGGATAACCGACGTTTTCGGCCACCGACATATGCGGCCACAGGGCATAGGACTGGAACACCATCGCCATGTTGCGCCGTTCCGGCGGCACCATCGAGGCCGCGTCGGCGAGCAGCCGGTCGCCAAGCAGGATGGAGCCGTCGCTCGGCTGCTCGAAGCCGGCGATCATGCGCAGCACGGTCGTCTTGCCGCAGCCGGACGGCCCGAGCAAAGCGAGGAAACCGCCGGCCCGCACATCGATCGACAAGGACGAAACGGCCGGGCGGCTGCCGCCAAAATCCTTGCCGACATGGTTGAGGATCAGCTTCGCCACGGCAGCACCCCTTTTGGCAGGCGTTTTCCGAAAAATTCCAGCGCCAGCATCATGGCCACCACCATCACCACCACCAGCACGGACAGCGCCGAAGCCAGATCGGAGCCGCCGCTGTCGTCGAGATTGTAGATGACGACGCCGAGCGTCTGGGTGCCGGCCGTCCACAGAAGCGCCGAGACGGTGAGTTCGTTGCAGGCGATCAGGAACACCAGGATGACGGAGGCCCCGGCCGCCGGCGCTACCAGCGGCACGACGATATCGGCAAGCCGCCGGTAGAAACCGGCGCCGGACAGCCGCGCCGCCTCCTCCAGCGCCGGATCGAGCTGCCGGAAGGCACTGACCACCGGTTTCAGGCTGACGGCGAAGAAGCTGGAGAAATAAGCGATCAGGATGATCCAGATCGTGCCGTACAGCGTGACGTTCAGCACCGGCAGGGGGCCGGCAAAAACCAGGATGAAGGCGACGGCAAGCACGATGCCGGGCAAGGCGTAGGGGATCTCCACCAGCGCCGTCAGCACCCGCGCCAGCACGCCGCGTCGCGATGCCAGCTGATAGCCGACCAGCAGCGTCAGCAGAAGCAGGCCGAACGCCGTCGCCGCCGACAGGAAGAGCGAATTGGCGAAGGCCGTGCGTGTCGCCGACTGGCGGAACAGCACTTCCTCGAAAGCATGGAACGACAGGGTCGAAAAGGTCAGCGGCACGCCGTAGGCGGGCACGAGGGCGCCGGCGAGCAACGCCATGAACGGCGCCACCAGCACGAAGAACAACAGCAGCCATAAAAGCGGCGCCACCAGTAGCCCGAGGCCCCCGAGCCGAAACGTCGCGACAGCACCGGCAAGGCCGATGACGCGGTAATCCCGCCCGCGCAGCACCCGTTCCTGGACGGCGAGCCCCACCACCGAAATCAGGGCGATGGCGGTCGACAGCAGCGCCACTTCGCCGAAGGTCCGGCTGCTGAAGGCGGAAAACTTCGAAAAGATCAGCGTCGGCAGCGTGTAGATCGACGCCGGGATGCCGAGGATGGCCGGTATGCCGAAATTGCCGACGCAGGACACGAAGGCGATGGCCGCGCCGGCGATCAGGCCCGGCATCGACAGCGGCAGGACGATATGGCGAAACACCTGCAGGCTGGAGGCGCCGGAAAGCCTCGCAGCCTCGATGCCGTCGCGCGGCAGCGCCATCAACCCGGCCCGCAAGGCAAGATAGACGAGCGGCGCATGCTGGACGCCGAACAGCAGCGCGATGCCGCCGACGGAATAGAGCGGTTGCGGCGACCCGAGCGGCGGGGCGATGTGCAGTGCCTTGAGCAGCGGGCTGGAAGGCCCGGACATCTGCACCCAGGCAAGCGCCGTCACCTGCGGCGGGATCATCATCGGCAGGACGAAGAGGAAACCAAGGACCGAGCGCCCCCTGAGGTCGGTCAGCGTCAGCAGGAAGGCGAAGGCCGCGCCGAGCAGCACGGAGATCGCCGTGCCGAAAAGCGCCGTCTCCAGCGTGTAGCGCAGCGACGACCAGAGGGCGGGGTCAGCCAGAAGCCCGCCGAGATCGCCGCGCCACAAGGCAACAAAACCGGCGACGGCAAGCCGCGACAGCGGCAGGACGCTCAACAGGGCAACGGCAAGGATGACGAAGGGAAGCAGCCAGCGGGGCTGGCTGCTTCCCGAAGCGGATCGGGTCATCTCGGTCTTAGTTCGAGCCGTAAATGCCGGAGAAGGTCTTGAGATCGTCGTCGGTGTTCTTCAGCGCCTCGGCGGCGTCGATCGGCAGGACCTTGATGCTGTCGCGGGCCGGGAAACCGTCCGGCAGCGCCATGCCGTTGCGGGCCGGGATGTAACCGAGCTTGACGAAACCGTTCTGGCCCTTCTCGGACAGGACGTAATCGACGAATTTCTGCGCAGCCTCGGCGTTCTTGGTGGAGGCGAGGATGCCGACCGGTTCGGTCACCGCCGATACGCCTTCCTTCGGGAAGACGAATTCGACGGGCGCGCCCTTGGCCTTCTCGCGGATCGGCATGTAGTCGACGACCATGCCGTAAGCCTTCTCGCCGGAAGCGACCGACTTCAGCACGGCGCCGTTGCCGCCGGCGGCGATCGCGCCGTTGGCAGCGAGGTTCTTGTAGAGATCCCAGCCGAGACCTTCGACGCCGGCCAGCGTCTGGGCGTGGATCAGGGCGGCACCCGAGGTCAACGGGCTCGGCATCGTCACCAGGCCCTTGGCTTCCGGCTTGGTCAGGTCGAGCCAGCTTTCCGGCTTCATGCCGGCCGCCGTGTTGTAGACGATGCCGGTGGTGATCAGCTTGGTGGAGTAATAATAACCGTCGGCATCATAAAGAGCGGCATCATGGTTTGCTGCTTCCGGCGATTTGTAGGCCAGCAGCTGGCCGGCCTGCTTCATGCGCTCCAGCGTCACGGTGTCGGCAATCAGCAGCACGTCGGCGACCGGATTGCCGGCCTCGATTTCGGCCATCAGCTTGGCCATGATCTTCGGCGTGCCGTCGCGCACCCAATCGACCTTGATGTCGGGATTGACGGCCATGAAGCCGTCGACGGTCGCCTGCGCGTCCTCGTTGGGCTGGCTGGTGTAGAGCACCAGATTGGCGGCGTTGGCCGAAAAAGCCATCAGGCCGAAGGCGGCGGCTGCGGTCAGGGCGGAAAGCAAGGTCTTCATGGCGGCGATCCTGTTTTTTGCAAGAAGAGAAGCCGCTAAACCACGGTCAGTTTACATCCATGTGACAGGCGTCACGGACGAGAGCCGTCCGCCGGGTCGCACCATCGCCAAATTGGCGCATGCTGTGACTTTTTCAGGTATCGGCCAAGCGCCAACTCGCTAACCTCGTTGCCAAATTCCGGTCGATCTGCGATTCGGACAAAAAGGAAACATTGATTTGGACTGCCTATGAGCAAGACTACGGGTTGGGGTGCGCGCCTGCGCTACGAGTTCGACAAGAGCATGGCCGCCGGCGCCATCGCGCTGATCGGATGGCTGGCGCTGATATCGGTCATCGTCATCATTCTCGCCGGCGCCTTCCTGGCGATCACGCAGATCGCCCCGGAGGGCGGCTCGCCCGTCAGCTTCATCGAAGGCGCCTGGGAATCGCTGATGCGCACCATGGACGCCGGCACCATGGGCGGCGATGCCGGCTGGGGTTTCCGTGGCGTCTCGCTCGTCGTCACCATCGCCGGCATTTTCGTCTTCTCCGCCTTGATCGGCGTGCTCAGCGCCGGCATCGAGGACAAGCTCGGCGAGTTGCGAAAGGGCCGTTCGCTGGTGCTCGAAAAGGACCAGACCATCATCCTCAACTGGTCGCCGTCGATCTTCGACGTCATTTCCGAACTCGTCATCGCCAACCAGAGCCGAAAGCATCCGCGCATCGTCATCATGGCGAACAAGGACAAGGTGGAGATGGAGGACGAGATCGCCGACAAGATCGAAGACCTCAAGAACACCAAGATCATCTGCCGCAGCGGCGACCCGACCGACCTCTACGACCTCGGCATCGTCAATCCGCAGACCTCGCGGTCGATCATCGTGCTGTCCCCGGAAGGCGAGGATGCGGATTCGCAGGTGATCAAGTCGGTGCTCGCCCTGGTCAACGATCCGAAGCGGCGCGAAAAACCCTACCAGATCGCCGCGGAAATCCGCGAGTCGCGCAACGCCGAAGTCGCCCGCATGGTCGGCAGCAAGGAATTGCAGCTGGTGCTCGCCGACAATCTCATTTCGCGCATCGTCGTGCATTCCAGCCGCCAGTCGGGCCTGAGCGCCGTCTATTCCGAACTGCTCGACTTCGACGGCTGCGAGATCTACACGATCGACCAGCCCGCCATCGTCGGCAAGCCGTTCGGCGCCGCCGCCATGACCTACGAGAAATGCACGCTGATCGGGCTTTGCGATGCCGAAGGCGCGGTGCATCTCAACCCACCGCCGAGCCGCATCATCGTTGCCGGTGAGAAGGCGATCATCATCGCCGAAGACGACGCGGCGATCAAATCAGCCTCGATGGAACTGCGCATCGAAAAGCAGGCCGTCCTGCCGGCCGTCAAACATACGCCCGGCCCGGAACGGACGTTGCTGCTCGGCTGGAACCGGCGCGGCCCGATCATCGCCACCGAACTCTCGCGCTACGTGGCGCCGGGGTCGCTGCTGACGATCGCCGCCGACACGCCGGAACTCGAAGCGGATATGGCAGCCCTGAAAGACATCAGCGGCAACCTGACGATCGACTACCGGATCATCGACACCGGCAGCCGCGCGGCGCTCGACGCGCTCGATATCCCGCAATACGACCACGTGCTGGTGCTCGGCTACAGCGACCACCTGGCGCCGCAGACGGCAGACACGCGCACGCTGGTGACGCTCCTGACCATTCGCCGCATCGCCGAAAAAGCCGGCCGCCACATCAGCGTTGTCAGCGAAATGACCGACGTGCGCAACCGCGAACTCGCCGAAGTCACCCGCGCCGACGATTTCGTCGTCAGCAACAAGCTGGTCAGCCTGATGCTCGCCCAGGCCTCGGAAAACGAGACGATGGCGGCGATCTTCGACGAGTTGCTGGATGAGGAAGGGTCGGAAATCTACATGCGGCCGATTTCCGACTATGTCGCCATCGATGCGCCGCGCGATTTCTACACCGTCAGCTATTCCGCCCTGCGGCGCGGCGAGATCGCGCTGGGCTACCGACGCCAGCGCCCGGAAGATGCCGATACCCGCAATCTCGGCGGCGTGGTCGTCAATCCGCCGAAAGGCAAAAAGGTATCGTTTCTCGAAACCGACCGCGTCATCGTCCTGGCGCGGGATTGATCTGCGTTACGGATCAGGCACTTGAGGCGGCGGTCTCTCGACCGCCGCCGTTTCTTTTACCGCAATCAGGCTGCGGCGATTTCCGAAGCGATGAGGTTTCCGAGGCGCTTGATGCCTTCCTCGATCATCTCGTCATTGGCGCAGGAGAAGCTGACCCGCAGCGTGTTGGCGCCCGATCCGTCGGCAAAGAAGGCCTGTCCGGGCACGAAGGCGACCTTGGCGGTCTCCAGCGACTTCGCCAGCAGCTTGGCGCCGTCGAGGCTCTTCGGCAGCGTCACCCAGACGAACATGCCGCCTTCCGGCTTCGTCCATTCGACGCCGGCCGGCATGTACTTCTGCAGGGCGGACAGCATGCTGTTGCGGCGCTGGCTATAGGCAGCCTTGATCTTGGCGACCTGGGCATCGAAGCCGTGTTCGGCGACATGGGCGATGGCCATCTGGTTTATGGTCGAGGAATGCAGGTCGGCCGCCTGCTTCATCAGCACCAGCTTGCGGATAACCTGGGCGTTGCCGACGATGAAACCGACGCGCAGGCCCGGCGCCAGCGTCTTGGAGAAGCTGCCGCAATAGATGGTGCGGGTTTCCTCGATGCTGCCCTTCCGGGCGATTTCCAGCGCAAGGATCGGCGGCACCGGCTCGCCATCGTAACGCAGCGACTGGTAGGCGGCGTCCTCGATGACGGCGATGTCGAGTTCCTCGGCCAGCGCCAGCAGTTTTTCACGGTCTTCGCGGTTGACGGTCTCGCCGGTCGGATTGGCGAAGTCGGCGGAGAGATAGGCGAACTTCACCTTGCCGCCGTTCTGTTCGGCCGTGGCGCGGTAGGACTCCGGCGTGCGGTTGCCGCCCGGCGTCAGTTGGTCGTAGGACGGCTCGTAGGCGTTGAATGCCTGAAGCGCGCCGAGATAGGTCGGCCAGGTGACGAGCGCCGTATCCTTCGGCGACAGGAACAGCTTGCCAAGATAATCCAGCCCCTGCTGCGAGCCGGACACGATGAAGACGTTGTCGAGGCCGGCCGGAATGCCGAGCTTCGCCAACTCCTTGATCAGCCATTCGCGCAGCGGCTTATAGCCTTCGCTGACCGAATATTGCAGGGCGGAATTGACCGCGGTGCTGTCGAAGATCTCGGCATAGGCCTGCTTGAAATCCTTGTCGGGAAACAAGGCGGGATCGGGGATGCCACCGGCGAACGAAATGATGTCCGGGCGGTCGAGAAGTTTCAGAAGTTCGCGGATTTCGGAGGCGCGCATGCGCAGCGAGCGCGTGGCGAAGATATTGTCCCAATTCAGCATGGGGTTTCCTCAGTGTGTTCTTATGAAGAGAAGAGAAACACGCCGCCCAATTTATGTCAACAATACTGACCTATTTTCTTGTCACCGTGACAAGTGACCGGCAAGCCGTTGCCCGGGCGAAGCATCGGCTGACCTGAAGTCACGACGTTTTCACACCAATCCGGCGGAAAAACGAAGTCTTACGACAAAGGCCGGAGCTTTCGCCCCGGCCCGATTTTCACTTTCGGCGACGATCTTAGTTGACGGCCTTGTCGACCAGCTTGTTCTTGCCGATCCACGGCATCATGCCGCGCAGCTTGGCACCGACTTCTTCGATCTGATGGGCGTCGTTGTTGCGGCGGATACCCTTGAAGCGGGCGGCACCGGCCTTCCATTCCTGCATCCACTCGGAGGTGAACTTGCCGGTCTGGATGTCGGTGAGGACGCGCTTCATCTCGGCCTTGGTCTCGGCAGTGATGATACGCGGACCGGAGACGTATTCGCCCCACTCGGCGGTGTTGGAGATCGAGTAGTTCATGTTGGCGATGCCGCCTTCATAGATCAGGTCGACGATCAGCTTCACTTCGTGCAGGCACTCGAAATAGGCCATTTCCGGTGCGTAACCGGCTTCGACCAGGGTTTCGAAACCGGCGCGGATCAGCTCGACGAGACCGCCGCAGAGAACGACCTGTTCGCCGAAGAGGTCGGTTTCGCACTCTTCCTTGAAGTTGGTCTCGATGATGCCCGAACGGCCGCCGCCGACGCCGCAGGCGTAGGAGAGCGCAAGTTCAAGGGCGTTGCCCGAAGCGTTCTGGTGAACGGCAACGAGGCAGGGAACGCCGCCGCCCTTCTGGTATTCGCCGCGAACCGTGTGGCCCGGGCCCTTCGGCGCGATCATGACGACGTCGAGCGAAGCCTTCGGCTCGATGAGGCCGAAATGGACGTTGAGGCCGTGGGCGAAAGCGATGGCGGCGCCGTCACGGATGTTGCCGGCGATGTCGGCCTTGTAGATGTCGGCCTGCAGTTCGTCCGGGGTCGCCATCATCAGGAGGTCGCCCCACTTGGCGGCTTCGGCGACGGTCATGACCTTGAAGCCGTCGGCTTCGGCCTTCTTGATGGTCGGCGAACCGGCCTTGAGAGCGATGGCCACGTTGGTCGCGCCCGAATCCTTGAGGTTCAGCGCGTGCGCGCGGCCCTGGGAGCCGTAGCCGACGATAACGACGTTCTTGGACTTGATGAGATTGAGATCGGCATCACGATCGTAATAGACGCGCATTTGAATGTCCTTCCCTTGTGCTTGTCTGTTGTACCTGTGTTTCGAGACGGGATCAGGCCGCTGTCAGGCCGGCTTCCGCCAAAGTCTTTGCAGTGCCGTGGAGCTTCAGGAAGGCGCGCACCGCCCTCTCCGCCCGCTGGCTGAAATCGGTCTCCGGGTGATCGCCGAGCAGCATGCGCACATGCAGGTCGGACACGATCAGGCCGTAAAGAGTGCGATAGGCTTCTTCGCCATCGTCGAAGGCGAGCAGGCCGGCGCGCCGGCCGGCGTCGATCAGGGCTCGCGCCCGGCGGTCGATCTGCCGGCGGCCATGCTCCATCAAGAGCCGGCCGAGCTTCGATCCGTCGCGGCTCGCCTGCCCCACCGCGAGGCGGTTGAGCGCCAGCGAGACATCACCGGACAGGACGTCAAGCAGATCCTTGGCGAACACTTCCAGATGGTCCTGCAGGCCGGGCACCGTCAGGCGCTCACCATCCCGCTCGAAGGTCCGGACCTTGCTGGCCTGGAAGGCGATCATCGCCGAGAGCAGGCCGTCGCGGTCGCCGAACCACTTGTAGAGGCTTTCCTTGGAGCAGTTCGCCGCCCGCGCCACGCCGGCCGTCGTCAACGCCTTCTCGCCGCCGTCGACGAGCAGCCGCAGCGCCTGGCTCAGAACGGCGTTCTGGCGCGGCGAAAACTCCGGTGCTGTCGCGCTGTCTGCCTGCAAGGCGCCTCTCCTCGATAAGTACCGTACGGTACGGTTCGTGGTCGTTATGCAGCAGGGACGCGCAGCGGTCAAGCGGGATTCTCGAGGGCAAGAAAAATTTCCGAACCGGTTCTGCCGCAACGAAGAAAATCTTGCCCCGGAACGTCTTGAAGAAGACCCAAAAATGAACAGCGAGCGAACGGGGCAGTATCGGCTTTGTTCCCTCACGCCGGATCCGCAACAGGTCTATAAGTCTTCACATATTCAGCTTTATCGTCTCGGAGGTTTTATGAGACATTTCGTCGCCGCGGCCCTGATTGCAGTTGCCGCTGTCTTCTCCAGCCTGCCCGCGCATGCCGACCAGGATACCGATGTCTTCAATCGGATCGAGGAGTTGCACGGCAATGCGCAGGCCTTCGAGGAGGCGTTCTACCGCCTGACGCAAGCGCTGAACAACGACGATGCGGCGGAACTGGCCGGCATCAGCAATTTCCCGCTACGGGTCCAGGCCAACGGCGAGAGCTACGACGTGCTGGAAGCGCAGGACCTGATCGACAATTACGGTTCGCTGATCATGCAGGAAACCAAGGATGCCGTCGCCAACCAGCGCTACGGCGATCTCTTCGTCAACAGCGAGGGCGTGATGGTCGGCAATGCCGTCTGGCTGAGCGCCGTCTGCGACAACAATTCCTGCAGCAGAAGCCACTGGGCGGTCATCGCCATCAACAATTGACAGGGGAACATCATGAAACGGACTTCTAAACTCGTGGCCGGCCTGCTGGTCCTGTCGGCAAGCGGCATCCCGCCGGCCAAAGCCACCGTCCTGCCCTCCTACGCCGGATCGTGGGATTGCGGCGTCGGCGTCTTCACCTTCACCCGCAACACCTACGACGCCGGCGAAGGCCCGCTGACGGCGCAGAGGGTGGATGTCGAGGACGGCAGCTATCATTTCATCTTCGACGACGGCTACAGCTTCTGGGTGTCGGTGAACGGCCGCGAGATGCAGTGGCTTTCCGATGCCTCGGGCGATTCCTTCACCTGCTCGCGCGTAACGAACTGAAAGCGACGACGATGAAAATGCTCAAGACCATCCTGGCTGCCGCCGTCATCATCGCTGCCGCCGCGCCCGCCATGGCCAAGAACCGCTGCGGCTGGATCCAGAACCCGACGCCGGGCAACTGGTCGCTGTCCGACAAGGACGGGACATGGGTGATCATGTCGCAGGGCGCTGGCGACGAACCGCCCGGCATGGACAACATCCCCGACATCTCCGCCCGCCAATACGTGCGCACCAACGGCAATTACGGTTATGCCTGCGCCTGCATGGAAGTGGATACCGACTGGAACGAAGGCCGGATCACCGAGATCTACTCCTTCCGCCAGTTGTCGCTGAACAAGTGCAACAACGACCCGGCACTCTCTTCGCCCGAATAGGATTTTCGGGCGATCCACAAACAACTTCGTGATCGAAACAGCTCTGTCTTTTTCGTCCGCCCCGTCGTAAAAGGAGGACGCCTCCGGTTTAGCCTTTCCCATGCTGACCGCTATTTTGGGCGCCCTGCCTTCTGCGGCGCGGATCTGCGCCGAATACATCAAGACATTTCATCACGGAGACTGACCATGCCTATCGCCAAGGGATATGCAGCAACCGACGCATCCAAACCGTTGACGCCCTTCACCTTCGACCGTCGCGAGCCCAACGAGGACGACGTCGTCATTTCGATCCAGTATTGCGGTGTCTGCCACTCCGACATCCACCAGGCCCGCAACGAATGGGGCAATTCGATGTTCCCGATGGTGCCGGGCCATGAAGTCGCCGGCACCGTCACTGCCGTCGGTGCCAAGGTGACGAAATTCAAGGTCGGCGACCGCGTCGGCGTCGGCTGCTTCGTCGATTCCTGCACCACATGCGCCAACCGCGACCTCGACTACGAACATTACATGCCCGGCCTGATCGGCACCTACAACGCCGTGGAAGCCGACGGCACGACGCCGACCTTTGGCGGTTATTCCGACTCGATCGTCGTTAGGGAAGGCTATGTTCTGAGCTTCCCGGACAACATCCCGCTCGATGCGGGCGCGCCTCTGCTGTGCGCCGGTATCACGCTCTATTCGCCGCTGCGTCATTGGAACGCCGGCCCGGGCAAGAAGGTGGCGATCGTCGGCATGGGCGGCCTCGGCCACATGGGCGTCAAGCTCGCTGCTGCGATGGGCGCCGACGTGACCGTGCTCAGCCAGTCCCTGTCCAAGAAGGACGACGGCCTGAAGTTCGGCGCTAAGGATTATTATGCGACCAGCGACGCGGAAACATTCACGAAACTGGCCGGCAGCTTCGACCTGATCATCAACACCGTCGGCACCGCGATCGACTGGAATGCCTATCTCGGGCTTCTCAAGGTCGACGGCTCGATGGTGCTGGTGGGGGTTCCCGAACATGCCGTGCCGGTGCACGCCTTCTCGCTGATCCCCGGCCGCCGCAGCCTCTCCGGCTCGATGATCGGCTCGATCAAGGAAACCCAGGAAATGCTGGATTTCTGCGGCGAACACGGCATCACCGCCGAAATCGAGACGATCAACATCCAGGACATCAACGAAGCCTTCGACCGCGTCGTCAACAGCGACGTCCGTTACCGCTTCGTCATCGACATCGCCTCGCTCTGAGGATCGGGCGTCATGCCGAGGGCAGGCCCCGCCCTCGGCGAACTCCTTTATGACGTCCGCGGCGCCGCCAGCCGGAAGGCGTCGCGGATGGCGTTGGCCATGCCGTCGACGACCCCGTCACTGCCGCGGGCCCCGACCAGCAGCACGACGTTGGAAAAATCGATGATCGGATAGCCGTCGGCCACGGTCAGTTCCCGGCACGCTTCCGGAATGCCGCTGCGCGATAGCGGCGCGATCGCCAGGCCCGATGTCGCCGCCGCCGCGAGGCCGGTGTGATTGTCGCTGACATAGGCGATACGGTAGGGCTCGGTGCGATCGTCGAGGCCGGACATGGCGCTGCTGCGGAACCAGCCGGTAGCAGCGAACATGGCGACCGGCACCGGGCTGCGCCGATGCGTTTCATGGATCGTCGACGTCACCCAGACCGTCGGATCGGTCATCAACACTTCATGATGCGTGTTGCTCGCCTGCTCGAAGACGACGGCGATATCCAGTTCTCCCTTGGCCAGGGCAGCGGCATTGGCACGCGAACTGCCATATTGCACCGTCACCTCGACATCCGGGTGCATCATGTCGAAGCGGCCGAGCACTTTTGGCAGGATCGAATGGCCATATTCCTCGGGAATGCCGATCCGCACCATGCCGTGCAACCGCGGCGCCTTCAGCGATGCCGCCGCCTCGTCCAGCATTGCCATGACGCGGCGGGCATAACCGAGCAGCTGCCGTCCCTTGGCCGTCAACGTCACGCCGCGTGATCCCCGCTCGAACAAAAGGTCACCGATCGTCTCTTCCAGTTTCTTGATCTGGATGCTGACCGCCGATTGCGTCCGCCCGGAAAGATCGGCGGCACGGGTAAAATTGCCGGTTTCGGCCACTGCCACGAAGGTGCGCAGCATATCGCTTTCAAGCCGCATGGAAGATGATCTCATCATTAAAAATTATTATGACAGACATATTTTCTATTCGTTTGTCGAATGTCAACTGCCGCCTCATACTGGTCTGGTTCGCAAGCGGGAGAAAGGTCATGGCGCAGTCGTTCAAGACTATCGGGTTTCTGGACATGTTGAAAGGATTGCCATCGAGGCTGTTTCGTAGCCAGGCGGAGACCGAGCGCGACAAGGCCCTGAACGAATTGTTCGCCCGCAACGATCCGCACCTTCTCGACGATATCGGCCTGTCGGCATGCAACAGCAACCAGCCAGACCTGGAGGAGGAACGGCGAAGACATCGGCCCTGGCAACTCTGATGGCATTTTAATGCCGGGCATATCTACGTCAAAGCCGGATTCCGGCTCGTCGCGGAGGAACAGCATCACATGTTCGGTCCTGAACTCAACGGCCAGACCTGGGTGCTGGACCTCTAGCCACCCCTTTCCAGCCAACGACATTCGCGCAGCCCGGCGGCCTCGAACGGATCGACCAGCGTACCGGAGACGATCGACGCCAGTAGCCATGGCGCCGGGGGCACGCGGGCGATGGTGGCGACCAGCCGGTCGCGCAGCCAGGCAAGTGCTGCGGAATCCGACTGGTAGAAAGGCGTGAACATCAGCGACAACATCTGGAAGAGGCGCACATGCGTGCGCCGCGCCGCGGCATAACTCGCCAGCGCCTGCCCCAGATCGTCGTGTCGCTCCAGCGCATGGGCGAGAGCGGCGACGTCGAGCAGGGCCATGTTCGCCCCCTGCCCCAGCTGCGGACTGGTGGAATGAAAACTATCGCCGACAAAGACCAGCCGGCCGCTATGGGGCGTTGCCATGGTCCGGTGCATATAGCGGGCGAGTGTCAGTTGCTCCCAGTCCTGCACCTGGTCGAGCAGCGGCGCGCAGGCCGGCCAGTAGCCCAGCACATCGACCTTCCAGCGATCGAGGCCGCGCCGGCGCACCTCATCGGCCTCGCCGACCTTGACGCTCCAGAAGAAGGCGGCGCGTGCCGGGCTGTCGGCAGACAGACGCCCGACCGGCAGCACGCCGATCATCACCCGCGCCTGATCGTAACGCTGCGTCAGCGCATGCGTATCGAAATGCCCTTCGGCGTGCTCGACGGTCGTCCAGAAGGCGCCGTAGGCCAGGTCGCGCACCGATGGCGCCACCGCAGAACCGGCTGCAAGTGCCGAACGGGCGCCGCTGGCATCGATGACCAGATCGTAAGGACCGCGCTCCTCGCCCTCGGCGCACGACAGGAAGACGCCGTCAGCGTTTTCCCGGGCACCGGTGACGTGGCAACCGGTCGTGATCGGCAAGTGCAATGCGGCGACCGCATCGTGCAGCACGGTGAACAGCGCGGCCCGGTGCACAGCCAGCCCATACCGCCCGCCCGGCCCGGCATCGTAACGGACATCGAGCACGGCGCGTCCGCTTGTGGCATCCGCGCCGTAGAGCCGGTCGATGCGGTTGCCGGCGGCATGGATCGCCGCCCCCAACCCCAGCGTATCGAGAACGGTCAACCCGGTCGGCTGCAGCATCAGCCCGGAGCCCACGGGCGCCGGCGCGTCAAAACGCTCGATCAGCTCGATCCCGTGCCCGGCGCGTGAGAGGAAAAGCGCCGCCGCAAGGCCTGCAGGCCCGGCACCGATAATGGCGACACGACATGGTTTCATCACTGAACTTCTGGATCAGAGGCTGATAGCATCGAAGCGGGCGCGGGCATGACGCACGGCCTCGTGATTGGCCTCCGCCCAATTCAGGAGTTTCGCCAGCGGCTCGTAGAGCGAATAACCGAGATCGGTCAGGCGGTATTCGACGCTCGGCGGTTTGGTGGGAAAAACCTCACGCTCGATATAGCCGTCGCGCTGCAGTTCCCGCAGCGTCTGGGTCAGCATCCGCTGCGAAATATCCGGGATCATCCGCCGCAATTCACCGAAGCGATAAGGTTTCGTCGCCAGTGCCTCGATCAGCAGCGTCGACCACTTGCCGCTGATCTGGTTCAGCATGTCCCGAACCGGGCAGTTGGCGAAATCCAGCTTCGACATGTCGATCTGCCGTTCCGGCTTGCCGGCCTTGTTCGGTTTCAGGCTGAAGATGGAGGCACCCATGATGGTTCCCTTTTGGTAACGTATGGCGAAAAAACTGCCTTCTTTACAGACGCCTGTCAATTCCTATTCTAGTGCTGGTCTCTTTTTGAGACCGCAACGCAGTGGCCGCCGATCCGCCGGCCCGTCGAACAGGATTAGACCATGAGTGAGACCATTCTCGTTACCGGTGCAGCTGGCCAGCTTGGACAGCGCGTGCTTCACCACCTGACGGAAACCTACGGCGTCGCCCCGGCCAGCATCGTCGCCGCCAGCCGCGATCCGCAGAAACTCGCCGCTTTCGCCGCCAAGGGCATCGCCACGCGCAAGGTCGATTTCGACGACACCGCTGGTATGGCTGAAGCCTTTGCGGGCGTCGATCGCCTGCTGCTGATCTCGACCGACGAGCTGGCCACGCCCGGCAAGCGTCTTATCCAGCACAAGGCAGCCGTCGAAGCCGCCGTCCGCGCCGACGTCAAGCATATCGCCTACACCTCGATGCCTTCGCCGGACGATTCGCTGGTGAGCTTTGCCGGCGACCACGCGGGCACGGAGCAGGCGATCAAGGCCAGCGGCCTCGCCTACACAATCCTGCGCGATGCCTGGTATCACGACAACTACCTGCATACGATGCCGCACAACCTGCAGGTCGGCACCTGGTACAGCGCCTCCGGCGACGGCCGTGTGGCTACGATCTCGCGTGACGATTGCGCCAGGGCAATTGCCGCGGCGCTGGCTTCGGGCAAGACCGAAAGCGCGACCTACACGCTGACCGGCACGAAATCGCTGACCGACAAGGAAATCGCCGCGGTAGCCGCCGACGTCACCGGCAAGCCGCTCGCCGTCGTCACCGTGACCGACGAGCAGTTGCATCAGGGCCTGACCGGCGCCGGCCTGCCCGAGTTCGTTGCCAATATGCTCGTCTCAGCCGACGCCAATACGCGCGCCGGCAAGTTCGACATCGTCACCGACGATTTCAAGCGCCTCACCGGCGGCGAACCGCAGCCGCTGCGCGACTTCTTCGCCGCCAACAAGGCTGCCTTGCTCGGCTAATCGTCAGATCGTCTCGCCGCAGGCACGGCGGAAGCGACGCACCGTTTCCGCCATGCCGTATTCCAGCGCATCGGCCGTCAGCGCATGGCCGATCGACACTTCGGCAAGATCGGGTATCCGCACCGCAAGCGCCGGCAGGTTACCCACCGTCAGGTCATGGCCGGCATTGACGCCGAGTCCGACGGCAAACGCTGCGTCTGCCGTCTCTCCCAGCTTCTCCAAAATCGCCTTGCCGCGCACCGGATCGTCGTAGCAGCCGCCATAGGGGCCGGTGTAAAGCTCGATCCGGTCGGCGCCGAGGTCGCGGACGATCTTCACCGCCTCGGCATCGCCGTCGCCATCGGCAAACAGCGAGACGCGGCATCCCTTCTTCTTGAGCTTGCCGACCGCCGTTTCCAGGAACGACCGATGCTTGCGGAAATCCCAGCCATGGTCGGAGGTCGCCTGCGACGGATCGTCGGGCACTAGCGTCACCTGCTCCGGCTCGCTTGCTTCGCACAGCGCCAGGAAATCATCGGTCGGATATCCCTCGATGTTAAACTCCGCCTGCGGAAACTCGTCGTCGATCAGGGCACGGATCACCGGCAGGTCCGAAAAGCGGATATGGCGCTGGTCCGGGCGGGGATGGACCGTCAAGCCGTAGGCACCCGCCTGCAGCGCGATCCGCCCGAGGGCCTCCAGATTCGGCCAGGGCAGGTCCCGGCGATTGCGAAGCATGGCGATGGCGTTGATATTGACGGAAAGCTTGGCGGGCATGGATCTCTTCCGGGTAACGGGACGAATTTCATCCTTCTATGCCAAGCGCCGCCATAATACCAACGCCTTTGCCGTATGAATATATTCGCGAAATTGATAAGCCTTGCCGGCCCGAACAAACCCGACAGATCGTCGCATAAGCAGCTGCGGATGGTGATGCCGGTTGCGTTGGGCCGGTAAACCGGTGTAATTCTCTGATACTTTGGGTGAGATGAGATTCACCCTCAGGGCCGTAGGGAGGCCTTCTGCAAGACAAGATGACACATCCCCGAACCATCGACGGCGAACTGGTCAGATCCAGCCTGAGCAAGATCCTTGGAAGCGAGACGTTTTCTCGCTCGGAACGACTGCGGACTTTTCTCGATTACGTGGTCAAGAAAGAGCAGGAAGGGCTGGGCCACCAGCTGAAGGGCTACACGATCGGCGTCGACGTCTTCGCCCGCACGGAATCCTTCGACCCGGGCGGCGATCCGCTGGTGCGCGTCCAGGCCGGCAAGCTGCGCAAGCTGCTGCAGCAGTATTACGCAAACGAAGGCGCCGAAGACACGATTCGCATCCAGGTTCCGGTGGGCGGCTATGTTCCTGTCTACGAATGGCAGGAACAGCAGGACGGCGGCTTGGAAAACCCGGCCGAAAGCCATGATGGGGATTCCGGAACGATCGGCATTCCCGCAGCGGACATTGCCGGGAATGCCGCAAGTGCAGGCCCGTGGGGGCGGTATCGTCTCGCCTCGGCGGGACTGCTGGCAGTCACCGTGCTCAATATCACCGCACTCGGACTGCATGCCACCAGCCGTTATCTCGTGCCGAAGGAAGCCACAGCGATCAGCAGCCCCTCGGGGTATTATCGGGAGGCCTCGGCCCTGCCCCGCATTGCCGTCGCCAACAATCATACGGCATCGCCGGTCTCCGCGCCGCTTGCCGACGCCCTGCGCCACGCCACCATCCAGCTTTCATCCGTGGAACTGGTCAGCAGCTTCAGCCAGGCGGATGCCCTCGTGCGGCAGGACGAGCAACTCGATTTCATCCTGTCGATCAGTCCCGTCGACGACCAGGGCGGTATCCTGCTGTCGCTGCACCACAAGCCGAGCGGCGAACTGGTCCATTCGGAAACGGTAGCGGAAAAAAGCCTGCATTCGGTCAGTGAGCGAGCCTTCGCGGCAAGCTCGTTTGCAAGCCATAGCCTCGCGGTCAACAGCTCGGTTTATGCTTATGCAGACCAGAATGCGTCCTCAAGCCGCCTGATGCAGTGCCTGAAGGCAACGCAGGATTACCATCTCGAGAAATCCCGCCAGACGTTCCAGGCCGCCTGGGGATGCCAGTCCGAGCTGGTGCCGACCGAGCATCCGGAACGCTTCATCAGCGAACTGGAAACCCTCACCTCGATGGCCCGCGAACGGGAAGCCGGACGCCTGCCGCTCACCGGCGCCTGATCGTCCGGACGCGCCCTGCCATCGACGAATACCGGTACAGCGCCTTGCTTCTTCTATTGTGTCATTCCGTTACATGCCGTATCCGGACGCATTTTTGCGCATCCTGTTTCAGGATGTGATTTACAGCTTAAATACATGAATTCTCTGATGAATTTTCCTTAAACCGGCAGTCTCCGGCAGCGCCGCGATGGTGAATAACTATCCGTTAAATCTTGGACTTACAATTTGGACAATAAACTCTACCGTAAGTCCCACGTAAAATTGACTTGTGTTGAAGGATGTCCGGAAGAGTTCATGCGGTTCGCGTTGCAACAAGGCAGTCGATCAAATCCTCCTTCTGCGTCTGAAGTACAATTTTCAGCGTATTGTTCGAAATACCGTCATGACCATGGAAGGGGTGTTCATGTCTGAAGATGCGGGGCGCTTGCGCAGCCTGGAACCATCGAAGAAGGGTCTCGCAGGTCAATATCGTTTCTTGCCGGATGTCGACCTGCCGCGAAACCTGCCGTCGGGAACCGTGGCCATCGCCGAGATGGCGAATGCCTTCGGCGTCACGCACCGCACGCTGCATTTCTATGAGGAAAAAGGCCTGATCACCGCCAGCCGCATCGGGCCGATGCGCGTCTACGACCATCAGGACGTACTACAGATGTCGGTGATCAACATCTGCCGGGAAATCGGCATGCCGATTTCCGTCATCCAGGAACTGATGGAGGAATTGCAGCAGGCGGAAACCCAGGAGGATGCCGACAGGATTTTCCGGGAGGCCCTGTCGATCCGCAAGCGGGAACTGGTTTCCGGCCTGTCCACGGTGCACCGCCAGATGCAGCAGGTGACGATCCTGCTCGACCGCCAGCCGGCCGAACCCGGCATGGCAACCAACGACAACCGCGAGATATCGCTGTTTTCCGCCGACGAGCAGACGTGCCTGCAACTGATGGCCGAAGGATACACGCCCCATCGGCTCGCCCGCGCATTCGACACCACCGTCAAGGCGATCACCGCGATGGAAACCGGCATCATCCAGAAGCTCAATGCCAACAACCGCTTCCAGGCGATTGCCAAGGCCGTGCTTCTCGGAATTGTCCACTCCTGAGAAAAATCGCGGTCAGCGCACGATGGTCAGCGTTTCCGCCGCACGGGTGACGGCCGTATAGAGCCAGCGTTCCCTCGTATCGCGAAAAGCCCAGCTTTCATCGAAGAGCACGACGTCGTTCCATTGCGAGCCCTGCGCCTTGTGAACCGTCAGCGCATAACCGTAGTCGAACTCGTCGTAACGCTTGCGTGTCGACCAGGGAATTTCGCCCTCGACATCCTCGAAGGCGGCTTTCAGCAGCTTGATCTTCGCCGCGCCGCGATCCATGTCGTCGTCCTCGGGGCGGATCATCAGGTTGATGCCAGGCTTCACGGTTTCTTTCGACGAACTCATCACCTGCCAGAGCGAGCCGTTGAGCAGGCCCTTGGCTGGGTCGTTGCGCAGGCAGACCAGCTTGTCGCCGGATTGCGGATAATCCGCCGTGAACCCCTTCAGTTCGCGAAGACGCTGGTTGTAGCGCCGGCGGGTCTTGTTCGTCCCCACCAGCACCTGGTCGGCCTCGAGCACCAGCGGCTGCGTCACCTCGTTCTTGGAAATCACCTTCGCCGTGCCGTAGTCGCCGTAGAGGATTTCCTTGCCTTCGCGCACATGCATGGCAAGCTGGATGATCGGGTTGTCGCGTGCCTGGCGATGGATGTCCGTCAGCAGGTAGTCCGGCTCCTGCTCGGTAAAATAACCGCCGCCCGAAACCGGCGGCAACTGGCCGGGATCGCCGAGCACGAGGATCGGCGTGCCGAAACTCATGAGGTCGCGGCCGAGCTGCTCGTCCACCATCGAGCATTCGTCGATGACGATCAGCGCCGCCTTGGCGACCGGGCTCTGGCGGTTGATGGAGAACATCGGCGCGATGGAAGTCTTGCCGGTCTCCTCGTTTGCCACTTCCTCCTCGCCGCGCGGACGATAGATCAGCGAATGGATCGTCTTGGCATTGCTGGCGCCGCGCGAGCGCAGCACCTGCGCCGCCTTGCCGGTGAAGGCGGCAAACAGCACCTCGCCGTCGACATGCTCGGCAAAATAGCGTGCAAGCGTCGTCTTGCCGGTGCCGGCATAACCGAACAGCCGGAAGACCGGTTGCCGCCCTTCCTTCAGCCAGCGCGAAACGGCCTTCAGGGCTTCGTCTTGTTGCGGAGCAAATTGCATGGCGGCGACTTGGCAGGATTCGGCGGCGATAGGCAAGCCGGAAAAGCCGCATGGCGGCAATCGTCCCTCGCCTCTTTCAGATCGGACGCCAGCGAAGCTCGGAGATCAGCAGCCCTGGCGCTCGGGATCATTGGCAAGCTCGATCGGCTGCCCGTGCGGCGTTGCCTCGGCTGCCCTTTGCCAGCTTGCCTGCAGCCTGGCGATATCGGCTTCGTGCATAACCCCAAGCCGGACGAGCAGCGCCGAAAGCGCCGCCACCCAGCATTCGAAATAATCGCTGCCATCTTCGGCCCGTCCCGGGCGATGAACCTCCGTCGCCAGCGCCCCGGCCCATTCGCTCCAGGCAAACAGGCCACGTTCGTGAAGATGCACCGTCAGCGCAAAAGCCTCCGCCATCCAGGGCTCGGGAAAGACCGGATCGCCCTCAGCCGACTTCGGCAGGCCCGGAGATTGCGTCAGGACGGAGCGCGGCTCACAAAGGCTCAAGGTAGCTCTCCCAGGCATCGATCGAAATCGTCAGCGTCGGATCGGCGCCCTCGCCCCAGATCTCCGGGCCATCGAAGACCACGGTATAGAGCCATTGCGGGTTTTCGCCGCGGCCGTGGGCATTGTCGTCGGGAAACACGAAAGAGCCCTGCACCACTTCGACGATGCCCTGTTTTGCCCGGGCATAACGCGGCAGGCGAGTGTGGCCGGTCGGGTTGAAATTACGGGTCCGCACCCGGTCCCCGACGGCAAAGGCCGGCTTCGTCCCGGTCGGCCGCTCGCACGGTCCGCCACGCGCCAGCGTCGCCGGCACGTTTTCAGCCTGCAGCACACGTTTGGGCGCCGTGCCGGCACCGGACATGCGGCCGGAGAACAATTCCTCGCGTGTCGCAAAACCATGGCGCTCCAGCAACATGTCGATGCCACGGATCCAGATCTCGTAATAACTCGCCGAAAGATAGTTGGCGGGCGGGATGTTTTCGCGGGCATGACGGCTTTCGTCGATGGTCCAGTGGCCCATCGCGCCGCAGCACAGCGTCAGTCCGAGCGCCCGCTTCTCCCAGTCCGCATGAAAGATCGGCTCGTTGTTTTCCGGCGCAATGGGACCGAAACCCATCTGGCCGCCAAGATCGTGCGGGCCGTTCATGCCTGTTCCTCCGGCGCGCGCACCACGCCGGTGCCGATCATCGCGTCGCGGCTGACCAGATCGGCAAGCGCCTCGTCATCGAGGTGCTCGGTGCCGGCCGGCCGCTCGGGGATGACGAGGTACCGCAGTTCCGCCGTCGAATCCCAGACGCGGATACGGGTCTGCTCCGGCAGCGCCACGCCGAATTCGGCAAGCACGCCGCGCGGATCGATGACTGCCCGCGAGCGATAGGCGGGCGCCTTGTACCAGACGGGCGGCAGGCCCAGCACCGACCACGGATAACAGGAACACAGGGTGCAGACGACGAGATTGTGGATGTCCGGCGTGTTGAAGACGGCCCGCATGTGTTCGCCCTGCCGGCCGGTAAAACCAAGGCTGGCGATCGCCGCCGTGGCATCCCGCTTCAGCCAGTCGGCAAATGCCGGATCGCTCCAGGCCTTTGCCACCACCTTGGCGCCGTTGCGCGGCCCGACCCTGGTTTCATACGTCTCGACGATCGCGTCGATGGCGGCCGGATCGATCAGCCCCTTTTCCGACAACAGGCTTTCCAGCGCTTTTACGCGCGCCTGCATATCGGAATAATGGTTTTCCGGATGATCGTGTCCCTGGTCGTGATCGTGCCCATGGTGGTGATGATGGTCGGCCATGCCCTGCTCCCGATGTTCGAACCGATCCTACTTGAGCATCGGCCACAAACTCAACACCAGCAGCACGGCCATGGTGATATTGAACCATTTGAGCCGCACCGGCACCGACAGCCACTCCCGCAGCGCCGAACCGAAACCTGCCCATGTCGAGACGCTCGGCAGGTTGACTATTCCGAAGGCCAGGCCGACAACCGTGACGGTGAAGAAATACCGCTCGGTGTCGGTATAGGTCGCCATGGCCGTCACGGCCATCACCCAGGCCTTCGGGTTGACCCATTGAAACGCCGCAGCGCCGAGAAACGTCATCGGCCGCGCACCCGCTTCGGCCTCGCCGATCGCCCGCGACGTGCCGATCTTCCAGGCGATCCAGACGAGGTAGATACCACCGGCGAATTTCAGGACTGTATAGAGCAACGGCACCGTGTGCAGCAGCGCCCCGAGCCCGAAGCCGACGCCGAGCAGCAGCGAGAAGAAACCGGCACCGATGCCCAGCATATGCGGAATGGTGCGCCGGAAGCCGAAATTCACACCGGAGGCAAACAGCATCATGTTGTTCGGCCCGGGGGTGATCGAGGTGGTGAAGGCAAACAAAACCAGTGCAAGCAGCGTCTCGAACGGCATTCCATTCTCCGCAAAGAAATTCGGCATACTGAAGTCGTTCCGGTTGCGCCAGACGGAAACTTGTCATTGTGACAAACCGCCTGGCCATTCCGTGGTTTCGTCGCGCTGAGGGCGGCCGCAAATCGCTGGCTGCATCAGGGGAAACCGGATATCGTCACCGCGCCTGCCCGAACGGCGCAACGGAGGAGTTTCATGCACGATCCCATCCCCACCGTCACCTTGCCTTCCGGCATCAGCGTGCCCGCCCTCGGCCAGGGCACCTGGAACATGGGCGAAAACGCCGCCGATGCCGCAAGGGAGATCGAAAGCCTTCAGGCGGGGCTTTCCCTGGGGCTGACCCTGATCGATACCGCCGAGATGTATGCCGAAGGCGGCGCCGAAAAAGTCACCGGTAGCGCCATCGCCGGCCGGCGCGACGAGGTCTTCCTGGTCAGCAAGGTCTATCCCTGGAATGCCAGCCGGCGCGGAACGATCGAGGCCTGCGACCGCAGCCTGCAGCGCCTTGGCACCGATCGAATCGACCTCTACCTTCTTCACTGGCGCGGCGATCATCCGCTTGCCGATACCGTCGCCGCTTTCGAGGAACTGCAGCGGGCCGGAAAGATCGGCGCCTGGGGCGTCTCGAATTTCGACGTCGACGACATGCAGGAACTGCTCGCTGTGCCCGGCGGCGAAAACGTCGCGGCCAACCAGGTTCTCTACAATCTCGGCCGCCGCGGCATCGAATACGATCTCCTGCCGTTCTGCCAGGAGCGCAACATCCCGATCATGGCCTACTCGCCGATCGAACAGGGCCGGCTGCTGCACCACCCTGATCTCATCGACATCGCCAAGGCCTATCAGGCGACGCCGGCACAGGTGGCCCTCGCCTTCGTCCTCGAACGCGAGGGCGTGATCGCCATTCCGAAGACCAGCCATCCGCATCGCGTCGAGGAAAACCGCGCCGCGCTCGATCTTGACATCACCGACGAGGATTGGGCCGTGCTCGACGCCGCCTTTCCGCCGCCGGCGAGGAAGACTTCGCTGGCGATGCTTTAAGCATTGTTACATGCCCTGCGGGCCGCGGTTCATCGCCGCGATCCCAGTGCGGCAAACTTCGATCAGTCCCAGCGGCTTCACGATCGCCACGAACTGATCGATCTTCGACGATTTGCCGGTGAGTTCGAAGATGAAATGCTCGACGGTGGCGTCGATGACCTTGGCATGGAACGCGTCGGCCAGGCGCAGGGCTTCCGCGCGGCTCTCGCCGGTGCCGGCCACCTTGATAAGCGCCACTTCGCGCTCGATCGGCCGCTCCTGCTTGAGATCGCGTGCACGTACCGTCAGGTCGACAACACGGTGGACCGGCACGATGCGCTCCAGCTGCGTCTTGATCTGCTCCAGAACGATCGGCGTGCCGCGGGTGACGATGGTGATGCGCGACAGATGCGATTCGTGCTCGGTTTCGGAAACCGTCAGGCTCTCGATGTTGTAGCCCCGGCCGGAAAACAGGCCGATGACACGGGCAAGGACGCCCGGCTCGTTGTCGACCAGCACCGAAAGCGTGTGGCTTTCGACCTTGGCGGTTTCGGGCGAGATGAAGTAGGCGGAGCCCGTGGGTTGAAGGTGTGCGTTCATGTCGTTTCTATCCGTTGTTTCAGGAATTAGGGTTTCAGGACGCCAGCTCGATGGCGGCGTCGGAATGCAGACAGGCGGGCGAAAATATTCGTATCAGCGGCCGTTTTCCTCATCCCAGCGCCGGCGCGCTTCCTCCTCTATGCCCTTTCGGATCATTTCGTCGGTTAGCGGTGGTCCTTTGTAGACAGGCCGCATCGCGAGAAACTCCTCCACCGTCAGCGTCTTCTTCGGCGGTTCCGCTTTCGCCTCCGCCGGCCGCAGCGTGATCTCCCTGCCGCCGTCGATGACCTCGAATTCGGTGCCTTCGGAAAAGCCATGCGCATCGCGAACCGCCTTCGGAAGCACCACGGCGCCCGCTTTCGACATCTTCGTTCTGCTCATGACATTTCTCCGAAAAAGAGGGGACACGATCAAAGTAACCGCATCCCCCGCGCCGATCAAACCAGCTGCCGCCCCTTCGCGTCGATGGCGTTGGCGACGGCCTCGTCGGTGGCTTCGTCGGGCAGCAGCATCTCGTTGTGGGCCTTGCCCGAGGGGATCATCGGGAAGCAGTTGGCGAGGTTGGCGACGCGGCAATCGAAGATCACCGGCTTCTTGACCTCGATCATCTCCTGGATCTTGTCGTCGAGCTCGCCCGGCTTTTCGCAGCGCAGGCCGACGGCGCCGTAGGCTTCCGCCAGCTTGACGAAGTCGGGCATGGCTTCCGTATAGGAGTTCGACAGGCGGTTGCCGTGCAGCAGCTGCTGCCACTGGCGCACCATGCCCATGTACTGGTTGTTGAGAATGAAGATCTTCACCGGCAGACCGTACTGGATCGCCGTCGACATTTCCTGGATGCACATCTGGATCGAGGCGTCGCCGGCGATATCGATGACGAGGGCGTCGGGATGGGCAACCTGCACGCCGAGCGCCGCCGGCAGGCCGTAACCCATGGTGCCGAGACCACCCGAGGTCATCCAGCGATTGGGCTGCTCGAAACCGAAGAACTGCGCCGCCCACATCTGGTGCTGGCCGACTTCCGTGGTGATGTAGGTGTCGCGGCCCTTGCTGAATTCATACAGACGCTGCAGCGCGTATTGCGGCATGATGACATCGTTGCTCGGCGCATAGGCAAAAGAATTGCGGGCCCGCCAGCGCTGGATGCTCGTCCACCAGTCCTGCGTCTGCGCCTTTTCCGGCTTCTTCGGCAGCGCCCGCCACAGGCGGACCATGTCTTCCAGGACATGGCCGACATCGCCGGTGATCGGCACGTCGACACGAACGTTCTTGTTGATCGACGACGGATCGATGTCGATGTGGATCTTCTTGGAGTTTGGCGAGAAGGCGTTGAGGCGGCCGGTAATGCGGTCGTCGAAACGGGCGCCGACACAGACCATGACGTCGCAATCATGCATCGCCATGTTGGCTTCGTAGGAACCGTGCATGCCGAGCATGCCGAGCCAGTTCGAACCGGAGGCCGGATAGCAGCCGAGGCCCATCAGCGTCGAGGTAATCGGGAAATTGGTGAGCTCGACCAGCTCGCGCAGCAGCTTGGAGGCCTCCGGGCCGGAATTGACGACGCCGCCGCCGGTGTAGAAGATCGGCCGGCGCGCCGTCGCCATCAGCTCGATTGCGGCGCGGATGCTGTTCAGGTTGCCCTGAACCTTCGGCTGGTAGCTCTGCTGCGTCAGGTGCTCGGACGGCGGCTCGTAGAAGCCGGTCGCAAACTGCACGTCCTTCGGAATATCGACGACGACCGGGCCGGGACGGCCGGACTGGGCGATGCGGAAGGCCTCATGGATGACGTGGGCCAGGTCGTTGACGTCCTTGACCAGCCAGTTGTGCTTGGTGCAGGGGCGGGTGATGCCGACGGTGTCGCATTCCTGGAAGGCGTCGGAGCCGATCAGCGAGGTGGGAACCTGGCCGCTGAGGCAGACGAGCGGCACCGAATCCATCAGCGCGTCCTGCAGCGGCGTGACGGCGTTGGTCGCGCCCGGACCCGACGTCACCAGCATGACGCCGACCTTGCCGGTCGAGCGGGCATACCCTTCGGCCGCATGGCCGGCGCCCTGCTCGTGACGCACGAGGATGTGCTGGATATCGTCCTGCTGGAAGATTTCGTCGTAGATCGGCAGCACGGCGCCGCCGGGATAGCCGAAGATATGCTCGACTCCATTGTCCTTCAGCGCCTTGAGAACGATCTCCGCGCCCGTCATCTGTTCTTTGCCCGTCATGCCTGTTTCCGTTCTGCTGCTTTTTCGGGTTGGATGGAAAATTTGGACATAAAAAAAGGCCCCTTAGGAGCCTGTCTGTCGCGCATGGGTGGCTACCGCCGGATGGTTACACCACCCTGCCCATGCGCGTTCCCACCACAATAAGGTTGCCAAAAATCTTCATAGCGCGAAGTGATAGACAGAAATATTCGGCACGTCAACGCGCTTCTTCATAAAACGATGCTGCGCCGCAGCCCGAAACCCGCACAACTGCCTACACCAGTTGTTAAGCCGGCACCGATATGGTCTGCCATGAGGAAGAAGGCCCGCGGCTTACCAATCCGCCCACCAAGCCTTCCTGTTTCCGTATCGGGAGCGACGTTGCTTAATAATGACCTCCAGACATCCGGCAAGGCCGGAGAAAGCGATCGCCGTGACGGGATGCACCCCGGCAACCGCTTTCTCGGAAGGGTCATTGCGTGCAACGGTTCGCGCGCCACCATTGCGGCGGTCGCCGAAGGCGGCGGCACCGATCTCACTGAACTCTGGTCGGTCGGCAGGCTGATCTCCATCTCCGTCGGCAAGAACCGCGTCGTGGCGCTTGCTTATGCCATGGCCGTCGGCGAAAAAAGCTGGGGCGAGCAGCAGGACAACCACTTCCAGATCGAGGTGGAGCTTCTCGGCGAAGTCCAGGTCCATCCCGACGGCAAGGAGCAATTCTCCACCGGCATTTCACGCTATCCCTATCTCGGCGCCATCGCCCACCGCATCCGCGCCAAAGACCTCATCCGCATCTACGACACCGGCAAGACCGATACCTGCGTCGTCGGCAAGCTGACCCAGGACGAGAGCATCGACGCGACGATCCACATCCCGTCGATGCTGTCGAAACATTTTGCCGTCGTCGGCTCGACAGGCGTCGGAAAATCCACGGCCGTCTCGCTGCTCCTGCACCGCGCCATCGCTTCCGATCCGAAGCTGCGCGTGCTGATCCTCGACCCGCACAACGAATTCGCCGCCGCCTTCCCGGATCATGCCGTCGTCATCGATACCGACACGCTCGACCTGCCCTTCTGGCTGATGCGCCTCGAAGAATTCGCCGAAGTGCTGTTTCGCGGCCGGCCGCCGGTGGCGGAAGAGCTGGACATGCTGCGCGACCTGATCCCGGAGGCCAAGCGCGCCTTTCGCGGCAGCGACTCGCCCTTGATGCGCCGCCAGACGGAGAAGAGTTCGGTCACTGCCGACACACCCGTTCCCTACCGCATTGCCGACCTTCTCGCCCTCATCGACGACCGTATCGGCAAACTGGAAGGCCGTAGCGAAAAACCGTTCCTGCGCTCGCTGAAGATCCGCGTCATCTCGGCGATCAACGATCCGCGCTACCACTTCATGTTCTCCAACAATACGATCAGCGACACGATCATGGAGACGATCGCCCATATCTTCCGCATCCCGGGCGACAGCAGGCCGATCAGCACGTTCCAGCTGTCGGGCATTCCGTCCGAAGTGGTCAATTCGGTCGCTTCGGTGCTCTGCCGCATGGCGTTCGAACTGGCGCTGTGGAGCAATGGTGCGGTCCACATGCTCGTCGTCTGCGAAGAAGCGCACCGCTACGTGCCGTCCGATCCGACACTCGGTTTCATCCCGACCCGCCAGGCCATCGCCCGCATCGCCAAGGAAGGCCGCAAGTACGGGGTGTCGCTCGGCATCATCACCCAGCGGCCCGGAGAGCTCGACCAGACGATCCTGTCGCAGTGCTCGACGCTGTTTGCCATGCGGCTCGCCAACGACCGAGACCAGGAAATCATCCGCTCGGCGATCCCCAATTCGTCGATCTCGACCACCAAATTCATTTCTTCGATCGGCAACGGCGAAGCCATCGCTTTCGGCGAGGCCATTGCCGTTCCGATGCGCATGCGGTTTACCCGCGTCGAGGAAAACCTGCTGCCGAAAGCCAACGGCGCAACGGCCAAGTCGACCGACGAGACGCCCGACACGGTCGATCTGCGCGGCATCGTCAGCCGCATGCGGGCCATTTCCGGGCCCGACATCTCGGCATTCCAGCAAAGCTACTCGGCAACGCTGGACGGCGACGATTTCGACGGCGACTATACAATGCCGATGCGCGAGACGTCGGCCCATTCCCCGGGTCGTTCCATTGAGCGCAGCTTGACGCCGCCGGAGCCCTACCGGGCCGACATGCTGCCCCGTGCCGGCTCGCCCGCATCGCCGGAGCCATCGACAGGCTACGACCAGCGCCGGCGGTCCATGGACGAACCGCTCGCCGGGCAACGCCCGGCTTCAACAGCCTATCCCGAGACAAGGCGCATGGTGCCGGATTCCCCGCCGGCGCCCTACCGGGCGGCCCAGCCGGAACCAGACGCCGCCTCCGGCAGCTCGCTTCGCCGCGATCCGGGCATGTCGCTGCGCGAAAGCATCCTGAAGAAGCCGCTCAGCAGCCTCTATCGCAAGGACTGAACGATTTTCAGGGCGTCGAAAGACGCTCCCAGCTGTCATCCATCTGGTTGCGGAACCACGTCATCTGCCGCTTGGCATATTGCCGCGTTGCCGCCGCGCCGCTTTCGATCACCGCCGCCCTGTCCAGCTCCCCGCGCAACAGGCCGGCGATCTGCGACACGCCGATCGCCTTCATCACCGGCACATCGGCCGGCAGGTCGAGCGCAAGCAGGGCGCGAACCTCATCCACCGCCCCTTCCTCCAGCATCCGCTCGAACCGGCGGTTGATACGATCGTGCAGCACGGTCCGGTCGGGCAGGACGACGATTTTTCGCGCCCGGTCGGGATCGATCACCATTGGCCCCGCTGTCTGCTGGAATGTCGAGATCGAGCGGCCGGTGCTGTCCAGCACCTCGATGGCCCGCACGATGCGCTGCCCGTCCTGCGGATTGAGCGTCCCTGCCACCTGCGGATCCCGCTCCATGAGGTCGCGGAACAACGCCTCCGGGCCGAGATCGCGCAGCTTCAGCCGCACGCTGCAGCGGACATCCTGATCGACCTCCGGCATCTGCGAGAGACCGCCGGTCAGCGCCTTGAAATACAGGCCGGTGCCGCCGACGAAGACGGGCAGACGGCCTTGCGCGCGCAGGCGCGGCAGCAAGGCCGTCACATCCCGCAGCCACGCACCGGTGGAATAGGTTTCGCGCGCCGGAACATGGCCGTAGAGAAGATGCGGAACACCACCCATTTCGTCTTCGGAGGGACGTGCCGTCAGGATGCGCAGCGTGTCATAGACCTGCATGCTGTCGGCATTGATCACCACGCCGCCGTGCTCCCGCGCCAGCCTGACGGCAAGCGCGGACTTGCCGCTGGCGGTCGGCCCGGTTATCAGGATCGCGTCCCTATCGTTTTCAAGGTTCTTCATCATGGCTTTCGTTGCCACGCTTATGGCCAATCCGTCAAATCCCGTCCTGTCCCCGTCCATCGCGGAACAGGCCGCAGCCACCGTCGAGGCCGCCGGCCTCTATTGGCTGGCGGACGGGATCGCCTGCGACATCGTGCTTCGCGACGGCAGCGATACGACGGCAGGGGAAGCGGCGATCCGCGCAGTGATCGCCGGCGCCCCCATCGACGTGGCGTTGCAGGATGCCGACGGGCGCCGCAAGCGCTTCCTCATCGCCGACATGGATTCGACGATGATCCAGCAGGAATGCATCGACGAGCTGGCCGCCGAAGCCGGGTTGAAGGACAAGGTCGCCGCGATCACCGCCCGGGCAATGAACGGCGAGATCGCCTTCGAACCGGCGTTGCGCGAGCGCGTCGCCCTGCTGAAGGGCCTGCCGCTCTCGGTGGTCGACGATGTCATTCGCAAGCACATCACCCTAATGCCCGGTGGTCCGGAACTCATCGCCACCATGCGGGCGCGCGGCCACTATACGGCCCTGGTTTCCGGTGGCTTCACGGTGTTCACCGGGCCCATCGCCGCCCGTCTCGGCTTCGACGAAAACCGCGCCAACGTGCTGCTGCAGGAGAACGGTTTCCTGAGCGGCTTCGTCGCCGAGCCGATCCTCGGAAAGCAGGCGAAGGTGGATGCACTGATCGACATCACCAACAAACTCGGCCTCTCGCCGCAGGAGGCGATTGCGGTCGGCGACGGCGCCAACGATCTCGGCATGCTGCAACTGGCCGGCACCGGCGTCGCCCTGCATGCCAAACCGGTGGTTTCGGCACAGGCGAAGATCCGCATCGACCATGGCGACCTGACCGCCCTGCTTTACCTGCAGGGGTATCGCAAGCATGAATTCGTCACCAGCTGAAACGTTCTCCTTCGAAAGCGAGCCGCCATGCGCATTCTTGACGCTGAAAGAGTGCTGTTACGCAACTGGAAAGAAGCCGACCGCGACCTCTTCCACGAGATCAACGCCGACCGCAAGGTGATGGAATTCTTCCCCTTTCGCCGTACCAAGGCGGAATCGGACGCGCTGTTCGACAAGGTCAGGGGAATGATCGATGACACGGGCCTGGGCTTCTATGCCCTCGCCGACAAGGCGACCGACGAACCGATGGGCTTTTGCGGCCTTTCGCGCCCCAATCTCGAACCGCAGCTTGAAACGACGGGCGTCGAGATCGGCTGGCGGCTGGCGACCCGCTTCTGGGGCAAGGGTTATGTAACCGAAGCGGCAGCGGCATTGATCGACCACGGTTTCAGCACCGTCGGCCTTCCGGAGATCGTCTCGTTTGCCGTCAGCGCCAACCGCCGCTCGACGGCGGTGATGGAACGGCTCGGCATGCATCGCGCCCCCGAACGCGATTTCGATCATCCGCGCGTGCCCGACATCCATCCACAATTAAAGCGCCACGTCGTTTACGTCATAAGGGCGGATGAATGGCGCGCCCGCCAGCCGGGAAAGCCCTGAACCGGAAACGCAGCCGTTCGTCACTCCAACGGCAAGGCGACGAAACGCAGGTCGCCGCTGGCGCCGGCGATCATCAGGTGAGCATTGCGCCGGCCTTCGTTTTTCAACTGGGCCAGCTTCTGGGCGACGGCTGCGGGCGTCTCCATGAAGCTTTGAGCCACTTCGACGATGACCTCGCCCTTCTTGACGCCCTTCTGGGCCGCCACGGAACCGTCGGCCACCTCGGTGATCAGGACACCTTCCACACCTTCGGAAATACCGAAGGACTTGCGCCCCTCCGCATCCAGCGCGCCGAGCGTCATGCCGAGAGCCGTAGCCGGCGTCACGTCACCATCCTGCTGCGGCGTGTCGGGAGTCGCCTGCTCATTGTCACCCGTATCCGGAACAGCCTCTTCTTCGCCTTCGGGAACGATGACGGGATCGGTCTGCGCCGCCGCCGTGTCGACACTGTCTTCCAGGCGGCCGAGCGTCACCTTGACGGTCTCTTCCTTGCCGTCGCGCAGGATGATCACGTCGACCGCCTTGCCGACCGGGCTTTCCGCCACGACGCGCGGCAGGTCGCGCACCTCGGCCACCGACTTGCCGTCGAATGTCAAGATCACGTCACCGGTCTTGATCGGGCCGTTCTCGACCGGCCCGCCCTTGACGATGCCGGCGACCAGCGCGCCGCGCGCCCGGTCGAGGCCGAGGCTCTCGGCGATGTCGTCGGTGACCGGCTGGATGCGCACGCCGAGCCAGCCGCGGCGCGTCTCGCCGAATTCGATCAGCTGCTTGACGACATTTTCCGCCAGTTCCGTCGGAACGGCGAAACCGATGCCGATCGAACCGCCGCTCGGCGAGATGATCGCCGTGTTGATGCCGATGACCTCACCCTTCATGTTGAAGAGCGGACCGCCGGAATTGCCCTTGTTGATCGCCGCATCGGTCTGGATGAAATTGTCGTAGGGGCCGGCATTGATGTTGCGCCCGCGGGCGGAAATGATGCCGACCGTCACCGAGCCGCCGAGGCCGAACGGGTTACCGATCGCCATCACCCAGTCGCCGATGCGCATGACTTTCGAATCGCCGAATTTGACCGCCTTGAGCGGCGCCTTCGGCTCGACCTTGAGCACCGAAAGGTCGGTCTTCGGATCGGTGCCGATCAGCTTGGCCTTGAGCTTCGAGCCGTTTGGAAACACCACCTCGATATCGTCGGCGCCTTCGATGACGTGGTTGTTGGTGACGATGAAGCCGGCGGGGTCGATGACGAAGCCGGAGCCCAGCGAATTGACCTTGTGGCTGCCGCTGCCGTCATTGTCGCCCTTGAAGAAATCGTTGAAGAATTCCTGGAATGGCGATCCTTCCGGGATCTGCGGCAGCGGTCCGCTTTCGTCCTTCTCCTTGACGTTCTGCGACGTCGCGATGTTGACGACGGCGTCGAGCAGCCCTTCGGCAAGGTCGGCGACCGAAGCCGGCCCGGTGCCGGGCGCCATCCCCTGTGCCTGCACGCCGGGCACCACAGCGCCGGCAATCAGGCTCGCAGTCGCCAGCATCGCCAGTGAACGTTTCAGGGATGATCGTATCGTCAGCGCCATAGGGCTTCCTCGTGCTGGATCTTCGGGACGCGGAGGCGCCACCATAGTTCGGAATGATCACAGGTTAAATGGCCTTTTCAGGGCAGCGGCATCATATTGCCGCGAGCGGCAGGCTGCGGCGCCCAAGCCATCCAAACGAAAGAGGCCGGAAAACCGGCCTCCTCAGGGATCGTCTGATGGTCGTCCGGCCTCAGTTCGCCGGGACGGCCGCTCCGCCCGTCACCGGCACGGCACCCTCCGTCGACTGAGCCGCGGCACCGGCCGAGTTTTCGAAGAAGCGGAAGAACTCCGAATTGGGCGAAAGCACCATCGTCGTATCCGGGTTGGCAATGGCGGCGACGTAGGCGCGCATCGAGCGGTAGAACTCGAAGAAGGACGGATCCCGCTGGAAAGCATCGGCAAAGACGCGGTTGCGCTCGGCGTCGCCCTCGCCTCGCAGGATTTCCGAATCGCGCTGGGCTCCGGCGATCAGCTCGACCACCTGGCGGTCGGCAATCGCCCGGCGCCGCTGGCCTTCTTCGTTACCGCGGGCACGAATCAGCTCGGCCTCGGCAAGACGCTCGGCCTTCATGCGCTCAAAGGTCTGCTGCGAGACTTCCTGGGTAAGGTCCGTGCGGCGGATACGCACGTCCTCGATGCGCAGGCCGAGCGATTCGGCATCCGGACGCAGGTCGTCGCCGACCTCCTTCATCATCGAGGCGCGGGCATCCGACAGCGCCGCTTCGAAGCCGCGCAGACCGTAGACCCGGCGCAGCGAAGCGTCGAGGCGGGTGCGCAGGCGCGACTCAGCGGCCTCCCGGTCACCCGACACGGTCTCGCGGAACCGGCGCGCGTCGGTGATCTTGTAGACCACGAAAGCGTCGACCTCGTAGAACTTGCCGCCCGAAACCTGGACACGGATATTGTCCAGATCGAAACGCAAGGCCTGGTCCTGTAGGTACTGGACGCGGTCGGCATCCATGAAGGCGAAGGGCAGCTTGAAATACAGGCCGGGCTCCGTCTTGACGTCGCGGATCTGACCGAAGCGGACGACGATCGCCTGCTCGCGCTCGTTGACCACGAAAACCGACGAATAGATGATCCCGAGAACGACGGCGAGGCCGATCAGGAAAGCGGGCAAACGGCCGGACATCATTGCGTCCCTCCCTGCTGCGACTGCGGACGGGTGATCTCGTTGAGCGGCAGGTAAGGCAACACGCCTTGCTTTTCGTCGATGATGATCTTCTTGGAATTCTTCAGCACGTTTTCCATCGTTTCAAGGAAGAGCCGCTTGCGGGTGACGTCGGGCGCCTTGGAATATTCGTCGTAGATGGCGACGAAGCGTTGCGCTTCACCCTCGGCTTCCTTGACGACACGGTCCTTGTAGGCGGCCGCCTCTTCGCGGTTCTGCGCCGCCTGGCCGCGCGCCTGGCCGAGCTTCTGGTTGGCGTACTGGTTGGCTTCCTCGACGAAGCGGTCCTCGTCCTGCTCGGCACGCTGCACTTCGTCGAAGGCGTCGGCGACTTCGCGCGGCGGTGCCGCATCCTCGATCGCCACCGCATTGACCGAGATGCCCGAACCGTAATGATCCATGGTCGTCTGGATGGTGCTCTTCACTTCTGCCGCGATCTGCTGGCGGTTGTCGCGGAAGATGTCCTGCGCCGGACGGCGGCCGACCACTTCGCGCATCGCGCTCTCGGACACCTGTTGCAGGGTCTCGGCCGGATTTTCGAGATTGAAGAGATAGGATTTCGGGTCGCTCACCGTATAGAGCACGGAGAACTGCACGTTAACGATGTTCTGGTCGCCGGACAGCATCAGGCCGGAATTCGACGAGGACGACGCCTTCGAGCCGATATTCTGCTGCTGCTCGGTCACCTTGACGATCTCGACGGTCTCGAACGGCCAAATGTGGAAGTGCAGGCCCGGCATGGCGATTTCCTGCTTCGGCTTGCCGAAGCGCAGTTCGACGCCGCGCTCGTCGGGCTGCACGGTATAGATCGACTGGATGAGCCAGAAGATGACGAGGACACCGGCGAGAATGACGAGCACGCCGCCATTGAAACCACCGGGAATGATGTTCTTCAACTGGTCCTGACCCCGCCGGATGATATCTTCGAGATCCGGAGGGCCGCCATTGTTGCCGCCACCGCCGCCACGCGGGCGGTTCGGTCCCTGGCCCCAAGGCCCCTGATTATTGCCGCCGCCGCCCCCCCAAGGGCCGCCGCCGCCACCATTCTGATTGCTCCAGGGCATCAAAACCTCATCTGTAAGACTTGCGCAAACCGACGCACCGGTAACCCAAACAGCCACCGGCACCCGTTATCCACCTTATAGGTATCGCAGCCAGTGCTTTCAACGCGACATGCTAAACTTGCGGCCAATTAACGGAAAATAGTTAAGCTTCGCGGGTCCGGCGCCGGTAGATGGCAAAGCGGGTGGCATAGCTGTCGCGCTCGCCGGCGGGCACGGCTTCTTCGCTGACCTTTTCCCAGAGCCCCGGATCGATGGCCGGGAACCGCGTGTCGCCGTCCACCGCATGGTCCACGTGGGTGACATAAAGGATATCAGTGCGCCCGATCGCCTGGCGATAGATTTCGCCGCCGCCGATCACCGCGATTTCCGTAGCCCCAACGTCGAGTGCAAGCGTCCCCGCCAGATCGATCGCTGCATCGATATCGTGCACCACGTGGACGCCGGGAAAGACAAAACCCGCATCACGGGTAATGACGATGTTCGGCCGCCCCGGCAGTGGCCTGCCGATCGACTGCAATGTCTTGCGCCCCATGATCACCGGCTTGCCGAGCGTCAGCGCCTTGAAGCGCATCAGGTCCGTCGACAACCGCCACGGCATGTCGCCGTCACGGCCGATGATGCCGTTCTCCGAAACGGCGACGACGATGGAGATGGGAATTGAAGACATAACCCGCCCTCACCAGGAAAACCATTTATAGACTACGAGACCGCGAGCTTAAGAACAAGGAAACCAAAAATGCAAAAGAAAGCTTTCCACAAAAAGAATTCCTCAAAAATGCGTTCCGGAATAAATAAATCGCAAGGAAAAACAGTAATCATGGCCATGAAGCGCGACAGATATGAACGTGCATTGAGAAATATACATTTTATAAACCAAATATCGACGGGTGGATGACATGAGCCGCGAGACCAGATGGCAGCAAATTGAAAGTGGATTTAAGGCAGCGGGCATTTCAGTACCGACAATACAGCAGTTGAAGCTGAAGCTCGATACGAACCAGAGCCGGGCCAACGATTTCTACAATAAATCGATCTTCGCGCTGCTGCGCCCGACTGAGCGTGAAAACCTCGCACGCGCCTTGACCTACCTGCAATATGTCAACGGCATGCTGGCCGCTGATACGGTCGAAGAACTATTCAAGACCAACAAAGGCAAACCGGATCAGGAACTGAACCAGCACATACGCCAGCTTGCCGCGCCTCAGCCCTCCGCGGCTGCCGTACCCATGAGAGAACCTCTGAAGCCCGCCGTGATCAGCGAGGCATCGCCGCCACGCAACCCGGTGATCGTCATGCCCGAGTTGGAGGCGAAGCTCAACAAGGTGATTGGCGCCAAAAGCCTCGTGTCGCGCATGGCCAAAGAGAACGGCGATTTTCTGTTCAAGGAAATCAGCCTGCTGCTGATCGATTTTAACAAGCATCTTGCAAACAACGCGGAAGCCGTCGCGACGATGGGACGCGTCTCCGACGAGGTGCATGAGAACTTCGCCAATGCCTATCGCGCTATCGGCAAGGCGGGCAATGCTCGGCTAGCCCTGATTACCAAGATCGCCGGCTCGAGCGTGGAAATGATCCCCATCATCGGCAAGGTCATCAGTGGTCCCCTGACGGCCGCACTTGAAAAATTCCACTACGATACGGAAATCACATCGGAATTCGAGCGACGGATCAAGACGCAGCGAGACGAGGTAAAGGCGAACAAAGGTGTTGCCGGCCTGATCGCCACGATCGAAGACCGCATTGCAGACGCCACGACACTCGGGCTCAGCGGCGACCAACTGCCAACCAACTTCCAGTTGCATGACTGGCTGGTGTTGCGCATGAAGCAAGCCAGGACGCTCGCCGAGCAGGAACTCAAGGAAGCATTGGTCAAGATGTTTTCGTTCGAGGGGACGCAGACGTCGGGTTTTAACGCGCGGGTCGTGCACAACAACATGATGTCCAACATGCATGCAACGCTTGCGCACCAGAGGGGTGGGCCGGCACCGCACCTCCAGCAAACTTTCCGCGACGGTATGCAACGCGACGTCACCCAACTCCGGGAAGCGATGTCGAATTACTTCAACAGGACAGTGATAACGGATCCGCTCAAATTGCGGCCTTACATCGAGCTTACGCTCTGGGCCGATTACATGAAGCAGAAGATAACACCGGAAAAATTCAATGGCTCCTTCCGGGAGATCCAGAAATTGTCCATCGACATTCCAGACGCCATGGTAACCTCCCTGACCGCGCTGAACGTGATCAGAAAGAAGGCCAGCGGCGAGAAGTCGGCGCAGGTCTATCAGGCGAGCACCGCTTCCGCCGAAGGACACGCAAACCAGAAGGCTTACCAGGCGAACCGCATACCGTATGAAGGACACCCGAACCATAAGATCGGCGTTCTTCTGTTCCTGCAATGGTATGATACAATCAACCCGTTCAACATGTTGTGCAATACAAAATTCACCCCAGAATTGCTGCAGCAACACATGAACAGCTACATTTCCGCCATTGGCACGGCAATCGAAGCTTCGAAGGTCGTTCATATGATCGGTCACAATACGATCAGCGATCCGAGCCGCATTATCGCTGCCCGTGACAACCAGATATCTCAGTTCAACAAGGCTATCGCCTGAACACAACTACAATGCCTATAGGCGGCGCCTCTTTTACACCGCAATCGGCGCCCTGATCGTCGCATCCGCCTCATAGCCTTCGAGGATGAAATCCTCGAAGGCGAAGGCGAAGATGTCTTTCACATCGGGATTGATGCGCATCGTCGGCAGCGCCTTCGGCGTCCGCGAAAGCTGCAGCTTGGCCTGCTCGAAGTGATTGGCGTAAATATGCGCATCGCCGAAGGAATGGACGAAATCACCTGCCTTCAACCCCGTCACCTGCGCCACCATCATCGTCAGCAGCGCATAGGAGGCGATGTTGAAGGGCACGCCGAGGAAGATATCCGCAGACCGCTGGTAAAGCTGGCAGGAGAGCCGCCCGTCGGAGACGTAGAACTGGAACAGGCAGTGGCAGGGCGGCAGGGCCATCTCATCCACCTCGGCCGGGTTCCAGGCCGAAACGATGTGGCGGCGCGAGTTCGGATTGGTCTTGATGCCCTCGATCAGGTTGGCGATCTGGTCGATATGCCGGCCGTCCGGCGCCGGCCAGGAGCGCCATTGCGAGCCATAGACCGGACCGAGGTCACCGTTCTCGTCGGCCCACTCGTCCCAGATCGAAACGCCGTTCGCCTTGAGATAGGCGATGTTGGTGTCGCCCTTCAGGAACCACAGGAGTTCGTGGACGATCGATTTCAGGTGCAGCTTCTTCGTCGTCAGGAGCGGGAAACCCTCGGCGAGATCGAAGCGCATCTGGTAGCCGAAGACCGAGCGCGTGCCCGTGCCCGTCCGATCGCCGCGGTCGCTGCCGGTGTTCAGCACATGGCGCAGAAAGTCGAGATATTGTTTCATCGGATTGCCGCCGTCGATTCCAGTGTCGCCTCAGTCTAGCCGCCAAAGGCGGCCAAACCAAGCAGCCATGCCGGGTATCCCCATCTTCGCCGGCGGCGACGGCTGCCGTTACAGCGAGCCGAGCTTTCCGAGTTCCTTGGCGACCAGGTAGTAGAAGGTCACGCGCGATTTCGAGCGGTCGGCGGCCATTGCCTTGCATGTGGCGTCGATCGCCTTGTCGGCGTCGTCACCGCCGATGCCGAGCTTCTTTTCGCACCATTTTTCCTTGACGCGGGCAAGTTCCGTCGGGTCGGAGGCCGAGACCAGCGAGGAATCGCGGTTGCGCAGCGCAATACCCAGGTGCCGTACGATCTTCTGCACGATGGCCTCGTCGGCATTGCCGTCGTACTTCTTCACGTCTGCGAGATAGTCGGTCGTCATGTGCTCTCCTTCCTTCGGGGTACATCATTGGCGGCACCCGCGCCGCGAGAATGGTGGAAGCGTTTCCCGACGTCAAGCGGCAGCAAAATCCACATGCGCCCCCCTTCCTTTAGCGAACGGAACCTCCTATATGAGGGGTGCCGGCTTTCGGGCCGGCTATGGCAATAAACGGTCGGTGTAATAAACCTATTGGACCCGGGGGCGTTATACAGACAACCCCTGTCAGTTAGTCGACCAGCCAAGTCCCCCCAGATTGAAGCATGCGCGCAGATCGCCCCTAGGCGATCGAACAGCGCGCATTCCGCTTAGAAGACAAGGCCGAGGAGCGGAGCCTACTTCGCAGCGGACGAGGTCTTGTCGTCAAATTTGACACAATAAGCCGGCCGGCAGGCCGTCATTTTCGGCGAAGCCGACTTGGACCCCGACCGAAGGGAGGGGCTTTGAGCGCCCGACCATAGCCATACTGGCATCAATTCCCTAGGCGTTCATCATCATAATAACCGACCACAAAATTGGCTCGAATACCCCAGCCTTCGGCGCCATTCGGCGCGAGAAAAATTACGCCGCGTTTGCTGTAATAGCGGACCAACTTTTCGACGCTTGCAATCCCGGCTGCCCCCTTTTCGATCATGTAGATCGTACGCGGACTGATGCCAGAATCCGCCGCTACCTCGGCCTGAGTTTGACCGAGGATTAGTCGAGCGACAGCAAGCATTCGTGACGGAGGCCTCATGACGCCTTGGTGTCATCAAATGTAACGCTCCGCAAAAGAAATGTTGACAATAGCGATCGAGTCGCGAAAAAGTGCGATAGAAACGCTAAATTGTGCGAAATTTTCGCTAATTATTTGCGAGGCCGCGGTTCGCGAATCACCACGAGAGGATGCAACAGATGAAGTTCGTCTACTTAAGTTCAGAAGACGCGCGGAGACTTTCCGCTGATCTGCACTCAGTTGAATCTGAATTGATTGAGACAATGTCTCTCGATACCGCTCCAATCCTCCAGGCTCATCAAATGTAGACGAGTTGTACTCGTGCCTGCAGAACGGAGACGGCCAGAGGTATGGTCCACCCAGCATCTTGCGGTAGCACCCACCCGAGACCCTCGTTCGACGGCAATCCCTTCAGACCCGCGCGGATTGCATCATGCGACGCGGAGAAGTTATTTGCCACCGCCATCAAAAAACCTCCGAGGCACCACATCTCGTAAAGTAGAGGAGTTTCGGCGATTGGCAGGGAAACCTGCAACCCGTTTTCGCCCAACCCCTGCCGCAGCTTCATCGCTATCGTGAAGGCAGATTTGTAGCTAGGCTTCATCGTGAAGATGTTAGTCGGCCTCAGACTTCGGTCGGGTTCAATGCCGTGGAAGACATCACGGCGTCGCATTTTTTCGATCTTTGCTCGCCAGATTGTAATGTCGGAAAGCAGCATATTGCGGTTGCTACGACCCTCAGCAATGAGGGCAATTGTCAAGCGATTGCAAACACTGTCGAGCCAGTTCAAGAATCCAAGCAGAGCCCGGTGTTCATAGATTGAAGAATGCCTGCTTTGTCGGGGTTGCTGAATCCTTTCGACCAGATGCCCGCCTAACGCAACCACCAGGGCAGGCGCTGCTGCCATCTCCGCGCTCGTGGCGCGGCGGATGCGGGGACTGCGAAGTGCCTTCAAAAGCCCTGCGTTTGTCACCTTCCTTGCGCGGAACAGAGACACTTCCTCGTGCTCTGACGAGTACCGGTTCACGGGGCGGTCAGCGATCCTGTGAATTGCTGTGTCCAGCAGGTCAATGTAGCAGCTTATGAGATTGAAGGTCACAAGCCGGTTGCTTTCCCCAACGGCGGCGCTGGCCGGAATCGTCGCTCCTACCAGACGGTATATGGCCCTCGTCCAACCAGTGAGATCTTCCAGCATCGCGGAATATTGTTCGACGGTCAGTTTGGCGAGAACTGGACTGACAACAACGTTCGCGCTAGCGACAACCTTGTCCTTCCTCATCACCTTGAATGCGAGGGATCCGGCATAAAACCCCAAGTCCAGTACGAAGTACGTCTGGCCGCGGATGATATGGCGCTCCATCGAGAGTGCGCCCACCCGTACCTCCCAGTCCCAAGGGATTTCCGCATCGTCCAGCCTGATGTCGAAGTGGTACTGCCTGTTCTCGCGGATGGCATCGGGCGCCAAGGCATTTCTTGGATAGAGATTTACCAAAGCGCCGGTGTCGGGATCGACGAGGCGAATAGTTACTCCCAAAACTGGAAGCTTCCCAACTTGCCATGATCCGAGATCATTCGTTCCAAGATTTTGAGCGACCTCGAATTTTTCGGGAGCTTTGAGATCGTGGCCTTTATCGAATTCAACGTCGCTGACCATTGATCGCCCTCTCCACGGAGCTTTACGAGCACCTTTTGAGCCAATTGAGCGTCCAAAGCCGCGGCGGCGTCGAGTATTCCGTCGGAGCTGGCGACCGCTTCGTCAATGAAACGGACGATTGCCTTAGCGGTACGGAAGCCGAAGTGCCGATGAACATCTCGAAGGGATTCCCATACGGCGATAAGGGTCGATGCAATCAAAGCCCTGTCCAGATTTTGATCGTCCCCTCAGCATCAGTCTTTGCGAACAAACTTAATAAAATGCGAATGATCAGGTTGCCGCAGGCCAATCGTTAGCAGGCTCTTCGATCACGCTGTCGTCTTCCGCCGGATCTGGATCACGTTCTTTAGCCTTGCGGCGATTTTCGATCTCCTCGCCGATTGCCTTCAGAATGTCCTCGTGTTCGACCCCTTTGGTGACGAACTTGTCGACCAGATCCTCGAACATGAGCCGGAGATCGGCTCTCCATTCATCACTCATCACTTCCTCCTTTTTCTGACAGGCTTTTCAGCGAGTTCAATCCAGACCGGTGCATGGTCGCTCGTGTGCTCCCAGCCGCGCACGTGCTTGTCGACCTCGGCCTTGACGAGCCGGTCCGCGAGATCGTTACTGAGCAGGATGTGATCCAGGCGAAGTCCGGCATCGCGGCCGTAGGCATTCCGGAAGTAGTCCCAGAAGGTGTAGATCCGCTCGTCCGGGTGGAGCGCCCGGACGGCATCCGTCCACCCCTGCCCTACAAGTGCGCGGAATGCTTCGCGCACCTCAGTGCGGAAAAGGGCATCGTCCTTCCAGCGCTCTGGCTTGTAGACGTCGAGATCAGTCGGCATGACGTTGTAGTCGCCCGCCAGAATGACAGGGACCTCGAGATCCAGAAGCTCGGCAGCGTAGGAATGAAGACGCTGGAACCAGCGGAGCTTGTAGTCGAACTTGGGTCCGGGATACGGATTGCCGTTCGGCAGGTAGAGACCGCCGATGACGATGCCGTCGATTACCGCTTCAATATAACGGCTCTGCTCGTCCTCATGTTCGCCGGGAAGCCCTTTGCGCGTCAGGAGCGGCTCAGAGCCACGGGCGAGCATCGCGACGCCATTCCATGACTTCTGACCGTGCCAGACAGCTCCATACCCGGCCTTTTCGATCTCCCTCACAGGGAACTTGGCATCGGGAGCCTTCAGCTCCTGAAGCACCACGACATCGGGTTCGGCCTCGGTCAGCCATCGGAGAAGGACGTCCAGACGGCCGTTCACGCCGTTGACGTTATAGGTGGCGACCTTCACTTGCGCTTGTGATCGCCCTTATCGCCCTCACCCGGCTTCGCATCATGCTTGGCTTCGTGACGCTTGTCGGCGGACAGCGATCTGCCGACATCGACGGACTCCTTGAACTTGCCCTCATCGTCACGGCGGACGTAGCGCTTGTCGGTTCCTGTATCGATCAGTTCACGCTTGCTCATGAGACTCTCCTGCGGTTGCGGTACGCAGATAACTCGCGACACCGCGAAAAGATGCATCGATTCCAGCATCTTGATCCGACTCCTCAGGTTGCAGTGGAAAACTGAATCAAGTCATTGAAAAAGAGTCGCTTTTCGCGCCGGAACGATTCGCACGGTGATTCGGTTGAATCGCCAAAGTTGCGTTCAGTATGGAGAGTTCGATGGCTGGCATGCGCGCTCAATGGAAAGGGTTCATTAAGTTTGGCGAAGTCTCGGCGGGTGTCGCACTCTACACGGCGGCATCGACCTCCGACCGCATAACATTCAACACCATCAACACGGCGACCGGAAACAGGGTCAACCGCGTATTCATCGACAGCGAAACTGAGGAGCGGGTCGAGAAGGAGCAGCAGACCAAGGGCTTCGAGATCGAGAACGGTCAATACATCATCATCGACCCCGATGAGGTGGCCGCCACAATCCCTGAGAGCAACAAGACGCTCGAGATCGAGGCGTTCATACCCTGCTCCGATGTCGACGATGTCTACTTCGACAAGCCCTACTATCTGACACCGGACAAGATGGGGTCGGACGCCTTCGCAGCACTGCGCGACGGGATGCGGAAATCGAAAGTCGCCGCCATCGCCAGGACGGTGCTCTTCCGCCGTATGCGGACTGTCCTGATCCGCCCGCACGGAAAGGGTCTGATCGCGACCACCCTGAACTACGACTACGAGGTTCGCTCGTCGAAGAAGGCCTTCGAGGAAATGCCGAAGATCAAGATCGAGGGCGAGATGCTCGATCTGGCGAAGCACATCATTTCGACGAAGAAGGGCGACTTCGATCCGGCCACTTTCGACGACCGCTACGAGGCCGCACTGGAGGAACTCGTCAAGGCGAAGATCGAAGGCAAATCCCTGCCGAAGCGCAAGAAGGTTGAGGTCTCGAAACCAAACGATCTGCTGGCCGCCCTCCGGGAGAGCGCTGGCATGATGAAGGCTGCCGACGAAAAACCGAAACGCACTGCGGCCAATGCCAACAAGGGCACAGGCCGTCAGAGCGCCGCGCGCGGGGCTGCCGCGAAGTCCGCCGCTTCGAAGGCGGCCCCGCAGCGCAAGTCGGCATGAGGAGGACACAATGGCACTCCGTCCCTATTGGAAAGGCTACCTCAAGCTCTCCCTCGTCACGTGTCCCGTGAACATGACCCCCGCGACGTCGGAATCGGAGAAGGTTCGCTTCCACACCCTTAATAAGGACACGGGCAACCGCGTGGTTTCGCAGTACATCGACTCCGTCACTGGCAAACCCGTGAAGGACGAGAACGAGGCCAAGGGTTATGCCCGGGGTGAGAACGACTACGTGATCCTGACCGAAGACGACCTCGATAACGTCGCGCTCGATACGGTGAAGACTATCGACATCGAGAAGTTCGCGCCTGCCGACAGCATCGAGTGGGTCTACCTGGAGAAGCCGCACTATCTGATGCCCGACAACGCCGTCGGAAACGAGGCCTTCGCGGTCATCCGTGACGCGATGAAGGCAGACAAGGTTGTCGGGATATCGAAGCTTGTGATCGGCCGCCGGGAGAAAGCCGTCGTCCTCGAACCCCGGGACGACGGCATCGTGCTTTGGTCACTTCGTTTTGGAGACGAGGTCCGGCCGGAAGAAAACTATTTCGAAGACATCGACGACGAGGCCGACCCGGACCTTGTCCCCCTCGTCCAGAAGCTCATCAAGCAGAAGACGAAGCGGTGGTCGCCGGAGATGGTCAGCGACCCGATCCAGGAGAGCCTCCTGAAGCTGATCGAGGAGAAGAAGAAGGCATTGAAGCCGAGAAAGAAGACCGCGAAGACCAAAGATGGTCCGGCACCTGCCTCGAATGTTGTGAACATCATGGACGCCCTACGGAAGAGCGTCGCGGACGAACTGAGGAGCAGGAAGGCGGGTTGATGTCCGGTCGGCACGAAATTGAGATCTGCGAGCCCTCCCCGTTCATCTACTACGAGAACGGCCAGATCGCCGTCACCGATGGTGTATCGGTCTGGCTGATCATTGTGACCTGCGAAGCCATGAGAGCTACCGCGCCGCCCCCAGAAAAGTCCCTCAGGAGGCTCGTCCGTTTTGCGGAGTACTATCGCGACATCGCCGCGGCCGCGCTTCATCGTGGCGAAGACGTAGATGGCAGGATCTGGGTGACGGAGGCGATGGTGCTCGCCTCGCCTCCACCAGTCTCCGGACGTAGGGCCGTGATCACGTCGCGAGTAGCTTGCGGCATGAAGGCGGGAAAGAGGTCGGACATGCCCAGCATGGTGCGTGAGTTCGAAGGCTATCGCATCGCGATCTATAGCCCAGGAGGGCACTTCGCGGTCATCACCGCGCCAGCTAACAATCGCGTCTTGGACCTGAAGGAGAAGCAACCCCGGTCCACGGTTGTCGAAGGTCCTCTCGTATGCCTGCAGCGCGCCGAAGCGTTGGTCCAGATTCTCGCGCAAACGGCGGCGGCCGAAAGCAATGGGAACCAAAATCTTGAGAGAGCCGTTTCTTAGACAATTCTAAAGATCGGTTACTTCAATGCACAGCGTCGTCAAGTTCGCCTCCATTGCCTCGATCTGCGGCCTCGTCCTGGGATCATCATTGTCCTCAGCTAGCGCCTTCCAGATCCGGGAACCTGCCTGGAAGGTCAACGCGAGTAGTAGTCAGGGGGCGTCCGCATTCGCCGAAGATGGTCAAGGTTTGGCAAATGCAGGATCCTCAGTTCTGTCCGCTCGCGAGGTCAGGCACATCACGTGGTGCGCTACCGAATATGGGCTGGGATACGATGCCGTGAACAACACTTACCTCGGTCGCGGTGGTGTCAACTTCAAATGCGTCTCCCCGCGTCAGCATGTCGCCGAACCTTGACGATCGTGGTGCCGGCACCATTCTCTTTTCGATGAAAGCAATCGTGCCCCCTCCTGCCGGAACCGCTCCGGACAGATTTCTCAGATGCCAGGAAGCGATCGCCGACGGCGTGTCCGATGTCGCGCTCGCGGCTGTCTCTGCGGGCTGGCGCCCTGAGGAGGTTGCTGCAGCGCTTGTGGAACTGTCCGACAACATCATGCTGGGCATGATCGCCAACCGAGATGTCGAGCGGGATCTTTCAATCCTGAAACGACGCTAATAACGAGTACAGGGATTAGTCCTGGCGCTTCGCACTCCGACGACTCGCAATCCGTCGAGCCGGTCGCAGTTCCTCGATCGTCGGCGGCCACCATTCCGCCTTCTCCAGTGCAGCCGCTTTCGATGGCCATGCATGGACAAGCTCCTCCAGCGTCGGCTTTCTCCAAACGCCCCAGACGTGATCGTCCGTGACTCCGGGGTAGAATTCCGCGACCACTTCTGGATCAACGAGTTCACCGGTGACCTCTTCGAAGACCACCAGCCCGTATTGAACCGCGACAACCCGGCCGATGGGCGGGAGAGCGTCACTCGCCACTGGATATCGTCGCCGCTTCCGTTCGGCCGCCCGGGCTTTCGACTTCGCTTCCTCCTCGGTACCCTTGCGCTCCTCGGCGCGTCGCCGTCGCTCCTGGGGTTCGTTGCGACGTGCTGCCTGTTCGATTTCAGGCCAACGATCACGGAGTTCTTGGAAGGATCGGAATGGGACGTGCCAGAGCTTCATTTCCCCATCCCATCGCGAGTATCGGATCTCCCGAAGTTTCTCGACAACCGTCCGTGAGAAAGGCGTCTTGATTCGGAATCCGGCCCTCCCGACTTCGAGATAGGCGCTTTCGATGGGATCGAATTCGAACGCGTCCCGGCCTTTCGCGTCGGCGAATGCGTCCGCCTCAGCCTCGAGTTCGGCGAGCCATCGGGTAAACCGCTGAGGCGCTGTCCGGCCGGGCACGAACCAGGCCTGGCGAGAGTCACTCCACCGGGCGCGCGGAAATCTTTTCCGGAACTGGTCGACGGTCATCCGGTCGAACGGGAAGGTCACGTCTGCGCCAGGCCGGGCAGCTTCTACAGCCGTTGGTTTGTTAGTATCGGTCTTCGTCTCGTCGGTCATTTGTGCATAACGTCATCAACTCGACGGAGTTCAACCGCCCATTCGAAGCGCGTAAGAGCCGCGCCGAGGACTTCGACGTCGCGGTAACAAGGAACAACACCGCCACTATCGGGTTCACACATCGAAGTTCAACGCAGGGGTCGCGATCGGATGAAAACACTTGGTGTCGCCTACGCCGGAACGCTGTTGTCCTTCCTCCTTATCGATGCGATCTGGCTTGGTGTCGTTGCCAAGACCTTCTATCGCGAACAGCTTGGCGATCTGATGCTACCGTCTCCGAATTTCGCGGTGGCGTCGATCTTCTACCTCTTTTTCGCGGTCGCTATCGTTGTGCTGGCGGTTCGCCCTGGACTTGAGGCAGGTTCGCTCTGGACCGCGGTCGGCTACGGCGCGCTCCTCGGCCTGGCAGCATACGGCACCTACGACATGACGAACCTCTCGACCCTCAAGGGCTGGCCAGTACCGCTGACCGTCGTCGATCTGGTTTGGGGGACCGTCCTGACAGCGGCCGCGAGCGCATGCGGGTATGCAGCGGTTCGGCAATTCGGATAGAGCGGCGTGATTTTCTTCACAGGTGATACCCACTTTGGAGATCCACGCGTTCTCCGCATCGACCGCCGTCCATTTGCAGACATCGCGGAGCACGATGCCGCGCTCATCGAAAACTGGAACAGTGTCGTCGGCCAGGACGACGATGTGTGGCATCTCGGCGACTTCATGTTGTCGAAGGGCGGAGACTGTGCGGAGCTACTCGGCAGACTCAGTGGCCGAAAGCACCTGATTGTCGGCAACAACGATCCGACGACAACGTCAGGATCCGTGGGGTGGGCCAGCGTCCAGCATTACGCCGAAATCAAGGAGGACGGCTATCATCTCATCCTGTGCCATTACGCGTTCCGCACCTGGAACCAGATGGGCAAGGGGTCGATCAATTTGCACGGCCATTCGCACGGGAGACTCAAACCGGTCCCTCGGCAGTTTGATGTTGGTGTCGATGCGCGATCATTGAAGCCTGTGGGCCTCGCCGATATCTTGTCGGCCAAAGTGAAGCGGCGGCCCGCTGAATGAGGTGACCGTCCCCGCCCGGGTGAACGGACGGACATCCTAAACACCTACCTGCGAAAAGCGCTTTGTAGGAACGCGAGCGCCTTGCCTGCCCCGGTCGTCGAGATCGTATGGCCGACGCGCGGCTCCACATCGAGTTCCACACGGAAACCCGCTGACCGAAGCTGTCCTGCCGCAATTGTCGATGCCGCCGATGGAATGGTCCGGTCGTCTGCGCCGTGGATAAGCAGTACTGGTGTCCGACCTCCATCTGGAGGCACCGGACCTGGGGGAAGAAGGCCGGAAAATGCCACTAGAGCACCAATCTTCCAGCGAGCAGACGCGACACCATCCAGCGCTACGATGGCCCCCTGCGACACGCCCACGAACGCGACATGGTCAAGACGACCATCGAATCCTTCCCGGGAGACGACATCGCGGATCTTTCGGTCGAAGGCCTCACGCGCTTGCCGGATCCGCCCAGGATCGAGCTGCATGCCGTCGACCTTGAACCACTGGTGGCCTCCGTAGCTGTTCCGTACGGGAGCATCCGGGGTCGCGAACGCGAAATCTGGCAGGTGAGCGCGCCATGATGAGGCAAGCGGCGCAAGCTGCTCACCGGATGCCCCTATACCGTGGAGGAAGATGATGAGGTGCGACGCTGTCATTGATCTCGGCTTCAGAAACATACAGAGGGCGCTCAACCCGCCATGGGGAGCGCCCTCGTCACCCGCGACGGCGAACGCGCAACCATCATGGTCGCTGCAGGCCGTCGGCAATGTGGGTGGTGACCTTCAGATGAGCATTACCGAACTCGTTTTCAAGATCACATCGCTTTCGCGGTCGTCTCCATCCAGGCCCGGTGCCGCTCCTCGTCCTGGTGTGCCTTCAGGAAGAACGCCTTCGACTGCGGGATCGCATCTTCGTGGCGCGATGCACGCTCGTATGCCGTGACTGTGTCATCCTCGTTGGTCTTCATTGCCTTGAGGATGGCCGCGTCGCCCATGAGGTCGGCCAGCGCAATTTTGCCGGTCGTCAGCATCTGCTTCATGTCGCCTTCTGTTGGGGCCTCGATGCCGAGTTCGCGCGCCATCTCGTTCAGCACAACTACATGCTGGAGATGATCCTGCTTGAATTCGGCGATCTTCGCGCTGAGTGTCTTGTCGTCCAGCCGTTCGATGCAGGAGTCATATGCGGCGATCGCGTCGTGCTCGAGATAGAGCAGATCCTTGACAAGCTTTTCGATGTTGCCTTCGTTGCCGACCATGGTGACCATAGAACTTCTCCGTTTACGTGGTTGGGAACCCGCTAACGATCCGCCGGAAACAATGTTCCTGCGGGAGGACTTCAAGATGCCAAGACGGATCCAGGCTCTCAATGAACGGAGTGGCTTCGCATCCGGTAAGGATGAACGGTTTCGAACTGACGGATAAGATCGGTTGCCTGCTGCATCACCCTTTGGGCGTGACGCGCATCTTCACGTGCGAGTTCATCCGCGTTCAGGCGGATCGCTTCGGCCATATTCTTCGAGAAGATCGCAAACTTTCGATTTCCCTCGATCATCGCTTCGAACGCGGCGCTATCGAGAAGGCGGGCAACGTCCGTGAAGGCCTCTTCCCGCTCTTCAACGGTCATGCTCTGCATGCTGGACTCGAGATACATTGGTAACTCAGCTTATGTTGGGGATGTTGCCGAAGTACGGACAGCCGCTGCCCTCCGCCCGGTACTGGGCGGAGGGCACTGCCGAATACGACGTCAGGTGATCATGCGGCCTGCTGATCAGCCTCGATCTGGAGAACCTGCTTGTCCTGACCGTGGCTGCCGATCTGGATCTTGCGCGGCTTCATGGCTTCCGGGATCTCGCGGCGAAGCGAAACGGTCAGAAGGCCGTTGATGAGGGTTGCATCCTCGACGCGGACATGGTCGGCGAGTTCGAACCTGCGCTCGAAGCCCCGTCCTGCGATGCCGCGATGAAGGTACTCGCCCTGCTGCTCCTCCGAATTCCCGCCCTTCACGACCAGGACGTTGCGCTCCTGGGTGATGTCGAGATCGCCTTCACCGAAGCCTGCGACAGCCATCACGATGCGGTACTCGTCGTCACCGCTCTTGACGATGTCATACGGCGGCCAGGTGTCGATTGCCTGGAGGCGCTGCGGGTTGTTGAGGAGATTGAACACACGGTCGAAGCCGATGCTGGACCGATACAGCGGTGCGAAGTCGAATTCAGTTCTCATGACCAAAACCTCCTTGAAGCGAGTTGGAAAGAGACGCGGAAACCTGCGTCTCCTGGTGCTGTCAGTCCCTTAGAGGCGACTGACGGGAAATGATCTGGTTTCGGCAATTTTCTGATTCAAGACCTGACGTGAAAATTTTTCGAGGCTCGGATCTTCGACCTCTTGAACCCTGATATTGCAGGGACAATCTCTTTTGAACCTGAGAATTTTGACCACCGATTGAAGTTTTTGGGAGACATCCATGAACAGTGACACCCTCATCTCGAAGTCCGGCAGCGGTGCGACCGAGGCCGTTGCCGTTTCGCATTTCGTCCGCCCCCACGACCACTTCGATGACCCCGGCGACATCTTGTCCGCACGTCACCTTTCCATTCAGGAGAAGCGTGCGATTCTCGCATCGTGGGCCTCTGACCTCTATGCCGTCGAATCCGTGCCGGCTCTGCGCCAGCCCCCTGGACTCGATCATCCGGTCCGCTACGCAGACGTGATAGCCGCTTTGATGCAGTTGGACGATGATCGCGAACGGCCGCGGCATCGGGCACATTATCTCCTATGAGGCGGACGATGAGCGAAAAACAGTTACGCGGTGAACTATACGGATCCTCGCTGGCAGAATCCGAGATCGGCAGCCGCCTTATAGTCGCGGAACGGTACGCAGACTGCCTAAGGCGGCTGGCCCGCGCTTCTTCCGAAATCGATCGTCGGCATCTTTCAGAGCAGCTCGAGGACACCGCAGGAAGCCTCGACCGCATGGCGGCGGACATCGCCTCAAGCGAGCACGGAACGGAAATTCTGGCCCGTGCGGGTCGACTAATTCCCGTGGTGGAGAAGCTCGTCGAAAGCAGAAGGAAGGCGATGGCGCTACACTGAGGGCGGATGAGGTTTCGGTCAGCACGGTGTTCGGGCTGAAGCCGCACGGTCCCTGCCTTGTTGACGCTCGACGGCCTAGGGCCCATCTAGTCGAGATGCCGAAGAAAACCACCATCGTCCCCACGCGTGTCCAGGCTTGGACACTGTCGCCGGAAGCTTCGTTCGGATCGGCGGTCCGCGCCAAGGGCATCCTCCTCGAGATCCGGGCGCGGCTTCCCGTCGCGGTCCGAAAGTCGCTTGATGTTGAAGGAATGATCCTGACGCTGGCCCTGCCGGAGGAGCAGGAGGATGATTTCGTGCGGACATCCTCGGCTGTCTCCACGGCACTGATCGGCATTGAAGAGCTTCAAGTCATCCCGCGCGAAATTCAGGACATCCTTGGGATGACAGCCAGCGAGCGGCACCGCTGGCTTGCGGACGGACGTCTCCAGAGTGCAGGTACCAGAACCGTGAGGCTTGCTGGACGCGCCCGGCAGATCACCTTCCATGTCTTCGATCCGAAGGTGGTCGAGGATCTCCTTGACCGTGGTGCTGTCGATGAGTGGCGTGTCGAGGATGCCGAGGCGAAGGCCGAGAAGAGAGCGAAGGCAGCCTACCAGGCGAAGCTGACCCGGATGTCGAAGAAGAGCAAGAGGTCGAAGAAGTCAGGCAGTGGCACAGAGGATTCCGCGTCTGGCCTTCGGGGCTGGGAGGACTTCGACCTTGACGGGCTGCTTCGGTGATCGGGAGGAGATGATGGACATGTCTGGAAACATCAACGAGTTTGAGCTGTATTGCCAAGGCAAGCCGCCGGAAGCCCGGGAAAGTCTTCGTCCCGTCCGACAGATCATATTGGACGCAGTTCCCAGTGTCAGCGAAGGTCGGGTCCACTTTTACCTGGTTTGCCATTTCGGTGGAGGATCAGTCGCCAAGCTTCATCTCGATGCCAAGCAGCAGGTGACCATCACCTTCGTAACAGGCGAAGACCTCACCGATCCTGCGAAGCTTCTCAAGGGATCGAGTTCCGTGCGCACCATCAAGGTCACCTCGGCTGCGGTCCTCGGAAAGCATCGCGACGCCATCGGCGATCTTCTGCGCCAGTCCTTTGCGCTGATCAGCGAGAGATTCGACGGCTCTGAAAATTTCATCACGTTGCGACCTGACCAGCCAAGTCCCTGAATGGTGCAGACCGCAACCTCGAATTTGAAACCAATTGAGTGCCGGGAAGTTCTCGCGGGATGGCAGCGAAACGTTCTAGTCCGCAGTGCATCCCTGCCACGCCCGACGGCCGATATTTCGTCGTGCGCGGTAGGCTTTGGCGCAAGAGCAATCCCGAACTCGGCAATGCCGAACGGGAAAGGCTGGTGAGAGAGTTGATGGCGGCTCGGCGCGCTGTCCGGAATGCCAAAGGCAACAGGGAGGCGATGGCCGAGGCGCGCAGGCGTGTCGATGAGGCGAAGGTCGATCTCGGCGAGCGCGGAGAGGTCTGGTGGACCGATGGATCGCCTGACTACAATCGACACATGGCCAAGAACACGCCTTATGCTGACTGGTTTGCAGGGCCGCCGAAGTAGGTCGCATTCAGAGGAGAAGCGGCGTTTCCGCTGCCGCCTTCTTTTTCGACCAAAGTTCCGTCGTGCGATCCATGACGATCAGCCCTGGCGGAAACGTCCGCTTCTGAAACGCGACCGCGTCATCGAAGCTTCCATGCAACCACCGCTCGTATTCGTCGCGATTAAGCAGGACAGGCATCCGGTTGTGGACCGGGGCGATCGCCTCGTTCGCGTCGGTCATGACACCGGAATACACCGGTCCCCACTCATCGCTGACGCGCCAGAGCCCGGCCCAGGCGAAGATCGGGTCGTCGCGATGCGAGAACCATGTTCTCGTCATGCGACCTTTCTGTCCTTCCGCTTCCGCGAAGCCCGTCACTGGGATCAGGCAGCGCGCCTGCGGCTTCTTCGCAAGCCCCACCCACATACGACCGCCAAGATCGGCGATGTTATTGACGGGCTTTGGCTTGGCTTCCGGCTTCATGTCCTTCAGCCTCAATGGAAAACCCCAGACCATCGAACGCAGTTCGCGCACGCCATCGGCTTCCGTGACGACCATCCCCGGAGTTCCGGGGTAAACCTCCTCGGGGGCATTCGATGCAATCGGGTTCGCTACTCCAAAATGGGCGGCGACCTCGGCGGCCGATTTGCGGACGGTGTACAGGTTGCACATGCGGTCTTCCTCAAGCTGATTCGCCTACAACGTAGAGCGGGACGATTTCCGGGGAATGGATCGGGAGGGTGGAATGCCGCTCTGCCATCTGTCCATGGTCTCGAGCACGGAGAAGTCATCGGAGGGGATCGGCTCGCGGAACTGCAACTTGATGACCTCGTCTATTCCGCCATGAAGCCACCGCTCGTATTCGTCCGGCTTTAGGATGACGGGCATGCGGTCGTTCAGCGGACGGACAAGATCGTTCGCCTCGCCCGTCATCCCAGCAAAGACGGGGCCGAACTCCCTGGTGTTTCGGCAGAAGCCAGCCCATGTCATCAAGGGCTGCCGATGAAGCGAGAACCAGGTCCGCGTTTTCGAACCCTTGGGGCCGTCCGGGTTGGCAAAGTGCGTCATCGGGATCAGGCAGCGGTAACGGGGATCGATAACCGTTTGCTCCCACATCGGGTTCGTCAGGTCGGCGACGAGACCTATGCGGCCGGGAGGCTCGCCGCCTCTGCGCATCTCGCTCGTCTGGCGCGGGAAGCCCCATGGGATAAGTTTCAGGCGGCGAAGGCCGTCCTTCTCGATGACAACGAGTCCATATGTGCCTTCGATCGTCTCGGGTGGCACCTCCAGCGGCGGCACGACATCGACACCGAAGTGGGCGACGATCTCCTCAAGCGATCTGCTGACCGAAAACAGGCGCGACATCAATCCTCCGTTTCGTCATACCACCTTGGTTTCATACCAGTGCTCCGCGTGTCATTGGAAGTTTCTCGACTTCACCTTCAACGTATCGATATGGAGGTCCGGAATGAAGATGTCCCGCACCTTGTTCGGCGATGGCCTATCCCTCGCATCGCCTCCTCCGGTCGAGCCGTGAGCGAACTCGTCGCCTCTGCCGGACGGGTTCTTGAACTCCGTATCGCGGTCCGCCAGCGCCGACAGGTCGCCGGATAGATCGTCAAGCTGACGGGCAATGAGATGAACGACATCGCCCTCACGCTGGATCTTTCCCTGTATGGCCATCATGCTCGCCGAAAGCACGACGTGTCGCCTCTTCTCGAACAGCGACGGCCACACGACGATGTTAGCAATACCGGTCTCGTCCTCGATCGTTATGAACATCACCCCTTTGGCGCTGCCGGGCTTCTGTCTTACCAGGACAAGCCCGGCGACACACAGCCAGCTTTTGTCGCGCGCGTTCATCGCCGCGGCGCAGGTGACTATCCGGCGGGCAGCAAGATCACGTCGCAGGAAACTGATGGGGTGCTCCCTGAGTGTAAGACCGACGTGCGCGTAGTCCTCGACGACGTTGTGACCTTCCGTCATCTGTCTGAGCGTGACTTCCGGCTCCTGCTGCTCGGCGACGGCCTTCTGCTCCCTCTCGGCGGCGGCCGCGAACAACGGCAAGGGCTCGTCGCGTAAGGCTTTGATCGCCCACAGGGCATCACGTCGCTCCAGCCCGAAGGATGGCCTAAACGCATCGGCCTCCGCTAGCTGTACAAGCGCCTCCGCCGGAACCTCCGAACGCCGCCAGACATCGTCCACGGACTCGAACGGTCGCTCGATCCGGGCAGCGATGATCCTCGCGGCATCCGCGACGGCCAGTCCAGACACCTGGCGCATGCCGAGGCGGATCGCGTGGCGGTCGGTGCCCGGAATTTCCTCGAGTGTGCAGTCCCATCGGGAATGCGCGACAGAGATCGGGCGGACCTCGACACCATGCTTCCGCGCATCGCCGATGATCTGCGCCGGAGCGTAGAAGCCCATAGGGAGCGAGTTCATGAGCGCGGCGGCGAACGCATCCGGGAAGTGGCACTTGATGAAGCAGCTTGCGTACGCGATCAGCGCGAAGGACGCTGCGTGCGACTCCGGGAAGCCGTAGCTACCGAATCCTTCGAGCTGTTTGAACGTTCGCTCGGCGAACTCCCGGGTGTATCCGTTGTTGACCATTCCTTCGATCAGCTTGGTCTGGAAGCGGGAGACGCCGCCGGTGAATTTGAAGGTAGCCATCGACTTGCGTAGCTGATCGGCCTCGCCTGCAGTGAACCCCGCGCAGACCATCGCGACCTTCATCGCAGATTCTTGAAAAAGTGGTACGCCCAGCGTCTTGCCGAGCACAGCCTCGAGTTCCGGTGTCGGATATTCGACTGGCTCCTTGCCCTCGCGGCGGCGCAGGTATGGATGAACCATGTCGCCCTGTATCGGACCGGGCCTGACGATCGCCACCTGGACGACGAGGTCGTAGAATGTCCTCGGCTTCATTCGTGGGAGCATTGCCATCTGCGCACGGCTCTCCACCTGGAATGTCCCGAGAGTATCCGCCCTTCGGATCATCGCATATGTCGCCTGATCCTCTTGCCTGACCTTGGCAAGATCAAGATCCTCGTTCTTGTGCTCCCGGATCAGATCGAAGGCCTTCTGCATGCACGTCAGCATCCCGAGGGCCAGCACATCGACCTTCATCATCTTCAGTGCCTCGACGTCGTCCTTGTCCCATTCGATCACCTGCCGATCCTGCATCGCCGCCGGCTCGATCGGGACGAGGTCGTCGAGGCGCGAGCGCGTCAGCACGAAACCGCCGACGTGCTGGCCGAGATGACGGGGAGCGCCCATGAGTTCCCGAGCCAGCCGGAGGGTCAGCACCAGGCGATAGTCGTGAGGATTCAGGTTCAGCTCTCGGACGTTGCGCTCGGTGATCTCCTCGCTCCACGACCACAGGCCCGACGACAACGCCTTTGTCACGTCTTCCGGCAGCCCCATTGCCTTGCCGACGTCCTTGATCGCTCCCTTGGCCCGGTACCGTGTAACCGTGCAGACAAGTGCCGCCCGGTCACGGCCATAGGTCTTGTAGATCCACTGGATCACTTGCTCGCGCCTCTGGTGTTCGAAATCGACGTCGATGTCCGGCGGCTCGTTTCTTTCCTTCGAGACGAAGCGCTCGAACAGGAGGTCGTTGGTCTCCGGATCGATCGACGTGATCCCGAGGATGTAGCAGATCGCGGAGTTAGCCGCAGATCCGCGGCCCTGGCACAGGATGCCCTGTGACCGGGCAAAACGGACAATGCTGTAGACCGTTAGGAAATAAGGTGCGTAATCCATCTCCTTGATGAGATCGAGTTCATGCCGGACTGAACGAATCACCTTCTGGGGCAAGCCTTCGGGATAGCGGATCGGGATGCAGTCGCGGACACACTGCTCCAGGGACTGCTGAGCATCCATCCCGTCGATCAGAGCCTCCTCCGGGTATTCGTAGGTCAGCTCCTCGAGACTGAACTTGCACTGCTCAACGATTTCCATGGTACGCACCAGTGCTTCGGGATATCGGGGGAACAGGCGCTCCATCTCCTCCGGCGGCTTGAGGTAGCGGTCGGCGTGCCGCTCCCTGTCGAAGCCGACATCATCGATCGTGGTGTTGTTGCGGATGCAGGTGACGATATCCTGGAGCTGCCTCCGCGCTGGCTCGTGAAACAGGACGTCGTTGGTGACGACGGTCTTCACCTTGAACTTCGCTGCCATGTTCGAAAGGTCATGGAGCCGCATCTGGTCGTTCGGCCGCCGTCGGAGGCAGAGCGCCACGTACGCCCGTCTCCCGAAGATTTCTGCCATTTTCCTCATCTGCACGGCGCAGGCATCGTCCGCGAGATCCGGCACCAGCATGCCGATCATTCCCTCAGCGTAGTGGACGAGATCCTCGACGTGCAGAATGCAGTTGTCCTTGCCGCCCCTTCCCTTGCCCAGCGTGATCAGCCGGGTCAGCCGGGAGTACGCGGCCTTGTCAGTCGGATAGACGAGGATCGACATGCCGTCCTGAAGATCGAGGCGGCATCCGACGACGAGGCGTAGGCCCGTCTCCCGGGAGGCCTCAAGCGCGCGGACGATTCCGGCAAGCGAGTTCCGGTCGACAACGCCCACCGCCTCGATGCCGAGGTCCTTCGCCTTCTCGAACAGTTCGAGCGCGGATGATGCTCCCCGCAGGAAACTGAAATGGGTGGTGACCTGGAGTTCGGCGTACCTCATGAGAAGATCCCGTGGATGAACCATTTGTGGGACCCGGTCTCGGGATCCACGCCGTCGCCGGACCGGAAGATCCAAAAGCGCTCGCCCGCGTCGTTCTCGATCGCGAAATAGTCCCGCACCGCTTCCAGTTCGTTAGGTGTCCGCCACCACTCGCCGAACACGCGCTCTGGACCGTCCGCGCGCTTGACGCGGTGCTGCCTGCCACGCCAGGTGATGCTGGCTGGCGGATAGTCCGGCATGAGTGCGATCGCCTGGATCTGCTCCGGTCTCGCAAAGAGCCTGATGGGTCTGCGCCAATGGCTCACCCAAGCCGCATTCTCGTCCTCAGCGACAGCCGAAACCCTTCGGACGCTGCGCTCGGGGACGTCCGATGCGAATGGAGCGACTCGGTACACGCGCTGGCCCCTGTTCGCGAAGATGTCGATCAGCGGGGTGAAGTCGGCGGTATCCTCCTCGACGAGTGACGATGCCTTCTGCTCCTCAGCGAGAGGCTCCGCGGCAACAGCGACCAGGACGAGCTTCTCTATGCCGAAGCCCGGCTCGATCTTTTCGGTCCGGTCCCTGAAGAGCTTGGTCAGCCAGGCGATGTCGCGTGCGGGTTTGGCGGTGCCTGCGCGTATCGCCTGGATCGTGTTGTCGACCTTGTGGACGATCAGATCCGTCCTTCGCGCGCCCAGGCCACGCTTCTCCAGTTCGCCGACAAGCTGCACCACCAGCCTGCCGACATACTTGTTGATCGTCTCGGCCGCACCGATGGGTTCCTGAAAGGAGCGAGAGACTTCCACCAGGTCGGCCGTCCGTATCGGATCAATGGGATCCGACATCCGTCCATACATCTGGTCGAGCCTGCGGCCGACCTCGGGGCCGAAGCGTAGCGCGAGCGGCGCTCTCGGAGTGTTCGACAACTCGCCGATCGTCTGGAAACCGAGCACGCGCAGATCCTGGACGACCTTCTCCGGCAGCCTGAGCAGTGAGATCGGAAGCTTCTCGACGGCGCGCACGATCTCGCCTCGGGGAACGATGACCATGTCGCGGGTGATGGCGCGGACGCAGGCATGGGCCGCTCCCCATGTATCGGCGATTGCAACCTTCGCGGTCAGCTTCCGTGATCGGAACAGATTGACGATGCCAGTGATCATCGGCATTTCGCCGCCCTGCAGGTGATCGGCGCCCTCCGTGTCCATGACGAGACCGTTGGTTCCGTCGACGGCGACGATCGGCGAATAGTGCCCCAGCGCCCAGAGTCCCAGACGGTCGAGCGCCGCCGCGTCCGCAACGGGATTGGCATCGACAAGCATCAGTCCGCGGAAGATAGCCTGAGCTTTGGCGGCTGGCATGCCCACACGGACGCCGATCTTCCTCGCGGCGGCATCGGCAGCCGAGACCCAACGCTTCGATCCGCTCCTTGCGATAACCGCGATCGGCTGGTCATCCGGTATGGCGGGATCGTCCCGCCTGATCCTGTCGGTGGCCAGGTCCGGAAGATATATGGATACGACCCTTGTCATCACACGCTCCGACGTAAAACTCAGCACACTCGCCCGCACGCGATCTCATCAGTTCCAAGAACCATCGTGGCCTCCCGATGCCGGGCACCGGGAGCTCCTCCGAGGGAAGCTGGCTCACCCGCCATCGGGTCGCCGCCGCCGTCGGCTGTCCGAAGTCGTTCGCCTCTGTCTGCCGCCTCCACCGCCGCACCACCAGCGCTAGCGTTCCAGTTCGCTCGGCGACGAGCTGGAGCCGCCTGCTGACGACCATCGGCAGCCGCACCATCTCGCCGACCACGGCGCCGAGACCGCCATAGGACAGCGCCTCCTCCATGCTGGCGGCGACATCCTCCTCCTTGTCGCCTTCCACGAAGATTACCCGCCGCGGATGCAGCCCCGCCTGGGCGAGGGCCGGAAAGAACAGGTCTGGCCTGGTCAGACACCACACGATCTGCCCCTTCGTCCGCGCGGCGATCCCAGCCGCGAACAACGCTGCGGCGGCTCCGTCGACAGTTCCAGATCCTCCACCTGCGAATTCGTGGAGAGCTCCGTTAGCAAGTCCACCTCCCGGAAGGATGCTGTCGATCTCGGCAACGCCGAACGGCAGACAGCCAGCTTTCTTCGCGCTCTCTCCTTCTATGGACGAGATGCGGTCGCGCAGGTCGGCAAGGACTTGATCGCGGGCAGCCGACATTGTTCGCGGAATCCTTCCGGTTCGCGTTGGTTGGAAATGACGACATCATGCCGCCCAGAATGCTTGATGTTCCTCTTCTGTTCCTTCATAAACCCAGAGTCAAGCCGGTCAAAAGTAGGAATACAGTCTCACAACTTTAGCGAATCTGCAGATTTTCGTTTTGAATCAGATCGCTAGGACATGCTCATAAGTGACCGACTTTATTGGAGAAATTTTCGTTGACACTACGACGTGGGATAGTCAGGACCTTGAACAAGCTCCGAACCAGGATATGGTCGAGCCCGCGGACTGCCGGATGTCCGTATCGCACCATCGTTCGCGGAGTCGCATCATGGCCATCTCGATTTCGCGCATTGTTGATTTCTTCCGCCGGAGGAAGCCGACTTTCGCGGAGGCTCTCGCGAAATCCGGCTTCAGGCCGGCCTGCGCGGCACGCATTGCGGTCGGCGAACGGCGAAATCGGGAACGGCTGCTTCGGCATCGAGGCTGACGGAGTGGGCCGATGAGCCGGAAGGCATCCCAACTCGACCTGACGGCGACGCTGCGTCAGGTCCGCGACCCGGTCATTACGGTCGAGTGTCGGCTTTGCGGGCGCAGTGGGCAGCTAGAGCGGGCCACGCTGGTGAAGAAACACGGAGCCGGCGTCTCCTTCGGGAGGCTGCGTCGAATGGCAGCGATGGGATGCGAAAGGCTGGTAAGTGAGGATGGGGATCGATGCGGGACACGGTTCCCGTGCCTCGATTGAGGGGCGCATTGGTAAACTTCTCGGGGTATGTTCATAATCGAGGCGGGCTCCAATAACGACGGCATGGGGCTGTCGGGAATGACCAAAACGGGATGGCTGGCTATCGTGGGCGCAATGCTTCTCGGTGTCGCCGGGTCTGCGCGCGCGGCCGAAATCGAGAAATTCGATCTCCCGGGAATGGTAGTCCCGTTTGTCAGCGTCCGAGGCCCAATTGAAGCCGGTGACGGGGATAAGTTTGAGACAGTCGTCCGTGGGTTGAGCCGTAACCGCTGCTCCGCTCCCACGTTGTGCTCACCGCCTTGATCTGTGATCGCCTATCCATGGATGAGCAACGGGAGTTTCTCCATGGAGACTACATTGGAGGTTCTCACAACCAGGAAGTCTGGACGTGAGGCGCATCGGCATTGGCCAGACGACGTTAAGGCGCAGATCGTTTCCGAGAGCCTTCGGCCAGGTGCCTTGGTCAACGAAGTTGCAGAGCGACATGGCTTGAAGCCGAACCACCTGTCGACCTGGCGGACAATGGCACGGCAGGGCAAGCTGGTTCTGCCAGCACCCGAGGATGCGGTGGAGTTTGCAGCGGTTGTCGTCGATCCACCCGTTGCGGAGCCGCCCATCAAGAAAGCCAGCCGTCCCGAGATCATCGTCGGCGCTGTCACCATCCGCTTGGAAGAAGGCGCGTCCGCCTACCGGATTGCCGCTGTCGCGCGTGCATGCGCGGTTCCCGCATGATCTTTCCATCGAACCGGGTTCGGATCATGGTGGCGACCAAGCCTGTCGATTTCCGCAAGGGTCATGACGGCTTGGCGGCGCTGGTCAAGAACGAGCTGCATAAGGACCCATTTACGGGGACGGTCTTCGTATTCCGGTCACGCAAGGCGGACCGATTGAAGCTGATCTACTGGGATGGCAGCGGTCTGGTGATGGCCTACAAACGGCTGGAGGAGCACACGTTCGCCTGGCCAGACATCCGGGACGGTCTGATGACCTTGGGCCATGCCCAGTTCGAGGCGCTATTTGCGGGGCTCGACTAGCGGCGCGTCCGCTCCGTTGAGACAAGAGCGCCGACAGCAATCGAGTAGGTGCGTCACGATGACTCGGTTCGCACATTCCGGCGGCGAAACGATGCCAGATTTGATAGACTTTCTGCATGTTGGATGCGGTCGATCTTCCAGACGATATTGCTGCCCTGAAGGCGATGTTGATCGCGTCGCAGCTTCGTGAAGTCCGCAAGGATGAGCGGATCGAGCGGCTGGAGAAGTTGGTCGCAGCTTTCAAGCAGGCTGCCTTCGGCCGCAAATCCGAGAAGACCGATCCTGAGCAATTCGATCTTGCACTGGAAGACTTGGAAACGGCCATTGCGGCGATCCATGCTGAAGACGAGGCCGACAGCGCTCCGGGTAAGCCGCAATCCAAACCACGCGCCGCCAATCGGGGCTCTCTTCCTGCCCACCTTCCTCGTGTCGAAGAGGTCATCGAGCCGGAAAGCTTGATCTGCACCTGTGGCGGCGGCTTGCATTGCATTGGGGAGGACGTGTCCGAGCGACTCGATATCATCCCGGCACAGTTCCGCGTCATCGTCACTCGTCGTCCCAAATATGCCTGCCGTGCCTGCACCGATGGAGTGTCCCAGGCTCCAGCGCCTGCACGATTGATTGCCGCCGGATTGCCGACCGAGGCGACCATCGCGCATGTGTTGGTGTCCAAATATGCCGATCACCTGCCGCTCTATCGGCAGGCTCAGATCATGAGCCGACAGGGCGTCGATCTCGACCGCTCCACGCTAGCCGACTGGGTCGGCCGTGCGGCATTCGAACTCCGCCCGGTCTTCGACGCTCTCATCGCTGACTTGAAGCGATCGACCAAGCTGTTCATGGACGAGACCCGTGCGCCAGTCCTCGATCCTGGCTCCCGCAAGACCAAAACAGGATACTTCTGGGCGCTGGCTCGTGACGACCGATCATGGAGTGGAGGTGCGCCACCCGGCGTGGCCTTTACCTACGCACCGGGGCGCGGCGGTCAGCATGCCGAGCGGATACTGCAAGGGTTTACGGGCGTGCTTCAGGTCGACGGCTACGCCGGATATAATCGGCTGATCGCACTGGATCGTGTCGGTCCCGACATCCAGCTTGCCTATTGTTGGGCCCACGCCCGTCGCAAGCTGGTCGAGATAACGCGCAGCGGATCGGCACCAATTGCCGAGGATGGCGTCAAACGGATCGGTGAACTCTACCGGATCGAGGCCGAGCTACGCGGACTTTCCGTCGATGCTCGCTTGGCTGGGCGGCGCGAACGATCAGCGCCATTGATTGCGGATATGCGAACTTGGCTGACACATCATCGCGCCCGCGTCGCTGGCAAGTCGCCGCTCGGCGAAGCGCTTTCCTACATCGCCAAATATTGGGATGGCCTCTGCCTATTTCTCAGCGACGGACGCATCGAGATAGATAACAATACCGTTGAGCGAACCATCAGGCCGATTGCGTTGAACCGAAAGAATGCTCTTTTTGCCGGACACGATGCGGGACCGGAGAACTGGGCGACCATCGCCTCGCTGATCGAAACGTGCAAGCTAAATGTCGTCGATCCGTTGGCCTACCTGTCCGCAACGCTCACTGCTATCGTCAATGGCCATAGGCAGAGCCGTATCGAAGAGCTGATGCCGTGGAATTATTCACGGCGGTCAAACGGCTATAGTCTGCTGTTGGGCACAAAGCAGACTTCACGGACGCAGCAGGTGGGTTGCTTACCAATATTTTGGAACGTAGTGTCCTCGATTTGGCGGGCGGCAGGACCTTAAATGAACGATGAACTCATATCGCAGTTGCGGAGCGACATCCCTTACATTCACGACAAGATATACGTCGATAATGCCTCGGTAACGCCCATACCGACACAGGTGCAGCTAGCCAGCGAGCACTACAACAGGATCGTATCGGAAAGGCTGCGGGAATACCGCGCTGCATCACTCCCGTTCTTCGACAAAGGACGTGCTCTTGCGGCAAAGCTTGTCGGGTCACGTCCCGACAATATCGCTTATGTCCAGAATACTGCGCATGGGCTCTCGCTGGTCGCCCTTGGCGTGGGCTGGCGTCCAGGTGACAACATCGTCGTTTGCGCGGAGGATTTTCCGTCAAACTATCTTTGCTGGGTGCAGTTAGCCGAGATGGGTGTCGATGTTCGGCAGGTCGACTCCAGGGCGGGACGCATCGATGTCAGTGATGTGCGCGAAGTCATCGATAGCCGGACCCGTGTCGTCTCGGTGAGCCACGTCCAATTCTACAGCGGGTTCCGTGTTGATGTTGCAGCCCTTGGGGAAATCTGCGCCGCCTCCGGGGCTCTCCTTGTTGTGGACGGCACTCAATCCACCGGGGCAATCAAGCTTGATGTCTTAGCCGCAGGTGTCGACGTGCTTGTCGTCAGCGCTCACAAGTGGATGATGGGACCGCGCGGGATCGGTTTTGCCAGTTTCTCCGAACGCGCTCTGGGTGCGATCACCCCGAGGGTTGTCGGTTGGCTGAGTGTCAACGATCCGTTCGCCTTCAACCGCAAGCTCGACTTCCTGCCGGATGCCCGGCGGTTCGAGCCCGGGACAGCCAATGGTTCAGGCATCCTTGGGTTGGCCGAAAGGCTTGCCCAGATCGACGAACTGGGCATTGACCGGATCGAGGAGAGGATTTTGTCGCTCAGCAGGCTGCTTCGTGAACGCGCACGAGAGCAAGGTCTCGAACTGGTCTACGATTTTGACGGCAGGAACGGCTCGGGGATAAACCTTCTCAGGAAGCCCGGAACGCCGACCTCTGAAACCCATGCCAATCTGACCGCCAACGGCATCTTCGCCAGCATTCGCAATGATGCAATCCGGATATCACCGCACTATTACAATACATCAGACGAGATCGAGCGCATCGTGATGGTGATGTCGAGTGAACGGCACGGACCCGCATGACCGCTTGTGGCGCTTTATTGCCGTCAATGCTACAGCGGTAGCTTCGGAGCGGCCCACCGCACCTGGTCAACGTGCGAGGAAAACACCGCTTACGTTGAGCCGGGCATCTGTCATTCTTCAGAGCCCCGGCGGCCTCGTGAAGGAAGCCCTGCATATCGGCGCGACGATCCGGATGGAGGGCTTCGCGACGATGGTGCCCGCCGACAAGCAATGCTTCTCCGTTTGGGGCCTGATCTGGGTATCCGGTGTCCGGCGATACATCTCCGATACATCGCTGATCGGTTTCCATGCAGCCTATAGAGAAGAGAACGGCGAATACCGAGAGAGCGGTGTCGCGAACGCCGATGACCTCTATCGAGCAATTGACAGCGACGGCAGATCGGCGACGTCGAATACTTTCCTGCTCACGAGCGGATTCGAAGAGAGAGACCGATGAGCAAAGCCTGACGTGCCCCTCAATTTCGCAAGAGCGTTAGAGGTCGGGCAACGAGCGGATCGCGGCATCAACAACATCCTCTATTTGCCGAGATTTATGGATCATGTCGTCGGTCCCATAATGATTCTCTGCGAAGGTGTCGCCGTAGATGATGGAAATGCACGTATCTTCGGTCACTGGCGGAAAGCGAGTGCTCGCAGCCGACGATCGCCCATCGTTTCAGGATCGAGCACAACGATATCCGGATCCGTCACTGATCCAGAGACTCCGCATCTTAATCCGTGAGAAGAGTGACCTTCGCACCAGAAGACTCGAACGCCTCCACGATTCTGTTTCCAACGTCAGTTGCGTCGATCACTAACACGCTGAGTTCTTCAAGCCGAGTCTGTGGATCAACCATGATCGTTCCTGCTAGTTTTTCGGAGTATGCGCATCCCTAAGGCAGAACTGTTTCGCTTGGGTTACCGAGTTTCAGTAAGGTCTGAAATGGCTTAGCCACAGCATAATGCGTCTAGTCCCGAGCTAGGGCAATCCATGGGGCTAAGGACTTCGTGGCGAAGGCTAGACCGAAGCATTAGATGGATCGATTGGACCAAGGAATGGTTAGTCGCTAGGCCAACTTCCTAACGTGCGATGACTCCGGTCTACCTGAATCCTAGATGGCATGACGGTCGATCTTTTCTGCCTAGGCCTTCCCCCTCCCTCGCCGCCAACAAAAGTCGACCGATTGCGCCGGGGCACGGTCGAATACTCCTATGCAGAACCGTTGCGACGTTTCAAAGATTCGAAAAGGAAAACACGAGAACGGAGTTCCGCAGTTCCGCAACATTCTCTCGCACTATCCGGAAATCCGACGGATACACAACATGTCCGCGGGAAGTGCGGGGTTGCAGAGGAGCTGTGGGCAAAAGGACGCGAGAGGGCGGTCTGCGTGAGTTACCGCATACCCTCTCCTTGGAGCGCGCGTAGCTCCTGAGCGAGGAAGTGATAGATGCTATCATCGACAGGGACAATGCGGCAGACGCACCGCGCGCGATGGAAACCAATCTGAGCCGATCCGGCCGGCTGTCTGTCGGAGACAACTTCGCGCCGCAGCGTCCGCAAATCTTCCGTCTTGAGAATCTGAGCTCAGCGTGACTGACGGCAAAGACGTGAGGAGTGCGAACCGGAACGGCGGTCCGCGCACCGTTTAAGATTATGGGCGTGCGCGTTCCGCTTCACCCTTTTCCATTACAACGGAACGCAACATCTCAGTTGCATCAAGAATCCAATCCTTGAACCTGGCACTTCGGCCACCACAACAATGCTGCCAGCAGGATTCGACCTCGAGTCCTTCTCTAATTGTTGACACTAACTATCTGTTTATAACCGGCTTTTTTGCTTCACTCATCGGAGAAATTCCGATAAGCCAAACCTAATGTGGCGCATGCTCGGACGGATGGCAAAACATCACACCCCGCTACGAGCGCGACTGTGAAGGGAAACAGATGGCGTTCGTTCATTGGCCGACGGAGGTGCACATGAAGCCGATGAGTGTCCTGAAGGTTGGACACCCATTTATCATGGAGGCCGACGGCGGCTACCCCGACGGCGTAAACTGGTACCTCTTCGAACGTTGCCGAGGGAGGATAGACCCTTCGGATCTGACGAAACCCCGTACGGCACCGGACGAGCCCTCTCACAACAGCGTTGAGTCGATTGTCTACGCAATCGCCAACGTATTGACGTGGGGGGAAACGCTCGAAGCGCACCCCTCGTGTGGCGTTCTTCGGTGGCACCAACTGAAATTATGGCACGTCACAGAGCTCTATTCGGACGCTCTTGCCCGCGGCTACTGGACGCAAGGATATTGGGAAACTGGAATCCCTTCGCCGCTGCATCCCGAATCGACAATACAGCCTCGACTCAATGAGATCTTGCTGTGTTGGTATTGGATGGAGCGATATGGCCTTATCGCGAAATTCGATGAACCGTCGCCTCTCCGTGCCATCGGCACTGCGAAAAACAAGGCGAACCAATCGTACGCCACGCGCAGCGCGGCACTAAAAGAAACAAGCCCGAAGAAAAAGCAATTCCGCAGAAATCGCGCGAAACCGGGCGACGGAGTCATGCCTGGGATGGACCACCTACTTGACTGGATTGAACGCATTCCATCGGAGACACCGCGCAGGGCCGTGCTTCATATCCTTGATCGTGGTCTACGCATTGAAGAACATGAAGAGAACACTCTTCTTCCAGGGATCGTACATGCGCGCGACTTGAGCCACATTCGACGCGATGTACGGCATTATTCATGGACGGACGAACCGAGACTACTGAAGTACAGCCTGACCGATGACCACATGATCGGCGTTCTCCCCGACCGCAAGACAGCGTTTTCCAGCGACGCCCTTATCAGTCAGCGGATCATTGGCAAGGGAAAAAAGATCAGGCTGGCTCACATGACTCGCGGCTGCGCCCAGGCACTGTGGGGATACGCCGACGGCACCCGGAGGGTTATCCTACAACGAAACGGTATCAAACCCTCGAAAGCTAGCGCGCACCTGTTCCTCAATCGAGATGGTCGTCCCCTGACAGCGGGGGCACTTGCCAAGGCGATTAGCAGGGCGAACGAGGACATGAGTTCACCATTTCGCATAACGGCACATGTTTTACGCCACCTCTTCGCCTGCTTCTTCCTGAAGAACGCGATTGAAGGCCACGCATTCCGCGAAGGTTTGACTGTGGCTCAACTCACTTACGAGCAAATCGAAAAGATTGCCGAAAATCCAGCCCGGGTTCTGCAGCTTCACCTTGGGCACGCCGACTTCGAGGATACTGCTGGATACATCAAGCTACTGATCGATTGGTGGCTTACACCGATGTATTTTGACATGTGGAACGATTTCCTGGATGGACAGCATGCCTAGAGGGCCGCGTATCGGATTGAAAACTAATCAACCTGAGTGTCTGGCCTTTCCCAAGCCAATCGCGCCTCATCCATACAACACCGAAAATGCACGCGAACGTGCGCTTGATTTTGAAGAGTTCAAGGACTGTTCTCTAATTTACCTAAATGCCAGCGAAATTCACGACGAGTTTCTGAAGGGAAAAAACCTAAATAAAGAAAAGCAGAAAATACGTGTAGTTTGCGACTTTATAAGATACTATGAACAAAAAATGAATATAAAGGTCACCTCAACAAAAAACATTAATGTTTCATTCTGCGTTGATTACATCATTTATTGTATAAATAGATTTAAATCACCAGCCATTAAAATCCGTTTTTGCTGGCGCCTGCTTCGAACTATCGGCGTTTCATCTGACATTATACCCCCTAATCCTACCAGAGAAGCCGTTGGCGATGCACGGGAGGAGCTAGACGCACAGAGCGCCCGGAATTTTCTGAACAGGGCAAAGCAGGAAGCAAGGGTGATTATTGAGCGTTTTCACCAGGCAGAAGAAATGAATGCGAGGGGACGCGACCCGCGTCGCGCGGCTGGAGCGAGACTTGGCGCCTGGGATCAACTCGAAAATCGTCTTTGGGTCTGCAGGGAGTTGCTAGGTCTGCAGGCGAGGACTGAGAGAGATCTGATCGAAGTCGGGCACCGAAACATTATCAGATCGATGGCAAAACGATCTGGTGCTGTGGTGATCGACCCAGTACGCGGCGCAGTCCAACAGACTGGCCTGGCTGCGCATTTCCGTTTTTATCACCCTAGCGTAGCTGATCTTGCGCCGTTCATCGCACTCCTGTTGATCAGAGCCAATGTCAACCTACAGACCGTCGCCGACCTGCAGGCGTCTTCAATGTGGTGGAAGCCTTATGCGCGTGCATTCTATCACGAAGAGGAGCCAGAACGATGGGTGTCGATCATCCTACCAAAACTCCGCGGCGCTCAAGGCGGCAGACGCAAGCGCCGAGACGGGACGAAGGTCGGAAAAGCTGATGTCAAGTCACCTGCAACGATCAGTATTCCCAGCCTGAAGCGACCGTGGTCACATCCTTTCCAAATTCTCACCTTTCTTCAGGAGATGACACAGCCTCTCAGGAATGAAATTAAAAGGAGGATTGATGAACTTTCCGCGAAAGCGGACCGTTCAGAGCAAGAGAGACGAGAGCTTGATAGGCTGCATTTTATTAAAGACGATATGTTTGTCTATCGCAGCGAACAGGAAGTCACCTCGCTTAAATTTGTGACGCGAGAGCAGCAAGTGACACCTCGCCCCCTTGTTGAGGTGTTAAAAAGGTATGGCTTGACCGCTGGAGTGAAACAGCTCCGTGATGCGGGCCTGCAGTTTGGATTTCGAGTATCGGGAAATAACCTACTCATACTTCATCTGTTAGCGCGCCATTCTAGCCGTGAGACAGCCGCCGCGTACGCGCGTCGTCGGGAGTTCTTCCGGAGAAGCGAGGAGCTATTTATAGCGATCTTCGAAAAGTCTGTCGCACTGGTCCGATCATCCTCCTACTCCATCGCGAACCTCAGAGCAGCACTGAGAAGCTCGGGGCTTGATGACTGGCAGATTACAAACATTCTGAATCCCGACAACCGAAGTCGCTATGGCAACCGATGCGGTGGCCCCAACTCGCCCCCGGAACCCTTTAACAAGGGCACGCCCCCCGGCCAACTCTGTCGTAGTCAGGACTGCATTGACGGCTGTCCTCTGGCCCGCTTTTTACCCGACGCCCTCCCTTTCTTGGTCAGGATATGGAGTTCCATCGTGCAGCAATTATCGAATGTCGGTATCGCGGCAGCGTTTGACAACTCGCTTCAGCACCGGCTCCAGAGGCTGGAGAGGATTCTTGATAAATATCCCCGAGAGGACGTGTTGGCTGAAAAGAATAAACTCGCGACAGAAGAAGGGGGCAACCGATGATAGATGCCGCGATCGAGAACTATTCTCTTCTCGAAGAAACCGAGGCAAGCCTCTGGCTCGCGTTGTCGCGATCTCAAAATGCGTTGCGTCCGCCATACGCGCCGATGATGCAGGTCACGCCCTTATCTGTGTTTGTCCAGAACCAATGGCTCCTTCCAATTTCCTGGTTTCCAGCGGGGTCACATCCTAAGGCCAAACTGAATTTTCTAGGGAGGGTATTTTTATCAAACGGACGTACAAGACGTCTGGATCAAGGATCGTTTTTGATTCAGCAACTGAAAGAGATCACATATTCCCTCCTACACATAATACACATCTTTTCCGACGCTCGAAAGCCGTCAACGGTGTCCAATACGTTCAAGCTAGTCCGAAAATTAGTCAACGCGGCAGCCGAAGTTGGATGCAGTAGTCTCTCCGAAATTACTCCCGCCAATGTCCAGAGCATCATTGAACTTGCCGGTGTGGGAATTGCAAATATTCAGCAGACGGCGTGGCTGGACAATATAGTTGAACTGAGCCGAAGGGGGTATGTAACTGACGGCGTCCAAAACTACGACTTTGAGATCGATATCGTAATTCCCAACGTGGACGTATCTCGACCAAGAGGCAAGCAACCACTCAATGATGATGAGCGGGCGCTCCTCTTAACTAGGCTATTGCTGGTCACCGATCATCAAGATGAATTCATTTCCTGGACGGAAGATTGCCTCGCAACACCGACAGCAATTTTTTCTGCAAGGGAATGGCTTTCAAAGGTCTTTCCGAAAGCAGCGGACACGGACTACGCGTATCCGGACATCTTGATACATTTATACCAGGCTGCAGTCGGGCTATTAATCGGCGACTCGGTAGGCCCCCGCCCCTCCGAACTCCTATCGATAGAAAAGGGTTTCGTTCAGCGCCACGGCCCGAACTCATTTTTCTCGCTCGATTATTTTACTTTGGATGCGGTCACTACCAAATCCATTGAAAAAATTGGTGGTTTACGGAGACGCCTCCGCATTCCGGAACTCATCTATAAGGCAGCGGCTGGACTGGAGGAGATGCACTCCTTGTTGGGCCAAAGGACAACAAGGCTTTTTTCTGGGGTCGCCGAGGAGCTGGAATACAGCACAAACAGATGGAATTGGATTCTACGGAGGTTCTGCGAAGTCGCGGATCTTCCATTTCGGGTTACACAGTACACTGGTCGCAAAACTTTAATCTCCAACGTCGCGCGGACTGTCACGAACGGTCTGGCCGCAGCACAAGTCGTGATGGACCATGAGGATCGCGGAACCACTGCAGGATATGGCCTTTCAAATCCTTTCGTCCGCGAAGAGATATACGCAGAGTGCCTCGACGCCTTTCGAAATGGGACACGAACACTCCTCGAGACGACCGTAGCTGCAGGAGGCCCAGGCCTCGGCGGAAAGGGCGGAGCCCGACTTGAAGCGAGCGTCGCATCCCTTGCAGGCCATGATGGCGTCGTTGTGCCCGAGGCGATCGAAACATTTGTCGAGGAACTGCTTCAAGAGGGCGTCCTGCCGATCCCGGTCGCGCGAGGAGTACTTTGCATGAAACAGGCCACAGCCAAGGGCGAATGCGGAAGTGTCATCCCTGATATTGGGGGATGCAAACCCACATGCCCTGCGCAGGTGCAACAACAGAACAGGCGGGACCTGATGCGCTGGGAATTCGAGATGGTGCGCTCAGGCGGCCTGGACGAGCAATCTGTACTTCAGCGGGCATTCTGGTTGAACGAAATCGAGAGCCAATTGGCAGCGTGGCCAGACATGAGACCAGATTTCGAGGGAATTGTGACTGCCGTTCCGGCACTGAAAGGAATCCGATGACGTCGCAGAGCTTCAACCCCAAGACGAAGGCCTTGGATGGTCTCAGGAATGCAGCTTCCTCGCGGACGGAAGAGGCGCTGCGGAAGATACACTCTGGTATGACATTGATCGAGGAAGAACTTCAGACCGGGCAACTTTGGCAAAGGCTAGGCGATAAAGCCGAGCTCGAACAGGGAGACTTCATGATTCTGTGCGGGCTAGGATGGAATTTTCTTAATGGTTCGAAACACAAGGAAACAACGAAACCCGATGTCCTAGACTTCCTGGCTCGCGTGAACCGGGCGCTGCGCATGCAACTTGCTGATCTTCCGGACATCAAGACAGGAAGTTTTCCTACTAAGGCGTTCGTCCAGCTCCAGGCTCGGTACGAGCGTCTGAAAGCGGAACGAGATGGATTGCGCGACTACCTCGATCGCGTGCTCACTCGCACACATGAATGGCATTTAGAGCGCCTCCAGGCCCTTCGAATGGTGCGAGAGCTGAAAGAGGCTGCGGGAGTATCAGTTGTACATCTTCACCGTCGATAGCCATTGAAAGTCATGTGAAAATACACTATCTCATGGGTGCCTCCGCAATGAGGCTATGGTGCTAAACCTTATGTGCAATAGATGTACAGGACGCGGCTTCGAAGCCGCCGCCTCCACCAAGAACAGCCGAAGCCGACTGCTGTTGATGGGGGCGAAATGGGATCGACTGGCATTGAAAGACATAAGCTGTGCTCGGCATGATACCACCGTTATCGGGTCAAAAAGTGTAGTTGCAAACGACAACAACGCTAAGGAATACGCTCTCGCTGCCTAATGGCGGTGCGGGAATTCCGCTCTAAGTCCTTTGAGGTAGCACTTTAAGGCGGGGTTCGGAGGTACCTGGCAACAGAAACCTCCACCTTCTCACGCTCTACAGTTAGTCCACGTCGCGGCGGGCTTAAATCAATGATTTAGTTATTCTTTTCTCGTCAACTAACTCGTTAGATGTCCTTATAAGGTTCGGTACCCGGCGCCTCCACCAAAAACCGGTCGGTCTGTTCGGACCGGCTTTTGATGGGGGCGAAATAGGATCGACAAGGGCGTAAAGATCGAACTTTTGCTCGGCATGATACCGCCGTTATCGGGTCACAAGTGTAGTTGCAAACGACAACAACGCTAAGGGTTATGCTCTCGCTGCCTAATGGCGGTGCGGGAAACCCGACCTAAGTCCTTGCGGTTAGCACCGTAAGGCGGGGTCCGAAGGCACCAGGCAACAGAAGCCTTCACCTTCTCCATTCGCTTCAAATTATATATGATGGTCTGACTCGGCCCTTCGGGGGTTTCCCACGGCGCGCCAACATGGCATATAGCCTTGATTTGCGACGGTAAGTACAGAAAGACAGGACAAGATGGGGCAGGACCACATCCGTTACGACATTCTCGCGCAGGACGCGCTCCGCGGCGTGATTCGCAAGGTTTTGACCGAAGTCGCTGCCACCGGCCGCCTGCCGGGCGACCATCATTTCTTCATCACCTTTCTGACCGGAGCGCCGGGCGTGCGCATCTCGCAGCACCTCAAGTCGAAATATGCCGAGCAGATGACCATCGTCGTCCAGCACCAGTTCTGGGATCTCAAGGTGTCCGACGTCGGCTTCGAGATCGGCCTTTCCTTCTCCGACACGCCGGAAAAGCTGGTCATCCCGTTCAACGCCATCCGCGGCTTCTACGATCCGTCGGTGAATTTCGAGCTGGAATTCGACGTGCCGCTGGCGGCAGAAGAGGAAGATCTCGGCGGCGCCGAAATCACCGCCTATCCGGTCGCCAGCGAAAAACCGGAGACGGAAGCCAAGCCCGCCGGCGGCGACGACAAGAAGCCGGCCTCGGTCGTGTCGCTCGATTCCTTCCGCAAGAAGCAGTAAAAATTCAACGCCGGGCGCCCAAAAGCGCCCGGTGCCGTTTCGGGAGACATGCATGAGCGGAGATCTCGTCAATCTGCGCCAGTTCCGCAAGCAGAAGGACCGCCGCGACCGCGAGGCGCAGGCAGAGCAGAACCGCATTTCCTTCGGCCGCACCAAGGCGGAAAAGACGCTGACCCGGGCCCTGAACGACAAGGCCGAAAAAGCCCTCGAGCAGGGCCGGCTGGAGCGCGAGCCGGACGCGGAATAAGGCGCCCTTCTCCCGACCCCAACAGGTTTTTCCCGAATGCCCGCGTTCGGATCGATACGTGATTTCAATGTGTTGAACATCGAACCGGAATCAGCTTCGCAGCTGCTTGAATCGCTTTCTCAGGCCAGGATGATCAGAAAACACTCCGCCACACTGCATGGCCACCGCACCAGCTTCTCGCTCGAAGACGCGTTCTGGGACGAATTGAACGCCATCGCCACGCAGAAAAACATGCCGCTGGCGGCCCTGCTCCGCGAGATCGACGACGGTCGCAGCCCCGACAGCAACCTCTCTTCCGCCCTGCGTGTCTTCGTGCTGGATTGGGTCAGGCAGGCGCGATAGAGCGGTTTCGCGTTTCTTCAAACGCTGCCGCAGAGCGAATGGTTACGAACCCGGCGGGCTTCTCCAAAACGGCCGAAGGTGAGGACGCAGCACGCCTGCCTACTGTTGCTGCATCCCTGGCAAGGCATCGAAATTCAACCCGTCCGGCGCGACAAGCTCGCCGCCGCGAATGACCTTTTCTTCCTGGCCGACGGGCATGGAGCGGCGTTGGACCTCGCGTGCCGCTTCGTCTCTGGCGGCTTTTTCCGCTGCCGCACGCGCTTCGGCTGCCGCCTTTTCCTGTGCTGCCTTTTCCGCCGCCGCGCGCAGCTCCGCCTCGGCCTTTTCGCGCTCCGCCCTTTCGGCCGCAGCCTTTGCATCCGCTTCGGCCTTGCGCTGCGCCTCTCTTTCGATTGCCAGCTTTCTCAGACGAAGCTCCTCGCCGCTGCGGATGCGTTCCTCTTCGGCAGCCCGCTCGCGCGCCGCGCGCCGTTCGTCGGCACGGAACTTGTAGAGCGCCACCTCGCGCCGCAGGCGCTGTTTTTCGAGGACGTTGGATTGCAGCCGCTCGACCCGCCGCCGCTCACGCTCGAAAGCGCGCATCGACAGGAAATTGGTGACGTCGGTGACGTCGATCGCCTGCTCCGGCGCCGCCAGCGGCCCGGAAAACTGCAGGTGGATGCCGGGCTCGGTTCCGGTCGGCGCATCGACGGGCGGCGTGAAGGCGATGTTCATCGCCGCTTCCAGCGTGTGGGCGGCAATATCGATCGTCGCATCGGCGGTCAGCCGGGCGAATTCGTTGGCCGCGGTGATGTTTTGCACTCGCAGCATACCGGATGTCAGGTTGAACGGAACGCTCACGGCACCCAGCGATGCCGTTTCGCCGGCAACCAGGCTCTTGACCACCGGCAGGATGCGATCGGCACCGAGTTCGCCCTGCATGCCGTCGGCAGCCGCCATCAGCGGCTGCAGCAGGCCGAGATTGAGGCCCTGCACCGTCGTATCGGCGAGATTGAGTTCGCCGGAACCGCTGGCGCCATGGACGATCTCCGCCACCGACCGCCCGGTCGCCTCGGCCGTCATCGTCAGGCCGAAGCGGCCGTTGGCAACGGATGTCCCGCCGTGCGTCCAGGCGATGGCGGCGGTATCGCCGTCCTCGACGTCGAAACGGGTCTGCAGGAAACCGGCGCCTTCGGAATTGCCCATCAGCACCCGGCCGGACAGCTTGCCGCCGCTCCATGCACCGTCGATGTCGTCCAGCACCAGCTGGTCGCCCTTGAAATTCAGGTTGCTGGTAAAATCACGAACCGGACCGAAAACACCCGGCCAGAAACTGCTGGCGCGCAGCTTCACATTGGCATTGAGCCCGCCCAGCAGCTTCGGCAGCGGCGCCGAGGAAAAATCGCCGGTGACGGGGTCGAGCAGCGGACCGTAGATCGCCTCCGCCATCCAGCCGAGATCGGCCGTCGTCACCTTGACGTCGCCGGAAGCCGTCAATACGGCCTGCTGCCGGTCGAAGGTGATGCCGCCGGACAGCATGTTGCCGCCGCCCTCGATCTTGGCGTTGGAGAAGGTCATCTGCGCCGGGTCCACCGAGAGATCCGATGTCGCCTTGATCGGCAGGCCAGAGCCGATCTGCGGCAGGCCGATGCCGTTCATGATCAGGTAGGGCTCGATATCGCCGCTCTCCAGCGTCATCTTCATCTGACCCGAGAGGAACCGCTCCGCGGCCAGGTCGATATTGCCCGAGGCGTTGAACGAGGTCTGTTTCGTCGTATAGGCCACCGTCGCATCCGCGGTCGTGCCGCCGGAGCTGGCGATCTTCAGCGCCACCACGCCGTTGCTGTCGGCTTCCAGCGGCAGCGGATCGAAACCCGCCTGCCCGAACAGGATCGACGTCACCGGATTTTCGAGCGTCGCCTCCAGGTTGACCCCGTCGGAAATGCTGAGCAGGTCCTGCAGCTTGAAATCGAGGTTGACGCGGCTGCCGTTGGTGGTGCCGGCGAGCTTGACGGAGAGACCCTGCCCCTGCTCGCCGCCGATCGCCAGTGTCAGCTTCAGGTCGGCATTGGCAAACCAGGCGGCGTTGCGCACCAGCCGGTCGATGACGGGATGGTGCGGCAGATGCGCCTGCAGCATTGCCAGGAACGGACCGGGATCGAAGGCCTGGAATGTCATGCGGCCGGTGCCGGAATAGTCCGTCAGCGCTCCTTCGGCGCGTCCGATCGCGGTCAGCGCCGCGCCGGACAGGTTGCCGATCGTCAGCCGCTCCAGCGACAACGCGCCGTCGTCGACGGTAAACACCGTATCGACATTTTCGGCTTCGACGCCAAAGGCGATGAATTTCGACGCCTTCATCTGTGCAGCGATGCGATGCTCCAGGAAACCGCTGTCGGCATCCTTGCCGGCGAAGATGCCGGCCAGCGCCCGCAACACGTCGAGATCGATGGCATTGCCGTTGAGATCCATCGACAGGCTCGGCCGTTCGCCGGCGGCTGCCTGCCGCTCGATACGGCCGCGCATCACCTCCTGGCCGACCACGAACTCCAGCCGCTCGAAGCGCTGCAGTTCGGGCGTCAGGCTGACGGAGGCGGAAAAGCCCGCCGTCTTCAACTGGCGGATGACCGGATCGACATTGCCGGACAGCCAGCTCGACAGGCCGGAAGGCTGCGTCGAGGCCACCAGCATGTCGCCGGTGAAGGACGGCTCGCCGCGCAGCACGAGATTGCCCTTGGCCTCCACCTGGGTGCGTCCCGGGAAGATCGCCACGGCGTTGTCGATCGCCCAGCCGCCGCCATCAGGACGCACGTCGAGGCGCACGTCGCGGATGGTGGTATCGCCGACGACGATGGCGGGGAGTTTCAGGCTGGCCCGCCCCGGCACCTGCGGCACGGGGATATCGGCAAGGATGCCGATCAGCGTATTCAGACGCTGGTGCGCCGAAATGGCGGCATCCCGCCCGGTCTTGCCTTCAGTGCCGCGATTGCCGATCCGGTTGACGTCGATCTGCTGGCCATCGGCCGTCAGCAGGAATTCCGGCTGCTTGCCGGTATCGAGCGTCGCCTCGCCGGTGACGACGTATGGATCCTGCGTGTCGCCGATCTCCAGGCGGTATTCGGGCACGCGCATGCGCTCATTGGTCAGCTCGAACTGCCCCGACAGGCGGGGGGCCGGCGCGGCCTGCTTGTTGTCGGTCTTTTCCAGCGAAGCGGCGGTAAAGGTGCCCTGATAACTCGGCTTGCTGTCGACGATCTTCAACTCGCCATCAAGATCGACGCTGAGCTCGCGGCCGTTCGGCACGATGCGGGTCTTCAGCCGCATCGCATTTCTGATCTCGTCGGGCTGCGTGCTCGTCAGCGAAAAGGCGCCCTTTTCGCCGTCCAGCGCTGCACTTCCTTCCACGCGCCACGGCCCGGCCAGCGATTTCGCCGACATTTCCGCGTTGAGATCGGAGATACGCCGCGTGCGGCCGGACTGCTCGTCGATGAAATCGATCTGCCCGCCGGTGATGTGGACGTTTTCGAGCACGACGGACCGCGCCGGGATATCGGCCTGGCTGCCGCGCATCCAGTCGAGCGTGCCATCCTGCAACAGGCGAATGCGGGCGACCGGCTCCTCGATACGCATGTCGAAGATCAGCGCCTCGCCGCTGAGAAAGGGGGCAAGCTCGGCGTCCATGGAGAAACGCTCGACCTTGACCAGCGGCGTGCCGTCCTCTTCCTGGCCGACACGCACGTCATGCAGGGTCACCGACGGAAAGGGAAGGATACGGGCATCGACGGCGCCGTGAACGACCACCTTCTTGCCGATGATGCGGCTGGCCTGCTGCTCAAAATCCTTGCGGAAGTCGGTCCAGTCGACAAAGAGCGGTGCGAGAAGCGCTGCAAACAGCAGCACCACCAGCACGCCGCCGAGGAACACCAGAATCCGTCCTAGCACCGCATCGTCTCTCCGTTGCGCATGAAGGCCCCACGTCCAACGGAGCAGGCTCTGACAAGTTCATGCGCATATTCAAAATGTTAGAGCATCCTGCCGGATCACTCCAAAAGCCCTCGGCAGGAACACTAACCGCATTCCCGACAGGAGCAAGCCGCCATCGCGAAAAATGCAGCTTTTCAGCCGAGATAGAAGATCTTTCCGGGGTTGAAGATGTTGTCCGGATCGAGCGAGCGCTTGATCTGCCGCATCAGCTCGACCGTGCCGCCAAGCTCCTGTTCCAGATAGGGTATCTTGCCCTGGCCGATGCCATGTTCGCCGGTGCAGGTGCCGTCCATGGCAAGTGCCCGCGCATTAAGCCGCGCGACGAATTCTTCCGCTTTCTTCACGTCGGCGGGGTCCTTGTCGTCGAGCACCAGGCTGACGTGGAAATTGCCGTCGCCGGCATGGCCGACGATCGGCGCGATCAGCCCGTGGGCGTCGATATCCTCTTCGGTCTCGGCGACACAATCGGCAAGCCGTGAGATCGGCACGCAGACGTCGGTCGCAATCACCGCCGCACCCGGCTTCAGGTTCTTGGCGGCGAAATAGACGTCGTGGCGGGCTTTCCACAGCTTGGCGCGAGCCAGCGGATCGGCCGTCCATTCAAACGCACCACCCCCGCATTCGGCAACGATTTCGGCGAACTGCTGCGATTGCAGCGCCACACTTTCCTCATTGCCGTGGAACTCGACGAACAGCGTCGGCCGCTCGGCCAGTGTCAGCCCGGAATAGGCGTTGCAGGCCTTGATCTGCAGGGTGTTGACGAGTTCGATGCGGGCGACGGGAATGCCGAGCTGGATCGTCATGATCACCGCATTGGAGGCATCCCGGAGCGACGGAAAGCCGCAGACGCCGCCGGCGATGATGGCCGGAATGCCCTGCAGCTTGAGCGTCACCGAAGTCAGCACGCCGAGCGTGCCTTCCGCGCCGACGAAAAGCCGCGTCATGTCATAGCCTGCCGACGACTTGCGGGCGCGCCGGGCGGTGCGGACCTCCTCGCCATTGGCAACGACGGCGGTCACCGCCAGCACATTGTCCTTCATCGTGCCGTAGCGCACCGCGTTGGTGCCGGACGCCCGCGTCGAGGTCATGCCGCCGATCGAGGCGTTGGCGCCGGGATCGATCGGGAAGAACAGGCCGGTGTCACGCAGGTAGACGTTCAGCTGCTCGCGTGTGACGCCGGGCTCGACCGTGCAGTCCAGATCTTCCGGATTGACCTCGATAATGCGGTTCATCCGGCTGAAATCAATCGATATTCCGCCGGACGGCGCATTCACCTGGCCTTCGAGGGAGGAGCCGGTGCCGAACGGAATGACAGGCACCCGGTGGTCGGCGCAGGCGCGCACCACCGTCTTCACGTCATCGGCACTTTCGGCAAAGACGACCCCATCCGGCAGCTGCGCCGGAATGTAGGTTGTGGTGTGCGCATGCTGATATCGCAGCGTCTCGCCCGTCTGAAAACGCTCGCCGAACGCCTGCTGCAAAATGCCCAGAACACTGGCGATACCGGCTTCGTTCCGCTCGCCCGCGCGGAGATCCGACAATGCCATGATTACTCTTCCCCACTCATCGTCATGTTACGCTTGTGCCGTCTCGATCAGCCCGCCTTGATCGGTGCGATCATGATCTCGACACGGCGGTTCTGCGCCCTGCCCGCTTCGGTGCCGTTCGAGGCGACAGGCTGGCTCGGGCCGAAACCCATGGCCGACATGCGGCGCTGGTCGATGCCCTGGCTTCCGAGATAGCTGGCGACGGAGATGGCGCGGCGCTGCGACAGATCCTCGTTATGCGCCAGGCTGCCGGTGGAATCCGTGTGGCCGTTGACGTCGACGAGGGTCTGGTTGAACTTGCGCAGCACGATGGCAACGGAATTCAGCGTCTGGAAAAAGGCCGGGCTGATCGAATCCTGGTCGGTCGCAAAGGTGATGTTCGACGGCATGTTCAGGATGATGCGGTCGCCGGCGCGGGTCACCGAAATGCCGGTGCCTTGCAGCTGGGCGCGCAGTTCCGCTTCCTGGTTGTCCATGTAGTTGCCGATGGCGCCGCCGGCCAGGGCGCCGATGCCGGCACCGATCAGGGCCGCATTGCGCCGCGAAACCGCCGAATGGCCGACGGCGAGACCGCCCAGCGCACCGAGGCCGGCACCGATCATCGCGCCGCCCGCGGTGTTCGACACCTTCTGATCACCGGTATAGGGATCGGTGGTGGTGCAGCCGGACAGGTAGACGGCGGCAAGGCCGGCGACGGCAATTTTCTTCATCATGGAATCAGGCTCCCTCTTCAGGCTTGAACCTTCGTCATATCACGAATCACGGCAATTTCATGGGTAGCGACCATCGCACGCGCAACCCTCGCCCGGTGTGATCGCAAAACCACATTTTTTACCCGAACATTACTGCCGCCAGCTCCGGCTTGACATCGGACAGCGTGCGTGGAAATTTTTTAATCACGATAGAACAATGCCTAATTTAAAGGCAAAAGAAACAAAGGGAACTGCGACAATGACCAGCATGAGCGAATTTCTCGCCCGCGTGCCAAAAATCGAGCTTCATCTTCACCTGGAAGGCAGTATCCGGCCGGAAACGGCGCTGGCACTCTCGGTCAAGAACGGCGTAAAGCTTCCGCCCTTCCAGGAGGTCAAGGACCTCTATCGCTACGAGACGCTGGAGGAATTCCTGGCGATCTACACGGCGGTCTCCGACAGCGTCGTCTCCGCCGACGACTACCGCCGCATCACCTATGAAATGCTGCAAAGCTGCGCCGGCAGCAACGCCCGCTACGTCGAATTCTTCTTCTCGCCGCAGGTGCATTTTCCAAACGGCATCTCCTTCGATACGCAGATGGACGGCATCACCGCCGGCATGGCCGACGCGGAGCGCGATTTCGGCATCGTCAGCCGCGCTGCACCGGGCGTGAACCGCGAACTCGGCCCCGCCGCCGGCGAAGAGCTTCTGGACATGATTCTCGTCCGCGGCGACCAAAAGCTGATCGGCATCGGGCTCGATTTCAACGAAGCGCCCTTCCCGCCGGAGCCCTACGGCCCGCTCTTCGCCCGTGCCCGCGAGGCCGGCCTCAATGTCACCGCCCATGCCGGCGAAACCGGCCCCGCCGATTTCGTCCGCAGCTCGATCGATTCTCTCGGTGTCCGGCGCATCGACCACGGCTACCACGTCGTCGATGACGAGGACCTGATGAAACGCTGCCGCGACGAAGGCATTCTTTTCACCGTCTGCCCCTCGACCAGCGCCGTCACCTCGCCGTGGCACGACCTGTCTGCGCCCGACCACGCGATCCGGCGCATGAAGGATTTCGACTTGAAGGTGATGATCAACAGCGACGACCCGCCGATGTTCTTCACCGATCTGGGCGGCGAATATGAAAAAGCGGCAGGGCCACTCGGCTTCTCGCCGGCAGACATCCGCACGTCGATCCTCACCGCTATCGAGGGATCCTGGCTCGACGAGGAGACGAAGAAGGACTGGACCGCGTCCTGGGCAGCAGAGATCGACACGCTGATCGCCGAGCTCGCCTGAGGCAGCAGCGCTATCGCAGATGGAATGAGAGGGCGGCGCACGGCGAAACCTGTCCGTTTGGCCCCTCTGCCGGGCGGAGCGATCCTTGTTGCCGTCGCGGAAAGGCAGAGCGGCTTGATTTGATGTGAGAATCACCGAAGGCACCGGCGAATCGGAATGAAACCAGAACATGGGTTCTGGCCTTTCAATCCCGAATCACTACATTACGCCGCATGAGCAACGGTTTTGACGATATTCCCTTCTTCGACGAAGAGCCAGACGAGGCTCCGCGCCGGCCACAGCAACCCGTCCAGGCTCCGCAGCCGGCGGGCGGCATTGCGGCGCGTGCCATGGCCGCCCGCGACGGCAATCGTCCGCCGGCCGCCTATCTGAACGGCCTCAACCCGGAGCAACGCAAGGCCGTCGAGACAGTGGACGGACCCGTTCTGGTGCTCGCCGGCGCCGGCACCGGCAAGACGCGGGTATTGACCACCCGTATCGCCCACATCCTCGCCACCGGCAGCGCCTATCCCTCGCAGATCCTCGCCGTCACCTTCACCAACAAGGCGGCGCGTGAAATGAAGGAACGCATCGGCGTGCTCGTCGGCGAGATGGTCGAGGGCATGCCGTGGCTCGGCACGTTCCACTCGATCGGCGTCAAGCTGCTGCGCCGCCATGCCGAACTCGTCGGCCTGCGGTCCGATTTCACCATCCTCGATACCGACGACGTCGTCCGGTTGATCAAGCAGTTGATCCAGGCCGAAGGCCTCGACGACAAGAGATGGCCCGCCCGCCAGTTCGCCGGCATGATCGATACCTGGAAGAACAAGGGCCTCGGCCCGGCCGACATTCCGGAAGGCGATGCGCGGGCTTTCGCCAACGGCAAGGGCCGCGAGCTTTACCACGCCTACCAGGCCCGCCTGAAGACGCTGAATGCCTGCGATTTCGGCGACCTGCTGATGCACCCGATCAGCATCTTCCGCAACCATCCCGATATTCTGAAGGATTATCACGCCCGCTTCCGCTACATCCTCGTCGACGAATACCAGGACACCAACACGGCGCAATATATGTGGCTGCGGCTGCTCGCCCAGCGGCCGAAGGGCGTGCCGCAGAATGTCTGCTGCGTCGGCGACGACGACCAGTCGATCTACGGCTGGCGCGGCGCCGAAGTGGACAATATCCTGCGCTTCGACAAGGATTTCCCAGGCGCCGTCATCATCAAGCTGGAGCGCAACTATCGCTCGACCGAACATATCCTCGGCGCCGCCGGCCACCTGATTGCCCACAACGAGGGCCGTCTCGGCAAGACGCTGTTCACCGAACGCGCCAACGACGACGACGAAAAGGTCGTCGTCCATGCCGCCTGGGATTCGGAAGAGGAGGCCCGCGCCGTCGGCGAGGAGATCGAGCGGCTGCAGCGCGGCGATGCCGACGGCAAGAAGCACAATCTCAACGACATGGCGATCCTGGTGCGCGCCTCCTTCCAGATGCGCGAGTTCGAAGACCGTTTCGTCACGCTCGGCCTGAATTACCGCGTCATCGGCGGCCCGCGCTTCTACGAGCGCCTCGAAATCCGCGACGCCATGGCCTATTTCCGCCTCGTCTGCCAGCCGGCCGACGACCTGGCGCTGGAACGCATCATCAACACCCCGAAGCGCGGCCTCGGCGACACGACAGTGCGCGCCCTTCACGACTACGCCCGCGGCCGCGACACGCCGATGCTCGCCGCCGCCGCCGAGCTGATGGATACGGACGAACTGAAGCCGAAGGCGCGCAAGGCGCTGTTCGACGTCGTCACCGATTTCCGCCGCTGGCAGAGCCTTCTCGAAAACACGCCGCATACCGAACTCGCCGAGCAGATCCTCGACGAGAGCGGCTACACCGCCATGTGGCAGAACGACAAGTCGGCGGAAGCGCCGGGACGCCTGGAAAACCTCAAGGAACTGATCCGTTCCATGGAGGCCTTCGAAAGCATGCGCGGTTTCCTCGAGCATGTCTCGCTGGTCATGGACGCCGAGCAGAACGAAAACCTCGACGCCGTCTCGATCATGACGCTGCACTCCGCCAAGGGCCTGGAGTTCGATACCGTCTTCCTGCCCGGCTGGGAGGAAGGCCTGTTCCCGCACCAGCGCGCCCTCGACGAGGGCGGCCGCTCGGGGTTGGAGGAAGAACGCCGCCTCGCTTATGTCGGCCTGACGCGCGCCAAGCGGCGCTGCCACATCTGGTTCGTCTCCAACCGCCGCATCCACGGTCTCTGGCAATCCACCCTGCCCTCGCGCTTCCTCGACGAACTGCCGCCGGCGCATGTCGATGTCTCCGCCTCGGACAGTTCCTATGGCGGGTATGGCGGCCGCGGCGGTTACGGCCAGTCGCGCTTCGACAAGGCCGATTCCTTCTCCAACACCTATTCGACGCCCGGCTGGAAACGCGCCCAGGCCAACAAGACCGACGCGACGCGCAACAATTGGGGCACGCGCTCCGGCCATGCGGTGGAGCGGATCGGTTATGGGGAAAGCGGCCCGAAAAGCCGCACGATCGAGGGGGAACTGGTTGCGAAATCGACCAGCGATACGCCGTCGAAATTCACGGTCGGCGACCGGGTCTTCCACATCAAGTTCGGCAACGGCAATGTTTCGGCGATCGAAGGCAACAAGCTGACCATCGATTTCGACCGCGCCGGCCAGAAGCGTGTCCTGGAAGGATTTGTCGAGCGGGCCTGAGCCCGCCCGACTGTCTCTTGTCGGAGGGCTGCGACTATCGCAGCGCGCGCCGCTTTTCGCCAGCCTTGCCGTCGTCGGCGGAAGCCGTGAACGAGCGCCAGCCGGCCATCTTCGGCACGATGACCATCGTATCCACTTCGCCGCGCTGGAAGGCCTTCAAAAATTTCGGATAGTTGGCGAAGGCGACGCAGCCATGCGAATCGCCGCGGCGCTTCAGGAGGTAGCTGTGGGCCAGCAGGCCGGTACGGCCGAGCGGCGCGATGCCGTTGGTCGGCGTCAGGCGGATGGCGGCAACCCCGTGGAACAGGCTTTCCCGCATCGACAGGCGGTAGGTGCCGGCCGGTGTCGGCCCGCGCATTTTCACATGCGTGAACTTCGGATTGTCGCGCATGGCGCCGATGCCCGAATGCGCCTCCAGCTTCTCGCCGTTCGGCATGTAGACCACGCCTGCCGAGATATCGTAGTAGGCGACCTTGCCCTTGCGGCGCGGGATGACCGCATCGTCGTCGTCATCCATGGAGGCATCCGGTCTTGCATAGGCAAGCTCGCGCTTGCCCGGACGCTTGCCGTCTTCCTTGTCCTTCTCAGGCTTCTGGATCTCGACTTCCGCCTGGATTTCCGGACGGGACACCGGCAGCGGAATCGAATCCGGCAGATCCGTCATGGTGGCCGCGGGATCTGCGAGAACCAGGTTGAACGGCTTTGGCAGGATATCCCCCTGAACCGCCGTCGGTTCGACCAGCGCGGTCGCCAGGATCGGCTGCACGACAGCCGTGGCGCTGGCCGCAAAACCCTTGTCCATCTTCGAGCCGGTGATCGCGGCCACCGCCACGACCGGCGTCGTATCGACAAGTTGCTTCACCGGCTTGATCGATGCCACCGCCGTCATGCGGGTGTGCGACGAGCGGATGGCGTCCGCCGTCAGCTTGTTGCCCCGGCTATTCTCCACGCCCGAAACATCGAGCCGCGCCAGCACCGCCATCTTTTCCCGCGACGAGCGGATGGCATCGGCGGTGAGACCGCTCTGGGCGATCTTTTCCGACAGGGGCAGTTGCATGCGCGAGAATTTGCTCGGTTGAACCCGGCGCTCTGCCGGTATGGCCCGGATGATCGGGTTCAACGCCAGCGACGCTTCCAGACGATTTCCGGAACCGGGAGCATGGGATGTCGCCATGGTCTGCACCGTGGCAAGTGTCGCCATCATCCAGGAAACGGCGGCGATGCCGGCACAGGCGGTGATAACCCCGCCCAGAAGCCGGCGGCCATGTTTCCGCCGGCGAATTGCGACTGATGAAGTTTCGGATCGACCGAACTGTTCGACGCTGGACGCCATGATACTCGTTACCCAATACGCATTACTCGATCCGGCTCTCGCCTTGTGGGGCTGCGCGCCGGGGCCGGTACACTGGCGACCGGCAATGCGCTTTGCGCTCTTCTGCCGCGTCGACTCGGGGGAAGAATGACAAACTATGGTAACCAAATCCTTTAAACGGAGTGGGCAATTCGCCGGAAGTCCTGGCCTGGTACACGCTCGGCGCGACATCTCCATACCGAAGGACGACAGACAGCATTGCCACCACGACGCATGCCGGGCAGGTGCAAGCTTCAGATTCGGATGTACTTTCAGGCGATGCGGCTGCGTATCCAGTAAATGCGTCATGAAAACGGCACGGAATATGCTTGCCGGCAAAAATCCCGCAAAAAATCACATTTTGCCGCTTCGCATCACCGGCAGATACAACTACACGTCGAGAATCGGCAATCGGCCGAGCCAGGCCGTCCGCGCTTCGTAAGCTGCGGCCGCCTGCAGCACCGCACGGTCCGCTCTCGGCCGCCCGATGATCTGGATGCCCGCCGGCAACCCGTTTCCGCCGAAACCGGCGGGCATGGCGGCGACAGGAAGCCCGGCCATGGTCGGCCCGATCACCACCTCCATCCAGCGATGGTAGGTGTCCATCATCCGCCCGGAAATCGCCTTCGGCCAATCGAGCGTGACATCGAAGGGGAAAACCTGCGCCGATGGCAGGATCAGGAAATCATAGGCCGCAAAAAGATCGCAGAGGTAACGATACCAGTCGCTGCGCGCACCGGAGGCGGCGTGAACCTCGGCGGCGGAAAGCCGCTGGCCGTTCTCGATTTCCCAGATCATTTCCGGCTTCATGAAAGCGCGTTTTTCCGGATCGGCATAATCGGCCTTCTGTCCGCCGGCGACAAGGAAGTGACGCAGGACCAGCCAGCTTTCCCAGAGTCGGCCCATTTCGAAGGTTTGCGTCACGTCTTCGACATGGCATCCCATGTCGGAAAAGACGGTCAGCGACTGGCGGCAGAGCTCCAGCACGCCGTCCTCGAACGGCAGGTAACCCTTGTAGTCGCCGAGCCATCCGATGCGGGCGCCGGAAAGATCTGGCAGCGGATCGATCGAAAAATCCTCCGACGGCAGCGACAACGGATCGCGTTCGTCATAACCGGCCTGCACGGCAAGCAGCGCCGCGACATCCCGCACCGTCCGGCCCATCGGCCCGTTGACGGCAAGCTGGCCGAGGAACAGCTCGTTGCCGAGCGCCGGCACGCGCCCGACACTCGGGCGGAAGCCGACGACATTGTTGAAGCCGGCCGGATTGCGCAGCGACCCCATCATGTCGCTGCCATCGGCCACCGGCACCAGCCGCAAGGCCAGTGCGGCAGCAGCCCCGCCGCTCGAACCTCCGGCGCTTTTCGTCGGGTCGTAGGGATTGCGCGTCGGCCCGAAGACGGAATTGTAGGTATGGGAGCCCAGTCCCATTTCCGGCGTGTTGGTCTTGCCGATGATAATCGCCCCGGCCGCACGGATGCGCTCGACCTGGATATCGTCGAAATCCGGCACGAAATCGCGGTAGATCGGCGAGCCGAAGACGCAGGGCAGCCCCTTGGCCTCGGACAGGTCCTTCACCGCGTGCGGCATGCCGTGCATCCAGCCACGCGAACGGCCGGCTTCCAGTTCGGCATCGGCCGTGGCCGCCTCGCCGAGCAGCGCATCCCTGTCCCGCAGGCTGACGATCGCGTTCACCTTCGGATTGATCGCGGCGATGCGGTCGAGACAGGCGGCCATGACCTCGCGGCAGGAAAACTTGCGGTCGTGGATGGCGGCGGAAAGGTCGAGGGCGGAAAGCGAGGTGATGTCGGTCATGATGGCTTCGTTGGCTCGTCGGATATCGATGGTAGAGGTCTAGCAGGAATAGCGGCGCTTGCCTGCGGAATTTTGCGCCGCCGACGTTCTTGATCTTGCGACGCGATCTTGGCATCGTGCAGCCGTCGTCCCGCCGGAAGGAAAACCGCCCATGAAAGCCCTGCTGCTCATCGACATCCAGAACGGTTTCTGCCCCGGCGGCAACCTTCCCGTCGCGGAGGGCGACCAGGTGGTGCCTGTCGCCAACAGCCTGATCGACAGCGGCCGCTACGACCTGATCGTCGCCTCGCAGGACTGGCATCCGGCCGGCCATGGCAGTTTCGCTTCCGCCCATCCCGGCAAGGCGCCGTTCGACATGGGCGAACTGTCCGGCAAGCCGCAGATGATGTGGCCGGATCATTGCGTCCAGGGCACCCGCGACGCCGAGTTCCATCCCGGCCTGAAAACCTCGGCCATCGACCATGTGCAGCAAAAGGGCCAGAACCCGGCCGTCGACAGCTATTCCGCCTTCCGCGACAACGACCAGGCGGCCCTCACCGGCCTTGCCGATTACCTGCGCAGCAAGGGCGTGACGGAGCTGGATATCTGCGGCCTTGCGACCGACTATTGCGTCAGGTTTTCGGCGCTCGATGCGGCGGATATGCTGCCCGGCGTCAAGATTCGCTTCATCGAGGATGCAAGCCGCGGCATCACCGCCGAGGGCGTGGCGGACGCCATCGCCGACATGCGCGCCGGCGGCGTCGAGATCACCGACAGCAAGGCCGTGCTCGGCGCTTAGCCATCTGGTCTGCATCGCGGTCCATCACTCCGCCGCAACGCACGGCCTTGGCGGTTTGCCCCCGTGCGCCAGCCGCTTTCCAGGCGGGGTTTCCTGTTTTAGCCGCATTGAAAACAAGGCCGCCCACTCCCATTTGCATAGATATTAAGCCGATTGCCTTTTTGCACTGCACAGGTTAGGAAACAGCCGCATTTCTTGGGGTATGAGCGGTGTTGCGGGGAGATTATGCCGCACTGCCGCAAAGACGGAGGACCCGGCATGGAGATCATCACCAGCATTGCTGCGCTGCGCGAACGTCTTGCCATTCATCGGCGCGCCGGGCGGTCGATCGGCCTGGTGCCGACCATGGGTTACCTCCATGTCGGCCACATGCAGCTCGTCGCCCGCAGCCGCGCCGACAACGACGTCACCGTCGTCTCCATCTTCGTCAATCCGCTGCAGTTCGGCGCCAATGAGGACCTCGCCAAATATCCGCGCGACCTCGAGCGCGACGCCGCCATGCTGCGCGCCGCCAAGGTGGATTTCCTGTTCGCCCCCGGTGTCGAGGACATGTATCCGCGGCCGATGGAGACGGTGGTCGACGTGCCGTCGCTCGGCGCCGAGCTGGAAGGTGCCGTCCGGCCCGGCCATTTCGCCGGCGTCGCCACCGTGGTCACCAAGCTGTTCAACATCGCGCAGCCCGACAAGGCCTATTTCGGCGAAAAGGACTACCAGCAGGTCGTCGTCATCCGCCGCATGGTCGAAGACCTGGCGCAGCCGGTGCGCATCGTGCCGGTGCCGACGGTGCGCGAGGCCGATGGCCTCGCCTGCTCCTCGCGCAACGTCTACCTGAATGCGCCGGAGCGCGCCGCGGCGGTGATCGTGCCGAAAACGCTGGCGGAGGCCGAACGTCTCTATCGCAGTGGCCTGCGCGACGTTGCCGCCTTCGAGGATGCGCTCAGGCGTTTCGTCGCCACCGAACCGTTGGCCGATCCCGAAGTCGTCGCACTGCGCGATCCCGATACGCTGGAAGAAATCGAGACCATCGGCGACCGTCCGGCGCTGGTGCTGCTCTACATCCGCATCGGCAAGACGAAGCTGCTCGACAATTGCCTGATCGGCAGGTCGCTGGCCGAAACCCACCGGGCCGCCTGAGATGAGCGCCGTCGGAGCCCAGCGGCGCCTCAGCCCCGCCGCCATCACCGCCCTGAAGGGCGAGCGTCCCATCGTCTCGCTCACCGCCTACACGACGCCGATCGCCCGGCTGCTCGATCCGCATTGCGACCTGCTGCTGGTCGGCGATTCGCTCGGCATGGTGCTCTACGGCCTGGACAGCACCGTTTGCGTCACCATGGAGATGATGATCGCCCACGGCCAGGCGGTTATGCGCGGCGCCAAAAAATCCTGCGTCATCGTCGATTTGCCCTTCGGCAGTTACCAGGAATCCAGGGAACAGGCCTTCCGCAATGCCGCGCGCATCCTCAAGGAAACCGGCTGCGACGGCGTCAAGCTGGAAGGCGGCGAGGAAATGGCCGAAACGGTCGTCTTCCTCACCAGCCGCGGCATTCCGGTCTTCGGCCATGTCGGGCTGATGCCGCAGCAGGTGAACACGACAGGCGGTTACCGCTCGCTCGGCCGTTCGGACAAGGAGGCGGCCAAGATCCGCCGCGACGCCCGCGCCATCACCGAGGCCGGCGCCTTTGCCATCGTCATCGAAGGCACGGTCGAACCGCTGGCCCGCGAGATCACCGAAACCATCGCCATCCCGACCATCGGCATCGGCGCCTCGCCGGCCTGCGACGGGCAGGTGCTTGTCTCCGACGACATGCTTGGCCTGTTCAACGACTTCAAGCCGCGTTTCGTCAAACATTTCGCCGAATTGGCCCCGATCGTCTCGAAGGCCGCGGAAGAGTATGCCCGCGAGGTCAAGGAGCGCCGCTTCCCGGGGCCGGAGCATACGTTCCAGGTGAAGAAGTAGGCCGGCTACCGCCGCTCCTCCACCGGCTTTTCGAGCAGATAGACGGCATCCGCCACGTCGTCCATCTTGGCGATGAACGTTTGATGCGCGTCGCGCAATCCCTGATTGTAGTGATAAGGGCCGATCAGCTCCGACATGAGATCGAGCAGCAGTTCGGCCGGCAATGCGCCGATCTCCTGGCCGAGTTCGTCGTCGAAATAATCGCGGATGCGCGCGACCAGCAGCGCTTTCGCCGGCTTGCCAATCTCGACCTTCATGAGCCTCCTCCCCGCGCGGACAGCGCGATGCTTCAATGGAATCAATCGATCCATAAGCCATATTTGATTGCGGCAACAAGCGCATCGCATTAAGGCTGCCTGATCTTCAGGGAAAGCGGTTCATGGACAGATCGGAATTTATGGAAGGCCTGCGCGGCGGGTTTCCCGTCATGGTCTCGGCAGCGCCGTTCGGCGCCCTTTTTGGCGCCGTCGCCGTCGCCAACGGCCAGACGATCGCCGAAGCGACGCTGATGAGCGCCACGGTGTTTGCCGGCGCCAGCCAGCTCGTCGGCATCGAGCTGTTCGGCCACAAGGTACAGCCCTGGCTGATCGTCCTGTCCGTGCTGGCGGTGAACTTCCGCCATATCCTCTATTCGGCGGCGATCGCCCGCTTCATCCGGCATTTTTCGCCGCTGGAAAAATTCCTGACCTTTTATGTGCTGACCGATCCGCAATTCGCCCAGACGGTGCAGCGCGGCGAAACCGGCCGCAAGGTGACCTTCGCCTGGTATGCCGGCTTTGCCGTGATCATCTATTTTCCCTGGCTGGTAATGACGGCGCTCGGCGGCGTTTCCGGCAGGCTGATCGGCGATCCGAAAATCATCGGCCTCGACGTGCTGCTGCCGATCTATTTCATGGCGCTGGTCATGGGGTTCCGCAGGAAGCCGAACTTCATCCCCATCGTCGCCGTCAGCGCCATCGCCTCGGTACTGGCGCTGCAATTCGTCGGTTCGCCCTGGCATGTCAGCATCGGCGCCATCGCCGGTATCGTGCTTGCCGCCCTGCTGCCCGTCGACAAGCAGGCAGCCGCTGCCCAGTCAGCGGAACAGGAGGCGTAGGCCGATGGAAAACCTGTTCAACAGCGACATGGTCATCCTCATCCTGCTCTGCGCCGTCGCCACCTTCGCGACGCGCATCGGCGGCTATGTGCTGATCACCCGGCTGAAAAGCATCCCGCCACGGCTCGACGCCGCCCTGAACGCCGTCCCCGCCGCCGTGCTGACCACGCTCGTGGCGCCGGCGTTTTTCGCCGGCGGCATCGAAGTCAAGGTGGCGATGGCCGTCGCCCTGGTGATCGGCCTGCGATTCTCGGCCATGCCGATGCTGGCCATTGGCTGGCTGGTCGTCATGGGGTTCCGTCACATCCTCAATTGAGCGGCCGGGTCGCCTGCTGCAGCCAGCTGCGCACCGCGTGATCCTCGATCAGCGGCGACAACGTTTCATGCGTCTTCGCATGGTAGGCATCGATCCAGTGCACTTCGTCGAAGGTCAAAAGCTCCCGCAGGATGAGATTGCGGTCGATGGGGCAATAGGTCAACGTCTCGAAGCCCAGCATCGGCTGGTCGCCGCCATCGACATCTTCCGCCTCGCGCACATAGATCAGGTTCTCGATGCGGATGCCGAAACTGCCGGGGCGGTAATAACCGGGCTCGTTGGAAAGGATCATCCCGGGCAGCAGTTCCTGCGTCGAAAGCCGCGAGATGCGCTGGGGCCCCTCATGCACCGAGAGATAGGAGCCGACGCCGTGGCCGGTGCCATGGGCGAAATCCGCTCCGGCCTTCCACAGGTTGATGCGGGCGAGCGGATCGAGGTCGCAGCCGCGCGTTCCCTTGGGAAAGCGGGCTGTCGAAATGGCGATCATGCCCTTCAGCACCAGCGTGAAGAAGCGCTTGCGCTCGTGATCGACGGCGCCGATAGCCACGGTGCGGGTGATGTCGGTCGTGCCGTTGATGTATTGCGCGCCGGAATCGATCAGGAAAAGCTCGCCGGGCGCGATGAAGCGGTCAGTATCGACGGTGACGCGGTAATGCATGATCGCCGCATGCTCGCCGGCGCCGGCGATCGTATCGAAAGAAATGTCCTTCAGCGGATTCTGCATCGCCTGGCCGACGCGGCCTCGCACCTCTTCCAGCTTCTTCGTCGCATCGATCTCGGTGATCGTGCCGGGCTTGGTATCCTCCAGCCAGGCGAGGAACTCGACCATCGCCGCGCCGTCCTGCACATGCGCCGCCGCCGAACCGTTGAGCTCCACAAGGTTCTTGCAGGCGCGCGGCAGCTTGGCCGGATCGTTGCCTTCGACCACCTCGCCGCCCTTGGCGCGGATCAGTTCAGCCAAAGCGAAAGGCGTCAGGTCGGGATCGACGAGGATGCGGGCACCGTCGGCCGCAACGGCAGCGAGACGTTTTTCCAGCGTATCCGGCGCCACCTGATGGCTGAGCTGCGCGAGATAGGCTTCCGCCTCGATATTGGTCTTGCGCTTATCGAGGAAAAGTTCGGGCTTGCCGTCGGCATGGATGATGGCGCGCGCCAGCGGATGCGGCGTATGCGGCACGTCCTTGCCGCGGATGTTGAAGATCCAGGCAACCGACGACGGATCGGTGATCAGCGCTGCCGCAAGATTCTTCTGCTTGAGGTCATGGGCAATGGCGCCGATCTTTTCGGCCGCCAGCACGCCGGACTCGCCGAGATTCTGGATCGTCACCGCTCCCAGCGGTTCGGCCGGACGCGAGACCCACAGGCGATCGAGCGGATTGTATTTCAGGAAGACGAGCGCGCCACCGATATCGTCGAGCGCTTTTTCCAGGCGCCGCACTTCGGCGCCGGTGTGCAGCCACGGATCGATGCCCAGCCGGAATCCCTTGGGAGCATGCTTCTTGATCCAGAGATGCGGCGGCTCGCCGACCAGGTCCCCGCCAGTGAACACCGCGCCGTCCACCTGTTCGGCGAGCTGGGTGACATAACGACCGTCGACGAAAACCACCGCCTGCCCGCGGCCGATCAGCGCCACGCCCGCCGATCCGGTGAAACCCGTCAGCCAGGACAGGCGCTCGGACGACGCCGGCACATATTCGCCCTGATATTCATCGGCACGCGGCACCAGGAAAGCGTCGATGCCGAGTTCGTCGAAGGTGGCGCGCAAAGCCTCCACCCGCTCGCGACCGAACTGGGGCGTGGATGTGACCTCGAAAGACTGAAACATGGCGGCTTTCCAATTGTGCTGAACGATTCCAAACCGCAGCATACTATCCGGCCGAAGCAAGGGCGGAAAGGCCAAATGACCGCCACCGCCGGCATAGGCATATCAGCAGGCGCTGCATTACATATGCAACAGACGCATGGCATCCATGTGGGATTGCCTCTGGGCAGACAAAAAAATCTGAGTATAGTGCGCGGCAACGAAAGGGGTTCGAACGAACCTCATTCGAAAAAAAGCGAAAGAGCTACGCGCCCTGAGCGAAATATCCGGTCGGTCACTCCTCCTCCCTCCTCCGATCGGGTATTCAGGGTGCTAGATGTCCGCTCGAGCATCTCCTCCTCTAAGGCTCGCGGACGACGATCAGGTCAGACTGATCGGCAGGCGGTGCCACTGGCACCGCCTTTTGCTTTTTCAGGCTCCCTGAAACCCCTGTCACCCGGCCCGATCGAGATGGATGGTCACCCAGCCGTTGCGCCAGATGGTGCGGACATGGCGGAGATGTTCGCCGTTATAGGCGGCCAGAACCTTCCAGCGTTGCGCCGCCAGAATCCCCGACAGGATCACCGAACCGCCCGGCGCCAGATGGGCGGCAAGCTGCGGCGCCATCCTGATCAGCGGCCGCGCCAGGATGTTGGCGATGATCAGGTCGAACGGGCCGTGGCGGCGAAAGGCATCCGAATGGAAACCCGGCGCTGTTTCGGTGGTGATGCCGTTGGCGATGCCGTTGCGGCGCACGTTCTCTCGGGCGACGCGGGTGGCGATGGGATCGATGTCGGTCGCCAGCACCGGAATGTGCCGGAGCTTGCGCACCGCAATGGCGAGCACGCCGCTGCCAGTGCCGAGATCGAGCGCATTGCGCACCGTGCGGGCGCGCATCACCGTCTCGATCACCTCCAGGCAGCCGGCCGTCGTGCCGTGATGGCCGGTGCCGAAAGCCTGGCCGGCATCAATCTCGATGCCGATGTCGTTGATGGAAACCTTGTCGCGGTCATGCGAGCCGTGCACGAGGAAACGCCCTGCCCTTACCGGTTTCAGGCCTTCCAGCGACTTCGCCACCCAGTCGATGTCGGGGATGACTTCGCGCATGATCGACAGGTCGGCAAAACTGCCCGCCACCATGGCGTCCAGCCGGGCGCGGACATCGGCCTCCTCATCCAGCATCATATAGATGGAGGCTTCCCAGATATCGCGCTTCTCGTCGATTTCCGTCGTGGCGATCGCCAGATCTTCCTCGCCGAAAACCTCGCTCATAAGGTCGAGGACCTCTCCGGCCCGCTTTTCGGTCGTCGTAACGTAGAGGCGAATATCCACGGCGGTCGGTCACTTTCTCGGATTTGCGATCTTCACCGCCGTCTTTAGCGGCAAACGCCCCCCGACCGCAATCGCGGTCCAGAGCATTTTGTTCTACGCAATTCCGGACGCAAAACCGCTGCGCATTTTTGCTGGACCTTGCCCTATCCCTTCGCGGCAAGGTTCTCCAGCTTCTTCACCGCCGTATCGGGATTTTCCTGATAGGCGATGGTGCCGGAGAATCGACCCTGCGAATCGAGCAGGAAGACGGAGGCCGTGTGGTCCATGGTGTAGTCGCCGTTCGGATCCTTCTCGTCGAGCGGCACCTTCTTGGCATAGACCCGGAAACCCTTGATCACCTCGGCGATCTTGTCCGGCGAACCGGAGATCCCCTTGATACGGCCGGACACGTTTGAAATGTACTGGCCGAGAAGTTCCGGCGTGTCGCGCTCCGGATCGACGGTGATGAAGTAGGCCTGCAGCTTCGTTCCATCCGGATCGACCTTGGCCAGCCAACCGTCCAGTTCGTAAAGCGTCGTCGGGCAGACTTCAGGGCAATGGGTGAAGCCGAAGAACAGAGCGGTCGGCTTGCCGCGCAACGCCTGCTCGGTGATCGGCTGGCCATCTTGGGCGACGAGCTGGAACGGCACGCCGAACGGGCCGTCCGCCAGTTCCTGCTTCGAGCGCGTCATTTCCAGCGTCAGCCAGCCGAGCACGCCGGCAAGCACCACGACAGCGGCCCAAAGGATAATGCGTACGGTTTTCATGCCAATCCCCGCGATCACGGCGCCCAGATGCGCCCTTTGCCGCCAGATATCGCGTCTCCCGCCGGGAGGCAAATCAAGTTCCGCGTTATCTGCCGGCCCGCGCGGATTTGTCTCGATTGCATCATCCAGCAAGTAAACATGCGTCATCTGCAGACATTCCGGCTGCCGGTGCGAATATCGTTAGCGAAGGTTTAAGCAATTTTTGAGAATTTTGGAGTGCGTTAGCGGTCTTCCAACTGCCTGACATGATGTCTGCCGGCTGTTGCCGGCCTCCGCATGGGTGAATTCGGGGTTGCGGAAGAGCGGTGTACGGTGCCGCGGGGGCAAGACAACACATGTCGACGAGCAGCATTGAAAAAACATTGTCCGTGCGCCAGCGCCTGTTGTCGCTCAGCGTCGCGGCGATCATCGGCTTCGGCTCCGTGATTGTTGTCGGCTGGTATCAGAACAGCCAGGTCAACACCGCCCTCGACCGCGCCAACACCATCCAGACCAGCGTCGGCATCGTCAACGAAATGCGGACCGCCAATCTCGAGCTCGTGCTGGCGGCGATGGACACGATCATAGACCGCGACGAGAAGACGATCCAGCCCGAACGGATGCAGACCATCCAGGCCTCGATCAGCACCCTTTCCGACGGTCGGCAGATCCTGCGCGATCTCGCAGCAGACCTCGGCGCGGAAGCGCTCGTCGGCACCTACGAAGCCGATCTCAAGCAATTGCAACAGGCCATCGCCGTCGATCTGAAATCCATGGTCGAGAAGGGCGCGCCCGTCGAGGAATATGGCAAGCTCGATGACGCAGTCGACGGCGCCGGCGCGCGCATGGGCGCGGTTCTGAAAACCCTGTCCACCGACGGCGGCAAGCTGGTGGTGAAAAGTGTCGCCGACGCCGAGGCGATCTCGAGTTCGGCGCTGCTTTATCAGCTGGCCTTCGGCCTCATCGCCCTGCTGACCATGACGGCGCTGCAGAAATACCATGGCGGATCGCTGCGCCGCGGCATCTCCGCCGTCCGCCAGAGCATGCAGCAGATCGTCGATGGCGACACGACGAGGCCGGTCTCCGAAACCAGCCGCGGCGACGAAATCGGCGACATGGCGCGCGCCACGGAAGTCTTCCGCCTGGCAGCCGTCGAGAAGCTGTCGCTGGAGCAGCAGGCGGACAACAATCGCCGCCGCGACGAAAGCGAGCAGAAAATCCGCGATGCCGAACGGCGTGCCGAAGAAAAGGCCATCAAGGCGGTCGTCGATGCGCTGGCGAATGCGCTGAACCGTCTTTCCGAAGGCGATGTCACCGTCAGCATCGACAATCCGTTCCGCACCGATTTCGAACAGCTGCGCGCCGACTTCAACCGGACGACCGCGCGGCTTCGCCAGGTGCTGATCGAAATCCGCGAAAACGGCACCTCGATCGAGGCAAACAGCCGTCAGATGCGTGTCTCCGCCGACGATCTCGCCCGCCGCACGGAGCAGCAGGCCGCATCCCTGGAGGAAACCTCGGCCGCGCTCGACCAGATCACCGCCACCGTCCGCAGCGCCACGGTTCGCGCCGAAGAGGCGAGCCACATGGTAGACGAGATCAAGCGCGATTCGGAAAAGTCCGACAAGATCGTCAGCGACGCGATGGCGGCCATGGAGCGCATCGAGGATGCCTCGCGGGAAATCGGCAAGATCATCAACGTCATCGACGAAATCGCCTTCCAGACCAATCTTCTCGCCCTCAATGCCGGTGTCGAGGCCGCCCGCGCCGGCGAAGCCGGCAAGGGTTTCGCCGTCGTCGCCCAGGAAGTGCGTGAACTCGCCGGCCGCGCCGCAACGGCTGCCAAGGACATCAAGACGCTGGTCGGCAAATCCAGCACCGAAGTCAACAGCGGCGTGCAGCTGGTCACTGCCACCGGCGAATCCCTGAACAAGATGGGCGAGAACGTGCTGCGCATCAACGACCACGTGCAGTCGATCGTCACTTCCGCGCGCGAGCAGTCCGTCGGGCTTTCGGAAATCAACACCGCCGTCAGCCAGATGGACCAGGCGACGCAGAAGAATGCCGCCATGGTCGAAGAGACCAACGCCGCCAGCCACACCCTGGCCAGCGATGCGGAAAACCTGGCCCACCTGATCGGCCAGTTCAATATCGGCGGCGGAGCTTCCTCCGCACAGATGCCGCGACCGGCCACCGCCGCCTCGCGTCCGACACCGTCCCCCGCAAAGGCCCTGCTCAACAGGGTTGCGGGGACTTTCAGCAACGGCAATGCCGCCCGCAAGCCCGCGCCTGCGGCGGTCAGCGAAGAATGGGAAGAGTTCTGATCATGTCCAACGCCATCAAGCAGTCGGGAGCCTATCTCGAAATCGTATCGTTCCACCTCGGCGACCAGGAATTCTGCATCGACATCATGGCCATCCGCGAGATCCGCGGCTGGGCACCGGTGACGCCGATGCCGCATACCCCGCCCTACGTGCTCGGCCTCATCAACCTGCGCGGCGCGGTGATCCCGGTCATCGACATGGCCTGCCGCCTCGGCATGAAGATGACCGAGCCGTCCGAGCGCTCGGCGATCATCGTCACCGACATCGCCGGCAAGCTCGTCGGCCTGCTGGTCGAACAGGTCTCCGACATGATGACCATCCGCAGCGAAGACCTGCAGCCGGCGCCGGAAATCATTCCGGAAGCCCAGCGCGCCTTCTGCCGCGGCATCGTCGCCCTGGAAAAGACCATGGTCTGCTTCCTCAACCTCGACACGGTCATCGCCGACGAGCTGGCGCAAGCCGCTTAAAAAGCCTTCCTGCAGACCTTCCCGGTCAGCCGCCTCGTCCTCGACGGGGCGGCCGAAGGCGTTTGCGGGACAGGCATGCCGAAATTCCTTGCCAATTGGTTAAGACCCGCGGAACAACCTCAGGTTCCGCGCGTTTCATCGGTTGACTCCGCTCGAACCGGCAAGGACCACGGTCATGAAGACCATCTCTGCAGCGCTTTCCGTCCTACTCACCCTTTCCGCCGCCGGCGGAAGCGCGCACGCGGCCGATCCCAAGGGTCCGAGGCTGGGGGCAGCGATAGCGGATCAGACCATACCGGGCACGGATGCCATGACGACGGGCTCGATTGCGCCTACCCTTTTCAGCGTCATCTTCGTTGCCGATCTCGACCGCAACGACCCGAAGCGCCGATTGATCGAACAGAGGGCGCAGAACCTTGTCGAGGTCAACAGGGCGCGAAAAGTTCTGAACGACGATCCGCTGGCGGTAGCGCAACTGCGCGACCAGAATATTGACGTGATCAACGTCATTGCCGTCGGCCAGGATAGCGATGGATCGAACGTGTTTTATGTCGAATAGGAAAGATCACATGCCCCGGACGCGAACGGCGTCCAGGGCTGTGATTGGTGCTGACGGATGGGGTTGAACCACCAGGCCAATGGGGCAAGACAAGAACAGGTCGCGAAAACAGAACAACTTTAGCACGACATGCCGGTGTCCAGCCGCAGTTTGCATCAGTATGAATTGCAGGAAAAGAACAGCGGCGATGAAAAATTCGTGATTTCGAAGCCGTTGCGCGACCATTTTTGGTTCGAACGCTGCGGCGGCCCTCAGGGCTTGCCGTTTTTCCATTCCACCGGCTGATTGTAGAGCGGTATGGTCGAAATCGCCATCTTGGCGGAGCCATCCGTGAGTTCGCGGGTATGAACCAGATAGATCAGCGTGTCGTTGGTCTTGTCGTAGATGCGGTTGACGACCAGCGATTTCCAGATCAGCGACATGCCTTCGCGAAACACCTCCTCGCCATCCTTCGACAGGTCGATGTTGCCGATGGTGATCGGCCCCGTCTGGCGGCAGGCGATGGAGTTGTTGGAGGGATCTTCGAACCAGTTGCCGTTCTTCAGGCGATCGATGATGCCGCGCTCGAAATAGGTGACATGGCAGGTCACGCCGGAAATCTTCGGATCCGCCACCGCTTCGACGATGATATCGTTGCCGATCCAGTCGACGCCGACCTCTCCCACCACTTCCGCCCGGGCGGGAAGAGCAAGGCAAACCAGCGAAGCGAACGCAACGGCAACGCGGCGAAAAACTATTCCCATGAACGGCCCCTCCTTATCGGTGACGCCCTGTAGATAGGCATGGGCCACGGCAATGCAAGAAGGTCAACCTCCCGAGACGATCGCATACGGAATGAAGGGATGCCGCCTGCCCCCTTCTCCCCTCGGGGAGAAGGCCGCGGCAGCGGGATGAAGGGGTGTCACACGGCAAAACCTGCACTCCTGGCCTCCCCCTCATCCGACCCTTCGGACCACCTTCTCTCCGCGGGGAGAAGGGGAAAGGCGAAACCACGCCAAAAGCGATCGCCACAAATGCCAAAAACCTCAGCCGCCGATGAGGGCCAGCCACTCGTCTTCGTCCATCGTCTGGATGCCGAGTTCCGCCGCCTTGGCGAGCTTGGAGCCGGCGCCCGGTCCGGCGACAAGAATATCGGTCTTCTTCGATACCGAACCGGCCACCTTGGCGCCCAGGCGCTCGGCATTGGCCTTCGCCTCCTCCCGCGTCATCTTTTCCAGCGAGCCGGTGAACACCACTGTCTTGCCGGTAACCGGACTGCCCGTCGTGGCCGGTTGTTCCGCCGTCTGGGGCGTCACTTCCGCAATCAGCTTGCCGATGACCTCGGTGTTGCGCGGCTCCTTGAAGAATTCGACGATGGCGCGCGCCACGACCTCGCCGATGCCCTCGATATTGTTGAGATCGGTCCAGGCATCGCCGCTGAAGTCGGCTGCCTCCGCCATCGCCGCCTGCAGCGCTTCATAGGTGCCGTAGGAGCGCGCCAGGAGCTTGGCGGTGGTTTCGCCGACATGGCGGATGCCGAGCGCATAGATGAACCGGTGCAGCGCGATGCTGCGCCGTTCGTCGATCGCATCGTATAACTTGCGCACGCTGACCTTGCCGAAACCGTCGATGTTTTCGAGCTTTGTGAGCGAAGCCTCCTGCCGGCGTTTCAGCGTGAAGATGTCGGGGGCGGTGCGGATCGACAAAGCCGGATCGTCCGCCTCGAAGAAGAAATCGACCTGCTTTGCGCCCAGCCCTTCGATATCGAAAGCATTGCGCGAGACGAAATGTTTCAGATGTTCCGTCGCCTGCGCCCGGCAGACGAAACCGCCGGTGCAGCGTGTCACCGAATCGAGCTTGCCGGTCTTTTCATTGCGTTCGCGCACCGCGTGGCTGCCGCACACCGGGCAGCGCTTCGGGAAATCATAACGCGCGGCATCTGCCGACCGCTTCTCCATCACCACATCCAGCACCTGCGGGATGACGTCGCCGGCGCGCTGGACGATCACCGTGTCGCCGATGCGGATATCGTGCCCTTCCTCGCGGATGCGCTCGCCGCCGTTGCCGATGCCCTCGATGTAATCGGCATTGTGCAGCGTCGCATTGGTCACCACCACGCCGCCGACGGTCACCGGCGTCAGCCGCGCGACGGGTGTCATCGCCCCGGTGCGGCCGACCTGGATGTCGATGCCCTCGACGGTGGTAAATGCCTGCTCGGCCGGGAACTTGTGCGCCGTCGCCCAGCGCGGGCTGCGCGAGCGGAAACCGAGACGCTCCTGCAGCGCCAGCTGGTCGACCTTGTAGACGACGCCGTCGATGTCGTAGTCGAGGCCGGGCCGGGCCAGGCCGATCTCGTGATAATGCGCCAGGATCTCCTCGACGGAGCTGAGCCGCTTCATCATCGGATTAACGGGAAACCCCCAGTCCTTGAACACCTGCACCATGCCGAACTGCGTATCCGCCGGCATTTCTGACATTTCGCCCCAGGCATAAGCGAAGAACCGCAGCTTGCGGCTCGCCGTCACCTTGGCGTCGAGCTGGCGCAGCGATCCCGCCGCGGTGTTGCGCGGGTTGACGTAGGTCTGCTTGCCCTCGGCGACCATCTGCTCGTTGAGGGCCAGGAAGTCGCTTTTCGCCATGTAGACTTCGCCGCGGATTTCCACGACGTCGGGCGCGCCAGCCGGCAGGACGTTGGGGATCTCCCGGATGGTTTTGATGTTTTCCGTGACGTTCTCGCCCGTCGTGCCGTCGCCGCGGGTGGCGGCATTCACCAGCCTGCCGCCCTCGTAGCGGATCGACATCGACAGCCCGTCGATCTTCGGTTCGGCGGTAAAGGCAATCGAACCGTCCGGAAGCCGGCCGAGGAAACGATAGACGGAACCGATGAAATCGCGCACGTCCTCGTCGGAAAACGTGTTGTCGAGCGACAGCATCGGCCGCGAATGGGTGATCGGTGCGAAGGTCGGCAACGGCGCCGCCCCGACGTGCAGGGAGGGGCTGTCGGCCCGCAAAAGCTCCGGAAACCGCTGCTCGATCTCCTCGTTGCGGCGCTTCAGCCCGTCATAGTCGGCATCGCTGATCTCCGGCGCATCCTTGCCGTGATAGAGCTCGTCGTGATGGGCGATCTCTTTTGCCAGACGCTCCAGCTCGGCTGCGGCCTGCTCGGGCGTCAGGTCTTCGACGGCGATGGTTTCGGTCGGCATGGGGTCTCACTCCGGACAATCTGGAAAGGTTTTAGAGCAAAATTCTGCGATTGAAAGGGAGCCGCCGGCAATTGCAAAGGATGATGCCGCGGCGCACCGCGAACGCCTAGCCGCCGCCCGAAAGCAGGCGTTTTGCCGCCGCACGCGCCTCATCCGTGACAGAAGCGCCGGCCAGCATCCGGGCGATCTCCTCGGTGCGGTCCGAAGGCGCCATGGTGGCGACGCGTGTGGCGATCTTGTCGGAATTGCCGCCGGCCGGTCCCTTCGAGATGAGGAAATGCGTGGCGGCGCGGGCCGCCACCTGCGGCGCATGCGTCACGGAGAGAACCTGCACCCGTGCGGAAAGCCGCTTCAGCCGCTGGCCGATGGCATCGGCCACCGCCCCGCCGACGCCAGTGTCAATTTCGTCGAAGACGAGCGTCGGCGCCGAGCCGCGATCGGCGAGCGCCACCTTCAGCGCCAGCAGGAAGCGCGACAGCTCGCCACCCGACGCCACCTTCATGATCGGCCCGGGACGCGTGCCGGGATTGGTCTGGACATGGAATTCGACGACATCGATTCCCTCGGCCGTGCCCTCTTCGGGATCGGTGGTGATCTCGACCATGAAGCGCGCCCGCTCCAGCTTCAACGCCGGCAGTTCGGCCATGACAGCGGCCGCAAGCGCCTCCGCCGCATGGCGTCGCTTGTCCGAAAGCGCACGGGCCGCCGTATCGAAAACCTGCTTCGCCTCGCCCAGCAATTTGTCCAGTTGCGCCAGCCGCTCCTCGCCGGCATCGAGCTCGGCCAGGTCGGCGATCATCTTCACGGCCAGTGCCGGCAAGTCGGTCACGGGGACGGAATATTTGCGTGACGCAGCGCGCAGCGAAAACAGCCGCTCCTCGACGCGCTCCAGCTCCCGCGGATCGAACTCGGTGCGCCGCAGGGCGGCCTCGACTTCCATCTGGGCGTTGGACAGCTGGTCGAGCGCCGCATCGAGCAGCGCTACCGTCTCTTCCAGCAGGCCCGGCGCCTCGTGGCTCTTGCGCTCCAGCCGCCGCACCAGCGAGGCGATATGCGGCACGGGCGAGGCATTGCCGTTCAGGAATTCGCTGGCTTCGGAAATGTCGCCGGCAATGCGCTCGGATTTCTGCATCCGGGCGCGACGTTCGGCGAGTTCCTCCTCCTCGCCGTCCTTCGGCGCAAGCACCTCCAGCTCCTCGACCGAGGAGCGCAGGTAATCCGCTTCGCGCGCCGCATTTTCCACCTTTTCGCGGTGTTTTCGCAGGCTGCGCTCGGCGTCCTTCCAGCTGCGGTAAAAGCCCGCAACCGCCACCGCCTCGTCGCTGAGACCGGCGAAGGCATCGAGAAGAAGACGGTGGGCATTGGTATCGACCAGAGCGCGGTCGTCATGTTGGCCGTGGATTTCCACCAGCATCTGGCCCGCCTGGCGCATCAGCTGCACACTGACCGGCTGGTCGTTGATATAGGCCTTGGTGCGTCCGTCCGCCGATTGCTGCCGCCGGAAGATCAGGTCGCCGTCGTCGTCGAAACCGTTGTCCCGCACCAGCTTGCGCACGGCGTGATCCGCCGGCACGTCGAAGACGGCCGTCACCTGGCCCTTGTCTTCGCCATGGCGGACGAGGCCGCCGTCACCGCGGCCGCCAAGCGCCAGCGACAGGCTGTCGAGCAGGATGGATTTGCCGGCGCCGGTTTCGCCGGTCAGCACGGAAAGCCCCGTCTCGAAGGCCAGATCCAGCCGTTCGATCAAGACGATATCGCGGATCGACAACTGAACGAGCATCGGCTTTCAGGTCTCAGGTTCCAAGCAGAATTCGCTTGCCGGCGCGCGCTATCCAGGAACCGCTGTTTTCACGCGGCGCCACGCCACCGCTCTGCAGCAGCTTGAAGCTGTCGGCATACCACTGGCTGTCCGGATAGTTGTGACCGAGAACGGCGGCGGCGGTTTGCGCCTCCTGCACGATGCCCATGGCGTAATAGGCCTCGACCAGACGCGCCAGCGCCTCTTCCACCTGGTTGGTGTTCGGGAACTGCTCGACCACGACGCGGAAGCGCGAAATCGCCGCCAGATATTCCTTGCGTTCCAGGTAATAACGGCCGATCTGCATTTCCTTGCCGGCAAGCTGGTCGCGGGCAAAGCGGATTTTCGCCTGCGCGTCGTCGACATATTCCGACTTCGGATAGTCGTTGACGACCTTCAGCATGGCTTCGATGGTCTTGGCGGCAGCGCGCTGGTCCTGCGTCACGTCGACGATCTGCTTGGAATAGGAAAGACCGATCAGATACTGCACATAGGCGGCATCTGCGGAATGCGGAAACTGGTTCATGTAGCGCGTACCGGCCGTCACCGCTTCGTCGTACTGCGTCTGGCGATACTTGACGAAGGTCGACATGACCAGCGCCTTGCGCGACCAGTCGGTGAACGGATGCTCGCGATCAATCGCATCGAACTTGCGTCCGGCTTCGTTGATGTTGCCGGCCTTGAGGTTGGCAAGACCCTGATTGTAGAGCACTTCCGGCGGATCGGTTTCGACGCCGAGCTTGGTGATGTCGATGTCGGGGTCCGTCTGGCACCCGGCCACGAGGGCTCCCGTGCCGACAAACAGCAAGGACGCGACCACAATTCTTGCTGCCTTCTTCATCATCAAAGACCCCGCACTATCCATCTGGACAAATCCCACTTGTCGTCGCGACCGCGAAACGCCGCCCCTTGCTGGCGTTTCTAGCCACAAAAGCATCCCGAGAGCAACGCAATGATGTGGCATTAACGCATTTTTATGGCAAAATCGATCATCGCGCCATTTCTTCACTCATCGCAAGGCCCGGAAAAGATTTGCGAATCGGAAACGAGCCTCAAACCGCGCATCCCGCGGCCCCAAAACAAAAGGCCGCCCCGAGGGACGGCCGTTCAAACAGTGTTAAGAATGCTTATGCGGACCAGGGCGCAAATTCCGGCGCATTGATCGCGATGAAATCACGCGCGCCGACGCGCTGGCGCGGCATGCGGGTTTCCACCACTTCATAGGCGGTCGGATCGCTGAGCAACGCCTTCAGGGCATTGGCGTTCATCTTGTGGCCGCCGCGGTAGGAGCGGTAGCAGCCGATGAACTGCGCACCGGCAAGCGCCAGGTCGCCGACGGCGTCCAGCGCCTTGTGGCGCACAAACTCGTCATGGCGGTAACGCAGGCCTTCCATGTTGATGACCGTATCGTCGTCGGAGATGACGACGGAATTTTCGAGCGAAGAGCCCAGCGCGTAGCCGGCAGCCCAGAGCCGCTCGACATCCCGCATGAAACCGAAGGTGCGGGCACGGGAAAGCTCGTCGCGGAACACCTGCGCGGTCAGGTCGCCCTTCCACATCTGCCGTCCGATCAACGGCGTTTCGAAATCGATCTCGATCTCGAAACGGGTGCCGTCATAGGGGCGGAATTCCGACCAGGAACCGCCAGCCTCGATACGCACCGGCTTGACGACGCGGATGTAGCGGCGCTTGACGCCGAGCGCCCGCGTGCCGGTCTGCTCGATCGCTTCGATGAAGGCCTGGGAACTGCCGTCCATGATCGGCATCTCGGCGCCGTGAACCTCGACCAGCAGATTGTCGATGCCCATGGCGTAAAGTGCGGCCATGACATGTTCGACGGTCGCGATCGAGTGATTCGGCATCCGGCCGAGCACCGTGCAGAGATCCGTATTGCCGACCTGCGACGACACCGCCCGCACTTCGGCGACAACCGTGTCATCCTGCATGCGCTGGAAAACGATGCCCGTATCCGCTTCGGCGGGATGGAAGGTAATCGATACCGGAGCCCCCGAATGAACACCGATACCCGCCAGGCTGATACTATCGGCAATCGTGGTCTGAAACCCCAGCAATCCTATTGGCATAAATTTCCGCCTTCTCATTCGCCATTCCGGGACACTCCAAACGAGATCACCGGGCCGGCTTCAATATCAACGCGGCGCTGAAAGCAGCCGCTTCAAGGCCCATTCATACGGATCGACGGGCGACATTCAAATCACTGTTTCTTTCGATTTGTAACGAAAGCAACCGAATGAAAACAAAGAGAAATTCGTCACGGCAGGAAGGCGTTGAAACACAAATGCCCGGGCTTGCGGCCCGGGCATCGAATCTGTGTGGCGATGCGGCGATCAGTTGGACTGGCGGCGCAGGAATGCCGGGATTTCCAGCTGGTCTTCCTCGCCATGCGAACGGCTCTGGGCAACCGGACGGCCATGGTCGTCGAGCTGGCCGCGGCGCGGCGCATAGAGGCTTGCTTCCGGCGACAGCGGGCGGCGCTGCTGCGAGGCAGCACTCGGCGCGGACGCCGTCATGTCGGCCGTTACCTGGTCCTCTTCCTCGCGACGGCCGAGCGAATTGGTGATTCGCTTCAACAGGCCCATCGGGCCGCGCTCTTCCGTCGACTGGGCCGGCGCGACGCGGTGGTCCATTTCGGCCTTCACGACCGGCGGGAAGTCCTCGACCTTCGGCATGCGAACATGCTGTTCGGCGGCCGGGCGGATGATCGGGGCCATCGGCTCCTGGCGCAGGACCGGCTGGGCCTGGGCGATCGGCTGGCTGATAATCGGAGCGGAAGCCGGCGCGTGAACGACCGGCTGCTGGACCTGGACCGGGGCAGCGCGGGTTACCATCGGGGTTTCGGCCGGAGCCGCACCAGCGAAGAGCTTGCTCTGCGGACGGAAGGCGTCTTCGACCTGGGCAACCGGCTGGCTTGCGACCGGCTGCTGCATCTGCGTGGACTGCATGGAGATTTCCAGCTCGCGCTCCATCTGCACTTCGGCGGCACGGATGGTCTGCGCGATCGGATCGACGGCGGTCTTGGGGGCCTGCATCGTTGCGGCAGGCTGGACTGCGGCCGGTGCCGGAGCAACGGCCGCGGACGGACGGATAATCGGCTTGGAAACCTGGCGGAAGTCGACATTGCCGTCGCCGCCGGCCTGGTTGAGTGCACGGTCGATGCCGGTGGCGACGACGGAGACGCGGATGATGCCTTCGAGCGATTCGTCGAAGGTGGCGCCGAGGATGATGTTGGCGTCCGGATCGACTTCCTCGCGGATGCGGGTCGCGGCTTCGTCGACTTCGAACAGGGTAAGGTCACGGCCGCCGGTGATCGAGATCAACAGGCCCTGAGCACCCTTCATCGAGGTTTCGTCGAGCAGCGGGTTGGCGATCGCGGCTTCGGCGGCCTGCATGGCGCGGCCCGAACCGGAGGCTTCACCGGTGCCCATCATCGCGCGGCCCATTTCGCGCATGACCGAACGGACGTCGGCGAAGTCGAGGTTGATGAGACCTTCCTTCACCATCAGGTCGGTGATGCAGGCGACGCCCGAATAGAGAACCTGGTCGGCCATGGCAAAGGCGTCGGCGAAGGTCGTCTTGTCGTTGGCGATGCGGAAGAGATTCTGGTTCGGGATGACGATCAGGGTATCGACCGACTTCTGCAGTTCCTGGATGCCCTGCTCGGCCAGACGCATGCGGCGGGCGCCTTCGAAGTGGAAGGGCTTGGTGACGACGCCGACCGTGAGGATGCCCTTGTTGCGGGCGGCCTGCGCGACGACCGGGGCAGCACCGGTGCCGGTGCCGCCGCCCATGCCGGCGGTGACGAAGCACATATGCGTGCTGTTCAGGTGATCGACGATCTCGTCGATGCATTCTTCAGCGGCGGCGCGGCCGACTTCCGGCTGCGAACCGGCGCCGAGACCTTCGGTGACATTGACCCCGAGCTGGATGACGCGATCCGACTTGGTCATGGTCAGCGCCTGGGCGTCCGTGTTGGCGACGACGAAATCGACGCCCTGGAGGCCGGCGGTGATCATGTTGTTGACAGCATTGCCGCCGCCACCACCGACGCCGAATACGGTGATCCGAGGTTTCAGCTCGGTGATGTCTGGCTTTTGCAGCTTGATGGTCATTTACCCGTTCCTTCTCTATTCGGCCGCAATCGCCACGCCGGCCAATTTATTACATTAGTGTTTCCACCTTGCCCGGAGCCGGTGTCCCCCTCCGGGCAAGACGTCAGAAGCTTTCCTTCAGCCATTGACCCATGCGGGCGATCCGGCTGGTGTTTCCGGCAAAGGACGAGAGCAGACCGCCCGTTGCCGCATGTGTTTCCATTTCCGCGACCTGCGGGTAGATCATCAGACCTACCGCCGTCGAAAAAGCCGGGCCCTTGGCCGCCGTCGGCAGGCCGGAGACGCCCATCGGCCGGCCGATGCGGACGTTGCGGGCGAGGATGCGCCTCGCCGCTTCCGAAAGACCGGTCAGCTGGCTGGCGCCGCCCGTCAGAACGACGCGCTTGCCGACGATCGGGCTGAAACCCGAACGCTGGATGCGGTCGCGGATCAGTTCCAGTGTTTCCTCGATACGGGCCCGGACGATGCGCGAGACAAGCGCCCGCGGCACCTGCGTCGGCTGGTCGCGATCGTCCTCGCCGATCGGCGGGATCGAGACGATGTCGCGCTCGTCGCCGGCATTCGGCAGCGCCGAGGCGTGAACCACCTTCAGGCGCTCGGCATCCTCGATGCGGGTCGACAGGCCGCGCGCCAGGTCGGTCGTCACATGATGGCCGCCGAGGCTGACCGCGTCGGTGTGCACCAGGCGGCCTTCGGCAAAGACGGAGATCGTCGTGGTGCCGCCGCCCATGTCGATGGCGGCGCAGCCCAGCTCGACCTCGTCCTCGACCAGCGCCGCAAGGCCGCTGGCATAAGGCGTCACCACGATGCCCTCGACGGAGAGATGCGCCCGGTTGATGCAGAGCTCGAGGTTTTTCAGCGCGGCGCGCTCGGCCGTCACCACATGCATGTCGACGCCAAGGACGTCGCCATACATCGACAGCGGATCGCGGATGCCGCGCTCGCCGTCGAGCGAGAAGCCGGTCGGCAGCGAATGCAGCACGGCGCGGTCCTGGCGGATCGACTGCTGGCAGGCGGCGGTCAAAACGCGCTTCAGATCGTTCGATTCGACTTCCTGGCCACCGAGATCGATGGTCGCGGTATAGATGTCGCTGGCGATGCGGCCGGCGGAAACGTTGACGATCAGGCTGTCGACGGTCAGGCCGGCCATGCGCTCGGCGGCATCGACGGCCAGCCGCACGACGCTCTCGACCGCTTCCAGATCGGCGATGACGCCGGCCTTGATGCCGCGGGAGCGCTGGTGGCCGATACCGATCACCTCGATATTGTGGGTGCGGTTCGGCAGCATCTGGCTTTCTTCGCGCGGCGTCAGCCGGCCGATCATGCAGACGACCTTGGTCGATCCGATATCAAGCACGGAAACGATATGCGTCCGCTTCGAGGACAGTGGCTTCAGGCGTGGCAGGCCGAAATGCGAGGATCCGAAGAGGCTCATATCTGCTTCTCCCTTTCCGCTTTCTTCACGGCCTTGTCGCGCGCTTCGACGACGGCCTGGCGGCGGGCGGCGGCTTCCGGCGTCAGCTGGATGGTGGTGCGGTCCTGCAGGCGCAGGTCGATGGCGGCGATGTCGCGCTCCAAAAGGTTCTGCTCGGCATCGAGACGGGTCAGTTCCTGCATCGCCCGCTGCACGTCGGTTTCCGGCAGCTTGACGACGACGCCGTTGTCGAGATGCAGGTCCCAGCGGCGACCGGCGACACGCACGAAAGCCTTGACGCGCGTCTTGAGGTCGGGCCAGCCGGCGAACTGCTCCTCGAAATCGACGGCGGCGGCTTCCGCATCCTGGCCGACGAACAGCGGCAGCGCCGTGAACTTGTTGTCGCGCAGCGGCGCGATGACGCTGCCGTTCTTCTCGATCAGCGACAGTTCGGAGCCGTGCTGCCATATGGCATAGGCTTCCCGCTCCTTGAGCGTGACCTCGATGGTGCGCGGATAGACCTTGCGGACAGCGACGGTCTCGACCCAGGGCAGATGCGCCAGCTTTTCACGGGCGACACCGATGTCGAGGGCGACCAGCGAGGTGGTGCCGTCGAGGCCCAGCAACTGCAGGATGTCGATTTCCGACGTCTCGTTGTTGCCCGACACCTTGACGTCCTCGATGGCGAAACCGAAGGCCGTCGTGGTCGATTGGGCGAAAGAATAGGTATAGCCGCCGACCGACATGCCATAGAGGCCGGTCGCGGCATAAAAGGCCACGGCGGAAATCGTGCCGGTATGCGCCGGGATATGAACCCGGCCGCTCGCCAGGTTCACCAGGAAGCGCGCCATGCGGCGAAACGGCCGCGGCAGCACCAGCCGGCCGTCCGGATCCGCAGCAGGCAACGGCAACCGTGCACCCCGCAACCTTCTTGCTTTCCTGCCAATCACCGCAAACACGACGCGTCCTCCACCATCCAACGGAGAAATTCACCAAAGGAAAGGCCGGCATGAGCGGCCATTTCGGGCACCAGCGACGTAGGGGTCATGCCCGGCTGGGTGTTGATTTCCAGCCAGATGACTTCGCCATCCTTGGAGAAACGGTCATCGAAACGGAAGTCCGAGCGGCTAACCCCGCGGCACCCGATCGCCTGATGCGCCTTGAGGGCCAATGATTGTATTGTTTGGTAAATATTTGGTGAAATTTCCGCCGGAATGACATGCCGCGAACCACCCTCGGCATATTTGGCGTCGTAGTCGTAGAAGTCGTGACTGAGCGGAATGATCTCGGTGACGCCGAGCGGCGTGTCGCCCATGACGCCGCAGGTAAGCTCGCGGCCATGGATGTACCGCTCCACCATCACCGCTTCGCCATAGCGCCATTCAGATGAGGACAGGACCTGCGGCGGATGCGAGCGATCCTCCTGGACGATGACGACGCCGAAGGACGAGCCTTCGCGCACCGGCTTGACCACGTAAGGCGGCTTCATCGGATGTTCGTTGCCGATCTCGAAGCGGGTCATGACGCGCGCTTCGGCGACCGGGATGCCGGCAGCCTTCGCCACCAGCTTTGCCTGCCCCTTGTCCATTGCCAGCGCGGAAGCCAGAACGCCGGAATGCGTATAGGGAATTTCGAGATATTCGAGGATGCCCTGGATGCTGCCGTCCTCGCCGTAGGGACCGTGCAGGGCGTTGAAGACGACGTCCGGGCGCAGGTCGGCAAGCACCGACGCAACATTGCGATCGACATCGACCCGCGTGACGCGGAAACCTTCGGCCTCCAGCGCGTCGGCGCATGCCGTTCCCGAAGACAGGCTGACAGGCCTCTCCGAGGAAAATCCGCCCATCAGGACAGCCACATGCTTGCCGCTCATTCATGCCCCCAAATCAATTGACCGTTGTTGCCCGTCACAGGGTGTTCGCCCGAGAATCCGACAACTTCGTGCCACGCCCTACTAAAACGCCATTAAGGTTAATGAAGTGTTTACTTTGGTTAACCAAATGGCTCGGAAGGCGAATTTTTCTTTTCGCGAATCAAATCGCCCTTGCCGATTCCGCGCTTAGAATCAGAGCCTTGCGGCATTCGCAAGACATGGCATGTCACAGCCGTGATAAAAGCGATCAACGGGCAATGCCGCCCTGCCCGTCACCGCGGAGCCCGCAGGCCGGGGCGATTCGGCTGCCCGATTCGGGACAGAATTCGGGAGCATCCATGAAGCAGCCCGAAATCGGGCAGCCGGACAGGTTGAAACTTTATACCAAAGCCGTATGGGCGAAATTGGCGTTTCTTGCGTTTTTGCCATTTCGCAATTCCTAAAATTGAATTAAGGAACCGATAGCCCTCCCAAGGCTGAAAAAACATTCCCGATAGGAAAAACAATGTCTGACGCGATATCCCGCATATCGCCGGCCGCTGACTCCCCGAACGATGTAAAGACAAATTCGCCTGCACGAGTTCTGATAGCCAGCCTGGTCGGCACAACGATCGAATTCTTCGATTTCTATGTCTATGCCACCGCGGCGGTTCTGGTGTTCCCGCACCTCTTCTTCCCCGCCAGCGATCCCACCTCGGCGATGCTGCAATCCTTCGCCACCTTCTCGATCGCTTTTTTCGCCCGTCCCGTCGGCGCCCTGATCTTCGGGCATTTCGGCGACCGCATCGGCCGCAAGGCGACGCTCGTCGCTGCACTGATGACCATGGGACTTTCCACCGTGCTGATCGGCCTGCTGCCCGGTTATGAGTCCGTCGGCGTGCTCGCGCCGCTGCTGCTCGCCTTGTGCCGCTTCGGCCAGGGTCTCGGCCTCGGCGGCGAATGGGGCGGCGCCGTGCTGCTCGCCACCGAAAACGCACCGCCGGAGAAACGCAGCTGGTACGCCATGTTCCCGCAGCTCGGCGCACCGATCGGCTTCATCCTGTCTGCCGGCTTCTTCCTCATCCTCTCGGAGACGATGACCAAGGACACCTTTATGAGCTACGGATGGCGCATCCCCTTCGTCGCCAGCCTGGCGCTGGTGGCCGTCGGCCTCTACGTCCGCCTCAACATCACCGAGACGCCGGAATTCCAGAAAGCGCTGGACAAGCAGGAACGGGTCGCCGTGCCGATCACGGAGATCCTCAGGTCGCACAAGCGCAGCCTGGTTCTCGGCACCTTCGTCGCCGTCGCCACCTTCGTGCTTTTCTACCTGATGACCGTGTTCACCCTGTCCTGGGGCACGACGAAGCTCGGTTATTCGCGGGAACAGTTCCTGGTGGTGCAGCTCGTCGGCGTCGTCTTCTTCGGCCTGACGATTCCGATCGCCGGCCTGCTGTCGGACCGCTTCTCGCGCCGCCGGGTGCTGATCCTGACGACCATCGGCATCGCCGTCTTCGGCCTGTTCTACTCGACGCTGCTGGAAGGCGGCATCGTCGGCGCCTTCGCCTGCTCGATCATCGGCCTGGCGCTGATGGGCTTCACCTACGGTCCGATCGGCGCAGCCCTTGCCGCTCCCTTCCCGACCGGCGTGCGCTACACCGGCGCCTCGATGACCTTCAACCTCGCCAGCATCTTCGGCGCATCGCTGGCGCCGTTCATCGCGACGTCGCTGGCGACGAGCTACAGCCTGACCTATGTCGGCTATTATCTCGCCGCAGCCGCTGCCATATCGCTGCTGTGCATCGTATTGTCGGGTCACGAAGAGATCTGATCGACACGTCTCGTTCCGGAGGGCCGCGCGAAACACCGCGCGGCCCTTTCTTTTTGTCAGGATGACGGGCAGGAGTTGCCGGCGGCCACTTCTCCGCCCGGCACCACGACCCTATACTGCCCCAACGGGAACCGGAGGACGGACATGGTCACGCGACGTTCGCTTTTGCTGCAGGGAATGGGAGCCGGCCTCTGGCTGTCGGCGCCACCGGCGATTCGCCCCGCAGCCGCCACCATGCCGCAGACCGACGTGACTTTTCTCGTCATCAACGACATCCATGCCTGCCGCATGGGCAGCGGCCTCAGCCCGAATTGCGCCGCCGAGGGCAAGACCGACGCCAACCTGCTGCGCCACATCGCCGCGCTCAACGCCATCACCGGAAAACGCTGGCCGGAGGAGATCGACGGCAAGGCGACCGGCCTCGCAAGCGCCGGCAAGCCGATCCAACATCCGCACGGCATCGTCGTCTGCGGCGACATCACCGACGACGGCGGCGGCCAGACGGCGGAGCCCGGCGAAGGCTCGCAACTCCTGCAATTCTCGCACCGCTACCAGCAGGGCCACGGACCGGACTGCGTGCATTACCCCGTCTATGTCGGGCTCGGGAACCACGATCTCGACCAGGACGGCCGGCCGCCGCAGGTGGACTGGTACCGCGACGAGCTGCGCGACTATGTCCGCTTCAACCACAAGCCCAGCGTCTTCTTCAAGGCACCCTTCCCCGCCGACAATTACGACGAGGCGTCCGACAATTATTCCTGGAACTGGGACGGGCTGCACCTCATCCAGGCGCAACGTTTTGCCGGCGATACTGGCAAGGGTGCGGCAAGCGGGCTTGCCTGGCTGAAGAGCGACCTGGCAACTTATGCCGCCGATGGCCGGCCCGTGGTGATCTTCCAGCACTACGGCTGGGACCATTTTTCGCTGGAACGCTGGGACCCGGAAAAGAAGACCTTCGATCCCGAGGGCAGCGGCCCGCCGCACTGGTGGTCGGATGCCGACCGGCAGGCTTTCGTCGATACGCTCAAGGGTTACAACATCGCCGCGATCTTCCACGGCCACGAACACGACACGCCGATGATCTACCAATCCGCCGGCTTCGACATCGTCAAGCCGAAAGCCGCCTACATGGGCGGCTTCGGCCTGGTGCGCATCAGCGGTACGGCGATGGACATCGCACTCGGCGAAGCGTCGGACGACAAGGGCGGCGTCCGTTTCCTCGCCGCCCACAGCAAACCGTTGATGACGCGCTGATTACTCCGTCGTCGCATCCAGGAAAGGCTCGACCTCACGGCCCGGCATGAACGTGCCCAGCCGCCTGATCTCCCATTCCAGCTTGATGCCGGAGGTTTCGAACACCCGTCCGCGCACCGTCTCGCCGAGATATTCCAGATCGTAGCCGGTCGCATGGCCGACATTGATCATGAAGTTGCAATGCAGCGACGACATCTGCGCCCCGCCGATCATCAGGCCGCGGCAACCGGCATCGTCGATCAGCTTCCAGGCCGAATGGCCCTCCGGGTTCTTGAAGGTGGAGCCGCCGGTCTTTTCCTTGATCGGCTGCACCGTCTCGCGGTGGCTGCGCACGGCATCCATTTCGGCGCGGATTTTTGCCCGGTCTTCGGGATAACCCTCGAACACGGCATGGGTGAAGATCAGGTCGGCGGCGGCTTGCGAATGGCGATAGCTGTAGCCCATCTCGGCATTGCTGAGGACGTGCTTTTCGCCCTTGCGATCGACCGCGTGGATTTCCACCACCCGCATTGCCGTCTCGACGCCGTTGGCGCCGGCATTCATGCGCAGCGCGCCGCCGATGCTGCCGGGAATGCCGTAATAGAAATGCAGGCCGCCGATGCCGTTGTCGGCGGCCATCGCCGCGACGTTCTTGTCCGGGCAGATGGCGCCGGCGCGGATGCGGCTTTCACCGGCGAGTTCGACCTGTCCGAAACCCTTGGCGGACAGGCGGAGCACCACACCCGGAATGCCGCCGTCACGCACGAGAAGGTTCGAGCCGACGCCGACGACCGTCAGCGGCACGTCCGCGGGCAGGAATTTCAGGAAGGTGATGAGATCGTCGACGTCATGCGGCTGGAACATCAGCTCCGCCAGTCCGCCGGCCTGGAACCAGGTCACACGATCCATCGGCGCATCCGGCGTCAGACGGCCACGCAACTGATTGACGCCGTCCCCGAGCGACGCCAGAAGCTTTTCCCCATTCACCTGTTTCATGACTTCCCTGAAACGCCTTCCAATTCCTTCGGCAGCGACGCTGCCCATTGCGTTATGTTTCCAGCCCCCAACAAAACCACGAAATCACCCGGCTGTGCAATGCCTGCTATGATTGATGCCAGTTGATCCGGTGAAGCAAGGTAACGGGCATCACGATGTCCGGCGGATTTGATGCGCGAGACCAGCGTTTCCGAATCGGCGCCTTCAATCGGATCTTCCCCGGCCGAATAGACCGGGGCGATCAGGATGCAGTCGGCATCGTTGAAGCAGGCGGCAAAATCCGGCAGCAGGCTGGCAAGCCGGCTGTAGCGATGCGGCTGGTGGACGGCGATGATTCGGCCGGGGCCGGCTTCACGCGCCGCCCGCAGCACGGCCTTGATTTCGACGGGATGATGGCCGTAGTCGTCGAACACCTGCACGCCGTTCCATTCGCCGGTAAAGGTGAAGCGCCGCTTGACGCCGCCGAAGGACGCCAGCCCCTTGCGGATATCCTCGTCGGAAATGCCCAGCCGGTTGGCGACGGCAATCGCCGCCGTGGCGTTCGAGACGTTGTGCCGGCCCGGCATCGGCAGCACCAGGTCCTTCATGGCAAAAACCTTGCCGGTGCGGCGGCGGCGGATTTCCACGTCGAAGATCGACTTCGTGCCCTGCATCCGCACATTGGTGAAGCGGGCATCGGCCTGCGGGTTCTCGCCGTAGGTGATCACTTTCCGGTCCTCGATCTGGCTGACGAGGGCCTGCACCTCCGGATGGTCGAGGCACATGACGCCGAAACCGTAGAAGGGCACGTTCTCGACGAACTGCCGGAAGGCGGCGCGCACGGCGTCGAAATTGCCGTAATGATCGAGGTGTTCGGGGTCGATGTTGGTGACGACGGCGACGTCGGCCGGCAGCTTCAGGAAAGTGCCGTCCGATTCGTCGGCCTCGACCACCATCCATTCGCCCTCGCCCATGCGGGCATTGGTGCCGTAGGCATTGATGATACCGCCGTTGATGACGGTCGGGTCGAGATTGCCGGCCTCGAGCAGCGTCGCGACCATGGAGGTCGTGGTCGTCTTGCCGTGGGTGCCACCGATGGCGATGGCATTGCGGAAACGCATCAGTTCGGCCAACATCTCGGCGCGGCGTACCACCGGCAGCAGCTTTTCACGGGCAGCGACGAGTTCCGGGTTGTTCTTGCGGATGGCCGTGGAGACGACGACCACTTCGGCGTCACCGAGATTTTCCGCCTTATGACCGACGAAAACCTCGATGCCCTTGGCGCGCAGGCGCTGCACGTTGGCGCTGTCGGACTGGTCGGACCCCTGGACGCGATGGCCAAGATTGTGCAGCACCTCGGCGATGCCGCTCATGCCGATCCCGCCGATCCCGATGAAGTGGACGAGGCCGATGGCCTGCGGCATTTTCATGCATGCGCTCCTTTGAATTGTGAAATCGGTTGTTTGCCGGCGATGGCCTCGACCATGTCGGCGAGTTTTGCAGCCGCGTCCGGCTTGCCGGCCTTTTTGGCGGCCGTCGCCATGCGGACGAGCTTGTCCGGATCGTCCATGCATGCCTTGAAGATCGCCGCCAGCCGCTCCGGCGAGAGCTCCGCCTGGGCAATGACCTTGGCGCCGCCAGCGGCGGCAAGCGAGGCGGCATTGGCCGCCTGGTCGTGGTCGAGCGCATACGGATAAGGCACCAGGATCGCCGGCCGGCCGATGACGGACAATTCCGAGACGGTCGAGGCGCCCGAGCGGCAGATGATCAGGTGCGCCGCGGCTAAGCGTTCCGCCATGTCGGTGAAGAACGGCGAGGTCTCGGCCGGCACGCCGAGTTTTTCATAGCTGCCGGCCACCTTGTCGCGGTCTTCCGGCCGCGACTGCTGCGTCACCGCAAGGCGCTGGCGATAGGGGTCGTCGAGCAGGCTGATCGCGGTCGGGATGGCCGAGGAGAAGAATTGCGCGCCCTGGCTGCCGCCGAAGACGACGAGGCGAAAGGTCTCTCCCGCAGCCGAGGGATGGTAGGGCATGGCGGCGGCGGCGAGAACGGCCGGCCGCACCGGATTGCCGGTTGCCACCGTCTTGGCGGCATAAACGCCTTCGCCCTCCGGCAGGAAACCGCCGGCGATCGCCTGCACGCGGTTGGCCAGCGCCTTGTTGGCACGGCCCATGACGGCGTTCTGCTCGTGGATCATCGAGGGCACGCCCATGCCGGTCGCGGCGATCAGCGGCGGCAATGTCGGATAACCGCCGAAACCGACGACGACCAACGGCTTCAGCCTGGAAATCAGCCGGCGGGCGGCGCGCAGGCCGCGCCACAGCGTCCAGAGCGAGCGGGCAAGCGCCACCGGGTTCTTCGAGCCGATGGTGGCGGAGGGAACGACGTGGATTTCGTCCGCCGGAAATTTACCGGCAAAACGTTCGGCACGGCTGTCGGTCACCAGATGGATGGCGTAGCCGCGCTCCTTCAGCGTATGCGCCAGGGCCTCCGCCGGAAAAACATGGCCGCCGGTACCACCGGCGGCGAGAAGAATGATACCCTTGGTCATATGCGCTCTCCGCGTCCGGCCATTCGGTTACTCTGCCGGCACGCCCTGATGCACCCGGAAGAGGCTGCGCTCCTGCGCCCGCTTTTCCGGTCGGTGTCGTGTCAAGGCCAGGATGAACCCCGCCGTGACACTGATCGCCACCATCGACGAACCGCCGTAGGAGATCAGCGGCAGGGTCATGCCCTTGGCCGGCAGCAGCTCGAGATTGACGCCGATGTTGATCATCGACTGCAGGCCGATCTGCAGCACGAGGCCGGCAACGGCGAACCGGTTGAAGTCGTTACGCTCCTTGAACGCGTGACTCAACCCCCTCAGCACCACGAAGGAAAAGATGATGACCAGCGCCATGCAGAACAGGATGCCGAATTCTTCGGCCGCGACAGAGAAGATGAAGTCGGTATGGCTGTCGGGGATAATGCGCTTGACGATGCCTTCGCCCGGTCCCTGACCCAGCCAGTCGCCGCGGATGATCGCCTGGCGGGCGGTATCGACCTGGAACGTATCGCCTTCGCCGGTGAGGAAGCGGTCGATACGGCCGGCGACGTGCGGCAGCATGTAATAGGCGGACACGAAACCGGCGACGCCGAAGCCGCCGAGCAGCACGATCCACAGCCAGGGCATGCCGGCCATGAAGAACATGCCGCCCCAGACGGCGGTGGTCAGGATCGTCTGGCCGAGGTCGGGCTGCGCCACCAAGAGCGAGCCGACCATGCCGAACAGGATGATGGCGAAGAAATTGCCCGGAATTTCCGGCTGGCGGGCATGTTCGGCAAACAGCCAGGCGCAGACGACGACGAAGGCCGGCTTCATGAATTCCGACGGCTGGATGGAGATGCCGGCGAGCGTCACCCAGCGCCGCGATCCCTTGACCTCGACGCCGAAGAACAGCGCCACCAGCATCAGGCCCAAGGCCACGACCAGAAGCACGATCGCGGTGCGTCGCACCTGCCGTGGCGACATGAAGGAAATACCGATCATCACCGCCAGCGACGGCAGCAGGAATGCGGCGTGGCGCTTGACGAAGTGGAAGCTGTCGAGGCCGAGGCGTTCGGCGACCGGCGGCGAGGCAGCGAAGGACAGCATGAAGCCGATCCCCATCAACAGGATGAACGTCGCCAGGAAAAACCGGTCGATCGTCCAGAACCAATCCGCCACAGGGCCTCGTTCGGCACGGCTCACCATGTCACTTCTCTCCGCTTTCGGTATCGATCAGCATGGCCACGCCCTGCAACGACCGGACATGGCCGACGAAGGCATCACCTCTTATCTCGAAATTCTTATATTGGTCGAAGCTTGCGCAAGCCGGGGATAACATAACGGCGGAAGGCCCACCCTGATCCAGCGCCGAATCGGCGGCCGCATGGGCGACCGCCTGCTCCAGCGTTCCGGAAATCTCGTAAGGCACGGCCTGGCCGAGAGTCGCAGCAAACTCCGCTGCCGCCTCGCCGATCAGGTACGCCTTGACGATCCGCGGGAAATACGAGGTCAGCGTCGTGATGCCGCCGGTCTTCGGCAGGCCGCCGGCGATCCAGTAGATGCGATCGTAGCTCGAAAGCGCCGGGGCTGCGGCATCGGCATTGGTCGCCTTGCTGTCGTTGACGAACACGACACTGCCACGGCGGCCGACCGGCTGCATGCGGTGCTTGAGGCCGGGGAAGGATTTGAGCCCGGCCCGGATCTGCTCCGGCGACACGCCGACCGCCAGGCAGGCGGCAATCGCCGCCGCCGCATTCTGGGTGTTGTGGCTGCCGCGCAGCGTCTGGATGTCGGTGAGGTCGGCGATCTCGGACGTCGCGCCCGTCTCGGCACGGATGATGCGGCTGCCTTCAGCATAAAGCCCGTCGGCCAGCACCTGCCGGCGCGAAATACGGATGACCTTGGTGCCGGCCCGCTCGACCCGATCGGCGATCAGGGCCGAAAAACTGTCGTCCACACCGACGACGGCAACCTTGCTGCCGGCGACCAGCCGTTCCTTGACGTCGGCATAATGCTGCATGGTGCCATGACGGTCGAGATGGTCGGGCGTCAGGTTGAGCAGGATGCCGGCGGACGGGTTGAGGGTGGGTGCGAGATCGATCTGGTAGGACGAGCACTCGATGACGAAATAACGTTCCGCCTTCGGCGGCTCCAGCGTCAGGATCGCCGTGCCGATATTGCCGCCGAGTTGCGTATCGCGGCCGCTCGACTTCAGGATATGGGCGATCAGCGCCGTCGTCGTCGATTTGCCGTTGGTGCCGGTAATGGCGATGAACGGGCAATCGGGCGCATGCGCCCGGCGCTCGCGGACGAAAAGCTCGACGTCGCCGATCACTTCGACGCCGGCGGCTTTCGCCAGATCCACCGTCCAGTGCGGCTTCGGATGGGTCAGCGGCACACCCGGCGACAGCACGAAGGCGGATAGGCCGCTCCAGTCGATCGAGCGCAAGTCGGCGGTCGGAATACCCTCGGCGGACGCCTTGGCGACGCTGTCGGGATTGTCGTCCCAGGCGGTGACGGCGACACCGCCGGCCACCAGCGCCCGCGCCGTCGCCAGCCCCGAGCCGCCGAGGCCGAACAGCGCGACCGCCTTGCCCTTGAATGTCGTGACCGCGATCATCGGCTCACCGCAGCTTCAGCGTCGACAGGCCGACCATGGCGAGCACGACGGCGATGATCCAGAAGCGGATGACCACCTGGCTTTCCGTCCAGCCCTTCTTTTCGAAATGGTGGTGGATCGGCGCCATGAGGAAGACGCGCCTGCCGGTCATCTTGAAGAAGCCGACCTGGATGATCACCGACAGCGTTTCCATGACGAACAGGCCGCCGATGATGACCATGACGATTTCGTGCTTGGTGGCGACGGCAACCGAACCGATCAGGCCGCCCAGAGCCAGCGAGCCGGTGTCGCCCATGAAGATGGCGGCCGGCGGCGCGTTGAACCAGAGAAAGCCGAGGCCGGCGCCGATCACCGCGCCGAGGATGACGGCAAGCTCACCGGTGCCGGGCACGAAGTTGATCTGCAGGTAGCCGGCAAAGACCGCGTTGCCCGCGAGATAGGCGATGACGCCGAAGGAGGCCGAGGCGATCATGACCGGCACGATGGCGAGACCGTCGAGGCCATCGGTCAGGTTCACCGCATTGCCGGCGGCGACGATGACAAAACCGCCGAACAGCACGAAGAAGATGCCGAGGTCGATCAGGAAATCCTTGAAGAAAGGAAAGGCAACGGAGGAGCCGAAACCGCCGCCATGCGCCGGGTTGGACAGCGCCGTGTGCATCATGAAATAGACGGCGATGCCGGCAATGACGAATTCGATGGCGAGCCGCGCCTTGCCGGAAAACCCCTTGTCGGTCTGCTTCGTGACCTTGAGGTAGTCGTCGTAAAAGCCGATGGCACCGAAACCCAGCGTCACCAGCAGCGTCGCCACCACGTAGACGTTGGAGAGGTCCGCCCACAAAAGCGACGAGACGACGATGCCCGCAAGGATCATCAGCCCGCCCATGGTCGGCGTTCCGGCCTTCTTGAAATGCGTCTGCGGTCCGTCCGCACGGATCGGCTGGCCTTTGCCCTGGCGGATGCGCAACGACGTGATCATGCGCGGCCCGAACAGGAAGACGATCGCGGCCGAGGTGAAGAGGGCTGCTCCGGTGCGGAAAGTAATGTATCGAAATAGGTTGAAGAGTTGAAAGTGGTCCGCCAGTTCCACAAGCCAGATTAGCATAGGAGCCCTTTCTCAAGCCCAATCAAGATTGGCGCTCCGTGTCGGAAAACGCAGGATATTTGTCAAGCAGCGCCGCGACGATCTTGCCGAAACCGATGCCGAGCGAGGATTTTATCATCAGCACATCGCCCGGCATCACCGACGCGGCGGCAAATTTCACCATGTCTTCAGTCGCGGCGCGATATTCGACATGGATACTGGAGGGCAAGGCGTCGCGCAGATGCGCCATCTCGGGTCCGGAAAGCCAGACATGCTCGATGCCGCTTGCGAGCAACGGCGAGGCCAGCTCGGCATGCACCTGCGCCGCGAATTCGCCCATTTCCAGCATGTCGCCGAGAATGGCCACCCGCCGCCCCTCGCCTTCCGGCTGGGCCGAGGCAAGCAGCGCCAAAGCGGCGCGCATCGAGGCCGGGTTGGCATTGTAGCTTTCGTCGATCAGCGTGAAGAAACTGTCGTGCCCGATGGCGCGGCGGTGGCGCTGGCCGCGCCCCTTGACCGCCTTCAGGTCCTCCAGCGCGGCGACCGCCTCGGCAAGATCGGCGCCGACAAGCATCGCCGTGCCGAGTGCGGCCATGGCGTTTTCGGCGATGTGCCGGCCGGGCGCGCCGATCAGGATCTCGGTGGTCTCGCCGCCGAGGGTCGCCCAGACGATCGAGCCTTCCGCCGAACCGTCGAAATCCGCCAGCCGGAAATCTGCCTTGGCATGCTGGCCGAAGGAATAGATGTGCTCGATGCCGCAATTCTGCGCCGTTTTCTCCAGGAAGTCGTACTGCTCGTTGTCGCGGTTGAGAACGACCGCGCCGCCCGGCTCGACGCCCTCGAAGATTTCCGCCTTGGCAGCGGCGATCTCGCGCAGGTCACGGAAATTACCGAGATGGGCGGCGGCGATGGTGGTGATGATCGCCACATCCGGACGCACCAGCTTGACCAGCGGCCGGATCTCGTCTGGATGGTTCATGCCGATCTCGAAGACGCCGAAGGCGGTATCGGCCGGCATGCGGGCCAGCGTCAGCGGCACGCCCCAGTGATTGTTGAAGGAGGCGACCGCCGCATGCACCTTGCCGGACGGCTCCAGCACGTGGCGGAGCATTTCCTTGGTCGTCGTCTTGCCGACGGAGCCGGTCACCGCGACGATCTTCGCCGGAGTCCGCGCCCTTGCTGCGGCACCCAGCCGGCCAAGTGCGGCCAGCACGTCGTCGACGACGATCATCGGCACCGTCAGCCGGCCCAAAGCCGGAAGCTTGGCTTCGCTGATCACCAGAAGCGAGGCGCCGTTCGCCATGGCGATGCTGGCATAATTATGGCCGTCGACCCGGTCGCCCTTGATGGCAAAGAAGGCCTCTCCCTCGGAAATGCTGCGGCTGTCGATCGAAATGCCGGTCACGCCCTCCGGCAGGGTGCCGATCGGCCGCCCCACCATGGCAGAAATCATTTCGTCGGTTGTCCAAAGCCACGTCAATGCCTGCGCTCCTCCAAAGCCTTTCTCACTTCCGCATGATCGGAGAACGGCAGCGTCACGGCGCCCACCGTCTGTCCCTCCTCATGCCCCTTGCCGGCAACGATCAGCGTGTCGCCGGCCTCCAGCAGGCCGACGGCATGGCGGATCGCCTCGGCGCGGTCGCCGATCTCGGTGGCGCAGGGGGCTGCCGCCATGATCTCCGAGCGGATGGTCGCCGGCTCTTCCGAGCGTGGATTGTCGTCGGTGACGATCACCACGTCGGCAAGCCGGCAGGCGATCTCGCCCATGATCGGCCGCTTGCCTTTGTCGCGATCGCCGCCGCAGCCGAACACCACGACGACGCGGCCGGTGGTGAAAGGCCGCACCGAAGCGAGCACGTTCTGCAAAGCATCCGGCTTGTGGGCGTAATCGACATAGGCCAAAGCGCCGTTGCCGGCATGGCCGACCAGTTCCAGCCGCCCGGAGGCGCCCTTGAGCTTGCCGAGTGCGGCCATGGCTTCGGCCGGCGCAACGCCGGTCGAGATCGCCAGCCCGGCGGCGACCAGCGCGTTGGCGATCTGGAAATCGCCGGCAAGCGGGATGTGCACTTCGAAGATCTCGTCGCCGTGATGCACCTCGGCGACCTGCTTGTGGCGGAAATGCTCGACGCGCTTCAGGCTGAGGAAACGGCCCTGGCGGCCGACGGTGCGCACGTCATGACCGGCAGCCGTAGCGACACGAATGGCTTCCGCCGACCACGGATCGTCGGCGAAGATCACCGCCGGCGAGCCCTTCGGCAACAGCGTATCGAACAGCCGCATCTTCGCCGCCATGTAGTTTTCCATGGTCGGATGGTAATCCATGTGGTCGCGGCCGAGATTGGTGAAGGCGGCAGCCGACAGGCGCACGCCGTCCAGCCGGCTCTGGTCGAGGCCGTGGCTGGATGCTTCCATCGCCGCATGTGTCACGCCGGCACCGGCGAGTTCGGCCAGCAGACGGTGGAGGGAAACCGGATCGGGCGTCGTCAGCGAGCCGTAATCGTCGCGCCCCGGGGCGATGACACCGGTGGTGCCGATCTGGGCAGCAGCCCGGCCGGCACCGGCCCAGATCTGCCGCGTGAAGGAAACGACGGAGGTCTTGCCGGCCGTACCGGTCACCGCCACCATGGTCTGCGGCTGCGCGCCAAAAAAGCGGGCGGCGGCCAGCGCCAGGAAGCGCCGCGGCTCGGAAACAGACAGGACCGGCACGGCGGACTCGCCATCACCTTGCCCCGGCCCGGCAATCACCGCCGCTGCACCGCGGGCAATCGCGTCGCCGATGAAGCGGGCGCCGTTCGCCTTGCTGCCGGCGAGCGCCACGAAAAGGCTGCCGGGTTTCATCGCGCGGCTGTCGGCGGAGATATCCGCCACGGCGATGTCACCGGCCTTGCCTTCGAGTTCAGTTGAGAGTTCCGGAAAGTCGGTTCCGGCCAGTTCGCGCAGTTTCATCGGATATGCTTTTCTGTCCCTTGCGTCGCGCACCCCACGCGAATCGCTGGCCGCTATTCTTTCCCATTCAATAAGACTGCAGCAAGGCAGCACCGCCATCACCAAACTGCGGCTGGACGCCCAGAAGCGGCGCCGCACGGCGAATGATGTCGCGCACCATCGGCGCCGCCGTATAGGAGGCGATCGTGCCGCCGCCCTCGCCGCTGTGCGGCTCGTCGCAGAACGACAGGACGATGTAGCGCGGATTGCCCATCGGGAAGGCCGCAAGGAACGCGTTGAAGTTCAGCTTGCTGTCGTAGCGGCCGTTGACCACCTTGTCGGCGGTACCGGTCTTGCCGCCGACGTCGAAGCCGGCGACACGGGCGTTGCGGCCCGAACCGTTCACGCCGTTATATTCGAACAGGTAGCGCATGTCGGCGCTGGTCTTTTCCTGGATCACCACCTTGGCGACCTCGTCGGCCTGGTCCTGCGTGCGCGGCAGGAAGGTCGGCTCGATCAGTTTGCCGCCGTTGACCAGCGCGGCACCTGCGACCGCCGTCTGCAACGGCGTCGTCGAAACGCCGTGGCCGAACGAAATGGTGATCGAGTTGATCTTCTTCCATTCACGCGGCTGCGTCGGCGTCTTCACTTCCGGCAGCTCGGTCTGCATCCTGGTGAGCAGGCCGAGTCTGGTGAGGAATTCCTTGTGCGCCTCGATGCCGACGACGTCGGCCATCTTCGCCGTGCCGATGTTGGAGGAATACTGGAAGATTTCCGGCACGCTGAGCACCCGGTGCTTGCCATGGAAATCCTTGATGGTGAAACCGCCGATGCGGATCGGGAAACGAGCATCGAAATTGTCGGTCAGCTTGACCTTGCCGGAATCGAGCGCCATTGCCGTGGTGAACGACTTGAAGGTCGAGCCCATCTCGAAGGTGCCGTTCGACATGCGGTTGAGCCAACCTTCGGCTGCACCCTCCAGCGGATTGTTGGGGTCGAAATCCGGTGCCGACGCCATGGCCAGGACTTCGCCGGTATTGGCATCGAGAACGACGGCGCCGGCCCCCTTCGCCTTGTAGTTGGTCACCGCATTGACGACGACGTCGCGGACGATCGCCTGGACACGCACGTCGATGGAGAGTTTTACCGGCTCCAGCGGCGTATCGCTGGTCATGCCGACGGCGGCGAGATCGGCCAGGCCTTGGTTGTCGATGAACTTTTCCATGCCGGCAACGCCGCGGTTGTCGATGTTGACATAACCGACGATGTGCGCGGCGGTGGCGCCGCCGGGATAGAAGCGGCGCTTTTCCGGACGGAAGCCGATGCCGGGAATACCGAGCGCCAGGATCTGGCTCTGCTGCTTCGGCGTCAGCTGCCGGCGCAGCCACTGGAAGTGCGATTTGGACGACAGCTTCTTGTAGGTGCCCTTGAGGTCGAGGTCCGGCAGCACGGTCGCCAGCATTTCGACGGCTTCGTCGGCATCGACGATCTTGTGCGGCTCGGCATAGAGCGAAACGGTGCGAATGTCGGTGGCCAGCACCTCGCCGTTGCGGTCGAGGATATCCGGGCGCGAGGCCATCAGCCGGTCGGCCGGCATGATGCTGGACACGACTTCCGGCGACGCCATGCCGTATTGCACGAGTCGGCCGCCGATAATGCAGTAGACCACCGAAAAACCGGCGATGATGATCGCAACCCGGCTGCGCGCCTGGTCGCTCTTCTTCTTGACGGTCCCCTGGAAGGCGGAGGATTGCGTGCCGCCGGGGCGGTTATGGCCGCCTGCGGAAAAATGCGCCTTGCTCTTCAGCACCATGATACGGGAAAGAAAAGACATCAGGGTTTTACCGATCCTGTTGCGATTTTATCCGTTGCCTTGTCCTTGGCGCCCTTCGCGCCATCCGTCTCGGCCGCTTCCGTTGCCGGCACGTCGGCCTTGAGCATCGGCAGCTCCATTTCCTGGGCGATCTGGCGCGAATCGGTCGGCACCAGCTTCAATTCGCCGGCATAGACGGTAATCAGCTTTTCCAGCCGGTTCGGCTGCGTCAGCAGCGCCCAGTCGGCTTTCAGCAGATCGATCGTATCCTTCTCCAGCTTGATTTCCGCTTCCAGGCGCTTGACCTCGTCGAGCTTCAGCTCGGCGCGATGCTTGATGGAATAGGTCACCGTGGCGGTCACGGTCATGACGGCGATCAGAACGATGTCAAAGGTGCGCAGCATCGGTTCAGCCTCCAATCTTTCCTAGGCTCGTCAGGTTGGGGAGATCGAAGATCGAAAAATCTTCCGTTTCGGCCGGGGCCTCGGTGCGGCTGCCGGCCCGCAGCTTGGCCGAGCGCGCCCGCGGATTGAGCTCCGCCTCTTCATCACTGGCGGCCACCATCGACTTGCCGACGGGATCGAACGTCGCCGCCCGTTCGTGCATCATCGGCATGTGGCGGGAACCGGACGCCTTGCCGGAACGATCGGAGAAGAACTTCTTGACGATGCGGTCTTCCAGCGAATGGAAGGTGACGACGACGAGGCGCCCGCCGGGCTTCAGCACCCGTTCGGCGGCAAGCAGCGCCTGCGCCAGTTCGCCCAGTTCGTCGTTGACATAAACGCGCAGCGCCTGGAACACCCGCGTCGCCGGATGGATCTTGTCTTTGGCCTTGCGCGGTGTGACGATCTCGATCAGGCCGGCAAGGTCGCGGGTCGTCTGGAACGGTTCTGTGGCACGCTTCTTCTCGATGGCGCGGGCGATGCGGCCCGCCTGCTTTTCCTCGCCGAGGAAGCCGAAGATGCGGATGAGGTCGGACACCTTGGCGCGGTTGACCACATCGGCGGCGGAAACGCCCGATGCCGACATGCGCATGTCGAGCGGCCCGTTCTTCTGGAAGGAAAAACCGCGCCCGGCCTCGTCGATCTGCATGGAGGAGACACCGATGTCGAGCACGACGCCGTCAAGCCCGCCGGCCGGCGCATGCTCGGCGAGACGGGAAAATTCCGAGTGGATCAGGGAAAGACGGCCGCCGCTCGCAGCCACCAGTGCCTGGCCGCCGGCTATCGCCGTCGGATCGCGATCGAGCGCGATGACGTCGGCGCCGGCATTCAGGATCGCCGAGGTATAACCGCCGGCGCCGAAGGTGCCGTCGAGGATGACCTTGCCGGGTGCCGGCTCGAGCGCCGCCAAAACCTCTTTGAGAAGAACCGGAATGTGGCGAACCGGTCCGCCATCGGCTTCAGAAACAGATCCTCCGCCAAGATTCGCCACCATTCCGTTTCCCCGTCTTAACTGGGCCGCGTTCCTCTCAGTCTGCGTCCCTCTCGCGCAGCCTGCTGCGTCTCCTGGAAGACCGTCGGCTGCCAAAGCTGAAAATGATCCGCCCGCCCGACAAATGTCACCTCGGTGGTGATACCGGTGAAATCGCGGATAAAATCCGTGACCATCAACCGCCCCTCGGCATCGAGCTTCATGAAGACCCCGCCCCCGTGAATGAGGAGCGACATCTCGTTGGCGTCCGGCGAAAAAGGATCTTCCGCCGAAATCTGGCGCTCGAAACGATCGAGCACATCCGGGCCCCCGACGCTGATCGCCGGAAACACAAAATCCTGGAAGCAATAAAGCTCCTGGATGTTCCGCTGCGCCAGCACCGACCGGAACACGGACGGCACGGAAACCCGCCCCTTCGCGTCGATCTTGCTGGTCACGTTGGAAAGGAAACGGTTCATGATTCGATACAGCCGTTCCCCATCGTGAGAGGCGCCGCATCCGCCCCCGAAGATACACCCTATGAAACAAAGCATCTCTCATCCGGGGAGCGGGTAGCACCCCGTCAACTCCATCCTGGAGCCGGCCTTTTTTTTGCGATGAGCGGGCGTCAAATCGCCCTTGAGCAGTGTGCATTTGGGATAACATGGGACCATATGGGCGTCAATGGGAACCAGCCGCCGACACCCGTGACAGCGTCAAACGTTTATAAGCTGTTAAGTTTAACGAATCGTTATGAAACCCCGGCCCCGCAGGCTCTGGCGGGCAGGAGAAGCAAAAACCGGCGATTACTCGCCCACGTAGAAAAAAGAAAATAAAACCAGATGCTTGCGAAAAAATTTCGCAAATTTTTGAAAAATCTCAGGGGTAAAAATTGCCAGTTGGCCTGTAAGCCGGGTTCTGTATGGCCCCGGTTGTGACACCGGTGCGTGGCAGCCATTCCTCTGGGACAGGACTTGCGCCCTGCCTCTCGCAACCCACCCGGATGACCGGCCCGGAAACGGGCTGTAACGCTTGCGCGCCCATGTCATCCCTATTCGGTCTTGCTCCCGGTGGGGTTTACCATGCCGCCCCTGTCGCCAGGCGCGCGGTGGGCTCTTACCCCACCCTTTCACCCTTACCCCGCCGGCTTTGGCGTCCGTGTCGACGACGCAAAAGCAGGCGGGGCGGTTTCCTTTCTGTGGCACTTTCCCTAGGGTCGCCCCCGCCGGACGTTATCCGGCACCGTGTTTCCGTGGAGCCCGGACTTTCCTCACCCTACCGCCTTTCGGCATTGGTAAAGCGCGGCTGCCCGGCCAACTGGCAGGGGGTCAATAACCGAGTGTGGCCGGGAATGCCACAAAAATATGCATGCTTTGGCGTTCAGAGAAATTCCGGTTTGAAATCCGTCGCATAGGCGCCGTCGCTGATTCGGCCCTCGAGCATCAGCCCCGCCCCCAGCCGGCCGATCTCGTCCGAACTCTTGGCCGAGGCGCCGCAGCCGCCCGTCAGCACGGCGATGCGCGGCGACGAGGTGAAACCGATCGCCGGATAGCCGCTTGGCGGAAACGAGGTAACGCAGGACGAGGTGGAGATCGACCGCACGGCCAGATCAGGGACGATCTCGCCCATGATGCGCACGAGGTGATCGCGGGCAGACGGCCGGCCGTCCGTCTGGAACCAGTCGCGAATCTCCGGCTCGGTCTGCAGGTGCAGATTGTCCGGATCGCCGCCGATCTTCGCATAGATCCTGCCGTCAGGATAGAGGATCGGCGGCAGCATGTAGATGCCGTCGCGCGGGTCCGCGGGCTCGCTGATCAGCGACGGCATGTTCGAAAGCCGTCCCGCTTCGGCCTCGTCGACCTCGAAGAAGACGATCGTGCGGCCATAAACCGTCATGGCAAGACGGTCCGGCAAGAGGCGTTCCGCAATCGAAAAACCGCCCGCTGCCACCAGCACCTTTTCGGCACTGTAGCTGCGCCCCGTATCGGTCACGACCTCGACGTGGTCGCCGCGATCACGCGTCGCAACAGCAGTCTCGCGGATGACGGCGGCGCCTGCCTTTTCCGCCAGCAGCGACTGCGCCTTTACCAGCCGCCGCGGGCTGATATGCCCGGCGTTACGCGCCTCGTGGACACCTTCGCTGCCAGCAGGAAAGGCAAAGAACGGAAAGCGTTCGGCCAGCGCCGCATCGTCGAGAATATCGATCCCGACGCCGAGCGCGGCGGCGGCATCCACGACATTGGCGATATAGGCGCCGCCACTGCTGCGCTTCTGGCCGGCAATGAGGCAGCCGGCAGGCGTATAAAAATCGATGCCGCTCTTTTCGGCAATCTCGGCGTATCGCGCAATCGAGCGATTGGCGAGGCGCGCCCAGTCGGCGTCCTTGTCGATGGTGCGGGTAATCCGACCCTCGTCATAATGGCTGGCGAAGACGCCACGGTGGCCCTGCCGCTCGGCAGGTTCATCCGGCCCGAGCACGGCGATGCCATCGGACTGCAGTGCCAGATGGCGGGCGGCGGCGGCACCCATCATGCCGCGACCGATCACGAGAACCTTGAAATCCGCCGCCATGATCGCCATCCCTCTCAACGCCTGAAAGGCAAGCGATAACATGGCGGCTGAATTACCGCATTACTTTAAGTCGGGGCGAAAAGGATTCATCCCCAGGCACTTGCGGGACGTTTTGGAAATCTCAGTCGATCAGCGACTGCACCTTGCCGCAATAGCGCTTCGACACCGGGTTCATGCGTTTGGCCGCATGGCCGGCATTGTATTTCAGGATGGTGCTGCAGGTTTCGCCGCCGCCCAGTTCATGGGCCATGGCCAGGTATTTCATGCCGAAGCGGATGTTGGTCTCCGGGTCGTAGAGACCTTTGCGCGTGCCGGAATATCCCATCATCCGCGCCGTTGCCGGCTTGATCTGCATCAGGCCGATTTCGCCGGCGCTGCCGCGGGCTTTCGGGTTAAAATTGCTTTCGATCCGCACCACCGCATGTGCCAGCGAAACCGGCACGCCATATTGACGGGCATATTTGGAAATCAGCTGCGAATAGGGACCGGTGGAGGAAAAGGAAGGGGTCGCATAACCGGCGGTGCGGGTGGTCGAGGTCAGCGATATCGTCTCGACACGGGCGGGCCTTTCTCCTGCAAAAGCGCAGGAAATCCCCGACAGCAGCACGCCAAGGCATGCCGCAGCAGCAAAAGTCAGTCTTTTCATCTTGGAAGTTTTACTCCGACCCAAAGGCCTGCCGGACAGTGCGCCCACGCGTTTGGTCCTCGTGCGGATGTCCTCGGACGGCATCGCACGGCAGCAGCACCTTATCGTTTACATTCGCAGCCGGCCCTTGCGGCGGCTGCCGTTCACGGGGCTGTTAGACCAGCGCAATGCGGAAAGAATAGGGAATTGCTGTGGCGGCGCAGCATTTCACCGAAAACGGCGTTTCCGGACGAATAAAACCGCCCTGTCGCCCGTTCAGTCCTGACCGAAACGCGGCAGCGCCGCAAGCAGGCGGTGCAACGTATCGATAGTGGAAACATCGGCGATGCCGTCGATCCGCTCCGGCCGGAAATGGCGCTGGAAAGCGTTGACGCAGCCTTCGGTCTTGTCGTCGAACGCACCTGTGATTTCAACACCGTAACCGTACATCGACAGCATCGACTGCAAGGCTTCGATCGGCTGGCCGTGGTCGCCGCGCTGGAAGAAGCGCCCGCCCATCGCCCGGCCCGGCTCCACCCAGTGGCCGACGCCGTGCCGATACAGGGTTTCCCAGGGAAACCTTTCACCCGGATCGACCTTGCGAACGGGAGCGATATCGGAATGCCCCAGCACCCGCTCCGGGGCGATGGCCCAACGCTGGCCGCAATCCCGACACAAATCGATGACGGCGGCGATCTGCGCCTGCGAAAAATCCGGCAGACCGCCAGGATGGCCGGCATTGGCGATCTCGATGCCGATCGAGGCGGAATTGATGTCGGTTGTTCCACCCCAGAAACTTTTGCCGGCATGCCAGGCGCGCCGCGTCTCCGGCACGAGCTGCAACACACGGCCGTCCTCATCGACGAAATAGTGGCTCGATACCTGGCTTTCGTCACGACAGAGCCAATCCAACGCCCGCCCGGCGCTCTCCATGCCGGTATAATGCAGGATGATCATGCTTGGCGTGCAGCCATCGGCCCGTTCACCATGGTTGGGCGAAGGCTTGACCTCCGCACCGGCGTAGTCAGCAGTAAAATGGGAGGTCATGCCGCGCGGCGTTCTTTCTCGATCGCCGCGTAAGCGGCATTCAGCGTCGCCATGCGATCATTGGCGATGGTATGGAATTCCTCCGGCACACCGCGGGCGATCAGCCGGTCGGGGTGGTGCTCGGAAACGAGGCCGCGGTAATGCCTGCGGATCGTGGCGAAGTCGTCGGAACGGTTGACGCCGAGGACGATATAGGGATCGCGGCCCTCGACGAAGACGTGGCGGGCGGTGATGCGCTCGAAATGCGCCTCGCTTATGCCGAAAATCTCCGCCACCCGGGCAATGAAGGCCATTTCCTTCTCGTGCAACGCGCCGTCGGCCTTGCCGATATGGAAAAGACCGTCGATGACGTCTTCCAGCACCGGGCAGTTGGCGGCACAGGTGCTGCACAGGCCGGCGAGCTTCTCGGCATAGGCCTCGTAGCCGGCCACGTCCTGGCGGGCCAGATTGTAGAGGCGGGCGACGTTGCGCGCCTCGCTGTCGGGGAAGTCGAAGATGTGGCGGAAGGCTGCGACCTCGGATTCGGTCACCACGCCGTCGGCCTTCGCCATCTTCGCCGACAGCGCGATGACGGCCACGGAGAAGGCGACGTTGCGCCGCGTCTCCGGATCACCTTCGAACACCGTTCGAATGGTTTCCACCACCGCTGACAAGGCATTGCTGGCAGCGTCAGCGACTGCGCTCAGCAACTTCTCCCAGAAAGACATTATCGATCCATAGGCAAAATGCGTCGTTTTGCAAGCTGATCAAATAATCCTGGCAATTGCAAGATGACCTTAGGATTGCATCGGATGAAACATCGTTCACATTTGTTTCATCGATCGTCGCCCATGGGAAACCATGACAGGCGGCACCGACACGCTTTCGCCTGAGGAAACCTTAAAACTTCACTTTACACCCGCTTCCGGCTGTCGCATCCATGGCCCGCATGAACCATGAGCGGCGGCGCCCAAGGCGCCGAAGGAGGAACGATGGCGAAACAGAAAGTTGCAATGCTGACGGCCGGCGGCCTGGCCCCCTGCCTCTCGTCGGCGGTCGGCGGGTTGATCGAGCGCTACAGCGACGTCGCCCCTGATATCGAACTGATCGCCTACCGTTCCGGCTATCAGGGCCTCCTGCTCGCGGACCATATCGCCATCACGCCGCACATGCGTGAAAAGGCCGCCCTGCTGCATCGTTATGGCGGCTCGCCGATCGGCAACAGCCGCGTCAAGCTCACCAATGCCGCCGACTGCGTCAAGCGCGGGCTGGTAAAAGAAGGCCAGAACCCGCTGGCAGTCGCCGCGGACCGACTGGCCGAGGATGGCGTCACCATCCTGCACACCATCGGTGGCGACGATACCAACACCACCGCCGCCGACCTCGCCGCCTATCTCGGCGCCAACGGCTATGATCTCACCGTCGTCGGCCTGCCGAAGACGGTCGACAACGACGTCGTGCCGATCCGCCAGTCGCTCGGCGCCTGGACGGCGGCCGAGGTTGGCGCCGATTTCTTCGACAATGTCAGCAACGAGCAGAGTGCTGCGCCCAAAACCCTGATCGTCCACGAAGTCATGGGACGCCACAGCGGCTGGCTGACGGCGGCGACGGCGCGTGCCTACATACAGAAGAGCAGCCGCAACGACTATGTCGACGGCCTGATGATGGACGGCAAGCTGAAGACGATCGACGGCCTCTACCTGCCGGAAATGGCCTTCGACCTGCAGGCCGAAGCGGCACGGCTGCGCAAGGTCATGGAAACCAACGGCTTTGTCAGCCTGTTCGTTTCGGAAGGCGCCTGCCTCGATGCGATCGTCGCCGAACGCGAGGCGGCCGGCGAGACGATCAAGCGCGATGCCTTCGGCCATGTGAAGATCGACACCATTAACGTCGGCAACTGGTTCTCCAAGCAGTTCGCCGCCCTGCTCGGCGCCGAACGCTCGATGGTGCAGAAGTCGGGTTATTTCGCCCGCTCCGCGCCTGCCAACCAGGACGACCTGCGGCTGATCCAGGGCATGGTCGATCTCGCGGTGGAAAGCGCCCTCAACAAGGTCTCCGGCGTCACCGGCCACGACGAGGCCCAGAAGGGCAAGCTCAGGACGATCGAGTTCCCGCGCATCAAGGGCGGCAAACACTTCGACCTGTCGACCAAATGGTTCGGCGAGGTGATGGATGTCATCGGCCAGAAATACAAGCCGGCCTGATTGAACACTGGCGGCGCCCACGAGTTTCTGGCAGGATATCTGCGGAGGAATCGATGTCCACGGAATATCTGGCGATCTACGCCGTTGGCGCCGCAATCATCCTGGCCCTGCCGGGTCCGGGCAACTGCCTCATGCTGTCTTATGGTCGCAGCAGGCGGCATTTGCAATCGCTGGCGGCAGCGGCGGGAATCACCCTGACCGGCACGGTCCTGACGACCGCGATTGCGACCCTCGTCGCCGTCGCGGGCGGCCTTTCGGAACTGCTCGCAGCCGTTTTGCGCGGTTGCGGCATGGCCGTGCTGGTGTGGTCGGTGCTGGTGCTCTGGCGCCTGCGCGGCATGACCGGCCTCGTCGCCGACAATGACAATCTCGACGGTAAAAACGCCGCATCGGCCTTCCTCAAGGGGGCCAGAACAATGATCCGCAATTATTGGCAGTTGACGCTGTTTGGCGCCCTCGCCACCCAGGCCGTCGGGCCTGGCATCGTGAATTTCCAGCAAACTATTGTTTTTTCAGTTATATTTATTGCATTCTCGATTTTGACAAACCTGATCTATGCCATTTTCGCCGGCCGCATCCACAAAAGGCTTCGCCGCCTGGAAACCCGGAAGATCAAGGGCAGGACCCGCGGCAAGCTGCGCGTCAACGCGGGAATCGTCAGCGTCGGCTATCGACGCCTTGCTGCATAGCCAGCTTGCCCCATGCTTGCGGGGCCTTCACGAATAGGTTAATGGGTGAAAAATGGTGTTAACAGTTTCCCCCTGTTTATGCGTTGCGGGGAGGCACGATTTCGCGAGAGTGATCAAATGGTAGCGATCGGACATGTCACCCTGAAACGCAATCTGGCATTGGCGGCCGTCCTGACCGCGGGCCTTTCGGGATGCGCCAGCGTTGACTCGACATCCGAAGCCGAATTGTCTGCCGTGCAGACGACCGTACCCGTGGCAAAGCCCGGCACGGAAGTCGGTTACGCGACGGCGGCCGCAGCGGACACACAGGCGACCGGCACTGGAATGGTGACCACCACGGCAGCGCTCGACACCTCGGATGCTGCGGCGAACAAGCCGGCGACGATGGCCTACGCGACGCAGACGACGTCGACCGCCACCACAGCCCTGGCGACCGCGACGAACGACACGGCCACCACCACGGTCGTCGCCACCAGCGAAATCCCGACCGAGACGGCAGCACAATCAATGACGGCGTCTTATGCCGAAATGCCGCTGACCGACGAAGTCACCGCCATCCAGTCGGTCATTCCGATGAAGCGCCCCGGCAGCGAACTCGCCTATGCGGCGACGACGACAACGCCGACGAGAACAGCCTTCACCTCGATGAATTCCATGCTGGAATTCGACACTCGTCCGGTCAGCGCCATCCAGCCTGCCAGCCTGACGTTCCAGCCGAGCGTCGGCATCGTCGAAACCGGCAACAAGGGTCCGCTCAAGGAACTGATTTCCAAATATGCGAAGCTCTACGAGGTTCCCGAAGCGCTCGTGCATCGCGTCGTGAAGCGCGAAAGCACCTACAATCCCAAGGCCTTCGCCCACGGCAACTACGGCCTGATGCAGATCCGCTACAACACCGCCAAGGCCATGGGCTACGAAGGCCCGGCTTCCGGCCTGTTCGATGCCGAGACCAACCTGAAATATGCGGTCAAATATCTGCGCGGCGCATGGATCACCGCCGATACCGACCATGACGGCGCGGTAAAACTCTATTCGACTGGTTATTATTACACCGCCAAACGCAAGGGCCTGCTGAACCAGGTTCAGTAGGCGGACTTGATCATTCCGGCAGGTCGAGAATAGCCTTCAGCATCTGCTGCGGGCGGTAGTTGAGGCGACCGGGCGTCAACCCCAACCGAACGACGACCAGCCTTGCCGACGGTACGATTGCGACCGTCTGGCCGTCATGTCCCTGCATCCAGAACACGTCCTCCGGCAAGCCCGGTTCGTCTGCGTTCCTCTGCCGCGGGCCGGCATGCCAGGCTTGCATCTGCGTATATATGCCGTTCGAAACCGCTGTCGGCCGGCCCATTGCCGCAACGAAACCTTCGGGCAGCAGCCTTACGCCGTTCCAGACGCCATCCTGCAGCAGGAACTGACCGAAACGGGCCCAATCGCGTGCCGTGGCATAGAGGTAGGAACTGCCGACAAAAGTGCCGGCCGCATCGGTCTCGAAGACGGCGCTGCGCATACCGAGCGGCGCGAACAAAGCCCGCCGGGGATAGTCGAGCGCCTCCTGCGCGGTTCCCACCCTTGACATCCACAGGCGAGCCAGCAGCGTTGCCGTGCCCGATGAATAATTGAAGGTCGTGCCTGGTTTGGCCACGAGCGGCTTAATCGCCGCGAAGGCCGCCATATCGCGCTCCAGATACAGCATGCTCGTGACATCGGTGACGCTGCCGTAATCCTCGTTGAACTGCAGGCCGTCTTCCATGGCCAGCAGATTTCGGATGCTGATCCCAGCGCGATCGTCCCCCTTCCACGTGTCGAAAAGGCCGGCCTCATCAAGGCCGAGCTTGCCTTCGGCCATCACCCGGCCAAGGATGGCTGCATTCACCGTCTTGGTCATCGACCAGCCCAGCAGCGGCGTCTCCGCATCGAAGCCGGCGCCATAGGCCTCGCCGACGATCCGACCGTCCTTCACCACGACGATGCCGCGCATGCCCGGCCCTGTCAGTGTCGGATTGGAGAACAGCGCGGCAATACGCGGATCGGCAGTCTCGATCTGCTTCCCCTGCGGCCAGAGCCCGTCCGGTGCCGGCTCTTGCGACGCCGCGGCCGTCACAGCGCCAGCAAGCGCCGCAACATCGCCGTCCGGCACCACAGTGCAGCCAAGTCCCTCGCGATAGGCTGCCGTGGATGCAGCAAACAATCCCATGAAACGCGAGGTCACCGTCGCCGCCTCACGGTCGACACTCACCCGTAGCAGCTTGAGCAGCGGATGCCCCGGCGCCTGGACGTCTTCGGCCAGAACCTGCTCCGCATCGCGGCCGGCGAGGAAGACATTGGAGCAGACAATTTTGGCTGCATAACCGTCGCCCACCTTCAGCAGCAGCGGCGGCGCCACGGAAAGCCAGACCGCGCCACCCGCGACCACGAGAACAGCCGTTGCCCCCAGCGCCTTGAAGATCCTGCCAAACGCCATGCGACCATCTCCCTCGGTTGCGCCCAGACAAGCAGGTAGGGCCTGCAGAGGGAAATCACAATGTCTTCAGGCTGGCCTGCCGCCCTGTCCTCAGGCTGCGTCATGAAGCTGTAGCAGTAGCGGAGTAGATGCGTTCAACCCAAACGGAGGGCAGACTCAGATGACCGAATTCGCACCCGACGCCGGCTTTCGCAAGAACCGCAAACTCAAGGACGCACTTCTGCAGCACAAGGCGTTGTCGAAGGCGGGTTTCTCCGAGCGCCTGTTCGGCCTGCTGTTTTCCGGTCTCGTCTACCCGCAAATCTGGGAGGATCCGGATGTCGACATGGCGGCCATGGAACTCTGCCCGCAACATCGCATCGTCACGATCGGCTCCGGCGGCTGCAACATGCTCGCTTACCTCTCGAAGGATCCGGCCCGCATCGATGTCGTCGATCTCAACCCGCATCATGTGGCGCTGAACCGCCTGAAGCTCGCCGCCTTCCGCCACCTGCCGGCGCATGCCGACGTGGTGCGCATGTTCGGCATGGAAGAGGTCGAAACCAACAGCCTTTCCTACGACACGTTCCTGTTGCCCAACCTCGACGAAGCGACCCGTTGTTACTGGAACACCCGCACCAACATGTTCGGCCGCCGGCGCATCGAGGTCTTCAACCGCAACATCTACAAGACCGGCCTGCTCGGCCGCTTCATCGGCTTCGGCCATCTCATCGCCCGCCTGCACGGCGTCAAGCTGCAGGAGATCGCCGAGACCCGCTCGCTCCGCGAACAGCGCCAGTTCTTCGAAGATCGCATCGCGCCGCTATTCGACAAGCCGCTGATCCGCTGGATGACCAGCCGCAAGAGCTCGCTGTTCGGTCTCGGCATTCCGCCGCAGCAATTCGACGAACTCGCCAGCCTCAGCGCCGGAAAGTCCATCGCCCCTGTCCTGTGCCAGCGTCTGGAAAAGCTCACCTGCCATTTCCCGCTGCGCGAAAACTATTTCGCCTGGCAGGCATACACCCGCCGCTATCCGACCGTCGACGAAGGCATTCTGCCGACCTACCTGAAATCGGAAAACTATCATGCGATCCGCCGCAATGCCGGCCGCGTCGAGGTGCATCACGCCAGCTTCACCGAGCTTCTGGCGCAGAAGCCGGCCAATTCCGTCGATCGTTTCGTGCTGCTCGACGCCCAGGACTGGATGACCGACAAGCAGATCAACGAATTGTGGGCCGAGATCACCCGCACGGCAACGCAAGGCGCCCGCGTCATCTTCCGCACCGCCGCCGAAAAGAGCGTCATAGAAGGCCGCCTCTCGGAAACCATCCACAACCAGTGGACCTACCTCAGGGAGCGTTCGCAGGCGCTCAACACCCAGGATCGCTCTGCCATCTACGGCGGCTTCCACATCTACGAAAAAGCCGCCTGATGGCCGTGGATGCAGCAACCGGCGACAGCCACGCCGCCCGCATGGACCGGATGTACCGCTACCAGCGGCACATCTACGACCTGACGCGGAAATATTACCTCTTCGGCCGCGATCGCACGATCGCCGGCCTGGAGGTGCCGGACGGCGGCTCGCTGCTCGAAATCGGTTGCGGCACCGGCCGCAACCTGTTGCTTGCCCACAGGCTTTACCCGCACGCCCGCCTCTACGGCCTGGATATCTCCGCCGAGATGTTGTCCTCCGCCCGCAAGGCGTTTTCCGGCAAGGCGACGATGCCGGAATTCCGGGTGGCGGATGCGACGAATTTTACCGCCCAGGCCTTCGGCACCAAAGGTTTCGACCGCATCATGATCCCCTACGCGCTATCGATGATCCCCGCCTGGGAAGCAGCGATCGACGCCGCGCTGGCTGCGCTGAAGCCCGGCGGATCGCTGCACATCGTCGATTTCGGCCAGCAGGAAAGGCTGCCCGGCTGGTTCCGCCGGCTGCTGCAGGCATGGCTCAAGCGCTTCCACGTCATGCCGCGGGCCGATCTGGAAGAGGTGCTGAAACAGCGCCTGCCAGCTTACAATGCCACGATGCGCTTCGAATGCATCGGCGGCGGATATGCCTGGCGCGCCATAATTACGCCGCGTGCGACAATCTCCGCTTGAATAACGCAATTTTTACGTTGATATGGTGAAAAAGAGGTTCACGCCTCTGAGGGGATCTCTTTTCGCGGAAGCCATCAGTGGGTCATCGACACCATCCATTTCCGAATGGGCCATTTTCGAATGGGACGCGTATGCGGCGGCTTCTTGTTGCGTTTTTGCCAGTGGTCATGGTCCTGTCCGGCTGCACGTCAAGCAGTTACGACCTGATCGAGACGGCCGCCATCCCGCCGAAATTCGAGGACAAGGATCCGCAGGATTTCGGACCGAAACATCCCAATCGCCATCCGGTGCACGGCATCGACGTGTCGAAATGGCAGGGCGACATCGAATGGGAAAAGGTCAAGGCTTCGGGCGTCTCCTTCGCCTTCATCAAGGCGACCGAAGGCAAGGACCGGCTCGACACCCGTTTCCATGAATACTGGCGACGGGCGAATGCCGTCGGCATTCCGCACGCGCCGTATCATTTCTACTATTTCTGCTCGACGGCGGACGAACAGGCCGACTGGTTCATCCAGAACGTGCCGAAGGTTTCGATGGACATGCCGCCGGTGCTGGATGTCGAGTGGAACGGTGAGTCCAAGACTTGTCTGACCCGCCCTGCCCCCGACACGGTGCGCAGCGAGATCAAGCGCTTCATGGATCGCATCGAAGCCTATTATGGCAAGCGCCCGATCATCTATACTTCCGTCGATTTCCATCGCGACAACCTGGTCGGCTATTTCGGCGACTATCACTTCTGGGTGCGCTCCGTCGCCGCCCATCCGGAAAAGACCTATGCCGACCGGCGCTGGGCCTTCTGGCAATACACCTCGACGGCCGTCGTTCCGGGCATTCCCGGCAATACCGACATCAACGTCTTCGTCGGCACGCAGAAGAGCTGGAAGAAGTGGCTTGCCTCCGCCAACAAGTCGTGATTTTTGCTGCCTGTTTCATGATCTTTCTTGCTTCCGTCACAATGTTCTGTGAAAGCCACCAAAGCTGAACAGAGAAAAAGGATTGCCGTATGTCCCGTTTTGCCGCCCGCCGTTTCGGACTTCTGATGTGCTTTACGTCGATCCTGGCAACCACCGCGGCAGCGCAGGAATGCGGCGGCGACCTGGGGGCCTTCCTTGACGGCGTCAAGAAGGAAGCCGTCGCAGGCGGCATTCCGGCCGAGATCGCCGACAGGGCGCTTGCCGGCGCCCGCATCGACGAAAAGGTGCTGTCGCGCGACCGGGCCCAGGGTGTCTTCAAGCAGACCTTCCTGGAATTCTCGCAGCGCACCGTCAGCAAGGCGCGCCTCGATATCGGCGCCAGGAAGATCAAGGAATATGCCGAGGTCTTTGCCCGCGCTGAGCAGGAATTCGGCGTTCCCGCCGGCGTGATCACCGCCTTCTGGGCAATGGAAACCGATTTCGGCGCCGTGCAGGGCGATTTCAACACGCGCAACGCCCTCGTGACGCTGTCGCATGACTGCCGCCGCCCGGAACTCTTCCGGCCGCAGCTGATCGCGCTGATCAAGATGGTCGAGCACGGCGACCTCGACCCGCAGACCAATACCGGCGCCTGGGCCGGCGAAATCGGCCAGGTGCAGATGCTGCCGAAGGACATCATCGCCTTCGGCGTCGACGGCGACGGCGACGGCCACGAAAACCTCAAGACCAGCGCGCCGGACGCCATCCTGACGGCTGCAAAATTCATCCAGCATCTCGGCTTCCGCCGCGGCGAACCCTGGATCCAGGAAGTGACGCTGCCGGAAAACCTGCCCTGGGAAAAGTCGGGCCTCGGCGGCACGCTGACGGCCGGCGACTGGTTCGCGGCTGGCGTGACCCCGCGTGACGGCAATACCAGCTTCGCCAGCCTGCCGGCGGCGCTGGTGCTGCCGCAGGGTCGCAAAGGCCCTGCCTTCATCACCTATCCGAATTTCAACGTGTATCTGGAATGGAACCAGTCCTTCATCTACACGACGTCGGCTGCCTATTTCGCCACGCGCCTGAACGGCGCCCCGGCCTATGACAAGGGCAACCCGGAAACCGGCCTGAACGACGCCGACATGCGGGCGCTGCAGACCAAGCTGCAGGCGCTGGGCCACGACGTCGGCAAGATCGACGGCATCCTCGGCTCCGGCACCCGTGTCGCCATCCAGAAGGAACAGGCGCGCCTCGGCATGCCGGCAGACGGTTGGGCGACACCGGCGCTGCTCGGCGCGCTCTGATCAACCAGTCGTCCCCGGCTTTCTTGTCTCGGTGACAAGAATCGGGTGGTTGGGGCGGCAGCCGCCGCCTACAGCCTTCCGCACGTTGCGGGAGGACGGTCATGGCAGGTGAAACGGAATACAGGATGAGCACCCTCACCTGGGGACTCCTGGTGTTGCTCGGCCTCATCTGGGGCGGTTCGTTCTTCTTCGCCCGCATCGCCGTGCAACAAGTGCCACCCTTCACGCTGGTGTTCCTGCGGCTGTCGCTCGCCGCCATCGCCCTGCATCTCTATCTCCACGGCCGTTTCGGCCTCTACGCGGCGCTGCGCAGCCGCTGGCGGCAATTCCTGGTGATGGGCCTGATCAACAACGCCGTGCCGCACACTCTGATCTTCATGGGCCAGACCGAAATCGGCGCCGGCCTTGCCGCCATCCTCAACGCCACGACGCCGATCTTCACCGTGCTGATCGCCAACAGCCTGACGAAGGACGAAAAACTCACCTCGGCAAAGCTGGCGGGCTGCATTCTCGGTCTGGCCGGCACCGCGATCATGATCGGCCCCGGCGCCTTCGCCCGCAGCGGCATCCCGTTCTGGGCGCTGCTCCTGCCGGTGCTCGCCGCGGTCTCCTATGGTTTTGCCGGCACCTACGGCAAGCGGTTCCGCGGGCTTGCCGCCCCGGTAACCGCCGCCGGCCAACTGACGGCCTCCTCGTTGATGATGCTGCCGGTCTGCCTGTTCGTCGATGCCCCCTGGACGCTCTCCCTGCCCTCCACCGGCGCCATCGCCGCCATCCTCGGCCTCGCCCTGCTGTCGACCGCCTTCGCCTACATCCTGTTCTTCCGCATCATGAGCCTGGCCGGCGCCACCAATACGTCGCTGGTGACGCTGCTCGTGCCGCCAAGCGCCATCCTGCTCGGCATCCTGTTTCTCGGCGAACATCTGGAGGCGACCGAGATCGGCGGCATGCTGCTGATCGCCGCCGGCCTCGTCATTCTCGACGGCCGGGTGCTGGCAAGGCTCCGGCCGGCCTGAGCCTGCGGCCAGAATCAGCCTCTCGCTTCCCTCCTCCGGCCAGCGCCGGAAGCAACCCATGCGCGGAAGGCGAACACCACAAACAATATTCATAAAAACCAGCGATTTACAGGCTTTTGCTTCCTGCAAACTCATCCGGCCGGGCCATTAACCTCGGATAACCGAATGTTAAACTGCCGCAAAAAATTGTGAATAATTTTTTGGATGAATTTTCAATAGCTTGCAATTCAACATCAGCATTTTCTGCGCAGTGTCTTCGCAGCGCAACATTGAAAGCGCTTTTCAGCCGCCATAAATCCGACATATGATTTAACGGTCAACGCAAGGAGGCAACAATGGGACTTACGAATTCCTTCAATGTCCTTCTGGTCAGTGCAGCATTTGTGTTCATCGCAACCATGCTTTTTATCTAGGGGAAAGTCGCCGATCCTTCCAAACGTCAGCGACTGACGACAGACCAGTCTTCGAGCACTCTTCGCAAGACACACACATCAAGACAAACGCATGGCGATGGGAGTATCGCCATGCGTTTTTCTTTTCAGCGCGGGTGGAACAGGATCAGGCAGCGGCGCCGGTGGTTTCAGCCACCTTCCGCGTCAGGCCAAGCCGCGCAAACGTCTCGTTGACCAGCGGCGCGCGGTTCATCGAATAGACGTGGAATTCGTGAATGCCGCGCCGGACGAGATCGGCCATCTGCTCGGCGGCAACATCCGCCGCCACGGCAGCGCGCTCCGCCGGCTTGTCGTCCAGCCCCTCGAACCGTTCGTCGAGGCGCGCCGGCACGGTCGTGCCGCAGGCGCCGGCGAACCGCTTGAGCTGCGTCAGGTTCTGGATCGGCATGATGCCCGGCACGATGGGAATGGTGATACCGGCGGCACGCACGCGCTCGAGATAGCGTTCGAAGACATCGTTGTCGAAAAAGAATTGCGTCAGCGCCCGGTTGGCGCCGTTATCCACCTTGCGTTTCAGCATGTCGATATCAGCCGCCGTGTCACGGCTTTCCGGATGCTTTTCCGGATAGGCGGAAACGGAAATCTCGAAATCGTCGATCGAGCGCAGGCCGGCGACGAGTTCCGCCGCATTGGCGTAGCCGCCGGGATGCGGCTGGTAGGCGGCGCCGACACCACCGGCCGGATCGCCGCGCAGGGCGACGAAATGGCGAACGCCGGCGGCCCGGAAATCTTCGACCACCTGGTGCACCTCGTCGCGGCTGGCGCCGACGCAGGTGAAGTGCGAGGCGGTCGGCAGCGCGGTTTCAGCCAGCAGCCGGCGCACCGTCGACAGGGTCGGCGCCCGCGTCGAGCCGCCGGCGCCATAGGTCACCGAAACGAATTCGGGGCGCCAGCCGGCGAGATCGTCGATGGTCGCCCACAACTGCCCCTCCATCTCCTCCGACTTCGGCGGGAAGAACTCGAAGGAAAAGTGAAGCTTCGCGAGGTCTGCGGAACGGAGGAGGGAATGGGACATCAGCGGCTCCCGACGAGAAGAGAGGAAGGCTGGCCGTCTTGGCCGGTTCGATCGGCGGCGCGTTCGTCACGCGCCAGCCAGATGGTGACGGTCAGATCCTGGCCGGCCTGTTTGCCGGAATGCAGATCGACGGATTTTTCCATTTTCAGGCCGGCCCGCTTCAGCCAGTCGGCCATCGCCTGGTTGGAGAAGCCGAGGCGGACATGCGCATGCTCGTCGCGCAGGTGCTCCAGCGTATGCGGCGCCAGATCGACGATCACCAGGCGGCCGCCCGGCCGCAGCATGCGCGCCGCTTCGGCGATCGCCAGTTCCGGCTGGTCGAGGAAGTGCAGCACCTGGTGGATGGTGACGAGATCGAAATCCTGTGCATCAAGCGGCAGGTTGAGAATATCGCCGTGCCGGACGGAGGCTTTGGCGACGCGGGCCTGATCGAGATTGGCGCGTGCCACCGCCAGCATGTCGCGGCTGGCATCGATGCCGACGGCGCGCTGGTAGAGCGGCTGCAGCAATTCGAGAATACGGCCGGTGCCGGTGCCGAGATCGAGCAGCGCCTCGACCGGTTCGTCGCCGACAAGTGCCACGATCGCCGCATCGATGTCGGCATCGCTGACATGCAGGCGGCGCAGCGCATCCCATTCGGCGGCATTGCGGCTGAAATAGGCCTGGGCGCGCTCGGCACGCACCCGCTTCACCGAGGCGAGACGGTCGCTGTCGCGCAGCAGCACCGGATCGTTCTCCGATGCCGTTTTCAGCAGCGTACGCGCCAGCGTCGCCGGCCGGCCTTCACGCTTCAGGCCGAAATAGGCCCAGGCGCCTTCCTGGTAGCGGTCGATGAGATCGGCCTCACCCAGCAGCTTGAGATGGCGGGAAATGCGCGGCTGCGACTGGCCGAGAATTTCCGTCAGGTCGGAGACCGTCAGGTCGCCCTGTTCCAGAAGCGCCAGCAACCGCAGCCGCGTGGGCTCGCCCACCGCCTTCAGCAGGTCCACCAGATCGTCGAGTCCGAATTTCACCAGATTAGCCACGAAACACCCAATCAAGATATAAAGATATCTTTATGTCATTAGATGTTTTGACGCAAGCGGGAAATGATCCGCCGCACATTTCTGTCGGCCGCGCCATGATGCTGCGGAAACGACGATCGGGCAAGAAAAAGGCCCCCGGATGACCGGAGGCCTTGGATTGCAGGCGGAAATCGGCACAGGGCCGGGAACGAAACGGGCGTTGCCGGCCAGGCCGGCCCTGCAGCCGCCCGGAGGCCGAAACCACTTTCGGCGGGAGGCTGCCGAAAGCGAAAGGGCCGATCAGCGCGTCAGGCGCTTGTAGGTGACCCGCTTCGGATTGACTGAATCCGCGCCGAGGCGGCGGATCTTGTCCTTCTCGTAGTCCTCGAAGTTGCCTTCGAACCACTCGACCTGGCTGTCGCCTTCGAAGGCGAGGATATGGGTTGCCAGGCGGTCGAGGAACATGCGGTCGTGGCTGATGATGACGGCGCAGCCGGCAAAGTTTTCCAGCGCGTCTTCCAGCGCCGCCAGCGTTTCCGTGTCGAGGTCGTTGGTCGGTTCGTCGAGCAGCACGACGTTGCCGCCGGCCTTCAACAGCTTGGCGAGATGCACGCGGTTGCGCTGGCCGCCCGACAGCGTGCCGACCTTCTGCTGCTGGTCGCCGCCCTTGAAGTTGAAGGCGCCGCAATAGGCGCGCGAATTCATCTCGTGCTTGCCGAGCTTGATGATGTCGTTGCCGCCGGAAATCTCTTCCCAGACCGTCTTGTTGCCATCGAGCGTATCGCGGCTCTGGTCGACATAAGCGAGATCGACGGTATCGCCGACGCGGATTTCGCCGCTATCGGGCTTCTCCTGGCCGGTGATCATGCGGAACAGCGTCGTCTTGCCGGCGCCGTTGGGGCCGATGACGCCGACGATGCCGCCGGGCGGCAGCTTGAACGACAGGTTGTCGATCAGCACGCGGTCGCCGTAGGACTTGGTGAGGTTTTCAGCCTCGATGACCACTTGGCCGAGACGCTCGCCGACCGGGATGACGATCTGCGCGTCGCCGGGGCGGCGGTCCGCCGCCGATTGCACCAGTTCGTCATAGGCGCGGATACGCGCCTTGGATTTCGCCTGGCGGGCCTTCGGGCTGGCGGCGATCCATTCCTGCTCGCGCGACAGCGCCTTCTGGCGGGTGGCCTCCTCGCGGCCTTCCTGCGCCATGCGCTTGGCCTTTGCCTGCAGGTAGGCGGAATAGTTGCCTTCGTAGGGAATGCCGCGGCCGCGATCGAGTTCGAGGATCCAGCCGGTGACGTTGTCGAGGAAGTAACGGTCGTGGGTGATCATCATCACGGCGCCGGGATATTCGCGCAGGTGCTTTTCCAGCCAGGCGATGGTTTCGGCGTCGAGGTGGTTGGTCGGTTCGTCGAGCAGCAGCAGGTCCGGCTTCGACAGCAACAGCTTGCAAAGCGCCACGCGGCGCTTTTCACCACCGGAGAGGCTGTCGACGCCAGCGTCGCCCGGCGGGCAGCGCAAGGCGTCCATGGCCATCTCCACCTGGCTTTCCAGATCCCAGAGGTTCTGGCTGTCGATGACGTCCTGCAGCTTGGCGCCCTCTTCCGCCGTCTCGTCGGAATAGTTCATCATCAGCTCGTTATAGCGGTCGAGGATCGCCGTCTTCGACGCCACGCCTTCCATGACGTTTTCCAGAACCGTCTTGGCGGAATCGAGCTGCGGCTCCTGCGCCAGGTAACCGAGAGTGGCGCCCTCCGCCAGCCAGGCCTCGCCGGTGAACTCCTTGTCAAGACCGGCCATGATGCGCAGCACCGTCGATTTACCGGCGCCGTTCGGGCCGAGAATACCGATCTTCGCATCCGGATAGAACGACAGGTGGATGTTTTCGAGAATCTTCTTCGGACCGTAGGACTTGTTGAGCCCCGACATATGATAGATGAACTGACGTGCCATTGGGATGATCGCTCCGCGCGGAAAAACTGGGATTGTGCCGCTATGTAGGCGAAATGCTCCGCGCGGGCAATGACGAAACCCAGCTTTCCGCCACGATCTGCCGCACCGCCCGCCTCACTGGAAACCGGCGGCGTCGACGATACCTTCCGGGCAATCGAATTTTGTCTTGCCGGCGCCGGCGATCATCGCCGCAAGCGAGACGTTCTCCGTCGAAACCGTGCCGTTGAGGCCGATCGTCAGTTCGGTGATGATCCGCCGGTCGCCATCCTTGTTGCAGCGCATCTTGACGCGGTCGCCCGCGCCGTCTCCGAAACTCTGCTCGAAAGCCTGCTTGATCGCGGCCTCCGTAAGCGGCTTGCCGATGTTGTCGGCGAACAGCGTGCCGACGGCCGAAGCGTTCAACTGCTCCAGCAGGAGCAACGACGTCCTGAAATAGGTCTCGGCGTCCACGCCGGAACAACTGCCGTGCTTGACCCATTCGTGGCGATCCAGACCCGACTGCATGCCCGGCATCTTCTGGGCCAGCGATGCGGCGGTATCCGGAGACAGGCTTAGAGCCGGCAGGTCCTTCCAGTCGCCCTTCTTGTCGGCAAGCTGCAACTCGGCGCTGACGTCGCAATAGGTTTTCCGGATCCTCCAGAGACCGTGCAGCGAGAAGCGGCTGGCGTCGAAACGGTCCGCCGTCTGGCTGGCGCATTCCGGCTTCTTGCGCCGCCGCTCGCAGAAACCCGGCTGCCAGCTTGCCGCAAGGATGAGTTGCGTCCGCCCCTTGCGGCCGGTCGCCGCCTGTTCCTGGGTTTTTGCCGCCGCGTCCTGCGAATCATCCTGTGCCGTCGCGCCGGCAGGGAAAAACAGTCCGAACGCAATCAAAAGCCAAGCCAGAACCATTGACCGGAAAGAAATCCCGCTCATGCGTCACCTCGTCGCCAATGAAGAACAAAACAGGATCAAATATGCATTACCACATGACAAATGCAACCCAGAATCGATATGGACGCGAGATTTTCGCACGTCGCCGAAGAGACACTTGCTTCTGTTGCGCAAATCCCCTTTGTTCGGGACATGGCATGGGGAGGCAGGGCGAATGTTTGACGAAAGGCGGCGGCGGCAGAGCCCCGACGGTGCCGATCTCGCCTGGCACCATCAGGAGGCGGCGATGCAGCCCCGCGGCATCCTGCTGATCAGCCACGGGCTTGCCGAACATTCCAGGCGCTACCGGCGCTTTGCCGAATACATGGCAGCCGAGGGATATCATGTCTACGCCCACGACCACCGCGGCCATGGCGAGACGCGGGCTGCGGATGCGCCGCTCGGCCGGTTTGCGCAGCGCGGCGGCACGCGGCGGGTGCTGGAAGACGTCTTCACCATCCGCGACATGGCCGCGGAGTGCCATCCGGGCCTGCCGATCATCCTGTTCGGCCATTCCATGGGGGGCCTGATCGCTTTGAACGCCGCCTTCGAGGATGCCAGCCGCTTCGATGCGCTTGCGGTCTGGAACTCGAATTTTCACCCGGGCCTCGCAGGCCGGGCGGCGCAGCTCATCCTTTTCATGGAGCGCTGGTTCAGGGGTTCGGACGTGCCGAGCGAGCTTCTGCCACGCCTGACATTCGAGGCCTGGGGACGATCGATAGCCGGCTACAAGACGCCTTTCGACTGGCTTTCCCGTGACGAAGCGGAAGTCGCGCACTATATCGACGATCCGCTCTGCGGCTTTGCCTGCAGCGTGTCGCTGTGGATCGACGTGTTTTCCCTGACATTTTCCGGCCCGAAACGCGCCCGGGCGGCATCAAGCGCCCGCGATCTGCCGATCCATCTCGTCGGCGGCGGGCAGGATCCGGCGACGACGAGGGGGCGCGCCGTCCTCGACCTCGCAAATGATTTGAAAAAGGCGGGATTCTCCAATATCAGCACCCGCATCTATGAGGAGATGCGCCACGAAACGCTGAACGAAATCGACCGCACCGTCGCCATGGCGGAGTTTGCCGCGTGGTGCGGGTCGGTTTCCGGTGGATTTGCCGCAAAAACGGGACGGTTGTGATCGATGGCGAGCAGTTCCACCCCGAAAGGAGCAACCGTTCCCGGCAGCGAAGTGATGACCGGGCTGGTCCTGATGTTCCTCGCCGTCCTGATCGGGCCGCTGATCGACATCTTTTCAAAGCTGGCAGCCTCGACGCTCGTTTCGACGGAAGTCGCCCTGTTCCGTTTCCTGCTGCAATCGCTGTTCATGCTGCCCTTCGTGCTCTGGCGCGGCGCGCTGGCGCAAATCTCCTGGCGCCAGACGCGTTTCCACATCATCCGCGGCGGCCTGATCGCATTGTCGATGATCTGTTTCGTCACCACCCTGCGGGTGATGGAGGTGGCCGATGCCATTGCGATCTTTTTCGTCGAGCCGATGATCCTGACGATCCTCAGCAGCATTTTCCTGAAGGAAATCATCGGCTGGCGGCGGTATACGGCTTGCGGCGTCGGCTTCCTCGGCGCGCTCTTGATTATCCAGCCGAGTTTCAACGAGGTGGGTTTCGTCGCCCTTCTTCCCGTCGTCACCGCCTTCTGCATCGCCATCTTCGCGCTGATGACGCGCGTGCTCGCCCATCGCGAAGATCCCTGGGCGATGCAGCTCCAGACCGGCATCTGGGGCGGCCTCATCTGCGGCGTCATCCTGTTTTTCGGCGAAGGCAGCGGGTCGCCGCTCTTCGATCCGTCCATGCCGGATCTTGCAGCTTCCGGCCATCTGCTCGGCGTCGGGATAGCGGCAACCATCTCCGGCATCCTGTCGGTCTATGCCTACCGCGCAGCACCCGCCTCGACGCTGGCACCGCTGCAATATTTCGAGATCGTTTCCGCAACCCTCTTCGCCTGGCTGGTCTTCGGCGATTTTCCCGATGCGATCAAATGGCTGGGCATCTCGATCATCATGGGCTCAGGCCTGTATATCATCTGGCGCGAGCGGCGTTTCGTCTCGCGGCCGGTGTCCGATACCTCAGAATCCGCTCTTTCGCCCTGAACTTCGAGGACATTCCATGACAACAGACAGATCCAAGCAGCCGCCGCTCGCCGGCTTTCGGGTGATCGAACTCGCCCGGGTTCTCGCCGGCCCCTGGGCGGGGCAGATGCTGGCGGACATGGGCGCCGATGTCATCAAGGTGGAAAACCCCGAAGGCGGCGACGATACCCGCGCCTGGGGCCCGCCCTTCGTCGAGGGCGCGGACGGCGAAAACCTGTCTGCCGCCTACTACCACTCGACCAACCGCGGCAAACGCTCGATCGCCGTCGATTTCAGCAAGCCGGAAGGCCAGGAGATCGTCCGCCGCCTGGTCAGGAGCGCCGATGTCGTCATCGAGAACTTCAAGGTCGGCGGCCTGAAGAAATACGGACTCGACTACGAAAGCCTGAAAGCGGTCAATCCCAAGCTGGTCTATTGCTCGATCACCGGTTTCGGGCAGACAGGCCCCTATGCCACCTTTGCCGGCTACGACTACATCGTCCAGGGCATGTCCGGCTTCATGTCGATCACCGGCGAGGCCGACGGCCAGCCGATGAAGGCGGGCGTCGCCATCGCCGATATCTTTACCGGCATCTATGCGGTCGCCGCCATCGAAGCAGCCCTCATCCACGCCCTGAAGTTTGGCCAGGGCCAGCATGTCGACATGGCACTGCTCGACGTGCAGGCCGGCGTGCTGGCCAACCAGAACATGAACTACCTGATCTCCGGCCGGGCGCCGAACCGGATGGGCAACGCCCACCCGAATATCGCCCCTTACGAAGTGGTGCCGGCGGCAGACGGCCATCTCATCCTGGCAGTCGGCAATGACGGCCAGTTCCGCCGGCTCTGCGGCATCTTCGGCATCGAAAGCCTGGCGGACGACGAACGGTTCGCCTCCAACAAGGCGCGTGTTGCCCATCGTGCCGAATTGCGGCCGATCATCTGCGCCGAGACCGTAAAGTGGAAGAAACGCGACCTGCTCGATGCCTGCGAGGGCAACGCCGTGCCGGCCGGCGCGATCAACACCATCGGCGAGATGTTCGAGGACCCGCAGGTCAAGGCCCGCGGCCTGCGCATCGACCTGGAAGACCGCGACGGCAACCGCATCCCGAGCGTGCGCAGCCCTATCGTCCTGTCGGAAACGCCGCTGGTCTACGAGCGGCCGAGCCCGCGGGTCGGCGAGCATACGCAAGAAATCCTCGAAGAATTGCAGCAATGGGAAAGGAAGGCCTGAGATGAAGAGAACCGGCGGAGAGCTGATCGTCGAGGCACTGAAAGCCAACGGCGTGAAGCGGATTTCCTGCGTGCCGGGCGAGAGTTACCTCGCCGTGCTGGACGCGCTGCACGACAGCGATATCGACGTCCTCGTCTGCCGCCAGGAAGGCGGCGCGGCGATGATGGCCGACACCTGGGGCCGGCTGACCGGCGAACCGGGCATCTGCATGGTCACCCGCGGGCCGGGCTCCACCAATGCGTCTGCCGGCCTGCATGTCGCCATGCAGGATTCGGTGCCGATGATCCTGTTCATCGGCCAGGTGCAGCGCGATGCCCGCGAGCGCGAGGCCTTCCAGGAGGTCGAATATCGCCGTGCCTTCACCGAATTCGCAAAATGGGTCGGCGAGATCGACGATGCCGCCCGCATTCCCGAATTCGTCACCCGCGCCTTTGCCGTCGCCACCTCCGGCCGCCCCGGCCCGGTGGTGCTGACCCTGCCGGAAGACATGCTGCGCGACAGCGTCGAGGTGCCGGCCGCCAGGCCCTACCAGCCGGTCGAAGGCCATCCTGGCCCATCGCAGGTCAAGGCCTTCCACGACATGCTGCTGGCGGCGGAACGGCCGATGGTCATCCTCGGCGGCACCCGCTGGACCGAGGAGGCCGTCGCAGACTTTCAAGAGTTTGCATCAGCGCACAACCTGCCGGTCGGCTGCTCGTTCCGCCGGCAGATGCTGTTCGACCATCTTCACCCGAGTTATGCCGGCGATGTCGGCATCGGCATCAATCCGGCCCTCGGCAAAGAGGTCAAGGAGGCCGACCTGATCGTGCTCATCGGCGGACGTTTCTCGGAAATGCCGTCCTCCGGCTACACGCTGATGGATATCCCCTACCCGCAGCAGAAGCTGGTGCATGTCTATCCCGATCCCGACGAGCTCGGCCGCGTCTACCGGCCGGAGCTTGCCATCGCTGCTGCGCCCGAACATTTCGTCGCCGCGCTGAAGGGATTGACGCCGCCTTCGACGCCCGCCTGGGCGAAGCGGACGGAAGACATGCACGCCGCCTACCTCGCCTGGTCGACGCCGCCGGCCTCGGGGCCGGGCGCGGTGCAGATGGGGCCGATCATGGACTGGCTGGAAGCCAACGTCGCCGAGGATACGATCTTCACCAACGGCGCCGGCAACTATGCCACCTGGGTGCACCGTTTCCATCGTTTCCGCCGCTTCAACACCCAGTCGGCGCCGGCTTCCGGCTCGATGGGTTACGGGCTTCCGGCCGCCGTCGCCGCCAAGCAGCTTTTTCCGCAACGCGAGGTCATCTGCTTTGCCGGCGACGGCTGCTTCATGATGCATGGGCAGGAATTCGCCACGGCCGTACGCTATGGCCTGCCGCTGATCACCGTGCTGGTCAACAACGGCATCTACGGCACGATCCGCATGCATCAGGAGCGGGAATATCCGGGCCGCGTCAGCGCCACCGGCCTCACCAACCCCGACTTCGCCGCCTTCGCCCGCGCCTATGGCGGCCACGGGGAAACGGTGGAAAGGACGGAGGATTTCGCAGGCGCCTTCGAGCGGGCGCGCCAGAGCGGCAAGCCGTCGATCATCGAGATCAGGCTCGATCCGGAAGCAATCACGCCGACCCGCACGCTGAGCCAGATCCGCGACCGGGCCTGAGGAGGCAGGCCCTGAGGAGGCAGGCAAGGCACAAAAAAAGGCCGGTTCGACGACCGGCCTTTTTCCATAGTGTCAGACAAATCAGTCGAGAGCGGCGATGACGACGAACTCGACCTTGTAGTCCGGGGTCGCCAGGGCGGCCTGGCTGGTGGCGCGGGCCGGCGTGTTCTTCGGGTCGACCCAAGCTTCCCAGACGGCGTTCATTTCGCCGAAGGTGGAGATGTCGGAGAGATAGATGATCGTCTGCAGGATCTTCGACTTGTTGGTGCCGGCGGCGGCCAGCAGACGATCGACTTCGGCCAGCGCCGACTTCGACTGCTCGGTGACGCTCACACCTTCACCGACCTGGCCTGCCAGGTACACGGTGTTGCCGTGGACGACAGCGCCGCTCATGCGCGGACCGGGCTCGATACGGGTAATGCTCATAGAAAACTCCCTCATGTTTGGAAATCGAAAGAAAGGGCCTGCGTCATGAACGCAGGTCCAAGAAGGCCAGCCCGCGACCGCAGGCCGGTAATCCTGAACGCCTGTCAGGCGCGGATATGCAGGGTCTGCTGGTAGACGGCGGTCGAGCGCGCGCCCGAACGGCAATAACCGAGCATCGGACGGGGAAACTCGTCGAGCGCATCGACCATGGCGGTGACGGCATCGGCGGTCACGCCCGCCGGACCGACCGGGATGTGTTTGATGTCGAGGCCGAGTTCTCCGGCGCGAGCGGCGATGTCTTCGAAACGCGGCTGGTCCGGAGCCTCGAAGTCCGGGCGATGGCAGACGATCGACTTGAAGCCGAGTGCCTTGATCTCGTCGAGATCCTCTACCCCGATCTGGCCGGTGACCGAGTATTCGTCGTTGATCTCACGAATGTCCATGGCGTTCTCCTCGATTGAAATCCAAGGATGATCTACGCTGTGGCAAAGGCAGCGTCAATTCAACGGCGTTCCAAACTTCTCAAACAAAGGAAAAACGCAATCCGTAGCTCCGGCTTTCGCCGGGTGCGATTTCCGTCAGTTCTCCCGACCGGCCGAGTTCGGCGCGGCCGACAAATCGATGCGAGCAGGGTTCGATGCCGAGCACATGCGCCGGCGCCGCCTGGTTGCGCCAGATCTGCAGGAACGGCAGCGTATCGGTGCGGAACGCCACCCGCAGCGACAGGCCGCCGAGCGAGGCCATCGGGCCGAGCACCAGTTCCGCCCATTCGGGACCCTCGGCCGGCACGCAGAAAACGCCGCCGGGGTCCTTGCCGAAGGTCCAGGGGAAGCCGCCGCCCTCCAGCATGACGCCGGACAGCCGGACATCGCCATCGAACAGTCGGGCGCCGATGTTCATGTGGTACATCAACATCGGCGGAAACGGTGCATCGCCGGTGTTGACGATCCGGTCGTCGAGCTGCACCTCGCCGGTCTTGCCGTCGATGAACCAGCGCCGCTCCAGCCGCGCCGGGCCGCCCTCGGTCATGCGCACGTCGACGACGGCATGGCATTCCGCGTCGCCGTTTTCGCCGGTGTTCGAAAGGATGGTCGCGGGATGGGCAGAAAAGGCGCCGTGCAGCGGATATTTGCGGCCCGCCGCATCGCCCTCGATTGGTTCGGGATGCCGCAGGTGATCCGGCCCGCAGGTAAAGAGGAAGCCTTCGAGCGAATGGTCGATGCGCGGATCGCCGTCGTCGGGAATGGCCCGTCCGGGCGCCAGGTTTTCGCCGCCGACGATGCACGCGCCGATATCGAGCACCGAACCCGAGTCGAGCGTCAGGCGCGGACCTTTGGCTGCCGAAAATTCGATCATGATAGTCCTCCCCTTGCCCGCTGGAGCCGGCATCCCCACCTGGCGTCCGAACAGGGCTCAAAACGCCGTCTCAATCGCATAGTGGCTGCGGTGTCGTTCCGTCAATCGCAAAGGATCGCTTTCACCGCCGTTGCACGCTTTGTCGCGGCAGCGGGCGGGCATTGCGAGAATCAGCCATGATGGCCAGATGCGGGATAGAGACATGCGCCCGAAACCTTCGGATACCGCCTCGCATTTGGATGAGAAGGGCGGGCGGTTGAAGCCATGTGGGCATCGGTCATAAACACGCCCGATTCAAATTTAATGGAACGTTCACCACAGATTCATGATTTTCACACTAGGGTCAAATTTGAGGTGTCTGTGACTTTTAAAGCGCTGCGTCGAGGATCGCCAAAACCGTGAGAAACGTTGTTAGAATTGCTGTATCTGCCGCCACGATGGTTTCGGTCATGGCGATTGCGGCTGCGGACGCGGAAGCCCAGCAGAGATATCGCCGCTACCAGAGCGAATCCGTGCTGGTCACGCCGGAAGGCTCCATCCTCGACTTTATGCCCGAGGAAAGCGAAGTCATCGTGCGGATCGACAGCCGCGGCCGCCGCGTGCTGATCGATCACTACGGCAATCTGGTCGCCACCGAAATGCCGGCCGATCTTTACTTCGCCCGCAACGAACAGCCGCGTTACGAAGACCCCTATCGCGACAACGACGACAATGGCGGCTTCGACGGTTTCGATGCCCGCGATCCCAGCACGATCACCGGCACCGTCCCCCGTCACGGCGACGTGACGCGCCTGCCGCTCGAAGACCAGTCGCTGCCCGGTTTCGAAAACGACAACGCCGAAGGCCAACTGCGAAACACCGCCCCCACCGACAACCAGGACATCACCTCGCTCGACCCGCAGGCAAGCCAGCCTGCCATCCAGGATACCGAGCCGGCGATCGTCCTGAAGAACAAGTCGCGCGCCGAAATCACCGCCCTGCAGGTCTTCCTCGACCGCGAAGGCGCATCGCCGGGCGTGATCGACGGCAAGATGGGCATGAACGTCACCAAGTCGATCCGTGCCTGGGAAAAGATCAGCGGCGAGACGCTCGACCCGAACGATACCGAAGCGATCCTCGAACGGCTGCGGCTGTCCGGCGGCATGCCGATCATCAGCTACACGATCACGCCGGCCGACGCCGCCGGGCCGTATGTTGCGGAGATTCCCGAGGATTATGCCCACAAGGCCCTGCTGCCGCGGCTTTCCTTCACCTCGACGACGGAAATGCTCGCCGAGCGGTTCCACATGGATGAGACCTATCTGAAGGAACTCAATCCCGGCGTTGACTTCAGCATTCCCGGCACCATCGTCAAGGTGGTCAATCCCGGTGAAGCCCGCACCGGCATCGTCGCCCGCATCGTCGCCGACAAGGGCCGCAAGCAGGTTCTTGCCTATGGCGAGGCCGGCGAACTGATCGCCGCCTATCCGGCCAGCATCGGCTCGTCCGACACGCCGTCACCCTCCGGCACCGTGACGGTGGAGCGCATCGCGCTCGATCCCGGCTACACCTACAATCCGAAGATCAACTTCCAGCAGGGCGGCAACGACAAGATCCTCGAAATCCCGCCGGGGCCGAACGGCCCGGTCGGCACGGTCTGGATCGCGCTGTCGAAACCCACCTACGGCATCCACGGTACGCCGGAACCGTCGAAGATCGGCCGGACGCAGAGCCATGGCTGCATCCGCTTGACGAACTGGGATGCGACCGAACTGGCCAAGATGGTCAAGCCGGGCGTCACCGTCGAGTTCATCGACTGACCGTCATCTTTTTGCAGGCATGGAAAAGCCCTCCGGAAACGACGTCCGGAGGGCTTTCATTTTACGCACGACGAAAGCGGGATTTCAGGCTGCGTCGGAGAGGCGGCGGAATGTCGGGCGACCGCGGCGCAGCGGAACGTAGCGCGTGACTTCGTCGGCGAACTGCCGGGCATTTTCCATGGCCTTGTCGAGATTGCTGACCTTCGCCGGGTCCATGCCCGTCAGCGTGCCGCCACAATCGAAGATGTCACGGAAGGCGGAGCGTTCGATGATCGGCGTGCCGAGCACGTGCACCTGGCGCTCGGCGAGCAGCATCTTCACCGAGAGAAGCGCGCGCGTCGTGACGAGCGAATTGACCCGGGTCAAGACCACCGAATGCGGGATCTCGATACCGGCCTTGTCGGAGAGGTATTTCAGCAGTTCCAAAACCTGCGCGCCGCCGCGCGCATCCATGGCGCAGCCCTGGATCGGGATCAGCACATGGTCGGAAAGGCCGAGCGCGGTGGCAAGCAGGGGATTGCGGGTGCCGGGCAGATCGATGATGAAACAATCGGTCCGGTCCTGGTTTTCCGTGATGTGCTGCTGGATCGACGCCATGGTGACGTAGGAGATCACCGAAAGGTTCGGAATGGTGCCGGAAATATCGTGCCAACGCGAAATCCAGTGCTGCGGATCGGCATCAAGGATGGTGATCCGATATCCCTGGCGGGCAAGCTCGGTTGCAAGGATAAGCACCGCAGTGGTTTTGCCGGCGCCGCCCTTTGTGTTGGCAAATGTAATGACTGGCATGTTCGATCCTTGATGTGGCAGAGCAGTGCATCGCTCTGAATCAGCACCTCGGAAGAGCATGGTGCGTTTCGTACATCTTTTCCAAATATGGTTAATGAAGTGGAAATTCCCGGACCGGTTTTATCATCACAATTTCTTGGGTCGCCTTGATACGGCAAGAAAAAAGCCCGGAAACTCAAGAGCTTCCGGGCCGGGTTTGTTGCAGGATCGAAGGATCTTCAGAAGCAGTCCAGGAAAAGCTGCCTGGTGTTTTCCGCCGTCATCTTGACCGGGTTGCCGCCGACGCTCGGATCTTCCAGCGCCATGGCGGTCAGCTCGTCGATACGATCCGGCTTGATGCCCATCGCCGTCAGGTTGTCCGGCACGCCGAGTTCCGAACGCAACGACAGGACGAAATCGTAGAAGCCGTCGAAACCGCCCGCGATGCCGAGATAGGCGGCGGCCCGTTCGATCCGGCTTTCGATTTCCGGACGGTTGAAGCGCAGCACCGGCGGCATGACGACGGCATTGGTCATTCCGTGGTGGGTGTTGTAGACCGCGCCGATCGGGTGCGACAGCGCATGGATGGCGCCGAGCCCCTTCTGGAAGGCGACGGCACCCATGGCAGCCGCCGACATCATGTTGGCGCGGGCTTCGAGATCCGTGCCTTCCTTATAGGCGCGCGGCAGGAATTCCTTCACCAGCCGCATGCCTTCCAGCGCGATGCCGGCCGACATCGGGTGGTAGAAGGGCGAGCAATAGGCTTCCAGGCAATGGGCGAAGGCGTCCATGCCGGTGCCGGCGGTGATCATCTTCGGCATGCCGACCGTCAGCTCCGGATCGGCGATGACGACGCCCGGCAGGAACTTCGGATGGAAGATGATCTTCTTGACGTGGGTTTGCGAGTTGGTGATGACGCTGGCGCGGCCGACTTCCGAGCCGGTGCCGGCCGTCGTCGGCACGGCAACGATCGGCGCAATGCCCTCGACGTTCGCCCGCGTCCACCAGTCGCCGATATCCTCGAAATCCCAGACTGGCCGCGTCTGGCCGGCCATGAAGGCGACGCACTTGCCGAGATCGAGGCCGGAACCGCCGCCGAAGGCGACGACGCCGTCATGGCCGCCGTCCTTGAACGCCTTGATGCCGGCGTCGAGGTTTTTCTCGTTCGGGTTCGGATCGACGTCGGCGAAGATCGCCCGGCCGAGACCGGCTTCCTCCAGCACGTCGAGCGCCGTCTTGGTGATCGCCATCGACGCCAGGCCGCGGTCGGTGACCAGCAGCGGTTTCTTCATGCCGAGGCTCTTGCAGGCGTCGGCGAGTTCCTTGATGCGGCCGCGTCCGAGCTTGAAAGCGTTCGGATAGCTCCAGTTGGCGGAAATGTTGAGGCTCATGCGGTCACCTTCTTGAGATGATAGGATTTCGGGCGGGTCAGGTTCTGGAAGCCGAGCACGGAGAGCGAGCCGCCGCGGCCGGTTTCCTTGCAGCCGGTCCAGACCAGCGCCGGGTCGAGATAGTCGGCGCGGTTCATGAACACGGTGCCGGTTTCGATATCGCGGCCGATGCGGGCGGCGCGCTCCGGATCCTTGGTCCACAGCGAGGCGGTGAGGCCGTACTTGCTGTCGTTCATCAGATCGAGCGCTTCGGCATCCGACTTGACCTTCATGATGCCGACGGCAGGTCCGAAGGTTTCTTCGCGCATGAACTCCATGGAATGGTCGACATCGACGAGAACCTGCGGTGCCAGGTAGGCACCACCGTCGTCGGCCGGGAAGAGTTTCGGATCGACCAGGGCCTTGGCGCCCTTGGCGACGGCATCGGCGATCTGTTCGCGCACCACCTTGGCGAAACGCTTGTTGGCCATCGGCCCCAGCGTCGTCTCGGCGTCGAGCGGATTGCCGAGCTTGTAGTTCGAAACCCAGGCGACCGACTTTTCCACGAAGGCATCGTAAAGCGATTCGTGTACATAGATGCGCTCGATGCCGCAGCAGCACTGTCCGGAATTGAAGGTCGCGCCGTCCATCAGCGTGTCGACGGCGGCGTCGAGATCGGCATCCTCCATCACGTAACCCGGGTCCTTGCCGCCGAGCTCGAGGCCGAGGCCGGCGAAGGTGCCGGCGGCAGCCCGCTCGATCGATCGGCCACCCTCCACCGAACCGGTGAAGTTGATGAAGTTGAAGTTGCCGGCAGCGATCAGCGCCGAGGTCGTCTGGTGGTCGAGGAAGAGGTTGACGAAGACGTCGTCCGGCACGCCGGCCTCGACAAAGGCGCGCACCATGCGTTCGCCGACGAGCAGCGTCTGGCTGGCATGCTTGATGACGACGGTATTGCCGGCCATCAGCGCCGGCGCCACCGTGTTGATCGCCGTCATGTAGGGATAGTTCCACGGCGCGATGACGAAGACGACGCCGTGCGGCTCGCGTTCGATGCGGCGTTCGAAGCGGTCGCTTTCTTCAATGATCAGCGGCTTCAGGGCATCGGCGGCAATCGAGGCGACGTAGTTGGACCGCTCGTTGAAACCGCGGAATTCACCGCCGTACTTGATCGGCCGGCCCATCTGCCAGGCGATCTCCGGCACCACCTCGTCGACCATCTCGTTGAGGCGGGCAACGCCCTTCAGCACCAGCTGGACGCGTTCTTCGAGCGGCCGCCTTGCCCAGCCCTTCTGCGCCTTGCGCGCCCGGGCCACCGCAGCGGTCGCCACATCCAGCGACACGGCTTCCCGTTCGGCGTAAACCTCCCCGTTCACGGGGGAAATGCATTGGATCATTGTCATGATCTGTTCCTGTTCTCGTCTTCAAATTCTTGCGGGCCGTGAGAGCCCCTCATCCGCCTGCGTCCTGCGGACCCTTCCCGCCGCAAGCGGGCGAAGGGGATATGCCGCACCGCTTTGCCAAGCTCGACGTTGCGTGTGGCAAGTCCCCTCTCCCCGCCTATGGGGAGAGGGTTAGGGTGAGGGGCAGTCCAAGCCTAAAACCACGAATGCCTTACGCCCTTTCGAAGCCGCGCGCCACTTCCCAATCGGTGATGCGACGATCGTACTCTTCCTGCTCCCATTCGGCGGCACGGGTATAATGGTCGATGACATCGTCGCCGAAGGCGTCGCGCAGCATCTTCGATTCCGTCATCGCCCTGGTGGCGTCGCGCAGCGTGCGCGGGATCTCGCGCACACCCTTGCCGCCATAAGCGTCGCCGACGAAAGCCGGTTCCAGTTCCAGCTTGTTCTGGATGCCGTCGATGCCGGCGGCGATCAGCGCCGCCATGGCGAGATAGGGGTTGAGGTCGGAACCGCCGACGCGGCATTCGACGCGGATCGCCTTGGTGTCCTCGCCGCAGAGGCGGTAACCGGCGGTTCGGTTGTCCTTGCTCCAGACAGCCTTGGTCGGCGCGAAGGTGCCGGCCATGAAGCGCTTGTAGGAGTTGATGTAGGGCGCCAGGAAATAGGTGATCTCGCTGGCATGCGACAGAAGGCCGGCCATGTATTGCTGCATGGCTTCCGACATGCCGTGCTGGCCCTTCTCGTCGAAGAACAGCGGCGTCTTGCCGTCGGCGCTCCACAACGACTGGTGGATGTGCGAGGAACTGCCGGCGGCATTGTAATGCCACTTCGCCAGGAAGGTGATCGCCTTGCCCTTCAGGAAGGCGATTTCCTTGCAGCCGTTCTTGATGATGACGTGCCGGTCGGCCATGGTCAGCGCGTCGGCGTAGCGGACGTTGATTTCCTCCTGGCCGGCCGAAGCCTCACCCTTGGAGTTTTCCACCGGAATGTCGGCGCCCTGCAGACCCTTGCGGATGGCGCGCATGACATCCTCTTCCTTGGTGGTCTGGAAGATGTGGTAGTCTTCATTATAGGCGCTGGCGAGCTTGAGGTCGCGGTAGCCGGAGGCCTGCGCCGCTTCGTAGCTCTGGTCGAAGAGGAAAAACTCCAGCTCGGTGGCCATGAAGGCCTTCATGCCGAGCGATTCCAGCCGCTTCACCTGCTTCTTGAGGATGGCGCGCGGCGAATGCGGCACTTCTTCATGGGTGTGATGATCAAGCATGTCGCACAGCACCAGCGCCGTGCCTTCCAGCCAGGGAATGCGGCGCAGCGTCGATAGGTCAGGCTTCATCGTATAATCGCCGTAACCCTTTTCCCAGCTCGTCGCCTTGTAGCCGGAAACCGTCTCCATCTCCATATCGGTCGCCAGCAGGTAGTTGCAGCTGTGGGTTTCCTTATAGGCGCCCTCGACGAAAAACTCCGCCTGGAAGCGTTTGCCCATCAGACGACCCTGCATGTCGACCTGGCAAGCCAGAACGGTGTCGATGCGCCCTTCGGCGACATCCTTCTTCAGTTCGTCGAACGTATAGGTCATGGTCTATCCCTCTCGAGGTCGAAGGGTTCCAGCCCTTCGATCCTGTGTTTTCTTGCAGCGTCGTGCAGTCGGCGCAGAATGAATTGCGGGAGGCCGCCGGAAAGGCGGCTCCCCTTGTCTCACATGCAGTGAAGCGTCTCAGTGTTCGCCGACGGCCTTTTCGGCAGCTGCGATTTCAGCCTGGCGGCGGGCAACTTCGTCGCCGATCGGCGGGCCACGGAAGCGGCGGCTTTCGAAACCGAACCAGATGATGCCGGTCAACACCAGGAAGCCGACGGTGATGTAGAGCGCCCATTCGTTCGGCGGCTGAATACCGAGGACGAAGATCAGGATCATGGCGAGGACCGTCAGCACCGCAAACAGCTTGAACATGGCTTCGCCGAGGTTCCACGGACCCATCTTGTCCCACTTCGACGTGCCCCAGGCGAACAGGCCGAGCGTGATCGGGATCGCGAAGGAGAAGAACAGGAAGATGACCGTGCACGACACGACGATGGTATAGACCGGCGTTTCGCCGATCGAGACCAGCGAAGAGCCCCAGACGAACAGGACGGCAAGGATCGAACCGGTCCAGATGGCCGCAACCGGCGTACGATAGGTCGGGCTGACCTTCGCGAGCGCCTTGGAGGCCGGCAGGCCGCCGTCACGCGAGAAGGCGAAGATCATGCGTGAAACCGAGGTCACCGTCGCAAGGCCGCACAACCACTGGCACACGAGGATGGCGAAGTAGAGGATGTCCTTGACGACGACATTGACCTGCGTGTCCATCGCCCAGAAGAAGACGTTCCAGCCCTGCTTGGCGGCGTCGTCCATGTTCGGCAGCATCAACACGAAGGAGCAAAGCATGATGTAGCCGAAGATCGCCGACCAAAGCACCGAGCTTACCATGCCGCGCGGCACGGAATGGGCCGCCTTGATGGTTTCTTCCGAAGTATGGGCGGAAGCATCGTAGCCGGTGATCGTATAGATCGGCAAAAGCAGGCCGAGCAGGAAGACCCAGGTGCCCGACGTCGTCGGCCAGACGTTGCCGCCGGCCTCGCCGGAATAGTTGGCGAAGGTGAACAGGCGGCCGAATTCATAGCTCGGCGCGGCAACCAGGCACACGACGGCAAGCGCGATCGACGTGACGAAGATCAGGTAGCCCGAGAAGTCGGTGAGCTTGGCCGTCAGGCCGATACCCATGTGGTTGACCAGCGCCTGCAGGCCGGTGATGACGGCAAGGAAGACGATCCGCGTCACCGTGCTGTCTTCCAGACCGAAGTAAGGCGTGCCGAACGACCCCATGAAGAAATAGTAGGTGCCGACGTTGATGGCGCCGAGCACGGTGACGAGGCCGAGCAGGTTGAACCAGGCGGTCAGCCAGCCGGTGAAGCGGTTGCCGAGGATCGAACCCCAGTGATAGAGGCCGCCCGCTGTCGGATAGGCCGAACTGATCTGCGCCATGGCAATGGCGAAGACGGCCGATACGAAGCAACCCAGCGGCCAGCCGATGCCGATCGCCGCGCCGCCGGCGCCGGCGGTTGCCTGAGCGAGCGAATTGATGCCGCCCGAAAGAATGCAGATGATCGAGAAGGAAACGGCGAAGTTCGAGAACGAACTCATGCGCCGTTCAAGCTCCTGGGCATAGCCCATGGAGTGGAGGACGCTCATGTCCTCCTTCTTGTCCGTATCGGAATAGTTTGACATCGTGCCCCTGCTCCTCGCGGCCTTGCGCGGGATTGCGCCGGCCGTCTCCAATTCATCGCCAAAAGATCCGCCGGCTTCGCCTTGACGGATCGACCGCAGCTTCCGCTGCTCCCCGGGGGTCGATTGTTACGATAGGGCTGGCAGGCTTTCCTGCAGCAGCCCCGTCAGAAAATCGGCCGCGACCCCTTGGCCGTTTTCATCTGCGATAAGGTCGTTCCTGACCTCGATCATCACGTTCAGCAGCCCGTTGTCGAGGCCGTGAAGTTTCAGGCTATGGGTGACGCCGTCCTGCGGACCGTAGGGCTCGTTGCGGGCCACCTTGTAGAGATCCGTTCCGGCCGCGGCGTCGAGCATGGCATCGGCCAGCCGGCTGTCGGTGTCATGGAGAATGCCGATCTCGACTGCACGCGCCACGCCGTTGAAGACCGGCGTAAAGCTGTGCATGGTGACGATCGCCGTCTTCTGGCCACGCGCCCGCCGATCGGCGACGATCCTGTCGATGCGATCGTGGAAAGGCCGGTAGAGCCCTTCGGTGCGCTCGTTTTTCTGCTCCTCCGTCAGGCCACGATTACCCGGAATATCATAGATCTCGCTGGTGACCGGCATGGCGCCAGGCGCCTCCGGCGGACGGTTGCAATCATAAGCCAGGCGCGAGAAGCGCTGGTAGACAAGCGTCGCATCGAGGCTTTTCGACATCAGTCGCGCAACGGCCAGCGCCCCCGGATCCCAGGCGATATGGCTGACCAGGGCGGCATCCGAAAGGCCGAGGGTGCCGAGACGCTCCGGCAAGGTGCGCGACGCATGTTCGCAAACGAGCAGGACTGCGCCACGCGCATCCCCGTTGACCACGGCGACCGGATCGCCTTCCGCCTGCGTCAATAATCCGGATTGCACCAGCATCTACAACGCCCACTCGAAACGTTAATAAAAACTTATAACGAAGAGAATTCTTCACGACGCGGAAACTGTCAATCGAAATCTGAAAATTTCTCTTCAAAACATTGATTGACATCCGCATGATGGAGAGTGTTACAATTCTGTGAAAACCGGCGAAGACCGGAAGGGGAACATCAGGCCTGTGCCAACGACACCAAGAACCGTATCGGACGTGATCCGTGCGCGCTACGACGCGTTGACACGCGCAGAAAAGCGGCTGGCGGAAAGCCTTCTGGAAAACTATCCGGTCTCGGGCCTCGGCAGCATCACCGCCGTCGCCGAGAGTGCCGGCGTGTCGACGCCCACGGTGGCACGCATGGTGCAGAAGCTCGGTTACAAGGGCTATCCGGAATTCCAGGCGAACCTCCGCAGCGAACTCGAAGAAACCCTGTCGAACCCGATCGCCAAGCATGACCGCTGGACGGCGAGTGCGCCGAACGCCCATGTTCTCAACCGCTTCGCCGACGCGATCATGGCCAACATGCGCCAGACCCTTTCCGACCTCGACCCGCAAAGCTTCGACGAGGTCGCCGCCCTGCTCTCGGATCGCAAGCGCAGCGTCCATTTCGTCGGCGGCCGCATCACGGGGGCTCTGGCCGAATATTTCTTCACCCACATGCAGGTCATCCGCCCGAACACGATGCTGATGTCGTCGGGTGCCAGGACGTGGCCGCAATATGTGCTGAACATGAATGCCGGCGACCTGCTCGTCGTCTTCGACATCCGCCGCTACGAAACCGAGATGATCAAGCTCGCCGAAATGACCAAGAGCCGCGGCGGCACGATCATCCTGTTCACCGACCAGTGGAACTCGCCCGTCGCGAAATTCGCCCACCACATCTTCCGCATCCAGATCGAGGCGCCCTCGGCCTGGGACTCCTCGGTCGTCACGCTTTTTGTCGTCGAGGCGCTGATCGAGGCGGTGCAATCGACGACGTGGGATGAAACGCGCGAACGCATGAAAACGCTCGAAGGCCTTTTTCAGCAGACCCGTCTGTTCCGCAAACCCAACGAATAGGAGGATCGACACTGGAGCCGGGACTGCCCGCGCAAGCCGCGGGACAGGAGAATGCCTCTCTTGACCGGCAAGGCGGTTGCTGCTTGGATATGTCACAATCCGATACGGAGGGGATAGTTTCAAACAGCATTTTCAAGCATCTGACGCCATTTGCCGCGGCTTCACAATGGAAGCGCCGTCCGCGGCATGTGACGAAGGATCGATTATCGTGACGTTCTCGAACATTTTTCAGATCTGGGAGCAATCGCCCAGAGGATGAGCAAAAGATCGTCACACAAGCTTCATGCAACGCCATTAACAGCGTCGCCAGACGCTGAAGAAACCAAGAGGAGAAGACAGTGATCTCGACCATGACCCGCCTGCTTTCGCTTTCGACCGCAATGGTCATCGCGACCACCGCCATCGCAGCTGCCGAGCCGAGCCAGGAGCTGATCGACGCCGCCAAGAAGGAAGGCGCACTGACCACGATCGCCCTGCCGCACGACTGGTGCGGTTACGGCGACGTCATTGCCTCGTTCAAGGCAAAATATCCGGAAATCACCGTCAACGAGCTGAACCCGGATGCCGGTTCGGCTGACGAAGTCGAGGCCATCAAGGCCAACAAGGACAATGCCGGCCCGCAGTCGCCCGACGTGATCGACGTCGGTCTCGCTTTTGGCCCGCAGGCCAAGGCCGAAGGCCTTCTCCAGCCGTACAAGGTCTCCACCTGGGACGAAATTCCGGACACCATCAAGGACGCCGAAGGCTACTGGTACGGTGATTATTACGGCGTCATGTCGCTGCTGGTGAACAAGGACCTCGTCGCCAACACGCCGAAGGACTGGGCCGACCTGCTGAAGCCGGAATATTCCGGTCAGGTCTCCCTCGCCGGTGACCCGCGCGCTTCCAACCAGGCGATCCTCGCCGTTCTCGCCGCCGGCCTCGCAAAGGATGCAAAGGCTGGCAAGGAAGCCGGTGAAGCAGGCCTGTCCTACTTTGCAGAGCTGAACAAGGCCGGCAACTTCGTTCCGGTTATCGGCAAGTCCGGCACGCTGGCGCAGGGCTCGACCCCGATCGTCGTCGCCTGGGATTACAACGCGCTGAGCTGGGCCAAGACCCTCAACGGCAACCCGCCGACCGAAGTCGTGGTTCCGGAGAAGGGCGTTCTCGCCGGCGTTTACGTCCAGGCGATCTCGGCCTATGCGCCGCACCCGAACGCTGCCAAGCTGTGGATGGAGCACCTGTATTCCGACGACGGTCAGCTCGGCTGGCTGAAGGGCTTCTGCCACCCGGCACGCTTCAACGCCATGGTCAAGGCCGGCAAGGTTCCGCAGGACCTGATCGACGCCCTGCCGCCGGCGGCATCCTATGAAAAGGCCTACTTCCCGACCCTCGAGGAAGTCGATGCCAACAAGGCTGCCGTCACCAGCGCCTGGGACAGTGTCGTCGGCGCGAACGTGCAGTAAGCGACATCCTTCGTCGCCCCGGCTCTCAGGCCGGGGCGACGATTGCGGTATGCCAATCATGGCAACCCCTTCGAGGTTTTCTTAATGTCATCAGACAGTTCAGCTGCACCACAGCCGACGCGCGCACCCTTTCGCCTGCCGCTGCATTGGCTGGGCGCGTTGCCGTTCGCGATCTTCGTCCTGCTGTTCCTGATCCTGCCGACGATGCGCATCGTCATCGGTGCCTTCCAGACACCCGAGGGAAGCTTCACCCTGGAAAACATCCGGGGTCTTTTCACCACCTCGATCCTGTCTGCCTACTGGATCTCGATCAAGATCAGCATCGCCTCGGCACTGCTCGGCTGCCTGATCGGCTTTTCCGTCGCTGCCGCCGTGGTGCTCGGCGGCCTGCCGAAATGGATTCGCGGCCCGCTGCTGACATTCTCTGGCGTCGCCTCCAACTTCGCCGGCGTGCCGCTCGCCTTCGCCTTCCTGGCGACGCTTGGTCCGGTCGGCCTGCTCACGGTGTTCCTGCGAACCGAGCTCGGCATCGACCTGCGCGCGCTCGGCTTCAACATCCTGTCCTTCTGGGGCCTGACCGTCACCTATCTGTTCTTCCAGATCCCGCTGATGATCCTGATCATCACGCCGGCGCTCGACGGGCTGAAGCGCGAATGGCGCGAAGCGGCGCAGATCCTCGGTGCCACCAATGCGCAATACTGGCGCTTGGTCGCCTTTCCGATCCTGCTGCCGTCCTTCCTCGGCACGCTGGCCCTGCTTTTCGCCAATTCCTTCGGCGCCGTCGCCACCGCCATCGCGCTCACCGGTTCGTCGCTCTCCATCGTGCCGATCCTGCTGTTTGCGCAGATCCGCGGCGACGTTCTCGGCAATCCTCATCTCGGCTATGCGCTTGCCTTCGGCATGATCGTCATCACCGGCATCGCCAACACGATCTACATCTGGCTGCGCGCCCGCAGCGAAAGGTGGCTGAAATGAAGAAATTATGGGCCTGGGGCGCGCTCACCGTCGGGCTGCTCTATTTCATCCTGCCGCTCCTCGGCATGACCAACTTTTCGCTGAAGATGCGCCGCGGCGTCTATTCGCTGGATGCCTATGCCGTCGTGCTCGGCGATCCGCGCTTCCAGGAAACCTTCGTCTTCTCGATCCTGATGGCGCTGGCGACCATCATCTTCGGCGTGCTGCTGGTGGTGCCCACCGCCTATTGGGTACGCCTCAAGCTGCCGGGCCTGCGCCCCTACATCGAATTCGTCACGCTGCTGCCGCTGGTGATCCCGGCCATCGTCATCGTCTTCGGTTATATCCGGCTCTACAACACCTCGAGCTGGCTGCCGCTCACCGGCTCGATCACCGGCACGAACATCCTCTTGATGTTCGGTTACGCGACGCTGGCCCTGCCCTACATGTACCGCTCCGTCGACACGGGGTTGCGCTCGATCGACATCGCCACGCTGACGGAAGCAGCCCAGAGCCTCGGTGCCGGATGGACGACGATCCTTGCCAAGATCATCCTGCCGAACGTGCTGGTCGCCGTTCTCTCCGGCGCCTTCCTGACCTTCGCCATCGTCATCGGCGAGTTCACCATGGCCGCCCTGCTCAACCGGCCTGCCTTCGGTCCCTACATGCAGTTGCTCGGCGCCAACAGGGCTTACGAACCCGCGGCACTCGCGGTGATGTCCTTCGCGCTGACCTGGGGCTGCCTCGGCCTGATCCAGCTAGTTTCCCGTTTCCAGAAGGGCGTGCAGAGCGCCGCCTAAGGACCTTTCATGAGCTTCCTGACCCTCACACACGTTCAAAAATCCTTCGGCCCGGTGCAGGTGGTCAAGGATTTCAACATGTCCATCGAGAAGGGTGAGTTCATCTCCTTCCTCGGCCCTTCCGGTTGCGGCAAGACCACCATTCTGCGCATGATCGCCGGCTTCGAAACGCCTTCGGGCGGCACGATCTCCATCAACGGCAAAAGCCAGCAGAACCTTCGCCCGAACCAGCGCAACATCGGCATGGTCTTCCAGGCCTACGCGCTGTTTCCGAACATGAACGTCGCCGAAAACGTCGCCTTCGGCCTCAAGGTCGCCGGCGCCCCGAAAACGGAAATCGCAGCCCGCGTCAAGGAAATGCTCGGCCTCATCCGCCTCGACCACCTCGCCGATCGTTACCCTTACCAGATGTCGGGCGGCCAGCAGCAGCGCGTCGCGCTGGCCCGTGCGCTTGCCCCCAAGCCGCAGGTGCTGCTGCTCGACGAACCGCTTTCGGCGCTCGACGCCAAGATCCGCGTGTCGCTGCGCGAGGAAATCCGCGCCATCCAGCAGAAGCTCGGCATCACCACCGTCTTCGTCACCCACGACCAGGAAGAGGCACTGTCGATCTCCGACCGTATCGTCGTGATGAATGCCGGCAAGGCCGACCAGATCGGCACGCCGTTCGAAGTGTACAACACCCCGGCAACCCGGTTCGTCGCCTCCTTCGTCGGTACGCTCAACGTCATCGAAGCGAAGGTGGTCGATCCCGCCTCCAACCGCGTTGCCATCGGCGACCAGCAGTTGACGCTCAGGCATTCGATCGCCGCCTTCAAGGCCGGCGATCCGATCTCGCTCGCCATGCGCCCGGAAACCGGTTCGCTGGCCGAATCGGCCGAGGGCGACACGGCGCTGACCGGCAAGGTGGTCTCGGCCCACTTCCTCGGCTCCGTCATCCGCACGCGCATGGATCTCGGCGGCAGCACGATTTCTTTCGACATGTTCAACAATCCGGGCCTCCTGCCGCCGGCCGCCGGCGAGACGGTGACCCTGCGTTTCGCCGCCAGCGATCTGCTCGTTCTGCTCGACTGAGCGGCAAAAGAAACTGTCTGCTTCGTGCCGGGCCTTGCCCGGCATATTTTTCTTTGATTTTTCGTTTTCATCGAGTCTATAGTCATTCCGTTCTCAGGGCGGGGTGCAATTCCCCACCGGCGGTATCGGGCGCATGCCCGGAGCCCGCGAGCGCTTCCGGCTCCCGCCGGAAGGTCAGCAGATCCGGTGAGATGCCGGAGCCGACGGTATAGTCCGGATGGAAGAGAACACGCTGGCCGATACCCGCGACACGTGGGCTATCGTGTCCATGCTGTTCGCCCAAGGGATGCTTGGGATCGGACCGCCGCCTGCGGCAATCCGGTTCAAAACACAAACTTTGCATGGCCCGCCAGTGAAAGCGGTGCCTGCAAACCCTTGAAAGGCAAGAGACCTATGACGATCGCCGTCAACCCGCTTGGAAACCAGATCGCCGTCATCCGTGCCCGCTGGCACGCCGATATCGTCGATCAATGTGTCAACTCCTTCGTCGCCGAATGGGAAAAGCTCGGTGGCAAGGCCAGCGACATCGAGATCTTCGACGTTCCCGGCGCGCTGGAAATTCCGCTGCACGCCCAGACGCTGATCAAGACCGGCCGCTTCTCGGCCGTTCTCGGCAGCGCCTTCGTGGTCGATGGCGGCATCTACCGCCACGATTTCGTCGCCGGCACCGTGCTCGACGCGATGATGCGCGTCAGCCTAGATACCGGCGTGCCGGTGCTCTCCGCCGTGCTGACGCCGCACAATTTCCAGGAATCAGAAGCCCATATCGGCTTCTTCAAGACCCACTTCGTCACCAAGGGCCGCGAAGCCGCCAACGCCGCCAAGCAGATCCTTGCCGAGCGCGCCAAGATCGCTCTGGTCAACGCCTGAGGATTTTGTGGTGGGCTGCTGGATCATCGGCAGCCCACCACCCATCCTTTCATAAGCCCGCCACCTATGCCGGCGACTTCAAATTCCCCAGATACAACGACAGCAATTGCGTCTGCGACGAAATGCCGAGCTTGCGGTAGACGTTGCGCCGGTGAACCTTCACCGTGCCCGTCGAAATCGACAGCCTGAGGCCGATCGATTCGGACGAATGTCCCTGCAGCACCAGATCGATGATCGCCGCCTCGCGGCTGGTCAGGTTGAGGCTGCGCCAGATGCGATCCGGCACCTCGCCGCCCTGCCGCCGGGCATGATGGCGCGCATCGGCTTTTGCAGCATCGAAACGCTCCCCCGTCCGCCCCCAGAACTGCCGCACCATGGCGTTGACCAGCGGTTCGGCCTGCTGCAGCAGCGCGAACTCCGCGGCTGAAAATGCGCCCGTCTCCTCCTTGCGCATCAGCGACAGCACGATGGTTACGCCATCGTCGTCGGGCACGAAAAAACCGATCTCCTCGGCAAGCCCGGTCTTGATGTAATAGGTACGGTAATATTCGCCGGCAAAGAACCGGTCCGGCGCCAGTTCCCGCATGCGAAACACCCCTGCCCGGCTGTCGCGGGCATTGTGGTGGAAGGGATCGAGGAGGTAGGCGCCGTCCTGGTACAGGCTGACGAAGATGACGTGCTCTTGCGGATTGAAGGTGCTGAACAGCTCGATCGGCCGCTCCTCGCCGCGATTGGCGAAGACGACGACATGATCGAAATCGACCAGTGCCGCCATCAGGGCACGGAACCGCTGGCCCACCTCGGCATCGTCCGCGGGCGGATCGGCGATCAGCGAGCCCGCAGCCCGGCATAACATGTTGAGATCGAGCCGCATCATCCCCCGCCTCCCGCGAACCCATGGCTGGGCGTCTTTCGGGTTATATTCCTCCCACAGAACGAAATCAGTCAAAATACCACTTTCGGGGTATATATCTTTGGGGAGACGGGATTAGTCTTGATCCCAAGCGACGGTGGCAAGGCAGCGACAGACTGCCGAAAAAACCCGATACAGCCGCAGGGAACAGAGAGTGACATCCGCGTCCGTTAACGACATCGAATTCCGTTCGGTCACCAAGCGTTATGGCGCGGTGACGGCGGTGACCGACATCAATCTCGCCGTGCCGAAAGGCGCGTTCGTCGCACTGCTCGGCCCGTCCGGCTGCGGCAAGACCACCTGCCTGCGCATGATCGGCGGCTTCGAGCAGCCGAGCGAGGGCGAGGTGCAGATCGGCGGTGCCGCCATGGCCGGCATTCCGCCCTATCGGCGGCCGGTCAACATGGTGTTCCAGCATTATGCCCTCTTCCCACATTTCGACGTCGAGGCGAACGTCGCCTACGGCCTGAAGCAGATGCGGCCGAAGATCGAGGCGGCGGAAATTTCACGCCGGGTCGGCGCGGCGCTCGAGATGGTGCGTCTCGGCGGTTTCGGCAAGCGCCGCATCCACGAGATGTCGGGCGGCCAGCAGCAGCGCGTGGCGCTTGCCCGCGCACTGGTCAACAAGCCGAAGGTGCTGCTGCTCGACGAACCGCTCGCCGCTCTCGACAAGAAGCTGCGCACCGCCATGCAGATCGAGCTGCAGACGCTGCAGCGCGAACTCGGCATCACCTTCGTGCTCGTCACCCACGACCAGGAAGAGGCGCTGTCGATGAGCGACAAGGTCTGCGTCATGAGCGCCGGCCGCATCGTGCAGTTCGCCAGCCCCCAGGAGGTCTACGACCGCCCGGCCAATATCTTCGTCGCCGATTTCGTCGGCAAGACCAACCGCCTCTCCGGAACGCTCGAAAACGGCAATGCCGTGCGTCTGTCCTCCGGCGCCCTGATGCCGGTCCGCGATACGTTGCTGGCGCCGGGTACGGCCCTGACGCTTGCAGTTCGTCCGGAAGCGATCCGCCTCGCCAAGGCCGCGGAAGCGGCAGGCGGTATCGCCGGCACCGTCACCCACCGCATCTTTCTCGGCTCCAGCGTCGAATATTCCGTCGCCGTTTCGGGCCTCGGCGACCTGCTCGTCACGGCGGAACGGCAATCGCTGGCCGCGGACGGTCTCGCCGAACCGGGCGATCCCGTCCGGCTCGTCTTCGACCCCTCGGGTGCCCACGTCTTTCCGGCATGAAATCGTAAAGCAGCCAAAATATAAAAGGGAACAACGACATGAGCAAAGATTACAAGGACAGCCTGCCGATCTCCGCCAGCCGCTTCATGGAGGAATTCATGCGGCTGAAACGCGGCTCGGTGAGCCGCCGCCATTTCCTCGGCGTCACCGGCCTGGGGCTTGCCGCCGCCGTCATCGCCCGCGTCCCCGGCCTGCAGGGCGGCGCAGCCTACGCCCAGGATCTCGGCACGCAGATGTCGATCGCCACCTGGCCGAACTACCACGACCCGGCCACCTTCGAAGCCTTCACGGCAGCGACGGGCGTTGCCGTCGAAGTCAACGTCTTCGGCTCCAACGAAGAAATGCTGGCGAAGCTGCAGGCCGGCGCCTCGGGCTGGGACCTGTTCGTGCCGACCAACTACACGATCTCCACCTATGTGAAGCTCGGCCTGATCGACGAACTCGATATTGCCAAGGCGCCGAACTTCAGCCCATCGACCCAGAACACCCGCTTCACCAACGAAGGCATGGTCGACGGCAAGACCTATGCGCTGCCGAAGAACTGGGGCACCACCGGCTTTGCCGTCAACACCGGCAAGATCAAGACGCCGATGACCTCGTGGAAGGATTTCTTCGAGTTGGCACAGACCGAGGCCGACGGCCGCGCCATGGTGCATGATTACCAGCTGACCACCATCGGCAATGCGCTGGTTTCGCTTGGCTATTCCTTCAACTCCATCAAGCCGGAAGAACTGGCCAAGGCCGAGGAACTGCTGATCAAGGTCAAGCCGCACCTCTACGCCATCAACAGCGACTACCAGCCCTCGATGCGCGCCACCGACGCGTGGCTCACCATGTGCTGGACCAATGACGGCGCCCAGCTCAACCGCGACATGCCGGAGATTGCCTACATCCTCGGCAAGGACGGCGGCGAGATCTGGACCGATTTCTACGCCATCCCCAAGGATGCGCCGAACAAGGCGGCCGGTTATGCGCTGCTCAACTTCCTGATGGACCCTGCCGTCGCCGTGAAGGAACACATCGCCAACGGCGCGCCGACCACCGACAGCCGCGTCATCGCGCTGCTGCCGGCGGAGATTACCTCGAACAAGATCGTCTATCCGGATGAAGCAGCCCTCACCCCGCTCGAATTCGGCGCCGCCGTGACGCTCACCGATCCAGGCCGGGCAGAGCTGATGGCGCGGTTCAAGTCGGCCTGACGGGCTGCGAGGGGTCTGGCGGACCTGCCCCTCACCCGTGATCGGCGGGGCGCAAGCCTCGCCTCCTCCCCTTCTCCCCTCGGGGAGAAGGTGGCCCGAAGGGGCGGATGAGGGGCTGACACGACCAGCCTCGGCGCTTGTCGCACCCCCTCATCCCGCTGCGTCCTGCAGCCCCTTCTCCCCGAAGGGAGAAGGGGCTGGGCGCACCCATTCATACTCTCTCTCCAACCCGACACCGGAAACACTGCAGCATGCCTTTAGCCCCCGCCACGAAACGAAACCTCGTCACCTCGGCGCTCGTCGCGCCGGCGGCGGCGTGGCTGTTCGTGTTCCTGGTGCTGCCGTTCATCGCCATCCTGGTCTTCGCCTTCGGCGAGCGCGCACCCGAGGGCGGTTACCAGGCAGCCTTCACTTTCGCGCAGTTCGCCAATCTCGGCTCGCGCGCCGCTGCCTTCCGCAACACCATGATGATCGCCCCGGTCGGCGCCTTCCTCTGCCTCATCGTCGCCTATCCCGTCGCCTATTTCCTCGCCGTCAAGGCCAGCCCGAAATACCGGCTGGTGCTGGTGTCGCTGGTGGTGGTGCCCTTCTGGACCAGCCTTTTGGTGCGCACCTATGCCTGGATGTACATCCTCGGTTCGCGCGGCCTGCCCAACCTGCTCGACATGGTCGGCATCAGCGATGTCAGGATGCTGAACACGCCGGGCGCCGTGCTGCTCGGCATCGTCTACGGTTACCTGCCGCTGATGATCATGCCGATCTATGTCAGCCTCGAAAAGCTCGACCTGCGCCTGCTGGAAGCCTCCGCCGATCTCGGCGCAAAACCGCTCTCGACCTTCTTCGGCATCACCCTGCCGCTGTCGCTGCCCGGCGTCATGACCGGCACCGCACTCGTCACCATCCTGCTGCTCGGCGAATACCTGATCCCGCAGTTGCTCGGCGGCGGCAAGGTGTTCTTCATCGGCAACGCGCTGGTCGACCTCTTCCTGCAATCGCGCAACTGGCCGTTCGGCTCGGCGATCGCCGTGACGCTGGTCGCCGTCGTCGTCCTCGTGCTGCTGGTCGCCATGCGCATCGCCTGGCGGTTTGCCGGCACCCGCCAGGTGGATCTCGTCTGATGCGCGCCCTCGTTTCCGCCGTCTACCTGTTCCTCTATGCGCCGATCGCTCTGGTGGTGCTGTTCTCCTTCAATGCCGGGCGCAATGCCAGCGAGTTCACCGGCTTCTCGACGCAATGGTACGGCAAGGCGCTGTCCAACGGCTTCCTCACCGACGCGCTGATCAACAGCCTGATCATCGCCTTCACCAGCGCCACGCTCGCCGCCGTGTTCGGCACGATGGCGGCCCTCGGCATGGAACGCCTGTCGCCACGCGCCCGCGCCGTCTTCGACGGCCTGTTCGCCGCGGCGATCGTCGTGCCGGGCGTCGTCATCGGCATCGCCACGCTGGTGGCGCTGGTGGAGGTCTTCGCCTTCATCAATCCGGTGCTGGCAAGCCTCTGGCCCGGCGAACGGCCGCCGAAGATCGGCCTCGGCTACGGCTCGATCATCGCCGCCCACGGGCTGTTCTCGATGGCGCTGGTGACGATGATCGTCAAGGCGCGCATCTCAAGCCTCGGCCGCGACATCGTCGAAGCCTCCGGCGATCTCTACGCCACGCCGCTCACCACCTTCCGGCAGATCGTGCTGCCGCAGATCCTGCCGTCGATCCTCGCCGGCTTCCTGCTCGCCTTCACCTTTTCCTTCGACGATTTCATCGTCGCCTTCTTCGTCGCCGGCTCGAAGACGACGCTGCCGATGTATGTCTTCGCCTCGATCCGCCGCGGCGTCACGCCGGAAATCAATGCCATCGCCACGCTGGTGCTCGTCGCCTCGCTGGTGATGATCGTCGTCGCCCGCGTGCTGATGCGCGAACGCAAGGCGAAGACCGCCGCCACGGAGTAACCCCATGATCCTCAAAGACCGCGTCGCCCTCGTCACCGGCGCCGGCTCCGGCATCGGCCGCGCCTCCGCCGCCATCCTCGCCCGCGAGGGTGCGCATGTCGTCATCGTCGACCGCCAGGCGGACAGTGCCGCCGCATCGCTGGCCGTCATCGAGGCGGAGGGCGGCAGGGCCGAGATGCTGGTCGCCGACGTCACCGACGACGGCGCCCTGGAGGCCGGCATCAACGGCGTGCTCGCCCGCCACGGCCGCATCGACATCCTGCACAACCACGCCGGCGCGCAGGTGGAGGGCGATCTCGAAAGCGTGTCGCTCGACGGCTTCGACCGTTCCTGGGACCTGAACGTCCGCTCGCATTTCCTCGCCGCAAGGCTGGTGGTGCCGGCAATGAAGGCGGCCGGCAGAGGCGTCATCCTCAACACCTCGTCGTCCTCCGGCATCCTCTACGACCGCGAGATGATCGCCTATACGACCACCAAGCACGCCGTCATCGCCATGACCCGGCAGATGGCCGGCGACTACGGAAAATTCGGCATCCGCGTCAACGCGCTCTGCCCCGGCTGGGTGGACACGCCCTTCAACGACCCCTTCATCCGCCAGCTCGGCGGCCGCGAGGCGCTGGAGGCCTATATCCGCGACCGCGTGCCCCTCGGCCGCTGGGGCAGCGTCGAAGAGGTCGCCGAATCCGTGTTGTTCCTGGTTTCGGACCGCTCGTCCTACATGACGGGGCAGGTGCTGGTTGTCGATGGTGGCGAGACGGTGGTGTGAAAGCGGGCGGCCATTCGTCGGCCGGCGCCTTCGCCAACTCAGGAGTTCCAGTTCGAGCGCTATGCGCCGATACCAGGCATGCTTCAGGATGTTCCTGACTGTCCCCACTCTCGCACCATCGGCTATACAGCCACAACGATCGCTCATCCTAAACCTGCATCATGCCGCACTTTCAAAGTGCGGCATCATCCTGAGCGCGCCTTGAAAGACGCACGGCGCTGTAACTGAATATTTTATTTATTATTTCCCGGTAACGCAACTGCGTGGGGAGGATCAGGAATCCCGAACCAAATAACAGACAAGTCCCATGATTGGGATTTTTTGTGATGAAGGACGAGGAAATGAGTGCCAGAAACTTCTATTTGGTTATGGCTGTATTGGGAACTGTGGTGCCTTGGTCGTTTTTTGCATCTTTCTTCGCACTGAACGGGCCTGATATTCCGCTTTTCCTGCAGTCGTTGTTTGCCAACGGTGCAGCCGGTGGTTTCTCCGCCGATGTACTGATTACGATCTTCATATTCTGGGTATGGTCATGGCGGGATGCGGCCAGGAGCAGCGTCGCTTACTGGTGGCTGGTTCTTCCAGCAAGCTTTTTCGTTGGGCTATCGCTGGCGCTGCCGCTTTACCTGTATCTGCGTGAACGGAATTAATACCACCGCCTTTCAGGGCCGACCTTTCCGCTTCTCACCCCATCTCGGACATGTTCACAGCAGCCATGTCGTGGTGCTTCCCGCCGAAACCTGTCTTTTTCCACACCTGCAACGTAACACGGGAAACCACAGGCTGACGTTTACCCCTGCAACCGCCGCCGCGTTTCCGATGCGCTCTCGCGAAAATGCGCCTTGTAGCTGCGCGCAAAGGCCGAAGCCGAGTTGAAGCCCGTCGCCAGGGCGATGTCGGCGAACGGTAGCCGGCTTTCGATCACCTTGCGCCGCGCCGCATTGAGCCGCAATGCCAGGTAATGAACATGCGGCGGTACGCCGATGCTTTCCTGAAAGAGCGCCTGCAAATGGCGGGCGCTGAGACCGATGCGGCGGGCGAGGCGCGCCAGCAGCAGCGGCTCGTCGATATGCTCCTCCATCAGTTTTACCGCCTGCGCCACCCGCTGGTCCATCACCCGCATGCTGCCGGTGGACGGCATGGCAGACGTCTCCTGCCTTCGGTCGGCCTGTTCGTAGATGAACTGCCGCGACACCTCCAGCGCCAGCGAATAGCCTTGCCGCCGCCGAACGATCTCCAGCATCAGATCGACGGTCGGCAGCGAGCCGCCGGTGGTGATCCGCTTGCCGTCGATGACGAAGCGCTCGCGCACCATGTCGATCTGCGGATAGGCGCTGGCGAAATCGTCGAAATCCTCCCAATGCGTCGTCGCCCGCACGCTGTCGAGCAAGCTGGTTTCGGCCAGAAGCCAGGTACCCGATTCGATGCCGGCGACCATGCTGCGGTGACGGGCCGTCTTCGACAGCGCCATCTTCAGCGCCGGTGTGGCGTTCCGGCGCCAGTTGTGGCTGGAGAGCACGAAGAGCGGCGCCGTCTCCTTCTCCGGACGGAACGCGCCGTCGACCGGGACCGGAATCCGGCTTTTCGTCTCGATCGCCTGTCCGTCCGGGCTGAAGATCCGCCAGCGATAGAGGTCGCGCCCGACGATACGGTTGACCACACGCAACGGCTCGATCACCGAAGCGACCAGGATCAGGTTGGTGTCGGGCAGGACGAGGAGATCGATATCGAGCGTTTCCGGGATGGGAGCGAACATGGGTCCAGACCGAATGAAGATGTTCCGATAATGTAAAGCACAGTTCCGGGAATGCAAAGCACGGCAACCTGACTTGGATCGTAATGCATTTCAAACACGGGGAGAGAAACATGCCGCTTGCTATGAATCGCGAAGTTTTCATCACCTGCGCCGTCACCGGCTCGGGCGATACCGCCGGCAAATCGCCGCATGTGCCGCGTTCGCCGAAGGATATCGCTGCTGCCGCGGTCGATGCCGCCAAGGCCGGCGCCGCCATCGTCCACTGTCATGTCCGCGATCCGGAAACCGGCGCGCCGAGCCGCCGCAACGACCTCTACAAGGAAGTCACCGATCGCATCCGTGACGCCGAGGTCGACGTGGTTCTCAACCTCACCGCCGGCATGGGCGGCGACATGATTTTCGGCGATGTCGAACACCCGCTGCCGCTCAACCCCAAGGGCACCGACATGGCCGGCGCCACCGAGCGCGTTTCCCACGTCGCCGAATGCCTGCCGGAAATCTGCACGCTCGATTGCGGCACGATGAACTTTTCGCTTGGCGACTACGTGATGACCAACACGCCGTCGATGCTGCGCGCCATGGCCAAACAGATGACCGACCTCGGCGTCCGCCCGGAGATCGAGGCTTTCGACACCGGCCACCTGTGGTTCGCCAAGCAGCTGGTCGAGGAAGGCCTGATCGAGGATCCGGTGCTGATCCAGCTGTGCATGGGCATTCCGTGGGGCGCGCCGGACGACCTCAACACCTACATGGCGATGGTCAACAACGTGCCGTCCAACTGGACTTTCTCCGCCTTCTCCATCGGCCGCAACGCGCTCGCCTATCCGGCTGCCGCCGTGCTTGCCGGCGGCAACGTCCGCGTCGGGCTTGAGGACAATCTCTACGTCGGCAAGGGCCAGCTCGCCACCAATGCCCAGCTCGTCGAAAAGGCCGTCTCGGTGATCGAGGGCATGGGTGCGAAGGTCATCGGGCCGGACGAGGTCCGCAAGAAGCTGAAGCTGACGAAGCGGTAGGGGCCGGAAGCGCCGAGGCCCCCCATCCGCCCTCGGGCACCGTCTCCCCACGGGGGAGAAGGGGAGCGAGCCGCTACGGCAGTGCTTTTTCGGTAAACCACCACAGGATATCGCCCAACGCTATGGGCATTGTGCAGACGGCAAGCAGCAGGTTCCCCCTTCTCCCCTCGGGGAGACGGTGCCCGAAGGGCGGATGAGGGGCTTCGCAACACCACGAATTCGAATTTCAAAGGCGCGGAAAACATCATGACCAAGATCAACAAGGCCGCCTGCATCGGCGGCGGCGTCATCGGCGGGGCCTGGGCGGCCCGCTTCCTGCTCGGCGGCATCGATGTCGCCATGTTCGACCCGCATCCGGAGGCCGAGCGCATCGTCGGCGAGGTGCTGGCCAATGCCGAACGCGCCTATGCGATGATGACCATGGCGCCGCTGCCGCCCAAGGGCAAGCTCACCTTCGTCAGGAGCATCGAGGAAGCCGTGCAAGGTGCTGACTGGATTCAGGAAAGCGTGCCCGAGCGCGTCGACCTCAAGCGCGGCGTCATCACCCAGATCGATGCGGCCGCCGACCCCAAGGCGCTAATCGGCTCCTCCACCTCGGGCATCCTGCCGACCGACCTGCAGCGTGACATGAAGCATCCCGAGCGCATGTTCGTCGCCCATCCCTACAACCCGGTCTACCTGCTGCCGCTCGCCGAACTCGTCGGCGGCGAGAAGACCTCGAAGGAAACGCTGGAAGAGGCCAAGGCGAAGCTCGCCACCGTCGGCATGAAGGGCGTCATCCTCAAGAAGGAGATCGAAGCCTTCGTCGGCGACCGCCTGCTGGAAGCAGTCTGGCGCGAAGGCCTGTGGCTTATCAAGGACGACATCTGCGATACCGAAACGCTCGACGACGTCATCCGCTACTCCTTCGGTATGCGTTGGGCACAGATGGGCATGTTCGAGACCTACCGCATCGCCGGCGGCGAAGCCGGCATGCGCCATTTCATCGCCCAGTTCGGTCCCTGCCTCTCCTGGCCCTGGACCAAGCTGATGGACGTCGTCGACCTGACGCCGGAGCTCGTGGACAAGATCGCCGACCAGTCCGACGCCCAGTCCGGCGCCCGCGGCATCCGCGAGCTGGAACGCATCCGCGACCAGAACCTCGTCGGCATCATGCATGCGCTGAAGGGCGGCGACGAAGGTCGCGGCTGGGGCGCCGGCAAGCTGCTCGCCGAATTCGAGGATTATCTCTGGGCCAATGCCAGGAAGGTCGACAAGGATCTCGGCGAGGCGCAGCCGATCCGCATCATCGACACCAAGGTCAGCGCCGCCTGGGTGGACTACAACAACCACATGACCGAGCACCGCTACCTGCAGGTGTTCGGCGATACCTCGGACGGCATCCTGCGGCTGATCGGCGTCGATCTCGACTATGTCCGCGACGGCCACAGCTACTATACGGTGGAAACCCATATCCGCAATCTCGGCGAAGCAAAGCTCGGCGACGCGCTCTATTCCACCTGCCAGGTGCTGTCGAGCGACGAGAAGCGGCTGCATATCTTCTCGACCATCTACAACAAGGCGACGAACGAGGCGGTTGCCACGGCCGAACAGATGATGCTGCATGTCGACTCCAAGGCCGGCAAGGCGGTTTCGGCGCCGGAAAGCGTGCTGTCGAAGCTGCGCGCCATCACCGAGGCGCATGCCAGCCTGCCGAAGCCCGAGGGGGTCGGGCGTGCGGTCGGGCAGAAGCGGTAAGAGGCATCAAGGGGGCTGCAAGGCCCCCTTATCTGGCCCCAAGGGCCACCTTCTCTCCGCTGGGGAAGGAAAGCCCACATAGGAATAGGAGGGAGAACAACAATGAATTTCGGATTGACCGACGAGCAGGAAATGATCGTCAAGACCGTGCGGGATTTCGTCGAGACCGAAATCTATCCGCATGAGGACGAAGTGGAGCGCACCGGCTTCGTGCCGCCGGAACTCGGCCAGGAAATTGCCCGCAAATGCAAGGACATCGGCTTCTTCGGCTGCAATTTCCCGGAAGACGTCGGCGGCGCCGGCCTCGATCACACGACCTTCACCCTTGTCGAGCGCGAGCTGGGTCGCGGCTCCATGGGCCTCACCGTGTTTTTCGGCCGCCCCTCCGGCATCCTGATGGCCTGCAACGACGAGCAGCGTGAAAAATACCTGCTGCCAGCGGTCAAGGGCGACAAGTTCGATGCGCTCGCCATGACCGAGCCGGATGCCGGCTCCGACGTGCGCGGTATGAAGTGTTTCGCCAGGCAAGACGGCGACGACTGGGTGGTCAATGGCAGCAAACACTTCATCAGCCATGCCAACATCGCCGATTTCGTCATCGTCTTCATCGCCACCGGCGAGGAGCAGACGCCGCGCGGCCCGAAAAAGCTGATCACCTGCTTCCTCGTCGACCGCGGCACGCCCGGTTTCGAGATCCGCGACGGCTACAATTCCGTCTCGCACCGCGGCTACAAGAACTGCATCCTGACCTTCGACGAATGCCGCCTGCCCTCCTCCCAGATCCTCGGCGAGCTGCACAAGGGGTTTGACATCGCCAACGACTGGCTCTACGCCACCCGCATCACCGTCGCCGCCACCTCCGTCGGCCGCGCCCGGCGCGTCTTCGACTACGCCCTGCCCTATGCGGCCGAGCGCAAGCAGTTCGGCAAGCCGATCGGCGCCAACCAGGGCGTTTCCTTCAAGCTCGCCGACATGATCACCTCGATCGATGCCGCCGACTACCTGACGCTCGCCGCCGCCTGGCGGCTCGACCAGGGCCTGCCGGCCAACCGCGAGATCGCCTCGGCAAAAGTCTTCGCCACCGAGATGCTCGCCAAGGTCACCGACGAGGCGATCCAGATCTTCGGCGGCATGGGCCTGATGGACGACCTTCCGCTCGCCCGCTTCTGGCGCGACGCCCGCGTCGAGCGCATCTGGGACGGCACCTCGGAAATCCAGCGCCACATCATCAGCCGCGACCTGCTGCGGCCGTTCGGAGCGTAAGGCATGGTCAAGCAGCTTGCTCCCGGTTCCCTCGACCGGCTGATCCGCCCGAAATCCATCGCCGTCTTCGGCGGCAAGGAGGCCGGCCGCGTCGTCGAGCAATCCCGGAAGATGGGATACAAGGGCGACATCTGGCCGGTGCATCCCACCAAGGACGAGGTGCACGGCTACAAATGCTATCGTTCCGTCGCCGACCTGCCGGCCGCCCCTGATGCCGCCTTCGTCGGCGTCAACCGCGGCCTGACCATCGACATCATGCGCCAGCTCTCCGAGCGCGGTGCCGGCGGCGCCATCTGTTATGCCTCCGGCTTCTCCGAAGCCGTCAAGGAACTGCCTGACGGCGACGAACTGCAGGCGAAGCTGGTCGAGGCCGCCGGCGACATGGCCGTCGTCGGCCCGAACTGCTACGGTTTCATCAACATGCTGGACGGCGCGCTTCTGTGGCCCGACCAGCACGGCATGGTGCGCACCGAGCGCGGCGTCGCGGTGCTGACGCAATCCTCCAACATCGCCTGCAACATCTCGATGCAGATGCGCGGCCTGCCGCTCGCCTACCTGATGACCGCCGGCAACCAGGCGCAGACCGGCCTCTCGGCACTGGCCGTCGCGGCGCTGGAAGATCCGCGCGTCACAGCAGTGGGCCTGCATATCGAGGGTTTCGATGATCTCGAAACGCTGGAACTGCTCGGCCGCCGCGCCCGCGAGCTGAAGAAGCCGGTCGTGGCGCTGAAGATGGGCAAGTCGGAAGCCGCCCAGAAGGCGACGGTGTCGCACACCGCATCGCTCGCCGGCAACGACACCGTCTCCGGCGCGGTCTTGGAACGGCTCGGCATCGGCCGGGTGAAGTCGCTGCCCGAGCTTCTGGAAACGTTGAAACTGCTGCATGTCGTCGGCACGCTGGAGAGCAACGCCATCTCCTCGATGAGCTGCTCCGGCGGCGAGGCCTCGCTGATCGCCGACAGCGCCGTCGGCCGCAACGTCGATTTCCGCGACCTGAAGCCGGAACAATACCAGCCGCTGCGCGACACGCTCGGCGCCATGGTGACGATCTCCAATCCGCTCGACTACCACACCTTCGTCTGGGGCAACGGCGAGAAGCAGACGCTGGCCTTCTCGACTATGATGCAGGGTGGTTATGCGCTGAACCTCGTCATCCTCGATTTCCCGCGCTCCGACCGCTGCGACCCGGTCGACTGGATGACTACCGTGAACGCCGTCATTGCCGCCCACAAGGCAACCGGCGCCAATGCCGGCATCGTCGCTTCCATGGGCGAGAACCTGCCGGAAGACGTGGCGACGACGCTGGTGGAAAACGGCGTCGTTCCCTTCATGGGCATCGACGAGGCGCTTGCTGCAGCCGAGACGGCGGCGGCCATCGCCGTCGCCTGGGCGAAACCATCGCAGGAACCGCTTCTCAAGTCGGAATTGATCGATGGCGACAGCATCACGGTGACGGAAGCCGATGCCAAGGCCGAACTTGCGGCCGCCGGCATGCCGGTGCCGAAGGGCTGGATCGCCGAAACGCCGGAGGAGGCCGTCCGCGGCGCCGAAATGATCGGTTTCCCGGTGGCGTTGAAGGGCCTCGGCGTCGCCCACAAGACCGAGGCGGGCGCCGTAAAGCTGAACCTGGCGACACCGGATGCCGTGCAGCAGGCCGCCGAAACGATGAAGGACGTCGCCAGCGGTTTCCTGGTCGAAAAGATGGTCGGCAAGCCGGTGGCGGAAATCATCATCGGCGCCATGCGCGACCCGGTCGCCGGCCCGGTGCTGACGGTCGGTGCCGGTGGAATTCTAGTGGAACTGCTGGACGATGCCGCTCTGCTGACGCTGCCGACGACACCGGCCAATATCCGCTCCGCCATCGCCGGCCTGAAGGTTTCGAAGCTGCTCGGCGGTTATCGCGGCCAGCCGAAAGGCGATATCGTCGCTCTTGTCGCCGCCGTCGCATCAGCGGCAGATTATGTCGTTTCAAACGCTTCAAACATCGAAGAACTGGATATCAATCCTGTGATGGTATTGCCCGTAGGCCAGGGAGTGGTCGCGGCGGATGCCCTGATCAGGCGAAGGAGGAAAGCATCATGAGCGACCCCGTTCGCACTCGACGCGTCGGCGGCATTCTCGAAGTCACCATGGACCGACCGAAGGCCAATGCCATCGATTTCCCGACCAGCCGCAAGATGGGCGAGATCTTTCGCGATTTCCGCGACGATCCCGAATTGCGCGTCGCCATCATCACCGGCGCCGGCGAAAAATTCTTCTGCGCCGGCTGGGACCTGAAGGCGGCCGCGGCCGGCGATGCGCCAGACGGCGATTACGGCGTCGGCGGTTTCGGCGGCATGCAGGAACTGCGCGACCTCAACAAGCCGATCATCGCGGCGATCAACGGCATCTGCTGCGGCGGTGGCTTCGAGATCGCCCTGTCCACGGACCTGATCCTCGCCGCCGAACACGCGACCTTCGCCCTGCCGGAAATCCGCTCCGGCACGGTTGCGGATGCCGCCTCGATCAAGCTGCCGAAGCGCATTCCCTATCACATCGCCATGGACATGTTGTTCACCGGTCGCTGGCTGGATGCGCAGGAAGGCAACCGATGGGGTTTCGTCAACGAGATCCTGCCCGCCGACAAGCTGATGGAGCGCGCCTGGGAACTCGCCCGCCTGCTCGAAAGCGGCCCGCCGCTCGTCTATGCGGCCATCAAGGAAGTGGTCCGCGTCGCCGAAGGCTCGGACTTCCAGACGGCGATGAACAAGATAACCCAGCGCCAATTGCGCACCGTCGATATCCTCTATTCCAGCGAGGACCAGCTGGAAGGCGCCGTCGCCTTTGCGGAAAAGCGCGATCCGGTGTGGAAAGGAAAGTAAACGAAAGCTTGACCCCGCAATGAATTTGCGGGCCTAATCACCGGCAAGCCGCCCGAGGAGAAGAGGAAAATCCTTGGGAACAACGGCTTGAAGGTGACCGATCATCATAAAAAGAACAGATCACCACAAAGAAAGGGAACAGGGAAATGAACGATTTTACCAAATATCTCGCAGGTCGCGTCACCGCCGGGGGCATGAACCGCCGCGAGTTCATGGGCCGCGCCATGGCTGCCGGCCTGACGCTGACGGCAGCGACCCATCTGTTTGCCGCAAGCGCCGAGGCGCAGGAGCCCAAGAAGGGCGGCACGCTGAAGCTCGGCCTCGAAGGTGCGGCGGCGACCGACTCCAAGGACCCGGCAAAGGCGCTGTCGCAGTTCATGTTCGTCGTCGGCCGCTGCTGGGGCGACATGCTGGTGGAATCCGAGCCGCTGACCGGCGCGCCCGTACCGGCGCTGGCCGAATCCTGGGAACCGTCCGCCGATGCGGCAACCTGGACCTTCAAGATCCGCAAGGGCGTCAAGTTCCACAACGGCAAGGACCTGACGGTCGATGACGTCATCGCCACGTTGAAGCGCCACACCGACGAGAAGTCGGAATCCGGCGCGCTCGGCGTCATGAAGTCGATCAAGGAAGTCAAGGCCGACGGTGAAAACCTCGTCCTGACGCTCACCGAAGGCAACGCCGACATGCCGTTGCTGCTCACCGACTACCACCTCGTCATCCAGCCGAACGGCGGCCTCGACGATCCGAACGCGATGATCGGCACCGGTCCCTACAAGGTCGTGAACTTCGAAGCCGGCGTGCGCGCCACCTTCGAAAAGAACGCCGAGGATTGGCGCAGCGACCGCGGTCACGTCGATTCCGTCGAGATCATCGCGATGAACGATGCGACCGCACGCATCGCCGCCCTGTCCTCCGGCCAGGTGCACTATATCAACCGCGTCGACCCGAAGACCGTCAGCCTGCTGAAGCGCGCGCCGAACGTCGAGATCCTCAACACCTCCGGCCGTGGCCACTACGTCTTCATCATGCATTGCAACACGGCGCCGTTCGACAATATCGACCTGCGCATGGCGTTGAAATACGCCATGGACCGCGAGACCATGGTGCAGAAGATCCTCGGCGGCTACGGCAAGGTCGGCAACGACTTCCCGATCAACGAAACCTATGCCCTCTTCCCGGAAGGCATCGAGCAGCGCGCCTACGATCCGGACAAGGCCTCCTTCCACTACAAGAAGTCCGGCCACAGCGGCCCGGTTCTGATGCGTACCTCGGAAGTCGCCTTCCCGGGCGCCGTCGATGCCGCAGTGCTCTACCAGGATAGCGCCAAGAAGGCCGGCATCAACATCGAGGTCAAGCGCGAGCCGGGTGACGGCTACTGGTCGAACGTCTGGAACGTCCAGCCCTTCTCGACCTCGTACTGGGGCGGACGCCCGACTCAGGACCAGATGTATTCCACCGCCTATCTCTCGACGGCGGACTGGAACGACACCCGCTTCCTGCGCCCGGACTTCGACAAGATCCTGCTCGAAGCCCGCGCCGAACTGGACGAGGCCAAGCGCAAGGACATGTACCGCACCATGGCGATGATGGTGCGCGACGAAGGCGGCCTGATCCTGCCGATGTTCAACGACTTCGTGAATGCCTCCACCAAGCAGGTGAAGGGTTACGTCCACGACATCGGCAACGACATGTCGAACGGCTTCGTCGCCAGCCGCGTCTGGCTGGAAAGCTGATCTGAAGACGGGCCTGAGCGCTATTCCAGCAAAAGTGCGCAGCGGTTTTGCGTCCGGAATTGCGTCAAAAGCATAGAGCATTCCTGCGTTTTCCAAAAAGCGGGAATGCTCAGAAGGCCTGCGACACCAGGAATACGTCTGCGGAGGCACTCTCCGCAGACGATCTTCGGTTTTCTTTCAGAGCGAGTGATCCGCCCATGACCATGACGTCAGAGCCCAGCGGCTTGCCTGCGCGGAAATTCCGGGAGCGTTATCCGCTTCTGGCGCTGATCCTTCAGCGCCTGGGGTTGAGCGCCGTGCTCCTGCTTGCCGTTTCCGTGCTTATCTTTGCCGGCGTCGAGGCGCTGCCCGGCGATTTCGCCACCACCTATCTCGGCCAGTCGGCGACGCCGCAGGCGGTTGAAAACATCCGCAGCCAGCTCGGCCTCGACCGGCCGGTGACGACCCGTTATTTCGAATGGCTCGGCAACGCCCTGCAGGGTGATTTCGGCACCTCCTGGGCCAGCCGCAACTCGGTCAGCGAGCAGATCGGCAACAGGCTCGGCAATTCGCTGTTCCTCGCCTTTTTCGCCGCGCTGGTCTCGGTGCCGCTGGCGATCGCCCTCGGCATGGTCTCGGTGCATTTCCGCAACCGGGTGCCGGACAAGGTCATCAACGTCATTTCGCTGGCGGCGATCTCGCTGCCGGAATTCTTCATCGGCTACCTGCTGATCCTGTTCTTCGCCGTCAATCTCGGCATCGCCACCTTCCCGGCAACGGTCTTCGAAGGCATGAGCTTCGTCGACCGGCTGAAGGCGATCGCACTGCCGGCGGCGACGCTGGTGCTCGTCGTGCTCGCCCACATGATGCGCATGACGCGGGCGGCGATCCTGTCGGTGATGTCGTCGGCCTATATGGAAACGGCGGAACTCAAGGGCCTCGGCGCCTTCCGCGCCATCGTCAAGCACGCCGCCCCGAACGCCATCGCGCCGATCGTCAACGTCGTGGCGCTCAACCTCGCCTATCTCGTCGTCGGCGTCGTGGTGGTCGAGGTGGTCTTCGTCTATCCCGGCATGGGGCAATACATGGTCGATGCCGTAACGGTGCGCGACATGCCGGTGGTGCAGGCTTGCGGCCTGATCTTCGCCGCCTTCTACATCCTGCTCAACATGCTGGCCGATATCATCGCCATCGTCGCCAATCCCAGACTGAGGCACCCGAGATGAGATTGCGCGATATTCCCATCACCGCCTGGATCGGCATCGCCGGCATCGTGCTGGCCTTCATCTTCGCGATTTTCGCCCCCTGGCTCGCGCCGCATGGCGAAAGCGAAATCGTCGCCGGCGTCTGGGAGCCGATGGGGAACACCTACCTCCTCGGCACCGACAATCTCGGCCGCGACCTGCTTTCCCGCGTCATCTACGGCGCGCGCACGACACTCTTCGTGGCGCTCGCCGCCACGATCATCTCGTTTTCGCTCGGCATCCTGCTGTCGTTCACCGCCGCCGTCTCCCGCGGCATCATCGATACCGTCTTCTCGCGCTTCAACGACCTGATGATGTCGATCCCGACGCTGATCTTCGCGCTGGTGGTGCTGGCGGTTCTGCCGCAGAACCTGCTGATCCTGATCCTCGTCATGGCGGTGCTCGACAGCACCCGCGTCTACCGCCTCGGCCGCGCCGTGGCGCTCGACGTCGCCGTCATGGAATTCGTCGAGGCCGCCAAGCTGCGCGGCGAAGGCCGGCTGTGGATCATCTTCCGCGAGATCCTGCCGAACACGCTGTCGCCGCTGCTGGCCGAATTCGGCCTGCGCTTCGCCTTCTCGATCCTGTTCCTCTCCACCCTCTCCTTCCTCGGCCTCGGCATCCAGCCGCCGGCCGCCGACTGGGGCGGCATGGTCAAGGACAACAAGGACGGCATCATCTTCGGCATCCCGGCGGCGCTGGTCCCCGGCGGGGCGATTGCGGCGCTGGCGATCTGCGTCAACCTCGTCGTCGACTGGCTTTTGAAACGGACTTCCAGCCTCAAGGGAGGGCGCGGCGATGCCTGAGCTTCTGTCGATCCGCAACCTGAAGATCGAGGCGACCAGCTATCCGCCCGGCGAGCCGCCGAAACGGGTGACCATCGTCGACGGCGTCTCGCTCGACCTTGAGAAGGGCAAGGTGCTCGGCCTGATCGGCGAGTCCGGCGCCGGCAAGTCGACCATCGGGCTTTCGGCGCTGGCCTATGGCCGCGGCGGCGCCGAGATCACCGGCGGCGAGGTGCTGCTCGACGGCCAGAACATCCTGGCGATGGGCAAGGGCGGCATCCGAAAGGTGCGCGGCGCCCGCGTCTGCTACGTGGCGCAATCGGCCGCCGCCGCCTTCAACCCGGCCCACAAGCTGGGCGACCAGGTGATCGAGGCCAGCGTCAGGCACGGCCTGATGACCAGGGAGAAGGCGCGCGAACGGGCGCTCTACCTGTTCCGCGTCCTCGGCCTGCCCAATCCGGAAGGGTTCGGCGACCGCTTTCCGCACCAGGTCTCCGGCGGGCAGTTGCAGCGCGCCATGACGGCGATGGCGCTCTGCTCCAACCCGGAGCTGATCGTCTTCGACGAACCGACCACGGCGCTCGACGTCACCACCCAGATCGACGTGCTGGCCGCCATCAAGCACGCGATCGAAGAAACCCATACCGCCGCCCTCTACATCACCCACGACCTCGCCGTGGTCGCCCAGATCTCCGACGACATCATGGTGCTGCGCCACGGCAAGACGGTGGAATACGGCACGGCGCGGCAGATCATCGAGGAGCCGCGGCAGGACTATACCCGCGCCCTCGTCAATGTCCGCCAGACCGGCAAGGAGGAAGCGCAGGACCAATCCGGCACGCTCTTGAAGGTGGAAAATATCACCGCCGGTTATCCCAACGGCTTCAAGGTGCTGCACGACGTCTCGCTGCACCTGCCGAAGGGCCAGACGCTGGCCGTCGTCGGTGAATCCGGCTCCGGCAAGTCGACCTTGGCGCGTGTCATCACCGGCCTCCTGCCGCCGCTGTCCGGCACCGTCACCTTCGACGGCAAACCGATGTCGGCAGCCCTGTCCGGCCGCTCGCGCGACGACCTTCGCCGCATCCAGCTCATCTACCAGATGGCGGATACGGCCATGAACCCGCGCCAGACGGTGCGCGATATCATCGGCCGGCCGCTGACCTTCTATTACGGCCTGCGCGGCGCGGCCAAGACCGCCCGCGTCAAGGAACTGCTGGAGCAGATCGAAATGGCCTCCGGCTTCGTCGATCGTTATCCGGCCGAACTGTCGGGCGGCCAGAAGCAGCGTGTCGCCATCGCCAGGGCGCTCGCCGCCAAGCCGGAACTCATCCTCTGCGACGAACCGACCTCGGCGCTCGACCCGCTGGTGGCGGAAGGCATCCTGAAGCTTCTGATGCGGCTGCAGGAGGAGAGCCAGCTCTCCTACGTCTTCATCACCCACGACATCGCCATCGTCCGTGCCATCGCCGATTCCGTCGCCGTCATGCATCGCGGCAAGCTGGTGCGGTTCGGCCAGAAACGCACCGTGCTCTCGCCGCCGTTCGACGACTACACCGACCTTTTGCTGAAATCGGTGCCGGAGATGGAAATCGGCTGGCTGGAACGGGTGCTGGCGACACGGCGCATGGAGAGCGCCGGAAATTGACGGAAACGGACACGCGTCGAAACGGGAGGAAGACGCAGGATCGGATGGCCTGACCACAAAGGAAAAGCGCATGCGGGAAATTCAGCTCAAGGACGTCAAGGCGCGCCTCTCCTCCATCGTCGATGAAGCGATGCAGGGTGTGGGCACGATCGTGACCCGCCATGGCCGCAAGGAAGCCGTGATCATTTCCTTTTCGGAATACGAGCGGCTGGCCAAGGTGCCGTCCTTCGGCTGGCTGCTGGCGCATTCGCCGCTCGGCGAGGACGACGAGGCTCCCGGCAAGGACGGTGGCGCGTGAACTACCTGCTCGACACCAGCATCGTCGCACCGTCAGGCGAAAGCGTCGGCATGCGACAAGCGCTGAAATCCTGGCTGGTGCGGGCCTCCGACAGGCTGTTCCTGTCCGTCGTCACGCTGGCCGAGATAGAGCGCGGCAGCCTTGCGATGGAAACCGGCAAGGGCGGAACGGACCGCAGCGCCTGGCTGGACCTGATGCGCCATCTCTACAGCGATCGTTTCCTGCCGCTGGATATCGAAACGGCCCGGCTATCCGGCAACCTGCTCGACAAGGCGCGCCGCAGCGGTGCTGCACCGACCTTCGAGGACGCGGCCATCGCCGCCACCGCCAGCCGTCGCGGCCTGACGATCGTCACGACCCGCGAGCGGCATTTCCGTCTGATGGATGTTCATTTCATCGATCCCCAGCAGCACCTGCCGGACCCGTGATGAACGCGCTGCCGAAACCGGGGCTACGGCAGCCCGCCCTTGCGACCTCAATTCGTCGTGCAGGTCACGTCGCCCAGCGCCTGCGTCGCCTTGCCTTCGACCGTGATGTCGTTGCTCGGCTTGACGGTGCAGTTGCCCTTCTCGCCGGCAGCCGGCTTGAACTGTACCATCGGCTGGCCTTCGATCATGACGCTCTGGACGATCTGGTAGCTCTCCGGCGGGCAGTTGATGACGTCGCTCAGCCGCAAGGCGGGCTTGCCGTTGAACATCACGCTGGTCGCCCCGCTCATGGCGCAGGCGGGAATGGGTGTCGGCGCGTCCTGCGCCCGGACGGGCGTCAGAACCGCCATCGACATCGCCGCCGCCAAAATCGCCAATTTCCGCATCATAATCCCTCCGCTTTCAAAACCCGATGCCGCGTGGGACTCTCCGCCCCGCGTGACGCATATTCGAAACACCATACCCCTACCGCCCGAAATGGACACGACCATGACCGAACGCAGCTTCACCGTGCTTGAGAACGAATGGATCACGCTGAAGGACGGCACGCGCCTCTCCGCCCGTATCTGGATGCCGGACGGCGCCGGTCAAGACCCGGTGCCCGCCGTTTTCGAATTCCTGCCCTATCGCAAGCGTGACGGAACCTGCCTGCGCGATGAATCGACCTATCCGGTCTTTGCCGCCGCCGGCATCGCCGGCGTGCGCGTCGACATCCGCGGCTCGGGCGAATCGGATGGCGTCATCGACGGCGAATACACGCCGCTCGAACTGGCGAATGCCTGCGAGTTGATCGCCTGGATCGCCGCGCAATCCTGGTCGAACGGCTCGGTCGGCATGATGGGCATTTCCTGGGGCGGCTTCAACTGCCTGCAGGTCGCGGCCCTGCGCCCGCCGGCGCTCAAGGCAGTGATCTCGATCGCCTCCACCGTCGACCGCTACAACGACGACATCCACTACAAGAACGGCACACATCTTTCCGCCCAGCTCTCCTGGGCGGCGACCATGCTCGCCTACCAGTCGCGCTCGCCGGACCCGGAGCTGACCGGCAACCGCTGGAAGGAGATGTGGCTGGAGCGGCTGGAAAACGAACCCTTCTTCCTGGAGGAATGGCTGACCCACCAGCGCCGCGACGATTTCTGGAAACACGGTTCGATCGGCGAGAATTTCGACGACGTCGCCGTGCCGGCCATGGTCATCGCCGGCTGGGCGGACGGCTACCGCAACACGCCGATCCGCGCCGTCGAGGGCCTTGGAGACAAGGCCAAGGCGCTGATCGGCCCCTGGGTGCACAAATATCCGCATTTCGCCTGGCCGAAGCCGCGCGCCGATTTCACCGGCGAGGCGATCGCCTGGTGGAACCGCTGGCTGCGCGGCGAGGAAAACGGCATCGACACCCTGCCGCAGGTGCGCGCCTACATCCTCGACGGCATCCGCCCTGCCCCGCGCCGCGATGTCGACCCCGGTTTCTGGATCGGCAAGGATCGCTGGCAGGCACCCGAGATGATGAATTTCTACGCCGACCAGTTCCGCATGCTCATCCCCGGCAATCCGATCCCCGGCGCCCACGACCATGACCGCTACATCCGCTCGCCGCTCGATACCGGCACGGCGTCCGGCGAATATTTCACCCTGAAACCCGATGTCGAGATGGCCATCGACCAGCGCGGCGACGATGCCGGCTCGCTGGTCATCGAAGGCGAGGTGCTGGAGGCCGACCTCGACGTGCTCGGCCGGCCGGTGCTGGCGATGACCGTTGCCTGCGACGCCGACCGGGCCAATCTCTGCGCCCGCCTCGTCGACGTCCATCCGGACGGCACGGCAACCCGCGTCTCCTTCGGCGTGCTCAACCTCGCCCACCGCGACAGCTATGCCGAGCCGCAGGCCATGCCCAGGGGCGAGAAGGCGATGGTCCGCATCGAGCTCGATGCCTGCGGTTACCGCTTCCGCAAGGGCCACCGCATCCGCCTGTCGATCTCGACATCCTACTGGCCGATGATCCTGCCGCCGCCGACCGATCCGGGCGTCAGCATCGACATGGCTTCGCTCGGTTTCGCCCTGCCGAAACTCGGCACCCACGACAGGATCACCGTCAAGGAACCGGACGATCCCGATCCGCTGCCGCACTATATCGAGCACGCGCCGGCGGCGACGCAACGCAGCGTCACCCGCAACCTGACGGAAAACCGCTCCGAGTACCGCATCCACGAGGACACCGGCCTGTTCGAACATCCCGGCAACGGTCTCGCGACACGGCAGTTGCGCGAAGAACTCTGGTCGATCAGCCCGGACGATCCGCTGTCCATGACGGGTGTTTCGACCTGGACCTGCGACATGCGGAGGCCGAACTGGTTCGTGCGCACCGTCTCGACCGCCCGCATCGCCTGCTCCGCCGACGAATGGCTGATCAGCGCCGAGGTGAAGGCTTACGAGGACGAGGCGCAGATCTTCGAAAAGACCTTCGAAAAACGCATTCCGCGCGACTTCATGTAACCGTTTTTCCTATCCAACTGGGCCCGAGGGCTTTCGCAGAAGGTGCCGCCTGCCTCCCTCTCCGTGTCCCGATTGAAACGCACCGCTGCCGAAACCGCCGTCACATCCGCGTGTATCACGGCGTTGCGATTTGACCTCCTGCGGCCGGTACGCAAACCTCGGCCGCGAACGAGGAGACCGTCATGATCAGACCCGTATCCCTTGCCCTGTCCGCAGCATCCCTCGCTGTCCTGTTGTCGTGCGTGCCGGCGATCGGCGCGGAAGAGGCGATCATCATTCCGCCGCCCGCCCTCGACGAAGCCAGAAAACCCGGGCAGGAAAAGGCGGTGTTCGCCGGCGGCTGTTTCTGGGGCGTGCAGGGTGTCTTCCAGCATGTCAACGGCGTCACCGCGGCGGTCTCGGGTTATGCCGGCGGACGCAAGGAGGATGCGGATTACAGCATGGTCAGCACCGGAACGACGGGCCATGCGGAAGCCGTCGAGGTGAGCTACGATCCGGCCAAGGTGACCTATGGCCAGTTGCTGCAGATCTTCTTCTCGGTCGCCCACAATCCGACCCAGCTCAATTACCAGGGGCCGGATCACGGCACGCAATATCGCTCGGCATTGTTCGTGACGAACGGCGAACAGGAAAAGATCGCCAAAGCTTATATCGCCCAGCTCGACGACACCCACGTCTTCGCCGAGCCGATCGTCACCCAGGTCTCCGACAACAGGGGCTTCTTCCCCGCCGAGGCGTATCACCAGGATTTCCTGACGCTCAACCCGACCTATCCCTACATCCTCTTCAATGACATGCCGAAGATCGAGAACCTGCGCCTGCTGTTTCCCGGCGCCTTCCGCAACGAGCCGGTGCTGGTGCTGAAAGCCAAGGGCTGACATCAGAGCGTGCCGGCAAACCGGCTGACGGCAACCACCAGCGCGCGAAAACCGGCCTTCGCACCGTCGCTCATGTGACGCGCCCGCAACCAGGCGTGCACCATCTGCGGTTCGTCGCGATACCACACTTCCACGCCCGCCTTGGCCAGCCGCGCGGCATAGTTGGCACCGTCGTCACGCAGGGGATCGTAATGCGCCACGGTGATGTAGGTCGGCGGCAGGCCGGCGACGGAGGCCGTGCGCAAGGGGTGGGCCACCTCGGCATCCGCCGGCGCCTGCAGGATGTCACGATAATATTTCACGTCGGCCGTCGTCAGGCCGGGCGCGTCGGCCATCTCCACATAGGAGCCCGACACGAGATCGCCGCCGAGCGCCGGATAGATCAACGCCTGGCCGACGATGCCGGAAAGCCCGTCCGCCCGTGCCCGCAACGCCAGCCCCGCGGCGAGATTGCCGCCGGCGCTGTCGCCGACCAGCACGACCTGCAGCCCCTCGCCGAGCAGCTGTTTCAGCACACCGTAACAATCGTCGGTCTGGGCAGGCCAGACATGTTCCGGCGCCAGCCGGTAATCGACGGCGGTCAGCGCCGCGCCGACGCCATGGGAAAGCTCGGCGCAGATCGCATCATGGCTTTCCAGCGAGCCGACGACAAAACCGCCGCCATGCAGATAGAGAAGCCGCGTCCCGGTGCGCATATCCGCCGGCGTATAATGGCGGACCGTCACCCCGCCCAAAATGTCGTCGCGCTTCGACAGGCCTTCCGGCAGCGGTGGGGAAAAATCGGCACAGAGCGCATCGTACCAGCCGCGCTGCTCCTCGATCGTGCCGTTGACCGCATCCGGCGGATAAAAAGCGTCACACCGCTTGAGGAAAGCCAGGATGCCCTCCTCCGCCGGCATCGGCCGTACCATCTTGTCCAGCATATATTGCTCCCGTTTGCGAAACGATGCCCGTTCTTCTCTGGAGAAACAAGAGGCTGGCGCGGCAAGCTGAATCAGCTTGCCAGCATGTTGAATCACTGTCGCAAGCAGGTGAATCGATCTCTCAGGAGAGGCGGCAAGGCCCTATTTCGACGCGCCCTCGCCGCTCTTTCGGGGCTGAGGCACGATGTGCAGCGCCGGCTCTTCCACCGAAGAAATGCCTTCCATCATGACGGTGTTGCGGCCGTTGACCTTGGCGGCATACAGCTGCTTGTCGGCCCGGGCGATGGCATCGTGCGGCGAATGATCGCCCGGCGCCACCCCGGCCACACCGAAACTTGCGGTGATCTGGCGATGGAAGCCCAGGCCGCTCCAGTCCCGCGCCGCAAGGTTGAGGCGCAGCAGATTGGCCAGCGCACCGGCCTCACCGAGGCTGTGCTCCGGCAAAAGGATGACGAATTCCTCGCCGCCGAAACGGGCAATCGCAATTCCTTCCGGCAGGTGCCGGCGCAGGAGTTCCGCGACGCCGGCGATCACCCGGTCGCCGGTGGCATGGCCGTAGGTATCGTTGACGAACTTGAAGTGGTCGATATCGCAGATGATGGCTGCACCGGATTGGTGCCAGTCCTTGTCCAGGTTTTGGACCAGGCGCTCGAATCCACGACGGTTGAGAAGGCCGGTGAGCGGGTCCTGCTCCGCTGCTTCCCGATAATGAAGGATCAGATCCAGCCCGACTCCGGCGAGCGCCGTCAGCGCCAGTACGAGGCCGAGAACGCCGGCACCGACCTGCATCACGAAAGCATAGTCCGAGGCCAGGAAATCGCCGAAGCCCTTGGCGGGAACGCTCGTCAGGTAGATCGAGGCACGCACCAGCGTTTCCGTCACGACCAGGCCGACGACCAACAACAACACCTTGTCGAGCACATGACGCGCCTTGCGCAGCGTCAGCAGCAGCGGGAAGAGCAGCAGACCGGCACATCCCAGGTCGCCGGCCAGAAGTTCGGCGCGCAGATTGTGTTCAACGAAGATGGCATGAGCGACGACGGCAAGCACCGCGACCGCGAAGCTCACGCGCAGCACAGGATAACGCTTCGTTCCGAAACGCCGCAGCACGGCCTCGCCGTAAAAATAGAACCCGGCCAGGAACAGGGCATTGCTGATGATCGCCTGCTGGGGAAACGGCAAGCGGGAAAAGATCAGCGGCGCCGAGAAAGCCAGGAAGATCAGCAGGAAGGCACAGCCCCACGATCGCGCCGGCTGAACGCGCCAGCGGCTGACGATCATGAAGGTGCAGCCGAATGCCAGCATGACGAACGGCAGCAGAAAAGCGAAATTATCCGATTCCATCTTTCCTCTGCTGTCAACGCACTCGACAAGATACGGCGGTTTCGGGAAAGCAGCGTAGAGACAAAATGTTAAGAAAACGGCATGCGACCTGCCGGAACCGGCCGCCGCCGGAAAGCCGGCAGCAGCGGCTGGTCAGGCCGCGTCATCGACCACGGCGGCGGCCGGCACATAATTCAGGACCGGCCCCAGCCAGCGCTCGACCTCGACCACCGGCATGCCCTTGCGGCTGGCGTAATCCTCCACCTGGTCGCGCTCCACCTTCGCGACGCCGAAATAATAGCTGGCGGGATGGCCGATATAGAGGCCGGAAACGGAAGAGCCCGGCCACATGGCATAACTTTCCGTCAGCCGGACCCCCGTCGCAGCCTCGGCATCCAGCAGCCGGAACAACGTTTCCTTTTCGGTATGGTCAGGCTGGGCCGGATAGCCGGGTGCGGGACGGATGCCGCCATAAGGCTCCATCGCAAGCTCCTCCGTCGGAAAATCCTCATCCGGGGCGTAACCCCAGAATTCCCGGCGAACACGCTCGTGCATGCACTCTGCGAAGGCCTCGGCGAAACGGTCGGCCAGCGCCTTGACGAGGATCGAGGAATAGTCGTCGTTCGCCCGCTCGAACCGTTCGGCGATCGCCACTTCCTCTATGCCGGCGGTGACGACGAAACCGCCGACATAATCCTTCACGCCGCTTGCAACCGGCGCGACGAAATCCGACAGGGCGACGTTCGGCCGGCCGTCGCGCTTGGAAAGCTGCTGGCGCAGCGTGTAGAAGGTGGCAAGCTCCGTCGAGCGGCTCTCGTCGGTGAACAGGCGGATGTCGTCGCCTTCGGCACCGGCCGGCCAGAAACCGACGACGGCACGCGGGCGGAACCAGTTTTCATCGATGATCTTCGCCAGCATCGCCTGCGCATCGACATAAAGCTGGCGTGCCGCCTCGCCCTGCTTTTCGTCGTCGAGGATCGCCGGGAAGCGTCCCTTCAGCTCCCATGTCTGGAAGAACGGCGTCCAGTCGATGTAGCGCGCCAGTTCGGCGAGATCATAGCTTTCGAAGATGCGCGTGCCGAGGAATTGCGGGGTCGTCGGCCTGTAGGCGCCCCAATCGACCTTTTCGGGATTTTCACGCGCCCGCGAGAGCGGCAGGCGCACCTTTTCCGCCTCGTTGCGCGCATGCGCCGCCGCCACCTTGGCATATTCTGCCCGGACGGTTTCGATGTAGCCGCCGCGGCTGTCGGGCGAAAGCAGCGCCGAAACGACGCCGACGGCACGCGAAGCGTCGGTGACGTAGACCGCTTGGCCCGCCTTGTAGCCCGGATGGATCTTGACGGCGGTGTGTACGCGGCTGGTAGTCGCGCCGCCGATCAGCAGCGGGATATCGAAGCCTTGGCGCTCCATCTCGGCGGCCACATGCACCATCTCGTCGAGCGACGGCGTGATCAGTCCCGACAGGCCGATGATATCGACCTTCTCGGCCACCGCCGTCTCCAGGATCTTCGTCGCCGGCACCATGACGCCGAGGTCGATGATCTCGTAATTGTTGCAGGCGAGCACGACGCCGACGATGTTCTTGCCGATATCGTGGACGTCGCCCTTCACCGTCGCCATCAGCACCTTGCCGGCCGACTGGCGCTCGCTGCCGCCGTTCAGCCGCTTCTCCTCCTCCATATGGGGCAAGAGCACGGCGACAGCCTGCTTCATCACCCGGGCGGACTTCACCACCTGCGGCAGGAACATCTTGCCGGCCCCGAACAGGTCGCCGACGCCGTTCATGCCGGCCATCAGCGGTCCCTCGATGACATGCAGCGGCCGGTCGGCGGCAAGGCGCGCCTCCTCGGTATCGGCCTCGATATATTCGGTGATGCCGTTGACCAGCGCATGTTCGAGGCGTTTTTCCACCGGCCACTCGCGCCAGGCGAGATCCTGCGCCTTGGCTTCGCGCGTGCCGGCGCCGCGGAACCGCTCGGCGACGTCGAGCAGGCGTTCGGTGGCGTCGGCGCGGCGGTTCAGCACGACGTCTTCGCAGGCCTCGCGCAACTCGGGGTCGATGGTATCGTAGACCGCCAGCTGCCCGGCATTGACGATGCCCATGTCCATGCCGACCTGGATGCAGTGGTAGAGGAACACGGCATGCATCGCCTCGCGCACCGGCTCGTTGCCGCGGAAGGAGAAGGACAGGTTGGAGACGCCGCCGGAGATATGCACCAGCGGCATCGTCTCGCGGATCGTCCGCGTCGCCTCGATGAAATCGACGCCGTAATTGTTGTGCTCCTCGATACCCGTCGCCACGGCGAAGATGTTGGGATCGAAGATGATGTCTTCCGGCGCCAGCCCCGCCTCTTCCGTCAGGAGCTTGTAGGCGCGGCTGCAGATCTCCACCTTGCGGGCATAGGTATCCGCCTGCCCCGTCTCGTCGAAGGCCATGACGACGACCGCGGCACCATAATTGCGCACCAGCCGCGCCTGCCGGAGAAACGCCTCCTCACCTTCCTTCAGCGAGATCGAGTTGACGATCGGCTTGCCCTGCACGCATTTCAGCCCGGCCTCGATGATCGAGAACTTCGAAGAGTCGATCATCACGGGCACGCGGGCGATATCCGGCTCGGCGGCGATCAGGTTGAGGAACTCGACCATCGCCTTTTCGGAGTCGATCAGCCCCTCATCCATGTTGATGTCGATCACCTGCGCGCCGTTTTCCACCTGATCGCGGGCGACGTCGAGGGCGGCCGTATAATCGGCATTGGTGATCAGCTTGCGGAATTTCGCCGAGCCCGTGACGTTGGTGCGCTCGCCGACGTTGACGAACGGAATATCCTTGGTGAGTTCGAAGGGTTCGAGGCCGGAAAGCGACATGAACGGCCGGTGCTCCGGCACCTGCCGGGGCCTGTGGCCGGCCACCGCCTCGGCAATGGTGCGGATATGCTCCGGCGTCGAGCCGCAGCAGCCGCCGACGACGTTGACGAGACCGTCGGCGGCAAAACCCTCGATCTGCCGCGCCATGTCGTCGGGGCTTTCGTCGTACTGGCCGAATTCGTTCGGCAGGCCGGCATTCGGATAGGCGCAGACGAAGGTATCGGCAACGCCGGACAGCTCCTGCAGGTGCGGGCGCATCGCATCGGCGCCGAGCGCGCAGTTCAGGCCGATGGTGAACGGGTTGGCATGCCGCACCGAATTCCAGAAGGCCGACGGCGTCTGGCCGGAGAGCGTGCGGCCGGAAAGGTCGGTGATCGTGCCCGAAATCATCACCGGCAGGCGAATACCCTTGGCCTCGAAACGCTCCTCGCAGGCGAAGATCGCCGCCTTGGCGTTCAGCGTATCGAAGATCGTCTCGATCAGGATGATGTCGGCGCCGCCGTCGATCAACCCGTCGAGCTGTTCGCCATAAGCAAGCCGCAGGTCGTCGAAGGTGACGGCGCGGTAGCCGGGATTGTTGACGTCGGGCGAGATCGAGGCGGTCCGGTTGGTCGGGCCGATGGCGCCGGCGACGAAACGCCGCTTGCCGTCCTCGCGCTCCGCCCGTAGCGCCGCCCGCCGCACGAGCAGCGCGCCGTCGCGGTTGAGATCGTAGACCGCCTTCTCCATCTCGTAGTCCGCCTGGGCGATGCTGGTGGAGGAGAAGGTGTTGGTCTCGAGGATGTCGGCGCCCGCCTTGGCGTAGCGGTAGTGGATTTCCTCGATCGCATCCGGCTGCGTCAGGATCAGGAGGTCGTTGTTGCCCTGCTGGTGGCAGGCGCAGCCGATGAACCGCTGCCCGCGAAAATGCTCCTCGTGGAAACCGAGCCCCTGGATCTGTGTGCCCATGGCGCCATCGAGGATCAGGATCCGTTCGCGGGCAGCCTGCCGCAACGCCTTCATGATTTCCGCGCCGTCACGCTTCGTCGCCGGCTCGAACAGATCGTCAAACATTGCATACCTCACGTCTCGAATGGTGGGCGAAAATCACATAAAGATATCTTTATGTCAACATATCTATATATCTACAAGAGAATTTCGTTCGGGAGGACGGATGACATTGCCGGAGCGGCCGGCTATAGGCATTCAAACGATTAGCATCGGGACGGCACGGGAGGGCTTCGATGACGGACAAGGCGCAGGCGGCGAACGCAACGGCAAAATGGACCGAGCGTCCCTATCATCGCCGCTGGCTCTGGCAGCAGGCGGACGGGTTGTTCGATTTCTTCCAGTATCGGGCCGTCAACGCCAGGGGCGGCTTCAACGATCTCGACAAGGCCGGCAAGCCGCTCGATCCGCAGGGCCAGGTGCGCGGCATCCATTCGACGGCGCGCATGATCCACTGCTTTTCCATCGGCAGCCTTCTCGGCCGGCCGGGCGCCGACGACATCGTCGACCACGGCATGACCTATCTCTGGGAAAACCATCGCGACCGGCAGAACGGCGGTTATTTCTGGACCCTCGACGGCAACGGGCCGGCCGACGCCAGCAAGCAGGGATACGGCCATGCCTTCGTGCTCCTGGCCGCCTCGTCGGCCAAGACGGTCGGCCATCCGCTGGCCGACCGGATGCTGGCCGACGTCGCCGAAATCCTCGAGACGAAATTCTGGGAACCGCACCACGGCGCCATCGCCGAAGAATTCAACGCCGACTGGTCGCCGATCGACGGCGGCAGCTATCGCGGCCAGAATTCCAACATGCATCTCACAGAAGCCCTGATGGCCGCCTTCGAAGCGACCGGCGAACGCACCTATCTCGACAAGGCGGAAAGCATCGCCGACCTCGTCATCCGCCGGTCGGCCGGCTCCGTCGGCTGGCGTGTCGCCGAACATTTCGACCGCAACTGGGCGCTCGACAAGCATTACCGCGGCAACGAGATGTTCCGCCCGTCCGGCACCACGCCCGGCCACTGGCTGGAATGGGCGCGCCTGGTGCTGCAACTCTGGTCGCTCGGCGGCAAGCGCCACGACTGGATGCCGGAGGCGGCCAAGGGCCTGTTTTTACAATCCATGGCTCTCGGCTGGGACGAAGACAAGGGCGGCTTCTTCTACACGCTCGACTGGGACGACGTACCGGCCAAGCGCGAAAAACTGTGGTGGCCGGTCTGCGAAGGCGCCGGCGCGGCGCATTTCCTCAACGAACACGCCCCCAGCAGTTTTCACGAAACCAGCTACCGCAAGATCTGGAACAGCGTCGCCACCGCCTTCCTCGACCACGAGAACGGCGGCTGGCATGAGGAACTGACGGAAGACCTGAAACCGGCGCACACGATTTTCCCCGGCAAGGGCGATATCTATCATGCGCTGCAGGCCTGCCTCATCCCGCTCTATCCGGCGCAGGGCAGCCTGACGAAGATGATCCAGGAGACCGGCGGCAGGCTGTTATGAGACCTGAGAGCGGATAGGTTTCTGGCTGAATTTCCTGTGTTTTCCCCGGATGAATGCAGTGGCTGCATGTTCCCATAAGCCTGGAGGGCGCCGGCAGGCCGCTCGACGTGCCATTGTGCTGCCTATCCGGCTGCCGCAATAATCTTCGGCTTCGCTTCATATTGCAGGCAATGGCGGTCAGACGAATTTGAACGCACGGCTTTGCAAGCCATCGCCACCGCATCCGGCGCGGCGAGCGCTACCTTCGCCTTGAAAGCCGGGCTGTGGTTCTGGCGCGGTCGTCTCGTCATGATATCTCCTGTTCCCGGCATCCAAGCCGAAATCAGGCAGAAATTCCACTTATCCCCCTGTCCAGATTTCCCGAGCCAGCCCTGACCTCAACACGCCGAATAGAAAAGGTCTCATTAGGCCCAAGGCCGGTCAAGACTGTCCCTTCACCAGTACTAAAGCCGGGCGGGCGTTTGATCAACTGAGCACAAAATTATCAGCGCTTAGTATGTTTTCTGCGACACCCATGAGCTTTACCTTGAGACTGATTTCTGAAGCCACCAGTTTACCGTCAGAGTTGGCGTCATCCGCCCAGTAGACGTACCCATTGCCGTTTTGGTATGCGACCAGATATCCCGACCAGTCAGCCCGGATATCGGCATAGGCGCGTGCAGTTCCCGCACCTAGGCCTTGCATCAGCAGCGATCCGTCGGCGACTTTATCAAGCTCACTTCCGGTCGCGTTCAATTTGGGTAGGATGTAAACGGCGATAGTATCACTGTCGATCAGGCTTCCCGTAATTTGATCGAACCCTTGGCTGCCATGTAGACCTGTGTAATTGGCGAGGGTGGGATTTGTCCAAGGTGCAAAATGTATGTCTGTTATGTCAAAGGTCGGCCCCGTATCGGTAAAAACGTCGGCGTTCGAAATTGCGAATTTATCCGCTTTGTCGAAGCCTTGGATGTATACGAGCGTGTTTTTGGTGTTTAGATCTCCGCCAAGACCGGTCGTGTCGATGCGAATTGTTTCGACCGAGTCTCCGGAGGTGAGGGTGATGGTGTCCTTGCCACTTCCTGGCAGATAGGTGTTTCTCCCCGTTCCACCTATCAGGTTGTCGTTGTACTGAGTTCCCATCAGGGTATCGTCGCCGCCGTTACCACTGAGGATAACGCCTCGGCCAAAGCCGGAATAGTTGAGAGTATCGCCTTGCTCCGTTCCCACTACGGCAATCGTGTCGGCCTCTTTGATGACTGATGCAGCAGCACCTTTTATCGCAGCGTCAGTGTCGGCGAGACTGTAGTCGAAGCTTGACGCATTCTTAGCTCCAAGCAGTACCTTGGCGCCTTCGACCGTGACCGCGCCGACGCCGCCGATCGAATTTGTCAGTTGATAGCTGTCGGCATTCTTCATGACGTCGGGATTCGCCACGATTTTGTCGAGCCGATCCGCAAGGATGTAATGGCTGCCGTTTGCTGCGCCGTCCAATACTTGTTGAACTGACAGGGTGCCTGCTGGTTGACCCGTTCCCCCTTGAGGTAGCGTTGCGATGAAGGCGTTCACCTGGGGAAGAGTGGGGACAGTGCTGGGGTCTTTCGTTACAGGCTCGAGAAACTGACGCCCCATACCGGCAGCGATCGGTCCGGCATAGAGAGCTTGCTCTTCCGATGTGTCGAGATTGCGTGTGAAGAGGTCTGAGGCCACCAGCTTGTTGTCAATGATTGCCTTATCTTCATTGAGAGCGCCGTCCAAAACGTTGGATTGCAATGTTTTCAATCGTCAGGCGCCCTGCGGCAAGCTCGCCTACGAAGAACTTCAAACCGCCCTCATCGGCATCGCGCCCGAACATTGCTTTGAACAAGGCGTTTACGATCTGTTCGTTGGCGAAGCCTGTGAACCGGCTAAGATATTCTTCCGTTCCGGTGAGCCCATTAATCTTGGAGAGATCCAAGCCGTTATTGGTAACGCCATTGAAGTAGTCCAAGCCCGCCGGATCTGCCGGACGACCGAAAAGCGCAAGATAGATACCTTGGATAGAAGCCATATTCCCCTCCAGAAAGACAAGTGCCCGAAGTGAACCAGGCTCGCGGGCTTACGACGAACGCTACCAGGCGGCCAGCATTAAACTGACCGCCAGCATGATTTAGATTGTTCAGACGAACTCGATACCCAGATCGAGCACTGTTGACATGAGCTGCGTGCGGGATATCCCGCTGAACTCTATTTGCATGTCGTTGCTGTGAAGGCTTTTGTCACCGTCGACGTCAATATAAAGCGTCAATACCTGTGAGCTTTCATTGTAATGGAAGACGCTTAGAAGTTGCTGGTTTTCGGCCGCTTTCCCAATTGGATGTTGTGCGAAAACGTTGAACGTCTGCTCGCCACCATACGCGACGAAAAAGCCATGATCCGCGGGCAGCGATCCAGGAGCGCTTGAGGTATTGAAGAGATTGCCCCCGAATACGAAGCTGCCATCGTCATGAAGAGTTTTGTTTGCCGCGGCGCCGGCGAAAGCCGTGCCTTCCAGTTTGATTTGAACCGATCCTGGAGCCCCGTCCATTACCAAAAACTTGTCTATTCCGCCGCTGGCGTTGGATTGAGAAGGATCGGTGTAATGGATTATGATCGGCTTGCCTGCTTCCAAAGTATGGGTGTTCGCCCCTGCTTCGCCTTCGATCGTCTTGTGAGAAACACTTGGCTTTACGAGCGAGCCGGTATTGGCGGGGTCGTTGATAACACCATCTGCCACATCTGCAACATAGCTTCGAATTGCGGCGCCAAACGTTTCATGGAATTCCCCCGATGTCAGTATCGAATACGCGACATCCTGCACCGACAAGCCACGATCTATAGACGATGACCAATGGCGGACATCATCGACATTCGCGGACCTATTGAGGAAATTCTTGTAGAACAGATTGATTATATCTGTATTGGTGGGTGAATTCCCGAGAGACGGATTAACCTGGGCAAATTCCGGCGAACCCGTGAAAATCGGCAGCAAGTTCGCCTTGGCGATGCTGCCTTGCTCCATCGCAGTCTTGAAGAATTTAAACTCGTCAGCGGAAGGTAACCGCCCGAGTAGACCTTGATACATTGCCACCACAGGCATGTCGAAGTCTTGTTTTGCCCGTGCTTCGCCAGACGAACTTATAATTGAAAGGGCACCAAAAATATCGAAAGCCCCCTGGAGAATTGAATCCAAGAAGTAACCGCTTTCCGCCTCCGCCGGGGTCCTTAGCAGAACCTTCTCAAACATCTCATTAATCAAGTCAAAAGAAGACTGCTGTACGCTATCCATATTTTCCTCCGAATATTTACTAAATCTTAATTCGATATTCATTAACTTCAAGATCGTTTTTTAGACGCCCCCTTAAAATATTATATTGAAGAAAATAAATTCTACTGGGCTTGGCTTGCGTAGGAAATTATTCAATATTTATATAATAATAAAAGTAATATTCTAAATATTCTAAAAATCAGGATTCGTAATCTAAAGTATAAATCGTCCTTTTTTGGTGAAATTTGCGGGCGGCAACCACTGGTCAGTGTTTAAAGCAGATTCTGTCCAGATGTTTGATCCCATGCTTTAGTGGAGCAATCTTCTCACACGAATGGAGGAAGGCATTATGGGTCAGGTGTCGTATCGCGACTACGCAGAAGCGGTCATTGACTACAATAGCTCGCTGCAACGATACGGATTCAAGAACGCATTTGCTGTCAGCGATGATCATCCATTAAGGCCAACGACAGGGCCAGGGATGACGAACAGCGACCTCGCCGTCTCACACAGTAGAGAGAGACAACGCGGCAACGCGTGGGCCGCGAAAACGATCATCGAGAAAGCAGACCACATCAGGTTATTGGAAGAAATTCTCGGCGCTACATCGAATGAGCGAACTTTGGCAGCGATGGACGCAAAACGAGCTAAGGATACCCTGCTTGTTTATCCTCGAAATCGTGCAAAGAACCCCCTTACTCGCGGCAAGCCGCTTTCTGAAGTCCTCGGGTTGCCAAACGTGGAAGAAATACAGGTTGCAACAATCAATAAGTACCTCCAGACTTACAACGAGCTATTCGAGTGGGCGAAGCAAAACCATCATATGGATGAAAATTTCTTTTTGGAGTTGACCCCGAAAGGCCCAGACCTGCTCAGGTTTGAGATTGCGAACTGATGAACTCGCGTGGCGATTGATATCCTAAAGCACTGTACGGGTGAAGATTATTGTAATGGTCGAACCAGAACGGCAGTTGCGCCATGACGGTTTCGGCATCCGGGGTGGGATTCACCGCGACGTAATCGCGCTTGAAGGTTTTGACGAAGGCCTCGGCCATTCCGTTCGATTGCGGGCTGCGCACCGGCGTCGTGCACGGTTCCATGCCGATATCGCGAAGCAAGGAGAGCTGGCTCGGGAAATCTGGACAGCCAAGATAAGTGGAAATTCTGCCTGCCTTCGGCTTAGATGCCGGGAACAGGAGATACCATGACGAGACGACCGCGCCGGAACCATAGCCCGGCTTTCAAGGCAAAGGTGGCGCTGGCCGCCATCCGAGGCGAGCAGACGTTGGTGGAATTATCCCAGCAGTTTGACGTGCATGCCAATCAGATCAAACAGTGGAAAGACCAGCTCCTTGAGGGGGCGACAGGCGTTTTCGG
>NZ_QFBC01000011.1 GCF_003122325.1 Rhizobium album
TCCGGTGGCAACGAGATGAGCCTGCTGCCGCTGGCGCGGCGGACGGCGCCGGATGCCACCCTGCTTGCCCTGCGCGGCCGCAGCACCGAAGAGGGTGTGCCGCGATGGTTCCGCCGTTTCGGGCCGCTCTCCTTCGACCAGAAGGATATCGCCAGCGAAGCCGAAGCCCTGGCGGCTTTCCTTGACGAAGCGGAACGGGTCTACGACATCGATATGGCAAGAAGCATTTTCCTCGGCCACTCGAACGGGGCGAATTTCCTTGCGGCCTTCCTGCTCCTTTATCCGCAGCGGTTGCGCAACGTCGTCCTGCTGCGACCCGTCCCGGTCCTGACGGAGCCGCCAGCCGCCGACCTGAACGGCACGAACGTGCTGTTGCTCGCCGGAGAGGACGATCCGTTCCGGCCACAGGCCGAGCCGTTGCTGCAGGGGCTGACGGCCGCCGGCGCGAATGCCCGGTTGCTGCAGGTGACGGGTGCGGGGCACGATCTCTCGCCGGCTGATGTTCCGCTGATGCGCAATTGGCTGGTGGAAACGGCGTAACGCGCTTGCCGCGTGCCCACGGCGCCGTTTGACAACCTGTACCGCTTTGTCTAGATGTACGTACAGGATAATAAGATTGCGCAGACCAGGCGCGAGGAGGCACCGTGGGACGTCGTGACCATCGTTTGTTGGCCAATGCGATCCGTTTTCTGACCATCGATTCCGTGCAGGAGGCAAATTCCGGCCATCCCGGCACGGCGATGGGCATGGCGGACATTGCAGAAGTTCTTTGGAACGATTTTCTCAAGCACAATCCGGGCAATCCGGGCTGGTATGACCGTGACCGTTTCGTGCAATCGAACGGTCACGGCTCGATGCTGACCTATTCGCTGCTGCATCTGAGCGGCTATGATCTGAGCCTTGCCGATCTGCGCAGCCATCGCAAAATGCATTCCAAGACGCCGGGCCATCCGGAATATGGCATCACGCCCGGCGTTGAACTGACCACCGGCCCGCTGGGCCAGGGCTTTGCCAGTGCCGTCGGCATGGCGCTCGCCGAACGCAAGCTGGCGCTGGAATTCAACCGTGACGGTTTTCCGATCGTCGATCACCATACCTATGTCTTTGCCGGCGACGGCTGCATGATGGAGGGCATTTCCCAGGAGGCGGCCTCGCTGGCCGGTACGCTGAAACTCGACAAGCTGGTCGTCTTCTACGACGACAACGGCATTTCCATCGACGGCGAAGTTCAGGACTGGTTTGCCGACGATACCGCCCTGCGCTTCCGCTCAGCCGGCTGGCACGTGATCGACATGATCGACGGTCACGACGCCGCCGCGGTGCATGCGGCGATCAGCGCCGCGCATGCCAACAAGGGCAGCCCGACGCTGATCTGCTGCCGCACCGTCATCGGCTTCGGCTCGCCCAACAAGCAGGGCAAGGAAGAGGCGCATGGCGCGCCGCTCGGCGCGGCGGAAGTGGCGCTGACGCGCGAGCAGCTGAAATGGCCGCACGAGGCTTTCGTGCTGCCGGAGGAGGCGGCGCAAGGCTGGGATGCGCGCAAGCGCGGCAGCGATGCCGAGGCGCAATGGAACACGCTATTCGACGGTTACGCCCGCGCCCATCCGGAACTTGCCGCAGAATTCAAGCGGCGCATGGCCGGCGAAACCGCGCCGGCGCTGGCGAAAACCGTGAGCGATTACACGGCCGGCCTGCTGGCGGCGGCGCCCGTCCGGCAGCCTCTGCGCAAGGCGGTCAGCAAGGTGCTTGCGACGCTCTCTGCGCACCTGCCGGAGCTGATCGGCGGTTCGGCCGACGTGTCTGTGTCGACCCTCGCCTGGACGGGGCAATCGAAATCCATCCGCCCGGACGATTTTTCCGGCAATTTCCTGCATTACGGCGTGCGCGAATTCGGCATGTCGGCGATCATCAACGGCATGGTGGCCCATGGCGGACTGATCCCCTTCGGGGCGCATTATCTCGTCTTCAGCGATTACAGCCGCAACGCCGTGCGCATGGCGTCGCTGATGAAGCTGCGGTCGATCTTTCTCTATACGCATGATTCCATCGGTGTCGGCGAAGACGGGCCGACGCACCAGCCCTGCGAACAGCTCGTCGCCCTGCGCGCCATTCCCGGCATGTCGCTCTGGCGGCCGGGCAGCGAGCTCGAGGCACTCGTCGCCTGGGACGAGGCGGTGCGGGCCAAGGGGCCGACGGTCATCGTCGCCGCGCGCCAGGACGGTGCCGCGGTCCAGCATGCGGCGGGGGATGTGGAGGCCATCCGGCGTGGCGGATACGTTGTCTCCCGCGAAGCTGCCGGGCAGCTCGATGCCGTGCTGGTTTCCACCGGATCGGAACTCGATCTTGCCCTGAAAGCGGCGGAAACGCTGCGCGGCGACGGTCTGCGTGTCCGTGTGGTGTCGATGCCCAACGGCAATATATTTGCGCGCCAGCCGGCGGAGTGGCGCCAGTCGGTGCTGCCGGCGGGCGTGCCGACGGTGTTCGTCGAGGCGGCGTCGCCGATCTACTGGTACCAGTTCCTCAAGGGGCCGGGCACGGTGATCGGCATCGACAGTTTTGGCGAGTCGGCGCCGGGACCAGAGGTCTACCGTCATTTCGACATCACCGCGGACCGTGTCGTCCGCGAGGCGCGGGCGCTGCTGGCTTCGGGATCTGCCTGAGGCGTCATTGGTGTGAATTGTCCGCGGTATACCGCGGGCGAGGAGCACGGTAGAACCGTGCATCCATGATGTGCCGGGCAGAGGAGGAAGGCATGGCGAAGTTCCTGGGGATCGATCTCGGCACCGGTTCCGTCAAGGCGATGCTGGTGGACGAGGCCGGGCGACCGGTTTCCGAGGCGAGCCGCGCCTATCCCGTCCACTCGCCGCAGCCGGGTTACGCCGAGGGACTGCCGGACGAATGGTGGCACCAGACCGTCGAGGCGGTGCACGCCTGTTGCGCCGGCCATGCGGCGGATATCGCCGGCATCGGCCTCTCCGGCCAGGCACATGGCATCGTGCCGCTGGATGCGGCCCACAAGGTGCTGCGGCCGGCCATTCTCTGGCCGGATGTGCGGACGGTAAAGGAAGTCGGTGAAATCCTTGCGTTGCCGGAAGCGGTCCGGTTGCCGCTTGCCAATCCCGTCGTTTCCGGCATGGCGGCGGTGGCGCTCTTGTGGATGCGCAACAACGAACCGGCCGTGCTGGAAAAGACCAGCATCGCCCTTTCCCCGAAAGACTGGCTGCGCTTGCAACTGACCGGCAATTGCGCCACCGAACCCAGCGATGCCTCGATGACGCTGCTCTACGACATGGCGGCGGACGGTTGGTCCGACGCGATGATCCGCGCCGTCGGTATCCGTCGCGACATGTTGCCCGATATCATCGGCTCGACCGAAAGCGGCGGCACGCTGCGCCCGCAGGCCGCCGAAACGCTGGGCCTGCCCGCCGGAATTCCCATCGCTGCAGGCCTTGCCGATACGGCTGCCTGCCTGCTCGGCCTCGGCCAGACGCGGCCGGGCGCCACCGTGCTGCAGGTCGGCTCCGGCATGCAGATCATGACGCTGGTTGATCGGATCACCCCGGACATCCAGCCGTTCTACAACACCTATCGCGGCTGCGGTTCCGTCCGCTACAAGATGGCGGCGATGCAGAATGGCGGCACGGCCTTCGAATGGGCGCGCGCCGCACTCGGCGCTTCCTGGGAGGACATGTACAAGGCTGCCTTCGAGCCCGATCCGGGCAATGGCGGCGCGCTTTTCCTGCCCTATGTCGGCGGCGAGCGGGCGCCGCTGCTCGATCCCAACGCGTCGGCCGCCTGGGTCGATATGCGCCTCGGCTGCGGTCGGGCGCAGATGATCCGCGCGGTTTTCGAGGGCATCGCCTTTACCGTGCGTGACAGCTGGGATGCGATGAAACAGACCGGTGTCGCCGCGGACCACATGCTCCTCACCGGCGGCGGCAGTACCGATCCGCGCTGGCGCCAGCTGCTTGCCGATACCGTGCAATTGCCGATGCGGCCGGTGGTCGACGCCGGCAATGCCACCATCGGCGCGGCCTATCTCGGCGGCATCGTTGCCGGCCATTGGGCCGACGAGGACGACCTGCCCGAGAACGAAACGATCGGGCCGCTGATCGAGCCGCAGTCCTGGCCGCAACTGGACGCCCTCTTCGGGCGCTTCCGCGCCACCTACCGGCAACTCAAGCAGCGATGATACGGATTCAGCCGTTCTGGCGGTAGAGGTCGATCGTCAGCCGCGTGCGGTCGGGGTGGTGCCAGGATTCGTAATATTCCACGGCATTTCCCGACTGGTCATAGGTCAGTTCGCGGTTGAACAGCACCTGCGAGCCGGGTTCGACCTCCAGCAACCGGGCGATATGGTTGTCGGCGCGGCCGATCTCGATGAACCGCTTGCCGGTGGAGACGATGATGCCGAGATCGTTGCGCAGATAATTGTAGAGCGAGGTGTTTTCGAGGCCGGTGAATTCCAGGAGCTGCGGCACGCGGCTATAGGGCAGGTAGTTCTGCACCACCAGCAGCACCTTGCCATCGGCATACCGCAGCCGCTCCAGGAAGATCGCCTTTTCATCGCCGATGCGTTCGACGATGTGGCTCGGGGCAGCGATCAGGCGCTGCTGCAGGATCTTGGTGGTCAGCTTGAAGCCGGCCTTCGCCATGCCCTCCTGCAGCGGATCGAGTTTCTGGGTCAGGGTGATCGGCACCTTGCGCTCGCGCACAAAGGCGCCGCGTCCACGCTCCGTTTCGATCAGCCCGTCCTGGGACAGCGATTGCAGCGCCTGGCGCACGACGCTACGCGACACGTCGTAATGCGAACAGAGCTCATGTTCCGACGGCAGCTTGTCGCCACTGGCAAATTCTCCCGAGGTGATCTGCGCCCGCAACATTTCGGCAAGCTGGAAATATAGCGGAATGGGTGTGCTGCGATCAATGGTCGGCAAAGGGGCGTCTCACAAATGTATCCTGTCCGAACATCATAGTAAGCGGAAAGGAGTTCTGTTTCAACGCGTCGCACCGCTCGCGAGCCGGACGCGAAATCATGGTGATGATTCAATATGTTGCCGTTTTCGGCATCCCAACCGGACGCCATGGGCAATCTTTGTCCGCGTTTTCCTGTATGGTCGTGGCCAGCCTGCCGTCTCTGATCTTGTCATGTCCCGGCGGTTGTGTACCGAGGCGCCATTTCGTCGCAGGCTGCGCCGGATGCCACAAATGACATCGTCGGGAGATGCGGCCACCCTATATCTATACCGTTGAACTCTCATCATCAGGAGATGACCATGTCCGAACTCGTCGTCGTCGGCTTTGACAATCCGGAGGAAGCCGATCGCGTTCTCGTCAAGTTGAACTCCCTGCAAAAAGAATATCTGGTCGATCTGGAGGACGCCGTCGTCGTGGTTCGCGATGCGTCCGGAAAGGTGCATCTCAAGCAAAGCGTCAATCTCACGGCCATCGGCGTGACGTCGGGATTGCTGTCCGGCGGCATCTGGGGTGGCCTTGTCGGCCTTTTGTTCCTCAATCCGCTGGCCGGCTTCGCCATCGGCGGGGCAATCGGTGCCGGGGCCGGCGCGCTGTCGGGCTCGCTGAGCGATTACGGCATTGACGACACCTTCATCAAATCGCTGGGCGAGACCATTCCGAACAACAGTTCGGCCCTGTTCGTGCTGATCCGCAAGGTGCAGCCGGAGAAAGTCATGGCGGAGCTGCACGGCCTGCAGGGGCGCGTCATCAAGACGTCGCTCTCGCCGGAGCAGGAGGAAAAATTGCGCCAGGCGCTGTCACCGGCCGCATCCGGTGCCTGAACACGGCGCAAAAGCCGTTGTCTACAAGCGTAGAACGGATCCGGCAGGCCCATGGGCCTGCCGGCGATGTGTCGTTTGACCCTTCACCGCCGCGCCGCCTGCACGGAAAGCTTGCGGCCGCTGGCAATCAGGGTTTCCTGCAACCGTTCCGACTGGGCCTCGTTGATGTCGATGGGCACGACAAGGCAGATCGTCGCTTCCGGCCGGCCGCTCGGGCCGATGATTGGCGCGGCAAAACATTGCGTGAAGGAGTTGATCAGCCCGCGGGTGACGACGATGTCGCGCCCGCGGGCGTCGTGGCAGGATTGCACGAAATCAGTGAGCGCCAGGAGACGTCCGTCCGGAAGCAGGAGATCGTCCGGGGTGATGCGCTCGGCGATTTCATCGGCCGTCGCATGGGCAAGCAGCACCCGGCCCGACGCCGTCCAGGGGATGGAAATCTGTGAGCCGACCTCCGAGCTGATGCGCATCGGCCGCGACCCCGGGCTCATGTGGATGATCGCCTGTTTGTTGCGATAAAGCACGCAGAGTTCGCTTGTTTCCCCGGTTTCCCGCGACAGCCGGTCCACCTCCGCCGTGCCGCGGTGAATGAGATCGTTTTCGCGCACGTAGTTCGTGCCGTAGAGATACATGAGCTTGCCGAAGAAGACGCGGTTGTCCTCGCCGCTGACTTCGAGAAGCCCGGCTTCCGTCAGCACCCGGACCAGCTCGTAGATCGTCGAGCGCGGCGCACCGAGCGCCTTGGGAAGATCGGCGACACGCACCGGCCGGCCGTAATCGTTGAGATAGGCGAAAAGCTTCAGTACGCGGTCGATGCCTCGCTCGCGGCCGTTCTGATCCTGTTTCTGTTCCATCAATGCACTCAAGACCAAATCCATCACATTTTCTTTCGTTGCGGATTGCCAAGTGGCATCCCGATCTGTATCGTCCTGAATACGGGATTGTTGTCCTGTATATCAGACAAAAAGAGTTTCGCAAAGCTCTACGGGAACCTTAACGGAAAACTGGAGGCCAGGATGAGTGATATTTCTCAGCGTCGTGAATTTCTGAAACTTGGAATGGGCGGCGTTGCCGCTGCAGGAGCGATCGGACTGGTTGCCATGAGCGGCAAGGAGGCCGCGGCGCAGGCGGCAGGCGACAGCCAGTTGCGCACCATCATCGACCGTGGGCACCTGATCGTCGGCACCGGCAGCACCAATGCGCCGTGGCATTTCGAAAACGATGCCGGCGAACTCGTCGGCATGGATGTCACCATGGCCCGCATCCTTGCCAAGGGCCTGTTCGACGATCCGACCAAGGTGGAGTTCGTCAAGCAGGATGCCGCACAGCGCATTCCGAACGTCACCACCGGCAAGGTCGATATCACCATCCAGTTCATGACCATGTCGTCGGCGCGCGCACAGCTGATCAATTTCTCGCGCCCCTATTATGTGGAAGGTGTGGCGCTGCTCGCCCGCCCGGATGCGGAGATCAAGACCTTCGACCAGCTGCTTGCCGGCGGCAGCGCCACCCGCATCTCGATCCTGCAGAACGTCGATGCGGAAGAGAGCATCCACAAGGTGCTGCCGGAAGCGCAGGTGATGCAGATCGATACCCAGGCCAACGTCATCCAGGCGCTGGAAGCCAAGCGCGTCGATGCCGCCGCCGTCGATCTGTCGACGGTGCGCTGGATGGTAGCACGCGATGCCAACCGCTATTTCGACGCCGGCAAGTCGTGGAACGCCATGCTCTACGGCGCCGCGCTCAAACAGGGCGACCTCGACTGGCTGCAATTCGTGAACAACAGCTTCTCGATCGCCATGTTCGGCCATGAGAATGCGCTCTACGATGCCGCCTTCAAGGAGTATTTCGGCCTGGAACCGCCAGCACGCGTGCCGGGCTTCCCGAGCATCTGATCCCATTCCGTCCGGCCGCCGGCGCGTGACAGCGTTGCCGGCGGTCGGGACGGCCAGTGCAGTTCCCGGCGAGGGTGCGACCATCCATGGGATATCATCTCAGTTTTAATCTGATCTGGCGGCATTTCGACAAGCTGTGGGGCGGCCTGCTGCTCAGCCTCGAATTGGCGATCATTTCCATCGCCATCGGCGCGTTGATCGGGCTTGTCCTGGCAGTCTGGTATGTTTCGGCAGGCCGCGTCGTGCGGGCGATCATCGCCGCTTATGTCGAGTTTATCCGCAACGTGCCGTTGATCCTGCTGGTCTATCTCGTCTTCTACGGCCTGCCGACCGCCATCGACATCGCCTACGGCCCGACCACCTCCTTCGTCCTGACCCTGTCGCTTTATGCCGGCGCCTATCTGGTCGAGGTTTTCCGTTCGGGACTGGAAGCGGTGCCGCGCGGGCAACTCGATGCCGGCAAGGCACTCGGCCTGACGCCGTGGCAAAGGCTGATCGACGTGCGGCTGCCGACGATGACACGCATCACCCTGCCGGCCCTGTCGAATACCTTCATCTCGCTGTTCAAGGATACGTCCGTAGCCTCCGTCATCGCCGTGCCGGAGCTGACCTACGGGGCACAGTGGATCAATTTTTCCACCTTCCGCATCGTCGAGGTCTATATCGTCACCACCATCATGTATCTCGTCACCGGCTACGCCATTCTTTTCGGTCTGCGCCAGGTCGAGCGCCGCTTTCGGGTGGAGCGCTGAATGGAACAGATCCTCTACGCCATCCCCTTCCTGGGCCACGGCCTCTACATCACGCTGCTTGTCTCGGCGATCGTCGTCGCGCTGTCGCTTTTCCTTGGCGTGCTCTTCGGCGTCGGCCTCGTCTACGGCCCCTGGCCGGTGGCGCTTATGGTGCGCATCTTCAGCGATTGCATCCGCGGCATACCGATCCTGGTGCTGATCTTCGTCGTCTATTACGGCTTCCCGCAGCTCGGCCTGAACATGAGTTCGTTCTGGGCGGCGGTGCTGGCGCTCACCTTGTTCAAGACGGCGCAGGTGATCGAATATGTACGCGGCGCGATCGGCTCCATTCCGCGCGGGCAGATGGAAGGCGCGATGTCCATCGGCCTCGTCTTCTCCGACCGGTTGCGGTTCGTCATCTTCCCGCAGGCGGTGCGCCGGTTCCTGCCGCCGTGGATCAACGGTGTCACCGATGCCATCAAGGGCTCGGCGCTGGTGTCCCTGCTTGGTGTCGTCGATCTGATGCAGGCGATCAACCAGGTGATCGGCCGTACCTACGAGCCGATGCCGCTCTACCTGCTCGGCGCCTTCATCTATTTCGCCATCAACTACAGCCTCTCCAGCCTCAGCCGCATGCTGGAGCGCCGCTACTCCTATATCCGGGATTGAGACCATGGCTTCAGAACATCTCCTCGATATCCGCCAGCTGGCAAAATCCTTCGGCAAGCACCAGGTGCTGAAAGCCGTCGACCTGCACGTCTCGAAGGGCGAGGTGGTGACCGTCATCGGCCCGTCCGGCAGCGGCAAGACCACGCTTCTGCGCTGCGTCAACTTTCTCGAAACCTATGACGGCGGTTCGATCCGGATCGACGGCACCGAGGTCGGCTATCGCAACGACGGGCCGCAGCGCCGCCGTCGCGGCGAGGTGGATCTTGCCCGCATGCGCGCCGAAACCGGCATGGTTTTCCAGTCCTTCAACCTCTTCCCGCATCTGACGGCGGCGGAAAACGTCATGCTCGGCCTGCGTCGGGTCCGCAAGAAACCGAAGCGGGAAGCGCGCGAGATCGCGTTGCATTGGCTCGGCCGCGTCGGGCTTGGCCACAAGGCCGACAGCCTGCCGGGCGAACTGTCCGGCGGCCAGCAGCAGCGTGTCGGCATCGCCCGCGCCGTGGCGATGGAACCAAAGATCCTGCTGCTCGACGAGATCACCTCCGCGCTCGACCCGGAACTGGTGGGCGAGGTGCTCGACGTCGTGCGCCAGCTGGCCGGCGATGGCATGACCATGCTGATGGTCACCCACGAGATCGCCTTTGCCCGCGACGCCAGCCACCGCATCGTCTTCATGGCGGACGGCATGGTGTCCGCCGTGGTGCCGCCCGACCAGCTGCAGGCGGCAGCCGCCGAAAACGACCGTCTGCGTTCCTTCCTGTCGCGTTTCAGCGCGACGGCCCATTGATCCCAGCCCTTCAATCCAGCCAATGCGAGCCCTTCGATGACCCATAGCGACCGCCTCCGTTCGCTCGGACTTGACCTCATCCCGGCACAGACTCCGATCGGCAATTTCCGCAACGCCGTCAGGGCCGGTTCGATGCTCTATGTTTCCGGCCAGGGACCGGCCAAGGCGGACGGCACGCTGATGAAGGGCAAGGTCGGCATCGATGTGACCACGGCCGAAGCCTACGAGCATGCACGGCTGACCGGCCTCAACCTGCTGTCCGTCGTCGCCGAGAGCGTCGGCGGCCTCGACCAGGTGAAGCGGGTGGTGAAGCTGCTCGGCCTGGTCAATGCCGCACCTGACTTTGCCGAACATCCGGCCGTCATCAACGGCTGTTCCGACCTGATGGTGGCGGTGTTCGGCGAGGCCGGGCAGCATGCCCGCTCGGCCATCGGCGTCGGATCGCTGCCGAACAACATCACCGTCGAAATCGAAGCCATTTTCGAACTGCACAATTGAGGGAGCCATCATGAGCACCATTCAGGACACCTTGTCGAACGAACCCATCCGCGAACGGCTGGGCCTTCGCCCGATCATCAACGTTTCCGGCACGATGACGGCGCTCGGCGCCTCGATCATCGTGCCGGAAGCGATCAAGGCCATGGCTGAGATCGCCCCGCAATTCGTCGAGATGGACGACCTGCAACGCAAGGCAAGCGCGGTCATCGCCCGCCTGACCGGTTCCGAGGCCGGTTTCGTCACGGCGTCCGCCGCCAGCAGCATCGCGATGTCGATTGCCGGCTCGATGACCGGCACGCGGCTCCTGGCGATCGAACGCCTGCCCGACGACACGACCGGCCTGAAGAACGAGGTCATCGTCCAGATGGGCCATGTGGTCAATTACGGCGGTGTCATCGACCAGTCGATCCGCATGTGTGGTGCCAGGGCGGTTCTTGCCGGCACGGTGAGCGTCACGCAGCCTTACCATGTCGACGAGGCGATTACCGAAAAGACCGCGGCGGCACTGTACGTCGTGGCGCATCATACGGTGCAGTACGGCATGCTGTCCCTGCCTGAATTCATCGAGATCTGCCACGCCAAGAACGTACCCGTCATCGTCGATGCCGCTTCCGAATATGATCTGCGCGGCTTCCTTGCCGCCGGCGCCGACATCGCCATCTACAGCGGCCACAAGTTCCTGAGCGGGCCGACCAGCGGCATCGTTGCCGGCCGCAAGGATCTGGTGCGTGCCGGTTACCTGCAGAACCGCGGCATCGGCCGCGGCATGAAGGTGGGCAAGGAAAGCATTGCCGGCGTCATGGCGGCGCTGGAGGTCTGGGAAAAGCGCGACCACGCCGGCATCCGCGCCCGCGAGCAATCGGCGCTCGATCTCTGGCTGGCGCGCCTTGCCGGACTGAAGGGCCTTGCCGTACGTATCATCCCCGATCCGACCAGCAACCCGCTGGACCGGCTGGAAATCAAGGTGCTGCCGGAAAGCGGCTTTACCGCCGCCGGCCTGGCGCAGGCGCTCGCCGCCTCTTCGCCGCCGATCATCGTGCGCAATCACGAAGTCGAGCGCGGGCATTTTTACCTCGATCCGTGCAATCTGCATCCCGGCGAGGAACACACGGTTGCCGATCAGATCGTTCGCTTGATCGAGGCGCCGTCGCGCCCGGACAATGCCATGCTGACACCGACAAAATCGACGGCGGCGGCGCTGCGCTGGCCGGATTGATATCCGAGGAGAGCGATCGATGGGGCATCCACGGCCAGCCAGGTGGCCAGCTTGCGGATCGACCGTTCCAACGTCTCGACATCATCCTCGGCCTCGTGCCGAGGATCGAAGCACCTCAGATATATTCTTCATCGTCAGTGGCTTGGCAGTCGCAGGCAGATCCTCGGCACGAGGCCGAAGATGACGGACCGGTGCGGCTTTTCAGCCCTTTTCGGCGCCACCGTCACAAGCGCTTCTCTCAAGCAAGGACAGGCGCCTCAATGCGCCCGCAACATGCGCTGCACCAGTTCCGTACGGTTATGCGCCTCGAGGCGCTTGCACAGCCGGGCGATGTGGTCCTTGACCGTGTAGGCGGAAATGCCGAGCGAGCGGGCAATTTCCTTGTTCGACTGCCCATGGCAGAGCAGCAGCGCCACCTCGCGGGAGCGTTCCGGCAATTGCTTGATCGTCTCGTTTTCAGAAAAATCGCGGCTGGCGCGGCCAAGACCGAGCGGGTGGGTTTTTTCCGCCCAGGCGATCGGCCGGCTCGACAATCGTCCGGTCTCGACCATGTTGGTCAGCGCCAGTGAACCGGCGCGGCAGAGAAGCTCCATGCCGTCGCGGGCTTCCTGCGGATAGGTGGCCGTCTTGCCGCCGGTCGCCGTGTAGATCACCCCGACGATGCGGTCCTCGACATAGAGCGGACCGGCCATGCAGTGGGTGAAACCCCAGCGCTTGAGCAGGCCGAAATTGTCGCATAGGGGCCAGCCCGAGGCACCTAGCAATTCGGCGCCGTCGATGGGTCGGCCGGTATCGACGACATGTTCGAGAATGGGGTCCTTGCGGTAGGACGTGTCGCCATATTCGCGGATGAAACCTTCCGGCGCCTGTTTGCTGTAGAACAGATAAGGCTTGTGCTCGTCGAGGAAATACAGGCCGATGGCGCCCATGCCGATAAAACGGTTGATGCCGTTGCGGCAGGCATCACCGAGCGTCTGCAGCGAGCGGCTGGCGGCGATGCTCAAAACCGCATCGCCGATGCAATCCCTCGGCGGGACGAGTGTCACGTCATCACCCGGATTCATCCGTTGTCCTTCCTGTCGACGGCGCTTTTTCGAGGGGCTTTTTTTGCCCCTCCCCTCTTGAGTTTTTTGCCGTAAGCCGAAGTTTGCGGCAAAATTGACCAAAAGCAAGCGCCTTATGACGGAAATGTGAACGGCATCAGCCGTTGACGCCGAAGACCTCCCATTTCGCATTCGGGCCGTAGGCGCCGAGATAGACGCGGCCGCATTCCTGTACTACCTCATCCGCCATCAGGATATGCTGCGTGCCGGAATGGATGTCGCGGTAGAAGCGCTGCATCACGCCGTCATGCAGCGAGGCGCCGCGGGCCGCACGGTGGGCGAAGGTGCTGACCTCGGAAATGACGTCGTGGATATGGCGGAGCGCCAGCTTGATATCGGCGATCTGCTCGACGGAGGCTTCGCCACCATGGGCAAACGTATCCGCCAGGCTGCCCCAGGACTGGTAGATGAAAGCGCGGGCCGAGCGATACTTGGCTTCGGCGCGGGCGAACTCGAACTTGAAGACCCCGCCTTCGTTCATCTTGCCGAAAGCGTCGATGCGCTTGGAGGCGAGTTTCGCCAGTTCGTCCAGCATGCGCCGGCCGACGCCGAGCGCCCAGCTGGTATGGCCCCAGGCGGTGTAGCCGACGAGGCCGAGCGTCGATTGCTTGCCACCGCGCTGGGCTTCGGCAACGGCGAAATCGTAGCAGCAGCGATCCGGCACGAACAGTTCCGGACCGTCCTTCAGCGTGTAGTCGAAGCTGCCGGTGGCGCGCAGGCCGAGCACGTCCCAATTTCCCTTGAGCACGATCGTGTCGCGCGGATGGTGGGTGACGACGATGCGCGGCGCACCGTTCGGCAGCTTCAGCATGGTGCCGTCGTCGTCTGTGAGGAAACAACCGGAGTGGATCCACTTGGCATGATGGATACCGCTGCCATAGGCCCAGTGGCCCTTGATCATGTAGCCGCCTTCGACCTTGCGGGCGAAACCGCGCGGCACGCCGTTGCCGGCCACCATGGTATCGGCGCCACCGGCGAACACTTCCTCGGCGCCGTCATCGGGCAGCAGGACCGACAGCACGCCGCCGACGGCATTGTTGACCACGACGCACCAGCCGGCAGAGCCATGCGCCCAGGCGACACGCTCGGCAAGCCGCATGGCATCGACATGCGGCAGTTCCGCGCCACCGAGTTCCTTCGGCATCAGCATGCTGTAGAGGCCATTGGCTTTCAGCAGTTCGAATGTGGTGTCCGAGAGGCGGTTGAGCGCTTCGCTTTCTTCCGCAGCGGCTTCGATCGCGGGCAGGATGCTCTCCACCTTGGCCAGCATGCCTTGAAACGTTTCGGTGCGGGATTCCTTCAGCTTGGTGACGGAACTGTTCATGGATTCACCCTCTTGGCTTTGTTTTTCTTGGCGTTTTGACACGGCCGCCCCAAGGCGGAGATGCCAATTCCCCATCAGTCTTCCCGTCATGCCGCGAGCGTTCAACGCCCCCATTTGGGGGAATTGTTGTTGGTCAAGTCCGGCCGAATACTCGCAGCCGTGGGAATTTCACGGGCCGCGAACAGCCAAGAAAGCGACGCAGCCCGACTGGGAGTATGATGCCGATGACTGGACCAAAGGTCATAGGTTTCTGCGGCAACACGCAGAGACCGTCCAAGACGCGAGCGCTGGTGGAGGCGGTGGCCGGCCAGCTTGCCGATCGCCATGACATCGATACCGAGATATTCGACCTGGCGGGCCTGGAGCTCGATGCGCTGCAATATGGGCGGCTGTCGCCGCAGGCGGCTGCGCTGATCACGGCGATCGAGACCGCCGATGCACTGATCGTCGGCACCCCGGTCTACAAGGGTTCCTATAGCGGCCTGTTCAAGCATGTCTTCGATCTGGTGCAGCCGGCGGCATTGATCGACCGGCCGGTGTTGCTGACGGCCACCGGTGGCGGCACCCGCCATTGCCTGATGGTCGAGCACCAGTTGCGGCCGCTCTTCGGTTTCTTCGAAGCCTGCACCGTGCCGACCGCGGTCTATGCCAGCGAGGCGGATTTCGAGGATGGCCGCCCGGCCAGCCCGCTCGTTCTGCAGCGCATCGCCGCGGCCAGCGGCCAGCTCGCGCGCCTCGTCCATCACCATTGCCTTGAAGCCGCAGAATAGGAGATCTGCCATGCTACAGACCGCCAGCGCCCTGTTCTTTGCCGCCATGGACGGTTTCGACCGTTCCGAAATAGACGTGAACGGCATCCGCACCGTCGTCTACGGCATCGGCGAAGGAAAACCGATCGTCTTCCTGCATGGCGCCGGTACCTTTCCGGGCTTCGAGTTCGCCAAGCGGATCGCATCCAACCGCCGTGTTCTCATCCCCTATCACCCGGGTTTTGGCGAGTCCGCCGATGACGACCGTGCGACGACGATCGACGATTACGTGCTGCATTATGCGACCCTGTTCGATCAGCTGGGCCTCTCCGATATCGATCTGGCCGGCTTTTCGCTCGGCGGCTGGATCGCCGCCGAATATGCAGCCCGGTTCGGTGAAAAAATTCGTCGCCTCGCTCTCGTCGCCCCGGCCGGACTGGTCGTCAACGAGCATCCCGTGCCGGACCTCTCGGTCGTCGCCCCTCAGGATCTGCCGGGATACCTGACGCATGATCCGATGGTGGCCGTCAGCTATTTCCCCAAGGGGCCGGACCCAGCCTTCAATCAAGCGCTCGGCCGCGAGATGATGGGGCTTGGCCGCCTGCTTGCGCAGGACCCGCAGGGCAACCCGAAGCTGGAGCGCTGGCTGCCGCGCATCGCCGCACCCACCCTGCTTCTCTGGGGCAGCGCCGACCGCATGCGCCCGGCCGGCGCGGCGGACACCTGGCTGAAGCTCATTCCCAATTCCAGTGCCGAATTTTTCCCGGAGACCGGTCACCTGCTCTTCGAGGAACGGCCGGAGGCGGCGGACAGCCTGCTCGCCTTCTTCACCGCAGACACCATTGCCAGCAATCAGAAAGGACAGACCATGGTTTCCATGCCGGCCGGCGTGACCAAAAGCAGCGAAAGTTACGAAGGTATCGTCTGGAGCATTTTAGGCCAGACCTACACGCTGAAACAGCAATCGGATGCCTCGATGGCCTGGCATGCGGTGCTGCCGCCCGGCACCTTCGTGCCGCCGCATATCCATCCGACACAGGACGAGTTCATCTATCTTCTCGAAGGCGAGCTGGACCTGCTTCTCGACGGCGAGAAAGCTTCCGCCAAGCCCGGCGACACCATCCGCCTGCCCATGGGCCAGTCGCACGGCATCTTCAACAACTCCAAGGACACCATCGTGAAATGTGTGTTCTGGGTCGCCCCGACCGGCAAGCTGCGCGGCCTTTTCGAACGCATCCACAATGTCGGCGATCCGGCCGAGGTGGTGCGTATCGCTGCCGAACATGAGGTGGATTTCCTGCCGCCGCCCGGCGCCTGAGCTTTTTCGGAGCGGCGGGCGGAAGGGAAACCACCGTCGCACCGGCAACACCTGAAGAGCTGCCGCGAAAAGGCAGCCGCGGATGCATTCGTTTCAAACAAGGGGAACCCGACCAATGAAATGGGAAATGTTATCGGATTTCGACAAATCCAGAATAAAACGCTGGCAGATCGGCATGCTGACGCTGGCGCTGCTATGTGAAATGTTCCTGGCCGCAGACTGGTACGCCTTCGCCGCCGTCATTCCGTTCATCTCGGAAACGCTGCAGCTCGATCCGGCGCAGGCCGGCCTGGCGCAGGGCATCTTTGCGCTGACCTACGGTCTCGGCATGATCGTCTGGTCGCAGGTGAGCAAGAGCATGACTGCCCGCAGCATGCTGCTGATCGGCCTGGCCGGCACCGGCCTCGGCATGGTGGCCCAGGTCTATGTCCAGAGCTACGGCCAGCTGATCGCGCTGCGCCTCTTCGTTGGTTTCTTCGATGCCGCGATCTTCCTCGGCAACATGAAGCTGATTGTCGGCTGGTTCCCGCAGGCGCGCCGCGGCAGCGTCATCGGCCTCATCCTTGCCGCCTACAGCCTGGCGATCACGCTGGATTTCGCCCTTGGCATTCCGTTGACCATCGCTTATGGCTGGCGCACCTTCTTCGGCATCCTCGCTGCCGGCACGCTGATCGTCGCCGTCTGTGTCGTGCTGTTCACCCGCAACGGTCCCGCCCATATCGGCATTTCGGGTTTCCTCTGGGAGCCGGAAAAGGACCGCACCGCCAATGTTTCGCTTTCCAGCATCTTCAAGTCGCGCTGGATCATCGTCGGCGGCCTCGGTATCTCGGCCTGCACCATGGCGATCGCCGGCACGGCTACCTGGGTGATCCCGGCCTACATCACCATCCATGCCATGCCTGTCGAGGACGCGGCGCTGATCGGCACGCTGATGGGCTTGTCGCAGGTGTTCTTCCTGGTGATCGGCGGCTACATCTCCGACCGTATGGGCAAGGCGGCGATGATCAAGTTCGGCACCGTGCTGGCGCTGCTGGTGGCTGTGATGTTCACCATCGGCACCATGTCCGCCCTGCCCTTCGTCTGGCTGGTGATCATGGCGCTGCTCAGCGGCATCGCGCTCTTCGGCGGCGGCGCGATCTTCGCCCTGCTCAGCAAAAAATATCCGGACGAACTGGCGACGGCGGCGGTGGGATATGCTGAGATCTTCGGCATCCTCTCCACCTTCATCTCGCCGTGGATGATGGGCGTGGTCATCAAGGTGTCGGGCGGTTCCTTCGCCAGCGCCTTCCTGGCCTTCGCCATCGCCGAGGCGATCATGCTGGCGATCATCGTGGCGCTTGCCCGCGAGACCGGCCGTGTCGCCAGCGGCCCGGTCGTCGGTTCGACGTCGCGCGGCTGACCTTTCCCCTGTCTCCTCCCGCGCAGGCCCCCGCCCGCCGGGAGGATTTTTTTCCGACAGGATGTCTTAATCCACCGGCGTCAGCGTCATCGACGCGCCGCCGGCGGCGACGTTGAGGCCCAGCTGGCCGGTGACGCTGATGGTCTGCAGGTGGATCGAGCCGCTGGTGCCGCCGATCAGCACGTTGGCGCCGATGCCGGCGCCGACCGTGGCTTCGGCCGTCGCGCCTTCATAGAGGCCGGCGAGCGAACCCTGGTGATAACCGGCGGTCGGCGCGAAGACGGCCCAGATCAGCCGGCTGCGCGTCGTGAAGCCGAGATCGACGCCGAGCTTGCGAACCACGCCGGAATAATGATCCAGCGGCTCGCTGTTGCGGGCGGGCTTGAAGGCGCATTCCATGCCCTTGGCGGAGCCCAGGACATAACCGACGCCACCGCCGATGCTGCAATCGAGATAGCCGATCTTCACACCGTCACGCTCTCCGGGCGGTGTCTCGTAGGTGGGAGCGGCCGTCATGTCGGCTGCGTAAGCGATGGTGCCGCCGGCGAGGGAAAGCGATGCGGCGAGCATCGACAGGGCCAGGGTCTTCTTCATGTGTCTCTCCTTTGGGGATCGTCGCCGGAGGGAGGCCCCGGCGACTGCAGCGGAAGAATGCTGCGGGGATAACGCACACCATCGTAAATCGATCCAAATCGGCAGCATTGAGGCATGCATGATCAGGAGGATGCGTCATCAACAGGCGGCGAAGGAGGGACGCCGCCTGTATGTCTTTGATATCAAAGCGAAGCGTGGATGCCGGTATGGATGATGTTGTCGTGCCAGGTCGGGCTGATATGCGGAAAATCCAGCGGTTCGTTGCGATCCAGCAACAAGGCGAGCACCCGCGGCGGCGTCAACGGCAGCTCCTGCACGCGTTTTCCGGTGGCGTTCGAGACGGCGCAGGCGATGGCGGCGCCGACGTTCAGGATCGGCACCTCGCCTGCCCCCTTGGTGCCGAGCGGGCCGATGGACGGCGCGCCTTCGTAAAGGTCGATCTCGACCGGCACGACGTCGAGCGCCAGCGGCAGCCGGTAGGTTTCGAAGCCGGATTGTTCGATGCGGCCATGGGCGTCGATCGACACTTCCTCGTGCAGCGCATATCCCATGCCCTGCACCACGCCGCCCTGGATCTGGCTGAGCACGGCGCGCGGATTGAGGGCGCGGCCGACATCCTGCACCACCTTGTAGCTCAACACCTCGACATGGCCGGTATCGGGATCGACGGCGACTTCGCATTCGTGCACGGCAAACACCGGGATATCGATGGCATCGATGAAGTGCCCGGCGGCGCAGCCCGGCATCGACGGCACGCCCGGCGCGGTGAAGGCGCCGCTGCCGGAGACTGGTCCCATGACCTGCTGGGCCCGTTCCACCACCTTGGCGATGGTGGTGCCCGACCCCTTGATGCCGGCGATTTCGATGCGCCCGCCGGTCAACACCAGCTTTTCCGGCTTGGTCTGCAGCATTTCGCTGGCGACCGACAGCAGCTTCTTGCGGACTTCTTCGCAGGCGGCGGAACTGGCGGCGCCGATGGAGACGGTGGTGCGTCCACCGCCGACACCGAGGTCGAGGCCCGACGCATCCGTATCCGCCGTCTTGACGATGACATCCTGCGGGCGGAGACCAAGACTGTTGGCGACGATCTGCGGCAGCGACTGCATCATGGTGCCGGAGCCGATCTCGACGCCGGAGGTGACCAGCGTGGCGCTGCCATCGGCATTGAGATTGACGGTGGCCGAGGACGGGCCGATGAAGATGAACCAGGTCCCGACCGTCGTCGCCCGGCCGTAAAGCCGGTCGCCGGCTTCAGTTTTCCGCGAGGGCGATTTTTCGCGCAGTGCCGCCATGCGCTCAAGCATCGGACCGAGCACATTGCCTTCGAAGACCTGGCCGGTGGCGCCGAGATCCTTGTCGCCCAGGACGTTGCGGCGGCGGAACTCCAGCGAATCCATGCCGAGAGCGGCGCAGATCTCTTCCGTATGCCGCTCCAGGGCGAAGGTGTTGTAAACACCGTTGCAGGCGCGAAACGCGCCGTTCGGGGCCGTATTGGTATAGACGGCGCGGCTCGACAGGCGCACGGAACCGAGCTTGTAGTTGCCGCCGAGCGTGTGTGCGGTCATCGTCGTCAGGAAGATCTGCTCGCCGCCGTAGGCACCGCAATCCATCAGCACGGTCGCCTCGCGGCCGACGATCTCGCCGTCCTTCGTCACCGCCGAGCGGATGCGGATTTCGGCGTTTTCGCGGCAGAGGCAGGTCAGCATCTCCTCCTGCCGGCTGTTGACCAGCGACACCGACCGCCCGGACATCTGCGCCAGCACGGCGGCGTAGGGTTCCAGCGAGCAATCGAATTTCAGCCCGAAACCGCCGCCGACGGCCGGCACGGTGACACGCACATGCGAGGCCGGCACCTGCAGGATGCGCGCCGTCATGTTGCGCACGGTCCACGGCACCTGCGTCGAGGTCTGGATGTGGTACCGGCCGTCCTCGAAGGAGGCGACGACGGCGCGCGGCTCGAAGGAGACGTGGTTCTGGCGGCCGACCCGGTAGGTGCTGTCGATGATCTGCACGTCCGGCCGGGCGAAGGCGGCGTCGGTGTCGCCGCGGGCAACGGTGGCTTCCCAGGCGACGTTGCCGCCGCGGGCAGCACCTTCGACCAGCACCTCGTATTTCTTCCAGTCGGGGTGGATCTGCGGTGCGCCAGGTGCAAGCGACTCGGCCATGCTGATCACCGCCGGGATTTCTTCCAGCTCGACGACGATGGCGGCCGCGGCGGCGCGGGCCTGCTCCAGCGTATCGGCGGCGACGGCGGCGATCGGCTCGCCGTCGTAGCGGATGACGTCCTGCGCGAAGAGCGGATGGTCGGCGATGCCGATGCCGTGCAGGCCGGGAGCATGTTCAGCGGTGGCGATGGCCCGCACGCCCGGCATCTTGCGGGCGATGGACGTATCGATACGCAGGATGCGCGCCGAGGGCACTTCGGAGCGCAGCAGCGCGGCGTGCAACACGCCGGGGCGGACGTGATCGATGGTGTAGCGGGTGCGGCCGAGAAGCTTGTCGCGCGCATCCCGACGCGGGAAATTCATCACTGCGTTGGCCGGATCGGACATCGATTTCACTCCGCGGCTTGAGGGGCGTTGGTGAGTGCCAGAACGGCATCGATGATGCGTTCGTAACCAGTGCAGCGACAGATATTGCCGGCGAGCGCCGTCTTCATCTCGTCGCGGCTCGGATGGGCATTCTGTTCGAGGAATTTGGTGAGGCTCATCACCATGCCGGGGAAACACATGCCGCATTGCACGACATCATGGTCTTCGAGCGCCTGCTGCAGTGGCGAGAGCACGCCATCGGCGGCAATCGCCTCCACCGTCGTGATGGCGCAGCCTTGGGCAAGGCCGACCGGCATCAGGCAGGACATGCGGGCGATGCCGTCGGCATGCACGGTACAGGCGCCGCAAAATCCTTCGCGGCAGACGGCCTTGGCGCCGGTGAGGAAAAATTCCTCGCGCAGCACGTCGAGAAGCGGCGTCATCGGGGCGGCCTGGGTGGCCCGTTCCTCGCCGTTGACGATGAGTGTGATCGGCATGGTCTCTCTCCGTTTCAGGCGGTTTGCGCCGAAAGTGCTTCGACGGCGCGGCGGACGAGCGTTGGAAGCACTTTGACGCGGTACCAACCGGGTGCCTCGATACCGTCACGGCCGGTAAACTCCTCGGCCAACCGTTCGGCCTGCACGCCTATCCATGCGGTGTTGAGCGGCCGGCCAACCAGCGCGGTTTCGAGCGACGGCCATCGCCGCGCCACCGGTTCGACCGAGCCGACGGCAACGGCCGCACGGGTGACGATGCCCTTGTCGTCCTGTTCGATCGACAGGCTGGCGATGGCCACCGGATAATCCCCGGCCTTGCGCAGCGGCAGGCGGGCATGGGCCGAGCGTGCCGCCGACCGCGGCACGACGATACGACAGAGCAGCGAGCCCACAGGCAGCGCGTGACGAAGGCTGAGGAATTCCTGCAGCGGCAGGCGTTGCAGGCCGCCCGGCCCTTCCAGCTCCACGGCAGCATCGAGGCAGAGCAGCGCCGGAACGAGATCGGCGGCGGCAAAATCGGCGGTGCAGAGGTTGCCGCCGACCGTTGCCGCCTGCCTTACGGCCGGATTGGCGGATTTGGCTGCGGCCGTCGCCAGGGCGGCGAGATCGCCCCGTCCGGCAAGCGCCTCGGCCAATCTTGCATGCGTGACGCAGCTGCCGATCACCGCCTCGTCTTCGGAAATGTCGATCCGCTGCAGCGCCTCGATCTGCGAGATCGCCACGTAGGAATGGGCTAGCGGTTCGCGGCGCAGCGGTGCCCGCATCACCCACGTGGCGCCGGCCAGCGGTGTGGCGGTGCCGGCACGGTCGGCGAGGACCGCGACGGCATCGGCAACGGAGGCAGCGATGTAGAGGTTGTCGGCATGGGCCATGGCGTCTTGTCCTTCCGTGGGGTTGGGCAGGATGATGGGCGAAAACCGGAGGCGGGTTACCGTCCGCCGATCAGCATCTTGTAGCGCAGCTGGTCGATGACCACGGCGAGGATCAGCAGGCTTCCGAGCAGGACCATCTGCATGTAGGAGCCGATCTGCATGATGTTCATGCCGTTCTGCACCAGCACGATGAAGAAGGCGCCGAGCACCACGCTCTCCACCCGTCCGATGCCGCCGCGCAGCGACACGCCGGCGATGACGCAGGCGGCGATCGATTCCAGCGCGATGGTGCCGCCGAGGTTGGTCTCGCCGCTTTCGACACGCGCCGTCAGCAGGATGCCGGCCAGCGAGGCGAGCAGCGAGCAGATGATATAAGCGATGAACAGCGTCTTGCGGGTGTTGATGCCGGAGAGATGCGCCGCCTTGATGTTGCCGCCGATCGCATAGATGCGGGCGCCGGTGCGGGTGCGGTTCATCAGCACCCACATCAGCACGATGACGATCAGCGCCACGAGGACGGGAACCGGCACGCCGAAGATGCGGCCGAAGCCGAAGAAATCGCTGAATTCATAAGGCAGGCCGCCGACCGGCACGCCGCCGGTGATGAACAGCGCGATGCCTGCGCCGACCGACTGCACGCCGAGCGTCATGATGAAGGGCGAGACGCCGAAGCCGGCGATGCCGGCGCCGTTGACGAGGCCCATCACCAGCGCAGCACCAAAACCGGCGGCCAGGCCGATGGTGATGGCGAGCCAGATGGCATCCGGGAAGACGCCGGCCATGGCCACCATGGTTGAGGCGGAAACGACCGAGGTGATGGCGATCGCCGTGCCGACCGAAAGGTCGAAGCCGCCGGTGATCAGCACCAGCATCTGGCCGAGCGAGACGAGGATCAGATAGACCGACTGGCGGGCGACATTGGTGATGTTCTGCACCGTCAGGAACTGGGTCGATGCCAGCGAGAAGATGATCAGCGCCGCGATCAGGAAAAACGGCAGCACGCCGGCGCGGATGAACAGGGCCTTGACGGCCTTCCCCGGGGAAAAGGAGGATTTGGCGCCGCTTTCGGCGGCCACGGGCGCACTGGTGCTCATGCGGTCTGCCTTTCGTTTGCAAAGAACGCTTTCAGGATGGTCTGTTCGTCGATGTCGTCGCCGGAAAGCTCCGCCGAGATCTGGCCGGCCGAAAAGACGACGAGCCGGTGGGCGAGGTTCATGACCTCGGGAAGATCGGAGGAGATGACAACGACGGCCTTGCCGGCCTCGGCGATTTCCTTGATCAGTCTGTAGAGCGCCGCACGCGTGCCCATGTCGACGCCGACGGTCGGTTCGTCGAAGATATAGACGTCATAGTCCTGGCCGAAGCCGCGGCCGAACAGGGCTTTCTGCTGGTTGCCGCCGGAGAGGTTGGAAATCGTCCGCGCCATGTAGGCGTCGGAAAGATCCACCTTGCGGGCGATGCGATCGGCGATGCCGCGCATCTTTCCGGGCGAAAGCATCTTCAGGAAACCGTTGGAATCCTCGCGGTCGATCAGGCCGAGATTGACGTTCTGGCGCGTCGTTGCACCGAGCATCAGGCCTTCGGCCTTGCGATCGGGCGGCAGGTAGAAAACGCCGTTCTTCAGAAAACGCCGGGTCGGTTTGCCGCTGACATCCTCGCCCTTGAGGGTTACCGAGCCGGCGGTCATGGGGATGACCCCCAGGGCGGCCCGCCAGGTGCGCGATTTGCCGCTGCCCACCAGCCCCGCGACCCCCAAAACTTCGCCGGCGCGGACGTCGATATCGGCACCGCTCACGCCCCACGCTTTCAAGCCGCGCAGGGAGAGCAGGATCGGGCCATCCGGTTGCCGTGTGATCGGAGGATAGATCTCGTCGATCGCCCGGCCTGTCATCATTTCGACGAGGCCTGCGGGCGTGAGATCATGCACGCCGACGGTGCCGATCAGGCGACCGTCGCGCAGCACCGTGATCCGGTCCGCGATGGCGGAAAATTCCTGGATGCGGTGGGAAATATAGATGATGCCGACGCCGCGGGCCTTGGCCTCGCGGACGATGCGGAACAAGGTTTCGGTCTCGCGTTCGGTCAGCGACGCCGTCGGCTCGTCGAGGATCAGGATCTTCGCCTGCGAATGGATCGCCTTGGCGATTTCGACCATCTGCTGTTCGGCGCGCGACAAGGAGACGACGCGGGCCTTGACGTTCATGGGGAAGTCGAGGTCGGCGAAAAGCTTGCGGGCCTGGATGACCATGGCCCGGCGATCCACGAAGGGGCCGCGCATCGGCTCGGACCCCAGGAAGATGTTTTCCGCCACCGTCAGGGTGGGCACGAGGGAAAATTCCTGGAAAACGGCGGCAATGCCATGTTTCTTGGCATCCTTGACCGACGACAGGGCGATATCCTCGCCATCGATCCTGAGATCGCCCGATGTCTGCGGATAGACGCCTGACAATACGGAAATGAGGGTCGATTTGCCCGCGCCGTTCTCCCCGAAGAGCACGTGCACTTCGCCGGAAAGCAGCGTGAAATCGACGCCGTCAAGCGCGGTGACACCCGGAAACGTCTTGGTAATCCGGCGCATCTCCACGAGCGGTGCGGAGCTTGGCATCCAAAAATCCTCGGTCGGGAGAAGGACCCGGCCTAACTGGCCGGGTCCGTGTCACGCGATCAGTTTACGTTGAAAACCGGCTTGTAGCCATCCGGCGGCAGGATGTTGGTCTGCGGCACGGTTTCTACGTTGCTCGGATCGACGACGAAGATCTTCGGGCCGACATGCTTGACGAAGTCCTTCTTTTCCAGCGCGCGGATCGCCTGGTCGATGGCGATGCGGCCCTGGATGACCATCGAGTCGGCCGGTGCGGCGAGGATGAAGCCGCGCTTGATGCCTTCATAGACGCCGGGCGTCATGTAGAAGGCGAGCAGGTCGACCTGCCCCTTGAGGCCGCGTTCGCGGATGAGACCCTGGGCTGCTTCCGCCGTCACGGCGGTGCCGGCGATGTAGCGGACGTCGGGCTCGGCCTGCAGCACGTCTTCCACCAGCTTCAGCTGCGCTTCCTTGCCGGTATCGCCGAATTTCGGATCGAGAACGTTGACGGCCGAACCCTTGACGGCTTCGAGGAAGCCCTTGTTGGCGGCTTCCACCCAGCCGGCACCTGCCGGACCCGGGAACCAGCCGACCTTGACCGCTTCCGAGCCGGCCGGATGCTTCTTGGCGAGGTAGGCGCCGGTCTCATAGCCCATCGTGTAGAAGGAGACGAGCGACTTGGCGGTGACGTCGGGCGAAGAAATGCCGTTGATGACGTCGATGACCGGTATGCCCTTCTTGGTGACTTCGGTGACGAGGTTGTTCAGGCCGTCGAAGGAGATGGCGCCGATGACGACAGCCTGCGCGCCGCCGGCGACGCAGTCTTCGATCTGGCTGATCTGCTTGGCGAGCTCGGTGTAGCCGCCGGCCTCCACCAGGTTCATCTTGACGCCGGCATCCTTCGCCTGTTCGGCGACGCCGTAATCGACGCCGAGCCAGTAGGCATCTTTCATGTGCGGGAAGGAGACGCAGATGTTCCACGGCTTCTCCGCCTTTTCGACCGGCGAATATTCGACGTCGACCGACTTGCCGTCGGCGGCAAAGGCCGGCTCGATCGCCTGGGCCGGATAGGGGTACCAGGATTCCGCGCGTGCGGAGGCATTCATCGCCAACGCCAGGGCCGACGTTGCGAGTGCAAATTTCAGTAGCGATTTCATGTTTGTTCCCTCTCTTGTTAAATGCAGGTCGTCGTTAGTTCAGGGATGCACGCAGCCTTTCCAGAAGGCCGGCGCGTTCGGCGCGGGCCGCCAGGGCTTCCTCCATCGTCACCTTGACGAAGCGGGCGGGCGTATGCGGCTGCAATTGCCCGATAAGATCCATGTCGGCGGAAATCACTGTGCCGACCATGAAGTAACCGCCGCCGGATACCGCATCCCGGTGCAGGATGATCGGCTCCGTACCGCCCGGCACCTGGATGGAGCCGTAGGGGTAGCAGCTGTCGACGATGTTCGACGGGTCGGAACCGGCGCCGAAGGGCTGCTTGCGCTCGACGAAGGAGAGCTTGCGGCCGCCGCGGAAACGGTAACCCATGCGGTCGGCCTCCGGCGCCACCTTCCACTCGTCGGCGAAGAAGTTGTCCTTCGCCTCGTCGGTCAGGCGGTCCCAGTAGAGGCCGGGCAGCACGCGCAGTGCAGCCGGCGTTCCCGGCTTGCGGCGGTATTCCTCCGCCAGCGCGCGGCCTTCCGAGGCGAGGCTGCCTGCGCCGACCGGCAGTTCGTCGCCGGGGGCGAGCGGCCGGCCCTTGTAGCCGCCGAGCGCGCCGATCGGATAGGTCGAGCGGCTGCCGAGCGCCACCGGCACGTCGATGCCGCCGGAAACGGCGATATAGATGCGGGCGCCGGATTTCAGGAAGTCGAAGCTCAGCACCTGGCCGGCCTTGACCTTGAAGGCGGTCCAGCCGGGCTGGACGACGCCGTCGACCTTGGCGGGCATGTCGGCGCCGGTGACGGCCACCAGCGCGTCTTCGGTGAATTCCAGCTTCGGACCCATGAACACAGCTTCGAGACCGGCTGCGCCCTCGTCGTTGCCGACGAGCAGGTTGGCGGCACGCATCGCCAGGCGATCCATTGCGCCGCCCACCGGAATGCCGAGGTGGAAATAGCCGGGCCGGCCGAGATCCTGGACGGTGGTCGCCAGACCGTGGTGAAGAACCTTAATGGCCATAAAGCATGCCCTCCAGCTTGGCGTTGTAGCCGTCGATGTCCTTCTGGTATTCGCGCAGGTCGAAGCTGACCTCGCGGATCGGCGGGGAGAATTTGCCGGTATCGACATCCTCGACCGCCTGGTCGTAGGCCTCGCGGCCGATCGCCTTGAACTTGACGATGTCGCCGGGGCGGAAGAACACCATGAAATCGCGCAGATAGCTGACGGATTGCGAGGCGTCGAAGATCGGCATCGGCGTGATGCCGAACATCTGGTAACCGCCGGCGCCGCGCACCGAATAGATGCAGCCGAAGCAGCCGCCGTGGCCGACCGTCAGTTTCGGCGTATCGGTGCGGGGACGAAGGTATTTCGGCACCTCGATCTGCCGCTGGCGCTCGACCATCTGGTACATGAACGGCAGCCCGGCGACGAAACCGACCATCGACACGAACCACGGCGAGCCGGAATGGGCGTTGATGAAGGTCTCGACCGAAGAATAGTCGTTGATCTTCGCCGCGTAATCGAGATCGGTGCCGGTCGGTTCCTGGTGGCGTTCGCGGAAACGCATCAGCGTCTCGTGCGTCCAGGGATCGTTGTAGAAGACGGGGATTTCGACGATGCGGGTCTTGATGACCGGCTCGGCCTTCTCGGCCGCACCCTCGATCGCCTTGACTTCCCGCAGGATGTCGTCCGGCTTGATGATATCCGGATTGAACTTGATCTGGAAGGAGGCGTTGGCGGGGCAGATCTCGGTGACGCCCTTGATGCCGCTTTCGCGCACGCCCTTGGCCATCGACAGGCCCTTGAAGAAGGCTTCGAGCGACATCTCGTCGCTGCATTCGACGAAGAGATGTTCGTCACCCCCGAATGTATACCGTGTCGTCATCAGGCAACCTCTGCTTTTTTGTCGCCGGCCGTCGCGAAATCGCTTTCGAGCCAGGGTTCGAGGAAACGGGTGTGGAAATCGCCGCGGCGGACGTGATCGTCGGTGGCGAGCGCCAGGTGCAACGGGATCGTCGTCGGCACGCCTTCAACGACAAGACCTTCGAGCGCCGTCTTCAGGCGGGCGAGGCAGGCGTCGCGGGTTTCGGCCCAGACGATCAGCTTGCCGAGCAGCGAGTCGTAGAAGGGCGGCACGGTGTAGCCTTCGTAGAGCATCGTATCGAAGCGGATGCCCTCGCCTTCCGGCACCTTCAGCGTGGTGACCAGGCCCGGCGCCGGCATGAAACCCTTGGCCGGATCCTCGGCATTGATGCGGCACTCAATGGCATGGCCATGCACCTTGATGTCGTCCTGCTTCACCGACAGGGTGGCACCACCGCAGACCTTGATCATTTCCTGCACCAGATCGATGCCGGTGATCATTTCGGTGACCGGATGCTCCACCTGGATACGGGTGTTCACCTCGATGAAGTAGAACTCCTGCGCGTCCTCGTCGTAGAGATATTCCACCGTGCCGGCGCCGCGATACTTGACTTCGCGAGCGAGCGCCACCGCGCTGGCGCAGAGTTTTTCGCGCACATCGGCCGGCAGCAGGAAGGAGGGCGCCTCTTCCCAGACCTTCTGGCGGCGGCGCTGCAGCGAACATTCACGCTCGAAGCAGTGGACGAAATTCTCGCCGTCGCCGAGGATCTGCACCTCGACGTGCCGTGCCTTGGTGATGACCTTTTCCATGTAGAGGCCGCCATCGCCGAATGCGGCGGCGGCTTCGGCCGAAGCCTGCGGAAACTGGTTTTCCAGTTCGGCTATGGAATTGACGATGCGGATGCCGCGTCCGCCGCCGCCGGCGGCGGCCTTGATCATCACCGGGAAGCCGGTCTTCTCGACCACCTTCTTCGCCGCGTCGAGGTCGTCGAGACGACCGTCGCTGCCCGGAACCGTCGGCACGCCGGCCTTTGCCGCCACCTTGCGGGCGGCGACCTTGTCGCCGAGCAGGCGGATCGCATCGCCGCTCGGGCCGATGAAGATCAGGCCGGCATTGACGACGGCATCGGCAAAATCGCCGTTTTCCGACAGGAAGCCGTAGCCCGGATGCACGGCATCGACGCCGGTTGCCTTGGCGGCGGCAATGACCGCCTCGATGTTGAGATAGGATTTCTTCGGTGCCGGCGGCCCGATATTGACCGCTTCATCGGCAAGCTTGACCGCCAGCATGTCGGCGTCTGCGGCGCTGTGCACCTGTACGGTGCGCATGCCCAGCGCCTTGGCCGCCCGGATGACCCGGACCGCGATCTCGCCGCGATTGGCGACAAGGACGGAGCGGATGGTCATTGCTCCACCTCGGCGATGACCTGGCCGGCCATGACCGGCTCTTCGTTGTCGACCAGGAAGGTGATCGCCTTGCCGTCGATGCCGGCCGGGATTTCCTGGAAAGTCTTCATCACTTCGATCAGGCCGATCGTGTCGCCGCTGGCGACCGCATCGCCATCGGCTTTGAACGGGGGAACATCGGGAGAGGACGCACGATAAAAGGTGCCGGGAAGAGGGGATCTGATTTCGAGCTTGCTCATTGCTGTTCTCCGCGCGTGTTTTTCTGGTTTGCCAGTTCCGAAACGGGGGCGATGCGGATGCCTTCCGCAATCAGCGCATCGCGCATCTGGCGGACGATCTCGAAGGCGCCGAGCGTATCGGAGTGGAAGCAGATGGATTCGAATTCGATGGCGATGTCATTGCCGCTGACGGTGCGGACCTTGCCTTCCTTGCAGGCGCGCACCACCTTGCGGGCGATCACGGCCGGGTCGGGCCGGCCGGCGTCGCGGGTGAAGACGATCGAGCCGTTGTCGCCGTAATCGCGGTCGGCGTAGAATTCGCGGATCACCGGTTGGCCGGCTTCAAGCGCGGCGCGATGGGTTGCCGATCCGCCCATGCAGAAGACGAAGCTGTCCGGGGCCGCCGTGCGCATGTACTGGACGAAGATCTGCGACAGTTCCGGATTGACCGCCATCTCCATGTAGAGGGCGCCATGCGGCTTGACATGCTGCAGGCGCACGCCATGGCGGCGGGCGAATTCGCGCAGGGCGCCGACCTGATAGATGACGTCGTTGATCAGTTCCTTGGAGGTGCCGGAGATCTTGCGGCGGCCGAAACCCTGCAGGTCGTTGTAACCCGGGTGGGCGCCGACTTCGACGCCATGTTCGGCGGCAAGCCTTACGGTCTGGTCCATGAGATTGGGATCGCCTGCATGGAAACCGGCCGCAACATTGGCGGAACTGATCAGGCCCATCAATGCGGCATCGTCCGTATCTCCGATGCGCCAGCGACCGAAGCTTTCGCCCAGATCGCAATTGATATCGACTACCTCGAGCACGTTGATCTTCCCTCTTGTGCCTAGCTTTTAAGCTTTCGCAGGCTTGCTTATTTTTTGACATGATGACGCTAGGTGAAAAAATATCTTTTGAAAAATTCTATTTTTATATATTCATTATCTGAAAATCCGAAGACGCATGGTGCTGCGCACAACGACGCAAGCGCCGACGTTTCAAGGCAAAAATCCCGGCCTGAAAGGGCTTTTGCACTGCAAAACGGCATTTGCATCTGCGTCTTCTGAAAAATTGATGTCACGCATTCAAATATATAAATGGGAAAATCGCTTATGGGTTTTAGTCTGCGGCAGCTTCGCTACTTCGTGGCGACAGCGGAATTGGGACAGATTTCCCAGGCGGCTGTCGATCTTTCCATATCGCAGTCGGCAGTGACGACGGCGATCAAGGACCTGGAACAGATCGTCGGCGTCGGCCTGTTCACCCGCACTCCGCACGGAATGGACCTGACGGCCGCCGGCCGGCAATTCTTGAGCCACGCCTATGATATCCTCAAGAAGGTCGACGAGGCAACGCATCTCAATTTCGTCTCGAGCGAGGTCGAGGGCACGCTGAGCGTTGCGGCGACTTACACGGTGATCGGCTATTTCCTGCCGATGCATATCGAGCGTTTGCGGCGCCTGTTTCCGAAGCTCAACATCCAGCTTTTCGAGCAGAACCGTGAATCCATCGAGGAAGGCTTGCTGGCCAACCGCTACGACATCTCGGTGCTGCTGACCTCGAACATCCTCAACCCGCAGTTGGTGACGGAAACGGTGGTGGGGTCGGCGCGCCGCCTGTGGGTGCCGGCACAGCATCCGCTGCTGCAGCGCGACGAGGTCGGCCTGCGGGAAGTTTCGGAGGAACCCTACATCATGCTCACCGTCGACGAGGCGGCGCATTCCTCGCTGAAATACTGGAGCATGTCGAGCTACCAGCCGCGGGTCATGCTGCGCACCACCTCCGTCGAGGCGGTGCGGTCGATGGTGGCGAACGGCCTCGGGGTGGCGATCCTTTCGGACATGGTTCACCGGCCCTGGTCGCTGGAGGGCCGGCGGATCGAGACGATCAATCTCAAGGACCATGTGCCGGCGATGGATATCGGCCTTGCCTGGCGGGCCAATTCCACCTTCACGCCGGCGATGCAGGCGTTCCGCGGCTATTTCCAGCAGGCCTTCGGCCTGCCGGGAACCAACGGCTGATGCGCGCTGCTTTCAGGCGATCTGCCGCGGGCGGGCGACGTCGGTCACTTCGTCGCGATCCGGCGCGCGACCGTAGCTCATGCGGCGCATCTGTTCGATGACCCGCTCCATCTCGTCGTCGGGCAGGACGGGTGGTTCGCCGAGCGTCAGCGCCTGCAGATACATGCGCGACAGGGTTTCCACTTCGCAGGCGAGCCACAGCGCCCGCTCCAGCGTCTTGCCGAGCGAGATCTGGCCATGCTGGCCGAGAAGGCAGGCATAACGGTCCTTGAGTGCCACCAGGGCGTTGTCGGAAAGCTCCTGGGTGCCGAAGGTGGCATAGCCGGCGCAGCGGATCGTCGTGCCGCCGGCGACGCCGGTCATGTAATGGAAGCTTGGAATGGTCTTGTGGTGGCAGGCCAGCGTCGTCGCATACATGGAATGGCAATGCAGCACGACATTGACATCCTTGCGCTCGCGCAGGATATCGCGGTGGAAGCGCCATTCCGAGGACGGGCGCGGGCCGACATAGGTGCCGTTGAAGTCCATCTCCACTAAGTCTTCCGGCCGCATCGTATCATAGGGCATGGAGGACGGCGTCAGCAGAAAACCGTCCTCGGTGCGGACGGAGAGATTGCCGGCCATGCCCTGGTTGATGCCCGAGGCGTTCATGCGCCGGCACGTCTCCAGCATCTCGATACGCAGGGCATAGTTCTGGTCGTTGGACATTGTCTTTCCTTTCATCGAAGGGTGAGGGCGGGCGTCAGGCTGCGATCATTCTGGATCAGGCTGCGCCAGCGTGCGGAATAGGTGGGAAGCAGGGAGGTGAGCGTCGTCAGCGGCTCCGGCTTGTCGAGGTCGATCGGCGCCGGTGCGGTGCGCTCTGCATGTTCTGCGAGAAGGGCGGCACCGGAAGCGACGCCATACCCTTTCCGATTGAAAAAGACATGGCGATCCGGAAGCAGGCCGGCGACGAGTGCGGCATAAAGAGGATCGCGCAAAAAGCTGCCGTCGAGAACGACTGTGCGGCAATCGCCGAGCGCATCGAGGCATTCCGTCGTCAGCAGGGCGCAATAGATCAGTGCGAGGGCCTTGCGCTCCATGGCGTCTGCTGGCGGTGGGCCAAACATCGTCCCGCGTCCCGCACTGCCGGGAAACAGGCCATCGTCGCTGCCGAAGGAGGGCAGTGCAAACGTGCCCTGTGCGATGAGGCGCTCCACAGCGTGGCGCAGGACCGGCCCATCGGGTGCATCGGCGCCGGCGATGGCAACAAATTCACGACCGCCCATGGTGAGTACGCCGCCGAGCGGCTTGCCGCAGACGTCGCTGTTGCAGGTCATGCCGCGATGTTCGTCCAGTCGCGCCACCGGTGTCCTGTCACTGAAACCGACGATCCAGGTGCCGGTCGAGACAACGGCGACATCGCTGAGGCCGGCCGCCTGGTATCGGTAAAAATTCAGGCTGCTGTCATGGGCGCCGGCCAGCACCCGGGCAGTTTCAGCAAGACCAAGACGTCGGGCAATCTCCGGCCTCAGCAGGCCGACCGTTTCCCATGCCTTGGCGAATGGCGGCATGAGCCGCTGCCAGCCGAGCTGTGTCACGATCGGCGCCCAGCGCTGCTCCACGACATTCCACAGATGCGACTGGGCGCCGAGGAAACTCGATTCCGAAACCGCATTGCCGGTCAGCAGCCAGGCCCAATATTGCGGGATGCCGAGGAACCAGCGAGCCGCCGCGACTGTCTGCGGTTCGGCACGCTGCATCCAGAAGAGTTGGCGCGCCTGGTGGGTGGCGCCAAGCATGGTGGCGCTGCCCCGGTCGAAGAAGGAACCGGAAAGCGGCGCATAAGCCTGGTCGAGACCGGGCGGCAGAGGCTGCTCGTAGTCAATCATCGGCAGCGCGGCGCCACTGCCATCTCCCGGATCTTCATTGACCAGCACGCCACCGGAGCCGTGGCCGGAGCAGACGATGGTATCGAGGCGATGGCGGGCGGCGAGCGCTGCGATGCTCGCGAAGACCCAGTCGCGCAACGCGTCGAGGTCATGATGGCGCCACGGCGGGCCGGGCAGGACGGGGTTGGTGGAGGAGAGCGTTTCCAGCACATGGCCGTCCGTCGTCACGGCATTGACCTTCACATTGGTCTTGCCGATGTCGATGACCGCCACGCATGTGTCGCCGCTGTCTGCCACCCTCGCCTCCCCGGCCCGTCCGTGCTCAGATCAGGCCGTATTGCCGTGCCTTGTTGCGCAGGAAGGGCAGGCCGTTACCCATCACCTCTGCCTCATCTTTGGCCACCGGGCGCCAGACGGCAAGTCCATAAGCCACTTCCGGCGGCATATTGATGAAACTTTCCATCGCCAGGCCCCCCTTGAAGTCGATCGCTGCCAGCGCGGCATAGATCTCGTCCCAGGGGACGTTGCCATAACCCGGGGTGCCGCGGTCGCTTTCAGAAAGATGGATGTATTTCAGGTGGTCGCGGGCGTCGAGAATACCGTTTGCCGCGCCTTTTTCCTCGATGTTCATGTGGTAGGTGTCGAGATGCACGAAGATATTGTCGGCGCCGACGCGCTCGATCATCTCCACCGCCTGTTTTCCGGTGTTGATCAGGTGATTTTCGTAACGGTTGACGGCCTCGACGCCGAGTTCGATGCCGAGCGGCTTGGTGTGCTTGGCCGCGGCATCGAGAACGCGGGCAATGTTGTCATATTCGCCCTGCGTCGGCGGCACGCCGGTGCGCTCGCCGATACCGCCGAAGATGACGCCAGACAGCGCTTCGGCACCCATTTCCTTGGTCTTGTCGATGGCGACCTTCAGGTGTTCGATGGCCGCATCCGGGCGAACGGAGGCCCAGGCGCTTTCCGGCAGGCCGAGCGAGCAGACGGCGCGCAGCTTGTGTTTTTCGAGCAGCGCGCGGGTGTGCGGCGCATCGACCATCGGCGCGTTGAGCAATGCGATTTCGAGGAAATCCATTTCATATTTGACGGCGGCGGCGATGGCCCGCTCGGCGCCGGCGCGATCCCAGTTCATGGTCCACATGCTGGTGTGAACGCCAAATCCTTGCATGATATTATCTCCTGTTTTTCAAAATCTTGAAATGTCCCGCCATCCAGCGCAGGATCATGATGCCGACGAGGAGGATGCCCCAGACGGCGGTGGCGAGGTGTTGGTTGGCGCCGAGCAGGTTCAGCCCGGACGACAGCAGCTGCAGCACGATCAGCGCGACGAAGACCGGAATGACGCGGCCGAAACCGCCGAACGGATTGACGCCGCCGAGGAAGCAGGCGAGCACCGTGATCAAGAGATAGGACTCGCCGTGGCCGACGCGCACCGAGTTGAAGCGGGCGAGCATGATGATGCCGGCGACCGAGCACATCAGCCCGGACAGTGCATAGACCCAGACGATGACCTTGCGGGTGTTGATGCCGGAATAGCGCACCGCCTCGATGTTCGAGCCGATCATCGTCGTGTTGAAGCCGAGTTTCGTCCGCGTCAGAAGCACATGCCAGGCCAGCACGCAGAGCACGAAGACGATCAGCGGCACGGGGATGCCGAGAAGCGAGCCGTGGCCGAGCGGGCGAATGAAATCGGGAAAACCGGAGATGTCGCCGCCGCGGGTCAGAAACTCGCCGAGGCCGCGTAAAAAAATCATCATCGACAGCGAGACGAGGATCGGGTGGGCGCGCGTGAAGGCGATGACCAGGCCCATGACCACGCCGCTTGCCGCGCCCACTGCAAGGGCGAGCACGACGCCGAGGATCAGCGCGCCGACACCGGCATCGGCGCCGCCGTAGGATTGCAGCACCCAGGCGAGCGTCAGCCCGGCGATGTTGGCGGTGAAGGTGATGGCGAGATTGAGGCCGCCGGTGAGGATCGGCAGCAGCATGGCGAGCGTCAGCAGCCCGAGTTCGGGAAGCTGGAACGCCACCGAACCGAAGGTGGCGGCGCTGATGAACTGCGGCGAGGCGATGCCGAAGATCAGCATGACGGCGACGAAAGCCATGGACGGTCCGGCCATTTCCGGGCCCGCGAGATCCTTCAAGCGCTCGAAAAGCTTGCTCATGGCCGTTTTCCTTCCGAACGCGCCAAGGGTAAAAGCTTCTCGATGCTGGTATTCGACAGGGTGATGGCGACGAGGATGATGGCGCCGACGATCATCTTGAAGGCGAAAGGCGAGACGCCCATCAGGTTCAGGCCGTTCTGGGTGATCGACACGAGCAGCACGCCGAGCACGCAGCCGAACACCGAGCCCTTGCCGCCACCGAGCCGCGCGCCGCCGAGCACGACGGCGGCCAGAACGTCGAGCTCGCGGCCGTAGAGCGCATTGGGTACGACCTCCTGGGCATAATGCGCCTGGACGAGACCGGCGATGCCGGCCATCAGCCCCAACCAGCCGAAGGCGATGAACTGCATGGCGCCGATCGGGATGCCGAAGCGCCGCGCCCCTTCCGGATTGTCGCCGAAGGCATAAAGCTGCCGCCCCGTCGTCGTGCGGGTGATCAGCAGCCAGGTGGCGATGACGCAGACGACCATGACCAGCACCGGCAGGGTGATCTCCACCCATGTGCCGTTGGCCATTTCATGTTCGAACAGCACGACGCGGGTCGTCAGCCAGTCGGGCAGGTCGTAGATCGACACGCCCTTGGTGAAGAACATCAGCAGGCCGAAGTAGATGTTGAAGGTGGAGATCGTCGCGACGATGGAGATGATGCGGAAGCGGTGGATCAGGAAGGCGTTGAAGGCGCCGAGCACGATGCCCGCCGTGCCCGCAAGCAGGAAGCCGAACAGCCAGTTGCCGCCGCCGATCCAGCCGAGCATCACCGCCGTGACGTACTGGACGACGGAAGCGGCGACCGCAAAGGAGATGTCGATGCCGCCGGCGATCAGCACCACCAGCAATCCGACCGCGAAGATGATGTTGACCGAACTGGTATTGAGCAGGTCGAAGGCATTGCCGAGCGTGAAGAAATTCTCCGTCGCGAAGGACAGGAACAGGCTGATCAGCAGGATGACCAGCAGCAGGGCGGATTCAGTTGCATGGGTTCGGATGTAGCTATGCATAGACCGCCTCCTCGATCTCGGCGAGGCTCGCCTGGCGCGGATCGTATTCGCCGACGATGCGGCCTTTCTTCATGTGCAGCACCCTGTCGGCGTTGAAATAGACCTCCGGCACCTCGTCCGAAATCAGGATGATGGCGAGGCCGGTTTCCGCCAGCCGGGCGACGATATCGAAGATGCCGGCGCGGGCGCCGACGTCGACGCCGACGGTCGGGGCGTCGAGGATCAGAAGTTTTGGGTCCGTCGCCAGCCATTTGGCGATGGCGACACGCTGCTGATTGCCGCCGGAAAGCGTCGAGATCGCATCGTCCTGCAGGCCGATCTTGACGCCGAGTTCGGCGATCCAGTGCTTGACGAGGCTACGCTTGCGGTCCTCGGAGATCAGGCCGCCGGCGATGATTTTCCGCAGCGAAGCGATGACGAGATTGTCGGCGATCGATTGCGGCTGAACCAGGCCGAGCGATAGACGGTCTTCGGAGAGATAGGCGATGCCGGCGGCAATCGCCTCGCGGTTGGAGGAAAAGGAGATCGGCCGGCCATCGAGTGCCATCCGACCCGCGGTCGGATGAAGCATGCCGAACAGCGACAGCGCCAGTTCGGTGCGCCCGGCGCCAAGCAGGCCGGTGATGCCGAGCGTTTCGCCGCTGCGCACCGTCAGGCTGACATCCTCGAACTGGCCGCGACGGGTCAGACCTTCGAGTTCGAGCACGACCGGGCGATCCTGCTTCGGTTTGGCCCTGACCTGCTGGTCGAAGGTCTTGCCGGTCATCAGTTCGGTGATCCGCGATTGCGTCATGCCGTCCGCTGGATAGACCCCGACCAGCGCGCCGTCGCGCAGCACGGTGATGCGGCTGGAGATTTCCAGCACTTCGGCAAGGCGGTGGCTGACGAAGACGACGGCGACGCCGGAAGCGGAAAGGTTGCGGACGATATCGAGCAGATAATCGGTTTCCGATTGCGTCAGCGAGGCGGTCGGCTCGTCCATGAAGACGACCCTGGCTTCGCCGACCAGCGCCCGGGCGATGGCGACGATCTGCCTCTGGGCAATGGCGTAGGATTTCAGCGGCAGGTCGACATCCAGCGACACGCCGAGCCGGGCGAGCGCATCGGTGGCGATATTGCGCATGCGGCCGTAATTCACCAGCCGCGGCCAGCCGCCGACCATGGTTTCGAAAGCGATGTTTTCGGCGACGCTCATTTCGGGGAAAAGCGCAAGATCCTGCCAGATGACCTTGATGCCGGAAGCCTGCGCCGTCACCGGCGACATATGGCTGTAGGCCTGGCCGTCATAGGTGATTTCGGCGCCGGTTTCCGGGCGGTAGACGCCGGTGATGATCTTGATCAGCGTGCTTTTGCCCGAGCCATTTTCACCGGCAAGGCAATGAACCTCGCCCGGACGAACTTCGAAGCTGACATCCTTCAGCGCCTTGACACCGCCGAATGTCATATTGATGTGTCGCAGGGCGAGCAGCGGCTTGTCGTTGCCCTCTGCGCCAGCGGGATTGTTCATGGCACGCCTGTGAATTCTGATGTCTGAGAGACTTGCCGGGCCAGCCGAAGCCAGCCCAGCAGCCGGGAGTAACCCTGAGGCGACGGATCAGAGGCCCATGGCCGCAAGATCGGCAACCGTATCCTTGTTGATCGGCACCAACTGGTCGACGATGATGTTGCGGTTTTCGAAATCCGGGTGGATGACGCCGAGACCTTCGATCTCTTCGCCGTCCTTGATCTCCTCACCCTTCATCAGTTTCTGCGCCAGCGTGACGAAGACTTCGCCGGCCTGCTTCGGGTTCCACATGAAGCCGCCGGAAATCGCGTCGGATTTCACCAGCTTCTGGCCCTGCCCCGGCGAAAACGGACCGAACACGAAGATCTCGCCGACCTTGCGGCGTTCTTCGACGGCGCGGCCGGCGCCGATCGGGCCCTGGCTGCCGAAGGCCAGGAAGCCCTTGAGATCCGGGTTGGCGGAAATCAGGTCGAGCGCCGTGCTGCGGCTTTTGTCGACATCTTCGGCGACGCCGTAACGATCGCCGACCAGTTCCATCTCGGGATGGTTCTTCTTGAGATAGGCGATGGCCGCATCCGCCCAGGCATTGTGAAGCGGGACGGTCAGCGAACCGACGAAGACGGCATATTTGCCTTTGCCGCCCATCTTTTCGGCCAAGAGCTTGCCATGCGCCTCACCGAAGCCGGTGGACGAAGCGAGTTCGAAATCCCAGTCTGCACCCTTCTGGCTCGGCGATTCATGGGTGATGACGATGATGCCCTGTTCCTTGGCCTTGCTCAGCACCGGCTCCAGAACCTTGGCATCGTTGGGCACCACACCGATGACTTTTACGCCCTGGGCGATCAGGTCTTCGATGGCGCGCACCTGCAGGGCCGGGTCGGCGCTCGTCGGGCCGATCATGCTGGCATCGACGCCGAGCTTGGCGCCGCGCTCCTTGATGCCGGCTTCCATGGCGTTGAACCACGGGATACCGCCGATCTTGACGACGACACCGACCTTGCCTTCCTGTGCATAAGCGATCGTTGCCGCGGCAAGCGACAGCGAAGCCGCGAGAGCGGCAACCAGAAATCTCTTCATTTTTTCCTCCTCCACAGGCTCCCTTGCGGGAACGCCACGGGCGTCCGCGTGTGCGGCGCCCTCCTCCAGGCATGGGTGGCGGACAAATGCCCCGCCTCCCTTCAGCAGCCGCTTCCTCAAACGGCACCAACCTTGTGCACAATCGATCTTTCTTTATTGCACAATCGATGGTGCAATAAATATCCAAGAGAATTATTCTTTCGTCAAGTGGCTTTCGGCGATAAGGGAAACCGCAGGAGAGATGGATGAAGAACGACAGCAAGAAGAAGGCGACGATCTATGATCTGTCGGTGATATCAGGCATTTCGCCCTCCACGGTCAGCGCGGTCCTGAACGGCACATGGCGCAAGCGGCGCATCAAGGAAAGCACCGCCGATCTCATCCGCGACCTCGCCGAAAAGCACCAGTACACCACCAACCGCCAGGCCCAGGGCCTGCGCAGTTCGCGCTCAGGGCTCGTCGGGCTGATGTTGCCGGTTTACGACAACCGTTATTTCTCCTCGATGGCGCAGACCTTCGAGGCGCATGTGCGCCGGCACGGCCAATGCCCGATCGTCGTCAGCTCCAGCCGCGATCCGCAGGAGGAGCGCGAGACGGCGGAAAGCCTGATCTCCTATTCCATCGATGCGCTGTTCGTCTGCGGCGCCACCGATCCGGACGGCGTGCATGCCGTCTGCGAGAAGGCGGGGCTGAAACACATCAACATCGACCTTCCGGGCAGCCGCACCCATTCCGTCATCAGCGACAATTACACCGGCGGCCGCATCCTGACGGAGGCGATCATCCGGCAGTTTTCGGCAGGCGACCCGCTGCAGCCGGAGGAGCTCCTGTTGTTCGGCGGTCGCAACGACCATGCCAGCCGTGAGCGTATCCGTGGTTTCCGCGACGTGAAGCAGGAGATGATGGGCGCCGATATCGACGCCTCGATCCAGCCGACCGGTTATTCTCCCAATACCGCCCGTATCGCTTTCGAGAGCTTTTACGAGAAAGCCGGACGGTTGCCGCGGGCGCTGTTCATCAATTCGTCGATCAATTTCGAAGGCCTGTTGCGCTTCATGTCGGCGCATCCGCACGAAAACTTCGCCGATCTCGTCGTCGGCTGCTACGATTACGATCCCTTCGCCTCGTTCCTTCCCTTCCCGGTGCTGATGATGCGCCAGGATGTCGAAGGCATGATTGCCAAGGCGTTCGAACTGATCGAGGAATTGCCGGGGCCGCCGCAGATCCATCTCATCCGCCCGGACCTCGTGCTGCCGCGCACGGCCTTGCCGGGGCCTCTGGACAGCCTCAAGGATATCGACTGACAGGGTCAGTAGCCCCTTGCTGCACCTGACAGCGCCCGGCTGTCGATGGCGCCGTTGTACCGCGCGCCGCCACCTTTTTCGATTTCCGAAACGCTTTCCCCGCCCGCAAGAATCCCGGCCGCCTGGCCCCAGATCGGCCAGTTGCGGTCGATATCGACATCGTGGCCCATTGCGATCAGCATGCGGCGGGTATCGGGAGACAGCGCGAAGGGTTCCATATAGACCTTGTCCGGCAGCCACTGGTGATGGATGCGCGGTGCGTCGATGGCCTCCTGGATATTCATGCCGTGGTCGATAACGTTGATGATCGCTTCCAGCGTGATGGTGATGATACGAGCGCCGCCGGGGCTGCCGATCACCATGAACGGTTTGCCGTCCTTGGAAACGATGGTCGGGCTCATCGAGGAAAGCGGCGTCTTGTGCGGCTCGATGGCGTTGGCCTCACCCTGCACCAGGCCATAGAGGTTCGGCACGCCGGGTTTCGAGGTGAAATCGTCCATCTCGTTGTTGAGCAGGATGCCGGTGCCGGGGGCGACAATGCCGGTGCCGAAGGAGCCGTTCAGTGTATAGGTGACGGCAACGGCGTTGCCCTCGTCGTCGATGATCGAATAATGCGTCGTCTCGTGGCTTTCGCCAAAACCTTTTGGCATCAGCTCTTTGGAAACGCCGGCCTTGAACGGGTTGATCCGGTCGCGGATCTCCTTGGCATAAGCCTTGTCGAGCAGCTTTTCGACCGGATTTTCGACGAAATCCGGATCGCCGAGCGCGGCGTTACGGTCGACATAGGCATGCCGCATCGCCTCGACCATGACATGCACCGTCTCGGCAGAGGCGTAACCCATGTAGGAGAGCGGATACCCTTCGAGAACGTTGAGGATCTCGCAAATGATCAGCCCACCCGAGGATGGCGGCGGCGAGGAGGCGATCTCGTAGCCACGGTAGTTGCAGCGCACCGGCTCCCGCTCATGAACGGCGTATTTTGCGAAATCCTCCACCGTCAGCACGCCGCCATTGTCGGCGCTGGCCTTGGCGATCTTTTCGGCGATCGTGCCTTTGTAGAAGGCATCGGGTCCCTTTTCGGAAATCGCAGCCAGCGCGGCGGCAAGGTCGGGCTGCACGAGCCGGTCGCCGGCATTGAAGGCGGCGCCGTCCGGCTTCAGGAAAATGGCTGCGGCCGCCTTGTCCTTCCTGAATTTCTTGGCCCCGCCCTGCAGCGAAACGGCATCGCCCTGCGACAGTACGAAACCTTCTTTCGCCAGGCGGATCGCGGGCGCCATCAATTCCTCTCGCGACAGCGTGCCGTATTTGGCCCGGGCAGTCTCGAAACCCATGACCGAACCCGGTACGCCGACCGCGAGGTAGCTGTCGGTGCTCAGGCCTTTGACCACCTCGCCCTCGGTATCCAGATACATGGTCTTGCTCGATCCGACCGGAGCCCGTTCGCGGAAATCGAGGAAGGTGGTCCTGCCGTCCTTGAGGCGGATGGTCATGAAACCGCCGCCGCCGATGTTGCCGGCGGTGGGATAGACGACCGCCAGCGCATAACCGACGGCGACCGCAGCATCGACGGCATTGCCGCCCTTCTTCAGCACATCGATGCCGATATCCGAGGCAAGTGCCTGGGCGGTTACCACCATGCCATGCTCCACTTTCACCGGATCGGGCGATGCCGCAAGGGCCGGGCCATAACTCACGGCAAGAATGGAAAGAACGGCAATCACTTTCCGGCAAAGATCGGCCATGGACATGTCCTCCGCTGCGGCAAGATCGAGCCGGAAGCAAATCCCGGCGCCGCTGCGATGTCCAGTCACAAAATCGGGTTTGATGTTGTACCTGTTTTGTTCTGGATCGCGAATCAGGCATAGGAGGAAGGCCATGTGCCTTTCAGATGCCGAACCGGGAGAGCCAGCCGATGACCGATACCGCCGAAGCCGCGCCCGCACTGAAGGAGATCTTCAATCGGGCGAGGCTGGAACATATCGCCGGGGCGCTGTCCGGGATCGACCCGCAGTTTTCGCAGGAGCGATTTCTCGCGGCCGCCAGTGAAAATCTCGACGCGCTCAGCATCATGCAACGTCTTCGGCAGATCGCCGTCACGCTCGATACGGTGATGACCGGCTCCTATGCCAGCAAGCTGGAACGGCTGCGTGCCCTGGCACCACACATCAACCACGGTTTCGCCTCGATCACCCTGCCGGAATTCGTGGCGCTGTACGGTCAGGACGATTTCGACCTGTCGATGGATGCGCTGAAATATTTCACCGCCTTCGGCTCGTCGGAATTCGCCATCCGCCATTTCCTGCAGCGCGACATGGAGAGGACGCTCGCCGTCATGCAAGGCTGGGCTGAAGACGACAACGAGCATGTCCGCCGGCTGGCAAGCGAGGGCAGCCGGCCGCGCCTGCCCTGGTCCTTCCAACTGCGCCCGCTGATGCTCGATCCTACGCCGACGGCGCCGATCCTCGAAGCCTTGAAAGCCGATCCGAGCCTCTATGTCCGCAAATCGGTCGCCAATCATCTGAACGACATCACCAAGGACAATCCCGACCTGACGCTTGCCCGTGTCCGGGCCTGGGATCTCGGCGATGCCCGCACCGCCTGGATCGTCCGGCATGCCCTGCGCAGCCTGATCAAGAAGGGCGATCCGCAGGCACTTGCCCTCATCGGCGCCGGCGAAAAGGCGCTCGTCCGGATCGACGGCTTTTCCGTCACGCCGCCGGCGCTGGTGCTCGGCGAGCGCTTGCAGGTGACGGCAAGGTTGTCATCCCTGGCGCCTGCGCCGCAAAAGCTGGTGATCGATTATGCCGTACATTACGTGAAAAAGGCGGGCGGCACATCGCGCAAGGTCTTCAAGTGGAAAGAACTGTCGCTGGCGCCGAAGGAGGTGCTGCATCTTTCCATCAGCCAGCTGATTCGCGATTTCACCACTCGCAAGCATTATGCCGGTTTCCATCGCATCGAACTGATGGTGAACGGCGAGACGATGGCCGAAAGCGGTTTCGAACTGCTTCCATAGGGAAGAAGATGTCCGGACAGGTTGCACTTTCGGGGTTTCTATCGCGGTGCGACGGGAGTATAAGGCTCCGTAAGCTCAAGGCCTGTCCTGGCCCAACTCCCACACAACACGACTGGTATTCTCCAATGGCAATTCCCCATTTCTCGCTGTTGACCGTCTGCGGCATCGAAGAGCTGCCGGATCAGCGTCCGCGCAAGGTGACCCATGTCCTTTCCCTGGTCGATCCGGGCCTTGCTGATATCGAGGCCTTCCACGCCTATGATGCCCACCACCGCACCATCATGCACTTCCACGACATCATCGACCGCCTGCCGGGCCAGGTGATGCCGGAACTCAACAACATGGAAGACATCCTGACGCTCGGCACCGGTTTTGCCGGCGGCGGCCTGTCGGTATCGGAATCGCATCTGCTGGTTCATTGCCACATGGGCATCTCCCGCTCGACGGCGGCGATGCTGTCCTTCATGGCCCAGGCCAATCCGGACGAGGAGGAAGATCGCCTGTTCGAACGGCTGCGCGAAATCCGCCCGCGCGCCTGGCCGAATTCGGTGATGATCGGTTATGCCGACCATCTGCTCGGCCGCAATGGTCGCCTGAACGCCGCGCTTGCCCGGCACTACGGCCATCAGATCAAGAAGCAGCCGCAGCTTTCCACCTGGATGGGCGAACTCGGACGCAGCCGCGAAGTCGACATGGCCGCCTGAGGTGTTTTAGGTCGGCGGCAGGAAAAGCGCTGCCGACCGGCGCACGACGCCGGCGATGAACGCCGCCGTCACCTTGACGCGGGCAAGTTCGCGCATGTCGGCATGAATGTTCATCCAGAAACTGCGTACCAGCCGGATCTCTCGTGGCAGGAGTCGCACGAGGCGCCTATCGCCGGCGGCGATGAAATGCGGCAGGATGCAGAGCCCTGCCCCGGCTGCCGTCGCTTCCACCTGCGCAAGGAGATTGGAACTGCGCAGCCGCGGCGCGATCGCCTTGCCGATCTGCGGCAGGTAGTCCAGTTCCGGTGTAAAGATCAAGTCGTCGATGTAGCTGACGAACCGGCGACCGGCGAGGTCTTCCGTGCAGGAGAGATCGTGATGCAGCGCATCGTCGTGGCTGGCGCCGTAGAGGCCCAGTTCGTAATCCGTCAGCTTGCGGGCGTGCAGGCGACCGTGCGGCGGTTCCGACAGGCCAATGGCGATATCCGCCTCCCGCTTCGACAGGCTGAAGCTGCGTGGCGTGGCAACCAGCTCGATATCGAGGTCGGGATGGGCGGCGGCCAGTTCGCCGATGCGCGGCGCGAGAAATATCGAGCCGAACCCATCCGGCGCACCAATGCGCACCGTGCCGGAAACCTGCGAATTTTCGCCGGCGATGTCATTCTGGATGGCGATGACGCTGCTTTCCATCGCTTCGGCGCGGGCCAGCAGCCGCTCCCCTTCCACTGTGAGCGTGTAGCCGGTGAGCGCCCGGTCGAACAGCCGGGCGTTGAGGCTTTCCTCCAGGGCAGAGATCCGGCGGCTGAGCGTCGAATGGTCGATGCGCATCTTGCGTGCCGCAGCCGTCAGCTTGCCGCTGCGGGCCACAGCCAGGAACGAACGGACGAGATCCCAGTCGAAAGGCTTGGCCATGCGAATTCCTGCACAATGGAAGCGGGAACTTCCGGGTATAACTGTGCGTAATTTTGTGCAATGAAAAACAGGATCGAGCTGGGATCTGGGCGGAGGAGAGCCATGGATTTTGCGCTGAGCGAGGAACAATCGGCAATCGTCGAGATGGCACGCGGCTTTGCCGAGGAGGAACTGGCCCCCTTCGCCATCGAATGGGACCAGAACAAGCATTTCCCCGTCGATACTTTGCGCAAGGCCGCCGCTCTCGGCATGGCCGGCATCTATGTGCGCGACGATGTCGGCGGTTCGGCGCTCGGGCGACTGGATGCCGTGCTGATCTTCGAGGCGCTGGCGCGTGGCTGTCCTTCGATCGCTGCCTATATTTCCATCCACACCATGGTTGCGGCGATGATCGATCGCTATGGAAACAAAGCGCAGCGGCAGCGATGGCTGCCGGGGCTGGTCACCATGGAGACGCTGGCAAGCTACTGCCTGACGGAGCCGGGATCGGGCTCGGATGCCGCGGCACTGCGAACTCGGGCGGTGCGCGATGGCGATGATTATGTCGTCAGTGGGCAGAAGCAGTTCATCTCCGGTGCCGGCGCGAGCGATGTTTATGTCGTCATGGTGCGAACCGGCGGTGACGGGCCGAAGGGCATTTCCGCGCTGATCGTGCCGGCCGGAACGCCGGGCGTCAGCTTTGGCGCCAACGAACGCAAGATGGGCTGGAATGCCCAGCCGACCCGCGCCGTCATCTTCGACAATGCCCGCATCCCCGTCGTCAACCGTCTCGGCGAGGAGGGACAGGGTTTCCGTTTCGCCATGGCCGGGCTCGACGGCGGCCGTCTGAACATCGCCGCTTCGGCGCTCGGCGGCGCGCAGGCCGCCTACGAGAAGTCGGTCGCCTATATGCGCGAGCGAAAAGCCTTCGGGCAGGCGCTGGTCGATTTCCAGGCGTTGCAGTTCCGGCTTGCCGACATGAAGATCGGGCTGGAGGTGGCGCGCACTTTCCTCTGGCGAGCAGCCTCCGCCTTGGACCAGGGGGCGCCGGAGGCCACCAACCTCTGCGCCATGGCGAAAAAATTCGTCACCGACGAGGCCTTCCGCATTGCAAACGAAGCCTTGCAGCTGCATGGCGGCTACGGTTATCTCGGGGAATACGGGATCGAAAAGATCGTCCGTGACCTGAGGGTGCACCAGATCCTCGAAGGTACCAATGAAATCATGCAGTTGATCATCGCGCGATCGGTCGTCAACGGAGAATGAGGAGCAAGACCATGGATGTCGAGGTCAAGGCGGACCAACCCGTCGTCGTTACGGAGAGAGGGTCGGTCGGGCATATCCTGCTCAATCGCCCGAAGGTGCTGAACAGCCTGAACCTCGACATGGTGCGGGTGATCGATGCGGCACTCGACCGGTTCGAGGCCGACAAGGGCATCGCGGCCGTCGTCATCTCCGGCGCCGGTGAACGCGGCCTCTGCGCCGGCGGCGATATCCGGGTGCTGCACGAGAGCGGCAGGACGGGCACGGATCTCGCCGAAACGTTCTGGCGCGAGGAATATTGCCTGAATGCCCGCATCAGCCGGTTCCCGAAACCCTATGTCGCCTTCATGGATGGCATCACCATGGGCGGCGGCGTCGGCATTTCCGCGCATGGCAGCCACCGGGTCGTCACCGAAAGAACGCGTTTCGCCATGCCAGAGACCGGTATCGGCTTCTTTCCCGATGTCGGTGCCTCCTGGCTGCTGACCCGATCGCCCGGCGCGTTCGGCACTTTCCTGGCGCTGACCGGCGAGCAGATCGGTGCCGGTGAAGCCATAGCCGGTGGCCTTGCCGATTTTTATGTTGCCTCCGACCGCCTGCCGGACCTGCTTGCGGCGCTGGCAGCCTTGCCGGTTGAAAGCTCCGCGGAAACGGTCTCGAAGACGATTGCCGGTTTTTCCGCCGCGCTGTCCGCCGATCGGTTTGCCGAAGTCCGTGACGCCATCGACCGGCTGTTTTCTTTCGACAGCGTTGAAGCGATCCTGGCGGCGCTGGCGAACGAGGGAAGCGACTTCGCGCAAAAAACATCGGAGACGATGCAAGCCAAATCGCCGACGAGCCTGAAGGTAACGCTGGCGCTGCTGCGTCTCGGCCGGGCGAGCGACAGCATCGAACAATGCCTCGAGCACGAATTTGCGGCTTGCGCAGCGGTGCTGAAAAGCGACGATTTCTACGAGGGCATCCGCGCCGCCATCATCGACAAGGACCGCAATCCGCATTGGGCGCCGGCGGCACTGCCGGATGTCGGACAGGATATCATAGCGCGCTATCTGACGCCGCATCTGCGGCCGCTTTTCGCCCGCTGACAGGAGGAAGACATGGCAGGCAGGATCGCCTTTATCGGGCTTGGAAACATGGGCGGGCCGATGGCCGCCAATCTGGTCAAGGGTGGCGAAACCGTTTCCGGTTTCGATCTCTCGGAAGCTTCTTGTAAGGCGGCTGCCGCCAGTGGCGTGACGATCAGTGCTTCCGTGCGTGCTGCCATCGAGGGCGCCGATGTGATCGTCACCATGCTGCCGGCCGGCCGGCACGTGATTTCGGTGTGGACGGAGCTTCTGGCCGAAGCCGCGCCCGGAACCCTTTTGATCGATTGCTCGACCATCGACGTCGATAGCGCCAGCAAGGCGCATGCGCTCGCTGCCGAACATGGTTGCCTTTCGCTCGACGCGCCGGTTTCCGGAGGCACCGGCGGGGCGGCGGCAGGCACCTTGACCTTCATGGCCGGCGGCAGCGCTGACGCGTTCTCCCGATCGGAACCGATCCTGAAGCTGATGGGCAAGCGCATCGTCCATTGTGGCGATGCCGGCGCCGGACAGGCGGCGAAGATCTGCAACAACATGATCCTCGGCGTCACCATGGCCGCCGTCAGCGAGGCTTTCGTGCTCGGCGAGAAGCTCGGGCTTTCGCATCAGGCGCTGTTCGACGTGGCTTCCACCTCGTCCGGCCAGTGCTGGTCGATCAACAGCTACTGCCCGGTGCCTGGCCCGGTTCCCACCTCGCCCGCCAACCACGACTACAAGCCGGGTTTTTCCGCGGCGCTGATGCTGAAGGATTTGAGGCTGGCGCAGGAGGCGGCATTGTCGAGCGGTGCGACGACCCCCCTTGGCGCGCAGGCGGCACAGCTTTATGGATTGTTCGAAAAACTGGGGCACGGCGGCGAGGATTTTTCCGCCATCATTAATTTCATCCGAGGCGAACAGGCAGGCTGACACCATGACTTACCAGACCATTCTCGTCGAAACCCATGAGCGCGTCGGCCTGATCCGGCTGAACCGGCCGCAGGCGCTGAATGCCATCAACCGCCAGTTGACGGAAGAATTGCTGTCCGCCCTCGATGGGTTCGACAAGGATGCCGGCATCGGCTGCATCGTCATCACCGGCTCGGAAAAGGCCTTCGCGGCCGGCGCCGACATCAAGGAGATGCAGGCTCAGGAATTCGCCACCATGTATGCCGGCGACTGGTTCGGCAACTGGGAGCGGATGGCTGCGGTGCGCACGCCGGTCATCGCTGCCGTCTCCGGTTTTGCGCTGGGCGGCGGCTGTGAACTGGCGATGATGTGCGATTTCATTCTGGCTGCCGACACGGCAAAATTCGGCCAGCCGGAAATCAAGCTCGGCGTGATGCCCGGCATGGGCGGCAGCCAGCGCCTGACGAAGCTCGTCGGTCGTTCGAAAGCGATGGAAATGTGCCTGACCGGCCGGATGATGGATGCGCAGGAAGCCGAACGCGCCGGCCTTGTTTCGCGCATCGTGCCGGCGACCGAGCTGGTGGATGAAGCCTTGAAGACAGCGGCGACTATCGCCGCCATGTCCCTGCCGGCGGCGATGATGGTCAAGGAAGCGGTCAACCGCGCCGATCAGGTGCCGCTGTCGGAAGGCCTGCGTTTCGAGCGGCGGCTGTTCCACTCGATGTTTGCGCTGGAGGATCAGAAGGAAGGCATGGCGGCCTTCGTGGAGAAGCGCAAGGCGGATTTCAAACACCGGTAAGAGACGGTCGCCGACCTGCTGGTGACGTCGCAGAGCGGACACGCTCGTTATCCTCGGCCGCGTGCCGAGGATCTATAATACATTACGAAATCAATTGGTTGCAAATGCTGGGAACAGGCCGGAGCATGGCGTCGCGACTGGGCGACCGGGCACCCTCCTCCCGCCGAGGAAACGGCGGAAGTGAGGGTTGCCCTCCCCTCACCTGTTGTCCGCAATAATCATCGCCGCTGCCTTTTCCGCGATCATGATCGTCGGCGAGTTGGTGTTGCCCGAGGTGATGTTCGGCATGATCGAGGCATCGGCGATGCGCAGTCCGCGCAGGGCGCGGGCCTTGAGCCGCGGGTCGACGACACTGCCCTCGTCGGCGCCCATGCGGCAGGTGCCGGTGGGATGGAAGATCGTCGTGCCGATATCGCCGGCGGCGCGTTCGAGATCGGCATCCGTATCGTAGGACGGGCCGGGCTTGTATTCTTCCGGATGATAGCGCTTGAAGGCCGGCTGCTCTATGATCGTGCGGGTCAGCCGGATCGACCTGACGGCGACGTCGCGATCCGCCTGCTCGGTGAGGTAACGCGGCTGGATCTGTGGCTGCTGGGCGAAGTCCGGACTTTTGACATGCACGTGGCCACGGCTCTGCGGGCGCAGGTTGCAGACGCTGGCGGTGACGGCCGGGAAGGTATGGACAGGTTCACCGAACTTGTCGAGGGAGACCGGCTGGATATGGTATTGCAGGTCCGCGGTCTCCTTGTCCGGGCCGGAGCGAGTGAAGATGCCGAGCTGGCTCGGCGCCATCGCCATCGGACCGGAGCGTTTCAGCAGATATTCGAGGCCGATCGCCGCCTTGCCGCGCAGGGTGCTTGCCTTTTCGTTGAGCGTCGGCACGCCTCGCACCTTGTAGACCATGCGCAGTTGCAGGTGATCCTGCAGGTTTTCACCGACGGAAGGGACATCCTGCACCACGTCGATGCCGGCCTGCTTCAGCACGTCTCCGCGACCGACACCGGACAACTGCAGGATATGCGGCGAGCCGATGGCGCCGGCGGAGAGCACGGTCTCACGGGAGGCGTAAGCCTTGCGCGCCTCGCCCTGGAACTGGAACTCGACACCCTTGACCTCGCTGCCTTCGATGATCAGCCGGCGCACCTGCGCCTTGGTGAGGATGGTCAGGTTCGGGCGGTTGCGGGCCGGCTTGAGGAAGGCTTTCGAGGTGTTCCAGCGAATGCCGGAGCGCTGGTTGACGTCGAAATAGCTGGAGCCTTCGTTGTCGCCGCGGTTGAAATCCTCGGTCACCGGGATACCGGCCTCGCGCGCAGCCTGCTGGAAGGCGTCGAGCACGGCCCAGCGCACCCGCGCCTTTTCGATGCGCCATTCGCCGCCCGTGCCGTGCATCTTGTCGGCACCGCGGTAAAAATCCTCCGATTTGCGGAAGAACGGCAAAACATCGTCCCAACCCCAGCCGTCGCAGCCGGCCTGTCGCCACAGGTCGTAATCGCGTGCCTGGCCGCGCATGTAGATCATGCCGTTGATCGACGAGCAGCCGCCGAGGACTTTTCCACGCGGGTAGAACAGGGAACGGCCGTTCAAACCCTCCTCGGGCGCCGTTGAAAAACACCAGTCGGTGCGTGGATTGTTGATGCAGTAGAGGTAGCCGACCGGAATGTGGATCCAGTGGTAGTTGTCGCTGCCGCCGGCCTCCAGCAGCAGGACGCGGCGCGCGCGATCCTCCGAAAGGCGGTTGGCGAGAACGCAGCCGGCGCTGCCGGCGCCGACGATGATGTAGTCGTAACGATCCATGTCATGTCCCATAAAACATCCCTCCCGCCGGCGCGAAAGCCGACAGATCGAAAAACAATAGCAACAAGCTTTTCCTGAGGCGGCGCTTCAACCGCGCCGCGAAGTCATGTCACCGCCTGTGCTGGAAACCAAGCCGGCGGCCGAGGCGCGAGGCATAGAATTCACCGATGATGCCGCGGCGGAACACCAGCACGCAGACCATGAAGACCACGCCGGTGATGATCGTCACCGGGAAATCCGAGGTCGCCAGGTAGTTTTGCAGCGTCACCACCAGGCCCGCCCCGAAGATCGGGCCGATCAAAGTGCCGATGCCGCCGAGCAGCGTCATCAGGATGACTTCGCCGGACATCTGCCAGGCGACGTCCGTCAGCGTGGCGAACTGGAAGACCAGGGCCTTCATCGCCCCCGCCAGGCCGGCAAGAGCGGCCGACATCACGAAGGCGCCGAGCTTGTAACGGGCGACGGAATAACCGAGCGAAATGGCGCGCTGCTCGTTTTCGCGGATCGATTTCAGGATCATGCCGAAAGGCGAATTGATGAAACGCCAGATGACGACCATGCCGATGACGAACACCGCCAGCACGAAATAATACATGTTGGTGGAACTGTTGAGATCGATGAAACCGAGGAGATCGCCGCGCGGCACCGACTGGATGCCATCCTCGCCATGGGTGAAACCCGCCTGCAGGCAGAAGAAGAAGAACATCTGCGACAGCGCCAGCGTGATCATCGCGAAATAGATGCCCTGGCGGCGAATGGCGAAGAAACCCATGATCAGGCCGAGCGCCGCCGCGCCGGCTACCCCGACCAGGATGCCGAGCTCGACCGGCAGGCCCCATTCCTTCACCGCATGGGCGGTGAAATAGGCGGCCCCACCGAAGAACGTCGCATGGCCGAAGGAGAGAAGGCCGGTGTAGCCGAGCAGCAGGTTGAACGCGCAGGCAAACAGCGCGAAACACAGGATCTTCATCAGGAAGATCGGGTAGAAGAACAGCGGTGCAAGGACGAGCAGCAGCGTGCCGGCCAGAAGGAAAGCGATCTGAACCGTCGCGGCATTTTTGGTGTTGCGAACCGGTTCGGCGACGGGGGACGGTTGAGCTGCATGCGTCATGTCAGCCATCCCGTCCGAAAAGACCTGCGGGCCGCAGGAGCAACACGATTGCCATGATGACGAAAACCACGATGTTGGAGGCTTCGGGATAAAAGACCTTGGTGAGGCCTTCGGCGACGCCGAGCACGTAGCCGGTGATGATGGCGCCCATGATCGATCCCATGCCGCCGACCACGACGACGGCAAAGACGACGATGATGATGTTCGAGCCCATCAGCGGCGAGACCTGGTAGATCGGTGCCGCCAGCACACCGGCAAAGGCGGCGAGCGCGGCGCCGAGGCCGTAGGTCAGTGTCAGCAGCATCGGCACGTTGATGCCGAAGGATTGCACCAGGGTGGAATTCTCCGTCGCCGCCCGCAGGTAGGAGCCGATCTTTGTCTTCTCGATCAACAGCCAGGTGCCGATGCAGACGATCAGCGAGACGACGACGACCCAGCCGCGATAATTGGGGAGGAACATGAAACCGAGGTTTGTGCCGCCGGTCAGCAAGGCCGGCGGTGCGTAGGGCTGCCCCGAGGCGCCGTAGAAATAGCGGAAGGTGCCTTCGATCGCCAGGGCCATGCCGAAGGTGAACAAGAGGCCGTAGAGCGGATCGAGATTGTATAGCCGGCTTAATAAAAACCGCTCGACCAGCGCCCCGAAGGCGCCGACGATCAGCGGCGCGACGATCAGCGCCGGCCAGTAGCCGATGCCGATATATTGCAGCAGCAGGTAAGCGACGAAGGCGCCGAGCATATATTGTGCGCCATGGGCAAAATTGATGACGCGCAACAGGCCGAAGATGACGGCGAGGCCGAGGCTGAGCAGCGCATAGAAGGAACCGTTGATCAGGCCGATCAGCAATTGCCCGAACAGGGCCGCCAGGGGGATTCCGAAAATCGTCGTCATCGTTCAGACCCCCAGAACCTTGTTGAGCATGCCCATCTGGTCGGGCAGCTCGGAAACCGGGAAGGTGCCGACGATCTGGCCGTGATCCATCAGGTAGAAACGGTCGGCGATCTTGCTGGCGAAGCGGAAATTCTGTTCGACGAGCAGCACGGTCATGCCCCGCTCCTTGAGTTTCTTGAGGACCTCGCCGATGCGCTGCACGATGACCGGCGCCAGGCCTTCCGTCGGCTCATCGAGCAGCAGCACGCGCACGCCGGTACGCAGGATGCGCGCCATGGCGAGCATCTGCTGCTCGCCGCCGGACAGTTTCGTGCCGGGGCTGCTGCGGCGTTCGTGCAGGTTCGGAAACAGTTCGAAGATTTCGTCCAGCGACATGCCGCCGGAGGCGACGACGGGCGGCAGCATCAGGTTCTCTTCCACCGTCAGCGTCGAGAAGATGCCGCGTTCCTCCGGAACGAAACCGATGCCGTGATGCGCCGTCCGGTGCAGCGGCACATCCATCATGTCCTTGCCGCCGAGCACGATGCGGCCGCGCCGCTCGCGCAGGATGCCGATGATGGTGCGTAGCGTCGTGGTCTTACCGACGCCGTTGCGGCCGAGAATGGTGACCATCTCGCCTTCGCCCACCGTCATGTTAACGCCGTGCAGCACGTGGCTTTCGCCATACCAGGCATGCAGATCGGCAATTTCGAGGAAAGGTTTCATCTCACGCCTCCTCCGTGCCCATGTAGGCCGTGCGTACCCGCGGATCCTGGCTGACTTCGGCGTAGTCGCCCTCGGCCAGGATCTCGCCACGCTGCAGCACGGTGACGTGATGGCAGATGTTGGCGACGACGGAGAGATTGTGCTCGACCATCAGCACGGCGCGGTCAAGCGCCACGGTGCGGATGATGTCCGAGACGACACCGACATCCTCCTGCCCCATGCCGGCCATCGGCTCGTCGAGCAGCAGCACCTTCGGATCGAGCGCCAGCGTCGTGGCGATTTCGAGAACCCGCTTGCGGCCGTAGGAGAGGTCGGCGGCCAGCGCGTTGCGCTCCCTGGTCAGGCCGACGGCGGCGATCAGTTCGTCGGCGCGGTCGTTCAGCCGGTCGAGCGCCGACATCGGCCGCCAGAACTGCACGGCAAGATTGTTCGGCCGCTGCAGGGCGACGCGGACATTGTCCAGCACCGTCAGATGCGGGAAGACCGCCGAGATCTGGAACGAACGCACCAGGCCCATGCGCGCCACCTTGTCGGGTGGCGTTCTGGTGATGTCGGTGCCGAGCAAAGTGATCGTCCCGTGCGTCGGCTGCAGGAACTTGGTCAGGAGATTGAAGACCGTCGTCTTGCCGGCCCCGTTGGGGCCGATCAGTGCGTGGACACGGGCATGGTGGACGTCGAGATCGACATTCTTCACTGCGGTGAAGGCGCCAAAATCCCGGCGCAGACCGCGGGCGGAGAGAACCACCCGCGGATTGCTTTCGCCTGGCATTGCAGAGGCAGCCATGGCGCTTACTTCACGAGGTCGCAGCCGCTCTTGGCGGGATCGAGATAAGCGTCCTTGCCGGGGATGGTGTCGAGCACGTCGAAATAATCCCAGGGCTCCTTGCTGTCGGCGGGCTTTTTCACCTGCAGAAGGTACATGTCGTGGATCATGCGGCCGTTGGCGGCAACCGTGCCGCCGCGGCCGAAGACGTCGTCGACGGGCATTTCGTGGAGGGCCTTGGAAACCGCCTCGGTTTCATCCGTCCCCGCCTTTTGCACGGCCTTGAGGTACTGCAGCACGGCGGAATAGGTGCCGGTGTGGATCATGTTCGGCATCTTGCCGGTGCGCTCGAAGAAGCGCTTGGCGAAGGCGCGGCTTTCGTCGTCGCGATTCCAGTAGAACCCTTCGGTCAGGGTCAGCCCCTGGGCCGCTTCGAGGCCAAGACCGTGGACCTCCGCCAGGGTAAAGAGCAGTGCCGCCAGCCGCTGGCCGCCTTGCACGATACCGAATTCCGACGCCTGCTTGATGGCGTTGGACGTATCGAGGCCGGCATTGGCAAGGCCAATCACCTTGGCGCCGGACGACTGCGCCTGCAGCAGGAAGGACGAGAAATCGGTGCTTGCCAGCGGATGGCGCACGGAGCCGACGACGGTGCCGCCGTTTTCCTTGACGAAATTTGCGGTGTTTTCTTCCAGCGAATAACCGAAGGCATAGTCGGCGGTCAGGAAGAACCAGCTGTCGCCGCCCTGCTTGACCAGCGCCCCGCCCGTGCCGACTGCAAGGGAATGGGTATCGTAGGCCCAATGGAAGCCGTAGGGCGAGCATTGTTTTCCGGTCAATTCGGTGGTCGCCGCACCGGTGACGATGTCGATCTTCTTCTTTTCCTTCGAGATCGCCTGCACGGCGAGCGCGACGGAGGAGGTCGTCAGTTCCATGATCGCATCGACCTGCTCGGTATCGTACCACTGGCGGGCGATGTTGGAGGCGATGTCCGGCTTGTTCTGGTGGTCGGCCGTGACCACTTCGACGGGAACATCCAGCACCTTGCCGCCAAAATCCTCGACCGCCATCTTGGCGGCTTCATAGGACGACTTGCCGCCGAAATCCGCATAGACGCCGGACTGGTCGTTCAGGATGCCGATCTTGATCTTGCCGTCCGATGCGTCGGCCAGTGCGGCCGTGCTGCCGGCCAGCAGGAAAGCCAGAGATGCGATGATGTTCTTCCGCATGATGTCTCCTCCCAGAGAGTTCGTGGTGCGAGTCGGTCTGTGCAGATTTGGCGTGTCGGCCTCCTCAAGCCGATCGTTGCAAGCGCTACGATCATGGAAAATTCGTATTGACGCAAGCCTGAGGGCAAACTAATCGCAAACAATGTCTGTTCATTTTTGAACATGAGGGCATATGACCGGCAAGCTGCACTTCACGACGGATGACCTGCTCTTTCTGCTGGCGGTTGCACGCACGGGGCAACTGAGCACGGCCGCGCGACAATTGCGCACCAGCCATGCCACGGTTTCCCGCCGTATCGACCGGCTTGAATTCGCCCTGAAGGTGAAGCTGTTCGAACGCAATCCGCGGGGCTACGTGCTGACCGGCGTCGGCCAGCGCTTCGTCGAGGCAGCCGAAAAGATCGAGGCGGAAACCGAAAGGCTGCAACGCGATATCGCCGGCGGCATCACCGCGCAGCGTCGTGTCGTGAGGCTGAGCGCGCCGGAGGGGTTTTCGAACTTCTTCTTCACCGCCCATCTCGGCGAATATTATGCGCGCCATCCCAATACGACGCTGGAACTGGTGACCATCCAGCAGATCATGTCGCTGTCGCGCAAGGAAGCCGACATCGCCATCGCGCTCGACCCGCCGAAGGCAGGCCCGTATTTTTCCGAGATCGTCGCCGAATACAGCCTGCACATCTATGCGACTAAAGACTATCTCGCGACGCATGAGGCGATCAGCGAGCGCGGCGACCTGCTGCAGCATCTGTTCATCGGTTATATCGAAGACATGATCTTCGCACCCGGGCTCGATTATCTCGGCGACATACATCCCGGCATCAAGCCGCACTTCCAAAGTTCCAGCATCTTTGCGCAACTGACGGCGGTGCGCAACGGGCTGGGGCTATGCGTCCTGCCGCATTTCATCGCCAGCAAGTTTCCCGATCTGGTCAAGGTGCTGCCCGGGGAGGTGGAGTTGCGGCGCCATTACTGGCTGCTCAGTCACCGGGACCTGAAGGATACGCCACGCGTGCGCACCGTCATCGACTTTATCCAGCACTGTGTCAAAAGGCATTCGGACGAGTTCATTTTGCCCGGCGCAGCGCCGCGTCGCGGACGGGGGAAATGACGCGACCGGAACGCCTCCCTGCCCGCTTGCCAAGGCGTTCGTACACGGCTTTGTATGTCGTTAACCTTATTTTCCTTGTCAGCAATTCCGAATCGCGGATAATGACGCTAATTTCCGGTTTAGGACCGATTTAGCGCTATTATGGTTGGTGACGATGAACGCGATGTTACCTTTGCCGTCATTCGAGTTTGACGACAAGATCCTCATGCAGGGAGCGGAGATCTCCCGCAAGCTGGATCAGCTGCGAGTCGAGAAATTTCCGCCGAACGCCAAGAAGACCCTGCGGCTGTTTGCTATGGCCGAGGTGGCGCATTATCTCGGCGTCAGCCCGAACAATCTCAAGCGCCTGCATCTCGACGGAAAAGGCCCGGTGCCGGTGACCTCGACCGGCGGGCGGCGGTTCTACACGGCCGAGCAGATGCTGGAACTCAGGCATTACCTCGACAAGAACGGCAAGTCCGACGCCAAGAAATATGTGCCGCATCGCAAGCCGGGTGATCGCCTGCAGGTGATCGCGGTCGTCAACTTCAAGGGCGGCTCCGGCAAGACGACGACGACGGCCCATCTCGCCCAGCATTTGGCCTTGACCGGGCACCGCGTGCTGGCGATCGACCTCGATCCGCAGGCTTCGCTTTCCGCCCTGCACGGCTTTCAGCCGGAACTCGACCGCAACCCGTCGCTTTACGATTCGATCCGTTACGACGAGCAGCGCAAGCCGCTCTCGGAGGTCATCCTCAAGACCAACTTTCCGTCGCTGGATATCATTCCCGCCAATCTCGAACTGCAGGAATACGAATACGACACGCCGCTGGCGATGCAGAATTCCAGCGAAGGAAAGCGCTTCTTCACGCGGCTCGGCAAGGCGCTCGCCGAGGTCGACAGCCAGTATGACGTCGTGGTGATCGATTGCCCGCCGCAGCTGGGCTACCTGACATTGACGGCGCTGACGGCGGCATCCTCGGTGCTGATCACCGTGCACCCGCAGATGCTGGACCTGATGTCGATGAGCCAGTTTCTGCTGATGCTCGGCAACATCACCAAGACCATCAAGCGGGCCGGTGCCGACGTGAAGATGGACTGGCTGCGTTATCTCATCACCCGCTACGAACCGACGGACGTGCCGCAGGCGCAGATGCTCGGTTTCATGCATTCGATGCTGGCCGAAGAAATCCTGAAAAGCCCGATGCTGAAATCGACGGCGATTTCCGATGCCGGCCTGACCAAGCAGAGCCTCTACGAGGTGGAACGCGCCAATTTCAACCGGGATACCTATGACCGGGCGATCGAATGCATGGATGCGGTCAACTTCGAAATCCAGGGACTGATCCATCGGGCATGGGGGCGGCTGTGACGATGATGTTGACGGCCGTCAAAACATGGGTTTTCATTAGCAATTTCAAGGCAATGCCGGAATGCGGAGGTTTTGGCCGTGGCGCGTAAAAACCCTTTCGCCAATCTGATGGACGACCATACTTCGGAAGAGGGGCGTCCGGCCCTTGATTATACCATCAAGGGAGCCTCCCGCTCGATCATCAACTCGATCGACGAACTGGCCGACCGGGCCGACAAGCTGCTCGAAGGCGAGACCGTGATCGAACTCGATCCGGACAGCCTGGATGCGTCCTTCGTCCGCGACCGTCTCGACGATGACGGCGAGGAGTTCAACGATCTCCTGGAGGCGATCCGCGAACGCGGCCAGGACAGCCCGGTGCTGGTGCGCCCTCACCCGTCGAAACCCGGCCGCTACATGGTGGTGTTCGGGCATCGGCGCGTCAAGGTGGCTAAGATGCTCGGCCGCAAGATCCGGGCGGTGGTCAAGGACCTGAAGGACCGCGACCATGTCATTGCCCAGGGCCAGGAAAATTCCGCTCGCGCCAATCTGTCCTTCATCGAGAAGGCACAATTCGCCGGCCGCCTCGCCGGCCTGCAATACGACAACGACAACAGCGTCGTCATGACCGCCCTGGCGATCGACCGGGCGACCCTGTCGAAGATGCTGTCGGTCGCCGGCATTCCTGCCGCGGTGCTGACGGCGATCGGCGCTGCCAAATCGGTCGGCCGTGATCGCTGGTACGAACTGAAACTGCTTCTGGAAAAACCGACCAATCTGGAGCGGGCGCTGGCGCTCGTCGAGGAGGAGGGGTTTGGTGCAGCAAGCAGCGACGAGCGCTTCAACTTGCTGGTCGGCCGCCTGAAGAGCGCGGCGAAGAAAGCCAAGCCCATGGTGGCGGAGCGAAAATGGGCGGCGCAGGATCGCTCCGTCTCGGCCGAGATGAAGGCCAGCGGCAAGAATTTCCTGCTCGCCCTTAAAGGCAAGCAGGCGGAAGTTTTGGGGTTCGGCGAGTTTTTGAGCGAGTCTCTGCCCGAGCTTTACGCGGCCTATCGCAGCCGCTCGAACAACACGTAGACAAGGAGACTGAACCGCAAAAGAAAAAAGCTCCCGACCGGTGACCCGAAGCGGAAGCCCTTCTCTTTCTAGCACCTAGAGAATCCCATTTCCGCGAATCAGTGTCAAGACTTTTTAGCGTCGGTTTCGGCGAGACGATTTCCTTTGCCTTGCAGAAGGTGAGAAGAAATGGAAGGTCATTTTATAACGACGCCATTCGGCGCGCGTTCGATGTCGCTTGCCATGTTTGCAGCCCAGGCTGCCGTGCAAGACATCGAACCCGGCCGCTCGGTCGACAAGTGGAAGCTGTTTCGCCAACTGTGCGAGGCGCGACCATTGCTCGGTATTTCGGATCGGGCGCTGGCGGTGCTGAACGCACTGCTGACGTTCTATCCCAGGCCGGAGCTTGCGGAAGAACACGGGTTGGTGGTTTTCCCCTCCAACAATCAGCTGTCGCTACGGGCGCATGGCATGTCAGACACGACGCTACGCCGGCATCTGGCCGCCCTCGTCGATGCCGGTCTGCTGCTGCGAAAGGACAGTCCGAACGGCAAGCGATATGCGCGGCAGGACAGGGCAGGCGAAGCCAGGGAAGCCTTCGGTTTCTCGCTGGCGCCGTTGCTCGCACGGGCCGACGAGATCGAGGCGATTGCCGAAGAGGTGATCGCCGAGCGTCTGGCGTTGCAGCGTTTGAAGGAAAGGCTTTCCATCTGCCGGCGCGACGTGACGAAACTGATCGAGACCGCCATGGAGGAGCGTGCAGTGGGGGACTGGGAGCAGCGTTTCGAGGAGTTTCGGCGCATTGGCCTTCTCCTGCCTCGCCGCGCTTCGGCACAAACCATCCGCGATTGCCTCGATGAATTGGAGCTATTCCGGCAGGAAATCGTCAACGATCTGGAATTGCTTGTGAATGTCAGAAAAATGAACGGCAATGAACGGCAAAATGGACGGCAGATACATAATTCAAACCCACAATACCCATCTGAATCTGAAAATAGCTTCAGAAAAGAAGCTGAAACGTTGGTCGAGCATCAAGTGGACAGCGATGGGGAAGAAACTGCCGTGCCCATGGACGGTTCAAGTAGGGTGTCAATAAGCGGCGGCAGACCAGTGGAAGGGCCTGTCCGCGCATTTCCGCTTGCGATCGTCCTGCAGGCCTGCCCGGAGATTGAGGCTTATGGCCAGCAGGGTGTGATCGGCACATGGCGTGATCTGATGCAGGCGGCCGTGACGGTTCGGTCGATGTTGGGGGTCAGCCCCAGCGCCTATCAGGAGGCGTGCGAGGTGTTGGGGCCGGAAAATGCCGCCACCGTCATGGCCTGTATGCTGGAGAGGGCGCCGCATATCCAGTCTGCCGGCGGTTATCTGCGTGAACTCGTCCGCAGGGCCGGGCAGGGCCAGTTTTCGGTCGGGCCGATGCTGATGGCACTGCTGCGTGCCCATGGCGGCGCAAGGCAACGCGCCGGATGATCAGGCTTTATGGTTTGCTGTCGTCTGGCACGCGGCGATGTTGTTGCAGCCAATCGAAATCAGCCGCCAGCGCTTGGTCCAGGGTCTGCTCCATATGACGGAAGCGTTTCAGCAGGTCTTCGCCGAATTCGGTCACGGCCGCACCGCCACCCTGCTTGCCGCCCCGTTGCGATTCGACGACCGGCAGGGTGAAAAGGTGGTTCATGGCGTCGACCAGCAGCCAGGCACGGCGATAGGACATGTCCATGGCGCGGCCGGCGGCGGAAATCGAACCCGTCTCCTTGATCAGCTCCAGCAGCTGCATCTTGCCGCGCCCGAGACGCTCTCCCGGGGGGAAGTCGATGCGCAGGATCGGTTTCAGGCGGGGAAGATCGGTCATCGGCAAACTACTGTGTTGGGACGTTGTGCCTGATTCTAGCCAGCCGAGTTGCGCATGTATAGCCGCCGTCTATTCGCTCGGGCTTCCCGCCTGATAAAAACGCCTGGCGTCCGCCGTCAGTGCCTGCTGCGGGGCGGGATCGGTGTAGAACATGTGGCCGCCGCGATAGACCTTGAGTGCAGTCCTTCCTTCGGCAAGCGCCGAGGGCAGGTGATCGAGCACATATTTGCTGCTGCCATAGGGGGTGAGGGCATCGCTGTAGCCATGGGCGACCAGCAGCCTGAACGAAGGGATGACCGCAAGCAGATCACGCAGGTCGCTGGTGGCGCTGGCGGTGGAGCGGGTCTCGCCACCCTGGCCACCGGCCCAGTCCCAGCGGCGATTGACGTCGTCCGAGAGCAGGCTGTAGGTCATCTCGGTCTGGAAACCAAGCTCGTGGCGGGCATAGCTGGCGAACGCGGCGGCATAGGCGCGGGTATAGCCGTCGAGCACCGGATCATCGGCGTGATCGACAAGCGATTCGGGATAAGGATCGGCAACGGCCTGGCCGGCATCGTAGGGGCTGACCACCGAGCCGGATACCGATGTCTTGGTGTAGATATCGCCGAGGAAGCCGCGTGTCCTGGCGATGGTGTCGGCGGGAATGCCGGTCAGTTCGGCGAGCCGACGATAGAAGCTTCTGGCCTCCTCGCCTTTCGGTTCGGGGCCGGCGAGCTTTTGCATATATTCGCCCATCGCGAATTGTTCGGCATTGTTCACCGCCTCGACAGTGAAGACATTGCGGCGTTCGAGTTCCGCCGCGGCAAGCGAAGGAAGCTGCAATGCCGCGCCCAGGGGATAGTCGGTAGCGCCGAACAGCAGCTGGCCTTCGATGAGCGGCGACAGCATTACGATGCCGGCGACCAGGATGCCCTGATCCTTCTTGAGCGCGGACGCAACCTTGGCGGCGCGGAAACCGCCGTAGCTTTCCCCGAGCAGATATTTGGGCGAGGCCAGGCGGTCATTGCGCTGCACATAGAGCGAAATGACCTTGGCCAGGCTATCGGCATCCTGGCGAACGCCGTAAAAATTGCCGGCGGTTTCGCTGTCGCTCGCGCGGCTCCAGCCGGTGCCGACGGGATCGATCAGCACGAGATCGGTAAAATCGAGCCAGCTTTGCGGGTTGTCGGCAAGCGACGGCGTGGTGCCGCTTTTTGCCGCGGCATCGAACCGGACGATCCGCGGGCCGACGAGGCCGAGATGCAGATAGGCCGAAGCAGCGCCCGGCCCGCCGTTGAAAACGAAGGTGAGCGGCCGTTGCGATCCGCCATCCTTCGCGGTGTAGGCGGTATAGAAAATTTTTGCGGTGGGTTTGCCGTTCTGGCCGAACAGCGTCAGGGTGCCGGCCGTTGCCTGGTAGGTCAGCTTGCCTTTGGCCGTTTCCAGCACATGCTCCGTCTTTACGTCGTCGGGCAGCAGGGTCAGAATGCCGCCAGCCTCCGGGGCGTCTTGCGGCCCTTCCTGGGCGAGCACGGGCGGAATGGACAGAAAAACCAGAGCCGCCAGAACACAGGCGAAGCGCGAAAACAACAAGCGAAGATCCTCCCGTCGATTGACACGAGAGACAATCTAGGGCGTCGGTGCCGGTTGTCGAAGTCAATTCCTGTTGATGGCGATCAGGCGGCCGCGCGAACCCGCAGCGGCAGAGTGTCGACGAAATGGCGGACGATCCTGTTCAGTTGCTGGCGATCGACGGGAGACCTGGCCTAGATGGCAATACCTTGCGCCACCGTCAGGACCAGGCAATCGTGCCCGGATCGACACCCTCGCTGAAATCACCTTCGGCGGCGGCCTATTCCTTCACCGCGCCGGTCATCGACGACACATAATAATCGACGAAGAAGGAATAGAGGATGACGACCGGCAGCGAGCCGAACAGCGCCCCGGCCATCAGCGCCCCCCATTCGAACACGTCGCCGCGCACCAGTTCGGTCAGCACGCCGACCGGCACCGTCTTGTTTTCCGACGACTGGATGAAGGTGAGGGCATAGATGAATTCGTTCCACGACAGGGTGAAGGCGAAGATGCCGGCGGAAATCAGCCCGGGCACCGCCAGCGGCAGGATGATCTTGATCAGGATCTGCCAGCGGGTGGCGCCGTCCACCAGCGCGCTTTCCTCCAGCTCGAACGGGATGGAGCGAAAATAGCCCATCAGCAGCCAGGTGCAGAACGGGATCAGGAAGGTCGGATAGGTGAAGATCAGCGCCAGCTTGGAATCGTAGATGCCGAGCTTGAAGACGATGAAGGCCAGCGGAATGAACAGGATCGACGGCGGCACCAGATAGGCGAGGAAGATCATCAGCCCGACCGGCCGCGAACCGGTGAACCGCACCCGCTCGATGGCGTAGGCGGCAAATACCGACGTGGCGAGCGACAGAATGGTCGATCCCACCGCGACCAGCATCGTGTTCCACAGCCAGCCCGGATAAGACGTCTCGAACAGCAGGTATTTGATGTGGTCGAGGGTCGGACTGACCACCCAGAACGGGCTGTAATTGTTGTAGTCGGTCAGCTGCGAGTTGGGCTTGATGGCAGTGATCGCCATCCAGTAGAATGGAAAGAGCAGCACGAAGACAAAAACCGCCATCGGCAGGTAGAGCAGCACGATCTTGCGCGGCAGGCGGTTGAGATAACTCATGCCCTCGGTCTTGTCGGTGAGGACATCGGGCTCGATTCTTGCGGTGGTCATCGTCGCCTCCTTGATGTCAATCCTGCCCGCCCTGCTGCCATTTGCGGCGCTGCAGACCGAAAAAGCTGAACATGATGGCGGCGAGCAGGAAGGGGATCATCGCGACGGCAATCGCCGCGCCTTCACCCAGCTGGCCGCCGGGAATGCCGCGCTGGAACGACAGCGTGGCCATGAGATGGGTGGCGTTCACCGGTCCGCCTTTGGTTAGCACGTAGATCAGCTGGAAATCGGTGAAGGTGAACAGCACCGAAAAGGTCATGACCACGGCGATGATCGGCGTCAGCATCGGTAGCGTTACATGGCGGAACCGCTGCCAGTTGGTGGCGCCGTCGAGCGAGGCGGCCTCCTGCAACGAGGCGGGAATGGTCTGCAGCCCGGCGAGCAGCGAGATGGCGACGAAAGGAATGCCGCGCCAGACATTGGCGGCAATCACCGACAGGCGCGCATTGACGGCGTCGCCGAGAAAATTGATCGGCTGGCTGATGAGCCCGAGCTGCATCAGCGACCAGGAAATGATGGAAAATTGCGCATCGTAGATCCACCAGAAGGCGAGGCCCGACAGCACGGTCGGCACCACCCAGGGCAGCAGGACGATCGCCCGGAAGAAGGATTTCCACGGCAGATGTTCGTTCAGCAGCAGCGCCAGCCAGAGGCCGAGCGCAAATTTCAGGACCGAGGCGACGAAGGTATAGATCAAGGTGTTGAAGACGGAGAGCCAGAAGACCGAATCCCTGGCGAGAAACTCGTAGTTTTCCAGCCCGATGAAGATCCCGTCCCGGCCTATGCGGGTATCGGTGAAACCGAGCCAGACGCCGAGGCCGAGCGGATAGGTGAGAAAACAGACGAGGAACACCGCTGACGGCACCATGAACAGCAAGCCGACGACGTTGTTGTTCTGCATTAGCGATGCGATCGGCCCGCGGGACGAGGACACGGTTGACATAAGCACCTCCGGCTTGGTGGGCGGCAGGCCCCGGGCTGAAATCCGGGGTTTGCATCGGCGGGAGCGTTTCTCCCGCCGATGCCATGTGAGAATGTCAGACGCGATAATAGCGGTTGGCGCGCCGTTCGGCCTCCGCCATCGCCTCTTCCGGCGTCATCTGGCCGGTGACGGCGACCGCGAACATGTCGACGAGCACGTAGTCGGCCATGGTGCCGGCCGAAGCGTAACCCAGCGGGCCGGCATAACCGTTCGGCCGCAGTGTTTCCGAAGCGCGGGCATAAGGCGCGTGGATCGGATCGGCGGTCCATACCGGGTTGCTGGCAAATGCCTTGAGCGGCTGGCAGCAATAGGCGCTGGCCCCCTCGATCCAGGCGTTCATCTGGTCGGCTTCCATCATGAACTTGATGTAGGCCTTCGCCGCCTCGGGATATTTCGTGTGGTTGAACAGGAGCAGAGAACTCGTCTGGTGCAGTTCGATGCTCTGGCCGACGGGGCCGATCGGGAAGTTGGTGGTGCGGATATCGGCGGCGATCTCGGCGAGCGCCGGGTCCTTCTTCGCGGCGTAGTAGACCGAGACGCCGTTGGCGATCAGCGATACCTGGCCGGCCAGGAAGGCGCGGTTGTTGTTGATATCCTGCCAGCTTTCCGTGCCGGGAATGAAGGTTTCGTAAAGCGCCTTGGCATAGTTGATCGCCGCCAGCGTTTCCGGACTGTTGATGACGACCTTGCCGCCTTCGTCGACCATCTTGCCGCCGTGGCTCCAGAGCAGCCAGTGGGCATAGTTGTTGCCGTCGCCGACAGCCTTGCCGTGCGGGAAGCCCGCCGGCGTGCCCTTGGCCTTCATCGCCTTGCAGAGCTCCAGGAAGCCGGCGGTATCCTTGGGGAACTCGCTGAAACCGGCTGCCTTCATATGGCTGTCGCGATAGACGACGGCGTTGCCGATCGCCGTCAGCGGCATGGCGATAAACTTGTCGTCGCGCGTGGCATAACCGCGGGCGCCGTCATACCAGCCGCCATAGTTGTCGCCGAGGTAGTTGGCGAGATCGGTGAGGTCGACGAGCTTGTCGGGATACTGGTGCGCATCGTCGAACCAGCACATCACCATGTCCGGGCCGGAACCGACATTGGCGGCAACCGCGGCCTTGGGGCGGATGTCCTCCCAGCTTTCCTTGTCGACGCGGACGTCGACGCCCGTCGCCTGCGTGAACTTGGCGGTGTTGGCGAGCCAGGCGTCCTCGTCGCCCTTGACGAAGGGCGTCCAGCGCAGAAGCCTGAGGCTGGCGCCGGATTCCGGCGTATAGGTGGGTTCGGCCGCCTGGGCGAAGGTCGGGCGCATGCCGAGGCCGGCCATGCCGGCCAGGCCGGCCGACGCCGCGAGAAAATTGCGTCTTTTGATGCTCATCACACTCCTCCTTGGAAAGCGGGACTTTTTTCCTGCATTCGCTCCCGCACGACGAATGCGGCATGGAGACTTCCGGCGGGCCGGATGTCCCGTTCCGATGGCATGTCCGAAAGAGCCTCCTCACTTGCTCCTTGCCGCACGCCGCCGGGCATGATGTCAGCCGGTCAGGCGCAGGCCCGTTTCGGCATCGAAGAGATGCACGTGGCCGGCATCGATCGAGAGGTGGATCATATCACCGGGCCGCGCCTGTATGCGTTCGCGGAAGACGCAGGTGACGTCTGTGCCGCCGAGGCGGACCACCATCTGCGTTTCGTAGCCGGTCGGCTCGATCACCGCCACTTGCGCCGGCAGGCCGGCAGGGTCCAGCCGCATGTATTCGGGGCGAAGCCCGTAGACCAGGTTTTTCCCCTGCGCTTCTTTTGGCGGGTTAGAGACCGGCAGGCGGGTATTGTCGGCTGCGACGAAAGCGGTGGGATCGTCGTTGTCCAACCTCCCCTTGATCATGTTCATCGCCGGCGAGCCGATGAAACCGGCGACGAACAGGTTTGTCGGCCGGTCGTAGAGGTCCAGCGGCGCGCCGACCTGCTCGACGATCCCGTCATGCATGACAACGATCTTGTCGGCCATGGTCATCGCCTCGATCTGGTCGTGGGTGACGTAGACGGTCGTCGTCTTCAGCCGCTGGTGCAGCTCCTTGATTTCCGAGCGCATGGCGACGCGCAGCTTGGCGTCGAGGTTCGACAGGGGTTCGTCGAACAGGAAGACCTGCGGATCGCGCACGATCGCCCGGCCCATGGCGACGCGCTGGCGCTGGCCGCCCGACAGCTGGCGGGGATAACGGTCGAGCAGCTTGGTCAGGCCGAGGATTTCGGCCGCTGCCTGCACGCGCCGGTCCATGTCCGCCTTGTCGGCATTCTTGAGCATCAGCGAGAAGGCCATGTTCTTGGCGACGGTCATATGCGGATAAAGCGCATAGTTCTGGAACACCATGGCGATGTCGCGGTCTTTCGGCGGCAGGCTGTTCACCACCTGGCTGCCGATGCGGATTTCGCCGGCAGAAATGTTCTCCAGCCCGGCGAGCATCCTGAGCAGCGTCGATTTTCCGCAGCCGGAGGGGCCGACGAGAATGACGAACTCGCCATCGGCGATGTCGATATCGACGCCCTTTATGACCGGAAAGGCGCCAAACGATTTCCTGACATCGACGAACTCAACGCCTGCCATGCAAAATCCTCCCATTCTCGCGCTTTACGTCGTCCAGCCGTTCCGGCGGCGTTCTCCCTTGCCTTGTCCGGAACCGCGTGACGGTCGCTTCTTATCCCCTGCCGACCAGGGGCATCTTGGTCGCCATGACGGTCATCGTCAGCACGTTCGCATCCAGCGGTAGGCTCGCCATGTAGACGACGGCGCGGGCGACATGCTCGACGGCGATGGTCGGTTCGCTGGCGATCTCGCCATTGGCCTGCAGCACGCCGGAACTCATCTTTGCCGTCATTTCCGTGGCGGCGTTGCCGATGTCGATCTGGCCGCAGGCGATATCGTATTTGCGTCCGTCGAGCGCCGTCGATTTCGTCAGGCCGGTGATGGCGTGCTTGGTCGCGGTATAGGGGGCCGAATTCGGTCGCGGCGTCGTCGCCGAGATCGACCCGTTGTTGATGATGCGGCCGCCGCGGGGTGTCTGCGATTTCATCAGACGGAATGCCTGCTGGGTGCAGAAGAAGGCGCCGGTGAGATTGGCCGCGACCACGCTGTTCCATTGTTCGGCCGTCAGATCCTCCAGCGGGATAGGCGGCGCGCCGGAACCGGCATTGTTGACGAGCAGGTCGAGGCGGCCGAATTCTTCGGCGATGGCGCTAAAAAGCGCTGCGACCTGATCGGCCGCGCCGACATCGCATATCTTGGCGTGGGCCAGTCCGCCGGCTGCCTTCATCTCCGTGACGGCGGCCTCCAGGACATCGGCGCGGCGGCCGGTGATGATGACCGTATATCCTTCGGCACTCAGTGCCGTGGCGATGCCGCGGCCGACGCCCGTGCCGCCGCCGGTTACCAGAGCGATGCGACCCTTGCCGCCTTTTTCCATGTCAGCCATGCCAGACCTTTCCGCCGAGTTCGTCTTCGATATGAATGCGGATGATCTCATCGAAGTCGGTCTCGGCAACAAATCCCAGTTCGCGGGCACGCCGGGCGTCGAAATCCGTCGCCCAGCCGGAAACGATCTTGCGGATGACGGCATCCGGTTCCCGGCGGATCAGCTTGACGGCCTTGGGGCCGGCGATACGGCCGAGCGCCTCGATCTCCTCGCCGACGAGGGCCGAAAGGCCGGGCATGGTCAATGTCCGGCGCGGGCCGATCCGGCTCGTGTCCATCCGGGCGGCGTGAACGAAGAAACCGACGGCGGCGCGCGGGCTGGCGAACCAGTGGCGGACGGTGTCGTCCACCGGCAGAACCGCTTCCAGGCCGGACAGCGGCTCGCGCAGGATGTTGGAAAAGAAACCGGAGGCGGCCTTGTTGGGTTTTCCGGGACGGATGCAGATGGTCGGCAGGCGAATGCCGATGCCGTCGAAAATGCCCCTGCGGCTGTAGTCGGCAAGCAGCAGTTCGGAAATCGCCTTCTGCGTGCCATAACTCGTCAGCGGCGTTGTGAAGAATTCGTCGCCGATCTTTTCCGGGAAAGGTTCGCCGAATACGGCGATGGAGGAGGCAAAGATCAGACGGGGACGATAGGGCTCCTGCTTCGCCTCGTTGCGGATCGCATCGAACAGCGATCGCGTGCCATCGAGGTTGATGCGATATCCCTTGTCGAAATCGGCCTCTGCTTCGCCGGAAACGATGGCGGCCAGATGGAAGATCACGTCCGGTCGCGATGCGATGAGGCTTGCCGCAACGCCTTCATCCGCAAGATCTGCGGCCAAAGCGTGCGAGATCGATGCGAGGCCAGCCGGTATCGGCGGCTCGATGACATCGACAAGCGTCAGCTGTTCGATCCCCCGCCCCAGCGCCTCGCTGTCGAGGGCAAGTTTTTCCACCAGTTTGCGGCCGATCATGCCAGCCGCGCCGATTACCATAACACGCAAACGCAGACGCCCTCCCGCACCGATTTCATGTCCCGCCAGCCTGTGGAGCGTCCGGTTTTTTCATTCCGCCTGTTTTGGCTGGAAGATGACGCCATCCTATATACTGGTTGGTCCACCAGATCAGTTCAGGCCGGATGCGTCAAGGGAGCTTGGATATTGCGATGCATTAAAAAGTGTATGCGGCGCGGCATTGCAAGGAGGCCGTGTTCCTCCGGAGGTCGGACGGCGTCTGACGCGAGCCGCCGTGCTTGCCAACCCCGTCCGCAACGCATAGTTTTTCTGCAGGAGATGCGTCTGGGAGAGGAGTGCCGGGCGCTGCGATAGGGATGTTTGCTGGACACGACCCATTTCTGGTGGCGCTTTCGGTCGCCGTTGCCGTGCTGGGCGGTTATACGGGTTTTGGCCTTGCCGCGCGTATTCGCGTCATACCCACCGCCAGCCGTCGCCTGCTTCTGACCGGGGCGGCGGCCTTTCTGGCCGTCGGCATCTGGACGATGCATTTCATCGGCATGCTGGCGGCGCCGATCCCCCTCGACGGCGCCTATCTGGTGCTGCCGACCTTCGTGTCCTTCCTCATCTGTGCGCTGGTCGTCGGGATTTCGCTGTTTTTCGTCAGTATCGGCGAGCCGTCGACGGCGCGGGTGCTGGCTTCGGCGGTGCTGCTCGGCGTGGGAATCATCCTGATGCATTATGTCGGCATCCATGGTCTCCAGGGGCATTTCGTCATCGTCCATGATGACAGGATGATCGCCCTTTCCGTCGTCGTGGCGCTCTGTTCCGCCTATGGCGGGCTGCGCATCTATCTGGCGCGCCAGGGAGGATTGCGTCTGGCGCTGAGCGCGCTTGCCTTCGGCATCGCCGTTTCCGGCATGCATTATACCGCCATGTACGGCATGCACTTCGAAGTGCCGGCCGGCGGCCAGCCGATGCAGCATCATGCGATGGCGGGCGGCCTGGTCGCCTCGTCGCAGGTCCTTGCCATCATCGTCGCTTTTCTCTGTTTTCTCATTGCTGCGGGTTTTCTCCTGTTCCTCGTTCCCGAGGCCAGGCCGCGCCTGCCGTCGGCAGGTCTCGGATTTCCGGCGATGGCGCCACCGGCCCTGACGGCGGGGGAAGGGGAGGGGAGTGTCTCAGCGCTGCCGACCGAGCGTGAAAAGACCGTGCGGCCTGCCGTGGCGAAGATCCCGGTCGAAGGCGCCGATGGCACGCATTTCGTCGATGCTGTCGATGTGCGCAGCGTCCGCGCCGATGCCCATTACACGCTGATTCACGACGGCTGTCGCGACCGCATGTGTCCCTGGTCGATCTCGGAAGCCGAGGCGCAATTGTCGCCGGCGACCTTCATGCGCGTCCATCGCAGCCACATCGTCGCGCTGCCGCATATCAGCTTCATCCGCAAGGAAGGCGATGGCGCGGTCGTCGAGCTCGACGGCCAGGCGCCGCATGTCGTTCCCGTCAGCCGGGCGAAGATCGCCGAGCTGAAAAGCAGGCTCGGCCTGGCCCGCAAGGGGGCGACAGCAACAGCGGATCGCGAAATGGGTCATCCCTCCTGACGCAATTGGTGCGCTGAAAACCGCATTTCGTGCGAAATCCCGCGCCTCGTGAGGCCTTGCGGGCTCACATCTTGAACGTCGGGCTCGGCGGGATGAACCTTTCCGAACCGCTCCGCCCAGACGCCGGCGAGCGGTGGGAGGAGGATCCATGATACCCGGCGCTTTTAACTACCACTGTCCATCGACGGTTGCCGATGCCGTCGCACTTCTGTCGTCGCTCGGCGACGAGGCGCGGCCGCTGGCCGGCGGCCACAGTCTCATTCCGATGATGAAGCTTCGGCTGGCAACGCCGGAGCACCTGATCGACCTGCACGGTATCGCCAGCCTCAAGGGCATCCGCCAGGAGGCCGACCGGCTGGTGATCGGCGCAATGACCACGCAGCACGAATTGCTGGCATCGCCGGAGGTCTCTGCGGCCTTTCCGATTCTGAAGGAAACGGCGCTGCTGATCGCCGATCCACAGGTGCGCTACCGCGGCACGCTCGGCGGCAATGTCGTCAATGGCGATCCCGGCAACGACATGCCGGCGTTGATGATGACGCTCCATGCATCCTACCGACTGGAAGGCCCGGATGGCGTGCGCGACGTGGCCGCTTCGGATTTCTACCAGGGCGCCTATTTCACCGCGCTGGAACCGGGCGAGCTGCTGACCGCCATCACCATTCCCTTTACCGCTTCCGGCCATGGTTATGCCTATGAGAAGCTCAAGCGCAAGGTCGGCGACTATGCCACGGCGGCGGCGGCCGTCATGCTGACGATGGCGAACGGCAAGGTGGAGAGCTGTTCCATCGGCCTCACCAACCTGTCCGATACGCCGCTGCTGGCCGAGGCGGCTGCAGACGCCGTGATCGGCACCGGCCTGGACGACGATACCCTCAAGAAGGCGAGTGAACGCGCCCAGGAGATCATGTCGCCTGCCGCGGATGCCCGCGGGCCGGTCGAATACCGCAAACATGTCGGCGGCATCATGGTCATGCGGGCGCTGAAGCGTGCCGCGGCCCGCGCTGCCTGAGGAGGAAACGAATGGCAAAAACCCATGTGACGATGACCGTGAACGGCGCCGAGGTCGAAGGCCTCGTCGAACCGCGCACGCTGCTCATCCATTTCATCCGCGAGAACCTGCAGCTGACCGGTGCCCATATCGGCTGCGAAACCACCCATTGCGGCGCCTGCACCGTCGATATCGATGGCATGTCGGTGAAGAGCTGCACCATGTTCGCCGTCCAGGCGAACGGCTCGGCGATCACCACGATCGAAGGCATCGCCAATGCCGATGGCACCTTGTCCGCCCTGCAGGAAGGTTTCCGCCAGATGCACGGCTTGCAATGCGGCTTCTGTACCCCCGGCATGATCGTGCGTGCCCACCGGCTGCTGCAGGAAAACCCGAGCCCGACGGAAGAGGAAATCCGCTTCGGTATCGCCGGCAACCTCTGTCGCTGCACCGGCTACCAGAACATCGTCAAGGCGATCCAGTACGCGAGCGCCAAGATCAACGGCGTCGAATTCCGGGAGGCTGCAGAATGAACGACATGACCTTGACCAAGGAGCAACGCGAGGCGCGTCTCGAAGGCATGGGCTGCAAGCGCAAGCGTGTCGAGGATATCCGCTTCACGCAGGGGCGCGGCAATTATGTCGACGACGTCAAGCTGCCCGGCATGCTGCATGGCGATTTCGTGCGCTCGCCGCACCCGCATGCGCGCATCCGTTCGATCAACAAGGACGCGGCGCTGAAGGTGCCCGGTGTGCTGGCGGTGCTGACGGCGGACGACCTGAAGGGCGTCAACCTCGCCTGGATGCCGACGCTCGCCGGCGACGTGCAGATGGTGCTTGCCGACGGCAAGGTGCTGTTCCAGAACCAGGAAGTCGCCTTCGTCGTCGCCACCGACCGTTACGCCGCCGATGACGGCGTCAACGCCGTGGAGGTGGACTACGAACCGCTGCCGGTGCTCGTCGATCCGTTCAAGTCGATGGATGCCGATGCGCCGGTGCTGCGCGAGGATCTCGAAGGCAAGATGACCGGTGCTCACGGCCCCCGCAAGCACCACAACCACATCTTCGAATGGACGGTCGGCGACAGGGACCTCACCGATGCCGCCTTCCGCAAGGCGGAGGTGACGATCAAGGAGATGATCTCCTATCACCGCACCCATCCGTCGCCGCTGGAGACCTGCCAGTCCGTCTGTTCCTTCGACAAGATCAAGGGCGAACTGACGATCTGGGGCACCTTTCAGGCGCCGCACGTCATCCGCACCGTCGTGGCGCTGATCTCGAAGATCCCGGAACACAAGATCCATGTGATCGCCCCCGATATCGGCGGCGGTTTCGGCAACAAGGTCGGCGCCTATCCCGGCTACATCTGCTCCGCCGTCGCCTCGATCGTCACCGGCAGGCCGGTGAAATGGGTCGAGGACCGCATCGAGAACCTGACCAGCACCTCCTTTGCCCGCGATTATCACATGACGACGGAAATCGCCGCGACGAAGGAGGGCAAGGTCACCGGCCTGCGCGTCCATGTGCTCGCCGATCACGGCGCCTTCGATGCCTGCGCCGACCCGTCGAAATGGCCAGCCGGTTTCTTCAACATCGTCACCGGCTCCTACGACTTCCCGACGGCGCATCTGGCGGTCGACGGCGTCTACACCAACAAGGCGCCGGGCGGCGTCGCCTATCGTTGCTCCTTCCGCGTCACCGAGGCGGCCTATTGCATCGAGCGGGGCATGGATATCCTGGCCCAGAAGCTCGGCATGGACCCGGCCGAACTCAGGCTGAAGAACTTCGTGCGGCCGGAACAGTTTCCGTACCAGTCGGCGCTGGGCTGGGAATATGATTCCGGCGACTATCACACCGCCATGCGCAAGGCGATGGAGACGGTGCAATATGAAGACCTGCGCAAGGAACAGGCGGCCAAACGCGAAGCGTTCCGGCGCGGCGAAACCCGCGAGATCATGGGCGTCGGCATCTCCTTCTTCACCGAGATCGTCGGTGCCGGGCCTTCGAAGAACTGCGACATCCTCGGCATCGCCATGTTCGACAGCTGCGAGATCCGGCTGCATCCGACCGGGGCGGGCATCGCCCGCGTTGGCTCCAAGAGCCAGGGCCAGGGGCATGAAACCACCTGGGCGCAGATCATCGCCACCGAACTCGGCATTCCCGCCGACGACATCATGGTCGAGGAGGGCAACACCGACACGGCCCCTTACGGCCTCGGCACCTATGGCTCGCGCTCGACACCGGTCGCCGGCGCGGCCATCGCCATGGCAGCGCGAAAAATCCGTGCCAAGGCTCAGATGATCGCCGCCTATCTCCTGGAAGTCCACGAGGGCGACCTGGAATTCGACATCGACGGCTTCCGTGTCAAGGGTCTGCCGGAGCGTTTCAAGTCGATGAAGGAGATCTGCTGGGCGGCCTATAATTCCATCCCGCCGGGTATGGAGCCGGGCCTGGAGGCGGTGAGCTACTACGATCCGCCGAACATGACCTATCCGTTCGGCGCCTATATCTGCGTCATGGACATCGACGTCGATACCGGGGTCTACAAGGTCCGGCGCTTCTACGCGCTCGACGATTGCGGCACCCGCATCAACCCGATGATCATCGAGGGGCAGGTGCATGGCGGACTGACGGAAGCCTTCGCCATCGCCATGGGGCAGGAGATCCGCTACGACGACAACGGCAACGTCGTCACCGGTTCGCTGATGGATTTCTTCCTGCCGACGGCGGTGGAAACGCCGCATTGGGAGACGGATTTTACCGTCACGCCTTCGCCGCATCACCCGATCGGCGCCAAGGGGGTCGGCGAAAGCCCCAATGTCGGCGGCGTCCCGGCGTTTTCGAATGCCGTCAACGACGCGTTTTCTTTCCTCGGCTCGACGCATATCCAGATGCCGCATGATTTCTGGCGGAACTGGCAGGCGGCCAAGACGCTCGGCGCGCTCGGCTGACCAGGACGAAACCGATGTCTCGTTTCGATCCGGGGCCGGGCGATGCGGCTTCCCTTCCCGCATGCGGGGAGGGGGCCGCGCCGACGGCGCGTCTTTCGCCAGACGATATCGCTGTAAGGCTTGCCGAGGCCGGTTACATCGCCGAGGGCGATCTGGCGACGGCGATCAGCCTGATGCAGATGCTGGGGCGGCCGCTGCTCCTGGAAGGGGAGGCGGGGGTCGGCAAGACCGCCGTCGCCAAGGCGCTCGCCTTCGTGCACGGTACGGAGCTCATCCGCCTGCAATGCTACGAGGGGCTGGACCAGCCGGCGGCGCTCTACGAATGGAACTACCAGCGGCAATTGCTGGCGATCCAGGCGCAGCAGGGCCGGGAGGCCGGGCTTGCCGAAGACGAGATCTTTTCGGAAAAATTCCTGCTGGAACGGCCGCTGCTGGCGGCGATCCGGCGGGAAAGGTCGCCGGTACTGCTGATCGACGAAATCGATCGGGCCGACGAGGAGTTCGAAGCCTTCCTGCTCGAGCTGCTCTCGGAATTCCAGATCTCCATCCCCGAACTCGGCACCATCAAGGCGCGCTCCGTGCCGCATGTGGTGCTGACGTCCAACGGCACTCGCGAGCTGTCCGACGCCCTGCGCCGGCGCTGCCTCTATCATTACGTCGATTATCCCGACGTCGACCGCGAGGCTCGCATCATCCTCGCCCATATCGACAAGATCGACGCCTCGCTGGCGCTGCAGATCGCCCGCATGGTCGAAAAAATCCGCAAGGAGGATCTGCGCAAGGTGCCGGGCGTTGCCGAAACACTGGATTGGGCGGCAGCCCTCGTCGGCCTTAATGTTCGCGATCTCGCCGATGCGCCGGAGGCGGTGCATGCGACGCTGATGTGCCTGCTCAAGACCCGCGAGGACAAGGCGCGTTTCACCCGCGAAGTGACCGAACGACTGATCGGGAGGGTCGCATGAGCTGCTGCGGAGCGCCGATGACACCCGGCGAGGCGGATGAGGTTTCGCAGCTGATGGCGGCAAAATTATCCGCCTTCCTCAAAACCCTGCGCGACAACTCATTCGCCATCGGCCTGCAGGAGGCAGGTGATGCTGCCGCGCTGATGGCCGCCGGCTATGCTGAGAAACCATCCTTGCTCAGGGCGGCATTAAAACACCTGGTTTCCGCCCGCAAGGCCGACTGGCTGGCCTTCGACGGCATCTTCGACGCCTTCTGGCTCGGCACGCGGGTGCGCTCCCGCTCGCTGGTGTCCGGCGGCAATGCTTCGGCTTCCGGCAATCCGGCGTTGAAATCCTTGCCGGACAATGCTGCGCGCAGTGCGGATGCTGCGACAGACCAGCTGCCCTCTGCCGAGAACGGCGAAAACGACGCGGCCGGCGAAGGACGGATGGAAGGCGCGTCCGTGGTCGAAAACATCGCGGCGACGGATTTTCGCAAGCTCCACCAGCCTGAGGATATCGAGAAGGCGCATGTCTTGGCGGCGCGTCTGGCAGCCGTGATGCGCACGCGCCTGACGCGCCGTGACCAGATGCGCAGCAAGGGAGAGCGGCTGGACCTGCGCCGCACCATCCACGGCAACATCAGCCATGGCGGCGCGCCGGTTGCCCTGTTTCACCGTCGTCGCAAGGAAAAGCCGCTGCGGCTGGTGATGCTGCTCGACGCCTCCGGTTCGATGAGCCTCTACACCGGCGTCTTCCTGCGTTTCATCCATGGTGTGCTCGACGCGTTCCACGAGGCGGAAGCCTTCCTGTTCCACACGCGGCTCGCCCATGTCTCCGACGCGATGAAGGAGCGTGATGCTGCGCGGGCGCTCGACCGGCTGTCGATGATGGCCCAGGGTGTCGGCGGCGGCACGAAGATCGGCGAATGCCTCGCCATCTTCAACCGCTGGCACGCCGCCCGCGTCATCCATTCGCGCACCTGTGTGATGATCGTCTCGGACGGATATGAAACCGGCGATGCCGAACAACTGGGCCGGGAGATGGCTGCTTTGCGCCGCCGCTGCCGGCGGATCTTCTGGCTGAACCCGATGGCCGGCTGGGACGGATATGCGCCCGAAGCCCGCGGCATACGGGCAGCCTTGCCCTATGTCGACCTGCATGCGCCTGCCAACACGCTGCAAAGCCTGGCGGCACTCGAACCCTATCTTGCGAAACTGTGATGGAGGCCCGGATGAACGCCCATGTCGATGTCCTCGAACTTGCCTCCCGATTGAAATCCTCCGAAGAGCCTTTCGTGCTCGCCACCGTCGTCCGCACCATTTCCGTCACGGCTGCCAAGGCCGGTGCCAAGGCGGTCATCCGGCCTGACGGCACCATCGTTGCCGGCTGGATCGGTGGCGGCTGCGCCCGTGGCGCCGTTCTGAAGGCTGCACGGGAAGCCCTGTCCGATGGCCGGACACGCCTCGTTTCCGTCCAGCCGGAGGACCTGCTGGCGACGCTCGGCGTCAAGCCGGGGGAAAACCGCGACGGCGTGCGGTTTGCCCGCAACATGTGCCCCAGCCAGGGCAGCATGGATATCTTCATCGAGCCGGTATTGCCGCGGCCGCCGCTCCTGATCCTCGGCGCCAGCCCGGTGGCATCCGCCATCGCCGACCTGGCGCGGAAGCTCGATTACCACGTCACCCTCGCCGCGCCCGTTTGCGACTTTGCCGAGATGCCGGAGGCCGACGTGCTGGTGGATGGCTTTGCGCTGGCGCCGGCCGAACGCGGTTTCCGTTACGTCGTCATCGCCACCCAGGGCAAGGGAGACGAGGCCGCTGCCGAGACCGCCTTGTCGATCCCGGCCGATTATTGCGGTTTCGTCGGCAGCCGCAGGAAGATGGCCGCCCTGCGTCAGTCGTTTGTGGACCGCGGCGTCGCCGCGGAGATCCTTGATCGCTTCAAGGGGCCGGCAGGGCTCGATCTCGGCGCCATCACGCCGGAGGAGATCGCCCTCTCTGTGCTTGCGGAAATCACCCAGATCCGCCGCCGCGGCCAGCGCGACGGCCGAAATCCCCCAATCTCAGTCGGAAAGGAATGACCATGGATATGAACGGCAGCGAGCGCATCGAGGCGCCGGTGGAGGTCGTCTGGCGGGCGCTGAACGATGCGGAGATCCTGCGCCAGTGCATCCCCGGATGCGAGCGGCTGGATAAGGCGTCGGACACCGAGATGTCGGCGACGGTCGTCTTGAAGATCGGGCCTGTGAAGGCGCGCTTCGAAGGCGCCGTCGAGCTCTCGAACCTCGACCCGCCGCATTCCTATACCATTTCGGGTGAAGGAAAAGGTGGTCTCGTCGGCTTCGCCAAAGGCGGCGCCGACGTGTCGCTCACCGCCGACGGCCCGCAGGCCACCATCCTCACCTATACAGTCAAGGCCGACGTCGGCGGAAAGATCGCCCAGCTCGGCAGCCGACTGATCGACTCCACCGCAAAAAAGCTCGCCGCCGAATTCTTCTCCGTCTTCGGCGAAAAGGCTGCCGGCCATGCTCTGGCCGCAACAGACGCAGGCTGACATCCGGCCGCGTCTTGCCGGTTGTGGGTGCACCAAAGTCGTATTTTTGCATTTATCGCTGACAGGGAGAAGAAATCCGCGCGGTTTCTTCTCCTCTTTTTTATTAAAACGCATTTCTTGATAAAATAGTGTTAAGACCGATAAGCGAGCATTATCAGTCATAATGTGCGAAAGACAATGCGTGCATTTATTGAGAAAATGATGCCATAAAACGCACGAACGTTATGAGTTCGCGGGTATGGATTCGCTCGTCGTCCCGTTTCTCGCGCTCGCCGCTGCCTTGCCCGGCTGGACCCTGCCGCGCGGCAGCGAGCCGGACCGGGTTGCCGCCGACGTCACATTGGAAACGCGCCTGACGATCTCGTCCGCCCCAAACTGTGGCTACAGGGTTGCCGCCGTATCCTTCGGGGAGCTCGAGGATCTGGAGTTGGCGCGCGAGGCGGTCGAATGCGCCCTTCTCGAGGACGCTATCGTCCATGGAGGCATGGAATGGGAAGCAAATATTATTGCCGCCCACTATAATCTTTCGCGTTGTCCGCAGCCTATCGGCAGCGATGACGTCGAGGAAAGGTTGCGTTGGATTGACGTACACGACGGTTTTCATCGGCGTCTTGCGGCCGCGGCACGGTCGTCTTGGCTGAAATCCTTTCAGGATCAGTTATTCGAGCAATTGCAGCGGCATCATCAGGCGCTTCTCTTCCATCCCGATGTCGTCAGCCCTTCCCGTCCGCCGAAATCCGAAGGCGAGACCGAAGCCATGCTTCATGACGTGCTCGCCTTGGCGCCCCACACGCAGATCATGCAGGCGGCGCTTGATCGGGACGTCGGCGCCGCGGTCGTGTTGCTGCGCACCCATATCCACCTCGCACTCGATCTCCATCGGGCTATCGCAGGTATCGTCGCCAGGGCAGCGGAGCCCGTTAAGGCAAAATCATTTAAAAAATAGCAGGAGTAAAATGAAAGCAATATCGATAGCCGCAGTGACGGCGATGTTTGGGGTGACGTCAGGAGTTGCCTGGGCGGAGTCGCTGCAGGTTGGCTCGGTCACGAACAAAAATCAACGCACTCTCCTTTAAAATCTGCTCCTTTCAGGAAAAGTTGTCCAGTAACATCAGACGTACCAGATGCCATCGGCAATTGCCGGGGCCACGCCGGCAATGTTTTCGGCGCTCTCTGAAAATCCCGCCAGCACCTCCGCCCGGGAAACGTTGGCAGCCATACGGCCGGTCCAGAAATCGATGCCGGCCTGTTCTCCCGCACGACCGAGCACGTTTTGATACAGTTGCTCGACAAAGGCTTGGTTAGACACGTTTGTCCCATAAAGTGCCTGGAATTCAGCGGAGGAGACAAAACCATCGGCAGCGCTCTGCAAGCTCATGCCGGTATCCATTGCCTTGATCCAATGTGAAAGCCCGGCGGTATCAGGCGTACGGTCGAAAGCTGCTTGATAGATGCGATATGCTTGGCCCGCCGCCCCTGCAGTATCGAAAGCGAGAGTGCCATCTGAGAAATGCACCCGTTCAAAATTGAACAACGTGTCTGAACCGTCCCGACCTGCAATCTTGTCTAAAACGCTGATCGTGTTCCCGGCCGACCGTCCCACATCATAGTCTTCCCGCGCTCCGCGGTAGATCGCGGTATCAAGGCCGCCATTACCGTTTAGCTGGTCGTTCCCGCCCAAACCAGTTAGGGAATCATTGCCATTCCCACCCGCAATGCGATCGTTTGTCTGCCAGCCTGTTCTGGATACAGCCTCGTTGATGACTGCTATTTGTACAGCGGCATAGTCGTTGCCGCTCGGTGGCCCCTTGATAGTCAAGTCCGGCGGCGGATTCCAGTCGGCAACGGCATAGACCGCGTCAGCTATCCAGTCACCATTCACATCGGCAAACTCATAGGATTCAGTCGCAGGGAAAAGGTCTTCGTCAATACGTGAAAAGTGGCCGGCGCCATCATTTGCGAACCAAAACGTGACCTGCCCTGTGAAGCTTTCGTTATAATTGCTGAAGACGATATCCAGGTCACCGTCACCCTCCAGATCGACAAGATTGAGTAGGGGTTGCCCGCCATGAGCTTCCAGCATCTGCCCGCCAGCCTGTCCGGCGATTTCCATAGATGCATCCGTGTAGCCCTGAATGCCGTCATTACGCAGATATTGAATGAACGTTCCATTGGCTGGCGCGTGTATGGACCACAACACCAACAAATCCAAATCGCCATCGTTGTCGACATCGCCTGAAACGGTAAATTCGGAACTGTTATCGATCGAGGACGGCGAGGGGACATTTCTGCCAAGCTCTTCATCGAAAATCAGGGTAAAATTCCCCTTGCCGTCGTTTTTCAGGTAGCTGAAACCGGCAAAAACGGGACCGTTGTTCCACGACGATGTCTGCCCGAAATAGATATCGGGCAAGCCATCCGCATCCGCATCCATCAGGTTCGCGTGATAGGAGGAAAGAAACGTCTTGGTGTTGTCGGAGAAATGGTCGTCACGGCCATAAAAAATCGGTGCACCAAAACGACCGCTGCCATCGTTGAGGAGGATGTAACTTCCGGTGTTATCATCCTCGCCGAGATTGTTGACGTAGAGATCGACATCACCATCGCCATCGAAATCCGCCGCAACTGATCCATGGCTGAAATCGGTGAGTTGCGGCAGGTTTCCAGATTTATCGCTATAGGTGCCATTGCCGGTCGAGAGCAAAAGACGGTTTTGCTCGCCGGGAAAGGGGTCGGTGCCTTCGGTGCCGTGATTATTCACAAAGACATCTTGAATGCCATCGCCATTGAAGTCGGCGACGATGAAGTTCCGCGTCAGGATCGTGCTTGGTTTATCCGGTAGAAACCGCTCGGTCGCATCGACCAACCCGTTGCCGTCGTAAGACAAAACGAGCAATGGGCGGCTCTCTGTCCGGGCGTTCCCCACGCCGATCTGCAAACCCGATACGATGACTTCCTGGCGACCATCGCCATCAATATCCACCGCAACCGAACGGTCCCATTCATAGTCGCGAAAACCCTGTTTTTCCCCTATGGTATGGCCCATGAAAACGCGTGTGAGATAACTCGGCAGCGGCATGTTCCCCCCCAATTGCCTGATCCCTTAGAACATCCTTCGTTAACGATCGCTAATAGTCAAGCGCCGAAAAGCCGGCGCGAGGAAGGCAAGGGATCAGGCGCCGATATGGCTGACGAATTTCGTCGTCAGGTAACCGTCGAGGCTTTCGGCACCGCCCTCGCTGCCATACCCGCTGTCCTTGATACCGCCGAAGGGCGTTTCGGCAGCGGCAATGCCGAAATGGTTGATCGAAACCATACCGGCCTGAAGCTCCGAGGCAAAACGGTCCGACGTCGCCAGCGAGCGGGTGAAGGCAAAGGCGGCGAGGCCGAAGGGCAGGCGATTGCTGCGTTGGATCGCTTCATCGACGGAACCGACGCGTACCAGCGCCGCTACCGGGCCAAAGGGCTCCTCGTTCATGATGCGTGCATCTTCTGGTACGTCGGACAAGACGGTCGGCTCGAAGAAGAAGCCGGCATTGCCGATGCGTCGCCCACCGCATTCAAGCTTGGCACCGGCGCCGACTGCATCTTCAACGAACATTTCCATCGCATCGAGACGGCGCGGATTGGCGAGCGGTCCCATCTGGGTCCCTTCCGCAGAACCATCGCCGACCTTCAGCGCCCTGGCGCCGGCGACGAAGCTCTCCCTGAAGCTGTCATAGACGCTATCCTGAATGTAGAAACGGGTGGGGGCGGCGCAGACCTGCCCGGCATTGCGATATTTCAGCATGACGCCGAGCTTGGCGGCGGCCGCGACGTCGGCATCGTCTGCGACGATGTAGGGGGCATGGCCGCCTAGCTCCATCGTCGAGCGCTTCATGTGAGAGGCGGCCAGCGAAGCCAGCGCCTTGCCGACCGGAACCGAACCGGTAAAGGAAATCTTCTGGATGATCGGCGAGGCGATCAGATATTCCGACACTTCGGCCGGAACGCCGAAGACGATATTGACGACACCGTTCGGCACACCGGCGTCCTGAAACGCCTTGGCCAGTTCGATACAGGCGGACGGCGTTTCTTCCGGCGGTTTGGCGATAACCGAGCAGCCGGCAGCCAATGCGGCGGAGACCTTGCGCACAAGCTGGTTGATCGGAAAATTCCAGGGGGAGAAGGCCGCGACGGGGCCGACCGGTTCCTTGATGACCATCTGGTGGGCACCGGGAACGCGAGAGGGGATGACCCGGCCATAGATGCGGCGTGCTTCCTCGGCGTGCCATTCGATGTGTTCCGGCGCGGCATTGGCCTCGCCGCGCGCTTCCGCCAGCGGCTTGCCCTGCTCGCGGACCATGTGCTGGGCAATGACCTCTGCACGTTCACGCACGATCGCCGCCACACGCAGGAGAATGCGGTAGCGCTCCAGCGCGGTCATCTTGCGCCAGATCTCGAACCCCTTGGCGGCCGCAGCGAGGGCGGCATCGAGATCGGCGCGCTCGCAGATCGGCAGTTTCGCGATGAACTGGCCGGTGGCGGGGTTCTTGACCTCGGCAGTCCGGCTGCCCGAAGGCGAGCGCCATGTTCCGTCGATCAGCAGCGGCTTATCCAGCATGATTTGCTTCCTTGAGAGTGCTATCAAAAACAGGTTTTCGGCAGGTCGGAGAGTGCCTGCGCGTAGTCTTTCGCGATGCGGGCTATGATTTCGGCGGCGGGCAGGATGTCGGAAACCAGGCCGGTACTTTGGCCTGCCTCGACCTTGCCTGCCTCGACATTGCCGTCAAAGGCCGCAGCCTTGAGCGAACTGGCCATGAAGAGCGCCTTGCGGTCTTCGTCGGAAAGACCTTCCGCTTCCGCTTTCGCCATTCCCTCGGCAAACTGGTTGCGAATGACGCGGATAACGCCGAAGCCCCGGCCAACAACCATCGTATCGCTGACACCCGCCTTGACCAAAAGATCCTGATAGGCCGGGTGCAGCCGCGCTTCGCACGACATCATGAAACGCGAACCGAATTGCGCAGCGCCTGCGCCGAGCGAAAGTGCCGCCGCCAGTCCATGACCGTCCGCGAAGCCGCCGGAGAGGATCAGCGGCATATCCGGCACCGCCTTGGCGATGGCGCGGCCGAGCACCAGCGTCGAAACGAGTTCCGGCGGAGGATGCCCGCCGGCTTCGCCGCCGACGGCGATCAGGCCGTCGACGCCGGCGTCCGCGGCCTTTCGGGCATGCACCTCACCGGATACGACATGCAGGCAGATCGTGCCGGCAGCCTTGAAACGGTCGAGATATTTCTTCGGGCCGCCTTGCGATGCGATCAGGACCGGGATGCGCTTTTCCAGCAGAATGTCGATGATCGCATCGACACCTTTGCGGTAAAGCGGCAGGTTGACGGCGAAAGGCCTGTCGGTTCCGGCCTTGATGTCGTCGATCGCTTCTTCAAGATGATGCGGAAACATCGGGCCAGCGGCCAAGACGCCCAGACCGCCCGCATTGGAGACCGCCAGCGGCAGGGCCGAATTGGACGAGGCCCAGGACATGCCGGCCTGAATGATCGGCAGATCGATGCCGAGCAATCTCGTGACATTCGTTTCGATACGCATGATCAATCAATCCTCGATCCCCGCGAGCTTGCGCGCATGGGCGGCAAGCTGCTTCTTCTGGATTTTCGAGCTGGCGGTCATGCCGATCGCCTCGAAATCGTCCACGATCCAGACGTGGCGCGGCACTTTGAACCCCGCCATTTCCCGCTTGGACCAATCGATGATTTCCGCCGGCGTCGTCGTGCAGCCCTGGTTCAGGATGACGAATGCGGCCGTGACCTCGACGAGCCGTTCATCCGGAATACCGACCACCGCAGCCTGGCGGATCAACCGGTTCTGGTGCAACACGTTCTCGACATCGGCAGGGGAGACGTTTTCGCCGCCGACGCGCACGATATCCTTCGCCCGACCCATGAAGCGCAGCCGCCCGGATGCATCGACTGCCCCGAGATCACCGGTCGAAAGCCAGCCGTCGGCAGAAAGCGTGGCCGCGGTTTCTGCCGGCTTGTCAAAATAACCCTTCATGACGTTCCAGCCACGCACCTGGATTTCACCCGGTTCGTCCGGGCCGGCGCTCCGCCCATCTTCGGTGCGGATGCGGACCTCGACGCCGGTCTGCACCCGCATGGCGGCGCTGACCCGCAGATCTTCCGGCTCCCACCAGCAGGATTGCGCGACATTGGGCGAGGCCTCGGAAAGTCCGTACCCGACCACGCATTCACGAGCACCGAGTTCGTCGATGACGCGGCGAACGATGGTGGGTGAAGCCGCCAGCCATGCGCCACGCAAATTCAGCCGGCGGGAAGGCAGATCCGGATGGTTCAGGAGCATCAGCGCCATCGTGTCGTTGCCGGAGAAATGCGTACAGCATTCCGCCTCCATCAGCCTTAGTGCCTCGCCTGGCTCGAAACGGTCCATGCTGACCAGTGTGACCGCATGCTGCAGGCAGGAAAGGATCGATAGCGTCGTGCCGGCAACATGGAAGAACGGACGGGCGCTGTGGAACCGGTCGCTTGGTCGAAGGCCCATACGAAGTCCGGAGAAGAAGGCATTCGGCAGTATGTTGCGATGGCGCAGCAGAACGCCTTTCGGGAAGGATGTCGTGCCCGATGTATATTGGATCAGCAGCACGTCGTCGGGTTCGTCGCAAGGCGCGACCGGCTTCAGGTCCGAATTGCAGAGGTCGCGCCAGCTTACCGCTGCGACCGGTACGTCGTCGCCGATTACCAGAACCCGTTGCAGATCGGGCAGGGTCTCATGCGGCAGGGCCGAATCGACACCGGCGCAAATGTCCCGCAGCATGGCGATGAAATCGATCTTCAGGAAACGATCACAGGTCACAAGCGTCGAAACGCGGGACTGTTTCAAGGTGTATGCCATTTCGGCTGCGACGAACCGGGTGTTGACCGGCACGGTGACTGCGCCGAGCGAGCCGATCGCCAGAAAGATGACAATCCACTCCGTGCAATTGCCGAGGCAAAGCCCGACATGATCGCCCTTCCTGACACCGGCGGCGGCGAGTGCGGCCCGGGCGAGGGCGACCTTTTTCTCCAGCTGGCGGAAGGTCAATCTTCCGCCCGTCGCGACGATTGCCTCGACATCGGGCGCGATTGCTGCCGACCGGCTCAAGGCGGCCGAAACGGTGAGAGGGCAAATGGCCTTGAGATCGAGATCGCTCATTTGCTGCCCTTGCCGCCAACGGCCTCGGAAAATTTCTCGATACCGGCGCGCCAGCCGCCATCGGCGAGATTGCGCTCGATTGCCGCCATCTCGATACGGATGCCGTTGCCGAGATTGGTTTCATACCCGAGATCGACGGCCTGTTTGGTCAGGGCCATGGCGAGTGGCGGCGCCGCTGCAATGCTTCCGGCAATCTCCATCCCGACCTGTTCAAGCATATCGGCCGGCACGACCCGCGAAACGAGACCCCTTTGATAGGCTTCTGCCACTTGCATGGTGCGGCCGGTATAAAGCAGTTCCTTCGCATTCATGCGGCCGATTGCCCGCTGCAGCCGCTGCGTGGCGCCAACCGTGCCCCATTGCGGCTCAGGAAAGCGAAACGTGGTTTTCTCGGAGGCCACGACGAAATCGCAACTCATGACAATCTCTCCGCCGGAACCGACCACCGGGCCCTGTGTCAGGGCGACGACCGGTTTGCCGCATCGGCCAATCGCGTCGTAGGCGGCAAACGAGGCCTGCCGGCGAGCGATCACCCAGGCTTCGTCCTTGCCGCTTCGCTCCTTCAGATCGGCGCCTGCACAAAAAACCGGGCCATTGGCCGCAAGAAGGATGACGCGGAGATCCTGATCGCGATCCAGTGTCTCGAATGTCTCGCGCAGCGCGACACACATGTCCAGATTGACGGCGTTGCGCGATTCCGGGCGATTGAGAACAACACGCGCAATCGCCCCCTCCTGTGTGACAGATACGGCATCGAGGCTCATCCGATCACTCCTTCTTCCCGAAGCGTCGCGATTTCGGCGTCGTCGAGGTTCATTTCGTGTTTGAGAATGGTGTCGGTATCGGCGCCGAGTAATGGTGGACAACCGATCTCGGGAGAATCGAATCCATTAAAACTGACCGGCGTGCGCAGTGCCCTGAAGGTGCCTTCCGTGGGGTGATCGAATGTTCCCACGACACCGCGCGACTGCATGTGCGGGTCGTCAAGGATTTCGCGTGTCGTATTGACTTCGCCTGCCGGGATGCCGACCGCGCGCAACGCTTCGGCCAGCGGCTTTCGTTCGCGCGCAGCAATTGCAGTGCGCATATCGTCCATCACCCGCTTGCGATTGGCCAATCGTCCCGCATTCTTGGCGAAGGATGGGTCTGCGCCGAGCGCGTCAAGGCCGAGCACGTCGCACAGCCGGCCCCAATGCTGGTCACTGCCGCTGATGTGCAGCCAACCGCCATCGCGGCACTGGAAGGCCGCGGACGGGACGCGACCGGGATGTTCGGTACCGGAGCGGCCGATATCCTCGTCCAGTGCGAAAAGGCGTGCCGCCGCCAGGGCGAGCAGGCTTGCCTGCACATCCATCATCGCCAGATCGATATGGCATCCCTTGCCGCTGCGGCCGCGTCCGACAAGGCCGGTGAGAATGGCGATGGCGATCCAGAGGCCGGCCGTCAGGTCGGCGATCGGCACGCCGGCCTTGGCGGGCGGCGAATCCGCATGGCCGGTCAGATGCATGACGCCGGACAATGCCTGAAACACCGTGTCGTAACCGGCCCGCTCCCGGTAAGGCCCTGTCTGGCCGAATCCGGTATTGGAGACATAGATCAGGTTCGGATTGAGTGCCGAAAGTGTTGCAAAACCGAGGTTGAAGCGCTCCATGTCGCCGGGCAGGAAGTTTTCCAGCACGACATCGTGTTGCGCTGCAAGCGTGGCGGCGATCTTCTGCGCTTTCGGCGACTTCAGGTTCAGCGTCATCGAGCGCTTGGCACGATTGAAAGCGAAGAAATAGGCGCTTTCGCCGCCTGGAAGGCGCGGCTCGAAGATACGTGACTCGTCGCCGTCGCCGGGTCGTTCCACCTTGGTGACCGTGGCACCGAGTTCGGCGAGGATTTGTGTCGCCATCGGCCCTGCGAGTACGCGCGAAAAGTCGAGGATGCGGATGCCTTCGAGTGGTTTCATTTCGCCTCCTCGCGGAAGCTGCGCATTTTGGCATTGAGTTCACGGCCGGCGGCCATGGCTTCGGAATAAGGCAGGTCCGCGACCTGATAATAGAGTGTCTTCGCAGCCGCCATGGCCAGCGGATTGGCCGCTGCCCAGGCCTGCGCGATGTCGACCGCCTTTTCGACGACCTCTTCCGGCGCAGCAATGCGGTTGCAGAGGCCGAGCGCAAGGGCTTCTTCGGCCCCGATCAAGCGCCCCAGGCTGATCATTTCGAAGGCTGCCTTGCGCCCGAGCGATCTTTGAAGGCCGGTCATGACGAGAGCGGGGACGATGGAATGCTTGAGTTCGGGATAGCCGAATTTGAGATTACTCGCCGCCACCATCATGTCGCAGCCGATGGCGAGGCCTGCACCGCCGCCGACGGCTGCACCCTGGACAGCCGAGACGACCGGTTTCGACAGGCTCTGCATCATTGCCTGCGTCCGGCACGTCAGGTCGGCGCGCTTTTCGACCAGTTCCCGGTTGGCCGGCGTCAGCGCAGCGAATTCGGATAGATCGGCACCAGCGCAGAAGGCACGGCCGTGACCGGCAAGCACGATGGCACGAATGTCCGCGTCCCGATCGGCGGCAAGAAGTGCGTCGTGGATCGCCTGCGTGAGTGCGGTATTCAATGCGTTCAGCTTGTCGGGACGGTTCATCGTGATGATGCGAACCGCGTCACGGTTCTCGACAAAAAGAACGGAAGATGGCTCGGTCATGCCCTGATCCTATGCTGCCAGATGGCCAAAGCCGCTGCGTGCGACCCGGCTCAAGAGTTCACGCTTCAGGACGGCTTCGCATTGGCGGGATGCATCCTGCAGTTTTTCGAGATCGATGCCGGTATCGATCCCTTCGGCCTCGAACAGATTGACGAGGTCTTCGGTCGCGACATTGCCGGTAAAACCTTCGCCATATTGGATCTGCGCCGGATGGCCGCCGACGCCGCCGATGGCGCTATCGAACCAGCGGCAACCCGCCTCGTAGGCCGCATAACAATTGGCGAGGCCCGTGCCGCGGCTGTCATGAAAATGGGCGATCGGCACCGTATCGGGCAATTCGCGAGCGATGCGTTCGAAAAGACGTCTGACGGTCGTCGGCGTGCCGTGGCCCGTCGTATCGCAAACCGAGACATGCTTCACGCCAAGCGCCGAAAAACGGGAGAGATCGGCCAGGACGCTTCCCGGATCGACCTTGCCTTCGAAGGGGCAGCCGAGAGCCATGGAGACGACCCCGATCAGGCGGAACCGGTCGCCCGCAAGCTTGACCATTTCCGCGATATTGTCCCATTGCGCCTCCCGGGTGGTGCGAAGGTTCCTCTGGGTGTGGGACTGGGTGGCGGAGACGAGAAGACTGATTTCATCGGCGCCATGGCCGGCGTCGAGATCGTCAAGCGCACGCTGCACTGCCCTGGGGTTGGGGCAGGTCGCCTTGTAACAGGTGCCCGGCCGCCTCGCTATACCGGCCAGAACCTGCGAGGCGTCCGCGAAGACCGGGACATGGGCGGGGCTGCTATAACTCGTCGCCTCGATGCGCGGAAAGCTGGCATCCGAAAACGCGCCGATCAAGGCAATTTTTTCGGCAGTGGAGATCGAGGCGGACTCGTGCTGCAACCCGTCGCGCGCAAAACATTCGCAGATTGTGATTTCGTTCGCCATGCCCCACCTCCATCCGGCTTGACGACAGAAATGGATTTATTTGTTCACATTGTCAACTATTTTATCCCTGAAAATCTTGCGACCTATTCCTCGTCAATGCTTCTCAGGTCCGATTGGGAGGCGGCGCTGCGCAATTCGTGATAATATTTGCTGCTCGTGCGGGTCACTCGGCGCAGGAGTTCGAGAAGGATCTGCTGCTCTGCATGGCTAAGGGTTGCCAGCATTTCTTCATTTCTTTCAAAAGAATCGTCTAGAATGCTGCGCGACAGCGCGAGGCCTTCCGGGCTGAGCTTCAGCAGAATGCTGCGGCCATCCTCGGGGTTGGCGGTCCTGGCGATATAACCACGATCGATCATTCCCGAAACCGTGCGGCTCATCTGGCTTTTCAGCAGGCCACTATGCTTTGCAAGCTCCTGCAGCGGCACTTCCCCCAGATATTTGAGCACTGCGAGAACGCGCCATTCCCGCGGGGTGATGCCATATTTCGGTCGAATGGAAAGCGCTGCAATCCGCGTCGATAGGCCGGCCAGTCGCTGCAGTTGGAAGGAAAACAGATCGCGGATATCCGGCTCCTTTCCCGACTTGTCGTGGCGCTTGTCGAAGTAGTCTCCGGAATTTTCATTCAACTGATCGCGGTTGCGCACCGTCGTTTCCTCTCGGGGCATGTCATTGTCCTCCATCCATATGCGATTTCGGGTCGTTGCGGCGAGTGCCGCAAAATGTTGTCGCAAAATAGTTGACAACGTGAACAATGTAGTTAATTTCGTCAACCAGATTGGCATGGGGCCGTCGACTTGTCGACCGTGCCGGCCTGTCGGGGAGCGACGGGATGGTGCAGGATCTGTTTTCTGGAGGAGCGGACATGATTTCATTACGGCATAAAGCGGCCTGCCTTGTCGGCGCGGCCATGCTTGTTTCGGCGGCCTCCGCATTTGCGGCCAGCCCAACACTCACGGTTGCCGGGTTCGGCGGCAATCTGCAGGCGGACCTTCGCAAGACGATCTGGCAGCCGGCCGCGGATGCTGCCGGCGTCGAACTGCGCGAGGAGACGCATGACGGTCTGGCTGCCGTACGCGTGCAGGTTCAGTCCGGTTCCCCGACCTGGGATGTGGTCCATATAGGGGCGGATGAATGCGCAGTCGGCGGCAAGGAAGGCCTGTTCGAAACGCTCGATTACAACGTGATCGACACGAACGGCTTCGACAAGCTCGGTTTCGGCGAAAACTGGATCGCCACCAATACCTATTCGGTCGTGCTGGCCTGGCGCACGGATGTCTACAAGGACAAGAAGCCGCAAGGCTGGAAGGATCTCTGGGACGTCAAGAATTTTCCGGGCCGCCGGGCGCTCAGCACCTATCCGGCGGAAATGATGGAAATCGCCCTGATGGCGGATGGCGTCGACAAGGACAAGCTCTATCCGCTTGATACCAAGCGGGCATTCGCCTCGCTGGAGAAGATCAAGAACGACGTATCCGTCTGGTGGTCTTCCGGTGCGCAGTCGGCCCAGCTCATCAAGGACAGGGAAGTCGATATGATGGCGATCTGGGGGAGCCGCGTCGCCAATGTTATCAAGGACGGCGCGCCGGTCGAGTTCACCTATCAGGACGCGATCCTTGGCTATGGTTGCCTCGCTATCCTCAAGGGCTCCCAGCATGTCGCCGAAGCGCAGAAATTCATTGCCGGCGTCGTCTCGCCTGAAGTGCAGGCGCGCATTCCGGAAATGATGCCCTATTACGGCCCGACCAACAGTCGCGCCTTCGAGGTCAAGACGTTCACGCCTGACGTTCTGGCCCGGTCGAACATGTCGCCGGAAAACGTCAAGAAGCAGACCTTCCTGAACGCGAACTGGTGGCGCGACAACAATGCCCTCGTCCGCGAGGACTACAGCCTGCTGATGTCTCGCTGACGTCGATCGCATACGGAGAACGGCAATGACATCGGGTGCAGTTTCGATCCGCCAGATCTACAAGGCCTACGGGAGCTATACGGCGCTGGACGGAATATCGCTGGATATCGCCGCGGGCGAGTTCCTGACGCTTCTCGGCCCCTCCGGCTCGGGAAAGACGACGCTCCTGAACGTCATTGCCGGCTTCGAGCGGCCAGACAGCGGCAGCCTGCTGGTCGACAATGCCGAATTCATCACCAGGCCACCGCACAAGCGCGATCTCGGCATGGTGTTTCAAAGCTATGCCCTGTTTCCGCATATGGATGTCTTCGCCAACGTGGCATACCCGTTAAAGTTGCGTAAAGTGAATGCTTCGGCTATCAGATCGAAAGTCATGATGGCACTCGAAACAGTCCATATGGCCCATCTTGCCGGCCGCCGTACCCACGAATTGTCGGGCGGCCAGCGCCAGCGTGTGGCCCTCGCACGCGCCATCGTTTTCGAACCGAAGCTGCTTTTGATGGACGAGCCGCTTTCCGCGCTCGACAAGAACTTGCGCGAGCATATGCAGATCGAGTTGAAGCGCCTCCATCGCACGCTTGGCATGACGACTGTCTATGTTACCCATGACCAGCAGGAAGCGCTGACCATGTCGGACCGTATCGCGGTGCTCGACCGGGGGCGGATCATGCAGCTCGATACGCCGAAGACCGTATACGACGCGCCGAATTGCAAGTTCGTCGCCGGCTTCATGGGCGATACGCGCTTCGTGCCGGTCGAGAGGAGCGGCCAGGATTTTACCCTGGGCGGCCGGCCGCTCAGGCTGGGAACGACGCCACAAAAAGCTGCCGACGATATCTATCTGATGGTGCGCCCGGAACGGCTGCGCTGGCAGGGTGCGGCCGAAAGGGACAACCGCATCGAAGGCCAGGTCATCGATGTCACCTATCTGGGCGATAGCCACATGGTATCGCTCCAGCTTCCCCAGAGCACCGAGATCTCCATCCGGCATACGGGGGCGGAGAACACACCGCTTCCCGGCCCTGGCGACAAGCTGGCACTCTGGATGACACCGGAAGCGAGCGTCATCGTCGAAGGGGCGCGGCAATGACCATGGCAGATACGCATTTCTCCGTCCCGCAACTCAACGCGGATGTGCTGCAACGGTCTCGACGCCGGGCCGGGTTTGCCTTTGTCGGCCTGTCATTGCCCGCCTTCGTGCTCGTCATGCTGGTACTGATCGTTCCCTTCACCTGGCTGGCCTGGATGTCGTTTTACGATGCGTCCGGCGCGCTTTCGGCGGAAAATTACGCGCGGCTGATGCGGCCAGCCTATGTCGACAGCTTCCTGACGACCTTCAAGGTGGCCTCGATCGTCACGATCGTTTGCGTCATTCTGGGTTATCCGGTTGCCTACCTCCTGTCGCAGATCCCGGAAAAGGCCGCGCAGGTGATGATGATCTTCATCATCCTGCCCTTCTGGACCTCGGTTCTGGTGCGCACCTATGCATGGCTGGTTCTGCTGCAGAGGCAGGGGCTGATCAATACCTGGCTTACCAATCTCGGGGTGATTTCCGAACCGCTGCCGCTCGTCAACAATCTCACGGGCACGGTCATCGGCATGGTCCATGTCATGCTGCCCTTTCTCATCCTGCCGCTCTATGCGTCGATGAAAACGATCGATCCCATTCTCCTGCGCGCGGCGTCGAATTGCGGTGCGTCCCCGGCACAAGCGTTCCGCCAGGTGTTTCTGCCGCTGTCTCTGCCGGGCGTTGCAACCGGCGTCGCGCTGATCTTCGTGCTCTGCCTCGGTTATTATCTGACGCCGGCATTGCTTGGCGGCGGCCGGGTGGCGATGTGGTCGACGCAGATCGCCGACATGATCGCCAAATTCGCAAACTGGGGTGCGGCCAGCGCGCTGAGCGTCGTTCTGCTCATCGTCACCGGCACAATCTTGTGGATCGTCAACGCGCTGCTCAATGCGGCAAGCGTTACCAAGGGATGTGCCTGATGCTGAGATCTCCGGCCACTTCGACCCAGATCACCCATGGCGACCGGCTCTGGCTCTATATTCTCGTCGGCCTCATCCTGGCATTCCTGATCGTGCCATGTCTGATCGTCATTCCGATGTCCTTTTCGGAATCCCAGTATCTGGAGTTCCCGCCGCGGGCGCTCAGCCTGCGCTGGTACGATGCCTTTTTCTCCTCGCCGGAATGGCGTCAGTCGGCCGTGGTTTCCTTCCAGGTTGCAGGCGCGACGACGGTGCTGGCGACGATCTTCGGGACGCTTGCAAGCTACGGGCTTTTCAAGTCGGCCAATCCGTTCAATCTCGTGATCCGCAGTGTGCTGATCCTGTCGATGATGGTGCCGTTGATTTTCGTGGCCATCGGCGTGTTCTTCGTCTTCGCCAAGCTCGGCATGAACAACACGCTCATCGGCCTGATCCTCGCGCATACGACACTGGCCATCCCTTTCGTCATGATCGCGGTCACCAATGGCCTGAAGGGTTTCGATCTCAATCAGGAGCGCGCAGCCCGCAGTCTCGGAGCCTCCCCGGCGCGCGCCTTCTTCACTGTCACCATGCCGCAGATCAGGGTCTCGATCTTTTCCGGCATGCTCTTTGCCTTCATCACGTCGTTCGATGAGGTCATCGTGTCGATATTCGTTTCGAGCGGCGCCAATTCGACGCTGACCAAGCGCATGTTCGCCAATATCCGCGATCAGGTCGATCCGACGGTCGCTGCCATCTCTTCCATCCTTGTCGTCGCCTCGATCGTCATTCTCGTCGGCGCGCAATTCGTCAAGAAATCGAAACCGAGAACCGCGGGCTGAGTGCTGCGGACTCGTCACCATCATAGGCCGGAAAAGCCTGCTCTCAGGAGAAACCCATGCTTCAGAACTCGCTTCGCGCGCGCGATATTGCCGTACAGATCCATCCCCAGACCAATCTGGCCTTGCACGAAAAGGTCGGCCCGACGATCATGACGCGTGGCGAGGGTGCCTATGTCTATGACGACGACGGCAAGCAATATATCGAAGGCATGTCCGGCCTTTGGTGTGCCGCGCTCGGAATGAGCGAGAAACGCCTTGTCGAAGCCGCGACACGTCAGCTCGACACGCTTCCTTATTACCAGAACTTTGCCCATCGCGCCACCGAGCCGGGTATCGAACTGTCGGATCGCCTGCTGCGGTTGGCCCCCGTGCCGATGTCCAAGGTCCTCTTCCAGAGCTCCGGTTCGGAAGCCAATGACACGGCCGTCAAGCTCATCTGGTATTATTTCCATTCCCAGGCACGCCCGGAAAAGAAGAAGATCATCGCGCGCAAGCGCGGCTATCACGGCACGTCCATCGCTTCCGCCAGCATTACCGGCCTGCCGCACCTGCATCGCGACTGGAACCTGCCGCTCGAAGGGTTCCTGCATGTAACCTGCCCACATTTTTACCGCGACGGTCTGCCGGGCGAGACGGAGGAGGCGTTTGCAACACGCCTTGCCGAGGAACTGGATGCGCTGATCGTCGCCGAAGGCCCGGAAACCGTGGCTGCTTTCTTCGCGGAGCCGGCCATGGGCACCGGTGGCGTCGTGTTGCCGCCGAAGACCTATTTCGAGAAGATCCAGAAGGTTCTCAAGAAGCACGACGTGCTTCTTGTGGCCGATGAAGTCATCACCGGTTTCGGGCGTACCGGCAACTGGTGGGGAACGCAGACCTACGACATGCAGCCGGATATCATCACCTGCGCCAAGGCATTGACATCAGCCTATATGCCGCTTTCGGCAATCCTCCTGTCGGAGCGGATTTATGAAGGGATGAAGGCGCAGAGCGAAAAGATCGGCGTCTTCGGCCACGGCTATACCTATGGCGCCCATCCCGTTGCCTGCGCCGTTGGCGTGGAAACACTGCGTATCTATGAGGAAGACGGCATCATCGATGGGGTCAATACCCTTGGCGACCACATGGGCAGGCTCATGTATCCTCTGCTCGATCATCCTCTCGTCGGTGAAGTGCGCGGTGTCGGCCTCATGTGGGGGGTCGAACTCGTGCGCAGCAAGAAGACGCGCGAAGCTTTTGCACCGGACCTGCAATTCGGGCTCGGTGTCCAGAACCATGCCTTCGAAAATGGTCTCGTCTGCCGCTCGCTCGGTACTGCCATCGCCTTTGCGCCGCCACTGATCTCGACCTTGGAACAGATCGAGCAGATTGCCGCTCGTTTCAAGCACGCCCTCGACACGGCGCTCGACGGCTATATCCGCTCGGGTGGCAAGCTGGACTGATTTCGCCGCTCAAGAACCACGCATGCGCGTGATTGTTTAAGGGGATCTGAATTGACGAAAGCCGCAAGCCTTTTCACCAATGGTGCGATACGAACGATGAATCCCGCGCAGCCGGTCGCGGAGGCGCTTGCCGTCGACGCCGGGGGGCGCATCCTGGGGGTCGGATCGGCAAGGGATCTCCAGCGGTTCGTCGATGGAAAAACGCAGGAGGTGGATCTCGCCGGACGTTTCGTCATGCCCGGCATCTTCGACTTTCACCTACACGTGATCGATGGAATAGTCCTGCGCCAGCGCTCCTTCCCGATCGATGCGGGCGACGATTTCGATACCATCCTCGAGAGCGTGCGCCAGGCGGCTGCCAGCCGCAGGGAGGAAGGCTGGTTGATCGGCGGTTCTTACGGGGAGCAGGCACTCGGCTACATCCAATCCGCAGGACCCGAAGCCAAACGGCGGCTCAACGAAGCCAGCGGCGACCGTCCGCTTCTCATGTTTCACGTCAGCCAGCATGGCGCCTTCGTGAACGACGCCGCCCTTCGTGAAGCGGGAATTCATACCGAGACCCCCGATCCTCCAGGGGGGCGCGTCGTGCGCGTTCAGGGGGAGGCGACCGGGCTTCTCGAAGAACATGCGATGTCCTTGGTCACTTCCGCCATCCCGGAGCCCACCGACATTGAATTGATCGACCTTGCGCGAGCGGCAGTCCAATATTTCAATTCGGTTGGAATGACGGGGTTCGTGGACGCCATGTCCACGCCTGCAATGCTGCGCGCTTTCCGGGCATTGGACGATGCCGGGGAGCTGTCGGCCTGGTCCGGCTTCACGCTCGCCACAAGGCATGGCAGCACGGTTTGTTCGCAAGCAGCGAAAGAAATGCTTGAGAAACGCAAGCAGATATGCGGTCCCCATATGATTGCCGAAAATGCCAAGATCTTTCTCGATGGCGTGCCGTCGCTGAGAACGGCAGCCATGATAAGCCCCTATCCGGGTGTCGGCGGACACGGCGAGATGTACCTGACGCCCGACGAGCTCTTTGCCGAAATAGCGGCCCTTGATCGGCAGGGCGTGGGGGTGAAGGTCCATGCCATTGGCGATGCCGCCGTTGCGCGCGTGCTGGATGCCGTGGCGAAGGTGCGTCGGGAAAATGGTGACGATGGCCCCCGGCATCATATCGCGCATGGCCAGTTCTTGCGCCATGAAGACATAGGCAGAATGAAGCAGTTGCGGGTGATCGCCGACCTCAATCCGCCTCTCTGGTTCGTCAACCATGCCAGTCTCGCACATGAACGGGTTGTTGGTGCCGAGCGATACAGCAAAGTCTGGCCGATCCGAACCATGCTCGAAGCCGGCGTCACTATGGCACTTGGCAGTGACTGGCTAACGATCTTTCCGGAAATCGATCCCTGGAAAGCCCTTGCCGGACTGCTGACGCGCCGCGATCCCTCTCGAAAATATGAAGGTGTGCATGCGCCGCAAGAAGCCATTACGCTCGATCAGGCGTTGCCTCTGATGACATGTAACCCAGCTGAAGGCATCGGTCTAGGCGAACGGACAGGCAGGCTGGAAGTCGGAATGTCCGCCGATATGATCGTACTCGATCGCGATCTTTACGCCGTGTCTTCTGAAGAGATTGCGGGAACACATGTATTAAAAACCTACTTCGAAGGTCGACAAGTATATTCCAGTGTTACGTCGGCAGATTGAAGCTCGACAGTTTGCCCGAGGTTTCGCTTCCAGCTGCCGAAGTCCTTCTCGATCCGCCCACGGAGGCGATGCGCTCGCGAGAAACAAAGCGCTCGAACAGGAGGGCGTTGGTCTCGGGATGCCGGAACTGGGCGAGTTGCATGCAAAGGCCGTTGGCAGGCTCTCGGGTCTTGCTCCAAACGACAGGCAACCCGGATCTCAAGGCCAAATACCACGAACTCCTGCATAAACAGCAAAAATGGACCACAAAACCAGCTTGATCAAAACGGATATTTAGCGGCGCAGATCGAGTGGAGAGAACGTGCAGGCTCCCTCGAATTTTATCTCGAACATGGCTGAGCTTGCTGAGGATCAAACAGGCCGAACGCGCTCGCGTCGAGCGTAAGCGCCATCGACCAGAACGCTTCCAGCACCTTTGAACCGGGCGCCTTGTTACGGACCAGCACGATGTCGACCGGCTCGCGCCAGCCCGGTTCCGCGATTGTCCGGAGTCGCCCCTCCCGCAGGTCGTCATGCGTCAGGCTGAGCGGAAGCCAGGCCAGGCCCTTCCCGCGTAGCGCCATGGCATGCAGCAGCGCCGCCGACTGCGAGACGAATACGACATCGAAGCCGACATGCGCCAGCGGGCCGGCGATGGCGTCGGCGAAGATCGTTCCGAGCAGCGTTCCTTCATCATGCGCCAGCAAGGGGATGCGGCGGAGCGGCTCGTCTGGCCCGTATTGCATGACGATGTCGGGGCTTCCCACGGCGACGAGCCAGTCACGAGCGACGCTCGTCTGCGCGAAATCAGCGCTTTCCATCCGAACAGGAAAAGCCTCGTGATGGTGGCGCAATAGCAATTGGCATTGTCCACGCGCCAGCATCGCCTTGGCATCGCGAGCTGGAACGACCGAGACGTTGACGACGGTTTCCTCGGAGCCGTCGCCCGCAAGTCCGAGAAGCATCGGCGCGAAGCCGGCGGCAAGAAGGTCCATTGTTGCCAGGGCCAGCGAGGTCGAGCCCGTCTGGGCCGCCGCCCGCACGATGCGTTGCGCCGTCTCGATGCCTTCGACCAGCTTGCGTGCCTCGGGCAAAAAAACTCTGCCGGGATAGGTAAGCTCGACAGGCACGATACTGCGGTCGAAGAGCGGTGCGCCCAGCCAATCCTCCAGCGCGCGGATACGCCGGCTGAAGGCCGGCTGGGTAAGATTGCGCTGCTCGGCCGTACGCGAAAAGCTGCCCGTTTCCGCCAAGGCCAGAAAGTCGATCAGCCAGGCCGTATCCATCAGCCGGTCATGTCCTGCATAATCTTATGCGTCACAGGCATTGGAGTCCGTCCCTCACACGAGATATGATTATTTGAAACTGAATTCTGCGGCGACCCGATTGTCAAGTCGCTATGGATTTATTTCAATATTAAATACTGCGTTACGTCTATGATATACGTTATTTTTCCGAGATTTATAAGTATATTTTGAGATTTTCAGCATATTTGCGAATATAAAACTCAGGAAAGGGCGGCATATGCTTCGCGTGCGGTGGTTGACCTGGTTGTGCGCGGCTCTGCTTTCGGCATTGCCCATGGCCAATGGCGCAATGGCCCGCGAGGATGTCGGCGGGGAACTCGTCGTCTACTCGGCTCCGGGAGTCTCGGCGCTTTTTGAGGCACTGGTCGAGCCATTTGCACAATATACCCAAAACAAGTTCGGTGTAGCCGTCAAGGTCGATATCGTCACAAGGTCCGTCCCGGTCGCCTGGACGACGCTGCAGACGGAATGGCCGAACCCGTCGGGCGATGTCTACCTTCTCTACGCCGAGCATATGGCCGAGGGTATCAGGCGCGGCTATCTGCAACCGCTCAGGCCGCATTACAGCGACGCCGAATGGACCCGTTTCGATCCCGAGGCGATGCGCGCCCTGGACGCGGACGGTTATGCCGCACCGTTCATCATGACGGCGATCGTCCTGGCCGTACAGTCTTCGCTGCCGGAGGACGCCGTGACGGGATGGACCGATCTTCCCGGCGATGCGCTCAAGGGCCGTTTCACCTTCGATTCCGCGATGTCGGTGGGCGCCGGCTACAGCGCGGTCGCCGCCGCGGCGCTCGTTCAGGGTTCCGACTGGCACGACTGGTTCAAGGACGGCAGGTTCGATGAAGCGGCCGCACGGCCGACCCTCGAACTGATGCGGCACTGGGCCGGGAACGCGCTGACCATGACGCAGGGGTCCGGAACGATCCGCCCCCTGCTGGCGCGCGGCGAGGCCCTTGCCTCGGCATGGTGGTGGGCCAATACGATGCAGGAAATCCGCGACGGCTTGCCGCTGCGCATCGTCTATCCGAAGGAAGGGACCGTGACCGCGGTTCAGCCGGGGCCGGTCGTCACCTCGGTGACGAAGAATCCGCTGGCCGCGATCGAATGGGTCAAGTTCGCCCATTCGGATTTTTCTGCGCAAGTATCCAGGAAGCTGAACTACCTGGCCCGCATCCCGCTCACGGGCGAAGACCCGCCGCCGGAATGGAAGGAATTCACAGCCAAGGCGAAGCAGGTGCCGATCGACCGGTTTCGGGCCTCCGTGCTCGACCCCGCCTATAAAGAAGCATTCATCGACGCCTATCGGCGTATCGTCCTGCAGCAACAATAGCGATCGGACAACTGGTGGACGAACCGAGCGAAATCGAAACTGTTGATGGGAGAGCCATCGCCGGACGCAACCACCGCTCCGGCATCGCTGTCGCATCGCAGGAGCCTGTCCTGCAACCGGCCGATGCTCGGCGATGGAGGGATCGCCACTTCTACCGCGCCTTCACCCTTCCCGCCGTGTCGGTCGCGGTGGGAACGACCGTCCTGCCGCTTGCGCTGCTGCTGTTCTGGAGCCTTGTCGATCAACGCTCAGGCGAGCCCACGCTTCGTTATTACGTACAGTCGCTCGCCAGCCCCTACTTCGCGCGCACCCTGCTGACCACCATCGTCATGGCAGCCGGCGTGACAGCCGTGTCGATTGTCCTGGCCCTTCCGGTTGCTTACGTCCTGGCCCGGCACACTTTGCTGCGGAGCGTCCTTGTCCCGGTCATCAGCGTGCCGCGGATGCTGCCTTTTGTGGTCATCGGTTATGCGATAGTGCTGTTGCTGGCGCCCTATACGGGCGTGATGAACAAGTCGCTCATCGCCGCCGGCATCCTGAGCGAGCCGGTCTTCATCCTGTTTGGCTGGCCCGGACAGGCGATCGCATTCGGCTACGCCGGCGTCGTCATCGCCATCGCCATCCTGACGGGCGTCTTCATGACCGTCGATCCGCAACTGGAGGACGCTGCCGTCACGCTAGGCGCGGGTAGGCTCAAGGCCGTGCTGACCGTCAGCATGCCGCTCGCGGCTCCCGGTACGGTCGCTGCGGCCGCGCTGATCTTCTCGACCGTCGTCACCTCCTATGCGATCCCGGTCATGCTGAACAGTCGGACGCCCTACATGGTGTCGGTGCTCATCTACAACAATCTGTATTCGCTGCAGGAGCGCCATCTTGCCTATGCGCAGGCAATCATCGTTACCGCGCTGGCCGTCAGCGTTACCACCGCCGCCCAGTTTTTCCTGTCGCGGTTCGGGAGCCGGCGATGACGGGCGGCGGATTTCGGGCCGGCATCCCGGTCGGCCGGCTCGCGCTGATGGCCTATGTCCTTTTGATGCTGGCGCTGCTGGCATTTCCCATAGGCCTCCTTGTCGTCGCCTCGTTTCAGGGAGGGATGAAGTCGACCTCCGGTCTGGACGGCTGGTCGCTGAGCGCCTATGCGGCTGTTCCCCCGGATTATTGGGGCGCCTTGTGGTTTACGGTCGAATGCGCCTTCCTGGCGACGGCCCTTGTGTTCGTCGTGGCAATCCCGGCGGCCTGGGGGCTCGTGCGCGGAAACCTGCGTGAACGCCGCTTCGTCAGCGCACTGGTACTTCTGCCCGACTCCGTGCCATCCATTACCCTTGGCATCGCGCTGCTGGCCCTGTTCGTTCCGCTGGGGCTCTCCAACAGCTTCGCCGGGATCGTCGTTGCGCTAACCGTCACCAGCCTGTCGCTGGCCCTGCGCTTTACGGAAGCCCTGCTGGAAGGCGTACCGGAAGAATTGGAACAGGCGGCGGTAACGATGGGCGCTAGTCGCGTCACGGCGGTGGTGACGGTCGTCCTGCCGCTTCTGGCACCCGGCCTCGCCATCGCGGCCCTGTTCATCTTCGTGCAAAATCTGGTCGCGTTCGAACTGCTTCTCTTCATTGCCGGCCCACGCGCGACGCCGATCTCCGTCCGGCTTTTCACCGATATCGTCGACCGTGGCGTGCTGCCGCAGGCGATCGCAATGTCGGCCATCCTCGTTTATATCGGGATCGCCTTCCATACGCTGGTCGCAATGACGGTCGGTGCGCGCTACCTTGCGGGCAGCACCATGTCGCGGAAAGGATGACGGTATGCTGTACGGAAGGTTGGGGCAGAAGGTTCAGGTCCGGCATCTCAGCAAGTCCTTCGGCAAGGTCTCCGCCCTGCAGGACCTGAGTTTCGATGTCGAGCCCGGTGAACTCGTCGCGTTCCTCGGCCCCAGCGGTTGCGGGAAGACGACGGCCCTCAAGACGATCGCCGGCCTGCTCCCCGGCCATGGCGGAGAGATATCGTTCGGCGGAGAGCGTATAGATCATCTGCCGCCCAACAGGCGCAATATCGGGCTGGTTTTCCAAAACTACTCGCTGTTTCCGCACATGACGGTGAACGAGAATATCGGTTATGGCCTTCGCATGCGGCGCTGGTCTGCGGAGCGGCGCATGGCGCGGGTCCGGGAGATGCTGGCGCTGGCGCGACTGGAGGGGTTGGGCGAGCGCAAGCCGGAACAACTCAGCGGCGGCCAGCAGCAGCGTGTCGCCCTGGTGCGCGCCATGGCCTTCATGCCCGACCTGCTGCTTCTGGACGAACCGCTGTCGAACCTCGACGCCGGCCTGCGCGAAGACGTACGCACCGATATGCGCAATATTCAGCGCCGCACCCGCCAGACGACCATCCTCGTCACGCATGATCAGGAAGAAGCCCTGGTCATGAGCGACCGTATCGTTCTCATGAACCAGGGCCGCGTTGAACAGATCGATTCGCCCGAGCAGCTTTATTCGATGCCCGCGACGGAGTTCGCGGCACGGTTCATCGGCCGGGGTAATATTTTCCATGGGGCCTATCTGCGTGACGGCGACAAGGATGCCGTGCGGATCGAAGGCCTCGATACGCCCTTGCCGGCAAGTACCAGGGCGCCTGCGGTCGGCCCTTCGGGGTCTCCGGTGGCCGCCTGCATACAGCCGGAACAGATCGTGGTGCGTGCACGCAACGACATCGAAACGCTGAAGGCGCATTGGCCGGGCGCCTTCATCACGACCGGGAAGATCGTCGATATCGCTTTCCACGGCGGCTCGAGCGTCCTGCATCTCGATGTGGAGAGAGCCGGCCTCATCAAATGTCGTCGGCCGGTCGCGGAGGTCCAGGGTCTGTGCTTTGGTGATCGCGTCGTCGTGGGTATTCTCGACTGCCATCTCATGCCGCGGAGCGAATAAAGCTTCAGCCATAAGAATCCGGCGTAGTGTTGCATAATATAATGCGGCATCGGCATTGGATTGAATAATCACAACAATGCTAGCGTCCAGATACAGATAATATAACTGTTTTTCAGAATGACTTGGACGATCTGCAGTATTCGTTATTGCGGAAGGGATTTTCTGCGATTTCGTTTGGCAGATACTCTGTCGTTCCAGTGAACGGGCAGAAAATGACTCATTCCGGAAAAGGGTTGTTGGCTATTTTAAAAAGGCCAGGCGTCGGCGCGGCGCGGGAGGGGCGCATGATCGACAGGACGGCTCCATTCGGTGGGAACCACGACGAATCTCCCGGCAACGCGTTGGCGCGCTGGCAATGCCGGTACGGCGCTTATCTGCTCCGCCTGCTCATCGGCACGCTGGCGCCGTTTGTTGTTGCCTGCCCGCTGGTGGCGGCGGACAGCGAGGTTCCGTCTCAGGAGATGATCGTCGATGCCGCGATCGTCCTGGCGGCGGATGTCTCTTCGTCCATCGATGTGGATCAGGCCAGGATGCAGAGGATCGGCCATGCAGAGGCATTGCGTTCGCCGGAGGTGAAGGCCGCGATCCGGGACGGCTTCGTCGGGTGCATCGCCGTCACGTATATCGAATGGTCCAGCGTCGGTTCGACGCGTACCGTGCTTCCGTGGACCCGGCTGTGCGATGACGGTGACGCGAACATCGCCGCTGACGAGATCATGCACCGTGCCGATGACGGCTCAGAGCGTATCGGCAGCGGGCGGACCTCGTTGTCCTTTGCTCTCGAAGCCTCTGGCTTCTTGCTTGATCACTTCCCCGGTGAGGCGACGCGCAAGATCATCGACGTGTCTTCCAACGGAACGAACAATGATGGATTGCCTGTCGCCGAGGCCAGGGATCGCGTTGTCCAGAAGGGCTACACTATCAACGGCATCGTCCTTGCGCGTGAAGAGCAAGGCGTGACGTCGGATCTTGCGGATTATTTCCGGCAGATGGTCATTGGCGGCCCTTGGGCGTTTGTGGCTGTGCCGGACCGGCCCTTCGACTATGTCACGGCCATTCGCCGCAAGCTCATAAGGGAGATCAGCGGGATCGGCCATCGAGGAGACAACAGATCGATTTACCTCGTGGTGGACGACAGGGGATGAGGCCATGAACGATAGCGTCAAAAGGAGCATCGGGGCTGAAACGCAATCGGCTGGCTTCCTCCGCAGCGCGGGCATTCGCGCGGTGGAACCCGGCATGCTCTACAATCTCGGTAATGTTCTGGGCTTTGTCGTTGGACTTGTTGTCGCGCTCTTCATGGAGGCTTCCGGGAGTGCGGACACAACGCTATGGGGCCGGACCGTGGCGCATGTCGCGGGAAGCCCCGCCGCCACGGCATTGACTGTCGCCACGGCCGTATTTTTCTGGGGCGGGATCGTCTACACGAAGGCTTGGTCGCACGGTCCGCCGCCTGTTCCGGGGCTCAACCAATGGGGCGATGTGCTTTCCGGCATCGGCGCGATTATCCTGGGTATCGGCCTGGTCATGCTGGGAAATCCATGGCTGGCCGCGTCTGCGGGCGCCCTGCACGCAGTCGGAAAATTCGGCAGTGCGGCGAACTGCGCGGTCGTGTCGCGGGATGCGCTCGTCTCCGAGCGAGCCGGTGCCTTCTTCAAGGATTTGGTATTGGTAAGCCGCGCGCCTGCCATCCTCGCCGGCGCTTCTGCCCTGTGGGGCGAGCTTGTGGTTCAGCAAAGCATGCAAGGATCGCTGTTGGCCCTGAGCTTCATGATCTGCTGCATGATATGGGCGGCGGCCGACTGGATGCTGTTGTCGCCGCAAGGCTGGATCAGGACAACCACGGCCTCTCTTTTCGAAAGAGTCGAAGGTCTGAGCAGATCCATGCAGCGTTGTTTCCTTTCTGCCATCATGTTCCGCAGACCCGCTTTGATAACGGCCATCACCTTGCTGGCCGCTCTCGTTTTCTCAAGGCCGATGCCATCCGTGGCGGCCTCTAACTCCGCGATCGAGCGTATCCTTGATAAGGGGGTGCTGACCGTCGCGATGTTCGGCGAGGACGTGCCGCCGTTCTTCTACACGGACGATGCCGGCAATCTCGCCGGCATCGATCCGAGCCTTGCACGCGACATCGCTGCCAAACTCGGCGTGCGAGTGGTTTTCGACAGGTCGGCGACGACCTTCGACGGCGTCGTGGAAAAGGTGCGGGCGGGAGATGCCGACATCGCCGTCAGCCTGCTCAGCGATACGCTGGAGCGGGCGGTCCGCGTCAGCTTCAGCCGCAGCTATGTCAGCGTCCGACAGTTCATGCTGATCAACCGGCTGGAATTCGCCAAGCTGGCCGCTGCGCGCGGGGCGGCCAGTGCCGCCATTCCGGTCGCAACGCTGCTCGACGATCCCACCGCGCGCATCGGCGTCATCAGCGGCACCTCCTATGTCGGTTTCCTCAGCCAGGATTTCCCGAAGGCGAAGATGGAGGAATTCGCCGACTGGGACACGATGCTCGCCGCAGTGAAGGCCGGTGCGCTGGTCGCGCTCATGTATGACGAGATCGAGATCGGCAACTGGCGTCACGCCGATCCGGCCGGCTCGCTCGATCTTCGGCCTTTCCATCTTGCCGGCCATCCGGACACGATCGCCATCGCGATGCGCCGGGAGGACCAGGACCTGAAAGCCTGGATCGATCTCTATCTGGGCAAGATCGCTGAGAGCGGTTTCCTGCCGTCTCTGCTGGACACCTATCTCTATTCTTCCGACAAGGGCCTCGCCAATGATTGAAACCGCCAGGCGTCGCCTCGCCACCGTTCTGCTGCACCCCGGTAGTGTCTTCGCCGGCCTCATTGCAGGCGGCTTTTACGGATGGCTCGATGCGGGCGCGACGCCGCTTGTCGAGTTCATGGGGCATCTCTACCTGCGGCTCCTGCAGATGTGCGTCATTCCCCTGCTGTTTTCGGCAGTGGTCATGGGGCTCGCCAAGCTTTTTTCCAGCGGTTCGGCGCGCCGATATGTCGGCCGGCTCGCAGGCCTGTTTGCAGCCGGATTGCTGCTTGCCGGCGGTCTCGGCCTGTTTCTCGGCGAAGTGGGCCAGCCGGGCGCCAATCTCCAGAATGGGGCGCGGCAGGTGATCGGCCAGGCCGTCTTTCGCGCCGAGGCGGCGAGCGGGACGACAAACGGGGCCAGCCTGCAGGATATCGCCATCGGCATCGTTCCCGACAACATCTTCCTGGCCTTCAGCAGCGGCAACATGCTCGCCATCCTGTTCTTCGCCCTGCTGTTCGGCGTGGCGCTCGGCTCGCTCGACAGCGACAAGTCCGAGCGGGCGATCTTCCTGTTTGAAAGCGTCTATGAGACGCTCATGACGATCATCGGCTGGCTCGTCTACCTCTTGCCGGCCGGGCTCTTCTGCCTCGCCTACAGCCAAGTGTCGGCTATCGGTTTGCCAATCCTGAGCGCCCTGCTCAAGCTCGTGCTACTGATCTATGCCGGCGGGTTCGCCCTCGTGCTCATCTGCCTGCTCACTGCCTGGTGGCGGCTTGGCGGCGATTTCCGGCGCCCGGTTTCGGCTTTACGCGAGGCGACATTCGTGGCCTTCGGAGCCGCGAGCAGCTTTGCCGCCCTGCCGGCGGCGCTGCGCGGATTGAAGACCGACCTCGGTTTGGATCGCCATGTGGTCGATCTCGTCATGCCGCTCGGCATCACGCTCAATCCGCCGGGTTCGGTGTTCCATTTCGCGATTGCCACTGTGTTCCTTGCCAATCTTTACGGCGTCGAGCTCGACGCGGGCCAGATGGCCTTTGTTCTGGTGGCCTCGGTTCTCGCGGGGCTTGCCGCAGCGGGTGCTCCGGGCGTGGCTGCGCTTTCGATGATGTCGCTGATCCTCGTTCCGCTCGGCCTGCCGGTAGAGGTGGCGATCATTCTGCTTGTGGCGATCGATCCGATCGTCGACCCGGTGTTGACGGTGGTGTGCAGGCGAATGCTGCCACGACGATCCTTCTCGCCGGTGCAGACACTCACGGGAGTCGAATTCAATCGGATCGGGAGGTCTTGAGGCGACCATGACGAGGAGCGCAGTCCACGAGGCCAGCAATGCCGGATGGCTCGACCTGCATTTCGAGTCCTCTCGGCGGCGGAATGCTTTCCCGAGTATCAATTTCGCCGTTGTTGTCGATGATTTGGGGCATCTCCCATACAGAGAGCATAATGAACGATAATGCCCTGCCGGCAAGATCAACGGCCTGATGCCGCGATTGTCGGCGATCCGATAAGTTACTCTTCTTCATGGGGAAATTCAATTGCGTCGCAGTCATCGTATTGTTGCGCCAACATTCGTTGCCTCCCAAGATCAACATTGATTTTAAATCTGGATATGTATGTATTAAGCGTGATTTTCAGATCATCAAAATTAGGCGCGCGCAAAATTGTAGAATATCAATTTCATCAATTTTTTGATCGTCCGATATATTCGCCGTAGCTCTAAATCATTATTAACTGACTGCGATTATGTTCTCCACATCCGCTCGGTCTCCGCCATTCGCCGAACGGCTCCGCAATAGCAATCGAGTCGTATTGAAATGAGCACATCCTTTTACGTTGAGGAAATCACCGCTGGTATCGGCGCCCATGGCACATGGAAAATGAAGCTGAAGACCGCGATCACGACCGCGTCCAGCGATTTCAAACCGAGCGTTGTCCGTTGCGATGACCAGTGCGCCCTTGGTAAATGGTTGCACGGCTCCAAAATCGACGCGCAGACCAAGCTGGGCATGCCCTACAAGGTCAACAAGCGGGTGCATGCAGAATTCCATGAATGTGCCGCCCGGGTCCTCGAACTGGCGCTGGCCGGCAAGGCCAAGGATGCACAGGCCCTGCTCGATGGGGAGTTCAAGGAACGCTCCGAAAAGGTCGTCCGGGCGCTGAACAAATGGAAGGGCGAGCTGCTGTCATCAACAAAGGCCGCTTGAATGCGGTCCGCGAGCGTGGTCTGGACTGGCAGGATTACGGCAAACGCGACGGTGGTGATGCGCAGGCGCATATAGCCACAGCCGGCCTACGCGGTCTCCAATTCCGATTTTGAAGGGCGACGTGAAGCCCGGAAATAACGAGAGATCAGTCGCCGGCTCTCCCGGAAGGCAGGGCGGTCATGCCGGGCCGGCAGACAAGGCTGATGGCAGAAATGCCTTGCGGGAAAACCGAGTGCCGGCATGGCGCCGAAGCGGTCAGCCCGTCACACTTGCCTTGCGATGATCTGCGCCGTGGTGGCCAGATCGATCTGGTCCGGCATGCGCGGCAAGACGTGGTCGAGCACCGCCTGATGCGCCACCGGCTCGGAACTGCCGACGGCATCGGACGCTACGACGACATGGAAGCCTGCATCGACGGCGCCGAAGACGCTGGCGAGCACGCAGACATCGGTTTCGACGCCGCTGAAGATCAGTTGATCAATGCCATCCGCTTTCAGGCGTTCGTTGAAACCCGGTGCCTTGAATATGGAGTAGGTGAATTTTTCGACTTCCGTTTCCGGCTGCGACAGCGCCGCGAGCGGCGCGACAAGATCCTGGTAGGCCGGATCGAGCTGCGATGTCGTCAGCATCGACCAGCGCTCGTAATAGGTCTGCCAGCGTCCGGGCGCATGGGCCGACGTTTCCGGCAACATGAACTTGGCAAACAGGGTCCGGCCCTTGAACGCCTCGCAAAGATCCAGCACGTTCGGCAGGATGTCCCGGATCGAGGGCGTGTGCCAGACCGTTTCCTCGGCAAACACCCGTTGCATGTCGATGACGATATGCAGCGTTTTTCCTGTACCGTTGCCGGTGCTCACGCGGCGTCCTCCATCGGGATGGTGTTGGCGGGATGCCAGGCAAGCGTCACTTCGCTGCCTTCGGGATGGATGGTGCCCGTCCGGTTCTGGGCGAAGATCTTCAGCGACGTTCCATCCTTCGCGGTCAGGACATAGGTCAGGGCCGGGCCGGCATAGATGACGTGGTCGATGCGCGCCGAAATCCGGTTCGAGGCGCCCTCGACCTCCGTTCCGTCGCCGACGATCTGCATTTTTTCCGGCCGAACGGCGACCATCGCCTTGGCATTGCCGGGCAGGGCCGCGGCCGTCCGCAAGCTGGTGCCGTCTGAGAGTTGCAGAGCGCCGTTTGACACGGCACCCTTGAAGAAATTGGTATCGCCAAGGAATTCGGCGGCAAAGCGTGTTTTCGGCTGCTCGTAGACCTCCGCCGGCGGACCGATTTGGACGATGCGCCCGCGGTCGAGGATGGCGACGTTGTCGGACAGCGCCAGGGCCTCCTCCTGGTCGTGGGTGACGAAGATCGTCGTCAGGCCCGTTTCGCGCTGGATGCGCTTCAGCTCCACCTGCATTTCCTGGCGCAGGCGCCGGTCGAGCGCCGAAAGCGGTTCATCGAGCAGCAGCACGCTCGGCTGGATGACGACGGCGCGCGCCAGCGCCACGCGCTGTTGCTGACCACCGGACAACTGTTTCGGGCGGCGGTCGCCGAAACCGGGAAGCCGCACCATGTCCAGCGCCCTGTCGACCAGCTTTTTGGCTTCCGCGCCGCGAATGCCGCGCCGGGCGAGGCCGAAGGCGACGTTCTGCGCCACCGTCATGTGCGGGAACAGCGCATAGGACTGGAAGACCATGCCGATGTTGCGGGCGTAGACGGGTGTCTCGGTGACGTCGGCCCCGCCGATCGCGACCTTGCCGCTGTCCGGCGTGATGAAGCCCGCGACGATGCGCAAGAGGGTGGTCTTGCCCGAGCCGGACGGCCCGAGCAAGCTGGTGAACGAGCCCTCGGCGAAATGCGTGGTGATGTCGGCCAGTACCGGCACCTGGCCGTAGGTCTTGGCGACGGAAGTGATATCAACGTTTGTCACGGGCGCCTCCCGGGCGGGCAAAGATCGCAAAGACGACGATGACGCTCATCGAGCCGACAAGCAGGATGGTGGAGATGGCATTGATCTCCGGCGTAAAGCCTTTGCGGATTGCCGAATAGATTTGCACCGGCAGCGTGGCGAAGCCGGGCGTCGACAGGAAATAGGAAATTACGAACTGGTCGAGCGACACCGCGAAAGCGAACAACGCCGCGCCGAGAATACTGGGCGTCAGAAGCGGCAGCGTCACCGCGAAGAAAGCATGCAGCGGCGTCGAGCCGAGGCTGATGGCGGCTTCTTCCAGGTCGGAGCGGATCGTCCTGAGGCCGGTGCCCACGACCAGAACGACGTAGGGGATCGCCAGCGCCACATGGCCGATCAGCAGCGCATGCATGCCGCGTCCGATACCGGTCCAGAAGAAGAAGACCAGCATGGCCGTTCCGGTGATCAACCACGGAATGGCGATCGGTGGCAGGAGCAGAAGCTGCAGCAGCGTGCGACCGCGCACCGCGCGCCGATCGAGTGCCACGGCCGCCATGGTGCCGGCAAGCGTTGCGAGAACCGCCGTGATCAGCGCGATGACGATCGAATTGATCCCGGCGGAAATCAGCTGGTCGTTGCCGGAAAGGGCAACATACCAGCGGGTCGTAAAGCGGAAGGGCAATTCGTAGAGCGCGGAATCGTTGAACCCCATCGCCATCATCACCATGATCGGCAGGTAGAGGAAGACGAGGATCGCCAACAGGTAGAAACGGGCAAGCGCCTTCATGCGACGCCTCCCGCGTTGCGGCGCAAGACGCCGGAGAAGGTCGCGAAAATCGCCAGGATCACCGCCAGCATCGTGAAGGAGAGGGCAGCACCCAGCGGCCAGTTGAACGCCTGCGTGAACTGGTCCTCGATGACGGTGCCCATGGTGACGCCGACGCGGCCGCCGAGGATGCGCGGCTCCATGAACGAGCCGATCACCGGCACGAAGGTCAGGATGGCGCCGGTGGTCAGCCCCGGCAGGGCGAGCGGCACCAGCACGCGCGTCAAAATCGTCCACCAGCGCGCGCCGAGGCTTTGCGCCGCCTCGATGATGGCGTCGTCGATGGTGACCAGCGCGATGTAGCAGGTCAGGATCATATAGGGCAGGTAGCCGTGCACCAGGCCGAGGACGATGGCCGGCCGCGTATAGAGAAAGCCGATGGAGCCGGCCTCGGGCAGCAGGGCGTGCCACAGCGTATCGAGGAAGCCGCCCTCGCGCAGCACCATGGTCCAGGAAAAGACGCGCACCAGGCCGTTGGTCCAGAAAGGCAGCAGGATCAGGATCAGCAGCGTCTCGCGCGCCCGTCCGATCGTCGCCCGCGCCAGCGCCAGCGCGGCGAAGAAGCCAAGCACGGCGCACAGGAAGGTCGTCCAGAAACCGATGACCAGCGAATCCCAGGCGATGCCGACGAGATAGGGCTGGGTGATGAAGGCCTTGTAGTGTTTCAGCGTGAAGACGATCGGCGCACGGCCCATGGGCGTCGCATTCATGAAGCTGAAGACGAGCATGGTGCAAAGCGGCAGGAACACCGCGATCAGCAGCCAGCCATAGGTCGGCATGAGCAGGGCCGCCGTCGCGAACCAGGACGGCAGGCGGTGCCCCGCAGCCGCGCCGGACGGCGAAGCTGCGGGACGAATGATCGCGTCAGCCGGCATAGAAGGCTTTGACTTCCTGCCAGAGATTGTTGAAGGCCTCGCGGCGATCGTCCGGCAGGGCCGACTGAATCGTCATGGTCTTCAGGTAGCTCGGGTCGTGGATCTTGCGGTTGAGATCGTCGGCCGGCAGTTTTTCCATGGCGGCGGCATTGGCCGAAGCCGGTGCGCCGATCTTGGTCGCCCATTCGACGTAGAAATCCGGATCGATCATGTAGTTGATGAAGGCCAGGCCGGCATCGGCATTGGGTGCGCCGACCGGAATGCACAAATTGTCGAGCCAGCCGATGCCGCCTTCCTTGGGAACGACGAATTCAACCGGCAGGTTGCTGTTGCGCTTGGAGCGCACGGCCGCACCCGACCAGTAGACGGACAGGTCGAACTCCTTGGCGGCGAAGGACTTGTTCCACTGGTCCTCGCTCGACCAGAGCAGCTTGACGTTGTCCTTGAAGCCTTTCAGCTTTTCCTTGACGGCGTCGAGATCGGACGGATTGTTCATGTCCTGGCCGGTCAGAAGCGCGCCGATGGCAACCGAGGTCACCGCGTCGTCGAACAAGGCCACCTTGTTCTTGTGCGCCGGATCGGCGAGCGCGGCATAGCTATCCGGCTTGGCGGAGCCTTCCGTGATCGCCAGCGAGGTAATGCCCCAGACCCATGCCACGCCGTAGGTCTTGTCCTCGAACTTGATGTTGGGATGATCCCGCAGTTCCGGCGAAAGGCCAGCGGAATTCGCCACCTTGGAGAAGTCGATCGGTTCGATCAGACCTTCGCTGGCGGCCTGCTGGGTGCGGGCGCTGTTGATCAGCACCACGTCATAGGCGCCCGGATTGGTGCGCAGCTTGGTCAGCATTTCCGGCTCGGAGCTGAAATAGTCGTGCACGACCTCGATGCCGGTGGCTTTCTGGAAGGCTTCGAGCGCCCACTTCTCGTCGGTGCCGTAACCCTGCCAGTTGAGCACGGTGATCTTGGTGGCCGCCCGGGCCGGGCGCATGGCGAAAGGCAGCGGAGCCGTGGCGGCGAAGGCGCCGGCGCCAAGGAGTCCGAGTGTTTGACGACGTGTGATTTTCATAGAAAGCTCCCTCTTAGACACCGTTTTGCGCCGCTCCAGGCGAATGTTACGAAAACGGCTGTTCCACCATCTCTTCCCCGCTCCATGCGATGTCCCGCATTCCTCTCGGGACGGCTCGGATGAGCCAGGAAAGATCACTCATTTTATTTGTATACAAACGATTATGGGTGGCGGTCCTTTCTTTGTCAAGCGGGCGTTTGGGAGGCCGGTGACCTATGCCAGATCGCCAGACTTGCCCCTTTTTTCGCCCCTGTCAGGTCGAAACACACACCATTGTCTGCCGGCAAGGCAGACAGGTGGCGATCATCCAGCCGGGCCATGATGACGTCGTCGAGGCCGATGTGATGCAGTGACAGCATTGTGCCGTCCGCCGCCCCTTGATCCAGCACGCAGCCGAAATGTCCGGTCCCGAAGGTGAGGGCGCTCAGTGAGCCCCGCAGATCCGTGGACAGCAAGGGGCGTTCGCTCTGCGATAGCCGCAGGATGCCATCGGCAATCTCCACCTGCGCCGGCCCACGCGGCGACAGGAAGGGGCCGGCGGAAACGTCTTGCCCGTCATTGGTCAGCGTCCAACCCCGCCACGGATCGAATCCGATGGTCTCCTCCGCCGCCATCAGCGGCAAAAGCCCGGCCCAGATATAGAACGGATCGGTATCGCCCTGGTCCATCGCCTCGCCGGTCGTGGCATTGTAATTTTCCGCCGCGATGCGATCGTTGCGCCAGGATTGCATGAACAGGTCGTAGCTTTTTTGCGCGAGATCCGTCGCCTCGGCCGTGAAGCCGTATCGCCTGAGGCCGAGCCACACCATGTAATTGACGTTCGGCCAGATGCGCCCGCGCCAATAGACGTTTTCGGCGAAGGCCGGATCGTCGCGGGTGGCATTCGGCAGCAGGAACGCACCGCCGAAGGTCGAGGGATCGGCCAGATGGGCGAGCAACCGCTCCGCCTGTTGCGGGCTCGCCGCACCACAAACCAGCGGATAGAACGAGGTCGGCGACAGCGAGCGGACGAAGCCGCCGGTCCGCTGGCGGTTGGCGAAAATGCCGCGTTCGTCATCCCAGAGTTCGGTGCGGATCAGCTCGCGGCTGCGGGCCGCAAAGCCCGAGAATTCGGCGGCATCCGCTTCTTTTCCCAGCACGGCGGCGATCTTGCCGAGCATTTCCGCGTCGGTCGCCAGCGCGCAGTTGAGGCCGAGGTCGAAGGTCGAAAGCGTGCGTGTCTTCGGATCGTAGACCGCTTCGTCATGGGTGGCGGAATTGTCCATGCCGGTCTCGTTGCGCGCCCCGAAGACGGTGCCCTTGTAGAGGCCGCCGCCGACATCGCCGGTGCCGCAGGAAATCAGCCCGACCCCATCGGGATCACGGTTCTGGCGCCACCAGCGCTGGTTGCGGGCCAGAGCCTCGTAACTTGCCTCCAGCACGGACCGTTCGCCCGAGCGCAGATAGCAGAGCCAGGAAACCAGCGCGCCGGTCGGCGGCTGGCTGCGATCCACCCAGGCGTCGTTGGAGGTGACGATACAGGCGACATTGCCCTGCGGCGTCGCGCCTGCCAGCGCCACCGCCATGTTCTGGCGGGCGAGATCGATATCGAAGACGGATGACAAAAGTGCTGCAAACGCCTGGTCGTTGTACCAGACGGCGAAGTCGCCGAGATTCCAGATGCGGGTTACCGCCGTATAGGCCCGATTGTTCACCGGGTCCCAGATGGTGTTCCAGCCGACGATATCGCGCACGGCATCCAGCGCACCGTCGAAGCGACCGCTGTGCAGGGCATGAACTTCGTCGGGCTGGCGGGCAAGGGCATCCCTGGCCTTTTCGATCGCCAGCGCCGCGCTGTCGGCGACGGCCAGCCCATAGGCGCCGGAGCGCATCATTTCCATGTTGAAGCGCAGCGCAATGACCGGCGCCGCCTCGCCGCGTGTTGCCGTGTAGAAATAACCGTTCGTCTCGAAATCGGAGCAAAGCGCCTCGATCGTCTCATGGGCGGTCACCTGGATCGGCGCATCCGCGCTTGCCACGGCAAGAAATCGCCGGTCGATCTCGATCAGCGCCACGCCGGCCTCATGATCGTAACGGACGATCTCGCCGCTTTCGGCCGAGACGGCAAGTGTCAGCCAGAAGCGCGTGCCCCATTCGCCGAACGCCGAGGCAGACCAGCTGCCGCGCATGACGAAGGGATCGACCGCGCCGGCGCGAAAGGAAATTTTCGTGCCGGCAAGCTCTGTTTCCAGCTCGATCAGGCGGTTTCCGATGCAATGGCGGCCGAATCGCACGGTATCCTTGCGCGGCTCGATCAGGCTCGCCCAGCGAAGGCGGCTGGAATAAAGGACCGGCGTTACCTTGAAACCCAGGGGCCGGTAGACGAGCTCGGCCGGCCGTGTGGACCAGCTGTTCCAGGCGCTCGACAGGGGGATGGTTGAATGTCCACGCATGGTTTTCCTCAAGTCTCTCGCGAGCGTAACAAGATCAGTTGCGGTCGTGCCGTCAAGCCGCTTTCGTCCGGCCATGGTTCGCCGGCGAAGGGTGTTCCCGCATAAAATCGATTCGCAGCGGTGTTGCTGACCCGCAGCCGCACTGCATGCTCACCGGCCGAAAGCCAGCCCAGATCGATCCGGAACGGCGAACGCGCCCGCCTTCCGCAAGCCCGCCCGTCGATATCGGCTTCGACGGCGACGCTGACACCCGGTAGATCGAGCCGCGCATTGCCCGCCTGCGTCAGGCTGAAACGGCATTCGTATTCGCCCGTTCCGGAAAAGGCGGGAAAACCCTGCGCCTGCCAGCCGATATCGACGGAAACGGGCACGGCCGCGCCATTCGCTTCGGTGCGGAACGACCAGCCGTCGCCAAGCGGCAGCACCTCGACAATGTCGTCCGTCACGGTCAGATCGACATCCGCAAAAATACCGGGCCCGGGCAACAGTCTCAAGCAGACCAGGTCGTGCGGCGCGAGGCGAAGGGCGAGCTTTCCGGCCTCGCGATAGGGCAAAACGACCCCCGTTTCGGACTGCCAAATTTCATAGGCACCATCGACCGCAATCCGCAGGTCTGCCTCGGTAGCAGCCTGATTGAAGAGAACGACGCGCCAGGCGCCACTCCGGTCGCGGCCGGCGAAGCGCAAAACCGCGTCGCTTGCTTCGATTGTCGGCGCCTGCGTTTGCAATCCGGCGACGAGATTGCGGAGTGCTTCATGTTCGGGTGGCTCTGGCCACCGGTGGCAAAGCGCCAGTAGGTCTTCCCCGCATGCCGCCGGCGCGGGGCCGGAGATCCAGACCTTGCCGCCGGATGCAGCGAAGTCGGCGATGACCGCCAGCGCCTGCGGTGCACGGATATGGACTGCCGCCGGCAGCGCCAGCGCACGAAAAACCAATCCGTTCGCCTCCAGCCTGCCGTCGGATACGGTCGCCGCCGAAAGGCTGTCCTCATCGAGGATCATGTGTCCGATGGACAAGGCCGACAGGCCTTCGCACCATGCGCCGAAATGGGCCGCATGCGCATGACGGGGACCTTCCACATAGGCCGTCGTCAGCGGATAGAAGATGGCGACCGGCGTTTCCGGTACGGCCTCCTCGATGAAAGCGGACAACCGCGCGGTCTCGGCGGCAAGATCGCCGTGATGGCTCCACCAGGGCTCGAAATTGAAGCCCGGAGCGAAATCGAAGCGGGGATTGACGAACAACCGCGGATCGTTATCCGCACCATCACTCTGGTTCAGCGCGTGCAGGATGACCTGGCGCACGCCGGCCATGTGCAGACGGATCGCCTGGGCACGCACTATCGCTGGCGTCAATTCCCACTGGCCGGCGCCGCGCCGCTCGGTGCGGGTCGCCGTCGTATAGATTTCAGCCATGGTGCGGGAGCGGCCATGGGCGCGGGCGACGGAATCGCCGAGCTTGGGTGACAGTTGCGCGTCGAAATTGTTGACGTCCACCGCCGTTTCATCCCGCATCGCATCGATGCCGAAGAAATCGACCGCCGGAGCGACACGTGGATCGATGGAGGAAAAACCGCCGTTCAGCGCAAAACTGCCGATATGCGGCAAGATCTCGTGGCCGGTGAAGCGCAGGCCGTGCCGGCGGCAGAAATCCCGGACCGGCAGGAAGAAGCCTTCCGCCATCAGCTGACCGTATGTCTCGTAGAAGCGAAGGCGAAGGCCGGCGGTCGCAGCGCCGAGATCGTGGACAAGCGCAAACAGGACGGTGGCGAAGGGCTCGTCGCCCGCCGCTTCGATTGCCCGCTTCAGCGACGGCGCATAAAGCGGGCTGTTACCGAGCGCCCCGCTGCGCTGGCGCCAACGATAGAATTGCGGTGCGGGCTGGTCGTAGAACAGGAAGGACAGCGTCGTGCCCATATGCCGGCCAAGCACGCGGGCGAAGGGTTTTAGGCCGACATCGACGAACCGATGCCCCGCCTCGGGCAGCAGGTAGTTGATCAGGTGCGAGGTCCTGCAGCGGGCGGCAAGGAAAACCGTCAGCTTCTCGCCATGCGCCAGCGTCCCGTCGAACACGAAACCGCAGCCGCCGTCCCTCGGCACGAGCCGTATTTGCGCGTCCACGTCGCGCAAATCGGACGGGCCGGCCGGATGCGCCGGATGGGCAAGTGCTGCCACCAGTTCCCATTCGTCGAAGACCGGTCGGCCACGGTCATAAATCCAGCCGGCGATATCGCTTCCCATGCCGGTTGCAAACGGTGCCTCGATGTCGTCGATCTCGCCCATCGACACCTCGACGGTTGCCCAGAAGAGGTGGCGTTCGCGCAGATGCGGCGCGCCCTCGACGGTGCGCCCGCCGGCCTGCCCGCTCGTCCAGTTGTAATCGTCGTAAAGCCCGGCGACGAGCCCGAGACGCTGCATCTCCTCCACCGCGCGGCGATAGCGCTCCAGAAAGGCGTCGGACAGATAAACGTGCCGCGGCAGGGAGAGCCGCGCCTGGATGAGGACCGTGCCGAAACCCTTGTCGGAGAAATCGCGCAACTGGCTTTCGATCTCCGCATCGCTCGGCAGGCTCGACCAGAACCAGTAGGCGGCCATGCGATGGCTGGCTGTCGGCGTGAGAAAGGACGCATAGGCATCTGCTGACATTTCACCCATCTCGCCTCCCGCAAACACTGTCCTATGGCCTTGACCGACGGCAAGGATCGCCCAATGCCGGCACCCATGCTAGACACGAAAATAATTCGTACACAAATTATTTTCTGAAGATTGTCCGACATGTCGCCTTCTGGTTGCCGCAGGCCCTGACAGGCAAGGAAAAGAGCACACATCTCCGGCCGCGCCCCGACTTGCCGATGGTCTCTGCGAAGGTGGCGAGCGAAGCTGGAACTGCGCTAGTAAAGCGTCCTCTTGTAGTCCTCCTCCAGGTCGTCGTCCATTTTGCGCATTTCATCCTTGTCGCTTGGCGCGCCCGTCGTTTCATCGAGAATGATTTTGACGAGCGAGGGCATTTCGGCGCGGTTTTGGAAATGATCCGGGCTCCACAGCCGGGAACGCCGGAATGCCTTGGCGCAATGCATGAAAACCTCACGCACCTCGACCACGATGGCGAGTTTGGGTGCGCGATCATTGACACTCATGCTTTCCAGAAGATCGGGGTCGTTGACCAGGGTGGCGTGCCCGTTCACGCGCAACGTGTCGTCAAATCCCGGAATGACGAACATCAGGCCAACATTCGGGTTGGCCGTGATATTGACCAGCGTATCGAGGCGGTTGTTTCCAGGGCGATCCGGTATGGCCAGCGTGTGCTTGTCGAGGATCTTGACGAAACCCACCGGGTCGCCCCGGGGACTGACGTCGGCCTTTCCTTCCGCGTTTTGCGTGCCGATGCATACGAAAGGCGAGCGACTGATAAAATCCTGGGCATGCCCGCTGAGGCTGTCCTGACACTTCAATATTGCCAGGGGATGGGTCGCGGCGAACAAGTTTCGAAGTGACTGTTCGTCCGTGATGACAAATTCCGGATTGGGCTTGTATCCCTGCATTCCCTTGCCTTTCAACGTTGCCTTGCTGATTACCTTGGCCCAAGCCGGGCATCTGGTTCGAATGTTACTGCCTCGACGTTTCTATCCGTCTTCCTGTGGATTTGGCGTCCCGAGAAAGATTGGTATCGTGCCGATGGGCGTGTCTCAAGGGAGATTCGCACCACACCTCCTGGCCCGATCAGGATGGCCAGATGTGTGTGCGACTGGCAAGTCGTTCAAACTCCAGCAGGACCGCGCCTCATCATCAGTCATGACGAGAAACGGCCAACCCTGGTCGGGAGAAGATGCTGCGGGGATGGATAAAAAGATCCGACGCGGCTCACCGCCTTCTGGGGAGTGAGTTCGATGAACCGCTGGGCGGCGTTGTCACCATTCGCTGAACGAAGAATTGATTCTGGCTGCAGCCGGATCGATCCGGGTGTGCCCCAGGACTAAGCCGCCTTCGTGAAAACGAGGAGCCGTCGTAGGGCCGTCGAAGCGGCGAGCCGCCATATCGGCGGAGGCCAACAAAAGGTTTTTGAGGCGAATGCCCTCATCGGCGGCTTCGGTAAGGATCATATCGACACGTTCCGCGAGCAGGGGAGTGGCGATCCCGCCGTCATGGCATGCGGTTTCCATAGGTGAAGGCGATATACGGATGCGGGAGCCGACATGGTCCTGAAACCGTGCGAGTTTGCATCCGGCCTCCATCAGGCGCATGCGGCTGTCTTCCCTGGATTCCGTCGCGATCACAAGCCGGAAGGCGTTCTGCAGGGATGATTTGCCGGCGGGCAGGGCGCTGACGTCGAGAATATCGCTGCCTGGGTCCTCGCAGCGCAGATATTCCAGGAACAGGGCCACGAGATCGTGCGCCAGGGCAAGCACTTCGGCGTTGGAGAGGTGCTCTGCCTTTGATGTCTTGTGAAAATAAGCGGTCGCCATGGTCACTCCTTTGCAAGGAAACGCAGGAAGGCCAGGAAAGTTTCGACCCATCGGTTTTGCGGCGGTCCCGCTCAGCGATGGCGTGTTTGGCGATGCAGCCGGGTTGAACGAAGTTATGCCGGCATTGCCAGCCGCGGGGGCTGGAATGATGCGCTCGCTCAATGCGCATCGGGCCGGTTAGGGAAGATCGTTCGCAGGGCGGAAGCAACGGCCGAAATACTATAGGGCTTGCGCAGGAAAAAACTTGCCCCGGATCCGGCAAGAGGCGGCACCTGGTCATTGCCCGACGCGAAGACGACGGCGATGTCGGGCCGGCTTTCCCGCGTGCGGATCGCCAGTTCGCTGCCGGAAAGGCCGGGCAGACCGATATCGGTGAACAGCAGGTCGACCGCCTGCTCCTCCATCATCTTGATGGCCTGTTCGGCGCTTCCCGCCTCGATCACCGTGTGGCCGAGTTCGGCCAGGATATCGGCCGTATCCATGCGAATGAGAGCGTCGTCCTCGACCAGAAGGATCGTCAACGGCTGCGGGGTTTCGGCTTTGACGGTAGCTTGCGCCCTGTTCGTCTCGGCCTGACGGGCGATGACGTAGCGGATCTTGCGGGCGAGCGCCTCGCGGGAATAGGGTTTCGGCAGCAATTCGACACCCGCATCGAGCCGGCCGTCGTGAACGATCGAATTTTCCGTGTAGCCCGAGGTAAAAAGAATGGCGATCCCCGGCAACAGCTGCCGCGCGCGCTCGGCAAGCTGCGTGCTTTTCAGCGGTCCGGGCATGACGACGTCGGTAAACAGCAGGTCGATCGCCACGCCGCTTTCGATGACGGTCAATGCGCTGGCGGCATCCCTTGCCGTCAGGATGGTATAACCGAGGTCCGACAGCATTTCGACCACGGTGGCGCGCACGGCCTCGTCGTCCTCCGCCACGAGGATGGTCTCGCTGCCGCCGGCAAGAACGTCGGTGGTGATATCCCGCTTGGTATCCTCCGCTTCGGAGCTTCGCGGCAGGTAGATGCGGATCGTCGTGCCCTTGCCGATTTCGGACAGCAGTTGCAGGTGCCCGCCCGATTGGCGCACGAAGCCGTAGACCATGGAAAGCCCGAGCCCGGTTCCCTTGCCGAGAGGTTTGGTCGAAAAGAATGGCTCGAACACCTGCGCGGCGATTTCCGGGCTCATGCCTCTGCCGGTATCGGAAACGACGAGCAGCACGTAGTCGCCGGGCACGGCGTCGGCGTGGCTGCGCGCATAGGCCTCGTCGAGAACGGTGTTGGAGACCTCGATCGTCAGCGTGCCATGGCCGTCCATGGCATCGCGCGAGTTCAATGCCAGGTTGAGGATGGCGTTTTCGATCTGCGCCGGATCGACCAGCGTATTCCAAAGATCCGGCGCGACGATCGTTTCGATGTCCGTCGCCTCGCCGATCGTCCGCCGCAGCATGTCGCCCATGCCGGTGACGAGCCGGCCGATGTTCAGAACCTTGGGTTCGAGCGCCTGACGCCGGCTGAAGGCGAGAAGCTGGCTGGCGAGCTTGGCGCCGCGGTCGACGCCGGCGAGGGCATGTTCGATGCGCCGCCCGGCGCGTTCGTTGCCGGCGACATCCTTGCCCAGCAATTGCAGGTTGCCGGATATGACCTGCAGCAGATTGTTGAAATCGTGCGCAACACCGCCGGTGAGTTGGCCGAGGGCTTCCATCTTTTGCGCCTGGCGCAGCTGTTCCTCGGCCTCGCGCAGCGCCTTGGCCTGTTCCTTCTCCGCCGTGATGTGGCGGCCGTAAGCAAAGACGAAATCGCCTTCCACCGATGTGTGCCAGGAGATCCAGCGGGGAGTGCCGTCCACATGGCAGAGGCGGTTTTCGAAGTTGTTGAGGCTCCATCGGGCCTGCGCCAGGGCCCTGCGGGTCTGCCGGACGTCGTCCTCCCACACGAATTCCAGGTAGTTGCGGCCGATCGCCTGCTCCGGCTCCAGGCCGAGGACCGTCTTCCAGGCCGGATTGGCGCTACGCACGACACCGTCCGTATCGGCGATCGCCAAGAGGTCGCGCGAATTGCGCCAGACCCGGTCGCGCTCGGCGGTGCGCATTTCGACCTTGGTCTCCAGGGCGCTGGCCAGCGCCTGCAGGTCCTGCTCGGCGCGCCGGCGCTCCACGGCGGTGCGGGTCCGCTCGGCGACGTCGCGCACGAAGGCCAGTTCTTCTGCAGTCCATTCGCGGGTCGTGGCGCTGTTGAGGTAGAGCATCGCCACCAGGCTGCCCTTTTCCATGATCGGCATGTTGACGATCGCCTGCGCGCCGATCTCCTTCAGCCGGTCGGCTTTGGCGGCGGTGCGGTGGTCCTTGCTTCCGTCGGAAAAAACCACCATCTCGCCGCGTTTCAGGTCGTCGATGAAGGTGCCGTAGTCGCGCAGGTTGATGATTCCGGACAAGTCGCGTTCGCCGGGAGCGTGCCAGCCGCGTTCCAGGGTAATCGTCTCCGCGACCGGATCGATCGTGCCGTAGCCGGCGCGGCTGAGATCCAGCACCTTGCCGAGGATCTCGCCGGTGGCAAAGGCGAAATCGGCCGGTTCGACGGCATCCCGGAAACGGTCGCTCAAGGCAAGCAGTGCCTGGCGCCGCTCCTGCTCGACCTTCAGGTCTGTGATGTCGACATTGACGCCGATCATGCCGAGGAACATGCCGCCCGGCCCGCGCCGTGGACGGGCATCGGTCCGGATCGTCCGGAATCGCCCGTCGGCGCGCTGCAATCGCGCCTCGATGCAGAAGGCGTGTTCCGTCTCGGTGCCCCGTTGCGTCGCCTCGAACACCTTCTGCCGATCGTCGGGGTGGATGCTTTCGGACCATGCGAAGGTTTCGACGTCCTGTGACTGCACGCCCCAGAATTCACGCTGCGCCTGATTGAGATAGCTGCAGTTGCCGCTGGTATCGGCCATCCACAACATCACCGGTGCGGTCTCGGCGACATAGCGGAAACGTTGTTCGCTCTCGCGCAGCGCATCCTCGGCCTTCTTCTGCTCGGTGACGTCCTGTCCCTGCACGAACACGCCGATCACCTCGGCCTGTTCGCCGAAGATCGGCTGGTAGATGAAGTCGAGAATGCGTTCCTCCATCGCCCCGGAACGCGAATGCTGCAAAAGAACCCGGACATTGCTGCCGATGAAGGGCTGCCGGTCGGCGCAGACCTGGTCGAGCAGTTCGATGAACCCCTGTTCGACGATTTCCGGCAAGGCCTGCCGCAGCGGCTGGCCGGTAACGTCGCGATCGCCGACAAGGCGCCGGTAAGCGTCGTTGGCCATGGTGAACACGTAGTCGGGGAAACTCAGCACGGCCATGAAGCCCGGTGCCTGGGCAAACAGCGAACGGAGGCTGCGATGCTCCTTTTCCAGCTTGTTGTTGTGGGCCTGGATCTCCTCGGCCCGCCGCAGGATATCCGTTTCCACCCGGGCCGTCAGCGGCATCGACACGCCGGCGTTTCGGGCAAGGATGCGCAGGCGCTGTACGTCCGTCACGTCGACGGTGTGCTGCAGAATGAAGGCCTGCTTGCCGTCGGCGTCGAATATCGGCGTATGGGTCGCGCTCCAGTAGCGCTCCTCGAGGCCTTCGCCATCCGGCAGGGCGATATTGTAGTGGATGAGCGGGATGTGATCGACCTGTCCGGTGGCTATCGTCCGTTCCAGCGATACACGAAGCTGCCGATGGCTTTCGGACTGCGGTTCGCTTGGAAAGGCATCGAATATGTTGCGACCGGTCAGGTCCGCCCGCGTGCGCATGGTTGCACGAAGGTAGGCATCGTTCATGGTGACGATGTTGAAAGACAGGTCCAACAGCACATACGCATTCGGCCCCGTGCTGAACAGGGTTTCAAAATCGATCGCACTCACGGCGCGCTGCCGGAGGCACCCGGCGCCTCATGTTCGCACCATACGTTACACATCGTTTCAGCAGCCTTCCCCAACTCACACATCGATATGTCGCAGTGCTTGGTCGAAGCAAGGGTGTCGCTCCAGATTTTCGGTTAAATTCGTCCCGTGTTGCGGCTGTTTCCGCCCGATGGAACAAAGCGCGCTCCACGTCGTTATCGAAACACACGAACTCCGACCTGCTTGCGCGGGCGATGGCTGCCGTCAAGCCGCCGGATGCAACCCAGAAGGGGAGGCTCGAAATGAACGGAATTCTCTGGCGGCTGCGCTATCTCTATCGCCGGACGCATTTCTCTGTCGAACCGTTGCGCAGGCGCCGCAACGCACCCGACTATCACGTCATCGTCCCGCACGACGTCCAGTTGCCGCACCCGAAAAGCACGATTCAGGAAATTTGCGTCCCCGCCTCGATCAATGGCCGGGACATGTCGACGGGCCGTCTGTAGCGTTTGCAAAGGAGAGGATGGTATGAAAGTTCGCGATGTCATGACACGACAGGTGGTCACGGCTTCCCCCAACGATTCCGTTCAGGCCGTTGCCCGCCTGATGGCCGACGCAGAGACCGGCGCCATCCCGATCGAGGTGCCGGGCGTCGGCAATCTGGTCGGCGTGATCACCGATCGCGATATCGTGCTGCGTGTCGTCGCCGAAGGGCTTGCCTCGACGACGGCGGTCTCCGAAATCATGTCCGTCGGCATCGAGGGATGCCTGGAAGAGGACGACTTGCGCGAAGCGGTTCGCAAGATGGAAGAACTCAACATGCGCCGTCTGCTGGTCTACGACAATGAAAGGCAGCTTTCAGGCATCATCACGCTCGGCGATATCACTGCCGAATATCGCGATATCGCCGACACCGAACCACGTCCTGGTACCGGAGTGCAGACATGAACGACAGATTGTGGAGCGAAGCCGTCATCATCGAGGCGCCAGGTCGCCAGTTGCGTGTCGAAAGCACCCGCGATGCCGAGATCTGCCTGCGCCGCTACTGGCCGCTGAAAGACGGGCGGGCGCTGAACCTCGCCCGCGAGGCCTGCCAGCGGGCGCTGAGCGGCAGCGCTTCGCCGGACAGCGCGCGCCGGGCCTTCGTCGAGGCGGCCCGTGAAGCGGAGTTCGAGATCCGCTCCTGGTCTTAGGCCAGCTGACATCAGCCAAGTGTCAAGCGCGGCGGACCTCAAGCGGTTTGCGGCGTTCGCCTGGCTTGATGCGTCCTGCTTTTCCACGCGCCTTTCCGTCGAACCTTGGAGGGCGGCAGGCCATCTTCCCGGTGGTGTTGCCATGCCTTTCCTCCTCCGCAGGGGGGCTTCGCATCTTTCACCCTAAATATTTAACGTGTGAACTATATTGACACCGGCCCGCAGTTGCGGCAATCTAATATTGAATAATAGGTTCAAATAATGAACCATAACGGGAACGACATCATGACGACTGCGCCACGCGCCGATCTCATCCTCACCCATGGCCGCATTTACACGGTCGATCCGAACAATTCCTGGGCCGAAGCCGTCGCCATCTCCGGCGGCCGCATCCTCGCCGTCGGCAGCGCCGCCGAGATCGAGGCCTACAAGGGCGAAGGCACCGAGGTCGTCGATCTCGAGGGACGCATGGCCATGCCGGGTTTTGCCGATGTTCACAACCACATCATGATGGGCGGCCAGGCCGACCTGTTCGAGACACAGATTAGCGCCGGCGCCTCGGTCGATGCGATCTGCGCCCATGTGCGCCAGCAGGCGGAAGCAGCAAGCCCCGGCCAGTGGATCGTCGCCAACCAATGGGGCGCCGATATGATCACGGCCCTGAACAGCGAGGCCTCGCTGGCAAAGCTCGACGCCGCCAGCCTCGGCCATCCGGTGCTGCTGCGCGACGAGACCATGCACAATCGCTGGGTCAACAGCGAAGCGATGCGTCTCTCGGGCATTTCCGGCAACCAGCCCGATCCGCCGGCCGGCGCCTTCGGCCGCGACCCGGCGACCGGCCGCCTGACCGGCCTGCTGATCGAATCCGCCGCCGGCATCGTCGAGCGCGTCGCCGCCGACCACTTCACCGAGGCGATGGGCGAAGCCGCCGTCGCCCGCGCCGTCGAGATCGTCAATTCCTACGGCGTCACCGCCTTCCAGGATGCCGCCTCGGTGCTGCCGATCCTGAAAGCGCTCACCGGCCTCGACGCCAAGGGCGAGCTGACCGCCTGGGCCGTCACCTCGCTGCCGCTGATCGAGCCGTCCTTCATGTTCGGCCTGTCCGGCGACGAGCTGCTGGCGCTGCGCGACGAATACCGCACCCGCCACGTCCATCCGAACTACACGAAGATCTTCCTCGACGGCGTGCCGGGTGCGCGTACCGGCGCTTTCCACGACGCCTATGTCGACGATGCGGCCCATCCCCACGGCTATCGCGGCGAAACGCTGGTCACCTATCCCGACCTCGTCAAATATGTCGACAAGTCGGAAAAACTGGGCATGGGCCTGAAGATCCATTGCGCCGGCGATTATGCCGTCACCGAGATGCTCGACGCCGTCGAGGCGGTGCGCCATTTCAACGGCCCGACCAAGGTGCTGCACCACATCGCCCATGCCAGCTACATCCGCCAGGAGGATGTCGCCCGCTTCGCGCCCCTCGGCGTGGTCGCCGATCTCTGCCCGATGATCTGGTATCCGACGACCTTCCTCGAAGGCCACAAGGAAGTTATGGGCGAGGAACGCGCCACCCGCTTCTGGCCGATTGCCGACCTTCAAAAGACCGGCGCATTGCTCGCCGGCGGCTCGGACTGGCCGGTCATCCCCGTGCCCGATCCGCTGACCGGCATCGAGGGCATGGTGACCCGCCAGAACCCGTCCGGCGCTTTTCCCGGCGTTTCGCTGTGGGCCGAGCAGGCGATCGATCTGGCCACGGCGCTGCGCATCTTCACGCTCAATTCGGCCATCGCCATGGGTATCTCGGAGGAAACCGGCTCTATCGAGCCCGGCAAATCGGCTGACATCATCGTCCTCGACCAGAATGTTTTCGACGTGCCGGCGAACCGCATCGCCGCCACCAAGGTCGTGACCACATATTTCGAAGGCCGCGCCGTCTACCGGCGCTAGTCTTCAGGGGAGAGCGCCCGTTGCAGCAGCGACGGGTAAACAGGGAAAGGGAGCAGCATGACATCCACCAGAAACATTTTCCTCGCCTCCGCGGCGACGGCGCTCGGCCTCTTCGCCGCCAGTGCCTCGGCTGAGGCCGCGCCGACCTGCGCGAACGGCCCGATCCAGATCGGTGCCGTCTCCACCGTCACCGGCGTCGCCGACTTTTCCGAAGCACCCAAGGCGACGGGTGCGGTTTTCAAGCAGCTCAACGATGCCGGCGGCATCAACGGCTGCAAGATCGAATACACGATTGCCGACGACAAGGGTGACCCGCAGGTTGCCGCCCAGGCCGCTCGCGACCTGATCGACAACAAGGGCGTCGTGGCGCTTGCCGGCGGCGCCAGCCTGCTCGATTGCGCCGTCAACGCCGCCACCTACAGCCGTAACGACGTCATGGCCGTCCAGGGCGTCGGCGTCGATCCGCTCTGCTTCAACGCGCCGAGCGTCGCCCCCGTCAATGTCGGCCCCTATACGCTGAGCACCGCCGTCCTCGACTATGCCACCAAGGATCTCGGCGCCAAGAAGCTCTGCGCCTTCTTCGTCATCATCGGCGGCACGCAGGAAGCCTATGCCGCCGCCGTCGCCCGCTGGGAAAAGATGAGCGGCAACAAGATCGCCCTGATCGACATGACGCTGCCGGTGCAGGGCGACCTGACGCCTTACGTCATCAAGGCCCGCGACGCCGGCTGCGATGCGGTCATGACCAACCAGGTCGAGCCGGGCGTCGTGCAGTGGGTCAAGACGGCCGATGCCCAGAAGATCAGCGGCATCAACTGGCTGTTCCTCGCTCCGGGCTATACCGATGGCGTTGCCAAGGCGCTGGCCGACAGCAAGCAGCCGGTCTATGTCGGCACCGAATGGGAACCCTACACCGAGACCGGCAGCGAGGCGAATGCCGACTGGATCAAGACCATGGATACGGCCGGCCTTGCCAAGACCGCCTTCTCGCAGGGCGGCTATCTCGCCGCCAAGGTGCTGATCGACACCATCTCCGGCATCGACGGCGAAGTCACCCGCGAAGCCGTGACCGCCGCGCTGAAGGAAGGCAAGGAACTCAAGTACCCGATGGCCGGCAGCACCTATGTCTTCGGCGACGCCAAGACGCATTCGCCGATGCAGGCCACCAAGGTCATGCAACTCGTCGACGGCAAGTGGACGGTCAAGACCAAGGACTGGTTCACCCTGCCCAAGGCCGAGTAACCTCTTTTGACACGGCCTGCCCCGCGCGCGGGGCGGGCCAACACGGCTGCGGCACCGTTCCAGCGCCGATTTTTCCGACCCCTTGGCCTCGCCCGGAGGAGGGCCGCCCAAGGGACGCGACCGAAGACAGGATGCGCCTTCTGCGCATCGGCCCCGGAGTTCCGGACATGAATTCTCTCTTTACGGCTGCCGTCGCCGGGCTATCGGCCGGCGGTGCTTACGCCATACTCGGCGTCTGCGCCATCTTCACCTACCGGCTCGTCGCCGTGGTGAATTTCACCGGGGCCGCCATCGGCGCCATCGGAACCTTCGTCATGGTGACCTTTGTCGAGCACGGCATGCCGCTGCTGCCGGCCGTGCTGCTCGGCGTCGCCGCAGGCGCGCTGGCCGGCGTGCTGATCGGCCTGGTCATGACCACCTGGTTCGCCAACACCAACGCCTCGACCAAGGCGGCGGTGACGGCAGCACTGCTGGTCGGCATCATCGCCGTCGGCCTGCGCCTGACCGGCGGCCAGCACCCGCATTATTTTCCCGAGGTCATTCCCGGCTCCGCCTTCCGGCTTGCCGGCGTCGAGGTCACCTGGGCGGCGGTGACGACGCTGATCCTCTCGGTCGCCTTCACCGTGCTGACCGAGCAGTTCCTCGCCCGCACCCGCACCGGCCTGCAGCTTCGCGCCCTGTCGCAGCGGCCGATGGCGGCCGAGCTGATCGGCATCCGCGTTCGCCTGCTGGCGCTCGGCGTCTGGGCGGTCACCGGCGCCGTCACCTCGTTTGCGCTGATGATCATCGCGCCGCTGCGCTCGCCGGACTTTTCGTCGCTCAGCCTGCTGGTCGTGCCGGCGCTGGCCGCCGCCCTGATCGGCGCTTTCTCCAGTTTTCGCGCAGCCCTTGTCGGCGGGGTGATGATCGGCCTTCTCGAAGGCGGCGTCAGCGCCATCGATGCCGTCAGCCAATACCGCAGCACCGTACCTTTCCTTGTCATTCTTGCCGTCCTGTTGTGGTCGCAAAGAGGAGCCCGCTGGGATGAAGCACGCTAGTTTCCGCGCCGCGGTCACCACCGCCCTGTCGCTTGCCGTTCTCGGCGCCATCATCCTGCTCTTGCTGCCGAAATACTGGGTCTTCCTGCTGACCGCCGTGTTCATCGTCGGCATCGCGCTGCAGAGCCTCGGCCTCGTCACCGGCCGCACCGGCATGATCTCGCTCTGCCAGATGTCCTTTGCCGGCGTCGGCGCCTGGGTGACGGGCTATCTCAACCTGATCGAGGCGCCGGGCGGCCTTGCCGTCTGGATGCTGGTCGGCGGGCTTGCCGCCGTGCCGGTCGGCGTCGCCATCGGCCTGCCGGCGCTGCGCCTGCGCGGCATCAACCTCGCCATCGTCACGCTCGGCTTCGCCGCCGCCTTCGATACGGTGCTGGCGACCATCACCTTCCCCGGCCAGACCAGCTTCACCCAGGTCGCCCGCCCGGATGCGTTTGCCACCGATCGCGGCTATTTCCTCTTCGTGCTGCTGGTCTACGGCATCATTGCCGTGGCGCTGGAATTCCTCAGCCGCTCGCGGCTCGGGGCCTCCTGGCTGGCGGTGCGCCATTCCGAACGCGCCGCCGCCGCCAACGGCATCTCCATCCCGCGCGCCAAGCTTAGCGCCTTTGCGATCAGCGCCTTCATCTCCGGCATTTCCGGCGGTTTGCTGGCCGGTTATCTCGGCACGCTGGTCTCCGAAAACTTCTCCATGATGCAGTCGCTGGCGCTATTTGCCGTCTCCACCATGGCCGGCGCGCATTTCACCCTCGGCGCCATTGCCGGCGGCATGATGATCGTGCTTTTCCCGGAGCTTCTGCGCCGGCTGAACCTGCCGCAGGACGTCGGCAACGTCTTCTTCGCCATCGGCGCGGTGCAGGCCCTGTCGAGCGGCGAGACCATCGCCGAGACCTGGACGCGGCTGGCCCGCAAGCTCGGCCCGAAGCGCAAGGTGGAAGCCGCCGTCGCTGCCGGTGCATTGCCGGAAAAGACCGCCCATCCGACCGGCACGGCGCTGGAAGTGCGCGACGTCACCGTCCGCTACGGCGCGGTGACCGCCCTTTCGGGAGTCAACCTGACGGTACCGGCCGGCACGGTCGTCGGCCTCGTCGGCCCGAACGGCGCCGGCAAATCGACGCTGGTCGATGCCATCGCCGGCTTCCTCTATCGTTATGACGGCTCCATCCTGCTCAATGGCAAGCCGCTCGAAGGCCTGTCGGCGACGTCGCGCGCCAATATCGGCATTCGCCGCACCTGGCAGACGACCCGCATCGCGCCGGAACTGCGCGTCGGCGAATATATCCGCCTCGCTGCCGGCCCGATCAGCGCCACGGAGCTGGAAAGCCTGCTCGCCTGGTTCGGCTGCCCCGGCCCAGATACGCCGATCGGCACCGTCGATGTCGGGACGCGCCGCCTGCTGGATGTCGCCGGCGCGGTGGCATCTCGCGCGCCGGTGATCCTGCTCGACGAGCCGGCCGCCGGTGTTTCCTATGACGAGGCGCTGAAGCTCGGCGAACGCATCGCCGCTATCCCCGCCACCTTCGGCAGCGCCGTTCTGCTCATCGAGCACGACATGGATCTCGTGCGGCGAGCCTGTTCGGCAATCACCGTGTTCGATTTCGGACGGGTGATCGCTAACGGCGCGCCGGGCGACGTGCTCGACATGCCTGTCGTGCAGAAGGCCTATATGGGCATCGAATTCGAGGAGGCTGCCGCATGACGACGTTTTCGATCAAGGGGCTGCATGTCGACCGTGCCAGCATCCCGGTCATCCGTGGCATCGACCTGCAGGCCGGAAGCGGCGAGATCAGCGTCGTGCTCGGCTCCAACGGGGCCGGCAAGACAACGATGCTTGAAAGTCTCTCGGGCATCATCCCGGCGAAAAGCGGCTCGATAGCGCTCGACGACAGGCAATTGCTGAAACTGCGCGCCGGTGCTCGCGCCAAGGCGGGGCTGAGCCATGTCGAACAGGGCCGTACGGTTTTTTCCGAAATGACGACGGAAGAAAACCTCAAGGTGGCGCTACACCCCGACGCGGACCTAAAGGAAGCCTACGACCTTTTCCCAGAGCTGCTGCAGCGCCGCGACGTCAAGGCCGGTATGCTCTCGGGCGGCGAGCAGCAGATGGTGGTGATCGCCCGCTCGATCGTCAATCGCCCGCGGGTGATCATGATCGACGAGATGTCCTCCGGCCTTGCCCCGGTGATCGTCAGCCGCCTGATGCGCGCCGTGCGCCAGCTGGCGGACGACGGAATGGCGGTGGTGCTGGTGGAGCAGTTCGCAGCGCTGGCGCTGGCCATCGGCAACCGCGCTTACGTGCTGCGCCGCGGCCAGGTCGTCTACGACGGCGGCTGCGAAGCGCTCGCGAAGGATCCCGCGCATCTGCACAAGCTATATCTCGGAGATGCGGCGGCCTGAGGCATTCTTGCTAACGTGAAGCATGGATTTCAGCGCCAAATAGTGCTGAAATTGCTGCCTGAGCGGAGAGGCCCTGGGTATGCTATCGACGATAGATCTTGATGACGACCTTTTGGAACGGGCGCGGCTGCGGACTGGGACAAAAGAAACAGCCGCCCTTGTGCGTCAAGCATTGGAGACCTTTGTGCGGGTCGAATCCGGAAGGCGTCCTGCCGCGCTCGGGGGAACGATGCCTGACGCAGAAGCCGCGCCTCGCCCCCGCAGCGAAGTGGCCAAGTTATAGTGGCGTGATACCCAATCTCGCCCGATCATTCCCGCCACGAAAGCTAACAGGAGCCGGAGGTTCGGCCCCCCGGCTCTCTCGATTCTAAGGCCCAGCCTCACCCCCCGAAGCTCCCCACCTGCGTCGGCACATTGACGTAGTTGCGGTCGAAATACAGCAGCGCATTGCCGTCCTGCCGCGCCCGGATATCGGTGACGCGGCCGAGGAAGATGTGGTGGGTGCCGACCATGCGTGCTTCCGTCAGGTGGCAATCGAAGGAGACGATGGCATCGGCCAGCGCCAGGCTGCCCGAGGGCATCTCGATCCACTCGGCGGCGGCGTAGCGGGCCTCCATATCTGCCTGCTGGCCGGCAAAGAAGCCGGCGAGCATCGTGTGATCGTGCGTCAGCACGTTGACGCAGAAGCGCCGGTTTTCGAGAAACAGCCCGCACTGCGCCGAGCGGCCGTTCATGCAGACCAGCAAGGTCGGCGGCTCGTCGGTGACGCTGCACATGGCCGTGGCGGTGAACCCGCCACGGCCTGCCGGACCATTGGTTGTGATGACGTTGACGGGGGCGCAGACCCGCGCCATGGCATCACGGAACTCCGTCTTGGAAACGACCTCCTCCATATCGGCCTCCTCAAGCCTGGTCGAGCGGCTGCAGCCAGGTATCGTTGGTCCAGCCGTGCTCGTCGTAATCGCTCATGCAGGTATCGACCAGCGCTTCCATTTCCTTCAGCCGGCCGTTGCGTTCCGCGCCCTTCAGCACCTGCAGCCGCACCTCTTCCGGGGCGCCGGCATAATTGAGCTCGTAGAGCGCATGGCGGCCGCCGAATTCCGTGCCGGTCGCATCCCAGAGCAGCTTCATGATCTTGATGCGCTCCTTGTGGCCCATGTCGTTGGAGCCGCGGACATATTGCGCCAGATAGCGGTCGATCTCGGGATTTTCGAAATCCTTGGCGGAGGACGGCAGGTAGATCAGGCCGGAGGCAACCACCTTGCGCACCGTCTCGATGACACGCGGATAGGCCTCAGACATGAAGGTGCGATAGGAGAGGGCGGCTTCCATGTTGGGCAGTACCGCGCCGTTCGCCCAGGGTTGCGGATTGTAGGCCATGGCATTGGAAAAGCTCCAGAACATGTGCCGGAGGGCGATCACCTCGCCAAGCGCCGCCTGGTTGCCGCGGAAGGCATCGCCGCCGGTGGCGCGCATCGCCTTGGCAAGCAGGCCGGCGAGGAAATCAAGCTTCACCGCAAATCGCGTGCATCCCTGGAAACAATAGCCGTGCATGAAGCCAGAGGCCGGGTGGAAGGACAGGATCTTTTGCGCATCGCGCAGCACAAGCACGTCTTCCCAGGGAATGAAGACGTTGTCGAGCACCAGGATCGCGTCGTTCTCGTCGAAGCGTGAGGAAAGCGGATAATCGAAGGGATGACCGACCGTGTTGGCGGTCTGCTCATAGGAAACGCGGCAGAACATTTTTATGCCCGGCGCATTCATCGGCACGATGAACATCACCGACAGCGACGGGTCTTCTGTGACAGTCGCCGAGCTCTGGGCGAGAAAATTGTAGTGCGTCAGCGCCGAAGAGGTCGCCACCACCTTGGCGCCGGAAACGTAGATGCCGGCATCGGTTTCCTTGGTGATGTGGACGAAGACATCCTTCACCTGGTCGGCCGGCTTGTGGCGGTCGATCGGCGGGTTGACGATGGCGTGGTTCATGAACAGCACGCTTTCCTGGGCACGCTTGTGCCAGGCGAGCGCATTGTCCTTGAACGGGCCGTACCAGTCGGCATTGGCGCCGAGCGTGTTCATCAATGCCGCCTTGTAATCCGCCGTGCGGCCCATCCAGCCGTAGGACATGCGCGCCCAGTCGGCAATCGCCCCCTGCTGCGCCACCAGTTCGGCGGAGGAGCGGGCAACGCGGAAATATTTGTGGGTGTAGCCGCCATTGCCGGTGTCTGTCGGCGCGGTCAGGCGGTCTTTGGTCTTTTCGTCGTGCAGCGCATCGTAGAGGCGGGCGAGCGAGCGGACGGAGTTGCGCATGGCCGGATGGGTCGTGACGTCGGCGATGCGTTCGCCGTTGATGTAGACTTCGCGGCCGTCCCGCAGCGAGGCCAGATATTCGGCGCCGGTAAACGGCCGGCTCTTGTCGGCACGCTGATCTTCTGCGCGGGAAATCGGGCTGTGGACGTGGCTGTTCATGAACTCCTCCTTTGACTTTCGTCAGGAATACCTCTTGCAACATTGGCCCTCCATGGACAGAATGGCAAAATCGCTTGTACTTTTTTCGATGAGACCATGACCGGCGCCGTTCCCAGTTTTTTCGTCTACGGCGAACAAGATCGCCCACTCGATGTCGGCTTCATGCATGTCGAGACCGTGATGGCGCGCCAGAGCCTGCATCTCGGCGCGGTGAAGGCCCATAAGCACGATCACCTCTCGCAGATCACCTATTGGCTGCGGGGAAACGGCCGGTATTTTTACGAAGACCGGAGCTTGGACTTTTTGGCGCCGGCCGTCAGCTTCATGCCGAGCGGCGTCGTGCACGGTTTCAAGGTCGAGCCGGCTGTCTCGGATGCCATCGTGGTTTCCATTGCCGACGATGCATTGCTGGCGATCCAGGCGCAGACCATCCTGCCGCTCGATGCGCCGCTGGTGGTCGCGGGCCTGAGCGGCCATCCGGGATGGAGCGGACTTGACGGGATCATGCGCCGGATCGAAGCCGAATATCGGGAAAGCCGTCCCGGCGCGGACAGGACGCTGCCGGCGCTGGTCGCGGTGGCGTTGACCGACATCGCCCGTCTCGCCCGCGAGGCGCCTGGCCGCGCGCCGCCTGCCGGGCCTGCCACGCTGGCGCGGCAGTTCCGCGGCCTTGTCGACCGGCAGTTCCGCGAGAACCGGCGGATCGAATATTATGTCGAGAACCTGGGGACAACCGCACACCTGCTTGCCCGCGCCAGCCAGGACACGTTCGGGCTGGCGCCGAAGGAATTCATCAACCAGCGGCGTATGCTGGAGGCGAAGCGGCTGCTGCTCTTCACCGTGCGTTCGGTCGAGGACATCGCCTATGAACTGGGCCTCAAGGATGCGGCCTATTTTTCGCGGTTCTTCAAGGCCTATGCCGGCCTCCCCCCCAGCCAGTGGCGGGCATCGCACCTGAACCAGGAAGAAACCCCAGCGGAGCTTTGATCCGCCGGGGTGTTCACGAATTTGTCAGGCCTGCAGCCGTCCGTAACGGCTGAGGAGATCACAGAGCTTTTCGGGGTCGATCGCCTGGATCAGGAAACGGTCATAGGCGGTGCCGCCGAGATCCTCTGCCGCCAGCATGGCGTTGACCACCGCTTCCTCGACGCTGTCGACGGCGGCCATGTAGACCAGGTCGAGCGGCTCGTCGTTGACCATCTCGACCTGCAGGTGGGCTGCGGCGCGGTGGGCCATCGGGTGGGCGTTTGCGGTGGAGAAGGCGAGGAAGATATCGCCGGAATTGTTGCCGCCCGGCGTGCCGTTGCGGCCGATACCGATCGCGGCGCGGCGGGCGAGGCGCTTCAACTGGTGCGGCATCAGCGGCAGGTCGGTGGCGATCACCACGATGATCGAGCCGCGCTCCTGCAGCTGGCTTTGCGGCGTGCCGTCCTGCATATGCTGCCCGACCGGCACGCCCGCTATGGTCAGCCAGTCGCGCTGGCCGTGATTGGCCTGCACCAGCGTGCCGAGCGTATAGGTTCGGTCGCCGAACTCCACGAGGCGCGAGGCCGTGCCGGTGCCGCCCTTGAAGCCGTAGGTGATCATGCCGGTGCCGCCGCCGCAATTGCCTTCCTGCACCGGGCCTGCGGTTAAGCTGTCGAGTGCTGCCCGCACATCAGTCTCGGTGATCGGCAGGCCGTTGATATCGTTAAGGGCGCCGTCGTAGGTCTCGGCGATCACGGGCATGATCCAGAGGAAATCGTCGGTCTGATAAGTCGAAGCGTAGCGGTCGATCATCCATTTGACGGTCGCATGATGCGCCATGCCGACGCCATGCGTATTGGTGATGACCACCGGGCCGAGGAACGAGCCGCCGTCCTCGATCCAGTGCGTGCCGGTCATCTCGCCGTTGCCGTTGAAGCGGTGCACGCCGGCGTAAACAGGGACGGGGGTCTCCGAGCCCATATGCGGCAGGATCGCCGTCACGCCGGTGCGCACGAGGCGCCGGCGGCCCGGCCGGGGTTCGTCCTCGATGATGGTGCGGAAGCCGACGCCGATGCCGGAAACGTCGGTGATGGCGTTGTGGTGGCCGGTGCGGCCGGTAAAGGGCAGGCCGAGGTCGCGGCCGCGCGGTTTGCGGCGGTTTATCTGTTGTGTCATGTCATTTCTGTCTGGAGCGGAGGTAGAGGCCGAGCGAGGCCACAAGGAAGGAGAAGGTCAGCATCATCACGGCGATCGCATTGATCTCCGGCTTGATGCCGCGGCGAAGCATGGCGAAGATGAACATCGGCAGCGTCGTCACGTCGACACCGGCGATGAAATAGGTGATCACCAGGTCGTCCATCGAGATGATGAAGGCGAGCAGCGCGCCGCCCAGGATGCCCGGCATCAGCTGCGGCAGCAGCACGCGGCGGAAGGTCATCCATTCGCTGGCGCCGAGATCGGCGGAGGCATGTTCCAGCGTCCGGTCCATGCCGGCAAGCCGCGCCGAGACGACGATGAAGACGTAGGAAATCAGGAAGGTGCACTGGCCGATGATGATCGTCGCCATGCCGAGATGGATGCCGGCATTGACGAAGAAGATCAAAAGCGCGATGCCGAGAACGATGTCCGGCATCAGCATCGGCATGAACATCGATACCTGATAGAAACGTTTGCCGAGGAAATTGTAGCGATGCATGGCGATGGCGATCGCCGTTCCCAATACGGTCGAGATGGCCGTGGTGGAAGCGGCGATCTTCAGGCTGTTGAAAACGGCGGCGACGAGCTGGTCGGTCGATTCGATATAGAGGGCGCTTTCCGAGATTTTTGTCTTGAAGCCGAGGACCTGGGCATACCATTCGGTGGTGAAACCGCTCCAGACCATCATGTTCACCGGGTTGGCGTTGAACGAATAGACGGCGATCAACACCAGCGGGATGTAGATGAAGGCGAAGAACAGCACCGTGTAGAACGTCATGCCGGCGCGGAAAAGGGTGCGTGCGATTTTCATCATTCCCTCCTCAAGCGGCCGAAGCGGCGAGGTTTCGCCGGCCGGAGACGATGACATAGGCGACGAGCAGCACCAGCATCACCGCCATGACCATCATCGCCAGCGCCGAGCCGAACGGCCAGTTGCGCGCCGAGAGGAACTGCGCCTCGATGAGATTGCCGAGCATCATCACCTTGGCGCCGCCGAGGATGGCCGGCACGACAAAATTGCCGAGTGCGGGAATGAAGACGATCACCGAGCCGGCGAGAATTCCGGGCGCCGTCAGTGGCAGGATGATGCGCAAGAAGCTGCGCACTGGCCCGGCGCCGAGATCGAGCGAGGCCTGCACCAGCCGCCAGTCGAGTTTTTCGATGCTGGCATAGACCGGCATGAACATGAACGGAATGAAGACATAGACCATGCCGAGGATGATGGCGCCGTCCGTATAGATCATCTCCAGCGGCCGGGCGATGACGCCGGCGGACAGCAAGGTCTCGTTGACCAGCCCGGTCGGCCGCAGGATCATCACCCAGACGAACAGCCGTACGATCAGGCTGGAGAAGAAGGGCAGGGTGATGAGGAACAGGCAGAAATTCTTCCACCTGTCCGGCAGGCGGCTGATGTGGAAGGCGGCCGGGTAGCAGACGAGCAGCGTCGCCACCACCGTCAGCGCCGCAATCTTCAGCGAGCGCAGGAAGATGGCGATGTAGACCGGATCGAACTCCTCGAAGGCGGGATCGGCGAAACCGAGGATGCGGCCGAAATTATGCGGGTAAAAACTCCATTCGACGCCGCCGTAAAGGCCGGGCGCCAGGAAGCTGGTCACCACCATGATGCCGAGCGGTATGAGGAAGAAGACCAGCAGGAAGAGGCTGGCCGGCCCTAGCAGCAGCGACAGCTGCCAACGCCTTTGGCTTGCGATGCTCATCAGGCGGCCTTTCTGTCGCGGATCACATGGACGCTTTCGGGATCGTAATACCAGCGCGCCGCGCCGCCCGCTTCCAGCGCGCCGACGGCATGGCGCTCGCCGGCCGGAACCTGGGCCACCAGCCTGCGGCCGGAGCCGGTCCTGCCGAACAGTTCGAAGGACGAGCCGACGAAGACGATCTGCTCCAGCGTGACCTCGATAGCCGGATCGCTGGCGGCACGGGCGGCGAGGAAGAACTGTTCCGGCCGGATCAGCGCCGTCGCCGGCCCCTTGCTGTCGCATTCCCTGTGGCGGAAGGCGGTTCCATCGCTGCCGATGAAGTTTCCGCCGTCGCACCGGCCGTCGAGAAGGTTGCTGGCGCCGATGAAGCTCGCCACGAAAGTACTGACCGGCTGGTCGTAGATGGTGCGCGGCGTATCCAGTTGCTGGATGCGTCCGTCGGCAAGCACCGCCACCCGGTCCGACATGGTCAGCGCTTCCTGCTGGTCGTGGGTGACGAAGATGAAGGTGATGCCGAGTTCGTGCTGCAGGGTCTTCAGTTCAAGCTGCATCGCCTCGCGCAGGTTCTTGTCGAGCGCCGACAGCGGCTCGTCGAGCAGCAGCACCTTCGGCCGTGCGACGATGGCGCGCGCCAGCGCCACACGCTGCTGCTGGCCGCCGGACAATTGCCGCGGCAGCCGTCCTTCCATGCCTTCCAGCCCGACGAGACGCAACACGGCCCGCACCCGTTCGATGCGTTCGGCCCGCGGAACGCCAGCGACTTCAAGCGCATAAGCGGTGTTGTCTCCGACATTCATATGCGGAAACAGCGCGTAATTCTGGAAGACGGTGTTGACCGGGCGCCGGTAGGGCGGCCGATCCGTCATCACTTCGCCGTCGATCTCGATACGGCCGCTGTCGAGCTCCACGAAACCGCTGATCGCCTGCAAGAGCGTGGTCTTGCCGCAGCCGGAGGGTCCGAGGAGGGTGATGAATTCATTGCGGCCGATCTCCAGATCGATGCCGTCCAATGCCCTGACTTGCCTGCCCTCCGGAGTCGAGAAGGCCTTTGCGGCCGAGGTCAGCCGCACGATCGCATCACGCATCATCGTTCCCCAAAATGTTATTAATTTAACTCTTGCGCGTTTTCGGTATGTTGATATCATTTTTTCGTACAAGTCAACGCTCCGAGGGCCAGGGCCTTTCTGCCGGTAGCCGGAGGAGACGAAAATCCGATAAGGGGAACGACAATGACACTTTTCAAAGGTGCCTTCCGGCATCTCGGCCTCGTTGCGCTGACGGTGATGGCCCTGCCGGCCGCCACGGCGCTTGCCGAAGAACTCAACATCTACAACTGGGGCGAATACATCAATCCGGCCGTGCTGCAGAAGTTCGAGGAGGAGACCAAGATCAAGGTCAACCTCTCGACCTATTCCTCGAACGAGGAAATGTTGGCCAAGATCCAGGGCGGCGCCACCGGCTACGACATCGTCTTTCCGTCGGTCCACATGCAGGACATCATGGCCAAGCTCGATCTCCTGGAAAAGACCAACATCAATACCTATGAAGGTTTCAAGAACATCGATCCGCAGTTCCTGCGCGCCAAGAGCGACCCGAACGGCGAATATTGCCTGCCCTACGCCTTCGGCACGGTCGGCATTCTTTATAACCGCAAGGTGCTCGGCAAGGACATCATCGGCTGGAAGGATCTGATCGAGACGGTGAAGGCGAAGAACCTCAAGTTCACCCTGCTCGACGACATGCGCGAAGTGCTGGGCGTCGGCCTGATGCTGAATGGCCACGCCGTCAACTCGACCGATCCCGGCGAACTGCAGCAGGCTGCCGATACGGTCATCGCCATGAAGCCTTATGTCGCGGCCTTCACATATGATTCCCGCCCGATGGTGCAGTCCGGCGACATCGCCGCGGCGCATTTCTTCGTCGGCGCCATGATCGACGTCTTCGGCAACCCGAAGGATCTCGGCTACGTCATCCCGGAAGAGGGTGCGACCATGTACCAGGAGGACATGTGTATCCTCAAGAGCGCGCCGAACAAGGACAACGCCCTGAAATTCATGCAGTTCTACACCAAGCCGGAAATCGCCGCGCTCAACGTCTCGCAGCAGACGAACGGCACGGCCAACGTGCCGGCGCGGCAATTGACGCCCGACAACATCAAGAATAGCACGGAGATCAATCCGACCGACGAGACCATGAAGCGGCTGCAGATCTTCGAAGATCTCGGCGCCGGCCTGCGCCAGTTCGATCGGGCATGGACAAAGGTCAAGACGGCGCAGTAAAGCCAACGGCTTCCTCCGCCCGGTTTCCGGGCGGAGCTTTCGGGGGGAAAGAATTGGCGAAGGAAATCCTCGCTCGGCTGCAGAGCGCCGAGATGCGCAAGTCGAAATCCGACAAGCTCATTGCAAACTACATCGAACGCAACCTGGCCGAACTGCCTTTCGAAACCGCCAAATCGATTGCCGCCCGCCTCGACATCTCGCAGATGACGGTCGGCCGTTATCTGCGGCGGCTGGGGTTCGACGGGCTGGACGATCTCAAGGCGGTGCTCCGGCGCGGGCGCTCCAATCCCGCCTGGCAGGTCAAGGGGTCGATGGACCGCTTCCAGCAGGACATCAAGGACGGCAAGCTTTTGGCCGGCCTCGTCCAGCAGCAGATCGACAATCTCGGAATGATCTACGAGCTCAGCACCAAGGTGGAATGGCAGCAGGCGATCGAGGCGCTGATATCGGCAAGCGAAGTCCATGTCGCCGCCTACCAGAATGTTCGCGGCATCGCGCAATATTTCGCCTCCCAGCTTTCCTATACGCGCCCGCGCGTCACTTTCGTCGATGGCTTGAACGGCACCTACGCCGAAGTGCTCGACGGCTCGGTGGAGGGCCGGGTGCTGTTCCTCCACGATGTTCGCCGCTTTGCGTCCAAGGCCCGGCCGCTGGCGGAAGAAGCCCGCCGCGCCGGCGTCAAGGTGGTCCTCCTGACCGACGAGTTCTGCCCCTGGGCCGACGAAGTGTCCGATATCGCGCTTGTCGTGCCCGGCTCGCACGGCCCGCTCTGGGACGGCGCCGCCACCATGACCGCCGTCATGGACCTGATGCTGTCCAACATCATCGTGCTGATGGGCGAGCGGGTGGATGAGCGGGTGCAGGTGCTGACCCGCCTGCAGGACGTGTTCGGCGACTTCGAGAGCTGAAGCCGCCGTTTCGAAGGCGATCAGCCGCGGATGACCTCTTCGGCCGCCAGCGCGACGGAAAGCAGGTGTTCATCGGTATGGGGCAGTCCCGACAGCAGGCATCCCACCGGCATCGCCGCATCGCCCGTGCCGCAGGGAATGGAAACACCGCACCAATCGAGGAAATTGCCGATCTGCGTGTTGCGCAGCGTCTTGCCGTTCATCTTGAAGAACAACTCGTCGTCGGCGATCAGCGGCGCCGTCAATGGCGCGACATGCGGCAGCGTCGGTGCGACGAGGATGTCTCCTTGGGCAACGCTGGCGGCCATCGCGGCGATCATCCGCTCGCGGGTGTCGAGGATGTCGATATAATCGGCCATCGCCGTCTTTTCGCCGAGCCGCGTGCGGGCAACGACGCGTGGGTCCATGCCGGCCGCATCGTCGTCAGCCAGCCGTTGCCGGTGCAGCGCGAAGGCCTCGGCAGTGACCAGCGGTCCCTTGGCTGCGATCAGGTCGAAGATTTCGGCAAAGATCGGAAAGGCCTGCCGGCGGATTTTTGCACCGGCCTTTTCCAGCCGGCGGACCGTCGCCTCGAATGCTACGGCCACCCCGTCCTCGATGCCGTCGAAAAACACCGTTTCCGGCACCACCAGCGACAGCCCCGAAAGCGTTTTCCGGGCGATGGCGGGCGCCGCTTGCCCGCGCATCGCCGCATCGACCCAGATGGCATCCTGCACCGTGCGGCACAATGGCCCCAGCGCATCGAGGCTTTTCGCCAGCGGGAAGACGCCATGCATGCAATAGCGGCCGCGGGTCGCCTTGTAGCCGACGATGCCGTTGAAGGCGGCGGGGATGCGGATCGAACCACCCGTATCGGTGCCCATGGCGACGGGCACCAGCCCGGTGGCGACGGCGACCCCGGCTCCGGCCGAGGAGCCGCCTGGAATGCGGGCGCCGTCCTTGGAAACGGGGTTCTGCGGCGTTCCGTAATGCGGATTGATGCCGATGCCGGAGAAGGCGAACTCGCTCATATTGGTGCGGCCGACCGACACCATGCCCGCTGCCTTCAGCGCCGAAACCACAGCGGCGTCGGCGCTTGCCGGCGCATTTTTCGCCAGCACCGTCGATCCTGCCGTGGTCACCAGGCTTTCGAGGTCGAAAAGATCCTTCCAGGCGATGGGAACGCCGTCGAGAAACCCGAGCGAACGTCCTTCGCGAAGCCGCTTTGCCGCCGCCTCGGCTTCGGCAAGCGCCCGCTCCGGGGTCAGGCTGATGAAAATCGCCTGGTCCGGATGGCGGCCGATGGCATCGAGCGTCTCTTCGGCAAGCGCGCGGGGATCGAGCGCGCCGCTCTGGAGCAACACCGAAAGCTGCGCTGCGGATTTACCAAGTGCGGTCATCTCAACTCCTCTTGCAGCGGCGGCGAAAGGCGCGCGCAAAACCTGTTGCCAGGCGTTTCAACAGAACAGGCACCGGCCCGTCAACAGCAAAGAGGTCGGCAAGCGATGTTGCTTCGGCGGAACTCCTTCTATGACGCCGCTGACGCCGGCAGTTCCAGATCGGTCCGACACCACGCCTCCACCTGCGGCGAAGCGATCGGCGGCGAGAAGAGGTAACCCTGCCCGAAATCGCACCCGTAGGTCTGCAACTGCCGCAGTTGTTCCGGCGTTTCGATGCCTTCGGCGACCACCGCCATTCCGAGCGCATGGGCAAGGCCGATCAGGGCGCGGATGATGGCACGCTCCTGGCCGTAACCCATGCGCGACACAAAACTGCGATCGATCTTGATGCGATTGATCGGAAACCGGCCGAGATGGGAAAGCGAAGCATATCCCGTGCCGAAATCATCGAGCGCGATGGAAAAGCCGGCGGCGCGAAGCTGCCGCAAGGTTATCGCCAGCTCGTCGCCATCGTCGTCCAGCAGGATGTTTTCCGTCAGTTCGATTTCGAGGTCCTGCGGGAACAGACCATGGCGGCGTACGGCGGTTTCCAGCATGGAGACGAAACCCCGGTGGCGGATCTGGGCCGAAGCGATGTTGATGGCGACGGTGCCGACGCCAAACCCTTTCAGCCGGAGATTGCGCATCGCCTGCAGCGTCTTGTCGATCACCAGCCTGCCGAGCTCGACAATCAACCCGTGCTCCTCGGCGATGGGAATGAATTCGGCCGGGCCGATCTGCCGTCCGTCATGCGTCCAGCGGGCGAGCGCCTCGAAACCGGCGAATGCGCCGTCCGAAAGCATGAATTGCGGCTGCATCGCCACGTCGATGCGACCAGTGGCGATGGCGGTCGCCAGGGCATTGGACAGCCTGCGGCGCTGGGCGGCGTGCGCCCGCATCGCCCGGGAATAGATGCGGAACGTGCCCCGGCCTTCCGCCTTGGCGCGGTAGAGCGCCATGTCCGCCTTGCGCAGCAAGGCTTCCAGGGTGTGGCCGTCCTGCGGGAAACGGGCAATGCCGAGGCTGAGTTTCGGGGTGATCGTTCGCCGCTGGATGGGGACGGGACGCTGGATTGCCGCCAGCAGCCGGCGGGCGATGTCGCAGCAATCCTCCTTGCGGGCAATCTGCGGGATCACCACGGCAAATTCGTCGCCGCCGAGCCGCACCACCGTATCCTGTCGCTGCACCGCCTCGGTCAGTCGCCCGGCAACGGCAAGCAGCAGCGCGTCGCCGGCGGCATGGCCCATGCTGTCGTTGATCTGTTTGAAGCCGTCGAGGTCCAGCACCATCAGCAGGCCGCCAGTGCTGCCGCGCCGGCTGCAAGCAACCGCGTCCGCCAACCGCTGCTCCAGGACAGAACGATTGAGCAGGCCGGTCAGAGGATCGTGCTCGGCGAGAAACTTGATCGCCGATTCCGAGCGTTTGAGCTCGGTGATATCGGTGCGTGTACCGACGACGTAGCCGGAGGAAGAGCGGCGCTCCCGGATCTGGATCCAGCGGCCGTCGGACAACTCCTGGACCACACGTTTTCCCGGATTGCGATGATCGCGCAGGCGCGCGCGCAGCCAGGCATTGCCGGCCTCCTCGCTCTTGCGCGGCAGGGCATATTGGCCGTTTTCGTAACCGGCGCGCAGGATGCTCTCGAAATCGGCGCCGATCCTGATCGCATCGGCCGAGCGGGCATAAAGATTGGCATAGGCCTGATTATAGAACACCAGGCGGTCGGTCGTGTCGAATGCGGCGATGCCATCGGGCACGGTCTCGATGACGTCGGTCAGCAATGCCTCCGCTTCGCGCCGCCGCACCACCTCTTCCTGCAGCGCCTGTTCGGCGGCCTTGCGTTTGGTGATGTCGTAGCGGATCGATACATAGGCATCGATCCGCCCTTCCGCGCCGATCATCGGCACGATGGTGGTATCGACCCAATAGAGATTGCCGCCTTTCGTGCGGTTGCAGATCTCGCCATGCCAGACCTCGCCCTTTGAGATGGTCGACCACAGGCCCGAGAAGAAATCCCTGGAATGATGCCCCGAGTTGACGAGGCTATGGGGATGGCCAAGCAACTCGTCTTCGGCATAACCGCTGACGGCGCAGAACTGGTTGTTGACGTAGAGAATGCGGCTTCGCCGGTCGGTGATGGCGACGATGGCATGCTTGTCAAGCGCTGTCTGATAGGCGTTCAGCAATTCCTTCAGCTGCAGGCTTTCCCGATCGGCGCCGGGCGGCGCCACGGTTGCGGCCGCGGGCCGACCAACCTTGCGCAGCATCTCGACGATCGCCCGCCCCGCCGGCTGCAGTCCGGCGCCGGATGAGCCACCGGGATTTCCGGGCGGTCGGGCATCGTCCGGCAACGGATGCGGCATGTCTTCCATTGACAACTCCAATAGCGAGGATATCAATTAATTTATGCTAATATACACCGCTGCCTTACATTGCGGTTAAGGCTTGGTTTACCATCGCCGGCTATCAAAAGGTGATGGGCGGAGAAGACTCGAGGCTGGCCAATTGATGGAATGCGATTTCGCAAGCGCGCCTTTGCGCAACAAAATACTGACCTCCATCCAGCCGGCTGCCCAGGAGTTCTTCCGCACCCATGCGCAGAAGCGAAAAATGAACACCGGCGATGTGATTTTCGAGGACGGCGGGCTCGTCAGCCATGCCGTGTTCCCGCACGAAGGTGTCGTCTCGATCATCGCCGAGATGGAAAACGGGCGCAGCGTCGAAAAATCCTCGATCGGGCCGGAGGGTTTCCTCGGTTTCACCCTGATCATGGGCGGCGGCAATGCGCTTGGCCGCTCGGTGGTGCAGGTTCCCGGCTATGCTTCCTGGGTGACCATCGCCGATCTCGACGTCGCTCTCGGCAAATTCCAGTGCGTGCGCGAGATCATGCTGCGTTATGCCAAGTCGCATACAGTGCAACTGATGGAATCGGTCGCCTGCAACAGCCTGCATACCGCCGAGCAGCGTGTCGCGCGCTGGCTGCTGCATACGCACGACCGGGTCGAAGGCGACACCTATTACCTGACCCAGGAGGCGATCGCTCGGCTGCTCGCGCTGCGCCGCGCAACTGTCAACGCCATCTGTACCGACCTGATGAACGCTGGCGCGATCTCCTACCATCGCGGTTCGCTCCGCATCACCGACCGTCAGACGCTGCACGACCGTGCCTGCGAGTGTTATGACCGTATCCGCCGGGCTTCCCTGTAAAGGGAGGCTGGAGACACGCAAGGTCATCGGCCGTCCGCCGTTTGTCGCACGCGCACTCATGCCACCAGCGCCTCCGGCATGCCTGACGGTCCCGTCAGCATCCGGAAACGGCCGACCAGCGCGGCGAGTGCTTCGGCTTCCTGCGCCAAGGTTCCGCTGGCGGTGCTGTTCTGCTCGATCATGGCGGCATTCTGTTGCGTCGCCTGGTCGATCTGGTCGACCGCCGAAGAAATTTCATCGATGCTGTCGGCCTGGGTGCGGGTCGATCCGGCGATATCGGCCACCAGGCCGTCCATCTGGTGCATGGCCGTGGCGATGCCGGCGAGGCATTCGCGCGTTTCCCCGACAAGTCGGACGCCGTCGGAAACCTGGTTCGAACTTGTGTTGATCAACGCCGCGATTTCCTTGGCTGCTTCCGCCGATCGCTGCGCAAGCGCCCTCACTTCCTGGGCGACGACGGCAAAGCCCTTGCCGGCTTCCCCGGCGCGGGCGGCCTCGACACCGGCGTTCAAAGCCAGCAGGTTGGTCTGGAAGGCGATCTCGTCGATGACCTTGATGATCTGCGCCATCTTGCGCGAGGAAACGTCGATCTCACCGATGGCGGAAACGGTCCGGCCGGCCAGGGACGCACCGGCATCCGACCGGCTGCGGATTTCCGTGACAGTGCGGGCGGCCTCCTTGGCACTCGCCGTGGTCATCCGGATCGCCGCTGCCAGTTCTCCGATCGCCGCCACCGTTTCTTCGAGGGCGGCTGCCTGCCTTTCGCATTGCCGGCTGGCCGTCGCCGAGCTTGCGGCGATTTCCGCAGCGCCGTTGCGAACATTGTCGGACGCGTGGTTGACGGCAGTAATGACCCTGCGGAGGCTTTCCACCGTGCCGTTGAAATTTTTCACCAGGCGATCCGATTTCGCCGATAGCGCAGCCCCGACCGTGACGCCCAGATCGCCTTCGGCAAGCCGCAGCAATGCGGCTGCAACCTGCTCCAGCGAGTCCGCTTGCTGCCTTTCTGCCAGCTGACGGCGCTCTTCGAGCCGGTCGAGATAGACCGAAATCGCCAGTTCCATGTCGAGCAAGGCGGCCTTGACCAGCACCGCGATTTCCTCCGCAAGGCTTTGCCTGGTGTACTCATGCTGGCCGCGGTTGAAGAAGCCGCGTTTTTCGGGCGCCTCGGCGCCGAGGATGATCGCCTTGACCAGCTGGTCGAGCACAAGGGCATATCCTCCGATATACCATTGCGGCTCAAGGCCGATGCGGGCGTGAACGGCGCCGATGGTCCTGACGGCCTCGAGATAGGTCGGCGCGTATTCGCCGCTGAGGATCAACGTCCAATGATCCTGCTGCTTCCGGCTGGACACTGCGGCATGGCGGTCGTCGGTAAAGAAATGGCTTGTCTGCGGCGTGGCGCGCACCTTCCTGTAGAACAGACCGAGCGCCGCGCCGATATGCTGCTCGACGCGCGGGGCGATCGTTTTGAGGGTCTGCCGTTGGGCCGGGCCAAGGCCGATGAAGTCCAGTCGTGTCTGCAATTCCTCACTTGCTGTGTCACCCATCGCCATTGCTCTTCCCCGCCCTTTTTGGATAAATGCACGCTATCGTTCGTACGGTATCGTGCATTTAAGTGGTTAACGTCAAGTTACCTGAGAGACGGTCGGGGCGGCAAAACGAACATGACTTGCGGTTTTTCAATTTTGGCGAAAAGAATCCGCAAACACCTGGAGCAGAAACCAGAACGCTCGCCTGGAATGCAATCCAGGCGAGTGTTTTGTCGTGTTGAGCTTGAAGGAGGCGGTCAGCGGCCGATCATCGGAAGAAGATCGGTGATAGACTTCTTTGCGTCTCCATAGAACATGCGGGTGTTGTCCTTGTAGAAGAGCGGGTTCTCGATACCGGAATAACCGGTGCCCTGGCCGCGCTTGGAGACGAACACCTGCTTCGCTTTCCAGACCTCCAGCACCGGCATACCGGCAATCGGGGAGTTGGGATCTTCCTGGGCGGCCGGGTTGACGATGTCGTTGGAGCCGATGACGATGACGACGTCGGTGTTGGGGAAGTCGTCGTTGATCTCGTCCATCTCCAGCACGATGTCGTAGGGCACCTTGGCCTCGGCGAGCAGCACGTTCATGTGGCCCGGCAGGCGGCCGGCCACCGGATGGATGGCGAAGCGGACGTTCTTGCCGCTGGTACGCAGCTTGCGCGTCAGTTCGGAGACGGCCTGCTGCGCCTGTGCCACCGCCATGCCATAACCCGGCACGATGATGACGCTGTCGGCCTCGTTGAGGGCGGCGGCGACGCCTTCGGCATCGATCGCCACCTGCTCGCCGGTGATCTCCATCGCCGGCCCTGTCGTCGTGCCGAAGCCGCCGAGGATGACCGAGATGAAGGAACGGTTCATCGCCTTGCACATGATGTAGGAGAGGATCGCACCCGAAGAGCCGACCAGCGCGCCGGTGACGATCAGCAGGTCGTTGCCGAGCGTGAAGCCGATGGCGGCGGCTGCCCAGCCGGAATAGGAATTCAGCATCGACACCACCACCGGCATGTCGGCGCCGCCGATGCCCATGATCAGGTGGTAGCCGATGAAGAAGGCGGCAAGCGTCATCAGCACCAGCGTCCAGACGCCGGCGCCGTTGAAATACAGGATGAGCAGTGCGAGCGAGAGAATGGCCGCGCCGGCATTGAGCAGATGGCCGCCGGGCAGCTTCTTCGCCTTGCCGTCCACCTTGCCGGCGAGCTTGCCGAAAGCGATGACGGAGCCGGTGAAGGTGACGGCGCCGATGAAGACGCCGAGGAACACCTCGATCTTCATGATCGACAGTTCGACCGCGTCCTTGTGGGCCAGGATGGCGGCAAAGCCGGTGAGCGCCGAACGTCCGGCCTCGTCGAGACCGGCGACATGCGCCGCCTCGAGATGGGCGTTGAAGCCGATGAACACGGCGGCAAGGCCGACGAAGCTATGCAGCGCGGCCACGAGCTGCGGCATCTCCGTCATCTGCACGCGGGCAGCGACGTAATATCCCAGCACCGCGCCGCCGGCGATCATCAGGAGAATGATGAACCAGTTGCCGACGCCGGGGGCAAACACCGTGGCGATGACGGCAAGCGCCATACCTGTCATGCCGTACCAGACGGCACGCTTGGCGCTTTCCTGGCCGGAAAGACCGCCGAGGGAAAGGATGAAAAGAACTGCTGCCGCGATATAGGCAGCCGAAACGATACCGATCGTCATGAGAATCTTCCCCTCCCCGATCAAGACTTCTGGAACATGGCAAGCATGCGCCGGGTGACGAGAAAGCCGCCGACGATATTGACCGTTGCGATCAGCACCGAAAGGGCGGCCAGGACGATGACGAGCCAACTGCCCGAGCCGATCTGCAGCAGGGCACCGAGGATGACGATGCCGGAGATGGCGTTGGTGACGGCCATCAGCGGCGTATGCAGCGAATGCGACACGTTCCAGATGACCTGGAAGCCGACGAAGCAGGCGAGCGCGAAGACGATGAAATGGCTCATGAAGGCCGAAGGCGCATAGGCGCCGACGAGCAGCAGCAGCGCCGTGCCGATGGCGAGCAGGAGGACCTGGTTCTTGGTCTGCTTCCTGAATGCGGCGACTTCCTGTGCGCGCTTTTCGGCCGCGGTCGGTTCCTTGACCTTCTCCTGACGCTTCTGGGCGGCGATCGCCTGGATCTTCGGCGGCGGTGGTGGATAGGTGATGGCGCCCTGATGGGTGACGGTGGCGCCGCGAATGACGTCGTCTTCCATGTTGTGGACGATCGTGCCGTCCTTGGCGGGCGTCAGGTCGGTCATCATATGGCGGATGTTGGTGGCGTAGAGCGTCGAGGACTGCGCTGCCATGCGGCTCGGGAAATCGGTGTAGCCGATGACGATGACACCGTTCTCCGAGACGATGCGCTGGTCGGGTACCGTCAGGTCGCAGTTGCCGCCGCGTTCGGCGGCGAGATCGACCACCACCGATCCGGGTTTCATCGCCGCGACCATATCGGCCAGCCAGAGTTTTGGCGCGTCACGGCCGGGGATCAGTGCGGTGGTGATGACGATGTCCATTTGCGGGGCGAGCTCGCGGAATTTTGCAAGCTGCTTCTCGCGGAATTCGGGCGAGGACGGCGCGGCATAGCCGCCGGTTGTGGCCCCATCCTGCACGCCGCCGTCAAAATCGAGATAGACGAACTCGGCGCCCATCGATTCGATCTGCTCGGCCACCTCGGGGCGAACGTCGAAGGCATAGGTCTGGGCGCCGAGCGAAGTGGCGACGCCGATGGCGGCAAGGCCGGCGACGCCGGCGCCGATGACCAGCACCTTGGCCGGCGGCACCTTGCCGGCGGCGGTCACCTGCCCGGTGAAGAAGCGGCCGAAATTGTTGCCGGCCTCGATGACGGCGCGGTAGCCGGCGATGTTGGCCATCGACGACAGCGCGTCCATCTTCTGGGCGCGCGAAATGCGCGGCACCATGTCCATGGCGACGACGGTTGCGCCCCTGTTTTTCGCCTGCTCCAGAAGATCGGGATTCTGTGCGGGATAAAAGAAGGAGACCAGCGTTTTCTCCGGCGACAGGCGATCGACCTCGCCGGCCACCGGCGGACGGACCTTGGCGATCACGTCGGCGGATGCGAAAAGTATAGCGGGATCCTCCACCACCGTCACGCCTGCCGCTCGATAATCCTCATCGGAAAAACCGGCAGCCGATCCGGCGCCGCTTTCGATGAGGCACGCGTATCCGAGTTTCTGCAATTGCACGGCGCTGTCGGGTGTCATCGCGACACGCGCTTCTCCGGGGTAAAGTTCTTTCGGTGTCCCGATCTTCATTTGTCCACTTTCAGAGGGAGATCTTCATGAAAAGAGCGACGGCCATACCTCCCAGCACGGAATGCTCCGCGAGTTTGCTACTACACATTCGACCGGAAATTAAAGGACTAACCGCGCCTTATCCCAAGGCATGACCGGAAAATCGGCATTCTCTTGCCTGTTTGCCCTGTGAAATGTCGCTTGCGGACAAGCGAAGCGGCAAATGGTAGCACGGTGACGGCTGCGCCCTTGCCATCTCAGGCTTGCACCGCCTATAGGAGGCATATTAAGGATATCTGATATCCCTGAATGCCGGAGACGGACGTGAACCTCAAGAGCCAAGTCGAATGGGCGCTTCATTGCTGCGCGATCCTGTGCGCGCTGCCGGCGGACAAATATCTGTCGACCAAGGCCCTGGCGGAATTCCACGGCGTTCCCAAGGAGTATCTTTCGAAGGCGCTCCAGGCCCTGTCGCAGGCCGGTCTCGTCCATACCACGCTTGGACCGACGGGCGGCTATCGCCTGGCGCGAAAACCGGCCGATATCACCTTCCTCGAGATCGTCGAGGCCGTGGAAGGCAAGGAAAGAACCTTCATCTGCAACAATATCAGGGCCAACAATCCCTGTCGGCCGAAGGATTTCTGCGACGTCAAGCCCTGCGCGGTCGCCCGCGTGATGTGGCAGGCCGACAAGGCCTGGCGCGACACCCTGTCGGCTGCCACGCTTGCCGATCTTCTCGACACCTTGCAGGTCGATGTGCCGGCCGATCAACTGGCAAGCACGGCGCAATGGGTTCTCAAGCGCGCCGGATGAGAGCGAGGCAAACCGTCAAGGACCCGTCCGGCATGTGGCTGGACAGGTCCTTGACGCTGCCGATGCGGTGCGGGCGATGCCGCCCGGCCTGTCTGTCAGTTGAGGTCCACCTTGTCGAGGCCGTAGGCTTTGTCGAGGGAGCCGGGAACGGCGCGGAAGGCGACGCCGGCGCGGTTCCAGGCATTGATCGTCATCACCACGAATGTCAGGTCGGCGATCTCCTTGTCGGAAAACTGGCTGCGCACCACCTCATAGACCTCGTCGGAGACACCTTCTGGCGCGATGCGCGTCAAGGCCTCGGTCCAGGCGAAGGCGGCCCGCTCCCGGTCGCTGAAAAGAGGCGATTCCCGCCAGACGGCGACATGGTGCAGCCGCAGTTCGCGCTCGCCCTGCAGCCGTGCCTGCTTGACATGCATGTCGAGGCAGAAGCCACAGCCATTCAGCTGCGAAGCGCGGATTTCCACCAGAGGGATCAGGCTCTTTTCGATCGAACCCTTCTTCATCGCCAGCGACAGGTCGACGAGCTTCTGGAACAGGTCGGGAGATTGGGCGGCATAATCGAGGCGGCGGCTCATGTCTTTGCTCCTTTAATTGAGGATATCATTTATCCTTATGGATATAAAATATCCGTAATTAAAATGACGTCAAGCGACCTTTTGAATGTCGCGTCTTTGGCCGGTGGCGAGCCCACCCGGAAGAAAACGGCCGGCGCGCGGCTATGAGGGAAGAAGGGTGTCGAAACCTTGTGCGGCCAGGCGTTTGACGGCCTTCTTGTCGAACGAGACGAAGGTTTCCGCCCCAAGCCATTTTCCGTCGAAGGCGATGACGCCGTCTGCGAAGTCGCCGCCCGCTTCGAGAACGGAGAGCCCGGCCTCGATCGCCGGCCGGTTGGCAACGACATTGCGGATGCTCAGGATGCCGCGGATCGCCGCGGCGATGTCGCCGCGCGGCGCACCGTAATGTCGATCCAGCACCCATGAGAACTCACAGAGAGCATGAACGCTGATCGCCACCGTTTCCGCCGCTTCGAGAACGTCGAGCGCACTTTTCTGCTGCGCCTCGTCGTCGCCGACGATCAGGCGCAGCAAGATGTTGGTGTCGAGATTGACCTTCACGTATCCGCAAGTCCGCGCATGCCGGACGCCGCGCCGGCCTCGGCGATCGCGTCGTTGATCTCCTCGATGGAGAGCTGGGCGCCATTGGTCTTGCCTTTCAGGAAACCCTGCAGCTCATGCCAGGACCCTTGCGGCTGGTCGGCCCTGAGTACGGCGCGGCCATCGGGAAGAAGGTCGAGCCGGATCTTGTCGCCGGGCTGAATTCCCAGGTGCTTGAGCACATCTTTTCGAAAGGTGACCTGACCCCTTGTCGTGACCGTCAATGTCGTCATGATCTCGTCTCCAGCTGTCGAACAAGTAATGCAAGATTGCATTATTTTCAAGGCGAACCCGAACCGCTTCAGCTGTCCTGCAGCCTGTAGCCGACACCTGTTTCCGTCAGGATGTAGCGCGGCTGGTCCGGCGCCTTCTCGATCTTCTGGCGAAGCTGGCGCACGTAGACGCGCAGATATTGCACGTCGGTCAGGCCGTCCCAGACCTGCTCCAGCAGAAAGCGGTGGGTCAGCACCTTGCCGGCATGCTGCACCAGAACACGCAGGATGTCGTATTCCTTCGGCGAAAGTTTCACTTCCTTGCCTTCGACCTTGACGATGCGCCGGACGAGATCGACGGAGAGGTCACCGGTCTGGAACACCGGCTTCTCCCCTTGCGTCTGCAACCGGTGCCTGAGGGCGACGCGGATGCGGGCGACGAGTTCGTTCATGCCGAAAGGTTTGGTGATGTAGTCGTCGGCGCCGAGTTCCAGGGCCTTGACGATGCCCGTCTCGTCGGTGCGGCTGGACAGGATGACGATCGGCAGCGTCACGCCTTCCCCCCGCCATCTGGCGAGCAGGTCGTGGCCCGATATGTCCGGCAGGCCGAGGTCGAGGATCACCAGGTCCGGCTTGTCGTCTGCGAGGAGCTGTATCGCCACCTTGGCATTCATCGCTTCGCTGACGGCGTAGTCCTGTGTCGACAATCCGACACGCAGCAGCCTGCGGATCGGCGGTTCGTCGTCGACGATCAGAATGCGGACGGTTGAGTTGGTCATTCCTGATCTCCAAGCACAGGCGGAACCGGCGGGACCGGCATCCGGATCGTGAAGACGGCGCCTTGATGGTCCGTCCGGTTGCCGGCACGGATCGATCCGCCCATGGCTTCGACGAAGCCGCGGCAGATCGACAGGCCGAGGCCGGTGCCGGCATGCACATGATCCGTTTTGCGCACCCGGTAGAAGCTGTCGAAGATCCGCTCCAGATCATCGGGCGGAATGCCCGGCCCCTCGTCGGAAACGGAGAGAAAGACACTGCCGCTCTGCAGCCAGACGCGGATGCCGATCGGCGTCGTCGCCGGCGAATATTTGGCGGCATTGTCGATGAGATTGAACAGGACCTGCTCGAAAAGAACCGGATCGACTTTCAGCATCGGCAGGTCGGAGGGTATGGCGAGGTCCATCCGGTGTCCGCCGGTAATTTTTGCGGCGCGTGCCAGTGCCGTCCCGACGATGTCGCCGACGAAGTGGAGACCATAGTTCGGTTCCATGGCGCCGGAGCCGATGCGCGTCATGTCCAGCAGGTTCGAAATGAAACGGTTCAGCCGCTCGGACTCCTCGATGATCGTCGACAGCAGGTCGTTGCGGGCATCGACGGGAATGTCGTCGGCAAAATCCTTCAGCGTGCCGGCGGAACCCATGATGGCGGCGAGCGGTGTTTTCAGGTCATGCGAGATCGAGGTCAGAAGCGCGGTGCGCAGGCGGTCCGTCTCGGCGGTGAGTTTTGCCTTTTCCACGTCGGAGACGAGCTGGATACGCTCGATCGCCAGGGCAGCCTGGTCCGCCAGCGCCGTGAAGAGGCGCTGCTGTTCCGGCGTCAGCAGCGGACCCTGCTTGTCGTTGGAGAGCCCGACGACGCCGATGGCGCCGCTGCCGGTGCGCAGGGGCAGATAGAGGCGAGCGGCACCGGGTAGCGTGTCCGCCCCGCGCCCGGCCGGTCGGTTGTGATCCCACGCCCAATGGGCAGCGGCGATATCGGCATTCGCAAGCGTATCGTCCGGCGGATAACCGGCCTTGACAGCGATGGTATCGCCTTCCGGCAGCAGGATGACGACCTTGACCTTCAGCATCGAGGCGATATGGAATGCCGTCGCCCACAACACGTCGTCCATCGTGCCGGTGCCGGCCAGCTTTTTCGAGAAAAGATAAAGATCTTCGGTGGTCCGTGCCCTGGCGCGCGCCGCCGCCGCCTGCCGCTGTACCGCCGCCGTCAGGTTGGAAGCGACCAGTGCGACGCCGAGGTAGAAGAGCAGCGCCACGAGGCTTTCCGCATCGCGGACGGTGAGCGTGTAGCGCGGCTCCAGGAAGAAGAAGTTGAAGGAGAAGGCGCCGAGCAGCGAGGCGAACAAGGCCGGTCCCAGTCCGCCGCGCACGGCGGCGGCCAGCACGGCCATGAGAAACACCAGCGCCAGGTTGCGGACATCGAGCGCCTGGTCGAGAACGACACCGGCGACGATCGCCAGCCCGACGAAGGCGAGGCTCTTGAGATAGGGCAGCAAACGCTGCCGCGGCGGCCCGGCCGCCGGTCTTACGCTTTGACGCGGATCCTGGTCCTTGCTGTGGCCGGAAATGACGTGGACGCTGATATCGCCGGCATGGTCGATAAGCTCATGCGTCAGCGACCGCTGCAACAGCCGCCGCCACCACGATCTCCTGGGACGCCCGATGATGACATGGGTGAAATTGTTGGCGTTGGCGTAGGTGATGATCTCGCGGGTCAGGTCGAGCGCCGGCAGCGTCACGGTTTCGCCGCCGAGCTGCTGGGCGAGCCGCATGCTGTCGGCCAGCCGGTCCTTGTCGGCTTCGGAGAGCTGCAGCGAGCGTGGCGTATCCAGGTGCAGGGCGGTCCAGGGCGCCCGCAGCCGATCCGCCTGCCGGCGGGCATAGCGCACCAGCGCGGCGCCGTTCGGGCCATGATCGAGGCACAGCAGCACCCGGTCTCCGGCAGCCCACGGCCCGGCGATGGCATGCGATTGCATGTGATTGAGCAGTTGCTCGTCGACCCGCTGGGCGGTGCGCCGGAGGGCAAGCTCCCGGAGCGCCGTCAGGTTTCCGCGGGAAAAATAGTTCTCGATTGCCCGCTTGGCCGTCCGCGGCATGTAGACCTTGCCGTCCTGAAGCCGCTTGATCAGGTCGTCGGGGGTTATGTCGATGATCTCGACGTCGTCGGCGCGGTCGATGATCGAATCCGGCACCGTTTCGCGCACGCGGATGCGGGTGATCTGCGCCACGACGTCGTTGAGGCTCTCGACGTGCTGGATGTTCAGCGTCGTATAGACGTCGATCCCATGGTCGAGGATTTCCTGCACGTCCATGAACCGTTTGGGATGGCGGCTGCCGGCGGCATTGGTATGCGCCAGTTCGTCGACCAGCACCAGCGCCGGGCGGCGCTGCAGGATGGCGTCGAGGTCCATCTCGTCGAGAGAATGACCATGGTAATCGATCATCTTGCGCGGGATGATCTCGAAGCCGTCCGTCAGCGCTTCCGTTTCCCGGCGCCCGTGCGTTTCGACGACGCCGATCACCACGTCGATGCCGTCCGCCAGCCGCGCCCGGCCGGACATCAGCATCTCGTAGGTCTTGCCGACACCCGGTGCCGCGCCGAGAAAAATCTTCAGCCTGCCGCTCGTTTCGCGCTCGGCGTTTTCGAGAAGGGCATCGGGGGACGGCCGGCTGTTTGTCTCTCTGCTGTCGTCAGGCATCGCAAGCGCCTACAAGAGGGGGTGCCATGGCTTCCGTGTGGAACCATAGGTCATTTCGGTTCACGAACGCGGCGCGTCAAGGGCCATGTTGATGGCGAGCACGTTGACCACGGGTTCGCCGAGGAAGCCGAGCTCGCGGGCCTCGACATGCCGGTCGACAAGGGCGCGGACCGCTGCCTCATCCATGCCCCGCGCCTTGGCGACGCGGGCGACCTGGAAATAGGCGGCGTCCGGCGAGATATGCGGATCGAGGCCGCTGCCCGATGCCGTCACCAGGTCGACCGGAACCGTGGCATTCGGATTGTTCGCCCTGGCGGCCTCGTAGTCGCTCCTGACGCGGTCGATCAGCTTCCGGCTGGTCGGGCCGAGGTTGGAACCGGACGAGGCGGCCGCATTGTAGCCGTCGCCGGCTGCCGAGGGGCGGCCGTGGAAATACCGGTCGCCGGTGAAGACCTGGCCGATGAGGCTTGAGCCGACCACCTGCCCGTCCTTTTCCACCAGGCTGCCATTGGCCTGCGCCGGCAGAAGCGCCTGGGCGATTCCGGTCATGCCCAGAGGATAGATGAGGCCGGTGATCGCCGTCGTGGCGAGGAGCAGGACGATGGCGGGGCGAAGTTGCTTGAGCATTGTTTCTACTCCTTATGCGAGGCCGAGCGTCGTGATGACGACGTCGATCGCCTTGATGCCGATGAAGGGAACGATGATGCCGCCGAGGCCGTAGACGAGCAGGTTGCGCGACAGGAGCGCACCGGCGCCGACGGCCCGGTATTTCACGCCTTTGAGCGACAGCGGGATCAGCGCGATGATGATCAGCGCGTTGAAGATGATCGCCGAGAGGATGGCGCTTTCCGGCGTGGCGAGACCCATGATGTTGAGCACGCCGAGCTGCGGATAGAAGGCCAGGAACATCGCCGGGATGATGGCGAAATATTTGGCGATGTCGTTGGCGATCGAAAAGGTCGTCAGCGCGCCGCGGGTCATCAACAGTTGCTTGCCGATCTCGACGATCTCGATGAGTTTCGTCGGGTCCGAATCGAGGTCGACCATGTTGCCGGCTTCGCGGGCGGCCACGGTGCCGGTGTTCATGGCGACGCCGACATCGGCCTGGGCGAGTGCCGGCGCGTCGTTGGTGCCGTCGCCGCACATGGCGACGAGCTTGCCCTTGGCCTGTTCCTCGCGGATCAGCTGCAGCTTGTTTTCCGGTGTCGCCTGGGCGAGGAAATCGTCGACACCCGCCTCGGCGGCGATGGCGGCGGCCGTCATCGGGTTGTCGCCGGTGATCATCACGGTGCGGATGCCCATGCGGCGCAACTCGGCGAAGCGTTCGCGAATGCCGCCCTTGACGATATCCTTCAACTGGATGACGCCGAGCAGCTTGTCGTCACGGGCGACGGCGAGCGGCGTGCCGCCGGCCTTGGCGATGTCTTCGGCAATGCCGCGCAGTTCGCGGATCTCTTCGGTTTCGGCTTTCTGCGCCACGGCGACGTTGCCCGCGGCGGGCATCGGGTCGCCGCTGACATAAGCGAGGATGGCATCGACCGCGCCCTTGCGGATGGAGGAGCCATCGAGATCGACGCCGCTCATGCGGGTCTGGGCGGTAAACGGCACGAAGCTCGCCTGCAGGCTCTGCATGTCGCGGGCGCGGATGCCGTATTTTTCCTTGGCCAGCACGACGACGGAGCGGCCTTCCGGCGTCTCGTCGGCGAGCGAAGCAAGCTGGGCGGCATCGGCGAGGTCCTGCGCGGTCACGCCGCGCGCCGGGCGGAATTCCGTCGCCTGGCGGTTGCCGAGCGTGATCGTGCCGGTCTTGTCGAGCAGCAGCGTGTCGACGTCGCCGGCGGCTTCCACCGCGCGGCCGGACATGGCGAGCACGTTGAAGCGCACGAGGCGGTCCATGCCGGCGATACCGATGGCCGACAGCAGCGCACCGATCGTCGTCGGGATGAGCGTCACGAACAGGGCGACGAGCACGATGATCGGGATCGAGCCGCCGGCATAGGCGGCAAAGCTCGGGATCGTCGCCGTGGCGAGCACGAAGATCAGCGTCATGCCGGCAAGCAGGATGTTCAGCGCGATCTCGTTCGGCGTCTTCTGGCGTTCCGCCCCTTCGACGAGCGAAATCATGCGATCGAGGAAGGTGGAGCCGGCTGCGGCGGTGATGCGCACGCGGATCCAGTCGGACAACACCTGCGTACCGCCGGTGACGGCCGAGCGGTCGCCACCGGATTCGCGGATCACCGGGGCGGATTCACCTGTTATCGCCGCTTCGTTGACGGAGGCGACACCCTCGATCACCTCGCCGTCGGAGGGGATGATCTCGCCGGCCTCGACGAGGACGACGTCGTTGACCTTGAGGCTGGTGCCCGGCACCATCTTGTACTGGCTGCGGTCCGTGCCGGCCAGAAGCTTGGCCTGGGTTTCGGTGCGTGTCTTGCGCAGCGAATCCGCCTGGGCCTTGCCGCGGCCTTCAGCGACGGCCTCGGCGAAATTGGCGAAGAGTACGGTGAACCACAGCCAGATGTTGATCTGCAGGGAGAAGCCGAGATTGCCGCTGCCGGCCACCAGGTCGCGAATGAAGAGCACGGTCGTCAGGACCGAGACCGTCGCCACGACGAACATGACGGGGTTGCGGGCAAGCGTGCGGGGATTGAGCTTGGTGAAAGCTGCACCCACGGCCGGGATGAGAATGCGAGAATCCAGGATGCTCGCAGATTTTAACTGGCTCATAAGAAGCTCCAGTGGTGAAAGAGAGGGCGACCGGTTGGCCGATCAGCCCAGAATGATCTTGATTGCGCCAAGGACAGCCAGCATGGCGACCATGGCGAGAAGGATGATGGTCGAGGCATGCAGCCTGCCGGCTGTTGCGCCCCGGTTACCCGGAGCGCCTGAACGAGCCTGTCGAAACCTGTTGTCGCGCATGGTCCACCTCAAAACGTCTGGCCGGCGATCATCACCAGATGCTCGACGACGGGGCCGAGGGCGAGTGCCGGCATGAAGGTGAGGCCGCCGACGATCAGGATCGTGCCGACGAGCAGGCCGACGAACAGCGGACCGTCGGTGGGGAACGTGCCCGCCGAGGCCGGAACCGTCTTCTTGGCGACCAGCGAGCCGGCGATGGCGAGTGCCGGGATGATGACCAGGAAGCGACCCATCAGCATGGCGAGGCCGAGCGTGACGTTGTACCAGGGCGTATTGCCGGTCAGGCCACCGAAGGCCGAGCCGTTGTTGGCGGCCGCCGAGGTGTAGGCGTAGAGGATCTCGGAGAAACCGTGCGGACCGGCGGTGCCGATGGAGGCGACCGCAGACGGCAGCACGGTGGCAACCGCCGTGAAGATCAGCATGGCGAGCGGCAGGCAGAGGATGGCGAGGATAGCCATCTTCATCTCTTTCGCCTCGATCTTCTTGCCGAGATATTCCGGTGTGCGGCCGACCATCAGGCCGGCCACGAAGACGGCGACGATGATGAACAGCACGATGCCGTAGAAACCGGCGCCGACGCCGCCGATGATGACCTCGCCGAGCTGCATGTTGATCAGCGGAATAAGGCCACCGAGCGCCGTGAAGCTGCCATGCATGGCGTTGACGGCGCCGCAGGAGGCAGCCGTGGTGACGATGGCGAAGAGGGCCGACGCCGAGATGCCGAAGCGGACTTCCTTACCTTCCATGTTGCCGCCTTCGAGGCCGAAGGCATGCATCAACGGGTTGCCGGCGGCTTCCGCCCAGTAGGTGACGGCGACGCCGGCGACGAACAGGAAACCCATCGCGGCGAGGACCGCCCAGCCCTGACGCTGGTTGCCGACCATGCGGCCGAAGACGTTGGTGAAGGCTGCGCCGATGGCGAAGATCGATACCATCTGGATCAAGTTGGAGATCGCATCCGGATTTTCGAACGGATGGGCGGAGTTGGCGTTGAAGAAGCCGCCGCCATTGGTGCCGAGCATCTTGATGGCGAGCTGCGAGGCGACGGGGCCGACCGCGATCGTCTGCCGGGCGCCTTCCAGCGTCGTCGCCTCGATAGAGGCACTGAGCGTCTGCGGCACGCCGAGCCAGACATAGACCAGCGTCAGCACGATGCAGGCGGGCAGCAGCACGTAGAGCGTGGCGCGGGTCATGTCGACCCAGAAATTGCCGATCGCCTTGCCGGAGGCGCGCGAAAAGGCGCGGATGAGGGCCACGGCGATCGCCATGCCGGTGGCGGCAGACAGGAAGTTCTGCACCGTCAGCCCGGCCATCTGGCTGAGATAGGATAGGGTGCTTTCGCCGCCGTAATTCTGCCAGTTGGTGTTGGCGACGAAGCTTGCCGCGGTGTTGAAGGAAAGCTCGGGGCCGACGGCGGCCATGCCGGCCGGATTGAGTGGCAGGATGTCCTGGAACCGGAGCAGGGCATAGAGGAGAAGCATGCCGAACAGGTTGAACAGCAGCAGCGCGAAGGCATAGGACGTCCAGTGCTGCTCTTCCCGTTCACTGGTGCCGGCAACGGCATACAGTCCTCGTTCGATGGGAACGAGAAGCGGAGACAGAAAGGTGCGCTCGCCGGAAAAGACGCGCGTCATATAGGCGCCGAGCGGCTTGACGAGCACGAGGACGATCCCGCAGAAAACCAGGATCTGAAGCCATCCGTTAAGGGTCATGAGTTCAAACTTTCGATATCCGTCGTTTCGATGTCAGAAACGGTCGGGGCGAACGAGCGCATAGGTCAGGTAGAGGGCGAGCAGCACGGTGACGGCTCCGCTCAGGAGATAATCGAAGATCATCGCAGGCCTCCGCTCACAGCCGGTCGCACAGGCGTGCATAGGCAAGGCACAGCGCAAAGAATGCCGCCGTCGTGGCAAGTAGAATGATATCCATCATTGATTTGACTCCCTGGGTTTCCTGGAGTCAGACAAGAGGAAAGGTGCCGTTCGGAAGAAACGGCGCTTTTCGTTCTTTCTGGCTTGGAGACGGCTTTTGCCGTATCTCGAGACAGAGAATGCGCCCAAACCGCATATAGGTTCGAGTGAGCGTCAGGAGGAAAGATATAAGAATCCTATAGGAATTCCGGCGGAGTCAGACGAGTTCCAGCCGCGCGCGGGCTTGGCGCATCTGCGTCAGGATTTCCGGCGAGACATTACGCGAGATCAGCACGACGTCGAAGGCGGCGACGTCGGCCACATAGTTCAGCGCCGAGAAATGGAACTTGCTCTCGTCGACCAGCAGGATCTTCTTGCGGGCAATCGCCATCATCGACTGCTTGGTGCGCACCACTTCTTCGTCCTGCGTATAAAGGGAACCGCCCTGGATGGTGGTGGTCGACAGGAGCGCAACATCGACGTGGAAGGTCTTGATCATGTTTTCGCAGGCCAGGCCGAAGAAGCCGTTGTAACGGCGGTGGAACTTGCCGCCGAGACCGATCAGTTCGACATCCGTCGTCTCCCGCAGCCGCTCCATCACCGGCAGGGCATTGGTGATCACCGTCACCGGCGTCACCTGCTCGATGAAGTCGCAGACGTGGAAGGTGGTGGAACTGTCGTCCCAGATGACGGCGTTGCCGGGCTCGACGTGATTGACGGCCGCCCGCGCCAGCCGCCGCTTTTCATCGACATGCTGGCGGGCGCGGTAGATATAGTTGCTCTCGACCAGCATCGACTTTTCCGCCGAGACCGCACCGCGGATGCGCCGCACCAGGCCCTGGTCCTGCAGGTCGTTCAGGTCGCGGTGGATGGTCATCAGGCTGACATCCATCGCCTGCGCCAGGTCCTTGATCTGGGCGGTGCCGGTTTCGAGCAGCAGCCGCATGATCTCCGACCGCCGCCGCTCCGTCTTCGAGCTTCCCAATCCGTCGTCCTGCAGATCCATGCGCTGTTCCTTCCTGCCTAGGGGGTTCATAGCACCGTTTTTCAGCGACGGAAATAGGAATGTTAAAATATCATAATTTCACATGTGCATTGCAAAAACTATCAAAATGGAGAGGGCAAGAATTATAGAAATTTGCCGATTTTCATCATATTTTCATCGTAAATTCCCTCTCGCACATGCGTTTTCAGTGATTGATAGCTTAACAAATCTGACAGTGAAATCGACAAAAACTAACAAAATTGAATGATATTTAACATTATATATTGATATATATAGAAAACGGAGCTAGGTTTCGATCGTCCGGGACGGCGTGGGAGAAGGAGTGCCGCCCTTGGCTTCAAACCTGTGGGAGGAGAACCATGTTGAAGAAGACGCTTTCGAGCGCCGTGACGTCCGCGATTGCCATCTGCGCGGCCCTCGGTGTCTCATCGGCGGCGCGCGCCGATACCACGCTGACCTTCGTCTGGCATGCCGGCACCTGTGCCGACGCGCTGATGGATATCGCCAAGGATTACCCCGACAAGACCGTGAAGATCGTGCCGGCACTGGTGCCTTACGGTCCCGAATGGCATAACAAGATCGCGTCCGAATTCGCCATCAAGGGCGATGCCTTCGACTTCGCGATGTGGGACAGCCAGTCGACGGCGGAATTTGCCGGCGGCGGCCATGCCGTCAAGATCAACGAGATCTTCGACAAGTCGAGCTACCTGAAGGCGGATATCTTCCCGCCGGCCTCGCTGTCGCGTTACGGCGAATATCCTGACGGCTCCGGCGAATATTACGGCCTGCCGGCCAACCAGGACGCCTACGGCCTGATGTACCGCAAGGACCTGTTCGAGGACCCGAAGGAAAAGGACGCCTTCAAGGCGAAATACGGCTACGACCTCGCCGTGCCGCAGACCTACCAGCAGGCCCGCGACATCGCCGAGTTCTTCACCCGTCCCGATCAGGACCTCTACGGCTGGGGCCAGATGGGCGGCCGCGAATACGATTTCGCGACGACGGCCTCCAACTCGTTCCTCTGGTCGTTCGGCGGCGAGCTCTACAACCCGCAAACCTTCGAGGTGAAGGGGTATCTCGACAGCCCGGCCTCGGTCGACGGCGTGCAGGCCTATGTCGACATGTTCAAGTTCGGCCCTCCCGGCAGCGGCAACTGGGGTTTTGACGAAGTCAACGCCGCATTCCAGCAGGGCCAGCTCGCCATGGCCATGCAATGGTTCTACTTCAACGGTTCGAACGCCGATCCGAAGGTCAGCAAGTTCGCGGATAAGACCGCTTTCGGCGTGCTGCCAGGCGCCGTCGGCCGCGACAAGAAGTTCCGCCGCCAGTTCTCGGTCGGTGGCCAGGGCATGGGTATCAATAAGTATTCCAAGAAGCTGCCCGAGCTGACCAAGTTCATGGAATGGTACTTCCAGCCGGAACAGCAGGCGCGGTATGCCAAGGTGTGCCAAACCGGCCTGAAGGCCGTACTCGAAAGCGCCGAATGGCAGGGCCTGAACTCCTATAACCGGCAGTTCTCCACCGCGCTCGCCTACCTCAACGACTATTGGCACCTGCCGGAATATCCGGTTCTGCTGGACCAGCTGCAGGAAGAGGTCAGCAATGCCGTTTCCGGCACGAAGACGGTGCAGCAGGCGCTTTCGGACGCTGCCGAGAAACACGAGCGGACGCTGCAGCGCGCCGGTTACGACATCAAGCGTGGCGACAGCACGCCGGAGGTGCCGGACCAGAAGATCTCGCCGGTCGGCGTCGACGAGGTCGTCGTGGTGAATTGACCGCGGCGGTTGTCGCCGGCCTGCAAGATTTTTCGTCTCCCAAGACAGCCGGCGAAAGACACGGGATGCGCGGCATGACAGCCGCGCATCCCGGCACCGAAAATTCCGATTGCCGACCAGCCGCGACGGCGGGGATGAACCATGTCACGTTCCAGAACCACGGGGATCGATCTAGCCGCGCGATGGCTCTTCATCGGTCTCCTGATCCTCTATACCATCTACAATCTCGGCCCGATCTTCTGGCTGCTGATATCCTCGTTCAAAAGCCGCATGGACCTTTTCACCATGCCGCCGAAGATCTTTTTCACGCCTGATCTGTCCGGATACGAGAGCGTCTTCGGCGTGGGGTCCGCAAAGGACAGCGCCTCGGCCTTCGGCGTCTTTGAATCGCTGGTCAATTCGGTGATCGTCTCCACGGTCGGCACGGCGCTCGCCGTCTTCCTCGGCACGCTCGCCGGTTACGTCTGCTCGCGCTTCAATTTTTCCGGCAAGGGCGATTTCATGTTCTTCGTGCTGTCGACCCGCATGCTGCCGCCGGTGGCAGTGCTGGTCTTCTATCACCTGATGTTTGCCGAACTCGGCCTCGCCGATACGCGTTTCGGCCTGATTCTGGTGGCGATCTTCGCCAATATCGGGCTTGCGACCTGGATCATGAAGGGTTTCTTCGACGGCGTGCCGCAGGAGGTGGAGCAGATCGCCATCGTCAACGGTTATACCAGAATGTACGCCTTCCTGCATCTGGTGTTGCCGATGGTGAAGGGCGGCATCGCCGCCACGGCCGGCTTCTGCTTCATCTTCGCCTGGAACGAATTCGCCTTCGCCTCGATCCTGACAACCACGAAGGCAAAGACGCTGCCGGTGAAGATTTCCGCCGCATCGGGTGCCACCGGCATCGAATGGACGCAGATCTGCGCTGCCGGCGTCGTGCTGATCATCCCGGTGTTGATCTTCTTCTACCTCATCCGCAAGCATCTCCTGATGGGGATGACCTTCGGCGTGCTGGGACGGAGATAGGCCATGACACAAATCGACGCCTCCAACCGCAAGCGTTCCTCCGGCCGGCTGATGATCCTCGGCTTCCTGTCGCCGTCGCTCGCCATCCTGCTCTTCATGGTCGCCTATCCGATCTTCTCGCTGGTCTATTACAGCTTCTTCAATTTCTCGGCGCTCAGGCCGGCGGCGGGCATGAAGCCGGTCGGGCTCGGCAACTACGAATTCCTGCTCGGCGACCCGGAACTGTGGGAGCGCTTCGTCTTCACCGGCGAGTTCGTGGCGCTGTGCGTCAGCGCCCAGATGCTGATCGGCATCTTCATCGGCTACCAGCTGCAGAAGAATTTTCGCGGCCGCGACCTGCTGTTCACGGCGCTGATGCTGCCGATGATGATGTCGCCGGTCGTGGTCGGTTTCCTCTGGCGCTATATGTTCAATTCCGAATGGGGCGTCATCAATTACCTGCTGACCGTGATCGGCCTCGGCAAGGTCGATTGGCTTGGGCAGACGACGGCTGCCCTCTTTGCCGCCGCTGCCGCCGACACCTGGATGTGGACGCCGTTCATCGTGCTTCTGGCGACGGCCGCCTTCCGCGGTATCCCCGAGACGATCTACGAGGCGGCGGAAGTGGACGGCGCAAGCCCGGCCTACACCTTCTTCCGCATCACCCTGCCGATGTCGGCGCCGGTGCTGTTCATCGCGCTCATCCTGCGGCTGATCGACAGCTTTAAACAATACGACCTGTTTTTCGCGCTGACCGGCGGTGGGCCGGGATCGAGCACGGAAACCGTCTCGTTTGCCGTCGCCAAGACCGCATTCAGCTATTTTTACACGGGAGAGGCCTCGGCGCTCGCTGTCGTGCTGCTCGTCATCATCATCGGCCTGTCGATGATCCTGGTGCGGCACCTCAACAAGATGGGCGAGAGGTATTGAGAGCATGGCAGAAATAAAGCTCAAGAACCTCAACATCGAATTCGGTTCGTTCAAGGCGGTCGACAATGTCGATCTCATCGTGAAGGACGGCGAGTTCGTGGTCTATCTTGGCCCTTCCGGCTGCGGCAAGACGACGACGCTGCGCTCCATCGCCGGTCTCGTAAAGGCAACCTCCGGCGACATCCTGTTCGACGGCAAGCGCGTCAACGACCTGTCGGCCAGCGAACGCAACATCGCCATGGTCTTCCAGTTCGTCTCGCTGTATCCGCACCTGAAGATCCGCCAGAATATCGTCTTCCCGCTGAAGGCACGCGGCGTGGCGAAGGCGGAGATCGCCCGAAAGCTCGACTGGGTGACCGAGGTCTTCAAGCTCGGCGACGATCTCGACCGTTATCCCGGCGCCTTGCCGCCCGGCGCGCGGCAGAAGGTGGCGCTGGCGCGCGCCGTCATCCGCGATCCCGCCGTACTGCTGCTCGACGAACCGCTGTCGGCCATCGACGAACAGTTCCGCGAAGAGATGCGCTGGGAACTCGGCCACCTGCAACGCCAGCTTGGTGTCACGACGATCTACGTCACCCATGATCAGCGCGAGGCGATGTCGCTCGCCGACCGCATCGTACTGATGAGCGATGGCCGGATCGTCCAGGTCGGCGAGGCGGACCAGATTTTCTACAATCCCGTCAATATGTTCGCCGGCCAGTTCATCGGTTCGCCCAGCATGAACCTGATCGATCTCCGCCCTGCGGAAGGCGGCCTCACGCTGGGCGCGAGCGGCGTGCACCTGTCGCCGGAGCGCGACGGGCTGCCGGTATGGGCGATGAACAGCCGCCGGCCGCTGAAACTCGGCATCCGGCCGCTGAATGTCGAGCTGGTGGATGACGATCACCAGGGACCGTCGCTGGATATCGCCGTCGACGATGTGTTTTCGGTCGGCCGCGAACGGTTCTTCACCTTTCACCTTGGCGACCAGATCCATCAGGGCGTCGACAAACGCAAGACGGTCGGGTCAACCGGCCGGGTGCGTTTTGCGCCCGAAGGGTTCCTGTTCTTCGATACCGAGACCGGCCGCCGCGCCGCACCGGAGGTTTCCGCATGACCGGCCCGATGCTCAAACTCGAAGGACTGCGAAAGTCCTATCGCGGCAAGCCGGCCCTGAGGGGGCTGGATCTCACCATCGCCGACAACGAGATCTTTGCCCTGCTGGGTCCCACCGGCGCCGGCAAGAGTTCGACGCTTCTGGCAACCGCCGGCCTGATCAGCCTTGACTCCGGCCGCGTGCATCTCGGTGGCCGCGATGTCACCGATATCGACCCCGCCGGCCGCGATGTCGCCATTGTCTTCGAAGGTTTCAACCTGCTGCCGGTGCTCGACGTCAAGGACAACATCGCCTTTGCACTACGCTCGCCGACGTTCCGGGAGTCCGAGGACGAGATCAAGGCGCGCATCGGCCGCACCGCAGAACTGTTGCGCATCTCGCATCTGCTGGACCGTGATGTCGATACGCTGTCCGGTGGCGAGCGGCAACGCGTCGCGATTGCCCGCGCACTGGTGCGGCGTCCAAAGCTCTTCCTGCTCGACGAACCGTTGTCGGCGCTTGATCTGAAGCTGCGCGAGGGCTTGCGGGCCGAGTTGCGGCAGATCCATCGCCAGTACCGCTCGACGATGTTTTACGCCACCCACGACTATCACGGTGCCATCGCGGTTGCCGACCGCATCGGCATCGTCGATGGCGGCGTGGTGCTGCAGGCCGGCACGATTGCCGAAATCTATGCGCGACCGGCCAATGTCTTCGTCGGCAAGCTGATCGGCAGTCCCGCCATGGCGTTTTTTGAAGCGCATGTCGATGGTGATGCCGTCCGCATCACCGGCAACGGCCAGCGCATTCCGCTTGCCGATTTCGGCGGGCTTGGGCCTCGGACCGGCACCGTTCTGGTGGGCGCCTGGCCGGAGGATATCGAGGTGGTGTCGCCGGCAACGGCCAATACCAGCGAAGGCCGCATCTATGCCGTCGACAACCGGGGTTTCGAGCGGGCGGTGCAGATCAACGGCGCCTACGGCGCCTTCCGCAAGGTGCTGCCGCACGGCGTCGAGATGAAGCAGAACGATGCCTGCGCCTTCCGCATCCTCGATGGCGCCGCCTTCCTCTTCGATGCGGCGAGCGGAAACCGGCTGTCGCAGGCACATACGGAGGAAAGGGCATGAAGAAGGTTTCATTGCTCACCTGGTTCTACCGCTTCGCAAGCGCTCTGATCCTTGGCGGTTTCGCGATGCTCTGCCAGCCGTTCACGCATGATCTTTTCGTACTGGGCTTCCCGGTGCTGCTTGCCGGCGTCATTCTGTTCATGGTGCTGGACCACGTTCCGGACCGGCAAAACTAGATTTGGGAGGAGGACCGCATGGCCAAGGCGGCTAAGAAAATCATCAACGATCCGAAAAAGGTGGTGGCGGAAATGCTGGACGGGCTGGTGCTCGCCAATGACGGCCGCATTGCCCGCGTGCCGGGCCACGCGGCCATCGTGCGCACCGACCTGCCGGAGAGCAAGGTGGCCGTGCTGATCGGCGGCGGCAGCGGCCACGAGCCGCTGTTCCACGGCTTCGTCGGCAGGAACATGGGCGATGGCGCCGCCTGCGGCCAGGTGTTTGCGGCCCCTTCGCCCGACATCATCGTCGCCGCCGCCAAGGCAGTGCACCGCGGCAAGGGCGTACTCTTCCTCTACGGCAACTATGCCGGCGACACGATGAACTTCGACATGGCCGCCGAGCTGCTGGAAGACGAGGATATCGAGGTCCGCACGGTGAGGATCGCCGACGACGTGGCGGCTGCGCCACCCGAACGGAAATACGACCGGCGCGGCATTGCCGGCGACCTCCTGATGATCAAGATCGCCGGCGGGGCGGCTTCGGAACTGGAGACGCTGGACGATGTCGTCCGCGTCGTCGAGAAGGCCGGTGACAATGTCCGCTCGATCGGTGTCGCGGTCTCGGCGGGGTCGATCCCGGAAACCGGCAAGCCGACCTTCGAACTGGCCGACGACGAGATCGAGATCGGCATGGGTGCGCATGGCGAGGCCGGTGTCTCGCGCCAGAAGCTGCTGCCGGCCGATGCCGTCGCCGACCAGCTGATGGACAAGATCCTCAACGACCTGCCCTTCCAAAGCGGTGACGAGGTGGCGCTGCTGATCAACAACCTCGGTGCCACGACGATGATGGAAATGCTGATCGTCAACCGCCGTATCCGCCAGATCCTCGACGAGCGCGGCATCAAGGTGCACCGCACCGATGTCGGCACCTGGCTGACGGTGCAGGAGATGGCCGGTTTCTCGGTGACGCTGATGAAGCTGGACGACGAGCTGAAGCGCTATCTCGACATGCCGGCCGAATCCCTCGGCTATTCGCGGATGTGAGGGCGTCATGGCAGCAACACTGGAAAAGGATGATGTCGTCGCCATGCTCCGGCATGTGTCGGAGCGGCTGATCGCGCAGGTCGATATCCTCACGGATGCCGATCTCGCCATTGGTGACGGTGACCATGGCATCGGCATGCAGCGCGGTTTCGAAGGCACGCTCGAAAGTTTCGATGCGACGCCGCCGGAGAATATCGAGGCCGCCTTCAAGGCGATGGGCACCGCCATCCTGTCGAAGACCGGCGGTGCCGCCGGCGCGATCTTCGGAACCCTGTTCCGGGCGGGGTCCAAGGTAACCGCCGGCAAGGAGACGATCGGCGGTGCCGACATCGCCGCCTTCCTCGAGACCGGACTCGAGGCGGTGCTGAAACGGGGCGGCGTCACGGAAGGCCAGAAGACCATCATCGACGGTCTGGCTCCGGCGGCGCGCGCAGCGCGCGCAAAAGAGGCGGAAGGAGCGGATGCCGTTCTTTCGGCCGCAGCCGATGCCGCCGTCGCCGGCGTGGAGGCCACCAAGGGCATGGTCGCGACCACAGGCAAGGCCCGCTCGCTCGGTGAGCGCAGCCTCGGTCATCCCGATCCCGGGGCGATCTCGGTTTCACTGATTTTGAAAGCCATGCAGGATTTTGCCGCGCGCGCCTGAGCGCTCGGCCAGCCTGCCAGCATAAGGACGAAGGACATGGCAGATCTCGACGACATCAAGGACGGCAAGGACTGGGTACAGGATCGCCCGGCCGACACCAGCAAGTTTTTCCTGAAGGGCGGCGCCCATCAGGATTGGGGCATGAAGGCGCGGCTGTCGCGCATCTTCAACCCGGCCAGCGGCAAGACGGTGATGCTCGCCTTCGATCACGGTTATTTCCAGGGGCCGACCACTGGCCTGGAGCGCATGGACCTGACGATCGCGCCGATCGCCGCCCATGCCGACGTTTTGATGTGCACCCGCGGCGCCCTGCGCGCCACGATCGCGCCTGACGTCAACAAGCCCGTCGTGCTCCGCTGCAGCGGCGGCAACAGCATCTTGCGCGAACTGTCCAATGAGCTGGTGGCCGTCGATATCGACGACGCCATCCGACTCGGCGCCGTCGCCATGGCGGCACAGGTCTATATCGGCGCCGAATACGAACACAAGTCGATCGGCAACGTCGTCAAGCTCATCGATCAGGGCACGCGTTACGGCATCCCGACCATGGCCGTCACCGGCGTCGGCAAGGACATGGTGCGGGATGCCCGCTACTTCGGCCTGGCGACACGCATCGCCGCCGAGATCGGCGCACAGTTCGTCAAGTCCTATTACGTCGACAGCGGTTTCGAGCGCATCGTGCTCGGCTGCCCGGTGCCGATCGTCATCGCCGGCGGCAAGAAACTGCCGGAGGCCGAGGCGCTCGACATGGCCTGGAAGGCCATCGACCAGGGGGCGGCCGGCGTCGACATGGGCCGCAACGTCTTCCAGTCGAGCAACCCCACGGCGATGCTGCAGGCGCTCGGTGCCGTCGTGCACAGGGGCGAGCGCGCCGACCGGGCCTATGAAATGTTCCTCGACCTCGAAAGCGCGAAGGCGGCATGACGATGAACAGCGTCAAGGAGGAAGCCTCGTCGAGGTTTGAGCATCCGCTGGCCGGCAAGGTGGTGGCCGTGACCGGGGCGGCGAGCGGCATCGGCCGCGAGGTGGCGCGCGTCTTTAGCGAGGCAGGCGCCTCCGTGGCGGCGCTCGATATCAACGACGACGCTCTGGGCGACCTCGAACGCTCCTTCGGTTGCCGCACGTTCCACTGCGACGTGACCAATGCCGAGGCCGTTTCGCAAGCCTTCGACGCTATCGGGGCAAGTTTCGGCAGGCTGGACATTCTGGTTTCGAATGCCGGCTCGGCGCAGCAGGGGCCGATCGGCGATCTGCCGATGGAGGATCTGCGCCGCAGCTTCGAGCTGAATTTCTTCGGTCACCAGAACGCCTGCCAGGCGGCGGTGCGGCTCTTCCGCCGCAAGGGCGAAGGCGGCTCGATCCTGTTCAACATCTCCAACCAGTCGGTGAACCCCGGCAAGGATTTTGGCCCCTACGGCATTCCCAAGGCGGCCACCATGGCGTTGATGAAGCAATATGCGCTCGATCACGGCAAGGAAGGCATCCGCGCCAACGGCGTCAATGCCGGCCGCATTCGAACTGGCCTGATGACCGACCAGATGATCGTCGAACGCGCCGAGGCGCGCGGGATCACGCCGCACGACTACATGTCCGGAAACCTGCTCGGCGTCGAGGTGTTCGCCAGGGATGTCGCCGATGCCTTCCTGCATCTGGCGCAGATGGAAAAGGTCAATGCCGTCGTGCTGACCGTGGACGGCGGTGCGATCGCGACCTCGCTGCGGTAAACGCGAAAGCGACAGATCCCCATGCCGTCATCGGCGCTCGGAAAGCGTTTCCGGGCGCATCCGAAATATTTTTGCCCAGCGGATCGCGTGCGCGTCGGGCAATGCTCTATCCTTGCGATGCTTCTTCCCGTGCGGCCGCACTTTTGCCGGCGACGGCGAAGTTGGTTTTTTCCATGTCGGTGATGATGATGCGCACCTGTTCCGGCGGGCAGGACAGCGTTTCGCAGACGGCGTCCGTCACTGCGGCGAAGAGCGCCTCCTTCTGAGCCCGTGTGCGACCTTCCAGCAGATTGACGGTGATGATGGGCATGGCGCTCTCCTGTTTGCCCGGATTGTCCGCGCAAGGCGTGCGGCGGGCAAGCCGTGCGCTGGTTTGCCGGCAGGACCAAAGGTTGAAAAGTGCAAATGGTCTGCCTTTTGATCCAGCCTCCAGCTTGGTGGCGGCGCAGGTGCCTGCAACACTCACGCCAACGACACCATGCTCTTGGAGGAGAACAGCATGCACCGAGACAGATTCTATACGAAACCAGGGCTATGGCTGGCGACGGCGTTTTCCATGCTGTCGCTCGGCCTGGCGGCACCGGCATCCGCCGCCGATCCGGTAAAGATCGGCTGCGCCCTGCCGCTGAGCGGCGGCTCCGCCACCGTCGGCAACCAGACCCGCGTCGGTGCCCAGATCGCCGTCAACCAGGTCAACGCCAATGGCGGCATCAAGGCCCTGGGCGGCGCACCGCTGGAGATCGTCTTTGCCGATACGCAATCCAAGGCCGATGTCGGCGTGACCGAAACCGAACGCCTGATCACCCGTGAAAACGTCGCGGTGATCTGCGGTTCGTTCAACAGCGCCGTGACCTTCCCGGCCACGGAGGTCGCCGAACGCTACAAGACGCCGTGGATCGTCGTCGGCGCCGTCAAGGACGAGATCACCGAACGCAATTTCAAATATATCTTCCGCATCAACAACAAGGCAACCTTCGACGCCCGCGAACAGATCGACGCCATGGATCTGCTCGGCCAGGAAAGCGGCAAGAAGCCGAAGACCATCGCCATGCTCTACGAGGGCTCGGACTGGGGCCGCTCGCATGCCGGCAACGTCAAGAAGATCGCCGCCGAGCGGGGTTACGACATCGTCGTCGACGAAGCGGCACCGCCGAACCAGGTGGATTTTTCCAACCAGCTTCTGAAGATCCGTGCAGCGGCGCCCGATGCCATCATCGTCGCGCTCTATACGCCCGACCACCTGCTCTTCACCCGCCAGATGATGGAACAGCGGCTTGATGCTCCCTTCGGTATCCATTCCGTCGGCGGCGGCATGGAAGATCCGGCCTTCTACAAGGCGCTGCCGCAGGCGGCTGTAGATTACGCGTTCGTCCAGGAAGACTGGCAGATCGACAAGATCAAGACCACCCAGGATCCGCTGATGCTCGACGCCAACAAGAAGATGGAGGAAGAGCTGGGATATGGGCTGAGCGCCTATGGTGCCCAGGGTTACTCCTCCGTCTACGTCATCGCCGATGCCCTGGAGCGGGCCGGCAGTGCGGATCGCGAAAAGCTGCGCGATGCGATTGCCCAGACCGACATCAAGGACGGCCCGGCGCTGATCACCGGTTATCTCGGCATCAAGTTCGACGAACAGGGCCAGAACACCTTCGCCAACGGCGTCATCTCGCAGAACCTCGGCGGCGAGCGCCGCACGATCTGGCCGGCCCAGAGCCGGTCTGCCGACGTGAAGCCGGTCTGGCCGGTTCCGGGCTGGAGCGAGCGCTGACATAGCGCAATCCGCAGCGGGTCGGGCTTGCCGCGACCCGCTGCACCTTTCCGAACAACGGTGCAGGGCAGGAACGCCGATGGATTTCTTCATTCTCTCTTTTGCCGTAACCAACGGGCTTCTGCTCGGCGGCATCTATGGCGGCGTGGCGCTCGGCCTCAGCCTGATCTTCGGCGTGCTGCGCGTCGTCAACTTCGCGCACGGCTCGTTCCTGATGCTGTCGCTTTACATTTCTTTCTGGCTCTGGAGCATTTTCGGGCTCGATCCCTATCTCAGCGCCCTCATCAACATTCCGGCGATGTTTATGCTCGGCTTCGCCGTCCAGGCGTTGATCATCTCGCCGCTGATCAAGCGGGAAAGCGCGCTGGTGGTCGAGCCGCTCAGCGCCTTGCTGCTGACGGCCGGCATCTTCCTCGTCCTCGACAATGCGGCGCTGATGGCCTTCGGGCCGGATGTCCGCGCCGTGCAGACCAGCTACTACATGCCGAGCCTGATGCTGGGCGGCATTCCGGTCAACAGCCAGCGCCTGATCGGCGCGGTCGCTGCCGTGATCGTCGCCGCCGCGCTGTCCTGGTGGCTGCGCACCTCGCATCTCGGCCGCTCGATCCGGGCCACGGCGCAGAACCGCGATGCGGCGGCGATGTCCGGCATCAACGTTCCTTTCGTCTATGCCGTCACCTTCGGCATCGGCTGCGGCATCCTCGGACTGTTCGGGGCGCTGATGTCCACCTTCATCCCGATTTCGCCGTCCATCGGCCTGTCCTTCGGCATCAAGTCCTTCATCGTCGTCGTTCTCGGCGGTCTCGGCTCCATTCCGGGCTGCATCATCGGCGGCATCGTCATCGGCGTATTCGAAGCCGTGGCCTCGCAATTCGTCACCGCGACGTCGGCCGCGATCGGTTCGCTGGCCCTCTTCGTCCTCATCCTGATCTTCCGCCCGGCGGGCATCATGGGGCGCGCATGAACACGAAAACCATTCCGCTCGAAAGGAAAGACGTGGAGAAGACCACCAGCCTTCCGCTTCGGCCCTCCAGCCTCGTCGCCGTTGTCGTTCTCGGCGTTCTGGCGCTTGTGCCGGCTCTCGTTTCCGACAGCTTCTTCATCCATTCGCTGATCATGATCCTGTTCTTCGCCTATATGTCGACGGCGTGGAACTTCGTCTGCGGTTATGTCGGCCAGCTGTCGCTCGGCCACACCATGTTCAGCGGCGCCGGCGGCTATTGTTCGGTGCTGCTGTTCACACAGCTCGGTGTCAGCCCGTGGATCGGCATGATCTTCGGCGGCTTCCTGGCAGCCTTCCTGTCGGTGCTGATCGGCCTGCCGACCTTCCGGCTCAAGGGGCCGTATTTCACCCTGACGATGATCGCCTGCGCCGAAATCCTGCGTATCTGGGTGGAAAACACCAATGATTTCTATGGTATCCCGCTCAAGGGCGCCGAAGGGCTTGTCGTTCCGTCGATGGGCGATGACGTCTGGGCTTTCCAGTTCACCTCGAAGATACCCTATTTCTACATCATCCTGATCATGCTGGCCGTCGCCATCTTCGCCACCCGCCTGATGGAGCGTTCCAAGCTCGGTTATTGCCTCAAGGCGATCCGCGGCGACCGGGATGCGGCGGAGGCGCTGGGCATCAATCCCACCCGCTACACTACCCTCGCCTTCGCCATCAGCGCCTTCATGACCGCGCTCGGCGGCAGTTTTTATGCGCAGTTCTTCCGCTACATCAATCCGGAGCGGAACATGGGCCTGGAACTGTCGATCGACATGGCGGTCATGTCGATCATCGGCGGCCAGGGCACCGTACTCGGTCCGCTGCTCGGCGCCGCGATCCTGGTGCCGATCGCCGAAGCGGCGCGCGGCACGCTGGGCGGCAGTTTCCTCGGCCTGCACCTGGTGATCTACGGCCTGGCGCTGATTGCCTGCGTATTGTACTTCCCGAAAGGCGTCATCCACCCGCTCGGCCGCTTCTTTTCCCGACTTTTCGGCCTTAAGGAGACGCGCGGATGACCCCCATTCTCGAACTCGCCAACGTGTCCAAACGCTTCGGCGGCATCCAGGCCGTCAAGGATGCCTCCTTTTCCGTCGGCCAAGGTGAAATCCTCGGCCTGATCGGCCCCAACGGTGCAGGCAAGACGACGGCCTTCAACATGATCGCCGGCTTCTTCAAGCCGGATACCGGCACGATCCGCCTCGAAGGCAAGGATATCGCCGGCAAGAAGCCGTGGGAAATCTGCGAGGCGGGCATCGGCCGCACCTTCCAACTGTCCAAGCCCTTCGGCGACCTGACCGTGGTCGAAAACCTCATGGTCGGCGGGTTTGCCCGCAACCGCGACCGGCGCGTCAACCGCGAAAAAGCCGAGGAAATGAGCGCCTTTCTCGGCATGGCGGCAAAACGCAACATCGAGGCCAACAACCTGACGGCATTCGACCGGCGCAAGCTGGAACTCGGCCGTGCGCTCTGCACCGAGCCGAAGCTCCTGCTGATGGACGAAGTCGTGGCCGGGGCGACGCCGAGCGAGGCGGGCGAAATGGTCGAGCTCGTGCTCAAGGTGCGGGCGCGGGGCATCAGCATCCTCATTGTCGAGCACGTCATGAAGGTCATCATGTCGCTCAGCGACCGGGTGGTGGTGCTGGATTACGGCGAGATGATCGCCAGCGGTCCGCCCAAGGAGGTCGTGTCGCAGCCGGCCGTGCTGAAAGCCTATTTCGGAGAACGTTATGTCCAGTCCCGCGCTTGAGATCAAAGACCTTCATGCCGGCTACGGCGATGCGAAAATCTTGCGTGGCGTGACGCTCAGCCTGCCGCCCCGCTCGCTGGTGGCGCTGGTCGGCGCCAACGGTGCGGGAAAGACGACACTGCTGCGCACGATCTCCGGCCTCTTGAAAAAATCCGGCGGTGCGATCGCGCTCGGCGGCGAAACCATCGACGGCCTGCCGCCGCATCGGGTCGTCGAGGCCGGCTTCGTCCAGTCGCCGGAAGGCAAGCAGCTGTTCCATGGCATGAGCATCCTCGAAAATCTGATGGTCGGCGCCCATACCGAACGCGCCCGCGCAAGGCGCAAGGAAACGCTGGAAGAGGTGTTCGAACTGTTCCCAATTCTCGCGGAACGCCAGCACAAGCCGGCCTCGGCGCTCTCAGGCGGCCAGCAGCAGATGGTGGCTGTCGGCCGGGCGCTGATGGCCCTGCCCCGCGTGCTGGCGCTCGACGAACCGTCGCTCGGCCTGGCGCCGATCATGGTGGATCGCCTGTTCGAGGCGATTTCCAAGATCCGCGAGCGCGACCTCGCCATCCTCGTCATCGAACAGAACGTCTTCCAGGTGCTGGAAATGGCCGATTACGGTTATGTTCTGGAAAACGGCAAGGTCAGCATGCAGGGCTCCGGCCAGGAACTGCTCGCCAACGACCATCTGCGCGAAACCTATCTCGGACTGTAACAGGAATTTTTTGCAATGACCCCACATTCGGATCAAACGGCGAAGCTTGCGATCGTCACCGGCGGCGCCACCGGCCTCGGCCTTGCCTGCTCGAAGCGGCTGCTGCAGCTCGGCTACCGCGTCATTTCCCTCGGCATGGACAAGGAAGAGGATATCGACCACCCGCTCTACAGTTATGAGCGCTTCGATGTCACCGACACTGCGGCGATCGCGGCTCTGGCGGCAAAGACCGAAGGGCTCGACGCGCTGGTCAACGCCGCCGGCATCATCCTGCATGAAGGGCGGGAACTGACCAGCGACGGCTTCAAAAAAGTCATGGACGTCAACCTCGGCGGCACGCAGGAGCTTTGTTTTGCCCTGCAGGACGCCCTGAAGGCCCGCAAGGGCGCCGTCGTCAACTTCGCGTCGATGTGGTCGATCTTCGGCTCGGGCCGTAACCCGGCCTACTCCACCAGCAAGGGCGCCGTGCTGCAGCTCACCCGTGCACTCGCCGCCGGCTGGGGCGGTTCCGGCGTTCGGGTCAATGCCGTGGCGCCCGGCTGGATCAAGACCCGCATGTCGGTGGCCGCCATGAGCGACCCGGAACGGGCCGGCCCGATCCTCAAGCGAATTCCGATGGGCGATTGGGGCGAACCCGACGATGTGGCTGCCGCCGTCTGCTTCCTGCTGTCGCAGGATGCGCGCTATATCAACGGCATCCTGCTGCCGATCGACGGCGGCTATTCGATCGCCTGATCGCTGCGTTTCAGGATCGCCGTATCCACCAGGTTGGATACGGCGGCGATATAGGCCTCGATGGTCGTGCCGCGCTTGCGGTATTTGCCGCGCTTGACGTACCAGTCCTGCAGCAGCGGCTTGATCAGGGCGGCCGTCAGGTCGGGATCTGTGATTGCGAAGCGTTTTTCGGCAACGCCGCGGCGCAGAACGGTAGCGAAGACCGCTTCGGTCGCCGCCTCGCTGTCGACGGCGAAGCGGCGGGCCTGAACCGGGAAAAACTTCGCCTCCATGAAGGCGAAGACGAACCAGCGCTGCATGGCTTCGGTCAGGCGGATATGGGTGTCGATCAGCCAGTCGAGGTGTTTTACGGGATCTGCCGCCGCCTCCGCGGGCGGGTTTGCCAGCACCTCCCCGACCGTAAACGAGACTTCGGCGAGGATCATCATCAGCAAGGTATTCTTGCTGTCGAAATAGGAATAGAGGCTGCCCATGCTGACACCGGAAGCCTGCGCAAGATCCCGCAGGCTGGTGGCATGAAACCCCTGCTTGTTGGAGAGATCCAGAACCGCATCGACGATCAATGCCAGCTTCTTGACGGCGACGTGATCCTTCTGCACCCGGATGGTCGAGCGGTGCCGCTCGAGAATACGGGCGCACAGCGTCTCGGTGGTGAAATCGGCAAAAGGTCCTGCGGGGCCGGTCAAGGTCGTCTGTCCGTCGTCTGAGATCTATCCGACAAATTTATCGATAACCCGCTTGCAAAAGCAATCGTCGACGCATAAAAAAATAATCGAGCGCTCGTTCGATTTTTGGGAGGAAATCGTGACCTGGCAAGATCTTGCAGGAAAAACAGCTTTGATAACCGGCGCATCCAGCGGCCTCGGCCTGCATTTTGCGCGGCTACTGGCCGGCTATGGAGTGCGCGTCGTTCTCGCCGCGCGCCGCGTCGATGCGATCACCGCGCTTGCGGATGAGATGAAGGCGGCCGGCGGCAAGGCCGAACCGGTGGCGATGGATGTCGTCGACGGTGCGTCTGTCGAAAAGGCCTTTGCCGCCATTGGCGACCGGCTCGATATCGTCGTCAACAATGCCGGCATCAGCGGTGCTGCGGCGGCGATCGACATGCCGCTCGAAGAATTCGACCGCGTCATCGATACCAATCTCAAGGGTGTGTTCACGGTTGCTCAAGCCGCGGCGCAGCGCATGCGCGGCGAAAAATCCGGCGGCACGATCGTCAACATCGCCTCCATCCTCGGCTTGCGAGTGGCCGGCCAGCTGGCGGCCTATGCGGCGTCGAAGGCGGCCGTGGTGCAGCTGACCAAAACGATGGCGCTGGAATGGGCGCGCTACGGCATTCGCGTCAATGCCCTGTGCCCCGGCTACATCGAAACGCCGATCAACAGCGAATTTTTCCAGACCGAAGCCGGCAAGGCGCTGATCAATCGCATTCCGCAACGCCGGCTCGGCCAGCCGAGCGATCTCGATGCGCCGCTGCTGCTGCTGTGTTCGTCGGCCGGCGCCTACATGACCGGCTCGGTCCTTGCCGTCGATGGCGGCCATCTCGTTTCGTCTCTTTGAGGAGCGTATCCCATGAATTTCGAAATCCCGCCGCTGGTCGAAGATTTTCGCGCCCGTATCGCGTCCTTCGTGGAAAGCGAAATCCTTCCTGTCGAGGCGGACAAGGCCTCCTATGACGAACACGGCAATATCGCGCATGGCCCGCTGGATGCGCTGCGGCAGAAGGCGAAGGCGCAAGGGCTCTGGTGCCTGCAGCTGCCTCGCCCCGACGGCATGACCATCGGCCGGGTCGGCATGGCCGTCTGCTACGAGGAGATGAACCGTTCGATCTTCGGTCCGGTCGTCTTCAATTCGGCGGCGCCCGACGACGGCAACATGATGGTGCTGAATGCGCTCGCCACGCCGGAGCAGAAGGAAAAATGGCTGAAGCCGATCATGGAGGGCAAGGTCCGCTCGGCCTTCGCCATGACCGAACCGCATCCCGGTGGTGGCTCCGACCCCTCGATGATCCGCACCCGCGCCGAAAAACGCGGCGACAGATACATCGTGAACGGCCGCAAATGGTTCATCACCGGCGCCGGCGAGGCAAGCCACTTCATCCTCATCGCCCGCACCTCGGACGATCCGCGCCACGGCCTGTCGGCGCTGATGTTTCACAAGGACCAACCCGGCTGGAAGATCCTGCGCCGTATCGAGATCATGGGGCCGGAAGAACATGGCGGCCATTGCGAACTGGAGTTCGACGGGCTGGAGATTCCGGAGGAAAACCTGCTGGGCGGCGAAGGCCGGGGGTTGAAGGTGACGCAGGTCCGGCTTGGTCCGGCACGGCTGACGCATTGCATGCGCTGGCTCGGCCTCTCCAAGCGCTGCGTCGAGATTGCCCGCGACTATGCCGAGCGGCGCGAGGGTTTCGGCATCCGGCTTGCGGAGCGCGAAACCATCCAGGTGATGCTTGGGGAACTGGCAATGGGCATCGAGGTCGGCCGCCTGCTGGTGATGAAGGCGGCGTGGGAACTCGACCGCGGCAGCTTTGCACGCAAGGAAGTCTCGATGGCAAAGATCCACGTTGCCAACCTCTTGCACAAGGCGGCCGACACGGCGATCCAGATCAATGGCGCCCGTGGCTATTCGAAAGACACCGTGCTGGAATGGATCTATCGTTACGCCCGTCAGGCGCGGCTGGTGGACGGTGCCGACGAGGTGCACAAGATGGTGCTGAACCGGCACCTGGCCGAGGAAGCGCACGGCTTCTGGCGGTGGGACGTCGCACCGGCGGCCTGAAGACCTGATCGATTTGGGCGGGCGGGAGGCCTGCCGAGGAGGAATGGATGCAGCTCGACCCTCATCTTTCGCCGCGTTCCGCCAATCACCGGCCGCTGACGCCGATCGACTTTCTCGACCGGACCATCGGCACCTTTCCCGGCCGCAAGGCCGTCGTCTGGCGGGAGGAAAGCTGGACCTATGCCGAGTTCGGCCGCATCGTCGCCCGCTTCGCCCGCTTTCTCATGGAGCGCGGCATCGGCCGCGGGGATGTCGTTTCGGTCATGTGCCCGAACCGCCCGGAGATGCTGGCGGCGCATTATGCCGTGCCGATGGTCGGCGCCGTCCTGAATTCCATCAACACGCGGCTTGACCAGGCCAGCATCGCCTACATCCTCGACCATTCCGGCAGCAAGCTGATGATTGCCGACGGCAGCTGCCTCGCGATAGCCGAGACGGCCGCGGCCACCGCCGGCGTGCCCTTGTTGCTGTTGTCGGATGACGGGCGCGAGCGTGGTGAAAACCGGCTTGCTGTGCTGGAGGATACGCCGGTGGAGCCGGTGGACCATCGCCATGCCGTGATCGACGAATGGCAGCCCATCTGCCTCAACTATACCTCCGGCACCACGGGCAATCCGAAAGGCGTCGTCTACCATCACCGCGGCGCCTATCTCAATGCGCTCGGCAATGTCCTGGCGCTGGGGCTCCATCAAAGGTCGGTCTACCTCTGGATCCTGCCGATGTTCCATTGCAACGGCTGGTGCCATACATGGGCGGTGACGGCGGCGGGCGCCCTGCATGTCTGCCTCGACCGCGTCGATCCCGTGCTGATCTTCGAGGCGATCGGCAAGCGCAACGTCACGCATATGTCCTGCGCGCCCGTGGTCCTCTACATGCTGCTCAATCATGAAGCCCGCAAGACGCGGGATGCCGGCCGCCGCGTGCTGGTGGCGACCGGCGGCGCCTCGCCGACGAGCGCCCTGATCGCCCAGCTGGATGCCCTGGGTTTCGACCTGGTCCATCTCTACGGCCTGACGGAATCCTACGGGCCGGAAACGATGTGCGCGCTGGACGAGCTTCAGGCCGAACTCGACGCGACGGCAAAGGCGGAGCTTTTGGCCCGCCAGGGCACGCGGCACATCACCGCCAACAGCTTGCGGGTCATCGACGAGGCCGGCGAGGACATCCCGGCCGACGGCGTGGCGGTCGGCGAGATCGTCCTGCAGGGCAACACGCTGATGGCCGGTTATTACCGCGACCCGGAAGCGACGGAGACTGCCTTTCGCAATGGCCTGTTCCACACCGGCGACCTTGCCGTGCGCCATCCGGACGGCCAGATCGAGATCCGCGACCGCTCCAAGGATGTCATCATTTCCGGCGGCGAGAATATTTCGAGCCTCGAGATCGAAAGCGCGCTGCATCAGCATCCTGCGGTGCTGATTGCAGCGGTCGTGGCGCTGACGGATCCGAAATGGGGCGAAATCCCCTGTGCCTTCATCGAATTGAAGAGTGGTCACCAGCCGACGGTCGAGGAATTGCAGCAGTTCTGCAAGGAGCGGCTTGCCGGTTTCAAGGTGCCGCGGCGCTTCCTGTTTCGCGAACTGCCGAAAACGGCGACGGGCAAGATCCAGAAATTCGTGCTGCGCGACATCGCCCGGCTGGAAGCCGGCGAGGCAGGCGGCCATCGCGGCGGGACGGCAGGATGACGGCAAGCGGTGCGGATGTGAGCGTGGTGGGAAACGCGGATTTCGATGCAGCGGCCCTGCACCGTTTCCTCATCGACAGTTTTGGTGAAGGGCCGGCGCCGCTCGAACTGGAGCGGATCAGCGGCGGCCAGTCGAACCCGACCTATTTCGTCACCTTCGGCAGGCGCCGCATGGTGCTGCGCAAGAAGCCGGCCGGCAAGATCCTGCCGGGTGCACACGCCATCGAGCGTGAGTACCGCGTGCTGAAGGCACTGACGCCGACCGAGGTGCCCGTGCCGCCGGCTATCCTGCTTCACGAGGATGCCGAGCTGATCGGTACGCCCTTCTACCTGATGGAGCGCGTCGATGGCCGGGTGTTCAGCGATTGCGCTTTGCCGGAGCTGCCAAGGGAAGAACGGCGCGGCATCTATATGGGCATGGCGGATGCCCTGGCGGCGCTGCACCGCGTGCGCCCCGACGACATCGGCCTTTCCGACTACGGCAAGCCCGGCAACTATTTCGAACGCCAGATCGGCCGGTGGACACGGCAATGGCGGGAGTCCGGCAGTCCGAGGATTGCCGCACTGGACGAACTTGCCGACTGGCTGCCGCAAAACCTGCCGGCCGACGACAGCGCCGTATCGATCGCCCACGGCGACTTCCGGCTCGGCAACATGCTGTTCCACCCGACCGAGCCGCGGGTGGTGGCGATTCTTGACTGGGAACTGTCGACGCTCGGCCATCCTCTCGCCGACCTGGGTTTCTGCTGCATGCCCTGGCACACCAGCCCGGACGAATATGGCGGTATCCTCGGCCTCGACGCCGCCGCGCTCGGCCTGCCGGACGAGCGGGATTTCATAACACGGTATTTTTCGACGGCCGTGCCGACATCGCCGCTGACGCGTTTCCACGTCGCCTTCGCCCTCTTTCGTTTTGCCGTCATCTTCGTCGGCATTGCCGACCGGGCACGGGCCGGCAATGCGGCCTCCGCAAATGCCGCCTCCGTCGGCCCGCTGGCCGAGCGATTTGCCGTGCGCGCCCTTGACGTGGCCTCCGGACGCCAGAATTTCTGACGTCCGGCAGGTTGGTTACCGCGGCAGGATCTTTGCCGCCTGCAATTCTTCGAAGATGCCGTCGAACATCTCCTCGGTATCCATGCAGTCATGGAAGCCGTGCCTGCGTGCCTTGATCGTCGAGACGATCGAGTGATGCGGATAGGTGCGGCCGTGGCGCAGCAAATAGTCCATGAACTGCCAGGATGCGACGATATCGCCATAGGCATTGTTCACCAGCCCGTGTTTTTCGACGATGCGGTCCCAGACCGGCGCCTTGTCGGCCATGACCTCGGCCAGCGAAAAACTGTGGGAGATGCCCGGCTCGACGCCGAAGCGGCGGGCGAATCCCGGCCAGAGCGTCGGCCAGGAGAAGCAGTCGCCATTGGCGATATTGTAGATCTCGCCACGGCAGCGCGGCTCGCTGCCGGCCCATTTGATGGCGCGGCCGAGCAGGCGGGCATCGACCGCCTCCTGCAGGCAAGCAGGCCCGCCGGGAAAACGCAGCGGTTGGCCCAGCTCCCGGCAGATCGAGGCGTAAACGCCCAGCGCCGTGACCGCATTCATCGGATTGCCGAGCGCAAAACCGCAGACGATCTGCGGCCGCAGCACGGTGACATGAAAACCGTCACGTTCGGCGCGGGCGCGGGCAAGATCCTCCTGGTCGTAATAAAAATTGCCGGCGATGAAGCGCGGATCGCTTTCTTTCGCCGGCATTTTGTAGGAGCCGTGGTGCACGCCGTAGGCCTTGGTGCCCTGCAGCAGCGTCAGGTGCCGGAAGGCGATGCCGGCTGTGCCGAGCGCATCGAGCAGGTTTTTCAGCATCAGCGTGTTGCGGCCGATCTGCGTATCCGACGTCCAGCCGGAGACCAGCGAGGCCTCTTCCTGCAGCGCCGTATAGACCACATGCGTGAACGGTCCCTGGCCGCTCAGGGCGGCGGCAAGGCTTTCCGCATCACCGAGATCGGCGGAAATCCATGCGGCGCGCGTGGAAAATTCCGGCCTGCGGCGTGAGAGGCCACAGACATCCCAGCCTTCATCCACCTCGTAGGCCTCAAGTGCAGCCCTGCCGACGACACCGAGTGCGCCGACGATCAAAACGGATCCTCCTTCCGTCCTGGTCATGTTTCCTCCTCCTTGTCTGGAATGAAAGGCGCCAGACAAAGTCCGGCACCCGATAGATCTCAGGTCTCGAAACTGCTCTTGGGCTGGGAGCCAAGCAGCCGCTCCAGCCTTTCACAGGCGATCTGCAGGGCTTCCACCGACGGCGGCGAGCCGATGCAGAGCCGCACCGCATGCGGCATCGGCCGGCGCCCGACGACAAAACTGTGGGTCGGGGCGATGGTGACGCCGTCGGCCGCCGCCGCCTCGACGAAATCCTCGGCGCGCCATTGCTCCGGCAGCGGCAGCCAGACATGCGGGCTGGCGATGTCGGTCTTGGCCATGCCGAGCAGCGGAAAGGTTGCCAGCAGCGACAGGCGGCGGATGTTTTCGGCCTGCTGCCAGCGGATCATCGCGTCGAGGCGGTTTTCGCTGATCCAGCGTGCGCCGATTTCCGCGGCGATCAAGGTTGCCGATCCCGTCGACATGCCGACGCCGGACTGGGTGCGGGCGACATCGTTGAGCGGCGAAACGAGGCAGCCGACCTTCATGCCCGGGCCGGCAATCCGCCCGAGACTGGTATGGAAATGAGTCCTTTCCGGTGCCAGTGCCGCGATCGGCGGGTCGGGATCGGCCATGATCGTGCCGTAGATATCGCTTTCGATGATCGGCAGGTTGAAGCGCCGGGCGATCTCGGTGATCGCCACGCGACGGGCAAGCGGTAAGGTTGCATTGGTCGGGTTCTGGCAGCGCGTCGTCACGTAGATCGCGGCGATCCGCTCGCGCTGGCAAAGCTCGGCAAGCGATTCCGGGATCATGCCGTCCGCGTCCATCTCGACGCCGATCAGGCGGCGGTCGAGATAGCTGGCGACCGATTTCATACGCGGGTCGGTACACTCCTCGGTGGCGATGATTTCGCCGGCATGGGTGATGGTCGAAAGGGCTGCCATGGTCGCGTGCTGGCCGCCATTGGTGATGACGATCTGTCCGGCGGAGGCGCTGATGCCATATTTTTCAAGCCATTGCGCCATCGCCCGGCGATGCGCCGGCTGCCCGGCCGTGGGCGACGAGCCGAGGATCTGCTGTGGATGGTGTTCGGCAATGATTGCCTTCAGCGTGTCGGACAGCGTGGTATCGAGGTCCGGCACCGGCACGCGATAGGTGCCGAGATCGATGATCTCGCTGGTCGGCTCGTCGATCTTTTCCGAGCGGGTGCGCCCGCCCGCGATGAAAGTGCCGCGTCCCACATGGCTCTCGACGAAACCCTGCTGCTCCAGCTGGGTATAGGCCCGGCCGACGGTCGCGATAGCAACTCCCAGTTGATGCGCGAGCTCCCGCTGCGGCGGCAATCGTTCACCCGCCACGAGAATGCGCCGGGCAATGCCGTCGACAATTGTGGAAACGATGGTGGCGTAACCCGGCTTTTCGCCGAATTGTATCATCTTGCTCAGCATATTCGTATATCAATATTTTGATTGTCATATGCCAATAACATGCATAATCTCTTGGCGAAAGCGCAAATCTGCATCCATCCACGATTGGAGGTCGGGGTGAGCGAAAGGCGGATCGGCAGTTTTCAGACGTCATCTGGGAGGAGACAAAAAGATGCATCGACTTATTCGGCGCCCGAAATCCGTGGAGCGCGATCTCGACATTCTTTCAAGCATCGACACGAAAGGCCTGATCTCGCGGCGTGAGCTGATGCGCCGCAGCGCGCTGTTCGGCGCGGCAGCGACGCTGTCCACCTTTGGCGGGGTTCTCTCCGCCGCCGGCCAGGAAGGTGGCGGCAAGGTAACCGTCGGCCTCGACAGCGGCGCGTTCACGCCGATCCTCAAGACCTTTGCCCCGGAATTCAAGGCGGCGACGGGCATCGAGGTCGAGTTCGCGTCCTATCCGCTCGGCAACATGTACGACCAGAACCTGCTGGCCCTGCGCCAGGGCACGGCACGTTTCGACGTGTTCGATTTCTGGCCGAATTTCGTCGGTGACTTCGGACCGTTCCTGACGCCGCTCGAAGAGGTCGGCACGCTGGACGAGCTGAATTTCAACGATATCGCCAAGCCATTCCAGCAGCTGAACATCTATGAAAACAAGATCGTCGGCGTGATGATCGACGGCGATATGTTCATCAATACGTACCGCACCGATCTCTTCGAGAATGCCGAGGAACAGGCGGCGTTCAAGGGCAAGTACGGCTACGACCTGGCGCCGCCGAAGGGTTACAAGGAATATCGCGACACCGCGGAATTCTTCACCCGGCCGGACCAGAACATCTACGGCCTCGTCGAAGTCACCAGCTTCTTCGTCTACGCCTTCTTCATCAATCAGCTCGTGCAACTGGGCTCCGAAAAGGGCGTCCGTTACGGCGAACTCTTCGATGCCGAAATGAAGCCGCAGCTGGTGAACGAGATCGGTGAGGAAGCGCTGCGCCGCTACGCCGAACTGACCGCCTTCATGCCCAAGGATCTTGCCCAGGCCATGCCGTGGGATGTCGGTCGCCAGATCTTCTTCGACGGTCGTGTCGCCCAGGCCAACTGGTGGACCGACATGCCGAAGGGCGCGGCCGATCCGAAGATCTCCAAGGTTGCCGGCAAGATCAAATGCGCCCGCTCCTTCGGCGACGTCACCGTCCTGCCCTACGGCCGGGCCGTCGGCATCGCCGGCAATTCGAAGAACAAGGAAGGCGCCTTCAAGGCGATCGCCTGGATGCAGCAGTCGGCCCAGGCCAATCGCTGGGTGGCGGAAACCTTCGAGCAGTCGTTGATGGACCCCTGGCGCAACAGCATGTTCGACGATCCGAAGAGCACCTTCCCGCTGCAATCGGAATCGGGTTTCGCCGATAATTTCGCTTCCGTCAGCAAGGAGCTTCTGGCGAGCCCGAAGGCCTATCTCGACATTTCGATTCCCGGCACCAATCGCTATCTCGCCTCCATCATGCAGCACGTTCCGCGTGCCGTTACCGGCCAGGCGACGCCGAAGGAAGCGCTGGAGGCGATGACCGCCGAGTTCGAGGAAACGACCGAGACCTACGGCCGCGACCGCCAGATCGCCCATTACGAGGAATATCGTCAACGGATGATCAAGCAGGGCTACTGGTCCTGATCCTCCCCGCCGGCAGCCGCGGACATCGTCCGCGGCTGCCGGTCATGACCGCACGCTCGAGGCGCGGTTTAACGTTGTGACATGAATCCCGAGTGAACCGATGACCACCATCTCACGTCCGAGCGCCGTTGTGCATGTCCCCCCCAAGTCCCGGGAGGGAGCCGAAGAACGGCGCGCGACATGGCTGCTGCTCGGACCGGCACTTGTCTTTCTGGGTGCCTTGTCCGTCTGGCCGTTCGTTTACCTGCTCTACGCCTCGTTTACTTCCTATCAGCTGGCGATACCCATCCCGATCGAATGGGTCGGCTTCAAGAATTTCAGCCGCGTCATCACCAATGCCCGCTTTCTCAGCAGTCTCGGCATCACGCTGATCTTCGCGCTGGTTGCCGTCCCCCTGCAGATCCTCATCGGCATGGGGCTGGCACTGCTTTTGAACGGCATCACCCGCGGGCGCGAGCTTTATGCCTCGCTGTTCCTCATCCCGATGATGGTGGCGCCGATCGTCGTCGGCTTTTCCTGGAACCTGTTCCTCAACCCGATCTACGGTCCGCTGAATTCCTTCCTGAAAGCCATCGGTTTCGAGCCGCCGGCCTGGGCGCAGTCGCCGGACTGGGCACTGCCGACGCTGGTGCTGGTCGATACTTGGCAGTGGACGCCCTTCGTCATGGTGGTGCTGCTCGCCGGGCTGAAGTCGATCCCGTCGCGGGTCTACGAGGCGGCTAGGGTCGACGGTTCCAACCGCTGGCAGACCTTCTTCCATATCGTCCTACCGATGCTTTATCCCTACCTCACCGTCGCTTTCGTGCTGCGCTTCATCGACAGTTTCCGCGTCTTCGACATCATCTACATTTTGACGCGCGGCGGGCCGGGAACCAGTACGCAGAACCTTGCCTATTACACCTACGACATGGGTTTCGGCCGCTTCGAGTTCGGCATCGCCGGCGCGCTCAGCATCATCCAGCTGATCCTGCTGACGGTCGGCACGATGCTGATCCTGTCGCTCGCCAAGCGTCGGGACAGGGCGCCGGCAGCCGGCAAGGCCTTGCCGCCGACCGTCGTCAGCCATGCCACCCAGCAGCTTCAGGGAGCGAATTCATGAGCGGCCACGTTTCCCCCTCCCCGGCCTCTGCTTCGGAAGGCAACCGGTTGATGATGACCCTCGGGATCGTGGCCAAGCATGCGGTGATCGTGCTGATCCTGGCCTTGTTCCTTCTGCCGCTCGCCTGGCTGCTGCTCACCGCCTTCAAGCCCTATTCCGAGCTGTTCACCACGCCGCCGACGGTGCTGCCGGTCAACGGCACGCTGGTGAATTTTTCCGAGGGTTGGGCCATCGGCGGCGGCAAGGGCATCGGCGACAGCCTGATCGTTTCGTCGATCTCGACGGCGCTGTGCCTCATCCTCGGATTTCCGGCCGCCTATGCGCTGGCGCGACGCTTTCCTCCGCACGGCCAGATGAGTTTCACGATCCTGTCGCTCAGGATGCTGCCGCCGATCGTGCCGGTCATCGGTTTCTACATCCTGTTCCAGGAACTGTCGCTGTTCGATACCTACACCGGTCTCGTCATCGTTTACACTTTCATGAACCTGCCGCTGGTGATCTGGCTGCTCGCCGAATTCATTCGCCAGATTCCCAAGACCTATGAGGAAGCCGCCCGCATCGACGGCGCGCCCTGGTATCGGCTGTTCTGGGACGTGCTTTTGCCGCTCTCGGCGCCGGGCATCCTGACGGCCGGCATCCTGGCGATGATTTTCGCCTGGAACGAGTTCCTCTTCGCCCTGGTGCTGACCGGCGAAAAGGTCATCACCCTGCCGAAGGCGCTGGCGAGCTTCTTCCTCTTCCAGCAGCCGAACTGGGGCCAGCTCGGCGCCATCGGCATCGTCGCCATCACGCCGCTGCTCATCGTGTCCTATTACATGCAGCGGTCGCTCATTCGCAGTTTTTCCGTCGAGCTCGGCGGACGGTAAGGAGAACATCCATGGCCTCAGTCACCCTTTCCGGCGTCAACAAATGGTATGCCGGTGTCGTGCACGCGGTGCAGGATATTTCCTTCCGCATCGAGGACGGAGAATTTTTCGGCCTGCTCGGCCCGTCCGGTTCCGGCAAGACATCGGTTCTGCGCATGCTGGCCGGCCTGGAACGGCCGACGTCCGGCACGATTGCCTTCGACGATGTGCCGGTGCAGGCGCGCAGCCCGCAGGAACGCAACGTTGCGATGGTCTTCGAGCAGAATGCCCTCTACCCCCACATGACCGCCCGGCAGAACATTTCCTACCCGCTCAAGATCCGCGGCCTGTCGAAAGGCGAGATCGAGACGAAGGTGGCGGACGTCGCCAACATGCTCAACATCGCGCATCTGATCGACCGCCGCGCCTCGCAGATGTCGGGCGGCCAGCAGCAGCGCGTGGCGATCGCCCGCGCGCTCGTCCGCCGGCCGAACCTCTTGTGCCTGGACGAGCCAATCGCCCATCTCGACACGCTGCTGCGTGCCCGGCTGCGCGGCGAGCTGAAACGCCTGCAGCGCTCGCTCGGCACGACGTCGGTCATCGTCACCCACGATCCCATTGAGGCCATGACCATGACAGACCGGATCGCGTTGATGCGCGACGGCGTGATGCAGCAGATCGGCACCGCCGACGAGATCTACAACCGACCGGTCAATGCCTTCGTGGCCCAGTTTTTCGGCCTGCATTCGATGAACGTCTTCACGGTCTCCGACGTCAGGGATACGCCCGAATTCTCCGGCCAGTGCGGCGGGCAGAAGGTGCTGCTGCCCGATTGCGTCAAGCCGCATGTCCAGGCGGACAGGCGTATCGCCATCGGCGCCCGGCCGAGCGGGGTTTCGGTTCACAAGCAGGGGCAGGCGCCGCGCGGCGCCGACATGCTGTCGCTTTCCGGCCGCGTCTATGTGGCGGAACAGCTTGGCGATTCCATTCTGGTTACGGTCCAGGCCGGCGAGACGACCATCCAGGCGATGACGCCGCCGAGCCAGGTTTTCGGCATCGACGAACCGGTGGACATCACCATTCGCGAGAACGCTCTTTATGTTTTCGACGGCGACCAGCGCACGTTGCGGTTTGCCTCCGGCCAGCCCCTGCCTGGCGCGGACCGGATCGCATCCTTCGGCTGAGGTGACGGATGGCTTATCTGCTCGGCATAGACAAGGGCACCTCCGTCATCAAGTCGGTTGTGTTCGACGACAAGGGCACGGCGGTCGGCATTGCGCAGCGCCGGGTCAAGGTGCTGCAGCCGAAACCCGGCTGGCATGAGGAGGATGCGACCGTCACCTGGTCGCTCTGCGTCGAAACGATCCGCGAGGCTTTGGCCAGTGCCGGCATTTCCGGCGGCGATATCGCGGCAATCGGCATTGCCGGCCATATGGGCGGTGCCTGGTTGGTGGACGGGCAAGGAGCCCCCGTCCGCAACGCCATCTGCTGGCCGGACGAGCGGGCGCAGGCCGACCAGCTCAAAATCGAGGAGGCCGGCCTGATGAAGGAGGCCTTTGCCATCTCCGGCAACGGCCTGATGCCCGGCATCACTGCCGTGCTGCTCGGCTGGCTGAGCAAACACGAGCCGGACAGCCTTGCCCGCACCAGGGCGGTGCTCTGCGCCAAGGATTATCTGCGCCTGTGCCTGACGGGACAGATGGCCACCGATCCATCCGACGTTTCTTTTGTGCCTGGCGATATCGATGCGCGCAAACATTCGAAGCGGGTGCTCGACATTTGCGGTGCAGGTGACTGGTTCGACAAGATGCCGGAGATCCGGCCTTCGGGCGATGTCGCCGGCGAGGTGACGCCGGAAGCGGCCTCGGCCACCGGGCTGCGCGCCGGGACGCCTGTGGTCACCGGCCTCGGCGACGCCTCCGCCAATGCACTCGGCGTCGGCGCTATCCGGCCCGGCTCCGCCTTGACGGTGCTCGGCACCAGTTGCCTCAACAGCCTGGTCATGGACCGGCCGGAACGGGCGCCGGAAGGGCTCGGCTTCCTGTTCGCCATGCCGCTCGACCGCTATGTCCGCATCCTGCCCAACACCTCGGGCGCCATCTCCTTCGACTGGTTCCTCGACCGTTTTGGCGCACCGCTGACACCTCAGGGCAGCCCGGACTTCGCCGCGTTGGAGGCAAAGGCGAAAGCCGTACCGCGTGGAGCGGGTGGTGCCATATTCATTCCTTATGTCAACGGTGCCGGCGTCCTGGCCCCCTTCTACGATCCGCTGGCGCGCGGCAGCTTCTTCGGCGTCGGTAGCCATACGAGCTACGACCACCTGTTGCGGGCTGTCTACGAAGCCCTGTGTTTCGCGACGCGGGATTGTTTTGCGGCGATGAGCGTGCAGCCGACATCGCTGGTCCTGACGGGCGGCGGCGGCAAGAGCGCCTTCTGGGCGCAGATGTTTGCCGATGTCTGCGGCCTGCCGATAGAGATTGCCGCTGCGGAGGAATCCGGTGCGCTGGGAGTCGCCCTGCTCGCCGGCGTTGCCGCCGGTATCTGGCCGGATATAGAAACGGCTGCGGTGGCGACCGCACGTGTTGCTGCCCGTTACGAGCCGGACCCCGGTGCTGCGGCCGAATATGACGGCTGGTTCGAACTTTATCGCCAGACCCGTGATGTCTATCGGCGTTATTCGCAGCAACGCGCCGCCCTGAAGCCGGCAAAGGTGGCCGCATGAGCTACGTCATCGGCATCGACAAGGGAACGACGACGACAAAGGCTGCGGTTTTCGACGCGCGGGACGGCCGGGTGCTGGCGACTGCACGTCGTGCGACGAAAAGTTTTCGGCCCAATCCCGACTGGCACGAAGAGGATATGAACGGCACCTATGACGGTGTCGCCGCCTCGATCCGCGAGGCAATCGCCAATGCCGGCATCGATGCTCGGGATGTCGCCGCCGTTGGCGTCAGCGGCCATATGGGCGGCCTGTGGGCCCTGGATGAACACGGGCAGCCGGCGGGGCCTGCCATCGCCTGGCCGGATGCGCGCGCCGCCGGCATGCTGGAGCGCTGGAAGGAAGAGGGCAAGGTCGACCGTCTGTTCGCCATCTCCGGCAATGCACCGATCCCCGGCCTGTCGCTGGTGCTGCTTTCCTGGCTGAAGGACAACGATCCGGCTTTCTATGGACGCATCCGCACGGTCTTTCTCGCCAAGGACTACGTCAACTATCGGTTGACCGGCGTGATCGCCACCGATGAGTCCGATCTCTCGCTTTTCCCCTGCGATATCCGCAACCGCCGGCCCTCCGCCGAACTGTTCGCCATCGCCGGCATTCCGGAGATGCAGGAAAAACTGGCGCCGGTGCTGCAGATCGGCGAAACCGTCGGCCGGGTGACGGCGCAGGCGGCGGCTGAAACCGGGCTTGCCGAGGGCACGCTCGTGGTCACCGGCGCCGGCGATGCGGTGGCGGCGGCCATCGGCGTCGGCGCGCTGGAGGCCGGGCAGGCGGTGACGGTCATCGGCACCAGCTTCATGAACAACCTGACGGTCGACGAGCCGCTCCTCGAACCGGCAGGCGTCGGTTTCCTGTTCCTGATGCCGGATGGCCGCTGGCAGCGGCTGATGTCCAACACCGGCGGCGGTTCGTTATGCCTCGACTGGATCCTGCAGGCCTACGGTGCCAAGGCCTATGGCACCTCGGAGATCGACTTCGCCCGCGTCGAAAGCGAGGCGCGGGCCGTGCCGGTGCTCAGCAACGGCCTGATGATCCATCCTTACTTCAATACGTCCGGCATGTCGGCGCCGCGTTACGAACCGCTGGCCCGCGGCTCGATCTTCGGCCTCGACCTGGCGACGACGCCGGCCGCAATGGTGCGCGCGGTGATGGAAGGCGTCGCCTTCTCGATGATCGATTGTTACGGCGCGCTCGATGCCCCGGTCGAGACGATCTGCATCACCGGCGGCGGCGCCCGTTCGGCCTTGTGGCGGGAAATCTGCGCCGCGGCGATGAACAGGCCGCTCTCCGTGCCGGAAGCAGAGGAGACGGGCGCGCTCGGTGTCGCCCTGCTCGCCGCGCATGCCGCCGGTTTCTACCGGACGCTGCCGGAGGCGGCGCGTGCCATGGTGCGCATCGTCGATACCGTCAAACCCGACCCATGCCTCACTGAGCGTTACGCCAAGGCCTATCCGCTGTTTCGCGATCTTGGCGGCGATCTCGCTCCGCTCTGGAAACTTCGTGCTCAACTCGTGGAGCGCTCTCAGCCCAAAAAGGATGCGCCATGACGCTGACGACCAGACACCATATCCTCTTCGATCTCGACGGCACGCTGGTGGATACGCGCGCCGCCGTGGTGGAGTGCTACACGCGGGTTTTCCGCAACAAGCTGGACAGCGCCTTTCCGCCGAAGGATTTTCCCGTTGCCGATCTGTTCGCCATGCGCCCGGCGGAGGTGTTTGCGGTGGTGGCGCCGGATCGGGTGGAGGAACTGCACGCCGCCTACCGCGACACCTATCCGCAATGCACGGCGCTGGTAAAAGTGTTTGCCGGTATCCGCGACATGATCCTGGAACTGGTCGATGCCGGACGCCAGGTCAGCGTCGTCACCAACAAGGGGCTGGAACGCACTCTGATCGACCTCGGCGTTGCCGGCATTCCTCCGGAAACTTTTACCACCATCGTCACCGCGGAGGACACCGTCGAGCGCAAGCCGCACCCGGCGCCGATCCTGCTCGGGCTCAGCCGTGCGAACGGTAAAGTTGAGGATGCCGCCTATGTCGGCGACGGGCCGCAGGATATTCTCGCCGCCCGCGCCGCCGGCATGCCGGCCATAGCCGTCACCTACGGTTTCTACGATCGCACGATCCTGGAAACCCACGCACCGGATGTGATCGTCGACAGCCCGGCCGCACTTGCCGCCGCCTTGGGAGTTGACGCTGCCTCAGCCAAGGGAGCCGCGGAGTGAAACCCTTCATCGAAATCACCGACGGCCTCGCCTTTCCCGAAGGCCCGGTCCTCATGCCTGACGAAAGCATCATTGTCGCCGAAATCGGCGCCGGCACGCTGACGCGGATCACCGCTGACGGCGCCAAGGCGACGCTCGCCACGGTCGGCGGCGGGCCGAACGGCCTGGCGCTCGGGCCGGACGGGCATCTCTATGTCTGCAACAACGGCGGCTTCACCTGGGACCGGTCGAACGGTCAATGGCGCCCGGTGGGCAAAGCGCCGGATAACAGCGGCGGCAGCATCCAGCGCGTCGATCCGCAAACCGGCGCAGTCGAGACGCTCTACAATCGCTGCGGCGGCATTGCGCTTTCGGCGCCGAACGACATCGTCTTCGACCGGCACGGCGGTTTCTATTTCACCGACCATGGCCATCGCCAGGGCCGTAGCGTCGATTTTGGCGCGGTCTATTACGCCAAGGCGGACGGTAGTTTTATCAAGGAAGTCGCCTATCCGCTGGTCGGGCCGAACGGCATCGGCCTGTCGCCGGATCATCGCACCCTCTACGTCGCCGAAACCTCGTCCGGCCGGCTGTGGTCGTGGCGGATCGAGGCACCGGGAGAGTTCGCCAGGCCCGACTGGCCCTCGCCGACCGGCGGCGACCTCGCGGCCGGCCTTGCCGGTTTCCAGCGCTACGATTCGTTGGCGGTGGAGGCAAACGGCAACATCGCCATCGCCACGCTGCGCCTCGGCGGCATCGTCGTCGTGTCGCCGCAGGGCGAGGAGGTCGAGCGCATCCGCACGCCTGATCCCTACACCACCAATCTGTGTTTCGGCGGTGCCGACATGACGACGGCGTTCGTCACGCTGTCGGGCACCGGCCGGCTGGTTTCGATGCAATGGTCGCGCCCAGGCCTTGCCCTCTGAACCGTCAACTTCCGCTCATCGTCAAGAGGAAACGACCATGACCGTCCTGAACCATCCGCCTTCGGAGGTGGATCTTTTTGCGCTGAAAACACGCGCGCTCAACCTGCGCCGCAAGATGATGATGATGGCAAGCGGCAAGGGCGAAGGCTACATCGCCCAGGGCCTCGGCATGGCCGATTGCCTGGCCACCCTGTATTTCCACGAAATGCGCTACGACCCGCAAAACGTCGGTTGGCGGGAGCGTGACCGTTTCGTGCTGTCCACCGGCCATTATTCCATCGCCATGTATGCGGTTCTGGCCGAAGCCGGCGTCCTTTCTGCGGACGAACTGCCGACCTACGGCCTGAACGGTTCGCGCCTGCCGATGAGCACGTTCGACGAAACGCCCGGTGTCGAGATGGTCGGTGGATCGCTGGGCCACGGGCTCGGCCAGGCCGTCGGCATGGCCATGGCGCTGAAGCTCGACGGGTCCTCCGCGCGTGTCTTCTGCGAGTTTTCCGATGGCGAGCTGCAGGAAGGATCGACCTGGGAGGCCGCCATGGGCGGCGCCACCTTCAAATGCGACAACCTCGTCGCGCTCATCGATTGCAACGGCATCCAGGCGGATGGGCCGGTCACCGTGAGGATCGATCCCGTCGCCGACAAGATGACCGCCTTCGGCTGGGAGACGCTGGAGGTCAACGGCAACGACATCGCCGCCCTGACGCGGGCGCTCGCCGCATCGCGCGAGAAGAACGGCAAACCCAAGGCAATCGTCATGCGCACCACCCCCGGCTTCGGCATTCCCACCATCATGGCTCGCGACCGCGCCCATTTCGTCCGCATCGACAACAGCGAATGGACCGCGCTCATCGAGGAACTGGAGAGAGAAAATGGCTGAGATCCAGACCGGCACCATGCCCGGCCGCACCCGCGGCATGGGCGAACTGATCGATATCGCCGGCAAGGTGACCGAGATCGCTCCTTTCGGCCGCACGCTGGCCGAGCTCGCCTCCGAGCGGTCTGACATCGTCGGCCTGACGGCGGATATGGGGCGCTACAGCGACATCCTGCCATTTCGCGATGCGCATCCGGATCGCTTCTTCAATGTCGGCATGGCCGAGCAGAACCTCATCATGATCGCCGCCGGCATGGCAAAGACCGGCAAGATTGCCTATTGCACCACCTATTCGGTGTTCATCACCCGCCGCGCCTATGATTTCGTGGCACTTGCCTGCGCCCATTCGATGGCGAACGTCAAGATTTTCGCAGGGATGCCGGGCCTGGTGAACGGCTACGGCGCCACCCACCAGGCGACCGAAGACCTGAACATGATGCGCGGCATCGCCGATCTCACCATCATCGATCCCTGCGATGCGACCGAACTCAAGCAGGTGGTGCGCGCCTGTGCCGATATTCCGGGCACCGTCTATGTCCGCAATCTGCGCGGCAAGGTGCCGGTCGAACTCGGGCCGGACTATGTGTTCGAGGTGGGCAAGGCGAAGGTCCTGAGGCCCGGTCGCGATGTCGGCATCATCTCCACCGGCTACATGTCGGCCCGCGCCCTCGATGCGGCGGCCCAGGCGCAGGAAAACGGCAAGGATGCCGGTGTGCTGCACGTGCCGACGATCAAGCCGTTCGATGCGAAAACCGTGCTGGAGTTTGCCAGCCGTTTCGACCGATTGGTCGTCGCAGAGAACCACAAAACCAGCGGCGGCCTGACCTCGCTGGTGATAGAAACCCTCTATGACGCCGGCATCGCCAAGCCGCTGATCAAGATCGGCCTGGAAGACAGCTTCTTCGAATGCGGCTCGCAGGAATATCTCGAGGCCAAGTATGGCGTCGATACGCCGCGTTTCGTCCGCGCCATCGTCGAAGGCCGATAGAGGCTGCGTCGAACAGTGCCGTCGCCATGCCGGCGGCGGCAGGAGGCGATTGCGGGTCGGGAGAGCCCGCGGCGCGAGGAGGAGAAACCATGTCGACCGTCGCCGAGACGAATGTTTTGCAAGCCCGCCAGGACGCCAGCAAGGTGGCCTATCGCCAGCCCCAGCCTTTCGGCATGCTCACCGACGTCTTCATGCCGGACGCGCTGGACCTTGATGCCGACGAGCATCTGTGGGTGCCGCAGGCGGATGGCGTTTGGTTCAAGCCGCTCGTTCTCTGTGTCAGCCAGGGCTATTATCTCAATCTCCTGCGGGTGAGAAATTCCGGCGTTCTCTCCCGCCACCGCCATGCCGGCCCCGTTCACGCCTTCACCCTGCGTGGCCGCTGGCGTTATCTCGAACACGCGTGGGAAGCCTTGCCGATGAGCTACGCTTTCGAGCCGCCGGGCGAGACCCATACGCTGGTGGTGCCGGACGATGTGCCGGAGATGATCACCCTGTTCCATGTCACCGGCGGCTATGTCTACGTCGATCCGGATGGCGCCGCCCTCGGTTACGAAGACGTCTTCACCAAGCTGGCCGCAGCGCGGCGGCATTACGACAAGATCGGCCTCGGCGCCGATTACGCTGAAAGGATCACGCGATGACTGCCAATGCCGCTCTGAGGATCTATGGCGGGCCGCATCGCTACATCCAGGGTCCCGATGCGCTGGACCATCTGGGCAAGGCCGCAGCACCTTTCGGCAAAACGCCGGTGGTCGTCGCCGATGCCTTCATTCTCGACCGTATCGGCGCCCGCATCGAGGCCATTCTGGAGGCCGCCGGGTTGCAGCCGGTCGTCCGCGCCTTCGAAGGCGAAATCACATATCCGGCCATCGAGGCCCTGAACGCGTCGTTGAACGGCGTTTCGCCCGGTGTGGCGATCGGCATCGGCGGCGGCAAGTCGCTGGATGCGGCGAAGGGACTGGCAAAACAGATCGGCATCGATGTCATCACCGTGCCGACGATCGCCTCGAACGACAGCCCGACCAGCGCCTCGATCGCCATGTATGACGATCACCACGTGATGATCTCGGTCGACCGGCTGGACCGCAGCCCCGAAGCCGTCATCGTCGATACGAAGCTGATCGCCACGGCACCGGTGCGTTTCCTGCGCGCCGGCATCGGCGATGCCATCTCCAAGAAATTCGAAGCCGACGGATGTTTTGCCGGCACCGGCATCACCCCCTTCGGCACAAGGCCGCTGATCACGGCGATCACCGTTGCCGATGCCTGCTACCGCACCATCCGCGAATACGGCGCCGAGGCATTGGCCTCCGTCGAACGCCAGGAGGTGACGCCCGCCCTCGAGGCGACGGTCGAGGCGACCGTGCTGATGAGCGGCCTTGGTTTCGAGAATGGCGGGCTGTCCTTGGCACATTCGCTGACGCGCGGATTGGTCAAGGCGCGCGACGCCAAGAATGCCATCCATGGCGAACATGTCGCCTGGGGCCTGCTGGTGCAACTCGCCGCCGAAAATCGCTCCGACGACTATATCCGCGACATCATGGATTTTTACGACGGGATTTCCATGCCGCGCACGCTGGCAGGCCTCGGCATGAAAGATGCCACCGCCGACGAAATCCAGGACATCGCCCGCTGGACGATGACCGCGCCGCATCTTGCCAATCTGGCGCTGCCGGTGGATGCGGCTGCCATCGTTACGGCCATCGACCGCATCGAGGGCATGGCCTGATCGCTCAGGCCTTGTCGTCGATGGCCGGCGGGGCGGCGGGGCCGTTGAGGTAGGTTGCGATCACGTGACCGAAGGCGACGGCCGCCACGCAGAGTGCGACGGAAGCGGCAATGTTGATGCCGGCGCGCAGCGCCGCGCCGTTGCGCATGAGGTCGAGCGTCTGCAGGCTGAACGACGAGAAGGTCGTGTAACCTCCACAAATGCCGATCATTACGAAGAGGCGCAGGTTTTCCGATGCGGGAAAACGTCCCGTCGCCAGCGTCAGCGTGCCGAACAGGCCGATGAGAAACGATCCCGTGACATTGATGATGATCGTTCCCCAGGGAAGGTCGCGGCTGATGGGCGCGGCGGCGACGGAAACGGCATAGCGGCCGAGAGTGCCGAGGGCGCCTCCCGCCATGACCACGAGGCACGTATAAAAGGACATGCGCATTCCCCAGATGTCGAGGCAGACATAAAAAACCCGCCGGGTGGCGGGTCGGTCAGGCGAGCTTTTCCGCAGGTGCTTGCGGTTGCGTTCGTCGGCTTCGCGGCGGTTTCACGAAACACCGTTCCACTGCCCTTATCCTATCTTCCCGATGCGGCGGATGCAAATTTCTTCGGCACCGTCGGAAGATCGGAATGTTACCCCGCGTTCGAGCCCCGGGGCTCGAACGCGGGTGAAGGGGGGGTTAAAATTCCTCCCAGTCGCCGCCGGCCGGCTGGGTGGCGGCGGCATTGCCGTGGAAGGCGGTGGCGAGTTTTCCGGCAAGCGCGCGCGCCGGCGAGGCGACGGGACGGGTTGTCGCGGACGCACTGGCGACCGGCTGGGCCGCCCGTTGCGGCACCGGCTGGGCCTTCGGGCGGCTCTGCGGGGTCGAGAACGCGGCGCCTCGCGATTGCTGGGTGCCGAGATTGAACTGTCCCAGCCGGTTGGAGAGCGATGAGACCTCCGTGACCAGCGTATGCGACGCGGCGTTCGATTCCTCGACCATGGCGGCATTCTTCTGCGTTGCCTGGTCCATCTGGTTGACGGCGGTGTTGATTTCCTGGAGGCCGGTCGATTGCTCGCGGGCCGACTGCACGATGGCCTGGACGTTGCTGTTGATCTGCTGCACCTCTTGCACGATAACCTGCAGCGCCTCGCCGGTCTGGCCGACCAGGCTCACGCCGTGCCTGACCTGCTCGCCGGACGAGCTGATGAGCGCCTTGATCTCCTTGGCCGCGGTGGCCGAGCGTTGCGCCAGTTCGCGGACTTCCTGAGCGACGACCGCAAAACCCTTGCCAGCCTCGCCGGCGCGGGCGGCTTCGACGCCGGCGTTCAGTGCCAGAAGGTTGGTCTGGAAGGCGATTTCGTCGATGACGCCGATAATGTTGGAGATCGACTGCGAGGATTGCTCGATGCCGTTCATCGCTTCGACGGCATTGCGAACGATCTTGCCGGAGCGTTCGGCGCTTTCCTTGGCGCGCCCGACCAGATTGCCGGCTTCTTCGGCGCGCAGCGTCGAATCCTTGACAGAGGTGGTGATTTCTTCCAGTGCGGCGGCCGTTTCCTCGACGGAGGCGGCCTGCTGTTCGGTACGGCGCGCCAGATCGTCGGCGGCCGAACGGATCTCTTCCGAGCCCGAGAGGATGACCGAAGCATTATCCGAGAAGGAGATCATCGCGGCCCGCAGCTTTTCCACCGAGGTGTTGAAGTTGCTGCGGGTCTGATCCAGCGCTTCCGTGAACGGCTGGTCGAGACGAACCGTCATGTCGCCGTCGGAGAGTTTTGCCAGGCCCGCCGCCAGTTCGGTGACGGCGAATTTCACGTCCGCCTCCTGGGCGCTGGAGATCCGGGCGCGCTCGGCGCGCTCGCGCTCCTGTTCCGTGCGGCTGGCTTCGGCGGCGGCCTCCAGGCGAACCTTCTCGCGGTTGCTTTCGAGCAGGATGCCGAGCGAGCGGGAAAGATCGCCGATCTCGTCCTTGGCCTTTTCGTCCTTCAGCACGACGTTCAGCTGGCCGCTGGCGATCTGGCCGGTCTCGTCGATGACATTGGTGATGCGGCGGATGAACTTGCGGGCGATGAGCCAGCCGGCCAGGCTGAGCAGCAGGGCGGCGATGGCGGTCGTCAGGATCGCATCGCGTATCATGTTGTTGAGCTGCGCGAAGACTGTCGCCTTGGGAACGATGACGATCGCATACCAGTTGCTGTCGGGCGTCAGTCGGACCGCAGAGGCGACCGCAAAATAGGTCTTTCCATCGGGGCCGATGATTTCCTGCTCGACGTCGGGCGAAGCGATCAGCTTGTCCCAACCGGCGGTCTGTGCGCCGCCATCGCGGATATTCTTGCCGACGAGTTCGGCTGCCGGATGGCTGATGATCCCGCCGGAACCGGTGATCAGGCTCATGAAGCCCGTTTCCATCGGATGGATCGCCGAGATCGCCTTGTTGGCGGCATCGAGCGACAGGTCGATACCTGCCACGCCGACGGGCTTGCCGTCGACGATGATCGGCTTGGAGATCGAGGTGATCAGCACGTCCTTGCCGCCGATGGCGTAAGGATAGGGTTCTATGACGAAGGTCTTCTTCTGCGTGAACGGCAGTTGATAATAATCGCCCGGGCCGGCGGTCGCGTAGTCCGTCAGGGCCGTATGGGAGATCGTTTCGCCATTCCGCACCCAGTACGGAACGTAACGGCCGGTCGTGTCATGGCCCTCCTTGCCGACGAAATCCTTGTCGGCGCCGTCGAATGCGTTCGGCTCCCACCCGGTCCAGACCGCCAGCAGTGCCGGGTTGTCGGCCAGCATGTTCTGCAGGATCGCGTCGCCCTTGGCGCGGCTTGCATCATTGGTATCCTTCATCGTCGACAGCACGCTTTCCATGGTGTTGACGACGCCGAGGGCTGCGGCGATCTTGTTTTCGGAGCCCATCGCTTCCGCTTTGGCGATCTGCCGGATGCGCTCCAGGCTGGAGGCGCTGATATCTTCGTAAGCGGTGTTGAAAAGAATGGCCGATGCCGCGATGGTGGCGACCAGGCCACAAGCTGCGACGGAAAAAATATTGCGGCCTGTCGTGGATTTGAACAGCATGCGTATGGCTCCCCCCAAGCGAACACAAGGGTCAAAGATCGCCTGGCTCGCCCATCCCTATTCAAGACAGACAATCGGTTTCAGCCTTTTCGGCCGTCGCCAGCATTGTCCCATTCTTCCCAGATTGGAGAACTCCTGTTAAATAATAGTAAAATTTTAAATATCTTCCGGCCTGATGGCTGTATTAAATTTGCTTTTTATCAATTCGATCGACGTTTCTATAGTGCGTACATCGTCGATGGCGCGTGAGATGTCGCGCCCTTTCCTCGTCGTAGCGTCGTCACGACACGACATTGCGCAGGAACGTCAGGATATCGTCCCGCAGATTGAGATAGGCATAGGGCTGGGAGGAGTTGAAGACCGTGAACGTCCCGGCCGGAAAATCCCTGCTGACCCCGGAGAGTTCGAGCGTCAGGACGCCGCCGGTGACGAACAGCATTTCTTGCCACCCTTCGGGATCGGGCTCCGCGTCGTAGCGGTCGCCCGGGCCGAGCGTCCAGGCCCACATCTGCACTTCCGAGGACGCGGGCGTGGAGGCGAGCAGCAGCGCCTGGCTTTCCGGCCGTTCGCCGCGCCAGGTCACCTGCTGGATGGCGGCATGCGATCCGCGTTCGGGATCGCGCACCAGATCGACGAAACCGACGCCGATGGCCGAAGCCAGCTTGTCGAGGCTGGAAAGGCTGATATTGGCGTCGCCGCCCTCGACGGCCACGATCATCCGCCGGCTGATGCCCGAGGCCCTGGCAAGCGCCGTCTGGCTCAGCCCGGCGTCGAGGCGCAGCCGCTTGAGGTTGCCGGAAACATGGGCGAGAACATCGCTTCGGACTTGACTGCGCAATATATTGCTCATATCGATCGTGTAGACCGATCATCGCCCGCTTTCAACCGACTTGGCAACCGCGGGCGCTTCAAAACCGGGTAGGACCAGCACATGAAGATTCGCGATTTCGGCGTCGAGATCTGGATGAACCGCTACGAGACGACGTGCGAGTGGAATCTGGCGGAGACCTGTGTCGAGTCCCTCACCGTCGAAGACCTGCTCGACATGGCCGGCAAGACAGACACCATCCTCTCCGAGCTCTTGCCGCTGAAACTCACCTATGGCGCCATCGAAGGAAGCGAGCGGCTGCGCAATCTGGTGGCCGGGCTTTACGAGCGGCAGGCCATGGAAAACGTCGTCATCACCCATGGCGCCATCGGTGCCAATGCGCTGGTGCACGAAACGCTGGTCGAGCCGGGCGACCGGGTCATTTCGGTTCTGCCGACCTACCAGCAGCATTATTCGATCCCCGAAAGCTTCGGGGCCGACGTGCAGATCCTCAAGCTCACCGAAAAGACCGGCTTCCTGCCGGATCTCGACGCGTTGAAGCGGCTGGCGACGCCGGGCACGAAGCTGATCGCCATCAACAATCCGAACAACCCGACCGGCTCGCTGATGGACAAGGCCTATCTCGAAGCCATCGTCGAGATTGCCAGGGCCTGCGGCGCCTGGGTGCTGTGCGACGAGGTCTATCGCGGCATGGATCAGGACGGCGACGGCATGACGGCCTCCATCGCCGATCTCTATGAGAAGGGCATCAGCACCGGCAGCATGTCGAAGACCTATTCGCTGGCGGGCCTGCGGCTGGGATGGATCGTCGCGCCCGTCGAGATTCTGCGCGCCGTTTCGATCCATCGTGACTACAACACCATCAGCGTCGGCATGCTGGACGATCATTTCGCGTCGATCGCGCTTGAAAACCGCGACAAGATTCTGGCGCGCAGCCACGCCATCAGCCGCACGAACCTCGCCATTCTCTCAGAATGGGTGGATGGCGAGCCGTTGATCTCCTGGATCAAGCCGAAATCCGGCACGACGGCACTGTTGAAATACGACCTGCCGATGTCGTCGGAAGCTTTCTGCATCGGCCTGCTGGAACGCACGGGCGTGATGCTGACGCCCGGCAGCGCCATGGACATGGAAGGCTACCTGCGCATCGGCTACACCAACGGCGAGCCTATCCTGCGGGAAGGCCTGAAGCGCATCTCGCAATTCCTGAAGGAGCAGCAGCTGGCGGCGGCGTAAGCGCCGCCGACCGGCTGCCGGTAATTCAGTCTTTCGCGCGCTGCAGCATGCCGAAGAGGTCGCGCGGATCGTCGGGATCGGCGATGATATCGATTTCCTGGTAAAAATCCGTGCCCTTCAGCTTTTCGCGCACGTAGCGCAGCGCCGAAAAATCCTCGACGGCAAAGCCGACGCTGTCGAACAGCGTGATCTGCCGGTCGTCGCGGCGGCCCTGCGCTTCGCCCCGGATGACGCGCCAGAGTTCGGTGACGGGATAGTCGGCGTCCATCTGCTGGATTTCGCCTTCGATGCGTGTTTGCGGCGGATATTCGACAAAGGTATCCGCCCTCAGCAGGATGTCGCGATGCAATTCCGTCTTGCCGGGGCAATCGCCGCCGATGGCATTGATGTGCACGCCGCCGCCGACCATGTTGTCGGTCAGGATGGTGGCGTATTGCTTGTCTGCGGTGCAGGTGGTGATGATTCCCGCCCCCTCGATTGCCGCCTGCGACGAGGTGCAACTCGTCACCGTCAGGCCGCTATTGGCGAGGTTCCTGGCGGTCTTGGCCGTTGCCTTGGCGTCGATGTCGTAGAGGCGCACCTCCTGGATGCCGAGCACGGCCTTCATGGCCAGTGCCTGGAATTCGGCCTGGGCGCCGTTGCCGATCATCGCCATGCTGCGGACGTTCCTGGGCGCAAGATGCCGGGCGGCCATGGCGGATGTGGCGGCGGTGCGCAGTGCCGTCAGCAACGTCATTTCCGTCAACAACACCGGATATCCGGTCGAAACCGTGGCGAGCAGGCCGAAGGCGGTGACGGTCTGCAGCCCGTCCGCCATGTTCTTCGGGTGGCCGTTGACGTATTTGAAGCCGTAGATCTCGCCGTCGGAGGTCGGCATCAGCTCGATGACGCCCTCGCGGGAATGCGAGGCGATCCGCGGGGTCTTGTCGAACATTTCCCAGCGGCGGAAATCCTCTTCCACCGCGTCTGTCAGTTCCACCAGCACCTTTTCTATGCCGATGTGGTGCACGAGCCGCATCATGTTCTCGACGCTGACGAAAGGAATAAGGGCTTTTTCGGACGGCGCGATCACTGGTACCTCCTTGCTCGCGAAGATGGCAGGATAACAAGCGGTGATGTTAGCCGAAATGACAAGAATGGGTTGATCTGAACAGGAAACTGGTCAAATCTTATAGCTATAGCGATCAAAATTTACAGGGCGCCATGACCGTTGCCAAATATATTCCCGACGATCTCGATCGCCGCATCATCGCCCATCTGCGGGCCGACGGCCGGGCTTCTTTGTCGAAATTATGCGAAGCGGTCGGCGTCGCCCGCGGCACGGTCCAGAACCGTCTCGACCGTTTGATCGAGACGGGAACGCTGCTGGGGTTCACGGTGCGGGTCCGGGAGGATTATGACGACCGGGCAGTGCACGCGGTGATGATGATCGAGGTCATCGGCAAATCCACCACGCAGGTCATCCGCAAGCTCAGGGGCATTCCGGAAATCTCGTCGCTGCATACCACCAACGGCAACTGGGACCTGGTCGCCAATATCCGCGCCGCAAGCCTGTCGGATTTCGACCGGGTGCTGCGCGAGGTGCGGATGATCGACGGCGTGTCCAACAGCGAGACGAGCCTGCTGCTCAGCAGCGTCTGATGGTTTGCACCCACAGGCGATTGCGGGTGCAAGAAGAGCTACCGTTGTTTTGCCAGCATCGACCGGGAGAGCACGACGACGATGCCGATCAGGACGGTCGCGGCGATGAAGAGGAAGGCTGCTGCCGCAATTGCCGGGCTGATGTTTTCGCGGATGCTGGAGAACATCTGCCGCGCCAGGGTGCGCTGGTTGGGGCCGGCGACAAACAGCGTCAGCACCACCTCGTCGAGCGATGTGGCGAAGGCGAGCACGGCGCCGGAGAGTACACCCGGCAAGGCGAGCGGCAGGGTTACCCGGCGGAACACCGTCAGCGGCGACGCGCCGAGGCTTTCGGCCGCCAGCTCCACCCGTTCGTCGATGCCGGCCAGCGCACCGGTGACGCTGACCACCACGAAGGGCACCGCCACGACGGTATGGGCGATGATCACGCCGGCATAACTGTTGGTCAGCCCGAAACCGGCCAGCAGCACCTGCATGCCGACGCCGAGGACGACGGCGGGCACAACCATGGGCAGCAGGTACAGCGTGCGGATGCTGCCACGGAAAAACAGCGCCCTGTTGCGCAGGCCCAGCGACGCCGCGGTGCCGAGCACGGTGGCGAGCAGCGTCGTGCCGCTGCCGATGATCAGGCTGTTGACGATCGCCCGCCGCCAGGCATCCGCCGTGAACAGCTCCTCGAACCAGCGCAGGGACCAGGAAGGGATCGGATAGGTGAGGATGACGCTCGAGGTGAAGGCGAGCGGCAGGATGGCGATCAGCGGCGCGATCAGGAACAGGATCGTCAGCGAGGCGAAGGCGAATTTCGTCAACTTCATCGGCATGGCCTAGCGTCTCCCCGGTTCTTCGGCGGACAGCCGAGCATAGACGCTGTAGAGCAGCAATGTTGCGACGAGCAGCACGACGCCGAGGGCGCCGGCCATGCCCCAGTTGGCCGAGCCGGTGGCGTAGAAGGCGATGATCGAGCTGATCATCTGGTCGCCCGGCCCGCCGATCAGCGCCGGCGTGATGTAGTAGCCGATGGCCGAAATGAACACGAGCAGGCTGCCGGAGGCGACACCGCGCAGGCTGAGCGGCAGAAGCACGCGCAGGAAGGCCCGCAGCGGGTGGGCGCCGAGCGAGGCGGCGGCCGGCATCAGGTTCTTCGGGATGGTGAGCAGCACCGAATAGATCGGCAGCACCATGAAGGGCAGCAGCACATGGGTCATGGCGATGATGACGCCGGTGCGGTTGAAGATCAGCGGCAGCGGACTGTCGATCAGGCCGATCGTTTGCAGCAGTTCGTTGATCAGCCCCCTTTCCTGCAGCAGGATGAACCAGGCAGCGGTACGAACAAGAAGCGAGGTCCAGAGCGGCAGCAGGACGGCACCCAGCATCAGGTCGCGCTTCCAGCCGGAAAGCGAGGCTGCAATCATCGCGTAGGGAAAACCGATGCAGGCGCAGGCGAAGGTGACGAGCGCGGCGATCCAGAAGGTGCGCACCAGGATGACGCGGTTGACCGACTTGTCGGCAGGCAGATGTTCGATCTCGCCGGCGGCATTGCGGCCGAGATCGACGGCGGCAAGCAGGTTGCGGTCGGTGAGCGGCGATAGCGCATCGGCGATGGCGAGCCAGAATTCCGGTTTCTCCCAGCGCGTGTCGATGGAGACGAGGTCGGCGGGCGGGTTTGTCGTATCGCCGAGCGCGGTCGTCGTCTTGCCCATCAGCGTGCGGAAACCCGAACGGGCGCTGTTGAGGCGGCGCACCATGTCGCCGAGCGCCTGGTCGTCGTCGACGGCCTTCAGGTCTTCCATCAACGCCGCCTGCATCTCCGGCGTCGGCGGCGACTGGCGATCCCAGCCTGCGAGCACTTCGGTGCTGCGCGGCAGAAGGCGCAGCACGGCGGTGTCGGAGATCGACTGCGACATCATGCTGAACAGCGGCCACACGAAGAAGCCGACCAGGAACAACAAGAGCGGCAAAAGCAGCAAAAGAGATCGCCCGGTTTTCGATCGTCCGGCGGTCATGGCGCGATGACCCGGCAATCGCCCGCCGAAAAGCCGGCGAAGACCTTGGTGCCCGGCGGGAATTCGCGCGAGCGGCGGCTGAGCTTGGCGATCAGCGGATGGGCGGCATTTTGCAGCTGCACGCGCAAATGGTCGCCCTGGTAGACGGAGTCCGTGACTTCCGTTTCCAGGCAGTTGCGGGCGTCACCGCGGATCTCGCTGAGATCGACGCGTTCCGGGCGGATGGACAGGAAGACCGTCTGCCCCGGCGTCACCGTGCCGGAGACCGCCGAGACGATGCTGTCGCCGGAGACCAGCCGGACATTGGCCTCCTGCCCCTGCACCGCATCGACGACGCCTTCGACGAGGTTGGTCTCACCGATGAATTCGGCGACGAAGCGGGTCGCTGGTTCGTCGTAGACCTGGCGCGGCGTGCCGATCTGCTCGATCCTGCCCTTGTTGAACACGGCGACACGGTCGGACATCGTCAGGGCTTCCGACTGGTCGTGGGTGACGAAGACGATCGTCAGGCCGAGGCGGCGATGCAGGTCGCGAATGTCGAGCTGCATCTGCTCGCGCAGCTGCTTGTCCAGCGCGCCGAGCGGCTCGTCCATCAGCACGACGCGCGGCTCGAAGACCAGGGCGCGCGACAGCGCCACGCGCTGCTGCTGGCCGCCGGAAAGCTGCGACGGCCGGCGGTCGACCAGAGCCGAAAGCTGCACCATGTCCAGCGCCCGCGCGACGCGCCCGGCGATGTCCGCCTTGCCGAGACCGCGCATCTGCAGCGGAAAGGCGACGTTTTCGCCGACCGACATATGCGGAAACAGCGCATAACTCTGGAAGACGACGCCCATGTCGCGCTTGTGCGTCGGCACGTCGTTGATCGCCGTTCCATCGAGAAGAATGTTTCCCGAGGTCGGCTGCTCGAAACCTGCCAGCATCATCAGAAGCGTTGTCTTGCCTGAGCCCGAAGGGCCAAGCAGGCTGACGAACTCGCCCTTCTCTATGCCGAGATCGAGGTTTTCGACCACGCAGAGCGGGCCGTAGAATTTGGTAATGCGGTCAAACCGGATGAATTCCGCCACGGAATGCTCCATCGCCAGAGCAACTCCAGCAAAACGCGCAGCGATTTGCGTCCGGAATTGCGTAGAGACAAAAGGATAGAGTGTTTTCGCGATTCGGAGAAAAGCGGAAATGCTCTACGGGCGAAGGACGCGCCACGGCCACGAAGCGCGCCCAGCCATGCGGGAAAGGCGCCGGTCGGCGCCTTCCACCACGGACGTCTTTACTGGGCGAGCCAGGCGTTGAAGCGCTGCGTCAGCGTTTCGGCGTTGTCGATCCAGAAGTCGACGTTCAGCGAGATCGAGTCCGTCATGTTGGCGGGATCGGTCGGCAGGTCCTTGGCAAAATCGGCCGGAACCTTCGCAGCCGCTTCGGTGTTCGGCAGGCCGTATGCCACGAATTCCGGCAGTTTCGCCTGGTTTTCCGGCAGGCTGGCGAAGGCGATGAAATCCTGCGCCGCGTCCTTGTTTTCGGCGTCTTTCAGCACGACCCAGCTGTCGACGGCATAGATGCTGCCGGGGAACACGACTTTGAAGTTCTTGCCTTCGGAACGGTTGATGCCGGTGATGCGGCCGTTATAGGCCGAGGTCATCGCCACTTCGCCGGAGGCGAGAAGCTGCAGCGGCTGGGCGCCCGATTCCCACCAGACGATGTTCGGCTTCAGTTCGTCGAGCTTCTTGAAAGCGCGGGCGACGCCTTCTTCCGTGCCGAGAATGTCATAAATTTCGTCCTTGGAAACGCCGTCGGCCAGCAGGGCGAATTCGAGCGTATATTTCGGGCCTTTGCGCAGCGAACGCTTGCCGGGGAATTTTTCGACATTCCAGAAGTCCGCCCAGGATGTCGGGCCTTCCTTCAGCTTGTCGCCGTCGTAAGCGATGGCCGTCGACCAGACGATGGCGCCGACGCCACAGTCATTGACCGCCGACGGCAGGAACTTGTCCTTGCCGCCCATCTTGTCCCAGTCGATCTTTTCGTAGAGGCCGTCGGCACAGCCGAGCGCCAGTTCTTCCGCCTCGACCTGCACCGCATCCCAGTTCGGCGCGCCGGCCTTGACCTTCGCCTGGATGACGCCGATGCCGCCGTCCCACGCTTCGTCGAGCACCGGCTTGCCGGACTTGGCGGCGAAGGGTTCGAAATAGATCTTGCGCTGCGCATCCTGGTAGTTGCCGCCCCAGGAGACGACCGTCAGGTCACGCGCCAGCACCGGCGCGACGAGCCCGGCGGAAAGAACGACGGCAGCCGCCGCCAGAATACCTGATTTTACGATAGTTTTCATTGCACTCCCCTTTTCTTGGTTTGTAGAAGAGCCGGTTTCGATCGCCGGCCCCGTGACGATCTCCTGCGGGCCGCTGGCGCCGTCGTGCATGATCCTGCCATGCCTTGCCGGTTGCTGCAGCCTTCCGGTCGCCTCGCTCTTTCCCCTGAGCGACGGTCAACCGAATGATGCACCCTGGTCATTGCGGGTCAACGGGATTCTTTGCGTATGCCTTGGCCCTCCCGTCGGCCGGTATCAGACGTGTTGTCCTCCGTTGATGTGGATTTCGGCGCCGTTGATGTAGGAGGACTGCCCGGAGCAGAGGAAATAGATGGTCTCCGCGACTTCGCGCGGTTCACCCAGCCTTCCCATCGGCACTTCTGCAGCCACTAGTTCGTCAGTTCCCGGCGACAGGATCGAGGTTTCGATTTCACCCGGCGCAATGGCATTCGCCCGGATGCCGCGGCGGCCGAATTCATGCGCCATCTCGCGTGTCAGCGCCGCCAGCGCTGCCTTGGAAGCAGCATAGGCAACCCCCGCGAAGGGATGGACGCGCGAACCGGCGATGGAGGTGACGTTGACGATCGAGCCTTTCGCCGCCTCCAGTTCCGGCAGGAGGGCGCGGGCGATCAGGGCGGTCGAAATCAGGTTGACGTTGAGCACCTGCGTCCAGACGTCGGCATCCGTGCCGGCGACGCCGAGGCGGCTCCTGTCCGGCCCTTTCGGCGAAATGCCGGCATTGTTGACGAGGGCGTGCAGCTTGCCGTTCGGCAGGCGTTCGCGTACGGTCGCGGCGAGGCGGTCGATCTGCGTCAGGTCGGCAAGGTCGGCCTGGATGTGGCTCTCGCGGGCGGAAGGCCAGGCGCATTCCTCGGAAAAGGCTTGGCGCGACACGGTGAGTATGCGCCAGCCTTTCGACTGGAACAGCTTGACCGTTGCATGGCCGATGCCGCGGCTGGCGCCCGTCAGCAACATGTAGGGGCGTTCTTCGGTCATGCGGGCGTCTCCGTTGATGCTTGATACATCGTAATCCGTCGAGGGAGGAAAGCAAGCCTCCTGATTCCCGACGTGTCAGACCCTCATCATCTGCAATCTTTCCTCGCGTTCGATCCGTTCGAGGATCGGCTTGCCGCCGAGCAGGATATCGTCGACGATCGCCATGCAGGCGGCAGCGGAATCGTGCCGCTTCAGCGCCTCGATGACGGGGTAGTGATGATCGATCATCGCCCGGCCGCCCGGAATATAGGCATCGGAAATCAGCGGTCCCATCTGCAGCCACAGGCGTCGCAGGATGCCGTTGAGCACCGGAAGCCCGGCGATCTCAGGCAACATGAAATGGAAGGCCTGATTGAGTTGCGTGCCCTTCAGCCGGTCGCCATCGGCGATCGCCCGTTCATTGTCGCGCAAGATCTGCTCGAGACAGTCGATATCTGCGCTTGTCGCCACCTGGGCTGCCGTTTCCGCCGCCAGCCCCTCCAGCTTGACGCGGATGGCCCGGATTTCGCGATAACGACTTTCGCTCATGCTGGGAATACGAATATCGCGCGGCGAGCGAAAAGTGATCGCTTCCTCGTTGGCGAGCCGCAGGATGGCATCGCGGATCGGCGTCACGCTCGTGCCGAACTGTTCGGCAAGATCGCGGATCTTGAGCCGGTCTCCGGGCTGGAATCGCCCTTGGATCAACGCGTCGCACAGCGCGCCGTAGACAGCGCTGCTGAGGCTTTCATGATCCAGTGTTGCAAATTCAGGCATGGAACTGACCTTGAAAATCGGATAATAAGATACTTGATGCATCTTTTTTGGCATGTTTCAAGTAGAGCCTGTCGTCACCCGGCGGCTTTCACCGAAAGCGACGGGAAACGAAGCGTGCACAGTTGCAATGCCGGGAACGGCGGACAATGGAGAAACCATGACGGAGGGATCGCCCGCCGAGCAGAAGAAGGATGCCATGTCGGCTTCCTGGAGCGAGACATCGATTCCTGGTGCCGAGGCCGCGGTATCCGACGTTTACGGCCTGACCGGCACCGTCAAGCGGCTCTCCAGCGAACGGGACGAAACCTTCCTGTTTGTTCGCGACGACGGAACGGAATTCATCCTCAAGATCGCCAACCCGGCCGAGGAGCCGGCTGCGCTGGAATTCCAGGATGGTGCGCTCCTGCATCTGGCGGCGGCTGCCCCCGCGGTGCCGGTGCCGCGGATCGTGCCGACATGCGGCGGAACGTCGAGCCATACATTGGCGACCGCGGACGGTCCGCGCATCATGCGCCTGCTGACATTCTTGCGCGGCGAATTGTTGTACCGCACGCCCGCCTCCGAGGCGCAGAGCCGCAATGTCGGCCGTGCGCTGGCCGAACTCGGCCTGGGGCTTGAGAATTACCGGGGCCGCCCGCCCGCCGGCAAGCTGATGTGGGACATTTCCCACATGATGGATCTCGCCGCCTTCGTGGGCTGTGTCGCACCGGACCGTCGGGCACAGCCGGAATCCGTGCTGGCCGAATACGAGCGGGCGCTGCCGGCCATCCGTGACCTCACCCGCCGCCAGATCATCCACAACGACTTCAATCCGCACAACATCCTGCTGGATCCGGCCGCTCCCGTCGATGTGGTCGGCATCATCGATTTCGGCGACATGGTGCATGCGCCGCTGATCAACGACCTTGCCGTCGGCCTTTCCTACCATCTGTCGACGGACAACTGGGCCGCTCGCGCCGGCGCTTTTATCGATGGTTTCCTGTCGGCGCGGACACTCGAGCCGGCGGAGGTCGAACTGCTTCCCCTGCTCGCGCGCGCGCGGCTGGCGATGTCGATGATCATCGCCGAATGGCGTTCGGGACGGTTCCCGGAGAACCGGGACTACATCATGCGCAATCACGCCGCCGCCTCGCGGGGCTTGCAGAACATAGCCGGACTGGACGTCGCAGGATTGAAGCGGCTCGTCCCCAACCTTTCGGGAGCCTGAAACATGTCGATGGTGAATGCATTCTCGCGCGAAGATTTCGAGTGGCTGGACGAGGCCGAAAAGGCGCTGATCGCCCGGCGTGAAAAGGTGCTCGGCCCGGCCTATCGGCTGTTTTACGAAAAGCCGCTGCACCTGGTGCGCGGCGAAGGTGTGTTCCTCTACGACGCCAAGGGGGAAAAATACCTCGACGCCTACAACAACGTCGCTTCGCTCGGCCATTGCCATCCGCGCGTCGTCGAGGCGATCACCAGGCAGACGGCGGTCCTCAACACCCATACGCGTTACCTGCACGAAGGCATCGTCGATTATGCCGAGACGCTGACGGCGACCTTCCCGGAAGCGCTGAGCCAGGCGATGTTCACCTGCACCGGCAGCGAGGCCAACGACCTTGCAGTTCGCATTGCCCGTTTCGTCACCGGCGGCACCGGCATCATTGCCACCGATCTCGCTTATCACGGCCTGACCAATGCCGTGGCGGAGTTTTCACCCTCGCTCGGCGAGTCCGTGACGCTCGGGCCGCATGTGCGCACCGTTGCCGCTCCCGACAGCTATCGTTTCTCGCCCGGGGAGATGAGGGAGAAATTCGGCCGCGACGTGCGGGCGGCGATTGCCGACCTGAGGCGCCACGGCATCAAGCCGGCAATGCTGATTACCGACACGATCTTTTCGAGCGACGGCATCTTCGCCGGGCCGAAGGGTTTCCTGAAGCCGGCGGTCGATGCGATCCACGAGGCGGGCGGCCTGTTCGTCGCCGACGAGGTGCAGCCGGGTTTTGGCCGTACCGGCGAAGCGATGTGGGGATTCGAGCGCCATGGCGTGGCGCCGGACATGGTGACGATCGGCAAGCCGATGGGCAACGGCTACCCGATGGCCGGCATCGTGCTGCGGCCCGAGGTGATCGCCGATTTCGGCCCCCGCGCCCGCTATTTCAACACCTTCGGCGGCAATCCGATTGCCGCTGCCGCCGGCAAGGCGGTGCTCGACACGATCCGTATCGAAGGCCTGCAGCACAATGCCCTGGAGGTCGGCCGTTACCTGATGGAGGGCCTGAAGACCTTGTCGGACACCTATCCGGCCATCGGCGACGTCCGCGGCTCCGGCCTGTTCATCGGTGTGGAAATCGTTGCCGATGCCGCCGCCAAACGTCCGGATTCGACGCTGACGACACGCATCGTCAACGGCCTGCGCGAGCGCCGCATCCTGATCAGCGCTACCGGCCCGAACGCCAATATCCTGAAAATCCGCCCGCCGCTGGTCTTCTCCCGCGAAAATGCCGACATGCTGGTGGAGGCGCTGGGCGACGTGCTGAAGACGATCTGAGGGCAATCAATCGTTGTCGCGATCCGCTTCCGGTATTACCGGAGCGGCACTTTCCATTTCTTTCGCCCACTTGATCATCAGCGCGCCGCCCCATTTGAGGTCGGCCTGGATCGCTTTGCGGGCGGCTTCGGGATCGCGTTTGTCGAGGGCGGCGAGCAGGTTGAAATGCTTGTGGTCGCGGCTGGCGAGATCGCGTACCGGCACGCGGGTGTGAAAAAGCCGCATGAACGGGCCGCTGGTGACCCATAGGTTTTCGACGATCGAGGTGGTCATCGGCATGTCGCTGATTTCGAGCAGGCGGAAATGAAACTGGCGGTTCAGCACGCCGGCCTGTTCCGGCGATTGCGCCGCCGCTTCGATGAAATCCTCCTGGAGGGCGCAGAGTTCCAGATATTGCCGCCGGGAAATTTTGGTCGCCGCCGCTGCCGCCGCCTCGCCCTCCAGGTGCAGACGGATGGTCATCGCCTCCTCCAGCCGCTTGGCGCTGTTGCTCGGCACATGGATCGCAGTTGCAGCCTTGATTTCGAGGGCGCCCTCGCTCACCAGCCGGAAGATGGCCTCCCGGACAGGGGTTATGCTTGTGCCGAGCAGGCCGGCGAGCGCCGATATCCGCAGCCTCTGGCCCGGAGTGAAGCGCCCGTCCAGCAATGCCGAACGCAGTTCCCGGTACGCCTTGGCTGATAGGTTTTCATGATCGATGCGCTCGAGTTCCGACACGCTGCTCCCCTCTAATCCCCGATAAATGTACCGCCGGGTTTCATATATCATCTTGTGTTTCATTTCATAGCCTTCGATCCAGGCGCCGTAAGCCATGGTTTTTCAAAACACATTTTCAGGGGGGCTTATATATTATATTTAAAGCGACATTCTTTGGCGGGCTTCATGGAAGCCCGCGGTCGATGCAAGGTCGGCTTGGCTAAAGGGTGGTGCGGCCAATCACGGTCTTTCCGAGCTTCAGCGGACGCAATGCTCCGGACAATGGTTTGGATGGAGCCCGGTAGAGATAGGCGACGATACGGTCTATGGCGACGATGACCGCCAGCGATATGGCTAGATAGAGCGTGGCGGAGAGGAGCAGGAACATCGCCCACCTCACAACGGAATGATCATGAAATAACACGAGGCCGCAACAAGCATGAGTGCGACCGGCTGCCAATAATCGTTCGTCATGGACCTGCTCCTCCGAAAACTGAAAATTCTGAGTTTTAACGTTTTCTCAAAATTTTTGTTCCGGGGTGGCGCGGGTTTTGCTGCCCTCGTGACTCCAACGAAATCGAAAAGGGATTTTGTTCGCCGCTGCGGTGGTGCAAGTTCGGTCGTAAACGCGGCGGCCGGTGGCTCCACGTCGAAGGCCGACAGATCGGGAACGAAAACCGCCGCGGGTGGTGGAAAGGAATGGCATGGTTTCGGGAATTCATCACCTCACGCTGATCACACGGAAAGTTCAGGCGAATGTCGACTTTTATGTCGGTTTTCTGGGTTTGCGCCTGGTCAAGCGCACAGCCGGCTTCGAGGATTCGTCGCAATTGCACCTGATCTATGGTGATGGTGCCGGATCTCCCGGCTCGCTGATTACCTTTCTGGTCTGGGAAGACGGTTCGCCGGGACGGGCGGGGCATGGACAGATCAGCGAGATGGCGCTGGCGATCGATCCGGAAAGCATCGGCTTCTGGCTGACGCGAGCCCTGACTTTCGGCCTTTCCCCGGAGGGGCCGGCGGCCGAACTGGGCGAGCCGACGATCCGGTTGAAGGACCCGGACGGCGTGATCGTCAAGCTGACGGGTGTTGCCGGTTTTCCGGAGGCACCGACATGGGCGGGCGCGTCGATCGCGCCGCGCGATGCCGTCCGTGGCATCCGCGGCGTTACGCTGTTGACGGAACTGCCCGGTGAAACCGCTGCCTTCCTCGAAGGGAATTTCGATTATCGCCGCGACGTGCAGGCCGGGGCGATCACGCGCATGCTGTCCGAATCCGGCGATGCGGTCGATATTCGTGATGCCCAGGGTTTTTGGCCCGGCGCGCCGGGAAGCGGCACCTTCGACCATGTCGCCTTCCGCTCCCGTGACAAGGCGGAAGTGGAAGCCGTGCAGACGAAGCTTGGGGACGCGGTCATGAACGTCCACGACCGCAAGTATTTCTATTCGCTCTACGTCCGCGAGCCGGGCGGCGCGCTTTACGAACTGGCCACCGATCCGCCGGGCATGACGGTGGATGAAACGGCGGAAAATCTCGGCACGCGTTTGTTCGTGCCGCCGGGCACGGCCGAACAGACTGCCGATCTTGAGGCGGTGCTGCCGCAATTTTCGCTGCCGGGTGAGCCGCGGATCATCTATCGCGACCTGCCGTTCATCCATCGGTTTTTCGTGCCGCCGGAGACCGATGGCACCACGGTGTTTCTTTTCCATGGTTCCGGTGGCAACGAGATGAGCCTGCTGCCGCTGGCGCGGCGGACGGCGCCGGATGCCACCCTGCTTGCCCTGCGCGGCCGCAGCACCGAAGAGGGTGTGCCGCGATGGTTCCGCCGTTTCGGGCCGC
>NZ_QFBC01000012.1 GCF_003122325.1 Rhizobium album
ACGATCCAACTCGCAGGCTGCTGGGCGCATCTGAGGCGCAAGTTTTACGACCTGCACATCACCGGGGTCTCGCAGGCCGCGACGGATACGGTCGTCGCCATGAGCGCGCTATGGAAGGTCGAGGATGAGGTCCGCGGCAGGGACGCCGATACCAGAGCGACGCTGCGACAGCAAAAGTCCGCAGTCATTGTCACCGGCCTCTTCGATCTGTGGGAAAGAGAGCTGCGCAAAATCTCCGGGAAGTCCAAGACCGCCGAAGCGATCCGCTATGCGCTCTCCCGGCGGGACGCGCTGGAGCAGTTCCTGGCGGACGGCCGTGTCGAAATCGACTCCAATATCGTCGAACGCGCGATCAGGCCTCAAACAATCACGAGAAAAAATAGTCTATTCGCCGGCAGCGAAGGTGGTGGACGCACCTGGGCGACATTGGCCACTCTCCTTCAGACCTGCAAAATGAACAGCGTCGATCCGCTCGCCTGGCTCTGCCAAACCTTGACCCGCATCGCTCAGGGCTGGCCCGCGTCTGAAATCGAAGCCCTCATGCCCTGGAATTTCAGGTCCGACGCCATCGGCTGACCGCTTACGATGATCCATGCCTATGACGGCAGCGAAGAGGGCATCACGACCTTCACCGACCGGGGCATCGAAAGTCTAAAGGAATTCCTCGCCGATATCCGCACCTGGGATGGCGGTGTCCGACAGTTCCTTGGACGAGCAATGCGATCCTGCAACGATCGAACGCATCATGGCAGACGAGCCGGAAGCATAAACCCCGCGGCCTTCGCCGGATGAATACGAAGGAGATAACCATGAATCAGATCATTTGGCTTGTCGGAGCCGTCGTTATCGTGCTCGCCATTCTGTCTTTCTTCGGACTTCGGTGAGAGCGCGACAATGGTATTCAAGCCCGCCACCTTTCACGAGCTTCCGCCAACCATTGAGGTCGAGAACCCCACGCAGGCGATGTTGGAAACGGCTGTCGCCGACGCGCTCGGCAGTGATAGCGCGCTGGACGCAACCGGCGTTTCAGTCGTCGCGAGGGGAGCCACTATCACTCTGAGTGGTTCGGTTTTGACCGACGAGGAGGTTGTAAGGGCAATTGAGGTCGCGTCCCGGATCGATGGGGTGAAGCGGGTCGATAATCGCCTCTCCGCGCAATCGCCCAACCTGGCTTGGCGCGGCGAGCTCAACTGAAGGGAACATCAATGAGAACGAACGGTTTCGATTCATATACGCAACTTCAAGACCACTTGGCGGACCTCGATGATGTTCTGACCCCAACGGAGCAAGAAAGCCGTGACGCTTCACGCGACCGCAATTATGAAAATCTTGTGCGACAGATAGCTTGGCTGAGAAAAGAGGTAGCCGACATGCGCACTGAGATATCGGCGGTGAAGCAGGACACACCTCCGGCCGATCGCACATGGTCACAGGTTGCAACGACCGTTGTGATAACCTTTATCGTATCTGAGATGGCAAGCCGTTTGCGGCTTGGGCTCGCAGGTGCTGTAGCTGCACCCATTGTTGCAGCTAAAATCGAAAAACAAATATGGTGAGAGTTGGCCCATGGGACCCCGCCCAGGCGCTAAGTTCCTAACGCGTTTAAACACTGGGGACTTGAATGCGGGTGGCCTTGAAGGGAGCGTGGCTTATGACTGGTTATGGACCCAGACGCTAACGCTTCCACCGTTCGTCGGGAAAGCGCCTTTACCATCGTTTCCGATCACTACCTGCGCTTCATGATGGCCAAGAAAATCGACAAAGACCCCGCCAGCATGAGCTTGCCCAAGATCGGCAACTTTTTCGCCGGGGTCACCATTTGACATCACCACCACGCAGCCGGGGACCTCACCCGTTCCGTGACGCACGAAACCAACACAGTGTGGATCATCAAAGAGATCGGTTTGCGGGCCGTTGGCGAAGCGCTTCCTGGCTTCTATCAGTTCCGGGAGGCATGCGATGGCTGGCACATCGACTGATCTATGCTCTCCATCCTTGCCATCGGTATACTGCGCACCATAGAGATCCGGATGAAAAACGCAGGGCACGCCCTGTTCCCTTAGCAGGACCAGCGCATAAGCCAGCGGCTTGAACCAGGGATCGACCGCGGCCTCCAGCGCCTGGAGCGGCTGTGTATCGTGGTTGTCAACAATAGTGACTGCATGGTCGGGATGTCCTGAGACGAGCGTTCCGTCGAAGATCGTCCTCATGTCAAAATCCTTGCCTGCTTTCGATGCTTCGTGAAAACGATGATGAAGCGCCACGTCGAACACGGTGAGCTGGTGATCCACCAGATCGAGATAGCTTTTAAGGGTGCTCATGTCCGGATGCCAATATTCAGCGACCACGAACAGGTCTTCCTTCACCGCCTGGCGCATATGGCCGACCCAGTCGCGAAAGAACCAAGCCGGAATGTGTTTGGCGGCGTCAAGGCGAAAGCCGTCGACACGAACCTGCTCCGACAACCACCGGCCCCAGTATTTTAGCTCCTCGCAGACGGCTTTGTTACGGAACTCGACGTCCGCTCCCATAAGATAATCAAAATTACCGAGCTCGTCATCGACCTCGTCATTCCATTCGCCTTCACCGTAGTCGTTAATCAGACGAAAGACGCCGCTTTCGTCCGGTTTTTCGATGACGTCGACGCCGCTGAAGCATTTGTGATCCCAAACAAATTTTGAATGCGCGCTAGCCCGGCCCGGAAAAGTGAAGCGTGTATAAGCAAGCGCCTCAAACGCCTCGTCTTCCATTTGGGTCCGGTCCTCGGGGTTGACCCGGCGGACGTGGACCGCTTCTTTTTCGTCGGCCCCCATTTTATGATTGAACACAACGTCATGAATCACGCCGATGCCATTTTCATTCAGCGCTTGGCACGCATGCTTGAGTGCGGACTTGTCACCGTACTTGGTCGCGATCGTTCCCTTCTGCTCGAACTCGCCGAGATCAAAGAGGTCATAAGTGTCATAACCCACAGAAAACCCGCCGGCGGCGCCTTTATAGGCCGGCGGTAGCCAGACATCCGTAATACCCATGCATGCAAGGCTCTCCGCTTTCTCTGCCACCTCCTTCCACAGTCCACCGCCGTCTTGCGTGTACCAATGAAAGAATTGCAGCAGCGTACGACCAGCCATGTTACCTCGCAGCGGATTGAATGAGCGCCGATAACGGCCGTTTGCGATTTCGGTTCCAGCGAATGGCTCCGATAAATGTTCGATCAACCGAGTGTCCAGGTTCTCTCGCCACGGCGAGTAGGCGAGCTAAGACGCGGGCCCGAGACATTCTTTCCGTTTGCCCGAAAACGGTTGATAGGTGTTGTCTTCAATTCGATAGGAGCGGTATCGCTCCATGCACCAGCTAGCGTGGGCATCGGCGTAGTATGTACCGGTGGCATCAGAAACCTGATCAGGGGTGACTACCGAGTTTCCGAAAATTTGGGCGCTTCCGAGGGTGCCTACGTCAATCCTTGGTAAGTCCGTGAATACGGACTTCATGAGTGTGAAGAGTTGGAAGAGTTTTGAAAGCGAAGGTCTTTAGCGGTCCGTCTTTTCCCTGCTTGGAATAAGCGGAAAACAAAGCAACAGCTTCCTCATGGGCGGCGACCTGGGACGACTGATAGGCTTGGTCAAATTCCGCCGGCGCCGTGGTCTTGAGAGCATCAATTTTCTCTTTGAATTCGGTGGGCATCTCCGTTGGGACGGCCACCCCTTCTTGCTTGGCCGCTTCCGCCAGCTCGCTGCCGGCTCTGCCATGGTCCTTAAGCATACTCTCAGCAAACTGTTTGGTCTCAGGGTGCAGCGCTTTTTCGTTTGCCAGCGTGGCTGCCTCGATTTCGAACTGGTTTGACGCGCTGGCTTTCGCAACGAATTCGTTCGGCGACATTTCGGCCGCGGATGCGATCGAGAGAGATCCAAGTGCTACGAACAGGGACAAAGCAGTAAGGGGACGTCTCATGTGATGCTCCAGTGCCGTTGGAAATGGTTCGTCGCTGTCAAACTAGCATAGCGCCACCAAGTTCCTGGAACGCTGAAGACTTGATGCGGAGATTTGCATTTGAGTTGGCAGAGCACCGTTTTGCGCCAAAGCCCTCACTGGCTAACAGCTTTTCCCGCACTACATGCTGAAATCTGACAGCTTATTGTTTTTGGCAGGAAGCGCATATGAGTTTAGATGAGCGACCGGCGGTCGTTATGGTCGTTGAAGATGAGGCGCTAATTCGTATGGACGCTGTATACGTTCTGGAAGCCGAGGGGCATACGGTGCTCGAAGCGGAAAGCGCAGATGCGGCTCTGGAAATTCTGCACCATCAATCCGATGTCGACTTAATCGTCACTGATGTGAGAATGCCAGGCTCAATGGACGGCCTTGGCTTAGCGAGGATTGTGACTGAGCGTTGGCCGAACGTTCGGATCGTAGTCACGTCAGGGTTTGTAAGCCCGTCTGCTTTCGAGCTTCCAGAGAAAGCAAAGTTTTTTCCCAAGCCCTACAGATTGGAACAGCTTGTGAAGTCGGTGAATGACCTTTTGGCCGCGTAATCTACAAACGATAAGGAAATTTGAATGGCAGATGAAACGACTTCCAGCGTCATTCATATTGCTGATTTAGATAAGCTTCACGAAGAGATCTGCGCGGAAAAAGGGCTGGGTTTGAATTCAGAGGCCGCCAAGGCGCTTCATGTTTTGTTGCTGCAGATGCATTCACAAGGTGTGCATGAGAAAACCAAGCTTGAGGAGGCGGGCAGACACTTCCCTTAAGGTAGCGGTTTTGCCGGAAGTCCACGAACGTTTAAATGCTTCTTTTTCGTACTTTTTTCAGTAGCCACGGTGCGTCTGCGCGAGCATTTAGCTTTGGGCCATTCATGGCTCGTCGGTCTGGATGCTGATGATTTGTCGCGATATTCTCGGTAAATACCTATTACGGCGCATAAGCCTATGGGTGAGTAAATGGCTGGGAGCTGCCCAGGTGGACTTATATTCATTCAGCAGCTGAGTTGTACACTGTGGAACATGGTCAATGCGAAGCCTGCATCGTTAGCGCGTTTTCAATCGCGGCGCCCGAGGCTGTATTGTCAAAGATGCATCAGCCGTCCGGAGCCAACAGGTCTAAGAACGCCTTGATCTCGTCTTCTGTATAGCTCGAATAGTAGATCTTCGGATTGCCATGCAGACGCACATATTTCGGAGGCGTGTCAAAATCCTCCGCTGGCCATACAGGTGAAGGATCGGCAAGAACCCGATCGATCGCATAGCGCTTCAATAGATCCAGCGCTTCGTCCGCTGCCCAGCTCCCGTGTCGCGCCTCAATGACAATTTGGTCCTTATCGGCACGTCGCATTGCCTTGAAAGTACTTTCGAGTTCATCACCATCGAAGCCCAATGACGGTGGCAGCTGAAAGAGCAGCGGGCCGCGTTTTTCCCCGAGCGGTGCGATATCTCCAAGGAAAGTGTCGAGCGGCTCGGCAATATCTTTCATCGCTCGGACGTGGGTGATCTGCTTGGGAACGTTTACCGAGAATCTAAATCCGTCAGGTACGGAATCGGCCCAGCGTGCAAACGTTGATGTCTTGTGGCGGCGGTAGAAGGTCGAATTGATCTCAACGCCGTCTAACACCGACGCGTATCGGGTCAGGCCACTTCCTTGCTGTGCAAATCGGTCGGCGACCGTTTTCGGGATTGACCAGGCGGCGGTACCAATAATCGGCATTCGTCATCTCCCAATTTATGCTCGCAAGCGAAACGAGGGGGCAATATTTGAGTTCCGCGCCCCGATTGGCATGTACTCGTACCTCATCTGCTACTCAATGCTTACAGGACGCATTCAGGCGAGCGCTACAGCTTACCGGCTTAATGTCATAAGCGGCTTAGTGAGATCCGGCCGGGACATTCGACCAGCTGCCATTACGGCCAAAAATTTTTCGCTAAGGATCTTGAACTCAAAAAACGTCAAAACCAAATCGGTTATTGCCAGCCGCTACAGCAGGGCTTGGCATTGCTAGGAGCACCGCTGGTGCTTCCGTACCCATGTTGCTTCAAGGAGGATATGGCAATGGCAACATCTTACGACTATACCCCACTGTTTCGCTCAAGCGTCGGCTTCGACCGTGTTTTCAGTCTTCTTGAAAACGCGCAAAGCGCCCGCTCTATCAGCGATTGGCCGCCTTACGATATCGTCAAAACCGGTGACGACGCTTACCGCATTTCGATTGCGGTGGCAGGTTTCGCGCAGGACGACCTCGGAGTTACCTTCCAATCCAACCTTCTCACGGTCACCGGCAAGAAGCAGGAGGTGGCGAATGAAGGTTACCTGCATCGCGGCATTGCCGGGCGCCCGTTCGAACATCGGTTCGAGCTTGCCGATCATGTCCGGGTGAGCAAAGCGGATCTCCACAACGGTATGCTGACGATCGATCTCGTGCGCGAGATCCCCGAGGCCCTGAAACCACGAAAAATTTCAATCTCAGGCTATTCTACGTTCGCCCCTTCAACTCCGGCACAGATCGAAGCTCAAAAGGCGGCGTGATAGCGGACGGTTGCAGAAAAGGGCGCCGTTGTGGACGGCGCCCGTTGGCATTCCGGGTGGGAAAGGAGCGACAAATGAAACCCGATATGTTCAAAGAACCTGTGACAATTCTTGTTGGTATCGGCTTCCCCGCTAAGGTCAGATCGGTAATGGACGCCTATCGTCACCTCTCGGAATGGCCGCCGTCGGTTAGCGATTCTGCTCATTCGATAGCACTCAATGCCTGCAGGGCGGCATTGCAGGGCGAGATTGAAGTGGAGACTGCGCGAGGGATGTTCGCCGCTTTTGCCGAAAGACACGACCTTTTGGCGCCGGACCTCGATGCGGTCGTTGCCACCCGCCATAGCCGCGACAGAGATCCGCACGTCCGTTGAGGCGCTGGAGCAACTTACCCTACCGATGGCCATCCAGCAGATGGCCATCCTCATCTCCGCGCGAAAACCAATTGCATCGCCGCACTAAAACGACAGACCGATGGGAGATTTCGCACGGGAGCCTTCATTGGCGCGGCGATCGAAGCCGCCATGCTGGATCAAGTCAGATCTCCGAGATTTGGGTTAGAAGCCTTACCGCCTTTGGAACTTTCCTCCTCCAACGAGGCATGGCCGGTGCGCTCGCTCTTTATAGCTGCAGCCACCAAGATCCTCGCCGAACGTACTGCGGCAACACTCTAATCCATTGAAGGACATATCCGATGAAAGCACTATGCTGGCATGGCAAGGGCGACATCCGTTGCGACAGCGTTCCGGATCCGCAAATTGAGGATGGCCGCGACGTTATCATCAAAATGACGGCATGTGCCATTTGTGGCTCGGATCTGCATCTGATGGACGGTTATATCCCCTTTATGGAAAAGGGCGATGTGCTCGGGCACGAGTTCATGGGAGAGGTGGTCGAAGTTGGACGCGATAATAAAAAGCTGAAAGTCGGCGACAGGGTAGTTGTACCGTTCACCATCTGCTGCGGTGAATGCCAGCAATGCCTGAAAGGCAACTGGTCCGTTTGCGAGCGTACCAACCGGAATGCAGATAATGCAATCAAAGCATTCGGTTATCAGACTGCCGGCCAGTTTGGCTATTCGCACCTGACCGGCGCCTACGCAGGCGGCCAGGCAGAGTTCGTCCGCGTCCCGTATGCGGACGTCTCGCCCATTGTAATTCCCAATGGTATGACCGACGAACAGGCGTTGTTTCTGGGCGATATCTTCCCGACAGGCTGGAAGGCGGCCGCAAATTGCGAGATCGAACCGACGGATATCGTCGCCATTTGGGGCTGCGGGCCGGTTGGTCAGTTCTGCGTCACGAGTGCCTTTATGCAAGGTGCAGCCCGCGTCATCGCTATCGACAATGTTCCTGAGCGGCTTGCCCTGGCGCAACAAGCCGGAGCGGAAATCATCAACTTTGACGATGAAGACGCCACCATTCCGGACCGGATCAAGGAAATGACCGGTGGTCATGGCGCCGACAAATGCATCGACGCGGTCGGTTCTGAATCCCACGCCACCGCCTCTTTCGACGCCATCATTGACAAGGTCAAAGCCGCTACGCTGCTTGGAACCGACCGACCGCATGCGCTGCGTGCCGCGATCATGGCGTGCCGACCTGGCGGAATCGTTTCGGTTCCGGGCGTCTACGGCGGTTTTCTGGACAAGATTCCCTTCGGCGCCGCAATGAACAAGGGCCTGACCATCCGTACAGGACAAACACATGTGAACCGGTATTCACTCGATCTTCTCCGCCGCATCGAAGAAGGCGAGATCGATCCGAGCTGTATCATCACCCATCGCGCGAAACTTGAGGATGGCCCTGCCCTCTACGAGACCTTCAGAGACAAGAAGGACAACTGCATCAAGGTCGTGCTGACGGCGTAATAGGGTCCCCTCAGACCCTGCCGCTCAGCGTCTGAGCTGACGATAACAGAAACGTTATCAGCGTGGGAACCTTCGATGGAAAAGCAAGTTGAATAGCGCGTCACTAATAACAGGGAGAATTCTCCAATGCCGACAGCCAAGACCCTCGACGACCTGTTCCTTGACACCCTCAAGGATATCTATTTTGCAGAAAAGCAGATCCTGAAGGCTCTGCCCAAGATGGCTCGAGCCGCCCAGTCTGAGGAAGGGAAAGCCGGTTTCCTCCAGCATCGGGACGAAACCCAAGGTCAGATCGAACGTATCGAACAGGTCTTCGAGATTCTGGGCAAGCCCGCCCGTGGCAAGACTTGCGAGGCCATCCAGGGCATCATCGCGGAAGGTGAAGAGATCATGGAGGAGTTCAAAGGCTCTCCCGCGCTCGACGCCGGTCTCATCTCCTCCGCGCAGGCGGTCGAACACTACGAGATCGCGCGTTACGGCACGCTGATCGAATGGGCCGGTCAACTCGGTCTTAAAGATGCAGTCCCGCTCCTCCAGGCCAACCTTGACGAGGAAAAGGCCACGGATGAAAAGCTGACCGGGCTGGCCAAGGCGTCTGCGAACGCAAAAGGCAAGAAAGCAGCTTAAAGTCTCGAGATTTTGACCAGGGCTGCCCATCGGGCGGCCCTTTCTCTATTTGTCGTGAGGAGATCTCCATGGCCCGAAAGCCATCCACCAACCCCAAAAAGACATCCGCTGCCTCCGATATGGTCACCATCCACGACCAGCAGCTTCACCGCGGTGAAGGCGGAGAGTTGCACCAGTTCGCTGAAGACGGCCATGATACATTGACAACGGCCCAAGGTGCCCCGCTCGCAGATGACCAGAATACACTACGAGTCGGAGCGCGCGGTCCTGCGCTGATCGACGACTTTCACTTCCGAGAAAAGATCTTCCATTTCGACCACGAACGCATCCCCGAACGGGTCGTTCACGCCCGCGGATACGGCGCGCATGGCTTTTTCGAGACCTATGAACCCCTGTCGGACATCACACGAGCAGATATTTTCCAGCGTGCCGGCGAGAAGACGCCGGTTTTCGTCCGCTTCTCTACGGTCGCAGGTAATAAGGGTTCCTTCGACTTGGCACGTGACGTTCGTGGTTTTGCCGTCAAGCTCTACACCAAGGAAGGGAACTGGGATCTTGTCGGCAACAACATTCCAGTGTTTTTCATCCAGGATCCCATCAAATTTCCCGATGTCGTACATGCAGCCAAACAGGAGCCGGACCGGGCATTCCCTCAGGCACAGACCGCTCACGACACTTTTTGGGACTTCATCAGCCTGACGCCGGAAAGCATGCACATGGTCATGTGGATCATGTCTGACCGCACCATCCCCCGATCCTTCCGCTTCATGGAAGGCTTTGGCGTGCATACCTTCCGGTTCGTCAACGCTGATGACAAATCCACGTTTGTCAAATTCCACTGGAAACCAAAGCTCGGCCTTCAATCCGTAGCGTGGAACGAAGCGGTGAAGATCAACGGAGCCGACCCGGATTATCATCGCCGTGATCTTTGGCAGTCCATCCAGTCGGGCAACTTTCCCGAATGGGAGCTGTGTGTTCAGCTTTTCGACCAAGACTTTGCCGACAACTTTGATTTCGACATCCTCGACCCCACCAAGATCATTCCTGAAGAGATCCTGCCCGTGCGCCCGATCGGCCGTCTGGTGCTCGACCGTATGCCGGATAACTTCTTCGCGGAAACCGAGCAGGTGGCGTTCATGACTCAAAACGTCCCGCCAGGCATCGACTTCAGTAACGATCCTTTGTTGCAGGGCCGGAATTTCTCCTATCTGGACACGCAATTGAAGCGGCTGGGCGGCCCTAACTTCACGCACCTTCCTATCAATGCGCCGAAGTGTCCTTTCCATAACTTCCAGCAGGATGGCCACATGGCCATGCGTAATCCGGTCGGGCGGGTGAACTACCAGCCGAACTCTTTTGGAGAAGGTCCCCGTGAGTCTCCTACCCGGGGTTTCCGGCATTTTCCGTCCGATGAACAGGGGCCGAAGGTGCGGCTGCGCCCCGAAAGCTTTGCCGATCACTACAGCCAGGCCCGTCAATTTTACATCAGCCAGACGCCACCCGAACAACGGCATATCGCAATGGCGTTGACGTTTGAGTTGAGCAAGGTTGAAACCCTGGTTATCCGCGAACGGATGATCTCTCACCTTCTCAACATCGACGAGACATTGGCGACAACCGTGGCTCAAAAGCTTGGGCTTCAATCAATGCCCGCCCCAGCCGACGCCGCTATGCCAACCCGTCAGGACCTGGAGCCATCGCCGGCGCTCAGCATTGTCGAACGGGGGCCCAAACGTTTTGAGGGTCGGAAGCTCGGTATCCTGGTCACCGATGGCGTGGATGCCAAACTCTTGAAAGTCCTCACGGCCGCGATCGAAAAGGAGAAGGCGGTCGTTGAGCTGATCGCACCTAAGGTTGGCGGTATCGTTGCATCAGATGGCAAGCGCATCGTCGCGCACCATATGATCGACGGTGGACCTTCTGTTCTGTTCGACGCTGTGGCGCTTCTTACATCACCAGAAGGCATCGAAGATCTTGTCAACGAAGCAGCCGCGCGTGATTTCGTGGCTGACGCGTTCCAGCACTGTAAGTTCATAGGATATGACCGGTCCGCCGCGCCTCTTCTGGCTAAGGCGGGCGTTGCCGATGCGCTTGACGAAGGCACGATTGCACTGCCAGGTGAAGAGGGCATTGCAGCGTTCGTAGCGGAATTGGGAAAACTGCGCGTCTGGGCTCGCGAGCCCTCAATCAAACTCGGCAAAGCGTCACCTCCGTCACAGAAATAACTCTGGTGGCGCGTCTTCGGACGCGCCCCAATCCGCATTGGGAACTACCGTCGCGCCGGGTGCGTTAGGCAAGCAATCTCAATAACATCGAGGAACACCCAGTGGCTCTCAAAGCTCTCGCATTCAACGGCACACTCAAAACCAGCAAGGCGCAGGAAAAGTCGTCAACCGACCGTATGCTCGGTCTCATTGCCAACGAGCTCAAAACGTTTGATGTCAGCATGGAGACTGTCCGGCTGGCTGATTACAACATCAAGCCAGGTGTGACGTCCGATGAAGGAGAAGGTGACGACTGGCCGGCCCTTCGAGAAAGGCTGCTCGCTGCCGACATTCTCATTCTTGGTACGCCCATTTGGCTTGGCCAGCCTAGCAGTGTAGCCAAGCGTGCGCTGGAACGAATGGACGCCTTTCTTGAGGAAACCGACGATCAGGGCCGGATGGTCTCTTGCGGTATTGTGGCGGCGGTCGCCGTCGTTGGGAATGAGGATGGGGCCCATCACGTTTCGGCCGAGATCTACCAGGCACTGAACGACGTCGGGTTCACCATCCCGGCAAATGCCGTCGCCTACTGGGTGGGTGAAGCCATGGGCTCGACAAATTTTGTCGATCTTGAGGAAGTACCCGATGTGGTCACGAAGGCGGTTCAAATGCTCGCGCGTAACACAGCGCACCTAGCGGGGCTGCTCAAGCAGAGTCAATATCCTGGCGAGACTACCTAGAGAAGCAGGGGCAGTTGGGTAATGTTCGATTTGCCGTTCCTGATCACGAAAAGAACCTGCTGCGCGTGAGACGCGGCGTCGAATAGGTCTCGCTCGGCCAACGCCAGATATCCGAACCTCACGATATCATGATTTCGATAGGATGGAATGCAATCATGTTTCGAGCCTGCGGCAAGCCACGCCTTTCCCATCGTCAACGCCATACAAGCTTCGCGGATGATGAACGTCGCTTAGTGCGAAAATAACGCCGCGGTCGACCCCACATCGAACCCGTGCCAACGTGACGGGGAAATTGAGGTGCAACGGGTTCGTTCATCGGAGCCCTTGGTAAATTGTCACAGGGATCGAAACTACCATGGTAACCCTTAGGCGCGCCCTATGTTCCTCAAGCAGCTGCAAGTCGAAGTCAGTCGCGACGAATGCCGTGCTTGTCCTCCTTGCGAACTGAGCTTCAATCGCGGCAAACTTGGACTAGGAACCGGGTATGCGACTGCGATTTCCAAGGCGCGATGCAGAGTTTGACCTGGGCGTAGAGGTTGTCGGAATAAGCGTCCTCATCGCGCAGGGTGCCATGATTATCGAACGCGATGTGACCAAGGAAGCGCTTGAACAATTGCTAACAATTGCAGAACGATTCCGCTACGCAGTTTCGTGGGACAATGCCGCCCACGGAATGGTAAGCGCCAGTTTTTCCCGGTTTCGCCGCAAGCTACAGCTCCGCGTGGTCTAAAAATGAGAAACCGGGTTTGGCGTGCTTCGGGCTGGAGACCCCATATCTTCCGAACGGTGTGACGTGAAACGCGTTTCTGCGGGCCGTCACCGTCGTGTCGTCAGTGTTCTGGCGAACTCCGGTAGTGCGGAACGACGATCTCTTTGGTCCGAGGTGTAAACAGTTTCGTGGCAAATTGTCTGATGCCAGGTGCCGCCGCGACACGAAGGACTGCGTGCTGCAGCGCGACGGCGATTCGTGTCTGCGGCTGGAGCATTTTCGGGGCGATTTTGGGAACGTCCTGCCCTTCCTCCACAATTGGTCGCATCGCCTCATCGTATCGTTGCAGCGCATGTGACATGTCGGTTGTGCTGGACAGCTCGCCAGATAGCACATACGGTGGTCCAGCCCGAGGGGTTCACTCCAACGCCGGGTCAGTTCTCAGTGGCAATCAACAACGAGACGATCGATAGCGAATACGCCCATTATATCCAGCGCCTCATGATCACGGGTAACTTCGCACTGCTCGCCGGCGTCAATCCAAAGGACGTGCATCAATGGTACCTTGAGGTCTATGCTGATGCCTACGAGTGGGTAGAGCTTCCAAACGTGGTCGGCATGAGCCAGTTCGCCGATGGCGGCTTTCTTGACACCAAACCCTATGCAGCGAGCGGGAACTACATCAACCGGAAGTCGGATTACTGCGTGAGCTTTCGATTTGATCCAAAGCAACGCGTCGGCGACAAGGCCTGTCCGTTCAATTCCTTGTATTGGGACTTTCTCGCCCGCAATGAGGAGAAGCTGCGATCGAACCGCCGGCTCGCGCAGCCATACGCGACTTGGGCGAGGATGGACGATGGGACGCGCCGCGGCACGAGGGCGCGTGCGGCAAAATTGTTGGCAAGCTTGACTTGAAATGGGCGGACATTGGCCTTGCCTTCAGGTCCGATCCACATTGCGTGGTAAGCATGCAAAACCCGATTTTTTCGGCGAGCTCCCAAACCTTCTCGGTATCGCCTTCAACATTTGCCATACGCGTATTCTCCATTGAGGGTCGTTGAAAACGTCAATAGTGGAGGAAGTTCCGTGCCCTGCCGCTGAACGCTATAGGCCCCGCCTCTTTTCTTAGGCTTCGCTTCAGGTTGGCGCCGTCCTTGCCAAGACCTTCTCTAGAAATGAAAGCCGCTGTGGGCCGACATTCATCGCGACTGTAAACACAAGCCGCTCATCGCGTTGCTCACTTCGACAGAATTTTGTGAGTGCTTCCCATTCTTTACGGGTCGGTTGCGATGCAAAACTGATCGCCAATCCATGAGGTCCAGCATCAATCTTGCGGATACGACATGCTGCGGCTGCGAGACGAAGCTTGGCCAGACGGATCAATAAGGAAACCTCATCGGGGAGTTCTCCGAAACGATCCTCGAACTCGTCTTCAAGCTCCTCGATGGCTTTTTGATCACTGGCACGCAGGAGGCGGGTGTAGAGATTCAGTCTGACCGTGCCGTCCGAGACGTAGTCTTCCGGTATCGTTTGGGTGATGCCGAGATTGAGCGCGACATCCTGCTGTTCGCGAGACATGCCTTTGCCGCCATCCAGCACCGCGCGCTCCAAGAGCTTTTGATAAAGACTGATGCCGAGCAGCTTCACGTGACCAGCCTGATCGTCACCAGTGACATCGCCGGCGCCGCGCATATCCAAGTCCTGTATGCTCAGCGCGAACCCTGCGCCCAAGCGGTCATGGGCCTCGATGGTCGATAGGCGGGCGCGTGTTTCTTGCGCGATATCGTCGTCTGCAAGAAGCATGGCCAAACCCTGTATCCGGCCGCGTCCCACTCTGCCACGCAACTGGTGCAACTGCGCGATACCAAATCGATCGGCCCGCCAGACGAAGATGGTACTGGCACGCGGCACATCGAGGCCGCTTTGGATGATATTGGTGGACAAGAGAACGTCCCCGTCACCATCGCCGAAGCCGACCATGATTTCGTCCATCTCAGCAGCTTTCATTTTTCCGTGGGCAATCCAAACGGACAGTTCGGGGACGATGTCTTTTAGAATTTTGTGAACGCCATCTATGTCTTCGATTTGCGGCACCACAACAAAACTCTGGCCGCCGCGTCGAAACTCGCGCAGCAGTGCAACGCGCATGGAAGCTCCATCGTACGGACCGAGTGTCGTTCTGACGGGGCGGCGTTTGGAAGGCGACGTCGCGAGGATGCTGACGTCTTGGATACCGATCATCACCGATTGCAGTGTCCGCGGGATTGGTGTCGCGGACATGGCCAGCACATGCAGCGAAGGTGAAAGCGATCGCATCGCCTGCTTGTCGCGCGCTCCGAACTTGTGCTCTTCGTCAATGACCAAAAGGCCAAGGTGAGCGAAGCGGATATCCTTGGCCAGAATGGCCTGCGTAGCGATGACGATACCGACGTCGCCGGAGGCCAAGCCGGTTTTCACCTTGGCTGCAGCTTTTCGCTTGAGAACCCTCGACAGCATCTCGACTTTGACGTCCGTGTTGGCAAATCGACGCTGGAACGTGAGAAAATGCTGGCGGGCCAGAACTGTCGTCGGGGCTATCACCACCACCTGTGCGCCACAGAAGGCGACGGCCGCCGCTGCCCTCAAGGCAATTTCTGTTTTGCCAAAACCGACATCACCGCAGACGAGGCGATTCATTGGCATCCCAGAACTCAGGTCCTGCAAAACCTCGCGGATGGCCGACGACTGATGCGCTGTCTCCGAGTAAGGGAAACGGCGCACGAATTCTGCGTAGGCCTTCTGAGGTGGAGCGAACACTTCCGCCGTGGTTTCGCGTCGAGCCTTGGCAAGGCGTCGAAGATGGCGCGCTGCTTTTCCAATGTCCTTGTCGATTGCCGCGCGGCGTTTTGCCCAGGCCTCGGTATGAAGGCGATCCAGTGATACCGTTTCGGGTGACGATCCGTAACGCCAAAGCTTACCAAACTCCGACATCGGCACGAGGATGGACGCGCCATCGCGATATTCTAACCGCGCCGCGTCCTGACCGGTACCGTCCACCTGTACTGTTTCAAGTGCCTTCAAGATCCCGACACCGTGGTCTTCGTGAACCACGACGTCGCCGAGTTGAATTTGCGGCTCCTTCAGGAAGGTCGACGTATCGACCTCTTCGATATCCTCGCCGAAGACGTCGGTCGTCGTCACAACGTGGATGTCGCCGACCGCAAAGCCTCGGTCCAAACGACAATTTAGCTTCAACACAGATCCCAACGGCGCTGTAGCGCATTCCTTCCAATCGTCAACAGGCGTCACATCCGATGTCTGCGCCACGGCGCGCACCAGATTTTCCATTGAGCGACCGCGGCCGGCAAGTACCACGGATTGGCCCGCTTTCTTCTGCTGATCGACAAAAGTGACCAGAGCATTTAGACGATTGCGTCCCTCGATCGGGCCTCTTGGACGAGCGTCGGCGTAATCGATGGCAAACTGGTCACACATTGCGATCTCTCGAAGAAACTGTTCGCGTTGAAAGTAAAACGGACTTGGCTTGCGGCGTGTGCCCGACTTGGATTGCGCACGGGCTTCTGTCGCGTCCTGAATAGTCCCAACGAGTTCGTCGAGTTTGCTTTCCCATTCCTCCTGTAAAGAGAGCAGACTGCCGTTAACGACATCAACCAGCGTTGGCATTGTGCCGTAAGCTTGCAGGAATTGCTCCTCAACAGATACGAGACGGCTATCGGCGGCGTCTGAGAAGCTGCCGAGGATCAGCTCGGAAGCCGGCCCAAATGTCATTTGCTCGACCGTTTCAGTGGTTCGCTGAGTTTCAGCGTCGTAAAACCGTAGCTCCTCGATCCTGTCATCGCCGTCGAGCACGATCCGCATCGGAACTGGGCTACCTGCTGGAAAAATGTCAACGACGTCCTCGCGGAACACGAGCTCACCAGGGTCATCCGCGAGCGCCTCCTCTAGATAACCAGTTCTAAGCGCGAATTCTCTGAATGCATCACGATCGAATGGCTGCCCAACCTCAAGAGTAACCTCGCTTTCCCGCACGACAGAAAAAGGCGGGGTTGGCTGCAGCACCGCTCCCAATGAGGTGATGAGCAGCCTTGGCTTCGTCGAGGGTTGCAGCCAGACGCGGAGCGCATCCATACGCCGACCCATCGCCTGTTTGGACGGCGCGACGCGATCATAGGGAAGACAGTCCCACGGCGGCAGTAGAATCACGTCGATATCCGAAGCCAGACATCTGGCTGCGCTCGCGATCCGCTCTGCCGTCCCCCCCGTTAAAGCGACGTAGGTACGCGGACGCCGATCGGAATGCATGATTTCGACCAGTTTTGCGGCAATCATGGCGTTTGAGATTTGGACAGGGTCCGATGACGCCTGACTTGTGAAGCCTGAATACTCGGACACGCGCAAGCCACTCTCCAGTCTTTATTAAAATTCGCAAGTTTGATCGGAACCGCAGAGCTATGCGAAATGTCGCGCGACGGCATAGCCGCTCACGCTGGCAATCGCTGTCAACACAGTGCCCCAGATCATATCAACGATGCTGAGTGAGATCGGCCAATTCTTCAGCGTCGAGAGATTGGTCATATCGTAGGTTCCGTAGGCTGCAAGACCCAAAACGGCGCCGTAACCCGCTGCTGTCCAAACCGATCCCGCCTCGAGCCCGGGCCGAACGGCCAGCGCGACGATTGCAGCAGTGAAAACAGGTAGAAAACGGCAGCGACCGCAAAGTTGGGTGACGGGAGCATCAGGTCGCCGAGCTGCTCCCGGTAAAATTTGCGAGCCACGAAGCCGAGCCAAATGGCGTCGATGGCCAGGAACGACACGAGGGTGGCAATATAGGCAATTCCGAAAGTTTTCATGGTGGTATCCCTCCCTGTTGCTGGCTTGCGTGCCTGTTGCGGAAGGCTCGCTTGACACCGGCTCTTCGACAAAAACGCTATGAAGCGGCTGCAGCCCGACCTTTAAGCCATCGCAGTACACGGATCTCTTCTGGGTCCAGCCATTGCAACAGCCGCTCACTTTTGGTCTTGAGCTTCAGCACGTCACGCAGCATGCCTGACTGGAAGTCCTCGAAGACCGCTGGATGGATATAGGAAGACCGGCAAACGGCACGGGTGTTGACGAGCTTCGCAGCGACGCTATCGATTGCTTCATTGAGTTGCCGGGTGTATTCGCGCTTGGTTGCAGCCGCCTCAAGCGCCGCTAGCGCCTCGACAGCCATGCAGGTCGCGCCCCACGTGCGAAACTGTTTGGAGCTGAAGTTGTCACCTGTTACCTCGCGGATGTAGTCGTTGACGTCATGCGAGGAGATTGCGCGAGCGGTCCCGCCCTCGCCAACGTACTGGAACAGATGCTGCCCTGGAAGTTCCTGCAACTTTCTAACGACGTTGGCGATCCGCCGATCACTGTGCGACAGATTCCATTCCTTGCCGGACTTGCCCTTGAAGCGGAACTTCACGCTGCCGCCCTCGACTTTGACGTGCCGGCTTCGCAGGGTGGTCAGGCCGTAGGACTTGTTGGCCTCCGCATAAGTGGCATTGCCCACGCGGATGTAAAGGTTGTCGAGCATCCAAACGACTGTCGCCAATGCTTTGTCCATGCCCAGACCGCGAGAGCGGAGATCGCGCTCGACACGTTCGCGCAGATCCGGCAAGCGATCGGCGAAGTCGGCCAGTTGTTCGAACTTCGCCTTGCCACGCTCGGCATGCCAATCCGGGTGATAGCGATATTGGCGTCTGCCTCGCGCGTCTTTTCCAATGCCTTGGAGATGTGAAAGGGGATTGGTCGAGATCACGACATCGGTGTAGGCGGGGGGGATTGCCAAAGAGTTTAGTCGCTTGATTTCGCCAGCGTCCTTGATACGCCGACCGTCTGGGCCATAGTAGAGGAACCCATGGGCTCCGGATTTGCGTGTAATCCCTGTATCCAGTCGCGGCACGTAAACGAGCCCGGATGCGAGTTTAGCCTCAGTTGCAATCGTGTCGGTATTTATAATCATTTCGTTCATTGCGCGATAACTCGCAAAAAGAGTGGCTGTTCCTCGACCCTCTGGAAATGGAGGAAGTTTCAGACCGGTGCTAAAACTGGGCCAGAACGTTGTCTCGGCAGTGCCATTGAATTGGGGACCAAGGCAAGTCGCTGAGACGTCTACGCTTTACCCTAGACTGCCGCACCGCGGTGGCGTTGCGTGTCTAGCGCTCCAGACGGAAAGTCTACCGATCGAGGCCAGCCGCGAGAAAGCGCCGCGCTGCATCGCGCCATTCGGACAGATCGCCTCGTCCCTCGAGTAAGCAGGTCTCGGTCATAAAAGCGACAGCTGTTCCGGCTTGGGCATAAACATCGATCGCAGGCCAGCGCGATCGATAAGGCGATGTGGGGTCCAGTCTTCCGCGACAATGAAGGTCTGCACTTTTTTCAAGGAAACGCCGAGCCGTGCGACGTCTTCCAATCTCAACCACTTAAAGCGTCGCGTGGACAGGATTGACTTGACCGTCTTGGTCCCGAAATCGGGCACGCGTAGGAGCGTCTCCTTGTCAGCCCGATTGATGTCAACGGGAAAGCGAACTCGATGACCCAGGGCCTAGGCCAGCTTTGGGTCGAGATCGAGATCGAGCATGCCATCGGGCCGTGACGAAGTGATCTCCGAAATGTCGAACCCATAAAAGCGATAGAGCCAGTCCGCTTGGTACAGGCGATGCTCGCGCATAAGCGGCGGCTTGATCAAGGGTAGGTTTTTCGATGGGTCAGGAATTGGGCTGAATGCCGAGTAATAAACGCGCTTCAGACCGTAGCTGCCGTAGGCCCTCCTCCATGTTGGCGAGCACATCCTCTTCCTTGTCGGATTCGACGAAAATCACTCGGTCTGGATGAAGACCGGCCTGGGCGAGAGCTGGAAAAAACAGATCCGGTCGCGTCAGGCACCAGACAACAGGGCCCTTGGTGCGCGCAGCAATGCCTGCGACACACAGTGCAGCCGCCGCACCATCGACAGTCCCTGCTCCGCCGCCTGCAAATTCATGCAGGGTGCCGTAGGCAAGACCGCCACCCGGCAGAACGGCATCGATCTGCGCGACGCCGAACGGCATAGTGCCAGCCGACCGAGCGCATCCTTCGAGCGCTGATATGCGCTCTCGGAGTTCACAAAGGACCTGTTTGAGGGCAGCCGGCATCGCTCACGAATCCTGTCCAGATCGCGTTGAAGACTACAACGTCATTCCGCCTAGATGTTGATGTTCATTGTTTGTTCTGATAGGAGGAAAGAGTCAATAGGCGCAGACTAAGGAATTTCGTCTTAGAGATCGGCCATGGGGATTATTTGCGAGGCGATTCAATTCGCTAGCCTCTATCGCTTCTGGTGGACAGAACCCCAATTTTCTTTGGGAGATTATTCCGAGCCCCTGAAGAAATGAGCCTCTCGATAGAGAACCAGCATGCCCGGTAAGCCAAAACGTGTGCTCGATCTATCAGCCACGCTGCGCAAGGTTCGTGATCCCATCATTCGTGTCGAATGCCTGCGTTGCGACCAAGAGGGCAAATTGATCCGGGCCGAGATCGTCAGGAAGCACGGCGTCGGAAAATTGGCGCACCCGCTGAAAATTGGCCCGTTCGTGCTCGAACAAGATCGGGAGGGATTCGCGACCGCCTGTTGATACGGCCGTCTTCTCCACAATTTGCGGTGAGGCTTTTATGGATCGATGAGCGCGATGCCGAGATCGTCCCTCTTTTTACGACGAAGACCGACCGCGCTTTCGCGGATCATGATCTCCAGCGTCGGGTGGACCGTGCCTTTGATGAAATGGCCACCCTTGGTAGATGCGTCTGAAAACCCAAGGACAACATGCATGTGCAGGCTTGCCTTGCCGTCGTCCCCGACGGCGATGTCGCCGATTGCGCTCAGCACCTCGGTCTGTTCAGGAATGGGTATTTCCTTGTAGGATTTCGAGGCAAAATCGAAAAAGCCGAGCGTTGCGGCGCGGAAAGCGCCGATCGCGGTCAGGGAGGCGCCGGTCAGCTTCTGTTCCTCCGCAAACCGTGTGATCGCCGAGAACGCCTCCTCGCCATCCTCCAGAACAAGCACGAAATTACGTTCGCGCCAGGGATTGCTCTCGCGGAGCTCTTTGCTTTTCATTAGGGTCTCCTGTCGTAGAAAATCGAGTTCAAGCCCATTCGGGCACGTCCAGAGAGCGGATCCATACCCGATCATTCTGAATCAGGCCGTCGCGAAGTTTTCTGCGCGCGATCTCTTCGAAGGCGGTCGCGGTCGACGTAAGGCTCAGATCGTCAGCGGGTGAGCGGGAGAGCTTCTCGATGGCACCGGTGGTCACGAACACGTCGCAGCGATGACCATCGTCGATCAATTGCAGGTAACCGATGCCCGCAATGTAGCAGGGTGTTGCCGTCAGGGAAACCATCGAAGTCCTATCTCCCGGTCTTGTGAAAATCGTTTCGGCCACTGGGACGATTAACCTCCTAAGCCAATTGGAGTTCCGTCGAAATCGCCCAGTTCTATTCGGGCAGGCTGACGATAGCTCACCTGCAACTGGGCGGGGGTATCGCGTCAGACGCCGGGCGACACGCCTTCGTCGCGGTCAGCGGCAAACGAGATCTCGATGCGACTGCAGATTTCACGCAGTGCGGAGCGGAGTCCTTCCTCATAGGTCGGGTGATAGATCGGCATTTCCAGTAATTGCATGGCCGTCTGTTTCATCTCGATAGCCCAGGCAATGAGATGGGCCAGATGCTCGCCCTCTGGCACCGCAAGGGACGCGCCAGTCAGGTTGCCGCTGCTGTCGGCATAGATCCGAAGCAGGCCGGCATTGCGGCCATCGACTTTGGCACGCCCCTGATCCGAAAAGTCGGAAGTACCGACGATAGCCGCATCGTCTGAACGTGTGCCGATCGATGCGCTGGGAGGATCGGTGAATGTGATCGCCAAAGGCGTGGAGCGTCGAGAGGTACCTACGTCCGGAAACCGGGCTGCGTTGTTGCCGGCGATCGCCCCCTCGGCGGATGCTTCATGCAAGACAGGAACATCCGCATCGCAGTCGCCCGCAAGGAATATATTCGAACTTCCGCACCGCATCGTCCGGCGGTCGAATTTCGGCGTGCCATGGTCGTCTACCTCCAGCCCGGTCGTCTCCAGACCCAGATTGGCGAGGTTCGGCGGCCGCCCAGCCGCGACGAGGACATGCGTGAAGGTTTTGTTGCCGGTGGAGGCACCCGACCAAGACATTTCGATCTTATCGCCCGATCGGGACGCCTTGATCTCGGTGCTGAGGTAAAGCGGAAATTCGCGTTTAAGAAGTGTCCGCAGAGAGCTGGCGACAGCGTCATCCTTCAATGCCGCGATCGTATCGCCCTCATCGATTACCGCGACGTCGACGCCGAGACGGGCGAACGCCTGGGCAAGCTCAAGACCGAGCGGACCTGCCCCAATGACGGCCAATGATGTCGGCAAGTCCTCAAGCTCGAACACAGTCTCGTTCGTAAGGATATTGGGCAAGCCCGCGAACGTCTCCGGAATGCTGGGAAAAGATCCAGTTGCGATGACGATCGCCTTGGCGCGCAATCTGCTTCCGTCGACCTCGAGCATATCGGGGCCGAGGAATTTTGCCCGTCCCTTCAGTTGGGCGTCCTGACGTAGATCTTCGATCGATTTTTTCGCGGCCGCGACAAATTCGTCGCGTAGGTTTCGAACACGCTGCATGACCACCTTGCCATCAGTAGTCACGGATTTCGGATTCACGCCGAACAACGGCGCATCAGAAACACTATGAGCCGCCTTTGCAGCAGCGATGAGGAGTTTGGAAGGCATACAGCCGACCGAAGCGCACGTCGTTCCGGCAAAATGTTCATCGATGAGAATGGTCTTGGCACCGGCACGCCGCGCACTTCGTTCCGCGGACAGACCTGCGGTCCCCGCACCGATGATCGCTACATCACAGGTCCGATCAGGCTTTTGCGTATTGGTCGGGTTCATTCCGGCGGGTCCTCGATCTCACGGCGGAGGTGGAACAGTCCCACCCGCAACTTCGTTCCGTCATCGCATCAACAAACTTGAGAGAACCATGACGGACCTGAAACGAAACGAAGCACGTCGGCGCGAAAGCCATGTCGAGAATGATAACTGGACCCGAAAGGCCGGGCATCTCCACACCGACGCTGAGCTCGGGAACGAGACTGTGCCGGCCGACGAGGAGACCGAAGGCGCCACCAACGCACTCGAAGCTCCGCCGCTTCCGCCTGAGATGGCGAAAGACGGCAAAACTGATAGAATTTAACGGCCTCAGCATGCGGAGATAGATCATGACGCAAGATTTCAGACCGGTCGTTTATCTGAAGAATGGCTGCCCCTTTTGCTTCAAGCTGCGGGTTGCACTGCTCGAAATGGGTTCGATCGATGAAGTCGAGATCCGCACATTCAGCTCCGGTACGCCGGAAGAGGCAGCGATCCGTGAACGTCTTTCCGGCAGGGTCGAGAAGGTCAGCTTTCCGGTCGTCGAGATTTCGCCGGATGAATTCAGGACGGAGTCCGACGAGCTCATCGCGCATTTCGCCGGCCAAAAGCAGATTGACCCGAGCACACTTCCAACATTGCAAGCTTATATCGATGGTCCCTTTGCCAAGCTGCAGCAGCTTTTTAGAGAGAACCGGGATTTGAAGAAGGAAGTTTCAGCCTGATATGATGCCTCCGCTTCAACCATGGCCTGCCAGATGTGACCCGGACGCCTCCACAGCTTCCGCTGCTTTAAGGCCCTTGGGCAACCTGTCTTGTATGTTCTGTCCCGTCTATAGCGCTTTCGCCACAGCCTTCCTCGCATCATAAAACATCCCCTCCACACGTTTAAGAGAGCGATGGGATTGCTGATTCAAAAGCGAAGAGGAATGAACATTGCGAACCGGCGTGAATTTGCTTTGATCCGCCGAGTTTCCATCACGACCGAAACAAGAAGACCTGAGCGGCGTTTGGTAGCGACTGAACCGTAAGGAGAAAATCATGTCTGATGACAGCATCACGACGATCCGCGCGACCTTTGAAACCCGCGAGGCAGCGGACCTCGCGGTTGAACATCTGGTTCAGAGCCATGGAATTTCCAGGCCAGACATCTTTGTGCAGCCGGCCGCTTCCAAAAACTCGGCAGGATCCGCACCTTCAGGAGGCGACGTTCGGCGCGACGGCGATGTGCGGACCGATGCGCATCTCGGTGGCGAGATAGAAGTATCGGCCGATATTGCAGCCTCAAAGATTGCTGCCGTGCAGCGTAGCTTCGGTGATCTTGACGCGATCCGGGTTTCCGGACGTTGACTCATAAGGAGCCGGCTCTGGCTGACTTCTATTCGTATCGTGTTGCGGAGTTGCGAAATCATGGCTGACAATCTTTCGACAGATCGGTCGAAACGGGATTTCAAGAAGACAAAGGAACCGAGCGGTGAGGCGGGCATAAAACCGTCCAGCCGGCTGCGCTTCGTCATCCAGAAGCATGACGCGACCCGTCTGCATTACGACCTGCGCCTTGAACTCGACGGCGTATTCAAATCCTGGGCCGTGACGCGAGGACCCTCGTTGGATCCGCATGACAAGCGGCTCGCCGTCGAGGTCGAGGATCATCCACTCGATTACGGCGAGTTCGAAGGCACGATTCCTAAAGGTGAATATGGAGGTGGCACCGTTATGCTCTGGGACCGCGGCTACTGGGAGCCGGAAGGCAACAGCTCGCCGCAAGAGGCCCTGAAGAAGGGCGACTTAAAGTTCACACTGGAAGGCGACCGTTTGCAAGGGAGTTTTGTCCTGGTGCGGATGCGGCATGATCGCGACGGCGGCAAGCGAACCAATTGGCTGCTGATCAAGCACCATAATGATTTCTCCGTTGAGGAGAATGGTGCAGCAATCCTCGAAAAAAACCTGAAATCCGTCGCTTCGGGTCGAACGATGGATACTATCGCAGCCGGCAAGGGGCGGAAGCCGAAGCCGTTCAACCGGCGGCAAGGGATTGCATGTTGTCACGCCTCTTACGGTACCGAAAGGCAAGAAGCCGAGCTGGGACGAGGCAAAGGGCTTCGCCCATGACGTTTGCGAAAGCGAGGCGCGGGACAATCCGGATCTCTACCTGATCAAGATGGCCGGCGGCCATCAAGCGGCTTGCAAAATCTCGAAAGGCCGCGGCGTGACGTGATGTCACGTTCGGTCCTCGTCGAACTGTTCAGCACCGTCGATAGGCGCGAGCCAAGGCTCGCGACGTTTTACCCAAAGTTCGTAGACCGGGACCAGATCGGTTGGCGCGTCACTCAGGCTTCCAAGTTTGATCTCGGCTTCCGTATCGTCATATGCAAACAGGCGCGAGCCGCAAGAAGGGCAAAACCGGCGGCCTTCAAAAACCGTTGTCTCACCCGCGGTGGTGAACTGGTCTGCGGGCCAGATGCCGAAATAGGTGAAAGCCGATCCGCTCTCGACGCGACAGTCGGTACAATGGCAGATGCCGATCCGCGTCGGATCTCCGGTTACGACGAAGGAACCTGCCCGCATTTGCGTGAACCTCTCCGTTCGTTCCTCGTGGCCATTCTCAATATCCTCCGACGATCGGCAGTATCTCGCCAGTGATGTAGCTCGAGCACTGCGGTGACGCGAGGAACACATAGGCCGGCGCAATTTCCTCCGGTTGGGCCGGACGCTTCATCGGCGTGCCGGAGCCGAATTCGGCAACCTTTTCCGGCTCCTTGTCGCTTGGATTGAGCGGCGACCAGACAGGGCCGGGCGCGACGCAATTGACGCGGATGCCTTTAGGAATGAGTTGCGAGGCGAGAGACTTTGTGAAGGCGTGGATGCCGCCCTTGGTCATGGAGTCGAGCAGCGTCTTTTCGCCGTCGAAGCCAGTAACAGAACCGGTGTTGATGATCGCCGAGCCGTTCTTGAGGTGCGGAACGGCCGCGCGCGCCATGTGAAAATAGCCGTAGAGATTTGTCTTCAACGTCTCGTCGAAATGATTCTCGGTCAGATCTACGATGTCGTAGGTGTGGACCTGAAACGCGGAATTGTTCACCAGAACATCGAGCTGTCCGAATTCGGAGACAGTCTTCTCGACAGCGTCTCGGCAGAAGGAAGACTCCTTCACATCGCCTTTGATCACAAGGCAGCGGCGCCCTTCCTTCTCGACAGCGGCGGCGGTCTGCGCAGCGTCTTCATCCTCATCGAGGTGAACGATCGCGATATCGACACCCTCTCGGGCAAACAAAACCGCCACCGATCGCCCGATACCGCTATCGCCACCGGTGATGGGCGCAATCTTGTCCTTCAGCTTGGCCGACCCGATGTAGAACGGCGCATCATACATGGTCGCCGGCACAAGTGCTGCCTCGTCGCCGGGTTTGTCCTGATGTTGCTCTGAGAAGGGTGGCTCGGGATATCGACGGGCGCCGGCCTGCATGGCCCGCGGCTCAGGCGACACCTCCTGCTCATCCGCCTCGGCGACCTGTTCCTGGATTTCGCATTGCTTTGCTGCGGTGAATGCTGCGGTCATTGTCTGTCTCCATCCATTCGTGTGATCCAAACGATTACCGAGCGGATTGGTTCGCGAGGCGGACATGGCCAAACGCGGCAGGGGTGGTCGCGAGGAACTTGTTGGCGTTTGCGCACTTATGCTTGCACGCGAATGCCATGGTTTCCGGGTGCTTTAGGAGGTTGGACGATGGCGAGGGATCAATACGAGCGCATCCAGCAAAGAGCCTGTCAGATCTGGGAGAATGAAGGACGCCCCTAGGGCTCGGCTGCCCGTCATTGGGATCATGCTATGGATGAACTTGCCGGCGAAGACGAACACGAAACCCTTCAGGACCTGATCGATGAAGATGACCAGGCAGATGACGAGCGTGAAGAAGAGGCTTGAATCGGCCATTCCTTCACAAGGCCTGAGCATCCTTCATCACGACATTTCTCCCTGTTGACCGATCATGGTAGATCCTCCGGGAATTAGCTGTCGTTAGGGCGGGCTCTCGTTTTCTTCCTGCAATCGAGAATTTCCGACAAACTTGCTGGCTTCAGTCCTTCCGCATCGACACCCACATCGAACTGGCGCGGAGCGGGCTTCAATCGGCCATGCGAATGGCCGTGTAGATTGATCGAAGCCGGCATTCCGTCATATTCCCGGAACGCCGGAGCCGGTTTCCATCGATGAAATCCAATCCGTCCTTGGAGAGCTCGACCGGCGCTATGGCTTCTGATGATCGTTGGTCAAGCCGCCTGTTTCGTTGCTTGTAACCATGTTAATGGTGTCAGCGCGAGCCCCGGACGCTAGGCAGACCAGATCAGCTGCCACACATCCGCTGAGACTGGTTGTGGGAACGCTATCTCACTAGCCTTGATGGAGTAACAGCGCTCGACGGCGTATTACGTGCACCCGACGGCAGACGTTCTCGGACCGCCAAGGCACACGAAATAAACGGACGTGCGCAGTAGTCTCGCGCCTAGGCGTCGGTGATCGAATGGCAACATGAGATCATCCGGCCTTGCGGGATTTCAGCTCCTTCGTAACCGACTTCTTCAACGCGTCCATAATATTCACGACGTTGCTCTTTTCCTCGTCGTCATCCTTTGCGGATTTCGAACCCTTGGCCTTTGTCGGCTTCTTCGCTTTTTTCTTATCCGCTATCAGCTTCAGCAAGCTTTTCTGGATCGGGTCGGACACCATCTCCGGCGACCAATCTTTCAGTCGCTTTTTGATGACCGTCTGAAGTGCGGAAACGCCTTTAGCGTCCGACTTTTTCTCTATTCCTGAGAAATATTCGCTCTCCGGCCGCACTTCATCCCCGAAGCGTAGCGTCCAGACGACGATGCCTTCGCCGCGCGCCTCCAGCATTACCGCCCGTTCACGGCGACCAAGGACGACGCGAGAGACGCCGACAACATCCTCCGCCTCCATCGCTTGCCGGATAACAGCGAACGCCTCGTCGCCAATCTTGTCGTTTGCAGTAAGGTAGAAGGGAGAATCGAAATAGACCCATTCGATACTTCCGCGCGGCACGAATGTCTCAATATCGATGGTGTGGACGGTTTCCAATTCGACGGACTCAAGGTCCTCATCCGTCAGTAGCACGTAATCGGTTTCGCCTCGCTCAAAGCCCTTTGCCTCTTGTTCGTCCTTCACCGGCTTGCCGGTGACGCTGTCGACGTACTGTGAGACAACGCGGTTGCCGGTATCTTTGTTGAGCGTGTGGAAGCGGACTTTCTCGGATTCGGATGTGGCAGGCGTCATCGCGACGGGGCACGTGACGAGCGACAGTTTGAGATAGCCTCTCCAATATGGGCGTCGGGGTGCCATCGATCAGCTCGCTTTCTTCTGCGCCGGTTTCGCCCGACTTTTGGTAGACTTGGAAGCAGTCCCTTTCTTTCCCGCATTGGCGTTGGCAGCTTTCGGCTTTTTCTCCGACGACTTTTTCAACCCTGCGCTCTCGCGCAGTGCCTTGAGCAGGTCGTTGGGCTTGGAGACCTTAATGGGCTTCGGTTTGGGAAGGCTTTTGCCTTCCGCCTTCGCCTTCACCAGCGCCGCAAGGGCATCCTCATACCGGTCGTCGAATTTCGTCGGGTCGAACTCGCCCTTCTTCGTGCCGATGATGTGCTTGGCCAGATCGAGCATTTCATCCTCGACCTTGATTTTCGCAACATCGCTGAATGCCTCCTTCGACGACCGGACTTCGTAGTCAAAGTTGAGGGTGGTCGCGATGATGCCCTTCCCGTGCGCTCTGATCAGCACAGTTCTCATCCGGCGGAAGAGCACGGTGCGAGCAACCGCTGTGGCGCTCGTCTTGCTCAGGGCATCGCGCATGCTAGTGAAGGCGTCAAGGTCCGCATCTTCCACCGGCGCAACGTAATACGGTTTGTCGAAATAGACATCGTCGATCTCGCCGCAGGGGATGAAGGCTTCGGCTTCGAGCATTTTATCTGAGTCAGGCACAACCGCTGCGAGTTCTTCCGGATCGATCATGATGTAGTCGCCGTTGCCCGTCTCAAAACCCTTCACCTGTTGGTCGCGCTCCACGACCTCCTCGGTTTCACTGTCGATGAACTCGCGTTTCAGGCGGTTGCCGGTACTTTCGTTGATCATATGGAAGCTGATCCGCTCGGACGTCGAGGTTGCCGTGTAAAGGCCAACGGCACAACTGAGTTCACCGATCTTCAGGTGACCTTTCCACTGAGCCCGATGTGCTGTCATTTCGTCCCTCCCTAGTTCACACGCAGGAAACTGACACGCCACCTACTTAGTTCCGGTGCTGACGAAACCACTAGGACGCTTGCGGCGTTTGTGCATGTGAAGGAAGAACAAAGGAGGGGTTCAAATGGCAGATGATAGCACCACTACAATTCGGGCTACATTCGAAACGAGGGCAGCGGCTGACCTTGCGGTCGAGCACCTCGTTCAGCACCACGGAGTTTCCAGGCCCGACATCTTCATCCAGTTTGCGAGCGATCGCAATACCGCCGGCTCCAGGCCGTCCGGGGCGACGCCTCGCACGAAGACGGCGCTCGCCGTGATGGAGCACTTGAAGGTGAGATCGAGGTATCCGCAGATAAATAGCTACCAGCCAGATCGCCGCCGTCCAGCGCAGCCTGGGAGACGCTAGGGCAATCCGGTTGTCAGGACGCTGATCAGGTACCGAGCTGGCACGAAGCCGGCCCGCTTTCTTGTAGAAGGATCACCGAACTAATGGCCGACAATCTCTCCAAATATCGTGCCAAGCGCGATTTCAAAAAGACGGCTGAACCCAGCGGCGAAACGAAGGTCAAGGCTTCCAATCGCCGGCGGTTCGTGATCGAGAAGCATGACGCAACGCGGCTGCATTACGATCTCCTCCTGGAGCTCGACGGGGTGTTCAAGTCCTGGGCGGTGACCAAGGGCCGTCTCTCGATCCCGGCGACAAGCGTCTCGCGGTCGAAGTCGAGGACCATCCACTCGATTACGGCGATTTCGAAGGTACCGTACCCAAGGGCGAATATGGCGGCGGCACGGTGATGCTGTGGGATCGCGGCTACTGGGAGCCGGAAGGAAAAAAGACGCCGGAAGAAGCGCTCACAAAGGGCGATTTCAAGTTCACGCTGGAAGGCGAACGGCTGCATGGCAGCTTTGTGCTTGTCCGCATGCGCCATGACCGCGATGGTGGCAAGCGAACCAACTGGCTGCTGATCAAGCACCATGACGACTTCTCGGTCGAGGAAAATGGCGCGGCGGTAGTCAGGCACAGGATTGAAGATGGAGTGGCGAGCGGCGACGTAATCAGGGCGCTCGGCAGTAAAACCTTAGTGGATCATGAAGGAGATGACCTATGCCGGACGAACAAGCGATCGTAGAAATTGTCGCCACAGAAGGCGAAGGCAAGGTGCCGATGGGTATTGTCAGCGTGAAGCAGGCCCTCGACATGCCGGTCGCCGACGGTATCGAGTATTCCCATCCGGATCATGAAGCCGGTGCAACGGACGACTTTGTCACTCAGGAAGAGCTGGCGAAACTGCCATGACCGACACGGAAGATAAAAACATCCGGGAGCAGCTTCGCGACATCGTCGAGCGGCATCATGTGAGTTACTTGGCGGCCGAGCACTTGCTGTCGGCACTTGTTGCCGGAGGCGGCACCCAGGCGCCGTTCAATCACCCCGAACTTGGTGGCCTGGGACAGTGGTCCTCAGGTGGGATGCTGATGATCGGTGACATGTTCAATCATGGGCTGAAGGCAAAGGTCGCCGACTTGTGCACCGATCTCGCAAGCCTCGCCAGCCGATCCGGCAGAGCCCGACCATCGACCGGTCAGCACCAATCGCAGTCAGAGGGCAGTGGCCCCCACCATTTCGGTGTCCAGCCGACGATGGCGCGAGACTGGTGGCCGGACGGCCTCGGCTCTCCCTCAGCAACCGGGTCGCAAAACGACATGCGATATGCTTTCTTCCCGTCCAGCCGACGCTGGGCGCTTTCCATCGGTGGGAAGATCACCGTCTCCGACACGAAAGATTATCTCATCTCGGGCTTTTCACAGCAGCAGTCCGCGGATCAGAGCGTGACGTTCAATTCGCAGCATGGACGCATCGACCTCTCGAGACTGGAGAAAGTCGCGCCCTCCGGTGAGGAACGTCATCGAGACCACTCAACAGCTTCGGTCGATGGCGAGCGACGCTCCGACATCGGCATCTCTGACAAGCCGGCGGAAAAAGACACCAGCTCCCACACCCGCGAGAACGAGGTCTTCGACAAGATCGAACGACTGGCCACGCTCCATGCCAAAGGCATACTCACCGATCAGGAGTTCGAGACGAAGAAGGGCGAACTTCTCGCCCGGCTCTAGCCGCAAATGGCGCGATAACAGATGTCCAACGGGCACTTAAGGGGAAGATGAAATGGTGCGCTACAGACTGGGCTGCGAACTCTCCTACGAAGTAAAGAGCCCAACAACCTTCATCTTCAATCTTGAGGTTGCGAGGCTTGAACGTCACCTCGATCTCGAGGAGAGGCTCGTCGTATCTCCCGATCTGCCGAAGCGAACCTACAGTGTTCCTGACGTCCATAACCGCTACTTCGCGGTGAACGCCGAAGCCGGGCCGCTTGAGATCCGATACGAGGCTGAGGTAACGCTCAAGGTCTTCCGCACCGACCCGGCGGCGATATCGGAGACGCCGCTCACGGACCTGCCGCTCGACATCATGCCCTTCCTGCTGCCGTCGCGTTACGTATCGTCCGACCGCCTCGCGGCGTTCGCCAATCGAGAGTTCGGCGATTTGCCGAAAGGTCATCGTCGCGTCACCTCTATCTGCAATTGGATCTACGACAACATCGACTATCAGCGCGGATTCTCCGACGAGCAGACGACGGCTGACGAAAGTCTCCTGAAGCGGGCGGGTGTCTGCCGCGACTTTGCTCACATCGGCATCGCTTTCTGCCGTGCCCTCGATATCCCGGCACGGTTTGTCAGCTGTTATGCCTACGGGCTGCAGCCATCTGATTTCCATGCGGTCTTCGAAGCCTATCTGGATGGCCGGTGGTGGCTGTTCGATGCAACCCGGCAGGCCAACCTCGACGGACTTGTCAGGATCGGCGTCGGCCGCGATGCGGCTGAGATCGCTTTCGCTTCGCCGTTTGGAGAAATGGAGGCCGGTCCCGTCAAGATTACCATCGAACATGCTGACGGATCACCAGAAGCGCCTGGCCGAACGACCGACGCTATTTCGACGGAAGAGCCTGCGCCGAATGCCGGCGCGGCGTGACGGCGTGTAAGCCTCAACGCTTTGAGCATCGAGGTGTGAGCAGTTCCTACATCGGATCGGCAGCCGGCATTTCTTCGGCTACCACCTCGAAGCGCGTCAGCTTTGCCGGGCCGAATGCGGTTGTGAGGGCCACGTCGGTAGCGTCCCGCCCTGTTGCCATCAGGATGCGGCCGATGCGTGGCTCATTGTGCCGGGCATCGACGGTATGCCAGTGCCCTCCGAGATAAACTTCGAACCAGGCACTGAAGCCCATCGGGTTCGGATCCTTCGGAACACCGATGTCGCCGAGATAGCCGGTGCAATAGCGGGCCGGAATGTTCATGCAGCGGCAGAGCGTGATGGCGAGATGTGCGAAATCACGGCAGACGCCGACGCGATCATTGTAACCACCGAACGCAGTTCTGGAGGGATCCGCTTTCTTATAGTCGAAGGTGATATGGTTGTGGGTGAAATCAAGGATCGCCTTCACCCTCGGCCATCCGAGAGGCGTGGCGGAAAACTGCTTCCAGGCGCAATCGGCCAGATGATCGGTATCGCAGTAGCGGCTGCCGAGCAGATAGACCAGCACCTCGTCGGGTAGATCCTTGATGTCGTGTTGCATGGCGTCCCCGGGGACCGGATCGGGCAGGCCGCCGTCAAAGATCTCGAATTCGGTCGAAATCGTCGTCATACCCGCCGGCGCGACGATGCGGCTGCAGGCATTGCCGAAGCCGTCGATGTAACCCATCCTTCGATCGGCCGATCGAAGCAGATGACCTGCTCCGTCAAAAGATCCGCGCGGCGAGACGGGTGAATGTTGAGGACCATCAGCATCGGGGTAGGCTTTTGGCACTCATATCCAAGGTGGAAACCCGCGCGTATTTTCATTGGCAACCCTTTGAGAGTGCCGCTGCTGCAAAAACTCGATCAGGTCGTGACCGATCTCGGCTTTACGGCTTACACCGGCCAGGGCTTCATGCTGAATATGACCTTGTTCACCTTGTCCCTGATGATTGGTACCGCAGGCCCGCCGCATGTCATCATTCGCTTCTTCACTGTTCCAAAAGTGGCTGATGCACGATGGTCGGCAGGCTGGGCTTTGATATTCATCGCTCTCCCATACCTTACAGCACCTGCTGTCGGCGCCATGGCTCGCCTTAATATCATTGACACGATTTTTCCGCAGGGTCCCCATTCACAGGCCGTTCTTTACGAGGAGAGGCCGGACTGGATGCGCAATTGGGAAGTCACTGGATTGCTGAAGTTACAGGACAAGAATGGAGATGGGCGGATCCAATATTACAACGACAAGTCCCAGGCGTTTTCTGCAGAGGCGTCGCAAAACGCGGCTGGACCGGTGACGAGCTCGAAATCAATAATGATATTCTGGTGCTTGCCAACCCGGAGATCGCCAAACTTCCGGGTTGGGTCATCGCTCTGATCGCGGCCGGCGGGCTTGCAGCGGCATTGTCAAAGGCTGCAGGTCTCCTCTTGGCGATCTCGTCTGCTATCAGCCACGATCTCATCAAGGATTGGCTCAAACCGGCCAATTCCGAGAAGTCCGAGCTTTTGGCGGCGCGCATTTCAATGGCGGGCGCAATTCTTGTCGCAACGCTGCTCGGTCTCAACCCGCCGGGGTTCGCAGCTCAAACCGTGGCTCTCGCGTTCGGCTTGGCGGCCGCGACGATATTCCCAGCTCTGATGATGGGGATCTTTTCGAAGCGGATCAACTCGATTGGCGCGACACTTGGAATGCTTGTCGGTCTGGTGGTCACTTCCATCTACCTGTTCACCTACCTCGGTTGGTTCTTCATCCCTGGTACGAATATGCTGGAAAATGTCGCATCGAATTATCTTTTCAGCATTCCGCCAACCGCTTTCGGCCCGATCGGCGCATTGCTCAACTTCGGTACAGCATATGCCGTCTCCGCGATGACCGCGTCGCCGCCTCAGCATGTCCAGGATCTGGTCGAATCGATCAGGGTCCCCCGCGGGGCGGGAGCTGCAACCGGACATTGATCACGGCGGGTGCGGGCGGAAATCTTTGCCCGCACCTCGTCCTGAAGACCAGTATCCCCGAACCACCCGAGTCGATTAAAGAGAAGCGCGTGGAAATATGGCCTTTGAGTTGATTGCCGCGATCGTGGCAAGCTTGGCCGCAGCCGGCATGATGATGGCGCTGCGAAAAATAGCCGGCAAACGTCTGCCGAGATGGATTGTGCCTGTCACAGCAGGCCTGGCATTATTTGGCTACGCTTCGGATGTTACCCTCGCATCGCGTTGGACGCCGAATGCGCGATTAGTGAGTGCCTTCGACTGTATTAGTGGGCGCCGTGCGGAGGTAGCGCGCGGAAAGGCATCTGTGACCGAAGCGGGAGAACTTCTCGATCTTGATTGGACTTCGCTCCCGCATGACGACGTTGCGATTCGTGCTCTATGTCGCACTCCATGACTTTCTCGTCAGGGATCACGAAACAGGCGCGGCGTAGAAAGCCGAGATAACGTCATAATAACGTATCAAAACGAGTGATATATCAACCAATTCGTCAACGCTCTAACGCGCGGACGGAGGGAGATACATTTTCAGGCTTGAGAGATCCGGACCACTCTCGACAGCGTTGCATTCTGTCCCGGTCTGGAACACCTCGGTTTCAGGCCTTGCATACTCGCCCATGTTCTAAAACTATTTTCGAATTACGCTCAGTGTACCATCGCTTTCCAGCACCACGGCTGAGACCGCTTCACCTTGTCCGTCCCGCTCGCGCGGACGGCCGACTTTACCTCGTCTTTCGTGATGCGCTGGCGCTTCATCGCTTCACAGCAGTATGATCCGTTTCGAACAAGAAGCGTCGGCTCCGAGCGAAACATTTTGGCGGCGGTTTTTGAGCGAACGGAGGCGTATGTGACAAGGTACTGAAGTAGGATGAGCACTGCCAATGCGGTAGCGCCCTCCGCAAGGGCAATAGATTCCTGAAGAAGAATAGCTGAAAGCGTTGAGCCCAGCGCTACGGTAACGACGAGATCGAATGCATTCAGCTTGGCCAGCGTCCTTTTGCCCGCGATACGGAGAAAAATGACCAGTGTAATGTACGCCAAAGCCCCGATGATCGCCGTTCTCAGCACGCCTTGCCAGTTCTGAAAGAACAAGTGAGACCATTCCATCAATCATCTCCCCGGTCGACGGCATCAATCTTTTACTGCGTGGGCGGCGCCCCGCCACTCTCGCGGTAAGATGGAAGATTAGGAGCGTCTTTCAAGCGGATGGGCTTTGGGATCGGCGATGAGTGTCTTCTGCCGATACGATCGGAGAGGTGAGCAATTGACAGTACGACTGGAGTCACGCGGTCTATCACGGCGGCTTCAGATCGTGTTTTGAATTCCCAGTTCTACCACGCGACCGGTCGGGAGTTTAAAGTATTCGGTCGCGTTTCTGGCATTGTCAGCCAAGGCGATAAACACGCGGTGCTGCCAGAACGGCATCCCGCCTTTGCGGAGGGAATCAGTGCCCGCTTCGAGAGGAAAAACGATGTGGACGGTCGGCTGGAATACGATCTGGAAGAGGACGATGCGGAACTATACCTTCTGATCCGGATCTTGGGACGAGCATGAGACAGCGTGTTCGCATCTGGTTCGCGTTCCAGCTGCTTCGCATTGCCGGGTGGCTGATCGAGTTGAGCGAGCGGCGAGCCCGATAGGGTCGCCGCGGTTAATATGGCGGAAGGGGCTCGGGTTCATCCTTGCCGAAATAGACGGTGCCTTTGGAGCGGGGCGTTCTTTTTGCAGGCAACTACATTGAGACCAATTTCTCCGCTAGCGTGGGTTCACACACTAATGGAGTGTTTCACGCGAACATGTCGGCTACCGCGATGGCGACCTTCATTCATTATCCTTCGGATCGTAGTTCACCGACCATTCTTTTTCCGTTCCTTTCTGGCCCGGCGGTATCTTGGTGGCAGTGGCATCATCCGAGCCGGTGATAACAGTAGGCTTTGCGCTTGCGACGCCGTCATGGGTTTTGCCCTTGAGCGGTTTTGCAAACTGCCCTTTCGTATCACCGTGGATTTGCTGCTTGGTGTTTTCGGTGTCTGAGCGAGCGACCATTACCCGTCACCTTTTGTCTTGAGGCCGTCGGAAAGATTTCGTTTCCGCGGATCTTTCAGATTTTCGCCTGCTGCATCGCGGTCACGATCCGGATCATCTTTTGCGGGAAGGTAGCCGCGTGGCGTGTTTTCCTGCGGACCTTCCCAGCGTGGTGACTGATCCGTCGTGCCGGGTGCTCCGTCTCTCGGGCTGGTGATACTCATCGGTTTTCTCCTTCTTGGATTGATCCGCACCCAACAAGGATAAAGGCCTATGGTTCCAGCCGCCCGTCTGCCCTCCTTCCAAGCCCTGAACAACGGCAGCCATTTTCAGCAGATTAAATTAGTTGAATGACATGTGGGGTGGGAGGGGCAGGATACCTAAAACGGAGGTATCGCGTGACTGAACCAATCAAGCGCCCAAGGGTATCAACGACGATAGAGGGTCGCAGAGAAGCCGCTGAAGTTACCACGGTAGTAGCCCTGGAAAGCATAGATATCGAGAAAAAGGCTCGCGAGGAAAAGACCGCTCGCCTCCGTGCCCTGCGTGAACAGGCGCTTGCAGAGCCGAAACAGACTTAGTCTGCTATTCAGGCATAAGTCTCGTAGACTGCTGATCTTGCATCGGCGCTTGGCTCCGGAAGCGGAACTATCCGGCGCTCCTATCGTTTTGCGACGAAGTTCAACTTGAAGGGAGAGAGCGATGGCAAACAATGTCACGAATGAAGGGAGCACCTCCGGCGAAACGCTTGGCACGCGCTTCGGGCATTCGGTTGAGAGCCAGGCGCAACAGCAGGACTCAATGAAACTCGCAGCGCCGGGGGAGACTGGAGAAACGTTGAATGTATACCGTTTGGTGCCGGTCGCTGCATCAACCGACCCTCGTTGGGATAATTCCCCAGGCTCAGGTGAGCTTCTTGTCGCCGCTCGAACATCTGGCGATGCTCGAATAGTTGCCGCCGGCCGTGAACTCGATTTTATGGATATTGACGCCGCTCCGGCTGAGGATGTTACGACCGTCAATGCCAGTGCCTTTCGGGACGAAAAGCTTTACACAGTTATCGAGATTGAAAGAGACCGCACCGACTTACAGCGGGGTGTGATCGAAGGCGTTGTTCGCGTTGACAACATCACCCCCGCTACGATTTGAGCTCAAAAGCACAGAATTCATTTTCGGGCGGCCGCCAGCCCATTCCGGGCTACGGGAGGTTTATTCCGTGGAAGCAGACCGGTCGTTTACGCTTTGCAGTCGAACGTTTGGAGACCCGTCCGCAGACGACTGACCGGGAACTCACAATGATGCAGTAAGTCAGCCCTCTCGCAAAGGAGCCGGACGGCTGACTTACTTGAAAGGCATCGAGGCCACCCTATGTCTAAAATGCTGGCATGACGTAAGCGGCCAACTTGCCAGTGGAGAAAACTCCCGCCAAAAAGGGAGTGCTTCGATGCCCATATTCAACCTACTTTCCTATTCCGATACCGAAATCGACGTTATCCTCGATGCTGTTGCCCTTCACTGCACGCAACTAGGCTCGTCCACGAACAATGAAGCGAGAAGAATAGTGCTGTTGAGGGCGATCGAAATTTATTCCGTCTCTCCGCTAACGTCCTATGAGCTGGCTCAAAAACTTTGTCAGCTTGATAGGCGGAACTAATTCACAAACTTGATGTTTTCCCCTTCCAAAAGGGAATTACATATGGGCGATAGCGGCGAACTTCGGCGCATTAGTGCCGAATTGTTCGGCGTCTACAGCAGCGGGCGGCTTGCCAGGCAAGAGCTATCTGTGTGGATCTTATCGTTAGACGATTATCCGCCCGCGGCTATGCGTGTAATCCTTAATGCCCAGCAATGGTTCTCCCGCGACACCTCTCGTCGGAAACCTGAGGAAGTGATGCTTCACGACTTGGCCTTGTTGTTGCAGTTGTCGGAATTTGATGAGTAACTGACGAGGACAGCCGACTCGAAATCACATTTGCAGTTCTCGTTCCTGGCAGATTTCGAGCTTGCTCTTCGCGGAACGGAAACAAAGCAGGCGCGTTCCACGAACACAACGGAGCGCTCCCATGGCCATCTACTACTTCGACCTCAACGACAACGGCGTTACGATCGACGATGCAGACGGCCTAGAGTTTGAAAGCAATGAGAGGGCATTCAAGGAAGCGGTTATCGCTCTTTCTGAGATGTCGCGAGATTTAAAGCCAGAAGACGGCCGAAAAATTCTGAGGCTGTCCGTTTACGATGCGGAGCGCAAATGCATCGCAGAATCAGAAATCAAGTACGATCCGCGAGGAATTTATCCATAGCGCAGAGCGGCTGCGTTAGACATGGACATCGACCAGTCAAGCTACGCGCAGAGGGTAACGTCAGAAGATCATCGCCTCTCATTGGCGTCAATCCACGCGCCGAAAAATCTTCAAATTTCTTTTCAGAGGTCTAGCGACGCCAATCAAGAACTGCCGATTTGTACCGGCTATTCATCAAAGAAAAAGCCCGCGGAAGCGGGCAAATTTACTGGAGAAAGCGGCATACGATTTACATGTTCGGCCGCTGTCTGGACAATCTCCTACAAACGCTAATTTTCGATCACAACTGCTGGCACGGTCACTTGGTTCGGCGTCACCCGCGTTCGACAAGAGCTTCAAGCTGAATACCGGAAATAATCGAGTCGGCTGTGCACTCGCCGTGAACGAAAACTTCAATTGAGGACAGATCGGCGATATGATGTCGGCAGTAACCCAGGGCAAGTTCTAAGGTCTTAAACTTCCGGTTTCTCACGCCGTTTGACCAGCTATGGACCGTCACCTGCTGTCCTCGATACGCTTCTAACTCGTTTCGCATGGCATCCTCCTCCATCGGCCTATGCATTCGAAATCTCCTTCTCTTAACAAATATCAAGTGAGAAGACGGGTTGCTTTCGTTTTCGAAGTTAGCGGACCGTGCCCACAACCGGTTCAATTTGAACCAATGATACAGATGGAGGGTGTGTGGCTTTAACGAAGCCAGGTGTTGGGCCTTGGCCGTCTGTCTCTGGAACGACCGAAACTTGCGTTCGCCTCAGGCCGGGCGCTTTTTTTGCGAAGATGTTCTGTCCAGTTTAGACATCCTTGGTCAAGGCTTCAGGTCACCGACAGTCGGAGCTCGGCCGGCGATAAACCGGTCAAGAGCGTTGCGCAGTTCCTCGGCAGTCGCCTTGTTGATCGCCATATCGATCAAGCCGTCATCCGTATTCAGCACCAATATGCCGAGCAAAGGGACCGGAGCGAGTTGTGCTACGGAGGCCTCCCTCAGTCTATTAAAGTCTGTCGAGCTTTTTCTTGCCATTGAGCACCACACATAGAAACTGAAGTCGCCGTACAACTGTCTTGGCAGTTCGGCGTTCCCTGATAATACACACGATTTACAATTCGATCCGCCGATCAGCTATGCAAGAAGCTAAACGCTGCAACCGGCGCTTCGTCGGCGGTATTCTACTCGCACTTCAATGGCATATCGACGCAGCGGCTACGCGGGCCTATTATTGTGTGAACAGGCGGTTAGGCGTGGTGAGCACGGGAATGCCCAAATCACCTTTGAGTAAATGCTGGAAAGGTCTCGGTTCGAGTTTGCCTGGATTGGCATAGGGGTTGCCGAACGCAAAGATGAAAAAAAGGATTACGCCGGAGTATGCGCCAAAGAGACCGAGGAGGACTAAATGCGTCCGTGAGGGGCGGTAGACGTAAAAGGCCGAAGATACGATAATCAGGCCGATGATTGCTGGAGCCCAGAACAGACCAGAGAACCGGCTCGTTGTTGGAGCCTCGCGAAGCTGGCGGTATTTGGCTATGGCTGTCACCCGGTCCTTCAATCTCGTGCTGAGATAGCGCTGCCGATCTGTGGTGGGTGCAAGGTCGAGGACATGGTCATACACCCTCTCCCATTCCTGCCAAGCCCTGGGCGATAGTCCCTTCCCGTCGGCAAGGCCTTCCCATTCCTCGTTCACCACGACAGAGACGTATCTGGAGAGACCCTCCTGAACCGGCGTGACGATTGCGCCGCCGTATCGCCTGGCGTCGTTGAAAACGTCGGATATCGCGACTGTTTCCTCGATCAGGGTGGATCGAACACCTTTATAGTCGTCAAGTTCCTGGGCGTAAACGAGACCAAGGATGAGGCTGTGAAGGGTGGCGACGCGGACCGCGACATTGCCTGCGACCTCAAGCGTGCGGTCACCTTCGTTTCCCGGATGCAAGAGGCGGCGTGCAAGGAAATAGCTTGCCAGCACGATAGCTATTGTCGCCAGCACAAATGCCAGGCCGATTATGGATGAACTCGCGATGTCGATTGTGTTTTCTATGATATCAACCTCTTGGAATTCGTTCGATCACAAGCTTACAATGGCCCTTGATTCCAAGGTAGTCCGCGTAGTTCCACCTCGATGCGGAAAAACTCGCAGGTCCGCCCAACCAGGAAAGCTAAAACTAATATTCCGACGAGTCCCGGCAACTCGGCGGCTCTTGTTCGGAACATCGCTGTAGCATCCTAGTTTTGACGTTAAAAAGGAGCGATGCGATGTTGAAATCACTGGCGACTGAAATCTTGGGCACCTCCGTTGAGCCACAACTCGCGGCAGAAGCGCTAAGTCCTCTACGCGGCGTCAATCGTGTTTTCCTGATTTTTGCGGATGTCAGCAATGCTACAGCGGCGAGGCAGGAAAATTCGGTCCTCGCTGAACGCAACGGGCTAACGGAACGCGATATGATTGTCATTCGTGTAAAAGGCAGTGTCGCGCAGCCGTTGTTTGGATCGGCGCCGCCCCTTGATGCGGAGCACTTACGCCAGGCGTTTAACGTGTTGGATGGCGAGTTTCGTGCCGTTTTAATTGGAAAAGATGGCACAACAAAAATGGAGGTACGCGAGCCGATCAGCGCCGGCGAGTTATTCGTGCTGATAGATGCCATGCCAATCAGGCGGCAAGAGAGCAGGTCTTGAGTGCTTCGCCAGCCCGATTTAGCAAGGCGATGCGGTCAGCGGTTCGGAGTGATTGGATGGGCTATTTGCTCTGTTCGCTTGGCGACGCCCGGCGGTTCTACCTCCCATCACGAGAACGGGAGAAAATAATGAAAGTCAAGAAATTCAGCATCGCCGACGCGAACCTCGTTCGGTCGCCGGGACAGGACGCCGATATCTTTGTCGGAGATCTCATCGATGAAAACGACGGTGGACCAATCACCATCGGCTACGGTCGGTATGCACCCAATCAAAGTCTTACCGAAAAGATGGCGGTACATGACGTCATGGTGGTTCTTGAGGGAAGGCTGGCGGTGTCGACGGGCGCGGGAACTGTTACTGCCGGTCCCGGAGAGATTGTCTACATGCCGAAGGGGGAAGCAGTCACAATTACAACGGAAGGCGAAGGCGCGTTAACCGCTTTCGTCACCTATCCGCATTGGGCGGAAGTTCATCAAAACTGAATTCCGAGGCTAAGGTTTGTAGAAATGACAGAGTTGAAGGACATCCCCGGCCCGCGACAACATGGCGCCTATCCAGAACGTGCCGCTGATTGCCGGAGCGCTATAGAGCCGGCTTACATGGACCACACCAGCGCCGGGACAGAAGATGAGCAAAAGCTGGAAGCCGGAGAGCTATCCGATGTTATGATTGCGCTGAGCAACCGGGCGCGTCATGCAGGTTGGTCCGCAGAAGAGTCCGACGCTGCCATCGCAGCTATTGCCGCTCAGCGCGTTGCTGGCGGTTGATCGATCCAGACGGCGATCCAGCACACAGGGAAGCGCATTGATTTAATCGACGCCTTAGATCTTTCCAAATCGGCCGTCCTTTCATCTGGTATTACAGATGATTTACAGTTCGGATCGCCGACCAGCGACGCAATCCCGGTGGTCCATAGAAAACAGCCATTCACTCGCATTTGACGAATTCATTTAATCCGCCCTTACTCCCTAATGCGCGAACATAATTCTCGAATAATCGTCATGCGAGAGGATGAGGTATGGAAAGAGGGAAGCGGATTATGGTCGCGGTTGCGGCATCGATGTTTTTCGCGAACTCGGCGATGGCCGCATGCAATCCGAACTACAATGGGGCATGCGTGCCTGTAGCCAGCGATGTCGATTGTGCAGGCGGATCGGGTAACGGTCCCGAGTATGTCCAAGGCCCGGTTACTGTCGTTGGCAGTGACGTTTACGATCTGGACCGGGACGGAGATGGCATCGGCTGCGAATGATGTAAAATGTTCAGGAGCCCTGCACCCCCATTTTGGTGGGTGCAGACCGGCGCGGTCGAGAGCCTGGGAGGTTGCGACAACCGCGCAAATATCCGCTTCTCCTCTGGCATCTGAATTGCTGTAACAGCAACGCGGGAAGAGCTAGAGCAATGCCAGTGTCGTTTCTGGAAACGTGACCCCGCACCCCCTCAAGGTAGGGTCAGAGCGGCGCTGCCTAGGACTAGGGACGGCCTGACAATGGTGCAGATCATAAGCCGTTCGCATCCGATGACGTGTCGACAATACAGGGGCGCGATGTTGGCGCGAGATGTCTTTGCACTGATGGATCAAAGAGCCTTCAATAACAGCATCGAAGAGGCAAGACTTCACTGGAGACTCTCTGTCATACGTGCTGTAGAATTGTCGACGGTGATGACACCCGGCGTCCATTCGCAGGAAGCCGCATCGTAGGAATAATCAAACGTTGCCTGTAATTCGGCGTTCTTGCCGAAGCAGTCCAGTGAAGCCCGCGACGGGTCTGCTGCAGCGCAAATCATTCGCAGCGCGCCAATGCACTGAGCGTTTCCCATTCCAGTATTCGAGCACGAACTGGGTGTAAATCGAAAGCCCAACTGCGCTAGCGGCAAGCCGAACATCGACATTGAGCAATCGGATCCGTTAACATCGAAAGTGGCGCCGACGGCTGCCGCATCTACGACAAATTTGAATCTGTCCGGAGAACAAAATTCCGCCGCCGCAACGCGTGCCGACGGCTTGGCGACTTCTGCGAACAATGGTGGTAGCCCAGCGCGACGTGGGCTGCAAAGATCGACAGCGTCACCGTCCGACAGTGCAAGCAGCGGCGCCGCCTTGGCCTCGCTTATCATCCCGACCTTAGACAAAAGAGCTGCGGCGTCACTACATGTGATTGAACGGTGAGGCGCATTGTCGATCTGCCCTGCGATTGCGGCATTGAAGACCTTCTCGAGGGTATTGTCGCGTCTGGGAGCTTCCCCCTCGAAACAGGGGCGCAGGGCGTCGGTCCAGAAATAGCTTCTGTCTTCCTTGTGGCCGCTTTCGATTTCAGACCATAGCCTGATCAGAGCAATGTCCTGGCCATGTGTAGCTTGATCGAAACCAAAGGCAGCGTTGGTCAGCCTATCCCAAACCTTTCTGTAAGCTTGTTTGTGATCGACGGAGAAAATTGGGGTCATACACGCTGAGAATTCGTCAGTGTTACCAGTTTGGAGACCGACTTCACACAGTTTGTATTCGGGCTGAAAACCGGTGAAATCTACAAATACTGATGCAGCTTCGTCACATGATTTTGGGGAAAAAGCAGCCGCAATGCCATAGAGTTTCATATCGGTCGTAAACGCAGTCAGCGAGTCAATATCTGAGCTACAGCTAACGGCGGTGACGGATGTAACGCGGTTAACCAAGTCCTCCAGATATCGTGTCTGTGCGAGATGGAAGCTATCGTCTTTTGTGCTAATTTGGCGGACCGTTACCATGCAATCATTCAGGGTCTTGGCATCAACGATTGCGTTACAGCGTGCTTCGACAAGGCCTTTCCATTTTACCGGCAGGGTCTTGATAACAACGTCACTTGACGACGGTCGGGTGCCTTCTACCTCATCGAGTTCGAAACTTGTGCTGCAAATTGTATCAGGGATATAATATCCAACGATCAACCTCACCTTTCCTTCATAATCAACTTTTGAGGAAACTGTAAAATTCGGAACTTGGTAAGAAAAAGGGTTATGCAGATATTCGATGTTCGACACTGAGAAAGTAGCTGCCTCACCCCCTGCAAAAATACTCTCAAACGCCAGGTTAGCCCTAAATTCAGTCATTACACCAAAGTCTTTGCTGGTGGTCACCCGATCACGCAATTCGCCGAAGGAGAACATGGCGACCCAACCGCCTTCAGTGGGCTCGACGTGCATGTTCAATTGGCGTGCCATCTTCCTCGTGCATGTGTCCCTGCCGATCCACTCGCCTGATGGGTCGTCAACAACTGCGCCGAAGGTTCGACCTGCGACAAGAACCACCGCCAACATCGAAAACAAAAATGCAATGAGAGATTTCACCCGGCGACCTCGTGTAACTTCAGCGGAATGTCGCCAACGCTAACTCAGCCATACCAAAGCGTAAACCGCGAACGGCGATGTTGCGACGTTGGAAACCGTAAAATCAAAAGGCCAGCCACATGGGCCGGCCTTCATTACGTGGGCGCCAGTACATCCGTGGTCGCCAACGTGGGGTATCGAAAAGATAGCGCCCAATCGGCAAGTCTTCAACCCACTGAGGCAATAGGCATCGAACCACTTGACCGGCCGGTCAAGTCGCTCACGGCGATTCAGCCAACTCGTCAGCAGCCAGCGTAATTGCGCTTTCCGCCCGAAGTCATTGTGTATGTCCCTCCCCGTGGTCCAATGAAACATTGCCCGTTTGATGGCCTATAGAGCGACATACCATAGTCGCTCGGTGGTGATCTGAGATGGCTAGAAGTGCATCCGGCCAGTGCAATCAACGACAACAGCATTACCATCCGCATACGGCGAGTCCTTCTGGAGTTTCGAATTGAACAAAGCGGGCTGATTGATTTGGAGATGGATCGCATTTTATGGACTGATATCGGGATCGGTTAAACCTCATCGTCGAATATGCGACCATGAGCTACACCATACACAATTTCCCGAAACCGGGTCACCGACGCTATCGACGCCAAGCCTATGGCATCAAGACATGGCTGATGATCCTGGCGTTGGTGTTCGCCGGATCTGCTATGTTCTACGAGCGGATGTTCCCTGGGAGAGGTCTGGCGACCAGTTCACCTACATCATTCACGAGCCGCACGGGGAAGCTCACCGGCTGCCAGGCCGCTCGGGCGCTGGGCGTCGCCCCGATGCGCCGCGGTGACGCGAATTATCGGCCGGAACTCGATGCCGACGGCGATGGCGTGGCGTGCGAACCTTATCCTTGATGGGGGTAACCGCTCGAAATGCCTTCACCGGCAAGGTGAAAGAGGCCGCGGTTCAAACACTCTTCGCTGCCACATTCTCATAAGAATTTGCGAATACACCCTAAAATTGAATGGTTTCCCAAATATTTCTAATATGAGATTATTGCTTGCGGTCTTTTGCAAGTTGAGGGGTTACATGTCGTTCGTCGAAACCGCGAGTTATATTCGCGACCAGCTGCGTGTCATGGCTGTTATGGCCCATAAAGATGGCGCCGAACGTCTTGTTTATTTCTTGGAAATGGCATGCATGGAGGCGGATGACTTAGTAAAATTATCTGCGGCACGCGACAGAGATTGGTTGATATTGACCTCGCCCAATCCCCCTGAGTCAGCTGCAAGTTGACGATCAAAGAAACGCCTGGCGATGTGAAGCGATTGACGAACGGGCGTTCCTCTCGCTTGCTCGACACGAATGCGTGACAAAACAAGTCTCAAGTAAAGTGACATCGGCAAGTTTCCCCTCAAGTCGTTGAGACGATATCATCCGTCGAAGGCATGGCAAGCAATAGTTGTCTTGATCCGCTAACAGGCTGGCTTATTGCCGGTGCGCTCCGCCCGGGCCATGCAGGGCAACTGGAACTGGCCGCGCCAAATCCCAAGCTTCTTGGTCTGGGCTGACGACTGTTCTGATGCAAACCTATCGTGAGAATACCGTACCCAGTCCACGGCCCAGCCATTGGCAACAAGCCAGCCGTTGACGCTACTCCCATCGGCTCGCACGCAATCAGCTACGGCTCGCCGGTACCGGTCGTGATCTACAACGATGCATGATGTTGGCCTCGACGCAGCCAGGAACGCGTCTAGGGCCGCGGCTGCGTCCTTCCCGCATCGGTACTCGCCACCGGCACCGTCTTCGCAGCGCTGCCAGCTCTCCGGAGCATCGATGCCATTGAGGCGGATACGCTCGCCACGGATTTCGATCGTGTCAGCGTCGATGACAGACGCCCGACCCACGATTGTTTCTGCTGCACCCGCGGGCGCCGCGCACAACGCGAACAGGATGAACTGCCAAGCTTTCATAGAAACCCGAGAAGGTTCGCGATTTGGATGATGACGCCCGCCAAGGAAAACAGCACCAGCAGGCCGAGAAAGAGAAACGTCCATGCCGGCCGCCGGCTTCGGTTGCACATCACAGATCTAGCTGCAGCGTTTCCGATCGATCAGACGCCACCGGTTCCGGCGGGAGTAAGACCAGCTTTTCATCTACCAACGGGCGCTGCAGCGCCTTCGCTTCAGCCCAAGGCGCCGACATCCACATTTCCACCTCATCCGGCTCGGTCAGGAGGACCGGCATTGCCTTGGGGTGGATTGGGGCAACGATGCTGTTCGGTTCCGTTGTCAGGAAGGCGAAGAGGTCTGCCTTGATCAGCCCTTCCTTGACCTTTCGCACGCTTTCCCACTGCGGTATCCAGAGGCCCGCGAAAAACATCAACGGCTGCTCTTCGGATCTTGCGAACCACGCATTTGGTGTGCGGCCGCCCTCCGGCTTGTTGGCAGGATCTGGCTCTGCAAACCGCGTCACCGGCACCAGGCAGCGGTTCTCAACGCCAAGCCAGCGTTGCCAATGCTTGCTGCTGGTGTTGCGGATGTTCGTGGTCCCTCCGTCCGGTTCCATTTTCAGCAGCGCATCGAAATCGACGTCCTTGCCCTTTGCTCGCAGCTTATTGGCTCGCGTGGTCGCAGCATCGAATAGCGCCTTTGACGACGATGGCATGCCCCAACGCACCATAGCCAGTTCCCGCCGGCCGTCATTGTTGCGAACAATCGGCGCCACCCGATCCGGGTAGACGTCCAGTTCCGGCTCCAGGTTGCCGGTGATATCGAGCATGGCGCGGCTGAGCGCTCGGATTGCCTCCTGGTTGGTCGAGACGTTGTGGAGGTTACACATCGCTCTCTCCCGCCAGTAGGTCTTCGCGTTCGGCCTCCATTCTCGCGATTTCCACCGTGAGCAGGAGTTCATAGTTCTCCAGCACGCTTCCGAGATGAACCATAGCTCCCTCCGGGGCTTGGCTGCCGTCGTGCATCGTAACTGATATCGTTCCGCCAAAGCTGAGTTCTATATACTCGCGGACGGTTTTAAGCTCCTTTTCCGCGAATTCGATCCGTGAATTCACAGCCGCCAATGTGTTTGCCTCCTCGATTTCGCCGAAGGCGGGAGCCGCGGTACGGCCTAAGCTCTCATCATCGCTTTCTTGCACGGTGGCCCTCCCAGGCGCTCTCAGATTATCTCGTCTATCCAGATAGGGCGCCTTATCGTCTTGATCTCGACGAGGCGCCTGATTTTCGTCTTCCCCACATCTGGACCGTAGACCGTGTCGTACTGGGCGTCGAGATGGTCCTTGCGCCGGCATTTCTCACAGCGCATTTGGGGAGGTACCTCGTCGATTAGGACATCGCCGCAAAGCCGGAGAATGTCCTTCGCGTAGTAGAGGCGGGATATCCTGCACCATTTGCAGTGCACGCGCACATACAGATTGCTCTCATGCGCGTGCGCCAATGTGAACGCTTTGGCTCGCACGGCAGGATGCATCGCAAGCTTGCGATAGCCTTCAGGCATCGCCAGACTCGCATGGCCCATATGCCGGGCGCCAGCCGCGGACCATTCCTCGGCTCATGACGCCTTCGGCGAGCGCAAGCTGCAGCCGCAGATGCCGGACATCATCCAGCAGAGTGGCAACCGCCGCACGTGCATCCCCGTCATGCCATGCGATTGCCGCGTCCACTTCGGTGGGTTCGGGATTGATCGTCACCGGCTGCATCATGCCGCCTCCGGGTCGGCTTCACCGCCATACATCCACTCCAGCAATCCGTCGGCTTCCCATTGCTCGTAGGCAAGGTCAATCGCTTCGTCGGGTGTATCAGCCGTGACGATGGTCGGCACTGCAGGGCCATAGCAGTAGGTTACCGGCTTACCGTCTTCCAAGCTGGTGGATACCAACATCGAGACGAACGTCTTGTCCCGACCTTCGACTTCCGCCACAAACGCGGCCCCACAGGGGGCGCCGGAAACAATCTCGAACATCTGTCGTTCATAGATCGACCCGATTTTCACCTCACTCAGCATTTCAGCAATCGCCGGAGGCTGGCGCTCGAGGCTGGTTTGCGCATCGGACAACGGCGAGAAGCCGAATTCGAAAGGTATCCAATAGACACCCCGCGGGCATTCAGCTTCATAGGCCTCAATTTGACGCAGTTGTTCGTCGGTTAAATGCTCTTGCATAGCCGTTCTCCGAGCTCAATTGTCAGATTGGCGCCGCATTCGCCGGGTGGAATGTTCCTAGAATGTTCTCATCGACCTAATGAGTCAAGCAACCGGTGATGAGTCCATTGCTGGGCCTCAGTTGTGGCGCGGCCGCCCGCCCATGCTGGCTTGGATCTGCGCGAGCTTTGCCCGCACCAACTCGTTTTCAATGCCGGCAAGAACCCGGTGCTCGGCAATGGCGATGATGGCTTCTGCCGCCTGCATTTCGCTCCAACCGGCGGCGGCCGCCATGTCGACAAGACGATGAACGTGTTCTTCAACCCATTCCTGGCAGTTTAAGGCAGCATCGTCTTTGGGTGCTGGCATTGGCGATTTCCTCTGAATTCAGGTCAGATCCCTACGCCGACTTCCGGCCAAGTCGCTGCTGTTAAGGGAAGTGTCTGCCCGCTTCCTCAAGCTTGGCTTTCTCATGCACGCCTTGCGAATGCAGCTGGAGCAACAAAACATGAAGCGCCTTAGCGGCCTCTGAATTCAAACTTAGGCCTTTTCCCGCACAGATCTCTTCATAGAGCTTATCTAAATCAGCAATATGAATGATGCTGGAGGTCGTTTCATCTGCCATTCAAATTTCCTTATCGGTTGAAAGTCAGGCTGCCAAAAGCTCGTTCACCGACTTTACGAGCTGTTCCAATCTGTAGGGTTTGGGAAAGAATTTTGCTTTGCCTGGAAGCTCGAAAGCGGACGGGCTTACGAACCCTGACGTGACTACGAGCCGAACGTTCGGCCAACGCTCAGTCACAATCCTCGCTAAGCTAAGGCCGTCCATAGAGCCCGGCATTCTCACATCAGTCACGATCAAGTCGATATCGGATTGATGGTGCAGAATTTCCAGAGCTGCATCTGCGCTTTCCGCTTCGAGCACCGTATGCCCCTCGGCTTCTAAAACGTACACAGCGTCCATACGAATTAGCGCCTCATCTTCAACGACCATAACGACCGCCGGTCGCTCATCTAAACTCATATGCGCTCCCTGCCCAAAACGATAAGCTGTTAGATTTCAGCATGTAGTGCGGGAAAAGCTGTTAGCCAGTGAGGTCCTTGACTCGAAACGCCCTTCGCCAATTCAAAGTCAATATTTCAGCAGCAATCGTAACGGCCCTTTAAGCATATGCTGATGCCATCTACGCATGGAATACGGAGCAGCAGTCTTTGAGTAACGTGACTTCATTCGTGAACGAGCTTGTTCGCGCCGCCAATGAGGTTGGCACTCTAACGGATAGCGAAGCAGAAAGGCTTTTGGATCGAGCCGTGCGGTCCATTCTGGAAATGCGTGAAGAGGTTGGCATCCCGCCAAGCAATTCGAGTGCCGATGCCGTTCTCATTGTTCAAGCTGTCGCCAGGTCGGTTAACGGAGGTAATCGGTCAAACGAAAAAGTTCGCGCCGCTCTTCTCGACGCGGCCGGCATGATCCGTGACCTTCGTATTGTCATCGCTGAGAGCGTTCAATTGGTTCTCCGCGCTCCCCGAAGCGCTGACAATGACCAACAACGCTAATGCCCCTATCGACCCGCGCCAAATCTCACGGCCTATTAAGGTTTTGCTGATGCAATGCCGTCATGGCAAAGCCTCCGAAGACACCCCGCTCTAAACCGCTCCTGCGAGAAACAGACGCGCCGCTTCGTGGCCGTGCTCGTCGACCACGCGACCCGCGACAGCCTCAGCTTCCCCTCGACCCTATGCCGGAGCGGATAGAGCCGGCGCTTGCCCTTCTTGTCGATCGGCCGCCGGTCGGCCCGGAATGGGCTTTCGAAATCAAATGGGATGGCTATCGCCTGGCGGTGCACGTCGAGCTTGACGGCGTCCGCATCATCACCCGCGGTGGCCATGACTGGACGCCCCGGTTTCCGGCGATTGCTGAGGCGGCCAAGGCGTTCGGCACCACCATCATTCTGGATGGGGAAGCCGTTGTTCTGGACGAGCAAGGCCGGTCAGATTTCGGCGCCCTGCAGAAAGCGTTGGGTGGCCGGGGCGGCAAGCGCAGCGCAAGCGAAGCAATCTTCTATGCCTTCGACATTCTATATTTCGACGGGCACGACCTGACACGCATGGACCTCGAAGAACGAAGGCAGATCCTTGAGGGGCTGATCGATGCCGAGGGCACGATCCGGCTTTCTGAGGAGATTGACGGCGACGGTGTAGACCTTCTTGCCGGCGCCTGCGAGCTTGGCCTTGAGGGCATTGTCGCCAAGCGCCGCGGGGCACCGTATACCCCTGGCCGCAATGGCGACTGGCGCAAGATAAAATGCGTCCAGAGTGAAAGCTTCATGGTCGTGGGCTACGAGCCGTCGGCGACTGCCCGCGGCGGTATCGGCAGCCTCCTGCTTGCTGCACGCCGCGGTCACGATTGGGTTTATGTCGGCAACGTCGGGACCGGCTTCAAAGAGCAGGACACGCTCTATCTCCGCAAGACCCTCGACAAGCTGAAGACTAAGCGCCCGCCGGTCGTAGCAGAGGGCAAGGGCATCGTCTTCGCCCAGCCGACGCTCATAGCCGAGATTGAGTTTCGAGGTTGGACGAGCGACCAGAAGCTAAGGCATGCTTCCTACAAAGGCCTGCGGGAGGTGCAGGACAACGCGGCGGTGTTCGACCTGAATTCCGATGCTATCTTCGCGAACGGTCAAGGTCGGCGTGCGTGAGGTCAAAGTGGTCCAAAACCAGATCGACGTTTCGGCGATTGGATTTGAAATAGACATCGAAGACATCGCCGATCAATGGCACACTTCCAACAGCAGCATCAAAACCGATATTCACCAGCATTTGCAAAAGCTTTTGTTTGGGCAACCCAAGCTTTTTCGCTTCCATCACAATAAACAGGCTGACGGCTGCGCCTGCTAGATCGCCGAAGCCTGGCAGGAGGCCGACAATTGAATCTGCTCCAAAGGAAATGCGGGTGCCAGGAATTCGAAAAGCCGTATCCATCAACCGCGCCAAACCGCGCATTCGTCGAAGGCGTGTAATCTGCTCATGGCTTCTGTTCATGATGCTCCATTGGCACTGAAAGGTTGAGGCGGGCTGGACAGGTCGGGCGCTCGACTGCCTATTCGTTGGCCATGGCGTGAAACCGGAAAAACCGTCATGTTCACCATCCTTGTCGCGTCCGGTTGACACGGCCCGCGCTCAGCAAGCCAAATGTGAATTCGCCAGGAAAGTTCCCAAGTTCGCCACTCCCGCTTCCATTCTCACTTTTGTGTGCTGGCTAGAACGAACATTTCTTCGAATGCGCCGTTCTTAGTTTGGCGGCAAAAAAGGATTGTGACATGGGCAGGTTTTTCTTCGATATTTCAAATGGCGATGGAGACTCAACGGACAACGATGGTGTGGAATTCCCAAGCCAGGCAGCAGCAGAAGATGAACTTGCAAAGGTGCTCGGCGACGTCGTGCGTGAAGCCGTTGTCCGGGAGCGAACGGGGCGCGTGATTGTCAACGTGAGAGACGAAAGCGGTCACGTCCGGATGAAGGGTACGCTGGATTTCGCGATCGAAAATCTTCCACCACTGTAGCCTCGCGGTAATCAGCGAGGCTCGCGATTGAAATGCAGATAGGTTGGATCAAACTGCGCCAACTGCTCAAGCTCCTCAAGATTTGAAATCTGGATGACACCGTCTCTCCAGATGACGAAGTTATCTGCCCGCAAAGCCTGAAGGGTTTTGTTTACGTGAACCGTTGAGACGCCGAGCACGTCTGCCAGGGTCGCCTGCGTTATCGGAAAACGAAATGTCGTACCTTGTGCCAATCCGACCGCCCGGTAGCGATAAAACATCTCGCAGATCAGATGCGCCATGTGAGCTTTAACTTCACGTCGGCCCATCGCCGTGATCCATTCTCGGTGGATCGACCCGTCAATCAGCGTCAGCAGCCAAAACATTCGTGTCAAATGAGGCTGGCTTTCGGTGACTGTCTGGAGGCTACGATGGGGCGCGACCATAACCTCACAGTCGGTCAGCGCCAAAACACCATGATCCATGTGCTTCAGCAGAAAGGCGTGCAGGTCGACAAAATCGCCGCCGATATGCAGACCCGTTATCTGCCTCTTGCCGTCTTCCAGCAGCTTGTATCTCGCGGCAAGACCGTTGAGAAGCAGAGTGCTTATGCCAGGTCGGGAACCTTGCCTGACGACATCTTCCCCGGCGGAGAACCTCACTTCCTGCTTGAAGAGCGAACGAGTGATCTGCTCTTCCTCTACAGAGATAGCGTCCCGCGCCTGTAGATTGGAAATAAGCGCATCAATCATAGTGGGTTCCAATCCATTCTAATGTCGGCAGGAAAATAGGTCGACAAAGCTACGGGAACAGACGCGCAATATCAGCGAGGCGACTTCTGTCATGAACACCTTGGGAGTGAAGCTGCAGCATGAGAAATTCCAAGGATTTCCCCGCTTCAGAGTCAGTGTCAATGCCGCGGGAGGCGCAAGCCTGTTCGTAAACCATACGCAGCTCGTCGAGGCTGGCTATTTTTTGAAGGGAATTGAACGGGGCGGTCATGTGCCCCTCCATATCTTGGGGCGGGAGCACATAGTAACCACCGGCCACCGACGCCCTTTAGATGTGTCGACGATGCATAAGCATCCCACCGCCCCCTGCACGACACAAGCAAATTGATTGACAAAAGTTGGCGATTTCGAGCGGTTTATTTCCAAGAAGAATGTCATTGTTAATTGACGAGCTGCCTTTTACGGCTCATGCGCCAACGCCAGGAGGACGGCGCCATGGAAAGTTTCGCGTACACGCTCACGGTCAAAGGGAAGCAACCAGTGAAGGGCATCGGCTCGGCAAATGACTTGGAATTGCTCGTCGCCCAGATGAATTTGGCAGGCCTGACGCCGCCGGATTGGATCATCGCTAATCCGACAATCACCGGCCTGGATGGATCGAAAACTTATATCCACGATGAAGGTGGCAAGTGCGAATGGCGGCTGCGGTGGGTGCCCTTCACCTAGACGAGAGATGCGGCTTTGACGTCCTGTTCCATCAACCCCCGCCTCAGCTTGCGAACTGCCGACTGAAACCGGCTCAACTCTTCTGGCGTCGCGGGGCGGGCGCGACCGGCCTGGGTCAGAATTTTTGCTTCCTCTTCCAGCGCGGCCATTGCCTGTTTTGCTGGCAGCTTCATAAAGCCCTCTTGCTCCAAGAAGGTGCGGAGCAAATCGATGTTGGCTTCGAGTGAGCCCTTCTGTTCAAGCCGAAGGTTATTGACGGAAAGTTGGCTGATTAAAAAACCGACTGGCAAAATGGAAATCCTTGCTCATTTACAGAATTGGCCAAAATTCGATATGGCGAGAAGCAACCCTTTGGCAATTAAGTGCAGCGCGGAAATAACCTAACTCAGCTCCGGTTAACAAGACTTCGTAGAAGGCTACGGTACAGGTCTTGTTTTTGTTGATCAACCCGAACATCGCACGCTGTTGGAGAATTGTCGTTGTCTTCCCCTCTAGTTCAACGACGACCCTAACCACCAGCTTTGTTTTCTGGGGATTTCGCGAATAGGACGTCGAGCCATCTGCGTGCAGGAACATGTCGAAGTTCGAGGGAGCCGTTTGGCCCGCACGATAGAATTCAAGAAGCATCTGACACCGCCAAATCATTGCCGATGCGGAATTGTAATGGCACGTCCCGCGAGGTGGAAATCCTCCCAAAGGTTGCAAGATCAATCCGAGTGTACTCGCATTGACTGCATGGATTGAATTGACTCGCGAATTGGGTGACGCGTTTTCTAAATGTTCCACTGGAAATATTTTTGTCAGAAACTCAGTCTTGATGTACGCGATATCTGACATGGCGAACTGATTTTATCGTGCGCTCGCCACGAACGATCAAAACAACCCGGTAACATCACAACAATCTAATGTTGCGGCGTCGTAGCGTCTGTTCTTCTCCGACTACAAGCTCTGCAGCCTATTCGGAGGCACGCTTCATAAGGGCATGGATCTCTTCAAAACGCCGTCTCTCCTTCGGGTCCTTGGAGTCCGCTGAATAACATGTCCTAGCAAATACAGAATTCCTGTAATTCGTACGGGGCTTCGCCGCTTTTGAACTCGCATTCCAATTCTGTGTCGATATCCTCCGGCTTCACGCCCTTTTCTGTCGTGTAGGTCAGCCTTACGCCAGGGGGTGTGAGTTCCGGGAATTGAACCGCACGGCGTTTGCCAGAGGCTACTTCGTTAAATAAGCAGTCACGGCGCCGCTATTGAGCCAAATTGAAGAACGTAATAACGTGCTCCCGGAATCTTGTAACCCAGCCAGAGGCCATAAGAGTCATACACGCCGTATGATGACTCAACCGGAAAGCTGGCTATCTTTCATCGAGAGGGTAACTAGGACACCGCCCTCAATCCATTTGTAGTCTATGGACCCGCCGAGCTGACCCGAGATCGTCCGATGCAGCAGCTTGCTTCCATAACCTTCCGTCGACTTTGTCGACTCAGTATCATTGCCCGTCTCGCTCCAGACGATTTTAACGTCGTCTTCGATCAGCGTTCCAGAAATGTCGAGCAGTCCCTTGTCGCTAGGCCCCGTATTTCATTGAATTTGTTGCCAGCTCATGGATAATGAGTGCCAAGCCTGTTGCCGCCTTCTCCCCTAAACCCATACGCGGAACCGCAACGCCTATTCGACCGTAAGCGGAGTTGCCGTATCACGTTGACGGCTGACACCGTCGGATTACGCCACCGCCCGGCTATGGATTCTGCTGCTAGTTCTCATGAAGATAATGAAATCCAGATGTCCAACGCCGCTAGTGGCACATAGATTGCGGTGATGGCGGCGTAAAATTTCCTCTCCCGTAGTAGAAACGCAAGGGCAGGAAGAACGATCATCGGGATGTCCGTGATTGCCCAAGTTGAGGAAACAGGACTGTTGAAGCCAACCACGTTCAGGACGAACCCGCACAATAGGAACACCGTTATGCAGAGCAGAGCGAAACGACCGTCGCGCTCAAAGTAAACCCGTAGTCCCTGTGCCTCATCCTCGCTGCGACTGGGCAGCAGAAGCGCTGCGGTGAGAAACAGGGTAAGGGTCATCAAAACCAGAAAAATGAATTCGCTGAACTGAAACGTCTCTCGAAGAGTGGGGAGTTGATTGATCGCCCACCAATATTCCAATTGCATGCTGAACAAGATGCCGCTCCAGGCAAGCGGTACCCAATCGACAGGCGACGTCCTGCGGATACGGAAAATGGTTACAAGGCCGGTCAAAAGGCGTGTTACCGAGAGGCCCAAGGATCATGGATATGACCGTGGCGAGAATTGGAAAATGCATGATCGGCCTTTGGCGTCCTACTGCGTCCCACCCAGATTATAGCAAGGCCCGTTCTCGTCTAGCGTCCGTTCGCGTTTTGGAAAACTACGTTCGGTCCTAAGCGTCGGCTCAGAGTCTCATGAAATTCCAAGGCAGGAGACTCTCAATCTGTCTTTGCCGGTGCCCGCCGACAATCGCTGTCAATGTGGCGGTGAGGTAGCTCAGTGGATCGACAGCGTTGAGTTTGCATGTCTCGACAAGTGAGGCGACGGTCGCCCAATTCTAAGCCCCTACATCGTGGCCCGCGAAAAGCGCGTTTTTGCGACTAAGGGCTATCGGCCGGATTGTTCGCTCGACGGAATTGTTGTCGATCTCGATGCGACCGTCGGTCAGGAAAATGCAAAGGCCGTCCCAGTATCTGGCGATGTAGGCCAGAGCTTCGCCGAGCGGCGATTTGCCAGCGACGCGGGCGCGATTGTGCGTCAGCCAAGTCCGCATGTCCGCAATCAATGCCGCTGTTCGTTCCTTCCGCCTAGCGAGGCGAGCGTCGGCGGGAAGACCGCGCAGCTCCGCCTCTATCCGATAGAGTTCGCCAATCCGCCTTACACCCTCCTCGGCAATTGATGCCGAACCGCTGCGCGTGATCTCGACCAGCTTGCGACGAGCATGTGCCCAACAATAGGCCAGCCGGATGTCGGGACCGACACGATCCGGCGCGATCAGCCGATTATATCCCGCATATCCATCGACTTGGAGGATGCCTGTGAATCCTTGCAATATCCGCTCGGCATGTAGGCCGCCGCGACCAGGTGCATAGGTGAAGGCTACCCCTGGCGGCGCACCGCCACCCCAAGGTCGGTCATCACGAGCCAGCGCCCAGAAGTATCCGGTCTTGGTCTTGCGGGAGCCAGGATCGAGGACCGGTGCACGGGTCTCGTCCATGAATAGCTTCGTCGACCGCTTCAGGTCTGCGATGAGAGCATCGAAGACCGGGCGGAGTTCGAACGCCGCTCGACCAACCCAATCGGCGAGGGTTGAGCGGTCGAGATCGATGCCCTGACGGCTCATGATCTGAGCCTGCCGATAAAGCGGCAGGTGATCGGCATATTTGGAGACCAGCACATGCGCGATGGTCGCCTCGGTCGGCAATCCGGCGTGGATCAATCTTGCAGGTGCTGGAGCCTGGGCAACGCCATCGGTGCAGGCACGGCAGGCATATTTGGGGCGACGCGTGACGATGACGCGGAACTGCGCCGGGATGATATCGAGTCGCTCGGACACGTCCTCGCCGATGCAATGCAAGCAGCCGCCACAGGTGCAGATCAAGCTCTCCGGTTCGATGATCTCCTCAACGCGAGGAAGGTGGGCGGGAAGAGAGCCCCGATTGGTGGCGCGAGGTTTGGGTTGCTGCGGCCTGGAGGGGCTATCGGCTTCATCCTCGGCGTGGATGGCTGCAATCGCGGTTTCCAAGTCTTCCAGTGCAAGGTCGAATTGCTCAGGATCAGACTTCTCGGATTTACGGCAAAGCTGCCTGTTTGAAAGCGGCGACCAGTTTCTCCAGCCGCTCGATCCGCTCATCCTTGCGGGCTTCACGCGCCTGCGACGCAACCAGCATCGCCTTCAGGGCAGCAATATCGTCTGGAAGATCGACCGCATCCAACATACTGGAAGTTTATCAAATTGGGCGGCGTCCCGCTGTCAAAATTTACGAACCGAGTCATCGTGACGCACCTACTCGATTGCTGTCGGCGCTCTTGTCTCAACGGAGCGGACCCGCCGCCAGTCGAGCCCCGCAAATAGCGCCTCGAACTGGGCATGGCCCAAGGTCATCAGACCGTCTCGGATGTCTGGCCAAGTGAAAGTGTGCTCCTCCAGTCGTTTGTAGGCCATCACCAGACCGCTGCCATCCCAGTAGATCACTTTCAATCGGTCAGCCTTGCGTGATCGGAATACGAAGACCGTCCCCGTAAATGGGTCCTTATGCAACTCGTTCTTGACCAGAGCGGCCAAGCCGTCGTGACCCTTGCGGAAATCGATAGGCTTAGTCGCCACGATGATCCGAACCCGGTTTGAGGGAAAGATCATGACGGAACCGCGCAGGCACGCGCGACAGCGGCGATCCGGGAGGCGGATGCGCCTTCTTCCAAACGGATCGTGACAGCGCCGACGATGATCTCGGGACGGCTGGCTTTTTTAATGGGGTCAGGACAAGAGCAGTCAAAAATCCTGCGCTAAGCTCGAACGGAGCGTGAACGTTCGTCGCGCACTCGCATAATGGTCTGGCGGCTGGTCGCAAGTTTTCTGGCAATAGCCGAAACGCTCAATCCCGCCGCCAGGTCTTCGCGTACGCTCTCTTTCTGTTTTTCGCTCAGCGTCGAGGGGCGTCCCAAGATTTTCCCTTCCGACTTTGCACGCTTCAGGCCTGATTGCGTGCGCTCGATCAGCAGATCCCGTTCGAACTGCGCGACGGCATTGAGGACCTGCATGGTCATGGTGCCAGACGAACTGGTGAGGTCCGCACCGCCAAGCGCAAGGCAATAGACCTTCACGCCCATTCCCGCGAGTGCCTTGACAGTGGTGCTGACATCGATCGCATCACGGCCGAGGCGGTCGAGTTTGGTGACAATCAGAATGTCGCCGTTCTCCAGCCTATCCATGAGTTTGGAAAAGCCGCGGCGCTGCGCGATAGCGGTGCTTCCGGAAACCGTCTCGGTGACGATCCGGCGCGGCTCGATGTGGAAGCCAGCGGCTTCGATCTCTTGAATCTGGTTGTCGGTGGTCTGCCCGGTTGTTGAGACGCGGACATAGGCAAAGGTGCGTGGCATGAGGTCGATTTCGTCCGAATACGATGTCCGAAACATCCGTTCTGTTCGAAATCCTGTCAAGATAATTTGTGGACAGGGTGTTTCGCCCCTGTACGAAATCGAACCTTTGCGTACAGGGCAGGTCCGTTGGCATGCAGATGTAAGGAGTGGCAAATGGCCAAACGGAAACTGCTCAAGGCTCAAGATCGGCAGACGCTTTTCGACATTCCGGCCGACGAGGACAGTTTGATGCGATATTATTGCCTGTCGCCAACTGACCGCCTTGAAATCATGGTCCGTCGGCGTGAGCATAACCGGCTCGGCTTTGCGGTGCAGCTCTGCCTTATGCGGCATCCGGGTCGCCCGCTCCTGGCCAATGAACGGCCTCCTCAGGCGATGCTTCATTATATTGCCGAGCAGATCGGAGCCAACCCGGCGTCTTTCGATTTCTATGCCCACAGAGAGGAGACGCGCATGAACCATGTCGCTCATCTGTTGGGCTATCTGGAAATGAGAAGCGCCACCGCAGAAGACCGGCGTGCGGCACTGCTGTCTGCAATTGACGCCGCCTCGACGACCGACAAGGGCATGCCGATTGCCAATTCTGTCATAGCGGCGTTCCGGGAACGTCGTGTTCTTCTGCCCGTTCCAAACGCGATTGAGCGGATGGGATTGGCGGCTCGCGCCATTGCTCGGCGGCGCGCCGAAACGGGTCTACTCTCGGATGTTGGTCCGGAAAAGCTGAAGATACTCGATGGATTGTTGGAGGTTGACACCGCGATCGGCCACACGCGCTTTCACTGGCTGAAAGCTACCCCGGAGGCGCCCGGAGCAATGAACCTGGTCGGATTGACGGAGCGCATCGCGTTCCTGCGCGCACTCGGCATTGATCCTCGCCTGCAGGCCCGCATCCCTTCCGGCCGTTGGGATCAGATCGTACGGGAAGGAGACGCTACACCGGCCTGGCTTGCCAGCGACTTCAACGCCAATCGTCGGCGTGCAACGATCGTGGCGCAGATCATCAAGCTCGGCCAAAAGCTCACGGACGATGCAGTGACGATGTTCATCAAGCTGATGGGCCGGCTGTTCTCTCAAGCCAACAATCGGAAAAAGCAGCGTCATATGAGTTCCCGTCCGGAAACGTCGAAGGTGTTGCGGCTGTTTCTCGACACGATCGTTGCCTTGCAGGCAGCGAACGACAACGACGCCGATCCGATGACGATGCTGGAGAGGCGCGTGGGCTGGCACAGGCTGCTGCAGATCAAACCCGGTCTTGAGGCGATGGTGGAAACAAACGAGGAGCCCGCATTGGTGATGGCGCGCGAACAACACGCGACCGTGCGCAAATATGCCGGACACTTTCTCCAGACATTCACGTTCCACTCTCGACGGCGCCACGACCCAATGCTGGCCGCAGTCGCCACGTTGAGAGCATTTTATGCGGATGGGCGCCGTGTGTTGCCCGATCGCGTGCCGGTCGCGCACCTGACAAAATCGGAGCGTGAACTTATTTTCGAAAGCGGAAAACCGGATCGAGCACTCTACGAGATCGCAACCCTTGCGCTGTTGCGCGATCGGCTCCGGTCGCGAGATGTGTGGATCGACGGTAGCCACTCATTCCGGCCGATCGACGAACATCTGGTGTCGCAACCGGCCTTTATCGCCCTGAAACAGGAAGAAAAGCTTGGTCTCGGCGTTCAGAGCGACGGAGTGGCATGGCTGGCTGAGGTCAGGGAGACGATGGACTTCAATCTAAAACAGTTTGCCCGGCGAGCTCGTTATGGAAAGCTTGATGGCGTCAGGTTGGAAGCCGGCACCCTGATCGTGACTCCACATGCCAGCGACATTCCCGCGACAGCCAAGGATCTGAAAGCCGAAATCAGTGAGATGTATCCGCTGATCGAAGTCCCGGATCTGTTGCGAGAGGTGCATGAATGGACGGGGTTTGCCGATCAATTTACCCATGTCCGGACAGGGGACGCGCCGCAAAATATTGCCGCCATGCTCGCTGGCGTGCTGGCTGATGGCACCAACCTTGGGCCGAAGCGTATGGCAGGGGCGTCCAAGGGGATCAGCGCTCACCAGATCGGCTGGATGCGAAGCTTCCATGCCCGCTCGGAAACCTATCGGCTCGCGCAGGCCTGCGTGACCGATGCCCATACGCGTCATCCCCATTCACAAATCTGGGGCAATGGCACGACAGCCTCTTCCGACGGGCAGTTCTTTCGGGCCAGCGACCGGGCGGCCAGACGCGGCGACATCAATCTCCACTATGGTAACGAGCCCGGCGTGAAATTCTACAGCGGTCTCTCCGACCAGTACGGCTATTATAGCATCCTGCCGATCAGCCCGACAGAAAGCGAAGCTGTCTATGTGCTCGATGGCCTGTTTGACCATGACACAATCCTCGACATCGAGGAGCTCTTCACCGATACCGGCGGCGCCAGCGACCAGCTATTCGGGCTATTCCCCATAGTCAACCGGCGCTTCTCGCCTCGTTTGCGTAATCTGAAGGATCGGAAATTCCACACATTTGAAAAGGCGGACAGCTATCCGGTGCTGGCCAAGCATATCGGCGCGCCGATCAATACCGATCTCATCCTGGAGCATTGGGACAATCTCTTGCGTCTGGGCGTGTCGATCGCCACGCGCACTGTCGCGCCATCGACGATCCTCAAGTGGTGCTCCACGTCCTCGAAATCCAGTGATCTTGCCAAAGCGCTACGCGAAGTCGGCCGCATCGAGCGAACGCTGTTCATGATCGAATGGTATTCGAGCCCGGCATTGCGCCGGCGCTGCCAAGCTGGCCTGAACAAAGGCGAGGCAGCGCATAAGCTCAAACGCGCTGTCTTCTTCCACGAACGCGGCGAAATCCGCGACAGATCGTTTGACAGCCAGGCCTTTCGAGCCTCCGGCCTCAACCTCGTCGTCAGCGCCATCGTTCACTGGAACACCGTCTATCTTAGCCGCGCTGTCGCCCATTTGCGCCAGCAGGGCCGAAACATCCCTGACGACATCCTCAAACACGTATCGCCGCTGAGCTGGGAGCATATAAATCTCACCGGCATCTATTCCTGGGACGCAGAACAGCAGATGCCGGAGGGCTTCAGACCGCTGCGAACTCCGGGAAAATTCCTTATGGCGGCGTGACGTTCATGCTACGTTCGAGCTTAGCGCAGGATTTTTGACTGCTCTTGTCCTGACCCCAAGTTCAGTTACGAGTGTCCGGCGGGGTTTTCAGTGAAGCGAGACATTGGCGCGGAGAGCGGACCTGGGATTTGCACCTAAATGGGACAAGGAGCCACTCCGGCAAGGGAGGCGCCGGAGTGGCTTCGCTCAGAACAGCGCCACGACCTTGTCGGCGATGGCGTTTCCGAGCTTGATGTTGGTTTCGGCGGAAAAATGGATGCCATCGACGCCGTCGGTGGCTACGTGGTCGCCCGCAGCCAGGAACTCGACCTTGGTGAAATCGGCGAGCGCCTTGTAGAGGCCGGCGAGTTGTTTCGACTTCTCGTAACCGCCGCCAAACATTCCCTCGAACCACGGATCGGGCATCGGCGCGAGCGGCGGCGGGGCGACGACCAGCACCCGCGGCGCCGGATAGGGCGTGCCGACGCCGCCGGCCGAGGTCAGCACCTGGCCGACCAGCTTGCCCATGCCGTTGGCGATCTCATAAGGCGTGCGGTGGAAATAGGATTTCGTATCGTTGGTGCCGAGCATGATGATGACGAGATCGAGCGGCAGATGGCTGGCGAGCGCGGTGGGCAGATAGGCGCTGCCATTCAGCCGGGCGTCGTTCGGATCGTCGAGACTGGTGGTGCGGGCGCTCAGGCCCTCCTCAATGATGTGGTAACCGTCGCCAAGTTTTGCGGCCATGGCGCCGGTCCAGCGCTGCTCATAGGGATAGCGCAGGGTGGGTGCGGATTCCTTCACGGGAATCCATCCCCATGTCAGGGAATCTCCGAAGCACAGGATTGAGCGCTTTTCCGCCATTGACGTCCTCCTTGAATGGCTGTTGACTTTCATTTGCCGGCGCGAAGGCCGTATAAGATGGCCGCGAACAGGATGATCAGGCCCTGTGCGACGAGTTTGCCTGCATCGCCCACGCCGAACATCGTCATCACGACGAAGAGAAAGGCGAAGCAGAGCACGCCGAAGAAGGGTCCCCAGACGCCACCCTCGCCCCGCCCGAAGACGACCCCGCCAAGAATGGTGGCCGCGACCGACAGGATCGGCAGGTCGAGGCCGACGCGCACGCTGCCGACGGCGATGGATGCTGTCTGTACAAGTGCTGCAACCGCAGCCATCAGGCCGGCGAGCGTGTGGGCGAGAATGACCGTGCGCTCCACCGGCACGCCGGAAAAATGCGCGGCCGGCATACTTTCCCCGACGGCGGCGACGAAGCGGCCGAAGACGGTCTGCGACAGGAGCAGCGCCATCAGCGCCGTCAGGACGATCCAGAAGAGCACGGGGCTCGGCACGCCGATGAGGCGGGTATTGAAGAGATCTGCAAAAATCTTCGGCACGTCGCCCGGCGGCTTGCCGCTCGAAAGATATTGCACGAAGCCGACCAGCACGATCGACAGCGCCAGCGTAACGATGACGGCGGAGACACGGCGCTTGGCCACCATCACGCCGTTGAAGAAGCCGATGGAAAGGCCGGTCACTAGCGCCAGCGCGACGTAGAAACCAAGCGAAGCGCCGGGGAAGATGCCGGAGGAGATGCAATAATTGATGAGAAGGATGACGCCTCCGCCGGAGAGGTCGATCGATTTCACCCGCATCACCAACAGCTGGCCGAGCACCAGAATGCCGAGCGGCACGACCTGGCGTACGAAGACGCCGAGCACATTGGCATTCATCATCTGCGGGCGCGCCACGAACAGGATCACCAGCAGCAGGGCGAGCAGGTAATAGGAGGGCGGAATCTTGGAGACGCGTCGGAAGACGGACGAATTGACGAGGGCCGACATGATCAGAGTCCGATCTTCTTGCGCGACTGGAGTGCAACGACGGCCATGAGCAGGATGCCCTTGACTGCCGTCTGCACGAAGGGCGTGATGTTGAGCAGGTTCATGCCGTTGGACAGCAGCGCCAGAACCGCGACCCCGATAACCGTGCCGTGCAGGCTGCCGACGCCGCCGGACAGCTGCGTGCCGCCGATGGCGACCGCCGTGATGGCATCCAGTTCCATCAGCAGGCCGACATTCGGATCGCCGGAGACGATGCGCCCGGCAAGAAACACGCCGGCAAGAGCCGCGAAGAGCGAGCAGATGACATAAGCAAGCAGGATGTTGCGGTTGGCGGGAATGCCGAAATTGCGCGCCGCATCGGTCGAGCCGGAGGCGACACCGCCGCCGATGGCGAAGAGATGCAGGCCATAACGCGAGCCGTAGAGCAATTTCCAGGCGACGAGGATCATGACGATGCCCCAGAAGACCGGCAGTGGAATGCCGAAAAGCGTGCCCTCCACCATCCAGCGCACGCCGTCCGGCACCGTGCCACCGGAAACCGGGCGCAACACACGGGTGATGCCGAGCACGACATATTGCATGGACAGCGTCGCGACGATGGGATGCACGTTGAGCCGTGTGACGCAGTAGCCGTTGCACGCGCCGATCACGCCGGCAAGCAGGAAGACGGCTGGGATGGTGACAAAGCCTGGCAGATCGAGCGCGAGGATCGCCGTGGTAAAGCTGACGACCGAACCGATCGAGAGATCAAGCCCGCCGACAAGCACGACGAACATCTGGCCGACGGCCGTGATCAGCAGCGGCATACCCTGCGCGACGAGATTGGCGAGATTGCTCCATTGGCCAAACTGGCTAGTGGTGGTGGCCAGCCACAATGCCATGGCGAGTGCGATGACCAGTGGCAGCAGCCACAAGCCCTGCCTGCTGCCGCGACCGGTCAGCAATTTTGCAAGGGTGAAAGAAGAAGGCATCATCAGTTTGTCCAGTCCATCAGGCGCTGAGGGCCGCGTCGAGAATGCCGTGCTCGGTCGCATCCGCGGCCCGCATCTCCGAAACGATGGTATTGCCGTGGATCACATAGAGACGGTCGCACAGACCGATCAGTTCGACCGTCTCGCGTGACAGCACCAGCACAGCACCGCCCGCCTTCGCAAAGTTACGCAGGATCCGGTAGATTTCTGCTTTGGCACCGACGTCGACGCCGCGCGTCGGCTCCTCGATGAGGAGCACGTCGGCATCGGTCGCGAGATAGCGCCCAAGCAGCACCTTCTGTTGATTGCCACCCGACAGTGCGCCAACCGCGGCCGAAGGTCCGGATGCCTTGACGTTCAGCCGTTGCATCGTCTCGGTGATGACGGTGCCGTAGCGTTTTGCCGCCTTCAATGCCGGGCGGCCGGCATGCAGCGCAGTGACGATGTTTTGCCCGACGGAATGACCGAGGAACAAGCCCTCGTCCTTGCGATCCTCCGGCACGAAAGCGCCGCCGAGCGCCTGCCAGCGCCTGACACCGCTTTCCTTCGGCACGGGAAGCCGGATGGTTTGCCCATGGCGGGACAACTGGCCTTCGACCGGTGAAAACTGCCCGACCAGGGCTCGCAACGCCTTCTGCTGCCCTTGCCCTTCGAGCCCTGCAAAACCGACGATCTCGCCTTTCTTCACCGTGAAAGAGAACGGCTGCGAATCCGGCTGCAGCTTGAGGCCGGTTACGGAAAGCGCCGCCGTCCCGTCGCCGTCGCCACGCTCGGGAAAGAGGTCTTCCAGCTCTCGCCCGACCATCATCGCGATCAGCGAGGCCGGCGTCATCACCGAAAGCGGCCAGGTGCCGACCAGCTGGCCGTCTTTCAGCACCGTCACCACGTCGCAGATGGCGAAGATCTCGTCCATGCGGTGGGAGATGTAGACGATCGCCTTGCCGGCATCGCGCAGCGCCCGGATATGCCGGTTGAGAACGTCGACGTCGGCGGCATTGAGCGCCGCCGTCGGCTCGTCGAGAATGAAAATGTCGGCATCGGCATCGATGCCGTGGGCGATCTCGACGAATTGCCGTTCGGCAATGGAGAGCTCCGAAACCAGCGTGTCGGGATCGAGCGTGAGGCCCAGACGGGCGAGCGCACCCTTTGTCTCTTCCCACATCTTCCGCCGGTCGATGCCGCCGAAGCGGCCCTTCGGTTCACGGCCAAGAAACATGTTTTCAGCGATCGTCATGTTGGACAGCAGCGATAGCTCCTGGAAAACCGTCGAGATACCGGCTTCAAGGGCCGCGCGCGGATTGGCGAAGCTGACCGCGCTGCCGGCGCGGCGGATCTCGCCGCTGTCAGGCTGATGCACACCGGCCAGGATCTTCATCAAGGTGGATTTGCCTGCACCATTTTCGCCCATGAGGGCGTGAATGGTGCCCGGCGCCAGCGCCAAAGAAACATCGCGAAGTGCGACGCTGCCGCCAAACGCCTTTGATATTCCGGCCATTTCAATGAGATGCGACATGGTTTCCCCCGTATCGATGCCGGGAGACAGGCCTCCGCCCGCCTCCCGGCCCGGTCCGCCTACTGCTTGGCGTAGAACTGCTTGAGCTGTTCCTCGGAGAGTTCCGACGGCCACCAGACGTTGGCCGACAGGTCGTCGCGGTAGTATTTCTTGACCTTTTCGAGGTCCCAACCTGGCGGATTGTAGTCGTAGTGCTTGTGTAGCGCCTTGCCTTCCAGAAGGGCGACGGCAGCGCGGATGCCGGCGGCACCCTGGGCAGGGCTGTATTCCGACGATACCGACTTGAAGCCGTCGGCGATCCACTGGCCGAAGAAGCCGTTGTTGCCTTCGCCGGAGATCGGCGGGATGGGCGTGCCGAACTGCTTGAAGACGTCAACGCAGGCACGCGTCATGTCCGCGCCCGACGACCAGATGCCATCGACATTCGGATCGTTGAGATAAAGCGTCTCGCAGACCTTCTTGGCCTTGTCATATTGCCAGTCACCGTGTTCTTCGGCGGCGATCTTGAGCTCCGTCCCTTCCAGCGACTGCTTGAGGCCGTTGTAGCGGTTGGTGTCCTCCGGATGGCCGGCGAGGCCGCGCAGCACCCAGATATTGCCCTTTCCGCCCAGTTCCTTGACGAGGAAGTCGCCCATCACCTTGCCGAAATGTTCGGCGCCGCCCTGGATTTCCGTCGTATAGGCATCGGATTCGATGCGGCCGGTATGCAGCACGACCGGGATGCCCGCCGCAATGGCCTTCTCGATGCTGGCATTGGCGGAGGTCGAGGTGACCGGCTGGACGATAATCGCATCCACCTTCTGGGCAATCAGGTCCTCGATGTCGGCGACCTGCTTCTTCTGGTCGAAACCGGCATCGAGCAGGACGAACTTGGCGATGCGCTTGTCGCGGTCGGCCGCGGCCTGCGCCTCGTGCGCCACCTGCACGGTCCAGGTGTTGGCATTGACGCCGAAGCTGCTCATGCCGATGACCCAGGGGGCATCCTTCTTGTACTTGCCCTCTTCCACCGTGGGATTGTTCTCGGCACGGGTCGTGACGCCATCGAGCAGCGGCACCTCCTGCGCAAAACTGTTCGTCGCGAAGACCACGCCGGCCAAAAGAACCGACAGGCTGATTTTCCTGATGATGCTGCTCATACTTCTCCTCCAAAAGCAGGCGTCCCATTGGGGAAATTGCCGGCCGGAAGGCATGTGTCAACGACAGCCCGCAACCGATGTCACGCGCTTTGACGGAGCCTCGAAACGACCTGAAACTTTCCTCCGAGCGACACAAAACCACTGGCGCTTTCGCCTGTCAATAGTTATTCAGAATGAATGAATAATATGCCAATCTTGCAAATCGCCCTCGCAGATGCGAAGTCTCAATCCGAAAAGCGGGCCTCCGGCCCGATGGAGGAGACAGTGACGCGCACCGTTCTATGCTTCGGGGATTCCAATACCCATGGCCAGATTCCGGGCGGCAGCCCGCTTGAGCGTTATAATCGCGGGCAGCGTTGGGGCGGCGTGCTGGAGGAACTGCTCGGCTCCGGCTGGCAGGTCATCGAGGAGGGTTTGAGCGGCCGTACCACCGTTCATGACGACCCGATCGAGGGCGCGCTGAAAAACGGCCGCACCTATCTGCGTCCCTGCCTGCAAAGCCACACGCCGCTCGACCTGATCATTATCATGCTCGGCACCAATGACCTGAAGCGACGGTTCAACATGCCGCCGTCGGAGGTTGCCATGGGCATCGGCTGCCTCGTCCACGATATTCGCGAACTGTCGCCCGGCCCAGCCGGCCACGACCCGGAGATCATGATCGTCGCGCCACCACCGATGCTGGACGACCTGCGCGAATGGGAATCGATCTTTTCCGGCGCGCAGGAGAAATCCCGCAAGCTCGCGCTGGAATTTGAGATCATGGCGGATTCGCTGGAGGCGCATTTCTTCGATGCCGGCACGGTCTGCCAGTGCTCGCCAGCCGATGGCTTCCACATCGACGAGGACGCACACCGCCAGCTTGGCGAGGCATTGGCACAGGAAGTTCTGGCGATCGGATGGACCAATGCGTAAGCCTTGCCGCCTGATTGCCGCCATTTGCGGGAAGGAGCGCTGCCTTGCCTGACATGCGTTTCGCACCGCCCAACCCGCTTCGTATCGCCGATCGCGCCAGTGGCCTCAATTCGCTCAGCGTGCGCAGCCACAACGAGCGCCTCGTCCTCTCGCTGCTGCTGCAGAACGAGGCGACGACCCGCCTTGAGATCGGAGAGAAGACCGGCCTTTCGGCGCAGACGATCTCCGTCATCGTGCGCTCCCTGGAACAGGAAGGCCTCGTGGTGCGCGGCGAGGCGCAGAAGGGCCGTGTCGGCCCGCCAACGACGCCGCTGATGCTGAATTCGGAAGGTGCCTATTCGGTCGGCGTCAGCGTCGGCTATCGCAACACCCACATCGTCGTCGTCGATTTTATCGGCACTGTGCAGCATCAACACGTGATGCCGCATAAGACAGCCGATACTTTCGATGCGCCGGAGGCTCTGGCGCTGGCAATCCGCCAAGCCGTCGCCAGTCTTTCTGAAAGCCGGCAAGCGCGTGTCGCCGGCGTTGGCCTTGCCCTACCCACGCCGCCGATGCGCTCAGGCCCGGATCATGACGTGCTGCACCGCTATCTGGAGACGGAGCTTGGCCTTCCCGTCTTCGTCCAGAATGACATCACGGCGGCAGCCGGCGGCGAAAGCCTGTTCGGCACGGCGCGGCAATTGCAGGATTTCCTGTTCTTCTATCTTGGCGCCCGACTGCATGGCCGTCTCGTGCTCAACCACCAGATCTACAACGGCAATTCGCCGCTGAGCTACGATGTCGGCGTGCTGGCGCTGGAGCGCTCTTTGCCGGCCGGCGACCCGACTGCGGCCAGGCTATGGGAACAACATCCGGCCTGGCCGCCGATGGGACCGGCATTCGCCGTCTGGCAGCAGGCCTGTGCGGAAAGTCTTATCAAATCGACGCAGGCGCTGTTGCAATTCATCGAACTGAAAACCGTGCTGCTATCGTCCTTCATTCCCCCCGAGATCTGCAGCGTGCTGTGCAAGCTCGTCCAGCAGGAAATTCCGTCCGTCAATGCCGTCGTCGGCCGAACGTCCGCAGCGCCAAAGGCTGTCGGTGCAGCAAGCCTTCCGTTCAGTTCCCGGTTCATGGTGAACTGATTGGAGATTTAAGGCCCTTGGCAGGGTTCGAACAGCTGCTGTTATTGGCGATCGGCCGCAGCTATGGCCTGAATGATGCCACTTTCATGCTCTGTTAACTTTTTGCAGTCCGAAGAGACGCGCAAGCAGATCGTTCTGATCGCTGACGGTCCAGCCACCGGAAAAGCCGAAACCTTTCCTGCCGTGTTGAAGGATTGGAAGCCGCCGATCCTGGGCATGGTCTTCTTCACCCGGAAGTGGTCGCTCTCGATTGCCTGTTGAAGAGGCTTGGTTACATAATGAACCGTATCCAGATGCAGTAGCCCATCGTCAACCGACGCTTTAGTCGCCGGCGGAAACGTATTGGCGCCATCCGTGCCGATCTTGCCGGGCGACAATAACGGCTCGTCTTTCAGCATCTTGCGGAAGAAGCGCCTGGCGGCATCGAGATCACGCTTCGCCGTCAGCAGAAAATCGACCGGGTTGCCGCATTTATCGATGGCGCGGTACAGAAAGCGCCACTTGCCGCGGATCTTTACATAAGTCTCGTCAATCCGGACCGAACCACAGTGTGGGCGGAACTGGCGCAACCGCTTCTCGATGACAGGTGCATAGGCAAGAACCCAGCGGTTGATTGTGCTGTGGTCGACCTCAAAGCCGCGCTCGCGGAACATCTCCTCAATATCCCGATAGCTGAGCGGACAGCGAAGCTACCAGGCCACCGCCTGCAGAATCAGCCACGCCTCGAAATGCCGGCCTTTGAAGTCATCCTTCGATTGGCGCTTCAGCTTTTCGGCAATGGCATTCAGAAGCATCGGTTCGCTCCGCAACGTTCGGAGCGAAAATTTCTCCTCCCATGGTCAACATCGGGTTAAATACAAAAATTTGCGGCAGGCCCATGTTGCTTCTCCATCCGAACCACCCAAAGATAAACGTCATGAACGGGATCATGACCCTTTCCGACCCAATCCCGTACATATGTTCCAGTAGCGTTGCATACGCCCTCAAAAACCCTCGAGCACGATCTTGCCCCTGGCCTTGCCGCTTTCGATCGTCGCATGCGCCTGTTTCAAGTTGGCGGCGCTGATCGGGGTCAGGACCTCGGTCACGGTGGTGCGGATCTTGCCCGCATCGATCAGCCCTGCCACCTCGCCGAGGAGTTTGCCTTGCTCGCCCATATCCGCCGTCTCGAAGATCGGCCGCGTGAACATGAGTTCCCAATGCGTCGACACTGCCTTGCGCTTGAACGGCATGACGTCGAGTTGCTCCGGGTCGTCGATCAGGCCGAACCGGCCCTGCGGTGCAATCAGTTCGACCACTTCCTTGAGATGACGGTGCGTTTCGGTGGTCGAAAAGACGAAGGCCGGCGCGCCGATGCCGAGGGCCGCCACCTGCTCCGCGAGCGGTCTGGCGTGGTCGATGACATGGTGGGCGCCGAGTTCTCGCACCCATGCTTGCGTTTCCGGCCGCGACGCCGTGGCGATGACCGTCAGCCCGGTCAGCGCCCGGACAAGCTGGATGGTGATCGAGCCGACGCCACCGGCACCGCCGATGATCAGGATCGCATTGGCAGCGCCCGGCACCGGCTTGCGGATATCAAGACGGTCGAACAACATTTCGTAGGCGGTAATCGCCGTCAGCGGCAAGGCGGCCGCCTCGGCATTGGAAAGCGTCTTCGGCTTGTGGCCGACGATCCTTTCGTCGACAAGGTGGAACTGGCTGTTGGCACCCGGCCGGATGATCGAGCCGGCGTAAAAGACCGCATCTCCCACCTTGAAGCCCGTCACGTCGGGGCCGGTCTCCACCACCTTACCGGCGGCATCCCAGCCGAGGACTTTCCATGACCCCTCATCCGCAGAAACTTTGCGTCGCACCTTCGTATCGACGGGGTTGACCGAGATTGCCTCGACCGCGACCAACAGGTCCCTTCCCTTTGCGACCGGACGTTCCAAATCGATATCGCTGAGAGAATCCTCTCGGTCGATGGCGCCTGCCTGCCTGTATCCGATTGCCTTCATCTCATGTCTCCTTGGCATGTGTTGCTGTCAACTGAAGATCGTCCTATGCTGCCTGAAGTGCAATACACACAAACAATGCACATAGTATCAAAAAGGGTACTGCAATGGCCAAGGCCCGACACTCCCGTTTCGACTGCAGCCCCGGATGTTCCGTCGAAGCCGCGATCGGCCTGATCGACGGCAAATGGAAATCCGTGATCCTCTTCCACCTTCTCTCCGGCACGCTGCGTTTCAACGAAATCCGCCGGCATATCGTCAACGTCACGCCGCGCATGCTGACAAACCAGCTGCGCGAACTCGAGGACGATGGGCTGGTCGAGCGGAAAGTCTACGCCCAAGTGCCCCCGAAGGTCGAGTATAGCCTCTCGCCACTCGGCCGCAGCATGCAGCCGGTCCTGCATGCGCTGAAGGCCTGGGGCGACAGCAATATCGGCCTCTACGGCAAACCGAAGGAGGTTCCGCCTCCACAGCAGGCCGACCCGGGCGAGCGCACCGGGGCTTGATGCCAGACGGGGATCACGCCGATTTCCTTTCCGGACCGGAATTTTGGCGCGTCAGCGCCATCAGCATCGGGCCGAGCGAAAACTCTCCGCGCGCCGCCTTGCGGGTCAGGTCGCGCAGATAACCGCCGGCCGACTGGATATGCCCTGCCCTTTCGAGAATGCAGGCGATGGCGGTGGCGGCATTTTCCGGCCCCATCACGTCACACGCCTCCTGATAGGCCGACGGACTGACGCCCAGCATCGACCGGACGACGACCGCGGCCGTCATCAAATCACGCCATTGGGTTATCATGCCACCAGATCCGTAATCGCCAATCTGCGGGCAGGCTTTCAGCACCATGCCAAGCGGGAAAGGCATGGCAGGTTCGGTCATCTGTCTGCGCTGCGGCCTGCCGTCCTGCTTGATTTTCAAGCGAGGTTCAGATTCATGGATGGAGTCTGTGTTTGAATTCTGTATGTGACGGTCATTTCCGACAGCATTGCCGGCTGTTTTTTTCGATTCTGCCTGAATTTCCAGCCGGTTGACGATTTCGTCACGAAGCAACGCCATCTCGTCGCGCAACTCCTCCAGATGCTCCGTGCCAGGCGTGCGCGGAATCCGCGATACCAGTTTCAGAAACATGGCTTCCACCGCCAACCAATCACCCGGCGCACCTTCCTTCATCGCCGCTGAAAGCAGCTTGCGCACGTCGCGTCGGCAGATCGAGAGACCTTCTTTCGCCACCAGGAAGCGCCGCCGTTCGGCAGCCACCTGCTGCGCCATCGACGCAAGCTCCTCGGCTCGGGCCAGCATCGGCGCAAGACTGAAGCCATAGGCTTGGTCGATTGCCCCCTCGCCGTCCTTGCGGGCATAACGCTTGCCGTTCGGGCTGTCCTTGCGGATGATCAGCCCCGCCTCGACGAGTGCGGCAAGATGCCGTCTCAACGTCGTTCCGGTGATGCCATGCGCCCGGATGGAGAGCTGCGCATTCGAGGGAAACACCACAAGCCCATGCTCCTCGCCGAGTTCCGCGTGCGGATAAAACGTCAGCAGCGCGTCGAGGACGGCCAGCGCTCTGTCCTGGACACCGAGCATGGCACGCGCCTCGCAGGCATCGCGAAACACCTTCCACTTGTCGACGCTCTTCCCCGTCGGCACCTCGGCGCTCTGCAACTGCCGTCTCACCAAGGCAAGCGTTATCGGCCGCCGCCCGAAGGGCGTCGTCACATTTCCAATCTGCATTTCTTTCACCTTGCTTCAGGCAAAAGAAAATCGATCACCAAAACGGCGCTAAAGACTCTTGACTGCGATTCGAGGAAATGCGATTCTCAAGGTGCTAACACGAGAAGGGCTTCCACGACGGCGACGTTTGGGGGCCTTTTTCTTTTGCTGTTCAGTCTCCCGTTTCCTGCTTGAATTCCTTGTAGAGGCTGTCGAGCCTCCGCTGCACGTAATCGTCGAAACCGGGCGCGGCCTTTCCATCGAAAACGAAAGTCGTTTTGCTGCCGATTCGCTTGAAGGTGACCGGCACGTTGCCGATCCGGCTTTCCGCCACGGTGAATTTCGCCTTTTCAGCCTTGGCGCTGGCCAGCAACAGGGCGCGCTGGAAGCGCTCGTTGCTGGGCAAGGCCTTGAGGTCGTCCGCGGACGACAGCGCCGCCAGCAAAACCTCCGGATCGCCGGATTCCAGCCGTTCGCCGAATTCCATCCAGCGGCGCCTGCCGATATCAGGCGCGGAGCCGATCAGCATGATCAGCGGCAAGGGCACCTGCCGCATGACGATCAGCATCTTCGACAGCGCCTGCTTGTCAACGCCGAGCGCCGCCATGATCGTCTCACGGCCGAAGGCGCGCTCTTCCAGCCGCTGGGCAAAAAGGGCGCGTTCTATATAAGAAAGGTTTGCCCGGGCGTTGTTCTCCTGGCCCTGGCTGACGACAAGCTGGTCATCCGTCAGTTCGCGGACGACGGCGCGAACCTTGCTGCCCAGTTGCCTGGCTGCGGCAAGGCGCCGATGCCCGTAGGCGACTTGGTAACGCCCCCTGCTTTCGGGATGCGGCCGCACCAGGATCGGCACCTGCTGGCCATGTTCGCGGATCTGCTCGACCAGCATAGACAGGTCCGCCGGATCGATCTCGAGCCGGTCCTTGACGAAGGAGCCGTCGATCAGCGCCGGATCGATCTCGACGATCATCTGGCCGGCGGCAAGTTGCCGCTCCAGATCCTGCGCCCTCTCCACCTTCTCGGTGATATTGCCGAGCGTCTTGGTGATGCCGCCCACGGGCGAGGCCGCCCGCATCTGCGGTGTGAGCCCGGCGATCGGTCGGTCGCTGCCGGTTGTCGCGCCGGTCTCCGGCCGCAGTTGCAACGGGGTGGAAACCTCGATGAGATTTTTGCGCGCCATCGATTACTTCCTTCCCCAGGTCGCGCGGATCAGCGCTTCGACCTCGCCATTGACGAGGCCGAGGGATTCCATCGCCCGGTCGTATGTGCCGCGGTTGAACTGCGAACGATCGACTTCGTACAGGGTCTGCTTGGTCACCCCGGCATCGGCGACCGCCGTCGACTTGAGCATGGCATTCTGCAGCATGCGATTGCCGAAAATCGCCCGCATGAAACCGGTCATCTGGCTCTGCGGACCGTCATTCGGCTCGAAGCGGGTCACGAGATAGCGCATCCAGTCGTAGCTGGTGCGACCGCCGGCACGCTCGACGACGGACATCAGTTCGCTCGTCATCGTCAGGAACTGCGACATCGACATGACGTCCAGCATCTGCGGATGCACCGTGATCAAGACTGAGGTCGCCGCACACAAAGCCGACATGGTGAGGAAGCCCAGTTGCGGCGGGCAGTCGACGACGACGATATCGTAAAAACTCTCGATCTCGGTCAGCACCTCGCCAATCCGGGCGAAAAACATCGATTCCACCCGCCCCGACGACATCGCCTTCGGCGTCTCGTGCTCGAATTCCATCAGCTCGAGATTGCCGGGGATCAGGTGGAGATTGGGCGTGTAGGTCGCCCGGACGATATCGGCGATCGGCCGCGGATCCTCGTAGCGGATGGCGCCGTACAGGGTTTCCCCCTCGCCGACATCCAATTCGGGCTGGTGACCGAACAGCGCCGACAAGGATGCCTGCGGATCGAGGTCGATGGCCAGCACCCGGTATCCCCTGAGCGCCAGATATTGCGCCAGATGGGCGGCGGTCGTCGTCTTGCCCGACCCGCCCTTAAAATTCATCACCGAAACGACCTGCAGCTTTTCATGGGTGCGGCGGGTCGGCACGTATTTCGCCGTGCCGTTTCGCTCGTCGAGGACCTTGCGGATGTTCTGCATGTCGTCGGCGGTGTAGAGGCGGCGGCCATTGGCGAGCGGATCCGGGCCATGCCCTTCCGCCGCCACCTGCCGCAGATACCCCTCGCCTATGCCGATGAAACCCGCAGCCTCGGCTGGAGAGAAGGCGCGAAGCACCTTGCGCGACAGCGGCGGAAAAATCTTCGCCTGATGCTGCTGCAGCTGATAGGACAGCTCCTGGGCATCCGTTGCGAGAAGCGACGGAAGATGCTCTTGTGTGTCGTAGGAAACCGGACTCGGCTGCATTCTTGAAACCTCGGGAAACTGCGCATTTTTCGTAAAATGACGATGAACTGCGCAGTTACAGTATGCTCCGATTCGTTACCAATTGACAAACGCTTAACCATGGCGGTTTTGCAGCTCCGAAAACCGGTCGTCCGCGGACGACTGCAGCGGGCCAAACAAAGCCGCCGGGCAACAGGATACTCCGATTGAGAAAATTTATTCTGCGATTTACATAAACAAGAAAATTGTCGTCCTTTGTGTCCGTTCGGACAGGATCTAAGGAAGAACCATATTTCGGATCAGATTTACCCATGTCTTTGCTCGTCGCCGAACACGTCTCCCATGCCTTTGGTTCGACCAAAGCGCTGACCGATTCGCATCTGTCCGTTGAAGCGGGGGAAGTCGTGGCGCTGATGGGCGCCAACGGCGCCGGGAAGTCCACGCTGGTGAAGATCCTCTCTGGTGTGATCCGCCCCGATGCCGGTCGCGTGACATTAAACGGCAAGCCCTATGCGCCGGAGAGCCCGGCGGATGCGGCGACCCGCGGCGTCGTCACCGTGCACCAGTCGACCGACGTCGTCGGCATTCCCGGATTGACGGTGGCGGATGCGTTGCTGCTGCAGCATTATGTGGAGAAGCGCTCGCCGTTTTTCCTGTCGCGCGCATCGGTCCGGCGGCAGGCGCGACGCGTCCTCGACGAAGCCGGCTTCCATTTGCCGCTCGACCGCGATTTCGCCGAACTGGGGGCTGCCGACCGGCAGATGGTGGCGATTGCCCGGGCGCTGTCGAACAAGGCGGAGCTGCTCATCCTTGACGAGCCGACCGCAAGCCTGTCGATGCAGGAGGCGAGCCGGCTCTATGACATCGTCCGCGGCCTGAAGGCACGCGGCATCGCCGTGCTTTACATCTCCCATCGCACCGCCGATCTGGCGGCACTGGCGGACAGGGTGGTGATCCTGCGCGGCGGACGCAATGTCGGCGCCTTCTCGCGGCCCGTCGATTTCGACGCCGCCATCGAGACGATGATCGGCCGGCCGCTCAGCGCCGCGCGCCCCAAAAAGCGCGAGCGTTTCGGAAGGCCGGTGATCGAGTTGAGAGGGGCTCGCCTGTTTCCAGACAGCGCGCCTTTCGATCTGGTCGTCCGGGAAGGCGAGGTGGTTGCCGTCACCGGCGTGCTCGGCGCCGGCAAATCCCGGCTGCTGTCGTCGCTCTTCGGCCTGAAGCGGCTGGCGGACGGCGAGGTCCTGCTCGACGGCAAACCTTATGCCCCGAAGAATCCCGAGGAGGCCATTGCCGCCGGCGTCGTGCTAGCCGGCGAAGACCGGCATCGCTCCTCGCTGATCCCGGCCGGCTGGCCGGGCGAGACGATTGCCGCGACGATCAGCCTGCCGCACCTGCCACGCTGGTATCCTTCCGGCTTCATGTTCTCCGGCCGGGAGCGGCGGGAAGGAAATCTCGCGATCAACCGGCTTGGCATCAAGGCGCTCGATGCCTTGGCCTCCGTCTGGTCGCTGTCGGGCGGCAACCAGCAGAAAGTCGTCATCGCCCGCTGGGAGGCGGAACCCAGCCGCGCCCTGCTGCTCGACGAGCCCTTCCAGGGTGTCGATGTCGGCGCAAGACAAGATATCATCGCCGCCATTCGTGCCCATGCCGACCGCGCCACGCTGATTGCCACCTCCGATTCGGAGGAAGCGCATGAGGTGGCCGACCGTGTCATCGAAATCGATCATCACAGCCTGATCGACAAGGCGCATGGCGGCGAAAACGGCCAGCAAGAGGAAAGCATCTGATGAGCCCGGTCACCGAAAACGCCCATGGCGAAACACCGAGACACACTGACGTCGTCAAGGACGTGGTGCGCAGGGGCGCCGTTTTCATCCTCTTGGCTTTGCTGGTCGTCGGTTTCTCCTGGACGCAGCCGGCCTTTGCCAACATCAACAACCTGATGAGCATTCTGCAGGCGGTCTCCGTGGTGGCGATCATCGGCACCGGCGTGACCGTGACGCTGGCCATCGGCGGCTTCGATCTTTCGGTCGGCGCCGTCGCTGCCTCCGCCGTCATGGCGGCCAGCTATGCAATGATCGTGCTCGGCCTCAACGCCTACCAGACCGTGCCGGTGGTGCTGGCCTTCGGCGCCCTCGTCGGCCTCGTCAACGCCTTCCTCATCGTCCGGCTGCAGGTGCCCGATCTCCTGGCAACGCTGTCCATGATGTTTTTGCTGATGGGACTGCAGCTCATCCCCACGGCAGGCCGCTCGATTTCGGTCGGCCTCATCCTGCCGGACGGTTCGACGGCATCTGGCAGCTACGATCCGATGTTCCTGATGATCGGCCGTTCCAGCCTGTTCGGCCTGGTGCCTCTGGCGGTCGTTCTGATGCTGCTGACGGCGGTGACGCTTTACATCCTCACCGAACGCACGAGGCTCGGCCGGCTGCTTTACGCCACCGGCGGCAACGAATTGGCGACCCGGCTTGCCGGTGCCAACACCGCACGGATCAAGACGTTCGCCTATGTCCTGTCCGGCGTGCTGGCAGCACTCGGCGGCGTCATCGTCGCGGCGCGGGTCGGGCGGGGCGACGTGTCGTCCGGGGCCTCGTTGCTGATGGATTCCGTTGCCGCCTCGCTGATCGGCTTCGCCGTGCTCGGCCTCCGGCGTCCGAACGTCCTCGGCACCGTGATCGGCGCCGTCTTCGTCGGCGTGCTGCTCAACGGCCTCACCATGCTCAATGCCCCCTACTATACCCAGGATTTCATCAAGGGCGCCGTGCTCGTCGGCGCGCTTGCCCTCACCTACGGCGTCAGCCGCGCCAAAAGCTGACACCGGACGATCGCTCGCCAGCAATAACAACGTGGATAGGAAACATGCTCAAGACGTTTAGAACTTTCGCCGCGGCCATTCTGGCCGGCTCCCTGCTCTCCACCGCCGCCGTCGCCGAAGGTATCAGCGGTGCGCCGGCGCCGTTCGATTCCCGCCAGGTCAACATCGCCGTGGTCAGCTTCCTTGGCGGCGGCGACTGGCTGCAGGCCTTTGAGGCCGGCGTCAAGCGCCAGGCCGATGCCCTCGGCGTCAACCTGACGATCTCGCAGGCCCGCAACGACAACGACACCCAGCGCAATCTCGTCGAACAGGCGATCAACCTCGGCGTCGACGGCATCATCATCAACAACGGCCGGCCGGAAGTCTTGAAGGACGTGGCCGAAAAGGCGCTTGAAAAGGGCATCAAGGTCGTCGCCTACGACGTCAACCTCGACAATCCGGCGATCCCGCAGATCGAGCAGAGCGACAAGGACATGGCCAGCCTCGTGCTCGAACAGGCCGTGAAGGACAAGGGCGACGGTTTTGTCGGCGGCGCCGTCTATGTCGCCGGCTTCGCGCCGCTCGACCGCCGCTATGCCGTCTGGAAGGATTTCGTCACCAAGCACAATCTGACGGAAAAGGCCGTCTGGGGCGTGGTCAACGACACCGTGCCGGCGTCCGTTGCCGACCAGACCAAGGCGGTGCTGCGCGCCAACCCGGATATTTCCGTGATCTTCACCCCCTGGGATGAATTCGCCAAGGGCGTCAAGCTCGCCATCGACGAGCTCGGCCTGTCGCAGCAGGTGAAGATCTACGGCGTCGACATCTCCACCGCCGACATCCAGCTGATGGTGGAGCCGGATAGCGCCTGGGCAGCCACCGCCGCCACCAATGCCGCCGTCGTCGGCGAAGTCTCCGTCCGCGCCGTCTCGCTGGCGATTGCCGGCCAGTCGCCCGGCCAGTCGGTGCTGTTGCAGCCGACGCTGATCACCCGCGGCGACCTGACCGGCAACGATATCAAGACGATCGAGGATCTGCAGCAAAAGTTCCCGGCCTTCCTGAAGAGCGATGCGGCAACCGCATCGTGGATTCCCGCAGCCAAGTAAATATTCTGCGAAGCGGCGTCGCGGATGGCGGCGTCGCGCCCCTCCTTGTCAACAGGACAGCAACGGACCATGGCCCAGATCGATCTTCCGACCCCCGACTTCGCCCGCAACATGCGCCTTGTCGGCCATAGCGATATCGGCGGCCGTGGCGACGGTCTGCAGCTGATGGTGCATCGCGGCCATGCCTATATTGCCCATCCCTGGTCGCAGGGATTTTCCATCGTCGACGTCCGCGATCCGCGCAATCCGAAGACGGTGAACTACATCCAGGCGCCGGCCAACACGTGGAACATCCACCTGCAGACCCATGAGGACCTGCTGCTGGTGATCGACGCCCTCGACCTGTTTGCCGATGTCGAGACATTTTCGGACGAGAAGACCTATTATACCCGGTCGGTCGGCGAGACGGTCGCCGCGAAAAAGCGCGAGCGCGCCTGGACGGCGGGCATGACGGTCTACGATATCTCCCGGCCGGATGCGCCGAGGAAGATCGGCCAGCTGAATATCGAAGGCGTCGGCCTTCACCGGCTGTGGTATGTCGGCGGGCGCTATGCCTATGCATCGGCGCTGCTCGACGGCTTCAGCGACTACATCTTCGTCACCATCGACATGGCCGACCCGACCCGGCCAGAACTCGTCGGCCGGTGGTGGCTGCCGGGCATGAACAGCGCCGCCGGCGAACAGCCGGACTGGGGGCAGGGGAGACGGTATGCGCTGCACCACGCGCTCGTGCACGGCAACACGGCCTATGCCTGCTGGCGCGACGGCGGCCTGACGCTGCTCGACATCACCGACCACGCCGCGCCAAAACTGATCAAGCATTACAACTGGTGCCCGCCCTATGGCGGCGGCACCCATTCGCCGCTGCCGCTGCCGGGCCGTGATCTGCTGGTCGTTGCCGACGAAGCGGTGCTCGACAACGAAGAGGACGGCCGCAAGCACACCTGGATCTTCGATATCCGCGTGCCGGAAAACCCGATCAGCATCTCGACCTTCCCGATTCCGAACGAAATCGACTACGTCAAGAAGGCCGGCCACTTCGGCCCGCACAATCTCCACGAAAACCGTCCCGGCTCCTTCGTTTCGGAAACGCTGATCTTCGCCACCTGGCAGAATGCCGGCATCCGGGCCTTCGACATCTCCGATCCCTATCATCCGGTCGAAACGGGCGCACTCGTGCCCGCCGGGCCGACGACCATGACGGACCGCCGGCCGGGTCGGCCGAAGGTCATCCAGTCCGCCGACGTCTTCGTCGATGCGGACGGCCTCATCTATGCGACCGACTATAATGCGGGTCTGGAAATCATCGAATACGGCGGCTAACCGTACCAGGCCCTACGGGTCCGTGCCGAAAAGCCGCTTGAGGATGCCGCCGCCAGCGGCGACATGCACCTCGTTGGACATCAGGAAGGCGGCCGGCTCCCAGCTTGCCTTCAAATCCTCGGAAATATCGAATGCATGTTCGGCTTCGTCGAGCAGGGGGTCGCGTGCGATACCTTGCTGATCATCTCTGTTGAGCGGAACGGACTGGGCCATGAGACCTCCTTGCTTTGCCAAGCTGCGGTTCATCGTCTCAATTGCACTTCACCCCAAAATTATAGGGCAGTGAGCCTGCGAGTTCAACAGCCGCGCCCAAGCCGGCAGGGCAGGGCAGCGGCCAACGGAAAATCTCCCGTCTCACAACACGCCGACTTGATTTTCAAAGCTTCCTTTTTGGGTTAAGTAAGGCCGAATTTTATGGCGCCCGTTGCGCCGGAGACAATCATGACGAGCACGATCAGGCGTTTCTTTGCCTACTACGCACCCCACAAGCGACTGTTTTTCCTGGATTTTTTTAGCGCGATCGCCTCCGGCCTGCTGGAGCTCGCCTTCCCGGTCGCCGTGACCCTGTTCATCGACAGACTGCTGCCGACCAACCAGATCGGCCTGGTCGCGCTGGCGGCTGCGGGGCTGCTCGCCATCTATTTCATCAATGCCGGCCTGCAGGTCATCGTCACCTATTGGGGCCATATGCTCGGCATCAACATCGAGACGGAGATGCGGCGCAAGGCGTTCGATCACCTGCAGACGCTGTCCTTCGGCTATTTCGACAATGCCAAGACCGGCCATCTCGTCGCGCGGCTGACCAAGGACCTCGAGGAAATCGGCGAGGTGGCGCATCACGGCCCGGAAGACCTGTTCCTGGCGATCATGACGCTGATCGGCGCATTTGCGATGATGTTCTGGGTGCATGTGCCGCTGGCGCTGATCACCGTGGCCATCGTGCCGCTGACGGCGCTCGTCACCGCCCATTACGGCGGCCGCATGACGACGACCTGGCGCGCGCTCTATCACCGCGTCGCCGACTTCAACACCCGCATCGAGGCCAATGTCGGCGGCATCCGTGTCGTCCAGGCCTTCGCCAACGAGGATCACGAGCGCAAGCTGTTTGCCAAGGACAACGGCAACTACCGTCGCACCAAGCTGGAAGCCTACCGTTTCATGGCGGCTTCCATGTCGCTCAATTATTTTTCGATGCGCTTCGTCCAGGTCGTCGTCATGCTGGCCGGCGCCTGGTTCGTGACCCGCGGCGAATTGAGCGCCGGCGGCTTCGTCGGCTTCCTGCTGCTGGTCAACGTCTTCCTGCGGCCGATCGAGAAGATCAGCTCGGTCATCGAGACCTATCCGAAGGGCATTGCCGGTTTCCAGCGATACCTAGAGTTCCTGGCGCAGAAGCCCGAAATCACCGACCGGCCGGAGGCAAGGATGGTCGGGCGGCTCGAAGGCGATATCCGTTACGACGGCGTCCGTTTCGGCTACAGCGACAAGCGCCCGATCTTCGACAATCTCAACCTGTCGATCAAGGCCGGCGAGATGGTGGCCTTCGTCGGCCCCTCCGGCGCCGGCAAGACGACGCTGTGCTCGCTGCTGCCGCGGTTTTATGACGTCACCGGCGGTGCCATCAGCATCGGCGGCGTCGACATCCGCGATGTGGCGCTGAAATCGCTGCGCAGCAATATCGGCATCGTCCAGCAGGATGTCTTCCTGTTTGCCGGCACCATCCGCGAAAACATCGCGTACGGTCGGCTCGACGCCACAGAAGAGGAAATATGGGACGCCGCCCGCCGCGCCCGCCTCGACGACGTCATCACCGCGCTTCCCGACGGTCTCGACACGATGATCGGCGAACGCGGCGTCAAGCTGTCCGGCGGCCAGAAACAGCGCATGGCAATCGCCCGCATCTTCCTGAAGAACCCGCCGATCCTCATCCTCGACGAAGCGACATCGGCGCTCGACACCGAGACGGAACGCGCCATCCAGGCATCCCTGGCGGAACTGTCGAAGGGCCGCACGACGCTGGTGATCGCCCACAGGCTCGCCACCATCGTCCGGGCGGACCGCATCCTCGTCGTCGATCGCGGCGCGATCATCGAGCAGGGAACGCATTCGCAACTGGTGACGCTGCGCGGCGGGCTCTACCGCAAGCTTCACGATGCCCAGGCGGAGCAGGAGCCGCCGACGCTTCTGGAGCAGCGGCCGTAATCCACGTCGCACAAAAACGCTGTGAATACAGGAGAATAGCCATGACCGACACCGTTCTCGATCGTTTCCTCCGCTACGTGGTTGTCGATACGCAATCCGACCCGGATTCGCCGGCGCAGCCCTCGACGGAGAAGCAGAAGGACCTGGCACGCATCCTGGTGGCGGAACTGCAGGCCATTGGCCTAACCGACGCCCATCTCGATGAGCACGGTTATGTCTATGCGACGCTTTCCTCCAACAGCGACAAGACGGTGCCCGTCATCTGCTTCTGCTCACATATGGACACGGCGCCAGATTTCACCGGAACCGGCGTCAAGCCGCAGGTCGTTCGAAACTATGCCGGCGGCGATATCCGGCTGCCGGCAGACCCGCAGCAGGTCATCCGGGTCGCGGAGAACCCGGCGCTGCGCGACCAGATCGGCAACGACATCGTGACATCGGACGGCACGACGCTGCTCGGCGCCGACGACAAGGCCGGGATCGCCGAGATCATGACAGCCATGCAGGTCCTCATCGGCAATCCCGACATCCGGCACGGTACGATCAAGGTCCTGTTCACGCCGGACGAAGAGATCGGCCGCGGCGTCGACAAGGTCGACATCGAAAAGCTCGGTGCCCGGTTTGCCTATACCATGGACGGTGAAACGGCCGGGCATGTCGAGGACGAATCGTTTTCCGCCGATGGCGTCGAGATCGCCATCCAGGGCGTCGCCATCCATCCCGGCTTCGCCAAGGACAAGATGGAAAACGCCATCAAGATCGCCGGCGAGATCGTCGCGGCCTTGCCGAAAAACCTTTCTCCGGAAGCCACCGAAGGCAGGGAAGGCTTCATCCACCCGACCGACATCAAGGGATCGATGAAGAAGGCGCAAATCAGCCTGATCGTCCGCGATTTCGTGGAAGAAGGGCTGGCAGACAAGGAAGCGCTGCTCGAAGACATCGTCAAGGGCGTAATGCAGGCCTATCCCGGCTCTTCCTACAGTTTTGCCGTGCGGCAGCAATATCGCAACATGAAAGCGATCCTCGATCGCCATCCCGAGATCAGCGACAACGCCGTGGAGGCGATCCGGCGGGCCGGGATGACACCGGTGCGCGGCAGCATCCGCGGCGGCACCGATGGCTCGCGCCTCTCCTTCATGGGCCTGCCCTGCGCCAACATCTTCGCCGGCGGCCATGCCTTTCATTCGCCGCTGGAGTGGGTCAGCCGCCAGGATATGGAAAAGGCGGTCGCCACCATCGTCGAACTTGCCCGGATTTGGGAAGAAAGGGCCTGACAGCGCCGGCGCATATACTTTTGCCTTAAGTCTCTCTCAATGCCCATGACTTATAAATTGCAAGCATGCGCATAAACGAGATCACCAATTGGGCTTATGGCTTCACGGTTCTGCTGACGGCATTGTCCGGCGCGGCCTTCATGCTGTCTGCAAACAGCGCCAACCAGGAACGCATCGCCGTCGAACAGCATCTGGCCCTGGACGGCCTTGCAAAACATCTGGCGCTGGTGGCGGAAGAACGCACCGACGAAGCGCGTCTCTACGTCATCCGCGGCCACGAACGCCATTTCGAAGCGTTCGCCGCCAAGGAAAACGAAGAGCGAAATCTTGAACATACCATCGAGCGCATAAAAGAATTCGGCGCCTCGGACGAAGAACTGCGTGTCCTGCAGTCCGTCGGCGCCGCCGCAGACGCGCTGGACAGCACCGAACAGGCCGCCGTCGCGGCCTACAGGCGAAACGACGTTTCCGGCGCCAGGCAATTGTTGTTCGGCCCCGAGCACGAACGTCTTCAGGCCCTGCTGCTCGGCCAGGTCGAGCAGTTCTCGACGTTGACGAACGCGCGGACCGGACAGGCGCTGGAAGTCGCCCGTATCCGCAGCGACTGGCTCGGACTTGCTGCCAAGGTCATGCTGGCCCTCACTGCCGCGCTGTTCCTTGGCGTGCTCTACTTCATCCTCAAACGGCGGATTTCCATGCCGCTGACGCGGATGACAGGCATCGTCCGGCGGCTTGCGAACCAGGATTATACGGTCGATGTTCCAATCGATCGCCGCCAGGATGAAATCGGTGACATGCACCAGGCCATCCAGATCTTCCGCACCAACGGCATCGAGCGCGACCGTATGGACGCCGAACGCCGGCAGGACCAGCAGACCAAGGATCTCATCCTGCAGATGATGCACCGCCTGCAGGCATGCCAGAACCGGCAGGAACTGGCGGATATCGTTTCGCGTTTTGCGCCGCAGATCTTCCCGAACCTCGCCGGGCATCTCTACGTGATGAACGACGGCAGGACCTCGCTCTTCCGGATCGGCACCTGGCTCGAGCCGCAGCATTGCAGCGAAACCTTTGCCCCCGACGCCTGTTGGGCATTGCGGCGGGGGCATGCGCATATCAGCAACAGCGCCCACGACGACATTCCCTGCCATCATCTCGACAACCACGTCACGGCCGGCCTGTGTGTGCCGCTGATGGCGCAGGGCGATACGATCGGGCTGCTGTATTTCGAGGAGAGGGAAGGGCATCAGGGCGTCAACGAGGCCTCGCGGCTTTACCTCGAACTGATCGCGGAAAACATCGGCCTCGCCACCGCAAACCTGCAATTGCGCGAAAGGCTGACCAGCCTCGCCACCAGCGATGCCCTGACCGGCCTCCTGAACCGCCGCAGCCTGGACGAAGCACTGAACCATCTGGCACGTGACAACCGGGACGAAGCGGTCGCCTGCCTGATGATCGACATCGACCACTTCAAGCGTTTCAACGACAATTATGGCCACGATGCCGGCGATGTCGTCATGCAGCATGTCGGGCAGATCATGCGCGATACCGTCGGCAAGGCGGGCAAGGTGTTCCGTTTCGGCGGGGAAGAATTCACCGTGCTGCTGCCGCAAGCGACGGAGGCGCAGGGGCTGGAGCTTGCCGAGCGCCTTCGCGAGCAGATCGCCGCAACACCCTTCTCGCATCGTGGACGCATTCTCGGCTCGGTGACGATTTCCGTCGGCGCGGCCTCGTCGCCGCAGGACGGCCCGGTCACTACCCTTGTGACACGCGCCGATGCGGCGCTGTTCCGCGCCAAGTCCGGCGGCAGGAACCGCACCGTCGCTGCTTCGGTTTATTCCCCCGCCGCGTGACGGGTGGCCGGATTTGGCAGCCGATGGACCCAGGCAATTTTCTCCTTTATTCTGAGCATCCAGCGACCGACGTAAACATGTCCATCATGTAGCGTTGCCATAAATGCGCCGGTTTGAACCAAAGACGATGTCTGGCGTTCTGCGAATGCGGCCGGCACGAATCGGTATCTGCCCGTTTCCGCCCGGAGGAAAGGATAAGCGAATACCCCGTCCAGCTCCATTTTTCGCACCTCCGACCCTGCTGCATCGCACAATTGCGTGATCGGTCCGTGATCTTATTACTAAACTTTAATTTCCACTTTTGCTCCATTGCTGTGACTATAGGCGTGATGGTGCGTTGCAAAATGACGAGGTAGGTCATGATGAAGGTCGTGACAGGGTTGTTCCTGATCGTGCTGGCGGCTGTGGCCGGCGGCGCCGCTGTGCATTTCCGCTGGATCGACGCGAGTTCCGTGCTCGACGTGGCCCCGGCGACAGCCAGCCAGCCGGCGAACCGGACGCCATCTGCGACGGCGGTCGAGGTTTCCACCGCAGAAGAAACGATCGCGACCACCGACATCAATGCCATCGGCACGCTGCAATCCGATGAATCCGTGCAGCTTGCGCCGGAAGTCGCCGGTCGCGTTGCGGCCATCCGCTTCGACGAAGGCCGCCCGGTGAAGGCCGGCGACATCCTCGTCAGCCTCGACAACTCGCTCGCCAGGGCATCGGAAGACGAAATCAAGGTGCGGCTCGACCTGGCCACCAGCAATTACGACCGGGCACAGCGCATGGCCGGCAACGGCACCGGGACTGCGCGCGAACTCGACACGGCGCTGGCCGAGCGCAACACCGCCACGACGCTGCTGAATTCACAGCGCGTGCAACTGGCCAAGCTGGATATCGCCGCTCCTTTCGACGGGGTCGTCGGCCTGCGGCGCGTATCCGTCGGCAGCTACGTCGCCGTCGGCACGCCGCTGGTGAATATCGAGAAGATCAATGTGCTCAAGGTCGATTTCAAGGTGCCGGAAACCAACCTGCAGCAGGTCCGCGTCGACCAGGAGGTGGAGATCTCCGTCGATGCCATGCCCGGCAAGGCGTTCACCGGCACGATCTATGCGATCGATCCGATGGTCGATGTCAACGGCCGCGCCGTCAGCATCCGCGCGCGCCTGCCGAATGACGATCTGACCCTGCGTCCCGGCCTGTTCGCCCGCATCCTGATCAAGGGCATGGATCAGAAAAAGGTCGTGACGGTGCCGGAAGCGGCCATCGTCGCCCGCGGGCAGGATCGCCTGGTGTGGACCATCGTCGATGGCAAGGCGCAGGAAAACAAGGTGACCATTACCGGCCGCAAGGCCGGCATCGTCGAACTCGAAGGCCTCGTCCCCGGCGCAACCGTGGTGGTTGCCGGCCAGGCGCGCCTGCGCAAGGGTGCCGCGGTCGATATCGTCAACGGCGCCGCGCCGCAGGCATCGGCAAGCTGAGGAGCGCTTCATGGGATTCTCGGAACTCTGTATCCGTCGTCCCGTCTTCGCGACGGTTCTGAGCCTGCTGATGCTGCTGGTCGGCATCGTTTCCTACGATCGCCTCAGCGTGCGTGAATATCCCAGTATCGACGAGCCGGTGGTCTCGGTCGTCACCAGCTATCCCGGCGCCTCCGCCAGCATCATCGAAAGCCAGGTGACGCAGGTCCTCGAAGGGTCGATTGCCGGCATCGAGGGCATCGATGTGCTGGAATCCAACAGCCGGGCGGAATCGAGCCGCATCACCGTGCGCTTCCGCCTCGAAATCGACCCCGCCGTTGCCGCCAGCGATGTCCGCGACCGCGTCAGCCGCGTGCGCCAGCGCCTTCCCGACGAGATCACCGAGCCGGTCATCTCCAAGGTCGAAGCCGATGCGCAGCCGGTGGTCTTCGTCGTCTTCCGCAACGACAACATGTCGCCGCTGGAGCTGACCGACTATGTCGACCGCAACATCGTCGACCGCTTCAAGAACGTCACCGGCGTGGCAGACGTGCAGATCTACGGCGAGCGGCGCTATGCCATGCGCATCTGGATCGATCGCGAACGGCTGGCCGCCCTCGGGCTGACGGTGCAGGAGATCGAAAACGCGCTGCGCTCCCAGAACGTCGAAATCCCGGCCGGCCGCCTGGAGAGCAACGATCGCGAGTTCACCGTGCTGTCGAAGACGGCGCTGAGCACGGTCAAGGAATTCGAAAACGTCATCGTCAAGCGCGACGGCGGCACGCTGGTCCGCCTGAGCGAGGTTGCCCGGGTACAACTCGGCGCCGCCGACGAACGGCGGGCCGGCCGCTTCAACGGCGAAAGCGCCATCGTCGTCGGCATCATCAAGCAGGCAGTGGCCAATCCGCTGGATGTTTCCGCCGGCGTCAACGCCATCCTGCCCGGCATCAACGAAAACCTGCCCGATGGCATGACCGGCGCCATCGGCAACGACAATTCCGTCTTCATCGAAAAGGCGATCGGCGGCGTCTATTCGACGATCGTCGAGGCCATCATCCTCGTGCTGATCGTCATCGTCGTCTTCCTGCGGTCGCTGCGCGCCTCGATCATCCCGATCGTCACCATCCCGATTTCGCTGATCACCACCTGCGCCATCATGTATGCGCTGGGTTTCAGTATCAACACGCTGACCCTGCTGGCCATGGTGCTGGCGATCGGGCTTGTCGTCGATGATGCCATCGTGGTGCTGGAAAACATCTTCCGGCATATCGAAGAGGGCATGAAGCCGTTCCAGGCGGCGCTCAAGGGCACGCGCGAAATCGGCTTCGCCGTCATTGCCATGACGCTGACGCTTGCCGCCGTCTACGCACCTGTCGCCTTCGCCGCCGGCCGCACGGGACGGCTGTTTTTGGAATTCTCGCTGACGCTGGCCGGTGCGGTCATCGTTTCCGGCTTCGTGGCGCTGACGCTGACGCCGATGATGTGTTCGCGGCTGCTGCGCCACGAGGCGAAGCCCGGACGGATCTCCTCCTTCATCGAGCGCGGCCTGACCGGGCTGGAAAACGGCTATCGTAGCCTGCTGACCGCCTCGCTACGCATCCGCCCGCTGGTCGCCCTTCTGGCCCTGGTGGTGGCCGGCGGCAGCGTCTATTTTTACATGAAGCTGCCGCAGGAACTGGCACCGATCGAGGATCGCGGCGTCATCCGTGTCATGGGCACGGCACCGGAAGGCTCGACGCTTGCCTATACGGAGCGTTATTCGAAACAGGTCGAGGAACTGCTGAAACCGATCACCGAGGTCGACAGCATCCAGACGATTAACGGCATGCCGGAAGTCAACCGCTTCCTGGTCTTCGGCCGCCTGAAGGGGTGGGATGCCCGCGACAAGCGGCAGCAGGAACTGGTTGCCTCGATATTGCCGGAGCTCCGGCGCATTGCCGGCGTCAATGCTTTCTCCAACAATCCGCCGTCGCTCGGCACGTCGAGCAATGCCCGGCCGATCGAATTCGTGCTGCAGAGTTCCGGCACCTATGAAGAACTCGACCAGTTGACGCGCCGGTTCCTCGACCGGATCGCCGATTATCCCGGCCTGACCAACGTCGATACCGACCTCAAGCTCAACAAGCCGGAAATGACGATCGACATCGATCGCGAAAAGGCGTCCGATCTCGGCATCGATATTTCCGTCGTCGGCCGCACGCTGGAAACGCTGCTCGGCGGCCGCCAGGTGACCCGCTTCGAGACGGATGGCGAGCAATACGACGTCTATGTGCAGCTGGCCGCCGAAGACAGGGCCTCGCCCTCGACGCTGTCGACAATCTTCCTCAAGTCGCCGTCGGGCGAGATGGTTCAGCTTTCCAACCTCGTCACCGTCAAGGAAAGCGTCGCGCCGCAGGAGTTGCGCCGTTTCAACCAGCTGCGGGCCGTGACTGTCTCCGCCAACCTGACCCCCGGCACCTCCACCGGCGAGGCGTTGACCTTCATGGAAAATGCCGCGCGCGAGGTGCTGCCGGACAGCGTGCAGACGGATGTCTCCGGCCAGAGCCGCGAATTCCGGGCGGCGGGGCAAAGCCTTGCCATTGTCTTCGTCCTGGCGCTCGGCTTCATCTATCTCGTGCTTGCCGCCCAGTTCGAAAGTTTCCGCGATCCGCTGATCATCATGATCTCGGTGCCGCTGTCGATGACCGGCGCATTGGCCGCACTCTATTTCGCCGGCGGCTCGCTGAACGTCTATTCGCAGATCGGCCTGGTGACGCTGGTCGGCCTGATCACCAAGCACGGCATCCTGATCGTCGAATTCGCCAACCAGCAGCAGGAGGCCGGCAATCCGCGCCTGACCGCCGTCATCGAGGCGGCGACCCTGCGCCTGCGGCCGATCCTGATGACCACCGGCGCCATGGTGCTCGGTGCCGTGCCGCTGGCGATCGCGCATGGAGCAGGGGCCGAAAGCCGCCAGCAGATCGGCTGGGTCATCGTCGGCGGCATGTCGCTCGGCACGATCCTGACGCTGTTCGTGGTGCCGATGGTCTATTCGCTGGTCGGGCGCAATTCGGCAAGGCACGAAGAGCCGGCAACCAACGTCGAGCGCCTGCCTGCCGCGGCCGAATGACTGGAATGGATGCGGTTACCGGGCGCCGGGAACGGCGCAGGCTTCTCCGCCGCCGAACAGGCGGGAGCGGGTGAGGAAACGTTTTTCGCGGCCGTTGTCCAGCGAGAACATGCCGCCCCTGCCGGGCACGACGTCAATGATCAATTGCGTGTGTTTCCATGCCTCGAACTGGCTGCCGCTGATATAGACCGGCACGCCGCCGATCTCGCCGAGCTTCACGTCGGTCTCGCCGACGCGGAATTCGTTGGCCGGATAACACATCGGCGACGAGCCGTCGCAACAGCCGCCGGACTGGTGGAACAGAATCTCCGGATAGTCGCTGCGGATTTCGTCGATCAGGGCGAGGGCGGCGTCGGTCGCCAGCACCCGCGGTTCGCCGTTGACAGTCGCTTCTATGTCGTCCTCCTCCGCCATGCGCCATCAAAATCGCCTCTCCCCGGGGGAGGGGAGAGGCGGAATTGCAAAAACCACACTCTGGCGGCTCAGAAGAATCCGAGCGCCTTCGGGCTGTAGCTGACCAGCATGTTCTTCGTCTGCTGGTAGTGGTCGAGCATCATCTTGTGCGTTTCGCGGCCGATGCCCGACTGCTTGTATCCGCCGAAGGCCGCGTGGGCCGGGTAGGCGTGATAGCAATTGGTCCAGACGCGGCCGGCCTGGATTTCCCGGCCGAAGCGATAGGCGCGGTTGCCATCACGGGTCCAAACGCCGGCGCCGAGGCCATAGAGCGTATCGTTGGCGATTTCGAGGGCTTCCTTCTCGTCCTTGAAGGTGGTGACGGAGACCACAGGCCCGAAAATCTCCTCCTGGAACACACGCATCTTGTTGTGGCCCTTGAAGATCGTCGGCTTGACGTAGAAACCGCCCGAGAGATCGCCGCCGAGATCGTTGCGCGATCCGCCGGTGAGGACTTCCGCTCCTTCCTGCCTGCCGATATCGAGATAGGCGAGGATCTTTTCCAGCTGCTCGCTGGACGCCTGGGCGCCGATCATCGTTGCCGAATCCAGCGGGTTGCCCTGCTTGATCGCCTCGACACGCTTGACGGCCTTTTCCATGAAGCGGTCATAGACCGATTCCTGGATGAGCGCCCGGCTGGGGCATGTGCAGACCTCGCCCTGGTTCAGCGCGAACATCGCGAAACCTTCGAGCGCCTTGTCGAGGAAGTCGTCATCTTCCGCCGCAACGTCGGCAAAGAAGATGTTGGGCGACTTGCCGCCGAGTTCCAGGGTCACCGGAATGAGGTTCTGGCTGGCATACTGCATGATCAGCCGGCCGGTGGATGTTTCGCCGGTGAACGCGATCTTGGCGATGCGCGGGCTGGTGGCGAGCGGCTTGCCGGCTTCGAGGCCAAAGCCGTTGACGATGTTGAGCACGCCGGGCGGCAGCAGGTCGCTGACGATCTCGGCCCAGACGAGGATGGAGGCCGGCGTCTGCTCGGCAGGCTTCAGCACGACGCAGTTGCCGGCGGCGAGCGCCGGGGCGAGCTTCCAGGCCGCCATCAGGATCGGGAAATTCCACGGAATGATCTGGCCGACGACACCGAGCGGCTCATGGAAATGATAAGCGACGGTATCGTGGTCGATCTCGCCGATCGAGCCTTCCTGGGCGCGGATGCAGGACGCGAAATAGCGGAAATGGTCGATCGCCAGCGGGATGTCGGCGGCCATGGTCTCGCGGATGGGCTTGCCGTTGTCCCAGGTCTCGGCCTGCGCCAGAACCTCCAGCTTGTCCTCCATGCGCTGGGCGATCTTCATCAGGATGTTGGAGCGTTCCGCAGCCGATGTGCGGCCCCATTTTTCCTTGGCGGCATGGGCAGCGTCCAGCGCGGCGTTGATGTCGTTTTCGTCGGAACGCGGAATATCGCACAGCTTGCCGCCGGTCACCGGCGTGGTGTTCTCGAAATAGCGGCCGCCGATCGGTTCGCGCCAGTCGCCACCGATGAAGTTGCCGTATTTCAGCTTGAACGGAGATTCGACGATTTTCTGATGCAGCATGTCATCCTCCCTGAGATGGATCGGGTTCGAGTGAACCGATGGAGGAAATCTGCGCGTTTCCGGGGTTTGGAACCAGCACCCCGAGGCCATACCGCATTGCACAGTGTCGCAGGGCTGCGACACCCCGGCTGCGCGGAAACGTCAATGCAGGTCGAGTTTTTTCATCTTGCGGTGCAGCGTCGCCCGGCTGATGCCGAGTGCCGCGGCGCAACGCGAAACATTGCCGTTGTTGCGCGACAGCGCCTGCAGCAGGGCCGCCCGTTCGGCTTCGATGAGGTCGGCACCCGGCGCGCGGCTTTCCTGCAGCACGTCGGCGGCCGGCAGGCCGGCGGCGATGCGCTTGTCGTCCAGCTTCAGGGTGAGGCGCGCCGCGCGCGTGGCGCCGATCACCAGGTCGTGCCGGTCCACGGCCAGAAGTGCTGCGGCGGAATTGGCGCCGAACGGCAACATCACGAACCGCGCGCCCGGAAAGGCGCTGCGAAACACATTGAGCTCGATACGCGTGGCCGCATCGCGCACCGTCTGCGACAGGATCGCCAGCGTCATCTCGTTGACGTCGTCCCGGCAGGTCGAGATATCGAGCGCGGCAAAGATCTGGCCGCGATGATCTCGGATCGGCGCCGTGGTGCAGCTGAGGCGGATGTTGGACGAGAAGAAATGCTGGTCGCGGAAAATGCTGACCGCGCGTTCATCCGCAAGCGCCGTGCCGATGCCGTTGGTGCCGATGCTGGCTTCGGTCCAGACCGAGCCGGTCCACAGGCCGAGCGAACGGAACTCACGGTCGTCGCCGGCAGCCCCCCGGCGCTCCAGCGCGATGCCGCTGCGATCAGTGAGCAGCAGGCAGCAACCGCCCTTGCCGAAAGTGGCGAACAGGCGATCGAGTTCATCCGTGGCGTGGGCGACGAGTTGTTCCGCCTCCTCGCGGGCCAGGCGGAATTCCTGCTCCATCAGCCGCAGCGGGACGCGCTGATCCTCCGGGGCCAGCTGGTGCATGGTCATGCACCGCCGCCATGAAGCAACGATCGGCGAACTCGCAGCGGCTGAGCTCTGCTGCGCGGAGGCATAGACATGATCCGCATGTGCAGTCTGTTCGTGCATCGGCTCCTCCCAACGGAACTGAGCATATTCTTTTGCAGAATAAAGTCTCGTTTTTCAATTCGACCAATGGATGGCATGCGACGCGCGTAAATTTTCATGGCGCAAACTGTCGCAATCCTGAGATAGCGGCCTCCTCCAGGCCTCCGGCTCTCCGGTCGTAAATTTTCGACAACGGCCTTGCTCGTCCGGTGTTTGCGGACTAGCGTAATATTTCATGAAATATAACGAATGGAAAGCCCCATGTCTCTTCTGGCAAGTTACAAGCACGGCCAGCCGGTATTCATGAACGCCTTGAGCCTGCCCGTCCCATCCTCCCCGGCGAGCGGTGTGCAGGACGCCGGTCGCAACCTGCGGCGCAAGACATGGGACATATCGCCGACCTTCCATTGCTCGATCGTCGGCACCTGCCTGACGACAACAGAATTGCGTCAAGTGCTTGCCAAGCTGGATGACACCGACCTCAAGCGCGCCAGCGACCATGTGCTGCACAGCCGCGGCGTCCGGGCGGCCGGGCAACGCGACCTTGCGGGAAAGCTGCTCAACAAGGCGCTCGACCGGCGGCACGACGTGATGATCAAGCGCTTTGCCAGGCTTTCCAATCCGGACGACATCCGGCAGCTTTGGCTGGAGTGCCTGGAACGCGGCGAAATCGCCGGCGCCTATTGGGCCGTGGTCAGCCATCCGGCGACCGATCAGCCTTTGCTGCAGGAGGTTTTCGGCGAGGTGCATATGCTTTCGCATCTCGTGGGCAGTTCCAACCGGCTCGACATCGCCCGCCTGCGCACGCTGCAGGCGGAACTCGATACACAAGCGGCCAAGATCCGGCGCCAGGAGGAACGACTCGGCCTTGCTGCCACGGAACGCGACAGTCTGCTCCAGCAGATAGAGGCCCTGGAGGCTTCGCTCATCCAGGCGCAGGCGCGCGTCGACGCGACGGAAGAACCGCGCAGCAGGCCGGATGACGCAGGCGAAACCCTGCAGACGGAAACGGCAAGGGCCGACAACGAGCGCAAGCGGGCAATGGATGCCGAGGCGCAATTGCGGGAAACCGAAAAACGCCTGCAGCTGGCAGAACGCCAGAACAGCGAAATGGAGCGTTCCATCGCCTTTCTCGAAGAGATGCTGGCGCGGGAAGCAAGCCCGGAGAAGGAGGCGTTATCCGCCGAAGAGCAGGGGATTCCGGTTCTTTACGTCGGTGGCAGGCGCAATCTCTTCGATCGCCTGCGCAGCCTCGCATCCCGGCAGGGCGTGACCTTGCTGACCCATGACGGCGGCATCGAGGACAACAATTCGCTGCTGCCGGGCCTTGTCAGCCAGGCGAAGGCTGCGTTTTTCCCGGTCGATTGCATCAGCCATGCCGCAGCCGGCATGGTCAAGCGGCTCTGCCAGGAGCATGAAAAGCCCTTCGTGCCGCTGCGTTCGGCAAGCCTGTCCAGTTTCCTGGCCTCCGTGGCGGACACATCGCTGCTGCCCGAGAGGCTGACGGCGGTTTGAACCGTCAATATTCCCGTTCGCCCCCTGTGCAATCAAAGGCCCCGCGACTAGGTTAGCTCCGAACCCCGAGGACATGCATGGAGGAAAATACATGTCGCAGCCAAACGGTGCGGATATTCTCTGCGAAAGCCTGCTCGCCAACGACATCGACGTCTGTTTTGCCAATCCAGGCACTTCGGAGATGCATTTCGTCGCGGCACTCGACCGCAATCCGCGTATGCGCTGCGTGCTCGGCCTGTCGGAAGGCGTGGTGACGGGGGCGGCGGACGGCTACGCCCGCATGGCGGACAAGCCGGCGGCGACACTGCTGCATCTCGGCCCCGGCCTCGCCAACGGGCTTGCCAACCTGCACAATGCCCGGCGCGCCCGCACGCCGATGGTCAACGTCGTCGGTGACCATGCCACCTATCATCTCGTGCACGATGCGCCGCTGACCAGCGATATCGGCAGCCTGGCGAGGCCGATGTGTGACTGGGTCGGCAAGGTTCGCAATGCCGCCACGCTTTCGGCCGATGCGGCGGAGGCCATTCGCCACGCGGTCTCGCCGCCCGGCATCAGCACGCTGATCCTGCCGGCCGACTGCGCCTGGAGCCCGGCGCCGCCGCAGGCGGTCAAGCGTGTCGAGGCCATTGCGCCGCAGCGCGTAACGGACGAGGCCGTCGCCAAAGCCGCCCGCGTGCTGCGGTCCGGCGCGAGGGTGGGGCTCTTGCTCGGCGGCCGGTCCTTGCGGCAGAAGCCGCTTGCCATTGCCGGCAGCATCGCCGCCGTCGCCGACGTGGCGCTGCTGACCGAAACCTCGAATGCCCGCATCGAGCGCGGGGCAGGGCGGGTGGCCGTCGACCGCATACCCTATCCGATAGACCTCGCCATCGAGATGCTGAAGGAATTCGATGCGCTGATCCTGGTCGGCGCCAAGGATCCGGTGGGTTTCTTCGCCTATCCCGGCAAGCCCGGCCGACTGGCGCGGGAGGATTGCCGCATCGTGACGCTCGCCACGCCGGATCAGGATCTGCCCGACGCCCTTTCGCGTCTGGCCGAAGCGGTCGGCGGCGGCACGGCGCAACGGGCCGGCATTGCCGCGCCGCACCGCGACGAAGGCACGATCCCCGACGGCACCTTGTCATCGGAGGTGATCGCCATGCTCGTCGCGCAGATGATGCCGGAAGGCAGCGTCATCTGCGACGAGGCGCTGACCTCGGCGCGATCCTTCTTCTCCCATTCGCAACATTCCGCACCGCACGACTATCTCGCCATCACCGGCGGCGCCATCGGCATCGGCATTCCGCTGGCGACCGGCGCGGCCGTGGGCGCCCCCGGCCGCAAGGTGATCGGCCTGCAGGCGGATGGCAGCGGCATGTACACGGTGCAGGCGCTGTGGACGCAGGCACGCGAAAAACTCGACGTCGTGACCATCGTTTTTGCCAATCAGGCCTATCGCATCCTTGAAGGCGAGTTGCGCAATGTCGGCGTCGAGCAGGCCGGGCCGAATGCGCGGCGCATGCTCGAACTCAAGGACCCCGCCGTCGACTGGGTCAGCCTCGCCAAGGGGCTGGGCGTCGAGTCCGTACGGGTCGACAGCATCTCGGCCTTCCGGCACGCCTTCGATGCCTCATTGCGGCGGCCGGGACCATTCCTCATCGAGGCGATCGTCTGAGAAACAGCCGACGGGATTTTCGAGAACCGGATTGTGCGATCGACGGCGGCGTTATATCGTTCCTCTCGGAACGTGTGGCCAAGCGCCGCCGCATCAAGGGGAAGACACGGCGCAACCAGCGCCGGATCTAACGACAACGCGCCGTTTCGCGAAGAAAGCACCATGGAGAGAATCGTAAGGATCCGGGATGAGTTCGTTTCCACGCCTTCGGCGCGGACGCTCCATGCCGAACTTTTACGGCTCTGCGCCCGCATCGGCTATTCGCCCCATCCCTGCCTTTGACCTTGTTTTCACCAAGACCAAAGACGCAAGGACACAACAATGAACATCACCAATCACAAGTACAAGCTGCAGGAACTGCAGCAACTCGATGCTGCGCATTACCTGCATCCTTTCACCGACCACAAGGAACTGCGCAACGCCGGTTCGCGGATGATCGTGCGCGGCGAGGGGCCGTTCATCTATGACAGCGAGGGCACCGAAATCCTCGACGCCATGGCCGGCCTCTGGTGCGTCAACATCGGCTACGGCCGCGACGAGCTGGCCGACGTGGCCGCCGAGCAGATGCGCGAGATGCCCTACTACAACTCGTTCTTCAAATGCGCCACGCCGTCGCCGGTGCAGCTTTCGGCCAAGATCGCCGAAATCGCGCCGCCGAACATCGAACAGGTGTTCTTCGGTTCGTCCGGCTCGGAATCGAACGACACGGCCTTGCGGCTGGTGCGCCACTACTGGGCGCTGGAAGGCAAGCCGGAGAAGAACATCATCATCTCGCGGCAGAACGCCTATCACGGCTCGACCGTCGCCGGCGCCTCGCTGGGCGGCATGTCGCACATGCACAAGCAACTGGGCGGTGCCGTGCCGAACATCGTGCACGTCATGGCACCCTACGCCTATGAACTGGCCGAACCAGGCGAAAGCGACGAGGCTTTTGGCCTGCGCGCGGCACGGACAATCGAGGATGCCATCCTGGCGGCAGGCGCCGACAAGGTAGCCGCCTTCATCGGCGAGCCGATCATGGGTGCGGGCGGCGTCAAGATCCCGCCGGCGAGCTACTGGCCGGAAGTCCAGCGCATCTGCAAGAAATACGACATCCTGCTGATGCTCGACGAAGTGATCACCGGCTACGGCCGTACCGGCGAATGGTTTGCGGCAACCACCTTCGGCATCGAGGCCGACACGATCACCACCGCCAAGGCGCTGACCTCCGGCTACCAGCCGCTTTCGGCGCTGCTGGTCGGCGAACGGATCGCCAAGACGCTGGTGGAGAAGGGTGGCGAGTTCTATCACGGCTACACCTATAGCGGCCATCCGGTCTGCTGCGCCGTCGGTCTCAAGAACATCGAGATCATCGAAGAGGAAGGCCTGGTCGATCGCGTCCGCAACGACACCGGTCCCTATCTCGCCGAACAGCTCGCCAAGCGCATCGCCGTGCATCCGCTGGTCGGCGAAACGCGCTCCGTCGGCCTGATGGGCGGCATTGAGATCGTCAAGGACAAGGCGGATCGCAGCCGCTTCCAGCCGGGCGGTTCGGCCGCCACCAAGGTGCGCGACCACGCCATCGCCAACGGCCTGATGATCCGCGCCACCGACGACACGCTGATCATGTCGCCGCCGCTGATCTGGACCCGCGAGACCATCGACCTCGCCTTCGACCGTCTGCTCGTCGCCCTCGATCTCGCCGAGGCGGAGCTTGCCTCGCAGCGTTGATCTGAAATGATGGACTCCCCGGCCGGGATATTCGCCCGGCCGGGGAGGGGAACTTGTGACGGCCTTCGTTCAACCGCGGCCACCGGTCAGGACCGGAAAATCGCTCCATTCGAAAGCCGTCGAACGGCAGATATTCGGGCAGTCGGCGAATTTACTGCAGTTCGAACAGCGATTGTTTTTCCGGACGCGGCTTGATCGTCGCCAGCACGACGCCGCCAAGCACGATGAAGGCGCAGCCGGTCGCGACGCCGACGGTCGGGATCTCGTTGAAAAACAACAGCCCGATCAGCGAGGCGAAGATCAGCCAGCTGTAATCCACAGGGCCGACGACCGAAAGATCGGCCATGCGGTAACCACGAATGACGCAATATTGCGCGGCGATACCCATCGGCCCGAGAAGCACATACGGCAGCGCCTGCCATACCGTTACCGGCTGCCAGACGAACCAGGCGGGCACCGCCAGCAGCAGCAGGCCGAAGATGTTGACATGCAACATCACCACCATCGGCCGGTCGGATTGCGCCAGCAGCTTGATCATGATGCCTTCGACGGCCAGCAGCAGCGCCCCGAACAGGGCAAGCAGCGCAGGGGCGATGTAGGCGACGTCCACATGCCGGAAGGCGCCGCGCGAGGTGACGACGAGGGCAGCACCGGCAAAACAGGCGAGGATGCCGGCGACATGCCGCCAGCCGAGGCGTTCGCCGAGGATCATCACCCCGAGCAGCACGACAAAAACGACGTAGAGCAGGCTGATCGCCGTCGCATCGACGATCGGCATGTCGGTGGAGGACTGGATGATGGTCAGGCCGCCGGAAACGCCGAAGACCGTGCGGATGAAATGAAACAGCGGCCGTCCGCTGCGATAGGAGGACAGTTTCTGGCGCTGGAAGGAGGCCAGCACGATGAGTGTCGCAGCCCCGCCCATGTAACGCATGACGTTCACCTGCAGCGGCGGGGCGAGTTCACCGGCAAACTTGCCCGAGGCGAAGATGATCGAAAACAACGCCGTCGCAATGGTCACCCAGACGATCGCTTCCGCATTCCTGCTCCACCCAGTCTTCATGTCGCGTCCCTGCCTCCGGGCCGCCTTTCTGCAACGCTACGAGACGGAAATCAAACGAGATTTTCTTCAGATAAGATTTGCCTGGACGCCGGTTCAGGCCGGAAGAAGGCCGGTGAGAATATCGGCGACCGCCTCGCCGTCATGCTGGCCGCGCTGCCAGGCATCTTCGTACTCGCCGAGCAGCAATTCGGCGCCGAGGTCGGCGCACATCTCGCGGATCGCGCCGTTGGGCACATAGGGCGTCGAGCCCAGCCGCTTTTCGAAGGGCAGGAATTGCCGGTTGGCGACGACATGCGTCAGCGGCACTGCTGTCCCGCCGGTACGTTTCCGCCAGGTGGCGGCAAAACTGCCGAGGAGATCGGCAAGGTCGCAGCCGCGGGTTTCCCGGCATTGCAGGATATTGCCGACGAACACCTTGCCCGCACGGATGTTGCCGGCCACCGCCTCGGCCACGCCGTCGATCAGCAAATGCGGCAGGATGCTGGTGTAGAAGCTCCCCGGCCCGAAGACGATCAGATCGGCTTTCTGCACCGCCTCAACGACCGCGCCGTTTGCCGCGATGCCGGCCGAAGCTTTGCCCGCGATCAAGGCGATCCGCTCGATGCCGGCAGCCGAATCCGCCTCCCCCATCGTCGTGATCAGGTGTTGCTGCGGCAGTTGTTTGCCGTTGTTCAAGACGGCGCGCAACTCGATATCGTTCTGCAGTGAAGCGGGCCAGACATTGCCGGCGATGCCGCAGATCTTGCGGAACACAAAGATGGCGGTGTTGATATCCTTGTTGTGGGCGAGATAGGCGCCGGTGAGGATAAAGTTGCCGATGCTGCCGTTGCGGTAATCGAAGTTTTCGCCGGCGCGGCTGCGGAACAGGTTGAGATAGTTGAGGATGGCGGCCCGCAACCCCGGCGACATGCGCTCCAGCAGCGGATGGCGGCCTTCGGCATAAAATTCGAACTCGCAGAAGGCATCGCGGGGATCGGCCCCATCCGACAGCCGCGTATTGCACACCTTGACGACGTCGCCCGCCCGCCCCTCGCCATGCGCCATGGTCATCAGCGCCTGGCGGATATCGCCGACCGAGAGGATATCGAAGGATTGCCGGATGGTTTTCGAACTGCCGCCGCTGTCCCAGGCGGGCACGATGCGGGTGATGTCGAGCCCCTTGCGCGCCAGCGCCATGTTGATCGAGCGGCAGGCGCTGCCGCCGGAAAACAGCGCGATCTTCGGCACGGGCATTTGGGGCATCGATGATCCTCCGTCATGCCAACCGCACTAGCGATTTTCGGCCAGCAGTGCAATCGCCACCCGCAGGCGGTCGCAGAAATGCAAAATTCAGGGCTTGCCAAACTGGCTCCCGCCGTTCTAAGCAATAGGAACACAGGGGTGCTCCGTATTGCCGGGGCTGAGATTCGGTCGCATGACCGTGGACCCTCAAGCTGATCTGGATAATGCCAGCGGAGCGAGGCGAGCGATGTTTTCAGGCGCACAGATTTCCCTGTACCCGATGTCCGATGATTTTATCGGCGTCATCATGAATGCCCTTTCGGCATTGGACCCCTATCGCGACCGGCTGCGGATCGAGACCGACGACGTCTCGACGCTGCTGGTCGGCACACCGGACGTGCTGTTTGCGGCGATGCGCGATCTCTTCGTCGCCGCGGCCAAGACCGGCACCCATACCGTGCTGCATGCCACCATATCGCGCGGCTGCCCCGGCGAACCGGACGACCCAATCTGCCAGACACCGGCGCTCGGCGGACCGCTTTCGCCGCTTGCCGAACGCAAGCAGCAGGCACTGGCTGCCGTCGCCCAAACCCCGGTTTCCGGCCAGCCGACCGCCGCGCAATTCTCGCTCTATACGCTCGGCATTGACCAGCACATGGACGAAATCTACGGCTGCATCGATTTCATCAAATCGTCCGGCGTCTTCGACCGGTCGAAGAATTTCTGCACCAAGCTGCGCGGCGATGCCGGCGCCATCTTCGCGACGGTGCATGAAGCCTTCGTGCGTTTCGGGCCGCCGGCCGGGCATGTGACCATCGACCTCACCGTTTCCGCAAACAGCCCCACCCCGCTCTGACGCGCGGGCTGCGGCCGCTTTTCCGGTTTGGTTCGATGTTTGCCTCATCCCGCCTGCGGCGCCTCGCCGCCTCGTTTCGTCAGCCATTTGCACGCGCCTTTCCGGCTATACTCGCCGTCGGGCTGCTGTATTTGGCCTGGGAGGCCTATGCCCGCTTCTCCGGCATTTCGCCCACGACCCTGCCCGCGCCCTCGCGCGTACTTGTCCAGGCCTATGAATACCGGGAAGCGCTCTGGGACAATACGCTGCCGACGATCCGCGCCACGCTGCTCGGTTTCGCCTGCTCGCTGGCCGCCGCTTTCGTCTTTTCGGTGCTGATCGACTTCTTCCAGCCGCTGCGCCGGGCGCTGTTTCCGGTGTTCATCATCAGCCAGACCTTGCCGCTGGTGGCGATCGCCCCGCTGGTGGTGCTGTGGTTCGGTTTCGGGCTGACACCGAAAATCCTGCTGATCGCACTCGTGACCTTCTTTCCGATGCTGGTGGCGCTGACCGAAGGGTATGAGGCGACGGAAGAGGAGATAGAACAACTTCTCGCCTCCATGGGCGCGCCGCGCTGGAAACGCTTCCTGCTCGCCCGGCTGCCCTCCGCCCTGCCTTATTTTTTCGCCGGCCTGCGCATCTCCATCACCTATGCGGTGGTCGGCGCGATCTTCGCCGAATATGCCGGCTCGGCCAAAGGCCTCGGCATCTACATCCTCAACGCCAAGAACAATTTTCGCGCCGATCTCGTGCTCGCCGCGGTGCTGGTCAGCGCCATCCTCACCCTCGTCCTGTTTGCAGCGACGCTGCTCGTCCAGCGCCTCGCGATGCCCTGGACGCAAGGCCGGCGCGGAGGCCGCCGATGACGCCGCCGAGATTGGAGCTTCGCGGCATTTCCAGCGGCTACGGCGACATGCCGGTTCTGGACGATATCTCGCTATCCGTCGGGCGCGGCGAGTTCGTTTCCATCCTCGGCCCCTCCGGGGCCGGCAAATCCACCCTCTTCCGCCTGCTGACCGGGGCGATGGCGCCTAGAGCCGGCGAGATGTTTTTCGACGGCGCGCCGCTCGACCGCAATGCCAGACCCTTCGCCTTCATGCCGCAACGCGACGCGCTGATGCCGTGGCGGCGCATCATCGACAATACGACGCTCGGCCTTGAAGTGCAGGGCATGCGGCGCAGCCAGGCCCGAACGATCGTTGCCCCTTTCTTTCACGAGTTCGGGCTGGCCGGTTTCGAAAACCATTATCCGGCCGAACTCTCCGGCGGCATGCGCCAGCGCGCCGCCTTGATGCGCACCGTTGTGCAGGGCCGGCCGATGCTGCTGCTCGACGAACCGTTCGGCGCGCTGGACGCCTTGACGCGCACGGCCATGCAGCGCTGGCTCGAGGAGATGCGTGCCCACCATGGCTGGACCGTCCTGCTGGTGACCCACGACGTGCGGGAAGCCGTCTATCTCTCCGACCGCATCTACGTGCTGTCGCCGCGCCCGGCGCGGGTCGTCCGCGAGATCGGCGTCCCCCTGCCTCGCCCGCGGCATCGGCACAATGCGCGCACCAACGCCGCCGACATCGAAAACCTCATCCTCGAAACCCTGCTCGAACCCCATGAAGGACCCTCGCCATGACCATGCCGATCCTCACCCGCCGCGCCGCGCTTGCCTCCGCCGCCGGCCTTGCCCTCCTCGCCGTACCGCTCAGAGCACAGGACAGCACGCGGGTCACCGTCGCGCTCGACTGGACGCCGAACACCAACCACATCGGCCTGTTCATCGCCCGTGACATGGGATTTTACCGCGATGCCGGCCTTGACGTGGAAATCCTGCCCTACACCGATACCTCGGCGGCGACGCTGGTCGCCAACCATGTCGCCGATTTCGGCATTCTCGGCTCGATCGGCCTGTTCACCCAGCGCACCGCCGGCGCCGATCTCGTCGCCGCCTATGCCGTCACACAGACGGAGACCGGCCGGCTGGTGTTCAAGGCCAACCGCAGCGACATCAAGAGCCCGAAAGATCTCGACGGGTTGACCTATGGCGGTTTCGGCAGCGCCTGGGAAAATGCGCTGATCGGCTCGATCATCCGCCATGACGGCGGCAAGGGCACGTTCGAGACCGTGACGCTCGGCACCTCCGCCTACCAGGCGCTGGAAAACGGCGCGGTGGATTTCACCCTGGAGGTCTACACCTGGGAAGGCGTCAAGGCGGAGCTGGAAGGAGCGGCGCAACGCGCCTTCCGCTACGCCGACTACGGCGTTCCGGACGAACATACCGCCCTCATCGGCTCCAGCGACGCCTACCTCACCGCCAATCCGGACACCGCCCGCGCCTTCGTGGAGGCGACACGCAAGGGTTATGAATTTGCGGTCGATCACCCCGACGAGGCGACGGACCTCTTGGTATCTGCCAGCAAGGACGCGCTGACCGACCGCACCTTCGTGCGCGCCTCGCTGCAGGCCCTGATCGACGGCCATTATTTCCGCACGGCGGACGGCATCACCGGCCGCATCGATCCCGCCAAGATGACGGCGATCGGCGATTACCTCTTCACATCGCAGATCCTCAAGGACGGTGAAGGCAAGGTGCTGGCGGAAAAGCCGGATTTTTCCGGCTATTTCACCAACCTGTTCTTCGGCGGCTGATGCAAAGGGACAGCGGGTTTTCGCCTCCCTTCCAGTCGCGAAGACCCGCTATATGTCGGTTGCAGGCGTATCCCGCTCTTCGATGAAGATACCCCAGGCCGAGATGAAAAGCGCTGCGATCAGCGGGCCGATGATGAAGCCGTTGATGCCGATCAGGGCAATGCCGCCGATCGTCGAGATCAGCACGACGTAGTCGGGAAGCCGCGTTTCCTTGCCGACCAATGGCGGCCGCAGAAAGTTGTCGACCAGGCCGATGACCAGGACACCGATCGCCACGAGGATGATCGCCTTGATCCACACGCCGGTGAGCGCGAGATAGAGGGCGGCAGGCGCCCAGATGAGGGCGGCGCCGACCGCCGGCAGCAAGGACAGGACACTCATCAGCACGCCCCACAGGAACGCCGGCTCGATGCCCAGCGCCCAGAAGGCGACGCCGCCGATCGTTCCCTGCAGCACCGCGATGATGACGTTGCCGCGCACCGTCGCCCGGACCACGGAGGTGAATTTCGAGGTGAAACGAAGCGTATGCGCATCGCTGAGCGGCAGCGCCCGGCGAATGGCGCCGGCCAGATACCGGCCGTCGCGGAACAGGAAAAACAGGAGATAGAGCATCACGCCGAAGGTGATGAAGAATTGCAGCGTGTTCTGCCCGAAACTCAGCGCCCGCCCGGCAAAGAAGCTGCCGCCCTGCATCAATGTCGAGGAGATGCGGCTGCGCAGTTCCTCGACGCCTTGAAGATCCAGCGTCTCGATCCGCTCGCGGATGAAATCCGGCAAGGCCGCCATCAGTTGCTGGAACAGCAGGCGGAGGTCGATCTGGCCGCTTTCGATGCTCTGGTAGAGCTTGTTGCCCTGCTGCACCAGCGAACTGAGAATGACCAGACCCGGAATGATGACCAGGCCGAGGCAGATCAGCACCGAAAGTGCGGCTGCGCTGTTGCGCCGGCCGCCGAGGGCAGTCTCCAGCCGCGCATGGAGCGGAAAGAAGATGATCGCAAACACCACCGCCCAGAAGATCGCCGAATAGAACGGCAGGATCACCGCGGCAAAGGCGATGGTGACCAGGACGAGGAGGATATAAAAACTGACACGCTGGACGAACATGCGACCTCTTTCCGCTGCGATTGCGGTGTTACGGTAGCATAGTTGTCGCCCGGCCGTCGGGGATCAACCGTCCGCGGCCGAATTTCTGCCGGAGCTTGAAGGCAGGGCAAGAAGGCCCGGAACCGGTCCGGACCTTCGCTTTTGTCTTTACTGGGCGCGCTTCAGCGCATCGCCGAGGATGGAGACGATCTTTTCGATCTCTTCCTTCTCGATGATCAGCGGCGGCGACAGCGCGATGATGTCGCCGGTGACGCGGATCAGCAGGCCCTTGCGGAAGCAATCGACGAAGACGTCGTAGGCGCGGGCGCCCGGTGCGCCGTCGCGCGATGTCAGTTCGACAGCGCCGACGACGCCGAGATTGCGGATATCCGCGACATGCGGCAGGCCCTTCAGCGAATGCAGGGCGTCCTGCCAGGTGTCGGCCAGGCCGGCGCCGCGGGTCAGAAGGCCCTCTTCCTCATAGATATCAAGCGTGGCGATGCCGGCGGCGCTGGCCACCGGGTGGCCGGAATAGGTGTAGCCGTGGAACAGTTCGATCTGGCCTTCCGGTCCGTTCATCAATCCGTCATAGACCTTGCGGCTGGCAAAGACGGCGCCCATCGGGATCGCGCCGTTGGTAATGCCCTTGGCGGTGGTGACGAGATCGGGGACGACGCCGAAATAATCCGTGGCGAACGGCGTGCCGAGGCGACCGAAACCGGTGATCACTTCGTCGAAGATCAGCAGGATGCCGTATTTGTCGGCAATCGCCCGCAGGCGTTCCAGATAACCCTTCGGCGGCAGGATGACGCCGGCGGAGCCGGACATCGGTTCGACGATGACGGCGGCAATGGTTTCGGCGCCATGCAGCGCCACCAGGCGCTCGAGGTCTTCGGCGAGTTCGAGACCGTGCGGCGGCAGGCCTTTGGAGAAGGCGTTGCGTTCGATATCCAGCGTATGGCGCATGTGGTCGGCCGGGATCTGCGGGAAGACACGACGGTTGTTGACCAGGCCGCCGACCGAGATGCCGCCGAATCCGACCCCATGATAGCCCTTCTCACGGCCGATGAGGCGGGTCCGCGTGCCCTGGCCGATCGACCGCTGATAGGCGATGGCGATCTTCAGCGCCGTATCCACCGATTCGGAACCCGATCCGGTGAAGAAGACCCGATCAAGCCTTGCATCCGGGCCGCCCGGCGCGATGGCGGCCAGCCGCTCGGCGAAATCGAAGGCAACCGGATGGCCCATCTGGAAGGTGGGCGCGAAATCGAGCGTCCGCAGCTGGCGTTCGACCGCCTCGGTGATACGCTTGCGGCCGTGGCCGGCATTGACGCACCACAGGCCGGCGGTGCCGTCGAGAACCTTGTTGCCGTCGATATCGGTGTAATACATGCCCTCGGCCGAGGCCAGAAGGCGGGGTGCCGCCTTGAACTGCCGGTTTGCCGTGAACGGCATCCAGAAGTTTTCGAGAGAGGGCGTGTTCGATTTGCTGAGATGATCCATCGCTGTGTCTCCATACGCGTCGGGCCATGTTTCAGCGATTTTGCGTGATCGAACAAGTCCTTTTCTCTTTGGCTGCAAGCAATTGAAATTATGTGTTTCTAACCTATGATGTTTCGATATTCGCAACACATGAAACGCCGGGGTTTTCCATGTCCGTCGATATCGGCAACCGCCTTCGCCATCTGCGCATGGCGCATAATCTGTCGCAGCGCGAACTGGCAAAACGGGCGGGCGTGACCAATTCGACGATTTCGCTGATCGAATCGAACTCCTCCAATCCCTCGGTGGGCGCGCTGAAACGGATTCTCGACGGCATTCCCATCGGGCTGGCGGAGTTTTTCGCCTTCGAGCCGGAAAAGCCGCGCAAGGCCTTCTACGCCGCCGAAGAACTGGTCGAAATCGGCAAGGGGCCGATCTCCTACCGGCAGATCGGCGAAAGCCTGTTCGGCCGCAGCCTGCAGATCCTCAAGGAGTGCTACCAGCCGGGCGCCGACACCGGCAAGGTGCCGCTGGTGCATGAAGGCGAGGAAGGCGGCATCGTGCTGTCCGGCCGGCTGGAGATTACCGTCGACGACGAGCGGCGCATCCTCGGCCCCGGCGACGCTTATTATTTCGAAAGCCGCCGGCCGCATCGTTTTCGCTGCGTCGGTCCCGTCGCCTGCGAGGTGATCAGCGCCTGTACGCCGCCGACCTTCTGAGAGTCCGGCTTTACAGCTTCAGGCGCTGGAAACGCGACAGGAGCACGACCGGCAGCACGCCAATGGCGACGATCGCCAGGGCGGCGATGGAGGCTTCTTCATAGGTTCCACGCGCCGCCTCGCCGTAAAGATGCGTCGCAAAGGTCTCGACGTTCAACGGCCGCAGCAAAAGCGTTGCCGGCAGTTCCTTGACGCAATCGACGAAGACGAGCAGGCCGGCGGCAAAGATCGCCGGCTGCGACAGGGGCAGCAGCACCTGCCGGAACGTGCCCAGTTGCGACTGTCCCAGCGTGCGGGCGGCGTGGTCGAGCGACGGCGGGATGCGCGACAGGCCGGCATCGATGCCGCCGGCGGTGATGGCGAGGAACCGGACTGCATAGGCATAGACCAGCGCGGCGCCCGACCCCATGAACAGCAGACCGGTGGACACACCGAACCAGTCCTGCGCGTTGCGATCGATGAAACGATCGACGCTGGCGAGCACGATCAGCACGCCGATGGCGATCACCGTACCGGGTGCCGCATATCCCATGGTCGCAAGACGGAAGGACCAGGCCGATACCCGGTTCGGCCGCACGCGCAGCGTATAGGCGACCACCAGCCCGCACAGGATCGTCAGCACAGTCGCCACCGTGGCCAGGAGGATCGTCGTGCCGGCTTCGTGGACGAAATTCGGCGACAGGCCGGCGAAGCGGAACCGTTTCCACGCCTCTGCGGCAAGATAGGCCGCCGGTGCGACAAAACCGAACAGCACCGGCAGGCAACCCGCCAGCAGCATCGCGCTACCCGTCCAGAAGGGCACCGGTCTCGGCTGCAGGCTGCGGCTGCGCTGGACATCGGCGGTGTAGCGCTGCCGCCGGCGCGCCCATCGTTCCATCGCCACCAGCGCCACCACGATCAGCAGCAGCGAAAGGGCAATCTGCGAGGCGCCCGGCAAATCCGTGCGGGTGATCCATGTGGTGTAGATCGACACCGTCAGCGTGCGGACGCCCAAAAACTCCACCGCCCCGACATCGTTCAGCGCTTCCATCAGGGCAAGGCTGATACCGACGGCGACGGCGGGGCGCGCCAGAGGAAGCGCCACCCGCCAGAAGACGGCGCGCCGCGAAACGCCGAGCAGGCGGGCGGCATCGATGAGATTGGCCGACTGGGTGAGGAACATCGCCCGCGTCGGGATGTAGACGTAAGGGTAGAGGACAAAACCCATCAGCAGGATGCAGCCGGTCATCGAGCGCACGTCGGGCAGGCGGAATTCACGCGGGCTGGAGTAACCCAGAAGCCAGCGGACCACCCCCTGGAACGTACCGATGGGATGCAGGATGTCGAGATAGGCATAAGCGATGATGTAACTCGGCACGGCGAGCGGCAGAAGCAGCGCCCATTCGAGAATGCGCTGCCCCGGAAACGCATAGGCCGTCACCAGCCAGGCCGACCCGGTGCCGATGACCGCCGTGACGAGCCCGACGCCGCAGAGCAGGACGATGGTATCGACAAGCGCTACCGGCAGGACCGTGGCGAGCAGATGCGGCCAGAGCCCGGCCGATCCCTGCACCGCCTGGGCCAGAAGCCCAAGGACCGGCAAGGCCACGGCAAGGGCGATGATGCCGGCAGCAAAAAGCCAGCAGCGACCATCACACCGCCGGGGACGGCCCACCGCTGCACTTTCCGGCATCAGATCATCCATCGAATCAAAACCGCGCCCTCAGGGTTTTGAGAGCGCGGCCCGGTCTTAGTTGTCGAAGCCGACCTTGTCGACCAGCTCGCTTGCCTGCTTGCGATGGCTGACCACCTCGCTCAGCGGCTTGGAATCGATCTTCAGCTCGCCGAAGGACGCGATGATCGGATCAGCCGCGACATTGACCTTCACCGGATATTCGTAGTTCGCTTCGGCATAGATCTTCTGGGCCTCGTCCGAAACGAGATATTCCAGGAACTTCACGGCGTCGGCCTTGTTCGGCGAGTGTTTTGCAACCGCTGCACCGCTGATGTTGACCTGCGTGCCGCCATCCTTGAAGGTCGGCAGGACGACCTTGATCGCCTCGGCCCATTTCACCTGGTCTTCGCCGCCCTTGCCGGAGCGCATCAGGCCGACATAGTAGGAATTGGCGACAGCGATGTCGCAAATGCCGCCGAGGATGTCCTTGGCGCCGTCGCGGTCGCCGCCGGCGGCCTTGCGGGCCAGGTTGTCCTTCACCGCCGTCAGCCACTTTTCGGTTTCTTCCGCGCCGTGATGGGCGAGATAGGCGGCAAACAGAGCCGTGTTGTAAGGATGCTGGCCGGAGCGGATGCAGATCTTGCCCTTCCACTTCGGATCGGCAAGCTCTTCATAATTGAAGGTGGCGAGATCGAGATCCTTGGCGGCATAGATCACGCGGGCACGCATGGAAAGGCCGAACCAATGGCCGTTGGCATCACGCAGTTGCTCGGGGATCGCATCGCTGAGAACGGCGGAATCGACGGGCTGGGTGATGCCCTTCTCGACGAGATCGACAAGATTGCCGGCATCGACGGTCATCAACAGATCGGCCGGTGAGCTCTCGCCTTCCGTGGCGACGCGCTCGGCCAGACCGTCCTTGAGGAAGACAGCGTTGACCTTGGTGCCGCTCGACGCGGTAAATGCCTCGATCAACGGCTGGATGAGCTGCGGCTCGCGGGTGGTGTAGATATTGATTTCCGCCGCAGAAACCATCGCCGGAGCGAGGAGAAACGAACCCGAGAGAAGGGCGGAAGAGAAGAGAGCGCGCGTATTCATATGTGCCTCCGTTGAATAGCTGCCGCCATCAGCAATTCCCTGAGCGTATTCGTCAAGTTTTCGAGGCCGGGTTACGGTAAATGCGCCAAGCGGCAATTCGCCGGGATTTACGGTGAACTTGATGTGGGAAATATCAGCACCTGGTCGGTGGTCACGGAAATGTGTACCGCTTCCGTTCCGGCGGGCAACCTGGCCATGGTGCGGACCTCAAGCGGTGCCGGCAGATCGTCGATACGCAGCTGCAGCTGTTCGATCTCGCCGTGAAACCTCCGCCGCACGACACGTGCCGGCAGGTCGCCATGCTTCAGCGACAGGGAAACGGCTTGCGGTCGAACGAACAGCGTCACATGACCACCGTCTCCGACCGCCAGCTTGCGGGGAAACCGGCCGATGGCGCTCTCGACGACACCGTCTCGATAAATGCCCGGCACCTTGTTCGAGGCGCCGAAGAACTCCGCCGCATAAGCGGAGACCGGCCGGTCGTGAAGATCGTATCCGGTGCCCGACTGGACGATCTGCCCCGAGCGCATCAGCACCACGCGGTCTCCGGCCGACAGCGCCTCCTCCGGATCGTGCGTCACCATGATCACCGTCGTGCCGAGCGCCTTCAGCAGGGACAAGGTATCGTTGCGCACCCGGTCGCGCAGGCCCTGGTCGAGATTGGAAAACGGTTCGTCCATCAAGACGATGCCCGGCTGCGGCGCCAATGCGCGCGCCAGCGCCACACGCTGCTGTTCGCCACCCGACAACATATGCGGATAACGGCCGGCAAGATGGCCGATGCCGACCCGCGCGATGATGGCCTGCGCCTTTTCCCGAGCCTCGGCCCGTGCAATCCGCTTCAGGCCGAACAGGATGTTTTCTTCCGCCGTCAGATGCGGGAAAAGCGCGTAGTCCTGGAAGACGAAACCGACATTGCGGGCTTCGGGCTCCACGAAGGCCGACGGGCCGGAAACCTCGCGGCCATCGAGGAAGACGCGGCCTTCATCCGGCGTCTCGATGCCGGCGATGACCCTGAGAAGGGTCGACTTGCCGCAACCGGAATGGCCGACGAGGCAGACGACCTCGCCGCGCGCGATTGTCAGGTTGACGCCCGAAAGCGCCGCCATCGACCCGAAACGGCGGGACACGCCTTCCGTTCGCAGTGCCGGCCGCGACACATCCGTCGCCTGCTCATGCAATGTCGTCACCTGGTGCCGTCCTCCGTGCGCGGGCCTTCACCTCTACCGACCTTTAGGAAACGCCGGCGCGCCACGCAACGGATTACGGAGCGCCGGCAAGCAATAAACGGTTACCCGACCCCGCAAAGGATCCCTAGCGCCGCCCTTTTGCCCGCGAGGCGAGAACGTTGCGGATGGAAAAGCTGGAATGGATGCGCAGCACCCCCGGCAAGGCCGACAGGATCTCCTTGTGGATGCGTTCGAACTCGCCGGCATTGGCCACCTCCACCCGCAGGAGATAGTCTGAGCCGCCGGTCATGAGGAAACATTCCTGGATTTCGGGATATTTTTTCACTGCGGCCTCGAAACGATCGAGATGATCCTCTGTCTGCCGCTCCAGCGTGATGTTGATGATCACGGCAATCGCGGTTTCGATGCTGGAGCTGTTGATCAGCGCCGTGTAGCCGCGGATGACGCCGCCTTCTTCCATCAGCCGGATGCGGCGCAAACAGGCAGACGGCGACAGGCCGACCTCGGCTGCAAGTTTTGCATTGCTCATGCGGGCATCGAGCCGCAGCAGACGGAGAATGTTGCGATCGATCGCATCGAGAGCGGACATGGCATATCGTTCCAAATTTTCGTTGATTATTTCAAATAATCCATATTGAAGCAATAATCGATCACAATTTGACGGACAATTCTCCGATCGTTTCAATAGATTGCCTACAACGGAGGGGCGGACATGGACAGCGGCATTTTTGAATCGCGCACGCGAGGCAATATCGGCGCACAGGGCGCTTCGGGTTACCTGACGATCGACCTCGGCGCTTTGCGTCGCAATTATGCAAAACTGTCCTCGACCCTGGCGCCGTCGCGCGCCGCCGCCGTCGTCAAGGCCGACGCTTACGGGCTCGGTGCCAGCCAAGTGTCCCGGGCGCTCTATGTCCAGGGTTGCCGGCTTTTCTTCGTGGCACATTTCATCGAAGCCGTCCGGCTGCGCCCCCACCTGCCGAAGGATGTGCAGGTCTTCGTGCTGAACGGCCTGCAGCCGGGCAACGAGATCGCCTGCGCCGAAGGCGGCCTGATCCCCGTTATCAATTCGCTGGAGCAGCTGCGCCGCTGGGCCGCCGCAGCAAAGACTGTGAAACGCACGCTGCCGGCCGTGCTGCAGTTCGACACCGGCATGTCGCGGCTCGGCATCCCGCCCGAAGAGCGGACGGAACTCGCGGCCAGCCTGCGAGAGCACGGCAATGTCGAGATCCTGTTCATCATGAGCCACCTCGCCTCCGCCGACGAGCTGGACGGCGAGCAGAACAACGAACAGCTTGCCGAAATGACCAGGATTGCCGACGAGTTTGCCGGTTTCGACGTCTGCTTCGCCAATTCCGGCGGCATCTTCCTCGGCGATGCCTTCCACGGCGTTCTGGCTCGTCCGGGCATCGCGCTGTACGGCGGCGCGCCGACCAGCGGTGTCGAGAACCCGATGGAACCGGTCGTCCGGCTCGACGTCGCCGTCATCCAGACCCGCACGGTTCCCGCCGGCGCGCGGATCGGTTATGGTGGCGCGCATGTCGCGACGAAAGAGACGAGACTGGCGACGATTGCCGCTGGTTATGCCGACGGCCTGCCGCGCAGCCTGAGCGATCGTGGCGCCGTCTATTACGGGGATGTGCGCCTGCCGATCGTCGGTCGCGTTTCGATGGACAGCATCATCGTCGATATCAGCGCGCTGCCGGAAGGAACCCTGAAACTCGGCAGCCTTGTCGAGGTGCTGGGGCCGCACCAGACGCTGGAGGATGTCGCCCGTGACGCCGGCACGATTTCTTATGAAATCCTGACGGGCCTCGGCAACCGTTACCATCGCCAGTACCGCTGATACCGCATTTAAAGCATGTCGCGCAAAAGTGTGCAGCGGTCTTGCGAAAACGACATGTGACAACAAGGAGCTAAAGCGTGAGAGCGAATCTGAAAGATCACGACACGCTTTAGAACTATCGGGGAAAATCATGAAAGTCATCGTTCTCGGCGCCGGCGTGATCGGCGTGACGACGGCCTACCAGCTCGCAAAATCCGGCCATGACGTCACGGTTGTCGATCGCCAGCAGGGTCCGGCCCTGGAAACGAGCTTTGCCAATGCCGGCGAAGTCTCCTTCGGCTATTGTTCGCCGTGGGCGGCGCCCGGCATTCCGATGAAGGCGATGAAATGGCTGTTCATGCAGCATGCGCCGCTGATCCTGCGCCCCAAGGTCGACATGGCCATGCTGTCGTGGATGGTGAAGATGCTCTCCAACTGCACCTCCGAGCGATATGCCGTCAACAAGAGCCGCATGCTGCGCCTGGCGGATTACAGCCGTATCTCGCTCGCCCAGGTCCGGGAAGAAACCGGCATCGCCTATGACGAGCGCATGCAGGGTACGCTGCAGCTCTTTCGCACGCAGCAGCAGCTGGATGCCTCGGCCAAGGACGTCAAGGCGCTGGCCGCCGACGGCATACCCTACGAGGTTCTGGACCGCGACGGCTGCGTGCGCGTCGAGCCGGCGCTGCAGCATGTGCGCGAAAAGATCGTCGGCGGCCTGCTGACGCCGAAGGACGAAACGGGTGACTGCTTCAAGTTCACCAACGCATTGGCCGCCAAGGCCGCCGAGCTCGGCGTCCGTTTCGCTTACGGCACCGAAATCAAGGGCCTCGACGTCGAGGGCGGCAAGGTGCGCGGTGTGGTCACCACCCGCGAACGACTCACCGCCGATGCGGTGGTCGTGGCGCTTGGCAGCTACTCGCCGCTGCTGCTCAAGCCTTTCGGCATCCGCCTGCCGGTCTATCCGGTGAAGGGCTATTCGCTGACCATCCCCATCACCGATCCCACGCGGGCGCCGGAATCCACCGTCATGGACGAAACCTACAAGATCGCCATTACCCGCCTCGGCGACAGGATCCGTGTCGGCGGCATGGCGGAGATTTCCGGCTATACCAACGACCTCGGCCTGCCGCGGCGGCGGACGCTCGAACATTCGGTCACCGACCTGTTCCCGGGCGGCGATGCGACCACGGCATCCTTCTGGTCCGGCCTGCGGCCGATGACGCCGGATGGCACGCCGGTCATCGGCGCGACGAAGATCGCCGGCCTGTTCCTCAATACCGGCCATGGCACGCTGGGCTGGACGATGAGTTCGGGTTCGGCCCGGGTGATCAACGATCTCGTCAGCGGCCGCAAGCCGGATATCGATGCGACCGACCTGGCGATCGCCCGCTACGCCTGACGCAATTCAGGCAGACCGCGATATTCTGTAAAACCAAATAGATTGAGCCGTTTCGCTATTCGAAGAAAGGCGAAACGGCTCCAAAAGGCGTTGATGTCAGGCCGGCTGTCTCCGGCCCGATCCATTTCCCGTTAGAATTCCTGCCAGTCCTGCTGTGCCACGGCGGCATTGCCGTGGGCGACCGGGCGGGCGGCGGGGGTGGCCCTGCGTTGCGCCGTGGGGGTCGGGCGGGCCATCGTCTGGGCCATTTGGCGCAGCGCCTGCGACGGATTGGCCGACGATGCATAACCGAGGCTGAACTGGGCGACGATCTGGCGAAGTCCGGCAGCTTCCGAAACCAGGGCGGCGGATGCCGCATTCGATTCTTCCACCATCGCCGCATTCTGCTGGGTCGTCTTGTCCATGGCGTTGACGGCCTGGTTGACCTCAGCGAGACCGGTCGACTGCTCCTTGGCGGAGATGGCGATCACCTCCATATGCGTGTTCATCTCGGCGATGAAGCCGCCGATCGTGCGCAGCGCTTCGCTTGCCTCACGCACCAGTTCGACGCCGCCGGAAACCTCGTTTGTCGAATTCTGGATGAGCGCCTTGATTTCCTTGGCCGCCTGGGCCGAACGCTGGGCGAGTTCGCGCACTTCCTGGGCGACGACGGCGAAACCCTTGCCGGCCTCACCGGCGCGAGCGGCCTCGACACCGGCGTTGAGTGCCAGCAGGTTGGTCTGGAAGGCGATCTCGTCGATGACGCCGATGATGTTGGAAATCTGCTCGGAACTGCCTTCGATCTTGCGCATCGCCTCTTCCGCCCGGGCGACCACTTCCGAGGATTGCGTGGCTGAACTGTTGGCGCGCGAGGCCACGCCGCGGGCTTCGTCCGTCCGCTTGGTGGAATTGGCGACGTTGGCGGTGATCTGCTCGACGGCCGCGGCCGTCTCTTCCAGCGCTGCCGCCTGCTGCTCCGTGCGGCGCGACAGGTCGTCGGCACCGGATGCGATCTCGTTGGTGCCGGTTTCCATCCGGGCAACGCCCTCGGCAATCGCCGTCAATGTCGAGCAAAGCTGACGGACGGACTGGTTGAAATCCTGCCGCAGGCTTTCGAATTCCGGCGAAAAAGTCTCGTCGAGCTGGAAGGAAAGGTCGCCGGCGGCAAGCCGCTTGAGACCACCAGCCAGCCCCGACGTGGCAATCCGCAGGCGTTCCGCCGCATCGGCTTCCGCCTGCTGCTGGGCGGCGGCCCGGTCGCTCTCGGCGCGGCGACGGCTTTCTTCCGCATCGGCTTCCAGCCGCTTGTTGGCAAGCGCGGCCTCGCGGAAAACCTCGATGGCTTCGGCCATCTTGCCGATCTCGTCCTTGCCGAGCTTGATGGTCGGCACGTCGAGATCGCCATTGGCCAGCCGCGAGGTGATCTGCGACAGCCTGCCGAGCGGCCGGGAAACGAGATGGAAGTTCAACAGTCCCATCAGGCCGGCAATGACGGCGACGACGATCGAAGCGGCAAGCCCGATGATCTCGACGGAATGCAGCGCGGCCTTCTGGTCGGCGAGTGCAACGGACGCCTGCTGCTGGATGGCTGCGTCAACGGCGGACAGCTTGCTTGAGAAATCCTGGATCATCTTCATGCCGACGCCCGTTGCTTCCAGCGCGCGGGCCAGCTCGACCGTCATCGGATCGCGCATCAGCTTGATCTGCCGTTCGATGACGGTTTCACGCCATTGGCGGACGACCGCCAGCGCTTCCTGCAGTGCCGGCAGCTGCTGTGCTGCATTGGCGGAATAGAGGCCTTCAAGGGTCGCCGTCCGTTTAGCGATCCCCGTGCTGAGTGCCTCATATTCGGCGACGAAATCACGGTTACCGGTCAACAGGAAGTTCTTGACGGCAAGATTGGCGGCAACCACCTCGTCGCCGAGATCGCCGGTTTCGTCCAGAACAGTCGCCAACAGCAGATTGTGTTCCACCAGGGCCGTGGTTTTCGTCGCCCGCATGTAGATGAAGCTGCATGCGCCGATGGCAATAATCGCCAGGATGCCGAAGGCGACAAACCCCTTTGCATTGACGGACATGTTTTTCAGCATCATTGACCTCGTTTATTCCGGTGATCGCACACCGCTTGTCGTGAATGGCGCGGTCCTTGCTAACGGACGGCGGCCCTCTGTCCTGACTTCATCCGCTCAGCTGCCGAACGCCGCGCGTCGCTGCAATTCGGTGAGGTTCAACTCGACCGTAACGGCGCCGATCGACGTCTTCCCGTCGGCTTCCGTGAGCGTGAAGCTGACCTGGCCGCGCCATATCTTGGCATCGTCGTCCCATTCGGGCTCATCGATAAAAATCGCGTCACTGGCCACCTGGAAGGTGTTCTGGAACTTGCCCTCGTCGCCCTGCCAGAAATCGCTGGTGATGGCGCTCTGGCCGACATTCAGCCCGTTCCGGTCCATGACGAAGATTTCCGCATAAAGGCCGAGCGACCGTCCCTGCATGCGCGACAAATAAACGGAAAGGGGGTTGGAGAGCGTGGCCGCGATCAGCGGCTTGTCGTCCTTTTCCCGCTCCGCTTTCCACTGATTGTCGAGCTCGTCGATCTTCGACTGCGCCAGCGTCGTCAGGCGCTCGTTCTGCGCATCGACGGAAATCCGCACGATGTCGGTATCGAGCCATTGCCGCATGTCGCTGATGATTTTCGCAGTCACCAGCGTCTTGATGTCAGGCGGCGGCGTTTCCGCCAGCACCGGGGACGTCAGAAAGGCAGCGGTTACGATCGGCAGAACAATTCGGCGAATAAGCATGCTTGTCTCCTTCATGCTTTATGACAGCCGCCATAATGCTTAATATCACGTAAATTCCGCATAAATCAGTTCGGAAATCCGCCAAAATCGTTCGAATACGGGTCATTTGGCCACCTTTTCAGGTGACTTGACAATTCGGGATTTTGCGTAAACGGTAGGCGAATGATGACGAACACGCCCGACCACATGTTCCGGCCCTTCCCCATCGCGGGATAAAATCCCCGGCTCGCGACCGAGACCGGGGAGCGTGCATCTGTTTTCGATTTTCATCCCGAGTTTCCCTGGCGCAATCGCTTCCGGAAACGTTTTCGAACCTCGCTCCGGCCTGATACGGCCCGCGCAGGCGTATGTCCCTGAAAGGCACCCCATCATGAGCAAGCCCAAAATCGTCGTCGGCAGGACCGACCACAACAAGCTGACCCGTCTTGCAAACGGCCTCCTGGACAAACGCCCGGAAGTGGCCGAGGAACTGCTCGCAGAGCTCGAGCGGGCCTCAGTCCTGGATGACCAAGATGTGCCGCCGCAAACCGTCCAGATGGATTCGACCGTCGAATATCGAACCGACGGCTCGTCCGCAGCACGTAGCGTCACCCTGGTCTACCCCGGCGATGCGGATATTGCAGAAGGCAGGATCTCGATCCTGACGCCGATCGGCACCGCGCTTCTCGGGCTTTCCGTCGGCCAGGCGATCGATTTCATCGCCAATGACGGCCGGAAGCTCGTGCTGTCCGTGTTGTCGATTTCGCATGCGCCGCACAGAGCGCTATCCCCGGCGGTCGGTTAGTGGGATAACGCCCGGCGGAACAGGCCAATCCGCAAAAACTTACCAAACGCTATGTTTTGCATTCTGCGCAGTTAGGCTTCCCGATCGGTAAGGACCGTATTGATACTCGAAAAATCTTCCTGTACGGTAAGCCGACAGAGGAGATACGCAATGATCCGGTCCGCACGGGATTTCGGCGCTGCCATCAGGGAAAAACGCAAGGCGCTCGGCTGGACGCAGACCGAGCTTGCAACCCGTTCCGGCACGGGCGAGCGGTTCATCGTCGAGCTGGAAGCCGGCAAGCCGAGCTGCCAGCTCGAAAAGGCGCTGGTCGCGGCCCGCACGGTCGGCCTGGAGATCGGCGACCTGAAGGCGGCGAGCCCACCCGCCGCCGTGCATGAGGATGGAGACGAACTCGATTTCCTGCCGGTCTTCGGTGACAGGCGATGACCGCGATCTTCTACGAAACGCTCCCTGTGGCGCACCTGACCTTCGCCGGCGAATGGCGGCTGCACTACGATCCGTCCTGGGAAGCCCGCCGGTTGGCCTTTCCGCTGTCGCTTACCATGCCGCTGCGATCCGGCTCCGTCAGCGCCGACAGGCTGCTGCCCTGGCTGGCGAACCTGCTTCCGGAAACCCATCTCGCCGAGATCGGCCAGCGCCTGAAAGTGTCGCCGCAGGACATCGTCGGTCTTCTCAGCCATATCGGCCGGGACACGGCCGGCGCTCTGTCGATCGGCGAGCCCCGGAGAGCCGGCATCAACCTGCAGCCCGTCCCCGACGCGGCAGCGCTGGAGCGGATCCTCGACGAACTTCCGGCCAAGCCGTTCCTGGCCGGCGAACACGGCGTCTCCATGTCGCTCGCCGGCGTCCAGGAAAAGCTGCCGGTCTTTGTCGATGAACACGGCCGGATTTCCATACCGATCGACGGCACGCCGTCGACGCACATCATCAAGCCGGATACCAGGCGCCTTGCAGGCAGCGTCGACAACGAGGCGTTCTGCCTGGCATTGGCCAGAGCTTGTGAACTGAAGGCCGCCGAGGCCACGATCGGGCAAGCCGGCAAGCGGCGCTATCTGCTCGTGCGGCGCTATGACCGTTTCACCGATGCACAACAACAGATCCGCCGGCTGCACCAGGAAGACCTTTGCCAGCTGACCGGTCATTTTCCATCGCAGAAATATGAACGGTCATCGACAGGCCGTGGCGTGACGCTGACGATGATGTTCGATGCGATCAGCGACCTGGTTTCGCCGGCCGAACGCCTGACGCTCCTGGACGCGATCATCTTCAACGTCGTCATCTGCAACTCCGATTCACATGCCAAGAACTACTCCATCCTGATCGGTGCAGGTGGATCGGCAACGATGGCGCCGCTCTACGATCTGATGTGTGCAGCCGTATATCGCCAGGTGGATCAAAACCTTCCCCAAGGCATTGCCGGAGGTTTTATCGCATCTGAACTGCACGGCGCCGACTGGAAAACGCTGGCCGAGGCCGTCGGCCTGAGCGGGGCCTCCACCATCCGGCGCGTCAGGGACCTCGCATCGCAGGTGAGCGACGCCTGCGACGGCATCGCCGCACAGGTGGCCGAAACGGGCGGCGATCCGACCGGCGTGCTGGATCGCATAACCCACGAGATCAAGAAACGATCGCGGCGAATTCGCCGGCAGCTTTGAGGAAGAGCCCGGTCCCGGGAAAGATGGAAATCAGGCGCGAGCCGCACCTGAAACACAAGAGGCCGCCCTGCAGCGGCCCCTCTCGGCACGCTACAATGGCAGCATCAATCCAGGAGATCGGCAGGAACCCGGCCGCCGTTTTCGGCAAGCTTCTTCAGCAGCGCCTTGTGGAGGAACATGTTCATCGCGGCGGAATCGCCGGGATCACCGGCATAATGCAGTTCGGCGGCCAGTTCCTTCCGCTCGGACAGGGAGGCATCCATGCCGACTGCCTTCATGAGGTCGACAATCGAGTGACGCCAATCGAGTTTCTGGCCCTTGCTTGCCACCGCCTTGTCCAGCATCGCGGCAACATCGATTTCGGGAAGCGTCGTCGATGCCGTCGCGGTGCCCGCCGTTGCGCTGGCGGATGCCGTGCCTGCGGATGTCGTGGGCGTGGCCGTGACCGGCGTGGTGCTTTCCGTCGTCGTCACCGACGCCGATGCGGGCGTGCTTGCGGCAACCTGATCGATCGGCCTTGCTTCCGCGCTGCCTGTTGCGGCTTCTTCCTCATTTCCCCAGATGGCGTGCTTGATCTTGTCGAAAATACCCATGGCCGTCTCCTGTTGGATGTATAGATCCGCAAACGCCCGACGCGGCAGGGTCGCCGGTCGAACAGCTTGCATGAAGCCAACCTAGTGCATTCTCGGACAAAAGGAAGTGCAGGACCGGACGCGACGTCCCCGAACATCTGGTGCACTATGGCAGCAGAACGGACGGGAGGACAAGATGCGTTTCAAGGACAAGGTCGCCATCATCACCGGCGGCGGAACCGGCATCGGCGCCGCCGTGGCGCGCCGCATTGCCGCCGAGGGAGGAAAGGTGGCGCTGGTCGGCCGCCGGCCAGAACCGCTGCAGGCCGTCGCCGAGGAGATCGGTGCGGCGGTGCTTGCTGCCGATGCCGCCGATACGGCGAGCATGAAGGTGGCGGTCACGGCTGCGGCCGAACAATTCGGCGGCATCGACATTCTCATTGCCAATGCCGGCGGCCATGGCGTCGGTCCGACGCTGTCGATGAGCGACGAGACATGGGATCTCGCCGTCCGGCTGAACCTTAGCACCGCCTTCGTTTCCGCCCGCGAAACCCTGCCGCATCTCATCCGCGCCAAGGGCAACATCGTCGTCTTGTCGTCGATCGCCGGGCTGTTTGCCGGTCCGGATGCGGCCGGCTACGTCACTATGAAACACGGCTGCATCGGCCTGGCGAAATCCCTGGCGCGCGACTACGGCCGGTTCGGCGTGCGCACCAACACGGTCTGCCCCGGATGGGTGACGACGGCGATGGCCGACGAGCAGATGGAAATGCTGGTGGAAAAATACGAGTTGAATTCGGTCGCCGAAGCCTATGCGCTGGTGACCAAGGACGTGCCGCTGCAGCGGCCGGCTTCGGCGGACGAAGTCGCCAATGCCGTCTGCTTCCTGGCCTCCGGCGAGGCGGCGATGATCAACGGCGCCATCCTGACCGTCGATGGCGGCGCCAGCACCGTCGACCTGCCGACGCTTGCCTTTGCCGACTGAGAGGAGGACTTTCATCATGACCCAGCAGAATCCGAAGGACTGGAAAACCTACGACCAGTTCGCCTATGGCATCGACACCAACCGGCTGCCGTTGACGCAGGCGCTCGACGGTTCGTCGCACACCATCCATTTCGACGACGGGCGCACGCTGTCGCTGGCGTTCTCCGGGCAGTCGGTCGAGTGGAGCGACGGCGGACAATCCGGCAAGGATACGGTCGAGGTCGTTACCGTCGCGCCCGACACCTATTTCATCGAGATCGCCTACGCCGGCAAACCGCTGGAAGCCGAAACCGTGATCATCAACACCGCAACACGGCGGGCACTGTCGATACTCTCGATCGTCCGGCCCAAGGAGGAAACGGTCGGAGAGCCGCAGGTCGGGCAGATCTTCCGGCCGGGCGTGCTGGCGGGCGGCGTGGCCAGCGGTTTCGTGCCGGCGGAAAGCCGCGACCTGATCGGTCTACGTGCCCACTTCACCTACAGCCCCAACCACGTCTACGAGCACACCTACCTGTCCTCGCAACGCTATGCCTGGCAATGCCTCGTCGGCGTGCAGCGCGGCCATGGCGACGTCGACCTGGCGACGACCTACAAATTCGCCGAGGGGCAATACGTCTTCACTTTCCGCGAATTCAAGATCCCGGTAGCCTCGACCTTCTTCTATAATTTCGACGACCTGCGCTCGACCGGCAAGTTCCTCGGCATCAACGGCCAGGGTGCCATCCAGAACAGCAATGCCGGCGCCTTCATCCGCAAGGCCTCGGCAACCTTTTACCTGCCCGGCCAGGACCCCGTCTGAGGAGACAATGATGCGCAGCGCATACGAGATCGTCAAAGCCCATTACGACGCCAACGCCCGCCGCGACATGGACGGCATGCTGGCCGACATTGCCGAGGATTGCCGCTGGACGGAGATGGACGGCTTTCCCTGCGCCGGCACCTATGTCGGCCCCGGGGCGATCGTCGAAAACGTCTTCGCCAAGCTCGGCGCGGCCTGGGACGACTATACGTTCACGCTCGAACGCCTGCTGGATGCCGGCGACGAGGTGGTGGCGATCGGCAATTATACCGGACGCTACAAGGCAACGGGCAAGGCGATGAACGTGCGTGTCGTCCATGTCTGGGGCGTGGCGGACGGCAAGATCCGCCGCTTCGAGCAGTTCACCGACACGCTGCGCGTCGCCGAGGCGATGCAGGACTGATGCCAAATCCGGCGGCAGGTCACTCTGCCGCCTGACGCCATTGCGACGGCGTGCGGTCGTAGCGCTGGCGAAACAGCCGCGAAAAATGCGCGCTCGACGAAAAGCCGAACTCGAAGGCGATGTCGGCAATCGAGCCTGGCCGTTGTATCCGCGTCCGCAACGCCTCCGCCGCGACGGCCAGGCGCCGGCTCCAGATATAGTCCGCCGGCGTCGTGCCTTCCGCCTCGAAGGCGCGGTAGACATAGCGCACCGAGCAGCCCATCTTGCGGGCGATGTCGGCGGCATCGAGGTCCGGCCGCCGCACGTTCTGCCCGACATAATCCTTGATGCGGTCGCTGAGAAGCGCAAGCGGCGGCAGCGGTTCGCCGATCCCGGCGGCCAGCCCCTTCTCCGTCATGATCGTGCGCATCAGTTCGGCCATCGCCCGCCCGAGGCTTTCCCGCCCGGCGGCGTCGAGGCGTTCCATCTCGCCGGCAGCGGTCTCCATCATCGAAACCAGAACACGGGGCAAGCCGCCCGGCACAAGCGGTGCCGCCAACGGCTGCCGCAGCCGGCCGGCGATGGCCCGCGGCAGCAGGTCGCGCGGCAGCTGCAGCATCAGAACCTCGACCGGCATGGGATTGTCGAGCCGATAGGAGTAGGCCGGATCATAGATCACCAGCGCCTTGGGGCCGACCGCGAGCTGGCGGTCGCCTTGTGAGAGCTGCGACCAGCCGCGCGTCTGGATGATCAGCTTGACCATGTCCGGCCGGTTGCCGCCGGCAAGCACGTTTTCGCCATCGACGACATGCGCCTCGGCCTCCAGCCGCGTCAGGCGGCATAACCCGAGCCGGACCGAAACGAGCCGGCTCGCCGCCTCCCGCCCTTCGGTAAAATGCAGGCGGACATTGCCGAACAGGCGGCGCGCGACGAAGGACACATCGGTGCCCGCTGCCGCATCGACGAAGGATGGATGCACTTCCGCCATGCTAGTTCGCCAGATAGGCGCCGTGGAGAATATCAGGACGCTGGCGCAGCGTCTCCGATGGACCGTCGAACACCAGGCGGCCGCGCTCCAGCACCATGGCTTGGCTGGCGAGGCCGAGCGCCAGATGCGCGAACTGCTCGATCAGCAGCACGCCGATGCCGTCACGGGCCGCCAGCGTCAGCGCCTCGGCCAGTCGCTTCACCACGGTCGGCGCCAGGCCGAGCGACAATTCGTCGACGATCATGAAACGCGGCCGGGCGACGAAGGCCTGCGCCATCGCCACCATCTGCTTCTGGCCGCCGGAGAGATCGCCGGCAAGCTGCTGGCGGCGGGCCTGCAGCTCCGGGAAGATTTCGAAGGCGCGGTTCAATCCGTCGCGCCGGGCGGCCGCCTTGCGGTCGAGAACGGAGACGAGGAGATTGTCCTCCACCGTCATCTGGCCCAGCACGCGGTGCCCCTCCGGCACCATGGCGATGCCCCTGCGGCGCACCGCATCGGCGGCAAGGCCGGTCAGCTTCTGGCCGCCCAGCGAGACGGAGCCGGATGCCGTCGGGATGGCGCCGGCAATCGCCATCACCGTGCTCGACTTGCCGGCACCGTTGGCGCCGAGCAGCGTGCTGATCGTACCGGGTTTCACCATGAATGAAATGCCGTGCAGCACTCGCTTGCCGCCGCGCTCGACGACGAGATTGTCGATGGCGATCGTCTCTGCTCCGGACATCACAACTCTCCCAGATAGGCGCGACGCACGTCCGGATCGGCAAGCACCGTTTCGGTCGGGCCGAGCGCCAGCCGCCGGCCGTAATCGAGCACCAGCGTTTCGCTGCACATGGCGCGGATGAGATCGACGTCATGATCGATGACGATCACCTGCGCCGAAAATTCCGAAGGAATGCGCAGCACGAGATCGCGCAGGCGCGCGCCCTCCTCGTCGGTCAGGCCGGCCGCCGGTTCGTCGAGCAGGATCAGCCGCGGCGTGCCGATCAGGCACTTGCCGAGTTCGACCAGCCGACGTTCGAACAGATTGAGCCGCGCACCGAGACGGTGGGCGACCGAACGCAGGCCGACGAAATCCAGCGCGCGGTCGGTGGTGCGGCTGCGCTCGCCGGGCGCGGTGACATGATCGGCGATGGCGAAAAGATTGTCGCGCGCCGTCAGGTCCTCGACCACCTGCTCCGTCTGGAAGGAGCGTCGCAATCCCGCCTTGACGCGCTGCAGCGGCGAAAGCGGCAGCAGCGGCCGGCCATCCAGCCGGACCGATCCCTCCACCGGCCGGACGAAACCGGAGAGCACGTTGAGAAGCGTGGTCTTGCCCGCACCGTTGGGGCCGATCAGGCCGGAGACCGGCGCGGTCAGGGCCGCGGTCAACTGGTCGATCGGCTTGATGCCGCCGAAGCGGACGGAGAGCGTTTCGACTTCGATCATCGGTCGTCGCCTTTCCTGAAACGGGCCGCAAGGGTGGCAATCTGGCCGGCGATACCGGTCGGCGCTGTCGCCAGAGCATGGAACAGGGCCACGCCGAAGATGCCGATGGTCACGTAGCCATCGATGCCGAGATCGGTGAGAAGCGCTGGCAAGGCGCGCAGCAACAGGCCGGCGATCACCGCGCCGTACCAGTGATAGGCCCCGCCGACGGTCGCCAGCGCAAACAGGTTGAGACTCTCGAAAGCCGAGAAAGCACGGCCTTCCAGCTGGCCGACATTGCCAGCGAGCAGCGCGCCGGCGATCCCGGCGAGAAAACCGGAGAGCGCAAAGGCCCAGGCCTTGTAGGCCAGCACGTTGACGCCGGATGAGATCGCCACCGTCTCGCCCTTGCGGATCAGGGCCCAGGCGCGGCCGGGCCTGCTGATCTTGTGCCATTGCACCAGCAAAAGCCCCAGCGTCGCAACGGCGCAGCAATAGAGGAAATAAGGCACGGCCTCGGTGGCAAGATCCGGGCGCGGCAGCATGGCGCGGCCGGAACCATCGGCGCGGCCGAGAAACCCCGGACCACCGTCCGGAAAGCCCCAGGCGGAAATGACGATCTGGAAGGCGCCGGCAAGCATCAGCGTCACCAGAGCAAGATAAAGCCCGCGCAGCCGCAATGCCGGGATGCCGAACAGCAGGCCGGTCAGGGTCGCGACGATACCGCCGGCCAGCATGCTCACCTCGAAGGGCGGATGGAAGGCATGACCAATACGCAGCGTCGCCCAGCCGCCGACGCCGACCAGCGCGAACTGGCAGAGCGAGACGAGGCCGAGCTGGCCATAAAGCACCGCGACACCGGCGACGGAAAGCGACAGGGCCATGGCCGAGGTGGTGGCCGACAGCCAGAAGGCGTTGGCAAGCAGCGAAACGAGGGCGGCAAACACCGCCATGGCAAACACGATGACCAGCAGGGGCCGGTACGAGAGTCCGGTGGTCACCGGGGAAGATGACGACGACATGGCAGCGGCGGAAAGGGTTTTGTCTGTGCTCATCGATCCCTCAGGGCGGCTCTGGAGGTGCTTCCGAGGATCGTCACGGCAATCAGCGCGATGACGAAGGGGGCGGCGGCGCGGTAGGGCGAGACCCAGGCGATCGGCGTCAGCACCGCTTCGGCGAGACCGATGCCGATCCCGGCAATCGCCGTCACATACAGCGAGCGCAACTGGCCGAGAATGGCGGCGGCAATCGCCGGGATGACGACGAAGGTCAGGAACGTGCCCTGCAGGCGCACGAGGTCGGCCAGCAGCAGACCGGCAAGCCCGGAAAACAGCCCGGTGATCACCCAAGCCGCGGTCTCCGTGTGCAGCACGCGCACGCCGAGGATGGCGGAGAGATCGCGGTCGTTGGCAAGGGCGCGCATGTCGAGGCCGAGCCGGGTGCGGTTGAGCAGCAGGGTGATGGCGGCGACCATGGCGAGCGACAGGAAAAGCGCGATGAGCCGGGTGAAGGTCAGGCGCACGCCGAAGACGGTGAGATACATCTGATCGGTCGGAAACTGCAGCCGGCGCGGCAGCTCGCCCCAGATCACGCCCATGGCGGCGATCAGCACCAGCGCCGGCGCCAGCGTGCCGACGGCGCGCACGACGATATCGCGATGCGAGAGCATCGGCGCGAAGATTCTGCCGTACAGGAAACTCACCGCCGTCGAGGTGAGCACGCCGGCAAGGATGGCGAGCGCCAGCGGCCAGTTCCATTGCAGCACCTGCCAGGCGACATGGGCGCCCAGCGCTCCAAAGGCACCGAAAGCGAAGTTCAGGACGCCGGTGGAGCGGAAGAGAATGACGAGACCGACACCCGACAGCGCGTAGACTGCGCCGATTCCGAGGCCGGAAATCAGGAATGGCAGGAGAGACATGATGCCCCCGAGGATGCGGATTTGCACTTCACGCAATTCCGCCCGCAAGCCGCAGGAGTTCATCGGAATTGCTACGGAAGAACCCTGCGGGCCATATCGGTCCGCAGGGTTCGGACGATTATTTCAGGTTGGCTTCGAAGGCGCGGATATCCTTGAGCTCCGGATCGGGCGACGGAACGCAATCGGAAATCACCTTCCACTTGCCGCCTTCGCTGACCGCCATGCGGGTGGTCGAGTTGGCATTGTGGCGCGGCTGGCCATCACCGAAGTACCAGGGGGCGCAGAAGATATCGCTCTCGAAACCCTTCACCTGGCGAACGGCGGCCGAGACGCTTTCGCGGGTGATCTCCTTGCCGTCGAGGCTCATCAGCGCCTTTTCGGCGATGCGGGCGGCGAGATAACCGGCCTGGGCGAAGGTGTCGCGCGGATCGGATGCCTGGCCGTACTGGTCCATCACCGCCAGCCAGTTGGCATTGTCCGGCGTCTGGGCTTCGAGATCGTTGAATTCCATGTTGACGTAGAACTTGCCGTCCCAGCCGGCGCCGATAGTTCCGGGTACGGAGAGATCATAGGCCGAAGCAGCCGACAGGAAGGTGATCGTCTCGTTCAGGCCCTGCTCCTCGGCGGCGACCAGCAGCGGCACGGCAACCCCCTTCGACATGCCGAGCACGATGACGTCCGGCTTGCTCGCGGCGGCCTGCAGCATGATCGAAGTGGCATCGGCGCTGCCCGGATCCATCAGGATGGTCTCGGCGGCAAAACCCTTTTCCTTTGCAAGCAGCATGACGCCGTCGCAGGACCAGGTGCCGACATTGGGGATGTTCGGGCCGATGCAGACCACCGACTTGGCGTTCAGGTGATCCAGCGCGTAACCCATGGCGCCGAGCATCGAGACACGCGGACCGGCATTGGTCGGCGCATAGTTTTCGGCAAAGAAGCACTCGCGCGGCACGCCGACGCCGGCGACGACGTAGATGCCGGCCTTCTTGTAGAATTCGGCATTGGCGCCGCATTCGACATAACTGGAATTGCCGACCATCAGCACCGCCTTCTTGTCGTCGACGAGCTTGGCGGCCAGCTGGGCGGCCGTTTCCGGGTTCCACTGGTCGTCTTCGACCAGGTAGCTCACCGGCCGGCCCTTGATGCCGCCATTGGCGTTGAGGCAGTCGAAATAGGCCTTGGCCGCCTTGGTCGAGTTCGAAAAGTCGTCCGGCCCGGTCTTGCCGGTGATGGCGCCGATGACGATCGGTTCGCCGCTGGCGGCCTGCCCGGTATTGTCGCCGCAGGATGCCGCCGCCTGCGCGCCGGTTATGCCGGCCAGGCCGAACGCCAAACCGAACAGCAGTCCCTTCAACAATCTTGTCATGGTGCTTCCTCCTCCTTGTTTTGTCTGCCGTCGCGGCATTTGCCGACGGCGCTCCTCCGCGCCATCGGGCCGAAAGCGGTCTTTTTCAGCGAACAGCCCGCTCGATGAAGGATGCGGCGCGGGCGCCGATCATCATGCAGGGCGCGTTGGTGTTGCCGGACACCAGCGTCGGCATCACCGAGGCATCGGCGACGCGCAGCCCCTCGACGCCGCGCACCGTCAGCTCCGGCGTCACGACGGCCAGCGGATCGTCCTCGCGTCCCATCCGCGCCGTTCCGGCCGGATGGAAAACGGTCTTGGCGGTCTGGCGGATATAATTTTCCAGGGCTGCAGCATCGTTTTCGACGCCCGGGCGCGGCAGGACGCGGCGCTTGACGATCGCCTGCATCGATGGTGCATCGAGAATGCGGATTGCCGCCTTGACGCCGCGGGCCAGCGTCTCGACATCGGCGGGATCCGACAAAACGTTGGCGTTGAAATCCACCTTGGCGGCCGGATCGGCTGATGTGATGCGGATAGAGCCGCGCGAGCGGGGGAGCAGATAACAGGGGCCGATGGAAAAGCCGTGCCCCGGCTCCGGCTCGCGGTCGACGAAACCGACCAGAACCGGCAGCACATGGAACTGCACGTCCGGCTGGCCGGTGCCGGCGGTATCGACGAAACCGCCGCATTCCACCACGTTCGAGCTCAACAGGCCCTGTTTCGTCGTCAGGTAGCGCAGCATATGGCCGACGGCCCTGAGACCCGAGTCATGGCCGAGGATCGAGATCGGCTCGCGCGTCTCGGCCTGCACCGGCACTTCCATGTGGTCCTGGTAGTTTTCGCCGACCCCCGGCAGATCGGCGACGACGTCGATGCCGAGCGACGCAAGATGGCCGCCATTGCCGATACCGGACAGTTGCAGCAGCCGCGGCGTGGCGATGGCGCCGGCGGCCAGCACGATTTCGCGGCTCGCCTTGTAGACGGTGCCGTCCAGCAGGGCGACGCCGATCGCCTTCCTGCCCTCGAACAGCACCCGCGCCACCTTGCGTTCGGTGAGCACGGTGACGTTCGGCCGCTTTTCCGCCTCACGCAGGAAGGCCATGGCCGAACTCCAGCGTCGGCCGCCATTGGTGGTGCTCTGGTAGAAACCGACGCCTTCCTGGTCGGCGCCGTTGAAATCCGCGTTCGGCTTCAGGCCGGATTCGACGGCGGCCCTGACGAAGGCTTCCGACAGCGGATGGCGGTGGCGCGGATTGGACACGGTCAGCGTGCCGGCCTGGCCGTGAAACTCGCCGTCGAAGACCTGGTTTTTCTCCAATGCCTTGAAGGCCGGCAATACCTCGTCGTAGGACCAGCCGCGGCAGCCCATCTGCGACCAGGTGTCGTAGTCGTTGCGGTGGCCGCGGATGTAGATCATGGCGTTGACCGAGGAGCCGCCGCCCAGCACATTGCCCTGCGGCACGATGCTGGGGCGGCCGTTGAGACCGGGCTCCGGATCGGAGGCGTAAGGGTGGATATCGATACCCTTGCCGAGAACCTTGAAGAAGGTCGCCGGGATATGGATCCACGGATCGCTGTCGCGGCGGCCGGATTCGATCAGCAGCACCCGGTTCTTCGGGTTTGCGGACAGGCGGTTGACGACGACGCAGCCGGCCGAACCGCCACCGACGATGATATAGTCGTAGGTTTCCGTCATCAGCTCAGAACCGTCTGGATGGTGGTGAATTCCTTGAGGCCGTCGACACCGAACTCGACGCCGATGCCCGATTGCTTGACACCGCCGAAAGGGGCGTTCGGCTGGATGGCACCGTGCTTGTTGATCCATACCGAGCCGCATTCGAGCTGCAGGGCGACGGCACGCGCCCTTTCCGGATCGCCGGACCACACCGAGCCGCCGAGCCCGGAGGGATTGTCGTTGGCCCGCCGGATGACCTCGTCGACATCGCTGTAGCGGATGATCGGCAGGACGGGACCGAACTGCTCCTCGTCCACCAGCCGCACGCCGTTGTCGACATCGGCAACCAGCGTCACCGGGTAGAAATAGCCCGGCCCATCCGGCGCCTCGCCGCCGATCAGGATGCGGCCGCCCTGCGCGCGGGCGTCCTCGACCAGTTCGCGCACCTTGGCGAACTGCATGGCATTCTGCACCGGCCCGAGGATGCTCGTTTCGTCCAGGCCGTCACCGACGCGGATATTGGCGGCATAATCGGTCAGGCGCCGGCAGACTTCGTCGTAGAGGCTGTCATGGACATAAAGCCGCTTCAGCGCCGCGCAGGTCTGGCCGTTGTTGATGAAGGCACCCCAGAACACGCCTTCGGCGATGCGGGCGGGATCGGCATCCGGCAGGACGATGCCGGCATCGTTGCCGCCGAGTTCCAGTGTCAGGCGTTTCAGCGTCGCGACGGCCGATGCCATCACCTTCTTGCCGGTTTCGGTGGAGCCGGTAAACGTCATCTTGGCGATGCCGGGATGGGCCGACAGCGCCGCGCCGATGGCGTTCTCACCGGTGACGACGTTGACGACGCCCGGCGGCAGCACCTCGTTGATGATCTCGACCAGGCGGATGGTGGAAAGCGGCGTCAGCGGCGACGGCTTGATGACCACGGTGTTGCCGGCGCGCATCGCCGGGATGATATGCCAGCAGGCGATCATCACCGGCCAGTTCCACGGCGTGATCGAACCGGTAACACCGACCGGCTTGCGGTGGATCTCCACCCGGCCCTCGTTGTTGTCCTGCACCACTTCGACGGGCAGGCTGAGTTCTGCGGTATGGCGCGTCCAGGCGAGCGCACCGCCGATCTCGAAGCGGGAACCCAGGCCGTTCAGCGGCTTGCCCTGCTCCAGCGTCAGCAGCCGGGCGACCTCCTCGGCATTTTCGGCCAGCTTTTCGGCGATGGCGCGGCAGGCGTCGGCGCGTTCGGCATCGCTGGTCTTCGACCAGCTTTCGAAAGCCGCCGTGGCGGCGGCGACGGCGCGGTCGAGATCGGCTTCGCTCGCCAGCGGCATCAGGCCGACGACCTCCCCGGTCGACGGATTGCGCACTTCGGCATGATGGGGCGTGGCAACGCGTTCGCCGCCGATGAGCAGCGTGGACTGCTTCACTGTCATTTCCTCCCTTGACGTGTCGGGAGGAGTATTGCCGCATCGGCCGCAGCCGTCTTGGAGAGAAGCGCGCCGCGTCTTGGACCGGAGCGCAGCCGCGACGATTTACGGCGCGGCGCCCTTCAGCAGATCGGTCGGCGAGCAGTCGAACAGCTCCTTGAAGCTGCGATTGAAGTAGGAAATGTCGTTGAAGCCGGCCGAATAGGCAACCTCGGCGATGGTGCCGCCCGTCCTGTGCTCCTTCAACCGCTCGATCTTCTCCTTGGCCAGCCGCAACCGCTTGTCGCGGATGACGGTGGTGCAGGTGACGCCCATGCCCTGGAAATCCTGTTGCAGCGTGCGGATCGAGATGCCGAGCCGGGTCGCCAGCCAGCGGGCGGAGAGGTCGTTTTCCGTCAGATGCCGGTCGATCAGCAGATCGACCATCTGCAGGCGCTTGGTGGCGCTGTCGTGCAGGGCATGCAGCGGCTCGCTCTCGCGGCTGGAATGGAAGGCCTGGCGCGTTGCGGTGAACATCAGCTGCCGCAGATGCGCCGAGGCCGAATCCGATTCCGCCGTCATCATGATCTTGGCGATCAGCGCCTGCAGCATCAGCGCCATCGGATCGGAGGCAAAAAGCTTTCGCGCCACGTCGAAATGGATGCGGCTGTCGGAATACATCAGCTGCCGCGGCAGGTGCAGCGACAGGTGGTTGGAAAACCGGCCGCCGAAATAAAAGGTCGTCGGCCTGGTGGAATCGACCAGGATGCATTCGCCGACATCGAGGACATTCTGCTGGCCGCTATGCTCCAGCCCGCAGCTGCCTTCGATCTGCACGATCAGGAACAGATGCTCCTGGGCATCCTTGCGGATGTCGTCCCAATCGCGGCGAACGCAATCGAGGTCGTTGGAGACATGGGCAAACTCCATGCCGCAGACGTCGATGCGTTTGGCAGCCCCCAGCACGCCGTCGCCGCGGGCCATGACCTTCGGGTTGAAACTGCCGCAGATCGAGCGGAGATCATCCGCCCACTGGTCGTAGGATAGGGTCGCCCAGGCCTCCGGCACGAGGTTTCGATGCTGAATGAGCTCCAACTTTGCCTCCCAACAATAGTCGGTCCTGTCGCAGGAGGTCGCGGCTGGCGCACGCCCTGATCGACCGGTCCAGCATGTGCCTCGCGCCGGAACGAGTCAATATATTTCACTCGTTAATTAAATTCGCCACGGGAAAAGCCCGGCTTCGCCTCGCCGCCGTTGACCCGAAGCCCCGGGTCGGGCTATCTGGCCGGGACGGTTCCCCAAGGATGACTCCGCGGGGATTAATAGGGAACACGGTGAGGACGACCCCAGGAGGGACTGAAACCGTGGCTGCCCCCGCAACTGTAAGCGGATTGCCGATCATCCTCGGGCCAAGGCCATGCCACTGCGACAACGCGGGAAGGCAGATGATCGGCAGATATTCGCGAGCCAGGAGACCTGCCGTCGATCACGATCCAATCAGCCGGGCGGGGATGCCCGGACAAGGAGCAGACATGATTGACCTGACCCTTCGCCTTCACCGGCGCGCATCGGCCCCGATTGGGTTCTCCCACGACCGTAACGGCCTATCCGGCCATCGCCCTGCGGCGATGCTGTCCTGAGCCATTGCGTCACCATTCCAGCCATCGAGAGGCCCTATGCGCCAATTTCTGACGAGTTTCGTTTTTGCCATCGGCATGGCCGGCCTGGCCGCGCCGGCCATGGCCGCCACCCAATATCCGCTGACGATCACCAATTGCGGCCAGACCGTCACCTTCGACAAGGCGCCCGCCAAGATCGTCTCCATCGGCCAGGGCATGACCGAAATCCTGTTTTCGCTCGGCCTCGCCGACAAGATCGCCGGCACGGCGGTCTGGGTCGGACCGGTCCTGCCGCAATATGCCGAGGCGAACGCCAAGATCAAACGGCTGGCGGACAATGATCCGAGCTTCGAATCCGTCGTCGGCGAGGAACCGGACCTGGTCGCCGCCGAATTCGAATGGCATGTCGGCACACAAGGCTCCGTCGGCAAGCGCGAGCAGTTTTCCGGCCTCGGCATCAACACCTATGTCGCGCCGGCCGATTGCGTCGCCAAGATCAACACCGATGGCGGCGACGGCGTGCGCAAGGAGCTGTTCACCATGGAGCTGATCTACCAGGAGATCGGCGAGCTTGCCGAAATCTTCGACATCAAGGAGCGCGGCGACGCGCTGATCGCCGACCTGAAGAAGCGGGAGGCGGATGCGGCTGCCTCGATATCGGGCGCCAAGGACTTGCCGGTGGTCTTCTGGTTCTCCAGCAAGGAAGTCAGCGGCGACGCCTACATTGCCGGCAAGAACAGCGCCCCGGCCTACATCCTCAAGACGCTCGGCGCCAAGAACGTCGTGACGACGGAAGAAGAATGGCCGCTGGTCGGCTGGGAAACTATTTCCCAGGCAAATCCGGCCGTCATCGTCATCGCCACGATGGACCGCCGCCGCTACGCCGCAGACGATCCGCAGGTGAAGCTCGACTTCCTGGCCAAGGACCCGGTCACCAGCGAGCTCGACGCGGTGAAGAACAAGCATTTCGTGATGATGGACGCGCAGTCGATGAACCCGACGATCCGCACCATCGACGGTATCGAAGTGCTCGCCAAGGGCATCAAAGACGCCGGCCTGGCAAAGTGACGCAAACGGTCTCCCGGCAGACGCATGGGTGGGCGCTGCCGGTGCTCACCCTTCTGGCCGTCGTGCTGCTTGTCTTCGTGGTCAGTCTCGCGGTTTCCATCGGCGAGATCTCGATTCCGATCGAAACGACGGTCAAGGCGGTGTCGAACCGGCTTTTCGGCACCACCTTCGAACTGAGCCGCATCCACCAGGGCATCGTCTGGGATTACCGGCTGAGCCGGGCGCTGGTCGCTGCCAGTTCCGGTGCGGCATTGGCGCTCTGCGGCGTCATCCTGCAGGCGCTTCTTCGCAATCCGCTGGCCGAACCCTATGTGCTGGGCATTTCGGCCGGCGCTTCGACCGGCGCGGTGGCGGTGATGATCCTCGGTTTCGGCTACGGCGTGCTCACCCTGTCCACCGGCGCCTTCATCGGCGCCGTCATCGCCTTCCTGCTGGTCGGGCTGCTTGCGGCCGGAGCCGGCGGCAGCGGCGAACGCATCATCCTCTGCGGCGTCGCCGGTTCGCAGCTCTTCAACGCCTTGACCTCCTATATCGTCACGACCTCGGCCAATGCAGAACAGGCGCGCGGCGTGATGTTCTGGCTGCTCGGCTCGATGAGTGGCGTGCGCTGGCCGGATGTCTGGCTGGCCGCGCCGATCGCCATCGTCGGGGTCGTCATTTCGATGTTCTACGCCAGGGCGCTCGACGCCTTCATCTTCGGCACCGATGCCGCCGCCACCCTCGGCATCGCCGTGCGGCGGGTGCAGATCGTGCTGCTCGGGGTCACAGCGCTGATGACCGCCACCATGGTCAGCATCGTCGGCTCGGTCGGTTTCGTCGGCCTCGTCATTCCGCATGCCGCCCGCTTCATCGTCGGGCCGAAACATGACCGGCTGCTGCCGACCGCGGCGCTGGCCGGCGCCATCTTCATGGTCGCCGCCGACATCGTCTCGCGGATCATCATTCCGCAGCAGATCCTGCCGATCGGCGTCGTCACCGCGCTGTTCGGCGCCCCGGCCTTTGCGGTCATCCTCTATCGGGCACGGAGAACGGCATGAGCATCCACGTCGATACGGTGAGTTTTGCCGCCGGCAACACGCTGATCGTCGACGGCGTCAGCGTGGCAGCGGAAAAGGGCAAGGTGCTCGGGCTGCTGGGGCCGAACGGTTCGGGAAAATCCAGCCTGCTGAAACTGATATGCCGGCTGCGCAAGGTGCAGAGCGGCGTCATCCGGCTCGGAGACGACGACATCGCCTCGATCCCCCGCGCCGCGCTTGCCCGTCGCATCGCCCTTGTCGAGCAGCAGGCCACCACCGAGACGCAGGTGACGGTAATGGATGTGGTGCGGCTTGGCCGCACGCCGCATCGCGGCCCGTTATCCTCCTGGTCAACCGGTGACGATTCGGCCGTTGCGGAAGCACTGTCGCGGGTCGGCATGCACGACAGGGCCGGGCAGCTGTGGCACACGCTCTCCGGCGGCGAGCGCCAGCGGGTGCATATCGCCCGCGCCCTGGCGCAGACGCCGAGCGAACTGCTGCTCGACGAGCCGACCAACCATCTCGACATCCAGCACCAGCTCGACATTCTGGGGCTGGTCTCCAGGCTCGACGTCACCTCGATCGTCGCGCTGCACGACCTCAACCTCGCGGCGATGTTCTGCGACCGGCTGGTCGTGCTGCAGAAAGGCCGGGTGATTGCCGCAGGCATACCGGAAGAGGTGCTGACCGCAGACCTGATCGCCGAGGTTTTCGGCGTACGGGCGTGCGTCGAAAAATCCGCGGTGCACGGTCGCTGCAACATCCAGTACATGGCATCAGGCGCATGACGAACACGACGGCCGGTGACAACTTCGACCTCAAGGAAGAGATCCGCGACTACTGGTCGAAACGATCCGAAACCTTCGACCTGGCCTTCGGCCACAGGATTGCGCCGGGACCGGAGGCGGAGGCCTGGCAGAAGCCGATCCGGGATATGCTGGGCCTCCGGCCGCAACGCGTGCTGGAGCTGGCCTGCGGCACCGGCGAGGTCACCCGCCTGATCCACGACCTCGGTCACGACGTGACGGCGCTCGACTTTTCCGAGGCGATGCTGGCGGTGGCGAAACGCAAACATGCCGGCAAGGACCGGCTGCGCTTCCTGCTCGCCGACGCCGAACAGACGATGGAGCCGGACGCCACTTACGACGCCATCGTCTGCCGCCATCTCGTCTGGACCCTCACCCGGCCGGAAGAGGCGTTGCGGGAATGGTTCCGCATCCTCAAGCCCGGCGGCCGGATCCTGATCTATGACGGCGACTGGGCGACGCCGAAACCGTTCGGCCGCCTGGTGGCGCGGCTGATCGCGCTGATCGATTTTTGTGTGGGAGCGGACAGGAACTACGATGGTGCACTGAGCGATCGTCATGGCCGCATCATGCAGGCGCTCCCCTTCGGTCACGGCCTGCAGGCGGCCGAATTGATTCCGCTTCTGGAAAAGGTGGGTTTTGGCGCGATCGAAGTGCACTCGCACGAGCCCATCGCCAGGGCACAACGAAAAGGCGCCAACCTGCGAAACCGGCTGCGCACCTTCGTCTATCGGCGTTTCATCCTCACCTGCAGCAAGCCCTGAGACGGCCGGCTGCCGCTCAGCCGATCTGCTTGATGAAACTTTCCAGCATGGTCTTGAGACGCTGGGCGTCCTCGTTGCCGTAGGAATCCTCGACCTTGGCCTCGTGTTCCTCGACGCGCTTGTTCTGCGAGGCGAGCAGCGAAGCGCCCTTGTCGGAAAGGAACATCCGCACCTTGCGGCGGTCGTTCGGATCCGGCACGCGGTAGACCAAAGCTTCCTGCACCATGCGGTCCACGAGCTTGGTGAGCGTCGGCAGGTTCAGCGCCAGTTCCTCCGCCAGCTTGCCCATGGGCAGCCCGCCGGATTCCGACAGGACCTTCATCAGCCGCCACTGGTCGAGCGACACGCCCTCGGCAGTAAGCTGGCGGCTCAGATGCCGGTTGGCCTGGGCCAGCAGGTGCGAAAGATGTTCGTTCAATGAGCGTTCGGCCATGGATCTTTTAATCAGCAATTGTTTAATTGGAAACTATCTATATAATGCTTCGGGCAAGCCGCAAAGGCTCGTTCCGAACAAAACAAAAAAATCATACTCCGCCTTGGGCTTCAAGGCAGGAGTGTCTGGGGTGGAGCGCCGCATAACGTTACAGGGGAGAAAACCGTGACGCTCGAATTCGCTCAGGGTCCTGCCGTTGGCGACCTGTGGATGCGCGGCCGATTGAAGAGGCCGGCCTTTGCCGCTGCCCGCCGGCCCCTGCTGGCGCTACGCGCCGGCGGCAGCGAGCCTGCCCCCCGCTCCCACGGCCCCATCCGCATCGGCTTGCTGGTTCCCTTCCAGGGCGCCGATGCCATCTGGGGGCCATCCTGCCAGTATAGCGCCGTGCTTGCCGCGGCGGAAATGAACGAAAAAGGCGGCATCCTTGGCCGGCAGATCGAATTGCTCGCTGCCGATGCCGGCGGCAGTCCGGAGGCCGTCGTCGAACGCGCCCGCGACCTGGTCGAGCGGCAGGGCGCCAACGCGCTGATCGGCGTGCACCTGTCCTCCGTGCGCGTTGCGCTCGCCAAGGCTTTTTCCGGCCGGGTTCCTTATGTTTTCGCGCCGCTTTTCGAGGGCGGCAATGATGGCGAGGCGGTGTTCACCATCGGCGAGGTGCCGGAACGCCAGTTTGCCGGCCCCGTCAGCCACCTGATGCAGCATCATGCCGCAAAACGCTGGTTCCTTGTCGGCAACGACTACGTCTGGCCGCGCAGCTCGCATGGCTGGGTGCGGCAGTTCGTGCTGGAAAACGGCGGCGAGATCGTCGGCGAGGAATATGTCGGCATCGGCCAGGAGACCGACCATATCGTTGACCAGGTCGAGGCCGCCGCCCCCGATATCGTCTTCCAGTCGCTGGTCGGTTCCGAATGCGTGCCGTTCAACCGGATGTTTGCCGAGCGCGGGCTGGCGCAGCGGATCCTGCGGCTCTCGGGCGCGGTCGAGGAGAACACACTGATGGCGATCGGCGAGGAGAACACCGAAAATCTCTTCTGCGCCGCCGGCTATTTCAGCGCCCTCAAGACGCCGGAAAACCAGCGCTTCCTCAAGCGTTACCGCGATGCTTTCGGCGTGACGGCGCCGGTGCAAGGCGTGCTCAGCGAGGCCTGCTACGAGGGCCTGCGTTTCTTCGGCGCGCTTGCCTCCAGGGCGCAGTCGCTCGATCTCACGGCGCTTGCCAATGCCTTCGAAGGATTGACCTTCGAAAGCGCCCGCGGCCTCACCACCGTCCGAAACGGCGTGGCCGCCGGCCCCACCTATCTCGCCCGCGCCGACGGCACGGAATTCGAGATTTTGCGCGCCTTCAACGACTGACGCCAGCAGCGACGGTGACCGCCGCTGCGCCGCAACCCTTTGCCGTACAATCGTTTTTCCCCATGCCGCGCTCTCGCTGGCATCATTTTTTGCCATCGCAGAAAAATACTTGAAAAAGAAAATATTGAATATATAAGCATATTCACGACGCGTTTTTCGCGACATTTCCCGAGTGCCCGAAAGGCTCGGCCGGCAGGCTTTCCGTCTGCGTGGCGTGGATTTGCGCGTCCTGCATTTCCTTGTCGATAACAAAGAGGGTGAACCACATGAACATCAGCAGACGTCTTTTCCTCGGCGGAACCGCCTTGGCACTCACCACCCCGTGGGTGAGCCGCGCCGCCTTTGCCGCCGATCCGATCAACATCGCCAGCATCTACGACCTGTCCGGCGGCCTGGAAATCTACGGCCAGCCGATCGACGCCTGCCTCGATCTGGCCGTCGCCGAGCTGAACGAAGCCGGCGGCCTGCTCGGTCGCGAAATCAAGGTCCAGAAATACGATCCGCAGTCGAACATCCAGCTCTACACCCAGTTCGCCACCGAGGCGGCAACCAGCCTGCAGGCCTCCGTCGTGTTCGGCGGCATCACCAGCGCCTCGCGCGAGGCGATCCGCCCGCTGCTCGGCCGCTACCAGACGCTTTATTTCTACTCGCCGCTTTATGAAGGCGGCGTCTGCGACCGCAACACCTTCTGCACCGGCTCGACGCCCGCCCAGACCATCGGCAAGCTGATGCCGTTTGCCGTCCAGAATTTCGGCAAGAAGGTCTACGTGCTGGCCGCCGACTACAATTACGGCCAGATCTCCGCCAAGTGGGTGCGCGATTATACCGAGCAGGCCGGGGGCGAGGTGATCGCCGCGGAATTCTTCCCGCTCGACGTCACCGATTTCAGCGCCGCGATCCAGAAGATCCAGCGCGAAAAGCCCGATGTCATTTACACGCTGCTGGTCGGCGGCAACCACATGTCGTTCTTCCGCCAGTGGGCCGCGGCCGGCATGGCGGGCCAGATTCCGATCGTTTCCACCTCCTTCGGCGGCGGCAACGAACACATCGTGCTGACGCCGGCCGAATCCGACGGCGTCATGGCCGCCTTCGGTTACTTCCAGGAAATCAAGTCGCCGACCAACGAAGCCTTCGTAAAGCGTTACCATGCCAAGTTCGGCGATAACGCACCCTATGTCACCGAACATGCCTCGGCCACCTACAATGCCGTTCACCATTGGGCAAACGGCGTAAAGAAGGCCAATTCTCTCGACCGCATGGCGGTGATCGAAGCGATCGAAAGCGGCTCGACGGTCGAAGGCCCCGGCGGCCCCTCCACCATCGATCCCAAGACGCATCATTGCGCCACCGACGTTCACATCGGCAAGGTCAAGAACCATAGCTTCGAAATCCTCGAAAGCTATGCGAACCAGCCGCCGGCCGATACGGCAGCTGTCTGCGACCTCGTCGCCAACCCGAACGACAACCAGCAATACGTCATCGAATAAGCGCGGCGGACGGTGCGGCTCGTGGGGAGCATGTGTCCCCACGAGCCCGAACGGGGTAGAACCGGTGGACTATTTTCTTGTTGTGCTGTTCCAGATCGTTGGAACGGTCGGCAATCTTGCGCTGATCAGCGTCGGGCTTGCCGTCATCTTCGGCATGATGCGGGTGATCAACCTCGCGCATGGCGAATTCATCATGCTCGGCGGTTTCGCCGCCATCTTCAGCACCCAGGCGGGCATCAACATCTGGATCGCTATGCTGGTGGTCGCGCCCCTGTCGGTCGCCCTTCTTGGCGTCGTCGTCGAGCGGCTGATCATGCGCCGGCTCTATGGCCGCATGGTCGATACCATGCTGGCGAGCTGGGGGCTCAGCCTGCTGCTGATCGGCCTTGCCACGACGTTCTTCGGCAACCGCGTCGTCGGCATCGCCGCCCCCGTCGGCAGTTTTCGTGTCGGCGGCTACAGCCTCGGCGCCTATGATTTCGTGCTGACCGGTGTCGCCGCCGTGGTCTTTGCCGGCGGATACCTGCTGCTGCGGATGACCCGCGCCGGGCTGATCGCCCGCGCCACCATGCAGAACCGCGAGATGGCCTCCTCGCTCGGCATCGAGCCGTCGCGGGTCTATGCCGTGACCTTCGCCATCGGGGCTGGCCTGAGCGGCCTTGCCGGCGGCCTGCTGGCACCGATCTCCGGCGTCTTGCCGACCATGGGCGTCGCCTATGTCGCCAAGGCCTTCATCACGGTCATCACCGGCGGCGCCAGCGTCGTGACCGGAACGGCACTGAGTGCCGCACTGCTCGGCAGCATCAACACCATTTCCACCTTCCTGACCACGCCCGTCGTCGGCGACGTCGCGCTGCTGCTCGCCGCCACGATCTTTCTGCGCCTGCTGCCCACCGGCATCACCGGCCGCATCTTCAAGGGGGCTCCATGAACTCTCCGCTGACCCTTCCGGCGATCTGCCGCTCGGCGCGCGCGCATGTCGCCCTGGCCGCCATTGCCACCATTGCGGCAATCGTCATCCTGCCGCAGGCGGCACCGCTCTACACGCTGATCAACGTCACTCTTTATCTCTCCATGGGCGTCTTCGCGCTCAGCCTGGCGCTGCTCTGGGGATATGGCGGCATCCTCTGCTTCGGGCAGTCGGCTTTCTTCGGCCTCGGCGCCTATGCCTATGCCATCGCCGCCATCAACTTCGGCGACACGACCCTGGCTGCCGCCATGGCCATGCTGGTCCCGGCGATCTTTGCCGCCGGCCTCGGTTACTTCCTCTTCTACGGTCGCCTCAACGACGTCTATCTCGGCGTCATCACCCTGACGGTGACGCTCATCCTGTTCAAGCTGATCAACAGCACCGGCGGCGACGCATGGCGCATCGGCACGGCGCGCCTCGGCGGCTTCAACGGCATCCCCAATACGCCGCTGCTAACCCTGCCCTTCAGCCGCGTGCCCCTCACCCCGGCGCAGATGTTCTCCCTGGCGGCCATCGCGCTGTTCGGCGTCTATACCTTCAGCAAGGGCCTGCTCGCCACCCGCTTCGGCCGCGCCGTCATCGCCGTGCGCGAAAACGAAATGCGCGCCGAGCTGCTCGGCTATAACGCCCGCCGCCTGAAACTGTCGATCTTCGTGATCTCCGCCGCCATCGCCGGTCTTGCCGGATTGCTGTTCGCCAACTCCGTCTTCGTCAGCCCCACCATGTTCAGCCTGTCGATGGCCGCGCAGGTGCTGATCTGGGTGGTGGTCGGCGGGCTGGGCACGCTGTTCGGCCCGGTCGCCGCCTGCTTCGCGCTGCAGATGGGCACGACCGCCCTCGGCAAGCTCGGCATCGTCGATCCCAACATCGTGCTCGGCGTCGTGCTGATCGTCTTCGTGGTCTTCGTCCCGGGGGGCATCCAGCCGGCGCTGGCCAATCTCCTCGCCCGGCTTTCCGCATCGCGATCGCCGGCCGGCGACGGCGTTGCCAGGGAGGTGACGCGATGAGCGGCAATCTTCTCGAAGCCCAGGGCGTCGCCATGCATTTCGGCGGCGTCAAGGCGCTCGACGGCATCGACTTCACCCTGAAAAAGGGCGAGCTGCGCTGCCTGATCGGCCCGAACGGCGCCGGCAAGACCACCTTCTTCCGCTGCCTCACCGGCACTCACAAGCCGACGCATGGCCGCATCCTGTTTCGCGGCGAAGACATCGCCGGCCGAGAACGCCACGAGATCGCCCGCGCCGGCATGGGCGTCAAGACGCAGGTGCCGAGCCTGTTCGACGGCCTGAGCGTGCACGAAAACCTCTGGCTTGCCTTGCGGACGGTGCGCAGCAGCCGCGACCGCGAAACGAAGATCGACGAGGTGATGGAGCGCGTCGGCATCGGCGCCCTGCGCCACGGCATCCTCGGCCGTATGGCCCACGGCCAGCGCCAGCTGGTCGAGCTCGCCATGGTCGTCGCCAGCGATCCCGAACTCGTGCTGCTCGATGAGCCGGCCGCCGGCATGACCGATGGCGAGGTGGAACGCCTCGCCTCGATCATCCGCGATCTCAACCGCAGCCATACCGTCGTCGTCGTCGAGCACGACATGCAGTTCATCCGCATGATCGCCGACTTCGTCACCGTTTTCCACCAGGGTCGCATCCTGGTCGAAGGCCCGGTCGGCGAGGTTCTTGCCAACCCGGTGGTGCGCGACGTCTATCTGGGAAAAAAACATGCCGCATGAGCTTCTCTCCACCCGCAGCCTGCGCTCCGGCTACGGCCGCATCCCGGTGCTGTTCGGCATCGACCTCACCATCGCGGCAGGAGAATTCGTCGGTGTTCTCGGCCATAACGGCATGGGCAAATCGACCTTCCTGCGCACGGTGATGGGGCATATTCCGGCAACCGAAGGAACCGTGTCCTTCGCCGGCCAGGATATCACCCGCGCCTCGCCGGCGGCCCGCGCCCGCGCCGGGCTGGGTTATGTGCCGCAGGGCCGGCAGATCTTTCCGGCACTCTCCGTCATCGACAATTTGCGCGTCGGCGCGGCGCACAAGACATCGGCCGAGGCGCAGGCCGTCATCGAGCAGGTGATCGAGGAACTGCCGCGCCTGAAACCGATCCTGACGCGGGCGGGCGGCGTTCTCTCCGGCGGCGAGCAGCAGATCCTGGCGCTCGCCCGCTGCCTCTGCTCCGAACCGAAACTCATCCTGCTCGACGAGCCGACGGAAGGTATCCAGCCCTCGATCATCGAGGAAATGAAGGACACGCTGAAGGCGCTGGCCGTCAAGCGTGGCCTGTCGATCCTGCTGGTCGAACAGAACCTGGAATTCATCAGCGATCTCGCAACCCGCGTGCTCACCATCAAGCGCGGCCAGCTCTCCGGCGAAATCGACCCCCGCAAACTGCACGACGCCGATCTGGCGGGCGACATCCTGCCCGCCTGAGCCCCATCAGCCATCAACGAGGTTACCATGATCACCATCACCGCCATCATCCGCGTCCGCCAGGGTTACGAACAGACCATGGCGCAGGCCCTGCTCGAAGTTGCCGAACATGTGCGCGCCAACGAGCCGGACACCCAGGGTTTCTTCATCTCCCAGGATGAAAAGGACCCCCGCGTTTTCACCACATATGAGCGCTTCACCGACCGGGCGGCCATGGACACGCACAACAATTCCGCCGTCGTCGCGCGCTTCTTCGGCATCGCCAAGCCGATCCTCGACGGCGACGTCATCCTGATCACCGCCAACGAAATTTCGACCAAGGCCTGAGACCGGCGACAAGAGAGGAGACACCAGACATGAACGCACCCGTCACGCTCAACCGGCTCGGTCCCGACGCCGCCCGTTTCGTCGCCAAGGAGAAGAAGCTCTTCATCGACGGCCAGTGGGTCACCGCCCAGAGCGGCGGAACGATCGATGTCATCGACCCGGCGACCGGCCGCGTCTTCGACCGCGTGCCCGATGGCAAGGCCGGCGACATCGACCGCGCCGTGGCCGCCGCCCGCCGCGCCTTCGATGACGGCCCCTGGGCGACGATGACGCCTGCCGAGCGCGGCAAGCTGGTCTGGCGCCTGGGCGACCTGGTGGAAAAACATGCCGACGAACTGGCCGAACTCGAAGCGCTCGACAACGGCAAACCGGTGACCGATGCCCGCAACGGCGACGTCGCCTTTTCCTATGAACTGCTGCGCTATATGGCCGGCTGGAGCACGAAGATCTGTGGCCAGACCATTCCGCTCTCCGCAGGTGCGCCGTTCCACGCCTACACACTGCGGGAACCCGTTGGCGTCTGCGGCCAGATCGTGCCGTGGAATTTCTCGTTTATGATGGCGGTGTGGAAAGTTGCTCCGGCGCTGGCGGCCGGCTGCACCATCGTGCTGAAACCCGCCGAGCAGACACCGCTGACAGCGCTCAGGCTCGCCGAACTGGTCGAGGAAGCCGGCTTCCCGGCCGGCGTCTTCAACGTCGTCACCGGTTATGGCGAGACGGCGGGGGCCGCGCTGGCGGCCCATCCGGATGTCGACAAGGTGGCCTTTACCGGCTCCACCGAAGTCGGCAAGAAGATCCTCGACGCCGCCAAGGGCAACCTGAAGAAGGTGTCGCTCGAACTCGGCGGCAAGTCGCCGATGATCGTCTTTGCCGATGCCGATCCGGCCGTGGCCATCCCGGCCATCGCCTACGGCATCTTCTACAATATGGGCCAGACCTGCACCGCCGGCACGCGCCTCTACGTCCACAAGGACATCGCCGATACGATCCTCGCCGGCCTCAAGGATTTTGCCGCCTCGATGACCATCGGCGTCGGCCTCGATCCGAAGACGCAGATCGGCCCGCTGGTCTCGCAGGAGCAGTTCGACCGGGTGACCGCCTACGTCAAGGCCGGAGTCGCCGATGGCGCAACGCTGTTCTACGGCGGTGCGCGCTGTGGCTCGGAAGGCTATTTCCTGCAGCCGACCATTTTGACGGAAACCAAGCCGCATATGTCCGTGGTCAAGGAAGAGATTTTTGGACCGGTGCTGGTGGTGGCGACCTTCGACGATGACGGCATCGATGCCATCGTCAAGGAAGCCAACGACTCGATCTACGGCCTGGCGGCCAGCGTCTTCACCCGCGATGTCAGCCGCGCCCACAAGGTCGCCAAAAAGCTCAAGGCCGGCACGATCGGGGTCAATACCCATCATGTCATCGATCCCGCCTTGCCGTTCGGCGGCTTCAACCAGTCCGGCTGGGGACGCGAACAGGGCTATGAGGCGATCCTGCTCTATACGGAAGTCAAGTCGGTGGGCATTGCCCTCTGACAAGCGATTTCGGCACGGCGGCTTTCCGGCCGCCGTGCCTGCGATATGACGGCAAGGAAATCAGCTTTCATGCATAACCTGAAAATCGACGGCGACCGGCTTTGGAACAGCATCCTGGAAACCGCAGCCTTCGGCGGCACGCCGGATGGCGGCGTCCGGCGCCTGACGCTGTCCGGGGAGGACCGCGCCGTCCGCGACTGGTTCCGGCACAAGGCAGAAACACTCGGCTGCCGCGTCAGCGTCGACGCAGTCGGCAACATGTTCGCCGTCCGGCCGGGGAGCGATGCTGAAGCCTTGCCGATCGCCATCGGCAGCCATCTCGACACGCAGCCCACCGGCGGCAAGTTCGACGGTATTTTGGGCGTGCTGGCCGGCCTCGAAATCCTGCAGACGCTGCAGGACGCCGGTTATCAAACCCGCCGGCCGCTGATGGTGGTCAACTGGACGAACGAGGAGGGCGCGCGCTTTTCCCCCGCCATGCTCGGCTCCGGCGTCTACGCCGGCGTGTTCGACCGCACCTATGCCGAAAGCCGGGTGGATGCCGAGGGCATCACCTTTGCCGATGCCATCGAGGCAATCGACTATCGCGGCGAAACACCGATCGGCGAGCCGCGTTTCGCCGCGATGTTCGAGCTTCATATCGAGCAGGGGCCGGTGCTGGAACGCGAGGCGTTCGATATCGGCGCCGTCACCGGCGTCCAGGCGATGCGCTGGTACGACCTGACCGTCATCGGCCGCGAATCGCATGCCGGCTCGACGCCGATGGATATGCGGCAGGACGCGCTTGCCGATGCGGCAAACCTCATCCTGACCACTCAGGACATTGCCCGAAGGCATGGCGGCATGGCGACGACGGGGCAGATCGGCATAACCAGCCCCTCGCGCAACGTCATCCCCGGCAAGGTGACGATGAGCCTCGACCTGCGCCACGAAAACGACGATACATTGCAGGCAATGGAACAAGACGTCCGCGCCGCCATGCAACGGCAATGCGGCGAACGCGCGGTGCTGACGGGCATTTGGGACAGCCCGGCGGTGCACTTCGACGCCGGCTGCCTGGCGGCGATCCGCGACGGCGCGGCAGCCGCCGGCGCCAGCCATCGCGACATCGTCTCCGGCGCCGGCCACGATTCCGTTTACATCTCCCGCGTTGCATCGACGGCTATGATCTTCGTTCCCTGCAAGGACGGCCTGAGCCACAACCCGGCGGAAAGTGCCACCAGGGAGCAATGCACGCTCGGCGCCCAGACGCTGCTGAACGCGGTGCTGGCCTATGGAGAGCAGCAGTAGGCTGTGCATGGACCACCTCCGTGGAAATCGACAGCCCCACGTCGAAGCCGGCTTGTCCGCCCATTTCTTTGTGATTATTGCTGCCGCAATCCATCATCGCAGAACCGGAGGACGGCATGCAGGACTTTCGCAACAGGTGCATCGAACGGGATTTCATCGTCGGCACCTTCGCCGCCATTCCCCATCCCGTCGCCGTCGAGGTGACGGCGCAGGCCGGGCCGGAATTCATCTGCGTCGACTGGGAGCACTCGCAGATCAGCCGCGAACGCATCGAGGATTTGTTGCGCGCCGCCGATGTCCATCGTGTGCCGGCAATCGTCCGGGTGCCGGGGCATGCGCCGGAGGCGATTGCCGCCGTTCTCGACGCGGGTGCAGCAGGCGTGCTCGTGCCGCGCGTTTCGACGGCCGCCCAGGCGCGGACCGCCGTCGATGCGACCCGTTACCCGCCGCTCGGCAGCCGTGGCGTCGGCCCCGGCCGGGCATCCGGCTACGGTTACCGCATGCCGGGTTACCTCGAAAGGGCCAACAGCGATCTGTTGCTCGCCGTCCAGATCGAGACCGCCGACGGCCTTGCCAATGTCGACGAAATTGCCGCGGTCGACGGTGTCGACGTGATCTTCATCGGCCCTGCCGATCTTTCGGTCTCGATCGGCGCCACAGGCCCGGCCGGCCAGGAGCAATTGCACAAGGCGATCGAGACCATCACGGCCGCCGCCCTCAAGGCCGGACGCGCCGTCGGCATCTTCCGGCCCACCGCCGACGATATCGGCCACTGGCGCGGCATCGGCATCAGCTTCTACCTGCTGGCCAGCGACACCATGTTCCTCGGCGCCGCCGTCGCAGCCGGCATCGCCAAGGCGCGGGCTTCGGCCGAAACATAAGGCGACACAGTCTTCCCTGAGGGCGCGTGATCCGGACGACCGATGGCGCCGGATTGTGGACAGCCGTTACCGGTGCGTGTAGTCTTGCAGTCGAACGGCATGACATGGTTCGTCAGGATTTTTCCCGCGAAGCTGACGTGCAGCACGGGTGAAGGCAGCACGGGTAAAGGGTGACCATGACCGACAATATCGTCCAGTTCCGCAAGAAGAAACCGGCCGAGCCGCAGAAGCCGACGCCCACGCCGCGCTGGGCCAAAAAACTGCTCACGGTCCTTGCAGTCGCCGCCGCCTTCGTCCTGGCCTATGCCTACTTCTCGCTGACCGGGGCACCGGCCTAACCGCCCGTCAGAAGCCTGAGCGCGATCAGCCACATCACTGCGGCAATGATCCCTTCCAGAATGCGCCATGCCACCGGTCGGGAAAAGAGCGGCGCAAGATGGCGTGCGCCGAAACCGAGCGCAAAGAAGAAAACGAACGAGGCGCAGGTGGCGCCGAGCGCAAAAGACGGGCGCTGACCGGGAAACTGGCTGGCGATCGATCCCAGCAGCACCACCGTATCCAGCCACACATGCGGATTGAGCCATGTCAGCGCCATGCAGGTCAAAAGCGTCGCCTTCAGGCTTGACGTACCGGCATTCTGCACTGAAAGCGCCTCCGTTGAGGTCAGCGCCGAGCGCAGGCTCCGGTCTCCATACCAGATCAGGAATGCCGCCCCGCCATACCGCATGACCGGTTCGAGCCACGGCAATACCGCTGTCGCCCGGGCGAGGCTCGAAACGCCGAACACGATCAGCACCGCATCGGAAAGGGCGCAGGTCAGCACGACCGGCAGCACATGCTCCCGTTTCAGCCCCTGCCGCAGCACGAAGGCATTCTGCGCCCCGATTGCGACGATCAGGCTGAGGCCCATGGAAAATCCGGTCATGAAAATGGAAGGCGACATTTCGGCTCCGAAGCAAAAGACAGGTCTTGCCTAGCGTCAGTGCAATATTCAGTCTAATTAAATTGTATAATGATTATTAAGGAAAACTAATCCTATGCTGGATTATGCCGGCCTGAAGGCCGTTGCCGCCGTGGCGCGTACGGGCAGCTTCGAAAAAGCCGCCAAGGCATTGAACGTCACGCCATCGGCCATATCGCAGCGGGTCAAGCAGCTGGAGGATCGCCTGGGCGTGGTGCTCGTCGTCCGCGGCAGCCCCTGCACCGCCACCGAAAAGGGCGAATGGCTCTGCCGCCATGTCGAGCAGGTGGAGATGCTGGAGGGTGGACTTTTCGAGCATCTGCCCTCCCTCGGGCCGGCGGCCGGCGTTGGCGGACAGGTCACCGTGCACATCGCCACCAATGCCGACAGCCTCGGCACCTGGTTCCTGACGGCGGCAGCGGCCTTCACCCGGCAGACCGGCCATCTTCTCAACATCGCCGTCGACGACCAGGACCATACGGCCGAATGGCTGAAAGGCGGCCGTGTGCTGGCGGCGGTCACCGGCCTTGAAAAACCCGTAACCGGTTGCCGTCGCGTCTTTCTCGGCTCGTTGCGTTATCATGCAACCGCAAGCCCGGATTTCGTCGCCAGCCATTTTCCTCACGGCGTCACAGAAGCGGGGCTTGCCCGCGCCCCGGCCTTGACCTTCAACCAGAAGGACCGGCTCCAGAGCCTCTGGATGAGGCAGGCATTGCAGCGCGACGTCGCTTTTCCGACGCACTGGCTGCCATCGACGCAGGGTTTCGTCGAAGCCGCACTGCTCGGCATGGGCTGGGGCATGAACCCGGTCGCCCTGGTGAAGGACCATCTTGCAGCCGGAAGGCTGGTCGAACTGCTGCCGGGCGTGACGGTGGATATCCCGCTCTACTGGCAGGTCAACCGGATGGCAGCGGATCAGTTGCGGGCGCTGACGCAGGCCGTCACCACGGCGGCCCGCGCCGACCTGCAGGCATGATCCGATAACCGCCCGTGTCTTCGAAACAGGCCGGAGCGCCACGTGGTGTGTGCCCCGTCAGATCCCCTGCCCTTGACCCTGCATTTCGTCCTTCTCCCATGAAAGGGAAAGGCTCCGCGCCAGGGTCGCCAGAAGGTCGGTCTGGGAAATGATCCCGGCGACCTTGCCGACATCGTCGATGATGACCACGGCGTGGGAAACGCCATCCGTCAACCGCGGCAGCAGGCCGATGGCCGGCTCGGCCGGGCTTGCGGTCACCGCGTCGGAGACCGGCAGCCGGTCCGTATCCTCGACGCTTGCCAGTTCGCGCAAGCCGACGGTGCCGGCCACGGTGGCATCCGGCATCAGCACCGGCAGCGTCCGGATATCGTGCTCCAGCAGCAGCCTGCGGGCCTGTTGGGGTGTGGCATCGATGCCGACGGTAACGACATCGCGCGACATGATATCACCGCAGCTGATATCGCCGCGCCGCCTCAGCAGCGCCTGCAACTCGACCTGGCGCAACAGCGCGTCGATATCGGCGCGGTCGACGTCCAGCGTCTCGTTGAAGGCTGCGATGGCAGCGTCGATATCTTCGGCGTTGAAGCCCACCCGCAACGTCGGCGGCGGATCGGCGGTGTTGTGCTGGTTCACCGGCGCCGCCACGGCTGGCCGATGCGGATACTGGCGGCCGGAGAGCTTGTGAAAGAACAGGCCGAGCGCCACGAGAAGCAGCGAGTTGACGGCTACGGGCACAAAGGGAAACCAGAAGCCGGCGCGCGCCACGACAGCCCCGCCGATCACCGCAGTCAGCGCGGCGGCCCCGCCCGGCGGATGCAGCGAACGGGTCAGCGACATGGCCAGGATTGCCAGCGAAACAGCCAGGCCGACCGCCAGCATGGGATCCTTGACGAAATAGGTGACGATCACACCGACCATGGCGGAAATCGTATTGCCGCCGATGATGGACCATGGCTGCGCCAGCGGGCTGGCGGGAACAGCGAACAGCAGCACCGCGGATGCTCCGATGGGAGCCACAATCAGAGGTAGATGCGGGTCAGGTCCGAAAATGAGGCTGCAGAGCAGGCCTGTCAGAAAGATGCCGATCAGGGCGCCGAGACAGCCGATCAACCTCTCCTTGAAAGTGGCGCCAGCGAGAATGGGGGAAAAAAACTTGAATTTCCAAAGGGAACCGCCGTTCCCCGAAGAGGGAGATGTCGCCATGCCGCATACCGATGCATTTGCCTGTTTCTCAGCTTATGTGCCTATCGATTCAGCAAATCAACAGCGAATTTGCCCGGGCGCGGGATTTACGGAATTTTGCCGGAGCAGAGGAACACCATTCAACCATAAGTAAAAATCTCCGAGATACCGCCCAGACACATATATTTTCCATGAAACGGCGCAACATAGGCATAAAAACGACAGTGTAGCCGATCCTTAGATTTTTATCGTTTTCGTAACCGGCGATCATTTACATTCCGAAAGCGCGGAATGATTTCGCCCGTTTTGCCTCGCCGGTGCCGGCATGTTCTTCCCAGCAATAAAGATCCGCCCGTGCCGAGATAACGCCACGGACCTGAGGAGGGGATTGATGCTTCCAAAGACAGCAACTGCGTGCAACATGTTCGCCATCGTCGCGACCGGTGTTGCAACCACCGTGGCCACCGCCGGTATTCTTCTGTGGCTCTCCTATCACGCGTTGGAGGAACGCTCGATCTCGGAGATGACGAATGCCGCCGAGGCAAGTGCCGCGGATGTCGAAACCTATTTTGCCAAGGTCAAGGCGTTGAGCTGGAACATGCGCTCCGCCCTTTACGCCATGAAGGCCACGGACAATCCCAGCCGCGAGACGATGAACAGCGTCTTCGACCGGCTGATGGCCGACAATCCTTTCGCGCTTGGCGTCAGCACCGGCTGGGAACCGAACGCTTTCGACGGCAAGGACGAAGAATACAAGGACAAGCCGGGCCACGATGCCACCGGCCGCTATATTCCCTATTTCGTGCGCAATGACGGCAAGGTCGGCATGGAAGCGCTGGTGGATTACGACAAGCCAGGCCCCGGCGACTATTACCAGGTGCCGAAACAGACCGGCAAGGATTTCCTGACCGAACCCTACAGCTATGTCATCGGCGGCAAGAACGTGCTGATGACCTCCTTCATGGTGCCGCTCCTCTACGATGGCACGTTCAAGGGCGAGACCGGCGTCGACATCTCGCTCGATGCGCTCGCCGGCGACATGGCCAAGATGAAGCCGCTGGGCGCCGGTTACGTGGCTCTGCTGAGCCAGGGCGGCAATATCATCAGCCACCCCGATGGCGGCGCGCTCGGCAAGGCGCTGAAGGAGTCCAGCCTCGACGTCGCCAACTGGGAGGCGCTGATCGCCCATCCCGGAAAGGCGCGCGAGGTGGTCGATGCCGGCGGCGCCGTCAGCATGGCGGTGGCCGTCCCCGTTAACCTTTTGCCGGAAACCACGTGGTACACGGTCGTTTCCGTGCCGAAATCGGTGCTTTTCGCCAATCTCTGGGCACTTGCGGTCACGGCCGTCGTCGTCATCGTCGTCGCCACCGGTCTTATGATCGCCATCGGCTGGGCCCTTGCCGCCCGCTTCCGCAAACGCCTCGGCGCCGTCATCACCGCCACCAGCGAAATCGCCCGCGGCCGGACGGATGTCGACCTGTCGGCATCGGACCGGCCGGACGAAATCGGCGAGATGGCCCGCTCGCTGGCCATCCTGCGCGACGCAACCCTGGCGAAGCTGCGCCTCGAAGGCGAAGCCGAGCAGAATCGCGCCATGTCGGAAACCGAGCGCCGCCAGCGTGCCGAAGAGGCCGCCGAGCGGGAACAGCAGACCCGTGCCGCGGTGGAAGCGCTGGCCGACGGCTTGCAGAAACTTGCCGAAGGCGACATGACACATCGCATCGAGCGCAGCTTCTCCGGCTCGCTCGACCAGATCCGCCACGATTTTAACGCCGCCGTCGAAAAGCTGCAATCCGCCCTGCGCTCCGTCGGCAGCAATGCCGAAGCCATCAAGGCCGGCTCCGTCGAGATCCAGTCGGCTTCCGACGACCTTGCCAAGCGCACGGAACAACAGGCGGCCTCCGTGGAAGAAACCGCCGCCGCGCTGGAAGAGATCACCACCGCCCTGCAGGACGCGACGAAGCGGGCCGACGGTGCCAGCGGCCTGGTGGAACGCACCCGCGCCGGTGCCGAGAAATCGGGCGAGATCGTGCGCAAGGCCGTTGCCGCCATGGACGGCATCGAAAGCTCCTCGCGCGAAATCTCCAACATCATCAGCGTTATCGACGACATCGCCTTCCAGACGAACCTTCTGGCACTGAATGCCGGTGTCGAGGCTGCCCGCGCCGGCGAGGCCGGCAAGGGTTTTGCCGTCGTCGCCCAGGAAGTGCGCGAGCTTGCCCAGCGCTCGGCCCATGCCGCCAAGGAAATCAAGGCGCTGATCACCAAGTCGGGCGACCAGGTGCACACCGGCGTGGCGCTTGTCGGCGAAACCGGAACGGCGCTCGAGGCAATCGTCAACCAGGTGCAGGAGATCGACAAGCACGTCTCGGCCATCGCCCATTCGGCGCGGGAACAATCGACCGCGCTCGGCGAGATCAATGCGGCCGTCAACTCCATCGACCAGAGCACGCAGAAAAATGCCGCGATGGTCGAGGAACAGACCGCGGCCAGCCACACGCTGGCAACCGAGGTCGCCTCGCTGAACACCCTGCTGGCGCAGTTCCGCTTCGGCGGCGGCATGACGGCGCGGCCGGTGGCGCTGGCTTCGTCCGGTGAACGCCCGGTCGCCTCCGGAGCCCGCAGCCTCGGCAACAAGCTTGCCCGCGCCTTCGGCGGTGGTGGTTCGTCATCGGCGGCCGCGGCGCAAAGCTGGGAAGAATTCTGATCGTGAAAAGAGGGCGGCCCGGCCTTGCCGGGCTCAGACTGCTGACAAACCACCATTCCCTCAATGGCGATTTTGCAATGATGCCAGCAGTCCGAGAGCCGGCTGACATCACCCGGGGCTCTTCTCCTCCTCACGTTCGAAACGGGATGAGCGAAACCCCCATCCCGGTCGCCGGTCAGCCCAGGGCTTCCGTGCCTGTCGGGATGCTGCGGGCCGCCCGCAGAATCTCGTTGCGCACCCAGGCGTCGGCCATGCCGTTGCTGACGACCTTGGCCCGTGTCGCATCCGGCAGCATCGAGACCTCGCCGTAGAGGCAGGACCAGCGCTGGCAATGTTCGGCGAGCGGCCGTTCCTTCTCCTCCCACCGGGCGAGACGGTCGGGAATGTCGCGGCGGTCCGCGATGCCTTCGAGATGGACGGCCAGCGCCAGCGCGCTCTGCATCGCCATGCCGCCGCCCTGGCCGAGATTCGGCGGCTGCGCATGGGCGGCGTCGCCGATGATGGCGGTGCGGCCGGACGACCAGGAGCGCACCTTGACGATGCTGTAGGGCGCCCAGGCGAGCATCTGGTCGGTGCGGTCGATGAGATGCGCCCAGCGCGGGAAAGAGGCCTTCCAGCTTTCCTTGTCCAGCGGGCTTTTCTTGCCGGCCAAGTCGGTCTTCTGGCAGGTCAGCGCCAGGTAGATTTCCCGGTGGTTCAGCGGCGTGATCAGGAAACGCCGCTCGCCCGACCAGCATTCGATATATTTGTCCTGGCCGTCCGGCCCGAGATCCTTCGGCGTGCCGGGGATGATGGTGCGCAGGGCGCCTTCGTCGGTCTGCTGGTGGAAAAGCTCCAGGCCGAGCGAACGGCGGACCATCGACCAGACACCGTCGGCGCCGATCGCCAGGTCCGCTTTCTCCGCATGCGCGCCCAAAAAATGCAGGTCGCCTTCGCTGCCGGCGCCGATCACCTCGGCGCCGGTGCGGATCTCGACGCCGGCCTTTTCGGCGGCGCGGCGCAGGCCGGCGAGCAGGTCCTTGCGGGTGACGGTGATCAGCCGCACCGAGGGCGGGAAGTCGCCGGGGTCGAGAACGCTGTCGTCATGGCCGCGCTGCTCCATGGCGAGACCGCGGAAAGAATCCTTGGTGACGACATCGGCGCCCAGCGCTTCGAGGATCCGCAGGCCGTTTTCCCAGATGTAGATGCCGGCGCCGGCGGCGCGGATCTCCGGCTGGCGTTCGTAGATGGTGACGGACCAGCCCCGCTGCGCCAGCGCGGTTGCCGCCGTCAGCCCGCCGAAGCCGCCGCCTGCGATGATGGCCTTGAATTTCCCCGACATGAGATGCTCCCTCTGTTGACCGGCCTGTGCCCAGACGATGCGCCGGAAGCACCGGCGCATCGCGGCAAACGATTGTTATTTCTGGTAGAAATTGCGGATGGCTTCGGCGACTTCGACCGGGCTTTCCAGCGTCGGGAAGTGGGTCTGGCCCGGAATGTGCACCGGCTCGAACCACGGATGCTGGTCGGCGAAATTGCGCTGGAACTGGCGGTATTCCTCCGACAGCGGCTGGGAATAGACATGCATGATCTGCGGTTTGTCCTTCAGCGCCTTCATGCGCTCCAGCGGGCTGCCCCACTTGCGGTAGGATTTTTCGATCTCGCGGCAGGCGCGCATCCACATCTCGCCCTTGAACCAGGGCATTTCCGTCTTGATGTGGTTGATGACGTCGGCATTGTCGGTGGCGGCGATCCATTCGTCGAAGAAGCTCTGGCGGCCGGCCTGGTAATTGTCCGGGTCCTGGCCGTCCTGCAACTGCTTGAAGAAGCCCGGATGCGGCTCCATCAGCCAGTCGATGACGACGGTGCGGTCGAGCTTGTAGCGATCGCAGAGTTCGATGTTCACCCAGCAGCCGTGCGAGGTGGAGACCAGATGGAAGGTGCCGGGCTTGAGACGGTCGATGAACTCGGCCATGTCGTTCACCAGGTCGTCGGAGGTGAAGTCGCCGCGCAGCGTCTGGTCGGCGTCGTGGCCGCGATAGTTCGGGCAGAACACGTGGAAGTCCCTGGCGAGTTCCGGCGCCAGCGTCTTGAACAGCCGGTCGTCCTGCGCCCAGCCGCTGAGCAGGATCAGCGTCGGCGCCTTCTCGTCGCCGGATTCGACATAGGTGATCGGATGGTCGTTGATCGTCATCGTTTTCATGCGTGTCTCCCTTTCATGGTTTCAAAACAAAATTCTAACGGCCGAGATACAGTCTTCGGACATCCGGCATGTCGATGAGCTCGCGCCCCGGCCCGGAGAGCTGGACGCGGCCGTTTTCGATGATGTAGCCGTGGTCGGCCGCCTCCAGCGCCAGGCGGGAGTTCTGCTCGGAGAGCAGGATGGTGTAGCCGTCGGCCTTCAGTTCCTCGATCACGGAAAAGACCTGCTTGACCATGATCGGCGCCAGTCCCAGCGTCGGCTCGTCGAGCAGGACGATGCGCGGTTTCGCCATCAGCCCGCGGCCGATCGCCAGCATCTGCTGCTCGCCGCCGGACATGCTGCCGGCAAGCTGGCGGCGGCGCTCCTGCAGGCGCGGAAAACGCTTGAACATCGCCTCCAGCCGGTCGCCGATATTGTCCCGCGCCCGCGGGGTGATGGCGCCGAGGCGGAGGTTCTGCTCGACGGACAGCAGGGTGAAAACCATGCGTCCTTCCGGCACCAGCACGATTCCCTGGCCGACGCGTTCATGCGTCGGCACCCGGGTGATGTCCTTGCCGTCGAAGCGGATCGCGCCGCTCCAGGCGGGCAGCAGGCCGGCGATCGCCTTCATGAGCGTCGTCTTGCCGGCGCCGTTGGCACCGACCAGCGCCGTCACCGATCCGGGTGCCACCGATATGTCGATGTCGCGCAGGATCGTCACCGGGCCGTAGCCGGACGACAGGCCGCTGACGGTCATCAGGGGTTCGCTTGCGCTGCTCATCCGAAATACACCTTCAAGACATCTGGGTTGGCGGCGATCTCGGCCGGGGTGCCGATGGCGATGGGAACGCCGTGGTCGAGGGCGAGGATCCGGTCGGAAAGCGCCATCAGCGCGCCCATGACATGCTCGACCAGCATGAAGGTCAGGTTGCGGGCGCGCCGCAGCTCCGACAGCGTCGCGATCATTTCCTCGACCTCGGTGGGCGTCAGGCCGGCCATGACCTCGTCGAGCAGCAGCATTTCCGCACCGGTGGCGAGCGCCCGGGCGATCTCCAGCCGTTTTTGCCCGGAGAGCGTCAGTTCGCCGGCCAGCTTGTCCGCCGAACCGGCGAGGCCGACCGCTTCCAGGGCGGCGATCCCGGCTTCGCGGGCCTCCGCATGGCTGTTGCTCGCCGCCGCGCCGTAGAGCGCGGAGACGATGACATTGTCGAGCACCGAGATGCCGGCAAAGGGGCGGACGATCTGGAAGGTGCGGCTGATGCCGAGCCGGCAGATCTGGTCCGGGCGTTTGCCGGTGATGGTGCGGTTGCGGAACGAGACGCTGCCGCCGCTTGGCTTGATCTGCCCGGCGATGACGGCGAACAGTGTCGTCTTGCCGGCGCCGTTGGCGCCCATCAGCCCGAAGATCGCGCCTTCCTCGACGGAAAAGGAGACGTTGGTCAGCGCTTTCAGGCCGCCGAAACTCTTGGAGATGCCCTGGACATCGAGGATGGTCATCGGCGTGCCTCCCTGCGTTCGAAGAGGCCGGAAAGGCCACGCGGCATGAACAGGATGAACAGGATGAGCAGCGCGCCGAGGATGATCATGTAGAGCTGCGGGAACCGCGCCCACAGAAGCTCGGAGAGCAGCACGAAGGCGAGCGAGCCGAGGATCGGGCCGCGCACCGTGCCCATGCCGCCGACGATCGCCATGGTGACGATGCTGAAGGAGATTACCGGATCGAAGGCCTGCGCCGCCTCGAAATAGCTGGTGCGCAGCAAAAGCACGCCGCCGACGATGCCCGGGATGATCGCCGCCACGACGAAGGCGATGAGTTTCAGCCGGGTCACCGGCACGCCGATCGCTTCTGCCGCTTCCTCGTTTTCACGGATGGCGACCAGGCCGCGGCCGAGCTTCGAATGCCGGACGAGGACGGCGGCAGCGGTGGAGGCGACGGCAAGCCCGAACATGATGAAATAGAGCGTGTCCAGCGCCGGCGCATCGAAGATCAGCCGGCTGAACTGCCCGAGGCTCGTCTCGATCTGCACGATGACGTTCTTGGCAAGCTCGGCGAGGCCGAAAGTGAGGATGACGAAGTAGGGGCCGCGCACCCGCAGCACCGGCAGGCCGATCACCAGCGCCATCACGCCGGCGGCAAGGCCGGCACAGGCGAGCGCAACGGGCATGGGCAGGGTGCCGTTGGTCAGGATGAAGACATAGGAACCGATGCCGCAGAAGACGACGTGACCGAGGGAAACGTAGCCGGTCATCGCCGACAGGATCGACCAGCTCTGGGTCAGGGCGATCCACATGGCGAGGTTGAAGGCGATGCCCATCAGGTAGTCGGCGCCGGCAAAGGGCAGCGCCAGGCCGGCGAGGACGAGAAGGGGGCCGCCGATGATATCGAGATTGAGCTTGGTCATCGCGCCTGGATCGCCTTTCCGAAAAGGCCCTGCGGGCGCAGAAGCAGCACGGCGACGAACAGGCCGTAGATCAGGATCGAGCGGTAGGTTGCCGAGGTGGCGGCAATGCCGAAGGTCTCGATGAAGCCGAGCGCAAAACCCGCGACGATGCCGGCGAAGATATTGCCGAGGCCACCGAGCACGATGACGACTAAGGCGGCGATGGTGAAGGGGAAACCCATGAACGGGGTGATCTGCTCCGTCATGCTGACCAGCACGCCGGCGACGCCGGCAATGGCGAAGCCGGTACAGATGGTGGCCATCTGCACGCGGTCGACGTCGACGCCGACCACGGCCGCCGCATCCCGCCGCTCGATGACGGCGCGCAGGCTCCAGCCGAACAGGTGGAAACGCAGGAAGAGCAGCATGCCGAGGCAGAGCACCAGCGCCACGCCGAGCAGCATCAACCGGTTACCGCTCGCCGCCACGCCGGCGAAACGGTGCACCTCGTTGAGATACTGATAGCCGCGAGCGGTAGAGGTGAAGGCCAGCGAGACGCCATTCTGCAGGATGACGGAGACGCCGTAGAACAGGATGAGCGAGTTGGCCTCCAACCGCCGCGCCAGCGCCGGTGTCGACAGCAGCTTGCGGAAGATACCGACATAGATGAGCCAGCCGAAGCCGCCGCACAGCGCGGCCGCGGCAAACAGCGACAAGACCGGCGGCATGCCGAGAAGCGACAACATCCAGAAGGCGACATAGGCGCCGATCATCACCAGGTCGCCATGCGCGATGTTGAGCAGGCGCAGGGTGCCGTAGACGAGGTTGAGGCCGAGCGCGACAAGCGCGTAGAGAGAGCCTGCAACCAAGGCTGCAAACAACAATTGGGTTGACACTGTATTGAACTCCAGCGGTTCGGTTCACCGGCAGGGGGAACGGCCGGCCGGTTCGCGCCGGCCGGCGCTTGTGCTTACCACCCGGTCTTCGGGCGGAAGTCCTTGGTCTTGACCGAGTCCGGCCAGACCAGCTCGAGGCTGCCGTCCTGGATCTGTAGGAAGGAGGTCGGCGTCATGGTGTTCTGCACGCCCTCGAATTTGATCGGGCCGTTGATCGTGTCGAAGGTCATGGTCGAGACCGCCTCGCGGATCTTTTCCTTGTCGAGGCCGGCGGTGGCGACGGCCTGCTGCAGGATTTCCATCGACATGTAGGCGAGCGCGCTGTCGAGAGCGTCGGGCGCTTCGTTGTATTTCGCCTTGTAGGCGTCGAAGAACGGCTTCGCCTTCGGCCAGGCGGCCTGGTTCGGCGACCAGTGGCCGACGGTGACGATGTTGTTGACGCTCTCGCCCAGCGCCTGCTGGTAGGAGCCGAAGGTGGCGCCGATCAGCGACAGAACGAAGGGCGCCTTGACGCCGAGTTCTTTGGCCTGGGCGGCGAAGAGGAAGGAATCCGAGGGGTAGCTGAGCATGATCACCGCATCGGCGCCGGACTCGTTGGTCTGCGTCAGCAGCGTGGTCAGATCCTTGATGTCAGGCGGATAGTTTTCGTTGACCGGGACGGCGATGCCCTGCTTTTCCAGCGCCGGCACCAGGAAGCTCTTGATCTCCTGCGATAGCGGCAGGACGTTGGAGAGGATCGCCGCAGAGGTGACGCCCTTGCTTTTCATGAAGGCGGCCAGCTCTTCGCCAACCTTGTCGGGAATGACCGCCGTCGGGAACCAGATGTAGCCCGGCGCCACTTCGCGCAATTGCACCGAGGCGGCGGTGTTGCCGACCATCGGGAACTTGTGGCGGCTGAGGATCGGCGCCAGCGCCAGATGGATCGGCGTGCTCCACGGTGCGGCCAGGAGATCGACCTTGTCTTCGGTGATCAGCTTTTCATAGATGCGCACGGCATTGGCCGGATTGGACTGGTCGTCGTAGGTGACGAATTCGACCGGCCGCTTGACGCCGCCGACATCGAGGCCGCCGGCGGCATTGACCTGGTCCTCCCACAGTTCGTAGGCATTGACCTGCGACGGCGCGGCCTGGGCGAAAAGGCCGGTAAGGGACATGGAATAGCCGATGCGGACCGGCTCTTCGGCTTGTGCGACGCCCGCGGCAAGGACTGCCCCGGCGGCGATGATGGATTTCAGCTTTTTCAGCAGTGTCATTGTCGTTCCCCTATTTTTCTTTCGATGCCGGACGGTTTCCATCCGGTTCTTCCTCAGAAGCGAGCACGCAGAGGCGCACGCTGAACGGCATGTCTGCCCGATCAGCCGCTAGGCCTTGCGTTATTCCATCAGTCCTCCGCAGCCTCGCCTTAGCGGTTGTCCCGCACTTGATATTTGATAAGCGAATGCTGTTCGGTAATGAAAAGAAAGTCGGCGCACTTGTCAATACCGAATGGCATTCGTTTTTGAATTGCGTTATCTCAAGGTTCGAAACGGGCTTTGGCCCGATAGGTATGCATCGGGAAGAGTGGCGAGGTGGGACGTTGGTACGTTTGAAGAGCGAGGCCGTCAGGGAAGCGATCCTGGCTTCGGCGGCGACGGAAATTTCGGCCAACGGTTATCTCGACACGACCATCGGACGGATTGCCAAGGGCGCGGGCATCGCGCCGTCGAACGTCTATGTCTATTTCGAATCGAAGCTGCAGATCTATTTCACCATCTACGAACCCTGGTTCCGGGAACAGTTCGTGCTGCTGGAACGGGTGGTGAAGAGACAATCAAGCCGGCAGGAAAAGGTTGGCGCGCTGGTGCGCGGCATCCTGCGCGATATCGCTGACGACAAGACCGGTTACACCGCCGCCCTGATGGAAGCACTGGCGGCGGTGAAACCGAAAGACAAGTATCAGCCCGACCTTTTGACCTGGGCGGAAGAAAAGATCGAGGACATGGTGGTTCGGTCAGTCGGCGGTTACCATCATGGTCACCCCACCCTCAAGGCCTTTGCACATCTGATGATGCTCACCTTCGACGGCAGCGCGCTGCGGGCCAAGATCCTGCGCGCCAACGCGCAGGAGGACAAGACGATGGAGGCGGTCGAGGCGATGCTGATGCAGATCATCATGGTCCCGGAGGGCGATTTGGCGGACCGTAAAGCCGTATCCGCCGGTTGAAGCTGCAGCAAAAGTTTGACCGCCATCCGCCGGTTATTTGACGGCCGCGTTGCCGCCATCGGCAAACAGCGCCGATCCGGCGACAAAGCTCGACATCGGGCTTGCGAGAAACAGCGCCGCCCTGGCGATCTCGTCGGGATGGGCAATTCGTTTCATGGCGTGCAGCCCGGCCGCCCATTGCTTCTGGGCTTCGTCACCGGCCATGGCCGTATCCGTTCCGCCGGGCAGAAGCGCATTGGCCCGGATACCTTGGGCGGCGTAGTCGGCGGTGATGCCTTTCACCAAGCCCATCAGTCCCGCTTTCGCGGCAGCGTAGACCGCCATGCCGGGAAGCCCGACACTGGTTCCGACAAAACTCGACGTGAAGATGATTGTGCCGTTGCCACGTTTGAGCATGGCAGGGATCTGGCATCGACTTCCGAGAAATGCAGAGGTCAAGGTCGTCGCAAGCGTTTCCTGCCACTCCGAGACGGCAACATCCGCAAGCGGTTTGATCGGGCCGATGGTCGCGGCATTGTTGAACGCGATATCGAGGCCGCCGAACGATGACACGGCATCGGCCACCAGTTCCTCGTGGGTTTCCGGCAGGCTGGCATCCCCGACGACGATGCGAACTCTGCCGCCCGCGGCCCGGATCTCTTCGGATACCGTTTCCAGGGCCGCTTTGCCCCTGGCATTCAAGACGACTGCTGCGCCTTCGGCACTGAACAGCAGGGCGGCAGCACGGCCGATCCCTGACGATGCGCCGGTGATGATGGCGACCTTATTCTCTAACATTCCCATGAAAAACCTCCTGATTGGGGAGGCGCAGACATAGGGGATGGCAAATCGGCTCAGCCACCCGTTTCCTGCGGCAGGGATCTTTTTGCCGGCAATCTGGGGTCGCTGCAGCAAAGCCGTGACCCCGAACCTGTGCCGGCCACCGTTTTCAGGCAGCAAAATCCCGCATGGCGCGGATGATGAACACGCCGACGGTGGCGCCGGCATCCTGCAGGCCGACCGTCTTTTCCTGGAAGGCGGCGGCCTTGCCGTGCTGGGCGACGAGGGATTTCGTCGCTTCGAGCGCGTCCTCCGCAGCGGTCGTCGCCAGCGCCAGGGCTTCACCGAGAGATTTGCCGGAAGCGGCGGCCTCCTCGAGCGATCGGGCGATCGGGTCGAGCACGTCGAGAAGCGTCTTGTCGCCGACCTTGGCCTTGCCGCGTTCGGCAACGCCGTCGCGGAAGGCCGTCCAGAATTTCGCCGCCTCGGCGGTTCCGATCCCGTCAGCCGTTTCGAGCGCCTTGCTGGCGCGCAAAAAACCGGTGGCGGTCAGCGTGCCCATGGTTGAGGGCGCCGTGCGGGCCATGGTGGCACCGGCGGTGCGCAACAGCTTGGCGATACCGGCCGCTTCGCCTTCGGCCGTTACCGCTTCGGCGGCGGCGGCGAAGGATTTGCTCATGGTGATGCCGAGGTCGCTGTCGCCCACCTTGCCGTCGAGCGAGATCAGGAACTCGCGCTCTTCGGCAAACAGCGTCTTCCAAGCCTCGAACAGCCGGATCAGATCGGAAGCGGTGATGGTGTTCATGGCCTAAAACCTCACGCGGGGATGTGCTTGAAGAAGGGCGTGTTGCCCGCGGCACCGATCAGGCGATCCAGCTCCGCATCGAGATGCAGGATGGAGATCGACGCGCCGGCCATTTCCATCGAGGTAGCGAATTCGCCGATCCAGACATGCCTGGTCTTGACACCGCGCTCTTCCAGCAGCAGCGAAACGCGGCGGAAGAGGATGTAGAGTTCTTCCAGCGGCGTGCCGCCGAGGCCGTTGATGAGCACGGCCACCTCGTCGCCAGACTTATAGTCCTGCTCGGCGAAGATGCGGTCCATCATTTCGTCGACGACGGCATCGGCGGGTGCCAGCTTCTTGCGGCTGATGCCGGGTTCGCCATGGATGCCCATGCCGATTTCCATCTCGTCCTCGCCGATGCTGAAAGTCGCATGGCCGATTTCCGGCACGACACAGCTCGACAGGGCAACACCCATGGTGCGGGTGCGCAGGCGGGCCTTGTCGGCCAGCCGCGTCACCTCGTCGAGCGATGCACCTTCGGCAGCAGCGGCACCGGCTGCCTTATAGACGAAGAAGATGCCGGCGACGCCGCGGCGCTTGTGCTCTTCGCCGACCACCGACGAAGCGACGTCGTCGTTGCCGACGACCTGCTTGACCTGGATGCCGTCGAGATCGGCGAGTTCCGCGGCCATGTCGAAGTTGATGATGTCGCCGGTATAGTTGCCGTAAATGTACAGAACGCCGGCGCCCTGGTCGATGGCCTTGGTGACCTGGTACATCTGCTCGGCGCTCGGAGACTGGAAGACGCCGCCGACGGCGACCCCGTCGAGCATGCCGTCACCGACGTAACCCAGGAACAGCGGCAGGTGGCCGGAGCCGCCGCCGGTGGCGATGCCGACCTTGCCCGGCTTGCGGTTGGCCGCGACCATGCAGCGCTTGTCGTCGGCGACGTAGGTGACTTCCGGATGCGCCCGGTAGATGCCCTCCAGCATCTCGTTGACGAAATTGACGGGGTCGTTCAGGAATTTCTTCATGGTGTCCTCTCGAATGATTTTGTTTATTTCTTGCGCTGGCGCGTCACGAAGAAGGCGGCGGCCAGAAGGATGAAGCTGCCGACGACCAGCCGCTGCCAGGTGCTGGGAATGCCGACCATCACCAGCACGCTGTTGATCACCACGATCAAGAGCACGCCGAGGATGGTGCCGAGCACCGTGCCGGTGCCGCCGGTAATGCGCGCGCCGCCGAGCACGACCGCGGCGATGACGTTGATTTCGGTGCCGACGAGGTCGAAGGGATTGGCCTGGCGGTTGGCGCAGACGTGGATGATGCCGGCGAGCCCGGCCAGCGCCCCGGCATAACCGAACAGGAAGATGTGGATGGTCTTGAGGTTGTAGCCGAGCCGGCTGGCGATCTGCGCATTGCCGCCGACGGCGAAGATCGCCCGGCCCATCAGCGTGCGGTTGAGGATCCACCAGGTGGCGACGGCGGCAATCGGCAACACCAGGAAATAGAAGGGCAGGGTGATGACGGCGCCGTTGGCGGATTCGAACTGGAACAGCGGCATGCGGCCGAAAGCCCCCATCTGCGGCGGCAAAGACATGATCCATACCGTGCCGATGAAGGACAGGAGGAAACCGCGGAACAGGTACTGCGTGCCGATGGTGACGATCAGCGACGGCACGTTCAAGTGATGAACCAGCAGGCCGTTGATGACGCCGAGCAAGGCGCCGCCGACGATCGCCATGATCAGGATGACAGCGATCGGGATACCCGGCAGATAGCTCTGCACCAGCACGGTCAGCGAATACATGGTGAAGGCAGCGATGGCGGTGAACGACACATCGATGCCGCCGGCCGCCAGGATGATGAAGACGCCGAGCGCAAACAGGCCCATGACGACGCTGGCGCGGCCGATATCGATCAATGTCGCCGGCTGCAGGAAGGCGGGATTGGCGACGGCGACGGCGACGCAGATGGCCACCAGCAGGAAGAAGGTGATCGATTCCGGCCGGCGGCGGATGAACTCACCGAGGCTGAAGCTTTGCGGCCGGGCCGCATCTTCCTTGAGCTGTTCGATCCGGGAAGCATTCATTGGGCGTGTTCCTTCCTGGACGACAGCATGGCCTTGTAGAGCTGTTCTTCGCTGGCTTCGGCCGCGTCGAGTTGGGCGACGATGCCGCCGGCATTCATGACAAGAATACGGTCGGCGTTCTGCAGCAGTTCCGGCAGGTCGTCGCTGACGATGATCAGCCCCATACCGGCTTCGGCCAGCGCCTGGATGGCGCGGTAGATGGTATCCTTGGAGCCGACGTCGACGCCGACGGTCGGGCCGTGCAGCACGAGAAGTTTCGGGCCGATGCTCAGCCAGCGGCCGATCAGCACGCGCTGCTGGTTGCCGCCGGAGAGCGAGCCGACCGGCAGGTCGAGATCCTTGGTATTGAGCCGCATCTCTTCGGAAAGGCGGGCGGCGATGGCCCGGCCCTGCTTCTTGTCGACGACGCCGAGCGCATTGCTGAGGCGGGTAAGGATCAGGGCGATCTCGTTTTCGAAGATCGATTTGTCGAGGAACAGGCCTTCTGCCAGCCGGTCTTCCGGAACGTAACCGATGCCCATGGCGATGGCGTCGGCGGGGCGGCGCACCGTGACCGGCCGGCCTTGCAGCGCGATGCTGCCTGACGTCGCCGGCGCCACGCCGGTGAGCGCCATGGCCAGTTCGTTGCGGCCGGAATCGGCAAGACCGGTGATCCCGAGGATTTCGCCCTGGCGCAGGCTAAAGCCGAGATCGCTGAAACCGGGGGCGGAGAGATGTTCGACCCGCAAGAGCTCGCCGTCGCCGGGCTTGCCGTGGCGGTAGCGTTCGGCATCGATCGGCCGGCCGGTCATCAGTTCGGACAATTGCTTCTTGCTGTAGTCCTCCAGCGGACCCTGGGCGACGCACTGGCCGTCGCGGAAGACGATGGCGTGACCGCCGATGCGGTAACATTCGTCCAGCTTGTGGGTGACGAACAGCACCGCGACGTTTTCCGAGCGCAGCCGTTCGACGACGCGGATCAGGTTGTCGACCTCGCGGCGCGTCAGCGAGGTGGTCGGCTCGTCCATGATGACGAGTTTGGCGCGGGTGGCGATGGCGCGGGCGATGGCCACCAGCTGGCGGGCGGCGAGCGGCAGATCGGAGACGACGGTGTTGAGAAAGGCGCGGTCGGTGGGCAGGCCGACGGTCGAGAGCGCCCGTTCGGCGGTCTGCCGCAGGCGGCTGCGGTCGAACAGCCGGGCAAGCCGGCCATGGGCGCCGACGAGCTGTTCGCTGAGCGCGACGTTTTCCGCCACCGTCAGGTTGGGAATGAGCGACAGGTCCTGGTAGACGGTCTCGATGCCCGCGCCGAGCGACTGGATCGGATCGAGCGCCGTGTAGCTGCGGCCGTCGAGGATGATTTCGCCCTCGCTCGGCGCGATCGCCCCGGACATGATCTTGATGACGGTGCTCTTGCCGCAGCCGTTTTCACCAAGCAGGTGGTATGCTTCACCAAGGTTCAGTGCGAGATCGATGCCGCGCAGGGCATGGACGCCGCCGAACCACTTCTGGATGTTTCGCAATTCCAGGAAGCGCTCCGAAGCCGGAGCGTTTTTCGTCATTGCCGACACGTTGAATTCCTCTATCGCCATGCTGTGCCCGCTATCGGCGGGCTTTCGACGGCCGGGACCTTTCGGCTCCGGCCGCCTTCGAAACAGCGATTAGAACATGTGGTCCTTGTAGGTGGACTTGTCGGCCAGAACCATGCCGTTGCCGATGACCAGCACGCCGTCGCCGGCACCCTTCTTGATCGAGACCTTGTTGTAGCCTTCGACGCCGAGATCCATGCCGTCGGTCAGTTCCTTCTTCTCGACCAGCAGCTTGGCGACGGCGTTCATCGCCATGCCGGCCTTTTGCGGATCCCAGAAGCCGATGGCGGTGATCGCGCCGGATTCCAGCAGGTCGGCAGAGGGGTTCGGCAGGCCGGTGCCGACGAGGCATACCTTGCCGCTCAGGCCGGCTTCGTCGATGGCGCGGCCGACGCCGAGAACGTCGTTACCGGCAGAGGTCTGGAAACCCTTGATGTCGGGGTGCTTGCGCAGCACTTCCTTGGCTTTTTCATAGGTCGCATTGGCATCGTCGAAGGATTCGTTGTTCGGATCGACGAGCTGCATGTCGGCATACTTCTTGGCGTTTTCTTCGCCGGCGCCGACCCACTGCATGTGCGTGCGGCTGCCGAGCGAACCGACGAAGGTCGTCCACTTGCCGGCCTTGCCCATGCATTCGGCTAGGCGCTCGTTGAGGGCTGCACCATATTCGGCGTTGTCGAAGGCTTCGACGTCGGCCTGGGTGTTCATCTGGTTGTCGGCCTCATGGGTGACGACGACGATGCCGCGTTCCATGGCGCGCTTGAAGGCGCCTTCGAGGACAGCCGGGTCCATCGGCACGACGGCGAGCGCGTTGACGCCCTTGGCAATCAGGTCCTGGACAATCTGCAGCTGCTGGGCGGAATCGGCGGTTGCCGGGCCGCTCTGGCTGGCCTGCACGTCCGGATTGGCCTGCTGGAAGGCCTCGACGCCGGTGTTCATGCGGTCGAACCACGGAATACCGCTGATCTTGACGACGGTGGCGATGACGGGCTTTTCCTGCGCGACAAGCGTGGTCGCGGTGCCGGCCAGCATGGCGGTTGCAATGAATGTTCCCGCGAGCATCTTTTTGGTTTTAGCTTTCATGGTCTCCTCCACAATTTAGTATCCCTCGGATTTCACGTGCCGGTGCTTGAGGGTTTGACACCGGTGTCGACCCGCCGGCGATTGCCGGGGAACACGAAGCCGACGACGTCGTAGCGTCCGACGGCAAGGAAAGTGAGCAACAGCAGGCCCCAGGCGAAATCGCGGACGAAATTCGACAGGCCGCCGAAATTGAGCAGGCTGGACATCAGCTGCAGCGCGACGGCGCTCAGCACCACGCAGACCACCCGCCCGTATCCGCCCTCCGGCTTCACCCCCGCCATGACGACGATCAGGATGGCGATCAGCAGGTAGGAGCTACCGTAATCGAACTTCACGTTGACGTTGCGGGCGGCGATGATGACGCCGGCGAGGCCCGAAAGCGTGCCGCTGATCGCATAGGTCGCCATCAGCACGCCGTTCTTCGGGAAGCCGGCATAGATCGCGGCCTTGGGATTGGTGCCCATCAGCATCAGCCACAGGCCGTAGGGGGTGTATTTCAACGCCGCCGCGATGACGGCCGCCACCACAATGAAGATCAGGAAGCTGATCGGAACGGCCAGCAGCATGTCGTTGCCGATGCGCGACAGCAGGTCCGGGCTGCCGACCATCACGGCACGCCCGCCGGACACGACGACGGCAAGCCCGGTGAAGGCCATCTGGGTGCCGAGCGTGCAGAGGATCGGCGTGATGTTGAGGCGGGCGATCAGTATGCCGTTGATCAGCCCCCCGGAGAAACCGATGGCGAGCGCCACGACGATGAAGGCAAGGCTGAACGCCAGGTCGTTTTCGCCGCTGGACAGGAACGACGAAACGATCACCGCCGACAGCACGCCGGACATATTCGCAAGCGCAATGCCCGAAAGGTCGATGCCGCCATTGCCGGCGCACATGGCCAGCATGACACCGATGGCGAGCAGGCCGATTTCCGGCAGCTGGCTGGCCATCGACTGAAGGTTGAAAATGGAAAGAAACGATCCACCGGAAATTGCCGCTCCGACGATGAGCAGCAAGATATTGATGGCAGCAAGCATGGCAAGCTGGCCGCTTGTCCTCTGCATGGTTTCCTCCTACCATGTTTAGTAAACATAAGCCCTCTTTAGTAAAAAGTTAGCAAAGCGATTTGGGTTGTGCAAGCCGGTTTTTTCAATAAATTCGATTGCGTAGGGCCTGCTTTTGCCGTAACCCATCCTTCCCGAACGGCGCGCTTGTTTACTAAACGATGCTCGTCTTTTGGCCCTTACCAGTGGTTGCTCAGGCGGCGATGAAGAAGAAAAAAGCGTTCACGATCAGGGATATTGCGGGTGTCGCCGGTGTTTCCCCGGCAACCGTTTCCCTTGTGCTGAACGGCAAGGGTGAGATCTCCGGCGAGACGCGGGCGCGCGTGCTGGAAGCGGTTTCGAACCTGAACTACATCCCGCGGGCCGCCAAGTCCGGCGTCGAGGCGGGCGATACGCTGCGCTTTCTGAAAATCGCCAAGCACGGCCATACGGTGAACCGCGATCACAGCGTGTTCATCTCCGATTACATCGACGGCATGTCGTCGGAGGCGACGCGCCGCAACTACACGCTGGAGATCGTCAGCTTCGAAGGCCAGCCGATCAGCGCCGTGGCGGAATCGCTGGCCGGCGCGCCGGTCAGCGGCGTGATCGCGCTCGGCACGGAACTGTCGAAAGCCGATATCCGCCTTATCCAGGGACTTGGCCTGCCGACGGTGTTCATCGACACCTTCTACGAGGTCATCGACGCCAATTTCGTCGACATGAACAACGAGGATGCGGTGTTCAAGGTGCTGTCGCGCTTCCGGCAGCAGGGTTTCGAGCGCATCGGCTTCGTCGCCAGCCATGTCGACACCACGAATTTCCGCCTGCGGCGCGATGCGTTTTTCAAGTATATGACGCGGCTCGGCCTGAAGGTGCGGGAAGACGACGTGATCTCGCTGGAATCGACCTATGACGGCGCCTACAGCGATGCCCGCGCGCTGCTGCAATCCGGCATCGATCTCGCCGAATGTTATTTCTGCACCAACGACATCATCGCCTACGGCTTCATCCGGGCGCTGAAGGAGTTCGGGGTGCGCATCCCGGAAGACGTTTCGGTGATCGGCTTCGACAACCTGCCGCAAAGCGCCACCATGGAGCCGGCGCTGACGACGATCGAGGTTTCGAAGCGCAAGATCGGTTATCTCGCCGTCACCGTGCTCGACGATCTCATCAATGCGTCCGAAACCCAGCCCGCCGTCAAGATCCTGGTCGGCGCGGACCTGGTCATCCGGGCGAGCGATCTGGCCCATGAGGTCCAGGCGCCGGCCAGACCGGCAAAAGCGCCCGCAAGGCGCGCCAAACTGCCTGCGGGCTGAGCCTCATCGCCCGGCCGCAGGGCCTGCAATGTTCGAAATGCGTATCTGGACGACGCCCCTGGCGCCGGCCACGAGAAACTATTTCTTTTGTTTGGGAGAGAGACGATGGAATACAGAACGCTTGGCCGCTCGGGCCTCAAAGTTTCCGCTATCGCCATGGGTACGTTTTCCTTTGGCGGCGTCGGCGCCTTCGGGCGGGTGGCGAACCAGGATGTCGGCGATGCCCGCCGGCTGATCGACACCTGCATCGACGGCGGCGTCAACCTCTTCGACACCGCCAACATGTATTCCCTCGGCCGCTCGGAGGAAATTCTGGGCGAGGCGTTGCAGGGCAGGCGCGACAAGGTGCTAATCTCGTCGAAGGCGCGCATGCGCATCGGCGACGGCCCCAATGACGAGGGCGTGTCCCGCTACCACCTGATCCGTGAATGCGAGCGAAGCCTGGAGCGGCTGAAGACCGATCACATCGACATCTATTTCATGCATGAATGGGATGGCCTGACGCCGCTCGACGAAATGCTCTCTGCGCTGGACACGCTGATGCGGCAGGGCAAGATCCGCTATATCGGCTGCTCGAACTATTCCGGCTGGCACATCATGAAGGCGCTCGGCGTCGCCGAGGCCCGCAACCTGCCGCGCTTCGTCACCCAGCAGATCCATTATACGCTGGAAGCGCGGGAGGCCGAATACGAGCTGCTGCCCGTCTCCGTCGATCAGGGACTGGGTGTCATGGTCTGGAGCCCGCTGGCCGCAGGCCTGCTGACCGGCGACATCCGGCGCGACAAGGTGCCGGCCGATTCCCGCCAGGCCAAGGGCTGGACCGAGCCGCCGATCCGCGATCAGGAGCGTCTGTGGCGCATCATCGATGTGCTTGACGAAATTGCAGCCGCACGCGGCGTCAAGCCGGCGCAGGTGGCGCTCGCCTGGACGCTGTCGCGCCCTGCCGTTGCATCGCTGGTCGTCGGCGGCCTCACCGAGCAGCATTTCAAGGACAATATCGCTGCCGTCGATCTCAAGCTTGCGGCCGAAGAACTGGAAAAGCTGAACCTCGCCAGCCGTCCCGCCTATATCTATCCCTACTGGCACCAGCACAATTTCGCCCGCGACCGGTTCTCGGCCGGCGACTGGGCCTTGCATGCCAGCTACGAGGACCTTGGCGCCGTCTGATCGGCGCAAGCCGGCGCCGCCCAGGCGGCACCGGCAATCGACGCTTCCCGTCAGCGGCCCTTCAACGCGTCGCGCTGTTCGGCCGTCAGCGGCCGGATGCGTTCGCCGCGCAGCATCAGGAAGAGTTTGGCGGTTTCCTCCAGTTCTTCGGTGGCATATTGCGCTTCGCGCAGCGAGGCGCCGGCCACCACCGGGCCGTGATTGGCGAGCAGCACCGCATGGGCGTCTCGCGCCTTCTCGGCGACTGCGTTTGCCAGCGTCTCGTCGCCGGGCGGGTAATAGGCAACCAGCGGCAGCCGGCCGACGCGCATGGCGTAATAGGCCGTCAGCGGCGGCAGCAGGTCCTCCTGGTCGAGGCCGTCGATGATGCTGACGGCGACGGCGTGGGTCGAGTGCAGGTGGACGACGGCGCCTGCCCCTTTCCGCTCGCAATACATGCATTGATGCAGGAAGGCTTCCTTGGTCGGCTTGTCGCCGCCGATATGCACGCCCTCGGCGGAAAATTTCGACAGGCGTGCCGGGTCGAGGCTGCCGAGCGAGGCGTTGGTCGGCGTCATCAGCAATTCGCCGCTGGAAAGCCGGGCGCTGATATTGCCCGTCGATCCGAACGTGAACAGCCGGTCGAACAGCGATTTGCCGACGGCGACGATATCGTCGCGCAAGCGGGTTTCTTCGGAGATGATTGCGGTCATTGCAGGAGGTCACAGGCTTTGGAGAAAAAGTCGACGCTGCCGAAATTGCCGGATTTCAGGGCAAGCGCCACGGGTGTCCGGTCGCCGAGGCTGACGGTCCAGGGCACGCCCGGATCGATTTCCGGGCCGATGAGCAGGGCGGAAACACCGAGCGCCTCGACCACCGCACCGGAGGTCTCGCCGCCGGCGACAAGGAATCGCGAAAAACCCCGGGCTTGCAGGGCGGCGGCGACCGCGGCGAGAAAATGCTCGACGATTTCGCCGGCACGATTGCGGCCAAGCTTTTCCTGCGCCACGCGAACGGTGTCAGGGTCGGCGCTCGAATAGATCAGCGGCACCTTCTGCCGTTCCGCGGCCGCCCAGTCTATCACCGTATCCGGCGCCAGTTCCCCGGCGTCTATGGCCAGTGGATCGACGCGAAACGCCGGCACGCCCGCGCCGATCGCATGCTCGATCTGCCCGCGGGTGGCTTTCGAGCATGATCCTGCAAGCATGATTGCGCGTCCTTCGGGCGCCTGGAAAGCAGTGGTCTCGCCCTTGGGGCCGAGTTCGCGGCGCCGGCGAAAATTTTCGGGCAGGCCGATGGCGATGCCCGAGCCGCCGGTGATCAGCCTGAGGCCGGAGACAGCCAGGCCGATGCTGCGCAGGTCGTCGTCGGAGATGGCGTCGACGACCAGAACCTGCTTGCCGGCGGCCTTGGCCGTCTCGATCGCGGCAAGGATTGCCGCGCTGCCGGCCGCCACCGTTTCGCGGGGGACCAGCCCGACGGGCAGTTGCGTCTGCGCCTGCATCAGCCGCACCAGGCTGGCGTCGGTCATCGGCGTCAGCGGATGGTCCTTCATCGGGCTTTCCGAGAGGAGCAGGTCACCGACGAACAGATAACCGCGATAGACCGTCCGCCCGTTGGTGGGGAAGGCGGGACAAACGATGGTGATGTCGTCTTTCAAGGCCGCAAGCAGCGCCTCCGTCACCGGACCGATATTGCCCTCGGCGGTGGAATCGAAGGTCGAGCAATATTTGAAGACGATTTGCCGCGCGCCGGTTTCCTGCAGCCGGGCCAGCGCCTGGAGGGATTGCTCGACGGCTTGTTCGGCCGGAATGGTGCGCGATTTCAAGGCCACCACCACGGCATCCGCACCGCCGAAATCGAATCCGGCCGGCGGTACGCCGACCACCTGCACCGTTTTCATGCCTTCACGCGATAGCGTCAGCGCCAGGTCGGTCGCTCCCGTGAGATCGTCGGCTATTGCTCCGAGAAGCATGGTTCGTCTCCTGTCTTGTCCATCAGGCGGTGGCGCCTTCGATGATGTCGAAACCCGTATCGATGATGTGCGGTTCGACCGCTCGTTCACTCGCCTGCAGCAAGGTCTCCGCCGCCGTCTTGCCGATGAGGAAGCGGTTGGACCGGATCGTCGAAAGCGGCTTTGGCAGCGCCTGGCCGATTTCCAGCCCGTTGAAGCCGAACAGCGCCAGCTGCGCCGGCACGTCGATGCCATCGCCCAGGCAGTGCATGAAGCCGCCGACGGCCATGTCGTCGTTGGAAAACACGACCGCATCGACATCGCCAGCCTGCTGCTGGAGCCTGCCAAGCGTGTCTCGTCCGGCAAGCGTCGAGCTTGGCCCGTTGAAGCGCAGTTCAGCGGCAACCGCAAGGCCTGCCTGCTGCAAGCCATCGCAAAGGCCCTCGTAGCGAAAGAAGGCGCGCCGGTCGGCGGTCCAGTCGTGGCCGACATAGGCGATGCGGCGATAACCGCGGCGAACCAGGTGTTCCGCCGCCGCCCTGCCGGCCTTGCGATGCGAAAAACCGACGGCGAGGTCGATCGGCCGGTTGTCGATATCCATCAGTTCGGCGACGCGGATGCGGTTGCTTTGCAGCATGCGGCGGCTCTCATCCGTGTGCTCGAAGCCGGCGGTAATGATTGCCGCCGGTTGCCAGGCGAGCATCGAGGCGAGGATCTTCTGCTCCTGCCGGAGATCGTAGTCGGTGACGCCGATCATCGGCTGGTAGGGCGTGGAGACCAGCGCGGCATGAATGCCGCGCAGGACCTCCGGAAACACGATGTTCGACAGCGACGGCAGCAGCACGCCGATGATCAGCGACGACGAGGAGGCCAGCGAGCCGGCCGCCCGGTTCGGCACATAACCCAGCTGGTCGATCGCAGAGGTCACCCGCCGGCGCGTCTCCTCCGCGATCGAGCCCTTGTTGCGCACGACGCGGGAAACGGTGTTCTCGCTGACGCCGGCAAGGCGCGCGACATCTGTGAGCGTTGGCGTTTCGGACGGCATCTCCGGCCCTTCCCATCGGCGTTTGCGGCTTTATCTCAGCGCTAACATATATCGCTTGATCTTGGCTAGGGGATGTGGTTGAAAATTATGTTAGCGCTGAGATAAAGCATTTCGGTCGGTAATTTCCAATTTCGCGAGGAGACTTCATGTCCGTTGATCCATCCGACGTTGCCGTTGTCGGGCTCGGTTCCATGGGGCTCGGCATGGCCCGTTCGCTGCTGCGCAACGGGTTTGCCGTGCGCGGTTTCGATGTCGGCGCCGCCGCCCTGCAGGCCTTGAGCGAGGCGGGCGGCATCGCCTGCCGCAGCCCGGCGGATGCCGCCACGGGCGCTGCCATCGCCGTCGTGGTCGTGGTCAATGCGGCGCAGACGGAGACGGTGCTGTTTGGCGCCGAAGGCCTTGTCGAGGCGCTTCCCGCCGGCGCGGTGATCATCTCCTGCGCCACCATCGCGCCGCACGAGGCCAAGGAATTTGCGCGCCGGGCGGCGGAAAAGGGGTTGCTCTACATCGACGGCCCGATCAGCGGCGGTTCGGTCAAGGCCGGCAATGGCGAACTCACCTTCATGGCTTCCGGCTCCGCCGAAGCCTTTGCCGCCGCGCGGCCGGCGCTGGATGCGATGGCCGGCACGGTCTACGAACTGGGCGACAAGCCGGGCATCGGCTCGTCCTTCAAGATCGTCAACCAGTTGCTTGCCGGCGTGCACATTGCTGCGGCCTGCGAGGCCATCACCTTCGCGAAAAGCCTGGATCTCGATATTTCCCGCGTTTTCGAGGTCATTTCCAGATCGGCCGGAAACAGCTGGATGTTCGAGAACCGCATTCCGCATGTGCTGGCCGGCGATTACACGCCGCACAGCGCCGTCTCGATCTTTACCAAGGATCTCGGCATCGTTTCCGATATAGGCCGCAAGCAGAAATTTCCCCTGCCGATCGCCAGCGCCGCCCTGCAGCTGTTCATCATGACCGAGGCGGCGGGCATGGGCCGTGACGACGACAGCTCGGTGGCGCGCCTGCTGGCGAAGATTGCCGGGCTGGATCTGCCGGGCACCGGCGAGGAGAACTGACATGCCGCGTTTTGCCGCCAATCTTTCCATGATGTTCAACGAATATGATTTTCTCGACCGGTTCCAGGCGGCCGCGGATGCCGGGTTCGAGGCGGTCGAATATCTGTTTCCCTACGATCATCCGGCGGAAACCATCGCGGCCTGCCTGCGCAAGTCCGGTCTCCAGCAAGCACTGTTCAACATGCCGCCCGGCAACTGGGCCGGCGGCGACCGCGGGCTGGCCGCCCTGCCCGCACGCCGGGCGGAATTCGAGGCGGCGGTCGGCCTGGCGGTCGATTATGCCGGCATCATCGGCACGCCGTATCTGCACATGATGGCAGGCATTGCCGATGCCGGTGACGAGATCGCGGTCCGCGCCTATCGGGAGGCGCTGATATTCGCGGCCGACCGGACGGAACAGGCGGGCATCGGCCTTGTCATCGAGCCGATCAACAGGCGCGACATGCCAGGGTATTTTCTCAACGATTTCGACCAGGCGCTCGCCTTCGTCACCGGGATCGGCCGCCAGCACGTCAAGCTGCAGTTCGATATCTACCATCGCCAGATCCTCCATGGCGACGTCGTGATGGGCTTGCGGGCGATGATGCCGCATATCGGCCATATCCAGGTCGCCTCCGTGCCGAAACGCAACGAGCCGGGCACAGGCGAACTGAACGACAGGGCGATTTTTGCCGAGATCGATGCGCTGGGTTATTCCGGTTTCATCGGCTGCGAATATCGCCCCGCCGGTCGTACCGAAGAAGGGCTGGGCTGGTTGACCGAAACCTGAGCCTCGGGCAAGTCCGGCAAAGCCGGGCCAGATTGCCGATAAGGCGTAAAACGTTGCCTGCGTCATCCTTGACCTCGTGCCGAAGTCTCGGCACCTCAGATATATCCTTTATCGCCAAAGGCCTGTCAGGCGCAGGCAGATCCCCGGGACAAACCCGAGGACGGCGACAGGCCGGAAATCGCTGCCTTCGTGGCCTGGGCCCTGGCCTTCAGCATGGATTGATCCGATCCGCAGATAAAGATCGAAAAACCCAGGGCCTTGAAGCGGGCTGCCTCGTCGGCATCGGTGATAAAGATCGCCAGCCGCTTGCCTGCCGCCAGACCAATCCTGGCAATCTTCTCCACTGCATTGACCACGGCCGGCGCGCCCGTCGTTCCGGCACCCAGCGACCGCATGAGATCGGCGCGGCCGACGAACAGGGCGTCGACGCCCGGCACGGCGCAGATGGCCTCCAGGTTGTCGACGGCTTCGACATCCTCGATCTGGCACCAGACGCTGACCGCGGCATCGCTGTCTCCCATGTAATCGCCGAGCGTCATGGCGCCGTATCCGCCGGCCCGGCCCGACGCCGAAAGCCCGCGTCCGCCGGCGGCGAAACGGGCCGCGGCCACGGCTTCAATCGCCTTTTCGGCACTGGTCACATGCGGCACGACGATGCCGGCGGCACCCGCATCCAGGCAGGCGCCGATGAAGGACGGCCGCAACTCCGGAATGCGCACCAGCACGGGAAACCCGATCGGACGGGTGGGCGCCAGGATGTCGTCGATGACATCGATGCCGAACGGCGCGTGCTCGGCGTCGAGCACGACAAAATCCAGCCCGCTGCGTGCCAAAACCTCGGAGACATGCCGCGAGGGGGTTTTCTGGAAGGTGCCGGTCAAGATTTCTCCGGCAAGGCCGGCCTGCCGGAACAGTTTTAACGCCTCAAAATCGCCGGCCATGGTTCAGACCGCCTCCAGGATCGAGACATAATTGGCGACACCGCTACCGCCCATGTTGAAGACGCCGGCGAGATTGGCCTTCGGCAGTTGCAGCTCGCCAGCCTCGCCGGTCAGCTGCATCGACGCCAGCACATGCATCGAGACGCCGGTCGCGCCGACCGGATGGCCCTTGGCCTTCAAGCCGCCGGACCGGTTGACCGGCAGGCGGCCGTCCTTTTCCATCCAGCCGTCGAGGATCGCCCTGGCGCCGCCGCCGATCTCCGTCAGGCCCATGGCTTCGTAGGCCATCAGCTCGGCGATGGTGAAGCAGTCGTGGACCTCGACGAAGGAGAGGTCGCCGATCGTCGCGCCGGCGGTATCGAGCGCCTGCCTCCAGGCTTCGGCAGCCCCTTCGAGCTGCCAGAGATCGCGTTTCGACAGCGGCATGTGGTCGTTGACATGGGCGGCGGCGCGAAAGCGCACGGCGCGGGAAAAACTCGCTGCATCGTCATCGAGGGAGAGGACGAGGGCTGCGGCACCGTCCGAGATCGGCGAGCAATCGGTGCGGCGCAGCGGCGGGGCGACGATCGGGTTCTTGTCGCTCACCGTGCGGCAGAAATCGAAGCCGAGATCCTTACGCATCTGGGCATAGGGGTTGTCGACGCCGTTGCGATGGTTCTTGGCGGCGATCATCGCCAGCGCATCGGACTGGTCGCCGAATTTCTGGAAATAGGCCTGCCCCATGCGGGCGAAGACGCCGGCGAAACCGGCCGGCATGTCCGCCTCCTCCTTGCGGTAGCTGGCGCCGAGCAGCGCGTCGCCGACATGCGCGGTGGTGTTGCCGGTCATCTTCTCGACGCCGATCACCAGCACGTTGCGGCCCTGCCCTGCCTTCAGAAAATTGCGGCCGGCATGGATGGCGGCGCTGCCGGAGGCGCAGGCGTTTTCCGACCGCGCCATCGGCTTGAAGCGTAGCGCCGGCACCGACTGCAGCACCAGGCTGGCGGGAAAATCCTGCCGCGACATGCCGTTGTTGAACATGCCGACGAAAACGGCATCGATATCCTCGGGGCTAAGACCCGCATTTTCGATGGCCGCAAGCGCCACGTCGGCGACCAGCCCCTCGGCATCCTTGTCCTCATGCTTGCCGAATGGCGTGTGGGCCCAGCCCACGATGATCGGATCGCTCATCTGTCTTCTCCCTGAACCTGTCTCAACCGGCCTGTTTTAATGCCTCCGCGCGGGCATCACGCTCGCGCAGCTCCGTCTTGACCACCTTGCCGTAGTTGTTCTTCGGCAAGGACTCGACAAAGATATAGTCCTTCGGCCGCTTGAAACGAGCGATATTGCCAAGGCAGAGCCCGTCGAGATCGGCGATCGACGCATCGCCGACCAGATAGGCAACAACCACCTCGCCCCATTCTGCATCCGGCCGGCCGATCACCGAGACCTCGCGCACCGCCGGGTGTTTCAAAAGGACTTCCTCCACCTCGCGCGGATAGATGTTGGTGCCGCCGGAGATGATCACGTCCTTCGAGCGATCCTTGAGCGTCAGGTAGCCGCCATCGTCGAAGGCGCCGAGATCGCCGGTGTGCAGCCAGCCGTCCTTCACCGTCTTTTCCGTCGCTGCCTGATCGTTCCAGTAACCCAGCATGACGGTCGCGCCGCGCACGAGGATTTCTCCCGTTTCGCCGACGGGCAACGGCTCGCCATCGGCGCCGGCGACGATCACCTCGACCGACCCGAACGGGCGCCCGACGCTGCCGAGGCGGCTGCGCCAGTCCACTTGGCTGCGGTCGGCGATCACCGAACGGTCAAGGGTGGTGATGGTCATCGGCGTCTCGCCCTGGCCGTAGATCTGCGCAAGCCGCGGCCCGAAGGCATCGAGCGCGTCGACGGCATCCTCGACATACATCGGGCCGCCGCCGTAGACGATGGTGCGGAAAGTCGCGGGGTCGGCGCTTGCCGCTGCCGCCACCATGCGCTTGACCATGGTCGGCGCCGCAAACAGCGACATCTGCCGCCAATGCCGCGCAAGATCGAAGATCTCGTCGGCCTCGAACCCGCCGGATTCCGGCACGACGTTGACGGCGCCGCGCAGGATATGTGCCATCATATACAGGCCGGAGCCGTGGCTCATCGGCGCGGCATGCACGATGCTATCGCCGGGTGCGGTCGGGTCGACCTCGGCGAGATAGGCAAGCGACATCGCCGCAAGATTTTTGTGCGACAGGCAGGCGCCCTTCGGCCGGCCGGTGGTGCCGCTGGTGTAGAACAGCCAGGCAAGGTCGTCGTCATGGCGCGCGACCGGCCCATAGGGCTCACCGCCGCAAAGCGCCGCAAAATCCGGACTGCCCAGCGTGACTATGTGCTTGAGGCTTTCGACGCCGGCGCCGGCAATCGCCGCATCCAGCCCCCTGGAGGCAAAGGCGACGGCAGCGCCGGAATGCTGCAGCGCATAGGCGATCTCCTGCGCATGCAGCTTGGCATTCAACGGCACCGCGACGGCGCCGGCAAACCAGATGGCATAAAGTGCTGCGACATAATCCGGCTCGTTCTTCGCCGCGATCGCCACCCGGTCGCCCGGCCGCACGCCGCAGACGGTGACCAGGCTGCCGGCGAGACGGGCGGCGCGGCTTGCCAGTTCGCCGTAAGTGGCAACGGTCCGGGTGCCGAGCGCCACTGCCGGCAGGTCGGGATGGCTTTTGGCGATGCGTGCCAACCAGAGCGCGATGTTCACGGCCTTTTTCCTCCTTCGGTCAGGCGTATTCCGGCCGGCGCGGCGTGAAGACGTCGAGGTTCAAAACCTCCTCGTCGCCGACGACCTCGCCCCAGTGCCGCACGTTGGGCGGGATAACCAGCAGCCCGCCGGGACCGAGAAGATACTCCTCGTCGCCGACGAAAAAGCGGATGGTGCCCTTCAGGATGTAGGCGATCTGCTCGTTTTCATGGGCGTGCGGTTTCGGCTCGTGGCCAGGCTGCAGCCGGTGCAGCGCCAGCGTCGCGCCCTCACCGGAAAACGCCTTGCGGTCGACGCCTTCGCGAACCGGGGTCCACGGAATGCTGTTCCAGTCGATCGATTTCAGATTCATAATACCAATGTCCCAGTCAATCAGCGAGTGCTGCCGAGCAGGCCGGAGGGCCGCACGAACAGGAAGAGAAGCAGGAGTGAGAGCGCCGCAACATTCTTGAAGCCGGCGCCGAGCCCGAGGATGGCCATGGCCTGGATCAGCCCAAGCGCGATGCCGCCGAGGAAAGCGCCGAGCGGCCGGCCGAACCCGCCGATGATCGCGGCGATGAAGCCGGAGATGGCGAAGGGCACACCCATGTTGAAGGCGGTGTATTGCGTCGGCGTCAAGAGGATGCCGGCGAGCGCCCCGAGCATGGCGCTGAGCACGAAGGCGAGCGTCAGCATCAGCGACACCGGGATGCCCTGCAGCGCCGCCGCCTCGGCATTGATCGACACGGCGCGCATCGCCTTGCCGGTGCGGGTCGTCTTGAAGAACAGGCCGAGCGCCACGACGATCAGCACCGAGCCGGCCATGATCCACAACGACTGGAAATTGATCGCCACGCCGCCGAGCATGATCGGCGGCAGGTCGCTGAAGGCCGGCAGCGTCTTGGGCTGGTCGTCGACGAGGATGTAGGTCAGCCGCTCGATGACGATCTGCGCCGCGAGCGTCGCCAGGATCATCACGAACATCGGCGCGCTGCGGTTCCACAGAGGCCGCACCACCAGCCGCTCGACGCAGGCGCCGACGAAGCCGGTCACCACGATGGCGCCGAGGGCGGCGACCACATAGGGCATCTGGAAGCGCTCGATCAGCACGTAGGTGACCATGCCGCCGAGCATGACGAAGGCGCCCTGGGCGAAGTTGACGATGCCGCTGGCGTTGTAGATGACGCAGAAGCCGATGCCGATCAGGCCGTAGACGCAGCCGATGCTGATGCCGCTGATCAGGCTCTGCAGGACCAAGTGCATGTTGTCCATCGTATCCGTCCTTATCCGAGATAGGCCGCGATGACCGCGGGGTCCTTCTTCACCGCGTCGGGCGAACCTTGCGCGATCTTGCGGCCGTAATCGAGCACCACCACCTCGTCGGCGATGTCCATGACGAGTTTCATGTCGTGTTCGATGAGCAGCACGGCCGTGCCGTCGGCAGCGATGCGGCGGATGGTTTTTGCCAAACGTTCGCTTTCTTCGGCATTCAGGCCGGCGGCCGGTTCGTCGAGCAGCAGGATCTGCGGTCTTGCCGCCAGCGCCCGGGCGATTTCCAGGAGCCGTTGCTGGCCATAGGGCAGAACGGCGGCCGGGCTAAACGCCACCTTCGACAGGCCGACGAGATCGAGCAGCGCTGCCGCACCGTCCTCGACATCCTTCTCCGCATTGCGAGCCCAGGCAGGTTGGACCAGCGCGGCAAACAGGCCGCCACGCGTCTTCAGGTGGAAACCGACCTTGACGTTTTCGATGGCCGTCAGGTCCTGGAACAGCTTGACGAGCTGGAAGGTGCGCACCAGGCCCCGCGCCGCCTTGGCCTCCGGTTTCAGCGCCGTCACATCGGCGCCGCCGAGCAGGATGGCGCCTTCGCTCGGCGGGAAGGTGCCGGCGATGATGTTGAACAGCGTCGTCTTGCCGGCGCCGTTCGGGCCGATCACGGCGGTGACGCCCTTCGACGGCACGGTGAAACTGACATCGTCGACGGCCACCAGTCCGCCGAACCGCCGCGTCGCATTCTTGACTTCGAGGATCGCGTTCATTTGCCCCTCCGTGCGTCAAAGCTCTGCGCGAGGCCGGCGAGACCCTTCGGCGCATAAATGAGGATCAGGATCAGCGTGATGCCGTAAGCGAGGTCCTGGCTGTCGCGCATGCCGCGGAACAGTTCCGGCAGCAGGCTGACAATCAGGGCGCCGATGACCGGGCCGGCAACGGTGCCTAGGCCGCCGATATAGACCATGGTGAAGGCGAGTACGACCATGTGCATGCCGAACACTTCCGGGCTGACATAACCGACCACATGCACGAAGAGCGAACCGGCAATCGAGGCAAGGCCGGCGGCCAGCAGGAAGGAGGTGAGCTTGTAACGCGCCACGTTGATGCCGAGCGCGCCAGCCGCCTCCTCGCTGCCGGCGACGGCGGCGAAGGCACGGCCGAGCCGCGACTTGCGGATGCGTGTGACGGCGAAGGCAACGATGACGACGATGACGGAGAGCGTCGCCAGGATCTGCCGGTCGCTGATTGCCTCGAAAGGACCGATGCCGAGCGGCGGAATGCCCGAAATGCCCATGTAACCCTGCGTCACCGATTCCCATTCGACGGCGATTTCATAGGTGATCAGGCCGATCGCCAATGTCGCCATGGCGAGATAGTGGCCCTTCAGCCGCAGTGTCGGAAAGCCGATGACCAGCGCGAAGAGCAATGCGAAGACGATGCCTGCGAGCATGCCCGGCAGCGGCGCCCATTCATAGGTGGTGGTCAGCACGGCCGAGGTATAACCGCCGATCGCCGCAAAGGCGCTCTGGCCGAAGGAAACCTGCGCTGTCAGCCCCATGAAGATGTTGAGGCCGGAGACGAACACCCCGTAGATCAGCGCGAAGGCGACGATTGTGGCGATGTAGCCGCCGAAAACGAGGGCATAACCGACGATCAGCGCCGCCAGGACCCAGATACCGGCGGAAGCGAAATGGCGCGAACGGGGGCTGGCTTGTTCCGATACCATGGCCGCCTCAGGCGAAATAATACTGGGCGAGTTCGTCATGGGATTTCACCTCGCGTGGATTGATCGTGGCGACGATGCGACCAAGGGACAGCAGATAGGCGCGACAGGCGAGTTTCAGCGCCAGCGGCGCCTTCTGCTCGACCAGCACCACGGGCAGGCCGCTTGCGCTGAGCGTGCCGAGCGTTTCGAGGATTTCCCCGGTCACGCGCGGCGCGAGACCGAGCGACGGCTCGTCGAGCAGCAGCACCTTCGGATCGGCCATCATGGCGCGGCCGACGGCCACCATCTGCTGCTCGCCGCCGGACATCGAGCCGGCCACCTGCTTCAACCGCTCCTTGACCCGCGGAAAAAGTTCGAAGACGTGGGTCAGGCGCCGCTCCATCTCCTGGCGGTCGCCGCCGATCTTGTAGGCGCCGAGTTCCAGGTTTTCGAGCACCGTCATCGGCCCGAAGATGCCGCGACCTTCGGGCACGAGGACGACACCCTTCGTCGCCGCGCCGACGGGATCGCGGCGCGGCAGGCTGTTGCCGAGGAAACGGACTTCCCCCTCGTTGGGGATGAGGCCCATGATGGCACGCAGCAGGGTCGACTTGCCGGCGCCGTTCGGGCCGAGGACCGCGACGAGTTCGCCCTTTCCGGCGGAAATATCGGCGCTTTTCAGGGCCTCGACATGGCCGTAGCGGGCGCTCAGGCCGCGGACGTCGAGGACCGGATCAGCCACCTGCAGTGTGCCGGTCGGTGTCATTGGGCGATCCTGACCTGTCCGTCGATGATCTGGGCAACCACGAAAGGATTGGTCGAAATGCCCTGGTGCTTGTCCGGTGCAAAATCATAGGTGCCCGTGGTGCCCTGGAAACCGGTGATCTTTTCCAGGTTCTCGCGCACCGCCGGCCCCTCGAAGGATTGGCCCTTCTCGATCGCCGCCGCCGTCAGCATGATGCTGTCCCAGCCGCGCGAGGCCCAGTTCGGATCGCGATCGCCGAATTTTTCCCGCCACGGCTGGAGGAACTGACCGATCGCCTGCTTCAGCGGACCGTCCGGATAGGCTTCGAAAACCTGCGAGGGCGAAGCGACGAAGAAAAATTTGTCGCCCAGAACTTCGGCCACCGGCTTGAAGACGGCCAAATCTTCCAGGCTGGTGAGCAAAAGCATGTCGGAGCCGAGCTGCTTCAGGTTCTTGGCCGCCGTCAGCGTCGTGCCACCGAGGCCGATTTTCATTACCGCACCGGCGCCGGCCGCCTGCATCTTCGAAAGCTGCACGCTCAAATCGGCGTCGTCCTGCTTGTAGGCCTCGACGGCGACGACCTCGATGCCGAATTTCTCCGCCACCTTCTCGGCAACGTCCTTCTGCAGCAGCGCATAAGGTGTGGGATCGTGCAGCACGCCGACCTTGCGGATCTGCGTCTTGTCGCGAAGATATTCGAAACGCTTCTCGATCTCGAAACCGGCCGGCGGCAGGGTGGTGAAGGCCCAGACGACGTCACGCTCCTGCTTCGGCAGGATGGAGCAGAGGATCATCGGGATTTCGGACTTGGCGACCATCGGCGCGGCGGCGGCATTGCCGGCGGAGACGCAGCCGCTGGAGAAGATGTTGACGCCATCGGAGCTCACCATCTTGCGATAGACGGTGACGGCTTCCTGCGGGTTGGAGCGGTTGTCCTCGACCACCACTTCCAGCTTGCGGCCCATGATGCCACCCTTGGCGTTGAGCACGTCGACGGCGGTCTGCACGCCATCGCTCCAGGCGCGATCGACCGTTGCGGCATAACCGGTCAGGCCCGCCGAAATGCCGATCTTGTAGATATCCTCCGCCTGCGCCGCACCTGCCATGGCGAGAACCGACACCATGCCGGCAAAAAACTGATTTCTCATATGAAACATGAACTTCCTCCCACGTTCTGTTTGAAATGATGTCTTCCGGTGCGCCGGGTCAGACCGACGCGCCGAACCCTCCGCCGCCGGGCGTTTCGAGCAACACGCGGTCGCCCGGCTGCATGGTCAGCTTGCGTGCCTCGCTGACCGACTTGCCATTGACCAGGAACCGCCCGGCCGCCCCCGGCGATCCGCCGCCGATGCCTTCCGGCCCGTTGTCGAGCCGGCTCGGCACCGCGTTGAGCAGCCAGGGCTCCTCCGTGCGCATGTGGAAACCGATCGACTGGCCCTCGCCGCCACGCATCCGGCCCTCGCCGCCCGATCCGCGCCGCAGTTCCTTCTTGTCGAAGACGATCGGCATCGCCGCCTCGAGAATTTCGATCGGCACGGCCGCAACGCCCGTCGGGTAGCAGGTGGCGCTCGGGCCGGGTTTTTCGGCGCGCGCGCCCATGCCGCCGGAATAGTTGAACATCGACGAGGTAAACGATTGACCGGCGGCGTTCTTGCCCTGGATCTGGATCGTCCAGACGGCACCGGACCCTTCCGCCAGAACCTGCGTCGGGATCACCTGATGCAGCGCTTTCAGGATCGGCATCGGCACGTACATGCCGACGACATGGCGGGCATTCACGGGTGCCGGATATTCGCAATTGATGATCGAGCCCTTCGGCGCCCTGATCTCGATCGGCGCCAGGCTGCCGAAATTGTTCGGCAGGTCCGGGTTGAGGCAGGAGCGGATGGCGAAGGTCGAATAGGCATGCGTATAGTTGAGCACGACATTGATGCCGGTCGAGGTCTGCTTCGACGAACCGTCGAAATCGACGATGATGCTGCCCGTCTCCGCATCGACGGTGACCGCCGTCTTCAGGGTGATGATCTCGCCGCCGGGGACGTCGAAATTGGATTCGCCGTGATAGGTGCCGGGCTTGAGCTTGCGGATGGCCGCCCGCGTCGCCTCCTCCGAGCGGGCGATGATTTCGTCCGACAGCATCTCGATATCCTCGACACCCTGGCGCTCGCAGAGTGCGATCAGGTGTTCTGCGGCGGCCTGGCCGCTGGAGACCTGCGCCGACAGATCACCGAAGACGGCATCCGGCGTGCGGACGTTGCGACGGATCATGGCGTTCAGCACCGGATTGGCGACGCCGCGCTCGTAAAGCTTCAGCGGCGGGATCCACAGGCCCTCTTCATGCACGTCGCGGGCGCCGGCACCGATGCCGTAGCCGCCGATATCCGTGTGGTGGATGGTCGAGCCGATATAGGCGATCAGCCGCTCGCCGTTGAAGATCGGCGTCAGGATGGTGATGTCGAAGAAGTGGCCGGCCGACAGCCACGGATCGTTGGTGATCAGCACATCGCCCGGCTCGCAGCGGCCGGAAAATTCCTTCACCAGATGGCCGCCGGCGAAGGCGAGCGAATTGATGTGCCCCGGCGTGCCGGTATTGGCCTGCGCCACCATGCGGCCGCGCTGGTCGAAGAGGGCGCAGGCGAGGTCGCCGGCTTCGCGCACGATCGGCGAGAAAGCGATGCGCTGCAGGGCCTTGGCCCGCTCGGTCACAATGCCAATCAGGTTGGACCAGAGAATTTCGAGTTCGACGCCGTCCATGGCCGGTCCTCCTCAGTTCGTCTTTGTCTTCTTGGTGGCAACGATGCAGCCGATGCTGTCGATGGTCGCAATCCAGTTCGGCGGGATCGCCGTCGTCGTCTCGCGTTCCTCGATGATCAGCGGCCCTGCGACCGACTGGCCGACAGCGAGATCCTTGCGGTCATAGACCGGCACCATCTCGTTGTCCTGCCAGGCATGCACCGAGCGATGCGTCTTCGGCTGGCCTTCGGCGCTCGCCGGCTGGCCGGCCGGGTGGAAGCGGATGGCGGGGCCGTTGACGATGATGCGCCAGGAGACGATCTCGACCGGAACGTGATCCGGGTTGACGCCGTAGAGCGTGCGGTAGGCGTCGGCGAACAGGGTTGCGAGTGCCCCGATATCGCGGGTGCGGCGCGGATCGGCATCGAAGGTGACCGTCACCTCGTGCTGCTGGCCGAAGTAGCGCATGTCGGCACCGATATGGATTTCGACGTCGGAGGGTGCGCAGCCGGCCTCCATCAGCGCGGCGCGGCCTTCCTTTTCCAACTCGCCGATGACTTTTTCGGTGCGGTCCCAATCGATATTGTCGAGACGGACGAGATCGCTGCGGACGAGATCGAGGCGCAGCGGCGTCACCAGCGTACCGAAGGCGGAGAGAACGCTGGAGCGCGGCGGCACGATGACCGACGAACTCTGCAGCAGTTCGGCAACGCCGCAGGCATGCAGCGGGCCGGCACCGCCGAAGGCAAACAGCGGCAGGCCGCGGTAATCGACACCGCGATCCGTCGCATGGGCGCGGGCTGCGGAGGCCATCGCTTCGGTGACGACGCGGTAGATGCCGCGGGCCGCCTGCACCGGCGTCGTGTCGAGATCGTCGGCGAGCGCCTGCAGGGCGCGTTCGGTTGCCGGCTTGTCGAGGTGCATGTCGCCGCCGAGGAAGTTTTCGGCGTCGATGAGGCCGAGCACGAGGTCGGCGTCGGTGACGGTGGCGTTTTTGCCGCCGCGGCCATAGCAGGCCGGACCGGGGTTGGAGCCGGCGCTTTCCGGACCGACCTTCAGCAGGCCGAGACCATCGACATGGGCGATGGAGCCACCGCCGGCACCGATTTCAATCAGGTCGATGGAGGGCACGGTGACCGGCAGGCCGCTGCCTTCCTTGAAACGGTAGCGGCGGTCGACCTCGAAGAGGCCGGTGATCAGCGGCGTGCGGTTTTCGATCAGGCAGGCCTTTGCGGTGGTGCCGCCCATGTCGAAGGACATCAGCCGGTCGATGCCGAGCACTTCGGCATAATGGCAGGCGGCGAGCGCGCCGGCGGCAGGCCCGCTCTCGATCATGCGCACCGGATTGCGGCCGGCGGTTTCCGCACCGACAACGCCACCGGAACTCAGCATGATCAGCGGCGTGTTGGAAAAGCCTTCCGAACGCAGCCGGTCGCTGAGGCGGCGCAGATAGGGTTGCGAGATCGGCATGGTGTAGGCGTTGACGGCGGCCGTCGAGGCGCGCGGATATTCGCGGATCTGCGGCGCGACATCCGACGAGGTGCAGATGAAGACGTCGTTGAGGAGCCGCGACAGCTTGCCGGCAACCAGCGCCTCATTGGCGGAATTGATGAAGCTGTTGAGGAAGCAGACGGCAACCGACTGGGCGCCGCTGTCGCGGATCGCCTTGGCGAGCGTTGCGATATCATCATCCGACGGCTGCACCAGCACCGTGCCGTCGGCCAGTATGCGTTCGGCGATGCCGAAGGTCAGCGCCGGCGAGACCAGGGGCTCGGGGAACTCGATCTGCGGATCATACATGTCGTAACGATGCTCGTTGCGGATCGACAGGACATCGCGAAACCCTTCGGTGACGACGAGCGCGGTCGGCGGCCCCTTGCGCTCGATCAACGCATTGGTGACGACGGTGGTGGCATGGACGATGACGCCGTCGATGGCATCGGAGGAGATGCCGGCATTGGCAAGGACAGCGTTGACGCCGCCGAAGAAGCCCTTCAGCAGGTCTTCATGGGTGGTCAGCGTCTTGTCGACCGTCAGCCGGCCATCCGAGTTGCGCAGGACGATATCGGTGAACGTGCCGCCGATATCCACTGCGAGGGAATAGGTCATTGATTGTTCCTCCATCCAAGGCGTTCGGAGATTCGCCGTCCGGTGGCGAGAACCTCCTCGATCTGATTGGGCTGCGGTTGCACGGGGATGAACTGTGTTGCCCCGACGATGGCCACCGAGCCGACGATTTCGTTGCTGTGATTGAAGATCGGCGCCGCCAGAGCGTTGACGGCGGTGATCAGTTCGTCCGACGCCGTGGCCCAGCCGCGATCGCGCACCGTGGCGATCTCGTGGCGCAGGGCATCCGGTCGAACGATCGTCTTCGGCGTCCACTCCTTCAGCGGCTCGCGGGTGATCCGCTCGAACAATTCCGGCGCGCCGAAAGCGAGCCAGACCTTGCCGTGGGCGGTGGCGTGGATCGAAAGTTCCGTGCCGGGGCGCGTGCCGAATTCGATGATGGTGCGGCCGTGGATCAGATCGAGCACCACCAGCTTGCCGTCGATCATCCGGCAGACGGTGACCGCCTGGCCGGTGCGTTCGCCGAGCAGCGACACTTCCTGCCGGGCGGCATTGGCGACATCGAAACGGCCGCGCACCGCCTCGCCGAGAACCAGGAGTTTTACCCCCGGCTCGTAGCGGCTGGTCTCGGGGTCCTGCCGAACGTAGCCATGGCGCTGCAGCGTCACGAGATGGCGATAAACCGTTGCTTTCGAAGCCGAAAACGCCTTGGCGATCTGCGCCAGCGCCAGCGGCTGGCTCTGGCCCGCCAGATATTCCAGCACCCGCAAGGCCATATCGAGCGTCCCAGTGCCCGAGGCCTCCCGCTCCGGCCGGTCAGGACCAAAATTCATCTTGCATTCCTCCCAGACGTTTCATATAATAAAACATCGTTTCAATATTGACGATGATATGCGCGCTGCCATGGGTCGTCAACGGGGTACAAAAAAGGGAGATCACCGTTATTTGCAGTGACTGTCTCGAAAAGTGAAATTTCTCCAGAATAGACCCGGCGATTTTAATTGCGGCAATGGCGACGCAGTTCGAAATTTTAAATATTTTTCAGCGAAAAAATTTTCAACAAAATTTAATTCTTCAAATTATACGTCGGTATCGTGGATATAAGCATTGTTGATAGAAAAATATATTTGATAAAATTTCAGTAACGACAAGAAAATCTATCGCCATCCCTGCAAATGCATGACATGGCCGTGCCCGATCACCAATCACAGGTGGTGCTCGAAATCCTCGGACTTTCTGATGAATTGCAAAAATGGCGCTGGCATCGCTGAAAATCGAGACATGCGAACAGGCTGCCATACCCGCTTCCGGCGTGTCGGCGCGCATGACAGCGACTCGGCGATAGCGTCACGCATGCCGCGATAACGACGCTGCCGACGCTCGGCCAAAACCCTGGCACCGTTTTTGCATCGTGGAAATCCAGTTGCAGACGCGCCCCGCCTTCGAAATAGTGCGTATCGGGCGGCCCATGCCGAAAGGATCCGAGACGATGCAGCAGACGATACAAGCAGCCTTGCCTGAAAAAGATGTCATCCTTTCCGTTCGCGATCTCACCGTCAGCCTGCCGAAGAACATGGAACGCGCCTATGCGGTGCAGGACATTTCCTTCGACCTGATGGCCGGGGAAATCCTCTGCATTATCGGCGAATCCGGTTCCGGCAAGTCGGTGACGGCAAACGCGATCATGGGGCTGCTCTCGCCGGTGATCAAGGTGACGGCCGGCAGCATCCATTTCAAGGACATGGACCTGGTGCGCACTCCGGAGGCGACGTTGCGCAACCTGCGCGGCCGGGCCGTCTCGATCATCTTCCAGGACCCGCTTTCGGCGCTGAACCCGCTGATGACCATCGGCGACCAGATCGCCGAGGTGATGGAAGCCCACGGCGTCGGCACGGCGGAAAGCCGGGCGGCGAAAGTGCTCGAACTCCTGAACGAAGTCGGCCTGCCCGAACCCGGCCTGCTGCAGCATCAATATCCCTTCCGCCTCTCCGGCGGCCAGCGGCAGCGCGTGATGATCGCCATGGCGCTGGCGCTCGATCCGGACGTGCTGATCGCCGACGAGCCGACGACGGCACTCGACGTCACCACGCAGGCGCAGATCCTCGATCTCATCCGCAAGATCCAGGACCGCAAGAAGATGAGCGTCATGTTCATCACCCACGATTTCGGCGTGGTGGCGGAGATCGCCGATCGCGTCATCGTCATGGAAAAGGGCAACCTGGTCGAACAGGGCAAGGCCGAGGACGTGCTCAACCATCCGACCCACCCCTATACGCAAAGGCTGATCGCCGCCGTGCCGCGCATGCGCCAGGCCGACCGCGAGGCCGCCGAGGAAGCGCCGGTCGTGCTCTCGGTCGAAAACCTCAACAAGACCTATTCCGTCACCGGCGGGGTGTTTTCCAAGAGCCGCACGGTGCATGCGGTCAACGACGTCAGCTTCTCGATCCGCAAGGGCCGCACCCTCGGCATCGTCGGCGAATCCGGCTCCGGCAAGTCGTCGCTCGGCCGGGTGCTGCTCAAACTGCTCGACAGCGACGGCGGCAAGATCCTGTTCGACGGCCGTGATATCGCCCCGCTGTCGAATAATGATTTCCGGTCGCTCAGGCCCTATATCCAAATGATCTTCCAGGATCCTTTCGCCTCGCTCAACCCGCGCCATACGATCGGCACGATCCTGACCGTCGGGCCGGAGGCACACGGTGTCTCGCGGCCGGAAGCCAAGGCCAAGGCGCTGCGACTCCTGAAGATGGTCGGCCTCGACGAAGGCGCCTACGACCGTTTCCCGCACGAATTCTCCGGCGGCCAACGCCAGCGCATCGGCATCGCCCGGGCGCTGATGTTCGATCCGGTGCTGCTCGTCGCCGACGAGGCGGTCTCCGCGCTCGACGTGTCGATCCAGGCGCAGATCCTCGAACTGCTCGCCACCATCCAGCGCGACATGAAGGTGGCGATGATCTTCATCACCCACGACCTGCGCGTCGCCAGCCAGATCTGCGACGAGGTGGCGGTGATGTACAAGGGCAGCGTCGTCGAGCAGGGGCCGCCGTCGCAAATCTTCCGCGCGCCGCAGCACGATTATACCCGCCGTCTCGTTTCGGCCATTCCCGGCAGCGAGTGGGAACCGGCCGCCTGAACGGCGGCTTCTCTTCGGCGACCCCGCATGATTTTTGCCCATATGCCCAACCCGCGTCAGGCTGCCTGCACGCGGGTTGGGCATTTTCGGTCCCGGACGAAAATTTTGGCCCCCACCTCAAAAAAATAGTTGCATTTGTCCACTATCGGGCGTTTCATAATTTCGTAACGAAGATCAACATCCGCTGGCGCCGAAATGCAGCCGCTCTTGCGCATGATAGTGCAAGAGGTTGAGATCGTTTGCTTTTTTGGAGCGCGTGCCGGTGAACATGATGTCAGCAAAACCGCCAACCTCTGTATCGGAAGTCGATCTCGACGTTCTGGAAAACACGCTCAGCTTCTATATCCGTACCGTCAACATTGCCGTGTCGCGCGACCTCGACGACCGTCTGGAAGGCCTCGACGTAGCGCGCGGCACGGGCAAGATCACGACGCTGCTGCTGGTCGACAGCCACCCCGGCATCCGCCCCTCGGTCATCGCCCAGCTGATCCTGAAGGATCGTTCGGCAATGGGCAAGCTGGTGGACCAGATGGAAGGCCACGGGCTTCTGACCCGCAGCGTCTCCGCCGAAGACAGCCGGGCGCTGGAGCTTTACATCACGCCCAAGGGGGCGGAACTGGCCGAGAAGGTGCGCGGCCTCGTCACCAGGCAATCGGCGGATTTTTTCGAATTCATTCCGGAAGACGAACAGAAACAACTGATGGACATCCTGCGGCGTGCCTACAGGCGCATCGCAGGCCTGTCGTGAGGATGGAGGCAGGATGGACCGGAACCGCGTCGTTTTGATTTCGGGTGCCAATCGCGGCATCGGCGCTGCGACCGCGGCGGAACTGGCACGCCAGGGCTGGCGGCTTTCGCTCGGCATGCGCACTCCGCAGATGCCTGACTGGGCCGAGGAAGGCCGCGTCCACCTGCATGGCTACGATGCCGGCGACAGCGACGGCGAACAGCGTTGGGTCGATGCCGCACTTTCGCAATTCGGCCGGATCGACGCCATCATCGCCAATGCCGGGCTGATGATCCCGAAAACGGTGGTGGAAGCCGAAGACGGCGATATCGACGCGATGTTCGAGGTCAACGTCAAGTCGCCGCGCCGGCTGGCCAAGGCTGCCTGGGAAGCGCTGGCGCAATCCGGTCGCGGCCGGATCGTCGTGCTTGCCTCGCTCTCCGGCAAGCGGGTGAAATCGGCGGGCGCCGGCTCCTACTCGATCTCCAAATATGCCGCCGTGGCGCTGGCGCAGGGGCTTCGCCATGCCGGTTTCGACCGCGGCATCCGCGCGACTGCCGTCTGCCCCGGCTTCGTCGCTACAGACATGGCGCTTGCTGTCAGCGACCGTCCCGCCGAACTGATGACCGATCCGGCCGATCTCGCCCGCATCATCGCCATGCTGATCGACCTGCCGAACGAGGCGAGCGTCGCCGAATTCACCGTCAATTGCCAGCTAGAAGAAAGTTACTGAGATGCCCGGACCCTATGTCGTTCCCGTCCACGGGGATGCCGACCTGCCGAAGGACGTCGACGTCGTCGTCATCGGCGGCGGCATCATCGGCGCGTCGACTGCCCTGGAGCTGGCGGAACGCGGGCTGAGGGTGGCGCTCTGCGAAAAGGGCGGCATCGGCCAGGAGCAATCGAGCCGCAACTGGGGCTGGGTGCGCATCACCCGCCGCGACCCGCGCGAAGTGCCGCTGATGGCGGAAGCCCTGCGCATCTGGAATACGCTCGACCAGCGCACCGGCCGCAACACCGGTTATACCCGCGCCGGCATCATGTTCACCTGCGCCAGCGACAAGGAATATGCCGACCACGAACGCTGGATGAAGAACCTCGAAGGTTACCAGATCGAAACGAAGATGCTGAGCGGCACCGAGTTCAAGTCGATGTTCCCGGACTCCCGGCTCGACATCAAGGGCGCGCTGTTCACCCCGCTCGACGGCCGCGCCGAACCGCAGCGCGCGGCGCCGGCCATCGCCGAGGCGGCCCGCGACAAGGGCGCCTACATTCTCACCGAATGCGCCGTACGCGGCATCGAGACCGCCGGCGGCAAGGTCTCCGGCGTCGTCACCGAACGCGGGCCGATCGCCTGCCAGGCGGTGGTGCTCGCTGGCGGCGCCTGGTCCAGCCTGTTTTCCGGCACGCTCGGGCTGCGGTTGCCGCAATTGAAGGTGATGAATTCGGTGCTACGCACCAAGCCGCTGGAAGGCGGCCCCGAGCAGGCGATCTGGTCGAACGGCTTTGCGCTGCGCAAGCGCCAGGACGGCGGCTATACCATCGCCTCCGGTCATGAGAACATCGTCGATATCGTCCCGAAGTCCTTCCGTTATGCCCGCGACTTCCTGCCGGCGCTGTCCAAGGAATGGCGCTCGCTGATTTTTCGCGTCGGCGGCCGGTTCTATGACGAGGCACGCATTCCGGATCGCTGGGCGCTCGACGAGCCGAGCCCGTTCGAATACAACCGCGTCCTTGATCCGAAACCTTCCAAGAAGCTCTCGGACGTGGCGCTCGCCAATCTGAAAAAGGCCTTTCCGGTGTTCGAGAAGGCCGAGATCGCCCAGCGCTGGGCCGGCTACATCGACGTGACGCCGGACGCCGTCCCGGTAATTTCGGCCATCGACAGCATTCCGGGTTTCCATATCGCCACCGGCTTTTCCGGCCATGGTTTCGGCATCGGCCCCGGCGCCGGCCGGCTGATGGCCGATATCGTCATGAACCGTACTCCGGTGGTCGACATCAAGGATTTCCGTTTCTCCCGCTTTTCCGACGGTTCGAAGATTGAGCTGATCAGCGGGTTCTAAAAGGTGGCGGGAAAACCGCCGCTCAATAAAAGCAGGGACTGCCCGGCAAAGAAGGCAGACCGGAAAAAATGAGGAACAGCAGCAACGATCACGTGACAGAGAGAGGAAAATCATGTCCGACGACAAGCAATATTCCATCCTCAATCCGACGCGCCGCCAGGCGCTGACGATGATGATGCTCGCCAGTGCCAGCGGCATCGTCATGCCCGGCCTTATCGGCAAGGATAAAGCCTTCGCGGCAACCCCGCCGGAAAAGCCGACCGGCCAGCTGATCATCGGCTTCTCGCAGGAACCCACCGTCTTCAACCCGCATCTGCTGCATATCGAAGTGGACGAAGGCATCCATTTCAGCATCTTCGACCCGCTGTTCGGCGTCGATCCCGACGGAAAATTCTTCCCGCAACTCGCTGCCGAAGTGCCGACAGTCGAGAATGGCGGCATCTCCGCCGACGGCCTGACCTGGAAGGTCAAGCTGCGTGACGGCGTGAAATGGCATGACGGCAAGCCCTTCACCGCCGACGACGTCAAGTTCACCCTCGAACTGCTGGTGGACGAGAATTTCCGCAGCTGGCGCCGCACCGGCCACGATCTCGTTCGCGACCTGACCGTCGTCTCGCCGACCGAAATCACCTGGCGGATGGAAAAGCCCTTCGCGCCCTACCCGTCTATCCTCGCCGCCACCTTCATCGTGCCGAAACACGGCTTCGAAAACGAGGCCGACAAGAACACCGCCGCCTTCAACAATGCGCCTGTCGGCACCGGCCCGTTCAAATGGGTCGAACGTGTTGCCGGCGACCATATCACGCTCGAAGCCAACACGGACTATTTCGGCGACGGCCCCTATCTGGAACGGGTCATCTACAAGTACATTCCTGATCTGACCGTGCTCTACACCCAGTTCAAGACCGGTGATATCGACGTGGCCGGCCTGCAGTGGATCACGCCCGACCACTACGAAGAAGCCAAGGAGCTGGAAGGCAAGACCGTGCTTGTCGTGCCGGGTTCGACGGTGGAATCCTTCACCTTCAACATGGAGCGGCCGCAATTCAAGGATCCAGCCGTGCGCCAGGCGCTCTATCATGCGCTGGACAAGGCGACGATCATCGACGCGCTGTATTACGGCCTGCCGGCGCCGACCGAAAGCTACGTGCCGCAGCAGTCCTTCTACTTCAATGCCGACCTGCCGAAGCATGAATTCGATCTCGAAAAGGCGAAGAAGCTGCTCGACGACGCCGGCTGGGTGCCGGGCGGCGACGGCATCCGCGCCAAGGACGGCGTGCGTCTCTCCTTCAGCAACTCGACCACGGCCGGCAACCACATCCGCGAACAGGTGCAGCAGTTCGTGCAGCAGTCATTCAAGGATATCGGCGTCGAAATGACCATCTCCAACCTGCCACCGGCGGTGATGTGGGGCGAATACTGGATGATGTCGCAGTTCGATTCCGTCGTCGTCGGCCTCGACTTCCTGACCGGCGCGGACCCCGACACGTCGGACTACTTCCGCTCCACCTCGATCAACGCCAAGGGCGGCGCCGGCCAGAACAACTGGCAATATGCCAGCAAGGAAGTCGACGACCTGCTGACAGAGGGCGGTCAGGTCTTCGTGCCGGATGAGCGCAAGAAGATCTACCTGAAGATCCAGGAAGTGGTGCGCAACGACCTGCCGTTCCTGCCGATGTTCCAGTACGCCACCGTGCGCGGCTACAAGACCGGGGTGGAAGGCGTGAACTACAACGTCAACACCCGTATCGACAGCTGGAACGTCGGGAGCTGGTACCGGACGGCGTAAGGCGCGGACGGGGTTAGCCTCTTCGGTCGAGGTTACCACCTCATCCGCCTGCGTCCTTCGGACCCTTCTCCCCGCCGGGGAGAAGGGGGACATCGCGAACACTCGTTCAAGCCGAGCTGCCAGACATGTCGCCAGTGCCGTCCCTCTGCCCACGGGGAGAGGGCTAGGTAAGGGGGCCGCCGCCAGCAATACGCCAGACGAACACGATTGCCCCGTCCGCCACCACCAACAATCGGAGAGACATGCCATGATGCGTTATCTCATGAGCCGCCTGTGGCAAAGCCTGGTGCTGCTGCTGCTCGTCTCGATGATCGGCTTTGCCGTCCTCAATCTCGCACCCGGCGGGCCGCTGTCGCAATATGCGCTGACGCCCGGCATGACGCAGGAGGCGCTGGACCGGATCGCCAGGCAGATGGGCCTCGACCGCCCCTTGCCGATCCAGTATCTCGACTGGCTCTGGCATCTGCTGCAGGGCGACTGGGGCCGCTCCTACCGCGACAGCCAGCCCGTTCTCGGCATCATCGGCGGCCATCTCTTCGCGACGCTGCTCTTGATGGGCACCTCGACGGCGCTCTCCATCGCCATCGGCACCTGGATCGGCATCAAGGGCGCCACGAAACGCTATTCGATCTTCGATTACACCGCCACTGTCGGCGCCATGGTCGCCCTGTCGATCCCGACCTTCTGGTTCGGCCTGGTGGCGATCTACGTCTTCGCGCTGAAGCTGAAATGGCTGCCGGCCGGCAACATGTACACGATCGGCGACGGCTCGATCGGCGACTACGCCATCCACCTGATCATGCCGAGCGTGGTGCTGGCGCTGGTCAACGTCGCGGTCTGGAGCCGCTACATGCGCACCGCCACGCTCGACGTCATCAACCAGGATTTCGTCCGCACCGCCCGCGCCAAGGGGCTCAGCCAGCGCCGGGTGCTCATGAAACACGTCATCGGCAACGCTCTCCTGCCGATGATCACGCTCGCCGGGCTGCAACTGCCGACCATCCTCGGCGGCGCATTGGTGACCGAAACCGTGTTCACCTGGCCGGGAATGGGACGCCTGTTCCTCGATAGCCTCGGCTACAACGACTATCCCGTGATCATGGGGCTTCTGATGTTTTCCGCCATTCTCGTGCTGATCGGCAATCTCTGCGCCGACCTGCTCGTCGCCTTCGTCGATCCGCGCATCCGGCTGGGTTAGGGAGAAAGACCATGTCTTCAGCAACGCTTGTCCCCCCTGCCCGCCCCGTTTCGAACCATTGGTGGCAAAGCCGCACCGCCCGGCGTTTCGCCCGCCATCACCTGGCCATGCTCGGCGTCTTCATGATCGTCATCCTGACGCTCGCCTGTGTCTTCGGGCCATACCTGCTGCCCTATGACGAACTCTATATCGACCTGCGCGCCCGCTTCGCGCCGCCGCTGACGGGGTACCACATCTTCGGCACCGATCCGCTCGGCCGCGACATCGCCGCGCGGCTGTTCAACGCGGGCCGGATCTCGCTGCTGGTCGGCTTCTTCGCCATGCTGCTGTCCACCGCCATCGGCACGGTGATCGGCGTGACCGCCGGTTATTACGGCGGCCGGGTCGGCGCGGCGCTGATGCGTTTCGTCGATGCCTTCCTGTCCTTCCCGAGCATCTTCCTGCTTCTGGCGCTCGCCGCCTTCATCAAGCCGAGCCCGTTCATGATCACCGTGATCATCGCGGTCACCAGCTGGATGGAGATCGCCCGCATCGTCGAGGCCGAGGTGCGCTCGCTGCGGGAACGGGATTTCGTACTCGCCGCCCGCATGCTCGGCCTGTCCAACAGCCGCATCATGTTCCGCGAACTCTTGCCCAACGCCATCGGCCCGATCATCGTCGCGGCGACGCTGACGGTTGCCCGCGCCATCCTGCTTGAAGCCTATGTCAGCTTCCTCGGCTACGGCATCCAGCCGCCGCTGCCGAGCTGGGGCAACATGCTGAACGGTGCACAGCAATATCTCGACAAGGCGCCGTGGCTGGCGATCGTGCCCGGCATCGCCATCACGCTCGCTGTCACCAGTTTCAATTTCATCGGCGACGGCCTGCGCGACGCGCTGGATGCCCGCAGCGACCTGCATTGAGGGTGGCGCAATGACCCGCTTCTCCCCCTTCGAAACGTCGCTTTGGTTTGCCACCGCCCCGCCCGCCCCGGCGACGGTGCCGCTGGAAGGCCGCATCCGCGCCGACGTCTGCATCGTCGGCGGAGGGTATACCGGACTGACGACGGCGCTGGAGCTTGCCCGCGACGGCGTCAAGGCGGTGCTGCTGGAGCGCGAGGAGGTGGGCTACGGCGGTTCCGGCCGCAATGCCGGCCACTGCACGCCGACCTTTACGCATTACAGCCTGCCGGAACTGCGCAAGATGCTCGGCGAACCCTGGGCAGAACGGCTGATCCAGCGCCAGACGCGGGCCAACGACCGCGTCGCCGGCATGATCGAGCATTACCAGATCCAGTGCGAATGGCAGCAGAACGGTTACGTCATGGGAGCACCCTACCCTTCGATGCTGAAAGCGATCGAAACCAAGGTCGAAACCTACAACGCCGTCGGCGCCCGCACGGCAATGCTTGATCGCGACGAAGTGGCAAAGATCACCGGCAGCCCGCGCTTCTACGGCGGCTGGTTCCATTCCGAGGCCGGGCACCTGAACCCGCTGGCCTATGCCCGCGGCCTCGCCCGCGCCGTTATCCAGGAAGGCGGAACGATCCATACGTATTCGCCGGTCACCGGCTGCACGCCGGCACCCGGCGGCGGCTGGACGGTAACGACGGGCAAGGGCGAGGTGACCGCCGACAAGGTGATCTTCGCCACCGGCGCCTATACGGTCGGCGGCTGGCCGAAGCTCGACCGCAGCTTCAAGATCCAGCGCGTCTTCGTTGCCGCCACGCAGCCGCTGTCGGACGACGAACGCCGCAGCATCCTGCCGCAGAACACGACGATCCATGACGGGCGCGGCGATATCTTCGTCTACAAATACAATGCCGAAGGCCGCATCGTCGCCTCGATGTTCCCGATGGGCCGGCGCGGGCGCGACATGGCCTATACGCGCCAGTTGATGAGCGACCGGCTGCGCTGGTTGCACCCGCAGATCCGCCACGACCTCGTCTGGGATTATTTCTGGTTCGGCGAACTCGACATGCAGTACCGCACCGTGCCGCGGCTCTACGGCCTGGCGCCGGGCGTCGTGGCGCTGACCGGACTGTCCGGCCGTGGCGTGCCGACCGGCAGCATGCTCGGCGGTATCCTCTCGGAATGGGCGAAAGACGTTGCGGAAAAGGACCTGTCGCTCAAGCTCGAACCCCTGACCGCCGCGCCCTTCTACATGGCCTTTGCGCCGCAGATGACGCTGCGTTATTACCGCGTCGCCGACTGGATCAGGACGCGGCTGGCCGGGGCGGCGCTGCCGCCGCATGCTTGAAACGGGTCGTCACGCCGGGCTACGCAGTTGGTGATATCGCCGGTCGAAACAGATCGGCGTTTCGTCCGCGCAACGCCGAAACCTCACAACGCAGGATATCGTGCGTGCCGCCAACGGCGGAAATGCAGCGGCTCAGCGGCGCCGGTCGTCGAGCTGGCACCACACGGCCAGCACCGGCTCACTCGTGCAGCGCAGCGCGAACTTATCCCCGGCATCGCTGAAGACGATCGTCCCGGGCTCGGCGCGCATCCATTCCCGATCCCTCAGGCAGGCTTCGGCGGCAGACAGGAAAAGGAAGACGCGCCGCTGTTTTTCGAAATGGTCCGGAAACCGGCAATAGGGCGCCATCAGCGTCACGCCGAGTTGAACGTCGCTGCGTTCCTCCACGCCTCCCGGCCCGAGGATCGTCGAGTGGGCATGGGATTTTTCAAAATTCACGCTGGCGAAGGGACCGACGCGGCTGCGATACCAGGAGAGGTACGGACCGATCTGCTCGAGATATGTCATCAGCCCGGCGAGTTCCCCGTCGGAGCCCTTGATCTTCGACAGCGTCCGCTGCCAGGCGTCGATCGGCGGAGACGCCGTCTCGCCCTCCAGCCTTTGCCGGCCGGATCGTGCCGTCCGCGAGTAGATCTGGCCGGCCATGTAGCTGGCCATGACGGGGGCGCTGGAGGAAAGCAGGATGCCGCAGACGCGGTCGATCAGGCCCTGTAATGGCTCTGGTCGTTCTGCTCGCCGTACACCGTCGCCCCTGCGCATAAAAGCCTCGTATCTCCCGGATCAGCTGCCGTTCCGTCGTGCTTCAAGGCAAAACATCGACGGATGTTCCCAACCAGCGCCTGTTTTGCACGATCCGTCCGCTGCGGCCGTCAAATCAGGTTCGTTGCAGAACCGGATTTGTCTTAGCTATCTTGTCCGTCCAGATCAAACGGTCAAGTCCGGGTTACGCTTCGAAAAGTTCCGATCCGTCGGCATGTGTGGTATCCGGCTGAGTAACCTTTTGCCTTCCTATCTTCCGAACAGGAGCCCTCTCATCAAAAAAAAGCCGCGCAAATCATCCCCACACGGCCAGGAGGTGCTATGCTAGAGTTGCCATGAGGGCGGTTTTTTGCAAAAAAATTGCAATAAATGCACGTATTGTCTTTCGCACATTATGACTGATAATCCCGGCTTATCGGGCATTGTTATGCTGCAGAAAGATACGATTTGAGCAAGGCCAAATACACCCGGGCAAGTCGCTGCGCGGCAACGCGCGCAGCGATGCTGCTTTCACCGGAAAAGCGACAGGATGTTGTCGGCGCTTGAGTTAGCAATCGAGAGGGCCTGACTGCCGAGTTGCTGCTGTGTCTGCAGAGCCTTGAGGCGAGTCGACTCTTCGTTCATGTCAGCATCAACGAGCCGGCCAATCCCGGTCTCTGTCACATCGCTCAGATCGGCAACAAATTCCTTCTGCATATCGAGGCGGCTCTTAACCGAGCCCAACGTGGCGGCAACGTCCGCCATAGTGTCTAGGTATTTGTCTACCGCCATAATCATACCTTCGACGGCCTCGTTCGAGGTCGTCGCCGTCAGCTTGGTCTCATTTCCGGCTGACCCAGCCTTGGAGCGGATCAAGAAATATTCCATTGGCGTCGTGCCAGTGCCGACTGCGTTCGGCTGATTGACGCTGACGCGCATAGTCAGAATGCCGTTAAAATCCGACTCGTCACTTATCAGCGCGGCGTTGTGGGCATCGAAGTTTGTCGTCCCGATCGAAACCGTTCCGTTTGCGGACCGGACAAAGGACGTCACGAGCTCTTTCGTCGTCAGACCACCAGACACATTCGTATACAGCCAATTCTCGCCGCTGAATGACGAAGATTGCGCTATGGAATGTATTTGGTTCTTAAGCTCTTCAATTTCCAAGCCGACTTTCAGCTTATCGACGCCTGGCTCGCGAGCGGCGACGAGCTTGGCCTTGATTTCATCTACGACCTCAATTGCGGCGTTCATTCCCGCGTAAGTCGTGTCCACCTTGGCACTTCCCAGTCCGATCGCGTCCTCAACGGCGGACAACGCTTTGTTGTCTGAGCGCATCGTTGTCGCGATCGACCAATAGGCTGCATTGTCGGATGCGTTTTCGACGCGATATCCGCTCGAAATTCTCGATTGGGTGGTCCCGAGTTGGCTGCCAATCGAACGTAAAGTGTCGAGCGCGGCCAAGGCCGTCCAGTTGGTCAAAATACTACTCATTGAAAAAGCCTCGTCCTAACAATAGGGCATCGCGATCCAGCCTTCACATTGCCGCCCGCCTTCATGACGATACTATCGCTGCAACTACCATCGTGCGTGCTGATTAAATTTTCGTTGACCTGTAGGAAGATATTCCGAGCAAGTAGCCTTGCTTAATATCAGTCAAGCGGCGTCAAATTTATCGTGATGCTTCTTGGTTTTTCTGGTCGTGACTGTCGCGACGGTAAAAACCAATCTGAAATGCCCATCGTCAAATATTGTTGCATTATCGGATGCAATAGGGCGCCCAGCTATTCGGCCGTTGTGGTAAAATAAAGATTTGGCTGGCGATGATCACGAAGCTTGGGCGTCGCGAGGGTTGCCTGCAGTGTGTCCAAATCGGTCAGGCTAGACAGGCGTCTAGGATCATGTCGAGCAGAGTCTTGGCGAGTACGTGAACAAAGCGCACGTACTCGCCGTTTGGCTTAACCACGTCATCTCCAGTACCGACGATAGAACGCAGAAAATCGAAGGCGATATCACCAAATTCAAAGCACGCTTCGAGAAGGCTCTTTACGGTTACGACAGCAATCAGCCGGAAGCATTCGAGCTTGAAATCACCAAGGGGGTCCGCGAAAAGGCGCTCAACTACGACAAGATCGGCGAGAGGCTGAGAAAAGTCTCCGTGGCCCACGAGGATGAAGCCGCAGAGGAAATTCTTTTCAATGAGATGACTCCCGTTGCGCTGTCCATCAGTCAGGATCTGGCAAAACTGATCGAGTACAACGAAAAGGGTGCTACGCAGTCCTATGATGAGAGTAAGGAAATTTATTCTGCTTCATTTGATTTGGCGATGATCCTCATCGTTGTTTCAGCCGTGCTGCTGGTTTTTGCGATCTGGTTTGCAATTACGGGTATTGCCAAGCCAATCCAAAACATCACCGCCTCCATGAAAAACCTTGCGTCCGGTGACGCAAATTCCATACGGAGGCCGAGCCGATGAGATCGGGGAAATGGCCGCAGCCGTGGATGTCTTCCGCAGAAACGCGTCGAGAACAAGCGGCTCGAAAATGAAGCGCAAAGCCAGCGTCATCTGACCGAAGAACAGCGTCGCCAGGCGGCAGAACAGGATCGGGTCCGTGCCCAAGAGATGGCACAGGCAACAAATGGTCTGGCTGAAGGAATGAGGTACCTGGCATCTGGCGATTTGTCATTCCAGCTTAATCAAACTTTTGCAAAGGACTTCGAGGGATTAAGGAACGACTTCAACAGCGCCATTGAGCAGTTGCGTGGGACACTGGCGCCGGTTTCCCAAGCAACGAATGCTATTGACGGTGGATCGCGCGAGATCAGTGCAAGTGCCGAAGATCTTTCGAAACGCACCGAGCAGCAGGCGGCTGCGCTGGAGGAAACGGCCGCGGCTCTGGACCAGATCACAACCAATGTTGCCAATTCGACCAAGCGTGCGGAAGAGGCCCGCAGCGTAGCCGTGCAGGCCAATGAAAGCGCCCGCCAATCCGGCAAAGTTGTGGGAAATGCAGTGACCGCCATGGGGCGGATCGAAGAGTCATCCGGGCAAATCTCGAACATCATCGGCGTAATCGACGATATCGCGTTCCAAACCAATCTCCTGGCGTTGAACGCAGGCGTGGAAGCGGCCCGCGCAGGTGAAGCAGGCAAGGGTTTTGCTGTTGTTGCACAGGAAGTACGAGAACTTGCGCAACGTTCGGCCAAGGCCGCACGCGAGATCAAGGACCTGATCGACAAGTCCACTGCGGAAGTTGAGAGCGGCGTAAAGCTTGTTAGCGAAACCGGAGAGGCGCTTAAAAAGATCGAGACTTCCATTGTTACGATCAACCAACATATGGATGCGATTGCGACCTCTTCACGTGAACAGTCAGTCGGCTTGTCGGAGGTCAACACGGCGGTTAACCAGATGGATCAGGTAACGCAGCAGAACGCGGCGATGGTTGAGGAAGCCAGCGCTGCTGGTGCGACGCTTGCAAATGAAGCTGGCAAGCTACGGGAGCTGGTATCGCAGTTCCAGCTCGGAACGGCTCAATATGCAGCTGGCGTGAACCGAGCTACTCCGGTCAGAATGACATCCGCACATTCGCCCGTGACCTCTGCTCCGAGGTCGATGGCCGGAAATATTGCCAAGGCATTTAGCGGCCGTGGCGCGGCCGCTGCCGCATTGGATGAGTGGCAAGAGTTCTAATCCACCATCCTAACAGCAGATTTACTGGATCAAGCCGTCTGCGGGCGGCTTTCCTATGTCAATCGGCCCTTTAATTGCGGGACTTAGTCAAGCCTGTTTTGCCCGTGCCGGGGTCATGGTCCTTTTCGAGGTCATGGCCTCATGATGATGTTCGGGTCGGATGCCTCAACGTGCGGAGCGCGGTTGTTTGTG
>NZ_QFBC01000013.1 GCF_003122325.1 Rhizobium album
AGCAAAATGAGGGATTTCCCTCAATGAAACAGCTAGCCGAACCGACCCAAGGCGCACACGCATGGCTATCGGGAAGTGATCCTCCCCAGGTTTCTGGACCAGCGGAGGTTGGAGTTTCGCGGCTTCTCGAACTGTACGGGTGACAGCATCCCGTTCCTGCCCCTTTATCCAGAATGCTGATGCGTGGCAGTTGATCGACCGGAACAGTCAGCCAGTGCAGCGTCCCTCACGACCGCCACTATCTCATTCGATTTCGCGCAGATGGGTGCTGCATTCCGCGAACGAACTGCTCAAGAGCGGCCTCGTCAAAGGGTTTGACTGCCGGTTCATATCGGACCTGATGAAAGCGGCGAATGCGTCGCACGTCGATCTCATCGTTGCCGAAGCTGATGCAAAGCGCTGGAGGCGCTTGGCAGGTCGATTTAAGCGCGACACGAAGAAATCAGAGCCGGCGCCGGCCGATGAGTGTTACCCCGAAGGAGTTTGATATGGCGACAGTACTCGAACAACTTGAGGCCGCGGTCGAAATGCAACTGGCCGCTACACCAAACCGGAGGACTGGCCCGAAGAGCTTGGCCCTACATCGCGCCCAATGAGACAAGGGCAAATTTGATGAAGGCCGGGCAACGCGCAATCGACGTCGGACGCCAAGCCATAAACACTGTCGGCAGCAACCCAAGAAAAGGGCAGGTTCGATGCGATGGCCCGCTCGATCATCGTGAGCGCCAGTGCCGGCTTGGTCAGAAAGCCGACAGGGTCCGGCACGTGAGCCCCGGCCATACGGTTCCGGTCGTCGTCCAGGCCTTCGGCAGATAGAGCGCCCGGTCGATGAAGGCGTGGCCGTGTCGTGACACGTAGGATGCGAAGACGCCGATCTGGCAGTTGGTGATCTTGCCCGCCGAACCGGTATATTGACGCCCAACCCCGCACGATGCCTTGCCCTGCTTGAGAAAGCCGGTCTCATCGACCACAAGGACTGCATCAGAATCGGCCAGTGTCTCCAGCGTGTAATCGCGAACAATGTCCCGCAGGGCATCCGCATCCCAATGCCCGCGGCCCAAAATCGCCTGCTGCCCGCCAAGGACCGCAATCGCCTGCAGCTTCCGCTCGCATCCATCCCGTCTTGCGGCGCTCTTCTCCCAGCAGACCGTCCAGAAACTGTCCGACAGAAACCGCGACACGCTCCTGCGTGAACAGCGGGCGTATTCGTGCCTTCACATCCCGCAATGAAGACGCCCAAACTTCAAGCGTCGCCTCAATCCGACAATCCTGTCATCCACGATCTCCGAACCACGGCGACCTATAGATTCAGACATCAATCAAAATCGAAACTGTAATGCTAGAGCATTTCCGCTTTTCTCTAAAACGCAAAAAATGCTCTATCCTTTTGTTTTCACGCAATTCCGGACGCAAAACCGCTATGCACTTTTGCTGGAATTGCTTCAGCCGATGACATCCTCGATGCGGATCGGGAAACGCCGCAGGCGTTTGCCCGTCGCATGCCAGACGGCATTGGCGATCGCGCCCACCGTTCCGGTGATGCCGATTTCGCCGACACCCTTGACGCCGATCGGATTGATGTAAGGGTCGTCTTCCGGAATCAGGATCGCATCCAGCGACGGCACGTCGGCATTCACCGGCACGTGGTATTCGGCAAGATCGGCATTCATGATCCGGCCGGTGCGGCGGTCGGTGACCGCCTCCTCATGCAGGGCAAACGACGCGCCCCAGATCATGCCGCCGAAATACTGGCTGCGCACCAGACGCGGGTTGATGATCCGTCCCGCCGCAAAGGCGCCGACGAGGCGGGTGGTGCGGATCTGGCCAAGATCGGGATCGATCTTCACCTCGGCAAACACCGCACCATGCGAATACAGGGCATGGGCAGCCCCCACCGAGGGATCGCGGGCAGCCTTGGCCGTGCCGACGACCTCAGGCTGGCCGGCGCCGGCGAGGATTTCGGCGTAACTCTGGCTGCGCGTCTCGTCATCCCGGCGATGCAGCCTGCCATTGCGGGCGATGACGCCGATGTTGCCGGCACCGAACAGCGGCGATTGCGGATTGCCGGTGGCGAGGTCGGTCAGCCTGGCAATTGCATCCTTGCTGGCATTGTTGAGCGCCAGCCCGGCACTCGCCGTATGGCCGGAGCCGCCGGCTATACCGCCGTCGGGCAACGTCGACAGGCCGGAATGCAACTCGACCTGCTGAGGATCGAGGCCAAGGGCTTCCGCAGCAATCTGGGCCAGAGCCGTCCATGCGCCCTGCCCCATATCGGCGCCAGCGGTTTCGACCAATGCCGTGCCATCGGCCCGCAATGTCGCGCGGGCTTCCGCCGGAAAGTGCGGGCAATGGAAGACGGCCGTCCCCATGCCCCAGCCGACGAGAAAGCCCTTCTCGTCGCGCATCTGCCCTGCCTCGAGCGGACGGCGGGACCAGCCGAACCGCTTGGCGCCTTCGGCATAACAGGCTCGCAAGGCCTTCGAGGAAAACGGCTTGCCGGTGCCCGGCTCGGTCTCCGCATAGTTTTTCAGGCGGAAATCCAGCGGATCCATGCCGCAGGCTTCAGCGGCCTCATCCATGGCCACCTCCAATGCCGCCGATCCGCTTGCCTCGCCGGGCGCACGCATCGGCCCGGGCGTGCCGGTATCCAGCCGCAGGCCCTTGTGCTCCACCAGGATGGCGGGGCTGGCATATAGCGGCAGCGACGCGTTGGCCGCCGGCTCCAGAAAATCGTCGAAAGATGACGTCGCGGCAATCGCCCGGTGATGAAGCCCGGTCAGCTGCCCGTCGCCATCCGTGCCGATGCGCAGCGTCTGCCAGGTGGCGCCGCGGTGGCCGACAGGGCCGTACATCTGGCTGCGGGTCAAAGCGAGCTTCACCGGACGGCCGAGCATGCGGGCGGCGAGGATCGCCAGGATCTGCGGACCGTTCAGGATCGCCTTGGAACCGAACCCGCCTCCAAGGAAAGGCGACCGGATCGTCACGTTTTCGGCGGGAATACCGAAATAGGCGGCATAAGATGCGCAACTCAACGCCAGCGCCTGGTTGGGCATGTCGAGCATCACCCGGTCGCCATCCCATTCGGCAACCACGGCGTGCGGCTCCATCGCATTGTGATATTGCGCCGGCGTGAAATACTCTGCCTCCACCAGGTGTGCGGCACGGGCAAGACCGGCGTCGATGTCGCCATAGGCTGCGCCGGGCGGTGCACCGACTCCGATAGCTGGCGGATCGTAAAGCTCGCCGTCGGCGCGTTCGACGCGTGCATCCTGTGCATCATATTGCGGATCGAGCAGCATCGCACCTTCGGTCGCCGCTTCCAGAGTTTGCGCAATCACCAGCGCAATCGGTTGATTTACATAGCGAACCCGATCATTCTGCAACACTTCGACACGGAAGCCGAAAGGCGGCATCTTTTCATCGGGATCGTGGGCGAGCGGCGGCCGATTGGCCGGGGTCATCACCTCGACGACACCGGAATGGGCCTTGGCGGCGGCTACATCCAGCGATGTGACGCGACCGCGAGCAATCTTGCTGACGGCGGTGACCGCATAAAGCATGCCGGGCGGATGGTTGTCGGCGGCGTAGGTAGCCCGGCCGGTGACCTTCAGCAGGCCGTCACGGCGCGTCAGCGGCTGGCCCATGTTGGAGCCGTAGCGGGGGGCGTGGCTCGGGTTGGTTTCAGGCGACATGGCTGGCTCCCGGATCTGTCGAGAAGGGCGAGGCCGGCAGTGCAGGCATCACCGCCGGCGTCCCTTCCAAGGCTAGGGTCAGCGCCCGCACGGTGATGCGGCGCGCCAGTTCGATCTTGAAGGCGTTGTCGCCGGAGGGCCTGGCCTCCGCGAGTGCGATCTCCGCCGCACGGGCGAAAGCTTCGACGCTCGGTGTAACGCCCAGAAGTGCCGCCTCCGCCTCCCGCACCCGCCAGGGCTTGGCGGCGATGGCGCCGAGTGCCAGCCGTGCCTCGCTGATAGTTCCGTCCTCGATGCGCAGCGCAGCCATGGCCGAGACCACCGCGAAGGCATAGGAGGTGCGTTCCCGCAGTTTCAGGTAACGGCTGTTTGCGGAAAAAGCCGCGGCTGCGGCGGGAAGGCGCAGGCCGACGATCAGTTCGCCGGGAGCCAGCGCCGTTTCCTTTTCCGGAGTTGCGCCCGGCAACCTGTGCAGATCATCAACCACAATTTCGCGGCGCCCGTCTGCACCCTCCACTTCGACAACGGCATCGAGCGCCACCAGCGGCACGCAGAAATCCGATGGGTGGATGGCGATGCAATTTTCGCTCCAGCCAAGCACCGCGTGCAGACGGTTTTCGCCATACAACGCATCGCAGCCCGAACCGGGGACACGGCGATTGCAGGCGCTTGCGGTGTCCTGGAGATAGGCGCAACGGGTTCGCTGCATCAGGTTGCCGCCAACCGTCGCGGCATTTCGCAACTGGGCGGATGCGCCCGACAGCAGCGCTTCGGCGACGGAAGGAAAGGCTTTTGCCAAACGCGCATCATAGGCGAGGTCGGCATTGCGGACCATCGCCCCGATACGCACGCTGCCATCGGCAAGCCATTCGATGCGGTCGAGACCCGGCAGCCGGCTGATATCGATCAGCCGTTCCGGCCGTGACGCGCCGATCTTCATCAGGTCGAGCAGGTTGGTGCCGGCAGCCAGATAGGCGGAACCGGGCTCGGCCGCCGCTGCGACCGCTTCTGCGACACTGGCCGGGCGGAGAAAATCGAAGCGGTTCATGCCGCGTCCCTCCCCTTTTCCGCGGTCATGGTCTTCTGCGCCTCCAGCACCGCTTCGGTGATGCCCTGGTAGGCGCCGCATCGACAGAGATTTCCGCTCATCAATTCGCGGATACGCTCCGGATCGCTGCCGGCCCGGCCTTCGGCGATCAGCCCGACCGCGCTCATGATCTGCCCGGGCGTACAGTAACCACACTGGAAACCGTCACATGCGATGAAGGCGGCTTGCACCGGATGCAGCGCCTCGCCGACCGCCAGGCCTTCGATGGTGGTGATCTCGGCGCCATCCAGGCTTGCGGCAAGAGAAAGACAGGAATTGATGCGCCGGCCATCGACAAGCACGGTGCAGGCGCCGCACTGGCCGCGATCGCAGCCCTTCTTCGTTCCGGTCAGATAAAGATGCTCGCGCAGGAGGTCGAGCAGCGTCACACGAGGATCGTCGAGCGTAACCGTTCGCGATTGCCTATTGATGGTGAGGCTGATGGAGAGTGACATCGGGTGCTCCAATCAGTGATAGTGATGTATGGATCGAAACCGCCGAGGATCGACGGAGTTGCGGTTTTTTAGGGTATGGCTGGCATGAAAACCGCCACCCGGTCCGAAAACGCGATATGCTGGCGTCGTCTCGGCACAGGGGTTAATATACGGAGGCATCCTCCGTTTATCAAGAGGGCAGTTTCAGTTTTAGGCAGATGGAACAGAAGATCGAAAAAGCAAGCCGGAAGCCGCGTGTGGATTCCATTCGCAACCGTGAACGTCTGCTCGATGCAGCGACGGAAATCTTCAGCGCCGGCGGAACCCAGGCGAGCCTCGAAGCCGTCGCGCGGCGGGCCGGCGTCGGTATCGGCACGCTCTACCGGCATTTTCCGACGCGCGAGGCGCTGTTCGAGGCAGTGTATCGCCATGAGGTCGATCTTCTCGGCGATCTGGCCGAACAGCTTGCCGGAGATAACGAGCCGGTCGAAGGGCTGAAAAAATGGCTGCAGGCCAATGTCCGGCTGGTGGCCGCCAAGAAGGGCATGATCGAAGCGCTGCAGCTCGCCGCCCATGGTTCTTCCGAATTGAAAGCCTATTCCTACGAGCGGATGATCGGGGCGATCAGGCTCCTGCTCGACCGGGCGGTCGCGCGCGGCGACGTCAGGGACGATGTCCCGCCCGAGGATCTGCTGCGCACACTGGTCGGCATCTATTATTCGCAGGGAACGACGGATTGGCAGCCCACCGCCCTGCGCATGGTCGATGTCTTCGTCGACGGACTGCGCAAACGTTAAGGCGCGGCTTGGATCGCGACAGGCTTCAAGCGTCGGCCGGATGCTTCGACCTGTCACCGGCGCCGGCAGAGAGAAAATCGGCCAGCACCAGCGCGTGATTGTGCTTTTCGTCGCGGGCGGCGTAAAGCAGCGTCACCATGCCCTCGGCGGCGCGCCGGCGCAGCTGTGCCGCAAGCGGGTTGCGCTCCAGTTCGGCGCGGTACCGCACCTGGAAATCGTCCCAGAGTTCCGCCTTGTGACCAAACCATTTGCGCAGCTCTGAACTCGGCGCCACATCCTTCATCCACACATCGATAGCCGCCGATTGCTTCGAAAAGCCGCGAGGCCAGAGACGGTCGACCAGCACGCGTTCGCCGTCGGCAAGGCTGGCAGGTTCATAGATACGCCGGATCTGCACTGGCATCACGGCTTCCTTTCTGCGCTGTTTTGCAATCGGGTCTGTTGCCGGCATCCTACCGCATAAGATTGCCCGCCGAAATTGCAGCGATGCGTATGCCTGCGATGATTTGTCCGTTGTCAAGCGGAAGGGTTTCATTAAAGTGGTATATAGAATACCTATTAAAGCATCTCAATCACCTGCGGCCGGAGCGTCCGGTATAGCCTGGGAGAACGACACCGCCATGCGCATGAGCCTGCATACGGATTACGCGCTGCGAATGCTGATCTTTCTGGCGGCCCGGGAAGACGCCGTCCACACCGTCACCGATGTCGCGGCGGCATACGGCCTGTCCCGCAATCACCTGGCAAAGATTGCCCAGACCCTCCGCGATCATGGGGTGGTGGAAACCGCCCGCGGCCGTGGCGGCGGATTGAAACTGGCCAAACGGCCGGCCGACATCAATATCGGCGACCTCGTCCAGGCAACCGAGGAGGATTTTGCGCTGGCCGAATGCATGCAATCCCATGGCGGTGCATGTTGCCAAATTGCGGGGGCATGCGGCCTGCGCGGCATGCTTTCGGAAGCGCTCGACGCCTACCTCGCGGTGCTGCGGAAATATACGCTTGCCGATGTCTTGCACAACCGGCCCATGCTGCGCGCGTTGCTCGGTGGCGTAAGCGCCGCGGCCTGATCTGCAGAGGGAATGAGCCATGCGCGCGCGCTGCAATTTTCAGAATATAGCAGGAACCGGCATAGGCCGACCTGCAAGACAAATGGAGCAAAGACGATGAAAGGACGCCCCGCACCCGAACGCCGGATCGTAATCGACGGCAAACCGCTGCCCGACGTGCTGGACGATGCGATGATCAAGGCCGTCGTTCACGGGTTTTATGCGGAAATCCGCCAGGACGCCCTGCTGGGACCGATCTTCGGCAACGCCATCGCCCCGCAGGACTGGCCAACCCATCTCGACAAGATGTGTGATTTCTGGTCGGCGACACTGCTGCGGACAGACCGATACGACGGACGCCCCCTGCCCCCGCACCTGGCGTTGCCAGGACTCGGCGAGGAGCATTTCCGGCGCTGGCTGTCGCTTTTCCGCGATGTCGTGCAGCGCCTCTGCCCGTCCGACGTTGCCGCCCTGTTCCTCGACCGTGCCATGCGTATCGCCCATTCGTTCCGCCTCGCCATTGCGTTTCACCGCGGCGAAGATTCCCTGCAGGTAAAACCGATTTCGGGGGAAACGCTCGGATGAAGCCGTCACAATACGAAACCGAAACCATCATCGACATCGACGAAACGGGTGCCGTCACTTTGTCGGCCGACATGCTCGCCGGCCGTTTCGGCTGGTCGCCTGCGACATTGCGGACGATGATGCAGCGCGGCCTGGTCGCGTCGCAGGTCGAGCGCGGCGAGGGCGAGCATCACGGCAGTTGGCGGCTTTCGGTGCGATGCGGCAACCGCCGCTGGCGCGCCGTGGTCGGCCCGGACGGCTCCATTGCGGACCAGCAACTGGATTTCGTGCCTCTGCCAAGAAAACAGCCGGTACCCTGACATTCCCGTCGTTTATTCGAAAGCCTTTGGTCGCCCACCGCTGCTCGCCGATCCAGCCGCCGGATCACTCTGTCTCGAAATAGATCTCGATATATCTTGATTTCCGATATATCGGAATATATCTAACTGTCATGAGACACAGATCGAGAAGCGGAGGGGACCGCAAATTCCCCGGCGCCGGCGCCTGGCCGGATCGCAGGCATCACGACGAGGAAAACGGCCGCCCCTTCCGCCGTCGCGGCGGCAGGATGCTGGATTATGGCGAGCTTCGCTTGCTGATCCTTTCGATCATCTCCGAACGGCCGAGCCATGGTTATGAACTGATCAAGTCGGTCGAAGACCATTTCGGCGGCAGCTACACGCCCAGTCCCGGTGTTCTTTATCCGACACTTTCCTGGCTCGACGATATCGGTTACGCCGTTGCCGAAGCCAGCGAAGGCAACCGCAAGAGCTACAGGATCACCGAGGCGGGCGAGGCCTATCTTGCCGCCAACCGCGCCACCGTCGAGGCGCTACGCGCCCGTGGCGGACAATGCGGCGAGGGCGGCAGGCGTGGACCGCCGCTCGCTGTCGCTGCGGCGATGGACGAGTTGAAATCCGCCTTGCGTGGCCAATTGCGCCGGCCAGGCGTCTCGCAAGATGCCGTCGAGCGTATCGTCACAATCCTGAAGTACGCAGCTCGGCAGATAGAAAATGACGACCGGCCGACCGCCGGCACTCCATCCAACCAGACGCATGGACAGGAAAACATGACCGCCCACACTGCCGAGCCAGAAAGCGCCAATGCCGATACCCTGCCGCGCATCGAACGCATCCGCCACGACTTGCGTCGCCGCAAGCTGACGGTGCTTTCGGTCGTCTCGCTGACACCGAATATGATCCGTATCACCCTTGGCGGCGATGAACTCGACAATTTCACCTCGCTTTCCGCCGGCGACCACATCAAGATTATCGTGCCGGACGGGCAAGGCGGCACGGCGATGCGCGATTACACACCGCGCCATTACGATCCGCAAAACCGCACCCTCGTCCTTGACTTCGCCGTCCACGAGGCGGGCCCTGCGACGCAATGGGCGCTGGCCGTCAAGCCGGGCGATACCGCTGAGATCGCCGGTCCCCGCGGCTCACAAGTGATCACCGGCCCGATCAAATCCTGGCTGCTGATCGGCGACGAAACCGCCCTACCCTCGATCGGCCGCCGCATCGAGGAAATGGACGCCGGCCTTCCCGTCACCAGTGTCGTCGCCGTGCCCGGCGCCGAGGATGAACAGGTCTTCGAAACGGCCGCGTCCCTCACGTCCCACTGGCTGCATCGCGAAGAAGCGAGTGATGCGGCCGTCTTCATCGATCGTCTGCGCGACATTCCGCTTGAACCCGGAACTTTCGTCTGGGTGGCGGCGGAAGGATCGGTCACCAAGGCCGTGCGAGCCTACCTTGTCGAGGAACGCAAGCACCCCCTCGCCTGGCTGCGAGCCTCCGGCTACTGGGTCAAAGGCAAAGCCGACACCACGGAAAAATTCGGCGACTGATTGTTTTGTTTATGAAAGCCCCCGGCAGGACGGCCTGTCTTGCCGGGGGCTTTTCCGTCTGCCATGCTGGCAGATCCGCGCTTCCGCCGAAAAATGCCGGCCCCGATGCATGCGAACGACGATCGGTGCTTGCCGTTCGAAATCAGTCGCAGGGAAGAAAGACGCGGTAAACTTGGAATCGGTTCGTATGATTGCGCCTCACAAAACGATTACCGCCCGGTCCTGCGGGACATGCACCTTGTGCTGCCGTCTTCCAGAAATCGAGGAATTCGACAAGCCCGCAAACATTCCCTGCCGCCATTGTATGCCCGGAACCGGATGCGCGATCTACGCGGACCGCCCGAGCGGCTGTCGGGATTTTTTCTGCCTGTGGATGTCAGACCCGGATCTGCCGGACGAGTGGGAGCCGGCGCAGTCGAACTTGATGATCTGCCGACACGGACAACAGATGACCGTCCTTGTCGACCCGGAGCATCCGGACGTCTGGAAGGCCGAACCCTATGCATCGGGCTTGAACGCCATGGCCAAAAAAGCCGCCACATCGGGCGGCTACGTCATCGTTTTTGTCGGCGACGAGATCGTGAAGATTCCTCCGGCCTGAGCACCGGCGCGTCAGATATCGCTCGCGGCAAGATAGATTTCGGCCAGTCGTTCGAACCCGACCTGATCGTCTTCGTCGAAACGTCCCGGCAGCGGGCTGTCGAGATCGATCACTCCCAGAACGCGCCCATCCCTGACAAGCGGCACCACCAACTCGGACCGCGACGCGGCATCGCAGGCGATATGTCCGGGGAAGGCGTGCACATCCGGCACAAGCAAGGTGCGAGCTTGTGCCACCGCGCCGCCGCAGACACCCTTGCCGACCGGAATACGCACGCAGGCGACCTTGCCCTGGAACGGTCCCAGCACGAGTTCGTCGCCGCCTTTCAGAAAATAGAAGCCGGCCCAGTTCAGGCTGGGCACCAGGTCGAAGACCAGCGCCGAAAGATTGGAGGCATTGGCGATGGCATCGCGTTCACCGCTCAACAAGCCGGAAAGCTGGTCGGCAAGTTCCGCATAAAATCTGTCCTTGTCGGAATGCTCGATCGTTTTCACAACATGCATGGCCTTCACCTCCATTTCTATGGCAGAACCCTAAGCCTTCCGCCCAGGTCATTCAATAACGGCCTGATCGCCGATTGTTATTTCCTGGCGAAGGCAGGCCTGTTTCACCATCCAAAACCTTGTCAGCTGACAAGGTTTCAGCCGGTTTGCCGGAGCGGCGGCGTGTTGGCGCAACAAGGCTATCAGCATCGGACCAAGTGCAAATTCGCCGCGCCGGCTTCTTTGTGTCAGATCCCGCAGATATCCACCCGGCGAATTGATATGCCCGCCGCGTTCCAGGATGCAGGCGATGACGGTCGCCGCGTTTTCCGGCCCCATCACATCACAGGCATCCTGATAGGCCGAAGGGCTGACTCCCAGCATGGCGCGGACGGCAACGGCCGTGGACATCAGCGCCCGCCAACTCTCGATCCGGGCATCGGGACTGTAATCGACGATCCCCGGGCACGCCTTGAGGACGACGGCGAGCGGAAAGGTTTTCTGAATAGCGGCCTCTGGCCTCTCCTCTACTCCCAGTGACCGATTCATCCTTTCGGCGTCTGCAGCCATCTCTGCCTGCGCTCCCTGCTTCGTTTCGAAGCGTGGTTCAAATTCAGAAGAGGATTCGGGATTTGAATTCTGTAATTGCCGCTCATTTTGACAGGCATTGCCGCCAAATTTTTCCACATTCATAAGACTTTTCAGACGATTGATCGCCATTGTCCGGATGGCCTCCAGTTGCCGCATGGTCGCTTCGATCTGTGGTGCCTCGGGTTTTCTGGGAAGACTCTTCAGGATTGCGACAAACTCGATATACAGATTGTCCCAGCCACCAGACGCATTCTCGCTCAATCCTGCCTCGATCAGCTTTCCGACATCCCTACGCAGCAACGAAAGGCTTTCTTTCATCCGCACAAGGATCATGCGTTCCTCCTCGACCTCAGCGGCGATCTGTTCGATTTCAACGGATCGTGCCACGAGAGGAGAGAGGCAGAACCCATAAGCTTCGCCAATGTCGCCAGCGCGGTTACGGCGGACATATCGTTTGCCATTGGGACTGTCGCGGCGGATCACCAGCCCGCTCTCGACCAGCAACGCGACATGCCGGCGGATCGTCTGCTCGGCCATACCGTGGGTTCGTAGCGATAGCTGGACATTCGACGGGAAAACCACAAGCCCGTTGCCTCCGACCAGATCGTTGCCCGGATGAAAGCTCAAAAGTGCGTTAAGCACCGCCAAAGCCCTGTCGCTGACGCCAAGCTTATCCTTGGCGATGCACAGGCTGCGGAACAGCTTCCATTTGTCGACAATCCGCTCCGGCGCTGCCTCCTGAACGCTCAACTGGTTTGCGAGCACGCCAAGCGACACCGGCCGCCGCCCGAAGGGCGTTGTCGTTATATATGTTTCCATCTCTTCGCCTCGATACGTCAGGCAAAGCGAAAGGGTTCACCAAAGCGGCGTTCAATTATTGACAATCGATTCGGGGAGAGCTAAAGCTGTCTTTGCTACAAGAAAACAAAGGCTCTCGAATGGTTCGCCGTTAGGGGGCCTTTTCTTTTTGCCGTTATGGATCTTTCCTTCCTGTTGAATATAGCCTTGAAATGCCGGTCCCCATGGTCCGGCCTGTCATATTATTTGGTCTGCTCGAGCGCTTCGAAGCGCTCCATCAGCGCCGGCAACTGGCCTTGCACGAAGGCAGCGAAGGCTGCTCCTCGCGCCGTATCGGCTGTCAGCTTCAATTCTTTCGGCGTGACGCGCAACCGGCCGAGACGGACGCCGCTGCCATCCAGCACTTCCACCTCTTCCGCCGGGTCGGGGCTCACACTCACCAAGGCCGACAAAGCCAGCTGGAACCGGTCGTTTGAATCGCCGCGATCCCTGGCATCTGACAAGGTTTTGCGAACGGTCTCGAGCGCCTGGTTGCCCGCCAGCAATTTCGCGAACTCGCCCCAGCGCGGCCGACCGATCCTGGGGGCGCGGCCGATCATCTCGACCACATCCACCGGCACGACACGATAGACGGCGCGCATTTTCGCCAGTTCGGCATCGTCGATCGACAGGGCAGCCTTGATATCGCGCGGTTTTATCTCGGCCGCCTCCATGCGCGCCGCAAACAAGGCCCGCTCGATCCAGCTGAGATCCTGCCGGCTGGCATTCTCGATGCCTTGCGAGACCACGAGATCCCGGTCGGACATGTCGAAGACCAGTGCCCGCACCTTGCGGCCGAGATCCTGCGCGGCCCGCAGGCGACGATGGCCGTAGATGACCTGATACCGCCCGGCGGCATCGGGATGCGTCCTGACCTGGATCGGAACTTTTTGACCTTCCGCCGCAAAACTCTCGCGGAACTGGCGATAGTCCGCATCGCTGTCATCGGGAAGGCGGTCGGGAAAGGGGGAGGGGTCTACCAGCGCAGGATCGATCTCGACAAATCCCGAGCCGCCGGAATCCAGCATCGCCTGCAGGCGGTCACGCTCGCTGCGGATATCGCTGATGGCGCGATGCGCAACGCCGATGACACCGGCGCCGACACGGGATGCCGGGGTCGGCGGGGCAACGGGCGGCTGTTCGGCAGCCGTTGGTGCCGCAGCATTGATATCCGCGGAGAGCGCGCCAAAACTTGCGATGATCGAGGGCCGCTTGGGGGACTTGCTCATGGCCTCCCCCAGCTTTTCCTGACGAGGTCGACGATCGCCTCGTTGACCGCGTCCAGTGATTCACGGGCACGCCGATGCGTATCGCGGCCGACCTGGCCCATTTCCAGCTCGTAGAGGCTGCGCTTGGCGAGGCCCGCCGCCTCGATGGCCGTGCTTTCGACGGCCGTCGGCACAAAAACGTCGTCGCCGAAAAGGTGTCGCAGCATCGCCACCACCTGCGACTGCGGCTGGTCGTTCGGATTGTGGCGCGTCACCAGATATTTGAAGAAATCCTGGTTGAGCATGGCGCCGTTCTCGTTGAGCACCTGCATCAGGTCGCCCATCATCAACAGGAACTGGCTCATCGACGCCACATCCAGCATCGCCGGATGTACGGTCACCACCATACCGGTGGAGGCATAGATGGCGCCAAGCGTCAGGAAGCCGAGGGAAGGCGGGGTATCCAGGATGACGACATCGTAATCGTCCTCAACCTCGGCAAGCGCCAGACGCAGCCGCTCGAAGAAGACGCCGCCGGATGATCCGGCGCGCTGCGCCAGGACACGCGGCGTCTCGTGCTCATATTCCATGACTTCGAGGTTGCCGGGAATGAGATCGATGCCGTCGAAATAGGTCTTGCGGATAATGTCGCGCATCGGCCGGCGCTCGCTGTCGGCATAACGGATCGCCGCATAGATCGTCTCGTTGGCCTTGACGTCCACCTCCGGCTGGGCGCCGAACATCGCCGAAAGCGAGGCCTGGGGATCGAGGTCGATGGCGAGAACCCGATAGCCATGCAAGGCGAGGTATTGTGCCAGATGCACGCTCGTCGTGGTCTTGGCGCTGCCGCCCTTGAAGTTGGCGATCGCCAGCACCTGCAAATGTTCGTTGCGGCGGCGATGCGGCAGGAAACGTAGCGCATCGGCCGGCTTCTGTTCCGCCATCAGCACGCGTAACTCGTTGATCTGCGCCAGGGTGTAGGCGCGGTGATTGTTCTCCAGCCGGCTGGGAACCGGGCCGCGCCCTTCATTCGACAACAATTTCAGCGTCGAATCCGGTATGGATGTCAGCTTCGACACTTCATTGGTCAAAAAATGCCGCAGCCCTTTTTCGGCTTTCGGCGGATACATGCGAGACCGGAGCGCCTGCAGCTGCGTCGATAGAAGATTGGCATGACGCACGATCTTCACCGCTGCATCCTCGGGAGCCGCCAATGCCGGTTGCTCTTGCTTCTTTAGCGCCATCTGTCCCTCTTGTCGGCCAACCCTCGTTTTGTCGGCCTTTACCCGACAACATAGGTCACGATTCTTTCATGCCGTCCAGAGGAAAGAGTCTTTATGCCGGTGAATCTGCCCAAACGCGAAAAGAAAGGAATCCGGCTAAAATAAATTAATCATAATAAAATCAATATCTTAATAAAAACAGAAGATTGCGTGAACGACGTATGACTCCGTCAGGCGAAGCTCCGTCAAACAAGTCCATCGCAATGCCAACAAAGGAATCGCTATTCCTCAGGCAGAATCAGTTGCCGATTCTCTGCCCGTAACCAGGCGCGTATCCGGCAAAAACGACAGGTTCAGCGGCGGCCGCCGACCTCGTCGATATGATAGAGCATGTCGGCCGGATCCTCATAGACACGAATGGCGCCGGAATCGCGCAGTTCCTCGCGGCCGTAACCGCCGCTCAGCAGGCCGACACCCAGCGCCCGGCAGCGGACGGCGGCAAGCATGTCCCAGATACTGTCGCCCACGACGACCGATTTTTCGATGGAAACGCCCAGCGCATTGGCGGCTGCAACGAAAAGATCGGGATCGGGCTTGGCGTATTTCACCTGGTCACGGGTGATGATCGGAAAGGAGCCCGGCTCGATGCCGAGCGCCTCGATGTTGACGGCGGCCGTCTCCATGCGCCCGCTGGTGGCGATGGCGAAAGGGATCTTTTCATCCGCGAGCCAGCGCAGCAATTCTTTCGCGCCGGGCAGGGGACGGATCTGGCTGCCGAGGCGGCGGTAGGCTTCCGTATGGCGCCGCCGCAGGCTTTCGTTGCGCTCGTCGGTGATTTCGATGCCGGTTTCGCGCAGCAGCTGGTTGGTGAAGAGCCCGCCGCTCATGCCGATCTTGCGATGGATGCGCCACACCGAAAGCTCGATGCCTTCGCCCTCCAGCGCCTCCTTCCAGGCCAATACGTGCTGATAGACGCTATCGACCAGCGTTCCGTCGAGATCGAAAAGGAAAGCATGTTCGATACGCATCAAATCCTCCATCGGCGTTTCGGCTGCGACTTTAGAGGCATGCCTACGGCGGCGAAAGAGCCCGGCGGCGTTTTCTTGCCGACGGGCTCGAAGAAGAAAAGGCGCCCTTGCGGACGCCTTTTGCGATGGTCAGTTGTTGCGGATCGTCAAGGCCGGGTTATGGGCGAAGAAGTTGTGCGGCATGATGTGCACCGTCTTCCATTCCGTCGACATCACCGGCCAGTCCTCCATGCGCGGGATGTGATGGAAACCGGCCGAGAACCAGGTGACGATATCCTTGCCCATCAGCGGCTTGTCGGCCTTCACCCATTCCGCCAGCGTATCGGAACCGTCGCTCTGCATGGCATATTTGCCGCCGGTATAGCGCTGTTTCGGATCGTAGACCGTGTTCCAGACGGAATATTCGATATAGGCGTTGCGCTTCATCGGCGGGTCGTTGGTGAAGTCGAACGGGCCGTAGGATACGTCGCCATGGTGGATCATGTAACCACCCTCATGGCCGAGATACCCCTCCCGCGACGGGTCCGACACCATGAAGTAGCGCGGCTGCATCGAGGAAATCTTGTAACGCGCTTCCAGCTCCGAATGCGGCATCTTGTGCTCGACCGTCCACATCGACTTGCGCGGGCTCTTGTCGTCGAGCTTCGCCGGCACGATGTCCATCGTCGAGAAATGGTTGATCGGCTGGTCGACGTCGAAATCGATGCGGAAGTTGAAGTAGTGGTCGTGGTTGGCGGCCACCAGGTTCGGCGCGATCAGCGTGCCGTGCTGGGTGTCGGCCTTGGCCGTCGGATCCTTCATCGATTTAGAGGCGACGCCCTTGACCGCATCAAGACCGGTTGCGCCGACATAGATGTTGACCTGGCCGTTCTGTTGCAGGCGATAGTCGATCAGGTAATCGTAGTTGCCGACTTCGGAGGCGGTGCGGATGACCAGTTCCGTGGCCGGGCGACCTTCCGCCGGCAGCGGCTTTTCAGGCGTCTGGGCAAAGACTTCGAAATGGCGCCAGGCCGGATCGCCGTTCGAACGCTCGAAGATGCAGATGGCATTCGGGATAACGAGCGGATTGCCTTGGTCGTCGGCAATCGTCGCCGGCAGGAAAGTAGCGTGCGTCGGGCAATCGATACCGGCGGTCAGCGGGCTCAGGAACAGGCCGAAACCATATTCCCCGCTATCCATGTAGGTGCGCCAGTACCAGCCTTCCGTCGGGTCCATGTAGGGCACGAAGACTTCGGAGAGATGCGCCTGGTAGATCACCGAGCGCCAGTCCTTGCCGTCCTTGACGTCGAGATTGGAAACGACGAGGCCGGGACGCTTGTCAACGCGGAAATTGAGGCGCCAGATATCCCATTCCAGATGGCTGCCGGTGATCTTGTAGTTCGCCCCGCCATCCTGCTGCAGCGTGACCTTGTTGGTTTTTTCACGCAGCGGCGTGCGGGCGGCGACTTCCTCCTCCGTATAACCCCAGTTGTCGCCGGGCAGATCGACGGCGCCGGTGTCGATGACGTTCACGACGGTCTTCTTGCCGATATCATAGACGGCAAACAGGCCTTCGATGGGCTTGGCATAGAAGTTGGAGCCCTCGGGAACGTGGTAGCACGGCACCTTCATCAGGCGGGAGTTCTCGAACTCCTCGGTGAAGAAATTGCCGGCCGTCAGCGGCAAACAGAAGGCCTGTTCCGGCTTCAGCCCGCGTTTCGCCAGCCCGTCGACCATGCGCGGATCGGCGAGCGCGCCCTGCAGCGCCCCCATGAACTCGGTGAACAGCACCATCGGCTGGCCCTTGATCGCCTCGTTGCTCTCCACCGTGCCCTGGCTGATATTGACGAGCGCTTCGCGGAAACCGTCCGGGCTGGTGAACTGTACGGAAGCCTTGCGGTCGAGCGTGTCGCCGTCCTTCCACTTCAGCACGTCGGCCTTGGCCGGCTCATCGAGCTCGATCAGCGGGAACAGCGTCGTATCGTCGACGATCTTCTGCTCGCGCAGGATCTTGTTGATCTGCTGGTATTCTTCCGCCGACAGCCCATCCAGCGGGTGCGCCACGGCAGACGTCGAGACGATCGACGCCAACACGGCGGCCGAGGCCAAATATGTTCTTATCCTCATCTTCCTCACTCCCATTTCCCTCATCACTTCATATCACGCTCAGGCAAAAACCACCTGGATATCGGTGTATTGCTCCAGCCCCTCATCGGCGAATTCGACACCGAGACCGGACAGCTTGACACCGCCGAACGGTGCGTTCGGCTGGATGGCGCCGTGCTTGTTGATCCACACCGAACCGCACTGCATGCGGCTGGCGACCGCCTTGGCCGCGGCGATATCCGACGACCAGACGGAGCCGCCGAGACCGTTGTCCGATGCATTGGCCATGGCGATCGCCTCATTGACGTCGCTGTAGCGGATGACGGGCAGGGCGGGGCCGAACTGTTCCTCGTCGACAAGGGCATCGCCGTTCGTCAGGCCGCTGATAATCGTCGGCGGGAAGAACAGGCCTTCGCCCGGCGCACCGCCGAGCAGCACCTTGCCGCGCCGGGCTCCATCGGCGACCAGCCGCGCCACCTTGTCGAACTGCATGCGGTTCTGGATCGGCCCGAGAATGCTGGCCTCGTCGAGGCCGTTGCCGACAGGAATATTGCGCGCATAAGCGACCAGCGCCTCGCAGACCGCATCATGGATGCTGTCATGCACATACAGGCGCTTCATCGCCGCGCAGGTCTGGCCGTTGTTGATGAAGGCGCCCCAGAACAGGCCCTCGGCAATCGCCTGCGGATCGGCATCCGGCAAAACAATGCCGGCGTCGTTGCCGCCCATCTCCAGCGTCAGGCGCTTCATGGTGGCGGCAGCCGACTGCATGATCTTCTGGCCAGTGGCGCAGGAGCCGGTGAAGACGATCTTGCGGATGCCTGCATGCGCCGACATCGCCGCGCCGAGATTGAATGCGCGGTCGTCACCGGTAACGACGTTCACCACGCCGGCGGGCAACACCTCGTTCATGATCTCGACAAGCCGCAGCGTCGACAGCGGCGTATAGGGAGACGGCTTGATGACGACGGTGTTGCCGGTCCTGAGCGCCGGCATGATGTGCCAGATGGCGATCATGACGGGGAAATTCCACGGCGTGATCGAACCGACGACGCCGACCGGCTTGCGATGCAGCTCGACGCGGCCCTGCTCGTTGTCCTGCAGCACCTTCACCGGCAGGGACAGGCTGGTCGTATAACCGGCCCAGGCGACCGCGCCACCCATTTCCCAGCGCGAGCCGAGGCCGTTCAGCGGCTTGCCCTGCTCGAGGGTGATCAGCTTCGCCAGTTCTTCGCTGTGTTCCTCAATCTTCTTGGTGACGGCGGCGCAGGCGGCCTGCAGTTCCGCGTCGCTTTTCTGCGACCAGGTTTCGAAAGCGCGTCCGGCGGCTGCCACCGCCTTGTCGAGTTCGGCCGCACCGAGATTGGGAGCCTTGCCGGCGTCCTCGCCGGTGGCAGGATTGATGACGGCGAAATATCCGGGAGCAGCCACCGGTTCGCCACTGATCGTCGCCACATGTTCCATCGCAAATCCTCCTCGCCATCGCCCGCATGCGGACGTCCTGAGGCTGCAGGATAGGAGCCTTGGCGGCAGGCGGCTTGGAGAAAACCGCCAGATGCTTTGGACTATTGCGTCAATGCCGGCTCTTGCCGGGCGTCTCGCCATATTGCTTGCGGAATTCGCGGTAGAAATAGGAAAGATCGTTGAAGCCGCATTCGAAGGCGATGGCGGCAATGCCGCTGGCGGGTCGGGCGATGCCATCCGTGGCCAGCCGGCCACGGGCCAGCTCCAGCCGCCGTTTCAAGAGCCGCCGGCTCGGGGTTTCCCGCAACGGCTCGAAATGCCGCTGCAGCGTGCGCTCCGAGACATTGAGCTGGAAGGCAAGCTCGCTCGCCCCGTAATCCGGATCCGCGGCATGGCGGTCGATCAGCGCCAGCGCCCGCGACAGGACGGTTTCCCTTGGGCGGCCCGCCTCGCGCAGACCGTGGAAATAGGCGCCGAGAAGGCCGAAAAAGGCTTCCTGCAGCGGCGTCGAGGCCGTTGGCGCCGCCACCATCTTGGCAATGACGGCGCGCATGGCGAGCCAGAGCGGATCCTGGCGGTCGATGGCGATGCCGCCGGTGCAGATATCGCCGAAACGATGCAGCATTTCATCGCGCCGCAGATGCAGGGAAAGCTGGTTCGACCGCTGGCCGTCATAGGTGAAACAGGACGGCTTGACCGCATCGACGAGGAACATGTCGCCCGGCGCCAGCGCCGTGCTGCGGCCGTTCTGCTCGATGCGACAATGGCCTTCGTCCTGCAGCAGCAGGAAGAGATGTTCGCCCGGGTCCTGGCGGATCGCGTGGCCGCTGCGCGCCACATGGCTGGCGTCGAGGGCAACGACGGCGGTGTCGAAGGAGCCCATGCGGCGAAGGCTGACATCGCCGCAGACGATGCCGTTGCTGGCCCGCGACGGCTCGACGTCGAACACACCGCAGACCCGGCGAAGTTCGCTCCTCATGCTTTCGACGGGTATCGGCCTGTGTGTCGGCACCACCAATTGCTGCATTGCCTCCTCCTCCGTGTGTTCAGGTCCCTCTCCCTGAGACCGGATAGTACGAGCAAAAGCGCCCGGCCTGAAATGCTATTGCGCAAGGGCACTCGAAAAATCACCGGCAGCGGCTGCCTGCAGCAATCCTTGACCCGGCGGATCCGCCAGCCCCTCATCGGCCAGCTGCCGCAGGATTTCGACCACCGCCTGTAAACCCCGTTGCTCGGCATGATGCATCGGCCCGCCGCGCCAGCGCGGAAAACCGTAGCCGTGGATCTTGACAAGATCGATATCGGCCGGGCGCAGGGCGACCCCGTCGCGGAGAATCGCCGCGCCTTCGTTCACCACCGGCAGGATGATCGCATCGGCAATCGACGCCTCGTCCCAGTGACGCCGCGTCTTGCCATCGCCTAGCTCCGCAACGACCTGCTCCACGACCGGGGAAGGGGAGGGCGTCCGCCCGCCATCGGCGTAATCGTACCAGCCGGCTCCCGCCTTCTGGCCGAAACGACCCATCTCGCAAAGCCTGTCGGCCACCGGCGCGAATGGCGTTTCGCCCCGCGCTCGCGCCGCCTGGCGCTGGAAGGCGGCGATATCGAGCCCGCCGAGATCCTGCGCCTCGAACGGCCCCATCGGCAGGCCGAAGGCCCGCATCGCCGCATCGACGGCCGCAGGCGTCGCGCCCGACAGCAGCAGACGCTCCGCCTGCGCCCGCGTCACCTTGAGTATGCGATTGCCGATAAAACCGTCGCAGATACCGGCGCGCACCGGAATTTTGCCGAGCAGGCGCGCCAGGGCAGAGCCTGTTGCCAGCACATCCGGCGCGGTCGCTGCCGTCGGCACGATCTCCAGCAGCTTCATCACCTGCGCCGGGCTGAAGAAATGCAGTCCCAGAAAACGCTCCGGCCCCGCGATACCCTCACCGATCCGCTCCGGGTCGAGATAGGAGGTGTTCGTCGCCAGGACGGCATTGGGCCGGCAGACGGCGGACAGCGTGGCGAAAACCGCATGCTTGACGGCAAGATCCTCGAAGACGGCTTCGATGACGAGATCCGTATCGGCCAGCAGCCGGTAATCGTCGCCGCCGGAAACGCCTGCCATGCGCGCAGCCGCGGCCTCGGCGGTCAGCCTGCCGCGTTTCACCGCCGCGTCGAAAATGCCGCGGATATTGGCAAGGCCGCGCTCCACGGCGGCCGTATCCCGCTCGATCAGGATGACCGGCAGGCCGGCGTCGCGCAGCGCCGCGGCGATGCCGGCTCCCATCGTGCCGCCGCCGATCACCGCCGCGGAACGGATGTCGCGCGAGGCGATGCCGGCCAGTTCGGCGGGACGCGACGCGGCGCGCTCGGCAAAAAACACATGACGCAAGGCCGCCGCCTGCGGCGAACCGCGCAATTCCAGAAACGTCTCGCGTTCGAAGGCCATGGCAGCGTCGAAACTGGCCTCCGACGCCTTGCGCAAGCAGGCCAGCGCCCGCAACGGCGCAATCTCCCGTTTCGCCTTGGCGCCCACGGTCTTTTCCGCCGCCTCCCAGAAGCCGTCCCCGACCGCTGCCACCGCCCGGTCGGCAATCGGTCGCGGCAACGGCTTGCCGACCACGTCCTGTGCAAATTCGACGGCGAAGCTGCGCAGGTCGCCGTCGACGACATGATCGACCAGCCCCATGGCCGCCGCCTTGCGGGCATCGACCGGTGCGCCGCCGGTGACCATCTCGACCGCCGCGGCCGCCCCGACCAGCCGCGGCAGGCGGACGGTGCCGCCGGCACCCGGTACCAGGCCGAGCTTGACCTCCGGCAGGCCGAGGCTTGCGGAGGCAGTGGCGACGCGGAACCGGCAGCCGAGCGCCACCTCCAGCCCGCCGCCGAGCGCGCTGCCGTGAACGGCGGCGATCCAGGGTTTTGCCGCCCGCTCGACGCGGGACACGACATCCGGCAGGTGCGGCGGTTGGGGCGGCTTGCCGAACTCGTTGACATCGGCGCCGGCGATAAAGGTGCGGCCGGCGCAGATCAGCACCACCGCATCGACGTCACCATCGCCATCGAGGCTTTCGGCCGCGTCAAAAAGATCCTGCCGCAGCGCCTGGGATAGCGCGTTGACCGGCGGATTGTCGATGGTGACGACGGCGATCCTGCCCTCGCGGGCAATGACAACGGGCATGCGGTCAGACTCCAAGATAGGCGGCGCGGATGCGCTCGTCGGCAATCAGCTCGGCCGCCGGACCGGACATGGTGATCCGGCCGGTTTCCATGACATAGCCGCGGTCGGCGATCGACAAGGCGCCGAAGGCGTTCTGCTCGACGAGCAACACGGTGACGTCGAGCGATTTCAGGCTTTTGACGACCTCGAAAATCTGCGCCACGAGGATCGGCGCCAGTCCCATGGACGGTTCGTCGAGCAGCAGGCAGGAGGGCCGGGCCATCAGGGCGCGGGCGATCGCCAGCATCTGTTGCTGTCCGCCGGAAAGCCCGCCGGCGGCGAGGTTGCGTTTTTCCCTGAGGATGGGGAACATCGCAAAGGCGTCCTGCATGTCGCGATCGACCTTGTCGTCGGCAAACAGGTAGGCACCGAGCCGCAGGTTTTCCTCCACCGTCAGGTTGGTGAAGATCTGCCGCCCCTCGGGGGATTGGGAAAGGCCGCGCTGCACCCGTCGGAACGCCGGCACCGCGGTCAGCGCCTCGCCGCGAAAGACGATCGAGCCGGCCGACACCGGCTGGATGCCGGAAAGACACCGCAGAAGCGTCGTTTTGCCGGCGCCATTGGCGCCGACGACCGTGACGATCTGGCCCGAGGCCACCTCGATATCGAGGCCGTGAAGCACCTCGATGCGGCCGTAACGCGACCGCAGTCCTTCAACCGTCAGCATGGTTCGCCTCCGTCGCTTGGGCACCCAGATAGGCTTCGATGACACGGGGATTGCGGGCGATGGCCGCCGGCTCGCCTTCGGCGATCTTCTCGCCGTGATCGAGCACCACGATGTGGTTGGAAATGCGCATGACCATCTTCATGTCGTGCTCGACGAGCAGGATGGAGATGCCTTCCGCCGCCATCTGGGCGATCAGGTGGTCGATCTCTTCCGTCTCCACCGCATTGCAGCCCGCCGCCGGTTCGTCCAGCAGCAGCACACGCGGTTTCAACGCCAGCGCCCGGGCGATCTCCAGCCGCTTGAGCGCGCCATAGGAGAGCGAACCCGCCTCCTGCTCGGCGGCGCGTCCGAGGCCGACGCGGTCGAGAAGACGACGGGCGCTTTCTTCCGATTCCCGGCTGCTGCGGCGCGAGGCCGGCAGCGAGAGGAGGTCGGCGAGAATGTTGCCGCGCTCGTGCAGGTGATGCCCGACGACGGCATTTTCCAAAACCGTCATCGCATGGAAGATCTGCAGGTTCTGGAAGGTGCGCGACAGCCCGCGCCGCGCCAAGAGATGCGGCGAAAGCCGCGTCACGTCCTCGCCATCCAGCATGACCTTGCCGCGGCCGGGCAGGTAGACGCCGGAAATCATGTTGAACAGCGTCGTCTTGCCGGCGCCGTTCGGGCCGATGACCGAGACGATCTCGCCGGCCTTCAGGGAGAAGCTGACATCGTTGACGGCGCGCAGGCCGCCGAAATCGATACCGAGGCCTTCGATCTGCAACAGGCTCATTCCCCACCCCTCCGCAAACGGCGCGCGATGCTGGGCAGAAGCCCGTCGCGCATGAAGATCATGACGAGCATCATCACCAGGCCGAGCAGCAGCTGTTCGTATTCCTGGAACACGGTGAGGATCTGCGGCAGGATGGTGAGGATGGCGGCGCCGAGGATGGCGCCGATGACCGAACCGGCGCCGCCGAGAACGGTCATGGTGACCATCTCGATGGAATGCATGAAGCCGGCGACATCGGGGGTGATGAACTTGTTCTGCAGCGCCAGCAGCGATCCCGAGACCGAGGCGTAGACGGCGGAAATCACGAAGGCCTTCAACTTGTAGCCGGCGACATCGATACCGACGGCACGGGCGGCGACTTCCGACCCGTGCAGAGCCCGAAGCGCGCGGCCGGTGGGGCTGTGGTAGAGGTTGAGCGCCAACCAGGCGCCGATCACCAGGATCAGGCCGGAGAAGGCATACCAGAATTCCGTGTTGGACAGATCGATGCCGATGGCCTTGAGGGCGCCGCGCAGGCCGGGGTCCTCCACCGCCATGCCGTCCGGCCCGCCGGTGATCGCCGCTTCGTTGGCAAGCACCATGGAGACCAGTACGCCGAAGCCGAGGCTGGCGACGGCGAGGTAATACCCCTTGAGCCGCAGGATCGGACGGCCGACCAGCCAAGCGATGATACCGGACAAAACGGCACCGAGCACGGCAGCCAAGGCCGGATGCAGGCCGAAATGCACGGGCGCCAGCGCGCAGGCATAAGCGCCGATGCCGGCGAACCCCGCATGGCCGAGGCTGATCTGGCCGGCATAACCGATGAGGATGACGAGGCCGGTCACGGCCAGGCCGTTGACGAAGATCAGCGAGCCGACGCGATAATAGAAGGACGAGGGGAAAAACACCGGCGCAATGGCGATGACGACCGCGAGCCCCAGGAGTGTGATGGTTTTGCTGGAAAGCCGCATGGTCACACCCGATCCGTCTGCTTGCGGCCGAACAGGCCCTGGGGCATGGCGAACAGCACCGCCAGAATGACGACGAAGGCGGCCGCATCCTTGTATTGCGAGCTGATATAGCCGGCAGTCATCGCCTCCAGGATGCCGAGCAGCAACCCGCCGACCAGCGCCCCCTTGGGGTTGCCCATGCCGCCGAGCATGGCGGCGGCGAAACCCTTCAGCGCCAGCGAAATGCCGATGTCGTAGCTGGTCAGCGTGATCGGCGTCACCAGCACGCCGGCGAGCGCGCCGATGGCGGCCGACATGGCGAAGGACAGCGTCATGATGAACTTGGTGTTGATGCCGACGAGCTGGGCGGCGATGCGGTTGTTCGCCGTCGCCAGCACGGCGCGGCCGACCAGCGTGCGGGTGAAGAACAGCCAGAGGCCGATGAAGACGGCGAGCGCTCCGGCGATCACCCACAGGCTCTGCGGCAGGATCGTCGCTCCGCCGACGGCGATGGGCGCATCGCCTGAAAAAGCCGGAAAGCGGTGGATCTGCTTGTCGAAAACGATCTGCGTCACGCCGCGGATGAAAATGGAGGCGCCGATGGTGATGATGATCAGCGACACGACGGGGGCGCCGCGAGCCGGCTCGATCGCCAGCCGGTTCAGCGCCACGCCGATCACTGCCGTGCCGAGAATGGCGATCAGCGCCGCCAGCGGCAGCGGCAGGCCGGCCTCGAAGGCAAACACGGTGATCATGCCGCCGAGCATCACGAACTCACCCTGGGCGAAATTCACGACGTCGGATGCGTTGTAGATGATGGTAAAGCCGAGCGCGACCAGCGCATAGACCGCACCGACCGTGATCCCGGACAGGAAAAATTGCATGAGTTCGGGCATGGAAGCCTCCGCTACGTGCCTCATATCTCCCCGTCCACGCCGTTATGGCGCAGACGGGGATGCAAGCCTTTCGACTTATTCGACGATCTTCCAGCCGCCCTTCTGGATTTCCAGCATGCGGAAGGCCGAGAGATCGAGGCCGAGGTGATCCGTGGCCGACATGGTCACCGTACCGGTCGTGCCGACCAGACCGGAAGTCGCTTCGATCGCATCGCGAATAGCCGACGATTCCGATCCGCCCGACCGCTTGATGGCATCGACCAGGATGGCGAATGCGTCATGCGCATAACCGCCGAAGGTCGAAACCGGCTTGCCGGTCGCCTTTTCGTAAGCCTCCTTGTAGGCCTTCACGACGGCATATTGCGGATCGCTTTCCGGCAAGAGGCCGGCGACCAGCAGGGCGGTGCCCGGCAGGCGCACACCTTCCGCAGCCTGCGCACCGGCAAGCTCGATGAAGCTGTCGGACGCAACGCCATGCGACTGGTAGAGCGGCAGGCCGATGGCCAGCTGGGCATAGTTGCGGGTGACGATGGCCGGCCCCTGGCCGAAGCCGGGGTTGAGCACGGCCTGGACGCCATCCTTGCCCTTGATGTTGGTGAGCTGCGGCGTCATGTCGGCATCGGTCGGGCCGTAGGTTTCGTCGGCGAGAACCTCGATGCCGTAATCGCCGATGATCGCCAGGCACTGCTTGCGCATCGAGGCGCCGAAACCGTCCGAGCCGGAGATCATGCCGATCTTGGTGAAGCCGCGTTTCTTCATGTCCTCGAAGATCTTGGCACAGGCCATGCGGTCCGTGTGCGGCGTCTTGAAGGTGTAGGGCCGCACCGGATCGATGATCTCGATGGCGCCGGCCAACGAAATGAACGGGATCTCGGCATCTTCGGCGACCGGCATGATCGCCATGGTCGTGCCCGTCGTCGTGCCGCCGATGATGGCGACGACCTCGTCGTCCTCGACGAGGCGGGTGGCGAAGGTGCGGGCCTTGTTCGGATCGCCGCCGTCGTCATAGATGACGAATTCGATCTTCTCGCCGTTGATGCCGCCGGCGGCATTTAGCGCATCGACCAGCATCTTCAGCGTCTTGGCTTCCGGATCGCCGAGGAAGGATGCCGGGCCGGTTTCCGAAACCGTGGCACCGATCTTGATGTCGGCAAAAGCAGGGGCGGCGAAGCCCAGCACGAGCGCAAGCGTTCCGGCGAGCGCGGTTGTCATCGATAGTTTCATGTCGGTTCTCCTCCCAGGAAAGATAAGGGTTAAGTCAAAACTCCTCTCACGCCGCCGCGGGGCGGCGCCACATCACGACGCGGAAGCGGTTGGCGACGAAGGCCGCATCCGTCAGGCTGGCATTGCCGGCCGGATTGGCGCCGGTGACATGGAAATCGCTGAAGGCGGCGCTCTGGTTGACGTAGATGCCGCCCGTCAGGTTCACCGACAGGTTGACGCCGGCAATGGCAAAGCGGTCGGTGGCAGCGGCAATCTTCCCTTCGTCGGTCTCGTAGAGCGATGCGGTGATGGCGCCGGTGCGTTCGGCAAGCGCTGCGGCACGCTCGCATCCGTCGGCGGCATCGGCCACGGCAATCAGGAACACGATCGGGCCGAAACGTTCTTCTTCATGAACCATCGTCCTGTCGGCATCGACGGCGAGAAGCAGGGGCGTGGCGGTGCGGGCGCTTTCCAGGCCCTCGATCGCCGTGCTGTCGCGAACGATGCGGCCCATGGACCGAGCCACCTGCACGCGCTCCAGCGTCGCCGGATTGGCGATGGCGCCACAGATGCCGGCAGCACGGGCCGGATCGGCGAGCAGCTCGTCGATGGCTGCGGCGATGCCGGTCGCGATATCGTCAAAGCTCTTGTGGCCTTCGTTCGTCGCAATGCCGCCGCGCGGCACGAAAATATTCTGCGGCGCGGTGCACATCTGGCCGCTGTAGAGCGACAGCGAAAAGGCGATGTTGGTACACATGCCGGCGAAATTGTCGGTGGTGCCGATGACGATGCAGTTGACGCCGGCTTCTTCCGTATAGACCTGGGCGCTGCCGGCATGGCCGCGCACCCACGAACCGAAGGTGCTGGAGCCGGTGTAATCGACGATCGCCACAGAAGGGTGCTGCACCAGCGCCTGGGTGATTTCCGCACCGGGGGCATCGGCGGCGAGCAGCACGATGTCGGGCGAAAAACCTTCCTCGGCCAGCACCTGGCGCGCCACCTCGATCGTCAGTGCCAGCGGCAGGACGGCAGCCGGATGCGGCTTGACGATCACCGTATTGCCGGTGGCAAGGCTGGCGAAGAGGCCGGGATAGCTGTTCCAGGTCGGGAACGTATTGCAGCCGATGACGAGCGAAATGCCGCGCGGCACGACACGCCAGTGCTTTTCCATGACGATCGGCTGGCCCTTGCCCTGCGGTTTGGTCCAAAGCGCCTCTGCAGGGGTGCGGTCCATCTCGGCAAAGGCGTAAGCGACCGCTTCGAGACCACGATCCTGCGCATGCGGGCCGCCAGCCTGGAAGGCCATGGCAAAACCCTGTCCGGTCGTGTGCATGACGGCGTTGGCCATCTCGAAACTCTTGCGGTTCAGCCGCGCCAGGATTTCCAGGCAGATGCCGACGCGATCCTGCGGCAATGCGGCCGCCCATTGCGGCCCAGCCGTGCGGGATGCCTCGATGAGGGTATCGACGGAAGCGGAGGGGTACCGGATATCGAGGAGCGAACCGTAAGGAGAGACTTCCGCACCGACATCACCATCAGCCGGATGCCCGGAAAGCGCGAACGATTGGCCGAGACGAGCCCGGTAGGCGGCAAGCCCGTCGTCCCTGGCGGTTTCGCCGTAGATCTTGCCGCTCGGGATCTCGGGATAGGCGGACCAGTAGCCACGCTCGCGCGCTGCCTTCAAGGCGGCTTCCAGCGTCGGCCGATGCCGTTCGAACAGTGCGCTCATCGATCGTTCCTCCCAATCTCCGCATTTATAATTGACTGACCGGTCGGTTTATGCAAGAGTTTTTTTACGCTGCCGGGAAGATCGGCGCTCGGGAGGAAACATGTCAGAGACGAACACGGTTTTGTCGGCGCTCGCCGACGGAGTTCTCACCCTTACGCTCAACCGGCCGGACAAGCTCAACGCCTTCAACGAAGAGATGCACCTGGCCTTGCGCGCCGGCTTCGAGCGCGCCCATGCCGATGCGGCCGTCCGCGCCGTGCTGCTGACGGGTGCCGGGCGCGGTTTTTCCGCCGGCCAGGATCTCGGCGATCGCGATCCGCGCAAGGGCGGGGCGCCGCCGGATCTCGGCCACACCATCGAAACCTTCTACAATCCGCTGCTGCGGCTGATCCGCAGCCTGGAAAAACCCGTGATCTGCGCCGTCAACGGCGTTGCCGCCGGCGCCGGCGCCAACATTGCCCTTGCCTGCGACATCACGCTCGCAGCCCGTTCGGCCCGCTTCATCCAGGCCTTCGCCAAAATCGGCCTCGTACCGGATTCCGGCGGCACCTGGAGCCTGCCGCGCCTGATCGGCGAGGCCCGCGCCAAGGCGCTGGCATTGACCGCCGAACCGCTGGGCGCCGAAACCGCCGCCGACTGGGGCCTGATCTGGCGTGCCGTCGACGACGAGGCGCTGATGGGCGAAGCAACGGCGCTTGCCGCCCGCCTCGCCGCCGGCCCCACCAAGGGTCTCGGCATGACCAAGCGCGCCATCCAGGCGGCCGCCACCCATTCGCTCGACGAGCAGCTCGAACTCGAACGCGACCTGCAGCGCGAAGCCGGCCGCAGCGCCGATTATGCCGAGGGCGTCACCGCCTTCCTCGAAAAGCGCAAGCCGGAGTTTACGGGTCGATGAGCGATATGGGAAGCCTTTCGCCGCACGACATCGCCAAGGCCTGTGCCGACGCCATGTGGGTGGAGGACAACGCCACCCGCCACCTCGGCATGACGCTGGTGGCGATAGCGCCGGGCGCGGCGACGATTTCCATGGCGATCACCGGGATCATGACCAATGGCCACGGCACCTGCCATGGCGGCTACATCTTTACGCTGGCGGATTCCGCCTTCGCATTTGCCTGCAACAGCCACAACCAGAAGGCCGTCGCCCAGCATTGCTCGGTGACCTACATCGCGCCCGCCTTCAAGGGCGACGTGCTGACGGCAGCGGCGCAGGAGGTGTCACGCCGGGGCAGGGGCGGCATCTACGACATCCACATCACCAATCAGCACGGCGATCAGATCGCGGAATTCCGCGGCCACTCGCGCACCGTCAAGGGTACGCATCTGCCGGAGCAGGGCTGACCGGCATTTCATCCAGCATTCTCGGAGGAGACATTCATGGAAGACCTTTCCCCCCGTCCCGGCGACCTCGAGCCGATCGAGACCGCCTCGCGCGACGAGATTTCGGCGCTGCAGCTCGACCGCATGAAATGGTCGCTGGCGCATGCCTACGAAAATTCCCCCTTCTACCGCCAGAGCTTCGACCAGGCCGGCGTGCATCCCTCCGATCTCAACAGCCTGTCGGACCTCGCCAAGTTCCCGTTCACGACGAAGAAGGACCTGCGCGATACCTATCCGTTCGGCATGTTCGCCGTGCCGCGTGAGAAGCTGGCTCGCATCCATGCCTCCTCGGGCACGACCGGCAAACCGACCGTCGTCGGCTACACGCTGAAGGACATCGATACCTGGGCGGGCATGGTCGCCCGCTCGATCCGCGCCTCCGGCGGCCGAGCCGGCGATATCGTGCATGTGGCTTACGGCTACGGCCTGTTTACCGGCGGCCTCGGCGCCCATTACGGCGCCGAAAAACTCGGCTGCACCGTCGTGCCGATCTCCGGCGGCATGACCGAGCGCCAGGTGACGCTGATGCAGGATTTCAAGCCGCGCATCATCATGGTGACGCCGTCCTACATGCTGTCGATCCTCGACGAGTTCCGCCGCCAGGGCATCGATCCGCGCGAAAGCTCGCTTGCGGTCGGCATTTTTGGTGCCGAACCGTGGACCAACGCCATGCGTGAAGAGATCGAACAGGCCTTCGACATGCATGCGGTGGATATCTACGGCCTCTCCGAGGTCATGGGGCCGGGCGTCGCCAACGAATGCGTCGAGACCAAGGACGGCCTGCACATCTGGGAAGACCATTTCTATCCCGAAATCATCGACCCGGTTACCGGCGACGTGCTGCCGGACGGCGAGATGGGCGAGCTGGTGTTCACGACGCTCACCAAGGAAGGCCTGCCGATCATCCGCTACCGCACCCGCGACCTGACGCGCCTCCTGCCCGGCACTGCCCGCTCGATGCGCCGCATGGAGAAGATCACCGGCCGCTCCGACGACATGATGATCCTGCGCGGCGTCAACGTCTTCCCGACGCAGATCGAGGAGCAGATCCTCAAATGTCGCGGGCTTGCGCCGCACTTCCAGATCGAACTGACGCGTGCCGGCCGCATGGACAACATGACCATCCATGTGGAATGTACGCTGGAAGCGGCGGACGAGGGTGCACGCACCGGCTCGGCGAAGGAACTCATCCACCATATCAAGAGCGTGGTCGGGGTCACCACCAAGGTGCTGGTGCACGCGCCGGGCGGCGTGGCGCGCTCCGAAGGCAAGGCAAAGCGGGTGGTCGACAACCGCCCGAAGGAATGAATCGAAAAGGACGGGCAAGCCCCGTACCGGCTTGACGGCGTAAGGGGAGGGCTTGCCCTCCTCCCGAAACGCGGTCGGGCCGGCGAACAGGCAGAGCAGGACACATGGCACGGACACGCGCAGTCGATTTCGAAGAGAAACAGCGTGGCATTTTGGCAAGCGCCGCAACCGTCTTTGCGGAAGTGGGCATGGAGAAGGCCTCCATGTCGATGATCGCTTCGCACAGCAAGGTCTCGAAGGCGCTGCTGTATCACTATTATCCGAGCAAGGACGCGCTGATCTTCGATATCGTGCGCACGCACCTGACCGAACTCGAAAGCGCAATCGAAACGGCCGACCGCACCGACGTTCTGCCGCAGGACCGGCTACGGCTGCTGGTGAAGGCTGTGCTGAAAAATTATGAAGGCAGGGACAACGAACACAAGGTGCAGCTCAACGGCACCAGCGCCCTGTCTCAGGAACAGCTGACGGAACTGCAGGCGATCGAGCGCCGCATCGTCAAGCGTTTCTCCGGCGTCATCAGGGATATCAATCCCGATCTCTCCAAGGACAAGCCGCTGTTGATGCCGGTCACCATGTCGCTGTTCGGCATGATGAACTGGGTCTACATGTGGTTCCGCGCCGACGGTCCGATCACCCGCGACCAATATGCCGACATCGCCACCACGCTGATCCTCGAAGGCGTCAAGGCGGTGCGCTGACCGATCCCGGCGCCGTCAATCCTCTCCCGTCCTCTCGACGTCGCGGCCGGTCGCGGCAACGCTTTCCAGACGCTCGGCGAATTCGCGTCGCAGCGTGCGCCGCAGCTCGGCGGCCTTGTAGCGGCGGTTTTCCACCGGCGTCAGCGGCCGGCAGTCCGGCACTTTTACCGGCCGGCCCTCGTCATCGACCGCCACCATGGTGAAATAACACGAGTTGGTGTGCCGGCGCTGACCGGAGCGGATGTTCTCCGCCTCGACACGGATGCCGACCTCCATGGAGGTGCGGCCGGCATGATTGATCGCGGCCCGGAAGGTCACGAGTTCGCCGACATGGATCGGCTCCTTGAACATCACCTGGTCGACCGACAGCGTCACCACATACTGCTTGGAGAAGCGCGAGGCGCAGGAGAAGGCAACACGATCCAGCAGGTTGAGCAGGGCGCCGCCATGGACCTTGCCGCTGAAATTCGCCATGTCGGGCGTCATCAACACGGTCATTTCCAGATGGCGGGGGTCCTGCTCGATCGGCGTCACGGTGTTATTCTCTCGTCTTGGCCACCATCGTCAGCACGTCGTACTGGGCGACGGTGGCGCCGGTCTGGTTGGTGACGCGGCAATCCCAGCGCACTTCGCCGTGTTCGGCGCTGGCGCGCGGATTGATGTCCTTGCACGTCAACTGGACCTGCAGCGTGTCGCCCGGATTGACCGGTGTCAAGAAGCGCAGGTTATCGACGCCGTAATTGGCCAGAACCGGACCCGGATCGGGATCGACGAACAGCCCGGCGGCGAAGGAGACGATCAGGTAGCCATGCGCCACACGGCCGTCGAAGAACGGATTGGCCCTGGCGGCTTCCTCGTCCATATGGGCATAAAACGTGTCGCCGGTGAAATGGGCGAAATGTTCGATATCCTCCAGCGTCACCGTGCGCGTGCCGGTCACCAGCTGGTCGCCGATCTTCAGTTCGGCGAGCGACTTGCGGAACGGATGCTCGCCGCCGGAACGCGCCTCGGCCCCCGGCAACCAGCGGCCGGTGACAGCCGAAAGCAGGGTCGGCGCGCCCTGGATGGCGGTGCGCTGCATATAGTGTTTGACGCCGCGCAGACCGCCCAGTTCCTCGCCGCCGCCGGCCCGGCCGGGGCCGCCGTGCACGAGGCCCGGAAGCGGCGAACCATGGCCGGTGGAGGTCTTGGCGGACACGCGGTTGCCGATCATGACGCGGCCGTGGAACGGCGCGAGGCCGAGCACCACTTCCTCGGCGAAAGCCGGATCGTTGGTGAAGACGGAGGCCACCAGGCTGCCCTTGCCGCGACGGGCAAGATCGACCGCTTCATCAGCCGTATCGTAAGGCATCACGGTGCTGACCGGGCCGAAAGCCTCGACATCATGGATGGCCTGCGCCGAGCCCGGTTTATCGCAATAGAGCAGCACGGGATTGAGGAAGGCGCCGGCAACGGCATCCCCGGAGGTTATGCTCGGATTGGCCGGATCGCCGGCGACGATCTCGGCATCGGCTGACAGATCGCGAATGCGGGCGCGGACCTCTTCGCGCTGGTCCAGGCTGGCGAGCGGCCCCATTCGAACCGTCTCTTCGGCCGGATTGCCGAGAACGGTCTTGCCGAGACGGTCGCGCAGCGCTTCGATCAACGCCTCGCTATAGCTGCGGGGTGCGATGACGCGGCGGATGGCTGTGCATTTCTGCCCGGCCTTTACCGTCATTTCCCGCGCCACTTCCTTGACGAAGAGGTCGAACTCTTCCGTTCCGGGCGCGGCATCGAGGCCGAGCACTGCGGCGTTGAGGCTGTCGGCCTCCATGGTGAAGCGCACGGAATTTTCGACAATCGCCTTGTGGGTCTTCAGCCGCCGGCCGGTCGCCGCCGAACCGGTGAAGGTCACCGCATCCTGGCCTTCGACATGATCCAAAAGATCGCCGACCGAACCGCAGACCAATTGCAACGCCCCTTCCGGCAGGATGCCGGTCTCGATGATGCGCCGGACCATCAGTTCGGTGAGATAGGCGGTCTGGCTGGCGGGCTTGACGATGGCGGGAACCCCGGCGAGCAGCGTCGGCGCCAGCTTTTCGAGCATACCCCAGCAGGGGAAGTTGAAGGCGTTGATATGGACGGCCACACCCTGCAGCGGGCTCAGGATGTGCTGCGCCGAAAAGGTCTGGTCCTTCGACAGCGGCTCGACGTCGCCATCGAGCAGCACGCGGGTATTCGGCAGTTCCCGCCGTCCCTTGGAGGCATAAGAAAGCAGCGTACCGATACCGCCGTCGATATCGACCCAGCTGTCGGCCTTGGTCGCACCCGTCGCCGCCGACAGCGCGTAAAATTCTTCCTTGAAATCCAGAAGTTTTTGGCCGAGCGCTTTCAGCATCGCCGCCCGCTCGTGGAAGGACAGGCGCCGCAATGCCGGGCCGCCGGTCTCGCGGCCGTAGCCAAGCACGGCCTTGAAGTCGATGCCGCTGGAATCGATGAAGGCCACCGGCGCGCCGGTCGAGGCGTCGAGCAGCGGCACGCCTTCGCGCGCACCTGCGGCCCATGCGCCGTGGACATAGCTTTCGAGCCGGCGCGGCCGGGTTGCCATGACGTTCATTTCGTTATCCTTCCTGTAATTCTTCACGCAAACCGCTTCGCCCGTGCGTGGGATCGCTCAGTTCAGGTTCAGCGCGGCAAGCTTTATATCGACCTCCGCCTGCCAGGTAGCGGACAGGGTCTCGTTGGGAGTATGCCGCAGGCCGAAACGCGACAGCGTCTCGAACCGCTTCGATCCAGAGTGGCCGAAACTTTCAGCGACACGGGGATGCCAGTAATCGATGGAAGCGCGCGCAGCTTCCCGCCCGCCCTCGGTTTCGGCGATCTGCGCAAGACCGGCAAGTCCAAGCTCGGCATGACGCTGCTCGCGCGGCAGGATGGCGCGGAACACTTCGGCGAGCGGCTGGTAGGATACCCGCGAAAGTTCCTTGAGCTGGATGACGCTGGCATGGCCCATCAGCACGTTCATGACCACCGCATCGATCCAGCCGAGCAACGGATAGTGGAAGACGGAAAGACGCATGTCGCCGCCCTGCCGCGCAGCGCCGATATCGGCATCGCGGGGCAGGCGGTCGGCCCACGGGTGATGCACGGCATACCGGTCGCCATCGGCGCCGAAACTCTCCATGATTTCCAGCACCCGGCCGGCGTGGTCGGTCTTTTCAAGCACGATGCGGGCAGCGGCGATCCGTTCCTGGATGCCCGGCGCATCGTTGATCGTATCTGCAAAACCGGCGGAGCCGGCAAGCTCGCTGTCGACAAAACTCGCCATCAACCGCAGCAACTCGCCGCGATAGCGCGGCGGCACGTTGGCGGGCGACGAAAGCACGCCGCCCTGCGCCAGATAATCCTCGATCGGTAGTGTATCCGACATGCTGTCTCTCCCTTGGCCGAAGGCGATGATCACTGGTCGTAGCTGACGACGACGCGGTCGGTGAGCGGGTAGCACTGGCAGGTCAGCACGTAGCCCTGACGCACCTCGTAATCCTCCAGCGCATGGTTGGTTTCCATCTCTACCTCGCCTTCGATCACCTTGGCGCGACAGGTGGAACAGACACCCGCCTTGCAGGCATATGGCGCGTCCATGGCGTTTTCGAGCGCCGCGTCGAGCAGGCTCTGGCCGTGCTTGGGAAAACGGAAGGTGCGGGTGGCGCCGTCGAGCGTCACCGTCGCCTCACAGGTCGCCGCCTGGTCGCCGCCGGCCGCCTGCTCCGTCTTGCGGCGGGCGCGGCCCGGCTGCGAGGATGCGAACAACTCGAACTTGATCTGCTCGTCGCGCAGGCCGTGCGAACGCAATGCCGCGGCAATCGCCAGCATCATCGGTTCCGGCCCGCAGATGAAGGCCGTCGCAACCGACTTAATGTCGATCCAGCTCTTGAACAACGCCGCACACTTGTCGGCATCGACGCGGCCGGTGAACAGGTCAATGTCCTGCGCTTCGCTCTCCAGCACATGCAGCACCGAGAGACGGCCGAGATAGAGGTTCTTCAGATCCTCCAGCTCCTCGCGGAACATGATCGAGCTGATCTGCCGGTTGGCGTAGACGAGGGTGAAGCGCGCCCGCGGCTCGCGCGACAGCACCGTCTTGATGATCGACAGCAGCGGCGTGATGCCGCTGCCGCCGGCAAAACCGAGATAGTGTTTTGCCACCTCCGGCTCCAGTGCCGTGAAGAAGGCGCCCATCGGCGGCATCGCTTCCAGCGTGTCGCCGGCCTTCAAGTTCTCGTTCGCCCAGGTGGAGAAGCAGCCGCCGTCGACGCGCTTGATGCCGACCTTCAGCACACCCTCGTCACGCCCGGCGCAGATCGAATAGGAACGGCGCAGTTCCTCGTCCTCGAACTTCCGGCGGAAGGTCAGGTACTGGCCCTGGGTGAAATCGAAGGTGCCGCGATCCTCCTCGGAGGGGATCAGCGTCACGACCACGGCATCGCGCGTTTCGCGGCGAACCTCGGTAACCGTAAGGGAATGAAAACGTGCCATGCCTCGTCCTTTGCGTAGGGTCAGATGCACTTGAAATAATCGAAAGGCTCCAGACAGTCGGTGCAGCGATAGCTGGCCTTGCAGGGGGTGGAGCCGAACTGGCTGATCTTTTCGGTGTTGGCCGATCCGCAGCGCGGACAGGCGATCGTCAGGTTGGAGCGGCCGCCGAGCCGGTCGATGCGCTTCATCAGCAGGCCGTCGGCCGCAGTACCGTCGACCGGCGGGGCGATGCCGTATTCGCGCAGCTTCTCCCGGCCCTCGGCGGTGACCCAGTCGGTCGTCCAGGCCGGCGAAAGCTGGCGTTCGAGGCGCAGCTTTTCGATGCCGTGGCCGGTGAGCGCCGTTTCGATATCGAGGTTGATCACCGTGGTGGCGGGACAGCCCGAATAGGTCGGTGTCACCGTTACCACCAGCGTGTCGTCCTGCCAGGCAACGTTGCGGATAATGCCGAGGTCGGTGAGCGAAATCACCGGGATCTCCGGGTCCGGCACCTCGGCCAGCCACTGCCAGACCTGGTCGACGGAAGGACGCAGCGCTGTCGCCATAATCGCCGCCTCCTACCAGGTTGCGCCAGGATAGGCGCGCTGCAGGAATTGCAATTCGGCGAGGATGAAGCCCAGATGCTCGGTGTGAACGCCGCGCCGGCCGCCCTTGTGCATGTAGGCATCGGCAGGCGTCTTCAACGTCGCTTCGGCGAGCGTCTCCTCGATGATCTCGTCCCAGCCGGCCTTCAGGCTGTGCGGGGTGGGCGCGACGCCGGCCTCGGCCAACGCTGCATCCACGGCGTCGCCCATGAACATCTCGCCCGTGAAGGCCCAGAGGTCGTCCAGCGCCTCCTGCATGCGGCGATGGCTTTCGGCCGTGCCGTCGCCGAGCCGGATGACGAGATCGCGGCTGCGGTCGAGATGGTAGGCGACTTCCTTCGAGGCCTTTTCGGCGATCTCGGCAATGCGCCGGTCCGTGGAGCCCTTCAATGCCTTCAGCATCAGGAAATGCCAGGCGTCGAACAGGAATTGCCGCATCAGCGTCTTGCCGAAATCGCCGTTCGGGCGCTCGACCAGCAGGATGTTGCGGAATTCGAAACCGTCGCGCAGATAGGCGAGGGTGTCGGCCGAGCGGCCCTTGCCTTCCACCTCACCGGCCAGGCCCAGCCAGAGCTGCGTCTGGCCGATCAGGTCGAGTGCGGTGTTGGAGAGCGCGATATCCTCTTCCAGCGCCGGCGAATGGCCGCACCATTCTGACACGCGATGACCGAGGATCAACGCATTGTCGCCCAAACGCAACAGGAATTCGAAGAGCGCGGCCTGGTCGACCGCCGGATCAAGTGTCGCGGTCGCCATCACATATGCCCCACTTCGTCCGGAATGTCGAAGAAGGTCGGGTGACGGTAGACCTTGGAGTTGGACGGGTCGAACAGCGGTCCTTTTTCGGACGGCGCGCTGGCGGTGATCTCGCTCGAGCGCACCACCCAGATGCTGACGCCTTCGTTGCGGCGGGTATAGACGTCGCGGGCATTGTGGATCGCCATCTCCGCATCGGGCGCATGCAGGCTGCCGACATGGCGATGGTTGAGGCCGTGCTGGCCGCGGATGAAGACTTCCCAGAGGGGCCATTCGCTGGACATGTATTTCACTCCCTGGCATGCGGCGATCCCGGCACATGCCGAGGATCGTCCGCGTTTTGTTCGTTGGTAACGGGCTTATTCGGCGGCAATCCGCGCGGCCTGCCGGCGCGAGGCCGCCTTTTCCGCATGGGCGACCAGCCCGTCGCGGAACCAGGCGCCGTCGTCCCAGGCCTTTTTGCGGGCGTTGAGACGTTCGGCGTTGCAGGGGCCGTTGCCGGCGATGACGTTGAAGAACTCCTGCCAGTCCGGCTCGCCGAAGTCGTAGCCGCCCTTTTCCGCGTTCCACTTGAGGTCGGGATCGGGAACGGTGAGGCCGAGATATTCGGCCTGCGGCACCGTTTGGTCGACGAATTTCTGGCGCAACTCGTCGTTCGAGTTCTGCTTGATCTTCCAGGCCATCGACTGGGCGGAGTGTACCGAAGCGTCGTCCGAGGGACCGAACATCATCAGCGACGGCCACCACCAGCGGTTCAGCGCGTCCTGCACCATGGCCTTCTGTGCCGGCGTGCCCTTCACCATCTTCATCAGCACGTCGTAACCCTGGCGCTGGTGGAAGCTTTCCTCCTTGCAGATGCGCACCATGGCCCGGGAGTACGGGCCATACGAACAGCGCTGCAGCGGCACCTGGTTCATGATCGCCGCGCCGTCGACCAGCCAGCCGATGGCGCCGATATCGGCCCAGGTCAGCGTCGGATAGTTGAAGATCGAGGAATATTTCGCCTTGCCGGAATGCAGCTGCTCGTACATCTCGTCGCGGCTGACGCCGAGCGTTTCGGCGGCGCAATAGAGGTAGAGGCCGTGGCCCGCCTCGTCCTGCACCTTGGCGAGCAGGATCGCCTTGCGTTCCAAGGTGGGTGCACGGGTGATCCAGTTGCCTTCGGGAAGCTGGCCGACGATCTCGGAATGGGCGTGCTGGCTGATCTGGCGGACCAGCGTCTTGCGATAACCTTCCGGCATCCATTCCTTCGGCTCGATCTTCTGGCCGGCATCGATGCGTTCCTGGAAGGCGCGCTCCACCGGGTCCATCTCGTCGAGCGATCGGACGCGGGCGCTGTCCGTCTTCACCATCTGTGCATACATGGTCGTCTCCTCTTTGCGGAACGCGTCAGACGCGCTCGAGAATCATGGCGATGCCCTGGCCGACGCCGATGCACATCATGCAAAGTGCATAGCGGCCGCCCTGGCGGTGAAGCTGGTAGCTGGCAGTGATCACGAGCCGGGCGCCGCTCATGCCGAGCGGATGGCCCATGGCGATCGCGCCGCCGTTCGGGTTGACATGGGCCGCGTCGTCCGGCAGCCCGAGATCGCGCAGCACCGCAAGCGCCTGCGCGGCAAAAGCCTCGTTGAGCTCGATGACGTCCATCTGGCCAAGCGACAGACCGGTGCGCTCCAGCACCCGGCGCGCGGCCGGAACGGGGCCGACGCCCATGATGCGCGGCTCGACTCCGGCCGCAGCCATGGCAACGATGCGCGCCTTCGGCTGCAGCCCTTGCGCCTTCGCAGCCGCCTCGCTGGCGATGAGCAGGGCGGCGGCGCCGTCATTGACGCCGGACGCATTGCCGGCGGTGACACTCAGGTCCGGGCCGTTGACGCCCTTGAGCCTGGCGAGCTGCTCGGCCGTCGTGCCGGGGCGGGGATGCTCGTCGCGATCGACGACCAGCGGATCGCCCTTCTTTTGCGCAACACGAACCGGCACGATCTCATCAGCGAAGATGCCGGCCTGATCGGCCGCCGCCCAGCGCGCCTGGCTCAGGGCGGCAAACGCGTCCTGGTCGGCGCGGGTGACGGCAAAATCGGCCGCGACGTTATCCGCCGTCTCCGGCATGGAATCGACGCCGAACGCCTTCTTCATCTTCGGGTTGACGAAACGCCAGCCGATGGTGGTGTCATAGACCGCGTTGCTGCGGGAAAAGGCCGCTTCCGCCTTCGGCATGACGAAGGGGGCGCGGCTCATGCTCTCGACACCGCCGGCAATGACCAGATCGCAATCGCCGGCGCGGATCGCCCGCGCCGCCATGCCGACGGCATCCATGCCGGAACCGCAGAGACGGTTGATCGTCGTGGCGGGAACGGACAGCGGCAGGCCGGAGAGGAGCACGGCCATGCGGCCGACATTGCGGTTGTCTTCGCCGGCCTGGTTGGCGCAGCCGTAGACGACATCATCGACCTTCGACCAGTCGACCTGCGGATTGCGTTCGGCCAAGGCAGCCAGCGGAACGGCGGCCAGATCATCGGCGCGCACCGATGACAACGCCCCGCCGTAACGGCCGATGGGTGTGCGAACGGCATCGCAGATAAAGGCTTGAGACACGCAATTTCCTCCCATGACACCTGGCTCGGTCAACCATCTCCCAAAATTAACCGACCGATCGGTTATCTATTTAGCAGTTGAAACATCACAAATCAATCCGCCTTTCTCCAATTTCTGTGATGTTTGCCGATGCGTTGACAGATCATAGCACATCCAAGGTCAATCGAGCCGAAAAATCATCCGCAACGGGTGCTCAGGCGCCAGCCTGGAGCGAAACGAGGCGCTGGGACGTTGCTTCGGTCACTTCCGCCAAGGCGCCATCTGCCGTCAGGAAGGAGTGGGCGACATGCCGGTCCGCCCGGGCGGAAAGCTGCAGGTAGAGCTGTACAAAGAGCCGCCGCGCCTCCTCGCCCGGCCAATCGGCAGGTAATGCCATCCGCGGCAGGCGCGGATCGCGCAGCAGCGCCAGCCGGTATTCGTGGACGAGCAGCAGGCGCCCCACCAGGCAATCGGCCGGCGACAGCGGCATGTTGGCAGCGAGGCAGGCCGAAAACCGGCCGAACCGGTCGAGGAAACTGCGGTAGGCCTCGATATGCGGGGCAAGATCCCAGTGATCGGCGGCAAAATCCCCAAGGGCAGCCTCGCCTGAGACGACCTCGGCGCGAAAAACCACCGCCTCCGGAATGCGGGGAAGGGGACGGGCGCCGACAGCCAGCCGTGGCCCAAGCCGTGCATGTCCCGCCCGCTCAAGCTTCTGCATCGCCTCGTCGGGCGAAGGCCCTGTCAGTTGCACGAAATGCCAGTCCGGCACTTCCGGCGGACCGAACAACAGGCTCGCCGCCGCCGCGAATTCCGCCCGCGCCGGTGCCGCCAGCCGGTAAAAACTGCGCCGCCCGTCACGCTCGCCGGACAATTGCCCGGCGGAAACGAGGCGCGAGACCGCCGTGCGCACTAGCGTTTCGCTGATGCCGACCGCAGCGCAGATCTCGATCAGGTTGCCGATCCAGGTCGCGCCGCCACGCGGCTCCACCACATCGCCGTAGATCGTCACGATAAATGCCGCCGCCCGCGGCGGGCTGTCGTCGAGCAGGATCGCAAGGCATGAACCTGCCTGGCTGGACTTGTCGGTTGCCAATACGGCTACCCCTTCTGGAACAGATTGCTCCCCGATTGTACCATTGCGGCCGGCGGGGCAACCCCAAAAGCTCAAACGACAGCCATCCACACGGCCACGAACCAGCTTACCGGGCGATCCGGGTCGACAGGATGATCGACGACAAGGTGCGCTCGACGCCGGCGAGTTCGCCGATACGGTCGATCAGTCGGTCGAGTTCGGCAATCGACGGCGCGGCGATGATTGCAATCAGGTCGTAGGGACCGTTGACGGAATGCAGCGCCGTCACCTCGCCGATGGCGGCCAGCTCCGCTGTCACCGCCGACAGGGCTTTCGGCGCAATGGTGATCAGCACATGGGCGCGGATCAGGCCGGCCAGATAGGCTTCCGACAGCCGCAGGCCGTAACCGGCGATCACCCCTTCCCGCTCCAGACGCTCGATGCGGGCCTGCACCGTCGTGCGCGACAGGCCGAGCCGTCGGGCCAGCGTCGCCACCGGAAGGCGGGCGTTTTCGCCCAGCAGCGCCAAAAGCTCGCGATCTTTGTCCGTGATCTGCATTCTGCCGAATCTTCTCGTCGTTTTGCATAATTATCTACGGCGAATATCCCAAACCGCAGCTATGAATCGACATAACATGCTCGCATCCTTTTGCAAACGCACGAGGCAAGAGGGGCCGTTTTCATGAAAGACATCGCAGTCATTGGCGCAGGCAAGATCGGCGGGGCAATCGCCATGATGCTGGCCGCATCCGGCGATTATCGCGTCACCATCGTCGACCGCAGCCAAGCGCACCTGGCTGGCCTCGATGAGCATCCGGCAATTTCCGTCGCCGCGCTCGACATCACCGACCACGCTGCCCTCGTCGCCGTGCTGACCGGCAAGTTCGCCGTCCTGTCGGCCGCCCCCTTCCATCTCACCGGCGCCGTGGCCGAAGCCGCCGTCGAAGCCGGCGTGCATTATCTCGATCTCACCGAAGACGTCGCCACCACCCGCAAGGTCGAAGCCCTTGCCGCAAAGGCGAACTCCGCGCTCATACCGCAATGTGGCCTGGCGCCCGGCTTCATCTCGATCGTCGCCAATGACCTGACCCGTCATTTCGACAAGCTCGACAGCGTGCGCATGCGCGTCGGCGCCCTGCCGCAATATCCGTCCAATGCCCTGAACTACAATCTCACCTGGAGCACGGACGGGCTGATCAACGAGTATATCGAGCCCTGCGAAGCCATCGTCGAAGGCCGGCTGGTCACCGTGCCGGCCATGGAAGAGCGCGAGGAATTCTCGCTCGACGGCGTGACCTACGAGGCCTTCAACACCTCCGGCGGCCTCGGGACGCTCGCCAAGTCGCTGGAAGGCAAGGTGCGGACGATGAATTACCGCACGATCCGCTATCCCGGCCACCAGGCCATCGTCAAGGCGCTGCTGAACGACCTCAATCTCAAGAACCGCCGCGACGTTCTCAAGGATCTCTTCGAGAACGCCCTGCCGGCGACGATGCAGGATGTCGTGGTGATCTTCGTCACCGTCTGCGGCTGGAAGGACGGCCGTTACCTGCAGGAGACCTATGCCAACAAGGTCTACGCCACCGTCATCGCCGGAAAGAAGATGAGCGCCATCCAGGTCACCACGGCGGCGGGCATCACCACCGTGCTCGACCTCCTGGCCACCGGCAAGCTGCCGGCCCGCGGCTTCGTCCGCCAGGAAGAAATGAGCCTGTCCGACGTCATCACCAACCGCTTCGGCCGGGTCTACGACCCGAAAGCCGGCGACCTTGCCAAGGCTGGCTAAGCCATAGACCTCCGATCGGGGCGCTCCAGTGGTGGAGCGTCCCGGCAAGCCTCATGGACCGGGCGTCGCCTGCTCGCTTATCTTTCCTGCCACAGCATCGCCTTCCTCCGACGCACGCAGGCGCATCACCACGATCACCAAGCCGGCGAGCACCGCCAAAGCCAGCAGGGCGACCGTCAGCAGGCTCGGCAGGTGGTACAGCACGTCGATCCAGTGCGGCCCGATCAGGCTGGCGGTGTTGAACGCCGCGGCGCTGAAAGCGCATAACACCAGCGACGATCCTTTGCGAACCATCTGCCTCTCGATCTTGTCGAACAATTCGCTGGTGATCTCCGGCCAGTAGCCGCCGTCGCGAATGCGCAGCAGCATGGCCTGGTCCGCCGCCAGATAGGCGTGGCTGCATTCGTTGAACGGGCTTGCCTCATCCGTCACGCTGCCCGGAACCCAGCCCCACAGGCAGCGGGCATATTGCTGCCGGCTGAAATCGAGCAACTTGGCGACGGTCACGTCGCGCTCGGCCGTCCAGGACGCAAGCACGTGGATCTGGTTGCGGTAGTCGGCAATCACCGCCATCTGGCCATGCGAGATCGGCGTGATGGCGATGCCCGACGTATCCGCCGGCGGCCGCAAGCCATGGGCGCGGCTTTCCGCCGATACCAGGAACAGAGCGGCAAACGCCCAGGCAATGATGCGGCTCATCACGCGATTTTCTCCTCGAGCAGGCCGGCCTCGCCCTGAAACCAAGGCATGCTCCGGCCGGATCTGTCGGCGGAAGGGTAACGCCTGCGCCGGGAGAATCAAGCGTCTCGCCGGAAATCCCGGCATCAGGTCGGGGACAGCACCTGCGCCAGCCGTCGCGCCACCGGCTCGGCGGCAAAACGGATCGATAGCGGGCTCTGGAACCACAAGGCCGCTGAAAGCACGCGTTCATTGTCGTCGAGCCAGATCGAGCGGTTTTCCCGGAAAAGCCGCAGCCGGCGATAGGTCGGGACGGCTTCGACATCCTCACGCTTGCCGTTCGGCCAGAGCACGGCGTCGAGGTCGATGTCGCCGGCCTTTTCGAAACTGATATGGATCCAGCCGGCGGCCGTCGCCAGTCGTTCGAGGTGCTCGGGAAGGCGGCAGCCGAGGCCGGCGAGGAAACGGCCGGACGCCGTCTTGCGGCTCCACAGCACGAACTGGCCGTCGCGCATGTCGGCCAGGCTGGCGGATTTGCCCGCAAGAGCAGGATAACGCCGATGCAAAACGCAAGCGCCACCAGCAGTGCCGCCGCCATGATCGCGACGCCGACGCCAAGCGTGCGCAGGTAGCAGCGCCCGGACAACCTGCCGCCGAAAAGGCGCAGGCCAACGAGCGGCCGGCCAAAATCGATCGGCGAATCCCGGTTCGGAGCGCCGGTCACGACCGTTTCATCCGGCGATTGTTGGCGAGCAGGATCAGCATGGGCGCCCCGACAAAAGCCGTGACGATGCCGGCCTGCATCAGCGCCCCTGCGACACCGAGCGCCATGCCAGCGACGATGCCAAGAAGCGTCCGCGGCATTCACAATCCGCTGACCACGGCGTAATCGTCCGTCGGCGGATCGGTGACCAGGGCGGCGATCACCCGTCCGGGCGACATCGGCTGGGCGCCGACCGCCAGGCTCAGCAGGCAGATGGCGGCCAGCATCGCCAGGGAAATAGCGAGGTCGGTGCGGCGCAGCCACCGGGGATAGTCGCCGTCTTCGTGGACCGGATGGCCGAAAGACAGGGTCACAACCGGTATTTCTCCAGCGTGGCTTCCACCTCGTCGCGGATCTCTTCCTCGTTGCGGCCGGAAGACCAGGCGGCTTCGATCTGCTGCTTCACATCCGCATCGAGCGCTTCCCAGGCGGCATCCCATTCCTGGCGCTTTTCGATCCAGTAGGCGACGAGCTTGTAGCGTTCGGCCGGCAGCTTCAGGTCCTGACGGACATATTTGCGGATGGCGCGCACGGCTTTCTGCTCGCCGGCCACCCAGATATAGCCGGGTGCCGGCGGCAGTTTCAGCGCCAGCATCACCTCGTGCAGGCGGCTTGGGGCCATGCCGTTGCCGCCATGCAGCCAGGTCACCGTCGCGCCCGGATGGGCGGGAAGCGCCTGCTGGTCCTGCGGCCCGGCAACCTCGATGATGAGGCGCGAGGTGACGTGCCGCGGCGTCTCCTCCAGGATCCGCGCAAGAGCGGGCAGGCCTGTCGCATCGCACATCAGCAGTTGCCAGGCGAAATCCTCCGGCGGCGCATACAGGCCGCGCGGATTGTTGATGATCATCGGATCGCCGGGGCGGGCCTTCTGGGCCCATTCGCTGGCGACGCCGCCCTCATGCACGACGAAGTCGATATCGATCTCCCGGCCGTCGGCATCGAAGCGGCGGACGGTGTAGGTGGCGCAGCGCACCGGCGGCTTGCCGTCCTGGTAACTCCAATTGCCCTGGCCGTCGATGATCGGCAACACGACTTCGCCGGTTTCCTCATTGGGGAAGAACAGCCGGAGATATTCGTCCCCGATGCCGGTCGGCCGGAAATCCGCAAGCTCTTCGCCCGCGAAGGTCAAGCGGACCATGCCCGGCGTCAGAACCTGATGCCGGGCTACCGTCACATTATGAAAAGTCTTCCCCATGCCACTCACCATGTATATCGTAACGAACCGATGACCGTCCGGTCCTGATCCCGGTAGCAATAACCGGATGTGCAGGTCGTATCCTGACGGTTGAAGATGTTTGTCGCGTTGATCTGCAGCTTGACGCCGTCGAATTTCGAATTCAGCGCGGCGAAATCATAGCGTAGCGCCGCGTCGAAGAAGGTCCGGCCGGTATTCTTCAGCGTGTTGGTATCGTCGCCGTAGCTCGACCCGGCAAAACGTGCGCCAAAACCGCCGCTCCAGCCATGGAGCGGGCTGTCATCCGGGGCCGTGTAATCGACCCAGGCCGAAGCGGAATGGAACGGCACGCTCGATACATAGTTGTCGATGGTGTTGCTCGGCCCTTCGAGGATCCTGAGATCCGTGTAGGTATAGGCGGCGGTAAACGACAGGCCGTTGTCGAGCGTCGAGGTCGCTTCCAGCTCTACGCCTTTCGAACGCAGCTTGCCGCGCTGCACCTGCACGGTGCCGGTATGCGATGCCTCGTAGAACAGGCCGTTTTCCTGGTCGATGTTGAAAACGGCCGCCGTCAGCATGACATTGGCATCCGGCAGCAGATATTTGACGCCGATTTCTTCCTGGGTGCTGGTCGTCGGTTTGAACGGCGCATTGGTCGTCTTGTTGAAGCCGACATTCGGCGAGAATGCCGTCGAATAGCTGGCATAAGGCGCGACACCGAAGGAGGTTTCGTAGGTAAGACCGATCCTGCCCGAAAACTCCCCGTCCGTCTGGTCGAGCGAATCCAGAGCGCCGGAGGAAAGGTCGGTGTTGTCGGTATCGGTCGATACCCAATCGTAGCGGCCGCCGAGCGTCAGGGTCCAGGCGTCATAACGGATCTGGTCCTGCAAGTAGATACCGGTCTGCACTTGGCTCTGGTGCACCTTCGACGTCAGCGTCGGCGAGGTGATGGGATCGCCGTAATTCAGATCGAGCGTATCGAGCGGCGCGATATCGCCCGTGCCGGAGAGCGCATTGTAACGCACGGTGGTGATATCGAGCCCGGCCAGCAGCGTGTGGTCCAGAGGGCCGGTATCGAAGCGGCTTTCGAACTGCGTATCGATGACCAAGCTGTTCAGGCGCTGGATGTCGCGGCCGGCGCCGCGATCGAGCAGGGTCGGGTCGGCCGGGTTCCTGCGCCAGATATAGGTGTATTTCGCGTCGATATCCTGGGTCGAGAAGCGGGCATTCCGGCGGAAGGTAAAGGTGTCGTTGAACTTGTGTTCGAATTCGTAGCCGATGCGGCCCTGCTTGTGGATCAGGTCGGTGAAGGCCGGGTCGCCGTTGATGTAGTTGCTGACGTGTCCGTAGCTGTCGTTGTAATAGGCCGGATTGCCGCCGCTTTTGGAGGCGGAATATTCGCCGAGCAGCGTGAACTTCGTGTCTTCGTCCGGCTTCCAGGTCAGGGCGGGCGCGAAGAAAGCCCGATCATCCGGGACGGCCTCGATTTCCGTGTCGCTCAATCGGCCGACACCGGTGAGGCGATAGAGCAACTCGTCATTGCCGGCGACGGGGCCGGAAAAATCGAATTGCGTCTGGTAGCGGTCGTTGTTGCCGAGCTACGCCGGATCTCCTGGTAATAGAGGCTGAACGCCGCATCCAGCTGGGCCTTGGCGGCTTCGATGCCGCCTTCGCCGAGGTTTGCCTCTTCGACATCGATATTCGGTCTGCTGAAACCCATGGCCGCGCCCGTCATCCCGCTGGTAGCGCCTTTGTGAACCAAATCGCCGGCATCAGCAAGATAATATGACAATTGAAGTCATGAATTTTTCGACGGTCATGGCATGCCGCGAACCGAAGCCATCCGCCCACCGGTCATCGGCGCCCTTAATAGACCTTTGCGTCTATGGATTGCCCGGGCGCCGCGGCGGTGGCCTTGTGAAAGTCGGCAAGCAGCTTGGCCGTAGCGTTGGCCAGCACGCCGACATCCGAACCGATGGCAACGAAGGTCGCGCCGAGTTCGAGATACCGTTTGGCGAGCGATTGATCGGCCGTGAGGATACCGGCCGCCTTGCCATGTCCCTGGATGCGTTTCAGCGCGTCCTCGACCGCTGCCTGCACCTCCGGGGCGCCCGGCTTGCCGAGATAACCCATGTCGGCGGCAAGATCCGCCGGGCCGATGAACACGCCGTCGACGCCCTCAGTCATAGCGATCGCGTCGAGATTGGCAATTCCAGCGCGGCTTTCCACCTGCAGCAACAGGCAGATTTCGTCATTGGCCGTCTGCAGATAGTCGGGAATGCGGCTGAAAGCCGAGGCACGCGCCAGCGAGGCGCCGACGCCACGCACGCCGTGGGGAGGATAACGAACGGCCCTGACCATTGCTTCGGCCAGTTCGGCACTGTCGACCATCGGGATCAGCAGCGTCTGCGCCCCGATATCGAGAAGCTGCTTGACGATATAGGTCTCGCCGACCGGCGGCCGGATGACCGCATGCGACGCCGTGCCCTTCATCGCCTGAAGCTGGGCGACCAGCATCGGCACGTCGTTCGGCGCGTGTTCGCCATCGAGCAGCAGCCAGTCGTAACCGGCGCCGGCGCTGATCTCCACCGTATAGGGGCTGGCAAGCGCCTGCCACAGGCCGATCTGGGCGCGGCCTTCCTTCAACGCAGCTTTGAACAGGTTTTTGGGAGCCGGCATGAAAACCTCCTAACGCGCCATTCCAGCGGACTGGAATACCGGCAGAACTTAAAGAAAATGGCAGGCAATCGTGCCGTAAGGCCCGAAATCGGCATTGATCGTATCGCCGTGGCGGGCTTCGACCGGCCGGATGAACGAGCCGGCGAGCACGATCTGCCCGGCCTCGATGCCATCGCCATAGTGCGCCAGCCGATTGGCAAGCCAGGCGATGCCGCGGGCGGGATGATTGAGCACGCCGGCGCCGAGCCCGGTTTCCTCGACTTCTGCATTACGGGAAACGATGGCGCCCATCCAGCGCATGTCGATCTGGTCCGGCCGCATCTGCCGACCGCCGATGACGATGCCGGCATTGGCGGCATTGTCGGAGATCGTATCGACGATGCTGCGCGCCTTCTTCGTCTCGGGATCGACGCGCAGGATGCGGGTGTCGAGGATCTCCAGCGCCGGAGTGATGTAATCCGTGGCGTTCAGCACGTCGAAGATTGAAACGTTCGGCCCCTTCAGCGGCGCCTTCATCACGAAGGCGATTTCCGCCTCGATGCGCGGCTGGATGAAACGGTCGGCAGGGATAACGGCGCCGTCCTCGAACCCCATGTCGTCGAACAGCACGCCGGAATCGGGAATGTCGATGTTCAGCGCATATTGCATCGCCTTGGAGGTCAGGCCGATCTTCCAGCCGATCACCTTGCGGCCGGAGGCGATCTTCTGCTTCACCCAGGCGGCCTGCACCGCATAGGCATCGTCCATCGTCATGTCGGGGTGTTTCAGCGACAGCAGGCCGATCTGCCTGCGGCTCTTTTCGGCTCCGTCAAGTGCTGTGGCGGCGGCTGCGATCTCGTCTTTCGTCAGCATGGCTCAGACCTTTTCGTCGGCAATCGTGTTGCGAAGGATGCCGATGCCGTCGGCCTCCACCTCGACCACATCGCCCGGTTTCAGCCAGATCGGCGGATCGAAGCGGGCGCCCGCCCCGGTCGGCGTGCCGCAGACGATGACGTCGCCCGGCACCAGCGTTGTAAAGGTGGAGATGTAATTGATGATCTTGCGGAAGGAAAAGATCATCCGGCTGGTGCGGTCCTGCTGGCGCACCTCCCCATTGACGCGTGTCGTCAGCTGGATGTCGGCAAGCTGGCTTTCGTCGGTGAACGGCACCAGCCAGGGACCGATCGAGCCGGTCGCATCGAAGTTCTTGCCCTGGGTGACGTTGAACTTGGCGTGGCGCACCCAGTCGCGGATCGTGCCTTCATTGCAGAGCGAGAGCGCAGCGACATGGTCGAGCGCATCCTTTTCGGCGATGCGGCGGCCACCCTTGCCGATGACGATGACGATCTCGCCTTCGTAATCGAGCTGCGGGCTTTCCGGCGGGCGGATCAGCGGCCGGTCATGGCCGGTAAAGGAGCGCGGGAAGCGGATGAACAGCGACGGATTGGAGGGGGCTGCCTGCCCATCCTTGTATTCCTCGTTGCGGTCGGGAAAATTGACGCCGACGCAGATGATCTTTTCCGGCGAAGGGATCGGGATTTCGTAGGTGATCTCGGAGAGCGGCACATCGGCGGCCAGGCTTTCGCCCTCTTCGGCAAGCCGCGTCAACGCACCGGCCTCGATCACCTCGCGCAGGGTCGGCCAGGTCTTGCCATGTCGCGCCGACAGATCGACGACGCCGTCTTGCTTCAGCAAACCGTAACCGCTGCCGCTGGCGGTCGAAAAACTCAAAATTCTGGCCATCTGCGCCTCGCTTTCCTGATGTCTTTATGTGGGCCGGAAGCCCCTCATCCGCCTGCCGGCACCTTCTCCCCGCTGGGGAGAAAGTGGTGTGGCTCCGCCGAGCACTCCAGTCCCCTCTCTCCTCGGGGAGAGGACCAGGGTGAGGGGAGTGTTAGCCAGCACCTCAAGGCGCCACGATCGGCTGTGCCTTGAGGATCGATTCGCGCGGTTCGGCACCGGCAAACAGGCTGCCTTCCTCGAACCACGATTTTGGCGCCGGCGCGCCCCACAGGGTCTGGCGCTGCGGGTCCTTGAGGTCCCACTTGATCGGCTCCAGGTCCGGATCGACCGTCTGGTAATCCGAGCAATAGATCTCGATGCGGTGGCCGTCCGGATCGCGGATATAGAGGAAGAAGGCGTTTGAAATACCGTGGCGGCCGGGACCACGCTCGATGTTGGCGAGCCAACCACTCGTCGACATCAGGTCGAGCAGGTCGATGATGTTCAGCGGCGTCGGCACCCAGAAGGCGGTGTGGTGCAGGCGCGGGCCGCGGCCGTTGGTGAAGGCGATGTCGTGGACGCCGCCCTTGCGGTGCGTCCAGGCAGCCCAGAGGCGGCCGGTTTCGGCATCCTCGGTATATTCCGTCACCCGGAAGCCGATCTCGTTGTAGAAGGCGACGCTCTCATCGACGTTCGGCGAGAAGCAGTTGAAGTGGTCGATGCGCAGCGGCTTCACGCCCTTGTAGAGCGCGTATTTCTGGTGGATCGGCGGCAGGCGGTCCATCTTGGAATAGAATTCCAGCGGAATGCCGTGCGGATCGCGGGTGCGGAAGGTGCGCGACTGGTAGGGCCGCTCCACCCATTCCACCGGCAGGTCCTTGGTCTTGAAGAAGTGCTCGGCCCTGTCGAGATCGTCTTCCGAGTAGACCTTGAAACCGAGATCACGGGCAACCGCCGTATCGGACTTCTTCAGAACGATGCAATGGTGGCCGCGCTCTTCCATGGCGCGCAGGTAAATGGTGTCGGCGGTCTCGTCGGTCACCTGCAGGCCGAGCGTATCGACATAAAAGGCGCGTGACTTGGCGAGATCGGTGACGGCCAGTTCGACGTGGCTCAAGCGCACGATGTTGAACGGCGGGTGGAGATTGGGTGTCGGCAAAGGCATGGGTTTCCTCCTCAATGTGTCAGATGCGGCGAAACAGGCGTCAAGGTGCCGGTCTCAGCCGCCGAGTTTCTGGATTGCGTGTGCTGCGGTGGCGAAAGCGATGTTTTTGGTTTCCATGTAGAAATCGAAGGACCAGTCGCCGCCGTCGCGGCCGATGCCGGAGCTTTTGACGCCGCCGAAGGGCGTCGGCAGATGCCGGACGTTTTCGGAATTGACCCAGATCATCCCGGCTTCCAGCGCGTCGGTGAAGCGGAAGGCGCGGGTGACGTCGCCGGTCCAGAGGTAACCGGTCAGGCCGTACTGCACGTCGTTGGCAAGCGACAGCGCTTCCGCCTCGTCCTTGAACGGGATGGCGGTCAGCACCGGGCCGAAAATCTCCTCTTGCGCGATGCGCATCTGGTTGTTGGCGCCGGTAAACAGCGTCGGCGAGACGTAGCAACCGCCGCCCGGACCATCGAATTTCGCCCCGCCGGCGGCAACCGTCGCACCTTCGCCACGACCGATTTCGATATAGTCCAGCACCTTCTTTTCGTGCACCGGATGGATCAGCGGGCCGACGACGGTTTCCGGATCGAGCGGGTGGCCGACCTTGATGCGCTTGGCCTTCTCGGCAACCAGCGCCGTAAACCTGTCGTAGACGCTGTCCTCGACCAGGAGGCGCGAGGAGGAGGTGCAGCGCTCGCCGTTGAGCGAGTAGATCATGAAAACGGCGGCGTCCGCCGCGCGTTCCAGGTCGGCATCGGCAAAGACCACGACCGGGTTCTTGCCGCCGAGTTCGAAATGCACCCGCTTCAGCGTATCGGCACCCTGCTTCATGATCATCGAGCCGGTGCGGCTTTCGCCGACGAAGCCGATGGCCTTGATGTCGCGATGTTCGGTGAGCGCCTTGCCGGCATCCTCGCCAAAACCGTTGACGAGGTTCCAGACACCCTTGGGCAGGCCGGCCTCTTCGGCGATCTCGACCAGCAGGCGCGCCGTCAGCGGCGAAAATTCCGCCGGCTTGTGGACGATGGTGCAGCCGGCGGCGAGCGCCGGGGCGATCTTCCAGGTCGACAGCATGAACGGCGTGTTCCACGGCGTGATGATGCCGACCGGACCGATCGGCACGCGGGTCGTCATGTTGACCTGGCCGGGGCCGCGCAGCGCCTTGCCATCACGGGCCTCGGGGGCGCGATCAGCAAAGAAGCGGAAGTTTTCCGCGCCGCGCAACGCCGCCTTGGCCATGAATTTCAGCGACTGCCCGGTATCCATGCATTCGATAAAGGCGATTTCTTCGGCGCGGGCAACGATGGCATCGGCGATCTTATGCAGCAATTTTTTGCGCGCATCGCCGGGGAGGGCAGCCCATTCCGGAAAGGCGGCCTTGGCGGCCCTGGCGGCGCGATCGATGTCGGCAGCCTTGCCGAGCGCCACCCTGGCCAGCGGCTTCAGGTCGACCGGCGAGATGGTCTCGAAGGTCGCACCATCGCTGGCAGCGACATCTTCGCCATTGATGCGGTTGAGCACACCGTTTTCGAATTTGGCGAGATAGGCCTTCGCCTTGGCAATGTTTTCGTCAAGCTTGGACATGCGTGTCTCCATGGGATGGCGGTAACCGGCGCGGGTTCGGCGGGAGGATCTTTGATGTCAACCCTGGCGAAGCCGGGGATGGATGGCGTTTTTCTTCCAGCTCAACTCCGCATCGATCTCGCGGATCTCCAGCGTCAGGGCGAAATGCGGCGTTGCAAACAGCGGCGCCAGGAACTGCGTCACGGTGGCGAAGATCGCCTCGCCGGCCTGCCGCTTCTCTTCGGCACTCCGGCCCTTGCCGATGCGAAAGGACATGTCGATGAAACCGTTTTCCGGCAAGAGGTCGGCCACCGCATAAGCCTCACAGCGGATGGCGCGCACACGCACGGCCCCGAGTTCGAACAGGCCGGTCGACAGGATCGTTCCGTGCACGGCCTGGCAAAGGCCGGCAAGATCCACCGACGCATCGAGGTTGGCGGAATATTCCATGGTGAAATGAGGCATTTGTCCTCCCGAACGCTTCTTATTATATTTAACATGTTAAAGATATCGGTCGACGGCGTCAAGTGTCTTGTCGCTCCGAAGAGCCGGGTGCGATTGCAAAGCCGCGGGAAATAAACGATACAACCGCCATGACCGACCACTCCCCTTCCAGACCCAAAGTGCAGCAGGATGCACTGCTGCCGCGCAACACGCGCCGCTCCCTGCCGATCGCCCTCTTGCGGGCGCGCGAAGCGGTGATGACGCATTTCCGGCCGATGCTGGCCGAACACGACATCACCGAGCAGCAGTGGCGCGTCATCCGCATCCTCGCCGAGGCCGGCACCGTCGACGCCTCCGAGATGGCCGACCGCGCCTTCATCCTGGCACCGAGCCTGACCCGCATCATCCGCTCGCTGGAAGAGCGCGGGCTGATCACCAAGGCCAAGGACGACAATGACGGCCGCCGCGTCCTGCTGCAGATCACCCCGGCCGGCCTCGCCATCATCAACGAAGTGGCGCCGGAAAGCCGGCTGATCTACGAAACGCTCGAAAAGCGCTTCGGCCGCGAACGCATCGACCAGCTTCTCGACATGCTCGACGAACTCGCAACCATCCACGACTGAGCATTTCCGCTTCCCTCCTAAACGCAAAAACGCTCTATCTCTTTGTTCTTATGCAATTCCGGACACAAAAATCGCTGCCCATTTCTGCTGGGATTACGTTATGGCGCGGCAGTCCATTCCTGCATGTCCGCGAGATCCCGGGCATCAGCGACGTAACGTCGCAACCGATCCACGGTATCCGGTAGCTCCGGTCGCGCGCCGGCCCAGCCGATATAGGTGAGGCTGCGCAGCAGCAGGAACAGCGGCAGGTGCCGGAACTCCGCCCGCATCTGCGGCCGGATTTTTGTATAACCATCCAGCAATGCCGCTTCGATCAGCGGATAGTCCGGCTCCAGCCGGTTGCGCAGCAGCGTCGTTGCCAGATCGAACAGTCGGAAACCGAAACCACAATCGTCGAAATCGATGAAAGCGACATCCGTACCGCGGACCAGTACGTTTTCCCGCACGATATCGGCATGGATCAGGCCGTAGTCGAGCGACGGGGCGAGGGAAGCCAGCCGATCTCGCAGTTGCCGGAGCAGCCCGGCCAGGAAAACGGCATCATCTTCATGGAGCCCTGGGCAATCCCAGAAGCGACCCCAGAACGGCGCCTCGCCGAGCAGCCCCTGCGCATCCCAAGCGGGCCGCTCGAAACCTTCCGGCACCATGAAGCCATCGGCCGCCTGGTGAAGGCGCGCCATTTCGCGGCCGATGGCACCGAAAACTGCCTGCAATTCGCTGCCGCCGCGGCGGAGCGGCGTGCCGCTTTCACCCAGCGGCTCGCCGTCTACCCAGCCGATCAGGTCGGCATATTGCCGTTTGCCGTCTTCGATGTCGAAAGCGACCAGCAGGCGGCCATCCGCCGTGGCCACCGGTTCCGGCACGGCGATGCCGCTCCGGCGCAGGCTTGCCATCCAGGCGAGTTCGGAGGCCAGCGCGTCGGGTGAGTGATAATCCGGCCGGTGCAGACGCAGTGCCGCCTTGCCGCCGTCCGGCAGCGTCACCTTGAACACCGCGTTCTCGCGGTATTTCAGCAGGTGCGGCGCCTGCGGCGGCAGGCGCCAATGCCGGGCGACGGCTTGCGCCCGCGTTGTCAGCGTCTCGATGATGTCGCCCATGCCGTCAGAGCCCCGCCAGCACGTCGTCGAGGATCGACAGCATGAAATCGGCATTCTCTTTCGTGAACGGCATCGGCGGCCGGATCTTGGTGGCATTCTGGTGGATGCCAAGCTTGCCCATCAGCACCCCCCGCTCGCGCATGCCGTTGATCACCCGCGTGGCGATATCGGTGGCCGGCGTCTTTTCGGCCCGGTCGAGGACGAGTTCGGCACCGAAGAAGAGACCGCTGCCACGCACATTGCCGATGATCGCGTGTTTATCCGCCAGCTTTGCCAGTCCTTCGACGGCATAGGCGCCAACCTCGCGGGCATTGTCCTGCAGCTTTTCCTCCTCCAGCACGTCGAGCACCGCCATGGCCGCCGCACAGGATACGGGATTGCCGCCAAAAGTATTAAAGTAGCGGAAGGCCTTGCGGAAGGCATTCAGCGTTTCCGCACCCGTGACCACGCCGCCGACCGGATGGCCGTTGCCCATCGGCTTGCCCAGCGTCACCACGTCAGGCACGATGCCGGCCTTCTGGTGGCCCCACATATGGCTGCCGGTGCGGCCGAAGCCGGGTTGCACCTCGTCGCAGATGACGAGGCCGCCGGCCTTCTTCACCGCTGCAGCCACCGGCACGAGGAAATTCTCCGGCAGATCCGGAAAACCCTCATTGGCGAAGAACGGGTCGATGATCAGTGCCGAAAAACCGAAAGGGCTTTCGGCAAGCGAAGCAATCGCTTCCTCCACCGCGGCTGTCCAGGCGCGGACAAAAGCTTCGCCATCCTCACCGCCGAGCGGCCGATAGCCGTCTGGAGCCGGCACATGGCGCACATGGCCGCCAAAACCGCCGACCGGCGGCATGCGGGTGGAGAGCTGGGACACCGCCGCCGTGTTGCCGTGATAGGTGTGGTCGGTGGCGATCACACCGGTCTTGCCCGTCACCGCCTGCGCCATGCGCAACGCGATGTCGTTCGCCTCGCTGCCGGTGCAGGTCAGGATGGCCGTATCGAGGCTCCCGTCGAAGGTTGCCGTCAGCCGCTCGACATAATCGAGGATGCCTTCATGCAGGTAGCGCGTGTGGGTGTTGAGCGTCGAGGCCTGCCGGGTAATCGCCTCCACCACCTTCGGATGGCAATGGCCGACATGCGGCACATTGTTGTAGCAATCGAGATATTTGCGGCCGTCGGCATCCCAGAGCCAGACGCCTTCGCCTTTCACCAGATGCACAGGGTCCTGGTAAAAGGTCGACATGTTCCTGCCGAGCAGCCGTTCGCGGCGGGCCAGCAGTTCCTGGTTGTTGCTCATCTCACTTCCCTTCCGCGGCGGAAAGGCCGGCGTCGAGTGCCGAGACGATGCGCTTTACATCCGCGGCGGTGATGACCAGCGGCGGCGAGATGATGACATTTGCGCCCGACGTGCGGACCATGACGCCCTCGTCATAGGCGGTATCGTAGACCTTCTGCACCACGTCCTTGGCGGCAGCACTTTTCTTGGCACGGTCGGAGACAAGTTCCAGCGCCGCCATCAGGCCAAGTCCGCGCACGTCGCCGACCAGCTCGTGCTTGGCCTTGAGGCCTTCCAGACCGGCCATCAGCTCCGGCCCGCGGGCGGCGGCATTGGCGGCGGTATTGACCTTGGCGGTTTCCTTCAGCGTCGCGAGCGCGGCCGCCGCGCCCACCGGATGGCCGGAATAGGTATAGCCGTGGCCGATGGCGCCGAAGGTGGTCTTGTCAGCTTCGAAAACACCGGCCACCTTGTCGGAAATCATCACCGCGCCGAAGGGGAAGAAACCGTTGGTGATCGCCTTGGCGGTGGTCATCATGTCGGGCTTGACGCCCCAGCCGCGCGAGCCGGTCCAGGCACCGGTGCGGCCGAAGGCGGTGATCACCTCGTCGGCGATCAGCAGGATGCCGTGCCTGTCGCAGATACCGCGCATCAGCGGCATGAAGGTCTCGTGCGGCACGATGACGCCGCCCGCGCCGAGCACCGGCTCCATGATGAAGGCGGCGATGGTATCGGCGCCCTGGAAGGCGATCTCGTCCTCGAACTGGCGGGCGATCGCCTGGGCGATCTCGGCCGGATCGGTGGTGTTAAAGGGATTGCGGTAAGGATAGGGCGCAGCAAGGTGGAAGACGCCCGGCAGCAGCGGCTCGTAGTTGCGGCGGAAGTTGGCGTTGCCGTTGACCGAGGCGCCGCCGAAATGTGTGCCGTGATACCCCTTCTTCAGCGCCACGAACTTGGTGCGCTCCGGCTGGCCGTTGATCTTGTGGAACTGACGGGCAAGGCGCAACGCCGTCTCCACCGAATCCGAACCGCCGGAGGTGAAGAAGGAGCGGGTCAGCCCGTCTTCCCTGAAGAATTCGGCGAGTTCATAGGACAGCTCGATCAGCGGCGAATTGGTGGTGCCGCGGAAAGTGGAATAATAGGGCAGCTCATCAAGCTGGTCGCGGATCGCCTGCTTCACCGGCTCGCAGGAATAGCCGAGATTGACGTTCCAGAGGCCGCCGACGGCATCCAGCACCTTCTTGCCATGGATATCGACCACCTCGACGCCTTCGGCGGCGTTGATGATGCGCGGCGGCTTGGCCTGCATCTCCGCCGGGTGCGCCATGGGATGCCAGAGGTGGCGGGCATTGTTCTCGATCAGGAAGTTGGAATCACGCATCGGGGTTTCCTTTCAAATTCCAAGCATTTTCAGAGCCTGGGCATAGGCCTCGGCAGGGCGGGTAACGTCGAAATGGACATAGGGCAGGCCGACGGCCTCGGCGCCTTCGATGTTCTTCTTCTGGTCGTCGACGAAAACGCAGTCGGCGCGATCCAGGCCGAGTTCGGCCAGCACCTGTTCGTAGGCGCGGGGATCGGGTTTCAGGATCTTCGTATAGGTGGCGTCGACAATGACATCGAACAACTCGATCAGCGGGAACCGCTTGCGGAATTCGACGCCGTAGAACAGGTCGAGTTCGTTCGAGAGGATGGCGAGTTTCAGGCCGGCCTGCTTCGCCCTCAGGATGGCGTCGCGCGCTTCCGGCCGCAGCACCAGCTCGGCATCGGCGCCGCGCGCCCGCTGCACGAAGGTCTTCATGTCGGACCATTCTTCGCCGAGCAGGGCGCCGACTTCCCGCGTGCGGGTCATCCAGTAGTCGCGCTCGGTGATCTCGCGGGCCTGCATCGACACCCAGAGCGGATCGGTCGCCGGATCGAAGGGACCGCGCCAGGTCAGCGTGCCCGGCGAAAGGCCGAGGGCGCGCTCGGTGATGTCGTGCGTTTCGAACAGCGTGCGGGTAACGACGCCGCCGAAATCGAGAATGAGAGCTTTTTGCGCCATCACAGCCGTCCTTTCGCAACGATGCCCTGTTCCACCCAGCGATCGAAGATCTCGAGCGCCTTGGCGGCAAAGGCCGGCGTGTTGATATGCGTGTCGATTTCCTCCAGAGTCACGGCCGGCGGCAGCGCCTTGCGCATTTCGTCGACGAAGGCCTGCAGCGCTTCCGGTTCATGCAGCGGTTCGCCTTCCTGGTCCCACTCCTGGATACCGGCGGTCGGCAGGATGAAGGCGGCGGGCGAGGTGGCGGCGCCAAGCTTGCCGGCCACCACCCTGGCGACCTCGCGCCGACCGTCCGGGGAAATGGTCACCGAGCCGATCAGCCGGTTGTGAGCGTGGTAGGGGCGATCGGCAAAGCGCTCCGGCAGCGGCTGCCAGGCCGGCATGTCGACCATGTCGATGGCGCCGGGCGCGACGATCTGCGGAATGCCGGCACGCGCCGCGTTCTCCATGCGGTCTGGGCCGGAGGTGACCACCGTGCCGTTGTGATGATTGGTCACTTCCTGAATGCAGAAATCGAAGACGGCGGCAAAACCCTTCTTGGCGGCAATCGCCTCGTAGGCGCGCCCACCCATGCCGGTCGAGTGGAAGACGGCGACATCGTAGCCGCGCTTTTCGAGTTCCGGCTTGAGGTACTTCATGTATTTCAGGCAGGAGGAGCCGAGCGAGGTCATGCCGATCAGCGGCCGCTCGCCATCCGGCCGGATGCTGGCCTTGGCCGCACCGACGACGGCACCGCAGGCCTGCGACAGCACCGCCTTGCAGATCGGGTTGAGACCGTAAAGCCCACCCGCCCAGAGGATCATCATCAGGTCCGGAGCGATGCGTTCCGGCGGCAGGAGATGCGAATAGGCGATAGTCGAGACGATGAATTTCGGCACGCCGAGCGGCAGAACGGCCGCTGCGTCCAGCGCCAGGTCGGTGCCGAGCGAACCGCCGAGCACGATCATCCCGTCCACCTGGCCCGCCTCATGCAGGGCACGCACCAGATTGGCCGCCCCTTCCGCCATCAACGCCATGGCGGAGTTCTCGTCGCCGCTGTTGATGATCGCCTGGATCGTCGTGCCGGCCGCCTTGGCGATATCATGCTTCGAATGATCCGGCATATAGGGCGGATCGCCCAAAACGCTGACATCGACCATGATCGGCAGGCCACCGGCCTCGCCGATGATATCGGCCATGAACAGCAGTTCGTCGCTTTTGGTGTCGCCGGTGCCGATCACCAGAATTTGGGGCAGACGGGCGCTGACGCTCATCAACCATTCCTCCTCGATTGTAGTGGGGGGCGGGCCTCCCGGTCCGTCCCGAAAAAGGCTTCGGAAATGTTTTCGGCCGCGGCGCGAACCGCGGCGCCATGTTGCAGGATCCTGTCGTCGCCGGTCCGCACGAAGGGCGCGGCAACGGTGATGCAGCCGACCGGCAGGCCACCGGGGGCGGCGATGGCCGCGGACGCGCTGATGACGCCGGCCTCCATGCCCTGGCGGTTCACGGAAAAGCCCTGGGCCTGGGTTTCGGCGACCCGTCGGCGCAGCTCGGCCGGATCGGTGATGGTGAATTCGGTAAAACCGTCGAGCGGCACCTTCAGCGCCGCCTCGATCATCTCGGCCGGACAGGCGGCAAGGTAGGCGAGGCCCGAGGCGGTGGCGTGATAGGGCAGGATCGTGCCGATATTGACGAAGACGCGATGCGCCTTCGACGACTCCTCGACATGGATCGTCGACAGGCGGCCATTGGAGAATTCCGAGATATGCACGGTCTCGCCGGTCAGTTCGGCCAGTTGCCGGACGAAAGGAACGGCGGTGCCGAGAAACGGATAACGTGCCTCGCGAATGCGGGCGAGGCGCAACGGCGCCGCCCCGATTCGATACTTGCGGCTATCGGCCAGCTGCTCGACGAAACCATGTTTTTCCAGCTCGACGAGGAAGCGGCGCGTGGTCGCCTTGTCGTAGCCGCTCGCCTGCGCAAGCTCGGTCAGCCCCGCCTCGACATCGAGCCGCGACAGCACGTCCAGAAGCGTCAGAGCCTTGCTGATGGTACCCATTGTCCGTTCTCCTCATGCCAGACATCCGCTCCGCCTTTCGCCTCTTTTCGGGCGCTTCGCATGTCGGAAGATACTTAACATGCGAATTAACTTGACAGGAACAAATGCTTTTTGCAAGTCTATATTTGAAGCTGTGGTTCACATATTGAACCATATAACCTTGCAATAAAAAACAAGAAAAACACGCCGGGTTCGCTTCCGACTTCATGCCGCGATGGAAAAGCGGCTGTCGCAATCCTAGGGGAGCCAAGACACCATGAGCAATTCTCAGACACCGGCCAACCAACTGCGCAAGGACAGCCTTGGCGTGGCGGCCGTCACCTTTCTCGTCGTATCCGCCGCAGCGCCGCTGACCGCCGTCGCCGGCGGCGTACCGCTTTCGATGCTGCTGGGCAACGGCCCGGGCATTCCGCTGACCTTCCTGCTCGTCACCGCGATCTTGCTGTTGTTTTCGGCCGGCTACGTCGCCATGGCGCGCCACATCCGCAATGCCGGCGCCTTCTATGCCTATACGGCCCAGGGCCTCGGCGGGCTGATGGGCGGCGCTGCCGCCATCGTCGCCATCCTGGCCTACAACGCCATGCAGATCGGCGTCTTCGGCCTGTTCGGCGCTGCGACGGCCGGTTTCTTCGCCGGTCTCGGCATCGACCTGCCCTGGTGGGTCTGGACCTATATCGGCATCGCCGTCGTCGCCGTTCTCGGCTACCGGCGCGTCGATCTGTCCGCCAAGGTGCTGACGGTGCTGGTCATTCTCGAATATCTCGTCGTGCTGGTCATCGATGCCGCGATCCTGTTCAAGGGCGGCGACGGCGGCCTGACGATGGCGCCGTTCACGCCCTCGGCCTTCCTCAGCGGCACCCCGGCCATCGGCATCCTGTTCTGCTTTGCCGCCTTCATCGGTTTCGAGGCAACGACCATCTATAGCGAAGAGGCCCGCGAGCCGCGCCGCACGGTCCCCCGCGCCACCTATATCTCGGTGCTGCTGATCGGCGTCTTCTACATGTTCACCTCCTGGCTAATGGTCAACGGTGCCGGCTTCGACAAGCTGGTGCCGGAACTGCAGGGCCTACAGGACCCGACCACCTTTCTCTTCGGATTGGCCGATCGTTACGTCGGCGGCCCGATCGGCACGATCATGGGCATCCTTTTGATCACCAGCCTGTTTGCCGGCGTCGTCGCCTTCCACAACGGCGTTGCCCGCTACCTTTACGTCGCTGGCCGCGAAGGCCTGCTGCCCCGCTCGCTCGGCGTCACCCACCCGGTCTTCCAGAGCCCGCATGTCGGTTCAATCGTTCAGACGGTGACCGCCATCCTCGTCGTCGCCCTGTTTGCGGCAACCGGTCAGGACCCGGTACTGGCGCTGTTTTCCTGGCTGACCAATGTCGGCACGCTGGCGATCATGCTGTTGATGAGCTTTACCGCCTTCGCGATCGTCGCCTTCTTCGGCCGCAATCCGGGCCTCGAAAGCAATGTCCTGACCACGCGCGTCCTGCCCGTCGTCACGGGTGTCATCCTCGCGGCGCTGGTGATCTACATCGCCGTCAACTTCGGCAGCATTGCCGGTGCAAGCGGTTTCCTCGCCATCCTCCTGCCGGGACTGGTGCTGATCGCCGCCATTATCGGCCTGTTGCTGGCGGCCCGGCTGAAGACCGCCGATATCGGCAGCTTCACCCGGCTTGGCGCCGGCCAGGAAGCCTGACACATTGGTCATACAGTGATCCCGATGGCGGACGGTTTCGTCCGCCATCCCGCATCCCGAGGATATCCGCCATGCAAGACAAGATCGACCATCTCCGCATCCTGCCGGTCGGGCCGCAATCCCTTTTCATCAACGGACAGTGGCAGGCGGCACAGGCCGGCGGCGCCATGAACGTCATTTCGCCCATCGACGGGCGGTTGCTGACGACCATCGCCAACGCCGATGCGGCCGATGTCGACCGTGCGGTTCTCGCCGCCCGCGCCGCCTTCGAAAAAGGCAGCTGGTCGAAGGCAGCACCGGCCGAGCGCAAGAAAGTGCTGCTGCGCATTGCCGAACTGATCGAAAAACACGCGCTGGAACTCGCGGTTCTCGGCGTCCGCGACAACGGCACCGAAATCTCCATGGCGCTGAAGGCCGAACCCGGCAGCGCCGCCGGCACCTTCCGCTATTATGCCGAGGCGATCGACAAGGTATACGGCGAAATCGCCCCGACGGCGGAAAACATCCTCGGCCTGGTGCATCGGGCGCCGGTCGGTGTCGTCGCCGCCATCGTGCCGTGGAATTTCCCGATGATGATCGGCGCCTGGAAAGTGGCCCCGGCACTCGCCGCCGGCAATTCCGTGGTGCTGAAACCCGCCGAAGGCGCATCGCTGACGCTGTTGCGGCTCGCCGAACTCTGTGCCGAGGCAGGCCTTCCCGAAGGCGTGCTGAACGTCGTGACCGGCCAGGGCGCCGTCTGCGGCGAAGCGCTCGGCCTGCACGGCGACATCGACGTGCTCGCCTTCACCGGCTCCGGCCCGGTCGGCCGCAAGCTGCTCGAATACTCCGCCCGCTCCAACCTCAAGCGCGTCTACCTGGAGCTTGGCGGCAAGTCGCCGAACATCGTCTTTGCCGACGCCCCCAATCTCGACCAGGCGGCCAAGGTGTCCGCCTACGGCATCTTCCGCAATTCCGGGCAGGTCTGCGTCGCCGGTTCGCGGCTTCTGGTCGAGCGCTCGGTCTGCGAGGAGCTTTCCGAAAAGCTGGTGACGATCGCCGCGGCGATGAAGGTCGGCGACCCCCTGCAGGTGTCGACGGAGGCGGGCGCCATCGCCAGCGAAATCCAGCTGCAAAAGGATCTCGCCTATGCCGGGCAGGCCGTTGCCGAAGGCGCCGTCCTGCGCAGCGGCGGCAAGCGTATCCTGGAGGAAACCGGCGGTTTCTACATGCAGCCGACCGTCTTCGAGGTGAAACCCGGCATGACGCTGGCGCGGGAAGAGGTATTCGGCCCGATCCTGTCGATCATCCCCTTCGACACCGAGGACGAAGCGCTCGCAATCGCAAATAGTACCGAATACGGCCTCGCCTCGGCGGTCTGGACGCAGAACCTGTCCCGCGCCCATCGCATGGTGCGTGGCATCCGGGCCGGTGTCGTCCACGTCAATACCTATGGCGGCGCCGACAACACCGTGCCCCTCGGCGGCGTCAAGCAGTCCGGCAACGGCCACGACAAATCCCTGCACGCACTCGACAAATACGTCGATCTGAAAACCGCCTGGATCCAGCTCTGAGACAATCCCGCCGCCGATGCCCGCGAAATGGGCATCGGACGGCTTCTCGGCCAGACCGTCCGGAAGAGCCAGACATCAAGGCCAAAACGGCAAGCCCGAGCCGCGGGAACCGGAGTGTGCCCCCAAGCGTTTAGGCCTCGGGTGGCTTCCGTCCGGCGAAAGCCGCCCGTGTCTCAAGGGCGGGGAATTTTGACGTGTATCTGGCCGATCAAGAGTTCAACATCGATGCCGCTCCTTTCCAGGACAGCATCATCCGCATAGGGCAGAATGCCAGCGAAACGGCGACCGCCGACAAGGTGGCGTTTCTCATCGACGCAAAGGACTATTTCCGCCGCCTGCACCAGGTGCTGCGCCGCGCCAAGAACACCATCTGGATCGTCGGCTGGGATTTCAATCCGAACATCCGCCTGCGGCCGGAGACGGACGAAACGCTGGGCGGCCTGCTGCGGTCGGCGGTCGAGGCCAATCCGCAGCTGCAGGTGCGCATCCTCATCTGGGCGATGGGGCCGATCTATTCCGGCAAGACCCTGAAGTTCTTCCGCAAGATGCCCTGGAGCGACCATCCGCGCATCTCGCTGCACTTCGACCTGAAACATCCGGTGCGCGCCTGCCATCACCAGAAGATCGTCTGCGTCGACGACGCCATCGCCTTCCTCGGCGGCATGGACATCACAGCGCGGCGCTGGGACGATCGCCAGCATGCGGTCGAAAACGACCTGCGTGTTTCCCCAGAGGGCGTGCCCTACGAGCCCGTCCATGACATCCAGGCCATGGTGTCCGGCAAGGCCGCACGCATGATCGGCGACATCGCTCGCAAGCGCTGGCACCGGGCGACGGGAGAAGCTCACGCGCCGCTTGAGAATGGCGAGGTCGACTGGCCGCTCGACCTGCCGCCGGCGCTGGAAGGCGGCCGGGCGGCCGTCGCGCTGACCGAACCGTGGAACTGGAGTTGCAAGGGGCGGCGCGAGGCGATCCGGCTGACGCATGATGCGCTGATGTCGGCGCGTCGGCACATCTACATCGAGACCCAGTACCTCGCCTCCTTCAATGTCGCCAAAACCCTGGCGCGGCGGCTGCAGGAGCCGGACGGGCCGGAAGTGGTCGCCATCGTCACAAGGCGGTCGCACGGGTTCCTGGAAAAGATCATGATGGGCAACAATCGCGACCGGTTGATCCGCCGCCTCAAACGCGCCGACCGCTTTGGCCGCCTGCGGGTGATGTACCCCGTGGTTTCCAATGGCAAGGGCGGCGAACACGAGGTTCTCGTCCATTCGAAGCTGATCGTCGTCGACGATCATTTCGTCCGGATCGGCTCGTCGAACCTGAATTACCGTTCCGAAGGCCTCGACACCGAGTGCGACCTGGCGCTGGAAGGCGTCACCGCCGAACAGCGGCTGGCGATCGCGCACTTACGCAACGACCTGCTGGCCGAACATCTGGATGCCGAGATCGGCGAGGTTGCCGCGATGATCGAGAGGGACGGTTCGATGATCGTCGCCATCGACACGCTGAACACGCGCATTCGTGGCCTGCGGCCGTTCATTGTCGATATCGAGCGTGGCGAGACGTCGTCGATCCCAGGCACGGGGCTGATCGACCCACGCGAACCCTTTTGGCCGCTGCAATCCATGTCGGCTCAGTTTGGCGCCATGGCCTCGTGGCTGCGCGGCGTCTTGCCGTTTTCCTTGGGCTGCCGCATGCGGAAATAGGCCTCGCTCGCCAGGAAAAGCGGCAGGCCGATTGCAAGCGGCATGAAGAAATACACGACGCGAAAGGCAACGAGCGCGCCAATAGCGCCTGTCCCCGGCAGGACATAGAGGATCGTGGCTTCCAGCACGCCCAGCCCGCCGGGCACATGGCTGACCAGCGACGCCAGATTGCCGGTGACATAAGCGCTTGCGACCGTGAGATAGGCAGGTTCTCCGAAGGCCGACAGCAACTGATGCAGGCATGCCGCGACACAGGCGAAATTGATCGTGCCTACGACGATCTGAGCAAGCGCGATCTTCCACACGGGCAGATCGACATCCCACTTCCAAAGATGAACCGAGCCGCGCAGGAAAACGGCGGCCAGCAGGTAGGCGGTGGAAACGGCCAGCAGGGCGACGCCCAGGCCTGATGACACCATTTCGCTCAAGCCGACCTGCCGCCCGGCCTCCGGCTGCAACAGCAGGTAGATGCCGGCAAGCGTCAGCAGGCCGAGGGCGACGGTGAGGCCGCAGAAGACGATCAGCTTGGCGATGTCCTCCGCACTCAGGCCCCAGCGGGAATAGAAACGATACCGCACCGCGCCGCTGCTCAATGCGGCAATGCCGACATTGTGGCCGATCGACAGGCCGCAGAAGGAGGCGAGCAAGGTCTGCCGATAGGGCAGGGGTTTTCCGACATAACGCACCGCGAGAGCATCGAAACCGCTGAGGCAAAGATAGGACGCCGCAGCAAAGCCGAGCGCCGCCCCGAAGCGTTCGACCGGAATAGCGCCGATGGATTGCGATACCTCCTCCAGCGTAAAATGGCTGAAGCTGCGATAGAGCAGATAAAGGGCAATGCAGATCGCCAGTGCGATCGCCCCGCGGAGGAGAAGATTTTTTGCTGCCATGTCCATTCCATATTGCCTGCAATCCTGTAGGGTGGAACGAAACCGGCGGCGAATGAGTTCCCCCCGCCATGAGCAGCCAAGACCGCGCCGGCGATCCTCCCTTGAAAATCCTGACATACAACGTGCACAGCTGCGTCGGCACGGACCGCAGGCACGATCCCGCCCGCATCGCCGAAGTGATCTCCGCCAGCGGGGCGGATATCATCGGCCTGCAGGAGCTGGACGTCGGACGGCGGCGCACGGGCAGCGTCGATCAGGCCCACGCCATCGCATCGGCCCTGCGCATGCAGGCGCATTTCCATCCGGCCATCCATGTCGAGGAGGAAAAATACGGCGATGCCATCCTCACAGCCCTGCCGGTGAGGATGATCAAGGCGGATGGCCTGCCCTCGATCGGCGAGCCGCGCGGTGCGATCTGGGTCGAGGTGACGGCTGGCGATCGCACGCTGCAGGTGATCAACACCCATCTCGGCCTCAGGCGGCGCGAACGCCTGCAGCAGGTGGCGGCGCTTCTCGGCCCCGCTTGGCTCGCCCATCCCGATTGCCTCGGGAAGCCGACAATCCTGATGGGGGATTTCAACAGCGTACCCTCGTCGCTCGCCTACCGCACGCTGACCCTCGGCTTGCGTGACGCCGGATTGCCTGGGCCCAAACCCAGGCCGACATTTCCTTCGCGATATCCACTGCTGCGGCTCGACTACATCTTCCTGTCGGGAGATCTCGCCAGCCGCGGCATCCACCTTCCCGCCGATCCGTTATCACGCCGCGCCTCGGACCACCTGCCACTGCTGGCAACGGTGGAGTTTACGGCGGAAAGCCATGGTGGAGGAACAAATTCAGGCAGTTGACCGTTTCAGCAAACACATCGACCGGACCGTATCGTCCGGCACATTCAACCCGGAGGAAGCCCCATGCAACACCTCAAGGAAGCCGATGGCTCCGGCAAGCTGGATATCAACGGCAAGCTTTCGGACATCCCCTACCACCTCGTCGCCCGCAAGGACGACAACCAGGCCTACAGCGTCGAGATCAGCCTCAGCGCACCGCGCGACTGGCTGCTGCAGCGCGGTTTCGACAGGCAGGCGACACTGGTGATCGAAAGCGGAAAACGAGTTGCCGTGCATGCGGAAAATCATGTCGGGGTGGAGGGACCGATTTCCGTGGTCCTGACCTCCGGCACGGATATCTGCCGCTCGCCGGAAGACGTGTCGGACAAGTATCCGGAGTTGAAGCTCTAGGGGACACCCAAAAAACATGGGAAAACAATAATATAGAAGATTCCGCCTTTCTTAGAAAAGCGGAAATGGGCGTCCATCTGGGCAATGATATGGCAACCGAGGTCACGAAGAGCTAGCGCATGACAGTCCCGACGTCGACCTACCGCCTGCAGTTCCGCAACGGCATGACCTTCCAGCGTGCCGCCGAACTGGTTCCTTATCTCAAGACCCTCGGCATCACCCATCTCTACGCCTCGCCGATCTTTGCCGCGACGCCGGGATCGACGCATGGCTACGACATCGTCGATCCCAATCTCATCGAGGCTGACATCGGCGGGCTGGACGGGTTTTACCTGCTTTCGGACCGGCTGCGCGCTGCAGGGCTCGGCTTGGTCCTCGACATCGTCCCGAACCATATGGCCGCATCGCTGGAAAACCCGTGGTGGCGAAGCGTGGTCGAATGGGGGGCTGAAAGCCGCTACGCCCGCTATTTCGATATCGACTGGAGCCGCCGTCTAACGTTGCCGCTGATCGGCCGGGCCATCGACGAGGCGCTCCTCGAAGGCGATGCCGCCTTGACCGTCGACCGCGATGCGGGTTGCCTGGCGTTCGACGTCTCCGGCAACCGGCTACCGCTCAATCCCGCCAGCTATCGCCATGTGCTTGAAGGCTCCGCTGCATTTACAACCATAGCCGCCACCGCCGCGCAGGCCTTTGCCGCTGACGAGGAGGCGTTTCATGCGCGGATGCGGGGCCTGCTCGCGGATGACGGGCTGACCCGCGAATTGCAATTGCATCTCGACGGCCTTTCGAGCGATGACGAGCTGCTGGCTTCGCTGCATGACCGGCAAAGCTGGCAACTCATTCCCTGGCAGGACGCTGCCGGCCAGCTGAACTATCGCCGTTTTTTCGAGATCACCGGCCTCGCCGGATTGCGCGTCGAAGACGCGGATGTCTTCGAAGACAGCCACCGGCTGATCCTCGACCTGATCGAAACGGGGCGTGTCGACGGCTTGCGAATCGACCATATCGACGGTCTTTCCGATCCGCTGGCCTATCTTCAGCGCCTGCGGCAGTCGATCGGCAGCGACGTCCTGCTGCTCGTCGAAAAAATCCTGGAAGGTGACGAGGACCTGCCGCCGGAATGGCCTGTCGATGGCACCACCGGTTATGAATTCATTGCCGCCTTGAGCAATCTTTTCGTCCACGATGAGGGCCGGAAAGCATTGGGCCGGGCCTATGCCGAGCGCGGCGGCCGAGAGAATTTCGAAGACGTCCTCGACGAGGCCAAAACCCTGATGATCGAGGAGAATTTCAAGGGCGAGGTTTCGGCACTCTACCGGCTGGCCATCGAACTTGCCGAAAGCGAGGCAGACGCCACGCCGCACACGGACATCGAACTGGCCATCCGCAATCTGCTGCTGCACTTTCCGGTCTATCGCACCTATGGCACCGAAGATGGGTTGCGTGCAGCCGACCGGACGCTGCTGCAGGCGGTTTACCGGAAGAGCGGCGCCGATCGGTCGGCTATCACTTACATAAACCGGCTGCTCGAAGGGCATGTCCGCGACGAAAACCGCGAGAGGGCCTGGCTTTTCCGCCGCCGCTTCCAGCAGCTCGCCGGCCCGCTGATGGCGAAATCGCTGGAAGACACTGCCTTCTACCGCCATGGCTGCCTGCTCGCCGTCAACGAGGTCGGCGCCGATCCGGCCCAGGACGATTTCTCCACCGCCCGGTTTCACCGCTTCATGCAGCACCGTGCCGGCCGCTGGCCCCGGGCGCTGTCCACGACATCGACCCACGATACGAAACGGGGCGAGGATGCCCGCGCACGGCTCTACACCTTCAGCGAAACGGCGGAGGCCTGGGCCACGGCGGTCGATCGCTGGAGCGAGATGAACCGGCCGTTCGTCACCGCCCTGCCGGACGGCCAGGCACCTGGTGATACCGACATATGGATGCTGTTTCAGGCCATTGCCGGCGCCTGGCCGGCGCAGCTTCGGCCCGATGATGGCGCAGGTCTGAAGGCTCTGTGCGAGCGCCTCCTGAATTTCACCGAAAAGTCGCTGCGCGAAGCCAAGCAACGCAGCAACTGGACCCGGGTGAACGAAGCCTACGAAGCCGCGGTCAAATCTTATCTCGTCTCGTTGCTGTCGCCCGAAAACATCGCCTTCCTCAGCGATTTTTACCAGACCCTGCAACCCCATATTCGCAGCGGGGCGATCAACAGCCTGGCGCAGACGGTCGTCAAGCTGACGGCGCCGGGCATACCGGACATCTACCAGGGGGCGGAAGGGTTCGATTTCAGCCTCGTCGATCCCGACAACCGCCGCGAACCCGATTATGCCGCACTGGCCCTGTCACTCGGCCTCGACGGGCTGCCGGGCAACAGCGAGGAGGCCCTGCTGGTCGGCGGCCTGAAACAAGGCATTGTTGCCCGCTGTCTGTCGCTGCGCAAAGATCACAGGAGCCTTTTCGATACCGGCAGCTACGAAGCCCTGCCCGTCGAAGGCCCGCGGCAGGATCATGCCGTCGCGTTTGCCCGCCGCGACGGCGGCAAAACTGCCGTCGTCATCGCACCCCGCCTGATCCACGGCCTGCTGCCGCAGGACGGCATCTCGCTTCCCGCGAGTTATTGGCAGGGGACGTCCGTCCTGCTTCCTGTCGGCCTCGGCCCGCTCGCCAACGTGCTTTGCGACCGGCGGATTCCGCCGGCCGACAGGCTGCCGTTGGCGACGGCGTTTGAAATCCTGCCGGTCGCGGTTCTCTTCGGGGCGTAATCCCCGGTCAGGCGGCGGCTTTCTTGATGAGGAAGGCGAGGCGCTGGATGGCGAGCTGATAGCCTTGCGTCCCGAAACCGGCGATCACGCCTGAGGCCACGCCGGAAACATAGGAATGATGGCGAAACGCCTCGCGCTTGTGGATGTTGGAAATGTGGACCTCGATGATCGGCGCATCGAAGGTGTTGAGCGCATCGAGGATCGCCACCGACGTGTGCGTGAAGGCAGCCGGATTGATGACGATGCCGGCAGCACTTTCGCGAGCTTCATGGATCCAGTCGATGATTTCGTATTCGCGGTTGCTCTGGTGGAAACGGATGGAGATGCCGTGCTCGGCCGCGACCTTGCGGCAATCGGCCTCGACATCATCAAGCGTTTCGCTGCCGTAGATTTCCGGCTGGCGCTTGCCGAGCAGGTTGAGGTTCGGGCCGTTGAGAACATAGACGAGGCTCATGGGATCTCCGCTGGAAGAATGATTCTTTGAAGGACTTAGGCCGCTTCCGGCCTGCCGATGTCAAGCCGGGGATCAGTCGGCGGCGTGCGGCATCAGGTCTTTCGTCTGGCTGTAGAGCTGCTTGAAGGTTTCGTACCGCTTCGCATAGACCGGCGCGTTCTCCGCATTCGGGGCGATATGCCGAGCAACCGGATTCCAGCGGACGATATCGCCCCGCCCGGCATCGCCGATGGCGACCGCTGCCAGGAACGCATTGCCATAGGCGGCACCCATGGTTTTTTCGCAAACGTCCTGCTGCCAGCCGCTGACATCCGAAATCGCCTGCGACCAGACCGGATTGTTGGTGCCGCCGCCGACGGCGACGATACGCTGCAACGGCGCCTTCGCCTCCAGATAGGTTTGCACCACCGCATTGACGCCGTAGGCGATGCCTTCCAGCGCGCCGCGATAGATGTCGGCCCGCTCATGCGTCAGGTCGAGGCCGAAGATCATGCCCTTGGCATGCGGATCGTGGATCGGCGTGCGCTCGCCGGAGAAATAGGGCAGCACGATCACGCCCTTGGCGCCCGGCGGCGAACCTGCCGCTTCCGCCGCCAGGTCGCGCATCACGCCGTCGCCGGACAGATCGCGGCCGAACTGGTCGGCGAACCAGCGCGTCAGGGTGCCGCTGGTCGCGGTGCCGGACATGCAGGCATGCTGGCCCTTGAACAGCCACGGCGCATACCAGAGCCGCGCGTCCTCGACGCGCCGGTCGGTAACGAGGATGATGAACATGGTCGAGCCATACATCATCATCATGTCGCCGCTATCCTGCACGCCGACGCTGACCGCCTCGGAGGCGGCATCGATGGTGCCCGCCGTGACCGGCGTGCCGACGGCAAGCCCGGTTTCCGCCGCGGCCCGTTCCGTCACCGTGCCGGCGATGTCGGTGGTCCACAACAGATCCGGCAGCCGCTCCGGCGAAACGATGCGGTCGGCAAACCGATCGGTCCAGCTGTTGGTGGCGATGTCGTAGAGCGGATGGGAGGAGGAGGCCGAATAATGATCGAGCACATAACGCCCGGTCAGCCGGTGAATGAGGAAGGACGAGGAATTCAGCACCTTGTGGGTGCGGGCGAAAAGCTCGGGCCGATTGTTCTTCAGCCAGAGGATTTTCGGGCCGACGGATTGCGACGTCAGCGAATTGCCGCTGATGCGCATCAGCTCGTCGAGGCCGATTTCCGATGTCAGCGCATCGATCTCGGCGGCGGCGCGGGTATCGACGCCGTAGAGCACCGCATTCATCAACGGCGCGCCGTCGATGTCGACGGGCAGCATGCAGGGGCCGATGCCGCTGGTCGCGACCGCCTTGATATCGCTGGCGGCGATGCCGGCGGATGCAATCATCTCCTTGCTGATGGCGCAGAATTCGCCCCACCAGTTCTGTTCGGGATCGTGTTCGGCCCAGCCCGGCTGCGGAACGAGCATGCGGTGCGGCCGCTTGGCCGAGGCGACGATCCGCCCGTCGCCATCGACGATGGCGCCCTTGCTTTCGAATGTACCGATGTCAATGCCGAGATAATAGCGCATCAGGTGTAAAGGTCCCGGTCGAGGCTGAAAGTGGTGTCGATGCGGCGAAGTGCGGCGACCAGCAGCCGTGCCAGGCCTTCGAGGTCGCGCAGGTCGCACAGTTCCAGTGCCGTATGGGTGTAGCGGCAAGGGAAACAGAGATCAATGCAGGCAACACCTTCACCGACCAGTTGCACATAGGAGGAATCGGTGAGCACGCCGGTATGCGCCGTCCGCTGCAGCGGAATGGCCGCCGCCTCCGCCGTCTCGGCAAACAGCTTTGGCAGGGCCGGATGCGGGATGGTGCCGTTCAGCGTGCCGCGGCCGTGAAAGGAGTAAAGGCTCATCGCAGGCCCGCCGCCGAGGACGATTTCGCCGCGCTGCGCCATGTCGGGGGTATCGGAATTCAGCGCCAGGTCGAGCTGGATGGCGATGTCGGGTTTGAGCGCCTGCGCCGCCACCATGGCGCCGCGCAGGTTGAACTCCTCCAAAACGGCAAAGACGAAATGCACGGTCGGCCGCGGGCCGCCTTGTGCGAGCTCCCGCGCCACCTCCATGATCACGGCGCAACCGGCGCGGTCGTCCACCGCCGTTCCGGCGATGCGATCCCCGGCGAGCGCCATGAAGCGCGGATCGTAGACCACCGGCGTGCCGATCTCGATGCCGAGCGCCCGCGTTGCTGCCGCATCCTCCGTGCCGACGTCGATGAAGAGCTCGGCATAAGGCACGACCTTGTATTTCTCTTCCGGCGGCGTCGCATGATGGCTCTTGGTGGCGATGACGCCCTGCACGTCGCGTCCCTCGCCGACGCAGAAGAGCACCGCCTGCGCCGGCAGCGCCTTTTCCGGAACGCCGCCGAGGCGCTCGATGCGCACAAGGCCGTTCGGCTCGATCCTGCGGACGATAAAGCCGAGCTGGTCGGTATGGGCGAACAGCATCACCGAAGGCGTGCCTTCATCCCCCTTCAGCGTCGCAATGAGGTTCCCCAGCCTGTCCGTCCGCATCGTCAGCGGCAGGTCCGAAAGCGACTTGGCGATCAGCCGCCGCACCCGGTCTTCATGGCCGGAAAGGCCCGGTGTCAGCATCAACTGTTCGAGCAGCGTACGAAGGCGCGCCTTCATGGGATCACCCTTTCTTCCGGACGGGTTTGACAAGCGGCCTCACTGGCCGCGGGCCGCCTTGGCGAGGCGCATGAATTCCCGGGCACGATCGGGATCGACCGTATTCCAGGTATGGCCGTCATATTTCAGCGACGAACCGACGATGACGCCGTCCGCGACCTTGAGGACATCGGCAATGGTGGCATGCCTGACGCCGGTATTGGCCAGCACCGGCGTCTCCGGCAGCACCTTCTTGACAGCCTCGAGGTCGGACATCGCCGCCGCTTCGCCGGTGATCGTGCCGGAAACGAGGATGGCATCGGGGATCGACGAAAACACCGCCGAGCGGGCCCGGTCGGGCAGGGCGCGCCGGTCGAGCGAATCAGCAAATTCCGCCGAGACGTTGTAGAGCATGACGAGGTCCGAGCGGTCGAGGCGGCGGCTGTAGCGCAACGCTTCGCCGGCATTGGGATTCCACGGCCCCATGTCCGAGGCATAGGTGCCGGTGAAAATCTCGCGGACGAAAGAGGCGCCGACGGCGGTGGCGACGGCAACCGACCCCATCGGGTCCCACAAGACGTTGACGCCGAACGGCTTCCTGATCTCCGGGCGCAATCTTCCGATGACATAGGCCATCGTCGCGGTCACCGCCGCATCCACCTTCAACTCGTAGGGGCGGTCGTTCTCGTTGCCGAACATCACCGCGTCGACATCGGCATCCTGCAGCACCGACAGTTCGCGGCGCGCCGCTTCCACAATGCCCTCGACGCCCGCATCCGAATCGTAGAGCGGCGTTCCCGGCATCGGGTTGAGGTGCACCATGGCGATCACCGGTTTTGTATCGCCGAACAACGTCCTGAATTTCGTCATCTCTCTAGCCTTGTATCGATGGCTGGCGAGGGCGCGCCCTCAGACCAGTTTTACGTCTCTAAATTTGTTCCTGAACGGCGCCAGCGGCGCATCCGCGCCGCGATCGCTGATGAAAAGGTCGATCGTCTCCAGCGGGCAGACCGCGGCAAATGCCGACGCGCCGATCTTGCCGTGATCGGCGACGAGGATGGTTCGCCTGGCCTGCGCCTGCGCGGCGCGTTTGACCTCGGCCTCTTCGAAGGTCGAGGTCGTTACCCCGTCGGCATTCACCGCATCCGCCGCGAGAAAAAAAACGTCGGCGCGGATGCTGGTCAGCGCATTGAGCGCCCAGTTGCCCACGAGGCTGTAATAGCCGTTGCGCACGCGGCCGCCGATGATGTGGACTTCCGTCGCCCCGCTTGCCGCTGCCTCCGCCGCCTTGAGGTCCGACGTCACGATGGTCAGCGGCCGGCCAGCCAGTGACCGGGCAATCGCCATCGTCGTCGTGCCGGAATCGAGCAGTACGACCGAATGGTTGTTCACCTCGCCGGCCGCCGCATCGGCGATCCTCAGTTTCAGGTTCTGCCGTACCCGCAATTTTTCGAGAAACAACGGTTCGGCGTCGCTGTCCTTGCAGGCGCCGCGAAGCGTCACGCCGCCGTGGATGCGTTGTACCAGACCGGCCTGCTCCAGCGTCAGAAGATCACGCCGCGCTGTCGGCAGCGAGATGGAAAGGGCGGCCGCAAGCTCCGCCGTGCCGATCCGCCGCCGCGCGAGGATCAGTTCGATCATCTGCTGCTGCCGCTCGTGCGGAAAACGGGCTCTCGGTTCGACAACGGCCATGAATCTCCTCCTTGCGATGATTGATAGTGATCGTTTTAAGAGAGTCAATCTTTATCGATCAAAACCAAACGACTCTTTTGGACCCGAAAGCTTCACTCACGCGTGATTTGCGATCGCTCATCGCCTGTGCTCAAGCAGGAGCCGGATGCAACCACACGGTATAGCCTATGCTCCAACGCAACAACGCCGCCGACACCGATCTCATCGACCGCCTGCAACGCTCGGCTTTCGACTATTTCCTCATCCATACCAATCCGAAAAACGGCCTGGTCGCCGATACGTCGCTGGCGGGAAGCCCCTGCAGCATCGCGGCGACGGGTTTTGCGCTCTCCAGCTATCCGGTCGCCGTCGAACGCGGCTGGATCGAGCGCGGCGCGGCGGTCGAGGCGGTGCTGACCACGCTGCGTTTTTTCCAGGAAAGCGAGCAGGGCAACAATCGCCAGGCCACCGGCTACAGGGGATTTTATTATCATTTCCTCGACATGCACACCGGCCACCGGGTGTGGCATTGCGAACTGTCGCTGATCGACAGCGCCCTGCTGTTTGCCGGCATGCTGACCGCTGCGGCCTATTTCACCGGCGACGATCCGGCCGAGGCGGAAGTCCGCGCTCTCGCCAAGACGCTTTACGAGCGCGCCGACTGGGCCTGGGCGCTCAACAAGGGCGATACGCTGGTGATGGGCTGGAAGCCCGGCCGCTTCCTGAAATATCGCTGGCAGGGCTACAACGAGGCGATCATCCTCTACGTGCTCGCCTTGGCATCGCCGACCTTCCCGATCCCGGAAAGGAGCTACGAGGCTTTTACGGCGACCTATCAATGGATCCAGTACGAAGGCCTCGACTATCTGTATGCCGGGCCATTGTTCATCCACCTCTTTTCACATGCCTGGATCGATTTTCGCGATATCCAGGACCGCTTCATGCGGGAAAAGCAGTCCGATTACGTGCGCAACACACAGAGCGCCATCAAGACGCAGCGCGCCTATGCCGCCCACAATCCGCACGGCTTTGCCGGTTACGGTGCCGATGTCTGGGGCCTGACGGCCTGCGACGGCCCTTCCGCCCGCCGGCGGCTGCGCGGCGGCAAGCGGCAACATTTTGTCGGTTATGCCGCACGCGGCGCCCCGTTCGGCCCCGATGACGGCACGATCGCGCCCTGGGCGCCGCTCGCCTGCCTGCCTTTCGACGAACCGGCGGCAATGAGCGGCTTGCAGGCCATTCTCCATGCCTATCCCGGGCTTCTGGGGCAGGGCCGCTTTCCCGGCAGCTTCAATCCGACCGTGGTGGGCGATGGACCGGAAGGCTGGATCGACGAACGCTGCGTCGGCATCGACCAGGGACTGCTGGTGATGATGATCGAGAACGCCAGGACGGGACTGCTCTGGCGCCTGATGCGCGAAAACCCCGTCATCCGCGCCGGGCTCGCCCGGGCCGGCTTTACCGGCGGCTGGCTGTCCGGGCAGGCCGCCGGCAAGGCGCTGGAGACGGTTTGAACGGCACAGTTTCCGGCCTGTTTCCGGTTCCCGGCCGGAAAATGCCGGGAGCCCCAGGATAGGGCGTGACAAGCCCGTGCCGGCGCGGCATGGTCGCCACGTTTTTATACGATTCCGGAGTGAAACGATGACCGAGACCCTGCTCGATATTCCCGTCCGTCATGCCGATGGTCGTCCCGCCACGCTCGGCGAATACCGCGGCAAGGTGATGCTGGTCGTCAACGTCGCGTCGAAATGCGGCCTGACCAAACAATATGAAGGCCTCGAAAAACTCTACGAGGACAAGCGCGAGCGCGGCTTCGTCATCCTCGCCTTTCCCGCCAACGACTTCAAGCAGCAGGAGCCCGGCACGGATGCCGAAATCGTCGCCTTCTGCACCAGCACCTATGACGTGCAGTTTCCGATCTTCAGCAAGATTTCCGTTGCCGGCGACGAAAAACACCCGCTCTACCGGACGCTGACGACCTCCGACACGCCGACCACCGGCGACGGCCCGATGCGTGAGCGGCTGAAAGGTTTTGGCATCCAGCCGAATGCGCCGGGCGAAATCCTCTGGAACTTCGAAAAATTCCTCATCGGCCGCGACGGCCGGATCGTTGCCCGCTTCGCGCCCGATGTCGACGCCACCGACAGCCGGCTGCTCGACGCCATCGACCGGGAACTGGCGCGCGTCTGACATGGCCCGTCCCGGCGATTGTTCACGCCGTTCCATCTAAGGATCACGAAAAGTCGTTTTTTCCACCGGATCGCATCTGGTATCGACAGTTGCGTCAAAGGCGGCATCTTGCCGCTCGACGGTCAAGGAAAGCCTGCATGTCCGATACCACCTATGCCGCCGCCCCGGCGGCGGCCAGAAACCGTCTCGCCCTGATCGCCCTCTTGGTCGGCGGCGCGGCCATCGGCGGATCGCCGATCTTCGTGCGGCTTTCCGAGGTCGGGCCGATGGCGACGGCATTCTGGCGGGTGGCGCTGGCGCTCGTTCCGCTGTTCGCCTGGGCGCGGCTTGCGGAACAGCCGGGCCGCAGCGAGCGCCCCGCCGGCATCTGCGACATGCTGTTCCTGATCCTGCCCGGCGTCTTCCTGGCGGCCGATCTCGCCGCCTGGCACCTTTCCCTGCACATGACCTCGGTTGCCAATGCGACGCTGATCGCCAATCTTGCGCCGATCTTCGTCACGATTGGCGGCTGGCTGGCTTTTCGCGCCCGGGTCAGCGGTATTTTCGTGGCCGGACTGGCCACCGCGCTGATCGGCATCGTCGTTCTCAAGGGCGGCCCTGCCGCGCTCGGCGACGGCCATGTCGGCGGCGATGCCACGGCCATTGTCGCGGCGATCTTCTATGCCGGCTATATCCTGGCGATCGGCCGGCTGCGCAGCCGCTTTTCCACCCTGACGATCATGCTCTGGAGCACCGGTTCTGCCGCCCTCTGCATGCTGCCGCTGGCGCTTGCCTTCGAACCGACCCTGATGCCCGTCACGCTGTTCGGGTGGGCGATGCTGCTCGGCCTGGCACTGATCAGCCATGCCGGCGGCCAGGCGCTGATCATCTATGCGCTCGCCTACCTGCCGCCGGCCTTTTCGTCGCTGACGCTGCTTTTGCAGCCGGTCGTCGCCGCGTTGCTCGCCTGGTCGATCCTCGGGGAAAGCGTCGGCGCCATGCAGGCCGTCGGCGGGGCGATCGTGCTGGCGGGCATCCTGATCGCCCGGCGCGGCTGACGCGGCCTAGACGACCGCCACGTCGATCAAGGCCAGCGTCCTTTCGTCGGCCGCGCCGTCGTAGAAGCGATCCAGCGCCTGATGAAAGATCGAACCCGCACCACAGACCGCCGCAAACAGCGTCATCGACGAGCGGAACTTCAGGTCGTCGGGCGATCCCAGGATTTCCAGCGCGCTCTTGCCCTTGATATCCAGCATCGCCTGGACGGCCTCCTTGAGACGGGGACCGAGCACCGCATGCCTGACGTAGGCGACCGCCTCGTCTTTCGAACGGATCGCGAATTTTCGCGCCGTCGGCGACGAGCCGAGACCCTGCATCTGCGGAAAGATGAACCATATCCAGTGCGATTGCTTGGCGCCGGCGCGTAGCTCGGCGATCACCCGCTTATGAACGCCCTCCTGTGCTGCCATGAAGCGGTCAAGGTCGAATGTCGTGGCCATCGGCAATCTTTCTCACTGCTGGTTCATGCGTATAGAATGGGCGGATGCCCGGAGGGTTCCAGCTACAACGAGTCGATGAGGGGGTGATGACAGATGACCTGCGGCTTCCTACATAAATATGAAATGATATCTCACCGCAGGTTTCACCGGAGGAGCCGCCGCTGCTCTGCCGGTTGCGCCTGTCATCGACATGGAGAATAGATGAGCCGCGACCCCTACGAACTCCTGGGCGTCAAGCGCGACGCGACGCAGAAGGATATACAGAGCGCCTATCGCAAACTGGCAAAGAAACTGCATCCGGACCTCAATCCGGGCGACAAGGCCGCCGAACAGAAATTCAAGGATGTTTCCAGCGCCTATGGCATCATCGGCGACGAGGAAAAACGTGGTCGCTTCGACCGCGGCGAGATCGACGCCAGCGGCGCCGAGCAGGCGCCGCGCAATTTCTATCGCGACTATGCCGCCGCCGACGGCGCCGAGGGCGCCTATTACAACAGCGGCGGTTTCTCCGATTTCGGCGATACCGACGACATCTTCTCGAGCTTCTTTTCGCGGCGCGCCCGGGGCAACACGCAGATGCAGGGACAGGACCGGCATTTTTCGATGGAGGTCGAATTCCTCGACGCGCTGAACGGCACCTCGACGCAGGTCGGCCTGCCGGACGGACAGATGCTGGACCTCAAGATCCCGCCCGGGACGCGCGACGGCCAGACATTGCGGCTGCGTGGCAAGGGCGAGCCCGGCTTCAACGGCGGCCCGACCGGCGATGCGCTGATCGACATCCGCGTGCGCCCGCACGCCTTCTATGTCAGGGACGGCGACGACATCCGCTTCGACGTTCCCATTTCGCTGCGCGAAGCGGTGCTGGGCGGCAAGATCCGCGTGCCGACACCCTCCGGTCAGGTATCGGTCACGCTGCAGCCGAATTCCAGCACCGGCAAGGTGCTGCGGCTGAAAGGCAAGGGGGCGCCGAAGCGGCCGGACGGCCATGGCGACGCCTATGTGACCCTCAAGGTGGTCCTGCCTGATCAGGCCGATGCCGAACTGACGCAATTCATGCAGGCCTGGACGGCGGGTGAAAACCAGCAGCCGCGCAAGGCGATGGGAGTATGACCATGAACGAACTCGAATTCCGCGACCGGCTGCACATCGAAGTCACCGTGCTCGAATTCTGGATCGAGCAAGGCTGGGTGATCCCGGCGGCAGAGCAGGGCAGACGCCGGTTCCGCGAGATCGACCTCGCCCGCGGCGAACTGATCCGCGACCTGACCGACCGTATGGGCGTCAATGACGACGGCATCGACATCGTCATGGACCTGCTCGACCAGATCCATGGACTGCGCTCGACGCTGAACGACGTCATGGCGGCGATTTCCCGCCAGGGAGAGGATGTCCAGTATCGTATCCTGCGCGACATGGACCGGCCGCGGCCCGGCCGGCGGCGCTGATCTCCAAAAATCGCGGGAACCGCATTGCAATCCGGCAGATTTGTACTACCTTGAAGTTATCTTCAACAGAACGAAAGGAAGGTGATCCAATGTCTAATGAGATTTCGGACCTCGTGACGGGCATGGGAATTGAGGTGTCGGCAACGGGGCAGCCCTCGGTGTGATACCGCCTTCCTTCGGGCGCTGTTGCTGGCGCCCGGGCCAGTCATTCGGCCAAAGCTCATGGAGGGTCGCTTCGGCGGCCCTTTTTGCTGCCTGCAGGTCCGTTGCCGATGGCACGCGCCGGATTGCCGGCAACCGTGGCGCCGGCCGCCACATCCCGCGTCACCACGGCACCCGCGCCGACGATCGCCGCTGCGCCGATGGTGATCCCCGGCAGGATGATCGCCCCGCCGCCGATCCAGGCATCCGCGCCGATCTCGACCGGCCGGGCACGCTCGATGCCCCTCTTGCGCAAGGCGACATCCCGGTGATGATCGGCGCAATAGATATGCACCGACGGGCCGAGCATCGCCCCGTCGCCGATCCTTACTTTCGCTGAATCGAGAATGACGCAGCCGGCATTCAGATAGACCCGCCGGCCGAGATGGATGTTGAGACCATAGGCGCAATGGAACGGGGCCTCCACGAAACAATCGTCCGCCGCCTCGGCCAACAGCGTCCGCAATGCCGGCGCCAGCGCACCGCGCTCGGATGGGAGCAGGTTGTTGTGGGCATGCACCGCCGCCCGGGCGGTCCAGCGCAATGCATCGAGTTCCGGATCGAGGCAGTTGTACCATTCGCCGGCCGCCATCTTTCGTCGCTCGTCCCCCCAGCCTGAATCGGTCACGTCACGTTCCTCCTGTCGCCCGCCGAATTTGCCACGCGGCGCGGAACGAAAGATGATGGCAGCCGTTGACGAGGTTGCAATAGGATTGGGAGAAAGACGATGATCGATCCACAACGGCTTATGCTCGGGCCGAGCGGCTGGGTGCCGAACAACAGCCGTCTCCCGGTGCTCATCTATCGCCAGGTCTTCGGTGGCGACACAAACCGGGCAAACCGGATGGTGGACGCCTTTTCCGGCAATGGCTGGCAGGGGATCTGGCGCAACGGCGTGTTTTCCTATCAGCATTATCACTCTGAAGCGCACGAGGTGCTCGGTTTCGCCGACGGCAGCGCGCGGCTTCTGATCGGCGGTCCGGAGGGGGAGACGCTGGATGTCGCTGCCGGCGACGTCGTGGTGCTGCCGGCCGGCACCGGCCATTGCCGCCTGCAATCCTCCGCCGATTTCCTGGTGATCGGCGCCTATCCGCCGGGGCAGGAGGCGGACATGTGCACCGGACCGGAAAACAAGACGGAGAAAGAGGCCGCGATTGCACATGTCGCCCTGCCGGACATGGACCCGCTCTACGGTGCCGGCGGTCCTCTCGTGGTCCACTGGCGACAGGGAGGGGGCCAATGATCCTCCGTTCGGGAAGCTGTCTTTGCGGCGCCGTCCGCTACGACGTGCGTGGCGCGCCTTTGCGCATCGGCCTCTGCCACTGCACCGATTGCCGCAAGGAAAGCGGTTCGGCCTTCGTCACGTTCGCCGTTTGGCCCCGTCACGCCTTTTCGTCCACAGGGGATTTCTCCACCCATGCCGGGCGGAGCTTCTGCCCGTCCTGCGGATCGCGCCTGTTCTGCCTGTCGGACGCGGAGGCGGAATTGCGCGTCGGTTCGCTGGACATGGCACCGACCGACCTGGAGCCGACCTATGAAGTATGGGTGAAAAGAAGGGAAGACTGGCTGCATCCCCTGCCGGCCGCATCCCAGTTCGACGAGGATCGCGGCTGAGGCGCCTTTTAGCCGGAAGTGGCGAAACGAAACGGCTTGGCCTCGGCCTCGCCTTCCGGCGCCTTGTCGAAAAGCGCCTTGATTTCCCGCCACTTGCGACGGAAGGCTGCGACGCAGGCGGGGTCGAAATGGCTGCCGCTACAGGCGATGATTTCCTTGTAGGCCGCTTCGAGCGTCCAGGCCGGCTTGTAGGGACGGTCCGAGCACAGCGCATCGAAAACATCGGCGACGGAGACGATGCGCGCCTCGATCGGTATATCGGTGCCCGACATGCCGCGAGGATATCCCGTCCCATCCCATTTTTCGTGATGGCCGGCAATGATGGCGGCCGCGACGCGGGCCAGTTCCGCGGTGGAACTGCTGAGGATGCCGACGCCGATTTCGACGTGTTTTCGCATTTCGACGATTTCGTGCGGTTCCAGCTTGCCCGGCTTCTGCAGGATCGCATCGGAGACGCCGATCTTGCCGATGTCGTGCAGCGGCGCGGCGAGATAGATGTTCTGCCGCAGTTCCTTGTCGAGACCGACGCCCTCGGCGATCAGTTCGGCGATGGTGGCCACGCGCTCGACGTGATCGCCGGTATTGCCGTCGCGGGAGGCGACGGCCTGCGCCAGGCACCAGATGATTTCACGTTCGCGAATGTCGGCCTGCTCGCTTGCCCTGCGGAACGCCTTGTCGAGCGTTTTGGCCCGGTCGGCCAATGCCAGCTGGGCATTGCGCAAGGCCAGAAGATTGGAAAGCCGCGCCCGCAATTCCAGCGGATCGAAAGGCTTGTTGAGGAAGTCCGTTGCGCCGGCATTCAGGGCTTCCAGCCGCACGACCCGTTCCGTCTGCGACGTGATCATCACGATCGGCAGGTTTTCGTAACCCTTCTGCTTGCGCAGCCGCCTGATCACCTGGATGCCATCCATTTCCGGCATCATGTAATCGCTCAGCACCAGATCGAATTCCACGCGCGCACTGCGCTGCAAGGCCTCCACGGGATTGGTGAAGCTCTCCACGTCGCAGCTGGAAAATTGATGAACCGCGGCTTCCAGCGCCGCAAGGCTGGATCTGCTGTCATCGACAATCAAAAGGCGCATGCAAAAATCCCGTTATAGTGCCGTGGCCAAATGGCTTGGTTCCCGTTGTCTTTGATCCGGTCTTGTCACAACAGAGGAATGATCGCCGCGGGGAATTTTAATTTGGTAAAGATGATATTCGTTCTTGCGATATTTTGACGGAAAGCAGGTGGCGGGCGGACAATTCGACGACCAGACCTAAGAGTTCGTTACAACCCGACTACAAGTATTTGGACTTTTATCGCAGCGGCGTCGTTTCAGCCGGCGGATCGCAGCCAGTCGTGGATGCCCGATGCCGCCGCCCGGCCAGTGGCGAGGCAGGCGCTCAGAAGATAACCGCCCGTCGGCGCTTCCCAGTCGATCATTTCACCGGCGACAAAAAGCCCGGGCTGCGCAGTCAGCATATAACGATCGTCAAGACCGTCCCAGACAACGCCGCCCGCCGAAGAAATCGCCTCGGCAATCGGGCGGGGACGAACCAGGCGAAGCGGCAGGGCCTTGATCAGCCCGGCAAGACGTGCCGGATCGCCCCGTAGCGAGGCATCGGCATAGTCCCGCACGAGCGCGCTCTTCACCTTGTCGAGACCGGCTCCCTTGCGAAGCCTGTTCGAAAGGCTGGCCTTGCCATCCTGGCGTGCGAGGTCGCGGGTAAGCCGTTCGAGCGACCGCCCGGGCATCAGGTCAAGCTCGAGAACCGCATGGCCGTCGCTGGCGATTCGGTCGCGCAGGCTGGCAGCATGCGCATAAATGAGGCTGCCTTCGACGCCATGACGGGTGATGACGAATTCGCCCTGCAAGGCGCCGGCGGCCGAAGTCGCCAAGACGGACTTGACCGGCTCTCCCGCCAGCCGGTCGCCGAAACCCGGGCTCCAGTCGACATCGAAGCCACAATTGGCCGGCTGCAGATCGGCAACCGCGACGCCCCTGTCCCGCAAGCCGGCCATCCAGCTTCCATCCGAACCGAGGCGCGGCCAACTGGCGCCGCCAAGCGCGAGCAGGACCGCATCGCTTTCCACCACCACCTGCCCCTCCGGCGTTGCGAAAACCGGGGCGTTCCCGGCAAAGCCGGTCCAGCGATGGCGGACGAACAGCCGGACGCCCTGGCTTTCCAGTCTCTGCCGCCAGGCACGCAACAGGGGCGAGGCCTTCATGACCGTCGGAAACACACGGCCCGAGGTTCCGACGAAGGTTTCGGTACCGAGCCCGGCCGCCCATCGGCGGATATCGTCGGGGCCGAAGGCATCGAGCGCCGGCCGCAGGCGTTGCGACGCATCGCCGAACCGCGTGGCGAATTGTTCGTACGCCTCGCCATGCGTGATGTTCAGGCCGGATTTTCCCGCTAGCAGGAATTTGCGGCCGATCGTCGGCATGGCTTCGAAGATGCTGACGGCATAACCGCATTCGGACAGCCATTCCGCCGCCATCAGGCCGGCCGGCCCGCCGCCGACGATCGCGATCTTTCTGGGTGTCATCGTTCATCCGCCAACAGGTTGCTGGCCGCTCTTTTGTCCCGCATTCGCCGGAAGTGCAAGATGACGGACCCTGCCACGAACCGTCATGCGGCATTCATGTGTGGCGAAATGGCCCGCTGCCGTCCAAGCCGCCATTTTATGTTGGCATCTACGGTCTGGTTTTATTATGCCATGCGCAGAGGTCAATTCCGATGGAGGTTTTCATGAAGGTGACCAATTCTCTCACGCTCGCCCTGCTGGCGCTTACGGCATCGGTTGCAGCGGTCCCGGCCTCATCCCACGCGCAGGTCGCCGACAGCATCACCATCTACAATGCCCAGCACGAGAGCCTGACGCAGGAATGGGTCGACGCCTTCACCGAAGAAACCGGCATCGTCGTCACCGTCCGCAACGGCAGCGACATGGAACTCGGCAACCAGATCGTCCAGGAAGGGGCGGCTTCCCCCGCCGACGTCTTCCTGACGGAAAACTCGCCCGCAATGGCGCTGGTGGACAATGCCGGCCTGTTCGAGCCGGTGAACCAGGATACACTCGACCAGGTGCCGGACCATTTCCGCGCCGCAGACGGCAAGTGGATCGGCATCGCCGCGCGTTCGACCGTCTTTGCCTACGACAAAACCAAACTCACCGAGGACACGCTGCCGAAATCGATGCTCGATCTTGCCGATCCGAGCTGGAAGGGCCGCTGGGCCGCATCGCCGTCGGGCGCCGATTTCCAGGCGATCGTCGGCGCCCTCTTGCAGTTGAAGGGCGAGGAGGCGACGGCGGCCTGGCTTGCCGGCATGAAGCAAAATGTCACCACCTATCGCGGCAACAGCACGGCGATGAAGGCGGTCAATGCCGGCGAGGTCGAAGGCGCGCTGATCTATCATTATTATTATTTCGGCGACCAGGCGAAAACCGGCGAGAACAGCGGCAACGTCGCCCTGCATTATTTCCGCCACCAGGATCCCGGCGCCTTCGTCAGCATTTCCGGCGGCGGCATCCTCGCCTCCAGCCAGCACAAGCAGCAGGCGCAGGCATTCCTGAAGTGGCTGACCGGCGCGGACGGGCAGCAGATCCTCAAGGACGGCACCTCCTTCGAATATGCCGTCGGCAAGGGTGCGGCTTCGAACCCGGCGCTCGTGCCATTGAACGACCTGCAGGCGCCGGACGTCGCGCCGGCATCGCTCGACAGCAAGAAGGTCACAGACCTGATGACCGAAGCGGGCCTGTTGTAGTTCACCAGCGGATGACGCATATCCGCGCGTCCGGTCTGCTCCACCATATCGAGGAAAACAAAAGCGCCCATGGTTTCAACGGCAGGAGAGCAGCAACCGGCAGGGTTTGCCGATGCCGGGACGCCGGGCGATAGACCGGCCTGGTACGGCGGCGCCCCCATGCTCAGCGGATTGGCAGCCGTCATCGCCCTGCTGGCGCTGCTGCCGCTCGGCTTCGTCGTCTGGGTGGCGCTGGTCACCGGCTGGGACACGGTTGCAGCGATGCTCTTCCGGCCCAAGGTCGGCGAATTGCTGGTCAATACCGTCCTGCTCATTCTGCTGACCCTGCCTGCCTGCATTCTCCTGTCCGTGACGCTGGCATGGCTGACGGAACGCAGCGACATGCCGGGTGCGCGTCTCTGGGCGTGGCTTTCCGTGGCGCCGCTCGCCATCCCCGCCTTCGTGCACAGCTACGCCTGGATCAGCCTGTGGCCGCGGTTTCATGGGCTGCCGGCCGGCGTCGCCGTGTCGGTCGTTGCCTATTTTCCGTTTCTCTATCTTCCCGTGGCCGCGGCGTTCCGCCGGCTGGACCCCGCGCTCGAGGACCAGGCGGCTTCCCTCGGATTGCCGCCGCTGCAGGTGTTCTGCCGTGTCGTGCTGCCGCAACTGCGCCTGGCGATCTGCGGCGGCGCCCTGCTCGTCGGCCTGCACCTGCTGGCCGAATACGGGCTCTACGTGATGATCCGCTTTGATACCTTCACCACGGCGATCGTCGACCAGTTCCAGTCGACCTATAACGGTGTGGCTGCGAACATGCTGGCGGTTGTGCTCGTGCTCTGCTGTTTTGCACTTCTCGCTTTCGAGACCTTGGCGCGTGGCAACCGGCGTTATGCCCGGCTGGGCTCCGGCGCGGCGCGACGCGCGGCGCCAGTCAGGCTCGGCAGGGCAAAACCGGTCTGCCTGCTCATTCCGGTCATTACGGCGCTGTTTGCGCTCGGCGTCCCCGTTTATACGCTCGGCCGCTGGCTCGTGGCCGGCGGGACGCAGATCTGGCGGCTGAATGACATCGGTCTCGCCCTTGGCCAGACGCTGCTGCTCTGCCTGATCGGCGGCGTCGCCACGACGGCCGCCGCATTGCCGATGGCCTGGCTGTCGATCCGCCGCCCCAGCCGGAGCAACCGCCTTCTCGAGAGCTTCTATTACCTGGCGAGTTCGATGCCGGGCGTGGTGATTGCCCTGGCGCTGGTGACGGTTGCCGTACGCGTCGTGCTGCCGCTCTACCAGACGCTGGCGACGGTGCTGCTTGCCTATATCATCATGTTCCTGCCGCGCGCCCTCGTCAGCCTGCGCGCCAGCATCGCGCAGGCCCCGGTCGAGCTGGAACAGGCTGCCGCCAGCCTCGGCCGGTCGCCGGCGGCCAGCCTCTGGTCGGTGACGGTGCGGCTGGCCGCGCCCGGAGCCGCCGCCGGCATGGCGCTTTCGGCGCTCGGCATCATGAACGAACTGACCGCGACGCAGATGCTGGCGCCGAACGGCACCCGGACGCTCGCCATGGCATTCTGGGCGCTCTCCAGCGAGATCGACTATGCCGGTGCCGCACCCTATGCCCTGATCATGGTGCTGTTTTCGCTGCCCATGACCTGGCTTCTCTATAGCCAATCGAAAAGGATCGCGGGCCGATGAGTTTCCTGAACATCCGGTCCCTGAGCAAGCGTTACGGTACGGTGACGGCGCTGGACGATGTCGACCTGTCCGTCGCCTCCGGCAGCCGCACGGCGATCGTCGGACCTTCCGGTTCCGGCAAGACGACGCTGCTGCGCATCATCGCCGGTTTCGACACACCGGACCGCGGCGAGGTCGTGCTCGACGACATCGTCCTTGCCGACGGTCAAGAGAGCGTGCCGGCGCACCGGCGCGGAATCGGCGTCGTGGCACAGGACGGCGCGCTTTTTCCGCATCTGACCATCGAGCAGAACATCGGCTTCGGCCTCGACCGCCGGGCCGCGGATCGCCCAGTGCGCATTCGCGAACTGATGGACATGGTCGGGCTCGACCGCTCGATGCTGGAAAGAAGCCCCGATCAACTCTCCGGCGGGCAGCAGCAGCGGGTGGCGCTGGCGCGGGCGCTGGCCCGCAAGCCGCGGCTGATGTTGCTGGACGAACCCTTTTCCGCCCTCGACACCGGCCTGCGCGCCGCGACCCGCAAGGCGGTGGCACAGGTTCTCTCCGACGCCGGCATCGCCACGATCCTCGTCACCCACGACCAGAGCGAAGCCTTGTCCTTCGCCGACCAGCTGGCGGTCATGCGCAGCGGCAAGCTGGTTCAGGTCGGTTCGCCGCAGCATGTCTACCTGCATCCGAACGATGTGCTGACCGCGGAATTCCTCGGTGAAGCGCTCCTCCTGCCGGCGCAGCTCGACGGCGGCCAGGCGGATTGCGCCTTCGGCCGCATTGCCGTCAACGACAAGGACGGAAGAGGGCCGGCGACGATCATGATCCGTCCCGAACAGGTCGTTCTCATGACCTCGCCCGGCTTGCCGCACTCTTCGGGCGACGTGCCGACCGTGGAAGCCGTCGTCGTCGGCCTGGATTTCTGCGGCTCGACCTCCGAGCTGCTGCTGCACATCGGTGGCGACCGGAGGATTTCCCTCAGGCAGCCGAGCAGCGACGCTATCTCCGTCGGCGCCTCGGTGGCAATCGGCATGCGCGGCACCGCCCATGTCCTGAAACGATAAGGTTTTTCCTGCCCGCACAAAAAAAGACACCCCCAGAGGGGGCGTCAGTCGGGGATAGGAGCAAAAATGAAAACGATCGATTGATCGATGACTATGAAACGCGGCAGCGGCGGAAAAGTTCCAAGCTGAACGCTTTTCCGCTATCCTCATCTTCTCCGCTTTTTGCCGGGAACATAAACGCGTCTCCCGCTGTTTCTTGGCTGAGGCCGTTTATGGCCGCCTGAAAAAGCGAGGATTTCATGAAAGCATCCATCATCATTGCCGCCGCCCTGTCTCTGGCTTCGTCGATGGCTGTCGCGCAGACCACCAATTCCGTCGATGCGGATACGCCGGCAATCGCAACGCCTGAAAGCACCAATGCCGATGCGCCGGTGCCGGGCGAAAACAGCTTCACCGAAGACCAGGCGCGTGAGCGCATCACCGAGGCCGGTTATTCCAATGTGGAAGCATTGGCGCTGGACGCACAGGGTATCTGGCGCGGCACAGCCAAGAAAGACGCCCAGACGGTCGCCGTAGCGCTCGATTACCAAGGCAACATCGTCGCCCATTGATCCCCAACTCCAACAGGTAAGGAAGACAAGATGAAAACTGTTTCCGGACTTTTCGACACTTACGACGACGCCGTTTCGGCCGTCCGTGCAATCGAAGCTGCGGGCGTGCCGCGAGATGACATCAGCATCATCGCCAACAATACCGGCGAATGGTACAACGAGGAAACCAGCGGTGCGGCGACGGGCGCGGAAACCGGTGCAGGCATCGGCGCAGTGGCCGGCGGCGCCGGCGGTTTGCTGGCCGGGCTTGGCTTGATGGCGGTTCCCGGTGTCGGGCCGGTGGTTGCAGCCGGGTGGCTTGTTTCGACCCTCGCCGGTGCTGCGGCAGGCGCAGTGGTCGGTGGCGCGGCCGGCGGCCTGATCGGCGCGCTCACCAATGCCGGCGTCTCCGAACAGGATGCGCATGTCTATGCCGAAGGAATCCGCCGTGGCGGCACGCTGGTCACCGCCCGTGTCGAAGACGGTTTGCAGGGCACGACGGAAGCCATCCTGCAGCGTGCCCGCCGCATCGACATCGAGGCTCGCCGCAATGACTATACCGCGCAGGGCTGGAGCCGTTTCGATGAAACAAGCCCGCCGCTGACGGCGCGTGAAGCCGAGCTGGAGCGCGAGCGCTATGCCGCGCAGGTGCGTCGGAGCGGCTGATCAGCCGGAAAACCCGGATCAGCAGGTAACAGGAATGCCGGGTCGTAGCGCCCGGCATTTTTTTGTGCCCGGAACCGGGCGTGACCTGGCGCAGCCGCAATAGAAATTCCGTTCTCCCACTAGCCATCGGCGCGGCATCGTTATATTCAAAGGAATATTTTGATCGGAGAGGGAGAATTTCATGGGTATGCATCACCGTCGCTGGGGCAAGGCCGCCGGCGCAGCCGCAACCGTTGCCTGGCTTTTGACCGCAACACTCGCCTTGCCGGTCCAGGCCGCTGAAAAGGTTACCGTCTTTGCTGCGGCCAGCATGAAGAACGCGCTCGACGCCGCCAATGCCGCCTGGCAGACGGAAACCGGCAACGAAACGACGGTGTCTTATGCGGCAAGCTCGGCGCTCGCCAAGCAGATCGAAGGCGGCGCACCGGCCGACATATTCATTTCCGCCGATCTGGCCTGGATGGATTACGTCGCCGAAAAGAAACTGATCAAGGACGACACCCGCACCAACCTGCTCGGCAACCGCATCGTGCTGGTCGCCGCCAAGGACAAGGCCCAGCCGGTCGAGATCAAGGAGGGCTTCGATCTCGCCGGTCTCGTCGGCGACGGCAAGCTCGCCATGGGCGAGGTCAAGTCGGTGCCGGCCGGCAAGTACGGCAAGGCGGCGCTTGAAAAGCTCGGCGCCTGGTCGGCGGTCGAGAGCAAGGTGGCGGGTGCGGAAAGCGTGCGTGCCGCCCTGGCGCTGGTTTCTCGCGGCGAAGCCCCTTACGGCATCGTCTACCAGACGGACGCCGCCGCCGATCCGGGCGTCGCCATCGTCGGCACCTTCCCGGAAGACAGCCATCCGCCGATCATCTATCCGGTTGCCGTGCTGGCGGAAAGCAAGAGCGCTGCCGCTGCTGCCTATCTCGACTTCCTGAAATCGGACAAGGCTGCACCCTTCTTTACCGAACAGGGTTTCACTATCCTGAAATAAGCTTTCCGGGCTTGCCTCGATGAAGGTGAGCCCGTCATCTGCCGGCGCCGGGGGAGACGATTTTCTGTTGGAGTGGTTTTCCCTCAGTGACGAGGAATGGACGGCCATCCGGATCAGCCTGTGGGTGGCTAGCGTGGCGATGGTCGCCAGCCTGCCCTTCGGCATCGCCGTCGCGGTGCTGCTGGCCCGCGGCCGATTCTGGGGAAAATCCATTCTCAACGGCATCGTGCACCTGCCGCTGATCCTGCCGCCGGTTGTCACCGGCTTCCTGCTGCTGGTGCTGTTCGGCCGTCGAGGACCGATCGGCTCCTTCCTCGATGAACATTTCGGCATCGTCTTTTCCTTCCGCTGGACCGGTGCAGCGCTTGCCTGCGCCATCATGGGTTTTCCCCTGATGGTGCGCAGCATCCGCCTGTCGCTCGAAGCGGTCGACCGCAAGCTGGAGGAGGCGGCCGGCACGCTGGGCGCCAGCCCGCTCTGGGTTTTCCTCACCGTTACCCTGCCGTTGATGCTGCCCGGCATCATCGCCGGCATGATCCTGTCATTTGCCAAGGCGATGGGGGAATTCGGCGCCACCATCACCTTCGTCTCCAACATTCCGGGCGAGACGCAGACACTTTCGGCGGCGATCTATACGTTCACGCAGGTGCCCGGCGGTGATCTCGGCGCCCTGCGGCTGACGGTGATCGCCATCGCCATTTCCATGCTGGCGCTGATGGCATCCGAACTGATCGCCCATGCCATAGGCCGAAGGGTGGATATCGAATGACGCTGCTCGTCGATGTCCGCCACCGCCTCGGATCGTTTGCCGTGGATGTCTCCTTCCGCTCGGAAAGCGGCGTAACCGCGCTCTTCGGCCGCTCCGGCTCAGGCAAAACCTCCGTCATGCGCATTATTGCCGGCCTGGACCGGCCGGACGACGGCCGCATCGAGCTCGACGGCGATGTCCTCGTCGATACGAAAAAACGCATCCTCGTACCGAAACATCGCCGCCGCTTCGGTTATGTCTTTCAGGAAGCGCGCCTTTTCCCGCATCTCTCCGTGCGGCAGAACCTAAACTACGGACGATGGTTCGCACCCAAGGCCGAGCGCCGCGAAAATTTCGACCGCATCCTCGACCTGCTTGGCATCGAGCATCTGCTCGAACGGCGCCCGGCAAAACTGTCCGGTGGCGAAAAACAGCGCGTCGCCATCGGCCGGGCGCTTTTGTCTTCGCCACGCATGCTTCTGATGGACGAGCCGCTGGCGGCGCTCGATGACGCCCGCAAGGCGGAACTCCTGCCCTATCTCGAACGACTGCGCGACGACGCCGACATTCCGATCATCTATGTCAGCCACTCCGTTGCCGAAGTCGCAAGGCTCGCAAGCCGCATCGTTTTGATGAACAACGGCCGGGTGGAAGCCGTGGGCGAGGCGGGACAGATCCTCGGCCACCCCTCCATCGCCGTCGCGGTGGATCGCCGCGAGACCGGCGCATTGCTGGAGGGTCGGCTACACGCCTATGACAGCGACCAGCGCCTCGCCTCGATCATGCTGAAATCGGCGCAACTGGTGGTGCCGCTTGCCGAAGAACTGCCGACCGGACGCCCGGTTCGCCTGCACATCCCGGCCCGCGACGTCATGCTCGCGACGGCAAGGCCCGAGCATATCAGCGCGCTGAACATCCTGCCCGGTACGGTCGTGACCCTGATGAGCGGAACGGACGGCATGTGTGACGTCGAGGTCGATTGCGGCGGCGATACGATACAGGCCCGCCTGACCGAGGTCTCGGTCCGCAGGCTCGACATTCTACCGGGCAAACATGTCTTCGCCGTCATCAAGACGGTTGCATTGCGGCTTTGATCCGCGCTGCAGGTGCCAGGCGTGCCGGAAATCAGCCGGCAAAACGCTCCATCAGGAACGGCGCCTCGGTGTTGCCGACAAGCCGGTCGGTCTTCTGTATGCCGGCGGGACCGGTCGGCTGCCATGCCACGGCGAGCAGGAAGCCGGTGGCCGCAATGAAAGCGAAGGCGAGAAGCGAAAGTTTCAGTCTCATGGCGATGCCTCCTTCTTCGCCATGAACAACGAACAACGCGCAAAAGTTCCCTTCCGGCATCAAAACATGCTTTTTGCAGGAAACCGGCGGCTTTTAACGCGGAAGGGCCTCGCCGTTGCTCTTCAGGAAAAAATGCATCTTCTGCGCATCGAGTTGCACGTCGACGCTGTCATCAGGGCCGACGCGTGTGTTTGCCGGCATTTGTGCCGTGAAGGCTGCGCCGCCGGCCTTGCCGATCGCCAGCGTGTGTGGCCCCAGCGGTTCGATATCCGTGACCTTGAGCTTGATCGAAGGATCGGAGCCGCTGGCCGGCGCCGTATGTTCCGGCCGGATGCCTAAAATGACGGCCTGGCCGGCGTAAGGAGACAGCGCCGAAACCCGTTCCGCCGGGATCGGCACCGAAACGCCGTCCTGCCCACGGAAAACCGGACCGCCGTCGCCCTGATCGAGGCTGCCCTCGATGAAATTCATGCTTGGCGCACCGATGAAGGCTGCGACGAACAGATTGCGCGGGGACTCGTAAAGCGTGATCGGATCGGCGGCCTGTTCAATGCGGCCCTGGTTCATCACCACGACGCGGTCGGCCATGGTCATGGCTTCCACCTGGTCGTGGGTGACGTAGACCACCGTCGTCTGCAGCCGGCGATGCAGCAGCTTGATTTCGGTGCGCATCTCGATACGCAGCTTGGCGTCGAGGTTGGAGAGCGGCTCGTCGAACAGGAAGACATCCGGCTGGCGGACGATGGCGCGGCCGATGGCGACACGCTGGCGCTGGCCGCCCGAAAGGGCGCTCGGCTTGCGGGCGAGATAGGCGCCGAGATTGAGGATGCGGGCCGCTTCCGTCACGGCCTTGTCGATCTCCGCCTTCGGCGTGCCGCGCACCTTCATGCCGTAGCCGATGTTTTCGGCCACCGTCATATGCGGATAAAGCGCGTAGTTCTGGAAGACCATCGAGCAGTTGCGCAGGCCGGGGCGCAGCGCCGTGACATCGCGGTCGCCGATGCGGATCTCGCCCGAGGTCGCCTGTTCCAGCCCGGCGATCATGCGCAACGTCGTCGTCTTGCCGCAGCCGGACGGGCCGACGAGCACGACGAATTCCTTGTCGGCGATCGTCAGGTCGAGCGGCGGAATGACCGTGACGCTGCCGAATGATTTCGTGACCTGCTGCAAACGAACCTGGGACATCGGAGCCCTTCTTTCACGCCTCTGCGGCGGGTAGTATTTTAGAGACCGGTCCGGCTGCCCTGACAAGCAGCCGGACCTTTTATCGAGAAGCCGAAGCTTACTTGGCCGGCAGACCCATCGATGCGCGGTAGGCGGCAAGCTGCTTGTCGCGGCCGAATTCGTCGGTCAGCTTGTTCCACTGCTCGGCAACGCTATCGAGCGCCTGCTGCGGGGTGACTTCGCCGGCAAGAGCCTTGGAAAGCTCGATTTCGAGGATTTCCGTGTAGGAGAAGTAGCCCGGCAGGCGCATGTCGAGCGCCGTGTTGTCGGCGGTGACGGCAGCCTTCTGTGCGCCGAGATATTCCTTGGCTTCACGCTCCGAGAAGATCTTCGACCACAGTTCCATGTTGGTGGTGTGCGAGATGCGATAAGGGTTGACGCCCGTGCCGCCGGTGATCGCCGCCTGGCCGGAAACGGCCGGGCTGGTCAGGTACTGGATGTAGTTCCAGGCTGCTTCCTGGTTCTTGGAGGACGCTGGTACGGCTGCCTGCCAACCACCGAACGCCATGAACGACGTCTGGATCACATGGTCGAACTTGTCCCACTTCTTGGTCTTGTAGTTCCAGATCTCGTCCGAACCCGGCAGCGACGCCGAGCCGACGTTGCCGGCAACCTTCGACTGCTTCGGATCGGCGCCGATGACGCCGGTGTCGCCCCAGCCGATCGATTCCGCCACCTGGCCGCCGGCGAATGCGGCGTTGACTTCACCGAAGGAGAAGTTCAGTGCATTCGGCGGTGCAAGCTTGGAGGCACGGACGTATTCTTCCAGGCCGCGAACCCAGCCCGGATTGTTGACCTGCGCATCCATGGTGTCCGGATCGAAGAACATCGCGCCCGGATTGTCGGGATGGCTGGTATAGCCGGCGACATGGCTGAACAGGAACCAGAACTGCTGGCCGCCGCGACGGAAGGCTTCCGCCGTGCCCCAGAGGTTCTTGTCCGGCTGCTGGAAGAACTCGGCGATGTCGAGATACTGCTTCCAGGTCTTGGCCGGCGCCAGGTCGTAGCCGTACTTGTCCTTGAAGGCCTTCTGGTTGTCGGCATTCTCGAACAGGTCGATGCGATAGGAATAGGTGTGGGCGTCGCCGTCCATGGTCTGCGACAGGACCTTGCCGTTCCAGACCATCAGCGATTCACGGTAGACCGGGGCGATGTCTTCCCAGTCGGCGCCTTCCTGCATCGACTTCGGCATTTCCGACAGGAAGTCGGTGAAGTCAGGCGCCCAGGCCGGTGCGAAGGCGACGACGTCGAAGGTATCTTCGCCCGAGGTCAGCGAGGTGACGATCTTCGGATAGAGTTCCGACCACGGAAACTCGACGACGTTGACCTTGCCGCAAGTCTTTTCTTCCCAGCCCTTGGCGGCAAGCTGCAGCGCCGAAGCGATGTAGGGGCCGGTCTGCGTCGTCGCGGTGATCGTGACGCCGGTATAATCCGGATCGCACGCCGCCATGGCGGTGCTTGCACCGCTGAACGCCAGCAGCGTCGCGGCGGTGGAACCCAGTAGCAGTCTTCTCATATTGTCCTCCCAAGACTTTAGACGAGCGGTAAACTCACGGAATAAACGGTCACTTGATTGCTCCCAGAAGCAGGCCGGACCGCATCAGCCTGCTCAATAGACCCGCCATGACCACCATCGGGATGATGGCGACCAGGGCGGCTGCCGATATCGACCACCATTCGTCGCCGCGCTGGCTGTTCTGGCCGGCGACGAGAATGGGAAGCGTCTGCCATTTCGAATTCGTCAGGAAGAGCGCGAACAGGAATTCGTTCCAGACGAAGGCAAGCGTAATCATGAAGGTGGCGATCAGGCCCGGCTTCGACATCGGCAGCACGATGCCGAAGAAGATCCGCCAGGTCGGCACGTTGTCGACCATCGCCGCTTCCTCGACCTCAATCGGCAGCGCGGCGAAGAAGTCGCGCATCAGCCAGATGACGATCGGCAGCGAGAAGGCAATGTAGGCAAAGGTCAGGCCCCAGTAGGTATCGACCAGCTTGAAGCCGAGCTTGCCCATTTCCGTGTACATCAGATAAAGCGCGAAGGCGGCGACGATCGGCGGAAACATGCGCTGGCTGACGAACCAGAAGACGATATCGTCATTGCCAAGTACAGGCCCCGGCAGCTTGAACCGGCTGGAAATAATCGACAATGCCAGGGCGGCGATGAAGGCATAGATCAGTGACGTCGCCTGGCCGACGCCGAGATAGTGACGGCACAGCAGATAACCGCCGAAAGCGATGACCACAAAGATGACCGCGGAGAGCAGCCGGACTTCGAAGGTGAAGCGCACCAGCGCATAGGCCGCCATGGACCCGATCGCCGTGGCGAGGAACGCCGCCGACAGGCCGATGATGGTCGAGGCGATGAAGGTGCTGAAGAACTGGCCGCGCTGGCCGGACAACAGCTCGCTCCAGGCCGTCAGCGTCGGTTCGAAATCGACGAAGGGAATGTAAGTCGGCCCACCGACGACGCCGAGCGGCGACTTGAACGAGGTGATCACCACCCAATAGAGCGGGAAAAGCGTGAAGGCGAGCCAGAAAAGGCAGGCGGCCAGCGCCCAGAACCGGGCATTACCCTCAAGGGTGCGCACGCTCATTTGTGCTTCTCCAGGTAAGGCTTGAGAATGGCGAGATAAACCAGCCCGATGACGGTGATGACGATCAGGAACAGGAAGGAGAGCGCCGACGTGTAACCCAGGTTGAACTTCTTGAAGCCTTCCTGATAGGCAAACAGCGTCAGCGTTTCAGTCGAGATTCCCGGGCCGCCGCCGGTCATGACGAAGACCGTGTCGATGATCTTGTAGCTCTCGATCAGCCGGATGAAGACGACGGCGACCGAGATCGGCAGCATCATCGGGAAGGTGATGCCCCAGAATTGCTGCCACGGGCTGGCATTTTCCAGCGACGCCGCCTCGTAGACGTCATCGGGCAGCGTCTGCAGGCCGGCGAGCATCATCAGGATGACGAAGGGCGTCCACTGCCAGACTTCGACGACGATGATCGCACCGAGCGCCCAGGAGGTTTGCGTCAGGAACGGCAGGTTGGGGAAGCCGAAGAAGGTCATCAGCTCGTTCAGCGGCCCCATGGTCGGGTTGAGCACCTGGCGGGCGACGAGCGCCACGGCCACCGGCGCCACCAGCATCGGTAGCAGGAAGGTGACGCGGAACAGGCCTTCGCCGGGCACGCGCCGGTTCAGCGCCAGGGCGACCGAAAAGCCGACGACATATTGCAGGGCAACGGAGATGAAGGCGATGATGCTCGTCGTTTTCGCGACGTTCCAGAAACGCGGGTTCTGCAGCAGTTCGGCATAGTTGCCGAAACCGACAAAGCGCGCCGGCATCGGCGGCACCAGGCGCAGGCTCATGAAGCTGGTGGTCAGCGAATAAATCAGCGGGAAGATCGAGATGATCAGCACGATCAGCAGCGCCGGCCAGATGAAGACATGCTTGATCGGATCATTGCGGGTCATGACTTCACCCCATCAACGATCGCGCGTGCGCCGGAAATGCCATCGGCAACAGCCGCCAGCCGGCCATTCGGCATAAGCGCCGGCGCCTGACAGGCGCGCGCGAAAACCTCTCTGAAAAGAGATGCGGTGCTCATGAAAAACCCTCCGACGTCCCGAGCTCCCACGCAGGACACTATCGTTATCCCAAACGACAATATGTAGAATAATTACATAAAAATTATCAGTCAACTCATTTTACGAGAAAAATGACAATAATATTAGGCATTTATTTCATCGCCATGGCAATAAGACTTCTTTTTGATCTCTGGTTATGTAGCAAAATTACATGCTGGTAAGCTGGAATCCGGACAGGATCCAGTCTTGTCGGGAGCAAGCCGACGACCGCCACGCCGATAGGCCGTCAGCCCAGCAGCGCCTCGATCTCGTCCAGCTTCGGCATCGCCGGCGCCGTGCCTCGCCGCGTCACGGCGATACCGGCCGTGGCGCAGCCGAAACGCACGGCCTCGACAGGATCGGTCCCGCGCGACAGGGCCGCCGAAAATCCGCCGACGAAGGCATCGCCCGCACCGGTCGTGTCGATCACCGTTCCGGCCGCAATCGCCGGAACATGCACGGAGGTCTCCGCCGAATGGTAGAGCACGCCGCGACCGCCAAGCGTGATCAGCGCCACCTTGACGCCCCGTGCCAGGAAAGCATCACCGGCCTTGCGGGCGTCGTCAATGCTGTCGAGCGCAAAGCCGACAAGGGCCGCCGCCTCCGTCTCGTTCGGCACGATATAATCGCAGAGCGGATAGATCGAGTCCGGAAACGGTTCTGCCGGCGCCGGATTGAACACCGTCGTCACCCCGGCGGCGCGGGCGATTTCCAACGCCCGTTGCGCCGCTGCCGCCGGCTGCTCCAGCTGGGTGACGAAGACCGCCGATTGCTCGATGGTGTCGCGCGCCGCCTCGACATCGTCGATGCCGATGGTGCCGGCGGCACCCGGATAGACGATGATGGCATTGTCGCCGTTGGTATCGTTGACGAAGATGAAGGCGGCCCCCGTCGGCATGTCGTCCATCTGCACGAGCTTCGGCGTCACGCCGGCCTCGGCATAGGTCTTCAGCCCCATGTCGCCAAAGGTGTCGCGGCCGATCTTGGAGATGAACGACACCTTGCCGCCGGCACGCGCCGCGGCGACGGCCTGGTTCGATCCCTTGCCGCCCGGGCCGACGGAAAAGCCGCTGCCGGTGATCGTCTCGCCGATTGCCGGCAGGCGCTTCGCCAGATAGGCCGTATCGGCCACGAAAATACCGAGAATGGAAACCCCCGCCTTCATCATTCTCTCCCGGTCACGCCGATGCCGGCGGGATGACGCCCTTGGTGATCAGGAAGCAGCCGTAAAAGCGGGTTTCGCCGGTCTGGATGACGGCATAAGCCTTTTTCGCCTCGTCATAGAACTTGAACCGCTCTATGCCGTACATCGGTGCCGACTGGCCTTCGGCGGCGTCGATTTCGGCCTGGACTTCGGCCTGCACCGCCGGGATCTCGTCCGGTGCGCCCATGATTTCCATGCGGCCGACGGAAGGCTGCAGCGGCGTGTCGAGCGGCAGGACCGACAGCACCGCCTTGAAGGCGCGGGCGGCGGACACGTTGTCTATCCGCAGGAGTTCGCCGAACACCGTATGGCGGGCAATCGAATCCGACGGAAAGTTGGTATCGGCAATCACCAGCGTATCGCCATGGCCCATGGAGCGCAGGACGTACAGCACATCGGCGTTGAGTGCCGGGTCGAGATTCTTGAGCATGGTTCCTCCCTCGATTTCCAAGATGACGGCCGCTTTTGCCGCCGGTGCAGGGAACGGACGAACAGCCCGATCCCTTGTCGTTTCCCCGCCTCGGCGGGCCGTTTCTCACTCCCCGTAGGGGATCCAGATGTTCTTGACGTCAACCGCCTGGCGCAGGAACACCGGTCCCTCGGCGACAGCCGGGTTCATCCAGTCCGTAGCCTTGCCGTAATCGACGAAGGTCCGCTTGAGGTTGCCGGCAGAAAGCTTTTCGACCAGCGTCGAAAGCTCCTCGGAACCGAAAGCCCACAGCGCATCGACATCATTGTGCGAGGCGAGCGCGGTGGCCAGATCCTTGACCGAACCGGTGACGATATTGATGACGCCGGCCGGCACATCCGAGGTCTCCAGCACCGAATACAGATCCGTCGCCGACAGCGGATAGACTTCGCTCGGCACCGCCACGACCCGGTTGCCCATGGCGATCAACGGCGCGACGAGGCTGATGAAGCCGAGCAGCGGCGCTTCCGGCGGGCAGATGACGCCGGCGACACCGATGGCTTCCGGCATGGCAAGGGCGACGCCGCGCAGCGGCGGGGCGTGAACCACGCCCTCGTATTTGTCGGCCCAGGCGCCGTAGCTGAACAGGCGCGAGATCGATGCATCCACCTCGGCGGCAGCGGCAGAGGCCGAAGCGCCGGTCATGGCGCTGATGCGGGCGGCAAATTCGCCGGCGCGGCCGCTCAGGTTTTCAGCGATGTAATAAAGGATCTGCGCCCGGTTATGCGCCGTGGCGCCCGACCATGCCGAGGCACCGCGGGCGGCCGCGACGGCGTTGCGGATGTCCTTGCGGTTGCCTTCGCCGACTTCGCCGATCACCTTGCCCTTGGAAGAAACGACGGGGCGGTTGTAGTTGCCGTCGGGACGGGCCTGCTTGCCACCGACGAAAAGCTTGGCGGTGCGATCGAGCACCGGCATGGCGAACTCGCCGGCGCTGACCTTCAGCGACGGAGCGGCGATGGCCGCACGCGGCTTGCGCCCGGCCCAGGCCTTCGGTTTCAGATATTCGTAAGCACCTTCCTTGCCGCCTTCGCGGCCGAAACCCGACTCCTTCTTGCCGCCGAAACCGACGCCGGCATCGAAAAGATTGGTGGCATTGACCCAGACGACACCGGCCTGCAGCTTGGCGGCGACGTTCAGCGCCAGGCCGATCGTCTCGCTCCAGACGCTGGCCGCAAGGCCGTAGCGCGTGTGATTGGCAAGCTGGATCGCTTCTTCCGGCGTGCGGAACGTCATCGAAACGACGACAGGCCCGAAAATTTCTTCCGTTGCGACGATGAAGGTCGGCTGCACGCCGGAAAGCAGCGTCGGCGGATAGAAGCTGCCGCCCTTCGGCAGGTCGATCTTCGCCTGATGCAGCACCGCGCCCTCGGAAACCCCCTGGTTCACCAGCTTCTCGATGCGGGAAAGCTGCACCGGCGCGACGATGGCGCCCATGTCGATCGCCTTGTCGAGCGGCAGGCCGACGCGCAGGTTCTGCATGCGGCGCTTCAATCGCTTGTGGAACAGCGGCGCGATGCCTTCATGCACCAACAGGCGCGAGCCGGCGCAGCACACCTGGCCCTGATTGAACCAGATGGCATCGACCACGCCTTCCACGGCGCCATCGATATCCGCATCGTCGAAGACGATGAACGGCGACTTGCCGCCCAGTTCCAGCGTCAGCGACTTGCCGCTGCCGGCGGTGCGCTCACGGATGATGCGGCCGACTTCGGTCGAGCCAGTGAAGGCGATCTTGTCTATATCGCCGTGATCGACGATCAGCGCACCGGTTTCGCCCTCGCCGGTGACGACGTTGAGCACGCCCGGCGGCAGGCCGGCGGCAGCCGCCAGCTCGGCGAACAGAAGCGCGGTCAGCGAAGTGAATTCCGCCGGCTTCAGGACGACGGTGTTGCCGAGCGCCAGCGCCGGCGCCACCTTCCAGGCCAGCATCAGGAACGGGAAGTTCCACGGAATGATCTGGCCGACGACGCCGACGGGCGCATGGTCGGCAAATTCGCTTTCCTGCAGCTGCGCCCAGCCGGCATGGTGATAGAAGTGGCGGGCGGCGAGCGGCACGTCGATGTCGCGGGTCTCGCGGATCGGCTTGCCGTTGTCGATGGCTTCGACGACGGCGATCAGGCGGCCGTGCTTCTGGATGGTGCGGGCAAGCGCGTAGAGATAGCGGGCGCGGGCATGGCCCGGCAGCTTCGACCAGGCGCCCTGCGCCTTGCGGGCGGCCGCCACGGCGGCATCGACATCCGACTGGTCGCCGATAGCGAGCTTGGCAAGCACCTTGCCGGTGGCCGGCTCGAACGTGTCGAAGCTCTTGGCCGAGGCCGATTTGACGAAGGCGCCGCCGATGAAGTGGCCGAAATCGCCGTTGTGGCGGGCAAGCCAGGCACGGGCTTCCGTATCGGCTTCGGGGGCGGGACCGTAACTCATCTCATCAAAATAGGTTGCGACAGACATGGCTTATCCAATCGGGTGTCTGTTGAAGGCGGAGTAAGCGCCGGTGACGTGGTGCTCGAGCTGACGTTCGATGTCGGCGAGCAGGCTGGAGGCACCGATGCGAAACAGATCCGGCTCCAGCCATTCGCGGCCAAGCTCCTCGCGCATCAGGAACTGGTAGTTCAGCACATCCTTCGCCGTCGAAATGCCGCCGGCCGGCTTGTAGCCGATCTTGATGCCGGTGCGCTCCTCATAGGCGCGGATGGCGCGCAGCATGGTCAGCGTCACGGCAAGCGTGGCGTTGACGCCTTCCTTGCCGGTGGAGGTCTTGATGAAATCGGCACCGGCCATCATGCAGACCAGCGAGGCCTTGGCGACGTTGCGCAAGGTCTTGAGGTCGCCGGTCGCCAGGATCGCCTTGACATGGGCATCGCCGCAGGCGGCCCGGTAATCCTTCATCTCGTCGTAGAGCGCCTTCCAGTTGCCGGTCAGCACGTGCTCGCGGGTGATGACGATGTCGATTTCCCTGGCGCCGTCGGCGACCGATTCCTCGATCTCCTTCACCTTGAGATGATGCGGGCTGAGGCCGGCCGGAAAGCCGGTGGAGACGGCTGCGACCGGAATGCCGGAGGAGCCGAGCGCCTCGACGGCGGTGGCGACGAAACGATGATAGACGCAGATGGCGCCGGTGGTGATCGTCCGGCCGCCCATGCCGAGCGCTTCCAGGAGATCCGGGCGGATCGGCGTGATCGCCTTGGCGCAGAGCCGCTTGACGCGCTCGGTGGTATCGTCGCCGCTGAGCGTCGTCAGGTCGATGCAGGTGACGGCCTTGAGCAGCCAGGCCGCCTGCGCGTCCTTCTTGACGGTGCGGCGGCCGGGCAGGGTGGCGACGCGGCGTTCGGTGGCCGAAAGGTTGACGCGGCTGTCGAGCACCCAGGACAGGTCGAGATCCATGCCCGGATTGCGCTGCAGGTTGTGGCCGCTTACGGCAAGGGGTCCGCCGGCGTGATGGACGCGCGCAACACCGGCCGTGTCCACAGGACTGGTTTCCAAGTGAGGTCCTCCCATTGTCATCCGCAGCGCTTCGAAGACGACACCAAACCTGCCGCCATCCGGCGGCACGTTGTGCGGATTTGTTATTTTTATCTCAAATTCATTGTTATGATTTCACCATTCCTCGCCGCGGTCAAGGCATCTTGTGCGAATTGTTCCGCCGCGCGGCATTTCCGGCAACTCCACGCTTCCCGCAAATGACTCAGGCCGCCGAAGACAGGCTGAGTTCGCCGTTTTCGGTGACGATCGCGTCGAAACGGTCGATCTCGCCGAAGAATGCCGGTTTCAGCTTGCCGATCTTGCTGCTGTCGGTGACCAGCACGTTCTTGCGCGCCAGCGACATGACCTTCCGCTTGATCTGCGCTTCATGGAAATAGGCGCAGGTGGCGCCACGCTTCTGGTCGACGCCGGCAGCCGAGAGAAAAGCGACGTTGATGCCGAGTTCATCCAGCGAATCAAGGCCGGACGAGCCGGAAAACGAAGCAGAAGAGGGGTGATAGAGGCCGCCGAGCATGACGACGCTGATATTCGGCTTGCGCGTCAGCCGGTCGGCAATGTTCAGCGCGTAACAGACCGCCATGACGGGCATGTCGGCCGGAATCATCTCGACGAGATAGGCGAGCGTCGTGCCGCAATCGATAAAGATCGTTTCATCCGGACGGATATATTTCAGCGCATGCGTGCAGGCGTCCTGCTTCGCCCGGGCATGACTGTCCGCGGCTTTCGCCAGTTCATACGGGCCATCGCTCTCCAGGTCCATGGCCGGGACGATATGACCGCCGAAATAACCGAACAGACCGGGATTTTCGCTGACATCGCGGCGCACGGTCATTTCCGATACGTCGAGCAGCAGCGCGGCATCACGAATATGCAGCACCCGCCGCTGCGACAGCGCCTCCGTCAGGGCCGATACGCGCACCGCTTTTCTGGACATGATGAAAACCTCACAAACCGGCCGAAGTAAACCAGGCAAACCGATGATATCTTCGATTTTGTGAAAAATATAACAGTTTTTGTGATCAAGCAATCCCTCTGCGGCGCCGCCAGCGACAAAAACCGCCGTCCGTCCGCGTCCGGCGAGATCGGATGGCGGGCGCCATAAGTCATCGACCGCCGCAGCCGGCGAGAAAGTTATCGCGTCAAGCCGCTGCGAGACTCATTGTTTCGGCGTGTGGACGATATGCCCCGGCGCGATCGGATCGCTGGCGGGAAAGGTCTCTTCCAAAGCCTCGTCGAGCGCCTCTTCCTGCTCCTTCCAGTCTTCCTCCGGGGTCGCCGGAGCATGCGACGGCTGGGGGATAGGCTGGTCGTTCTGCTTCTGCGTCATGGTCGACTCCGTTTTGTTGTGATCCATACGGGGCTGCGCATCGGCGCTCGAATGCCTCGGACAGGAATTTAGCGCTTCTCGTAGCGCGGTCAACGCAGGCGACCGATTATCCGCCGGAACAGCCGCGTGGTTTTCCGGCGCCTTTCCCGGCGGCAAACTGTTCAATTCCATCGCCGTCCCAAATAACCTTTGTTTTTAATCCATTAAATTTGGGCAGCGGAGGAATGGCCGTGACAGATTGACCACCTTCGCGAGATAGGTATCTTATTGGTCACGCAATTGGTATGGCCGAAACAACCGGCAAACGGCGACACGCCTGAAAAGGGCGGACAAGCCGTCGTGGATGTGCAGCAGTTCCGCTACGGTCCTGCGAAGAATGGGGGGATGATGACAGCGGGCAGCCTGGTTTCCTTTCTCAAGTCGGGAATGGCGGAGCAACCGCATGGCCTCCGCAGCGCTGTCGTCGCCCAGGTCATCCGCCAGGCGGTGCAGCAGGGGCTTCTGGCGCCGGGTGACGCCCTGCCGGCCGAGCGGGTTCTCTGCGATGTCTTCGACGTGTCGCGGACCACGCTGCGCCGGGCGCTCGATTTTCTCGAGGCCGCCAGCGTCATCGACCGTCGGCCCGGTGCCGGCAACTTCATTTCTCCCGGCGTGATGGCCCCGAAAGCGCCGCTGACCGGCTTTACCCAGGACATGGAAAGCCGCGGCATGGTGCCCCATTCCAAGGTGCTGGGCAATCGGCGCGCGCTCGTCAGCCCGGACGAGTCCTTCCATCTCGGCCTGGCGCCGGGATCGCGCGTGCTGCGCCTCGAACGATTGCGGTATGCCGACCAGCAGCCGGTCTCCCTGGAAATATCGGTGTTGCCGGTGGAAGCGATCCCGGCCGACTACGACGGCACCACCTCGCTGTATTCGGCAATGTCGAAGACCGGTTCGCACCCGATCAAGATGGTGCAGCGGTACGGCGCCACGGCCGCGACATGGGAACAGGCCGGCCATCTGGCCGTGTCGCAGGGCGCGCCGCTGCTCGTCATCCAGCGGCTGGGTTTCTCGCAGGCGGGACGGGCGGTCGAATTCACGCGCTCGCTGTTCCGCGGCGACCGGTTCTTCATGTCTTCGGAACTCGACGTCTAGACATAATTCAAGGACACCGGCTTCCGAACTGCTATTCTTCACGAGGAAGCGCATCGCCTGCAAGGTCATATAGCGCCGTCTTGCATAGCAGCGAGGCGCCTCCGTCAGGGTATCTTTTGTCGGGAGGTATTAGAATGGTTTTGTGTTCATTGCATATTGGTCCGGTTTGAGGTCTATAATGCCCGCCATAGGGGCGGCGACGGCTGTCAGATGCACGAGATATGCGGAATTCGATGGCTAAATATTTCCTAGGTTTGGACGCAGGCTCCACCCTCTGCAAGGCGGCGGTTTTCGATCTTGCCGGGCGGCAGTTTTCCGAGGCGAAGCGCCGCACGCCGATGTCCCGTCCGCATGCCGGCTGGTGCGAACTCGATCCGGAAATCTGCTGGCATGCGGTTCTGGAGGTCATTTCGGAAGCTGTCGATACCTGCGGCATTCCGCCTGCGGAGATCGGCGGCATCGGCATTTCGGCCGCCATGGTCGGCGCCTGGGTGGTGGATGCCGCGGGCAATGCGCTGCGCCCCGGCATCAATTGGGAAGACAGCCGCAGCCAGACGATCCTCAACCGGATGATCGCGGCCGATCCGGCCGTCATGTCCAAAATCTTCCAGTCCTCCGGTTCGGTACTGCAGCAGGGCTGCACCCTGCCGGTGCTGGCCTGGCTGGTGGAAAACGAACCCGAGGTGATGGCGCGGGCCGCCCATGTGCTGAGCTACAAGGATTTCATCCGCCTGAAGCTGACCGGCCTTGCCGCCACCGACCGCAGCGAGGCTTCGGTCATTCCCGGCAGCGCGCGGCAACGGCAGCGCAGTGCCGGAATGATCACCCTGTTCGGCCTCGACGACCATGCCCGCCTCCTGCCGCCAGTCTTCGATTCCGAGACGACGCAGTCCGGCCTGACCGCCGAAGCGGCTGCGATGACCGGGCTGGCCGAAGGCCTGCCGGTGGCGATCGGTGCCGGCGATGTCGCGGCAACGGTGATCGGAGCCGGCGGGTTGGCGGCGGGCGTCGCCACGGCGGTGCTCGGCACCACCTGCATGGTCGGCATCTGCCACGACCGGCCGGTCTTTACCCCGCCGGATCTCGGCCTGCTCTTCTCGCTGCCGGGCGACGTCTGGTACCGCTCGATGGTCAATGTCGCAGGCACCCTCAATCTCGACTGGGCAATCGGTGCGCTGGCGCCGGATCTTGCCGGGCTTGCCGATCGTTACCAGCAGGTGACGGCGCTGGCCGAGGCCGTTCCGATCGGTGCACGCGACCTCGTCTATCTGCCCTATCTGAGCGAGAGCGGCATCATTGCGCCGGTCGTTTCCCTTGATGCCCGGGCGCAATTTGCCGGCCTCACTTCCCGGCATGGCCGGCCGGAACTGTTCCGCGCCATCTTCGAAGGCGTGGCGCTGGCGCTCCGAGATCTCTTCGACGCGCTGGATTTCGACGGCAACCGCGTCGTGCTGACCGGCGGCGGCAGCCAGAGCCCGTTCTGGACGCAGATGATCGCCGACGTTCTGCAGCGTCAGGTCGTCGTGCCCGAGGGCACGCAGTTCGGCGCCCGCGGCGCGGCCTTGCTGGCCGCAACCGCACTCGGCCATTTTGCCGATATTCGCGCCGCATCGCGCTCCGTTGCCGGCGGCGGCCTGACCTATCAGCCGAATGCCGAGATGAAAGAGGCCTATGACGCGGCGCTGCGGCGCTATCGCCAGCACCGCGACCGGCTTCTCGCCGGGAATTGACGGCAGCTTTTCGTTTTCGGCTTGCATTTTGAAAATTGGTCTATACCATCACCTCAAGCGGACCATACCGTAGGAGGATGACGTTTGGTCGAGCAGGGAGCGCCCCTTTACCTGAAGATCGCCAACCGGCTGGAAAACGACATCCAGGCCGGCCGGATCAAGGTGGGCGAGAAGATTGCCTCCGAGCGCATGCTGGCCGAAGAACTCGGCGTCAGCCGCATGACCGCACGCCAGGCGCTGCAGCACCTGACCGGCCGCGGCCTCCTGGAAACCCGTGTCGGACAGGGCACCTTCGTCACCCATGCCCGCATCGAGCAGAAGCTCTCGACGCTGACCGGCTTCACCGAGGAGATGGCGCGGCAGGGCCACAAGAGCGCCAGCATCGTCGTGCTTGCCGAAACCCGCAAGGCCGACCATCTCGCCGCCGAAGCCTTGAAGCTGCCGGCAAACGGCCACGTTCACCGGCTGGTGCGCGTCCGCCTCGTCGACGGCGAGCCGGTGGCGATCGAGACGACGGATGTCGGCGCCGCACTGGCGCCGGGCCTGATGGATCTGGCCGATTTCAGCCGCGATTCGCTCTACCGCATCCTGCGCGACAATTTCGGCATCGTTGCCACCACCGGCGAGCAGACCATGATGGCGTCGACGGCGGATGCCGCGACCGCGCGGTCGCTCGACATCCGCGAGGGCAGCCCGGTGCTGAAACTCACCCGACTGACCTTTGACAGCAAGGGGCAGCCGTTCGAATTCGTTCGATCCTTCTATCGCGGCGATTCCTTCGTCATGAAGGTCGATCTCAACCTTGGAGCCGATTACAGCCAATGACCTCGCTGACCGATACCTATTTCGACAATGTCATCGAGCGGCTTGCAGCGCTCAAGACGGCGCTGGCGCCGGGCATGCAGCGGGCCGCCGAGGCAATCATCGCCGCGGCGCGCGGCGACCACCGCATCTACGTCTTCGGCACCGGCCATTCGCATGTGCTGGCCGAGGAGGTGCATTACCGCGCCGGCGGGCTGGCGATCACCGTGCCGATCCTGTCCAGCACCACCATGCTGCATGAGGGCGCGGTGGCGAGCACCGTCTACGAACGCACCGAAGGCATCGTGCGGCCGATCTTCGCCCGCTACGGCATCAAGCCCGGCGACGTGCTGTTCGTCATCTCCAATTCCGGCGTCAACGCCGCGCCGATCGAGGCTGCCAAGGTCGGCCGCGAGATCGGCGCGACGGTCATCGCCATCACCTCGGTCGCGTACTCGACGGCAAGCGCCAAGGGCCGCACCCGGCTTGCCGATCTTGCCGACATCGTCCTCGACAACGGCGCCCCTCCGGGCGACGCGGTGCTCGACGTGCCCGGCAGCGACCTGAAGGTCGGTCCCGTCTCGACGGCGATCGGCGTGACGATCATGAACGCCATCCTGGCCGAAGTGGCCGCAAAACTGTCGGCCGATGGCGAGGCGCCCATCTACCTCAGCGCCAACATGCCCGGCGCCAAGGAGATCAACGAAAGGCTGGTCGAGCGGTACCGGCCGCGCAATCCGCATCTCTGAAATCAACACTCGTCGTCATTCAAATGGAAAAAGAGAGGGAACTGACATGAAAAAACGCATACTTGGCCTGCTCGCCGGCGCATCGATGCTGATGCCGCTTTCCGCCTTCGCCGCCCCGGTCGAAATCACGCTGTGGCACATGGAGCAGCCGCCGCACCGTGTTGCCCGCATCCAGGAAATCATCGACGCCTTCAACACGGCGCACCCGGATATCGTCGTCAAGCAGGAGCCGCAGAACTGGGGCGAAGTCTATGCCAAGGCTCCGGCTGCACTCTCGGCCGGCGCCGGCCCGGACATGCTGTTTGCCATCCCCGACTTCACGCCGATCCTGAAGAACATCGGCGCCTTGACCTCGGTTGCCGATTTCGTTGCCGAACTCGACAAGAAGCATGACTTCGTCGATTCCACCGTCCAGTCCTACAGCTATGACGGCGGCGTCTGGGCCGTGCCGCTCTACAACATGGCGATGAGCCTGTGGTACCGGAAGAGCGTGCTCGACGGCGCCGGCCTCAAAGTTCCGGAAACCTGGGCGGACTGGAAGGCGGCGGCCGAAAAGCTGTCGGTCGACGGCACCTACGGCATCGGCGTTCCCGCCAACAAGCAGCTCTACACCGACCAGACGATCTACAGCGTCATGGTCAATGGCGGCGCCACGGAAATCTACAACGAGGACGGCACGCTGCGATTCAACAATCCGCAGACGGTCGCAGCGCTGGACTATTATGCGCAGTTGCAGAAACTGTCGCCGCCGGACAGCACGTCCTGGACCTGGGGCGAGGCGGAAGCCTGCTTCGTTTCCAAGAGCTGCGGCATGATCATGCAGTTCTCGGTCATCTCCAGCTACGACACCCAGGGCGGCGGCGATCCGGCCGATCTCGGCGTCGCGCCGATCCCGCATGCCGATGGCGAGAAGGACCACAACACCATCGCTTACGCCAACGCCGTGATGCTGCTCTCCAAGGACGAAGCCAAGCGCAAGGCCTCGGAAGAGTTCATCCGCTACCTGCTGGAGCCGGAAACCTACGGCAAGTTCCTCAACATGGAACCCGGCCTGTTCATGCCGGTGACGGCTGATGGCGCCAAGGCCGAAAGCTTCTGGGGCGATCCGATGGCGACGAAGTACAAGGCGCAGATCGAGCAGATCATCGCCAATTCGCAGAACGGCCGCCTGTTCGGCTTCACCAGCGGCCGCACCTTCCCGTCGATCGCGGCGATCTCCGCCCAGAACGTCATCGCCGAAACGCTGCAGTCGATCGTCGTCGGCGGCAAGAGCGCGGCCGATGCGGTGGCCGGCGGCCAGGACCGCATGGTCGAGGTCTCGAAGTAACTCCCGGAGGAGCGGCGGATGCAAAAATCACGATCGCTTGCCTTCGCCTTCGTGGCGCCGGCGCTCCTCGTTCTGGCGGCCATCCTCGGATGGCCGCTCGTTTCCGCCGTGCTGCTCAGCCTGCAGGACGTCAGGACCATCGGCTCGCAGGGCCAATGGGTCGGCTTTACCAACTATTCGACCGTCATCTCCAATCCGATGTTCTGGACGTCGGTCGGCATGAGCATCGTCTGGGTGGTCGCCAATGCGGCGCTGCAGACCGTGCTGGCGCTGATGGCCGCGCTCACCCTCAACCAGAATTTTCCCGGCGTGAAGATCGCCCGCACCTGGATCATCCTCACCTGGATCGTACCGACGGTGGTGGTGGTGATCATCTGGCGCTGGCTGTTTTCCACCTCGGGCGGCATGATCAACCCGCTGATGATGCAGACGGGCATCGTTTCCCGCCCCGTCGGCTTCTTCTCGACGCCGTGGACGGCGATGGCGACGCTGATCTTCATCAATTCCTGGCGCTGGTTCCCGTTCATCGCCCTGATGATGCTTGCCGGCCTGACGCGCATCCCCGCCGATCTCTATGAGGCCGCCCGCATCGACGGCGCCAACGGCTGGAAACGGTTTACCCGCATCACCTGGCCGCTGCTCGCACCGACGCTCGGCGTGCTCACCGTCGTCGGCACGCTCTTGTCGTTCAACGTCTTCGACATCATCTGGCTGCTGACGGCCGGCGGACCGGCGGGCGGCACTCGCACCCTGCCTGTGATGATCTACGAAACCGCCTTCAAGGGTTACAAATTGAGCGAGGCCGCCACCATCTCGGTGCTGGCAACGATGCTGCTGATGGCCTTCGCGCTGGTCGCCACCCGATGGCTCGCCAAGGAGGGAGACAGCCGATGAAACGCTCGCTTCCCGCAACGCTGCTCCTGGGGCTCTCCGGCCTGTTCCTGCTGCTTCTGATCGGCATGCCCTTCTGGTGGGTGGTGACCGGATCCTTCAAGCTGCCGCAGGAAATCATCGCCCGCGTGCCGACCATGGTGCCGCATTCCTTCACGCTGCAGCATTTCGCCAAGCTGCTGTCGGGATCGGACTATCCGGTCTACATGATCAACAGCCTGCTCGTCGCCGGGATCTCGACGGCGATCACGCTTGTCCTCTCGGTGCCGGCAGCCTATGCCTTCTTCCGCCTGGCCTTTCCCGGCCGCGAGGCGCTCTACCGCATCATCCTCCTGGCCTACGCCTTCCCCAGCATCGTCGTGCTCATCCCGCTGTTCGGCATGTTCGCCAGGATCGGCCTGATCGATACGCTGGCGGCGCTGGTGATCATCAACGTCACCTTCGCCCTGCCGTTCTCCATCTGGATGCTGCGCTCCTTCTTCGCTTCCGTACCGAAGGAAATCGAGGAGGCGGCGCTGATGGACGGCGCGCCGCCGACCGTCATCCTGCGCCGCATCATGATCCCGCTGATCGCGCCGGGCATCGCCTCCGTCGGCATCTTCGCCTTCATCTCCGCCTGGACGGAATATGTCTTCGCCTCGGTGCTGATCCTTTCGGATGCGAAACGCACCGTGCCGGTCGGGTTTTCCGGCATCATCGGCCAGTACCAGATCGACTGGGGCCTGCTGCTTTCGGGCGCCAGCCTTGCCGTGCTGCCCGTCGTCATCCTCTTTGCCCTGGTCGGGCGCTGGTTCGTCAGCGGCCTCACCGAAGGCGCCGTGAAATAAGGACCGAAAACCCATGGCTGAACTTTCGATCAGGGGCGTGCGCAAATCCTTCGGCGAGACGGAGGTGATCCGCAACGTCGATCTTTCCGTCGGCAACGGTGAATTCGTCGTCTTCGTCGGCCCGTCCGGCTGCGGCAAGTCCACGCTGCTGCGGATGATCGCCGGCCTCGAAAACGTGACCTCCGGTACGATCTCCATCGACGGCGCCGACGTCACCCATGCCGATCCGAGCAAGCGCGGCATTGCCATGGTGTTCCAGACCTACGCGCTTTATCCGCATATGACGGTCGAGGAAAACATGGGTTTCGGCCTCGAAATGGCCGGCATTCCGGCCGACGAGCGCAAGCGCATGGTGCGCCGCGCGGCTGAGACGCTGCACCTCGAAACCTATCTCGCCCGCAAGCCGAAGCAGCTTTCCGGCGGCCAGCGCCAGCGCGTCGCCATCGGCCGGGCGATCGTCCGCGATCCGAAGATCTTTCTGTTCGACGAGCCGCTGTCGAACCTCGACGCGGAACTCCGGGTGCGCATGCGCATCGAGATCGCCAAGCTGCATGCCGATCTCGGCGCGACGATGATCTATGTCACCCACGACCAGGTCGAGGCCATGACGCTGGCAAGCCGCATCGTCGTGTTGCGCGACGGGCGCATCGAGCAGGTCGGCACGCCGCTGGAGCTTTACAACAATCCCGACAACCAGTTCGTCGCCGGTTTCATCGGCTCGCCGAAGATGAATTTCGTCCCGGCCCGCGTCACCGGACGGACGGAGGACGGCGCGGTCAAGCTGGCCGTCGACAGCCTCGGCCTTGCCGAGTTTGCCGTCATGCCGCGCGAGCGGAATGCCACGATGCCGGAGACGCTGTCGATCGGCATCCGGCCGGAACATTTCCTGCCGCCGGGCACGGATGGAGCCATGGATGTGTCGCTGGGGCTGGGCGCGGTCGAACATCTCGGCGGCGTTTCCTACATCTATACCGAGCCCGGCCGGGATGGCTCGCTGACCGCCGAAGTCCGCGGTCTGCCGGGCCTCAAGGCCGGCGGCCTGCTGCCGCTGGCCGTCAACCCCGACACCTGCCTGCTTTTCTCGACGGAGGGCGCCCGCCTTTGAGCGGGCTTTAGACGAGAACAGGTCGCCGGCTGGCATTGCAGCGGCGGCTCGATAAAGGGTTGACAGGACAACTTCCGCGTTGTTGTCCTTGCCGTCTCGCTACGGAGTGCTTATCACTTTTGCACCATGCGCCGCGAGTCCCGGCGCCTGCCGGGGAGGGCAAGATGGCGGCAAATTCTGTTTACGATATTCGCGACCCGCGCTTCAGCGCGCTTTTGATCGGCAGCGCCGACCTGGAGGAGCTTTACAGCGGTTGCCGCTGGGCGGAAGGTCCGGTCTGGTTCAATGACGGACAGCATCTGCTGTGGAGCGACATTCCCAATCAGCGCATGTTGCGCTGGGTGGAGGGCGGCGGCGTTTCCGTCTTCCGCAGCCCTTCGAACTTCACCAACGGCAATACCCGCGACCGCCAGGGGCGGCTGGTATCCTGCGAACACGGCAGCCGCCGGGTGACCCGCACGGAGATCGACGGTTCGATCACCGTGCTTGCCGACAGCCACCAGGGCAAACGGCTGAACTCGCCGAACGATGTCGTTGTCCGCTCCGACGGCTCGATCTGGTTCAGCGATCCGAGCTACGGCATCCTTTCGGATTACGAAGGCTACAAAAGCAAGCAGGAGCAGCAGCACCGCAACGTCTATCGTCTCGACCCCGCAACGGGATCGGTGACGGCGCTGGTCAGCGACTTCCTGCAGCCGAACGGGCTGGCCTTCTCGCCGGACGAAACCCTGCTCTACGTCGCCGATTCCGGCGCCAGCCACAAGCAGGACGCGGCGCGCCACATTCGGGTCTTCGACGTGGTCGAGGGTCGCCGACTGGAAAACGGCCGGGTGTTCTGCACCATCGACAACGGCATTCCCGATGGTTTCCGGCTCGACACCGATGGCAACCTGTGGACGAGCGCCGGTGATGGCGTGCACTGCTTTTCGCCGGAGGGTGAATTGCTCGGCAAGATCAAGGTGCCGCAGACGGTATCGAACCTTACCTTCGGCGGACCGCGCCGCAACCGGCTTTTCATCACGGCGACGAAATCCCTCTACTCGATCTACGTGGCGGCGACGGGTGTCCAGGCGCCCTGACCCCCTTTCCCAATTGCAGGCCTGCCCGGAGGAACCATGACCGACAACAGCCAAGCCAAACGCCGCCTCCGCTCGCAGGACTGGTTCGACAATCCCGATCACATCGACATGACGGCGCTCTACCTGGAGCGCTTCATGAACTACGGCATCACGCCGGAGGAGCTGCGCTCCGGCAAGCCGGTGATCGGCATCGCCCAGAGCGGCAGCGACCTCACGCCCTGCAACCGCGTCCACATCGAGCTTGCCCGGCGGGTGCGGGACGGCATCCGCGACGCCGGCGGCATCCCGATCGAATTTCCGACGCACCCGATCTTCGAAAACTGCAAGCGGCCGACGGCGGCGCTCGACCGCAACCTCGCCTATCTCGGCCTGGTCGAGATCCTCTACGGCTATCCGCTAGACGGCGTGGTACTGACGACGGGCTGCGACAAGACCACGCCCTCGGCGCTGATGGCCGCCTCGACCGTCGACATCCCGGCGATCGTCTTGTCCGGCGGGCCGATGCTCGACGGCTGGCACGAGGGCGAGCTTGCCGGCTCCGGCATGGCCATCTGGCGCTCCCGCCGGCGTCTCGCCGCCGGCGAGATCGACGAGGAGGAATTCTTGCAGACAGCGCTCGACTCGGCTCCGTCGGTCGGCCACTGCAACACCATGGGCACGGCCTCCACCATGAATGCGCTGGCCGAAGCGCTCGGCATGTCGCTGACCGGCTGCGGCGCCATTCCCGCCGCCTATCGCGAGCGCGGCCAGATGGCCTATCGCACCGGGCGCCGGGCGGTGGAGATGGTCTGGGAAGACCTGAAACCCTCCGACATCCTGACGCGCGAAGCCTTCCTCAACGCCATCCGCGTCAACTCCGCCATCGGCGGCTCTACCAATGCCCAGCCGCATCTGGCGGCCATGGCGAAACATGCCGGCGTCGAACTCTATCCCGAAGACTGGCAGGTGCACGGTTTCGACATTCCGCTGCTCGCCAACGTCCAGCCGGCCGGCGCCTATCTCGGCGAACGGTACCACCGGGCCGGTGGCACGCCGGCGATCATGTGGGAACTGTTGCAAGCCGGCAAGCTCGACGGGCACTGTCGCACCGCGACCGGCAAAAGCGTCTCCGACAATCTACGGGGGCGCGAGGCGCGCGACCGCGAGGTCATCCGCCCCTACGACCAACCCTTGAAGGAGCGCGCCGGTTTCCTCGTGCTGCGCGGCAACCTGTTCGATTTCGCCATCATGAAGATGAGCGTCGTCTCCGAGGATTTTCGCAAGCGTTATCTCGAAGAGCCGGGGCAGGAAGGCATTTTCCGCGGCAAGGCCGTGGTGTTCGACGGCTCGGAGGATTACCACAAGCGCATCAACGATCCGTCGCTGGAGATCGACGAGAACACCATTCTCGTCATTCGCGGCGCCGGGCCGCTGGGCTGGCCGGGATCGGCCGAGGTGGTCAACATGCAGCCGCCGGATCATATCCTCAAGCGTGGCATCCGCAGCCTGCCGACGATCGGCGACGGCCGGCAGTCGGGCACGGCCGACAGCCCCTCGATCCTCAACGCCTCGCCGGAAAGTGCCGCAGGCGGCGGGCTTGCCTGGCTGCGCAGCGGCGACATCATCCGCATCGACTTCAACCAGGGCCTTTGCGACATGCTGGTCGACGACGAGGAGATCGCCCGCCGCAAGACCGACGGCATACCGCCGGTGCCGCCGGATGCCACGCCGTGGCAGCGCATCTACCGTCGCACGGTCACCCAGCTTTCCGATGGCGCGGTCATCGACGGTGCCGCGGATTTCCGCCGGATCGCCGAGAACCCGCCGCGGCACAATCATTGAGGCACGGAGGCCCTGTCATGCTGAATTCCGTTTCGTCCGTCATCATCCTGAACCCGAACGACAACGTCGCCGTTGCGCGCGACAAGATTGCCGCCGGCAGCTCTTTTGGCGTCGATGGCGTCACCGCTACCGAGCCTGTCCCCCGTGGCCACAAGGTGGCGCTGAAGCCGATAGCGGTCGGCGGCGAGGTTTTGAAATTCGGACAGGTCATCGGCGTCGCGACCGTTGCGATCGAACCCGGCCAACATGTACACCTGCACAACCTCTCCATGGTGCCGTCCGAGCACGAACACCAGTTCGCCACCGACAACCGCGAGACCGGCATGCTGCCGGAAGCCGAACGCGGCCATTTCATGGGTTATGACCGCGGCATCGGCGGCGTCGGCACGCGCAACTTCATCGGCATCATTTCGACGGTGAACTGTTCCGCCACGGTGTCGAAATACATCGCCGACTATTTCAACCGCGGCGGCGGCCTAAACGGTTTCGACAATATCGACGGTGTGGTGGCGCTGACGCATGGCGGCGGCTGCGCCGTGAACACCAAGAGCGAAGGCTACCGCTACCTGATCCGCACCATCCAGGGATACGCGCGGCATCCGAATTTCGGCGGCATCCTGATGATCGGCCTCGGCTGCGAGACCAACCAGATCGCGCCGATCCTCGAACATTACAAGCTGGTGGAAGGTGCGCGGCTGCGCACCATGACGATCCAGGCGCTCGGCGGAACACGCAAGACCATCGAAACCGCCACCGAGATCATCCGCGAGATGCTGCCGGAGGTGAATGCCGTGCAACGGACGCGACAGCCGCTCTCGGCGCTCAAGCTGGCGCTGGAATGCGGCGGCTCCGACGGATATTCCGGCATCTCGGCCAATCCGGCGCTGGGTTACGCCTCGGATCTGCTCGTCCGCCACGGCGGCACCTCGGTGCTGGCGGAAACGCCGGAGATCTACGGCGCCGAACACCTGCTGACGCGCCGTGCCGTCTCACCAGCCGTTGCCGAAAAGCTGTTGCACCGCATCGACTGGTGGCGGGATTACACCGCCCGCAACGGTGACGAACTCAACAACAATCCCTCGCACGGCAACAAGCTGGGCGGGCTGACGACCATCCTCGAAAAATCGCTCGGCGCCGTCGCCAAGGGCGGCACCATGCCGCTGAAGGCGGTCTACGAATATGCCGAAATGGTCACGGAAAGCGGCTTCGTCTTCATGGACACGCCGGGATACGATCCCGTCGCCGTCACCGGCCAGGTCGCCGGCGGCTGCAACGTCATCTGTTTCACCACCGGCCGCGGCTCGGTCTCCGGCTTCAAGCCGGCACCCTGCATCAAGATCGCCACCAACACGCAGATGTACGAGCACATGCAGGAGGACATGGACCTCAACTGCGGCGGCATCGTCACCGGTGACGACAGCATCGAGGCCGCCGGACAACGCATTTTCGACGACATCGTCGCCGTCGCCTCGGGCAAGCGCACCGTCAGCGAGATCTACGACTACGGCGACAACGAATTCGTTCCGTGGCACGTCGGCGCCGTTACCTAGGACGCAGCGAGACGAGGGTGTCGCACGGTAAACTACCCGCTCGCCCCTCATCCAACCCTCCGGGCCACCTTCTCCCGGGGAGAAAGAGACGATGGCAACGTCGTGCCACATGCGGTCACTCTGCCGCGCTCTCCGCACCAACATAACAACTTGACAGTGGCTAGCTCATAGGTATCCTGTACGTACAGGATTATACCTTACCGCATGCCGCATCTGACGTGGAGGAGGGAGCGGCCCGCCACATGCCTGTTCGTGTCCGGTAGCGTCTCAGCCGCGTGCAGAAACAAGCCGCCAGCGCACGTAATCGAGTTCCGTCCGTCCGGATTGCCGGCTGGCGCACGCTTTTCAGTCTACCATCGAAGGAGGAAACGATGAACCTGAAGTCCAATATCCTTTCGGCCGCCGCTGCAATGCTGGCAATCGGCGTGAGCTTCGCGCCGGCAGCGGCCGCGGATGCTGTCACGGCCTGCCTGATCACCAAGACCGACACCAATCCCTTCTACGTCAAGATGAAGGAAGGCGCGACCGCCAAGGCCGCCGAGCTCGGCATCAATCTGAAGGCTTATGCCGGCAAGATCGACGGCGATTCCGAAAGCCAGATCGCCGCGATCGAGACCTGCATTGCCGATGGCGCCAAGGGCATCATGCTCACGCCGTCCGATACCAAGGGTATCGTCTCCACCGTGCAGAAGGCACGCGATGCCGGCATTCTGGTGATCGCGCTCGACACGCCGCTGGAGCCGCTGGATGCCGCCGACTCCACCTTCGCCACCGACAATTTCGTCGCCGGCGAATTGATCGGCAAATGGGCGGCCGCAACCTTCGGCGATGCCGCCAAGGATGCGCATATCGCCTTCCTCAACATCGCCCCGCAGGAGCCGTCCGTCGGCGTGCTGCGCAACCAGGGCTTCATGAAGGGTTTCGGCATCGACATCGGTGATGCCAACCAGATCGGTGACGAAAACGATGCCCGCATTTCCGGTGCCGACGTCACGGCCGGCTCGGAAGAGGGCGGCCGCACGGCGATGGAAAACCTGCTGCAGAAGGACCCGTCGATCAACCTGGTCTACACCATCAACGAACCGGCTGCCGCTGGCGCCTACGAAGCGCTGAAGGCTGTCGGCAAGGAAAAGGACGTGACGATCGTTTCGGTCGACGGCGGTTGCCCGGGCGTCAAGAACGTCGCGGAAGGCGTCATCGGCGCCACCTCGCAGCAATATCCGCTGCTGATGGCGACGCTCGGCGTTGAGGCGATCAAGAAATTTGCAGACACCGGCGAAAAGCCGAAGCCGACCGAAGGCAAGAACTTCTTCGACACCGGCGTTGCCCTTGTCACCGACAAGCCGGCGGCCGGCGTCGAGTCGATCGACACCAAGGCTGCAACGGCCAAGTGCTGGGGCTAAAAGCATTTTTCTTCGCAAGACTATTGAAGGGCGGCCCCGGCCGCCCTTTATTTTTTATGTGCTGCCGCAACCTGGCAGCAACAATCCACACTCACGTAACGGCAGGTGGTTGAACAACAAAGTGTCCGTTTCCGGTCACCCTTGATACAAAGCGTTAAGCAAAGGCTTTGTAAAACTGAGTCGACCAACGGGTACAGGAGAACGAGTCGATGGCAGCTGAGCAGATGAAAATGTGTGGTGTATCGTCTTCCGGCGCGCTCGTTCCATTTCCGCTGGCCGGCCGCACCAGCCTTGTCCGCCGTTGCGCCACCGAACTGGAAACCAAGCATGGCGAAGACGCCGTGCGTTACTGGCGCCGCGAATGCCGCCAGCTTGCCGACCAGCTTCTCTCGATCGGCTGCCCGGAAGACGAGGTCAGCCTGCAGGTACGAGACTTTCAGCACGAAGTTCAGGCCGAGATGGTTCGCCGCCACGATTGCGGCAGCGCCAGCGAAGCCCACAATCGCTGAAACCAATTGCGGAAGCAGCCGCGGACATAAGCCCTGCCTCCCGACAACCGCGCCGCCAGGCGATCATCCTGCCGCAATAAGCGCGGCCAGCGTGGTATCATCCGCGTCGAAGAGATCCAGCACGGCGGCATAGGGGTCGCCTGCAAGGCCCAGCACGGCGGCAAAAGCGGGCTCCGTCTTCAATCCGCCGCGCCGGGCGGCCATGACCTTTGCATGGAGGGCGACGCCGCCGAGCGCCAGCAAGCGCCGCTCGACCTCGTAGTGCCGCCAGCCGGCCTGCGCCCGCAATGGCCGCTTTTCGCCGAAAATCTCGAAAGGCCAGCCGGCGCAATGAAACGTCGCAACCACCGCATGCGGCGCCTTGGCCCATTGCCGGATGGAAAAACCTTCGAAATTCGAAAAGCCCCGCCAGATCAGGCCGGCAAATTCGTCATAGTCCCGGACGTGGCAAAGGATATCGATATCGCTGCCTTCAAGCGCCAGTCCTAGCGGCGGCGTTCCGGCAACACACCAGTCGAGTCCGCCGAGCTTGCCGGCAAGGTCTGCACGGCGCACTGCGTCCTGGTATGTCGTTATCTGTTGCAGAGAAATCATCCATCGCGTTGGCGGGCCAATCGTGATCCGCAGGACGTCGCACGATCCTGCAAGCGATACAGCATGCCCGGTTGCGATGCCATCGCCCCTTCCTGGTTGACGTTCATCAAAAATAGGCTTGACCGCATAGGCTCGGCGCCGGATGCTGGGCATACAAAAGTAAACTGCACGGCATCGGGGTGTGGAATGTTGCTTTTCCTGGCCTTTCTCATTGGCATCATTGCCGGCCTGCGCGCCATGGCCGCACCGGCGGCCGTAAGCTGGGCGGCGTATCTCGGGTGGTTCGATCTCTCGCAGACACCACTTGCCTTCCTGGGCTATCAGTGGACGCCCTGGATCTTTTCGGCCCTGGCCGTCGTCGAGCTGATCACCGACCAGTTGCCCTCGACGCCGTCGCGCAAGGTGCCGGTACAGTTCGGCACACGCATCGTCATGGGCGCCCTGACCGGCGGCGCCATCGGGGCGGCCGGCGGTTCGCTGGTCGGCGGCGTGATCGCCGGCATCATCGGCGCCGTGGTCGGCACCTTGGGCGGCGCGGCGGTGCGCGGAAAACTTGCGGCCGCCTTCGGCAAGGACCTGCCGGCGGCATTGATCGAGGACGTGGTCGCCGTCGCTGGCGCGCTGCTGATCGTTGCGAGCGTCGCATGAGCAGGGATTTCGATGCGATCGTCATCGGTGCCGGGCAGGCCGGCCCTTCGCTTGCAGGACGCCTGACCGCAGCGGGCATGCGCGTGGCGCTGGTCGAACGCAAGTTTCTCGGCGGCACCTGCGTCAACGCCGGCTGCATGCCGACCAAGACACTGGTGGCGAGCGCCCGCGCCGCACATGTGGCGCGGACGGGCGCCGATTACGGCATCGATATCGGCGGCGATATCCGCATCGACATGCCCAAGGTGAAGGCACGCGCCGACACCGTCATCGCCAATGCACGCGGCAATGTTACCGCCTGGCTGCAGGGCATGGACGGCCTGACGCTGTTCACCGGCCATGCCCGTTTCCTCGATGCCAGGACGGTCAGGGTCGGCGACGAAACACTGACGGCGCCGAAAATCTTCCTCAATGTCGGCTGCCGGCCGACCGTGCCCGATATGCCCGGCATCGGAGAAATCGATTATCTCACCAGCACCGGCATTCTCGGGCTCAGCGCGGTGCCCCGGCATCTCGTCGTGGTCGGCGGAAGTTACATCGGGCTGGAATTTGCCCAGATGTACCGGCGGTTCGGCGCCGATGTCACCATCGTCGAGCGTGGCCCGAAACTGGCACCGCGCGAAGATGACGACATATCCGCCGCAATCGCCGATATCCTTGCCGGCGAAGGCATCACCATCCGCACCGATGCCGAATGCATCGGTTTCCGGCGGGACGCCGGAGGCATCGCCGTGCGTGTCGATTGCAACGGCGGGGCGCCGGAAATCCTCGGCAGCCATGTGCTGATCGCCACCGGTCGCACGCCGAACACCGACGATCTCGGCCTCGAAACGACAGGTGTCGCCACCGACAAGCGTGGCTACATCACCGTCGACGACAAGCTGGCGACGACGGTCGACGGCATCTGGGCACTCGGCGACTGCAACGGCCACGGCGCCTTCACGCACACCTCCTACAACGACTTCGAAATCCTTGCCGCCAACCTGCTCGACGGCGCCGACCGCCGCCTGAGCAGCCGTATTCCCGGCTACGCGCTCTACATCGATCCGCCACTCGGCCGGGTCGGCATGTCGGAGCGGGAAGCGCGGGCCAGCGGCCGGAACATTGTCGTTTCGACCAGGCCGATGACCCGCGTCGGCCGGGCCGTCGAAAAGGGCGAGACGAAGGGGATGATGAAGGCGATCGCGGATGCGGACACCAAGGAAATCCTCGGCGCCGCCATCCTCGGCATCGAAGGAGACGAGGCGATCCACGGCATCCTCGACATCATGAACGCCGGGGCTGCATATCCTGTGCTGCAATGGGCCGTACCGATCCATCCGACGGTTTCGGAGTTGATCCCGACCCTGCTCGGCGACCTGAAGCCGGCGTGAAGCCGATCAAGCCAGCTCGACCTTCACTTCCAGGTCGGCGGCACGCGGCACGACCCAGACCTCCAGCGGCTCGGTGCGCCCGCGCACCGTGAGGTTCTTGCGTTCGAAGGCCGAAAGATCGAGCGGCGTCTTGCTGATCAGGTCATTGGAAACGACCATTTCGGCGTCGAGCCGTTTTGCCAGTTCCTCCAGCCGGCTGGCGACGTTGATCGTATCGCCGACCGCCGTGAACTGCATCGCCCCGCCATACCCCATGTTGCCGACGATGGCCGGGCCGGCATGCAGGCTGAGCACGAAACGCAGCGGTTCGCCGAGTTCGTCGGCATAGGCCTCGTTCAGCGCCTTCAGGCCGCGGCTGATCGCCAGGCCGGCGGTGATTGCCTGCAGGGCGCCGGCGGCCGGCGAGGCGTTCAGCCCGAACAGGGCAATGGCGCCGTCGCCGACGAATTTGTCCATGCGCCCGCCCGCCTGCTCGACGGCGGCGCCGACGATTTCGAAATAGCGGTTGAGCACGAAGACGGTGTCGAACGGAAGGCGCCGCTCGACAAAGCTGGTGAAGCCGCGCAAGTCGCAGAAAAGCACCACCACTTCCTGTTCCTTGACGTTGCTGACGGCGCTGGATTTCCTGACGGGAAGCGCCTTGTCGAGTTCGTCCACCAGCAGGATCGGCGCCACCTCGATATCATGGGTCGGCCGGAACTGGCAGGCGAGGCGGACATCAGGCCCGGCCTCGATCCGCTCCAATGTCGTCAATTCACGGCCGGTGGGCGGCGGCTGGTCCTCCATGCCGCGCAATATCCGCACCCGGCAGGTGGAACAGCGGCCGCGGCCGCCGCAGACCGAAGGATGCGGGATGCCGCGTGCGCGGCTCGCTTCCAGCACGCTGAAGCCCGCGCGGACGACGGAAACCCGGCCGCCGGGATAACCGATGCGGATGCGCCGGAAATAACGACCGCGCAGGCTGCGGATGCCGCGTGCCGCCAGCGTTCCGCCCAGCGCGGCAAAATAGACGCCATAAAGCACCGTCGAGATCGTTTCTCCCATCGGCCCCGCCGGCGGCGGACGCTGCATGCCGGCGACACCGGAGGCGGCGATGGCCTTGCCGGCTTCCATGAAACCGAGCCAGCCGATGATCGGGATCAGCACGACCATGGTGAAGAAGGCGGTCGAATATTTGCGGAACGACCGTTTCGACCGCAGCCAGAAATACAGGCCGAGGCAGCAATGCGACCAGACGACGAAGATGGCGACGCTTTGCCGGAGGCCCATGAGCGGGGCTTCGACCCACAGCGTGTTGATGACGTTGAAATAGGTCATCTCGTAGCTGGTCAAGGCGTAGAGCAGGCGAGTGCCCATGACATGCGGTATCATCAGCAGCGGGATGAGGAAGCCGAAGACCTGCTGCAACGTCTCCCGCAGCGGCATGCGCAAGGTCTGCCGGCCGTAGAGCGCGATGAGCGCCAGGGTGAAGTGGCAGAGCACCGCGCCATAGAGCAGGATCGTGCCCGGAATCGACCGCCAGGGCGCCGACAACCAGGGACGCATGGTTTCCATCGCCGCCGGGGAAATCAGGCCGAAGGACAAATTGAGGAGATGCATGAGCAGGAAGGCGCTCAGGATCAGCCCGGAGGCAAGGCGTAGCGTGCGGATATCGATCGTCAAAAGCGTCCTGTCCCCACGCTCCGCAACGGTCACCACGACCCATCGGAACAGTAAGAAAATCATCGGCGAGGAGCGCCGGGCATGGCTCTGGAAACCGTCCAGCCACGGCTCCTGTACCATGGAATTTTCGGATTTTATTTCAAAAACCGGTGAAGAGCAGCCGCCGTCCGGTGAAAGGTGCGTTCACTAAAGCGCGTTGCGATCTTCCAGATTCGTTCTCACGCTTTCGCTCCTTGTTGCCGCATGTCGTTTTCGCAAAACCGCTCCGCACTTTTGCGTGACATGCTCTAAGGCGCGCCGATACCGCGGACGAGCAGGCTCCAGCGCCCCGGCGTCAGGCCATAGGCCTTCTTGAAATGCCGCGTCAGATGGCTCTGGTCGGCAAAACCCATGGCCGCCGCGATCTCCGCCAGCGGCATGCCGTCCTCGATCAGCTGGCGCGACTGCCGGAGCCGCCGCATCAGCAGGTAACGATGCGGCGAGGTGCCGAAACTGGCGCGGAAGGCGCGCGACAGCAGGAAACGGTCGGTGCCGGTCAAGGCCTCCAGTTCGGCGGAATGGATATTGCGCTCGAAGTTGCCGTCGATGAAGTCGCGGGCGATGTCGGCCTGCCGCTGCGGCACCGCGCCGCCCGCCGCCGGTTTTTCGCCGGCATGCCGCAACAGACCTTCGGTGACCTCGGCGACCAGATCGTCGGCCATCAATGTGCCGAGACCCGCATCGAAACGCTCGAAAGCGCCCTCTAGGCTGCGCCGCAGCCGCTCGTCGTCGAAAACCGGCGCGCCGACGAAAGGCATCGTCACGCCACGTGGCATCAATGACCGAGCGAGCAGCGACGGTTCGATATAGAGCATGCGATAATATAGCCCACTATCCGTGCCGGCACCGCCGTCGTGCTTTTCGTCGGGATGCAACACGAGAATCTGGCCCGGCAGGCTGCGACGCTCTTCGCCGCGATAGGAAAAACGCTGCACGCCGCCCATCGTCAGGCCGATGGCGTACGTATCGTGCCGGTGCGGCTCGAAGACGTTGCCGAAAAAGCGGGCTTGCAGAAATTCGATGCCCGGCAGCGCCGGGGAGCGCAACATCTGCACGCGCTCCTCCTCGCCGCACAAACGTTCAAGCCCCTCGGCGGCATGCTTGCCTATATCGTCCTTCATCGTTGCATCCAGGGAAAAGACAGGGCCATGTTCGACACGAAAATCGCAATCATCCTTCGGGAAGATCTCGCCGGGTGGCAGAAGCTGAACGTCACCGCCTTTCTGACCAGCGGGATTATCGCCGGCGCTCCGGAGATCATCGGCGAAGCCTATCGCGACCGGGCCGGCAATGTCTACAACCCGCTGTCTGTGCAGCCGATCGTCGTGCTGGCCGCTGATTCGGAAACGATGGCGAAAATTCATCGCCGCGCCCTGGAGCGCGGAGCCCCGGCCTCGCTCTACATCGAGGAAATGTTTTCGACCGGCCACGACGCTGCAAACCGGGCCGTTTTCGCCGAATATGCCCCCGAGGACGCCAAGGTCGTCGGCATCGGTTTGCGGGCCGAGAAAAAGATCGTCGACAAGATCACCAAAGGGGCGGCTATGCATCCCTGATCTAAACGCTCCAAATTTCTAAGATATTGATATATCTATTTTTGATTGGGAAATTCACACATTTCCCAATCTCCGCCCCAAACAGTTTGCAACAAAGTTTGACCCGCATCCAAAGGGATTATTAACCTTCATTTCCTATTCGATTAGGGACGCCAATCGGCAGTGTCTCTAGTGCTTGTGGGTCTCATGCGAATCTCCAGAACCAACTTCCATCCGGCCGGCTCCAACGAAGAGGAGGCGAGCGATCACATCGACCACCATCGGCTTCCATCGCCGGAGGGGCACGAGGAGGGCTGGTATCGTGCGCATAGCCGCATTTCCGACGAACACGGCAACCCGGTGGTGCGGCAGGCTTTTGGCCATTCGATAACGCCATCGGAAGAAGCCGCCGCGGCAAATACCTTGCCGCCGCCTGACGGCAGCTGGGAAAGCCATTTCTATCTGCGCCCCAACGTGCGTTTTACCCGCATGCCGGATCGCCATGCGCCGGTCCCGCCGGCGGCTGCCGAAGCGGTGCCGCCGGCCGAGGAGCCCGCCGTCGAAGCGGCGGCGCCGGCTATCGTCGAACCGCCCGTCCCAATCGAAGCGCCGCCCTTGCCGGTGACATCCGTGCTGCCGCCGGTCGCCCCGCCGCGCCATGAGCGGGCCGACGACGAGATCGATTCGAGCATTGCGCTCACCGTCGGCTGGCGCGCATTGGCGCAGGCACGCTCCGCGCTGCTGCCGGTGACCATGCCGGCCCCTATCCAACCGGCCGTACAGACCGTAACAGCCGTCGTTGCCGAGCCCACCCGGCATCCGGCGCCGACAAACCATCTTTCCGATTTCGCCTTCTGGGAATCGATGGCCTTCGATCTGGAAGCCGAGATCGAGGAAGCCGCAACCCGGCCCGCCACCGTTCTGCAGCCGCTGCCGCCGATCGTGCCGGCACCCGTTGCCCTGACCGGTCTCTTCCGCGTCATCGAATGGAAACAGACAGCCGCGTCGACGCAGGAAGCGCCGGTTCCGGCCGTTATCGCGCCGGCGCCCGAGCCTGTGCCGGCTCCGGCCCCAGTCGCCGTCGCTATCGCCGAACCGGTCGCCGAAAAGACCGTGGCGCCGATTGCCCCTGCAGTCGTCATCGACCTGCCGCGCCCCGTGGCGCCGGCTCCCATTCGCGAAACGTCCGGCCTGTCGCTGGCCAAGCCGTTCCAGGTGGACCAGCGCAGTGCCGCCGCCGTCGCCCATGACGGTTACGAATATCCGCCCCGCACGCTGCTGCAGGAACCGCCGCAGTCGGCCGGCTATGTCATGGCGCAGGAAACGCTGGAGCAGAATGCCGGCCTCCTGGAAAGCGTGCTGGAGGATTTCGGCGTTCGCGGCGAGATCATCCATGTGCGTCCCGGCCCGGTCGTGACACTCTACGAATTCGAGCCGGCCCCCGGCGTGAAATCCTCGCGCGTCATCGGCCTTGCCGACGATATCGCCCGCTCGATGTCGGCGCTGTCGGCCCGTGTCGCGGTCGTGCCCGGCCGCAACGTCATCGGCATCGAACTGCCGAACACGACGCGCGAGACCGTTTATTTCCGCGAAATGATCGACTCGCAGGATTTTGCCCGCACCGGCTTCAAGCTGCCGCTCTGCCTCGGCAAGACCATCGGCGGCGAACCGGTAATCGCCGAACTCGCCAAGATGCCGCATCTCCTGGTCGCCGGCACCACCGGTTCGGGCAAGTCCGTGGCGATCAACACGATGATCCTGTCGCTGCTCTATCGTTTCCGTCCGGAAGAGTGCCGCCTGATCATGGTCGATCCGAAGATGCTGGAACTGTCGATCTATGACGGCATCCCGCACCTTCTGACCCCCGTCGTCACCGATCCGAAGAAGGCCGTGATGGCGCTGAAATGGGCGGTGCGCGAAATGGAGGATCGTTATCGCAAGATGTCGCGCCTCGGCGTGCGCAACATCGACGGCTACAATGCCCGCGCCGCTTCCGCCAAGGAAAAGGGCGAGACGGTCGTCTGCACCGTGCAGACCGGCTTCGACAAGGGCACCGGCGAAGCGATCCACGAGCAGCAGGAAATGCAACTCGATCCGATGCCCTATATCGTCGTCATCGTCGACGAGATGGCCGACCTGATGATGGTCGCCGGCAAGGAGATCGAAGGTGCAATCCAGCGCCTGGCGCAGATGGCACGCGCCGCCGGCATCCATCTGATCATGGCGACGCAGCGACCCTCGGTCGATGTCATCACCGGCACGATCAAGGCAAACTTCCCGACACGCATCTCCTTCCAGGTAACGTCGAAGATCGACAGCCGCACCATTCTCGGCGAGCAGGGTGCCGAACAATTGCTCGGCCAGGGCGACATGCTGCACATGCAGGGCGGCGGCCGCATCGCCCGCGTCCATGGTCCCTTCGTTTCCGACGAGGAAGTCGAAAAGGTGGTGCTGCACCTGAAGGCACAGGGCCGGCCGGAATATCTCGATACGGTGACCGCCGACGAGGGCGAAGAAGAAGAGCCGGAAGATGCAGCGTCCGCCGTCTTCGACAAGACCGACATGGCGTCGGAAGATGGCAACGATCTGTACGACAAGGCCGTCAAGGTGGTCTTCCGCGACAAGAAGTGCTCGACCTCCTATATCCAGCGTCGTCTGGCGATCGGCTACAACAGGGCGGCATCGCTGGTCGAGCGCATGGAAAAGGAAGGCCTGGTCGGCCCGGCGAACCATGTCGGCAAACGCGAATTGCTGAACGGCAACCGCGATGCCACGCCCGCCGAAAGCAGCGAAGCCGAATGAACGGACGTGTCCGGCCCGTCGCAAGCCGGACACGCCATCCCCGCCTGGGCTGCGGCCATTTCCGCGCTATGCGGCGATCCCGTTTTCCGGAAATGCGGAAACCGTCATGACGTTGGGACGCCGAGCCCGACCTTGATCCGGTCCATCGCGACGAATGTGCGGAAGCGCTTGACGTTGTTGTTGCCGAAGAACAGGCGGCGGGTCAGCGCCTCGTAGTCGGCCATGGACGGCACGACGATGACCAGCACGAAATCGGCTTCGCCGGTCACATAATAACATTGCTGGATCTCCGGACAGGCGGCGAACGCCTGTTTTGCCTGTTCGATCTGCTCCGCCGTCTCGCTGATGACCTCCACCTCGACAAAAATCGTGATCGCCTGGCCGACGGCGGCTGGATCGATGATGGCGACATTGGCGCGGATCACCCCGTCTTCCGTCATGCGCTTGATGCGCCGCTGCACCGCCGGCGCCGACAGGTTGACGGCCTCGCCGATCATCCGCTGCGGCGTGGTGTTGTCCCGCTGCAGAATCTCCAGGATCTTGCGATCGAAGGCATCGAGATCGGGCATGCATGGCTCCACGAAACAAACTTGCAAAACGACTGGAAAATATCAGCGCCTTTTTCGCATCGGTTGCAATATGTTTCCACCATGCAACAAAAGAGGCCCCGATGTTTATCCTGAACACAACAGCCGACCACGGGCATCCGCTCGATCCCACTGATGCGAACACGCTCGGCCTGGCAGCCGCGGAGGGCGTGGAACGCCATCTGCGGCACCGCGACAACCATGCCGAAACGCCGTTGATCGCCCTGCCGGGATTGGCGGGGGCCGTGGGTGTGGCTGCCATCCATGTCAAGGACGAAGGGCAGCGCCTCGGGCTTGGCAGTTTCAAGGCATTGGGCGGCGCTTATGCCGTCATTCGCCTCGTCCTGGAGGAAGCCGGGGCGCGGCTGGGGCGGCCGGCGGACATCGAGGAACTGCACTCTCGCGAAATTCGCGCCATCGCCGGCACCATGACCTTCGCCTGCGCCACGGACGGCAATCATGGCCGGTCGGTGGCGCAGGGCGCGCAACTGGTCGGCGCGCGGGCGGCGATCTTCGTGCATGCAGGCGTCAGCGACGAACGCGTCGCAGCAATCGCCCGCTTCGGCGCCGAGATGATCCGTGTCGCGGGAAGTTACGACGATTCCGTCAGGGAAGCGGCACAAACCGCGAAGGAAAGGGCTTGGACGGTGGTCTCCGACACCTCCTGGCCCGGTTATGAGCGTATTCCCGGTCTCGTGATGCAGGGTTATACCGCACTGGTGCGCGAGGCGCTGCGGCAGATGGCCGAACCGCCGACCCATGTCTTCATCCAGGCCGGCGTCGGCGGCATCGCGGCAGCCGTTGCCGGGTATCTGGCATTGACGCTGGGCGAGCAGCGGCCGGTCTTCACCGTCGTCGATCCCGCCCGCGCCGCCTGCCTGTTCGAGACGGCCAAAGCCGGACATCCGGTGACCGTGCCGCATGATGAGCCGACCGTGATGGCGATGCTGGAATGTTACGAACCATCGCTCGTGGCCTGGCGCATTCTTTCGCGCGTCGCCGACGCGTTCATGACCGTCGATGAAGAGGATGCCGTCGCCGTCATGCGGCGGCTGGCAAACCCGGTTGATGGCGATCCCGCCGTCATTGCCGGGGAGAGCGGCGGCGTCGGTCTTGCCGGTTTCCTGAAGGCGGCAGCCGATCCGGCGGTGAAGGCAGCCCTTTCCATCGATGCGACGTCACGCATCTTTGTCGTCAACACGGAAGGCGCCACCGATCCCGGCAAATATCGGGAGATCGTCGGCCGTTCGCCGGCGGAGGTTCTTTCGGAAGGTGTGGCATGAGCGGGCATTCGATCGATCCCACCCGGCTGCTCGGCCGGCTTGCCCGCCTTGGCGCCATCGGCCGAGACCAGGAGTATTGGCTGGTACGCCTTGCCGCATCCGATGCCGACAAACTGGGCCGCGACCAGTTCGTTTCCTGGCTGGAGGCGGCCGGACTCGAAGTCGCGATCGACCGGATCGGCAACATTTTTGGCATCTGGGCGCCGGAAGGCGTGAGCGACAAAGCACCGCTGATGCTCGGCTCCCACATCGATACGGTCATCAATGCCGGCATTTATGACGGATGTTACGGCGTGCTCGCCGGCCTCGAGGTCATCGAAACGTTGAAACAGGCCGGGTTTTCTCCTGCCCGCCCGCTCGTCGTTGCCGCCTTCACCAACGAGGAAGGCGTGCGATACGCCCCCGACATGATGGGTTCGCTGGTCCATGCCGGCGGCCTCGATATCGAAACCGCGCTCGATAGCATCGGCACGGACGGTTCGCGGCTCGGCGACGAACTGAAGCGGATCGGTTATGCCAGCGACCGGGAGCCGGGTTTCCTGAAGCCGAAGGCTTATATCGAGCTGCATATCGAGCAAGGGCCCATCCTCGAACGCGAGGGCATTTCGCTGGGTGCGGTGGAGAACCTGCAGGGCATTTCATGGCAAAAGGTAACGATCGACGGCGATGCCAACCACGCCGGCACGACGCCGATCTCCATGCGCCGCGATGCCGGCCATGCCGCGGCCCGCGTCATCACCTTCCTGCGCCAGCGAGCCAGGGCATCGGACACACCGACGGTGGCGACCGTGGGCTGCATGGCTTTCGAGCCCAATGCCATCAACGTCATCCCGTCACGAGCGACCTTCACCGTCGACCTGCGCGATCCGGACGAGCAGCGGCTGAGGGAGGAGGAGGGGGCACTGGCCCGCTTCCTCGATACCCTGTCGGCCGAGGAGGACGTGACAATCTCGGTGGAACGGCTGGCACGGTTCGAACCGGTGCGGTTCGATGCCGGTATCGTCACGTCCATCGAGGCGGCGGCCAGGGCACGCGGGCTTCCCTGCCGGCGCATGACCTCGGGCGCCGGACACGATGCGCAGATGATGGCGCGCATCGCACCGGCGGCGATGATCTTCGTGCCGAGCAAGGATGGTATCAGCCACAACCCGAAAGAATTCACCGCCGATGCCGATCTCGTCGCAGGCGCCAACATCCTGCTCGATGTCGTGCAGGCATTGGCCGGTAAAGAATAGGACTTCGACGGAGTTGAGGCGATGCGATTCCGCCCAGCCGTCAGTACGTCGTGCGTCCGCCCGACAGGTCGAAGGTTGCCGCCGTGGTAAAGCTGTTTTCCTTGGAAAGCAGCCATGCGACCATCGAGGCGGCCTCCTCCACTTCGAGGAAACGGCCGCGCGGAATACGCGAGCGCATATATTCGATGAATTCCGGCGTCAGCTGTTCGAGGATGCGGGTCTGGGCGGTTGCCGGGCTGATGCAGTTGACGGCGATGTCGTAGCCGGCGAGCTCCTTGCCGAGCGACTTGGTCAGGCCGATGACGGCTGCCTTGGAGGACGAATAGGCGGCGGCATTCGGATTGCCTTCCTTGCCGGCGACCGAGGCGATGTTGACGATGCGGCCGTAGTTGCGCACCTTCATGCCCGGCACCAGGGCACGGTTGACGTAGAAGGTGCCGTTGACGTTGATGTCGATGATCTTCTTCCACATGGCGATATCGTAGGTATCGAGCGGGGCAGCCGGACCGGCGATGCCGGCCGAATTGACCAGCAGCGACGCGGGAGCTGCAATCTCTTCGGTCTTGCGCCGGGCCGCATCGACGGCGTCCCAATCGGCGATATCGACCGAAACCGTTGTCGCGGCGCTGCCCAGCGCTTCGCGGGCGGTGGCAAGCAGGCCCTCGTCGATATCCCACAGCGTCACGGTGGCGCCGGACGCAACGATACGCCTGGCCATGGCAAAACCCAGGCCCTGGGCACCGCCGGTGACAACGGCATGCTGGCCTGCGAGATCGATCTGGTTCATGTTTTCCTCCGCCTTCCGGTTCCTCACGCAGCATGTTCGTGCCGCCTTGATCTCCGCTATTATATTAGTGTAACGATAGCAGCAAGAGCGGCCGGCATTTTTCGCGCGGCCTGGCGAGGAGGTTTTCATGCAGGTGAGTGAGCGGCGATCGGTTGGGAAAACGGGCCTGGAGGTAACGGCGCTTGGCATGGGCACGGCCGCGATGGGCGGGCTCTATGCGCCGGTTTCCGCCGAGGCGTCGCTTGCGGCGCTGGAGGCCGCCTGGGCTGCCGGCATCCGTCATTTCGATTCCGCCCCGATGTACGGCCTCGGCCGCTCCGAACACCTGCTCGGCCATTTCCTGCGGGAGAAGGCCGAGGCGGCGACCGTCAGCACCAAAGTCGGAAGGCTGATGGCGCGCGAGCGCCCCGGACGGCCGCTACCGCCGGCACCGCCGAAGAACCCGCTCGATTCCGGCTGGCACAACGGCCTGCCGTTCCGCGAAATCTTCGATTATTCCTATGACGGCATCATGCGCAGCTTCGACGATAGCGGCCAGCGCACCGGGCTCGAAAAGCTCGACCTGCTGTTCGTCCACGATATCGGCACCGTCACTCATGGCGAGGCGCAGGCGACGCATTGGAGCGCGCTCACCAGGGGCGGCGGCTTTCGCGCGCTCGACGAATTGCGGACTGCCGGGCTGATCGCCGGCTTCGGCCTCGGCGTCAACGAGGCGGCGATCGTCCTGGATGCGATGAACGAGGCGACGCTCGACTGCACGCTGCTCGCCGGCCGCCATACGCTGCTGGAGCAGCAGGCGCTGCCGTTGCTGGAAAAGGCCCGGGAAGCCGGCATGAGCATCATGATCGGCGGCGTCTTCAATTCCGGCATCCTGGCCGCCGGCCCCACCGGTCACCGCAAGTTCAACTACCAGGATGTGCCGGAGGACATCGCCAGGCGGGTCGGGGCACTGTCTGCGGCTTGCGAACGGTTCGGTGTGCCTCTTGCCGCAGCGGCGATCCAGTATCCGTTGCGCAATCCGGCGGTCACGACCGTGCTCATCGGCCCGCGCGACGCGGAACAGGTGCGCCAGAACGTTGCCTGGTTCGAACAGGATGTGCCGGCGGAATTGTGGGAAGCGCTGCAGCGCGACGGTCTCATCGCCTGAGAAGAGCATTTCCGCTTTTCTCCAAAGCGCGAAAAGCTCAACCCTCCTGTTTTACGCAATTGCTGACGCAACGGCGCCTCTGTCGATGGCAAGGCGCCGTTGCAGCGTCACATGGTGGCGCCGATGTTCCAGGGAACGAACTCGTTGTCGCCATAACCCAGCGCTTCCGACTTGGTACGCTCGCCCGACGCCGTCTTCAGGATCAGCTCGAAAATCTGCCGGCCCTTTTCCTCCAGCGACACGCCGTCCAGCACGTCGCCGCAGTCGATATCCATGTCTTCGTTCATCTGCACGTAGATGTGCGAGTTGGAAGCGAGCTTAATAGAGGGCGTCGGCTTGCAGCCGAAGGCCGAGCCGCGGCCGGTGGTAAAACAGAGGATATTGGCGCCGCCCGCCACCTGGCCGGTGGCCGAGACCGGGTCGTAGCCAGGCGTATCCATGAACACCAGGCCCTTGCTCTCGATCGGATCGGCATATTCGAGCACAGCGCGCAGGTTGGTCGAACCGCCCTTGGCGGCCGCACCCAGCGACTTTTCGAGGATGGTCGTCAGACCGCCGGCCTTGTTGCCGGGGGAGGGATTGTTGTTCATCTCCATATTGTGGCGGGCGGTATAATCCTCCCACCAGCGAATACGCTCGACGAGCTTTTCGCCCACTTCGCGGCTTTCGGCGCGGCGGGTGAGCAGATGTTCGGCGCCGTAGATTTCCGGCGTTTCCGAAAGAACCGCCGTACCACCCTGGGCGACGAGCAGGTCGACAGCCGCTCCCAGCGCCGGGTTGGCGGTGATGCCGGAATAGCCGTCGGAGCCGCCGCATTGCAGGGCGAGAACCAGTTCAGAGGCCGGCGCCGGCGTGCGCTTGTGGGCGTTCACCACCGGCAGCATGTCGTAGATCGCCCGCACACCGGCTTCCACCGTCTTGCGCGTGCCGCCGACTTCCTGGATCGTCAGCGTGCGGAACGTGGTGTTTTCCTCGACGCCGTAAGATTTCATCCAGCGCGGGATCTGGAAGACCTCGCAGCCGAGGCCGACCATCAGCACGCCGCCGACATTGGGATTGGTGGCAAAACCCCATTGCGTCTTCTTCAGCATTTCATGGGCTTCGCCGTTGACATCGAGGCCGCAGCCGGTGCCGTGCACCAGCGAAATGACGCCGTCGATATTCGGAAAGTCCTTGAGCACGCCCGACCTGTTGACCTCTTCGGCAATGAAGCGGGCAGCGCTGGCCGAACAGTTCACCGAGGTGAGCACGGCGATGTAGTTGCGCGTGCCGACCTTGCCGTTGGCGCGGCGATAGCCGAGGAAGGTGGCGCGTTCGGCCTCCGGCAGCACCGGCGTGTCCTTCAGGCCCTCGCCGAACATGTAGTTCCGCTCGAAGGTGTGAACGTAGACATTGTGCTCGTGCACCCAGTCGCCGGGCGCGATCGTTTCCCTGGCGAAACCGATCACCTGGCCGTACTTGACGATCGGCTGGTCCTTTTCGATCGGCACCATCGCCATCTTGTGCCCGCGCGGAATGCGCACCTTCGCCGGCACGGCGTCGGCAAGATCCCCGGGATTGAACGGGTCGGTCACGAGGACGATGTTGTCGGTGGCGGAAAGCTGGATGAAACGGGCCATGGGATGCTCGACGTGAGGTGTAAGCGATCGTGGAAAACGACATCGCGTGATATTTGAATACTAATATAACAGTAGGGCGATGGTCAAGCGCGCAGGCGCCGTGCAGCGCGTGCGCAGACAGCCGAAAAGCAAAAACGGCGTTCGTCGACGGTTAATCGTGGTGGAAGACTTCCACCATGTCCGCCCACCATTCGCCTTCCTTGCGCGTGGCAAGCGGCACCTGCAGCGGATCACAGATCTCCCACCATTTCTGCATGGCGGTCGAGAGCGCCATCGTCGCGGCATCCGCCTTGAAGTCGGTGCCGTGATATTCCCAATAGGCGAAGAGCAGGTTTTCCGGCTGGCGCAGGAAGATCGAGTAGTTGCGGATATGCGCCGCGGTGATGACGGCAAGCACGTCCGGCCAGACAGCGGCATGCAGCACCTTGTATTCCTCGATCGCTTCGGGTTTCACGCCGATGCACAATCCCATTCGCTGCATGTCAGACTCCGTAAGATGATGGGGATGTGATGGGGAGGGGCCGTTGCGGCTCAGCCGAAGGCGTTGTTCACCGCGGCCACTTCCAGCGTGTTGCGCAACGACGTGTTGAGGTGTTCGCGCATGGCGGTTGCCGCCGCCTCGCCGTCGTGGCGCTGCAGGGCTTTCAGGATCGCCTGGTGCTGCTGGATCGTCTGCTCGCCGTAACCCGGCTTGGGAATGGCGAGATAACGGCCGCGATCCATCTGCGCCTTCGAAATGTCGACGGCGCGCCAGAGCATATGGAAACCGTTCACCTCGGCAATAGTGCGATGGAACACGTCGTCCAGATGGATGGCGTCGCTGTAGCGGCCACGGGCAATCGCCGTCTTGTGGGCGGCGATGTTGTCTTCCAGCACTTCCGCCTGCGCCTGCGTCAATTTTTCCGCGGCGCGGCGGGCGCTTTCCATCTCCAGCGCATTGCGGATGACATAGGCCTCCTCGATGTCTCGTATGCTGATGCGCGCCACGAAGGTGCCGGTCTGGGCAAAGACATTGACGAGGCCTTCGTCGCTGATGCGCTTGACGGCCTCGCGCACCGGCGTGCGCGACACGCCGAGCGACTGGGCGATCGCCATTTCGTTGATCGCCTCGCCCGGCTTCATCTGGCCGCTGACAATCATGCTGCGGACCTTCTGATAGATCTGGTCGCGCAGCGGCAGGGATCGATTGAGATCGGAAGCGTCGATTTCCATGGCCACCATAGGTTTGAAAAGCTGCTGAACCAAAGCACCATAATATTAGGATGTCAATGAATCGGCATCCATTCATCCCGAAACGGACTTTCAAATCCAGATCTGAGCGCCTTTCGGCGCACAGATCGCGGAAAATCGCGTTGCAGTTTCAGGCATTATAATACTAATGTTATGATAGGAAGTCAAAGATCGCTGCCGGGGCAGCCGACGAGGAGAAGTGACGTTGATCGTCGATGCACATCATCACCTGTGGCAGGCCGGGCGAGGGGACTATCACTGGATGTCGCCGGACGTACCGGTGCTGGCCCGCGACTATCTTGCCGAAGACCTGCGCCCGATCCTGCGTCGCGCCGGCGTCGACAGGACCATCGTCGTCCAGGCAGCCCAGACGGAAGCCGAAACCGATTTCCTGCTGACGCTTGCCGGCGAGGCGGATTTTATCGCCGGCGTCGTCGGCTGGCTGGATTTCGAGGATGCAGCCTTCACCGCAAAACTCGACGCCCTTCTGCGCCGTGAAAAATTCGTCGGGCTGCGGCCGATGCTGCAGGATCTTCCCGACGACGACTATCTGTTGCGACCCACCGTGCTCGCCAATCTCCGGCATCTGGCCGAGACCGGCGTGGCCTTCGATATCCTGACCTTTCCGCGCCATCTTCCCGTTGTCCTACGCATGCTGGATGCCGTTCCGGATCTGCGTGCCGTCGTCGATCACCTGTCGAAGCCGCCGGTGGCGAGCGGCGAGCTGCAGGGCTGGGCGGAGGACATCGCCCGGATCGCGGCGCATCCCAACGTCTTCTGCAAGGTCTCCGGCCTCGTGACGGAAGCGCGGCAAACTACATGGTCGCCGAGCGATCTGGCGCCTTATGTGCGCCACGTCCTCGACGCGTTCGGCGCCGACCGCCTGATGTTCGGCAGCGACTGGCCGGTCTGTCTTCTCGCCGCCTCCTATTGCGAAGTGCTCAATGCCGCGCGCAGCATCCTCGATCCCCTGCTCGACGCCGACGGCATGGCGAAGGTCTATGGCGGCAATGCCACCGCATTCTACCGGCTCTGAGGTTACCGCCCGCGACGCGGTTCATCGATGCCGAAGGAAAGCTGGCGCGCCGGCTTGCGGTCACTGTTATATTAGTGTAATAGGACATCACGGTCGAAGAGTGAGGCATCGGAAACGATGGTCGGTCGGACTTCAAGGGAGAGAAACGGAATGCCTTCGGCCGCAAGCGCGCTGCATATGAGGGGGATCAGCAAGGTCTTCCCGGGCGTGAAAGCCCTGTCGGGAGTGGAGCTTGCCGTTCGCTTCGGCACCGTGCACGCCATCGTCGGCGAAAACGGCGCCGGCAAATCGACCCTGATGAAGATCCTGAGCGGCGCCTATGCGCCTACCACCGGCACCATCGAGGTCGCCGGCACCGACGTGCGCATGAAGCGGCCGGCCGACGCGCAGCGCCTCGGCATCCGTATGGTGCACCAGGAACTCAACCTCGTGCCGGATCTCACCGTCGCCGAAAACATCTTCCTCGGCCGCATGCCAAAACGCCTCGGCTTCTTCGATCGCGGTGGCATGCTGCGCCGCGCCGCCGCCGTGCTGGCCGAACTCGGCACCTCGATCGATCCGCAGGAGCGGCTCGGCGATTTGACGATCAGCCAGCAGCAACTGGTGGAAATCGCCAAGGCCTATGCCGCCGATCCGCGCATCATCGTGCTCGACGAGCCGACCTCGAGCCTCAGCGAACACGAGACGGCGGCGCTCTTCCGCATCCTGCGCAAGATGCGCGATGCCGGCATCGCCATCATCTATATAAGCCATCGCCTCAAGGAGGTGCTGGAGATCGCCGACGAGGTGACCGTGCTGCGCGACGGCGCCATGATCGAAACACGGGCGGCGAGCGGCATCACCGCCGCCGAGATGATCCGCCTCATGGTCGGCCGCGAGGTGAGCAACGTCTTCCCGAAGACGCCGTCGGTGATCGGCAAGCAGGTGCTGTCCGTCCGCGGCATCGGCGACGGCGCGCGGTTTGCGGATGTGAGTTTCGACGTGCGCGCCGGCGAAATTCTTGGCCTCACCGGCCTTGTCGGCGCCGGCCGCACCGAAGTGGCGCGGGCGATCTTCGGTCTTGCGCCGCTGACCACGGGTACGATCGAGATCGACGGTGCCCCGGTGACGATCCGCTCGCCGGCGGCAGCCGCGCGTGCCGGCATTGCCTACGTGCCGGAGGACCGCAAGGGCGACGGCATCGTGCCGGCCATGACGGTGCGCGAAAACATCAGCCTGCCCGTATTGCGGCGCCTCGCGAACCGTTTCGGCCGGGTGCGCCGCGGCGTCGAGCGCGACCTGGCGCAGACCTATGTGCAGAAATTTTCCATCGTGCCGCCGGATGGCGAGCGGCGCATCGGGCTGCTTTCCGGCGGCAACCAGCAGAAGGCGGTCATCAGCCGCTGGCTCGCCACCGATCCGAAGGTGCTGATCCTCGACGAGCCCACTCGCGGCGTCGATGTCGGCGCCAAGGCGGAAATCCACGGCATCATCGGCCAGCTCGTCGCCAACGGCATGGCCGTGGTGATGATCTCGTCCGAGCTGCCGGAAATCATGGGCGTGTGCGACCGCGTCGTCGTCATGCGTGACGGCCGCGCCTCGGCGCCGATCGCCCGCGAAGGCCTGACGGAGGAGCGCATCATGGCGCTTGCGACGGGCGAAGACAGTGCAGAAGGGGAGGCCGCATGACGGACGTTGCCGCCATGGGACAGACGACAAAAGACGGCGCGCGGTTCAACCAGGGCAACCGGCTGGTCGGGCTGCTGTCGCGGGCCGGCCTGCTGCTCGCCATTCTCGCCGTCATCCTCTATGGTTCGATTTCCAATCCGGTGTTCTTCACCGCCGGCAATTTCGTCAACGTGCTGACCTCGATGTCGATCGTCGGCATCGTCGTCGTCGGCATGACTTTCGTGCTGGTGGTCGGCGGGATGGCCGATCTTTCCGTGCCGGCAACCATCGCCTGCGGCGCGATCCTCTGTCTGGCGCTGCAGGCCTATATCGGCCCGGTGCCCGCCTTTGCGGTGGCGGTGCTGCTCGCCGGCGTCACCGGGCTCGTCAACGGCGTGCTCGTCGGTTACGTCGGCATCAATCCGATCATCGCTACGCTCGGCATGGGCACGATCGTGCTCGGCATCGTCCAGGCCGCCGTCGGCGGCGTGATCGTCTACGGTGCCGATCCGAGCTCGGCGGATTTCGTCAAGAGCCGCATCTTCGGCGTGCCGATGATCGCCATCATCTTCATCGCCATCGCCATTATCGGCAACTTCGTGCTGTCGCGCACCTTCTGGGGCCGCTGGACAATCGCCACCGGCGGCAACTACAGCGCCGCCGAGGCGAGCGCCGTGCCGGTGCGGGCCGTGCGGGCCGGCGCCTTTGTCATCACCGCCTTTGCCGCCGGCATCAGCGGCGGTCTTCTCGGCCTGACGCTGCAGAGCGCCCGTCCGCTGGTCGGCCAGGGGTATGAATTCAGCGCCATCACCGCCGTCGTCGTCGGCGGCGTCTCGATCATGGGCGGCTTCGGCTCGATCCCGCGCGCCATGGCCGGGCTGGTCTTCGTGCAGCTGCTCACCAACGTCATGGTGCTGCAGGGCGTGCGAACGCCGATCCAGGGTTTTGTTCTCGGTCTTCTGATCGCCGGTGCCGTCGCGCTCGACATTGCGCTGCGCAAGCGGGGTGTCGCGTGATGTCCGCCTTCGTCTCCACGCTTCTGCGATACCGCGTCGCCGTCATCCTCGGCCTGACGCTTCTCGTCGCCGCGATGATCGTGCCAGGCTTCGTCAGCCTGACGACGCTCAGCCTTGGCCTCGACCGCGGCTCGACCATCGGCCTCATCGCCATCGGCCTGACGGTTCTGCTGATCGCCGGCCAGATCGATCTCTCGGTCGGCTCTGTCTTTGCCGTCGCCGGCATCGTGGCGGTGATGTTGCAGCCGATGCTCGGCATGGGGCCGGCCGCGGTGGTCGGCGTGCTCGCCGGCACCGCCGCCGGCATCGTCAACGGCTGTCTCGTCGTGTTCCTGCGCGTCAATTCGCTGGTGGCGACGCTCGCCACCATGCTGATCTTCCGCTCCATCGCCCACTGGATGACCGCTAGCCAGCCCATCCCCGGCACCGACATCATGTTCTCGATCACGCTCAGCGAGATCTACCTGCAGGTCTTCACCGTCCGTAGCGGCCTGTTCCTGGTGTCGATCCTGCTGCTGCATGTCTGGCTGACGCGCACGGTGGCCGGCCGCAACCTCTTCGCCGTCGGCTCCAACGCGCTCTCGGCGGAAGCGAGCGGCATCTCGTCCGACCGCATCATGTTCTCGTCCTTCGTTTTCGCCAGCACGCTCGCCGGTGTCGCCGGCGTGCTGCAGAGCCTCGCCACCAATACGGGCTCGCCGGTCTACGGCTCCGAGCTCACCGTCGCCGTCATCGCCGCCGTCGTGGTCGGCGGCACCAGGCTTGAGGGCGGGCGCGGCTCGGCGCTCGGCACGCTCGGCGGCGTGTTGACGATCGCCGCGCTGACGACGGCGATGGAGTTCCAATCCGTCCCGGCCTACATGCAGCAGGTCGCCTCCGGGCTGATCCTGATCCTGCTTGTCGTCCTCGACCGAACCGTTCGCACCGGCGGGAAAACCCGCCGGAAGCGCTGCCCACGCCTGACCTTATTTATTTCCAATCGATGAAGGAGGAAAACATGATTGGTAAGACTGCAACAGTGCCCGCCATCGCTGCGGTCGCCCTGCTCGCCTCGACGGCCTTCGCCAGCGCCAAGACCGTCTGTTACGTCACGGCCGCCGATTCGCATGCTTATGCCACCCCGGCAAACGTGGCGCTCAACGACCGCGCCAAGGAGCTCGGCATCGAAATCCTGAGCCTCAGCCAGAATTTCGACGTCCAGACCGGCACCGAGCAGGTCAGCACCTGCATCGCGCGCAAGGCCGACGGCATCATCCTGTGGCCGCTCGATCCGCAGGCCTACATCCCGGCGCTCGCCCGCGCCAAGCAGGCCAACATCCCGGCGATCCTGATCAACTCGCCGATGGCCGAGCAGGCCAACGAGTTCATCAAGTCCTTCACCGGTCCCGATGTCTATGAAGAAGGCAAGCTCGCAGCCGATTCGCTCAACGAAGCGATGAAGGGCGAAGGCGCCGTCGTCGTCATCGCCGGCCAGGCCGGCAACGGCACGACGATCGGCCGTGTCGGCGGTTTCGTCGACCGCCTCAAGGAAACCGGCAGCAAGATCGAAGTGCTCGACACCGTCAACGCCGACTTCGACCAGCAGAAGGCGCTTGTCGCCAGCCGTGACCTGATCACCCGCTTCGGCGACAAGATCACCGGCGTCTATGCCAACGACGACACCATGGCCCGCGGTTTCATCGATGCGTGGAAGGAAGCCAATGCCGGCAAGCCGACGCCGCCGATCGTCGGCATCAACGGCCAGCGTGACGCCTTCGATTCCATCCGCTCCGGCGAGATGTATTCGACCATCGTCCAGTCGCCGGTCGAAGACGGCAAGCTCGCCATCAACACCATGGCGGAAATCCTCGACGGCAAGGAAGTCAATGCTCGCCTGCCGATCCCGCTCACCGTCGTGACGAAGGCCAACGTCGATTCCGTCGAGCCGGCATTCTAAACCGAACATGGGTCCGGAGTGGCTGCAGCGTGCATGATGCGCCTTGCAGCCGCTCCGGAAACAAATTCCCGGACCGCCCGATACAAGCGGCAACGGCAGGCCCACGCACGTGTGCCGGCCCGTGAACAATTCATGGTCACCGGGCGCCAATGCTGGCCTCCGGCTCCGCGGCAAACCCTCCCGATCGATCGCCGGCCATGTCCGGTCGCCGTCCTCCAACTTACACTGGAGAGCGAGGCACAGGAGCGAAAGAACCGCCTCCCGTCGAAATCCATGCCGCAGGCTTGCAGCGTCGCAACCGTCGCCTGGCCACCCTTGCCAATAAATCGCTTCGTCTACTATAGTAATACGATGAGCGAGGAAAATGACGTCGACAAGCGGATAGGAATGCGCATCCGGATTGAGCGCGAAGCCCGGGCATGGTCCCTGACCGACCTGGCCGAACGGGCTTCGGTGTCGCGGGCCATGGTCTACAAGGTCGAGCGCGGCGAGAGCAGCCCGACTGCGAACATGCTCGGCAAGCTGTCCGGCGCCTTCGGCTTGAGCATGTCCACCTTGATGGCGCGCGCCGAACTGAAGCAGGGGCGGCTGCTGCGTGCCGCCGATCAACCCTTGTGGAAAGACCCCGCGACCGGCTACATCCGCCGGCATGTCTCGCCAAAATCGGACCTTCCGCTCGATCTGGTCCAGGTCACCCTTCCGGCCGGCAGGAACGTGCCAATGCCGGCGTCGGCCTATGCATTCCTGCGCCAGCTCATCTGGGTGATTTCGGGCCAGCTCGTCTTTATCGAAGGAACGGCGCGGCATGAGATGGGGGAAGGCGATTGCCTGGAACTCGGCCCCCCCGCCGACTGTATTTTCAGCAACGAGAGCGGCCGCGATTGCATTTATGCGGTTATTGCCCTGAACATCGCCTGACGCGCAGCCGCAACTGTTCCCCTTGCCTGTTCATGTCCATCATGTTAACGTATCGTATCAATATAGTAGACGGAGACGGCCATGCTCATACGCGATGCGGGAGACGACGACATGCCCGCAGTCACGGCAATCTATAATCACGCCGTGGCCAACACGACGGCTATATTCAACTATGCCGAAGTCGACGTCGCCAACAGGCTGGCCTGGCTGGCCGACCGCCGGAAGCTCGGATACCCGGTTCTGGTGGCCGTCGAAGACGATGGGCAGGTGGCGGGTTATGCCTCGTTCGGCGACTGGCGGGCATTCGACGGTTACAAGTACACCGTGGAACATTCGATCTATGTGCACATCGACCAGCGCGGAAAGGGAATCGGCGAAACGCTGCTGCGCGCCTTGATCGAGCGCGCGAAAGCGATCGGCAAGCACATCATGATCGCCGGGATCGAAGCCGGCAACACCGGGTCCATCCGGCTCCACGAGAAGATCGGCTTCGACACAGTGGGCCATATGGCGGAAGTGGGAACCAAGTTCGGGCGCTGGCTCGATCTCGTCTTCATGCAGTTGATCCTCGATCCCGGCACGACGCCGGACGGCCGGTGAAGCCAATGCCCGCCGCTGTGTTCGTATTGCTGGCGGCCGCCGGTGCGGCGCTGGTTATCCAGAACCTGCTGATGACCCGTATCTCTGCGGACGCCTCGACGATCCTCATCCCGCTGGTGATGAACTCGGCCGTCGGATTGGTTCTGCTGCTGACACTGCTGATCGGCCGTGCAGGCCTGCCGGGCATCCACGAAGCCGTCGCCGCCTTCAGGTTCTGGAGCCTTCTTCCGGGCCTGCTGGGGTCGTTCTTCGTGTTCGCCAGCATTCTCGGTTACCAGCGGCTCGGGGCGACGGCGACCATCGCGACCCTCGTTGCGTCCCAACTCGTGGTCGGGCTGCTGGTCGATATGATGAAGTCGGGTGGAATCCGAGGGTATGAGACGGCGATAGCGGGAGCGGTGTTGCTTGGGACGGGCGCGATCCTGGTGACCTTTCGCCCCTCCTGATTTTTTGCCGCTGTTGTTGCCGGCGCAAGGGTGGCGGGTCTTCCATACGAAACAAACTTGCAAATGGCAGCGCGCAATTCAGCGCCTTTTTCGTTGTCACTGACGTATGTTTCGTAAAACGACGAGGCAGGAGAGGGTGGCATGAGCATCGACAGGCAGGCACTGCACGAGGAGATGACCGGCTGGCGCCGCGACCTGCATGCCCACCCCGAATTCGGTTTCGAGGAGGCGCGGACCTCCGCCTTCGTGGCAGGCAAGCTGAGGGAGTTCGGGCTCGACGACGTGGCGGAGGGTATCGGCGGCACCGGCGTCGTCGGCACGCTGAAGCGCGGCAGCGGCAACAGGTCGATCGCGTTGCGCGCCGACATGGACGCGTTACGCATCACCGAACAGGGCGACAAGGCCTATCGTTCTCAGAACCCCGGCGTCATGCATGCCTGCGGCCACGACGGCCACACCACGATGCTTCTCGGAGCCGCCAAGGTGCTGGCAGAGGACGACGGGTTCGACGGAACCGTCCGCTTCGTTTTCCAGCCTGCGGAAGAATGGGGGCGCGGTGCCATCGCCATGCTCGACGACGGCCTGATGCAGCGGTTTCCCTTCGATGAGATCATCGGCATCCACAACATGCCGGGTCTGCCCGTCGGATGTTTCCAGACGCGGGCCGGGGCGTTCATGTCCGCCGAGGATAATTTCGAAATCGTGCTGACGGGCGTCGGTGGCCACGCAGCGCGGCCGCATTCGGGCAACGAGGTCCTCGTCGCGGCGTGCGCGCTGGTCACCAATCTGCAGACGATCGTCTCACGGCGCCTCGACCCCACCGACATCGCCGTGGTTTCGGTGACCGAACTGATCACCGATGGAACACGCAACGCGCTTCCGGGTCTTGCACGTATCCTCGGCGACGCCCGCAGCTTCAGGCCCGAGGTCAGCGCCGAGATCGAGAAACAGATGCGCATCATCGCGGAGGGCACTGCCTTGACCCACAATGTCATGGCCGAGATGACCTATACGCGGGAATTCGTCCCGCTGATGAACGATACCGGGCTGGCCGAAGCAGCCTTCGCCGCCGCCCGTGACGTCTTCGACGCGGCGAGCGTGACGGTGCGGCGCGAACCGATGACGGCATCGGAAGACTTCGCCCGGTTCCTGGAGCAGGTTCCCGGCTGCTTCGTCTTCCTCGGCAACGGGGAAAACTCCGCCCCCCTGCACAATCCGACTTACGATTTCAACGACGACGGGCTTCTCCACGGCGTCGATTTCCACACCGCCATCGTCCGCCGGCGCCTGATGTTGCCGTTCTGAAGTCGGCGCTCTGCACGGGAAGATCGAGCTTTCCGATGACTTCGACGGCCTGCCCGAACATGAGCCGACCTGAAGACTGCGGAAGCATGGCGCGGAAAAATGCGCAGCGGTTTTGCGAAAACGACGTGCAGAAACAAGGCGCTGAAGCGTGAGGGCGAAGCTGGAGGATCACGACGCGTTTCAGTCTTCGCCCAAGACTGCGCGCAACCGGTCGAGATACAACCCCGCAGCCTGCGTCGCGGCGGTCGATATCGCCACATGCTCCATAAAATTATGCAGCACGCCGTCAAAGCCGCGATGTACGACATCGACGCCCCGCTCGGCCAGCATCCGGGCAAGGGCGGTACCCTGGTCGTAGATCGGATCCATCTCGGCGCCGAAAATCCACGTCGGCGGCATGAGGTGAAGATCGGGTGCCAGGATCATCGAGGCACGCCAGTCGAGGCTGTCGCTCGCAGCGGCGAGGTAATGGTCGCAAAACCAGTACATCTCCTCGGTTTCGAGATAGTGGTCCGTGGCAAAAACCTTCATCGAACCTTGCCAATCCGCCCTGTCGGGTAGCCGGAGATCGGTAGCGGGATAGAGCAGGACGGCAGCGCGCGGCGCCTGACGCTTTCGTGCCGCATGCAGGCAGGTGACAACGGCCAGCCCGCCGCCAGCGCTATCACCGGAAACGACGATGTCTTGGGGTTGCATTCCATAGACATCGGTGAGCCAGTCCCAGGCGATTGCCGCGTCGTCGGGCGCGCATGGGAAGCGATGTTCCGGCCCGAGCCTGTAGTCGACGAAGGCGAGCCGGTGACCGGTTTCATGCGCGATCCAGCGCGACTGGCGGTCGTAGGTTTGCGCATCGCCCAGCACGTAACCGCCGCCGTGGAAATACATGACCAGCTTGTCGGCGGCAGCGTTGGGAGGCGTGTAGATACTGATCGTGGCGGCGGTTCCCGGAAGCGGCAGCCGCTCGACACCGATGTCCTCGACCAGTGCCGGACCTCGTGCAAGATAGCCGTCGCGATAGGCAACGCGGATATCCTCAAGCGTCGGCGACGGATTGGCAAGCTGCCGCTGCCGGATATCGGCGAGCATGTCCCTCATCGTCTGTTCCATTCATTCCTCCCCTTCTTTCGCTTTATCGCGAAGCATCTTGACCAGCCCGATACTTCGCGATACCCATTTCATAATTGTCCATCAATTGCAATAATTGTATAGCGATCATGACCTTCTTGAAAATCCGCGATATCGTCCATCACTACGGAAAAAGCCGAGGCGCAGCGCTCGATGGCGTTGGGCTGGATATCGGTGAGAACGAGTTTTTCACGCTGCTTGGCCCTTCCGGCTGCGGCAAGACGACACTGCTGCGCATCCTTGCCGGCTTCGAGCTTCCCGTCCAAGGTGAAATTGCTCTGGAAGGCGATCCGCTGTTGCGCGTTCCCCCATGGGAACGACCGGTCAATACCGTGTTCCAGAACTACGCGCTCTTTCCGCATCTTTCCATCCTGCGCAACGTCACCTTCGGCCTCAAGATGCGCGGCGTGCCGAAGAGCGAGCGGCATGCCAGGGCGCGCGAGGCGCTGCAACTCGTGCGGCTAACCGACTATCTCGACCGCCGGCCGGCGGAACTGTCCGGCGGGCAGCAGCAGCGCGTGGCGCTCGCCCGGGCGCTGGCCTGCAAGCCGAAGCTTCTGCTGCTGGACGAACCGCTTTCGGCGCTCGACTACAAGCTCCGAAAAGAGATGCAAGGGGAGCTCAAGCGGCTTCAGGTCGAGACGGCGACAACCTTCGTCTTCGTCACCCACGACCAGGAAGAGGCGCTGGCCATGTCCGACCGCATCGCCGTGATGAATGGCGGCCGGATCGAACAGATCGGCACGCCGACGGAAATCTACAATCGGCCGTGCACCCGCTTCGTCGCGGGCTTCATCGGCGAGTCCAATATTTTCGAAGCCGTGCCGGATGCGCAAGACATGCTGCGCCTTGCCGACGGCACGCAGCTCGGGATCAGCAATGCGCAAGTCTGCCAGGTGGTCATCCGGCCCGAGGCGATCAGCATCGATCCGCAAGGGGCGATGCAGGGACGCATCGACGAACTCGTCTTCACCGGAGCGGCAACACGCCTGTCCATCGATCTCGAAGGCGGCCTCGGTCGGGCCTTTGTCAACGCCCCGGGGGCATTGGCGAGCACGCTCGCGCAGGACCAGATCGTCCGCCTTGCCATCGACCCCAGGCAGGTCGCGGTGATAACGCCATGAGCCGGAGCGCCTACAATCCCGCCAACCGGCTGCGGCGCTATGTCCAGACTTTGCCGGCGGTGCTGGTCATCGCGCTGCTGATGGGCTTGCCGATGGTGATGATGGGTTTCGTTTCCATTGTCGAGCGGGCGCCGGACGGCGGCGTTCACTGGGGCGAATTTACCCTGCGCGCCTACAGCAATTTCCTCTTCGAGGAATCGCTGATGGGCGGCGTCGAGCTCAATACCGATTACGTCACGATCTACATCCGCTCCTTCGTGCTCTCCGGCCTGACCGTTGTCGGCACGCTGCTGATCGCCTTCCCGGCCGCCCTGTTCATCGCCCTGCAGCCGCAGGAACGGCGGAATTTTTACATCTTCCTGATCTCGATCCCCTTCTGGGTGAACCTGCTGGTACGCAATTACGCCTGGATCCTGCTGTTGCGGACCAACGGCCTGATCGACCAGGCCCTGATCGGCTCGGGGATCATCTCCGAGCCGCTCGACCTGCTTTACACCGATATCGCGGTGGCGATCGGCCTGATCTATTCCTTCCTGCCGCTGATGGTGATGCCGCTTTATGCAGCGCTCGAAAAATTCGACTTTTCGCTGGTGGAAGCGGCCTTCGACCTCGGCGCCAACCGCATCAAGACGCTGTTTTACGTGATCATCCCCGGCGTTCGCCCCGGCATCGTCGCCGGGTCCATCCTCGTCTTCATTCCCGGCCTCGGTGCCTATGTCACGCCGGCGCTGCTCGGCGGCTCGAAATCGATGATGATCGGCAACCTGATCGAGAACCAGTTCGGCGCAGCCCGCGACTGGCCGTTCGGCGCAGCCCTCTCCTTTGTGCTGCTGATCGTGGTGGCCCTTGCCGCATCGGCCCGCATTCTCTTCGGCGGCAAGGAGAAGCACCTGTGAGCAACCGGTTCCAATCCCTTCCCTGGCGGCTGCGCGGCCTGCGAAGCGCCACCATCCTCCTGTTCGCCTATCTCTACCTGCCGATCGCCGTGCTGTTCGTCTATTCCTTCAACGGCGGCGCCATGGCGACGATCTGGGAAGGTTTTTCGGTGCGCTGGTATGGGGAAGTGCTGTCGAGCGCGAATTTCCGCGCCGCCGCCACCAATTCCCTGGTGATCGCGCTCGCCGCCGCCGGCATCGCCACGGTGCTTGCCACCATGGCCGCCCTCGGCTTCCGTGGCCGGAAACTCGGCGGCGCCGGCCTGATGATGCCCTTCCTCTCCTTCCCGCTGGTCATTCCGGAAATCGTCACGGCGGTGGCGACGCTGATCTTCTTCATCAGCATCGGCGTGCCCCTCGGCCTGGTCGGACTGATCGCGGCCCACACCGTCTTCTGCATCCCCTTCGCCTTCCTCACCGTCAAGGCACGCCTCGATTCCATGGACGAAACGATCGAGCGGGCAGCAAGCGATCTCTACGCGACACCGCTGAAGGGCTTTTATTACGTCACGCTGCCGCTGCTGTGGCCGGCGGTCATGTCGGGCTTCCTGCTCGCCTTCATCGTGTCGCTCGACGATTTCATCATCTCGCTGTTTCTCGCCGGGCCGTCCTCGACGACGCTGCCGATCTACATGTTCGGCATGATCCGCCTCGGCGTGACGCCGGCCGTCAACGCGATCTCGGTCGTCATCCTGGTGCTTTCGCTCGCCGTCGTCGGCGTCGCCGCACTCATCAATCGCTTCAACCGCATCTGATCAAAAACCAAGAGGGAACGCACGATGTCATCCGCACGAAAGATCATCCTGGGACTGTTTGCGGCACTGGCCGCCTTCGGCCCCGCCCTGGCCGAGGAAGAAAAGAAGATCAATCTCTATTTCTGGCCGGCCTATATCCCCGAAGAACTGCTGCAGCGCTTCACCAAGGAAACCGGGATCGCCATCACGCTCGATCTCTACGATACCAATGAAGCCCTGCTGGCCAAGCTGCAGGCGGGAGCGACGGGCTACGACGTCGTCATTCCGTCCGATTATATCGTGCCGACCATGGTCAAGGCCGGCCTGTTGCAGAAGATCGACGCCAAAGCCATGCCGAACGGCAAGAACATCGCCGACGGCTTTACGGCGCCGTCATTCGATCCGGAGCGCGCCTATACCGCGCCCTATACTTGGGGCACGACGGGCCTCGTCTATGACACCGCCAAGACCGGCGGCGAATTGCCAGACAGCTGGTCGGTCTTCTTCGAACCCGGCCCGTTGAGCGGCAAGATCGCCTCGCTCGACGACGAGGTCGAGGTTTTTAATGCCGCCGCCTACTATCTCGGCATCGACAAATGCACCGAGACACCCGCCGATGCCCAGAAAATTCTCGACCTGCTGCTGAAGCAGAAACCGGACCTGAAGCTTTATTCGTCCTCGGCGACCGTCGATCGCGTGATCGCCGGCGAAGTGGCGGTGCATCACATCTGGAACGGTGCCGCCCACAAGGTCATCGCCGCCGTGCCCACCGCCCGCTACATCTATGCCAGGGAAGGCGTGACGCAGTGGGCCGACAATCTGGCGATCCCGACGACGGCGGCGCATCCGGACAATGCCCGCCTGTTCATCAACTGGATGATGGATCCGAAAAACATCGCCGAGGTCACCAATTACGCCGGCTACATGAACTCCATCAAAGGCAGCGAGCCCTATCTGAAACCAGAGCTTTCCCGGGATGCCTCCGTCAACATGCCGGCGGAATTCGCCGATCGCATGCGGCCGAGCAAGGAATGCTCGCCGACGGCGCGCGAGCTGCGCAACAAGGTCTGGACGAAACTCAAGAAATGATCCCGAACGGCACCGGCGCAATCGCCGGTGACCCAACATTCATGGTCGTGCATGTCGCTTTCTTCTCGCACCGAAACAGTCAAGCCTGCACTCCATTCCGACTCCGGGATGGTCGTTGCGCAGAATGCGCGTGCCGCGGCGATCGGTGCGCAGATCCTCGAGGCCGGCGGCAACGCTGCCGATGCCGCCGTGGCCGTCTCCTTCGTGCTGGGTGTGCTGGAACCCTGGATGAGCGGGATCGGCGGCGGCGGTGCGGCGCTCTTTCGTGATGTGTCCTCCGAAAAAGTCTATTCCGTCGACTTCGGCCTGAAGGCGCCTGCCCGCCTTCGCCAGGGCGCCTATGCGCTCGCCGAAGGCCGATCACGGGAACTCTTTGCCTGGAGGGCGGTCGAAGGCGACCGCAATGCCATCGGCATCGACGCGGTCGCCGTGCCCGCCACCGTCGCCGGAATGGCGGCAATCCACGGCCGCTTCGGCCGCATGCCGTGGAAAGACCTGCTTGCGCCGGCGATCGACAACGCCAGGGCAGGCCTCGACATCGACTGGTATTCCTCGCTGGTGATCGCAACCAGCATGGGTCGCCTGACCGATCCCACCATCGCCGCCCAGTTCCTGCCCGGCGGCCTGCCGCCGCAGGTGCTCGATGTTGCACTCGGACGACGGCTACCCCTGTCGCGGCTTGCCGATACGCTGGCGACGCTTGCCGATGAAGGTCCGGACTGCTTTCGGATCGGCAGCCTCGCCTCGACACTGGCCGACGAGATCGCCAACCTCGGCGGCACGATCGGCGCCGGCGATCTCGCAGGCGTCACCGCCGATATCACTGATGCGACGTCAACGGTCTTTCGCGGCTCCGAGATCTTCCTCTCCCCCGGCCTGACCGCCGGCCGGACGCTCGGGCGCACCATGGATCTTTTGGCAACCGACCAAAGGGCGAGGCACGGCGCCTCAATGCGCGACTGGTACGTCGCCATCGCCGCGTCGCTCGACAAGGCGCAGGCCGAGCGCTGGGCCAATGACGGCGATATCAGGCAGAACGATTGCACCAGCCACTTCGCCGTAGCCGACGCGGCCGGCAACCTCTGCAGCGTGACGCAGACCGTTCTTTCGGCTTTCGGTTCCGGCGTTATGACGCCGAAATCCGGCATCATCCTCAACAACGGCATGTTGTGGTTCGATCCGGAGCCGGGCCGGCCAAATTCCATCGCGCCGGCCAAGCGATGCCTGATGAACATATGCCCGACCATTCTCCGTCAGGGCGGGCGGCATACGGCGATCGGGGCAGCGGGCGGCCGGCGCATCCTCTCGGCCGTGGCCCAGATCGCCGGTTTTCTTGTCGACCACGGCATGACGCCGGAAGAAGCCATGCACCATCCCCGTATCGATTGCTCGACGGCGGGCGTGGTCCAAGTCCCTCCATCGCTCGCCGGCCTGCTGGAGACAGTCTTTGCAGCAACGACGACCTCAAGCCCACCGCATGTTCCCTGGCCCATCCTCTATTCCATCGCCGCTGTACTTGCAGTAGAAGCCGATGGAGCAACCGGGTGCGCCGACCCGATCGCGCCGTGGTCGGATGTGGCAGTCCCGCACGGATAGTGGTCGCCCCCAACCGACGGAAACATGGATGAGCACGAGCAACGGCTGGCGTCCCCCCGGCGATCTCGATCTTTCCGAGATCGATCAACGGCTGTTCAACAACTCCGTTCGCAAGGCCATGGACATCCTGTCGGCCTTCACCCTCGCGCCCGCGCCGCAGACGATCCAGGACCTTGTCAAGACAACCGGCAGCGACCGAAGCTCGGTGCAGCGCGCCGTCTACACGCTCCACAAGCTCGGTTATCTCACGCACGATCCGGTGACGCGGCGTTATGCGGTGTCGCTGAAAATGATGGACCTGGCCTTTGCCTATCTGCGGTCCGACCGGCTGACGGAGGCGACGCTGCCGCATATGGCAGCCCTCACCGATCGGTGCGGCGAGAGCGTGCATCTCAGTCGCCTCGACGGTTGGGACATTCTGTATCTCGTGCGCCTGCCGCGCGGCCAGCATCAATATTTCGCCGGCCTGCCGGGCCGGCGGCGCCCCGCCTTCTGTACCTCCGGCGGCCGGGCGATCCTGTCGCTGTGGGATCGCGAGGCCGCCCGGCACTACCTCCAGGAAAGCCCGCGCGAGCCCCTGACGTCCTTCACGGTCACCGATCCGGTGCGTTTGATGGAGATGATCGACGAGGCCCGCGAGCGCGGTTATGCAACCTCGGACGAAGAAACGCTGCTCGGCGATTGCGGCCTCTCCGTCGCCTTGCCGATTGGAAAAACAGGCGAGGTGGCGGCCCTGCACCTCACCTATTCCCGTTATGCCTATGATCGCAGCCGGGCGATGGCGGAATTGCTCCCGCATCTCCTGTCCGCCGGCAACGCCATCCGCCACGCGCTGGCGGCCGGATAGTTTTCTTTGTTTTCGTTTGTCCTTTCGGGAAAACCGGTTCCCACTTTTCCCTGACAAACTCTAGGCGGCACAGATCCTCTTCAGCATGGCGATGACCTTCTGGTCGAGCGCATCGTTGATCGGCAGAGATTCGGATGCCATCCGGACGACGACCGTCTCGTTTGCCGCATCGATCCAGACGCTCTGGCCATGAATGCCCATACCGCAGATTTCCCCGCTTCCCGCCTGGTACCAGAAGTGACTGTAGCTGCCGCCGGGAAACAGGAAACCCTGGTCGCCTTCGGCCCAGACCTGCCTGTCGCCGCCCGCCCGCAACGCGTCGATCAATGCCGGCGGCAGGATACCATCGCCACCGGTCCGAACCAGCTCGCCGAGCCGCGCCAAATCGCGCGCCGTCATGCTGATGCCGCCCGAGGCGCGCGGATTGCCTGCCCGGTCGACGGTGATGTGGGCATCGCCATATGCGCCCATCGGCCGCCACAACAAGACGTCAAACAGGTCGGCGAAACGCATGCCCGACGCCGCCTCGAGGACGAGGGCCGCCATATCGGCATTCGGCGAACGATAGGCGTGGCGGCTGCCATGCGGGTGGCCGGCGCGCGGCAGGCGACACATCAGTTCCGGCAGCGTCATTGTGGGTTCGCCCGGGCGCTCGGGGTTCCACAGCATGGCGCGGCGATACCGATCATAATCGCCCTTCCTGTCGAGATAGGACTCGTCGAAATCGATCGCCACGGTCATGTTGAGCAGATGCCGGATCGGCAGGTCGCCATAGGCCGAGCCCAACGTTTCCGGCACATATCTGGAGACGAGGTCATCGAGCGAAAGCTGCCCGCGTGCCGCCAGCATGCCGGCCAGAAGACCGGTCACCGATTTCGAGATCGAGAAGACGATATGCGGCTTGGCCGGATCGTTATGATCGGCAGACCACTCGGCGACGATCTCGCCACGGCGCATCACCACCAGGGAGTCGCTTTCCGATTCCGTCAGGAAGGACGCAAGATCTCGCTGCTCGCCGGACAGGTTTTCCACCTGAAGCCGGGCGAACGGCCCCAGATCGCGCGCCGCCGCCTCCGGATGGCGGGCGCCGTGGACAATCGCCGACGGTACCAGTTCCGAAACATTCTGGAACGACCAGCTCGAATAGGGCCGCATCCGCCAGTTCCCCAACGTCACATCCGTCCTCTTGAACATCATCGGCGCCTTCTGCAGCAATTTTCGCTCCATTTTCGACCGGGCTCGTTTGCGGGGCGCCGGTATTCCTCTTGCCTGTCAGTATTATATTGCGATCGCAGATCGCGCAATATGACATGCGATTTATCGACAAATGAGAGAGAACATATTGCATTTTCTATGAAATTCGTTTCGAATGCCGTTGGAAATTTTTAGGAAACTCGTTTCAGATTTTCATCTTTGAACCGATATCAGAAAATCGAAAGACCACCGATGAGCACGTCAGACACGCCCCGCTTCCGCGACCCCCTCAATCCCGGCGCGCCGATCATTCCGCGCCCGGACTGGGACCTGCCGCCCTATCATCGCTGGACGTTCCAGCACATCCGCGAGATGACGGCGACGGCGCAGATCTGGCGGGGCGAAGGCCCGGTCATGCCGCTGCCTGTACGGCCGGAACCGATCGAGAACCTTGCCTACGATCATGCCGGCACGGAGCGCAGCATCGGCGCCTACATCGCCGACAGTTATGTCGACGGCTTCCTGGTGCTGCATAAGGGCGCCGTCGTCAGCGAGGTCTACCGCAACGGCATGAAACCGCATGGCACGCATCTCGCCATGTCGGTCACCAAGACGATCGTCGGACTGCTCGTCGGCATCATGGTCGGTCGCGGCGTGCTCGATGTATCGGCACCGGTCACCCGATACCTGCCGGAGCTTGACGCAACGGCCTACAAGGGAGCGACGGTGCAGCAGGTCCTCGACATGACCACGGGTGTCACCTTCAACGAGTCCTACACGACGCCCGGCTCGCATATGCAGAAGCTCGACCTCGCCTGCGGCTGGAAACCGCATACCGAACCGGACTGGCCGCGCAGCATGTGGGAACTGGTGCTGACGCTGACCGAGCAGGAGCGGCCGCATGGCGCCGCCTTCGTCTATCGTTCGATCGAAACCGACATATTGGGCTTCATCCTCGAACGCGCGACCGGCACACCGCTTGCCGAACTCATCAGCCGGGAACTCTGGGTGCCGATGGGCGCCGGCGAAGACGCCTATATCACCGTCGACCATGCCGGCACGGCACTTGCCGATGGCGGTTTCTGCGCCACGCTGCGCGATTACGGCCGGCTTGCCCTGCTTCTCCTCAATGACGGCGCCCGCGACGGCCGGCAGATCATTCCCTCCGGCTGGATCGAAGAGACGCGCAACGCATCCGGCGATCTCTTCCAGGGCGTCTATCGTTTCGCCCTGCCGGACGGCGCCTATCACAACCAGATCTGGATCGAGGACACGCAGCGGCGAAGCTACATGGCACGCGGTATTTTCGGCCAGTTCATCTCCGTCGATCCCGCGAGCGAACTTGCCGTCGTCCAGCTCGCCACCTGGCCGGAATTTGTCAGCGATGCCAGGACACTGGAATTCCGCGCCGTCGTCGATGCGATCCGCCGCCACCTGGCAAGCTGACGATCAGCTGCGCTCCGGCGCAAAACGGGCATGCTGCAGGAGAAAGGCCGCGCCTTTCTCGATATCCAGCACGATCGCCTGCCGCACTCCCGGCCCGTCGCCGCCGACGAGCGCGGCCAGGGCCTGCTCGTGATAGCCGATATCGAGACTATTGGCGAGGCGCCCCCGGAAGCCGTCGCCATAACGGCGCAGAAGCGGCCCGACCTGCATCCACAACGTCTCGATCAGGAAAAGCAGCGCCTCATTGCCGCAATGCCGGTAGATGGCGAATTTGAAATCGTAGTTTGCGGAGAGATATCGGCCGATATCGTCCGATTTCGCCGCCTCCGTCAGCGCTTCGCTCAGCCTGCGAAGGGTGCGGAGATGATTGCCGTTGATCAGCGCCGCCGCCTTCTCGGCCGCGGCTCCCTCGACGACGACCCGCGCCTCCACGAGCTGCGAGAAAGCGGCAGCCGACATTTGCGGCACTTCGAGTGTGCCGTTCGGCAGCGAATTGAGCGCCCGCAGCGCCTGCAACCGCATCAATGCGGCCCGCACCGGCATGTCGCTGGTGCCGAGTTCGGCGGCAAGCTTGCGGGACGTCAGCTTCCGGCCCGGTTCGAACTGCCCGGAAACGAGGGCGCGCACGATCTCGCGATAAACCTTTTCATGCAGCGGCTCGCTTTCGACGGCGACGAGGCCGAGATGCCGTTCCTTGGTCATCCTACCTTCCATAAAGCTGCCGGACACCTTGCCTCGTCTCCCGGCAAGGTCGAAACACAAAGTGCGCAGCGGTCTTGCGTCCGGAATCGCTTGGAAACAAGGGGATAGAATATTTTCGCGTTTCGGAGAAAGGCGGAAATGCCCTCTCGAAAGGCGCCGGCCCGCACACGTCCATCGTCACGCCACCTCCAGATAGGTCTTGAATTCGAAGGGACTGACTTCCGCGGCGAACCGTTCCAGTTCCTGTCGCTTGCAGGCGAGGAAGGCGGCGCGCATATCCTGAGCGAAGATATCCGAGACAAGATTGCCCTGCTCGAAGGCACCGATCGCAGCCCGCCAATCCGCCGGCAATCGCGGCAGATCCTCGCCGTCGGCATCACTCTTGCGCGGCGCGCCGGGATCGATCTGCCCTTCGATGCCGGCGAGCGCCGCCCCCAGGATGGCGGCAAGCACCAGATAGGGGTTCGCGTCGGCGCCGGCGACGCGGTGCTCGATGCGCCGCGCCTGCGGAGCGCCGCCGGGAATGCGGACCGCCACCATGCGGGTTTCGTAACCCCAGGCAAGCGCGGTCGGCGCGTAGGAATTCGGCCGCAGCCGGCGATAGGAGTTGAAATGCGGCGCAAAAACCAGCGTGCTCTCGGCCATGCCGGACAGCATGCCGCCCACCGCATGGCGCATCATCTCCGTGCCGGAATCGGTTCCGTCGTCGAAGAGGTTGCGACCGTCCCGGTCGAGCAGGCTGAAATGAACATGCAGCCCGTTGCCGGCGCCTCGCCCGTAGGGCTTGGCCATGAAGCACGCCGCAAGACCGTGCTTACGGGCAATGCCCTTGACCGCCCGCTTGAAGAACAGCGCGTCGTCGGCCGCCTTCAGCACATCGGCGGTGTGAAGCAGGTTGATTTCGAACTGGCCGACGCCGTTTTCCGAGATCGCCGTATCGGCCGGAATGCCCTGCGCCTGGCAGGCGGCATAGACGTCGGTGAAAAAGCCGTCGAACGCATCGAGTTCGTCGAGGTCCATGGCCGCATCACTGTCGAGCCGGCGCCCCGTGACAGGCGATTTCGGACCCACCGGCCGCTCCGTCGCCGGGTCGACCAGATAGAATTCCAGCTCGGTTGCCACGACGGGCGTCAGGCCGTGCGCTGCATACCGCTCGACGACGGCTGAGAGCGCCCGGCGCGGATCGACCAGGTAGGGCGAACCATCCGGATTGGAAAACCAGAGCGGCACCAGCGCCGTCGGCTGCGGCGTCCAGCTCACCGGCAGGATCGGCCGCCCCGTCCAGGCCGTCAGCCCGTCGGCATCGCCGGTCTGGTAAACGATGGGGTTGCCCTCGATGTCATTGCCCCAGACATCCATGGCACTGAGCGACAGTGCCATCCGCAACCCGCCTTCCAGCGCCTTGCGTGCCTGGGATACCGGCATGCGCTTGCCGCGCAGGATGCCGTTCAGATCGCAAACCGCGGCACGGACGCTTGAAAGGTCGGGCCGCGCCGCAATCCATTCCAGCTGCGCGGAGAGCATCGAAATCCCACCTGCATTAAAATCAGTTTTCAGCACTTTATCGACCCAAGCTCTTTACGTTTATTCCTATTATTCAGCTGTTTATAAGCGCACCCGCAAATCCGATTGCGTGATCTGCGATCGCACTATAGATGTAGCATAACCGCTATTTCAGAAGCAGCAAGCGTGAATTATGGCAGCAAGGATCAGTCGTCTTCATCTTTATCCGCTGAAGTCGGGAGCAGCAATCGACGTCAAGACGGCCAAGGTCGAGAGCGACGGGCTGTGGGGCGACCGCCGGATGATGGTCGTCGACGAAAACGGCGCCTGCCTGACCTCCCGCCGGTTTCCCGATCTTCTCAAGCTGCATTGCAGCTTCGAAGGCGATATGATCGTCCTGTCGGCCCGCGGCATGGATGCCGTCGCGTTCTCTCGATCGGCGCTCGATGTCTCCCCCTATCTGCCGGCGACGATCTGGGGCGAGGATGTCGAGGTTCTGGATGCCGGCGACGCGGTCGCGAAACGGCTGAGCGATTTCATCGGCCATCCCTGCCGGCTGGTGCTGCAAGGCGCGCGCACGGTCCGCCCGCTCCCCGAACGGCCGGGCACCGTCAACCTCGCCGATACGGCGCCCCTCCTGCTGATCGGCACCGCCTCGCTCGCCGAACTCAACCTGCACCTCGATACGCCCGTCGAGATGGCGCGCTTCAGGCCCAACATCGTGATCGAGGGCGTCGAACCCTTCGATGAGGATCAATGGGCGACCTTGCGGATCGGTGAGGTCGAGTTCGAGACGATGGGTCCCTGCGACCGCTGCATGGTGACGACGCTCGATCCCGAAAGCGGCGATGTGCGCGCCGACAACGAGCCGCTGGCGACGCTGTCGAAACGCCGCCGCGGCGAGGACGGCAAACCCTATTTCGGCCAGTTTCTGCAGCCGCGTTCGACCGGCCGCATCCATGCCGGCGATCCCGTCACCATCCTTTCGCGCAAGCCGCCGCCAAAACTGCATCCGGCCCCGCCATCGACGCACATCATCAAGGCCTCGTCGCCCGACCGGCGCGGCGACGGCCCCCTCGATCTCACCTGCACGGCCATCATCGAAGAAACCGCCGATATCTCGACCTTTCGTTTCAAGGTCGAAGGGGGCGCCTGGGCGAATTACCAGCCGGGCCAGTTCCTGACGCTGCTGCTGGACATCGACGGCCAATCCTTCCGGCGCAACTACACGATCTCATCCTCTCCCACCCGCCCCCACCATCTGTCGATCACCGTCAAGCGCGTCGAAGACGGCCGGGTTTCCAACTGGCTGCACGACACTCTCAGGCCGGGCATGGCGCTGAAGGCGGCGGCCCCGAATGGCCGCTTTCATCTCGGTGCGACGGGCGGCGCGACCAGGTTGCTGATGCTGTCGGCCGGCAGCGGCGTCACGCCGATGATATCGATGCTCCGCGCCATCGCCGATCTCGACCTGCCGCACGACGTGGTCTTCCACCACAGCTGCCGGAGCGAGGCCGACATGGCCTTCCGCGAGGAACTCACGGCGCTGAGCCGGCAGATGCCGGGCCGTCTCACGGTCTCCTGGACTATTACCGGCAATGTTTTGGCCCGGCCGGTTTCTGCCGATCCGGGACTTTACCGGGGCCGCCTCGACGCAAACATACTGTCGTCGATCTGCGCCGACATTGCCGGGCGCACGATCCTCTGCTGCGGGCCGGACGGCTTCCGGGCAGCGGCCCGCGCACTCCACGCAGAACAGGCACCCTCGGCCGCATTCCTGGAAGAAAGCTTCGGCGCAACAGCCGACGAACGCGTTGCGGAGAAGCCCGAATCCTATCGCGTCGGTTTCAGGAAAAGCGGACGCACCGCAGAAAGCACCGGCACCGAAACGCTGCTCGATCTGGCTCGCGCGCACGGTATCGCGATCCGCTCGGATTGCGAAGCCGGGATCTGCGGCGCCTGCCGCTGTCGTGTGATCGAAGGCCGGTGGATGCTTTCGGGGCGCTGCGTCGATCCCGACCGCCTGGCCCTGAGCGAAGAAGAGAAGGCCGAAAACTACGTTCTCGCCTGCACGACGCGGCCGCTCGGATCGGTCCTTGTCGACTTGTGAGCTTGGCGATCATGCATTTTGAATGCGGCTACATCAATCCTGCTGCACCGCCGAGCGCACATCAGCAGCAGGTGAGGATCGCTGCAAAGCGATGCGATCAGGCCGGCCTGGGCCTGCCAGGGAAAGGCGATCGGCCGGCCGGCATCATCGGCGCTGTTTCTGAGAGCGGCGGTGCAAAAGTCGGCCACGGCGGAAAAATCCAGCCGCAGGCGGAGTAAAAAACCGACCATCTATTTCCTTTCTGCAATGAGCGCAGGAGGGACAGGGGGTCTACACCGTGAGGATTACTTCTGTCGAGTAGTTCTCTTTGAGGAATTTGACGAAATTCGCTTGGAATTGCCTCGTATGGGCGTGCGCAAGTTCGTCGGCGCGATCGACATCTTTTTCCCTGATGGCCTCGATCATATCGTTGTGCTCATCGGTCAAGAGATAACCGTCGTGCGTGCGCTCAAGATACTCGAAATGGAGGTGTAGCATCCGCTGCCCCTGATTGAGAAGGCGCTCATAGAATGAGGCAAGGTAGGGATTCTTGCCCGAATGCGCGATTGCCATGTGAAACTGCTTGTTGGCCTCAGACATTTTCAGGTGGATGCCAGTATGAACAGAAGCCTCAAAGTCTTTTTGTCGTCGAGCGATTAGTTTGAGATCCGCCTCCGTTCTCAGCGCGGCGGCCAGTCGGGTGTTCATCCGTTGGGCGATGTCGAGAGCCTCAACGTACTTCGGAAACGTGGCGACTTCGATCGGCGCAACAATGGTGCTCCGGTTTGAAAGGGCAATGACGAGTTCCTCCCCAGCCAGTCGTATAAGTGCCTCACGCACCGGCGAGCGAGACATATCAAATCGTTCTGCGAGGGTGGTTTCATCAAGAAGCTGACCCGGTTGGAGGACCATAGAAAGTATTTCTCCCCGCAGGGTATAATAGACGCTTTTCCAGCCGGTGCCCCTAACGCGCCTTGCTTCACTATCTCCCGACACGTGGGCTTGCTCCTGTTTTGAAAGACCTCCTGCAATCTACAAGGGGGATTGAGTTTTGTCGACATGAAGACGACTAAATGACGCCGTCGCCGCGAAGACGACAAAGAGCATCATGTGATCGACCGGCAACATGTTGTCCAGCAACATAAAAACGGGAGAAGCGCATGCGTGCACCACTGGCTCCGCATGCTTGGTCAGCAACCCGCTTGCCAATAGCGGCACGGAACAATTCGAAAATTCCCGCTCTTGACACTGTCGACATAAGGACGACATATTAAGTTAAGTCGACAACAAGACGACATAAGAATGCCATGCCCCGCATGATGCCGGTGCAGGCCTTATCAACCCAGGAGACAAGAGATGAAACTGTCAGGCGTCATGCCCGCCCTCGTCACCCCCTTCGACGCCAAAGGCCAGGTCGATTTCAAGGCCTTCGAAAAGCTGCTGGTGCATTTGCGCGAGGCCGGCGTCACCGGATGGGTGCCGAACGGCTCCACCGGGGAATATTTCAGCCAGTCGACCGAGGAGCGCCGCGATGTTCTCAGGTTCGTCAAGGAGTTCGCCAAGCCGGGCGAAATCCTGATTGCCGGCACCAACGCCTCCGCCACGCGCGAGGTTATCGAACAGACTGCCATGGCGAAGGAAATCGGCTATGATACGGTCCTGCTCGCTCCGCCCTTCTACACTCGCCCGACGCAGCAGGAGTTGATCCGGCACTATGAGACCGTGCTTACCGCGGTTGACGTCGACCTGGTACTCTACAGCTACCCCGCCAAGGACGGTTCGGACATCAGCTTCGAACTGATGGATCACTTCGCTGATAATCCGCGTGTGATTGGCATCAAAGAAAGCTCGGGTGTGCTGCAGCGCGCCGTCGACATTGCCAGCCGCTACGAGGGCCGGATCCAACTGGTTTCGGGCTCGGACGATATTGCACTCGACTTCATGTTCTGGGGCGCGGAAAGCTGGATCTGCGGCCCGTCGAACTGCATGGCTAAAGCCTGCTGTGATCTCGACCGCGCCTATCGGTCGGGCGACCTCGGCAAGGCCCGCGAGATGATGAAGACGCTGTACAGGGCGATGAACATCCTGGAATCTGGCAAGTTCGTCCAGAAAATCAAATATGGCTGCGAATTGCAGGGTTTGCCCGTCGGCGAATGCCGCGCGCCGCTCGGCCCTCTGACGGATGAGGAAAAGGCCGAGTTCCGCGCTGCCATGCAGCCGATCCTCAACTGGTAAGCCATTCGGCCGGATGGATAGACCGCCCGGTCTCACTTAACGTTTGTCAGGACGACATCAGTCAAATTAATGAAATTAATACAGTGCTTAAGAGGTGTTTCCGGTTATTTCTGTTTTGTCGGAGGGGTAGATATCTTGACGTTATTCTGCGTCAATTTCCTGAGAAGCCATTGACGATTTCTGCCAAGGGGCAGGACGTTCGGGAGCCTGACAGAGCAAGAGAACGACGCTAAAAACGACCGCTATGTCAATCTGCAAGAGCGGATACTCGCATCGGAGCCGCAGACACCCAAGGATGTGGCAATGCTGTTCCTCGTCGATACCGACGATGGTGACAGCTACCACTCAGAGGCACTCGAGAACCGCATGCGGGAACTGACTGGCATTGAGGCGAAGGCGGTGCAGCAATGACCAACGATGGCCAATCCACGTTACCCAAGATGACGGTGTCAATGCCGCATGAATTTTCCCCAGAAGTGGGCTCTTCCGCACTCTCCACCTGGCTCAAGGACCATCCCGGCGTCGAGATCATCGCCCGTGACAGGGCCGGCGCATATGCAAGTGGCGCCCGGGAGGGCGCGCCGAACGCCCAACAGGTCGCCGACCGTTGGCATCTTCTGCGTAACTGTTCGGACGCTTTGCAGAATGTCGTAGAGCGCCGATATCGCCTGGTTCGTGATATCGGAAAGTCATTGGTAGACCGGTTTGTGGAGGATGGGGGGAGCGATGCACGGCCAGAAGACCGGGCGGTCCTGCCGGCCCATTCGCGGCGGCAACATGCTCGGCACAAGGAACGACGCGCTTTGTTCGATGAGATGGTGCGGCTGGCGGGCATTGGCTGGAGCCAGCTTGCGATCCGGCGTGAACTCGGCATCGACCTGAAAACCATTCGAAAATGGCTGAAGGACGAACAGCCAGGGACGTGGCGACGCACCGTGTTCACGCCGAACCCGGCCGATATCCATGAGGACTACGTGCGCCGGCGCTGGGGTGAAGGGTGCCGCAATGCGACCCGGCTCTAGGTGAAGTTTGCGATCGAGGATATCCTGGCAATGCAAAGAGTTTCCGGCAATGGGTGAAGATAAGGCTGCGCGACGGTCACGAGGCGCGGCCTCTGCCGGCCAATCCAACGAGATCATCATGGCGCATGCCGTCATCTCGACAAACGACACGCCTCCTGACGGCATCCCCTGACACACTCCCGATTAAAGACCGGGCCTTTGTCGATGCAATTTGCAAAGCATCTCCTGATATCGCAGTTGCCACTGGTCTCGCTCGTCGCTTCCAGTGCATGGTCTGCGACCATGATCCTCGCGATTTGCAGCCGTGGCTGCGCGATGCGATGACCGGACCACTATCATCGCTGGCGAGAGGAATCCGTGGCGACATGGATGCCGTCGAGGCTGCGCTGAAACTACCGTGGAGCACCGGGCCGGTGGAGGGCAAAATCAACAAGCTGAAACTGATCAAACGCTCCATGTACGGGCTTGCGCCAGGCGAACAACTGGTTCGGCTGGATGCCATGCCGACGCGCGACAAGGCTCACCGTTGCGTCCGGCTCGTAGGATTCCTGGATAATGGCCAGCTTCTCCGCCGTGCTCCAGCGCCGCCGCCGTTCAGGCCCAGAAAGAACCTGCATCTTATGGGTGGTGATAGTCATAGTACCAACATTACTCCTACCCACTTAGCTAAGTGGGGGAGCGTGTCCGGGCCTTTCGGGGGCTAATTCACTCTGAGAGGCGGTGCCAGAACAGCCGTGGGCTTACTCCCCGATCCGGAGTAGCCACATTGTCGAAGAACTGTCAGAAGCCTATCGACCATAGCCATTGCGCTCTCAGTCTTTTGCTGACAGCCGAGGCGGTTTGCGAGGTGTTTACCACCGGTACTGGCGCCGAACACGCGGTCAGGCTGGCTGCAGCCATTGGCGGCACGATCCGCCAGGCCCGCGAACTCATCGAAGCCAATCACGAAACACTGGAACTCATGCAGATCCGCAATGAGCGCCACAGCAAAAGACGTCGAAATGACCGGCCGCCTTATCTTCATGGGCGAAATCAAGAAGCCCGTCGCCAACTCCGTCCCCCATGCCGACGTACCGCCCTTCATGCGCCGTCTGCAACCAATCGCCAGCGGTTTCAGCTATTGGGCCGTCGCCGATAGCGGCAAGTATCAACTCGACTATCAGATGGGCCAGCGCCTCGGGAACGAGTATGTGGATTTTGTCGGCAACCATCCGACCCTGGGCAATGCGAACCTTCTCGGCTGGATCGTGAACGTCATGGCGCGCACTCGGGACCATAATGGCAAGATCGATGCATCCGCGCTTGGCTTCCTTAAGGTCGTCAACGATGCGATGGCTGCTGCTGCCATCCTTGCCATGCCTAGCGCCGGGATTGAGTCGAATAGCGCCTACCTGGCGCCTATTCGCTAAGCAGATCCAGTCAAACCTCGGCGTCATGCTGATGGGCTGGACTGACCAATCGGTATGGGAGACCCCGTCAACCTATCTGCGACTTTAGCCTCCCAGCAACGCAGTGTCGTCGGCAGGGTCCGGATCTTCCTCATAAGAGTTTCTCTGACCGGCCACGGCACTTGCGATTGCGTCCATAATTTCGCGGGGTCTCCACCCCGCTGAAACCGCTTGGTCAACTAAGTCGGCAACTGCATAGTCAATCGAGTTTTGAAGATGCCGCGCCCGATCAGGGGCTCCCGGAGAATGAATTGGGCTGTCGATAGGTATGGCCTTTGTCATTCTTGCTCTCGCACGCCCGGTGCAGAATTTCGCACATCCTGATCGACTAGGTCTGTCTTAACGAGAAGGGTGCTATCTTTGCGTTTCGTAGCCTCAATCACCGCGTCTTTGGTCGGAACGTCGCGACCGTCTGAGCTGCCCTTTTCCATGTAATTAGACCCGCCAAAGTTTGTTGGCGTCTGGTTGATGTGCTCAGGCTTAACGTCCAAGGCTCCCTCGTTTTGATTTACTCGTTCTCCGCCAGCCATGTTTGCATCCTATCGTTATCTCACGTTTTGCATGGGCTATGACACTACAGCCCGACTGCTTAGATCATTTTGCGAGAACCGGATCTCTCACTCTTGCCGCTGTTCTGCTTGAACAGCTTTGCTATCCAAGCCGCGTTCCTTGGAATGCTGAGCTTTGTCCCGATTTGAAAGGACCATGTTCTCCGGTATCTCAGCGTTATTTGCTGAGGTCATGGCACCCGAGCCATCTCCCTTCGACGTTGCTCCGGCGCCAATATGCTTACGGTCTGCATTTGCCATTTGGGTTCTCCTTTGGGATGCGGGTGCCTAGAATGTGCACCGTTCAATGAAACCAGAACTAAGCTAGGAGATGAGAGTTCCAGGATTTCTACGTAAACCGAACACCGATGCACGCGTTATTGCGTCAACAATGGTTTTTCCGGTCCTCGGATCTCGATCGGTGGTCCTGAGCTGCAAGCCTCTTGCACCCACTTTTTTGATCGTCGGTTGGGCGGATTTATCGCCGTTGATAACCCTGATCCACGTGATGGCAAGATTGACAGAGTTGCCGTCGCGCGCGCCAGAGAGCGAAGAGGGGCGTCCAGATGGACCGATGTAGGTCCCAGTGTAACGGCCGGCCTTGTTACGCAATGTCGCGCTTATCGTCCGGCGGACGACCACGAATCCCCGACATGATCCACTCATTGACAGAGCCCCACTTGTCGACGTTGTCTTGAATTTACAGGAAACCTGAAGTGGTTTTGCGCCGATTTTAGTAGTCGCTGATCCGCTACCAGACCACGTTCCTGACAGCGACTTTAGGAACGCGCTATCATCGGCCAACGTTGGCTGCGCCAGCAATGTTGTCGCAAATGCAGCAATAACAGCGAGCTTCATCGAGAATCCTCTTTGGACGTTAGAAGACTTGCCCCTGAGAGAGCTTGCTTTGCAATGGTGAGGCACAAGTTCGCGATTCTAAGTCTCAGGTGTGCGAGTCAGCCCCTATATCGTCCTTCGTTAATATTCTTCGGATCGTAGTTCACTGACCACTCTTTTTCCGGCCCTTTCTGGCCCGGCGGTATCTTCTTGGCCGTGGCATCATCCGAGCCGGTGATAACCGTAGGCTTGGCACTTGCTACGCCATCATGGGTTTCGCCCTTTAGAGGTTTCGCAAACTGTCCTTTCGCATCATCGCGGATTTGCTGCTTGGCGCTTTGCCTTTCTGAGCGAGCAACCATCACGCGTCACCTTTTGTCTTAAGGGCGTCGGTAAGATTTCGTTTCCGTGGATCCTTGAGATTTTCGCCTGCTGCATCGCGGTCATGATCCGGATCATCTTTTGCAGGAAGGTAGCCGCGCGGCATGTTTTCTTGTGGACCTTCCCAACGTGGAGACTGGTCGGTTGTGCCCGGGACTCCGTCCCTTGGATTAATAATACCCATACTACTTCTCCTTCGTTTGCCAGATCACCTAACAGTATCGACGGGTAATGGTTCCAAGGTCGGATGCCTCTTCACCCTGCGAGAGTTACTGCTTCGCAGTACCGGGCTCCGACATTTTGCGATGTTGCTTTGCCAACGTTTCGGCCGGCGTTACGTTTGCGACTGCCGCCATCAACTTGTTCTTCCATCCGGAAACAACGTCGCCTTCACCGTTCATCATGGCTTCGTAGCCGACTCTTGCCACGAAAGCCGGATCGTCCTTCTTTCCCTGACCGACGGCTGTATCCAGCATGTCGGCCCGCTCGAAGAATTCCGTATCTGTCGCGCCCGGCATTAGACATGTTACTGATACGCCTGTGTCCTTCAACTCTTCTCGAAGGGCGAAGGAGAAAGAATTGATGAAGGCTTTTGTGGCGTTGTAAACGGCTTGAAACGTGCCCGGCATGAAACCGGCGATGGATCCAGTGAACAGAATGCGTCCTTGGCCGCGGCTGCGCATACGGTTGCCGACCACATGGACCAGCGCAATGGTTCCGCTGATATTGGTATCTACGACGCGTTGAGCTCCCTGCAAATCCTGGTCAAGGAAGTCGTCACCTAGACCTCTGCCAGCATTGGCCAGCAAGATATCTACTGTCCTGTCAAGTGCTTCAATGCCATTGACCAGGCGTCGAACGCCGTCCTCGGTGGCAAGATCCACCTGCATCGCCTCCACCCGCGTGCCAAACTCTTTCAGTCGTTGGGCCGCTTCTTTAATCTCCACCTCATCGGCGGCGATGATCAAATCGTAGCCGTCTTGTGCTGCGCATTTGGCCAACTCATAACCTATGCCGCTGGATGCGCCGGTAATAACAGCCAGGCCTTTTCCGGTTTCGACAGGGTTCATGCCAGTCTCCTTTACGGTTTCATGACGACCTTCACGCAGCCGTCCTGCTTGTCACGGAATGTTTTGTAGAGTTCCGGCCCGTCTTCGAGACTCGCCCGGTGGGTGATGACAAAGGATGGATCGATGTCGCCGTTCTGGACGCGATCCATCAAAAGAGGCAAATATTTCTGCACCGGCGTTTGCGCCATGCGCAAGGTCAGCCCACGATTGATTGCGGACCCCATCGGTATCTTGTCCAGAAAGCCACCATAGACACCGACAATGGAAACCGTTCCAAAATTGCGGCAGCAATGGATGGCTTGGCGAAGCACGTGCGGTCTGTCTGTGCCCATGAAGGTTGCGACTTTTATCCGGTCGATACGGGAATCCCAGCTCGCCGCTGCGTCGGCTTCCGTACCGACTGCATCAATGCATGCGTCGGCGCCGCGCCCCTGCGTCAAATCCAAAATGCGCTCATAGATATCTTCCTCCATGAAATCGAGGGTCTGCGCGCCAGCCGCCTCTGCGAGCGCCAGGCGCTCCGGTACGGTGTCAATTGCGATGACCCGCTCAGCTCCAAGCAGGAAGGCCGAACGAATGGCCATCTGCCCCACAGGCCCGCAGCCCCAGATGGCTACGGTTTCACCTGGCTGAATATTGCAGAAATCCGCAGCCATGTATCCGGTAGGAAAAATATCGGAGAGAAACAAAACCTGCTCATCCGAAAGGCCATCTGGAACCTTGATTGGGCCAACATCAGCAAAGGGGACTCGCAGATACTCCGCCTGACCGCCGCTGTAACCGCCGAGGAGGTGTGTATAGCCGAACAGGCCTGCGGGCGAATTGCCCCACATTTTTTTAACTTTTGAAGGATCGGGATTGGAACGCTCACACCCGGAATAGAAGCCCCGCGTACAGAAAAAGCATTCGCCACAGGCAATCGTGAAAGGCACGACAACCCGATCCCCAACCTTGAGCTTTTTGTTGTCTTTTCCGACTTCGACGACTTCGCCCATAGTTTCATGGCCCATGATGTCGCCGCTATGCATATCCGGCATTACGCCGTTGAAGAGATGGAGATCAGAGCCGCAGATTGCGCAGGCAGTCACCTTGATGATTGCGTCCCGTCCATCCTCGATCTGCGGATCGGGTACACTTTCACAGCGAATGTCATGTTTTCCGTGCCAGGTCAGAGCTTTCACAGATTTCTCCTTTCTCCGGCGGCCTCAACTCGCCTCCTGCAAGTTGGCAGCGGGAGTTCCGCGCGCTGCCCCACAACAAGCGGGCGGTCACAATGTTCCGATGTCGCTCATCGCGGTGGACGGCGGTGGTTCGAAAATTGAAAGGGAACCATGTGCGTGACGGCTTGTTATCGGAGGGAATAATTCAGGAGATTGCAAATGGCGAAGCCTACCGCGGACTACGAGCTGGACCACAACTCGACCGCCCATCCGGCGGACGAAAAAGCGACCCCTCAACTTGAGCCACCGATTAAGGAATCAAGTGAGCACACCCGCAAAAGTCATAAAGACCCGGATTTGCAGCCAATCCATCACTCGTCGAAGCGCGGAAAGCGGGTCAATACGTAACCGTTCAACAGGAGGATCTAGTCATGGACCATCTCGAATTGGAGCGAAAGCGAGAAGAATACCAGGCGGACATCGAGCGACTAACACAAGAATTAAAGGCGTTGCACGACGCAGGTTCTGTCAGCCCGTTCCCCGCGGCCGATGTTACGACAGAGTTCTCCGGGCTGATTGCGACGTTAGAAGATGCGGTTAAGGCGTTTCGAAAAGCCATCAACATTATCGAAGAGAAGTTGGCTGATAAAACTACTAAACAGAATTCGTCGTCTAAGCGGTAAATCTAATCAAGGCCAACGGATAAACCATAGACGGCCGCAAACGCGTACAACCCGAACGCAATTGCGGCTACCCCTGCTATAAGCAACATCACTCCTCTACCTGCAATGACTTTTCGACGTGTCTGCTTGATTGGGTCCGCCGATGGAGCAATCCCGGTTGGAGTAGTTTTCTTGCCAAAGTCAGGCAGGTTCGCCTCCTTGGTATTGAATGGCTCAGGGGACAACGACTCTAAAGGTCTCGGTTTCGGCCTGCTTGACCCGAACTCACGGGCTGAGAGGGTCGTAATGCGCGCCAAATCCATCAGCTCTCATTCAGGGTCGTTGGGCGCCACTATATTGCTCTCAAGCTGATTGAGGGCGGTGGCTAGCCGCTGGTAGGCTTCTTTCGTAAGGTCATGGGCTTCGGTTGAGTCGTTAGCCATCTGCTTTTGGACCGCTTTGTGCAAGATATCACGAATATCCCAAAGGAGCTTTTCGAAAGCAGGGCTGCAGGCGAGTTGGTTGGGCAAAGTAAGTCCTCATTGATTAACGGCCACCGGTCCTATTGCTGGGCATCCTGATCGATAGCATGTGGTGACGGTTGCTCCGCGGGCTCTCATGGGGTGAAAAAAACGACATAGATGCCGACCACTACCGCCGCTACCGCCAAGATGATTGCGACGAACGTGGCCATCCCGACCCGAGCTTTTCTTTCAGTGCTGCGCATACTGATCGAACACGGCTGGCGATTGAAAGTTCCAGACTGAACTTGACGCCCGCTTCGCCAATCGTGATCGGCAGACTGGGGATGCCGGTCGCCAATTCGACAGAGGCGCCCATTGCCGCCAAATTGGCGCCGATATTGATGCAGTTGGCGATGAACAGCAGACGGACTAGGAGGACGACCAGCGGCTTTGTCCAGATTGCGCCCATATTGACGGCAAGCCCGCATCCGGTCACCCGGCCGATCCTCGCGCTGGCAAACTGGATCACGGACATCAAGGGATAGGTCAGCAGCATCGTCCAGAGCATGTTGAAGCCGAATTAGGCTCCTGCCTGGGAATAGGTCGCGATACCGCTCGGGTCGTCTTCGGCGGCTCCGGTGATGAGACCAGGGCCAAGTTGCTTCAGAACCGAACCGGATGTCGGGCGCGGGGTCGGACGCTCAGAGGTGCGTGGCGAAAGTGAACCATCGAAAGGGGCGCTCATGGGATAGTTCCGGCTAACGGGTTGCGCCAAGGATCCATGTGACAGCCGCCGTGATCGCTACGACGGCAAGCAGATTTTCCCTGATCCAGCCGCGCGCCGCTTCACGAATGTTGCCACCGCCGGGATTGATGTTCGGTAGCCCTCGCCTTGACGCGATCGGCCTCTTCGACGTCGGCTCTCCCTGCCGGCACGGAGGTAAGACGAACGACTTCAGTCTCGACATCGTGCTTCTTGAATTCTTCGGTAATGAGCTCGAGCAGTTTACCCGTCGACGACACTTCGGATGACGACGAGGACTTCAGGGTGCTGTTCCCAAAAGTCCAGACGGCGGTGGCAATTGCCACTAGGGCCAGGTTTGAAAGCAGGTCGTTCCAAGGGCTCATTCATTCCTCACGCTTGACTATGACGTAAGCCTAATGAACCCGTGTAAAATTTGACTGAAGATATCGTGGGGTTTGGACAGTCAGAAGCCTGCGGCCGCCTTTCATGATTACATAACGAAATTCTAAGATGATGCTTCGACAGTTTGGAGGCATGTAAGTTGATGCGCATTGAACGTGCGGAGGGGTCAAGCGGCGCTTCCGGAAATGGCATACAGGATTCCGCGATCGATCCCTTGCGTCGTGTCGCTACAACCTCGCGGACGAACGAGGACCTGGCCGAGCGTTACGTTTGGCTGGAGGCCATGATCAACCACGTCCCCGACTACATATATGCGAAGGATCGCGAGGGGCGCTTCATCTTCGCGAACGCTGCAGTAGTCACAAACAACGGGTTCGAACACTTCGACGAGATGATCGGCCTGAAAGATTCAGATCTTCACGGTTGGGAAGCGGCCACCGAGATCCATGAAATCGAGCGGCGGGTCATGAACTCTGGCGAGGCCGATCTTGGCTTTGAAGAGCGTGCCCTCAAGGGAAATTGCGACCGATGGCTCATGATGTCGAGGGTGCCCTTACGCAACCGGGATGGTGAGATCGTTGGTGTCGTAGGCGCATCGCGCGACATTACTGCGCGTAAGGCTGCTGAAAGAATGCTTAAGTCGCAAACATGCATTCTGCAGGCAATTGTATCTGGCAAGCCAGTAGGCGAGTTCTTCCAAGAGCTTTGTGAGCAGCTAGAGACGGGGTCGCCGGGTTCTCGTGCTGCAATCCTCACGATGGCGACAACTGAAGAATGGAGGATTGCGGCCTGCCCGGCATCTTCCGCACTACCTACTTCAATCAGCCAAGGACCGCACGGTACACTCGTGGACGTCCTTCGAGGGGTCATCGGCGATAAGGGGGCGTTCAGATGCATCGACATCATCGGCGGTAGCGGAGACATATTAGGCTGCCTTCTCGTGTGGTACCCGGAAGATCAGCTCACATCGGAATACCTCGAATTTTTCGAGGCGGCGGCGCGCATGGCCGGAATAGCGATCGATCGAAGTCGTGACGAAGAGAAGATCCTTTACTTGGCCGAACACGATGCACTTACCGGGCTTCCGAACAGAGACAGGCTCGAACGGAGTCTCGATCGTATGGTAGCTCAGGCGGATATCGAAGGAGGGACACTCGGGGTTGCGTTTCTGGATCTGGACAACTTCAAGCATGTGAACGACAGCCTCGGACATAGGGTCGGCGATCTACTACTGAGTGAAACTGCCGTCAGGATCAAACGGGCTCTCGGAGCTGATGGAATAGTGGGGCGGATCGGCGGGGATGAATTTGTCATCGTCCTCGAGGGGGACGAGTCCTATGAGGCCCGGATGGAGCGTGTCCGTGCCGCGATATGCCTGCCGTTCACGGTGGACGGCGTCGAGCTTCAGACTGCATGTAGCATCGGTATTGCCGCCTTCCCGGATCATGGTCATTCCTCTGCCGAACTCATGGCGGCTGCCGATCTTGCGATGTATCGTGTGAAGCGGGAAGGACGCGACGGGGTCCGAAAGTTCACCAAATGTATGTCGGTTGCTGCGCGCGAGAAGGTGCGCATGACGAAGGAGCTGCGCACCGCAATCGAAAACGACGAACTGGTTGTGCACTACCAGCCACAGAAGGATCTGAGGACGGGCAAGGTATGCGGGGTCGAGGCACTGGTACGCTGGCAACACGAGGGCCGTCTTGTGATGCCAGGCGAGTTCATCCCGCTGGCAGAAGAAACCGGGCTTATTTGCGCTCTCGGAGAGTTCGTCATGACCAAGGCATGCGCTCAGGTTCGTGCCTGGCAGGCCGCTGGAGTTGAACCATTCAAGGTTGGGGTCAATATGTCGGCACGGCAGTTTCAGGATCCTGGGATGACCCGCAAGGTAGCCGACATTCTTAGTGCGGCGGACTTGGATCCGCGGTGGCTGGAAGTCGAAATAACCGAAAGCATGATCATGTGCGACGTGGCAGACTCCGTCCGGAAGATGTCGGAATTGACCGCGTTGGGGATCAGCCTTGCGCTGGATGACTTCGGCACGGGATATTCAAGCTTGAGCACTCTAAAGTCCTTTCCGCTTTCGCGCCTCAAGATCGACAGTTCTTTCGTGAAAGGCATTCCTGCAGACGAAAACGACATGGCGATCGCTTCCGCCATCCTGTCAATGGCGAAGAAGCTAGGTATACAGACCATGGCAGAGGGTGTTGAGAATGCCGAGCAGGAGCATTTCCTCAGGGATGCCGGTTGCTGTCAGATGCAAGGGTACTATTTGGCTAGACCATTACCGCCGTCTGAACTCCGCGAATTTGTGACAAATTATCAAGAGCTACCATATCTGTGATGACCAGACTTTAATCTGGCACTGCTTAAGTGTCTCGCCGGATTCCGGGCCGGCCGTCTTCGCGTGCGGCTGGACGAGCACTCCGGCTGGAGTGACATCTGCCGCAAACGAAACGGACGCTTTTTCTCGACGCGACCAGTCGCATTCGTGAGCAAACGGTGCTGCGACGGCGCGTGCCGCCAAGCACGCTCGGTTGCTCGCTGCTCTTGAAGAGACTTGAGGCCGACGTCGAGTATCATGCTGTACGCGCTGCGGCTGTGCACAAATGATCGCCCAACCGGTCACTTACCTAAATAGTGACCAAACCTATTGCAACCCAAAAATCAGAAGGTTAAGAAATCGGCACGCATCAACAGGTATCTCCGTGCCGAAACAACTCTTCGCCTTGCTCGCAGCCGCAACCCTCATCTCATCCTGCCAAACCGGCGCCATGTGGCAGGACCGCTTGACCAAGCAACGCCCGGCGACCGCGGCCGAAAAAGCAGCGATCATCGACGGCGCGCGCCGGGTTCTCAAAGATCCCTACTCGATCATGGACGCGGAGATCTCCTACTTCATCCCAGCTGGATCAACCACCACGGGCAATATTTGCATCAAGGGGAACGCCAAGAACTCCTTCGGCGCATACACCGGTCGCAAGGGCTGGTTCCTGGATATGAGCAACAACGTCATTCGTTATGCTTGGGAAGGCCATCCGAGCTGCGACCTGCCGGGTATCCGTTATCAGCCGTTCCCAGAGATCTATAAGCTTCGGAATCTGTAACAATGGAGTTTCCGAATGAGGCTGCCGCAGCTACCGAGGCGCGCAACGTTCTGGCTGAAATGGCGAGCGAAGGGCTGCGCCTCGAGCCGCCCAGACCGAGGCCCGTCACATTGTTTGCAGTGGCTTCAGGCTATAGAAACGGCACATCGTACAGGCGAAGAGCTCGCCCTACTGGGCTACAGCAGTCAAGGATCGGTAATCGCCCGCGTCGCGTTCCAGCTTGAGGAAAACCCGCCGATCGAATACCTGCACCGGCTCCTCAGCTATCCTCGCCTTTCCTGACCTATAAAGTAAATGGGCGCCTGGTTGCCCAGACGCCCGCCCACCGAACGGAGCAACAACCAAGGAGCGGCGGGTTGAACTTGGACGGTCTGCCCGGATAATTTGAGCCGCACCAGTTGCGGTTCCACTATCGACAACGCCTGATCTTGAATCGAAGTTTTTTAGACCGGTTGTCGACACTAACGTTTTTCGAACGCCAATCAGCATCTCGTGCAATCCGTAACAACAAACAGTGCGACCGGTTCCGAGAACCCACGAATTTTCGCCGACCGCAAAGCATGTATCGCTATATGAACTGCTAAAGTCTTGTGTCCCAACGCCGATCGGCCGCAAAGGAACCTCTCTTTGCCAGGAAAGTTGTATTTCGTCCGGAGGTAAAAACATGTCAGATGAAGATCCTTATCGCCATATTTCCCAGACGTCCGAGACGCAGCGGGAGGCCTACCTCCGGCGCTCATCGCTGCATTTCCTTGAATGTGCCATTCACCTATGCGCATCCCACATGAGCCTTGAGGATGTGGCGCAAATCCTGGAAGCGGAGGCGCGGATGCTAAGAGAGCACGGATGAAATCGCTCCTCTCGGCAGCGAGGGTGCCCGTCGGCCTGCCTGCTTTTGGTATAAGGCTAACTTCGACCGGGAGTTTAAGCGCATTACATCAAATTTGACCCATATTAAAGTGCCGGGCGCTGTCGGTGGTAGCCTGATATGAAAAAGTTGCGTTGAGAAATGAGGCTGGACTTGGTGACCGGCATGTTGGTCGTTTGAGACATGCTTGAAACCGAATAGCTTCCTGTGAATATTTGCAACCAAACCTAAATGAAGTGACAGGCAACAAGCGGCTCACCGCGGCCATAGGGTGGGGAATGGAGAGTGCATTGTACCAGACCATCGTCAATGTGGCGGTGGCGACACTTTTCACCATAGCCTTCACCCTTGTTTCTCTTCGAAGAAACACAAAGGGAGATGCAGGTTGGTTCGCGGTCAGCTATGGCACCGGCATCCTCACGCCGGTCAGCGAACTGCTGGTCTGGCTGACCCCTTACCCTGCCGTTTTTACGGCTACCAGCTTCGCAAGTTTCTCGTTGGCCTTTAATTTCATGGCGAAAGGCCTGTCCGTTTACTACAAACAGCCGGTCAGCAACTGGCTTCTGATCGCGTCCTTCGTCCTGTCTCTCATCGTTCGGGGGGCGATCTGGGGTGGTGCGCGTAATACGATGCCCTATGAGTTGCTTTATCAGCTACCGTTTGCAGTCGCGATGGACCTGTGCGCGATGATCATTGCCAGTTCCCGCTCGAATGGTGGGCTGGAACATATCCTGACCGGCCTCTTCGGTGCTTTGGCAGCCTCTTTCATCGTAAAATCAGTTGTGGCTATATGGTTGAAAATTCCGGGTCCACCGCCTCACAATACCTGGACAGCAAATACGCGCTGTTCTCGCAGTCCTTGAGTGCAATCCTGCTCATCGCAATAGACTTGACGCTTTTGATGGTACTCATGCGCGATACGGTTGAGGCCGCCAATTCCATCGCCGAAATCGACCCTTTGTCGCAGGTGCATAACCGAGGTGGTTTCAACGAGCGGGCCAAGCTGGCTTTGGAACGCAGCCAGAAGCGGCGCCACGAAGTGGCATTTCTGCTTTTCGACCTGGATCACTTCAAGCTTATCAACGACCGTTTTGGACACGCTACTGGTGACCGTGTCATCGAGAAGTTTGGTGAGATTCTCCGATTGGTCATATCAGATCGAAATGTCGCAGGGCGTATAGGGGGAGAGGAATTCGCGGTTCTCCTGGAGAACCTGACCGCACCGGCCGCAAGGGACGTCGCCGAGACGATCCGGCTGGCTCTTGCCAATACTCGGTTCGACGAACCGGACCTCCACGCCACGGTGAGTATCGGCATCGCCATGGCAGAACCTTTCGAAAGCCTGCATACGTTATGCGAAAAGGCGGATATCGCTCTCTACCGCGCCAAGCGTAGCGGCCGTAACCGTACCGCCGTGACCGAGCCAACCTGATCTTGCCCCGAACGCGAAGCCCTTTACATCGACTCCAGCCGTGAAGGCTGGACATCTGCATTTTTCTCATGGCAGTGCGCAGCCGGTTGAAAACCTTGAGAGACACGATCCAAAAGGGCCGCCGCGTAAGTATCCGGCTCGGAGAAAACGTGTAAACAGGCTGCTGCGCCCCGGTCATCAACGGAAGCATTAGATCGCACTACGGCAATTGCGGGACTTGGGGGTGCAACGTCCTGTTGTTCCCCGTCGTCGGGAGTCAGAATTGCCAGTAAGGTCGCAGCAGGGAGGATGTATCTCATGACATCCGCCATACGGCAGTTTCACTTGCGCCAGCCTAACGTCGTGAAGCGAAAATATAAAAAACACAAGCGTAAGGTGTTTTGACTGTTTATTAGCCCTTCCCGTTGCCCGGTTCTTTAAAACTCCTGATCTATAAGGTTACTCGCGGCCAGGGGAAAAAAGGCCGGGGTATAAAATCGATCTAAACGGGGTTTAATCATGACTGCTTTGCTGAAGCGTGCCCGCGCGCTAGAGGACAAGTTCGCCTATGATCAGGAATTCATGTTCAAGGCGCAGGCGCGTCGCAACGCGCTGATCGGCCTTTGGGCCGCGGCCACCATGCGCCGGGACGACGCGCAGGCGTATGCTCGCGAACTGACCACCGCCGATATCGCCGATCCGGACGGTGTCTTTGCCCGACTGCGCCGTGACTTCGATGCCGCCGGCGTGGAGGTTCTCGACGTCGACCTCCGTTGTCGCATGACCTCACTTCTCAAGGATGTTGCCAGGGATATGTACGAAGGACGGTGAGACGGTCTGATTATCGAGAGCGGGGTTTGATGAAGTCAGCTTCCGCCATCAAATCAATGATATGGGCCAAGCCTGGATCCGTGTTGGTTTTGCTGATGATGCCCATGCCAGCGGAAATGGAGTGCAGGGCATGCGCATGTCATGGCCGATACGACGAAAATCTTTCTCTAGCGCAGTTCTTTCGTCCATATGTCCTTCACCTCATTCTCCAACATGAGGTGAAATGGCAAGGGGAACGACTAAGTCAATACGAAACGCACCGCGGTTGACGGTGCGTTTCACAAGCTAGATTAGCTGCGCTGGCTCTGAGACTGCCCAAATTGAGACTGACCCTGGCTCAGGCCGCGTTTATCTTCGACTTCGACCTCGGTATGGCGTACGGTTTCGTTGATTTCTTCAGTTCGTTCGGCTTCGGTTTTCTTGATGCCGATTTCTTCAACGACCCGGGCTTCCTTCGACACCACGGCTTCCTCGTGATGCTCCTCGGCAGAAATCGTCCGTTCTTCGAAAGCACGGTCCGCGTCGGTAAGCAGCCGGTCGACATTTCGTCTCTCAATGGTGACATTTTCGTCACGGAGTGTGAGGCTTTCATTTACGGGACTTTCCACAGTGTAGGCCCTGACCTTGACGCTGCCGGCATTTACATCCCTTTTGCCAACGCGCAGATTTTCCTCCACGACCGGGATCGTTTCCTCGTTGCCGCCGGTCTGGTTGCGGAGCGCCGCCTGCGTGGCGATATCAATTCGGTCAGACCCTGTCGTGGCCGAGCTCGAATAGGAGCCATTCCATCCCTCCGTCCGCCAGGTATCGGCACGCTCGTCAAGGTTGATGCTGCCTTCATCGTCGAGAATGTCCCGGACAGTCTCGTAGGAGCCGTCATCGACACCACTGACGGTGACAAGGAAGCCGCCGCGGCGCAGGCCTTCGCTGTAAACCTCTCGATCGTCATCGGGAAAGAAGAAGTCTTCCAGCGCCGCCCAGAACCCTGTCCGGCTTTCCGGCGGAGGTGCATCTGTACGATCGGCTTCATAGCCGGGGACCAGGCGCAAGTTGGCTTGCGCGATGCCAGCGTCGCGAAGGCGGGCAATGGCAGCCTCCGCCTCGGAGCGATTGTCGAAAAATGCGGTCAGCGTCGAGGCTGCGTTACCGGAGACATAGCTGGATGTCGTATCGCTATAGGTCTGTGTCATGGGTGTGCTCCTTGCTGTTGGGGTAAATGCGCTCAACCACAAACTTTTGTTTGCGAAGGCTGATCGGGACGCGCTCATGCTGAACCGTGATCTCACGCTTGATCCGTATTTCTTCAACGAGGACCAGCCGCTTTTCGACGATGACGCGTTCCTCGCAGATGGGTACAATAGTGGTATCTCCCTCGGTCCGAATCTGGGGGAATTCATCCACTTCGAGGCCGATCGGTATACGTTCAATGCTCGCCGTCACCTGTTTGAGATCCTGCTCGACAGTCTCGTGGTCCAACTCTGTTTTCGTGCGAACTTTGACTTGTCCGTCGCTGACACGGCGTTTGGCCACTTCAAGCTGTTCTTCAACACGTTGAATTTTGTCCGTTCGCGTCACCAGGTCGTTCCAGACGATTGCGTGGCCGAAACGAAAAGACCGAGAAAATGGTTCCGCAGTAAGTCCGTTCGAAATGCTTTGGCTTCGAATGCGTTCCGGATCCTTTTCGATTTGCCTTCACCCAAAAAGTCTTTCCTTTCGAATGGGAGGCCGATATCGGAACGAATGAACCGTGACCTTTTGCGTTCAATCCATCGAATTGATTTTTCGTAAAATATATTGATCATGCCTATTGTTGGTTCATGCGAATTGTCCCGACTGAGGATGACCTCTCACCGGTAGGTCAAGCCCAAGTTCCGATCGGTTCGGATGGTGGGGCCAGACGGGGAAAAGGACGCGTGAGAAAAAGACTGATGGCAGTGGCAGCCACTGCCCTTTTGCCGGCCATCGGGCTTTTGGCCTATAACGAATTTGCAAGTCGCGAACGGCGTTCGGCTGAGATCCATAGTGAAGCTGCAGCAGCGGCCCGCATGACCGCTTCGGAAGTCGAGCGCATTCTTGAGGGATCGCGTAGCCTGCTGATTGCGGTATCGGCGCTTCCCGCAGTTGTTGAAATGGACGCAAAGGCCTGCGGCGAAGCCCTGAGTCGCGTCGCCACTCGGCTCACTACCACAGGAGCCATCCTATTGATCGACACTAACGGCAAGCTGGTCTGTGACAGCCAGGGCAACGGCTCCGGTACGGATTTCTCGGATCGTTCCTACGTCGAGGACGGCCTTGCCGCCAAAGACCTTGTTGTTGGCGGATATACGGTCAGCAAGTTGACGGGCGTTCCCGTCCTTCCTGTCGCACTGTCGGTATACAACGATGACAAGCTCGTGGGCGTCATCGCAACCGGCATCCGCCTTGATTGGCTGCAGGCGCGGATCATTGAGCGCGGCGTTGCACGCGGTGGGGCGGTGACGATTGCCGACCATAACGGCGTTATATTGGCTCGGAATCCTTACCCCGAGCGCTTTGTCGGCACGCGCATACCCGATCCATACCAGCATCTGATAACCTCCGATGAGCCTGGAACCGTGGAAGTCAAAAGTCAGGATGGCACCGAGCGGATCCTGGGCTACATTCCAACATCGGCAACCAACCAGCTTTACGTCAGCGCCGGGTTCTCACAGCAGGAAGCCTTTGCCGAGGTCAACCGCCTGACCTTCACTGCCGTCATTATGTTGAGCTTGGGGGCTGTGTTGGCCTTCGTCGCAGCGACCCTTGTCGGAAGCCGGTTCATTCTGAAGCCGATAGCTCATATTGTCGATGTCATGGAGAAATGGCGTCAAGGCGATACAGCGGTCAGAACCAACATGGCCGGGAAATTCGGAGAACTCGGCCTTGTCGGCGGATCCGTTGATACCCTTCTCGACGAGCTCGAGCGACGCCGGCTTGTTCTGGAAGCAGCCGAAGAACGACGAAGCCTGCTCGCTCGGGAACTGACCCATCGTGTCAAAAATACCCTGGCGCTTGTCAGCGCGATCGCCCGGCAGACGTTTAAGAGCTACCCGCTGCAGGTCAACTCGTTCATTCAACGCCTTGCCTCTTTAGGAAGCGCCTATGACCTGCTCTTTGCCGCTGAACACCAAAGTGCTGATATCAGGGCGATTGTCGAGCGCACCCTTCGGCCCCATCTGCCAGTCGTTGCTGACCGCGTAACGATCAACGGGCCGGAATGCCGGGTCGATCCCGATATCGCCCTGGCGCTTTCTCTGGTTATCCACGAGCTGTCAACGAATGCTGTCAAATACGGAGCCCTCCGGGATGAGCAGGGGTTGATATCGATCAACTGGAGCTGTGACACACGACGTGTGAGCCTTTTATGGCGTGAACACGACGGTCCCCCTGTGCTTGCCCCTGAGAAGGAGGGCTTTGGCTCGCGGCTTATCCGCCGGGCATTTCCGGCGGCAGCCAACGCGGAGGTCATTGCTGCGTATCTTCCAGACGGACTTCAGTTGACATTGGCATTTGATCTCCAATGCGCGGATGTCGGCATAGAAACCGGCTAAGCTCCTTCACTGGAATGACAAAGCATGCGCGGGAAGACGACGGTGATGACCAACCCTTCAGGGCGCCATTCCCGCATAATGGTCGCACCTAAGCTGGTTTTAAGGGTACTTTCGAGCTTGCTGCCGAAGCCACGCGACAGGGAGGGTGATCGGACGGGCGGGCCGCCCCGCTCAATCCACACGGTTTGATAGCCGTTCGTCAGTGGCCGGGTGCTGATCTCGATGAAACCTTCTTCGGTCTGTAATGCGCCGTACTTGGCTGCGTTGGTGGTAAATTCGTGAAACAAGAGCGCCAGGCTCGTCACATGCGGTGCAGCGAACTCAATGTCGTCTCCAGTGATTGTAAGACGGGATCTGCCAGTTTTGTGCGGCGCAACCATCGCCTCCAGCAGCGAGAAGAGAGAAACTCTATCGGCAGTCGCGGGATCGGCCTCATGGCTTCTCAGGGTGAGATCGTGAGCCCGGGCCAAAGCCACCAGACGCTCACGCATCAACTTAACCAGGTCACCTGGAGTTTCTGCTTCGCGGGCCGCAAGGGACAGTAGTCCACCAGTAAGTGCAAACAGGTTTTTGATCCGATGATTCATCTCGTGGAGGAGCAAGGATTGTTGCTCTTGTCCACGCCGCCGCTCAGAGATGTCACGCGCAATCTTGGAAGCCCCTACGATAATTCCGCCCGGAGTCCGGATGGGCGAAATCGTGAGGGAGATATCGATAAGTTGACCGTCTTTGCGGCGACGAACGGTCTCGAAATGATCGACGCGCTCGCCAGACTGGATGCGGGCGAGGATTGCCGGCTCTTCATCCAGACGCTCCGGCGGTATTAATATGGTAATGGGCTGGCCAATCACCTCGGTCGCAGAGTAGCCGAAAATCCGCTCAGCGCCGCGGTTCCAACTGGTGATAATCCCCTCAAGACTTTTGCTGACGATGGCGTCGTCGGAAGATTCAACGATGGCCGCGAGGAGGGAAGAGGGTTCGTATGCAAATGTGTTCGGCTGGTCTTTTGAATTCGTCATTACAAAAGTAAAATCTGTTGCTGGGGTCCGTTTTTTTACGAAAATCCGCCGGACGCTTCAAGATAATCAATTCATGGTTTTCGGACCGGGTCCTCTTCTCTGGTGAGCTTCATCGTTGTCACACTTTCGAGGTTTGCATCAAGGAGCTCGACTTGGAGGAGCCAGAATGACGGATCGCGCAAACGCTCCCTTGCCATATCCAGCAACGCTGCACGAGCTTCCTTCAGAGCGGCCTCGTCATCCGGCATATCAAGAACTGTCCCAGTTAAGAACGCGTCCTCGTTTCTCTCAAGGGTCCGAAAATAGTAAAGGGTCATAACCGCTCCCACGAGTCGAGGCCTACGTCGTTCAGGATCCACGAAATGATAGCGGGCCGCTCCTCCCAAAACGGCCCGCTTCGCGCCAGCCGCCTAATGACGGCAGGCCTTACTCCACTGCACTTATCAGTGCTCGTCAATGGAGTGGCCCATAGAGAAATCACTAACTTTTTTAAACCGCATTAACATAATTAATTGAAAATCATCGATTTTTAAAGGCGGTGGCCCTGCATTCCGATTTGTTCAAGCTTCGGTCACGAATGTTCCGCGCAATATCCAACGTTGGTCTCAAACGCTTCGGAACCGTTTGCCGCAAACGACGTTTTGAGGGCGATGCAAGTCGTGTCAAGCGGACACGATGGCATGGAGAACACAGGGATTTTTCCGCTTTCTTCCTGTGGCCAACGAAACGGCAGGCGAGCTCCTATCCCATCCGGCTTGCGTCACCATCTTTTCCATTGGGGGCATGAATGACGAACGACATCATTTTTGCAAAGCGGAGACTGCGCGGACCTCAATACTCGCTTGAGGAATTCGCAGAAGCCTACAATCTTCCTGAACCTGAAGCGACCCGCCTCTTTAAGCTCTCCGGTCCCAGCCGGGTCGATCTCGATATGCTCATGCGCGTGAAGGCGCTGAAAGCGGCGTCGCCGAGCCAACCAGTGTTCCAACGCCTGGATTGGGTTGAAGCCCTGGGCCCTACTGCGTCAGCCGGGGCTGATTAATAACTTTCAGAAACAGCGCCTGCATCGCTTCTGTTATCCCTTCCGTGGGAGACACCTCAAAGAACAAGCCCGGTGACGCGCACTCCTGCATTTTTGCAGAGACCTCGCTCTGGAACGGTTTGATCCAGCTGTTATACCAACTGTTCTTGGGGAGCGGCAGATAGGTAGTATACAGAACGGCGATCTTGATGTGCCGGTCCTTTACCAGCTTGCAATAGCTCGTATCGATCGGCTCCTGACAACGTCCGCCGGTCGTTTTCTTGGTGCACTTTGATGGCTTGTAACTGTCACCTACTCCGTCCGATACAAAGAACAGAATTTTCTGCCGGTCATTGGTCGTGTCGCCGCTGCCAGGGGCATCGATGAGCTTGTTGATCTCCGTCAGGGCATTATCGAAACTCGTTTGCTGATCGTTGTTGTAGCCCTGCTTGGGAATGGTCATCAAACCCACCGCTTCCGCATAGGAACGAACCGTATCCATATCCCCACTCAATGTCGCAGCGGCCGTCAGCTTCACATCTTCGGCTTTTGCTCCAAAAGTATACACCCCCATGCGGTACTGATTGGCAAACAACATGGTGGCCTTTGCCGTTTTGGTCAGCTCCTGGGTTGCTTTGCGTACGATATCAATGCGCATGCTGACGCCCAGGCTTTTGGCCAGATTATAGTAGTTGTTGACGTTGTGAACCTCGTGACACGCGAACGCGCAGGTGTCCTTGGTGTTTTTCTCCATCATGGCAATGTCGGCAGCCGTAGCCCCAACACCCATAGACGGCGTGTTGTCCAGCAACACGTAGAAATCAATGTGGGCGCCAAGCTGATAGGTGGCTTTGGCTTTGCCTGAGATCACCACTTCTTTTTTGCCAAACAGTTGGAGAAAGGTGGTCGGGATCCCTTTTTCGAACCGGACTTCCGAGTTGAGATTTTGTCCGGTCCTGTGAACGTCAATGTCGAGGTGCAGGGGAGTGACGCTCGATTATGGGTCGACCTGATCCGTAGTGCCGCTGCTGCTGCCGGTTTGCGCAAGGAAGAGATCGTGGGCCTCGTCGATCGCTTCTTGGACACTGCCGTTGCCACCCATCGTACGGGCCTTGGCGACACCCTTGGATTTCTCGGAGATGGCACCGACGGCCGCCGCGTCCGCTGCGTTCAACAGGTTTTCCCGCTCTTGAAGAGCAACCGATATATCGATCGCCAGGCCGACAACGCCGCACAAAGGCGTCGCGAGGAGCGCCGTGATGATGCCGAAATTACCATTGCGACTTTTCAGAAACGAGCGGATCATCCAGGTACTCCGATACACAACTCATTGATCTTTATGAGCAGTACCGTTCCTGACTTAATTTAGGACAAAGGCATACGCTTAAGACTTTGTTTCAATGCTGGCTTTCCAAACGACAAACAACATCAATCAGCCTGCGGATCTGATCAAATTTAATGTAAAAAGAATGACGGCAGCCGTGGCATATGCTCACCTAAAGCGGGTTGTTCGAAGGCTATACCGGCGGAGGGACACATGAAGCATATAGAAGATTTAGACTTGATTGTCGGGCGGCAGCTTCGGCAATGCCGAAAGCTTATGGGTCTCACACAGACTGAACTGGCAGCGGGTTTGGGTGTCAGTTTCCAACAACTGCAGAAATATGAAAGGGGCGTCAATCGGATTGGGGCCGGGCGCCTCCAACAAGCGGCGGACATCCTACATGTGCCTATATCTTACTTTTTTGAAGATAATCGTCATGATGCCGAGCGGCAAAAACTCATCCCTTTGTTAAGTTCGCCACAAATACAGGAGCTGAACAATCACTTTTGTCGCGTTTCCTCCCCTACCCTTCGTCAGGCTCTGGTGGAGCTCGTAAAAGCGATTAGTTGGGGGAGCGAAGACGATGGTGTGTCGGACGAGGAAAGTATTCCGAAGTTTTTACGGTGACCCACAAAATGCGGCCATAGTAGAAGAGTCATTGCCACTGGCGCTAGTCTGACACACGAAAGTGCCAACCTGCATGACCTATGCTCCACTTCAAGCCTATGCTGCTTGATCGCGCCGTTGCTGCCATTTCTGACGGTATGCGGTGTTTACGGCGGCGGGCGGCCCGCTTGAGAGCGTAGTCTTACTTCTCGTCATTTCTTTCTGATTCTTTGGCCATGATAAGAACTTTTTCCCGCAGCAGTTTTCGATCGTGCTCCCGCGCAAAAGCTTTGAGATGAGTCAGGGCGTCGATACAAGTGGCCGGCTCCTGAGCGCGCTCGCTCTGATTTTTCCTATCTATGGCACCCTCCTCATCTCTTCACCGCACATATTCAGTCATCGCACGTCCATAGCAGACAAACAGAATTGATGACGGCGGCGGTCTGCGATCTCAAGCAGCTTTGGTCTTTCCCTTAGTGCCTTTGCTGTTGGCGGAAGCTTCGGCAAGTCCGTCAACGCTTCGTCGGTAGCGGATTCCTCCTGCAGCGTGGCGTCCAGAAGCTGCGCAGCTTCGTTCAGGCCCAACCGGCCGGCCCATGCCTTGAGAGTGCCGTAGCGGGTGATTTCATAATGCTCGACGGGCTGAGCCGAAGAAATCAGGCCAGCGTCAAAGGCTTCCGAACCCTTGTATTCTTCCATGATTTCCTCGCCTTCCGCCAGAATTCCGACGATGGCGTCGCAGGTCTTGCCACGCGCAGGCTTACCGAGCAGTTCAAATACCTGCTGCAGACGCTCGATCTGACCTTCGGTTTCTTCCTTGTGCTTCTGGAAGGCGGCTTTCAGATCCGCGGACTGGGTCGCCCGCGCCATCTTCGGCAAGGCTTTGACGATCTGGCGTTCCGCGTAGTAAATGTCCTTGAGGGTATCCAGGAACAGGTCCTGCAGGGTCTTCTCGGCCATTTTAGACTCCTATGGCTGGGGTTGAGAGGTAGAAGATGACAAAACCCGGGTTAGGCGATGTCATCCAATTCAATGCCGTGCTTGGTGCCGACCGCACCGCCGATCCACGCTGCGGCCGCTCCCACAGCCAGCGAGATGAAGGCGATGATCGCGGCAATCGAGATGACAGATGTTGCCGTATCTGCTGCCTGAACCGCAGTTTGCTTGGCGCTTTCCACAGCCTGGCGATATTGCGCTTCATACAGCTGAACCTGACTGCGGGCCTGCTCGACAGGAATGTTCTGTGCGCGAGCCAACGCTTCGGCTGCCTGCGTGCGTGCATTATCAGCCTGGGCCGGATCGCCGGTCATCACGCCGCGAACCGCAGCAACAGCGGCATTTCGGAGCGACTCCGGATCGCTTCCGCTTGTCTCGCGAACCTGCTGCTCAATGGAAGCCATGGGATCGGTCGCCGTAGCGATGGATGGTGCAGCTGCCGTCGCAACGGTGGCCGCAGTCTGACCTGCGCCCGCTACCAAGCCCGAAAGACCGCTGTAGACGCCGCCAACGAGAGCGCCTACCGAAGTACCGAGCAGGTAAAGAAGAAAAAGGGTGGTGACAGCCCAGGACGTAAGCCCATGCAGTGCACCGGTGGACGTAGACGGGCGACCTGAAAGACGGCTGGCAATGTAACCGCCTGCGAATGAAGCGATAATACCGGTCAGAATGAACCAAATCGCGCTGCCGATTGAAAACGTGCTCGCGTCCGGATTGTCGTTGGTCATAGGATCAAGGACTGCCGCACCAATGCCGATACCCAGTAAATTCAACAGAAAATGCGCTGTGAGCGCGATAACAGCGCCGGCAAGGACGGCGCCCCAGGAGATTTTGTGAAATGCCGCGGTTGACGGCTGCTCAAGTGGAACCGGGGTTACGGAAACGGTGCTCATCGGGGAAATCCTATGCATGCAGCTCACAAGATTGTGATGCCCACTAGAACCTCGCTGCCCGGGTTCAGTTCCGCTGACTGCCCCGCAAACTCACCGCAGGCAGCTGTCTTTTAACGAATCCAGCGATACCTTGATAAAGGCTGTTTCAGTTATATCTTACAGCCTATAGCCCGGCGGCGGACCGACCGGCTTAGGGCCGTCGCTGACGAGGAGCGGCGGCCCTACCGACAATGTCTCTATCCCGATTAACTCAGCCTGCGAAAATTCGCTTCGCGCCCAGGGAGGTTGTATGCTTTTCAATCTTCTTTCTTATAGGGACAAGGAAATCGACAGTATCCTTCAGGCCGCGATTGAAACGTGCAACCGGCTCGATATTGACCTCAAGAGCGAAGATGGCCACAGAGTCTTGCAACGCGCGACCAATATAGCTGCCGGCGGCGTCATGGACGCCGATGAGATCGTCGCAAGGCTCTGTGCCAGTTAGCGCTCCGCGCTCACCATGGAAATTCCGCCGAAACCGCCGTCTCGACCGAGATTTGTCGCAGGGGTAGCCGTCCGTGCAAGCCCGGCTGCGGCGCCTGGCGGTTACAGGGCATTGCGCCGCCGTCATGAGCCCCTGCCTGACGTGATCCGCGACGGCGGCTCCGGCGGAATTCCCAGCTCATCAGTGCAGGAACATTTTCAAGGGTTTAAGGTTTTTGTCCCGAGCGTCCGGAGCGATGTCAAGTGGACGCAACAAGCATGTTTTGCGCTTTCACCCTATGGCCAACGTAGCGGCAGTCGAGCTTTGTACTTGTTTCGCTCCGGATCTCGCCATCAAGGAGCAAATGCATGCCAAATTACTATTTCCGAACGTTGGAGCGGAACGGTGGACGAGAGGTCCACGAAACGGCTGTCGAACTTCCAGACGAGGCCGCAGCAATTGCCGAAGCGCGCATTATACTGGGAGAAATGGCTGGCGACGGCCTGCCTCACAGCTCAATCAACATGATGTCTGTTGAAGTCCTGGACGAACATCTGCAGCCGCTAATTGAGGTCCGCCTCACAGTGGAGGACATTCCCAAGCCTCACGCTTGATAGGCAAAAGCCAGCCCTCATCAATGGATTGGCAACCAGCCGCAGGCAAAATCCATTCAGCCTGGGCTCGTGCGAAGCCCTGAAACGTCGGTAATGGCGGCAAGCGTGCAGATCGCGCAGCGGTCCCAACTCGATTTTAAGGAAATGACTGATGGCTCAAGGATGTAGTGGCTGCCGTGACGGGGCGGATTTTGTCTTGCCCTTCTCAATGGCTTTCCAGCCGATTGTCGACATCACAAGCTCCAGGGTTTTCGCGCATGAAGCGCTGGTACGTGGGCCTCAAGGTGAAGGCGCCGGATCCGTGCTTTCGAAGGTAGAGCTCGCCAACCGCTATGCTTTCGATCAGCAATGCCGGGTCAAGGCGATCGAGTTGGCCGCCGTCCTTTTCCCTGCAGACCAGGACACCTGCCTTTCGATCAATTTCATGCCCAACGCTGTCTACGAACCTCGGGCATGCATCCGACTCACGCTCGCAACGGCCGTGAAAACCGGGTTTCCCCTCAAAAACATCATCTTCGAATTTACCGAAAATGAGCAGTTGGACACGGCGCATGTGCTCAATATCTTGAGCACTTACAAGGACATGGGCTTTAAAACCGCCTTGGATGATTTTGGCGCCGGCCATGCTGGGTTGGGCCTTCTAACACATTTCCAGCCCGATATCGTCAAGCTCGATATGAACATGATCAGGGGGATCGACACGGACGGGGTACGACGAACCATTGTCAAGCACACGTTGCACATGCTTCAAGATCTTGGGATCCAACCGATTTGTGAAGGTGTCGAAACCGTCGGGGAACTTTCGGTCCTGCAGGAGTTGGGAGTTCGGCTTATCCAGGGCTATGCGCTAGCCAAGCCCAGCTTCGAAAGCCTCGCACAGCCATTGTCGGCTGCCGCCCTGATAGGTGAGACTGCTAAATCCACTTTTTAGTGAGCGTACGATTTAAGCACCCTCTATGAGACACTTTCAGCTCAGTCTTTTTTGTCTTCTACCTTGCGTTTGTCAGGGTAGCCGATCGCGACATCCCGTTCTCGGGTATAACTTGGAAATCGGGGAAGGGCGTCGGCAAAATCTACCCAGGGTAATTTCATGCGCCAGGAGCCATGCGCGACAGGCTTAAAGCGCTCAGGATGATCCATAAACCCAATTGTTATCCGAATCTCGTTTCTGAGTCCCGCATCGACGTAACTTATGGATGATCCGCAATCCGGGCAAAACCCTCGTTCGATGCCAGGTGTCTTACTGAAGGTTCTTGGCCCCTTGTTGGTGAACGCAACTTTGTCTTTCGGGTACCCGATCCAAACTGTGAGGGGGCCGCCTATCGCCTTTCTGCAGTCATCGTCATGATCGTAATTGATCCAGAAGGGTTCACCCTCCAATTCCGCTACGATCGCTCCGCAAAAACACGATCCTCGCTCAAAGCGCACCGCCATTTCGGACTTCCTTCGTAAATTGAAGCTGCGCCCAGGTTGGACCCCAGAGGATGGAACTGCAATGCCATAGCGGTCTGGATCTCCTACCGGCTCGGCGAGTTGCCAATCAAGCCGACCGAAGAAAATCTTCCGCAGACATCAACTCGAGCTGTACCGAGAAACGGTCGCCCAGCAGTTTTAGGGAGGCATCATGCGTACTATCCGCGCTGCTGCAGACCGCATCGCTGAGAACAATGGTCCGGTAGCCGTGATCGATCGAGCCCAACACGGTGGCAAGGACACAGACGTCGGTCTCTCCGCCGGTAATCACCAGGGTGTCGATACCGTCGGCTTCCAGAAAGCGGTGGAGCTCGCCGTTTAGCCAGGGTGAATAAGTAAACTTCTTGAATGTCCGGGCCGGCGGAATGTACTTGGCAAGCGGTGCGACGACTTCAGTCATCTCCGCAGCCATATGCTCGCCAGTCATCATCCACCACTTGCGATAATAGTCTCGCCATTTGCCCTGCAGCACCTCCGGACGGTTCGGCGGGATGAATTGCGTGAAAATTGTATGTGAAGCGAATCTGTCTGAAAGTTCTTCGATTTGCGGAAGGACGCGATCAAACCATGGCATGTGCCATGGCGTATCTTCTGCGAATATCCTTTGCATATCGACGCAGATATGGCGCCAGGATCCGAAGCTGGTCATTGATCCTGACGCTGTCGCGCTTCGCTTAGCCGCACCACCTTGTCTTTCACCCGGTGATCTGGCTCACTGTCAGCAGCTTCGCGCAGCATTTGGGTCAAGCGTGCCAGTTCCGCTTCATCCAGCTTCTCAATGCCGATAAACCGGTTCTCGGCTGAGCTGGTGAGGATCAATTCGTCCAGCTTGGCCTGCAGCGCCTTGCCGTCGCGGTTCTGGGAGTTTTGAAGGATGAAAACCATCAGAAATGTCACGATGGTCGTTCCGGTGTTGACGACAAGTTGCCATGTTTCGGAAAATCCGAAAAACGGCCCTGATATGGCCCAAACAAGAATGACGGTGACCGCCAATACAAAAGTGGCCGGCTTGCCGCTTGTATCTGCGACTGCATTGGAAAACCGGCAGAATATCTCCGAAACTTTCATACCGGCACCTAAGCGACGTTCTCATCGTTGGCGTCAGTCCGACCGGTAGGAATGGAGCTGACGGTTGTTGACACGGGGTCACTTGCCGGGAAGGTGCCATCGAGACCTTCTTCGAGCTGTTCCTCGGGGCTTGTCGATGCCTGAACCTCCTGCTCTTTTCTAAGGGAAACCACCGCCGGAGATTCATCTTCAGGGCAGTCTTCGATCCTCGATGAAGTTTCTTCACCCTCGAAGGCGGCCACTTGAACCATAAGTGCTTTTGCCTTGGTTACGGCATTCTGCCGGTCTACTTCAGATTGCTCAGATTTTTTCATCTGGACGGAAATGACGTCTCCGCCATCTCCTACAAATTCGACGGTCACTGCGGTTTTTTCGTCGTGAACCTGTTTGCAGATAACATCCATGAGATTTCCTCCAGAGAGCGGCGCTAGTGCCGGTTTGGCAACTTAACGTCAATCCGGGGGAAGAGTTGCATGACCAGCGACGATGGCCCCACGCTCCCCTCATGAGATTTTCGTCAGACTCTGGCTGCTTTTTGGGTTTACCTCAGAAGAACCGTGTTTTCCGCACTACTAAAAATAGTGTTTGACGACTTATTGCGAACTGCCGTAATTTTCATATGTAAAACGAACTTCTCAAAATTACATAAGGCAAATCGTACTCCATGTTTATCCGGGCATACTTTCGAGCCAGCACACAGGAGCAGGACGCGAAGCGTGTGGAAGACGATTTGAAGAAATTTGCGGTCGACCGCGCCTGGAAGATTGCTTCTACGTATACAGAGAATGTGAGCGGTGCGACTTTGCAGCGGCCGGAACTGTTTCGCCTGCTGGCTGATTGCCAGCCAGGAGACATTTTGCTCGTCGAGCAAATCGACCGGCTGACGCGCCTGACGCTTGAAGATTGGGATCGCCTGCGCGCCGAGATCACCAAGCGCGAAGTCCTGATCGTATCCCTGGATCTTCCAACCTCCTGGATGATGATGGCTTCGGTGCGCGACGATATCCAACGCCGGATTTTCAGGGCCATCAATGATATGATGCTGGACGTCATGGCAGCGGTAGCCCGGAAGGATTACGAAGACCGCTGGCGTCGTCAGCGCCAGGGCATCGATGTTGCGAAGCAGGCAGGCGTCTACCGGGGTCGTCCTGAAGACACCAAGCGGAATGAGGCCATCATGGCGATGTTGCGCAAAGGGAAAGATCTGGGAGAGCATTCGTCATGCCACCCACTGCTCCAATTCAACGCTTGCCCGGCTCGCCAAACGGGTAAAAGGACTGAGCTGATGCCGATCCGCCCGCAACACCGATGGCTTTACCCGATCGACTGGCCGCAACTGACCGACATGATCCGGTTCAAACGCGCGGCCGGGCGCTGCGAGCAATGTCACCGGCCGCATGGCAAGACAGTCACCCATTTGGGTGATGGGCGCTGGTGGTGTGAGGAAACGAGCAGATGGAAGGACGGGCGGGGACGGCTGCTGCGGCTTCGTACACCCCTGCCCTGCTCCCTGAGCAGACAAGAATAACCCGCGTGGTGTTAGCGACAGCACATCTGGACAACAATCCGGGGAACAACGACGCCGGCAGTCTCAAGGCACTTTGCCAGCGCTGCCATATGATCCACGATCGGCCGGAACACCTCAGGCGGCGCAGACTGGCCTATCTTCTCAGTCGAGCGATCGGAGATCTTTTTACCGGGCGATACCCGACGATCTGACTGATGTTAAAAAGTCAGCGCGAAGGAAAGCAACCGGCGGACGAGTATACATGAAAATGTCTAGGTCCGCCTTGGAAGGGCCGTGCAATTTGAAAATATTGGCCGCATCACTTCATGACAATCCGTAGGAAATGCGGAACTCGCTCAGTGTATAACGGTGATCGGGGCGCAAAACTTCTGGCATGCAGCACGCAATACTATCTATAATACTCAATTCTGCGAGGTAAGGCGGGCTTCGACGGCGTCACGCTCAGGACCTGCTGCCTTGATGGCTGCCACAACGGCGTCGCGGGAGACGCTGAACTTCTTCATAAGATATTCGACCTCGTAATCCTGATTGGCGGATACCAGGCGACGGTCAGCTCCGCGTTTGTCTTTATCGTCGGTCATCAATTGGTCTCCCAGCTGGTCTATCAGCTTAAGCCCGTCAGCGGGGCTCTAGCGCATCTAAAACGTTGATTCTGCGACTTCGTTCCCAGTCATGCTTATAGGAAAGGCCCGCAACGCGGGCCTTGAGGAGCGCAGTGTCTTTTCCCGATATTATCGGGAAATGTGAGCCTTGGCCCGGGTTTCGCCAATCGAGAACGCACGAGCGAGCGGGATCAGCTGCGAGATGGCGGAAAGCCCGACTAGGACGTAAACGATGGTCGCGGTGTGGTATCCTGACCACCAAACAAAGTTGCTACGAGATCGAAATCAGCAGCGCCGACCAGCAGCCAGTTGACGCCGCCGACAATGATCAGAATGAGGGCGCTGAGATTAAGAGCGCGCATATATATCTCTTGGTTTTCGGAGAAGCTGCGACGATAAGAATGCCTTATTGTTCCCAAAAAATACTGTAAATTCATATGTGTTTTTCCAGGAACAACCTCCCTTCCATGCGGTTTGTAGGGTGGGATCACGAGATCCCTGTATCTATAAAAGGAAGGAAATCACCATGGCAAATCAGGGCGGTTCGCACGAACAGCACGTTAAGGCCGGTCAACAGAGCCACAAGAATTCGGGTTCGAAGCAGGCTTCCTCCAGCAACGATTCCAGCAGTTCCCGTGACTCTTCCGGTAAACAGGGCGGCTCGCACGAGCAGCATGTCAAAGCCGGCAAGCAGAGCCATAAAAACAGCCATTAGCGGCTGAGAGAAAAGCCCGCTTCAAGCGTGCTTTTCTTTTCGTTGCACTGAATACAGGATGGCCTGGTCTCACCGTACTCTTCCGAGAATGTAGGCAAATGCTGCGACCCCGAGCAAGGCGGTCAGGGGGCGGTCCCGGATTGGACGCAGCATCAGATCGCGTGATTGTTCGGTAATCAGTGCAACACTTTCCTGAAGGCGGGAAACTTCTGCCTTGAGTGCAAGGATATCCGCGTCCATTGGTGGTTGCACCTGTTCACGGGCAGCATCAAGGGCTTCATCAACGAGGGGTGTCTCGAGCGACGGTGTGCTTTCAAGAGATGGGCGGGACGTAATCGTATCCATATCTTCCTCCAGAGGCGAATATTGAATTGGCCTTGATTGAACCGCCGGCATCAATCCGGCGAAGGTGGTAAAGGGTTGCGAAGTGCGTCTTCTTCGGCGTCTTCACTACCGCCCGACGTAACGGGAAGTGTAGTGGGATCAAGCAGGCCAAGTTCGGCCAGTGCCATCTGCCAATGCCGGTCCTGTTCGCCTTCAGGTCGCCCCTCGCTCTCCCAGAGTTCGTACGCGCGGTTACGGATACGGTGTTCGCGATCGTCATCCATTGAGTGTTCCTTTGCGTCAGCGAGATGGAAAACGTGACTGCGCCTGGACGATGCGCAGCCAGGCAGATACGCCTGCGGCCCACATCGAGATGGGCAGGACGATTAGGCGGGAGAGTTCGTCCAAGGTTTCGATGGGATGCCTGGTCTGCGGTATTTCGGCAGAGATGAGAGGCGCGGTCGGGGCGTGGATTTCCCCCGTGACATTCGAAATCGTAGCAATGGGAATGGGTGTTCCGAGTTCCGGTTGGTCTGACATGGGCTGGTCTCCTGTGACCTGCCACAACGTGGAAAGACGCTAAGAGTTTCCACCCAGATAATTATAACCCCAGTTAGTCATTGAAGCACATAAATTCCGTCAGCGGGTCAACCGGATCAGTGATCTGCTGTGGCAAATTGCTAAAGGATTGGATCAGGCTGCTGTGCGGTCCTGAATAACCCGCACAATGGCAGAAGGGTCGTAAGGCTTCGGGATAAAACGGGAGCGGGCCGGAAGGCTTCCAGCACCGAGTTTATTCATCCCTGACGTCACGATGATCCTTACCGGGGGCCAACGGTCGCTGACGGCCGCAGTAAGCGCCCGGCCATCCATGTCACCAGGCATGTCGATATCCGTAAAAAGGACGCTGATGGAGGGTTGCTCGGCAAGAATGCGTATGGCTTCTTTAGCGGTAGCTGCACTGAAAACAACAAACCCTTTTTCCTCAAGGCCTCTACAATGTCCAATCGGACAAGCGGCTCATCTTCTACAACAAGAACTGCGACGTCATTCATTTGTCGTACTCAGTTGGTGTTTCTAACGCCGCAACTCTCGACAGGCAGCGTTGTTCCCTGTCTTTCTCCTAATCCACAGATTCCTAATAAAACCATGGTGAAGTCGACACATGTGAGAGAATCCCTAATTCGTTAATTCATGAAATTGTGATCTCACGATCGCATCGTGCGTCGGAACAGGATGCCCGTCGGTCGTTTTCCCCGGCCACAAGGAGAACATAATGTCCGATACTTTTACTGACACTGCCAAGGTCTGGGATCTTGCCGATAAGATCGGCTTCTGCATGCTGACGACAGGGTCCGATGGCTAGCTTCGTGCCCGCCCCATGTCCGCCCACAGCGAGCGTCTGGAAAATGCCTTCTACTTCCTGACGGACGTTGACAGTCACAAAGACGATGAAATTGCCGACAATCCGAATGTGTGCCTGGCGTTTGCAGATTTCAAAGGCCAGAAGTATGTCTCCGTTTCAGGCTCGGCGGAGGTTCTAAACGACCGAGAGAAAATCAAGGAGCTGTGGGCCACACCGGCTAAGGCCTGGTGGGAAAGCCCGGATGACCCGGCGATCAGGATCCTCAAGTTAAACCCTCATTCGGCCGAGTATTGGGATAGCCCCGGAACGGTGATCAGCTACATCAAGATGGCAGCGGCAGCATTGACGAGCGCGAAGCCTGATATGGGTGACAACGCAACCGTAACAATGTAGCCCTCACCGCGCGGGCTCTGCCGGCGCCCTTTCCTTCGGCTAAAAAAAAGCGCTCCTGAACTTTAAGGAGGATCTGACGTTTTTGATCATATCGAGGAGAACGTCATGGACGACCGCACTCTGCACCAGCTTATTACGGAAACCGCCAGAAAGCTTTGGCAAGAAGCTGGACGGCCTGACGGAAACGACCAGGCGCACTGGTATGAGGCAATGCGCCAAGTCAGCCGGATGACCACCCTTCCCTTGGTTACATCGCCACCTGGTCACGAGCAGCCAGAAGGTCCGTTATCGGGTTCTGGGGAGAATACGGGGAAACTCTCATAAATCTATCCGGTTAACTCCCAGATTTACTTTACATAGGAAGCCTCCCGGTGATCGGATATCACGCGTCACATGAACAGTTCAGTCCTCAAGAGCTCCTGACATTTGCAAAGGCTGCCGGGGCCGCGGGGTTTTCATCCCTCATGTCGTCGGACCATCTCGCGCCCTGGAGCGAACGCCAGGGACAGTCGGGGTTTTCATGGGCATGGCTGGGAGCGGCCATGCAATCGGTTGATTTGCCCTTTGGCAGTCTCGCCATACCGACCGACGGTCGCTATCACCCGGCACTCGTAGCGCAAGCCGCAGCCACTCTGTCTCTCATGTTTCCGGGCCGCTTCCGCTGGATCGCCGCGGGCAGTGGAGAGGCCATGAATGAGCTGCCTATAGGCCGCGCTTGGCCGGACAAACAAGAACGAAACGACAGGTTACGTGAGGGGGTGGACCTGATACGGCGCCTTTGGCGTGGGGAAACCGTTTCAAAGACCGATGGCTACATTCACGCTGACCGGCTTCGGGTGTGGTCGTTACCCGAATCCCCGCCGCTGATTTACGGTGCGGCCCTGTCTGAAGAGACCGCACATTGGATGGGATCCTGGGCGGACGGCTTAATCACTGCACGCAAGCCACCCGAGGCGATGCGCAACCTTATCCGGGCTTTTCATGACGGCGGTGGTCGCGGCAAGCCGCTCGTCCTGCAATTTCAGCTGAGCTGGGCCCCAAGCCGGCAGGAGGCTCTTGAACATGCGTGGGACCAGTGGCGGTGCTGCGCACTTACCTCCGAACAACTTGCTGACCTTGAGCACCCTGCGGACTTTGATGCGGCCACGGCGCACTTGTCGCTCGAGGAGTTCGATGCGGATATATGTGTGTCGGCTGATAAGAACGATCATATTGCCTGGATAGGCGAATACAAGGACATGGGTTTTTCGGAAATCTATCTGCACAACCGGGGCCGCAATCAACTGGAATTTGTCCGGTTTTTTGGTGAGCATGTTCTACCGAAACTGCGTTGAGCCTGGAACCCGAAGCCTCGTTGAAGTTGACCGCTCCCAAACCCGCGTTGCCGTTTTGAGGAGCGAGAAGTGAAACAGCCTGAGTCAACCCCACTCGGTGAAGTTATTAAGTCTGCTGAGAAAAAGACCGTGCATCCGGCCTGGGGACCGCGGCTGGTTGAAGGCGGTATTCAATTCCGATTATGGGCTCCCGCTGAGGACAGCGTAAACCAGAGGCTGGCTAATCAGAGCCACCGTATGAATCAGGCAAAAGACGGTTGGTTTGAGGTGATCGTGGCCGGACGTCCATTTGGCCAGGAGTACGTTTTCGCCTTGGGTAGTGGGCCGGTCGTCGCCGACCCCGCGTCGCGCTGCCAGTCTCAGGATGTCAGCGGCCCGTCGATCGTCATCAACCCCGAAAGTTATCAATGGAAAACCACTTCTTGGAAGGGGCGTGCCTGGCCTGAAACCATTCTTTACGAACTTTACGTCGGCACTTTCACGTCCGAGGGTACGTTCCTTGCGGTGATCGACAAACTTGATCGCTTGGCAGCACTTGGCATTACCGCCATCGAGATCATGCCGGTCGCCCATTTTCCAGGAGAACGAGGTTGGGGCTACGACGGGGTTCTTCAGTATGCCCCGCATCGGGCCTATGGCACCCCCGAAGAATTCAAAGCTTTGATTGATGCCGCCCATCAGCGCGGGCTGATGGTATTTTTGGACGTGGTCTACAATCATTTTGGGCCCGAAGGGAAGATCGTGTCCCAGGAGGTGGTGTATCAGGGTATCGGCGGTCACCAGTGTTTTTCCGGTAGGGTCGGGTTGTTCAAGACCAACCTGAAGGAAAGATCACCGATGACCGACGACATGATGACCCTGC
>NZ_QFBC01000014.1 GCF_003122325.1 Rhizobium album
ACGACCGTAGAGATATCCGTGACGAGCGACGAGGGTGTTCGGACCCCAATCGGGTTGATGACCCCGCGCCAAGCACTTCAACTGCCGGATCACGTCGAGTTCGAAGCATCTCACCCTGACCACGAGGCGGGCAATACCGACGTGCTCCTCGACCGTGAGATGCTGCAGGATCACGTCGACGCCAGCGAGGTTTCGAAGACCCCCGCTTGAAATCCGCAGTTCAAGTCATCATCTAAAGGCTCACCACCTGTATCGACGAATGCGCGCCCGACCTAACCGTCGTGGGGCATGCTGCCGTCCGTGGTGCGAAGGGCGCTCCCCATGACGGATCGAGTGCCCTTCTTAGATTCTTGGCATACCTGCGTCTGCTCCTCCAGATTAATGTCCGCGACCATGTCCATGCCAATTGTAGGTGCCGTCATCATGAAACCCGGGTGGCACCCATGCCCCGAAACGCTTCGCTGCCGCAACATCGGCATCGTGCAGCATCGCGCTCAGACGCAAATGGTCCGCCTCCATCGCTGCGAGAAGTCGCTCCAGATGGCTCGAAGTGATCGCAGCGAACAGGCCGTTTCCACTGTCGCCTACGGCCGGCCGCAATGAGATCCTCGAGCCGACGTCGTCCTGAAACTGAGCAAGCACCTGTCCGGCCGCGACAAGTCGGCGACGGACCTGTTCTCGAGGTTCAGTGACAATTGCCAGGCGTATCCCATTCTCAATACGGGCCTTGGTATTCGGTAGAAGATCCGTGTCGAGGATGTCGCTTCCTGGAGCCTGATCCCGGACCGTCGCAAGGAAGGCATCCACAAGATCGCCGGCTGCCTCGAGGACGTCGGCATCTGACATGAAGTCGGTTCCGGCATTCGGACGCGTCTGCGATGTTTGCATGGCGGCTCCTCCTCCGGCGGATAACGCCCGGCGCCTAAGAAAGTTGCCGGCCGTCAGCGGCACACCAGAACGAACCTTCGTTCGGCGCGTTGTAAGACCAGCAACAGGAGACCCCCGATGAGCACGAATGACACCAACGCCACCCCGGAACAGCGCCGCCCCGCCGACGTCCATCCGACCCCTTCCAATCCAGAGCCGGCCGACGAAGAATCCATGGCACCGACCTCGGTGCAACCCGCAGGCAAGAAGGACGAGAGCGAGCCGCCAATCGTCAACCCGGTGACGGGTGCCGCTCTATAAGGCAGATATGAGCACTCCGAAACCAAAGAGCGACGACGAGCCGAAGCAGGAGACGATTTCCTTTCCCTTCGACCGGATGACCGTCGCGCGGTTCCGGGAGACCTTCCCGAATGCCCGCTGGTCGGACACCCTCCAGGCGTGGACGGTCCCCGGCAGCACCGCCCGGCGTCGCATCGACAGATGGCTGGCCTCCGAGATGGACCGGCACGATCCCTACGGGCAGCAACGTGGCCGCGACGCCTACGAGTTCGAACCCATCCTCTCGCCGTACCTCGCAGTTATTTCGACCGGCTTCTGGATACGCACCCCGTATTCCCGGACCGTCGTCGATGAGCTGCGACAGATTCCGTTCGCAAGGTGGAACGGCGACGAGAAGGTCTGGGAGGTGCCATACGCGTCATACGACGATCTTCAGCACAGGTGGGAGGCAATCGAAGAGGCCGCGAAAAGAGCCGAACCCGAGGAGCGGCGGAAGCGAGCCGAGGCACGGAAGGGCACCGAGGAAGAGGCGAAAGCGAAGCGTCGGACAGCGGAGCGGAAGAAGAAGCGGCTGCCATTTCCGAGCGACGACCTTCCGCCTTTGGGCAGGCCTGTGGCCACACCCGCCTTTGGGATCGTCGTCATCACGGAGGTCACGGGCGAGCTCGTCGATCCTGTGGAGGTGGCCGAGCATCATCCGGACGCCGACGAGGAGCACGTCTGGGCGGGCTGGCGGTCGGCGACGCTGGAGGAACTCGTCCACACATGGCCTGCGAAAGCCGGGCCGGGGGAGTACGAGCGGCTCCGCGGATGGTGGCAGCCGGAGATCGAGGAGCTGCGTGCGGCGAGATCATCGGCGAAGTCGAAAGAGAGGAGGCGAGGAATACAAGATTCTGCAGAATAGGAGATCTATGTTTAGCCAAATTGTGCCGCGCGATCCTCGTCACCAGATCCGCCTGTAAGCTGGTGTCGTTTGGCATTTAACCGTAAGAATGCGCCCGTTCCGGCAGGTGATGGCACTAATTCCTCACACGCCGGTTCGGTCACTATCATTGGCTCAACAACTTCTCTGGGCCTGACGGTCTCGGACCGATGGGCCCGGAGCCGACAATCTTATGTCAGGTGCCAATCATCAGCTGGAACTTAAACAGCAGCTTGAGGTTTAAGTCACGAGCACTCTGACAATTCCTGTCAAAACTCATCCTTATTATAAAACAGCTGTTTCGCTGCTGGGTAGCCGCGTCCAGACGTTGAATCTATCCGGAGCATTAATATGGACCGCCGTACAATTCTGACTGGCTTCGTGGCCGTTGGCGCAGCCCCCATCATTCTGGCGCAGACGCGCCCTGTTTTGGCTGCAACCCCGATGGCGGCGATGCCGGTCACGTCGTTTGCAGATGTCAAAACCGCTGCGCAGTTCTATTCGACCGTGATCGGTCGCGCCGAAATCTCGCTCGCCACCTCGCAGGTCGCTTCGGAAAAAGCCACCCAGAAGAACTCGCTTGAGTTTGCCGGTTTCGAGCTGGGTGAAGCCATCACTGTCAACATGGTTCTCAAGGACACCGGCGCGATGGGCCCGGGCATGGATGCGGACGCGCATGGCATGGTCGAAAAGGTTGTGTCTGCCGGAAAAGGCAAGGCGTTCGACAAAGCCTATATCGGCCTCCAGCTCGAAAATCACGAGTACCTGCGCGATCTCGCCGACGCCTTTGTTCACAATTCGACCGGCGTGACAGACCATGCCGAGGTCCAAGGGCGCCATCTGAGCATGCTGATGCTGGCGGTGTTCAAGGAACACGTCGCGATCTGCAAGCGCATCACCAAAGAACTCGACGCGTAACGCGCCCGCACCCAACAGCTTTGAAAGATTTTCACATGAAGAACTCAGTTCGTATATCCATCCTTTCCGCGCACCTGATCGCCAGCACCGCGCTTTTCGCAGCGCCATCTGCGTTTGCACAGGAACAGCCAAAACCCAATCCTCTGGCGGAAACGCCGGACAGCGGCACGATGAAGCGCGCCGACAAGGAGGACATGGTTCTCGTCCTCAAGAAGATGCAGGAGCTCGGTGCAAAGCCAATCGAGTCGCGCAGCGTCGAGGAAGCCCGCACCCAGCCATCGCCGGCGGATGCGGTCAAGGCTGTCCTTAAGGACGAGGGCAAGATGGTCCCCATGCCAGCGGTCAAGAAGCAGGACATGACCTATCCGATCGAGGGCGGCACTCAGCCGGTCCGGATCTATACGCCCGAGAATGCCGGTCCCGGCCCGCTACCGGTCATCGTCTACTACCACGGCGGCGGATGGGTGATCGCCAATATCGACACCTACGAATCCTCGGCACTTGCGCTGGCGTCGAAGGCCAAGGCGATCGTCGTCAGCGTCGAATATCGTCATGCGCCGGAAGCCAAGTTCCCGGCAGCCCATGCTGATTCCTTTGCAGCCTACAAGTGGGCCCTGGAAAAGACAGCAAGTTTTGGCGGCGATCCGGCCCGTGTCGCCGTGGCCGGCGAAAGCGCGGGGGGCAATCTGGCCGCCAATGTCGCGATCATGGCGCGTGATCAGAAAGTTCAGATGCCGGTGCACATGCTGCTCGTCTATCCCGTCACTGGTACTGACATGAACACGCCCTCCTACATCGCCAATCAGAATGCCATGCCCTTGTCCAAGGGCGGCATGGGCTGGTTCGTCGGCAAGGTGCTCGCCAAGCCAGAAGATGCCATGAACCCGATGCTCAATCTAACGACCAAGGCCGATCTCAAGGGCCTTCCGCCGGCAACGATCATCACCGCAGAGATCGATCCGCTGATGTCTGACGGTGTGATGCTGGCGGAAAAGCTGAAGGCAGCGGGTGTCACGACCACCTACATGAACAACGAAGGCGTGACGCACGAGTTCTTCGGCATGGATGCCGTCCTCGACGATGCGCGGCGTGCCCAGGACTTTGCCGTCAATGACCTGACAAAGGCATTCGATAAGAAGTGATGTCTGGAAACCGGCTCATCGCTGAGCCGGTTTCCCTCGCATTTGTCTGGCGCGAATTCGAAACGTGGAACGGGCTCGCGATACAGCCGCCCGTAACATGAGCCGTAATCTGTGGTCCTGGGATGCCCCGTCGCCCGCAGTTTCAATTGACGCGCAGCTCTAGCCGGCTGCGACCACCGCTTCGGCATTTTGTCTGTAACGCAAAGACAATCGGAGGAACACGACATGAAAGCTCTGACATGGCACGGAAGCGGAGACATTCGCTGCGAACAGGTCGACGATCCGATCATTCAAGATGATCGCGACGCCATCATCAAGGTAACAAGCTGCGCCATCTGCGGCTCCGACCTGCATCTCTACGGCGGCTTCGTTCCCGGCATGCATGCGGGTGATGTGATGGGCCATGAGACGATGGGGGAGGTCGTTGAAGTCGGTCGCGGCAATTCCAAACTCAAGATCGGCGACCGCGTCGTCGTGCCCTTCACAATCTCCTGTGGTGAGTGCCGGCAGTGCAAATGGGGGCAGTTCTCTCTTTGCGAGCGCTCGAACCCTGCGGGCGCGGAGCAGGCAAAGCAGATCGGCTATCCGACCGCTGGCCTGTTCGGTTATTCCGAAATGTACGGCCGTTTTCCGGGCGGCCAGGCGCAATATTTGCGCGTTCCTTATGCCGATGTTGGCCCGATCGTTGTGCCTGACGGCCTGAGCGACGAACAGGTCCTGTTCCTCTCCGACATATTTCCAACCGGCTACATGGCCGCCGAAAACTGCGACATCAAACAGGGCCAGACAGTGGCTGTGTTCGGCTGCGGTCCGGTCGGCCTGTTTGCGATCAAGTCGGCCTTCTTGCTGGGCGCGGAGCGGGTCATTGCCATCGATACCGTGCCTGAGCGATTGGCCCTCGCCAGAGCCTCCGGTGCGGAAACGCTCGATTATGCGGATGAGGACCTGCAGGAGCGTATTCTCGCCATCACCAACGGGCTTGGTCCGGACGCCGTCATCGAGGCGGTCGGAATGGAAAGTCATGGGGCAGGCGGCGTGATGGAAACGCTTCAAACAAAACTGACGTCGACGGAGCGGCCGTACGCTCTCGCCCAAGCGATCCTTGCCTGCCGACCGGGTGGGACCGTATCGCTTCCGGGCGTGTTCGTCGGGCCGGCTGTTCCCGCACCACTCGGGGCCCTTGTCGGCAAGGGACTAACCCTGAAAACCGGACAGACCCATGTCCAGCGCTATCTGGAGCCACTTCTCAATCTGATCGTCGAAGGCAAGATAGATCCATCCTTCCTGATCACACACAGGATCGGGCTGGAGGAAGGTCCGGAAGCCTACAAGACCTTTCGGGATAAGGAAGATGGATGCGTCAAGGTCGTTATTCGACCGAATGGTAGCTAGGCGGATGTACGGCGACCGCTCGCATTGGCGGTCCCTGCTCGCCGGTTCCCTTGTTTGGAGGCGACGATATTTCACCGGCGGACCTCGGCCTGATCGGCACAGAGAAGTTGACCAGCTGCGAACGCATTGGAGGCAAGCGATATGCGGATTGCGTCATGTAGATGCGGTGGCCTGGTAGCCAGGTGCGAGGGCGACCCCCTCCGCGTCTCTGTTTGCCATTGCCTGGAATGTCAGCGGCGCACCGGCAGCGCATTTGCTGTCCAGGCACGGTTTCGCAAGGACCTCGTCACCCTCGAGGGTTCCCACATGCGTTGGGAGCGAATTGGCGAGAGTGGAGAGAAGGCGACCTATTTCTTCTGCCCCACCTGTGGCTCGACCGTCTTCTATGAAAACGAAGTTCTTCCAGACGTTGTGGCGATACCGGTCGGCGCGTTTGCCGATCCGGATTTCCCGGTACCGCAACGATCGATCTTCGAGCGGCGGCAGCACCAATGGGTGCAGGTAACCGGAAAGGCAATAGAGCATCATCTTGGAGATGAGGCGGAAGCAGGATGTGAAGATCGCACTTACACGTAGCCGAGTCGCCCTGCCTAGATCAGGCTGCCCTGCTGGACGACCTCGCCGGATTTCGAAACGATCGACGATCCGTAGGGCTCATGCGAGGCGATGATCAGCGCATCGTCTGGCAGGGGCCGAGCCAGATCTTTTGCTTCATCCCACGGCGCCCGCATCCAGACCTCCGTTTCTTCCTTTGTCAGCAGCAGGACCGGCATGGCCTTCTCATGGATCGGCTTCACCAGCCCGTTTGGATCGGTGGTCAGAAAACCGTAGAGATCATCCGTCGTCAGCCCATCTTTGACCTTACGGACGCTCTGCCAGCCCGGCACATGGATGCCGGCAAAGAACATCAGAGACTTTTGCTCGTCGCGCGCGAACCAGGCGTTCGGAACCTTACCGCCGGGTTCTTGGGCTTGCGGATCCGGTTCGGCAAATGTCGTAACGGGAACGATGCAGCGATGGTCTACACCGAACCAGCGCTTCCAATGCGGCAGGGTGAGCTTGCGGACATTGGTGACGCCGCGATCCGGCTCCATGCGAATGAGCGCGTCCATATCGACGGCCTGCCCCTTGGCCCTCATCTTGTCAGCGCGTGCTTCGGCTGCCTTTTTCTGCACGAAGATCGGGGAAGGAAGGCCCCAGCGCGCATGGACCAGCTGCGGTTTGCCGTTGGCCGTATTGCGAACGATCGGCCCCATCTGGTCGGGGTTCATCTGATAGGCCGGCATCAGGTTGATCAGGCTTTCGGCGTCCTGGGCCCATTTTGAGACCCAGTCCTTGTCTTCCATCCGATAAAGATTGCACATAGCAGGCTATCCCTCCGCTCACACCGATGAAGGAAATCTAGCGCATCGCCGGCGATGCGCTAGTCGAGCTTGAAAACATCGGCGTTGTCCTGCCGCTCCCGCAAACCCTTGTAGACCGCATGGCGGAGCTTGCCGTCGGCCGTCCAGGCGCGAAACTCGATCTGGGCAATCAGCGTCGGATGCACCCAGACGATATCGGCTTCTCCGGTATAAGACACCGGCGGCCGCTTTTGCTTCCATCGCAGCTTGTCCAGCATCTTGCGAAGCTTTGTGGCCTCGGCCTGGCTAAACCCCGTCCCGACGTTGCCGACATCGATGATCTCACCATCGCGGTAGGCAGCCAGAACCAGCGAGCCGAAGCCAGCCGGCGATGCTGCTGACGGCTCATAGCCGACAATGAAGAACGCTTCGCTCTCGACGCACTTGACCTTCACCCAATCGCCAGTCCGACCTGACCGATAAGGCTGGCCGCGGTGCTTGCCGACGATCCCTTCCAATCCGAGGCGGCAGGCATGTTCCAGCAGGACGGCAGGATCGGCATCGAGCGTTTCCGACAGCCGGATTGCGCCCTCCTGGTCCTTCACGGTGTCTTCAAGCAGGTGCCGGCGTGAGCGATATTCGACGCCACGCAGATCATGGCCATCGAGATAAAGCAGGTCGAAAGCGTAAAGGATGGCGTCGGAAGCCCGATTACCTGCCTTTTTGCCGGACGCGCCGAGTGATTGCTGCAGCAGCCCGAAATCCGATCGCCCTTCATCATCCAGGACCACGGCCTCGCCGTCGATGATCATGGTCGCCGGCCCAAGCGCCCGGGCCGCCTGCTCGATCGCCGGAAAGCGATGGGTCCAGTCATGGCCGCCGCGGGTGAGGATACGAACACCGTTCGGTTCGATATGCAAGGCCAGGCGGTACCCGTCCCATTTCACCTCCCAGGACCATTCAGATCCTTGCGGCGGCTTTGCCTTCAGCTGCGCCAATGCCGGCTCGACACGGTCGGGCATCGGGTCGAAGGAAAACTGCGGCTCTGACGGATTACGCTTCTTGCGCGGCCGCGAGCGGATCGGGGCCTCGGTATCACGAAGGAGCGGTCTGGATCTTGTGCTCGTCGATCGTGGGGGCTTCGTCATTCCGACAGTTCAACAAAAAAATGTTAAGAAGATTGTGACGATCCGGGACTTGTCCCCGCTATTCACGCCGCTGCTCCAGCGGACGGCACTGAAAAATAAATTTTCGATCGTTATCTCCCTGAATCCACGGGGTTTCTAATGTGCAGGATAATATTCCCAGCCTGCGGCCCGCTTGACTCTTCGCAGTCATCGGAACAGAAACAGAACATCCGCATTTTGCACGACATGATGTCGGCCTGAAAACACGTTTCTGAAGGGAGCCGTGAACGATGACTGCTGCCCGCGAGAGTGTGATTTTGGATCTGCGTGAGCGGATCGCCGCGCTCGAAACCAGCATGATGAAGAAAGCCGGCTGTCTGGCATTCGGAGTGCCTGAAATGGATGCGGCTTTGCCGTGCGGTGGGCTTGCTCATGGCGCCCTGCACGAGTTTGCCGGTGGCGGATCAGGCACGGTCGATGGTGCAGCCGCGGCCCTGTTCGCCGCGGGCATCGCCGCTCGAACCAAGGGACCGATCGTCTGGTGTCTGACGCGACCGGATCTGTTTTTCCCGGCACTGGCGCAGGTTGGTCTGCATTCCGATCGGGTCATCTTCGTCGAGTCCGACAAGGACGAGGATGTGTTGGCGAATATGGAGGAAGGACTGTCCTTTGGTGGTCTTGGTGCGGTCGTCGGCGAGGTCGTCCGCTTGCCGATGGTCGGCTCGCGCCGGCTGCAGCTGGCGGCCGAACGCACCGGGACGATGGCGCTGGCCGTGCGTCGCTGGAGGCGGCAGACGGAAGCGAATGATTTCGGGCAGCCGACGGCCTCGACCACCCGGTGGCGGGTCAGCGTCATGCCTTCGGAGGATCTTCCGGTTCCAGGGGTGGGGCGGCCAAGGTGGTTTGTGGAGTTGATGCGCGTCAAAGCGGGTGAGTGTGCTGAGTTTCTCGTGAGGGCATGCGATGACAAGGGTCGTCTCGATTTATCTACCGGATCTGCCGACCGATCGCATTCGCCGGGACGATCCGTCCATTCCGCCTGAACAGGCGATCGCCGTGATTGCCAAAAGCGGCTCGAAGCGCTGGGTGTCCGCGGCCGATGCAGCTGCAAAGAAGGCCGGCGTGCATGTCGGCATGCCGGCGGCCAAGGCGCAGGCGCTGTTTCGTGGCTTGATGCTGGTCGATGCCGACCCGGTCGCGGATGCCGCAGCGCTGGAGCGGATCACGCTCTGGGCTCTGACCATCTATTCCCCGATCGTTGCGGTGGATGGGATCGATGGCATCGTCATGGACACGGAAGGCGCCGACCATCTGCAGGGCGGCGAGCTGCCGATGGTGACGATGATCGCCAATCGCTTCCTGTCCAGGAAGCTGACGGCACGGGTCGCGATTGCCGATACCTGGGGTGCGGCCCATGCCTGCGCCCGCGCCATCAGCCGCGAGGCCGTCATCGTGCCATCCGGCCAGACCGTGAAGGCGGTCGAAAAACTGCCGATCTCGCTATTACGTCTCCCACCCAAGATCGTGGGCGATCTACGGAGCCTCGGCTTCCAAACCATTGGCGAGCTGGCCAACACGGCACGCGCGCCCCTGAATCTTCGCTTCGGTCCGGAAATCGGCCGCCGCCTCGATCAGATGTTCGGACGGGTGGCTGAGCCGATCGAGCCGATCCGCACAGCCGAGTTGATCGAGGTCGCTCGATCCTTTGTCGAGCCGATCGGGGCGGCCGAGACCATCAACAAATATGTCGGCCGGCTGATCGTCCAACTGATCGACGAACTCCAGAAGCGCGGGCTCGGCGTACGCCGTGCCGATCTGATTGTCGAAAAGGTCGATGGCACGAGGCAGGCGATCCGCGCGGGCACGGTCAAGCCTGCTCGCGATATCGCCTGGCTGACAAAACTGTTTCGCGATCGCACGGAGAAGATCGAGCCGGGTTTTGGGATCGAAAAGCTGACCCTGGTCGCCGTCATCGCCGAGCCGCTGGAAGAGGTGCAACGCTCGTCCTCGCTGGTGGAAGAAGAGGTCACCGACGTTTCGCCGCTGATCGACATCTATGGAAACCGTGGTCACAAGGTTTACCGCCTTGCACCTCTGGCCTCTGACGTCCCCGAGCGTTCCGTCCAACGCATCAGCGCTGCCGCCGATCCGGTCGAGATCGCATGGGTCGGTCACTGGCGCCGGCCTGTGCGGTTGTTGCCGCGGCCGGAACTGATCACCGCCATTGCGCTGATGCCCGACTATCCACCCGCCTCGATCACCTGGCGCGGCAAGCGCCGCAAGGTCAAACGCGCCGACGGCCCCGAGCGGATCTTTGGTGAGTGGTGGCAGCGTGACAGCGAAATGGAAGCGGTGCGCGACTATTTCGTCATCGAGGATGAGAGCGGCGAGCGTCTCTGGGTGTTCCGATCGGGCGATGGCGTCGATCCGGAGACCGGCAGCCACCGGTGGTTCTGTCACGGGATCTTTGCATGAGATATGCCGAGCTGCAGGTGACAACGCATTTCTCCTTTCTGCGCGGGGCGTCCTCGGCACAGGAGCTGTTCGAAACCGCCGCAGCGCTTGGCATCGATGCGATCGGTGTCGTTGATCGAAACAGTCTTGCCGGCATTGTGCGGGCGCTGGAAGCGTCGCGCGGCACAGGGTTGCGGCTGGTCGTCGGCTGTCGTCTCGATCTTGCCGACGGCATGTCCATCCTCGTCTATCCCACCGACCGGGCTGCCTATTCGCGGCTGACCCGGCTGATCACGCTCGGCAAGTCGCGGGGCGGTAAGAACAACTGCATCCTGCATTGGGATGACGTCGTCGCCTATTCGGAAGGGATGATCGGTATCCTCGTGCCCGATCTTGGCGACGAAGTCTGCGCCGTGCGCTTGAGAAAGATAGCCGAGGTCTTTGCCGACCGGGCCTATGTGTCGCTCTGTCTGCGCCGGCGGCCGAACGACCAGATGCGGCTTTATGAGATTTCCAATCTGGCGGCTCGGTTCAAGGTGAAGACGGTCGTCACCAACGACGTGCTGTTTCATGAGCCAGGCCGGCGGCAGCTGCAGGACATTGTTACCTGCATCCGGACCGGCAAGACCATCGACGATGTCGGCTTCGAGCGCGAGCGCCATGCCGACCGCTACCTGAAGCCGCCGGAGGAGATGGAACGGCTCTTCCCGCGCTATCCGGAAGCGCTCGCCCGGACGATGGAGATCGTCACGCGTGCCAAGTTCTCGCTTGAGGAGCTGACCTATCAGTACCCTGAGGAGGCGATCGTGCCGGGCAAGGATGCCCAGGCGTCTCTGGAGCATTACGTCTGGGAATGCATCCCCAATCGCTATCCCGAAGGCCTGCCGCCGGATGTGCTGAAAACCGTGCGCCACGAGCTCGATCTGATCCGCACGATGAAGTATGCGCCATATTTTCTGACGGTCTTTTCGATCGTGCGCTACGCCCGATCACAAGGGATCCTGTGCCAGGGCCGCGGTTCGGCCGCCAACAGCGCCGTCTGCTATATTCTCGGCGTCACCTCGATCGATCCATCAACCAACGACCTTCTGTTCGAGCGCTTTGTCAGTCAGGAGCGCGATGAGCCGCCGGATATCGATGTCGACTTCGAGCACGAGCGGCGCGAAGAGGTGATCCAGTGGATCTACAAGACCTACGGCCGCGAGAAGGCGGCGCTTTGCGCCACCGTCACCCGCTACCGCGCCAAGGGCGCCATCCGCGACGTAGGCAAGGCGCTCGGCCTGCCGGAGGATGTCATCAAGGCTTTGTCGTCGGGCATGTGGTCATGGTCGGAGGAAGTGCCGGACAGGAATATCCGCGAGCTCAACCTCAATCCGGATGACCGCCGCCTGGTCCTCACCCTGAAACTGGCCCAGCAGTTGATGGGCGCCCCGCGCCATCTCGGCCAGCATCCGGGCGGCTTCGTTCTGACCCATGACCGGCTTGACGACCTTGTGCCGATCGAGCCGGCGGCGATGAAGGACCGGCAAATCATCGAGTGGGACAAGGATGATGTGGAAGCCCTGAAGTTTATGAAGGTCGACATCTTGGCCTTGGGCATGCTGACCTGCATGGCCAAGGCATTCGATCTGATCCGCGAGCATAAGGATCGCGATCTCGACCTGTCGAAGATCGAGCAGGAGGATCAGGCGACCTATGCCATGATCCGCAAGGCCGATACGCTCGGCACCTTCCAGATCGAAAGCCGCGCCCAGATGGCGATGCTGCCGCGCCTCAAACCCCGGACGTTTTACGATCTCGTGGTCCAGGTGGCGATTGTTCGGCCCGGACCGATCCAGGGCGATATGGTCCATCCCTATCTGCGGCGGCGCGAAGGCAAGGAGGATGTCGTCTATCCGACGCCAGAACTGGAGGAAGTGCTCGGCAAGACCCTCGGCGTGCCGCTGTTTCAGGAGAGCGCGATGCGGGTGGCCATGGTGTGTGCCGGCTTTACCGGCGGCGAGGCCGATCAGCTGCGAAAATCCATGGCGACGTTCAAGTTCACCGGTGGCGTCAGCAAGTTCAAGGACAAGCTGGTATCCGGCATGGTGAAGAACGGCTACACGGCGGAATTCGCCGAGAAGACGTTTTCGCAGCTCGAAGGCTTTGGGTCCTATGGCTTTCCAGAAAGCCATGCGGCTTCCTTTGCGCTGATCGCCTACGCCTCGAACTTTATCAAATGCCACTATCCAGAGGCGTTTTGTGCGGCGCTGATCAACTCGCAGCCTATGGGCTTTTATGCTCCCGCCCAGATCGTCGGTGACGCCCGCGCCCATGGCGTCGAGGTCCGGCCCGTCTGCATCAATCGATCTCGCTGGGACTGTACGCTGGAGCGGATCGGCAACACCGATCAGCATGCAGTTCGGCTCGGATTCCGCCGAGTGAAGGGGTTGGCGATCGCCGACGCGGCGCGGATCGTTGCAGCACGAATGAACAGCGACTTTGTTTCCGTCGATGATATGTGGCGACGCTCCGGTGTGCCGACTGAAGCGCTCGTGCAACTCGCAAAAGCGGACGCATACCGGCCGTCCCTAAGGCTGGAGCGCCGTGATGTGCTCTGGGCCATCAAGGCACTGCGGGATGAACCGCTACCGCTGTTCGCCGCGGCGGGTGAGCGCGAGATGGCAACGATCGCCGAGCAGAACGAGCCCGAGGTTGCGCTCCGGCAAATGACAGAGGGGCACAACGTCATTGAGGATTATGGCCATACAGGCCTGACATTGCGACAGCATCCGATCGCGTTTCTCCGCAAGGATCTCGCGGCCCGCAACATCATCACCTGCGCCGCAGCAATGAATGCACGCGATGGTCAATGGGTTTATACCGCGGGCCTCGTGCTTGTTCGACAAAAGCCGGGATCCGCGAAAGGTGTGATGTTCATCACCATCGAGGACGAGACCGGTCCGGCCAACCTCGTTGTCTGGCCAAAACTGTTCGAGAAAAGCCGACGGATCGTTCTGGGATCATCCATGATGGCAATCCAAGGGAAGATACAGCGGGAAGGCGAAGTCGTGCATCTCATCGCGCGCCAGCTATTTGACCTGACCGCTGATCTATCGGGCTTGGCCGACCGGGATGCCGAGTTCAAAATGCCGGCCGGCAGGGGAGACGAGCTCGCTCATGGCGGCGGCCCTGATCCACGTGACACGCCAAAGCAGGTTGCCAACCCGCGCGACATGTTCATTCCCTTATGCCGAACTCGGCATAAAGGCACTTATCCCGAGCCGGATACTATGCCGAGCCCGTTCCCTAAGGCTCGAGATTTCAAGTAAAATCGCCCAGCAAGTTCGGCATAATATCGGCGATTAAAAGCTGACGAGTTTGACTATCCGCAACACTTCGACTCATTGGCTGTCGGCCCGCAGCAGGATGATTTGGCCTGTTCCTCCGCCAGCCACCGATCTCTCGGCTTGCAGCTCGCCGGCCGAGCGGAAAGGGAAACCTCGAAGGAACCGGCGACGAGCCGCGGCGCGGCCGCGCAGTAGAGGGCCATCGGCCGTTCTCCGTCGCTGACCTCGAATGTCAGCTTGGCCGTTGGCTCAAGCTGCACGTGGTCTGCTATCTTGCGGATGATCGCCGAGAACTTGCCGGCCGGCATGTGTGTCCGACTATCTTCATCGATATCCCACAGTTGGACGAAGATCTCCGACCATGCTTCCGGGTTCGCACCGCAGTCGAGTGCCGAAAACATCCCAGCCTTGACCTCGGTGACGTGATAGCCAGGCCGGACGGGACTGCCATCATAACTGAACACCAGCGGGGCATCCGGCGCCACCGAAAGCACATCGAGGAGATGGCCGAGACTGATGTCCGTCGAAACTGACTTGTCGATCGCGTTCATGTGAGTTATCCCTCTATCCAATAGTTCAAGGATTGTTGAAATATGGATGAGCGTCAAGCCCTTTCGTCATTCGCAGCGCTGTCCCAGGAGACGCGCCTTGCCATCGTCCGGGCGCTGGTCGTCGCTGGGCCTGAAGGATTGGCCGCAGGGGTGATCGCCGAGCGCATGGGCGTTTCCGCAACGAATGTCTCATTCCATCTCAAAGAGCTTGAGCGGTCGGGATTGATCTCTCAGCGAAGGGAATCCCGCTCGATCATCTACAGCGCCAGTTACGAGAGCCTGGCCGATCTCGTGAAGTTCCTGATGGAGGATTGCTGTGCCGGGCACCCTGCAATCCGGGAGAATGTCGAGAAGAGCGAAGGATGCTGCAGTCCGGCTGGTGAGGTAGCAGGTGCATAGTCGACAGGTTCTCGCGGGAATCGTCTCCGCGCTCGGCATCACGCAGATCATCGGCTACGGCACTCTCTATTACAGCTTTAGCATCCTCGCTCCCGGCATGGCGGCCGACCTCGGCCTTTCGCTTTCCCAGGTGTTCGGGGTCTTCTCCGTTTCGCTGTTCATAGGCGGCCTGTCTGCCACCTATCTCGGCAAGCAGATGGATCGGATCGGCGCGGCCACCATCATGACGATCGGCTCGGTTCTCGCCGCCCTGACGCTCGCATTATGCGCCTGGTCTCCCTCGGTCGCAGTGTTCGCCATCGCCATCATCCTGCTCGAGGTCTCATCGGGCATGGTGCAGTATCAGGCGGCATTCGCGGCATTGGTCGAGAGCAATCCCCGCACCGCATCCCGGAGCATCACCTACCTCACGCTGATCGGCGGGTTCGCATCGACGATCTTCTGGCCGATCTCGGCCGCGCTTTCTGGATGGATGTCGTGGCGTGAGATCTATCTGGTCTTCGCAGCGCTGAATCTTTTCCTCTGCATGCCTCTTCACTTCTGGATCATGCGTGCCGGCAAAACCGGATCGAGTGCGGATGCGGCCGCCCGGCCTCGCGAAGCTGTCATCGGGGCAGTCCCCCACGATGCACGCAGTCGAAGCATGATCATGGTGTCGTTTGCCTTCGCGCTTCTGGGGTTCACGCTTGCCGCGATCCTTGCCCATATGGTGCCGATGCTGGGATCGATCGGACTGGGTGCCGCAGCCGTGGTGATCGGATCCCTATTTGGCCCGGCACAGGTCGCCAGCCGCCTGATCAACATGGTCTTCGGAAAGAACCTTTCGCCGCCGGCACTCGCGGTGGTGTCAGCAGTGCTGATCGTGTTCGGCATCCTGATCCTGCTGGCAAGTGGAGACTGGCTGCCGGGGGCCGTCGCGTTTGCAATCTGCCTCGGGCTCGGTTCCGGCATCAACAGCATCGCGCAGGGAAGCCTGCCGCTCTATCTGTTCGGATCGGAAGGATATGGGGCGATCACGGGCAAGATGGCGGCGGCTCGACTGGCGCTCGGAGCCGGCGCACCCTTCGCGTTCGCGGCGGCGATGGAGAACCTGGGCCTGAGCCTGTCACTCATTGGAAACGCTTGTCTCGGCGCGGTCAGCATCGCGGCATTCGTTGCGGTGGCTGCATCCTGTAGGCGGCCAGCCACCGCAACGGTCTAGGCAGTCAGATCGACTTCAGTGAGACCCGCTTCTCCAGCTCGGCGGCCTGTTCCTTCCGCTCGCTGTAGCGATCGGTCAGATAAGACGAGGCGTCGCGGGTCATGATGGTGAACTTCACCAGTTCCTCGCAGACGTCGACGACGCGGTCGTAATAGGACGACGGCTTCATCCGGCCATCGGTGTCGAATTCCTGAAACGCCTTCGCAACGCTGCTTTGATTGGGGATGGTGATCATCCGCATCCAGCGCCCGAGGATGCGCAACTGGTTCACAGCGTTGAAGGACTGGCTGCCGCCGGAAACCTCCATCACCGCCAGCGTCTTGCCCTGTGTGGGGCGGACGGAGCCGAGCGACAGCGGGATCCAGTCGATCTGCGCCTTCATGATGCCTGTCATCGCGCCGTGGCGCTCCGGGCTGATCCAGACCTGGCCTTCCGACCATTGGGAAAGCTCACGCAGTTCCTGCACCTTGGGATGGCTGACGGGTGCCTCATCCGGAAGCGGCAGCCCGGCCGGGTCGAATATCCGCACCTCGCATCCGAGGCGTTCGAGCAGCCGACGGACTTCGAAGGCAAGGAGACGGCTATAAGACACTTCCCGAAGCGATCCATAGAGGACCAGGATTCTGGGCTTGTGCGTCGAGAATGCTGGCCGCAGGGATTCTGGGGCGATCGGCTGAACATGGTCGTCGTGCAGTGCGGGGAATGTCTCAGACAATGCGCTTTCCTTCATTGTCGAGTACCTGTTCGCCGTCTTCCTTGGTGAACGGTCCCTTGAAGGCATCGGCCGGCAGGATGTCCAGAACCACCTCAGAGGGACGCGACAACCGCGTGCCCATGGGGGTGATCACGAACGGTCGGTTGATCAGGATCGGGGTGGCGAGCATCGCATCCAGCAACTGGTCATCGGTCAGATCAGGATTGTCGAGGCCGAGTTCCGCATAGGGCGTGCCCTTCTCACGGATCGCTTCACGGACCGTCAGGTCGGCATCCGCGATCATTTTTGAAAGCTTCTCGCGCGATGGCGGGTTCTGCAGGTATTCGATGACGGTAGCCTCTATCCCAGCATGCTGGATGAGCTCGAGCGTGTTCCGCGACGTACCGCAGGCCGGGTTGTGATAGATGGTAACGTCCATAGTCAGATCCTCTCGGTGATGGTGTTGCGGGCGACAGCGGGCGATGCTTCGTACCAGCCCTTCGAGCGGTTCACGATCCAGACGACGGACAGCATCACCGGCACCTCGATCAAAACTCCGACGACGGTGGCGAGTGCCGCACCAGACTGAAATCCGAACAGGCTGATGGCGGCGGCGACCGCGAGTTCGAAGAAGTTGCTCGCTCCGATGAGTGCGGAGGGTCCGGCGACGCAATGGCGCTCTCCCGACATCCGGTTCAAGATGTAGGCGAGACCGGAGTTGAAATAGACCTGGATCAGGATCGGGACCGCGAGCAGAGCGATGATGGTCGGCTGCGCGATGATCTGCTCGCCCTGGAATGCAAAGAGAAGCACGAGGGTAGCGAGCAGCGCGACCAGCGACAACGGCTGGAGCTTGGCAAGGAGGCTATCGAGTGCCAGAGTGGTCCCGTCGGCGGTCAGGCGGCTCCGGAGAACCTGCGCGATGATGACGGGCACGACAATGTAGAGAGCGACCGACAGGGCAAGCGTCGCCCACGGCACGGTGATGGCCGATAGGCCGAGCAGCAGGCCGACGATCGGCGCGAAGGCGACGATCATGATGGCGTCGTTCAAAGCCACCTGCGAGAGCGTGAACAGCGGCTCGCCCCGTGTCAGGTTTGACCAGACGAAGACCATGGCCGTGCAGGGTGCCGCAGCAAGAATGATCAGGCCTGCGATATAGGAGTCGATCTGGTCTGCCGGCAGATAGGGCCGAAACAGCCAGCCGACAAACAGCCAACCCAGCAACGCCATCGAGAACGGCTTGATCGCCCAGTTGATGATCAGCGTGACACCGATCCCGCGCCAGTAGGAGCCGACCTGCGCCATCGACCGGAAATCGATCTTCAGCAGCATCGGTATGACCATCAGCCAGATCAGGATGGCAACAGGGATGTTCACCTTGGCGACCTCGGCACCGCCGATGATCTGGAAGACGCCAGGCATCAGGTGGCCGAGGGCAACGCCGACGGCGATACAGAGGAAGACCCAGACGGTCAGGTATCGTTCAAATGTCGACATCTTACTCGGCCTTCGCGGATTTGACCGACGCGCCTTCCAATGAACCGATCTGGCGAACGTGTTGTTCAAGGGCCAGGCGGTCGATCGAGGCGATGGGCAGGTTGATGAAGGCACTGATCCGGTTCTTCAGAAACCGTGCAGCTTGAGCGAAAGCGCGCTGGATCTCGACTTCAGTGCCGACGACGGCCGCCGGATCCTCGACACCCCAGTGGGCAGTCATCGGATGGCCGATCCAGACCGGGCAGGCCTCGCCGGCTGCGCTGTCGCAAACCGTGAAGATGAAATCCATCTCCGGCGCGCCAGATGCGGCGAACACGTCCCAGCTCTTCGAGGAGAAACCGGTCGATTGATAGCCGAGCGTCTCAAGTTCCTTCAGGGCATAAGGATTGACCTCACCCTTCGGCTGGCTGCCGGCGGAATACGCCTTGAAGAGACCGCCGCCCTCCTTGTTGAGGATGGATTCGGCGAGAATAGAGCGAGCGGAATTGCCCGTGCAGAGGAACAGCACGTTATAGGTCTTGTCAGTCATGGTCGTTGTCCGTGTTAGGTCAGAGGCCTGTTGCGCTTCATGATGGTCGCCGACGAGGGGCAAATGGAGGACAGTTGGCGGGTCGCAAGCACCGCGGCCGGCACTTCGGCCCGCGGCACCTCTGAAAACCCGATGCTCGAGAAGAACGACGTGGCGCTCGTCGTCGCCAGAAAGATATCGCCGCCGCTGCCAACGTTCCGCAGGGTCGCCTCGACAATCGCTTGTCCCAGGCCATGACCCCGATGCGTCGGAAGCACGACAACAGATCGCAGCAGGTAGTCGCCGTCACAGCGTTCGAGGCCGGAATATCCGATCGTTTGGCCGTCGCCTGAGACTGCTTCGAAGAAGGCGCGTCCATCGTCTTCAATGTCATCGGTCGGGAGATCCGCAGCACGGAGCGCGTCGCGGAGACGAGCGTCGCTACCGGCCACTTCGTGCAATGCGATCGCGCTCAACATGGCTTCGCTCCCGGCGCACAACATGGCGTCAGTTCTGCGATCAGGGGTGCGCAAAGCTCCGTCGAACCGCCGCAGCAGTCCTTCAGCAGGAATAGTGTCAGGTCGCGCAGGCCGTCGAGGTCGGCCCGGTAGATGATCGATCGGCTCTGGCGCTCGCTCTTGACCAACCCGGCACGGGACAGCGTCGCAAGATGCGCCGACATCGTGTTCTGCGGGACATCGAGGAGCCGGGCGAGTTCGCCAGCCGGAATGCCATCCGGCTCGTGCCGGACGAGCAACCGAAATGTCTCGAGGCGGGTGTTCTGTGCCAAGGCCGCGAGGGCCGTAATCGCGCTATTGCTTTCCATATATCCAGAATAATGGATATGTTGTTGAAGTCAAGCGGCACGATGCCACGAGATGATGGCGCCGCTAAACGACCAGCGGCGCCATTGTGCTGCTACAGGTTGTCGAGAAACGACAATAGCTTGTCACCAGCTTTAAACCGGCGGAAGGGCTGCTCGTTCAATGGGGCCACCTTCGCAAGCGCCGCCTCCTTTATTGCGAGATGCGCGTGAAGGTAGGCCTGCGTGGAGCGTGTCGATTCATGCCCCAGCCATAGCGAAATCACTGTGCTGTCTACGCCGGCATCCAGCAATTCCATTGCGGCACTGTGACGAAGAACGTGCGGTGATACTCGTTTTGCTCGCAGTGAGGGGCATTGTTGTGCCGCCTGCTTCACATACTTCGCCAGCAGATATTGGACCGCGTCCGGGCTCATCCGAGATCCATGCACGGTTGGGAAGAGGATGTCGGAAGTCTCCGGTCTTGGCTCGTCCAACCATTGTTTGAGCGTAGCACTCAGAATTTTGGTCAGTGGTGTGACACGCTCCTTCCGTCCCTTTCCGAAGCAACGAATGTGGGCGCCGGCGTCCAGAGTCACGGCGCTGCGATCAAGCCCGACCAGTTCGGAGAGCCGCATGCCTGTCTGAGTGGCCGTAAGAAGGAGGCAGTAGTCGCGGCGACCGATCCATAATCGCCTGTCCGGTGCTGCCAAGAGCGCCTTGATCTCATCCCGGACGAGGAACTGTACCTCGCGCTTCGCGCCGATTTTGCCGGGGATAACAAGCACGCGTTGGATCTGGTGGCTAAAGGCAGGCTCCTCGAAAGCAAGGAACCGAAAGAACGCTCGAATAGCGGTGAGCCTGAGATTGTATGTGGTGGTGCCCGCGCGTCGTTCTGAGATGAGGTCATCCAGGAAGGCTGTGACGAGCTCTGCGTCGAAATCTTCAAGCGTCAGGGATGATGGCGGCTTGCCCGTCTTGCGGTGGGCGAACCTCAGAAAGAGTTTGAAGGTGTCGCGGTAGGAGGCGACGGTGTGCATGCTGACATTGCGTTGGCGCATCAGCCGCTGCGTGAAGAAGCGCTCGATAAGCCGTGGGAGCGAGCTGGTCATCGTGCCGTCTCCCATCGCGCGTCCAGACGGCGTTTGGCTTCCTCCAGAAGATCGGGATGCGCGCTCAGATACCAGTATGTATCGGCAACCTTGCCATGACCGAGATATGTCGAAAGTTCCGGGATTCGAAGATCGACATTCTCGCCGTTCCTGTACCAGTCCAGCAGCGTGCGCACTGCGAAGGTATGGCGAAGATCGTGAATCCTCGGCCCTTCTGCCTCTGAAGCTCCACGCAGCCCCGCTTCACGGGTCCAGAGAATAAAAGAAAAATGGGGATTGGCATGGTTCAGACCTCGGCCACGATCCCCAGTGAAGAAGAACCTGCTCGCGCGCCGTGTCGGCAAGCAATCCCGCTCATCGCAATATCGGCGGAGCGCGTCCCAGGTGCTGCGATGCAACGGTATGTATCGGCTCTTGCCGAACTTGGTCTGACGGATAGTCAATGTTCCTGTACCCATGTCGGCATCCTCTCGTAAAAGGCGCGCGGCCTCGGAAAACCGCATTCCTGTCGATGCGAGCAATCCAAAGAAATAGTGATAGGTCACGCCTCGAAAGCTGCCCGGATGCAGGCGAGGCATTGCATTGAGAAGATCGGCAACTTGAGCGTCGGAATAGATGAAGGGCCGGGCCCGTCGCTGCGGTGGAAAAATGCCGGAAGGTGGAATCTCGGTCCTCAGGTCATTCAACGCGACATGGCGTGAGAAGGACCTGATCGTTGACAGTCGAGATGACCAAGTCCGCGGCCCGCATTGGTGCTCCGCCCATTCGACGGCGAGCTTTGCGGTAATGTGGTCTTGGCCCCGTGCTTGTGCATACGCGACAAAATTACGTAATCGGCTTTCCTGGCTGCTAAGTTTGAAGCCAAGGGATCGCCGCAGCGTCAAGTATTGCTCGAGGGATGCCAGCATGTTGCTCATAGGCATGCTCCCATCCAAGGCCGCGCAATTGATCGAAGCCCCTCGGTATCGAGCTTCGCGTAGATTCTCGTTGTGTCTGGCTCCTTATGCCGAAGGACCTGAGCCAGTTCTGTGAGGCTTACGCCAGAACGGATCGCCATCGTCGCAAACGTGTGTCGGAATATATGAGCGTGATGAGAGCGGAGCCCCGTAATCTCGGCACGCTTCAAAGCCCTCTTGGCAATTAGGATGACAGGCGTAGCGGTTAGAAACGGTGTGCAGGGGGTCTCGACCCTATGAAAAATGGTCCGTGCCCCGGATCGGGGGCGTCCATCTACAATGTAATCCGCGATGGCTCTACCGACGTCCTCTGGGAGCGGCATTGCCGCTATCCGGCCGCCTTTACCATGCACTTGAATAAGGCCGAGGTGCCAGTCGATGTCATCCAACGACAATAGGGCGGCTTCTTTAGCGCGTAGGCCAAGTCGCGACATCAGCATCAGGATCGCGAAATCTCGACGGCCTGCAACGGTGGCCCGATCGCAAGCATCCAGAACGCGGTCGAGCTGATCAGCACTCATGAACGACGGCAAGGACGATAGTCGGTGGTTTTTGACCATCGGGACAGCCTGGGCGAGATCGAGTTCTGTAACTCCTGCGCTCCAGCAAAACTGGAGAAAGACCCGAAGTCTGGATGAAATGATCTTGGCCGTCGCGGGGGTGTGGCGTTCAAACTGGCTAGCTAGATAGTCGCGAATATCATCGTATTGGAGTTGAGTTATCCCCTGCCCATCACTCCATGACCCGCGCAAGAACAACCTGCTGTATCTGAGGTGAGCCGATATTGTCGCTGCAGCGTAGCCCCTGCGGCGGAGTTCAGTCGCAAACCGGCCGGCAAGATCATCAATCGGGTGAACGGCCAGCGGTGCTTGATACACGAAGCCCATCTCTATGAGCTTTGACCTCAAGCGCTCGATCGAACGGCGCTCTCCGTGTCGCAACCTGGCTGCGGCGGCACGGCATGCCAAGAAGCGGTCGAAATCACCGTAAAGAACCAGTGCCGGATCACCGTTCCGGCAATCCTTCTTCCACTCGACAAAAGCTGAAATGGTCTGGATCGTCGATTGAATGCTTTTGGCGCTATAGCTTTGATCCACCATCAAGTTGATGACAGATCGGGCGCAGTCCTGATGAGGCCAGTTGTTGATAATTTGAGGGAGAACCGTGTTCTCCATCGGCAAACTCGTCATGCTCGTCTCCGCTTAATTATAACAGCGGATGTCGTTTGGCATTTAACTGTAAGAATGCGCCCATTGTGCCAGCTCATGGCACTTATTTCGAGATTCGCCGGTTCGATTTTCGGCGCTTGACTCTCTCCCATTCGGAAATAACGTTCTGTAATATTTCGCATTTTCGATAAAGCTTGGCCCACCGGTGGTCACCTTTTACTACGCGGTGAATCTCACATTAAGGGCCAAATCAAACCGGCGAATCTCAAATTAAGTACCCGATCTCCATTCAAGCGCCGCGCTATCTTGTTGAGATTACTGGATGTGCAGTCTTGCGATCAAATGCAAAACGACACTTACCCTCAAAGGGGTTAACTGGTTGCTCTGAAACAGCATTGAGAGGGATTGTCAGTACCGGAGCAATACTCCTCCTACTGAGGAAAATTCACGCGGCATTTCGCCAGTGCCATCGTTCGGCCATTCCTCTCTTGGTTTCGAGAAGCCGAGCCTTTATCTCGGCAGCTTCATCTGCGTAAAGATCATGTTCCGCAAATTGGAGACCATCGTGAACATGTCAACGAGTTCGCAGTTTAGGACGCAACCGGCGTTCGTTATCGTCCGTTCGCCTGGTCCCGAAGATACGCGATCTCGGGGTCGCTAAGTTCTTCGACACGATAAAAATACCGACTGTTGCCGAAGTTTCGCGAATTGCGGAAGCAACGTTTTGTCGGACTGGCGGTAACACCATACAACCCTCACCTTGCTCCAGGCCATGAGACAATGTCTCCAGACATAGTGCTGGTGCACGGGGCTTTCTCGATGATGTTTTCGGGCTCTGGCAAATTCGAACCTTCTCAAGACGGACTCCGATTTCAGGAAGAACGCCTAACTCGATGTCTATGAAACCGGCAGCAGGCACATTTCGATTGCTTACCAAAGGTCTCGTCCACGGAGCCAGCGACGAAAGCTGACGATAGTCCTTACCATCCTGCGAGTTGCGAGCTCGACGATGACCGATACCGACGCGGCGGCCAGCACAAGGTACACTATGGGGGACTGCAGCACGGAGTGCCATGAATGATCGATAAGATGCGCAGACAGTGCAAGGTGAAGCCACCCCACCGCGAGATTGAAGGCGTGCGAAGCCGCGAGCAAGATCGCTAGCCGTGTGTGGTGAATTACCACGTGCCAGACCAGGCCGATAGTGGCCGCGCAAAGGAGCGCGGGCTCGATTGTCGGATAATCGTGAAGAACAGTCTCAATCAATCCGATAATCTTGGCAGCGTCGAAAGCGCAGTGACCGGCTGCGACGTAGGTGCAACTGCGAGCGATGGCGTGTGCATGTGCAAAGTTCATTTCCGTTCTCCCTGTTGTCACAAGGAGGTTCGCAAAGGCTTCCGAAGGAGTAAGGGGGGCTTTTTTGAATATCGGTAGCAATTCAAATGGTTGGATACAGGGCGCCGACAGCTGAAAGCGCTGCCGTTTCTTGCGGGGCGCGCGCTTACCACCTGTTGTCGCTATCAGCTCAAGAGGACAAGACTAGCTAGAAAATCATGAGATATTCTTGTTGTGTTTTTGTAGCGCCCTTGTAACAAATTTTGACATATATTATGCAGGTATAACAGGCATTTGGAGGGCATTCATGGAGGAATTTTCATATGGCAAGATGCTCAAGTTGGTGCGCGAAAGTTGGCGCTTCACGCAGGACGATCTTGCCATACGAATGGAGAAACTCGTCTCCGACAAGCGCGGGGTGCGTAGGAAGAATGCGATCCGCACGTCCATCTCGCAGATGGAAACAGGCGTCAGGCAATTCAGGCCGGAATTAATTGCTGCAGCGGCAACCGTTCTGAATATTCCGGATAGTTGGTTCTATTATCCGATGCCCAGTATGGAATCCGTAGAAAAGAACCTCGCCAAGCTGCGTGTGAAGCAAAATCCCACTCGGAAAGCCAGTCTGACCTCGGTCGCCAAGGAGTTGCCGAAGCCTCAGCAACCGAGTTCTCTACCGGATCCAAATGAATTCTTTCGTGAGCCTGGCCGGGATCAACTACTAAAAGCCGCAGTAAAGCTGCTTATTTCTCCGGGGCCAGCGCTGGTGGCGATCAAGGGACTTTCTGGGTACGGAAAATCTTCGTTCGCCAGCCTTTTAGTCTCGGAGGCGTTGAAGGCTGACTCCAGAACAAGGCTGGCGATAGCGATTTCGTGCCGAAACCGATCGACCGAACAAATCGAGACGGCGATCAGAGATGCCATTGGCCAGATTGACGGTAGGCTTCGGGGCCGAGCGTTGGCCGAGGTGGTAAGGGTGATTCCGACAATCCTGGTTCTCGACGACTTCTACCATCCTTCCTCGCAGTCCGCTCCAGCGATGGCAGGGGAATTGGCTAGTCGGCTCTCTTCTGCCTTCGAAAAGGGCGGTGGGCTGAAACTCGTGGTAACGGGCGGGGTCGGTTCGTCGAGGCAGCCGCTTCTCGAAAGCCTAAAAAGGATTGTGGGCGAGACCCGTTCCATGGATGTAGCGTTAGGAGAACTCTCCCAAACTGACGTCGTCTGGTTTCTCGTTAAAGGTATGAGGATCGATAGCCTGACCGCCCGATCTGCGGCCCGCAGTCTCGGAGGTGATCCAATCAAGATCGGCGCATACGTTTCGGCGCATAGGGTGGCGCCGATCAGTCCGCCGGAATTGCTCGCGATGACCCGCCGTATCAATCAGAGCAAGGACGCAGGTAACAAAACGAAGGATCCGCGATCACAGGAACTCGAGGAACTTGTAGGCCAGCTGTGCGATTTTGGATCGACAACTTACCTCACAGGTGCAGTACTCGCGCTGAGCCAAAGCGGGCTGAGCATCGAGAACTGCGTCAAGTTAGTTCGCGGACTGATTACACAGGATGGACTAAAGGTTTCGAGCATCGATAGCAACGATGCGATCATGGACGTCCGGACGGCACTTGGGAAACCGCTGCATCCATTTATAAATCACGACACTCACACAGTCGAGCTACACGCTCGAGTTAAGATGGCCTTGGTTCGCTCGGTGCCGAGGATCCTAGGAGAAGAGGGTGCTCGTACAATCCATCGACGATTGGCGGAGGCGGCACTGTCCCGGTTGCCGTCAGCCTTTTCGAGGTCGTTCGTGCCTACCACCGCCAATCTGGCCGACTTCCAAGATATGCTCCAGCATATGATGGATTTGTATTACATGGCGCCCGATCTTCCCGTCCCAGTGGGAGCAGATCATTTTCTACCATCAAAATCGGATAGTCCGTTCGATCCCGCCATACTGTTGAAGCTCCTCGATGATCCAATCGCGATCCGATCGCGTTACAGTATCGCCAACACAACGTTTCATACCGTGATGCTCAGCCGTGTTGGCAAGGACAATGACGAGCGCATGTTGACTCGTCAATTCGGCGATTTCGAGCAGAAACTTTCGCTTCTCTCGCACTTTCTCGTGGACCGCGAGTTGGGCGATCCCGACAGGATCGAACCCATACCCGAGTTGCGTCCAGAGTTCGCAAGCCATGTCTTGCTCGATGTTGCGGTTTGCGCCAATCAAGCCGGGCTAATAGAAATAGCTCATGGCGCCATCAGAAGGCGCCAACGCTATCGCGGCTCGGAGAGCACGGGAACGATGTTTGCGAGGATTTTGGATATTCTCCGTGGTCCGAATTGGATTGATCACGCGGACATCTCTGAACTTGCTGCCTCGCTCGAAGCTGACAGCGAACACATCAACGTTTACGTTTCGGTATTGCTGCGCGAGGGCGAACTGTCGCACGCGGAGACCTTCGTGGACCGATACGCCAGCAAGGCGGTCGCTGTGGTCGCCGCATTGGAACAGCATCGAGTCGCTTACACAGCGCTTACAAAAAAGGTACGCCGTCACATCAATTCTCTACTCCTTTCGTGCCGGCGGCTAATGGCGAAGCGCGGGCAGGTCCTCGCCAATGTCGGTCGGATGGACGCTGCCTTGCTTGAATTCGAGCAAGCCATAAACGCGGAGGACTTTCGGCGAGGGGGTGTATCGGACGGACCCGCCGTGCTTTCGGGCGAAACGGGGCGTAGTTTTTGCATCGCATTGGCGGTGGTCGGTGGGGAAAAGAACCTAGCTACTGCCGCTGCTTGCATAGAGTATAACATTCAAAAGGCGACGTCGTCTTTGCGTACATATGACATGTTAGACTGGTACACGCTGCAAGCAGCACTTTTCCGTCTGCGCGGCGATCCGGCGGCCGCAGAGGAAAGCCTCAAGAAGGCGGAAATGGTCCGACGCGAGGACGGAGTTGCGCTGTCCTTCGTATCTCTTGTCACATTAGCGATCGAACAAGAACGACAGAAATTGCGGCGGAACGGCCCGAGGTTCAACTCAGGGAAATTGAATGCGATACATGGTGTCGCTGAATCCTCTCGGCACAGATTACTAGCTTGCGATGCAGCTTTGCTGCTTGCCGAAGCAAGCATAGGCAGGGATCGTACTCAATACCTGCAAGCAGCACGCTTAGTGATACAGGGCGGCTACGGCTTTAGATCTGCAGACGCAGAAATACTTTCTATGGACCAAACCTCCGACCATTTGATTTGAAATCACAATATTTCGCGGAGTTCGCTCGAACTCGATTAGGGTGAAGTGGTGGGGTTGTGATCCGCGACGCACCTTTGAAGGCTACCGCTCATCACGAACGACCGTCACTCGATCAACGCCCTTACTTCGTTCGCTATCAAATCGTACCACCTGTGGGTAGGCGTGCAGCTGTGGTTGATGCTACGCAGTAGGAAATTAATTAACTCAGAAGTAGCATCGATTTCGCTATGCTCGCCTTCATGTCAAATGTTGATTCCACAGAAACGCGGATTTGGCTCAAAGATGAGATAGCGCGGTTGTTGTCGTGTCTAGCTCAGGCGAGTTCTGCCGCCGACAGATACGCCTTGCTACGTTCTCTAGTCCGTCTCCACGGCGGCAGAATAGAGACCCAAGCCGTCAAGTCTAGATTTGCGGACGAAGACTCAGATAAGGCGAGTCGGTTTGGGCTTGCGGTCGGATCGACAGCGATCCGCTTGCTCGACGAGCAAGATGAACGGGCGCCCGAAGGATTTTGGACCGCGCAAGACTTGGATGTCTCCCTTCGCCGCCAGCGCGATCACTTGCCTCCAGATGCTCTCCTTCTGAAATATACCGATCATCCGGATTATCGCTCGGAAGGCCAGAAGGCTGCAGTCCGCTCTCTCGTCACGATGCCTAGAGGGGCGTCGCTCATGGTCTGCCTGCCGACGGGATCCGGCAAAAGCTTGCTCTTCCAACTGACTGCAGCGCGAATGCGTGACGAAACCCCGGGCTCATGCGTTGTTGTCATAACACCGACCGTGTCGCTGGCATTGGATCATGAGCGGACCTTGTCGCAGATGCCGGGACTAGAGGCCAGTCGGGCGCTGGTCGGTGGAATGAATCCGATCGATCGTGCAAATCTTGTCGACGCATTTCGCCGCGGTGAAATCCCGGTACTCTTCATGTCACCTGAAGTCGCGCTTGGATCGGTGCGAGAGCACCTCATCGAAGCAGCGACTAATCCCGTTAAAAAGCTTGAAACTCTGGGAGCCCACATTTCGGCGGTTTTTATCGACGAAGCCCATATCATCGAGAGCTGGGGCCGGTCTTTCCGACCGGACTTCCAGCGTCTGCCGGGTCTTGTTCACGAGCTTCGTTCTCATAACAGCGATCTTCAATGTGTTCTCTTGTCGGCCACCTTACCTCCGTCTGCGAGGGAAGTTTTGCGCGCGTCTTATAAATCCGCCCGCGGATGGGGCGAGGTGGACGCGGCAACACCGCGACGGGAATTCGATATCGTCGTGCAACGTTATCGGGATGCAGATGCGCGTCTCAAAGCCCTCGACTTCGTTATCGATCGAGCGCCCCGCCCGCTCATCGTTTACACGACACTCGCTGGTGATGAAGGTGCTGATCGCGGCCCGAGCGATCTGCGACTGAGCGCGAGTGAACTCTTCGCACACCTGAAAAACCGAGGCTATGAGCGCATCGCTTTGTTCAGCGGCGAGGTTTCTTCCACGTCAGAACGAAGCCAGATCGTCAGGGATTGGGCCGATGATAAGATCGATATCGTTGTCGCTACGTCTGCCTTCGGAATGGGTGTCGACAAAGCAAACGTAAGATCGGTCGTGCACGCCTGCCTCCCCGACAGCCCCGCTCGCTACTATCAAGAGATCGGTCGGGCGGCCCGAGACGGGCGACAAGGACTTGCAGTCTGTCTCTTTACGGATGCCGATAAAGACGGGGTCAAGGACGACGTCAGCCACGCCCGCTCCACAGCAACCAGTTCATGGATTACGAAGGACCTCGCTACGCCCCGCTGGGACGCGATGCTTCACGCAAGTTCGAACAGTCGCTGGATCGGTGACCGGCGCGCCATGACTATTGACCTCGACGCGATGCGACATGGGATTACCTTATCGACCGATTTCAACCGCCGCTGGAACATGAGCATCCTCAATTTGCTTCAACGCGCGAGAATGCTCGATGTCATTTCATGTTCACATGAGCCCGACCGGTTCACCTGGGATGTCGAGATCCGCGAACCTAGCCTTCTTGCGCCCGGCGTTGATGAGGTGTGGGATCGCGTATTCTCACTTCGGGATAATGAGCAGGCACGCGCTCGGACAGAAGTACGGCATTTCATCGACATCATGAGGCGGCCTCAAAACGTCTGTGTCTTGCGCGATGTCTTCGAACTCCTGCAAGAAAGGTATTCCGACGAAATTTCGTCCTGTGGTCGATGCCCTGGATGTCGGGCGAGAGGCGAGATGTATGTGGCTGAACCACTTCAACGGTACAGCGCAGATATCTGGCCTGCGGGACCTCTTGCGACGGCTTTGAAACTTCCGCCGGGGACAACTCTCATCATTCCCGAGGACATGACCTTCAGTAAAGATCTCTCGCCGCTCATGGCTCGGCTGTCGTCATCGGGTGTAGAACAGGTTGTCGTTCCAGACGATATCGCGCTGGATTGTGCCGTTGCTTTCAAATTCTCTGATGCCCGCCTTGGCCTGGTCATCAACCATAGCAGTATCGTCGCAAATGACACCGGGCTTGCTCAGATACCGACAGCAATTCTGCTCAGATCAAACGATGACGTTTCAACCTGTGTTCTTGGAATTATAAAGAGTTTGAAAGACCGCGGGGCATTGCCGGAACCGCTTTTGATCGTCACCAGCCCCAGTATCGAGCTCGATGGTCGGCGGCTGGATCAGACGCTTTCCGTCCGAGCCCCTTATTTAGAAGATTCGCTGGGACATTTTTCGATCATGGATTTCGTAGCATGAGCATGTTGTCTTCAACGCAGGGAACGTCGGAGCGGGTCTGGTCACTTATCGCGCTCCTTCGCGAGCACGACGGAAAGATCAGCCGTGCAGACGCTGCAGCCTGGCTAAATCCCGAATTCTTGAAGGATGGCCAGACCATTGGCGAAAAATCCGGCACCTTTGGGCAGGTTCTCGGCGCTGCGACCAGCATGGGTGCTGTCACGCTCGTGGGGCCGGAACTACAGCTGAACCCGACCTGTGAACCCGATACCTATGACCAGCTGGCGGACTGGCTGTATCACCACCTGATCGAGTTGCCATCTCAGGATAAGGACGCCGTTTTCCTCGAGCTTTTCGCCTGGCTAGTGTGCGAATCCGCCAAACGTCAGACCGCCGGGTGGCCGTTGGGGATGACAAATCCCGAGTTCGCCGACAACGCCGAAGCCGCGCTTCCTTCTGGAGCAGAGGGCGATGTGGAAAGTCGAATGAATTCCACCAAGGTGCCCTTCGTCCGCAGGTGGCTTGTTTTTCTCGGTCTGATGGAAGATTTGAACGCGAACCCCTCATTCGAAATTGACATGTCACGACGCTTTCGGCGCGAGGTAACCCGACTTGGTCTCGATCGCGAGGTTCCGATTGAGGCGGAGGAATTTCTTCGGATCATGCGCCAAAAAATGCCGTTCATCGATGGCGGGCGAATGTACATGGATGCGGCGCGACGCATCAATTTCACGCCTGATCCGCGCCAACTTTCCCCGGTACTTTCCGAAGCTTTGCGTGATTTGCATGATGAGGGAATGCTGGAACTTAATGTGCTTGGAGACCTGTCATCCAATCTTCGCCTTCACCCCAATGCCACCCACAAGGTCAGTGCATTCTATGCCGTAACAATCAAGGGAGGTGCATGACATGACTGCGCCCATGATTGCATGCTGGCGGGCTGAGGACGCAACTGCCATCATCAGCAATGAGGCCTTGGAAGGTCACGAGGGAATTTTTCTCGCGACGCACTCTCCCATCGCCGATTTCGAGGTTTCGGGCAGTCACGGAGGTGAAATTGAAGGTCGCGACGAAACAGCGCTCTTGGATGTCCTCGCGGACGGCACTCGTCGCCATGCGTTTTGCGTCGTACAGGGAGAACCTGGTTCGGGCAAATCGCACCTGATCCGGTGGTTGTCGATCAAGTGGCCGAGCAACAGTGACGTGAAACTGTTGTTGCAACGCGCGGACGGAAGCCTCGAAGGCGCCCTCCGGCAAATGCGCGAGCGCCTACCGCTAGAATTTCAAGATCTATTCGACAATATGGGGCGGCGCCATCGGGCCACTGACCGGGGCCGAGCCAACCTGCTTCTAAGCAATCTGGCCAACGCCCTTCATCCGGACCATTTTGATCCTCCGCTCGAGGATGCTGAGTGGTGTCGTACGTTTCTACCTGGAGAACTCATCGATCTGCCGGTCATCAAACGTCATTGGCAGGGCCCATCGCGCATCCTTGGATTGATGGAAGGAAAGGGCAACGGGGAGGGGGCGGAGCGCAATTCGCAGTCAGCCAGTTTCAATGTCTTTGACATAGAGGAATTGGCAAACCACTGCGGCGCGGTCTTCAATAGTGGTGTCAAGGGGCCGACAGAACGTTTGGCCCGGAGGCTCATCGAGGAGACCGGATATATCGCGGAGCTTCGACAATCCGGGTGGACCGCGGATGAAATCGCTGCCGAACAGGCTGACAAGATAGCAACCACCATGAAGCTCGTCGCCGCACTCAATCGGCGTCGCAATGACGCGGTTCAAAATCTGCTCGGCGTCTCCGCCGAGGGGTTGAAGACTCTGTTTCGCCAAATCCGCGTTGCGCTCGCCGAGCGAGGCCAGAGACTCGTCCTTTTGTTGGAAGATATTACGAGTTGGGAAGGCATTGACGACAGCCTCATCGATGTTCTTGTCACAAATGCCGAGACAAGAGGAGCCGACGGTACCTCCGATATGTGTCCGCTGATATCCGTCGTCGGCGTCACGCCGGGCTACTACAAAAAGCTGCACGGCAACTATCGCGCTCGTATAACGCACGAGATCAATCTTGGCGCCGCGCAACAGGACGGGGAGTTGCAGGACGTCGCAACATTGAGAGATGGCGGCGATCGAGTTCGGTTCGTGTCGCGTTATCTGTCGGCAGTCAGGGCCGGTCCCGGATCGTTGGACACGTGGCGAAACGACCTCCGGCAAGATAGAAATGCGGCGCCTCCAAACCGATGCGATCATTGTCCGGTCAGAGAACGCTGTCATGCGACCTTTGGCGACGCTTCAGGGATTGGTTTGTTTCCGTTCACCGAAGCCGCGCTCGATCACTTTTTTGAGGCGTTGAACGATAATGATAACGGCATGACATGGAAAACGCCGCGCGGCGTTTTGCAGGCTGTCTTAAGCCCCAATCTTCTTCAGGTGCGAGCAATCAACGATGGTCAATTTCCAACCGCGCTAACGGAAAATGCCGCTTTGGTGGCAGAAAGCCGCAACCTCGGCCGCCGAGCAACCAGCGTTTTAACAATTCGTCTTTCGGAGAACCCGACCGAATATGCGAGAATGCGGCGGATCATCTCGTACTGGGGAGACAAGGAACGCGCCGATACAGTTAAGGACGCGTCCGGTGAGTTGCATTTCGCCGGCGTGCGAAAGTCGCTTTTTGATGCCTTGAGATTGCCATGGGTCGGAGACGAAGAGGGGCCGGTGTCGGTGCAGCCGGCCGCTCCGGCCCGGCCCGTCGTCAACCCTCTTGCTACCTCGCAAGAGCATATCAGCGAGCCGGCCCAAACTCGATCACCCGCGACACGCGCAATTCTCACACAAAGGGCGCCGGCCCAAACACGTATTCCACAGCCACCTTCTGCAAAGCGGTTGATCGGGAAGTCCGACCTTCAGTCGCGCCTCGATGAAATAAGGATCTGGGAAAGCACCGGCGAAGCTCAGAATCCGAACGTCTACAATATGACGGTGTTCGAAATTCTGTCAGAGATCGATCCCCGTCGCGTCGGCCTCGATCCCTACACGAAGAAGCGCATCCTGACTGAGCAACAGGTGAAGATCGAAGGGACAGGTCATTCGCAGCGAAGCTATCTGACAGTCCCGCGTGAGGAATGGCTTTGGCGCGGGCTCGAAGCCGTTGTCAGCCTTCAACTCGATGCCACCATGTCAGTCAACGATGTCGTTTTCCATCGGCATTCGCTGGCCGTCCTCACAAAGAGACTGGAAAGTATCCTGTCGGAGTTTGCCGATCGTCGTCTCGGAACAGTCGAAGGTTCCCGTTGGAGCCCGATCCCCCTCATCACGCAACTCTTGGTCGCTCGCGCGTGGCTTCGCGGAACAGTGAACCCAAACGATCCGCATCACGCTCAATTGCAGGGCATCCTGTCCGACGAACCCCCGAATGAAAGCGACCCTGCAACGCGCTGTGCGCCGTGGCAGGAGTTTCTCAACAGGACGAGAGCCCATCACGCGACACTGCGCGACGCCCTTCGCGCGATGATTTCGATGCCGCAAGGCGCTTCCTCGGGCTTCGGGCTTGCAGACGTCTCAAAGGTCGCCGGAGCGATCAGGCGCCTACGCCAGACACAAAGGTTCGATGAACCGCCGTTGGAATCCGGAGAAACCGGTGTTTCAGAGTTCGATGCAATCCGAGACATAGCGTCTCACTTCAAGCACAGCATCGGTCCGATCGCCCGGTTCGAACGTCAGCAGCTTGAATCGCGCGCCGCAAGTCTTCAGGCGCTCCTTCGGGGGAGGACTGTCGAGGCACACCTCGCAAGAGTAGACGCCGCGATTACGTCTGTTACCGCTCTATTGCCCCGGGCCGCTCCAGAAAGCGTTTCCGCCTGGAAAGGCGAGTTTTCCAGAGCAAAGGTGCGGATTGAAGAGAAAGCGGACCAAACCGTGGAAGATTTCATGCTCCTGGTCGCCGAGCAACGCGCGGGAGCCGGACTGGGTCTCGAGCAGCTCACGCTTGCTCCATCCAAGGACCTAGGAATCTTCCTGGAGGCGGCCAAGATGGGTGAACAAACCACGAGCCAACTGCTCGGGCACGTCAAGGACTGTATCAGCGACGGCCGGGGCTCATTTTCCCTCGCCCAAGTCCACGAGGCCGGCCATGCCGTTTCCAAAATTCTGAGCGATCATGGTGATCGAAATGGCTGACATACTCGAAGAACTGGAGCAGCTTCTGCCGGAATTGCCTCAGGCCCTTGAGCGCCGGACGCTCGGTGAAAGCCTGTCGCGTGTCGCATCGTCTTTAAACGATATTCGGTCGGCCGCCCGGCGTTTGTCCGAGGTTTTGGAGACTGCCGACCGAATAGGTCTGGGTAATGTTCCTGAAGTCGTCGAAAAGATGGATGAAATGAACGATGCCGCCCAGACCATGGCATCATTGCTTATGAACGCTGACGACGCCGCTTCTCTACACCAGATCGAGCGCGATCTGCCGCATTTTAAGTCCACGATCTCAGGCGCCTTTTCGGCGATGCGACAACGATGGCGAAACGAGGTGGCGGCGGATTACCGGCCATTTCTTTCCCTCGGGCAACTGCTATCGAAAATTGATCATGGCAGCAATCTCGGTGCTCGAATGGTTGAACTTGGCCAGGACGCCAACGCGAGCCTGACGATCGCGCAGACCGATCAATTCAAGGACGCGGTCATCAAGCTCATCAATACACGCGCCCGCCTCGAATCGGAGAAAACCTCCTTCACTGCCGATGAGCAAGTCGACAGCTTCTTGTCTGACCTCGCTCAAAACCAGGCGCGACTTAGATCCGTGACCACGGATGTTTTGCGCTGGCTTGCGGAACACGACGCGCTAGACCTTTTTGAGGTGCGCCCGATTGGCTGACCTCTTAGGCTTCTGTACAAAGGAAACGCTGTAACATCGTTCTGCTTGTCGAGGACTCGACCATGTTGTCGCCCATCATATCGCTTGGCTGATGAACGCAGGCACGGCAGCCATCGAAGCACAACGTCCCGTTCAACCTGGCGACTTGGTCCGTCAATCGTCCCTCCGGACTAAGCGCCTCCTCTAATACCGCGTCTTCAAGACCTTCATAGCAAACCAAGAGCCGTCCCAAATCTCCTTCCGGTTCCTGCCTAGCTTGTCTGACAGCGGCGCTGGCCAGTTCCCATACCGTTGGGCGCCTTTGCGATTGCGCGATGAATCCGGCTTCGATCTGCTGAACCGCGTCGGAGAGATCGTAGAGCGAGAAACGCTCGGATCCGATGGTTTCCGTCCCGAACAGCACCCTGAGAATTGAACTTGGAACAGGCGTGTCGCCGAGTTCTAAGGCTGTCGAAATTGCCGCCAGCGAAGTCGGGTCGTTCGGATCGAGTTCTCGCCACGCCAGATGGTGCCTACGATTGTCGAGAAAGCGTTGAAAGGCGGCGTCTTCTTCGGCGTTTGGGCATCGGCCAAAACCGTTGACCCACTCTCGCTGAAATTCTGGGAAGTTCGCGACAAAGCTCCGCGCTGTCCCGTCACCGAAAGCACCTGCCTCGCAGATGGTAATTTCCAGGTCTTGTGCTTCCTTGAACTGGATGGGCAAGCGTGCGTGTGCGATAACACGGCGCTCGTCGCCACCGCCGAACTGAGAAAAAGCAGCTTTGATGCGATTAGTTAAACTGTGGATCAGCAGGCTTTTGAGATAACGGCGGAACACGGCGGGGTCGGAGACGGCCGATAACGCTTCCTGAAAAATCTTCTGAAACCGCTGATCAGAAAGCGATGTCGCGACCGCATTGACCCGTTGCACTGAAAGCAAAGGATGCTGAGAAAGCAGAGTTGTGCGTGTCTCTTCAAAGAGTTCACGGAGCGCTTTGTCCCCCCAAAATGTTCGCAATCGCGCGACCTTGCGGCGCAGATCTGGATCGGCGGCGGCGCTGACCATTATTTCCGCTCCGCGCATTGCCTCATAACTATTCACGCCGGCGAAGGTCGCTTTGCTCTCAATCAAGAAGCGCAGCATCTGCCCCGAGCGCCAGCGCTTCAGCTTTTCATCGTGGTCGAGCGCGGTTAGTTCGGCATCAACGGCTCTATCAACGGCGGCTGCGTTCAATCGCAAGCTCACGCCCTCGGTTTGAACATGATAGCCATGCAGCATCGGTCGCTGGTCGTCAGGTGCCGTAAAGGTCTGCGTGAACGCTACAGGATCAAGCCGCAGATCCTCAAGCTTGGTCTCGGCATCGGCACCCCAATAGACCTTCGCAAGTGCAAGGCCGGTTCGCTGACCGCCCATGCCGTCACCCTGGAAAAACTGGACCTGGTCAATCCAGGGGGTGAGGGGACCAGCGTCGAGCGATCTTGCGGAAGAGTCCTGTTTCTTGATGATCGGGAAACCCCGCAAACTGCTGCGCGAGTCGTGCCTGACGCGCTTTGCCTTATCGGTTCCTGCCGGCGAGATCCTGGCGATAGCGCCGTCTATGCTCCAGTCAGATTGCCAGGTCGCCCCGAACATTTGCCCGAGGCGGGCGGCCGTGACGCGTCCAGGCCGGAAATAGTCGGGAGCCAAATCCTTAAGCAGGCCGTTCGCATCGTCAGGAAGCCGGTCCAGCCACTCTTTGGCATCCTCGCCAAAAGGTTTGGAGCGATAGCCAGCGTCATAGTCGGCCGGTGAGAACCAGGGTTCGTTGCCATTGACGGGAGGGATCCAAACCACGTCTGTGCCATCATAACGTCTTGACGCATTGCCGGGCGCCAATGTCGTTAGGCCGATCGTGACATCTTCAGGCCGCTCCTCCTTCCCGGCAACATTGACCACGATGCGAGGCAGATTGATCGTATCGAACAATAGATCCGGGATCCATTCGCAACGTGCCCGTAGATCCCTTGCCTCGTCATTGCGGTGACGATCCTTGATCTTTGCGATGGCCGCATCCCATAGCGTCGATAGGGATCCCTGTTCGAACTGGCGCCAGGCGTGTTCGCCGAAGATTGCTTCGACAAACTGGCTTGCGGTTTCCATGGCCTCGGGCGGTGGGTTCCAATAGTTGATCGGGATGCCTTGCTGACGCTGATACCTGGACAAGGCGTCCAGCGTTGCCGCCAATACATGGCCCCTGCGAACGAAGAAGTTGCCGGGGTTCATCGGCGTTTCAAAGCCGGTGGGCTCAATCATTTCTCGCGGTTTTCGAAACCACCAAGTGTCCCGATTGGAGTAGATCGACAACGTCACGGCCGTGGTCGGACGATCGTCGGCGCCGCGCCCACCGCGCCCCTTGCGCTGCACAAAGCTCGCGAGATTTGCGGGAGAGTAATGCTGGTAGACCATCGTTATATCGGGATCGTCATATCCGACTTCCAAGGACGATGTCGTAAATACGATGTCAGAGGAACGGATGAGCGTCTCAATCCGACCGGTCGAGCCGGAGAATACGGGTTGATTGGCGACCGATAGCGGACTACCGGGTACCTTTCTGCCACCGGCCGAAGTCTGGGCTTGATCATTCGCCGCAAAATACCAACACTCGCCATTGCGGAATGCATCACAGCCATCGGGTTCGCCACAGCACGCGGTCCGTTCGTTCCCTGTCACTGAATCGTCTGGAAATTCCGCAATCCGCAGCTTTGCCAGCGCTTGGTTTTCCGCATCTTGATAGGCGGCATGCAATCTTCGAACCTTATCGATGGAATCGAGGAAAACGAGGCTCCGAAACCCTCCGGCTTTGCCAGTCCTGCGGCGCATCCCATGCGAGAGGCACATGATCGATTGGATCGACGTGGACGCTCCGGCGATGTCCTTGCCTCGAGATTCCACCTCTGGCTGGACGAAATAGAAGTACTCCCGCCCTTTGGGGTTGCGCGCCTTTTCGTTCGCCAGTGGTGTAAGCAAATCAGCCTTTTGAGCGGAACCGATCAACTTCGCCCAAGCCGCACCCGGATCACCAAGCGTAGCGCTCATGCCGATCATCAACATGGGATCGGAAGGTCGGTTCAGACTGATCCGAGCGGCAAGCCGTTGAAATGTGTATCCGACTTGGGCGCCGTGGATATGCGAATAGAGGTGAATTTCGTCAGCGATGAGAACCTTGGGAGGCAGCCAATCCGGGTCGTCGCCAAAGATGCGGCCATAGCCCGGATCGTGCATCCACTGATGGAGCGAATCCGTCGTTGGCAGGAAGAATGCGGGAGGTGTGCGCTGCAGCTTTTCCTTAGAACCAATCCATCCGTCGAAAGACCAGGTGCAGGATGTGCAAGAAATCCGATCTGAATTCGACTTGCCTCCGTCTGCCTTGAGCGTCAAATCCGAAGAGCACTGGGGGCAATTGAAGAGAGGAAAGCTGAATTCTTGGCCACCGAGATCATTCCATCCAGCAGTGACGTCATAGTCGCGAAGGCTTGTGAATGAGCGGGGAACCTGCGCGATCTGAACTCCAAGCGTCAGCAACGGCATCTGGTCTTGGTCGTTGAACTTGGAGAGATAGCTCGCGATGCGCTGTGCTTGATTGGTCGCCAGACGGACCCGCGGATAGGCGAGGATCGCACGGACACCACGCTTTCCCGACAGGTAATCGGCGGCGGCGCCGGCGATGAGCGGTAAAATCGCAGCCTCGGTCTTTCCCGAACCGGTGTCTGCCGCGATCGTCAGGGCGGCTCTTTGGCCTTTGCCCCACAGCCGCGAGATCTCTTCGAGGCTTCGAGCCTGGAAACCCGCAATTTGCGGATCGCGACCCCACAGATCTTCCAGCATGGAGAACAGCGCTTCAAGACAGTCCGCGTGGGGCGCAGCGAGTTCGCTCTTGAATGCGTCGATCGTTTTTCTGAGCGAGACGTTGCGATCGGGCTTATCGCGATCACGCAGTTCGACTTTGAGGCTGCGGACGAGGAAAGGCCGCTCATCGGCATCATCGTTTTCAAAACGCTGCTTGACATAACGGATTTCACGGGCGAGTTCGGCCATACGAGATCGGATCCTGCCTTCACCGGCCATCATCAGCCAGCCATTGGCCGACAATCTGGGCAAGGCAGCCGCAACATCCAATCGTGGACGTCCAAGGCTGTCTGCAAGTCCGACTACAGAGGTCCATCCTTCGAACACGCCGAAGTTAATCCGCTTGGCTTCGATATCTTCCAGTGCGTTGAGCAGCTCGAAGTCGCTGTCGTCCAACTCTGGGGGGGCTTCCAATGGCGTCGAATTATAATCTGACGTTTTGTCGATCCATTCAAGCAGACGCGTTGTGCCGGTGACGCGCCAGGCAACAAGTCCCTCCTCTTGGAGTTTGTCGATCTGAGGCCGCAGGCGGTCAGTTCCCTCATCGTCCATCCAGGCGTAAGGCTTTCGGACATTGTCATAGAATGCCAGCGAGCGCCCGGCCGTATTGCGGGCGATAACGTCCCTCAGCGTTCGACGGACTGTATCGACGTCGATATCAAACACTCTTCGGCGCTTCTCGAATGGTTTGGCACGCCAAAAGTGACCATAGGATCCAGGTCGATGCTCGAGGCCGAGATATCCGAGCGCATGAAGTTTTGCGAGTCCCGGAAGGACATTGTCTTTTCTGGCAAGAGCGCGCTGTATCTTCCCAATCGTCGCACTACCGTGCGGATCCACGAGCGAAACTTGTTGAACTGCCTGAAACAGAAGGTCGAGGTCGCGCGGAAGATTGTCTTCCTGCGAAGCCTGATCGTCTTCGGTCGGCTCAAACGGTTCGATCGCGGGACTATCTTCGAAACCGAAAGATCGGATCTCAATCGGGACCCTGGCGCCGACGCCGTCGGCGATCAACGCGGTCCCGCGGATCGGAGCGGTCATGGCGAATTCTCGAAGCAGCTCCGCCTTATCCATCTGTTCCTGATCTGTAGGAACGGAGTCGAGCAGGCGTCGACCGATGAGGACAACGAGCTTCTTGCGGGCTCGGGTAATCGCGACGTTGAGGCGCTCCGGAGCAAATATGAAATCAGCTTCGGTGACCGCAAACTCTGGGTCGGAGACGCAATAGGACAAGAAGATCGCGTCCCGCTCTTTTCCCTGGATCCGGTCTACGGTCTCGACGAAGGCGTCAGCGCGCAATGCTAGAGGCAATCCATTGCGAAGTGCATTGTTTTGCGCGCGATGCGGACTGACAATCGCCAATCGATCCGACCAGAAGTCCGCGGCTAAGCGACCATTTTGGCTTTCCGGTACAACGCGCTCGGCGAATTTCTCCGTTAGTCGTGAGATCACGCTAACTTCGAATGGGTTGCTGGTCGCAGCCGTCGGACCTTCGTGCAAGAGGACGACCACCGGGTGGTCGGGGTCGAGAGCGGCGACTTCCCAGTCCTCCAAACCCTCACGCCAATTCGACCGGTATTCAAGGCGGGCATCCGGGACCGCTGACCGATAAGAGCCAGGGTAGAACTTGTTTTCCGGAAAAGAGGCAAGCGGTTTATTGAGACGGAACGTCTCGTCGAGCGCGAACTCGGGCACCGCAGCGGATTTCAAGAAGCCGTAGAGCGAGCCGCCGAGCTCGCGTTTCCCCATCGTGATTTCCCTTCCAGATCGGATGGGGGGTAGCTGCCGGTCGTCCCCAGCCACGATGAGGCGGCCACCGACACGAAGCCCTGCCGTTGCCATAAGACCGTGAGACAACACCATCTGCGAAGCTTCGTCGATGCAGACGAGATCGAACAGATCGGAGGTGAAGCCATCTCCGCCTCTTGAGGCAGCGAGCAGCCGGTTAACTGTCCAAACCGAGGCGCCAAGCACAAAGGCATCGTCGCCGAGATCGCCAAGGGCTGCGCCGACGGTATCGTTGCTGATGACTTTCCGGTGTTGGACATCATTTCGAAGTCCGGCGGCGGGTCCGTTGCCAAAGAAGCGAACGTCAACGCCTCCAGGGCAATGCTCGGCAGTACTTTTGGCAACGGCATCGACGACGTTGCCGATGGCGTTTCGCGTGAAGGCGGTTACCAGGACCCTGGCCCGAAGTCCGGCCGCCCTTCTTGCATGGATATAGCCCAGGATCAGCCAGTTCAGGAGGTGAGTTTTTCCCGTTCCCGGCGGACCTAGAATGAGGCCTGTCCTGATCGAAGCAAGTCCCTCCCACGCTGCAATTTGAGCTGGCCGTAACGGGTAATGACCATCCTTGGACAGATTTGGTATGGTGAAGTCCCTCAGGCCGGCAAGCCAGACGTCGGCATCATCGGCATCTTGCGCGAACGCTGCCGGGTCGCGCAGGAATGAAAGCGTTTGGCTCCGAATGTTCACACTGAATCTCCTGCAGCGAGATAGCTGAGAAAGCGAGCGGCCTTATCGGTGTTGACGTCGAAAAACGCCTTATCGACGAACCAATTGCTGCGGCCGTTTTTCTGGATAAGGCCTTGAAAAAGCGGGCCGTCGAAGACCGTGCGATCCATATCCAAATGCAGAATGCCAGGCTGTGGCGCCACTCCATTTGCCGGTGGCCTGATGCGACAGGAAAAAGCCGGCCATAACTGGGGGTTCAGCCGGTTGTCAGGATCGTCGTCGGTAAGGATCAGGCCAAATTCACCGGCGTGGAGTTCGGCGTTTTGGCTTTCGACCGGCACGTCAAACTGCATAAACACCCTGCCGCCGCGTTTTTGAGAATCCCGGAAAAACAGGTTCGCAAAGCATTTTCCGGAATCCCGGCGCCGCTCGGCCGGCTTTGCCAAGTTGATCAGGGCGTCCAGCATGCCGGCGCGATTTTCAAGCAATTCGCAGGCGAGAAGTACGTCCAGGTCGACGGCATTTAATGGATCGAAGGTCGCCTGAAACCGGAAAGGTCTTTTCGATAGGCGCAAGAGCGCTTTTCCATTGGTTGCTGCCTCGCGGTTTTGCAGCAAAATCCATTCAGTCAATGCCTGCACCGCAGACAACCGGTCAGCGACGTCTCTGCGCACATCTTCAAACGAGGTCCTTATCTCACCGTTTTCCCGCAGATCGCGGATGACGTCGATTGATAAAAGCGATGAGAAAGGCCGTTCGAACGCCTTTAAAGGACGATAAGCGCGCGGATCTTCGTTGCCAAAGACAGCTTGTGAGACCTGCCGAAGGTCATAAGCAACGCTGACCGGGAGGGCCCAGAGTTGCTCCAGAACGGTCCGTAGCGCTGTCGCCGGCAGATGATGTACGCCTCGAAACTCTGGTTCCGGGACGAGGTCGTCCGGTGGAAAAAGTCGCACGAGGTGAAGAAGGCCGGTTCTGATCCGATCGTCGTCTAGATGGCGACCGATCGCCGCTTGCAAATTGATGACTTCAGAGGGCTCATAAAACAATATATGCGCGTAGACCGCCTGTCCGTCGTCCCCATCTATGGATGCGTTGTGTGCGTCGATTGCTGTGAGATCGCTGATCAGCGCGGTCAGCACGTCGACGATCGCCGTGATTTCATCACGCGACTCTCCCGATCGGACAACCTTGACGAGGTCGGATTTTATGATGCCATTGTCGACGCGGCGGTAACCGAGAGACGCAATTCGGTCATCGACCGGATCATGATCAACGGAAACGATCAAGGCGGCGTTTATCCGGGGTGGCATGAGGTAGGTGTTTTGTTCCTCAGTCCGAAGGATTGCCCCTTGCGACAGAGATGCTGCTCGGTCGACGAGCAATCCTGCTCGTCTCGAAAGAGACCAACTGATGCCAGGAGCTTGGGCCAGTCCTTTTGCCGTCGCGAGTTGTCCTACCGACGTCACCCCAAGGCGCTGCAGGGACCGCTTAGCCTCATGTGTCAGACCCGCGACCGCCGATACGTCCCGAGAATAGGCAGGGTTCTTCTCATCGATCGCTGAACGACAGTGTTCGAGAAAGTTGCACTGTTCGCATTTGAAGTAGACGTGAAACTGTGTCTGGTCGACGCCCGATCCGACCTGTTTCGATGCGATCTCAGGCAAGTGTTTCGCACAGAACTCATCGACCAGTCGGACGTAGGGATCGAGCGCAAACTCTTCTACGTCCCATTGATCCGAATTCGCGGAGCCTTCGTCCTTGATGCGCCAGATCTCTCCAGTCATGCCGACTGAGGTGTCTGAAATCTTCATCTCGTCGAGGAGAGATTTTAAAACTCTTGCATAGAAAGCGACTTGGGTCTTGTGAAAGGCCGTTGCGCGACGCGTCGCCTTGACGTCAATGATTGTCAGTTCAAATTGACCTGGTTTTTCCTTGGAAGGCGAACGTCGTATCAGATCTGCGAGATTCCTATTGAGAAAAAGCCCCGTGCCGTCCAGAAAGTGAACTGGTGCGTTTGGTCTCAGGTTGATTTGAGCAGCATAGGTTTCTGGACGCTTCCCTTTTAGAAATGCGCCGGTGAGCGCTTCACTGAGGGCATTGTCTCCTGCCGCGGGCCGCAAGACCTTCGTGTCGCGCGCAAGTCGTTTTACAACGCGGTCTTCAAACTGATTCCCCAGGATCGCCCAACGTTGCTCCCGGACATCACGGACGATCGGGATCGCGGCCAACTCAATATCGGACGAGAGCTCGTATCTGACCTTGCGCTCACACCGATATTGAAACCATGACTTGATCGTCGAGGCGCTAAAACCTTTCGCCATGCTCAACCCGTGCTTGCGATTCGAACCAGTTATCGAACGATGGCGGGCTTGACGCCATATCGCAAGCTCTTGGTTTCATTACCGGATCTGTTCACTGTGATGAACCGGCGATCAACTAAGAATGGTATATCTCACTTCACATCAAGTATGTCCAAAAATTCAAAAGGTATATTCGTATGAAGCGAATTGACAGATATACCGACGGCCATTACAAATCGACCACGTCGACATATGGGATAGACCTGTTGTGCGGCGAGTAAGGAGGTCGTCATGAAATTATTAGCTAAGCCGGTCGCCTAAGAACGCGCAGCGGTGGCCGGAGGATGTCGCGCAACGAGAGAGGCCGAGGACAGCTCCACACTGTTCTCGGCCCGCAAAAATGCACCTTCATGAAAGGAACCTCTACATCATGGCGATTAAGATACCCGTCGTCAAGGGAAGGACACTCTCTACTGAATACTGGCTGGGGAGCCTGTCGTTTTCCGCAATCTCGAAATATGTGAAACTGCCGGAAAACACCGACTGGGATGATGTCTTCGGTGGCAAAGGCGGCCAGGAAGCCCAGCGCAAACTCGCGAAAACCCGCGTCACAAACGAAATCGTCCCCTACCTCCTGAACAGCGACGATGCCTTTTTCTCGTCGCTGGCGCTGATCCTCGTCCCATCGACCGGCGATCCGCTCAAGGAAGGGTCGGACTACGAGTTCAAGCCGATTTCCGCCGACGGCAAGATTGGCGAACTCTTCATTGACGAAAGTGTCGATATGTTTCCGGCAGACGGCCAGCACCGGGCCGCTGCCATCATCGACGCTCTCCGACAGGATCGCGGCAGAATGACACCTCAAGAGGTCCCTGTTGTCCTCTTGCCATATGTCGACAAGGACAAGCTTCGCCAGCATTTCAGCGATCTCAATCTGAATGCCAAGCCGGTTTCCCAGTCGATCGGCTATGCTTTTGAAAGTCGTGATCCGATTGTCATCGTCACGAAGCGGATCATGAAAGATGTGCCGCTTTTCGAAAAGCGCGTAAACGAACTCTCCAACTCCCTGGCCAAGAAATCTCCTGACGTCATCACGATGGGGACCTTGGTTCAGGCGCACCACATCCTCCTCGAAGCGCTCTATGGTTCGAAATACAAGGATGAAGCTGAGATCACCGATCTCCGCCAGATCGACCCCGCAGACGAGCGCGTCGGTGCCGTGGCCGAGAAACTGCGCGACGTCTGGGAAGTCGTCATCGACAACATCCCGGAATGGGATCTGCTGATGAACGGCAAGGTTTCGGCTCGCGAATTGCGCGAGGGCGACGAGGCAAAAGGAACGACGGGTTTTGTCTTCGCTTTCGGTCTGGGGTGGCAAGCGATTGCCACAGCCGCGGCGGCTCTCATCAAGGACGAACGGGACGATTGGTCTGAGGACCTTGCCCATTGCCTGCGAGCAGTCGATTGGAGCAAGGGCGGGCACTGGCACGGCATCGCGATGGTCGGTGAGCGCGTCAACAATACCGGACCGGGCATCAAAGCCACGGCCGGTTACATCCTTCGAACAGGTGGCCTTGGCTCCGAAGGCGGCGAGGTCGGTGCCCTGGTCAGCGCCGCGCCCGACGACGCCAAATAAGATCGTAGCCTAATGACTAAGGAGAGGGGCGGCTTGACCGCCCCTTTTCGTGACTGGAGCGGGTCGTGAGCCGAGGTCAACGGCGATTTTCCCGCTTCGCTCCCGCCATCAAAATCGCCGTTTCCCGCTGCGCGGTGACATCTGCCCCCGCCCACTCCTCACCGGAACCTGTCGCCCCGCATGGTGCGGGGGAGAAGGAGACGGAATATGGGAACGATAGGGACATTCAAGAAGGACGGTGGGACATATGAAGGGGTGATCGAGAGCATCACCAGCGCCGCCCTACCGGCGCGGATTGTGCCAGTGCAATCGAAACCGAACGCCGAGGCGCCAGATTATCGAGTCTACCGTGGCAAATCGGAGGTTGGCGCCGCGTGGCGCAAGAAAACCCGGTCTGGCGATAGATACCTGCTTGTCACTCTCGACGATCCAGCCTTCGCACATCCGATTCAATGCAGATTGACGCGTGTTGAAGAGGACTATGTCCTGTTCTGGACCCGTAAATAGGTCGGTTTTCCGCCTTCTTGCTGTGATGGGCGGGTCTCTTCTTCGGCTCGAAGCAGGAACGAAGAGGCAGCGTCGAATGTCTCGGCCTGAAACGTAGCAACATTCCCGGCCTGCTGTTCCCATTTTGGCTGGAACGCGCCGGGGATGTAAATCGTCTTCAAACCGGCTTCGCTGGCCGGCCGGATATCACGGGTCAATTGATCACCGATCATGTAAATCGTCTGGCCGCTTCCCGCCAGGCTTTTTACACGCTCAAACATCCGCAGTGTTTTCGGAGCCTCGAAAATCCTGTCGATAAATCCGCCTAGGCCATGATGGTCGATGGTGCGCATGACGCGCTTGCGACTGCCTTCAGTCAAAACGACCGTCGTTGCTCCGGCCACGCTTAAGTCACGAAGACCGGTGACGACACCAGGTAAGAGACTTGGATGTGCTGCAATCATGTCGAAGAAGGCCCGCTCGATCTGCGACACGGTTTCAGAGGCGACACCAGATTGCGTCCCGTCGCTCCAGGCGCGGCGGACAGCCTCCTGCTGCGGTACATCCTGCAAAGCAAAGGCGAGCGCCTGGATCAAAAGCCGCGGAGGGTAGCGAAGACCGAGATGATGCTGCTCCGCGAGAGCCTGATCGAAACTTCTGACATAGTCGAGCCGCGATTCTGCCTGGCTGTGCCGTCCGACGGCGTTCTCGACAGCAAGCAGGAGCGAAAGCTGCGCGCGCGCAAAGACCCCGTCTGTATCCCAAAGCGTGTTGTCCGCATCGACCAGCACAAGAGGTCCCGCGAGACTGATGTCAAGGCGCGGTGGCGCAGGGCTGACCGTTTGCTGCCGTGGAGACATTGTTTCCACCTGTGACGCACACCGAAGAGATCGGTGTTTCTATGCGAATCACCGAATTAGACTCCTTTTTTGCCGGCGGCACAAAGGCAAATACCAATGCGGTCACAGCAATCCAAAGGATCAATGCCTTGACAGCCCAGGACTGCAAACGCTGAGCCGGTTCCAAGACCCTCACCTTGTCGGCCACTTTTACGCCGACAAGGTAAGTCTCGACGATATAATTCTTGAGATACTTGACCTTGATGTCGGGCGTTATTTTCGAGCTGTCATTGAGGTCGATGAACGCACGCGCCCAGTTCTTAGGCTCGGTCCAGGAGATCGGCATCCAAAATACCAGCGATCCCGGATGTTCGGCGCTCGTCTTCGTCGGATATCGAAAGCGTGACCGGATCGCATGAAACGTAACCAGGGCGCCGAATGCCGCAAGCAGTGCAAAGGCTGCAAACAGGCCGTAGCTTGCAAGGATCAAACCGCTTGTGATGACCTGCTGCGCGCCGGACCAACTCAACACAGAAAACGGATAGCCATCCGCAAAACGATTGAACAGAAGGCTTGCGAAGGCTGACATGAAGGTCACGATGGTCAGCAATCGGGTCGCCTTGCCATCCTGATAATCCGTGTGCTTGGTGACCTCGGTGAGGGAGTCGCGGGCGAGTTTCAGTGCATCATCCAGCTTGGAATCGTCGGCCGCAATTCTCTCGATCTCTTTTTCGATCGTGGCAATGACCGCCCCGTCATTGATCGTCGCTTGGGTGTTAGCTGCCGCTAAACTGCGCGGAAAATAGGTTATCGGGCGACCGAAGGCGGCCTCACAGATCGCCTGAAAGCAGCCCAGCGATTCTTTGCCCGTTTCGCTCATGCCGGCATCAACCCCAATCGTCGGTCGCGGTTACGGATCCAGAAGAGAACCGGCAGCGCGGCCACAACCATGATCAATTTGCCCACAACCTGTCCAGCCAGAAAATCGAGAGAGCCAAAAGCGAGCCAGAGAAACATCACGCTGTCGACGAGTAGGCCTGCAACGCTGCTGGCAAAAGCAGCCTTGACCAGGCCCTTTCGCTGCAGAGGCGTGAAGACAAGAAGATCGGCGAGTTCGGAGGTCAGAAATGCGGTGGCCGAGGCGAGCGCGAGAGCGGGTGCCGTGAATGTGGTCGACAGAAAGGCACCCACGAGGATCGCCCCGACCGCCCACCACAGCCCGAGGCGTCGCTGAACCAGATCGCGCAAGACAAGCGCCAAACCAACGAGCAATACCCCGCTTGGTGCGGTCAGGCCAGGACCGACCGGAATGAGGCAGGGGCCATTCGGTACGCAGACCGTACCCACATGGCCAATCATATAGTTGGCAAGCGGGATGCAGGCGGCAAAGCCAGCCAGAAAGATCCCGCCTTCGATCCATTGCCGATTTCGCATGTTCATCCCGCTCTCCTTCAGACTTCTTCTGCACTAAATTTCTCATAACCCTTGGCCCTGAGGTCGCAGGCCGGGCACGTGCCACATCCGTAGCCCCAGGCGTGAAACTCTCCGCGCTCGCCGAGATAGCAGGTATGGCTATCCTTCACGATGATATCGACCAGAGCCCGTCCGCCGAGGGTCTTGGCCAATCGCCAGGTCTCGGCCTTGTCGATCCACATGAGCGGGGTGTCGAGAACAAACCGCTTTTCCATTCCGATATTCAGTGCGACTTGTAGCGCCTTGATTGTATCGTCGCGGCAATCCGGGTAACCGGAATAATCGGTTTCGCACATTCCGCCGACAATGTGCTTCAACCCACGCCGATAGGCGAGCGCTGCCGCGAAGGTCAGGAAGATCAGGTTGCGACCGGGAACAAATGTATTCGGCAGGCCGGACGCTGCCATTTCGATCTGCATGCCACTGGTCAGTGCTGTGTCGGAGATTTCGCCAAGCGCGGCAAGCGAGATCGTGTGATCGTCCCCGAGGCGCTCGCCCCAGGAGGGGTTCAAGTTCGACAGTTGCGTGCGCAGCGTTTCGCGGCATTCGAGTTCGATCCGGTGCCTCTGTCCGTAATCGAAACCCACGGTCTCGACGCGCTCGAAACGATCGAGCGCCCATGCAAGGCAGGTCGTTGAATCCTGTCCGCCCGAAAACAGCACCAATGCAGTCGCTGACATCGCAGGCTCCTCGCTATTGACCTTCATATTCCGCCCAGCAAAATGGCGTCTCGAACACTTTGACGGAACTAACATTGTCGAGGAGGGGCTTTACCTTGTCCCAGACCCAGACGGCGATATTTTCCGCAGTCGGGTTTTCGAGCCCCTCGATATCGTTGAGTGTATGATGATCGAGCCGTTCGAGCACCGGTCCGAACACCTTCTCCACATCAAAGAAATCGATCACAAAGCCCGTCTGCGGGTCGACCGGTCCCTCGAGTTGAAGTTCGAGCCGATAGGAGTGCCCGTGCATCCGGTGGCATTTATGGGTCGCGGGAACATTTGGCAGCCGATGGGCGGCCTCGAAAGTGAAGGCTTGCGTGAGTTTCATGGGATACCAATCATCTTGTGGGTCTGAAGGCTAAGCCGCCAGCGCGGGTTTTCCAGGCAGAAAGCCGTTACCGCAGCAATGTTTTCAACCCGGTCCGGCCCATCCATGGGTTGAAGGAAGTAGTGCTCAAACGCGAGATCGGGCAAATCGTCGGGAAGCAGGCTTGCCTGCGGGTAGACGAGCTTCAATTCGCTTCCAGTTTTGAGATTAAGAGGAGCACCAGCCTTCGGGCTGACGCAGATCCAGTCGATACCCTCCGGCGGCTCGATCGTCCCATTCGTCTCAATGGCAATTTCGAATCCATAGGAATGAACGGCGGCAATCAGCGTTTGGTCCAATTGCAAAAGCGGCTCTCCGCCGGTGAAGACGACATAGCGGCGGGTCTCGGCGTCTCCCCATGTTCGCGCAATTGCCGAAGCCAGTTGCTCCGCATCCCGGAACTTGCCACCGCCATCGCCGTCGGTTCCGATGAAGTCGGTATCGCAGAACTGGCAAACAGCTTTGTGCCGGTCCTCTTCTCGACCAGACCAGAGGTTACACCCGGCAAAGCGGCAGAAGACGGCCGCCCGCCCGGCTTGTGCCCCTTCACCCTGGAGCGTCTTGAAGAGTTCCTTGACCGCGTAGCTCATTCAACGTTCCGCAATCTTCTGAGGCGAACCCTCAGATCCATTCTGGTTGCGCCGGCGCCGGACATCGGCTCTGACGATGCTGACGAGATACTGGGCAAGCGTCGTGATATCCCGATTGACGTTCTGGACGGATTTCCAATGCCGCTTATCGTTTTCGGCAAACTTCCATTCGCCGGACGTCCAGGCGGTGTTATCCACCAGGCAGGCAAGGCCCTTGGCGAAATCGTCGAAGGTGCGCGCCCCGTCAAGCAGGACAAGAATTTCCATGACATAGCCAAGCGACATGATGCCGGCACCATGCACGAGCCTGGACGTCTTAGGGGTATGTCCGCGCCATTCGTCTTTGAACACATATTGGACGGCTTCGTAGAAATCGCTGATCAATTTGAAGCTGAGATCTGCGCCGTCGGGCTCGCGGATCAGTTCTCGCATGACGCCGTCGCTCAGCGAGTTGATGATGACACGCTGAATCGCGGTGTCGCGGATCAGGCCGCCCGGATTGGTATGCTGATAGACCTGACCTCTCAACGACGATGTCTCATCATAGTTTAGTCGAGCAGCGATGTCGGCCGCCATCGAACGATCGCCGAGCCGGCGTGGAAGTCCCGTCACCGTCGGAAGCAGTTCGTAGATCAAGGATTTCGGGAGAGGCCGCGTATTATTGATCAGCACGAATTGCCGGCGCAATTCCTCGTCGTCGCGGCAGATGATCGCAGAAACGAAGACCTGGAAGTCTTTTTCGAAGACCTGGCCGAGGGCGGTGAGACGCTGCTGTCCGTCAACAACCATGCCCGGAGGTCCGGCATCGATATCGATTTCCACCGTGCAGCGGCCGTCCGATCCCTCATCGCTGATGTCGACGTTGTTTGTGAAGGCGACGACGATCGGATTGGGAAGGATCGCCTCCGGCTTTTCAAGATAGTCGCGGATTTCCCTGATATGTCCGGCGATCTGTGGACGCTGAAAACCACTCAAGCCGCCGGTCGCATCGCGCGCGACCCGCTCGATGACGGCAAATTTCTGCAGATCAGACGCCAGCGCTGCAAATGAAAGGACCGTGTGCGCTTCGCTCTGTCTGGCTCTGATCGCCGGGAATTTCAGTATTGTCATTTCGCCCACTGTTCATTGGCAGTTTATCGACAAGGGCGTCGTAGACGCCCAGGTTATGAATACCGCGCCGTTTGTTGCGGTTGCTGGCCCGGAAGATCACGACCTCGATCGACAGCGCCGAACAGATCGGGCACGCGCATCGCTTCCAAGGTTTGTCGGTCAGGGTCCGTTTATAGCGGTCTCGCAAGTCTTTCACCGCCTTGGCGCCCGGCAATTCATCGAGCGTCGTGCCCATTACCGCCGGTGTTGCGTAGGCCAATACGGTATCCAGGGTCTCTTCCAGGTCGGCCTCATCGCGATCATAAGAACGGAGCGCGGCCAGCGCGTCCTTTTCCATCGCGACCAGACGCTCCTGGTTGAGCGATCCGCGCTTTGCGAGACGCTGCAGCTTCGGATTTTCAAGCGCCTGCGGCACTCGGATTGCCGTATAATAGTCGAGTTTGCCCGCTTTGTTCGGAAGGTAGTAGTTCGACTTCGCGTCCTTGAACGCGCGGATGAGCGGCGATGTCGTATCGAAACTCGTGATATTGAAGGATCCGAATGTATCGATCTCATCAGCCTTGGCAAAACCAAGGATGTGGATCTTGGTCTGGCTGGGGATGACGTCGCGGATCGCCGCAAGGCAGGCTTTTATCTGCGAAGCTTTCAAAGGCACGGTGCCTCCGAGGGCGAGATAGTCATAACCCATCGCCACCAGTCGACGAGCGCCTTCGGCCATGCTGCCGGGCGACCAGCCCTGGATGACACCCATCGGCGTGAAGCGGTTCGACATGTGTTGCGTGGCCGTCCGGAAGGCAGATGCATTTTCGAGCGTGATCTCGAAGCGCCGGCGGGCCTCTTGCGTACCGCCGTCAAACCCTTTCAGGCTCTCGTCGAAATCAAAGATGATATGGTCGACGGAGCAGCCATGCGTGAAACGCGCGTCATCGTAGAATTCTGCCGTATCCTCAGGCGTGTAAGGCGGCCTGTCTTCCTTGTGATAGGTAAAAGCGCCGCAATCACCAAAAATCGGCAGGCTGGCAAATTGCGGCTTATCCAGGCGCAGGAATTCGCGTGCGCCAACCCTGCGAAAGCGCATGGCCTGCGCTTCGGTATATTTTCCACCGACGGCCGTCCCGCCGACAATTCCGCGCGAGACAAGCATTCCCTTGTAGGGAGCATATCCCATGATTTCGTGCGGGTAGGCGTCGTCCCAGTAGGGCGTCCGGCCCTCCGAGTAGCGGTCTCTGATAAAATCGTAGCCTGGATCGACGTGATCGAGACTATCGGCAAAAATAAACTTCATCGTGCCGGCCTGGATAGTTTGCGGTCGAGCTGCATCAAATGGTCGGCCAGCAATCGGTTGTGTTGTGGCGTCCCCTGGATCTCATTCCACTGCAGGTCAAGGCCTTCCCATGCCCCTTCTGTCCAAGCACAAAAAGGTGCAATCCTTTGGAGCGCTTCTTTGACTTCGGTTTCTGGTGTGGCCGAACTGTCTGCTCGTAACATCACCTGGTCCATCAAAGCGCCAATCGCCTTGATACCCGCCGAGTGCATCAGTCGGCTTTCGGTCGGCTGCTTGCCCCACGCCTCCGGAAACACATCGCGGACGGCTGACCAATAAAGGACGAGCGCCTCATACATCGCATCGGGATTGTAGGTGTCGGACGCGAGATACTGGCTTAGTGCCCCATAGGGACCTTTCAAATTCTTTTTGATAGCGTCAATCAGGGCCGTGTCACTGACGACACTCTGTTCCTTGCCGGTGTCGGACGCTCGACGGATCAGACGGTGGAACGGCGATTTCTGCTGTCGATTTAGGAGGTTGCACAACTCGCTTGGCAGACGATTTGCCGCTAGGTCCTTGGGCAATAGCGTGCCGACGGCTGGCAGCAGTTCGTTAATCAGGCGGACATCGAGCGCTTTGACCTTGTTGACCAGAATGAATTGTTCGCGATGGACTTGCACATCCTGCGACACGAACCCGACGACCGGTACCGGGAACCGGCTGTCCTTGGCTTTTGCGAGCGCAAGCGATCTTTGCTGCCCATCGACAATCCAGGCCGCTCTTTCTCCATCCTTGCGGACAGGAATGTTGAGGGTGCCCGACTGGCCAACCTCTGTCAGACCCTTTGGCTTCGGGCCCCGCGAGACATCAAAGGTGACGTCGGACGATAAGGCCAGCGTAATGGCGTTTGGAAACAGGACAGGGCCACTGTCCAGGAACTCCACGATCGCGTTGACGTGGCTCCGGATCTCTTTGCGCTGAAACCCGATCAGGTCCTTCTCGTCGCGATGAATACGGCTGATATCGGCGATCCGTGTGAGATCCGAGCCGTGCAGGAAGAATGCGTAGACATCGACGCCGTCGCCCTGCTGCGTTTTGACCGCGCGGACCGTGAGATTGCTGTCGCCGCCGCTCATATTACCCGTTCCTCGCGGATTTCGGCCGCCAATCCTTGAAAGCGCTTCTGCTCACAGGCGACATTCAACTCGTCGCGCAAGATCCGCAGCAGTTTCGTGGTGCGGCCATCGGCACGCTCCCAGTGCTCGCGAACGATTGCTTTGATTTCGAGATCAGAGACGCGGATGCCGGTCTTGGCGATGGGGCGCGTCCACTGAGACATCAATGCCTCGACCTGAGCGCTGTGGTCGTCGACCGTTGCAGCCAAATCCTTCGCGAGGACCTGCTCGACAAAATGGCGGGCGGCACGTGCCGCAAAATCGGACTTCGTTCCGGGCAGTGGGCTCTGCGGGCCATCCAGACGATCATCGTAGGGCAAGCGCGCACGTTCCAGGCGCAGATCGAGATCGCCGACATATCGCCCTCCTGCGATCCGAACTCTGCTGCAGGCTTCATCCGATAAACGGGCAAGAGCCGGCGCAATCATCCGCAAGTAGGGTGAAGGAAGGCCGATGATGACAACATGCGGTTCTGCCTCGATCATATTGATCAGCGCATCAGCGCCGCCAAGCGCTGCCCACCAGTCTGCTTCGAAGCAATCGCCTGGAAGCTTTGACATCACGCAGTCCGGATCGCCCTTGGAAACCGTCAAATTGTAGGAGGGTATCGAAGTGTCGCCATGGACGAGGCCGAGGCCTGCCGATACCACGTAGAGATTGGCCCGCGAGGCGGTTGCGGCCTTCACGGCCTCAACAAATGATCGGCCGGAATAGAGATCTCTCGCCGGGCGAACCGGCTCCACCTTGTGAAGGCGCTCGGACCAAGCAGCCGCCACCATCGATAGATGACCGTCCGGCAGGTCTCGTGCCGACAGCAACGGGTTGTGGGTAACCCGCTTTCTCTGCGTGCAGGCGGTAACAATTGCGGTCATAATGGCTGCCTCTGTGTGGCCGTTACCCGCATACTGGAGCAACCAAATTCTGAATCCCAAATAACTGCGATGCAGCATTTAGGTCAATACAGAAACTGCACCCGCTCTTTCGTGTCCCCTAGAAACTGCACTTTCGGTGCAAGGCTCTAGAGTTACTGCAGTCGGGCATGATGAACCCGTCAAGCCAGGCGATCCTCGCTATCTTCAGCAGCTTGACGCCATTGGCGAGATAGCGGTCTACCTACAGCAATCTCGAACGCTAATTGCGTTGCCCGTTACAGGATCGACAGCAAGCGAGGCCGAAACACCGCGTTTTCGACGAGGCAGCCTGCCGCAGTGGATTTTGAAAAAGCGCTGCTTGACCAGTCCATCAAGACAGGCTGGTTAATACCTATCCGCTTCTCCGCCGGAAACAGATGAGAATGTATCTGCCAGTCACGCAGTCAAGCCAACCAAACTTCAAGCAGCTTGCCAAACCTGATTCAAAATTCGTGCCGCAAGGGCGGCCTTGTCCTGCGGGAGGAAGCGGCCATAATGTTGCTGGATCATATCGGGCGTGTCCTGGATTGCGTAACTCGCCTGCTCGTAGGAACCCGTCAATTTGAGAATATGCGTTGCGAGCACATCTCGCACATTATGCGGTCCATGCGGCAGCAGACCTTTGATAGCGCCTCTCCCAGTATAGGGATTGTAGATGCCGTAACGTTGAATGATCAGTCGCCAGGCCTCGTAAAAGGTCGTCTGATTATATTCCGCTTCCGTGCTCGATTGTTTCACGGTTTTGACGAAAAACGTCCCCGGGTCCTTGGCGTCGCGCAGGAGAATACCCCGGTGCCGTTCGATATAAGCGCCGATATGGAGATAGAGATCGAGCAAGTCTGGCAGGATAAGGCGAAACGGCTTCGATCCAAAAAACGAAGAGTTGGAATTCTTGAATGCGACGGAGGGGATAAGGACCTCCCAGCCAGCCTCACGCTCGTTCCAGCGGATCTCTCCGCGCTTCATCTCTTCCAACCTGCGTTCGGAAGTCGGGAAATGCCCGCGGGGACAAAACAGCAATTGTCTGAGATTTTTCTGCCGCAAGCCGAGATGCAGCCCAAGCCGCAGCATCAAGAAAGACCGGACGGATTCCGCTGCAGACCTCGGATAACGGTCCTTGTCGGGCATTCTGAGCAGGATCTCGTCGGTGATCTTGCGGTACTCGGCGAGCGGACTAGGTGCCTCAAGCACGCACATGATCGGCTCGAAAGGGTCCCGATGGACCCGCATGACGCGCTGAATCTCTTTGATACGGTTGCGCGCGTGGATGTGAAACGCGTCCAGGCTCGCGTGCCAATCCGCCTTTGCTGCCGCGATTTCGTCCGCGCTGATAAGGCCCTGAACCGGCACCACCCGCTCAATCAGTTCTGGATGCTGCCGCAGCCAACCGGTCTCCTCGCGGGTCAGCGAGAGTGCAATACTGAGCATGTCCGCTTCCCACGCCGTGTAAAAGCCTCGCCTGCGCTCGCGCCACTGAAGGTACCAGTCCCAGATCCCCGGAAAGATCAGGAGGCCGAAGGTCAACGCACCGAGCGGGATGCCTCGGCCGGCGACGTCGCCGTTTGGCGACGCCGCAAGTGCGCCAAACATGAGGCCGAGATGTTCGAGTTTTTGCGCTGCGGTTTCTTCACCCCAGACTCCGTTCCTCTGAAACCCGATCGCCGTCAGTGTGGTTGTCTTGAAGGTAATGAGATTTGCCATCTCCATCGAAAGGCGGGGAGGCGCGTCGATGACGCCGGACAACAGGTCAGGGTCATCGATGTCCACTGACGGATCGAACGCTGGCGTGTTGGCACGTCCGAGGCTTGGCATCACCCTGCCGCCGTAGGTCATTGCAGGAAATCGAATAGCGTAACGCTGCTTTGAAGCTGCGGCCTGAAAACGTCTATAGTCGGTCGCCCCGGTTATAATAACCCGGCGAACCCACTCGATGATCTCCTCGCGCTTCGAAAACGGGAGACGATTGAAATCGTCCGGGAGATGCCATGCCAACCGACGCCGCTCCGCCGGTGTAATATCCTCGCCTAGGTCATGGCCGGAGGCTGATCGGGACTGATGCGGCAGCTTTGCCTTGAAGTAGCCTTCGGGGAGCCGATATCGCCGCTCGATCCGGCCCAGCATGTCCATGCTTTCGACGCTCCGCGGGACCTTGGTGCCCTTGAGCCAATTTAGGATCGTCGTGTCATCAAATGTGTCGCCGCTGCGCCTGATGGCCCGGTGAAGAGCGTAGTAGCTTTCGCCGAACCGCCGCAACTGCAGTTCCAAAGACGCTTGAAATGACCTTGGGTCATCGTAGCGGTCGAACAGCGCTGTCGGAAACTCCGCAATCGGCTCGACTGGAGCGGCCGTCGTCTTGGTCGATTGTTTATCGCTTTCGCGTTTTGTCTTGCCCCCCGGAGACTTTGACCGCGCCTGTTTCTCGCTCACCACTTTGTAGGCACGTGCTGGCGGCTTCTCCAAAAACGATTGCTCGTGGGTCACGAGCCAGCGGACGATAGCGTCGAGCCCGTTCTGAGTGATGCGCTTCAGCTTGGCCGTCATTTCCGATCTGAGCCCGCTGGCCTGGACAATCTCTGACCAATCCGTTCGTCCGACCCTTGTTGGCGGCCTCTCCCTGTAGTGGATGAGGTCGACCATATACCTGGTCAATCTCTCAAGGTCGTCAGGGGGAAGCAGGGGACTGAGGCGGACTTCGGAGAAGCTACGTATCTTCCTCTCGAACCCCTCGGACAGCGAATTTCCAGGCATCGTAATCTCTTTGTGGTTTTTGGAGGTGCCAGCATTCGGCGAATGGGAGACCGCGGTAACCCTCTGATCTCCAGGCATGGGCTATCGGATGGTTGATACAGTCTCGATCAATGGCCGAGACCGGCGGACGGCTGTTTGAATGCTCGGTGGCCGTCCAGGAAATGTCTTTCTTCGCGTCTGATAAATTGTCACCCGACCGAGCTGTTCGAAGGCGCCGTAACTCAGAAAAATGTGAGTTTGAAAGGTGTTGCGGCTGCCCCCATGGCTGCCGCATCGGGTGCGATTTCCGAGACGATCAGTTTCGGGCTGGCCCGCCAGACGCCGTAACGCGGTTTTCCGAAAAGGCGTGTCCGCTCGATCATCATCTCGGCAAGCTTGGGCGGCACCTGGCCGCCAAACACAATGGCTTGCGGATCGTATACCGCCCAAATCGCATTGATCAGTCGATTATAGGCGGGTGTCACCTCGTCCAGCCATTCGACGACCCCTGGCCATTTTGGGTCAAAATGCTTCCTCAGATATGTGATCGATGGCACGTCCACCCCCCGTTCTCGGATCTTCTCCATGATCATCTGCAGGGCAGGACGGCGATGGACTTCGTCATCATCGTACATTTGCGAGAACTCGCCGGCATTGCCATTCCCACCATGCAGCAGTTCGCCGTTCCAAATTAGACCGCCGCCGAAGCCGTAGTTGAAGCTGAGATAGGCAAAGTCCTTGACGTAACGTCCGATACCGAACATCGATTCCGCAATCGTTCCGGTCTTTCCGCCGTTCAGAGCCCATACCGGCCTGTCGAAATAGCTTGTCAGCAGAGGGCCGAGTTCGATCAGCGACCATTCGTGGAGTGGCAGGGATGCATTGAAGCGTGTTCCGCTCACGTGAAAGCCCGCTATCCCGAGGCCAACGCCAAAGAATCGCTCGGACTGTAGCGACAATGCCGCCTGTTGTTCGTAAACCCAGTCACGAACACGCTCAAGCGACTGAGCCACCGTTCGCTCCCGCAGTTGCACATTGGTTTCTGCCAGCACACCTCCGGCAAAATCCATCAAACAGACGTCGATCACGTCGGTATTGACCGACAAGCCGCACGACCACGCATAGTTGCTCTCCAGCGTCAGTATCGGGCTCGGTTGACCTTTCCCAAGGCCGGGCTTTGGCGAGCCAAGGCCGATGATGCGACGCTCAGCCAATTGGTCGAGCAGCCTGTGGATCGTCTGCTGGGCGAGATCGGTGAGGCCAGTGAGTTCGGTGCGTGAAACGCCAGGATTACGCCATATGACCCTCAGCAACGCCCGCTCGTTCGGGGTGGCAACCGCATCATCTGTCGGCCGGAAAAACCGTGGGGCAATCAGGCGATCCGGCACGTAACTCATTCAAATTCCCTCTTATAAATACCATGACAGGGTAACTATGGGAGCCACCCCGTCGTCCCTCTAGCCATAACGCGGTTTTTTTCATCGAACAAGGTCTTGCACTCTGTCATAAACTTGTTACTCTATCTGAGTAACTAGGACGTCGTCATGATCGCCGAGGAGGGCTCGGCGGCGTCCAAACAGGAGGGCACCATGAAATTCACCACCCTGGCGGCAACGGCCGCTCTTTTCTCATGCGCAGCGTCCGCGCAGGCGGCAAATTTCGAGTTCTGGTACGGCAATACGGGTCCCGTCGAAGTCGCCATCAAGGCGCAATGCGATGCGTTCAACGCAGCGCAAAGCGAGCACAAGGTGACCTGCGTCGGGCAGGGCAGCTACGAAGTTCTCGTGCAAAAGGCGATCGCCGCTTATCGCGCTAAAAACGCTCCGCTGCTTCTTCAGGTTCTCGATGCCGGCACGCTGGATCTCATGCTCTCGGACGCGGTCGTGCCGGTGCAGGACGTCCTGCCCGATGTGAAATGGGACAGCTATATCGCTGGTGCCCGTGCCTACTACGAGACCACCAAAGGCAAGCTGTTCGCGCAGCCCTATAATGCATCGACCCTGCTGTTCTATACGAACAAGACGGAGTTGGAAAAAGCCGGCGTCACGAAGACCCCCGAAACCTGGGAAGAGGTGATCGACGCGGCGCGCAAGTTGAAGGCGGCCGGCAGCACGTGCCCGTTCGTCACCAATGCCGAACCTTGGATCGTCTTCGAGCAGTTTTCGGCGCGCCATGGTCTGCCGATCGCCAGCAAGCACAATGGTTATGACGGGTTGGATGCCGAGTATGTTTTTAACAAGACCCTGGCTGCAAAGCATCTCGCAAACCTCGTCGATTGGCGCAACGAAGGCCTGGTTCGGCTGAACGGCGATACGAAGGGCGGCAATCTGGTCGCGGCTTTCAGTTCCGGCGAATGCGCCATGATTGAAGCCTCCTCGGGATCCTACACGACGTTCACCAAGGCGTTCGAAGGCAAGTACGACATCACTGTCTCCATGGCGCCGATGTATAAGGGCGAGGAGCGTCACAACACGCTGGTCGGTGGTGCATCGATCTATATCATGAAGGGGCATGATAAGACGGAAACCGACGCTGCAAAGGCGTTTTTGAACTTCCTGCGCAAGCCGGAACAGCAGATGTCTTTCGTAGCCGCCACCGGTTACGTGCCTGTCACCAATGACGTGCTCGACGCCATCGCAAAAAGCCCTGACGCGAAATCCGCCAAATATGCCACTGCGGCGATCGGCATCGAATCGATGAGCAAGCCTGCCACGCCAGATACCCGGGGTATCCGGCTTGGCTCCTATCTTCAGTTCCGCCAGATCTGGACGGAAGAGACCCAGAAGGCGTTTGCCGGTCAGCAGACGATGCAGGTGGCACTCGACAATTCCAAGAAGCGTGGCGACGAACTGCTCAAGCGCTTCCAGCAAACCTACAAGGGCGTAGAACTTCCCTGATCGAAATTGCCATGCGGGGCAAACGGTTCCGCATGGCCTCCATAAAACGGGGTACTCAATGTTCCTTGGTTCGACCATGTTCCGGCATCGATGGCTGCCCATCTTCCTAGTGGCACCGCTCGCAGTGCTGGTTTTCCTCTTCTTCTACGCTCCCGTCTTCCAGGCCTTCTACTGGTCGTTCTTCCTTGAACGTCCGTTCGGTGGCGGTTCCGAGTATGTCGGCTGGGACAATTTTGCCCGCGTGCTCTCCGATCCCGAATTCTGGAAGGCGAGTGGGCGGACAGTGCTCTTCATGGCAACCGCATCGTCATTGGCGGTTCTCGTACCGCTGATCCTCGCTATCGCCGCCGACCGCGCCGTTCGCATGTCGCTGCCAGCTCGCAACATTCTTGTCTGGCCGAAGGGCATTGCAGGTGCGTCTATCGGCCTGGTGTTTTCCTTCGTTTTCAATCCATTTGTCGGCGTTCTTGCGCCGCTCAACTCCCTGTTCCCAGGGATATGGAACCCCTCCTTCGACGGGTTTGACGCCTATATCTCGCTGATTGTCGCGCATGTCTGGGGCAATATCCCGTTTAACTTCGTGATTTTGCTGGCAGGCTTGCGGGCCATCCCACACACGATCATCCAGGCAGGTGCCATGGATGGCGCTGGACCCTGGCGGCGGATTCTAGACGTGCAATTGCCGCTGATCATGCCGCAACTCTTTTTGACGCTCGTCTTGGAGTTCACCGAAAGCGTGACCTCGGCCTTTGCGCTTATCGATACGATCACCAAGGGGGGGCCGGGGGGCGCTACGACGCTGTTGGTCTACAAAATCTACCTTGACGGGTTCAGCAGCTACGACCTCTCCGGAGCGTCGACGCAGACTGCCATTCTCATGGTGTTTTTCATCCTTGTCGCCACATTGCAGTTCGTCCTGCTCGGTCGGCACATCAACTACGAGCGATAGCCATGGTCGAAAACGCGCGCTCCATCAATATCGTCGCAAGCCTGATCCTCCTTGTTGGGATCATCTATATCCTCGGACCGCTTTACCTAACGCTGACGACGGCATCGCATTCTTACGAGTTCATGCTGCAGAACGGGCTGGTCTGGTCTCCAGGGGACGAGTTCTTCGTCAATATCCGACGGATTTTCACCGAAACATCCATCCCTCGACAGATGATCAACAGCCTGATTGTCGCGCTGGGCGATGCAATAGCCACTTGCGTGCTGTCCTTCCTGTCTGCTTACGCAATTGTCTATTTCAGAACCCGTTGGGCAGGCGTCGTATTCGCACTGATCCTTGCAACCGTCATCCTGCCGCTCGATATGCGGTTCGTGACGACCTACCAGGTCGCTTCCAACGTGTTTTCGCCGATCAATGCCCTCCTCGACGCAACGGGACTGAACGATCTAATCGCTGCGTTGTTCGGCGCCCCATTTCACATGGAATGGAGCATCCTGAACACGCATGCCGGACTTGTCATCCCGCTGCTTGCGCACGGCATGGGTACGTTCCTATTCCGGCAATTTTTTCTGACGCTGCCAAGGGACCTGTTCAAGGCTGCCCGGATGGATGGCGCCGGTCCAATCCGGTTTCTCGTCGACATCCTGCTTCCGCTGTCGCGGTCCACATTCGCGTCGCTTTTCGTGCTGACCTTCCTCAGCGGCTGGACGCAGTATCTTTGGCCCCTGGTCGCGTCCTCGACGGCTGACATGCAGACAGCAGTGGTCGGTCTGGCGCGACTCGTCCCCGACGAAGGTGCCGTTCCCGACTATCCACTCATTATGGCCGGCGCCATCCTCGTATCCATCGTCCCTCTGTCGATGATCGCTCTCCTGCAGCGGTATCTCGTCCAGGGCCTCATTCTTTCGGAGAAGTGAAATGAATGCCGTTGATACCGCAATCCATGTTGCGGCCAAAAGCATCCGACTGGCGGACGTGACCAAGGCGTATGGCAAGGTCAATGTGATTCCGTCTCTCGATATCGAATTTAGATCAGGCGAATTCACCGTCATCCTCGGTCCGTCTGGCTGCGGCAAATCCACCCTTCTACAGATGATTGCCGGCCTTGAGCGTGTGACCAACGGCAAAATCCTTTTCGGCGGCAAGGAAGTACAGGATCTGGAGCCGAAGCAGCGTGGCTGCGCAATGGTGTTCCAGAACTACGCACTTTATCCGCATATGACCGTTGCCGAGAACATGTCCTACAGCCTGAAAGTCGCCGGCATGACCAAGCCTGAACGACAGGCCAGGGTTAAAATCGTCGCAGGCATGCTAGGCCTTGGCGACTATCTCGACCGCAAGCCCGGACAGCTTTCGGGTGGACAAAGGCAACGCGTGGCGATCGGCCGTGCGATCATCCGAGAGCCCGGGGTTCTACTCTTCGACGAACCCTTGTCCAACCTCGACGCTCAACTGCGTCATGACACCCGTATCGAGCTTGCGGACCTCCACCGGCGCATTGGTGCGACAACCGTCTTCGTCACACATGATCAAGTAGAAGCGATGACGCTGGCCGACCGGATTTTGATCTTGAACAAGGGTCAGGTCGAGCAGTTCGACACCCCAAAAGCGATCTACCATAGGCCCGCCTCGGTGTTCGTCGCAAAATTCATTGGTTCACCGCCGATGAACATTCTGCCGGCTCAGGGGGATGGCTCCGTGCTTCGTCTTTCCGACGGGCAGGTGGTTGGCGAATATGGTCTCAAGGGTGATTTTCAGCTTGGTATTCGGCCCGAAAATGTCGTTGTCGAGCAAGGAATGAGTGGCGGCCTAGCAGCACCGGTGCGCTTCCGTGAGGACCTCGGCTCGCACTCCATCATCAGTGTCGATATCGCCGGAACGCCCGTCCGTATCGCCACGCCGTTTGGAGGCGTCGTTCCCGACTACACACGGCTTGCGGTGACCTTCCCGATGAAAGCGCTTCACCTATTCGACGGTCAAACCGGCAAGGCGATCCCGGAAGGTTTTGGCGTCGCGAGCAAGGATGGAAAATGAACTATTTTGAATACATGGCTGACCCGCACCGCCGTTGCGCCATCGTCGCTCATCGCGGCATCTGGACGGACGCTCCAGAAAACAGCCTGCTTGCGATCCGCCGCGCAATCGAAGCCGGCTATGACGTGGTCGAGATCGATGTTCGGAAAACCTCTGACGGCGAATTCGTGCTGCTGCATGACGATACGCTTGAGCGCGTGGCCGGGATCGACACGGCTCCGGAGCAGATGACGCTGAAAGACCTGACAGGCGTCGCCTTGCGCAACCGTGATGGTGGACCTGAAAACGCCCTTACCGAGGAGATGTTGCCAAGTCTGCGTGACGTCTTCGAACTCACCCGTGACAGGATCTTCATTCACCTTGACATTAAACACCGGCACGTCATTCCGGACGTTCTCGCCTACGCCAAGGCGTGCGGCGTCGACAGCCAGGTCGATTTCTGGGCTGATTTGAAAACTGAAGCGGATCTGGATTGGATCCAAGCCAACGTTGTCTCCCAGGGCGTGCCGTTTATAGCGCGTACGCATCTCGAGCATGACACTGCCGATGAGCAGGTCGAGCTCGTTTTCCGGCTGAAACCTTTCGTCTGCGAAGCGTCGTTCAAGGATCTGTCGCAGATCGAGCGCATCCAACAGCGTTTCCACGATGCGGGCATCACACTCTGGGTCAACACGCTCGATTCCGTCGCGTCGCCGGGCTTCACCGACACCGCGGCCCTCAAGAATCCCGATGCGATCTGGGGCCGCCTGTTGCGTGCCGGGTTCTCTTCGATCCAAACGGACGAGATGGCGGCGCTCAGGAATTATCTCAACTTCGATGGTGCGGCGAAAAAAGGTTCGCTAAGGAGTATGCGGCGGTGACCAGGATCAGTATTCGTGAGGCGCGGTCAGACGAATTCGGCGCATTGAATGCGATCGAGATGGACGCTCTCACGGCCCTGATCGATGCCGGCGTACCCATTCCTGGAGCGCCGACAGCGCTCTCCCACGACATGCTTGGCCGGATTTCCAAGACCGAATGCTTGCTGGTCGCTTCTGATGCAACTGACAAACCTGTGGGCTTTATCGCTGCCGAAGTCATCGAGGCGATGTTCTATATTGCCGAAATCGACGTTGTCCGTAGCTTGCAAGGCAAGGGCATCGGCCGGCGTCTGATCGCTGCAGTCATGTCGGTGGCGAAGAGCAGGGGCTTAACGGGGCTTGCGCTCACCACCTACCGTTTCGCGCCCTTCAATTATTCCTTCTATCTTTCAATCGGCTTTGAGGAGGCGCAACGCGGCACAATACCGATCTGGTTGCAGCAGCGCCTGGCTGACGAGGCTAAGAGCGGTCTGCTCACAGAGCGTCGTGTCGCAATGATGCTGATGTTTCCACCCGAACCACGAGGTCCGGCCCATGCAGCTTGATCTTCGGGCTATCGCCGATTGCGTCCGTCAGGCCGCTTGGCGAGAGATTTTACCGCGGTTCCAAGAATCGCGAGATCTGGAACTCGATATTCGCTCAAAAGCGGACGTGAATGATCTTGTGACCGCAGCCGACGAAGCTGCCGAACGCTTTCTCAAGCAACAGTTTTCGACACTTCTCCCGCAAGCCTTATTTGTCGGCGAGGAAAGCGCGGCACAAGACCCGGGCTTGCTTGATCTGCTGGCTGAAGCTGAACTAGCAGTCGTTGTCGATCCGCTTGACGGAACAGCGAATTTCGTCGCCGGCATGCCTCTGTTTGGCGTGATGGCTGCCGTCGTTCGACAGGGAAAACCTGTCGCTGGGGTCATCTATGATCCGATGAGCGACGACTGGGTGGTGGCCGAAAAGGGGAGTGGAGCATTCCTTGTGCGGCCGGATGGAACGGAGCTTCGGCTTTCGATATCCGCGCCAGCACCTCTGTCAGAGATGGTGGGTTATGTCTCGACCGACTTTCTACCAGCCCACATCAAGCCGGACATCCTCGCGAAGCTTGCAAAGGCGCGAATGTTTTCAAGCCACCGGTGCGCGGCACACATGTATCGGGCGTTTTCCGGCGGGCATGGACATTTCGTTTTCTTGGATCGCCTGACACCGTGGGACCATCTTGCTGGAACGCTGATCGTCACCGAAGCGGGTGGCTATGTCAGCTGCCTGGATGGAACGCCTTACGACGCGACCAAGCGCAACGGCGCCCTCCTGTCGGCAACAGACCTTGAAAGTTGGGACGCCCTCGTCGGCGAGGTATTTGGTCACCGGGCTTTAGGATCGAAAAAGCGTCCGCCGAATGCTGCCTTAGACGGACTGTGGCGTGGGATGCATGAATTCAAGAATAACGGCTGAGGGGGCCGTTATCTGTCGGCTGGTGCAGTAAAGCCAGCGTTCTCCTCCCAGAGAGGTCGCCGTTCAGTCTTTGGCGGACCATGCAGACTGAACGGCGGCTCTGGGCGGTCTGTCACGAGGTCCGTTGCGATGCGCGGCCCTAAAGTAAGCGGCATGAATGCGGAGCAGAAATTGCTAGCGACAATCGTCATGATCAACGCCGTCGGAGCCGTAGCCTTGCTGCTGTTCGGCCTGGCACAGGTGAAGGACGGCGTGTCGCGGGCCTTCGGCGCCAAGCTGCGCACCGGTCTTGCGACCGGCACGCGGAGTGGTCTGCGTTCCTTCGTTTCGGGCTTCGTCGCCACCATCGCACTGCAGAGCTCAACGGCAACAGCGCTGATGGTGGCTTCCTTCGTTGAGCGTGAGCTGGTCAAGCCGCGCATGGCGCAGATCGTGCTGCTCGGCGCCAATGTCGGCACCGCCGTCACCGCCTGGATCGTCGCGACCGGTATCGAATGGCTGTCGCCGCTAGTGATCCTTGCGGGCATCGTGCTCTATCGCAGCGGCTCCACCTCCCGCCAAGGCGGCGGCACGGCGCTGATCGGCATCGGCCTGATGCTGCTGTCGCTTCATCTCCTGAGCGCCGCGACCGAGCCGATGCGCCAATCGCCGGCACTCGCCGCCTTCATCGGCCTGCTCGACAATGCCTGGCCGGTTGCGCTCGCCTTCTCCGCCGGCATCGCCTTCATCTCCTCGTCCAGCCTCGCAGCCGTCGTGCTGATCCTGTCACTCGCCTCGACCGGCATTCTGTCTGCCGGACTGATCATCATGCTGGTACTCGGCGCCAATCTCGGTGGCGCCATTCCGCCGGTCGTCGCCTCGCTTTCCGGACCGCCATCTGCCAAGCGGGTGACGCTCGGCAACCTGATCGTCCGCGCCATCGGCTGTGCCATCGCGCTGCCGCTCTCGGGCTATGGCGCCGATATCCTGGAAATGCTGCCACTTTCGCCTGCGAAGCTGCCGGTCGATGCCCATCTCGGCTTCAACCTGCTGCTCGCTGCCCTCGCCTGGCCGTTCTCGCGGCTGCTGTCGCGGCTCATGATGCGGCTGGTGCCGGAAGATGTGCAGGCCGATAACGCGCCGAAATATCTCGACCAGGGCGAGCTCTCGACGCCGGTCGTGGCGCTCGCCAGCGCCACCCGTGAAACGCTCGGCGTCGGCGATCTCATCGAGCGGATGCTGATGCGTGCGTCCGACGCCTTCGAGAAGGACGACCTCGCCAAGCTCAAGGAAATCCCGTCGCTCGAAAAGCGCGTCGATAGCCTGCAGCAGGAGGTGAAGATCTATCTCTCCAAGCTTGGCCGCGAAGGCCTGAGCGAAGAGAACGGCCGCCGCTCGATCGTCATCATCGACTACGCGATCAACCTCGAGCATATCGGTGACATCATCGAGAAGGGCTTGGCTCCGCAGGTCGCCAAGAAAGCTTCGCTCGGGCTGAAATTCTCCAAAGCCGGCTACGAGGAACTGATGAAGCTCTTCCACCTGACGATAGACAACCTGCGCATCGCCCAGACGATCTTCGTCACCCGCGACTTGCAACTCGCCAAGCAGATGATGGAAGTGAAGGTCGAGGTCCGCCGCATGGAGAAACAATCCTCCGAGCGCCATCTCGAACGCCTGCGCGACGGCCGCGCCGACAGCCTGCAGACCAGTTCGCTGCATCTCGACATGCTGCGCGACCTGAAGCGCATCAACGCCCATATTGTCTCTGTCGCCCATCCGATCATGGATGAACACGGCCTCCTCATCGAAAGCAGGTTACGTGATGTCGGATGAGCGCCTTTACCGGTCAGCTTTCGCCGATCTGGTCACGGTGACCGGTCAGATACTGCGCGGCGACTGCATTACCCAATACGCGGCGATCTGTGTGCGCGACCACGGCGATGACGTTGATATTCTGTTGATCACAAGCCGCGACACCGGTCGATGGGTCATTCCGAAAGGGTGGGGAATGCGCAACAAAAAAGCGCATCAGGTGGCTCGACGAGAAGCCTGGGAGGAAGCCGGTGTGATCGGAAAGGTGAAGAAGAAGCCGTTCGGCTTCTACACCTATGCGAAGAGGTTACGTGGCGGAGGAATTGTGCCAGCAATCGTCCAAGTCCATCTTCTGCATGTGCACGAGACGAGGGCCGACTTTCCGGAACTTGGCCAGCGTGTCGTTCGTTGGTTCAACCCGAGCGAAGCCGCATCCCTGGTTAAAGAGCCTGAATTGCGCTCCATGGTCCGCCAAGTTCCCGCCTATTTGAACCACCGTTAGGGGAGGCGTCGCTTCATCCTTTGCCGCTTGATTGTAAATTCGACGTCAGCGAACTGTGCTCGATGCGAACTTCCAGCAATAGTGCTTCAGCACATTGGGCTCGCCAATGCGCCCCGCAAAACGATTGATCTGCGACTTAGGTCTCGCTGCTGTCGATTGGATTTTTCTTGACGTCGGTGTCCGATATCGTCGATTGATCGTGTTCTTAGCGCGCAACGCCTTGCGCAGCGCTACGATCGAAAGGCCCTCGGATGGACGAAGAAAATCAAAACACGGTAGCGGTTCCGGCTGAAGCGGGTTCCGAAGTCAGCGTTGTCAAGAAATCTCGATCCGCCGCGAAAGCGAATAAGGCTTCACCGCGTGCGCCGAAAACGGCTGCTAGAGAGCCAGCAATTAGAAAGCTTCGCCGCTATAATGCTGACGAAAAAGCCACGATGATACTCGCGATTGACGCGGATCTTCGCGATGGGGCGATGTTGAAGGACGCTGTGGCGAAGGTTGGCATTTCGGACCAGACCTATTATCAGTGGAAGAAGGCGGCTAAGGCGTCGGCCGAACCGGAAGCGCAACAGGTCAACAATTCTCCTGCGCTCGAAGATCTGCCCGAACTCGCAGAGCTTGAAGCTGAAAACGTACGTTTGCGAACGCTATTGGCCCAAAAATTGAAGGACGAAAATGCCGAATTGCGTCGCCGTCTGGGGCTTAAGTAGCTCAACATCCGGCAGCCAGCATGAGCCTGCTCGCGGCATAACAAATACGATCTGTGAAAGTGTATATGAGACATCCACAGCGAAACTTCGTCGTTGAGTATAAATCTTCGCGGCGGCAAGCCCGCCCGGCGAATGCCTCGATCTGGGGGAATGCAAATCTGAAGGAATTGCTTGCGCTTGCAGAGGAGGAAGTTCCGGTGGGCGCGGATACGGTGCAGCAGAGCGCACCGGAGGTCGAGGTTTCGACCGCCGGCACAATGGAAGAGAATCGCAGCCACGATTTCGATCAAGCAGTGGTCGCCCCCGAACATCCTGATGCCTCGCTTTCATTAGAGCAAAGCCATTCATCGAGCGACGACGTCGCTGACGTCGCTCCCGCAAAATCACGTGAGACTATCGTTAAGCCGAAAAGAAACCGCCGTCGTTCAGAGCGACTTGGCGCTGATCGCGGCGTACGAGGACACTCTGTAACGGTGACGGGGCAGGACGTCATCACGGACGCTATGCTTGAAGATCTTGAAGCAGAAAATCTTCGATTAAGATCATTGCTCATCAAGCATTTGCGCGTGCAAAACAAAAAGCTTGCCGCGATGCTCCATCGCGCTGACTCTCGTTAAACGCCAAGCCAGTGCCATGCGGCAACTGGCTTGCCCACCGGATCGGGAGCGAATTCTATCACCGTTCGGTAATAATCGCACTTGGGGAATTGATTTATAACCGTTCGGTGATATTTTATTGCAGAGGCTCAATTTATCACTGAACGGTTATAATCGTGGAAATCCGCAACGTCGACGACATTCGCAAAATCGTACGTCTCGAACGGAAACGTCGTGGCCTCACTCAGGCAAGAGCATCCGGGCTCACGGGGTTTTCGCAAAAGTGGTTGTCCGAATTTGAGCGGGGACATGTCAATCCTCCAGTCGAGATGGTTCTAAAAATCCTCACCACCCTTGGTATTAGGCTCAACGCGGAAATTCCCGGGCAAAAAGCGACCAGCATGCCCGACGATGAGGCAACCCTCTGATGCCGGCGTCGGTCCGATTGTACGGCTTGCCCGTGGGGACGCTTGACGTTGCTCGCGACGGCCGACTTTCCTTCGTTTATGAAAAGGATTGGCTCGAAAGTGCGGATTCCGATGGAAAGCATCATCCGCTATCCTTGAGTTTGCCTTTTCGAGCAGAGCTGTTCGATCAGGATCAGGCAGGTCCCTTTTTTGATGGACTTCTTCCCGACAACAACGCCGTGCGCGAACAACTCGCGCGGCACTTTCAGGTTGACGCAAGAGACGATTTTGCGCTGCTTTATGAACTTGGCGCCGATTGCCCGGGTGCTGTGACAATTCTTCCGTCAGGCGCAGACGTCATTCCAGAAGAGCGCGTGCGGCCCGAATATCATCTCATGCCGGATGAGGAACTCGCAGGCTACATCAAGGATTTGCCGCGACGGCCACTATTCGTGGATGCCGATGGCGAACTCAGACTGTCGCTGGCAGGCATGCATCACAAGGCGGCATTGCTTCAAGTTGGAAAATCCTTGGCCCTTCCCAAAGGTCGTACTCCGACGACCCATATCGTCAAGATCGATATCGAAGGCTTGCAGGATTCGCTGCGTGTCGAGCATTTCTGCCTGGAGATTGCGCGTTCCGTTGGCCTCGATACGGTCAAGTCCTCTGTCCAGATCGCCGACGGAGTGCCATTTCTGCTGATCGCCCGCTATGATCGCACCGTCGGGGAATTCGGTGGGCAACGTTACATTAGGCGCCTCCATCAGGAGGATTTTTGTCAGGCAATGGGGCGCTTTCCGCGAGAAAAATACGAGAAAGACGGTGGCCCTGGCTGGGCGGAGTGCTTTGAACTCCTCAGCAGAACCGTCGACCCCGCCGCGTCAAGAATTGAACTCCTGAGGCGCGCGATCTTCCAGTTCCTGATCGGCAATCCAGACGCCCATGCCAAGAATTATTCCCTGGTCTATCGCGCCGATGGAATCCACCTCAGCAAGCTTTACGACGTCAACAACGCCGCGGCGTTTCGGGCGAACTACAAGGAGCAACGTCCGCGTCTCGCCATGTTTGTCGGCGGCGAGCGGGATCCGTCCGCCCTGACGGTCGAGCACTGGACGACGTTTGCCCGCGACGTCGCGATTACACCTGCGATCGTTCGCGAGGAATTGCGTGCGATGGCCAAACAGATGGCGTTGACGGTGATCGACGTTCGGAAGAGCTTCGACGGAACGCCAGCCGACACAGCGCTGCTTGACCTCGCTTGTGACGACATTTCCGAGCGGTGCGATAAGGTCCTCGCCTGGTAACCGTTTCATCGGGCGAGATGATCTAAAACCAATACCGCCTCATCGAGCGTTTTCACGGCAAGCCGTGCAATAGGCTTGGTCGCGAACTGCTTGTAGCCCGACAGATTGCTGTTGGCGCCGTCGCCATTCGCATCGGTCCAACTGCGGCTACCGTTGGGCTCTTTGTCTACCCGTTCTATCGTGGGCGGCAGATCACGCGGCATTCCAAGACGAACGACCCAGAAATTGATGCGATCCAGGTGGCCAAACTCGACCCCCAGGGCCCGGCCGCCACGCTTGCTTTCAAACACTTCAAGATGGGCTTTTCGGCTGGTATCGCGGGCGCTAGAAACTTCGACAAAGTCACGACGCAAACGCATGCGCAGAGCGCCTTTGAGGTTCTCTATGTCTGTAGTCGTCACGGTATCTTCCTGAATCGCTGTTTGAGAAACAGAGCGCTCTGTAGCGCACTTAATTGAATAAATTCAATTGGGCGAGTTGAGGTACTTTGAGGGTTGCGATCAGTTCGAGCCTGGTATCCATATCGCCGACTCCTGGTCACCGAAAGGCGTGGCTTTGCCGTCGAGAGCGCAAGCGCCGACCCACGCACAAATGACCGCATCGAGCATGTCTTCAAATGCCTTCATTTGCCATCCGATGGCATTATATGCAGGGACTGATAGCATCTTGTGCGTATCCGCGACCTCTTGATCGAGGGCGCCCACAATGTCGTTCCAGACGCCGAGCAGCCGTTCCCTTCGAATGCCCGGCGGATCATCGCGCCAGTAATTGCGGACCTTGGATGTCTTGTAGGGAAGTCGTTTTTCCGCCTTCAGCAATTCGATTAGCGCTGGATGAGGGTAGACTTCGATCGTCCCTGGTTGATCAATCGCCGCGGTCAGCAGCGGATATCCAAGCGTCCCCAGGTCTCGTCGGAGCCTGTCGCTGATCGCGCCAGGCCTTACCGCGCTCGGGCTATGCGTGCCGCCATGCCGCGCACCGTACGCCGACGACACTAGGTTATCGGAAAGCCGTCGGGAAATAATCGGCCTTTGCGATAATGGCATATCGATCGCTACCAAGTCGATTGCTTGTCCAATCCGACGTGCTGCTTCCTCCAGGAGGAGATTTGCCGAGACGGCAGAACCGCGGGGGCGGTGCCTACCGGCTTCATCAGAGATGAAATGCGCATAGGATGGGGAGACGGCCTCAAGGTGCCACTGCCCATCCCTCTCAACGATGAGGGCGACGCCGCTGGGCTCCGTCAGCGTCCAGGCAGCGTCGATTCCTAGGATTGCCCTCAACGCGGGAGGTCCACCGCCGACTGCGGCATCGCCGTAACAACGGGTTGCGCGGACATCTCGTCGACAATGGTCATATCTTTATGGTGCAAGATGACGCCCGTTCCAATCCCTTGTTTAACCGCGTCGGTTGCCACTTAAATCGTCGCGCCCAGATGGGCTGTGCGGCGCGCCGAGGTTTGCAGATCCATTCATCGACCTCGCATATTGCTCGGGAGCCGCAATACAATGAATTGCGAGGCGTCTCGGCTGGCGAGATCGGGTAATGCCGACACGGCATCCCGAACCCATGCCCGAATCTTGTTTTCGGTATCCGCGATCTCCTCTTCGTCGAATTCCAAGAGTGCCGGTTCGGTGTCCGTAACCTGAAACTCCAGATGATGGGCTCCATATGCTTCCCGCTTGAGGAATGCTGTGCAATCGTTTACTGGCGATTGATCCGCTTCGCGAAGTTCCAAGCTCATCACTACGCCCAGTTTGGATTTCGAGTGTCCACCCGGTGCTTGATAAATATAGAACGTGAGCGCCCAGATTCTGGCCTTGGCCGACGTCGCTTTTTGATAAGAGACCTCAACGCCCTGCAGAGCAAGTAGCCTTCGGTTGACAACACGCATAGTGAAGGCTTGCTTCGACACCTGGGTCGACGCTTTCAACGCGCCTTCTACATGGAGGGCATTGGCACCGGCTTCCGCTTGGTCCGCAATCCATCGCGACAACAATCCAACAGCGGCCTCACGCATCAGGGCTGAGTTGCGCTCTTCTTCGCGTCTTGCTGCCTGCTGGCGCTCGTCCTCGGCGATTTTCGCGATCGCTTTGTCGCGTGCCGCGTGCCCCGCTTCTGATAGCCCCTCCGGCCGCGCTGGGGATCGTAATTGATGCAGGCGTGTGAGGACAGCGTCCATTGATCGGAGACGCCGATCAAGGGGGCAAATCATTTGCGCCAGGAGAAGCCGAAGCCCCTCTAACCCCGGGGTGGCTAACGGCCGTGCGTATTTGTCGTCGCCCAGGTTTTCGCGTGGCAAGCGGACGCCCCCGGTGAAGAGAAAATAGATGAGTTTTCCAAGCGAATAGATGTCGGCCGCCGCTGTGACGTCGAGGTTTCCGCCACCTTCGAGTTCGGGAGCCATAAACATCACCGGGCCGACGACCTCATCGTCTAATGTGCCCCGGGGACGCCCGTCATCGATGAGGCAAACTCCGAAGTCGCACACCCATACATGATCGCCGTCCCCGGAGAGGAGTATATTCTCAGGCTTGATGTCACGATGGACAATATTGGCCGCATGCGCTGCCTTCAACGCCTCGGCAACCTGGATGGCGATGTCGAGAACCCGGCTCAGATCCATATAGAGTTCTGCTGCGATCCTTGCGAGATTGCCGCCATGTGCAATTGGCATCACCAGATAGCGTTTCGTGTCCTCAGCCGGTTCGACGGCGTCCAACGCGGAATGATCGATCAGCGGCACGATATTGGGATGCGACAAGGTTTTGATCGCTTCGACCTCGTTCCTGAATCGGTTGTCACGCTTTGGATTGAGGATCCGCTTCAAGGCAAAATGCCCCGCCGCTTTATCCGATTTGTCAACGACGGTGAGGACGCGGCTCTGGCCACCCTCTCCCAGATTACCCTCGACGCCTTCCCAGCGATTGCCGTAAAGCTTTGCCAATTCACAACCTCCCCCGCTTTGCGCGTTGCAGCCAGCATAAACGCGCGCTCGAAACTTAGGGATCTGTGCGCCGGGTCGCAATATCGCATCAGCTTTTTGATGTTGCTCAACATCACGTGTCGGCGGTGCCGTCTCTCTTCCGATTAAAGGCCTTAGGTCATTCGCGCTTGAACTGATGATCGGGGGGTAAACGATGAATATGGGCGTCGCCTAAAGGCTCGGGCTGTCGGCTGCGCTGAAGTCGGCGCGTGCGCCCGTCTTCCCCCTCGGGCTTCCATCCCTGACGCGGGTAGCGCTTGCGGCATCTTGGCCGCAAGGGAAGCTTCGCCGCGGGAATATCCTCTTTTCAGGTCGAACTGCGATCGCGCCCTTGCAGCCCAGGCCTTCGCGCCCAGGTTCCGGTGAGACCTTCTCCCCATGAGAAGCCAAGATCGGAAAAGGACGATGAACAGGGAAAAGATAGAAGAGATACGTGCCCGCGTTTCCTGCGCGCACGTATTAAGCCGGGCAGGGTTTGTCCTTGATAGGAGAGAAAGCAGCCGAGGGGCGCTGAAATTCCGGCGTGGTTGTGAGATCGTGATCGTTATTCACCACGGCACGGGTTGGTTCGATCCGCTCTCGGAGATGAAGGGCGACGTGTTTTCGCTGGCGCGGCGTATCGAAGGTGTGAGTTTTGCCGCTGCACTTGAGCATCTCGGCGGGCTTTCAGGAATTGGGTCGACGCCTTCCTTCACCTGGGCTCCGGTCCGGCGCACGGACCCGATGCCGGTCGCGGCGCGATGGGGGCGGCGTCCAGCCCTTGAGCGTGGCTCGCCGGCGGCACTTTATCTCACTCAGGTGAGGGCCTTGCAGGGCACGGTCCTACGACGTGCCGTCGGTGCCGGTCTGATCCGGCAAGGACCCTATGGCAGCGCCTGGTTCCGACATGACGACGAAATCGGCACCTTGTCGGGCTGGGAGGAGCGGGGCACTGCCTGGCGCGGCTTTGCCAAGGGCGGGTTCAAAGCCTTGTTCCGCTTTGGCAATCTCAGCGCCTCGCGCGTCTGCATCACCGAGGCGGCAATTGACGCGCTCAGCCTTGCCGCCATCGAAGCGGTCAGGTCCGATACGCTTTACACCAGCACCGGCGGTGGGTGGTCACCGATGACGGTGGAAGCCATCGAGCATATTTCGGCCAACCGTTTGCTCGTGGCGGCCACCGATGCCGATCCGCAGGGCGAGGTCTATGCCGACCGGTTGCGACATCTGGCCGGTCAAGTTGGCGCCGACTTCCAGCGGCTTCGGCCTCGGGCAGTCGACTGGAATGAAGACTGGAAGGAAATATGCGAGGGCAGGGGGCAGCAGACGGTGCGAACGCGTCAATGGTGAATCTTTGGACGCCAATGACGCACTTGAAGCGATCGGCTCAAGTCGGCAGTAAGGTGGGAGATCAAACGACTGGAGGGGCGATAAAACGCGAGGTCCAGCTACACCCGAAGTTATCGTCCCATGTCTTGTTTTGCGGTCGCCTTTGATCGCGCAAAGCCTTCGAAGGCATCGCTGCGACCTTTCGCGGGACGGTGACAGCATCATCCGGTGCCAATCCCTCGCCCCCTCCTGGGTCAAAGGCGCACCGAAAAGACTCGAAAACATCTGGACCATCATAAGAAGATATTTTTCTTCGTCATCCGCCAGCGCCAGCCTCAGCGATTCGCTTGAAGTCGAAAGTCAAACCGTTCACAATGCAGTCGGAGTTTAGGCGAGGGAGATGTCGTCTTGGAACCAATCGCAATTGCCGCGGCAACACTGGCCGCGAAATGGGCTGCTGAGTCCATCGTCAAAGAAGCAGCAAAATCTGCGTTCACGTCGCTCAAGCCTGTTTATGATTGGATCGTCGTCAACCTGAGAGGAAGACCCGCGTCGGAGGCCGTTTTAGACAACCTTGCAATGCAGCCGAACGAGACGACCACGATCGAAGCAGTCGCACTGATCGTCAATGAGGCTATTCAAAAAGATCCAGCTTTGAAGTCGAATCTGGATGCTTTATTGGAGCGGGCCAAGCAAGATGATGCAACACACTCGTTCGTCGTCCAGGTCTTTGAAGGGGCAAGAGTTGGCAAGATCGTTACGATCGGAACGGTCAACGGTAATGTAACGATCTGATGCCGGTGGCCGACGAGAGCGAGCCTGAGAACACCGATCTGCCGGCGAAAGCCGGTTCGTCGATCGCTGTTCATGGCACGGTTAGCCGCCTCACCATCATCGAGCGGGTCTTTGGAGACGTCTATACGCAATCTGAACACGTTGGCGGTCCATCTCTGGTGGCGCCGCTTGAAGGAAGCGTAAAAGATCGCCTCAGTGCATATGGATACGACGTAGTCTTTTGTGGGAGAGACACAGAACTCGCCGAACTCCAGGCATTTGCTTTGGCAATTGAAGACCAGCCTAGCTTCAAATGGTGGCTTTGGACCGGGCCCGGAGGGCAGGGGAAAACCCGTCTTGCCGATATGTTCTGCAGTGTCCTCATGGAGAAGGGATGGCGTTGCGGCTTCCTGCCGAGGGACGATGATTACGACGGGTGGAACAAGTGGATCGTGGATCGACCAACACTCATTGTCATCGACCATCTCGCAACGCGCGCCGAATCCATCAGCAAAATCATCGGTAAGCTTTCACGTGCAAAGGATCGTATTCTAGCTCCACTGCGTGTGCTTGTTCTTGAGCGGCCATTCGAATTCGACGACGCGTGGGTCGGACAATTTTTGCCGTCAGCTTTTCCGCACGAGGCATCTGAGATCCTGACTTCGGCTTACCATCCGAGTGGGTTGCCCCGCCGCAGGCTCGAAGATTGTACCCGCAAGCTGGAGCCACTTCCCGATGCCGTTCTTAAGCAGATCGTCAGTCACGCCGCGATGGATGGGAGCAAGCTTTCCAACGAGACCGTCGACGCGGCTGTCGACTGGCTGAAACAGGCGGATGTCGATCAGCGTCCGCTATTTTTGATCTTGGCAATTCGTGCGGTTGTGGCAAGCCCCGTCCAGAGCTTGCGACAGTGGGACAGCGCAGATCTGTTCGATTCCATCCTCCAGCGTGATTTTCTGCTGTCGCAGGAATTGCTTGGACTTACAAAGCTTCCGCTACTTAGCCCACCGCGCATACTCTTTGAACAACATCTCAATTTGTTAAGCGTCGCAACGATCGGAGGATACGCCAATGACGACATTCTGGCGCGCTACGCCGAATTCGGCGTCGATTTGCCGCCGCTGATCCAGGATGATTGGCTCAGGACCATTGCAGGATCAGCAACACGCGATGCCGACGGGGGCTTCGTAGGCCTCAAGCCTGATCTGCTCGGCGAAGGCTTTATTCTGGAACGGTGTGCCGGGAACCTCAGGGTCGATCGGCCGCGACACGATAGCGTTTCACAAGGGGTCACGCTTTTGTCCGCAGCACTTGCAGCCGACGCTAGGGAAACCATCGAATTTGCCAGGCGTTGTATCGCTGATTTCCCCAACCATGATGGCCTCAAGAGCTTTACGCTGCTGAACATTCCCGAGGGCGACAAAGCCAATATCGGGCATGTGATGGACTACGCGGTTCATTTTTCGCAAATCGCTGTGCTCTTCGATAACGCCGGCCTGAAAGAACTCGGCGAGAGTTGCCTTGGCCAATTGATCGTTGTTTGCGATCGTTTGAGAGGCGCTACTGACGAGCAGTTGCCTGGGTTTGTCGCGCAATATATTGCAACTGCCTATTATAATCGCGCTCTCTCGCGGTTGCGCAGGCAAAAGAATTCGGCGGCAATCGAAGATCTGACTCAATGCCTTTCATATGTTGAGACAAGCCGGGAAGGGCGGCGGGGGGCGCGCGCGCGCGATGAGGTTGATCGTCTTTGGATCACCAGCATGCGGCTGAAGGCGGTTGCGGAACTGCAATTAAAGACCATCGATGATGCATTCGCATCGATTCAGGCTATCCTCGACAGCGGATTCGCTATCACCGAGGAAAAAGCGGAGGCTTATCTGGTTCGCGCCGACATCTTGCTGGAGGGTGACGATATAGACGGCGCTGTTGGGGATCTTGAGGCCATTCTCGCGCTAGGTGAGGAGGCAAAAGAACAAGCCGACTACGCTCGTGCCCGACTGTCGCAGGTTCTTTATTACCGGTCGACCGAACGGGGTAAAAACGACATTTATCTTGAACTTGATGACCTTGATCGCGCTCTTAAGCTCGTACAGTCTTCGGATAACCTTGCCGCCAAGATGCACATTAATCGAGCCGGTGCGCTGGTGAAGCTGGGCGAATTCGAGCGGGCGCTCGCCGACTACAACGAAGTTATCGATCAGGACGAGTGGTCGGACGACCAACATTTTAAGGCCTATATCATGCGGGCCCAGATCTTCTCACTGCACGATCAACCGAAGGACGCTTTAGAAGACCTCGACCAAGCGTCAAACCTTTCAAGCCTGTCGCCCCGTCAGAAGCTGGAGTTGCTTTTTCTTCGTGCCAATGTTTACCGGCGGTCTGGCCAGCACGAAGAGGCGATAGCCGCCTGTGAATTCGCTCTTACAGTGACTGATGAAGACTTCGCGCCTATGTTCTCGGACATGCTCACGGAAATGAGAAAACCCCTGTAAAGCGGCTCCATGCCGATCGAGTCGGCTGGATGAAGGCTTCGCTGGCAAGTTCTACTGATAGGGTCAGTTTTAGCGAGGCGCTGGAATATCCCTGCTCCAAAAGCAGGTCAGTGGCGGCCAGTCGATCCAGCTTGTCCTGAGGACCGCTCTATCGGGCTCCTCATCTCTGCGTCATTGGCCGATCACCTCAGGCAGGTACTCCGGTTTCGAAAGGAGCATCCGGCACGGCGCCATGACACTCGAGGAATGGAAAGGAGAAGGTTGAGAAGGGATCGCAGACGGTTGTCACACCCGACGGGGTCCTCAATCGCGACCGTCGCAATGCTGGCCTGCGCCCACACGCAGGTCGAAAGACCCGCTGGTGCGCAAGCCGGCACCGCTCGTTCGCAATTGCGGGTGCTCTATCCGCCCGCGGTCGGGAAGGGGTCTTCGAGATGAAGACGAGAAGGGACGGCGAGAGGCCGTTCCCGGAAACCCTAAAAGGATAGTCTCATGCATCTCATTTCCATCGATCCGCGCGCGCTCCAGGAAAATCCGAACAAGGCCCGCCGCTCGAAATCCTCATCGCAGGCAGACGCCGTGCTCCTCGCCTCGATCAAGGCCGTCGGCATCGTGCAGCCGCCAGTCGTCTCTGCCGCGTCCAAAGGGGGCAATGGCTTCGTGATTGACGCCGGCCACCGCCGTGTCGCCCAGGCGATCGAAGCGGACCTGCCGGAGATCGTCGTCCTCGTCAACGACACCGGTGATGGCGACGGCGCCGTCCGCTCGGTTGTTGAAAACATCGCCCGCGAACCGCTAAACCCGGTCGATCAGTGGCGCGCCATCGAGCGCCTGGTTGCCCTCGGATGGACCGAGGAGTCGATCGCGCTGGCATTGGCATTGGCCGTTCGCCAGATCCGCAAGTTGCGTCTCCTCGCCAACATCATGGCCGCGATGCTGGACCAGATGGCCGGTGGCGACATGCCGAACGAGCAGCAATTGCGCACGATCGCCGCCGCCAGCCAGGAGGAGCAGGTGCAGGTCTGGAAGAAGCACAAGCCCAAAAAGCAGGAGCAGGCCGCCTGGTGGGAGATCGCCCGGGCGCTCACCAAGACCCGGATGCTGGCGAAAGATGCAAGCTTTGGCGACGATCTCGCCGCCGCCTACGGTATCACCTGGTTGGAGGATCTCTTCGCACCGGCCGACCAGGATGGACGCTATACGACGAATATCAACGCCTTTCTCGGCGCCCAGCAGGAATGGCTCGCCAGCAACCTGCCGAAACGCGGCACAGTGATTGAGGTCAACGACTGGGGCCAGCCGAAGCTGCCTGCCAAAGCAAGCCAAGTCTACGGCAAGCCGGGCAAGGGCGACTATACTGGATGGTACATCAATCCGCATGACGGTTCGGTCCAGTCGATCGCCTATCGCGTACCCAATAGCAAGAAGGCCAAGGGTGATCCGCAAGATGGTGAAACGCAGTCTGATGACGCTGTCGCAGTGCCCAAGGTGCGCCCTGATGTCAGCCAGAAAGGTCTCGACATGGTGGGCGATCTGCGCACCGATGCGCTTCACGCAGCGCTGGCCCGCGCGCCGATCGAGGACGACACGCTGATGGCACTGCTGATACTCGGCTTTGCCGGCACCAATGTCGCGATCGCGAGTGGCTCTTCCGATAACCCTTATGGCCATGCGGAAGGCCGCAAACACGCCGCCCGGTTGATCGGCGAGGACGGCAGGCTCAACTTCGACCGGAAAACATTGCACCAGGTAGCGCGCTCCCTGCTGGTCGACGTGATGTCATGCCGCCGTAACCGATCCGACAGCGGTCTTGCGGCACGCATTGCCGGTGACGCTATCGGTGCCGATGCCTTCCTCTCCAACATGGCGACTGAGGAGTTCCTCGCATGCTTGTCGCGCGGAGCGTTGGAGGCAACGGCTGAAGCGTCCGGGGTTCCGATCAGGATCAAGGTCAAGGATACCCGCGCGGCGCTGGTCGAGCATTTTGCCGAGGGCAGCTTCATTCACCCGGCCTCGACGATCGCCCCTGCCGGCGACGAGGCCTCAGCTTGGGCCGCTCGTTTTTCTCCGACAGATCCAGACGACGGTTCTGCGGGGGAGGCGACCGGTGACGCCGAACGGGAGATGCCACCGGTGATTTCCGCGGACGCCGACCCGGATGACGAGCAAACCGAGGACGGCGAAGAGGATGAACGCACCGGCTTCCGCGAAGCCGCTGAATAGCGCCTCATCTTCCGATCTCAAACGCGCCGCCGGCTGGCCCCGGCGGCGTTTTCGTGCCGCTTTTCGGACAGGAGCAAAAAATGTCCAACACAGTAATTGCAGAATATGGTCGCACGCGTGACGGCATCCTTGTCGCTCGGATCGGCTATCAGGCCTTTGCAATGATGCCGGCCGAGAATGGTTTTCATCTGGTCAAAGCATGGGGTCTCTCGGGCGCGCTCACGGACTGGACAGCCGCCGACTTTCACGGTGGTCGTGACGATAAAGTTGACGAAGCAGGGTTTCGCGAGGTGGTCGAGCAGAGGGTCCTTCACCATCATCAACTGGCATTGCTTGACCGCCATTCGATCGCCGCGCGGCGGGCAACGCGTTGGGGATCATCACAACACGCGGTTGCCTATGGACCCGGGATCGTCTCGCACCAGACCGCCGGCCATGGTGGTTTCGAACTCTCCTCGGAACGCAACGCTCAGGTCCATCCGCTGCTGCGTTCCTGCGATGGTTGGTACGAGGAAGACTGCGCCTGGTGCGCGGTCGCAATCGCCTTTCCTGCGTTCTTTACCGACCTGGAGCGCCGCACCGCGGATGACATCCTCAAACAGGTCTACCCCGATGCCTGGGAGGAGATCCACAATGCAACGCTTGAGCACGGCCAGTCGAGAGTGAAGGATCGAAGGGCCTTCGACACCGAGAACGCCGAGCGGTGGGTGGTGATTGCGGCAATCCTCTCGACGCAGAACTCCGGCTTCGTCGAATGTATAGCGACGCTTGGCGGACATCGGGGAGGGCCTGCGACCGGCGAAGGCTTATTGCCCGTCGAACGACGGTTCCTCGTGCTCGAGGAACGATATGATATCGGGCTCTTCGGCTTCGTGATCGACGAGGACCGGGACGTGTCCTATGACGGGCCATCGAGCTTTGCCGGCTGGGCTGGGCGATAGTATCGCGTCACATCTCCGGCGCGGCGCGCCGGCGGCGCCCGCCGCGGAGGCTCCCATGCATTGGGACGCAAACTTTTGCGTTTCGGATGCTCGGCGATCGTGTCCGTGGGCTCGGTTCCCGATGGCGTCTGATCGAGCGTGCGAGCGCGCCGTGCCGATAGGATGAGCACCGTGAGTATCGATTCATCGGCGCGGTTCCTCGGTTTTGCTGCGGTCTGAACCGGACGCATCCCGGTCAAAGGCCGCGTTCCGCGCCGCGGGGCGGCAGGACCGACGCACGCCTTCGCAAGGCGGGGCCGCGTTTTCTGCAGGCCGCAGGCGGCCCGCAGCCTCCGCAGCCCCACCCTGCTTACTGAGCATCGTCCTGGCCTTGGGCCGGGCCGCTTGCCCGGTTCTTGTCGACCGCACCCGAGGAGCAGCACCGGATGAATGCCTCCTTGGGCTTTGCTCAACCGAACCGACAAGGACATCGACATGGCACCGCTCAATCGTACCGCCCACAAATCCCGTCCCGCCACCCCGCGCGCAACAACCCTCGACATGGTCCGTCATGCCTGCCCCGATACAGCCCAGGCGATCCGCATCTCCGAAAGCTTCGGCCTCTCGGTCATCGACAGCGATGGGATCCGCGAACTCCACCGCCAGCAACTCATCGACAGCGCCGATGCCCTCAAGGACGGCCTCGGCGAAAAGGCGATGCTGATCCACATGCAGCGCATCGTCGGCTCGTTTGTCGGCTCGGCTTATGGCGCGGGACAATTCTACAGCCGCTCGGTCACCGAGGCCCGCGACCTCACCACAAAACTTGCCAACGATTTCCGCGATGAGGATCTGAGCGGCCCGGTCGGCTTTGACAGCCGCGCCCAGCGCAAGCGGGAATTTGCCGCCGACATGGGCCTGCAGGCCCACGTCCTGCGCATGGCCGCCGAAGGTGCGGTGTCCGCCTATGAGGACATCACCGGCGAGACTTGGAAGCCTTACGAGCGCGGCGTCATCACAACGCCGGCCGCCTCGCTGGATCAGAAGGCCGCCTCGTTGCAGATGTCCGCCTTCGACTGAAGGCGGCAATCGACACACAATCCGTTTGGAAGGCCGGCATCGTCCCGGCCTTTTTTCGTGTCGCGGGCAATGGCGCGCGCCCAATCGGCTCGTCCCGGATCGCGGTCTAGCCCGAGGGCGGCGGGAGACCGGCGCAACGGACAAGCCGTCCTCCACTGCGTTTCGGCCCGGCACTCTCCTTCTCCTGGCACGATGGCTTCAAGCCGGGTGCGCCCCTGCCGCCCGCGCGCTGGTCGACCGCCGTGACGAGCCGCGATCAGCGCGGTGTCGAAAATGAAGGAAAAGACGATGAAAAAGCCAATGAAAACGTCTGGCGAGACCGGCACGGCACGTCCGGACGTCTACACACGGATCACCGATATCATGCTCGCTCAATTGGAAGAGGGCGTGCGCCCCTGGGTCCAGCCGTGGAGTGCCGCGACCCTTGAAGGACGCGTGTCGCGCCCGCGTCGTTTCAACGGCGAACCCTACTCCGGCATCAATGTCCTACTCCTCTGGTCTGAGGCCGTGAGCCGCGGCTTTGCCGCCAGCACCTGGATGACGTTTCGCCAGGCACTGGAACTTGGGGGCAACGTGCGCAAAGGCGAGACCGGGACAATGGTGGTTTATGCCAACCGCATCAGGAAAACGGAGACAGACGCCAATGGCGACGACGTCGAGCACGAAATCCCATTCCTGAAAGCCTATACCGTCTTCAATCTCGAGCAGATCGAAGGGTTGCCTGCGGGTGTCGGCGCGGTGCCCGAGACGCTGCCCATCAAACCCGTCGAGCGGATTGAGCATGCCGACGCCTTCTTCCGTGCAACGGGGGCAACGATCCGCCATGGTGGCACGGCAGCCTATTATGCGCCCGGACCAGATGTCATCCAGATGCCGCCGATCGAGGCGTTTCGCGATGTCGAGAGCTACTATGCGACCCTGGGACACGAGGAAATTCATTGGGCCGGGGCCGCCCACCGCCTCAACCGTGATCTATCACGTTATGCAAAAGACCGCTCTGAGCGGGCGCGCGAGGAACTGATCGCCGAACTTGGCGCGGCGTTTCTCGCCGCCGATCTGGGCATTGTCCCGGAGCTTGAGCCCCGCCCCGACCATGCGAGCTATCTCGCCTCTTGGCTTGAGGTGCTCCGCGGCGACAAGCGGTTTATCGTCCAGGCGGCGGCGCAGGCGCAGAGGGCCGTGGCCTACCTGCATGCGCTGCAGCCTAGTTCTGCTGAGATGGCCGCATGACGTGTTGCAAGTTGGTTTCTATCGCACCCGACTTTCATGAAGAACCTGAACTACCTATTTTATGTAAGTGCGTGGAGTTGCTCACGAAGCACTTTTCGTTTTCCGATGTGAACCGGGCCTCGGGGAGATCCTCCAAGCAGCATCGATCGAGCCGGTGGCGCTCATCAATCGCGGCAAGGAGAAGCTCGTCACTCTGACCACGAAACAGTATCGGAAGTTCGTCGGCGGCTCGCACACGGTGGCTACGGGCTCGGGTGGCGTCAGCCCGGCCTTCCTGAAAAACATTGCCGCATCGTGACGGATTTAGCGGCGAGCCGAAGGCTGGCAGCAGTGACCCGTTCGTCGCTTGTGGAACCAGCGGGTCTGCCAGCAATCGGACCGAGCCGCGCGACTAGGTCTCTGGTGCTTCAATTGGCGATATTGGATATCCGTTGGCAACGCCGTCCAGATCCACGCCAGACCGCGGCGGAGCCATTGTCTGAACCATCCCCATGCAACGGCTCGCCCATTGCGGTCTCGATGCGGCTTGTCTGACCAAAAAACGCCTCGCGGGCTCGGCTCGATCGTCTTCCCGCAACGGCCTGCTCGTTTTCTTCCCCTGGTCGCTACGCGTCCATTCCTCGCGAAACAAGAAAGCCTCGGCGAAAGGGCCGTCCTCCACTTCGTTGCGGCCCTAAAGGGTGCGGTCCGATCGTTTCCGGTCCCGTCGACAGCCATCGAGGCCGCGATGGGCGCGGCCCGAGCAACTGAAAAGGACCAAGACAATGGCAACCATCGGCTCTTTCACCGCTTCCGAAAACGGCTTTTCCGGCACCATCAAGACCCTCAACCTCAACGTCAAGGCCAAGATCGTCCGGGTCGAACGCTCCTCCGACGATGCACCGGATTTCAGGGTTCTGGCCGGCAATGTCGAGTTCGGCGCCGGGTGGCAGAAGCAGGCCCGCGAAACAGAGCGCGATTACATCTCGGTCAAACTCGATGACCCGAGCTTCCCCGCCCCGATCTACGCGACCTTGACCGAAGTCCAGGGCCAAGAAGGCCTGCAGCTCATCTGGTCGCGCAGCACGCGGCGCTGATCTACAAAGGCCCCGCCAATTTGGCGGGGCCTTTCCTCTTCCTTCGGCGCTTTGCAAAGCCTATCAGAGACTGGCCCCTGCCTCCTTGCCAAAATGACGAGAGCGTTCAGACATGACAGACCTTGCGTTCATCACGAAGACGTCGGGCAATGCGGTTAGCATTACGGTTAAACTTCCTATCAACCGGCCGTCTCGAGAGCATGTTGATAAGGAGATTGCGACGATTAGGGATGCCGTCATCCCGATCTGTGGTGAGGACAAGACCATGCGCCCACGATTGCTCGGAAGCGGTGTCTTAATCGGCTTCGCGGGTCAAATGGCAATCGCAACAGCGGCGCATGTGTTGGACGACAACCCAAACATACCGCTGTTCACATTCGACTCCACTGGATTGGCGATGTCGCTGCGTGGTACCTTCAAAATCAATGCCGCCGATGACTTAGCTGTGCGGTTGATGAGCCCGTCAGAAGCACAATCTCTGTCTCACCGGCCCTTCGTTTCAGAGCCTTGCGTCGCTGAAAAAGGCCTGGGGGTTGGGCGCTTTTATGCGAGTGTTGTGGGTTATCCTGCATCCGCCACGAAGCGTCCTCTTAAGGGCTATATCCATACGCCGATGGAAGCCTATTCAAACTTTGCCTCGGAGTTGATTGGAGGTCGCGTCTCGGTGCAGTTCGATCGTGATGACGGCGCGTTGAACACGAAAAGCGGTCACGGTCATGCGAGAAAGCCAACCGGAAAGAGTGGTGGCGCTGCCGGAACCTTGATCGTGGCGCCAGTTCCTGGATTACGGGCCTCTCGTTCCGGCGTGTTTTTGATCTTAAACTTACCAAAGCCGGGAAGGGACGTTTCGTTGCCGGCAACAGCGGCTTCGGTAATCGAAGCAATCACCGCCTCGACGATGGCTTTTCCCTGTGCCTTGGTGAGGCTGTGTTCTGCCGCGATCTTGTCGGCAATTTCGTTGGTCGTGGTCATTTTTAGTCTCCGCATCAAGAATGATCTAAGATTCCTGACAGCCTAAATCCGACCTGTCATTGACGCGATGCAGAACTCCGCATGCGAAACCTTGGATTTCCACAGATACTCTGCGGATCCAACCGGTTTGTAACCCTTCTGCCGCTTCTGGCGCGCGATCGTGAGAAAGTGGATCGCTGCCTCGCGTTCTGTTGCAAAGACCTCGCTTTTTTCGCCGCCGCGTGATCCGATCCGGCCCCAACGGCGCACGACCGCAGCCTCGCCGAACAATGTCGGCTGGATCGCGAGCATGTAGTAGCGGGCCATATTGCGCGTGGGATCGACACGCTGACAGTAAAGATGAAAGGGGTAGAGCGACATGAGCGGGAGAATCGCCCGCTCGACGTTTGCCGTCCAACGACAATTATGAATCGGTGCGAACACTTCGATTCATGGTGGTGATGAGACGCGTAACGAGCAGTGTTCATTCCGGGCGAGGCGGCTTCGCCGCACGGCTCTATGCGCAAGCGCACCGAACACGCCATGCGGTTTCGGCCCATTCGGGTTGCGATCCTCTCGCGGAAGACAGTCGATCGCTCAGGTCATCGCGCCCCGGCAGCGTGCACATGCTGGCCATTTGAACCAGGACGCGCTAGATCGTCGCCGACTTGAAAGGGAGCCCGGCATGGAAGAGGCAATCAGGATCGAAAACCGCGGCGATTTCGGGCAATGGGCAATCGAGGTCGCCAAGCAGATCGTCAGCGAACACGGGTTCGAATTGGCGAGATCCGCACGAGACGGTTCGGAAGACGATGTGCGTGCCGCCGGCAATGCGCTTGGGCAAGCGATCACCAACGCCCTGCTCGAAGTCTATGACGGTCTGCTCGATAACACGACCGAGGAATAGAGCCCCCCACACTCACCGCAGCGATGGCAAGGGTGGCATCTCACCGTCGCTGACGCGCCAGATCCACGCAGCGAGATCCGGACGTGCCTCGATCATTTCGCTCAGCGCCGTCTCAAAGTCCTCCGCCGCATCCGGCGGTATGAGATAGAGGGCGCAAGGCGGCTTCGCCTCCAGGAGAATGACATCTGCCAGCGGCTGGCTGCGAGCCAAATTGAAACGAAGGCCCTTGAGCGACTTCGAGCGCAGACGCGCCACACGCTCGACAAGCTGTTGTTCGTAGGCATTCTCGATCGGCAGCCACTGCTCGGTAACGGTCATGAGGGCGATCTCGTTCACGGTGACGATGCCGGCGGCTGTGCCACCGATCGTCATGATCGCCATCAGGTGTGACCTCTCCCCGCTTTGCCACAAGGTCAGTTCGGCCTCGAATCGTCGTTGCAGCGACCGCCAGGCCGGCTCTTCCAGGTAGAGCCGAAAACCGGGCATGTGTTTGATCACCAACTGCCGGCCATTGCGGGCCTCGGCAAACTCCTTGATCTCGCTCACCAACACCATCAGCTTTTTCGGCCCAGTCGCCGCCTGGAAAAGAGGCGCAAGCTTTTGTGCCCTGCGCTGTTCGATCGCCACCTTGTCTTCGGCACGAAACGGTTCGGGCACGAACAGACGCTCAGCCAGCGCCTCGCCTCGGACTTCCATCAGGCCGGCAGCTTCGCTCAGGTGATGATAGACCTGCCACCAGTGTCGTTTTCCGGACCAATGCGCCGTCCACTCCGTCAACCCGCTTTCGTGCCAGAGGAAATGCAGCAGTCCGCGCAGCGACAGTTTTTTAGCCTCGTTGCGAACACTGTCAGCAGGATGCGCTTCGCTGTCTGATTTTGCGGCGGCACCACGCTTCGACAGCGAGAAGTCCAGTTTCAACGCGGCGGTACCCGCCATGGGATCGAGCTTGATAGCGCCGCCCATCAAAGGCCCGAGCCCGGACAGTTCATAGGGCGGCTCATAGGATGGGCAGGTTGCATCGTGTTTGCCGCCGGTGAGCGGCATGCGCTTTATCAACAGTTGATCGCCGATATCGGCAATATACATCGGCACTGCCGGCTCGCAGCACAGGCAGAGCGGCCTAATCTTGTCGCGATAGGCCTGGGCCAAGAGATCCCGGAAACCATCCTTGCTCTCGTCGCAGGCGACGCCACCGAGCAGGAAGCGCCTCATGCCAACTGCTCCCGCCGCATGTGAGGTGAGGGCAACAAGGGGTGCCACACGAGAGGTAAACCTGTCTGTTCAGATCGGCCGATTGTGCCGGACGGGCAAAGCCAGCTCAAGGCCACGCGGCCCCTCCAATTTTCTCTCCACTGCGTTTCACTCCGTTCCGACAAAATCGGTTCCTCCGCGCGCCGGCTCCGCCGGTCGTGTTCCACGAGCCTTGACCTGACTTTCCCCGCCCAGCGCTGCGCCGTCATCTCTCACATACGTCAAGGAGACGACGATGACGATAGCAATCGAAGACCACCTCGAAGAACTGCGCCTTGAGGCCGCCAACGCCCCCACGATCGAGGAACGCCGCCAGATCGAAGCCGAGCTCGAGATCGCCCGCGCAGAGCTCGCCGTCATCATGGCCGAAATCGACGGCACGATCGAAGCCGAGCCGCCCTTCTGAGGCGGCCGCGTGTCAGTAGCCATTGTCGACGAGATAGGCCTCGATGGCGGCCTGCATGATGATGGTCATGTTGATGTCGTTGTCATGCGCCGCCTGCTTGAGGCGGTTTTTCATGTCGTAGCTGAGCGCGACGTTGACATAGAACTTGGCGTCTCGCTCCTTAGCACGCTTCAACTGTTTCAATGCAAGCCGGGCATCTTCCCGGACCAGCGCGCGGCTCGTTAGTTTCTCCTTGCGCTCTGGACGCGAGAGCCGTGGCAGGACCGTCTCAAGCGACGTCGAAGTTGCCTCGTCGCTCTTTTGGTGCGGGCGGGTATCCAACGGCTCGTCCTGTCGCTGAGCGTCGCGCAACGGCCTATCGGTTTTTGCGGCGATCACGAAATCATCGCTGCCAAGGCTCGCCTTCGTCATGCCGCCCTGTCCTTCCTGTGTGCCTGATGCCGCTCCTCGATTTCGTCGATCAGCGCCCGGACCTCCGTTCGCGCCTTGCGCACGGTGTCGGTCAGTTCCTGCATCTGAAGCGTTCCGAGACCGTTCTGGATCTCCCTATAGACGTTGCGTTCGAACAGCTCGGTCTCGCACAATGCCGTGCGGTAATCGGCCTGCTGCAGTCCGGCGACGAAGGGTCGAATATATCGGTAGGCTTCCATGTTGCGGCCCGTGACCGTGACGCGTGTGCGCAGGTTCAGATGCTGGATCGAAGCACCCGTGTCGTCGTTGATCTGATTGACCAGTGCTGCCGCCTGGCCAGCCGCCTCGATTTCCTTGATCGCGGGTTGGATCGGGGAGATCACCAGGTCGGCGGATCGCACGATTGCCGACTGCAAAGAAGTATCGACGCCCGGCGCATCGATGAAGATCAGGTCGAAGGACGCACCCATCCGATTGATCACGGTTTCCAGCGACCGAGATGATGATGCGGTAGTCACCTCTATGTTGGCCGGCACGTTCTCCTTGTTGTGGCACAGTCGCCACCAGCCTGACAGGTTCTGGCGGGCATCGGCATCGATGATCAGCACGCGCTCGTTCCGGGCGGCGTATTCACCGGCTGCGAGCGTGACGAATGTCGTCTTTCCGGCGCCGCCCTTGTTGCTCACTGCGGCATAGATACGTCCCATGGCTCGTCCTTTCACAGTTGCGCGTGAAGATAACTAGATAAGTTACATCTATGTCAACCCTGATATTGAGCCCATCGGCCGTGGTCTATGGGCGATCACCCATGGAACCCAGATGTGGTGATTGGCTAGACGCTACATATAACGTCTATGGAAATGCAAGTATAATTCATTGATAATACGTGTGAATAACATCTGCAAATGTAGATCGCATCTCTACAAATTTGGTCCATGTCTGCACCCGGCGGACGTATTGGCTGGGCCCAGTTTTGGGAAGGTGAGGGGGTTGATAATGTAATGTATATCGTTTAGTTCTGTTTTGGCAGGATACGCAATTTTGTGATACAAATTTGCTGACGATCGACGGACAAGCCGTCGATAGCGCCTGCGGCGGGTCTTCAAGCGGAGGGCACGGCAATGGCGACAAGACGCGTCATCGAAGACGAGGCTGGTCTGATCGGGCGTAAGGACAGGGTCCTGCATGTCCGGTTCTCGGTGTCCGAATGCCAGAGAATCGATGTGGCCGCGGCGGGCGCGGGTCTGACAGTTTCCGGATTTTTGCGCGCTCTCTGCCTGGAAGGAGCGGGCGTACGTCCATTCCTGACCGACGACGATCGGGCCATCTTCGCGGCACTCGCATCCGACATGCATGCGGTTGGCGTCAATCTCAATCGGCTTGCGCGTGCCGCCAATTCGGCCGGCAGGATCGCGCCTGGAAACCTAGATCCAGCGCTCGCCGATGTTCAGAAACTGGTGGCGGCGATCGCGATCGAACTCAGGGAACTCGGCCGCCGCGGCGCTCAGAGACATAGGGGCGCATAATGGAATTCTTCCTCGGCGCATTCGAGACGGAGTGGCAGGCGCGCAAGGCGGCGTTGTTGCACGAGCGGAGCCTGGGGGGCGCTCGCCGCTTAGAGGACGAGGAGCGCCGTCGCCGGGGTGGTTCCGTCGCGGGTGCCGGGCTGGGTGCAGGGAGGGGTAGCTCCGGCACTGATGGTCGCCCGGCACGCGGAAGGAGCGGGCATGGGGGACGTCGCGGAGCTGGCGAGCCATCCATGCGCAGTCGCTTCCAGCGCCTGTCCAAGGGCAGCCAGCCCGTCGTCGTGAAACTTGCCTCCTTCGGAAGTGGTGGGCGCCTCGGCGCGATGATCCGCTATGTGTCGCGCAATGGTCAGGTGGCGGCCGAGAACGAGCGCGGGGAGCAGTTGCTCGGGCGCGACGGGATTTCCGCGGTAGGCGCCGAATGGGATCACCTGATGAGCAATCGCGCCGAAAGCCGCGATATCGGCACGTTCAGCGTCAGTGTGAGCAAGGTCGGAAACCAGGAGAATTTTTACGAGCAAGCCCGCGACATCCTCGAAAATGCCCTCGGGAACCGTCGGTTCGTCTATTCGATCTCACTGCGGCCCGAGATCAATGGCTTTGCGATCGCGGGCGTCTCGGTCTTGCGCGACGGGGCGGGGGAGCGACTGACGGCTGACAGGAAGGCATCCGAGATCGTACAGGCCCGGATCGATCAGAGTAGCAATGGCGTGGAGCGGTCGGTCACGTTCCGCTTTACCGGGCATGGCAATGGGACGGATTACGGCGCGTCCAGGGTGCGCGATCTCGTCGCAAGCCCAGACGAGGTACGCGACCAAGCGGGACGCGAGATCACCGATGCGAAACAGGCGTCCGATCTGGTCCAGCTGGAATGGCGCGCCCATCTGCACAGTCGCAAGTCGCGTGACGTCATGCATCTCGTTCTGTCGGCACGGGCGGGAACCGACGCTTCCGCATTCCATTCGGCGGCGCGGGACTTTCTCGGGCGCCAGTTCGCTGGCCATCGATATATGTTGTCCCTGCATGACCCCACCGACGACCCGAAGGCAGAGGCCGATGGTGGCAAGCGGCCGCATGTCCATGTCCATGCGATCGTGGCGATGCGATCCGAATTCGGTGACCGGATCGAAACGTCGATCACCTCTTTCCGACAATGGCGGGTGGGGATGGCCGAGGCCGCCCGTGCCCATGGCATCGACATGGAAATGACCGATCGGCGCGACCGTGCCAGCCCACCTGCGTTCAACCGGAATCAGGTCCGTCCGATATCACGATCCGGTCGCACAGAACATGAGGGAACGAGCGACGCCGCGCAGTCACGCTATGATGGCCAGCGCTCGGATCGGCACAGTTTTGCGCAAACGACCAAAAGCCGAAACTATACTGATATTGCTAAGCTGGAATGGGGTGATATCGCGCAGTCGGGTGATGGGAAGGGCGCAAAAGATTTCGCGAAAAGACAGACAAATCGGCTCGACACCGTCGATTTCAGTGTGGATTCAAACCGTAATGCCGCAGCCGATCATCCAAATTCCCTGTCGCAATACAAAACGCATTTGGTTATACTGGAAAAGGTTCTATCTGGAGATGCCGACATGCAGCAGATGAACACTAACGAGTTCGATGCCTACGAAAAGCTGGTCACTGACGCGCTCGACCGTGCCGAGCGTGTCATGCCGGAGGGGCAACGTAAGGCCTTTGCCGAGATCGCCTTCGCGGCACGCGAACATGTCGAAGCCCGACGTGAAATGATGCAAAACGAAGAAGCCGAGAAGACTGCTGACAAACCTATCGAGAGCCAGGCTGCCGAGCGGCAGTCCGTGCGAGAGGAAACGCCGGACGAGCGCTGGAATGCCGCCGTTGCCCAGCATGGAGCACAGGCTGTCGAGGCTGCCAACCGGGTGCTCCTCGAAGTCGAACACTATAGGGATGCACTGGACAAGGTCGGCTCTCGGGATGATCAAGTCGACCAAGCTTCGCTGAGGGCCAGTCTTAACCTTGAACTGGCCCGGGCGGGTGAACTCGGCGCGTCCGGCAATTCACTCATTCGCGAGGTTGCCGACGCTGACACCGAGCTACGGGCGGCTGTTGAGGCGGCGGAGCGCTCCCGGGAGCGTGCCGCGGAGAAAGTGAAGTCGGATGGAATGCCGAACGCCGGAGGGCAGGGCGTGCGTCCGGAGGAGATGCCGCGTGAGCGCGATGCCGGGGATGAAGACCGGAACCGCCGCGACGAAGTCGACAAAGCGGAGGTTCAAGGCACCGCCGCGAAGAGGGCTGAAACGAGAACCGAAACGTCGCGACCGGAGGCGGGTGACACGACCAGAACCGATCCCGCCCGCGAGCATGTTCCGAGGATCGAATTACAACGTGACACGGACGCGCGGCGTGAACGCGATCAGGACGATCACGAGCGATAGGAGCGAGATATGCGAGACGAAAGGCCCATCATCATCAATCCCGAGCCGGATCGTAAAGGTGAGGCGAGCCTTGCCACCGTCTTTGGCGCTGTCTTCTGGGTCGTGATGCTGGTCGGCCTGGCTGACCATGGCCTCACCCTTCTGTGGGCTATGCTGACGAAGTGAGATGATCACCTGCTTGCGTGGCGAGTCCGATGCTCGTCAACTGTCTCCGATCGAAATCAGGATGGTCATTGCCGGTAGAAGCGGAAACGCGCTAGTTTAAGACCGCGCCATGCGGGAGCGACTGTGCGCTCTATCGGAGATAGCAGCATGTTCACCCATGTCATGATCGGGAGCAACGACCTGGAGCGAGCCAAGATCTTTTACGATGCCACGTTCGCGGCGTTGGGAGGCAGTGTCGGCGAGGTGGATGCGAGGGGCAGGCTAATCTACACACATGAGGGCGGTCGGTTCATGGTCACGAAACCGATCGACGGCAAGCCGGCGACGTTTGCCAATGGGGGGACAATCGGCATCGCTGCACAGAGCCAGGATCATGTTTTGGCGTGGCATGCTGCCGGGACCGCAAATGGCGGCACAGCGATCGAGAGCCCGCCGACCGAGCGCCCGAACGGATCATTCGTGGCATACCTTCGCGACCCTGACGGAAATAAACTGTCTGTGCGAACCCTTCCGGTGAGGTGAGGCAGGGATGGCCGGCGGTGCATGTGCCGGGGTATCGTAATAGTCCAGCGCGGAACGATCCGCTAAGGTTACGATCTTCGGTTCCATATCCACCACAGAAAGTCTGTCTTCAAATCTCTTCTCGGCTCCACCCGTCGATGAGCGTCCTCAGCTGAGCAGCCAGCCACCTGCCCGACCGATATAGGCATCACGGTCTTTCGCCGGGCCGGGAACATCAATCTCCAGCGCACCAAGAAGGCTTCGCATGTTAGAGGCAATCAAATCAGCGAATGGCTTTTGGCCGCTTCTGCCGAGCCTGTCCAAGTGCCCGGCGAGCTTGTTTGCAATCTCTGTCGCAAGCCGTTTCGTAACGCGTTGGCGTGCCGCGGCGCTTGGGACGCCGATAGACACAAGGAACCGGTCAAAATCCTCTCGACTGATGTCGTCAAGTGTCGTGGCATTACCGATCGTGTATGCGAGTTCGTCCGTAAGATTGTTGTCGAGGCGCGTCGGCAGAAGATCATAGCGTGGGGTCGTACGGATCCTCCCGCCAGGCTCATGGAAAAGCGCGAAGTTCTTTGCATGGGCATCCACATTGCCGACCATAAGGTCGAACAGCGTCGCCTGAATGAACAACTCCTTTTCGCCGGCAGGATCGGTGGTCGCATCGAGGATGCGTCGGACCGCGTCGACATCGAAACGCCGCCCCGGTGCGCCGCGGCGTTCGTATTTGAGCGCCGCGGGCAAGCCAAGCGCCTGTGCAAAGTCTTCCTGATGAATCCTCACAACGCGATCGTCTTTATCGCGTGCGCGGTCGAACCGCGTGACCAAGAGCACTTTGAGGTCCGCGATCGGCAACAGCGCCACGTCCGCTGTCGAGATCCCGATCTCCTGGGAGAGCAGCATCGTTTCAAATTCGAGAGACCCGTCGTGGATATGGTCCTGGTCCGGAACCTTCAGAATATGCGTCGTCGGCGCGCCGGAACCCGGTATGGGTTCGGCCAAGGATCCGTCCGGCAGGACCGTCAGGGCGATTTTGCTCTGCATCCCGGCAAGCGGAGAAGGGTCGTCCGTACCGGCCGGTAATCGCCGCCGCTTGTGAAGGGAGTCAACGATCGCAATCAGTCGGGCGTCATCGATGCGCTGGTAGTCCGTGCGGTAGTCGCCGGGGACCTTGGTCGGCGGTGCGCCGGCTGGCAAAATAGAAAGAGCCCCCGCACAATCCTTGCCGAGATGGAACAGCAGGCCGGCAATATCGTCGCGACTGATCGCCTCGCGGGCCATGATGTCGGACAGCGCGCCGTCCCGCTCTTGAAGAAGGTTGTCGAAGAATGGGCGGGCGATCACCTCCTCAAACGGCTCGGAGGTGAGGGGCAGCGACAGCGAGAGAGATATTGCCCCTGGCTGTGACACGTATTTTTCGTTGTAGGCAAAGGCAAGGCCACCACGTTGATCGCGGACCAGCACGCCGACCGGGTCGTTCGACCTGTCCAGCCGGACGTCAAGCGCCAACACATCCATCAACGGGACCGATCGCGCGCGATAAGCGATATCCCGGCCGCCCGGGCGACCTGGAGCACCTTTGCGAATTCAAGCGTCGGCTTGCCGTTTTCCAGTTCGGAGACAAACCGTCGTCCGACGCCCGCCAGATCGGCAAACTCTTGCTGGGATAGTTTTCGGAGTTCGCGGGAACGACGAACCATGTGTCCGAGGTCTTCGATGCTGTCGAGTTGGACGTCGGATGTCGCGAAGGCCTCAGGATGCGTCTCTTGCGCTGCAATCGGGGACGGCCGAGTCTCTAGGTCCTCCAGTTGCCGGGGCAAGGATGCTTTAATTTTTGTGGAGATATCGGGGAGGTTCAGATCAATTTTCGGCAGCCCCTGCGTTAATCTGGCGGCCACATCCGTCTGCTGCGTCAACCGTCTGGCGATATCCGAGGCGGACGCGATCGACTTCATCAGGTCGTTGTTTACCGTGAGGCTCTTGCTGAGGTCTTGCAAGGCTTTGGTCGGCGCGTTGATGGACGAAAGCGTGCGCGCCAACTCGATTGCCGGATTGGCCTGGTCAACCAGCTTTTGAATGTCGCTGATCGACTGGAAAGGGTTGTTAGATGACTTCACCATTTTCTGCTCCCGAACGGGAACAATAGCATGTTGCTAGCGTGCGTTCAAGCGTCTTGCTCCCTTACGGGATCACACTTCGATGTTGATACCGTACGGGAGCGGATATCGTGTAGGTCGACAGATTTTACCGACGTGATACCGTTCGGGAGCACGACTATGGATCATTGGGTGAGCACGTTTTCCCATTAGTCCGGGTTAGGAAAGGCCTCTATCGGAACACGAGGAGGAGCACAAACCCTCGACGGACCACCCCGGCTCGGAATATCGGATGTTAGTTGAGCCTAGCGCGCTGCCGCGTCAGCACTGTTCTCCGGAGATGTGTTGAAAGCGATCGGCATACCTGGCGCGACCCGGATCACTGTGTTCACCGTAGTCTCGAACAGCATGAGATTGTTGGGCGGAATGCGGATCCCTCCGCCGATGACGATGCAATCCCAGTTCTCCTTCAGAGACGCCTCGATGTCGGGCACTGCGGTCTCAGGGCGCAAAGCGCAGAATGCTGCGTGCCACCCCCGTTGCTTCATGTCGGCCAACGTGGCCTCGATGCCCGCCGCAATTTTTTCGTGAGTGATGTCCGGCGGCAGTGTCGGATCATGGATATCGACCGCATCCGGATGAATGCCAATCAGAAGAACCCTTTTCATGTCGCGTCCCTTCGTGAGCGAAATGTGGAGCGTCCGCCGCTCATCTATCGTGTCCCGACGCCGACATCCTGTCGGCTTGGATGCCGCCAGTCGGAGCAGGTGTTGCTGGAACGCGGGCAGGTCGCCGAACGATCCATTCACCAACTATGCGTCTTCGCATTTGACCAGAACGGACATTCGATCATAGTTCCGCGAGACTCCCCTAGCCTCCAACCGTATCAGCCTCCGCCAGAGATCTCAGTAACAGATTGTTCCGCGCCCGCGATATCGCAGATTGCGATTTTCTAAGTAGCTTCGCCCAACCCGACATCCAAAGGATCCGGTATCGTCAGCGCCAGAATGTCCTCGATTGCCTTCCGCGAGACCGCGGGCATTTCCGGCGCTTGCGTAATCGACGCGGAGACCGCAGCCTTAAGACGTCGCGCTGAACGAGAGACCCGCTCCGCCCCGTTGGACACCGACCGCGCGGGCTCCGCTTTGATGGCTCTCGCCACACGCCTCGTGGGCTGAGGTCGCGGCGGCGCCGAGGCGGCGATGTCAACCTCTACTGGTTCGCGGGTGGCGGGGACTGGCACAATGGCATCTGTCCGAATGGAGACTGGGCCAAGCTCAACGTCTGGAATATCAATGCCGGGATATTGCGCTTTATCAACAGCGCGTCGGTAGGGTTCGGTCGCATGATATCGCAGCTTGCTGCCAAAGATCGGTCGTTGACCCTCGACCAGCAATACCATCCGATCCTCCGGCATCTGGCGGATTTCCTGCGGCATCATGAGATCTCTTTCGCGAATCTGCTCGACCCGGGTGCGGCGTGGAAGCCCAAGCAGTTCCAGAGTCCGCGATTCCGACTGATAGCGTATCGTTCGCTTGCCCAGCGCACGCGAGACATAATCCGCGGTCGCCTGATCATTGGCTCCGAGGATGAGTTGCAAACCGCAGTTGCCCAGCAGCGAATGCCGGGAGGTTTCGCCATAGATCTCGTCGAGGTTCTTCAAATCCTGAATCACGAAGGCGAGCTTGATATTGTAGCCTGCCACATAAGGCAGCTTGTTGAGGATCTCGTCCATCTTCTTTAGCTGCCGGAACTCGTCGAGCAGGAAAAGGACCGGCAGTGCCTTTGGATCGTATTTGCGGGTGAGGAGATCCATCACCTGCTGCACAAACAGGGTCAACAGCGGCCGCAGGATCGTCATGTCGGTGATATTCGGCGCCAGATAGACGGTCACCGGACGGCGTTGCAACGACACGAGGTCCATGTCGGTTACGGCGGTTGCGGCCACCACCCGCTCGTTGCGAAATGGTGCCAGCGCTTTCTGAATGTCGAGCAGGGCGGAGCGGGCCGCGCGCTCGTTCAACGAGACATATGCATTGAAGCTTTCCACGGTGAAACGCGACAGACCACCATCGTCTTCGACGATCCGCTTCATGGACTCCTGCAGATCGATGCCGGAATTGAAGAACGCATTCACCTCCCCGAAATTCCGCCGGTTGGCGAAACGTGGACTTTCCAGAACATAGCTGATCACGCCGGCAATCACCTGCTGCGCGGTCCCTTGCCAGACAGCATTGTCGGATCCGACGGTCTCGGGGATCAGGACGGCCGCCATGTTCTGGATGTCGATCGTACGGCTGCCGCGATCGGCGCGCACAAAATCAAGCGGATTCCACCGGTGGGTTCGCTCCGCTCCCGGCGAGAACAGGAACACTTGGTGGCCATTAGCCTTCCGGTACCCGGCCGTCAGGTCAAAAATCTCGCCCTTGAGATCGGTGACGATCATCGAGCCGGGAAAGGTCAGCGCATTGGGGATGACATAGCCGACGCCCTTTCCCGACCGTGTTGGCCCGATGATCAGGTGGTGCCGATCGTCGTTGCGGCGCAGCAGACGCGTCCCCATCCGGCCGAGAACCAGGCCGTCCTTCCGGAACCAGCGCCCCCGCCGGAGCGACGCCACGTCCTGGAACGCTGCGTCGCCAAGCGGATTAGACGGGCGCTTCAATCCGAATGCCGCGGTGGCGGCTCCTGCGGCAAGCGCTGGAACGGAGGCTGCCGCTGCCGCGAGCTGGAGTGATCGACTGTTAGCGTAGGCCATGAACTGCTGGAAGGGCGCCAGCGGATTGGTCGTGGTCATGAGATGCAGGATGCGGCCGTCTTTCCAGGCGATCTGCAGGATCAGGCTATAGGCGAGCATCCAGACCGCGAGCGCGATCAACGCGCAAAAGAACAGGTAGAATGCCATATAGCCGCGGTTCATGCCGCGCTCCGGGCGTAGTAGATTTCCGATACTCCGCGGCGGCCGCCATCACGCCTCAACTGGATGACGATCGGGATCACCATGCGGATATAGGACATCAGGTCCTGCTTGGAGTAGCCCGACGACATGCCGGCCTGCATCATCATCATGGCAAGCTGCTCATAGGCGCCCATCGGTGTGTCCGCATGCACGGTCGACATGCTGCCGGGATGTCCAGTGTTGATGGCCCGCAGGAAGGCGAACGCTTCGCTGCCGCGGATCTCGCCGACAAACAGCCTGTCCGGTCGCATACGCAAAGACGCCTCGAGCAGGGACTGGATCGTCACCTGGGCGGTGCCCTGTTCGCCGCGCGACGCCAGCAGGTGGAGGCTGTTTGGCTGTGGCGGAAACAGCTCGCGTGTATCCTCAAGCGTCAGAATCCGTTCGTGCGGATCGATGCTTTTCAGGCAAGCGTTGAGAAAGGTGGTTTTTCCCGTCGAGGTTCCGCCACTGATCAGGATTGAGATGCGTTCGCGGACGGCCGTTTCGATGAAGTCGTGGATATGGTTGCCATCCAGCAGGTCGATCAGGTTCCGCTCGACATCGTTCAGGCCGCCGGCAGCAACCGAGACCCGGTCGAGGGCACCGCTGTCGCGATACTGCGCCAGGGTGAAGTCGCTGATCACCTGCTTGCGGATCGAGATCGCACCACCGTCCGGTGCGGCCGGTGGCAGGACGACCTGGATGCGCTCGCCCGAGGGCAGCGCAGCACTCAGCAACGGGTTGGTGCTGCTGATGAACTGGTTGCTTGCCGCCGCCACACGCTCGCCGATATGCTCGATCTCTGTCACGGTCAGGGCGGGGACCGAATGAAACTCCATTTCTGCTGCACCCAGGCGCTCCACGAACACTTCGCCCGGCCGGTTGATCGATATCTCGACCACCTTTCGGTCGGCGAGGAAATCCGCCAAGGGTGCGAGAGAGCGGTTCAGGAAGTAGTAGGGGTCATTGCTGGAAACGACCCGTATCGAGGCCTCGCTCATGCTTGATCTCCTTCAGCGCTTCCTCGACCGGATCCGGATACATGGCGGAAAAGTCGAGGTCCTGGCGGACATAGACGAAGATGCGTTCACCCTGATGGACGCTGATCGTCGGCGGGATTTTGAGGTTTTCCGACAGGGCCTGGTTTGCCATGTCGGAAAACGTCTGTGCGATCGTCTGGCGAGCGAGATCGGCAGCGCGGTCGGAGTTTGAGCTGCCATTGTTGCCGCCACTACTACCGGAGCTGCTATATTGATCGCTGCCATATCCGGTCAGGTAGGAGGCGCCACCGCCGACGATCGACAAAAGGATCGCAGAGCCGAAGCGCTCGCGCCATTTGTTATCGACGATACCGGTCAGGCCGGAGCGGCCGAGACTGTCGGTCCCGATGCTGTTGAGGCGGACGGTAACCCCGTCATCGCGCAGCAGCCGCGTCCAAATGACAAAGATCCGCTTCTGGCCGCGCGTGACATCCGACTGATATTCGCCGATAAGCCGTGTGCCGGTCGGCACAAGAACACGACGGCCGTCAAAGGAATAGACGTCCTGCGAGGTGATGGCCCGGATCTGCCCGGGAAGATCGCTGTTGATCGCCGTTTCCAGGATGCCCGGAATGAGCGTTCCCTCGGGGATCATAGCGTCTATGCGGCCGATCTGCCGGGCTTTGGCCGAGCGATCACCGAGTGCCGACGCTGCCGCCAGGTATTTGCTGGCGCGGTCTTCACCGGCGACCGTCGCGCCACTGTCAGGGTTTCCAGACGCAGCGCCATTTCCCGCTTCAGGTGTCGTTGCATCGACGACCACCTGCTTGGACAGAAAACGCTTCGGAAATTCCTCAACAGACTTTTCTGTCTTCTCGGCGGTCTCGACAGCAATCGGGGGTGGCGGCACGTCAAACTGGGTCGTGTCACTCTTCTCCTCCGGCTTCGATTCCGGCGGGGTAGGGATCTCGATCACCTCGGTTTTCGGCTTCTCCTCGACCTGCGGTGTATCCCGGAGAAACGAGGGTGGCCGGAACGTCGTCGTAGTGAACTCTTCGTCGCCTTGGAGAGCGTCCTTTGCCTGTCGTTGCGGGGCGAAGACGACAAGATAGGCGAGTGCGGCTCCGCCGAGCAGAAGGGCTGCACCTCCGAGAAGCTGGCTGCGGCGCGCGCGCCTGTCACGGATATCGGTGTCGTCGGCCGCAAGCATGGCGTCCAGTTCGGGAGACCGCTTCATCCGTTTCCGCTCCTTCTGCGCATCGTTGCCTTGTTATCCGGGGCCGGCCCCATGATTGCCGGGTCGGGCTCGCCGAAATCCGGCTTTCTCAGATTGAAGATGCAGATCCATTGCGACCCGTCGCGCAGCGTGTACTGGGTGGCGGTGCCGTCGACGACGATGTAGTCGCCCTCGCGCCGAAAATTGCGGAGCGTCTCGGTGAAGTCGGCATTGACGGCGAATATCGCCGGTACCTTTGATCCGAACTTGAAAAAGGTCTTCTTGCCGTCGTCGAACACCATCAGCGGCTTCATCGCGCCACCGCCGGAAAAGGAATAGTCGATGTTGACGTTGGCCTTGTCGATGCCAGCGATGTTGGGATAGGCGGCACGGGCCTCCGCTTCTTTCCGCAGCGAAGCGTTAAGATCCTTGTCGGGATAGACGAAGCGAATGCCGAAGACCTTCTTATTGGCCTCCGGCGCGAAATCGTTGAGTTCGAGATAATAGATGCGTTTGGTGGTCACGACGTTGAGGTTCGTCGCGACGTTCTTCGCCTTCGGTTTGACGAAGAGGATGTTGCCCTTGTCGGTCGGCACGACATCCCAGCTTTCGGTGTCGCCGACCGCGATCGTCTCGAACTTCTCGTCCTCGTCGAAAATGACCATCGTAGAGATGCCGTAGGTCGCAAACACCCGCACGACATTATTGGGCTGGTAGATGACGCTGGTGACGCGCGGGTCGAGCCGGCCGGCAGACGGCGTTTCGGCGGCGTGAGACAGGCCGGGGACCAAGATCGAGGCAAGGATCGTAGAGAGAATGGGACGGATCACTGGCCGTTCCCCATCACCGTTTCCTGGTCGCGGCGGTAGTCGTAGACCTGGAAGCCGAGGGGGTTTTCGAAACGCCACTCGTTGGGGATCGGCGTGTCGGTATAGCGATAGCGGACCACCGCGATCCAGTGGCGCGTCGCGGCATCGGTCTCCGAGACTTCGGTGGTGGAGAACCGCACGATCCCGGTGGACGCGTTCGGGAAGGTGACGGAGGCGACCTCGGTCGTGACGCGCTTGTTCTTGCCGTAGAGCTTTGCCGGATTGCGGGGATTGGCTGCGCTGAAGCTTTCCTGAAGTTCGCGAGCCGCGTTGGCGGTCGACAGCAGAGCCGCGATCCCGAAATTGTCCGAAATCCCATAGGGGTCATAGCCCTCGCGCGCCCGGATGTAGCGGACGATATTCGCCTGTGTAACAGCCTGGCTGTCGGTGAGGCTGGCTGGGCGGGTGAGGCCGCTCTTGACCTCGATATAGCCGGTATTCTTGTCGACCTCGACGATATAGGGCTCGAAGCTCTTCAGCGGCACGAGCATGACGAGGGCCAGGAGCGACAGAAGCGTGATGCCGCCGAAGATCATGGTGACGAACCAAGCGAGCGCTCGCGAGCGCTTGGCGCGCTTGACGATCTCCTGCTCCCAGATGTCGCCGCTCTGGTAATAGCTGCGAAGGTCGATGTCCCTGGATTGTGCCATTCGTTTTCGTCTTTTCCTTGAGGTCAACCCGGCGTGCCCTGCCGGGAAATCTTGGCCTGCATGGCCAAGCGGGTCCCGTCGTCATCCCCGTCACCGCCAGACCGGAACCGATCGCGACCGTTGCGGATGGCGCGAACCGTCGACCGGCCGGCGGAGGCTCCCGTGCGCGCCGCAGCCATCGGGATGCGGATTCCAGCGGCGTGCGAAATCGTGCGGGCAGCACTTCCGACACCCGCGGCAATGCCGCCGGCAATCCCCTGGCCGAGCGACTGGATGTAGAGCATGACGAAACCGCCCGCGACGCAGAGCAGCAGGAAGCCCGCGACATCGGCGAGCGTGAGCGTCCGGCTGTCGCTCGCCGCATCGATCTTGGTGAGCTCGGGGTTCATCGCCGCGATCAGGAAGGCGGCGATCACGTAGATGAAGAGCGGGATCAGCGCATAGGTCAGCACCTGATTGAACCAGCCGACGCCGTAACCGCGTGTGCGCTCGAACAGCATGCAGGCGATGAAGATCGGCGCTGTGCCGATCAGCACCCAGAGCATCACCTTGGCGAGGATGAGGATGGCGAGCGCCACCGCGATGAACACTCCCGCGCCGATCATGATCAGCACGCCAATCATGCTGGGCAGGATCGAGAAATAGCCGGATTGTTCGGCAAAGGCGGAGGCCGCCTCGTTGGCCGTCTTCCAGATCTGCGACATGCCGTTGGTCGGTTCGGTAATCCCCGTTCCGGATGCCGCCAGGATCGCGCGGCCGACGTCTTCGGGCGTGTCGTTGATCCAGTGATAGAAGAGGTTGTTGAAGTTCGCCCAGCTGTCGATCAGGGCAAGGATGATCATCATACGAACGATGCGGCCGACGATCTCTCCGACGCCGAGACGCGACGTTCCCATCACCAGCTGTAGCCCGTACCAGGCGACATAGGCCATGAACAGGATCCTCAGCAGCGGCATGATTTCCTGGGCCACCACAGTATAGGCCTGCTCTGAGAAGCTCGTTCCCGAATCCTCGATCCGTTGCAACAGGTCGCCGAGAAAATCTTGCATCGTGTCGCAATCCCTATGGCGTGCCTGTGAGGTCGAATGGGGCATTGGGCGTGACGCCGATCGCCTCGAAGGCGGCGGTCGGATCGTTGACGCTCTGCATCGGACCGCATGGCCGGCGAGGATCCTCTACAAAGGACGACAGGATGGCGGGCCGTTTGCACGGCGCCGTCTTTTCCTTGACCGTGCCACAGCCGGCAAGGCTTGCGAGAACCAGGATGATACCGAGAGTGGGAGGAATGCGCTTCATCACTCGCCGTAGGCCAGTGTCTTCTTAGTGTTGGAAATGTCGGTCAGGCGCCGCTGGTTTTCGGCCTGCAGCGAGGTGACTGCACCGTTCATGACGCCAATCATCTCGTTGAGCGTCAGGCCCGACTGGACCTGAAGCTGGGTGTTCTGGTCGATCGATCCCTTGATGTCCTCGGCGGTTCCGATCTTGGTGCCGGCCTGTTCGAAGGCGCTGCGGCGGGTTTCGATAGCCTGTTTCGAGCCGTTGATCAGGGCCGAGACGCCGAGCACGGTGTTGACCAGTTGCTCATAGGATTTGTCGCTCGCAAGGCCGCTATTGTCCTTGCCGGAGAGCGACTTGACGAGTTGCAGCCCGTTGATGAAGACGCCGGCGGCCTTGGCGATGTCGCCGCTCATCGATCCGAAGTTCGGGATGCCTTCCTTGAGGATGCTGTCGAAGGAGGGGACCGACGTCACGCTGAAACCGTTGCCGACGGCGAGATCCTTCAGCGGCGAGGCAGTACTGCCGCGATCGCCGGTCACTGCCTTTAAGGTATCCTCGACGGTCGTCAGGATGTTCTTGTTGGTGTCGAGGATCTTGTCCGTCGTCTCGGCCGTCTGCTTGGCGACCGCGTAATTGGTCTTGTCGATGACGGGTACGTCTGCCAGAGCCGGAGCGGGAAGGGTGATCAGGGCCAGAATGCGTGCGAGATGTTTCAAGGTCGTCTCCTATGGGTCAGGTCCGTCTTGCGGGGGGCTGGGATCATTCGGTCTGCAGCTGCAGCTGGACCTGGGTTTCGGCTTCTCGCTTGGCGATGCAGGCCTGCTCTTGCTCATTCCAGACGAGGTGCTTGCTCACGTCGCAGAGGTCGGTCGTCGGCCGCTCCGTCTTCTCGTCATTGGCCGGCCCGCTGCTGCGAGACGAACCCGAAACATTGGAGGCAGTCACCGCATTGCGGGAATTGATCAGATCGGTCATCACAGTCCCGAGATTGATCACGTTGTTGATCATCTCGAGGTTGGCGTTGCGGGCCGTCGAATTGTGGTCCCAGCTGTCTTGAATGGTGCCAGTCTGCAGGTTTCCAAGCTGGGCGTACCAGCTTGCGACATTTCCAAGGCTGTCGCGTGTCGCCGTCGTCGTGCCCATGGCGTTCAGCGTTGAGGATCGCATACCCGTATAGGCGGTCTCGCCGCCGCCGAAGTTCAGCGGGATGCCGGATTTGTCGGAGCCGCCGAACGCCGGCAGCCAGTCTTGCGTGATCGCGGCGACATAGCCCTGCGTTTCCTTGAACGGGGGAATGCCGCCATATTTGCTGACATTGCCCGGCCCGGAATTGTAGGCGGCGAGCGCCAGCGAGACATTGCCGTCGAACCTGATCAACTGCTGGCGATAGTAGCGCGCGCCGCCGCGCAGGTTCTGCTCGATATTATTCTCGTCGACGCCGAGTTGTGCCGCCGTGCCCGGCATCAGCTGGGCGAGACCCGTCGCGCCGGCGCCCGACTTGGCGCAAGGGTTGAAGCGGCTCTCCTGATAGACGAGTGCGAGGAACTGGTTTTCGTCGACGCCTTCTTCACGCGCAATTCGCCGCACCAGCCCGGAGATCTCGGGATTGGCCTCGGCCGATCCCACCGGATCGTTCCGGCGTGACGGACGGTACATCGAGCAGGTCACCGAGGTGTGGATCGTATGGCGGTCATTGTCGGTGTCCTTGATATCAGTGGTCGCGCCGTCGCGTTTCTCGCGTTCATCGAGATTGGTGCCATCGATGGTGGGAACGTCGGCACGGGCGGCATCTGGTGCCTGCAAGGTGCCGACAAGCAACGCGACCGAGACGGCATGACGCCATCGCCCGCGCGGCAAGCGCTGATCGTTCGATAAGGAGCGGTGTGACGACGGAACGCTCATGCCTGCTCCTCCCAACCGCAGAATTCGGCGAGCCAGCCGGCGGGGTCGTCGCCATTGGCCTGACGCAGCCGGGCGCATTCCTCGACGGTTTCCTTGCGCCCCGACAGGACCTTGATCAGATCGGGCATTCCGCCGAGATCGAGCTTGGCGATGACGCTGTCATTGCCATGCTTGATCAGGAAGGCGCGCTTTTCCGGCGGCGTGTTGCGGATGAAGTTGAATTCCTTCACCGTCAGCCCGAAGCGCTGGATGTAGCTTTCCTCGTCCGCTCGCGGGTTGGGGAAATGGATATTGGTCGCCGACTGCTCGATCAGCGTGTGGGCGGCCGGCGAACGCACGATATCGGCGGCCGACTGGGTGCCGAAGCCGACGATGCCGTTGAGCTTGCGGATGGTCTTCATCTTGTCAACGATGAAGTCGGAAAAGGTCGGGTCGCGCAGCAGGCGCCAGCCCTCGTCCATCAAGATCATCACCGGCGTGCCGTCGAACAGCGCGTCGAGCCGATGATAAATATACATGAGCGCGGCAGTTCGGACCTCGTCATTATCGAGAATGCTGGTCATGTCGAAGCCGAAGACGCGCCGGTCGGAAAATGACAGGACGTCCTGCGGCGCATTGAACAGCCAGGCCTTCTCGCCCTCGATCCAGGGCCGCAACCGAGCTCGGAGATCGTTCGGATCGGCCCGTGAACGCCCGGTCAGCAGTCCGGACAGGTTGGCCAGCGTCCGCTCCGCGACCGGTTCCTGCATCAGGCGGACGATCGCCCGTTCCAGCGTGTCTTCTTCTTCCTGGACAAAGCCAGAGTGGCCGCTTTTGCGCAGCATGGATTTGAGAAGACGGACCAGGAATTCACGGTTCTCGCCGGTATTGTCAATCTGCAGGGGGTTGAAGCCGGTCGGTGTTCCAGGAGACAGGATCTCGTAGGCACCGCCCATGGCTCGGATGAAGATTTCCGCTCCGCGGTCCTTGTCGAAGAATACCGCGCGCGGCGAGGGTTGGACACGAAACGCCTGCGCGAGCAGGAAGGTTAGTGCCACGGTCTTGCCGGAGCCGGTCGGACCGGTGACAAGGAAATGGCCGATATCGCGTCGGTGGAAATTGAACCAGTAGGGCGTCTGGCTGGTGGTTTCCAGGATGGTGATCGGGCTTCCCCAGTGTGCGCCATCCTGCTGGCCGGAGGCAAAATTATGCATCGACGACAGGCCGGAGAAATTGGCGCTCGAAAGGAGAGCTTTGCGCGAAATGTAGGAATGGTTGCCCGGCAGCTGCGCCCAGAAACTCGCCTCGAGGTTCAGATCCTCGCGCAGCCAGTTGATGTTCATGTCGGTCAGGCAGGCGCCGAGATCGGACACGGCTTTGTTCAGCCCGTCGAGATCGCGTGACAGGCAGAGCAGCGATAGGTGATGGAAGCCGAACACCGCTTCTTGGTTCAGCAGGCTGTTCAGCGCAAAATCGATATCGGTTTCGACATCGCTGCCGGCTTCGTCGGAGGCACCGATCTGGCGCTTCAATCGGGTGATGCGCTCCTGCGCGATCGGCTTGTCGGCGAGCGTGAAGGACTGGGTGAGGATGAACTCATGGTTCACCTGCAGCAATCCATCGAGCATACCGGGCCCGGTAAAGGGCGGATATTCCTTAATCGAAAGCATCGCGCCATAGCGGTCATCCGCCTTGACTGGACCCTGCGCCTGCATCGTTCGCCTGGAAAAATGCAGCCGCGACGTGCCGATATAGTTTGCCAAGCCCATGCGCGGCAGACGCATCTTGCGCGGGATGCCGCAGGTGAGGATCGTGTTCAGAAACTCGCACGGCTCGGAATAAGGCTCGTTGGAGCGGTACTCAATGCCGAGTGCCCGGGCGCCATATTTGGCCAGATCTCGCTCGATATTGCCGACGATCTCCTCGAGTTCGCCAACGGCCTCACGGATTTCCTCTGCCTGCGCATCGCGTCCAGAGACGCGGCCGAATGCGCGATTAATCCGGTCACCCGCGGCGAGTGCGCCTCGCATCCCTGAGCGCAGGACCGTCAGATAGATCTCGTTGGTGAACATGCGCTTGCCGGCAAGCGATGCGGCATAGCGCCGATCGAGTTCGGCGGAGAACGGATTATCGAAAGCGCCATCGATCTCGGTGCCGACCTGACGGCGGATGACCGTCGACCAGAGCGAGAAGCGGCTAGATCCCAGCGCCCGGATCAAAGTGTTCTGGACGACCGAGCGCATGTTGATCTCAGCCTGGTCCTCCGTCTGGAAGAACAGGCCATTGAGCCTGATGACGCTCATCAGCGCGCCGCCGTCGAGTTTGACGACGGTGTCGGCCACGTGTCGCAGATAGGGGATATGCCGCGCCATTGCCCGTTCGCTGTTGGCAACGGCTCCGAAGCCCAGCTCTTCGCGGATCACCTTCAGCATCGTCACGGCCCATATGAGTTGGCGCCCCAGAACGTTCGGTTCGGCGTGCGCGGGGTGAGGCGGGTGGAAACCTGCAGGACGTCGAGAACCCGCGCGTCCCAACTGCAGAGCGTGAACAGCACGCCATAGGCGACTGGCGCGGTCAGCAACGCCCAGAGCTGGTTGGTAACGAGCCAGGCGATGATCGTCAGGCCGATCACCAGCACCACGGCCATGTATGGGACGCCCCAAAGGGTCGGGGAGCGGGTGAGGCCGATGACCAGCGGCGTGAGATGTGGTTTTTCGTCGGAGGCGGGCAACATGGCTCAGTTCCCAACGGTCGAGATCAGCTGGTCGACGATCGCGGGCGCGCCGAACACAAGGCCGATACCGAGCACGACCGCGCCTGCGGTGAACCAGCTCAGGCGGCCGGCAAAGGCGAGGAAGCCAAGGCCGATGACGGCGATGATGGCGATCAGCCGGCCGAACGGCCCGGTGATGAAATCCACGACCGCCTGCACGACGGTTTCCAATGGTGCGAACGCCTGGTTGGTCGCTTGGGCGAAGGCAAGGTCGGCAGTGCCGATCTGAAGGAGGGAGAGGGCGGCAACCAAGACTGCGCCGCGCACGATCACTGTCTGCCGATCCGAAAGTTCGATCTTCATGGTTCACTCCTGTGTTTGGAATTGCCCTGATGGGAATTGCATCACCCCGCCGACGAAGTTTGGCGCGCGGGCGCCAATGATGTCGCTCGCGGGTTGGGGGGCTCCGGCTGCCGTCTCGATCGCAACCCCGCGCCCCGGTCTCGTGGCGCGTCTATCCGGAAGCTCCAGCCCGAGCTGGCGATTGATGACCGCAGCCACATAGCGGACGGTCTCAGGGTAGGGCGGGATGCCGTCATTGGTGTAGATCGACTGTTCACCGGCATTGTAGGCAGCCGCAGCGAGGAACGGATTCTTGAACTCGTCGAGAAGCACGTGCAGGTAACGCACGCCGCCGTCGATATTCGAGGCCGGATCGCAGACGTCCGCAACGCCGAAGCGTTTGGCGGTGGCGGGCGTCAACTGCATCGGTCCGCGCGCGCCCTTCGGACTGTTACGCTTCCGATCGAAGCGGCTTTCCACCCAGGCGATGGCGGTGGCAAATCGTGCCTCGACGCCGTGGCGCTCCGCGGCGGCGATCACCAGTGCTTCGATCGCGGCGGGCTCGAGCGGCGAGGGCCCGCATGGTTCGGGCAGTGAGGCGAACCCGCGCATTTCGGTAGCGCCATCGGTATCCTCCGATTTGGCCTCGTTCACATCGGCATTCAGACGGGCAGGTAAACTTATCGAGTTTAGCGCCTGCGGTTCGGTCTCGCTGCGTGCGAGACCATCGGTGCCAATGACGAAAGAGCGGCCGCGCTCCAAGTTCTCCAGGCCGACGCGCGCACGGTGAGCGGCGCCAGGTTCAACAAATTGGCCGGAAAACCGCGTCGAATCGAAGCCGGGTGGAGAGATTTCCTGTGCTTCAGCGACCGTGAGATGCGAAGCGGCTAACAGCAATGACAAGCCAAAGGGCTTTTTCATCAGCGTGATCCTTACCAATTCGGCTCAAAAAGAGAGCCAGATCGCCGGCATATCGCTCATGCGAAAATGACAAAAGATAACTTGATGAGTTAAGTGCTATCTTGATTTTTGCGAAAGTCAAAGGCAAAAATGGGCAAGGAGACGATTTGATGAAAACGCACTACGTTATCTTGGCAGTCATCATCCCGGCGCTTATTGGGGCGCCGGAGGTCGTTCATGCGGCTTCTGCGATCGACAAGAATTACGTTCGGTCGCTGGCCGCACCCCGAAAGACGATCCTCGTCGTGGAGTATTTCGACGGGGCGCAGACGTCTGTTGGCCGCAAGGGATATGCCACCTCCCGGGGCTTTCAGGCGGTGTCGCCGACGGACATCAAGGTCGATGACCGGACGCAGCTGCATCTCTACGGGCTTGAACCTTGCCAGGGCGAAATGGTCAACGCCAAGGAGGGGTTCGCTGGCAGTTGCGCGGACTTTGCCCGGCAACAGCTGGCCGTGCTGATGAAGTCACCCAAGGTTCTTTATTGCCGCGCCTTCGTTTCCGAACAGAACGCCCCGGTGCAGGACGTGACGTGCTACGGATATTACAATTTCCCTAGATCGCTCGACACGGTTGACAGCCTCGAAGAGCAACTGCTGTCGGTAGGCGCACTGAAGCTCGCCAAGAAGGCCGACGGTTCGGTGATGCGGCCGGATCTCGCTGCGGCGGAGAAGATCGGCCGTGGCGGCTTTGGGATGTGGGCCGATCCGCGGGTGCAGGGCCAATGACCGCTTCGGCTCGTGTCACTCTAGTTGTTTCCCTGGCAATCGCTGCCAACGCCTTGGCGGCGCCGGCTGGCTACACCGTGCTGGAATCCGGGATTGCGCTGGAAAGCGGAGAGACCTGGTCCCGCGCCGGACAACGCTATCGGCTCTACGGCGTCCAGTCCTGCTTAAGGGGCACGGCATTTACCAACAAGGCCGGCTTGAAACAGGACTGCGGTGACGCTTCTATGGCCGTGCTTTCCGCCTTCATCAAGGACACGCATCCGGCCTGTGCTCCCGTGGCGCGCAGCGCAGCACTCACCTATGTTGTCTGCTACGCGACGGTTGCCGGCACGCAGCTCGATCTCGGCACCGCGCTGATCTCGCAAGGCTTCGCGTTTGCCGCTCTCAACGCCGACGGCATCCCGGTCAACCCCGCTTATGCCGTTGCAGAGCAGGATGCCAAGGGGCGGTCCGCCGGGCTGTGGGCTTTTCCGGACGTGCAGCATCCATCAGTCATCCTCGGGAAGGCGACGACGGCCAGGGAGCCCAATCCATGAAACGTCCGATCCTCGTTGTCGCGCTGCTGATCCATGGCCAGTCACTTTCCGGCCACGCCGCGGATCTGGAGGTGGCTACGTCCGAGAGGGCGGATCAGCCAGCCGTCGTGACACAGGCCGTACGCGGCAGGGCGTCCGTTATCAGTGGCGATACGCTATGGTTTCCGCAGAGCGGCCAACGCGTGAAATTAGCCGGAATCGATGCCTGCGCACTGCCGCAATGGGCCTTCGATCCGAAGTCTGGCGACCAGCGGTCGACCCTTGCCCCGGTTCCTTGCGGGCCATTCGCAAAGGCTTGGCTCAAGCGTCTGATCGGAAACCGGGACGTTGCGTGCAAAGGGACGTATGCGCCCAGTGGCGATCTGTACGCCACCTGCTCCGTATCCGGACGCGACCTTGGTCTTGAGCAGCTCAAGGTCGGCTGGGCGCGAACGACAGGCAGTCGTGCCAACAGTCAGTATGTGCAGGCAGAACGATATGCCCGCTCCGCCCGCTACGGGATGTGGGGGACCTATGTGCTCGACATGGCGGAATGGCGAGAGAAGGCCATCGACCGATCAATGGAGCGCAGGCCGCAGGCGGACAAGAACCTGCTTCGCGATCGCCGCCTCGAAATCACACCACCCTTCGCCGACTGGCGCAATCGGCCACGGCGGACCGATCGCTAAAGGGAGCGTCCGATGAAGTTTGTCTCATTTTGGGTTTCGATCTCGATCTCGTTTCTGCCGACGGGTTCCGTATTTGCGAGCGACTGGGGATGCCACGTTCTCCTATGTGCGGCATCCGACAACCCGTCCTGGCAGGGCGTGCCGAGTTGCCGGCCGCCGATGGAGCGGCTGATCTCGGCGATGAAGAAGCCGGGGTTCTCGTGGCCGACCTGCCCGGAAGGTGGTGCCGGAAAACCCGGCTATGAGCGCTACAGGGAATGCCCGGCCGGGTGGACCCCAAGCAGGGCGCCCGACACCGGTGATCACTATGGCAGCAACGAGCTGTCGCAATGCAGTCGAACGGTCAATCGATGCCAAGGCAGTGGAAGCGTGTTCGAGCAGGGCCTGGAGGGGGAAAGAAACGGAGGCTGGGGGACTGGGGACGATGGCTGCGTGAGGCGGGAAACCATGGCGCGGCCCTTGAGGGAAAAGCCGTATTTCTTCGATATTGGGCCGACATCCGGTGGGGAGGCGACGCGGTATTTCTTCAGTCTCGACCGTTGATTTCAAAGCACGGCAATCACCGCCTTGAGATGAAACTTTCGACCGTTTTGACCGCGATGTCGACACTCATCCTGTCGATTGGAGCGCCGGCCGCCAAGGCCTGGACGAGATGTTCGAGCTTTCGATAGGCCTCATCCCGGTTTGTCGGCTGCCAGGCGATGATCCGCGTTCTCAGCATTAGTTCCTCCGCCACCCTGGCGACTGTGGCACCGTCTGACGCGGTCATAGGCGAGAACTGGTTGGACTCCAGCATTGCTATGATGATCTCGCGATGACGGGCGATCAAGGCCGAAAATTCTGCACTAAAATCCTGATCTGGCATGCCACCCTCGCTCACTTACCTTGGCGCCGTTCCTGAGGGACGACAGCGCAAGAGGCATCGAAGGTAGCCAGGCGCAATGTCTTTGATGTATGAGAATGGCACGCGAAGAAGAGCAGGGTTCATGTCTGGCAAACTTGATAATTACATCGACGAAAATGGCCTGGTCCAAACATCCGACCCTGAAGTCGAAAAACCGATCTATCGTCGTCCAGGCTTTGAAACACCAGAGTTCAGCGAACTCGACCAGCGAATGGCTGATGAACTGCGTGCGGCGCGTGACAAGGCGGGCTTAACCCACGCAGACGTAGCGCCGTTGTTAGGTCTTCATCCAATCGTATATGGAAGGTATGAGCGCAGCGAAACGAAGATGCACGTTACGCGGCTGATCCATCTCAGCGAATTGTTGGGTTTCTCGCCGATCGATTTGATCATGGCAGCCGCTCCTTATCGTTGGGGCAAGACGCCCGCCGAAGCCGAGAGTCGCCGAAAGCTGATCAAGGTCGTGGAGTCGCTTCCCGCAGATGCGGTCGAATCCATGTTGACGATGATAGATGCGATGGCCAAACTTCGGTCCGAGAAAGACGGGAAGTAGATCCGAGGAACCGGTTGCGCCAAAGTACCTAGCGATCGGTTCAACATACGCCAACCGCATTGTGCTGCAAAGCAAAATTCTTCTCAAACGTGTGGGAAAATCGAAGTCTATATTCGACCTGGCTTTCTTAAAATGGGAGCATTTTCAGAGGAGTGCGGCGATGAGTGTGGCCCGACGCATAGCTGGTCGGCTCAAACTGTCAGAGATACACAATCAACCCTTGGCGTGTGTTATTGTATAACATCACATAAGATAGCTTATGGAACTTGTCCGTCGCATTGAGCACACAGCACGTCAATACATATCGTCCGTAGATAAAAGTCGGTTCAAACAGTCCTTGCCAACCCAACAACCAATTGGGCCAGCACTAATGAGATGCGGCTTCTTTGTCGCCCTCATAGTCACAGTCCAATTGATTTCGATGAACATTGGCAATTAGTAAATTAATGCGAAAGCGCGCTCTTCGGTTTTTGACGACTTCAGCAATTCTTACTGAAGAAGCATACGAGGTATGTAATCGCTCCCTCGACCACTCTTTCAAGCCACGTCAGTTCTCTCTCGAATCCCGGCGGAAGAATAACATCATCGTCGCCTAACGTGCCTATCAGCACGTACAATTCAAAAGGAATATGCATACGGACCTCTTCAATAATTCCGTTGCCTGGTGGAGCCGTGTTGAAGCTATATCGCGGATCAATTCCCCCCCCAATGATCCGATGCGTAAACTCCCATAGACTTGCGAGATCAGGGCATATCAACAGAGTCCGGTAGCCATATCTTTGATGCCGGGAATGCTTAGGAAGAATTTGCGGGTATTGGATTGTCGCCTGTGACGGAGCCACATAGGTGGTTAGCTGAATTGTTCGGTATCTCTCGAGCGATCGACACATCGGCAAGGTTGCTTGGCGTAAAAACTTCGCGCAGCGTCGCGAGGATGCGTGTCACGGCATCGGAATGACACGAATAGTAGATCGTCTGGGCATCCCGCCGTGCACGTACAAGGTCTACCTCGCGTAACTTAGACAGATGTTGGGACAGAGCGGACTGGCTCGATCCCACTGATCTCACTAACTGTCCAACAGAATTTTCGTCCGCCACCAGCAACGAAAGAATTTGGAGACGCTTTTCATTGCTCATTGCAGTCAATAAAATTGAAGCACGCATTAGCGCGCTTGTATGATCATGCAGCATCGACATCCCCGCCTCAATTTAGTCGATAGCCTGCCTCACGGATGCCACTAACTTGCCAACCCGCTCCTGAACTTCAGGAGACCTTTCAAGCCACCGTAGGTTTTTTACGTATCGATTATCGCACTTGCTCGAAACTTTGAGATTTGCGTTTGAAATCGGCTTCGGTTGCGTGCGCGGATCTCAAGCGAGCAGCGACTGCTTTTAGCCATAAAGCAATCGTCGCCCGCAACTTGACAGCAGGAAGTGGGTCGCGCAATGGAAAAAAGACATCATTGCAATTTTACTGCTGGTAAATCTGAGATGTCGGAGCTTCGCTCGGATGCGCCTCGAATGGTGTAAAGCGAGTTTAGTTCATCCTAAAGCGGAACTACTTAGTCAGATCCTTCGCCTTGGTGATCTCTGACGGCGAGTGTCGGGGAATGACCATCGCGATTTGCTTTTGTTTGATCAGTGACTGGAGCCCTAATTGAAGTGGCCGCTATCACGGCTCTCAATCCTATAGGTCGGTAGTGACGCGCGTAGTCGTCTATCGACCGGCGTTCATCGTTTCGGGGTTTCTTCATATCAATTGTCCTGGCTGATCTGCCATCAGGTTGATCTGCTCGAGATCGTACTTTCTGCATGGACTCGGTTCACGAAAGCGATCTGGTGCGCTACCGTGGCGTCATCTTATGCTCAATCAATCTTGACCCTTCAAAAGGAATGTTAGGATCGAGTCAGGAGAGTGGTCAGACAGGCCGAGTTTCTCCAGGTTCCAGCCAGTTTTCCAATAATCCCGGCGGTGCATCGCATTTGCGAAAGCAACAGTCGCCGCTAGCAGTGGAGTTTCAACACCCAGTTTGGTGGCCAGCAGGACCGCTGGCACGATTTGGGTTGGCACGTCCTCCGTGAGATATCGGTAGTCGAGGTGGGGTGGGCTTTTGACCTGTCGGTACGCTTGGACGCCGTGGACGATGTCGTAAAAATTATCGCCCTGCGTGCCATAGGACTCCTCAAGGAGTTGAGAAATCGTCATAACTTCGGCCCCGATCGCTCTGAGAATTTGTTGTCGTTCCTCATCTAACGCTTCGATTACGTTCGCAATCGTCGGCGTGATATCGTAGGCGTCATAAACATACGGGCCATCCGCCTCAATCTTCGCAGCGTTCATGATCATAGGGATGGGATGGAGACCCGGGGCTGCACTGGCAAGGCCACACTCAAGGACATTCATTGTCGGCTTTAACTGAGGGAAGTCGATCTTTAACCGGTCGAGCAATTCACGCGTACGGCGCGCTGGAAAGACACCAACGGGAAGCACGTTTTTTTTGCTGACAACGGTAAGTTTATCCTTGCCCGTTCGGCGTGCTCCGATAGGCATTGATGCTGTTTGAGCAACAAGGAGGTTCTGGATCCCCGCCTCCGCCGCAAGCCGGCTAATCAACAGCGGCCCACCTAGGCCGCCCGGGCAGAGTAACACCAGATGATCGTCTCGCAGCGATCGCAATAGCTCTCGAGTTATATTTTCATATGTTGTCTGAGGTGTCATCAACACAATGACGTCTGCTTCTCGGGCAGCAACGGCGAGACTATTGGTCGTTTCGATGCCCTGCACCGACACTTGCTGCCGACCGCCTACGAAGCTTTCCACCTGACAATCGACGTTGATGTCTTGGATGACCGATAACTCTTCGGAGGTCTGATCATCAAGGCTTCCGTGCGAAACGATAACACGCCGTCCGGCCAAACGGAGTTCTACCGCCAGTCCAAGTGCTCCCTCGGATGCACCGATGACTGCGAAAGTCTGCGGATATATTGTCACGTGAAATCCTTGTTCTATTTGGAGCATATGACCGGAGCCCGAGTGGACGAGGCATGTCACCTCGTCGAGGTACCGCAAGTATAACGCCTATATCGCGTGATCCTCGTCACGTAGCGAAGCGAGTTCTCCGAGCGTTATAGGCTTAAGCGGAGGACGGAATCGGTAGAAACCAACGTCGCTTACTTGTCGTCTCTCTTCAGCGGCGACAATTTGCGTCACGCTGTAGCCGCATTGTCTTCCTTGGCAGGGACCCATTCCAACACGCGTCAGAGCTTTGATCTGATTTGGATCGCGGCGGCCAAGGCGAACAACGTTGCGAATTTCCCCAGCCGTCAATTCCTCGCAACGACACACCACTGTTTGGTCTGTCGGGTTGAAGACGGCTTCTCGTGGTCGAAAAAGGGCATCCAGGAACCTGCGAAGAGCCAGTTCGCGTCTAAGACTGGAGCGCGCAGATGCCGCCATTTTGTTTGCAGCAACTGACGGTAACCGACCAAGTTTTGTGGCAACGCCCAATGCTGCGATCTCCCCGCGCAGGTACGCGGCCTTAGCGCCCCCTATACCTGCACCATCGCCCGCGACGTAAATTGCGGCTTGAGAAGTTTCTCCCCACTCATCTACTGTGGGAGCGAAACATTGCTGATCGGCACGCCATTCCACCGCGCATCCAACTGCAAACGATGCGTGGACGTTTGGCACCACGCCCTCATGCACTAATAAGTTTTCCGTCTCGACTGTCTCCTCAACACCAGCTTTAGTCCGGAAACGGATTGCTGTTAGGCGGTCCGTGCCAAGGGCCTCGATGTCATTCACGCCGCGAATGCGACGGACACCTGCCAGTTTTAGCGCGAAACTCCAAGACAATCCTTTCAGCAAATCCGGTGCCTTCAACAGCGCAGATGGCAGAAAGCGGATCGCTGACTTCAATTGCTGGGGCGGAGTAGTGTCGAGAAATGCAGCGATTTTCCCGCCTGCTTTTAATAGCTGTCGCATGTAGAGAAGAACTAGTGGCCCACTGCCCGCGACTATCACTGGTTTAGCAGGGATCTGTTCCGAATTCTTCAACAGGATTTGGGCTGCTCCCACGGTTAGAACTCCGGGCAATGTCCACCCTTTGAAAGGCGCTGGTCTCTCTTGTGCTCCGGTCGCAAGGATGACCGCTTCGGCCTCAATAACTTTGGAAACGCCTGCTCTGGAAACGAACGCTCGGAATCCGGGTTCGACCTGCCACAGTTGCATGCCGGGTTCGTATACCGCTCCGCTCGCGCGAAACGCTTCTACGATCGGATGCCCTTCAAGATAGGCTGATCCAAGCAGCAACCCGCGTTTAGTTGCGGCAATTGTTTCGATCCCACGCCAGATTTGCCCACCTGGGGCGGGTTGCTCATCCACGACCAGAACCTCAAGACCGGCCTTTCGCGCAGTGATTGCTGCAGCCATGCCGGCGGGGCCCGCGCCGACGATAAGGAGTTCGACCGAATTCATGGTTTGAGACCCCTCTTCCCGCGCTGCCTCGTGATGCACATGCCCTCCCGGACAGTCGTGAGACAGGTCTGGACCGACGCGACATTGTCAACTTCGGCGAGGCAATCAAAACAAACGCCCATCATACAATATGGTGCCCGCTTGCTATTCTTTACTGGCGTCAACCGAGACCAGCAGTCCTCCTGCCTCATTAGCACGGCGGCTACGCTCTCCCCCGTCTCCGCTGGGACAGCGATACCGTCAATAAAAACAGTGAGGACCACTTCTGGATCATGCAGTTTTCGAAACATAAGATGCTCTGTGTGAGGTCACGGCGGATAGCGGTTGCGGCAAAAGCTCGATCTGGCTTCTCTTCCGACCTGATTGGGTCAATCATTTCGGTTTGCTCGTACCGACCATACTGGCTATCGTTTTGAGCGGTCAAAGTCGGATTTATTTGGAATTCATTCGCGTAGGTTATATGAGACTGTTCTGTGTTCAAATCTCGTTTGAGGCCAACCATGCGGATCCCTAGCCTTCGTCAGATCGAAGCTCTAATAGCGTTCGTCGAATCTGGGACAGTAAGTCGTGCCGCAGATGCGCTGAGAATCTCTCAACCGGCCGCCAGTAAGTTGTTGGGTACACTGGAGATGGATACCGAACTCCAGCTTTTTGAGAGAGACGGAAGACGTCTTGTTCTGACACCTCAGGGGATGCGTTTGTATCAGGAGATTGATCGTGTGTTCACAGGGGTGCAACAGATAGCGCGCGCCGTCGATGCGATACGGCGGGAAGAACGTGGCCGTCTCAGGATTGGCGTGATCCCAGCCCTCTCAGGCCCAGTTATCCGCTCGGCTGTCTCTAGCTTTCTTGATCGATATCCAGACGTCTTTATTTCAGTAATGGAGCGTAGTTCCCAGCTTATATCCGACTGGTTGGTGCGAGGCCAATTGGACGTCGGGATCGTTTCTGCCTCCGCGAACGAAGTGCGTATCCGTTCCCAAGATATCGGCGTGGAGCCCCTCGTCTGCGTCGTTCCGCGGGATCACCCCTTGGGCCACCGCACCTCAATTCCGTTAAGCGAACTTCAAGGCGCGCGCTTTATCGCCTCATCCTCAAGTAGTATACTTCGGCTCGAGATCGACAAACTGCTAGAGGGACAAGGTGTGATCCCGAACGTTATTCTCGATGCCGATACGGCCAAAAATGCTTGCGAGTTTGTGGCCGCAGGTTTGGGAGTTTCTATACTTCACCCACTCACTATCAGCAAATCGTTGCGCAATGAAGTTTCTATATTGCGTCTCGATCCATCAACCTCGCTCGGCTTTCATTTTTGCCACCCACTCGAATGTAGGAACAAAGCTCTCGTTGACGCATTCGCTGAGGAAGTCCAAGGCGCTGTCGCCGCGAACCTAGGTGTATTTTCCGTAGCATGAAGTTGGCGGACATTGTTGAACAATGTCCGCCGTCTCTTGAAAGTCGAGCTATAACTGAACCACCCCTTCATGGATTGGCGTCAACAGTTCTGGCGCTCCGTCGGTAATACGGAACGTGCTCTCAATCCTCGACTGATATCCATCCATGTAAACGGAAGGTTCGATGGAGACAATCATGTCGGCCTTCAGCGAGCCTCCAACGCCTTCCGCCAGCTTCATTTCGGTCTCAACGCCGAAGGTTCGTCCGCAGCTGTGCACAATGTAAGGTCCCAGACCCGCGTCGACGAGCGTGTCGGTTACGACCTGGTTTATATCCGACGCAACGGCCCCCGGACGACACATATCGAGTGCGGCGTCGTAAGATTTTCTGACGGCCGCATTGATGTCTTGCTCCGTTGAACTCAACGGGCGTTGCGCAACAATCCGACCAAAGCCTGTGCGGAAACCTAAGAGGAATGGTACCCGACAAAAGTCGATCGCCACAATATCGTTTGGCTCGATCATCTTAGTTGACGCTGTACCGTGAGCACGATTGAGGCGCGACCCGGACGTCAACAATTGTGCGCTCATGCCGATCGGGGAGTCGACGTGGTCGTGGTTCGGCGTCTCGGAATCGATACAGGCGGCGCAGGCCTTTACAGTATGTGCCCAACCTTTCATCGCAACCTCATATTCGCGATGGCCGCCTTCTTTGATTGCTTCAACCTCAACATCGAACATTCGCGCTGCAAGATGCCCTGAGGCACGATGCACTTCTACTTCGGTTGCATCCTTCACTGACCGGTGACGTTCAACCTCCCTGTCGCTCTCGACAAGTCGAATTCCCTCTAGACCATCTACCAAGGCCGCGTACGCACGGTTGGTAAGATCTGCTTTCTCTACGCTGACTGGCTCATTTTGCAGGCCGTTTTCAACAATGAAGTCACGGACAATGCCCCAAGCGTCTTTACGTTCACCTTCGATGGTGACCTCGCAATGATGCTCTATGCGCAAATCGAGACCGGCCACCGCAGCCTGCGCAAACGTTCGTTCGATTTTTGGGACCACAAGCAGTGGCCGGCCATTTTTCGGAATAACCACGCAGGTCAGCCTGCGAGGTTCGTAATACTCTGCCCTTGCAGCATAACCCCAGAAGCCGGTGAGATACCTGATATTGCTAGGCAGGATGACGATAGCGGCACCTGTGCCGGCTGCCTTAAGGCTTTCTTGCAAGCGCATGATGCGTTTCTTATGGTCGAATATATACATTATCTCTCCTCGGCCGCTGACTTACATGTCGCAACGCTAAGTAGCCGAGTTTTCAAAGTCAAAGTCGAAAAAATTGAAGCCTTATTCCCTTAGGTTATGCGACGCGGCTGTCTCAAAGGCCGAGCGATTCGCAAATCTGATCTATAACTTGATCGAATATTGGCGCAACGATTTCGACTTTGACCGCACTAGGGCAGGCTCGTTAGCCTAGATAACCGCATCAAGTGGGCGCCACTTGTCGATCGCACAGATCCCTTATGAACGCATCGCATCCCAAAATTGGAAGGTGCTCGGCCGGAGATAGGAAAGTAATGAACAAGAGCACCGATTTGCTAGTCATTGGTGGCGGTCTCCATGGTCTGTCAGCAGCGCTGCAGTCAGCGAGGCTGGGACTAAAGGTAACGGTGGTTGAACGCGATTTCGTCGGAAGGCATGCTTCAGGCTCGACCGCGGCAGGCGTGCGCACTCTCGGAAGAGCCGTTGAAGAGTTGCCTTTGAGCCTTGAAGCAGCAGAGACTTGGCACCACATGGTCGAGCTTGTTGGCGATGATTGCGGATTTCGGGCTGCCGGTCAGCTTCAAGTCGCAGAGGATGAGGCAGCTTTAGCTGCTGTAAGCGCCCGTGTGCATGGGCTAGAATCGGCCGGTATGTCTCATGAGCGGTTGCTCGGCGCAGACGATCTCCGAGCTATCATTCCAGATCTGCCTCCACACTGTCTCGGTGGCGCTTGGGTGAGCGGTGACGGCTCGGCGGACCCCCATCGCACGATCCGTGCTTTCCGTGCAGCCTGCGAAAAAGCTGGGGTGCGGATCATTGAGGAATGTAGGGTATCGAGTCTCAAGCGACGGGGCGGTATCTGGTCGGCGCAGACGGAGATTGGCGTTATTGAAGCCCCGTTGGTGATTAACGCGGCCGGCGCTTGGGCAAGTAACCTTGCGAAAATGGCAGGTGAGTGCGTATCGCATGAAATACGGACGTCAATGATGATCGTCACAGAGCGGGTTCATCCTCGAATTGCACCCGTTGTCGGCTCGTTTGGACGCAAATTATCATTCAAACAGACAACCGAAGGGACGATACTGTTGGGAGGGGGGGCGCAAGGAAAACTGGCGAAAGACAGAAACTCGTCCTCGGTCGATATGGTGGCGTTGTCAGAGACAGCACAGACTGCTGTCAATCTTTTTCCATGGGTGAAGGGGTTGCGGATTGTGCGCACCTGGGCTGGCATGGAGGCTATGACGAGAGACCACATTCCAGTGCTTGGGTGGTCTCCCGAATTGGAAGGTATGATACACGCATTCGGATTTTCCGGGCATGGATTTCAACTTGTGCCATCCGTTGGTCGTGCCTTGGCGCAACTCGCCGCGGGTATGGTCCCCGCCCACGAACTCTCAGCTTTTTCGTCGAGCCGTTTGGCGAAATAACGGCTTTGCCGCTCGGCATACAACGTCGTTCATAAAACATTCCGCATATAATCTTCTCGAGAACCGTTGAAAGGAATATCGATGACCGCCGATAAAAGCCCCAGCAATGCAGACTACCTAACTGTAGGGCTGGCGCAGATCGTGCCGGTTTGGCTTGACCGGGACGCTACGATCAACAAAATCGCGAGGTGGTGCGAAGAGGCAGCGAAGCGTGGCTGTGACTTTGTAGCATTTGGCGAAGCCCTTGCTCCTGGTTATCCCTTCTGGATTGCCCTGACGGATGGCGCTCGCTACGAGTCGAATTTGCAGAAAGAACTTCACGCGCACTACCTTGAACAGGCGGTGCAGATTGAAGCGGGGCATCTGAAGCCCATCACGGACGTAGCCAAGCAACTGGGAATCTCGGTTATGCTCGGCATTATCGAACGTCCCACCGATCGGGGGGGGCATAGTGTATATTGCTCTCGGGTTCACATCAGCTCAAACGGAGTAATTGAATCGGTGCATCGCAAACTGATGCCTACCTATGAGGAACGGTTGAGTTGGGCCATAGGCGATGGTCACGGTCTGCAGGTACATCGCGTCGGACCATTCCATGTCGGCGGGCTTAATTGCTTTGAAAACTGGATGCCACTTTCACGGGCGGCCTTATATGCGCAAGGTGAAGACCTTCATGTCGCCCTTTGGCCCGGCAGCGTGAAGAATACGGAGGCCACAACACGCTTTCTTGCTCGGGAAGGCCGAAGCTATGTACTCGGCGTTTGCGGACTTTTACGAAAGGCAGATATACCCGCAGACAGTCCCGCGAAGGCGATGTTAGAGAACTGCCCCGAGATATTGGCCAACGGCGGCTCGTGCATTGCTGGACCCGACGGGAATTGGATTATACCACCAGTGACCGGGCATGAAGATCTGATTGTCGCAACGCTGGATCATCGCGTCATACGACGCGAGAGACAGACATTTGACCAGACCGGCCATTATTCACGGCCCGATGTCACACGCCTTATCGTAAATCGGGAACGGCAAACCTTGGTTTCGTTCCGCGACTCTATCGATTAGTCGGTGAAACGCACGATGTGGGTGAAGGTCTCCGGGATCATCACCCACAGTAGCTCGACGTATCGAGAGTTTACCGCGATAGTACGTTGAGTTCCCTGCTGCATCGGGTGAGCAGTTCAGCCCCGTCGTCAGTAATCAAATACGTATCTTCGGGATGAGCAGAAAAATTAGGCAAGTAGATGCTGGGTTCTATGGTGATGACCATGCCTGCTTGCAGCGGAAGTTTATCCCCCGCCCCGATCTCCGGAAGTTCTGCAGCTTCAATTCCGACGCCTCTGCCTGTACGGTGCACAAAGGTTTCCCCGATACCTGCCTTATCAAGCACCTCACGCGCTACAAGGTCGGGTACCTCGGCCGCGACGCCTGGCCGTAGCACCGACACGGCTTTGTCGTATGCGTCCAAAACAGTTCGGTACATATCCTGTTCTGTCGAGTTCGCGTTACGGAGCGCAACGTTACGCGCGAAACCAATTCGGTAGTTCTGGAACTGGGGAATTCGGCAAAAGTCCAAAAGGATCATATCGTCAGGTTCGAACGCTCGCGTGGAGGCCAAGGCATGGACCATATCGCACCGTGGTCCGGAGGTGATAATCTGCGACGTCTCAGCCAAGGGATGATCAAGGGAGCAGCCGCAGTTGCGATGATCGCAATGCCAAGCGGATTCATGCGCAGCATGGTCTCGACCTACCATGGCAACCTCGTACTCTCGGACGCCTGGTCGTATCGCGGCACATTCTGCAAAGTATTCTTGGACCGCCATTTTGCCGCTGATGCGGAGGATATCGATTTCCTCTGAAGATTTGATAATCCGCATTTCTTCGACCAAGCCGTTGCTTGCCTCGATGACGGAAACGCCGAGTTCGGCGTTGAGGAGATCGTGGAGTGCCGCGGAGATGAAATTCTTCTCTACGGCCACCTTCTTTCCGAGTAGGCTTTTTTCTTGCAAAACTTTGTTAAGTAGGTTCAGTCCGCCAAAGCACTCCGTCTCGCTTCCCCATTCAACATGATATCGGATATCAGGCAGCCAGGACCTTCGCTGCGCAAATAGATATTCGAGTTTTGGAACAATGAGGACCGGGTCGCCATTCGCAGGCACCACGGCGCAGACTAACCGACGCGGCATCGCGTATTCACTACGATTGCTATAGCCCCACAATCCGGTGACATAACGAACGTTTTCCGGCTTGATCACCAACAGCGCATCAAGGCCTCTTTTGCGGATCCGAGTCTGAAGCTCAGCAACGCGGCCAATATATGTTTCTTTGCGCATCCCAATGCCTTTAAAGTGACTTTGTGCGCCATTCTTGTTTCCGATCAGCATAACGTCAAATCAGTGTTTTTTGGTTTTGCATGTCCTAGACTTATGTATCGCAACGGATTTAATTCTCCGTTGAATTAGACCGGTATTCAGAGTTTACCTCGCCGAGATGAAGAAGGGCGACAGCCTCACGAACACGTCGCCTTCGTTTTTTGGGCAAATGTCCAGCGCGATCTAGGTGTAGACTTGAGGAGAGGTGTCACGATGAAAATGAACGTCAAGCAAGTAGAGGCTTTTCACCAGGTTTTTGTCACAGGCAGCATAACTGCCGCAGCGCAGCGATTGTACGTCTCTCAGCCCGCCGTGAGCCGATTGATTGCAGATTTGGAGTTAGCGATCGGCTTTCAGTTATTCGAGCGTAAGCATCGCCGTCTTATCCCAACGCCGGAAGGGCATATGCTTTTCAACGAGATAAAGAAGACTTTTGTCGGTTTGGAAAAGATTGCATCTCGAGCCGAAGAGATCAGATCGTTTCGAACGGGATCGATCCGCATCGCTGCTATGCCAGCTCTTTCGTTCAGTCTTCTACCACAACTCATAACCCAGTTTATGACCGCTTTCGAGGGCATTCACATCTCGCTAAATGTGCGAACCTCAGACACCGTCTTTGACTGGCTCGGATCTGACCAGTGGGATATCGGCATCGCTGCCCTGCCGATCGACAAAACGGTGGCGCAGTTTGAGTTACTCCCCTCACCTGCTTGCTACTGTGTCCTTCCCCCCGATAGCGATCTTAAGGACAGAGATGTCATCACACCACAAGACCTACGAGATCTGCCGTTCATCTCACTGTTTGCAAACAGCACTATACGACTGCGAACCGATGCTGCCTTTCAAGCCGCTGGCGTTCAACGAAAAATGATCATGGAAACGCCCTACTCGTTTAGCGCTGTGCAGTTTGCCAAGCTTGGTCTCGGAACCACGATCGTGGACCCGTTCTCGGCAATGACCCTGGTTGACGATCCGACAACGGTTAAGCCTTTTGAGCCGGAGATACCTTATGAATTCGGACTTTTGTATCCAGAAATGTTTCCGCTCTCGGGCATCGGCCGTGAATTTGTGTCGGCCTTGAGAGTTAGAATCGATGAGGTCACAAGGCGAAAATAGCTTTGCTCGGCGGCAAGTTCGATCGATGCAATTCATTTCTCGATGCGCGCGCAGCCTTTCATGACATGCTCCTCGATGGAAATTTCAGTAAGTAAACTCTGCAACGCCCTTAACGTATAACCTGGGCGAATGAATTTCAGAAGTTTTATCATTTGACGAAAAGGATGCTTCTTAGGCAGATAGATTGTCATAGATCGCGTCAAGACGATCTACACAGGAGGCGGAGAGCGCAAGTCGCTCTTGCTGGTGACAAGTTATCGTACCAACACAATCAGAATAAAAAGGGAACTGATCATGGTTTTCATTTCGAAACGCCGATTGGCTAACGTTCTCGCCGCGACTTTGTTCGCGTCGGTTCTGCCAGCAGCGCCGGCCGCTTTCGCTCAGGAGACGGTCGTATTCGCGGGGTTCGGCGGCAGCATCATGGCCGCGCAGCGTAAGGTTTACTTTGATGCCTTCGAAAAAGAGACTGGCATTAAAGTGATTGACGTTCCCGATTCGGGACTCCCAAAAATCAAAGCCATGGTGAACAGCGGCAACGTTCAGTGGGACGTAGCCAACACTCTTGGCATGTACGTACACCAAGGGATCAAGGAAAACCTCTGGGAAAAGCTGGACCAGAAGGTAGTCGGCGCCGCAGGCATCCCTAAGGAACTCCGCAACGACTACGGCATCGGCAATGCTGCCTACGGTCAAATCCTCGCGTACAACACGAAGCTCAGCGGTGGGGTGAATGCTCCGAAGACCTGGGCGGATTTTTGGAATGTTAGCGGGAAGGCCGGCCCACGGGGGCTTTTCGATGGACCGCGATACATTCTCGAGTTCGCTCTAATGGCGGATGGCGTTGCGCCCAAAGATCTTTATCCGCTTGACGTCGATCGAGCATTCGCCAGTCTTGACAAGATAAAGAGCAAGGTTTCGATCTGGTGGAAACAGTGGCCACAGGTGCCAATCCTTCTCTCCTCAGGCGAAATTAATATGTCGAACATGTCGAATGCTCGAATTCAAGATATCGTTGCCACAGAGAAAGTTCCGCTCGAGATCGTTTGGAATCAGGGACTTATGACCGTTGATTGGCTTGTGGTTCCCAGAGGGGCTAAAAACCCGGCCAACGCTATGAAACTTATTGCCTTTATGAGCCGCCCAGACCTGCAAGCCAAATTTGCACAGGCGACGAACATCGGACCCGTCAATGCCGATTCAATCTCCTTGATGTCCGCTGAAGAGCAACAAAAGCTTCCAAGTGTGCACTACAAAAATGGTGAGATGGGCCTAGTCGACGACGCATGGTGGGCCGAAAATAGCGATAAGATGATCCAGCGCTGGGACAGCTGGAAGCTGAAATGAAAATGACAGTCGCTGAAAACGGCGTGCTGGCGTCGAATAAATTCAAGTCGAAGCGAGCCCACCGCTCGCTTCGGCCCAGCGCCATGTGGCTCGTCATGCCGGGTGTGGTTTTCTTGGCCGTTGCGTTCGTCGTGCCGTTGCTCATATTGCTCTCACAAAGCTTTTACGACGAAGGCTTCACGTTCCGATATTTCGCTATGATCCTTGCTTCGCCGAGCTACCTAGCTGTTGTCTGGATCACTTTGAGGATGGCCGTTTTGGCCACTGCGGCAACGATGCTGCTTGCATACCCGGTATCCTGCTACTTGATGCTTGCCGGCCCTGCGATGCGGTCGTTCATCATGGCTTTGATCATCATACCGTTTTGGACGAATATTCTCGTACGATGTTATGCGTGGATGGCCATTCTTCAAAGGCGAGGCCTTGTGAACACGTTCTTAACTGATCAAATCGGCCTGATCGACCGCCCGATCGAGATGGTATACAACCTGCCAGGGGTGCTGATCGGCATGACGCACTATCTGCTGCCACCGGCGATCCTAATCCTCTACAGCATTAACCATAATATCGACCTTCGTATTGTCGGGGCGGCCCGCAGTCTTGGTGCAAGTCCGTCGCGCGCATTTCGGCATGTCTTCTTGCCGCTAAGCATGCCGGGCATCAGGGCCGCTACAATGCTGGTTCTGATATTAAGTCTCGGCTTTTTCGTCATACCCGCCCTGCTTGGCGGTTTGAAAGACATGACGCTCGCGACGCTCATCAACGTCCAATTCACGGAGTCTGTTGATTGGCATTTTGGGGCAGCCATCTCGATGGTTCTTTTGGTTATGACTCTAGTCGGTATCGGGGTGTATTACCAAGCTCTTTCGAAGACTAAAGGGGGTAAACAGCCATGAGTGATGGTCGTCGGTTGAACCCCCTCGCAATTTTCAGCTGGGTTGTTGTCGCGTTTCTCCTACTGCCATTGATAGCCATCATTCCGATGTCTTTCAGCAGCTCTTCGCTCTTGCGACTGCCGCCTCCGGGTTACTCGCTTCGCTGGTACGAGGCCTATCTGTTCAATAGTGCGTGGATGAACGCTACCCTGAACAGTGTCATAATTGCTTGCGCGACATCGATACTCTCAGTTGCGCTAGGTACGGCAACTGCCTACGGCCTTTCGCGGACAAAATGGAAAGGGAAAGCCCTTCTGCAAGCGTTGATACTGTCGCCGCTTCTAATCCCTGGCATTGTGATTGCCGTCGCGACGTATTCAGTGTTTTCGATGCTGAAGCTCAACGGTACCTTCACCGGGATAATCCTCGGCCACACAATCATTACTTTTCCCTACACAGTTGTCGTTATCAGCGCCGCGTTGGAACGCTTCGATCCGCGTCTGGAGCAGATGGCTGTCAGTCTGGGGGCCACTCCGCTGAAGGCATTTGCCTTCGTAACCTTCCCGATCATCAGAGCGGGGATCATCATCGCGTCGCTCTTCGCATTTCTTCACTCGTTTGATGAGGTTGTGATGGCAACGTTTATCGGAGGCCCGGCGACGACGACGCTGCCACTCCGCATCTGGGACGGCATACGTTTCGAATTAACGCCCGTGATCGCTGCCGTCTCATCGATCCTTATTCTCATATCCTGCGCCGTTATCGGCATCACCGAGGTCTTCAACCATCGGAGCAGGATCTTGGCCGGCGAAAAGCCCTAAGATATCCCGGAGCTCACATGAATCCTGCAGTCGAATTCAACAACGTTTCTAAAAGCTTCGGCAACTTCGTGGCGGTCAGAGACTTCTCGCTTAAGGTCGAAAACGGCCAGTTTGTTACCCTTTTGGGGTCGAGTGGTTCAGGAAAGTCAACCTCTCTGATGATGCTCGCTGGTTTCATGGCGCCCAGTGGTGGCCATATCAGTATCGATGGCCGCGATGTGACCGAATTGGCGCCGCACAAGCGCAATATTGGCCTCGTTTACCAGAACTACGCGCTGTTCCCTCATATGACCGTCGCCGCAAATGTCGGGTTTCCGCTCAAAATGAGGCATGTCGCGAAGGCTGAGATCGCGCGTCGGGTGAGAAGCGCACTTGAGAAAGTCCATCTCGATGTATTCGCAGACCGTTTCCCAGCTCAGTTGAGTGGCGGTCAGCAGCAGCGTGTTGCTCTCGCTCGAGCGATGGTCTTCGAGCCGGCGATCCTTTTGATGGACGAACCGCTAGGGGCGCTCGACAAAAACCTCCGAGAAGAGATGCAGGTCGAAATTAAACGAATTCAGCGCGACGTTGGAATCACGACGATCTATGTCACCCATGACCAGGAAGAGGCTATGTCGATGTCTGACAATGTCGTGGTCATGAGCAAGGGACAGATAGAGCAGGCAGCGCCGCCCGCGCAGCTTTACGAACGCCCTCGCAATGCCTTCATAGCACAGTTCATTGGCTCGGCGAACGTTATTCCTGGCTTCGTCAAGTCGAATGAAGGCGCGAAATCCTTCGTCTCTGAAACCGGAACAACGATTCCGCTTCAAATGCATGGCGCAGTCGAAGAAGGTGCGCGTAAAGCAGCTATTGTCCGGCCGGAGCGCATTCGGTTCGGGACTGGGAATGATAGCCTAGCCGTTCCTGCAGTCGTGGAGTCGGTCCTCTATGGAGGAACAATGATCCGCTACGCGACGCGCGCTGGGGAACAACGTATCGACGTTGTCGCTGTCAACGATGGCGGCGCGCCTCGTCAGCCTGGCGAAACTGTTCATCTCATATGGGAGCCTAAGGATTTCCTCCTGGTGGACGCGACTGCAAACTAGAAAACGATCAAGAAGCGGGAGGGGCATATGTCGAAGGGCATTGAGGCCCCTGTCGCGCTTGTGACTGGAGCCAGTCGCGGCATTGGAGCGGCATCGGCTCGATTGCTTGCAAGTCGTGGCTATCGGTTGTGCCTCATGTCACGATCTGGCTACGGTGAACTTGCCAATCAACTGGGAGCCTGGGATTTCTCGGGCTCATTGACCGACGAAGTCGACATACAAGCTTTTGTGGACGGCGCAGTAGAGCGGTATGGCAGGCTTGATGCGATTGTCGCGAGCACTGGGCGGTACAGATCTATCCTGGAAACACACGGCGCGATAGCGGAAGCTAGATCAGTTGGAAGCCTTACATTTGATTCCGACTACAAGCCGGACATCTTCTCAACTCCACGCGCGGCTTGGCATGACGTGCTGGATCTTTTGGTTATGAGCGTTGTTGGTTTGGCGCGGTTTGCGACGCCGCATTGCAATGGTCGCCGTTTCGGGGATGGAAGCAGCAGAACCTCGCTTACACTATCCGCTCAGCCCTGTCCGCTCCGCTTTGCACGGGTTTACGCAGTTGTATGCGGATCGGTACGCGCAAGACGGGATACGTATGAATTGCGTGCTGCCTGGCATGCTCGAAAACGCGGTACAAGCCAGAGACGAGCGCTTGCGATCCATCCCGGCCGGACGTGCTGGAACATTGGACGAAGTCGCAGAGACGATCGCCTTTCTCATATCGCCGGCCTCTTCATATATCACGGGTCAAGGTTTGCTGGTTGATGGCGGCCTGAACCGCTCTCGCTTTTAATGTCAAGAAAGTCACCTCGGGAATTGCCATGCTTCAACCGCCAACGATTCTTTTTTTGAGCGACACCAGCAATAGAAGTTGGCCATCTGCCCTCGCAGAGGTTTTCCCCGGTTACCAGATCGCAACGCAGCTTGAGAGCGCGGATCCAGCAAACACCATCGCTGCCCTGGTGTGGAAACATCCGTACGGCGCGCTCCGACACTTCAACAGACTGCGCCTCATCGTCAATCTTGGTGCAGGCGTAGATCATATCGTCGGCGATCCGGATCTCCCGGCAGGCGTGCCTATCGTCAGGCTTGTTGACCCTGGTTTGACAGATCGAATGTCGGAATATGTGCTGATGCATTGTCTTTCGCTTCATCGAAAACTCCCAGAAGCGAGAATTGCTCAAAGTGAATGCCGTTGGAATTTCATGGCTCCGACACCGCCTGACACTACTTGCGTCGGCATTCTCGGTTTCGGCAAACTCGCACGCGCTTGCGCAGATTTGTTGAGCAGGATCGGCTTCCGCGTCGTCGGTTGGAAGCGCTCCCCTGCAACATTTGGGAGTTTCGACGTATTCGACGGTCGAGAGGGGCTGCCTTTATTTTTATCGAAGGCAGATATCGTGGTCTCGCTTCTTCCATCTACGGGCCTAACGCGCAATTTGCTTGATTCTTCCTTCTTTCACGCCATGCGTGCCGGCGCCGCGCTGATCAATGTCGGGCGCGGCGATCTCTTGGTGGAGGAAGATCTGCTTGCATCGCTTGACAGCGGGCACATAAGGCACGCTGTTTTGGACGTCTTTCGAACCGAACCATTGCCAATTGGCCATCGGTTTTGGAGCCATCCCAATATAACTGTTACCCCGCATAATTCGAGCGCCACAGATCCATCCACCGCTCTACAGCAAGTCGTAGAGAATATCAGGCGTGCTCTCTCGAACGACGACCTTTTGAACCGGGTGGACGCGGAAGCGGGCTACTAGACGTCGAACAGACTGCCGCGATGTCGAACAATTATCGCTAGCGCTACGAGGGGACCTTGATGATCAAGCGCATTCAATCCATTCGATTCCATTGGACAATTGGCCGAAAGATACCTGTACTCATGGTTGCTATCGCCGCCATCTCGTGCGGTGCTGTAGCACTATTTGCCTCGAAATCGTCTTTTTCTACGACGCAGACGCTGATCGCAAAGCACCTCAATTATATCGCCACTACCCGCAGAGACATCCTTTCCTCGAAGCTGCAAGCACTGCAGTCTGAGGTCGCCTCACTCGCCAACAATCCTGGGTTCGGCCAAGTTTTCGATGGCCTGTATCTTGGATACGCTGGGCTTTCGGCGGAATCAGCTAAAACTTTGTCAGACATCCGAATGCGGTCGGGGTCACTCAGAGAGGCCGCAGTTAGCGGAGCAGATTATTACCTTGAAAATTATCGCCAAGCGGAGCCGTGGTTGCAGAATTTGGCTGGTCAGGCCGGTTTCAAAACGATTGCACTCATCGATAAAAAGGGTCAACTGATTTATAGCACTGCTAGCCACCCTCTTGGTGCACTCGACGTCGAAGACGTTTTGAAGAGCGCTTTAGAGAAGTCTATCAGCCAACAAGGACCTCTCATCACGGGGTTTGCACCCCCTGATATCGCCGGTGGTGGTGGAGCTTACATCGCAGTTCCTATCCCTGCACCCGCTGGTCGATCGTCAAATCAACGAGCAGGGACTTTGATTGTAGGCCTTGGCACAGCAGCACTCGATGGTGTCCTACATGATACGAACGGGTTTGGCCCGCATGGAGAGGCAATCGTGGTCGCCGGCGACGGCGTGTTGCGCTCGACCTCCCGTTTTGGCGGGGCAGACGCGCGGTCCATCAAATTCGGCACTCAGAGCGGGGAGGCAAACTATCGCGGCCTTACCATGATGGCTGCGTCGGAAAATCTCATAGTGGGTGACCAGGCGTTGACGGTTATCGCTCTTGAGCCGCGGTCGGAAATGCTGGCACCGGCGACGGACCTACTCTGGAAGATCATTCTGCTGGCAGGCACGACGATCTTTGCGACCTTTCTCCTTTCTCACTTTGCATCCAGGTCGATTTCCCGGCCGATCGTGCAACTGGTCGCGGAAATGAAGCGGCTTGCATCCGGCGTTACGGCAGGAACTATCGAAGGCATTTCGCGCGGCGATGAGGTTGGTGATATGTCAAGAGCCGTTCTCGTGTTCAAGCAGAACGCGTTGGCAAAGGAGACGGCCGAACAGGCAGCTAAAAATCTCGAACTCGCTGCTCAAGCAGAGCGCGGTGCGACGGAGACTGAGCGTCGCCAGCGACTTACAACCCAGGCGGCCGTCTTCGAAGAGATCGGACGCTCTCTTTCGGCGCTGGCCGAGGGCGTTCTGAACCGCCAGATTGAAGCAACCTTCCCTGCAGAATATGCGCAGCTAAGGGAGGATTTCAACGCCGCTGTAAATCAACTGAGGGAGACCATCTCTGCAGTCGCCGGGCAAGCCAACAGCATGACCTCGATTGCTAATGAGATGCATGCTGGCACGCGGGAGCTTGCGAAGCGAACGGAACAGCAGGCCGTGGTCCTGGAAAACGCGGTACGGGCTTTAAATAATGTTTCTTCGGACATCAATCGAACGGCGGATGCTGCTGACGAAGCTGATCGCATCGTCTCGGCAGTACACCGGGAAGCCTCCTCATCGGATGCCGTCGTTTCTCAGGCTATTGAAGGTATGACGCAAATTGAGGAATCGTCACGACAGATCGCAACGATCGTCAACGTGATCGACGAGATCGCATTCCAGACCAACCTTCTTGCTTTGAATGCCGGTGTTGAAGCGTCACGCGCGGGCGATGCAGGAAGAGGCTTTGCAGTTGTCGCTTCAGAAGTACGCGCCCTTGCCCAACGCTCGGCCGACGCCGCGACCGAAATAAAAGATCTTATCGCGACGTCGTCTCAACGGGTGAAGCGAGGGACCCAACTCGTCAGCTCGACGAGTGATCAACTGAAGAACATTGCGAGCCAGATCACACATATCAAAAGCGTGGTCTCAAACATTGCAGCGACCGCATCGGATCAGGCTCGGCACCTGGCCACGATCGGGACAACTATCGGCGAAATCGACCAATCTACGCAACAGACGGCAGCGATGGCAGAGGAGTCGACAGCCGCTTGCCACTCCCTCGACACCGAGGCAGCGCGGCTTTTGGATCTGATCCGGGCTTTTACACTCGATGAGAGCATTACTCCCGTCGCAATCCCTCTGAATTCGGCACGACAAAAAAGATCACTTGCGATCTGAACGCGTGTTGCCGGTATCATTGTGGTCCTGGGAAAATCGATCTGCCCGTAAGTGGCGGGATCACGCCGTTAACCGAAACGTGCAATGCTAAATGGCTCGATCGCGGCATCCGTCGTGCCATTTGCAATTAATTCCGCCATTATTTCCCCGACGGCCGGCGCCATCTGGAATCCATGTTCGGAAAAACCAAAGGCATGAAACAGGTTCTCTTCGCGCGAGGATGGCCCGATCACAGGGACACGATCTGGCATCAAAGCTTCAATCCCCGACCAAGAGCGCACGACGTTTGCTTTGGACATGATCGGAAATATGTCGATCGCAGTCTGTGCCGAACGGCGCAGCTCGTTAAAGCTCATCTCCGTGATATTGCTTTCCGGAAAGGCCTTGCCGCGCGTACCGCCACCCACCACAACCGTGCCGTTCGGCATTTGTTTAAAGGAAAGGGGGCGCCCTGCAGCCCCGACGACTGCATCACAGAAATGCGGCATTCGCTGCGTCACCAACATCATCGGCGCCACGGCTTCGACCGGAGCCTTGTCGCCGGCCTGTCGAGCGAATTCTCCGGCCCATGCGCCCGCAGAATTCAGGAGGTATCGCCCAGAAAAACTCTGACCTCCGGCACATGACACCTTCCATCCTTGTCCTTCGCGAGTGATCGTCAATGCAATTGTTTCCTCATAAAATTGCACGCCAAGTTGCTGCGCCTTTCTCTTGAATGCAAAGGTCGTTCGGAATGGAAGTGCGAATCCGTCGTCGAGGCTCGCCAGGGCACCAACACAATGTGGCGCGACGGCGGGAAGGTATGAGCGAAGCTCCTGTTGATCCAGCATAACCTCGTGATAAAAACCGAGCGCTCTGACTTCGGCAGAACGTTGACTCTGGGCTTCGAGATCTTGTTCGTGTTCTATTACTCTAATCTGCGGCGCAGGTTGAAATCCACAATCGTCGTCGACCAGTTCGTTTATCCGGCGCCAAATTTCCATCGAACGGTTCGAAATTGGAATCTCAGCTAGGTGACGCCCAAGACGCCGCACTCCGCCACCATTCACACCCGACGCATGCCTGCCCACGGTATCCTTTTCCAGAACAATAACTGAAAGTCCCCTTATAGCGGCGTTGAGAGCGGCAGAGCAGCCATGGAGACCTCCACCGACGATCAATAGATCAGCAGTCGCGATCATTTCTGCAATTCCTGTTTGACCGGCGCTTGAGGAACCTCAGCTTCGCCCATGTTTGCAAGTTCGGTGAGGCGCAGAGGTTTAAGCGGCGCCCGGATACGGTAATAGCCGACCGAAGCGGGCGTTTTGCCGAGATATTGTGCGGCGATTTCTGAAAGTGCGAGGCCACAAAAACGTCCCTGGCACGGACCCATACCTGTGCGAAGCAGTGATTTGATCTGGTTGGGTCCTGGAACACCGCTTGCCAATGACGCTCGAACCTCGCCAGCAGTGATTTCTTCGCACCGACACACGATTGTGTTTTCCTTCGGATCTCTGATCTCTGCTGACGGTAAATAGAGCTCTTCGAGAAATGGCCGGATCGAAATCTCTTTCTCTATTTCCGCCAGCAGTTCGGACGTGGCGGTGTTCTGGACCGCGCTCGCCTTCTCGAGGATGCGAAGCGCGGCGAGCCGACCTTGCATGGCAGCAACCTTGGCGCCACCGATCCCCGCGCCGTCTCCTGCGATGTAGAGGTTGGCGACGCTAGTTTCACCAAAACAATCCGACACCGGTAGGAAACTTCGCTGACTTTCACTCCATCGATGGTCGCAATGCAGGAGGCGTGTGATCTGCTGGTTGGGTACAATCCCTTGATGGAGTGCTACTGTTTCCGCCGGTAGACGATGCATTCGGCCGCGGATCTCGAAAGAAACAGCCTCCGCACGAGATGAGCCCTCTATGGCTACCCCTTGGGCCCCGAGGAAGACGGGAACGCCCGCCGCCTTAACGGACCGCATCATGAGGAGACCCTTTTTTAGATAGCTGAACGCGGGGCGGTTAAAACGCAGCTTCGGAAGAGCCTTGAAATAGTGACTGAGCGGCAGGGTTTCGACAATGGCCGAGGGCTTTGCTCCGGCCTTAATCATTTGCGCCGCCAAGAGCCAGATGAGTGGCCCACTTCCGACCAAGACGACCGCATCGGCTAGGAGACCGTGCGCTTTCAACAAAATTTGTAAGGCACCAACAGTCATCACTCCAGGCAGCGTCCACCCTGGCATCGGTGTGGGCCTTTCAATGGCGCCACTCGCGACGATCAATGCATCGGCAGAAATTCCATGGGATACGCCTTCTCTCGTATATGCCAGTGTCAGGTCGCGACTCACGTTCCAGACAGTGGCATTGGGGATGTATGTGGTGGATGAGGACCGGAATTCAGCGACAAGTCTTTTACCCTCAGCATAGTCTGGGCCAAGAATATCCAGTCGGTCGGTATGTGCGTTCTCTATCGAGCGATAAATCTGTCCGCCCGGCGCCGGCTGGTCATCTAGCAGAAGTGCTGTAAAACCTGCCTGCGAAATCTCGATCGCTGAGGACATCCCAGCCGGCCCTGCGCCAACAATTGCGACATCATAATGGGTCATGACGACGCCGTCGCGTCGAAGCCACGCTGCTTGCGCACCTGCATCTTATCTCTGGCCGGCGTCAAACATGCTTGCCGGTCGGTGACGCCATCGATTTCTACAAGGCATTCGAAACACACTCCCATCATGCAGAAGGGTCCGCGCGGCTTTCCAGAGCTTGGCGTTGACCTAAAGATGGTTTCACCGGCCGCAAGCAAAGCGGAAGCGACGGTGTCGCCCGGTGCTGCGTGAATTGGACGACCGTCGAACTCAAACACGATATCGGGGCTGATCCGCCCCGCAATGCGCCTCAACATCACGCCTCCTGATAAGAAACTGTGACAGGCTGCCTGCACATTGCAGGGCTACGACCAACCTATCCGGACCGAGTGATTGAATAAGCGCTTCCGTCGGCCACTCAAATGAATTTAAATAAGTGCTCTATAACCCACGGTTATTCGGTGATCCCCATGCCGCGACCCAACGTCCGCCAGATCGAAGCTTTCAATGCTGTCATGAAAAGTGGAAGCGTGACGAAGGCGGCGGAGGCTCTGTTCGTAAGCCAGCCGGCTCTAACAAAGCTGATCCAAGCATTTGAGTTTTCCTGTGGTTTCAAGCTTTTTTTGCGGGAGACCGGACGGCTTTTGCCGACGCCGGAGGCTCACCATATGTTTGTCGAGACGGAACGGCTTGAGCTTGGTGTAGACCGGGTTCACAAGACCGCCAACGCAATCCGTGACCTTGAACGCGGCGACGTCTCAGTGGCCGTTTTTCCTTCCCTTGGCCTGCAATTCTTGCCGCGCGTCGTCGCAAAATTTCTATCAACGAGGCCGAGCGTAATGGTATCCCAGGTGACCCGGCCGTCGAGGACGATCGAAGACGCCGTTACAACGCGTGTGGCGGATTTCGGCTTGACACTGGTCAAGTCAGCCAGTCCAGCAATACAGTGCGTGCCGTTTCAATCCATTCCAATGGCCTGCGTGCTGCCTGCAGGCCATCCGCTCGCTGCAAAACAAGTTGTCGATTGCAAGGATTTGGACGGCGAGCGATTTGTTGCCCTCGGCCGGGAGGATCTTTCGCAGCAACTCATCCAGGCGGCCCTTGAGGCCGACGGAGTCCGCGTTAACGTAACAGCAGAAGTGCAGCTAGCGCAGGCGGCGTTTGCGATGGTTAGTGCCGGTTGCGGAGTGAGTATCGGATCGCCAATCAGCCTGCTCGGCTTACACGACGATAACGTCGTCTTCCGTCCGTTGCGAAGACCGATTGTTCTGCCTGTATGGCTCATCACTTCGCAGTTCTCCCAACCGTCCATCCTATGCGCGAAATTGATAGACGATATCAAAGCATCTCTTGAAGCTTTGAGCGGGGACTACTTGAAACATGAGGAGTGAAAAAAGCTTGTCAACTCAGCGAAAATCACTTCCCATGCCGGGCGTGCGCTCGAACCCTCTGGCTATAAGCTGATTTGTCAGAGAGACGCCCCCTGTTTCGCGCGAAGGGAATGAAGCGACTTGCGCTCCATTCCGCTCGCTATAGAATCCCGGGATGTGACCTGCAACTTTATCAGGCTCTTGCGTGAATTGGGTCACACTATTGGCATCGGAGTTTTATCAGATTGAAGGCTTGCTGATGATCTCGTCCACCGCTCTATCAAGCTTTTCCCGAGCGCCATCTGCTTTTGCCTGCGACGCAGCCAACCATGCTAAATTATCCTGCATTTCTCTTTCTGCTTCATCAACCGCTTCAAGGACAACGTCGGGATTTGCGGACCCAGGGCCCTGCAGTGCGTTTACGAATGCCATCGCATCCATCGCATCGGCCACCAACGCTTCATCAAAGCCGAGTGGAAAGCCAACAGCCTTGGTCGCTACTTTATCAAGAAGCGCGGAGGTGACCTCCGACGGCTTAATACCCAGTTCAATGCAATGCTTGACCAGTGCGCCTACGATAACGTGCGAATTCCCGAAAGGCATGCCTGTACGTTGAGCAATGATGTCACCCAGGCGACTACCAATGTTCCACCGATCCCGTGCAAGACTTTCCATACGATCCTTTTTAATTGTAATCTTCGGGAGCGCCTCTGCACAAAGCCTTACCATGCTGGTCAGAGAAACAGAAACATCGTCGAACAGGCGGCCTTCACTCACAACGGAATAGGACGGGTCCGCAACAGAGGTGTGCGGCAGCTTGAAAATCCCGAGCGCAGCAGGCATCCAGCCAATCGACTCGCCCGCGACGGCACGGCACCTTTCCAGTGGCTCAGGGTTCCTTTTTTGCGGCATAATGCTGCTGGATCCGCAATATTCAGCCGGCAATTCGAACATGTCGAATTCTTCAGCATGCCAAACGTCGATGTCTGTTGCGAGGCGCGCGAGATTATTCGCCATTATGCTGGTCACGGCCGCATACTCGGAAAGATGGTCTCTTCTGTAATAGCATTGATCCTGAGCGTTCATGACAAGTGAATCGTGGCCAAGGAGGTCTGCCACCCGATGGCGATCAATTGGCCAATTGGTACCTACCCGCGAGCAGCTTGTCTCTGCCGGACTTGCGCATCTGGCGTTATGATGGAATTCGTAGTTGGAGAGAGCCGCTCACTGAAGAAAGGCGGCTTACCGTCGCCCCGGAGAACCCTTACGTCGCTCAGTGGGACCACTTTGCACGTGTGGCACGCGGCGAAGAAGCCCCCCTTATCTCGGCGGAAGATGCCGCCCGAACGCAGATCGTCGCCGAGGCTGTGATGGAATCGAGCCGATCAGGGAGCCGTATTGACCTTATCAATCGCTACGATGCGGTTTCGGAGTTATTACGCGAAAGCGAAACTTCGTAATATCGAGAGTATATCAGCAGCCTACTGAATGCTGCGAGGCGACCTGATACGGCTCGCAAATAGATAATACTACCGGTTCGTCGCATGCATTCGCGCCACCTCCCCCTTTATTTGCGCGGCCTTTTGAGCGTGATCTGCCAGAGATGCCATCAGCCGACGATTGTTTGCGCTGTGCGCATAAATAATCCCGATTTTACGGCAGGGAGCGTCTGGCAGCGGAAGCTTTCTAAGCGATAGACCCTCCGGCCAAGGGGGCAGCCAATCCGGCACAAGGGAGATTCCCAACCCGCGGTCTACCAAAACCGCTATCGCCTCAAGTGAATCCAACTCGTGTCGATCATTTGGGTTCAAACGATTTTTCTTCAAGTAACGATCGCCGAACCGGCCTCCCCAATGCTTTCGGTCATATCGTATCAAGGGAGCTCTCTTCAGAAGCTCGATCGGGTCCTCTGACGTTTCAGCGCTACACGTCAGAACAACCAGTGGATCCTGTCTGAGCTCGTGCCAAACATATTCTTTTGGCAGCATAAAAGGCGGTTCTATCATGATTGCGCCGTCCAATGTCTTTTCCTTGAGCCTTTGAAACAAATGAGACGATTGGCCAGGGATCACTTCCACTTTGATCATTGGCACGCTCAGTTCCATCGAGGACAGGATTTCCGGCATAAGCCCGGTAATCATCGAATGAATCACACCAACACGGATGGTTCCGACATCCTGCTGGTCTTGCGCAAGGCCTTGCAAGCTCTCGGTGACGTCAACGACTTGCTTGGCAGCCTCCAGGATTGCTCGTCCGGCTTCGGTCGGCTGCATTGAATGGCCTGCTCGGCGCACAAGTACTTGTCCTAAATCCGACTCTAAGGCTCGAAGCCGCTGCACTACTGCCGACGAGGTTACATTTTCTTTGCGTGCGGCGCCCGCAATAGATCCGGTCTCTACGACGTGGAGAAACGTTTTGAGAAATCGCGTTTCCATATTTAGGTTTCCTGAATTTCGAAGACACAATAATACAGGTTCTGTGTAGTTTCTTTCGATGTCAATCTTCAGGCGTCCTGTCTGGGCCAGTTACCGGATGCGCAAAAAGCGACCAGAGAAATGGACCTATGGAGAGTGATTATGGACCTTGGAATTGCCGGAAAATGCGCCCTGGTTCTGGGTGCCGGCGGTGGTTTGGGAGGCGCGATAGCGCATAGCCTTGCAGATGAAGGAGCCAAGGTTGTTGTCGCCGATATCAATGGTGACGCTGCCGCTCAAACGGTACGCAGCATTCATGGTGCCGGTGGAGAAGCGTTCGCGTTGCATTGGGATATCGCCGACCTTTCAGTTCTTGAAGCGAAGGTTGCCGAAATCGAGGAGCGTTATGGCCCCGTTGCAATTCTCGTGAACAACACGGGCGGTCCGCCGCCTACCCCGGTTCTAGGCGTGTCACCAGATCAATGGTCTCAGTTCTTCCAATCGATGGTCGTGTCAGTGATCGCGTTGACGGATCGTGTCTTGCCAAATATGCGCAAGATGAAGTGGGGCCGCATTATCACGTCGACGTCCTCAGGCGTAGTGGCGCCGATTCCAAACCTTGGCCTCTCCAACGCATTGCGTAGCTCACTAGTGGGATGGTCGAAGACACTTGCGAAAGAAGTTGGCGCTGACGGCGTGACGGCAAACATCGTGCTTCCAGGTCGGATTGGCACGGCCCGGATCGCCTTTCTCGATGAACAGAGGGCGAAACGCGAAGGCCGATCCGTTGAAGACATTTCCGCCGAAAGTATCTCGTCAATTCCAGTGGGCAGATATGGCGAGCCTAGAGAATATGGCGACGTCGTCGCCTTCCTCGCCAGTACCAGATCCTCCTACCTCACTGGTAGCATCATCCGCATCGACGGCGGCATGATCGCTAGCATCTAATTACGTATATCTAAGAGGTTACGCCCATGCCCACAGAAAATGAAATCAAGTCGATCCTTGCGAACGTCACGACCGCAACGTTGACAACTATCTTGCTCAAGAAAGGTCTGCGCAACGTCTGGATCAGAGGAGCAATGCCGTTGAGGCCGGACCAAGGTCGCATCGTAGGCCGCGCGTTTACCCTCCGCTTCATTCCTGCTCGGGAGGATCTGGCAACACCTGCCTCTTGGTCATCACCGATCTCTACCCGAGCGGCCATTGAAGCAATGCCAGAAGGCTGTGTCGCAGTGGTCGACGCCCAAGGGTCAAAAGACGCGGGTATCTTTGGAGATATCCTATGCGCCCGCATGCAAAAGAGAAATGTTGCAGCACTCATCACCGACGGCGTCGTGCGCGATCTCGACGGTGTGCTGGCGACCGGCCTTCCGGTGTGGTGCGCCGGAGCGGCAGCCCCTCCATCAGTTGCTGGCCTGACTTTTGTAGCATGGGACCAGCCAGTCGGTTGCGGCGGTGTCGCGATCTTCCCAGGAGATCTGATTGTCATCGACAAAGACGGTGGAGTGGTCATTCCCGCCGCACTAGCGGATGAAATTCTCGATGATGCAGTTGAGCAAGAACGACTGGAGGGTTGGATCATGAGGGAAGTCACTGAAGGGGCGTCTCTACCAGGTCTTTATCCCGCCAACGCGGAAAACAAGGCGCGCTATGAAGAGTGGAAAAAGCAGCAAGTCTGAATCTCTTTGCATGGCTGAAAAATAGACCGCGAACTAACCGACCGGGCAATCGCCGGAAACGCCGCAGCGCTCGGCACCAGCAGAAACGCGCCGCGCAAATTTACGATCGTCAACTGTCGGCCGATACCTAACCTCACGTCGCCGCCCACGAGTCCGAGGTCAGGAAGTGCTATTATCGACAACGTGCAGCAGATTTTCCGCGTAGACAGATATCATCAACGTGAGTTGCCTCCCTTACCTATCCCGGGGATCGTCACGTTGTGATGGCACATTTCCAGCCGAGCAGCACCCAAAACTCCGCGTGATGTTGTGATCGCATCGCGTGGATCGTCATACGGCAGGAGCGGATTTGAGCCGCCCCGTTTGACCGGGGCGGCTCATTCGACTTAATGCCTTGTGGCTCGCTGCGGATCAGCGGCACTTGCAGAATGACCAATCAAGCGCGTCGCCGTAAAATCGGCGCCACTGCCCACATGGCTTGCCAAGCACGATGTCAAGCGGCCGCCTTGTTTCCCTGTAAGGGGCGCTTTCCGAACGTCGCGGCTTTGCGGCAAGGATCTTTCGATCCCATACACGTGGAAATCCGCCAGGATTATTGGAGGGTGACACATAAACCAGTGAGGCAGAGTTTTGACGACCTGGGTGCCTGTGATGATCTCTTTCATTGTGGTTTCCTTCGTTGAGTTGAATAGCAGTTGAACAAGCGTTTCTGGTAACTCTGAAGGCCAAGAACGAGGGACATGTTGTGGGAGAAAGATACGTCGTTGCCGCGTGTCGCGCTTCACGACAATGAGGCTTGATTGTTTGGCATGCGGTCCGACTTTTTCGACAAGAATCGTAAGTATTTCAGGCACCGCCTTCGTACCAAGATTGGAAAGTAAGGCCGAGCCGTCGCGAGGCATGAAAGGCAATTCGGCCGAGGGCGCTCTCAGGGTTGGAGCGGTGAGATCACCTCGGACATATGGGCTGCCCGGAGCAAGGGAAACATATCCAATGTGGGTGACCAGATTACGTGGGGATCCAGGATCTCGCCAGCAGAGGCCCGTAAAGAGCACTCTCTCAACGCCTTGCACCCACCCGTAGACGAATTCGAACTGCAGTCCGAAGTAGGGATAGGTAGCCATCCATCCTTCTTGCATTCCAAGCGGAGGCGCCCAGTTGGCGGCGTTGGCGCATACGACCCGTATTCCATCACAAGCAAGCGCAAGCCAGTCGGGAGAAATGCAGAACAAGCGCGCAAGAACGGCCTTGATTGGCTTGGTATCGTGCGCCGCCGCTTTCGGCTTGCCTGCTCGCGTCATTGCCTGCTCCTTCTGCAAGCCTGTGTCGGTTGACAACGTAGCAGTCCGGCACCATATGTCAAGTTGACAAAACGAAGCGTCAACCTTTTGTCTTCATCCAATTTGGCGAATTGCAATGCGAGGGCACAAGATTAATGTTGACATCTAGCGCAATAGCGATGGGGCATTAAGAAATTATTCGCTTTTTTAGTTGACAAAGGTCATGTCAACGATATCTAACACGTTTTTGTCAACCTAGTCAGGGAATACAGGTAGATGTCTTCAGGCCAGTTTCCTCTCACTGCGACAGGCCACTTTGCTGCGTTCGGGATCGGCGGTCACGATCCCCGTTCGCGTATCGTTGATAGCGGATCAGGGCATGGCGGGATGCTTCACGGGGGTGGTTCAGTCTTTTCCAAAAGCGTTTTTGCTTCCGATGAGTCGTATATCCCGGCTGACGACGCGCCACCCCGTGGGATGCCGATTTACGATGCGTTCGGACCCGAACCGGCAGCGATGCATTTTGGAGCATCCTATGTCCTACTCGAACGCCAGCGGCCGGATGTCGCCTCGCTCGCGCGTTTCGCGCATCGTGTCGAACTTGCGACGTTCCATATGTGTGTCGCCTTCGAACAAGCCGGGATCCGAGACTTTTACGTTGAATTCGAGAGCATCCAGCCTAAGCGGCGAGCGAAGTTGAGCTGGTTTACCTGGCTCGCGGACTCGACGTTCAGCCGGTTCAAAGTTCTGCGGCAGGCGCTGATGTATGAGTGGACGCCACCAGCAGAAGTCGAAGGTCTAACCTACTCGGCCTTTCACAGCTTATGCGATTTGACACCGGCGTCATCTCACTCGCTCAAGCAATTGTTCTTCATCAGGCGCGAGCATGCGATCAAGTCGCTCGTCAAGCAACTCGACTTGACGGCGGGACTGATCCAGGATGCGCTTGCACTGGCAGCAGACGCGGAGCACGAGATCAGTGACAAGGCGCATGAGGACGATGCAAATCGACTTGCCGCCAATCAGGCTCAAGTTCTGGCGCAGGCGGGTGAAGCGCTCGGATTGCGGGAGGCAGCTTCCCGGTTGGGGATGTCGCATCAAAACCTGCACAAACGCGTGGGCAGTGGTTCCGCGCTCGGTCTTATGCGCGATCGAGAGCTGATCGTCCCATCTGCTCAGTTCGTAGAAAGCGCTGACGGCGTTAAGATCGTCCCAGACTTACGTCGCGTGCTTTCGCTGTTCGAAGAGAGCAAGGCCGGAAACTGGTCAGCTTTGCAATTTCTTGTGGAGCCGGATCCGGTGGTGGGCGGCAAGCCACTCGATGCTTTAAAAGGCGGGAACGTCGAACTCGTGATTAGAGCAGCGCGCGCTTATCTGGGGCTGGATGAATCATGAGTTCAGCGGGGGGCACGGCAAAATCAGATCTGCTGACCTTGACCGTTCCAGCCCATTCCACTTTTGTGCGCATCCATCAAATTAAGGACGGCCCGATTTGGTTCGGGCCATCCCCGGGAAGCGGTCCCTCTTACCGATTTGACGCACCCGCCGGTCAGTATCGAACGCTGTATGTCGCCCAATCTCTCGAAGGTGCCTTCGCTGAAACGATTTTGCGACGTGCGCGCCGCATTCTGTCGCGAGACTACGTGGAACTCCGACAATGGACGGTCTTGAGTGTCACGCGGGAACTCCTGCTGATCAAACTTTTCGACGAGGGGCTGGCCTATCATGGCGTCACCGCCGACATTTGCGCTGGTGACGACTACGCGAACTCCCAAGCCTTCGCAGGCGAATTGCACCGCCGTTATCCTGAGGTCGATGGCATCGCCTACCGCGCAAGGCACAACAATGGCCAGATTTGCTATGCCCTTTATGATCGCGTACTGGCATCGCAAGTGCAAACTGTCGAAGAGCGCAAATTCAGCGATGAACATACTGTCACCGACGATTTAATGCGAAAGCATAACGCGAGTTGGGATCCGATGACGCCTCTCCTGTAATCACCTTCGTGTGTCGCACAAGCATTGACGGCAGCTGGCGTATTTTGAGGTCACTTTCTCAGGTTAATGTCTGACCTTTGTGCTAGTCCGGGCAGACAATTGGGAATCTTCTGTTCAGCGGATAGTGGCAGCGAAACTTGCAGAGAACTACTCACATAAAAATTTTCCACGCGTACTTGCTTTTTCGTTGCAAGAGAAGATTGTAGTCGTTGACGACTCCAAGCATGTCGGCAATGCTTACGACGTAACGCTGCGCTGAACGACTCCTGCTAAGGGAAAAAATAAGGGCGTGGGCGCGATTTCGGGACCAAGGTGTTGGTCTTGTCATCACTAAAATCGACAACCGAAAGTGCGTTGTATGGCGGGCGCTGCACTGACAGGTACGGTCTTCGGATGGCTCGCGATCCTACTTGCGACCCGGCTGATTTCGGCTGATCGTCCGGTGACGCGCTTTTCAGTTCTCTATGCCGCCATATTCCTGGGGGCTCCAACTTTGGGAATTGTCCATATTGCCGGGCTCTCCGAGCTTGTTCCGTTTGGAATGGGTTTTACTCTGGGGGCCGGATGTAACTTGAGCTTTTTAAAGGTCTTGCACAGACGATATCGAAGTGAGGGGGAATAGATGGAAGCGATCAATCTTGGAGCGCTGGGTTTTGGCCTAATCATCGGTTGGTATGTCTATTATGTGAACCGATACCGGAAAGGCGACTTGCAGCTGGGCGACATTACCACGCTCGTAGCAGCTATTGGCGGGGGTGCGGTCCTCAGCCTCTTTCCGGAAAGATCGCAACTGTTCGGCTACTATGGGATTGGGCTCGCGCTTGGCTTTTTCGGCTATTTCGTGAGCCTTATTATTCTTGTTCGTCAGTCTCCCAATTTTGACGCCGACTGGTTTCTAGACGGGCGGCGGAGAGACCCTGGACCAGGGATCTCGATCCCTGGTGATACAGCAACCACAATTCGACCAATGTCGCTACCGACATCGCCTGCAACTCACTTTCCGACGACGACGCAGCAATTTTTTATCGGTCAATCCGGTCCTGATACCAATCAATTCGCAAGCCAAGGTCTGGCCTCGATCCTGGCAACGGCGACGATTACGGAAATGGTTTGCCAGGCGATCGTCTATGCGGAGACGGGGACAGTCGAGGTTACAGATGACAGCAAGCTTCCTGATCTTGCCGCTGCCCGCAGGTTCATTGCAGGAGTTGCCTACAAACGCGGCGGAAGCGGCGTTGCTAAGCCAAAATACCCAAGCGCTGACGAATTGAAGCAACCGTTTATCAAAAAGGCCTGGGAAAGATGCGGGCAGGCTGCAAAAGACGCCGCAGCCGACGACGTCGGAAATTGTAAGCACTTCGTTATTTGGTATTCCGACGATGGAAGAACGCCTTCTCGCACCCCGTCGAGCATGCCGGCATCTTGGCCATACGATGAAAAGGACAAGATCACGCAGGCGTGGGGACCCTACAAAGTAAACGTGCTTGGCGCAGACAACATCTATGTCATGAAATATTGCGGTGTCGCCTGACCGGTATGCGGCACTCTACTTCCGAGAGACTTTGGCGTTTCTGGCTTTGCCGGCTCGCGCATGAAAAACGCGAGGGGTCAGGTTGTAGGCTGCCGTGACGGGTGGCTCTGATAAATGCTCGCAAATCGCAACAGGAATGGAGATTCTACGTCGATTTCAGTTAAACAGCGCTCTCTGACGTATTAAAATTGGTAATTTATGGAACGCCGCTTGCACCATAAGTCCCGATGTCGAATGCGATTTGAATTCTCCGATATATCTCCGGCGGATGCCTCTTGATAACTGTTCGAAGCGTCATCAATATTGGTGATATTCAAATTTAAAAATAAAATATTATCTGCTGCAAGGTATAACACTTGCGCACTTAAAATAAAAATCTGTAGATAACTTTGCCTTCACTGCTACCTGCAGTTTACTTCAGTTCGCGAGTTTTTCAATATCCCCTCGCGCTGTTTTGAGCGCGTGGGAGGTGGGTAATGCTTGCATTTCGCCTGTTTGGTCACTTCGCTTGGCCGCCCTTGCCCGAGGCCGTCGGAACGGAAAAACCTCTTGATGGCGTGGTCGATCTATTCTTCATCTCTGATGGGAAAACCCAGCGCGCCGCCCTTCGCTGGTCGTCTGGAAGGTCAATACCCTCTCGGGACGATCCAGCACTAGAGGTTATACCAACCGTACGTCCCGAAGACGTGATAGAATTTCTGGGCGACGGGGAAGAAACGAAGACCTTTTGGGTGGATCAAGTCGCAGCTGCTGACTGGCTCGCCTTCCGCGGCGCTTTCCTGATCGAGCAGTATGAAAAGGGCGCATTGACCCTTCGATTGCCGCTGGCCAACGGTTTTGCATATGACGGGATAAACCCTGTCTATTCAGGGTTGCGCCTTTTGAAGAGCAATTTGTTCGCGCTGCGTATCAACTTGCCCCTGCCCCTCCGTCAGTCGCAAATTTCTGAGGCGCGGGCGTTTCCATTTACGGCGGTCTATCAAACATCGAAAGGCTTGAAAGGCGATCCGATTCAACTAGCGACATTATTCGGTGGGTGGACCGATGAGGGAACCAACGACGCGGTCCCGGGTGAAGAGGACAATTATGTCGAGTTGTCCAATCATTCGGGAGTGAAGAATTTCAAGCTCGGTTCATTTGGATTTTCCGAAAGGGGCACTAAGCCGGCCGGCTTCGTAAGCTATCAGGACAATGCGAAGATCAATCCGAACAAGACATGGCCAAAGAACGCGACGGCTTTTTCGAACGATTTGCTTTCCCGTTACGGCTTTAATGTACGAGAAGACGGGCTGCGCTTTTCAAACAACGAACCTGAAGACCTAAGCCTTCGGTTCTTCTCCCTTGATGGTGTCGTAGCTGGCCTGACCTACAGGGTGCGCGTGATCCCGCAGATCCCCGCAAATTCCGCGGATGAAGACGACCTGCAGGTCGACACCGTCAAAGTATCCGACAACCAGAATATCATGATGTTTAGGTTGCGCCTCAGCGAAGAACTTGGCGGTAAGCGCGCCCATTCGGTTTACTATGGCGCAGATCAGCGGGCGCTCATCTCCGGATGGCTGCATCTCGGCGATCGTATTTCAGCAGATTGTACGCTTTCTTGGAAAATCGGGCCTGATGACGTTTGGAGCGGCGACCGACGGAAGGACTGGTCGGCTGATGTCGCGTTGCAATGGAGTTGGCGCGAAACGATAAGTGAGGTTGCGGCAAGCTCCGTCGAGCGCGACGCCCTGTTTTCAGGCGGGTTGCTCTCCATGGCTCAGTTCAGCTTCGAAGAAGCCCGCAAAGCGTTGGTGGCAGGCGAAGCCGGTCAACCCCAGTCGTTTTTACCGTCGTTAAGCCTGAGGAAGCAATCCGTTTGGTTCACGCTTTTTGGATCTGTACTCAAAGCGCAAATCGATCCCCACACCGGCCTGATTGCCTGGGGTCGACCAGACGACGGCCGGGGTAAACTCATCGGACCTTGGAGGCGCCCACCGACCCGTTTGAGCCTTGCCTCTCCGACGGCTCTGATGAGCAACGACCTTTCAAAAGGTGACAGCACAACGATCGTCATCTCAGCGGCACGGATGAGCTTTTTCGAGGATCCCAAGGCGGCGTTCCGTATCAAACTGCAGCATGACCAGCAATGGGTCCCTATCACAGAGGACACTATTGACGATGGTCCTTCCTTTTTTCTGTCTTACACCGCAACTCTAGTCGATGCACCGGCCACTTGGCATGGCCGTCTTGCTTCTCTGGAATTCGACGCTGTCGGCAAGCCAGATAATTCCGAAAAGCCAACCGAAATCGAGGCTCGACTACGCATCGGCGGTGCTGGCACGCGCGACGGAAGCAGCCAGGACGGCGCAAATCTCAGATATCCTGAGGGCCGTATTTCGGTGGAGTTTAGGCTTGTCATTCCGCTCACTTCCGTCCGACCTGTTGGCGTTGATACCTTACGGTTCGATCGAAGTGCGCGTGTCGCCCCGCTTCTCATCCCACTGAATCCCGATTCTCGCTCTGGCCAGTATTGGCTAGACGCCACGGAGGTTCTATCGGCGCGGCAGGATCGCCAACTGACTGCCAGCATTTATGAAAACACGCCGGATGGTAAAGACAAAAACGATTATGTCGTTCTGTCGTCCGAGCCATTCAGCGTATTTAGGTTTAGACAAGAACCACTCGCAAATCGCGGTAGGGACGACACTGCGGCCGTGGCTGTCTATTCCGGCGACGACCGGATCTGGCAGTATAGAAAAGTCGCCCCGTACTACCATTATATGTTGCCTGCACAGGCCATCGGGGAAAGTGCTGATAAGCCCGGAAGACTAGAGATCCATGATCTCGTTGACGAAGTGGAGATGCCGCCGAGGCCGTTTCAAAGCAATTTTGAGGAACATGGCGAAGACAAGAAATACGATGAGCTAAGATCCAACCTGAGGCGACGTGCGGTCGAACAGGCGTTGACGCCGCCTGCTGAGATATGGATTGCTCCAAGTGACGTCGAGCGTGGTTACTTCATGCCCGAAGCAACCAGCTACGAAATCTTCCGCCAGGCAGGCGCCTACGGTCTCGGGGCCGCTCTCTCTTTCTTGCGTGCCGAATTTCTCTATGGTTTGCCAGTTGGCATCGACGTCTCCAAGGAAACAGGTATTGCCCGCGGTGCCCGTATCGCGGAGATCGAAGCTCTTGTTGGGCGGCTGACCGGACCTGCGCGCGAGACAGATAATGACCGGGCACTCGTCAGCCGCTGGGACGCAGTCCGGTCGTCTGCTGCGCGCCGGCCAGAGCGGCTCGAAGTTTGGGCGCGCGACCTTAAATCGACAACAGAGTTCACACCAGCCCGGTTCTCGGATGGCGTCCGCTTCGCCTTGCGCGGCAGCGCTCTTCACCGCCCGCCGGTGATCGATCATTCAGACGACGCCCTTATTGCGGAAGATGAACCTGACTTCCAAAATTGGCCACGGCTGGGTCTCGCGGCACCGCAGATTATTTCCTTGGTCGACACCGCGACACCGCGTAAACCACGACATCATCCGCAGGGCTTGAGCGGAGGCGCGCTTTGGCCGGTCGAATCCTTCAACTTGTTAAGGGCGCTTCTCGACCAGCCGGAGTCCGATGGTGGGACAATTGAACAAATCGCGTTATCGCCCCTTGGCGGGGACGCTGTTCAGAAAGCCGAGTTTCTCGGCGGCAAATTTGCGATCATTAGCGAAACCCGCAATGGTCGTGTGCAACGCCAGCAGGTTGAGGTTATCGGGCGCGTCTGCGCGCTGTGGCATCGCGCCAAACATGTCGTCGTCTACGAGCGGACGGTAAATCCTTCGGCGCAGTTCGCACCAAAATTCAAAGACGATGACAAACGAACTCGGAGCCGCCGGCCAATCCTGCGAAAAGTACGCGAATATATCGAACTCCTGCAGCCTGTGCGCCAGTATCCAGACTTTGACAGGGCCACGCAGCGCAGCGCCGGTTTCCTCGAAAGCGTCCGCTTCAATTCCAATGTCATCAATGTCGACAGCGCTTGGTCCAGTGAAGTTGGCAAGACGGGTTGGCAGGTACCTTTGTGGAACCGCCAAGCGTCGATGGAGCGCCCCCAAGTCTATCCCCTACCTGATATCGCTTTTGTCAGTACCGCTGAGGGGGAGGGCGAGAAACCGAATGTCGCACAAGATTGCCGGGATCCTGACCTGCTGTACTTTTTTGCCGACTTCAAGGCGTCCACCAGCGACACTGATCAGTGGGCACCTTTGATCGGTCTTGATTATGTGAACCTGCCAAATGCAAAAGCGATTGCAGATTCATATGATGTCACTTCGAATACGCAGCAAGGTGGAGATAGAAAATACGGATCCGACGGCCGTCGGAGGGCGGTAAGCCGGCTGCTACCAGGACTCCGCCGATTCACATGGCGTCTGGCGCCGGCAGCGCAAAAGACGGCGATCAACGCTGGGCGTTCAGGCAAGCCGGTCTATGTTGGCGTAGACAGTATCTCGTTCATGCGCGCCGGACATACGGAGGAAGCGCAAAAGCGTCTGCCGCCCCAACTGTTTGACGCACTGACTTCCGCAAAGCAGTCGCTTGAACTGGGGCAGCTTTCGAAACTGGATTACTGGACGAATGACGGTTCTGGCGTTGATGATGCTTTGCTCGACTTCTCGAAGAAGGTTGGCAACGGCGATCAGGGCACGCTGATCGATATCATCAAGAGCAATGATCCTGTTGCAATCCAAAATGCCATTACCGATTTGAAAGGACAGTTAACGGGCACGGTTTCTGCCGCCGTAACGGGAAAATTGGCGGGGATAGACAAATCAAAGCTCGAAAAACTGAGGAGTTTTGCGTCCGGACTCTCGTCTGGGGCTCTTTGTGAAAAACTGAAAATCGATGCCGTTGCGGTGATCAAGCGCAAGCAAAATTTGGTCTCCACAGCTTTGCGAGATTGGGTCGCCGACGTTAGTAACGACCTTGCTCAATGGGAAGTAGATTCTGGCCAGGCTCTTGGGCAAAGCAAAGCCGACCTACGAAATCGCTTCACGACGGAGATCATCAGCCATCTACGGCCCTTGTTCGCTGAGGCTTCTCAGGATGTCACGCGCGTCGAAGAGGGTGTTGAAAAAGCAAAAGCCATTCTGCTCGACACTGAGGTTGAACTCGAGCAGGTAATAAAGCGCGCCCATCAGCGCGTTGACCAATTCAATGCCGGTTACGAAAAGGACAAACCTTGGTCGGCCGAACGACGCAAGGCTTACAGGGCCGGATTGGTCGCTTGCATTGCAAGCGTCGAAGCCGATGTGGATGCCGCAATCGATGAGGCGGCGCAAAGGCTTGCAGTTGAACTGAATAACGCCGGTCAGTCGATTGCGGGACACGTCACAAAATTTCTTCAGGACGTCAATGCTTTTCGAGGCATGGCCGCAGATCAAGTTAGCCGCATCGGCGTTGCGGTTCGTGACGTGTTGCAAAATCTCATCGTCGCACTGTCCGATCTGCAGACGCTCCCACAACCCCCTGACGGGACATTGCCGCCTGTCGGGAAGCTTCCCGACCTCCTCGCGAAAATTCAAGCAAATCAAGATCTCGGAAATAAGGATCCTGCGCTCAAAGCGCGTGTAATTCTAGTTTTGCAACAGGCTCAGGAAGCGGTCGGTGACATTGGCGATCTCGCCAATCGTGCTGTTGAATTTGATGGAGCCATCGACAGCGCAGTTGATCAGGTCACCACACTCGTTGAAGACCTTATGACAGGGATTACGAATGCGGCGGCTGTATTAAAACAAGCAACGGAAGACTTCGTCGATGTCGCCCAGAAGCTGGCGGACGCGGAATTTCTCGAGCTTCAAATTGATGTCTCGGCGATTGCCAATGTTCTTGCAAAAGTCCCTTTCGATGGTCCTGTCCAGGAGATCGATGATCTTTTGAGTGGGATTGGGAACGCAGTCGATGCAGTCCTGGTACCAACTCGCCGTTGGCTCGACGAACAGTTCGTTGAGGCAAACGAGGCGCTGCAAGCGATCCCAGAAAAAATGCAGCCCGTCATCGATGACGTGCAGAGCACGCTCAAGGGCGTTAAAGACGCATTGGCGCCGGAAGCTCTGCTTGAGAAATATGTCTCTAGGTTCATCGACAACGGCCTAGAAATTGTCCTAGGCCCCTTGGATGACACGAAGCTGATCGATCCGGTCGCGGTGACCGGTCAGATCAAGATCCTTCGTAACCGCATTCAGCTTGTTGTCAGTGAGGTCGAGCAACAGATTGAAGATTTCAGTGTTGCGGGTCTCGGAGCGTTGGCAGAGGTGACCGACGCCTGCAGCGCAGTGTCCCAAGGCGTCGCCGAAGTGGACCAGTATTTTGCTCAACTGGCAAACGATGCGGAAGCCTATCTCAAGGGGAAACTGACGGCTGCCGGCGAAGCACTGCAGAAGGTCTACGACGAATACGGTCAGACTGTCGATGCCGCGCAGAAGTTGATCGCAGCGGTCGGCAATCTCGATCGAACGGTTCGTGGTCTATACAATGACCTTGGCCGCGTAGAACAGACAGCGAGCGCCTATGCGGATCGGGTCTTCGATTCTGCCGGGAAGTTGACCGAAGGCGGGGTTCTCGCCACCCCTAACAACGTCCTTAAGCTTTATTCCGCAGTTACCAGTGCGCCAGAACTCGCCGCTCTTAAAGCAGATATCGATCGTATCCGGTCCGGCTATGATGAACTCAGTGACATCATCGACACAACGAAGGCCAATGCCCTTTTCGACCGTCTGAGTGACGAATTGAAGGCGATCGGATTGTCGTTGCCGTTCGACAAGATTGGTGAAAGCCTCTTGCCGGCCAATCTGAATGATTTCGATATCGGGAGCGTCTTTCGAAACTTTGGCGGGGCCAAACTCGATAACCTGTTCAAGGGGTACAAGATTCCTCAAGGCGTCGCTGACGCCATCAAGGTCACCCATGACTTCGACGAGAAGCAGGCGCGGGCCTGGGTGCAGGTAGATATCAATGCCCCCTTCCCTGGGCGCCGCAGTCTTTTTTCTCTCGGTGTGTTCAAGGCCGACTTCGTCGATATGCAGTTGACGGGGCGGGTTCGCCTCGACGCATCAAAAGACCAGGAAAAAGTGGCGGTTACCGGTTTTGGCAGAATTGGCACCGCGATCGACGTGGTCGTCAGCGGCCAGTCGATGGTCCGGTTCGACAATTTTGGTCTGGCTTTCACGAAGGAGAGCGGGCTTGATATCCAGTTCGATCCGAAGAACGTCAAGCTCAATCCACAGTTTAAGTTCATTCAGGATTTCCTGTCGTCGATCTTCCCAGAGTTGCCAGGAGGTCTGGAGTGGATTCGCGAAAACGGCGTGCCAATTGGTGTCCAGCACGATTTTGCGATCCCGAATCTGTCGCTGAATTTCGGTACGAGCGGCGTTTCCAACATATCGTTGGAAAACCATTTCAAGCTCGTCGCATTCCCCGACTTCATGTTGGCGAACCGCTTCAATCTTTCAACCGTCGAGCGGCCGTTCATTTTCTCAATTTTTGTTATCGGTGGTACCGGCTATATGCAGGTTGAGGCCGAGTACAAACCGATCAACAGCGAGTTGACTGTCTTGGTCGAAGCAGGGGCTGGCGGGTCGGCCCAACTCGGATTTGCGTTCGGCCCGATATCCGGTCAGGTGTTCATCACGCTGTCAGGCGTGTTGTCATACCGCAAAACCATCGGAAAGTCCGGCGGCGGCCTGTCGATCGCAGTTGTCCTGGTCATTGCTGGTCATGTCGACGTAGCTGGGATTGCGACCGTCGGGATCACACTGGTTCTGCGCATGACCTACAGGGAATCCGGTCAAATCGACGCCGATGGCACGCTAACCGTATCGATCCGGATCAGCCGGTTCTTCACCCTGCGCGCGCGTGCTCAGGCCAACTACAAATTGCGTGGTGGGAAATCAGAATCCTCAGTCAGCACCTCGACCTCTGCCGAGCTGGAAGGCAAGGCAGCGGAGATCGAGAAAGCAGCCAACAAATTACAGGGGGCAATGAAGTAAGATGACGCTGAACCCGATCATTCATTGCCTGGTCGATCCAGAGCCCCAGGCGTTTCATGCGGTGGATCTGACCGCCACCTATGCAGTAAACCTTTCGTTCGAAGTCCAGACTGATCTAACGACCTTCGATCAAGCGGAAGAGGATGACGCACACGCAAAATTCAGAAACATTCTGGCCGCGCTGTCATCAACCAGCCTGCATGTGTTCAAGATCGATTTGGCATCGGCGCCTAGAACTGTTTCACCTGCCGATGTGGAACTCGAACCTCGCACGATTTCGGCACCCCAGATCGTTTCGGACGAGGGAGATGTCATTGCTTGGTTGGAAAAGCATACGCCGAGCTTGGGGGCGGCCTATTGGACCTCTCGCAACGATGCTTTCGATCCTGATTTAACAGTTGATGCAGAAAAAGCTGGTGCCTCTTCGCGCCTCCGCGCCGCGCAGGCCTGGAACGCGCCGGCGGGGCACATGCAGGGTCTCACGCATCTGTTGCAAGTCAAGGATCATCAGAAAGATGGAGTTTTTGTCGTCCTGCCCTTCTTCGGCGATGTTCTGGATGTTCCTCAAATTCAGGTCATCACCCACGAAACTACTCCTGGGCAATGGCATGATGCGGCAATTGATTGCACTTACGACGTGCTCGGCGGATTGGGCTCTTGGACATGTAGAACGAACCTGATCGGGCGCGTTGACGGGAATCCGATCATCCCTGCCCCGCCGACCTTTCCTGTGAGTGACGTGTTGACCGACGAGGGGTTCATGAAAATGAACCGCGATGCGGAAGAGATTCATCGCTTCCTCCGAATGTTCGAAGCGCGTGCCGGATCGATTATGTCGAGCGCCGATGCACTACGCGATAATGGGCCGCATGAAGAGTTCGATCTCGAGGCCCTCATGGGCTTCTCTACTTCGAGCACGTCACCCGCTACCTATCACTGGGGGAAGACGATCTGGTACGTCGTCAGCAGTTTGTTGGCGGCGCTTGATAATCATATCTTGTCGCTATTGAAACCAGTCCACGACGTCGAAGGATGGAAACCGGATCCAAAAAGCGAGGGGGAGGTGCTCGCGCCATTCGTTACTGCTATCTTGGAAGAGTTGAAAAATTTCGACGATTACGCTGTTATAGACGGGCAAACTGTTGCGCTGGCTACACGTAATGCGTTGATCGATTTTTGCCCCTTGATCCGCTACGGAGACAACAAGACCAGGGATGCAGTCGTTGATACTCTTCTTAAAATTTACGATCTTTCGCCCGCAACCACGCGTGACGGGTATCTCAATCCGACAGATACGGACAATCTGATTGCGAGCATGCTGGGTGCATTTCGTGCGCCTGGGCATGATGTAGTCCCAGAGGAGGCAAGCCATGTGGTTGCGGACCTGATGGGAAAATCGATCGAGACATTGTCGGCCTCGCTGACAAACTTAGAGCAGACTTTGCAGGACGAGTCCGGATCCGAGCGGGCATTGATCCGCCTGTTCGAAAGCATCGAGCCCACCGTTCCTAATAACTCTCCCGTCCCGGCTGATCAGCGCCTTGCCCACCGCATTGCGGTCGCTCTTTTACGCCTAATGCCGTCGAAGGACCCTAGCAGCCCCCCCGATACCAATCTCGTCGGGGCCATCAACACCGGTTGGGAGAACTACAAGGCACTTCTGAATGGTCCCTTTAACGGAGCCGAGGCCATTCGACGTGCGGTCAGCGCGAGCTTCGTGAGTGCCCTCCTCAAAACCGCTCGTGATTTTCAAATCCCCATCCCAGTTGCCAATCTATACGGCTTGATGGCTGAGGCCAATTTCTTCAGGTGGCGGCTACTCGGTCCAGAAGACCGCCGCGCGAGTTGCTTCCATGCCTTGACGCTTCCGCTGACGATCACCGATTCGGACTTCAGGCCGGACTTTGAACGCATGGGGCAAAGACTCAAAGAGGCCTATCAAGACGCCATTGCGCCGGTAGTTGCAGCGCCGAAAGATCGGCAACGCTTCATGCCGGACAGTTTCCCCCTCCCCCTCCCCATTCAGATCGCATCCGGTATCGACGGGAGCGAATTTGACGAGTTTGCAAAATCCTATAACGGCATTTGCGTCGCCGTTCGCCGCCTCGATGAGGATCCGAAGTGGGCCTATGCGAACCTTGCGGATCTTCGGTGGAGAGCGCCGCAGGTCACCGGTCGTCACAACTTAGATAAAGGAGCCGACGTCTCCGGCGCCCTCCATCCGATGATGCCGGCTATTGCTGACGGTCGAGCGATGATGTTCATCGAATATGAGGGGTTTCCCTTCGCCGACGCGGCGAGTGCGTCGCGGATGAATGATGACGCGTCCTTTACCGCGATGCCATTTTATACGCCCGCGCCGCACGAATTTCCTGTGAAGGATCAATTCGCGCTGCTGCCTCGGTTGGCATACGGTCTGGGGTTCGAAAGCTTCAGTTTCGCGGTGAGCAACGCTGGCGTTTTGCCTCCCGGCCTGCAAAAGAGCAATGACGAGCCTTGGCTGCCCAGGCCTGATATCGAAAGCGCCTTTGACGGTCCTTGGGAGCGGCCTGATATTTTGTTCCTGCGCTATGAGCGGCGCACGGCCATCGCACGGATGTCGGTGATTGAGCAGCCGGACCCCGGCAAGCCTCGGCGACTTGGTGAGTCGATCGTTGGCGTCCACCCTCTATGTGGTGATTACCCAAGGCTCGGTGTCGTCGCTGACCAGGATGCTCCCGGCACGATCGATCTCTTTCGGGACGGCGATGGTCTTCCCCGCATGTACATTCCCAACAACTTCAAGGGGAACTTGGACTGGCGGCTCGCTGAGCTCGAATGGGGCGGTGATGCACCGTCCACACTCACTCTCTCGCTTTATTCTAAGGCCCCGGATGATCCTTCAGACAAAGGGCTGGAACTTCGCGTTAATGCAGCTTTGCAAAGCCTGAGTGACCTGCGTGTCGTTGCTTCCAACCTAAATGGTCGTCGCGTCCGCTTGTATTCTGGAGACATTGAAGTTGCTGCGAATAGCATCGATCTTCCTGACGATGTCGAATATTTCTGGCTCCGCATAGAACTCTCGAGTTCCGGCCAAGCGAGTTCATTGAGTTTTGATCAGCCCGAGGATCGCAGACCGTCGGAGGACGAAGCCCCCCTCCTCTTGCTTCGCCCCAACAACGACGTATGGCGCCAGGATTTGCCCAATACAACGAAACTGCGGGCCTCAACACCCCGGGTGGGCTACCTCGACTTCATGCGCTGGATGTCAAATTCGTCGTTGCGCGATGAAGCCTATCGGGACGGCGGCGACCAGTTTGAGAGAATTCTGCTGCTTGCTTATCTCATGCGTCACCTCGACGCTGGCCTAGCCCAATTCCTCGACAATCTCCCGGACCCGGCGGTCGATGCAATCAGAGTTGAGTTGATGACGACCGACAGGCTTTTCGGCCAAGCCGAAGCCGCTGTCCAGCGGTTCGGCAACCTTCGCGGACGTCTTGCGACATTCGTCAAAGAAGCGATACCAAATATCGTCGCCGGTTGGGAGGCAAGGAGACGAGCAAGGCTTAATGCGCAACTGGATGGGCAGCGGCGGGACCTCCCTCTATGCACGCCATCCGAATTGCGTGAACAGATCTTCAAGCCGCTCGATGAGTTATTCACCTTTCAGATCACCACAATAGCGAGTGGGCCCTTTTCGCTCAGCGGTGGCAGTGAGGCACCGGCGGGTCGAGTGGTCATGACCGCCACGTTGCCAGAAGGGTCGGTCGCTCAGATTTCGATGCATTCCGAAGTGAGCGAATTGCACTTCATACCGAGGAATGACGTTAGTGTAATCCACCAAGGCATGAAGCAATACGCCAAGCGAAAAACTACTGACGGCTATCTGCTTTTCCCATCCGCGGCAGTCCGCATCGAGACGATCTACGATTATGTCGAAGTACCAGGCCTCCCTACATGGATTGAGGCTGCCGGAAGGATGATCGAGGCTGTTCCGATCGCCGGCGTACGTCGCTTCGACATCGCGACCACGCGGAACTTAAAAGCCGGTGTCGAACGCGATCTTTGGCGCTTGATCAGCGAGATCGACATCACAACCCAACGCTGGCGCATAAGCGGCCGACCAATCTATCATTTCGTGCAACCGCGAAAGTATCGACTCGATGAAACCAATAGCGGCCCTGCTCTGCCGTTGATATGGACCGCCGCCGACAATCGTCTAGCCCAGTTTGAGAGCGAGGCGTTTTTTGATCGTCCTGAGATTGATTCCCAGACAATTACCCAGAGAGTTGCACCCTTGGGGACACCAACTGTCCTGCAGCAGCATCCGTGGGATTCTCCTTCGGCGACCTATTTCAGGCACCGCTTCACGCTCCGTTCGCGATATGCGGGGGCATTGCGCTCTGGGGCTAAACGCAGTGTTGACGCATGGCTGCCCAAACGCGCCCGAATACGCAAAGAAGACGGTTGGACAATGCGGGTCGCAATGCTTGCAGATCCGTCCAGGCTGATCCTGACGCGACCGCAACTGCGGGCACTTATACCCCAAACAACTGCCCCCGGCGGCGAAAGTTCAAAACGTCCCATACCCCCTATAGCCGCTATCCTTCAGGAGCCGCCATTTTCTCGCGGTGGCCTCGCCGATAGAATTGCGCCCGAACTTAAAACCGGGTTTGGATACGGCTTCGAAAAGCAGAGCGAAGATGACGAGGCCGCCCACAGGCCAGCGCCCCCCGTCGAAATCCTCGACTCTCGCAAAGAAATCGGTCCAAACCCACAACTTGACTATAAGCCTTTCGATATCGAAAAAGTCCTTGGCTTAACATTGCAGGGAGAAGGCCCTTTGGGCCTCACGTTCGACCTGCCCGACGCGCCCGCACCCGCGTTCGTCAACAGCATGTTGTCACTACGGCCGATCTCGTTGACAGGCGCCGAACCACCCCTCGAGGAAGCTTTGATGGCCGTCACCATGCGACGGTATCTTGATCCCCATTGGCTGTATGGGGCTGATGAAACAGACACGCCCGATCCGGTTCTGGCTGCCGATAAGACGACATGGATCGATCTGACAGAAATTTCCGGCCCTTCCGTCAAGCTCAGCTATCTTCCGAAGGACGGTGACCAAGCCTTCCCGGTAGCTGAAATCAAAGTTGAAGACGTCAAGGGGTCGGAACGATACGTTGTCACGGCCTGGAAAGAGCCAATCGATAAAGTCAAAGGCTACGCGGCCCTCTATGTACCGATTGCAAGCGTTGAGAAGGCACAGGTCGCACGCCTCTCAATTCTTCATCAACCAATTGCGGCAGGACGCTTTTCAACGTCTATTCTCGCGTCTCTGCAGTCCGTTAACGTATCCGACGGTGAAAGTGGCGCACCACTTGTCCTGGCCAGCTTCGAGTGGTCTGGTCCTGAAGCAGTCGCCATCATCGACGTTGAGCACGATGGAGCGCGTATCCCTGCCTCGAAACCGTCCTCGCTACGCATCGAAGGTGCCGTTTGTAGTTGCCTTGGGACCATGGCGAGTGCGACGACAAGCCTTCGTTGGACGCAATTGAGCCGAGACTTCGAGGTCGTTAATGCCATCGGTCAGGCCATCGAGGACGATGATCGTCCAGTCGCAAAACCGTTTGGCTACCATGATGTGATAGCAGCCATCTCAAATGACGAGATAACCTTTGACTTGCTTAATGGCGATCAGAAGATTGCGATCTGCCCGTCGACATTTGGCAATCGCTATCCTGCCCACGTCCACCGACATATTGGATTCATCACTACTCGCACCCTTCCTGAGATGGGTCGGCCGGTAGAAGTATTTTGCCGAAAAGGTTTGGCAGGAGGTCAAGGCACGCATCTCTTGGGAAGTCTCAAGGGCGACGAGCAGGCCGTCCGGATCGTGGAGTTTGAAACACCTGCGTCGATCGTATGTGACAGTCGCCTCTCTTCCATCCCCAACACATATAAAAGCGCGTATTTCGATCTCGTGCGAACCGGTTATCGCGAAAGCGGGTGCATTGTCATCACGATCCGCTTCGTTGGGTCCTCCCAGCACCTTGATCAGTTCAAACGCTTCAAGGTCAAGCTTGGACAACCTTTAAAGGCTGGCGGAGAGGTTGTTTTTGATTTCACCACTGCAGAGAAATCGCCTGCTGGCGCAAAGCTCATCCTGCGATCACAGCAAAATTCTGAGCAGGTGATCATCGAGGGTTGGATGTCACAGGCGGACGGTATCGAGAAACGGATACCAGACCCCGAACCGGCTGTCCTCGACCTCTCTGGCCTCCTCCCGGGGTTCTGGCTTGAGATCAATGCCGATACGGACGGCGGAAAAGGCGAGCCCGAGTTTTGGGCCGACATCTCCATTCTACATAGTAACAAGGAAAAATTCCCCACCACTGCGCAAGCCGCGGCGGGCGCAGTTCCGCCAGCGCCAACTGCAGGTCCACCGATCGATCTCGATTTCGACTGGTTATTTTCAGTGCAAGAGGGTGACGCTTCGGCGCTCGTGGCGCCCGCCGGTCTTGCCGGAATGAGTGAGGCACAGGCTAGGATAATATCAGTTTCGCCACCAATTCCGATATTGCCGGCTGGATCTCATTAGTCGGCAGCAGGTCAACCGCCGTTGCGCCGACATCGATTATTTAAGGGCCGCCGTCACGGCCTGGTGAACCTAGAAATACGCCGGGCGAGATTGGCACCCCCTCCCCGTTAACATGGAGAAGACATCAATGGCACGCACAGTATGGCTTACCTTCGATGATGGTCCCAATCCTTTAAAGACGCCAGTCGTCTTGAAATGCCTGAAGGACAACAACATCAAAGCTACGTTTTTCATGGTCGGCAATCTCGCGGAACTGCACAAGTCCACCGCTGAAGCAGTTGCCAAGGCGGGTCACTTGATAGGCAACCACACCTATACCCATAGGGTCTTGGAGGGACTTCCCGAAGCACAGATCAAGGAGGAGATCTCGAAAGCGGACGTCCCACTCAGCAAGCTCTCGACTTATAAGAAATGGTTCCGCCCGCCAACAGGTGCGCTGGATGCGACAGTGCGTAAGGTCGCAGCCGATCTCGGGTTCGGAATTTACAAATGGAATGTGGACACGAAAGATTACGACAGCAAGGATCCAGACAAATGGATTCCGCTTGGTATAAGCGAAATCAAGGCACAGTCTAGCGCGGCAGTCGTCCTAAACCATGACATCTACGAAGCAACAGCAAATCACCTGCAGCAGTTTATCGACGAGATCCGAAAGCTACCGAACACGACTTTTGGTGCGCCATCCTCCCTACCGGTTATCAACACTATTGCGGGAGGCGCAGAAGTTTAGCTGCGCTGAAAAGGAGCTTGTACCGATACCAATGGTGGTCCGTTAGAACGCTGCCGCATTGTCGTGTGTAGGGTCACAGCCTGACATTGTCAGAGGTGATTCTACACTTTTGCCCGGATCCCGGCCGCTCTTCGTTCTGCGCCGTTCACTGACTCACAAGATTGATATGGCCTCATCTCAGGGTTGCTTTGCCGTAAGTTACTGAAATATAACGATTTCACCCTGAGCGCGGGACGCTGCAATACCATCTTAAGATCTTGTTAACTTTAATTTCCTTGTCGAGCAGGCAGAATCGGATGATAGTTTCGCAATTGATGGCTATGTGGCCATTTTTTCGAAAGTGTAGCCACCCGGGAATTAGTTTGCCAAATGACCCAGCCGCAGCCCAACCGATTTGACGTAGAGATTGCCCAGCAAGGCTCGAAGATCTCGAACGCGTTGCATATGCTGCGCAGCCAACAATATCCTCCAGACGCTCGCAAGGGGTTGCGTAAGTTTCAGCTCGGCGAAGTCGCTGACTTCATGGGGGTGACGCAAAGCCACCTTCGTCAACTCCATTCGGAGGGCAAGGGGCCGGAGATCGAATCTGTCAGCGGGCGCCGCTACTACACAGCGGACCAGATGCTTGAATTGAGAGAGTATCTCGAAGCCAATAAGAAGTCAGACAAGCGCTACTACGTTCCTCGCCGGCGCGAAGGCGAACCCATGCAGGTCGTGTCGGTCGTGAATTTCAAGGGCGGGAGCGGTAAGACGACGACGGCTGCTCACCTCGCACAATATCTCGCGCTTACCGGCCATCGCGTCCTCGCGATAGACCTCGACCCCCAGGCATCGCTTACCTCGTTGTTCGGGATTCAGCCAGAACTCGACAATACGGACTCGTTGTATGAAGCGCTTCGTTTCGACGATGAGCGCAAATCAATCGCTGACGTGATCCAAGCGACCAACATTCCAGGCTTGGATGTCGTCCCTGCCAATCTTGTCCTGCAAGAGTATGAGTATGACGTACCACTCGCGATCTCCTCGAAAAAGGGAGACGAGGGCCGACTCTTTCATATGCGTATCGTTGAATCCCTTAAGGAGGTCGACGCCAAATATGATGTTGTCGTCATCGACTGCCCGCCGCAGCTTGGTTACCTCACAATCACCGCACTAATGGCCTCGACTGGTATCGTCATTACGATACACCCGCAAATGCTGGACATCATGTCGATGAGCCAATTTCTGATGATGCTGGGGGGTATCATGACCCCTGTTGCCGAAGCCGGTGCAGAAATTCGTGTTGATTGGTTTCGCTATCTCGTCACTCGTTACGAGCCGACTGATATTCCGCAGACGCAAATGGTCGGCTTCATGCAATCGATGTTCGCTCAGCAGATGCTGCGAAATCATGTCTTGAAATCGACAGCCATTTCTGACGCGTCGATCAAGAAGCAGACCTTGTACGAGGTCGAGCGCGGCGATTTTGTCCGGTCGACCTACGATCGCGCAATGGAAAGCCTGAATGCGGCCAATGGTGAAATCATGGAACTCATCCACACCGCATGGGGGCGGAAATGAGAGACTTGTCAGCCGTTTTTATCGGTGCTTTCGCATTGTATTACAGTGCCTTGTCGCAGTTGATGTTCAGCCCGGAGGCCCGCTATGGCGCGTGAGAACCCGTTCGCAAAATTGGATATGGCAGCGATCACGGCTGATAACACACCGACCAAGCCTGGCTACGGTATGACGGGTGCAGCGAAGACGGTCGTCAAGTCGATCGAGGATCTTGCAGAGAACACGAAGAAACTGATGCAAGGTGAGGTCATTGTCGAACTGGATCCTCAGTCACTCGACGTCTCCCTCGTCGCAGATCGTCTTTCCGACGATGGGCAAGAGTATCAAGAACTTAAGCAGGCGATCAAGGAAGCGGGACAGACGACGCCGATCCTGGTTCGGCCGAGTTCAACTGACAGGCAACGCTACATGGTCGTGTTCGGCCATCGCCGGCTGAAGGTCGCACGCGAACTTGGCATCCCGGTCAAGGCGGTGGTCAAGAAGCTCGATGATATCACTTCTGCGATTGCCCAAGGTCAGGAAAATTCCGCGCGATCCAACCTGTCTTTCATCGAACGTGCTTTCTTCGCGCAGAACTTGATTGCGACGGGTATGACGAAAGAGATCGTCCGCTCAGCTCTTGCTATCGATGAAGCAATGCTCTCGAAAATGCTTGGTGTCGTCGATGTGGTCCCTCCCCCAATTGTCAGAGCCCTCGGAGCATCCAGGAAAATCGGTCGTGATAAATGGCTGAGCTTGCGCCAATTGCTGCTCGCCCCTGCCCTTTTGCGTGTCGCGTCTGATTACGCGCAGACCGCTAAATTCGCGGCGCTTCCTGAAGATGAAAAGTTTGATGACCTTCATGAGTACCTGAAGAAGTACAAGGAGAAATCGTCTGCTAAGAAGCCAAAGGTCAGCAGCTCTGCCATGCAGTGGACCTCGAGCGACCAATCTTTGAATTTATCGATGAACGCCAAGGCCAAAAAGGTTGCAATCGAACTCACGAGTATCGAAGCAAGACCGTTTGGCGATTGGCTCTCGAGCCGAATGGACCAACTCTACAACGAGTACAGGCAGTCCAAAACAGATACAAACGGAGACTGAACCGCAAAAGAAAAAGGCCCCCAAACGGTAAACCGTGGAAGCCTCTCTCGTTATCCGTAGCAAGATCGAGAATCGCATTTCCCGGAATCACAGTCAAGAGTCTTTGGCACCGATTTGGTGAGCGTATTTCTTTTGCCTAGAGAAAGGTGAGAGAGAGATGCAATCGGGACATGTGACGACGCCCTTCGGGCGGCGAGCGATGTCGCTTGCGCTGGTCAAGGATCAACTTGACATATCGGGCGCGAATATCAGCATTCGCGTCGATAAGTGGAAAGTGTTTCGCGACGTCTGCCAGGCCAGAGAACGCCTTGGCCTGCAGGATCGAACTCTTGCGGTCCTTGACGCCCTGCTTACATTCTATCCAGAGACCGAACTCGACGCGGAGCACGGCCTTGTCGTGTTTCCTTCGAACGCACAATTGTCGGTGCGTGCTCATGGGATCACTGGCACTACACTGCGACGGCATTTGGCGGCGCTAGTTGAGGCTGGGCTTGTTCAGCGTCGAGACAGCCCGAATGGAAAGCGTTACGCGCATCGCAATGGTGACGGCGCGATCGAGGATGCCTTCGGATTTGCCCTTACCCCGCTTGTGGCACGCGCGGCAGAATTCGCGGCCCTTGCCCAAAACGTTGCCGCTGAGCATCTCAAGTTTCGCCGGATAAAAGAGGCTCTTACCATCTGCAGACGCGATGTTCGCAAGCTTATTTCTGCCGCATTAGAGGAGGGCGCGGCAGGTGATTGGCAGGCTGTCGAGAACACATATCTTAGCATTGTCGGACGCCTACCGAGGTCCCCTACCCGCCTTCAACTTGAAAATACGCTCGATGAGATGAGCCTTCTACGCGAAGAAGTCGTCAACAGACTGGAAATGCAGCTTAAATCCGAAAATACGGATGGCAATGATGACCAAAATGGCCGTCACATACAGAATTCAAAACCCGACTTAATCCATGAATTTGAACCGAGCTCTGAAAAAGAGCAGGGCGAAAGGCCGGTAGTTGGATCAGGTCCGTTGGATGTGAAGCCTACGGCGAAACCGCGAAGGGTCGACCCAATCAAATCTTTTCCGCTGGGTATGGTTCTAAGGGCATGCCCGCAAATAATCGATTATGGAAAGGGTGGAGCGATCTCAAACTGGCGCGACCTGATGAGCGCTGCTGTCCTCATCCGCTCGATGCTGGGTGTCAGTCCTTCCGCTTATGAGGATGCGTGCAGCGCAATGGGCCCTGAAAATGCCGCAGTGGCAATAGCCTGCATTTTCGAGCGAGCGAACCACATAAAGTCACCGGGAGGATACCTTCGCGTGCTGACACGGCGGGCCGAGGACGGTGAGTTCTCACTGGGCCCGATGCTAATTGCCTTGCTCAGGGCGAATGGAGACAGTGCGCGGCTGACGGGTTGATCGGTGATCTTGGCTGATACGCGATTGAGTGAGAGATCGTAAAGGCAAAAGAACGGAAAAAGCATGCTCAAACCTCATAACTATCGGAATTGTATACGTAAAATGCGAAAAAAAACGGCTGACAAGTTTTCCGCACGCCGGGCATCAGCACCTACCTTGCTTTCGGGAGATTAGAAGATGAGGATTCTGCAACGATCGGCTTTCGCCAAACGTTTGGGTTCATCGCTGTATTCTGGCGACAGCACGCCGCTATCGGTGGTAAAGCTGGGGGATCAACCTCACAGCCTGGCCTGGTGGACTTCAGACCCGCAAAGCGAAAGTCCTGGTAGTCTGCGTCACGTGGCGGCTCTCGCTCTGTATCTCGAAATCGCCAAACATTCAAAAATTGCTTTGGCGGAAAATTCGTTCCCCGCCAGCTTTGATTTCGACGATCAGCAGATGCGCCCGGACAAGGGCGTCGTCAAGGTCTTCCTCGACCATGGATTCATCACGCCACGAATGATGGTGGCACAACTCGTATTCGATATTACCGCTGACGGAAAGGCTTACTTGGCGAAGCGTCGAGGCGAACTGCTCTCCCATTGATCCCCATTCACCACCAACAGCAATCCAGAACTGGTGATTTGCGTTTTCCGTATGTCGATTTTAAAGGCGGAAATTGTGCTGACACGATCTATCGGCGTTCAAACGGCTAAGACCGTAACCCTTAGAAGTTGGAAGGCCAGCGCCGGATAGTCACCTCGTCGGTTCTAAGAACCACATGCGAAGCATTTCTTGTCCGCCCTACCCTCATCGCGATCCTTTTAACGGGCGCAACTGCGTAGACGCTGCTGGCGCCCACAGCAGAGCTTCATTTCTGGATCTCAATCCAGCTTGTACGCGTCAACGCTCTATTTTTCACCGCCGTTTTAAAGCTGTTCAACTCCACCAAGAGCGATGACCCCTCCCCCATGACCGCGCAGTTCTTGCGTTGCAATCGCATAATAAAAGTAGGGAGGTCACTAGCGTCCGTTTGATGTCAGTTGTAGATTTCTGCTGGGACAATTATGCCGGCAACACTCAAAGGGGGGACGTCTTTGGGAACGCATCGCATAGTGACAATCACAGCAATGATTTTCATCGCGATTTCGGGGAGTTTTATGCCTCAGCTTGCTCTATCAAATCCACTCTTGGAGCCGAGTCCGCTACCCTTGCAGGCGCCGGCCTTCGACAAGATCGTAACGTCAGATTACGAACCGGCCTTCGAAGAGGCAATTCGCCTCAAGCTCGCCGAAATCGCAGGCATAGCGGACAACTCCGAGCCTCCTACCTTTGATAATACCATCATGGCGCTGGAGAGGGCTGGCCAGAGCCTGCAAAGGGTGGAAGCAATCTTTTACACTGTCTTTGCTGCGCAAGGCGACAGTGCGATGGAGGCAATTGACAAAAGCGTCTCGCAAAAAACTGCCGACGCAAACAATTCGATCTACCTTAATGAGAAACTATTTGGACGGCTTCGCGAAATCTACGAGAAGCGGGCCACGCTTGGGCTCGACGAAGAAGCCAATCGGCTGCTTGAGATCTATTATCTCGATTTTGTTCGATCTGGTGCTGAGCTCTCGGTGGCAAACAAAGTGCAGTTCCGGCAAGCTAACATCCAATTGGCTGACCTTGAATCGCAATTTACGGCAGCGCTCAGGGGTGCTTCGAAGGCCGGGGCTTTGATCGTTGACTCTCCAAAGGCCCTAGACGGTCTGAGTGCGGGCGAGATCGATATGGCGGCCGAGCAGGCGACTGCGGAGGGTCAGCGAGGCAAATTCCTTATTCCATTGCAAAACACAACTCAGCAGCCGTCACTCGCTGCTTTGACAGATCGCAGTACAAGAGAACAGCTGTTCACGAACTCGGTGAAGCGGGCAGAAAGGGGAGACAGCAACGATTCACGTGAGATCATCACGTAGATCGCCGCGCTGCGAGCGGAAAAGGCAAAACTGCTGGGTTTTGCAGATTTCGGGTCCTATGCACTGGCAGATCAGATGGCGAAAACGCCGGACAGTGTACGAAGATTTATTGCCGATCTCGTTCCGCCGGCCTCTATGAAGGCAGGGGAGGAAGCGTCTGAGATCCAGGCAGAGATCGATCAGACGGGTCAGAGCTTCCCTCTCGAGCCCTGGGATTGGCAGTACTACTCAGCCAGGGTGAAAGACAAGAAATATGCGGTGAACGATGCCCGTCTCAGGGAGTATTTGGAGTTCGAAAATGTTCTCCAGAATGGCCTCTTCTATGCGGCGACGGAGCTCTATGGGATTTCTTTCAAAGAGCGAAAAGATTTGCCCGTCTACGCTTCGAGTGTTCGCGTGTTTGAAGTGTTCGACACAGATGGCGCAGTTTTGGGTCTGGTCTACCTGGATTGCTTCATTCGTGCCGGTAAACAGGGAGGCGCGTGGAGTGGCAACCTGGTCAAAGGCTCAAAGCTGTTGGCAAGACGGCCGGTCGTTTTCAGTATAGCGAACTTCCCGGCTCCGGCGTCTGGGCAAAAAGCTCTCTTGAGCTTTACCGATGTGACGACGCTGTTTCATGAGTTCGGCCACGCGTTACATCTTCTGTTTTCCGAAAATACCTATCCCTCTTTATCCAGCATCGATACTGCTCGCGACTGGGTAGAATTTCCATCTCAATTCAACGAGCATTGGGCGCTCGAGCCCAAAGTTTTGAGAAACTATGCGACTCATTTTGAGACCGGCGAGCCGATACCCTCCGATCTGGTCGACACATTCCGAAAATCACAGAGCTGGGATAAGGGCTATTGGCTCTCGGAATATCTCGCGGCCTCAGCGCTCGACCAGCAATGGCACTCGATTTCCGCCGATAACCCGCCACGAGATACCAATCAGTTTGAGATCGTAGCCTTAAGGGACACGCACACCGATTTCAGAAGAGTGCCTCCACGCTATCACTCAACCTATTTCGCACACATATGGTCGAACGGCTACGCCGCAAATTATTATGCCTATCCGTGGACCGCGCTCCTCGCGGACGATGCCTATGCTTGGTTTTCAGAACATGGTGGACTGACCCGTGCAAACGGCGAACGCTTCAGGAAGCTCATTCTTGCCAAGGCCCGAGCCGAGGACTACGACGTTCTTTTCCGTCAGTTTTATGGAAAAGATCCTGATGCTGGCCCGATGTTCGAAAGGCTGGGTCTGAGGAAGCCTTAAGTGCAAATGCGGTCCGCGGCCTTTCTCGGAGGGCCGAGCATATTCGACTCATTATCGAAGACGAGGGAGGGTAAGCATGGATGACTACCATTTCGGCCCCGGAGAATTCTCCGGCGAACTCTGGATCGATAGCAAGCGAGTCTTCACCAGACCGAGGGGAGTGGATGTGGAGTTCGTCAACGCCGGTCCGTTCGATTGGGTATTTGCTGACGCGAACGGCAAGGAAGTACGTACCTATCGCCACGACAACAAATCAGGATGGACGGGCATTGATTTGTTCTCTCTTGGTTTGACGGGCAATTTCAGCATCGGCTTCCGAAACGCAAGCGGTGGCGTTCTAAAAATCAAACAAGGCGACGTTCATTTTTAGGATGATTGCGGGCTTGTTATCTTGGGAGCCGACATACGATTAAAGCATCCGCGCTGCGCGACCACTGCGTCGCGTGGCATTGTTGTAATAGCTGGATGCCTGTTGTACCGATCGATGGCGTGACTGCTCCATCGCCTCGGGGAGGGGGATGCCGCGATTGGCGGCTTCCGTCAGGTACCCCGATCGCAATCCATGTGCGGAAAACTCGCCAGGATCCAACCCGGCCAGCTCCGCCCGCTGCTTTAGGATCGCATTGACCGATTGCGGATCGAGCGCCCGCTTCGAGACTGTGCCCCAACGCCCGATCCCCCTGAAGACACTACCCCTGTCAACTTTCGCTGCCGCCAACCACGCACGGAGAGCCTCGACCGGTCGGCCGGTGAGATAAACGACATCGTCTTCCTCACCATTCGTCGATTTGGTGCGGCCGAGATGGATGGCAAGTGAGGGGAGGGTAGAGCCGTCAGCCACCTCGATCGGCGCCTCTTCGGTCAATTGCTCCACGCGCAACCCGGCGATCTCGCTGCGCCGGCGGCCGCCGGAAGCAAAAGCCACCATCAGGATCGCCAGGTCCCTGACATCGCGCAGACTGTTGGTGGAACAGGTCGCCAGCATTTTTGCCAGAATATCGCCGGTGACAGCCTTGGCACTCTTGCGGGTTCGCTTCCGGGGTACGGCGCGAACAGCGAGCCGAATGGCGGATTTGAGGGGAGGGGAGGCGAAGGCACCGTCGAGCCCGCGCCATTTGGTCAGCGTCGACCAGTTGGCCAGGCGGCGTCGCACGGTTGCCGGTGCATGCGGTCCGGTCGATTTCAGAAAGCCTTGGCCGCGCAGGTTATCGACGACATCGGCTGGCATGCCGTGATCGGGATCGGTCGCGCGCTTCTGCGGATCCCACAGATGCTGCGCGACGAATTTCAGCAGCAGCGCCTCCGGCGCGGGCCAGGGCAGCGATCTCTTCGTAGCGGCCAGAGCCCAGGCCTCGATGTAGGCGAGATCGGATGTGATCGCGCGCAGCGTATTGGCGCCCATGCCTTCGTTGACGAGATGGCGCAGCGTTTCCACGTCGCTGTCGGTGAGCAGTTCGGCCAGTTCATCCCGGCGGTCGATCGGCAGAACCGAAGCAATCGTGTCGAGCTCGACGGCGCGACGTTCGACGCCGCTCAAGCTGGCGGACTTCCGCGGCGGCGCCATCAGTCGATCTCGACATGCGGCCGCCAGCGGCGGATGATTGCAACCATCTCCGGCTTGTAGGCATCCGGATAGGGCAGCGTTTCCTCGCGGGCGATGTAGGTTAAGACGGTGATCATGTCCTCGCAGATTTCTGGATCGAGATCGGCGAGGTCGAAACCGCCATGCACGTCGGCATTCCACAGGCCAGCAGAAAATTCGCGACGCGCCAGCTCTGGCCGGTATCGCGATGCGCGACGTTGAGCAGCTTTTCGAGAGCGAAATGGACGCGATCTTCCATGGGTTACGGCCTCTCCGGCGTTATTAATGTGCCGATCCGTGGCATCAGGCTCGCCGCTCGTGTTCATTGCCCTTGCGTTTGGATTTCAGAGCCCAAAGGCCAAGCTCTTGACCCGTATCCGTTCTGATTGCTGTGAGCCGTGAAAAACCTAACAGCCGAATCGGTGCGACAGCGAAGCGAACGGGTATATCGTAAGCCTCATGCGCGTGCCGATTACGATGGTTAGCCTCCAGGCGTGTAATAAACGCCGGCATGATGCCCCAGACGTCGGAAAGCAGGGCAAGCAGCACGAAGATCATGAACAGCAACGCCGCAAAAGAGCCGAGAGATATCCAGTTGAGGACCGAAATGTATGGCGCGAAAGTAATCGGTCCGATGAACGCAAGGGCCCAAAGGCATCCGACAAACAGGTCATGAGGAGACCTGCCATTTCCGCGCGTTGTCAGATCTCTGTCAACCATCGCTCAACCTCCTGATTTTCTCCCCCGAGCTTAGCGTGATCCGAGCCGAATTTAAACAACCGCCGTCGCCAAAACAATCTTGCATCGATAAACGTTTGTTATCGATGGTTACAAAGCGAACCAGCAATCATACCATGTGGCGAACTACAATATCGCTATAGAGTTCGTTTAGCAAATCGTTTACCATAATATCAATGGCTTACGATCTCACGAAAATCAGCATGACAGCCCTGATGCGCCCGGCTTTCGACGCCGGTGTTGCGCTCACCCGTCTCGACGAGCGCATTTCACGCTCACCGGTCGGCGCAGGCTTCCCCGAGCGGCAAAATTTCGCCGACGCCTGCGCCTCGCTCTGGATCGACGGCGAGCTCGTCCATCTCGAAGACCTCGTCCTCCACGACGCCTTTCGCGATACCCGCACCCCAACCCACGAACTCACCATCGCCCGCGACGTGCTCCGCACCCGCCGGCGGATTTCTGGCCAGTCGTCGGATTGGGCGTTGTCGGTCGAGGGTATCCGAACTTTGCGACAAACATCGGACATCACGTCGGCGGGTGCGGGCGAGGTGGAGACGGCCGGGGTCATTCGACGCGCGGCTGCCCTCGATCCAGAAGCGGAGGGGGACGCGGCTGACGACACGGAGAATCTGCCCGGCGTTGATTATGCGGCCATCGATGCGGTTCTCGCCCGATCGGAGGCTGCGATCGAGAGTGCCAAACAGCCCGGCCGTGGCCGTGTTCAAGAAAAAGATCCGATGATCTATGATCTCGACTGGGATGAGGATGCTCGGCTCGACGAATGGCGCGGCGTCCTGCGGCAGGCTCAAGACTTGCCGGCGGTGCTGCAGGCGATCGTCGCCCTCGATGCCTGGAATGAACTGTCCGTGCTGCAGCACGCGCCCTGGCTCGGCCGACTGTTTGCCGCGTCGATCCTGCGTCAGGCCGGCGTTACCACCGGCGCTCATCTCGCTGCTATCAATCCTGGCCTCAAAACCATCGCCGTCGATCGGCGCCGGCATCGTGATCGCGAAACCCGGCTGCTGGCCATCGCACATGGTATGTTGGCGGCCGCCGAGATCGGCATGAAAGAGCATGACCGGCTGACGTTGGCCCGGCAGATGATGGAACGCAAACTGGCGGGAAGACGAACGTCTTCGAAATTGCCGGAACTCGTTGAACTTGTGATGGCACGTCCGCTGGTTTCGGCCGGGATGGTGGCGAAGACGCTCGAGGTGACGCCGCAGGCGGCGCGGCGGATCGTTTTGGAACTCGGCCTCAGGGAGATGACGGGGAGGGGGAGGTTTCGAGCGTGGGGGATACTCTAAACATTTTGTTCTACTGTCAGGTGCATTACTTGGGTGCGAGAAATCAACCAGTTCTCTGACAGTGTCGATCCGGTTTTAACTCTCAATCGCTCAGCCCGTTGAAACCAATCTTTCAGCTTCTAACGCGGGTGGATGCGTCAGCGGCAGCGTCGAAGACCTAGCCGCCGCTTTCCCTGTAACGTGAAGAATAACAGAGAGAATCCCTTCCAGGTTGTTGACAAATCACATCTGACAGGGCGTAGGTTTTACTAATCGGGGGTAGCTATGAACTTCACATTCGACGTCTCAAATTTTGTTCTTGGGTTGTTGACCGGCGGTTTCGGCGGAGCGCTGATAACCTATCAAGTCACAAAGACATTGCGCGCCGGGACCAACGGGACCGCGGTCGATCAAAGTCGTGCGAAAGCCGGTGGAGACATTGTAGGGCGCGATAAGACCTCGCACGGTTCGTAAGCCCGCCTATGAATTCGGTCAACCAAACGAACGCTTGCGCTGATGGCGATATCGTCGGTCGTGACAAGATCACCAAGATCGAGTCGCCGAAAGGCAAAATCGAGAGATTGCTCCTGCGCCTGAAGGAGCAATACGACGCGAGCGACGAGACAAAAATCACGATTGATGAGCTGGCGCGATATCACCTGCGCCGCGCCCAGGATGGTGTCGAAGGCCTTGAGAACAAGTTGATCGCGGCCAATATGTATCATTATTATGATGATGCGATCGAGAAAAAAGAAATGTTCGTAAAGTTGCTTGAGCGGTGGTCACTCTACTCCTCGGCACAAATGATCTTTGTCCACGTTTTGGCGAAGGCCGAGACAGAATTCTCACATGTGATTTATCCCGAGATTCCGAAAATTTCGGAAGGACAGATGAACGCGATGATCATGGACCGCATCGTTAATCCCATCGTGGAGGAATGCAGCAGTGACCTTATGATCGTCAGCCACAACGTCGTGTTCGGCATGGTCTATTGGCTGGCCGAGCAGTGCTTCATCCGATGGCACCACGCCCAGAGGGCGATCGCATGACGCAGCTATCGTACAACGAGGCGTTCGATCCCTACCACACTGTTTTTCGCTTCCTGCGTCTGTTCTTTGGCTGCAAACTTGAACGTGCCGTCCCGTACGATAAGTTTCGCATTCTCGACTTCTACCTGCTCCATCCGTACCGGCTGCAAAACCTTCATTTCTTTGCGGACGACACCCGTTGGAGAGCCGTGAGCAGAAGATATACCAGATTGAAGCCGTACGGTGAGTTACCGGACGATAATTCTCTTTTCGAGAGGATGGCCGTCTTCCAAAAGGCGGCTGCCGGCAGTCTGGCCAGGGTCGGGATCATCTCTGAGGAGGAATGGACGCGAAACCAAGTGCTGTTTGTCGCCGATCCCGTTTCTGATGAGGTCGAGCAGCGGTGCCAGGAGCTCAATGGTACAATGCCCGATATCATCGGCATACTACGTGAGATCAATGAACGATACGCCCTTAATGGTCGTGATGGCCTGAAAGCAAGAAGTGGGTTGCTGGAGTATCGCTATGATCCGGTTTGACCCTTGTTTGATCGTTCGCCGTCTGGTCGTGAAGCGTGGCGTGCACATCGCCTACGATGAGCGATTTCATGTCGGCGTAAACGTGGTCCGTGGAGACAACTCCTCGGGAAAGTCGACGATCCTCAACTTCATTTTTTTTGGGCTTGGTGGTGACCTCAGCAAACTCGACTGGAGCGGCCACGCCCTCCTGTGCGATCACGTTTGGCTGGAAGTGGAGTTGAACGGCAATCCAGCCGTTCTAAGACGTAAGATCGACGCCGCATCCCAATCCGATATGGAAATTTTTGGCGGGCGCTATGAGGCAGCCGTCGAAGCGCCGATAGAATCCTGGCTCCGTTACTCATATTCCAGGTCGCAAACCAAAGAGAGTTTCTCGCAAGCTCTGTTCCGTCTCCTTGGCATGCCTGATGTAGCCGTTGAGGGCACGTCAAGCATTACCATGCATCAGATTCTCCGATTGCTGTACGCCGACCAGCTCTCGCCGACAGACAGCCTTTTTCGATTTGAAGGTTATGATCCGGAGAACCTGCGGGAAGCTATCGGGAACCTACTCTGCGGTGCCTTTGATACGGCGATCTACGAGTCGCAGCAGCTGCGCCGCGTGAAAGAGCGAGAGCTGCAGGAGGTTTCGGCCGAGCTCAGGAGTATTTTCAGGGTTGTCGGCGGGGAAGAAAGTCTGGGGCTCGAATGGATTTCGCAGAAACGAGCGTCACTTTTAGCTGAACGCGAGCGGGTGCTTGAATCGATTACGCAAAAGGAAGAGCTATTCTATTCCTCTGCTGCCTCCGACAGGCTGACGCTGACGCAGCAAAAAGAACTCTACAATGCCGTCCAAAAACTACAGCAGGATCTCGCAGCGGCGCAGGAAGCTTTAAGCGGGATTGAGTTTGAGATGTCAGACTCGCAATCCTTCATCGAGAGCTTGAGGCGGAAGGTCGATGCCCTGAGGGACGCGAGGCTGGCAGCGGACATCGTTCCCGATGTGCACTTCACAACATGTCCGGCGTGCTATGCCGACGTTCTTGAGGCAGAGGAGCATGCCTTCTCCTGCCACCTTTGCAAAACGCCGATCGACCCTGATAGAGCGCGCGATCGTGTCACCGGGATTATCAACGAGCTCTCGATCCAGATTAAGCAGTCCGAACGGCTACAGGGTATCCGCGGCGAACGGCTGAAAACACAAGTGTCGAAGGTCGAGAGTTTGAAAACCGCTTGGACCGCAAAGTCGCGGGAACTTGCGGCGATCACCGCGCGACCGACCTCCAAGGTACGCGAGGATATCAGGGAGTTACATCGGCAACTTGGCTACATCGACAAGTCGATCGAGGATGTCGAAGCCCAGGTCAAACTCGCCAATAAAATCGGTGATCTCTCGGCGAGACGAGAAAGCCTTGATCTTTCTATCAAGGATCTGGACAGCAAAATCCAGTCGCTGAAAAGAAGCCAAACGGACAGGCTTCGTATTGCGAGAGCCGCCATCGAGCGGGAGACGATAGGAATACTTAAGGGTGACCTGAAGCGTCAGGACTCGTTCGTCGATCCCAAGCGTGTCGACTTCTCGTTCGGGAAAAATTCGATCACCGTCGATGATCACACGTATTTCTCTGCAAGCTCGCGTGTCGTACTCAAGACCGCATTTCTCGTTGGTTTTTTGGCGGCTGCCCTGAAGGACCCCGAGTTCCGCCACCCACGTTTCCTGATGATCGACATCACGGAAGACAAAGGGATGGAGCAAGCCCGCAGTCACAACTTCCAACGGCAGGTCATCGAAACCTCGGCGGCCTCCGCGGTCGAGCACCAGGTCATACTTGCTACCGCCATGCCGTGGAGCGAGATACCGGAGCAGCTCTTTGTCGGACGGTTTTCGACCCTGGAAAAAGGGACCTTGAACTTTCTCTGATACGAAACCCGAGGATGTGATGGCGGCGGCGGCAGGATATTGTTATTGGCGAAGAGGTCTTCACGACTCAGGCACAGGCGCGCGAGCGCTTCCGCAGCATCCTCTACAAATACCGTCTTGGTGAAACAATTGATGCTGCCGATGCCCAATTTATGACTTTAGCTGTACAAAGACATCCTGAGGCGGCGGCTAAGATCGGTTCTGGAATCCAATCATTTCATGTGCGAGCTGCCGACTTCGGTACGCGGTGCTTTTGGGTAACTCGCGTTGACGGCACGTCGGAGAGGTTTTCCTTTAACGCATGCTACAAGCCGGCGAGCAATGAATGATGTTGAGCAGGTGAGTCCGGTCCAACACCACCAGACAATTCAAGAATACAGATCACCGTTTGTACCCTCGCTGACGTTCTGGTGCTCACTTATGCTTAAACCCGACTCCGACCGTGCCTTGGAAAGCGATGAACAGGATGAGTTCGGCTTCGCTGGGATTGCGGGCAAGCTAGCGCCGTCGTTGATCGCCGCCACCGAAGGCGACGGCATGGTGATCGGAATCGAAGGTCCTTGGGGTTCGGGCAAATCAACGATGCTCAACCTTCTGCGCAAAGAACTATCAGATCGGCATCCGTCGCCGGCACATCGAGCTCGATCATGACCGGTGCGTGGTCGCTCGTGTGTTCCCATCCGCGCGGCTTCCGACGGACGGAGGCCGACCGCAGCCATGGGGCGGCGGTTGGCGACAGGAGAAAGTGGTCGATCCTGAGACCAGCGTTGCGCTCGAAGCTGTTCCGCCAGTATTTCCAGAACGTGTAGATGCGCTCGTCGGGGTGGAGGTTCCGCACGGCGTCCGTCCAGCCCTGCGCGACGAGATCGGCATAGGCCCGCCGGACTTCCGGCCGGAAGAGTGCATCGTCCTTCCATCGTTCCGGCTTGTAGGCGTCGAGGTCGGTCGGCATCACATTGTAGTCGCCAGCCAAGACGACAGGAATGTCGAGTTCTAGGAGTTCTGCGGCATAGTCGTGGAGTCGTCCGAACCAGCGAAGCTTGTAGTCGAACTTCGTGCCTGGAGCCGGATTGCCGTTCGGAAGATAGAGGCATCCGATAAGGACGCCGTCGACCGCCGCCTCTATATATCGGGAGTGGGTATCGTCGGGATCACCGGGCAGGCCTTTCCGGGTGAGAAGCGGCTCCCGGCCGCGCGCGAGGATCGCGACGCCGTTCCACGATTTCTGGCCCTGCCAGACGGCACCATATCCGGCATGCTCGATCTCTTTGGAAGGAAACTCGATCGTCTTGAGTTCCTGAATACAGACGACGTCCGGTCTGTCGTCCTTCAGCCACCTCAAAAGGATATCGAGCCGGCCCCGGATGCCGTTCACATTGTAGGTGGCGATCTTCATCGGAGCGGCAGTCAGAGATCGATCAGGGCGATGCCGAGATCGTCTCGCTTCCTGCGCCGGAAGCCCACCGCGCTTTCGCGGATGATGATTTCGAGAGTGGGGTGGACGACTCCTCTGATGAAGTGGCCTCCCTTCGTCGAGCCGTCCTCGAACCCGAGCACGGCGTGCAGATGCAGACTGGCCTTGCCGTCGTCACCGACGGCGACATCGCCGATGGCGCTCAGGACTTCCGTCTGACTGTCCACCGGGATCTCCTTGTATTTCTTCGTTGCAAAGTCGAAGAAGCCGAGGGTGGCCGAGCGGAACGCCCCGATCGCGGTGAGGGACGCACCAGCAATCTCGTTCTCCTGCGCGAAGCGGGACATTGCGTCGAACGCTTCCTCGCCCTCGTCGAGGACCAGCACCCAGTTCCGTTCGCTCCAGGGGTTCGTGTCGCCGAGTTCCTTGCTCTTCATCTGTTCATCCTCAGTGTGCTTTATGAATGTCGAGAGACCTGATCCAGATCGTGTCGGAAAGCGTCTGCCCCGTCCTGACCTTGTCACTTGCGATTTCTCGTAGCGCATCCGCCATCTGTCCAAGACTTGCCTCGTCGGCTGCCGCATTCGAGAGCTTCTCGATGGCACCCGTGGTGACATAGACGTTCCACAGCATGGATCCATCGGCGAGTTGCAGACGTCCGATTTGGTCCTGGTACCGTGGCTGCAAGATGTTCATCAGCATGGCGGATCTCTTTCAGATTGTAAGAGAAATCTTCTCCCCAGCGCGGGGAGGGGATTGAACAGGAAATCAAAGGATCGGCTTGCCACCAGTAACGGCGATCGTCGCGCCGGAGACGTAGCTCGATAGCGGATCGGCGAGCATCACGTAGGACGTGGCGAGCTCTGCCGGCTGTCCCGGCCGCTGCATCGGAACCTGCTTGCCGAAGTTCTTAACGTTCTCGTCCGGCATGGTGGACGGGATCAACGGCGTCCATATCGGGCCGGGCGCGACCGCGTTGGCACGGATGCCCTTGTCCGCCAGCATCTGTGCCAGGCCGGCCGTAAAATTCTGGATCGCTCCTTTGGTGGTCGCATAGGCGAGCAGGTGCGGGCTTGGACTATCGGCATTGATCGACGCCGTGTTGATGATGGCGCTTCCGGGCTTCATGTGCGCGACGGCGGCCTTCGTCAGATAGAACATCGCGTGGATGTTGGTCCTAAAGGTCAGCTCCCATTCCTCGTCGCTGATGTCGCCGATATCCGAGAAGCTTGCCTGATGCGCCGCATTGTTGACGAGGATGTCGATACCGCCCAGCTCGGTGACGGCGGTATCGATGATATGCCGGCAGTGCTCGGCGCTCTGAATGTCGCCGGCGACCAGCACAGCCTTCTGTCCGGCCTTTTCGACCCACGACCGCGTCTGCTCGGCGTCACTGTCCTCGTCGAGATACGAGATTAGGACGTCCGCACCCTCGCGCGCAAACGCGATCGCAACGGCCCGGCCGATGCCGCTGTCGCCGCCGGTGATGACGGCTTTCTTTCCGGCAAGTCGGCCGGAGCCGCGATAGGTGTCCTCGCCGTGGTCAGGAACTGGGGACATCGCGTTGGTCGATCCCGGCATCTGCTGGCGCGGCGTCTGGAAGGGCGGTGTCGGATAGTTGGTCATATCTCTTCCTTCTTATCTGGGGTATTCGCCGGCGGCCTCGCAATGGCGCCGCCGGCAATTTCAGCAATCAGGCGCTGCGAGCCTGCGCCGGGTGACGACCTTCGGCGAATTCCTCGACGATCTTCGCGCAGAAGGCCGGCAGGTCGTTCGGATTGCGGCTGGTCACCAGGCCTTTGTCGGTGACGACTTGCCTGTCGACCCAGTTGCCGCCAGCATTGCGGATGTCGGTCGAGACTGTCGGATAGGAGGTGAGGGTGCGGCCCTTCACGACATCGGCTTCGACCAGGATCCAAGGGCCGTGGCAGATGACACCGACCGGTTTCTGCTGGGCAAAGAAGTCGTGAACGAAGGCGACGATTTTGTCGTCACCGCGCAGCTTGTCTGCTCCGACGCTGCCCCCGGGGATCACAAGTCCATCGAAATCAGACGCCGACACATCCGACACCGCCTTGTCGACCGTGTAGCTGTTGCCTGGATCCAGATCGCCGTTGACGGTATCGGCCGATCCAGCCTTCGATCCGATGACGACGACTGTCCCGCCTGCGTCTTCAATGGCCTGTTTCGGCTTGGCAAATTCGACATCCTCCGTACCGCGAGGAGCGATGAGGATCGCAATCTTTTTTCCTTCGAGGGTCATGTCTCTCTCCTTGTATTTTCTATTAAAAGTGTCCGATGAAATCCGACCTTACTTGTTCAGGTCGGAGGCCATTTGCAGGTGGTGCTCAAGCGCCGGACGGGTGGTGGCGGCCCATGCCTTCAGGTCGGCGTTGTCGCCGCCGTCGCCGTAGCGCTTGAACAGATCGACCGCGTCCTTGTGGGCGTCTTCCTGATCCGAATGGTACTGCTTGGTGAAGTCGGCGCCCTGGAGGCCCTTCAGCTTGTTCAGCATGTCTTGCTGTGAGGAGGTCATCGCAGCCGGGATCTGGGCCTGGACCTTTCCGCTCGACACCAGACCCTTGAGCTCGCCGGTGGTTTTCTCGTGGTCGGCGATCATCTGCTGCGCGAAGGCCTTGGTGGCATCGTCGGAGCGTTCCAGCGCTAGCTTGCTGGATTCGATTTCGAACATATCGCTGGTTGCGGCTTCTGCGACGAAGTCCTCGGTCTTCGGGGCCATCCCGAGCATGGAGTTCACGCCGGTCTTCTCGGCTGCGGACTGGGCGAATACGGGCGATGCGATCAGCAGGGCAAGGCCTGCGAAGGCGATGGTCTTCTTCATGAGGATGGACTCCGTTTGCGGGGGTGCCTTGCGACAACCTCCGCTGGGCCAGATTGTTCCTGCAGACGACCATGAACGTCTTACGCGGATGCTCACATTAAATGGAACATCGCTCTTGGCCTCTCGTTTCCTCCGGCTCAACAAGGAGACAGACATGGCACACGAAGACGACGATCTGGGCAAGGTATGGAAGCTGGTCGAGAAGATCGGGTTCTGCATGCTCACAACCCAGTCTGGTAGCGACCTGCGCGCCCGGCCGATGTCGGCGCATGCCGAAGAGATCGAAAACGCGATCTATTTTCTGACAGATGTTGCCAGCCACAAGGACGACGAGATTGCCCGTCACCCGAATGTGTGCCTGGCCTTCGCGGATTCTAAAGGACAGAAATACGTCTCGATCTCCGGCACGGCTGAAGTCCAGAACGACCGTGAAAAGATCCACGACCTCTGGGCGACGCCCGCGAAGGCTTGGTGGGACAGTGCCGACGATCCGTCGATCCGGGTGCTAAAGATCACCCCGTCCTCTGCGGAATATTGGGACAGCCCCGGCACGGTCATCAGCTACATCAAAATGGCGGCAGCAGCCGTCAGCAGCTCGCGTCCGGACATGGGTGACAACGCCAAGGTCGAGATGTGATCAGGGCCGGTCGGAATCGAGGCAGGTAAGCCTCGTTCCGCACCAGTCTCCATCTGATGCAACCACACGGTCCCATCCCCCCGCCCCTCAACGTTCTCGCTAAGGCCAGCCGGGAACAAGGAGAGAAAGCTACCTACCTTGCGAGCAAGCGGCATTTGAATCTGAACAGCGTCGGTAAGCGTTCTGGCAGGCACCGCGAAGCTGGACGCTCGTCATGGCTCGTCGAGCCGGATCAAGAACGAAAATTCCGACAGGCTATGATGTTGGTCCGACCCCATCACCGCGACCGACCAAAACTGCCTATCCTGGCCAAAGACATCGGAAATCTGCACCACTTCGGCATCTTCAGCACCGCATCGGCGTGCCCAGTAGTATGAACCCGCTCGGAGTTCGTCGTGATCTATCGTATTCGGTTCTGCCACGAGGTCGCCACCTATGTCTTTCGAGCCGGTATATGGGGGAGTGCGCATGTGGCAAGCTTCTGCTGCTCGGTCAAGGCGCCGCGTCCGCGGCCAAGACCTTCCCACCTTTACGACTTGCGAGAACCTCGGCGAGCAAAACTGGCCGGAGCCCCTGGGCGTCGACGCCGACGTCGAATTGCCGGGGAACGGGCTTGAGACGCCCATGGGAGTGGCCGTGCAGATTTATCGAGCCTTTACCCATCTGGTTCCAGGTGCGGAACGCGTAATGACAGAGGATGAGATGATGGCCGTCTGGTTGAAGCTCCGCGTAGTGCTGGACGCTGGCCCAGCCTTTCGCGCCGGTCGTCGTCTCCGGATCGTTGTTGCCGATAATGAGATGCTTCCGGCCGTTGAGCTCCGCCAGCAGCTCCGGGCATTCACCAGCCCTCGCGGACATGAAGTCGCCGAGATGCCACACGTCGTCGTCTGTGCCGACGACCGCGTTCCAGTTTTCAATAAGCGCAGAGTCGTGTTCCGCCACGTTGGAGAACGGCCGCCGATCTATCCGAAGCACGCGAGGGTCGCCGAAATGCGTGTCGCCTGTAAAGAAGATCATGCGGCTAGCCGAAGTAGCGGGTCGCAGTATATCCGCATGCGCTGGCGACACTCGTCAGGACGGTGCCCCAGATCAGATCGGCGATGGTCATCGGAACCGGCCAGTTCTTGAGGGTAGACAGGTTCGTCATGTCGTAGGTGCCGTAGGCAGCCAGGCCGAGGACCGCCGCGTATCCGACGGCCGTCCAGATCGAGCCAGCTTCGAGACCCGGGCGAACGGCAAGCACGACGATAGCTATGGCGAAGAACAGGTAGAAGGCAGCGGCGACACCGAAGTTCGGGGAGGGGAGCATCATGTCGCCGAGCTGGCGCTGATAGAAGCTCCGGGCGACGAGACCGAGCCAGAGGGCGTCAATCAACAGGAAGGAAATCAAAGTTCCGGCGTATGCGATGCCCATCGTCTTCATGCGGCTGCTCTCCTCGTGTGCGGCGTCGAGCAGGAACCGCGCAAGTACAGAGCTTGTTCCGGACGACGCCGATCAGTTCGTCTAACAGCTCATGGAGAACGCCCATCCGAAGTCGCTCTTGCACCAGTCGGGGCCCTGGCGTCCTCGTCCATCAGAGTGCTGACGAGAATGCCGCGTTCTCGGCGGTCGTCCCCAGAGTTCGGTCGGCCAAGCCCGCAGGAAGGCTTTCGACGAGCGCCTGCGCCCGCTCTAGGCAAGCCAACGGCCCTTCGACGACGGTTGCCCTCGGCTGCTTCTCTCTGAGGTCGATGACACGATTGCTTCCCGGCGGGCAGATGACGGCGAAATGGTCGCTCGGGCTGTAGATCGCTATGCGGTAGCCTTTGTACTCACGCACGATGCTGGGCATGTCCTGCATCCTTGACGGCAGCAGGCATCGCATGGCGCCCGGATCGGCTTCCAGCGAACGCAGCGCGCGGAGGAGGCGACGACCGGACCATCGCCTCGTTGACCCAGACCTTCTCGCCGACGTCCTCGCCCTGTCGGATTGCGGCCGCAGCCAGGTCGCGATAGTACCCGGCATAGCGCACCAATCTACGGAGCGACCTCTCGGGCGGTGTCGCGGTCGCTCTCATCGCCTCGCAGGTGACGATCACCTGATAGACAGTCGAACCGTCTGTTACGGCGAACTGGCCGTTCTCGAAGTAGATGAAGGGTTCCGGCTCGCAGATTTCGAAATCTCTCAGGTCGTCCATCAGCTCGCCTTCTTCTTTTTCTGGTCCTGTTCGAGGCTCTTCCTCAACACGTCCATGATGTTCACGACGTTGGATGCCGGAGCGGCGTCGTCCTTCTTCGCCTTCGTTTTCTTCGCAGGCTTCAGAGACTTCTTCTTTTCGTCGATGAGCGCGAGCAGCGCCTCCTGGATCGGATCGCTGACCATCGTCGGCGACCAGGCCTTCGTTCGCTGCTTGATGAGCTTGCGCACCAGGGGCAGGGCGTCGTCGTCGGCTTCCTCGTCGATGTCCTCGAAGTATTCGTTTTCGCGTCGGACCTCGTCGCCGAACCGGAGGGTCCAGAGTACGATGCCATTGTCTCGCGGCTCCAGAACCACGGCGCGTTCCCGGCGACCGACGACCAGCTTGGAGACGCCGACCACGTCGGACGCTTTCATGGCTTCGCGGATGACCGAGAACGCCTCGTCCCCGACCTTGTCACCGGGCGTCAGGTAATGCGGCTTCTCCAGGTAGATCCAGGGAATGCTGTCGGCCGGCACGAAGCCGGAGATGTCGATCGTTTTGACGGTGTCGAGGGCGACGGCGTCGATCTCGTCCTCGGTCAGCACCACGTAGTCGTTCTCGCCGCGGGCGTATCCCTTACCCTGCTTGTCGTCGCGAACCGGCTTGCCCGTGAGCGAGTCGACGTATTGGGACATGACCCGATTGCCAGTCTTCTCGTTGATCGTGTGGAACCGGACCTTCTCGCTCTCCGACGTCGCCGGCATCATCTCGACCGGACATGTAACGAGGCTGAGCTTCAGGTAGCCTTTCCAGTATGGACGGAGTGCCATTGTCGTTCCTCCTCACCCGGCCTTGCGCTGCGGAGCGGCCTTGGAAACGGCGGACTTCTCGGCCGCTCCGCGCGCTGCGCGCTGCCGGACAGTGCCCTTGTTGGCATTGGCGGCAGTGCGGTTCGGTTTGTCCTCGGACTTCTTCGACAGCCCCGCGCTTTCGCGGAGGGCGGCGAGCAGATCATTCGGCTGCGAGACCTCGACCTTCTTCCGCTTCGGCAGGGACTTGCCTTCGACCTTCGCCTTGACCAGCGCGGCGAGCGCTTCTTCATACCGGTCGTCGAACGTCGCCGGATCGAACTCGCCGATCTTGGTGGAGATGATGTGCTTGGCGAGATCGAGCATCTCGCCTTCGATCTTGATCTTCGGCACGCTCTCGAAGGCCTTCGTCGCCGACCGGACCTCGTAGTCGTACTGCAGGGTCGTCGCGATCAGCCCCTTGCCGTGCGGCCGTATAAGAACGGTGCGCATCCTCCTGAACAGGACGGCACGCGCGATGGCGGCGACCTTGTCGGCCTTCATGCCGTCGCGCAGGATCGCGAAAGCGTCGGCGGACGTCCTGTCCGGCGTAAGGTAATATGGCTTGTCGAAGTACACGTCGTCGACCGCGCCGCAGGAGATGAACGCTTCGATCTCCAACGTCTTGTTGCTATCTGGAACGGTCGCAGCGATCTCTTCCGGATCGATCAGGACATACCGTCCGTCGTCGATCTCAAAACCCTTCACCTGCTGTTCCTTCGGGACGGGTTCCTCTGTCTCGCTGTCCACGAAGACCCGGTTCACCCGGTTGCCGGTCGCGGTATTGATTGTGTTGAACGCGATGCGGTCCGAGGTCGACGCGGCAGTGTAAAGCGCGACGCCGCAGCTCACCTCGCCGACTTTCAGGAAGCCTTTCCACTGCGCTCGATGCCCTGCCATACGCTTTACTCCGAATCACTTGGATGGCGAATCAAAGGAGCGAGCGAGTGATTCGTTCCGTCTCGAAACGAATCATTTTTCAATGGCTTAGGAATCTGAGCTCAGAGTTTGATTCAAAGTCGCAGAAGGTGTTTCCCGACTTTCGACGAACCATTCCGCTCCGGCATCGTTCTGATCTGACGCGACGACATCCTTTGTCGCTGTAGCCGAAAATCAGGAAGGAACCGCCGATGGCACTCTCAAGCCGCGTCCGCGACATCTACAAGCCCGAGTTCAAATTCGGGATGGGCGGCGTCTCTCTCGGGAACGAGTTCAACAAGATCACGGACAGGCAAGCCGAGGCCGCTCTGGAAACGGCCTGGAACGTAGGCGTCCGCTACTACGACGTCGCTCCCTGGTACGGGCTTGGTCTCGCCGAGCGCCGGTTCGGGCACTTCCTTCATAACCAGAAGCGAGATGACTTTCTGCTGTCGACGAAGGTCGGCAAGCTCCTGAAGGCCTCGAAGACGAACAGCCATGAGAAGATGTATCCGCTCTCGGATTCTCCGAACGATCTCGTCATCGACTATACCGCCGACGGCGTCCGCCGCTCGATCGAGGACAGCCTGCAGCGGCTGGGGATCGATGCGATCGACGTCGCCTTCGTCCACGATCTGTCTCCGGACTTCGCTTTCTTTCCGGGGCCGTGGGAGGAGCAGTACGAGATCGCTCGCAAGGGCGCGTTCCCGGAACTGTCGAAGATGCGGGAGGAGGGCATCATCAAAGGATGGGGCGTCGGGGTGAACACCCCGATGGCAATCCTGAAGGTGATGGAAGACGCCGATCCGGACGTCTGCCTGTGCGCCCGCCAGTATTCCCTGATCGACCACGCGGACACGGTCGAGAACCTATTTCCCAAGGTGCGCGAGAAGGGTGTCGGCCTGGTGATCGGCTCTAGCCTGAACGCCGGCTTCATCGGCGGAAGCCCCCGGTACAACTACGGTGCCGAAAACTACAAGATCCCGCCAGAAGTCATCGAGAAGCGCCGCAAGCTGCGTCAGGTCGCCGAGAACCACGGCGTTGATCTTCGCACGGCCGCGATCCAGTTCTCGGCCGCGCCCGACGTTGCCGTTGCGCTTGTCGTGGGTGCAGGCAGCGACCGTCAAATCAGGGAGGATTGGAATTCGCTGCAGACCAAGATGCCGAACGAATTCTGGGTCGAGCTCAAGAGTTCTGGGCTGGTGCATCAGGACGCTGCGGTACCAACGGTCTAGTCGTTGCCTTGAAACCAACGCAATGCCTTCCTAAATAACTGTCTGTCGGCATTGCTGACGAGCGCTGGAACCATCTGCCGCTCGCAACGCCGGACTTGCTTTAGACTTTGACCACGGATGTACTGGCAGGGACGAATAGCGGATGAGGAAGGTCGGTGCGGTTTCGCCCCGGCCTTTTTTGTTGCCGCTCGCCGGTCATTGCCTCGTGGGCTCCCCACATCGCCCCGTTCGTTCGTGGACAAAAATAGTGATCTGAAGTATATAGGAACTATCGTTCGCAGACTTTCCAGGGCGCGGGCGGCTGGGAGACAATCCGCTCCTGCCCCGAACCGGAGCGACCCATGTCTGCTTTCTTGGAATCCATTTCCGGCAGCCCCAGATCATTCGAAGGTTCGACGCCGCTTGCCAGCCTGACGAAGGCCATCGCGGCAATGGGGCAGGCCGACAGTCCTGAGGCCGTGATCGAAGTCCTTCGCAGGACGACGCGGTCTCTGATCGGCTGCGAGGGCGTCGCGATCATCCGCCGGGATGGCGACCTCTGCCACTATATCGAGGAAGACGCCATCGGCCCTCTCTGGAAGGGCGGCAAGTTCCCGGCTTCGGCCTGCATCAGCGGCTGGGCGATGATCAACCGTCAGACCGTGGTGGTGACGGACATCGCCAAGGACGATCGCATCCCGTACGAACTCTACGCAGGCACGTTCGTGCGCTCTCTGGTGATGGCGCCCGTGCGGGCAGAAGACCCGATCGGCGCGCTGGGTGCATACTGGTCGCGGGTCTACGTGCCTGCACAATGGGAAGTCGATATCCTCGAGGCGCTCGCGGGCGCTGCGGCGATGGCAATCGAGAAGACGCGTGCGGTCCGGTCGCTTGTCGATTCTGCGAAGCCGGTTGTGGACGAGGCCGGGGCAGCATCGGAGGACTTCGCAGAGGATATCGCGCGCGTCGCCGGGATCGCGGCCGTTCCAACCATCCTTGACGTGGCCCTTCGCATGACGGGAATGGGATTTGCTGCAGTGTCTCGGGTAACCGAGGACCGCTGGATCACCTGCCAGTCCCTCGACCATGTCGGGTTCGGTCTGAAGGCCGGCGACGAACTTCCGGTCCAGAGCACGCTCTGCGACGAAATCCGCGGGCATCGTCAGCCCATCGTGTTCGACGATGCCGCCGAGGAGCCGCTCTACCGCGATCATCACACGCCGCGCATCTACGGTCTGCGAAGCTACATCTCCATTCCGATCATCCTGCCGAACGGCCAGTTCTTCGGAACGCTCTGCGCTATCGATCCTCAGCCAGCCAAGGTGAACAATCCGCAGACGATTGGCTCGTTCAAGCTTTTCGCGGAGCTCATCGCGCATCATCTCCATGCCGACGCCCAGTTGACGGCGACGCGGGAATCCCTCGATCGGGAGAAGGACATTTCGGAGCTGCGCGAGCAGTTCATTGCCGTCCTCGGGCACGACTTGCGCAATCCCATCGCCGCCGTCGACGCCGGAACCTCGCGTCTGCTGAAGGAAGGCTGGACGGCCCGTAGCCCGCTTGTCCTCAAGCTGATGAAGTCCAGCATTTCCAGAATGGCTGGTCTCGTCGACAACGTCATGGATCTGGCACGGGCTCGCATGGGAGGAGGGATCGTCCTCGAACGTGCAGACGGCGATCTCGCGACGACACTGAACAATGTCGTCGAAGAGCTTAAGCTGGCCAATCCCGATCGCGAGGTGTCGGTGGACGTCCGCCTGCCTGCTTCAGTGTCGGTCGACCATCTCCGGCTGGCCCAAATGTTCTCGAACCTGGTCGCGAACGCGTTTACCCACGGCGTCGAGACGGAGCCGGTCCGCATATCGGCGAGCCTGAACGACAGGCATCTTGAAATCTGCGTCCGCAATGGCGGAACTCCGATCCCTGAAGAGGCTATTTCCAGGCTGTTCCAACCCTTCCGTCGCGGCGATCTGCGCCCGAGCATGCAGGGGCTCGGCCTCGGTCTCTATATCGCCTCGGAAATCGCCAAGGCGCATGGCGGCACGATCGAGGTGACGTCGGACGAGAACGAAACCTGCTTCACCTTCCGCATGCCGGCGGCCTGATTTCCTAGGCACAGACAAGATTTCGGCGGGCTGTGGAACACATGTCGCTCGGGGAGGTTGTGCTAATAGAGATCGCGCCGTGTCAACCGGACGTGACGGAGATGGTGGACGCAGCGGTTTTTCCGGTTTCTCGCTGCGGGGAACGAAATCCCAGGCGAGCACCCGACCTGTCCGACGTGACCTCACCGCAACAGGACCGCTCTGCGCGTCCGAGCACGCAGGGATCACCATGACTAAAACGACCGTAGAGATATCCGTGACGAGCGACGAGGGTGTTCGGACCCCAATCGGGTTGATGACCCCGCGCCAAGCACTTCAACTGCCGGATCACGTCGAGTTCGAAGCATCTCACCCTGACCACGAGGCGGGCAATACCGACGTGCTCCTCGACCGTGAGATGCTGCAGGATCACGTCGACGCCAGCGAGGTTTCGAAGACCCCCGCTTGAAATCCGCAGTTCAAGTCATCATCTAAAGGCTCACCACCTGTATCGACGAATGCGCGCCCGACCTAACCGTCGTGGGGCATGCTGCCGTCCGTGGTGCGAAGGGCGCTCCCCATGACGGATCGAGTGCCCTTCTTAGATTCTTGGCATACCTGCGTCTGCTCCTCCAGATTAATGTCCGCGACCATGTCCATGCCAATTGTAGGTGCCGTCATCATGAAACCCGGGTGGCACCCATGCCCCGAAACGCTTCGCTGCCGCAACATCGGCATCGTGCAGCATCGCGCTCAGACGCAAATGGTCCGCCTCCATCGCTGCGAGAAGTCGCTCCAGATGGCTCGAAGTGATCGCAGCGAACAGGCCGTTTCCACTGTCGCCTACGGCCGGCCGCAATGAGATCCTCGAGCCGACGTCGTCCTGAAACTGAGCAAGCACCTGTCCGGCCGCGACAAGTCGGCGACGGACCTGTTCTCGAGGTTCAGTGACAATTGCCAGGCGTATCCCATTCTCAATACGGGCCTTGGTATTCGGTAGAAGATCCGTGTCGAGGATGTCGCTTCCTGGAGCCTGATCCCGGACCGTCGCAAGGAAGGCATCCACAAGATCGCCGGCTGCCTCGAGGACGTCGGCATCTGACATGAAGTCGGTTCCGGCATTCGGACGCGTCTGCGATGTTTGCATGGCGGCTCCTCCTCCGGCGGATAACGCCCGGCGCCTAAGAAAGTTGCCGGCCGTCAGCGGCACACCAGAACGAACCTTCGTTCGGCGCGTTGTAAGACCAGCAACAGGAGACCCCCGATGAGCACGAATGACACCAACGCCACCCCGGAACAGCGCCGCCCCGCCGACGTCCATCCGACCCCTTCCAATCCAGAGCCGGCCGACGAAGAATCCATGGCACCGACCTCGGTGCAACCCGCAGGCAAGAAGGACGAGAGCGAGCCGCCAATCGTCAACCCGGTGACGGGTGCCGCTCTATAAGGCAGATATGAGCACTCCGAAACCAAAGAGCGACGACGAGCCGAAGCAGGAGACGATTTCCTTTCCCTTCGACCGGATGACCGTCGCGCGGTTCCGGGAGACCTTCCCGAATGCCCGCTGGTCGGACACCCTCCAGGCGTGGACGGTCCCCGGCAGCACCGCCCGGCGTCGCATCGACAGATGGCTGGCCTCCGAGATGGACCGGCACGATCCCTACGGGCAGCAACGTGGCCGCGACGCCTACGAGTTCGAACCCATCCTCTCGCCGTACCTCGCAGTTATTTCGACCGGCTTCTGGATACGCACCCCGTATTCCCGGACCGTCGTCGATGAGCTGCGACAGATTCCGTTCGCAAGGTGGAACGGCGACGAGAAGGTCTGGGAGGTGCCATACGCGTCATACGACGATCTTCAGCACAGGTGGGAGGCAATCGAAGAGGCCGCGAAAAGAGCCGAACCCGAGGAGCGGCGGAAGCGAGCCGAGGCACGGAAGGGCACCGAGGAAGAGGCGAAAGCGAAGCGTCGGACAGCGGAGCGGAAGAAGAAGCGGCTGCCATTTCCGAGCGACGACCTTCCGCCTTTGGGCAGGCCTGTGGCCACACCCGCCTTTGGGATCGTCGTCATCACGGAGGTCACGGGCGAGCTCGTCGATCCTGTGGAGGTGGCCGAGCATCATCCGGACGCCGACGAGGAGCACGTCTGGGCGGGCTGGCGGTCGGCGACGCTGGAGGAACTCGTCCACACATGGCCTGCGAAAGCCGGGCCGGGGGAGTACGAGCGGCTCCGCGGATGGTGGCAGCCGGAGATCGAGGAGCTGCGTGCGGCGAGATCATCGGCGAAGTCGAAAGAGAGGAGGCGAGGAATACAAGATTCTGCAGAATAGGAGATCTATGTTTAGCCAAATTGTGCCGCGCGATCCTCGTCACCAGATCCGCCTGTAAGCTGGTGTCGTTTGGCATTTAACCGTAAGAATGCGCCCGTTCCGGCAGGTGATGGCACTAATTCCTCACACGCCGGTTCGGTCACTATCATTGGCTCAACAACTTCTCTGGGCCTGACGGTCTCGGACCGATGGGCCCGGAGCCGACAATCTTATGTCAGGTGCCAATCATCAGCTGGAACTTAAACAGCAGCTTGAGGTTTAAGTCACGAGCACTCTGACAATTCCTGTCAAAACTCATCCTTATTATAAAACAGCTGTTTCGCTGCTGGGTAGCCGCGTCCAGACGTTGAATCTATCCGGAGCATTAATATGGACCGCCGTACAATTCTGACTGGCTTCGTGGCCGTTGGCGCAGCCCCCATCATTCTGGCGCAGACGCGCCCTGTTTTGGCTGCAACCCCGATGGCGGCGATGCCGGTCACGTCGTTTGCAGATGTCAAAACCGCTGCGCAGTTCTATTCGACCGTGATCGGTCGCGCCGAAATCTCGCTCGCCACCTCGCAGGTCGCTTCGGAAAAAGCCACCCAGAAGAACTCGCTTGAGTTTGCCGGTTTCGAGCTGGGTGAAGCCATCACTGTCAACATGGTTCTCAAGGACACCGGCGCGATGGGCCCGGGCATGGATGCGGACGCGCATGGCATGGTCGAAAAGGTTGTGTCTGCCGGAAAAGGCAAGGCGTTCGACAAAGCCTATATCGGCCTCCAGCTCGAAAATCACGAGTACCTGCGCGATCTCGCCGACGCCTTTGTTCACAATTCGACCGGCGTGACAGACCATGCCGAGGTCCAAGGGCGCCATCTGAGCATGCTGATGCTGGCGGTGTTCAAGGAACACGTCGCGATCTGCAAGCGCATCACCAAAGAACTCGACGCGTAACGCGCCCGCACCCAACAGCTTTGAAAGATTTTCACATGAAGAACTCAGTTCGTATATCCATCCTTTCCGCGCACCTGATCGCCAGCACCGCGCTTTTCGCAGCGCCATCTGCGTTTGCACAGGAACAGCCAAAACCCAATCCTCTGGCGGAAACGCCGGACAGCGGCACGATGAAGCGCGCCGACAAGGAGGACATGGTTCTCGTCCTCAAGAAGATGCAGGAGCTCGGTGCAAAGCCAATCGAGTCGCGCAGCGTCGAGGAAGCCCGCACCCAGCCATCGCCGGCGGATGCGGTCAAGGCTGTCCTTAAGGACGAGGGCAAGATGGTCCCCATGCCAGCGGTCAAGAAGCAGGACATGACCTATCCGATCGAGGGCGGCACTCAGCCGGTCCGGATCTATACGCCCGAGAATGCCGGTCCCGGCCCGCTACCGGTCATCGTCTACTACCACGGCGGCGGATGGGTGATCGCCAATATCGACACCTACGAATCCTCGGCACTTGCGCTGGCGTCGAAGGCCAAGGCGATCGTCGTCAGCGTCGAATATCGTCATGCGCCGGAAGCCAAGTTCCCGGCAGCCCATGCTGATTCCTTTGCAGCCTACAAGTGGGCCCTGGAAAAGACAGCAAGTTTTGGCGGCGATCCGGCCCGTGTCGCCGTGGCCGGCGAAAGCGCGGGGGGCAATCTGGCCGCCAATGTCGCGATCATGGCGCGTGATCAGAAAGTTCAGATGCCGGTGCACATGCTGCTCGTCTATCCCGTCACTGGTACTGACATGAACACGCCCTCCTACATCGCCAATCAGAATGCCATGCCCTTGTCCAAGGGCGGCATGGGCTGGTTCGTCGGCAAGGTGCTCGCCAAGCCAGAAGATGCCATGAACCCGATGCTCAATCTAACGACCAAGGCCGATCTCAAGGGCCTTCCGCCGGCAACGATCATCACCGCAGAGATCGATCCGCTGATGTCTGACGGTGTGATGCTGGCGGAAAAGCTGAAGGCAGCGGGTGTCACGACCACCTACATGAACAACGAAGGCGTGACGCACGAGTTCTTCGGCATGGATGCCGTCCTCGACGATGCGCGGCGTGCCCAGGACTTTGCCGTCAATGACCTGACAAAGGCATTCGATAAGAAGTGATGTCTGGAAACCGGCTCATCGCTGAGCCGGTTTCCCTCGCATTTGTCTGGCGCGAATTCGAAACGTGGAACGGGCTCGCGATACAGCCGCCCGTAACATGAGCCGTAATCTGTGGTCCTGGGATGCCCCGTCGCCCGCAGTTTCAATTGACGCGCAGCTCTAGCCGGCTGCGACCACCGCTTCGGCATTTTGTCTGTAACGCAAAGACAATCGGAGGAACACGACATGAAAGCTCTGACATGGCACGGAAGCGGAGACATTCGCTGCGAACAGGTCGACGATCCGATCATTCAAGATGATCGCGACGCCATCATCAAGGTAACAAGCTGCGCCATCTGCGGCTCCGACCTGCATCTCTACGGCGGCTTCGTTCCCGGCATGCATGCGGGTGATGTGATGGGCCATGAGACGATGGGGGAGGTCGTTGAAGTCGGTCGCGGCAATTCCAAACTCAAGATCGGCGACCGCGTCGTCGTGCCCTTCACAATCTCCTGTGGTGAGTGCCGGCAGTGCAAATGGGGGCAGTTCTCTCTTTGCGAGCGCTCGAACCCTGCGGGCGCGGAGCAGGCAAAGCAGATCGGCTATCCGACCGCTGGCCTGTTCGGTTATTCCGAAATGTACGGCCGTTTTCCGGGCGGCCAGGCGCAATATTTGCGCGTTCCTTATGCCGATGTTGGCCCGATCGTTGTGCCTGACGGCCTGAGCGACGAACAGGTCCTGTTCCTCTCCGACATATTTCCAACCGGCTACATGGCCGCCGAAAACTGCGACATCAAACAGGGCCAGACAGTGGCTGTGTTCGGCTGCGGTCCGGTCGGCCTGTTTGCGATCAAGTCGGCCTTCTTGCTGGGCGCGGAGCGGGTCATTGCCATCGATACCGTGCCTGAGCGATTGGCCCTCGCCAGAGCCTCCGGTGCGGAAACGCTCGATTATGCGGATGAGGACCTGCAGGAGCGTATTCTCGCCATCACCAACGGGCTTGGTCCGGACGCCGTCATCGAGGCGGTCGGAATGGAAAGTCATGGGGCAGGCGGCGTGATGGAAACGCTTCAAACAAAACTGACGTCGACGGAGCGGCCGTACGCTCTCGCCCAAGCGATCCTTGCCTGCCGACCGGGTGGGACCGTATCGCTTCCGGGCGTGTTCGTCGGGCCGGCTGTTCCCGCACCACTCGGGGCCCTTGTCGGCAAGGGACTAACCCTGAAAACCGGACAGACCCATGTCCAGCGCTATCTGGAGCCACTTCTCAATCTGATCGTCGAAGGCAAGATAGATCCATCCTTCCTGATCACACACAGGATCGGGCTGGAGGAAGGTCCGGAAGCCTACAAGACCTTTCGGGATAAGGAAGATGGATGCGTCAAGGTCGTTATTCGACCGAATGGTAGCTAGGCGGATGTACGGCGACCGCTCGCATTGGCGGTCCCTGCTCGCCGGTTCCCTTGTTTGGAGGCGACGATATTTCACCGGCGGACCTCGGCCTGATCGGCACAGAGAAGTTGACCAGCTGCGAACGCATTGGAGGCAAGCGATATGCGGATTGCGTCATGTAGATGCGGTGGCCTGGTAGCCAGGTGCGAGGGCGACCCCCTCCGCGTCTCTGTTTGCCATTGCCTGGAATGTCAGCGGCGCACCGGCAGCGCATTTGCTGTCCAGGCACGGTTTCGCAAGGACCTCGTCACCCTCGAGGGTTCCCACATGCGTTGGGAGCGAATTGGCGAGAGTGGAGAGAAGGCGACCTATTTCTTCTGCCCCACCTGTGGCTCGACCGTCTTCTATGAAAACGAAGTTCTTCCAGACGTTGTGGCGATACCGGTCGGCGCGTTTGCCGATCCGGATTTCCCGGTACCGCAACGATCGATCTTCGAGCGGCGGCAGCACCAATGGGTGCAGGTAACCGGAAAGGCAATAGAGCATCATCTTGGAGATGAGGCGGAAGCAGGATGTGAAGATCGCACTTACACGTAGCCGAGTCGCCCTGCCTAGATCAGGCTGCCCTGCTGGACGACCTCGCCGGATTTCGAAACGATCGACGATCCGTAGGGCTCATGCGAGGCGATGATCAGCGCATCGTCTGGCAGGGGCCGAGCCAGATCTTTTGCTTCATCCCACGGCGCCCGCATCCAGACCTCCGTTTCTTCCTTTGTCAGCAGCAGGACCGGCATGGCCTTCTCATGGATCGGCTTCACCAGCCCGTTTGGATCGGTGGTCAGAAAACCGTAGAGATCATCCGTCGTCAGCCCATCTTTGACCTTACGGACGCTCTGCCAGCCCGGCACATGGATGCCGGCAAAGAACATCAGAGACTTTTGCTCGTCGCGCGCGAACCAGGCGTTCGGAACCTTACCGCCGGGTTCTTGGGCTTGCGGATCCGGTTCGGCAAATGTCGTAACGGGAACGATGCAGCGATGGTCTACACCGAACCAGCGCTTCCAATGCGGCAGGGTGAGCTTGCGGACATTGGTGACGCCGCGATCCGGCTCCATGCGAATGAGCGCGTCCATATCGACGGCCTGCCCCTTGGCCCTCATCTTGTCAGCGCGTGCTTCGGCTGCCTTTTTCTGCACGAAGATCGGGGAAGGAAGGCCCC
>NZ_QFBC01000015.1 GCF_003122325.1 Rhizobium album
CGGCACGGTTGACGGCTTCGCCGCTGATCTCGGCATCCTTGGCGGACTGGCGGGCGATCTTTTCCGTCTGGGCGGCGTTGTCGGCGTTCTGCTTGATGTTGGCGGCCATCTGCTCCATCGAGGCGGAAGCCTCTTCGGCCGACGCTGCCTGTTCGGTCGCACCCTGGGAGACCTGCTCGGAGGACGACGACAGTTCCTGGCTGCCGGCCGAGACGTTGTCGGCGGCAGCAAGTGCGTCACCCACCACGCCGCGCAGGCGCTCGACCATGCTTTGCAACGCGATGCCGAGCGTATCCTTGTCCGACAGCGGTTTCGGCGTGGCCATCAGGTCGCCATCGGCAATCTCGTTGGCGACATGGGCGGTTGCCCGCAGGTTGGTCACCATGCTGAGCATGGCCGTGCCGAGCATGTCCTTGTCCGACAGCGGCTTCGGGGTGACGGCCAGATCACCCTCCGCGATCCGGTTGGCGATTTCGGCAGTGGCGCGCAGGTTGACGAGCATGTTCTGCATGGCGTGGCCGAGCGTATCCTTGTCGGACAGCGGCTTTGCTTCGGCGGCGAGATCGCCGGCGGAGATGCGATTGGCGATGCCGGCAGTCTCCCGCAGGTTGCCGGTCATGACGTTGACCGTGTCCACCAGATCCTTGATTTCGTCGTTGGACCGAACGGCGATCTTCTGGTCGAGGTCGCCGATGGAGACGGCATTGGTTGCCTGGATGATCGTCCGCAGGCCGCGGTTGATACCGATCGCGATCCACAATGCGGCGCCGACCGACAGGACGAAGGCGACAGAAGCGACGATCGTCAGCAGGTTGAAGGTGGAATTGTAGGTGGCCTCGGAGGCGGCGTCGGACGCCGTGATGCTCGCTTCGGTGAGTTCCGCCAGCGCTTCCGTCATCTGATCCATGCGATCGGATGCCGCGCTGCCTTCGTTCTGGTTGAGTTCGAGGGCGGCGTCACGCTGGCCTGACAGCGTCAGGTCGCGAATGCGATCGTTGAGGCTCTGATAGTCGTCCCAGAAATCACGGATTTCCGCCCATTTCGGCTTGAATTCTGCCGATGCGCTGGATTCGCCCGCCTCAAGGGCCGTGGTGAAGGACTTGCGTTCCGCCGCAATCGTCTCCAGCGCTTTTTTCGTCCGTTCGGCAGTGGTCGCGAGCAGCAGATCGCCTTCAGCCAGTCCGAGGCCATCGAAGGAGGCCGCCAGATCGTTGGCGATGTCATCCTGATGGATCGGACCCGCCATCAGCGAATCCTTCAGGCCGTCCATCGTTTGCAGCCCCCGGATGCCGAGCAGGACACAGCTCACAAGGAGGACGATCAGCAGCGTGAAAGCGCCGGCCAGTTTAAGTTTGATCGTAATGCGCATCGAAAATTTCCTTGGCTATTGCCGCTGCTCGCGGAATACGAAATGTCTGTCTGGGGATCAGGCTTGCCGATCCATTTTTTTATGGACAAGCCGCCTCCCGTGGCGGCCTGTCCGGTTCGCTCTGCGGTCAGGCGCTTTCCCGGAAGGCATGGTCGTCCTGATCCGGGCCACCCTGGGCCAGATCCAGCGCAAAACCCTTGATCCTGGCCTGCTGCGCTGAAACGCTCTGAGACGGCGCGGGTTTGTGGGGCTTGGCGACCTGCTTGATCGGGCGTGCCGCCTTCGACGCGATGCTCGCACCACGGCCATTGCTCGTCTCGACCTTGAAGAAGGCGATGGAAGTCTGCAGTTCTTCGGCCTGGGCCGCCAGTTCTTCCGAGGTCGACGACATCTGTTCGGAGGCGCCGGCATTCTGCTGCGTCACCTTGTCAAGCTGCTGGATCGCCTCGTTGATCTGCGATGCGCCGATATCCTGCTCGCGGCAGGCCGCAGTGATCTCGGCCACCAGTTCGGCGGTCTTGCGGATATCCGGCACCAGGCGTCCGAGCATGTCGCCGGCTTCCTGGGCGGCCTTGACCGTGTCGCCGGACATGGCGCTGATTTCGGCGGCGGCCGATTGCGAGCGCTCGGCGAGCTTGCGGACTTCCGAAGCGACGACGGCAAAACCCTTGCCGTGTTCGCCGGCGCGGGCGGCCTCGACGGCGGCGTTCAGGGCGAGCAGGTCGGTCTGGCGGGCGATTTCCTGGACGATGGAGATCTTCTCGGCGATGGTGCGCATGGCGCCGACGGCACGGTTGACGGCTTCGCCGCTGATCTCGGCATCCTTGGCGGACTGGCGGGCGATCTTTTCGGTCTGGGCGGCGTTGTCGGCGTTCTGCTTGATGTTGGCGGCCATCTGCTCCATCGAGGCGGAGGCCTCTTCGGCCGACGCTGCCTGTTCGGTCGCACCTTGAGAGACCTGCTCGGAGGACGACGACAGTTCCTGGCTGCCGGCCGAGACGTTGTCGGCGGCCGACAGGGCATCACCCACCACGCCACGCAGGCGCTCGACCATCCGTTCGAGGGCGAGGCCGAGCGTATCCTTTTCGGAGAGCGGCTTAGGGGACACCGTCAGGTCGCCGTCGGCGATCTGGTCGGCGACAGCAGCGGTGTTGCGCAGATTGCCGGTCATGACGTTGATGGTGTCGACCAGATCCTTGATCTCGTCGTTCGTCTTGATTTCGACGCGTTGATTCAGATCGCCGATCGCCACTGCATCTGCGACCTGCCCGATTTTTCTCAGGCCGGTGCTGATTCCGAGTGCGATCCAGAAGGCGGCACCGATCGCGATAAGGAGGGCCACGCCGGACAGGCCGAGAATGAAGTTGCGGGTATTCGCGTATTGCTCGTTGGTATCGGCGTCGGCCTGTTTCATCTGACCTTTGTTCGCCGTAACGCGCGTCTCGATGAGTTCGCCGATCTTGTCCATGATCGCGCGTCCGTCGTTTGTCGCGAGACGGATGGCTTCGGTCGGGTTACCGGAGCGCATCAAGTTGCGGATCTTGTCGTCGATTGCAAATGCTTCGTCACCGAGCTGATCGACTTCCATCCAGCCCTGCTTACCGGCCTCAGTCGATGCTGCGCCAATAAGCCAATTGACGGTTTCGTCGAAAGTTTTGCGATTGCGATCGCTGGCGTCGATGTATTTTTGTGCGTCTTCCGTATTGGTTGCCGCTGCGAGGTTCATCTGCGCGCGGGCGATCCGAAGCTGGATGCTGTTGAGGTTTTGTGCGGCTTCGAGACGAGCCGCCGGACCAGCAATGACGTCGCTGATCGCATTGTTGAGCGAGTTCAGGCTCATGAGGCCGTAACCGGAGGTGCCGGCCATCATGAGAATAATGATGACGAAAGCAATCGCCAGTTTCAGTTTGATAGTGAAGCGCATTGAAATCCCCAAAGTGTGTAGCGTGGCGTGTGTTCCTTGCCGGAACAAAACGGTCGTTAGAGACGTCGCAAGCGGAGCGGCACATCCACTCCTCGTTTCAGGTCAGCTTGGCGACGCCAACGCATACACACGTTGGAGTTTCTCCAGATGCCCGGCCTTGCCTTCGATGGAAGGCCGGGCAAAAAATTCGCAAAGGTGTCAGGCACTTTCGCGGAAGTCCTGATCGTCCTGATCAGGGCCGCCATGCGACAGGTCGAGCGCAAATCCTCTGGCGCGGGCCTGCTGGGCGGCTACCGTATTCGACGAGGCCTGCGCACGGCTTGGCTGCTGCTTGCGCGCCGGGGCGCTTGCACGGGCCGTACTCGCTGCCGGTGCCGGCTTCTGTGCCGCACGGCCCTTGGCGCTTTCGACGCGGAAGAAGGCGATGGAAGCCTGCAGTTCTTCGGCCTGGGCCGCCAGTTCTTCCGAGGTTGCCGACATCTGTTCGGAGGCGCCGGCATTCTGTTGCGTCACCTTGTCGAGCTGCTGGATCGCCTCGTTGATCTGCGATGCGCCGATATCCTGCTCGCGGCAGGCGGCGGTGATCTCGGCCACCAGTTCGGCGGTCTTGCGGATATCCGGCACCAGGCGTCCGAGCATGTCGCCGGCTTCCTGGGCGGCCTTGACCGTGTCGCCGGACATGGCGCTGATTTCGGCGGCGGCCGATTGCGAGCGCTCGGCGAGCTTGCGCACTTCCGACGCGACGACGGCAAAACCCTTGCCGTGTTCGCCGGCGCGGGCCGCCTCGACGGCGGCGTTCAGGGCGAGCAGGTCGGTCTGGCGGGCGATTTCCTGGACGATGGAGATCTTCTCGGCGATGGTGCGCATGGCGCCGACGGCGCGGTTGACGGCTTCGCCGCTGATCTCGGCATCCTTGGCGGACTGGCGGGCGATCTTTTCGGTCTGGGCGGCGTTGTCGGCGTTCTGCTTGATGTTGGCGGCCATCTGCTCCATCGAGGCGGAAGCTTCTTCGGCCGACGCTGCCTGCTCGGTCGCGCCCTGCGACACCTGTTCGGAGGACGACGACAGTTCCTGGCTGCCGGCCGAGACGTTGTCGGAGGCAGCAAGTGCGTCACCCACAACGCCGCGCAGGCGCTCGATCATCATGTTGACGTGGCCGAGCAGTTCGCCGACTTCGTCACGATTGGTGATTTCGGCCATCTTCGTCAGGTCGCCTTCGGCCACTTCGCGCACGGAGGTCACTGCGCGCTGCAGGCCCTTGCTGAGCGTCATGGAAATCCAAAGCGCGGCAGCAACCGCAATGAGGAATGCGACGCCGGTTACCGCCAGCATGATCGTGCGCGTGCTGACGAACTGGGCTTCCGCTTCGGTATTTGCCGCATCCAGACGGCTCAGTTCGAGGGCCGCGACATCGGTGAGGACCTTGTCGATATCGTTCGTGACGGTACGCGCTGCGCCGGCGGAAAGCTGAAGTGCCGCGCTGGCATTGCCGGAACGGACGAAGTCGCGGATCTGGTCGTCATATTTGCGGAAATCGGCGGCTTGGACGCGCAACTGCGCCCAGAGTGCCTTGCCCTGTTCCGTTGCCAGCGCCTCGACCTCCGTCAGGTGGGCGTCGAACTCCTTGCGGGCCGAGTCGCCCTTGCCGACGGCGGAGGCAATTTCCTCGCCGGAGGTTGCCGTCAGCACGTTCTTCTGCTGGCGGATCATCTGCAGCTGCTCGATATTGAGCATCTGCGATAACTGCAGGCGCTTGGCCGGCCCGTCGAGCACGTCGGACAGGCTTTGGTTGAGATTGCCGAGGCTCATGATTCCGTAGGCGGCCGTGCCCATCAGCAGAAGGATGACGGCGGCGAAAGCCATTGCCAATTTGAGTTTGATCGTCACGCGCATGCTGTAACCTCTTATTTTTGCGACACAGTCAGCTGTCGTGGGATGTCGAGAAAATTGCTTGCAAGTTTGGAAGGATGATGAAGTCGCTACCGCGCTTCACCAGGCAGGAAATAAAGTCCGGCCGCCATTTCATGCCGACGCTCGGAGGCAGTTCGCTCGACGTCTTGGCCAGCGTCGTGACCTCGTTGACCTTGTCGGTGCGGATGCCGATCAGCGTCGCTTCGCCTTCGATGTCGAATTCGATGACGATGATGCGGCTGTCGATCGTCTGCTTGGTGGCCTCCATGCCGAAGGCAAGCCGGATATCGGCCAGCGGGATCACCCGCCCGCGAAAATTCAGGACGCTGCCGACGAAGGCCTTGGCGCCGGGAACAACGGTTTCCGGCAGCAGGTCGAGGATTTCGCGAACCCTGACGGCTTCGAGCGCAAAGGTTTCTCCGGCGATGTCGAAGGTCAGGACTTCCAGTTCCTCGCCTTCGCTCCAGACGGTTTCGGATACTTTTCTAAGGGCCTGGCTCATCCTGCTATACGCATCTGCGCCTCCTGCTGCTGTCCGGCCGCCACGAGATGGACGACATCGAGAATGAGGGCGACGCTGCCATCGCCGAGGATGGTCGCACCCGAGAACGTCGCGACGTCATGGTGCAGTTTGGACATGGACTTGATGACCGTCTGGTGGTCGCCGATGATCTGGTCGACGACGAGGCCCACCCGTTCCGAACCGGTGGAGATGACCACGACCTTCTGGTAGGGGTCGGGTTTCGTGCCGGTGTGGAAGAGGTCGCGCAGGCGGATGAACGGAACCAGGCTGTCGCGCAGCGAGATGAACGACCGGCCGCGCGAGCGCAGGTCTTCCTCGAGCGACAGTTCGAGGCATTCCTCGACCGCCGAAAGCGGAATGACGTAGCGTCCGCCGCCGACGCGCACCAGCAGGCCCTCGATGATTGCAAGCGTGAGCGGGATGCGCAGCGAGATTTCCGACCCCTCGCCGGGGAAGCTGGCGACTTCGATGGTGCCACGCAGCGCATCGATGGTGCGCTTGACGACATCCATGCCGACGCCACGGCCGGAGAGGTTGGTGACGGTCTGCGCCGTGGAAAAGCCCGGCTGGAAGATGAGCTGGAAGATTTCCTGGTCCGTCAGAGCCGCATTCGGCTGGATCAGCCCGGAGGATTCCGCCTTGGCGCGAACCCGGTCGCGGTCGATGCCGCGGCCGTCATCCTTGATGGTGATGATGACTTCGCCGCTGGCCTGGCGGGCCGACAGGATGACCTTTCCGGCCTCCTGCTTGCCGGCGGCACGCCGCATCTCGGGCGTTTCCAGCCCGTGGTCGACCGAGTTGCGGACGAGATGGACGAGCGGATCGGCAAGCCGTTCGATCACGGTCTTGTCGACCTCGGTGGTTTCGCCTTCGGTGATCAGTTCGATCACCTTGCCGGTTTCTCGGGCGAGATCGTGGACGAGACGGCGGAAGCGCCCGAACAGCGTGGCGACCGGCACCATGCGCAGTACCATCATCGTATCGCGCAACTCGCCGGACAGGCGCTCGATGTCTTCGGAGACGGCGCGCAACTGGATATCGGCGTTGCGGCCGGCCAGCTGGCGCAGGCGCGACTGGGCGATGACCAGCTCGCCGACGCGGTCCATCAGTTCGTCGAGACGTTCCGCCGGCACGCGCACGCTTTCGGCGGCGCGGTTCTGCTTCGGATCGGCCGCAGAGGCCGCGGCTGCGCTTGTGTCACGAACGGCCGGGACGGACGCGGTTTCCTGTACAACCGGCTTCGGGGCCTCGACGACAGGAGCTGCGGCAGCGGGGGCTGCGGCTTTTTGCGGAGCGGGAGCAGGGGCCGGAGCGGCCGCCTTGCCGGCGTCGATCGCGGTGATCTCGATCTGCATTTCGTCCATGACGAAGATGAAGACATCCTCGATCATCGATTTCGGCTGCGCCGTGGTGACCTCGACGTGCCAGGAAATGTAAAGGTCGGACGGCGTCAGCGCATCGAGCGCCGGGATGTCCGAAAGGTCGGCCCTGATCTTGCAGGGACCGAGATCGCGCAGTTCGTCCAGCAGGCCGAGCGGATTGGTGCCGTTGGCCATGGCGTTGCGCGGCAGGCCGAAGCGGATGCGCCAGAGCGTTTCTTTCGGGCCGGAAGCCTTTGCGGGTGCTGCGCCGGCCTTGTCGAGGGCCTCGACCGCGCGGTGCAGGTCGGCGAGCAGCCGGGTGCTGACCGCATCGTGCTCGGCATTCGGGTTTTCCACCAGGGCGCGCATATGGTCCCTGGCTTCCAGCACGACGGAGATCAGCTCTTCCGTTGCCGTCACTTCTCCCTTGCGGACGCGGTCGAACGCCGTTTCGCAATGATGGGTGAAGGCTGCCAGCGCGTCGAAACCGAACATCGCGCCCGAACCCTTCAACGTGTGAAGGCCGCGGAACACGGCGTCGATCTGGTCCTTGTTGGTCAGGTCGTAGGTCAGATCGAGAAGGCCGGTCTCGATCTGCTCCAGCAGTTCGGCGGCTTCGGTCTTGAAGACCTGTATCGGGTCGGGAAAACTCATCTGCCGAGGACCTTCTTGACGATCTTGACGAGGTTTTCCGGGTCGAACGGCTTGGTGAGCCAGCCCGTCGCACCGGCAGCTTTGGCGCGCGCCTTGAGGTCGGCGTCGGATTCGGTGGTGAGGAAGATGATCGGGATGCCGGTCTGGCTCGGGATCTTGCGCAGCGATTCGATCATCGTCAGGCCGTCCATGATCGGCATGTTGAGATCGGTGACGATGAGGTCGAACTGCTCGGCCTGCGCCTTGTCCATGCCCTCCTGGCCGTTGACGGCTTCGGAAACGGCATAACCCGCGTTGGAAAGCGCAACGCGGGTTGTCAAACGGATGCTCGCGGAGTCATCGACGGTCAGAATACGGGCACTCATTTACATTTCCTCGCGGTGTAGCCAGAACCTTGCGTCTTCCGGCGTGATTTCATCCAAGAATCCGGCGCGCTTCAACGTCTCGAGAACGACGCCATCGGCGGGCGACGAAAGCTTCACCGTCTTTCCTGCCGATTGTGCGTAAACCCGGGCCGACTCGATCATCTGAAGAAAGCTGAGATCGACATCGTTGCAATCAGACAAGTCGATCTCGACCGCTTGTGCTTCGAGAAGCGAAGCAAGAACGGCAGTATGCGTTTCGGCTATATTTCGAATATTTGCCCTGGCCGGGATATCGATCTTGATATTCGCTTCTTTAGCTTGCGTCATTCCGATCCCCGAGAGCAGTGAGAGCGCTACAAATCGCCTATAATGGTTCCATCGCATCCTTAACAAAGGGTAAAAAGGGCGGGCTAGATCTGCGGTTCTTAAGGAAAAGTTGCTACAAATTATTACAGGTTATTTCTTGTCTAGCGTATAAAAATAGTAAAAATTCTCGTTTTCAAGAAAAGGTGGAATTTTGCGGATTTTATTTAACGGCTGTTAAAGTTAACGGGCGAATGGTGCCCGAAATGACCATATTTACGCAGTTTTTAGCCAAAAACTTCGCTCTGATTTACCAGATTTTTCCCGGTCGAAGCTAGGTTAAAGTCATTCAAGCAATTATGCGAAGGTATAGCCGTGCCGATCAACGCTCTTTCAAAAAACAACGACGAATACTTCGAAAGATCCAGTCTCGATGCGATGCTCTCGGCCGCCCACAGCCAGGTTGAAAGTCGTTTTCTCGATGGCGGTGCGGTTCTACTTTCCATCATGGACGTCATCAACAAGCTGATCGGCTCGCTCGACCGGCTGACCAACACGCTGGACGAGAAGACGACGTCGGAAACGGTCGGCGGCATCATGAACACGGCGGCCCAGCTGGGCGGTCTTCCGGCGCTGGAGGGGCGGCGACAGAAGAATTTCGCGACGCTGGCGGAAGCGACCGGCAACATGCACAGCCATGTCGCTGATATGCAGGAAACCATGCGGTACCTGCGGACCTTCGCCATCACCGTCAAGATCACCGGCGCGGGCATTGCCGAGTTTTCCGGCTTCGCCGAGGAGATCTTGGAGCGCATTCACTCCGGCACGGCGGAAGTCAACAAGTTCGCCGCACAGTTGAAAACGCTTGATGCGCAGCTGCAGCGGGCGCGGGGTTTTGCCGCGACCATCGTCGCGGAATATGGCGAGACGGTGCCGCGCATCGTCGCCGACCTGAACACCGATGCCGGCAAGATCGGTCTTCACCACAAGCGGCTGGCGTCGCTGGCGCAGGACGTCTCGAAGCTCGCCCGCGGCGTGCAGACGAAGATCGCCACCGTGCTGTCTGCCCTGCAGGTGGGCGACATCACCCGCCAGCGGATCGAGCACGTGCAGAGCAGCTTCCAGCTGTTCGAGGAACTGGTCGAGAACGATGCCGACCTGAACCATGACGCCAAGGAGAGGCTGAAGAACGTTCTCTACCACATGAATGCGGCGCAGCTGACCGAGATGGTCACGGATTTCCAGCGCGAAAGCCGCAACGTCGTCAAGAACATGTCGAGCTTCGTCGACGACACAAGGCAGATCCTGACGCTGCGTGACGCGATGACCCGCGAAAGCGAGGGCGGCGCAGAGAACAACTTCCTGAAAGCGCTGGAAAACAGCGTCGAGGCCGCATGCTCGCTTGTAGGGCGTGTGAAGGATGCCTCCCACGAGGCCGACGAGGTTGCAGCATCGACCACCGGCACTGCGCAGGACCTGCTTGCCGGCATCGCCGTGATCCGCGCCATCAAGACCGATATCCACTACATGGCGCTGAACACCAACCTGCGCTGCTCGCGTCTCGGCGAAGAGGGCAAGCCGATCAACGTCGTCACCGGGGAACTGCGGGTTTTCGCCAGCAAGCTCGAAGGATCGGCCGATACGGTCGTCGCGCAGCTGAACACGCTGGAGGGCGCCTCGCGCACCCTTTCCGCCGACGACAAGGGGGGCGCGGATATGATCGACCGGCCGCTGGCCCAGGCGCTTTCGACCATCCGCGACGCCGGAAACACCATGGAGGAAAACCTCGCCGAACTCGCTCGGGAAGGACAGGAGGTTTTCAACCAGGTGAGCCAGTCGATCCGCAAGCTCGACTTCGAGAGCGAACTCGGCGACGTGCTGACGCAATGCGCCTCGGAACTGGCCGCCATGGCCGGCTCCGATATCGCCGACATCTCCGATCTGGAAGACAAGGCCGCCGAACTCGGCCAGAAGATCTACCGCACCTACACGATGGTGCAGGAACGCAACGTCCACCAGGCCTTCCTGCCGGCGACCGCGGGCAGCGCGGCAGTGGAAGCGGTCGCCGCACCGGCGGCCTCGTCCGGCGACGAGGATGAAGATCTCTTCGCCGACGCCCTGTTCTAGGACATTGCCAGCCGAAGCGGGATAGCCTCGGCGTCGGCCAACGCAACAAAAAGAACAGGATAAATCACTCCCGTGAACCCGCGTTCACGGGAGTGTTGCAATTCCTCAATCGCAGATCGACGGCAGCGCGAGGCCGGTGCTGCGGGCCAGCGCACCGCTGGTGACCAGCCGGGTCGCGGCCGCCATGTCGGGCGCAAAATAGCGGTCCTCCGTCAGCGTCGGCACGTCGGCGCGGATGCGACCGCGGGCCTCTTCCAGCGCCGGGCTGGAAACCAGCGGCGCGTGGAAATCGCAGCCCTGCGCCGCCGCGAGAACCTCGATGCCGATGACATTGGCGGTGTTTTCCGCCATGGCCGACAAGCGCCGGGCGCCATGCGCTGCCATCGAGACGTGATCTTCTTGGTTGGCGGATGTCGGGATGGAATCGACGCTGGCCGGATAGGCGCGCTGCTTGTTTTCCGAAACCAGTGCGGCGGCCGTTACCTGCGCGATCATGAAACCCGAATTCAGGCCGGGAACCGGCGTGAGGAAGGCCGGCAGGCCGGAGAGCGCCGGATCGACCAGCATGGCGATGCGCCGCTCTGAAATCGAGCCGATCTCGCAGAGCGCCATGGCGATCATGTCGGCGGCGAAAGCCACCGGCTCGGCATGGAAGTTGCCACCGGAAATGACCTCGCCGGTGTCGGTGAAGACAAGCGGATTGTCGGAGACGCCGTTGGCTTCGTCGGCAAGCGTGGCGGCCGCCTGGCGCAGAAGATCGAGGCTTGCGCCCATCACCTGCGGCTGGCAACGCAGGCAATAGGGGTCCTGCACCCGCGTATCGCCGACCAGATGCGACTGGCGGATGGGGGAGCCGGCAATTAGCCGGCGCAAGGCGTCGGCCACTTCGATCTGGCCGCGATGGCGCCGCAGCGCCTGGATGCGCGGATCGAACGGGCCGTCCGACCCCTTGGCGGCATCGACGCTGAGCGCGCCGGCAACCAGGGCTGCCTCGAACACCCGTTCGGCTTCGAAAAGCCCGGCCAGCGCCATGGCTGTCGATACCTGCGTGCCGTTGAGAAGGGCCAGTCCTTCCTTGGGACCGAGCACGAGCGGCGCGAGGCCCTTGGCCGCCAGCGCTGCCGTCGCATCGGTCCTGGTGCCGGCAACGATGAATTCGCCGACGCCCATCATCGCCGCCGTCATATGCGAGAGCGGTGCCAGGTCGCCGGAGGCGCCGACGGAACCCTGCGCCGGGATGACCGGAACCAGATCGTCCTGCAGGCAGCGCAGCAGATGCTCCAGCGTCTGCCAGCGGACGCCCGATGCGCCCTGGGCGAGGCTCGCTATCTTCAGCGCCATGATCAGCCGCACCACCGGCACCGGCAGCGGCTCACCCACGCCGGCGGCGTGCGACAGGACGATGTTGCGCTGCAACCGCGCGAGGTCGTCATCGGCGATGCGGACGCTGGCCAGTTTGCCGAAGCCGGTGTTGATGCCGTAGACCGGTTCGCCCTTGGCGATGATCTCGTCGATCACCCGTGCGGCGGTCTCGACCTTCGACCGCGCCGCCGGGTCCAGCGTCACGGTGGCGCCGAAATAGATGTCGCGCCAGGCGGCAAGCGGCACGTTGCCCGGGTTGATCTGGTATGCCCGTTCGTCTTTCGCTGTCATTGCTCGCTCCTCTCCCGTGCGCGGGCCGACCGTCGTCGGCGCGCGCGAAACCGGCTGAAAACTCCTCTTGTATGAATATGTATATACAACTTGGCTTGCCGCGCAAGCGGGGTGAAAATGGCCGGGGTGGCGTTCACCGTTAACTGTTCGAAAACGGTATAGGGCTGTATAGACATCGGCGCATTTTCGCTGTTGAATTTTGCCGCATCTTTCCTGTCGCGCCGTTTCTAGCGAGCGCCGATGTCTCCGGAGTATCCTGCCATGTCCGTTGCCCAGCTTTTCGATCTTCGCGGCCGTAAGGCCCTTGTCACCGGGGCAAGTCGCGGCATTGGCCAGGCGATCGCCATTGCGCTTGCCGATGCCGGTGCCGACGTGGCGATTACCGCCCGCGATGGCGCAAGCCTGACGGAGACGAGTGCGGCGATCACCGCAAAGGGGCGCGAGGCGGTGCCGCTGTCGCTGGATGTGCGCGATGTCGAACGCTGCCGTGCAGGGGTGGCCGAGGCGGCGGCGCTGCTCGGCGGGCTGGATGTGCTGGTCAACAATGCCGGCTACGAAGAGATCTGCCCGTCGCTGGATGTGGAAGAGGCGCTCTGGGACAAGATCGTCTCGACCAACCTCAAGGGAGCGTTCTTCTGCGCCCAGGCGGCGGCGCGGCACATGCAGGCGGGCGGCAAGGGCGGTTCCATCGTCAACCTGTGTTCGCTCACATCCTATGTCGGCGTTCCGACGGCGGCGCCTTACGGCTCGTCGAAATCCGGCCTGATGGGCATGACGCATGCGCTTGCTGCCGAGTGGGCGGCACTCGGTATCCGCGTCAACGCCATTGCGCCCGGCTATTTCCGCACGGCGATGACGGATGTGTTTTACGAAAACCAGGATTGGCAGGCGGCCATGCTGGCCAAGATCCCGATGCGTCGCTTCGGCGGCATGGGCGATGTCGGCGGCGCGGTCATCTTCCTGGCGAGCGATGCGTCTGCCTATGTCACCGGGCACTGCATTCCTGTTGACGGCGGTTATCTGGCCTCGATCTGAACGGCCGAAAATGCTTTTGCTGCGAAGCAAAAAGGATTGGCAGTCGCCTGTCTATGGCTGTATATACCAATGAAAGACGCCGACCTGCCGGGGTTGGGCCGTCGAAGGGGAACGAAGATGCCGGATGCCGCCAATGCCGCGACCGCCCGCGATGGGCGAGGCGAAGCGCCGATTGCCGTTTCGGTGCGCCATGTCAACATGGTGTATAACGGCCAGCACGCCGTGAAGGACGCCAGTTTCGATCTTCCGAAGGGCAATTTCCTCACCATCCTCGGCCCTTCCGGTTCCGGCAAGACGACTCTTCTGCGGATGATCGCCGGCTTTGGTGCGCCGACCAGCGGCAATATCGTCATCAATGGCCGCGCCGTCGGCGCCGTGCCGCCACACCGCCGCTCCATTGGCATGGTGTTCCAGAAGCTCGCCCTGTTTCCGCACATGACCGCGGCTGAGAACGTTGCCTTTCCCTTGAAGATGCGCCGGCGCGATGCGCGCACCATTCCCGACAAGGTCGAACGGTATCTCAACCTCGTGCGCCTCGGCGGGCTGGGCGACCGGCGCATCCACCAGCTCTCCGGCGGCCAGCAGCAGCGTGTGGCGATCGCCCGCGCTCTGGTGTTCGAGCCGGATCTGCTGCTGCTCGACGAACCGCTCGCCGCGCTCGACCGCAAGCTGCGCGAAGAAATGCAGTTGGAATTCCGCCGCATCCAGCGCGAACTCGGCGTCACCACCATCAATGTCACCCACGACCAGCGCGAGGCGCTTGTCGTCTCCGACGAGATTATCGTCATGGACAAGGGTGAAATCCAGCAGAAGGCGCAGCCGACCGAGACCTATCGCCAGCCCAACAATCCCTTTGTTGCCAATTTCATCGGCGTCACGAATTTCCTGCAGGGCAAGGCGCTTTCTTTCGAAGCCGAGGGCGAAGTGCGGTTCCTGCATGGCGATGTCGTGCTGCGCGGACGGGCCGGTTCTGCCGCCGCGTCGCTCGGCAACGGTCGCGAGGTCAGGGGGGCGCTTCGTGCCGAACAGATCCGCATCGCAGCCGAGGAAGCGGCGCTGACGGGGCTCGATACCGTCGTCTCCGGCGAAGTCGAAGATGCGATCTTCGAGGGTGAACGGGTGGTCTACGAGATCAGCGTGCCGGCGCTCGACGGCGCCATCCTGCGCGTCTTCGATCACGATGTCGTCGGCCACACGCAGTTCGAAGCCGGACGTAGGGTGTTTCTCGGCTGGACTGTCAAGGATGTGCTCGTTTTTGCCGGTTAGAGCAAATTCCAGCAAAAGTGCGCAAGCGGTTTTGCGTCCGGAATTGCGTCGAAGCAGGCAAGGCGGGAAGAAGTGAAGCAAGAACCATAACCAGAGGAGCTTAGGATATGAACGGACCGAAATTCCCCTTGAACGACCTGACCCGCCGCCGCCTGCTGCAGGGCGCTGCCGCGCTCGGCGGCGCTGCCGGCCTGTCGACGCTCGGCGTGTCGCGCGCCTTCGCGCAGGAGCCGGAAAAGCCGGCGGAACTCATCGTCCGCGCCTGGGGCGGCAGCTGGGTCGATAGCCTGAAGGCCGGTGTTTCCGATCCCTTCACCAAGGCGACCGGTATCGCCATCCGCCACGACCTGACGGAAGACAACGAGATCCAGCCGAAGGTCTGGGCCGCCGTGGCGCAGAAGCGCGTTCCGCCGATCCATATCAACTGGGATACGACCACCAACGCCACCAAGTCGGCGCTGCGCGGCGTGACGGAAGACCTGTCCGACCTGCCGAACCTGAAGAACACCACCGACCTTTCCAAGCCGGTGGGTCTCGACGGTTATCCGATCGTCAACACCTACGGCTATGTCTACGTTCTCGCCTATCGTCCGGAAGCCTTCCCGAACGGTGCGCCGAAGTCCTGGAAGGATCTGCTTGATCCGAAGTTCAAGGGCCGCATCGCGCTTTACAACGACGGCATCGGCTTCCATTTCCCGGCACAGGTCGCCGGCGGCGGCAAGCTGGAAGACATTCCGGGCAACATGCAGCCGGCCTGGGATTTCGTCGCCAAGATGAAGGAACAGTCGCCGCTGCTCGGTGAAGATCCTGACTTCACCACCTGGTTCCAGAAGGGCGAGATCGACGCCGCCTGCACCATCTCCACCAATGCCCGCGAAGCCCGCAAGGCCGGCCTCGACATCAAGTGGGTGGTGCCGGAAGAAGGCGCGAAATACGATACCGACGGCCTGTGGATCCCCAAGGGCCTGCCGGAGAACGAACTGTACTGGGCCAAGCAGTACATCGACTTCGCTATCTCCAAGGATGCCCAGCAGGTCTGGCTCGACGGCCTTGGTCTTCCGGGCGTCGTCCCCGGCCTGACGCCGCCGGCAGACCTCGTCGGCGACCCGTCCTACCCGACCACGGAAGAGGAGTTCAAGCACCTCATCCGCATCTCGGCCAAGGTGCAGGTCGAAAACGAGAGCGAGTGGTTCTCGAAGTTCAAGGCGATCATGCAGGGATGATGTGACCGATGCCGGCAAGCTGCTTCCTCTGCCTGCCGGCAATTTTCCTGCTTGCAGCAGGAATTGAATAGGAAATGAAAAGGGGCTGCTTGCCCCTTCTCCCCTCGGGGGGAAGGTCGCGGCAGCGGGATGAGGGGGCGCCACAGGGAAAAGTCCTGCCGTGTGCCGCCCCTCATCCGACCCTTCGGGCCACCTTCTCCCCGCTGGGGAGAAGGGGAGCCCTATGACCGCAACAAAGGACCACGCATGAAAGCGGCCCGCACAGCCTATCCGATCCGATGGCGCGTCATGGATGCGCTGGAAGCCGTGGCCGGGATTCTGTGGCCGCGGTTTTTCCGGGCCGGCACGCCCTATCTGATGCTGGCGCCGGCGATCCTGCTTGTCGGGCTGCTGGTGCTCGGCCTCTGGCAGATGGCGGATGCGAGTTTCCGCACCCTCGACACCAACACCTTCCTGCTGTCGGAAGACTATTCGCTCGCCAACTACAAGCGGGCGGTGACCGAGAGCCTGTTCATCACCGTCGCCGGCCGCAGCCTGGTCGGTTCGATCATCGTCACCGTGCTGACGCTGGTCATCTCCTTCCCCTATGCCTATGTCATGGTGCGAACGCCCTCGGCGACCTTGCGCAAATTCCTGCTGATCGCACTGTTCCTGCCGTTCTTCATCGGCCAGGTGGTGCGCGCTTATGGCTGGCTGATCATTCTCGGCAACCAGGGTATGGTCAACGAAGCTTTCGGGCTGATCGGCATTGCGCCGATGCGGCTTCTCTACAATTATCCGGCCGTCCTCTTCGGCCTCGTGCAATATATGATGCCGTTTGCCGTATTGATGCTGGCGCCGGCGCTGACCGCCATTCCCGAAGAGATCGAAGCGGCCGCCGGCTCGCTCGGCGCCGATTGGGTGCGAACCTTCCGCCACGTCGTGCTGCCGATGGCCCGGCCCGGTTTCGTCGGTGCCGGCCTGGTGGTGCTGACGCTGTCGCTCACCGATTTCGCCATCCCCGCCATGCTTGGCGGCGGCAGCCAGGATTTTATCGCCAACGCCATCTACGACCAGTTCTTCCGAACCTCCGACCAGGGGTTGGGCGCGACGCTGGCGCTGCTGCTGGTCGCGGTCGGTTCGCTGCTGGTCGGCCTGGTCTTCACCCTGTTCGGTGCCGGCACCCTGGCGATGGGGAGGGTGAAGGCATGAGCGGCAATCGCGGCAAGACGATCGTTCTCTGGATTTTCGTGATTTTCGGGCTGGTGATGCTGTCTGCCCCGACGCTCGTGGTGCTCGGCGCCTCGTTTACGTCAGGCAACATCATCACCTTCCCGCCGGACGGCTTTTCGCTGAAATGGTACGCCAAGATCGCCGGCGCCAGTGATCTGCGCGGCGCCTTCCTGCGCTCGCTGGTCGTTGCATCCATTTGCACCGTCATCGCCGTGCCGGCCGGCACGCTTGCCGGCATCGCGCTGTCGAAATATGCGGTGCGCATGGAAAAGACCATCCAGGTCTACCTGCTGCTGCCGTTCACCATCCCGCTGATCGGCTCGGGCATTGGCTTGATGCTGGTGCTCGGCAATGCCGGCATGCTCGGCCAGCTCTGGCCGGTGGGGCTTGCCTGCTGCGTCATCAACCTGCCTTTCATGATCTGGGCGGTGACGGCAAGCGCCAGCGGGCTCGATCCCGACCTCGAACTCGCCGCCGCCAATCTCGGCGCGCCGCCGCTGCAGACCTTCCTGCATGTGACGCTGCCGGCCGTGACGCCCGGCATCATCACCGGCGCGTTGCTGATGTTCATCCTGGCGCTCAACGAATTCCTCGTCAGCCTGCTGCTCGTCGATGCCCGCATCGTCACGCTGCCGGTGCAGATCTACAATTCCATCCGCTCGATCATCACGCCGGATCTGGCGGCGATCTCGGTGGTCTTCATCGCTTGTGCGGCGGCCGCCATCTTCCTGCTCGACCGGCTGGTCGGGCTCGACATCTTCCTCAAATCGAAATGATCCCGTGCCGGGCATCCCGGACCCGGCCGGCAAAGGACCCATCCCATGTCAGACGTTTCCTTTCACGACTATGCGACCCTTTCCGCCGAAGGCAAGGCCGACCTGCTGAAGCGCTCGGAGACCGACCTTTCGGGCTTCCTCGACAAGGTGAAGCCGATCATCGAGGCGGTGAAGACGGAAGGCGATGCAGCACTTGTGCGTTTCGCCCGCGATTTCGACAAGGCGAACGTCACCATCGACAATCTCAAGGCGACCGAGCAGGAATTCGATGCTGCCTTTGATGCGGTGGAGAAGGATGTCGTCGAGGCGATCCAGTTCGGCATCGACAATATCCGCCACTTCCACGAGGAGCAGAAGCCGGAAGCCATGTGGATGAAGGAAATGCGGCCGGGCGCCTTTGCCGGCGACCGCTACACGCCGATCCAGTCGGTGGCGCTCTACATCCCGCGCGGCAAGGGCGCCTTTCCCTCGGTGACGATGATGACCGCCGTGCCGGCCGTCGTCGCCGGCGTGCCGGATCTCGCCATCGTCACCCCGCCGACCGCCGATGGCTCCGTCGATGCTGCGACGCTGGTGGCTGCCCGCCTTGCCGGCGTCGAGACGGTGTACAAATGCGGTGGCGCGCAGGCCGTCGCCGCTGTCGCCTACGGCACGGAAACGGTGAAGCCGGCGCTGAAGATCGTCGGTCCCGGTTCGCCCTGGGTGGTGGCCGCCAAGCGGCTGCTCTCCGGCGTCATCGATCCCGGTCTGCCCGCCGGCCCCTCCGAAGCGGTGATCTTCGCCGACGATACCGTGCATGGCGGCCTTGCCGCGCTCGACCTGCTGATCGAGGCCGAGCACGGGCCGGATTCCTCCGCCTACCTCATCACCCACAGCCGCCGCGTTGCCGATGAAGCCTTGAAGGCCCTGCCGGAACACTGGTCGCGCATGACCGAGCAGCGTGTCGCGTTCTCTCGTGCGGTGCTGACCGGCAAGTATGGCGGCATCATCCTCACCTCCAGCCTTCAGGAGAGCTACGACGTCGTCAACGCCTATGCGCCCGAACATCTGGAAATCCTCTCCACCGATCCTTTCGCGCATCTGAGCCACATCACCGAGGCGGCGGAAATCCTCATGGGGCCGCATACGCCTGTCTCCATCGGAAATTTCGGCCTCGGCCCGAATGCCGTGCTGCCGACCAGCCGCAATGCCCGCACCTGGGGCCCGCTGTCGGTGCACGATTTCGTCAAGCGTTCCTCGATCGGATACGTGACGAAATCCGCCTATCCGGATTTCGCCAGGCACGCCCGGACGCTTGCCCGCTACGAAGGGTTTTCGTCGCACGAATGGGCAGTCTCGGAAATCCGCGACGGCTATACGAACTGAGGGAAGGACGGGCGATGAAGGCGGTCCGGCTTTACGCGGCAGGCGATCTGAGGGTCGAGGATATCGAGGCGCCCGGCGCTCCGCGCGAAGGCATGGTGCGGCTCACGGTGACTGCGGCGGGCATCTGCGGTTCGGACCTGCACAATTTCCGCACCGGCCAGTGGATCTCCCGCTCTCCCTCCGTTGCCGGACATGAATTCGCCGGTGTGATCGATGCGGTCGGCGCAGGCGTGGCCGGCCTTTCGGCCGGCGACGCCGTGGTCGCCGACAGCCGCTACTGGTGCGGCACCTGTCCGGCCTGCCGCGATGGCCGCCGTAATGTCTGCGCCACGCTCGGTTTTGTCGGCGAGGTCTGCGACGGCGGGTTTGCCGAAGCGGTGGAACTGCCGGCAAGGCTGGTGGTGCGCTGTGACGCCGCCATGGACCCGACCGTGGCGGCTATGGGTGAACCGCTGTCCGTTGCCCTGCACGCCATCCGAAGGCTGCGGCCGGAAAAGGGGCGGCCGGTGCTCGTCGCCGGCTGCGGGCCGATCGGCGGCCTGGTCGCCGTCCTGCTTTCGAAGCTTCACGACGGACGCCTGCTGATCGCCGATCGCAACGGCGAACGCGCCGCCCGCGTCGCGGCCGTGACCGGCGGCGCCGTGGTCGGGCTGGACAAGCCGGCGCTTGAAGCCGCACTCGGTGACACGGCGCTGCTTTACGCCATCGAGGCGACGGGCAACATCAAGGTGGTCGAGGCTCTGGCCGATCTCATCACACCCGGCGGCGCGATTGCGCTGGTCGGCATCAGCCACGGCAAGCTCGATTTCGATCCGAACCTCCTGGTCGAACGCGAGATCGCATTGATCGGCTGCCATGCCTTCGGCGACGAACTGCCCGAGGTTCTTGAGATGCTGCCGGCCCTGACGCCGGCGCTGAAGGAACTGATCGACGAGGTCATCGATCTCGATGCCGTTCCGGCAGCCTATGCCCGCCTCTTGGCGGGGCAGGCGTCGGGCCTCAAAACCATCATCCGCATGTGAGGTTTCGCATGGGTCCGGCTGGCGAAGAACAAAACGCGATGGAAACACTGCCGGATACGGCCAGCCCGCTCTATGAGAAGGTCAAGGACTACGTCCTCGGCAATATCGGCAGCGGCCGGTGGCCGCGAAACCAGAAGCTGCCTTCGGAAAACGAGCTGGTGAGCGCGCTCGGCGTGTCGCGCATGACCGTGCACAGGGCGCTGCGCGAGCTGACGTCGCAGGGCCATTTGTTGCGGGTCCAGGGGGTCGGCACCTTCGTCGCGCCGCCGAAGCCGCAATCGACGCTGATCGAAGTCAACAACATCGCCAACGAGATCCGCGCCCGCGGCAACAGCCACCGTGCCAAGGTGCTGGTGCTGGAGACCTTTGCGCCGGAACCGCAGCTTGTCGCCGCCTTCGAGTTTCCGGCAGCGCAGCCGGTGTTCCATTCCCTGCTGGTGCATTTCGAAAACGAGGTGCCGGTGCAGCTCGAAGAGCGCTTCGTCAATCCTGGTCTGGTGCCGGGTTACCTCGACCAGAATTTCGAGGCGACCACCACCTACGATTACCTGCAGCAATCGACGCCGATGACCGAGGTGGAGCACATTATCTCCGCCATCCATGCCGACGAGGAAACCGCCCGGCATCTGGCGATAGAAACGGGGGAGGCGTGCCTGCTTCTCCACCGCCGCACCTGGTCGGGGGCCAAGGTCGCCACCGTCAACCGCATCATCTATGTCGGCAGCCGCTATTCGCTCGGCAGCCGTTACACGCCGAACGCCGCGGGAACGCATCCATGACCGAAAGCCGCACTGCCGAAATCCGCCGTTTTGCCCGCTCCGACGAGGAACGCGGTCACGCCCTTCTGGCCGATCTCCTGCGCGATCTCTTCGGGTTGACGGTCGAAAACGTCCGCTTCAACCACGATCAGTACAGCCTGAATTCGCTGAACGGCTTCTTCGACGCCGGCGGCAAGGCGTATTTCTTCAAGTTCCACCAGGAGGAAGGCGAGGAGGAGATGAGCGGCGAATATTACCGCGCCGATATCCTCGCCAAGGCCGGCCTGCCGGTGGACCAACCGGTGCATATGTCGGTGCAGCCGGGGGAACAGATCCTCATCTATCGTCGCCGCACCGATCCACGCTTCTCCGACGTGCTCCGCGCCCTCGATCTCGCTCCCGATCCGTCCGGCGAGGCACTGGCCTTCGATGCCGAGCGCGGCCTTTCGGTCCGCCTGCTCGACGTGATGCGCGAGACGCTGCATCCGGTGACGCCGGAAGCGGTGGCCGAGGAGCCGATTCACCGGCTGTTCTATGAACGCCTGATCGATCCGCGCTCGCAGGCTCTTCCGGGCGGGCGCTACGAATCCTTCTACATCGGCCAGACGTTCCGTTTCCCCGGCGTAACGCTGGAATGGGGCGATTTTTCCCGCCGCCGTTTCGTCGTCAACGGCCGCCGCTACAAGCGCTCGGTCGGCGAATTGTTCGAGGCTGCGGCTGTCCGGCTGAACCCCAGGCGGCTTGCCGATGCCGGCGGCGTCACCGCACATGGCGACGCACACAATGCCAATGTCTGGTATTCGCTGCAGGATGGCAGGCCTGAGCTTTCGTTCTTCGATCCTGCCTTCGCCGGTCGTGACGTGCCGAGCCTTCTGGCTGAAGTGAAATCGACCTTTCACAACATCCTCGCCCATCCGCTGTGGCTCTACGATCCCGGCGAGGCCAGCAAGCGTTATTCAGCCGTCGCGCGGCTGGAACCGGGCCTCCTGATCGTCGATACCGACTGGGATCTGACCTCCGTCCGCCGCGGCCTGCTGAAGGTCAAGGCGGAGATGCTGTGGCGGCCGTTCCTCGCGGAATTGAGATCGAAAGGCCTGTTGCCCGCCGACTGGCGCGAGGTCATCCGGCTGGCGCTTTTCCTGTGCCCGACCCTGGTGATGAACCTGCGCGCCGGGGCGACTTCGCATACGGAGATTTCGTCCGCCATCGGTTTTTCCGTCGCCGTCATGGTCGGTAGCGAGCCGGAGGAGGGCAAGGATCATGTGTCCGCCTTCCTCGATGCGATCGATCCGGGGAATGCCTGACAGGCGGTTTCCGGCACTGGCCAGGGGGTAAAAAACCGCCTTTGCTTGACATTGTGACAGGGTAAACTAAGGGTCGCGACGATGAAGCGCCCCTTTCTCCGGCGTCACGATCGAGGATCCACGCACGTGCGAATTCTTTCCGAAGCCCATTTCCCCGAATTGCCGAACTATTACCGCGGCAAGGTGCGCGAAAACTACGATCTGCCCGATGGCCGGCGGATCATCATCTCCACCGACCGGCTAAGCGCTTTCGATCGCATCCTCACCTCGATCCCGTACAAGGGCCAGGTGCTGACGCAGACGGCGCGCTTCTGGTTCGAGGCGACGAAGGAGATTTGCCCCAACCACGTGCTCGATTATCCGGACCCGAACGTCGTGATCGGCGAGCGGCTGGATATCCTGCCGGTGGAAGTCGTCGTGCGCGGTTATCTCGCCGGCACCACGGGCACCTCGGTCCTGACGCTCTACAAGAAGGGCGAGCGCCAGATGTATGGCGTCACCCTGCCGGACGGCATGCGCGACAACCAGAAGCTTCCCGAGGCGATCATCACGCCGACCAGCAAGGCTTTCGACGGCGGCCACGACGAGCCGCTGACACCGGCCGAGATCGTCGGCAAGGGCCTGCTGACGCAGGAGCAGTGGGACACGCTGTCCCGTTACGCACTGGCGCTGTTCGCCCGCGGCCAGCAGATGGCGGCGGAACGCGGCCTGATCCTCGTCGACACCAAATACGAGTTCGGCACCGACAGGCATGGTGTCATCAAGCTCGCCGACGAAATCCATACGCCGGACAGCAGCCGCTACTGGATTGCCGACAGCTACGAACAGGCTTTTGCCGCCGGCACACGCCCGGCGAGCTTCGACAAGGATTTCGTGCGGGCCTGGGTGGCCGAGCGTTGCGATCCCTACAAGGACGACATCCCGGAAATCCCGATCACCCTGATCGAGGAGACCTCGAAGGTCTATATTCGCGCCTACGAGGCGATTACCGGCCAGGCCTTCGTGCCCGACGATGGCGGCGAAACGCCGAAGGATCGCATCCGGCAGAACCTCCGGCCCTATTTTACGCAAGGCTGACGGTCGTCGCGGCGAATGCGGCGTCTTTTGCGCATTCGCCGTACGTTCGTCCTCAAGCAATTGATTTATAATAGCAACCGAACATGTCTTGCCGCCCCGGGAACGAAATGTCCCGGCAAATTCGAAAGGTAAACAAAGCGTTGCTTTGACAGGGCCGGGCGAGATGGGTATCACGAAAACGTGAGGTCTGGCCTGCGGGCGACAGGGAACGGGGACGAATGCGCAAACCGCGGCGGAAGGCTGAGGAGACCCGTGAGGATATCCTGTTGAAGGCGGAAGAACTGTTTCGCGCCGACGGTTTTTCGAAGGTTTCGATTGCCGATATCGCCGCAGCGCTTGGCATGTCCCCAGCCAATGTCTTCAAGCACTACCATAGCAAGACGGCGCTCGCCGTCGCCATCACCGAGCGCCATATCAGCCGCATGTCGGCCCGCCTGGAGAGCCTGGACGACACCGTGCAGGTCTCCGAACGGCTGCTGAAAGTGGCGCAGCGGCTGATGGAAAGCCACCTGGATGATCTGCGCTGCAGCCCCTACATCTTCGAAATGGTGCTGATGACGGCCGATACGGATTTTCCGAGCGGGCGTCTCTACAAGCAGTTGCTGGAAGAAAAATTCGAGGCGATCATCCGCGCCGGTATCGAGGCCGGCATCTATCATTGCCCGGATCCCGCACGAACGGCAAAGGCTGTCAGCGCCGCCCTCGCAAGCGTCCTGCATCCGGTTTTCCTCGTCCGCTCACGGCCGGGAGAACTGCCGGAGCGGTGCGAAGTCGTGGTCGAACTCATTAATGCTGCGCTGCAAAACCCTCTTGATAAGTGACGATTGCTGATATACGTCACTTCGGCCTGATCGACTCACCGGTCGCAAGGGCAGGTCTTCACGACGATCGAAGTGTTGCAAAGAGGGGCCGCTCGACGAAAAAAAGTGGCGACCTTGGCGTGCCGGGGAGAATTAACCTTTGTTAAAACTTCGTCAACAACGCAGATTGTCGTTTGGCCGATTGCAGGTTCGTTTTTTGAAACCGATGGATGTTATTGATATGATCCGACGCCTTGCCCTGATCGTTACAGCGCTTTCCATGGCCGGTTTTCTCGCCGCCTGCAGCGAGCAGCAAGGCGGCAAGGATGCTGGTGCCGCTGCCGGCGCCGCTCAGGTGCCCGATGTTCCCGTCAGTGTCGTGATCATGAAGAAGCAGCCGCTTCCCTTCACATCGATGCTTCCGGGGCGTGCGGTGGCGCTTCAGACCGCCGAGATTCGCCCGCAGGTCAGCGGCCTGATCACCTCGGTGGCCTTCAAGGAAGGCAGCACCGTCAAGAAGGGCGACCTGCTGTATCAGATCGAGGACCGCACCTATGCCGCCGCGCTTGCGCAGGCGCAGGCCAGCGTCGCCAAGGCCGAGGCCAGCGTGCCGACCGCCGAGATCAACGTCGCCCGCTACGAGCGACTGGTCAACAGCGGCGCGACGCAGATCGAATTCGAAAACGCCAAGCTGACGCTTCTCCAGGCAAAGGCGGACGTCGCCTCGGCCCAGGCGGCCTTGCGCGCCGCCGAAATCAACCTGGATTATACCAAGGTTCGCGCGCCGTTCGACGGCATAACCAGCGCCACGCAAATCAATGTCGGCAACGTCGTTACTGCCAACCAGGCGAACGCCATGATGACGCTGCGCCAGATCGATCCGATCTACATCCAGCTGACCGAATCGAGCACCAACCTGTTGCGGCTGCAGAAGATGCTGGCCTCCGGCGTGCTGCAGGGCGTCGAGCAGGACGCGGTGATCCGGCTGCTTCTGGAAGACGGCTCCGAATACGACAAGCCCGGCACGCTCGACATGTCGGAAATGGCCGTCAGCGAAACGACGGGCACCTATACCATCCGTGCGCTCTTCCCCAATCCGGACCAGCGTATCCTGCCTGGCATGTATGTCCGCGCCACGGTCGAGATCGGCCGCGAGGACGGTTACCTGATCCCGCAACGGGCAGCGACGCGCGATGCGCGTGGAAAACTCTCGGCGCTGTTCGTGTCGGCGGAAAATGTCGTCGAAAGCCGGACCTTCGAGGATGCCCGCAGCAGCAACAACGCCTGGCTGGTGACCGATGGCATCAAGGACGGCGACAAGCTGGTCGTCGATGGTTTCCAGAGCATCGGCCCCGGCCGCAAGGTCATTCCGACCGAAGTGACGATCGACAAGAACGGTCTCGTGGTTGAGCCTGAGCCTGCCGCAGCGACGCAGTAGACAGACGTGCCCGTTTCTCCTTTTCCGATTATCTAGGACGCCAGGACAATCGCATGGCTCATTATTTCATTCGACGCCCGATCTTTGCCTGGGTCATCGCGATCGTGATCATGCTGGGCGGCGCCCTGGCGATCGTCACGCTTTCGATATCGCAATATCCCGAAATCGCACCGACGACGGTGCGCATCACCGCTGCCTACAACGGCGCCAGCGCCGAAACCGTCGAAAAATCGGTGACGACGCTCATCGAAGACGGCATGACGGGCCTTGACGACCTGACCTACATGACCTCGTCGTCGACGACGGGCCGCGCCGAAGTCACACTGACGTTCGGCAATACGGCCGATCCAGACATCGCCCAGGTTCAGGTGCAGAACAAGCTGCAACTGGTGCAGTCGCAATTGCCTGACGTCGTGCAACAGGCGGGTATCACCGTCTCCCGCTCGACGTCCAGTATCCTGATGGTCGGCGCCCTGGTCTCGACCGACAGCAAGCGCGCCTCGGTGGATCTCGGCGACTTGGTGTCCACCCAGATCGAGGACCAGATCAAGCGTCTCGAAGGCGTCGGCAGCGTCAATATCTTCGGGTCCGGTTATGCGATGCGCATCTGGCTCGATCCGTTCAAGCTGCAGAAGTACCAGCTGACGCCGGCGGACGTCACCGCTGCCATCCAGGCGCAGAACACCCAGGTGTCCGTCGGTGCGCTCGGTGCCCAGCCGCTCCAGGAAGGCCAGCAGATCAACATCACGATCACCGCCCAGAGCCAGTTGAACACGGTGGGCGAGTTCGAATCGATCATCCTCAAGGTCGAGAAGGACGGCGCGACCGTGCGTCTCAGCGACGTCGCCCGCATCGAGATCGGTCAGGAAAGTTATGGCGGCGGCACCCGCGCCAACCGCCTGCCGGCCACCGGCTTTGCCGTGAACCTGGCGACGGGCGCCAACGCCCTCGATACGGCAGCCCGCGTCAAGGACGCCCTGGCTGCGATCGCGCCGAGCCTGCCGGACGGTGTCGAAATCCAGTATCCGTACGACACGACGCCGTTCGTCAAGCTGTCGATCGAAAAGGTGGTGCACACGCTGATCGAAGCGATCGTGCTCGTTTTCGTCGTGCTTTTGATCTTCCTGCAGAACCTCCGGGCAACCATCATTCCGATGATCGCCGTGCCGGTCGTCCTCTTGGGAACGTTCGGAATTCTGGCGGTCACCGGATATTCGATCAACACATTGACCATGTTCGCCATGGTTCTCGCCATCGGCCTGCTGGTCGACGATGCCATCGTCGTCGTCGAAAACGTCGAACGCATCATGAGCGACGAGGGATTGTCGCCCTTGGAGGCGACGGAAAAGTCGATGGGCGAAATTACCGGCGCCATCATCGGCATCGCGCTGGTGCTGACCGCCGTGTTCATCCCCATGGCGTTCTTCGGCGGCTCGACGGGCATCATCTACCGTCAGTTTTCCGTCACGATCGTTTCGGCCATGCTGCTTTCGGCCGTCGTCGCCATCGTGCTGACGCCGGCGCTCTGCGCCACGATGCTGAAACCGATCGACCACCACAAGAAGAAGCGTGGCCCCGGCGCCTGGTTCAACCGCGGCTTCGATGCGACGACGAACGGTTATGTCGGCACCATCGGCGTGCTGCTGCGCTGGCCGATCAGCGTCATGCTCACCTTCCTGATCGTCGTCGGCGGCTGCGCCTACCTGTTCACCAAGCTGCCGAGTTCGTTCCTGCCGCAGGAAGACCAGGGCGTGCTTCTGACGATCATCCAGACGCCGACGGGTTCGACGACCCAGCGCACCGAAGCGGTGCTCAAGAAGGTCGAGGATTATTTCCTGGAGAAGGAAAAGGACAATATCGACGCGGTGTTCGGTGTTCTCGGCTTCTCCTTCAGCGGCACCGGCCAGAACAACGCCATCGTCTTCACCAAGCTCAAGGATTTCGATCTTCGAAGCCATCCCGACCAGTCGGCGCAGGCGATCGTCGGTCGTGCCATGGGCTACTTCTTCACGCTGCGCGACGCGCAGGTCTTCCCGCTGGCACCGCCGGCCATTCCCGGCCTCGGCACGTCGAGCGGCTTCTCCACCTATCTGGTCGATGGCGGCAAGCGCGGCAACGATGCGCTGACGGCAGCGTCGAAGGCGCTGATCCAGCAGGGCAATGCCAGCGGCAAGATCGTCGCGCTGCGCTCCAACAGCCGTGACGCCGAAACGCAGATGAAGATCCTCCTGGATCAGGAAAAGCTCGGCGCCATGGGCGTGGAGCTTGCCAGCGTCAATGCCATGCTGTCGACGATCTTCGCCGGCCGCGACGTCAACGATTTCACGCTCAACAACGAGTTGAAGCCGGTCTATGTTCAGGGCGATGCGCCGTTCCGCATGCAGCCGGATGACCTGAACAACTGGTATGCCCGCAACAACCAGGGCGAAATGGTGCCGTTCTCGGCCTTCAGTTCGATCGAATGGGTGAATGGTCCGCCGTCGCTCGCCCGTTTCAACGGCACCAGCGCCATTTCGCTGGATGGCAGCGCGGCGCCCGGCGTCAGCTCGGGTGATGCCATGGACGAGGTCGAGCGCCTGACGGCGCAGATGGGCGGCGGATACACGGTGGCCTGGCAGGGCATCTCCTATCAGGAACGCTTGTCCGGCTCGCAGGCGCCGATGCTGTACGCGCTGTCGGTTCTGGTCGTATTCCTGTGCCTTGCCGCACTTTACGAAAGCTGGTCGATTCCGTTCTCGGTGATCATGGCCGTGCCGATCGGCGTGCTCGGTGCGCTTGCCGCCGCGCTGCTTTTCGGCCAGTCGAATGACGTCTACTTCAAGGTCGGGCTTCTGACGACCATTGGTCTCGCGGCGAAAAACGCCATCCTGATCGTGGAATTCGCCAAGGACCGGCAGGCGGCGGGCATGGGCATCATCGATGCGACGATGGAGGCGGCGAAGCTGCGCCTGCGGCCGATCGTGATGACCTCGCTGGCATTCATCCTCGGTGTCGTGCCGCTGGCAATCGCCAAGGGGGCCGGTTCGGCCGCGCAGAACGCCATCGGTATCGGCGTTCTCGGCGGCATGCTGTCTGCCACCGTGCTCGGGATCTTTTTCGTACCGTCATTTTTCGTTGTCGTTCGACGCGTATTCAGTCGTGCAAAAAGTTAATTTCTTCTGTACGGCCGAAAGCCGGATGGTAAGTTGACCTTGGGAATACCGGGTGATTCCGGAGCCCGCGAAGAGGGCGGCAGCCGAAAATCCATGACGGGTTTTAAACAGACGAACTATAAAGTGTGTAGGATAATATGATGATATCCCTTCGTGTCGCCGCTCCCTTCACCATCGCGCTTTTGCTTTCGGGTTGCGTCGTGGGCCCCAACCACACGCCGCCCGAAATTGCTCTGCCCGGTAAATTTGCCGAAGGCAGCAAACAATCGAATGGCGACGTTTCTATGGCCGCCTGGTGGTCTGCCTTCAACGACCGCCGGCTGAGCGGCCTTGTCGATAGCGGCCTGGCGCAAAATCTCACGGTTCTGCAGGCGATCGAGCGGATCAACGCTGCGTCGGCCAGCGTCACGGTGGCGGCGTCCAGCGGTCTGCCGAGCCTCAACGCGGGCGCTTCCGAGGAGGTCAGCGGTCAGGGCGGCAAATTGCGCAATCAGAAGGACGTGCGTTCGACGACCTCTGGCGGGCTTTCGCTTTCCTGGCTTCTGGATTTCTTCGGTCAGGTCAAGCGTTCGAAGGAAAGCGCGCAGGCATCGCTCGATGCGGCTTACGCCAATGTGGACGTCGCACGGCTGGCGCTGTTGTCCGATCTCGTCGCGACCTATATCGACGCGCGTTATTATCAGGAACGGATCGAGCTTGCCCGCAAGAACCTGAAGTCTCGCCAGGAAACGCTGGCGCTGACCCGCTTCCAGCTGGAAGCAGGCGCCGCTTCGCGGCTCGACGTCGTGCAGGCCGAAGGCCTCGTCAACTCGACGCTTTCCGACATTCCGGGCCTCGAAACGCAGTTCCGCGTTTCGGTCCATCACATCGCCACACTGCTCGGCCTTCCCGCCTCGACGCTCATCAGCGATATGCAGAAGCCCGCACGCCAGCCGGTGGCCCGCTTCCGGCCACGCGCCGGTGTCCCTGCGGATCTGATCCGCAACCGTCCGGATATCCGCCGCGCGGAACGCGAACTGGCAGCGGCCGTCGCCGATATCGGCGTCGCCGAGGCACAGCTGTACCCGACGATCACGCTCGGCGGTTCGATTTCTCCGTCCTACATCGGGTCCAAGTCGGTCAAGGGCGCGTTGACGAGCTGGTCGTTCGGTCCGAGCCTGAACCTGCCGGTCTTCGACGGCGGTCGGTTGCGCGCCAATGTCGATATCACCGAATCGAATGCCCGCAACCAGTATCTCGCCTGGAAGGCGGCCGTATTGCAGGCAGTCGAGGAGGTCGAAAACGCGCTTGCTGCGGTGTCCCGCGATGCGCGTACGGTCGAGGCGCTCCGCGCCGAAGTGAAGTCCTACGAAGAAGCCCTGCAGCTCTCGACGGCGAGCTATAAGGACGGCGCGTCCTCGCTGCTCGATGTTCTCGACGCGCAGCGGTCGGTCTCCGATGCCCAGGCGCGCTTGGCCCAGGCAGTGCAGCAGATGGCCAAGGATTATGTCTCGCTCAACGTCGCCATCGGCGGCGGTTATGCACCGGAAGCCAAGACGAACTGATCGCGCAGCCATCCGTTGTCGATCCTGCAAGGCGCGGAGCGATCCGCGCCTTTTTCGTACGCCGCTTCGGAACCGAAGTCTTTCTGCAGGCGTTTTGGATTGCAGAAGACAGCAATCCGGAAAGGAAATGCGATGACCGTGACGACGATCGAGCTGAAGATCAGCGATATCCTGGACGATCCGGCCCTGCCGAAGGAAAAGAAGATCGCCAAACTCCAGAAGCTGGAAGAAGAAGCCCGTGCCCTGCAGCGCGCCGCCACCGAAAGCCCGATGGTCGACGACGACGGCTGGCAGAGCGACCTGCGCCTGGTTGAAAAGGCCTTGGGGCGACTTGGAGAAGACACCACCAAGACGGGTGCCGCGACGCTGTAGGAGTTTCCGGATCGAATACCTGTGAAATCAGGGTCGGTGCTGCTTCTGCGCCGGCCTTTTTATTTGAGTGGCAGCCGGGCGGCGAGAAGCTCACGCGTATAGGCCTGCCGCGGACGCTCGAACACGTCTTCCACGGTGCCCGTTTCGACGATGCGTCCGTGGCGCATGACAGTCACCTGATCGGCAATCGCTTCGACGACGGCCAGGTCGTGGCTGATGAAGAGAAACGCCGTGCCGAACTTTTCACGCATATCCATGATGAGGTTGAGAACCTGCGCCTGCACCGACAGGTCGAGCGCCGAGACGGGCTCGTCGGCGACCACCAGTTTTGGCCGGGTGATCAGCGCCCGGGCAAAAGCGATGCGTTGCCGCTGACCGCCGGAAAATTCGTGCGGAAAGCGATCGACGGCATCGGCCGAAAGGCCGACCTGGGCGAGACTATCGACGACCTTTTGCCGGATCTCGTCGCTGCGCGGTTTCTGTTCCAGCACATGCAACGGCTCGGCGACGATCCGTGCCACCGTGTAACGCGGATCGAGGGACGCCAGCGGGTCCTGGAACACCATCTGGAAATCGCGGCGGCGGCGTTTCAAGACCCTGGCGGGCAGGGAGAACAACGACCGGCCTTCGAGGAGGATATCGCCGGATGTCGGACGGTCGAGCGCCATGACGATCCGCGCCAACGTCGATTTGCCCGAGCCGCTTTCTCCGACCAGCCCGTGAATGCTGCCGGCCGAAACGGAAAACGAGACATTGTCGAGCGCCGTGAAGGGTGGGTCGAGGCCGAAGGGCGCTCGGCCGCCATAGACGCGGGTGATGCCGCGGATGTCGAGAAGGGCCATCATACGCTCTCCGTCGTGAGGGCGCGCAGACAGCGCACGCCCCTCGCGGCGCCGAAGGCCCGCCAGGCCGGCTCGTCCTGCGAACATTGGGGGATCTCATCCGCACAGCGTCCGGCAAAACGGCAACCGGGCGGCAGGTGGGCAAGGGACGGCACGGTGCCGGGAATGCTCGCCATGCGGCGGCCTCTTCCCGTCCGGCCGGGCAGCGCGGCCAGCAGGCCGCGCGTGTAAGGATTGTGGGGATCGCCAAGGACATCGGCAGTCTCGCCTGCCTCCATCCTCGTTCCGGCATACAGCACCAGCATCCGGCTTGCCATGTGGGCGACGACGCCGAGATTGTGGCTGACCAGCATCAGCGCCACGCCTTTCTCGCGGACGAACTCCGTCAGGATGCCAAGCACCTCCTGCTGCACCGTGGCATCGAGCGCCGTTGTCGGTTCGTCGGCGATCAGCAGTTCCGGTTCGAGCGCCAGGGCGATGGCGATGCCGACACGCTGGCGCTGCCCGCCGGACAGCTCATGCGGATAATCGTCCGCCCGCCGGACGGCCTGGTCGATCCTCATCCTGTCGAGCAGTTCGATGGCCTGCCGGCGCGCATCGCGCCAGCCAGTGCCCCGGTGCAGGACGATGCCTTCGGCAATCTGGTCGGCAATCGTCATCGCCGGATTGAGGGCCGCCGTCGGCTCCTGGAAGATCAGGCCGATGCGGCTGCCGCGGATGCGACAGAGGCTTTTGTCGTCGAGGCCGGTCAACGGCTTGCCGTCGAAAAGGATGCTTCCGGACACCGCCGCGCTTTCCGGCAGCAGGCCGATGACGGCAAGCGACAATATCGTCTTTCCCGACCCCGATTCGCCGACGATGCCGAGCGTCTCGCCACGCCCGATGGTAAAGGAAATATCGCTGAGGATCGGCAGCAGCCGGCCATCGGCAAGCCGCAGCGACACCGCAAGATCGTCGACGCGCAGCAGGGGAGCGGATGTCAAGCACGCCCCCTTTGCCTTGGGTCGAGACGGTCGCGCAGTCCATCACCGATCAGGTTGAAGCCGAGCACGGAGAGGGCAACGGCAAGGCCAGGCAGGACGGCGAGCCAGGGGGCAGCGCGCAAAAAGGTCTGCGATTCCGCCAGCATCCGCCCCCAGCTGGGAGCCGGCGGCGGCAAGCCGAGGCCGAGGAAGCTGAGGCCGGCCTCCGTCAGGATCGCCAGCCCCAGCTGGATCGTCACCTGCACGATAATCGGCCCGACGATGTTGGGCAACACATGCTGCCACGATATCAGCAGGGGTCCCTTGCCGGCAGCCCGGGCGGCGAGGATGAAGTCGCGCGTCCAGATCTGCCGCGCCGCGCCGACGGTGATACGCGTAAACACCGGCACCATGAAGGTGGCGATCGCAAAAATGGCCGTCCAGCGGCCCGGCCCGATGAAGGCGCCGAGCATCATCGCCGAGAGAATCGGCGGCACGGCGAAGATCACGTCGCAGCCGCGCATGGTGACGGTTTCCAGAACTCCCCGCCATGCGGCGACGGCAAGCCCGATGACCACGCCGATGCCGGCGCCGAGGGCGACGGCGAACAAAGCGATCGACAGGGAATTCCATGCCCCGGCCATCAGCATCGACAGAACATCGCGGCCATACTGGTCCGTGCCGAGCAGCCCGACCTCGAAGGGAGGCTTGAGTTTTTGCATGATCTGCATCTTCGACGGCGGGAAGGGCGTCCAGACGAGCGAGACAAGGGCGACGCCGGCCAGAAGCAGGATGAGCGTCAGCCCGGTTGCCAGCGGGCCATGGCGCCGCAGCCGAAAGCCTGTGGTCCCCCTCGTGGCCGGGCCGGCGCCGCTCATGAAAACGCCTTTCCGCTACGCAAGCGCGGATCGAGCCAGAGATAGGAGAGATCCACCGAGAAATTCACCACGATGACCAGGGCGGCGAAGAACAGCACGACGTCCTGCATCACGATGATATCCCGTTGTGACAACGCCTGATAGGCGAGCCGCCCGAGGCCCGGCAGGTTGAAGACGTTTTCGATCAGCACTGCGCCGGCGACCAGGAAGGTGAATTGCAGCCCGAGCATGGTCACTACCGGCACCATCGCATTCGGAACGGCATGCCGCCACAGCGCGGCGCGGCGCGAAAGTCCCTTCGCCCGTGCCGCCCGCAAGAAATCTTCGTCGAGGACATCCAGCACTGCCGTTCGGGTGACGCGGGTGAGCACGCTTGCTTGCGGCAGCGCCAGCGCCAGCGCCGGCAGGAGCAAAGCGTGCAAGGCCGCAAAAAAGCCGGCATGCCAGCCGGGAAAACCACCGGCCGGCGTCCAGCCGAGCTGCATGGAAAACAGGAGGATCAAAAGCAGCCCCATCCAGAATGCCGGTACGGCAATGCCGGCCTGGGCAAACAGCGTGGCGGCAAGGTCGACCAGGCCGTTGCGCTTCGCCGCGGCGGTCACGCCGAGCGGCACGGCGATGAGCACGGACAGCAGAATCGCCATTGCCGCAAGCGGCAGGGTTACGGCCAGCCTTTCGGTTATCAATCCGGCGACGGGCACGCCATAGGTATGCGATCGGCCGAGATCGCCTTGCAGCACGCCGCCGAGCCACTGCAGATACCGTAGCAGCAGCGGTTGATCGAGGCCAAGTTGTTGCCGCAGAGCGGCCAATGTGTCGGCGCTGGCCGAGGTGCCGAGCATGATTGCCGCCGGATCGCCCGGCAGCAGCGCCATTACCAGGAATATCAGCGCCGAGACGGCAAGAAGCGTCAGCAGCAGCCCGACCAGCCGGCGTATCATCAGGATGATCATGCCGGCCCGCCATGGGTCTTGCCGTACCGCGTGCCGCTCATTCCGTCCAATAGACCTCCGCAAGCACGTTGGAAGGAATGGGTTCGTCCTCCCACAGGCCTTTCAGCCGCTTGTCCCAGACGCCGAGCTTCGGCATGACGAACAGGAACAGCGCCGGCACGTCGTCGGCGAGGATTTTCTGGGCCTCCTGATAGAACTTGTCCTGCCCCGCGGCATCCGGCGTCTGCTCCACCTGGCGGATCGCCGTGTCGAAAGCCGGATTGCGATAGTTGAAATAATAGGGGTCGCGGGAATAGATATCGATGTCCATCGGTTCGGCATGGGCGACGATGGTCATGTCGTAGTCGCGGCCGGTGAAGACGTCCTGGACCCATTTGGCCGGAAATTCGGTCGGCTCGATGATCATCGTCACGCCAACCTCCGCCAGCAGCGCCTGCATGACTTCCGCCGTACGTGCCGCATAGGACATTTGCGGCGCCTTGATCGTGAAGCTGAAGCCGTTGGGGTAACCCGCCTCGGCCAGCAGTGCTCTGGCCTTCTCCGGATCATAGGGATAGACGCCGGTGAGATCGACATAGGCACGGTCGTTCGGCGTGTAATGGCTGCCGATCGGCGTTCCGAAACCCGACCATGCCCCTTCGATGATCGTCGTGCGATCGAGCGCCATCATCAGCGCTTGGCGCACCCGCTTGTCGTCGAAAGGCTTGCGGCTGTTGTTCATGCCCGCCACCACCTTGAGTTCCGTATCTCCGACGACTGTCATCAGCCGTTCGTCGCCATCGAAGGAACTCATCAGTTCGGGGGCGCCGAATTCCGGAAACGCATCGACATCGCCGGAAACCAGTGCGGCGGATTGCGCCTGCGGATCGCCGATGAAACGGAAGGTGACGGTTTCGAGCTTGACCGAAATTTCCCTGTTCCAATAGCCGGGATTGCGCTTCAGCTCGACCCGGTCTCCCTTGGCCCAGCGAACGAAGACGAACGGGCCGGTGCCGACCGGCGTCGTCTTGTTGTTCGCAGCACTTTTTTCGCCGACGATCACCGAAGACGGCCAGGCGAGCCAGTAGAGCAGGCTGCCGGCCGGCTGCTTCAGGCGGATCACCAGCGTTTGCGGGTCTTCCGCTTCGACGGTATCGACCGAAGCGAAGAACCGTTTCTGCGGATTGACCGAATCGGCGGCGCGGGCGCGATCGATCGATGCCTTGGCGACGCTGGCGGTGAAGGCCTCGCCGTCATGGAAGGTGACGCCGCTGCGCAACGAGAAGCGGTAGGTCAGCCCATCGGGGGAGATTTCCCAGGACGAGGCGAGCTGCGGCTTGATCTTGCCGTCCCGATCGATGGTCACGAGGCCCTCGAAAATGTTCTGCCAGGTGACCTGGCCGATGGCGACGGGTGCCGCGATCGTCGGGTCGAGCCCGGCGGGCTCGATGGTCATGCCGATGGCAAGATCGGTGCGCGGCGCGGCTGCGGCCATCGTCGTCAGCAGCAAGCAAAGGATGGCGGTGGCGGAAACCAGAACTTCCGAGATCGACCGAACAAAACGTGCCATTCAACCTGTCCATCTGCTCATCGACGTATCTTCGGGGAAATACTGTCATTTCAAGGCGGAAGAGACAACGGCGAATGCAACGCCGGCCGCTTTGTCCCCACGTCAGAAGTCGAAGGGGTGTTGCGCGCCGAACCGGTCGCGCCAGGCGGGCTGGCTGCCGGCGTGGGGCAGGGCGCTGGCGGTGAAAACGCCGCGGGCGATGGCGCACGCCATCACGGCTGTTGCCGCGTGGCACAAGGCAAGGAAATCCGCCATGCCGTCGATGGGGCGCCGGCCGGTCGCCGCGGAAAACACCGTGTCGCCGTCGAGCGGCAGGTGGGCCGGCAGGATCGCCCGGGCAAGGCCGTCATGGGCGGTGATCGACAGGCGGTGGACCTGTGCCTTGGTCAGCACCGCATCCGTCACCACGACGGCGATGGTTGTGGCCGTCGTCGAGGCCCCCTTGATCTGCATCGCCGTGTCGGCCGGATCGAATCGCTGCGGCATGCCGAGGCCGCCGAATTCATTGTCGCGCTCGAAGGGGGCTGCCCAGAACTGAGCACCGGTGCCGATCGTCGCCGAGCCGAGCGCGTTGACGACCGCAAGCGCGGCGACGACATGGCCGCTCCCGGTGCGGACGCTGGCCGAGCCCAGGCCGCCCTTGAGCGTTGCCGTGGTGGCGCCTGTGCCGGCGCCGACGGTGCCGAGGGCAAAATCGCCGGTACGGGCCGCGGTGAAGGCGGCATAACCGAGGTCGCGATAGGGGGAGTGCAGGCCCCAATCCTTGTTGCCGCCGTTGAGCAGGTCCATGACGATCGCCTGCGGCACGATGGGCACGCGGACATTGCCGACCGGAAAACCGCGGCCCGCTTCGCGCAGCCCGGCCTGCACGCCGCCGGCCGCATCGAGGCCGAAGGCCGAGCCGCCGGACAGCACGAAGGCATCGACCTCGCTGACGGTCATGGCCGGGTCGAGAAGATCGGTATCGCGGCCGCCGGGTGCCCCGCCGAGCACGCTGCCGGACGCGGTGGCCGGCCTGTCGAAGACGATGGCCGTGACGCCGGAACCGAGCGTCAGGTCGGTGGCATGGCCGACGGAGACACCCTCGACATCGGTGATAAGATTATGCAATGCGCTCAAGATGCTGTCTCCCGCTCCAAGGCCTGTGGCGATCCTTCGGATTCGCCGCTCACGCTATGTTTTGCAGCATGTCATGACCGCAAAACCGCCAGGCATTTTTGCGCGAAATGCTGCAGGCCCCATACCGGCCTTCGATCGGGAGGATCATTGCGATATCGAGCGCCGATGGAAAGCCTTTCCGGCTCTCCATTCACGTCTTTCTTGCGTCACGCCTGCCGATAGACGCAATCGCCGCCGATCCAGGTGCTCTGCATGTCGAGATCGGGCGTCAGGACAACGAAGCTGGCATGCTGCCCGGCTTTCAGGCTGCCGTAGCGATCCTGCAGGCCGACGGCTTCGGCCGGATAGAGGCTTGCCATGCGCAAGGCCTCGTCCAGCGACAGTCCAAGCTTTTCGTGGATGAAGCGCATCGACGACAGCATGTCGATATCGGCGCCGGCCAATGTCCCGTCCGCCAGCGTCAGCCGTCCGCCCTCGCGCAAAATTTCCCGGCCGTTGAGCGTAAAACTCTTCAGCTCCGTGCCGATGGTCGACATGGCGTCGGTGACCAGGAAGATCTTTCCCGGTCCCTTCTTGCCCCGCAGCGCGATACCGATCGAGGCTGGATCGACATGGAAGCCGTCGGCGATCAGGCCGGCGAACAGCGATGCGGTTTCCAGCGCCGCGCCGACGACGCCCGGCTGGCGGTGGCCGAGCGGGCTCATGGCGTTGAACAGATGTGTCACCATGCGGGCACCGGCCGCCGCGTAGGAGACGGCGGTGTCGTAGGTGGTATCCGTGTGGCCGAGGCTGACGATGAAGCCGGCCGCAGCCAGCTTTTCCACCTGGGCGATGGTGACGTTTTCCGCCGCGACGGTGATCAGCAGCGCCTCGAAGCTGCCCTTGCAGGCGAGAAGGCGGTCGAGATCGGTATCGGTCATCGGCCGGATCAGGGCCGGATCGTGCGCACCCTTGCGGGCGAGGGAAAGGTGCGGGCCTTCGAGATGCAGGCCGAGGAAACCCGGAACATGCATCTCCCTGGCCTGCCTGCCGGCGGCGATGGTCGCGGCCGTGATCTCAGGCGTATCGGTGATCAGCGTCGGCAGCAGTGCCGTGGTGCCGAACCTGGCGTGCGCGGCGCAGATCTGCCGGATGCCGTCCACCGTCGGTTCGCTGTTCAGCATGACGCCGCCGCCGCCATTGACCTGCAGGTCGATGAAGCCGGGGACGAGAAGGCTGCCTACGGCATCGACACGCTCCGCATCTGCGGGAAGGTCGGTTGCTACAGCCAGCGACTCGATGAGGCCGTTGGAAAAGACGAGCGCCTTGTCTTCGTGCCAGTTTTGGCCGTCGAAGATGCGCGCGCCGGTGATTGCCGTCCTGCTCATCGGGTTTCGGTCACTTTCTTCAGCGCTGCGGGGGCATCCGGGTTGAAGCCGCGCGAACGCGACCAGGCCTCGACGAAACCATAGAACGGCAGGATCAGCGCCAGAGCGTCGGTCAGCGGATGGCCGGTGGCGACGAAGGGCAACGGCCGGGCCTTCTTGACTTTGTCCGATGTCGCGAAAACCAGGCCGCCCTTGTCGGCAAGGCTGTCGGCGATATCGGTGACCGAGCCTTCGGCGGCATCGCGGGCCGCAAAGGTGATGACGGGGAAGTTGGAGCTGACCAGCGCGACGGGGCCGTGCAGCACTTCCGCAGCCGAATAGGCCTCGGCATGCACTTCCGACGTTTCCTTGAATTTCAGCGCCGCTTCGCCGGCAATGGCGAGCGCCGGGCCGCGGCCCAGCATGTAAAGCGATTCCGCTCCGGCCAGCGCCAAAGCGAGTTCGTCCCATTCGAGTTCGACGGCGCGCTGCAGGTGGCCCGGCAGTTCGGCGACGGCGCGGCGCAGCTCATCGTCATTGGTCCATTCGGCCAGAACGGCAAGACCGGCGACGACGGAGTTGACGTAGGATTTTGTCGCGGCGACGGCGAGTTCCGGCCCGGCGCAGATATCCAGCGCATGCAAGCAGGCCGATGCCATCGGCGAGGGCAGGGTGTTGGTAAGCGCGATGGTGACGGCGCCGGCATCGGTGGCCGCCTGCGCCATGGAGACGATGTCGGGGCTCTTGCCGGATTGCGAAATGGCGATCGCCGCCCCGCCCGCCAGCTTCAGGTTGGTCTTGTAGATGGAGGCGAGCGACGGGCCGAGCGAGGCGACGGGCCGGCCGGCCTGCAGTTCCACCGCGTATTTGATGAAGTGGGCGGCGTGGTCGGAAGAGCCGCGGGCGATGGTGATCAGGAAGGCCGGATCCTTTTCGCGCAGCGCCCGGCCGGCCGCGGCCAGCACCGGCGCCGAGTTGTCGAGCAGGCGGGCGACGGCCTGGGGGATTTCACCGATCTCGCGGCTCATATGGGTTTGCATCGTCATGCCTTTCATTCAGTTGATCATGAATCGGCGAGGGTCATCTCGGCGACGAAATCATAGGCGTCTCCCCGATAGAGAGAGCGGGTGACCTCCACCACGCGGCCCGATTTCAAATAGGAAATACGTTCGATCGACAGGCCGGCAGCACCCACCGGCATGGCAAGCAGCGCCGCATCGGCGTTCTGGAGGTTGCAGGCCGAAATCCGCTGCATGGCCCGCACCGGCCGCACGCCGCTCTTTTCCAGTTCGGCATACAGCGAGCCGCTGACGGCCTGCGGATCGGGAAGGATATCCGGCGGCAGGCTCGCCCGCTCGATTGCCATCGGCATGTCGTTGGCAAGCCGCAGGCGGCCGAGCCGGGCGACGGAGGCAACGGCCCCCAGGCCGAGCATCATGATCTCGTCCGGCGAGGGCGTAAACAGGTCGCGCTCCAGCCACTCCGACCGGGTGACGAAACCGCGCCGCGCCATGTCTTCGGTAAACGAGGTCAGCTGCGACAGGGGCTGCTGCACACGCGAAACGGGCTTGACGACGAAGGTGCCAGAGCCGTGGCGGCGCAGCAGCAGGCCGTCTTTCACCAGATCGTCGACGGCCTTGCGTACGGTGACGCGGCTGACGCTGGCGTAGTCGGCAAGGTCGCGTTCCGCCGGCAATGCGTCGCCGTGGCCGAGGCGGCCGGTGCGGATGGCGTCTTCCAGCGTCTGGCGCAGCTTGAGGTAAAGCGGCCCGGTGCCTGCCCCGGGGAAACCGTCGAGCGGCAGGAGGGCAGTCAGCGCCTGGCTCATGACGTTACCTCTGCTGCGGCGAAACGGGCGGCGGCAAGTGCGACAGCGCCGGTCAGGGCATCGGCGAGCGGTTGGCCGACACGCGAGGCGTGGCGCTCGGCAATATAAGGAATGTAGAGTTTCGCCAGGCCGCCGAGGAGACAGAGACCGTCATCCGGCCCGGTCAGTCTCGCAACCGTATCGAGGGCCTCGTCGATCGTGGCTGCGGCGGCGCGAATGATCGACAGCGCCGTGGCATCGTGCCGTTCGGCGTGATCGAAGACCGTCGGGGCATAACGGCCGAAGTCTCCGGGATGGGCGGCGCGGGCGAACTCGACGATCCGCCCCGGATCGTTGCCGAATTCGTCCAGCAGCGCGCGTGTCAGCGCGGTTTTTTCATGGATGCCGTCATGGGCCAACAGGCATTCCTGCAATGCCGCATGCCCGAGACGGGCGCCGCTGCCGAGATCGCCGACGGCAAAACCCCAGCCGCCAAGATACCGCACGGCTTCGGCCTGGCGGATGATGTAGAGCGTTCCCGTTCCGAGAATACCAACTGCGCCATCCCGGTCTCCGAGCGCGCCCTGCAAGGCGATCAGTCCGTCGGATTCGATGGCAGCGCGGGCGAAGGGAAGGCGGGCGCGGACATAATGCACCGCCTCGCCGACATTGTGGCCGGCAACGCCGACCAGCGCGGCCGCCGAGACAATATGACGCTCGTCGATACCGGCCTCACGGAAGGCGCCTTGGGTGGCGGCAAGGATATTGGCGAGCGCCGTATCCGGATCGGTGAGGATATTGGCGGCGCCGCTCTTGCCGCGTCCGAGGATAAAGCCGTCGCGGGCAGCCACAGCCGCCCGGCAACTGGTGCCTCCACCATCTATACCCACGATAAAATCCGGCATGACCTACCTCCGCGGCGGGATAATACCAAAAAAGAACCATTAACCAAGGGCGTTTTGGTCCGGTCTTTTAAAAAAACTTAATAATATGTTTTTAAACGATTTATTCGCTTCCGATCTTATGTTGGTCCGCTGTTTGCGCAAAAACGTAAATTTGCCGCTGGACAATTGGTATTTTTTTGGCATTCTCACGACAAAGGGGAACAACCGGACAGCCAAGCCTGCCGACCATGCACCAGAATGCCGGAAAATCAAAGGTATCTCGTGCGGACCTGTTCTCCTGAAAACACGATACCGGTCCTGCGCCGGCAAAGGCGCGGACAAAAACGACAGGGTTTCAGGGGCGTCATAGTGGCGTTCCGGAAGAGGGAGAACAGAATGACCCGCATTATGAAGGCATTGCTCGTCACCACGAGCATTCTGGGCGTCACCGGCATTGCGCATGCAGAGGATGTGACGCTGACCATCGAAAGCTGGCGCAACGACGACCTGTCGATCTGGCAGGAAAAACTCATTCCTGCGTTCGAAGCGAAGAACCCCGGTATCAAGGTGGTCTTCTCGCCGACCGCACCGACCGAATACAATGCCGCTCTGAACGCCAAGCTCGATGCCGGTTCCGCCGGCGACCTGATCACCTGCCGTCCGTTCGACGCCTCGCTCGAACTCTACAACAAAAAGCATCTTGCCGACCTGACCTCGCTCGCCGGCATGGAAAACTTCTCGCCGGTCGCCAAATCCGCCTGGACGACGGACGACGGTTCGGCAACCTTCTGCGTACCGATGGCTTCGGTCATCCACGGCTTCATCTATAACAAGGATGCCTTCGACAAGCTCGGCATCGCCGTTCCGACGACCGAAGACGAATTCTTCGCCGCGCTCGACAAGATCAAGGCCGACGGCACCTATGTTCCGATGGCCATGGGCACGAAGGATCTCTGGGAAGCCGCGACCATGGGCTACCAGAATATCGGCCCGACCTACTGGAAGGGTGAAGAGGGTCGCGCCGCCCTGATCAAGGGCGAGCAGAAGCTGACCGACGCCGGCTGGGTCGAGCCCTACAGGGTTCTCGCCAAGTGGAAGGATTATCTCGGCGACGGCTTCGAAGCCCAGACCTATCCGGACAGCCAGAACCTGTTCACGCTCGGCCGCGCGGCGATCTATCCGGCCGGTTCGTGGGAAATCGGTCTCTTCAACAGCCAGGCCGATTTCAAGATGGGCGCCTTCCCGCCGCCGGTAAAGGCTGCCGGCGATACGTGCTACATCTCCGACCACAACGACATCGGTGTCGGCCTCAATGCCAAGAGCGCCCATGCGGAAGAAGCCAAGAAGCTGCTTTCGTGGATCGCTTCGCCGGAATTCGCCGACATCTACGCCAATTCGCTGCCGGGCTTCTTCAGCCTGAACTCGACGGCTGTGAAGATGGCCGATCCGCTGGCGCAGGAATTCGTTTCCTGGCGTGAAAAGTGCAAGCCGACGATCCGTTCGACCTACCAGATCCTGTCGCGCGGCACGCCGAACCTCGAAAACGAGACCTGGGTGGAATCCGCCAACGTCATCAACGGCACGGATACGCCGGAAGTTGCCGGCGAAAAGCTCCAGAAAGGCCTCGACAGCTGGTACAAGCCCGCGAAGTGATGTGAGTTGAGGGAGCGTCATCGCTCTCTTGCAACTTTGGCATCGGCCGCTCTGCCCCTCGCCCTAATCCTCTCCCCACTTGCGGGGAGAGGGGACTTGCCACACGCAACGTCGAGTGTGGCGAAATGGGTGCAGCATATCTCCTTCTCCCCGTCATGCGGGGAGAAGGGTCCGCAGGACGCAGGCGGATGAGGGGCTTACGCCATCCGACAAAACAAACCCGATCCACCACTTGCTTTCCTATTTCAATCGACGCCGAAGGCGATTTGCTGTTTGGTATAGGCAAGCCAAGTTTCCCCGTCCGTAGGCGGCGCCGAAGACATCCGTGGCGCGAGAATGCCGCATGTCCGGCCCGCGGGGGCAATGGACGACACGAAGATCCGAACAATGGACCGAACCATGAGCGCAACCGATCACAGCGATCCAGACCTACCCACGATCAAGCGGCCGTTCCGCTGGCATATCGTCGTCTTCCTGGCGCCGGCCGTCATCGTCTATTCGGCGATCATGATCCTGCCGCTGATCGAAACCTTGCGGCTGTCGCTTTTCAATACGGTCGAAGGCCAGTCGGTCTTTGTCGGGCTCGGCAACTTCTCGACCCTGTTCGGCGACGACCGCTGGGCCGCGAGCTTCTGGAATGCTTTGAAGAACAACCTGATTTTCTTCGCCATCCACATGGTGGTGCAGAATCCGATCGGGGTAGCGCTCGCCGCCATGCTGTCGATCCCGAAGCTGCGTTTCGTCAGCTTCTACCGCACGGCGATCTTCCTGCCGACGCTGCTTTCTTTCGTCATCGTCGGCTTCATCTGGAAGCTCATTCTCTCGCCGCTCTGGGGCGTGGCGCCGTGGATGATGGATCTGGTCGGCCTCAAGGCGCTGTTTTCGCCCTGGCTCGGCAAGCCCGGTTCGGCGCTGATCGCCGTGTCGCTGATCTCCGTCTGGCAATATGTCGGCATCCCGATGATGCTGATCTATGCGGCCCTGCTCAACATCCCCGACGAGGTGATCGAGGCGGCGGAATGCGACGGCATCACCGGCTGGAGCCAGTTCTGGAAGATCAAGCTGCCGCTGATCCTGCCGGCCATCGGTATCATCTCGATCCTGACCTTCGTCGGCAATTTTAACGCCTTCGACCTGATCTACACCGTGCAGGGGGCGCTTGCCGGACCCGACGGCTCGACGGACATCCTCGGCACGTTGCTTTACCGCACCTTCTTCGGCTTCCAGCTGCAACTGGGCGACCGCTCCATGGGTGCGACGATCGCCACGGTGATGTTCCTGATCATCCTCGCCGGCGTGTCCTTCTATCTCTTCATCATCCAGCGGCGCATGCGTCGCTACCAGTTCTGAGGAGGATCTCGTGGCCAAGGCGACCCAATCCCCCATCCGTTCGGGCTTCGTGCATCTGGCGCTGATCGCCTACACGCTGATCGCGCTGTTTCCGGTGTTCCTGACGATCATCAACTCGTTCAAGGCGAAGAACGCCATCTTCCGCGAGCCGATGGCGGTTCCGACCCCTTCGACCTTCAGCCTGGTCGGCTACGAGACGGTGCTGAAGCAGGGCGATTTCCTGCTCTATTTCCAGAACAGTTTTGTCGTCACGGTGGTGTCGATCTTCTTCGTGCTGCTGTTCGGCGCCATGGCGGCCTTCGCGCTCTCCGAATACCGCTTCCGCGGCAATACGGCGATGGGGCTTTACCTCGCCATCGGCATCATGATCCCGATCCGTCTCGGCACGGTCGCCATCCTGCAGGGCATGGTCGCGGCAAACCTCGTCAACACGCTGACGGCGCTGATCCTCGTCTATACGGCGCAGGGCCTGCCGCTCGCCATCTTCATCCTGTCGGAATTCATGCGCACCGTCTCCGACGACCTGAAGAACGCCGGGCGCATCGACGGGCTGTCGGAATATGCGATCTTCTTCCGCCTGGTGCTGCCGCTCGTGCGGCCGGCGATGGCGACGGTCGCCGTCTTCACCATGATCCCGATCTGGAACGACCTGTGGTTCCCGCTGATCCTCGCCCCCGGTGAATCGACCAAGACGGTCACACTCGGTTCGCAGATGTTCATCGGCCAGTTCGTCACCAACTGGAACGCCGTGCTGGCGGCCCTGTCGCTGGCGATCTTCCCGGTCCTCGTCCTTTACGTCATCTTCTCGCGGCAGCTGATCCGCGGCATCACAGCAGGAGCAGTCAAGTGAGTTCGCAAAACCCCGTTCGCGTCCTTGTCGCCGGCCTCGGCAATATGGGCCGCAGCCATGCGCTCGCCTACCATAACGATCCCGGCTTCGAGATCGTCGGCCTCGTCAACCGTTCGCAGGTCGCCCTGCCGGAAGAGCTGCAGGGCTACACGATCCATCCGGATTTTTCGGCGGCGCTCGCCGAACTGAAGCCCGATCTCGCCTCGATCTGCACCTATTCGGACAGCCATGCCGACTACGCCGTCGCCGCCTTCGAGGCCGGCTGCCACGTCTTCGTCGAAAAGCCGCTGGCGACGACGGTTGCCGATGCCGAGCGTGTCGTCGCTGCCGCCAAGAAGGCCGGCCGCAAGCTGGTGATCGGTTACATTCTTCGCCACCATCCCTCCTGGGTGCGGTTGATCGCCGAAGCCCGCAAGCTCGGACCGCCTTACGTCTTCCGCATGAACCTCAACCAGCAGTCCAGCGGCCCGACCTGGGAAACCCACAAGGCGCTGATGCAGACCACCTCGCCGATCGTCGATTGCGGCGTGCATTATGTCGATGTCATGTGCCAGATCACCGATGCCAAGCCGGTGCAGGTGCGCGGCATGGGCCTGCGCCTCTCCGACGAGGTGAAGTCGGACATGTACAATTACGGCCACCTGCAGGTGATGTTCGAGGACGGCTCGGTCGGCTGGTACGAGGCCGGCTGGGGGCCGATGATTTCCGAAACCGCCTTCTTCGTGAAGGACGTCATGTCGCCGAAGGGCTCGGTCTCCATCGTCATGGACCCGAACGCCAAGTCCGACGATATCGACACGCACACGAAAACTGCCGTCATCCGGGTCCATTCGGCCGAAACCGGGCCGAATGGCCGCTTCCTCAAACCCGACGAGGACCTGGCCATGGCCGGCGAACCGGGGCATCAGGATCTCTGCGACCTCGAACAGGCCTACGTCCTGAGGGCGATCCGCGAGGATATCGATCTCACCCGCCATATGGACGATGCGGTTCAATCCTTGCGCATCTGCCTTGCCGCGGATGAAAGTGTCCGCACCGGCGCACCGGTCATCTTGTAAGGGATCAGCGACTTTGGGCTCTCTCCAACTGAAATCCATCCGCAAGGCTTTTGGCACCCACGAAGTGCTGAAGGGCATCGACCTCGACGTCACCGATGGCGAATTCGTCATCTTCGTCGGCCCCTCTGGCTGCGGCAAATCCACGCTGCTGCGCGTCATCGCCGGGCTTGAGGACGCAACGCAGGGCAGCATCCGCATCGACGGCCAGGAGGTGGCGACGGTGCCGCCGGCCAAGCGCGGCATCGCCATGGTCTTCCAGTCCTACGCGCTCTATCCGCACCTGACGGTGAAGGACAATATGGGCCTCGGCCTCAAGCAGGCCGGTGCGCCGGCGCAGGAGATCGAAACGCGGGTTTCCAAGGCATCGAAGATGCTTTCGCTCGATCCCTATCTCGCCCGCCGACCGGCCGAGCTTTCCGGCGGCCAGCGCCAGCGCGTCGCCATCGGCCGCGCCATCGTCCGCGAGCCGAAACTCTTCCTGTTCGACGAACCGCTGTCGAATCTCGATGCGGCGCTGCGCGTCCAGACCCGCCTGGAGATCGCCCGCCTGCACCGCGAGCTGAAAGCGACGATGATCTACGTCACCCATGACCAGGTGGAAGCGATGACGCTGGCCGACAAGATCGTCGTGCTCAGCGCCGGCGCCATCGAGCAGGTCGGTTCGCCGATGGAGCTTTATAACCATCCGGCCAATGTCTTCGTCGCCGGTTTCATCGGTTCGCCACAGATGAACTTCATCGATGCCGGCAAGCTCGGCGAGAGCGGCGCCAAGACCGTCGGCATCCGCCCCGAGCACATCGCGTTGTCGCGCGAAAGCGGCGACTGGAAGGGCAAGGTGGTCCACGTCGAACATCTCGGCGCCGATACCATCGTCTACATGGAGACGGAGGCGACCGGCCTCTTGACGGTGCGCCTGTTCGGCGAGCATCAGTATGCGACCGACGACGTGGTTTTCGCCACGCCGGACCGCAATTCCATGCATCGCTTCGATGCCAACGACCGGGCAATCCGGTAACGGGAAACGATGATCCTCTGTTTCGATATCGGCGGCACCGCCATCAAGGGTGCCGTCGCCCATTCCCCGACGGATGTGCGGACCCTGCCGCGCGTGCCGACGCCGGCGCAGGATTTCGACGCTTTTGTCGGCGTGCTGGCTCGAACTCTGGCAGAGATTGGCGAAAAACCGCACGGCATCGCCATTTCGATCGCCGGCGTCATCGATCCCGAAACCAGGGCTGCCAAGGTTGCCAACATTCCCTGCATCGATGGCCGGCTGCTTGCCGCAGACCTGCAGGCGGCACTGGGGCTGCCGGTGTTGATCGCCAACGACGCGGATTGCCTGGCAGTGGCGGAAGCCGGCGTCGGCGCGGGCCGAGGTCACCGCATCGTCTTCGGCGCCATTCTCGGCACCGGGGTCGGCGGCGGCCTGGTGGTCGACGGACGGCTGGTGAATGCCGAAGGTGGTTTCGCCGGCGAATGGGGGCATGGACCGGCCATCGCCGCTTATGCCGGCACGCCGCCGGTCGCCATTCCGCCCTTTGCCTGTGGCTGCGGCCAGAGGGGTTGCGTCGATACGGTCGGCGGCGCCCGCGGGCTGGAGCGGCTCCACCGCCTCGTTCACGACAAGGATCTGGACAGCGAGCGCATCGTCGCCGACTGGCTGGCCGGCGATGCGGAAGCGGCGCGCACCGTCGGCGTGCTCATCGATCTCGTCAGTTCACCGCTGGCGCTGACGATCAACATCACCGGGGCGACGATCGTACCTGTTGGCGGCGGGCTTTCCAATTGCGAACAACTGCTCGCCGAAATCGACCGCACGGTGCGCAGCCGCACGCTTCGTCGTTTCGATCGGCCATTGGTGGTGCGCGGCACATGCCGCGTCGAACCCGGCCTGATCGGTGCCGCCATCCTCGGCCTGAAGGAGTTTGGCCATGCCTGATATTCTGCTCGAAGTCTGCGTCGATAGCGCGGCCGGCCTGGAGGCTGCCGTTACCGGCGGTGCCGACCGGATCGAATTGTGCAGTGCGCTTGCGCTGGGCGGCCTGACGCCGACGCCCGGGCTGATGCAACGGGCGGCCCGCATGCCGGTTCCGGTCTATGCGATGATCCGCCCGCGCGCCGGTGACTTCATCTATTCCCCGGTCGAACTGGAGATGATGAAAGTCGAGATCGATGCCGTGCGCAGCGCCGGACTTGCCGGTGTCGTCATCGGAGCCAACCGGCCGGACGGTCGGCTGGACCATGCGGCGCTGAAGAGCCTCCTGACGGCGGCCGTGGGGCTGGGAAGCACATTGCATCGCAGCTTCGATCTGGCACCTGACATTGCCGAGGCGGTGGATGTCGCGGCCGATGTCGGGTTCGAACGCATCCTGACATCCGGCGGCGCCCGGACGATCGCGGAGGGAATGGCAGGCATCGAGGACGCGTTCGTCGCCGCACGCGGGCGCGTTTCGATCATGCCGGGGGCCGGCGTGACGTTGGCCACCATCGAAGGGCTGCTGTCGCGGCCGGAGGTGACGGAGGTGCATTCCTCCTGCTCGCGACTTGCCGATATGGCCGACGAAAAACTCCTGGCGTTCGGATTTGCAAGCCCGCAGGCACGTTCAACCGACGCAGCCATGGTGGCCGCCCTGAAGCAGCGGCTCAGGCGCGATTGAGGCTGGTCTTCACGCTTCCGCTTCGCCGGTTGTGCGGCCGATGAAAGACAACGAGAATTTCAGGCCGTCGGCCTCATAGGAAAAATGCGTCTCGGCTTCGAATTCCGCCGGGAAAGCGCTGCGGATCAACCGGGAGCCGAACCCCTCGCGGCTCGGCACTTCGAAGCTCCGGTCGCTGTTTTCGTTCCAGGTGAGCTTTACCTTGCCGTCACTGACGGCCCATTCGATCCGGACAGACCCCGTGCCATCGCTGAGGGCGCCGTATTTCGTCGCGTTGGTCGCAAGTTCGTGGATGATCATCGACAGTGAAAGCACTGCCGGCGGGCTGAGATGGCAGCTGGGACCGTCCAGGCTGATACGCTGGTCGAGCGCATCGAGGTGCGGCAGCAGCGCACGGTCGATGACCTCGCGCAAATCGCCGCTTTCCCAATCATCGGCGAGGAGGATGTCGTAGCCGCCGGCGAAGGCGCCGATGCGCTGTGAGAACGACTTGAATTCTTCCGGGTTCTGCCGCCCGAACGTCTGGCGCGCGATTGCCTGGACGATCGACAGGGTGTTCTTGACGCGATGGGCAAGCTCCCGTCCCATCAGCTTTCGTGCCTCGACCATCTTCTCCGTCTGGCGCCGCCTTTCGTCCAGTTCGTCGAGAAGGTGATCGACCGAGGCACCGACAAGGCCCAGTTCGCCGTAACGTCCGCCCATGTTGGTCCTTGCGGCAACATCGCCGCCGCGCCACCGCTGCAGCACGTCGACGATGTGGTCTATCGGCCGCAGGATGAACCGGTTGCCGACGAAAACGGCAGAAATGACGGCAATGAGGGCGCCGAGCAGGATAAAAGCCACGCCTGCCAGCGTGGTGCGGTTGATGTCGGCGAAGGCCTTTTCCTTGGAGATTCCCGCGCCGATGTAAAGCGGGCTGTTGGGAAGCGACACCGGCTCGTAGCCGACGATGCGCAGGGTGCCGTCCGGACTTCTCATTTCGGTCGTGCCGGCCCTGGGGGCCGTGAGATAGGGTTTGAAAGCCTCGGCAATGCTGTTGCCGACGAAACGTTGCGATTCCGGGTTGCGGGCAATGATGATGCCATTCCGGTCGGCAATCGTCACCACGCCGCCGGGTGTGATGCCCCTTTCCCGGATGCGCTGATCGAGCCATTCCAGGCGGATGCCGGTGGCGATGATACCTTTCACCTCCGTTCCGTTGCGCAGCGGCATCGCCACCGGCAGGATCGGCCCTTCGGAAAGCTTGCTGATCGTGTATTCGCCGACGACGAAGTCGTTGACGGCAAGGGCATCGCGGATATAGCTGCGTTCGGAAAAATCCATTCCCGCGGGCATGCCGAAGCTGTCGCAGACAAGTTTGCCATCCAGGTCGAAGACGAGGATGGAACGGATCGGCGGCACCTGGCTGGAGACACGCTTCAGGGCGCTGGTGCATCCGGCCCGATCCATATCGAAAACGGCAGGGATCGCCGCGGCGGCAATCAGCACGCTATGAACGCCCTCGATGATTCGGTTGACCTCAGATGCCGCCTGCCGCGCAGCCTGCAACGCCTGCTGGTGAATTTCCCGATCCCGTTGCTGCCTGCCCAGAAGCTCGTTGTAGGTGAGCATCCCGATGGCAGGAAGCAACGCCGTCGCCGCTACGGCGACAAGCCGCCTTCTCACGTCACGTTCCCCCACACAACACCGACGAGCCGTGCTTTTTCAGCATTCAACGTCCGATTCGCCCACCGCGAGGCAAGAACAATGCCATGTTCCATTCGCAAAATCGCGCTTTCTTCTCTCATGATTTTGCGCGTGACGAAAATATAAAGGCTTCCGGCAGGCAAATGGTGAAAATTTTGTTTCATGCTGGGCTTGCGGTCCGGTGGCGCAGGTCATTTCCGAGGAGTATGACCGTCTCCATGTCGCGACGCAACTGCCGACGCTTCGATACGCGCAAGTCGGCGGATGCAGAACGCGACAACCGGTTGATCTTTCGAGCGGCCCGGCCGCAAATGCAGGACATGCCATGACTGTCGTAGCCTCCTATCTCTATCGTGACGGCAAGCGCATCGAGGCGGTGCCGATCGACCGCGCGGTGCCGCCGGAGGACGAAAACACCTTCATCTGGATCGGCCTGCACGAGCCGACACTGGAGGAGATGACGACGCTGAAGCATAATTTCCAGCTGCATCCGCTGGCGATCGAGGATTCGCTCAATCCCGCCCAGAGTCCGAAGGTGGATATCTACGATAGCCAGCTGTTCGTGGCCGCCAAGACGGCGCACCGCGTCGGCGAGCGCATCGAATTCGGCGTGACGGCGATCTTCATCGGCCGAAACCACATCATTTCCGTCCGCCACGGCTCGGATCGCGGCCACAGCAAGCTGCGCAGCCAACTGGAGGCGACGCCGCAGACGCTGAGGCACGGGCCGGACTATGTGCTGCATGCCATTCTCGACTTTATCGTCGACGGCTACCTGCCGATCGTCCAGTCGATCGAGGACGAGATGCTTGATATGGAACAGCAGATGCTGGATGCCTTCCTCGAGCGCGATCAGATCACCCGCATCTTCCGCACGCGCCGCGAGGTGATCCGCTTTCTCCGGGTGATTGGGCCGATGGTGGAGCTCTGCGGCAAGCTGGTCCATCTCGACCTGCCTTGCCTCGACCCGGAGGCCAAGCCCTATTTTCGCGATGTGCTCGACCACGCGATGCGGGCGGAGATGACGATTGCCGGCTTGCGCGACGTCATCACGTCAGTCTTCGAGGCCAGCAATCTGCTGGAGCAGCAAAGGCAGGGTGTCATTACCCGCCAGCTCGCCTCCTGGGCGGCGATTCTCGCCGTGCCGACGGCGATCGCCGGCATTTACGGCATGAACTTCGAAAACATGCCGGAATTGAAGACGACCTATGGCTATTTCGTCGTGCTCGGCGTCATCGTCCTGTTGTGCTTCATCCTCTATCTCCGCTTTAAGAAAGCCCGCTGGCTTTAGAAGACGGAAAAACGGTTCGCCTGAAACGTCAGGCGAACCACTGCTGCACGGTGGGCAGGACCTCGATCGTGCCGCGACAGATCATGTCGAGCGCGACATAGAGAATGATCAGCAAGCCGACATAGGCGATCCAGCGGTGCTTGTTCAAAAGCCTGGCGATGAAATTTGCGGCAATCCCCATCATGGCGATGGAAAGGCCAAGGCCGATGACCAGCACGGAGGGGTGTTCGCGCGCCGCGCCGGCGACGGCCAGCACGTTGTCGAGCGACATCGAGACGTCGGCGACGACGATCTGGGTTGCCGCCTGCAGGAAGGTCTTCTGCACCTTCGGCGTGCCCTCGGCGCCTTCCGCATCGTCATGGGCGTTGAAGGCGCGCAGTTCGTTCCACATCTTCCAGCAGACCCAGAGCAGCAGCAGGCCGCCGGCGAGCAGCAGGCCCAGGATCGCCAGCAAATGCACGGTGATTGTGGCAAACAGGATGCGAAGAACCGTGGCGGCGATAATCCCGACGACGATCGCCTTGCGACGCTGCGCCGCCGGAAGGCCCGCTGCGGCGAGGCCAATGACAACGGCATTGTCGCCGGCCAGGACAAGATCGATCGCGATGACCTGAAGAAGCGCCGCCAGGCCGGCAGCCGTGAACAATTCCATGAAGTCAAGTCTCCACTGCTGCATGGGTGCTAACGCCTTGAGTGAAGGGCGTCAACCGGCCGGGCGTTCTCCCGGGCAATATTGTGCGTTGCAAAAGCGATTATCGGCGTGATTGGGTTTTACCGTAAAAACAGGGCGCCGGTGACTTCGCCGGGCGAAGTGCGAATGACGGAGCGGTAGCCACGACGGTTCCCTGATGTCGGAGAGAAGGGGGCGGCGCTCCCTGAAAGCGCCCGGAGGCAATTCGGCTCACCGGCCGTGTTCCATGCCCGTGAGCCGATCTTCTTTGCCATTCGCGCTTTATTCTGCGGCGATCGAATGGGACGCGGCGTGTTCGTCCTGTGTGTTCGCCGCCTCCCTGCCGTGCTGCACAAGCGCCTTGTTTCCGGCAATGCGACGCATGATCACGTAAAACACTGGCGTCATGAAGATGCCGAAGAAGGTGACGCCGATCATGCCGGCGAAGACGGCGACGCCCATGGCGGCCCGCATTTCCGCCCCGGCGCCGGTGGAGATCACCAGCGGCACGACGCCCATGATGAAGGCCATCGAGGTCATCAGGATCGGGCGCAGGCGCAAGCGGCTCGCCTCGATCGCCGCCTGGACCGGCGTGCGTCCCTCGAACTCCAGTTCACGCGCGAACTCGACGATCAGGATGGCGTTCTTGGCGGATAGTCCAACAAGGACGACAAGGCCGATCTGCGTGAAGATGTTGTTGTCCCCGCCCGTCAGCCAGACGCCGGTCAGGGCGGCCAGCACGCCCATGGGCACGATCAGGATGATGGCGATCGGCAGGGTCAGGCTTTCATACTGTGCGGCCAGCACCAAATAGACGAGCAGCAGCGCTAGGGGAAAGACGAAGAGGCTGGAATTGCCGGCGAGGATCTGCTGGTAGGTCAGGTCCGTCCATTCGAAATCGATGCCGGGCGGCAACGTTTCCTGGGCGATGCGTTCGACGGCCGCCTGCGCCTGGCCCGAAGAGAAGCCGGGAGCCGGGCCGCCGTTGATATCGGCGGCGAGGAAGCCGTTGTAGCGGGTGGTGCGTTCCGGGCCGGTGGTGGCATCGACCTTGAGGAGCGCCGACAGCGGGATCATCTCGCCGCTCTGCGACCGCACCTTCAACTGGCCGATATCCTCCTGCTTGGAACGGAACTGGGCGTCGGCCTGGGCGCGCACGCTGTAGGTGCGTCCGAAGGCGTTGAAGTCGTTGACGTAGAGCGAGCCGAGGTAGATCTGCAGCGTTTCGAAGACGTCGGTCACCGTCACGCCGAGCTGCTGCGCCTTGGCACGGTCGAGGTCGGCATAAAGCTGCGGAACGTTGATCTGGAACGAGGAGAACAGCCCGGCCAGTTCCGGCGTCTGATAGGCCTTTGCGAGGAAAGCCTTGGTGGCTTCGTCGAGGGCCGGGTAGCCGAAGCCGGCGCGATCCTCGATCTGCAGCTTGAAGCCGCCCGTCGAGCCCAGGCCGTTGACCGGCGGCGGCGGGAACATGGCGATGAAGGCATCCTGGATGACGCCGTATTTCTGGTTGAGCTGCATGGCAATGGCATTGCCCGACAGTTCCGGCGACTTGCGGTCCTCGAAATCGTCGAGCACGGCGAAGACGATGCCTGAGTTGGAGCCGATGGTGAAGCCGTTGATCGACAGGCCGGGGAAGGCGAGCGCATTCTTGACGCCCGGCTGCGCCAGCGTGATCTCGCTCATGCGCTTGATCACCTCTTCCGTGCGGTCCAGCGTCGCGCCGTCGGGCAGCTGGGCGAAGCCGATGAGATACTGCTTGTCCTGCGCCGGCACGAAACCGCCGGGCACCGCCGTGAAGATGCTGTAGGTGGCGCCGATCAGACCGATATAGACGGCCATGATCAGGCTCTTGCGCGACAGCAGCCCGCCGACGCTGCGGCCGTAACCGTTCGAGGCCGCACCGAAGGCACGGTTGAAGCCACGGAAGAACCAGCCGAGCACCGCATCCATGCCGCGCGTCAGCCAGTCCTTGGCCGCATGGTGATCCTTCAGCAAGAGGGCGGCGAGCGCCGGGGACAGCGTCAGCGAGTTGATCGCCGAAATGACGGTCGAGATGGCGATGGTCAGCGCGAACTGCCGGTAGAATTGGCCGGAGAGGCCGGTGATGAAGGCAAGCGGCACGAAGACGGCAACCAGCACCAGCGCGATGGCGATGATCGGGCCGGAGACTTCCTTCATCGCGCGATAGGTGGCGTCGCGCGGGCTCAGCCCGTTTTCGATGTTGCGCTCGACGTTTTCGACCACGACGATGGCGTCGTCGACGACGATGCCGATCGCCAGCACCAGGCCGAACAGGGTCAATGCGTTGATCGAGAAGCCGAAGACGTACATCACCGCGAAGGTGCCGATGATCGAGACCGGGACGGCGATCAGCGGGATGATCGAGGCACGCCATGTCTGCAGGAAGAGGATGACGACGAGGACGACCAGTGCGATGGCTTCGAGAAGCGTGTCGACCACCTTGTCGATGGAGGCACGCACGAACTTCGTCGTATCGTAGACGATCTCGTAGCGCACGCCTTCCGGCATGGCCAGCTGCAGTTCGCTCATGGTGTCCTGCACGGCGTCCGAAATGGCGATGGCGTTCGAGCCCGGCGCCTGGAAGACAGGAATGGCGACGGCAGGATTGCCGTCGAGCAGCGAGCGGAGCGTGTAGTCGGCCGCGCCGAGTTCGATGCGGGCGACGTCCTTCAGCCGCGTGATCGCGCCGTCGGTGCCGCTCTTGACGATGATGTCGCCGAATTCTTCCGGCGTCTGCAGGCGGCCCTGGGCGTTGACGTTCAGCTGCATGTCGACGCCGGAAAGGCTGGGCGACGCGCCGATGATGCCGGCGGCGGCCTGGACGTTCTGCTGGCGGATGGCGTTGGTGATGTCGCTGGCCGCCAGATTGTGTTCGGCCGCCTTCTGTGGGTCGATCCAGACGCGCATCGAGTAGTCGCCGGCGCCGAACACCTGCACCTGGCCGACGCCTTCGATGCGGGCCAGGCGGTCCTTGATGTTGAGCGTCGCATAGTTGCGCAGGTAGGTGAGGTCGTAGCGCCCGCCCGTGGAAACGAGGTGGACGACCATCATCAGGTCGGGCGAGCTTTTGACCGTGGTGACGCCGAGCGCGCGCACTTCCGCCGGCAGGCGGGGTTCTGCCTGCGATACGCGGTTTTGCACCAGCTGCTGCGCCTTGTCCGGATCGGTGCCGAGCTTGAAGGTGACGGTGAGCGTCAGCACGCCGTCCGAGGTCGCCTGGCTGGACATGTACAGCATGTCCTCGACGCCGTTGATCTGTTCTTCAAGCGGTGTCGCCACCGTCTGGGCGATGACGATCGGGTTGGCGCCCGGATAGCTGGCGCGTACGACGATGGAGGGTGGCACGACTTCGGGATATTCGGAGATCGGCAGGGCGCGCATGCCGATGAGGCCGGCGACGACGATGAGGATCGACAGGACGGCGGCGAACACCGGTCGGTCGACGAAGAAGCGGGAAATGTTCATTTTCGTCCCCTTCGGGGTTGAACGATGGCGTAAACCGGCCCTGGCGCCCGAAACGTCGTTCGGGCGCTGCACAAACCGGATGTCGTTGCTGCCGGCGGCGGGCCGCCGGGTATTTTTACTGCTGGGCGACCTGGCCTTCGGCCTGCGGCAGAACGACCGCGCCGGAGCGGATGCGCTGCAGGCCGCTGACGACGATCGTGTCGCCGGCCGCAAGGCCCTTCTCGACGATGCGCTTGTCGTCCACCTTGGCGCCGAGTTCGACCTGGCGGTAGCTGGCGGTGTTGTCGGCGCCGACGACGAAGACGAACTTCTTGTCCTGGTCGGTGCCGATGGCCCGCTCGCTGATCGTCAGCCGTTCGCTGGCGTTCGGCTCGCCGAGGCGGATACGGACGAACTGGCCGGGGATCAGCAGGCCGCCGGGATTGTCGAAGACGGCGCGGACGCGGATCGTGCCGCTGGCCGCATCCACCTCGTTGTCGATGAGCTGCAGCTTGCCGCGGATCGGGGCGACCTTCCCGGCCAGCGTGGTGATTTCGACCGGCACGGCCTCGATCGCCGGCACGCCGGAGGGCGAGGGCAGGGCGGCCAGCGTCTTGGCCACCAGTTCCTCGTTGACGCTGAAGCCGGCATAGATCGGGTCGATGGACACCAGCGTCGTCAGGACCGGCGACGCCGAGCCTGCGGCAACGAGATTGCCGACGGTGATTTCCAGCTTGCCCACCCGGCCGGCGATCGGCGCGCGGATTTCGGTATAGCCGAGATCGAGCTGCGCCACCTTGAGCGCGGCAACCGCGGCCTGGCGGGCTGCGGTGGCTTCGCTGAAGGCGCTTTGCCGCTGGGCGAAATCGCTTTGCGAAATCGTGCTCTTCGACGACAGCACCTTGCCGCGGGCGAGTTCCGCCGTGGCGAGATCGAGGCGGGCCTGGACGGAGGCCACCTGGCTTTCCGCCCGTGCGACGGCCGCCTCATAGGGTGCCGGATCGATGGTGATGAGCAGGTCGCCGGTCCTCACCAGCCCGCCCTCGCGAAAATGCACGGACTGGATGGCGCCGGCCACGCGGGAGCGGACCTCGACGCGGTCGACCGCCTCCAGCCTGCCGGAAAATTCCTGCCAGGTCGAAACATTGTGCGGCTCGACGGTAGCAACGGTGACGGGGATAGCCGGAACCTGTGCTGCCTGTCCCGACTGCGCGGCAATCGCGCCGCCCGGCAGGTCCAGATAGGTGCCTGCGGCAATTGCAGAGACGACAATGCCCATGCCGGTGCCCAACAGGGCCCAGCGCGTCTTTTTCGACGTCATGATGTACTCTCCTTGGCTCCGGCAGGAGCCTTCAATCAATCTCGGATAGACTAAAATTCAATGTTTCAGCTTGCTGGTGAAGGCGGCGAACTCGTCGCAAACGACGTCGATCCAGGCGCCGCCTTCTCCCCTGTACATGTCCGTCCAGCCCTGGCCGGCGGGTAAAATCCGCTGTTCCACTTTCACGCCGGCCTCTGCCATGCGTTTTGCATAACTCAAGGCCTCGTCCTTCAGCGGATCGTCTTCTGCGGTCATCACCAGGGCCGGCGCAACACCGGCCAGCCTCGAACAGAGGCAAGGCGCGGCATAAGGATGCGAAAAACCGCAGGCCGACCTGAGATAATGGCTCCAGCCTTGCGACCAGCGTTGCAGCATGCCGATCTCGCTCGCCTTGCGGAACGAGCCCGACGTCATCAGCGGGTCGATCATCGGCGACAGCAACACTTGGCCTGCCAGCTGGCCGGGGATCTGGTCGCGCGCCTTCAGGGCGACACCGGCAGCGATGTTGCCGCCGGCTTCCTGTCCGGCAACGAACAGCGATGACTTGGCGCTGCCGAAAAGCTTGCGCCGGTTGCTGAGGCAACTCAGCACCTTGAAGACGTATTCCATGGCCTGCGGGAAGGTGTTGCGCACCTCTCCGCCGTAATCGGCCTCGACAACGACGGCACCACGATCCGCCAGCGCCCGCGCCACCGGGCTTTCGGTTGCCGGCAACGGTGCCTGCTGGAACGCGCCGCCGCCGAGATAGAGTACGAGCGGCGGGGACTTGAGGCGGGCAGCGCCTTCATAAATGCGCACCGACGGCAAGGGTCTTGCCGAATCGTCGATCGCCATATCCTGCCACGTCGCCTGCATCGTCGTTTCCCGGCGTTCGTATCCTATACAACGCATCTGGCTTTTTATATTATTGTACGATCCAATGCGCACAAGTCTGCCGTTGTTGATAACTCTGTTCCGAAAATCGGGATAATGTTGCGACGCACAAGGAGGGGATATGGACCAGCTTTCGGCAATGCGCACCTTCGTGCGGGTGGTGGAAACAGGAAATTTCACGCGTGCCGCCGCCGCACTCTCCATCCCCAAAACCACCGTCACCAATCTGGTGCAGGCGCTGGAGGCGCATCTGCGGACCCGGTTGCTGAACCGTACGACGCGGCGGGTGACGGTGACGACGGACGGTGCGCTTTATTACGAACGGGCCATCCAGATCCTTTCGGAACTGGATGAACTGGACGGCAGCCTGACGAACTCCCAGGCCCAGCCCTCCGGCCGGTTGCGAGTGGAGATGGCCGGCGCCTTCGCCGACACGCTCGTCATCCCGTCGCTCTGTGATTTCTATTTGCGTTATCCGCAGATCCAGCTGGATATCGGCGTCGGCGACCGCCTTGTCGATTATCTTGCGGAAAACGTCGATTGCGCCCTGCGCGGCGGCACGCCGACGGATCAGTCGCTGGTGACACGCAAGGTCGGCGAAATCAGGCTCTCCTGTTATGCTGCGCCGCGTTATCTGGAGAAATTCGGGATGCCGCAGCATCCGCTGGACCTGACGGCGAGCCATTTCTGCGTCGGTTACCTGATGGTGCCATCGGGAAAAGTCTTCAGCATGGATTTCCGGCGCGGCGACGAATCGCACGAGATCGAGCCGCGTTATGTCGTATCGGTCAACGACAGCCGAACCTATGTGAAGGCGGCGATTGCCGGCATGGGGGTGGCGATATCAGCACCCTACTTCGTCAAGGAGGCGGTGGAAAAGGGCGAACTGGTGCCCGTGCTCACCGACTGGCAATGCGAGAGTATTCCGCTGAACATCGTCTATCCGCGCACCCGCCATCTCAGCAACAAGGTGCGGGTATTCGTCGACTGGCTGGTGAAGCTGGTCCACGATCTGGACAAGGATTCGCCCGCCGAGGAGCGGTTTACGCAGGCGCCAGCGAAAATGCAGAGACGGTAGGCGCTGAGATCGCGTTCCTTGCGCCGCGGCCATGCGGCAAACGGCCCCATCTGCCGTCAAAATGATGGTTCCGCCCGGCTCGCCACTTTTCATCGCGACGTTTCGTTGCTAATCCTTCGCATCAGGAGAACCGATGAAAAAGCAACTGCAACAACTGAGGCTGGCCGTGGTGACGATCGTCGCCGTCTGCCTGCTCGTCGTGCAGGCAGCCATCGGGTCCTTTGCGCTTGCCGCTGCCGTCAACTCGCCCACCGTCGATTTTTACGGCAATCCGCTGTGCATCGAAAGCGTACGCGGCGATGACGGCGATACCGGCCATGTTGCGCTTCCCGATTGCTGCACCGTCAGTTGCAGCATGCATGTCGGCTTCGCATTGCCAGTCGAGAGCGCCAACTTCCTGATCAATCCCCTGGTTGTATCGTCCGGGATCGTCCAGGACCGATATGTCACCGCCCCGCGCATAACGCTGGACTATCTTCCAGCCCATCCCCGAGCGCCTCCTGTCGCCGCGTAAACACCGGGCCTGAGATCGGCCCGCGATCTCGCGTGTTTACTCGATACGCCGCTGCGATGTTCTTTCGTGGCCGCTGCAGGAGAATGAAAATGATTACTTTCCGTAAAGCTTTTGCAAAAACCGCCCTTCCGGCCGTTCTGGCCGCTCTTTTGGCACTGGCGCCGGCCGGTGTTTCCCAGGCTCATGAGTTCAAGGCCGGCAATATCGAAGTCGTCCATCCCTGGTCGCGGGCGACCCCGCCGGGAGCAAAGGTGGCGGCAGGATATCTGACCATCAAGAACAGCGGTTCGGAGCCCGACCGTCTGGTGTCCGTCACCGGCGAGATCGCCGAGAAAACCGAAGTCCATGAAATGGCCGTCAATGGCGAAGGCGTGATGACGATGCGGCCGGTTTCCGGCGGGGTGGAAATTCCGGCCGGCGGCGAAGTCGAGCTGAAGCCGGGTTCCTACCACATCATGTTCATGGGCCTGAACCGCTACGCCAAGGAAGGCGAGAGCTTTTCCGGCACGCTGACCTTCGAAAAGGCGGGCAGTGTCACGGTCGAGTATTCCGTCGACAAGCTGGGCGCGACAAGCGGCCACGGCGGCTAACCTATCCCACCGGAATTCCGGCTGGCGTCGGCGGTTTCGAACGCCGATGCGGTGATGCTGAACGGGCCACGAGCGGTTTTCCGCCATCGTGACCGGCTGCGGAGCCGTGTGAAGCCGTCCGGGGAAACCGCGCAGTCCCGAACCGCGTCAGCGGTGGGGTCGCATATATAAAGTCTTGAAAATTCACGGAATCTTGCCGGCAGAAGCTGGCGATACCACAATCGATGGAGAGTTTGAAATGTTCCGGAAAACGATGATGACGCTTGCCGCTGTTGCCCTTGGCGCCGGCACTGCCTCGGCGCATGTGTCGATCCAGGTGAAGGAAGCGCCTGTCGGCTCGACCTACAAGGTGGTGCTGCAGGTGCCGCACGGTTGCGAAGGCAAGCCGACCAATGTCCTGCGCGTGCAGATCCCGGAAGGGGTGATCGCCGTGAAGCCGCAGCCGAAGGCCGGCTGGACGCTGGAGAAAGTCAGGGGCGCCTATGCCAAATCCTACGACTATTACGGCACGCCGACGAACGAAGGCGTCAAGGAAGTCGTCTGGAGCGGCGGCAGCCTGGCGGATGACGAATATGACGAATTTGCATTTCGCGTCTATCTGACCAAGGATCTGAAGGCCGGCGAAACCCTGTATTTCCCGGCGGTGCAGGAGTGCTCCGAAGGTCTGGCCGAACGCTGGATCGAGATCCCGGCCGCCGGCCAGTCCGCCGACGATCTGGAATTGCCGGCGCCCGGCGTAAAACTGCTCGAAGCCACGGGCGGTCACTGATCCATTGGCCGGCACCTCCGCCGAGGCGCCGGCCTGCTTCTCGATGTTGCGGAGAGACGGGTGAAAAACAGCGTTCGTGGTGACCATGCCTTCATGGCCTTGCTGGCGGGGATCGTCTGGCTCTGTCTAACCAGCATCGCCATGGCCCATGCGTCCTTGACGTCGGCGGAACCGGCGGATGGCGCGGTCGTGCAGGTGGCGCCGCAGCGTTTTAGCCTTTCCTTCAGCGAGCCTGTGTCGCCGCTTGCCCTCAAGCTTGTCAGGCCGGACGGGCAGACGCTTGCCCTCGATACCTTCGTGTTGCGCGACCGGACGCTGGAGATCGAACCGCCGGAAGGCCTTTCGCCGGGGACCTACGTCCTGTCCTGGCGGGTGGTTTCGGAAGACGGGCATCCGGTTGCCGGCTCGGCGGTTTTTTCCATCGGCGCTCCGAGCGGCGCTGCTCCCGCCGTCACCGAGGCCGACGATTGGCCGGTGAGGGTGGCGCTCTGGATCGGCAGGGTGGGCCTGTATGCCGGACTTTTCTTCGGTATCGGCGGTGTCTTCGCCTCGTTCTGGCTCCTCCGCGGCAGTGATCGGGGAGGGGCGTGTTTTGCCGTCGTGATCGTTGTCGGTCTCGCAGGCACCATCCTCTCCGCGGGCCTGCAGGGACTCGATGCGCTGGGCGTGCCGCTCTCGGGCCTCTTCGACAGCATTGCCTGGCGCGCCGGACTGGGCACGAGTTTCGGCCGAACCGTCATCGTCATGACGGCAGCACTTCTGCTGGCGGCACTTGCTACGCTTCCGCGTTTGAAACCCTGGGGGCATTGGCTTGCCTGCGTCGCCCTTCTCGCCGGAGCCGGGGCGCTCGCCCTGAGCGGCCATGCCAGTGCCGCGGCGCCGCAATGGCTGACGCGGCCGTCCGTCTTCCTGCATGCCGCAACCATCGCCATCTGGATTGGCGCCTTGTTGCCGTTGGCGAAGGCGGTGCGCGATGGCGGCACCGGAGCGGAAGAGGCGCTCCGGCGGTTCTCGCTGTTCATCCCCTATGCCGTGGCGGTGCTGGTCGTCGCCGGCCTTGTCCTTGCCGTCATCCAGGTGGAGCATCCTGCCGCCCTCGTCGAAACGGCTTACGGCAATGTTTTGCTGGTGAAGGCCGGATTGCTCCTTGTTCTGTTCGCGCTGGTTGCCGTCAATCGATGGCTGTTGACGAAACCGGCACTGGCGGGCGAAACGACCGCCGTCAGGCGCCTGTTGCGGGCTATCGTCGTCGAGACCGTTCTGGTCCTGGCGATTTTTGCCGTTGCCGCCACCTGGCGCTTCACGCCGCCGCCGCGCGCCCTGGCAATCGCAGCCGCCCAGCCGGCTTCGTTCCACATCCACACCGACAAGGCAATGGCAGACGTGACGATCAGCCCGGGCCGAACGGGGCCGGTCACCGTCTCCGCTATCGTCATGACCACGGATTTTGGCGCACTCGACGCCAAGAACGTCTCTTTCGTCTTCTCCAACCCGGCGGCGGGCGTGGAGCCGATCCGGCGCAAGGCATTCAAGCCGGGCGACGGGACATGGCAGGTCGACGGCCTCGTTCTTCCCTTGCCGGGCACTTGGACAGTTCGCCTCGATGTGCTGATCAGCGATTACGAACTGGCTCGCCTGCAAGGCGAAATCGCCATCCGGCCATGATCCGGCTGGCGCTCGCGCGGCGCGACCGGTCGCGATCGAGGCCGCCGGCTTCACGGGGAAGTGAAACTCTTTGAAGGGTTTTGCCTTTTCCTGGTCGTGGCTGTCATGCAGTCTCCGGCAATGCGGCAAAGGATCGACAGATGACGAGAGGTTTATGGCGCAAGCATGCCTTGCTGGCGGTGTTCGGCATGGGTATCGCCGACAGTGCGGCGGCGGAAAGCATCAATGCGGGTGAACGTGGTTATACGCAATCCGTCCCCTTCGAAGCCCGCACCGTTGCGGAGTTCGACACGCCATGGGCGATTGCCTTCCTTCCCGACGGGCGCATGCTGATCACCGAGAAGCCCGGCCGGATCTTCCTCGTTTCGGCTTCCGGCGGAAAGACGGAGGTCGAGGGCGTGCCGGAGGTCGCCGCGTCGGGACAGAACGGCCTGCTCGATATCGCCGCGGCGCCGACATTTGCCGAGGACCGGACGATCTATTTCACCTTCTCCGAGCCGGGTTCGGGCGGCAGCAGCCTCGCGCTGGCAAAAGCCAGGCTGGGGATTTCGGGTCCTTCGGCAAAGCTCGAAGACCTCGCGATCATCTGGCGACAGGCCCCGAAGGGCCGCGGCGGCCAACCCGGCGGCATCATCGAATTCGCACCGGATGGACAGCATCTTTTCCTGACCTCCGGTGACCGCATGCGGCCGAAGACGGCGCAGGATCCGGAACAGGCGCTCGGCAAGGTCCTGCGCCTCAATCTCGACGGGACGACGCCCGAGGACAATCCCCTGGTTTCGGCGGGCGGCGTGCAGGCGCAGACCTGGACGAGCGGGCACCGAAATCCCTACGGATTGGCCTTCGCCCCGGACGGGAAGCTGTGGCTGCACGAAATGGGGCCGCGCGGCGGCGATGAACTCAATCTTGTCGTCGCCGGGCAGAATTACGGCTGGCCGCTGGTTTCGAACGGCGACAATTACAGCGGCAGTCGCATTCCCCGGCATTCGACCCGGCCGGAATTCACCCCGCCCGCTCTGTACTGGAACCCGGTGATCGCGCCGGCCGGGCTTGTCTTCTATGATGGCGGCCTGTTCCCACAATGGCAAGGCTCCGCCTTGATCGGCGGCCTCGCTTCGACGGCGTTGCTGCGCATCACCTTCGATGCCGACGGCAACGCCGATGAGGCGGAGCGCTGGAACATGGATGCGCGCATCCGCGATGTCGCGGTGGCGCCGGACGGTTCGGTCTGGGTGATCGAAGACGACAATCCCGGTCGGCTGAGGCGCCTGACGCCGAACGCCATCGCCAACTGACGGCCGCCCTTGGATGGCAGGCTCAGTCGAAGCGGCCTTCGCTCGCTTTCTGCCAGCGGTCGAAAGCAGCGGGCAGCCTGCCGGTCGGGGCGAAATCGTGCTGCTGCAGCCAGTCGGGCACGATGTCGGTGGAGCGCACCAGCTTCATGACGCGATCGGGGTGAATGCCGAGCCCGAGCACCGAGAACGGCCGCAGCAGCGTCGCCGCCGCCGTTACCACGAAGCGCGGCAGCAGGAAGGTCTTCACGCCGGCAAACGGACCGGCTTTCATGGTCTCGACGATCTGTTCCAGCGTGTAACGGTCCGGATAGCAGCCGTTGAACAGGATCGAGCGCTCGTCAAGGCTGCGGGCGTAAAAGATCGCCTCGAGCAGGTCGTCGACGTAAAAGCACGCCTTGATCGTGTCCTTGCGGCCGGGATAGATGAAAAAACCCTTCTTCATCAGCTTGGCCAGGCGGGTGAAATTGCCGCCCTCGCCAGGGCCGAAGATCACGGCAGGACGGGCGATGACCAGCCGCCGGCCGGCATCCTCCTGCATCCAGGCGCGGTGAATGCCCTCGGCCAGCCATTTCGACCAGCCATAGGCGGATTCGGGCGCGGGCGGGGAGGTTTCCGACTTGGTTTCTTCGCCGGGGCCGTAGACGGAAATCGAGCTGGTGAAGACGATGGTTTCGATGCCGCGCCGGCGCGCGAACGCGGTGACCTGGGTCGCGCCGGCGATATTGGTGTCGTAATATTCGGGATCGGGATGGCCGGGCGTGACGTGGACGGCGGCAAGATTGAAGATGGTGTCGATCTCGCCGTCGATCTCAAGGCCGCTGAGGTCGCGGACGTCGGCCTGGATATAGGTGACGCCGTCAAGCCGTTGCCGCGGCGGCCGGCGGTCGACACCGACCAGCGGCGTGACGCCATCGGCTTTCAGGCGTCGCAGCAGGTGGCTGCCGATGAAGCCGCTACTGCCGAAAACTATCGCTCCGGTCGTCATTGGTGTCAGCGGCCCTCATGATCGGTGGACACTGCGAGGATCGCCCGGCGATGGCCGACCGCAGCCTGGATAGATGAAAACGAGCCGTGTGGCACAGCATAGAGATAGGATTTACAAGTATCCGATTAAAAAGACCTGAATATCCATGACGGGACCTGAAGGTTGCCGTATGTGGATCGGATAGGCCCGGTCGTATGTCTCCGGTTCGGTTCGTCGAAATAAAACGGAGGAGGCCGGAATCGGGTGGCGTTGAACCGGGCGCCGGGACAGCATTATCATCCATTATGAACATGCATCAAGCGTCAGGACATGCCGGGATGACCCGTTTCTACACCATCGTGGCCTCGCCGGTCGGGGAATTAACGCTCGTAGCCGGCGAAAATGGGCTGGTGGCCGTGTTGTGGGAAAACGACAAGCCTGAACGCGTCCGCACCGGCGCCGTCGTCGAGGATGCGCGGCATCCGGTGCTGGTAGAGACGGCACGCCAGCTCGGCGAATATTTCGATGGCAGAAGGAGGGCGTTCGACCTGGCTCTCGATTTTGTCGGCACGCCCTTCCAGCGACAGGTCTGGGCGGCACTTCTGGCCATCCCTTATGGCGAGACGCGATCCTACGGTCAGCTTGCCGAAACGCTCGGCCGTCCCTCCGCGGCCCGCGCCGTCGGAGCGGCGAACGGCCGCAATCCGATATCGATCATCACGCCTTGCCACCGCCTGATCGGCGCGAATGGCGATCTGACGGGTTTTGCCGGCGGCTTGGACAACAAGCGGTTTCTGCTCGCCCTGGAAGCGGCGAGAGGCTGAACGGCGACCTGATTTCCGCGAGCCATCGATAGAGGCGGCTCGATGAATATGGCTGCCGTCGATGCCACAGGCTGTACCTTAAAATCCTCACAATCCTGCCTGCGCCACCTGACCGGAGGCATTGCGTTCGACTGCGATCCGTCCTGTGAAATGTTGAATTTGTGTGTATTGACAATTTCAACATAATCAACATAAATCCACATAAGTGGAGATGACGCTCGTGGATTTTTCGGTTCTTGCGCTCAGGTCGGCAATTGCTTCAGGCAGCCTCACATCCGAGGCGCTGGTGCAGGAAAGCCTGGCGCGCATCAAACGATTGAACCCGGTCGTCAACGCCTTCAGCCAGGTCTACGAAGAGCAGGCGCTGGAGGAAGCAAGGGCGTGCGACCGGGAGGCGGCGGAAGGCCGTTTTCGCGGTCCGCTTCACGGCATTCCCATGGGGGTCAAGGACCTCTTCTTCACGGCGGGCCGCTTGTGCCAGCGCGGCTCCACCGCCTACAAAGATTTCGCTCCCAAGGCGACGGCGCCGATCGTCCAGCGGATGGTCGATGCCGGTTCCATCATGATCGGCAAGACCACCACCACGGAGATGGGCTGGTCGGGTTCCGGCAATTCCGAATTCTACGGGCCGACACGCAATCCGTGGAATCCCGATCTGACCAGCGGCGGTTCAAGCTCGGGATCGGCCGCGGCGCTTGCGGCGCGCATGGTGCCCTTTACGCTCGGTTCCGATGGCGGCGGTTCGGTGCGGATTCCGGCAGCCTTCTGCGGTGTCTTCGCCATGAAGGCGTCGCTGGGCCGCGTGCCGGCCTGGCCCTGGAGCGCGACGGAAATGTTGTCGCATGCCGGGCCGATGAGCCTTTCCGCCCGCGACAGCGCGCTGTTGTTCAATATCGTCAAGGGGCCGGACCCGCGCGACCACCAGTCGCTGCCGGATGACGGCGCCGATTATACCGAGACCCACCTGCCGAAATCCCTGCGTATCGGTTTTGCGCCGAGCCTGTTCGGCTTCGATGTCGCGCCCGAAATCGGCCGCGTCGTGCGCGATGCCGTCGATGTCCTCGCTGCGGCGCTGGCGGTCGATATTCGCCCGGTTTCTCCCGGTTGGTCCGATCCGATCGGCATTTTCGAAACCCTTTGGGTGGCGGGTCGTGGCGTGGCCTATGGCGCGCAATCGGACCTTTCCAAATTCGGCAGCGGTTTCCGCGGTCTGGTCGAAGCCTCGGCGCAATACGATCTGGCCGCCTATCTTGCGGCGGTGAAAGCGCGGGCGGAATTTGCCGGCAGCATCCATGCGCTGTTCGAAGACGTCGACCTGCTGCTGTTGCCGACGGTGCCCGTAGAGCCGTTTGCCGCCGACCGCGAAGCACCGGAAGGTTTTGTGTCGCCGTCGCAGGTGCTCGCCTGGACAGGCTGGACACCCTTTACCTATCCCTTCAACCTGTCGGGCAATCCGGCCGCATCGCTGCCCTGCGGGCTGACGGCGAACGGCCTTCCGGTCGGCCTGCAGGTCGTCGGCCGCCGCCACGCCGATGCGCTTGTCATGGCGTTTTGCCAGCAGGCCGAAAACCACATTTTCAACAATAAAATACCTCCGCTTGCCGTTGCTGGTGGCAAAGCGGGGTGGGGAACACCCAGCAACCCAACTGCGGAGATAACGTCATGGAATTCAACAGGAGAGCATTTTTAAAGAGTTCGGCCCTTGCCGGCGTTGCCGTCGGTCTGCCGGTCCTCAATACCGCATTTTTCGTCGATCCCGCCCATGCCGCCGACGGCAAGGCGCTCAACTTCATGTCGGCGGAAAACCTGACCGGCAACTGGGACCCGTCGTCCCACACGACGCTTGCCCAGATCAACCTGGAAAGTTTCGTCTTCGGCTACCTGACACGCGCACCGATGCGGCCGGACAATCCGGACGAACTGGTGATGGAACTCGCGACCGAGATGAAGCTCATCGACGAGCACACGCTCGAGTTCAAGCTGCGGGAAGGCGTCACCTTCCACGACGGCAAGCCGTTTACCGCCGAAGACGTCAAGGCGACCTTCGAATATGCCAGCCAGCCAGACCGACCGGCCGCCTGGTATCCCGGCACCTGCGAGGTCGAGGTGGTCAGCGATCACGTCGCCCGCATCAAGACCGACAAGGGCGGTTATCCCGCCAGCCTCTTCTGGTTCCTCTCGGCCTTCCTGCCGATCATGTCGGCCAAGGACGTCGCCGATCCGAAGACGCTGTCGGCCCGCCCGAACGGCACCGGCGCCTTCAAGTTCGTACGCCAGGACGGCAACACCACCGTGCTTGAAGCCTTCGACGGCTTCTACCTCGGCAAGCCGACCCTTCCCGGCATCAACTTCAACTTCGTCGGCGATGCCACGACCCGCACGCTCGCTTTGCTGAACGGCGAGGCGGACCTGATCGAGCGCCTGGAGGCCGAACAGGTCCAGTCGATCGAGGAGGCCGGCGGCTTCAAGCTCAACAAGGCTGTTTCTGTCGAAAACAAGTACCTTTGGTTCCGTTGCTCCAAGGCGCCGTTCAACGATCCGCGCCTGCGCAAGGCGGCCGCCCATGCCATCGACCGCACCGTGCTGCTCGATATCCTCGGTGTTTCCGGCCATGCGTCGAAAGCCTGGATCTCGCCGGTGAAATTCGGTTACGTCGATACGCCGAACTATCCGGAATTCAATCCGGAAGAGTGCCAGCGGCTGCTGGCGGAAGCCGGTTTCCCCAAGGGCGAGGGCCTTCCGGAACTGGAATACATCACCTCGGTCGGCTTCTATCCGAAGACGAAGGAGTACGGTGAAGTCATCGCCGCCATGCTGCAGGAACAGGGTTTCCCGGTGAAACTCAACGTCATGGAAGTCGCGGCCTGGAACGAACGGCTCTACGACCGGCCGGGCGGCGGGCCGGGCCACATGATCGACTGCGGCTGGTCGACCGGTTCGCCGGAACCGGATCTCGTCTTGCGCACCCACTTCCACTCCAGCTCGAAACGCATCTGCGGTATCGAGGACAAGGATCTCGATGCGGTGCTCGACAAGGAGCGCAACACGCTCGATCCTGCAGCCCGCAAGGCGGTGATCCAGAACGAAGTCATGCCGATGCTGGCGGAGAAGGTGCCATCGCTGTCCCTGTTCACCTCGGTGTTCATCCACGCGATGCGCAACGGGTTGGACGGCATGTACTTCTATCCGAACGGCATGATGGACGCCAACAAGGCAACCCTGGCCTGATGGCTCATTGCGGCCGCCGGAAGACGGCGGCCGCATCGGTTCCGGTCGGCATAAGGGGAGACGGATGTTCGTCCTGTCGTTTTTGCTGAGACGGCTCCTGCAGGGGAGCCTGATCATCCTGCTCGTTACCTTCATCATCTTCACGCTGCTGCGGGTGGTGCCGGGCGATCCGGCGCGCCTGATCGTCGGCGGCATGGCGCCGGACGAGGTGGTTGCCGTGAAGGCGAAGGAACTCGGCCTCGACCGGCCGATCCCGGTCCAGTTCGTCTCCTATCTCGGCACGCTGGCGACCGGCGATCTCGGCACCTCCTTCGTCCGGCCGAAAAGCGGCGCCAGCCTCGGCGGCGCGGCCTTCGACGACCAGACCCGGGAGGAACGCGCCAAGGTGCTCGACCTCATCCTCGCCACCTTGCCGATGACGCTGCAGCTGGCCATGGTGGCGCTGGTCATCGCCTTGCTGGTCGCCGTGCCGCTCGGCACTGCGGGCGGCCTCTATCCCGGCCGCTGGCCCGACAAGCTGGCGCTGGCTTTGGGATCGCTGTGCGTCTCGACGCCGAATTTCTGGCTCGGCATCGTGTTGACGCTGTTTCTTTCGGTGAAGTTGAAATTTCTGCCGGCCATCGGCTATCGCGGCTTCAGCTACACCATCCTGCCGGCCATCGTGCTGGCGGTGGAAATCGTACCCTTCATCCTGCGCACCCTCACCGTTTCCGTGGCGCAGGTGATGCGCGAGGAATTCATCCAGCTGGCGCCGATCCGGGGCTTGAGCCGCAGCCGGACGATCTTTTCGCATGCGCTTGGCAATTCGGCGATCCCGCTGATCAACCTGCTCGGTGTGCAGCTCGGCATGCTGCTCGGCGGCGTGCTCGTCATCGAGTTCATCTTCGACTATCCCGGCCTCGGATTGCTCACCATCAATGCCGTGCTGCAGCGCGACTTCCCGCTGATCCAGGGCATAGCCATCTTCATTTCCGTCATGTTCGTGGCGATCAACATCCTGGTGGACCTGATCGCGATGACCATCGATCCGAGACTGGAGTACTGACGTGACCGATATCGTCCGAGAGAACGCCGTCCCGCCCGCCGCCGTCAAGCGCGGCGCCACGCCGACGCAGCGCATGCTGCAGATCGCCTTTGCCCGCAGCGATTTCCGCATCGGCCTGATCGGTTTCGGCTTACTTGTCGGCCTGGCGATCCTCCTGCCGCTGGTCAGTTCCATCGACCCGGTGAAGATCGCCTACAGTTCCAAGCTGCTGCCGCCCTTCCCGGCGGAAGGGTGGAAATGGCCCTACCTGCTCGGCACCGACCAGCTCGGCCGCGACGTGCTGATGCGCTGTCTCGTCGGCCTGCGTTATTCGCTGCTGATCGGCGTCACCACCGTGGTGCTGATGTTCATCGTCGGCTGCAGCCTCGGCCTTTATGCCGGTTTTCGCGGCGGCTGGGCGGATGCGGTGATTATGCGGCTGACCGATGCGCAGCTGTCGATCCCTATGATCATCCTCGCCATCACCATTCTCGGCGTCTCCCGGCCGACGGTGCCGGCGATCATCCTCGTGCTCGGCCTGTCCGGCTGGCCGCTGTATGCCCGTGTCGCCCGCTCCGTTGCCCTGGGCGAGCGCAATCGCGGTTACGTGCTCGGCGAACGGGTGCTCGGCGCTTCGGACCTGCGCATCATGCTGCTGTTCGTCGCCCCCGTGGTGCTGCCCCCGATCGCCTTCGTCGCCGTGCTGGATATCGCCCGCATGATGATCTTCGAATCCATCCTCGGGTTCCTCGGCCTCGGCGTGCAGCCGCCGACGCCGACCTTCGGCAACGTCATCGCCGATGCGCGGAAATATTTGCTCAACGCCTGGTGGATCGCCACCATGCCCGGCCTGTTCATGCTGGTTTCGCTCACCTGTCTCAACCTGATGGGTTCGGCGCTGGAGCGTGCCCGCAACGCGGTGCTGAGAGGAGAGGCGTGATGAGCGGTCCCATTCTTGCCGTTTCCAATCTCGGCGTCGAGCTGCAGCGGGCAGGCAAGACGCGCCGGGTGGTCGATGATGTCGGCTTCGCCCTGGCCCCGGGCGAGGTGCTTGGCTTGGTCGGCGAAGCGGGATCGGGCAAATCGGTTCTCGCCCGGGCACTGGTGCGGGCGATCTCTTCGCCGCTGGAGATCGTTTCGGGCAAGGTCGTTTTCGAGGGGAAGGATATCCTCTCCGCCGACCGCCGCGAGTTGATGGCGATCCGCGGCAACCGCATCGGCTTCATCGGCGCCAACCCGATGGGCTCCCTCGATCCGCGCCTGTCGATCGGCAGCCAGATCGTCGAAAAACTGCGCTCGGTGAAACCGGGCATCGGGCGTGCGGAAGCGCGGGAGAAGGTTCTCGAACTTTTCGGACGCGTCCGCATTCCGTCGCCGGATGCGCGTTTCCACGAAGCGCCATTCCAGTTTTCCGGCGGCATGATGCAGCGGGTTATGATCGTCGATGCGTTGGTTTCCGACCCGTCGCTGGTGATCGCCGACAACATCACCCAGCCGCTGGATGTCACCGTGGCGGCGCAGATCATCCGCCTGATCGACGACCTGCGGCAAAGCCTGGGAACGGCCTTCCTGTTCATCTCCTCGTCGCTGCCGGTGGTGGCGCAGATCGCCGAACGGACGCTGGTGATGCAGCGCGGCCGGATCGTCGAGGAGGGGCGGACCGAGGACATCGCCGCCAATCCCGGGCAGGCCTATACCCGCACCCTGATTTCGCGCATCCCGCCGATCTGGAACAATGTCAGCGCGCCGGTCGCGACCGAAGCCGAGGCGGTGCTGAAAATCGACAACGTTACCCGCACATACCGGGTGCGCCGGCGCAACACGTTTAACGGTTTCAACGCGGTCAAGGCGATCAGGGGCGTCTCCTTCACCGTCAAGGCCCGCGAAAATTTTGGCATCGTCGGCGAAAGCGGCTGCGGAAAGTCGACGCTGACGCGGCTTCTCGCCTGGCTGGAGCAGCCCGACAGCGGTTGCATTGCTTTCCTTGGAAAGGACCTGTCGCAGCTTTCGTCCCGGTCGCTGACCGAATTTCGAAAGTCCTTCCAATTGCTTTTGCAGGACCCCTACGGCTCGCTACCGGCCAATATGCCGGTCCAGCGCATGATCGAGGAACCGCTGCTGATCCACGGCGTCGGCAAGGCGGAGGCGGCCCGTCTGGCTCAGGAGGCCATGGCCGAGGTGGGGCTCAGCATGGAGTTCGCCGAACGCCTGCCGGTGGGCTTGAGCGCCGGCCAGCGCCAGCGCATCAACATCGCCCGCGCACTGGTGCTGAAGCCGCAACTGCTGATCCTCGACGAAACGCTCTCGGCGCTCGACCAGGTGGAGCAGGCGGAACTCCTCGACCTGTTCACCCGGCTGCAGGCAACCCACGGCTTTTCCTACGTCTTCATCTCCCACGACCTGGCGCTGGTGCGCCGCATGTGCCACCGCATCGCCGTGATGTATCTCGGCCGCATCGTCGAACTGGCCGACAATGCCACCCTGTTCGAGCATCCGCATCATCCCTATACGCGGGCATTGCTCAGTGCTATGCCGACCCTGGAGGACAATCGTTTTCCGCGTTCCCGCTACCTGCTGGACGGCGAGCCACCGAGCCCGATCGAGTTGCCGTCGGGCTGTTCGTTCCGGTCCCGTTGTCCGCGCGCCCAGGGCGATTGTCAGAGGATCGACCCGCCGCTGCTCGTCATCGACGGCGGCAATGCGGCTGCGTGTCTGCACATGCACGAGGCGCTGACGGAGAAGGAGACCGCCGATGTCGAGTGAAGTCCGCAAGGAGGTCATTCTGGAGCGGCTGGACCGCTATCAGCGCGTCAGCGTCCTGGAGCTTTCGGCGGAATTCGGCGTGTCCGGCGAAACGATCCGGCGTGATCTCAAGGATCTGGAAGCCGAGGGCGTCGTCCGCCGCGTGCATGGCGGCGCCATCCCGGCCGGACGCACCGCCGATACGCCGATCACCGAACGCATCAAGCTGAACGCGCTCGAAAAGGACGAGGTCGCCGGTCTGGCGCGCGGGCTGATCAACGACGACTGCGTCATCTTCCTCGACACCGGCACGACGACGCTGGCGCTGGCAAGGCGGCTCATCGGCTTCAAGAAGCTCAGGCTCTATACAAACTCGCTGCGCATCGCCCAGGCCGCCTGCGAACATTTCGGCGTGCAGGTGCAGATGACGCCCGGCCGGCTCAGGCCGGTGGAGCAGGATCTCGTCGGCTACGATACGATCTCCTACATCCAGCAATTCCATTTCGACATGGTGTTCATGGGGGCCGCCGCCATCAACGCCGATTACGGTTTCATGGATTTCGAGGAGGACGAGGCGCGTATTCGCCAGAACCTGCTGGCCCAGACGTCGCGAAGCGTCATGCTGGCCGACCATTCGAAATTCGGCAAGGTCGGCAATGTCATCACCGCCCCGTTCAACCGGGTGCACACGCTCGTCACCGACCGCCGTCCGCCCGAAGCCGTCGAGACCGCGGTCAAGGCCGAACCGCTGGAGATCATCCATGCTTGAGGCAGCGACAACAACCGGCCTCGACAGGCTGACCCCGGTCTTCGATCGTATCTCCGCCATCGGCGCACGATCCGGCGAGGGCGTGACACGACTGGCGGCGAGCGCCGAGGATGGCGCGGCGCGCGCCATCTTTGCCGATTGGATGACGCAGGGCGGCGCGCGGATGGAGCAGGATGCGGTCGGCAACCAGTTCGCCTGCTTCGACTGGGCGGGCGACACGGCGCCGTGGATTTTTGCCGGTTCCCATCTCGATACGCAACCGCGCGGCGGCCGTTTCGACGGCACCTTCGGCGTGCTTGCCGCCGGTTGCAGCGCGCTGTCGCTTCTGTCTGATATCCGCGAGGGCGGCTTCAAACCGGCCTGCAATCTTGCCGTCGTCAACTGGACCAACGAGGAAGGTGCACGGTATCAGCCGAGCCTGACCGGCAGCGGCGTGTTTTCCGGCGCCCTGCCGCTGGTGCAGGCACTGGCGTTGCGTGATGGCGCCGGCATCGAACTGAAGGCGGCGCTTGCGGCCATCGGCATTTCCGGCGCGACGCAAAACCTGCCGCCGCGCCCGCACGCCTATGTCGAACTGCATGTCGAGCAGGGACTAATTCTGACAGAGGCCGGTTGCCGCGTCGGTGTCGTCGAAGGAACCTGGGCGGCCCGCAAGATTACCGCGACCTGGATCGGCCGCGCCGCCCATACCGGCCCGACGCCGATGGCCGACCGCCGCGATGCGCTGCTGGCGGCGGCGCAGGGTATTGCCGGTTTCGAGGCGGTGACGGCGCAGGCCTATCCGCATCTCCACCGTTCTGCCGCCCGCCTCGTCGTCGAGCCGAACTCGCCGAACGTCGTGGTGGAGCGCGCCACCGTCTGGTTCGAGCTGCGCGGCCTCGATACCGCCGAACTCGACCGAGCCGGGCAGGCGGCACTGGTCGTGTTCGCCAAGGCGGCTGCCGACACGGGGACGCGGCTGGAGATCGCCGCGGATACGCTGCGGGCGCCGGCCGAGATGGATGCCGGACTGATGGCGTTTGTCGGAGAGATTGCGCGGTTTGCGGGTTTCGAGCCGCTGACCATGCGCTCCGTTGCCGGCCACGATGCCGTGGCGCTGCAGAACGGCGGCATCGCCTCGGCGCTGATCTTCGTTCCGAGCGTCGACGGCATTGCCCATCATCCCGACGAATTCACTCATCCAGAAGACCTCCAGGCTGGCCTGACGGTGCTGGAGAGTGTTTTGCGGCGGCTGGTCGCAGATCCGGCCGGCGGCGGACAGAAAGTGTAGAAGGAGCGCCATGCAGCACAACGATCCTATTAAAGCCGCGCTGGAACAAGCCGGCTTTTCCGGCGCGGTGCTTTCGCCGCCGATCGGCGGCGTGGTGTCGCCCGTTCACCGCGCCGTCGAAAATCATTGCTGCCTGGCGGCGATACCCGGCGAGGCGCCGGTCTTCGTCAAGTGCCGGCACGAGGACATGGCGGCCTTCATCGATCCCGAAGATGCCATCGAGGCGAGCGGCAAGGCCGGCCAGATCGGCATTGCGCCGCGCCTGCTGCATGCAGATGCCGCCCGCGGCATCCTGATCTTCGAGGCGCTTGGCGAGGAATGGTCCTGGGGCCATGTGGATGTCTTGCGGCGCCCGCCGGTTCTGGAAAACTTGCTGGCGGCAAAACGACGGTTCCATGGTGTTACGCCGCTTGCTCAAACGCGCAGCGTCTTCGACCTCATACAGGCCTATCGCCGCCTTGCGGATGCGCCCGATGTACCCTTGCCATCCCCTGTCGCGACGGTTTCGGCGGCCGTGGAAAACATTGCGGCGGCGATTGCCGCTTCCGGTGTCGATATGGTTGCCTGCCATGCGGACGGGGCCTCCTCCAACGTCATGGTCGGGCCTTCGAATACCGTTCGCCTCGTCGATTTCGAATGGGCGCGGCAGGCGGACCCGGCCTACGATCTCGGCACCGTGCTTGCCGAACTGTTGCCCTTCGACGGCGAGGCGCTGCTGGCGATCGAGATGGCGACGGGCAAGCCGGATGCGCAGGTGCTGGCGCGTGCCCGCCTCTACGGTGCGGCGGACGACCTGCTGTGGGCGCTCTGGGGTTTCATCCATGCGGCGCGCTCGCCGCGCAAGCATGTCGAGTTCTTCAAATATGCCGAATGGCGCCTGTTGCGGGCGCGCACCGTCATCGAGGGGCCGCGTTATCAGGCGTGGCTGAAGCAGGTCTGAAGGGGATTATCCAATGAGACGCAGGCTGGGTGAAGGTGTTACCGTCGCGGAACAGGCGATCGAGGCGGCGATCGGCGCATCGGTGGACTGGCGCGGGCTGGATGCGGCCTACGAGCCGGTTCCCGGCGGCATCAGCAATCCGAACTGGCGGGTATTCATCGACGGCGCACCGCACAGCTTTTTCGTGAAAATCCCCGGCGCAGGCACGGAAATGTTCATCGACCGCACGGCGGCCAACGAAGCGGGGCGCAAGGCGCATGCGGCGGGCGTCGGCGCCCGCATCATCGATTTCTTTCCCGATACCGGCGTCGAGGTCAGCGAATTCGTCGAAGGACTGAGAACATCGACCAATGCCGATTTTCTCGATCCCGTCGTCCGCTTCAACGGCCTGCGTGCCCTCAAGGCCTTCAACGATGCCGCGTCGCTTTCTTTGGTGAAAACCACCTTCGACATGATCGATGAGCATTTCCAGCAGGTGCTTGCGCTGGGTGGCGAGTTCCCGTCGGATTTCGGCTGGCTGAATGCTCGTTACCGCGAGGCACGGCAGGCGCTCGAAGCCTCCGGCCTCGACCTGGCGCCCTGCATGAACGACACGCTGGCCGGCAATTTCCTGCTGCATGCCGACCGTAGGGTGATGCTGGTCGATTTCGAATATGCCTCGACCAACGACCGCGCCGCGGAACTGGCCCTCTGGTTCAGCGAGATGTGTTTTTCGCCGGAGGTCGAAGCGGAACTGATCGAGGAATATTACGGCCGGATCGATGCCGCCCTGCTGGCGCGGGTGTCGCTTTTCAAGGCGCTCGTCGACCTGAAATGGTCGACCTGGGCCATGGTGCAGAACCAGGTGTCCCGCCTCGATTTCGATTTCTTCAAATACGGCTTCTGGAAGCACATGCGTGCCCGTTTCGTGATGAGCGATCCGCGCTGGGCCGAATGGCTGAAGGCGGTTTAGCGGCCAGGACCTTCGAACCCGGTAATTCTAGCTGTCGTGCTCGGCGGTTTGCCTCGCGCTCGGGCTTCCGCGCGATACCTCCTGCGCGTGAAAAGCTTCGCCAACCGCTCAGCAACCGCTTTCCTGTACAGTGTGTCAGAAAAACGAAATTGCTCCCCCCGTGCTTTAAAGGGATGTTGACCACGTTCCGGTGAGGAGAGCCGGAGCGTTGTGGAGGTAACTTCCGGGTTTTGCCCAGAAGACAGGCGTTGTGGACGGCAGGCCCTGCGGGCCGGCGATTGCCGCGACGGGGAGGATATGTTTTGGCAGCACAGCGGCAACCGCAGGGGCGCATCAGGATCAATCAGGAAACCGTGGTGATCGCCATTTCGGTGGTGCTTTTCCTGGTCTTCTCCATCTTCCTCAACAAATTCCTGTCGCAGGGCAATATCATCGCTCTGCTGAAGAACGTCGCGATCCTCGGGACGCTGGCCGTCGGCATGGGTTTTGTCGTTGTCGGCCGCGGCATCGATCTCACCATGGTGGCGGTGATGGTGGTCGGCGTGGCGTTCAGCATCTGGCTGTCGACGCAGGGCGTCAGCTTCACTTTCGCGATCGTCGTCGGCGGCCTGCTGGTTGCACTGCTCGGGCTGTTCACCGGCATCCTCGTCGCCATCGCCGAAATCCCGCCGATCTTCGCGACACTGGCGATCGCCTCGGCGGTCTATGGCGCCGGCCGCATCCTGTTCAGCTCCGACGTCCTGTATGCGCCGTCGAACATCCAATGGCTCACCTTCATCGGCTCGGGGACCATTTTCGGTATTCCGATGTCGGTAATGGTTTTTGCCGCCGTCGCTTTTGTGATGAGCCTGTTCCTGAAGAAGACCCGGTTTGGCCGTCTCGTCTATGCCAGCGGCGACAATCCGGCCGCCGCCCGCAATTCCGGCCTGCCGACGCGGCCGGTGATCATCACCCAGTATGTCGTCAGCGCGCTGATCGCTTTCATCGCCGGTATCATCATGACTGGCCTCGTTACCGGCATCAACACCCGGCTCTACAACTCGACTCTGATCTACGACGTGCTGCTGGTGGTGGTGCTCGGTGGCATCGGCCTGTCGGGCGGCCAGGGCGGCGTGCGCAACGTCATCGTCGGCACGATCCTGGTCGGCATCCTGATCAACGGCATGACCATCCTGAATTTCAGCTACACCAGCCAAAACCTGATCAAGAGCGTGATCCTGCTCGGCGCGCTCGCCATCGACGCGGTGATCAACCCGCGCGACGAGCAGACCTCGCAGAGCGGCGATATCTGACGCACAAGAATTTTGAAGTGGAGGAGAACATCATGAAGACAATGAAAAAACTGCTGCTCGCAGCCATTGCGGCAGTCTCGCTGGTGCAGGCACCGCATATGGCGCAGGCAGCCGATGTCGAGCAGATCGGCCGGTCTGCCTATCTGGAAGCGATGACGGGCAAGAAGGTGATCTTCGTGCCCCTGTCGCAGGGCATGGACCTGAACCAGGCCTGGGTCACCGTCTGGCAGCGTCATGCGGCGCGTTACGGTTTCACGCTCGAAGTGCGTGACCCGAACATGAACACCGACGCCGGTATCCGCGCGCTGCAGGGCGCCATCGAGGAAAAGCCGGACCTGCTGATTGTCCAGAACCCGGATGTGCAGACCTATGCCCGCATGCTGAAGCAGGCGCAATCCGCCGGCATCAAGGTGCTGCAGGTCAACATGCAGTCCGCCACCCAGACCGACAGCTATGTCGGTAACGACTGGATCGAGATGGGCCGCCTCGAGGCTGGCGAGCTCGCCAGGACCTGCATGGCGCCGGGCGCGCCGTCGAAAAAGATCGTCTGGCTGGCCGGCGTGCAGACCGGTGCCGCCAACATCTTCATGCGCACCGGCATCGACCAGATCATTGCCGAGAACCCCGGCCTCGAACTCGTTTCCGACCAGCCGGCGGACTATGACAGCGAAAAGGCGCGCCAGATCACCGAAACGGTGCTGCAGCAGCATCCAGATCTCTGCGGCATCATGGGCATCTGGGATAATGCCGAAGTGGGCGCGGGGGCCGCGGTTCTCGCGGCCGGCAAGCAGGATCAGGTGACGATCGTCACCAACGGCGCGGGTGCCGATACCGGTTGCGAAAGCATCAAGAAGGGCCTTCTCGATGTGATCTACAACTTCAATGCGCCGATCCAGGGCGAAATCGCCGCCCAGCAGATCTCCGAACTGCTGCAGCATCCGGAGCGGGAAGCCGGCGCGGAAAAGACCATGTTCTTCGGGCCGATCACCCGCGTGGACAAGGACAATGCCACCGGCCGCAACTGCTGGAAAATTGACGACTTCAAGTAATGGAAATGCAGGATGACCCTGTCTGAAAGCCTTGTACGCCTGCGCTACCGGTTTTTCCCCGACCATGTGGTCGGGGAAATCCTCGGTAAGAAATGGATCGACAGCATCATACCCTTCATGGCGCTGGTGGTCCTGATCGCCATCTTCGGCAGCATCGTGCCGCGTTTCTTCGAGCTGTCGACGCTCGCCAATCTCAGCGGCCAGACGGCGGAGCTCGGGTTGATCGTGCTCGGCCTGACCATCGTCATGGTCTCCGGCGGCATCGACCTCTCCGTCGGCTCGACATTTGCGCTGGCGGTGCTGGCGACGCTCTACGGCATGAATGTCGGCCAGTGGAGTTTCGGCACCGGACTTGTGGCGACGCTCGGCGTCGGCCTCGCCTGCGGTGCCGTCAACGGCTTCATGGTCGGCATCCTGCGCATGCGGGCCTTCCTGACGACGCTGGTCACCCTGATCATCTTCCGTTCGATCTTCGAGATTGTCTTTCCGCAGGTCTCCACCGAGATCGTCACCAGCTATCCGGATTCGCCGCTCTACGACTATCTCGGCATGGGCCGGTTCCTGGGCACGCCGGTGACATTCCTCGTCTTCGCCGTCATCGCCATTGCCTTGCACATCGTGCTGTCGCGCGGCCGCTATGGCTGGCGGTTGCTCGCCGTCGGCGGGGCGCGGCGTTCGGCCTACAATGCCGGCGTCAATGTGCGCCTCACCGTGTTCAGCGCCTATATCGTCTGTTCGATGATGGTGGCGCTGGCCGGTTTCTTCTTTGCCTCGCGCATCGGTAGCGCCGCATCCGACATCGGCGCCGGTCTCGAACTGCAGGCGCTGACGGCAACCGTGCTCGGCGGCATTTCGCTCGGCGGCGGCCGCGGTTCGGTCGCCAAGGCGCTGATGGGCACGGTTTTCGTCCTCATCCTCTCCAACAGCCTGCTGCAGCTTGCCGTTCCGGGTCCGGTCAACGATTTTGTGCTCGGACTGGTGCTGGTCGCCGCCGTGTTCCTCGACGTCCGCTGGGTCAAGAACCGCCACAAGATCCTGCGCAGCGTCTATATCTCGCCGACCTTCAACAAGATGCCGCCGTCCGTTTCGACGGAATCCGGCTCGCCCATGGCGCCGAACGACCGGCTGCGGCAGGTCGGCGTCATCGGCCTCGGCATCCTCGACGGCGCCGAAGACGTCATCTTCGACCGCAACGACAACCTCTACACCGGCAGTCGCCACGGCGACATCCTGCGCTGGTTCCCGCCGGACTACACCCGCCACGAGGTCTTCGCCCATATCGGCGGCGCGCCGATGGGTATGACCTTCGACGAGGCCGGCAACATGGCCGTCTGCATCGGCGGCATGGGCCTCTACCAGATCACGCCATCCGGCGAAGTCAGCCTGCTGACGGCAGAAACCAACCGCAGTCTGACCTCGGTCGCCGACGACAGCTCGATGAAGCTTGCCGACGATTGCGACATCCTGCCGGACGGCCGCATCATCTTCTCCGAGGCCACCGTGCGTTTCGAGATGCACGACTGGTATGCGGATGCGCTGGAAAGCCGCGGCAACGGCCGCCTGATCGTCTACGATCCGAAGACGAAATCGACGCGCACCATCCTCTCCAACCTGGTTTTCCCCAACGGCGTCTGCACCTCTTATGACGGTCAGTCGGTGCTGTTTGCCGAAAGCTGGGCTTGCCGCATCAACCGCTATTATTTCGCCGGCCCGAAAACCGGGCAGGTGGAACGGGTGATCGAGGGGCTGCCGGGTTATCCCGACAACATCAACCGCGCTTCCGACGGCACCTACTGGCTGGCGCTGATGGGCATGCGCACGCCGGCGCTGGACCTGTCGTTGGAAATGCCGGACTTCCGCCGCCGCATGGCGCGGCGCGTCTCGGAAGATGCCTGGCTGATGCCGAACCTCAACACCGGCTGCGTGCTGCGCTTCGACGAACAGGGCCGGATCCTGGAAAGCTATTGGGACCTCGGCGGCCAGAAGCACCCGATGATCACCTCCATGCGCGAGCACAAGGGCGTGCTCTATCTCTGCGGCATCTTCAACAACCGCATGGGCACGCTGGCACTCCCCGATGCCGACCCCAACTGGTGCGGCGTGGATACCTACTGGAGGAAACCGGCATGAATTTCCTTCGCAAATTGCTCGGCCGGGACGAATGGGCGATCACGCTGCCGGTTCTCGACGGGCCGCTCCTGCCCAACCAGGCATTGGAAGAGGCCGAAACCTTCGCCGAACTTGCCGGCGCCGACAATCTTGTCGCCACCGAAAAGGGGTTGGTGGCGAGTTCGGGAAACAGGCTTTTCCGATATGAAGCTGCCGGGCAAGGCGAGGTCATCGCCGAGTTCGATCAGCCCATCAGTGCCGCCACCGCCGCCAAGGGCATGCTGGCGATCGGCATCGATGGTGATGGCGTCGTCATCCAGGGCGGACAGCATGGGGGACGAACGTTCAAGGATGCGGGCGGCCGCAAATTCGGCTGCGTGACGGCGCTGACCTTCCTCGATGCCAACACGCTGCTGATGGCCAACGGCTCCGACGCCGTGCCGGCATCGCAATGGCGGCGCGACCTGATGCAGAAAGGCGCCTCCGGCAGCCTGTGGAAACTCGACCTCAAGACGGGCACCGCAACCTGCATCGCCGATGGCCTCGCCTGGCCGGCCGGCATCGCCACGACAGGCTCGAACCGCATCTATGTCTCGGAATCCTGGCGCCACCGGGTGCTGGCGATCGATCTCAGTTCAGGCGCGCGCGAGCCGGTTCTGGAGCACCTTCCGGCCTATCCGGCCCGCATTTCCCCGGCCTATGACGCCGGCTACTGGCTGTCCTTCTATTCCGTCCGCAACCAGCTCGTCGAATTCATCCTGCGTGAGGATACCTACAGGGCGCGGATGCTGGCGGAGGTGCCGGAACCTTTCTGGATGGCGCCTTCGCTTGCCTCCGGCCTGTCGTTCCGCGAGCCGATGCAGGGCAGCCAGCTGAAACAGATGGGCGTGCTGAAACCTTACGCCGTCACCCGCTCCTACGGACTGGTTGCCAATTGCGATGCGCGCATGCGGCCGCTCGCCAGTTTTCATTCCCGCGCCGACGGCACGGCGCACGGCACGGTGGCGGCCTGCGAAGTGGGCGACGATCTGCTGGTCGCCTCGCGGGGCGGCGGCCGCATCCTGCGGCTGCCCGGCGTGGCGAACGGACATCGGGAGTTCCAGAGATGACCGACATCATCGCATTTCAGACCGCAACCAAGACGTTCGGCGGGCTTGCGGCCTTCAAGAACGTCAATTTTTCGCTGCGCAAGGGCGAAATCCACGCATTGCTCGGCGAAAACGGCGCGGGCAAATCGACGCTCACCAAAGTGATGGCCGGCGTCTACAAGCTCACCGAAGGCAAGCTTCTGCTCGATGGCCGCGAGGTCAGCTTCTCCTCGCCGAAGGACGCGCTCGACAAGGGTATCGTCATGGTCTTCCAGGAGACCAACCTCGTCCCGGCGATGACGGTGGCGCAGAACATTTATCTCGGTGAAGAGAAAATGTTCAATCGCCTGCGCGGCCTCTACATCCAGGCGCGCCAGTTCCTCGTCGGCATGGGTTTCCAGGTCGATCCAACGGCACAGGTCTCGACGCTCGGCGCGGCGCACAAGCAGATGGTGGAAATCGCCCGCGCCGTGCACCACAAGGCCCGCGTCATCGTCTTCGACGAGCCGACCGCCACCCTGACGCCGGAAGAAAAGCGGCATTTCTTCAACCTCATCAAAAGGCTGGTGGAAAGCGGCGTCTCGATCGTTTTCATCACCCACGCGCTGGAAGAAGCACTCGAAGCGGCCGACCGCATCACCGTCATGCGGGACGGCGAGGTGGTGGCCTCCGGCGAAGCGAAAGATTTTACGCGTTCGTCGATCGTGCAGGCGATGGTCGGCCGCAGCCTGACCGAAACGCTGCACGGCTCGGCCTCACGTACGCCGCGGCCCTATGGCGAAAAGGTGTTGTCGGTCGAAAACCTCTCCTGCGCCGGCCTGGTGCGCAATTCGTCCTTTTCGGTCTTTGCCGGGCAGGTGACGGGCATGTTCGGGCTCGTCGGTGCCGGCCGCACGGAGATGGCCAAGGTGATCTCCGGGGTGATGAAACGCAACCTGTTCCACGGCGGCGAAATCCGCCTCAACGGCCGTTCGGTCCGTTACCGGGTGCCGCGCCCGGCGATGCTCGACGGTATCGTCTACGTCACCGAGGACCGCAAGTTCGACGGTTTCTTCGAGACGATGACGGTGGGTGAAAACCTGCAGATCAGCGAACTCTCGAATGGCAGCAATCCGCTCAGCGTCGTTTCCATGTCGCGGGCGCGCGTTCTCGCCAAGGAATGGGGCGAGCGGCTGAAGCTCAAGGCGATCAGCGATCGCGCCCGCATGATCGAACTTTCCGGCGGCAACCAGCAGAAGGTGGTCATCGCCAAGGCGCTGATCCAGCAGCCGAAGCTGATCATCTTCGACGAGCCGACCCGCGGTGTCGACGTCGGCGCCATCGTCGAGATCCACCAGCTGATCGGCGAGCTTGCCGACCAGGGCATGGCGGTCGTCGTCATCTCCTCCTACCTGCCTGAAATCATGGCGGTTTCCGACCGGATTCTCGTCGCCAAGCGTGGGCGCATCGTCGAGGAATTCATGGTGTCGGATGCCACGGAGGAGCGGGTCATGTTCGCAGCAGTGCATTGATTGCATATCTGCCGGTTTAGCCGCCGTGTGGCCTTGCATTTTTGCGATAAGGGGCGCTTATCTTTGCCGCATGGAGAACAGGTACCCATGAGGCGATGAGCAACGTCAATCTCAAGCTTCTGCAGACATTCCTTCTTGCGGCAGAACATGGCAGTTTTCGACGTGCGGCCGAAGAGAGCAACCGCTCGGCTTCGGCGGTCAGCATGCAAATCCGCGATCTGGAGGAGCAGGTCGGCATAAGCTTGTTCATTCGCACGCCGCAGCGCGCCAACCTGACACCGGAAGGCAAGATCCTGTTCGAGCAGATTCGCCGGGCGATGACCGACGTCCAGTCCGGCCTTGATCGTCTTACGGAAATTGCCGCCCAGCGCAAGGGACGGGTGCACATCGCCTGTGCACCGACGCTCGCCGCCAGCCGTCTCGGCGACATCCTGGCCACCTTCAAGCTGCGGTATCCGCGCAGCATCGTCGAGGTGAAGGAAACGCCGCCGAGCGCGGCGCTGCTTCTGCTGCAGGAGCAGGAAGTGGAATTCTACATCGGGCCGGAAGTGCCCAACCTCGCCGATTTCCAATTCGAATCGATCATCGACGATCCGCTGGTGGCCGCCGTGCCACCGGATTTCGACAAGGGCCAAAAGTCCTTCACCCTGTCGTCCTTCGCGGGCATTCCGCTCATTCTCCTGAACGACAAGACGGCGGTGCGCGGCCTGCTCGACCGGCTGGTCGCCGACGAAGGCATCAGTTTCAACGCGCAATACGAAGTGGAGAGCACGCAGACGGCCCTGGCGCTGGCGACCGCCGGCCTCGGCGTCTGCATCGTGCCGAGCATCGCGGTCAGTTCGCGCCGCGACGACGGGTTGCGGGTGGTGCCGATCGCCCATCCCCAGGCCCGCCGCTCCGTCGGCATCATCACCGCCCGGGGCTATGTGCATCACAGCTTTTCCGAGCAGCTGATGAGCCTGATCCGCACCAATCTCAGGGAGCTGGCCTGAGGGCTTTCGCCATCAATCGGTCTGGATCCACACCGCCTTGGTTTCGAGATACTCGCCAAGATGTTCGACGCCGCCCTCGCGGCCGTAACCGGACATCTTCATGCCGCCGAAGGGAACGGCGGGGTCGAGCGCATGGTACATGTTGACCCAGACGGTGCCGGCCTTGATCCGCTGCGTCAGCTTGTGCGCCGTGCCGACATTGCTGGTGAACACGCCTGCTGCCAGGCCGTAGGGCGTGGCGTTGGCGCGGGCGACGACCTCGTCGAGCGTATCGAAGGGCAGGGCGGAAATCACCGGTCCGAAGATTTCTTCGCGCGCAATCGTCATCCCGTCGGTGACGGCGCCGAAGACGGTCGGCGCGATGAAGTTTCCGCCATCGAAATCCGGCCCGGAAAGACGTTCGCCGCCGACCACGAGATCGGCCCCTTCCTTCCTGCCGACCTCGATGTACCCCTCCACCTTGCCGGCCTGGCGGCTGCTGATGATCGGGCCGACCTCGGTCTGTTCTTCCAGCCCGTTGCCGATGCGCAGCTTCAGCGCGAAGTCGGCGACGCGGCGAATGAATTCGTCATGGATCTCGCGTGCCACGAAAAGCCGGGAACCGGCGATGCAGATCTGGCCCGAATTGGCGAACACGGCCATGGCCGCCACCGGCACGGCGCGGTCGATATCGGCATCGCGGCAGATGATCATCGGCGACTTGCCGCCGAGTTCCAGCGAGACGCGCTTTAGATTGGCGGTTCCGGCCCGTGCAATCGCCTGCCCCGTTGCCGTCGAGCCGGTGAAGACGATCTTGTCGACGCCGGGATGCAGTGAGAGCGGCGCGCCGGCCTCGGCCCCGGTTCCGGTCACGATATTGACGACGCCATCCGGCACGCCGGCCTGCTGCATCAGCTTTGCGATCAGGAGCGGCGTCAGCGGCGCTTCCTCCGATGGTTTCAGCACCACGGTGCAACCTGTCGCCAGCGCCGGGCCGATCTTCCAGATCGAGGCGGCGATCGGCGCGTTCCACGGAATGATCGCGCCGACGACGCCGACCGGCTCCTTGCGGGTGAAGGTGACGATTTCGCCCGGAATGGAGTTTTCGATCACTTCGCCATGGATCGCCGTCGCCTGGCCGGCGTAGAAACGCAGCATGCCGATGACGCGGCGGCGGTTGGCAAGCGTTCGGCTGATCGGCATGCCCATGTCGAGCGTGTCCGAAAGGCAGAGTTCTTCCCAGTTCTGCTCGAAGAGATCGGCGATCTTGAGCAGCAGCGCCTGGCGCTCGTAAGGCTTGAATTTCGACCACGGGCCTTCGAAGGCTGTGCGTGCCGCCTGGACTGCCGCTTCGACATCGGCGGCCGCGCCTCGCGGTACCGTCGCCAGGAGCTTGCCGGTCGCCGGGTTGCGACTTTCCAGAACCTCGCCCGATTGCGCCGGAACCCAGTTGCCGCCGATGAACATCGGTCGGAACTCTCCCGTATACAGCGTCTCCGCCCGGGCTTTCGGGTCGAATGCGATGGTCATGTCTCCTCCTCGCCGCAAGCGGCGTTATGTCATTTTACGACATGGTATCCGACGTCGGCGCCGGTCGTACAAACAAGGAAACCTAATAAGGCGTTCAGATAATCGGACTACCTATCGGCGCCGTCTTCCCCGATTGTCTATCGGCAGATGGAGGAGTGCGATGCGACTGGAAGGCAAGACTGCAATCATAACGGGCGGCGGATCCGGCTTCGGGGAGGGGATCGTCCGCAAATTCGTGGCCGAGGGCGCAAAGGTCGTGCTCGTCGATCGCGACGAGGCGAATGCGGCGCGCGTTGCTGCCAGAGACCAGGCCGCGATCGAGCCGCTGGTCGCCGACGTCGCCAGTGCGGAAGGTTTCGAGAAGGCGCGCGATACGGCGATCGGGCGTTTCGGCCGCCTCGATATCCTCGTCAACAATGCCGGTGTCGGCCACGTGCCCACGCCGCTGGACGATATCGACGAAGCGACCTTCGATCGCATCGCCAACGTCAACATGCGTTCGATCTATTTTGGCGCGCGGGCGATCGTGCCGCTGTTCAAGGGCCAGAAGAGCGGAGCGATCCTCAACGTCGCGTCTACCGGCGGCGTTTCGCCGCGTCCCAACCTGACCTGGTACAATGCCTCGAAAGGCTGGGTGATTACCGCGACACGCGGCATGGCCGTCGAGCTGGCGCCGTTCGGCATTCGCGTCAACGCTATCAATCCGGTGGCCGGCGACACGCCGCTGCTGAAAACCTTCATGGGAGCCGATACGCCGGAAGTGCGGGCGAAATTCCTGTCGACCATCCCGCTTGGCCGGTTCTCGACTCCGGAGGACATGGGCAATGCCGCGGCTTTCCTGTGCTCCGACGAGGCGAGCATGATCACCGGCGTCGCCATGGAAGTCGACGGCGGCCGCTGCATCTGAACGGAGCGACGATGAAAGACCATTATGATATTGCCGTCGTCCATGGCGACGGCATCGGGCCGGAAGTGTGCGGTGCGACGGTCGAGGTTTTGCGTGCGGCGCTCGGGCCGTCCTCGCCGCTCGTCTTTTCCGAGCATCCCGCCGGCGCCGATCTGTTCGTCGCAACGGGGGAGAGCTTTCCGGAAACGACCTTCGCCGCCTGCCGCGCCGCCGATGCCATCCTGCACGGCGCCGCCGGCATTCCCGGCATCGTCCACCCAGACGGCACCGAGGCAGGGCTGGATTTCACGCTGCGCCTGCGCTTCGAGCTTGACCTGTTCGCCAATATCCGCCCGATCCGGCTGTTCGACGGCGTGCGTAGCCCGCTCGCAGCGGTCAAGGCCGGCGATATCGATTACATCATCCTGCGGGAAAACAGCGAGGGCCTCTATGCCGCCCGCGGCGCCGGCGCCCAGCTGCGCGGCGAAGTGGCGGTCGATACGCTGGTGCAGACCCGCCGCGGCGTCGAGCGGATCGTTCGCAAGGCTTTCGAGCTGGCGCGCGCCGGCAAAGGGGCGCCGGCCGACGGCGTGAAGCGGGTGACCTGTTGCGACAAGGCGAACGTCTTGCGCAGCTACGCCTTCTTCCGCTCGGTCTTCGACGAGGTTGCCCGCGATTATCCTGATATCGAAGCCGAACACGCTCTCGTCGATGCCATGGCCATGCATCTCGTGCTCAAGCCCGGGCATTTCAACATCATCGTCACTGAAAACATGTTCGGCGACATCCTGTCGGATCTTGCGGCGGCGACCATCGGCGGCATGGGGCTGGCGCCATCGGCCGAGGTCGGGCTGTCGCAGGGTCTCTTCCAGGCGGCACACGGTTCGGCACCGGATATTGCCGGCAAGGGGGTCGCCAATCCCTACGGAACGGTGCTTTCCGCCGCCTCGATGCTCGAATGGCTGGGCGGGCGGCACGACGATGCACGGCTCACCGAGGCGGCAAAGCGTATCCGGCAGGCCGTGGGCACGGCGATGCAGGAAGGCATGCTCAGCCGCGATCTCGGCGGCGTCAATTCGACGGTGGAGATCACCAGGGCCCTGTGCGCTCGCCTCGCTGCCTGACGGCGAGGCGTCGGCCTGCCGGACCAACGTGGGGCTTCCACATCGTTTGGCGATGGCGACCGCCTGATCGGCAGGACGTCAGCCAAGATCGCGCAGAAAATCGTCGCACCATCGCGTCACGTCGTTGGCGAGCAGATCGTCCATGCTGACCCGCCAGCGATCCTTGCGTTCGTCGAGCGGCATCGCCAGCGCCCGCGACAGGGCATGGGCGATGCCCTCGACATCATAAGGATTGACCAGCAGGGCGCCTTTCATCGAGCGGGCGGCGCCGGCAAACCGCGAAAGCACCAGAACGCCCGGATCTTCCGGATCCTGCGCCGCGATATATTCCTTGGCGACCAGGTTCATGCCGTCGCGCAGCGGCGTCACAAGACCGACCCTCGCCAGGCGGTAGAGGCCGGCGAGCACCGGCCGGGCGATCGAGCGGTTGATGTAGCGGATCGGCACCCAGTCGACGGCGCCGATGCTGCCGTTGACCCGACCGGCCTGCTCGGCCAGCGCCCGCTGCATCGCTTCGTATTCCGGAACCTCGGAGCGCGATTTCGGCGTGATCTGCAGGAAGGTCACCTTGCCATGATAGGCCGGATAACCGACGACGAAGCGCTCGAAGGCATCGATGCGCTGGGTGAGGCCCTTGGAATAATCGAGCCGGTCGACGCCGATGATCAGTTTTCGATCTTCGATGCTGCGTTTGGTCCTGCGCACCGTCGGATTGCCGGCGGCTTTTTCGGCGAATTCCGCGAAAGCGCTGGTTTCGATGCCGATCGAATAGACGCCGCCGCGGAAAATCCGGTCCTCGGTCTGGATCCGGCCCTCGTCCAGTGCCTGGCCCATGCCTTCGCGCTTGAGGCAGCCGAGGAAGTTTTCGAGGTCGTGATCGGTCTGGAAGCCGACGAGATCGTATTGCGACAGGGACCGCATGATCTCCTCGTGCACCGGCATCGCCAGCAGGATATCCGCCGGCGGCCAGGGGATATGCAGGAAGAAGCCGATGCGGTTCTTGAAACCCATGCGCCGCAATTCGCCGGCCAGCGGGATCAGGTGATAGTCGTGGATCCAGATGACGTCGTCCGGCTGCAGCAGCGGCGCCAGACGTTCGGCGAAGAAGCGGTTGACGCGAAAATAACCGGCCATCTCCCTGCGCGCATATTCCGCAAGGTCCAGGCGATAGTGGCAGATCGGCCAGAGTACGCGGTTGGCGAAGCCGAAATAATATTCGTCCACATCCGTCCTGGTCAGGTCTGTCAGGGCGTAGGTGATCGGACCGAGGGTTTCGGTGCGCAACGGACCCGGCTCGTCCGTTTCGCTTGTCTGGCCCGACCATCCGAGCCAGAGGCCGCCCCGTTCCTGCAGGGCGGCTTCAAGAGCGACGGCCAGGCCGCCGGCGGGGGCAGCACCCGTCTTGTCGGGAATGGGAACACGATTGGAAACAACCACGAGACGGCTCAAACCGATCCTCCCTTTTTACTGCGAAAACCTGCAGCATCATGTCCGGCAGGCGCGGGGCCGAGTCCGGTGGGCAAGTTGCGCTGCTGGATGTCAGTGAGAAAAAGCAGGAGAAAAAATACTCCCGCATGGCGTAGGATCTGCCGGGTGTTTTTTGCCCGGCAGCGTCTTGGTCGATGTGTCATTGGGGCGCATTTATGGCGGTTTGCCGGAAAGGCAAGAAACAACAGCCGGAAAAGCCAAGCGATCGCGTTGTCGCACATGCGGCATTATGTCTTTTCACGACGTGTGATTTCTTGTAAGGAAGCGTTACCGTTTTTCGCGGTTGCGCCGCACAAGGCGTAAAAATGGCTGCTGGGGTAGCAGCCACTCCCTGAACTGCACGAACAGGAGTGTATTATGATCCCTTTCACCTATAGGCCAAAAACTGGTTCTGAAGTGATTGCCCATTACGAAATCGAGGGCGACGTCATGCATGTCCTTTACAAGGACGATCGAAGATCCACCGCGCTTGGGGTCAATGAAATCGGCAACGCGTTTCTCCGCGAAAATCTGCTGAGAACGATGATGGCCGAACGACAGAATATCCCTGTCGCCTGAATGCCATGCCAGCTCCCGCGGGAGCTGGCTCCTTCCGTGAAGCCCGGGCGCTCTCGCCGTCGCTTTTTCTTCCTTTTCACAGATTTACCGATTTCTTGCTGCTTTTCCGGACTGTCTGGCGGCTCGCTGCGAGAGCCCGAATTCGTGCACATGGTCAGGAGCGGGCCGATTGCGGGATGCCGGCCTGTGCGTGCACGGCTGCCGCCTGCACGGCGGCTTCGAACGTCTCGCGCGGAACCGGCCGGCCGAAATGAAAGCCCTGGAATTCGTGACAGCCGCTATCCAGCAGCAGCGCATGCTGCGCCGTCGTCTCCACGCCTTCAGCCAGCACGACGAGGCCGAGGTCGCGACCCATCTGGATGATGTTTCGCACCAGGCCGGCCGCGTGCTGGTTTTCGGTGGAGTCATTCACGAAGCTTCGGTCGATCTTCAACTGGTAGAGCGGCAGGCGGCGCAGGTAGCTGAGCGACGAATAGCCTGTGCCGAAATCGTCGAGCGCGAAGCGGATGCCGGCGGCGCGCAGGGCATTCATCTTGGCGATCACCGGCTCCATGTCGGCAATGATGACGCTTTCGGTCAGTTCCAGCTTCAGGCGGGAGGGTTCGATGCCGTAGAAGGCCACGGTGTCGAGCACGGATTGCTGGAAATCGCTGACGGCGAACTGGCTGGCGCTGACATTGACCGCCAGCGTCAGCCTGCTGAGCACCGGATCGTCCGCCCAGCTTGCCAGCGTGCGGCAGGCATCCTTGAGCACCCAGCCGCCGACGAGCGGCATGAGACCGCTCTCTTCGGCCAGCGGGATGAAGACGTTGGGGGCGACGTAGCCGCGTTGCGGATGCTTCCAGCGCAGCAGCGCCTCCGCACCGATGATATCGCCGGCATTGTTGATCTGCGGCTGGAGGAAGAGTTCCAGTTCATCGTTGCGCATCGCCTGCTGCAATTCGCGCACCATGCCCTTCTGCCGGGTGAATTCGAGCCGGATGACATAGATGCAACCGCAAACCATCGCCGTCGCCAAGAAGGAATTGATCCAGGTTCCAACAAAACGGATCTCGTCCGGTACCGGCCGGGCAAAGGGCAGTGCCCAGTTCGAGGCGGACAGGAAAATGAAGGAGGCGAGACAGGCGGCCACGACCGCCAGCTGGAATTTCGATTTGCGGCGCAGGTAGTTGATGTAGCCAAGCATGGCCAGCACCGGCAGATAGAGATGCGTCACCCTGGGGGCGTTTGCGGTCGGGGTGTCGAACATCAGGCAGAAACCGAGGATGAAGGCCAGAAAGGCCAGTTCGGAGACAACCAGCGCGGCTGTCAGGCGCCGGGCGCGGATCAGCAACAGGCTTGCGAAGCTGACGATCGCCAGCACCACATCGGTCGCCGCCAGTTCCCACCAGCCATAGGCGACAAACACCATGCACCAGATCATGCTGACGCAAAGCACCAGTAGCGCACCCGCCTGATAGGCGAAAATCAGCCGGTGGGAATATTGTTCCGAAAGTTTATCCAATGCTTCGCTCTGCCCCGGCAATCTTGACCTTGATCTCTGCGTTCTGACATTTTCACCGGGTTTTCTTTCATCATCCACGGATGTCAGGACAGCAACTCTAGCGAACTCGACTTCACAAATTGCAATTCCACTGCCGAAACATTGATTCAAACTTGCGTGAAGCAGTGACGGGAAGAATGCCGCGGGTGAGGCTGGCTCGCATGTCCGGCAATAGTTGCCCGTACGAGATATTTTCTATTGAAAATAACTTCGGTGCGAAGCAAGAATAGATCTTTCAACGATCAATTGAAACAGGGCTGTGCCAAATATTTTCATCGAGCCAATGCGTCTCTCGCGCTGACTGTGACTATCCCGGACGCTGATCGACGGGGGATTCTCGTTTTGGGTCAGTATAGGCTCAGCGAAGCTTCGCCCGTTTCCGGCACGCTGCTCTTGTCGATGGAAACGACGACCGACAGGCCAGGGCCGAGATGTTCGATCGAATCCTGGTCCTTGTCGATGCTGATGCGCACGCCGACGCGCTGGGCGATCTTGGTGAAATTGCCGGACGCGTTGTCCGGCTTGATCACCGAAAATTCCGAACCGGTTGCGGGCGAGAAGCTCTGGATATGGCCCTTGATCTTGCGCTTGTTCAGCGCATCGACGACGATCGATACCGGCTGGCCGATCTGCATGCCGTAGAGCTGCGTTTCCTTGAAATTGGCGACGACCCAGACATCGCGCGGCACAACGGCCATCAACTGCGTGCCAGGCGTTACATATTGTCCGAGTCGCGCGCCGATCTCACCGAGGCGGCCGTCGCGCGGGGCGACGATGACAGTGTTCTGCAGGTCGATTTCCGCCAGTTGCACGGTGGCCTCGGCGCCGGCGACGTTCGCCTCCAGGGCGGCACGGCTGACGATGATGGTTGCAAGGCTCTGGGTGGCCACCTCGACGGCTGCCTTGGCGCGGTTGAGCGCCGCTTTCGCCTGCAGTTGCGCCGCTTCCGCCTTTTCGGATTCGCTGGTGGAGGCCACGCCGCGGTCCGTCAGATTGGTCACCCGCTTCGATGTCAGCTGCGCCTGTTTGAGCACGGATTCCGCGCTTTCGACCTCGGCTTCTGCGGCGTGGATGTTCGCCTGCGCCGACAATTCCTGCTGATGCGAATTTGCGAGCGCGGCCTCCTGTGCCCCGAGGGTGGCCCGGGCCTGCGCCACCTTCTGGGTGTAGGTGCGATCATCGATCTTCACGAGCACGTCACCCTGCCGGACATCGGCATAATCCTTGACCGGGACTTCGACGATGTAACCGCTCACCTGCGGCGAAATCGTCGTGACATATCCGCGGACATAGGCGTTTTCCGTCGTTTCGACCGATGTCATGAAAGGCGGCAGCCGCCAGGCATAGAGCACGAGAAAGACGCCGGCGATGCCTGCGAGGATGGTGATGAGGGTGCTGGGGGAGCGAAGAAGCTTGAACATGGATTTTTCTGGGTTCGGTCAGGGGGCTGGCTGCGGGGCTGCGGCGGAACGAAGCGTGACGATCTTGTCGAAGGCGCGATGCAGGAGAAGGATCACCAGACCTGCGAAGCTGGCGAGGAAAATGACGAAAAATGCGTCGTTATAGGCAAGGATATAGGCTTCGCGGGTCACCTGCTGGGCAAGCAGCGACAGCCCTTCGGCATTCAGCAGCGACTTGTCGGAGATCACCTTACCATAGGCGCCGGAAAGTTGCGAAACGCGCTGCGCCACGACGGGATCGGACAGCAGGATGCGCTCCACCAGGATATTGGAGTGGAATTTTTCCCGCATCGTCACGAAGGTGCCGAGCACCGCCGAAGCGAACAAGGCACCGATGCTCTGGGTGAACAGGAAGATCACCAGGAAGTTGACGACATAGGTTGTGCCTTTGGCGAGCACCGCGCCGAACCCCTTGGACATGATCGGCGGCAGGAACATCGCTGCGCCGGCGGAGACGAGCGCCTGGCTGAGATACATGTCGGCCGGCCGGGTCATGCTGGTCGACTGGCTGTCGAGCCACGCGCCGGCAGCGATAAGAACGAGTGCGATCGCATGTGCCGTTTCGACGTAGCGGGTCAGCATCAGCAGCGAACAGAACAATCCGCCGACGATGGCGGCGGCGAGGACCACCGCATAGAGCGATACCGTCTGGTCGTTGAGCAGGCCGAGTTGCTGGTAAAAATTGGCGGCCGTGGTCGATTGCTCCGAGGAAACGAAACGGAAGAGCAGGAGCAGGCCGGCCATGCGCATGTTCGGCCCGGAAAACAGCCAGCGAAAGTCGAGCATCGGGTTCTTGCGTGGCGCCTCGACGATAAACAGCAGCGTCATGGCGCCGATGGTCACGGCGAGCAGCACGCCGAGCCAGGGCGTTTCGAACCACCAGTACAGCCGGCCGAGCGTCAGGAAGACGGCAAGGCAGCCGAAACCGGTGGCGAGCAGCAGGTAGCTGAGAATATCGGTGCGCTGGATGACGTTGGCCCGCGGCGGCGCGGTCACCGGCAGAAGGTAGATGACCGGCAAGGCAATCAGCGCCAGCCCCATTTCGAACGAATAGAGCGCATTCCAGCCGCCGAAATCGAGCAGGGTCGGCGAGATGATCCGGGCCAGCGGCGCGGAAATCAGCGTGTTCATCAGGGCGAGGCTGAGGCCGAGCGACAGTTTCTTTGCCGGCGGAAAAGCCTCCAGCATGTAAAGGAAGCCGATCGTCGAAAGCGGAGCGGCGGCCATGCCGCTGATGGCGCGGATGGCAATCGCCGAATGCAGGTCGGTGACGAGCAGGTTGAGGATCGAGGCAAGGACGAAACAGATGATGCTGAATTCGGCGAAGCGCCGCAGCCCGTATTGGGTCCGGATCTTGAAAAGCGCGATCGCGAAACTGGCGTAAGGCGCCATGTAGGCGGCCGACAGCCAGGAGATTTCCGCCACCGTCGCCGAAAAACTTCCCTGAAGCTGGTAGATGTTGGCGGAGACCAGATTCATCCCCAGCCCCTGCGTCAGGAAGAACAGCACCGAAGAGGCGATGTAGAGCGGCATCTTCCAGCGCGACATTGCTGGCGGCGCCGGGGCCGGGGCTGGTGACTGTGTCGATAGCGCCGCCGTCTCGGGCTCTTCCCGCAGGGTCGCGACGGCATTGTCGTTGGCGACCGCATTTCGTGCTTGATCGTTGGTCATGACACGTCCTCAGGAGGTCCGAACGCTCTGAAGATTTGCCTGCATCGTCCTGATGACGGCCGATGCCGTCAAGAGGTCTTCTTCGGGAATGCCGGCGACAAGGCGCAGGATGAGTGCGCCGGCGACGCTGTCGACCTCCTCGGCCGTCTGGCGGCCGAAACCGGTGAGATGGACTTCTTTGGCTCGCCGGTCCGTGTCGCTCGAACGGCGCTCGACGAACCCCTGCGCCTCCATCGTGTCCAGAAGACGGACGACGGTCGGCGTTTCGAGTTCCAGCCGCTCGGCCAGTTCGCGCTGGTTCATGCCTTCCTTCTGGACCAGCGATGCAAACACCCGCATGCGCGGCAGGGTGATGTTCTGCTTACGCGTCAAAAACTCGAAAACGGTCTTCAGCTTGCGTCCGAAGGCGCTGACGTCCTCGATGAGGCGGCGTTCGACGGCATTGTTTCGCATCGTCCATATCCATAGCGCACTAATTATAGGGTTGGATATAATAAGTAAGACATATTTTCAAGCGAGCAATTGACAAAATGCATCTGCCGGCTGGGAAGCGGTCTGCGGGATATCGGAATGTCCGGTTGGCAGGGAAGCCGGCGCATGCTTGCGAGCGCCACGGAAAGGGACGGATAAAGCAGCAACGGCAGGTGGGAACAGGCGCCGTTTAAGCGCGGAACGCATCGAACAATTTGCCGACGCTCTGGCGGCCGAGCGTGCGGATGTCGAATTTCTGGCCTTCGAGCAGCCATTCCCAGCACATGCCCTTGGCGTGCCACTTCAGCGTCAGGCTGGCCAATTCCGGGGTCCAGGCCGGCGACAGGCGACCGGTGCTGGCCGCGCGTTCGAAGATGGCGACAAGCAGCTCGGTCTGGCTGTCCTCGATCGCCTGCATCGCCGTGGCGACCCGCTCGAGTTCTTCGGTAAAATTCGTACGGATCAGGATCGTCCACATGCGCTGGCGCGGGATGTCGTCGGCCAGCAGGTCGATCCATTCATAGAGGGCGTGCTCGATGAAATTGAGCGCATCGACCCCTTCCACCCCCACCTTCTCCAGATCCATCATGCTGAGTTCGGGAAGGCGGGCGGTATTGTAGAGTTCAAGGAAGAGGTCGGTCTTGCTGGCGAAGTGCCAATAGATGGCACCGCGCGTCACACCGGCGGCAGTAGCGATGTTTTCCAGCGTGCTGTTGGCGACGCCCTTCTCGAAAAACATCCTTTCGGCGGCAACCAGAATTGCCGCCCTTGTTTCCGCTGCTTCCGCCTTGGTGCGCCTCATGTCGGTTATGCCATCATTCCGCCGGTTGCGCCGTTTGCTCCGCAACGGGTTCGCTCTTGTGGCCGGTCTTGCCGAAAAGCTTCATGACGAACACGAAGAAAACCGGAACGAAGAAGATGGCGAGAACGGTGGCGGAGATCATGCCGCCGAGAACGCCGGTGCCGATGGCATTCTGGCTGGCGGCGCTGGCGCCGGTGGCGATCGCCAGCGGCACGACGCCGAGCGTGAAGGCGAGCGAGGTCATCAGGATCGGCCGGAACCGCAGTTGGCAGGCCTCGATCGTCGCTTCCAGCAGAGGCTTGCCCTCTGCCCGCAGATCCTTGGCGAATTCGACGATCAGGATGGCGTTCTTGGCGGAAAGCCCGATGATGGTGATCAGGCCGACCTTGAAGTAGACATCGTTCGGCATGTCGCGCAGCATGACGGCGACGACCGAACCGATGACGCCGAGCGGCACCACGAGCATGACCGACAGTGGGATGCTCCAGCTTTCGTAGAGGGCGGCCAAAAGCAGGAAGATGAACAGGATCGTCAGGCCGACGAGCATCGGCGCCTGCGAACCGGACTGGATTTCCTGCAGCGACTGGCCTGACCATTCATAGCCGAAGCCTGTCGGCAATTGGGCCGCCAGCCGCTCCATTTCGGCGATCGCCGCACCGGAGGAATAGCCGGGCGCGGCATTGCCGGCGATGCGCACCGCCGGATAACCGTTGTAGCCCACCACCTGCGCCGGTCCCTTGGTCCAGTCGACGGTAGCGAAGGAGCGCAGCGGCACCATGCCGCCGGCGGCGTTCGGCACGTTGAGGTTCAGGATGCCGTCGGCGCTCATGCGCTGGTACTGGTCGGCCTGCACCGTGACGCGCTGCATGCGGCCGGCATTGGGGAAGTCGTTGATGTAGGTCGAGCCGAGGTTCGCCGAAATCGTCGAGTTGATGTCGGCAAAGGTCACGCCGAAGGTGTTGGCCTTCTCGCGATCGATGTTGAGGTTGAGCTGTGCCGCATCCGGCATGCCTTCGATGCGCATGCCGACGAGGATGGGGCTTTGGCCGGCGGCGGCCATCAACTGGCCTGCCGCGGCACTGAGCGCCGTGGCACCCGCGCCGGACCGGTCCTGGAGACGGAAGGTGAAGCCGCCGGAGTTGCCGAGGCCCTGGATCGGCGGCGGCGACAACGCAAAGGTCAGGGCGTCGCGAAGGCCGAAGAGCTGGCCGTTGGCGCGCCCGGAAATCGCGTCGGCGGAATCGTTGGGGCCACGCTCCTTCCAGTCCTTCAGCGTCACGAAGGCGAGGCCGGCATTGTCGCCGAAGCCCGAGAAGCTGAAGCCGCTGATCATCGTCCGCTGGTCGACGGCCGGCTCCTGCGCGAAAATCTGGTCGACGCGGTCGGCGACGCTCAAGGCGCGGTTGGCGCTGGCTTCCGCCGGAGCCTGCATGTCGACGATGATGTAGCCCTGGTCCTCGTTCGGCAGGAACGAACTCGGTAACTGCAGGAAGAGGTAGGCCAGCCCGCCGACGATGGCGAGATAGATCACCATGAAGCGCCCGGCGCGGTGCACCAGGAAGCCGACGGCGCCGGCATATTTGCGGGTGCCGGCGTCGAAGCGTCTGTTGAACCAGCCGAAGAAGCCTTTCTTCTCGTGGTGCCCCTGCTTGATGGGTTTCAGGAAGGTGGCGCAGAGCGCCGGCGTCAGCGACAAGGCGAGCAGGCCGGAGAACAGGATCGAGACGACCATGGTCAGGCTGAACTGCTGGTAGATGACGCCGACGGCGCCGGGGAAGAAGGCCATGGGAATGAAGACGGCCGTCAGCACCAGCGTGATGCCGATGATGGCGCCCGATATCTGCGACATCGCTTTCCTGGTTGCCTCCCGCGGCGACAGGCCTTCCTCGGCCATGATGCGTTCGACGTTTTCGACCACGACGATGGCGTCGTCGACGAGAATGCCGATCGCCAGCACCATGGCGAACATGGTGAGCACGTTGATGGAAAATCCGCTGGCATACATGATGGCGCAGGTGCCGAGCAGGGCGACCGGCACCACCAGCGTCGGAATCAGCGTGTAGCGGAAATTCTGCAGGAAGATGAACATAACCACGAAAACCAGCACGATGGCTTCGATCAGCGTATGGATCACCTTTTCGATCGACACCGCCACGAAGGGCGAGGTGTCGTAGGGCACGATATGTTTCAGCCCCGGCGGGAAGAAGCGCGAAAGCTCGTCCATCTTGTCACGCACGGCGCCGGCGGTTTGCATGGCGTTACCGGTGGGCGACAGCTGGATGGCGAGCGCTGCGGCCGGCTGGCCGTTGATCTTGGTCTCGAAATTGTAGGTTTCCGCACCGACTTCGATGCGGGCGACGTCGCGCAGGCGCACCGAGGAACCGTCCGGATTGGCGCGCAGGACGATGGCGCCGAACTCTTCCGGCGACGACAACTGGCCCTTGACGAGAACGCTGGCGGAAATCTGCTGGTTGATCGGGTTCGGCCGGGCGCCGATGCGGCCTGCCGCGACCTGGGCGTTCTGGGCGCTGATGGCATTGTTGATATCGGCGGCGGACAGGTTGAGGCCGACCATCTTGTCCGGATCGATCCAGATGCGCATGGCGCGCTGGCTCGCAAAGATCTGCGCACGGCCGACGCCGGGAAGGCGCTGCAGTTCGCCGAGCACGTTTCTCTGCAGGTAGTCGCCGAGGGAAACGACGTCGGTGTTGCCGTCGGTGGAGACCAGCGCGATGAGCATGAGGAAGCCCGTACCGGCCTCTTCCACCTCGACACCCTGCTGGGTGACGACCCGCGGCAATCGCGCCTCGACGCGACGCACGGCATTCTGAACGTCGATCGAGGCCTGTCCGGAATCAATGCCGGGTTCGAAGGTCGTGGTGATCTGCACCATGCCGGAGGAATCCGAGGTGGATTCGAAATAGATCACCCCGTCGACGCTGTTGAGCTCCTGCTCGATCGGCGCGGTGACGCTTTGGTAGATCTCTTCGGACGAGGCGCCGGGATAGGTCGTCGTCAGGGTGATCTGCGGCGGGGCGACGTTCGGATATTGCGCCACGGGCAGCAACGGAATGGCGATGACGCCGCCGATCATGATGAAGATGGCGACGACCCATGCGAAGATGGGCCTGCCGATAAAGAACTGGGCCATGATGGGGGATCCTTACTCGCTCGCCGCCGCGGCCTGTTCCGCGGATTTTGTCTTCGAATCGTCGCCGGCCGGTTCTGCCGCCGGCGTGGCTACCCACGGTTCCGGCTTGACGATGGCGCCGGGCGCGGTCTTCTGGAAACCTTCCGCGACGACGCGGTCGCCGGCCTTGAGGCCCTGGGCAATGACGTAGCGGTTGCCGATGATGCGGCCGACGACGACAGTGCGCTGTTCGACCTTGTTTTCCGCATTGACGATCAGGACGCTGGCCTGGCCGCCGGCATCACGCTGAACGGATTGCTGCGGCACGGCCAGGGCGGATTTTTCCACGCCCTGCTCGATCTGCACCCGCACATACATGCCCGGAAGCAGGTCGTCGTCGGGATTGGGGAATTCGCCGCGCAATGTCACCTGGCCGGTCGTCGCATCGACGGCGGCTTCGGAAAACAACAGGCGGCCCGGCGCGCCGTAACGCGTGCCGTCGTCCAGAACCAGTTGCACCTCCGCCTCGTTCTTGCCGGTCATCAACTGACCGTCCTGCAAGGCCTTGCGCAGGCGGATGAGGTCGGCAGCCGGCTGGGTGAAGTCGGCATAGATCGGATCGAGCTGCTGGATGGTCGCCAGGTTTTCGGTGCCGTTGGCATTGACCAGCGCGCCTTCGGTGATCAGCGCCCGGCCGATGCGGCCGCTGATCGGCGCCTTGACTTCGGCATATTGCAGATTGAGCTGGGCTTCCGCCAGCGATGCCTGGGCCGCCGCGACGTCGGCATCCGCCTGGGCGAGCAGGGCGACGGCATTGTCGATTTCCTGCTGCGAGGCGACGTTCGATTTGCGCAGGCGCTCCTGACGGTCGGCCGTCTGGCGTGCCTGCAGGCGGGAGGCCTCGGCCTTGCGCAGCAGCGCCTGGGCGCTGTCGACACGGACTTTGAAGGGAGCGGGATCGATGCGGTAAAGCACGTCACCTTCCTTGACCAGCGAACCTTGCTCGAAAACCCGCTCGACAAGGATGCCGGAGACGCGCGGACGCACTTCCGCGAGACGTGTCGGCGCAATGCGGCCCGGCAATTCGTTGACGATCGGCAGCGCCTCTTCGGCGACCAGCACGATACCGACTTCGGCGGGGGGCATCGCCGGGGGTGCAGCGGCTTCTTCCTTCTGGCACCCCGCCAACAATGCCATGCCGCATCCCAAAACGATGGCAGCACCCAGTTTTCCCGCCCGCATAAACGTCTCCACAAGCATGATCCAATATACATACATTCTGATATGTATATCGATATTGCAGTGCGCCATGGTTTTGCAAGTGAAAAAATCGTGAGTGCCTGCCGATGACGTCGAACTCCGCAGGCGCGTGGCGAAAGAAAGATTGTCGGCTTCCGGTTGACATTGCATAACGCCAGACGTGGATTGGGCTTGGGCAGGATAGTGGCTTGGCGTATCTACGCACCTGCCATCTCCTGGGAATGGCAATCGAAGGGGAGGAAAACATGCGGCAGACATGGCGCTGGTTCGGGCCGAAGGACCTGGTTTCGGTCGATGACATGATGCAGGCGGGCGTGGAGGGGGTGGTGTCCGCTCTCCACCATGTTCGCACCGGGGCGGTCTGGAGCCCCGAGGACATTGCCAGGAGGCAGGGCGAGATCGCCCGCATGACGGACGGCGCCCCTTCGGGCCTGAAATGGGAAGTCGTCGAAAGCCTGCCGATGTCGGAAGACATCAAGAAGCAGAAGGGGGACTGGAAGGCACATATCGCCGCCTACAAGCAGTCACTCGCCAATCTCGCCGCCGCCGGCATCGAAGTCGTCTGCTACAATGTCATGCCGGTGCTCGACTGGACGCGTACCGATCTCGCCTACCGGCTGGCGAACGGCGCGACCTGCATGCGCTTCGATCTTATCGATTTCGCCGCCTTCGACATCCACATCCTGGAACGGCCGGGTGCATCGGAAGACTTTCCCGAAGAGGTGGTCGGGGAGGCAGGGCGCCGTTTCGCCGGCATGTCGGATGCGCGCCGCAGCGAACTGGCCCGCAACGCGGTATTCGGTCTGCCGGGCGCTGCCGAGAATTTTACGCTGGAGGATGTGCGCCGCCACCTCGCCGAATATGCCGGCCTGTCCGGCGAAACGCTCCGGGCGCATCTCGTCGATTTCCTCTCGGAGGTGGGGCCGGTGGCGCAAAAGCTCGGCGTCCGGATGTGCTGCCATCCGGACGATCCGCCGTTCCCGCTGCTGGGCCTGCCGCGGGTGATGTCGACGGAAGCGGACTACAGGACCGTCATGGAGGCGGTGGACATACCCGCCAACGGCATAACGCTCTGCTCCGGTTCGCTGGGGTCGCGGCCGGACAACGATCTGCCCGGCATGATGGAGCGGCTCGGCGACCGGGTGCACTTTCTCCATCTGCGCAATGTCCGGCGCGAGAGCGGTGCCGTCATGGGGAGCTTCTACGAGGCCGAACACCTCGGCGGCGGCACGGACATGGTGGCGCTCATCGCCGCGGTGCTGCGGCAGGAGCGAAAGCGCCGCGCCGCGGGGCGCACGGACGTGTCGATCCCGATGCGTCCCGACCACGGCCAGGACATTCTCGACGACCACAAGCGCAAGACGCAGCCCGGTTACCCTTCCATCGGGCGACTGAAAGGACTGGCCGAACTGCGCGGCATCATGACCGCGCTCGACCATCCCGTGGAAGGACTGTCCCGCTGAAGGCATTGCGGCGCATGCCCTCCGGCATGGCCGCATGTGTCATCGCATCGTGCTTTCGCGGATCTGCAGCTCGAAACCGAGATCGACGATCGCGGGTGACACCGCCCGGTCCGCCAGGCGGTCCCGAACCATCTGCACCGAGCGCCGGCCGATGTCGTAGCGGGGCGTGCGCACGCTGGTCAGCGGCGGATGGGCGACGCGCATCATGTCGAGGTCGTTGAAGCCGCAGATGCCCATGCGTTGCGGCACGGCGATAGCCGCCCGCTGGCATTCGAAAAGCACACCCATGGCGAGATCGTCATTGTTGCAGAAGACCGCATCGAGATCATGGGCCTTGGCGAGCGCATCGGCCAGCAACTGGCCGCCCAGCGGCATGCTTGACGGGGTCAGGGTGGTCGTCACCAGCTTGGGATCGAAGAGCCGTGCCTCCTCCATCGCCCAGCGATACCCCGCAAGGCGGCGCTGCGAGCGCGGATCCATGCGGGCGCCGATGAAGCCGATCCGGCGATAACCGGCCTCCAGCAGATGATTGGTCGCCGTCTTGCCGCCTTCGAAATGCGAAAAGCCGACCAGCATGTCGACCGGGTCCTCGCCAAGCTCCATGATCTGGACGACCGGGCAGCCGGCCGTTTCGAGCAGCTTGCGGGTCGTTTCCGTCTGGTCGACGCCGGAAACGATCAGGGCCGACGGCCGCTGGCTGAGGAACATGCGAACGAGGCGTTCCTCCTCGCGCGGGGAATAGTGGGTATTGCCCATCAGGATCTGCAGCGGGCTTTCACCGAGTTCGTCATAGATCCCGCGCACCGTGTCGGCGAAGACGATGTTGGTCAGCGACGGCACGAGAACGCCGATGACATCGGCCCGCGACGAGGCGAGCGCCCGGGCATTGGGGTCTGGCGCATAACCGAGCTGCACGACCGCCGTGTCGATCTGGGCGCGCAATTCCGCCGAGACGAGCGACGGATCGCGAAGCGCCCGCGACACCGTGATCGCGGCGACGCCGGCGAGCTTGGCGACGTCGGCGATGGTGGGGCGGCCGCTGCTGCGCCGGCTCACCTTGCGGTTCTGGTTCCTGGAAACGATGTCGTCGCCCACGCTGGCTCCCCGCCTGAGCATCTGCGATGAAACCTGGGCACCGCAAATGCTCCATCCCATTGTTGTTTCGCAATTTCGAAAGCAACCGCACGCTTGCCGGAATTGCCCTAACTTTATGTTTTTGCCGCATTGTCCCACGCCGAAGCGATTCCGCTTCGGCGTGGAAATGCTCTAGCTGCGAAAGCGCAAGGCTTCGACATCGGTGCTGCCGAGATACCAGTTCCTCGCGTCAACCTCGTCGAAGACGATGGAGACTTCGCGTTCGGGAAGCCCGGTAACCTCGGCAATCGCCGCCGCGACCTTGCTGCTGACGGCAGCTTTTTTGCCTGAAGGATCATCCGCGAGTGTCTCGCGCACGATGGTGATGCGCACAAATGGCATTTCGAGCCTCCCGTCTCAACAATGTTTTGCGCTGCCGACGATAAGTCGCACCGCTTATCGGTAAATTCCGCAAACCGCCGTCGGCGGCTCTTGCCTCATGCCAGGATGACAGCCGGTTGCCGCCTCGGATGAAACGATAGCGCTATCATACGGAAAGTGATCGGCTTTTCGGAGAATCCGGCTTTTGAATGCCGAAATTCACTAATAATCATCGCCATTGCCTACCCTCCAGACCCACAAAAGCCCTTTACAATTTTCCATGGTAGCGCTACCCAAACAAAAGACAACCGCGTTTTTGGGAGGAGACCAGAACGCACCGTCTAGGGTGAACCGGGCATCCAGCGTGCCGATGCCGGTGCTGTTTACGACGTTCGACAGGAGGAAATTCTGTCGGCGGCGGAAGAGGTTATGGAGCGCGACAAAGGGAGGAAATGTCGATGGTGAAATCAATCGCTGGCGGTATCGTTGCTGCTGCTGCATTCATGATGCTCGGGTCCGCGGCCTATGCCGAACCCGAAGTCGTTTCAGGACCGGCGGCCGAGCCGGAATGTTTCGCCCCCTGGTCGGCGGAAACGAAGTTTTTCAAGTTCCCGAAGAAGGACGGTCCCTATCGCATAGCGCTGGCGAACGGTTACATCGCCAATACCTGGCGCATCCAGATGGTGCAGACGGCCAAGGCCTATGCCGCTCAGTCGGATGTCGCAGCCAAGCTGAAGGAATTCAAGGTCGTATCCACCGGCGAGGACGTGCCGGCGCAGATCTCGGCGATCAACAACTTCATCGATTCCGGCTATGACGCCATCGTCGTCAACGCCCAGAACCCGACGGCTTTCGCGCCGGTCATCAAGCGGGCGAAGGAAGCCGGCGTCGTGCTCGTCGCCTTCGACAACATCCTCGACACCAAGGATGCGATCAACGTCAACGTCGACCAGAAGGGGCTGGGCGTGCTTTGGGGCGATTGGCTGGTCAAGCATCTGCCGAACGGCGGCAAGGTGCTCGAAGTGCGCGGCGTTGCCGGCACGTCGGTCGATACCGACCGCCACAACGGTCTGCACGAGACATTCCAGGCGTCGGGCAAGACCTTCGAGGTCACCGAAGTCATGGGCAAATGGGATGATGGTGTCGCCCAGAAGGTGACGGCGGATGCGATCGCCACCAGCGGCCCGTTCGACGGCATCACCGGCCAGGGCGGCGATACCGGCATCGTCCAGGCGATGATCGACGCCAAGCATCCCTTCGTGCCGTTCGGCGGCGAAACGGAGAACGGCTTCCGCAAGTTCTGCGCCAAGTTTGCCGGCGAAGGGCTGAAGTGCACCTCGGCGGGGTCCGGCCCAGCCCAGGTCGCGGTGGCGATCAAGACGGCGATCGCTGCCCTTGAAGGCCAGGTCGTGCCGCAGGAGGTCAAGCTGCCTCTGGCGATCGCCTCCGATCCCGATTTCAAGGAAGGCCAGGACTATTTCCCGACTGAATCCGACAACTTCTTCGTCGGCAATTCCTTCCCGACCTGCGGCATCAATTTCACCGCGCAGGAAATCATGGGGCAGACCAAGGAAAACCAATAAGCCCGGCAAAATCGGGCACCGCACATCGGCGCGGTGCCCCTTTCGGTATAACGGGACCTGGGGAACGCAATGGAAAGTGCCGCACCGCTCTTTCGCATGGAAGGCATATCAAAACGTTATGGTGGCGTCCGGGCGCTTGAAAAAGCCGACCTGTCGATCCGGGCGGGAGCCATCCATGCCATTCTTGGCGAGAACGGCGCCGGAAAATCGACGCTGATCAAGGTCATGGCGGGCGTTGTGGCGCCGGACGAAGGACAGATGACGCTCGACGGCCGGGCAGTGGAGTTTGCTTCGCCGGCTGCTGCCAACGATGCCGGCATCGTCTGCGTCTTCCAGGAGCTATCGCTGATCCCCGAACTCAGCGTCGCCGACAATATCATCATCTCCAACCCGCCGACTCGCTTCGGCATGATCGACCGCAAGGCGCAGCGGCGACTGGCGGAAGAAGCACTGGCCCGCGCCGGTGCTGCCGACATCCACCCTCTGGCGCTGGTCAAGGACCTGCCGCTGTCGCGGCGGCAGATGGTGGAGATCGCCAAGGCGCTGGCCCGCAAGCCGCGCATCCTCATCCTCGACGAAGCGACATCGGCGCTGACGGCCGCCGACGTCTCCAAGGTCTTCGCGGTGCTGAAGCGCCTGCGGTCGGAAGGGCTGGCGTTGCTCTACATATCCCATCGCATGAACGAGATCGCCGAACTGGCCGACGACTGTACCGTCTTCCGCAACGGCAGCAAGGTCGCGAGTTATCCGGCAGGCTCCAGAAGCGACGAAGAGGTCATCGAGATGATGATCGGCCGCGAGTATCACAACGTCTATCCGCCGAAGCCGGATCGCCGGCCGCAGGCGACGCCGGTGCTCGAAGTCCGCGATCTCTCCTGGGCGGACCGGCTTCACGATATTTCGTTTTCCCTGCATGCCGGCGAAATCGTCGGCCTCGGCGGGCTGGACGGGCAGGGGCAGCGCGACCTGCTGCTGGCGCTGTTCGGCGTGTTGCGCGGGCTTCGCGGCACGGTGCTCGTCGATGGCAAGCCGGTCGATATCGGCAGCCCGGCGCAGGCGCGCGAACAGGGCATCGGCATGGCGCTCATTCCCGAGGACCGCAAGACCGAGGGCCTGATGCTGCCGATGACGGTGCGCGACAACCTCTCCTTCGCCGCCCTCGACCGCCTGACCCGCGGCGGCATCATCGACAGCGCCAGGGAAGACGATTTCATCGACCGGATGATGACGCTGCTTGCCATCAAGGCTGGGAGCCTCGATGCGCCGGTCGGCGCGCTCTCCGGCGGCAACCAGCAGAAGGTGGTCATCGCCAAGTGGCTGATGCGCCAGCCGCGCATCATCCTCCTCAACGATCCGACGCGCGGCATCGACGTCGGCACCAAACAGGAGATCTACCAGCTCTTGCGCCGGCTGGCGGACGATGGGGCGGCGATCCTGTTCTATTCGACGGATTATGCCGAGCTGATCGGCTGCTGCGACCGCGTCCTCGTGCTCTATGACGGGGCGGTGAAGCGGGAGCTGGCGGGTGCCGAAATCACCGAACATGCCTTGATCGCCAGCGCGCTCAACATCGGCTCCGGCGAAACCGTCCAGCAGGGAGCGGCGTTATGAAAGACTGGCAATACCGGCTGGCCGAACACCGGGGCACGCTGACGGCGCTTTTTATCTTCGTGGTGATGTTCGTCATCTATACCGCAAACCATCCTGCGGGGTTCACTGCCAATGTCGTGCAGACCGCGGCAAACAAGGGCGTGCTTCTCGCCTTCGTCGCCATGGCGCAGACGCTGGTGGTGATCACAGCCGGCATCGACCTGTCGATCGGCATGATCTTCCTGCTCACCAACTGCCTCGCTTCCTGGCTGGTGGTCGGCACGCCGCTGGAAACGGCCTTCGGCGTGGTCGTCGTGCTGGCCGTCGGCGCGCTCTGCGGCGCAATCAACGGCGCGATCGTCATCTACGGTCGCCTGCAGCCGATCGTCGCGACGATCGCTACGGGCGCGGTCTATTTCGGCATCGCCCTGCTTTTGCGGCCGTTCCCCGGCGGCTCGGTCAACGAGAGCCTTGCCGATGCGCTGACCGGACGGATGTTCGGCAGCGTTCCGGCCAGCCTTGTGGCGCTTGCAGCGGTGGTGCTGCTCGTCTGGGTGCCGTTCAGCCGCTCGGTCTATGGCCGCGCCGCCTATGCCGCCGGCTCGTCGGAAACTGCTGCCTACATGTCCGGCATGCCGATCCGGCGCGGCAAGTTCCTGGCCTATACGCTGGCAGGTTTCGTGGCGGCCATCGGCGGGCTGTTCCTCACCTTCTTTACCTATACCGGCGACGCGGCCTATGCGAGCGGCAACGCCTATACGCTGTTCTCCATCGCCGCGGTGGTGCTGGGCGGCGTGTCGTTGTTCGGCGGCAAAGGCAGCGCCATCGGCGCGGTCTTCGGCGCGCTGGCGTTCCGGACGATCGGCGACCTCTTGTTCGTCTTCGATCTCGACCCGCTCTGGCAGCCGCTGTTCCAGGGCCTCATCCTGCTGGTGGCGGTCAGCCTCGGAGCCTTCGCCCTCTTCCGGGTGCGCAATCGACTGGAGTGGTTTCTGTGAGTGATACGGCAATGACGCGTGCAACGGACCGCAAACCAGGCTTCCTCCGCCGCTTCGACCCGGCGGTCCTCACCGCCTTCGGCTGCATCATCCTGCTTCTGGTGCTGGGCAGCTTCTATTCCCGCGCCTTCCTGTCGCCGGATTACCTGCTGCAGCAACTGAAAGTGGCATCCTTTCTCGGTGTCATCGCTACCGGCATGATGCTCGTCATCCTGCTCGGGCAGATCGACCTTTCCGTGCCCTGGACCGTGGCGACGGGCGCGATGATGGCCTGTGCGGCGGCGGCTTATGGGCCGGTCGGCGTGGCGCTCGCCATTCCCTTCGGCATTCTCTGTGGCGTCGCCATCGGCCTGGTCAACGGTCTCGGGGTGGCCTATCTGCGCATCCCGTCGATGATCGTGACGCTTGCCACCAATGCCGTCGCCCAGGGCGTCATGGTGGTCTATACCGGCGGCTTCTCGCCGCAGGATTCCGCCACGGCGGCCATGCGTTACCTCGCCACCGGCGCGCTGATCCCGGGCATTCCGAACGTGGTGTTCATCTGGGCGATCATCGGCGCGGCGATGGTTTTCGTTCTTGGCCGAACCGGCTTCGGCCGCGCCGTCTACGGCATCGGCAACCGTGAGCGCGCCGCCTATCTCTCAGGCATCAACACACGCCGCATCGTCATGATCGCCTTTGCCGTCTCGGGCGGGCTGTCGGCCTTCGGCGGCGCCCTGCTCGCCGGTTATGCCTCCAAGGCGGCGCAGTCGATGGGAGATGCCTACCTGCTGCCGGCGATTGCCGCGGTCGTCTTGGGCGGAACTTCGATCCTCGGCGGGCGAGGCTCCTATCTCGGCACCGTCGCAGGCGTCATCCTCATCACGCTGCTGCAATCGATCCTTTCGGTCATGCAGATGCCGGAAGCCGGCCGCCAGATCATCTACGGCTTGGTGATCGTTCTCATGCTCCTGCTCTACGGCCGTGCGCCCGCGAGCCGCTGATCCGCCGCTCTCTCGCGTCGGCTCCCTGCGCGGCCTGCCTCAGGCCAGCAGCCTTGCGAGGCTGCCTTCATTGCGGACGCCCGTCTGGAAATAATAGATGATCGAGGAGGCGAGGGCCTCGCGTTCCGCCTCGGTCATCGGTGGCTGGCGCAGGCAGAGTTGCCTGAAAACGCGCTCGCAGACTTCGATCTCTTCCTCGCGCAGCGGCATCCTGCGATCCGAAAACTGAGTGGTGGTCATATCCTGTACCTCCGGCGGCTATCTGGCGCCCATGCACATGAACCCCGGGTGAATGTGCCATCCCACTATGGCGAAGATAGGGGAAACCTGTTAGCGACGCGAACCGCTTCGCCTCGTTGCCGCGGCGCTTTTGCGCCGGAAGGGGCACCCAGCGCAAGGAGATTTCGTCATTTCTGCCGCCGATTCCATGCCCTTAGAAGAAACCCGATGGATCGAGACTGAAGGCGCGCGGCTGTTTTCCGCAGCCTGGACGCCACCGACAGGCGGTGAAGGCGCGCCCATCGTCCTGTTTCACGATTCCCTCGGCTGCGTCGCCCTGTGGCGCAGTTTTCCGGCGCGGCTTGCGGCGGCGACCGGGCGGCGGGTGATCGCCTACGACCGCCTAGGGTTCGGCCGCTCCGACCCGCGTCCCGGCAGGCTGGAATTTGATTTTATCGCGCAGGAGGGGCGAACGGTCCTGCCGCTGCTGGCTTCGACATACGGGTTCGACGAATTTGTGGCCTGCGGCCACAGCGTCGGCGGCGGCATGGCGGTCGAAACGTCGGGCGCCTTTCCGGACATGTGCCGCGCCACCGTTACCATCGCCGCGCAGGCCTTCGTCGAGCCGAGAACGCTCGACGGCATCCGCGTGGTGCAACGGGAGTTCGCGGACCCGGCCAACATGGAGCGGCTGGCGAAATACCACGGCGGCAAGGCACCCTGGGTTGCCGATGCCTGGATCGGCACCTGGCTGTCGCCAGCCTTTGCGCACTGGACGCTGGATGAAGCCCTCGGCCGCCTGCGCTGCCCGGTGCTGGCCATCCATGGGGATCAGGACGAGTACGGCTCTCGGGCGCATGCGCATCGCATCGCCGATGGTCGCGGAACCGTCCGCATTCTGGCCGGCACCGGACATGTGCCGCATCGCGAATGCGAGGAACTGCTTTCTGCGGTGATTGCGCGCTTCCTCCAGGATGGTTGTCCTTGACTGCCGCCCGATAAAATCGGCTTGCTTCCTCCCGATGCAGACTGTAATCGTCAAGTCATCTGATGACTTGACGAATGAGCCCATGCACCCGATCGGCAGAACAAATCTGGCGGATACAGCGGTCGAAGCGATCCGCGCGGAAATCCTGTCGAAACGATGGAATCTCGGGGAGAAACTGCCGAACGAAGCGGCGTTGTGCGCCATGCTGTCGGTGAGTCGCGGCACGATCCGCGAAGCGGTGCGGGTTCTTGTCTCCCAGGGCTATCTGGAAACACGGCAGGGCTCGGGAACCTACGTGGTGTCCACGTCGGATGTGGTGCGGCCGATCACCATGGCCCGTCGCGCCGGGCTGCGCGACCAGTTCGAAGCGCGTTGCGCCCTCGACGTCGAGGCGGCGCGCCTGGCGGCCGTGCGCCACACGCCGGCGGTGGTTGCCAAGCTTCGCGCGCTGCTGGAGCAACGGGGCGATCATGATGGCGACAATCGCGCCGTGTTCGTCGAGCGCGATCTTGCCTTCCACAAGGCGATCATCGCCGCATCGGAAAACCGGGCGATGATCGAGATCTACGAGTTTTTTTCACGATCGATTGCCGAAACCATCGAGTCGACCCTGGGCGGCGACATTCCGGAACCGGATCGGCAGGCGCATGACGATATCGTCGATGCCATCGAAAGCGGTGATCCGGAAAAGGCCGATGCGGCTGTGCGCCGTTTCATGGCGCCGGTGCTGGCCGCCCTCGACAGGTTGCTGATGTCATGACCTTGCAGGCCGAAGAACGACAGCCGATATCCCCCGAAACCGGGCGTCCTCCTGTGACACCGGCCGCCGTAGGCCATTCCCCGCTCGGGCGCATCCTGCTGGGTGTCAGCCTTGTGCTGATCGCCTTCAACCTGCGCCCGGTTTTCTCCAGCGCGTCCGCGCTGCTGCCCGAAATCCGCACCGGCTACGGCCTTTCCCCCTTGGGAGCGACGGTGCTGACGACCTTGCCGGTCGTCTGCCTCGGCGCATTCTCTCCGTTCGCAGCAAAGCTCGCGCAACGCATCGGCACCGAGCGCGTGTTGCTGGGCGTGCTTTTCCTGCTGGCGCTCGGCACGGCGATGCGCGGCCTTTCTTCATCGACGCTGCTGTTCCTGGGAACGGCGCTCGCAGGCGCCTGCATCGCCATAGGCAATGTCCTGCTTCCGGGGCTCGTCAAACGCGACTTTTCCGACAGGGCGGCATTGATGACCGGCTGCTACACCATGGCGCTTTGCGCCGGTGCAGCCGGTGCAGCCGGATTTTCGGTGCCGCTCGAAGGTCTTTTCGGCGGCTCCCTCGAAGCCACGCTGGCGATCTGGGCCCTGCCGGCCTTCATCGTCGGACTGCTCTGGCTGCCGCAGGCTATCGGCGGGCGATCGCAGGCGCGGCGAAGCAGCGTGCAAGTCATCGGCCTGTGGCGGGATCCGGTCGCCTGGCAGGTGACGCTGTTCATGGGCCTGCAATCGGCGCTGGCTTATTGCGTCTTTGGGTGGATGGTTCCTATCCTGCGCGAGCGCGGTCTCGACGGCGTCACCGCCGGCGCCATCGTATCCGTATCCGTCATGGTGCAGGCCGTTTCCTGCCTCGCCGCCCCGCACATCGCCGTGCGCGGCAAGGACCAGCGGCTGATCAATGTCGTGTTGTGCGGTTTTGCTGTGGTGGGGCTGCTCGGCCTGCTGTTTGCGCCGCTTTGGGGCGTGTGGTTCTGGGCGGTCCTGCAGGGCATGGGCCAGGGCGGGTTGATCGCGGTGGTGATGACCGTCATCGTGTTGCGATCCCGCGACGCCCATGTGGCCTCCCATCTTTCGGGCATGGCGCAATGCGTCGGATACCTGCTTGCGGCCATCGGTCCGCTGGTCGTCGGCTTGATTCGCGACTGGACCGGCGGTTTTGCCTGGTGCGCCGTGCTTTTTGTCCTGCTCGGCTGCGGCGCGGCGTTCAACGGCTGGCTTGCCGGGCGCCGCCTGCATGTCGAGGCGAAGGTCGTTGCTGCGCAGAAATGAGAATGCGTTCATCCGCCATCCGACCACCGATAGTACCCCTTCACGAAAACGAAAGCAGGTAATGCCGTGTCGACGATCCGTAAACCGCTGGATGTTACCGCCGTCGGCCTGATGGTTTTGATCTGCCTCGTCTGGTCGGTGCAGCAGATCGGGCTCAAGGCAACCGGCCACCTGGCAGCACCTGTGCTGCAGATCGGCGTCCGCTCGGTCATTGCGGCTTTCTGCGTCTGGGCTCTGGTGCGCCTTCGCGGTGATCGTATCCCGTTCTCCGGCAGCACCGCCGTCACCGGTGTCTTCGTCGGGCTGCTTTTCGGATTCGAGTTCCTGCTGCTGGCTGAAAGCATCAAGCTGACCTCGGCATCACATGTCGTCGTGTTCCTCTACACGGCGCCGATCTTTGCGGCCCTTGGCCTCCATTGGAGACTGCCATCCGAACGGCTTGCGGCCGGCCAGTGGGTCGGCATCGCGCTGGCGGCAGCGGGAATTGCCGTCGCCTTTATCGGCAACGGCCCGTCCACATCCGCGGATCTTTCCTCCATGTTGCTCGGCGATCTGCTGGCATTGTGTGCCGGTGCCGGTTGGGGCGCGACCACCATCGTCATCCGCTGTTCGCGGCTCAGCACCGTCCCGGCGACGCACACGCTTTTCTATCAGCTGGCTGCCGCCGGCGTGCTGCTCACCTTGGCGGCTTTCGCCTCGGGGCAAACCCTGATCGTGCCGACCTGGCTGCTCGGCCTCAACCTGGTGTTCCAGGCATTCGTGGTCTGTTTCTTCAGCTTCCTGGTCTGGTTCTGGATGCTGACGCAATACCGCGCGTCGCAATTGGGCGTCTTGTCGCTGATGTCGCCCCTGTTCGGCGTCGTGCTCGGTGTCCTTCTTCTCGGCGAACCCTTGTCGATGGAATTCCTGCTGGGCTCCTCCATCGTTCTTGCCGGCATCGTCATCGTGACGGGTTATCCCTGGTTTCGCCAATGGCGGCTACGCCACGCCTCGTCCATCGCTGTAAAACGCACTGCCGATTGAAGCGGGCGTTCATCGAAACGTTTCGTCAGGAATGCGGCGGCTGCTTGCCGCGAGGCTTCGGCGGGGAGAAGGGGCAAGAGGCGACCTGTGGATTTCACCCTCGCCAGTCGCCGCCGCAAGGCGTAATGCTACCGGATCCAGAATCGCAAACGTGGAATTGGAACGGCAATGGCGCAGACAGCCCTGATTATCGTCGACCTGCAAAACGATTATTTCGATGGCGGCAAGTTTCCGCTCGTCGGCACCGAGGAAGCCGCCGCCAATGCGGCGAAACTTCTTGAAAATTTCCGCAACAAGGGCGACCTGGTCGTGCATGTCCAGCATGTGTCGACGGAAAGCGATGCAGGTTTTTTCGCTCCCGGAACCGATGGCGCCGAGATCAATCCCGCGGTCGCGCCGAACAGCGGCGAAGCAATCGTGGTCAAGCATGGCATCAACGCGTTTCAGGGCACCGATCTCAAGGCGTTGCTCGACGGCAAGAACATCGAGGATGTGGTGATTGCCGGCGCCATGAGCCATATGTGCGTCGATGCCGTGACGCGGGCAGCGTCGGACCATGGCTACCGCGCCACTGTCGTCCACGATGCCGTTGCAACCCGCGATCTTGAATTCGGCGGCAAGACGGTGCCTGCCGCCGATGTGCATGCCGCTTTTATGTCGGCTCTGGCTTTCGGTTACGCGGCGGTCGTTTCGACCGAGGATTATCTCGGCAACGCTTGATCCGCCAAGCCGGTCCGGTTGGGGGTCAGAAGCTCAGCAAAGTTTCCATTCTTGCGCGGATTTTCTCGACGGAGGGAACGGCCGCGTCGAGCAGGACGCGGTTGTGGGGGCTCGGAATGTCCGGCATGGTCAGGCGGGCGACCGGAGCTTCGAGGTCCATGAATGCCTGTTCGGCGACGACGGCGGAAATTTCCGCGCCAAAACCGGCCGTGCCGAGATCTTCGTGGACGATCAGGCAACGGCGGGTGCGGCGCACCGACGACAGCACCGTGTCCCTGTCCCAGGGCATCAGCGTTCTCAGGTCGATGACATCGGCGGAAAAACCCTCCGCCGCCTCTTCGCAGCGATGCACCATGGCACCCCAGGTGACGAGCGTGATCCGCTCTCCGCTGCGTGTCAGGTTCGCCTTGCCGAAGGGCAGGGCGTAGTCGTCGCCCGGATAGGGCCGGCGCGCCCAGACATGGTCGAGCATGGCCCGATGTTCGAAGAAGATTACCGGATCGTTGCCGCGCAATCCGGTGCGCAGCAGGCCCACCGCATCGGTCGCATTCGAGGGCACGGCGACTTTCCAGCCGGGCTGATGGATGAAGGCGACTTCGTTGGTCTGGCTGTGCCAGGGGTCGCCGGTCTTTAGGAAGCCACCGGGCATGCGCAGCACCATCGGGGCGGCGAAACGATTGTTGGTGCGCCAGCGGATCGTGCCGCAGTCGTTGATCTGCTCGGTGGCCGGTTCTGCATATTTGCGGAACTGGATTTCGGGCACCGGCATCAGCCCGGCCAGCGCCATGCCGACCGCGCGGCCGACGATGCCTTCTTCGGAGAGCGACGTATCGAACACCCGTTCCGCGCCGAATTTTTCCTGCAGGCCGAGCGTCACGCCATGGACGCCGCCCTTGCGGCCGATATCCTCGCCGAATAGCGCCATCCGGTCGTTGATCGCCAGTTCGTGCCCCAGCGTGCGCCGGATCGCCATCGCCATGGTGATGCGTGGGCCTTCCACCGCGGCGGTTTCCGTGGTTGCGGGGGAGTGAATTCCATGCGGACGCAAACCGCCCATCACCTGCATCTCGCCCTCGAAATAGACGTGGCGCGTTACGCTTTCGGGCGCCGCATTCGGACGGTTTTCGGCTTCGATCCGGGCTGCTTCCACCGCTTGCCTGGCGTGGAGCCGCGTCTCTTCCCATTCCTCATCGCTGAGGACCGCCGGCACGATATGATCCCGCAGGCGCGGCAGCGGGTCGCGTGCCCATTCGTTTCGCACGACGTCTTCGCTCTTGTAGGCCTGCTTGTCCTGAAAGCTGTGTCCCTGCAGGCGCGGCACGGTCAGGCGCAGCAGCACCGGCCCGCGCTCGCCGCGCACCTGTTGGACGGCTTGCTGCATCAGCCGTGCGGTCTCGGCCGGATCGCAGCCGTCGCCCTGCAGGATGCGGAGATTGCGCCACGCCGCCAGATTGGCTGCGATGTTGCCGCCCGGCGTCTGCATGCCGGAGGGGACGGAGATGCCGTAGCCGTTGTCCTCAATGTAGAACAGCATCGGCAGGCTTTGCGTGGTGGCGAGGGTGAGCGCCGACCAGAAGCCGTTCGAGGCGACGGAGCCGTCGCCGCCGCACACCACCGCGATGCTGCGTTCATAACCGGGCTTGCCGAGTACATCATGGTAATATCTGATCGCCTGTGCCCAGCCGGCGGCCGGCGTATATTGCGTACCGACACCGCCGCTCATCGGCAGGGCCGGAGGACCTTGCAGGTTGGGGTAGTTGAAGGTCACGCCGATATCGCGGCCGTCGGAATAGCCGCCGGCGCGCGCCATGGCCGACCCCAGCGCGTCGGCCGGATCGACACCGAGCGACAGCAGCAGCGGGCGGGACCGATAATAACCGCAGACGGCATCGTTGCGATCGGTCAGCAGGCTGCCGAGCACGATCTGCGCCATGTCGTGACCGCGAGCGGAAAACTGGTAATGCAGCTTCTTTTCGGGGATGAGGCGGGTTTCTTCCAACTCATCGAGAGCACGCGACAGGTGCAGAAGATAAGAAATGCGCTTCCAGTCGACGGTTTCGTCCGGGGCGGTGCGAACAACCTGTTTGAGTGCAACCTGCGCCATGGTTTCCTCCCATAATTCCAGATTGCAAAATTATAGGCGTCCTCCACGAAAATGCGTTTCAAAGACGGCATTCGCGGCTATGGTTTTGATCGGGATAATTCGCATCCTTGGGATTCATGATGAAAACAGTTCACATCGATGACATCGACAAGAAGATTCTCAAGGTGCTGCAGCGCCGCGGCGATGTCAGCCATGCCGTGCTTGCCGAGGAGGTGGGCGCGTCTACGGCCTCCTGCTGGCGCAGGATCAAGGCGCTTGAGGAGCAGGGCGTTCTCGGGCCGACCGTCCGGCTCGTCGATCCCGACCGGATCGGCCGGGGACTGAACGTCTTTTGCCAGGTGCGCATGAAATCGCATGACCCGGCAGCGCGCCGGGATTTCGAGGATATCATCCAGACCTATGAGGAGGTGATCGAGTGTTACTCGATGTCCGGTGAATGGGACTATCTCATCCGCATCGCCGTCAGGGACGTCAAGGATTACGAACGCCTGCTCATGCACGATATCCTCACCCATCCGGCGGTGGCCAATTCATCGTCGCACTTCGCGCTGAAAAGCGTGAAATACACGACGGAACTGCCGCTGTAGCCGGTCAGCCGCGGGCAACGGCGGCGACGGCCGTGGCGAAACCGGGCGTGCGCATCAGCGTCCGGCAGCGGGCAAAGCGGCCATCGGCATAGGCGCGAAAATCATCGACCGGATTGTCGTTGGCAAGCTGGATGAGGCCCCACAGCGTCCAGAGCAAGTCGCACATCGCCTTGTAGATGACGATGCGGCCGCGTTCGGCCGGTTTCGGCTCACCGCCGAAATAGGCTTGGATCATCTCTTCTTCCTGAGCCGCGTCGAAGCCGGCTTCCACCGCGAGGTCGCCGAGATCCCACATCGGGTCGTTCATGCCGGAATATTCCCAGTCGACGATCCACATGCGGTCGCCGGTATCGAGGAAATTTTCGCAGAGCGGATCGCAGTGGCAGGCGACGGAGGGCAGGGGATGGGCGGCGAGTGCGGCCCGCACGCTCTCCGCCTCCTTGAGGATGTCGTAATAACCCTCGGGAAGATCGACGTCTTTCGTCGACAGGATCTCGAGGTAGCTGTCGATCATCGCAAACAGTTCGAAGCGGGCGGGAAATTGCGCGCCGCTGTCATGCAGCCGCCGGAAGGCCGCGCCGGCGCGCCCGGGCGCGCCGGTTATGCTGCGGAAACGCTCCGGCGACATGGTAACTGCGCCGTCGATGAAGCGGGAGACGAAGATGCCGGTTTCAGTATCGGCGTGCAAGATCTCCGGCCCGACACCGGCTTCGGCAACTTCGCGGGTCGCCACCAGTTCGTTGGCGCGGTCGATATATTCCTCGGTGCCTTTGCCGGGAATGCGCAGGCAATAATCGCCGGCCCTGAAGACGAGGTTGGTCATGCCGCCCTGGCGCTCGATCGGGCCGGTATAGCCCGACAGCAGCGGAATGGCGGCGATGGCGGCGGTCGCAAGCTCGATTTCGGTCTCGCCGCTCATGCTTTCAGCCTTTCCATCTTGGCATCGTAGAGGGTGCGTGCGCCGCGGCGGGCGGCGTAGACCTTGCCGAAAGCTTCGATCTCGAAGTCCGTGCGGGCGGCGACATCGGCCGGCAGGTAGCCGAAGGCAATGGTGCGGCCGAGCGTATAGCCGTAGCCGGTGCTGGAGGTGGAGCCGACCACCTTGCCGTCCACCATCACCGCCTCGCCGCCGTGGAACGGCGCAAAACCGTCCACCGTATAGGAGACGAGCTTGCGGCCGACACCCTTCGCCTTGATATCGGCAAGGGCCGCCCGACCAATGAAATCACCCTTGTCCAGGGCGACGCAGAAGCCGAGGCCGGCTTCATAGGGGTTGTAGTCGGGCGTGATGTCGCCGGACCAGTAGAGATAGCCTTTCTCCATGCGGCAGGCATCGATGGCGCGGTAGCCGGCATCGGCGATGCCGTGCGGCTCGCCCGCGGCCCTCAGCGTATCGTAGACGTGGGCGGCGTATTCCTGGTCGATATAGAGTTCGTAACCCAGCTCGCCGACGTAACCGATACGCACGGCAAGCACCGTCGCGCCGCCGACCTCGATGCTGCGCGCCGTCAGGAAGGGGAAGGCTTCGTTCGACAGGTCGTCGTCGGAGACGGCCTGCAGGATGTCGCGGGCGCGGGGGCCGCAGATGTTGAGCGTCGCCAGCCGGTTGGTGACGTCACGCAAGGTGATGCCATCCGGCAGGTGCCGCACCACCCAATTCGAGTCGCGCAGGCCGAAGCCGGAGCCGGTGACGAGGTAGAGCAGGTCGTCGCGGATATGCAGCAGCGTGACGTCGGCCTCGATGCCGCCCTTGTCGTTGCAGAGCTGGGTGTAGACGGCCTTGCCGGGCGGGCCGGAGAGATCGTTGGCGGCGATGCGCTGCAGGGCGGCAAGCGCCCCTTCGCCGCTGATCTCGAATTTCGAGAAGGATGATTGGTCGATCAGCGCGGCCCGTTCGCGGATGGCCCGGACCTCCTCGCCCACGGCATCGAACCAGTTCGGCTTGCCTTCGAAGGAGGGAATGTCCTCTGCTTCCGTGCCTGCCGGCGCGAACCAGTTCGGCCGCTCCCAGCCGAATTTCGAGCCGAAGACAGCGCCGCGTTTCGCCAGCGTGTCGTGCAGCGGCGAGCGGCGCAGGCCGCGCATCGCCGCCGGTTCCTCGCCCGGCCAGTGGATCTTGTAATAGGCGCCGTAGGCTTCGATGGCACGTTCTTCCAGGTAGCGGCCCTGCGCATGCACGGCGCCGAAGCGGCGGACGTCGAAGGGCCAGAGATCCATGCCGGCGTCGCCGTGCAGGATGAGGTTGGAGAGCGCAAGCCCGGCCCCGCCCGAGGCGGCGATGCCGGCGGTAAAGCCGCAGGCGACGTAAAAATTGTCGAGTTCCGGCGCCAGGCCCATGATCGGCTCGCCGTCGAAGGAGACGGGGATCGGGCCGTTGATGATCGTCTGGATGCCGATCTCGTTCAGCACCGGCAGGCGGTCGGCGGCGGGCAGGGCGAAGAGTTCCAGCCGCTCCATGTTCGGCTCGAACAGTTCCCGGCCGAAATCGAAGGGCGGCTTGCCGCGCCAGCAGCCCTTGGACCCGTCTTCCCAGCCGCCGATGGCAAAGCTGCCGGTATCCGGCTTCAGGTAAAAATTGTTGTCGGGGTCGCGCAGCGTCGTCAGGTCCGGCGGCAGGGTAAGCTTCTTTTCCGTGAGGAAATATTGATGCTCGACCACGCCGGCCGCCAGCGGCACGCCGACCATCTCGCCGACGCGCTTGGCCCAGAGGCCGGCGCAGTTGACGAGGATATCGCAGGAAATCGTGCCTGACGACGCCGACGGCGCGGCGGTTCTTGACAATGATCTCCTCGACCTGCACGCCTTCCTCGATGCGCGCGCCATAGTGGCGGGCACCCTTTGCATAGGCCATGGTCAGCGAATAGGGGTCGATGTAGCCGTCGCCGGGGATGAAGGCTGCCCCTTCGATGCCTTCCTTGACGATATAGGGGAAGCGCGAGGCCGCCTCCTCCGGTGACAGGGAATAGCACTCGACGCCAAAACTTTTCGCCTGGGTCATCGAGCGGCGGATTTCGCTCCAGCGCGCCTCGCTGCCGGCGAGCCTAAGCGAGCCGACCTTCTTCCAGGCGATGTGCTGGCCGGTCTCTTCCTCCAGCCGGTCGAAGACGGCGACGGAGTTCTGCATCAGCCGCGTCAGGTTGCGCTTGCCCCTGAGCTGGCCGACGAGGCCGGCGGCATGCCAGGTGCAGCCGTGGGTGAGTTGCGCCTTTTCGAGCAGCAGCACATCCTTGGCGCCGTCGCGGGCGAGGTGATAGACCACCGAGGTGCCGATGGCGCCGCCGCCGATAACGATGATATGGGCGTGGCGATCCGCTGGGAATGTCATGGTCTCTTCCTCACGCCTTGATCTTTGCCATGTCGGGATCGACCATCGGCCCGAAATGCAGGCTGGCCGGGGTCTTTTCCGAGGCGACGACCAGCTCGTAGGAGCCGGCCTTCAGGTAGTCGTCGGTAACACCGTCTTCGTAACGCACATAGCCGTAGCCGATGTTCTTGCCGATGGTGTAGCCGAAGCCGCCGCTGGTGAGGTAGCCGACCGGCTTGCCGTCGCGCAGGATGGTTTCGCGGCCGACCAGCACCACGTCCGGATCGTCCACCGTAAAGCCCATGAAGCGCTTTTTCAGCGGCTTGCCCTGGATCTGTTGCAAGGCGTTACGGCCGAAGAAATCGGTGTTCTTCTTCAGCTTCACCGCCCAGCCGAGGCCGGCTTCGACCGGCATATCGTTCGGAGTGATATCCGAACCCCAGGCACGGTATCCCTTCTCCAGCCGCAGCGATTCCAGCGCGCGATAACCGACCGGCCGGATGCCATGCTCCTCACCGGCCTCCATCAGCCGGTCGAAGACGGCGCCGATGGCCGCGATCGGCACATGCAGTTCCCAGCCGAGTTCGCCGACATAGGTAACGCGCAATGCCCGGACCGTATGCCCGGCGATTTCCAGTTCACGCACGTGGCCGAAGGGGAAGGCGGCGTTGGAGACATCCGCTTCGGTGACGGCGGCGAGCACGTCGCGTGCCTTCGGCCCCATCAGCGACAGCGTGCCCCAATCCTCGGTGACATCGATCAGGGTCGCATCGAGGCCGACCGGGATATGGTCTTCGATCCAGCCGAAATCATGGGTGCGGAAACCGGTGCCGGTGACGATGTAGAATTTATCGTCGGCCAGCCGTGCCACCGTGAGGTCTGCCTCAATGCCGCCGCGGGTGTTGAGGAGCTGGGTATAGGTCAGCCGGCCGATCGGTTTCGACACATCGTTGGCGCAGATCCAGTCGAGCGCCTTGAGCGCATCGGAGCCGCTCATCTCGTATTTCGAGAAGGACGACTGGTCGAAGATGCCCACCGCTTCGCGAACATGGCGATGCTCGTCGCCGACGGCATCGAACCAGTTCTGCCGGCCCATGGAATAGACGTCCTTTGCCTCCGTCCCTGCCGGCGCGAACCAGTTTGGGCGCTCCCAACCGAGCTTGGAACCGAAGACGGCGCCATGTTTTTTCAGCCGTTCATAGAGCGGCGAGACCAGCCGGGGGCGGCCGCTTTCATATTCCTCGTGCGGGAAGCCGATGGTGTAGTGCTTGCCGTAGGCCTCCAGCGTGCGGTCGAGCACCCACTGGCGGTCGCGGTGCATGCCGGCGAAGCGGCGGATATCGACCACCCAGAGATCGAGCGGCGCCTCGCCATCGACCACCCATTGCGCCAGCACCCAGCCGGCGCCGCCGCCCGAGGCGATGCCGAAGGCGTTGAAGCCGGCGCCGACGAACATGTTCTTGCATTCCGGCGCGACGCCGAGAATGAAGTTGCCATCCGGTGTAAAACTTTCCGGCCCGTTGATCATCTGCTTGACGCCAACCTTTTCCAGCGCCGGAACGCGCTCGATCGCCTGCGTCATGTGCTGCTCGAAATGGTCGAAATCATCGTCGAACAGGCGGAAGGCCCATTCGTCCGGCACGTCGCCGGTGGTCCAGGGCTGCGGATTGGGTTCGTAGCCGCCCATCACGAGGCCGCCGACCTCCTCCTTGAAATAGGTGCGCCGGTCGGGGTCGCGGATCGTCGGGGCATCGGTGGAAAGCCCGTCGATCTTTTCGGTGATGATGTACTGGTGCTTGACCGGCTGCAGCGGCACGTTGATGCCCGCCATCGCGCCCACCTGCCGCGCCCACTGGCCGGCGCAGTTGACCACCTTTTCGCAGGCGATGTCGCCGAGCGTCGTCTTGACCGCAACGATGCGGCCGTCCTTCATCTCGAAGCCGGTGACGCGGACATTCTCGACGATCTTCGCCCCATGCATGCGCGCGCCCTTGGCGAGCGACTGGGTGATGTCGGAGGGGCTGGCCTGACCGTCCGTCGGCAGCCAGCTTGCGCCGACGAGATCGTCGACATTCATCAGCGGCCACATTTTCTTGACGTCTTCCGGCGAAACCAGATGCATGTCCATGCCAAAGCTGCGGGCGGTCGTCGCCAGGCGGCGGAATTCCGTCCAGCGGTCCTGGTTGGTGGCAAGCCGCAGGCAGCCGGTCATCTTCCAGCCGGTCGCCAGCCCCGTCTCCGCTTCCAGCCCCTTGTAGAGATCGACGGAATATTTCAGCACGCGGGTGATCGAGGCCGAGGAGCGCAACTGGCCGACGAGGCCGGCCGCATGCCAGGTGGAGCCCGAGGTCAGGGTGCCCTGTTCCAGCAGCACCACGTCTGCCTTGTGATCGCGGGCGAGGTGATAGGCTGTCGAGCAGCCGATGATGCCGCCGCCGATGACGACGATCTCAGCATGGGATGGCAGGGTCATGATGCGTGTTTCCCGTAGGTTGTCTGATAGTGGTCCAGCGCTTCTTCGAGGCGCCTGAGATTATCGGCGGTGTAGCCGACATAATCGGCTCCCGGCGCGGAAAGGTAGAGTTCCGAAACCATGCTCCACATCGCCTCGCGCAGCAGCGAGGCGCATTGCATCGCCGCCATCGAGCGGCGGATTTCGGATGTTGGCTCGTGGCCGAAATAGGCGGTGAGGAATTCGTCCGACTGTTCGGCCGTCAGCCCGGCATTCGAGGTGGCGCCGGCGATGTCGAACATGGCGGTGGAGAAGCCGGCATATTCGAAATCGATGAGCCACAGCCGCTCGCCGTCATCGAGGATGTTCGACGGCAGCAGGTCGTTGTGACCGAACACGATCGGCAGCGGGGCCTGTGCCGCTTCCAGCCGTTCGGCGAGATGCAGATAACCGGAGAGGTATGGGCGCATCCGGCTGTTGCTGTTGTCCAGGGTGCGGGCGTAGTCGCGAATGACGTGGAAAGCCCAGAACATGAAACCCGCTCCGGAGACATGGTGCGGCATCTGCCGGTGGAAACGCGACAGAAGCCCGGCCACCCTTTTTCGCTCGCGGGCGACATCTTCGCCGCCGAAAGTGCGGGCGCCGAGAAAGGCCGAGACCATGATGCCCGGTTCGGCATATTCGACGCGGGGCGCAAACCCGGCGTCATGCGCCGCCTTCGCCGTCATCAGTTCGCGGGCGCGAAAAACGTGATGGAAGGGATAATCGACGCCGAAGCGGACGACATGGCGGCCGTTCGCATCCGAAACCACGAAGCTTTCGTTGCTCAATCCGCCCTTGAGCACGGCGATATCGATGCGGCCGTTCCAGCAGGGCAGGGCGGCAATGCGATCTTCCACGTGGGACAGCTGGATCGTTTCGCTCATGCCATTCTCTCCTTCATGCGAGCGGCACCCGCCGAAATCAACCGGTCGGCGATGATGGCGATGAAGGCGACGGCCAGGCCGGCGACGATCCCGCGCCCGGTATCCGCCTTGGTGAGCGCGATGTAGACCTCCTGGCCGAGATCGCGGGTGCCGACGAGCGCGGTGATCACCAGCATCGACAGGGCGAACATGATCGTCTGGTTGAGCCCGAGCAGGATTTCCGGCAGCGCCAGCTTGAGCTTGATCTTCATCAGGATCTGACGCGGGGTGCAGCCCATGGCCCGCCCGGCCTCGACCACCTGCGGATCGACCCGCTGCAGCCCGAGCACCGTGTAGCGGATCGCCGGCGCGACGGCGTAGGCGACGATGGCGATCATGGCGGTGAAATCGCCCACCCGGAACAGCATGACGACCGGCATCAGATAGACGAAGGAGGGCAGGGTCTGCAGCGTGTCGATGACCACCTGCAGCCAGCGCCACAACCGCTCGCGCTCCGAAGCCAGGATGCCGAGCGGAATGCCGATCAGGCTGGCGACGATCACCGAGATGCCGCAGAGATAGACGGTGATCATCGCCTTTTCCCACTGTCCGGTGGCTGCGATCAGAAAGGAGAGCATGCCCGCCGTCAGCGCCAGCCGGAGCCCGCCGAGGCGGTAGCCGGCAAGCGCCAGCAAAAGCACGACGCCGAGCCAGGGCAGTTCGCCGAGAAAACGCTTGAACGGCACCAGCACGTTAAGCAGGACGAGGTTGCGCAGCGCTTCAAGCGCGTCGAAGAAATTGACGTTGATCCAGCGCACCACCTCGTTCCAGAAGCCGCCGGTGGAGAGCGTCCATGCTTCCGGAAAGGTTTGCAGCGGCGGGATGATCAACCCGAGCACGAAGCCGACGACGATGATGGCGAGGCTGGCGACGAGATAGGGATGGCGGGCGACAATCGATCTACGTTTTCCGGCAGGCAACGGCGCGCCGGTCTTTTGCGCCAGAGCCTGGCTGAGCCGGTCAAGGGCGACGGCGAGGGCGACGATGGCGAAGCCGGCTTCCAGCCCGGCGCCGATATCGAGGCGGCGCAGGGCGCCCAGCACATCGAAACCGAGGCCGCCGGCGCCGATCATCGAGGCGATGATCACCATGTTCAGCGACAGCATGATCACCTGGTTGACGCCGACCATCAGCGCGTCGGCTGCCGACGGCACCATGATCTTCCATGTCATCTGCCGGCGCGAACAGCCGACCATATGGCCAAGATCGCGGATTTCCGAGGGCACGGAGCGCAGGCCGAGCACGGTGATGCGCGCCATCGGCGGCAGGGCGTAGATCAGCGTCGCGACGATCGCCGCCGTCGGCCCGAACCCGAAGAAGAACAGGATCGGCACCAGATAGGCGAAAACCGGAATGGTCTGCATCAGGTCGAGCAGCGGCGTCAGCGCCTTCTCGAACAGCGGCCAGCGATAGGCGCCCAGTCCGAGCAGCAGACCGAGCACGACGCCGATCGGCACGGCGACGAGGATGGAGGCCAGCGTCACCATGGCGCTGGTCCACTGGCCGAAGACGATCAGGAAGCCGAAGCAGGCGGCGACCAGAACGGCAAGCCGCCGCCCCCCGGCATAATAGCCCGCCAGCGTCACCAGCATCAGCACGGCGATATAGGAGAGCGGCGGAAACACCTGCACGGCGCTCGATCCCTGCCCCGAGAGGAAGCCGGTCGCAAGCAGGCTGAGCGCCAGCCGGTAAGGCACGTCGATGACGGCGGCGATGAAGCGGGTCAGGTCCGTGAAGGTGAAGAGGCCGAACGTGGCGTCGTCCAGCAGCCATTTCGTCCAGCGGCCGATATGGCGGGCGGCGGGGATCTGCCACGCCTTGGGATAATCGAAAGCCCATTTCGCCAGACCGGGACCGATCTGCCAGACGATCAGCAGCAGCGCCAAGGCACCGCCGAAGACCAAAGCGTCACGCGTGCCCGTGCTGCCGGGAAGGGCGGTGTCGTGAACATCGATGCGGTCGGTTGGCGCGTGCGTCATCGTCAGCCCCGCATCATCAGGTCGACGACGTCGTTGCGGGTGAGGATGCCGCTCGGCCTGCCTTCGGCATCGACCACGCCGATCGTTTCACCCGTGCCTGCAAACAGCGGTGCCGCCTCGGCGATGGTCGCGCGTTCGCGAATGGTGGTTGCGGGAAAGGCCGCCTCGACGGCACGCATGATCGAGCCGGCGCGGATCACCTTGGCGCGGGCGATATTGCGAGTGAACTCCGCCACATAGGGCGTCGCCGGATTGAGCACCAGTTCCTCCGGCGTACCGGCCTGGACCACGACGCCGTCCTTCATGATGGCGATGCGGTCGGCAAGACGGATCGCCTCGTCGAAATCGTGGGTGATGAAGACGATGGTCTTCTGCAACGCTGCCTGCAGCCGCAGGAATTCGTCCTGCATTTCCCGCCTGATCAGCGGGTCGAGCGCCGAAAAAGGTTCGTCGAGAAACCAGAGTTCCGGCTCGACGGCCAGCGAGCGGGCAATGCCGACCCGCTGCTGCTGGCCACCGGACAACTGCCGCGGAAAGACGTTTTCCTTGCCCGAAAGCCCGACGAGCTCGATCATTCGCCGGGCGCGTTCCTCCCGCTGCCGGCGGTCGACGCCCTGGACCTCAAGCGGGAAGGCGACGTTGGCAAGAACGGTGAGATGCGGCAGCAGGGCGAAATGCTGAAAGACCATGCCCATCTGGTGGCGGCGGATCTCGATCATCCGCGCCTCGCCGGCATCCAGCAGATTTTCACCGTTGAAGAGGATCTCACCCGAGGTCGGCTCGACAAGGCGCGAAAGGCAGCGCACCAGCGTCGATTTTCCGGAGCCGGACAGGCCCATGATGACGAAGATTTCGCCGGTTCTGACATCGAGATCGACATTGCGCACCGCCGGAACCATGCCTGCGGCAATCAATGCCTCGATATCGGGCGCATTGCCCGCGCGCAGCCGGTCGCGAGCGCCGGCGCCGAATATCTTCCAGACATTGCGGCAGACGAGTTTTGTTTCGGAGGTCATGAAATTTCCAGTGAGCGGACGGCCCCGAGGCCATCGAAAGCTGGCAGGGAATGGCGCCCCCTCCGGGCAGGGATTGGAGGAGGCGCCACTGCCTTCACGTCATTTCTTGATCCATTCGGACCAGCGGGCTTCGTTGGCGGCAATCCATTCGGCCGTCACGTCCTCGACCTTCTTGCCGTCGAGATCGACCTTGGCGATCATGGCGCCCATTTCGTCGTTGTCGAGCTTGAAGGCAGTGATCGCCTTGTGGGCGCCCGGCCACTTGTCCTTGAGGCCAGCCCAGCTGACCTTCCAGATCGGGCCGAACGGCTTGCCGCAGTCATAGGCGGCATCCGGGTTCACGCCGGTGGAGGCATCCTCGTAGCAGGCCTTGGAGAAGGGCGGGAACTCCACCCATTCGCCCTTGTATTTGATCGGCGCCCAATGCGGCGCGTAGATCCACAGCAGGATCGGCGCCTTGCGCTGGTAGGCGCTTTCCAGTTCGGCGAACAGGGCAGCGTCCGTGCCGGCATGGATCACTTCGAACGGCAAATCGAGGGCCTCGACGCGCTCGTCGTCAAATCCGCCCCAGGTTACCGGGCCGCCGAGATAACGGCCTTTTGGCGCGGTCTCGGGAATGGAAAAGGCTTCGGCGCAGGCCTCGCTCTTCAAGGCCTCCCAGTTCGGCAGGCCCGGGCATTTTTCCTTCATGTATTCCGGAAACCACCATTCTTCCTTGGCCTCCATGCCGGTTTCGCCAAGGTTTTCCACCTTGCCGGTCGCAGTGGCGGCATCCATCGCTTCGCGGCCGGTGGTTTCCCAGATTTCCATCGCCACATGCAGGTCGCCGCTTTCGAGGCCGGCGAACTGGGCGAGATAATCGGCCTGGACGTATTCGATCGAATAACCGGCCTTCTTCAGCACGTCGCCCATGATGTGGGTGGTGATGAGCTGGCCAGTCCAGTCATGCAGCGTCAGCTTGATGGGATCTGTGGATTCCTGAGCATAGCTCGGCGTGGCAATGGAGGCGCCGGCCAGCATCAACGCGGCGGCAGTAATTTTTGGCAGGCGGGCAAAATCAATCATTCGAGGTCTCCCAGTAGAGCTCGTTGAATTTCTTATCTCTGGTGAGGCACCCGACCGTCGTTCCCCGTACTTTTGTATCTTGTGACGAGAGTGCGCAGCGACAATGTCGCGTCAATTGGCGTCACTTGTCAATGCGTTTTGTGGTTTTGATGTGATTTTGTGACCGATTGTGCGGCATGGGATTGTCGCCTTGCATGCGCTCCAGTATGACTTTCTCATATACGGGCAGGACAACACACATGGCCACATCGAAACGGCACAGGGATATCTTGCGGCTTCTGGAGCGCGACGGCACCGTCGCCATCGCCGACCTGGCGCGCCGGCTCAACGTTTCGCTGGAAACGGTGCGCCGCGACGTCAAGCCGCTGGTGGGGGACGGCAGCGTCATCAAGATCCACGGCGCCGTCTGCCTTCCTTCCGTCGTCGGCGAGGCACCGTTCGAAAAGCGCATGCGTGAAAACAGCGAGGCGAAAAAGGATATAGCCGGTGCCGTGGCGCGCAGCATCCGCGACGGCGATTCGATCATGATGGATACGGGCACGACGACCAGCTTTCTGGCGCGGGAGCTTCTCGGCCATCGCCGCCTGACGGTGGTGACCAATTCCTCCGACATCGCCCGTACGCTGGCGACGGTGAACGGCAACAAGGTCTACATGGCCGGCGGAGAATTGCGCAGCGACAACGGCGCGGCGTTCGGCGCCACGGCCATCGAATTCGTCAGCCGCTTCAGCGTCACGCATGCGGTGATTTCCACCGGGGCCGTCAACATTGATGGCGTCTGGGACTACGACCTGGAAGAAGCGGAATTTGCCCGCATGGTGGTCAGCCGGGGAAAACGCGGCGTGGTGGTTACGGACCACAGCAAGTTCGGCCGCCAGGGCCTTGTAAAGGTTTGCGATTTCCCGAGGGTAACCGAGCTCGCCACAGATTTTGCGCCGCCGGAGGACATCGCCAGGGTGCTGGAGGCCGCCGGTGTGGAACTGATGCTTTCATCGGTTTCGCAACGGGGGGCGGCGGCTGAGGTGATTTCTTAGGTGATGGGTGGAGGCGTCACATTCGAAAATGGAATCTGCCCTGGCTACATAGATAAATCGCATAAGCTGAATTATGGAACCGTTATGCATTCCACATTTCCTTCCACTTCTCTGCCCAAAGCCATTGGGCCAGATCGCATAGATGCCAGCGAACGACACCGTCGAGATAGGGTCGGCCCACGTTCGATGGCCTGTGCCAGCGCCGCACGCTGCTGATCGTTCAGCCGCGACGGATGACCGGGAGCCTTCCCAGTCCGTCGGCCCCTCGGGCGTTGAAGCGCATGACCCAGTCCCGGACAATCCGGAGCGTGACTCTGCCGAGGCGGGCGGCATCGGAGCGCGAGCCGTCGTCGTAAATCGAGGCGAGCGCCAACAAGCGCCGTGCCTGGGCTGCGTCTTTCGTCTGCCGTGCCAGCAGCCGCAGCCCCTCGCCATCAAAATCGTCACGCAATGAAATCCCTGATCGCATCGCTGACCTCCGGTTTGCACCAGAGATTCAGATTCACCGCAATTTGGGAAGGCCAAAGAGTCGAGGTCAGCGAGGCGGCGTATTAATGGCTTCACAAGCACAGCACGCTTGATGATGCAAAAGCAGGGCCGTAAATCATCGGCCCCACACAAGGATCGCAGCTAAGCTGAGAGGAAGGCTAGTTTAATCGCCACTTGTTTGAGCCACATCAAAGACCGCCGCGCACGAACACTCCAATGCTCCGGTAATAAATTGCGGGAGCCGCCCTGGTATGAAACTTCTTCGTCTGGTCCTATTGCTTTGCGCCGGCCTGTTCCTGGCCGGTCATGCCAGTGCACGCACGGTGTTGCAGGAATACCTGCCTGCCGTAAAGGCAGCCGAGCTTGTTCCGGGCGCAGACAGCTTTGGACCGATACGCGAAGACCTGGCGGTCGCACCGGTCCTGAAAGGCGGGGAGACCATCGCCTGGGTGTTCCTCACCTCCGACTTCGTCGGCACGACCGGCTACTCCGGCAAGCCGATCCACACGCTCGTGGCGATCGGGCCTGAAGCCAAGATCATCAGCGTGCAACTGGTGAAACATTCCGAGCCCATCGTTCTCATCGGCATTCCCGAAGCAAAGGTGAAAGCGCTGGTTGCCGGTTATGCCGGCCTCGACCTTGTCGCCGAGGCCAAATCCGGCGGCACGGCGCATGAGGTGGACATCATTTCCGGCGCAACGGTGACGGTGATGGTGATCGACGATTCGATCGTCCGCTCCGGCCTGAAGGTGGCGCGTGCGCTCGGCCTCGGCGGCTTGGCGCGCGAGGCGGAAAATGCCGGCCCCCGTTTCGAGATCGATCCCGCCGCCACCTCGCCGGCAGACTGGATCGAAGCCGAGGGTGACGGAACGCTGCGCCGGCTGTCGCTGGACGTGGCGCAGGTCAACGCCGCCTTTGCCGAGCATCCCGACGAGCGCGCCCGCGAACGTGCGATCACCGAAGCACCGCAGACGACTTTCATCGACATGCAGGCTGCACTGGTTTCGGTTCCCGCCATCGGCAAGGCGCTGCTCGGCCCGGCCGAAGAGGCCAATCTCAAAACCTGGCTGCGCGACGGCGAGAATGCCATAGCCGTGATGGGACGCGGCCTCTATTCCTTCAAGGGCTCGGGTTATGTGCGCGGCGGCATCTTCGACCGCATCGTGCTGATCCAGGACGACGTGTCCGTGCGCTTCCGCGACCGTGACCACCGCCGCCTCGGCGCCATCGCGCTTGCCGGCGCGCCGGAATTCACCGAGATGGACCTGTTCCGCATTCCGGCCAATGTCGGGTTCGATCCGGCCAAGCCCTTCCGCATCCAGCTCCTGGCGCATCGCGACGTCGGGCCGATCGAGAAGATCTTCCACACGTTCGACCTCGGCTACCAGCTGCCGCAAAAATACCTGCTCGCCGTCGCGCCGCCGGTCAAGGACGTCGCCGTCGTCGCCGATCGTGACGAAGGCACGGCCCAGGCGGACCTCTGGAAACGCATCTGGCAGGATTCGAAGCTGAAGATCGGCGTTCTCGTCGCCATGCTGGTGGCGCTGACCGGCGTCTTCTTCTTCCAGACCTATGCGGTCAGGAATGCCAAGGCCTTCTATATCTTCCGCATCGTCTTCCTGACGGTGACGCTGGTCTTCCTCGGCTGGTACGCCAATGCCCAGCTTTCGGTCGTCAATCTGATGGCACTGTTCGGCAGTCTGGTGACCGGGTTCAGCTGGCAGGCCTTCCTTCTCGATCCGCTGACCTTCATCCTGTGGTTTTCTCTGGCGGCCGCCCTGCTGTTCTGGGGGCGCGGCGCCTATTGCGGCTGGCTCTGCCCCTTCGGCGCCCTGCAGGAACTGACCAACCAGATCGCCCGCAAGCTGCGCATTCCGCAATGGACGCTGCCCTGGGGCCTGCACGAGCGGCTCTGGCCGATCAAATACATGATTTTCCTCGGCCTCTTCGGCGTCTCGCTGATGAGCGTCGAGCAGGCGGAACATCTGGCGGAGATCGAACCGTTCAAGACGGCGATCATCTTGAAGTTCATCCGCGCCTGGCCCTTCGTCGCCTATGCGGTGGCGCTGCTGGTCGCCGGGCTCTTCGTCGAGCGGTTCTATTGCCGCTACCTCTGCCCGCTGGGGGCGGCCCTTGCGATCCCGGCGCGCATGCGCATGTTCGATTGGCTCAAGCGCTACCACGAATGCGGAAATCCCTGCCAGACCTGCGCCAACCAGTGTCCGGTGCAGGCAATTCACCGCACCGGCGAGATCAACCCGAACGAATGCATCAACTGCCTGCACTGCCAGGTGCTCTACCAGTCCGAATCCGTCTGTCCCGTGGTGATCAAGAAGATGAAGTCGCGGGCCAAGCTCGCGGCGAGTTCAGGGGCTGCACCGATCCAACAACCCGTAGCAAAAGTCTAACAGAAAGAGGAGCCGATCATGGAATCGAAAGAAAACAAGGGGCTGAGTCGTCGCGCGCTGTTCAGCGCAACGGCCGGCAGCGCCGTGCTGGCCGGCGCGATGACGCCGGCGGCACTCGGCCTTGGCGCGGCAAGCCTTGCAACCCCGGCCCGCGCCGCGGCCGGAGCCGATGGCTCGGTCGCACCCGGCAAGCTCGACGACTATTACGGCTTCTGGTCCTCGGGCCAGAGCGGCGAGATGCGCATTCTCGGCATTCCCTCGATGCGCGAGCTGATGCGGGTGCCGGTGTTCAACCGTTGCTCCGCGACAGGCTGGGGCCAGACCAATGAATCGATCCGCATCCACCAGCGCACGATGACGGAGAAGACGAAAAAGCAGCTTGCCGCCAACGGCAAGAAGATCCACGACAACGGCGACCTTCACCATGTCCACATGTCCTTCACCGAGGGCAAATATGACGGCCGATACCTCTTCATGAACGACAAGGCCAACACCCGGGTGGCGCGCGTGCGCTGCGACGTGATGAAGACGGATGCCATCCTGGAAATCCCCAACGCCAAGGGCATCCACGGCCTGCGCCCGCAGAAATGGCCGCGCTCGAACTACGTCTTCTGCAACGGCGAGGACGAAGCGCCGCTCGTCAACGACGGTTCGACGATGAAGGACGTATCCACCTACGTGAACATCTTCACGGCCGTCGATGCCGACAAGTGGGAGGTGGCCTGGCAGGTCAAGGTCTCCGGCAATCTCGACAACTGCGATGCAGACTACGAGGGCAAGTGGGCGTTCTCGACCAGCTACAACTCCGAAATGGGCATGAGCCTGGAGGAGATGACCAAGTCCGAGATGGACCATGTCGTCGTCTTCAACCTCGCCGAGATCGAGAAGGCGATCGCCGCCGGGCAATACGAGGAGGTCAACGGCGTCAAGGTGGTCGACGGCCGCAAGGAGGCCAAGTCCCTCTTCACCCGCTATATCCCCATCGCCAACAATCCGCACGGCTGCAACATGGCGCCGGACAAGAAACACCTGTGCGTCGCCGGCAAGCTCTCGCCCACCGTCACCGTGCTGGATGTCACCAAGTTCGACGCCCTGTTCTATGACAATGCCGAGCCACGCAGCGCCGTGGTGGCGGAACCGGAACTGGGCCTCGGCCCGCTTCACACCGCCTTCGACGGCCGCGGCAACGCCTATACCTCCCTCTTCCTGGACAGCCAGGTGGTGAAGTGGAACATCGACGAGGCGATCCGCGCCTATGCCGGCGAAAAGATCAACCCGATCAAGGACAAGCTCGACGTCCAGTACCAGCCGGGCCACTTGAAGACTGTGATGGGCGAGACGCTGGATGCCTCCAGTGATTGGCTGGTGTGCCTTTGCAAGTTCTCGAAGGACCGCTTCCTCAACGTCGGTCCGCTGAAGCCGGAAAACGACCAGCTCATCGATATCTCCGGCGACAAGATGGTGCTGGTGCACGACGGCCCGAACTTTGCCGAGCCGCATGACGCGATTGCCGTCGCCCCCTCGATCCTGCCGAACATCCGCTCGGTCTGGGACCGCCAGGATCACCTGTGGGCCGAGACGCGCAAGCAGGCGGAGGCCGATCAGGTCAACATCGACGAGTGGACCGACGCCGTCATCCGCGACGGCAACAAGGTGCGCGTCTACATGACCTCGGTGGCACCGAGCTTCAGCCAGGAGAGCTTCACGGTGAAGGAAGGCGACGAGGTTACGGTGATCGTCACCAACCTCGACGAGATCGACGACCTGACGCACGGCTTCACCATGGGCAACCATGGCGTTGCCATGGAGGTCGGGCCGCAGATGACGAGCTCCGTCACCTTCGTGGCGGCCAATCCGGGCGTCTACTGGTACTATTGCCAATGGTTCTGCCATGCCCTGCACATGGAAATGCGCGGCCGGATGTTCGTGGAACCGAAGGACGCCTGAGCGATGCGCCTGTCCGTCCTGCTGATCGGTCTTCTTCTCGCTTCGCCGCTTGCCGCGGCGGAGCATGCGGTCGCGCCGGGTCCGGGCAGCCTTGCCGCAGCCGTCGCCGGGGCTCTGCCCGGCGACGTGCTGACACTGACCGACGGGGCCTATGCCGGCCCCGTCACCATCGACCGGCCGCTGACGATCGTCGGCCCGCGCACGGCAGTGGTGGATGGGCTGGGAGAGGGCAGCGTGCTGACGGTCACCGTGCCGGACGTCACCCTGACCGGTTTTACCGTCACCGGCTCGGGTCGGGTGAACCAGGATCTCGATTCAGGCGTGAAGATCGTCAAGGGCGCCGACCGTGCCCGTGTCGAAAACCTGTTCGTCACCGGCAACATGCACGGCATCGACGTGCATGGCGGGCGCAACAGCGCCATCATCGGCAACGAGATCGTCGGCACCGACAGCCCGCGCATGAACGAGCGCGGCAACGGCATCTATGTCTGGAACAGCCCCGGCACGCTCCTGGAAAACAATGTCATCCGCTACGGCCGCGACGGCATCTTTTCCAATGCCAGCGCCGACAGCATCTATCGCGGCAATATCATGCGCGACCTGCGGTTTGCCGTACATTTCATGTACACGCGCAACACCGAGGTTTCCGGCAACATCTCGATCGGCAACCATCTCGGCTTCGCCATCATGTTTTCCGATCGCGCCAGGATCCGCAACAATCTCAGCCTCGGCGACCGGGAACACGGGCTGATGCTGAACTATGCCAACAATGCCGATGTCACCGGCAATCTGGTGCGGGGCGGCACGAAGAAATGCCTGTTCATCTACAACGCCCACAAGAATCTCATATGGGACAACCGTTTCGAGGGCTGCGGCATCGGCATCCATTTCACCGCCGGCTCGGAAAAGAACGTCCTGACCGGCAACGCCTTCGTCGCCAATCGCGAGCAGGTGAAATATGTCGGCACCCGCAACATGGAATGGAGCCATGAGGGCCGCGGCAATTTCTGGTCGGACCATCCGGCCTACGACCTCAACGGCGACGGCATCGCCGACAGCTTTTATCGACCCAACGACCTGATGGACCAGATCCTCTGGTCACAACCGGCGGCCAGCCTGCTCACCGGCTCGCCCGCCGTGCAGTTGGTGCGCTGGAGCCAGCGGGATTTTCCCGCAACGCTGCCCGGAGGCGTGCGCGACAGCGCGCCGCTGATGCGCCCCCTGAGCATATCCGTCCCGTCCGAAATCCTCGCCTATGAGGCCGAGGCTGCCGGGCGCTGGACCGAAGGAAATTATGATGACACCGACGCTGACACTCTCTCGGCTCACTAAACGCTTCGGCGGCATGGAGGCGCTGAAGGCGGTCTCCCTCTCTCTGGAGCCGGGAAAGCGCGCCGCGCTGCTCGGCCATAACGGCGCAGGTAAATCGACGCTGATGAAGATCGTGCTCGGCCTCATCCCGTTCGACGGCGGCGAGGTTTCGGTCTGCGGCGCCGCGCCGGGTTCGCCTTCGGCGCGGGCACAGGTGGCCTACCTGCCGGAAAACGTCGCCTTCCACCCGGCGCTGACGGGAGAAGAGCAACTCCGCCACTATCTGGCGCTGCGCGGCGAGAGCCCGCGCCAGGCCATGGAGCTTCTTGGCCGGGTGGGGCTGGCGCATGCCGCGCAGCGGCGGATCGGTACTTACTCCAAGGGCATGCGCCAGCGCGTTGGCCTCGCCCAGACGCTGATCGGCCGCCCCCGCCTGCTGGTGCTGGACGAGCCGACCTCCGGCCTCGATCCGGTATCGCGGCGTGATTTCTACGACCTGCTCGACGGCCTTGCCGCCGAAGGAACCGCGATCCTGCTCTCATCCCATGTGCTGACCGAGGTGGAAGCCCGCACCGACAGCATCCTCATCCTGTCCGGCGGGCAACTGGTGGCGGAAGGCACGCTCGCCGCCCTGCGCGCCCGCGCCGCCCTGCCCGTCGCCTTCTCGGTGTTTCCCGCTCCCGGCCATGAGGCATCGCTGGCGGCGGCCTTTCCCGAAGCGGCTGCCGACGCGGACGGTCATCTGCGCCTCTCCTGCACCCAGGCGGAAAAATTGCCGCTCATCGCACGGATCGCAGCGCTTGGAGATCACGTCGCCGATCTCGATGTCGTCCCGCCCAGCCTTGAGGATATCTACAGCCATTTCAGCCGGAGGGATGGACAATGAGCCGTATCCTCGCCACAGCGATCAGCGAATTCCGCATCGCCTTTCGCAACCGCTGGGTTTCCATCGCCACCGGCATGATGGTGCTGTTTGCGCTGGTGCTCGCCGCCGCCGGCTCGGCTCCGACGGGCGATGTCGGTGTCGACCGGCTGTCCGTGACGGTCGCCTCGCTCACCTCGCTCGCGGTTTACCTGGTGCCGCTGCTGGCGCTGCTGATGAGTTTCGATGCGGTGGCGGGCGAAGTGGAGCGCGGCACGCTGCCGCTTCTCCTTACCTATCCCGTCTCGCGCCTGCAGATCCTGCTCGGCAAGCTTCTGGCGCATCTGGCGATCCTCGCTCTTGCGGTGACGCTGGGTTATGGCGCAGCGGCGCTCGTCGCCGTCTGGTCCGATCCGGGTGCGGTCCAGGGGCTCGGTTCGCTGTGGCGGTTGATCTGGACGTCGGTGCTGCTCGGCGCGACCTTCCTTGGCGCCGGTTATGCCCTTTCCGCGCTGGCACGGCGGCCTTCGGGTGCTGCGGGACTGGCCATAGCCCTCTGGCTGGTGGCGGTCGTGCTCTACGATCTCGCTCTCCTGGCGCTGATCGTCACGGATGGCGGCGGGGCCTTCACCACGCGAGCCCTGCCCGTCGCCTTGCTTGCCAATCCGGCCGACGCCTTCCGCGTCTTCAATCTTTCGGCGGCTGAAGCCGTTGCCGCAGCCGGCGGCATCGGCGGGGCCGCAGGCGCTATCCCGCTGTGGCAATCGGCCGCCTCGCTCTTCCTCTGGCCGCTTGCCGCCATCGGGCTCGCCGTCGCAGCTTTCCGGAAGGTAACCCTATGAGACCTCGCCTTCGCCCCCTGCTTGTCGTTTCCGCGCTGCTGCTCCTATCCGCCTGCAAGCAGGAGGTGGCGCAGAACACCACGCCAAAGGACATGACGCCCGAGACGCTTGGCCACTACTGCCAGATGAACCTGCTGGAGCATCCCGGCCCCAAGGCCCAGGTTTTCCTCGAAGGCAATCCGGCGCCGTTGTTCTTCAGCCAGGTGCGTGATGCCATCGCTTACATGCGCGGGCCGGAACAGGTGGCGCCGATCCTCATCCTCTACGTCAACGACATGGGAAAGGCGGGGGCGACGTGGGACCGGCCCGGCGACGGCAACTGGATCGCTGCCACCGAAGCCTTCTACGTCGTCGGCTCCAAGCGCATGGGCGGCATGGGCGCGCCTGAAACCGTGCCTTTTTCCAGCAAGGAGCGCGCCGAGGCTTTCGCTGTCGCCGAGGGCGGCCATGTGCTGACGCTGAACGATATTACCGATGACATGGTCTTGGCGCCGGTCGAGGCCGTCGCGGACCAAGCGGTCGACGACGCGGATTTCGACGATCGTCTGCGTGCCCTGCCCAACAAAGCCGGAGGTTGAACCATGCCGATAACCCGCCGTCGCCTGATCGCGATTTCCGCAGCCCTGGCCATTCTCCCCGCTGCCGCCCGCGCAGCGGCGACCACAACCACCCGCCTGTGGACAGGACAGGCGCTGGGTGCGCGCGCCTCGATCCGCCTCGACCATCCCGACGCGGAGGCCATCGCCGCCCGTGTCATGACGGAGATCGACCGGCTGGAGAACATTCTCAGCCTCTATCGTTCGGAAAGCGCGCTTTCGCAGCTGAACCGCAAGGGACACCTTGCGGCACCGCCGTTCGAGCTTCTCGAATGCCTGTCGCTGGCTGGGTCCGTGCACCGGGCGAGCGGCGGCCGCTTCGATCCGACCGTGCAGCCGCTCTGGGCACTCTGGGCCGAAGCCGCCGCCAACGGCCGACGGCCCGAAGCCCGAGCCATCGAAACGGCGCGCAACAATACCGGCTGGAGCAAGGTGACGCTTGATACCACCGAGATTACCCTGCAGCCGGGCATGGCGCTGACGCTGAACGGCATCGGCCAGGGTTATGTCGCCGACCGGATCGCCGCGCTGCTGGAAGCCGAGGGGTTGACCGACATCCTGATCGACACCGGCGAGTTCCGCGCCCTCGGCGGCAAGCCTGAGGACGGCGGCGCCTCCGGGCCGGGCTGGCCGGTGCGGCTGCAGACGGGCGAACGCCTTTCGCTGCGCCAGCGCGCGCTCGCGACGTCCGCCCCCCTGGGCACGACCTTCGACCAGGCTGGAAAAGACGGCCATATCCTCGACCCGGCCACCGGGATGCCTGCACCGCCAGGCTGGCGGTCGATTTCGATCTCGGCCCCATCAGCCGCGATCGCCGACGCGCTGGCGACGGCGGGCTGCCTGATGACGGATCGCGCTGCGATCCTCACCATGCTCGGCAGCTTCGAACAGGCACGCTTGGAAGCTGCGGCGTAGCGGCTTGCCGATCAGGACAACGGAGGAGGAAATCATGGACAAGAAAGACGAACGCAAGCGCCTGGTGTTTTCCGGCGAGCATGTCAGCGGCCGGGATGCCAACGGCAGCAGCCTCGTGCCGATGCTTCTCGCCGGGCTCGTACTGATCGGGATCGGTTATGTCGCCGTGATGGTGTTCGTCTAACCCATCGGCTGCCAGCAGCAGGACTTTTGAGATCTGCGTGCGGGAATTTATAGCTGACTGATTTTATTGACGATTCACGACCTTTGTCGAATGATCGAGGCGGATGACGGGCTGTCGTCGGGCGGGTCGGGCAACTTCGGCCGTACAATCGACCGGGGACCGGTCGGCCAGGCGCTCGCCCTGTTCAAGGCGGCACTGTGATCAATCCGATGACACCTGTCGGACGTGAAGCTGGCGGCGGCTATGGCAGTCTTTGCAAGCCGGACGCCCCGGCTCACGAGGGCCTATTGGCAACCTGCGAAGACCTCACAAAGGCCGCCAAGCCCAATGGGCACAACTCTCCCTGATGTTCAAATCAAGCTAAACCGGATGCTCGCGGGAGCAGTCCGAGAGTGACGGAATCCAGGCCTTCCGCCGATCTCTTTCCGAAATGGAAAGTCACGATAAGCATTTGAGTAATTTTATTTCACAGATTTGTGATTTTGCGAATTTTTCGAACAAAAACTTGACTCGCTAACTCCTGATAATATAGGTCAGCAACACTGACACATCGTGACACAGGAGGATGCGACTTGGCGCAGCTTGAAGAAACCACCGGCCTTTACGACCGCTCGCAGGAGAAGAGCAGCTGCGGCGTCGGTTTCATCACGCGAAAAGACAGCGTCCAGACACATGACGTGCTGAGCAAGGGCCACGAGGCGCTGTGCGCCGTGCCGCATCGCGGCGGCATGTCGGCCGAAGGTGTCGGGGATGGGGCCGGCGTGTCGGTGGATCTGTCCCTGCCGTTCTTCCGCAAGCTGACGGGGATCGCCGATCTTCAGCCGCGCCGCTTCGGCGTCGGCAACTTTTTCCTGCCCAACGATCCCGCCTGTCACGGCGAAGCGGAACGGCTGATCGAGGCCGCACTCACCGAGCAGGGCTTCCCGCTGCTCTTGAAGCGTGTCGTTCCCGTCGACGAAAGCGCCATCCGTCCCGCGGCGGTGCGCTACCAGCTGCCGATCCGCCAATGGGTGTTCGGCTGCCACGAGACCGGCGCGACCCAGGCCGAATTCGATTTCCGCATCCACAAGGCGCTGCTCGCCATCGAGGCGCAGGCTTATACCGAGCCGCGCTTCGCCGGGCTCTATCCGCTGTCGCTCAGCGCCCGCATGCAGGTGTTCAAGGGCCGGCTGAATTCCAACGAGGTGATGCCGTATTTCCGCGATCTGGTCGATCCGGCCCATGCGGTGCACACCCTCTATTTTCACACGCGGTTTTCCACCAACACCGATCCGCACCCTTCCATGGCGCAGCCCTTCCGGTTGATGGCCCACAACGGCGAACTCAACACCGACCGCAAGAACCGTCTTTCGGAAGCGGCGATCGCCCTATCGAAGAATGCCGCGATCATCCGCCCGAAGGGCCAGTCGGACAGCTGCCGCCTCGACCAGACGCTGCAGATGCGGGTGCTGGAAGACGGGCTCGACCTCGTTACCGCCGTGGTTTCGATGATGCCGCCGGCCTGGGAGAACGACGATACCCTGCCGGATGACGTCGTGGCGATGCTCGAATATTTTTCGCTCTACGAAGAAAAGAACGACGGACCGGCAGCGCTGATTTTCGGCGACGGCGACGTCATCGGCGCCCGGCTCGACCGGCTGGGCCTCAGGCCGCTGCGCACGGTGGAAACCGAGGACTATCTCTGCGTCATGTCGGAAGCCGGCCAGATCGGCTTTCCGCCGGAAACCGTGCTGCGCCGCGGCCGCATCGAGGCCGGTGGCATGCTGTGCTACGACCACGTTGCCAAACGCGCCTTTGCGACCAACGAAGCGCTGGACATGCTGGCGGCACGCCGTCCCTACCGCGACCTGCTGCGCGAGGCGCGCGTGCGGCTGGCGGAATTGCCGGAGATTCCAGCCGAAGCACAGGGGTCTCCGTTGCGTTACAACGGCGACCTCGAACGCCATCAGCGCTACGTCGCCTATTCGCTCAACCAGGAAAGTTTCAAGTTCCTGATGGACCCGATGCTGGCGACAGGCGCCGAAAAGATTTCGGCCATGGGCTATGGCAATGCCATCAACGCGCTGTCCGACCAGGAAGGCGGCGTGGCGAAATATTTCTCGCAGCGTTTCGCCCAGGTTACCAATCCGCCGCTCGATTCGATCCGCGAGGCAGACGGCATGACGCTGCGCGTGGCGCTCGGCGCCAAGCCGAACATCGGCGCCAAGGCCGCCCGCCAGATCGTCGTTCCTTCGCCGATCCTCACCCATCTCGACATGCTGCGCATCCGCGAGCAAACCGAAACGCCGGTGCGGCGCTTCGAGATGTTGTATGCGCCTGATCTGACGGATGCGGCTGCGAACGAACAGGCACTGGAAGCGACGATCGACGATCTTTGCAATGCGATTGCCCGCTTTGCCCGCGACGAAGGCGGCATCGCCGTCGTCACCGACCGCCATGTGGCGAAGGACCGCGCCGCCCTGCCGATGATCCTCGTGGTTTCGGCCATCAACCAGAAACTCATCGAGGAAGGCCTGCGGCTGCGGCTGTCGCTGGTGGTCGAAAGCGGCCAGATCGCCTCGTCGCACCACATCGCCGCCGTGCTCGGTTTCGGCGCATCGGCCGTCTATCCGCTCGGCGTGCAGTTCCGCGCCGAAGAAAAGTTCGGCGCTGACGCCGACAAGGCCTTCAAGCGTTTCGCCAAGGCAGCGGAAAAGGCGCTGATGAAGACCATGGGCAAGGTCGGCCTCTGCACCGCCGAAAGCTATATCGGCGGCGAATTCTTCGAGCCGAATTTTCTCGACACCAGCGATCCGGTGCTGAACCGCTATTTTCCCAACGTCAAGACGCCGGTCGGCGGCGTGAATTTCAAGGTGATTGCCGGCGCGGTGGCGGACTGGCACGCCAAGGCGCTGACGGTGACGCGTGAAGACGACATCCCGCTGCTCGGCCTGTTCAAGGAACGGGCGGAAGGCGCCGGCCACTCCTTCGGCACGGCGGCGGTGCGCGGTTTCGTCGACATGACGGAAGAAACCATCGCCTTCGACAGGAAGGACGCGGACGACCCGTTCCTGCGCCTCCTGACCCTCAACCGCCTGGACGACGCCTTCGGCATCGACGATGATGCCTACCGCAACAACAGCTTCGAAAAACTGACGCCGAAAGCGATCGATAGCTTCGCCATCACGCCCGGCTATCGCAACTTCATCCGCCTGATGACCGACGAACGCATGCGCCGCCCGGCGGCGTTGCGTGACGTGCTCGCCTTTCCGGCCGACGTCACCTACCTGACCTCGGCAGAGGATTTCCGCAAGGAAATGGGCCGCTTCTCGCGCAAGGGCAACAACAGTTTTTTGGTGCGCGGCCTCGCTTGCGAAAACCGCGGCGACAACACGTTCCGGCTTGCCTTCACCCGGCCCGCCGACGACGAACTGGCACGCCTCGGCGCGCTCGGCCAATCGCTGGTCATGCGCTTCGGCGAGGACCTGCGCGGCCATTGGATCGAAAGCGGTGCGCTGATGGTTCAGGCCGCCGGCGAGGCCCGCGATTATCTGGCGCTGATCCGCACCGCGCCGGACAGCATTCCGCTGGAAACCGTGCAGAATGCCAGCGAGATCACCCCGCTGCTCGCCTCCGGCGCCATGAGCCATGGGGCGCTGGTCGCCAATGCCCACGAGGCCGTCGCCCACGGCACCAACATGGTCGGCGGCATGTCGAATTCCGGCGAGGGCGGCGAGCACGTCTCGCGCTACGGCACCATTCGCGCCTCGCGCATCAAGCAGTTCGCCTCCGGCCGCTTCGGCATCTGGGCCGGTTATCTCGCCGATCCGATGCTGGAGGAGCTGGAAATCAAGATCGGCCAGGGCGCCAAGCCCGGCGAAGGCGGCCAGCTTCCGGCGCAGAAGGTGACGGTGGAAATCGCCGCCGCCCGCGGCGGCACGCCCGGCGTCGAACTCGTCTCGCCGCCGCCGCACCACGACACCTATTCCATCGAGGACCTGGCGCAGCTCATCCACGACTGCAAGGCGGCGCGGGTGCGGGTCATCGTCAAGCTGGTCTCGTCGGAGGGCATCGGCACCATCGCCGTCGGCGTCGCCAAGGCGGGCGCCGATGTCATCAACGTTGCCGGCAACACCGGCGGCACGGGCGCAGCCGCCGTCACCAGCCTGAAATATACCGGCCGCGCCGCCGAAATCGGCATCGCCGAGGTGCACCAGGCGCTCCTCGCCAACGGCCTGCGCCAGAAGGTGCTGCTGCGCTGCTCCGGCGCGCACCAGACGGCCAGCGACGTCGTCAAGTCGGCGCTGCTCGGCGGCGACAGTTTCGAATTCGGCACCACGGCGCTGATGATGCTGAAATGCGTCATGGCGAAGAACTGCAACATCAAGTGCCCCGCCGGCCTCACCACCAATCCGGAAGTCTTCGACGGCGATCCGCGGGCGCTGGCGCAATATCTGCTGAACATCGCCCACGAAACCCGCGAAATCCTTGCCGCGATCGGCGTGCGCTCGCTGCGGGAAGCACGAGGCCGCGCCGACCTTCTGCACCTGCTCGACCATCCCGCCAGCGTCGGCCAGCTCGACCTCCGCGCCATGCTGGCGATCGTCCGGGAACAGGTCATCGAGCATCCGGTCTACATGGAGGCCGAATACGCCGTCGACGACGATTTCATTTCGCTTGTCCGCTCGGCGCTGATCGACGAACGGCGCGCCGACATCAGCCTTGGCGGTAACCGGCATCTGAACAACTGCAACAAGAGTGTCGGCGGCCGGCTTTCCGTCGATATCGAACGCCTTCTCAACTACGAACTGGACGAACAAACGGCAGCAAACCTGCCGGCCGTCCGGCAGGATCGCCGCGGCCGCCGCTTCCTCGATGCGGGCAGCGTGCGGATCTCCACCTCGGGTTCGGCCGGCCAGTCGTTCGGCGCCTTCTGCAACGACGGCATGGCGCTGACGCACACCGGCACCTGCAACGACGGCGTCGGCAAGAGCGCCGGCGGCGGTACGATTTCCGTGCGCTCGCCGGGCGGCGGTTCGGACGAAGCGGGCGGCAACGTGCTTGTCGGCAATTTTGCCCTTTTCGGCGCCACCGGCGGCCGGCTGTTCGTCGAAGGCCAGGCCGGCGACCGGTTTGCCGTGCGCAATTCCGGCGCCACCGCCGTGGTCGAAGGCGTCGGCGACTTCTGCTGCGAATACATGACCAACGGCGCAGTGCTCAACCTCGGCAGCTTCGGCAAGGGGTTCGGCAACGGCATGAGCGGCGGTTTCGTCTATCAATACGATCCCTACGGCGACCTGCCGAAGAAGATGAGCCACGATTCCATCCTGCTCGGCGCCATCGATAACGAAACCGATCCGATGGCGGCGGTGCATGCCGATGCCATCCTCCGCCTGCTGCAATGGCATGTCGAGGCGACCGGTTCGCAGAAGGCCCGCTGGTTGATCGAAAACTGGGACAGCGAGAAGCACAATTTCGTCTACGGCATGCCGCGTGCCCTGCTGCTCTACCAGGACAGCGACGCGATACTGCAGGCGAAAAACCGCAAGGATCTGGTCGAGGAACTCGCAACTGCACTCGCCGCCCATCAGGTGCGAAAATTCAAGCTGGCCTATCGCGACCGCCGGCCGGTTCTGAACGGCCGCGTGCCGGGTTACGGCGAGACCGATACCGAGGAAATGTTCACCCTCATCAACAATTACACCGTGCTGTCCATGGCCCAGTCCGTGGCGCTCGCCCGCGTGCCGAATGCCGGCGGCCCGTCCGATCCGGTGGTCGAGAAGGCGGTGCGCAACCTGCTGCTGACCGAGGATTTTGCGCTGATGCAGAAGATCGCCCGCTATGCCCGCGAAGCGGTCGCCGATCACGACGAGGAAGCCCTGGCGGTGATGATCGCCGCCAAGCGGCTCGATGACTACCGCCAGGCGCTTGCAGGCCGCAACACGCTGTCGATGGACAGCCCCGGCACATACGGCTGGATCATCCACCAGACGAACCGCAACATCGAGCGCATCGGCCGCCTGCCGAGCTTCGAGGAACTGTTCGCCCGGCGCGCGCTCGCCGGCCTTGCCCCTGCCGCCCGCCAGATGTGAGACCGACCATGAAGATCCCCTATATCCCCGAGGATGCGCCCTTCAACACCGATCAGCGGGCCTGGCTCGGCGGTTTCCTCGCCGGCCTGCATTCCCGCCTCGCCATTGCACCGGAGGCATCGGCCGCAACCGGGTCCGCTGCCTCAGCCAAAACAGAGCCCTTGTTCGTCCTCTACGGCACCCAGACCGGCAATGCCGAACGTGTCGCCATGGATGCGGCGGTGACAGCCCAAGCCATGGGTTTTACCGCCGAAGTCGCCGGCCTCGACGACATCGGCATGGAGCGGCTGGCCACGATGCGGCGGCTGATCGTCGTCACCTCCACCTATGGCGAAGGCGAGATGCCGGACAATGCCCAGCTGTTCTGGGATGCCCTCTCCGCCTCGACCGCACCCCGGCTGGAAGGCCTGCGTTTTGCCGTGCTCGCCCTTGGCGATACCGGCTATGACGGCTTCTGCCAGGCAGGCAAGCTGATCGACATGCGCCTGGAGCAACTTGGCGCAAGCCGCATTCTTGCCCGCCGCGATTGCGATATCGACTACGAAGACCCCGCGAACGCCTGGATCGCCGAGGCCCTGCCGCTGACGGTGCCGGACGACGGCGCTGGCGGCAAGCCCGCCGCGCTGCCCCGCGCCGCGGCCTCACCGGCACGCCAGACAACCGGCTGGAGCCGCAAGAATCCCTATGCCGCCCGGCTTGCCGTCAATCGCCGCCTGTCCGGAAGCACATCGGCCAAGGAAATCCGCCACTACGAATTCGATCTTGGCGACAGCGGCCTGCAATACGAAGCCGGCGACGCGCTGGGCGTCATGCCGGTCAACGATCCCGCCCTTGTCCGATTGCTGCTGACGCGCCTCGACGCCGATCCGGACACGTCCGTCGGCGACACGTCGCTTGGAGCGTTGCTGACCACCGGCCTCGAAATCTCGACACCGCCACGCGACCTGATCGCCGAGGTGGAACGCCGCGCCGGCAATGAAGAGCTGACGCATTTACTGCGCAACGGCGACAAGGAAGCGCTCGACGCGTTTCTCTGGGGCAAGGATATCTGCGATCTCGTCGCGCTTGCACCGCCGTCCTCCTTTTCCGCCGACGATATCCTGCCGCTTCTCAAGCCGCTGCAGCACCGTGCCTATTCGATCTCCTCCAGTCCGCATGCGGCAAGCGGCCACGTTCACCTGACCGTCGCCAGCGTGCGTTATCATGCCGATGGCCGCGACCGCTGCGGCGTCTGCTCGACCTTCCTCGCCGACCGCGTGGCGCAGAATGGTGCTGCCGGCATTTTCGTATCGCAGAACAAAAATTTCCGCCTGCCGGCAGACAACGACACGCCGGTGATCATGGTCGGCCCCGGAACCGGCATCGCTCCCTTCCGCGCCTTCCTGCAGGAGCGCCAGGCCCGCGGCGCCCGCGGCCGCAACTGGCTGTTCTTCGGCGACCAGCACCACGACAGCGACTTCATCTATCAGGACGAACTGGCCGAAATGAGCCGCGACGGCCTGCTTTCCCGCCTCGACCTCGCCTTCTCCCGTGACCAGCAGGAAAAGATCTACGTCCAGACACGCATGCGCGAAAACGGCAAGGCGCTGTTCGACTGGCTGCAGCAAGGCGCATTCTTCTACGTCTGCGGCGACGCCAGCCGCATGGCCCGCGACGTGGACGCCGCGCTCTCCGACATCGTCGCCAGCCATGGAAACCTGACGCAAGAGAAGGCCTCCGATTACATCGCCGGCCTGAAACGGGAGAAGCGTTACCTCCGAGATGTTTATTGAGCGATCCGGGCATCATCAAAGACCGCCGCTTATTCGCTGAAGCTGAGGTCGGTGGCGATGATGACACCGGTGCGCTCATAAAGCTTGCTCGGCAGATGAAATAGCCATGCGCCGCCTGAGGCACTGAACGGAAGGTCTCCTGAATTAGCCCCCGAAAAGCCCGGACATGCTCTTTTCCAGGGAGTTCACGAATTTGCTGAAAAACTGCGCCGAGAGTTTTCGCGCGGTCGAGTCGATCAGCCGGGAGCCCAACTGGGCGATCTTTCCGCCGATATCGACCTTGACATTGTATTGGAGAAGCGTTCCGCCGTCTGCCTGTTCCGTCAGGATGACGTCTGCGGTGCCTTTGGCGAAGCCGGCAACCCCACCCTTGCCCTCGCCGACGATGGTATACGAAAAAGGAGGGTTGAGATCGCAAAGCTGCACCGATCCCTCGAAGCGCGCCTTGATCGGGCCGATCTTCAGGACGACGGTGGCAGCCATATCGGTATCCGTCGACTTCTCAAGCCTTTTGGGACGATGTTCACATCGCTGTCGTAGCGAAGCAGCGTGTCGTAGATGAAACAGAGATAGCCGCGACCGTTGGCCGAGCGCTCGGCCAGGGGGTGCGCGGACATCAATACCCAGGAAGCACGACCAAAACCGCCGTGCCAGTAACGTGGCTCCGGCCATGCCGGGTTCGCCCCACCGGTCGGTTCATCGGTTCGTGCGTCGGATCAGTCGACAATCGCTCCTCCCATCCTGTATTGCCCGCATTGCCGTAACCGGTGGATTTCCAGGATAACCGCAACAGCCTGGGGTAGCGGCCGGCCTTATCTTTGAGCGTAACTGATGACCGAAAGATACCGGGCAGGCAGCTTTACCAACACCTGGGGGCCATGCGGCGCATCGGCGTCGAAGAACAGGCTGTCCCCCACCTGCATGGTATATAGCTGATCGCCGTGCCGATACACGACCTCGCCTTCGAGCATGTAGATCAGTTCATTGCCTTCGTGCTGAAACGTCGGAAAAACATCGGATTCAGTGGTCAATGTGATCAGGTACGGCTCTACATTCACACCGCTGCTGTTGTTGTCGAGATGACCGAGAAGGCTGTATTGATGACCGGCTCGTGTCCCTCTCCTCTCGATGTTTATACCTTGGCCGGCTTTCACGAACGTCGCATTCCGCGGCTCCTCGAAACTTCGAAAGAACGCGGTAAGCGGCACTCCAAGCGCCCTGGACAGACTTTGCAGCGTGGTAAGCGATGGAGAGATGTTTCCATTCTCAATCTTGGAAAGCATGCCGACGGACATCCCGGTCGCGGATGCAAGATCTGCCACGGTAACGCCGAGTGTCTTTCTGTAGGCACGCACCTCATGCCCGATCGCCATTTCGAGATTGTTCTCACGCGGTTCCCTTACCGCATGGGGATCCTGACCAAATCCACTGGGCGCCGCCTTCGTCGATACGCTCTTGCTAGCCATCTCAGCCTCTTTTGAATATCACCCTGTGACAGACATAATGCCGTTTTCCTGAGAAGAAAATACGTTTCGTCATCTATGCCGCGTGACGTTTTCCGGAGGCCCCCGGTCGAAGCGATCGGTTGGCTGACGGCGCTGCTACCGAGGGATCACAGCATAGCGGCGATGCTCAAGGCAGGGCAAAATCTTTCGAACGTCCGCAAGTCGCTGTTTGGATATCTTCGCATAGATCAGATCCTGCGCCGCTGCGGCAGGGCGCCCTCCAGCGCCTGACCCAGACCCTTGCCTTGGGCCATCTCCGAGGTGAGATAGGCGGCCGCGACTTCCGAGTCGTTCTGCGTCTCGAAAGTCATGCCTTTGCGCGCCAGGTCGTGACGCAGATTGTTGTGGTTGGACAGCGATCCATTGTGCACGAGGCACTAGTCGGCTCGGCGCCGACGATGCATTGCTTGTGATCGACGATACCGCCTTGCCCGGGAAGGGTTAAGCATCCGGCCGGTTTCGGCGCCGCAATATGCCTCGACACCGCGCATGCGAGCCAATGGCCAGACGCTGGTATCGCTGGCACTTGCACGAGACGAGGTTTGCCTGCCGGTATAGTCGTCCACGCAGAAGGTTCCCCCTCTGCATGGACATTCATTTCAGGCCGAAGCATCAATCCCCGTAGCCGACGACACTCTTGATCTCGAGGAAATCGTGGATGCCGAAATCGGCATATTCGCGGCCGTTGCCCGACTGCTTGTAGCCGCCGAACGATGCCATCGTGTCCCAGTCGGGATAATTGAGATAGACCGAACCGGCGCGCATGCGCGATGCCACGCGACGGGCTCTTGCGATATCGGTTGACTGGACGTAGGCGGCGAGGCCGTAGACGGTGTCGTTGGCGATGCGGATCGCGTCTTCCTCATCTTCGTAGGAGATGATCGACAGGACCGGACCAAAAATCTCTTCCCGGGCGATCGTCATCTCAGGCGTGACGTTGCCGAAAACCGTCGGGCGGATGTAGTAGCCGCGGTTGAGGCCTTCCGGTCGCCCCGGACCGCCGGTCACGAGAGTAGCTCCCTCCTCGATTCCCGTCTCGATCAGACGCTGAATCTTGTCGAACTGGATATCGCTCACGACGGGACCGAGATTTGTGTCTTCCGCGTTCGGATCGCCGGTGCGGAAGGCGTCCGCAGCAACCTTTGCGATGGCAAGCGCCTCCTCGTGGCGCGCACGCGGAACCAGCATGCGTGTCGGCGCATCGCAGGACTGCCCGGTATTGCTAAAGCAGCCGCGGACGCCCTTTGTAACCGCGGTCTCGAAATCGGCATCCGGAAGGATGATGTTGGCCGACTTGCCGCCGAGCTCCTGTGCAACGCGCTTGACCGTGTCGGCAGCAGCCTTCGCGACGATGATGCCAGCCCTGGTCGAGCCGGTGAAGGAGACCATGTCGACATCGGGATGCGAGGCCATGATCTGGCCGACGTCCGCACCTGTGCCGTTGACGAGATTGAACACGCCCTTGGGCACGCCTGCGGCATGCATGACCTCGGCGAAGACGATGCCGGAAATCGGCGCGATTTCCGATGGCTTGAGCACGACGGTGCAGCCGGCGGCAATGGCCGGCGCCACCTTGCAGACGATCTGGTTGAGCGGCCAGTTCCACGGCGTGATGAGTGCGCAGACGCCGATCGGCTCCTTGACCACCATCGTGCTGCCGCGCTTTTCGCTGAACTCGTAGGTTTCGAACGCCTTGATGGTGGATTCGAGATGTCCCCGCCCGGCCCAGGCCTGCGCATCACGGGCAAAGGCCAGCGGCGCCCCCATCTCGGACGACACGGCCTGCGCGATATCTTCGAAACGTTCGAGATAGACCTCATGGATGCGCTTCAGGAGCGCTAGCCGTTCGGCAGGCGACGTCCGTGAAAAGGTTTCGAAGGCCGCTTTGGCGGCGGCAACGGCCTTGTCCACGTCGGCCGCGGAGCCGACCGCGATTCGGGTGAAGGCCTCTTCGGTTGCCGGATTGATCACATCGAGCGTCTTGGGAGAAACCGGCGATACCCATTCGCCGTCGATATAGAAATGTTCGTGATAGCTCATCGAGCTGTCCTTTCTGTCATTGTTTGAAGGCGTTCTTCCGCAAAACCTCACGCGAGGACGATGCCGCCTTCGATGATCGGTCCCGTCTTTTCGAAACGATCGAGTGCAAATGGCTTCATGCGACGGTCGATCCGGCCTTTTGCGATCGCCTCCGCCAACAGCCTGCCGGCGGCCGGCGCGCCGGCAAAGCCGTAGGACCAGCCGGCCGAGAACCAGAGGTCCTTCAGGTCCGGATGCTCGCCCAGAAGCGGCGCGTAGTCCGTCGAGGCATGGAACTGTCCGGCCCAATGGCGCAGGATGCGCACCTCGCCGAGCTGCGGGAACATCTCCAGATAGACTTTCGCCATGTTGGCCATGACAGGCACGTCGACTTTCAGGGACATGCGCGGTCTTTCCGGCACCTCGGTTCCCCCCACCACTTCGCCCCGCGCGGTCTGGTGGAAATAGGCCAGGCTGTCGATCAGCGCGATGGCGGGCTTGATCAGCGGTCGCGTCGGCTCAAGCGCCATCGCTTCGATGCGCATGCCGAAGCCGTTGAGCGGCACGGCGGCCATTGCCGCGATATCAGGATTGTTCGGACCGGCGCAGGAGACGACGCAATCGGCCTCGATCCTGTGATCGCCGACCAGCACCGCACTGACGCGAGGCCCGGTGCGCTCCAGGCCGGAAATCTTCGTTCGGTAGCGAACATCGACACCATTGCGCTGGCAGAATGCCAGCAGGCCCTTCATGACCGCGTGGTGCGGCGCCACACCGCCCTCCGGCTGGTGCTGCACGGCGCGGACGCGGGCCTTGTTGATCGCCGGAAGCAGATCGTCGATCTCGCGACGCGACAGCATCCGGCTGTTGACGCCCAGGCTCTGCTGAACCTTCAGCCCTTCGAGCAGCATCGCTTCGCTCTTTTCGGCCTCGGAGACCACCGAGTAGCCGCGCTGGGTGAACATGACGTTCTCGCCGAGGCGCTTCGACCAGCTTCGCCATTCTTCGACGGTCAGGATGAACAGTTCCGTCCATGGCACCGACGCAAAACCCGGCCGGATGAGCGTGCCATTGCGGCCCGAAGCGCCGCCCTGCCAATAGCCGGCATCAAGGACGAGGATGTCCTTGTGTCCGCGTTCGACCAGGTTGAAGGCAACGGAGAGGCCCTGGACGCCACCACCGATGATGACGACGGAGGCGCGTTTGGGAAGCGGCAACGTATTCATTGGTCAGGCTCCACCAGTGCTGCAAGTCCTGCCGCCTGCGCGACGGTGATCGACCGGCGTGGCGGCCGGTGCGTCGGGCGGGCGAACATCTCCGGCTCGACGCCGATGCGGGCGGCCAACAGCGCCAGCATGTTTTCCCAGCAGGGAAAACCCTGGCAGGTTCCCATGCCGCAGGAAGTAAGCCGCTTCAGCACCTCCGGGTCCGTCTCTCCCGCATCGATATGGCAATAGAGTTCACCGGCCGTGACATCCATGCAGGGGCAGACCAGCGTGTCCGGATGCACGTGCCGCGCGGCGTGAATGCGTTCATCGCCGCGCGCCGCGGCGCCGACAATGGAAAACGACTGCGGCAGCGGGTGGGCCTGAACCTGAAACATTCCCTCGCCCGACGCCTGGAAGCCGAGACTCGGGTCCGCCCGCCATGGTCCGGCGTGAACCACGGCATCACAGCGGATCTGCGTGCCGGCACGGATGCCTGTCACGCGCCGCCGCCCCATGATTTCAGAGAGTTCGGCAACCGGCCCGCGATGGACGACATCGACGCCGAGGGCAGCGAGTTTTTCGGCAATATCCATCTCTGCTCCGGTGCCCACCACCGCAACGCGCTGGCCGGCCATCACACGATGCACGGCCGCAAGCTGCAGGGCGGCATACGCATCCAGAACGCCCGGCAACTGGCTGCCCCTGACCATCGGCGGGATCGAGCGGCGTCCCGTCGCCAGAACGGTTTTCCTCGGCACGAATGCGACCGCACCGCGCCGATTATCATGCGGTGCGCCGACCATGAGGGCACCGTCCCGATAGGCGCCGAACAGCTCCATGCCCGGGAAGAGACGGACCCGGGGATCGAGAATTTCGAGCGTCGCCCCCATGGACGAGGCAAAGCGGGCGAGGCTGTCCCCTCGCGTCACGAGTGCCACGGTCCCGCCGCGTTCCGCGTGTCTGTTGGCTTCCGCAATTCCGGCAGGTCCTCCACCGACGACGAGGCAGTCCACGTCCAGGCGTTCGCCGGCGACAGCCGTTGCGGCGAGGGATGTGTCGGCCGGACGGGCGACGCCGGCGAGATTTGCCATGGCCCTCTCGGCGAGGCGGTAGGCAAGGCCGCTTTTCGGCATCCATGCGCCATGCTCGAACCCGCCGTAGACGAGTTTCGGCGGCAGTGCCTGGGCAAGGCGCAGGAGATCGAAGCGCGGCGAAGGCCAGGTATTCTGCATTTCGACGACAAGGCCCGCCTCGACCGCCACCTGATCGATACGTACGTTCGGGCGGCCATTGACACGGGCCAGCACGCCGGTCGGATAGGAGCCGCTGTAACCGAGCGGGCGATGGACCTTCCGCGACCGTGCAAGCGTGGTGATGCCCGCGCGCCAAAGGGCTGCCGCAACGCTGTCGCCGGAACGGCCGGTAACAGGCGTCCCGTTCCAGAGAAAGGTTACCTCGATCTGCCGGTTGTTTTGCTCCATATCCCCCTCCCCTGTATCGTAGTGTCTCAGGCGCCGATAATGACGATATCGTCCGGCGACCAGGCCATGCCGATCCTGTCCCCGGCCTTCATGCCGGCGATCCCTGCGATATCGCGGCTGCGGATATTGATCTTGCTGCCGTCGTTCATCCGCACCACGAGCCGGTATTCGACGCCGAGATAGATCTTGTCCTCGATCATGCCTTCACCGGCATTGCCGCTTTCGGAACCGGCCTCCACGGCGCGGATCCGCTCCGGTCGAAGGACGACGCAGACGTTCTGCGCCGCGGCAACGGCTTGCGCCCGCGGATCGCCTGCCGGCAGACGGGCGCCCCAGCCGTTCCCTTCGACCACCACGCCATCAGGCATGGCACGCACCTTGCCACGCAAGAGGTTTGCCTCGCCGATGAAGTCCGCGACGAATTCGGAGCACGGCTGCTGATAAAGCTCGTTTGGACTGCCGATCTGCTCGAGGCAGCCATCCTTGAAGATGGCGATGCGGTCGCTCATGACCAGCGCCTCTTCCTGATCATGCGTGACGGAGACGACGGTTGCGCCCACCTGCCGGGTGATATGCATGATCTCGATCTGCATCTGCCCGCGAAGCTTCTTGTCGAGGGCTGCCATCGGCTCGTCCAGAAGCACGATGTCCGGCTTGAAGACCAGCGCCCGGGCGAGCGCGACACGCTGCTGCTGCCCGCCGGACATTTCTTTCGGATAGCGCTTGGCACAATGCGCCAGGCCGACGATCTCCAGCATCTCCATGCTGCGCTTTTCACGCTCGGCACGCCTGATGCCGCGGGTCTCCAGGGGATAGGCGACATTCTCGAGGACGGTCATATGCGGGAAGAGCGCGTAGTCCTGGAACATCATGCCGATGTTGCGCTTCTGCGGCGGCACGCCCGTCATGTCACGACCGTCGATCAGCAGGCGGCCGGCGGTCGGCTGGATGAAACCGGCGATGGCGCGCAGAGACGTGGTCTTGCCGGATCCCGAAGGCCCCAGCATCGTCAGGAACTCCCCCTTGCGCAGCTCGAAGGAGATATTGTCGAGGGCCTTTACGGGCCCGTAGAGCTTCGAGACGCCTTCGAGCTTCATGGCCGTGCCGGCGGTGGTCTGGAGAGAGGCGTTCATGGCCTGGCTTCCCTGAATTTATATGAAAGGAGGACGCCGAGCGCCGACAGAAAGATCAGGATGGCCGCGACGGCGGCCGTGGCCGGATCGAGATTGGTTCGAACCTGGTTCCAGATCATGATCGGCACGGTGCGGGTCTGCGCATCGGCCAGGAACAGCGCGATGACGACCTCGTCCCACGAGGTGATGAATGCGAACACGGCACCGGACAGCACGCCCGGCATGATCAGCGGCAGCGTGACGCGCCGGAAGGTGAACCAGCGGCTCGCCCCCAGGCCAAGGCTGGCCGGCGCCAGCGAAGGGTTGACCATGCCGGCGCTGGCAAGCACGGAGACGACGACGAACGGGATCGCGAGCACCGTGTGCGCCAGGACAAGCCCCAGCCGCGTCGCGACGAGGCCCCAGCCCGAGAACACCATGTACATGCCGACGGCAAGCACGATGACCGGTGTGATCATCGGGCTGAGAAGCAACCCCATCACCAGCGCCTTGCCGCGGAAACGATGGGCGTGAAGGGCGAGCGCGGCAGCCGTGCCGATGACGGTGGCGAGCGTTGCGGCGGCGACCGCGACAAGGAGGCTGTTGACCAGAGCGCTTTGCCAGTCGGCGGCGCCGATGACCTTTCCATACCAATCGAGCGTGAAGCCCACCGGCGGAAACTCCAGCGTCGTTGTCGTCGTAAACGACATCGGCACGATGATCAGGGTCGGCAGGAGCAGGAACAGCGCCGTCAAGCCAACGACGAGCCAGAAGAGAATGCGCCTCAGCTTGTCCATGTCACATCCCGTCCTTCGACCGGCCGCGGAGTTGAAGCGCCGTGCGAACGGCGCCGAAAAGCCCGAAGGCGACGGCCGTCAGCACCATGAGGACGACCGCAAGCGCCGCGCCAAGGCCGAAATTGAGCTGTTCGTTGAACTGGCCGGCGATCATCTGCGCGATCATCATGTCGCGCGGGCTGCCGAGCAGGGCCGGCGTGATGTAGAAGCCCAGCGCCAGCGTGAATGCAAGAATGGCGGAGGCCATGACGCCCGGCAGAGACAGCGGGAAATAGATCCGGGCAAATCCCTTCAACCAGCTGGCGCCGCAGATGGACGATGCCTCCATGAGACGGAGATCGATCTTCTTCATGACGGTGTAGAGCGGCAGGACGGCGTAAGGCAGAAGGATGTGGACCATGCCGATCATCACCCCGAACGGCGTGCGGATCAGCCGGACCGGCTTTTCGATCAAGCCCGTGGCGATCAGAAAGTCGTTGATGAGGCCGCTGTTCTGCAGCAGCACGATCCATGAAAAACTACGCAACAACAGACTCACCCAGAACGGGATGAGCAGCGCGATCGTCAGGACGAGAAGGATCGCCCGCCCGCCATGCGCCATGGCATAGGCATAAGGATAGGCAACGGCGACGGTGACCACCGTCACGATAAGCGACACCCGAAATGTCTCGCCGATCACCCGCAGGAAGACGGGTGTCGTGAAGATCTGCTCGTAATATTCGATGCTGCCGCCCGGTAGCGAAATCGCCACGAGCTTTAGCAACGGAAAGACGAAGAAAAGCGCAAGGAACAGGATCGCCGGTGCAATCAGCCAGAAGGCCGGCGGAACCCGAAACGTCCGTGGTGCAGTCGCTACGGGCAGGCCGCGATCGTTGGTTGAGACAGTCATCGTATGTCCGAACACGAAGTTGAAGCAGGACCCGCCCACGCCTGCGGGCGGGTCGCATGCCGGTTTGCCTTACTGGAGGAGCCATTCCTGGAAACGAAGATCGACCTTCGCGCCGTTTTCGGCCCACCAGTCGGCATTCATCAGAACGCGGGTGTCGAGGTGGTCCGTCGGCAGGCTGCCCTTGAACTTAGCGTCAACCGAAGCGAGCGCGTTCTTGTTGGACGGGCCATAGGGCATGTACTTGGTGAACTCGATCTGCTGGGCCGGCTCGGTAAAGAAGCTGATGGCCTTCATTGCCGCTTCCTTGTTCCTGGTGCCCTTCGGCACCACCCAGTATCCGGTCTGGGACGTCCAGTTGGTCCAGTCAATCTTGATGCCCTTTTCCGCGACGTTCACCGCGCGCCCGACCCAGACGAGCGCCATGCTCGCCTCGCCGCTCGACAGCAGCTGCTCCGACTGCGAACCGCTTTCCCACCAGACGAGATCGTCCTTGATCGTATCGAGCTTCTTGAGCGCACGCTCCACGTCGATCGGGTAAAGCTCTTCCGGCTTCACGCCGTCGGCAATCAGAGCCACCTCGAAAATCCCGGAGGCGGCATACTTCCAGACGGCACGCGAGCCGGGAAATTTTTCGGTGTTGAAGAAGTCTGCAAAACCCTTCGGCGCCTCGCCGCCAAATTCCTCGGCATTGTAGGCCAGCACGGTGCCCTCGATGTCCGAAGCCACGCGGTAGGTGCCTGCCGCGCCGTCGATGAATTTCGACTTGTCGACGACGGAATAGTCGATCGGCTCCAGCCACTGCGCGTCGGCGTCGAGGCCGAAGCTGTCATCGGTCAGCAGCAGGTCCAGCGTGACATTGCCGGTTTCCACCATGGCCTTCAGCTTGGCATTGCTTGACGAGCTGTCCTCGACGATTTTGATATCCGGATTCTGCGCCATGAACGGCTGGAAGTAGGATTTCGACTGGGCTTCCTGGTAGACGCCCCCATAGCTCGAAATCGTCAGGGTCGTATCGGCGGCATTGACGGCCGTGCCCGCAAGAAGCGTGGCCATCGCTGTGAGTGCAAGGATATTACGCATGTTCAGTTCCCCATCCTTCTGCTTTGGAATCTTTCGACGTTGAATGTGCCAGCGGGCTAGACGGCCGCCTGGACGGCGATCTCGACGAGAATGTTCTCGGCGGCGAGATTGGCCTCCACCGTCGCCCTGGCGGGCAATGCGGTTTCCGGAATCCAGTCCTCCCAGGCCTTGTTCATCGCTGCGAAATCCGCGACGACATGCTTCAGCCAGACCTGCGCGAAGAGAATCCTGGACTTGTCGGTTCCCGCTTTGGCAAGCAGCTCGTCGATGCGCGCCAGCACCTGCGCGGTCTGGCCGGCGGCGTCCTGGCTGCGATCGGCCGGAACCTGGCCGGTGACATAAGCGATGCCGTTGTGGACCAGCACGTGGCTCAGGCGCTTGCCGTTGGGTTCAAAGCGTTGAATGGACATGCAGTCTCCTTGGCGTCTAGGTTTGGTGCTTGATTGCGCCGGAGGGTTTTAGCCCTTTTGCGGCGCTCGAAATGGCCCGCGCGGTGTTGACCAGCTGCGGAGCGAGGTCCGAGAGAACCTGCTCGGGCCGCCAGCGGCTGAACGGCACGGAAATATTGATCGCCGCGAGCGGCTGCCCCTCGGCATTGACGATGCAGGCGCCGATCGCGATGTCGCCGACGTAGATTTCCTCGGTGATGAGGGAAAAGCCGTCGGTGCGGGCACGCTGCAACAGTTCCATCAACATGGCGGGATCCGTCACGGTATGCGCCGTAAACGCCGCCCGGTTGGACCGCTCGATATAGACAGCCGCCACCTGCTTCGGCAGGGCCGAAAGATAGGCGCGACCCGCCGCCGTGCAGTACATCGGCAGGCGTTGCCCGATCGGAACGTGAATCGGCATTTCCTTATGGCTCGTGAACCGGGCCACATACACCATGTCCGTTTCCCACGGCTCGAGCAGGTTGCAGCTCTCGCCCGTCTGGCGGTTCAATTGCTGGATGAAGGGATTGGCTCGCTCGACCAGTTCTGCGGTCTGGAGATAGCCGGTTCCCATTTCCAGGGATTTCACCGTCAGCCGATATCGCTTGGAGCCGCCGTCGCGCGCCAGGTAACCCATGGCTTCGAGCGTGAACACGGAACGCTGGACGGTGCTTTTGTTGAGGCCGGTGGCATCCGCCAGCTCCAACAGGTTCATGGCCGGCCTGGACGGGCCGAACGCTGTCAGGACTGAAAGGCCCTTTGCAAGAGCGGTGACATAAAGAGGAGAATCTTCAGCTACGGTCATTGTGGCCAATCGCGTCAGGTTGGAGGGACGTGCAGTCATAACACTCCCCTTCCGGCTGTCACGCGCCCACGGAAACGTGCGGCTCTCTCATACATCGATCGTGAAAAGCGCCCGGCCATGATGTCAGCCAGCCCTGCGCGCTTCACGCGCATCCTTGGCATTCAGCCAGCGGTAGGCCATCCACTGGCCAAACCGGATGAAGGATGCGAAGGGATAACGGTCCGGCTCACGGGTGAGGAACGTCGCGCCCGTCTCGAACGGCAGTCCTGCCGCCATCATCGCAAGCTTGGTGCCGAGATGCACGGAGAAGGACACGCCGCTCCCCGCGTAGCCGCCAGCAGTGAAGACCTCGCCGAGGCCTGGAACCCGATAACAGAACGGCAGGGAATTGCGGGTGACCGCAACCCAGCCGCCCCACCAGTGATCCACGTCGATTCCGGCAAGTGCCGGGAATTTCCGCGTCATTGCATCGTACAGATATTGCCGGTGGCGGGGGGCGGACGCATCGGCGCCGGAGATGGCGCTGCGTCCACCGAACAGCATCCGGTTGTCGGGCAGCCGGCGATAATAAAAGAGCAGCCCGCGGGTATCGAACATGCAGTTGCCCGACGGAAGGCTTGCCTCGACCTGCGCCTGCGTCATCGGGGCGGTGACGATGATCTGGGAATGAACGGGCAATATGCGCGCTGCCAATCGCGCGTGCAATTGCGACGACGTATAACCATTGGTGGCCACGATCACCCGTTTGGCGCGGACCGTGCCGGCGGGCGTCGAGAGGTGGTGCGTATCACCCGCTGTCTTCCAGCCGATGACCGGAGAATTCGTGTGAATGCGCGCGCCATGGCTGCGCGCCATGCGATGGATCCCTTGCGCGAGCTTCAGCGGATCGAGGGAGAATCCATCGGGCAGGTAGAGCGCACCATGGCTTTCCGGCCCCTCGTGAATACCGCCCAAACGGCCGGCATCGACATAGCGGGCGGGATAGCCGAGGACAGTGTTGTAAAGTTCCTCTTCCCGCCTGAGCGCGGCTGCGTGGTTCGCGAAGGTGGCAACCTTGTAGACCCCGTCCGGCTGCTTGTCGCATTCGAATTCGCCGCTTGCGATCAGTGCGCGAACGGTATCGAGGCCCTGCCGGAGTTCGCCAAAATACGCCCTGGCGATATCGGCGCCATAGGTCTTGACCAAAGTCGACCACGGCACGCGTCCGCCGGAAATGCGGGCAAAGCTTCCGTTTCTGCCGCTGCAGCCCCACGCGGAGGAGCGGGCCTCAAGGACTGTGGCCTTGATCCCATGATCACGCCCCAAGGCGAGCGCCGCCGACAGGCCTGTATATCCGCCGCCGATGATAGCAACGTCGACATCGATATCTCCCGTGACAGCACCGTCATCCTCAGGCGCTTTCGTATTGACTTTCAGCCAGTAGGAGTCCGGGCCGGACTGTTTCTGATCTGGAAAACTGTGGACGAGAGGATCGTACATTCTTACCTGCTATCGCTATGCGATATCTATATATCGATAATAGTATGTAATTCCAGATTATACGATTTGTCAATATCGACATATGCCACTTGCCTTGGCGTCGAAAAGCAGTTGCAGCGGCACAGCGAAGGTGAGAACAGGCCTGTTGGGAGCTTATTCGTGGAGTCGAAGAGCCCATCTTTGCAGACCGGTCAATCGACAGGGCTTCGCCTTTACCCCCCGTCGGACCGTGTCGTTTTCGGTTCCGGCAATGTCACCGAAGGTGCCGTCCGTGAGTGCCAGCGGGGATCGCCGGAAGTGCCTGGCTTTTATCGATCAGAACGGACCTAGGGTCGAGCGCCTGCTTGGCGCAGTTGGCAAACGCGCCCGACAAGGTTGACGATGCAGGAGGGCCGCCAGGATCCTCCTTGAGAGCCATGACCATCCATATCAGCTCGACAGGATCGAGATCGACCATTGACACCTTCGCGGAGGCGGGCATCATTGCCAACACGCAAAAGCGTGTCGCGATCTCTCAGATTCGCTCGCACGCTTTAGCTCTTTGTTTCCACGTGTCGTTTTCGCAAAACCGCTGCACACATTTGCGCGACATGCATGAGGAATTCGAAAACTGATCCTTGCGACGATGCGGTCACGGGAACTCACCGTACAGAAGACTTGAGTGGCAAAGCCGCCCGGGAGAAAAAATGAACGCAAACCTTTTCGCTCGCCTGCAATCGGCCGTTCGCGACGACGCCGCCATAGCGATCACCGACGCCAGCGGGCAGGTATACAGCTATGGCGACCTCGCCGCGCTATCAGGCCGCCTGGCCAACGTCCTTGTATCGGACGGCGTGAAGCCCGGCGACCGCGTTGCCGTGCAAGTCGAAAAATCCGTCAATGCGCTGGCGCTATACCTGGCGACGGTGCGCGCCGGTGCAGTTTTCCTGCCGCTCAATACCGCCTACACGCTCGCCGAGATCGATTATTTCGTCGGCGATGCAGAACCTTCGCTGATCGTCTGCGATCCGATGGTGCAGACGGGAATGGCAGCCATCGCCGACAGGATCGGTGCTTCGGTCAAAACACTCGACCCCGCAGGTGACGGCAGCCTGGCGTCGGCTGCAGCAACCTCATCCCCGGAATTCGAGACCGTACAGCGGGATGGGAATGACCTTGCCGCCATTCTCTACACTTCGGGGACAACAGGGCGCTCCAAGGGGGCCATGCTATCGCATGACAATCTGGTCTCGAACGCCATGAGTCTCATCGACGCCTGGCACTTCACGGCGGACGACACGCTTATCCACGCGCTGCCGATCTATCACACGCACGGTCTCTTCGTCGCCACGAACGTGACCCTGTTCTCCGGGGCCTCGATGATCTTCCTGGCGAAGTTCGATCGCGACCAAATTCTGGACCACATGGCGAACGCCACGGTCCTGATGGGCGTGCCGACATTTTATGTCCGCCTTCTCCAGAGCCCAAGGCTTGCGGAGGCGACCGCTGGCATGCGCCTGTTCATCTCCGGCTCCGCACCTCTTCTGGCGGAAACCCATATCGAATGGAGCAAGCGCACGGGACACGCCATCCTTGAGCGTTACGGCATGACCGAAACCAACATGAACACCTCCAACCCGTACGACGGTGAGCGCATTCCCGGCACCGTCGGCCTGCCCCTGCCCGGCGTCTCGGTCCGGATCACCAACCCCGAGGTCGGCAGTGCTCTTAGCGTCGACGAGATCGGCATGATCGAGGTCAAAGGACCGAATGTCTTCCAGGGCTACTGGCGCATGCCGGAGAAAACCGCCGCCGAGCTTCGGGAGAACGGATTCTTCATCACCGGCGATCTCGGCAAAATCGATGAACGTGGCTATGTCCACATTCTCGGTCGCGGCAAGGACCTCGTCATCACGGGTGGCTTCAACGTCTATCCGAAGGAGGTCGAGGAAGAGATCGATGCGATCGAAGGCGTCAGCGAGAGTGCCGTGATCGGCCTGCCGCACAAGGATTTCGGCGAAGGCGTGACTGCGGTCGTCGTCCGCACCGCCCAATCCGCAGCCACCGAGGCTACCATTCTTGATATCATCGGCGAGCGCCTCGCCAAGTTCAAGCTGCCCAAGCGCGTCCTGTTTGTCGATGAACTGCCACGCAACACGATGGGAAAAGTACAGAAGAACGTGCTTCGGGATCAGTTCAGGGAACTCTATTCCAACGCCTCGTAATGGCCCGGTTTGACTACAGGTCTTTCCATCCTCACGGTCGCTGCCTTTCGGGAGCGAATGTCGCCAACACGCGAACCGCGCCGGCGGCCGTGCTGGAACGGGTCGCCCGCATCGAGGCCGTTTGCGAACGCCACGGCGTGCCGCTGCCCGCGGCAGCGCTGCAATTCCCGCTCGGTCATCCGCTGGTCGTCAGCGTCATCCCCGGCGCACGCTCCGTCGCCGAGCTGGAGCAGAACCTCGCCTATAGCCGCCTGTCCATCCCGGCGGCGCTGTGGAGCGACCTCAAGACAGAGGGTCTTGTCGCTGCGGATGGCCCGGAACGAAGGCATTGCCCTGCCCGGCTGCGACCGCCGTGGCAAAACTGTTGCGAACCGCCGCGCCGATCGGGTTGACGACCCCGCCGCCTGCGCAGTTGCCGCAAGATAGGTCATGTCCCTCAGCGCATTTTTCATTGCAAAGCGCGGCGCATCCTCATTGCGGTTCAGAACGAAATCGAAGAAGGCCTGATAGAAGGGGCAATCCGTGCGGCTGCCGCTGAGCACGCTGTCGATGACCTGTGGCGTGAGGCCCATTTTCGCACCAACGGTCAGCGCCTCGGAATAGATGGTGGAGTAGCCCATCGAAACGAGATTGACGAGCAGCTTCATCGTGTGGCCGCTGCCTGTCGCTCCGGTGTGCACCACGTATCCGGCAAAGGCTTCGACGACCGGGCGGGCGCGTGCGACATGCTCGCCGCCGCCGCTTCCTTCGGCGTGCGGCCCAGCGGCGCATCGAGCAGCACGATGCCACGGGGTTCCAGCGCGGCTGCCAGCGCGATTTTGGCATATGTCTGCCGCTTTTAAAGGCGCATGGGAATTAATTCCTTTATATAACCCATTGATTTATCTAATCTCTCTCAGAGATTTTTTGACTTTCTACAAGAATTTCACGGTTACGCCGCGTTGCCGAAAATAGGCCTGCATCAGCTTTCTGCCGGAGCGGTTGTTCTGCACGAGCCAGGCCGGATCGAATACAGCTTCCTTCAGACCCTCCTTCGTCAACGCTGCCTTGAGGGTTGCGATATGCACGTCGATATCGGCATTGTCCGCCTGGAGCGATTCATAGATACGGTTTATGACATCGGCTACGGTCGATTCGCTCACTGTTGCATTCCTCATCTTGCCTGGCTGGTGCCTATCACATTTTTCGCCCTGACCCTATCGTGATGAACCCTGCGCTCGTCAAGTAGCCTTCGGCTGGCAATGCAGGGCTTTGGACGACATCCCCAGTCTCAAAGCGTATTCCTGTAAATATCGCCATCCTTCATGATCAGTGACAGCTTCGACGGATCCTGCAGAGCGTTGAGATCGTCGAGCGGGTTGCCGTCGACCACCAGCAGGTCGGCGCGCAGGCCGGTTTTCACCTTGCCGATCTGGTCTTCCATCTGGAACAGTTCGGCCGCGTAGCTCGTCGCCGAGCGGATGACCTCGATCGTGGGCAAGACCTCGCCACGGATCTTGAATTCCATGGACTGGTGCCGGTGGATCGGGCCGATCAGGTCGGTGCCGTAGACCATCTTCACCCCATGGCGTTGCGCCACCTCGAGCTGCGTCGAGCCGATGTCGAGGACATATTTGATCTTGGCGTGCAGTTCCGGCGGCATGCCGATCTGCAGTCCCTCCTCCCACATCGTCGTATAGGCAACGAGGGTCGGAACGAGGATGGCGTCGCGTTCCTTCATGAGAATTGCCGTCTCATCGTCGAGGAAGTTGCCGTGCTCGATCGAACGCACGCCGTTTCTGACCGCATGCTGGATGCAACGGGCCGTATAGGCGTGCGCCATGACGTATTTGCCGGCGTTTTCCGCCTCCTCGACGGCGGCGCGGATTTCTTCGCCGGAGAACTGAACGAAATGAATGGGATCGGTATAGGAGGCAATGCCGCCGCCGACCATCAGTTTCACCTGGCTGGCGCCGCGGCGGATCTCGTCGCGGGCGGCGAGCCGCACCGCATCGACGCCGTCGGCAATGCGGCCGAGGCTCGGGACGTAGTAGTGGCTGTCGAACGCGCTTTCGCCGGCGCCGCGCATGTCGCCATGGCCGCCCGTCTGCGAGATCGCCTTGCCGCTGTAGAGGATGCGCGGGCTGGGGATCAGTTTTTCCTCGACCGCCCGGGCAAGGCCGAAATCGGCACCGCCCGCATCTCGGACGGTGGTGAAGCCGCGCATCAGCATGCCTTCCAGCACCGGCATGGCCCTCAGCGCCGTATAGAAGGGCGACCATTTCGTCAGCTGCAGAAAGCTGTTGATCGGTACGATCACGTGTACATGCGCGTCGCAGAGGCCGGGCATCAGCACCTTTCCCTTGACGTCGATCACCTGGGCGCCGGTGGCCGCCAGCCTCCTCTCACCGATCTCGGCGATCTTGCCGTCGCTGATGAGAACGTCGCGTTCCTCGAGAAGTGTCCCTGCGTCCACATCCAGAATAGATGCGTTCTTGAGAAGGGTCCGGCTCATTGTCTTTTCACTTTCTGATGACGCTGGGGAAAACGGGGCGATAAAGCTGCATGGCGGTGCCGCTGAACATCTCCTCCTGCTCGGAGGGTGAAAGCCAGCGCACGCATTCGGCGTAATCCATGTAGATGTCGCGGAACGGCCGGAAGAGCTTGTCGACGGGAAAATTGCTGGCAAACATCAGCCGCGACGGGCCGAACAGATCGATCAGTTCCGCAATCAGCGGCTTGACGTCCTGCCGTGTCCAGCCGGGCAGCAGCATGCCGAAGCCCGAGATCTTGACGAAGACGTTGTGACAGGACGACAGCAGCCGCATTCCGGCCTTCCATTCCGAGAAGTCACCCGTCCTCAGCCCATCCGGCATGCCGGCCTGGTTGACGACGATCCGGGTCTCCGCATGGGTTCGCGCCAGCCTGGCGACGTCGCCCATCTGGTGCGGATAGACCTGCGTGTCGAAGGACAGCCCGTAGCCGGCCAGCCTGCCGAAGTTGCGGATCCAGCCTTCGTCCCGGAGATAATCGCTGCGTTCGACGTAGCGAAGCTGCGGATCGGGATGCCAGGCGACGATATGGCGGATGCCGCGAAACAGCGGCGACGCCGCCATGTGCGCCTCGATCACATCCGCAGCCTTGGGATCGTCGAGCGCCACCTGGCCGACGATCGCATTGGGAAAACCGCTGTCTTCATGCAGTTTCTGCACGAAGCGTGTTTCTCCGACCGGGTTTGCGGGGTCGAACCCGCCGTCCAGATGCACCGTGCCGATCAGATCGAAATCCGCTGTGTCGGCGAGATAGTCTTCCGCCAGGTAATTTTTGCGGATGGGAGCGGGGTCGCCGACGATGGAAGGCGTGCCCGGCTCCATCCAGGGATAGCTGTTGCGATCGAGATCCCAGAGATGGTGATGCGGGTCGAAAACCTTCAGACGATATGACTTTCCCTCATCTGACGCCTTTGCCGGGGTGCTGCGTACGTTCTCGATTTCTTTTCCAACATCCATTACGACTGTTCCGACGACAGAATTGCTCGTTCGGAAGCCATTTTGCGTTGTCGGGCTTGATTGACAATACGAACGGAGTTGTGTCTCCATGACGAAAAGTCATGAGGTGGACATGCGATGAAAAGAACCGGACCCGACAGTTCCACGCCGATCGACGCCATCGAGCGCGAAGGCAGCCTGCCCTCCCTGACGAGTTTGCGGGCGTTCATCCTGGCGGCGCAATACAAGAGCTTTTCACGGGCGGCGGAAGAGCTGAACATCACCCAGAGCGGTGTGAGCCGCGCCGTGCGCTCCATCGAGGAAATCACCGCGACGCCGCTGTTCGAGCGCACCGGGCATGGCCTGGTCCTGACGGAATCGGGCGCGGCCTATTTCGAAGAGGTCTCGACGCTGCTCAGCGAACTGGGAGCCGCAACGCTCCGGCTCGCGACCTACAAGAGCACGCATGAATCGCTCAGCATCGCGACACTCCCCAGCCTCGGCAGCCGTTGGCTGGCACCGCGCCTGATCCGCTTCCTGAAGCAGAACCCAACGATCGACATTTCGGTCACCGGCAGGATCGGCCACTTCGAATTCGATGGCAGCAACATCGATGCCGCGATCCATTATGGCAGCGAGGCGTGGCCGGGTAGCCTGTCGGAACTGATCATGGACGAAGTGCTGGTGCCGATGTGTTCGCCGGCGTTGATCAGGAAGGGTGTCGCGCCGAATGCGCGGCTGCTGTTCGAGCTCACCCTCATCCAGCACACCCACCGGCCGACCGCCTGGCGGGAGTGGTTCAAGGATGTCGGCATAGACCATCCGCATCCCAACCAGGGACCGCGCTTCGAGCAATATCAGATGGGCATAGAAGCGGCGATTTCCGGGCTCGGCGCGATCCTGATGCCGCCGTTCATGGTGATCGACGAACTGACGTCCGGCCGGCTGGTGCTGCTTCACAGCGTGCCGGTGCCGACGCCGTGGCGGTATTATCTCGTCTACCCCAAAGGCAAACGCAGCAAACCGGGCGTCCAGAAATTCAGGACGTTTCTGCGGGCCGAGGCGCGGCGCACGGCCGAACAAACCTTGCAGCTGATGCGATAGGCCGCGCAAAAAAAGGACCGCCCGCCCTTTAGGGTGCGTGGCGGTCCAATGGTGATGCGGCTTGGGAAACCGCACCTGGGAAAATCAGCGGCCCCTGTTGGCCTTGCGGGAGAGATAGGCGTCAAGGATGACGGCAAGGGTCAGGATGGCGCCCTGCACTTCCAGCCGGGTTTGCGTCGAGGCGTTGACCAGCAGCATGCCGTTGGAAACGCTGCCGATCACCAGGGCGCCCGTCAGCGCCGCCCAAACCGACCCCCTGCCCCCGAAGAGGCTGACACCGCCGATGACCGCTGCGGCAATCGCCTCCAGCAGAAGCGTGGTATCGGCGGAATCCGGCGAGACACCAAGGACGCGGCCGGCGGCGATCATGCCGCCAAGGGCGGCAAAAACACCGGTCAGCGTGAAAGCCGTGACACGCAGGAAGCGGACGGAGATGCCGGCGCGGCGGGCCGCCTCGGCATTCGCGCCGATGGCATAGAGGTAGACGCCAAAGCGGGTCTGGGTCGTAACGTAGGCAAAGAAACCCAGCAGACCGAGCAGGAATGCCACCAGAAGCGGAACGCCCCTGTAGGAATTGAAGACGGCGATGACGATGGCGCCGACGACGGCAAGTGCCACGGCGGGCGCAATCACCGACCAGAGGAACGACGCCGGCAAGGCGTTGCGCTTCTTGGCGGCATAGGATTGCAGGCGGAAGACGAGGCTGAGCAGGATGACGATACAGAGCAGGGCGATACTGACAAAGCCCGGGAGATAAACCGTCGCGACCTTGCCCAGCGGCTGGCCGACCAGCGAGATCAGGTTCGAGCTTGCCGGCAGCAGGTCGAGCAGGATGCCCTGCAATATGAGTGACGTCCCGAGCGTGACGATGAAGGCCGGCGCCCGGAAATAGGTGATGACAAGGCCTTGCACGCATCCGATCGCCGCGCCGATGATCAGGCCGGCGGCGACCGCCGTCACGGTGTCGAACCCTTGATTGACCGCCATCCCCGCCGTGATCGCCGCCGAGACGGCACCGGTGGCGGCGACGGAAAGGTCGATTTCGCCGATGACCAGCACGAACATCAGCCCCAGCGCGACAATACCGGTGGTGACGATCTGCAGCGACAGGTTGGAGAGGTTTCGCGGGCTGAGGAACAGCGGGTTCGCCCAGGCGAAATAGGCCCAGATGAGCACGAGCGCCAGAAGGACCGGTAGCATGCGATACCGTGTCGCCAACGCTCCCAAGGCAACGTCAAACTTCATTTTCTGAGATTCCTGCGTGACGGGTTTGGCAAAGGAGGCCGAGGTCGAGATGTGGTCAGACATGGGCGGCTCCCTCGTTGCGGGACCGGGCCGCCATTTCTTCGTTGCTGATCATTCCCGTGATGGCGCTGACCAGCTCCTCGCGGGTGTATTTGCCGCGGCTGACCTCCGCCACCTTGTTGCCAAGTCGCAGCACCACCACCCGGTCGGCCACCTGCTGTACGTCGCCCAGATCGTGGGAGATGACGATCACCGCCCGGCCCTGCGCACGCAGGCGCTCGATGAGGTTCAGCACCTGCTTGCGCTGTGCCACGCCGAGCGCGGCGGTGGGTTCGTCCAGCAGGACGACACGCGGATCGGTGAGGATCGAGCGGCAGATGGCAACGGACTGGCGTTGCCCGCCAGACAGCGAGTTGGCCGGAACATTGATATCGCGAATCTTCACGTCGAGATTGGCCAGCACCTCCTTTGCCCGCGCCTCCATGCGGGCGCGGTCCAGCCGGCGGCCCTTGTACCATGGATGATAATATTCGCGGCCGAGGAAGAGGTTCTGCACGGTGTCGAGATTGTCGCAGATGGCAAGGTCCTGGTAGACGGTCTGGATGCCGGCGGCGTTGGCGTCATGCGGGCTTTTCAGCGAAAGCGGCGTTCCCGAGACCAGGATTTCGCCCTCGTCCGGCGACTGGATGCCGGAGATCGTCTTGACCAGCGTGCTCTTGCCGGCGCCGTTGTCGCCGACCAGAGCGACGACCTCTCCCGGCCAGATACTCAGCGACACCTTGGTAAGGGCAGCAACGCCTCCGAAACGGATCGACACGTTGCGGACCTCCAGGATCGGCGGTTCGTTGTTGTTCATGACTAGGACCCCGTTTTCATTATTTTCAGGAGCCGTCCCGTGAGGAACGGCTCCTTTTGTTTCGCTCAGTTCTTGCAGAATTCGGCGTCCTTGCCGATGCCGCCGCACAATTCCTCCTTGGTGAACAGGCCGGCATCGATAACGCTTGCCTGCACGGTCTCCGGAGTGATGAAGACGTTCGGCTCCAGACGGGCCGGAACGCCGCCCTCGGTAAAATTGTTGGGCCAGGTGCCGTTGACGACACCCTCGGGTGCCTCCTCGCCCTTGATCTTCGAGACGATCAACTGCACGGCGGCATCCGCCATCCCCTTGTAGGGTGGCGCCATGTCAGCCGCCTGCCATCCGAGAAGCACGCGCTGCACGCCTTCCAGCGTCGCATCGTATCCGCCATAGACCTTGACCTTGCCGACCATATCCTGGGCGCTCAACGCGGCAATGACGCCGCCGCCGGTGTCGTCGTTCATGACAACCGCGCCGTCCACCTCGTTGTTGGTCTTGGTGAGGCACTGCTCCATGTTCTTCTGGGCATTGGCGGCAAGATACAGAAGGGCATCGGCCTGGCAGACGATCTCGACGGTGCCGTTATCGATGAGCGGCTTCAGATACTTGTCGAAACCCTTCATCTGCTCGCCATAGAAGGCAAATTTCGGATCGCCCAGCATGTAGGCGAGACGGACCGGGCGATGCTCCGGCAGGTGCTCGGAGAGATATTTGCCCTGAGCCTCGCCGATATCGCTGAACGGCACGGAAACGTGGTAGGAGACCGGGCCGGGGCCGGGATCATGGGCATAAGTCACGACCGGCACGCCATCGGCTTCCGCCTTGGCGAGAATGCTCGCAGAACGCGGCGGATCGACGGAAACGAGGATGATACCCAGCGCGCCGCTGGCGAGCGCCGATTCAGCCTGCGAAACCTGCTGCTGCATGTCGTCGTTGGCGTTCAGGACCTGCAGCTCGATGCCGGGCGCGTATTTCTTCATCGCTTCTGTCATGTTCGGAATATCGAACTTGGCCCAGCGATTGGTGGTGACGTTGGGCACCAGCAGGTAGACCGTGCCGGAAGGCTCGGCGGCCATTGCGGGCACGGTGCCGAAGAGAGCAACGGCCGATAGCAGCGCGGCGGAGATAGTTCTTTTCATTGGTCATTCCCCTTTTGTAATCCATATGGCCAGCCGGCCGCAGAAGACATAGATTTCACCATTATTTTTATTGCCTGAAGGGGGCCGCCTTGCGGCGGATCGCTTCCTCCGTTTCATCAGGTAGGAACAGGCTATTGCGGCGCCTTCGAGTGCTCAAGATAAGCCCCGTCATTCCATCATGACTTTTTCTCATGCGTTTGCCCGCATGACGTTCGTCAAGGAACACCGCACCGCAAAGCCGAACATCAGCTGTCGGACCAGACGAAAACAGCCCCGACGACGCCAGGCGTCATCGGGGCCGGATCTGTCATTGCGCATCTGTGCCTGGCCAGCCGTCTCACACGCCGGGCGGCAGTCGGGACATTCAGTCGATGGTTCAGGCCGCAAGCACCATGTCGGCAGCCTTTTCGGCGATCATGATCGTAGCCGCATTGGTATTGCCGCTGACCATGGTCGGCATGATCGACGCATCGGCGACGCGCAGTTTGGCGATGCCGTGGACGCGCAGCGTCTCGTCGACCACCGCCATGGCGTCCTGTCCCATCTTGGCCGTACCACAGGTGTGGTGACCGATGCCGGACGTGCTGCGGATATAGGCGTCCAGTTCCGCGTCCGAGCGGACATCGGCGCCCGGCGTCAATTCCGGCCCGCGATAGGGTTCGAAAGCCTCCTGCGCGAAAATCTTGCGGGTGACCCGGATGGCCTCCCGCGTGATCGCCATATCGTATTCGGACGACAGGAAATTCGGATCGAAGATCGGCGCCTCCTTCGGATCGGCCGATTTCAGCCACATCTTGCCGCGGCTTTCCGGGCGGTTCGGCCAGACATGCACCACATAGGAATGGCCCTCCAGCTTGTCCGCCCAGGGCATCCAGATCTTCAGCCCCTGCCCCGGATAATAGGGAATGAACACGGCCTGGCATTCCGGCGCATCGACGCCTGCCTGGGTGCTGAAAAAGCCGCCGGCTTCGAGCGGGCTCTGCGAGACCTGGCCTTTTTTGAACAGCAGGCTGTTCATCATCGCCAGCGTCAGCGAATGGATGCGCAGCGACGAAGCCATCGACACGGGTTTCTTCGAACTGTGCGCCACCGATACGTTGACGTGATCCTGCAGGTTGGCGCCGACGCCCGGCAGGTGCTTTACGGCGGAAATGCCGAGCTTGCCGAGTGCCTCCTGATCGCCGATGCCCGACAGCATCAGGATTTTTGGTGAGTTGAACGAGCCGGCGGCCAGAACGATCTCGCGGTTGGCGCGTACCCGATGGACCGCGCCGCCCTTCTCGTATTCCACGGCAACCGCCACGCCTTTCTCGACTACCACCTTGTGGACATTGGCGTTCACCTCCACCTTGAGGTTCGGCCGGCTCATGGCGGGGCGCAGGAAGGTCTTCGCCGTCGTCTGGCGGCGTCCGCCGGCGATGTTGAAGTCGTAGACGCCAAAGCCGTCCTGCGAAGCGCCATTGAAGTCGTCGTTCAACGGATAGCCGGCCTGCCGGCAGGCTTCGAGATAGGCTTCCGTCAGTTCGCTGACCATCGGCGGCTTGGCGACGGGCATCGGCCCGCGGGTGCTGTGAAAGGCATTGTCGCCGCCGAAATATTTCTCCGACTTGCGGAAATAGGGCAGCACGTCCTCGAACGACCAGCCCGGATTGCCGAGTTGGCGCCAGGTGTCGAAATCGGACGGGTTGCCGCGAATATATTGCGCGCCGTTGAAGATGAACGAACCGCCCAGCATCTTGCCGCGGGGAAAATACTGCGTGCGGCCGTCCATGTTTTTCTGCGGCAGGCAGTTGTAGGCCCAGTTGTTGCGCTTGAACGAAAACAGCTTGGCGGCCAGGAACGGCAGGTCGTAGGAGATTTCGCGGCCCGAGCCGCCGGCTTCCAGAAGCAGTACGCGGTCGCCGCGTGCGCTCAGCCGGTTGGCCAGAACGCTTCCGGCAGACCCGCCGCCGACGATGACAAAATCGAAATTTTCACTGCTCACGGCAACCGGCTCCACATTCGCTTTCTTTCCTAACTCGCCCAAAGCGGCCCCTCCATCAAGCCACGCGCACTCGTTCGTCCATGACTTTGAGTCATACTATACGCCGCAAGGGCCATCTGCGCGGCATGGCGATCCTGCCGGACGCCTACAGCGCCGTCTCGTGGCTCGCCGGGCTCACAGTCGATTTCGACCGCGAACCGGACTTCAGCGCGCCGCTGGCGAAGATGGAAACCAGAATCAGGGGCAGGCAGACGACATAGACCGCCTTCATGCCCCATGCTTCCGCCACGAAACCGAGAAGCGGCGGCGCAAGAAAGAACACGGCGAAGGCCATCTGCCCGACGGCGGCGACGTTGATGGCCGCCGGCCTGTCGGTCTTCTGGCCGGCGGCGGAAATCGCCATCGGATAGACGGCGCTGCAGCCGCCGCCCATCAACGCGAAACCAGCAAGCGCGACATATTCGTGGTCGGCCAGCCAGACCATCGACAGGCCGGCCGCGGCGACAACCAGAAGCACACGCGCCACCACGCTTGCACCGAAGCGATCCACCACCGGATCGATGGTCACCCGCGTCAGCGCCATGAAGAAGGCGAACAGCGTCAGCCCCGATCCGCCGACAAATGGCTCGGACTGGAAGACGTCGCGCATGTAGATCGCCGACCAGTCGATGCCGGCGCCTTCCACCAGGCATGCCGAGATCCCGATGATGCAGAGCGGCATCAGGGCGAGCGTCGGAAAAGCAACGAGAGGCGGTTTGTCGTCGGTCACGATCGCCGGTTTCGGGGCATTGACCATGCCCTTGAAGTTGACGACAGCAAGGGCGAATACGATGGCTGCCACGACGACCATATGCGTCTGCATCGGAATGCCCGCCTGGCGAATGAATGATGCGGTCACCGCGGTGACGAAAAACCCGATGCTCCAGAAGCCATGAGCACGGTTCATGATGCTGAAGCCGCATTGCGCTTCGATCCGGCCGATTTCGACGTTCAACGTCAATTCCAGCGTTCCGGCCAAAAGCCCCGCGAGAAACAGCAGGCCGAACACGAAGGGCGCGCTCGGCATCATCGGCGTGAAGGCCAGCAGAAAGGCGATCCCCGGTATGGCGATGGACAGTGTCCGCTTGCTGCCCAGGCGCTCGATGATCGGCGCCGAGGCCGACAGCGAAATCAGCGAGCCGATCGCCAGGCCGATCAACGTCAGGCCAAGCTGCGCCTTGTCGATGCCAAGACGCGTCTGCAGATCCGGAATACGGGCCATGAAGGCCCCGGTCGCAATCGCCAGCAGGAAAAATGAGAGATATGGTCGTTGATGCGCTGCTATCATGTCAAAAGGGCTCGTCACTGCGGCGGGTCACCGGGCCTGGCGAGCGGCGCGCTCGAAGTCAGTGAGATCGCTTGTTTTCTGGGTCTCGGCGGGAAAGAGGTCGGCCGCATCGGGCGCGACGATTGCGAGGAATGGATTGCCGATCTTGCGGGCTGCATGAAACTCCGTCAAGGAGTCGCCGACGGCAAGGCACTCGGAAGCCTCGGCATTTTCCATCTGCATGATGGCCAGGAACGCGGCATGCTTGGATTGGGGTGAGCCGGATACCGTGCGGAAATACTGCGACAGGCCGCGGCGCTCGATGACGATTTTCAGGTCGTCCTCCGGCATGCCGGAAACCACATGCATAGGCACAATGTCTTTGAGGTGCGCCAAAAGCGCCTCGGCGCCCGGAATGAAAGCGCAGGAGAGCATGCTTTCTTCGATGATCTGTCCGAACCGGTTGCAAAGTCGGTTCACCGTTTCCTCGTCGCCCGGCCGGCCAAAAATCTCGCGTTCGAAATATTCGAATTTCTGCCGCCGGCCGATGCCGCCATGCCGCTGCTGGTAGGCAACGACTTCGGCCAGTTTATCAGGCTCTTCACAACGGTATGTCTCGGCGAAGGCGGCGGTTTTCAGGCGTGCGGAATCGAGGATCACCCCGTCGAAGTCGAAGATGACGGTCTTGAAACGGTCGAGATAGGGCATGTCATCCTCCGGCTGCAGACGGGCACGGAAGCGGTTGGCTGCGTCCGTGCCATACCCGATTCGGGATGCGATGTGCACCACTCCTCGCAAGGGAGGTATCGATCTCGTCGAAGCATCGTCATTTTCGGCAAGGTCCGCACGTTGCATTCCATTCATTTTATTTGTAAACGTTTACATAACTCATATCAATCAGGTTTCCCGTGGTTCTATTTTTTACACGATGACGTAATTGCTGCCGGCATGTCCCAGTCTCCTCGATGGTGGCAGATTGGTCCCAGTGACAACGGGAGGACATCACAGTGAAACAGTATGTCGGATTGGACGTCTCACAGAAGGAAACTGCT
>NZ_QFBC01000016.1 GCF_003122325.1 Rhizobium album
AGCAGTTTCCTTCTGTGAGACGTCCAATCCGACATACTGTTTCACTGTGATGTCCTCCCGTTGTCACTGGGACCAATCTGCCACCATCGAGGAGACTGGGACATGCCGGCAGCAATTACGTCATCGTTCGGAATGTTGACCCCTTGGAGGTGCGGACGAATTCTTGGACTGCCTATGCTACAATTCCGAGGTTCCGGCGGTATTCCGAGGGGCTCAGGCCACCGAGTGAGATTTTGATGCGATGGTGATTGTACCACCGGATATAGGAATCTAACTGCTGCATGAAGTCTTCAAGCGTCGTGTTGATCCAGTCGCGATAGTAGTACATCTCATTTTTGAGCCGTCCGAAGAAGCCCTCGCAGGCCGCGTTGTCAGGTGAGCATCCTTTGCGTGACATGGACCGGGCAAGCTGAGCATTGTGCATGCGCGACAGCCAGCCAGGCCAGCGATAATGGGCACCCCGATCAGAATGCACGACGGGACGCTCGGAACTATCGCTGATCGTTTCGATTGCGGCATCAAGCATGGTATTGACGAGTTCGGCGTCCGGACGCGTGCTAACAGACCAACTGACCACCAACCCGTCGAAGCAGTCGATCATCGGCGACAGATACACTTTACCCGCCGGCAACTGGAATTCGGTGATATCGGTGAGCCATTTCTCGTTTGGCACCGCAGCGTGGAAATCACGATTGACCAGATTTTCCGGCGCGGCGTCCAGTTCGCCTTGATAAGAGGTGTACCGACGCCGCTTCACCGTAGCCACGACAAGCTGTTCCTGCTTCATCAGGCGGCGTACGACCTTTTCGGAAACCTGTTCTCCTCTCCTGACCAGTGCCGCGTGAATGCGTCTGTAGCCATAGCAATTACGATTGGTTTCGAAGAGCGTCATAATGGTCTGGCGAAGCTCTGCGTATCGGTCATCGAGGGAAAGCAGAGACCGGTGATAGAAATAGGAGCTGCGGGCAAACTCAAGCCGCGTGAGGAGTTCGGGTAATGCATATGTTGGTCGCAGGGCATCAACCAGCAGTGTCTTTTCCCGATTTGCCAGGAGCCGCAGGTCGATGCCCAGATCTTTTTTTATGAGTTCGTTGGCCTTCGTAAGCAGGTCATGTTCGAGTTGCAGGCGCTGCACATCTCTGCGCAGCGCCTCGAGTTCGCGCTCCAGTTCGTCACGGCTGGCTGTCGGTGGTAAATCGCGGCGGCGTGTCATGGATGCAGGAACCTCACGACCGAGTTGCTGGTTTTTCCAGTTGTACAGCGTCTGCCGGCTGACGCCTACCTCCTGAGCCAACGAGCGTGCACTCTCACGACGAGAGCACAAATCAATCGCGGCCGTTCGCTTCTGTTGGTCCGATCGAGGCGTAATGGTTACGATGTTGCCAACGACCCGCCGCTTGGCGTCGGGATCATATTCATCGATCCAGGCCGAGAGCTTTTGACGGCAAGGGTAGCCAAGCGCCCTCATCGTCCATGCCAGGCAACGGCCATGGCTCAGATAGTGCTCGACGGCAATCCGCTTCTGCTCATCCGAATACCGTTGTTTGGTGCGTACATAGCCCGCCGCCAAGACGTGACCACGTTCGTACTCGCGACACCAATGCTTGAGAGCATTCTTCGTCGGGTAGCCCAACTGACGGATCGTGGCCTTCACGCGTTTGCCGAGCTTGATGTAGAGCTGCACGGCCCTCATGCGGTCTTCGTACGAATACATGAACTATCTCCTGTTAGTCCAAGAATTCGTCCGCACCTCCCTTATCGGCGTCCAATCTTCCACGCCGAAACACATCCAACAGAAGCTGAAGGCCGAAATCTAAGGTTTGTTCAGCGGTCTTTAGGCCCTTGCGGTCCGACCAACAGCCTGCGTTTTGCCGGATCCTGTGTGGATAAAACTTGCGGCAATTATGCCCATCACCACACATGCTCCGATGAACACCCAGCCCATCGAGTAGTCCTTGCCGGCCTCGTTGACCACAACCAATGCCGCAAATATTTTTGCACTGAATGCCGCAACCGTGTAGGCGGCGCCATTCACGAATCCCATAGCTTTTCCGTACACTTCGGGGGTGAAAATTTCTGCAGGGACAGCAAGGAAGGGCCCCCATGCCATGTTGCCGAAGAATCCCATGCCGCAAAGGCAGAAGGCGAGCATTCCGGGATGAGCCTCGTTGAGAGTAGCAAGCAAAAAGACAAACGGTGCGAGTCCGATGAAGCAGGTTAGAATCATAATCCTGCGATTGCCGCTGAAGACTTTGTCGGAAAGGTACGAGGATGAGAAACTTCCAATTGCACCTGCACCAAAATAAAGCGCGCTCCACAGTCCCATTTCCTGAAGCTTAAAATGGAAAACGTCGGAGAGGTAGAGCGGTATCCACGTCAAAGCTCCGTAGAGTGTGATCTGCATGACGATATCCACGAAGATCACCGCCACGTAGCTTCTATTTTTGAACAGGTCCAAGAACTTGATGTCGTGCTTTTCAAGGATTTGCTTCTGAGCGTCTCCGTAAGAACCTTCACGGATATCGCCGCGCTCAATCTCGTCGCGGTAGGCGTATTCCAAATCCGCTGGCGTCGCCTTTTTATAGTGCTCCGGCCTGTCAAAAACCAAGAGCGCAATCATGACGAGGGGAACAACCCCGAATGCCGCGGTCACATAGAAAACAATTCGCCAATCGCCAGCCGCATGTGCGAACTGCGTTGCGAAAACGCTCGCCCATGCAGGCGTCAAAATCCATGCCCAGGAGAGAAGTGCTTGAGCACGGGCCCGTCCCTCTTTATTGAACCATCGCATGAGGATTCGCGCCGAAGGCACATATTCGGTTCCCACGAGAGCGCCAAACAAAGCCATTCGGAAAAAATACTCATCTCTCGATTGAATGTGTGCCATCCACGCCGTCATCACTGACCAGGCGATAACCGAGAAAATCAAAATGCGCTTGGCCCCAAACTTGTCGGTTAAAATCCCGGAGACATATTGCGAAGGCCCATAAAACAAAAGCATCAAAAATGCTCCCGTTCCAAGATCACTTACTGAGAGACCCACGTCATGGGCGATAACGGGGTTCAGGACGTTCGTTTTAACCCGGTCCAAGTATTGTATACTGTAGGCTGCGAATAGAGTGATCGCGATCACCCAGCGGTAAGGTATTGACTTCATTTTCTTCCTCCACAATTGCAAACACGGGCCTTCGTCGTCCAAGAGCTACTGGGACGAAGATTCCATTGAATTTTTTCTGAGACCGAGAGTTGTGCGAACCGGTATCGGTGGCTTTAGAGCGCGCTGCCGAGCCGAGCCATTTCTGCGCGAACCTCCTCGCCAGTGATACTGGAAAAGGATCTGCCGTCTTCGATCGACATGACGGCGGCGGTAGCAGCGGCGTTCCCATATTCAAAACACTGTGCAGTAACTCGTGCCGAGGCGAGAGCCTCATGCTCCGCACTCAACGAACGACCCGCTACGATGATGTTTTCGCCATGCTCAGGGACGAGGGCGCCGTAGGGCACCTCATAGTAATCGTCTAACAGCCAATGAAGCTTGGGCTTATCCCCGCTATGGAGCTCGATCGGCCATGGCACGCGACAAATGCCGTCAGGTCGTTTACGGCATGTGAGCACATCATCGTTGCGGAGCGTGTCTCTGCCGACGATCGAGCGAGTTTGTCTTATGCCCGCCTCGACACCCGTATCTACGACGAAGCTGTTTTCGCAGCCAGGGATAGCTTCGGCGAGAAACCGTGCATACTCTCTTACCTGACGACGCCCTTCAATCTCGGCTTCGGTGAAATCTGCCGGATCAATCACGTTCAACATGCGTCCATCTCTTCCAGACAGCCGGGTGGCGTTGACCATCAGTTCATTCGGTCGGGTCGTTGGAAAGATCCAGATTTTATTGCGGGGAAGGATGTATTTCCCGCTCTGATGAGCGGAAGAAATAGCATCGATGACCTTTGGTGGACATATAGTGTCCTCCCCCCAAAATGCGGAGAACGCGTCCATGTCCACATTTCCCAGCCTGAAAAACATTGTTGGGTTTTGAATGCGGCCATCATCGCCGAACGTGTATGAATGGCCTGCCCGCGCAACAACCGCCGCATCGCCTGAAGCGTCAATAATACGTTTGGCGCGAATTACGGTACGACCTGCATTGGACTCGGCGACAATTCCAAGAAAGGTCTCGCCTTTCATGATCACGCCAGTGACTACGGTGTGGAAGAGAACCTTAACACCGGCTGCTTCCAGGAACTGGTCGGCAGTCTCGCGCCACATCAGAGGATCATGTGTCACTGTATAAGTTTTTCCGTATATTTGCGGAGCCGTTAAACCGCCGCGCTCAGCCAATGCCTTCCTGAAGCGCTCGGCAAAGCCAAAGACAACCTGCTCAGGTTGGTCGCTTTTCTCGCTTGCCATGTAGAGCCCGCAAATCGTCCCAGACATGCCGGCCACGGCGGCACCACCGCAGAAGCCGTATCGCTCGACGAGCACTACCGATTTTCCTTTTTCTGCCGCCACGGTCGCCGCTGCAACTCCCGCCGCACCGCCTCCGACCACCAGGACATCGACGTCAGCGAGTTGGGGCAGGTCTATGCCCGCGTCGGCAGTGCACTCGATTTTCCATCCTTCAAACATGTCTAGATTTCCTGCTGATATACTCAGTTGTCGATCAATTGCATGTCACGATAAGCCCTCGCATTTTGTTTGTCTAGATTGGCTAGGGCTTTTTAGCCGGACCAGTTGGTTGCGGTGGTGAGATGGAGCAAGAATGCCGAATCTGTTACGTCCACAACAATGTAACGAGACGTGAATCCGGAGAAGTGAATGACCAATGACATCAGCAAAGCGGACCACGCATATGATCTACTTGAGCGGATGATCACATTTCAGGAGCTCAAACCCGGCAGTATGGTTTCAGAAGGTACTCTCATGGAGTTGACCGCTCTGGGCCGGCATCCCGTCAGGTCTGCACTGCAGCGCTTGTCATGGGAGAGGATGGTCGAGGTTCACCCGCGACGTGGTATCATTGTCCCGCCCATATCTGTCGAAGCTCAATTTAAGCTGTTAGCCGTGCGTCGGACGGTGGAGGAACTTGCCGTGAAATGGGCCTGCCTCCTGGCCACTCCGGGGCAAAAAGAGGCTATGTCGGCTCTTTCAGTTGAGCTGGAGCGGTTGACTGGGGCCGGGGACATGGTCGCATTCGGTGGCCAATTAAAGCAAGTCCATAAAATTATCGTTGAGGCGGCGCAGAATGAATACCTTCAACTCTCAATGGCCCCATTGCAGGGTTTGTCGAGACGGTTTTGGTTTGCCAACATCAATGATCCAGACGTGGAGCTAAAACGAGCTTCGACTCTTCATCGGACAACGCTCCTCGCTGTCGCGGCCGGAGACGAGCAAGCTGCAGTTACGGCGTCCTTGGCACTCAATGACTACCTGACTGAGTTCACATACAAGACGTTGCGAACTAACGTTGCTTTGTAGTTTCCAACTTGGTCTTCGGAGGATCGTTGCTTTTTCCATCGGGGACTTCGTGTTCGCGACGCCGTCCGAGTGGCCATTCAGGTCTTTCGCGGCTCAAACGACCTTCGAATGAATACGGGTCTAATGTTCCCGAAAAGACAACTCGCGTAAACGCGATTCAAGGTTGTCGACGATCAGGTCGGAGTGGGCCACATTGCGGCCGGTCGGCCCTTTTTTCTGGCCTCCTCATGTCCATCCTTACGGGCCCATTGGAGGCGGCGCAGGGCTGCTACTCCTACGCCGTTCCACACTATCTTATCGCTACGATGATGTCACAGGTTGAGGCACAGCTGACGAACTTGGCGGAACGCTTTCAGCCTATCGAGTCGCGCGGTTCCGATATTCAAGTGGGTGCCAAGAAAACGATCCCGCTCCTTCAGCGCGCACGTAGCCGACGCCAGGGAACGGCAGATGAGGCGCCGCGACGAGCTCGCGGCTTCTTGCCAGATCGGCGAATGTCTCCTTGCGGACCGACGCGGCGTCTTCCGGCTTCACGTCGTAGACGATTGTCACGTTCGGGTCAGGAAACTGGACCGCTGCAACGTGAATCACGTCACCGATGAAAGTCATCGACTTGTCCCTGCTGCTAACGGTGAAGAAAGCGCTGCCCGGAGTGTGACCCGGGTGCAGCGAAGTCTTAATACCGGGCAGAATGATTTCACCTTCGCCGAACGCTTTCACTTTCCCAAGCTTTTCGTAGACACCGATGGTTTTCGCGGCCTCGTCAAAATACTGTTCCGCATACCCTGTCGTCCGGGCATTTGATGGATCAAGAAAGAATTTCAAATCCGGGGCGCCCACGTACACCGTGGCGTTCGGAAATGCTGGCCGACCATCGCGAACGAGACCACCGGTGTGGTCCGTGTGGATATGCGTGATGAGAATCTCGGTGACGTCCTGAGGCTTCACGCCGACGCTCGCGAGGCTGTCTAAAAGCTTGCCACCATATCCCGGCCCAAAGAGCTCACCGGAGCCAGTATCGACAAGGACGGTGCGGTCGGCGCTTTGGACTAGAAATGCGTTGATCGACGCCTCGACTGGATTTTTCAGGAATTCCTTGTCGAGCAAATGGTCGGTATGCGAGTGAGATGTTCCAATCAGGAGTTTGTAAAGATCCTGAGGAACGGTTCCATCCGATAGGGCTGTGATCCGGAGATCGCCGAGAGGAAAAGAGTAGCTTCCAGTGACTTGCTGATAGCTTGCAACGGCAGGCGCGTCGCTCGCCGCGAATGTAGGTGCCGATATGCCTACTGAGAGCGCAACAGCGGTCGAAAGCAGGAGAGGTCGTGTATTTGTCAAGATTCTTATCCTTTTGTAGACGAGAGATCCTAAGTTGGATCCGGCGGCCCGCGACGCGCCGCACCGTTTGATGGAGTGCAGCGCGAGCGATTTGCGTCAGTGTGAACAGGTCGACCCCGCGGGCCGTCCGGAAAGTGCCATTTCAGGATCTGGAAGACCAATCGTCATGAACAATGCGACGTATCGTTACCGCCGATGTCAAAGTGCGGTCAGGCATTGCCGAGGGCGGCTTCCACGACCATGGAACGCAGCCATTGATGAGCGGGGTCCGCTGACATCCTCGGATGCGAAAAGTATTTCAAGGCGAACGTCCCCAGCTCGATCGGTGGCTCGAAAAGGTCGAGGCTGTGGACGAAGCGCCCTAGCAAACGTTTAGGCAGCGTGCAAAGGCAGTCGGTCGAAGCGACGATCAGAGGAGCCAGCGCATAGCTTTGAACGGACACCGCGACCCGTCGCCTTCGACCTTGCTCAGCCAGAACACCATCGATGACCCCCTCGAACATACCGCCACGAGACGAAATCAACAGATGGTCGAGGGAACAGAATTCGTCGAGGGAGAGAGAGCCGTCCCCACGAGGGTGGCCGATCCGTTGAGCCGTTACTAGCTCGTCATCGAACAGCTTGCGGCCGATCAGGTCTTGCGGCGCATCATTCGCCGCGCCTATGTAAAGATCGACGTCACCGCGCTCCAGATGCTCGCCAATCATCGCAGTGTCCGGAAAGATGAAGGCAATCTTGATGCCGGGCGCTCTTTTGTGAATGAGGGGGAGCAGGTCAGGAGCGATAATTCCCGCAGGATTATCCGAAGCCGCGATTTTGAACGTCCGGTCGCTTGAAGAGGGGTCGAATACGTAAGCTTTTTGAGCAAACTGCTTTAAACGATCGATAATCTGATCCAACTCGGGCTTTAATGCAAAAGCATGCGGCGTCGCTGTCACGCCCCGTCCTGTCGACGCTGGAAGAAAAAGTGGATCATTCAGGATCTGCCGGAGCTTGTTCAGCCGGCCCGACAATGCAGACTGAGTAATATTCAACCTAGCCGCCGCATGAGTGACGTTTCCGTCTCGCAATAATGCGTCAAGTGCGAGCAAAAGACCAACATCCAGCTCTCCCACACGCTCAAGCAAATTTATTCTCCGACATCCCACTCTGATCACGACCATCGTAGCGGATTGTGTGGTTCGCTTCCAAGATGAAAGATGCCGCGGTAGTTAGACTTTCGGGGATTACACGCGATCTCCCGAAAGCGCGATCACCACCTAATATGTCATTCACAACGATGACGAGCGGCGCCAAGATCAGAGTTCGCGTGGCTTGTCACGGCGACGACGACCTTGCTAAGTCCGGCGTGTCCGCCGTCTGATCCGTTCAAGGTGGAGAAGCACGCAGGCAAACTAGCTTCTTTGGTCACGTGCGCTATTAGGTGCGCATCTTCTATGCTTGTGTCCCCTGGAAAGACGGCGGCGGACGTTTTTATTGAAATGCGCTGACGTTAACGTGGCATAGCGGTTCAAACCGAATTCTGCCGCAGCAATCTCCGGTTCGCGGCCGTGAACGATCGAGGCGATCAATCGCGCGGAGCCGGAGCTCATCGTCCAGCCAAGGGTGCCATGACCGGTGTTCAAAAAAAGGCCGGCGATATTTGTCGCGCCAATTATTGGTGTGCCGTCGGGGGTCATAGGTCTCAGCCCCGACCAGAACGTTGCTTTGCCAATGTTGCCGCCAGGGAACAGGTCTGTGACAGAATGCTCCAGAGTTAAGCGACGCGCCGGTGCCAAAGTGCTGTTATAGCCGGAAATCTCGGCCATGCCGCCGACCCGTATGCGGTCCCCTAGACGGGTGATGGCAATCTTGTAGGTCTCGTCCATAACAGTCGATTCCGGAGATCGGAGCGGATCGACGATCGGAACGGTAAGCGAATAGCCTTTTACCGGATAGACGGGTAAGTCGATGCCATAAGGCCGAAGCAGGAGCGGCGAGTAACTGCCCAACGCAACAATCACAGCATCTGCATCGACACGCTCTTGTCCCGCCAAAAACACGCCCCTTGCTCGGCCCGCCTCGATATGCAGCCCCGTTACGGTCGTGTCAAAGCTGAAATTAACGCCAAGTTCCCGGCATTTGGCGGAAAGCGCATTTGTGAATTTGAAACAATCGCCCGTCTCGTCGTTCGGCGTCAGAAGGCCACCTACGAACTTCTCTCTGACCCTTGCAAGAGCAGGCTCGGCCCGAACACAGCCGTCGGGGTCGACCATTTCAAAGGGTATACCGTCGGCGGCCAAGGCTTCGGCGTCCTTTCCCGACGCGTCCAACTGCTGTTGCGTACGAAAAAGCTGCAGCGTGCCCCGCATTCGCTCATCGTAGGCTATTCCGGTTTCCTGGCGAATTGCGGCTAGGGCTTTTCGGCTGTAGTCGGAAAGCTGCAGCATGCGGCTCTTGTTCAACGCGTAGCGATCGGCCGTGCAGTTCGTTAGCATCCGGGCCATCCACGAGAGCATTGCCGTGTCGAGTTTTGGGCGAAGGATCAGTGGCGCATGTTTCATGAAGAGCCATTTCATGGCCTTTAAGGGGATTCCGGGCGCAGCCCATGGCGAGCAGTAACCGAACGAAATCTCGCCGGCATTTGCGAAACTTGTTTCCAGCGCTGGGCCTTTCTGCCGATCGATGACCGTGACCTCGTGCCCGGCTTTGGCCAGCTCGTACGCCGATGTCACGCCGATAATTCCGGCGCCCAAAACAACGACCTTCATTGTGTTGATCCTCCGGCCGGGTTTCAATCGATGGTGCGCGCCAAAACCGACAGCCAGTTCTCCGAGCCGATTTTGCGCAAGAGAGCGTCCGAGTACCCCCTGGTGCGTAATGCATCGATCAGCACCGGCAGTCCGGCGCTGGAGCCGACCGCCTCGGGTATCGCCGCACCGTCGAAGTCTGAACCAAGGCCGACATGATCCTCGCCGAGCCGCTCGATCAGGTAATCCAGTTGCTCAACCATCAAATCCACCGGAGTATCGCTGCGCATTTCGCCATCGGCACGCAGGAAACAGGTCGCAAAATTCAGTCCGACCATTCCGCCGGTGTCGCGGATGGCATCCAACTGTCTGTCTGTGAGGTTACGCGGCGAAGGACAAAGCGCGTGAGCATTTGAATGGGTCGCGACCAGGGGCGCAGTTGATAGGCGCGCCACATCCCAGAACCCCTTTTCCGTGATATGCGAGAGATCGACGACAATTTTCATCCGGTTGCAGGCTTCGATCAAGCGCTTGCCATTATCCGTCAAGCCGGGGCCTAGATCCGGTGAGGCCGGAAAGTGGAACGGCACGCCATGACCGAATATGTTGTTGCGGCTCCAGACGGGCCCGAGCGAACGCAGGCCGCAGGCATAGAGGACCTCCAGGAACTCGAGGTCGGGGTCGATCGCTTCGGCTCCCTCAAGGTGGACGACGACCGCCAGCGCGCCTCGATCGCGGGCCGCATGAATATCCTGGGTGGAGGTGCAACGGACGACAGCACCGTTCGATTCGCGTTCGATACGAAGAAGAATGGCTAGTTTCGCAAGGATTGGCGGTCGCGCCTCGCTAGCGTCCATGGGCGTGGGCATCGGGAGTTGATACCGTCCATCCTTCATCCCGTCGAATGAGATGTTGTCGCTGGATGGCGAATAGAGCGCAAAAAGCCCTCCCAACAGTCCGCCGGCACGAGCCTTGGGCAGGTCAATATGAAAACTGTCACGGCCCTGGATGAAGGCATTGACGGGATCGTCCTGCCGGTTGCGATAGAGCTTCAGCAGAATGTCGTTATGACCGTCGAAAACGGGGATATCACCGGACATGTCATTGCCTCCAATACAGGCGCAATACGATCACGGCGCCGACTGCCGGTAAGTTCGCCAAAGCGTTCTTTTGTCATAGCGGTAAAAGGAGCTGCGGGTTGTTGCTCGAATTAGAACGGGTTAGCGTTGAGCGAAAACTCGAGATCTGCCCAGGATCCAGTCGATCACCTCCTTTGCCGGTCTCGGAAGAACCTGGCCGGAGCGTACTAGCATTGAGGCTTTGCCGGATTCCAGCAACGGATGGTCGACCTTGAGCGCGACCAGTCGGCCGTCGTCCAGATACTCCGCGACATGAAAGGGGTCCAGAAACGTTCCGACGTTCGTTTGCAAGGCATGGTCAATCAGCATTCGCAGATTATTGGTGGTCATAGAAGCGATCATTTGCTCTTCTTCTGAATAAGCGATGTGATCGAGGATCTTTCGGATACCGTAGGATGTCGTGAGAAGCGCGAGAGGATAGGAAAATGCTTTGCGAACTGTCAGCGGTCCTCGTGCTGCCGCAAGCGGATGCTGAGGCCTTACCAGCAGCCGTAGCGGCACGTCTACCTCTGCAAGTGAGGTCACCCGATGAGATGCGGGAGCATTGAATGCTATCCCTAGATGACAGATGCCGTCCGCGACCGCCTCTAGAATGTCTGCGACCCCAAGAGCCTCGACTGTGAAATGTATATTGGGGTGCAATGCCGTAAACGGAAGGATGACCTCCTGCTGCAAGCCGGGCGCAAACCCTTCGCCGACGGCAATTCGGACGTGACCGCGACTAAGATTACCAATTTCGCTGATTTTCTGCTCGAGGTCCTCGAGTTGCAGCCGTGACGCCTTCCAATATCTGAGCACTTCGAGCGCGGCTTCCGTCGGAACACTGCCCGCAATGCTACGCTCAAAGAGCTTGGCTCCGAGCTCGTCTTCCAGAAGCCGGATTTGGCGTGTGATCACTGAGGGCGCCGTATTCAAGCGTTCAGCCGCGCCCCTGATCGAGCCACTGACGGTCACCTCGTAAAAATATCGAAGACGCTGCGGATGAATATCTCTCATTGTCGCTCCCCTTGTTGCTCTGAAAGCAACGATGCGAAAGATGCATTGCATCTTTTTCGTACGCTAAAGAAGATGCAGTCTGCCACCCGTGTCAATTGTCGTTCCCGCAGAGACGGGATCGGACACGCAAGAGCAGCGGTTCGCTGCAAGAGGCGAGGATGCAATGGGGAGGACGACATGAAGAGAAGAACGTTTCTGAAAGCCGCCGCCGGCACAGCAAGTGCCGCAGTGCTGGGCGCGCCATCGATTTCCCGCGCGGAAGGACGGGTTATCAAGGTTATCCCAATTTCCAATCTGTCGGGTATCGACCCAATCGTGACTTCGGGACAACCAATCCGCAATCACGGTTATCAGATCTACGATACCCTATTCGGCCTAGATGCCAATCTTAAAGCTAAGCCACAAATGGCGGACGGCTTTGAAGCTTCGGCGGACAAGAAAGACTGGACGATCAAGCTAAGGGACGGCCTAAAGTTTCACGATGGCGAGCCCGTTCGTGCGACGGATTGCGTTGCAAGCCTGCGCCGCTGGGGCCAGAAAGACCCTTTGGGCCAGCGGATGTTCACGCTCGCCGACGAGGTATCGGCGGTGGACGACAAGACGATGCGGTTTCGCTTCAAGTCATCCTTCGGTCTCGTGCCGGAAGCACTCGGCAAGGTTGGAGGGCCTGCGCCTTTCATTATGCCCGAGCGGATTGCCAACACGGATGCGAACACGTCGATCACCGAAGCAATCGGGTCCGGTCCCTTCCGGTTCGTGGCAGATGAGTGGGTGCCTGGCAACCGCGCCGTCTATGCGAAATTCGACGGCTACGTCCCGCGCAACGAGGAACCAAGCGGCACGACCGGCGGCAAGAAAGTCTATATCGACCGATATGAGTGGCACATCATTCCAGATGCCGCGACCGCCACGGCCGCGGCCGTTCGCGGCGAGATAGACTGGTATCACAACCCGGACACCAATCTCCTTCCACTGCTTCAGAATGAATCGCAGATCGACCTGACGCCCTTCGATGACTTCGGCTACGTAACCTGCATCCGCTTCAACCATCTTCATCCCCCCTTCGACAACGTGAAGATACGCCAGGCGATCATGATGGCGGTCAGTCAACTGGATTATCTTGCGGCGGAAGCAGGTGATCCGGCTCTCTACAACGAATGCAAGTCGATGTTCTTCTGCGGCACGCCGTCATCCACCGGCGTCGGTGGTGAGGTAATGACCGGCAATGTCGAGAAAGCGGCTCAGTTGATAAAGGAGGCCGGTTATAACGGCGAGAAGATCGTGTTGCTCGCACCCACCGACCTTGTGTGGCTGTACAACGCTAATCTGGTCACCGAAGCTCTTCTCAAGAGCCTCGGTATGAATGTCGAGCTCCAGACGATGGATCTGGGCACGTTTTATACTCGGCGAACCAATATGGATACGGTCGACAAGGGCGGCTGGTCGATCTTCCACGCCGGCTGGAATGTCACGGATATTCTCGATCCGTCTACCCATCTCGGACTTCAGGCTACCGGCAAGACGACTTGGCCGGGCTGGCCGACCGATCCGGATCTTGAAGCATTGCGCTTCGACTGGATTCAGGCAGGAACTGACGATATGAGGGCTTCCATCGCTCGAAAGATCGAGATGCGGACCTTCACGACCGTGCCATTCGTGCCGCTCGGCCAGTTCAAAACGCCTTCAGCCAGACGCAAAACGATTACGGGCATGTTAAAAGCGCCGATCCCGATCGCGTGGAACTTGCAGAAAGCTTGAGGCCGATAGCAGTTCTTCAGGATGGCCAGGCAGGAAAGCAGAGCCCGGCCATCCTTCATTTCGTTCGTGTTCCAAGCTGCATACGCATAATTTGCATGGGAGCCATCGTTGTCCAATTCAAACGTCATTACAACGGATCGGGCGCCTGCCGCCATTGGTCCCTATTCACAAGCGAGAGTTCACGGCGGGCTGCTCTTTGTGTCTGGGCAGTTACCGATCGATCCATTGACCAGCAAGATTTCCTCCGATGATCCTGCCAAACAGATCAAGCAATGCCTCACAAACATCCAGGCGATCGCAGAAGTTGCCGGCACATCGATGGCACATTGCCTCAAGACGACGGTGCTCGTGACGGATCTTTCGCGATTTCCGGACATAAATGCCGCATATGGCCAGATGTTTACCGCACCTTATCCTGCCCGGGCGACCTATCAGGTGGCCGCCTTGCCATTGAATGCCCAAATCGAGGTCGAGGCCGTCATCGCAATCATCTGAACGATGCAAATGAGGGCGCCGGAATCTCCAATCCCGGCGCCCTCAGATCGGACCACCATCACCGCAAGGCACCTTATTAAGCGGGCGTAAGCCTTCCGCACGCCTCGGCAATCCGCCGGCAGGCATCCGCCAATTCATCCTGTTTTAACGCGTAGGACATCCTCAAATGTCCGGGACTGCCGAACAACCCACCCGGCACGACGGCGACGTGCGCCTCCTGCATCAGGTAGTGGCTGACATCGTCGTCGGTTCCGATGACCTTGCCATCAGGCTGCTTCATACCCAAAGCACGTGTGCAGCGCGGGAAAAGATAAAAGGCGCCGTCCGGCGTAGCGCAGTCAAATAGTCGGGTAGCCCGCAGCTTCTCGATGAGAAACAGCGAGCGATCCCGAAACGAACGACACCGCTCGGCAAGGTAATCGTCCGGGCCTATCAGAGCCGCGAGCACGGCCGCCTGCGAGATCGACGATGCACATGATGTCGATTGGCCCTGAACGATCGCCATGTTTCCGATCAGGGACTGCGGACCGACGCCCCAACCGATACGCCAGCCGGTCATGGCATAGGCTTTTGATGCTCCATCAACGACGAGCATCCTTCCCCTGAGGTCGGGAGCTGCGTCGCGCAAGCTGACAAAAGGAGCGTAGCTGATTTCGCGATAGATTTCGTCACTCATAACGGCGATCTGCGGATGGCGTCTCAAGACATCCGCCAGCCCAACCAGTTCCTCCCGCCGATAAACGGCTCCTGAGGGATTGCCGGGATTGTTGAGCAGCAACCAACGAGTTCGTTTCGTAATCGCGTTCTCGAGCTGTTCCGGGGTGATCTTCAATCCCGTGTCTGCTGTCTGCACCACAACCGCGCGGCCCCCGACGATCTGTACCATATCCATGTACGTGGTCCAAAAAGGCGCAGCGAAAATAACCTCGTCACCAACATTCAACGTTGCCATTAAGGCATTGAAAATGACCTGCTTCGCTCCCGTGCTGACGAGCACTTCCTTTTCGGTTGCGTCGTGGCGCTTTCCGATAGCGGCGCGCAATTCTGGGGTGCCCGAATTGGCGGTGTAACGCGTCTTGCCGTTTCGTGCCGCTTGAAAGGCTGCATCTACGACATGTTCAGGAGTGGGGAAGTCAGGCTCGCCGACCCCAAGATCAATGACGTATTTTCCTTCTGCTCTCAACAGCGCGGCGGCTTCCGAAATCCGCACGATGCCCGACACCTCGATCCCTTGGAGCCGGTCTGCACGGGAAAATGGATAGCGGTCGTTCATATCAGTCCACCAAAATTTCCGGCGGATTTTCGTCATATGTTCGGATGATGCTTCGCTTCGGTTCGGCAACTGGTTTGTCGAAGAGCTCGCTCTGCGTCTCCTTATCCGAAAGGAAGAGGAATAGTCCCGGTTCGTTTCCGAGGGGGTAGGCATCGACCGCATGCCAGGTGCCCAGCTTGAACATTACGCCTTGGCGATCAAGACGAAATGCCCGCAACTTCGCCGGCGTAGGCACCTCTTCCGCCGGCTCGCTTACAACGATCACCGTGGGAGATCCACCGATATGCATGCGGGATTCTGTTACATGGAAGTGTCTCTCGATCTTATGGACCTTGAAGGGCTGCGGCTTGAAGCTGATGAGTTGCAGGATGAGCGGCGCGTCGCACTGCCAAGGGAATCTGTGAACACTTTTCGTCGGCAAGTCGAAGTCCGGGATCTCGTGCGGCTGAAAGACACGCCCGTAAGGCGCGAATGCCTCTGGTGTCAACGTTTCGATTTCAATGCCATGCCCTGACGTCACGTGTTTGCCTCCTCGAATTGTATCGGGTTCCCGGATGGGGCCGGTCCCATCAGGGAAGGTAGCAAGCGGCAGGTGGCGACGATATGCGCAAACGTTACGCCAGCATGTTGCCCTATGGGCACTGCCTCCGGCGGGTTCAACATTGACCGAAGATTTTGGAATGTCGTCGAATATAGTCGATCATCGTGGTCATCGCCTTTGTCGGCGTCCGGCCGGATCGCGCAATGACATTCGCCTGGTTTTCGGTCAGCAGCGGATGGTCAATCTCGAGCGCTTTCAATTCACCACTACCGAACTCGGCCGCGACATAGCGCGGGCCGAGAAACGCCACGGCCGTGCCGTTGCAGATGAAGTGGGCGATGGCTCGGGAGGAATTCGAGGAGAACACGACGTTCAGAGGAATGCGCTTGGAATCGGCCAGAAGTTCGGTGGTGCGACCGAGCCCGAAATTGTTCGGCATCTTAGCGATTGGGTACGACAGTGCGCGGGCCAGCGTCATTGGCTCGGTTGTTTTGGCGAGTTCATGATCCTTGCTGACAAAAAGCTTGATCGGCACATCGACATGCAGGAACGAGCGGATATAGCTGACCTTCGGAGGGTTATAGACAATGCCGAGATGCGCGATATCAGACGCGACCTGATCTACGATGTCACCGACCGATAGCACGTTCACTGAAAGCTCTATTTTGGGAAAGTCCCTGTTGAATGGCTTGACGACATTGTCGACGAAATCGACCAAGAACCCCTCAGAAACCGAGATATAAACCTTTCCGCGCTTAAGCGCCCGGGTCTCAGCGATACGCTCTTCAAGGATCTCCATAAGCGAGCGGGAAGAATGCCAGTAGTCGAGCAGGAACTGTGCGGCATCAGTCGGCTTACTGCCAGAGACGTCGCGCTCAAACAGTTTAACGCCCATCTCCTCCTCAAGCAGTTTTAACTGCCGCGTCACGACCGAAGGGGCGGTGTTCAACTCGTCGGCTGCTCGGCGGATGGAGCCATGCAGAGCAACATTGTAGAAATAGCGTAGTCGGCGCTCATTGAGTTCCCGCATTCTCTCGCCAACATCCTTTCGAGACAAAGCACCGACTCTTCTCCGGGGCCGTCCAGTCCGTTTACATATTCCGCGACATGCGCGGATCCAAATAATCCCGCAATCCGTCGCCGATGAGATTGATGCTAAGCACGGTGATCGAAAGGAACACGGCGGGGAAGAAGATCATATGGGGATAGATCTGGAAGAAGGTTCGTCCGTCGGCGATGATATTGCCCCAGGTCGGAATGGACGACGGCGTGCCTGCACCGATGAAGCTCAGGATGGACTCCACAATGATGGCGGAACCGCATATGAATGTTCCTTGCACGATGAGCGGTGCCAGCGTGTTGGGCAGGATATGCCTGAAAAGGACGTGGTGGATCGGAGCACCGGATGCTATTGCCGCCTCGACGAAAGGCTGGCCGCGCAAAGTGAAGACGACGGAGCGCATCAGACGAGTAACCCGCGGTATCTCCGAAATCGTCAATGCGATGATGACGTTGCCGACGCTGGCTGTGGTCAGCGCCATCAGGGCGATGGCCAAGAGAACGGCCGGTATTGCCATGAAGGCTTCGAGGACACGACTCATAATGGCATCCACCGACCTGAAGAAACCCGATACGAGGCCGAGAAGGATTCCGCATGCGAGCGACAACACGGATACGGACACCCCGACCAGCAGGGAAATACGACCGCCTGCAATCACGCGGGCGAAAAGATCGCGACCAAGCGCATCGGTGCCGAACCAATAAAGTGTGGACGGGGGCTTCAATCTCCTCAGCGGAGAAATAGCATTTGGGTCAACCGAGTAAATAATCGGTCCGACAAGAGCGATCAGGATTACGCTCAAAAGCAAGACGCCGCCGACGACCACGGACAGATTCTGGTGCACAAAACGATGCCAGAGCGCATAGCGTGAGGGTGTGGTTTCTAGGATTACAGTCATGGGATCAGTTTCTGATTCTGGGATCGAAAATGGCATAGCTGATGTCCACCAGGAGATTTACCGCTACGTAGATCGCCGACAGCAGAATGAGCACGCCCTGGATAACCGGATAATCGCGTTGCAGGATTGCATCGACCAGTAATCGGCCGAGACCGGGAATAGCGAACACTGTCTCGGTGACAACCACGCCGCCCATTAGGAGCGCAACACCAATTCCCACGATCGTGGCGATGGGGACTGCAGCATTCCTCAAGGCATGGCGCAATAACACGACATGTTCACTCAGTCCTTTGGAACGGGCGGTGCGAATATAATCCTGCGAAAGCACCTCAATAACGCTCGCCCGCGTGATGCGCGTGATCAGAGCGATATAGACCGTGCTCAGCGAAAGGGCCGGAAGGATAAGATTGTAAAACCATCCCGACCAGTTCGTTGCCAACGGCGTATAGCCTTGAACCGGAAACCAGGCGAGTTTGACCGAGAGAAACCAGATCATCAGATAGGCGATGACGAAGACCGGAACCGAAAATCCCAAAATGCCAATTGCCATCGCTATCCGGTCAATTAGGCCTCTGGCCCGCCATGCGGCAAGCGTGCCGAGCGGAACCGCGACCGCTATCGATATGATGATCGTCAGGACTGCCAACGACAAGGTCGGCTCAAGGCGCTGCGCAATCAACGCGGTCACCGGTTTGTGGGAGAAAATTGAAATTCCCAGATCTCCTCGGAAAGTATTCCAGAGAAAGATCCCCAGCCGCACGTGGAAAGGTTGGTTGAGACCGATTGTTTCCCGAATTGCCGCGATGTCGGCGGGCTGCGCCATGTCCCCCGCGATAACCGCCGCCGGATCGCCGGGAGCGAAATAAAGCAAAGAAAATGCGATTAGCGCAACGAGAAACATGACCGGAAGTGCGGCGAAAATCCGCCGTGCAAGGAAGGATATCATCGGCCCGCTCCTGAGTTCGGCTCGCTTACATCAACCATTTTATCTAACCTCCTCTTGGAAATAGCCGGTGTTTGCCTGAAACGGGTCGAGAGAGGCTGGCCAGTAGGGCTGGCGTTTCTTCGAGTAAGGTAGGGTTGCGAACTTTGTCGAGGCCGATCCGCCGGCATCCACGTAACGCACCTCCGCAGCCAGAGGCCCAAAGCCAGTCAGGAAATGCTGCATCGACTTGACCACGATTATCTTCTTGTCAGTCAATTTACATCCGAGGGCCGTGAAGGCCTCGGGCGAATGAGTCTGAAGTCTGGTCGAGGTAAGAACGATGTCAATTTCCGCGCCCTTTACCCACACCCCGGTCCCGAGGCTCATGCGCCCGCCGCTCAGCGCGGGCTGCGAATGATCCCGCTTGATGCCCATGATGGTGACGCGCAAGTCCACCGGATTTCCGGATTGCGGCCCCATCTTGCCACCGACGCGAAGGTCAAGTTCTCCGCCAACACCAGTCTCCAGGCACATCTGGACAGCAATGGGGTCCCAAAAGCACCCGATAGCCGCGTTTTCCACTTTTCCATCAATCAAGCCGCGCAGAATATTAGTGTTGTCTGCGGCCGCGCCGGCGCCCGCATTGTCCGCGACATCGGCAATCACGATTGGCGCCGCAGAGGACGAGAGGGCGGCGCTGATCGCCTCTTCGACTGTATCGTAGCGCTGGGCAGCTAAATCCCGCATATCCCACAACTCTCGACGAAACCGCTCGGCCATCTTTACCGCAGCTGTCATATCGTTGTCGGCCACGACGAGCATTTTCGCCCCAACGTCCGGTACGTCAGCCCAAGGAAAGCCGTGACCGAAAGAGACCGAGAGTATTCCGTCGTGGCCCTCCGCCTCGGACATGCGTGTAACGAAGGATCGCATTGGTTCTGTCGGCGGACGCCAGACGCCGATCATCCGGCAGTCTTCCAGCGCCATTACGGGCCTTATCTCTCCGGCCAGAGTGCGGCCCACGAGGTCGTAGACCTCTCTTGCCCTTTCGGCGATATCCGTATGGGGATATTCCTTGAAGGCCACAATGATATCCGCCTTGCTGCGCATCAACTCCGTTAAGTGGCAATGGAGGTCTATCTCTACGCCGATCGGCACGGAAGGTCCGACGATCTCTCGGACCCTTGCGATGATATCGCCCTCGCAATCGTCATAGCCTTCAGCCACCATGGCGCCATGTAGGAAGAGCAACACCTTATCCACCGGCAACGCTTTCTGCAGATCCTCCAGAATTTCGTCCCTCAATCCTTCATAAGCGGTTCTTTGCGTCTTGCCCGCAGGAGCCGCGAAAGCGCATATGCTTTCTACCACCTGATCCCCGTCGGAGGTCGCCAGACGGCGCCATTCGATCAACGGAATGTTGCCCAGCACCGGCGGGCGCAGCCCCCCGTCGCCGCGGAAATATTCGCGGGTCGTGAACGATTCCCGGACGGATGGGATAGGCGAAAACGTGTTGGTTTCTGTCGCGAGAGTGGAAATAAAGACTTTCAAACGGATCTCTCCCAAAACCTGAAATTTAAACGATTTGCCTCAGGAGGCATCAATCACTGTGCCCACTCAGATCGATCCCACTCCTGGCAGATATGGCCGGCCGACACTTCCCGATACTCGCGTTTGGGGGCAATGTAGTTTGGCGGCCTGATCGGCGAGGGCAGTTCGCGGATCGGAGGGGCGGGACGCTTCCCGCGCTCGCGTGGCTCCGGTACCGGGACCGCGGACAATAGACGCTTCGTATAGGGATGCATCGGGTTGCCGAAGATCGAGGCTCGAGGGCCAATTTCGACGATCTCTCCGAGATACATCACCGCAACGCGATGACTGATCCGTTCTACCACCGCCATATCGTGGGAAATGAAGAGATAGGATAAATTCATTCCCTTCTGGAGGTCGAGCATGAGGTTCACCACCTGCGCCTTGACCGATACGTCAAGCGCCGACACCGCCTCATCCGCGATGATGAGTTTCGGTCGGACAGCCAGAGCGCGTGCGATCGAAATGCGTTGACGCTGGCCGCCTGAGAATTCATGTGGGAACCGTCTCATCATATCCGGCAGAAGCCCCACCTCGCGGAGCAACTGCGCGACGCGATCCTTCGATTCGCGTCTGTTTGTCATTCCGTGCAGAAGCATCGGCTCAGCGATGGCATCGCCTATTCGGATTCGAGGATTGAGGCTTGCATAAGGATCCTGGAAGATCATCTGCATCTTCGTCCGAGCCTTGCGCAGTTCGGCCGCCGAGCATTTCATGAGATCCTGGCCATCGACGACGATTTCGCCGCTCAGTGGGTGCTCAAGCCGCATGATCGACCGACCGGTCGTGGATTTGCCGCATCCGGATTCCCCAACAACGGATAAGGTTTCGCCAGCCTTCAGGTTGAAGGAGATGTTTTCGACTGCGTGGACCCGCCCGCCGAGCCTGCCCATGAAACCATTGTTGATGTCGAAGCGGGTGACCAGGTCTCTAACCTCCAGAACGGTCGGAGCCTTCTCGGTTGTCGGCTTGCGTGTACTTGAAGTCTCCGCCTTTTGCGGGGGGAGGGGCTGCTGATCCTGGAAAGGAAGTACGAAATGGGCAGGCTCCGATGTGCCCGTCATCGATCCGAGCCTCGGCACTGCCGCCAACAGTGTACGCGTATAATTGTTCTTCGGTTCGTGGAAAATATCCACGGTGTCCCCGTGTTCAACCAAATTGCCTCGAAACATGACGAGTGTTCGATGCGCAATCTCTGCAACCACTCCCATGTCATGGGTGATGAACAGGATGGACATCTGTTCTTCTGCCTGCAACTGGCGCAGCAATTGCAATATTTCCGCCTGGATCGTCACATCCAACGCCGTGGTCGGTTCATCGGCAATCAGCAATTTAGGCCGACAAGCAAGCGCCATGGCGATCATGACGCGCTGGCGCATGCCGCCTGAAAACTGGTGAGGAAAATCATCCAGACGAGTGGCGGCCGCCGGTATGCTGACGCGGTCGAAGAGCCGCACTGTTTCTGCTCGTGCTTCGGAGACCGACATCTTGCGGTGCAAGACGAGCGTTTCCGACAGTTGCTTGCCCACCGGGAGGACGGGGTTGAGACTCGTCATCGGTTCCTGGAAGATCATCCCGATCTCACCGCCGCGTACCTTGCGCATCTCCCGCTCCGGCAGCACGGTGAGATCGCGCCCGTTAAGTAGGATCTGGCCCTTAACCTCGCTTGATCGGGCATCGAGCAGGCGTGTGATGGCGAGGCTCGTTACGCTTTTTCCGGAGCCGCTTTCGCCGACGATGGCGAGCGTTTCACCCGGATTGACGTCGAACGAAATGCCGTTAACCACCTGCGATCGGCCGTGCCCCGACAGAAATGCGACTTCCAGATTCCGAACGGATAATACAGTTTCGACCACGGATACCCTCTCAATTTTCATAGATAAGCCGGGATGGCCGCGCAGGGCGCCGCCGGTCCTGTATCGCAGAGAACCCTCCCGCCTCAGGCGGTCTTCCGGACGTTCCAAAAGAGCGGGGCAGGCGACTTTACAATCCCGCTTACGGTCTTGCGATAAGCGGTAATCTGGGAACGCTGGCCAAGTGGTACATAGGGGACCGACTGAAATGCATGCGCTTCGACATCACTTGCTATCTTCTTTCGCTGGTCTTGGGATGTCGCCTTCATCCAATCCGCCCGAAGGGATTCCAGCTTGGCATCATCCGGCCAGCCAGGCCATGCGGCAAGACCGTTGCCGCGTAGAGCGAGATGTTGCGCCGGGCTGAGGAAATCAACCGACCCAGCACCCGAGACGAGAGCGCTCCAGCCGCCTTTTTCAACCGGCTCCGTCGAATTTCGACGAGTGAAATAGGTACCAAGATCCATGGTTTGGACTTCGACCGTCATGCCCATATTGCGCAGAAGCTGCTCGACGACGAGGCTGGCTGAATAAATCCAGGGGATGTCGGTGGCCGAAATGAGGACCACTTTCTCGCCGGCATAACCAGCGTCCTTCAACAGGGCCTTGCCCAGTTCCAGATCCCCTTTCATCACGCTCGATCCGGTGCCCGAAGACATCGGGGTGCCGCAAAAGAAGAACGACTTGCAAACTTCGTAATTGCCTTCTCCGACCATGGCGACGAGTACGTCTTCCTGGTTGATAGTGGCCATCACCGCCTGCCGAACCTTCACATTGTTGAAGGGTTTTTGCTGTTGGTTGAAGCGCAACAATGTCCCCTGGTAGGGATCATAGTCGCCGACCACGACACTGGGATCGCCTCTCAGAAGCTCGACAAGGTTGAGATCGGGTTTTTCGAACCAATCGATTTCGCCACGCTTCAGCGCCGCGACCGCGGTCGATTGATCGGGGATAATCAGCCACTCGACACGATCGAAATTGACCTGCTTGCCGCCAGCAATGCCGCTCGGCGTTTCCTTGCGAGGAATATAACCGTCGAATTTTTCATAGGCGGCCTTGCTGCCCGGTACCCACTCGTTCGGTAGAAAGCGATACGGGCCGGATCCGGTGGCGTCCGTGATCTGCGTTTTGCTGTCCGTTGCACCGGCGATGCGCTCGGGCATGATAAAACACACCGGCGTGGAAGATTTACCGAGTGCAACGTAGATGAGCGGGAAGGAGGATTTCAACGTGAAGCGGATCGTGTTGTCATCTACGGCTTCGAGCTTGTCCGTAGCGTCGAGCAGGGATTGCCCGAGGCCATCCTTACCGCCCCACCGTTTGATGCTCGCGATGCAATCCTGTGCGCGCACCGGTGCGCCGTCATGAAATTTCAATCCGGGCCGCAACGAGAACGTGTAGACGAGGCCGTCGTCGCCTTCCTCCGCCCTATCCACCATCTGCGGCTGAATTTCAAAGTTTTCGTCTTCCGCAAACAAGGTGTCATAAACCAAATAGCCATGATTGCGGATTGGATATCCGCTTGTGACGATCGGATCTATCGACGAGAGATTTCCGGCAGGGACAAACCGCAGCACATTGGGCGTGGATTGGGCCGACGCTCGATTTGCGCTTGCTGCAAGTAGTGCGAACGCCGCCGTGTACTGCAGGAATTCACGTCTCGTCCCTGTCATCGTCGCTCCACCCGTTGTTGGCTTATCGCTCTCGATAGGGGCGACGCCTATTCTTGGGAGCTAACGTAAGCACAAAGGCCTGCGACGTAAAACCGTAAACGGAACACATTGGTGTTGCCTGCTGGGCAACACCAATCCTATCGTAAAAACTGCTATCAACCCTGCGGCAGTGGTGGCAGGACCTCGTCAGGGATCGGGCAGACGTATCCCGCCCCGGCGTTGCGGTTCCGATGTTCCTGTTTCGCCTGTTCAAGCAAATCAGTATCTTTGATTGCGCGTAAGACGGAAGCAGTCATAACCTTCGCAGCCTGCAACATCCCCTTATGCGCAGCCGGCAACTTCCCCTGTGAGACGAGTTGCCACGAATGAAATGCCGTGCTGCGCGCGAAACTGGCGACCCAAATCTGCGCCAGCGGGATCACAACTGAAACATCGCCCACGTCCGTCGACCCGAGCGAATTGCCGACGTGATCCGCAAGCGGAGCTATATCGCCGTCCAGCGCGCGGTTGCCTTGATAGTTCGGATCGTTGAACGCGACTGCCGCTGCCAAATCGTTCTCATCGAAGTCAGGTGCGCCAAGCGCGATGAACTGCTCATGCATCATCCTGGTCAGAGCCAGATTAGGTTGATACGGCGACATTCCCGATTCGATCGAGAATTCGACTTGGGTTCCGCTCATCATCGCTGCCCCGCGTGCAACCTGTTCGACGCGCGCCGCCAAGGCATTCAAACCTTCGATGGTACGCGACCTAACGATGTAGGTGAGCTCTATTCTAGACTGGACGACGTTTGCAGCAATTCCTCCAGCATCGCGATAGGCGTAATGGATACGCTCGCCATCCTCGATGTGTTCGCGCAGGTAGTTGCAGCCGACATTCATCAGTTCGGCTGCATCAAGAGCACTTCGTCCGAGATGCGGCGTTAGGGCCGCATGCGAAGCATGTCCGCGAAAAATGACCCGTATTTGCAAAAAGGCGTTGGTCCGGCTCATATGGGCGGAGGACGTTGGGCCAGGATGCCACGAAAAGGCGGCATCGAGATCGTCGAAGACCCCGGCGCGAGCCATAAAAGCCTTTCCGCCGCCACCCTCTTCCGCCGGGCAGGCGTAGTAGCGAATGGTGCCTGGGATGCCCATGGCTTCAAGCATTTCCGCTGCGGCCACCGCGGCAAGTGCCGAGCCCGTGCCAAGCAGGTTGTGCCCGCAACCGTGGCCGGGCATGCCTGGATGAAGAACCTCCTCTTTCGCCGAGCCCGCGAGCTGGCTCATCCCCGCCAGAGCATCGAATTCGCCCAGGAGACCTATCACCGGCTTGCCCTTACCACGTTCCGCGACAAAGGCGGTGGGCAATCCGGCGATGCCTGCAGTGACCTTGAAGCCTTCAGCCGCCAGCACGTCCATCTGGGCTTTGCTGGAGCGGCTTTCGGCGAACCCCAATTCGGCAAATTCCCAGATCTCATCGGCCAGCCGGGTATAACGACCCGCTCTCGTGTTCACGGCCGCATGAATACCTGCAAGATCGATTGTGATATCATTCATTGCCATGTCTCCTTCTCAAGGCGAATTAAATGGCGCGACCGCAATCGCCCGGCGTTTGCCAATCGGGCAAGGGGCGCCCAGCCATGCGGCCTTGGCACACGGACTTAGGCGCGAGTGCGCACTGCATGCGTCATGCGCTCCAGAATCTCGCTGAGTATCGTTTCCGATGTCGCAAAATTCAGCCTTGCAAAGGCCTCACCGCCTGTCACAAACGTCTGCCCGGCGCTTAGGACTACATGCGCTTCGCCCAGAAAGAAATCGTAAGCCGGCAAGGGTAATCCAAGTGCGCTGCAGTCGAGCCATGCCATGTAGGTGCCTTCGGGGGCATAGACCCGGATTTCCGGCAGTTCCTTTTTCAACCTTTGCATAAGCAGGCCGCGCATGTCGGCCAGATATGACAGTACGTCATGCTGCCATTGATGGCTGCTCTCCCATGCAGCGATCGTCGCATCGATACCCATGGCATGTCCCGGGACAATCACCCTGCGCGGGAAGGCCTTGAGATAGCGATCGCGTAACTCCGCAGTGCCAAAGTGAACAAACGCGCATTTCAGGCCCGCCGTATTGAACGATTTCGCCGCCGAACCCAGAGTGATCGTTCGCCTTGCTATTTCCTCGCCAAGGGAGGCGATGGGAATATGCCGGAACTGATCGAAAGTAATCTCGCAGTGCACCTCGTCCGAAATGATGAGCAGATCGCGAGCCAGAGCGAGCTCCGCCAGTTTTTCCAGGTCCTGGCGATCGAGCACGCCTCCTGTCGGATTGTGGGGATTGCACAGCATAAGCAGGCGTGTCTGGGGTCCGATGGTATTGGCGAGGTTGTCGAAATCGATGGACAAACGATTGCCGTCGTCCACGGTTTCGACCGGGGTAAAAACGCGCCCGGTCGAGACTATCGCCTCTCGAAATGGCGGATAGCAAGGCTCCTGGATGGCAGCGCCATCGCCTTCTTGCGAAAACGCCAGCACGGTTGTGAAAATTGCTTGCACGAGATCGGAAACGACGACAACGTTTTCCGGGTCCGGACGCCAATCGAAAATCCTGCTCATGCGTTCTGCATAGAGCTTTGCCACGGAGGCTGGCGTGCGAGATCCGTTTCTTGTGGGGTAGCCGTATTGTTGATCGGTCGCTATTCGTGACAGAGCATCGGCGATGGCCGGCGCCACCGCATAGTCCATCTCGGCGACAAATGCCGGAAGGACATCTTCCCCATAGCTGGACCACTTGAGATTGCCGCGACGCCGCAGCGCCGCTTCGTCCATCAGAAAATAGGTACTGTCCGGATTGCGTTTCCGCGGAGCAGCTTCGACATTCCGCATCCGATCAATCCTCTGAAATCAAACTGGAAAACGCCGGTCCCATGGGCGAAGTGCGCATCCCTTCTGCCAGCCGCGTCCAGGGCAGATCATCGGGATCGGCCTTCATCGGCCCTGGCGCCTTGGCTACGATAATGGCTGCCGCTACTTCTGTGAAATCAGCCCGAAAATGAACGGAGCTCTTGTTGACGAGTATGGATTTCGTTTCGGGTTCGATGCCGGCGATGCGATAAAGCACCCTATCGAACATCTGCGCCTTGGTCGGACTGACGACGATGCTGACACCTGCCATGCGAAGGCAGGCGACACCTCCCAGGTCGACTTTGTTGCCGTGGAACATCGGCCCCTCGAACGTGCAGGTCCCATCGCCGATAAAATCGACATGGAACGTGCCACAGAGAGGCGAATCGCCCTCTACATCCGATGTGCCGCCGAGCGCTATGGTTATGTCAGTGCCGACGCCGGCCGTGCGTGCAGCCTCGAATGCCGCAGGATCGTAAAACACGCCGATTGCAGCATTGGCCGCTCCACAGTCCAACAATGCCTTCAGCATGCCGGTCGTGTTTCCGTCACCACCCGCACCGGGATTGTCTTGCGTATCGGAGATGACCACCGGCTTTCGAGCGTCCGCAGTAATTCTCATGGCCTGCTCCACGGCGTCGCGTGGGGAGAGAAAATCCACCCGCCAATTCTCCTCTTCGGCAACGATCAAATCGACAAGCGTTGAAACGGCGTCTTCAACGGCGTGCCGATCGCGCCCGTAGCCCCAGACGGTGGGTCCGCATTCGGGAAAATCGGCGGCGGGAAAGCCCGGGGCGAAAGACAGGGAAATCACGTCGCCTTTCTGAAGTTCACGCAGCCTTTCGTAAACGCGACGGGCCGGATCGACCAACGTGCACATCCCGTTGATCGGAATGAGAAAGGGGAGCCTGCTAAATGACTTGAACCAGGGCGTCGGCGATGCTCGGTATTCATGGAGCAGTTCAAGCACCTTGGCTCCGGTATCCGCCATGTCGAGATGCGGATAAGTTTGGTAGGCGATCAGGCCGTCCGCAAGATCGATCATTCTTGCAGTCACATTGGCGTGCAGGTCCAACGACGCGACTAGAGGAACATCCGAACCTATGATCGAACGCAGCCTTGCCAGTATTTCACCTTCCCCGTCGTCATGTGCCTCTGTGACCATGGCACCATGGAGATTGATGAAAACACTGTCATAGGAGTGCTTCCTTGCCGCTTCGGCAATCTCGCCGAGAATCTGCTCGAAAGCAGCAGTCGTCACATGGGCCGAGGCGCTCGCGCCACCCCAGACGACGGGGATGAGCTCGTGTCCGGCTGACAACGCTGCTTTGATGAAGCCACCGGCGCCGAGGTTGATCTCTTGCAACTCATAAAGTTCGGCTCCCCGCCTCAGCGCCGGATACCCTTCTCCGTTGAGGAAGTTCCGGTAGTGGGCCTTTGAAGGCGCGAACGTGTTTGTCTCATGTTCAAACCCCGCTACAAGTATTCGCACGATCCACCCCCACTTTGCGCCAAACAAGATATGGCCTGTATCGGGCGATGGGTTTTCGCGGAAGCAGCAGCTTGTGAATGCATGCATTGCCTTGAAAGCAACACCCCAACACAATAGCACGCATCAGGGGATTATAATTGTGATGGACGGTCAGCGAACGAGGTTCGCGAGAAACTGCCGGGTGCGTTCATTGGACTGGATTTTGAAAAATACATCCGGCCTGTTAACCTCCACGATCTGCCCTTTGTCCATGAAGATTACTCTATCAGCGACTTGCCGCGCAAAGCCCATCTCGTGGGTAACGCAGATCATCGTAATGCCGTCTCTTGCCAAATCTGTCATTGTATCCAGGATTTCTTTCACCATCTCCGGATCGAGCGCGGAGGTCGGTTCGTCGAAGAGCAGAATTTTTGGCTCCATGCAGAGGGCTCTGGCGATGGCCACACGCTGTTGCTGGCCGCCCGAAAGCTGACCCGGAAATTTAGATGCCTGTTCGGAAATTCGGACACGCGCGAGATAATGATCGGCAACATCCTCTGCCTGCCGCCGCGACAATCCCCTGACTGTCATCGGTCCCAGAACGCAGTTTTCCATGACGCTCAGATGAGGAAACAGGTTAAAGTGCTGAAATACCATGCCGATCTGTTGCTTTACCATTTGCACGTCCTTTCGCGCTCCCGACATCTCAACGCCATGGACATGAAGCCGACCGCTCTCGAAAGGTTCGAGCTGATTTATGCAACGAATGAGCGTGGACTTGCCTGATCCGGACGGGCCACAAATAACGACCTTCTCACCAACGGAAATATCGAGGTCGATACGGTTCAGAACCTGAAAGTTTCCAAACCATTTGGAGAGTTCACGAACCTGCACCGCGAAAGAATTGGCTGGGATAGGCGTTTTGGTCACGGCCATTCTCTTACCTTCCGTGATCACGAGACAATCGGCGTTCGATCAGAGCGCCATAACGCGACATGCCGAAACAGAAACTAAAATATACAACAGCGGCAAATGCATAACCGGTCGTGCTGATCGTGGGCGCGGCCCATCGGGGATCGATGCGCGCCGTTTCAATGGTCGACAGGAAGTCGAATATCCCGACGATCAAAAGGAGCGACGTGTCCTTGAAGAGGCCAATATTAATGCTGACGATATTCGGAACGGCGACCTTGAGGGCTTGCGGGAGAATGATGAGAACCATGGTCTTCCAGTAGCCTAAGCCTAATGCCGATGCCGCTTCATATTGCCCTCGCGGGATGGCTTGCAGTCCACCACGAATGATTTCCGCAAGATAAGCCGCCGCAAAGAACGTGATACCGACCAGAGCCCGCACCAGCTTGTCAGGGTTGAGGCCGGTCGGGAGGAAAAGCGGAAGCATCGTGTTCGCCATGAAAAGCACGGTTACCAAAGGGACGCCGCGTGGCAACTCGATCAATCCGATGCTCAACCACCGCACGATCACCAAATGTGAGCGACGCCCGAGAGCAAGCAATATCCCGACCGGCAAGGCGGTGGCGATACCGACGGCGGCGACCACGATAGTAACCATCAGTCCGCCCCACAGATTTGTAGGAACATCCGGCAGCCCCACCGCGTCCCAGCCGCTTAGAAAGATAAAGCCGGTTAACGGAAGGGCAACAATAACGAGAGTTAGGCCCAATCGCCGGAACGGAGCACGCGGCCACAGCAGATAAGCGAGGCCAAGGCCGCCGGCGATAAAGAACGTGTTCACACGCCATCGCTGATCGAGCGGGTAGGACCCGTAGATAAAGTATTTGTAGCGATCAGCAATGAACGCCCAGCACGCACCCACAGGGCGCCCATCCGAGGGTCGGCATGCCTCGCCAGTGTCACCCCACCATACCGCGTCCACCAACAGGAACCTGGCCAGGTGCCAAGCTGTGCCTGCGAGAAGGGAGAAGATCAAAATCGACAGGAGGGACTGCCGCCAGTTGGGAAAGAGATTGCGGCGAAGCCAATTGAAACAGCCTCGATCAACAAGCGGCGGCGGGGCAGGCGGGTGAGGTTCGCTCTGACAGTAGGTCAAGGGCAGCAAGGGCTCGGGTCGATAGGTACCGGATGACATCAGTTTTCCACCGTAGCGATGCGGCGGTTATAGACGTTCATCCCGAGTGCCGTAAGAAGCGAGATGGTGAGATAGACCGCCATGGTCATGAAGACGATCTCAACTGCCTGACCAGTTTGGTTCAACACGGTCCCGGCGAAAATCTGCACGAGGTCGGGATAGCCGATTGCCACCGCCAGTGAAGAGTTCTTGAGGAGATTGAGATACTGGTTGGTAAGGGGTGGAATGATGACACGTATGGCCTGCGGCAAGATCACTTCACGCATTATCTTTCCCGGTGGAAGATGAAGCGAGCGGGCGGCCTCATACTGACCCTTGGGTACAGCGGCCAAGCCGGACCGGACCACTTCGGCAATCGATGAAGCCGTATAGAAGATCAGGCCTATGAGAAGCGCCACCAACTCAGGCAAAAGCTGCCATCCTCCATCCACGCTGAACCGTCCCATCACGGGAATATTGAATAGGATCGGTGAGCGGCCAGTCGTCAGGTAGATAGCAAGGCAGAAAGCCATAGGTAGGCTGAAGAGGATCAACAGGTTCGCGGAACGATGCGGAAAGAAGTGCCCTGTTCTTGCCCGCCATAATGGAGCAAGACGTGCGGTCAAAATAAACAACCCCGCGATTGCTGCAGCGACCAAGAGCCAGGCGCCGCCGAAATCCTGAACGACCGGCTGTGGAAGAGCAAGTCCGCGACGGTTCAGATAGATAATGTTGCCGAGGTGCAGACTTTCCAAGGCTTTCGCCGGGAGAGCCGCCAATACGGCATTGTACCAGAACAGAAGCTGGAGAAGTAATGGCGTGTTTCTGAAGACTTCCACATAGGCGGCAGCCACACGGTTCAGCAACCAATTGGACGATCGCCGGGAAATGCCGATGATGAAACCCAAAATAGTTGCAAGAGGAATGGCAATCACGGTGACTTCGACCGTGTTCAGCAGACCAACTAAAAAGGCGCGTCCATAGGTCGAAACTGCGCTGAAAGGGATCAGGCTCTGACTGACGTCGAAGCCGGCGGTATGGCCGAGAAACCCGAATCCAGAGGCGACCCCCTGCTCCGCAAGGCTGCCGCTAGCATTCCATAACGCGCCCCCAACCAGCCCGGCAATCGCAATAAGCAGAATCGCCTGCCACAATATTTCCTTCGCGGTGGCCGATTGGCCCCGCCGGGACTTCGTGGATGTCCGCGAGAACATGTGATTTCCCATCGTCTTACTGTTGCGAGCCCACCGCTTGTGGGCGTCATCGGTCATTTGCCGGCCTTCGCTGTCATCGAAGCGGGGGAGCGTATTGCAGGCCTCCCTTGCTCCAGAGAGCATTCAGGCCTCGCGGAATTTTCAAGGGCGACCCGGAACCGAGATTTCGGTCGTACATTTCGCCGTAATTGCCCACGGCACGGATAGCGCGTAGCGCCCAGTCCTTGTTCACGCCCAGAAGTTCGCCAACATTGCCTTCGACGCCAAGAAGGCGCCGGATCTCCGGATTTTCGCTCGTCAGGTAGGTTTCAACATTGTCGCGGGTGATGCCGTTGTCCTCTGCGATAAGCAGCGCGAAATGTAGCCAGGCTGTAAGATCTGACCACTGGCTGTCGCCCTGCAGGACGCCGATGGCTAAAGGCTCCCGCGAGACGATCTCCGGGAGAACGACATGTTTGTCCGGTTCGGCCATTCTGCGACGTTCACCATAAAGCGCCGAGGAATCGTTCGAATAGCTGTCGCAGCGTCCGCTTTCATATGCCTTTACCGTTTCGCTGCTCGTGGCAAAGGTCACCGGCTTGTATTTCATGCCTTTCGCTCGGAAGTAGTCGGAAGTGTTAAGTTCGGCCGTCGATCCCTGCGTTAGGCATATACTGGCACCGTCAAGTTCAGCTGCAGATGTCAAGCCACTGTCGGCTCTGACAAGAAATCCCTGTCCGTCGTAAAAATCGACAGCGCGAAAATCGAGACCGTTGGCTGTGTCGCGAGAGAGTGTCCAGGTTGTGGTCCTCGCGAGTACGTCGACCTGCCCGGCCTGAATTGCTGCGAAGCGGTCCTTAGCCGTCAAGGGCACAAATTTGACCTTCCTGGCGTCGCCGATCGCCGCGGCCGCCAACGCACGACAGTAGTCGGTGTCCAGGCCCTGCCAGTTGCCGTCCGAATCCGGCAGTGCAAATCCTGCTAGGCCGGTGCCGACACCACAGATAAGTTCGCCCCGCGCTCTCACCTTGGCGAGCGTGGAACTCTCATGAGCGCTTCCCCAATTTGGGGTGATCGCCATTGTCAGCGCGGCCAATGCCGCGCTATAAATTCGTACTTTCACAGTATTCCCCTCCATTTGCGCCGGCTCTCCCGGACTGGCGCGCCTGTCGCTTTTTCCAATAATGATGCGCGATTGGCAGACGATGCTTTGAAGGTATTCAAACCTGCCGCCTAAGGAAGACGCAAAGAGTCGGTACGGGTGTTGCCCTGAAGGTAACGCAAGTGGTAGCCAGCGGAGGATTTCGGTCTGCAGATAAGGCCTTCAGCGCGCGGAAGGCATTCTCAAGATGCTTGACCAGCGGCAACTACCAATCTTGAACCCAAGTCCGCTGGCCGCGGCGGTGACGGCCATGCTCGTCACCCCGTCAGTCGCAAGTGTGACTTCAACATTGCGGAGTCGCCTCAGTGATCGTACGCGTGATCGAGGCGGCTTTGGCCAACTGACGCTCCTGCACGAAGAACGGGTCGTGATCTATCGGAGGTTTTGGGCAAGGACGGCTTGCCTGACGACCTGAAGAAGGCGTAATCGTAACGAAGGAGCACTTGCTACTACCGATCGATGGCCTACGCTTTGGATCTCAGCGACAACGAGGTCGTCGAGGACATCCAGGGCAAGCGGGCTGGTTACTGGTTGCCACGGCAGATTGGCGTCGATAGCACCTGCTGTGGCCGGCCCTTAACCTTGTGTGGGAGTTTCATTGCCGTTATTGGCAGTGGCAACCCAACCCCGAAACGAGAACGCGGCATAGAACAGGCCTATATTGACGAAACCCACCTCCCGGAGCATGTCTTCTTCTTCGGGCGGGGTTAGTAGCGTCAGGCGCTGGCCGATCGTCTTAGCGGCGGCCGCAGCTTTCGCCCAGTCCGGGCGATCACGTAGGGCGAAGGCGGCGGTGCGCGTCATCCAGCAATCCGGATCAGGTCCGGGGGCAGAATGGTTCGCTATCACTAGCCGGGCGCCGGGGCGGAGGCGGCGGTGGATGCCCCGCAGCGTATGCATCTGCTCGCTGCGGTTCATGTGATGCAGCGTCAGAAGGCAGGTCGCACCGTCGAAAGGGCCGTCCGGAGCCCGGTCAACCGTGCCCTCCAAGAGGTCGACGCGGTCTGCGAACGGCATCACAGTCTGGCGTGCCAGGTTCAGCATGGCGGGGGACGGATCGACTCCGACGAAGCGCCAGCCGGGCTGCGCCTCGGCAAGCGACTTCGTCTCCATCCCGCCCCCGGCGCCGACGACAAGGATGTGAGCCGTCTCGGATGCCTCCTCGGCAAGGAGAAGCATCGTCATGCGATGGAGGTCGTGGAGGCCCGGCACCCTCAGCGGAACATCCCTTGCGTAGGATTCGATAGCGGCCGGATTGGCGAAATGAGAGTGGCTGTCCTGCATCATTCACCCGATCCGAATACGAGCGAGCGATGGATCGCTAGAGCGGCCATGACTCCGTCGGCACAGGCGAAGGTGACAGTATGGCCCATGCGAGTGACATCTCCGGCGGCATAGACCTCGCGGACGTTCGTCGCCTTCATCTCGTCGACTGTAATCATCGATCCTAGCGGGCCGGCCTCCGTCGCGCAGCCGAGCCGTTCGGCGAGATCGCTGTTGAAACGGTAGGAAGGGCCGATGAATAGCGCGTCCAGCGGCTTCTCGCGCCCGTCCGCAAGCCGGATCGCGGAGAGGTTTCGTCCTTCACCGACAAGTCCTTCCACGGCAACGGTCTCTATGGTGACGCCGCGCTGCTCAAGATCGGCAGTCGCCTGAGCGTTGAGGGTCCCGCCATTGAGAAAGAAGGTGGTCGGTCCCCATTCCGGAATGAGGCAGGCCTGGTGCACCGACATCGGCGACATGTTCAGCACGCCAAGCCGCCTCCCGCTGAACTCGTAGCCGTGACAGTAGGGACAATGGAGGACGGAGTGGCCCCAGCGTTCGGCGAGTCCGGGCAGCTCAGGGAGAAGGTCCCTGATTCCGAATGCAAGCAGAAGGTTTATTCCGATCACGGTCTCGCCATTCGCCAGATTGACGCTAAAGCGACCGTCTTCCCTCCGCGCATCCGTGGCCGCTTCTTCCAGGATACGCAATGTCGGGTAGGTCTCGACCTGCCTGCGCATATTGTCGAGCATGATCAGCGGATCGCTCCCGTCCTGCGCAAAGAAACCGTGCGAGGCGCGGGCAAAGCGGTTGCGAGGTTTACGCGTGTCGAGGACGCACACGGAGCGGCGGGCCCGCGCGAGATAGAGGGCGGCCGACAGGCCGGCGAAGCTGCCGCCGATGATGATTGCGTCATACTGCATTTAAATATCCCCTTCGTTCTCGCGATGGCGGGTCGCAGTGGTGGACATCGGGCGGCTGTCGACGTATCAGTTCATGTTACATGATCGCGGGGATTATGTAGCAGTGAATGATACGTAAAGCAATGGCCTGTAGCGGGCTGCGTCAAACGGCGAGGTCAGACGATGAACAGGGACACCCGGCTTTCAGACGTGCTTCACGTCCTCCTGCACATGGCCATGGTGGATGGACCGCTGACATCGGAGGTGCTTGCACGCAGCATGGGTACCAACCCGGCGGTGTTCAGGCGCACGATGGCAGGTTTGCGTGAAACTGGCATCGTTAGCTCGGACAAGGGGCATGGCGGAGGATGGCGGCTGACGCGTCCGCTCAACAAAATCACCCTCCTCGCCGTCTACGAAGCCCTTGGCCGTCCGAACCTGTTCGCGATCGGCAACCGCAGCCGCCATCCGGAATGCCTCGTCGAGAGGAACGTCAATGCCGTTCTGGCGGACACCATGGCAGAGGCGTCAACACTATTCTACAGACGTTTTGGCGAGATCACCCTGGACAACATTGCGGGTTCCCATGAATTCGGCCACTGATTCCGACGCAGATCTGCCCGCCCATTCTGACTCCATTTCGCCCGGCACTCCGATTTGAAGCCGGCTGTGTTTCGGCCCTTTAACTGCGGGACTTAGTCAAGCCTGTTTGTTCGTGCCGGGGTTGGGGTCCTTTTCGAGGTCATGGCCTCATCATGATGTTCGGGTCGGATGCCTAAACGTGTCGAGCGCCGTGCGGTCGATCCAGGCAGTGCAGGACGACGGCAAATTTTAACGCGACTGCGACCTGTGCTTTTTCATTCCTTGCGTTTCGCCACCGCAGCCCACGCTTTCAGCGCGCACCAGCGCCGAGTCCGATAGAGCAACAGGCTGGCCGCCTCGAAGAGATAAGTTCGCAGGCGATCGCCCCATCAGGAGACTTGGCCGATTATGTCCGTTTCGCCGGATTGTTTTCGTCGCGGGGTTAGGCCCAGGTCAGCACCTACGGATGCTGCATTTCAGAGGCTAGACGGATCATCGATGGTGTGGCGGAAGGTCAGTGCTGTTTCCACACCGATGCCCGGCACGGTCATAAGCCGCTTGGTTGTGTCGTCTGCTCGGGCCGTCTGTCGGACGTGGCGACCCAATGCCATTCTTTTTCGGTGAAGATGGCGATAGCCTCAGTCATGTGCTCTGCCAAAATCGACGACGTATTGAAACCGATCGGAAGGATATAAGCTGCGTGTAACCTGAAACATTCGATTGTTGGCGTCAAAATACCAACGTTTGATGACAAGTGCGGGGGAGCCTTCGATCGCGGACAGTGCACGGGCGGTCTGCAGCGGGAGCTGTGAGGCGGATATCTCTTGGCGGATTTTTTCAATCCGGACGTTATACTTCTCGTTGATAAGGTCGGCGACTGGTCGGTTATGAACGCCGATCTCGTCAACGATCCCCCTAAAGAGGGCGTCGAAAAAAATCTCGACAAGGCAGATGGGGGCTGCCGTCTCCACTTCGTTCCAGCGAATGCCCTCCACTCGCACGACGCTGCGACCGACGCCGAATCCGATGTCATCTGCGGTTTCCCTGTCCAGGATGATCTCGCTTATCGTCTTTACATGCAGTCGGATGGCTGTCGTATGCTGCAGCAGATCTTCGACTGAGTTCCAGCCAGCTTGAAACGCTTGTCGCTTGACCGAGGCTACAACGCGTGATCCGATTGCAGCGCTTCGTACGATAAGACCGTCCGCCTGCAAATTGCTCAGTGCCGTGCGAACCGTTGCGCGGCTTACGCCGAAGCGTGCGCAGAGCATTTCCTCCGTCGGCAGAAGGGAATCGACGGGTATTTGCCCGGATAAAATCTGAGACCTCAGATATTCCTCGACAATCCGATATTTGGGTTGGCTCTGATTTCGGCCCAAGACTCACTGACCTCATGCGGTACGCGGAAACTTCGTTCTTAGGCATTCCGATATGCCTCAGTCCATTGTACGCACAATCCTATATAATGGCAATCAGCCCTGTTTTTTTCAATTGGTGTCGCAGGAACCGACCCTTCAAACCTATCCATGGGTTTGATGGAGAGCGAATAAAGCCCGTTAAATCATGCAGGTAAGTTGTTGTTGAGATGAAATTAGGCGGCGGCGAAACAGATTTTTCATTTCCGATTGACATTGTACGAACAATAGAACAAATTGCCGTTAATCAAGAGGTTCGACACATGAAAAGTCGCAAAGAGATCGACGCCTACGGAGAAATCGAAATCTCGGCTTCCGCTTACTGGGGGCCGCAGACAGAACGCGCGCGTCGCCTTTTTGCTATTGGCAGCGAGCGCCTGCCCGTAGATGTCATTCACTCTTTCGGAGCGCAGAAGGCCGCTGCTGCCCAGGCAAACCTCTCCCTAGGCCTGCTCCCGGAGAGGCTTGCGACGGTGATCATCCGGGCCGCATTGGAAATGCGTGACGGCGCTTTCAACGATCAGTTCCCGATTGGCGTCTGGCAGACCGGCTCCGGTACGCAAACCAATATGAATGCGAATGAGGTCATCGCCAACCGCGCCAATGAGCTGCTGGGCGAGCCTCTTGGCAACCGGTCCCCGATCCACCCCAACGACCATGTCAACCTGGGTCAGTCCTCAAACGATACGTTTCCGACGATCATGCACGTTTGTGCGATCAGGGCCGTTTTCGGAGTGTTGGCGCCGGCGATGGCGGTATTGCAATCGGCGCTCGCCGAGCAGGCCGTTGAATTCCGCGACCACGTCAAGCTCGGGATGACCCACCTGCAGGACGCCCTTCCCGTGACGCTCGGAAGCGAGTTTTACACGTGGGAGAAACAGGTTGCGTCCAGCTGGGTTGCGCTGGAGTTTCATACCGTCAGCCTGTGCGAACTGCCGCAAGGCGGGACCGCCAGCGGTAGTGGGATAAACAGCCATTCCGATTTCGCGGGGTTAGTCGCCGATGGCCTTGGCGCATTTGTCGGAAGACCCCTGCGCGCAAGCCCGACGCCCTCACAGTTCATGGCGTCGCACGATGCTTTCGTCGGGCTTTGCGGAGCCCTGAACGTCCTTGCCACCGCTCTCTTGAAAATCTGCAATGATATACGGCTTCTGACCTCCAGTCTTGGCGGGTCACCGTCCATGTCTTTGCCGGATGAGGGGTTGTCATCTTCCATCATGCCGGCAAAACGCAATGCCACGGTCTGCGAGGCGGTTATCCAGGTCTGCCTGCGTGTGATCGGAAATTCCGCCGCTGTCATCGCTGCAAACAGTGCAAGCACGCTGCAGTTGAATACCACTAAGCCGCTGATCCTGAACGAAGTGCTCAATTCCGTCTACCTTCTCGCCGATGCGCAACGTGTTCTTGCTTCGGGCTGCATCAAAGGGTTGCAGGCAAATCGCGACCGGCTGCGGCTGGCGCTCGACCGGTCCCCGGTCCTGGGTGCCGTGCTGGCGCCCGTCATTGGATACGACGCTGCTGCACATCTCACGCGGGAGGCATCCACGAAAGAGCTTTCGATGCGTGATGTGATCGTACGCGAAGGTGCAATGAGTGTTGCCGACTATGATGCCTATCTCGCCCAGGCGCTCGATCCGAACCGGCTGAGCAAACACAACTCGACCGCGGTCCCGTCGCCTTTGAGGCCGGTTGCTGCAAACAACAGTAAATAGGAGTTCGACGCATGTCCGAGTTTAAGCTTTTGATCGACGGCAAGGAAAGGGCAGGAAACGAGGGGGTCTGGGAAGACGTCTTCGATCCTGCGACAGGGCAGGCTTTCGGTAGGGTGACCCACGCCGGCAAACAGGATCTCGATGATGCCATGAATATCGCCGTGCGCGGTCTGGCGGAATGGAGCGCGGTTCCGACGTGGGAACGTGGCACCATCCTGCACCGCTCGGCGGCCATCCTGCGCGAGCGCAAGGAAACTCTCGGGCTGGCGATGACCAGGGAGCAGGGCAAGCCGCTGCGGGAGGCAATTGCCGAGGTCGATCGTTCGGCCGATTTTATGGAGTGGGGCGCTGAACAGGCGCGGCGTATCACGGGCGACGTGCTGACCGGTCGCGACCTAGCCAACCGCATCGTCATCGAGACGCATCCGATTGGCGTCGTGGCGGCCTTCACACCCTGGAACTTCCCGATGGCTCTGGCGGCAAAGAAATTTGCTGGCGCGCTCGGCGCAGGTTGCTCCATCATCTGCAAACCTTCACAAGAAACACCCGGCTCGGTTCTCGGCCTGGTCCAGGCCCTGCTGGATGCCGGTGTTCACCCGGCTGCGGTCGGTGTCGTGTTCGGTGCCCCGGCCGATGTGTCATCGCACATGATCAACGCATCGCAGATTTCCAAGATCACGTTCACCGGCTCCATTCCGGTCGGTAAGATGCTGGCTGCCGAGGCCGGCAAGGTCATGAAGCCTGTCACCATGGAACTGGGCGGGCATGCACCGGTCATTGTCTGCAAGGACATGGACCCCGAAGCGACCGCGGATTTCCTGGTGACGAAGAAATTCACCAATGCCGGGCAAATCTGCCTGTCCCCGACCCGGTTTTTTGTTGAGAGCGAGGTCCACGATAGGTTTGTCGAGCGCTTCGTTGCCCGCGCCGCGAAGATTCGCGTTGGTGCCGGAACGGCGGAAGAAAGCCAGATGGGGCCATTGGCGAGTGTGCGCCGTGTTCAGGCAATCTCCGATCTGGTCGAGGATGCTCGTGCGAAAGGAGCGACAATCGCCACCGGCGGGCAGCACATGGGCAATAGCGGATACTTCTACGCGCCGACCGTGCTGACCGATATTCCGCCCGAGGCCAGGATCCTGCACGAAGAGCCCTTCGGACCGGTTGCTGCCATCCTCCGCTTCGATGACGAGGCCGAGATGGTGCACCAGGCAAACAGTCTCGAGTTCGGTCTTTCAGCCTATCTCTTCACAAACGACGCGGCCCGCCAGCGCCGTCTTGCCGATGCGATGAAGGTCGGAACGGTGGGCGTAAATGACGTTCCCACCCATCTGCCGGAGGTACCTTTGGGCGGCTGGAAGGAGAGCGGCTACGGGACGGAAGGGGGCCAGCAGATTCTCACGCCGTACCAGAAGACGAAGTTCGTCAGCTACCGCTGACTGTATCTGCCGGCTGGAGGCCGCGGCACTGTTTTTGGGAGGAGATGAAATGAAGAACCTGCGAGGACCTTGTTTGCCGGTTCGTGCCTGTTCTCAAAGGAACGGGTGGCTGGCAGTCGGGAACATGGAAGGAGACAGGCCATGCTGACCGCTCGTGACGTGACGATCCGCTTCGGGGGCGTCGTAGCCGTAAACAAAATGGAGATTGATGTCCGCCCCGGTGAAATCGTTGGCCTGATCGGGCCGAACGGAGCGGGCAAGACAACGTTCGTCAACGCGATTTCCGGAACCTACATTCCTGCCGAAGGTTCGATCCGGTGGCATGACGAGGAGATCGTCGGCCGATCCCCCAGTTACCTCGCCCGCATTGGCGTCGGTCGAACGTTCCAGAATGTTGCCTCGCTCAACGATCTGACGGTGCTCGATATAGTCAAGGTCGGTCGCTCGGTTCGCAAGCCGAGCGGTGGGTTGCGTCAGTTCTTTTTCGGCAACCGTCGCCAGGACAATGATCTGACCGACAAATTCCTGGAGCCACTCGGACTTGCGGATCACCGCGACAGCCCGTTGCAGGTGCTCTCCTACGGGCATCGCAAGGCTGTGGATATTGCCCGCGCACTGGCCGGAGAGCCGGACCTGCTTCTTCTTGACGAGCCGGTGGCGGGCGTCGCGCCGGCCGAGGCCTTCGCGCTGGCGGGCTTCGTCAAGCGCATTCGTGATCAACTGGGCTGCGCCGTCGTGATGGTGGAGCACAAGATGGACGTGGTCATGAGCACCTGTGATCGCATCGTCGTGATGGCGGCAGGCGCCAAGATTTTCGAAGGGTCAGGCGCAGGTGTCCAGTCGGATCCCGAGGTCCGTCGCGTATATCTGGGAGATGCGTGATGTTTACCCTGCAACTCGTTATCGCCGGCGTTGCTGTTGGAAGCGTCTACGCGCTGATCGCGCTCGGTATCGTGCTGATCTACAAATGCTCCGGTGTCGTCAATTTCGCCCAGGGCGGGTACGCCATGCTGGGGGCGTTCTTCACCTATGCCCTTGCTCAGGCCGGCCTTCATCCCGCGCTCGGTCTGCTGATTGCGGTGGTGCTGATGGGCGCGGTGGGTGCGCTGACTCAGATCCTGATCTTGAGGCCCATGCTGAAGGCGCCGGTCGTTGCGGTCATGATGGTGACGCTCGGCATCCTCATCACCTTCCGGGCCGTGTGCTTGTTCATCTGGGGACCGGACCAGCTTGCCTTTCCGCAATTGTTCCCGGCCGGTGTGATCGAACTGGGCGGCATCTTCATGACCTATAATTATATAGCGGCAGTCCTGCTATCGTCGGTTCTTTGTGCGGCATTTCTGGCGTTCTATCGCTATACGCCGCTTGGCCTCATGCAGCGTTGCACGGCGGACAATACCCGTGCTGCACTTGCGATCGGCATCGATGTGAGCAGGCAGGTGACAATTGCCTGGGTCGCATCGGCAATGCTGGCGGGGTTGGGCGGAGCGCTCCTCGCATCGCTCAACGGCCTCTCCGTAAACCTGTCGAATATCGGCCTCGTCGCCTTCCCGGTCATCGTACTTGGCGGCATGACCAGCCTCGTGGGGGCTGTGGTCGGCGGCGTCGTGCTCGGCGTATTGCAGGCTTTGACTGACGGCATGCTGACGCCGGCTATCGAACGCGTGCTGCGTGAGTACACGGAAATCTACTCTGTCGGCGCGCTTCAGCAGGTCATTCCCTATGCGTTGCTTGTCCTCGTTCTGCTGGTTCGTCCGCAGGGCATCTTTGGCACTAGAGAATCGGAACGGGTGTAGTCATGACTCTACGGCAAATCCTTATCCTGCTGGCGGTCGCGGCATGCATTCTGCTGCTGCTTCCCGGCCTGGGCCGCTATAGTGCCTACATCGTATACGTGGTTGCGATCGCATCGATCGGTGCGCTCGCCCTTAATCTCCTGATCGGCTATTGCGGCCAGATTTCCTTTGCTCATGGCGGACTGTTGGGCGTTGGCGCCTATGCTGCCGGAAATTTCGGCAATGCCGGTCAGGATATGGTCGTGGCGCTCGCCGGTGCGGGTTTCGTCACGGCGCTGATCAGCGTCATGATCGGGCTGCCGGCGCTTCGGCTGCGCGGTCTCTACTTCGCCATCGCAACCCTCGCAGCCCAGTTCATTCTGGAATATCTCTTCCGGCTGCTGGAGCCGCTGACCCATGGGGTCTCTGGTCTCCTCATCGAACCCGCGCCTTTCCTGGGGTTCGGCGTCTCGACCGACCGCGGCTATGCGGCCGTCTCAATCATCCTGCTCGTTCTGTCGTTGATTGGTGTTTCCCGGCTGTTGCGCACGGATCTCGGCCGCCGCTTCATCCTGATCCGTGACAGCGAAATGGTCGCTCGCGGCATGGGTATCAATGTGGCCCGCACGAAGTTCTGGGCCTTTGCTATCTCTGGTTTTTTGGCCGGTATTGCCGGTGGACTTCTGGCTTTCACGACACGGATCGCGGCTCCGGAGGCATTCGAGATCGCGCTGTCGGTGGACTACGTCGCGATGATCATAGTCGGCGGGCTAGGTTCCCTGCCGGGGGCGGTGATCGGCGCCTTCTTCGTGGTGCTGTTGCCGGAGGTCGTGCAGCGCCTGGGAGAGTACTTCAACGCTGCCACGCAGACATCCGCCATTCGCGAGATGATCTTCGGCCTCCTGATCATCCTGTTCATGATCTACGAGCCCCGTGGCCTCAATTCACTGGCCAGCCGCCTCTGGCGGCGCTGGCGGGGCGCTGGCACGAAACCCGCGAAAACCCCATCCGGAGCAATGGACCTGCGTCCCTCAAGCGAACCGGCTGAATGAGATAAGTAACACAAGGAGGAGGAATACAATGAGGAAAACCATCTACAGCCTTATGCTCGGCACTTTTCTGGCCGGTGCATCCAGCGCATCCGCTGCCGATATCACTGTCTGCATGTGGGGCACCATCACCGGGCCGGACGCCCTGCTGAACGGCATGTCCTACGGAACCCGCGACTACATCGAGTACATCAACCAGACACAGGGCGGCATCGCCGGCAACAAGATCAAGACGCTGCTTCTCGACGGCCGCTACAAGCTGGATGAGGAACAGAAGAACTATCGCCGTTGCGTGGGGGAGGAGAACGCTGTTTACGTCAAGGGCTGGTCGACAGGCGCCGTCAAGGCATTGCGTGACCAGATCCAGAGCGATGCCGTGCCCTTCATGACGGATTCCCATGCCAGCGAGGTGCTGGACCCGGCCAAACTGCCCTACATCTTTATGGCAGGCCCGACCTATGAGCAGCAATTGCTGATCGGCCTGCGGGCCGCCGCTGAGGCTGGTGGCAAGCGGGTTGTGGTCATGCACGCCAACAATGAATACGGCCGTGCGCCCGTCGAAGTCGTTCGCAAATCGGGTGAGATCGAGAAACTCGGGCTGGAACTGGTGGACCAGATCGAATTTCCGTTCGACACCCAAGACCTGACCGGCCAGATCCTGCGTCTCAAAAACCTTAATCCCGATGCGGTCTATATCCAGGCATCGACCCCGCAGGTTCTCGTGATCCTGCGAGATGCCGCCAAGGTCGGTTTGCCGGCAAGCCTGTTCACCGGCAACATCTACAACATCGCACCGGCCATCATCGAACAGCTTGGCCCGGCAGCCGAGGGTTTTCGCGCCATCCAGATCTATTCCGATTTCGGCTCCGATATCCCGGCGACGGCCGACATGAAGAAGTTCGAAGAAAACAACAAGATCGAGAAGCGGGACCCCTTCTATATGAAGGGCTGGTACGAGGGCATCGCCATGGTTGCAGCCATCCGCAAGGCTGTCGAAAAGGCCGGCGGCGTGCCGGACGATATCGTCGCTTTCCGCAAGTCGGTGCGCGACGAGATGGAAGGGCTGACAGGCCTCGATACCGGCGGCATTACCCCTCCCGTCTCCTACGCCAATCACCAAGGCACGACCCAGGCGCGCATCACGGAGATCAAGGATGGTGCCTATGTTCCCGTAAGCGACTGGATCGGTGCCCATTAAGCATCTCAAGGAAGGGACGTCCCGCAATGCTTAAAGTCAGCGGCATGAGCGTTCGCTATGATTCCGTCATCGTTGCCCTGAATGGGATAGATTTCGAGGCTGCGGAAGGCCGCGTCGTGGCTTTGCTCGGGCCGAACGGGGCGGGCAAATCCACCCTGCTGAAAGCGGTGGCGGGCATGCTCCCTTTTGAACAGGGAGATATCTCGGACGGACGCGTCGCGTTCAACGGCGCGTCCCTGAGCGGCAAACCCCCTGCGGCAATCACGCGGTCGGGTATCGCCCTGGTGCAGGATGGCCGGCAATGCTTCCGCAATCTCACCGTCGGTGAGAACCTCAGGGCCGCGTCCTTTCGTCATCCGAATGGTAGCTCGGCGCGGCTCGATCTGGTCCTGTCATACTTTCCGATCCTCGAGGAATTCCTCGACCGGCAGGCAGGTCTTCTGTCCGGTGGACAGTTGCAGATGCTGGTGATTGGTATGGCACTTATGCTGCAACCACGACTCCTGATGCTGGACGAGCCCAGTCTCGGTCTCTCGCCGGTGATGGTCCAGTCCGTCTTCGAAATTGTGGAGAGGCTGCATCGCGATCTCGGGATGACGGTCATCGTTGCCGAACAGACCGTGCCGCGTCTGATGCAGATTGCGGATGACGTCTACGTCCTGTCCCGGGGGCGTGTCGCCCTGCACGCGCCGCCGGGCGACATCAACGAGGAACGGCTGCAGCGGCTTTATCTGAGCTGAAGGTCGATCCCGAAAAAATGCCAGCAATCATGCCTCGCCGGAGGCTGGACCGTCGCTGTTCTGCGGCGCTCGCCGGCGAGCGCCAAGTTTTGAGAAAGGAAAACTGTGATGAGATTGAAAGACAAAATTGCGATCGTAACTGGCGGGGCAAGCGGTTTCGGCGAAGCGACGGCCCGCCGTTTTGCTGCCGAAGGCGCACGTGTCGTGATCGCGGATTTGCGGCTGGAGGCAGCACAGCGCGTCGCTTCTGAGATCGGTGGAGCCGCCCTTGCCGTTGCCGCCGATGTTGGCGTGGCTGACGATGTCGCCAATGTCGTGTCGGAAACCAGCAGGCATTTCGGGACACCCGACATCCTCGTGAACAATGCAGGCACCACCCATCCCAACCAGCCACTGCTGGAAACGGACGAGGCGTCCTTCGACCGTGTGTTCAGGGTCAATGTGAAGTCGATCTATCATTTCGTGCAGGCGGTCGTGCCGCTTATGCGGGATGCCGGGGGAGGGGTCATTCTCAATGTCGGATCGACGGCCGGGATCAGGCCGCGGCCGGGCCTGACGTGGTACAATGCCTCCAAAGGTGCAGTGAACCTGATGTCGCGATCGCTTGCGGCCGAACTCGCGCCTTGGAAAATCCGTGTGAACGCCCTTTGCCCCGTTGCTGGCGATACGCCGCTGCTCGCCGCTCTGATGGGGGTGCCGGATACGCCGGAGAACCGGCAGAAATTCATCTCCAGCATTCCGCTCAGCCGGTTGTGCCGGCCGTCGGATGTCGCCGCCGCGGCGCTCTACCTCGCGTCCGACGAGGCGGAGTTCATTACGGGTGTGGAGTTCCCGATCGATGGCGGCAGGACGATCTGAGGGTGGAAAGCCATCATGTCGGTAGGGAAAGCCTGACTGAAATACATCCATGACGATTCATGTGAACGACAGGAGAAAACAATGAACGTAGCGACGAAAATGCCCGAAGCCGTGATTGCGGACGATTTCCGCATGTTGATCGATGGCGAGCTTAAGGGTTCTGACAACCTTTTTGAAATCTACAATCCCGCGACCAATACGGTCATTGCCCACGCCCCGGATGCGACCAGACAGGACCTTGAAACTGCGGTTGCCGCCGCCCGGAGAGCCTTCAAGTCCTGGTCGCGCCTGAGTTGGGACGAACGGGGCGACTACATCACCCGGTTCGCCGACGTCATCGAGCAGCGTCGCGAAGAACTGACCACGATGCTCACGCTCGAGCAGGGCAAGCCGCGGCATACATTGGCGACGCGAGAGGTCGATCTCGCTATCCATTGGCTGAAGGGAATGGCCAAGCAGCGCCTGCACAATGAGATTCTGGAAGACAACGAACAGCATACGGTCGAAGTGCAGCACGCTCCGCTGGGCGTCGTCGGCGCGATAACGCCGTGGAATTTTCCGGTTCTCCTGAGCCTCTGGAAGATCGCGCCGTGCCTCGTGACAGGCAACACGATGGTTTTGAAGCCGTCTCCCTATACGCCGATGTGCACACTCTGGTTCGGGGAGATAGCAAAGGACATTTTCCCGCCGGGCGTCTTGAATTTCGTGTCCGGCGGCAACGATCTCGGCCAGTGGATCACCGAGCATCCCGGCATCAACAAGATCAGCTTCACCGGGTCGTCGGCGACGGGCAAGAAGGTGATGGCGTCGTCTTCCGTTAACCTCAAGAGGATCACGCTCGAACTGGGCGGCAACGACGCTGCCATCGTCATGCCCGATGCCGATCTCGATGAAGTGGTCCCGCAACTGTTCTGGGCCGCGTTCGGCAATTCCGGCCAATGGTGCATCGCGCCGAAGCGGATTTTCATCCATTCGTCGGTCTATCGTCAGTTCGCCGACAAATTCGTTGCCTTTGCCAAGGAAAAGAAGGTCGGCGACGGCATGTTGCCGGATACCGACCTCGGCCCCATTCAAAACAAGATGCAGTACGGGAAACTGCTCGACATGTTCGCTGACATTCGCGCGAAGGGCTACGAGGTCTTGCTGGGTGGCCAGATCGACGAGAGCCTGGCGGGCAATTTCGTCCCCGTCACAATCGTTGACAATCCGCCGGATGACAGCCGGATCGTGCGGGAGGAGCCATTTGGACCCGTCGTGCCGCTGCTGTCCTACGAAACCTTCGACGAGGTGATCGAACGCGCCAACGATACGGACTACGGGCTGGGGGGATCCGTCTGGGGCCGGGATCGTGCGAAAGCGATCGAAGTGGCCAACCAGTTGGAAACAGGCACCGTCTGGGTCAACGAGATCCAGGTCCACGGCGTCACCCTGCCGCTCGCCGGGCACAAGCAATCTGGCATGGGAGCGGAGAACGGAGAGGAGGGGTTGTGTGAATTCACCAACACCAAGACATTGATGTTCAAGAAGTAATCCATTCGGTTCATCGATGCGATCAAGGAAGAGGCGCCGCAGGCATGCGGCGCCTCAGGGGAGACTTTTGTCTGCGCTCCGGCGCGTTTCATTGGGGAGGAGAATACCATGAAAGTACTTTTGCGCTCGGCATTGGCTATCTTTGCCGCAGTCTCCGTCACAGGTCAGGTAGCGGCTGAAGGACTCGACGAACTGTCGCCGGATGTCGCGGCCTACTACCAGGGGCTTGATCCGGAACAACCAACGGGGGCTTCGGCCTATCGCGACTTCAAACCGCGCAAGGGGCCGCCTTGGACCATCGGATATGCGAGCTCGTACGCGGGCAATACCTATCGCGCCGCCGCCATGGATCGCTTGATGAAGGAGCTTCTCCCAAAATACAAAGAAGCGGGTCTCGTCAACGACGTCATCGTGACGCAGTCCAATCTCAACGACGCCACGCAGATCCAGCAAATCCGGCAGCTTGTCGATCAAGGCGCGGATGCCATAATCCTATGCTGCTCGAATCCGGTCGCACTGAACAGGGCTGTCGAATATGCCTATAGAAAAGGCGTCCCTGTTATCAACTGGTCAGGATATCTGACGTCTCCTTATTCGATAAACGCCTCCGCGAACTATACCGACGGCGGATACCAGGTCGCCAAGCAACTGATCGAGGAAACTGGAGGCAAGGGCAATTTCCTGCTGGTTTCCGGCATTCCCGGGGCGGCATCATCCGAATCCTTCGACAATGGCGCCCGCAAAGCGCTCGCGGAGTTTCCTGAAGTCAAGCTTGTCGGCCAGGTCGCCGGCAACTGGACGGACCAGATCGCCCAGACGGAAGTCCAGAAATGGCTTGCGACGAATTCGGTCGAGCTTGCCGGCATCATCACTCAGGGCGCGCAGGAAACCGGCGTCCTCAAAGCGGTTCTCCAGTCTGGACGCAAGGTTATGCCCATGTCGCAGACGGGCGCGGCAGGACCGGCCTGCTACATGAAAAAGAACCCTGAATGGCTGAAATACGCCTTCCACATGTGGCCGCCGGCAGACGAGATGGAACTAGGTTTCAACGTTCTGATGAGAACCCTACAGGGTCAGGGACCGAAGGTGCAGTCGATCATCCGCTCGGTCTACCGGGTCAGCGCAGCCGAATACACGGCCAAGGTTTCGGATGATTGCTCGATCGATGATCCCTCCTTCGTCGAACCCGGCATTTCGAGGTGGTTCCCCGATGAGCGTGCCGCCGACTATTTCCTGCACCCCAGCGATCCCTTGACCTGGAAGCCGACCAACTGAGGGTTTTCGCGAGCGGGTCTCAGCCCGCTCGCCAGTTTTATGGAGGAATCGATCATGACGGGCATTCTCGTGCAGGGTGTCAGCAAGTCGTTTGGCGAGACGCGCGCACTCACCGATGCAAGCCTCGCGGCTGACATGGGCGAGGTGCACGCTATCGTGGGAGAGAACGGCAGCGGTAAGAGCACGCTCGCAAAGATAATATCCGGCGTTCTCGCACCCGATGGAGGGACGGTGGACGTGCTGGGTGAGACGCCTGGTAACCCATGCCATGCGCGGCGGCTCGGCGTCGCTCCCATTTTTCAGGAAATGATGCTCGCCGAACAGCTGTCGATCGCTGAAAACGTCTTCGCAGGAAGCGACGGCCTGCTTTGCCGCACCCTTTCCGCGAAGGCAAGAAACGCCGAAGCGAAGGCGTTGCTGGAGCGGCTGAGCGGCCAGGCGGTCGATCCGACGGCGAGGGTTTCAGATCTTCCGCTTCATCTAAAACAATGGGTCGTGCTTGCCCGCGCCATTTGCATCCAGCCCAGGGTGCTCATACTGGATGAATCCTCGGCGGCTCTCGATCTCGCTGGAACGGAGCGACTTCACGCGGAAATTCGCCGATTACGCGACGGCGGCGCCTGCATCCTGATTGTCACGCATCGCATCGCCGAACTCGTCAGGATCGCCGACAAGGCGACTGTGCTCAGGGATGGCCGGACGGTGGGAACGCTGTCCAAATTCGAAATCACCGAACAGAATCTGTTGAAGCTGATGTCGGCGGAGAAACCGCCGGCAAAGGTGCAGCTCGATCCGTCGAAAACGGCGCGTTCGTCCTCTGCGCTTGTGCTCCGTTGCGAAGCCCTTCAATTGGCCCGCGAGACGACGCCTTTCGGTTTCGAATTGCGGGAAGGCGAGATCGTCGGGGTCGCGGGCCTGGATGGTGCCGGGCATGCCGAATTCATTCGCACAGTCGCCGGTATCGACCTTCCTTCCAGCGGTTCGGTCACTATCTTCGGAAGCCACGGCCAGTCCATTGAAATCCGGTCGATCGAAGAGGCTGGCGCCGCCGGGCTGAGCTATGTTTCGGGTGACAGGAAGAAGGAAGGCATCTTCCCCGCGCTTTCGACTTTCGAGAACTTCGCTATGGCTCCCTATGGGTGTCACCGGGACAGGACCGGATTGATAGATGCCGGTTCGCTGCGTGGATCGTTCGCCCGAGAGGTCGCCCGCCTTGGCATCAAGGTGGGACCGCCGAACGACAGAATCACTTCGCTGTCCGGGGGCAATCAGCAAAAGGTCCTGATTGCCAGGGCCTTCGCGGCGCAGCCGAAAGTGATCGTACTCAACGATCCGGCAAGAGGTGTCGATATCGGCACCAAACAAGAGCTCTACCGCCAGCTCGTCGCGTTCTCCCAGACAGGTGGAGCTGTGATCTATCTCTCTTCGGAAATCGAGGAGTTCTTCGACTTCGCCGATCGGGTGGACGTGTTCGTACAGACCACTCTTCACAGGAGCCTGCCATCCCGCGATCTCAGTGAAGAGGCCCTGCTTTACGCCATGTTCGGGCGCCTGGCGGACGCGGTTTCGCCCATAACGGTTGAGGAGATGGCATGATGACGGACATTCTCAAACGCCTGCCAGCGGGGACGAGTCTGGCCATGCCCCTCGGTCTGGTTGCGCTATTGCTTCTGCTGTCGGCTGTCTTCAGCCCGCAACTTTTCACGATCGACGGCATAGCCGGCGCGATCCTTGTCAGCGCTCCGCTGATTGTCGCCGCCATGGCGATCACGCCGATTGCGATGGCGGGACGCGGCGGTGTCGATCTCTCGATCGGCCCGCTGATCGGCTTCATCAATGTGACGATCGTCGCGTGGCTGCAGCCGCATGGCTTCGGCACCCCGGTCATGGTCTTTGCCTACGCGATGCTTGCCGCCTGCGCCTGGTATGCCTTGCTTGCCACCGTCATCACGATCGTCCGTGTAAGCCCGATCATCGTCATGCTTGCGGGCTATATGGTGCTCGCGGGGCTTGATCTGGTCATTCTGCCTCGACCCTCCGGCAGCGCGCCGGAATGGCTGGGAGATTGGGGCTTCGGCACGGAGATCTTCTCGCCGGTGCTGGCGATCCTGCTTATCTCGGGGTTCGCCTGGGGTCTGCTTCGTTCCACGGCCCTGTTCGACAACATCGAGTTGCTTGGTGCCGACGAAAGGACCGCGTACACGGCGGGCCTTGCGACAGACCGTGTGCGGCTTGCCGCCTATGTCGTCGGCGGCCTGCTCGCGGCGATGGCGGCGATCTGCCAGACGGCAGTCATCGGTTCGGGCGATCCAACCCAGGGCAATCGCATAACGCTGCAGGCCATCACGGCGCTTGTACTTGGAGGGACCGCGCTTTCCGGCGGCAGGGGCAGCGCCACCGGCAGCGCGCTGGGCGCCATCGCCATGTTCCTGATCTCCAACCTCCTGTCCTCATTCAATTTCGGTGCAATGTCCGGCTTCATTACCCAGGCGGTGTATGGCCTTGTGCTGGTGCTGACCCTCCTTGCAACCTTGATCCGTTTTCGGTCGAAACCTGTCAAAGGAGCCTCAGATGGCCGTTCATGAAACCATACCTGGCGTTACGCGGCCTTTTCCACTTGCCTGGAATCTAGAGCACAAAGGTGTCGTCTTTGGCGCTGCCATTCTGATAGCTTTATGCCTTGCCGGCGCCGTGCTGGTGCCGGGCTTCCTCTCGGGCTCGAACATCCGCTCGATCCTTCTGCTCGCGGCCTTTCTCGGCCTGGCAGCGATGGGGCAGACCTTCGTGGCGCTGTTAGGAGGACTGGATCTCTCGATTCCGTTCGTTATCGGTTCGGCCAACATCGGACTTGCGGCTCTTCTTGGGGCAGGAGTTCCCGCACTCCCCGCCATCGTTCTGATCGTTCTCGTTGGCGCCGGCGTCGGCCTGCTGAACGCGCTTCTGAGTTTCAGCCTGCAGAATCAAGCGCTTATTGTCAGCCTTGGCGTGGGCTTTACACTGGTGGGGCTTTCCCAGGTGCTCACGAGCATCGGAAACGCCTATGGCGGCAATGTCATGGGAGCTGTTCCCGCACTTCTTGCGCACATATCGGCCGCCAATGGAACCACATTCGGCCTGCCGGTCCCGCCGGTCGTGCTGATCTGGGTGTGCGCCACTATTGCGGTCTCCTTCCTGATGAGACGATCACGGATCGGGCGCGGCTTCTACGCGGTCGGCGGCAACCGCATCGCCGCGGCACGACTGTCGATATCGGCATTCCGATACTGGATCTACGCCTACTGCCTTTCCGGCGCTCTCGCCGCAACGACGGGAATCCTTTTGCTGGGTTTTTCCGGCGGCGGCTTCGTCGGTGTGGGCGACTCCTATCTGTTCACCACCATCGCTGCGGTCGTTCTGGGAGGCACCTCGTTGCTGGGTGGGGCGGGAGGAAGCACGCAAACCGTCATCGGAGTTCTGGTGTTGCAGGTGCTGACGTCTCTGCTCGTGGGACTCGGCTTCAGCTTCGCGGCGCAACAGGTGGTCTTCGGTCTGATGATCGTACCCATGGTCGCGATCTACGCCCGCAGCCCGGAGATAAGGCTGCAGATCTGACGCCGATCGCCGACTGGTGATTTCGGCTGCGACACGACATCCGGAACGCTGGCGACAATCAAGTATCAAAGGGAGGAGAAAACTATGGGGTATTTCAGTAGCGGCAAACCGTCCGATCTCGATCAGCTGGTCGATGCCTATAGAAGGGGCGCGATGACGCGGCGCGGCTTCGTCCGAGGGGCTCTTGCACTTGGCGCCAGCGCCGGCATGGCGGGTGCATTGGCCACATCGTGGTCAGGCACCGCCTTGGCTGCCTCGACAAAGGTCGCCACGAAGCCGGCAGATTCATTTGACTACATCGTAATCGGCACTGGATCTGCAGGATCTGCCGTCGTGTATCAACTTGCCAAGACCGGCGCCAGTATTCTGGTGCTCGAAGCGGGCCGGGAGGACGACCTCGATGAGGTGCATGACGCGCGCCTTTGGACCCACTCTCTCGGCACGGATGCCACGAAGTGGTTCGATACGACGCCGCAAAACTACGCTGATAGCCGGCAAATCCGGTGGCCGCGCGGCAATGTCGTCGGCGGAACCTCGGCGCTCAACGCCATGATATACGCGCGCGGGCACCGAAGCGACTATGACAGCTGGGCCTATGCCGGAAACACAGGTTGGTCGTTCGATGAGGTTCTTCCGCACTTCATCGCAATGGAAACTTATGAGCCCGGCGGGCGGAACCGCGGCACCTCCGGTCCAATCCTTGTCAGCCAGCCCAACGGAGACAAGAAGCATGAAGGCGCTGTCGCCTTCATGGACGCCTGCACGTCGCTTGGCTACCAGGAAACCCCGTCCTTCAACTCCGACCGTATGGAAGGCCAGGCCTGGGTTGACTTCAATATCAAGGACCAGCGCCGACAGTCGTCCGCCACGGCATTTCTGCGTCCTGCCATGAGGGGTGGGAACATCACGCTCCTGACGGATGCGCCGGTAGTGAAGCTTGATCTCGAAGGCACGCGTTGCAGGGGTGTAACATATCTTCACAATGGCGAGGCTGTGTCGATTAGGGCGGCGCGCGAGGTGATTCTGTCGGCCGGCGCCATCGATAGCCCCAGGCTTCTGATGCTGTCCGGAATCGGCATTGCGGCGGATCTGAAGACCATCGGCATCAAGCCGCACGTGGATCTGCCTGTCGGCCAGGGGCTGCAGGACCATGTGCTGGGTGCGGGCGTCAACTACGAGGCCAAGGCGCCCGTTCCGGTCTCCCACTACAACCATTCCGAAGTCTATATGTGGGAGCGTTCGGACAGCCGTCTTCCCGCGCCCGACATGATCATGCTCTATGTGTCGCTTCCCTTTGCATCGTCTGGCCACAAGCTCGACTATGAGGATGGGTACTGCATCCTGTCCGGTGTTTCACGACCGCATTCGCGCGGCTATCTGAAGCTCGCCTCATCCGATCCCAGGGCTGCGCCTATCGTTGAACCTAACTACCTGAAGGAGGATCAGGATTGGGTCGCCTACAAGCGCGCGACGGAAATCTGCCGGGAGATCGGCGCGGCAAAGACCTATGACCCCTTTCGGAAAAGAGAAAGCCTTCCGGGCAAGGACGGCGAGCTTAACGATGCCGAATGGCGCGCCTTCCTGGCGAAGTCGCTTGCCACATACTTTCATCCCACATCGACGTGCCGGATGGGTGTCGGCGAGGAGGCGGTCGTCGATCCGGAATTGAAGGTTCACGGTGTCGAAGGGCTGCGGGTGGCGGATGCGTCGATCATGCCGTCGATCACAACCTCCAACACAAACGTTCCGTCAATGATGATCGGCTGGAAATGCGGAGATATGATCACGAAGACGGTTTAGGCTCAGGGGCTCCTGACCGAGCGGGTATATGACCGATCAAGTCGTCGCATCACTAGCGACGATTTGATATCGCGTATCCAGCTTCGAACCGGGGACCCGCGGCTCCGGATTTCATCGGGGGCCATGTTCCCGATCTCGAACCTGCTGTCGGCATTGAATTTCGGGGCGATGACAGACCTGGTGCTGGTCCTGACAGTGCGTTCGAGCCGGATCCGCTTCTCGAAGAAAACTCAGGAAGGAACTTCCGGTGACGTCTGGTTAATCCCTTGCGGCCCATGCGGCATTGCTCCGCGCCGCATCGCAACCGGAAAACAAGTGCGTCGTTCTTCGGAATGGCGACCATAGGCCAGGCACTCGTGACGCTTCTCGGCGGTGGCACTTGGGGGGGGGCGTCACTGCTTGGCGGCGTCGGTGGATGTACACAGACCGTCATCGGCTTCATGGCCGTGCAGATCCTTCGCCTCTTTGTTTGTTGTATTTGGCCTGAACTTCGTTGGTCCGCAGGTCGCATTTGGCTTGATGATCGCACCAATGGTCGCTGTCCATGTCAGCGCATACCTATTATTTCCAGATCTAGGGGCTCAAAATGAAGTATTGGCGGCGAGTAAAACAATCCGGTGTTGTAATCGCTTTGTTTTGCGCATTCGGAATTATTCTTGCTGTCTCTGGCGCCGTGGCAATGACGGTTAGCCTTGCACTCAACGCAGCACAGAGAAATTCAGAGGCATTGGTCAATGACATGATGCCTCGGTTCGCGGCGGCGAAAAACATTCAACTTCAATTCCTTCAGTTGCAGGCAGCCTATTTTACGTCGATCACTGGTACTTCGGACGAAGTCCGCCTGGTGGCCGAAAAGCAGGTCGAGGAAATAAGGACGTATTCTACAAGTGCGTTGGGTGACATCGAAAAGGGCATAAGCGGTGAGCAGGAAAAGGAGCTCGTTGTTGTCGTTCGAAGTGGATTTGAGGGCTTCGAGAAATTGGATGGGAGCATATTGAATTTTGCGCATATGAATATGCAGGATGCCGCCACTGGAATGCTTGCAAATGCGGTCGAGGCCGGTCAGGCGGGTTTCAAGGCGACGGAAGAACTCGTACGGCTGGTGCAAGACCGTGCGACAACAATGGCCGAGCAAGCAAACAAATCGGCGGCCGAGGCTAAATTACTTGTGCTTGCGATGATCGGCGTTTTGATGGGAATTGTTATCGCGGCTTCCATCTATGTTTTGCTGCAGATAGCGCGCCCGGTCAGGCGAATAATTCGGTCGATGAACGATCTTGTAGCAGGCGATGTGCATCGACCAATTCCCTATGTTGCGAGAGCAGATGAGATCGGTTTGATTGCGGGTGCTGTCGAGATTTTCCGCAAAGCCGCAATCAAGCGGCTGGATATAGAACAGCAAGCTGAACAAGCGCGCAACTCGTTGGAGTCGGAGCGCGTAAAGCTCGCTGCGGAAGCTGAGCGTTCTGCCAATGAGAAACTGGCAAAGGCTACATCTGGCCTGGCCGCAGGGTTGAGAAGTCTGGCTGCTGGTTTCCTCGATTTCCAGCTCGTCGAGCCGTTTTCAGCTGAGTTTGATGCACTGAGAGAAGACCTGAATGCAGCCGTCGAAAGTCTCTGTGCGGCGCTCACTTCGGTTGCCATCTCAACCGAACAGATTGCAGCTGGAGCAACAACTCTTCGTGACGGTATATCGAGCCTATCGATAAGGACCGAGAGACAGGCAGGGTCGCTAGAGGAAACGTCGCGCGCTTTGAACGAGATCACGGACACCGTTCGCAGCGATTCTGATCGAACAATGGAAATCGAACGCATTGTTGCGGCCGCGGCCTCTGACGCCAAATCCACTTTCAAGACGAAGTGTCCTCAAAACAGATTTCGGGTATTGCAACGGTCATCGACCAGATCGCGTTTCAGACCAATCTCCTTGCCCTTAACGCGGGCGTAGAAGCAGCGCGAGCGGGAGACGCCGGGAAGGGTTTTGCAGTCGTGGCGCACGAAGTGCGAGAACTTGCGCAGCGTTCGGCATCCGCCGCCAAGGAAATTGAGCAACTGATCGGAAACTCGGAGAAACAAGTTCAGGGCGGCGTGATACTCGTCGGTGAAACTGGGGATGCCTTGCGATTAATTGAAGCCCAGATGGGAATGATCCATCAACATATTTCGACGATAGCAGGGTCGGTAAAGTCTCAGGCTGGCGCTTTGATCGAGGTCAACAGAGCCGTTTCTCAAATGGGTAATATGACCCAACAAAACGCCGCGATGGTAGAGGAGACGAATGCCTCGATCGCTTCATTGGCCAACGAAGCTGCAGGCCTCGATGCACTTGTGGCCAAGTTTCGGTTAGGTAGCAATCACGCGAATGCTCCGCAGGACACCATTCGTGCATCAGCATGATTGATACTGCATTGGCGAATAACATCACCCGTCGCAATCAGCCACTGCTGGAAGCGGACGCGGCGTACTTTGATCGTGTGTTCCACGCCGCTCTGATAGGTGTTCAGGATACGCCGGAGAGCCGGCAGAAATTTATCTCCAGCATTCCGCTCACCCGATTGTGCCGGCCCACTCAACCGATTGTGCCGGCCCACCGATCTCGCCGCCGCGGGACTTTAGCTTACCGCCGATGAAGCCGAACTAATAACCGGCGTCGGGTTCCCTACCAATGGCGGCCGGACGATCTGAGGGCCGGAGCCTGAGATGTGCGCTTGGTTTCGAACGATATGCTGTGCCAAAACACTTTCCGCTACGCGGCGGCCTGAAGCCTGTTTCGTGTTTCCTTCACGTCTCTGGCCGGCGGCATTCCGAACATGCGTCCGTACTCGCGCGTGAACTGCGGCACGCTCTCGTAGCCGACTGCGTAGGCGGCATTCGAAAGCGCGCTGCCTTCCGAGATCATCATTCGCCTCGCTTCAATGAGGCGAAGCTGCTTCTGGAACTGAATTGGGGAGAGGGATGTGATTGCACGGAAATGCTGGTGGAACGACGAATTGCTCATGCCCGCAACCCCCGCCAGGCGCTCGACGGGCAATGTCTGCGCATAGTCGCTTCTAATGACCGCGACGGCGCGCGCAATCCGGTTTGCGTGGCTGTCCGCAACGCCGAGCGAGCGGATGATCGAACCATGCCGTCCCGCGAGCAGCCAGTAGTGCATCTCACGGATCAACTGCGATTGAAGCAGTGGAACCGAACTCGGCCGGTCGAGGAGGCGCATGAGCCGAAGTGCCGAGTCAGCCACCTCTGTCTCCGTCGGATCGACCTGGACTGGCTCGCCGGATTCAGCGCTGGCAATCCCCATCTCCAAGACGAGGGATTCCGTTACCGCGTGGTCAATGTCGAGAACCAGCGAGTAGTAGGGCACACCGAAGTTGGCTCTTGTGATCTGGCTGGCATTCGGCACATCCGCGGCAATGAGCAAAGACTCCCCTGCACCGAAATCGAAGGTCTTGTTGGCGATCGTCACGCGCTTGGTTCCCTGGAGGATCAGGGCGACCAGCGGCCGGGAAATTGAATACTGCAATTCACTGGGCGTCGTGGCGCGGATTGCACAGACGCCGGGGATGGGCGTTCGCGCAACACCGAACCGATCGGCATTGGCATCCGCGAAACGGCGGACGCAATCGAGCAGGGTGCTGGACATTTGCAAAACTCTCCAGTGATGAACTGTCGAAAAGTAGCAAACCACTTCACGGCGGCTCTCGCAAGTCTGTCTGGATGATTAGGCAAATTCTTGGGAGAATCCGGCAACCTTCGATCTTCATGTTCAATGATAGTCCTAATCGCAGCAGGTGCCGTGGTGGCTGCCCCTGGCAAACCAAGAAGATACTTAATGAACACGCTTTCCGGTCGTCGCATTCTGATCATGTCCACCTTCGGCTTCGAGGACGCCGAACTGTACATTCCGCGCCAGACGCTGCTTGATGCTGCTGCGCAGGTCGTTCTTGCGGCCCCAACACTCACGGAAATCCGTGGCGTAAACTACGATTCCAAGACAGGAAACTCTGACGTGTCCGAGGTGGCAATCACTCCGGACATGGTGCTCGATGACATCAACGTCACGGAATTCGACGCGCTAATTCTTCCCGGCGGCGTGGTTAATCCCGACAAGCTCCGGATGGAGCCGTTGGCCATTGCGCTGATCAAGGATTTCGTCGAGGCGGGCAAGCCGGTGGCGGCCATCTGCCACGCCCCGTGGCTATTGATCGAAGCAGACGTTGTCCGCGGCCGAAAAACCACAGGCTGGTACTCGATCCTCACCGACCTTAGGAACGCCGGATCGACGGTTGTCGACGAGGAGGTGGTGGTCGACGGCAACATCATCACCAGCCGGATGCCTTCCGACATTCCAGCCTTCACGCAGGCGATCGTCGCCTCTCTCGTCCGGCATTGAGCCGCACGTGCGCAACGCGATAAGCCATTGCGGGAAAGTATACGTCCATGACCAGCACGTTTCAACTTCTAGTCGACGGCGTCAGTCGAGAAGGGTCGGACAATGTCGCCGTCGACGTGACTAACCCCGCCACCGGGGAAAGTAGAGGCGGTTGTTTCTTCGAAACCGGTACTTGAGGACAGTCCATGAGCAATCTTTCCCTCCTTGATTCCCCGCTGTTCGGGGGAAGCTTCGTCGATGACGAAATGCGTGACGTGTTTGGAAGCGATGCTTTCGTGCGGCGCTGCGTTGAAACGGAAGTTGCGCTCGCCAGAGCCGAGGCTCGGCTTGGTCTGATCCCCAATGCGGCGGCGGCCGGCATTGCGGAGGCCGCCGAAACGGCCCACTTTGACCACGACAGGCTCCGTCGGGAAACAGAACTCGTCGGTTACCCGATCCTGCCTATCGTCGAGCAGCTTTCCGATGCCTGCGGTGACGCCGGGCGCTATTTGCACTGGGGAGCAACGACGCAGGACATCATGGATACGGCCACCGTTCTGCAGATCCGCAGCGCGTTTTTTCTCATAGAACAACGGTTGGCGGATACGATCGAGGCCCTTCGCCAGCTCGCCGCCGATCACCGGGACACGCCGATGGCCGGGCGGACCCATCTCCAGCATGCCTTGCCGATTACCTTTGGCTATAAGGCGGCGGTTTGGCTGAGTGCGCTGGAGCGACATCGCGAGCGCCTTGTACAGGTGCGTCCACGTGTCCTCGTCGTCCAATTTTCTGGCGCTTCCGGCACGCTGGCTTCTCTCGGTATAGAGGGTCTCGCGGTTCAGGCGGAGCTGGCGAATATACTAGGCCTCGCCGTCCCTGCCATTACGTGGCATTCCACCCGCGATGGTATGGCCGAAGTGGTGCAGTTGCTAGCGCTCATCTGCGGCAGCCTCGCCAAGATCGCGCTCGATGCCTCGATCATGATGACGACGGAATTGGGGGAGATCGCGGAGCCTTTCGCGCGACATCGCGGAGCGTCCAGCACCATGCCGCAAAAGAGGAATCCGGTCTCCTGCGAACTGATCGCCGCGGCTGCAAAGATGGTGCGCCAGCATGCAGGCCTGATGCTCGACGCCATGGCGCATGACTTCGAGCGGGCGACGGGACCGTGGCACCTGGAATGGTCCGCAGTACCTGAAAGTTTTGCCCTGACCTCCGGCGCGCTCACTCAAGCGGCTTTCATGTTGCAAGGCCTCCAAGTGTATCCAGACCGAATGCTGAGGAATCTGGACGCCTCGAAAGGGCTCATCGTCGCGGAGGCGGTGATGATGGCGCTTGCACCGATCACGGGCCGGCAAAGCGCACATGACCTCGTCTACACCGGATGCCGCCAGGCAATCGAGAGCGGTACGCCCCTGTTCGAGGTTCTGGCCCAAATGCAGGATGTCGTAATGCCGCTTGGCCTTGAACAGCTACGACACCTGGTGGACCCCTCCAACTATCTCGGCGCCGCGCCGGCGATGGTCGATCGCGTGCTCGCCCGGCGATAAATGTTCTTTACGAGAGATGTCTAGGGAAAGCGCCCGGTTTTGCCGGATGCTTTCTGTCGTTGTGATTCGATTGCCTGATGTGCTTCGCTTCGGCGGATTAGGCAAGTCTTGAGGAGGATACGGCAACGGGCCTCAGCGTGCGGGTGGCATAACGATCGTGTTGGCAAGAGATTTTTTTAGAAACAGGAGATCGACATGAACAGCATTTCTATCATCACCGGCGCAAGTCGTGGCCTCGGCCGTAACACCGCCATCAGCATCGCGCGCAGCGGCGACGTCATCGTGACCTATCGTAACGGTGCGGAAGAGGCGAAAGCCGTCGTGGCGGAAATCGAGGCGCTTGGCCGAAAGGCCGTTGCCCTTCAACTCGACGTCACCAACGTTGCATCCTTCGGCGCATTTGCCGAAAGCGTCCGCTCGGCCCTCTCCGCTACGTGGGGCAGAGAGACGTTCGACCATCTGGTCAACAATGCCGGACACGGCGAGATGGCCAGCCTGGCGGAAACGACGGAGGCACAGTTCGACACATTGTTTGACACCCACGTCAAGGGCGTCTTCTTCCTCACACAGGCGCTGCTTCCGCTGTTGGTCGACGGCGGCCGCATCGTCAATTTCTCGTCCGGCCTTACGCGGGTTTCCTACCCAGGCTTTTCAGCCTATTCCGCCGCCAAGGGCGCCGTGGAGGTTCTCACTCTCTATATGGCGAAGGAACTTGCCAGCCGGGGGATCACGGCAAATACGGTCGCGCCTGGTGCGATCGAGACCGATTTCCTCGGAGGCGCCGTACGTGATATGCCTGATCTGAACAAACAGTTCGCCGGCATGACAGCTCTTGGCCGTGTCGGCGTTCCCGAGGACATCGGGCCAATGATCGCAACCCTGCTCGGTCCCGAAAACCGCTGGATCACCGCGCAGCGCATCGAGGTGTCCGGAGGACAGGTCATCTGATCTCCAAGGGTTCGAAGGACGCAAATTCGAGGTGCCGCCACCCTGAGGGGGTGACGGCATTTTCACCAGGGCTCCAGCGCCTCGCTCAGGGCAATTCGCCGCCAGCTTTAACCTTCGCGGACCAAGGCCATTGCCGCTGTCGCGGCGATAGGCAAAGCGGGACCGGAATATTGGCGTGGCGCTAAACATCAGGCATTACCTGTGTTGTCGCCAGCCGCTTTCGGGTCCTTCACCAAGGCAACGGCGCCAGTTCTGGTGCCAAAATGGTCTGAAGTTATTTATCGGAAACTTGCTGCATCCGCTCTTTCCGAATGAAAGTCGGCCCGCACATCTACCATTTCTTATTTAGAAGGTGCCGCGAGCCAGACGCAGTTCGCTTTATAGCTTCTGATCATTATTGAGGACAGCCGCGACCAATCCCTGTTGTACTTCAGCCCAGTGGGACCCTGGAGCGGACGATTTCACTGGTATCTTTCAAGGTGCTTGGTTCGTCTACTGGCGTTGAGGCTCTGGCTCGCGTGATCACACCGTGAGACATGATCGCGCAGACATAGAAAGCGTGTATTATACACTTTCATGTTGACGCGCTTCCTACTTCCGGTTATGTGCATATTACACATTGATCAGGTGATGTAAAAATCCCTGCGCAGCGTATTTGGGCGTCCGCGATTCATGTGCGGTCAATAGCAGGGAGCCGCGAAAGATGGACATCGACGCATCTACAGCAGAGAACGACACAGCAGCGCCAAAGCTTGAATGGCGCGTGATGCTGCCGGTCTTTCTCAGCGTAAGCCTCTATGCGGCGAGTGCGGCCGCAGCCTTGCCAATTCTGCCATTTTATCTCAAAGAGATGGGCGGAACGCCGCTCGTTTTCGGTATCGTTATCGCCACTGAAGCGCTAACTCAATTTGTGGCGGGACCAGTGGTCGGCCAGCTTTCAGATCGCGTGGGACGTAAAAAAATTCTGCTGGCAACGCAGGTGACTGCTTTTACCAGCTTCCTCATGCTCGCTCTGGCAAACGCGGTATTTCCCGCTCTGTTGGCGCGCGTTCTATTCGGCTTTACGGGCGGGACATTCACCGCTGCCGCCGCGTACGCCGCGGACCACAGTTCCCCGGCAAACCGTCGGCAGGCCATAGGCATCCTAAATGCCGCTGTTGGGCTTGGAGGTATCGCCGGAGCGGGACTGTCGGGTTACCTGTCCGGCATCTCGCTAACTGTTCCAATTTACGCCGCAATGGGCTTCTCCGCGACCAGCTTCGTCGTGACAGCTGCCTTAATCAAGGGTCATGTAGCATCCCACGGCTTCGATGAGACCGTCAAGAGCCGGGCTGCGTCCGATAAGGCTTCAATCAGGTCGATCATCAGCTCTCCCTTGATCAGAGTGCTTGTGATCGTACTGCTCTGCTACTTTTTTGCCTATGGTATGTATGGCTCCCAGATCGCCAACTATCTTCAAGCGACTTTCACCAGTGAAGGCAATTCGTTTGGACCGCGCGAGCTAGGCTACATAATGGCCGCGGACGGTGCGATCAACATCCTTGTCCAGTTATTCCTGCTGCAATGGCTCGGGCGATACTTCACGGAACGCCGGCTGATTCTCCTCATATGCGCCATTGTGGCTGTCGGCTACATCACTGTGGCCTTTGCGATGACGCTTCCGGTTCTTGTCTTTGCCCTGCTTTGCGTAAGTGTCGGTGACGCCTTGGCGCGCCCCACCTTCATCTCGGCGCTCTCCGTCCATGCTCCACGCGAACGTCAAGGAATCGTGCTGGGAACCGCGCAATCGCTGCTTGCAGCTACGGAGACCGTCTCCCCCGTAATAGCCGGCTTTCTTATAGCCCAGGCACTCTATGGTGTCTGGACCGGCGCGATCATCGCGTTCGTTGCGCTTGCCGCAGCAGTCGCGTGGACAAGACTGCCGCTCACTGACCCTGAGGCAGAGGGACAGGCGAATGAATAAACATCCTGTTTTCGGTCAATGGCAGCGCTCCTCATCGAATTCGGCTCGAGAGTAACCACTTAATGACAAGCCAGAACATCTTGGAAGACAGAATCGATTTGGGGTCTGCGGGAGAAATCTTGAAGACTTCCGCCGCGTATGATGCGCTCTTTCGTAGCTATTCCCGGACGCTGGCTGCTCGCTTCGCGATCACCTCGTGGATGCGGACATTGATACTCCTTTTGTTCGCCACGTTGTTTCTTTTCGGCTGCACGCACACGCCAGAGCGCGCTCTCAACGCCCTTGAGGCCGACAATGCCTCGATCGCGGGATATGGTGAAATCCGAGCCTACCGCTATTCGCCGCGCAATGAAGTGCTTGCAAGCCATCGCGACTGGATGGTCAAGACCCATCCCAATGACAAAAATATACTGATGATCTCCGGTGGTGGCGCCAGCGGCGCTTTCGGTGTCGGCGTGCTCGCTGGATGGAGCGCCACGAACACGCGCCCGCGCTTTGATGTCGTAACCGGCGTCAGTACAGGCGCCTTGATCGCGCCATACGCCTTTCTAGGTTCGGCTTACGACAAGACGCTGGTGCACCTATTTACCAGCGGCGTTGCCCAGGAGCTTGTCGCGATCAATGGGCCATTCGGGGTATTAGGTTCAAGTCTGCTTAAGCCCGAGCCGCTCAAAAAACATGTTGAACGCTCGATCACACCAACTATTCTTAACCAGATTGCCGCCGAACACCGCAACGGTCGACGGCTGCTTGTTCTCACGACAAACCTCGATACCCAACGCGGCGTGATCTGGAACATGGGTGCCATTGCTGCAAGCGGGAACCCGGACGCCCTGAAGCTGTTTCGAGATGTTATCGTCGCTTCGGCAAGTGTCCCCGGCGTCTTTCCTCCAGTCATGATCCAGGCAACGTCAAACGGACGGCAGTTTCAGGAACTGCACTCCGACGGAGGATCAACGTCCCAGATTTTGACACCACCTCTTCTTGTCGAAAACGCGCTGTTTTCCAAGACGCCCGTTCAGCAAAAAGTCAATCTGTACGTGATCGTCAACAACGCGCTCATCCCTGAGTTCAACGTTACGCCTAACAGGACAGTGCCGTCTCTGGGCCGAGCATACGCGACCTTCCTGAAGTCTCAGGCGCAGAGCGAATTGACCGCGCTATACAACCACGCCCGCCGCACAGGAGCGAATTTCAATTTAGCATCAATCGACGTGCAGATTCCCTATTCAATGCTTAATCCGCTCGACAGGAACTACATGCAGGCCGTGTACAGGCTTGGCTACGAGCAGACTACCTCCGGGGCATTGTGGAAGGATACGCCAATCTTTCCGCTGAAATTATTACAGCCTGTTTCACAATGAGTTCGTCACCCGCAGCGCGGGCCGCCTCTCGTAAGGTTCTCGGATAGTGCCTTATCAAATGAACCGCACACTGAGGCGGCAACAAAAATGTGCGTTCCGCGCCCTTTAGCTCTGACACGTGCATGCCTGCTTAGGCGGTGCATGATTTACATCAAAAGCGAGCCTCCGATGACAGACGAACCTGATGTCCAGCGCCCAACAGGAAAGAAATTGCGGAGTTTGCTCCCGATTTTCGCAATCGTTGTCGTGGATACCGCGAGTGCAGGTCTCATTCTGCCTCTTCTACCATTTTACGCACAGGATTTCGGTGCAACACCGCTGACGATCGGATTTCTATTCGCAAGCTTTGCCATCTGCGAGTTTCTTGCTGGGCCCATTCTCGGCAACGCCTCCGACAGATCGGGGCGCAAACGGTTACTTATGGTCAGTCAGATCGGGACATGCGCGAGCTTCCTTTTACTTGCCGTGTCGCCCAACCTCCTTGTTGTTTTCCTGGCCCGCATCCTCGGCGGTTTGTCGGCGGGTAACGTTGCCATAGCTATCGCTTACGTCGCAGATAGGAGCGAAGCAAAGAACCGCCGACAAGCAATCGGGTTTGTAAGCGCGGCGATGGGATTGGGGACCATGGTCGGTCCAGCTCTTGGTGGCGCACTCGCCCCGATAGGGCTGGCGATTCCATTCTTGGTTGCTGCGGGGCTCTCCCTTGCCAGCATTGTAGCGACTTCAACTCTCCTTCCCGCGGATGATCAAGCTTCCCTCAGCCGACTGGATAGGTATGCCTACACGAACGGAAAACGTCGGACCAACCAAGGTTGGTTTGGCAGAGAAGATCGGGATGACGATGCGATTGGTGCGGCGCCGTTTTGCGTGACGAAATTTTGTCGTGAGATCGCTGATTTAATCGCGCTTCCCAATGCCAAGGCGCTCCTGACAGCGCTTGCCATACTGTATCTTGCGTTCAGCCTGTTCGCTTCACAACTCGCGCTCGTGCTTCAAGCGCGATACCAGTGGGGTGGCGAGCCATTCGGCCCGACCGAAATCGGGCTCCTGTTCACCGCGGCAGGCGCGACAAACATTTTGGTTCAGGTTGTGCTAGTGCGCGCCATCAGGAAGACGTTCCACGAGCGAACGCTGGCTACTGCGTCATTCGCGTTGCTCGCGATCGGTTTCGCCCTCATAGGTTTCGGCGATACGATCCCTGGCCTGGCCATGGGCGTGTTTACGGCCGCGTCGGGTCTGGCGCTGGCAAGGCCAACACTCGGCGCCGCACTGACCCTGATCGTGCCCGCCAGTTCTCAGGGTGTCGCCATGGGTATCGCCCAATCGCTTGCTTCTCTCATCAACATCATCGGGCCGATCGTCGGCGGACTTTTGATCAAGCAACAAAGTTACATCGGCTGGACCCTGGTCCTGGTCGCGCTCGCGTTAACGGGTCTCGCCGCAGTCGGACTGCTTTCTCTTTTTCCAAAGAAGTCCGATCCAGAAGAAAGATGACGTTGACGGCCGGCTCAAGACGAGCGTGCTGACCATTCGCTGAGCACGACCATGTTGCATCAGCTTCACCATTACAACAGGAGAACGAAATGTCACATCCCTGCCTCGGCTTGGCAACCATCCCACCAGATTATCGACCGATCGTGTCTGCCATCCTTTCGTTGTCGCTGTTATCGATTGTTGGGTGCGCGGCTGTACCGCTTGAACAGGCAAATTCTCTGACGTCCTACGAAGGCTTGATACCAAACAACGGGCGGTCGACCAAAGCGAACTATATAGTCTCTTCAGGGGATCTCGGCGCCGCTAAAACAATCTACATAGAGCCCACGATGGTGTCAGGCGCAGCAATTCAATCCGCTAAGAAATCTTCCGATCGAGCGCTGGTGGCGAATGTGATAAGCCGTGCCCTCTGCGTCGGTGTCAGCGACCGTTTCGAGGTTGTAAGTAGGAAGGACGATGCCGACCTTATTGTTCACGCAACCATTACGCAAATCGTCCCAACCAATCCCACAGTGGCCGGTCTCTCTACAGCGACGTCGCTCGGAGCTAGCGTCTTTTCCAGCGTGCCTGTTCCGAGGTTGCCCTTCGGGCTTGGAGGCCTTTCCGTCGAGGCAGAAGCCACGACGAGAGAAGGCAAGCAGGTCGGAGCGATGGTATGGGCTAAAGGAGCTAACTTCGTGACCACCAATGCGCGAGTGTCGCAGATTGGCGACGCTTATTCACTTGCGGCGAGCTTCGCAGGAGATTTTTCCAAGATGCTGGTCACGGGCAAGACCCCATTCAAGGGGCTGCCCAAGATCCCGTCGGGGCAACGAATAAAGTCGGGTCTTGGCGGGAAGCCAAAATACCCTGCTTGCGAAATTTTTGGCCGGTCACCCGGACTGAAGGACTTGGCAGGCTCACAGGTCGGGATGCCGCCGTCTTGGACTGACAAACAGCGTCCGACAGAAGCGCAATAGAAGGCAACGCACGAGCATCGCGTGGTCTGACGCTTGCAGTGACATTTGGTGGCTCTCATGGGAGCGCCAGGCCAGCATTCAATCCGTTGTGCAGCAGAGTGCTATAAGTTTCACTCGATACCGCGAGGCTGGCAGCGTCGACCGTCGCGCGACGAACGCACGCTCACTGACGGCCATCAATCATCAAGAACCACCTTGTCATGAACTAAGCTCCCAACTGACCGATGCCCGATGCTTTTGAGCTCGCGGGAGAACTTCGATCAAGAGCTTCCTGACCCGTCACGCCGACACTGGCAGCTTATCTTCGACGTTCGTGTCGACCTTTGGGCATGCAAAGAACCGATCTTTATTAGCCGCTCTTCCCATCTTGTTCAATCTTGCGGTACCCTCCGCCCGACCGATTTGACCCACTGGCCTGGGGCTGGCGGGCTCGGATAACTTGCCAAACATGGCGTCGCTTCTAACCTTCTTGCGCGGGCGCGGCGGCGATGCTGTCGGCGAACATCCGCATAAGGCGAACCAGTTGGTCGAAGTCTTCACGCGTCCAGTCCTTCAGGAGGGATACCGCCATTTTCTCTCGCGCTTTGTCGAGAGCGTCAGTCGCGGCTTTTCCCTTTGCCGTTATGATCGCTTCACGCACTCTTTTGTCGGTTGGAAGGGGACGGCGTTCGACGAGCCCGAGTTGCTCGAGACGCGCTACTTGGCGACTGACGGTCGTATAGTCACGCCCTATGCCATCGGCAAGTTCAACAACGCCAATCGGTCCGCGTCGCTCTATACCGACGAGGAGCGGAAACAAAGCCCGCTCCAGAGTAAGGCCTGCCAATTCCAGCAATTGCGCATCCCGTTCCGGGCGGTTCATCAGCCCGGCAATATCCATGAGAGAACGATGAAGCTCGGGCAGGGACTTCAATATATGTGTATTCTGCACTTTCTTTGTTGACACAAGCAACGCCTCCTGATGATATGTGCATCATACACATTGGAGGCGAAAATGAAAGTTGATAACGTAATCGGCGTCTTGATCTGCGGTGCGGGCGCTGCCGGCCTCACGCTTGCCATTGACCTCGCTCGGCGCGGCGTGACGTTCCGCCTCGTCGAGAAAATGAACCAGCCATTCCCGGGCTCGCGCGGCAAAGGTATTCAACCGAGGACGCAGGAAGTCTTCGAGGACTTGGCAATCATCGATCGTATTGTCGCGGCAGGTGGAACCTATCCGCGGATGCGCGAGTATCGGGACGATGGCACGTTCTCGGATAAGGACATGGGCGAGCAATTTGAACCGACACCAGCGGAGCCCTATCAAATCGCTCTGATGGTGCCGCAATTTCTCACGGAAAAGGTGATGCGTGATCGGCTCGCCGAACTCGGACATCACGTCGAGTTCGGACTTGAGCTTGTTGCCTTTGAACAGGACGAGGAATGTGTAATCGCCCGCCTTGCTGGACCATCCGGTCACGAGGTCGTTCGCTGCGAATATCTTGTCGGAGCAGACGGCGGCGGAAGTTTCGTAAGACGTTCGCTTGGCGTGGACTTCCCTGGGAGAACACTTGGTGTACGTGCGCTGGTAGCAGATGTCTCGCTATCGGGGCTTGACCGTCAGGCTTGGCACCAGTTCAACAGCGGAGATATGCAACGAATGGTTTCAGTTTGCCCGCTCGCGGGAACTGAACTTTTTCAGATCCAGGCACCGATTCCGCCGGAGGGCGATGTAAACCTGTCCGCCCAAGCGCTGCAACAAATGATCACCGAAAAGACGGGCCGAAGCGACATTAAGGTGCAGTCGGTATCCTGGGCGTCCGCCTATACGATGAATGCTCGCCTTGCAGAGCGTTACCGGGTTGGGCGGGTGTTCCTTGTTGGCGATTCTGCCCATGTCCATCCGCCGACTGGGGGCCAGGGCCTCAACACAAGCGTACAAGACGCTTATAATCTCGGGTGGAAGATAGCGGCAGTGCTGGGCGGCGCGGCGGACCAATTGCTTGATACCTATGAGGAAGAGCGTCGCCCCGTCGCTGAAGCGATGCTCGGGCTCGCGACAGGTTTGCTCGAGGCAGCGAAACGAGGCGGAATGCAGCGGGGCCGAGAGGTGCGCCAACTTGATATAGGATATCGAGGGTCATCACTGTCGCTCAATCCACCCGGCAGAGACGCACTTCTGCTCGCAGGAGATCGGGCGCCCGATGCGCCGGTGCGGGGTGCCGCAGGATCTACCCGTCGCCTCTTCGACCTGTTTCAAGGGCCCCACTGGACCCTGATTGGCTATGAAACGGTGGGTGATGTGATAACCGGTCAGAAGGGCCTTCGCATCCATCGGATCGGTAACGGATGCGAACTTGAAGATGACAAGGCCCACTTCCGTGAGGCGTACGGACTCTCATCGGGCGAATGGGTGCTCGTTCGGCCTGATGGATATGTCGGGGCGATCGTGGCTTCCAGCGATACTGCAAAACTGCAGTGGCTCTTTAAAGAAGTGCTGACAAGGGCGGACTGTTTTGCGCCCGACCTGAAAGACCCGCCGACCAAAGCCCCTTGCTCCCTCAGCGATTGCGATATTGGGTGAAGCCACCGCTTGAACACGCGGAGTCCGATGAACCGTGGTGACTGTCTAGTCCTGCGACAATAACCACACTGAGCGACAAGGACGTGAGCCGGCCTAGTGAGCCATCTGATTTTGATGGCGGCCGACGGCTCGATAGAGTATCCGCCTTCACGTCATAGGTTTTGTAGGAAGCCTTGATGCGGACCAGTACCAATTTCGCTCAAAGCGCAAGATGCTGCTCGAGTGCATCGGTCCCAGCAAATTCCTCTCTTTTCAAGGTGGCTATGATCCGCCCCATATCAAGCACGTGGCAGATATCGGCAACGGTCTTAATCAGGGTCACATCTTGCTCAGCTACGAGAATCGTCAATCCCATCCGATCGCGCAGCCGGACAATATGTTGTTCAATTTCCCCGACGATGGACGGCTGGATTCCTTCTGAAGGTTCGTCCAGCAGAAGAAGTTTGGGATTGCCAACCAAAGCGCGACCTATCGCGACCATCTGCTGCTGGCCGCCCGACATGGTGCCACCTTTTTGCCGTCGACGCTCATCAAGAATCGGGAACATCGCATGGATCTCCTTCATGAGCAGCTTCCGGTTGGGAACGTCGGACGAGACATTCATTCCCATTTCGAGATTCTCAGCAACTGTCAGGTCAGGAAATATGTGCCGCCCTTGGGGAACATAACCCAGGCCGGCGCGCGCGCGAGCTGCAGTCACCTGGCGCTCGATCGATTTACCTTCGATGCTGATGGTGCCCGAATGGAGTTTGTTGTAGCCCATTATGGTCCGGATCAACGTTGTTTTACCCGACCCGTTTCTCCCTACAATCGCGGTCACCTTTCCCGTAGGAATGCTGAGGCTGAGATTGTGCAGAACCTTTGTTCTACCATAGCCACTGGTAATGTCGTTCATCTGCAACATGGCCACTGTCCTATGCTCTGGATCCAAAATAGATTTCTTTCACACCTTGGTGGGTTCTGACCTGCCGAAGCGTTCCCTCAAAAAAGATTGAGCCCTGATTGAGTACCAAGATCGGAGCGTCGAGTGCGGATACAAAGGCCATATCATGCTCGACAATGATGACGGTCATGCCTTTCTGCCTATTCAAGCGCAACACGATCTGGGCGGTCTGCTGCGTTTCTTCGGGTGTCATTCCCGCCGTCGGCTCGTCCAACAACAAGATGCGTGGTTGACTGGCAATCGCCATACCGATCTCGAGCCATTGCTGGTGTCCGTGAGAAAGATTTCCAGCCCGATTTCCAGCCTGCGTTATCAGGCCAATCATATCTAGGGTCTCATCGATCACCATGTTGCGTGAACGGGCATCTCGACCTGTCTCGCGTTGAACTGCGATGCGGATGTTTTGGTAGACGCTGAGTTCCCGGAAAACGCTCGGAACCTGAAGCTTGGTGCTGACGCCAAGCCGAGCTATCTCATGCGGGTGCAAACCGTCGATGCGCTCGCCCGCTAACCTTATCTCGCCGGCGCTCGGGCGATGCAGACCGATCATCGTTTTGAGAAATGTCGACTTGCCGCATCCGTTCGGACCAAGGAGAACACGCATCTCCCCCTCGGGAACACCGAAGCTCATTCCGCGTAGCACTTGCAGGCCACCGAAAGATTTGTGAAGATTTTCGACTGTTACCAGATCGGACATTAAAGACGACCTCCAAGCAGGGGGCTTTTTTCCAGGCGCGCGACCCGCCGTCGTTCAAGGTATTCTTCCAGTGCCATCTCGATGGTCGTCACGATTCCCTGAGGGAAGAGCATGACAGTGCAGAGCAACAGGATAGCAAAGAACATCAGCGAATACTCTCCGCCGCCATAGGCGAGTTGCTGATTGATCCATTGAAGGGTGAACGTGGAAATCGTGACAGCCTGAATACTCGCACGCCCACCAGCTGCAACCCAGATGATCGGCAGGGTCGCCGCCGTCATGCCCATCGACGATGGTGCGATAAAATTATTCCAGGATGCAAAGAGTACGCCACCCAGAGCGGCAATGCCTCCGGCAATGATATAGGTCATCAATTGTATTCGACGAATATCATAACCGAACAGCTGGGTGCGCAGGGGATCTTCGCGGGTGGCAACCATAAGATAACCCCAGTTGGAATTCAGCAAGAAGCGCAGCCCGAGAAAGACAAGAATGAGCAGGGCCGCGACCAGCCAGAAGAACGGTTTATCGACGAACACGATGGCGAAATCTCCACTGCCGATCTGTAGCGGCGGAATGCCGACCATTCCATTGGAGCCACCCAGCAAAGCTGATCCAATGCGAAACTGCGGGCCGGACGTTCGGCTGAGCAGAGTTTCGGCAAGCAGCGTCAGCATTAGAGTAAAGATCGCGATGTAGAGCGATGAAATTCCGCCATAAAAGATGACATAGCCGACGATCGCGGACAGCAACATAATCAGGGCGATGCCGCAAACGGCCGCAAGCATGCTGTATTCGGGTGGGATGTTGATACTCACCACCCCATAGACATAGCCAGCCAGGCCGAAAAAGGCTGTTTGCCCGAAGCTGAATATCCCGGTGTAACCCCAGAGGATACACACGCTCAATCCGAGGAAAACCCAAACCATGAGGAAGCCGTTGTTCGAGACAGCATAGTCCTCGCCAATGATCGGGTACAGGAGCAACAGGGCACAGACAATGGCAAAGCTCCTCCAGTAAAGAGGCGAGGAGCCTACGGTTTGGGGGCCATTCAAGGCAGTAATAAAGTCGAAAAACTTCGAGCGCATGGCGTTATTTCACTTTTTTGCCCGCAGGATGTCCCAGAGGCCGGTAAAACCTTGGGGCAGAACCCGGATGAAGATCATCGTGATCAGAAGAATGCCGATCGAACCGGCAACGGAGTCCCAAAGCCACGTCAGGCCCCCATACACACTGCCGAGCGCTACGCTCGACATCAGGGGCCCAATCAGTGGATCCGCCCCCCCAACGATCAAGACCGTGAATGCTCGCCACAGGAAGCGGTCGCCGAAATACGGCGAGACCGGCATGAGAGGGGCGTATAGGGCACCAGTCAGACCGGCCAGCCCCGCGCCGAGTGCGAATGTTTTTAGATACATCGCTGTCGTATTGGTGCCGAGCCCCTCCGCCATATCCCTGTTTTGCATCGCGGCCCGAACATTCAGGCCAAAGCGTGTAAACCGGAACAGAAGAAATACCGCCACAAGCACGAGAGCTGCGCATCCGAAAAGGAAAAGCTCATAATAGTTATAGGCGGCGTCTCCTACCGTAAAGGAGCCAAAGGGTTGATCGATGCCTGGCTGGCTGGTTCCCAGCCACAGGAAGACAGCTTGTACGATGATGATATTGATGGCCCATGTCGCAAGCAGGCAGTCGAGCTTTCGATTGTACAGCCTGCGGATCAGCGTCATTTCCAGGAATGCGCCTACCGCTGCCGCAATCAAAGCGGCCAGAGGTATAGCAAGGAAGACTGACAGATTGGCTGCGCTGACAAGATAGACGGTCACCACGGCACCCAGCATGATGAACGACGCGTGAGCGAAATTGATGATGTTCATCACGCCGAAAATAATCGCCAGGCCAGTCGTCGACAGAACGAGAAAGCTGAAAGTGGCCAGTATTTGATAGAAAAGTCCAAACATGATCTCTCCAATGTCGGGGCCTGCGGGGGCAGTCGGTCCAATGGCAGGCCTCAAACGAGTGGGCAGCCACATAACAGGGACGCTCCGCCAAGCTGCGAGCTGAAGCGCCCTGGCGATGCCCGCTCAGAAAATCCCGAGCGCGCATTCACACCGGTTGCTGAGTTGCGTTACGCGTCCAGGGGAGAGTACTGGCGGCTTTCCGACTTCTTCGTCAGATCAACGCCGATGCTGCCAAGCCAGAAAGGCTCGATGTTTTCCCAGCTCTTGACAATTTCGAGCGTGTGATCCTGAGCGACCTTCCCCAGATGGACATTGTGGGAGACGTGATGGGACTTCGGATCCACACGGACCGTACCCTCCGGCGCATCATAGGAGATACCGGTTTCAAGCGCCTTGACGATCTCGATAGGGGTAACGTTGCCGGCGAGAGCAGCAGCCTTCGCATAGAGCTGGACGGCGACGTAGGTGTTTTGCGCAGGTTGACTAATGAATACTTCGTCGGGGAACTTTGCTCGGAAACGTTTTACGAAATCCGCGTTACGCTCGCCTGGCAATTCCTCCAGGTAACTGAAAGTCTCATGCAGGCCCGCGAGTACCGGCGACTTCATGCGGCGATGGCCGCCAGCCTGTGCAAGCGTGATGACAAAATCCGAGAGAGGAATGTTGACGCCGAGAGACGCGCGCTGGGTGAAAAACGCGCTCTGCTCCTTGCCCGTCAGCGATGAGTAGATCCAGTTCGGCTTTGCTGCCTGGACGCGACCAAGTGTCGAGTTGAAGTCGGAAACATTGAGCGGGACGGCCTCCGAACCGACCAACTTACCCTTGGCCGTGCCGACATATTTATTCAGCCAGAGCGTGGAAAGTTGACCCCAAACGTAGTCTGCAGCGAGATCATAGACATTCGCACCATACTGCTCGACCATGTAGGGAATGAGCGTGGCAAAGCCCTGCTCCGGAACCACGCCTGTGCAGAAGGTCCAATTGTCCGCGACACCGCCTTCATAACAGGTAGGGTAAAAGTAGGGGATTTTCGCTGCATGAGCGATCGGTCGAATGGCTTCGCGGTCCTGGCTACCAATGGCACCGAAGATGGCATCGACCTTATCGCGTCCGATCAACATCCGCGCCATTGACACGTACCGGGAGGTATCGGACTGGGTATCGACGATCACGGCCTCGACCTCCCGCCCGTTGATGCCGCCAGACGCGTTAATTTCCTCGATCGCTAATTCGGCCGCGTGCACGGCAGGAAGGCCGTATTCACCAAACCCACCGGATTGATCGAACAGGAAGCCTAGCTTGACTGGTCCTTCTCCGGCGGCCTGCGCAGGCGAGGTCACGCTCAGGATGGCGGGTGCGGCAAAGCTTCCCGCAGCGATTGCCGTTACCCCCCTGAGGAACTGCTTGCGCGTAATTCCCATCCTATTCTCATCGTTGTTCATGGCATTCCCCTTTTTGTTATGAAGAAGCTCGATCGGCCAAATGGCCAAGCCTCCCTTGATAACCCGTTAACATATCAGCTGTCAACGCATTACGGATCGCTGTCGAAATTCCGGTAGGTTGAACTGCAGGCAACACACGCGATTACCGAAGTTCGGAGGCAAATAAGCTAAAAATTAGGCAGTCTGACATTGTTTTCCTTGTCCACCACTGATATGTCAGTAGCATGTTTCGCGGGGCGCGCACCGGATAAGGCGGTGCATTTCGGTTCGCGCGACTGTTTCGGTCCTCATTGGAAGGTAAAGATGATGAGATTTGTTTCCTCACAGGAAGCCGTGTCCGGCATAGCCGACGGCGCAACAGTAGCTTCGGTCGGCGTAATAGGGTGGGTAACGCCGGACGCAGTTTTAAAGGCTCTTGGTGATCGGTTCGCCGAAACAGGTTCGCCGCACGGCCTGACGTTTTACTTCCCATGCGGGACCGGTGATGCGCAGGGCATCAGGGGAATGGACCACGTCGCCAAGGAAGGCTTAATGAAGCGCATAGTCGCTGGATCCTACATCAATCCGGTTGACCCGGTGACCGGGAAGCGGCCGGAACTGATGCGGCTCATTCGCGAAAACAAGATCGAAGCCTATTCATGGCCGATCGGTGCGTCGATGCACTGGTTGCGTGAGGTGGCACGCAAGAGTCCCGGATACCTAACGGACGTTGGTCTTGGCACCTATGCAGATCCGGAACTTGGCGGCGGTCGGTTTACTTCACTTGCGACAGAGGAACTCATCCGGAAGGTCGATTTTGAGGGTCGCACGATGCTTTATTATCCGACATGGCCGATCGACGTCGCGATCGTCAGGGCGTCGTCCGCCGATGAATACGGCAACCTGTCATGGGAAGACGAAGCTTTGGTTTCGGCGAACATCGGTTTGGTCCTGGCGGCCAAGGCGTCGGGGGGGCGGGTCATTGCACAGGTCCGGCGGATCGTTCCGACCGGTAAACGGCTCGCCTCACAAACCTCCGTTCCGGGTTATTTCGTCGACGACGTCGTCGTTGTTCCGGACATGATGATGACGTCACACACTCCGTTTGATTCCGCCTACTTTTCAGGTAGCCGGCGCCCGATCAGCGAGTTGCCAATACCGGCCATGTCCGCAGACAAGGTAATCGCGCGCCGCGCCGCTCATGAGGTGCGCAAGCGGGAGCTATCAATTTTTGGGTTCGGCGCTTCTGCGGACATCCCTCTGGTAATGGCTGAAGAAGGCATGCTTGACGATCCATCAGGCCATGACTACTGGTTTACGACCGAGCACGGATCCTATGGTGGCGTCGTGATGTCCGGATGGCAATTCTCTGCGAACATCAATCCGGACGCGATCATGGATGGCCTTTATCAGTTCGATGCCATCGATGGCGGCTTATGCCGTTTTGCCGCCCTCGCGTTTGCCCAGTTCGACGCTGAGGGAGTCGTGAATGTATCGAAATTCGGCGCCGCGAATCCTGGCGCTGGCGGTTTTATCGACATCGCTCACAATGCTGAACGACTTGTTTTCACAGGGACGTTCACGACCGGCGGCTTGGAAACAGTCTTCGAGGACGGAAAACTCAAGATTCTGCAGGACGGCCGGATCTCGAAGTTTGCGAAACAGGCTGAAAGTGTCACCTATCGTGTGCTGGACGGCGTACGCGACAGAGGGCAGACCGCAAAGATCGTCACGGAACGCGCCGTGTTCGATGTCACGCCGCGCGGGCTAAGATTGTCGGAGATCGCGCCTGGTGTCGATGTAAGGCGTGATGTGTTGGAACGGATGGATTACGCCCCGGCGGAAATTGCCGATCCGCTGCCACTTATGGACCGCTCGCTTTTCCTGCAGACGGCTGCAGTAGCCCAAACGGAGGAGGTAGCCAATGCTTGATCTGGCCATCGAAAACCGCGTCGCCATCCTGACGATCAACCGCCCGACACGCCGCAACGCTCTGGGCACGGAACTAGTCGAGATGCTCGAAGAAAAGTTCCTCCAACTAGGCGGAGATGCCGATATCGGCGCAGTCGTCCTGACGGGCGCCGCCCCAAGCTTCTGCGCGGGAAGTGACCTCAAAGAACTCGGCACCATGGACGTCAGCGGGATGGTTCGCCACGAAGCCCATACCGCACGCATGGCTCGCGCGATCGGGCTTCTCGATCTTCCTGTCATCGCGGCCGTCGAGGGGCACGCCCTGGGTGGAGGGTTTATCCTAGCGATGTCATGCGATCTTGTCGTCACGGCCGAGACTGCAAAGTGGAGCCTGCCAGAGGTCCCCAACGGATGGCTGCCGCCTTGGGGACTGAAGGCGCTTGCAAGCCGCGTCGGAATGACGACAGCTCGTCAGCTCGTCTGGGGTTATGAGGTTCTGGACGGCGCCACAGCATGCAAATTGGGCGTTGCTGACTACTTGACCCCGCCGGATGGGGCCCTTGAAAAGGCGCGGGAGATTGCCGCCCGCCTCGCTGCCCTGCCGCGCGTGGCGGTAAAATCCACCAAGCGCTATTTCCAGGCGGAAGTACTGGGGGCGGCAGAAGTGTGGGACGCGCAGGCCGGGGAGATATTTGCAGAAAACTGTGCCCATGAGGCGGCCGCAGCTACGCTGAAAAAATTTGCCGTCAAGAAATAGCCGGCACCGCACGGCAGACAGACAAAGGGAGAATAGTCAATGAGCATCCGTCGCCCCAGCATCGACCGGCTTCACAAACTTGCAAGCGCCAACCATTTCTCCATCGGTTCGGAAGAGGAGGGTTCATATACGGCGCTGTTCGACCATATTCTCGAGCAGTACGACGCTCTAGAAGCGAGCCCAGTTTCCCAAAGCGTCCCGCCGACGCGAGATCCAGGCCATCGACCCGCGCCGCATGAGAATTTTTGCAACTCCTTTGTCCGCAAGCTGTCCATACGCGGCGCGAGCGAGGGTCCGCTTCACGGCAAGCGGATCGGCATCAAGGACAACATCAGCATCGCTGGCGTGCCGATGACGTGCGGTTCGGATGTTCTCGAGTTCACCCCGCAACAGGATGCAACGATCGTATCGCGCCTGCTTTCCGCAGGCGCCGAGATCGTTGCCGTTGTAAATATGGATAATCTTGCCTTCTCTGGCGCGGGTGATACCAGCGCACATGGACCCACACGCAATCCACACGACGAGACGAGGCTCGCAGGTGGCTCATCGGGTGGCTCGGCGGCAGCCTTGCTCTCCGGCGAGGTCGATATTACCATCGGTGGAGACCAAGCGGGATCGATCCGGATTCCCGCGTCCTGGTGCGGTGTGGTCGGATTGAAGCCAACCTACGGGCTTGTGCCGTATACTGGCATTCTCGGATACGATCTCACCTTCGACCACACCGGTCCAATGGCCCGAACGGCGCGAGAGGTGGCTGAGACGCTTGCCGCGATCGCGGGCAAGGACCCGCTTGATCCGCGACAGCGGGAGGTTACTGTTGTCGACTATGTCGGCGCGCTTGACCGGAAGAACCTGAGCGGCATCAGGATAGGCATCCTACGCGAAGGTTTTGGCACGGCCGGCTCCGAGCCAGACGTTGATGCAACCGTGCTAGGCGCAGCAAAAGCGCTTGAAACGCTTGGAGCGACGATCATCGAAGTTTCCTATCCCGGCCACGCAAAGGCTGGGCCGATTGTTTGGGGGGTGTTTGCCGAAGGCGTGACGGCGACCTTCCAGGGCAATGGTCATGGGCACCATTGGGATGGTGCCTACAATCCGGAACTCTCTCAGGCTTTCGGCACCGGCATGCAGGAAAGGGGCGATCGAATGCCCCTGCAAGCGAAATTCAATCTGATGCTTGGAACTTATCTGCGTGAAGACTATCAAGGGCGCTTCTACGCCAAGGCACAGAATATGCGAGCCGCGCTGCGGGCAGGGTACGATATGTTGTTGGAACAAGTCGATATTTTGCTGATGCCGACAACGCCAATGAAGGCGCACATTTACAATCCGGACCAGTCTCCGGAAGAACTTGTGCTTGCGGGATGGAACATGGTGGCGAACACCGCACCCTTCAACATGACGGGACATCCTGCGCTGAGCGTCCCCTGCGGGACATCCGCTGGACTACCGGTGGGCATGATGCTCGTCGGCAGGAAATTCGAAGACGAAAAGCTGCTTGCTGTCGCCGATGTGTTTGAGAGGGCCTCAGCTTAGGCCGCCCGCAGTCTTACCGCGTTCCACGACCAAGCCCAGGCCTCATCCGGCGGCCCGGGCTTGGTTGCTTTAGATGCGTCGCTCGATTGCCATTCTGGTTAGGCTTTCAAGATAGTCCATGAGTTGGACAACTTGTTCGGCAGCGTCAGCGGGAGCGTTGTGGGCAATGGACGTGACGACTTTGGCATGAAGCTTGGCGGCGCCCTTCATCTGCTCCTCCCCAATATAGGCATACCAAAAACGCCGGGAGAGGCCGTGGACGGCCCTGATCGTTTTCTCGAACGTCTCGTTGTGGGTCGCCGCTGCCACCATCTCGTGAATGGCTTTGTTCGCTTCGTAGAACTTTGCGCGGTCGCCAGTGCTCGCCGCGGCGTCGATCTCGTCTGCTAGTTCGATCAACCTGCGCCTCTCTGCACCAGTTGCACGCACCGAGGCAAGGCGGGCGCCGAGGTCTTCCAACGAGCGTCGTACCTCCAAAAGCTCCAATTGCTTCAAGACGTCGACCGGGGTGACCAGCGCTCCCCGCCGAGGATGAACATCAATATATCCCTCAAGCTTCAGCCGCTGCAAAGCTTCCCGAACGGGAGTCCTCCCGCAACCGAGTTCCTGGCCGAGTTGCGCTTCTGAAATCATTGAGCCGGGCGAGAGGTCCTGCATCACGATCATTTCTTCGATGCGACGATACGCTTTCTCCGCCATCGATTCCTGGTCGATCTTTGCTTTCAACTTCATCTCCAATTTCACACCGTCTTCTTCCCGATGACAAGTTGGCCATCGCTCAACTTTGCTTATCAGTTGTATATCAGTGGCGTCCAGTGACCGACAATATTTTTAGTCATTTGCCACGACGACCGCCGCGAAAGAGGCAAATCTCCTCCCCGGAGCGGCGAGATCAGCAGCGAAGGTTAAAAAAGACCTTGCGCCCAAAAAATCATCTGACATACTAATGGTCGCCCAGTGAGGCACTCAGTCTAAATCGCTGCTCAGAAGGCCGTAAGATGGCCAAGCTGCATCCTTTACGCCGAGAAAAAAGCTCAGCAGAAATCAACAAAGAAACGGAGCGGGAACTATGAACATTCGAACCATATGTACAGCTGCAACAATGTCGGCAGCGCTAGTATTTGTCAGTCCGGCCATGGCAGAGGAAGCCAAGTCAGTACGCATCAATCAGGCCTTCCAGTCGTTGCTCTACCTCAGCCTCTACGTGGCACATGACGCCGGGTTCTTCGAAGAGGAGGGTGTCGATGTCAAGGTTACAACGGGTGGCGGCGGCTCGCAGGCCTGGTCTGCCGTCCTGGGCGGCAGTGCTGATTACTCAATTCAAGACCCGGTTTTCCCGACTATTAGCCGAGAACAAGGTGGGCCTGGTGTTGTGGTCGGCACCATTTGCAACGCTGAGACCATCTACGCGCTTGCCAAGAACTCAGACATCAAGCTGACCGCTAATTTCTCTGACCTTCTATCTAAGGGCTACAAAATTTCGACACAACCACAGCCGGACTCCGGCTGGGCTCGTCTAACAGACCTGGCGCAGCGCCTTGATATCAAGCCGTCGGGTAGCACATACACGAACGTGCAGGTCCCGATCGGCAGCGAAATGGCGTCGGTATTTGCAGGCCAAACGGACATTGGGCTGTCCTATCCGCCAGTGGTAGAGCAGGCGGAGGACCAAGGCTTGCACGTTGCGTTCTCGTTTGCTGCAGCTTCCAGGCCGTATCTTTTTTCGAGCCTCAACACGACACAGGCTTTCATTGAGAAAAATCCGCAGACGCACCAAAAGGTAATGAACGCCTTTGAGAAGGCGAGCCAGTATATTTATCGTTACCCCGAGGAGGCCGTTAAAATCGCCATCCGCGAGTTTCCCGACCTTGACGAGAAAATCGTCCGTAAAGCAGTCGAACGGATGATCTCCGAACTGGCTTATCCCGAACATGCTTTTGCAGAATACAACGCCTTCACGGCCAATCAGAAGATGCACGTCTTCGTCGGTACGATCAAAAAGGCAGCAACGGTGGAAGATGGCCTCGATAATACGGCTGCTTTGTCTGCCTATCGCACGCTGGGGCGGATCGAATGGTCCGAGCCCCGTCCGATCGCCAAGACTGTAACCCAGTAACAGCGGTGATCAGGCATGTGGGAAAGCACCCACATGCCCTTTCGGAGGGGAATATCATGAGTGCAGAAAACAAATCTGAGGCTCTCGGGTCAACCGAACCTCGAGCCCGCGTAGAGGTCAAATCCGTTTCCAAATCATTTGCTACGAAGGAAGGCACGGTTCAAGCTTTGCGCCATATCGACCTCGTCGCACGCGACCAGGAATTCACCTGCATCGTCGGTCCCAGCGGGTGTGGAAAGAGCACACTTTTCAATATTATCGCCGGCTTGCTCGATCCGACCTCTGGCGAGGTTCTGGTTGACGGCACGCCTGTCCAAGCAGGCATTGCCGGTCGCATGGGATACATGCAGCAAAAGGACCTGCTCATTCCATGGCGAACGATCTTGCAAAACGTCACTATTGGGCTTGAGATCCAGCGACAACCTTCTGTGGAAGCCCGGGAGAAAGCGATTGCCTATCTGAAACTCTTCGGGCTGGAAAAATATCGCGACAGCTATCCAGCAGCTCTATCGGGCGGTATGCGCCAGCGGGTCGCGCTCATGCGGACGCTGGTCATGGGGCAGGACATCATCCTCATGGATGAGCCCTTTCAGTCACTGGATTATCCGACGCGTGTCGCCCTTGAGGCCGATCTGCTCGAGATGGTGCGGGAACTGAAGCGCACGGTTCTGTTTATCACCCACGATATTGAAGAAGCCGTGTCCATCGCTGACAAGGTCTACATTTTGAGTAAGGGTCCCGGTACCGTTCGAGATCTGCGAACCATTCGCCTCAACATGAAGCGTGAATCCCCCATCGACGCCCGCAAGAACCCTGAATTCCATACGCACTACGCTGCCATCTGGAATCAGCTCGAGGTCGTCACAGATCTGAGGAAGGAGCGTGCACAATGACGGACGCTGTTCAAAATCAATTCCCCGTCAAAGCCACTGATGAACGAAATGCGGCCCGTGAGATTGAGCGCCGCGAGCGGCGTGAAAGTGTCCTCGTTCGTGTTGTTCAATTGTTGATCGCGGTCTTGCTTTTCGGCGCCTGGGAATGGGGGGCGAGAACGGGCAGCATAAGCACGTTTCTGTTTGGCTCGCCCTCACAGGTTCTAAAACTGGCGATGGCCCGAATAGAGAACGGCTCTCTCCTGTATGGAGCCTACGTGACCGGACTTGAGACAATCATCGGTTTTCTTCTCGGGAGCGTGATCGGCACCGCTATCGGGCTTGGTCTCTGGTACTCACGCTTCGTTGCGCGCGTTATGGGCGTCTACATTCTCGCTCTTGGCTCGGTTCCGGTGCTTGCCCTGGGCCCGCTGATCATCATCTGGTTTGGAGTTGGAATCGAATCCAAGATCATCCTGGCGACCGTCTCCTGCGTCATCGTCGCGCTTCTTCAGGCCTATGAAGGAGCTCAGCAGGTCGACAAGGATCTCATCAAACTTCTGAGGTCTTTCGGCGCAACCAAGATCCAGATCTTTACCAAGGTTGTCATCCCGTCATCTTATGGGTGGGTCGTCGCTGCCGCAAAGCTGAATGTAGGTTTCGCCCTCATCGGCGCTGTGATCGGCGAATACATTTCCTCTGAGGCAGGCCTCGGCAACATCATCCTCATTGCAGGCGCGAACTACAACATTCCGCTCGTTCTTTTGGGCATCTTCAGCCTGATGATTCTTGCCTTTGTCCTGAGCATGGCCGTGGGTGTCTTGGAGCGCTTCCTGCTGAAGTGGAAGAGCGCCGGCAGCCGCTAGAAAACTACGGCCAGCCACCCTTCTGGCGGCTGGCCGAGACATAACCAGTTGATGGGGAGCACGATGCTGAAACAACCGACCGATCAAGATCTTCACCGCATTGCGGAAGCAAATCATTTCGTTCTGAACGATGCAGAAATTGGAGCCTTCCAGCAGTCGATAGCAAAATCGCTGGCATCTTACACAACGATAGAGAATCTTTCGGACTCTACCGTCCGAACGCGTGATCGGGACCATGGGCATGCTCCCCTTCCAGAAAAAAACGCATATGGCGCATGGGCATGGAAAACATCGATCCGGACCCGAGAAGATGGGGCGTTGCATGGCAAACGGATTGCGATCAAGGACAATATCTCGGTTGCAGGCGTTCCGCTTCTGAACGGATCCGAGATAATGGAAGGCTATGTTTCCGAAGCGGATGCCACCGTCGTCGCCCGCATACTGGCAGCGGGTGCCGAGATCGCAGGCAAGGCAGTCTCCGAAAATCTCTGCTTCTCCGGAGGCTCACATACCTCATATCCCGGACCGGTACTCAATCCGTTGGACACAAAGCGGATGTCCGGCGGTTCATCGAGCGGAAACGGCGCGCTTCTCGCTGCGAATGAATGTGATATCGCGATAGGAGGGGATCAGGGCGGTTCCGTTCGCATTCCAGCATCGTGGTGCGGCGTCGTCGGACTGAAGCCGAGCTGGGGGCTGGTTCCCTATACCGGCGCATTTCCCATCGAGCCCAGTCTCGATCACCTCGGACCTATGGCGCGAACGGTTGACGACATCGCCCTGATGCTTGACGTGATCGCCGGGCGGGATGGTCTGGATGCCCGTCAGATCGAGGTACCCCATGCACTTCCCTCATACAGCACCGCGCTCGAAGCCAATATCGCAGGCTTGCGTGTCGGCATTCTCAAGGAGGGTTTCGGATGGGAAGGGCTCTCGGATCCCGATGTCGACGACGCCGTTCGGCAGGCCACCGAGACCTTTCGAAAGTTGGGAATGACAGTGAAACAGGTTTCCGTCCCGATGCACCTTCACGGTCTCGATGTCTGGACGGGAATAGCCACCGAGGGCGCTTGGAGCGTCATGGTTCGCGACAACGTCATAGCCTACGGCTCGCAAGCACTCCAGGATATCGGACTCATCGATTTCTATCGAAAAGCCAAGCTTGAGAAAGCACAGCTCTTTTCGCCTACCGTCAAGGGCGTCATTCTACTCGGGCACTATCTCGCCGAGCAGACCGGCGGTGTGTTCTATGCGAAGGCGCAAAATCTTCGGCGAAAGCTCCGTGCAGCCTACGACCAAGCGCTCAGCGAAGTCGATATTCTCGTCATGCCGACGACACCCACCACCGCGCCACGTCACGAGCCGGAGGCTTCGCTTGGACGGACCATGGAGATTGCGCTTAACATGATGCCCAACACTGCGACCTTCGACGCGACAGGCCATCCTGCCCTGTCCATTCCTTGCGCAACGGTTGGAGGCATGCCTGTCGGCATGATGATTGTCGGTCGGCATTTTGAAGAGCAGACAATTTTAGCCGTCGCAAAGGCCTTCGAGACACAAGGCATTTCTCAATCGGGTAGACAGTCTGACGAGGCCTAAAATCCTCCCGTCCTGCCAAGAAGCTACCGTTAAATCGCGCCACCGTTTTCCTTCGCCGGCTCGCCGCACTCAGCATGCGATCCGGCGGAAATTTGCTTGCTACGGTGTGCCCAAGTTTGGAGTTCAACTTGCCCATATCGAAGATTCTTGTCGCCAACCGCTCCGAAATTGCCATCCGCGTATTCCGCGCGGCCAACGAACTCGGGATAAAAACGGTCGCAATATGGGCAGAGGAAGACAAACTGGCTCTGCACCGCTTCAAGGCGGACGAAAGCTATCAGGTCGGCCGCGGGCCGCATCTTGCCCGCGACCTCGGGCCGATCGAGAGCTACCTGTCGATCGACGAAGTGATCCGTGTCGCCAAGCTGTCCGGCGCCGATGCGATCCATCCGGGCTATGGCCTGCTGGCGGAAAGCCCTGAATTCGTCGATGCCTGCAACGCGGCCGGCATCATTTTCATCGGTCCCAAGCCGGACACGATGCGCCAACTCGGCAACAAGGTCGCGGCGCGCAATCTGGCGATCTCGGTCGGTGTTCCCGTCGTCCCGGCAACCGAACCGCTGCCTGACGACATGAAGGTCGTCGCCAAAATGGCCGAGGAGATCGGCTATCCCGTGATGCTCAAGGCCTCCTGGGGCGGTGGCGGTCGCGGCATGCGCGCCATTCGCGATCCGAAGGATCTTGCTCGCGAAGTGACGGAAGCCAAGCGCGAGGCGATGGCGGCTTTCGGCAAGGATGAAGTCTATCTCGAAAAGCTCGTTGAGCGCGCCCGTCACGTCGAAAGCCAGATTCTCGGCGATACCCATGGCAATGTCGTGCACCTCTTCGAGCGCGACTGCTCCATTCAACGCCGTAACCAGAAAGTCGTCGAGCGTGCGCCGGCACCTTATCTCAGCGAAGTGCAGCGCCAGGAACTGGCCGCCCACTCGCTGAAGATCGCCAAGGCAACCAACTACGTCGGCGCCGGTACCGTCGAGTACCTGATGGATGCCGATACCGGCAAATTTTACTTCATCGAAGTCAATCCGCGCATTCAGGTCGAGCACACCGTCACCGAAGTCGTCACCGGCATCGATATCGTCAAGGCACAGATCCATATCCTCGACGGCTTCGCGATCGGCACGCCTGAATCGGGCGTTCCCAAGCAGGAAGACATCAAGCTCAACGGCCACGCGCTGCAGTGCCGTATCACGACCGAGGATCCGGAGCATAACTTCATTCCGGACTACGGCCGTATCACCGCCTACCGCTCGGCATCGGGCTTCGGTATCCGTCTCGATGGCGGCACGTCCTATTCGGGCGCCATCATCACCCGCTATTACGATCCGCTGCTGGTGAAGGTCACGGCCTGGGCTCCGAACCCTTCGGAAGCGATTTCCCGCATGGACCGCGCGCTGCGCGAATTCCGTATCCGCGGCGTTGCCACCAACCTGACCTTCCTCGAAGCGATCATCACGCATCCGAGCTTCAAGGATAACAGCTACACGACGCGCTTCATCGACTCAACCCCGGAACTCTTCCAGCAGGTCAAGCGTCAGGACCGCGCCACCAAGCTGCTCACCTACCTGGCGGATGTCACCGTTAACGGTCACCCGGAAGCCAAGGACCGGCCGAAGCCATCCGCCGACATTGCCGAACCCATCGTGCCCTACACGAATGGTGGTGGCATTCCTGATGGCACCAAGCAGCTGCTCGACAAGCTCGGTCCGAAGAAGTTCGGCCAATGGATGCGCAATGAAAAGCGCGTGTTGCTGACCGACACGACGATGCGCGACGGTCATCAGTCGCTGCTCGCCACCCGCATGCGGACCTATGACATCGCCCGCATTGCCGGCACCTATGCGCATGCGCTGCCAAACCTCTTGTCGCTGGAGTGCTGGGGTGGCGCGACCTTCGACGTTTCCATGCGCTTCCTGACCGAAGATCCCTGGGAGCGGCTCTCGCAAGTGCGCGAAGCGGCGCCGAACCTTTTGCTGCAGATGCTGCTGCGCGGCGCCAACGGCGTCGGCTATACGAATTACCCTGACAATGTCGTCAAATACTTCGTCCGTCAGGCGGCCAAGGGCGGTATCGATCTGTTCCGCGTCTTCGACTGCCTGAACTGGGTGGAGAACATGCGCGTGTCGATGGACGCCGTTGCCGAGGAGAACAAGCTCTGCGAAGCGGCGATCTGCTATACGGGCGACATCCTGAACTCGGCGCGCCCGAAGTACGACCTGAAATACTATACAAATCTGGCCGTCGAGCTGGAAAAGGCCGGCGCGCATATCATCGCGCTGAAGGACATGGCAGGTCTGCTGAAGCCTGCTGCTGCCAAGGTGCTGTTCAAGGCGCTGCGCGAGGCAACCAGCCTGCCGATCCATTTCCACACGCATGATACGTCGGGCATCGCTGCTGCGACCGTTCTTGCGGCCGTCGATGCCGGCGTCGACGCCGTCGACGCGGCGATGGATGCGCTGTCGGGCAATACCTCGCAGCCCTGCCTCGGTTCGATCGTCGAAGCGCTACGTGGTTCAGAGCGCGATCCGGGCCTCGATCCCGAATGGATCCGCCGCATCTCTTTCTACTGGGAAGCGGTGCGTCATCAATACGCGGCTTTCGAGAGCGATCTCAAGGGACCGGCTTCTGAAGTCTATCTCCACGAGATGCCGGGTGGCCAGTTCACCAATCTCAAGGAACAGGCCCGCTCGCTCGGGCTTGAGACCCGCTGGCATCGCGTGGCGCAGGCCTATGCCGACGCCAACCAGATGTTCGGCGATATCGTCAAGGTGACGCCGTCCTCCAAGGTGGTCGGCGACATGGCGCTGATGATGGTCTCCCAGGATCTGACGGTTGCCGATTTCGTCAGCCCGGACAAGGAGGTCTCCTTCCCGGAATCGGTTGTCTCGATGCTGAAGGGCGATCTCGGCCAGCCGCCGTCCGGTTGGCCGGAGGCGCTGCAGAAGAAGGCGCTGAAGGGCGACAAACCTTACACTGTTCGTCCGGGCTCATTGCTCGCGGAAGCTGATCTCGATGCGGAGCGCAAGACGATCGAGACCAAGCTGGAGCGCGAGGTCAACGACTTCGAGTTCGCCTCCTACCTGATGTATCCGAAGGTCTTTACCGACTTCGCGCTGACATCCGATACCTACGGCCCGGTCTCTGTTCTGCCGACGCCGGCCTATTTCTATGGTCTTGGCGACGGCGAGGAGCTGTTTGTCGATATCGAAAAGGGCAAGACGCTCGTTATCGTCAACCAGGCGATGAGCGCCACCGACAGCCAGGGCATGGTCACGGTGTTCTTCGAGCTCAACGGCCAGCCCCGCCGCATCAAGGTGCCTGATCGCGTCCAGGGTGCCCAAACTGCGGCGGCTCGCCGAAAAGCGGAGCCGGGAGATGCTACCCATGTCGGCGCGCCGATGCCGGGTGTCATCTCCCGCGTCTTCGTCTCGCCGGGGCAGGGCATCAATGCCGGAGATGTGCTGGTGTCGATCGAGGCGATGAAGATGGAAACGGCGATCCACGCGGAGAAGGAAGGTACGATCGCCGAAGTTCTCGTCAAGGCCGGCGACCAGATCGACGCCAAGGATCTGCTCGTCGTTTATCAGGGGTAGGGGAACGCTATCTCGTAACCGCGACAGCCGTGGCATTGTCGTTGCCATATTTGGAACATCAGGCGGTGACACGCGCCCGCTAGCGCTGCCTGCTCGCCGCTTCGAGACCGTCCGGCGACGATTGGTGTTTCGCGGCCAAGCCAGATCATCTGTGATGCGGGGTGACGAAGAGAATTCCAGATTTTGGCGCGACGAGTAGAGAGGATGAACCGCTTCCATCGGAAACCCTCCATCGTTGGCGACGATACAGCGGCCGAGAATTTGCGCTACTTCATGGACTTCGCCACCGGTATGCCTGTAGCTTAGGTGGGGATAAGGTGGCAGATGCACATTCATGCGTCAGGTCTCAGTGGGTGCTGGCTCCGGGATCCTTGGGTAAAAACAGCGACGGGAAAATGCTGAAAAACTCGCTACGCTATTTCATCTCGGTCGTCAGACATGGATCGATCCGTGCAGCATCTGCTGAACTACATGTCGCGCAATGGCCTGCTGCCGGTTTATCGGACACGAGGTTAAGCTAATCCCACCTTGGTTTCAAAGTCATTGGGGCTGAGATACCCCAGTGTTGAGTGTCGACGTTTCGGGTTGTAGAAGCGCTCGATGTAATCGAACACGTCCGCTCTGGCGTCGTTTCTCGTGCGATATACCTTGCGTGCCGTTCTCTCCGTTTTCAGTGATGAGAAGAAGCTCTCCATTGCGGCGTTGTCCCAGACATTTCCAGAGCGGCTCATCGAACAAGTGATGCCGTGGTCGCCCATGAGGCGCTGGAACTGCTCGCTCGTATATTGGGCTTCCCTGATCGGAATGATGCAGGAGCGCATCTGGTTTTCCTCGACGCCATATCGCCATGGTCAGCGCATCTGTGACGAGTTGGGCCGTCATGTTGGCATTCATAGACCACCCGACGACACGGCGTGAGAACAGGTCAATGACGACCGCGACATACAGCCAGCCTTCTGCGGTCCAAATGTAGGTGAAGTCGGCCACCCATTTCTGGTTCGGACGGTCTGCCACGAACTGGCGGCCGAGGACGTTCGGCATGATGACTGCACGGTCACCGGCATCCTTTGGCAACCACGCCGTCTTGGCCTGGCCCTGAGCGCATTCAAGCGCATCAATCGCTCGATACGATGGAGACCACACGACAATCCTTCTTCCAACACGTCGTGCCACACGCGACGAGCACCGTATGTGCGGTCGCTGGATTTGAAGCTCTGCGTGATCCTGTCCAGCAGGACCTCATCATAAAGGGCGTGTTCGCTCGGAGAACGATTGAGCCAGGCATGGAAACCTGAACGAGAACTCCCAGCGCTTCGCAGAGCCATGCCATCGGCCAGATAGAACGGTGCTTTGCAATGAATGCGAACTTCATATCGCGTCCCTGGCAAAGTAGGCTGCGGCCTTTTTTAGGATATCGCGCTCCGCTTTCAGCTTGGCGACTTCACGACGCAGCCGCTCGATCTCAAGCTGCTCCGGCTTCATCTGGCCTTTTCCAGGAAACGACTGGCTGGGATCGTCGCCGTATTCACGAACCCATTTGCGCAAGACATTCTCGTGGACATCAAGATCACGAGCAGCCTGCGCAACAGTGACCCCACGTTCCCTGACCAACTTCACTGCGTCAAGCTTATACTCGCGGCTGAATATTCGTCTTTGCATTCATGCTCTCCGGTTTCAGGAGGAACATCTTAACTCGATGTCCATGAAACCGGCAGCAGGCCAAAAAGCGACGAAGCCGCGATGGTCGCGGCCTCATGTGGCTGAATGATTTCTCAACAGAATTAGCCTACCGGGTGCCCAGATGCCCCTATCAATTTGTAGAAGTAGCGGCAGCCGACTCTAACAGCGCCCCCAACTCTCATTCCGGAGCGTAGCGTTCTGAGAAGAACGATGCGATGGCCTCGAAGGCCTGCATTCTGTTTTTCTCCATCAGCACGAGATGTGTGGCTTCGCCAATCTCGACCCAACGCCGGTATGACGCTGCCGTCAGCTTTTGAAAGATGGCAAGTGCAAGATCGATCGTGACATCGACATCCCATTCACCATGCACCAGAAGAGTTGGTGCGGCAATTCGAGCCGGGTCATAAAAAGCGCGGCCCTGACGCCAGTAGTCCCGGATGTCCTGGATGGGGCCGTTGGAGGCTCGAAGACGATCCGGCGAATTTCCACCACTCCACGGATCCTCTGCGAGCGTCGCCTCAGCCCAAGTCTCAAACCATCCCTCGGGCACCAAGCTGTCCCGCGCATATTCAGGTGCAGTCGAAAGCCAGCGCGTTTTCGATTCGCGGACCGGAACAAGTCGGTAGGCGTCCAGTTCTCCGCCCGTGTCGATTGGAATAGGCTTGTCGCTGAGCCATTGCGGCGCGAGGAGCGCGAGCTTGACGACTTTCTCGGGGTTATCCGCAGAAAACGCACCAGCGACGGTACCGCCCCAAGACATACCAAAAATGTTCACACGGTCCAGCCCGCGATGTCGCAGGACGAAATCAACCGCGTGACCGAGATCAACGACCCCGGTTTCAGTTTTAACCACAGGTGGCGAGAGGGCTCCGTCCTGCTCCATCTCAGGCGGTCGGGTGGAATGTCCATAGCCTCGCACGTCAACCGCAAAGACGTCAAAACCGCGAGCCGCGAGAAAGTCCATGTAGGACATACCCCCAAGTCGGACGTCATACAGACTGCCTGAGGAAAAGGTCGCACCGTGCACCATGACGATGGTTCTTTCGGGACCGAACCGTTCAACCCCGCGACGCCGCTTATTGCGCAAGTATAGCGTGATGCCGGGTGTATCGCAGGCGATGTGATGGTCCTCGAATAGGATTTCTTCGAGGTCGATTGTGTTGTGTGACATGATCGCTTCCTTTCAAGCGTAGGACCAGGTGTAACCGTGATCCGCACGCGTCACGTAACCAGCGGAGGAACCCGCAAAATGAGTTGCACAGTAGAGCGCGTGATCGTCTGCGAGCGTGCGGAGGATCTTCTCTCGTGAGGCGGCCGCATCCTCGGGGAACTCGCAGAAGACCGTGTTGAGGTGTGGCCTGAGGACCTGGATAGGGTGGTGGAGCACATCGCCCCCAAAGATCGCCGTTTCATTTCCCGATGTCAGTTGGATTGACATATGCCCGATGCTATGGCCGCGGGTCGGGATAAACTTGAAGTTATCAAGATAATCTCCGCCATCCGGTCCAATGAAGTCCACGAGGCCAGCCTCGATCACCGGAAGAACGCTGTCTTCAAACACGCCACGGCTTGGAATATTTACGTCGTTATGACTGGCGGGGCTGCCGTAGTACTCGGCTTCTTTTCGTGGAAACACATAACGTGCGTTCGGGAACGTTGGTACCCAGCTTCCGTTTTCCAGCACTGTGTTCCACCCCGAGTGGTCTACGTGGAGATGTGTGTTGAACACGTAGTCAACGTCAGCTGGGTTCACGCCGGCCTCGTCACGGAGCCGTTCCAAAAACGGTATATCCTGCTCGTGAAAAAGAGGGTTGAGCGGGCGTTGCTTGTGATTGCCGGAACCGGTATCGATTAGCACAAGGTGGCGGGGAGTGCGAACCACCCAAGTATGGACGCTTTGGACCAGATCATCTCGGTTGTCCTCCAAGTCTACCGTGGCGAGGCGTGCCGCGATACCTTCGAAATCTTCTGGTTTTGCCGTTGGGTAAACGAAGCTTTTTGGAACATTTTTAAGCGGTTGCTCCAGGACCTTCTGGATCGTCACTTCACCGATACGGTGGACCTTACGCAGGAGCGTCATATTACCTCCAATTGACTGGCGTGTTTGTCGCCGCAGAAGCTGGACTTTAATGTCGGAAAAGGTTAGCAATCAAATCGATGAATGAAATAACCTCTATCGATCATTTCAATTTGTGGTCTTTTGACCTCAATCTGCTTGTCGCCTTCGATGCCCTGATGCGGGACAGAAGCGTGACGAAAGCCGCCGCGCGCCTGAAGCTTCAACAGCCGGCGATGAGCCACAATCTCGCAACGCTGCGCCTTTTGTTTCAAGATGAACTGTTCGTCAGAACTGGCCAAATCATGCAGCCGACGTTGAGAGCACATTCGCTTGCTCCCGTGGTCCAGCAGATACTCACGCAAGCTCACAACGCGCTGATATCGGAAGTAGCGTTTGATCCGTCGCAGGAGTCACACACGTTTCGCATCGGCTTCTCGAGTGAGTTGGAAGTCATCTTGATGCCGGAGTTGACCGCGATCCTGAGGAAAACAGCTCCAGGAATTAAATTGCTGGCGCGGGCGGCAAGTCCCGAGCAGGTTCACCGTATGCTCGACGAAGGCGTGATCGACCTCGGGGTTGGCTGCTATGGCCCGGGCAACAATCGCCATCGCCACCGGCAGCTCTTCGAACAGTCTTTGATGTGTTGTTACAATAAAGACCTGCTGGATATGGATGGGCCAGTCGACCGGAAGACATATCTCAATGCAGAGCACGTTCTGGTATCCCAAAAAGACGCCATTGAAGGATGCCTTGACGACGCGCTCGACAAGCTCGGCGTGAAGCTCAACGTGGCTATGGCAGCACCTGAGTTCCTGACCGTGCTGGCTACGGCACGGATGGCGCCGCTGCTGGCTACTCTACCGACTCGTATTATCAGGCGTTTCGCGTCCACGTTCGGATTGACAGAAAGCCCCGTACCACTGGACCTCACAGTCAATCCCATCGCGATGGTCTGGTCGGCTCATTCAGACCGCGAGCCGGCTGCAGAATGGCTTCGTTCACAGGTTGCGACGCTGATTGACGGAATTGCTGATTGAATGTGATTCCCCGGCTTAAGGGGTAATGCCACCGCCGAATTTACCTCCGTGGTGATTTCAAGGACGAGGCTGGCCTGTCCGTCGATCCGCACGATTTCACGGTTGCGACCAAGTGACGGCGGCAGCGCGGCTCGGGATCAGGATGCCGTGCTCGGCCCAACACGAGGATGCTTAAGAACCAGGCGTGAGCAAGATAGTATCGGTCGCAACAGGCATCAGCCGATCGTCTTTGCTCAGAGGGGGCGCGACCATGCCCTCGTCGCGCAGATTGCCGCGCCGGATGCCCCCTGCCGGGTTCGCTCAGGCAATCAACCCGCGACATCATGGGTGCTGTGCAGCCGGAATGGCTTTCCGCGCAACTCCCCGCTACCGCCCGACTAGATCAGCCCAAAACCGCTGGAGCGAACTCCAAACTGGATAAACTTGGATCCAGCCACTTGCTGTACGCCAGGCCGAGATCGCGAAGACTACTGCCAGTGCCTTCGGATGGGAAACGCGCCTCACGCGCGCGCGGCGCTCAAAAGCCGATCAGCAAAGTAGCGTGATGGCGTGGTCCCAAGCGCCTTCCTGAACATGACGATGAAAGCGGTCGTGGTTTCGTACCCTAAGTCGCCTGCTACCTTCTGGACTGTCGCACCACCGGCAAGTTCCCGCAGGGCTATGACGAGATGGAGCTGGCGCCGCCAACGGCCGAAGCTCAATCCCGTCTCCTGGACCATAAGCCTCTTCAGCGATCGCTCACTGACGGCGACATGCTCGGCCCATTGGCCAAGCGTACGGCGGTCGCTCGGGTCTGACAAAAGCGCAGCAGCGATCAGGGCGATCTTTGGATGATCAGAGACGGGCAGCTCCAACCTCTCACGCGGCATCAGCGCGAGTTCATCGAGCATGACCCGCATGAGGCGATCGACATGCGCGTCGCGCCTATCCCGTTCTGGCAGGTCCGCTAACCGATGGATCATCTCCCGAAGCATCGGCGATACCGAAAGCGTGCAGCATTCAGCCGGGAGCATGGCCGCACCGGGCTCGACGAACAGGTAAGTCAGACGAGCATTGGATGTGACCCGATTGCTGTGAGGAACGCCACCGGGCACCCAAAGTCCGCAGTCGGGCGGAACAATCCAGACCCCGCTTTCCGCTGTGCATGTCACCGCGCCATGGAGCGCCAGGATCAGCTGACCCTGCGGGTGCTGGTGCTGGTGTCCCTCGGCTTCATAGTCGGCGAAGTCCACTCTCATGGCCATCGCCGGCCCACGCGAGAGGCTGAGATCGCAAGCGGTACTGCAGAGTGGCTTATTTGAAGGTTGGCCCGATTTCGAGATCATATGGCATTATCTCCAATTCCGGGTCGCGCCGCAATCCTTTAGGATCCTAGTTTAGCAACTCTAGGAGATAGCCATGCGTATAGCCGTGGTTGGCGCGACCGGCAGGATCGGCGCCAGACTTACCGAGAACCTCTTGGCCAAAGGCCATTCAGTCAAAGCTCTTTCAAGAGGAGGGCCTGCCCTTAACGCACTTGTCGCGAAAGGCGCGGAGCCGTTTCTCGGTAGCTTCGACACGGGCGATGGTGAGCTTGGCAGGTTCTTCGAAGACGCTGACGCTGCGTTCCTGATGGTCAAAACCCTTTGGGGGGCGGAGGACTTTCATGGGCACTACCCTGCGGTAGCCCTTCGGTTTTTCGACGCACTCCGGGATTCCCCGGTCAAATTGGCCGTGAGCTTGACCGCAATGGGGTCGGAACTCAGTGGAAACACCGGCCATTTCCAGGGCTTTCATATCCTGGACCAGATTCTCAACCGGCTACGCGATATCAATCTGGTGCACCTGCAGGGTGGTTGGTTCATGGAGGACCTGTCCAGGTGGGCGGATGCAATCGCGCAGCACGATAGGATTGGCTTTACGCTTGCCCCCGATGTCAAAGCGCCTTGGGTTTCTATCCAAGACATCGCGGATTTTGCGGCCAAGGAGTTCGATACGCCGCCTGACCAGTACCGGTCGGTGAAGCAACTTGGCATTGATTACATGATGACCGAAATCGCCGCGATGATCGGTCAGGCAGTCGGTCGAGAGGTGGATTATCGCTTCGTCGATCCGAGCGATCGCGAGGTTGAAACGGCATTCCGGGAGAGGTTCGGAACGCTCGATCGGTGGGTTTATGACAAAAACACCGCGGCGGCTCTTAACGACGGTCGTGTAAAGTTCCACGATGATCGTCCGGCACTTCCAACGACGATGGCAGACTTCGTCAGGTTCACTCTCAGACCTCTGATCGAGAAGGCGCGGACGGATGGCGTCAAACCGGAGACCTTCCTGACGTGGAGCTCGCGACGATAGACCGGTTTCGATCATTCCGAGTCATACGGGCTCGATAAGCACGTCGATTCATCGGTCGGCAGCTAGTCAGGCTGATCGCATCGATCAGGCGTAAGGCGAACCCGCCATCGCGGCCTTGATCCCGATGCTTCCCTGGTCGATGAGGGCGAGTAGAATCCGTTGCGCCTCGGCCTCATCACGATTGCGTTCGAAGGTCTGATAGGCCTGGACGAACGCGACGCCCCAAGTCGCCAGCAGCAAATTCGCAGCCAACTGCGCATCTGCATCACTGCGATCTTGGCCTGCCCTTTCCGCGAGTCCTTCCTGGACCACGGCAGCAAGCTCATCGCGGATCGCCCTGGCACGGGCCTTCAGCGTCTCGCTCTCAGCGATCGTCTGCATGAAGCGCGGGCTCGCGTCGAAGAAGCGGACATAATCGCGCTGCTCCGCCACGACCTGATGCGCAAACAAGCGCAGCGTCTCGATCGGACCAATCTCAGGGTCGCTTTGGCGCAACACCGCTCGCACCTGCTCGCGCGCCGCATCGTCGAGGTCAAAGAACATGTCCTCTTTCCGGGGGAAATGATTGAACACTGTCATTCGCCCGACATCCGCGGCTTCGGCAATCTCATCGACAGTCACGCGATCGAAGCCATGAGCGTCGAACAGGCGCGCGGCCGCATCGGAGATAGCTTGGCGGGTGGCGAGCCGCTTGCGGGTCCGTCGATCGATTGGGACTATTGACATTGGAAACTACGGCCCCTTATCTGTATTGAGTATAAATATTGATTGAGTCTCCTTTTTCCTTATGTCTGATCGGCGGTGGTTGATGCAAGAGAAAATTGACGATACCGGCATCCGGCAGATGAGCCTGCTCGTCTCGGGCGCGAGCTTTGCCGGGCTTTCGACGGCCTACTGGATGAACCGGCTCGGATATCAAGTCACCGTCGTGGAGGTCGCTCAAGGCCTCAGGAAAGGTGGCACGCCTGTCGATATTCGCGACCGCACGATCGGCATCGTGGCACGCATGGGCCTTCTTGACGAGATCAGATCGCGGCGCCTTCCGCCCAGACCGACCATCTTCAAGAATGCCGACGATGAGATCGAAGGCCGCCTCCCTCCTCAGTCAGCGGACGAGGAGGAATATGAGATAGAAAGGGACGTGCTCCTCGGTATGCTGCTCAAGGCGATCGAGGGACGTGTCGAGATCCTCTTTGGCAATTCAATCGTTAACTTAACCGAGACGCAGCAGGGGGTGCGAGCGTCGTTTGCGGATGGGTCGGAACGCGCATTCTCACTCGTCATCGGCTGCGACGGCAATCACTCGGTCGTCAGGAAGATGAGCTTTGGGGACGAGGCAACCTATAGCCACTTTCTGGGCGCATATTTCTCCATCTCGGTCGTCGACAGGCTGATGATCGGGCAGGATACGACGCAGGTTTTCAGCATGCCTGGCAAGTCGGTCATATTGAACGCCTACGATAGCAAGACCGACATTGTCCTTGGTTTCCGTTCCGATAATGAGCTTGATTACGATCGTCGCGACCAAGCGCAACAGAAACGCATCATCAAGGAGCAGTTCAGCGGGCTCGGGTGGAAGGTCCCTGCGCTCTTAGCGGAGATCGAGGCCGCGGATAATTTTTATTTCGACAAACTCTGCCAGATCAGAATGCCGTGCTGGACAAGCGGCAGGATCGCACTCGTTGGCGACGCGGCCTATTGCGCCTCCCCGGCAGCGGGAATGGGCGGATCATTGGCAATAATTGGCGCGGCGGCATTAGCTGACGCCTTCGAGATGCACCCCGGCAACTTCGCATCCGCCTTCGAGGCGTACAACGACGGCCTGCGCACATTTATCGACGAAACGCAGATGCAAGCCGTCGATTTCGGACTGGAGATTTTCTTTCCAAAGACGGAAGAATCCATCCGGCGCAGGATGGAACAGCTACCCGTGACATAACCGGTGACGCTAGGCGAAACGATCGAGCTCTTGTGGACGCTGCAAAGCGGGCAGAACCCTCTTCACCCCCCCGCGACACACGCGCTCAGCCAAGCCGAGGCGGCGGGCTATTGCGTTTCGATCGCTTTGGAACGGAAACGGTTTTGATCTTTACTTCGAAGACTAATTCGCGCTTGTTCCGCTTCGTTCAACATCATCGAATTCCTTCCGCGAGGCTTCAATATCTTGCCAGGTATCCCTGATCCAGCCTGTGAAGGCAGCCAACGGATCCAGCATGGACCTGCCGCGGGACGTTAATTCATACTCAACCCGCGGCGGCACTTCAGGATAATAATGACGCGCCACAAGACCGTCACGCTCGAGACTGCGAAGCGTGAGGGTCAGCATCCTTTGCGAAATGTCCGGAATGCCGCGTCGGATCGCGCCGAACCGCATGGGTGTATCAGGTGACAGGGCGAGCATCGATACGACCAGAATAGTCCATTTGTCGCCGAGACGGCCCAGCACGCTGCCGGGTGCGCATGGGGTCAAGACGGGGCCCCGTGCGGTTTCGATAACGGGGCGGCCATTGATTTCACGCTGCACGAATGAACTCCTTCAATGGTTATGATGATGTAACCGACGATCAAAAATGTGCCGTCTTGCGCCGATTTGCAATCGGTATCATTTGATAACCGTCATTAATTACGGATGGTAACCAATATGGATCACACTGCAGAATTTCTCGTGTTTGGCGCGACCGGACAACAAGGCGGGGCGGTTGCACGCGCATTGAAAGCGAAGGGGAGACAGGTTCGAGCTTTTGTCCGCGATCCGGAAAGCGGCAAGGCCAAGGCTCTGGCTGCCCAAGGTATTTCCCTGGCAGTTGGCGATCTGTTCGATCCTGTCTCGATCGATCGGGCGATGGCCGGCATCGTCGGCGTGTTCAGTGTCCAGACCAGTTCACCCGCAGGTGAAATCACGGACGAACAGGAAGTCTGGCAAGGCAAGGCGATTGCGGACAGCGCACTTCGGCAGGGCGTTGGACATCTCCTCTATTCTTCCGGCGGGGCAGCGGGAAAAGGTCCGACGGGAATGGGTCATTTCGACAGCAAGTCCGAAATTGAAGCTTATGTGCGAAGCCTCCCGATCAAGAGTACGATCACCCGTCCGGCAAGCTTTATGGAGATGATGCTTCTGCCCGGTATGGGACTGCCTCAGGGCGAATTCACCTTCTTCATGCGCCCAGAGCAGTCCATGCAGATGATCGCGGTGGACGACCTCGGCCGGATCAACGCCGAAATTCTCTCTAACCCGGATCGTTTTGCCGGGAGGGCGATCGAGCTTGCGAGTGCATCGGTGACCGGCAAGGAGGTTGAACAGGCATTCACAAAAGCTGCCGGCAAACCGATCGTTTACAAGCGCTTTCCTGAAGAATTGCTTACGAAGAACCCTTTCCTCAATCGTCTGACGGAACTTCTGGAAAATGGTTTGCTCGCAGGCGCCGCGGATATACCGGCCATCGAGCGGGAATTTGGTCATCTGACTTCGCTTGAGGAATGGCTCGACGGGCCTGGAAAACCGCACTTTGAAAACGCCCTCAAGGACGACAAGGCTGAGGTGGCCCTTCGCTAAGAGGCCAACGCGAGCGATGCAAATAGGCCTTCGTATCGAACTTTGATCGCTGACGTCATGTCCGCGACAGATTGAGTCCCGCGCTGCGATGTTGCGAACTGGGGTTGGGGACGCGGGCAGAATGACATCGCGACCGCGTATCGGGTCCAGTGTTTACGAGGAAAAGCGTAAGCGCCCGGTGAGTCAGGCTTTGAGATTTCCCACGAACACCTGAAGTTACGTCACTAATTCCGTCATTAGCGACGTCATCAGGGATGAACTATGGGCCGCATGGAGATTTTGACAGGCGTCGAGCGTCGGCGTGATTGGTCCGACGACGAGAAGCTTTCGATACTGCAAGAGGCGGCGACCCGGATGTCAGGATCGCCGACGTCGCTCGGCGTCACGATATCAAACCGCAGCAGATTTACACTTGGCGACGGAAGTTTGCAGCGGAGCAGGCTGAGCCAGTGGTATCTTTCCTGCCGGTCGCATTGATCGCGACGCCATCGAGCGACGAGGCCGAGCGTCCGGCACCAGTGGACAAGCCTACCACAAAGCGCTCGGCACGGCCCATACGGATCAAGATCGGTTGCAAGGGCGGCCGTGTATTGAAGGTGGAAGCCAACATTGAGCCTGATGTCCTAAAGGCACTGATCCGCTCGTTGAAGACGCATGATTGCGCCAGGCGCAAATGTGTGCGTCTATCTCGCCTGCGGTGTGACGGACATGCGCAAGGGGATCGACGGCCTGATGTCGCTGGTGCAATCGTCGCTCCGCCAGAAGCCCGCGTCCGGCTCGGTGTCTGCGTTTCGAGGCCGTCGTGGTGATCGCATCAAGCTGCTGTTTTGGGATGGGCAGGGATTTTGCCTCTACTACAAGGTCCTAGAGAAGGGCCGCTTTCCCTGGCCCTCCGCGACCGATGGCACTGCCCGGCTGATGGCAGCGCAGTTGTCGATGTTGTGGGAAGGTATCGACTGGCGGCGAACCGCTTGGACATCTGCGCCGATACGGGTTGCGTAGAGTAGAGGCCAATCTTTACAGTTAGATAGGTGGCATTCTGACGCCAAATCGGGTATGGATTTTGGCATGGAAGAAGGCCATTCGAATCTGCCGGATGACGTCGATGCGTTGCGAGCCATTATCGCCGCGCAGGCCGATAGGCTGGCTGAACAGGCTCGAAAGCTTCAATCCCGCGACACCCTGATCGACAAACTGAAGGTGCAGCTTGCGGTTCTCAAACGGGCACGGTTCGGCTCGTCGTCCGAGAAGATGGACCGCGCCATTGAACAGCTCGAACTGGCGCTGGAAGATATCGAGGCGGCCGAGGCGGAAGCCATGGCAGTCTCCGGGGTCCAGGCATCGTCGTCGACTGCCGGTCCAGCAAAGGCCAAGCCGAGCCGCCAGCCATTGCCAGATCATCTGCCACGCCATGACGTGACGCACCAGGCAAGCTGCTCATGCCCAGTCTGCGGCAGCTCCGACTTCATCCGTTCAGGCGAGACCGTCAGCGAGGTTCTCGACTATGTCCCGGCCTCGTTCCGTGTCGTGCGTCATATCCAGCCCCGCTTCACCTGCAAGGGTTGCGATACGCAGGTTAAGGCCGAGATGCCGTCGCTGCCCATCGAACGCGGCAAGTCGGGACCGGGGCTGGTTGCCCATGTGCTGATCGCCAAATATTGCGATCACCTGCCTCTTTATCGCCAATCCGAGATTTATGCGCGGGAAGGCGTCGATCTGTACCGCTCGACCATGGCCGACTGGATCGGCAAGGCCAGCACATTGCTGGAGCCGCTGCTAGCGAAGCTTCGAGACCATGTGTTCGCTGGCCGTCGACTTCATGGTGACGACACGCCCGTTCCGGTTCTAGAGCCAGGCAAGGGCAAGACCAGGACCGGGCGCTTGTGGACCTATGTTCGCGACGGACGTCCCTGGGGTGACACGATCCCACCTGCAGTCTGCTACTTCTTCAGTCCGGATCGCAGGGGATTGCATCCCGGGCAGCATCTGGCCACTTTCTCCGGCGTGCTGCATGCCGACGGTTATGCAGGCTTCCGTGATCTCTACGAACCACACAAGCCAGGCGGCCCACCGACCATCCTGGAAGCCGCCTGCTGGGCGCATGCAAGACGCAAGTTCTTCGATCTGACAAAGTCGGGCAAAGCACCGATTGCGGAGGAAGCGCTGCGTCGGATTGGCAAACTCTACGACATCGAAAAGGCCATTCGTGGTGAACCGCCAGATGTGCGGAAAGCTGCACAGCAACATAGTGGCACTCCCAAGGTCGAAGCCTTGCGGCTATGGCTGGACGACAATCTCAAACGCCTGCCGCAAAAATCCGGAATAGCGGAAGCGATCCGATACGCGCTTTCCCGCTGGAAATCGCTGTGCCGCTTTCTTGAAGACGGCACCATCGAGATCGACAACAATGCGGCCGAACGGGCGATCCGGCCAATTGCGCTCGGCCGCAAGAACTGGCTATTTGCGGGATCAGACAAGGGCGGCGAACGCGCCGCTGCAGTCCTGTCGCTGATCGAGACCGCAAAGCTCAACGACCTCGATCCAGAAGCCTACCTGCGGGAGGTACTCACCCGCATCGCCGATCATCCCATCAACCGGATAGACGAACTCCTGCCGTGGAACCTGCAAGTTCTGTCAGAAATGGCCTGACCGGACGCTTACGGAAAAGCAGCCAGTCTCAGCAGTGCAAACAGGTCGATAAAGCTGTCATGTGATGGCGGCCTCATCACCATGTATTGCTTCAGTCCGCGCTCGTTCTCCTCATCGGAGAGCTGCAACCAAATTATCGTCAGATCATGGCAGCCGGGGGCTGGGCCCGCTTGTCCAGCATCGCCAACGAATCCTGTTTGGGCGAACGCTCGAACCTGCGCGAATACTCGCGACTGAACTGGGAGACACTGTCGTAACCAACAGCTTGCGCCGTCCGCGTCACGTCATTGCCCTTGGAAAGAAACTGTCGCGCAGCCTGCAGTCGCAGCGCTTTCTGATATTGGATCGGGCTTGTCGCGGTAGCCGATCTGAAATGCCGGTTAAAGGCCGGAACGCTCATACCGGCGACTTCGGCGATGGTCCTAACGGTGACAGGCTGATCGAAGTGGGACCGCATCCAAGCGATGGCTTTGCGTATTTGCGCCCGACTGCCTTCCTCGCGGACAAACTGCCGCAGCACTAAACCATGCGCACTCTGCAGCAGGCGGTACAGCAGTTCACGCTCCCTTGGTCTCGCCAGCGCGGCGATATCTCCTGGGGCATCCAGCAGCCTCAGATGCTGGCTCCAAGCCTCGAGCAGTTCCGCCGTTCCTTCCGCCACGCTGAAACTTGACGGTTCAGGAAGGCTCGGCGCCGGGGGAGGCAGATCCGCAAGCAGTTCCCCGAGCAGCAGAGGATCGACGGTAAATCCGACTGCCACATACGGCTCGTGGTTTGCTGTTTCGAATAGGCACCGTGTGGCGGGTAGTTCGATTAGCGAAGCGAACGATCGTCCGGGTCCCTGGTTCAGTGTTTCGTTCCCGATTACAAGTTGCTTGGTCCCCTGAAGCACCAAGCAGAAACCCGGTCCGCACAGCGTGGTTTCTGGATCACAAACGCCATGCGATATCGCAACGCTCAACCGCGGAACAGGAGTCGTCATCTGCGGTCCGGCGAAATGGGCCAGTACGCGATCGCGCATTTTTTTGAGTAAGTCTTGCATCGATCAAATCTAACTCGACGCGTGGACGTGAACAAGCCAAATGATCCGATTAGGCAAAAATTGGATCGAATCCGGCGTTGTTTAATTGCAGGGTAGGAACGACATTTGGAGGGAACAGCTTGAGACGACATGCGAAGGGCCACCGTTGCACAGACTAACCTTCATCCACACGCTCATGGAATGAGATGATCACGCTCAATAACTCGAAAATTTCATCAATACCCCCCGGGGTCGCGGCGAGGGCCGCGCAACGTCATCATCCGATCGACCAAACAGCCCGCATCGGCGATCATGGTGAAGCATCCAGTTTGAATACAGCACCTCGCTACGTCGGGTTGTAGTAACCCAAAGCGGCAACGCGCAAACGTCGGATTCGGCCGCTCCAACGTACTCGTCCACGAGTGCATTTGCCCGGTCGCGTAGTTGAAAGACCACCGAACGTACAATCCCCGACGTCGCCTCGACGTTCGACACACCATCAACCAATCCCAGGAGAAAACTAGATGAAAGCCATGATCCTTGACGCGCCTGGCGGCCTTGATCGTATTCGTCTTGCAGACATCGACGATGCGCGTGCACCGGCCGCCAATGAGATACGCGTCCGCATGAAGGCTGGCTGTATCAATTATCACGATTATGGAGTCGCCAGCGGCAGGGCGCCGACAGAAGACGGTCGCATCCTGCTGGCAGACGGCGCGGGGATCGTCGAACAGGTCGGGAGCGAAGTAACAGACTTCCTGCCCGGCGACGCTGTGCTGACCTGCATCTTTCCGCAATGGCGTTCGGGGCCGCCGCAAGTCTCCGACTTTTCGCAGACACCGGGCGATGGAGTAGACGGGGTCGCATGCGAGACGTTCACAGGGCCAGTTGGCCTGTTTACACCGATACCGCGCGGCTACAGCATGGCGGAGGCGGCGACGATCACGACCGCCGGCGTGACCGCTTGGCGCGCGTTGCTAGTAAATGGCCCTCTTCAGGCCGGTGAAACAGTGCTCGTGCAAGGCTCGGGCGGCGTGTCGCTCTACGCGCTTCAGATCGCCAAGGCGCTCGGTGCCAGGGTGATCGCTACATCCTCCTCCTCGCACAAGCTCGCGCGGCTGCGCGCGCTCGGCGCGGATCATGTCATCAACTATCGTGACGAGCCGGAATGGGGTCGCCTTGCGCACGAATGGACCGGCGGCAAGGGCGTCGACCACGTTATCGACGTCGGCGGGCCGACAACCCTACCGCAGTCGATTGAGGCCGTGAAGATCGGCGGTCATATAGCGATGATCGGCCTCCTCGGCGGCCTGGAAGCCAAGATCCCGATGATCCCAGTGTTCGCCAAGCAGATCCGGTTCCAAGGTTGCCTCAATGGCAGTTGGCAAGACCAAGCTGACCTAGTGGAATTTTTAGCCACGCACGAAATCAGGCCGGTCCTCGACCGCAGTTTCAGGCTTGAGGAACTGGCGGAGGCCTTTCGATACGAGGAGTCGGGACAGCACTTTGGTAAGATCGTCATCGATATTTAATCAAATGCTGGCCAACGGCGGGCATGCATTTGCCCGCCTTTTCACCTGAGGACTGTACGTCCCGGGATTGTCAAATGGCAGCGACGGCGCTTCTACGATGAGCTGAGTAGGGGAGGGAGCAATGTCCTGGCCCGACGGCTGGTCTCGCAGCAGCCATTGCCGCCGTAAGCCGCTGTACAGTTCGAGCTACTCAGGGAGCCCCCCATCGCCGAAACGTGCATGTTTGAGGTTCTCCACGTGCCTTTTGCTGAGCCTGCTCCACTGTCGTTTGTGCCTCGGGAAGCAGGCGAGATCACTCGATTTGCGGCCCGCGCTCGAGATAGGTACCAAGAGCCACAAATGTTTTGACGCTCTTAAAGCCCTCTAGACGATGAAACGTACCAAGGAGTTTTTCGAGGGATGCAGGATCTTCGGTTCTGACCTTCAGAATCATGGCTGTGTCACCGGCGACAGTGTGGATCTCTTCGATTGCGCTGGAGCTCGTCATTTCTAGAACCCTGCGCGTCGTCTCCCAGTTGCTAGTTTCTAAATGAACAAATGCGAGAAGGTTTTTGCCGATCTTTGGCCCATCAAGCAGCGCCACCGTTGCGCGGATAAAGCCGCCAGTTCGGAGCCGCTTTACGCGCTCATGAACGGCCGGTGGCGAAAGATGGATCTTATTGCCGAGTTCGCCGTAGCTTAACTCCGCGTTCTCAGCCAACAGACTTAACAGTTTTCGGTCCATTGCGTCTAACCCATCATCAAGATGCCTTTTTCGCCGAACGTGCTTCGTAACTTTTTCCATAGGCTTGTCTCCGCATTTTCTCCGAATATTCTGCTGTTAATATTTTACTGTAACGAACATTATTCGGCAAAGGAGTAACTTGAGTGGAGATCGCGACACACCCTGATTTCGACGATCACGAGATGGTTCTGTATTGCACGGACAAGACTACAGGGCTTCGCGCGTTCATTGCGATCCACGACACGACCCTAGGCCTTGGCATGGGCGGATGTCGGATGAGAGCCTATGGAAGTGATGCAGACGCTTTAAGCGACGTCTTACGCCTGTCGCGGGGGATGTCCTACAAGTATGCTGCGAGTGGATTGGAGCATGGCGGAGCTAAAGCCGTGATCATTGACGATTTAGATGCCAGCAGACGTACGGAACGTCTCCTAGCGTTCGGACGCATCATCGAAAGGCTTGGCGGCCTTTACACGACTGCGGAAGATGCCGGCATTTCTACTGCTGACGTTCGTTTGATGAGCTCGGTCACTGAGCATATTCGAAACCTTCCTTTGGAAGATGGAGGCGAAGGCGCTCTTTGTACCGCTTGGGGCGTTTTTCACGGTATCCAGGCTGCTCTTGAGTTCCGCGGGTTCTCTGACCTGTCCGACCGCGCGGTGGCGGTTGAGGGATTGGGTAAGGTCGGCATGGCGCTTTGTGAATTGCTCAAGAACGCTGGTGCTCATTTGATCGTTTATGATCTCGACGAGCAGAAAGTTCGAGCCGCCCAGCAAAACTTTGGTGCAACGGCTGTGGCGTCAGGACAAATTCATCTGGCTGACGCCGACGTTTATTCGCCCTGCGCGCTGGGAGGGACGCTCAACCAAAAGACTATTCCGGAAATCCAGGCCAAGATTATCGCCGGTGCTGCGAACAATCAATTGAGCGCCCCGTCCCAGGATAAGCTGCTCTGGGAGCGTGGTATTACCTATTGCCCCGACTATGTCGTAAACGCCGGTGGTGTTCTGTCGGTGGCGCGCAAGGGCGTTCAGTTCAAGCTGGCAGAAGGCTTGTCCCGCGTGGCAGCAATCCACGAGACGACGCACAAAGTTTTGGCCATGTCAAAAGCCGAGGGCATTCCCACGGGAGTGGCTGCTGACCGCCTCGCGCGTAGACGTCTGCAAGGATAGCTATTGATATCGGCGGAAAGCAAGCAAGGACCTTGGCGACTGTTGCGAGCGACACCAGCCGAACGATGACCGGTGAGCCGCTCCCACATGGCCCGCAGGCTCCCGTCGAGTTCGAGAAGCGGCAGAGAATCTGACCCGCGGGTGTCTTAAACTCGCCGCTATTCAACCCATCATTACTGCCTCCCGCATGAGAGCGAGAGCTCAGTCGGAAGGGCACTCGCATTTTAAGGATGCCGAGACGAGGACAATTGAACCGTCTTCCTCGATCAGGCATGTCCATCGACTACACTCCCAATCGGGAGATTTTTGCGCCTATAGCCTTGCGATGAAGAGTAAAGCTTCCCAGCGATGCGGAGGCCGCGTGCGCCCGCCGCAGTGATGTTCGTTGCAACCTGTGTAGCCGCGTCCTCGTCTGCCCAACCACATGCAACTCGGCTTTTATTGCGAGCAGCGCCAGATACGTTTCGAACTTCTAGTTTAGCCGCCGAAATTTATCCGCGGGCCTGAAGTGAGACCTCCGGGCGCGGTCGGCCGCACGCGGTCCATCCTTTCGCTTCAATAGTTAGGATTTCCCGACTTCAAGCACGTGCCGCCGAATAGTCCATGTTTTTCAGGTCTTCGAGCAAGCTTGGTCCTGTCGGCAGCCAGCCAAGTTTTTCCCGGGTCAGTGCGCTCGAAGCCGGGATGTCCGCCGCAGCGAACATGGTGAACCAGCCGAAATGGGCTTCCGCCTCTTCTTTCGGGAGTGAGACTGCCGGGAACCCGAGCCCTATCGCGACCGCTTCGGCGATATCACGCGCTGCAACACCCTCTTCGGCCACAGCATGATAGCGGGCGCCAGGCTCGGCGCGACCAAGCGCCTGGACATAGAGCTTCGCCACATCGTTCACATGGCCTGCAGCCCAGCGATTGGCGCCCTGGTCGACATAGGCAACGACGCCCTTGTCGCGAGCCATGTCGATGTAGAGCGAGATGAGGCCCTGCCTGAAGGTGTCGTGCACCTGCGGAAGCCGAACGACACCGAGGTTGACGCCCGCTTCGAGCTGTTCCTGGCCAGCAAGTTCCGAGGCTATCCGCGGATTGAAATGACTGGCGTCGAACACATCCTCGCGAGCGGGTTCACCATCCCCAGGATCGCCGATGCCGACACCCGAAGTAACGAACATCGGCCGGTCCGATCCTTTCAAAACTGACCCGAGCGCGGCAATGACACGGCGATCCTTTTCGCAGTTGGCGACGAAATTGGAGAAGTCATGATCGAACGCCGTATGAATGACGGCGTCGGCATTCTCGGCTCCTTTCGCCAGGCCTGCGGGGTCCTCCAGTGTTCCGCGATAAGCGGATGCGCCGGCACTTGCCAGTTCTTTCGCGCCGGAGTCGGACCGGGTGAGGCCTATCACCTCATGGCCAGCGGCCAACAGTTCGCGAAGGACACGGGATCCGATGAAACCGGTGGCACCTGTCAGAAAAACACGCATATGAAATCTCCTGCATTGACGTGCCAAGTGATCTCATGAAAAATTGTCCTGTTAAAGTAGTAACTTTATCATGGTATAATTGTTAATAGGTTCGCATGAGCGACAACGCTTCCGAAAATGCTCTTGGCATATTTCTCCGCGACCGGCGCATGCGCCTCGACCCGGCTTCATTCGGCTTTCAGAGAGGACGGCGCCGCACGCCGGGCCTGCGTCGCGAGGAAGTCGCCCAGCGCGCCAATATAAGCCCAACCTGGTACACCTGGTTGGAACAGGGACGCGGCGGAGCGCCCTCCGCCCATGTGCTCGATCGCATCGCAAAAGGCCTGATGCTGACCGAGCCTGAGCGTGATCATCTGCATATTCTCGCTTTCGGCCATCCGCCCGAGCCCCACTACCGCCAATACGATGGCATTACTCCCAGGCTGCAGCGTGTGCTGGACTCGATGCCTTTCAGTCCGGCGATCATCAGAACGGCCACATGGGATGTGGTCGCGTGGAACAAGGCTGCGGTCGTTATCCTGACGGACTATGCCAAGTTGCCTAAGGAGCGTCGCAACATTCTTCGCATGATGTTCTCCGACGAGCGCATGCGCGCCGCGCAGGACGAATGGCGCACCGTCGCTCGTTATCTCGTTGGCGCATTTCGGGCCGACGCCGCGCGCGCTGGGGCGGGTGTGGAAATCCGAAAGTTGGTCGACGAACTCTCCGCCAGCAGCCCGGAATTCAAGGTAATGTGGGACGACAACGAAATCACAAGTACACGCGAAGGCATCAAGCGCCTTCATCATCCCGTCCTCGGATTGATCGATCTGGAATTTTCGACCTTCTCGGTCGAAGGCCGGTCCGATCTAAACATGATGATCTACAGTCCGGCAAACTCCGAGGTGATGGAACAGTTTCGCCTACTGATTACCGGCGCTTGTTGAGCTTGGCCGAAAGAGGTCACGCGGGCTGGAGCATTCCGGACTCTAGGGGCTGGGGACTGCGGTGCTCACTAAGGCGCGCGTTGCTCATGTTGGTTCTCCCATCGGCACTATGATTACGTTGCAACCTATTGGGTTGCCGGTGCTCATTCCAAGTTGACAATGTGAGACAAAGTCGGTATTGGATACAATCATGATTTCGGATACCAACAAGACGCAGTCGGAAACGATTGCCGTCAGGATCAGGACGCTGATCTTGAATGGCGCGCTTCGGCCTGGCCAGCCGCTGCGACAGGAAGCGCTTTCCGAACAGTTGAGCGTAAGCCGCACACCGCTGCGGCACGCCCTCCAATCGCTTGCCGAAGAGGGGCTGGTCGAGACCATCGGCTATAAGGGGGCGAGGGTCGCTGAGCTGGACCGGGGAATGGTCGATGACCTGTTCGAGATGCGGCTAGTCTTGGAACCGCTGGCACTCCGATCCGCCCTTCCACAGATTACGAAGCTCGATCTTGCAAGAGCCGAGATGGCACTCGACGCCGCAGACTCAGAAGAAGAGCTTTCGAGGCTTTCCGCACTGAACTGGGATTTTCACCATGCTCTCTATCGTCCGTCAAACCGGCAGATGTTACTGCGGACCATCGAGCAATTGAACAAGGCATCGGCTCTCGCCGAGGTGATCGCGAGCTCCATTGTCGTCCGCCCCAAAAAGTCTGCTTCCGAGCACCGAAAGTTGCTTCAGGCCTGCCGGAATGGCGACGAGGCCGGTGCGATTGCAGCGCTAGGCGAGCATTTGCAGCTTGCTCACCACGACATACGAACAGGGAAAGATTGAAGATGCCCGTCACGAACAGGATCGCAGAATTCCACGACGAAATGACCCGGTGGCGGCAACATCTTCACGCCAATCCGGAGCTTTCCTACCAGGAATATGAAACTGCCAGGTTCGTCGCGGAAAAGCTTCGCTCCTACGGCATCGACGTGACCGAAGGCGTGGGCGGAACCGGCGTTGTCGGCGTGCTTCACGGAAACCACGAAAGCGAGCGCTCCATCGGGCTCAGGGCTGACATGGATGCGCTTGCGATCGAGGAACGCAATGATTTCGCCCATCGCTCGACAAACACGGGCGTCATGCACGCCTGCGGTCATGATGGGCACACGACGATGCTTCTCGGCGCCGCTCGCTATCTTGCTGAGACCCGGAATTTCTCAGGCCGTGTCGTTTTCATCTTCCAGCCAGCCGAGGAGATGGGTGGGGAAGACGGCGGCGCCGCACGCATGATCCGTGAAGGACTTTTCGAGAATTTTCGCTGCGACGAGATCTACGGCTTGCACAACTGGCCGGGCATGGAGGTCGGAACCTTCGCCGTTAAGGCAGGGCCGATGATGGCGTCGGGCGATGCTTTCGAGATCGAGGTCACGTCGACCGGAATGCACGCAGCACAGCCACACAAGGGAGCCGACGTCGTTCTGACGGCGGGGCACATCCTTGTCGCCCTCCAGCAGATATCGGCCCGAAACACCGACCCGCTGGACGCTATCGTCGTCAGCGCCACGCAGATTCATGGCGGCGACGCCTATAATGTCTTGCCGAACATGATCACGATCCGGGGCACCGTGAGAGCGTTCTCTCCGGCCGCGCGCACAGCAGCGGAGCCGGCGCTGCGGCGTATCGTCAAAGGCATTGCACTGTCGACTGGCGCTGAATGCAAGATTACGTACGCCCAGCAATATCCAACCCTCATCAATTCGACGGCTGCAACCCTGTCCGCGATAGCGGCCGGATCGTTGGTGTTTAACAAGGTCGAGACGAATCCGCCGCAGACGATGATCGTCGAAGACTTCGCCTTCATGCTCGAAGACCGGCGCGGGTGCTATGGCTGGATCGGCAACGGCTCTGATGGCAACGGTCGCATCCTCCATAGCGCGTGGTTCGATTTCAATGACGAAGCGCTTCCGTTCGGGGCCTCTTACTTCGCCTCACTCGTTGAGGCGAGAACGCAATAGTTTTTACGCCTGACGGTCTTAATGGAACCGGCGCGCGGGTGGTTTAAGAGGCCATGTTAAGGTCTGCGCCCGCTTGAACTTTTGGAGTTCCATGGATTCGATCACACCACACGGCCGCCTTCTTCTCTCGTTTGAGAAACTGTCGGGGCAGCTATATTGCTGAGGCTAGCTGAAGACCCGCGCTGGCCCGCGGGGAGGGCGCATCGATTCAAACGAGAGCATTGTTCTGTGGGACCACGTTTAACTCGATATCGCCGGGCATGGGGCCTAAGTGTCATTATCTCATTCCCGCAAAGCTTTACCTGTCCAGAACCGCCCGAAAGTTCCAAAAAGAATCCTGCGGAAGATGGTATAACATAACAAATTCAGTTGATTTTTGTCATGAAGACACGGATGTGTTGATTATGGGATGGCCCGCCCTTCCGAGGACATCGAGTATGATGTCCTTCTCTTGAATGGAAGGGAGCCGTGTCATGCAGATTTCCATACTGGGTATCGACATCGGGAAGAACAGTTGCAGCGTTGTTGGGGTAGATAAGCGCGCCGCTGTGGTTGTCCGTCGAACGATGCGGCGAGAGACATTGATCGAATTCGTCGAGAAGCTGCCAACCTGTGTTATCGCGATGGAGGCCTGTTGTGGTGCTCACCATCTTAGTCGGCTCTTTACCGCGAGAGGTCATGAGATCCGGCTGATGTCGCCGGAATATGTCCGCCCATATGTAAAGGCGCAGAAGAATGATGACAGAGATGCCGAAGGCATTGCCGAGGCGGCATCTCGCCCGACGATGCGGTTTGTTGAACTGAAGAGCCAGGAGCAGCTAGATATCCAGACATTGCACAGGGTTCGATCCCGCCTCGTTGCGGAAAGAACGACACTGATCAATCAGATGCGCGCGATCCTGCTGGAACGCGGCCTGGTCTTCGCCGCTGGCCGCTGCAAATTTGAGCGTGCTGTCGACACGCTGCTGGAAGAGCGGGCCAGTGGCTTATCGGAGCGCGTTCACCGGCTGGTTGCCGAGCTTCGAGACGAATGGAAGGTACTCGACACCAAGATTGCAGCTCTCAATGCCGAGTTCTTGTCGCTGGCCCGAGATAATCTCGCAGTGCGCAGGCTGACAACTATTCCAGGCATTGGGGTGCTGAGTGCTACAGCGCTGATCGCCGCTATTGGAAATGCCAGCGGCTTTGATCGTGCCAGAGATCTCGGCGCTTGGTTGGGGCTCGTACCACGACAGTTTACGACCGGAGGCAAGCCACGGCTGCTGGGCATCACAAAGCGTGGTAACGTCTACCTCCGAACTCTGCTTGTGCACGGCGCGCGAGCGGCCATGCCGACGCTCAGTCGGAGTGATACCCCTCTCGGGCAATGGCTCCGAGGTCTGCTTTCCCGGGGTATGCACCGCAATGTCGTGATCGTGGCGCTGGCAAACAAGCTCGCCCGCATTGCCTGGGCGGTACTACGAAAGGACTGCCCATTCGAGCGAGCGTACGGCGCCACCGCGGCGTAACAAGATTGGCTGCGTCCAGCTGCAGCCCATGATGTTTGCGAGAAGGACCGTAGATGGCCTGACAGTTGACCGGCGAGCGGAAAGCCCAGCAGTGGCAATGGCTCATTGAAGCCGTGTTGATTATTGAGGCTCCGGACGTGCGGATATCCATCTTGGCCACGGCGTGACCGTGAGACCGAATACGTTGAAGCAGACTGTACAGGGATCTAAAATTCTACTTGCGAACAGGGCGGGCCATACGTTGAGAACTAACCCGGCTCAGTACTCAGCGGCAGTCAACATTCCAGTGCGGCGGACTCTGTTTTTCCCGCTTTGCCGTTTATCCAGTAACCTGATGCCTTGATCCAGCTTAGGGGACAGTTTTTGTGATCTAAGAGGTAAGCTCGGACTGCTCGCGCCACCGACGCTTCAGCTGCAACCCAAACAAATGTCTGAGGCATAATGTCGATGTGGCGAAGAGCCGAGATCAGCGATGAGGGATTTGTCGCCTCGTTAGCGGCCCTGTGGATCCAACGAACCTCTAACGAGGCTGTTGTTGCGAACGATTGTTCCTCCTGCGCTCCGGCAACAGCGGCAATAACGTCGATCTCCGCCTCTTGGTCGCTCTCCTCAATTCGTCTGCCGATTGCAGGGAGCGCTGTTTCGTCACCGATGAGCAACCATCGCTTCACCGCGGTGGAAACAACCGCAGAACCGCGCGGGCCCAAAATCTCTAAAGTAGAACCGGGCCGAGCGTTAATTGCCCATTGAGTGACAAGGCCACTTTCATGCAAAGCAAAATCGATCACCAAGCGTCGTGCCGACCTGTCAAAACTCCGTGGAGTGTAATCGCGACGCTGTTCCACCCCGGATGGATCGAGCACTATGACTTTGATGTGATCGTCAGGCGCCAGGCTGACAAAATCGGCGAGATCGTCACCGTTCAACACAATGCGGCGCATGTTCGGAGTAATGTTGTTTACGCTTTCCACTGTCAACTTGCGGCGATTCAGGTCATGATGAACCCGCACGATCGACGGCGCGTCAGTATGTTCAGATTGCTTATTGTCCACCATAATGCTCCTGCGACACGTGTTGAAGCTGAATGTGGTTTGACGTCTGATAGAGTTCCGGCAACCTTGTCCTCCCTCAGCAGATGTTGCCTACAACAGGCAAGCGACGAGGGGTTGGCCAAACACCTTCGGCCAACCAGCTGCTGCAAGCTCTCGCTATCAGGCGATGGCAAGTATAATTTTGCCTTTTGCTCGGCCAGAGGCCTGATGGTCGAATGCAGCCTGAAAATCCGCGAGATTTTGCTGGCAATCCACCAGAACCTTGGCGCTGCCATCCTCCACCTTTCTAACGATCTTTGAAAGGCGAGAAGCAACGGGCTCATGGAAGACGAAAGTTGCAGAAACCTTATGTGCCTTCGCCAAAGCCTCATCGGGAGGTGCTGACGTTGCCAACAAGGACCCGCCAGTGCGCAGAACGCCGTAAGACTTCTGCTGTGTTTCACCGCCAATAGTATCAAGAACGACGTCGACGTCAGAAACCATGCCCTGGAAGTCTTGGCTCTTGTAATCAATAACTTGATCGGCGCCCAGTTTACGAACGATTTCCAAGCCCGACCCAGATGCCGTCGCAATCACGCGAGCACCAACCTGACGAGCGAATTGTATGGCGAAGCTACCAACCCCGCCGGCGCCGGCGTGGATCAGAACCGTCTGGCCCTTGCTAAGGTTAGCCATTTCAAACAGCGCCTGCCATGCCGTGCCAGCGGCGACCGGAATGCCTGCAGCGTCAGCGAAGGAAATGCTGTCTGGCAGGCGGACGAGATTGCTTGAATCCGCAATGGCAAACTCGGCGATAGCTCCGCCTTGCGTCGCCTGCGAACCGACAACGACCCTATCACCGACCCGCCAATGGCTGGACAGCGAGCCAGTTTTCTCAACGACCCCGGCATAATCCGTGCCGATTGTGTAGGGAAATGTTAGAGGGAAAAACGCATGCATGTAGCCGCGCTGAAGCTTGAAGTCGAGCGGATTGAGGGCTGCTGCATGAACACGCACCAATACCTCGCTTGGGCCGGGCTGCGGGATATCGACGTCTTCCAGGACGAGAGGCTCATTGTAGCCAGAGATTCTAACGGCTTTCATCTTCTGCTCCTTATTTGTTCGGCCAGGCGCCGACTTGGAAGAACCATCCAAACCAGTCCTCGAGGTGCCAGGTGTGAGTCACTTTGCCGGCCGTCACGTAGTGGAATTCGTGGATCGCCATCTCGAAACGCTTCCCTGTCGCCGGAACACCGAACCAGTCGCCCTTGTGTGTTCCAGTGATTAGGGCGCGAACGGCGACCTTTCCCGGAACCCCGATCATCTCGCGGATGGTGATCTTCAAATCGGGGAATGCCGCGTTGAACTCTCCGATCAGAGGCTTCATGCCGTCACGGCCTGGAGCCTGATGCGGCGCGAGTGGGATGTCTTCCCAATCGGGGACTACAGCTTCATCCAGCAGATGAGGATTTCCTTGGAATGCAGCATAAAGCGTTTCGACCGCCCGCTGATCTTCCGGTGCGACACCGGTGACGAGCGGTGCTGGAGTAGTGGTTGTCATGGCGTTTTCCTTTCGTGCCAGTGCGACCCCATGAAACTACCTTCCATACATTCATTTGAAAAATCGATATCTAATATATGGCGCCATTCACCAAGGTGATGCGATGGGAGCGAGCGAGCATCCGGAGCTTCGTCATTCAGACTAACCATCAATTGGGGTCTGGAGTGGTCGATTATGTATAACTAAAGGTTATATCGTCCGAAAAGAAGTTTATACTTAGATAATTCTAAATATTATGAGTTTGTAAACGATAAATCGAGAACAATATTTTTCAAAATGATTGGGCGTCTAGCAGGCTCTTGGGCGCGACATCAATCGTTTAGGGCGGACGGCATTCACTGGAGATAGGAAATGGTTCTTGGCATCGGAAAATCTGTAAGTTCTCAAGCACTCGCTCTGCGAGCTCTCTTCGGTTCGGCATTGCATGCGGAGTTCGATTCCGCCGGAAAAATTTACTACTTCAATCAAGCTTTTGCGCTGTTGTTTGGACCGAAGGGAGCAGAAGCGAAGGGCCGTTGTTTCGATGACCTATTTGTTTCCTCACCGACACCGTTTGCGCAGATCTGGAGCGAAGCCACGGTCTCTGAGATGACATTGAGGTGTGAGACAGAAACGGAGAGTTTTGTCTGGATAAGAGCAATGCTCGTGCCGATCACCGCTCGAAACGAGTGCCGAAGAATGGTTTTGGTTGGCAAAGTTGTCTCACGGGAACTGGCAGTCGTAAAAGAAATGGAAGCGAAGCTGGCCACAATTTCAGCTGTGAAAGCGGTTGCAGAATTTCTTCCAGATGGTGAAATTTTGGACGCAAATTCCAACTTTCTTCAAGCTTATGGCGTGGAGTGGCCCGATATTTCGGGGAAAAATCACAAGATCCTGTGCGACCGATGTCAAGCTGAAAGCCAGGTCTACCAAGTATTCTGGGAGCGACTCCGGAAAGGGGAAACAATATTCGACGAATTCGAACGCCGCCGTCCCGATGGCCAGCCTATCTATATGCTGGGCTCTTACCATCCTCTGACAGACGAGGCTGGCTTAATCGGAAAGATTGTCTTTTACGGAATTGACGTGACCGGGCGCGTTCAGAACGTGCGGACACTTGCGGCCGGGATGCGGGCGCTTGCGCAAGGCGATCTTTCGAATAAGATCGAAACGCCCTTCTTTCCCGTTCTCGAGCCGCTGAGAGACGATTATAACACTGCGTTGGCCCGTCTGCATGAAGCCTTTAGCCTCATCAACGCGAATGCTCTCCAGATCGCTGACACATCATCCAGTGTAAGGACAGCGTCGAAAAACCTGGCCCAGCGCACGGAGAGTCAATCGGACGACTTGGAATCGGCTGTCGCGGCACTGCGAAGTGTCACGGGCAGTTTGGCCGAGCAGAGCCACAGAACGTCAGAAGCGCGCAATCTTGTTGAACAGACACGAGAAGACACCGCCGCATCGCATAGGATTCTGCATGACACCATCCGCGCTATGCACTCTATCGCTAAATCGTCAAAAGAAATCGCCCAGATTATCGTCGTCATCGATGAAATTTCGTTTCAGACCAACCTGCTCGCTTTGAATGCGGGCGTTGAGGCGGCGCGTGCCGGCGACGCAGGTAAGGGATTTGCAGTCGTGGCTAATGAAGTCAGGCAACTCGCCCAACGGTGCGCCAGTGCGGCCAGGGAGATCAAGCAACTGATCACCTCTTCAGGCGGCGAGGTCGCACAGGGGGTAGACCTCATTGAACAGTCAGGCGCCTCGCTTCAGAGCATTCTTGTCCAGATCGAACAGATTGGGGAAAACGTCGCTGCGCTCGATACATCTTCTGGAACGCAGTCGGAAAGCCTGAGAAGTGTCAATAGCGCGATGACTTCGGTTGGCGCGGGAACGCAATTAAATAGAGCCATGGCCCGCGACACAAGTATTGCTAGTCAGACGCTCGCAACGGAAGCGAGCACGCTGTTTGAGCTTATCGCCCAATTCAAGGTTGACGGTAGGTCGGGCGATCACCCAGCTTCTAAGCTAAGAGCCACCGCCTGATTGGCATTTGAATCCGATACGTCGGGAGGCGGTTTGCGCGACGACATTCAGTTGCATTAGAGGAATACCGGCCTCGCTGGAACCGGGCTCAGGCGAGGCCGGGATCGCGTCTCCTATTTGGCGAGGAGCCATAAGGAAAGGGTGGGAACGAAGGTAATAACCGCCAGGCCGAGGATCGCCACCAGGATGAATGGCACAAGTCCCCGGTAGATGCTTTTCAAAGGAAAGTCAAAAATAGACTGCGCAACGAAGATGTTTATACCAAAAGGAGGGGTAAACGTTCCGATGCTGAGATTCGTCACCATGATGATGCCAAAATGAATGGGATCGACATTCATATGCTTCGCAATCGGGAGGAGTAGTGGCGTAAGAACGAGGATCGCTGACGCAGTGTCAATAACGCAACCGACAGCTAGCAAGAACAGATTGATGACAATAAGAATTGCCCACGATGGCAGATTCAGGTCGCCGATTGCCGCTACTGCGGAGCCGGCAAGTCCGCTGGTCGTCAATATCCATGAGAATACCCCCGCAAGAGCAACAATCAAGAAAACCTGCGATGTCAGATACATCGAACTGATGGCAACTTTCCAGAAATCCCGCCACTGGAGTTCCCTGTGCACGAACATCGTGACAACGATAGCGTAGACACAGGCGATGCCGGCAGCTTCCGTTGGGGTAAACATGCCGCCGTAAATCCCGCCAAAGACGATTACTGGCATCATGATGGCCCAGAAACCCTCTTTAAAAGCGATGAGAATTTCCTTGATTTGCGGGCGCGATCCGGCATCGATCTGTTTGAGCCAGGCATAACCAAAAATGTAAAATGCCATAATGATGGCAAGCACGATGCCCGGTATGATCCCTGCATAGAATAACTTTACGACTGATTGCTCAGCGGCGACACAATATAAGATCATGGCGATCGAGGGTGGGATGATATTGTCCAGATAGCCGGCGCACGTAATGAGACCAGCCGAAAACTTCTCATCATAGCCTTTCTGCCTGAGTTGAGGGTAAAAGATCGGCCCAATTGCTGCGACGGTGGCCGCAGTCGAACCAGAAATTGATCCATAGAGCGTGGTGGCGCCTACGGCGGTGATCGGCGTTGCACCGCGAACACCGCTAAACAGAGCAATCGGCAGCCGTACCAAACGACGCGCCATGCCGCCACGGCCCATCAGTTCTCCGGCAAATATGAAGAACGGTACCGCCAGAAGCGAGAATTGGCCAATACTCGAAAACATGATCTGCGGCACGGCGGTGGGGGGCATCGACCCCAGGAATACGATAGCGCTGGTGACCGTAGCCAGGAGGACAAGAAACAGGGGGAAACCGCACATCAACAGAATGAGCGGAAGGGCGCACATTATCATAAACATGTCAGGATCCGCTTTCAGGGGTGGAGGTGGCTCTCCCGTCAGTGTCGAGATTGCCGGCAATGGCCGATAACGCCATGAGAATAAAACCGACGACGAACGCCAGGTAGACAAGATCAATGGGGACTCCTGCGACAGCGCTGACCTGGCCATTTGCGGACATCAAATTGACCACCTTCCAGGCATTAACGGCTACATAAAGTCCCAACCCTGCGATCGCAGTTGTCCTCACAATGTCGAGTCCGAGCTTCAGCCGAGGATCAAGGTTCGCGACGAACAGATCCATGTTGAGGTGGCGGTTTTCATAGGTCACCGCTGACGCGCCAAGGCAGACACCCCAGATCATCAAATAGGTCAGGACTTCCTCCGCCCAATCAAGCGGAGATTGGAATATGTAGCGACCGATGATGTTCGCCGCATTGATGGCGATTGCCACGAGAATTATTAGGCCGATTGCGATGCGAGGAATGTCTCGCAGCATCCGGCGGAATAAGATCTGTGTCATTTGCTATCCTCCCTCTAGTAAATGTCAGCGTGCTATGACCCCATATGAATCAGGATCTTCCCCTTCGCTTGTCGTGTGGCGTTCCGGGCGATCGCCGCCGGGATTTCCTCAAAAGGAAAAACGCTATCCACGTGGCAGGTCAGTTTTCCCTGTTCCATCAACGCGGCCATCAATTCGAGGCGTGATCCACGCATCTGGTGGACGAGGCGGTGGGTCTTGATATCCTTCTCCGCGGCCTTACGCCCGTCTGCTGCTTCGGTTACGCAAACCAGCGTTCCGCCGTGCTTCAACACTCCGAACGATCGCTCCTGGGTTGCTCCCCCGATCGTGTCGATTACCAGGTCGACCTCGCGACAGACTTGGACAAAATCCTCGTTTCGATAGTCGATGACGTGGTCGGCACCGCGGCTTCGGGCGATTTGCAGCCCGTCACCGGAAGCCGTGGCGAACACATAAGCGCCGGCCAATTTGGCGAGTTGCACCGCGTAAGAACCAACACCACCAGCCCCGGCATGGACCAGCACCGACTGTCCTTTTTTCAGCTTGCCAAGCTCGAATACGCCCTCCCAAGCGGTACCGCACGCGGCAGGCAAACCTGCTATTTCGCCAGGTAAAAGTGATTTTGGCGCCAGACCGACGTCGATCGCCGGCATGACCGCAAATTCTGCGAAGCCGCCGCCCTTCATAGGGGCGAGCCGTCCAAAGACAGTATCACCGACCGCAAAACGAGCAGCCAGTGGGCCAGCCTTCTCTACGACGCCAGCTATGTCTGTCCCCAGCGTGTAAGGTAGATTGATAGGAAAACGATCCTGAACGGTCCCTTTGACGAGCTTGACATCAAGTGGATTGATCGATGCCGTCTTCACGCGCACCAGTAATTCGTCGGCTCCGGGCTCAGGAACTGGAATTTCGTCGTAACGGATATCTTCCCATCCGCCGTAGGCATGGATACGCGCTGCTCTCATCACGACTTCCTCCACAACGTCAGCGATTGCATGTGTTCATGCGTCGCCTGAAGATGCTCCGCTCAGCTATGAGTCATTCCGCCGTCCACGGTGACGCATTGGCCAGTTAAGAACGCAGCTGCATCCGATGCGAGGAAGAGCACGGTTCCGACAAGGTCTCCTGCGGTTTCCTCGCGCGGAATGCACCGGCGACCTACCATCTGCTCCATCTGCGCAGGTGAAACAGTTTCACGCTCGACCTCCGTCAGGGTCGCTCCGGGAAGGAGTGCGTTGACAGTGATTCCACGACTGCCAAGCTCGCGCGCCATCGACCGCGTCATGCCAATCAAGGCGGATTTTGAAGTCGTATAGTGCATGTAGTTGGCGCGCCCTTCTTTCACTGACGCGGAAGAGACATTGATGATGCGTCCCCAACCCGCTTCCATCATCGGCCGGCAGACCGCCCGGGCACTGTGTAGGGCGCCGTTTATGTTGACGTCCAGGACCTGATTCCATTCGGCAATGGGGATTTCATAGAAAGGCCGCATCTTGAGTGTCGAGAAGATCGCGGCGTTGTTGATCAGGATATCGATGCGGCCAAACGTCCTCATGACCGCGTCCGCCATATCCTGGACGGACTTTACATCGGATACGTCGGTATGGACGGCCAGGGCTTGACCACCCATCTGTCGCACTTCTTCAGCGACGCTTTCAGCACGGTCCGCATTCATGTCAGCGATTACCGGAATGGCACCTTGCGCGGCGAATGCGAGGGCGAATGCTCGCCCGAGCCCTTGACCTCCGCCAGTGATAATCGCGACGCGCTCTTTCAATTCACCATAGTCTGCCATGTCCATGCCTCTTAATACTTCCACGTTACCAGCGGTGGCGACCAGCGATGGCACCGGCCAAGGGTATGGTCGTTCGTGTGTCCGCCCCGACACGTCGGGCATCGAGGCGGTGATTCTGTCGGTCAGCTCTTTAGCTTGAGGGTGACGCTCTTTTCCTGGGAGTAGGCGAAGAGTTCTTCGATGCCCTCTTCACGCCCGATCCCGGACTGTTTGAACCCCCCAAAGGAAACACCGGGAAAGTGCATCGATGCTTGGTTGATCCAGACGAATCCGGCATCGACGTCGGCTGCGGTTCGGTGCGCGACATCGAGATTTCGTGTCCAGATCGAGCAAGTCAGCCCATATTCAACCGAGTTCACATCGCTCATCATCTGATCATAATCTGACCATCTGAAAACGGACGTGACAGGCCCGAAGATCTCTTCCCTTGCAATCGTCATCGTCGGATCCATGTCGACGAAAACCGTGGGCAGGATGTAATAACCGTTGTCGAGGGAAGGATCATCGGGACGTTTGCCGCCGCAGAGGAGACGGCCGCCTTCCGATTTGCCAATCTCAATATAATTCATGATCTTGTCGAACTGGGCCTTGCTGACGATGGCGCCCATATCGGTCTCCATGTCAGTAGGGTTGCCTGGCTTAAGCGCGTCGCAAAGCTCCTTCACATGGGCGACAACTTCGTCATAGATCGCGTCATGGATAAACGCGCGGCTCATTGAGCCGCAGGATTGCCCGCACCACGTGAAGTTCATCCCGCCGACGAGGCCCGCGGCGACCTCTTTCGGGTCCGCGTCCGGAAAGCCGATCAGGGCGTTCTTGCCACCGAGTTCCAGCATCACGGACTTCACGGTAGCCGAAGCGGCCTTCATCACCGCACGGCCAGCCGGAACACTGCCGATCAACGCCACTTTTGCCACATCCGGGTGTTCGGCAAGTCGTGCACCTGCCTCGCGGGTTCCCGGTACAATATTGACCACGCCATCTGGAAACAGCCCTTCGATCAACTCTGCGAACCTGAGCGCCGACAAAGGCGCCTGATCTGGTGGCTTGATCACCACGGTGTTCCCAGCGGCGAGTGGTGCGGCGGCGCGATAGCCGCAGAACATAATTGGATGGTTGAAAGGAATGATCTTGCCGACAACGCCATAGGGTTGCCGGATTGAGTAGTTGAGCATCTCGGGGCCCATAGGGACCGTCGAGCCTTTCATCTCCGTCACCAGCCCCGCGTAGAACTCCATACCCATTGCGGCAACACTTGCGTCATACATCATCTCGCGAACCGGATTTCCGGTCGCGGCAGAGTCGATAAACGCGAGTTCGCGCGAATTGGCGCGCAAGATCTCGGCCACGCGGCGCAGGATCTTCGCTCGCTCCATAGGCTTGACGCGCCTCCATTCCTTGAAGGCAATTGCCGCCGCCGCCACTGCCGCATCGACGTCTGCGACCGAGGCCTGAGTGACTTTTCCGAGCGATTGGCCTGTCCCAGGGCTGAAGATCTCGACTTCCTCGCCAGTGCCGGCGTGCCAGTTGCCTCCATAATAGAGGCCGCGCTTCGTGGGCAGAACCAAGTCTTCCGGAAGACGAGCGAGTTGAACGTGACTATTCATGTCGGATGTCCTTTTGCGATTGGTGCGGCCCTACGATGCCAGGCTTTCGAGCGAAGCCCTGGCATCGTAGGGCGTCCACCAAGGCTTGATGTCGAGATCTTTGGCGATGAGCCCGGCGGCGATGTAGCCGGACCCGCCGGAGACTCCCCCGCCTGGATGCGAGCCTGAGCCAGCGTAGTAGAGGTTCGGAATGGGCGATCGATAACCGAAGTGGTTGTACATGACCTGATCGCTGCTGAAGGTACCCATGAAGATGTCGCCACGGTGCATGTTGGGCAGTTCTTGATAGTATTCCTTCGCAGTGTAGGTGTGGGTCGCGAGGATATTGTCCTTCGTCATGTTGGGGCAGTATTTGCGGAATGTCTCAATGATCTGGTCGGAAAATTCCGCCTTCCAGCTCTCATGGTCGCGGCCGCTGAGATCCGGATCATAGGGCATCACATGCCACGCGTAGGTGGTGTGCTTACCGGGCGGCGCCTGGGTCGGATCGATCATGCTAAGCGCACCCGATCCAAACTGGATGATGCGAGGTGGCCTGTTTGCCTTGACGTCTTCGAATGCCGACACAAGGTCTTCCATCGTTTCCGCGCCAAGGCTCCATTTCTGGCAACGCTCGATATTCGGGTCGAAGGAAGCTGCCGTGAAACGCGGCGTTTCGTTGAGCGCGAAATGCACGCCGAAGAGAGTCCAGTCTGTATAGTTGAACTTGTCGAGCTTCGACGAGAAAGTCGTCGGCAACTGCTCTCGGCCAACCAACTGCTCGAACGTCTGGTGGACGTTCAGGGTACTGACCACGGCCTGGTTGGCGCGGATAGTCCGGCCGTCGGACAATTCCACGCCGGTGGCCCGCCCGCCTTCGACGACGATACGCTCGATAGCGGCTTGAGGTACGTACGTTCCGCCTGCAGCGATAAAGCTTTCCATCAGACCTCGAGCGAGATTGAAGGATCCGCCCTCACAAAGCTGGTAACCGCTCTGCAGATCGAATGCGCGAACCACCGAGCCCATCGGGCTGGTTTTCGACATGGTATCGGTCAACCACGTACCAAACAGCGAGACCTTGAAAAGGAATAGGAGGCGGATGTGCTCATTCTCGAACAACTCCTCGACAAGGTCGAGAGGCTGGCGTTGGCAGATTTCCAGGAATTCACGGCCGATCTCGGTTCGAGACAGCAGGCCCTCGCGCTCTGCCTGGCTCATAGGCTCGGCAAACCGCTCGCGCATCAGGATTTTCGCCGTCATCTCCTCAGCGCGCGCATTCCACTTGCGAAACGTCTCGGCGTCCTTCCGCGAAAAACGTGCCATGTTGGCAACGGTTTCTTCCAGATCGCGGCTGAAAACGAGAGCGGTACCATCAAGGTGCGCCTGACCGAACTCATATCGCGGCGTGATGTATTTGACGCGACGATCAAGGCCCAAGTCCTTGAACCAAGGTGCATTGGAGATCTCGAAATGATTGATCGAATGCAGGTTATGATAGAAGCCAGGTTGCGTCACTTCGCTTGTTGCCAGACCGCCTCCATACATGAGGCGCCGCTCGAGGAGCGCAACTTTCAATCCACTTCTCGCAAGATAAGAAGACAGGATCATTCCGTGGTGGCCTGCGCCGATCACGAGGCAGTCATAAGAGCTATCAAGTTCAATCATATCGGGTACACCTATTCATCGTTGAATCGTCAGCAGGCAGGTCGGGTCGCCTGGCAAAACGGGATTGGTCATGTGGCGACGGAATGCTGACCGTCGCCGGGTAGTGCTCAGTTGCGCGCTGCAGCGTCACGGACGAGCTTGAGCATGGCTGCCGACTCGCTCTGTTCCTTGGTGACCCCGTCTCCAACTGGCGTGAACAACTGCTCCAGCTTGGCGTGCTCGTCAGGGCTCAGCGTGACAATCTTTCCGCCCATGTCGGTCCACTGCCGCAATTGCCCCTCGTTGAATTCCGCAGTCCAGCGATCGAGAGCGGGGCGGATGTTCGTTGCCGACGCCAAGACTGCCTTCTGAAGATCCGGGGGAAGCCCGTCGAACCACGTGCTGCTCACCACGGCCAGCGAGGCGACAACAGATGCTCTGGTATCCAGGAAAGTGCCGGCGACATCATTCATCTTGAAGGAGACGAATACTGAAATGTGGCTCGCAATGCCGTCGACCGTCCCTTGACTCAGAGCTGGCATAACCTCGCTCAATGGCATTCCAACGCCCGTAGCGCCCAAGAGCGCCATCTCCATCTTTTCGAAGGGAGTCCCGTTGATCCGAAGCTTCTTGCCCTTGAAGTCGTTCAGGGTAAGGATTGCGGTACTGGCACCGAAACCGTGAAAACCGATGACCTCAGCGCCCAGACCCTGAAGCCCTTTGGTTCTTGCGATTGAAAACAGCGCCTTCTCAACCTCGGGGTCATGGATCGTTTTCTGAGCTTGAGGTTCGTCGCGAAACAGCATGGGGGCGCCGAAAACGCCGAAACGCGGATCGACACCGACGTAAAAATCGAGAGGAACCATCGTCGCCTCGAGCGATCCAATCTGGACTGCTTCAATCATGCGCGGCGCGTTGCCGAGCTGTCCCTGAGGATAGAGGTCGACCTTGATGCGGCCGCCTGTAGCGCGCTCCAGATCTTCCTTGTACATTTTCAGGAAAGCTGTCTGGGGATCGTTAACAGATGTCGTGCCGAACTTCATCGTATACTCTTGCGCGGACGACCCTCCCGCCCCAGTCACAGCTGCCGCTATTGCGATAACAAATGCTGCCAACAATTTCCGCATGGCTTCCTCCCATTTGGTCCAAAGGCACCTCTGTGCATTCGGTCATTTACCTTTAGGAGAGTACTCGGGCAGGCATGGCATCAAAAATAGCCGTCAAGGTATCGCGTTAAGTTATAGCGAAATTGTTTTTGCTAGTCTTAAGCGACTTATGCTCAAGAAAATACTTATGGGTGATTGCGACACAAGGCCAATCACGAAAATAATCTATATTATTATAACCAATTCTGATATCGGATCGCTTTTTATTCATATCAGTACTTTGGAGACCCGAATTACGCTCGCGGCGCCTGGTTGCATTAATGCGATCAGCTTTGGGTGGAGTATTGAGATGTTCGTTCTATGTGACTTTACGTTTGTCATCCTTCAGGCCGAGATCGAGGCCCGCAACGCAGGGGAATACGTTCAGGGAAATGCGCCTTGGGACGTCGTGGCCAAGCGTTTTGGGAAGACGTGGGAACGGATGATGCATCTGTTTGGATTTCGCTGATCTGTACGCGATGAGCTACTCTTGCAAATGGACGTGCATTGTAAAATTGGGGGCGTGCTCCGGCAGGAACACGCCCCTCTTGTTCTTACTCCATCTTTAGACCGAAGCTATTTCACGCCACCAGATTGAAGCTCGCGAGCGACGGCTCGTCCCGCCTTACAACTTCAGACTCCAAAAGCGAGCCGCAATCCTCGCAGTAGAACTCGCGTAGCTCCAAATCGCTATGAGTTCGAACGTGTTCACCCAGTTCGCTTGCGGCTACTGTGACGGAGTGGCTCCTATCCTTCCAGTTCGAATCCAAGGAACCCAAATCACAACCACACGAACATACAAAGCGCCCATTCCGAGCCGAAAGATCTCCCTCGGCCGCAGACTTTGTTGGGGCGGATCCATTCAACCGTCGCTGTCGAATTGCCTTTCTTTCGTTGTCGGTTGCAGCTTGATCCAAATCCCCGTTCAGGACGACAACGCCATACTGGGTTCGGGCAGCTTCCACGCTAACGTGATTATTCACTACATCCGACAGAACCAGTGCCGGGTCACGCTTCAGCGGATCGCCGAAACCGCCGCCACCCTGAAATGAATATCCGAGTACGTCCCTATTGGTGAGAAAGAACCTGCCTGGCTTCGGCCCGAGATCCTCTACATCGTTCGCGACAATATCGGCCAGGTTCCCGGCCATCGTGGCAATCTTTCTGCTGTCGCCGGCATTTCTATGGACGAAATTACGTCCGCACGCGCCGGGTCTACCACCGAACAGGCCAACTGAATTTGGCACTTCAATCCCATGGCCGACCAACATGGCATTCAAACCGTCGGTTTCATACGGCGCAATCGCCAGGGAAGTACTCGTTCCCCCGCGCGTCCGACCGGGACCACCGGTGTCCGGAACGAAAGAACGATACAGATAGATGTAGGGCCCGCTTGCCTCGGAAGATTCGACATTGGTTATAGCGGGGCGTGGAACGCAATGATCCCCCGACCCATCCAGACCATCGTGATCCCTGTACGCGCCTCCACCACCAGCCGTGGCGTCGAGAAGGAAAGTGCCAAAGAGCCCGCCGTCCCTGTCTTTTCCCGCCAGGGTCATCACCATCATATGGCCCTTGGTTACGGCCTGACCCTCGTCAGCATATTTTTCAGAGAAGGACACCATGCGTGACAAGGCCGTGACAACGACATTCTGCACAATCCAGGCTGCCGAAATCGTGGCTGCAGACACCGGCGCAGGCCGGGTCGCATTGCACAGGATACCTTCCGGGGCCTTGAATTCAATCGAGCGAATGACCCCCTCGTTCCATCGCAGCGTCGGCGCCAGAATTGGCAGTAGTCCAGCGAATGCCGCACCACGCATCCCCGACCGCGTGCAGTTGATAAACCCTGGAGCCTGCGGCGACGTGCCTTCAAAATCGATCGTCAGGCTATCGCCCGTCTTCGTGGCGGCCACGCAGACTTCATAAAGTGCATTTGTATGTCCGTCGTGCTCGATATAGTCACGAGCGCGATAAACCCCGTCCGGCAGTTCGGAAAGGATCGCCCGGAACTGCTTTTCCGTCGTGTCGATTTCCTCACGCATGATCTGCTCGACTTGCAAGACGCCATAGCGATTCATCAGTTCTGTCAGGCGCTTCACTGCGACGTTATTTGCTGCGATCATGGCCTTCAAGTCCAAGCCGATCACATCCGGTAGTCGCGACATGCCCATGATCATTTGCCACAGATCCTGGCGCAGATTGCCTCCTTCAACTAACTTAATTCCGGGCAGCAGCATCGCCTCTTGCTGGATTTCCGTTGCACCGAGCGCCCACGAGCCGAAGCTCATGCCTCCAACATCAAGCTCGTGGGCGCAGGTCCCGGCCCAAGCGACGTGCCGCCCTTCGAAGAAGATCGGCGCAACGATCGACATGTCGGGCTGATGAAGCCCACCCCGATAGGGATCGTTGAGGATGAACAAGTCGCCGTGGTTGATGCCCGGATTATCGGAGTAGTTCTCCAGGATCGAGCGGATGACCGTGGACATCGTCCCGGTATGGAAAATCACCTGTGGCCCCATCGTAACGATAGAGCCGTCGGCGAGATAAAGACCATTGTTGAAGTCGGTTGCATCGGTCACGACCGGCGAACCGGATGCCGAACGCAGCGTGATCGCTTGTTCCTCGGTAATCGCCTGCAGTTTGTTACGCACCACTTCGAACGTGATGGGATCGATTTTCTGGTTTCTGGTTAGCATCAGACGCGCTCCTCGCTCTCGATGATGATGTTATGGCCTTCGTCGACGTGCGCGATTTGGCCCGCGGCAACGAAGACGGACGTTTCAGGATGCTCAACCACCGCCGGCCCTTGGATCACGAATTCCTTGGGAAGATCGCGCCAATAGAAGACTTTGGCGTCCATCCAGCTGTCTGTATTCGGCTCGTAAATCCGGCGAAGAGCTGGTTTCGGTTCCTGAGAACCCGAACTGATATGGACTTCTGGCCGACGGGAGGTGCCAAACGCCTCAACGCGCACATTTGTTATTTCGATCCCAGCCTCACGAAACGCCGAGCCAGGACCATAAATCTGCTCATAGGTTTCCTCAAACCGCGCCACGATATCCTCGAGCGAAGCCGCCTCAATCGGGTCGTTGGAAACGCTAATTATGAGATCGTTTGTTTGTCTTCGATAGCGCATGTCGATGGCTCGGAGGACCCTTACATCCTTTCCGTCCACCCCGGCGCGCTCCATTGTTTTGAGGCAAGATGCCAGCGGGTCAGCGAACGCACGCTCGATTGCGTTTGCATCGAGCCCGTCCCAGGCCGCTTTGGACCCACCTCCACCGCGCATAAGAAGCGGCGCTTGGCTGGAAGACTGAACGTCGGCAGCGAGTGCACCGAATGCAGAATGTGCCATGGACGTGACCGGCACGACCATCTTGGGCACGCCCAGCTCGGCGCCGTACCCTGCACAATGCACTGGACCGGCACCTCCATAGGCGAAGATTACGAAATCTCGTGGATCATATCCACGGCCGATCGTGGCTTCCCGCAGCATATCGGCCATCTGGGAGTCAACAATACGACGGATGCCGGCCGCAGCTTGCTCGACGGTCATGTTCAGTGGCTGAGCGATCTGCTCTTCGATTGCAAGGGCGGCAGCTTTTCGATCAAGCTTCATCTTTCCCCCGAGGAATGTATCGGGGTCAATGATTCCGAGAACAATGTCCGCGTCGGTCACGGTTGCGAGCTTGCCACCACGCCCATAGCAAACCGGGCCCGGCTTCGCACCAGCACTATCAGGTCCAACCTTCAACTGGCCTCCGACGACACGAGCAATCGAGCCACCACCTGCTCCGATGGACCGAACTTCAATCATCGGCGTTGCGATGTGAAAGCCACCCGCTTCGTGGTTCTTGGAAATCAGCGGTTTGCCATCGACTACAATCGCAACATCAAACGATGTTCCACCCATGTCAGTTGCGATGATATTGTCATAGCCCAAGCGTTTACCGACATGGACGGAGCCCATGACACCGCCCGTTGGTCCAGAAGTAACTAGTGTGACTGGTCGGTGAGCCGCTTCGGAGACGGGCATGACCCCACCTGCCGAATTGAGAATGGAGAAAGAACCTTTATAACCTCGGCCCCGCAACATCTGTTCGATACCGTCGAGATAGGAGACGACTTTGGGGGCGAGATAGGAATTCAAGGCTGCTGTTGCCGTTCGCTCATACTCGCCCATCACGGGCGCCACTTCATGAGATAGCGTTACATAGGCAGACGGCGCCATTTCGCGGATGATGGCCCCGGCCAGACGTTCGTGCTTGGGATTGCGAAACGACCAAAGGAATGCGACCGCAAATGTCTGTACGCCCGCATCAAGCAATTCCTGCGTCGCACGGCGAATGTCGTCTTCCTGAATTTCGAGCAGAATTTGCCCCGCGTGATCGACGCGCTCAGCGATTTCCCGTGTGAGGTGAGTTGGAACAATTGGCGCAGGATTGCGTCTGCGTGAATACCAACCCAGCCGGTCAGTGGGCACACCCGTCGTAAAACCCATCAAGCGTTGCAGAGACAGCGTGCTTCCGAAGCCGCGAGTCGTCAAAAGCCCGGTCGCAGCGCCTGTCCGCTCGATGACGGCATTCGTGGCCTGCGTCGTGCCATGCCCAAATGATGAAACGCGTGCCAGGAGACCGTCGCCATCAAGCCCGATCTGCTCGGCAGCATTCTGGATGGCGTTGAACACACCAACCTCCAGCTCACCTGGCGTAGAAAGGGCCTTTGTTGTCGTCAACTGACCCTTTTCATCCAACAGCACCAGGTCGGTGAATGTGCCGCCTATGTCCACTCCCAGATACATTTCTTTCCTCCTGTACCATACAAGAACCCGCCCCCATCAGCGATCTGCGATGGGGGCGGGTTAACTGATAGACCTGGGAGGTTGGGTTTGAGGCATCGGAAATATAAGCATCGCTATCAGGCTTAGTAATAGCGTTCGCACCGGGACAACAAAGCAAAATGCGGCGGCCGCTGTTGGATCAGGAGTCCTGCTTCGAAAGGATCCGAAAATTGAGCGGCAACAATTGCAGGTGCCAGCGGTCCCGCACATGCCCCCAAAGGCCCCGGGGATTGTAAATCATGATCAGGATTGCAACTGCGCCCAACGAAATCATGTAGAACGGACCGAAATCAGCCAGTGTCCCGCGCAGAAGGAAGAAAAGCACAGCACCAATGATCGGCCCCTCGAACGTGCCAACGCCTCCAATCACGACCATGAATATAACGAGTGCCGTCCAGTCGCTGATACTGAACGCTGAATCTGGTGTGACGCGAAGCCGTTGAAGAAAGATTAGGCCACCGGTAGCGGCCGTACCGAACGCCGTGAGAACATAGACGATTAGTTTCGTTCGGTTGGCGTTAACGCCGTTGCTTCGCGCTGCAAGCTCATTGTCGCGTATAGCGGTCAGGGCAAGTCCTGTGCGGGACTGCAGTGTAAAATAGATACCGCTCAGTATCATCAACAGGGCGATGAAAGCCGCTAGGTAAATGGTGGTGAAGCGAACTGCGGGCTGCGCGCCCAACGCACGCGCTGCCTCGATTGGCAAGCTCATCCCTGACGATCCCCCAATCTGGGGGATGAACTGCGCAGTGAGACGCAATACTTCTGCCAGGACCCATGAACTGATGGCAAAGTAGGCTCCCTTGAGACGAAATAGCAGTGCAGCGAAAGGGATGGAGAGAGCGGCAACGACAACGCTTGCGATCAAGACGCTGACGAGCGGGTTTAATCCGGTGTAACGCGAAAGCGTGAATAGACCATAGGCCCCCAGACCGACGAATGCCTGCTGACCGATCGACACCAGTCCAGCGTACCCGACCAAGAAGTTCCAGAGACAGGCGAGCGACAGATAGAGGAAGAAGTCCGTTAGTAGGCGAAGGATATTCGCCCCGGCCCATAAAGGCGCTGAAGCGAAAACGAGCGCGCAAACGCCGACAAAAACAAGCGCCAAATGGGTCGTGCGCGAGTGGCGTGTCGCGGAAACACTATTTGATTTCATGCTTTCACTCCGAAAAGACCGCTGGGTCGCAACGCCAGAACGAGAAGAAAAACGAGGTGGCCGGCGAGGATCTGGAATCGAGGATCGATCGCTCCACCAATTGCTTGGACAACGCCAAGTACAATCCCGCCCAGCAAAGTGCCCCAGATATTACCAACGCCTCCGATGATGACGGCCTCGAAGCCGTAGATCAGCCGAGCGGGTCCTGCGGATGGATCAAAGTTTCCGCGTATTGCGATGAGAACACCAGCAACAGCCGTGATGCCAAGCGACAGGGCCATCGCAACTCCGTACATATGACGATTGTTGAACCCCATCACCTGCGCCATCGCCTGATCGTCTGACACCGCGCGCAATCCTCGACCGGTTTTCGTACGTCTGATAAGGAGATGCAGAACGACAATCACGGCGACCGCAATGACGAATTGCAGTAGAGGCAGCAGGCCGATGGCGACAGTGTCCCCGATCCGTAAGCTCGCGACCTCCAGCGGACCGGCCTGCAACCGTCGGTCGTCACCCGAAAAGGCGACGAGAACGCCGTTCTGGATAATGATGGACAGACCAAAAGAGACAAGAATGGGCGGAAGGAGATCATCTCCCAAAGTCCGATTGAAAAGGCCACGCTGCAGGAGATAGCCGACCGTTGCAATAATTGGCACGACGATCAGCAGCGAGACAAAGGGATCTACACCCATTGTCTGCGTGATGACGAGTGCCAGATAGGCGGACAGAACGATGAGATCGCCATGGGCGATATTCACCAGTTTCATTACCCCAAAAATGAGGGACAGTCCGATTGCGAACATCGCGTAAAGGCCGCCGAGCATGGTGCCTTGGATGACAGTGTTGAGCCATACCATGATCAAACTCCGAAGTACGAGGCAGCGATGTCCTGACGGCTGAATTGGTGTGGAGCACCGCCGAGAACGATCCTGCCTTGGCGCATGCAATAGAGGCGGTCAGCGATTTGTGTCGCTTGCTGAATATCCTGCTCCACGACGATCGCCGACAGGCCGTCGCGAACGATACTGCGAAGGGCCGAATAAATCTCGCGAACAACGATCGGGGCCAGGCCCAGACTGAGTTCGTCGCAGAGCAGGAGGTCCGGGTTGGACATGAGCGCGCGTCCGATGGCAACCATCTGCTGCTGCCCCCCCGACAGCGTCGTAATGGCGGCCTTTCGACGTTCCGCCAGCATTGGAAAAAGCCCGTAGATGGCCCCAAGATTCCAGGGACCCGGTCGACCGGATCTCGCGCCGATCAACAGATTTTCTTCCACGGTCAGCGACACGAACAGGCGCCGGCCTTCTGGCACCAGCGCAATACCAAGGTCAACCCGATGATGCGCCGCGACACGCGTAATGTCTTCGCCGGAAAGACTTATGGAACCGGCCTTCACGGCAACAAGTCCGACAAGCGACTGCATGAGCGTGCTTTTGCCTGCACCGTTCGCACCGACCATGGCGGCAACTTGGCCCCCACCGATATCGAGGTCGATATCAAACAGGGCCTGGAAATCCCCATAGAAGGCACTCAGTCCCTTGAGCGAAAGAAGTGGCGTGTCACCCATCGACCTCGATCCCCATATAGATTTCTGAAACTTTAGGATCTGCGAGCACTTTGTGGGGGTCGCCGTCTGCTATGAAGTTGCCCTGATAAAGCACAAGCGTTCGGCTAACGACCGACAGGAGCGCGTGCAATACGTGCTCGATCCAGACGATGGTTACGCCGGATTCCTTGACTTGGAGGATGAGATTAATCAGGTCCTCGCTTTCAAGCTGGCTGAGGCCGCCGGCAATCTCATCGAGGAGAAGCACCTTTGGTTTTGTTGCGAGGGCCCGGGTAAGTTCCAGACGCTTGCGGTTCAGCAAGGTCAGTTTTCCCGCTGCCAAGTTTGCAAAAGGAAGCAATCCAGAACGCTCGAGGAGTTCGAGACTGATAGCCTGAGCTTCTTTTGCATTGAGGCCAGCGCCGTGGCGGGCGGCGACCATGACATTCTCGAACACAGTCATTCCACCGAAAGGCTGCGGAATCTGGAAGGCGCGTGCCATCCCCAGACGGCATCGCTCCTCAACGGACATCCCCCGAATATCTAGTCCTTCGTATTCTATGCTGCCATTGTCCGGCCTGAGTGCGCCGGTCATCAAGGCGAGGATAGTCGTCTTCCCGGCCCCATTTGGGCCGAGAATGCCAACAGCTTCACCTTCTTGAATCTCGAGATTGAGATCACGTGCAATCGTAATGGCACCGAAACTTTTCGTAAGGGCGCGCAGCGCCAAAATAGCCGCCATCGGTCAAAGCCTTCCGCGTTCCTACCACACTTACCAGGCGATAGGCGCAAAGGGCCGTTTCGTTGCGATGCCCGGATACGCGGCGTTGTCGACGATGTCGAGATCGTAAGGGAAGCCGTTACCTTTGCTCCATTGGCCACCCACCAGAGGCGTCAGTGAGACATTCTTCACTGGACCGCCCTGCCAGCGAACGGACCCGACGATCGATTGGTAGTCCGTGGCGGTAATCGCCTCGACAATCGATTTCGGATCATTGATGTCTTTCGTCCTCTTCAGCACGTCGACGGCAACCTCAAGCAACGCGTATTTGAAGCCGAGTGGCTGCACCCACTGGCGCTTCGTTTTGTCCGTATAGGCGGCGCAGAAGTCACGTGCCGACTGACCCGACAAGCCCGATTTGAAAGGATGGTTCGGTGACCACCAAACTTCCGTCGACAAGCCATATCCTCGCTCGCCAACTGCTTCAATCGACGCAGGAAACAGCAGCGCCTTGGCGATCGTCGCAATCTTAGGATGGTAGCCTTGCTGACCCGCCTGAGACCAGAAGGTTGCGAAGTCTCCGGGATTGAACACACCGGTCAGAATCTCGCATTTGGCTTCCTTGAGCTTTGCGATCTGCGCCGTGTAGTCGGCGGCACCAGGTGTAAACAGCCCCGCGTCGAACAATTCGTATCCGGCGGCCTTGAAACGTGGCGGAAAGCCATGCTCCGGGTTGGATATCGCCACACCATCGGTATCGTTCGACCAAAGAGCTCCGACGACCTTGTTGGTTTCGATTTTACTCCAAAGGGAAGTAAAGGTCTGAATAATCTGATCGACACCCCAGAAGAAGTGGTACGTATAGTCGAAACCGGTCTCGGGGTTGCCTCCGCGACCAAAGAAATAAGGTTCCCAAGGCACATCCGTCGATATGCAGGGAACTCCGTTCAACTCGCATTGGTCGGCCACTGGCCCGACGGTGTCACTGGAGCTCGATGCAAGCATTAGAACAACATTGTCGTTGGTGATGAGTTCAGCGGCGACTTCTGCAGATCGGCTGGAACTGGATTGGCTGTCGCGGACCAAAATTTCCACTGGCCGCACGGCATCGCCGACTTTGATACCTTCGCCGATCGCTTGACGGAAAGACTCCAACACGAAATCCAGCCCGGTGGAGAAGGTTGCCATGGCGCCGGTCTGCGGCGTGACGAATCCGATCCTGATTGGATCGCCGGCTGCTGATGCCGACCGAATAAGACTCGGCGCCATCAGCAGCCCGGCGCCCACGCCCGCCGCCTGCGTAAGAACTTTCCGCCTGGATAGGCTCTTGCTGAACGCTGATTTTGTTCCGATGCCCATGTTTTCCTCCCATGGTGTGATATGTCCCCGCAGCCACACGAGTGCGGGGGGTTAGCCTGCGAAACGGACGTGGATGTTTTTCTCACGTGTGAAAGCGAGCAGTTCCGACAGGCATTCTTCCCGGCCGATTCCCGACTGCTTGTAGCCGCCGAATGGGGTCCCAAGAAAATGCTTGGCGACCTCGTTGACCCAGACGAATCCGGCTTCCACGCCTGCGGCGGCGCGGTGCGCGGCCTTCAGGTCGTTGGTCCAGATAGAGCAGGTCAGGCCGTACTCGACGGCATTCACATCGCGCAGCATCTGCTTTTCGTCCGACCAGGGCAGGACTGACAGGATCGGGCCAAAAACCTCTTCGTTTGCGATACGCATTGTCTGGTTGACGTCGACGAACACTGTCGGCTCGACGAAATTGCCTTCCGCAAGTTTTGGATCATCGGGGCGCTTGCCACCGAGCAGCAGTTTGGCTCCGTCTGCCTTCGCGACGTCGATATATCGCAGGACTTTCTCATACTGTTCTCTGCTGACGATTGCTCCCATCGTCGTTGCTGGATCTGTCGGAAGACCCGGACGATACTTGGCGACATGCTTTGGTAGTTTTTCGACAACAGCTGCGTAGATCGATTCGTGAATGAATGCCCGGCTGGTGGAACCGCAGGACTGGCCGCACCATGTGAAATTCATCCCACCGATGACCGCGCTAGCAACTTCATCCGGATCGGCATCGGGAAAAGCAATGAGTGCGTTTTTTCCGCCGAGTTCAAAAAGAAGAGGCTTCAACGTCTCGGAAGCAGCTTTCATTATGGCGCGGCCTGTCGGTACGCTTCCGATGAGAGTGACCATCGCAATGTCGGGGTGGGTGGACAGAGCAGCGCCCATTTCGCGGCCGCCGATTGCGACGTTGAAAACGCCGGCTGGGAAAAGGTGGCCGATGATTTCTGCCAGCCGGATCGCGGATAGCGATGCGACTTCCGGTGGCTTCATAATGACACTGTTTCCGGCCGCGAGCGGGGCGGCCGCCTTGGCGGCGGTGAACATGAAGGGATGGTTGAACGCCACAATTCTTGCCACGACGCCGAGAGGCTCGCGCGTGGTGAAGTTCACGACACCCGGACCCATCGGTATCGAGTCGCCTTTCATTTCCGTCACGAGGCCAGCGAAGAAATCAAACTGGCCCGCCGCCTTTGCTGCGTCGCTGCGCATCTCATGAAAAGGGTTACCCCCGTCCGCCGAGTCAATCAGGGCAAGTTCATCCCCATGCTTGCGGATGAGGGCACCGGCCTCACGCAGAATCTTGGCACGCTCCAGAGGCGGAACATCCCGCCATGTTCGGAATCCTTGCTGCGCGGCGGCAATCACCGCCTCGGCATCATCGGATGTCCCATCGGCAATCTCGCCGAGTAGTTCGCCGGTTGATGGGCTCTTGGACTGAAGATAGCGGTTTGTCTTGGGGGCATGCCACTCGCCACCATAATAAAGTCCGCGACGGGTTGGGAGGTTGAGAGGAATTGCATTCATGACGAGGCCCTCGATGTCTTTTCGGATAGTGAAGGTGTGGATGAGCGGGTTGCTGCCGGCCGCGACTTTCGAACCAGAGAGTGGTTGATAGACAGCAGAAGGCTTTGGAGGTCTGTTTTGGAGGCGCCTTTCTTCAACAGACGTCGGCCGGCTGATGCCCAGTCCTGTCGTTTGGCGATGGCTTCGGAGAGGAGCGGTTCCAAACCGGATTGACGTACCGTCTCAGACACGGCGCGCATCTCTTCGGCTCGCCGTTTCCCATGCAAGAGCGTCCGCTCGATCATATATTGAGTAAGCGCCGTCCAGTCGGCCCCGGGTATCGTGTCTGCGAGCGAGTTCAAGACAGGGTCCACCACGTCGTAGTGGCTGGCTGCCAGAAGTGACTCCAGCGCTATTGCTTCCAGTCCCTTGATGAAGACTGATCGGCACATTTTGACCGCCGAAGCTGCCCCGATCTGCTGGCTGAAAATGGTGAGGTCCATGCCAAACCTTTCCATAACGGATAGGAACTCGGCAGCATGGCGACCCCCAAGCAACATGGGAGTGCGGATGCCTTTCGGCGGAACACTACTCATCACCGCCGCCTCTACGTAGCGGCCACCGAAGGCCTCCACGATCCGGCATGCCCCGCGTTTTGTGTCTGGAGACACCGAGTTGATGTCAACGACCAAGGGACCATGCGCCAGACCATATTGAATGCCTTCGATCGCCTGCAATACAGCTCCCGCAGTCACACACACAAAAACCACATCAGCCTGCATGACAGCTTCACTCGCAGTGTCCGCCACCTTCAGATGCGCCCTGAAAGCGCGTTCACATGCCCGGCTGTCTATGTCGAAGACAGCGATGGCATCGGCCCCAGATTTGCTGAGGTCCGCTGCGAAATGCTCACCAACTTCGCCATAGCCTATGATGGAAAATGCCGTCATTGCGTTGTTCTCATTCTCAACAACTCGCCCGGGCTTGCCTCCCAAAGATCGTCAAGGACCATTGAATGCGGGACCAGGCCCTGTTCGCGGGAGTAACGAAGCACAAGGTCCAAGGGCGGGTCGAGTTCATCTCGACCGCATGGCAGGACAACACCCGTGGTCGCGGCGATGGCGTCCGCCGATTCCTGCAAGCCAGCGACAAAGGAAAGAACGGTTTCCGTTTCGTCGTTGGCGATGCTCCGTTTGGCGACGAGCACATGATTTACAGGCTTGAACCCGTGTCTTGTGTGAAACTTCCGCGCGGCGGCGCCGGTATCTGGAAACACCGTCCTGAGACGTGTGTCACTCGGCACATCGTTGCCGAGTATCACAGCGTCCAGCTCACCATCCAGCAAAAGGTCAACAAGATTTCCACCGTCGGGGATACGGCGAACGTGAGCGGGATCTTCAATCCCCTCGACGTGCGAACCCTCGGCAACGCTCCATTGCAAGTCTTCGGTCTGGAGTCCGAACTCGTCGCCAAGTATGCCGCGGATCCAGACGGCCGTCGTCTGGCTGTATGCGCGCACGCCAACACGCTTGCCCGCAAGGCTTTCCGGCCCATTGATCGACCGGTCGTTCGCTCGGCAAAGCAATGCTTCTTCCTGATAGCGGGCTGCGAGAGCCACCGGCAGCAGCACGATGGGTACCCCGGCAGCGCGTGCCAGGAAATAGGTAACGATCGCCATCTCCGAGATGTCGTAGGCGAGCTTGCGCACCATGGGAGCGAATGCCCGGCTTATGGGCTTCACGTCGATGAAGTCAAAAGATTGCGTCTGGCTTGCGACCATAGCCTGCTTAAGGCGGCGCGTCTGGGGATAGTCGCCGATAGTGACGCTCAGCGGTCGGTGGTTGGCATTTCGGCTCGAATAGCTGGTCACTTGGCGTCACCCCCCCATTCGAGGTAGGTCAGGCCTTTCGTCTTCAAAGCATCGCGCATGTCGTAGATATCGAGGCCCAGTTCTCCGGCTTTCAAGCGCGCGCGCGTGGCCTCCTCTTTTGCTTCCCGCGCTTTCGATCTGGCGAGTATGTCCGCGGCGTGCCGGTAGGGCACGACGACAACGCCATCGTCATCGGCGACAACGAGGTCTCCCGGCTCGACCAGTTGCCCCCCGCAGACAATCGGAACGTTCACAGATCCCAGGGTCTCCTTGACGGTCCCCTGCGCTGAAATCGCCTTTGACCAAACGGGAAAGTTTATCTCTTTCAATTCCCGGACGTCGCGGCACCCGGCCTCGATGATCAAGCCGAGAACGCCTCGGCTGCGCAGGGATGACGCGAGCAACTCTCCGAAATATCCTTGATCACTTCGCGAGGTCGGAGAAACCACAAGTACGTCGCCGGGCCCGCATTGCTCTACGGCAACGTGAATCATCCAGTTGTCCGCCGGCGGAATACTGACGGTCACAGCAGATCCAGCAAGGCGAGCTCCGGAGAAAATCGGTCGCATATGGCTACCTAACATGCCGGTCCTGCCTTGCGCTTCATGCACCGTCGCCACGCCAAACGCCTGGTAGCCACGAATGATCGCTTCATCGAGCCGTGGAGGATTCGTATACACGACGCTCATGGCAGCAGACTCCCGACGACATGCGGGAAGACGGCTTCGTAGGCTTCGCCGTAGGTGATCTTTTTATCGGAGTTTCGAGCCGCCTGGGCGCCGCGTTGGAGCGCCACACGGGTGTAGTATTCCCACAGGTGCTCCTGTCCCTTCATGCATTCGATAGCCGCTTTCTTGCGGTCCCAGACCTCCCCGATGTCGAGCAGGACGTTGGGCATCCAGCGGCATTGTTCCGGCTGATGGGGCTCGAACAGCAGGACCTGCGGTGCGCCTATAACGGCTTCGCTCGGATTGTGTCCATGCGCTTGGGCGACGATCCGCGCATTTTGTGCAAAGTCGCTCACGGCGGGATGATCGTGATTGTAGGGATCGAGCCGCGAATGCGTCAGCATGAATGCTGGACGAATCTTTCGATAGACATCAACAAGACGGAACAGGCTCTCTTTTTCGAGCTCAATCGGATAGTCTCCGAGATCCCAGAACTGGATATCTGATACGCCAAGAGCAACCGCGGCTTCTTCAGCCTCAACCTGGCGATCGCGCTTCACCCGGTTGAGCGTCATCCCGGATTGTTTCCAGAGTTTTGCAGATTCACCGCGTTCGCCGTACGACAGGCAGACAACGGTCACGGCTACACCCTTGGCAGAGTGAAGGGCGATTGCGCCTCCTGCACGCCAGACGAAGTCGGCCGAATGCGCACTGACCACGAGTGCGGTTGGTGAGGGGCTGCTCATTCACTGACGCCTTTCTTCAGATCCGCCGGCAATGGCGGCGTTCCGTGTGTATGAAAACTCTCGATAGTTTTGAGACCCCACGCCTGGCCCCTTTTGCGTTCTGCCTCCGTCCAGACGATCGGCTTCCAATCGGGGGCAAGAATGAGCCGCGCTCCGGCGTTCGCCACCTCGACGCGGTTGCCGGCGGGCTCGTACACGTAGAGGAAAAGGGTCTGTTGAACCCCGTGCTTATGAGGTCCTGTTTCGATATGGACGCCGTTCTCCATAAAGATATCCGCTGCTCGCAGCACATCATCGCGGCTGTCGACGGCATAGGTCACATGGTGGAAGCGGCCGCGGACACCATGCGCCTCTTTTGTATAGGCAAAATCGTAGCTCTTGTTGGTCGCGGTCATCCACATGCCGGCTTCGCTGCCGTCATCAAGTACAATTTGCTCTGTCAGCCGGAAGCCGAGGTTCTGTTCGAAAAATTCTCGATTTGCCCTGATGTCTGAGGCAAAGCAGTTAAAATGGTCAATCCTGCGGACATTGATGCCGCGTGCTGGATACCGTTGCGCCTGATTTTTGAGGTAAGGCTTTTGATCCGGTTCAGGCTTGAAATATTCAGTGTCGTAATAAAGTTCGACGACGTGACCGTCCGGATCGTGAAAACGGTAGGAGCGGCCGTGCCCGAGGTCGCCATCCGTCCAACCAATGCCAAGGCCTGTTCGCTCGAGCGCTTTTACACGCCGCTCCAGAGCCTGTTGGCTCCAGGTCCGGAACGCAACATGTCCCATTCCGGTCGTGCTGGATTCGGTCAGTTTCAGGGAATACCGTTCATAATCATCCCATCCGCGAAGGTATAGGGAGTTTCCCTCCCGTCCCGAAACGGTCATGCCCATGACGTCGATAAAGAACGCTGCGGACTCAGCCATCTTATTGGTGAGAAGTTCCAAATGGCCAAGATGAGCGATGTCGTGCATCGGCTCTGTTGACATGATTATCTCCACCCCGCTCGGTCATGCGCGCACCCATCAAATAAGGCCTGCCTGGGCCGTTTAGATGGTGCGCTGATTGGTGAATGAGGTTGTAGCCTGTAGGGCTTAGGCGAGGGGAATGACTAATTGGTAGTGCGATATATCGACTAGCTATAGCGCCTCGAAAACGTCGACAGGGTTAGCGATATCGACGTTAATGTCGGTTGTCTCGGTGGTGACGCCGAGTTTGGAAACGAGACCTTGATCAGAAATCTCATCGATATAGTGACGCAAACAGTCAACGAATGCTTTGGCAGGCAATGGTAAGGGCGATGTTTTGGTCATGATCAGACCCGCTGGCCGGATCGGTGCCCGCAAAGGCACCGAAATCACTTTCAGCGTTCCTCGGAGAAGGTCGCCGACCATCATCAGGCGTGGCATCGCGGCGATGACATTCGTGCCGAGCAGCATCTCGCGTATGAACCCGTAGGCATTCGATCGCAAGCCAGTCATTGGCTCAACATCCAGATCCGCGAGAACATGCTCGATTTCCTGGCCGATGCGTTGTGACACCGTTGGAAAGACCAGTTCATAGGAACGGATATGTTCCTTTGTAATCGTCACTTCCGAAAAGATGGGATGATCCGTCCGGGCAAGGAGGGATATAGGCTCTACCCAAAGTGGCTCACGCAAAAGTCCGTCCGGCCGAATGGGCTCGTAAAGTCGTCCGACGATAAGATCTAGTTCACCTGAAACCAGCTTGGGAAGCAGCTCTTCCGTTCGGCCCTCATGTAACCGCACCTGTAGATCAGGATGACGATCCTTGACCTGCATCAACACACCTGGCAATAGTCCCGTTGCCGTTACCGGCAGCGCTCCTACCGATATTCTGCCGCGTTCCGGATTGTGTATAAGGTCGAGCTCCTCATCAAGTCGAACCACCTCCGCCAGGATCTTGCGCCCACTCTTCAGCACCTGAATGCCTGCGTCGGTGACACGGACCCCACGGGTATGCCGCTCGAACAGCTGAATTTGGGTTATTTCCTCAAGTTCTCGCAACGTTTTCGTCAAGGCCGGCTGGCTCATTCCGAGTTTGGCTGATGCCTTGAGAATACTACCCTGCGCTTCAATTGCATCGACAACTCTCAGCATCTGAAGCTTAAGACGGCGATCGAGATATCGACGCATGCGAGCCTCCCAATGTCAGTATCAGGGGATTTTCCGGCATCTTCCGCAGATGATCGAAATCCTCGATGTTACTGTCCTCCGGATGGCATTAGGCGCCTTTCTGCCGGCTCTGCTCAAATCGAATTAGAGTATGCATCGCCATCAACGAAAGTTATATCGACGGCTTACGCACCCGCGATCTCCTCCTCGCAGGGTGTGAACAGGTCGGCTATATCGTCGATCTTATGTGTCAGTCCCTGCTCTCGTGAGTAGCGGATCATGGCGGAGAGAGCGTTTTGGTTTTGCCCGACCCCATAGGGCCAGAATTCACGCCCCATCACGTCCTTGGCCTCGGCGTAGTTCTGCAGAGCCCACGGCATCGTGACCTGCAAGGCGTTGTCGTCCTCGATGGCGGCCATGCACGCCGTCTTCGACGCGGCGAACGCCTTGAAAACAGATGTCGGCAGCCACGGATTGCGCTCCACGAGATCGCGCCGCACACCAATGACATGCATTATTGGAAAAAGCCCCGTCTTTCGGAAATACGATTTCTCCTCGGAGACGAAGTCCCGGAACAAGCGATCCACCGGAGCTGACCGATTAAGGTAGCATGATGGCGCTCGAGCGCTAACGATTGCATCCAGATCGCCGCGGGCGAACATCGCATCCAAAGTCTGATCCGCGGGAATGGGTTTGACGTCGAAAGGTGCGCCGAACGTAAGACCGAACTTTTCCTGCCGGCCAGGCTGGGACAGCCCGCCTGTGCGCCACGATATCTTATCTGAAGCCACCCCATACACGTCCGACAGCATGCCGCGCACCCAGAGTGCGGCCGTCATCTGATATTCGGGAACGCCGACCAGCTTGCCCAGCAAGTCTTCAGGCCGGGAAATGCCTCGATCGGTCCGGATGTAAATGGCGGAGTGTCGGAACATGCGGGAAATGAAAACCGGAATGGCGACATACGGCGATATCCCGAGTTCCGTGGTGATGATATGACTGCTCATCGAAAGTTCGGCCACGTCGAACTCCGCCCGGCCATAGGCCCTGCTCAGTATTTCCTCCATCTTTAACGGGACGACGGTGGTATTGCAGCCCTCGACTCGGACACGCCCGTCCATCAAGGGGATAACCCGGTCATAGGCTCGGCAGGCAATTGTGAGACTCAAGCTCATGGCATTTCGCTCTTTCCGGAATTTGATCAGTCTCGATCAGGATGTTACAATGTGCTACCGCCAGGCGGCGCGCTGTCTGAGATCGGTGGCGGATTTGCGAGCCCGAAGCATGACTTCTTCGGAATCCATCGTGGTCAGCTTTCCATGCCGTTTGCGAACGATACCGTCGATCAGGACCGTGTCGACATTCTCCGGCCTCGCACATTCGACGACAGCATGGATAGGATCGTTCAGTGGCGTCATGTTCAACGCATCCGTGGAGATGGCGATGACGTCGGCCCTTTTTCCGGGAGTGAGCGACCCGACCCGATTTGCGATGCCCAGAACGTCCGCACCTCCAATCGTTGCCAGCCTGAGGGCATCTCGCGGGATCATACGAAATTCGCTTTGGCTAATTCCGTTTTCCATCGCCACAGCTATGGCCATGACTTTAAACAGATTCGCCTCTCCGACGAGCGGCGCCGTATCAACGCCCAGCCCCACGGCCACGCCGGCCTGCCTCAACTCGTGAAGCTTGGGAACACCCCATCCGCCGCGCAGCTCCGAAAGAACCGTCAGACTGACCGTGGCTCCGCTGTCCCGGATCATCGCGATCTCGTCCATGTTGGCCCCGCAGGCATGCACGATGTTGACATCAGGGCCGAGCAAGCCTTTCTCGAAGTGCTTGGCGATATGACCGACGCGTGAAGCCGTACTGGCGATATGGGCCGAGATCGGCAGTCCGAGTTCGCGGGCTGTTTCGAATTCCGTCCGGTATACCGCCTCGGGGAGCCACTCGCTTCTGAAAAGACCACGCCAGCCCATGCCGATTTCGATCAGGTTGGATCCGGAATGGCTATTCCAGTCCGATTTCATCGAACGAAGAATATCGAGCCGGATTGTCTCTGCGTCCGGTTGATCGATTCTCTGCCCGAAGGTCCAGCGCGCTCGAAGACCGGAATCCGCAATCGCAGCCACGTCTGCCGCCGCATGTTCCGCGCCGCGAATGTTATGGCACCAGTCGTGGACGGTGGTAATTCCCCCGTATATCGCCTCTGCAGCGGCAAGGCGCGTGCTGTCGTACATGTCGTCGGGCGTCATCGAGGCAGCAAATCGCGTAATGGTCGGGTAAAACCCCGTCTCAGGCGTGGTCCCTGAGAAACTGCGCAGGAGCGTATGCCACATATGCCAATGTGTGTCGATCAATCCCGGCAAAACGATCATGCCTCGGCCATTGATGCGCTCCGCCTCCGGCGCGGAAATGTCGGTGCCGACGGCGACGATAGTTCCGTCGCGAATATGGACGGAACCTCGCGGGAAATCGCCCAGAGCATCGTCCATCGTCACCAGATGCGCGTCGTGAATGAGATATTCGATGCGGGCGGGATGGGGGCGTATCTCTCTTGCTGCTCCAACGCCGCTTTGAGCGAGATCACCGCCGGCTTGTGCGGGATGGGCCGCGTCGCACAGTTGACACATTGAGATCTCCTCAGATGCGGTTGGAGGAATGGTTCACTTCAACTTCTCAGCCAAAGACACCGCGACCGATGCGGAGGCCGCACACGATCATCACGTTTGCTCGTCTGCCAGAGTGACCAATTTGCTTTTGTTGTGGGGATGATCCGGGTGATTACCATAGTAGGACTGATAGGTGTCGTGCCGCTTACCTAATCCTTCAAACACGATTGCCGCAATCACGCCGGTGACAAAAACCGTAGCAGCCATGATGCCTATCTCGATCATCCAGTACTGCGCGAGCCCTGTCGCGATCGCACCTGTCGCTGAGAAAAGCGTGGCGTATCCCACCGTCTTGTGCGCCGCCTCGAACCACAAGCGTCGTGGCGTCATGTCGTAATGATCGCCGCGCCAGGTCAGGGGATCATCGAGGTTCACGCCGGGGGCAAATTTGCCCCCTCGGGAGCCACGCATCGCAGCGATGACCAACTGCAAGGCTCCAAAGACAACTGTGGCGATACCCAGGAAGGAATGAATAGATCCGCTCACACCGTTGCTTACGATGACTGCCAGCAATCCTCCCCCAATCGAGGCAGACATGCAGCAGTAGAGGCCATATTTGTGAAAATTAAACCAGATCAGCGGCTCTTGCGGACGGGACATACTGCCGTTGAGTGTCGGCGCCGGCTTTGCGAAGCGGGTGAGGAACAGGATTGCCGGAACACAGACGCCCCATACCGAGAACATGAGGATCGCGTGATAATTCCAGTGAATGTCGATTTCCCAACCAAATGGCGAAACATAGGTTTGAGGTATGCTCACGTCCATCTCATCCTCCCATCCCGAAAGCGTCGCCGAACCTAGCAGCCGAAATTGAGAAGACCTCATTCCAAAATTCGTTCTTGATATCGCCTTACGCTATACCGAAGACCTGAAACTCCAGGAGTGATCTTCCCCTAGCGGTGCGCGTATCGCAGTGGAGTGATCCACATACGCATATAAACTGCATGGATATATACATATAAAGAAAATCGATTTGAGTTATCTCAGGCGTAAGCTCACTTTTAGTACGACGGCGTTGTCCGTCGAACTAGGATGGTGGAGATAACAAATGGACAGTCGAATTGCGCTTGTAACAGGTGCGTCGCGCGGCATCGGCCGGTCTGTAGCCCTTAAACTCGCGGCGGCGGGCTATTCCGTCGTCGTCAACTACAACCGTGCAGCTACGGACGCTGAACTTGTTGTGTCTGAAGTCACCAAGATGGGCGGCAAGGCCAAAGCGATTCAGGCCGATGTGTCGATTTCCGCCGACGTGGTGCGCCTCTTCGATGAATCCGCAGCCGCGTTTGGAAAAATTGACGTTGTGGTCAGCAACGCCGGAGTGATGTCGGCTATGCCGCTTGCCCAAGTCGACGATGCGGAATTCGAGCGCGTGGTTTCTGCCAATCTACGTGGGACATTCTATGTGTCCCGCGAGGCCGCCCGACGCCTGCCCGATGGAGGCAGACTGGTACTTCTTTCGAGTACGACGTTGGCGCTGAATGCACCGGGATACTCAGTCTACAATGCGACAAAGGGTGCCGTCGAAGGCATCGCTCGCGTTGCGGCGAAAGAACTTGGCAGCCGCGGCATCACTGTCAACGTCGTCGCTCCCGGCCCCGTCGAGACCGAGTTGTTTATGGCTGGCAAATCCGAGGAGTTGGTTCAGCGCATGGCAGCCATGGCTCCCGCGGGCCGACTTGGGCAACCGGAAGATATAGCCAATATCATCGCGTTCCTGGCGTCGCCGGACTCAGGCTGGATTAACGGCCAAGTCATTCGCGCGAATGGTGGGATAGCTTGAAAGTCAGGAGAGTAGGATGGAACGCAAAGTCGTTTTGGTAACAGGTTCGGGATCTGGCATCGGCCGAGCCATAGTGGAATCGCTGGCTTTGGCAGGGCATGTTGTCTACGCGTCCATGCGAGACATTGCCGGCCGCAATAAGGCTCGCCGAGAGGAACTCGCACATTTTTCACAGCAAAATAGTGTCGATCTTCGCGTGATCGAACTCGACGTGCTGTCCGAAATCAGCTGTAAGGCGGCTGTCGACCAGATCCTCTTCGAAGAGGGGCGTCTGGACGTCGCAGTTAACAACGCCGGCATGCTGATGATCGGGATGGGCGAAGCATTTTCACCATCTCAACTTCTCCAGATTTTTGACACCAATGTCGTCTCTTGGCTGCGGGTCAATCGCGCTGTCCTCCCCGTCATGCGCCGGCAGGGAAGGGGCCTTCTGGTTTACACCGGATCGACAACAGCGAAGCTGATCGAACCGTTTATGACCCCATATGTCGCCAGCAAGGCCGCTGGCGAGGCGCTCGCCGAAGCCATGAGTTTCGAAGTTACCCGTTTTGGAGTCGAGACTGTCATTGTTGTTCCTGGCGCGTTCACCAGCGGCACTGAACATTTCGCCGACGCTCGCGGTCCAGAAACCGTCGCAGTCCAGACGCAGTATGGAGATCTCCCAAACACTGTTTTTGGTCTTGGAGATAAACTGGACGCAATAGATGCCGCCAATGGCGGGTCGGGCGGGGTTCAGGCGGTCGGCGACGCTGTTCGAGACGTCCTAGCGTTGCCGCACGGCGAGCGCCCTTCGCGCGTTTTCGTCGACTTCCAGGAAAAGGGAACAGACGAAATGCACGCCCTGACGCAGGCGAAACAGGAAGAATTCTTCACCAAGCTCGGAATCGACGGGTTGATATCAATTCCCAAGGACAAGCGTTAAGGGAGCGCTGACAAACCACTTGGTTTTCCAAGGCACCTTGAAACACCGGCCGCAAGGCTGAGGTCGGTCGGCAGGGGGAAATTGTCATCTCACGAACTGAGGCCCGGCTCGGCAGCGTACACACTGCCGAGTAGATCGGGCCGTTCTTATGAATGGTGACGACACGCTTCATACGCCTGCGATCAGCAGTTCGACGCGCGGCTTTTGGCGAAAGGGCATGCGACAGGCACGATAGATCGGCCCGCTTGATGCAGAACTGACTCGAACCAATCACAGGACGCAAAATGTTCACACGGTTTTCGCCATACTGGCTCTGGGGCCTCTTATCGATCTTTCCAATCTTTTGGACCTATCTGGTGTTGGCCTCATCAAATCCGAGTATCGTTCACATTCTCGTTCATCCCAGCGGAGAATGGGCTGCGCGACTTCTGATCTTCACACTGATGATCACTCCGCTATCCATGTTTTTCAAGAATAGCGCACTCGTCCGCTGGATGAGGCGAAACCGACGCTATTTCGGCGTTGCCTCGTTCGCCTACGCCGCCATGCACACCGTATTCTATGTGGCTGACAAAGGCTCGCTCGCACAGGTCCTGGACGAACTGCCGCGACTGTACATCCTCACGGGATGGCTGGCCTTCGCGATCTTCGTTCCGCTGGCTGCCACGTCGGTCGATTTCGCCGTTCGCAAGATGGGGCGCCATTGGAAAGCCCTTCAACGTTGGGTATACGTATCCGCCGTACTGACACTGGTACATTGGGCGAGCCTCAATGACTGGAATAGTCCTCTCGGCGCGGTCGTGCACTTCACACCCCTCGTCGTCCTTGAAGGCTATCGCATCCGACATCATTTCGCCATGAGGATGAAGAGGACCGCCTGAATTGTCGAGAAGTATGTCGGGGTTTATGGATGTGCAGGAGGCATCTGCGATGTCAGCGCGGGCCTCGTCATCAGGCAAGCCGATACGGCCACATATGTTTTGTCAATTTCGTCGGCGGTGCGAGCACAGGTAGCGTGGCCGTAGGGAAATCGTACAGGAGCATACGTTTTGCGATCAACCGATAGATCCCGCAATCATACGGGAACACCTTTTCGTCGCTGGCGCTACTGTGCCTTGCTTTCGGTTGCTCTCGTTGTCGCCGGGACAATGGTAGATGTATCAGACGCGCACCAGGCGCCCGTACACACACATCAGCAACTCGTACCCATTCCGAAATATCGAGCACGGTCCGGGCAAGTCGTGGTTTCCCTGGCCCAGCGGCTGATAACGAGCTTCGATGCAAAGGCACAGCAGGCGTTCCTGTTCGATTGGGATGCTGGTGAACGGACGGAATGGTCGAACTTGCCGGCCGGGTTCTTCACGCGACCGGGCATATCAATCGGCGAGATGAGCGATGCGCAGCGGGCGCTTCTGTTCGACTTCCTTTCCGCTTCTCTCGGAGAAAAGGGGTATGGCCGACTGACCGATGTTCTCGCAGCTGAAGCCTTCCTGAGCCAAGCGCCGGGCGCCGAGCGGAACGGCTGGTTTCCGGAGAATTACTGGATATCGTTCTACGGTACTCCTTCAGGCCGGGATTTGTGGGGCTGGAGCTTCGGAGGCCACCACCTCGCCTTGAACATATCATTCAACAAGGGGCAGATTTCGACCATCTCGCCCAGTTTTGTCGGCACCGAACCCGCAATCTTCCGATTGGACGGGGCTGAATACGAAGCCGTGGTCGACATGCACCGTGCGGGACATGCCGTCTATCAAACTCTTGACGACGACCAGAAGGAGCAGGCCGACGCCGGGAGTGTGCCGGGAGACGTGCAGGCAGGCCCCGGAGACGACGGATATATCCCGCACCGGATCGGCATGTCGGCGTCAGAGATGTCGGCACCGCAACGCGCAGCCCTGCTGAATGCGATCCAGATGTGGGTCGAGATACAGCCCGAGCGGAACGCAGCCGCCCGAATGCAGGAAATCGAAGCTCAGTTAGACCAGGTTCATTTCGCATGGCGCGGAACGGATGAAGTCAACACGCCTGTATATATGCGCATTCAGGGGCCAACGCTGATCATCGAGCTGGTCTCGACCGGCGGCAATGTCGGCAGAAATGCCCGAGGGCTCGGACACTATCATACGATCTATCGCGACCCGACGTACGAGTACGGTCGGCGCTGACTAACGATCTCAAGAAGAAGAGAATATCGGTTTTGGGCAGCCTTCGTTGGTTTTTGTCGATGTCTGGCAGAAAAGGACGGAAAGAGGTACGCGCTCTGATGAAGGCGAAATACGAGGCCTTCTTCCCCAATCTGAAGACAGACGGGTTGATGCGGATCCCCGAAGACAATCGAAAAGGCATCACACTTTCGTCGACTTCGACGTCAGTAGCTCGACGAACTGGCTCATCGACATTGTCAAAGGTCGAAAGGCGGCACTGACAATCCTTGTGATTTGCGAACGTCTCTTCGTAGGTTCCATGGGGCACTGTACCATGAGGGCGGTGGTCGGCCGGAAGGAGAGATCATCGTCTCCATCGAGGGAAGATCGCGTCGGTAGCTTGGCCCCGACCACGTTGACCCGCCCTCATGAGGTACGACACAAGGCTGCAATCAGCAAGCTGAGTCGGGTTGAGGAACTTCTGGCATGGAATTATGGGGCGCGAACGCAGCGCTGAAGTCCGCTGTCGGCATGGAACGGCTATCAACTCTGTCGAACGCGAGATTTTGCGCATCCCTTGCAAAAACGGCCAACAAGGCCTATTTCGAATATATACAGTCCTACTGTATATATTCGATCACTCTTTTTGCGAAGGGGCTCTCATGTCCGCCGAGAACAAGGAAGTGGTTCGCCGCTTCAACATCGAGGTAATTCAGAACGGAAATGAAGAGGAATTCCACGCCTTGATGGCTTCTGACTTCATCAATCATGCCGCACCTTCGGGGATGCCGAACGGCCCACAGAGCATGTGGAGCACATTCCAGAAAATTCTCCGTCCCGCATTGTCGGACTTGAAGGTAACAATCCACGATCAGATCGCCGAAGGAAACAAGGTGACGACCCGTAAGACCATCAGCGGCACTCATTCGGGCACATTGATGGGCGTTGCGCCGACGGGGAAAGAGGTCGCCATCAGCGTCATCGATATCGTGCGTGTTCAGGACGGCAAGTATGCAGAGCATTGGGGGCTCAACACCTTGGCCAATGTCGTTGCTGCTCTGGCAAAGGCATGACCTTGGGAACTAGAGCATTTCCGGTGAAAACCGGATCAACTAAAATGCTCTATCCTTTTGTTTTTTCCGCATTGTCCGATGATGAAGCGATCTCGCTTCATCTGGAAATGCTCTAGGATAGCCGGTCTAGGATAGCGATTGCGGCCTGAAGTGTCTGCCTTTCCTGGTCGGACAGCCTCTCTTCGATGAGGGCCGCGATCTTCGAAGTCCTGATTCCCCTGGATTGGGACAGTTGATCCTGCCCCTTCGCGGTGATGGACAGGAGCTGGCTGCGACCGTCCGCAGGGTTAGGTAATCTGCCGACGAGCCCGTTCCCTTCCAGCTGCGTGACGACAAGGCGCATGCTTTGATGCCTGACGTTGCGGAAGCTTGCTAGTTCTGCCACGCTCAAAGGACCATTACTTTCTAAAAGGGCGAGCGTCTCAGACTGAGACGTCGTCGGTGTTTCAGCTTGCAATCGGATTGCACGGACAAACTTTCCAAGCGTATGTCGTAGTTTCTCGGCGAGAGCCGAAGCGTCTTCTTGTGTAGGACCGGCTTGGTGACCCGTTATCAATATTTCTGCCCATTTTGCATAAGCGTTCATCCAACCCATAGCCGACGCTGAAACAAAGCGAAATGCCCCGGCCGAAATAACGCTACTGGTGCGTTCTTCCTGCCGTCTATCAGAGTGGCAGTGTTCGTTTCTGCCCAGCGCGTTGGTCACTACGCAAGGGAAACACCTCTCTGATGTCCGGGTTCAATGCTTTGGGCATGAGAACCGATCCCGCTAACGAATGACCGTTCCGTTGATCGCCTATCGCATTCTTAAGCTGATAACATGGAATTGGCTGTCCTAATGTGATCGGGATCGGTTCGGTTATCCGAGCAACCCTCGGACGATCGGTAGGCAAGCCACCTCAGCCACGAAAACGGACATAAGGTCTTATGACATGCGATAAGGTAAACATCGTTCACTTCTATCGACTTTGGCGGCGCAAGTGCTCTTGTGCTTGCGCTGCATGCAATTTACAGCGACGCGGACGAGCCACGCGGCACGATAATTATTTGGTCGACGGTTGAACTAACTATAAGAATTGAACGGGATGTACTGATTTGGTCATTTGATCCAGGTACCCTAGTGCCGGGCCGATAAACTCCGGATTTTCCCAAGTCGGCTGAAATTGCCGAATGCTCGCAACTTTCTCAGCGGCCGTCTTTTTCGTGTCTTGCGAAAGTCTTCGCAGGAGCGGAAAATATCCAATCACTTGTTCGACAATATCAGTATCTCCCAAGTTTCCATGTCCTGGGACGACTAATTTCGGCGCCATTTCGACCATTTCTTCAAGTGCACATTCCCATTGAGCAAGATTGATGTCGGGCACACCAATCAAAGGAGGAAAAAATGGTACGATCGGGAACATCCGCTCCACAACCAGATCGCCAGCGAAGAGAATACGTTCCTCAGGAAGAAAAACTATCTGATCCCCTGGCGAGTGACTGGTTCCCCATGTCCGTAGTAGCGCGGTTCGTCCACCCAGATCTATCGAAACTTCGCTCCCTGCGTATGTTTGGTGCGGCTCAGTGATTTCGATTCCATCAAGCAAGTAGTGATGGGAGGTGGGCAGAAAATATGATCGAAAAGCTTTCAGTAGATGTGAACCAGAGGAAAGCAGATAGTCTTTTTGCGCAGCATTATAAAATATAACGGCATCTTTGCTGAACGCGTGGGCACCGTATCCGTGCTCTGGATGCGCATGCGTAATCGTAAGGATGTTTTTTCTTCCTGGCGCAAGATCGCGTGTGACGGCCAATATGCTTTCTGCGCCGTCTACCACTAAACCGCAATCGACGACGAGTGCATATTCACGCCCAACAATAATTCCGATATTGGGAATCAGCGGGATCCGTTTATCCGGGATAAGAAAAACACCGGATGATATCTCCATGGGGAAACGAGCATCGACTATTGGCGGCTCTCTACCGAAGACCATATGCTTGTCAGAACGCGATTTCATTCCGGAAGCTTTCGTCGCATTTCGTTGAACGATCCCGGCTCTCAATTGTCAGCGAGTCCTATTTGGCGGATTTGCGAGAGCCAGTCGGGGGATGCTACATTTCCCCTTTGAGCTGTCTCAAAGCTCTGGACCAGTCCTCTACGTGATAAGTCCTGATGATTTTTCCGTCCGATACCTCGTGTATATCTACCGTCATTAGATGAAAGGAGCGCCCATCGGTGGCGACACCCATGAACGGATCAGAGGGTGTGCCCGTCGCCTGACTGCGAACAATGATTTTGCTGCCGCTTACTAAAACCTCTTGGATTTCGAAGGTAAAGTCGGGTACGCGAGTTATGCGCCCACTCCAGCGTGCGATTGTTTCATCTCTGGTCTCGCAACTGTCGTTGGTTGCACAGTTTTGCCAATCCTCCGTGGTTGCTTTCTCCAAAAAGGCACGCATATCCGACGACGAAGTGGCCGTTAAGGCCGCATATATTGGTTTCACCAACGCCGCGGCCTGTTCCTGCGAAATAGTGGTCTGCGCTTCGGCGGCGGAGGCCGAGGAGATGATTGCGGCCAAGATACCCCCGGTAATTTTCAAAAGCGACATCGTACAGCTCTGATTGCTTGAAAAGTTATTGCGAAGTTACCCCAGCGACCGAAGTGGTGGAAATCGATATGTGTTATGTCGAATCATTTACACTGCTGATGGAGAGAATTTGGCGACTTGGCTCATGTGCAAGCCTGGGTTACGTTCCAGACGAAAAGCGCCGCATATGGCACCTCTGTGGCGTTGGTTGGTGCAGGGGGATTTTGGCGTAAATGCAATGGCATACGTCGTTCGGACAATGCCAATCCGTCGGCGCTTGGGTCGGAGGTTTGTGCGCTTCGCTGCCGAGCCTCCGTCTCATGGTGGGCGAGTAGCTCTCTAACAACTCGCCCACCATTCAACCGCCCGTGCTTATGTTTCTTGTGAGAAGTATACGGTCGCTGGCTCGATGAATTCGGGGTTTTCCCAAGTTGGATATTTAGCCCGGATCACTTCCAGAAGTCTCCGCTCCGGTAAGTTTGCTGACTGGACTAGCCGCCGCACCTCCTGGAAATAGCCCAACACTTCCGAGATTGTCTCTGGTCCGCCCAGGCTACCATGTCCCGGCACAACTAGACTTGGTTGCAGCCGGAGAACGTCATTCAACGCGACCTCCCACTGAGCGATGTTCATATCTTCCGCGGTGATCATGGGTGGAAAAAGCGGTACGATCGGAAACATCCTTTCTTCCGCTAGGTCGCCCATAAAAACGATTCGTTCGGCGGGGAGAAAGGCAATTTGATCACCTGGAGTATGCGCTTTACCCCATGTTCTCAGTTCCACCTCACGTCCACCGAGATCGACTTTGACACGTTGCTGGTCATAAACTTGATGAGGTGGTGTCAAGACCACGTTATCGAGCAAATGCTTTTGCTCCGCCGGTAGCACGCCTGCCCTGAAGCCGTCCAAGAGTTTTTGTCCCGACTGCGCGAAGTAGTCACGCTGCAGGGAATTGTAATAGATTCGGGCATCGGACTTGAAAACTTGCGCGCCAAAGCCGTGTTCTGGATGGGCGTGTGTGACAGTCAGTGCCACTTGGCGACCGGGGGCCAGTTTTTTTGCCAGTGCCAAGACTGATTCCGCACTGTCTATGCCGAGGCCGCAGTCGATTACCAACACGGTCTCACGCCCGACGACGATCCCAATGTTGGGAACAAGTGGAATTCGTTTGTCGAGCAGGACGAAAACTCCTGGCGCCACCTCAACGGGAAAGCGAGCGTCCACTGTCGGTAGTGGCTTCTTAGGAGGCAGCAACGGCGTGTCCAATTCTTGGGCGGCTGCAACTTCGCTTGATGCCGCCAAAGCCACGGTACCCATGGCGGTGCGAACGTGCTCCGTCCAGAGGGGAACGGGGCGACCTTTGAAAACCTGCCGCTTCTCAAGCCGATTGCCGGTGAACCAAGGATCTGTTGCCGCGAAACCCTGAAACCTAGGTATTTAGGGAATGATCTTTCAGCCTGCCTTCGTCGCAGAACAATGCTTTCATCCATCGATAAAATGGCGCTGGCGTTGCGCGCACAGGAGACTGTTTTGGGGCATCGTCGTAAAAGGGTGATGAGCAGACGTCGATGAGAAGGTGGACGGCCTTTTTCAATCCCATTGAGGCAATTAGGTGCCGTTCGATAGGAGGAGATTTTTTAAAACACAGGTTGCAGCAGCTTCATGATGGAGCAGCAGCTAAAATAAGGTCTCTTAGCCAGCGCTGCGCAGGGTGAGTGTCGTTGCGACGGTGCCAGGATAAAGTGAACTGCACCGGCTCAAGGTCGATTGGTGGCGTCATGACGCAAAGCTTATCCGCATGCCCCGACGCTTTGACAACTCCCTCTAGCACTGTAGAGATCATGTCAGACGACGCCACCAAGGCCGGGGCAGCATACATATGAGGGAGAGTAAGGCCGAGCCGCCTTTTTAGCCCCATCTTGGCCAACGCGGCATCGACAACTCCGAAGCGTTCATTCTCGGGTGATACAAGCAAGTGTGATTGCTCAAGGAACGTCTGCATATCAAGTGGCTTTCCCGCGATAATGTGATCCTTTCTCGCGATGCAGACGAAGCGCTCATGAAAAAGATTCGCATTGATGATGCGGGCGGACGCCGCTGGGGGAACACCAATCGTGACATCGACCTCGTTGGCATCCAACATGACGACAGCATCGTTGCGATCAACGAAGTTTCGAACGCTGAGGGGCATTCCAGGGGCCTTTTCTCTTAGCAATGCTACCAAGTGGGGCAAAAAGGCGAACGCAGGGTGATCTGATAATCCGAGCGAGATCGAGATTGTCGAGGTAGTCGGATCAAAGATCTGCGTAAACTCGAGGGTGCGTTGTATCTCGGACAATGCGCGGCTGATCGGTTCTGAAAGATCCAACGCTCTAGCCGTGGGCTGAAGACCGTTCGGCGCCCTGACGAACAGCTCATCATTCAAGAGAGAACGGAGCCGAGACAGTGCCGCACTCATGGCAGGTTGTGTGCGGCCGATCCTGGTTCCGGCGCGCGTCACGCTTCGCTCCGCCATGAGCGCTTCAAACGCGACAAGCAAATTGAGGTCAATTCCGTGCAAATCCATAGGATAGATGTCTACATATTTGATCTATCGATTTCAAGTATAAGGCGCTCCGAGATATTCTCCGGCCACCGCAATTGATGCTCAGGAATGTGGATAGTGATGGATCATAAGCGCTGCCAATATTCGGAACCGCGACTTGTTTAATGAAACGAAAGACAGCCTCGCGAAGCCACGGAATTCGCAAGGATCCCGGGCTGGAAAAAGGAGAAGCAGCAGGCCAACCCAGCGGTTGTTGGCGGTCGAGAGTTGCCGGCACCATCTATGATCACCATCAGTTCCATAAATCGCCTTATGTGATCTGTTATAACATAACACAATAGGGGCCGAAGAAGAGATTTCAGATTCCCAGCCTCCTCCCGAGGCAACTGGCTGCCGTCGACCAGGTCCCGGCGGCAGCCCTTTTTCTTGGGGCGTCGCCAACTCGCCTCCCACCGATGTTTCAATGGGGGCACTCGGTGCCACACCCTCCGCCGACCACGGCGCAACCAACCGCGATTTTTGTCATGAAGGAATGGATACTTTCGCCGCTTGAAAAGACCTCCATCCGATGGATTTCTCGAGGCAGAACCGTCGCCGAGATCGCATCCCTTGAGGGTAAGAGCGTTGTTGATATCGAAAACTGCCTGCGAAGCGCTTTACGCACGCTGGAGGCAAAATCGATTGCGGAGGCGCTCCAGAAGGCGAACCTCCCTAACCCCGATTGAGGGGCAAATCACTCCCGACGCCCGCTCTTGACTTGAAAACGGAAGCGATCTTGTTGCCGAGAGCCGCGGGAAGCATCTGGCTCAAGTGCGAATGCCGTACCCAACAAAGCGTTTCCAGCTGGAGCAAACCAATCCCGCTCTTTTGGATGGCGTCCTGGCCCGGTGCCGGATCTTCCACGATCAACCCGCAGGGGGTCCGCTAGCAAGCTGCGGCCGCTCCGGCTTCGCTTCGCGGTGATCGCGCCCGTCCCCGGGCCTTGTGAGGAGCCATCGAGCGGGAATTGGCCCGCTCCCGATGGAGCCACTTCAAATGTCGCACGATCTTTCTCTCGCCCAGTCCCACGCATTCCAGCTTTCCCGCGACCTGATGGTGCCGGTCACTCTGTTCACGGTCGACGGCGAATACGGCGTCCTTCCGTCCGACGAAATCGACGCCGACGACGATCTGGAGATCGTCCATGAATTTTTCCCATGGGCGGCTCATTGAGCCGCCGTTCCTGAGTGCCGCTTGCGAGCGGCAGGCCGCAAGGGAGGCTTCGCCGCGGCCGACCCGGGCATTGCATGATCCGACAATTGTCAGCCGCGCCCTGGCGGCCTTTGCTCTTCGCGGCTGGTGGAAGCGTGCCCGAGAAGAGACGGGCAAGGAAATGCGAGGAAGAAGAGGCATGGACAGAAGAGAAATAGAGGCGCTCCGCGAACGGGTGAAGTGTGCTGCCGTTCTCGAGCAGACGGGCTTCGCCATCGATATGAAGGAAAGCACGCGGCGGGCAGTGAAGTTTCGACGGGGGAGCGAGATCGTCATCGTCACCCATGAGGGGCGCGGATGGTTCGATCCGCTCAGCGATGCAAGGGGCGACGTGTTCGGTCTCGTCGCGCATCTCGACCATGTCGACTTTCTCGAATGCGCCGGACGTGTTGCCGCGCTCGTCGGTTTTTCGATCACGGAACCGGAATGGCGGTCTCCAAAGATGGAGCAAGACTACGACCTCTCTTTATCCGAGCGATGGCAAACACGCCGCCGTCCATGGCCCGGTTCGTCGACCTGGGCTTATCTCGATGGTCAGCGTTTCCTGCCGGCATCTTTGCTTCGCGCCGCGATCCGGCAAGATCGTCTGCGCGAGGGGCCATATGCCAGCATGTGGGCAGCGCATACCGACAGCGCCGGAGCCGTCACCGGTTGGGAGGCGCGGGGTCCCGAGTATCGCGGTTTTGCCTCCGGAGGGACGAAGGTTCTCTTCCGCCTGGGGCAGGACACGGCGTTGCGCATGGCTGTCACGGAAGCTGCGATCGACGCCATGAGCCTCGCCGCCATCGAGGGGTTGCGGGATGGAACGCTCTATCTCAGCACCGGCGGCGGATGGTCGCCGTCGACGGAGGCGGCGCTGCGGCAGATGGCATCGCGGCCCGAGGCTCTACTGGTTGCGGCGACAGACGCCAATCCGCAAGGCGAGATGTTTGCCGAGCGGTTACGGGCGCTCGCTGACGACGTCGGCTGCAACTGGTCTCGCCTTCGCCCGCCGGCGGACGACTGGAACGAGGCCCTGAAAATCAGGGACAAAGAAAGGAGGGAGAGGAAAGAAGGCGGCGTGCCGCATTCCCGCCGCCCGCGTCAAGGGAAGCTTCGCCCGGCAGAGCCGGCCCTTGACCCGGCCGGTCGCGATGCCGGCGGCCCGGGAGATGTCATGAAGGACTGAAGAGGATGGCAAGGTCGGAAGGACAGTGCCGCGCTTCGGTCCGGACCACTCCGAAGGAGCCGCAGATGAACCGCTCTTCCGCAATCCGCAAGGTCTTCCAGGGCGTCGCCTCACGCCAGCAAATGTTCCGGATGTTCGATCGCCACGCCCGGCGTCCGAACCGCTGGGAGGATGACGCTGCCCCGCTCTATGCCGGCGAATGGTTCGAGATCGCCGATACCGAGCATGACTACATGTTCGAAATCCTGCCGCCGCTCTGGATCCGCGGATCGATGTTCGCGATGCGCGAGTTTCTGACCGGATCGGTGACATCGGTGTTCTTCGCGATGCGGATCGACGGCGTCATCCGGCATTTCCATGGCTATTGCGATCTTTCAGACAGCCAGGCCGTCGAACGCATGCGGGTCGAAATCATCGAGCGGGAGAGCCGGCCGGTGCGCGCCATGACACGCGAAGAACGCCTGGAGCATATCTGGAGCATCACGGCCGATGACTATCGTGGCTATGCCGGCGATCGCTGGCCGGAGGAGTCGCGCGGCAAGCGTACGATCATGCTTTACGGCGGCCAGACGGGCAGCACCCTGAAGCTGCTGGACGATCTCTCTGACGATGAAATCGCAGCCAAGCTCCCGGTACAGCTGCGCCACCTTCCCTCGTCGATCGCCGCATGAAGGAGGCCGTGCCATGCTTTCCTTTCCTCTCACATCCGTTCGCGACGCGATTGCCCGCGGTCGCACCGACGCGGAGGCCAATGGTGGCTTTCGTGATCCCTATTACGGCCTGCGCCCTGGCAAGGACCAGAAGCCGGGCCTCTGGCTCGTCGGCGATCACGGCGTTTATCTGATGTCCAATGGCCAGCTGCTCGATGGTGCCAAGCCCTTGGTCGTCTATGCCGAGGAGTGCGATCCCAGCACCAATGACGACTGGTTCGACGTCAAACGCCGGACATTCGGCGGCGACGATGGCGTCGATTTCATCGACGCGGAACAGCTGGAACCGATGATGGCGGCGGCTCCGGAGGCGACGCACCTTCGCATCGTATTTCATCAGGACTCGATGCAGCTCACCCTGACCGCGAAGTCCTGACCACTGAGACCACCGGCCCCGTCAGGCCACCAATCCCTGAACCAGAGCGTACTTCAATCCCGCATGCTTTCCCGCGGGGCGCTGACGCTCGCCGTTTCCCGAGGAGAACTTCATGAGCAACGATCCCTTCACTCTCGACATGTTCGGCAGCAGCGCGCTGTCGTCCGGCTTTGGCCTCGGCGTCACAGCGTTTGGCGGTTTCGATGCCGTCGCGGCAAATGACGACGACCCGGAGCCGACACCGCCCTCTTCTGCACCGGCCTTGCCGGTCGCGACGGCAAAGCGTCCGGCGCCGCGGCGACAGGGCGGCCGGTCCAACTTCTACCTAGATGATGCCGATCGCGATCTTACGGCGACGTGGAAGGACCGGGCGCGCATCAACGTCGCCGCGATCCTGGTCGCCGGTGCGATCGAGAAACAGGACCGGCCGGCCACTCGCGAAGAGCAGCAGCGGTTGATCCGCTTTACAGGCTTTGGCGCCTCGGAACTTGCGAACGCGATATTCCGTCGTCCGGGCGAGCCAGACTTCCGCGCCGGCTGGAGCGAGCTTGGCACTTCGCTCCAGAGTGCGGTTTCGGAGGCAGACTACGCGTCCCTTGCCCGATGCACCCAGTATGCGCATTTCACGCCGGAGTTCATCATCCGGTCCATCTGGGCGGGGTTGCAGCGCCTGGGCTGGCGTGGCGGCCGCGTGCTCGAGCCTGGCATCGGTACCGGCCTGTTCCCCGCGCTGATGCCAGAACCATTGCGCGATCGGAGTTTCTTCACCGGTATCGAGCTTGACCCTGTCACCGCCAGGATCGTCCGCCTGCTGCAGCCGAAGGCGCGGATCATCAACGGCGACTTTGCGCGCGCCGATCTGGCGCCGATTTACGATCTCGCCATCGGCAATCCGCCTTTCTCCGACCGGACCGTCCGATCCGACCGGGCCTATCGCTCGCTGGGCTTGCGGCTGCATGACTATTTCATCGCCCGTTCGATCGATCTCCTGAAACCCGGCGCGCTCGCCGCCTTCGTCACCAGCGCCGGCACGATGGACAAGGCGGATGCGACAGCACGCGAGCACATCGCCAAAACCGCCGACCTGATCGCCGCGATCCGCTTGCCGGAAGGCAGTTTCCGACGGGAAGCCGGCACGGATGTCGTGGTCGACCTGCTCTTCTTCCGCAAGCGCAAGACCGGGGAGGCCGAGGGAGACCTCTCCTGGCTCGACCTTGAGGAGGTGCGACCGGCGACGCAAGACGACGGCGCAATTCGGGTGAACCGCTGGTTTGCGCGGCATCCTGATTTCGTCCTCGGCGATCATGCCCTGACCTCCGGCCCCTTTGGTGAGACCTACACCTGCCGACCACGTGTTGGCGAGGAGATTGAGGCAGCGCTCCAGGAAGCCGTCCGCCTGCTTCCCGAAGGCCGCTATGACGGTGAGCCGACCGAGATCGACATCGACCTCGAGACCGAGCTCGGCGAGATCGTCGACCTTCGCCCCGACAGTCGACAGGTCCGGGAGGGTAGCTTCTTCATCGACATCAGGCGCGGTCTCATGCAGATGGTCGACGGCGCGCCGGTCGAAGTCCAGGTGCGCAAGGGCCGCACCGGCGACGGCATGCCGCAAAAGCACGTCCGCATCATCAAGAAATTGATCCCGATCCGCGATGCCGTGCGCGATGTGCTGAAGGCCCAGGAACAGGATCGGCCCTGGCGCGACTGCCAAGTGCGCCTGAGGATCGCCTGGTCGAGCTTCGTGCGCGACTTCGGGCCGATCAACCACACCACCGTGTCGATCAGCGAGGATGAAGAAACCGGCGAGGTGCGTGAGACGCATCGCCGCCCGAACCTGCAGCCCTTTCTTGACGACCCCGATTGCTGGCTGGTCGCCTCGATCGAGGACTACGATCTCGACACCGACACCGCAAAACCAGGGCCGATTTTCTCCGAGCGGGTGATTTCGCCTCCTGCCCCGCCCGAAATCACCAGCGCCGCGGACGCTCTGGCCGTGGTGCTCAACGAACGCGGCCGCGTCGATATCGACCATATCGCCGAACTGCTGCACAGATATACCGATGCGGTGGTCGACGAACTCGGCGATGCGATCTTCCGGGATCCTGCCGATGGCTCTTGGCAGACGGCGGATGCCTATCTCGCCGGCCCGGTCCGCACCAAGCTCTCTATCGCGGAAGCCGCCGCGGGACTGGATCCGGCCTACGAGCGCAACGTTCGTGCGCTTCAGGCGGTCCAACCAGCCGACCTTCGCCCCTCCGACATCACCGCACGTCTCGGTGCGCCGTGGATTCCGGCGAGCGATGTCGTGGCTTTCGTCAAGCAGATGATGGGCGCAGACATCAGGATCCACCATATGCCGGAGCTTGGCAGCTGGACCGTGGAGGCGCGGCAGCTTGGCTACAGTGCCGCCGGCACATTCGAATGGGGCACCAGCCGACGCGACGCTGGTGAGCTGCTCGCCGATGCGCTGAACAGCCGCGTTCCACAGATCTTCGACGTCTTCAAGGACGCCGGCGGCGAACGGCGCGTGCTCAACGTCATCGATACCGAGGCCACGCGTAACAAGCTGCAGAAGATCAAGCAAGCCTTTCAGGACTGGGTGTGGACCGATCCCGATCGCACCGACCGGCTGGCGCGGGTCTATAACGACCGGTTCAACAATCTCGCGCCCCGACGGTTCGACGGTTCCCATCTCAAACTTCCTGGCGCCTCGGGCGCCTTTTCTCTTTATGGGCACCAGAAACGCGGCGTCTGGCGGATCATCTCCTCCGGCTCGACCTACCTCGCCCACGCGGTCGGCGCGGGCAAGACGATGACGATGGCCGCTGCCATCATGGAGCAGCGTCGGCTCGGGCTGATCGCCAAGGCGATGCTGGTCGTCCCCGGCCATTGCCTTGCGCAGGCGGCGCGCGAGTTTCTCGCGCTCTATCCCAATGCCCACATCCTGGTAGCGGACGAGACCAACTTCACCAAGGACAAGCGGGCGCGATTCTTGAGCCGGGCGGCGACCGCCACCTGGGATGCGATCATCATCACGCACTCGGCGTTCAGGTTCATCGCTGTGCCGTCGGCCTTTGAACAGCAGATGATCCACGACGAGCTCGAGCTCTATGAGGATCTGCTGACCAAGGTCGACAGCGAGGATCGCGTCTCGCGCAAGCGCCTCGAACGACTGAAAGAGGGTCTGCAGGAACGCCTGGAGGGCCTCGCGACTCGCAAGGACGATCTTCTCACAATCTCGGAAATCGGTGTCGACCAGATCATTGTCGACGAGGCGCAGGAGTTCCGGAAGCTTTCCTTCGCGACCAACATGTCGACGTTGAAGGGTATCGATCCGAACGGCTCGCAGCGCGCCTGGAACCTCTACGTCAAATCCCGCTTCATCGAAACCAAGAATCCCGGCCGGGCGCTGGTGCTCGCTTCCGGCACGCCGATCACCAACACGCTCGGCGAGATGTTCTCTATCCAGCGCCTGCTCGGGCACGCAGCGCTCGCCGAACGTGGCCTGCACGAATTCGATGCCTGGGCATCGTGCTTCGGCGACACGACCACCGAGCTCGAAATCCAGCCCTCCGGCAAATATAAGCCGGTCAGCCGCTTTGCGAGCTTCGTCAATGTGCCGGAACTGATCGCGATGTTCCGCGCCTTTGCCGACGTCGTCATGCCGGAGGATCTTCGCGAATATGTCAGGGTACCAACAATCTCCACCGGAAGGCGGCAGATTCTCACCGCCAAGCCGACGCCGGCCTTCAAGGCCTATCAGCAGATCCTCGATGCCCGCATCAAGGCGATCGAGATGCGCGAGGGACCGGTGCAACCTGGTGACGATATCCTGCTCTCGGTCATCACCGACGGCCGCCATGCGGCGATCGATCTGCGCCTCGTCATCCCGGCCAATGACAACGAGGAGGACAACAAGCTCAACCTTCTCGTCCGCAACGCCTTCCGGATCTGGCAGGAGACCAGCGAGGCCAGATATCTTCGCCCGGACGGCAAGGCTTACGAGCTGCCAGGTGCGGCGCAGATGATCTTTTCCGACCTCGGCACCATCAATGTCGAGAAGACCCGCGGCTTTTCCGCTTACCGCTGGATCCGCGACGAGCTCGTCCGGCTCGGTGTTCCGGGTTGCGAAATCGCCTTCATGCAGGACTTCAAGAAGACCGAGGCCAAGCAGCGGCTCTTCGGCGATGTGCGCGCCGGCCGGGTTCGGTTCCTGATCGGCCGTTCCGAGACGATGGGAACGGGCGTCAATGCGCAACTGCGCCTGAAAGCACTGCACCATCTCGATGTGCCGTGGCTGCCGTCTCACATCGCGCAGCGCGAGGGCCGTATTGTCCGGCAGGGCAATCAGCACGATGTGGTCGATATCTTCGCCTATGCCACCGAAGGGTCGCTTGACGCTTCCATGTGGCAGAACAACGAGCGCAAGGCCCGCTTCATCGCGGCAGCGCTCAGCGGTGATACATCGATCCGCCGGCTTGAGGATCTCGGTGAAGGGCAGGCCAACCAGTTCGCCATGGCCAAGGCGATTGCCTCCGGCGACGAACGGCTGATGCAGAAAGCGGGACTGGAGGCCGACATCGCTCGGCTGGAACGGCTGCGCGCCGCCCACGACGACGACCAATATGCGGTGCGCCGACAGACGCGCGATGCGGAGCGCGACATCGAGGTCTCGACCCGCCGCATCGCGGAGATCGGCCAGGATATAGACCGGCTTGTGCCGACCACGGGCGACGCGTTCTCGATCACCGTTCTCGGCAAAGCCTACCAGGAACGCAAGGACGCCGGCCGCGCGCTGATGAAGGAGATCCTGACACTTCTCCAGCTGCAGCAGGAGGGTGAGGTTCATCTGGCGAGCATCGGCGGCTTCGATCTCGTCTATGAAGGCGAGCGCTTCGGAAAGGGCGATGGGTATCGTTACGCCACCACGCTGCAGCGCACCGGTGCGGATTACGAGATTGATCTTGCGGTGACGGTGACGCCTCTCGGCGCGATTTCCCGGCTCGAACATGCGCTCGGCGGGTTCGACGAGGAAAGGGAACGCACTCGCCGTCATCTGGAGGAAGCGCGTCGGAGGCTTGCTTCCTATCGCTCGCGTGAAGGCGGTGTTTTCGCCTTTGCCGACGAACTTGCCGACAAGCGCCGGCGGCTCCGCGATGTCGATGATGCGCTCGCTGCCGCGGCGGTCGAGTGCGCCGACGGTCCGGCAGAAGCTGCTTGATCGGGAGCGTCATTTGAATGCGGCGCAGCATTTGCATAGCTGCGTTGCACAAAAAATCATTCCCCGCTGATCAAAAATCGATCATAACGCACACAGCTGATGCACATGGCGGTTTTCCTCCCAGTGCCGCCGCAGCAGCTGTTCCCCTCTGGAGGTTTAAATTACCTTCATACCTATAGGGCCCGAGTTTCTCGTGGCCCTCTTTTTTTGCCCTGATTTCCGTCCGTCGGTATCGCCCATGACGATCATGTCTTTCCGTGGTTTTGCCGCGCACATGAAATCGTCTCGACACGCTCGATCGTTTCGATCAACCGGTCGCTCGCATCCTCCGGGTTGTTCAGGATAGCCACGATGTCGGAAAGGCGCGGATCTTTCAGGCCGACCTTGTAGATCGCAATTCCGGCATCGATACTCGCCTCCATGGCTCTCAGCCCCTCGAAATGCTGTGACACCTCTTGGCGGGCGATCCCCAAGGTCTCGGCGAATCCCAGGATTTCGTCCGTTCCCGGAACGACGTGAAAGGCGAATATCTCTCTCGCAGCGCGCATCGTAAATCTCCCTGATCTGCGGCCTGTCTACGGCTCCGCCCGGTCGCACGGAACTAGTGTGAGTGAAGAAGGGAGGAGAAGGACGAGGGAAGGAACCGCTCGCAGATCGGTCGTCCCGTCGCCGCTTACGCTCAACCGCCGCCTCCGCATCCCGGCCACTCGTCCCGCGCAGGGCTCAAGAGCCCCGCTTGTCCTTCGCAGCAGGGATGCTCGGCCGCAGTTGCGCCAGTCCGCCCGTCCTGCGGTCCGGGAGATGTCTTCGGAAAGAAATGAAGACAGGAAGGACCGGCAAGAGGCCGCGTCCCCGCATCCCGGAAGAGGAAAATCTCATGCACATCATGAAGGTCGATCCGCGCTCGTTGAAGGACAATCCCGACAATACCCGCCAGTCGAAGTCCACGCCGCAGGCCGATGCGTTGCTGCTCGCCACAATCAAGGCGGTCGGCATCATCCAGCCGCCCGTCATTTTTGCAGAGGTCGGTGGTGGCAACGGCTACGTCATCGAAGCCGGCCATCGCCGCACCCGCATGGCGATCGCCGCAGGCCTCGAGGAAATCGAAGTTCTCGTCGTCGAAGCTGCCAATGACAATGGCGCGATGCGATCGATGGTCGAGAACATCGCACGTGAGCCTCTGAACCCCGTAGACCAGTGGCGCGGCATCGAACGCCTCGTCGCACTCGACTGGACCGAGGAAGCAATCGCGGTGGCACTTGCCCTGCCCGTCCGACAGATCCGCAAGCTGAGGCTCCTTGCGAACGTCCTTCCGGCGATGCTCGACCAGATGGCGTTCGGCGATATGCCGAATGAGCAACAGCTCCGCACGATCGCGGCAGCACATCTCGATGAGCAGAAGGAAGTCTGGAAGGCGCAGAAGCCGAAGAAGGGCCAGCCTGCCCAGTGGTGGCAGATCGCCAATGCGCTGACCAAGACCCGGATGTATGCCAAGGATGCGAGCTTCGGTGACGAACTCCGGGAAGCCTACGGCATCGCATGGATCGAGGATCTGTTCGCTCCCGCCGATGAGGACAGCCGCTACACCACCAATGTCGAAGCATATCTCGGCGCCCAGCAGGAGTGGATGACGAACAATCTGCCCAAGAAGGGAATGATCGCCGAGGTTTCTCAATGGGGCGAGGCCAAGCTGCCGCAGAAGGCGAGCCGCGTCTATGGCAAGCCAGGCAAGGGCGACCACACAGCCATGTATCTGGATCGGAACGGCAAGGTTCAGACCGTGCACTACCGGATGCCCGAGGAGAAGAAGGCCAAGGGCAAGGGAGCGGTCGCCGAAGGTGGCGGCGCCGGTGGCGATGATGTGATCGACGCGCCGAAGCAGCGTCCTGACGTCACGCAGAAGGGCCACGACATGATCGGTGACCTCAGGACCGATGCACTCCACGAGGCGCTCGCCCGCGCACCGATCGAGGACGACACGCTGATGGCCCTCCTTGTCCTCGCCTTTGCCGGCATGAATGTCCGGGTCGACTCCGGGGCAAACGACCACGTCTTCGGCGCGAAGCGGTTCGCCCGCCATGTGGCTCGGTTGCTCGACGCTGACGGCAAGCTCGCCTTCGACCGCGACACCTTGCGGATTGCCGCCCGCTCGATGCTGGTCGATGTGCTGTCGTGCCGCCGCGGCATGTCGAACAGCGGTATCGTCTCGCGCATAGCCGGCGACGCCATCGGTGCGGACGGATATCTCCCGAACATGGGCACGGAGGATTTCCTGCTTTGCCTGTCGCGGCAGGCGCTTGAAGCCTCGTGCAAAGGCACCTCGGTTCTCCCGCGCCCGAAGGTCCGCGAGACCCGTGCCGCACTGGTCGAGCACTTCAAGGACGGGCACTTCGTCCATGCGGCGGCCCTGTTCGCCCCCGATCCGAGGGATCTCGCCGAGCTGATCAAGCAAGGCGAGGCGGTGGAGGATGACGCCGCTGCCGCCACTGGGGAAACAGCAGATGGTCTTGAAGGCGAGCTTGCCGATGGCAGCCTCGCCGACGAGGCGCCCGATCTTGATGTCGCTGATCCGGAGGCCGATGACCGCGCCACCGACGAGGACGAAACCGCCTACGGCATCGCGGCAGAATAGCCGCCGCTCTTCCAACTTTTCCGATCGACCCCCGCCGCCGACCATCACCGGCGGCGGTTCGTTTCCATGAACCGCAGAATTTCGAGGAGATGTCCAATGTCTGCGTCCCTGATTTACGACCGCGCCCCGATCGGCTCCATCGTTACCTGGTCCGACGGCACGCCCCGCCCACCCGAGCGCTTCAAAAAGAAGCTCGCGGCCTGGCTGACCCGCAACAGCAAGGGCCGGCTGATCCGCAAAGAGGGTCCGCGCCAATCCGGAAACTACACCTCGCCGGCATATTTCACGCTGCACGAGGCGGATTTCGGCAGCGGGAACACCATCGTCATGCGCATCCACCGAACTTTTGGCCTCGATTCCGATCTCACCTTCAAGGTGCTCGAGCGCCCCGCCCTCGGTTCGATCCGCGTCTTCGATCGCGCCGGATCGAGTGCCGAACTCGTCCACCTCGCCGACAATCGCGAGGCGGCTGCGGCCTGGCTTAAAGAGCATGGATATCCAAACGCTGTGCTCGAAGAGGTGACCGCCGACGAGGTTGCGGCTGCGCATGTCGAAGGGAGGGCGGCCGCATGAATGCCCCCGAACGTCAGGATGAAACGCCTTCGATCTCTGAGACGATGGGAGTAGAATTCGGCATCAGCGCCGAGGGATTTCCGGTCGCCCGGATCGGCGATACGCATCTGGCAATGGTGCCGGCGCGCGATGGCGCGAGCTTCCTCGCGAGCACCTGGCGGCTTAACCGTCCGCTTTCCGAGCTGACGCGCGCAGATTTCTACGGTCATGATGGCCGCCTCGAGGATGAGGCGGCTTTTCGCGCCCGGGTCTTCGAGACGGCCCAGCACAAGCGCGAGTTATCCGCCCTGAGGCGGATCCAGACCCGCATGACGGCCAGTACGCCCTGGGGACCGTCGCAGCTTGCGACCGTCTACGCGGAGGGGATCGTGTCCCATATGACGGCTGGCCATGGCGGGTTTCATCTGTCGGCCGAACGGAATCTTCGCGTCTCCCCGTTGCTGCGAAAGTCCTCGCACTGGTACGAGGAGGATGCCGAATGGGCCATCGTCGCCCTCTCCTTCCCGGAGCTCTTCACCTCATACGAGCGCAAATGTGCGGACGAGACATTCCGCAACAGCTGGCCGACCGCATGGGAAGAGATCCACGGGCGCGAACTCGGGTCCGGCCAATCCTGGAGGAAGGACCGGCAAGCCTTCGAGCGCAGGCATGCCGGCGACTGGGTCGTCGTCTCGGCGATCTATTCCAGCCACCATGCCGATATGACGGAGGTGGTCGCCACGCGCGGCGGCGTGCGGGACCAACGTGCCGACGAGCGGCGCTTTCTTGTTCCGAGCGCCGAATATGCAACCCGTGGGCCGTTCGGCTTCGTCATCGATGGTGAACGTCACGCCGTCTATGACGGTCCTTCGGACTTCATCGGCTGGCGGCGGAGGAGGACCGGGACATGAACCCGATCAGTCCGTGGGTGCTCCTTGCCCGCATGGAGGTGGCGCGGCGCGAAACGCGCCATCACCTCGATCTCATCCATCGGCAGATTGCCGCACGCGCTGAGCGCCTGGCTGTGACCGAAAAGGCGAAAGCCAGAAACCGCACGCACAAGCGCTCCGGCTCACGATGGACCCGTTCCGATGAGATGCTGTTTCAAGATCACGTCGATCGCCTGTCATTCGAGCGGCGCAGCGAACTCGAGGCGCTCACCCGAAAGCTGGAGCGTCAGGACCGCGCCATCACCACGTTACGGCAGAAACGCGGCGATTCTGCTTGGCGAGAGGCTGCGTGAGAGGCGGTCGACGGTAGCGCATTGGCGGAGTGCGCCCGCGTGTTCGATGAGGGGCTTTGCGAGGATGGCCATCGTTTCCCAAATTCGGCCTCGGGGAGAGTCTCAGCCCCGTGCCGGTCTGCCCTTCGTGTTCGTTGCGGTCTGAACCGGCGGCCGGTCGTTTCAAGGCCGCTGTCGCGCCGCGGGGCGGCCGAAACAGCCTCGCTGCGCAAAGCGAACCCGCGTCCCGCGCTGGGTGCCCCCGCTTGGTCGCAAGCCCGCTCCGCTCACTCAGCCGCTCCGGACCTCTGAAATCGCCCGTCCCTCGCCGGTTCCTTTTGACCGCACCGAAGGGCAGACCGGCACGGGGCCGGAACCGCTTCGGAGGGAACCGAAAAGGAAACCGATATGGCCAAGCCCGCGACCCCCAACCGCTCTTCCGCCCGCGTCGTGCAGCTCCGCAAGGGCGCAAACCTCGAAATGGTCCGCCTCACCTGCCCCGACAGCGCCCAGGCGCTCAAGATCGCCGAAAGCTTCGGGACCGCACTGGTCGACAGCGACGGCATCCGCGACCTGCATGAGCGACTGATCGTCGAGACTGCCGACAGCCTGGCGGAGGGCCTCGGCGAACGGGCGATGCAGATCCATCTCCAGCGCATCGTCGGCGCCTTCGTCGGATCGGCACATGGCGCCGGGCAGTTCTACTCTCGTGCGGTCACAGAAGCCCGCGACGCCACGGCCAAGGCATCCAATGATGCCCGCGACGAGGATCTCGATGGCCCGGTCGGCTACGATGGCGCCGCCCAGCGCAAGCGCGAATTCGCAGCCGACATGGGTATCCAGGCTCATTCGCTCAGGATGGCGGCCGAGGGCGCCGTCGCAGCCTACGAGCAGGTCGTCGGCGAGACCTGGAAGCCCTTCGATCGCCCGGTCGAAAACCCCGGCGCCAATCTCGACCGCAAGGCGGCCGAGGCGCAAATGGCCGCCCTCGGGTAAAGCGGCCCGGGCGGCGCCCACGTGCCGCCCTACCCTCATCTTTCCAGCTTCCATCGGCCGGCTCCCAAGAGGGGCCGGCCTTTTCGCATGTCGCGCCGCCCCGGGGAAAAACAGGCAAGGAAATGAGGAACCGGCCTATCGCGGCCCGTCCCTGTCGGCGGTCCTGCAGGAGCCGGCTTGTGAGGTGCAACGGCTTCGCCGTCCTCCACGCTGTTTCGGCCGTTCCGGTGCGCTCCAAGCCCTTCCGCTCCTGCCCTCGGACCTCCGCGACGGGCCGCGATAGGCGCGGCTCGGAATAGGAGGTTTGAGACGTGAGCAAGAAAACCGAAGGCGAGCGCGGCGATATCTACACGAGGATCACCGACCGGATCGTTGCTGATCTGGAGAAAGGGGTTCGTCCCTGGATGAAGCCGTGGAACGCAGCCAACACTCAAGGCCGGATTACGCGGCCGCTACGGCATAACGGGCAGCCCTATTCGGGCATGAACGTTCTCCTTCTATGGTCCGAGGGGATGGCGAGGGGTTTCGCCTCTCCGGTGTGGATGACCTTCAAGCAAGCGGTGCGACGTGAAAGTCGCATGAAAGGAGTGACCCATGGGTCCATGAGTAGTGTTCAACTCTGTCGCCACTTTCCCCATGCGACGTCGGTAACGGCGTGGTGTGAAGCGGGAATGAAAGCCCAAGATG
>NZ_QFBC01000017.1 GCF_003122325.1 Rhizobium album
CACAAACAACCGCGCTCCGCACGTTGAGGCATCCGACCCGAACATCATCATGAGGCCATGACCTCGAAAAGGACCATGACCCCGGCACGGGCAAAACAGGCTTGACTAAGTCCCGCAATTAAAGGGCTGATTGAAAATGCCGGAAATATCGCCAATATGCGCAGTCAAGCCGACAGACGCCCGTGCGGCGAGGAACAATTCCATGAAAAGCAAAGGTCAAGGTGGCCGGGGGGCGACCGTCCACGACGTGGCGAAGCTCGCAAATGTATCGATCGCCACTGTTTCCCGGGTGCTAAACAAACCGGATACCGTCAACAAGGAGATGTCCGAGAGAGTGCTGCAGGCGGCGGCGCAGCTTGGATACACGACGAATTCCGCCGGCAAGGCTTTGCGGTTGGCGCGAACCCGCACCATCGGTACGCTTCTGCCCCGACTCGACGATCCGATTTTCTCGGAATTGGCGCACGGCATACAAGAAACGCTTTTCGCGCAAGACTATGCCGGTTTTCTTCAGACATCCGGTTATGACAATACAAAAATCTTCGATGCCGCCTTGCGGTTATTCAATCGCGGCGCCGAAGGCTTGCTTGTATTCGGTCGCGTTGAGGACGACCGTCTTCTGGAATTTATTGCAAAAAACCCAATTCCCGTCCTGCAGGTCTATTCCTATCTCGAAGGCCACCCCTTGCCCTCGGTCGGCATAGACAACGCCCGGTGCACCCGCAAGATTGCCGAACTCATGCTGCAGTTCGGTCATACGCATGTCGCCCTTATCTCCGGTCCCACCCAGGGCAACGACAGGCAGCAGTCACGCCTGGATACTTATGAAAAGATCATGCGCGACAACGGGCTGGAGACGATCGTGCAGGTCGTTCAGCCCGGCTACACGATCAATGACGGCGGCATGGCTTTCCGCAGGATTATGGAGCAAAACCCGAAGGTTACATCCGTGATGTGCAATACGGACCTGCTGGCTTGCGGCGTGCTTTCGGAATGCCGCAAGCTGGGGATCGAGGTGCCGAAACAGCTTTCGGTCAGCGGTTTCGAAGACGTCAGTTTTGCCCCCCTGCTCTACCAGCCGCTGACCACGCTATCGGTCCCCGCAGGCGATATCGGGCGCCACGCGGCCCGGGCGATGATCGCCAATCTCGAACATGGCGAGAGCCTCACATCGATGCAGTTCGAGGCGAGCCTGATCCTGCGTGATTCCGTTGCGGTAGCCCCGAAGGCATCCGGTCGGGCGGCGTGACGTCGTAGAAAAAGCCATATTGACGACTTTTGAGAAAACGTTTACTTGTCGTTTCATGGGTTCGAGGTCTCGGCCCGACAAACGTCATGGGGATGGCGAGCAATGCGTTTCAGCAGGATGATCAATGTCATCGGCGCCCATGCGGCCGGTGAATTGAACGAGGTGATAACCGGCGGCGTGCTTGCCGTTCCGGGCGCGACCATGTTCGAGAAGATGCAACATCTCGAAAAACACGGCGATGACCTGCGCCAGTTCCTCCTGCACGAGCCGCGCGGCAAGGTCTCGCAATGCGTCAACCTGGTGCTGCCCGCCACCCATCCCGATGCCGATGCGGGGTTCATCATCATGGAATCGGAGTTTTACGTTCCGATGTCGGGAACCAACACGATCTGCACCGCGACCGTACTTCTGGAAACCGGCATGGTGCCGATGGTCGAGCCGGTCACCACCCTGACACTGGAAGCGCCGGCGGGCCTGGTGCGGGTCACGGCGGCATGCGCCGGCGGGAAATGTCAGAGCATCACCTTCGACAATGTCCCGGCCTTCACCATGGCGCTCGACCGGACCATCGAGGTGCCGGGCCTGGGGTCGATGGTGGTCGACGTCGCTTATGGCGGCATGATCTATGTCCTCGTCGATGCGCAGAAGCTGGGCTACGCCATCACGCCGGATGAGGCCGCGGAACTGGTCGAGGTCGGCGAGACGATCAAGCGCGCTGCGGCGGAACAGATCCCGGCGGTCCATCCGGAAAATCCGGAAATCCATACGATCAACCAGACGCTTTTCGCCGGGCCGTTGCGCGAGGAAAACGGCGTGAAGCGCGCGAAGAACACCGTCATCGTCTCGCCGGGACGGCACGACCGCTCGCCCTGCGGCACCGGCACCAGCGCGCGGCTGGCGGTGATGCATGCGAAGGGCCAGATCGATGTCGGGGAAAAATTCGTGCACGAGTCGATCCTGGGTACGGAATTCATCGGCGAAATCCTCGGAACGACCAGCGTGGCCGGTCATACAGCCGTCCGCCCGGCGATCACCGGTTCGGCCTGGATCACGGCCTTCCACCAGTACGTCCTTGATCCGAGCGACCCATTTCCGACCGGTTACAAGCTCGGCGATACATGGAAGACTCCGACCTAGAGACCGGCACGACGGTTTTTCAACAGGCGAATGAGGAGAAATGAGAATGGAAAAGCAAGCCGAAGACCTGGGTGCAAAGGGCGATGTACTGATCCTCAAGCCGGAAGACGGCAAGAATTTCTGGCAGCCGGTGCCCGCCAACGGCCATATCTCGGTGCGGATTTCCCCCGATTCCGTTGGCGTCGAAACGCCGTTCAGCCTCGGAACGCAAACGCTGCCGCCGCAGGGTTATGTCCGCGAACATGCCCATCCTGTCCATGACGAAGTCCTGCATTTCATTTCCGGCCGCGGCAAGGCCGTCGTGGAAGGCGTGGAATATGTGGCCGAGCCCGGCGTGACGATTTTTGTCGGCCGCAACCGCAAGCACATGTTCATCAACACCTCGGCGGACCAGGAGCTTCACTGGCTCTGGTTCATCCAGCCGAACGGCCTTGAACACTTCTTCGAAGAAATCGGCCGGCCGATGGCGCCGGGTGAAAAAGCGCCAGAACCGTTTGCGCGGCCAGACAATGTCCTGGAAATCGAGCAACGCACCGCCTTCGTCGCGGCCGACAAGCTCTAGATCTTTACCGCATCGTCCGGTGCGAAAGCGCGGTCGCTTCGGCTGGACATGCTCGAAACGTCGGGAAGAAACATGCCCACAGTATCGGTATCCGATGGATGCCGGGTGACGTATGACGTCTCCGGCCAAGGCGAAGCCTTGCTGCTCATTCCCGGCCTCGGAGGAGCGGCAAGTTTCTGGAGCGATATCGTTCCGCTGCTTGCGGATCGTTACCGGGTCATCGCGTTCGATCATCGCGGAACCGGCCGCAGCGACCGGCCCGAGGGACCATATTCCATTTCACGGATCGCCGGCGATGCCATCGAAATCCTGAAGGCTGAAAACATCGATGCTGCGCATGTCGTCGGTCACTCGACGGGCGGGATGGTGGCGCAATACATGGCGCTCGATGCGCCCGGAGTGGTAAAAACGCTCGTCATCAGCGGCAGCTGGGAAAAGCCGGATGCCCGCTTCAGGGCGATGTTCGAAGCCCGGCTCGCCGTGCTGCGCGAAGCGGGACCGAGGGTCTACCAGAAGCTGACCCACGCCATCGGTTTTCCGGCGAGTTTTCTCGACGAGAACGAGAAACTGCTGCAAAGGGCGGTCGACAATGCGGCAGCCACGCTGTCGCCCATGTCGGTTGCGGAAGCGCGTATCGAGATGCTCCTGATTGATGAACGGAGCAACGATCTTTCGAAGATAACCGTCCCCGCGCTGGTGATCGGCGCCACCGACGATGCCCTGATCCCCTTTGCCCATAGCCGGACACTGGCGGCAATGATCCCCGGTGCCCGGCTGGCCGTGATCGATGGCGCGCATTTTTTCCCGAGGGTCCATCCGGAGCAATATGCCGAGACGGTGCGGCGGTTCTTGGAGGAGACGCATGAATAGAAATCCCCAAAAGGTCGCCGTCATCGGATTTGGCGCCATGGCCCGCAGTCTGGAGCAATCCTTGAAAAACGCCGGCGGCGATATCGCCGTTGCCGCCGCGCTGGTCTCGAAAGGAGCCGAGGTCGAGCGCGACGGCATCGCGTTTTTCCGTGACGTCGATGCTCTGGTGAAATGGGGGCCGTCGGTCGTCGTCGAATGCGCCAGCCATGGGGCGGTCAGGCACGATGTGCCGGCGCTGTTGCGGGCTGGTATCGATGTGATCGTCGTCTCGATCGGCAGCCTCGGCGATGCCGAGCTGCTGGCTACCCTCGATCTGGCCGCAAGTCACGGCCATAGCCGGCTAACGGTCGTTTCCGGAGCGGTCGGCGGATTGGATGCGCTGCGGTCGGCAAAACTCGGCGGGCTGGATCGCGTGGTGTACACCGGGACGAAGCCTCCGGCCGCCTGGAAGGGCAGCCTGGCGGAAAAACATCACGATCTTTCCGCACTGACGCAGCGAACGGTGATCTTCGAGGGCAATGCCCGCGAAGCCTCGTCCATCTATCCCAAGAACGCCAATGTCACGGCTGCCGTGGCGCTGGCCGGCATCGGCTTCGACGCGACGGCCGTGACCCTCGTCGCCGACCCCGCAGCGGACGGCAACAGCCATCACGTCAGCGCCAAGGGCTCGTTCGGCAGTTTCGACATCGTGCTCCACAACAGGCCGCTGCCCGACAATCCCAAAACATCCTGGCTCGCCGCGCTCAGCGTCGAGCAGGCTCTCCGTCGTCATTTCCAGAGAATAGAATTGTGAGGTCCACCATGCGTCTTCAGGATAAAATCGCAATCGTCACCGGCGCCGGTGCCGGTATCGGCGCAGCCACCGCGGAGGTTTTCGTTCGCGAGGGGGCAAAGGTCGTCGTCGCCGATTTCAACGGCGATGCCGCCAACGCCGTCGCGGCGGCGCTGGGCGAGAATGCCGTCGGCTGCAAGGTCGACGTCCGCGACAGCGCCGAAGTGAAGGCGATGGTCGCGCTTGCCGTCTCGACATTCGGCGGCCTCGACATCATCGTCAACAATGCCGGCCGCGGCATGATCGGTACGGTGGAAACCACCGGCGAGGACGATTGGGACGATATCGTCGCCGTCAATCTGAAAGGTGTCTATCTCTGCTCCAAATACGCCGTACCCGCTCTTCGGGCACGCGGCGGCGGCAGCATCGTCAACACCGCCTCGAACATCGTCACCTTCGGCATCAAGGACCGTGCCGCTTACGTCGCCGCCAAGGGCGGCGTCAGCGCGCTCACACGCGCCATGGCACTCGACCATGCGGACGACAATATCCGCGTCAATTCCGTCGCCCCCGGCGTCATCTGGTCGAATTATTACGACAAGATGCTCAAGGAGGTCGCCGATCCGGACGCTTTCGTCCGGGGCCTCAAGGCCCGCTCGCCAATGGCGCGGGTCGGCCAGCCGGACGATATCGCCAAAGCGATCCTCTATCTGGCCAGCGACGAATCCGCTTTCGCCACCGGATCGATGATGACGGTGGATGGCGGCGCCTCTGCCTGGTGAACCGGCCGCACAATGGGTAATTTTCACGGAACCTGACAATGCTTTTGGAAGAACGGGATTACAGAATACGGGCCGGTTTCCTCGGCGATTTCGTCGATTGCTACATGCGGTTGGGCCTGCCGATCCAGCGCGCGCATCTCGGCGAACCGGTGGGTTTCTTCACCTCCGATATCGGCGAACTGAACCACTTCGTCTCGATGTGGCGTTGGCAGGACTTGGGTGAGCGTACGGCGCGGCGGGAAAAAATGCTCGCCGATCCGGATTGGTCCGGCTACCTCGCCAGCATCAAGGGCCTGGTCGACACGCAGACGATCCGTTTCCTTGCGCCGACCCCCTTCTCTCCCCTATCCTGACGGCCGAAACACAAGGCGAGACACGATGCAATACGTCAAAGAAACGCTGGCCCTGACTCACCCGGGCGCCCTCAAGGCCCTCACGGCTGCCGTTACATTCGCAGAAGAGATGGGGGTGCCGCAGTGCATCTTCATCGTCGATGGCAGCGGTGAAACGATTGCCAGCGTCCGGATGGACGGCGCCAAATATCTCAGCATGCGCACGGCATTGTCGAAAGCCCGGACCGCCGCATCGATCAATGCGCCGACCGGGACCATGTCTTTCGAATTCGGCACGTCAGCCGGTATCGCCTCGCAGGGCGGCGTCACGCCCCTGCCCGGTGGCCTGCCGATCCGCTTCGGCGGAAGGCTTGCGGGGGCAATCGGTGTCGGGTCAGGGACCGGAGAGCAGGATTTTGCAGTCGCACGGGCGGCATTGGCCGCCATCGGTGCCGATCCCCTGTGATCGGCAAATCGCGTTTTTAACATGGCGGCGCGGTGGGCAGCCAGGCCGGGGAACCGTCACCGCATCCGGGGCTTGCGCCTCAGATATCCAGGCTCTCCGGCACGGCCTCGAACACCATCTGGTCGTAGGCCGGCTCTACATGCGGCGGCGTTTCGCGCAGCACCGTCTCGTAATCCAGCGGCACGTGCATATGCGTCAGGATGGCGCGCTTCGGCTTGAAGCGCTCGATCCAGCCGAGCGCCTGCGTCAGCGACAGGTGGCTCGGGTGGAACTGATATTGCAGTGTATCGATGACCAGAACATCCAGCCCATGCAGCTTGCCGATGGTCTCTTCGGGAAAATCGCTGACGTCGCTGCAGTAGGCAACATCGCCGATACGGAATCCCAGCGAATGGATGTCGCCATGCACCTGCAGGTGCGGCCGGAAACAGATCGGACCGCCGGCGCCGTCGATGACGATCGGGGTTTGGATGTCTTCGATGATCCGTGGTTCGACGATCGGCGGATAGTTGCTGCCGGGCGGCGTCTGCAGGCAATAACCGAACCCTTCGCGGATGCGCGCCATGGTCGGCGCGTCCGCGTAAATGGGAATGCGCTGGCGGGCGGTAATGAAATAGCCGCGCAGATCGTCGATGCCGTGCAGGTGGTCGGCGTGGGCATGCGTATAGAGCACGGCGTCGATATGCTTGACGCGGGCGGCGATCACCTGTTCGCGGAAATCCGGGCCGGTATCGATCACCACCGTCGTGGTGCCGTGCGGTCCGGTCTGCTCGACGAGAAAGGCGGCCCGCGTGCGGCGATTCTTCGGGTTATCCGGATCGCAGGCGCCCCAGTCGCCATTGATGCGCGGCACGCCCGGAGACGACGAGCAGCCGAGGATCGTGAAGCGGCGCCGGTAACTCACGGCCTCAGATCCGCGGCAGCTTCGTGAAGATGCGATAGGCGTTTTCGGTGGTGATGTCGCCCATCTCCGCTTCGCTGATGCCCATGGTCTGCGCCAACACCTCGGCGGTGTTGACCACGTAGGACGGTTCGTTGCGTTTGCCGCGCCAGCGTTTTGGCGCCAGGTAAGGCGCGTCCGTCTCCACCAGCAGCCTGTCGAGCGGCACCGTTGCGGCGATCTCGCGCAGTTCCTCCGATTTCGGGAAGGTCAGGATGCCGGAGAAGGAAACGTAGCCGCCGAGCGCGACACCGACGCGGGCAAGCTCCGCCCCCGAGGAGAAGCAATGCAGGATGAAGGGAAAGGCGCCCCTGGCCGTTTCTTCGGTCAGGATCGCCGCCATGTCCTCGTCGGCGCTGCGGCTGTGGATGACGAGCGGCAGGCCGGTCTGGCGCGCCGCCTCGATGTGCTGCAACAGGCCGGCCTTCTGGTCTGCCGGCTTCTGCGTGTCGTAAAAATAGTCCAGCCCCGCCTCGCCGATGGCGACGATCTTCGGATGCGCCGACAGCCTGACGAGATCGGCGGCGGTGACGTCGAGCTCTTCGTCGGCATTGTTGGGATGCGTGCCGACGGAACAGAAGACGTTGTCGTAGCGGTCGGTGATCGCCAGCAGGTCCGGCAGTTTACGAACCCGCGTCGAGATGGTGACGATCTGCCGGACGCCGGCATCACGGGCACGTTCGATGATCTGGTCACGCTCTTCGGCGAAATCCGGAAAATCCAGATGGCAATGGGTATCGATCAGCATCGGTGTCTATCCAGCCCTCAGGCGTCCGTTTCCGGCGGTACGTAGCGCGGAAACACCGGCTTCGGCGCTTCCAGCGGCGTACCCGGAACCAGCCGGCCTGCCTCGCCCAGTGCCGCGAAATCCCTGGCGTCCGCAGGCGCGGCCACGAGGTCGAGCAGCTTTTCGGCGGAGCCCGGAATGAACGGCTGCAGCAGGATGGCGATCTGGCGCACCACTTCCGCCGTGACGTAAAGCACGGTTCCCATGCGCTCCGGATCGGTCTTCTTCAGCGCCCAAGGTTCCTGGCCGGCGAAATAGCGGTCGGTCTCCGACACGACGGCGATGATCGAGGCGAGCGCCCGGTGGATGAGCTGCTTGCCCATGTCGTCGCGGGTCGAGGCCAGAAGCGCATCGGCGGAGGCGAGCATCGTCTTGTCCTCGTCGGTCAGCGCGCCCGGCGTCGGGATCTTGCCGTCGCAGTTCTTGACGATCATCGACAGCGAGCGGCTGGCGAGGTTGCCGATGCCGTTGGCGAGATCGGAATTGATGCGTGTGCCGATCGCCTCTTCGCTGTAGCTGCCGTCCTGGCCGAAGGAGACTTCGCGCAGGAAAAAGTAGCGCACCGGGTCGAGGCCGAAATGGTTCACCAGATTGACCGGATCGACGACGTTGCCGAGCGACTTCGACATCTTCTCGCCCTTGTTGAGCAGGAAGCCGTGGGCGAAGACCCGCTTCGGCAGCGGCGCGCCGGCCGACATCAGGAAGGCCGGCCAGTAGACGGCGTGGAAGCGGATGATGTCCTTGCCGATGATATGCACGTCGGCCGGCCAGTATTTCGCCCTCGGGCCGTTCTTGTCTTCGAGGTAGCCGGTGGCGGTGATGTAGTTGGTCAGCGCGTCGACCCAGACATACATGACATGCGCCGGATCGTTCGGCACCTTGATACCCCAGTCGAAGGTGGTCCGCGACACCGAAAGGTCCTTCAGGCCGCCCTTGACGAAAGAGATCACCTCATTGCGGCGTTCGGCCGGGCCGATGAAGTCCGGGTTTTCCTCGTAGTGCTTCAGCAGGCGGTCCTGGTATTCGGAAAGCTTGAAGAAGTAGCTTGCTTCCTCCACCCATTCCACCGGCGTGCCCTGAGGTCCGTAACGCACGCCATCGGCGCGCACTTCGGTTTCATCTTCCTGGTAATAGGCTTCGTCGCGCACCGAATACCAGCCGGCATAGCTGTCCTTGTAGATGTCGCCGTTGTCGGCCATCAGGTTCCAGATCGTCTGCGACGTCTCGTGATGGCGCGCCTGGGTGGTGCGGATGAAATCGTCGTTCGAGGCATTGAGCATGACCGCCATCGCCTGGAATTCGGCCGAGTTGCGATCGGCAAGTTCCTGCGGGGTGATGCCCTCGGCGCGCGCCGTCTGCTGCATCTTCTGGCCATGCTCGTCGGTGCCGGTCAGGAAAAACACGTCGCGACCGTCGAGACGCTGGTAGCGCGCCATGGCATCCGTGGCGATCAGTTCGTAGGCATGGCCGATATGCGGCTTGCCGTTGGGGTAAGAAATCGCGGTGGTGATGTAGAAGGGCGTCTTGGTGGTCATGATCGGCGTCTTGTCCGGCAGCTTGCGGTTTTTAAAAAATTCAACGCCGCTCTTACTCCATGTTGCCGCCAAGCGAAACAGCAAGTTTCGGTGATCGCCGGCCGCCCTTCGGTTTTCGTCAGGCCGCCAGTTCGCCGAGGATGGAAATGATCGTCTGCTTGCGGTCGAGATTGTAGGCCTGCGCCACGGTCAGCCGCTCGCCGATCGACGACGACAGCCGGGCGAAATGATCGGCGGTGCGGATATCGCCGGAAAGCGCCGCCTGCCGCGCCCGGCCCATGATATGGTCGCCGATATGGCTGACGAAAAATGCGAAGATCGTCTCCGCGTCCTTCGAGGACAGGGCGTCGGCCAGCTTGTGCATCGCCTTGCGCGCCGTCGGCCCCTGCGAGGAGAGAACCTGTTCGAAGGCCGCGACGATATCCATGCCGCCGTAGTTGACGAGTTTCAGCGCCTCGGAGACACTGCCCTGCGCCGCTGCGAGCGTCCGGCCGTCGATATCGAGCCCGAGATGAGCGGTTGCCTGGTGCATGGCGTGGTCGTCGAGCGCCGCCAGTTTCAGGGGCAGGCAGCGGGAGCGGATGGTCGGCAGGAGTTTGCCGGGGGCGTGCGACAGCACCAGGAACATCGCCTGCTTCGGCGGCTCCTCCAGAATCTTCAGGATGGCATTGGCGGCACTGCGGTTCAGGTCGTCGGCGGGATCGACGATGACGATGCGCCAGTTGCCGGTGCCGGAGGTTTGCGAAAAGAATTTGCCGGCGCGGCGGACTTCGTCGACGGTGATCGCCGATTTCACCTTGCCGGATTTTTCGTCCACCGGCCGCGCCAGGTGCAGCAGGTTGTGCGAGGCGCCGCTTGCGATCTGCCGGCTGACGGACGACGCCGGATCAGGATCGGCAAGCCGCTCCGGCGCCGTGGCCGGATTCGGATGGCTGAGCACATGATTGGCGAAACGGAAGGCGAGTGTCGCCTTGCCGATGCCCTCCGGCCCCTCGATCAGGATGGCATGGTGACCCTTGCCGGACCGATAGGACTGCGCCAGGAAGGCCTGCGCCTCGTCATGGCCGAAAAGGCGGGTGTTTTCCGCTGGCGGAATGGCGCCGTCGAGGACGCCCGGTTTGTCTTCGCTCATTGCGCTGCTTCCGGTTCCTTGTGCCGGTCGGCGGGCACGGTGCCGAGCAACGGTTCGACGGCGGCCAGAACCTCGCCGGCGATCACTCCCTGGGCTTGTGTCGCGTCGATCACCTTGCAGCGCTCCGGCTCGGCGGCGGCGATGTCGAGAAAGGCCTCCCGGCGCTTCTCGTGCGTCTCGGTCTTTTCTTTTTCGAAACGGTCGGGCTCGGCGGTATCGGACCCGGCGCGGACGCGTGCCCGCTTCAGGCCGATTTCCGCCGGGATGTCGAGAATGATGGTGCGGCTGGGATAGGTGCCGTTGACGGCGATGCGCACCAGCGTTTCGATGAAATCGGCATCCAGGTTTCCGGTCACGCCCTGGTAGACCCGCGACGAATCCATGAAACGGTCGCAGAGCACGACGACACCCTTGTCGAGGGCCGGCCGGATGACCTGTTCGACATGATCGCTGCGGGCGGCGGCAAACAGGATCGCCTCCATGCGCGTGCCGAATTCTTCCGCCGCACCCGACAGCAGCACATGCCGCACGGCTTCGGCGCCGGCAGAACCGCCGGGCTCGCGGGTTATCAGCACTTCATGGCCACGGCTCGACAATGAATCCGCGAGAAGACGGATCTGGGTCGATTTGCCCGCTCCTTCTCCGCCTTCAAAACTGACGAACAAACCCGATCCTTCAGCCAACGACCATGTCCTGCTTTATGCATAAAACTTCCGGCATCCGACCTGTTTAACCCAACTCTTGCGCCGGCGAAACCGGACACGCCCGGGCGGTTCCGGTTTTACGACCATATATAGGGGCGCGACGGCGCTTTTACAGCCAGAAGAACATCAGTTCCAGAACCGCATCCGTCGCGCGGCTGACCAGCGTGCCCTGTCCCACGGCCGCAGCGGTATAGAGCGGCAGTTCACGCAACAGCCGTTCTCCGGAAAACACCCGCAGCGTTCCCGCCTGGAAACCGTTTTCCACCGGCGCCTTGAGCGGCCAGCGATAGACGATCCGCGCCGCCAGCCGCTCCGGATTGTTTATCGGCACGAAGACATCGACCGGTGCCCTGGCGACGAGATCGACCTTCGACTGCTCTCCGCCATAGACGCTTGCCGCGCCGATCACTTCGCCGTCGGCAAAGATGCGCTTCGTCTGGAAGTTGCTGATGCCCCAATCGAGGATACGCCTGGCCTCTTCCAGCCGCTCCTTTTCGTTCGCCAGCCCGCCCATGGCAAGGAACAGCCGCTTTCCGTCGCGGTTGACCGTGGCGACGATCGAATACCCCTCGCCCTCGGCAAAGCCGGTCGCAAAGCCGTCGACACCGATGTTGGCGCCGACCAGCGGGTTGCGGTTGCGCTGGCGGATCTTGTTCCACTCGAATTCCGCCTGGGCGTAATAGGGGAAAAATTCCGGGTAGGTCGATTGGATGTGGCGAGTGAGCGTCACCAGTTCGCGCATGCTGATCTTGGATCGCGGATCGGGCAGGCCGGTGGGATTGGCGAATGTCGCTGATGGCAGGCCGATCTCCCGCGCCCGCTTCGTCATCCGCTCGGCAAAGGCGTCTTCCGAACCGGTCATCCCTTCGGCAAGAATGATGCAGGCGTCGTTGGCGAGTTGCACCGTCACGCCCTGGATGAGATCGAGCACGCTGACGCGCGATTTCAGCGCCGCGAACATGGTGGAGGTGCGCGACGGCGCCCCGCCTGTCCGCCAGGCGTGTTCGGACACGGCATATTCTGTCGTCGGCTGGATTTCGCCCTTGCGCAGCGCGTCGAAGACGATTTCCATCGTCATCAGCTTGGCAAGCGAGGCCGGCGATACCGGCACGTCCTCATCCTTGGCGATGATCACCGTGCCGGTCGAAGCCTCGATCATATAGATCTGCTTGGCCTTGGTTTCGAACGCCGCGCCATTCGGCGCCGTCGCGGCAAGCGCCGGACCGAACCAAAGCAGGCAGATGACCAGAAACTGCAGCACTGTCCGCATGGCGATTCCCGTTGAGCGACTGTGCCGATTTAAAACAACCGGAGGCGCGGTGCCAAGCAAAACAGCACGCCTTCAGCGCTGTTGCTGCACCTGCCGGCGGTTGACGGAGGCAAGGATGGATTGCTGCGTCAGGCCGTCATTGCGCTCCGTCACCGCATCGAAGGCGAGCTGGACGGTGACGACGGGGGTCTCGGCATAAGCAGCGGCATAACTTGCGCCGGGAACCATGAGGAACTCCGGTCGCTCCAGCGGGAAAGGCCCGGTTTCCGGCAGCACCACGAACTGGTCGAAGGCCGCGGTCGCATTCGAATTGACGGTTGGCATCACCTCGAACGCCGCGCTCGGCGTGTCGCCGGCCAGGCTGGTGCGCGTAGAGCTGCTGGCGTCGAGCGCGCGAACCTGGTCGCCCATGCTCTCGTTGGAGGCGACCATGACGCCCGACGCGATCTGGCCTTCCGGATTGACGCCGCGGAAACGGTCGCCCTTCTTGACGTAGGACGCCATCAGATACGGCATGTCGTGGCCGTCCATGCGGGCCTTGCCGACATATTGCACCCGCACCTTGCCGGTGCCGCTGTGTTTCAGGTCGAGCATGTCGGCGGTCTTGCTCGACACGTCGATCAGGCGGCCCGGATGGTAGGGGCCGCGATCGTTGACGCGGACGATGATCGAGGTGCCGTTCTCGACGTTGGTGACGCGCGCATAGCTCGGCAGCGGGAAGGTCGGATGCGCGGCGGAAAGATGGTCGAGATCGTAGACCTCGCCGTTCGCCGTCAGGCGCCCGTGGAAGGCGGAACCGTACCAGGAGGCGATGCCCACCTTGTCGTAGCCGAAATCCTCGCGCGGCACGTAGGTCTTGCCCTTCACCACATAGGGTTTGCCGACGAGATAGCGGCCGCCGCCCTTGGGGATGTTCTTGCCGTAGGCAACGCGCGGGCTGGCTTTGACGCCATATTCCTTTTCGGAAAAATATTCCTTGCTGCGCGGCGTCGGCTTTTTCGGCTTTTCCTTGACCGTGCCACAGGAGGCCACGCTCAGACATAGAACCGGAATGGCAAGCCACTGCCATCTCCGGGAAAGATCCGCCACACTCAACTTTAACGCCATCTGTCCCAAACCGATACGCTACGCATTACTCGACGCGCCGTCCGCCTGATCGGTACGGCCCGCCACCGTCTGCCATCAGGCCTCTAACAGGTTCTTAAGCATGATAATAACGTGGCGGAATTGCGAACGAAATACGGTTTTGGGACAGGAAAGCCTTTGATATGGTTAACAGATCGCTATCAAGGCAAGGCCGGGGAAACACGATGTCGAAGAGGGAGGACGCCGGTTGGCTCCGGCGTCCTCCCCGGTTTGGGGTCGCCTCGTTACTTGGCGTGTTTCGCCAACCAGGCTTCCATCTCGGCGATTTCCGCCTCCTGCGCCTTGATCACCGCTTCCGCCAAGGCACGGATCTCGGGGTCCTTGCCGTACTGCAACTGCACCTTCGCCATGTCGATGGCGCCGCGATGATGCGGGATCATACCGCGGACGAAATCGACATCCGCATCGCCGCTGTACTCGAGCGCCATGTCCTTGTGCATTCTGGTGTTGGCTTCGGCGAAAGCCTTGCTGGAGGCGGCCTGATCGCCTTCGGTCATCTGCATCGCCGAGTGGTCATGACCGGTCATTTCTTCGGCCAGCACCGGCGACAGGGCGAGCAGCAGTGCTGCTGCAGAAAGGGCATATCGTTTAAACATCTTGTCTTTTCCTGTGTTCATGTCGTTTCAGCGTTCCGGCTATGCCGACCAGAGGCCGGCAGCGTCGACGCCAGTATCGTCGTGACAGGAACTAGACGCGCGGCGGCGGCAACAGCGGTACAAGATCGGCAGAGACAAGCGGATGCTGACGCAACGGCATGCCGTAACGCCAGGGAAGGATGCCGCCGTCGGTATCCACCGCCGGCAGGATCACCAGACAGGCCGGGCAGGACGCCGTGTGCGTCATGCCGCAACCATCGGGACACAGGCTGCCGGATTGCCGTTTCGCCGCATGGTCGCGATGGCGATGATCGTTCGCAGGCATGTTGTCGCCGTGGACATGCATCTCGCCGGCCATGACCGAACCGGATGACGTCAGGTCGGCAAAACCCGGCATGGCCGCCACGGCCGGCATGGCGCAATAACCGAGCAGGCCAAGAAACATCATGATGGCGACGAAGTTTCGCATGGCGCGATTTTAGCTTTCCGGCAAGGAAACACAATACCGGCCGGTTGGCGATCGGCACCTGCATCGATATCGGGCGGCCAGCCAAAACTTCGGCTCGGCCGTTCCTCAGACATACCAGATACCATCGGCGATCGAAGCCGACACGCCGAGAATATTTTCCGCACTTTCGGAGAACCCGGCCAGCACTTCCGCTTTCGTGGCACCTCCGACGAGCCTGTCCTCCCAATAGGCAATGCCGCCCGCCTCCCCTGCCCGACCGAGGACGTTTTCGTAGAGCCGGGCAATGTAATCGGCATTGCCGACGCCGGCGCCGTAGACGGAGACGAATTCGGACGATCCGACGAAGCCCTGCGCGACCTTGAGCAAGGTCGCTCCGGTGTCCATCGTTTCGATCCAGTACCGCAATCCGTCCGCATCGGGTGTCCGGTCGAACGCCGCCTGGTAGATGCGATAGGCCTGCCCGGCGCTACCCTGGAGATCGAGCGCAAGCGTGCCATCGGCAAACTGCAGCCGCTCGACACCCGTCAATGTGTCGTGCCCCTCGCGCTGACTGGTTACGGTGGTGGTACTGCCATCCGCTGCAATGCTGTATTCGGCGCGGGAACCGGAAAAACGCGCGGTATCGATACCAGCCCCGGCATCGATGCGGTCGTCGCCTGCCCTGGTGAAGAAGACATCGTTGCCGGGACCGCCCTTGACCGAATTGCCCTTCTCCAGATTGTCGATGAAAGTGGAGGGCGTTTCGTAGCCGGCAAACAGTTTCAGGTAGTTCACCACGCTCGTGCCATTGGAATCCTGTGCCGACTTGGTACCGCCGGACTGGATGAAGGTTTTCAGCCCGCCCGTGCCGGCAAGATGCGAGGCGGCGATCATCCCGCTTTTCGTCAGCAGCACGCCGTTCAGGGTCTGTCCGTCGTAAAATTCCAGATCGGCGGCGCGGATGCGGCTCCACAACATCTGGAACCACGAAGCGGCGGCGACATCCTGCTCGGCCTTGTCGGAGAGGAAATCCTGCAGGCTGGTGATGCCGTTCTTGCCCGTAAAACCGCTGGTGTAGCGATTGTCGAACAGGTTGGAATCACGGGCGGCATAACCAAGGTCGAAAAGTGCGGCCTCGCCGAACTGGTAGGCGCCGGCATAACCGGCAGAATTGACCACGGCATAGTTGCCACTCGACTCCCGCTGCCGCAGGGCACCGAAAAAATCATCATAGCTGCCAGTTGCCATTCGCCATCGTCCGTCTGCGGAAATCAACGACCCCACGATAGGCGAGAATGGAAACGGGAGCGTTAACGTCGAGCCGCAGCACGCCTGCCACCGGTTGGAAGAAAGTGCAAAAAACCGGTTTCGTCTGCGGTCGGCCGCCCGATATCGCGCAGTAAATGCAATGTTGCAGCATATCGATGCGGTTTCGCGCACATCTCGATCAAAAAACCCGTTTCTTTTCGGTTTTTTGAATCTAGGCTTGAAATTATTCCCCCGTATGGCTGGATCGGCGCATCCTTTTTAACCAGCCGCTGCGGATCGGGTCAGCCTTTCAGCAGCAGGATCACGCAATGATACGCATCACGCCCGACCTTGCCGGTTACGAGTCCTTCCTGGTGGATTGGATCGACGAGACCGGTTCGATCGTCGCCATCAACGATTTCGAGGCAAGCGAACTGGGGATTTCCGCCCATGAGAAGGTTGGTCTCGAGCGGATCTACAGCAGCAGTTCGGCGCAGGCGCTGCGCGCGATTGCCAGCGGCGCGCAGACGGCCGATCCGGCCTTTCCGGTCTGGGTCAATTCCCGGAATTATAGCGAGATCCCCATGGTCGCGACCATCATCCGTGACGGGGCGCGAGGGTTGGCAGTGGTCAAGCAGCCGCTTCCCGCCGAGGTGCTGGGCATCGGCCCGGAACTTGTCGAACGCGTCGAGATCCTGTCGCAGATGATCGGCGCTGCGACCGAGGCCTGCTGGTGCATCGAATTCCTCGAACCGGTCGATATCTCGCTCAGCGAAGAGGAGATCGTCGAGCGTGTCTTCACCAACGAGAGCCGCTGGCGCGCCTGCAACGAGGCGATGGCAAGGCTCTACCGGGTGCCGGAAGGGCTCGATTTCAATATGCAGCCGGTCTCGCGTTATTTTCCCAATACCGAGGTCAACCGAAAGATGGTTCGCGACCTGGTACGCGCCAACTACCGCCTCGACCATGCCGCCGCCGTCGACCGCCGGCATGACGGCAGCGAAATGCTGGTCGAGAACGATTTTCGCGCCGCGATCCAGAACGGCCTGCTCGTCCGCCTCTGGGGAACGACACGCGACATCGGTCCGTCGCGCATCCGCGAGCAGCAACTGTCCGACCGTGCCGACAGCATGCTCGACATCCTCAGCGCCACGCCCGATCCGATCCTCGTCATTTCCGAGGAGGGCATCGTGCTGGCCGCAAACCCTGCCGTCGAAACCGCCTGGGGGCGGGCGGGCGAGCAGATCCTCGGGCGACCGATCCAGGGCTTCGTCGAAACGCGCCATGCCACGGAAAAGCTCCGGCAGGCGGCATCCGACGGCGAGGATCAGGAATGCGACCTGGGAATCGTTTCGGCCGATGACAGCCGCAGCACCTGGCGGTTCCGCTCCGCCCGCATGGAAGGCGAGATCAGGCGTTACGTGCTTACGGCCCGGCGCAAGGCCAGGCGCCGCTCCCGCCACGCGGCAGAGGAGGTGGCGTGATGAAGTTTTATGCCAACGACGTCGCCAGCCTCACCCATCGCCGCCTGCGGCCCTCCTTCGTGGACGACCCGCAATTTGCCGCCTTCCTCGACGCCATGCCGGATGGCGCAGCGTTCCTCGAAGCGGACGGCCGGATCAAACTCGTCAACGGCAGGCTGGAGATGTTGCTCAACCTTGCCCGGGGCGACCTGGTCGGCACCGAGCTCGGCAAACATGCCAAGACCGCCGGCCCGATCATCCAGAAACTGTGGACCGCGCTGCAGCAGCTCAAGCGCCTTGAGGTTTCCGGCACGCTCAACTCCCAGCGCAATGTCGTCGCCACCTTGAGCATCCTGCGGACCCCGGATGGCGGCGCCTACGGCGCGTTGCTGATCATGCGCGAGGCAGGCCGGACGACGCGTGCGCCCGACGGATCGGACAATTTCCGCTTCGAAACCGAAGCCTTGGGGGCAAAAACGAGTTTTGTCGCCTCCCCCTGCATCGAGGCTATGCGCAAAGCCGCCGATACGGCGCTGGAACGCGGCGCAAGCGTGATGCTGACCGGCGAGACCGGTACGGGCAAGACGGAGCTGGCGCGGCTGATCGGCCGGGCGAACGCTCCGGGTGCTGCTCCTTTCGTCCACGTTCGGTGCGGCATGCTGTCGGATGCGCAGTTCGAGGCGGAAATGTTCGGCATCGAGCCGGGGTCGCCGCTCGACACCTCGACCCGCGGCAAGCTCGGTTATGTCGAGGCGGCCGACGGCGGCATTCTGTTCCTCGACCAGATCACCGACCTCTCGCCGACCATGCAGTCGAAGCTGGTGGCCTTCCTCGAAGCCCAGACCTTCAGCCGGCTCGGTTCGGCCCAGAGGCGGCAGGCCCGCATCCGCATTCTCGCCGCCACCAACGAGAACCTCTCGGAGCTGGTCGGCAGCGGCGCGTTCCGCAGCGACCTCTATTACCGGATTGCGGTCATGACCTTCGCGTTGCCGCCACTCCGAAGCCGGCCCGATCTCCTGGACGCGCTTATCGAACACCATCTGCGGCGACTGAATGCCGGACGCAAGCCGCAATTGCGGCTCTCGCCGGAATTCCGCGAGCGTCTCGGATCGCACGCCTTCCCGGGCAACATCCGGGAACTGGCGAACGTCCTGGAGCGCGCGGCGGCGGCGGCCGACGACATTGCCCGCACCGAACATTTCGTCGCGCCGGTGCCGGTCGCAGAAACGAAGGCCATGGCCGTGCCCCTCTCCGCGTCGGATACGCCGCCACCGGCCAAGTTCAAGGAACTCGTCCAGGAATTCGAGGCCTGGATCCTGGAAAAATCCATCGTCGAGAATGGAAGCAAACGAAGCGCCGCCAAGGCGCTCGGCATCGATATTGCGACGCTCGTCCGCAAGACGAAACGAAAACAATGAACGAAGAGAAAAGGGGAATGAGCATGAAAATACTGAAGACCGCCCTGATCGCCGCCATGGCGACGGCAAGCGTGCTGGCGCAGACCGCGACAGCCATGTCCGCCGAACTCAACATTCTGACCTGGGAGGGTTATGCCACCGAAGGCTTCATCAGCAAGTTCGAGGCCGCCTCCGGCTGCAAGGTGACAGCCGCCTATGTCGGCTCCAACGACGATTTCGCCGCCAAGCTGGCTGCCGGCGGTGGCGTCTACGACATCATCACTCCGTCGCTCGACACCGTGCCGATGATGCGACTTGCCGGTTTCGTCGCGCCGATCGATACCGCGAAAGTCGAGGGCAGCGCCGATATCTATCCGGAATTCTCCCAGAATGGCGATGTTGTCGCGGAAGGCTCGACCTGGGCCGTGCCGCTGATCTGGGGATCGGTGTCGCTGATCTATCGGCCGGACAAGTTCGCCTCCAAGCCGGATAGCATCGCCGTGCTGTTCGACCCCGCCAACAAGGGCAAGATCTCCATGTGGGACGACAAGTCGGCGCTTTACTGGACGGCCCGCTATCTCGGTTATGACAACGTCTTCGACCTGACCGACGAACAGCTCGAGGCGGTCAAGGCCAAGCTGATCGAGCAGAAGCCGCTGATCCGCAAATACTGGGCATCCGCGGGCGAACTGACCGAGCTGATGGCCAACCAGGAGGTCTTCGTCTCGAACGCCTGGACCGGCCTGACCTCCAAGGACGTCAACAACCTCAAGAAGGGTTTTGAGGTCGTCGAATTCACGCCGAAGGAAAAGGCGGAAGGCTGGATGGACTCGATGATGCTCGTGAAGGACACGCCGAACGAGGAATGCGCCTACAAGTTCATGTCCTTCATGCAGTCGCCGGACGGTCAGTGCGGCATTGCCGAGTCGACAGGCTATTTCCCGGTCAATCCGAAAGCGGTTGCCGGCTGCATGGACGAGCAGATGAAGAAGGACCGCCAGGTCGACAATGTCGAATTCGTCAAGAGCCTGGTCATGTGGCAGCAGCCGAAACGTCTCGACAAGTACCTGGAAGTCTGGAACGCTGTGAAGGCGGCACCCTGACCGGAGATCCGGCGGGCGCGGTAGGGAATATCTCGCCCGCCACTCGATAAAAGCCAGACAGAACAAAGACAAATACTGGGGAACCGATGACTTCCACTCCGATCGTGGCGCTTGAACGCGTCGCGAAGACTTATGGCGTCTTTACCGCCCTGCACCCGACCGACCTGCAGGTCGAAGAGGGTGAATTCGTGACGCTGCTCGGCCCCTCGGGATGCGGCAAGACGACGACGCTGCGGCTGATCGGCGGCTTCGAGGCGGCCAGTGCCGGCCGCGTCCGCATCGAGGGCGAGGACGTCACCGAGCGCCCGCCCTATCGGCGGCCGGTCAACACCGTTTTCCAGGATTATGCGCTGTTTCCGCATATGAGTGTCGCCGAAAACATTGCCTACGGCCTCTCCGTCAAATCCAACAATATCCCGAAGGTCGAACGGCAGTCCCGCGTTTCCGAGGCTTTGGCGATGGTCGGCCTCGACGGCCTGACGCATCGTCGCCCGGGCGAACTCTCCGGCGGCCAGCGCCAGCGCGTCGCCATGGCGCGCGCCATCGTGCGACGTCCGCGCGTGCTCCTGCTCGACGAACCGCTGTCGGCGCTGGACGTCAAGCTGCGCGAGGGCATGCAGGTCGAGCTCAAGCGCCTGCACCGCGAACTCGGCATCACCTTCATCATGGTGACGCACGACCAGACGGAAGCGCTCGCCTTGTCGGACCGGATCGTGGTGATGAATGCCGGGCGCATTGCCCAGATCGGCTCGCCCTCCGAGCTTTACGACAATCCCGCCACGCCCTATGTCGCCGACTTCATCGGCGCCACCAACTTGCTGGACGGGCAGGTCATCGGCCGGGACGGCGACGAGATCGCCCTGCGCATCGGCGGCGGCACGATCATCCGGTCGCGGCGCGGCACCGCCATCCCCGCCAATGCGAAAAACGTCATTTTGGGAATGCGGCCCGAACGGCTTCTCCCCTCCGCTCCCGATGTCGCCAACACGCTGGTGCTCACGGTCAAGGAAAACCTCTTCCACGGCGATCGCCTGCGCCTCGAATTGACGGCCGAAGGCATCGACAGGTCGATTTTCACCGAACTGCCCCGTACGGCCGTCGCGGCCGTTTCCAGCGTCGACCCCGGCAGCCGCCTGGTGTTTCACATCGATCCCGCCGATGTCATGGTGTTTGCCGGGGAGAAAAACCCATGACGCTGACCCGCCGCACGTTCCCGGGCTTTGCCGCCTTGTTCTCGATGCCGTTTGCCTGGGTGCTCCTGCTCCTCGTCGTGCCCTACGGCATCATGATATCGGTCGGTTTCTGGACCCGGCAGTTTCCGTTGTTCTACCCCGACTTCCAGTTCGGGAACTACGCGCAGATCTTTTCCGATCCGCAATATACGACGGTCATCCTGAGAACGCTGAAGATCGCCGCGCTGGTGACGCTTGGCGCCCTGGCGCTTGGGTTTCCGCTCGCCTATTTTCTCGTCTTCACCGTCCGCTCGGCGGCGCTGCGCAACCTGCTCTACATGTCCGTCGTCGTGCCGTTGTGGGTTTCCTACCTGCTGCGCGCCTACACCTGGAAGATCATCCTCGGCACGGACGGCGCCCTCAATTCGCTGCTGGTCTCGACCGGCATCGTCTCCGCCCCGCTCGATATCTTCCTCTACAACCAGACCGCCATGGTCATCACGCTCGTCTATATCTTCGTGCCGTTCATGGTCATGCCGCTGTTCACGGTCCTCGACAACATCCCGCGCCGGCTGATCGAGGCATCGGAAGATCTCGGCGTCGGCCCGTTCATGACCTTCTGGAAGGTGATCGTTCCGCTGTCGCTTGGCGGCGTCATCGCCGGATCGACCATGACCTTCTGCCTTGCCTTCGGCGATTTCGTCGCCCCGGTGCTGGTCGGCGGCCCGGATGGCACGATGGTCGCCAATCTGCTGCAGACCCAGTTCGGCGCGGCCCTCAACTGGCCGCTCGGCTCGGCGCTGGCGACGCTGGTGCTGGTCATCGTGCTTGTCCTCCTGCAGATATCCAGCCGCCTCGACACGGCCGGCCGTGTCGAACTGACGTGAGGAGGCCGATATGCACGCCCTGAAATGGTGGCAGCGCGGAATGGTCGGCTTCAGCATTGCGGTGCTGGCCTTCCTCTACCTGCCGATCGTCATGCTCGTCCTCTTCTCGTTCAACGACAGCAAGGTGACCTCCTTCCCGCTCGCCGGCTTCACCCTGCATTGGTACGAGGCTTTCCTCGCCAACGAACAGATGCTGCGGGCGCTCCGCAACAGCCTGGTCGTCGCAGTCTGCGCCACGGCGCTCAGCGTCGTCGTCGGCGTCACCGCGGCAATCGCCCTCGACCGCTACGAATTCCCCGGCAAGCGCCTGTTCCAGAACGCCATCCTTCTGCCGCTCAGCCTGCCGGGCATCGTCACCGGCATCGCGATGCTGAATTTCTACAAGCAGATCGGCATTCCGCAGAGCCTGACGGCCGTCGTCATCGGCCATGCCACCGCCCTGCTCGGCGTCGTCGTCTCGCAGGTGATGGCAAGGCTTGCGAAAATCAACCGACGCCAGCTGGAAGCCTCCGCCGATCTCGGCGCCACGCCGGTGGAGACGTTCCGGCGCGTCACCCTGCCGACGATCCGCAGCTCGATCATCGGCTCGGCGCTGCTGTGTTTCACGCTGTCCTTCGACGAAATTCCCGTCACCTATTTCCTGACGGGCCGCGAGGTGACGCTGCCGATCTACATCTATTCGACGCTCAGGCGCGGCATCACGCCCGAGATCAACGCGGTCGGCACGGTCATCGTCGCCGCCTCCTTCGTCCTCATCATCCTTTCCGTCACGCTCCTGCGCGAGCGACGCCCAACCTGATCCATCCAAGGGAGAACAGCATGGACAGCGCCACCTACACCCGCGATTTCTGGCAGGCGAAAGCCGGAGCGCTCAAATTCCGCACGCAGCATTTCATCGACGGCACCTATGTCGCCTCGGCCGATGGCCGCACCTTCCCGACCATCAATCCGGCCACCGGTGCGGCGATCACCGAGGTCGCCCGTGGCGGCGAAGCTGAGATCGACCGCGCCGTCGCTGCCGCCCGCAAGGCGTTCAAGTCCGGCAACTGGTCGCGCCTCGATCCGCGCGCCCGCATGGCCGTGCTCGAAAAATTCTCTGCACTCGTGGAGGCGCATGCGGAAGAATTCGCCGTGCTCGACAGCCTCGACATGGGCAAGCCGGTGATGGACATGATGAACATCGACATCCCCGGTTCGGTGATGTCGCTGAAATTCTTCTCCGAAACCATCGACAAGATCGAAGGCGCGGTGACCTCGACCAGCGCCAGCGCCCTGCACTACATCCTGCGCCAGCCGCTCGGCGTCGTCGGCCTCATCGTGCCGTGGAACTACCCGCTGATGATGGCCGCCTGGAAGCTCGGCCCGGCGCTGGCGACCGGCAACTCCGTCGTGCTGAAGCCGGCCGAACAATCGCCGCTCTCCGCCAACCTGCTGGCGGAACTGTTCATCGAGGCCGGCGGTCCCTCGGGCGTGCTCAACGTCGTTCACGGCCTCGGCGAGGAAGCGGGCAAGGCGCTGGCGCTGCACAACGACGTCGACAAGATCGCCTTTACCGGCTCCACCGAAGTCGGCAAGCTCCTGATGATCTATTCCGGCCAGTCGAACATGAAGCGGGTGTCGACCGAATGCGGCGGCAAGACCCCGCAGATCATCCTCGGCGACTATGACGACCTCGACACCGCCGTCACCTACGCCGTGAACGGCATCTACGGCAACCAGGGCGAGGTCTGCAACGCCGGCTCGCGCATCCTCGTGCAGAAGAACATCCATGACGACTTTGTCGAGCGCTTCACCGCAAGGACGCGCGAAAACTTCGTGCTCGGCGATCCGCTCGACCCGTCGACGACCATCGGCCCGCTGGTCACCGCCTCGCACCAGAAGCGCGTTCTGAGCTATATCGACATCGGCCGCAAGGAAGGCGCATCGCTCCGCTTCGGCGGCGGCACGCTGGCTGCGGCCCCGGCCGGCGCCTACGTCGAGCCGACGCTGTTCACCGGCGTAGACAATTCGATGCAGATCGCCCGCGAGGAAATTTTCGGCCCGGTCGCCACCATCATTCCGATTGACGGCACGGAGGATGCCATCGAGATCGCCAACGACAGCGTCTACGGCCTCGCCGCCTCGATCTGGACCCGTGATATCTCGAAGGCGCATCTTTTCGCCCGCGACATCGAGGCGGGTGTCGTCTGGGTCAATTGCTTCGACCATGGTGACATGACCTCGATCTGGGGTGGCTACAAGCAGACCGGCAACGGCCGCGACAAATGCCTGGAGGCGCTGACGCAGTACACGCAGACGAAATCGGTCTGGGTCAACCTGGGATGAGAAACATCGGGTCGCGCGGGCTTCCCGCGCGCCCTCCCGGCCCCGCCAAACGAGCCTGTCCGGCCCGTTTCCCCGCCCCGGACAGGTTGACGCGGCAACCAAAGCTGCTAAAACGCCACCCGTAGACGAAATGGGTGGCAACTCGGCCGCGATGCCGAAACCAAGCGTCCCGAAACGCTGCACGCCATACCAGTTCAATCGAACGGAAGAGTGTCCGAGTGGTTTAAGGAACCGGTCTTGAAAACCGGCGTGCGGGAAACCGTACCGTGGGTTCGAATCCCACCTCTTCCGCCACTTCAGTCCGCTTCTAGGCACGCCAACCGCCGCCGATTTCCCTCCCGTTGCGGCAACAAGCGTCCGTAGCAATTCCGTCTTCGATCCCGTGATGCGAATCGCGTCGTCCGCGACCTCGACACGCTGCGCCAACGCGCGCAGATAGCCCCCTTCGCTGCCACGGATGCACTCGCGTGGGCGGTGGCCAAAGCCCTGGATTATCGTCGGGGTGATGGCGCTATGGCCGGGGCTGTCGAGCAAGGCTTGCGCCCCGGTCGGCATCGGCCCTCGCCTGATCGCGGATGACCTTGAGGCCGACGATGCGCTCCTTGAGCGCCGGGTCGTCCAGATCGGCAACACCCGCCTCGATGGCGTCGTAGAGCCGCTTGAGGCGCTGTTCCGATTCGGTCGCCGGCCGTTGCAGGGAGGCGATATGCTCACGCCAGCGTTCGGCCTGATCCTCGCAACGGACCATGTTGTCGAGCTTGTCCATGGGGATCGCACGGCCCTTGCGGCCGGTTTCGCCCTGCTGGCGATCACGAACGGCAATGAAGTTACGGGTTGTCGGCGACCGGCTCCTGCGCGACGCGGTTTGCCGCGGGTAGGTCGATCTTCAGCGCCCGGTCAGTGTTGACCACGGCAGCATCGAGATCGTTGATGGCACGGCCCCTGCCCCGAAGATCGCCGATGTATGGTTTTGAGGGAGGTATGATGACTTTTTGCAGATGAGTCAGGAAATGTTGCGCGGCGACGCCTATGGGGAAGAATTTTCTCTACGCAAAATAGACTATTCGCTTGTGCACCCTCATTTTTGCCTGAGGCGGGAAATCGAACGGCATCCGCGAAGGCAGGGTCCTGGCGCCTTCGATCAATAATGCGGCGGGCGAGTGACCGGCACAGCCTCGTGCGACTGCTCCTCCAGCGTCAGGAAACGCTCGGTCAGCACCGCAAGTCTCGCCCGTGTCTGCTCGACCACCTTCCACTGTTCGGCAAGCTGGTCCGACAGTTCCTCGATCGTCCTGGCCTGATGGGCCAGCAGTTCTTCCAGCTGTGTAATGCGTTTTTCTTCGTCAGACATGATCATTCCTTCCGTCGCGGCGAGACCATTCGCTGCGCGAAACGTCCCTGTCAAGCCGGCGACATGCCGCCGAAATCGCATAAACGCCTGTGGATAGCGCCGGAATATAAGAAAAACATTGATTGCCGACGATGACAATTGCCGGGGGCGCTGTCATGGAATCCGGATCAGCAATACGAGGAACGCTACAATGACAACCACGAATGAAATCGCGGACAAGATCGCTGCCGACAACGGCCTCACCAAGGTTCAGGCAAAAGGTATCGTCGAAGCGGTTTTCCAGGCGATCACCGACGCCGCAACCGCAGGTGCCGAAACCTCCATTCCCGGCTTCGGCAAGTTCAAGGTGAAATCGACCCCCGAGCGCGAAGGCCGTAACCCGTCCACCGGCGAGAAGGTCAAGATCGCGGCAGCCACCAAGCTGGGCTTCACGCCGGCAAAGGCTCTCAAGGACGCGCTCAACAAGTAAGCGCGACCGCAGCGGGCCGCCAGGCCCGTGAAACAAGAGGACGGCGCGAGACTATCCGCCGTCCCCTTTCCCCGGCTCAGGTGCCGCAGAATGTCCTGAGCACACGCTCGTCGTCGCGTGGCGGCGTTGCCAGATCGGCATCTTCCGCGTGTTCGTCGAACGGATGGACAAGCGCATCGACAAGCCGTTCGAAGACGGCGAAATTGCCGGCAGTCCCGGCAGCAATGGCCTGCTCGATGCGGTGATTGCGGGGAATAAGAAACGGGTTGACGGCCCGCATCGCCGTTTCCCGCTGCTGCGTATCTTCCGGCTCCCGCGCCAGCCGCGCACGCCATTGTCCGGCCCAGCCGTCATAGAGAGCCGCGTCGCTAAATTGCGCCCGCGCCCTCTCGTCATTGCCGGTAACGGCATCGCAGAGCCCCCGGAATGTCAGCGTGAAATCGGCCCCGCCGCGATGCATGGCGTCGAGCAGCGCTTCTATGAGCGCCGCGTCGCCATCCTCGGCGGTGGCGAGGCCGATCTTGCTGCGCATGCGCAACAGCCATTGCGCCTGGTAGAGATGGGCGAAACCGATCACCTGGTCGTTGGCGATCTCGACGGCCTTGTCGATATCCGCATCGAGCAACGGCAGGAAGGTTTCCGCAAGCCGCGCCAGGTTCCACTGTGCCACGGCTGGCTGGTTACGATAGGCGTAGCGGCCGGAATGATCGATCGAGCTGAAGACCTTGGCAGGATCATAAGCATCGAGAAAGGCGCAAGGACCGAAATCGATCGTCTCGCCGGAGACCGTCATGTTGTCGGTGTTCATCACACCGTGGATGAAACCGACGGACATCCACCGGGCGATCAGCGCCGCCTGCCGCTCGATGATCGCCTGCAGCAGGGCCGCGGCCGGGTTTTCCGCTTCGGCGACGGCGGGATAGTGGCGGCGGATGGCGTAATCCGCCAGCCGCTGCAGCCCCTCGACATCGCCGCGCGCGGCAAAGAACTGGAACGTGCCGACACGGATATGGCTGGCGGCCACGCGGGTGAAAACCGCGCCCGGCAGCACCGTTTCGCGATAGACCTGATCGCCGGTGAGCACGGCGGCCAGCGCACGTGTCGAGGGAATGCCGAGCGCATGCATGGCTTCGCTGACGATGTATTCGCGCAACACCGGGCCGAGCGCCGCCCGTCCGTCACCGCGGCGGGAAAACGGCGTCGGGCCGCCACCCTTCAATTGGATGTCGCGGCGCACGCCGTTGCGGTCGACGACCTCGCCGAGCAGGATGGCCCGCCCGTCGCCGAGCTGCGGCACGAACTGGCCGAACTGATGGCCGGCATAGGCCATGGCGATCGGCTCGGCGCCGGGCGGCAGGTCCTGCCCGGCAAAGATCGCGGCACCCGCCGGACCGTCGAGACGATCGGCCTGCAGGCCGAGCTCCGTCGCCAGCCGGCGATTGAAGCGGATCATCACCGGCGCCGTGGCTGCCGATGGCCGCTGGCGCAGCTGGAAAGGGGCCGGGAGCCGGGCATAGCTGTTGTCGAAAGGGAAAAGCGGCAGCGTCGAAGCCGCCGTCTCGGAAGGTGTGGTGGTCATGGTAACCAACTCGCGCAGGATTCTGGCCGTTTGTATAGCAGCCGCTCACGGCGGCATAAACTCCAAACGAAGCTGCGGCATCACGGTTCCGTATGCCCGCAGGCAATACCGGCGACAGAACGATTGAGTGCTGTGCTTGTCAATGCGGCCATCCGAGCCGGATAGGTCCGGTCGGAGGCGTCGTCTGATCAGGCCGTATGGGCGGATTGCGGCACGCGCGCCGTCGGCGCGGCCGAAAAGTTGCCGTCGTTTTCGACGAACTGTTCGAGCGTCATGTTGTCGAGGATCGAGGCGATGGCATCACGGACATCTGTCATCGAGCGGCGCACTTCGCAGCGTTCGGGATCGGCGCAATCCTCGCAAACCTCGAATGCGGTGCGGCTGGCGCAGCGGATCGGGGCCAGCGGACCGTCGAGCGTGCGGATCACCTGCCCGATATGGATTTCGGAGGCCGGGCGCGAGAGCGAATAGCCGCCGCCCGGGCCCTTCTTGGAACGCAGAATGCCGGCATTGCGCAGTTCAAGCAGAATGGCGTCGAGAAACTTCTTCGGGATATTGTTGCGCGTGGCGATTTCCGTGATGAAAGCGGTTTCGCCAGGATTGAGTTGGGCCAGATCGACCAGAGCCTTGAGCCCGTATTTTCCTTTTTTCGTCAGCATAACAATTCGCTTTTCCCGGAAGGCATAAATAACGCGAGGACCGCCCGAAGCGGCACGGAGTGCGTAAACTGCTGGAGACGACCATTGCCGTTGAATTATGGCGGAAATAGCCCTGTCAAAGACACCCTACAAGGGAATAATTCACAAGTTGCATAGTTTTTATGATCAACATGAAATATGTCGTGAAAATCTCCGTTTTCCCCGGCTTTTTTCAGCGGATTGCCGCCGCCTCCTCCGCTGGAACCGCCGCTGTGGCTCAGAAGCCGATTTACTTCCAGGCAATTGGATTTAAGAATGGGCCGCGATAGGGCATCCCATTCTAAAGGTTTTCCTTCATCGGAAACGTTCTGCGTTACCTAACACCATAGATTTGATAGAGTTTAGGAACAACAAAGGAGGTATCGATGAACAAAACCCGGGTTACGCGGCTTCTGGCGGCCGCAGTTCTTGCCGGCGCCCTTCAGGTAGGAGGCCTTGCTTCCGCCTTTGCCGACCAGACGATCCTGAACGTGTCTTACGATCCGACGCGGGAGCTTTACAAGGACTTCAACGCCGCCTTTGCCGAAAAGTGGAAGGCCGACACCGGCGAAACGCTGACGATCCAGACCTCGCACGGCGGTTCCGGCAAGCAGGCGCGTTCGGTCATCGACGGTCTCGATGCCGACGTCGTCACCCTGGCGCTGGAAGCGGATATCAATGCCATCGCCAAGGAAACCGGCAAGATCCCGGCGGACTGGAAGACCAAGTTCGAAAACAACAGCGCACCCTACACGTCGACGATCGTCTTCCTTGTCCGCAAGGGCAATCCGAAGGCCATCAAGGACTGGGGCGACCTGGTGAAGGACGATGTCCAGGTGATAACGCCGAACCCGAAGACCTCGGGCGGCGCCCGCTGGAACGTGCTGGCCGCCTGGGCCTGGGCGCGCCAGGCCAATGGCGGCGACGATGCCAAGGCGCAGGAATACGTCGCCGAGCTGTTCAAGCACGTACCGGTGCTCGACACGGGTGCGCGCGGCTCGACCACGACCTTCGTCCAGCGCGGGCTGGGCGACGTGCTGCTCGCCTGGGAAAACGAAGCCTATCTGTCGCTCGCCGAACTCGGTCCCGACCAGTTCGAGATCGTGACGCCGTCCGTCTCGATCAAGGCGGAGCCGCCGGTGGCGCTTGTCGACGGCAACGTCGATGCCAAGGGCACCCGCAAGGTGGCGGAAGCCTATCTGCAGTACCTCTACTCCGACGTAGGGCAGAAGCTGGCGGCCAAGCACTATTACCGCCCCTACAAGCCCGAACTGGCCGAAAAGGAAGACATTGCCCGCTTCGGCGAAGTCAAGCTTGCGACCATCGAGGAGTTTGGCGGCTGGGCGGAGGCGCAGCCAAAATTCTTCGGCGACGGCGGCATCTTCGACCAGATCTACAAGCCGGGACAATAAGACGGCATGAACACACAGACCCGCAAAGCATGGCGGATCAGACAACCGAGCGTCATCCCCGGATTCGGGTTGGCGCTCGGCGTTACTCTGTTTTGGCTCGTCCTCGTCATCCTCATCCCACTGTCCGGCCTGCTTATCCGATCCAGCGCGCTCGGAGCGGCGAATTTCTGGGCGCTGGCAACCGATCCGCGCACGCTGAATGCGTTGCGGGTTTCCTTCGGCACAGCCTTCGCCGCCGCCCTGGTCAACGTGATCTTCGGCATCGTGCTGGCCTGGGTGCTGGTCCGCTACAGCTTTCCGGGCAAGCGCATCATCGATGCGATGGTCGACCTGCCTTTCGCGCTGCCGACTGCGGTCGCCGGCATCGCGCTGACCACGCTCTACGCGCCGAACGGCTGGATCGGCCAATGGCTGACGCCCCTCGGCATCAAGGTGGCCTTCACGCCCGTTGGCATCACCATCGCGCTGATCTTCATCGGCCTGCCGTTCGTTGTCCGTACGGTTCAGCCGATCATGGAAGAAATCGACCGTGAGGTGGAGGAAGCCGCCGCCACGCTGGGGGCGACACGCTTCCAGACGATTTCGCGCGTGCTGCTGCCGGGCCTGACACCCGCGGTGCTGACCGGTTTCGCGCTCGCCTTCGCCCGCGGGGTCGGCGAATACGGCTCGGTCATCTTCATCGCCGGCAACCTGCCCTATGTTTCCGAAATCGCCCCGCTTCTCATCGTCATCCGGCTGGAGGAGTTCAACTATCCGGCCGCGACGGCAATTGCCGCAGTCATGCTGCTGATTTCCTTCATGATGCTGCTGGTCATCAATCTCATCCAGAGCTGGAGCCGAAGGAGGTATGGTTATGGCGCATGATGCCTCCCAACCGCAGCAGCGTCTTGCACGGGTCGGCAAGGCCACGACCGAGAAGCCGGCGGCCCGCTGGGCGCTGATCGCGATCTCGCTGCTGTTCCTGCTGCTGATGCTGTTCCTGCCGCTGACCGCCGTCTTCGTCGAGGCGTTCCGCAAGGGCCTGTTCGCCTTCATCAAGGCGTTGGGCGATCCCGAAACCTTTTCGGCCATCCGCCTGACGCTGATCGTCGCCGGCATCGCCGTGCCGCTCAACCTGGTGTTCGGCATTGCCGCCGCCTGGGCGATCGCCAAGTTCGAATTCAAGGGCAAGGCATTCCTGACGACGCTCATCGACCTGCCTTTCTCCGTCTCGCCGGTGATTTCGGGCCTGGTCTTCGTGCTGCTGTTCGGCTCGCACAGCGTTCTCGGGCCTTTCCTGCAGAGCTACGGCATCAAAATCCTGTTCGCCGTGCCGGGGCTGGTGCTTGCCACGGTTTTCGTCACCTTTCCTTTCGTCGCGCGCGAACTCATTCCGCTGATGCAGGAACAGGGAACCGCAGACGAGGAAGCAGCGCTTTCACTGGGCGCCAGCGGCTGGCAGACCTTCTGGTACGTCACGCTGCCGAACATCAAGTGGGGCCTGCTCTACGGCGTGCTGCTCTGCAACGCCCGTGCCATGGGCGAGTTCGGTGCGGTTTCGGTGGTGTCGGGCCATATCCGCGGCCAGACGAACACCATGCCGCTGCAGGTCGAAATCCTCTATAACGAATATAATTTCGTCGCCGCCTTCGCCGTCGCGACACTGCTGGCCCTGCTTGCGCTGGTCACGCTTGTGCTCAAGACATTGCTGGAAATGCGTTACAGCGCAGAAATCGCAGCCAGCCGGCGCCACTGAAAGGTTTTTGAATGGAAGTTCGCGTTGAAAAGCTGCGCAAGGAATTCGAGCGCTTTCCGGCACTGCATCATGTTTCGCTCGATATCCGCTCGGGAGAGCTGATTGCATTGCTCGGCCCCTCCGGTTCGGGCAAGACCACCCTGCTGCGGCTGATTGCCGGGCTGGAGGCGCCGACCGAAGGCAAGATCTTTTTCGGTGAGCAGGATGCCTCCTACAAATCGGTTCAGGAGCGCAATATCGGTTTCGTTTTCCAGCATTATGCCTTGTTCCGGCATATGACGGTGCTGGAGAACGTCTCCTTCGGCCTGAAAATCCGGCCCGCCAAGCGCCGTCCGGAGGCAGCGGAGATCAAGAAGCGGGCATTTGAACTGCTGGAACTGGTCCAGCTTTCCGGCCTTGAAAAGCGTTACCCCGCCCAGCTTTCGGGCGGTCAGCGTCAGCGTGTGGCGCTGGCCCGCGCCATGGCGGTGGAACCCAACGTGCTTTTGCTCGACGAGCCTTTTGGCGCGCTCGATGCCCAGGTGCGCAAGGACCTGCGCAAGTGGCTGCGCGAGATCCATGACCAGACGGGACATACAACCGTTTTCGTGACGCACGACCAGGAAGAAGCGCTGGAGCTTGCCGATCGCATCGTCGTCATGAGCCAGGGCCGCATAGAACAGGTCGGCACGCCGGACGAAGTCTACGACAATCCGAATTCGCCGTTCGTTTTCGGCTTCATCGGCCAGTCCAACTGTCTCAAGGTGCGCATTTCCAACCATGAGGTCTGGTTCGAGGACCGGCCGATCGGTGTCCCGGCGCCCGGAGAGCGGGAAGGCGAAGCACTCCTGTATTTCCGCCCGCACGACATTCAGATCCTGGATGGCTGCGGCGGCTGCATGGCCGGCGTGGTGGCATCGTCGCGGCGCGTCGCCGGGACGCGGCATGTGGAGGTCGATGTCGGCAGCGGCCACAACCCCGTCGAAATCGAGCTGCCGCCGGAAAGGGCGGCCGGCATCGACCGCAGCCGGATCGCTTTCCGTCCGACCAAGTGGAAGATCTTCAGGCCTTGACCAGCCGTATCGCCCCGGTCGGGATCAGAGAACCCGGCCGGGGCGAAGGCCCGTCTGCTTTCCGGCGCGGATGACCGCGCCGCCGTTCACCCAGACATCGGTAATGCCCGACGGCATCCGCGTCGGGTTTTCGAAGCTGGCGTGGTCGCTGATGCCGTTCTCGAAAAGCACGAGGTCGGCAGCCATGCCGGGGCGCAGGATGCCGCGACCCTGAAGCGAAAATCGCTGCGCCGCTACCGACGTCATCCGACGCACGGCCTCCTCGATCGAAAACCACCTCTTGTCGCGCCGGAGCGTGCCGGCAAGCCGCGGAAACGTGCCGAAAGCACGCGGATGCGGCTTCGACCCGGGACGTGGCAGGCCGTCGGAACCGGCCATGAACAGGCGCCCGCAGCAGGCGGCATGCAGGTCGTCCTCATGCAGCTGGAACAGGATGATGCCAGTCTGGCCTTCGTCCTCGTCGATGAAACGCAACAGCAGGTCGAAGGGGGCGATGCCGAGCGCCGTGGCCGCCGCCGCCATGTCCTGCCCTTCGAGCCCTTTCAGCCCGGCGGCACCGATGGCCGACAGCCGGACATTGTCCCAGCCGATCAGCGAGACCTTGCTTTCGCCGGGAAAGGCATCGCCGCCCTCCTCGACCCATTGCCGCAGGACGGAGACGGCCTGCGGATCGCCGAGGCGCCGTTTCAGGCCGTCGAGCCCGCCATCCATGACGGCTGGCGGCAGAAGCTGCAGGATCCAGGTGCTGCCGGCGGGATAAGGATACATGTCGAAGCTGATATCGATGCCTTCCTCACGAAAATCCTCCAGCATGGCGATGGCTTTCGGGACCTGCCCCCAGTTCGGCCGGCCGGCGGATTGCAGATGCGACAGCAGACCGGCGGCACCCGAGGCACGCAGCACGTCGCCGAATTCGGCAATGGCATTGAGAAGGCCTGCCTCGTAGCTGCGGACATGGGCGGCCAGGACCCTGCCGTGGCGTCGCACCACCGCACCGAGCGCCACGAGTTCGTCCCGGTCTGCAAAGGCGCTCGGCGGATAGACGAGGCCGAGCGACAGGCCTGCCGCCCCCTGCGCCAGTTGCGCGTCGAGCAAAGCGGCCATGCGCCGGATGTCATCGGCGCCGGCCGGTCGCCGGTCATGCCCCATCACCGCCAGCCGCAGCGCCGCATGGCCGACCAGCGAGACGAGGTTCGGCGCGATCCCCTGCCCTTCCAGCATGTCGCGATACGCGGTGAAATCGGCAAAAATCTCGGTCGGCAAGGTTTCCCCGAGCAGGCCGGAAAAATGCCGGCGCAGATCCTCATGGGAGCCGGCCGTCGCCGGATAGAGCGAGAAGGAGCAGTTGCCGACGACGATGCTGGTCACGCCCTGGAAGATCTTCTCCGGCCGGTCCGGTTCGCGCAGGAAAATCAGGTCGTCATGGCAATGGGCGTCGATAAAGCCCGGCGCGAGGAAACGCTCGTCCGCATCGATGATCCGCGCCTCGGGACTGAGCGCGAGGTCGGTGCCGATCGCCGCAATCCTTCCGCCCGAGATGCCAACATCGCCGCGATACCACGGCGCCCCGGTCCCATCGATGATCCGGGCGTTGCGGATAAGGGTATCCTTCATGATTTTTCCCGATTGCGTCCTGGCCGGAAACCCCGGCATTCCTCTGCCCAGACTTCTATCCGCCAATCTCTCAGCCGGATAGAGCGTCACGGCAACAGCCGTCAAGTAATTGCCAGCATTGACAAAAGTCCGGATAACTTATTAGTTCGGTCAATAAACGAACTATCTGGAGTGAACCCATGAGTGATGGCCAGCGGCTTTCGCGAAAGCTTTCCCGACATGCCGTCATGGAGGCCATCCTCAAGAGCGGCCCCATTTCGCGGGCAGCGCTCTCCAAGGAGACGGCCCTGTCGAAGCAGACGATTTCCGAGATCGTCGGCGCTCTTGAGGCCCAGGGGTTCGTGCGGCAGACGGGCCGCACGCACGGCCATATCGGCCGCACGGCGGTCAATTATGAACTTGTCCCGGAAGCCGCCTATGTCGCTGCCGTCGATCTCGGCGGCACCAAGATCGCCGTGGCGATGGCCGACCTCGCCTGCAACCTCGTTGCCGAGGGCGTTGCGCCGACCGATCCCCGCGGCGGGCAATTCGTCGTCGATCAGATTGCCGACCTGTGCCGGAAGGCGGCTCTCGGCAAAGGCATTGCCGTCGAACGCATCCGGCTTGCCGTCATCGGTGTGCCGGGCTCGCCGGACAAGGCAACGGGCCGTGTGCTGCTGGTACCGAACATTGCCGATTTCGACCGCATGGATGTAGCCGCCGCCTTCGAAAAAGCGTTCGGCGCGCCAGTGGTGCTGGAAAACGACGTCAATCTCGGCGCGGTCGGCGAAAAATGGATCGGCCAGGGCCGGGGTGTCGACAACCTCGCTTATGTCGCGCTTGGCACGGGCACGGGCAGCGGCCTGATCGTCGGCGGCGAACTTTTGCGCGGCTTCGGCAATGCTGCCGGCGAAATCGCTTTTCTGCCTTTCGGCGCCGATCCCTTCGACCCGGCATCGCTCGGCATGGGCGCCTTCGAGCGGCTGGCGGGTTCGTTCGGCATGGTCGAACTGTTTCGCCAGCGCAGCGGTGAAACGGTTTCGGTCCCCGCCCTGTTCGAAAAGGCGGCGGCCGGTGTGCCGGCGGCGATCGGGGTCCTGGACGATACCGGCAAATTGCTGGCACGCGGCATTGCCGCCATCGCGGCGATCGCCAATCCCGAAAAGGTCGTGCTCGGCGGTTCGATCGGGCTGCGGACAGAGATGCTGGAGCGCATCCGCCGCTATCTGCCGCTGTGTTTTCCCTACCCCGTCACGGTCGAACCGGCTTTGCTCGGCGGCCGAGCGGCGGTCATCGGTGCGGCGGCAATCGGCGTAGGCCAATTGCATGGCCATCTTTTCGAAGGCAATCCGCCATCGGGACGCTTGACCTTGCCGCCGGCAGGGCCGCTGCTGGCATCCGTGCCGGAAAACGGCGAATAATCGCTGCGAGGTCTCACATCGCCTGCAGCACCTGCTCCAGTGAATTGGCGGTTTCCTGGTAATGGCAACAGAGCGCCTCCACCGCGCCCTCCGGGTCGCGTGCCAGCGTCCTGTCCATGATCATCCGGTGTTCGGCCGCCACATCCCTCGTAAGGTCGACGCTGATTGATACCCGGCGGTAGCGGTCGGCGCGCGTGAACAGCTTTTCGCAGATTTCCAGCAGGATCGGCGAGCGGCAGGCGGAAATCAGGGCCTGGTGGAAGGCCGCATGCCGTTCGTCCCAGTCGTCGCGCACCACCGAAGGAATGTCGTCGCGCTGGCGCGGCAGCCGCGCCATCAGGTGGTGCGCCGCGATGATGCGGCTTTCCCAGCCGTCGTCGCCATGCAGGATCGACAGGCGCAAAGCTTCGGATTCGCACAGTTTCCGCATCGCCGTGATGTCGCGCAACTCATCGAGCGACAGGCTGGCGACACTGTAGCCCTTGTGGTTGTCGAGCGTCGTAAAACCTTCCGCCGTCAGCCGGGCCAGCGCCTCGCGCACCGGGGTGACGCTCATGCCGCACAGCGCCTGCAACTCGGCAAAGCGCAACCTGTCCCCCGGCCGGAAACGGCCGGCACGGATCGCCTCGTGAATGAGGGTGTAGGCGTCACCCGCCAAAGTGCCCGAGGATTTTTTCTTCGCGTCCGCCATCTCGTTCCCAGATTTGGCAAAATGCCAAGGATTTTCGAAAATGTTTGACACCATGTAAAACTTGTGGAACCTCGTGCGCAACAGGAATCTGGGAGGCAAGGCTCCCGACGTTCAGGAAAGGCAGGAACCCATGAAACTCGTACGTTTTGGAAATCCGGGCGAAGAAAAGCCCGGCCTCATCGATGCCGACGGCAAGCTCCGTGATCTCTCTGGCATTCTCGCCGATCTCGCCGGCGAAGCGCTGGGCGAGGAAAGCCTCGCCAAGCTGAAGTCGCTCGACACCAGCGCCCTGCCGCTCGGCCCGGAAGGCGTGCGCCTCGGCGCCTGCGTCGGCAAGGTCGGCAATTTCATTGCCGTCGGTCTCAACTATGCCGACCACGCCGCCGAAAGCGGCATGGCCGTGCCCGCCGAACCGGTGCTGTTCAACAAGGCGCCGTCCTGCATCGTCGGCCCCGATGACACCGTTCTCGTGCCGCCCGGCTCGGAAAAGACCGACTGGGAAGTCGAACTGGCCATCGTCATCGGCAAGCGTGCCTCCTACGTCAGCGAAGCCGATGCGCTGGATTACGTCGCCGGTTACTGCGTCTGCAACGACGTGTCCGAGCGCGCCTACCAGCTCGAGCGCGGCGGCACCTGGACCAAGGGCAAGGGTTGCCCGACCTTCGGCCCGATCGGCCCCTGGCTGGTGACCAAGGACGAAGTCAACACCGAAAACCTCGCCATGAAGCTGACGGTCAACGGCGAACTCGTCCAGAACGGCTCGACCTCGACCATGGTCTTCAAGGTGCCGTTCCTGGTGCATTACATCTCGCAGTTCATGATCCTCGAGCCGGGCGACGTCATCACCACCGGCACGCCTCCGGGCGTCGGCATGGGCATGAAACCGCCGCGTTACCTCAAGGCCGGCGACACGATGGAAGTCGAGATCGAAGGTCTCGGCATCCAGCGCCAGACGGTCGCGCAGGCCTGATTTCGTCCCGCCCGCGGTTTGGGAGAGCCGCGGGCGGGATATATTTCGAGATGGGAGGAGAGCATGAACAAGATAGACATGACCGGCCGCGTCGTCGTGGTCACCGGCGGCGCACAGGGCATCGGCTACGCCATCGCCCACCGCCTGCTGCAATCGGGCGCAAAGCTTGCCATTTGGGACCTGAACAGCGACGTCGCCCGGAACAGCGCGACGGCCCTGTCGCCGGAAGCCCGCTCCTATGCGGTGAATGTCGCTGACGGCGAAGCGGTGGCGACGGCAGCAAGGCAGACGAAAGCGGATTTCGGCCGTATCGACGGGCTGGTGAATTGCGCCGGGATCACCGGCAAGGTCAAGCCGGTCACCGACTATGCCAGCGCGGAATGGCGCGACGTCATCGAGGTCAACCTGACCGGCACCTTCCATTGCTGCCGGGAAATCGTGCCGATCATGCTCGAAAACAACTACGGGCGCATCGTCAACGTCTCCTCCGTCGCCGGCAAGGAAGGCAATCCCAACCTCGCCGCCTACAGCGCCGCCAAGGCGGGCGTGCTCGGCCTGACCAAGTCGCTGGGCAAGGAACTGGCAAAGACCGGCATCGCCGTCAACGCGATCACGCCGGCAACCGCCAAGACTCCCATTCTCGACGGCCTGACGCCGGAGTTCATCAACTACATGCTGGTGCGCATTCCGCGCGAGCGTTTCGTCGAGGTGGACGAAATTGCCGCGATGACGGCGTGGCTGATGTCGGAAGAAAACTCCTTCACCACCGCCGCCACATTCGACCTCAGCGGTGGCCGGACAACCTATTGAGCGTCGCACCCGCCGCCGGTTTCAGGCTGCGGGTGCCATTTTTTTGTCAGGCTGCAACCCTTGCATCTTGCCGGCGTCCGGACGCGGCTCGCGAATGGTGGATCGCCGGTTGAGCTTGAAGTGGCTGACCAGTTCCAAAAGCCGGGTGGCGCCTTCGGCAAGCTGCTGGCTGATCTCGGTGGTGCGCTCGACCATGTCGGCGTTCTGCCGGGTCATGTGGTCGACATGCGAAACGGCCTTGTTGATCTCGGACAGCCCCGTCGATTGTTCCGTCGCAGTCGTGGCCAGCAACTGCATGTTGCGGTCGATGGAAGCGACGAATTCCTCGATTTCGTGAAGCGCCTCGCCTGTCGCATCGACGAGGCGGACGCCTTCGATCACCTGCCGGCCAGAATTCTGGATGAGGTCCTTGATCTCTTTTGCCGCCTTGGCGGATCGTTGCGCCAGTTCGCGCACTTCCTGCGCGACGACGGCAAATCCCTTGCCGGCCTCGCCGGCGCGGGCAGCCTCGACGCCGGCGTTCAGCGCCAGGAGATTGGTCTGGAAGGCGATCTCGTCGATGACGCCGATGATCTGGCTGATCTCGTTCGATGCGGTCTCGATCCTCTTTATCGCCGTGATCGTCTCCTGCACGATGTTTGCGGAGGCTGCCGCCGAAGCGAGGGCGTTTTTCACCAGGCTGCGGGTTTCCTCAGTGTTTGCGGTCGAGGATTTGACGGTTTCGGTTACGTCTTCCAGGGCCGTGGACGTCTGCTTCAGGGAGGCGGCCTGCTCCCTGGTGCGCAGCGCCAGCTGCTCGGCCGCATCGTGCATGTCCTTGCTGTTGGCGTTGACGCTGTTGGTTTGCTGCAGAACGCTGACGAGCGTTTTCTGGAAGGCGCCGATCGAGGTGTTGAAGTCGCGCCGCAGCGGTTCGAACTCGTCGATAAACGGCACGTCGATCGTCTGGCGGATATTGCAGTCGGCAAGACGCGAAAGGCCGGCGCCGACCTCATGGATCATCCTGACCCGGTCGCTCACGTCCGTGGCGAATTTCACCACCTTGAAAACACGGCCGCTGTCGTCGAAAATCGGATTGTAGGACGCCTGGATATAGACCTCTCGGCCATCCTTGGCGATGCGGGTGAATTGATCGGCAACGAATTGCCCGGCGGCAAGATTGGGCCAGAAAGCCTGGTAAGCAGATGCACGCACATCCTGCGGCTCGCAGAACATGGCGTGATGCTTGCCGATGATCTCGTCCAGCCGGTACCCGAGCGCCTTCAGGAAGTTGTCGTTGGCGGTGATGATCTCGCCGGTCGGGGTGAACTCGATGATTGCCTGGGCGCGTGACAAGGCGGCCAGCTTGCCCCTGTCTTCGGCGGCCAGCTTTTTCGCTGCCGTTATGTCGATCGCGAACTTGACCACCTTGTACGGCTTCCCGCCGCGAAAAACCGGGTTGTATGACGCCTCGATCCAGACCTCGCGTCCGCCTTTGGCAAGGCGCTTGTATTGCTGCTGGTCCGGCTTGCCGCTTGCGAGACCTTTCCAGAAATCCGCATAGCGTTGCGATGCAGCCTCGGTGGGTTCGACAAACATGCGGTGATGCCGGCCGCCGATCTCCTTCGGCGAATACCCCATCGTCTTGCAGAAGTTTTCGTTTGCCGAGAGGATCCGGCCGGTCAGGTCGAACTCGATGATCGCATTCGTCTTGTCCAGCGCATCCAGCACGGCGGCCTTCGACAAGGTATGACGAAAGGGTACGCTAGGCATCAGAAGCTCCAGATCTATACAAATGCACGGACAATATGAAGAAGCATGGTCAATTTTGGGTTAACGGCACAAGGAAAACACAGCCATCCATTGGATAGGATAGGCTCTCGAAACCTATCGCAGCGCTTCCACCACATCGCGCACCGTCGTCACTGCGGCGACGTTCTGCATGGCGTAGTTCACCGATGCCTTGTGCCACTCGGCGTTCATCGTCGAGCAGCCGTCTTCCGGCACGATCATGATGTAACCCTTGTCGGCGCCGGTGCGGGCCGTGTGTTCGATCGACATGTTCGTCCAGGCGCCGGTGACGATGACCATGTCCCGGCCGTAAGCCTTGAGCACCGTTTCGAGGCTGGTGCCCTCCCAGGCGCTCATGCGCATCTTTGCGACAACGATGTCGCCCGCCTGTTGCTCCAGTCCCGGCACAGGCAATGCGCCCCAGGTGCCGCGCACCAGGGCATTGGAATCCACCACACCCTCGAACAGCGGCGCATTCAGCGTAAAACCCGGCGCCCCGGGCTCGACCAGGAACCAGACATGGATGACGGGTACGCCGGACCGGCGGCATTGGTCCGCGAGCCGGCGGATGTTTTCGATGGCATTCTGCTCGCGGCAATGCTGCGGCGAGCCGGAGGCGGCGAAGGCGCCTCCCTCCATCACCACATCGTTCTGCATGTCCTGGATGATCAGCGCGCAACGCGAGGCATCGAGCTGGAACGTACCGTCCGAGCCTGAGGGGGAGCGCTGCGGTTCCGACGACCGCGCGCCGTGGGAAGAGACATCGGCGGAGGATTGGCCAGCGCGCATGAAAGGTTCCTTTCTCGGGCCGATCTTCGTCTCGACCGTGTAGACCGACGTCGTCGCGGTCATGTAGAGGGTGCGCCAGTCCGGGCCGCCCCAATGCAGGTTGGCAACCTCTTCCGGCACGACGAGTTTTCCGAGCAGCCGCCCGCCGGGGCTGTAAACCCAGACGCCGCCTGGCCCCGTCACCCAGATATTGCCGGCCTCGTCGCATTTCATCCCGTCGGGAAGGCCGGGCTTGCTGCCATCCCGGATGCCGGATGCGAAGGTCCGCCCCTCGGAGAGAGAGCCGTCCGGCTTCACGTCGAAGACGCGGATGTTCGCCTGGTCCGTATCGTTGATGTAGAGCAGTTTTTCGTCCGGCGAGAAGCACAGGCCGTTCGGCTGCGAGAAGACATAGCGGCCGACGACCAGTTCCGGTTCGCGACCGAGCTGGCCGGGGCGGATACGGAAGACGCCCTGCCAGCCGAGATCGCGTGGCCTCTCGACGCCGAAGATCGGCATGCGGCCATACCAGGGATCGGTGAAATAGATCGAGCCGTCGCTATGGATGCAGACGTCGTTGGGACTGTTGAGCTCCTTGCCCTCGAAATGCGAGGCCAGCACCTGCCGCGCGCCGTCGCGGCGAATGGCGACGACCGAAGACGTGGCATGTTCGCAGACGATCAGGTCGAGATCGCGCGTATAGGTCATGCCGTTGCCCTTGTTGGAGGGCCTCGCCACCTCGCGCACGCCATTGCGGTCGAGCCTGCGGCGCACGTCGCCCGGCATGTCGGAGAACAAAAGATACTGCTCGACCGGATGCCAGATCGGCCCTTCCGTGAAGGTAAAACCATTGCCCGCCATCCTCACCGGGGCATTCGGGTCGATCAGCCTGGGGAATTCCGGATCCAGCACCTCATGCGCCATGGTTCATGCTCCCGTTTTCTTGCCGAATTTCGGCCGTCCGGCGACCGATCCAGCCCTGTCCAACTGATAGACCTTCATCGCGGTGTCGTGGAAAATCGCCGTTCGCACCGCCTCATCGAGATCGCTTGCGGCGATCAGGAAGGAATCGACCAGCGGGCCGTAATCGGTCCAGATTTTTTCGATGGGGAAATTCGAGCCGAACAGGCAGCGGTCAGGACCAAAAATCTCCAGCGCCTCGTGCAGGATGCGGCTGATATGGCCGGTCTCGTTTTTGTGGATGAAAGTGCCGAAGGCCGAAAGCTTGGTCACCACGTTCGGCTGTCCGGCAAGGTGCTTCAGTTCCTGGCGCCAATAATCGTAACCCGCAGGCGAAAGGTCTTCCGGCATGCCGGCATGCTGCAGGATGAAGGTCACTTTCGGGCAGGCGGCGGCAAGCTCGGCCGCGCCACGCATCTGCGACGCGAAGACCTGCAGGTCGAAACTCCAGCCATAGTCCGCCAACGCCGCAACATTGCGCATGACGTTCGGATCACGCGCCAGATTGGGGTCGGCGGCAAAACGGTAGAGTGGATTTTCGTGCCAATGGAGCTGGTGGCGGATGCCGCGCATCAGCGGATATTTCTTCAGCCGGTCGAGCGCCGGCCGGGCGTCCTCGACGGTCATGTCGCAATAACCGACGATGCCGTGCGGCCAGCCGCTGCGGTCGGCCTCGCCCTGCACCCAGGCCACTTCGTCCTCGAAACGCTCCTTCGCCCAGTTCGCCTGCACATAGACGGATTTGACGATGTTCCGCCCGGAAATATCCTCGAGATATTCCTCGATCGGATAATCCCGGCGGATCGATTCATAGGGGCCGAAGATGCGCGGCTGCATGGCGCCCATCAGCCAGGGAAGGTCCTTGCGTCGCCAGATGTGATGGTGGGCGTCGATAATCTTCATCATGCTGCAAACCTCGCGATGTCAAGCAGTTCGCCGCAAAGCCGCTCCGTCGAAGCGCCGTTGCCGAGCCGGTCGATATGGGGAAGGATGGACGAAAGCGCCTGTGTCTGCGGCACGTAATCCGCATCGCCGGCAAGCGGCGTCAGCCAGACGATGCGCCAGGCGCGGCGCGACAGCCGCTCGACGGCCTCGGTCATCGCCGTATGGTCGCCACGCTCCAGTCCATCGGAAAGAACGACCGTGAGCGCACCCCGGGCGAAACCGGCAAAACGCGGCACGGAAAGAAAGGCCGCGAGGGCATCGCCCAGCCGCGTGCCGCCGTCCCAGTCGGCAACCAGCGTTGCGGCGATGGCAAGCGCCTGGTCGCGATTGCGCAGCTTCAACGCCCGCGTTACCCGCGTCAGCCGCGTGCCGAGGGTAAAAACCTCGAAATGGTCGGAGACGGCGGCCAGTGTGTGGGCAAAACGCATGTAGGTGTCGGTGTGCTGCTTCATCGAGCCGGAAACGTCGATCAACAGCAGGATGCGCCGCTGGCGCGTCTTGCGCGCCATTTTCGGCAGCCGCATCACCTCGCCGTCGCGCTTGACGGCATCGCGCAAAAGCTTGCGCATGTTCCAGCGATCGCCTGCCTTGGCGGCGGTACGGCGATAGGTCTGGCGGCGCGGCAGGCGTGACGGCGCCTGGCGGCGGAAGCGGCGCAGGATCTCGCTTTCGTCCATCTCGACGAATTGCCGCAGCGACAGAGCTTCGGCGCCGGTGGCCTCGTCGCCGGATTCGTTGATCTCGTCGGCTTCCGGCGGGTCCATCTCGCCGTCACGCTCGTCATAGGCGCGCAGTTCTTCCTCCTCGTCGTCGGACGTACCGGCGGCGATCGACTGGCCGAGGAACAGGAGGCGGAACAGCGCGTCGAACTCCTCGCGGCGCTCCGGCGGCGGCGCCAGCGTCGCCAGCCCCGCCTTGTGGATGTCGCCGACGGTTTTGGGCCCGAGCAGGCCGACAGCCTGGATGAAGGTCTGGGTCTGTTCGGGCGAGACAAAAAAGCCGTTGCTGCGCAGGAGCGTCGAGAACTCGACGAACGGCCAGACGGCGCGCGGCAGTTCCTCGGCGCTCGTCATGCCGCCGCTCCCGAGATCAGCGCATCGATACGCGGCGCCACGAATTCCAGGTCGTCCTGGTCCTTCAGCGCCACGCCGATAGCGCGCTTGAAGGCAGTCGGCCAAGGAGACCCCTGCGAATGCAGCAGCGTCGCCGCCTCCGCCCACTCCACGGTTTCCGCCACGCCCGGCGGCTTTGCCAGCGGCTCCTGGCGGAGGCGGCCGACGGCGGCGACCACGGCATCCGCCGTCTCGCGCGCCACCGTGCTTGCCCGCATCATGACGATCTGCGCCTCGCGCATCGGGTCGGGATAACCGATCCAGTGATAGACGCAACGCCGCCGCAGGGCCTCGTGCAGTTCGCGGGTGCGGTTGGAGGTGAGGATGACGACCGGCGCCTCTTCAGCGCGAACCGTGCCACGCTCGGGGATGGAGATCTGGAAATCCGACAGAAATTCCAGCAGGAAGGCCTCGAACTCGTGGTCGGAACGGTCGATTTCGTCGATCAGCAGCACCGAATCCTTCGGATTGCGAAGGGCGTCGAGCATCGGCCGGGCAATGAGGAAATCGTCGCCGTAGATGTTGAGATAGGTGTCGCCGGCCTGCCGGATCGCCAGCATCTGGCGCGGGTAGTTCCATTCGTAGAGTGCCGCAGCGGCATCGATGCCTTCGTAACATTGCAGGCGGATCAGGTTGCGGCCAAGCACCGAGGCGATGGCTTTGGCTGCCTCCGTCTTGCCAACGCCGGGCGCGCCTTCGAGCAGCAGCGGCTTGCCGAGCGCCAGCGCGAGATACCCTGCCGTCGATAGTCCGTCGTCGGCCAGATATTGCGCGGCATCCAGCGCTGCCGCGAGCCGTGCGGGACTGTCGATGCCGACGATGGAGCGACGGACGGGCATTCAGCAAGCCTCCGCGGGGCAGGATTGGAGGATGGAAAAGGTGCCGCCATGCTCCTTCTCCCCGGCGGGGAGAAGGGGATGTGGCAACGTTCTGCACTGCATTCTCCGGGTTCCCGGCCTCATCTCACATCACCATTTCGGCTGCGGCTGCGGCCCGCCGATGGCGGCAATCCCGCGCAAAACCTTCTCCGGCGTGATCGGCAACTCGTCGATACGCACGCCGACGGCATTGAACACCGCGTTGGCGACGGCCGGCAGCACCGGATTGGCGCACATTTCTCCCGGACCCTTGCCGCCGAACGGACCGTCCGGCGCCGGGCGCTCCAGCACCGAGATGTGGTGCGGCGCGATATCCCCAGGACCCGGCATCAGGTACTCGTTGAAGTCCACCGGTCCGTGGATGCGGTCGGGGTAATAGGGTTCCGTCGTTTCCCAGAGAGCGTGGCTCATTCCCATCCAGGCGCCGCCGATCAGCTGCTGTTCGACAAGACGCGGATTGAGCGCCCGGCCGACTTCGTAGGCGCTGTTCATCTCGATGACGGTCACCTCGCCGGTCTCGTCATCGACGTCGATGTCGACGACCATCGCCGCATGGGCAAAGCAGGTCACGGGTGTCATCTCGCCGGTATCCGGATCGACATCCGAAAGCGGCACCAGGAAGATGCCGCGACCGGACACCGTGCGCCCCTGCTTGAATTGCGCCGCCCCGCAGGCCGCCGCGGTGGTGATCGATTTCGACGGCGCGCCCTTGACGTGGATGTTGCCCTTGCCGTCCGTCACCAGGTCGTCGGGGTTGACTTCCAGCTCCTGCGCCGCCGCCTCCATCATCACCGAACGGGCTTCCCTGGCGGCGGCGATGACGGCGTTGCCGACGCGGTGCGTGCCGCGCGAGGCAAACGAGCCCATGCAATGCGGGCCGGTGTCGGAATCGGCGGTGTCGACATAGACGTCCTCGACGGGAATGCCGAGTGTTTCCGCCGCGATCTGCCGCGTCACCGATTTCATGCCCTGGCCGAGGTCGATGGAGGACAAGGCGACCATGAACTTGCCGTCCGGATTGGAATGCACCAGCGCCTGGCTCGGATCGCCGCCGAGATTCATGCCGATCGGATAGTTGATGGAGGCAAAGCCGCGTCCGCGATGAAGGGTCATGTCAACGTCTCCTGAGGCCTGAGATCGACGAGAAACGGTTTACCGCCGGCCGCTGTTCAACTGGCGTGGCCGGCTGCGACGGAGTGGGGTTATAGGTCGAACTCGGCGTTGGTGCGTTTTCTGCCGGCCGTCGTTCGGGCGCACCGGGCGCCGGCGAAGAACTCGCAGCCGGCGTATAAGCGGGCACGCTCGGGAAAGCAGGGGTGGAGGGAAAGGTCGGTGTCGAAGGCACATAGGGCTGCGGCTGGTAACCGAAGCTCGAAGTCCCGCTGCCGCGCACCATCCCCTTCTGGTCGATCGCGGTATGGGCCGGGATCAGCGCCCGCTCGCCACCGCCGCCCTTCAGCGATGACATCGCCTTGTATTCGCTGCCGATCTTCCACTTGGCCTTTTCGGCGACGACCTGGCAGCATTCGATCAGCGCCGTATTCTTCGCCAGCCGCCGGTGCGCCTTCATGTCGCCGTCGCGATAGGAATTGAGGATGCGCAACTCGATCGGGTTCATGCCGATCTTCGACGCCACCTTGTCCATATGCGCTTCGATGGAAAAATCGACGCCGGTGATGCCGAAACCGCGCATGGCGGTTGCCGGCGTGCGGTTGGTGAAGACGCAGTAGACGTCGGACGAGACGTTGGGGATCGTATAGGGACCGGGAAGATGGCCGGTGCCCTTGATGATCGCGTAGCTCGATAGGCGGGTATAGGCGCCGGAATCGAAATAGCCGATGAATTTCCGGGCGATGATGCGCCCATCGTTCATCACGCCGTCGGTGATGTACCAGCGCTCCGCGCCGCGCGGCGCGCCGACCTGCATCTCTTCCTCGCGGTCCCAAGCATAGCGCACCGGCTTGCCGGTCAGCATGCAGCCGAGGATGGCCATCGGCTCGTGGATCGAATCCACCTTGCCGCCGAAACCGCCACCCACCGTGCCGCCGATGAAATGCAGCCGGTTCGAAGACACCTTCAGCATCTTCGCGGCGGTGCCGAGCGAGAAGAACAGCGCCTGCGTCGAGGTATAGACGACAAAACGGTTGTTGGTCTCGGGTGCTGCGATGGCGCCGCAGGTTTCCGTCGGCGCCTGCTCGATCGGCGACATCTGGTAGCGACCCTCGACCACATGGTCGGCCTGGCGGAGTGCGGCCTCGACATCGCCGAAACGCAGCTTCTGGTGATCGTATTTTTCGTGGTAGAGAAAGGTATTGGTGGGGTAGGTGGGGTTGACCGAAGGCGCACCCGGCTTGATCGCCTCCTCGACATCAAGCACATGCGGCAGCACTTCGTAATCGACGCGGATCTTGGCGATGGCGTCGAAGCAGGCCCGCTCGGTTTCCGCCACGACGGCAACCACCGGTTCGCCGACATAACAGACCTTCTTGTCCGCCAGCATCGGCTCGTCGTCGAGGCCGAAATCCATCAGGCTCAAGAGCGTGTTGAGGTTGAGCGGCACGTCGCGGGCACGGATCACCTTCTTGACGCCCGGCATGCGTTCCGCTTCCGACGTATCGACCGAGCGGATGCGGGCGTGGTGATGCGGCGAGCGCAGGCACTTGAGATGCAACAGGCCATCGAACAGGTGATCGTCGAAATAGGGCGAGCGGCCGGTGACGTGGCCGAGCATGTCCTGCCGCTGCGTCGGCTTGCCGATCTCGTTCAGGTTGTCGTCGCGTTCGTCGGCGAAATATTCCTTGCGAAATTCAATCATGGCAGGCCTCACCCGTATCTGCGGCCACCGCTCTGGGCGGCAGCGAGCACGGCATTGATGATGGGTTCGTAACCGGTGCAACGGCAGATATTGCCGGAGATCGCCTCGACCACCTCCTCGCGGGACGGTGAGGGGTTGCGGTCGAGCAAGGCCTTGGCGGCCATCAGCATGCCCGGCGTGCAATAACCGCACTGGGCGGCGAAATTGTCCATGAACGCATGCTGCAATGCGTGCAATTGCGGCCCGTGCGCCAGGCCCGCGGTCGTTTCGACCGACTGGCCCTCGACGGTTTCGGCAAGCGTCAGACAGGAAAGCCGCGGCTCGCCGTTGACCAGCACCGTACAGGTGCCGCAAGTGCCCTGCCCGCAGCCGTATTTCGGCGAGAGATCGCCGACGCCGCGGCGCAGCACGTCGAGCAGGTTGGAGCCCTCCTCCGCGAAGATCGCCTGGCCGCTGCCGTTCAGTTGGAATTGGATGGGTTTCTTGGCCATGAGACTACCTCCTCTGCCCGAGCAGAAGGCGTTTGAGATGAACGGGGGCGATCTGGCGGCGATACCAGTCCGAAGCGATCGGATCGCTCGGCGGATCGACGCCTTCGGTGGCGACGGCCAGTGCCTGGGCGATGCCGGCCTCGTCGAGGCTGCGCCCTTCGAGCGCCCGCTCGACGGCGAGCGCCCTGAGCGGCCGCGGTCCCATGGCGCCATAGGCGACGCGGGCATTGGCAAGGCGCCCCGCCTGCATCGGCAACACGGCGGCGATCGACATCACGGCGATGCCCTTCGGCTTGACGCGGCTGACCTTGACGTAACGGAACGCGTTGACGTCACGGAGCCGCGGGATCTGCACCGAAACGATGACCAGGCCGGCATTGCGCTCGCGGGCGTTCAAAAACTCGTCCAGCGATATCGGCTGGCCGCCGGCCGGCACCACGCGGGCGTCGAGCGCCAGCAGCGCGGCGGTGAAATCGCCGTAGGGCGAAGCGGCGAACAGGTTGCCGCCGACCGTCGCCATGTTACGGATCGCCGGTCCGCCGACGGTGCGCGCCACCGGCGCCAGAAAGGCCGTCTCGCGATTGGCGATAACCTCCGACATGGTGATGCCGGCGCCGATCACCAGCATGTCGCCCTGCTGGGCGATCTGCTTCAGGCGCGGATCGGTGGTGCGGATGATGGTGTCGAACGACTGGTCGCCGTAATTCACCGCCCGCATGATCAGCGTGCCGCCGCCGAGATAGCGGGCGCTGCGGCTCGCCGCCAGCGCTCTTGCCGCCTCGTCGACCTGCGCGAAAGTCTTCACGCTCATTGGCATATGCTGTTTCCTCTTCTTACGCCGTCGCGGCCGGTGCGAGCCCCATATGAGCGCGCACGGCCTCGAAACCCGCCTGATAGATCTGTTCAGACACCATGTCCTTCAGTCGCTGTTCTTCGCCCGCCGGCGTGTCGAAGCGCGATTCCCACTCCCAGAAGGTGAGATCGCCGTCCGTCACCGGCGTCAGCCGGACATGCGCCACGTAGTTCAAAAGCGGCACCGGCGTATCGAGCAGGCAATAGGTGAAGGCCATGTCGGCATCCGACAGCGTCAAAAGCTGTTCGCGCAGTTCGGAGCCGTCGACCAGGTGGAAGCGGCGCACGCAGCCCACCTTGTCGGAACTCTGGCCGCGCTCGATATGGCTGTCGGCCACCGCCGGGTGCCAGCGGTCGTGGCCGTTGAAATCGCGCAGGACCTCCCAGACGGCTTCGACCGGCGCTTCCATGATGGTGCTTTTGACGATCTTGACCACTCGTCCCTCACCGCCCGCCGAAATGCCGCTTCAGCGCGTCAAACCCGCCCTGGAAGACATTGGTGCCGATACCGTTGACCAGATCGCCCTCGACCTCGGGCGTGCAATCGAACTCCGCCGTCCATTCGATGAAGGTCCGGTCGCCATCGGAGACCGGCGTCAGCCGCAGGGTGGCGATGTAGTTCGTCAGCGGCATCGGCCCTTCGAGGATCGTATAGGTGCAGAACATGTCGTAGTCGGAGAGACCGAGCAGTTTTTCCCGCAGCCGGTCGCCGTTCTGCAGGTGGAAGTCGCGCACGCAGCCGATCTTGTCGGACGGTTCGCCGTTTTCGATGCGGCTGTCGCGGATGCGCGGGTGCCAGCGCGGCAAGGCATTGAAGTCGCGGACGCGCTCCCAGACCTTGGCCGCCGGCGCGTCGATGACGCTGGATACGAAGACACGGGCCACGGCTTACCTCACTTCTTGTCGTCGGATTTCGGGGCGCCACCGCCGCCTTTCGGCGCGGAATCCTTGGCAATGCGCTGCAAGTCGCTCGCCTCGCGGATGAGGCCGCCCATCTTGGTCAGGCTGCCGCCTTCGATACCGATATCGTGGAGCAGGTTGTCGATCAGCGGCGCCTGGACACGATACCGAAGCGCGGATTCGATCACCTCGTCGGTCGGGTTGCGCGGCGCGCCCTCCCCGCCCATGCCGCTGCCGCCGAGCTGCATGATGCGGATGTCGTTGATCTTCTCCATCGGCTTGACCGAGGCGGCAACGATGCCTTCGATGTGATCGAGCAGCTTGCGGCGGAAGAGCGAGTAGCGCGCCTCGTCGGTGAGCACGTTTTCGGCCTCGTTGAGCAGCTTCTGCGCCTCGGCCTCGACGGCACGGCGAACCTTTTCCGCCGAGGCGGCAATGGTCTTTTCCTGCGCCGCCTTCTCGGCCATGACGATGTCGACGTTGCGGCGGCGCTTGGCCTCCTCGGTCTCGCGGGTCGTCTTCACCTGCTCCTCGGCTTCCGCTGCGCGGGCACGGGCGAGATCGGCCTCGGCACGGGCGGCGGATTCTTCCAGCGACTTCTTGTAGAGGACGATCGCCTTCTCCATCAGCGCGTTCTCGACCTCGCGCTCGCGGTCCACTTCCAGCTTGCGGCGGTCGCGCTCCTGGGTGATGCGGGCTTCGTCAATGCCGCGTTCGGAGGCGATGCGGGCGCGCTCCACCTCCTCGCGGGAGGCGATTTCGGCTTCGCGCAGCACCTGCGAGCGGGCGATTTCCAGCTGCTCGATGGCGCGCTTGCGCTCGACGCGGGCCGCTTCCAGAACACGATCGCGCTCGACCTCCTTGGTTTCGACGTCGCGTTGCGCGGCAATCTCGGCCTGGCGAACCTTGGCGTCGGCCTCGGCGCGCTCCGCCTTCTTGGCGGCAAGCTCGATGACCCGGGCCTCGTCGGCCTCCTCAATGGCACGCTTGCGCTCGATGTCCCGGACTTCCCGTTCCTTGGACGAGGCGATGCGCTCCTTCTCGACCGCAAGGTCGGCGGCGATGCGTTCGCGCTCCACCGTGTCGCGGCGCTTGATATCGGCCGTCTCGATGGTGATATCGCGCTCGATCTGCAGGCTGCGGGTATCCTTTTCCGCCGTGATGCGCTCGGCATCGACGCGGGCCTGCTGGGCAATGCGGTCCTTCTCGATCGCGAGATCGGCAGCGATCCGTTCGCGCTCGACGGTATCGCGGCGCTTGATGTCGGCGGTTTCCACCGCCTCGTCGCGCTCGATCTGCAGGTTCTTGGTTTCCTTTTCGGCGGCGATGCGCTCGGCGTCGATCTGCAGCTGCTGCTCGATCCGCTCCTTCTCGATGGCAAGGTCGGTGGCGATGCGTTCGCGTTCCACCGTATCGCGCCGTTTGATCTCGGCGGTCTCGATGGCCTCGTCGCGGGCGATCTGCAGGTTGCGCGTGCCCTTTTCGGCGGCGATGCGTTCGGCGTCGATGCGTGCCTGCTGCTCGATCCGCTCCTTTTCGATGGCCAGTTCCGTGGCGATCCGTTCGCGCTCGACGGCGTCGCGGCGCTTGATGTCGGCGGTTTCCACCGCTTCGTCGCGGGCGATCTGCAGGTTGCGAGTGTCCTTCTCGGCAGTGATGCGCTCGGCATCCACACGCGCCTGCTGTTCGATACGGGCCTTCTCGACCTCCTCGTTGGCGAGGATTTCGGCGCTGCTCAGCGCCTTGGTGCGGGCGATCTCGCGTTCGCGCACATCCTGCTCATAGGCGATTCGGTCGGCGGCGATCTTCTTTTCCTGGGCGATGCGGGCGGCTTCCGTCGCTTCGCGGGCGGCGATTTCTGCCTCGTCGATCAGCCGCTGGCGCTCGATTTCGCGCGACTGCGTCTCGCGATCCTTGGCGATGCGGGCTTCGGTGACCTTGCGTTCCTGCTCGATGCGGGCGCGCTCGACATTTTCGCGGGCGGAAATCTCGGCCTGCTGAATCATGCTCTGGCGCTCGATCTCGCGGGCCTGGGTTTCGCGCTCGTTGGCGATGCGGGCTTCGGCGACGGCGCGCTCCTGCAGGATGCGGGCCTTTTCGATTTCCTCGCGGGTCTCGATCTCTGCCGTCTCGATGGTCCGCTGCCGCTCCAGCTCGCGCTGGCGGATCTGCCGTTCGGCGGAAATGCGGGCTTCGGCGATGGCATGCTCGTTGGCGATGCGGTTCTTCTCGATCGCCTCGCGGGCGAGGATCATGGCGCTTTCGGCTTCGGTGTCGCGCTCGGCGCGTTCACGGGCCAGCTGGGCGCGCTGCTGGGCACGGCGGAACTCGACGTCGCGTTCCTGCTCCAGCCGGGCCTCCTCGCTGGCGCGTTCGATTTCCAGCGCCTGCTTTTCGGCTTCCAGGTTGCGGGTGCGAATCTTGATGATCGAATCCTGCTCGATATCGTTGCGCAGCTTGCGGCGGCTTTCGATATCCTGGATCAGATGCGTCAGACCCTCGGCGTCAAACCGGTTCGAGGGGTTGAAATATTGCAGCTCGGTCTGGTCGATATCCTTGATCGCCACCGATTCCAGCTCCAGGCCGTTCTTCGACAGGCCTTCCTGGGCAAGATCGCGGACACGATTGACATATTCGGCGCGCTGCTCGTGCATTTCCTCCATTGTCATCTCGGCCGAGATGGCGCGCAGCGCCGATTCGAACTTGCCGGAAAGCAGCGCATGCAGGTTTTGCGCCTCCAGCGTCCGCCGGCCAAGCGTCGAGGCGGCAATCGACACCGCCTCGCGGGTCGGCCGGACGCGGACGTAAAATTCCGCCTCGACATCGACGCGCATGCGGTCCTTGCTGATCAGCGCCGTTTCGCGATTGCGGACGATCTCCAGCGGCAGCGTGTTCATGTTGACGGGCGTGATGTCGTGGATGATCGGCCAGACGAAGGCGCCGCCGTCGATCACCACCTTTTCGCCGAGGAAACCGGTGCGGACGAAGGCGATTTCCTTGGTCGAGCGTCGGTAGAGCCAGTTCATCACCCAATAGACGATGGCGATGACGATGACCGCCAGAATAAGCCAAAGAATGAGCTGGCCGATCAGCTGTCCAGTCATGGTTTCTCTCCCCAAATGCGCGTCGTGACGGTATCGGCGATCATGGCGCTCACCGTCCTTTGATCTGCTTGAACCGGGCGGTCTGCTCGGTGAGTGCAATCTCGGCCGGCAGCCTCTCCATCGAGGAGGCGCCGTAAAAGCCGTGGCAGTTTTTCGTGTTCTTCAGGATGAACTCGGCGTCCTCGGGCATGGCGACAGGGCCGCCATGAGCCAGGATGATCACATCCTTGTTGACCTTCAGCGCCGCTTCCGACCATTCGTCGACCAGCGCCGGGCAATCCTCGAGCTTCAGCGCCGTCTCCGCGCCGATCGAGCCGCCGGTCGTCAGCCCGAAATGACAGACGATGATATCGGCGCCCGCCTTCGCCATCGCGTCCGCCTCGCCGGCGTTGAAGACGTAGGGTGTCGTCAGGAGGTCACGGGCATGCGCCTTGGCGATCATGTCGACCTCCAGCCCGTAGGACATGCCGGTCTCTTCCAGATTGGCACGGAAGGTGCCGTCGATCAGGCCGACGGTCGGAAAATTCTGCACACCGGAAAAACCGATACGCTTCAGCTCGTCGAGGAACACATCCATCTGCCGGAACGGATCGGTGCCGTTGACGCCGGCGAGCACGGGCGTGTGCTTGACCACCGGCAGTACCTCGCGCGCCATGTCGACGACGATCTGGTTGGCGTCGCCGTAAGCCAATAGGCCGGCGAGCGATCCGCGCCCGGCCATGCGGTACCGCCCGGAATTGTAGATGACGATGAGGTCGATGCCGCCGGCCTCCTCGCATTTGGCCGAAAGTCCGGTGCCGGCGCCGCCGCCGACGATCGGCTGGCCGCGCGCCACCATGCCGCGGAATTTTTCGAGGATCTTCGATCGTTCGATCGCCATGATTTATCTCCTTGCCCGTCCCGGCCGCTGCCGCCCGCCGCCGTGAAGGGCGCGGAAGGTACGGACGATTTCGTCCGAAAATGCCTGGTCGTTGATGTGGTGCGGCACGCGGATGAGCTGCCGGTTGGATGTGGCCCGCACGGTCTCTTCGAGCGTGCGGAACAGAGCGCGGTCGGCATCGAGATCGTGGAACGGCTGGCCCGGACGGTCGAGCGCCGAGACGCCGCCCTCCGGCAGGAAAAAGCGCACCGGCCCTTCCATCTCGTTCAGCCGGCCGCCGATCCAGCGGCCCATCTCGATGTTTTCGGCCCGCGTCGTACGCATCAGCGTCACCTGCGGATTGTGCTGGTAGAATAGGCGGTTTTTGAATTTTTCCGGCACGGTTTCCGGCGCGCCGAAATTCACCATGTCGAGTGCGCCGACCGAGCCGATATAGGGCATCTGCCTGCGGATGACGGCACCGAACCGGTCCTCCGTCGCCGGGAAGATGCCGCCGACCAGCATGTCGCAGATCTCGGTGGTGGTGATATCGATAACAGCGGAGATCTGGCCTCCGTCGATCAGCTTTTCCATCGACTGGCCGCCGATGCCGGTGGCGTGGAAGACGAGGCATTCGTAATCGTCGCCGAGCGCGGCGGTGATCTGCTGGATGCAGGGCGTGGTGACGCCGAACATGGTGAGGCCCACCGTGCGCGGTGTTTCGGCAGCAGTGGTCCGGCGGGTTTCCGCGCGGCTTGCCTGCTGCGCCTTGACCATGCCTGTCAGCGCGTTGGCGCCGTTCGCCAGGATATCGCGGGTAATCGAGTTCAGCCCTTGCACGTCGGCGACCGAATGCAGCATGAAGATATCCGAGGCCCCGACATATTTGCGCACGTCGCCGGAAGCGACGGTGGAGATCATCACCTTGGGAATGCCGACTTTCAGCGCCCGCATCGCCGGCGCGACGATCGCCGTGCCGCCCGAACCGGCGGCGCTGATGATGCCCAGCACGGCGCCGCGCCGCTGCATCCAGCGCTCGAAGGCGAGCGTCATGCCGGCAACAGAGGTGCCGCGATCCGACGTGAAGACGCCGCTGGCGCCGCGCGGATGGAAGGCCGCGATCTGGTGCGCCGGGATATCGGCACCGGAATGTTTTCCCGAGGTCGAGAGGTCGACGAGGCGCACCGGCAGGCCGGCGGCCTTGATGATGTCTCTGATGTAGCGCAGTTCCTCGCCCTTGGTATCGAGCGTGCCGGCCACCAGAATAGCGACGTCACCGCCGGCGTTGAGATGGCGCAGTTCGGCCGAGCCGACATCCGTCGAGCCGGAGCCGACTTGCGTCATCGGCCGGGCCGACTGCTCCAGCACCCGCACCGGCACCGGCTGCGACCAGCGGGTCGGCGGTTTCGGATTCGAGACATAGATCTTGGTAACCGTCGATGCCGTGCGCTGTTCGGCGGTTTTCCCGTCTCCACCCTCGGCCGGTGCGGCCTCTGGTTCATGCGCCTCCTCGCCATGCCGGCCGACACCGAGCAGGCGCTGCTGCAACTCCCTGTCGCCGGCCAGCTGGGCGGCGTCGGTGACGCGGTTGATGCGGCCGTTGACCATGATCGCGACCTTGTCCGCGACCGTGGTGGCGACGCCGATATTCTGCTCGATGACGAGGACGTCGATATCGCCTTCCTCGCCGAGCCGCACCAGCATTTCGGCGACCTGGTTGACGATGACCGGTGCCAGGCCCTCGGTCGGTTCGTCCATGACAAGCAGTTTCGGATTGAGCAGCAGGGCGCGGGAAATCGCCAGCATCTGCTGCTCGCCGCCGGAAAGCTGGCCACCACCATTCTGCTTGCGCTCGGCGAGCCGTGGGAAGGTGGCGTAGATGCGGTCGACAGACCAGGCGCCCTTGTTGCTGCCGGCCACCAGCCGCAAATGTTCGTCCACCGTCAGCGACCGCCACAGCCGGCGGCCCTGCGGCACGTAGCCGATGCCGAGGCGGGCGATATCGGCCGGCGCCTTGCCGCGCAGCTCCTGCCCATCGAAACGGATCGAACCGCTGGACGACGGCACGAGGCCCATGATCGCCTTGCACAGCGTCGTCTTGCCCATGCCGTTGCGGCCGACGACGGAGAGCACGCCGCCCTGCAGCGTCAGGTCGACGCCCTGCAACGCATGCGAGGAGCCGTAATAGACGTTCAGCCCGCGGACTTCGAGGATGGATTCGGACGATCTCGGGCGCTCAGCCATGACCGCCTCCGAGGTAGAGTTCCTGCACTTCCGGATCGCTTTCGATCTCGCTCGGCCGGCCTTCCTTGAAGATGCGGCCGTTGTGCATCATCGTCACGCTTTCCGAGACGCGCAGCGCGACGTCCATGTCGTGCTCGATGATGATGTAGCCGATATGGGCCGGCAGGTTCGTGAGGATTTCGATCAGCTCGCGCCGCTCGGTCGGCGACAGGCCGGCGGCCGGCTCGTCGAAGAGGATGAAGCGCGGGGCGCCGGCGAGCGCCAGGGCGATTTCCAGCTGCCGCTGCTGGCCGTAGGACAGTTCGGCAACCTTGGTGTCGCGCACGTCGATCAGGTGGACGGCGGTGGCGAGCTGTTCGGCGGAATGCATCAGCGCCTCGTTGCGGCGCGGCCGGATCAGCGAGAAGCGACCGCGCGATACGCCGCGGCAGGCGAGATAGATGTTGTCGAGGACGCTGAGGCCCGTGAACAGGAGCGAGATCTGGTAGGTGCGGCGCAGGCCGCGGCGGATGCGCTCATAAGCCGGAAATTCGGTGACATCCTCACCGAACAGGCGGATGGTGCCCAAGGTCGGCAAGAAATCGCCGGTGATGCAGTTGAACAGCGTCGTCTTGCCGGCGCCGTTGGAGCCGAGCACCGCGCGGCGCTCTCCGGGACGGACGGTCAGCGAGACGTCGGTCAGGGCAGCCAGCGCCCCGAACATGCGGGTGACGCCGCGCAGTTCGAGCGCATTGGCGGTGCCGGCGGCGGACAGTCTTTGTGCAACACTGACCGCCATCAGAGCCTCCTGTCCCGCTCGGCCGTCAATGACGAAGCGGCGCGCATGCGGTCGCGGAAGCGCGGCCAGAGACCGAGGATGCCGTCGGGCGACCAGAAGACGATGGCGAGGAAGGCAAGGCCGACGAGCAGCTGGAACCGCTCGCCGGGAATGCCGACCAGCACCAGCACGTCGAGCGCGAAGGTGCGCAGGACGACGAAGATCAGCGCGCCGATGAACGGCCCGATCGGGTGGCGTATGCCGCCGATGACGGCGATGACCAGGATATCGATGGCCGGGCCGACAGCCACCGTGCCGGGCGAGATCTGGGCGTTGAGCCAGACGAGCAGCACGCCGGCGACGGCCGCGATGAAGCTGGCGAAAGCGTAAGCGGCGATGCGGTGCGCCGTGACGTTGAAGCCGAGGGCGGCCATACGGCGCGGATTGTCGCGCACGCCCTGCAGCGCCAGGCCGAACGGGGTGCGGGCGACGTAGATGACGACGAAATAGGCAAGCGTCGCGAAGAACAGCGTCAGGTAATAGATCGGCACCGGCTGGCGCCAGTCCACGCCGAAGAGCTGCGGCGGCAGCACCTGGTTGAAACCGTTGAAGCCGTTGAAGACACCGTAGTTCTGGCGGACGAAATAGAAGAAGGCGGTCGCAATGGCGAGCGTGATCATGATCGTGTAGATGCCGGCCGTTCGTACCGCCAGCGCTCCCGTGATCGTGCCGAACAGCGTGGCGATGGCGAGCGCTACCGGCACGGTCAGCCACCAGGGCCAGCCGAGGCTGATCTGCACCACGCCGCTATGGCCGAAGACGGCAACCATATAGGCCGCAAGACCGGCGACGGACATCTGCACCAGGCTGACCATGCCGCCGTAGCCGCCCAGGAACATCAGGCTCAGCGCCACCATGCCGAGGATGAAAGCCCAGCCGAAGATCTGGAAGAGCACGAAGTTGCTGGCGACCACCGGCATCAGCAGCAGAATGAAACCGAGGACCCAGTAGACCCAGGGAATATTGGCCGGGCCGTAGAGTTCCGCGCGTTTATGCGGCTTGCCGGAGGCATCGACGCGGCTGGTGAGTTGATCCGTCGACGCCATCAGCGGGTCCTCCCGAACAGGCCCTGCGGCCGGAAGGCGAGCACGACCACCATGATCAGGAAGGTCAGCACCACGGCATAGGTGGGAAAATAGACGGAGCCGAACTGCTCCGCGAGGCCGATGATCAGCGCGCCGACCGCGGCCCCGGGAATGGAGCCCATGCCGCCGACGATGACGACCACCAGCGAGGCCAGCAGGAAGCGGGTATCTTCTCCCGGCGCCATCGACTGGAATGTGCCGCCGACGACGCCGGCGATGCCGGCAAGACCTGCACCGAAGGCGAAGACCAGCACGAAGACGCGCTGGATGCGCACGCCGGTCGCCGACAGCATGTCGCGATCGTCGACGCCGGCGCGGATCAGCATGCCGACGCGCGTCCGGTTCAACGCCAGCCACATCAGCACGCCAACGACGACGGCGCCGAGGAAGATGACGAGGCGAACGATCGGATAGGTGAGGTAGACGGCTTCGCCGTTGCTTTTCAGCGCCGTGACGAGCGGCAGTTTCACCGGGCCGGACAGCCACTCGGGCGCCAGGATCTGGTAAAAATTGCCGCCCCAGATCCACAGCATCAGGTCGGCGAGCACGATGGAAATGCCGATCGTCACCAGCGTCTGGCGCAGGTCCTCGCCTTCCATGCGCCGGAACACCACCACCTGCAGTACGATGCCGAGCAGTCCGACGACGATGAAGGCGACGACGAAGCTGAGCAGCCACCAGCCGGTGGTCACCGCCACGCCGTAGCCGATGTAGCCGCCGAGCATGTAAAGGGAGCCGTGCGCCAGGTTGACGTTCTTCATCAGGCCGAAGATCAGCGTGAAGCCCGAAGCAACGAGAAAATAAAGCGCACCCAGCGTGATGCCGTTGAAGAAGGCGTTGAGGAACACTTTCTTCTTGCCGAACACATCCTCGAAACCGGGTGGCCAGGCGGCAAAGATCGCCCAGACGAAAAAGGCCAGCACGATGAAAATGATCAGCGACCAGATCGGTTGCCGGTTGATGAACGACCTCATGGCGCGCTCCACGGCCGGCCGGCCGGCAAGGGGGCGCAGACGGATGCGCGCAGTTGGCCCATCGCAAAGGTCAAGTTGCATCCTCCCAGTGCAGGTCGACTTTGTTCGTAACGAGGAGATTAAGACTGCGGCCGGAAAATACCGTACCTTTCAGTCTCATCCTTTCCCATCCAATCGGCAAAAGCGCCGCGGATGGTTTTGCGTCGGCCAAGTGTCTGCAAACGCACATCTTCTCGGCCCCAACCTGCAAAATCTCGGCCGGTGGCGCGGGCGAACGAGAGACGAATCGACTTCGCCCGGTGCAGCCTTCAGGCCTCAGCCGACATAGGCAACGCGTCGATAATCCGTCGGGGGAATGCCGACGTTGGCGGTGAAGAAACGGGTGAAGCTGGCCTGCGAGGCGAAGCCGAGATCGAGGCCGATGGTGGTGATCGGCGTCTTCGTCCGCGTCAGCTTGTCGATGGCGTTTTCCATCCTGAGCGTGTTCAGATAGACATTCGGCGTGAGCCCGGCATGTTCGCGGAAAAGCTTGTAGAAATGCGGCCGCGAGAGGCCGGAATCACGGGCGATCGTGTCCAACGCCAGTTCGTCGCCGATACGCTCGTTCATCAGCCGGATCGAGTTGCGGACACGGTAGTCGCGCACGCCGCTCCATTGCTGATTGAACGGCGTGCTGTCGTCGCCGAACGGCGAGGCATCCGGCGACCACTGCCATGTCTGGTCGTAACATTCACGCGTCAGTTCGTAGAGATAACCGTCGAAAAGGTCGGATTGCTCATCCTCCAGCAGCAGCGTCGAGACCAGTTGCACCAGACGGTGAATCTGCGGCGTGACGATGATCCGGTCGCGGCCGAACCTGAGCGCGCTCTGGGCGCTGCGCCCGACCTCCAGAAACCATATCGGCTTGATGTAGAGAACGAGAAACAGCGTGCCGCCGTCCGCGTCGCCCGGCATGAAACTATGGGCCTGCCACGGGTTCACGGCGCTCGCCGTGCCCCCGTCGACACGACAGTCCATTCCCGAGGCGGTGATCACGCTGGGAGCCCCCTGAACGAAGAACGCCAGATGTCCTTCGCGATGGGCATGCGTCACCATCGGGCGGTTGAGCTTGTAAAGCGTCGCACGCCCGAACAGCCCGTGATATACGGCCAAGGCTGTACTCATTCCTCCCTCCCGCTTTTGCGGTTATTATTGTCCGGATTAAGCATTGAAACAGGCACCGCCCGCAAGATGCGGCGTTTCAAAAAAGATACTGAAAGATATGGATGCTGCAGTTTTGAAGCTGCTCCATTGAAAAACGTAAATGTGATTATTACACTCTACTTCGCATTTCTTGCGACGCACAAAAATCCACAGGCTTTTTCTTGCATTTGCGAACACCTAAAGTGCCGCGCTCATGAGCTGCAGATAATCGCTGGCCGTCGCCCGCCGCGGATTGGTGCCGTTGGTATGATCCTTTTCCGCCTGCGGTGCAGCCTTTTCGATGGCGGCCCGATCCACCCCCATGGCGGCGAGTTTTTTAGGTAAGCCGATGCGGCAGCTCAGCCGCGACAGCGCCTCCGACAGATCGTCGCCGCGCGGAAGATCGATGGCGTCCTTGAGCGCCGTGTATCGATGTGAAACGGCGGGCGCATTGAACTCCAGCATATGCGGCAACAGAACGGCATTCAGCGTACCGTGATGCAGATGGTAGCCGGCGAGGCCGCCAAGCGCATGGCTCATGGCATGCACGCCGCCGAGCCCCTTCTGGAAGGCGAGGGCACCGTTCATCGCCGCCGCCATCATTTCACGGCGGGCCTGCAGGTCAGAACCCTTCTGGACGGCGCGCTCGATGTTGGCGGCCGCACGGCGCAGGCCGTCGAGGGCGATGCCGTCTGCCGGCGGATTGTAGGCGGTGGCGATATAGGTTTCGACGCAATGCGTCAGCGCATCCATGCCCGTTCCGGCCGTTAGCAGCGGCGGCAGGGTCAGCGTCAGGGTCGGATCGCAGATGGCGACCTTGGGGATGAGGTATGGGCTCAGCAGGCCAAGCTTGCGGCCGTCGTCAAGGATGATCAGCGCGCCGCGGCCGACTTCCGAGCCGGTACCTGCCGTCGTCGGAATGGCGATGATGGGCGGAAGGACGTCGCGGATGCGTGCCGTGCCGCCCTCTACCGCCGCATAACTTTGCAGCGCGCCATCGTGGCTGACCAGGATACCGGCAGCCTTGGCAAGATCGATAGACGAACCGCCGCCAAACCCGATCAGGCAGTCGCAGTCGTTGCCTTTGAAAATCTCCGCGGCCTGCCGGCAGGCGGCTTCCGTCGGGTTCGAGGGCGTTTCGGAAAAAACCACCGGTTCGGTGCGGCTGTCGAAGGAATCCAGCAGGCGGTCGAGCAGGCCGGCGCCAAGCACGCCGCGATCGGTAACAACCAGCGGCCGGCGGATGCCAAGCGCCGCAGTTTCCGCCAGCAGCGCCTCTTCCAGCACGTCGTCGGCGAAATGGATCCTGGTAAGATAGTTGATCAGCGACATGGGCCCAACCCTTGGCGAACGTGCCCGCGCCCGGTCGGTCGCGGCAAGCCGGGGCACCCTCATGGCGCAACGGCTCACCGGCCGGCAGCCCGGCCCGATCCAGGGACAGGCGCCGCCCGTCCCCGATTGAGACAAGGCGTCGCGGGGGATGGAAACAGGAGCCGGGGCAGAAGGCCCCGGCCGGCGCTTCAGGCTGTTACTGGTACTTCTTGCATTCCGGCACGTCGCGCGACGGCAGGCCGATCGATGCGAAGACGTCCGCCGGCAGGCCGAGCGTCTGGTTGACGTCCGGAACGGTCTTGACCAGCTTGTTGATCAGGTTGCCATCAGGGCCTTCGGCCACTTCGCTGATGAAGTTGGTGCCGATCGCCTGGCGGTTCTGATCGAGCTTGATGTGGCCGTTCGGCGCATCGAGTTCCATCTTGGCCAGCGCCTCGCGGAAGGCCTTCTGGTCGCCGGAAACGTCACCCTTCACCTGCTGCAGCGCCTTCAGCGTCGCCATGGTGGAGTTGTAGTAACCGGTCGCAAACAGCGACGGCGACGGGAAACGCTTGTCGGCCGGGAAGGCGTCCTGATAGGCCTTGACGAACTTGGTCCAGGCCGGATCGTCCGAGGTATCCGCCTGCGGGCCGCCCGACGGCGTGCCGATCAGCGCCTTCTTGGCATCGCCCTTGGCGTTGAGAACGGTGCCGTCGACCATGATCGTGCCGCCGATCAGGTGGGCTTCGCCACCGGCCTGCTGGTACTGGTTCAGGAAGTTGACGGCATCGCCGCCGCCGAGGCCGACATAGATGGCGTCGACGTCATCCGGCAGCGAGGCGATGATCGAGGCGAAGTCCTTGGTGCCGAGCGGCACCCACTGGCGTTCGGTGATCTCGCCGCCCGCCTGGCAGAAACCGAGCGCGAAGCCGAGGAAGTTCGTGTAACCGAAAGAATAGTCTTCGGCGACCGATGCCACTTTCTTCCAGCCCTTGTCGTTGTAGACATATTCGCCAAGGCCGGCACCCCACTGCGCGCCGTCCATGTTGAAACGGAAGAAATTTTCCGCCGGATCGACATAGGTTGCTTCCTGGGCGCCCGACAGACCGTTGATGATGGTGATGTTCGGGTTCTGCTTGGCGAAGTCGCGCAGCGCAATGCCTTCCGAACCGGAAAGCGGACCGACGATCACGGTGACGCCATCCTGCTCGACAAGCTTGCGGGCGGCGCGCACAGCGCTATCCGGCGTCGTGTCGGTCGAAGCGATGATATGGTTGATCTTCTTGCCGTCGATCTCGCCGATTTCCTTCAGAGCGACCTCAACGCCGCGAAGCGCATCTTCGCCGAGCACCGTATAGGTGCCTTCCAGCGTGGCAAGCACGCCGATCTTGATATCCTCGGCCAGCGCCGAGCCCGCTGAAAGCATGGCGGCGGCAGCCACCGTGGTCAACAACCACTTCTTCATTTTCGTTCCTCCCATGGCCCGTTCCTCAACGGGGGTTCTCCACCAACGAGAGCGAGAGTATGGGAGAGGCGGCGGAACCCGATTTCCCGAAGTTCCCTCTTATATCTTTAAGTCTGATTTTTCGGCCGAACCATTGGTTCCCGGGACTAGACCACACCCCAGGCCTGGAAACGCCGCCGCCCGGTCATCTCGCGCAGGTTGAGGTCGGCAACCATGTTGAGGGCTCCCTGTTGCGTCACCTTCAACTCCTGCTCGATCATCGTCGACGACACCATCGGCCGCGACAGGACGAGATCGACAAGCTGCGGCAGCTTGGAATTCGACCGCCGCCCCTTCAGCCGCCGCTCCATCTGTGCCTTTGCCTGCATCAGCCGGTCATGCTCCTTCATGCCGAGCGTCGCCGCCTCTTCCATCGCCTGTAGCAGGGCAACCAGTCGTGTCGTCCGGTCGGGCGCATGGCGCAGTTCGCGCGGCACGGCGCGAAGGCCGCTGTTGAGGGCGGCGAGGTGCGCGGTAACAAGCCCGGCCTGCCGCAGCAATGCCGCGACCAGCAACCGCCCGAGCCACGGCACATGCTGCAGCACGTCGATCGTACGCCACACATCGAGCAACAACGCGGCCCGCAGCACCGGCGGCAGGTGCTGGGAGGCCTCGGCGAGCCGGTGCCACTCGTCCAGCCGGCCGTCCTCGTCCCAGTCGAGATCGTAGGCCAACGGGTCGCGCTCGCGCAGAGCCGCGGCGGGGCCGTCGTTGCGCAGCCGTGCCATGGTTTCGCCGGAGCGCTTCAGCACGGCGTCGATTGCTGCCAGTTCCTCGTCGAGACGGTGCTCGTCGCTCGGCTCGTCCTGCCTCTGTTCCGGCGAGGGATCGGTCGCCGGGAGCGGCGGGGGTTCCGCGGAGCCGCGACCGGCCAGATGGCGCAAGCCTGCGGGCGAAAGCGCCCAGTCCGGCGGATGTGAAAAGATCTGGCGACGGGCGCGCAAAACGGCATGGGCGCGCACCAGTTCGTGCGTCGGTGCACGAATATCCATGTGGTTGTCGTGCAGCACGAGATCTTCGAGGTGGACGAGTTCGCCGTCGATCCAGAGGCTCGACACGGCATCCTGGAAATGTGTCCGCTCGATCCAGCCCGCTCCGATCGGCGAGCGGGCGATGCGTTCGTCCAGCCGCGCCAGCATCGCCGTGGCGCGGGCGACCGGTGTTATCAGCCGGTCGAGGGGAATCGTGTCGAGGCGATAGACCATCGGTCTTTGTCTAGCACAGCCGCCTGTCCTGCGCGCCCCAGCTTTTCAGAGACGCAGGCCTGCCTGGCGCAGCAGGGGCAGCACGCGGTCGCAGAAGAACGGCAGTTCATGCGTATAGTTGACGAAGGACAACGCGATGCCGGCATATCCCTCAGCCGAAATCGCCTGCATGTCCGCGACGATTTTTTCCGGCGTGCCGACCAGCGGATAGCTGCCGGCACCGCCGGCAAAACGCTGGCGGTAGCGAGCATAAGCCTGCTGGTCGTGCGATTGAGAAAATTCCTTCTTACCGGCCATATGCGTATCCACGGCGACATGATCGGCCAACGTCACGGCATAACGGCGGTAATAATCCTCCGCCTCCTGCTGCGTCTCGCGGCAGACGACATGGCAGACGGTGTAGACGCCGACATCGCGTCCCGCCGCCTCGGCGCGGCTGCGAATGTCGGCGACGTGGCTTCCGGATTCGGCAATCTCGGTAAAAGTGGTGAAGAGGTAATCGCAGTTTTTCGCCGCGAAATCCCGGCCAGGCCCGCCGAAGGCGGCGTTCATCGTCACCGGCCGCGGCGCCTGCAGGCTGGCAGGGCGGCTGACGGCGTCCTTGAGCGTGTAATAGCTGCCGGAAAAATCGAAGGGGTCCTCGGAGATATAGGCGCGTTCGACGATCTCCAGCCATTCGGTGGCCTGGTCATAGCCCTTTTCCACCAGCGGCACGCCGAACATGGCGAATTCCTTGGGGTTCCAGCCGCAGACGATGTTGAGGCCGGCCCGACCGTGACTGACATGATCGACCGTCGCCAGCGCCTTGGCCGCATAGAGCGGATGCACCAGCGGCACATGCACCGTCATGAACAGCCCGATGTCCTGCGTGGCCGCCGCCAGCGCTGCCGCCCAGGTGAAAGTCTCGAAACTCCACTCGCGCACATGGTTCTTGCCGCCAAATCCCTTCCAGCGGGCGATGGGCAGGAAAAATTCCAGGCCGGCGCGGTCGGCGATCTGGGCCGCCGAGAGATTGTCGTCCCATCCCGCCTTCCAGCGCTCCGGCACGTCGGTGATCGCAAGCCCCCCGTCGGCATTGGCGGAAAAGACGCCGAGTTTCAGCGTGTTGGGGCCTTTCAGGGGATGCGGCTTGATCATGGAGCTTCTCATCGGCAGGAGGCGGAAATAGCGGATACTCTATCCGCCACGCCGTCCGTGACAAGAATTATTTCAGGCTTAAAATTTTGCGCTGCAACAGGCCGGCCGCCGGATCAGCCGACGAAGGCGCGCTCGACGACGAAGCTGGCCGGCGCGTTGTTGGCGCCTTCCACGAGGCCGAAACCTTCCAGCATCGCCTTGCAATCCTTGAGCATCGCCATGGAGCCGCAGATCATGCCGCGGTCGGTGGCCGGATCGATCGGCGGCAGGCCGGTATCTTCGAAAAACTTGCCGCTCGCCATCAGGTCGGTGATGCGACCCATGTGGCCGGACGGCTCGCGCGTCGTCGTCAGGTAAAGACGCAGGCGGTCGGCGTATTCCCCGACCAGCGGATCGTCTGCAAGGCCGGCCGCCAGCTCGCGGGCATAGTCCAGTTCAGCGACATCCCGGCACGTCTGGATCAGCACGACCTCCTCGAATTTTTCGTAGGTCTCCGGGTCACGGATCAGGCTGGCGAAGGGCGCAACACCGGTACCGGTGGAGAGCAGGTACAGCCGCTTGCCCGGCAGCAGTGCATCGAGCACCAGCGTGCCCGTCGGCTTCTTGCGCATCAGCACGGTATCGCCGACCTTGATTTTCTGCAGGTGCTCGGTCAGCGGCCCGCCCGGCACCTTGATCGAGAAGAATTCGATCTCTTCGTCCCAGGAGGGGCTGGCGATGGAGTAGGCGCGGAACACCGGCTTTTCCGCATTCGGCAGGCCGATCATCACGAACTCGCCGGAGCGGAACCGAAAACTGGCCGGCCGGGTGATGCGGAAACGGAAAAGCCGTTCCGTGTAATGCTTCACCATCGTCACCGTCTCGGCAAAGACATTGTCGGGGATGGCATAGGTAACGGCCTTCGGGCTTTCCAGCAATTCTCCATCGGCGGTCGTCATCGACAAAATCCTCTCGAAGTGCGCGGTCTATTCATTTGTACACGAATGAAAATCTTTCTCAATATCGCATTTCCGGCTTCGGTCTTTTTTTATGCTCGACAGGTTTGGGGGCCGCGATTAACATTCGTACACAAGGGTTCGATCTGCCGCGTGAAACGACCGGAGAGGCCCCGCAAAAACACGGGAACGAAGGATTATATCATGGCAGAAGCAGCGGGCGGCAACGAAAAGGCGGGCAAGCTGGTCATCCGGCACATCGGCCTCATTCTCTCGGGAAAGATCGAGCAGCCGATCCTCGACGGCGATTGCATCATCTGCGACGACGGCAAGATCACCGCAATCGGTTATGAAAAGGATCTCGACACCGAAGGTGCGACGACCATCGTCGATGCGATGTGGACGACCGTTTCGCCCGGCCTGATCGACAGCCACGTCCACCCTGTCGTCGGCGACTACACACCGCGCCAGCAGCAGCTCAACTGGATCGATTCGACGCTGAACGGCGGCGTCACCACGATGATCTCGGCAGGCGAGGTCCACACGCCCGGCCGGCCACGCGACATCGTCGGTCTCAAGGCGCATGCGATCACGGCGCAGCGTTTCTACCAGAATTTCCGCCCCTCCGGCGTCAAGGTGCATGCGGGCGCCCTGGTCATCGAAAAGGGCATGGAAGAGCAGGACTTCAAGGATCTCGCCGATGCCGGCGTAAAACTGCTCGGCGAAGTCGGCCTCGGCAGCGTCAAGGAGGCCGGCGACGCCAAGAAGATGGTTGCCTGGGCGCGCAAATACGGCATCCAGAGCACCATCCACACCGGCGGCCCGTCGATCCCCGGCTCCGGCCTGATCGACAAGGACGTGGTGCTGGAAGCCGATACCGATGTCGTCGGCCACCTGAACGGCGGCCACACGGCGCTTCCCGACGACCAGATCGTCTGCATCTGCGAGCGCTGTTCGCGCGGCCTCGAAATCGTCCACAACGGCAATGAGCGTGCCGCGATCCTCACCGTCAACACCGCACGCGAACTCAAGAAGCTCGACCAGGTGATTTTGGGCACGGACGGGCCGGCCGGCTCCGGCGTGCAGCCGCTCGGCATCCTGCGAATGATCTCGCTGGTCGCCAGCTTTACCGACCTGCCGGCGGAAGTCGCCTTCTGCCTTGGCACCGGCAACACGGCCCGCCAGCGCAACCTCGATTGCGGCATCATCGACGTCGGCCGCTCGGCGGATTTCGTCATCATGGACCGTGCCCAGCATGCGCCTGGCAAGACCATTCTCGACTCGGTCAAGCAGGGCAATCTGCCGGGCATCGGCATGACGATCATCGACGGCATCGTCCGCACCCAGCGCAGCCGCAACACGCCGCCGGCCAATGCCCTGCCCGAAATCGTCTTCGGCCGTTATGATCGTTACGAGGCGAAGTGACCCCAGGCTTTAGTGGTGCAGTGCGGCCTCAAGGCTACGGAAAACACGTTCGTCGGCCGATTGCGCGACGTTGAAGCGCATGAAGCTGCGGGCGGTCTGCGACAGGCTGAAGGCGTTGCCGGGTGCCAGGACCACGCCGTCATCGAGGCACCGACGCGCCAGTTCCGTCGCATCGGTTTCGCCGGGCAGACGGCACCATAAGAACATGCCGGCGCCGGGGCGCAGCCATGGCTCGATGCCGAGGCGGGCGAGCCGGGTCGCCGTCGTGGTTCTCGCTTCTCCGAGACGCCGCCGCACGGTCTCCATGTGCTTGCGATAACTGCCGTCGGTCAGTGCCAAAGCGAGGATGCTGGCCGCAAGGCGGGCGCCGCCGAAGCTGGTGGCGATCTTAAGGTCGGCGAGCTTGTCGATCCAGTCTTCCCGCGCCGCGATGTAGCCGCAACGGATCGCCGCCGACAGTGTCTTGGAAAAGCTGCCGATCTGGATGACCCGCGACAGGCCGTCGAACGCCGAAAGCCGCGGTGCCGGCGCTTCCTCGAAATCGGCAAAGATATCGTCCTCGACGATGAGGAGATCGGCTTCCTCGGCAAGTTTCAGCAGCCGGTGGGCGGTTACCGGCGAAAGCACGGCGCCGGTCGGATTGTGGATGGCGGAGTTGGTGATGTAGAGCCGCGGCTTGTGAAGCTGCAACGCTGTGGTAAAAGCATCGAGATCAGGACCGGAAGGCGTATAGTGCACGCCGACCGCCTTGGCGCGGTGCGCCTTCAGCAGCGCATGGAAATTGAAATAGCAGGGATCGTCGACCAGCACGGTATCGCCGGGCTCCAAAAGCAGCCGGCAGACGAGATCGATGGCCTGCGTGCCGGATTCGGTCAGCAGCACCTGCCCGGTATGGACGTCGACCCCATGCGCCGCCAGTCGCCGCGCCAAAATCTGGCGCAGGCCGGCATGGCCGAGCGGCGTGCCGTAATCGGCAAGCTCGGCATTTTCGGCCCGCGAGAGCGTGCGCAAGGCACGGCGGATGCCGGTATCGAACATCCAGGATGCCGGCAGCCAGCCGCATCCGGGCTTCAAGACATCCCCTTCCGCCTCCAGCGATTGCCGCGAAATCCAGAGCGGATCGACGTTGCGTTCACGTCGGGGAGCGATTTCGGCCAGCGCCAGCGGCGCAGCCGAACCGGAAACGTAGAAACCGGAACCGGGCCGCGAGCGGATGACGCCTTCGGCGGCAAGCCGCTCGTAAGCTTCCACGACGGTGGAAACGGACACGCCCATCGCTTTCGATTGCGCGCGCACCGAAGGCAACCGGCTGCCGGGCATCAGGCTGCGATCGACGATACGGCCGCGGATGGCCGTCATCACCCGGTCGATCCGGGTTGCCGGACTGATCGCGGCTTCGCCCTCCTCGGTCATCAAACCGTACTCCTCATGCATCCATAACAGTTTCTTTCAATTGTACTGTATCGTCTCTGGTCCTGCCAGAGGTCTCGCCCGATAGTCACGACAGAATTGCAATGGAGAATGACACGATGGACAAATCGACGAGCGGCTTGATCAACGGCATGGTCGGCGTGGTGATCTTTTCCGCATCGCTGCCGGCAACGCGGCTGGCGGTGGCCGGTTTCGACCCGGTTTTCCTGACGGCAGCGCGCGCGGTGATCGCCGGTATTCTCGGCCTCGGCCTGCTCGTCGCCTTCCGCGAGCGCCGGCCAGAGCGTGGTGACATCCTCTCCCTGCTGATCGTTGCGCTCGGCGTGGTCGTCGGGTTTCCGCTGCTGACGGCACTGGCGCTGCAGCATGTCACCGCTGCCCATTCCATCGTCTTCATCGGCCTGCTGCCGCTGGCAACGGCTATTTTCGGCATGCTGCGGGCCGGCGAATATCCACATCCGGTTTTTTGGCTGTTTTCGGGCCTCGGCAGCGCTCTCGTCGTCGGTTTCGCTTTGTCGCAGGGCATCACGGTGTCGCCGCTGGGCGACCTGTTGATGCTGGCGGCCGTGCTTGTCTGCGGGCTTGGTTATGCCGAAGGGGCCAGGCTGTCCCGGCGGCTCGGCGGCTGGCAGGTGATTTCCTGGGCGCTGGTGCTGTCACTGCCGCTGATGCTCGGCATCGCCGTTTTCGACGTGCCGCCGTCGCTGTCGCAGGTGCCGGAGAGCGCCTGGGCGGGACTGGCCTATGTATCGCTGTTCAGCATGCTGATCGGCTTCATCTTCTGGTACCGCGGCCTGGCGCAGGGCGGTATCGCCGCCGTCGGCCAGTTGCAGTTGCTGCAGCCGTTCATGGGCCTGTTGCTGGCGGCGCTGCTCCTGGGCGAGGCGGTCAACGTCGCCATGCTGGTCGTGACCACCGGCGTCGTTCTCTGCGTTTTCGGCGCGCGTCGCTTTGCGGTCCGTCCACAGCCGGCTTCGCCGCGTCCGACCTGAGCGGCTGTCCGGGGCGCCGGTCCTACCAGCTCAGGCGCGCCACACCATAGGCGGCAAGTGTGAAGAGCGGCGTCGAGGCCGGCGTTTCGGGAATCTCTCCCGATGAAGCGGCAACCAGATTGGTCTCTTCCAGCACATGGAACGATGCGTTTCCCGGTACCCTCAATCCGGCAAGATCGATCGTCACCGGCTCGGTGGTGATGTTGGCGCACAGCAGGACGGTCTCCTTGCCCTTTCGACCGCAGAGCGCCAGCAGGCTGCCCGCCCGGGAACTGACAACCTCCTGCCATTCCCACCCCGCCATGCAGGCAAGAGCCCTGACGACATGCGCCAGAGGCCGCAAGCCGCCCTGCGGCACGGGTTCGCCGGGACCGGCGATCAGGCCGAAAGGTCCGGTCGCCGCCGACAGCGTCAGACGCGTCAGGCCGGCATCGGCAACGGCCGCCGCATATCCGAGCGCAAAGGCCGCGCCGAAAAGGCCGTTGTGGCGCGGGTCGCGGTTGGCCATGGGAATGCGCTCGCCGTGCGGATTGTCCATCGTGCGGCTGCCGTAGGGATTTTGCCGCATGGCGATCGTCGATGGGCCGATACGGTAGTCCTTTGCGCCATAGATCGCCCGCAGCGAGCGGGTGATGAAGGGCAGCGCCTCCAGCGTTTCCATCACGCTCTGATCGTCGGCCGCATGCACGATCGGATTGGTGGCGTGCGAGACGAAGGCCACCTGTTCTCCGGGGACACGCTTCCGGTTGATCTCGGTAAAATAGCTCAGCATGCCGCCGCCAAGCGCAATCGTCGGGAAAGCCGCTTTCGCCGCGGCATACACCTCTTCCAGCGGCGGGCAATCCGGCCACTGGCTGCCCGGCGGCGTCGATTGCCGATCGACGGACGGCGAGACCATGATCGCATCGAGCCGCAGGCGCGCCTCGCGGACCATGGTCGCGATCTCCTGCATTTCTTCATCAAGCGGCCTCTGGCACGGCACGGCGATTTCCATCGTCACCGTGCCCTTGTGACCGGCAGCGAGCGGAACGAAGGCGTCTATCGCTGCGCGTCCATGCCCGGCTGCGGGATCGAAATGCAGGAGCAGGTCCTGGAGGCCGAAACTGCCATGGGCTCTCAGCGCCACGGCCGTATCCGCCGCCTCTTCCGGCGTCACGACGATGCCGATCCGAGGCAGTTCGCCGTCCTGTTCACCCCACTGCAGAGTTACGGGGTTTGCCGGCGAGAGCAGCAGGCTGGCTTTAGGTTCTTCGTCACGGATGGTCAGCGTGATCGTCTGCGATACGGTTTCCCCGGCCGCGATCATGTAGGGCCAGGCCAGCGCCAGCGGCCGGACATAGGTCTTGTAGGAGGCATCCGACCAGTTTCGCTGGTCTTCCATCTCGAACGTATCGCCATCCATGCGGCACTCGGCGGTAATACCGGGTAGCACGGTGTGCGTGATCGCACGCATATCCTTGAACGGTTGCCAGGGTTGGATCAGGTCGGGCAACCGTGTCGCCTCGAGACTGCCGTCGACATGTTCGATCGACACATTCGTTCCCGCCAGGCCGCCGATGGGATGCAGGATGCAGAAACCGCAGCGGTTTGTTTCGAAACCTGTCGGCGACATTGCCGCGGCCGCAAACACCAGCATGCCTTCGGCCGTGCCGGTGATCGTGGCGGCGATGCTGAGTTGCATCATATCCGGCCCGTTGCAGCGTGTGCCGTAACGCACGGTAAACTGCTCCTCCGTCTCCTCGACGCTCAAATCGAAAAGCTCCGGATCATAGGTGCCCCAATCGCGGTCGCGCACCAGGAAAGAGATGGCGCGCAGCACGTCGACGCCTTCGTAGCGGATGTCGCGCAGGTTGCCGCCGACCAGTTTGGCTGTCAGTCGGCCGGCCTTCAGTTCCGTCGGCGCCGGTTCGGTTCTGGTGGTGCCGTAGAGAAGGAAAGCGCGGTCGGCCGGTATCGTCATGCAAGCAGAACTCCGATTTCGACTGGCTTGCCGCTGGCCGCACTTTCATAAGCGGCCTCGACCAGCGCGAAGGTCTTCAGGTTGTCGTCGCCGGAGGTGGATGTCTCCTCTCCGGCCGCGAGCCGGTCGGCCCAATGCTGCTGGATAGCATAGACGCTTTCCTGGATGTTATGCCAGGGGCGCGACGCCCAGGACAGCAAGGCCGGCGACGCATCGACGATTTCCGTGCCCTTGGCATTGGTGATTTCAAGCTTGTAACCCTGGCTGAGCCGGATCGTGCCTTCCGTACCATCCAGTTCGATCAAGGTTTCCGGGAAGGGCTCGATACCCAGCTTCGTCGCATAGCTGACATCGACGATGGAGGTGGCGCCGCGCTCATGGTCCAGCAGGATGGTGGCCACGTCCTCGCCCTTGATCGCCGGATTGACGCGTTTCGTCCGTGCGGTCAGCGAAGACACGTCGCCGAGGATGAAGCGGGCGATGTCCAGCGTGTGGATGCCGAGATCCTCGATAATAAAACGCGACCCTTCCGCCAGGTAGGGTTGGGGGGCAAAGACATCGAAGCCGGAGCGGAACGAGAAACGACCCCAGAAGGGCGTACCGATGGCGCCGGCATCGAGTGCCTTGCGCACGGCCTGGATCGGCGTCTGCCAGCGAAAATTCTCGTGCACCATCAAGGGCACGCCGGCATCGCGGCAAGCCTTCACCATTGCCTTGGCATCGGCAAGCGTTGGAGCGAAGGGTTTCTGGCAGATCGCCGGAATTTTGTGGGCGGCTGCCATCTCGACCAGCGGGCGATGGCTCTGCACGGTGGTGGCGATATCGACGAAATCGAAGCCGCCATCGGCAAACATCTGTGCCGCATCGCTATAACGGCGTTCGATGCCGAACTGGTCGCCGACAATCTTCAGCCGCTCGGGATCGCGGTCGCAGATTGCGACGATCCCGGCGCCTTTGACATCCCTCCAGCCAAACATCTGGTTGACGGCGAAAAAGCCGCAACCGATCAGGGCGCCACGAAGCTCGCTCATCTGTCTTATCCCTGCTTTGCCATCTGCATCAGCGTGACGCGGGCCTGCATCTTGCGCTGCGCCTGGTCGACGACGACGGCGATGATGATGACCAGACCCTTGATGACCATCTGCCAGAAGGATGATACGCCCATCATGACAAGGCCATCGGAGAGGATGCCGATGACGAAGGCGCCGACGATGGTGCCGCCGATCGTGCCGCGTCCGCCCGACATCGAGGTGCCGCCGAGAACGGCTGCGGCGATGGCGTTGAGTTCGAGGTTCGTGCCGGTCGCCGGATGCGACGCCATCAGTTCCGAAGAGACGATCAGGCCCACCAGCGCGGCACAGAAGCCGGAGAACATGTAGACGAACATTTTTACCCGGCTGACGCGGATGCCGGACATGCGGGCAGCGCGCTCATTACCGCCGACGGCAAAGATATGACGGCCGAGCGGCACGAAACGGGCGAAGTAGGCCGCGCCGAGTGCGACGATGACCAGCATCCACACCGAGACCGGCAGGCCGATGATGGTACCGGAACCAAAGTAGGAAAAACCCTGGTTGCCGAGGTCTTCTCGACCGACGAGGTTCGGCAGAGTCTGGCCATCGGAATAGAGCAGCGCGGCGCCGCGGGCGACATAGAGCGTGCCGAGCGTGGCGATGAATGGCGCGACGTTCAGCCTGGTGATCAGCAGGCCGTTGACGGCACCAATGAGTACGCCGACGACGGCGACGATGACGGCCACTTCGAGAATGTTGAAATAGACGGTATAGCCGATCGGCAGGTCGATGCCGTAGATGATCAGGCCGCCGGCGATCATGCCGCACAGGCCGACGATCGAGCCGACCGAGAGGTCGATGCCGCCGGTGATGATGACGAAGGTCATGCCGATCGCCAGGAAGGCATTCTGCGTCGCATGCTTCGACATCAGGATCATGTTCGCGGTCGACAGGAAGTTCGGCGCGAAGATTGAGAAGAAGATGATGACGGCGAAGAGGGCGATGAAGGTGCGAAGCTTCATCAGCGTCAGCAGCAATGAGCCGCTATTGGCCGATCCGGCGGCAGTTTGGGTGGCTGTCGTCATCACGCATGCATCCTTTTTGTCGTGTGTCCCTCTGCGGAGGCCTTTACGATCGCCTCTTCGGTCGCCTGGTTGCGGTCGATGACCATCACCAGCCGGCCGTTGCTCATCACCGCGATACGGTCGGACAATGCCATGACCTCTTCGAGGTCGGAGGTGGAAAAGAGAATGGCCAGGCCTTCGCTCGCCAGCCGGCGCATGGTGCGGAAGACGTCCGCCTTGGCGCCGACGTCGATGCCGCGCGAAGGCTCGTCCATCAACAGCACCTTCGGGCCGGTCATCAGCGCCTTGCCGATCACCACCTTCTGCTGGTTGCCGCCCGACATCGAGGTGACCTCGAAATCCGGATTGCGCGCCTTGATCGACAGGCTGCGGATGGCATCCGCCACCGCCTGCTTTTCCTTGCCGGTGATGATGTGGAAACCGAAGCGCAGAAACTGGCCAAGGCTTGCCAGCGACAGGTTTTCGGCAATCGACAGGCATTGCACCAGCCCTTCGCGCTGCCGGTCCTCCGGGATCAGCGCAATGCCGCGCTCGATACGGCCGGTGGTATCGCGCTCCAGAAGCTCCTGGCCGTCGATGAACACCTTGCCGGTATCGTGCTCATGCCGGCCCATGATGCATTCGAAAAGTTCGCTGCGCCCGGCGCCCATCAACCCGTAGATGCCGAGGATCTCGCCCTTGCGGACGGACAGCGAAACGTGATCGACGGCATAACCGCCCTGCGAGCGCGGCAGGGTGATATTGTCGAGCCGGATCACCTCGCCGCCGAGTTCGTGATCGACCTCCTTGGCGAAATCCTTGGCGTCCGAGCCGATCATCGAGCGGACGATCCAGCGGGTGTCGATATCCTTGACCAGCGCATGGCCGGTGATCTGCCCGTCCTTGAGCACGGTAATGTAGTCGCCGATGCGCATCAGCTCTTCCAGCCGGTGCGAGATGTAGACGATCGCCACGCCTTGCGCCTTCAGTTCGGCGATGACGCGGAACAAGACGTCGACTTCCGCCGCGCTCAAGGCCGAGGTCGGTTCGTCCATGATCAGGATGCGGGTATTCAGCGATACGGCGCGGGCGATCTCGACGAGCTGTTGCTGGCCGATCGGCAGGTCTTCCGTCAGCGTCTCGGCGGAAATGCCTGATTCCAGCCGGTCGAGGAAGGCGTTCGCCTTTTCGACCTGCGCCTTGTGATCGATGCCCAGCACGCCGCGGGTGATCTCGCGGGTCGCAAAAATGTTTTCGGCCACCGTCATGTTACCGAACAGATTGAGTTCCTGGAAAACGATGCCGATGCCGTGGCGCACCGCGTCCGCCGGCGAGGAAAGATGGATGCGTTCGCCTTCCATCCAGATCTCGCCGATGGTCGGCTGCTCGACTCCGGCGATGATGCGCATCATCGTCGACTTGCCGGCGCCGTTTTCGCCGACGAGCACGTTGACCGCGCCGCGGCGCAGCTTGAGATTGGCCTTCTTCAGCGCCACGATGCCGGAATAGGCCTTGGTGATGTCCTTCAGCTCGAGGATCACGTCGCCGTCGTCGATCTCCGTCATCGCCTCAGCCTCCGATGGTGATCGTGGCGGGAACCAGCTGCGGCAGCTGGCCCGATGCGGGAAGCGGATAGGCGCCGAGCGCCTGCACCTTCTTACCAGTCAGGTTTTCGCGCGGCAGCTTCGAGAGCAGCGTGTCGTTGACGCGGGTATTGAACGACTTGCCGAATTGCGCCCACTCGATCTGGTTCTTGAAGGAGTTGAAGTCGATGAAATCGAGGCTGTCGCGCAGCGCCGTGCCACGGATCGCCGGGCCGATAGAAACGCGAACATCCGCCTTGGCATCACCATCGACGTCGACGTCGACATAGGCGGCGCGCGACTTGGTTTCTTCCGCGACAACCACGCCGTCGACCTTGGCGATGAAGGTCCAGGGCGCATTGCCCTGCTTGGCCTTGTAGCCATACTTCTGGCCGGCTCCATCCACGTCGATGGCAGCCAGCGCCAGCACGTCCTTGATCGGGGCGCCGCGCGTTTCGAGATAAGGAACGACCTTCGAATCCCAGATATCGGCCACCGCCTTGTCGGGATCGAAGGCATTGGCCGCAGCATTCCTGGCTTGATCGGCCGTCTTGACAAATTTGCAGCCCGGCAACGCAAAGGCGGCTGCGAGCAGGATCATGGCGACAGCCCTGATGTGCATGGGATAAGCTCCGGCGACAATGAAGGACGCGGAGGAGCAAGCCCCTCCGCGTCGTCAGCTTGGGAGATGTTACTGTGCCAGCGCGAAGGTTTCGAGCTTGCCAGCGTTGTCGGCGTTGATGAGCACGCAATCCATCAGCTGCTTTTCTTCAGCCGGCTTCTTGCCCGACGTAATGTAGTCGTGTGCCTGCTGGACAGCCATCTGGGCCTGTGCGTAGGCCGGCTGCAGGACGGTTGCCTTGATGCCGCCCGACTTGATCGAGTCGCGAACGTCGTTGGAGCCGTCGAAGCCGACGACGATGACGTCCTTCTTGCCGGCAGCCTGGAGGGCTGCGATTGCGCCCATGGCCATCGTGTCATTGCCGGCGATGACGCCCTGGATGTCCGGATTGGCCTGCAGGATGGTTTCCATCTTGGAGTAGGCTTCCGTCTGGCTCCAGTTGGCCGATTGCTGGGCGACCATCTTCAGGTCCGGATATTCGTCGATGACGTCGTGGTAACCCTTGGAGCGGATGCCGGCGTTGGTGTCGGATTCCTTGCCGACGAGCTCGACATAGTTGCCCTTCTCGCCCATCAGCTTGACGAATTCTTCGGCACCGAGCTGCGCGCCCTGATAGTTGTTCGAAACGATCTGCGAGACGGCAACGCCGCTGGCATTGATTTCGCGGTCGATCAGGAAGGACGGGATGCCTGCATCCTTGGCCTTCTGGACAGCGGCGACCGAAGCATCGGCGCCGGCGTTGTCGAGGATGATCGCCTTGGCGCCGCGGCCGATGGCGGTATCGATCAACTGGCTTTGCTTGTTGGCGTCGTCGTCATGAACCAGCACGAGCGCCTCGTAGCCCAGTTCCTTTGCCTTTGCTTCGGCGCCGACGGCTTCTGCCTTGAAGAACGGGTTGTCGTGCGACGGGGTGATGATGGCGATAAGATCGGCGGCAAAAGCCGGCATGGCTGTGCCGAGCGCGAGCGTTGCGGCAAACGCGGCCAGAGTCAGTCTGCGAGTCAATTTCATGTTTATCCTCCCAAGTGAAAAATCAGCCCCGCTCCCTGCAGGACAGATGGCGGCCGGGGGAGACATTCCCCCGGCAAATAAAAATCAGGTAATACGGCGGATGCTTTCGGCGATTTCCGCCGGTTCGAAAACATTCTTCCAGTCGTCGCGCATCAGCGCGGGGATGCCGAATTCGATCGCCTTGTTGCAGGCATCGGAGAACACGCCGTCGACTTCCTTGAAGATCACGGCACCGAGAACGTTCATGTGGCCGAGCAGGAAGTCGCGGGCAGCTTCCGCCGGTACACCGCGGGCGACGCATTCATCCATGGCCTGGCGCATGACGACGAGCAGCGAGGCGCAGACGGTTTCCGAAAGGCCGGGCTCCAGCATCGCCATCTGCTCGACGGTAACACGGTGCGACCGCATGACCGGCGCCCAGATAACCTTGGCGATTTCTTCGCCGAGCCCATAGGCCTCCTCGGGACCCTGCATCAGCGCAGAGACGATGTGCTGCTTGGCGAACAGGCCACCGAAATGGTCCTTCTTCGCCTGCATGTCCGTTTCGTCGTTGAAGATCGGCGGATGGCACGGATGCGTCACGAAATAGGTGAGATCGCCGCGGACAGGCAGATGACCGGCAAACGGTGCTGCCGCATCGAGGGCCACGACCATGGTGCCGGCCGGCAGCTTGTCGACGATGCCGGCCGCAACCTTGCCGATGGCCGTATCCGGAACGGCGAGGATCACCACGTCGGCACCGTTGAGGGCTTCATCCACCGGCACGCAGGACAGGCCGAGATCGTTCTGAAGCCTTGCCTTGCCGGCATCGCTGACCTCGACGTGGCGCACGTCGAAACGCGAGCTCTTGAGATTCTTGGCCAGCCGATAGCCCATCTTGCCGCCGGCGCCAAACAACGCGATCGAAGTCATGTTTCCTCACCTGTATTTGTTTTGGGGAACTATAATCAACTGGTATAATGAGTCAATCAGCATATCATGATGTGGTCGACTTTTTCACCGCATCCACGCATGAAGCCGCGAGCCCATCGCGGATCTGCGCAAAATATCCATCGGAGCCGACTTGCCCGCCCTTCAAGGCGATCTGCAGCCCGTTGGTGGCGGCGAAATCGCCGTGGGCGGTGCAGAGCGGCGATCCCGGTGTCTGCGGCAGCGGAAGGAGCGTCGTCAGGGCATCGACATGCAATTCCTTGAGCGCGTGGCTCGACGTGTCGCCGCCGGCAATGACGGCCCGTTTCAACTGCGCCTGCTCGACCATGCGGCAGAGCATCGTGCCGAGCAGGCGGCCCAGCGCATGCCGGCTGCCGGGGATGCGGTCGATCTCGCCGCCCCGGTCAGCCGACGGGCCGAGCGCCGTGTAGAGGATAGGGCTGAGACCACGAGCCAGAACATCGAGGCCGGCGGCAACGGCACGCTCGACGGCTGTCCCGGCGTTTTCGCCCAGCAGGTCCAACGGATCGACGGCGACGGGCTCGAAACCCGACTGCGCGGCCGTGCGGATCTGCCGTTCCGTCGTCGGGGAAACGCTGCCGGAGACCACGGCGATGCGGTCCGCCTTGCCGGGTAGCGGGAACTCTGTTGCGCCAGCCGTCAGGCCCTCCTGTCTCCAGGCGGACAGCAAGGCATATTCAACGCCGGAGGAACCGGCGACGAACCAGCCGTCCGGGCGCCGCAGCTGCCACAACAGGCGGCCGGCGCTGGCCTGCGTTTCGGGACCGTCGACATCGAACAGCACCATGCCGCGCTGCCCGGCGCAGAATTGCGCCACGCGCGTCGCGGCGTCCGGCAAGGCCTGGGTAACCCGGTCGACAACGCCGGTCGGCAGCGCCGTCTGCTCGGAAAGATGCCGGCCGAGATCCGCCTCCCGCATCGGCGTAACCGGATGGCGGCTCATCACCGGATGCCGGTCGATACGATGGATCTCGCCCTGATAGGCGGCGAACAGGTTGCCGAATGCCGTGTAGCGCTTCAGCTGCGGCGCACCGACGACCAGCGGCACATAGGGCTGGTCGAAGATCGCCTTGCCGATTTCCACCGCCCTGCCGATATTGCCGATGGCCGGGCTGGAATCGAAGGTGGAGCAGACCTTGTAATGGCAGATCGCGGCATCGCGCGATTTCAGCCAGCGAAAGACCGGCGTCAGCCGCGCCTCCATCCATTCCGGCGTCTCGCTGCGGCTGGTTCCGGCGATGCCGATGGCGCGACAATGGGAAAAGCGCTGGAGAAGGTCGTCGCCCGGAATGCCGAGGAACAGCACGGTCTCGACGCCATTGGCGGAGAGCGCCTCCATGACATCGGTGGAGCCGGTGAAATCGTCGCCATAATAGGTCAGAAGAGGGGCCATGGCGTTTACGACTCCTTGCTGCCGCCGAATTTTTTCAGCGAGGCGGCCAGTTCGGGATGGTCCTTGGCATAGGTTTCCAGCGGGATGTCGGCGACGGCCGCCTCCCATGCCTGGGTCACGGCCCGCACGCCGGCAGCCGGACCTTGCGGATGGCTGACGATGCCGCCGCCGCAGAGATACAGCAGGTCGGTGGTGCGTCCGGTGCGACGATAGGTTTCCGGCGCCTGGCCGCCCCATTGGCCGGAGCCGGCGACCGGCAGGGCGCAATCGCTCTTGTCGAACAGCGGCGTCGTCACAGCCTCGAAGGAGGAGACGAAACTGTCGTCCGGCTCCCAATATTTGACGCCGATGCCGTTGATCTGGAACTGGTCGACGCCGAGCAGGCGCCAGAACTGCTGCCAGACGCGGAAATCGAAGCCGATGCCAGGATGGCGGGTCAGCACGTCCCAGCCGTTGCGATGCGCATGCAGGACGAGGCGCGACCGCTTGCGGAGAAAAGCCACGCCGCCCATTCCGATCGAGTTGATGTTGATCACGGCGCAATTGCCGCCGGCTTCCGCCACCAGATCGTGGTTGCGCATCATTTCATCCGGATCGGTGTGGGAGATGCCGAAGGCATACATGACCTTCTTGCCGGTCTTCTGTTCGTGATCGAGGATTTTCGGCATGATGGCGGCCACCCGCTCTTTTAGTGGCGAATAGGCCGGGCTCATCAGCTTTTCGTCATCCTTGATGAAATCGACGCCTGATGAGATCAGTTCGCCGACCAGTTCGGCGGTCTCGTGCGGCCGCAGTCCGAGCGCCGGCTTGACGATGGTGCCAATGATCGGCCGACCTTCGACGCCGGTCAGCCGCCGGCTGCCCGGCATGCCGAATTGCGGGCCGGGATAGGCACCGCGAAAGGCTTCCGGCAGTTTCAGGTCAACGATGCGCAGCCCTGTAAAACCGCGAATGGAAAAGATGCCGCCAACGGCAATCGTCATCAACGCCGAGAGATCCGTACCGATCGCTTCCAGCGGAAAGCCGATATCGACATCGGCGCGGCAGAGCGGTCGTTGATCATCCGCAGCTTCCGGCCAGGACGGGCACTCGGCATCGGCCAGCGGGCGGATGTCCAGCACGCGGGCGGCGACGCGCGCTTTCAGTTCCGGCGTCTCCCCCGGCACCGGCACGAAGGTGCCCGTGGACTGGTCGCTGGCGATCTTCTCCGCCATGGCCTCGATGCTGCCGGGTGTCTCGATCCGATAGGTGACGACGATCATGCCGACGGTTCCTCTCCGCTGGTATTCTGCGCCGGCGGCATGTGTCACCGGCGAAATCGGCATACTGGTATAATGAGTATATCATTGATGCAAGCCCCTCCCCACCCATTCCGGATGATCGAAACGATCGAAAGACATCACGGTAAACCGGCATACCCGTCTCTGGATTTTCATGATTCGCTGCCTATAGTCCGTCCGGCCCGACGCCTGCTTCCCTAGACAGGCGTCTCGACCCCTAGGAAACCGGAGCGACAGAACCACCGATGAGCCAACAGACCGACGCGATCCTCGCACTCTGCCAGACCCTTTCCCCGACGCGGACGGCAATCGTTCACCCCGTGAAAGCCAATGTCATCGAGGCCGCCGCGGAGTCGGTTCGGGAAAAGCTGATCGTACCGGTGCTGATCGGCCCCGTGGCAAAAATTGTCGCCGCAGCGCAGGAGGCATCGATCGATATCGCCGGCTGGGACATCGTCGATGTCGAGCACAGCCATGCCGCAGCCGCCAAGGCGGCGGAACTGGCCGCAGGCCGCCAGGTCGATGTCATCATGAAGGGATCGCTGCATACGGACGAACTGCTCGGCGCCATCGTGAAGGCCGATGCCGGGCTGCGCACGGAGCGGCGCATCTCGCATTCCTACCTGATGAGCATCGCCTCCTACCCGAAACCCTTCATCATCACCGATGCGGCCGTCAACATATTGCCCGACCTGCAGGTGAAGGCCGATATCGTGCAGAACGCCGTCGATCTCTGGCGCATCGTTTTCGGCGAGGCTACGCCGCCGAAGGTGGCGGTTCTGGCGGCCGTCGAAACCGTCAACCCGAAAATGCAAGCGACGCTGGATGCCGCGGCACTCTGCAAGATGGCGGAGCGCGGGCAGATCACCGGCTGCCTCATCGACGGCCCGCTGGCCTTCGACAATGCCATCAGCCCCGAAGCCGCCAGGGAAAAAGGCATCGTTTCCGTGGTCGCCGGCCATGCCGACATTCTCGTCGTGCCGGATATCGAGGCCGGCAACATGCTGGCCAAACAACTGACCTTCCTCGGTGGCGCCGAGGCGGCCGGCATCGTGCTCGGTGCCCGGGTGCCGGTGATCCTGACGAGCCGCGCCGACAGCGAGCGGACACGGCTGCTCTCCTGCGCGCTCGCTGCGCTGGTTGCCGATGCCCGTGCGAACGGACGCCTGCGGTAAGGCTGGCTCCTTCCCCTTCTCCCCCGTGGGGGAGAAGGTGGCCCGAAGGGTCGGATGAGGGGGCGAGACAAGGTGAGGTTTTGCCGTGTGGCGCCCCCTCATTCCGCAAGCATGAGTCCCACTACCGGATCGGCCGCAGCAGCCGGAGCGCGTTCATCGTCACCAGCACCGTGGCGCCCGTATCGGCGAGGATGGCCGGCCACAGGCCGGTGATGCCGGCAATCGTCGTGACCAGGAACACCGCCTTGAGGCCGAGCGACATGGTGATGTTCTGGACGATGTTGCGCATGGTGCGCTTCGACAGGTCCACCATCAACGCCACGTCCCCCACCCGGCCGTGAAGCACGGCGGCATCGGCGGTTTCCAGCGCCACATCCGTGCCGCCGCCCATGGCGATGCCGATGTCGGCTGCCGCCAGCGCCGGCGCATCGTTGATGCCGTCGCCCACCTTGCCGACGACAAGACCCTGTTTCTGCAGTTCGCCGACGATGCGCTGCTTGTCCTCGGGCATCAGTTCGGCGCGGACGTCGATGCCGAGCGTCTTGCCGATGGCCGTTGCCGTCCGCTTGTTGTCGCCCGTCAGCATCACGGTGCGGATGCCGGCATCGGTGAGCGCCTTCAGGCCCGAAACCGCGTCTGCCCGCGGTTCGTCGCGCATGGCGATCGCGCCGGCCAGCACGCCGCCGGTTATCAGCAGCGATACGGTCTTGCCCTCGTCATTGAGCGCAGCGATGGTTGCGGCCTGTTCTGCCGAGACCGCCACCTGTTCCGCCGCAGCCTTGGGCGAGCCGAGGAACACCGCCTCGCCCTCGACCGTCGCCGTCACGCCCTTGCCACCCAGGGCCTTGGCATCGGTGGAAGGCGGAATGTCGATGCCCCGGTTTTTCGCCTCGGTGAAGATTGCCATCGCCAGCGGATGGCTGGAGCCGACTTCCAGCGCTGCGGCCAGGCGAAGCGTCGAGGGCGCATCCTTGCCGAAAGCGATGATGTCGGTGACTTTCGGCTGGCCTTCGGTCAGCGTGCCGGTCTTGTCGAGCGCGATTGCCGTGAGCTTGCCGAGGCCTTCGAGCACGGCGCCGCCCTTGACCAGTAACCCGCGGCGCGCCCCGGCCGACAATGCCGCGGCAATCGCCGCCGGCGTCGAGATCACCAGAGCGCAGGGGCAGCCGATCAGCAGGATCGCCAGGCCCTTGTAGACCCATTCGGACCACGAAGCACCGGCGACCAGCGGCGGAAGGACCGCCACCAGAGCGGCGACGACCACGACGCCCGGCGTATAATATTTCGAGAACCGGTCGATGAACCGCTCCGTCGGCGCCTTGGATTCCTGCGCTTCCTCGACGAGACGGACGACACGGGCGATGGTGTTGTCCTCGGCGGCGGCGGTGACGCGGATGCGAAGGGCGGCATCGCCGTTCACAGTCCCGGCGAAGACAGTGTCACCGGTCTCCTTGCGGACAGGCACGCTTTCGCCGGTGACGGGCGCCTCGTTGATGGCGCTGTCGCCTGAAACGATTACCCCGTCGGCGGAAATGCGGTCGCCGGGGCGCATCAGGATCACCGCGCCGACGGCGAGTTTTTCCGCCGGGACCTCGCTGACCTTGCCATCTTCCTCGACGAGGGCGGTTTTCGGCACCAATTTTGTCAATGCCTTGATGCTCTCGCGGGCCTTGCCGGCGGCCACGCCTTCCAGCAATTCGCCGACGAGAAACAGGAAGACCACCATGGCCGCCTCTTCCGTGGCATTGATGAGGAGCGCGCCGACGGCGGCGATCGTCATCAGCATCTCGATGGAAAACGGCGTGCCGGCCATGGCCGCCATGATCGCCCGCCTGGCGATCGGCAGCAGGCCGACCAGCATGGCCGCGGCAAAAGCATAAGGACCGATCGCCGGGAAAAGATGGCCGATGCCGTAAGCGACGGCGACCGCCGCACCGGCCATGATCGTCAGCCGGCCCTTGCGGCTCTTCCACCACGGGCCTTCGCTCGGACCGTGGTCGTGACCATGCAATCCCTCGATCTCGGCGACGGCCTGCCTCGCAGCCGGAGGAGTGTGATCATGATCGTGACGATGCAATTCACCATGCGCGTGATCGTGGGCGTGCGCATCGTGATCATGGTTACAGGACGGACCGTGGGCGTGCGCCTCCTGCGGCTGACCAACCTCCCGTGGCGCCAATCGGGCCACGTCGTAACCGAGCCCAGACACCTTCTTGCCGATGGCCTCGAGGTCGCTGGCTTCGTCGTGGCTGACCGTCATCGTCCCTGACGTCACCGACACGGAGACGTCGGCGACGCCGGGCATACGCCGCACCGCCGTGTCGATCTTGCTGGCGCAAGACGCGCAATCCATGCCGTCAACCCGGAAACGTGTCTGCAAAGGCGTGGTCATCGGTCGGTTCTCCTGTTTACAAAACAGGTTCTACGACCTCTAGCCACTAGAGGAACAAGAGGTATTTTTCGATTTTTCAGTTTGCGCCCCTGTCCTCAGCGGCTGCCTTCAGCGTCGCGGATCGCCTCGACGACATCGATAAAGGTCACGTCTTCCCGTGTCATCGACCGGGCGGGGTTGGTGATGAGATAGGTCCGCACGGTCGGCAGGTCTTCGTAGGGTGGCAGCTGCCAGAGCCGCCCTTCCCTGGCATACAAGGCCCCCATTGACACGTTCAGCGGCCCGAAACCAATGCCCGCCTCGATCAGCCGCAGGACCTCCTCGTCATTGGCCGAACTGGCGATCCGGTTGTCGCGAAAGCGATTGCCGATGCCGACCCGCGCCACCGCATCAAGGCCCGCTTCCAGATGGTCGCTTTCGAACGAAATGTAGTTGTGCGCATCGAGATCGTCGAGCGTCAGCGCCTCGTGGCCGAACAGCGGGTGGCGGCGGCCGCAATAGAAGGCCATGCGGCTGGAGCCGAGGTAACGGCAGGCAAGATCGGGCAGCGCCCGGTTGAGGATGCACAGGCCGATGGCGGCATCGGCGGCCCGAACCCGTTCGACGACGACACCGGAAGGCGCCGTCTCGATCTCGATTTTTACGCCCGGCTGGCGCGTGTTGAATGTCTGCAGCGCCCGGTCGAAGGTGGCGGAGTCGATATGGTTGGCGACGAGCAGGCGCAGGTAACGGTTGGGTTCGGCCGCATCGGAGGCAAGGTCGGCGATCCGTTCGACGCCGTGCACGACACGCAACGTCTCCTCATGGAAAAGCTGGCCGTATTCGGTGAGCCGGAAGGTGCCGCGGGCGCGATGGATCAGCCGGTGCCCGACCGCCGCTTCCAGCCGGCCGAGCGCATTGGAAACGCTGGGTTGCGTTCGTAAAAGCCGTTCCGCGGCGGCGGTGATACCGCCGGCCTCGACGATGACCTGAAAGATGAAGATCAGGTTCCAGTCGAGATCCCTCAAGAACCGTTCGTTTCGCATGCCGACATCCCGCTGATACGGCTATGGCACCTATCAGAGAAACCGGGCGATGTCGAAAGGCGAAGGATCGGCGAAGGGTGTCTCGCCCGTCATCAGTTCGGCCAGCAGGCGGCCGGTCGCCGGGCCGAGCGTCAGGCCGTGATGCGCATGGCCGAAGGCAAGCCAGAGACCCGGATGCCGGCGTGCCGGGCCGATCACCGGTTTCATGTCCGGCGTGGCGGGACGCAGGCCGATCCACGGCTTGTCTTCGACAGGCTTACCAAGCGGGAAGATTTCGCGCGCCCGTCGCTCGGCGCGATCCAGCTGGACGCGGTTTGCCGGCGCGTCCGGCGCGGCAAGCTCGACGCCGGTCGTCAGGCGGATGCCCGCCGCCATCGGCGACATGACGTAGCCGATCTCCTCGTCGAGAACGGCGTGGCGCAACGTCGCCTCGCCTTCCGGGCGAAAATGCATGTGGTATCCCCGCTTGCCGACGAGGGGAACGCGATATCCGAGCGGTGAAAGCAGTGTGTTCGAATGGACGCCGAGTGCTACCACCACCGCGCCGGAGCGATGGGAAGCATTCTCCGTGACGATCCGCCAGCCGGCACGATCCGGCGCGATGCGACTGACGGCTTCGCGCCGGATCGTGCCGCCACGCATTTCGAACAGCGTTGCATATCCCTTCGTCAGGGCGCCGGGATCGGAAACGGTAAACGGATCGCGCCAATGGATGCCGCCGACCGCAGCCGGGAGCAGGGCGGGCTCCAGGCGTGCAAGTGCCTGCCGGTCGAGCACATCGGAGACGAGGCCATAACCGGAGCGCATCTCGGACGACCGGCGGCCGGCCTCGTCCAGCGTCGCGGCGCTGCGGACGACTTCGATCCAGCCGTCACGGCGCAGCAGGTGCGACAGGCCGGCAGCCTCGACCAGCCGTTCATGCTCGCCAAGACAGGCTTCGATCAACGGCAGAAGTTCGCCGGCGATCGTCGCCAGCCGGTCGGGATGCGAGGCGCGCCAGTAGCCGAGCAGCCATGGCGCGATCCGCGGCAGGAAGGCGGGGTCGTAGCGAACCGCTGCATTCCGGTTCGAGGCGTGACCGAGCAGGGCTCTCCAGTCGCGCGGGATGGCATAAGGAATGACGCTCGCTCGCTCGATCAGGCCGGCATTGCCGAAACTTGCGCCTTCACCGGGCGCATTGCGGTCGACGAGAACGACATCGCGGCCGCGTTGCTGCAGATGCAATGCCACGCTGACGCCGACAATGCCGGCGCCGAGCACGAAGATTTCCGATGTCATGGGGATCGATCCGTCAAGGAGAACCTGCCCCGGACGGCGATCCGCCGCCCGGAACCGGGAAAGGCATCACTCCATCTTGTAGATATCGAGCGAGAAATACTTGTCGTTGATCGACTTGTAGACGCCGTTGGCGACGATGGCGTCAAGGGCACCGTTCAGCTTTTCCTTGAGGGCACCGTCCTCCTTGCGGATCGCCATGCCGACGCCTTCGCCGACATATTTCGGATCGGTGATCGGCTTGCCCGTCAGGACGCAGCACTTGCCGTCCTCGGTCTTTTCCGTCCATTCGAGCATCGGCACGAGATCGCCGACCTGCATGTCGAGGCGGCCACCAGCAAGGTCGAGGTTGACTTCGTCCTGGGTCGGATACTGCTTGATGTCGGCATCCGGATGCGCGGCTTCCACGAAAGCGGCCTGCGTCGTTCCCGCCTGCACACCGACCGACTTGCCGCCGAGATCGGGCTTGTCGAGAACGGAGGCGTCGTCGCCCTTCTTCATGACGTAGGTCATGGCCGCCTTGTAATAAGGCTTGGTGAAATCGACGCTCTGCTTGCGCTCCTCGGTGATGAACATCGAGGCGATGATCACGTCGTATTTCTTGGCCAGCAGGCCGGGGATGATGCCGTCCCAATCCTGCGCCACGAGTTCGCATTCGGCCTTCAGCTCGGCGCACAGCGCGTTGGCGATATCGACGTCGAAGCCGATGAGCTTGCCGGCCGTATCGACGGAGTTGAAGGGCGGATAGGCGCCCTCGGTCGCAATCTTGATCTTCAGCGGCTCTTCGGCCTTGGCCGGCGATACCGCCACGAGCGTGGCGAGAACGAGGTTGGCGGCAATCGCCGCAATCTTGATCGACATGGGAAGCCCTCTGGCGCGTTTCTTTATGACGGCCCACATTACGCGCCGCTCAACAGCAAGCAAATTTATATATCGCATTATTTTCATAAATCTGGTGAATGTATTTTCACGCAATGCATTGGTGAGGAAACAGGCGCATGAGCGTTTTTGCCTTTGGTGTGCGGCCCGATCACTGTATGACAGGCGTGCGCCTTCCTCCAGTCCGGGAGACATGCTTGCAGCCGGTTTTCCTTTTCGATGGTCCCGACGACGCCGAAGTGACCGTGCTTTTGGCGCACGGCGCCGGCGCGCCGATGGATTCGGCGTCGATGACGGCGGCCACGGCTGCCTTGGCAGCGGCAGGCATGCGCGTCGCCCGTTTCGAATTCGGTTACATGGCGGCGCGCCGGGAATCATCCTCGCGCAAGCCGCCGCCGAAGGCGGAACTGCTGATACCGGAATACCGGCACGCAGTCTCCGCCCTGCCGGTCAAGGGAAAACTGATCATCGGTGGAAAGTCCATGGGCGGCCGTGTCGCCAGCATGGTGGCCGATCCCCTGTACGCGGAAGGCGTCATCGCCGGCCTCGTCTGCCTGGGTTATCCCTTTCATCCGCCCGGCAAGCCGGCGCAATTGCGCACGGCCCATCTGGAGCCCCTGAAAACACCCGCCCTCATCATCCAGGGCACGCTTGACGAATTCGGGACGCGCGACGAGGTCGGCGCCTATAGGCTGTCGCCATCGATCTCATTGCTCTGGCTGGAGGACGGCGACCACGATCTGAAACCGCGCAAGAGTGTTTCCGGATATACGGCCGCCCAGCATCTTGCCCGCATGGCGCAGGAGACGCGCGATTGGACGCGGCGCCTGCCGCCGGGAAAACCGGATCGCTGAACAGACCGTTCAACGCTCTTATCATGGCGGATGTCGCTTCCCATCTTGTAGGCTCCCGGGCCAAACGAACATCAAGGCTGTCTCATGAAGAAAATCGGTTTCCTTTCCTTCGGCCACTGGACACCCTCGCCGCAATCGCAGACCCGCTCTGCCGGCGATACGTTGCTCCAGTCGATCGATCTTGCCGTCGCCGTCGAAGAACTCGGCGCGGACGGCGCCTATTTCCGTGTCCACCATTTCGCCCGCCAGCTTGCTTCGCCCTTCCCGCTTCTGGCGGCGGTCGGGGCGAAGACGAAAACCATCGAGATCGGCACCGCCGTGATCGACATGCGCTACGAAAACCCATTCTACATGGCAGAAGACGCCGGCGCCGCCGACCTGATCGCCGGCGGACGCCTGCAGCTTGGCATCAGCCGCGGCTCGCCCGAACAGGTCATCGACGGCTGGCGTTATTTCGGCTTCCAGCCACAGGAAGGCACGAGCGATGCCGACATGGGCCGGAGCCATGCGGAAGTCCTGCTGCAGCTCCTGAAGGGCGAGGGTTTTGCCAAGCCCAACCCGCATCCGATGTTCCCCAACCCGCCGGGCCTGCTGCGCCTCGAACCGCATTCCGAAGGATTGCGCGAGCGGATCTGGTGGGGCGCAAGCTCGAATGCGACGGCCGTCTGGGCCGCCAGGCTCGGCATGAACCTTCAAAGCTCGACCTTGAAGAACGACGAGACCGGCGAACCCTTCCATATCCAGCAGGCGGCGCAGATCCGCGCCTATCGTGATGCCTGGAAGGAGGCAGGCCACAGCCGCGCGCCGCGCGTCTCGGTCAGCCGCAGCATCTTTGCGCTGGTCAACGACCTCGACCGCGCCTATTTCGGCCGCGGCGGCAAGGAACAGGATTCGATAGGCTATATCGACGAAAACACCCGCGCGATCTTCGGGCGCTCCTATGCGGAAGAACCCGACATATTGATCAAGCAGCTTGCAGAGGATGAAGCCATCGCCGAAGCCGATACGCTGCTTCTGACCGTGCCGAACCAGCTTGGCGTCGAATACAACGCCCATGTGATCGAGTCGATTCTCACACACATCGCCCCGGCGCTCGGCTGGCGGTAGAGCAAGCCCTGCAGACCATGAGGCAGCAAAGCCTTGCCTGCTGCCATCGCAAGCGGTTTTTTCCGCTTGCGATATCGGTCGCGCCTAACCTTCTCGGATCGCCCGGTTCACGAAACGCGGCGCGTCATCGGGCCGGTGTCGATCCGCCTGGTTTCGTAATAGACCTTTTTCTGCTCGTACATCAGCAGGTCGGCCCGCCTGACGAGGGATTCCATGCTTTCACCGGGTTCGTTCGTCGCGACACCGAATGACGCGCTGAGCGGCGCACTCGAATAGAACTGGTTGTTGATCTTCAGCAGTTCGTTGATGGTTTCCATCATGGCATTTGCCGCCTTGGCGTCCGTCCCGGGCATCAGCACCGCGAACTCGTCGCCGCCGATCCGCGCGGCGCAATTCGGCCTCGAAACCGCGCCGTTGAGGATTTCCCCGAAGCGCCGCAACAGGGCGTCGCCGGCATCGTGGCCGAGCTGGTCGTTGGCGTCCTTCAGTCCGTTCAGGTCGATCATGATCGCCGAGACCGGGCGAAGCGACTTCCGCTCCAGCCGGTTGATCTCGTCGACATAGAAGGCGCGGTTGTAAAGCTTGGTCAAAACATCGTGCTTGCCGAGATATTCGAGATAGGCTTCGGCCTTTTTCCGGGCGGTGATGTCGGTCAGAGCGACCTGGACGCGGGACCAGCTGTCCTCGTAGCCGGGAAACACCGAGAAATGTAAGAGGAGATGGCGCACCGCCCCGTCCAGCGCGTAGTTGATGACCTCGCGATGATGATAGAGGTTGTTGTTCCAAAGCTCCATCAACTGCTCGCGGAACGGCTTCTCCATGTCGTCACGGAAAATCTCGCCGATGCGCTGGAGCAGGCTCAGTTGATCCGGCGCGCAGAACAGGTCGAGCGTCGCTTGGTTGACGTCGATCACATGGATTTCGCTCATGCACTGCCGGACGAACTCCGGATGCACATCCATGAATGTGCGGAAATCGCTAATGCCACGGTCGCGGACTGTTTCGATCAACACCTTGACGCCGCTGAAATCCTCGATCCACAGCGATACCGGCGAATATTCGAAAATGCCTTCGGCATAAAGCCTCTGTGCGATCTCCGCCCGGCGCGCATCTTCACGCACCGTGATGTCTTCGGTGGTCAACAGAAGTTTGCCCAGCGTATCTTCATGGCCCGGCAGCACCGCGCCCCGCAGCTGGATATCCAGACGCCGGCCCGAAAGGGTGTAGTTGACGGTGGTGCTGGAAAACGTCTGCTTTCCGTCGAAGAGATCGGCCAGTTCGTTGACATGCGTTTCCAGCATATCGTCCCGGAAGACCTGGTGCAAATTGTTCCGGAGATGATCGAGATCGGTGGCTTCGAAAAGTTCGAGCGTCTTGGCGTTGACGTTCAACAGCCGGATCCGCGCCGAACATTGGGTGATGCGAGCGGTATCTTCGCACAGGAAAGCGCGGATATCCGTTACTCCTTGCGAACGCCAGAGATCGAAGAGGACTTTGACATCACTGAAATCCTCCATCCACATCGCGATTGGCGAGAGGTTGAAGACGTCTGAATCGAATGTCTCGGACATTTATCCACCTGAAAACGAGTTAAGTGTGCGCGCCGGCAGCGCAAAAACCCAGCGTATCCTTACTATTAGCTGCGAAAGGTAAACCGCTGCTTGACTGTTCCGGGGATCGCGTCGTCAATCGTGCGGCCACGCGACGAGCATGTTTTGCGACCGGACGTAACGCCGATGGGGCCTGCGCCTTATTGAACCTCGCCGGACGCGTGTTTTTGAGCCAGCCGGCTCATCTTGTGCTCCAGGTGGTTGTCAGGCTCGCTGTCGGCCGCTTCCTTGAGCATATGTGTCAGGCGCCGCAATTCGCTCTCATCGAGTTTTTCGATGCCCATGAAGCGGTTTTCGGCCGAACTGGTCAGAATCAACTCGTCCAGCTTCGCCTGCAACGCCTTGCCGTCCCGGTTCTGGGAATTTTGCAGGATGAACACCATCAGGAAGGTGACGATCGTGGTGCCGGTGTTGACCACCAGTTGCCACGTCTCCGAAAATCCGAAAATCGGGCCTGCGACGGCCCAGGCAAGGATCACCGCGAGGGCGAGGACGAATGTCGCGGGCTTGCCGCTGGCATCGGCGACCACATTGGAGAAACGGCAAAAGAAATCAGAAATGCGCATGAAACTGCTCCGCTTGAGTGCCACGATCGACAGCCAGAACGCTTTCGAAGCCCAACAGTTGCGTCGGCCATTTACCGATCGAATACGCGCGGGGATGGGCACCCCGGACGGCGTGCGACGACAGGCGCCGAACCTGTATCGTGCCTGCGCCCGCAGGTGGTGTCATTTTTGATAGCGGCCAGCTACGGGATCCATGTGAACAAGTCAAATCCATTGATTCCTCGGCTCAGGCCAAGCATAGGTTTGCCGACGTGTCCGTCCAGAATGATGATGCCCATCTCCTGCAGGCCGCCGAAAACAGCTCCGACCGTGCAGCCGACGGGTTCACACCCTTCTGGGAAAGGGGATCGGCATCCCCGTGCTGTACACCACCCGATATACGCGCAATGCAATCACAACGGCATCCTGGAACCGGACACGCACCTGCTCGCCAAGCCCTTCACGGTCGAAGACCTGGCGAACAAGGTGCGGTCGGTTATGGATATACAATCGTCGAAAAAAGGTGCATAGAGGCGAAGCGGCCGCGGTTAGGCTGCCTGCCGGCTCGAAAGTCCGCAGAAAGCGGGCTTTCGAGCACCTCAATGCTTTTTGGTGTCCTTCTTCGCGGCGGCATTCACATGATGCTCGTTTGTGCCGCCATGTACGCCGGACGCATTGCCGGTATTGTTGGGCTTGCTGCCCGAAGCCTTCTTTTCGGGATTTGCGCCCTTGGGATTATTCTGGCCTGCCTTGGCCTGCGGTGAACCGGCGTTGGTCGCCATATCCATTCTCCTTGGTCGTTGGGTGCACGAGACCGGCTTTGCCGATCCGCTGCCTCAACGGCGAAGCGGCGCCACTTGTTCCCGGCCACGGAGAATTGCGATCCCCGGCGGACATCATCAGCGCTTGCGGACCCGGTCAAGGACGCTTTCGAGCGCCGTGGTCAAGGCGTCCGTGCCGCCATGCGCGTGGAAACGGACGAACATCTGCTCGTTCAAGCCGCCCTTGGTGGAATATTCGTGGCGAAGATCCTCCAGCGAACGCGACGGTGCGTTCACAGCGACCGCGGATAGGCTGGAAAACAGCGGCGCGAGATAAGCCCTTGCCTGTTCCGTCGGCATGCCTTTTTCCCCCAGCCAGCCGACGACGTGGTCCATGATGCCGAAATAGGACCCCATCAGCGTACTCGCCGTTGTCAGCAACGCGAACTCCTCGACCGACCGGCACGGTACTGCCGTGCCAAGGGCGGCGAAGAAGGCTTCGACAGCCGGTGCCGGCGGGAAAACGACGGTGACGCCGCTGCGCGTCGCGACGAAGGGCAAGGGCACGGCGCGCACGATCTCCACCGGCGCATCGATCCATTGACGCAGGCTTTCGTGGTCGGCTGTCGCCACAAGACTGACGACCAGTTGTCCCGGCCGGAAATGCAGGGCACGCACGACCTCTTCCGCCACATCCGGCCGGATCGCCAGGAAAACCATGTCCGCCTCGTCGACGACCTGCCGGTTGTCGCCGGCGATGCGCACCTTCGGCGAACGGGCGGCAAGCCTGCCGGCTGTCGCAGCCGAGCGCGGCGAGACGATGATGTCGGGCAGATCCTCTCCATCGGACAAGATGCCGGTGACGATCGCTTCCGTGATCGTGCCGGTGCCGATGAAACCGAGCCGCGTGGATGCGGGGAGCGCCATCGTTCAATCCTCCACGATGGTATGGAAGCCTGCCGGCAGGAGCGCGGTCATGGCGGGCGAAGGGTCCGGCGACAACTGGATGTCAACGCGCGGGATCATGGCATGGGCGGCCAGGACGGAGCGGATTGCGACCGGCCGGTAGTAACTAACCGGGTCCGGTGCGGCTTCGGCGCTCTGCTGCGGCTTATCGTCTATGCCGGTCATCGACTTCTTCCCGATCCAGTTTTGTTGCGCCGCATTGTCCGACGCCGAAGCGACGCCGCTTCGGCCGGAAATGCCCTATGCCTCGAATTTTACCATCGTGCCACCGCCGGTCGCCTGATCGGTCGGGAACACCTCGATGCGGGCGACGTCGACATGCACGGGAAGCACGATCACGTCATGGACGATCTGGGCGATGTTTTCCGGCTGGATCGGCCGATAGCCGTCGTAGAGCACCGCATTCGCCTGGTTGCCGGGAATGGAGGTGCGGTAGAGCGCCGTCTGCACCCGGCCGGGCACGATCTCGCTGACCCGCACGGAACTGCCGAGAAGGTCGCAGCGCAGGTTGTCGCAAAACAGGCTGAGGCCGGCCTTGGAGGCACCATAGACGCTCATCGACGGATAGGGCGCCTGCCCGCCGCTGGAACCGATATAGATGAGATGGCCGCGCTTGCGCGCCACCATGCCGGGCAGCACCATCCGCGTCAGGTGCATCGGCGCCTTGAGGTTGATGTCGATCATCGCGTCGATTTCCGCCGGGTCCATGTCCGGAAAGGCAGCACGGGTCGAGAGGATGCCGGCATTGTTGACGAGAACGTCGACCGCGACGCCATCGAGCGCTTCGGCGATGCGCGCCGTGTCGCGCACATCCGCCTGAACGGCGATCGCGCCGGTCGATGCGGCAAGGGCGGCGAGTTCCGCCTCGTTGCGGCCGACGGCATAGACGGTGAGGCCCCGGTTGCGCAGCATCGGCACGATGGCCTTGCCGATACCGCTGGTGGCGCCGGTGACCACGGCGACGCGATAGGCGTCAGACATAGATGTAGCCTCCGCTGATCACGACGTTTTCGCCGGTGGCATAGGTGTTGCGGCCCGATGCCATCATGACGATCCATTCGGCCATTTCGGCCGGCTCGGCGGCGCGGCCGAGCGCGCTGGCCTTTGCGAGTTCCGGCAGGAAACCAAGCTCCTTGGCGCGATCGGTGGCAAACCCTGCAGGCGCCACCGAATTGACGAGGATCTGGTCCCTGGCGCATTCCTGGGCGAAGGATTTCGTCAGGCTGACGACGGCGGCCTTCGTCGCGGCATAATGCGCGTTCTGCGGATGCGCCTTGAAGGCATCGACCGAGGTGATGTTGACGATGCGGCCGGTTACCTCAGGCAGGGTGACGAACTGGCGCATATGGCGCACCGCCGCCACCATCATATGATAGGTGCCCTTGATGTTGATGGCGTTTTCCAGGTCCCAGTCCTCGTCGGTGATGTCCAGGATGGCCTTGCGGGGATAGATCGCAGCACTGTTAACCAGCGCAGTGATACGGCCGAGCTTGCCGGCAACCGCGTCGAAGCCTGCGTGCGCCGTCTCGGCCCGGGAGATATCGGCAACCGCGGTTGCCACTTCCGCGCCGAGTGCCTGCAGGTCCGCTGCGGCGGAGGCGAGCAACACCTCGTTGCGGTCGATGAGGCCGATTTTTGTCGCGCCGTGGGCGATCATCAGCTTCGCCGTCACAAGGCCGAGGCCCGAAGCGCCGCCGACGATGACAACAGACTGGTTCTTCACGTTTCCTACCTCGCGATTTTCAGGTTGCGCCACCATATTGGTATGTTATCACTTATATGCCAACTTGAATGAAGCGCAAGCCGTTTTTGGAACTCTGCCCATGATTCCCCGCCTCGAGACAACAAGGCGCGCGCCGTTGCGCAGCGCGGGATTCCTCCGGTATCTTGCCGCAGCCGGCCTGGAAGGCGATATCGTCGCGACAGCGGCGGACCGCACGGTATTCTCCACCGACAACTCGATCTACCAGGTCGAACCACAGGCCATCGTCTTCCCGAAGACCATCGACGATCTGAAGCGGATTACCAAGGCGCTTGCCCGGCCGGAATTTGCCGATAGCGCCATTGCCCCGCGCGGCGGCGGTACGGGCACGAACGGCCAGTCGCTGACGAACGGCATCGTCGTCGACTGCTCGCGCCACATGAACCGCATCCTGGAGATCGACCCGGTTCGGCGCATCGCCCGGGTCGAGGCCGGCGTCGTCAAGGACCAGCTGAACAAGGCGCTCGCTCCTTACGGACTGTTCTTCGCCCCCGAACTTTCGACCTCGAACCGCGCCACCATCGGCGGCATGATCTCCACCGATGCCTGCGGACAGGGCTCCTGCCTCTACGGCAAGACGAGCAATCACGTGCTCGGCCTGCGGATCGTGCTGGCAGACGGTACCGACTTCGTCTCCCGCCCGGTTGCGGACGATGAATTGCGGGTTCTGCAGGCGCGGCAGGACCGTATCGGCGATATTCACCGCACGCTGGCCCGCATCGCCGCCGAAGACAGCAAGGAGATCGAAAGGATCTTCCCGAAGCTCAATCGTTTCATGACGGGTTACGACCTCGCCCATATCAGGGACAGGGAGGGGCGCTTCGATCTCAACGCCGTGCTCTGCGGCTCCGAGGGAACGCTGGCGATGATCGCCGAGGCCGAACTCAACCTGTTGCCCATTCCCGCCTGTGCCGCACTCATCAATATCCGCTACGACGATTTTCAGGCGGCCCTGCAGGATGCGCGCAACCTTGTCAGCCTGTCTGTCGCTTCGGTGGAGACGGTGGACGAAACGGTGCTGCATCTCGCCAAAGGCGATATCATCTGGCCGCGCATCGCCTCCTTCTTCCCCGACGATGCGGACGGCCAGGCGAACGGCATCAACATCGCCGAAGTTTTGGCCGACACACCGGAGGAGCTATCGTTGCGGCTTTCCGCCGTTACCGCAGCGCTGGAAGGCAGCCCCTTCCCCGGCAGGAAGGGATTTACGATCACCCGCGCAAAAGCCGATATCGAGGCCGTCTGGACGATGCGCAAACGAGCTGTCGGCCTGCTCGGCAATGTCGACGGCCCGATGCGACCGGTGCCCTTCGTCGAGGATACCGCCGTTCCACCGGAAAACCTCGCCGACTACATCGCGGAATTCCGCGCCTTGCTCGATGCGGAGGGACTGACCTACGGCATGTTCGGTCATGTGGACGCCGGCGTGCTGCATGTCCGGCCGGCGCTCGACCTGACCCGCCCCGATCACGCAGCACTGGTCCGGCGCATCAGCGACGCGGTGGTCTCCCTGACGCAAAAATACGGCGGCGTGCTCTGGGGCGAGCATGGCAAGGGGGTGCGGTCGGAGTATGTGCCCGCCTTTTTCGGCCCGCTCTATCCGCGCCTCCAAGAGATAAAAAAGGCTTTCGATCCGCTCAACCAGCTGAACCCCGGCAAGATCGTCGCGCCGGCAGGCTCGACCTTGCCGAAGATCGACGACATCCCGCTGCGGGGCGCCTCCGACCGCATCATCGGCAACGACATCCGCGCCGCCTTCGACAACGCCGCCTATTGCAACGGCAACGGCGCCTGTTTCGATTTCGATCTCGACGGGCTGATGTGTCCCTCCTACAAGGCGACGGGCGATCGCCGTTTTTCGCCGAAGGGCCGGGCGTCGCTGATGCGCGAATGGTTGCGGCGGCTGGCAGAAAAAGGTGTCCGGCCGCATGAGGAGGCGGCACGACAGCGGCGGCTGAAAACACCGCTGCAGTTTGCCCGGCGGGTGTGGAACACGCTGAACCCGGTCAATCGCGACGATTTTTCCCACGAGGTTCGTGCGGCGATGGATACCTGTCTCGCCTGCAAGGCCTGCGCCGGGCAATGTCCCGTCAAGTTCAACGTGCCCGCCTTCCGGGCAAAATTCCTGGAGCTTTATTACGGCCGGTACCTGCGACCGCTGAAAGATCCGCTCATCGCCACCATCGAGACCATGTTGCCGCTGATGGCGCGGCTGCGGCCGCTCTACAACCTCTTCGTCACATCGACGCCCGGAAAGGCGGCAATGCGGTTTGCCGGCCTGACGGCCTTGCCCGCCCTGCCCCCGCTGTCGCTGCGCCGTGCGTTGACCGAGGCCCGGATACCGGTCGCCACGCCGCAGGCATTGGCGGCGTTGAGCCCCGACCAACGGGCGAGGTCCGTGATTTTCGTGCCGGATGCCTTTACCGAGCATTTCGATCCGCAGATCCTGCTGGATGCCGTGGATATCGCCAGCCGCCTCGGATTTCACGCCTTCGTCCCGCCGCCGCTGGTCAACGGTAAAGCATTGCATGTGCACGGTTATCTCGGCGCCTTCGAGGTGGCGGCAGGGCGATCCGCCCGGCTGCTCGGCCGTCTCGCGGAGACCGGCGTGCCGCTGGTCGGCATCGATCCGTCGATGACGCTGACCTATCGCAGCGAATATGCCGGCAGTGCTGCGACCCGGACCGGAGCGCATGTCCAGCTTCCCCAGGAATGGCTGGTCACGGCTCTGGAACGCTTCCATGCTCCCGCACCTTCTACCGACCGGCCACCGCATCGGTTGATGGCCCATTGCACAGAGCGCACCAATGCGCCGGCATCCGCCAATCAATGGAAGGCCGTCTTCGCGAAACTGGGTGTCGACCTTTCCCTCGTCGAGACCGGCTGCTGCGGCATGGCCGGCACCTTCGGCCATGAGGTGCGCAATCGCGGCCTTTCCGAAAAACTCTACGGCATGAGCTGGCGGCCGGCGCTGGCTGAGGCGCAGCAGGACGACGTGCTGATGGCGACGGGGTATTCCTGCCGGTCACAGGTCAAGCTGATGGAGAAGCGCCAGATGCCGCATCCCCTGCAGATCATCCGGGCAATTCTTCAGGAAGAAGCGGCGCTTCCCCTGGAAGAACACGTCATGTATGATATGTGATAAATGCAAACTACCGGACAAAGGGCTGTATCGGCATGTCGATCATAACACAGCGGGGCAATCTCGCGGAAATCGTCGTCGCCAAGCTTGCCGAACGCATCGACTCCGGACTTTATGCGCCAGGCGAGAAGATACCGTCAAGTGCGCAATTGTGCGAGGAGTTCGGCGTTTCCCGCACCGTCATCCGCGAGGCGCTGACCTCGCTGAAGGTCGCCGGACGTGTCATCGCCCGGCAGGGCGCTGGCGTCTATGTCACAGAAAAGGATGTCAAGACGCTGAATTTCGAGATCAGCCGCATCGACGACATCCGTTCTGCGATGCAGATCCTAGAATTGCGGCTTGGCGTGGAGATACAATCGGTGGCGCTTGCCGCCCAGCGCCGCACGCCGGAAGCGCTCGCGGAGATCGCCCGCGCCTTCGATTACATCGAAAACCTCGATACCAACGATGCGGAGATCGAGGCCCGCGCCGATTTCGAATTCCATCTCGCCATCGCCAAGGCGACACGCAACCCGCATTTCCCGAGCTTTCTGGACGCGGTCATGGGCGAGATCAATTTCGACCTGGTGCTGAAACATCGCCAGTCTGGCCGCACCTACAATGCCTATCTCAAGAAGATCAACAAGGAGCATGCCGCCATCCTCGCCGCGATCACCCAGGGTGATCCCAAGGCCGCCAAGCAGGCACTGATCGCCCATCTGGAAGAAAGCCTCAACCGCTACCGGCTGATGCTGGACGAGCCGGCGGGCAGCCAGGCGGAAGACTGATCGCCGCGTTTAACGCGGCGATCTATGAAGTCGAAGCCCAATCTTACGCCCGTTGCCGCAACGCCTGCTCACGGATCTGCGTCAGGCTCATCTTCACCGTCAAAGCCTCCGGGTCGATGCGGATCTCGATCAGCGCCGGCTTGCCCGAGGCCTCCGAACGGCGGAAGGCATCGGCAAACTGCGCCGTCGTCTCCACCGTTTCGCCATGCAGGCCGTAGGAGCGAGCAAGCGCGGCAAAATCCGGATTGGTGAGTTTCGTTCCGGCGACACGGCCGGGATAGCTGCGCTCCTGGTGCATGCGGATGGTGCCGTACATGCCGTTGTTGATGACGAGGAAAATGACGCGGGCGTCATATTGCATCGCCGTCGCCAGTTCCTGGCCGTTCATTAGGAAGCAGCCGTCGCCGGCAAACGCTACCACCGACCGGCCGGGCTCGGTGATCTTGGCGGCGATTGCCGCCGGGACGCCGTATCCCATCGAGCCGTTGGTCGGCCCGAGCTGGGTACGGAAGGTGCGGTACTGGTAGAATCGGTGCGCCCAGGCGGAATAGTTGCCGGCGCCCGTCGTCAGAATGGCGTCCGCAGGCAGATGGCCGCGCAGCCACTCCATGATGTCGCCCATCTGCACCGGCCCCGGTGTCTGCGGATGTTTGAGATTTTCCAGGTAGTCGGCATGCGCAGCCTTCGTCCATTCAGACCAGGCCGGCGCCGCGGCGGGCTTGAGCTTCGCCGCTTGCGAGAGAAAACCGCCGACGCTGGCATTGATCGGCAGGCTGGCATGGTAGACGCGGCCCAGTTCCTCCGCCCCGGCATGGATATGGACGAGGGTCTGCTTCGGCACGGGAATATCGATCATCGTGTAGGCGCCGGTGGTCATTTCGCCGAGACGGGCGCCGACACAGAGCAGGAGATCGCAATCCCTGACGCGCTGGACAAGCTTCGGGCCGGCAGCAAGGCCGAGGTCGCCGGCATAATTCGCATGGCTGTTGTCGAACAGGTCCTGGCAGCGGAAGGACGCGGCGACCGGCAGCGAGAATGCCTCAGAGAAGGCTTTAAGATCGGCCACCGCCTTTTGCGTCCATCCGCCACCGCCGGCGACCAGGATCGGCCGCTGTGCCGTTGCCAGCAGGGCGATAAGCTCGTCGAGCTGCGGCTGGCCGGCATAGGTTTCAACCCGCTTGTAGGCGGGGGTATCAGCGACGGCTACCCTGTCGGTCAGCATGTCTTCCGGCAGCGCCACCACCACAGGCCCCGGCCGGCCGTTGACGGCACGATGGAAGGCCTGGGAAATCAGTTCGGGAATGCGTGCGGCATCCTCGATCTCCACCACCCACTTCGCCATCTGGCCGAACATGCGGCGGTAGTCGATTTCCTGGAAGGCCTCGCGCTCCACCTGGTCACGCGCCACCTGGCCGATGAACAGGATCATCGGCGTCGAATCCTGAAACGCCGTGTGCACGCCGACGGAGGCATTGGTCGCGCCCGGTCCGCGAGTGACGAAGCAGATGCCCGGCTTGCCGGTCAGCTTTCCGTAGGCTTCCGCCATATAGGCCGCCCCACCCTCCTGCCGGCAGATGACGAATTGGATCGCCTCCTCGGCATCGTGGAAGGCATCGAGGGCCGCCAGATAACTCTCGCCCGGCACGCCGAACACACGCTCCACGCCATGGATCTTCAGGGCGTCGACCAGGACCTGGCCGCCGCTGCGGGTCTCATATTCGGTTGTCATGTCAGTCTCCTCAGCCGTTAAATGACGGCATCCTCTAGGAACGGCCGGTTCGCGACGACGCGCTCATAGCCGAAGGGCGAAAGGTCGAGCGTCTTGAAGCCGCCATAGGTGATCAGTTCGGAAAGCCCTCGCCCCATCGCCGGCGATTGCTGCAGGCCGTGGCCTGAAAAGCCGTTGGCGAACAGGAAATTCTTCACCGCGCCGTGCGGGCCAAGAATGACGTTGTGGTCGAGCGTGCAATAGTCGTAGTGCCCGGCCCAGCTGTTGACCACCTTGATCGCCTCGAAGGCCGGTACCCGGCCGGCCAGCGTCGGCCAGATTTCGTCCTCGAACTCGTCATGCATCACGGCGAAATCGGTGGGATCGACCTCCGGATCGTGCTTTGGATAGGTGCCCATCAGGTAGAACTTGCCTTCCGGGCGGAAGAATACGCCGGTTGGATCGATAGTCAGGCCGACGCCGGGACCGAGCGGTGTGCGGCAATCGACGACGAACAGCGAGCGGCGGCGCGGTTCGACGGGAATGTCGAGGCCGGCCATGCGGGCAACCTTCTTGCCGTTGGTGCCGGAGGTGTTGACGAGCGTGCCGCAGGCGATCGTCTGGCCGCCCTTCGTTGTTACCGAGACGATACGATCACCCTCGCGGTGTACGGCGACGACCTCGTCCTCGATATATTCGACGCCGAGCGTGCGGGCCTTCTTGCGGAAACCCTGGAGCAGGCCGACGCTATCGAACCAGCCCTCGCCGCGTTCGCCGGCGCTGCCGAGCGTCAGGCCTTCGGTGTTGAGCCATGGGAAGCGCTTCCCCAGCCCTTCCGGGTCGAGCAGCGACACTTCGGCACCACAGGCGATCTGCGTATCATGGTTGCGGCGCAGCACATCCGCGCCGCGCTCGTCGCCGGCGAGGAACAGGTAGCCGTTCTCGTGGAAACCGATCTCGGGCGTATCGTCATCGACGGCGACGTTTTCCTTGAAATTGCGGATGAACTCGGTGCCGAATTGCGAAACCTGCACGTTGATCGCATTGGAGAACTGGTGGCGGATCGAACTGGAGGACAGCGCCGTCGCCGAACGCTGGTAGGTCCAGTCCTTCTCGATGACCAGCACCGAGCCGGTGAAATCGGGATTGGTCGCCAGGAAATAGGCCGTGGCACTGCCGACCACGGCACCACCGACGATGATCACGTCATACGAAGTCTTCGAAGCCTGCATCGCCGCGCTCACTTCTTGTCGTCTTCGAAATGGCCGGCGGCGCAGAAGCTGCCGCCCTGGAAGCGGACAGCGGGATCGTTCGGGTCCCCCTGCTGCGTCTTGGCGAAGACCTTGTCTGCATAGTCATCGGCGCTGTCTTCCGGCTTGTAGCCGAGCGAGGCGGCCGTCCGGTTGTCCCAGAAGGCACGGCTATTGTGCGACATGCCGTAAGCGACCATGAAACCGACGCGTTCCGCCGACAGGCTCTTTTCGACGAGCTGACGGCAGTCGCGATAGGAAAGCCAGGTGATCAGGTGCCGCCGGTCGGTCGGCTCCGGAAAACAGGAGCCGATGCGGATCGAGACGGTCTCGATGCCGAACTTGTCGAAATAATAGCGGCCGAGGTTTTCGACGAAGGTCTTGGAGACGCCGTAGAGGCTGTCCGGCCGGGTCGGCACGCTGCCGTCGATGGTTTCGGTGCGTTCGTAATAGCCGATGGCGTGCACGGAGCTGGCGTAAACGATGCGCCTGACGCCGTGGCGGCGGGCTGCCTCGTAGATGTGGTAACCGCCGGAAATGTTGCTATCGAGGATCGTTTTCCATTCGGCTTCGAGCGGCTGCCCGCCCAGGTGCACGATGGCATCGCATCCCTTCACCGCCTCCGAGACTGCATCGAAATCGGCCAGGTCGAGCGTGGCATCCTCCTCATGGGGGCCAAGGTTTTCGCAGGGCTTGCGGTCGGACAGGCGGACGATCTTGCCCAGCCGGGTGCCCGACTGGCGAAGCGCCGTGCCGACGGCGCCGGAGGCGCCCGTCAAAAGAACTCTCTGGAAATGGGACATGGTGTTTCCCTCTTTAGCGCAGCCGGGCCAAGGCATCGGCGATGCGCTCGATGGCCAATGTCAGATTATCGCGGGATGTCGCAAAGGAAAGACGGATATAGGGCTCGACGCCGAAGGCCGCGCCCGGCACGGTCGCAACCTTGCCTTCCGTCAGCAGGTAGGAGGCGAGCTCGGTGTCGTTGGCGATTGCCGTTCCGTCGGGCGCCGTCCTGCCGATATAGGGCGCACATTTCGGGAAGAGGTAGAAGGCACCTTCCGGCGCACGCACGCCAAGGCCCGGAATGGCGCCAAAACCCCTGGCGACCAGGTCACCGCGCGCCCGGTATTCGGCTACCGCCGTGGCGACGAAATCCTGCGGGCCGTTCAGCGCTGCCGCCGCTGCCACCTGGGTGATCGACGATGGGCAGGTGGTGCTCTGCGACTGCATCTTGTTCAGCACCGCCGTCAGGCTCTTCGGCCCGGCGGCGTAACCGAGCCGCCAGCCGGTCATGGCATAGGCTTTCGAGACGCCGTTGATGAGCAGCGTGCGGTCGCGCAGCTCCGGGCAGGCATTGGCGAAGGAGGTGAAGGGCACGTCGCCGCAGACGATGTGCTCGTAGATTTCGTCCGACATGATGGCGACGCGGGGATGGCGGGCCAGCACCTCGCCCAGCGCCCGCAGCTCGTCCGCCGTATAGATCGCCCCTGTCGGATTGGAGGGCGAATTGAACAGGAACCAGCGCGTCTTCGGCGTGATCGCCGCCTCCAGCCGCTCCGGCGTGATCTTGAAGGCATCCTCGACGCCGCAGGCAACGATCTTCGGCTGGCCGCCATGCAGGATGACGATGTCCGTGTAGGAAACCCAGTAGGGTGCCGGCACCACCACCTCGTCACCCGGTTCCAGCGTGCCTAGGAAGGCGTTGAACAGGATCTGCTTGGCGCCGTTGCCGATGGAAATCTCGTCCATGGCATAATCGAGGCGGTTTTCGCGCTTGAATTTCTTCACGATCGCATCGCGCAGTTCCGGCAGGCCGTCAGGAGCGGTGTAGCGGGTAATGCCGCGCTTCATCGCATCGACGGCGGCGTCGACGATGTGGGCTGGCGTGTCGAAATCCGGCTCGCCGAGCGACAGGTCGATCACCTGCTCGCCCTTCGCCCGCATCGCCTTGGCCGCCATGGAAACGGCCATGGAGGGCGACGATTTGATGGTGGATGCCCTGTGGCTTTCGAATGCGATCATGTTCATGCCTTTTCTCCCGCCTTGCCGTAGAGTGCAGCCTGTTCCGCGGTGATATATCCGTGCTTGACGTCATGGGCGACCGCGTCCGCCGGGCGTGTGGCCGGATCGCCGTATCCGCCGCCGCCGGGCAAGGAGAGGACGAGCCGCCGGCCTTCCGGCACGAATTGCAGGCCCTTGCCCTTCAGCACCGTACCGTCGTCGAGCGCCACGCAGCCCGCGGCGCCGTCGAGACCGCCGTCGCGGCCGCGGGCCGGATGGTTCAGGCGGTCGAACATGGCGGAGAAGCGGAACGAGAAGCCTTCGGCCGCTTCGATCTCGATCATCTGGCCGAGACCGCCGCGTTGCGCGCCGGCGCCGCCGGAGCCTTCGCGCAGTTCCTTGCGCCAGACGATGACCGGGCCGACATTCTCCGTCGCCTCGATCGGCATGGTATGCACGCCGCTCGGAAAAGCCGTGGCATTCAGGCCGTCGAGCGATGCGCGCGCGCCGGAACCACCGGAATTGAACATCAGGATTTCGGCACCTTTTCCGCCGATCTGGTCGGAGACGGGGCGAACGCTCATATGCAGGTTCCACAAGGCGCTGGCGCCTTCCGCCGGCACCTGGCCGGGCAGCGCCTGATGCAGGGCGCCGAGCACCAGGTCGGGGACGAAATGGCCGAGCACATGGCGCACGGCAACAGGTGCCGGGCGTTTGGCGTTCAGGATGCAGCCTTCCGGCGCGGCGACGTCGAAGGGTGCGAGCGAAGCGGCATTGTTGGGAATGTCCGGCGCGAGGACACATTTGATGCCGTAGCAGGCATAGGCCTTGGCATAAACGAGCGGCACGTTGATACCGAACTTGCTCATGCCCGAGGTGCCATCGAAATCGACCAGCACGCCGTCGGCGCCGATGGTGAGTTTTGCCGCCAGATGCACTGGTTCGTCGTAGCCGTCGAGGTCGAGGCTGTAGGACCAACTGCCGTGCGGAAGATTGTGAAGGCGCTCCAGCGTCGCCTCGCGGCTGTGCTTGAGGATGAAGCCGCCGATCATCGAGAGATCGTCTAGATTGAACTCCGTCAGCATGTCGATCAGGCGGCGGTGGCCGGTCTCGTTGCAGGCCGCCAGCGCGTGGAAATCGCCGACCACCTTGTCGTTTTCGCGCACATTGTTGCGCACGATATGGATGAGCGTGCGGTTCAGTTCGCCGCGCTCGAAGAACTTCATGATCGGGATGAAGAGGCCTTCTTCATAGACTTCCCGCGCATCCGGCCCGAAACCGCGCCCGCCGACATCGACGACATGGGCGGTGGAGGCAAAATAACCGACCAGCCTGCCATGGTGGAAGGACGGCGTGACGACGGTGATGTCGTGCAGGTGACCGGTGCCCTTCCAGGGATCGTTGGTGATGTAGACATCGCCTTCGAAGATGTTTTCCGGGCCTATGTCGCGGATGAAATGCGCGACCGACTCGGCCATGGCGTTGACGTGGCCCGGCGTGCCGGTGACGGCCTGCGCCAGCATGCGGCCTTCGAGGTCGAAGACGCCGGCGGACAGGTCGCCCGCCTCGCGGACCGAGGTGGAGAAGGCGGTGCGGATCAGCGTCTGGGCCTGCTCTTCCACCACGGAGATCAGGCGGTTCCACATGACCTGCATGTGGATATCGATCATCGATTGAGTCATCGGTCCAATCCTCAAATCCGGGTGACGAGCAGGCAACCGTCGTTCTGGACGACGGCCTTGAAGGAAGCGGTGAGCGCGGCGGACGTCTCGCGCTCGACGATGACGGCGGGGCCTTTCACCACGTCGCCGGGCTTCAGGCCATCGCGCTCATGGATGCCGGCATCGAGGAAGGCACCCTGCGCGGCTTCGAACAGCCGCCGGGTCTTGGCCGGCGTCACGACATCGCCCTCGGCGACGGCAGCGACACGGGCGACCGGCGGCAGAGGCGAGCTTGCCTTGACCGACCAGCTGACGATCTCGACATCAAGGCCTTCGATGGCGCGGCCGAAGAAGCGCTCATATTCCGCTTCGAACTGGGCGGCGATCTTTTCCGCGCTGCGGGCGTCGAATGTTTCCGTTTCGAGCGGAACGGGGATATCCCAGCCCTGGCCGGCATACCGCATGAACAGCGTCCGCTCGATCACCGGCTCGGCAGCATCGAGCCCGCCCTCGACGAAACCGAGCGCTTCCGCCTGCATGGCCGCGACCAGCCGGTTGGCCTCGGCAAAATCGAAATCGGAAAGGTTGAAGACCGCGCTGCGCACGGACTCGTAGCCGAACGGCGCGCGCAAGAAGCCGATGGCGGAGCCGACGCCGGCGCCCGCGGGCACGAGGAATTTGGAAATGCCCATCTTCTCGCAGAGACGGGCGGCATGCAATGGCCCGGCGCCACCGAAGGTGATCATGGTGAAATCGGCGATGTTCTTGCCGTTCTCGACCGTATGGACGCGGCCGGCATTGGCCATGTTTTCATCCACCATCTCGCAGGTGCCGTAGGCGGCACCATCCGCATCGAGACCGATTGCGGCACCGATCTCGTCCTGCATGGCGGTCCGGCTGGCCTCGACCGACAGCGGAATTGCGCCGCCGGCAAAATTGTCGGGATCGAGCTTGCCGAGGATCAGGTCAGCGTCGGTGACGGTCGGATGCTTGCCGCCGCGCTGGTAGCAGGCAGGTCCGGGTTCGGACGCTGCCGAATGTGGTCCAACGCGGATCTGGCGCATGCCGTCGATCGAGGCGATGGAGCCGCCGCCGGCGCCGATTTCCACCATTTCCACCACCGGAATGGAGATCGGCATGCCGGAGCCCTTGCGGAAACGATAGGTGCGGGCAACCTCGAAGGTCTTGGCCGTCTTCGGCACCTGGTTTTCGATCAGGCAGATCTTCGCCGTCGTGCCGCCCATGTCGAAGGACAGGACCGTGTCGAGACCGTGGCGGCGGGCGATGTCGGCGGCAAAGATCGCGCCGCCCGCCGGGCCGGATTCGACGAGCCGCACCGGGAATTCCGAAGCGCTTTCGACCGAGACGATGCCCCCGCCGGAGTGGATCATGAAGACCGGACAACCGACGCCGATCTCTTTCAGCGAGACGACGAGGCGGTCGAGATAAGACTTGATCGCCGGCTTGACGTAGGCATTGGCGCAGACGGTGTTGAAGCGTTCGAATTCGCGCATCTGCGGAGAAACTTCCGAGGAAATCGACACGGAGACATGCGGCAGGCGCTTCAGGATGGCATCGCGGACCGCCGCCTCATGCGCGCCGTTGGTATAGGCATGGATGAAGCCGATGGCGACGCTCTCATACCCGCCTTCGCTTATGGCGGCGACGACGGCAGCCACGGAAGCCTCGTCCAGCGGCAACAGCACCTTGCCGGCCGCATTCATCCGCTCGCGCACGGTAAAGCGGTCGGCACGGGCGATCAGCGCCGCCGGCAGGACGATGTTGAGGTCGTATTGCTCGAAGCGGTTTTCGGTGCGCATCTCCAGAACGTCGCGAAAACCTTCGGTCGTGACGAAGGCGGTTCTGGCGCCGCGGCGCTCGATCAGTGCATTGGTGGCAAGCGTCGTGCCGTGGATGAGCAGGTCGATCTGCGAAAGCGCGATCCCCGCCATCTCTGCCACGTCCGCGACACCCTTGAGGATGGCCCGTTCCGGGGCCTTGTAGTCGGTCAGGACCTTGGTCGAATGGAGCGCGCCATCCAGATCGAGGGCGATATCCGTGAAGGTGCCGCCGATATCGACGCCCACCCTGCAGTTCCGTGGCGTATTAGTCACCGTTTCGTTCCCCACATGCACGCGCCGTTCGGCGCCTGACCTCATCCGGCGCGGTAGCCGGCGAAGCTTCTGGCGCACCAGTTTTCACAGCCGGCGCGCCGAAGCAAGATTTCTGCTTGACGGATTTTGGATATATCACTTATCATACATGTGTCAACTTAATTTATGGCCCGATTGCGACGGATTAAACGTCTCAATCGCGACATGAGATCGGCTGCCGGACGACCGGAAACGGTGCCGTTCCATGCCCAAGAAACAAGCCGAACGCGGATCAACCGCGCGCCACATGAAAGAAGATCAACGGCTTAACCAGAGGGAAGCCCTTCATGACTCATTTTTCGAAACTCCTTGCAGCAACGGCCATCGTTTCCTCCCTTCTCCTCTCCCCGACCTTTGCCGCCGACACCATCAAGATCGGGGTCGCCGGTCCGTTTACCGGCGCCAACGCCACATTCGGCGAGCAGGTCTTCAACGGCGTCTCCGCCTATGTGAACGATGTGAACGCTGCCGGCGGCATCAACGGCAAGCAGATCGAGCTGGTGAAGGGCGATGACGCCTGCGAACCCAAGCAGGCCGTCGCCGTCGCCAACCGCTTCGTCGACCAGGACAAGGTGCAGGCGGTGATCGGCCATTTCTGCTCGTCGAGCACGATCCCCGCTTCCGAAATCTACAATGATGCCGGCATCCTGGAGATGACCCCGTCCTCGACCAACCCGACGGTGACCGACCGCGGCTTCGACAACCTGTTCCGCGGATGCGGCCGCGACGACCAGCAGGCCGTCGTCGCCGGTGGTTTCATCCTCGATACGCTGAAGCTCGACAAGATCGCCCTGATCCATGACAAGGACACCTATGGCCAGGGCCTGGTGGATGCCGTCAAGAAGACCATCGAGGCTCGTGGCATCACGCCGGTTCTCTACGAAGGCCTGACGCGCGGCGAGCGCGACTTCAACGCGCTCGTCACCAAGATCAAGAGCACCGGCGCCAACGCCGTCTATTTCGGCGGCCTCATTCCTGAAGGCGGGCCGCTGGTTCGCCAGCTGAAGGAACAGGGCGTCGACGTCGCTTTCGTCACCGGCGACGCCTTTGCCCAGGCGGAACTCGTGGCTGCCGCCGGCGGTGCCGCCAACCTGAAGAACGTCTATTATTCCGCCACTCCGGATCCGCTCGCCGACCCGTCGACCAAAGGTGTCCAGGATGCCCTGACCAAGGCCAACATCACGCCCGCAAACTACGTGCTCTACGGTTACGCCAATGCGCAGGCGGTCGTCGCGGCGCTCAAGGCTGGCGAAGACCTGAAGGCGCAGGCCGATTGGCTGCGCGGCAACACGGTCGATTCCGCCATCGGCAAGATCACCTGGGATGAGAAGGGCGACATCAAGGACTTCAAGTTCGTCTTCTACACCTTCGACGACAAGGGAACCCCCGTTCTCGTCCAGTAAAGGCAGGCCTGCCCAGATCGGCCGGGCATGCGTGTCCGGCCGGCTTCTCCATGCCCGCAAAAAAATCAAGAGGGGTTCGCCATGGACGTCTATATCCTGGCCCAGCAATTGTTCAACGGCATCACGCTCGGCACCATCTACGGTCTGATCGCCGTCGGATACACCATGGTCTATGGTGTCATCCGCATGATCAACTTCGCCCATGGCGACGTCTACATGGTCTCGGCCTATATCGCCGCGATCACCCTTGCCGTTCTCGCCTTCTTCGGCATCCAGTCCGTTCCCTTCGCCCTGGTCTCCGTATTGGTGATCAGCTGCGCGGTCACGGCGGTCTATGGCTGGGCGATCGAACGGGTGGCCTACCGGCCCTTGCGCGGTTCGACGAAACTCGCCCCGCTGATCTCCGCCATCGGCATATCGCTGATGCTGCAGAGTTACGTGCAGATCTCGCAAGGCGCGCGTGACCAGGGCGTGCCGACGCTGATCCAGGGTGCATTCCGCTTCGGCGATGCGGTTCATTTCGCCCAGATCACCTACATGCAGACGGTCATCCTGTTCGCCTCGCTGATCGCCATGGGCATCCTCACCTACGTGATCAATTACACCCGCATCGGCCGCCAATGCCGGGCGACGCAGCAGAACATCCGCATGTCGGCGGTGCTGGGGGTCAACACCGACCGCATCATCTCGACGGTCTTCGTCATCGGCGCCGCAACCGCCGCCGTCGGCGGCACGCTCGTCACCTTCAATTATGGCTCGTTCAATTTCTTCATCGGCTTCGTCATGGGCATCAAGGCCTTTACCGCCGCCGTTCTCGGCGGCATCGGCTCGCTACCCGGCGCCGTGCTGGGCGGCGTCCTGCTCGGGCTGACCGAAGCCCTGTTTGCCGGTTATGTCAGCACCGACTACAAGGACGTCTTCGCTTTCGCCCTGCTGATCCTCCTGCTGTTCTTCCGTCCCTACGGCCTGCTCGGCCGGGCGGAAATCCAGAAAGTGTGAGGGGCCGCATGGAAACGAACCGCTTCCCGGCTTTGCTCAAGCAAGCCCTGCTCACCTTCACCGTTTCGCTCATCCTGTTCGGGCCGATTTCTGGCCTTGTTCTTGACGGTTTCAGCTTCCGCAACGAACTGATGCGCGCCGTCCTGCTCGCCGCCGTCGTCACTGCAGGGCGTGTGGCGATCTCGCTTGTGCAGATGACCGGTTTCGGCCAAAAGCTCTCAAGCCGGATGACCGACAGGGGCGCCGGCGTCACCGTGCTGACCGGCCAGGAAAAATCGCCGGTCCTGCTCCTGGTTCTCCTGTTCGTGGCGGGCCTCAGCCTGCCCTTCTTCACCGACAAATATTTCCTCGGCATCGCCATCCTGGCACTGATCTACTGCCTGCTCGGGCTGGGACTGAACATCGTCGTCGGCCTCGCCGGCCTGCTGGATCTCGGCTTCGTCGCCTTTTATGCCGTCGGCGCCTATCTGCTGGCACTCGGCGCGCAATATCTCGGCCTCGGCTTCTGGAGCGCGCTGGTCATCGCGCCGTTCGTTGCCGGGCTGTGCGGCATGATCCTCGCCTTCCCTGTCTTGAAGATGCATGGCGATTATCTCGCCATCGTCACGCTGGGTTTTGGCGAAATCATCCGCCTGGTGCTCAACAACTGGCTAGAATTCACCGGCGGCCCCAACGGCGCCCCGGTGCCGGCGCCGACCTTTCTCGGCCTGGAATTCACCCGCACCGCGAAGCAGGGCGGCGTGCCGATCCATGACTATTTCGGCATTGCCTACAGCGCCGACTACAAGTTCTGGTTCATCTATCTCGTGTTGTTCCTCGTCGTCTGCCTCGTCATCTATGCGGTCGAACGGCTACGGGTAATGCCGCTCGGCCGCATGTGGGAAGCCTTGCGCGAGGACGAGATCGCCTGCCGGTCGCTTGGCGTCAACCACGTCTTCACCAAGCTGACGGCCTTCATGCTCGGCGCCTCCACAGGCGGCCTTGCCGGCGTCTTCTTCGCCGTCCACCAGGGTTTCGTGAACCCGACGTCCTTCACCTTCTTCGAATCGGCCCTGATCCTCGCCATCGTCGTGCTCGGCGGTCTCGGCTCGACGGTCGGCGTCATCGCCGCTGCCCTCGTACTGACCATCCTGCCGGAACTGCTGCGCGACTTCGCCGAATACCGCGTGCTGATCTTCGGCATCATGATGGTGGTGATGATGATCTGGAAGCCGCGCGGCCTCGTTCGCATCCGGCGTCCGGCATTCTTCCCGAGTGCGGCGGCGGATGGCGGTGAAGCGTTGCCTGCGGCCGGCAAGGCGGAGGCGGCACGATGAGCCAGCCGCTTCTCGACGTCCGCAACGTCACCATGCGCTTCGGCGGCATCGTCGCCAACCGGGATGTCAGTTTTAGCGTCGAACGAGGCGCCGTCACCGCCCTCATCGGGCCGAACGGTGCCGGCAAGACGACGATGTTCAACTGCATCACCGGCTTCTACCGCGCCAGCGAGGGCCAGATCCTGCTCGACGGCGCGGACGGGCCGCAGGACCTCGGCGCCCTGATGATCCGGCCGATCACCGGCGGCTCGCATCTCGTCACCCGCGCCGGAATCGCCCGGACCTTCCAGAACACCCGGCTTTTCAAGGAAATGTCCGTGGTCGAGAACCTGCTGGTCGCCCAGCACAGGGTGACGGCCAACAATCTCCTGAGCGGCGTCTTCCAGACCTCCGCCTTCCGCCGCGCCGAACGCGAGGCCGTCGATCGGGCCTATTACTGGCTCCGGGAGATGAACCTCGCCGATGACGCCAACCGGCTGGCCGGAGAACTGCCCTACGGCCGGCAGCGACGCCTGGAAATCGCCCGCGCCATGTGCACCGGCCCGCGGCTGATCTGCCTCGACGAACCGGCGGCCGGCCTCAACCCGTCGGAAACCCGGGAACTGTCCGAGGTGATAAAACGGCTCTGCATCGTGCATGGCCAGACGGTTCTCGTCATCGAGCACGACATGGGGCTGGTCATGCGCATTTCCAACCATGTCGTCGTGCTCGACCACGGCGAGGTGATTTCGGACGGCACGCCCGAACATGTCGCCAACGATCCCGCCGTCATTGCCGCCTATCTGGGTGTGAGCGAAGAGGAGATGAAGGCATGAGCGAAGCGTCCGAAAACACCGTTCCGCTTCTGGAATTTTCCGACGTCCATGCCCATTACGGCCCGGTGGAAGCGCTGAAAAGCGTCAATGTCCATATTCACAAGGGCGAGATCGTCAGCCTGATCGGCGCCAACGGCGCCGGCAAGACGACGCTCCTCTCCTCGATCTTCGGCGCGCCGCGCGCTTCGGCGGGGAGAATCCTGCACAAGGGTGAAGACATTTCCCGTCTTCCGACCAACCGGATTTCCCGCCGCGGCATCGCGCTGGTGCCCGAAGGCCGGCAGATCTACCAGGACATGACGGTCGAGGAGAACATGATGATGGGCACCACGGCGATCGGCATGGAACATTTTGCCGAAGACCGCACCGCCATGTTCGAGCTCTTCCCACGCCTCAAGGAACGGCGCAGCCAGACCGCCGGCACCATGTCGGGCGGCGAACAGCAGATGCTCGCCATCGCCCGTGCGATGATGGCCCGGCCGGAACTCATCCTGTTCGACGAGCCGTCGCTCGGCCTTGCTCCGCTGGTGGTCAAGCGCGTCTTCGAAGTACTGCGGGAGATCGCCGCCATGGGCAAGACCATCTTCCTCGTCGAGCAGAACGCCAACCACGCGCTGAAACTGTCGCAGCGCGCCTATGTCATGGTCAACGGCCGGATCCATCTCTCCGGCGAAAGCGCCGCTCTTCTCGACAATGAAGAGGTTCGCAAGGCCTATCTCGGCCTGCACTGACGGGTGATGGCTTTGGCGAATGACACGCGGCCGCGCAGTTGTGCGATCGGGGTGAGTTCGTCAGGCATTGAGTTTGCAATCGCTTGGAATGCGGAACATTGAGCGGCAAACAGCGTTGGGGACGGATGCACGAACAACCGACAACTGGAGGCCGGCATGCATCACCCCCAACCACCCTTCCCCGCCCAAAAACAACCGATGCCCGGCATCACCGCCGCGATGGATCCGGTTCCGGATCACGGCGAAACCTCCTATCGCGGGTCCGGACGGCTCAAGGGCCGCAAGGCGATCATTACCGGCGGCGATAGCGGCATCGGCCGCGCCGTCGCCATCGCCTATGCCCGCGAAGGCGCCGACCTGCTCATCTCCTACCTCAACGAAGAGGAAGATGCCAAGGAAACCAGGCGCTACGTCGAGGACGCCGGCCGCAAGGCCGTGCTCGTTCCGGGCGATATCAAGACATCCGCCCATTGCCGCGCCCTCGTCGACAAGGCCGTCGCCGAATTGGGCGGGATTGACATCCTCGTCAACAATGCCGCCCACCAGGCAAGCTTCAAAAGCATCGAGGACATTTCCGACGAGGAGTGGGACCTGACCTTCCGGGTCAACATCCATGCGATGTTCTACCTGACCAAGGCAGCCGTGCCGCATATGAAACCCGGCAGCGCCATTATCAATACCGCGTCGATCAACGCCGACGTGCCGAATCCGACACTGCTCGCTTATGCGACGACAAAGGGCGCCATCCAGAATTTCACCGCGGGACTGGCGCAGTTGCTGGCGGAAAAAGGCATTCGCGCCAATGCCATCGCCCCCGGCCCGATCTGGACACCGCTGATTCCCTCGACCCTTCCGGAAGATGCCGTCAGCAAATTCGGCAAGCAGGTGCCGATGAAACGGCCCGGGCAGCCGGCGGAACTGGCAACCGCCTATGTCATGCTCGCCGATCCGCTCTCGAGCTACGTTTCCGGCGCGACGATCGCCGTCACGGGTGGCAAGCCCATCCTCTGACCCATCGATCCATATGGCATCGCCTGACCGAGCCGGGTCGGGCGATGCCGCTTCGGGTATCCTGCCCTCTGCTGCGTGGCAGTGATCCATCTTCCTGCGTCCATGCGGCCACCTTCCGCGCATTGAATACTCTATGTGTTTGATATATCAGTTCTATAACTGATATTGGCCGAAGGAACAGAGATGACCGAAGAGACTGTCGTAACCCTTGCCGCGCTGAAGGAGCGTGTCGAGGCGATTTTCCGGAAAGCCGGGCTCAACGACACGCAGGCGACGGCCATTTCCAGGGTCATCATTGCCGGTGAACGCGACGGCTGCAAGTCGCACGGCATCTACCGCATCGAAGGCGCGCTACGCACCGTGAAGGCCGGCAAGGTCAAGCCGGATGCGACACCTGAATTGCTCATCGAGGAAGGGTCGGCGATCGTCAAGGTGAATGCCGGTGGCGGGTTTGCCAATGCAGCCTTCGAGTTGGGCATTGCGGAATTGGCCAGGCGCGCCGCCAAGCTCGGCCTTGCCGCGATGGTCATCAACGATTGCACGCATTTTTCCGCCCTCTGGCCGGAGGTCGAGGCGCTCACCGAGCGCGGCCTGGCCGGCATCGTGATGTGCCCGAGTTATGCGACCGTGGCGCCGACCGGCGGCAACAAGCCGCTGCTCGGCACCAACCCCTTCGCCTTCGGCTGGCCGCGGCAGGGCGGTTCGCCCTATGTCTTCGATTTCGCCACCTCGGTTGCCGCACGCGGCGAGATCGAGCTGCACCGCCGCGCCGGCAAACAACTGCCCGAAGGCTGGGCCATCGATGCCGATGGCAAGCCGACGACCGATCCGGAAGCGGCGCTGGCCGGCGCGATGCTGCCTTTCGGCGGCCACAAGGGATCGGCGATTGCCACGATGGTGGAACTGCTGGCCGGCATCATGATCGGCGACCTCACCAGCCCGGAAGTGCTGGATTATCTCGGCACCACGACGCTGGCACCGTTCCATGGCGAACTGATCCTTGCCTTTTCGCCCGAAGCCTTCGCCAAGGGTCGGCCCGGCGATCCGTTTGCGCGGGCGGAAGTGCTGTTCGAAGCCATTGTCGGCCAGGGCGCCCGCCTGCCCTCGCAACGCCGCTTCGCCGCACGGCGAACGTCGGAAAGCGAAGGCGTCACGCTTTCCGCCGCCGAAATCCAGCAGTTGGAACGGCTGCTCGACAAGGGGCTGGACGCGGTCTCCTGACGCTGCAGCCATACAAAAAGACCCTCCGCAGGGAAGGGTCTTTCATAACCGAATGATCCGGAAGGCTTATGCCTTGTAGGTCTGGACCGCACCCGGAAGCTGGCTCCACTGCGCATACCAGGCATCGAACAGCTTGAGCTGGGCCTCGACATAACCGCGCTGGCTGTCGGACAGCGTATCGGTCTCGTTGAAATGCAGGGTGTATTCCTTGTCGCCCTTCAACACCATCATGTGCTTGAAGAACAGCACGAGGTCCGGACCTTCGTCGAACGAAGACAGCACGGCAAGCGCCGATTCCAGTTCCAGCGCCCGCCGGCGGGCATCCGGGTCGCCGGCGGCGGCAGCGCGCGCCAGGTTGCACATATGGATGACTTCCTTCGGCAGCACGCAGCCGATGCCGGTGATCGCGCTGGTGGCGCCGCAATTGACGAAGCCGTGGAACACGCAGGTATCGACGCCGATCATCAGCGTCACCTCGTCATCGCGGCTGGTGATGTTTTCCGCCGCATACCGCATGTCGTCGGCGCCGCCGAATTCCTTGAAGCCGACGAGATTGGGATGTTCGGCACGCAGCGCGAAAAACAGGTCGGCGCGGGTCGCAAAGCCGTAATACGGGCTGTTGTAGATGACCGCCGGCAGATCGGGCGCTGCAGACAGGATCGCCTTGAAATGGTTCTTCTGGGCGGCGATCACCGATCCGCGCGACAGGACGCGCGGGATGACCATCAAGCCTTTTGCACCGACCTTCTGGGCATGGGCGGCATGGGCAACGGCCAAGGCCGTGTTGACGGCGCCGGTGCCGACGATCACTGGTACGCCGGCCTTGACGAGACGTTCGACACCTTCCATGCGCTGCGCGTCCGTGAGAAGCGGCCAGTCGCCCATCGAGCCGCAATAGACGACGGCAGACATGCCCTTGGCGATCAGTTCCTTGCCCTTGCGCACCAGCGCATCGAAATCCGGGCTGCGATCGTCGTTGCACGGCGTCATCAGCGCGGGAATTACACCTGAGAAAATATTGGCCATTCTTTCACACTCCTCTTGCGAGCAAGCGCCCCTGCGCCGCCGTGTCCGCGATTATAAATACACGATAAATTTTATTTGTCGACAAGAAAAATACAAAACTTCATAAATCGATATCCAGCTGGCCGCGCCGGCTGAAAAGTTTCTGGATCTGCGAGACGATCTGCTCGGCATGGAGCTTGCCCAGGCGGTCGGCTTCCGTCAGATCCCGCGCCGCAATGGCCGCGATGATCTCTTCATGCTCATCGACGAAACGCGGCGGCAGCCGATCCTCGTAGGATTGGTAATAGAGCCGCAGGATGCGCCGGCCCTCATCCAGCAGCCGGTTGAAGAGGCTGATGAAATATGGGTTACGGCCGGCCTCGGCGATGGCTGCGTGGAAGGCGGCGTTGGTGGCGATCATGGCGAGCGCATCCTGCGCCTGCACCGCCGCGGCAAATTCCGCCTGCCGGGCATGGATGATCTCCAGGTCCGCCTCGCGGTGATATTCGGCAGCCAGACGCGTGGTGACGCGGTACATCAGCACCAGCGCATCGAAGAACGTATGCATGTTGATGAAATCGATGGTGGAAACCCGCGTCGACCGGTTGGGCAGGGTTTCGATCAACCCCTCGCTGGCAAGCCGCACAAGCGCCTCGCGGATCGGCGTGCGGGAAATGCCGAAGCGTTCGGCGAGATACACCTCGTCGATCGGACTTCCCGGGGCCATTTCCAGGTCGAGGATCTCGTCGCGCAGGACGTCGTAGACCATTTTTACACCGGAACCGCGTTTGCGCTCCGGTCCGGAACCTGCTTCAGCCATTGGCACCCCCTATGTCGACATCAGGGATACATGAGTGGCCAATCATCGGCAATCGCGCGGGCTGCTTCTGCCAGATCGGCTACGAATCCGCAAAGGGGTAGGTCGGTGGAAACATGTCCTTGACGGCCGGATGACCCCAAGTGCGTTCCGGATATTTGGCAACCAGACCTTCGAACTGCCGTTGGGCCTGTCTGCGGGCTTCATGCACATCGAAGCCTGGGACGTCTCCATCGCGCATCGACAGGCGGCCATCGACAAAAACCGCCCGCGTCACCCGGCCCGTCGCCCCGAAGATCAGCGACTGAACGGGGTCGACCGTCGGCACAAAGCCGCTGTCGCCCAGGTCGAAAATGGCGATATCCGCTTTTGAACCGGCCTGCAGACGGCCGAGATCGCTGCGGCCAAGCGCTTCGGCACCGCCGATCGTGGCCGCGTCGAACACCTCCGATGTCGCAAGCCCCTGTTCGTCGCCCTCGGCGAGGCGGCCCATCATCAGTGCCACGGCCATGTTCAGCACCATGTCCGGCGGTGCGGTATCCGTGCCCATGCCGATGCGGATGCCGAGGTCGCGGCAGCGGCGGAACGAGCGCAACAACTCGCCGCCCCGCGCATAAACCAGCGGGCAGTGGGCGATGGTGACACCGTGGCGGGCATAGAGGTCGAGATCCTCCGGCTCGGCCTCGACCGCATGCGGCGCGATCAGCCGCTCGTGCAGCAGGCCGTGCCGGGCGAGCCATTGTGGTGCCGTCGCGCCGTGCAGGCGTTGCACGGTTCGCCGCTCCATCTTGCCCTGCGCCATGTGCAACCGCACCGGCAGCCCCATCTCCGCCGACGCCGCCATGGTGCGCTTCAGGAGCGGCAGCGTGCAGGTCTCCACCCGGTCCGGCGCCAGCATTGCCTGCACCAGCCCTTCGTATTTCCCGGAGATCCGCCCGGCAAAACCGATGGCGTCCTCGAGCCCGCGAAGGCCACGGGCTTCGTCGAAGACAGGCTCCAGCACGCCGGGTGCCTCGCAGACCATGCCGCCGGAGCGATAGGCCGGCCCCAGCCAGACACGCAGCCCCAGATCGCCGGCTGCCGTCGCAGCCGCATCGAATTCGGCAACCGTTTCCGCCCATTCGCGATAGAACAGCGAGGCGATCGGTAGTGCCGTGGTGATGCCGTTGCGCAGCAGCTGGCTGAAGGCGTAACGCTTCTGGAACGCCAGTTCCTCCGGCGAATACATCTCGTACGGGCCACGATCGACATAGCTGCGCGGCCAGACACGGCCCGTCGCCCAGCCGGGACCGTAGTCCACCGTGAGGAGCGTCGTATCGAGATCGGAGAGCGCGTCGAGATCGATGAAGCCGGGCGACACGAGCATGTCGCCCAGATCGATCCGTCGCGCCACCTCGCCGGGAAAACGCGGGCCGACATAAACGACATCCGCCCCCTCGATGACGATTTCGCCGTCGCGCAACAGCCGGTGGCGACCATCGGCATGGGCGACGATCCATCGGGCCGATAGCGCCGTGCGTCCCTCGGGTCGCGCACCGAGCACAAGTTCGGACAGGCCTGTGGCAATCTCGCGGTCCGAACTCATGCTGCCCCCGCCAGATCACCCGCCCTGTCGCACGCAAAGGCATAGGTTCCCGCCTTCGAGATGCGAAAACCGTCGGCCGGGCGCCCGCCGCTCGACTCGTCTGGCAGTTTCGTCCCGGCGACAGGAGCCTGTTCGAGCATGGCGCGCTTCAGAATGCGACGGATGGCATCGGATATGGAGAACGTGGATTTTCGGGTCTTGACCCGGGAAGTGCCTGCCATGATCGTCCTGATCCGGATTGCGACGTGCGTTGAGAGGCGCCCGGTGATGGATAGGACTTTTCACTGTCTTCGTCCATCGCCCCGGAGTATCGGCAACGGCAAGAAAGGCCGGCCTGCGTCTTCCAAATCGGCGCCGGATTGTTTGAAGTCGCGGGGATTCGGCTGTAAACGTGGCCAAAATCGCGTCCGGTGAGTGCCGGACGATCCGAACGGGCTGGAGACACATCCTGGATTTCGAAGACGACACGCCATCCGATGCACCGACGCCGCGCATGTTCTCCTGGGCGCGCAACTCGACCATCTATCGCATCGAAAAGCGTATGCACACGCAAAAGCAGCTTTTCGAGGCGATAAGTCGCAAAGCCAGGGAGAAATTCGAAGGCATCAGCGCCGCACAGGTCAAGGCACTGGCGGATTCGGCCGTCCAGTTCGCCTACGACAACAAGGCGCTCGACGACACCGCCTTTGCCGAAATCAGCACCCGTTCCGGCACGCGAAGCGGCAAGTCGAAACGCGCCATCGCTCAAAAACTATCGCAGAAGGGCGTTGCGAAAGAGACGATCGCGATAGCCGTCGCCGAGGCGGACGACCTCCAGGCGGCCATCGCGCTTGCGCGCAAGCGGGCGTTCGGGCCGTTCCGCAAGGGTGACCTCGACGAGAAACGCAAGGCGAAGGAACTCTCGGCCTTCGCCCGGGCGGGTTTCAGCTTCGACATCGGCAAGCGCGTGTTCGAGATGTCGCTCGACGATGCCGAAGAGGCCTTGGATGCGGGTCGCGGCCTCTAGAAAAGTTTCGGCTCAAAGCCTGGGCGTCAGGGCGCAGCGCAGCCTCAGCCCGGGTTACGTCTGGATCGGCCAGGCGACGATCGGCGGCTGGCCGCGGATGCCGCTGGTGTTCCTCGTCGCCATCATCGGCATGTATGTGCTCTTGCGCCACACCTTGCTCGGCCGCTCGATCTTTGCCGTCGGCGGCAACCAGGTGGCATCGAATTCCGCCAGCAACCGGGTCCATCGCGTCAAGATATTGTCCTGAGGGAAAGCGCCGGGCCCATCTCTGCCCGGCGCCTGCGTTTCTCAGACGCGCTCGAAGGCGACGGCGATGCCCTGGCCGACGCCGATGCACATGGTGGCGAGCGCGTATTTGCCCTTGCGCAGCGACAGTTCCAGCGCTGCCGTGCCGGAAATCCGGGCGCCGGACATGCCAAGCGGATGGCCGAGCGCGATGGCGCCGCCATTGACGTTGACGCGGGAATCGTCGTCGGAAATCCCCAGTTCGCGCAGCGTCGCCAGCCCCTGGGAAGCAAAAGCCTCGTTCAGTTCGATGACGTCGAGCTGATCGACGCCAAGGCCGAGGCGGGCCGTGAGCCTTCTGGATGCCTGCACCGGGCCGATGCCCATGATGCGCGGCGGAACGCCGGCCGCCGCGCCGCCCATGATCCGGGCAATCGGCGTGAGGCCGTATTTCTTCGCCGCCGCCTCGGACGCGATGATCAGCGCCGCCGCGCCGTCGTTGACGCCGGACGCATTGCCGGCGGTCACCGTGGCTCCCTCGATCCTGTTGACCGGTTTCAGCCTGGCCAGCGCCTCGATGCTGGTGGCACGCGGATGTTCGTCCCGCGATACGACGACCGGATCGCCCTTGCGCTGCGGCACGCTGACGGGGGTGATTTCCCGGGCAAGGCGACCGTTTTCCTGCGCCGCGGCGGCCTTCGCCTGCGAGCGGACGGCAAAGGCGTCCTGATCCTCGCGCGACACCTTGTAATCGATCGCGACATTGTCGCCGGTCTCGGGCATGGAATCGACGCCGTACTGTTTTTTCATCAACGGGTTGACGAAGCGCCAGCCGATGGTGGTGTCGTAGATCTCGGCATTGCGCGAAAAGGCGCTTTCCGCCTTCGGCATCACGAACGGAGCGCGGCTCATGCTTTCCACGCCGCCGGCGATCATCAGCTCCGCCTCGCCGGCCTTGATGACGCGGGCAGCGGTGATGACGGCATCCATGCCCGAGCCGCACAGGCGGTTCATCGTCGTGCCGGGCAGGGACACCGGCAGGCCGGCGAGAAGCGTCACCATGCGGGCAACGTTGCGGTTGTCTTCGCCGGCCTGGTTGGCGCAGCCATAGATCACGTCGCCGGCCGCTTCCCAATCGACGCCGCCATTGCGCTCGATCAGCGCCTTCAGCGGGATGGCGCCGAGATCGTCGGCGCGAACGGCGGACAACGATCCGCCGAAGCGGCCGATCGGCGTGCGGATATAGTCGCAGATGAAGGCTTCAGTCACTTTTCTCTCCCTGGAGCGCCGGCACGATAAGATCGGCGACCGGACCATCGATATGCAGCCTGGCGCCCGTCATCGCCTGCAATTCGTCAAAACTCATGGCGGCCAGTTTTTCGCGCAGCACGAAACGCCTGTCCTTGATGTCGATGACGGCGTGGCTGGTATAGACTCGGGTGATGCAGGCGACACCGGTCAGCGGAAACGTGCATTTTTCCACCAGCTTCGGCTCGCCCTTCTTGGTGACGTGTTCGGTGATCACCGAAACCTGCTTCGCGCCGTGTACGAGGTCCATCGCGCCGCCGACGGCCGGAACACCCTTCGTGCCGACCCGCCAGTTGGCGAGATCGCCGTTTTCGGCAACCTGCAGCGCGCCGAGGATGGCGACGTCGAGATGGCCGCCGCGGACCATGGCAAAGCTGTCGGCATGGTGGAAGAAGGCGGCGCCTGGCTTCAACGTCACCGCCTTCTTGCCGGCATTGATCAGGTCCCAGTCCTCCTCGCCGGCGGGCGGCGCCTCGCCGAAATTCAGGATGCCGTTTTCGGTGTGGAAAATCGCCTGCCGGCCGGGCGGCTGGTAGCGGGCAACCATCTCGGGAAAGCCGATGCCGAGGTTCACATAGGCGCCGTCGCGGATGTCCTGGGCGGCCCGCCAGGCGATCTGGGCGTTGGAAAGCTTGATGTCTTCGCAGGTATCGACGGTCATACGTAGGCCACTCCGGCGCGGATGAGCGCTTCTTCCTGTTGCGGGTCGGCAACCTCGACGAGACGGTCGACGAAGATGCCGGGCGTCACCACATGCTCCGGATCGATCTCGCCGGCCGGCACGATGCGGGAAACCTGCACGATGGTCTGGGCGGCGGCCATGCACATCAGCGGACTGAAGTTGCGGGCGGCCTTGTTGTAGGTGAGGTTGCCGTAGGTATCGCCGAGTTCGGCCTTGACGATGGCGAAGTCGGCTTTCAGCCAGCGTTCCTGCACATAGGGACGACCGTCGAATTCGGCGATCACCTTGCCGGCCGCCAGTTCCGTACCGTAGGCCGTCGGGGTGTAAAACGCCGGAATGCCTGCGCCGCCGGCGCGGATGCGCTCGGCAAGCGTACCCTGCGGCACCAGTTCCAGCTCGATTTCGCCAGCGAGGTACTTGTCGGTGAAGGCGCGCGGATCCGACGATTTCGGAAACGAGCAGATCATCTTGCGGACCCGCCCGGCGTCGATCATCGCGGCGATGCCGATGCGGCCGTTGCCGGCATTGTTGTTGATGATGGTGAGGTCTTTCGATCCCTTGTCGATCAGCGCGTGAATAAGCTCGATCGGCGCCCCGGACCCGCCGAAACCGCCGATCATGACCGTCGCGCCATCGCCGATATCGGCAACCGCCTGCGCCAGGCTTTCATTCGTTTTGTCCATAAGCAAGCTCCATTGCCCACCATTTCTACGAGTTTGGAGATACGCCCCGAAGACATGGACCGCAATGCGTTTGTGCGCTATGTCGATATTTGTTCGATTATCGCACATACGGAGGCCCGCAATGGCAGTCAAGGAAAGGGACATGATGGGCAGCCTGGCCAAGGGGCTGAAGGTCGTCGAAGCCTTCACGGCGGAGAACCCGCGGCTCAGCATTGCGCAGGCTGCCGAAATCGCCGGCCTCGACCGCGCCACCACGCGCCGATGCCTGCTGACGCTGGCGGAACTCGGCTACTGTGCCTATGACGGCAAGTTCTTCACTGTGACACCAAGGGTTCTCCGGCTCGGCACAGGGTGCCTTGCGACCATGCCGCTGCCCCGGATCGTGCAGCCGTTCCTCGACGTGCTGTCGGAACAGATCGGCCAGAGCACCTCGGTTTCCATCCTCGACGAAACCGAGATCGTCTACATCGCCCGCGCAGCGCAGCGGCGTGTGATGTCGATCGCCCTCATGCCCGGCTCGCGCCTGCCGGCCTATTGTACATCCATGGGGCGCGTTTTGCTCGCCGCCGCCGGCGAGGAGACGACACTGCGGCTGCTCAAGGCCTCGCCGCTCGTGGCCCGGACGGAGTACACGGTCACCGACATCGACACGCTGATGGCGGAGATCGCCAAGGTGAAGGAGCGCGGTTTTGCAGCGATCAATCAGGAGGTCGAGATGGGGCTGTGCTCGATCGCCGTTCCGCTGAAGGCAGCCAACGGCAGGACGGTCGCCGCGCTCAATGTCGGGCTGGCGGCGGGCAAGGCAAGCATGGAGGATATCGAGCATATGTTCCTGCTGCCCCTGCTGCGCATGCAGGCGGAGTTGCGGCAATCGCTCATCTGATAGCAGCCACGAGTGTCTTGATCAGGGTTGGCGGCCGGATACGATCATTGCCGTGACCGCCCGCTGGGCGCGCCGCCCTTCGAGCGCATGCGCTTGCGGAAAGCAGTGGGTTTTTCGTTGAACCGTTCGCTGAATGCTTCATAGAAACGCGAGGCGGAGCCGAAGCCGGACTCGAAAGCCACGTCCGTGATCGACAGATCCGTGGCGATCAGCAGCGATTGCGCCGTGTCGAGGCGATGGCGGACAATCGCCTGGTTGATGGTCAGCCCGACGGCACGCTTGAACAGCGTCATGGCATAATTCGGGTGCAGGCCGGCATCGCGCCCCACATCGTCGGCGGAAATGTCGTCGAGGGCGTTTTCCGCGATAAAACGCAGCATGCGCTCGACATTTTCGATGCGTTCGCCGTCATGATGGTCAAGACTGGCAATGGCCGAGCCTTCCTCGCGCAGATCACGCCAGCCGTCGCGCTCTATGCGCAGAACCCGCGCCGTCAGTTCGTTGCGGACGATCTCCGTCAACCCTTCGTCTCCGGCCAGCAATTCCTCGCGCCAGCGCAAAAAGATGTCGTGGTCATACGGGCGAAGCTCCGTCGCCTCGATCATCGCGCCGCGAAACACCGCATCGCGAAAGCGCGTCAGGTTGGCAAGACCGAGGAAGAAGGACATCGGCACGTAGAGGCAGACGAAACGGGTTCCTTCCGCCCGGTCGATCACCTGATGCGGGATCATCCCCCAGAAGAGGCAGAGACGGCCCTTGCCGACCGTCAGCTCGCGGCCGTCGAACCAATAGGTCATGTCGCCTTCCAGGACGAAATTCAGCTCGATCTGGCTGTGCATGTGTGGGCCGGGCATGCGCTGGACGAGCAGCGCCTCGCCGGCGCAAAACCGGTGATCGCCGAAGATCACCAGCGGGTGCCGCGGATTCTGATCCGGGTGAACAGGAACGGATTCGTCTTGCGAAACGAGACGTGGCGCGACCATAACTTAGGATACCGGAGAAGTTAGCCGAAAAATCGGTAGATTATTACGGCTTTGCGCCAGATTATCAAGCTCAGCTGACGTGTGGATCCTGTGGGACCTGGATCAAGACCCGTTCTGCCATGCCAAGCATACCGGTCATAGGGAGGAAAACATGACCCTTTTCAAAAGTTTGCGCCTGCTCGCGCTGTCTGCGACGCTCTTGTCGACCGCCGCATTTGCCGGCGAAATCACCATCAATTCCGACCATTCCGACCCGGTGCCGAAGAAGGCCATGGAAGAGCTGATCGCCGACTTCCAGAAAGCCAATCCTGACGTCACCGTCAAGTGGAACAATTTCGACCACGAGGGCTACAAGTCGGCCATCCGCAACTTCCTGACCGCCGATGCGCCCGACGTCGTTGCCTGGTACGCCGGTAACCGCATGGCGCCCTTCGTCAAGGCCGGCCTGTTCGAGGATGTCACCGATGTCTGGACGGCCAATGGCCTCGACGAGCAGCTGAAATCGTCGGCCCCGTCGATGACCATCGACGGCAAGAAGTGGGGCATGCCCTACACCTACTATCAGTGGGGCATCTACTACCGCAAGGACATCTTCGCCGAACAGGGCATCACCCCGCCGAAGACCTGGGCGGAGCTGCTCGCCGCCTCGGAAAAGCTGAAGGCCGCCGGCGTGACGCCGTTCACCATCGGCACCAAGGCGCTGTGGCCGACGGCCGGCTGGTTCGACTATCTCGACCTGCGCGTCAACGGCTACGAATTCCATATGGATCTCACCGCCGGCAAGATCCCCTACACCGACCCGCGCGTAAAAACCGTGTTCGAGAAGTGGGGCGAACTGGTCAAGGCCGATTACTTCATCGCAAACCATGCCGCCATCGACTGGCAGGATGCCGTTCCGCAGCTGGTGCAGGGCAAGGCGGCCATGTACCTCATGGGCAATTTCGCCGTCGCGACCTTCAAGGATGGCGGCCTGAAGGAAGAGCAGATCGGCTTCCTGCAGTTCCCTGAAATCACCCCCGGTATTCCGGTGGCGGAAGAAGCGCCGACCGACACGTTTCACATCCCGTCGGGTGCCAAGAACAAGGAAGACGCCAAGAAATTCCTGGCCTATCTCGCCTCCCCGGCGGTTCAGGCCAAGATGAACGCGACTCTCGGCCAGCTGCCGGTCAACAACACGACCCAGAAGCCGAAGGACGTCTTCCTGGACGCAGGCTTCACCATCCTGTCCAACGCCCACGGGCTGGCACAGTTCTATGACCGCGACGCCCAGGCCGAAATGGCCAAGGCCGGCATGGAAGGCTTCCAGGAGTTCATGGTCAAGCCGGACAATCTCGACCGTATCCTCGAGCGCCTCGAAAAGATCCGCGCCCGCGTCTACAAGTAGGACATCGTCCTTCCAGCATCGGGTGCCGCGGGCATGATCGTCCGCGGCATCTGATGCTCTTTCCTTCCTTTTTCCAAAGGTGCAGCCGTGAGCAACACCGTTTCTCCTTCGTCCAGCTTCTGGAAGAAAAACCAGCAGAAGCTGGCGCCCTGGCTGTTTCTGGCACCGGGCATCCTGATGTTCGTCATCTATGTGCTGGTGCCGATCGTCCAGTCGATCTGGATCAGTTTCCACGACTGGGACGGGCTTGGAGAAAAAGTCTGGATCGGTCTTGGCAACTATGTCGAGCTTCTCGACGACGACACGTTTTACGTCGCGCTGAAGAACAACCTGATCTGGCTGGTGCTTTATCTCCTGTCGATCCCGGCGGGTCTGGCGGTCGCCCTGTTCCTGAACCAGACCGTCACCGGCATCCGCCTCTACAAGTCGCTGTTCTTCTTTCCCTTCGTCATCAGCCAGGTCGTCGTCGGCCTGATGTTCACCTGGTTCTATGCGCCTGACTTCGGCCTGTTCTCCAAGCTGATGGAATGGGTGACGGGCGAACAGATCGCCGTTCTCGCTGACGAACGCTACGTCACCTACGGCATTATCGTCGCCGGCCTCTGGCCGCAAACCGCCTATTGCATGATCCTCTATCTGACCGGCCTCAACACCATCAATCCCGAGCAGGTGGAAGCCGCCCGCATGGATGGCGCCAAGGGTTTTCGGCTGTTGTGGAACATCATCCTGCCGCAGCTGGGTCCGGCGACCTTCATCGCCATGGTTGTTACCGTCATCGGATCGCTGCGCTCCTTCGACCTCGTTTCGGTCATGACGGCCGGCGGTCCCTACGGATCGAGCCAGGTGCTGTCCTACTTCATGTATGAGCAGGCGCTGTCGGAATACGGCTTCCGCATGGGTTATGGCGCGGCCATCGCAGTCGTCCTGTTCCTGATCATGATGGTCTTCATCTCGCTGTTCATCGTGCGCATGCTGCGCCAGGAAAGGAGCGCCTGATGTTTCCGACACCCATCGAGAAATCCCCGCGCACCATCCGGATCGCCTACAAGATCGCCCTGCCGATCGCGCTCGTCCTCTGGCTGCTGCCGCTGATCGGCGTTGCCATTACCTCGGTCAGGCCGGCCGGCGACCTCGCCGCCGGCAACTACTTCGGCATTCCCTCCGGTTTTGCCGGGATCGAGAACTACACCGCCGTCTTCCGGGATTCGCCGATCGGCCTCTACATCCTGAATTCGTTCAAGGTGACGATCCCGACGGTGATCGGCGCCGTGGCACTGTCCTGCCTCACCGGCTTTGCGCTGGCGGTCTACAAGTTCAAGGGCAACCTGATCCTGTTCTTCCTGTTCGTCGCCGGCAACTTCATCCCGTTCCAGATCCTGATGGTGCCGGTTCGCGACATGACGCTGCGCGCCGGCCTGTATGACACGACGCTCGGCCTGGTGCTGTTCCATGTCGCCTTCCAGACCGGGTTCTGCACACTGTTCATGCGCAACTTCATCAAGGGCCTGCCCTTCGCGCTGATCGAATCCGCCCGCGTGGAAGGCGTATCCGAATGGCGGATCTTCCGCTACGTCGTGCTGCCGTTGATGCGGCCGGCCATCGCGGCACTTTCGGTGCTTGTCTTCACCTTCGTGTGGAACGACTATTTTTGGGCGACCGTGCTCGTGCAGGGCCAGCATGCCATGCCGGTAACGGCCGGCCTCTATTCGCTGAACGGCCAGTGGGTTGCCGCCTGGCACCTCGTTTCCGCCGGATCGATCGTCGCAGCGCTGCCGCCGGTCGCCACCTTTTTCCTGATGCAACGGCATTTCATTGCCGGCCTGACGCTTGGAGCCACCAAGGGATGAGTGAAATCGTGACTATCGGCGAGGGCGATTTTACCCTTTGCCTTCGCCTGCCCGAACGCGGCATGCCGGAAATCCTGTCCTTCGGCGGACCGGCGGTGACCCCCGACCCATTGTTCGATATCGACCGCTCCAGCCGGATCAACGGGATGGATGTCGCCGTGCCCTCCACCGTGCTGCTGCCAACCGGCGGCATGGGCTTCTTCGGCTGGCCTGCGATTGCCGGCCATCGCGGCGGCCGGGATTTCGTCGCGCAATTCGACGGCTGGATGGTGGAGCGGAGCGGCAATCGCACCGTTCTCAACGGCACCGATGCGGTGGCCAGGCTCGCCATCGCCATCACGCTCACCGCCCATGCCTCGGGCCTGATCTCGATGGCGACCCGGCTGACCAACCGCGGCGACGCCGCCTACCAGCTCGACCGCTGCATGGCCGCCACCTTCCTCGCACCGGCCGGCGACGTGCAGCTGATGAGTTTCACCGGCATCTGGGGACGCGAGTTCCAGACCCGCCGTGAGCTTCTGGGCAACGGCATCTGGTCGCAGGAAAGCCGGCGCGGCCGGACGTCGCACGATCGTTTCCCCATGCTGTTCATCGAGAGCGAAAGCCAGGTTTTCGGCGTGACGCTCGGCTGGAGCGGCAACCACCAGATGGTCATCGACCGCACCGACGACGGCCGGCGGCTGGTGCATCTCGGCGAACTGTTCGAGCCCGGCGAAATCACTCTCGCGCCGGATGAAAGCTACGAAAGCCCGGTTGCTTATGCCGGTGCGGATACGGAGGATTTCCATGCCTTTGTGCGCGAGGAGCTGACGCAATGGCCGGGCGGGAAAATGAGCCCGCGCCCGGTGACGCTGAACACCTGGGAAGGCAATTATTTCGACCACCAGATGGTTTCGCTGAAGGCGCAGGCCTCGGCCGCGGCCGAACTCGGCATCGAGCGTTTCGTGCTCGACGATGGCTGGTTCGGCAAACGCGACGACGATACGACCAGCCTCGGCGACTGGGATATCGATGCCCGCAAATATCCGGATGGGCTGAAACCGCTGGTCGACCATGTGACCGGCCTCGGCATGCAGTTCGGCATATGGTTCGAGCCAGAAATGGTCAACGCCGTCTCCGAGCTTTACAGGGCGCATCCGGACTGGGTGCTGCAGATCGATGGCCGTCCGCTGCTCGAATCCCGCAATCAGCTGGTGCTGGACCTGACGCGGCAGGAGGTTTCCGACCACCTGTTCGCCAAGATCGACGCGGTGCTGGCCGATCACGCCGTGTCCTACGTGAAATGGGACATGAACCGTGACCTCACCCATCCCGGCGGTCGCGATGGCAAGGCCAAATTCGCTGCACAGACAAGGGCCGTCTACGCGCTGATGGACAGGGTGCGTGCCGCTCATCCCGATGTCGAGATCGAGAGCTGCGCGTCCGGCGGCGGCCGCATCGATTACGGCGTGCTTGCCCGCACCCAGCGCGTCTGGACCTCGGATTGCACCGATGCCCTGGAGCGGCTGGAAATCCAGCGCGGCGCATCCGTCTTCGTGCCGCCGGAAATCCTCGGAAGCCATATTTCGGCGATCCCCAACCACCAGACCGGCCGCCGCCATACGCTCGCTTTCCGCGCACTCGTCGCCCTCGCCTATCATTTCGGCGTCGAACTCAATCCGCTGGAACTGATGGATGGCGAGCGCGAGGAACTGACGGTCTATATCGAAACCCATAAGCGACTGCGCGGCCTGCTGCATGCGCCGGGTGCGGCCTTCCGGCTGGACCCCGTCGACGGCCGCTACGTCTGGGGCGCCGCCAGCGCCGAAAAGATCGTCGTCATCGTCGCCCAGGGGCCGCAGATGGTCGGCGAACAGCCGGCGCCGCTGAAACTGCCCGATCATGTCACGCAATTCGGCGGCAAATGGACGGTTACCAACCTGCTGCCAGCCAAACCGCAATTCATCCGCATTTCCGAGGGGCAGACGAAATTGCTGGCCGGCGAAATCGGCTTTGACCTGGCGAATGCGGGCCTCGCCGGCCTGCCGCTGCCGATGCTGAGGCCCGAAAGCGCCATACTCCTCGAACTGGAACCTGCAAAGGGAGACAAGACCCATGGCTGATGTCCGGCTGCACGACGTCAAGAAACAATTTGGCGCCCTGAGCATCATCAAGGGCGTCGATCTTGAGGTCAGGGATGGCGAATTCTGCGTCTTCGTCGGCCCATCCGGCTGCGGCAAGTCCACGCTTTTGCGGATGATTGCCGGTCTTGAGGACATCACCTCCGGGGCGCTGTCGATCGGTGGGCGGGACATGACCACGGTCGGCCCCTCCGAGCGTGGCGTCGCCATGGTGTTCCAGTCCTATGCGCTTTATCCGCATATGACAGTTGCCGAAAACATCGGTTTCGGCCTGCGCATGACCGGCCACTCCAAGCAGACGATCGCTGAGCGCACCGCCGTTGCGGCCAGGATGCTGCAACTGGAGCCGATGCTGCAGCGCAAGCCCGGGCAACTGTCCGGCGGCCAGCGTCAGCGCGTGGCGATCGGCCGCGCCATCGTGCGCAATCCGGACGTCTTCCTGTTCGACGAACCGCTGTCCAACCTCGACGCGGCGCTGCGCGTGCAGATGCGCGGCGAGTTGTCGAAACTGCATCACGACCTGAAGGCGACGATGATCTACGTCATGCACGACCAGGTCGAGGCGATGACCATGGCCGACAAGATCGTCGTCCTGTCGGCGGGCAAGATCGAACAGGTCGGCACGCCGCTGGAACTTTATCACCGACCGAACAATCTCTTCGTCGCCGGTTTCATCGGTTCGCCGAAGATGAACTTCCTCAAGGTGACGGCAGCTCCGGCCGATGACGGCGCCACAAACGTTACGCTGCCCGGCGGCGTGTCTCTGACCGTCGCCGGTGGCGGCGCCGCCGGCGACATGACGCTCGGCCTGCGCCCGGAACATATCGACGCCACCGGCAAGGGTGACGTCGTCATCGAAGGCAAGGTGCGGCTTGCCGAATATCTCGGCTCGGAAACGCTGTTCTTCGTCACCCTCGCCGATGGTTCGGAAGTCGCGGCCAAGGCCGACGGCCTTGCCAGCGCCAAGCCGGGCGACACGCTGCGGCTCGGCATCAACGCCAAGGCCTGCCACCTCTTCAACAAGGACGGCATTGCCGTGATCAACGGGGATCTTTCTCGATAATGCTGGGTGTCTGTTATTATCCCGAACACTGGGACGAGACGCGCTGGGCGGAAGATGCCCGTCGCATGGTCGAGCTTGGCATTTCTTTCGTGCGTATCGGCGAGTTTGCCTGGTCGCGGCTTGAGCCTGCGCGTGGGGAATTCGATTTCGGCTGGCTCGACCGGGCCATGGATGTTCTCGCCGGGGCCGGCCTGAAGATCGTGCTCGGCACGCCGACGGCGACGCCGCCAAAGTGGTTGGTGGACGAGTACCCCGACATCCTGCCTTATGACGAACAGGGCAAGGTGCGCGGTTTCGGCTCGCGCCGTCACTATGCCTTCTCATCGCAGACCTGGTGGAAGGAGAGCGCCCGCATCGTCGAGATCGTCGCGGAACGCTACGGCCGGCATCCCGGCCTTGTCGGCTGGCAGACGGACAACGAATATGGCTGTCATGACACCACGCTCTCCTGGGGCGCCGAGGACCTGAAAAGCTTCAAGCGCTGGCTGCGGCTGCGCTACCAGTCGACCGACCAGTTGAACGAAGCCTGGGGCACGGTGTTCTGGTCGATGGAACTGAACAGTTTCGACGAGGTGGCGCTGCCCAACCTGACGGTGACCGAGCCCAACCCGGCCACGCGGCTCGATTTCTGGCGTTTCCACTCCGACCAGATCGCCGCCTACGACAGGATGCAGTGCGACATCATCCGCAAGCATTCGCCGGAGCGCTGGATCACCCATAACTTCATGGGTTTCGTCTCGGATTTCGATCATTTCAAGGTGGGCGACAATCTCGACCTCGCATCGTGGGACAGCTACCCGATCGGCTTCGTCGAAAAGTTTCCGTTTTCGGAAGAGGAACGCAATCGCTGGGCAGAGACCTCGCATCCTGACATCGCACCCTACCACCACGATCTCTACCGTGCCGTCGGCAAGGGGAGGTTCTGGGTGATGGAACAGCAGCCGGGGCCGGTGAACTGGGCACCGTGGAACCCCGTGCCGAAGCCCGGCATGGTGCGCCTGTGGACCTGGGAAGCGCTGGCACACGGTGCCGACGTCGTCAGCTATTTCCGCTGGCGGCAGGCGCCTTTCGCGCAGGAACAGATGCATGCCGGCCTCAACCTGCCGGGCCTCGATGAATTGTCGCCGGGCGGCATCGAAGCCGGTCAGGTCGCCGAGGAGCTGAAGGCACTCGGCCCCCTGCCGCAAACCGGCAAGGCGTCGGTCGCGCTCGTCTTCGATTACCAGAGTTACTGGACGACGATGATCCAGCCGCAAGGCAAGGATTTCCGCTACGAGGAACTGTGCTTCCGCTGGTACGAAGGTTTGCGCCGCCTCGGTCTCGATATCGATTTCGTCCGGCCCGGCGCCTCGCTGGAGGGCTATGCCCTTGTTGTCGTACCCTGCATGACGGAGGTGGACGTCGCGACGGAATCCGCCTTCAAACGGGCGACCGGCCGCATCCTGGTCGGCGCACGCACAGGGTCGCGGGACCGCAACTTCGCGATCCCGAAAAACCTGCCGCCAGGTCCGCTGGGCGAAAGCACCGGTAACCGGGTCATCCAGACGGCAACGCTGCGTCCGGGTTTGTCGGATGCGGTGTCCGGAACGGTTTCCGGCGCCGGCATCCGCTGGCGCGAATATCTGCAGACCTCGGCCGATGTGCTGGGCCGTTTTTCCAACGGCGATCCGGCGCTGACCGAAAACGGACGGATGTTCTACCTCGCCTGCTGGCCCGATGCGGCCCTGCTGGCAAACGTGCTGACACTCGTCGCGGAAAAAGCGGGGCTGCAGCTTTTCCCTGTTCCGGACTTCATCCGCATCCGCCGGCGGGGCAACCTCACCTTTGCCTTCAACTACGGCACGGAAGACTGGGTTCTGCCCCTGGAGGCGGACATCGTCCTCGGCAATCGCACACTCAAGCCGCAAGGCGTGCTGGCGTGGAAGATGGGTGACCGCCAGCCCTGATCGCAAGCACATTGGTGACGATCGGCGCCGGGCACCACCATTCCCCAAACCGGCGCGCCCCGCGGCCATGGAAAGCTTCGTCTGAAACAGGCCGCCGGCCCTGAGAGCCATCGAGACTTTCCGGCTTTCTCCGGAGACAACCATCAAGGGTTGTGATTGGATGGAGATCTCTACAATTTCACCGGATCCGGCACGGCCAGTTCTCAGCCACCCTTCATCCCCTTCCACATACTAAGTTTCGCTGATCATTGATTTAAACCACGGATGTCAAGCCTGAATTTAATAATATTTGTAATTTTGCAGATTCTAACGTTAATGCACCATTAACGTGTATATGCAAAAATTAGCAGATACGCAGCAAGATCGGCGAGATCCTGCGGCGACCTTTTTCAGCGGCATGTGTGGGACGAGTCCCCCGGAAGGATCGAGATGATCGGGATAACAGGTAGCAAGATGAAGGCGCAGGTCGCGGCTTTGGCGACCTTGAAGGCAAACGTCATGATCGCCGACAGCAAGCTCAACATCGTTTACATGAACGATGCGGTGCGCAAGCTGCTGACAGCCGCCGAGCAGGACCTCAAGAAGGAACTGCCCCGCTTTGCGGTGGACAAGCTCATCGGCAGCAACATCGATATCTTCCACAAGCAGCCGTCCCACCAGCGCAACCTGCTGGCGCGGCTGACGAAGCCGTACAGCGCGACGATCCGCGTCGGCAGCCACAGTTTCGACCTGCATGTGGTGCCGATCATGGAAGGCACGAAAATCACCGGCTTTGCGGTCGAATGGGGGGATGCAAAAGCGCGCCTGCTCAATCTCGACTACCAGAACCAGATAGCCGCCATCGGTCGGGTCCAGGCGATCATCGAATTCACGCCGGACGGGCACGTGGTCAGCGCCAACGAGAATTTCTGCAAGGCGATGGGTTATCGGCTGGATGAAATCATCGGAAAACATCACAATCTTTTCGTCGATCGTGCCTATGCCACCGGCCCGGCCTATGCCGAGTTCTGGAAAAATCTCCTCGGCGGTCAATTCCAGGTCGGGGAATTCGACAGGGTTGGCAAGAACGGCCGGCAAGTGGTTCTGAACGCCTCCTATAATCCGATCATGGACGAGCACGGAAAACTCGCCAAGATCGTGACATTCGCAACGGATGTCACGGAGCGTGTGCACGCGGTGACCACGATCGGGTCGTCTCTGAGCGACCTGGCGGACGGCAAGCTGGACTTCCGGCTCGAAACGCCCTTCGCCAAGGATTTCGAAAGCCTTCGGCACACTTTCAACGAGGCGATCGAAAAACTCGGCAGCGCCCTCGGTTCGGTCTCGGAGACGACCGGCAGGATCGACAACGGAACCCGCGAGATCGCCGCCGGGGCGAACGACCTGTCGAAACGCACCGAACAGCAGGCCGCCTCCCTGGAAGAGACCGCCGCAGCGCTGGACGAGATCACCGCCAACGTCAACAACTCCACCAAGCGCACGGAGGAGGCCCGCTCCGTTGCCAGCCAGGCCAATCATTCCGCTACCCGCTCGGCGGAGGTCGTTTCGCATGCCGAAGAGGCCATGCGGAAAATCGAGGAAAGCTCGCAGCAGATTTCCAACATCATCGGCGTCATCGACGAGATCGCATTCCAGACCAATCTTCTGGCGCTGAACGCCGGTGTCGAGGCCGCCCGCGCCGGGGAAGCCGGCAAGGGTTTTGCCGTCGTCGCCCAGGAGGTCCGGGAACTGGCGCAACGGTCGGCGCAGGCGGCGAAAGAAATCAAGGGGCTCATCCAGAACTCGACCACAGAGGTCGAAAGCGGCGTGAGGCTGGTTCGGGATGCCGGGGAAGCGCTGAAGACGATCGGCAAGTTCATCGTCGAGATCAACGCCCATATGGAAGCGATCGCCACATCCGCCAAGGAGCAGGCGACGGGGCTTGCCGAAGTCAACGTCGCCGTCAACTCGATGGACCAGACGACGCAACAGAATGCCGCCATGGTCGAGCAATCGAATGCGGCGTCGAATGCCCTGCAGGAGGAGGCCGTTCGCCTGCGCGAACTGGTGGGACAGTTTGCACTGCTGGCCACAAGCTCATCCCAGGTCGCTGCCCTCCGCCAGTCGGCTCGCGCCATGGCACGGTCGTCGCGGTCGGTTGCGGCACCCTCTGTGCCGCGCCGGGCCGCGGCCGCCGCATCGGCCTCCGACAGCTGGCAAGAGTTTTGACCGACGGCGGCGGGACTTCAGCTTGCTTACTGCTGTCTGAGGACAGCATCGACGACGAAAGCGCGGAATTGCGGCAGAGATTGTTGCCGTCTCCGTCGAACTTTCATCGCTCGGTCACCGGCACCGCCACCGCTGACGATGTCAGGCCTCCGCGACGTAGCAGGGATATTCCGCCTTCTGCTGCCGTGACAGGCCAGCATCGATTTCCACCACAACGAGGGGGCTTTCGGCGAATGTCTGCGCAAGCCTGCTTCCATCGGGAGCAAAAGCCAGGCCGCGCCCGCCGAAAGCCGGACTGTCGGCCGACTTGCCGACGCGGTTGGAGCTGAGAACATAACTGCCCGAAACGATCGCGGCCATCGCAGCGGCCGTCTCCCATTTCTCGTGCGACAATTCGGTGGCGCGGGGAACGGCGATCAGGTCCGCACCGGATCGGCCGTAATGGCGGGCATGCTCGTTGAACATCAATTCCGTGCAAAGCAGCACGCCGACCTTGACGCCAGCCACCGCGTGGACGATGAAACCGCTTCCGTCTCCGCCAAACCAGGCCGCTTCGTACCAGCCCTCCTCCTCCGGAAAGAACTGCTTGCGGTGGAGCGCCCTGACTTGGTCTCCTTCAAGAACGAAGGCCTCGTTCGCCAGCCTGCCGGCGAACGGAACAGGGCGGGATGAAATGATCGCGGGCACGCCGAGCGTTCGCAGGGCGGCGAGGCCCTGCTCATGCAGGGCAACGCTTGCACGCGCAATACCGTCATCGAACTGGTGCGCGGAGGCGATCCAGGTGCCGAAAGGCATCTCGTTGGTGATGAGGATATCCGGCCTCGCCTCCCTGACCTGCCGGCTGAGGATGTCCCACGTCTCTCCGGCCGGCTCAAGCCCCTCCGGCCATTCGACAAAAGCGCATCTTGCCATTCTGTTTCCCCCTGGCCCAGAGACTATGACGGATGCCGATGGATCGGATCCACCCAATAGACCTCCTCCGGCTTTTCGACCGGATCGACATCGGTGATGTTGACGACCACGGCCTCATTGTCCGAACGCACCAGGACACATTCCAGCACATTGTCGGGATCGGCGTTGATTTCCTGATGCGGCACGTAGGGCGGCACGAAGATGAAGTCACCCGGGCCCGCCTCGGCGACATATTCCAGCCTGTCGCCCCAGCGCATGCGCGCCTTGCCGCGAATGACGAAAATCACGCTTTCCAGCGCACCGTGATGATGGACGCCGGTCTTGGCATTCGGCTCGATGGCGACGGTGCCGGCCCAGATCTTCTGCGCACCGACACGGGCGTGATTGATCGCCGCCTGACGAAACATGCCAGGGGTCTGCGCCGTGTTGGAATCGAGCTGGTCACCCTTGATGACCCGTATGCCGTTGTGCTTCCACCGATCCTCATGCTCATGGCTGTGATCGTGATCCGTCATCGCTGCCTCCGCCTGTTGTCCCGTTGCGTGCATTTGTATCGGGTTCGATATGGATAAAACAAATGGAAAGATCTTCCGCCGGCACCGGACGACGGCAAGAATTGCCGCGTTCCCCTTGATTTTTTGGCCGCGAGGTCGAATTTTCCGTCGAAACTCCTGAAAATTGAGAAAAACTTCGCCGTTTTCCGAAGCTTTTGAAGTTTTGTGCGCTTCAAACATGTTTGCAAAATGCGATTGTCCTGTCCTCCCCGGCAGACGGGCCGGATGATAAAAGAATGGAAAAAACACGATGAAATGGACCCACACTCTCCTCGCCGCCGCAGCCGTTGCCCAGCTGGTCTTCGTCGGCGCTGCCCAGGCTGGCTCCAACCTTGAAACCGTCAAGACGGCGGGCGTGCTGAAGATCGGCACCGAAGGCACCTATGCGCCCTTCACCTATCATGACACTTCGGGCGCCCTCGTCGGCTTCGACGTCGAGATCGGCGAAGCCGTTGCCAAGAAGCTCGGTGTCAAGGCCGAATTCCTGGAAGGCAAGTGGGACGGCCTGATCGCCGGCCTCGATGCCAACCGGTACGACACCGTCATCAACCAGGTCGGCATCACCGAGGAGCGCAAGAAGAAGTACGACTTCTCCGAACCCTACATCGCGTCCAAGGCCGTGCTGATTGTCAAGAGCGACGATGACAGCATCAAGTCCTTCGAGGACCTGAAGGGCAAGAAGTCCGCCCAGTCGCTGACCAGCAATTTTGGCAAGCTCGCCCAGGCCTCCGGCGCAGAACTCGTCGGCACCGATGGTTTCGACCAGTCGATCCAGCTGGTGCTGACCGGCCGCGCCGACGCGACGATCAACGACAGCCTCTCCTTCCTCGATTTCAAGAAGCAGAAACCCGACGCACCGGTGAAGATCGCCGCCGAGCAGGCCGATGCCGATCATTCCGGCATCATCATCCGCAAGGGCGAGCCGGAACTCTTGGAAGCGATCAACAAGGCGCTGGCCGAGATCAAGGCTGACGGCACCTACGACGCCATCTCGCAGAAGTATTTTGGCGCCGACGTTTCGAAGTAAGCATCGCAGCGGTGGTTTCGCCGCCGGCTTCACTCATCTATAATCCGATCCGCTCCGGACGCCGGGGCGGATCATTTCCTTTAAAGAGGTCGTTTCTTGCCCGCCTGGCTCCAACTCATGCTGGATTCGCTCCAGCCGCTCCTCTGGGCAGGTCTGGTTTTCACCATTCCGCTGACGCTTCTATCCTTCGTGCTCGGCCTGGCGCTGGGCCTGGTCACCGCCATCGTCCGGCTTTTCGGGCCGAAACCGCTGGTGATGGTCGCCCGCTTTTATGTCTGGGTGATCCGCGGCACGCCGCTGCTCGTGCAGCTGTTCGTGATCTTCTACGGGCTGCCGAGCCTCGGCATCCTGCTCGACGCCTTCCCCGCGGCCCTGATCGGCTTTACCCTGAACATCGGCGCCTATACGTCCGAAATCATCCGCGCCGTCATCTCCTCCGTACCGCGCGGGCAGTGGGAGGCGGCCTATTCGATCGGCATGAGCTGGAGCCAGGCGATGCGGCGCACCATCCTGCCGCAGGCGACCCGCGTCGCCGTGCCGCCGCTCTCGAACACCTTCATTTCCCTGGTGAAGGACACCTCGCTGGCGGCCGCGATCACCGTGCCGGAACTTTTCCAGACGGCGCAGCGCATCGTCGCCACCACCTACGAGCCGCTGATCCTCTATATCGAGGCGGCGCTGATCTATCTGGCATTGAGTTCGGTGCTCTCGGCCCTGCAGGTCCGGCTTGAAAAGCGTTTTGCCCGCTATGGCGGCTTCCTGGAGGCGCGCGCATGATCGAGCTGTCGCATATCGAAAAGCGCTTCGGCGACAATGTCGTGCTTAGGGATGTCAGCGTCACCCTCGCGGAAGGCACGGTGACGGCGCTTGTCGGCCCTTCGGGCGGCGGCAAGAGCACGCTGCTGCGCTGTATCAACCTCCTGGAAATCCCGACTGCCGGCACGATCCGGCTGGGGGAGGAAACCGTAGAGTTTTCAAGCGGCAAGAAGGTCGGCTGGGATGCGATCCAGCGCCTGCGCCGCCAGACCGGCATGGTCTTCCAGAACTTCCAGCTTTTCCCGCACCAGACGGCGATCGAAAACGTCATGGAAGGCCTGGTCACCGTGTTGAAGTGGCCGAAGGACAAGGCGCGTGCCCGCGCCAGGGAACTGCTGCGGAAGGTCGGCATGGACCACAAGGCCGATGCCTGGCCGGCAACGCTCTCCGGCGGCCAGCAGCAGCGCGTCGCCATCGCCCGGGCGCTTGCCCCCTCGCCGCGCGTACTGCTCTGCGACGAACCGACCTCGGCGCTCGATCCGGAACTCGCCGAGGAGGTCGTGGAAGTGCTGAGCCGGCTTGCCCGTGAAGGCACGACGATGATCATGGCCACGCACGATCTGCGCCTCGCTTCTCGCGTCGCCGACCAGGTGCTGTTCCTCGACGGCGGCCTGATCGTCGAGAGCGGCGCGCCGAAGTCGATCTTCCAGGCGCCGGAGCGGGAGCGAACGAAAAAATTCATCTCCTCGCTCAATGCAGGACTCAGCTACGACATCTGAACTGTCAAATGCCGTTCGCACGACAGCGCGAACGGCAGCGATCAGGCGGCGAAGGCCTTGAGACCGTCGTCGATCGCAGCGCGGCAATCGGTCACCATGCGCTCGATCAGTTCGGCGCAGGTGGGGATATCCTCGATCAGCCCGATCACTTGACTTGCCCAGACGAGGCCGCCATCGACCTTGCCATCGACCAGCGCCTCGCGGCCGCGGGCGCCGGCCACCAGATGGCGGATGTCCTCGAATTCGCAGCCGCCCGGACGGCGTTCCGTGGCGACCACTTCCTCGGAAACGGCGTTCTTCAGCACGCGGCCGGTATTGCGCAGCGTGCGGAAAATCAGCGTCGTATCCGTCTCGCTGGCGCGCAGCAAAGCCTGCTTGATCTCTTCGTGGATGGGCGCTTCCTTCGTCGCACAGAAGCGCGTGCCCATGTTGACGCCTTCGGCGCCGAGCATCAAGGCCGCCGCCATGCCGCGGCCCGAACCGATGCCGCCTGAAGCGACCAACGGCACTTTCACCGCCCGCGCGGCAGCGGCAAAAAGCACGAGACCACCGATATCGTCTTCACCGGGATGACCCGCCGCCTCAAAACCGTCGATCGAGATCGCATCGACCCCGGCCCGCTCGGCCGAAAGCGCGTGCCGGACCGCCGTGCACTTGTGGACGATCTTCGCACCGGCACCCTTGGCCTTGGCGATGAATTCCTTGGGGCTGCGGCCGGCCGTTTCGATGATGCGGACGTCCGACTCCAGGGCCGCATCGAGATAGTCTTCATACGGCGGCGGCGCGGTCGATGGCAGGATCGTCAGGTTCACGCCGAACGGTTTATCGGTCATTTCCCGGCAACGTGCGATTTCGGCCCGCAACGCCTCCGGGCTCGGCTGGGTCAGCGCGGTCAGGATGCCCAACCCGCCGGCGTTCGAAACAGCCGAAGCCAGTTCGGCCCGGCCGACCCACTGCATTCCGCCCTGGATGATCGGGTAGCGCGTGCCCAAAAGTTCCGTAATACGCGTTTTCATCTGTCCTCCCAAAGACACTGCCCCGCATCACCAAGTCTCAAGAAAAATACGGGGCGATTGCCGATAATAATTTCCGTTTCTCCAAACAATTTGTCGTGTCGATCGAGCTGAAAGGCCGGCGCCGGTCAGCCCTCGACGATCAGGGCGTCCACAGCAACCGCGCCGTTTTCGTAGACCATCAACGGGTTGACATCGAGTTCCGACAGGCTGTCGAGGGAATGCGCCGCGTATTCGGCAATCGCCATGATCGCGTCGATGACCGGCTCCAGGTCGGCGCGCGGCTTGCCGCGGAAACCGTCCAGCAACGGAAACGTCTTGAGACTGCGCAGCGCCGCCTCGACATCGCCGCGCGACACCGGCAACAGCATCGGGCGAGCGTCCTTGAGCAATTCGACGAAGATCCCGCCGGCACCGACGACGAGCATCATGCCGAACAGCGGGTCGCGCTTGACGCCGACGATCAGTTCGGCGAGCGGAGCCGCCTGCATCGGCTCCATCAGGTATTTTTCGAGCACGACACCGGGCGCATGCGCTGCAACGCTGGCCAGCATGCGATCGGCGGCAGACTGGACATCGGCGCGGCTGCGCAGGTTGAGCGCGACGCCGCCGACTTCCGTCTTGTGCGGCAGGTCGTCGTGCAGCACCTTGAGCACGACCGGCGCATCGAGGCTTTCCGGAAGCCCGTCGATGTCGACGCGGGTCAGGACCTGCCCGTTCGGCACTTTCAGGCCGAAGGCGGCCAGCCGCTGCTTGGATTCGCCTTCGTTGACCGTCCTGGCCGTTCCCTCCAAAGCCTTGACCGGATGAAGCGCCAGGTCGGCACGCGGCTGCGCCCTTGTCGCATCCTGCCGGATGGTTTCGTGATGCTCGGCCCACAGCGCAATGACCTTTGCCGCATCGTGGAGGCCCTGCAGCGGTATGACGCCCTGCTCGAACATCCAGATCCGCACGTCCTCCGGAATGGATTCCGGGTTCACCGATCCCATGAACACCGGCTTGCCGGTTGCTTTGCCGGCCGCGGCAAGCGCGCGGATCATGGCGAAAAGCGGTTCGCCCGCATCTTCCGCCACCTTCGGCGCCGGATAGTCCATGACCATGAGGCCGCTGTCGTAGCCGTCCTCCAGCATGGTGGTGAACATCGGCGTCAGCAGTGCTTCGTTGCCCCAGTAGCCCGCCGTGAAATCAAGGGGATTGGAGACGTGGCCGTAATCCGGCAGCAGCGGCTTGATTGCGGCGACCTGCGCCTTGCCGGGCTGGGGAAGCGCCAGGCCGGCAAAGGAGCAATAATCCGCCGCCAGCCCGTTGTCGCCGCCGGAGCTGGAGAAGACGGCAACCCGCTTGCCGGTGACCGGCGGGGCGACGGCGGCAACCTTCAGCATTTCGAGGAACTGCGGCACCGTATCGGTGGACAGGACCCCGAGGCGGGCAAACAGCGCGTCATAGTATTCGTTCTGGCCGGCAAGCGAGCTGGTGTGGCTGGCCGCCATCGCGGCGCCGAGTTCCGACCGTCCCGAGCGGCAGACGATCACCGGCATGCCCTTTGCGCGGGCGCGAAGGCAGGCCTGCGAAAACCCGGCAACATCGCGGATACCCTCCATGAACAGGCCGATACAACTGACGTTCGAATCGTCGGTGAGATAGTCGATATAATCCTCGAAACCGAGGATCGCCTGGTTTCCGGCGCTGATGAGATAGCTGAACGGCACGGACCGCTGGTTCGACGTCAGGTGAATGCAGACATTGCCGCTCTGGCCGATGACGGCGGCGCCGCGATTGGTCGCCAGCGGTTGATAGACCGATGGCCACATGCTGCCGTGGTTGACATAGTTGACGAGGCCGTAGCAATTCGGCCCGACGACGGCCATTTCGCCGGCGGCGGTGATCAGGCGGCGATTGCGCTCTGCACCCGCCTCGCCGATCTCGGAAAAGCCCGAGGCGTAGCAGATCACCCCGCCGGCACCGATGCGGTTCAGCTCACCCAGCGCATCGATCGTCGCATCGGCGTTGACGCCCAGATAGGTGGCATCCGGCGCAACGGGCAGATCCGACAGGCTACGGTAACATTTGTGCCCGGCGATCTGGTCGCGCTTGCCGTTGACGACATAGATGTCGCCGCCGAATTTGTGCCGGACGATGTTGCGCAATGCGGACTCCACCTGCCCGCCGCCCATGAAGGCGATGTGGCGCGGCGCCAGCAGGCGGCGGAAATTCTCACGTCGGGCATCCGAAAGCCGCGAGGCGAGAATGGTGTTCGGTTCTGAAGACATGGGGCTCTGCCTTTGCAAAAGTCACGATGATGCACACCCCGCCGGGCGGCCCGGCAGGTTCAAGGCAGGGCGCGAACGCCCGTGCCGCTGTCATGGTTCAGAATGCGAGTTGCGACTGGAGTTCAGCCAAGTCGAACGGGGGTGTCGTCGGATGCTTCGCCGGATCTTCCTTGAAAACCTCGCAGAGCCAGTCCCGCATCAACTCGCGGCACCGTGTATCGTCGTAGGCCTTCTCGAGAACCAGACCCAGCCAAAGGCCATCGATCAGCTGCGTGAAGATCAACATCGTGCTTTCGACGTCGATCTTCAGGCCGCGCTCTTCGGCGACTGCGGTGATGCGGCGCGCAATCGACGTGCGGTAGCGCGTGTAAAGCGCTGCACGCACTTCGGCAAATTCCGGCTGTATCAGCGACGCGCTCCAGAAGTGGAGCCACACCTCGCGGTAGGGCTCGTTCTTCAGAAACGTCACCATCGAAGCCGCCAGAAGCTTGTCGAAATGGCTGGTTCCCCAAGACCTCACCACCTGCCTGTGGAAGTTTTCCAACAACTCGGTCAGGTAGCGGAAGGCAAAGAGAATAAGATCGTCCTTGTTCTTGAAATAGTGGCTGATCAATCCGCGTGACAGGCCGGATTCTTCGCTGATCGTATTGATCGTCGAATTCATGTAGCCGTGCTTGCGGATGGACTCCAGTGTAGCGATGCTCAACTCGCGCCGACGCGTTTCAAGTGTGAGGATTTTCTTTTCAGCCCGCTTCATCCATGTCCCCCTGTTGTCGCACCCCTAGCTTAGCTGCGGTAGGGCCGCAAGATATCCTTGGCGATAATGTCCCGGTGGATTTCCGAGGTTCCCTCCCAGATGCGCTCGATCCGCGCATCGCGCCAGAAGCGCTGGATCGGGAAATCCTCCATCATGCCCATGCCGCCGAAAATCTGCACCGCGTTGTCCGCAACCCGGTAGACCATTTCGGAACAATATAGGTTGACCATCGAGGCCTGTGAACGGTCCATCAACCCCTGGTCGAGTTTCCAGGCGGCTTCCTTCACCATCAGGTCGCCGAGACGGATGTCGATGGCCATGTCGGCGATCTTGAAGCCGGTTCCCTGGAATTCGCCGATGGTCTTGCCGAATGCCTTGCGGTTGGCGGCCCAGTCGCAGCTCATCTCGTAGATGCGTTCTGCCCGGCCGACGCAATGGGCAGAGAGATTGACGCGGCCGCCATACAGCCAGTCATTGGCCATGTCGAAACCTTCACCCTCATTGCCGAGAATCTTGCTGTCGGGTACGCGGACATTCTCCAGATACACCATGTTCGGATTGTAGCCGCGGGTGCAGATCGATTTCATCGGTTCGATGCGCAGGCCGGGCAGGTCGCAGTCAAGCAGGAAGGCGGTAAAACGCTTCCTCGGACCTTTCGGCGTTTCATCAGTGCCGGTCACCGCGATCAGGATGATGAAATCCGAGTCGTCGGCATGCGAGATGAACTGCTTGACGCCATTGATCACCCATCCGCCACCGTCCCGCACCGCCTTGGTGACGATGCCGCGGGCATCCGAACCGGCGCCCGGCTCGGTCAGCGCAAAGGCGTCGGTCTTCTCGCCGCGGATCGCCGGCATCAGGTAGTCGTCGATCTGGTCGCCCTGGCACTTCAGCAGGATCTTCGTCGGCCGCTTGATCAGCAGCGAGAGTGCAGCGGACGGGCGGCCCATGATGCGTTCGGCCTGGGCGAGCGTCTGGTGGTCGAGCCCCGGGCCGCCCAGTTCCTCCGGCATGTTCATCGCCATGAAGCCGGCGTCCTTCGCCTTCTGGCGAATGTCCTGGGCGATATCCTCGGGAACCTTTCTCAGTTCCTCGACGATGTTTTCATGCGGATAAAGCTCCTTTTCGACGAATTCACGCAACGAGTCGACGAGGGCTTCCTGCTCAAAAGAAAGACTGAAATCCATGTTATTCGTTTCTCCTGAGAGCATTTCCGCTTTTCTCCGAAACGCGAAAACGCTCTATCTCCTTGTTTCCACGCAATCCCGGACGCAAAACCGCTCGGCGCTTTTGCTGGGATTGCTTTAGGCGCCGACGAAATTGGGAACGCGGCGCTCGTTTGCCGCCGCCAGTCCCTCGGCGTGATCCTTCGTCGCTCCGCAGATGTGGCCGGCGGCGACTTCCTCGAGTTGCTGCTCGGCGAGCGAGCGCGTGAACGAGGCGTTCATCAGTTTTTTCGCCAGGCCGATTGCGACGGTCGGGCCGGCGGCAAGCTGCTGCGCGAAGGCAAGCGTATGGTTGAAAAGCTCTTCCCGCGGGCTGACATGCGAGACGAGGCGGTTTTCCAGCGCCTTATCCGCCATCCAGAGTTCGCCCGTAAAGGCGAAGCGTTTTGCCGCCTCCAGCCCCATGACGCGCGGCATCAGCCATGTGCCGCCGCAATCCGGGGAGAAGCCGACATTGGTGTAAGAGCAGATGAACTTCGAGCGGTCGGACGCGTAGCGAAAGTCGCAGGAGAGGGCCAGGTCCAGCCCCGCCCCCACCGCCGCACCGTCGATCATGGCGATCGTCGGCTTCATCAGGCCGTGGACTTCCTGGATCAGCTTCAACGATTCCTCGACCCAGTTCATGTCCGGCCAGGGATTGTCACCTTCGCTCTTGCTCGCCCACTCCTTGACATCGGCGCCCGCCGAGAAGGCGCCGCCCCGGCCCGTCAGGATCAGCGCCCGCAGGCTCGTATCCGCAGCCGCTTCCTTGATCGCCCGTCGCAGCTCGATCGTCAGACCCATGCCCAGCGCGTTGCGGGCTTCCGGGCGGTTGAGGGCAATGACCCCAACCGCACCATGGCGTTCCGTCTCAATGAACTTGTACATCTGCCCTGTCCTTCCCCGACTGCGATGGCAGTCGTCGTTTGAATCGAATGGTTGCTGTTGCCGGCCGTCGCCCTTCAGGCGCCGGTCCATTTCGGCGGCCTGCGCTCCAGGAAGGCGCGTTGTCCTTCCAGCATGTCGTCGGAGGCCAGCATGCGCGCAAAAGCCTGGTATTCCGGGCCGCTGTCGCCGCGGATCTCCATGGCATCCCGATCCGGCATGCCGTCGATATTGCGCAACACTTCCTTGAAGGCCTGCTGCGCCAGCGGCGCATCGAGCGCCATCTTGTGCGCGATGGAAAATGCCAGCGCGCGCAGTTCTTCAGCGGGTGCCGTGCGGTGAACCAGGCCCCACGACATCGCTTCCGCAGCCGTCATACGCTCCCCGGTCCAGATCATCGCCGTGGCGACATTGTAGGGAATGCGCCGCGGCAGCCGCTGCAGGCCACCACCATCCGGCAACAGGCCGCGCTGCAATTCGGGAAGCTGGAAATAGGCGTGTTCGGCCATAACGATGAGATCGCAGGCCAGTGCCAGTTCCATGCCGCCACCGATTGCCGGCGCATTGATCGCCGCGATCAGCGGCTTCTTGAGGTCCCACAGCCTGGTGATGCCGCCGAACCCGCCCTTGATCGCACCGACGCCGCCGTCACCATCCGACGACACGGACTCGTTGAAGTCCATCCCGGCCGAAAATGCCCGGTCATGCGCGCTGGTGAGGATACCCAGCTGATAATCTCCACTCTCCTGCAGGAAGAGTGCGGCCTGCTCGATCGACCGGCTCAAGCGCCGGCAGATGGCGTTGACCTTCGGCTTGACCATGCGGATTTCCAGGACGCGGCCTTCGCCGTGCAATTCGACGAAACCGGCCAGTTCAGCATTCAGCGTCTCGATCATGTCATGGCTCCCGCTTGCGGTTGGCGAGCAACTGCAGCACGAGCGGCGGCACGGTCGCGATGATCAGCATCAGGGTGGAAACAGCCGCAATCGTCGGATCGACATCGTCGCGCAGCGTCGAGAACATCACCTTGGTCAGCGTCGAGTTCGGGCCGGCCGAGATGAAGACCGAAATAACCACCTCGTCGAAGGAGACGATGAAGGCGAGAAGGGCTGCCGAGATCACCGAAAACTTCAGTTGCGGCAGGGTGACGGTGAAAAACGCCTTCAGCCGGCTGGCTCCGAGGCTTCGCGCCACCATCTCCTGGCTGAGATCATAAGTCTTGAAGCCGGCGGTCATGGTGATCAGCACGAAGGGGATCGCCACCAGCGTATGGGCGATGACCAGGCCGAGCATGCTGTTCAGCAGCCCCGCCGAGGCGTAGACGAAGAACATGCCGATCGCCAGCAGGATCGAGGGGATGGCCAGCGGCGCGATCAATACGCTGGAAATCGTGCCGCGCAGGGCAAAGCTGCCGACATGCAGGCCGTAGGCCGCCGCCGTACCGAGGGTGGTCGCCACGATCATCGTGCCGAAGGCGACGCGCAGCGACACCCAGGCCGACAGCAGCCATTTCTCCTGCCCGAAAAAGCTCTCGTACCAGCGCATCGACCACCCGGGCGGCGGGAAAGCCAGCGAGTTTGCCGAGCTGAAGGACATGGGGATGACGATGAGGGTCGGCAGCACCAGGAAGATCAGGATCAGGGCCGTCAGTGCGTAGAGCCAGAGGCGCTGCTTGTGGGGGACATGGGATTCCATCGGCTCATTTCCTCACTGGTTGGCCGTCAGCCGGCGGACGATCAGCCAGCTGAGAGCGAGGAAACCGGCGGTCAGGACCAGCAACACCACGGCAAGCGCCGAGGCCGGCCCCCAGGTCGGGAACAGCGAGACGGACTGCTCGATGCGCTGCGCAATCATCTGCACCTTGCCGCCACCCAGCAGCGACGGCGTGATGTAGAAGCCGAGGCACATGACAAAGACCATCATCGTGCCGGCGATCAGGCCGGGCATCGACAGCGGCAGGAAGACATGCCGGAAGGCATGGCCGGGCGAGGAACCGAGATTGGCGGCCGCCCGCATGAAATTGCCGTCGATCGACTTCATCGAGGCATAGAGCGGCATGATCAGGAACGGCAGCATGATGTGAACCATGCCGATCACCACGCCCGTCATGTTGTTGACCAGCGCCAGAGGCCGTTCGATCAGTCCGAGCGCATCGAGCGTTTCGTTGACGATGCCGCGTCGCTGCAGGAGCACGAGCCATGCATAGGTGCGCACCAGCAAGGACGTCCAGAACGGCACGAGCACGGCGAGGAGCAGCAGTTGGGCCCAGCGGTCCGGCAGCATCGCCAGCACGTAAGAGACCGGATAACCGAGCAGAACGCAAAAGACCGTGACCAGAACCGCCACCTTGAAGGTGGTGACGAAGATCGAGATATACGCGCCTTCGGTGAGGATGCGACTGTAGTTTTCGAGGCTCAGCCCGCCGCCTTCGCTGACGAAAGACAGGGAAAAGAGCCAGCCGATCGGCGCGACCATCAGGATGATGACGATGGCGAGCGCCGGCAGCGCAAGGCGCAGCAGCTGGATGTTTTCGCGCCGGCGGTCCTTTTCCAGGGCGCGCGCATTGTACGCAAGCTCGGCATCCGTGACGGGAGGCCTGATATGGCCGAGGGAGGTATCGGTCAGCGCCACGGCTCAGCCCTCCCCCCGCACGATACGCGTATCGAACCGGTTCAGCAGCAGATCGACACGCTCGCCCTTCGAGGGGAGGTTTTCCGTGCACTGCGAGCGGTTCGACTGCCGAACCTGGACGACATCGCCCTGATCCAGCCCTACCTCGAAAAGCAGGCTTTCGCCCTGGAACACGACGCTGCGGACAGTGCCGTTGAACATATTGGTGTTCTCGTCGCGTGCAGCCTGACCGGCGTAAACGACATCGAGACGTTCGGGACGCAGCATCAGCATCGGTTCCGGAAGGTCCGCGTCGGCGGCATCGGCGAGGTGCAACAGCTGACCGCCGTAAGCGAGTCCGCCCGAAACCTTCTGGACCGGCAGGAAACTCGACTCGCCGATAAAATCGGCGATGAAGCGGCTCACCGGCCGTTCGTACAAATCCTTGGGCGCGGCGACCTGGGCCAGGCGGCCGCGGGAAAATACGGCAACGCGATCGGACATGGTCAAGGCTTCGCGCTGGTCATGAGTGACGGAAATCGTGGTCATGCCGAGACGATCGTGCAGGCGGCGGATTTCGATCTGCATGGTTTCACGCAGCTGTTTGTCCAGCGCCGAAAGCGGTTCGTCCATCAGCAGGATGCGCGGTTCAAAGACGATAGCGCGTGCCAGCGCGATGCGCTGGCGCTGGCCGCCAGAGAGTTGCGTGATCCGCCGGTCCTGGTAACCGCCAAGCTGCACCAGATCGAGCACCTTGCCGACACGCTCGCCACATTCCATTCGGCCGACACCGCGCAGCTTCAGCGGATAGGCGATGTTTTCGCCGACGCTCATATGCGGAAAGAGGGCGTAATTCTGGAAGACCATGCCGATATTGCGCTTGTGCGGCGGCAGGTGCACCACCTCCTGATCGCCAAGGCGCACGGAACCGGACGACGGGCGCGCAAATCCGGCCAGCATCATCAACAGCGTCGTCTTGCCCGAGCCGGAGGGGCCGAGAAGGGTCAGGAACTCGCCGGCGGCGATATCGACCGAAACAGTGTCGACCGCGCAGAACGCCCCGTAATGCTTGCTCAAAGAAGAAATAAAAACCGGCAGTGCCGAAGGCGCTGAACGTGACATACAAACATCTCGCAGTTTTTTCGAGTTGGGAAGGCCGTTGGCGCCGCAACCGCGTTGCGCACCGTGTTCTGCCTGGATGTGCCCGGCCGTAAAGCCGGGCACATGCTCCGTTTTTACTGCTTGAATGTGTCCCAGCGTTCCTGGAGCCCCGTGGCGTGCTCGGCCCAGTAGGCTGCATCGATCACCAGCTGCTGCTTGATATTTTCCTCGCTGGTGACGATCTTGGCCGCCTTCTCCGGCGTGATCTTGCCGCTCTTGAAGGCATCCTGGTTCATCGGCCCGTAAGGAATGAAATCGGGCAGATTGGCCTGATAGTCCGGATCGAGCAGGTGATTGACCAGCTTCATCGCACCCTGCGGGTTCGGCGATCCCTTGGGAACGACCAGGCATTCGACGTCCATGATCGCTTCGTTGATGGTGTAGGCGTAGGGCGCGCCTTCCTTGATTGCCGCTTCGATGCGCGCCGCCCAGATGCTGAGCATGTCCACTTCCTGGCTCGTCGCCAGCTGCGTGGCCTGCGACCCCGACGTCCAGAACACCGAAACATCCGGCTTCAGCTTTTCCAGCTTGGCAAAGGCGCGGTCGACATCGAGCGGATAGACCTTGTCGCGTGCAACGCCGTCGGCGAGAAGCGCCAGTTCAAGATTGCTCTGGCCGCTGTAGCCGGAAAGGGCGCGTGTGCCCGGAAATTTTTCGGTGTCGAAAAAATCGGCCCAGTTCTTCGGCGGATTGTCCTTGTAGACGTCCGTATTGTAGGCAAGCACGGTAGAATAGGCCGTGAAGCCGATCCAGTAATCGTTGCGCAGCCGCTCGGGGATGCCTGCCGCATTGGGGATCTTGCTGTAGTCGAGCTTTTCCAGCAGCCCTTCGTCCGCCGCCTGCTGGCAATAACCGCCATAAAGTTCAGCGACGTCCAGGTCGTTGGCGCCGCCCTTCACCTTTGTGCGGACATCTGCGATGCCGCTCTGCAGCGTGTATTCGGTAACCTGCATATCGTGATCCTTCGGCAGGTGATCGAGGATCGCCTTGCGCACACCTTCCTGATAGGCGCCGCCATAGGATGCATAACTGACCGTCTCGGCCGCCAGAGCCGGCATCGCAGCAAGGGCGCACGCGCCGAGCGCGAACGAAGCAATGAATTTCATGAGTTCTCCTCCTCAAGAGCCCTCTCCACAGGCTCCATTTATGGCTATCATTAAATTTGCCGGACGTCCAACTTTTTTTAATGTGAATTGAGTTGGGATATGTCGGCAGGGGAATTCCGGCCCACGATCTTGTACGCCACGGCAACTGGCGGCCTTGCAAAAGCACCTTAACGCCGGCTCGAAATACATCGCAAATAAATTTGTTGGACGTCTAACTTTTTTTATGTACCGTTCATCATCGATTGCCCGGCACCCTGCCGCGGCATGATCCGAGAGAGAGATCCGGGGCTGTACGGCCGGGCTTTGGAGAGGCCCGGGAGAATATCGCATGCCCTCGCCATGAACCTGAAAAATCGAAATGAGGCCGAGATGAATGGTGCTGAAAGCCTGGTTCGCAGTCTGCTGGCGAACGGTGTCGATACGTGTTTTGCCAATCCGGGAACCAGCGAGATGCACTTCGTCGCCGCTCTCGACCGCGTCGATGGCGTGCGTTGCGTGCTCGGGCTGCATGAAAACGTCGTCACCGGCATGGCGGACGGATATTACCGCATCAGCGGCAAGCCGGCGGCGACCCTGCTGCATTGCGGCCCCGGCCTCTCCAACGGATCGGCCAATCTTCACAATGCACGCCGCGCCGAAAGCGGCATCGTCAATATCGTCGGCGACCACGCGACGGGCCATCGTCCCTACGATTCACCGCTGACCGCCGACGTTCCCGCCCTCGCCGGCGCGGTGTCCGCCTCTGTCTGCACACCCGCCAACACCGAAACATTGGGCGCGGATGCCGCAAGAGCGGTGGCGATTGCCAGGCAACATCCGGGGCGGATCGCTACCCTGATCTTGCCGGCCGACATCTCGTGGTCGGAAGGCGGCGTCGAGGCCGCGACACACAGCGCTACCCCGCCTCCCGTCATCGATCCGCTCGCCGTCGAAACGGCCCGGCAACTGCTGGGTGGAGATGGGCGTAGCCTCATCCTGCTCGGCAACAGCACGGCCACGCATGAGGGCATCGGCCTTGCTTATGCCATTGCCGGCCGTGCCGGCGCCGATGTGATGGCAAGCTCCACCGTCGCCTCCCATCCGGGCGGCCGTGGCACGCATCCGTTCCCCCGCGTGCCCTATCCCGTCGACGCCGCGATAGAGGTGCTGGCGGCCTATGACAATGTTTTGCTGGTGAACTGCCCTCCTCCCGTCGGCTTCTTCGGTTATCCCGGCAAACCCTCGCTGCTCTGCCGGCCGGATGCAGTGGTTCACACCCTGTCCCGACGCGAACAGGACGGAACCGAAGCACTGCGCCTGCTGGCTACCGCTTTCGGCCTCGACATCGGTGAGATGAACCGCCCGGCCATTGGACCAAGGCAGGAGATCGAGCTGCCACACGGCGAACCGACCCCGGAAAAGCTGGACCAGGCACTGGCGGCCCTGCTGCCGGACCGCGCCATCATCGTCGACGAGAGCATAACCTATAGCAACGGCTTCACGACGACGCGGGCCGCGGCAGCGCCGCACGACTGGCTGGTCATCACCGGCGGCGCCATCGGCGGCGGCATGCCGGTGGCGACCGGTGCGGCGATTGCCGGCGGAGGGCGGCAGGTGGTCAACCTGCAGGCCGACGGCTCCGCCGCCTATACGCTGCAGGCGCTCTGGACACAGGCCCGGGAAAACCTGCCCTGCACGACGGTCCTGCTCAACAATCGCCGCTACAACATCCTTCTCGGCGAATATCGCAATGTCGGCGCCGTTCCCGGACCGACGGCCATGAGCATGCTCGATCTCGACAACCCCGATATCCGCTGGGCGGACCTCGCCCGCTCGCTCGGCGTCGAGGCGGTGTGTGTCGCCACCATGGAGGAATGCGCCCAGGCCCTGTCCCGGGGCTTTGGATCGGGCAAGCCGTATTTCATCGAACTTCTGGTCTGAAGCAGACCGATGCGCCTCACGCTCGCGCCTTCGCCGGTGGTGCAGGGAATGGTGATGGTGTGCACCGCCTCGCTGTGCTTCAGCCTGAACGACACGTTCACGAAGTTCCTTGTCTTCCGCTACGGCATTTCCGAAATCATCTTTCTGCGCAGCCTGATCGCCCTGCCGCTGCTGGCGGCGATGGCGATCGTCATCGGCCGGACGACGATCCGCTGGTCGTCCAGGCTGTTCTTCCACGCCATACGCGGCGCGCTCAACCTTGCGGCCGCCTATCTCTATATCAACGGCCTGCAATATCTCAGCATCGCCGAAACAACGGTGATCCTGTTTTCCTCGCCGCTGATCGTGACGCTGGCCTCGGTTTTCTTCTTCAAGGAGGTCGTCGGCTGGCAGAAATGGGCGGCGGCCATCTGCAGCTTTACCGGTGTCGTCGTCGCCATCCGCCCCGGCGCGGAGGCCTTTCAGCCGGCGTCATTGTTCATCCTGGCCTCCAGCTTCCTCTACGCCGCCAATTCGCTGACGGCGCGGTGGATCCCGGAAGCCGACAATCTCTGGACCATCAGCTTCTTCGGCGCCGCCTTTTCCGCCCTGTTCGTGGCGCCGCTGGCGGTAAGCGAGTGGATTCCGGTCCACAGCGAAGACCTGATGTTCCTGACCGCGGCGGCACTCTGCTCAAGCCTCGGGATCGGCCTCAGTTCGCTTGCCTATCGGCTGGCCCAGGCCTCCGATCTTGCCCCTTATGCCTATTCCGGCCTGATCTGGTCGCTGGGGATCACGATGCTCGTCTGGGGCGCCGTCCCCACTGCCTGGACATTCCTCGGAGCAGCGATCATCGCCGCCAGCAGCCTTTTCCATTTCTTCTGGTCGCGCTAACCTATCGAAGCGAATAGGCCTGAAAAGGCTCTATCCGTTTCCTGTCGATGACGGCGCCGAGGCCGGGCAGCGGGTTGACGCGCAACGTGCCATCGCGTTCGATCGCCTGTTCCGGCGGGTTTTCGAGCACCTGGACGTAGGTGTTGGAATCGCTGAAGTAAGGATAGACTTCGAGGTTCATGGCGTTCGGGATCGCGGCGCAGAGCGACAGCGAAGCGGCCGAGCACAGCGAGCTGGCGCAATTGTGCGGCGAAACGCGAACATTGTAGGTTTCCGCCATGCCGGCGATCTGCACCGCTTCCAGCATGCCGCCGCAATTGGCGATGTCGGGCATGACGATCGAGACGGCGCCGGTATCGAGGACGTTGCGGAACCCGCCGCGCCCATAGACCCGCTCGCCGAGCGCGATCGGGATGCCGCTTCGTGCCGCCACCCGCGTCAGGCCGGCAAGGTTGAAGGGATCGAGCGGTTCCTCGATCCAGCTGATGTCGAGATCGCGGCAGACATCGAGAAACCGCATCAGCTGGTCGTCGCAGAGGCCGCCCGACAGGTCGAGCATCAGCTCGATCTCCGGCCCGACTTCCGCACGCAAGGCTTTCACCCGTTCGATCGCCTGGCGGAAGCGGCCGTCATCCAGCATGCGCGCCGAAACATGGCGGAACGTGCCGTCCGGCAGTTCATAGGCGAAAGGATAAGCCTTCAGGGCGCGAAAACCGTCCGAGAGCGGCCGGGCTGCGGCTTTTGCCCAGTTGACCACATCGTCGTGTTCATGGTTCCAGCCGTTGGCATACAGCTTGATGTCGCTGCGTACCGCCCCGCCCAGCAGTTCGTGGACCGGCAGGCCTGCCGCCTTGCCCTTGATGTCCCATAGCGCCAGCTCGATGGCGCTGATCGCGGCGAAGGAGACGGCTCCTCCGCCCTTCGCCCAGAAGGAGTGGTCGTAGAGATCCTGCCAGATGCGGCGGATCTCAAGCGGGTTGCGGCCGGAGAGCCGCAACGCCATGTCTTCGAGCATGCCGGCAACGGCGGGAGCGCCGTAACCATAAGCGACGCCGGCCTCGCCGAACCCGGAAATGCCCTCGTCCGTCTCGATCTCGACGAGCACGGGGCGCAGGCCGCCGCCTTCGATACGGTAGATCCTGACATTGCTGATATTCATCGGAGAGCCTTTCTGAGAGGGTTCGGCGGGCGGGATCAGGCGTGCGCGGTGACGACGATTTCGATCAGCGTCGTGCCGCCGAGATCGGCGACGCCGACGGTGGCGCGGGTCGGAAAGCTCTCGGGCGACAGCCATTCCTTCCAGACCACGTCCATCTGCGGCTTCAGAGCCATGTCGGTGATGAAGATGGTTGCCGACAGCAGCTTGGTCTTGTCCGAGCCGGCTTCCGCGAGATAGCTGTCGAGCTTGGCGAGGATTTCGCGGGTCTGGCCGGCCATGTCGAGGCCTTCGTCGTCGCAGGTGGTGCCGCCGACGAAGATCAGGCCGTTGTGCGAGACGACACGGTGCATGATGGGGGTCTGGATATGACGGTTCGTCATCGGTTCTTTCCTTCTTCTTCGAGTGAATGCTGTTCGGGTGTCCGGCCGGTGACGGCGAAGACGGCGGCCGGCGTCTGCGGAAGGGCGCCGAGCTCGGCAAGGCGCAGCGGCTTGACCGGCGCCCGCAGGCGGTAGGTGCCGATCTCCGCCGGGCTGACGCCGCGCTCCTCCGCCATGATTTCGGTGACGGTCGAGGCGCACATGCGGCCCTGGCAAGGCCCCATGCCGCAGCGCACGAAAGTCTTGAGCTGGTTCGGTCCCGGCACGCCGAGCGCGATCACCTGCCGCAGCGTGCCGGCACGCACCTCCTCGCAGCGGCAGACCATGGTGTCGGGATCGGGCGGCGCGAGAAACTGGCGGGCTGGCCGGTAGAGCGTATCGAGGAACGTTCGGCCACGACGGTAGGTCTGCCGTTTCTTCTCAAGCCCGGCGAGACGGCCCGCACTTTGCGACGACGACAGCAGGCCGATATCCGCAAGTGCTGCCAGTGCCGCGATGCGGCCGCAGACCGCGGCATGCTCCGCCCCGCCGATTCCGGCCCCGTCGCCGGCCGACAGCACGCCGGCAAGCGAGGTGCGGCCATGGCTATCCGTCCACGGCTGGAAGGCGCGCTGGGTGTCGTTCCATTCGATGGTGCAGCCGGCGGCGCTGGCGAGGTTGATGCCGGGAATGATGCCCTGGTGGAGAAGCACGCAATCGGCAGCGATCGCATCTTGCCTCCCGCCGGCGCGAAAACGCACCCCTTCGGCGTGATTGCTGCCGGCAATCGCCAGTTCTGTCACGCCTGAGATCACTCTCGCACGCCGCCGGACACCCAACAGCAGGGAAAGACCCTTGGCGACATAAGGAGACAGGAGAAAATCCGGAAGATGGCGCAACGCCGCCATCCGTTGCTTGCTGTCGGCGGTGTCGAGCAGCGCCGCGATATCCGCGCCCGCCCGCAGCAACTGATCGGCCAGCAGGTAGAGCAGCGGCCCGCAGCCGGCGAGCACGATGCGGCCGGCGGGAATGCCGGAAACCGATTTCAGCGCGATCTGCGCCGCCCCGGCGCTCATCACGCCGGGAAGCGTCCAGCCGGGCACGGCCATGGGCCGCTCCATCGCTCCCGTCGCTAGGATGACGGCGCGGGCGGACACCATGCGCGCGGCGCCGGCAAGCGTCAGGCCGAGCGTCGCAACACCCGTCTTCTCGCCGGATGCAGGGCTGTCGCAGATGGAATGAGAGGGTGCCGCCTGTCCCTTCTCCCCCGCGGGGAGAAGGTCCCGGCAGGGGGGTGAGGGGGCGTCACACGGCAAGACCTGTCCGCTTGGCCCCCTCATCCGGCCCTTCGGGCCCCCTTCTCCCCGCCGGGGAGAAGAGGAAAGCGGCGATGTTGCGGCATCGAGGCTCCAGACGGTGGTTGCAGCGGCATAATCGACGGATGAAGCGGCGAACGCATCGGTTATGGCACGCCCCTTCCAATAATCCTTTCCGAAGAAATCCTGCCGTTCCGGCGTGTTGCGGGTAATGCCGCGATAAATCTGACCGCCGGGGGCAAGGTTCTCGTCGGCAACCAGCACCGAGGCGCCGGCCGCAGCCGCCTCGGTTGCGGCAGACAGACCGGCCGGGCCGGCACCGACGACGACGAGATCGTAGTGCAGCGCAAGCTGCCCTGCTTCGGTCACAACACGCATGCTCATCGGTTTTGCCCCCCACAGACAAGGCGTGCACCGGACTGGCTGGTGACGACCATGCCCTGGCGCACCTCGACCAGACAGCTCTGGCGGTTCTGGATGCCGTCAACCGTCACGAGGCATTCGAAACAGACGCCCATCAGGCAATAGGGTGCACGCGGCTCTCCGCCCACGACGCTCTCACGGACCGTATCGACACCGGCAGCGAGAAGGGCGACAGCCAGCGTGTCGCCGCGCGCTGCGGTCACGCTTCTGCCATTGAAGGAAAAGGTGACGGGTTCGGCAGGCTCACGAATTCTCAGAAGCATGGAACCTCCGTGAGTGGAACGGTGCGAGATCGGGCGAAAGCGCGCCGGCAGCGATCTGCGGCGCAACGACCAGCGCATGGTTGGCCGCCAGCGTCACGCCGGAATGGCAGACGGTGACGAAGGCGCCGGGATGGGTCACCGACTGCTCGTAGATCGGAAACCCGTCCTGCGTCTTGACGCGGAAACCGGCCCAGCTGCGCACGACGTTAAGTTCGGCAAGGCAGGGAAACACCCGCATGGCCCTGTTGGCGAGCACCATGCTGATCTCCTGGTTGGTGGCGATAGTCGCGGTGTGCGTCTCTTCGCTGTCCCCGATCATCACCCCGCCCTCATCGGCCTGGCGGATCGTCGCCGAGGTGTAGTCGAAGAACGGGCGGCATTTTTCGGTAACGAGGATCTGGCCCTTGCTGCGTTTCAGCGGCGCAGTGAGCCCCATCATCGGCGCCAGCCGCTGGTTGTCGATGCCGGCGGCCAGCACGATGCGGCGGGCAAAGACCGTGCCGTAGGGGCCGGAGAGCCGGAAACCGCCGGCCTCCGGATCGATGCGCTCGACGGCATGGCCGGCGCGATAATCGACGCCGCGATGGCGCATGGCCGCATGCAGCGCCCGGAAGAGGCGCAGCGAGTTCACATGCCCGTCCGCCGGCGAATAGGCTGCGCCGACAACATCCGGGCCGATCTGCGGCAGGCGCCGGCGGGTCTCTTCCGCAGACAATATTTCATAAGGGGCGGCGGCACCGCCGGTCTCGATGGAAATCGTGTGCAATTCCGCCGCCAGCGTATCAAGCTCGTCCTGCGAAAGCGCGAAAGAAAAGGCGCCGCGCTGGCTGAGCGCGACATCGATGCCGGTGTCTTCGGCGAGCGCTACGGCAAAGGTCGGCCAACGTTCGGCCGAGGCCTTGGACCACAGGGCATAATGCGGCGCATGCAACCCCTTGCCCTGCACCCAGACGAGGGCGAAATTGGCACGCGACGCCCGCGGATCGAGGTCCGCGCCGTCCAGCACCATGGTCTTCAGGCCGGCGCGGGCAAAGCCCCAGGCCAGCGCTGCGCCGACGAGTCCACCGCCGACGACCGCGATATCGCTTTCGTCCAGTAAAGGCATCAGAAAATGTCCGGTTGCTGCGCTCCGGAGCGTCTCTCCCAGTGGGAAAAATGCTCCGGCTCTCGTTGTGGCGCAATCGCGCCGGCTGGTGCGGCCCGAAAGCCGCACCGGATCACGTCACGGCATCAGCCGCGCGGGCTGACGTCGACCTTGAACCACTTCAGCGACAGGTCCTTGATGGTGCCATCAGCCAGAGCGCCCTTGATCGCTTCGTCAAACTGGGCCTTCAGCGCGGTATCGTCCTTGCGCAGGCCGACGGCGATCACGCCGAAGACGCCGCCGGAAAACAGCGGGCCGGAGAGTTTGGCGCCCTGCATGTCCGGCTTGGCCAGCGCTTCGGCCAGCACGGTCGCATTGGCGAGAACCGCATCGAGACGGCCGCTGACCAGATCGAAATTGTGCTCTTCCGTGGTTTTGTAGGCGCGGATATCGACGCCGTCCTTGAAATAGGTTTCCATGAAGGTCGATGCCGTGGTCGAACCCTGCACGCCGACGGCCTTGCCGTTCAGCAGGGTGGCAATCTCGTCGATGCGCTTCTGGGCGTCGGCCGCCTGGCTGTCGAGCGAATAGCTCTCGCCAGTGCCGGGCATGTCGGCGAGCGGGCTGTCGGCGGCGACGGCGAAGCCGTTGATGCCGGCGGCATAAGGAGCAGAGAAGGCGATGACTTCTTCACGCTTCGGCGTCACGCTCATGGCTGCCATGATGGCATCGTATTTTTTCGCAGTCAGCGAGGGGATGATGCCGTCCCAGTTCTGGGCGACGATTTCGCATTCGACCTTCATGCGCTCGCAGAGCACTTTGGCGAGATCGATTTCGAACCCTTCGAGAGCGCCGTTCGGGCCGGAAAAATTCCAGGGCGCATAAGCGCCTTCCGTGGCGATCGTAATCTTCTGCTGCTCCTGCGCGGAAACGGGGGCAGCCGCGACGACGGCGAGGAGCAGGGCGGCAAGTGTGGATTTCAGCTTCATTCGGTTCACCTCTGGTTTGCTCTTGCTGATGGAATGACGGGTTAGGCGTTTTCCCGCGAAATGAACTGCTTGAAGCGCTCAGATCGCGGGTTCGAAAACATTTCGGAAGAATGGCCCTCCTCCTCGATCCGGCCCTGGTGCAGGAAGACCGTGCGGGTGGAGACCTCGCGGGCGAAAGCCATCTCATGGGTGACGATCAGCATGGTGCGGCCTTCGGCGGCGAGATCGCGCATGACCTTCAACACCTCGCCGACGAGTTCGGGATCGAGCGCCGAGGTCGGCTCGTCGAACAGCATGACGCTCGGCCGCATCGTCAGCGCCCGCGCGATGGCGGCGCGCTGCTGCTGACCGCCGGACAGATGCGCCGGATAGCTGTTGCGCTTGTCGGCGATGCCGACGCGCTCCAGAAGCGCCTCGGCTTCGGCCAGACAGTCCTTGCGGTTGCGCTTCTGGACATGGACCGGCGCCTCTATGAGGTTTTCCAGGATGGTCAGGTGGGACCAGAGATTGAAGGACTGGAACACCATCGCCGCCCTGGCGCGCAGGCGGTTGACCTGGGCATTGTCGCGCGGCCTGGGCGCCCTGCCCGGCGTCTGGTCGAGTGCAATCGCCTCGCCGTGGATCGAGACGGAACCGCCGTTCGGCACTTCGAGCATGTTGATGCAGCGCAGCAACGTCGACTTTCCCGAGCCGGAGGAGCCGAGGATGGAAATTACCTCGCCTTCCCGTGCCTCGAGCGACACGCCGTGCAGCACTTCGAGCGGGCCGTAGCTCTTGCGGATGCCGGACAGCGCGACCGCGGGTGTGGTGGTGGCGTCAGGCACGGCGTTCCTCCGGCTTCCTGGTCTCCGGCGACACGGTGTATTCCAGCCAGGCGAACAGCCGGGCAACCAGAAAATTGATGGCGAGATAGATGGCGCCGGCGCAGACGAAGACTTCCACCGGGCGATAGCTTTCCGAAATCAGCTTGGCGGCGATGCCGGTGATTTCGAGCAGCGTAATGGTGGAGGCCAGCGCCGTCGATTTCACCATCAGGATGATTTCGTTGCTGTATCCCGGCAGCATCTGCCTGAGCGCCAGCGGCATGACGATGCGGCGGAACAGGAGCAGGCCGGACATGCCGCAGGCACGCGCCGCCTCGACTTGGCCCGCCGGCACTGAAAGCAGCCCGCCGCGGATGATTTCCGCGCTGTAGGCGGCGGTGTTGAAAGCCAGCGCCAGCACGGCGCACCAGTAGGCTTCGCGCAGGAAGGGCCAGAGAAAGCTGTGGCGCAGCACCGGAAACTGGCTGAGGCCGTAATAGATGATGTAGATCTGCACCAGGAGCGGCGTGCCGCGGAAAACGAAAATGTAGAACTGCGCCGGCACATCCAGCCACCATTTTCCGGAAATGCGCATGAAGGCGAGTGCGAAGGCGAGGATGCCGCCGGCGACGACGGAAAGCACGGTCAGCTGCAGCGTCAGCGGAATGCCCTTCAGCAGGGCGACAAAGCTTTCGGCGAGGAACGGAAGGTCGAACGGCATCAGACAGCCCTCCGGATGCCGCGCATCGCCCGCTGTTCCGCCAGCTTGAAACCGCGGCCGGAAACGAAAGCGATCAGCAGGTAGAGCACGCCGGCCGTCAGGTAGAAGCTGAAGGGCTGCCGCGTCGAGCCGGCGCCAATCTGCGCCTGCCGCATCAGTTCCACCAGGCCGATGACCGATATGAGCGCCGATTCCTTCAATACCAGCTGCCAGACATTGCCGACGCCGGGAATGGCGAAACGGGCGGCCTGCGGCAGGACGATGCGACGGAACAGCAGCAAGGGCGGCATGCCGTAGGCACGGCCGGCCTCGATCTCGCCTTTCGGCAGCGCCAGCACGGCGCCGCGAAACACCTGCATCTGATAAGCGCCGGAGACGACGCCGATTGCCAGCGCGCCAGTCAGGAACGCGGGAGCGCCGACAAAACCTTCGGCTCCGAACAAGGCCCCGACGCTCGATATCAGCGAGCTGGAGCCGAAATAGAAGAGGTAGATGACCAGCAGGTCGGGGATGCCGCGCAGGAGGGTCGTGTAGATATCGGCGGCGGAACGAAGAGCGCGGAACCGCGAAAAACTGGCCGCCGCCCCGAGACAGCCGAGCATGGCGCCGACGAGGAAGCCGCAGACCGCCACCGCCACCGTTACCCCGGTTGCCGCCAGCAGGCTGTAACCCCAGCCATCTGGCCCGAAGCTCATAAGCCGCAAATAATCCACCAGCCCAGCCTTTCCTTGTCCGATGCCTGGCAACGCGCATCATCGCTCCGGCACGCGAGACGGGCCGGTTATGGGCGCTTTTTTTGTTCCCGGAGAGATTGTTTTTGCCTTCGACGAGCCCAGAAGATCGCGGAAGCTTGCCCTTTCCATTGACAGAAGGGATCGCATGCACGAACCATACAGTCAAATTCGAAAAACCGGCACAAGAATAACCAGATGTTATGGAGAGCGGCATGAACCTCCGGCAGGTCGAGGCATTCCGCGCCGTCATGCTCACCGGGCAGATGACCACGGCCGCCGAGCTGATGTCGGTCACCCAACCTGCGGTCAGCCGTCTGATCCGCGATTTCGAGCATGCTACCCGGCTGCGGCTCTTCGTGCGTCGCGGCAACCAGATCACGCCGACGCAGGAAGCCGTCACCCTGTGGAAAGAAGTCGACCGGGCCTTCATCGGCCTGAGCAGGATCGCCACCGTTGCGGATGAAATCGCCAGGCAGGCGGCCGGCACCTTGCGGATCGCCGCCATGCCGGCGCTGGCCAACGGCATCCTGCCCCGTTTCCTGGCCGGCTTCCTGCGCGACAAGCCGAACCTGCATGCCTCGCTGAGCGGCCTGCCATCCTCCATGGTCATCGAGGCGGTGGCAGCGGGACAGGCGGATATCGGTTATGCGGACGGCCCGCTCGACCGCCAGGGGTTCGTCATTGAAACCCGCCCGCTCGCCGCGGTCGTCGCGATTCCCGAAGGCCATCCGCTGTGCGAGAAACACACGATCGTTCCGGCGGACCTGAAACGGCAGCGGATGATCAGCCTCGAGCCCGGCACGATCTTCGCCATGCGTGTCGAGGTGGCGCTGGCGGGCGTGCCGCGGCTTTCGACGCTCGAAACCCGCCTGTCGCATACGGCGCTGACCCTGGTCGGCGAGAGTGCCGGCATCGCCATCATCGATCCGACCTCCGCCAGCGAGTTTCTGCAGCGCGGCGTCGTCGTCCGGCCCTTTTCAATCTTCATCGACGCCAGTTTCCTGGCCATCCGCCCGGCCGGACAGACCCGGTCCGACATCATCGAACGGTTCTTCGCGGAATTCTGGGATTTCCATGACAGGATCATCAAGGCCGCCGGCATTACCCCTTCCTGAGCGAGACTGCAGGAGACCGGCGTTATCCGCTTGGCGAAGCGGTGCCGGAAGCTATATGTGCTGCTATCCCGCCAAGACCAACCGCTTCGCTCAAGTCAGCCTCTCATGAAAAACAAAACCCTGGGCTATATCTATGTCCTCCTCGCCGTGACCATTTTCGCCGGACAGGACGCCTTTTCCAAATTGCTCGGCGAAAAATACCCGCCGATCATGGTTACGATGATCCGCTTCTGGGCGTTCGCGGTGTTCGTCACCATACTGGCGGCGGCCGCACCCGGCGGACTGCGGGCCAACATGCGCACGAAGAAGCCCCTGTTGCAGGTGTTTCGCGGCGCCCTGCTCGTCATAGAAGTGGTTGTCGTCGTCTTTGCCTTCACGACCGCCGGGCTTGCCATGAGCCAGGCGATCCTCCAGGCGACACCGCTGATCGTCACGGTCCTTTCGGTGCCGCTGCTGGGCGAACAGGTCGGATGGCGCCGCACCGTCGCCATCGCCGTCGGCATGCTGGGCGTGCTGGTGATCCTCAACCCCATCGGCGTGGATTTCGACATTCGCCTGCTGATCCCACTCGCCGGCAGCTTCATGTATGCGATCTACAGCATTGCGACGCGCGCTGTCGGACGCCACGACACGTCCATAACCAGCGTGTTTTATGCCGGCGTCATCGGCGCGATCGTCGCATCGGTCATCGGGCCGTTCTACTGGACCCCGATCGCGGTGAGCGACTGGCCCGCCATGGCGGCACTGTGCATCTGCGGCGCCCTCAGCCACTATTTCCTCATCCTGGCCTACCGCATGCTGAGCGCCGTGGAAGTGCAGCCGCTGACCTATCTGCAACTTGTCCTCAGCGTTGCCCTGGCGACCATTTTCTTCGACGAATCCCTGACCCCGAACATGATCGTCGGCGCGGTCATCGTCGTCGGCGCGGGCCTTTTCACGGTCTGGAGAGAGCACCGCCTCGGCATCCGCAAGCAGGAAACCGAGCCGTAACAGACGCGATTCTCCGGCGACAACGCTCCCTTGCCGCCGAAATCGTCCCCGTGCCCCCCTCCTCCAGGGAGGGAAAACGCCTATTTCGACCGGATAAACACATAATCGTCATTCGAATGCATCTTTTCGCTTGGCTTTGGGATCGAAATTTGTAATTTGCGGTTCAATCGAATTCGCCCAGTTTTTAAAGGCAGTCCTATGCAGGTATTGGTTCGCGACAACAACGTCGATCAGGCTCTCCGTGTTCTGAAGAAGAAGCTTCAGCGCGAAGGTATCTTCCGTGAAATGCGCATGCGCGAGGCTTTCGAAAAGCCGTCGGTCAAGAAGGCGCGCGAAAAGGCTGAAGCCGTCAGCCGCCAGCGCAAGAACGCTCGCAAGCAGATGCAGCGCGAAGGCCTCCTGCCGGCGCCGAAGAAGAAGACCACCCGCTAATCGTCATCGACGGTTGCTCTGGTACAGTTTTGGAATTTGAGCTGACCTATCAGCTAAAATTTCAGTGATCATATGGCGTCGCCGGCCATTGCCGGCAGAACGTTGTCCGTATGTCCATAGATTGGGCGCGTCGTGATTCTGAAAGATCACGACGCGCTTCTCTACGTTCACAGCAATACAAAATTAGCCATAACCGCCGGTGTTTCGGAACAGCCGAATCATGTCTCGCGTTTCTCCCGCACAGACAGGGAGTGCGAAACATGATCGACTGGCTGAATGAACGTTATATTTCGCGCGCCGAACACAACGATATCGTCGGATATTACCAGAAGCTGGTGGCGCGGCTTCACGGCGCAGTGAAAGAGTTGCAGCAGCGGGTGGATGCTTCGACCGGGCCAATCGCTGCCCGACACAATCCCATCACCAGCGAAAGTCCGGTTTCACCGGACCAGCGACGGCCCGGAGACAATGTGATCGTGATCGATTTCCGACTGCGCCGGCCGAAGGCATGATATTCGCCCTCGCCGAAAATACCTGCCGTCAGCCGGGCTGACGTTTGGAGAGGCACAACCGCCGCCGCGTCAGCGCGGCGAAAAACGTTCGGGCCGGAAGGTGGCGAGCATCGGATGCTCCGCGCCGGTTGCGATATCGCAGGCCAGCAGTTCGCCGACGTCGTCCGCCGCCCAGTCCGCATCGATCGAGATCGTGCTGCCCGGTCCCGGCCGCACATCAATCCGGGGCGTATTGAGGACGGCACGCAGAGGATGCGCGAGCGGCTTGGTCTGCACCAGAGGCGCAATCGGTGTGTCGCCGCCCATCGCCTGCCCGGTTTCAGCCGCCATCCTCGGCACGGCAGGTCCCGTGGCCAGCAGCACGACATCGGCGACAAAACGGTTTCCGGCCGCCGTCTCGGCACCGAAGGCACGGCCGCATTCGATCGCCAGGCTTGCCGCCCCCTTGGTCACTGCCGAGCGTGCCGCCAAGGCCGGCGAATTCTTCAAGCAGCAGGCCGGCTCGGCAGGTCGACCCAGCCTTCACCGGGATTGAAGATGGCGCCCGGTTGCGTGACGGCACTGTCATCAAGGCCCGGTGTCACGGTCGCGATGCGGCAAAAACCACCAATATTGGACGATCGGCAGGGGCAGCGACCTATTGCCACGGGCCGAAAGTGCGTGCCACCTTATCCCATTCGAAAGATTAGGGAATTGGTGATGCTCGCACTCAATCCAGCACGCATCAGACTTCCGCTGTCGCGCAACAGGCGCAAGCCCGTCGATATCGTCTATGCCAATTCCGACCGGCCGCCGACGCCTGCCCTGATGGCGCTTGGCGGACAGCATGCGGTGATGGCCATCGCGCTCTCCACCTATGCGCTTGCGGCCGCAAAACTCGGCGGACTGTCGGTCACGGACACGCAGACATTTCTGTCCTATTCGCTGCTCGCCATGGCGGTGGCGACCTTCCTGCAATCCTGGGGCGGACGGTTTGGCGCGGGGGCGCTGATCGTGCATATCCCCGGCCCGATCATGGTTCCTTTCGTGACCGTGATGCTGCACGAATATGGTGCCGGCGGCATGTTGATGCTGGGCCTTGCAACCGGCATCCCCGCCATGGGCCTCAGCCGGCTCATCCCGCATCTGCGGGCGCTGTTTCCGCCGACCGTTCTCGGCGTCATCGTCTGCATGGGCGGGTTTTCGCTCATCCAGGGTGCTGCGCGGCAATCCCTCGGGCTGAACGAGGCCTATACGATCGACCCGTTGAGCGCGCTGATTGCCGGTGCGACGCTCACCGTCATCGTTGCCCTCTCCGTCTGGGGCAATCGCACGATGAAGCTCTTCGGGCTGGCATCGGGGATCATCGTCGGCGTGATCGTCGCTGCATTCTGCGGACGCCTGACCGGCATGGAACTGTTCGCGACCGCGCCGATCGTCGCCTTGCCGAGCCTGCCGACCCCTGTCTTTGCCATCGATCCCGGATTGCTTGTCGTCGTTGTCGTCGTCGGCCTTCTCGGGCAGTTCGATACCTTTGCCAGCACCGTGATCGTTGACCGGATGGACGATGCCGACTGGCACCGCCCCGACATGAAGACGGCCGGCGGCGGCGTGATGGCCAACGGCATCGGCAACATCGTCGCAGGCATCGTCGGCGGCATGCCGAATGGCGCCTCCTCCGCAAACATCGGTCTTGCCCATGCGACGCGGTCGACCTCGCGCTGGATCGGCCTGACGGCCGCGCTGATCATCGCCGTCGTGTCCCTGCTGCCGCAGGCAACGCTGGCCCTGACCCTGATCCCGACGCCGGTCATCGGTGCGATCCAGGTCTATGCCGCTGCATTCCTGATGGTCTCCGGCCTCGAACTCGCCACCTCGCGGGCCATCGACAGCCGCAGCATTTTCATGATCGGCATATCGCTGTTCGTCGGCCTCTGCGTGATGCTCATCCCGCAACTCGCCGAGAGCGTGCCGGTTTCGTTCCGGCACTTCCTCGGCAGCGGCTTCGTCATGGCCGGCATCATCGCCATCCTACTCAACCTGCTGTTCCGCATCGGCACGTCGATCGTCGCACAACAGTCGCTCGCGGAGGAGGACGATGTCATCACCGCGATCAACGAGTTCATCGAAAAGCAGGGCGGCAAATGGGCGGCCCGCCGCGAAGTCGTCAGCCGCGCGTCGCTCGCTGCCATCGAGACCACCGAGTTGATCCTGGTGTCCGGCCAGGGACGCAGGCCGACGGCGATCCGCGCCCGTTTCGACGAACTGAATTTCGACGTGGAGATCTTGCATTCGGGACCGCCGCTGGTGCTCGGCGGCATGACGGCGCCGGAGGTGAGCGATTGGCTCGATGCCGACGAGGATGCGGTGCAAAACGCCATGGCGAACGTGTCCATGGTTCTGGTGCAGCGGCTCGCCGATCGGGTGCGGCCTGGCACACGCGACGGCAGCGCATCCATCCTGCTGCATTTCGACCATTGACATCGGGTTGTCGTCTGAACGACGCTAAAATGCGAAAGGCCGGCGCTTGACCCAGCACCCAACGAAAAAGTGGAATCCAGGTAGATATTGATGCCATAGCCCGTTGCGACATAGGCCGTTTCGGACGGTTTATCTTTGAGAAATCTCCGCGAGGCATTATGCGCACCCAACTGTCGCCGAATGTCTGTTTCGCGACACGCTTTACCCGGTGGTAGGGCAAAACGAAGAGACGATTTTGGCAGAGATATCGAAGTTCGTCATTGGCCCAATATTGCTGATGTTTTTGTCTTACTTGCAGCCACCATTCGCTCCAGCTATTCATTGAGGACGGACTGTTGTTGCCTCCTCGCGGGGGCGTGGATTGAAACACCCTCCGGCAACTCTTTGACGCGCCACTATGTAGCAGTTGCCACAAGTAATTTCCTTGACGCTTTTGTAGTCTCCGGCCGAAGAAACCGGAGTTGTGAGTATGGATGTTGTTGGCGATCTGAAAAGGAAGAAGAGCGAAATCGGCACGGAGATCGAAGCGCCGCGTTCCAAGATCGCCGTGCTTGAAGAGCAGAAGGGCGCATTTGCGGTCGTCATCGGGACCTATGATCCGGGTTTCTCCTAGGAAGCGTCGACCACTCCTAGGAAAAGGGCGGCTCAAGGCCCACGAATCCAGATTGTTATCGTCTATGATGACGCGAGTGATCGTGCGGTTGGGCGCTCCGATGTTTGCCTCGCGCATGGCCATGATGCAGCTTCTATTGCCGTTCTGGTTCTGCTGCAGGCGAAGGTCATCGTTTCAATCCACGCCCCCGCGAGGAGGCGACATGCCCTGCCCCGACAGTCGCGGTCAGACCTTCGAGTTTCAATCCACGCCCCGCGAGGAGGCGACGCGCTGTTCCTGCCGGCAATAGGCGATCTCCGCCAGTTTCAATCCACGCCCCCGCGAGGAGGCGACCGTGGCACGTCTTCGGCTTCACGGCCGATGAGAAGTTTCAATCCACGCCCCCGCGAGGAGGCGACGAAAGGTATGCACCTGCCGACGCGGCTCGACCTCGTTTCAATCCACGCCCCCGCGAGGAGGCGACGGCAACCGTCGTCGATCGTGTCCCAGGAGGTGGTGTATCAGGGTATCGGCGGTCACCAGTGTTTTTCCGGTAGGGTCGGGTTGTTCAAGACCAACCTGATGGAAAGATCACCGATGACCGACGACATGATGACCCTGCGCTCGCTCGTTGAGAAGAGCGCTGATGCCGATTTGCTCCGGGAGATGATCGGCTTTGCTGCCGAGAAGTTGATGTCCCTGGAGGTCAGC
>NZ_QFBC01000018.1 GCF_003122325.1 Rhizobium album
TGGAAACCATCGCCGCGATGAGCGATGATCCGCTCATCAGCCTGCCAGCAGCAAGCTGATCAATGCCCGGCTCTGTCCGGAAGGCACGGCGATCGCCGAAGCTACACCATCTCCTGGGACACGATCCATACTCGGCGTCCAATTTTTAAGCGAGTTAAGAACAAGGCCGCCACACCAGAGCATTCGCTGTTTTGAAAGCGCCCGCAAGCGTTCTTCGGCGCAGGGTATCTGACTGACATCATGATCGATGCGATTTTCCCGGGGGCGCCTTAAAGGTCTCTACCCCCTGTCCGGTCGTCTTCAAGCACCAGACTTTCAAAAACAAGCAAAAGATATCAAAAGAGGCTCGGGGGATTGTTCGCGAAATTTAGGGTCAGTGGAAATCTTTGTTCACAATTGCTATCTTCCTGGCGCCCCCGCGAGAGGATCACAAATGTTGACCGAAATCGCAATCGAAGACATTGGAGTCTACCGCCTGCCAAACATGTGGCGGCATCAACGAATACGAGTGATCCGCGGCGAGAATCAGCACCTTGCCACGCTGGCTTTCGGGCTTGGCATTACGATCAAGCAATTCAAAAAGCTCCCCCGTGACAAGCAGGACGAAGTGCACCAGGCCTTTTGTCAGCTTACTGCGCCGTCCAGCACACCGCGAATGAAGGCTGCCTGATGGCTGTCTATCGCGATAGCAAGAAGTGTCTACGGGATTGGCTCGTTGGCAGGGACGATGCGGCCCGCGCCTTACATGTCTCCGTTCAGCAACTACGCGCCCTTGTCGACGATGGCTTTATCCGGCCGGCCGCCCGTAAGGGCTTCTTCCGCCTTGGCAGCCTCATAGACGGCCATGTCGAAGCGGTGAGGCTCGGGCGAATCAAAGCTCCACATGAGCGCGGGCAATGCAAGGCTGGACACTTGAAAGCTGTGGTAACGGCCAACGGGCTTCACGAACTGGCGGCATGAAAAACGGTGAAATCCGGCCTCTGGTTACCCTATTCGTTACCCCGGCAAAAAATCCTGGGGTAACTAGGCCGCCGAAGTGGTAGTCTAAGTGCTTGAAATTGAATGGTGCCGCTTACGTGACTCGAACACGTGACCCCGTCATTACGAATGACGTGCTCTACCAACTGAGCTAAAGCGGCCTGTAACGGGGAGGAGGTCCAAACCCCGTCTGCAAGCGGGCTGATACAGGCATTGAACGAGGATTTCAAGCGCTGAGTGAGGAGATATCCGAAAAACTTGCATCCTTCGTTCAATTGCCTGCTGGCAAGCCCCGTGCCCGTGCTCCGGTGCCCGGGTGCGGCATTCAGAGGCGAAGGCGTTCGCGGGCCTGCCGGTATTCGCGTTCCAGACGGTCGACGACTGTCGAGACCGGCTCGACGGATTTGATCGCGGCGATGCCCTGGCCGGAGCCCCAGATATCGCGCCATGCCCGGGCGCCGCTTTCTTCCTTTCCGAGGTTCATGTCTGCGGCGCTGCCGTCGGGAAGTGCGTCCGGATCCAGGCCGGCGGCGCGAATCGATGGTTTCAGGTAGTTGCCGTGCACGCCAGTGAAGTGGCTGGAATAAACGATGTCGCTCGACGTGCTGTCGACGATCATCTGCTTGTAGGCGTCGCTCGCCCGGGCTTCTTCGGTGGCGATGAACAGCGAACCGGCATAAGCCATGTCCGCGCCCATCGCCTGCGCCGCCAGGATGGCGCCGCCGGTTGCGATGGCACCGGACAGCACGAGCGGGCCGGAAAACCACGTGCGGATTTCCGAAACGAACGCGAAGGGCGACAGCGTGCCGGCATGGCCGCCGGCGCCGGCCGCCACGGCGATCAGCCCGTCGGCGCCCTTGCGAATAGCCGAATGGGCATGACGGTTGTTGATGACGTCATGCAGCACGATGCCGCCATAGGAATGCACGGCGTCGTTCACCTCGGGCACCGCGCCGAGCGAAGAAATGACGACGGGAACCTTGTATTTGACGCACATCGCCAGGTCATGCTCCAGCCGTTTATTGGAGCTATGAACGATCTGGTTGACGGCGAAGGGGGCGGCGGGTCGGTCCTGGTGGCGGGCGTCGTGTGTCGCCAGTTCCTCGGTGATCATCGCCAGCCACTCGTCGAGCTGGCTTTCCGGCCGGGCGTTGAGGGCGGGAAAGGCGCCGATGATGCCGGCCTTGCATTGGGCGATCGTCAGGGCGGGATGGGAGATAATGAACAGCGGCGCGCCGATCAGCGGCAGCCGCAAATGATTGCTGAGGACGGCGGGAAGACTCATCTTTTCTTTCCATCGCGGAGATCGGGGCTGGATGGATAGCAAAAATGCCTGAAGCGCAAAAGCGCCTTCATCGCTCGTTCGATGTATGCTGGGGCTGGCCTGCGGCGAGGACGGCGGAATTTTCCGGCGGGCAAAAACTGCGAGGCCGTGGTGCAAGGCTTGCGCTTCGGCCAGCTTATCGTTACCGAATCGTTACCGGGCCGCGAGAGGCAGGTCGGAAGCGTGTCGGCGTCGTGACAAGGGATAGAGTGTGAGCGGATTGGAAACGGCCATCAGGAACGCGCTTCAGCGAAGCGATCGTTCCAGTGCGGAAATCCGGGCCCGTATCTATCAGTCGGCGCGCCAGGCGCTCGAAACCGGCTTGCGCAAGCAGGATATCCACGATCCGGAAACGGTTGCCATGCAGCGCCAGCGGCTCGAGCGGGTGATCCACGAAATCGAGGTCGAGGAGCGCACCCGCCTGGCGCCGGCCGAAGCGGTGGATACCGTTTTGCCGCAACCGGAACTTCGTGTCGAACGGGACGTGCCGGAACGGCATGCCGTCGACGAGGTTTTGGGCGAGACGAAGACCGTTTCCTCCGAACGTGGACACTCCGGCGGCGACCTGAGCGGCCTGCAGGTGGAACGTGTTGCCCGACAGTCGGAAGCGCCGGTGGCCCGGCAGGCCCAGGTGGCGACCGATACGGCTCCGCCGGAGGCTTCTCCGCTCGATGTCAGGCCGGACCGCGTTGCCCGCAGGAGCCGGCGCGGCGCAGGTTTCCTGTCCGCCCTGCTGATCTACGGCATGTTGCTTGCCGCAGTCGGCGGTACGGCGTGGTGGGTGATGAATTCCGGGCTTGTCGATGAAATGAAGCGTTTCTGGCAGGAGGCATCGCTGGAGACCGACGAGGTGCGCCCGGCCCCGGAAAACAGCGAGCAGTTCAGCGGATTGCAGACGCTCGATCCGCAGAACGGTTTTTCGGATGACTGGATCGAGATTTTCAAGCCCGGCGAGATCAGCCGGATCAAGACCAACGGGAAATCCACGGTCGAGGCGGTTTCCGATGGTGCGGGGCCGTCGGTGCGCATCACGTCGAGCGGCACGGGCGATGACGGCACCGTTGGCCTCGAAATTCCGCCGGCCGTGCTGCAGGCGCTGGCCGGCAAGCGTTCGACCATCGCCCTGACCCTGCGGTCGGCGTCGCAACAACCGACGCAGGTCGTTGTCGAATGTGCCTTCGCCAGCCTGGGCAATTGTGGCCGTCATCGTTTCACCGTCACCGAACAGCAGAGCGACGTGCTTTTCCAGGTGGTCTTCGATCGGTCCATGGCGCCGAGTTCTTCCGGCGCCCTCGAAATCAGCAGCGATCTCGAAGGCAAGGGCAAGGGCGTCTACCTTTCGGCGGCGCGGATCCTGCCGGGCCAATAGGGCACTCTTCGCTTCCTGCGAACCGCGAGAAATGCCCTGTCCTTTTGTTTTGCCGTACCGTCAGCCTATTTCAGCATCTTGGGGCCGGAGCCGAGGATCTTGTCGTCGATCTCGCCGATGGCATTCTTGTCCTTGCCGTCATAATCCAACGCGTGGAGAATATGGCGCAGCAGGTTGAGCCGGGCGCGGCGCTTGTCGTTCGCCAGAACCACCGTCCAGGGCGCATCGTCCGTATGGGTTTCCTTGAGCATGCGGTCGCGCTTTTCGGTGTAGTCGTCCCATTTGGTCAGGGCGGCAATGTCCATCGACGACAGCTTCCAGACCTTCAGCGGATCATGGCGCCGGTCGTGGAAGCGCTTGAGCTGCATTTCGCGACCGAGATCGAGCCAGAACTTGAAGAAATGGATGCCGTCCTGGACGATCATCTTGTCGAAGCGCGGCACCTGCTTGAGGAATTTTTCATACTCTTCCGGTTTGCAGAAGCCCATGACCGGCTCGACGCCGGCGCGGTTGTACCATGAGCGGTCGAAGAGCACGAATTCGCCGGCCGTCGGAAAATGCGTGACGTAGCGCTGGAAATACCATTGGCCACGTTCCGTTTCAGTCGGTTTGGCAAGCGCGACGATTCGAGCCGTGCGCGGGTTCATGTAGGACGTGGTCGCGGCGATCGCGCCGCCTTTTCCCGCGGCGTCCCGGCCTTCGAACAGCGCCATGACCCGCTGGCCTGTCGCCTGCTGCCAGAACTGCACCTTGACCAGCTCGACCTGCAGTTTTTGGAGATCCTTGACGTATTCTTCCTCGCCGAGCTTCTTCTTATAGGGAAAATTGCCCGATTGCAGCGCGGCTTCGTCAAGCCATTCGGGCAGGACGGGATTGTCTATGTCGAATGCGCGGCGCTTGCCGCCTATTTCCAGATCGACCGACCGGCTTTCCGTCTTTTCTACCATGGCTCTGTCCGTTCCCTTTCGTGAGTGGAGCTGAAGCAGGGCACATTTGCCATGTGAATTCAAGCTATTCACGCCGATCAACAGCCATGTTTCGACAGGCCGGCGATCGGCTGTGGAAGTCGTCGCAAACTTCTGTCATCAATTCAGGTTATCCAGAAGTTTCGCGTATGGGGCAATCGGGGTGCGGTGATTTTGACGATAGGGGTGGCATATTGGGGCCGGCTTCGGGCGAGGCTTCAACAGGAGTGGACGATCTTGCTGGCTTCGGCGTCGATTGCCGTGCTGGCCATCGTTTCGGGCGTGCATATCTATGCGGTTGCCGGTCTCTGGCTGGTGCTGGTGGCGGTCATCCTCCTCCGCCAGTTGCCGGTTGCGGCGGAGCGGGAGGAAACGCCGGCGATCAGCCAGATCGCGCCGGCCATGCCGCAACCCGCAAGTGCCCTGCAGGTCGCCAGCGCCGCGCTGGGGGCGCTGGATCTTCCCGTCTTCGTTCTCTCCAGGGACGCCGGCGTCCTCTACCAGAACAAGGCGGCCGTCCGGGCCTTCGACGTCATTGTGCCGGGTGCTCATATCAGCGCCCGGTTGCGGTCGCCGGGCATTCTCGACATGGTCCGCGAGACGATTGCCACCGACGAGCCGAACCAGATCGAGCATTCCGAACGCCTGCCGTCGGAGCGGGTCTATATCGTGCGGATTGCGCCGGTGGACCTGCCGGCGGCCGGGGGCCGGGCGGAAAAGCTCTATCTGCTGTCCTTCAAGGATATTTCGGAACTGCGCCGCATCGACCGGATGCGCACCGACTTCGTCGCCAATGCCAGTCATGAACTGCGCACGCCGCTGGCATCGCTGCGCGGTTTCATCGAAACGCTGCAGGGGCCGGCCCGCAACGACCCGAAGGCGCAGGAGCGTTTCCTCGGCATCATGCTCGACCAGGCGACGCGCATGAGCCGGCTGGTGGACGATCTGCTGTCGCTGTCGCGGCTTGAGCTGAAATCGCACCTCGCGCCGGATGAGAGTGTCGATCTTGTACCGCTTCTCGGCCATGTCCGCGATGCGCTGCTGCCGCTGGCCAGTGATCTGGACGTATCCATCAACCTGCATCTGCCCGAGGGCAAGGCGGAAGTCTGGGGCGACCGCGACGAGTTGGTCCAGGTGTTCGAAAACCTGATGGAGAACGCTTGCAAATACGGCCAGGAGGGTAAGGTCGTCGATGTCTGGCTGAGAAGCGAGCAGGGGCAGCCCACCGAAGTCACCGTTTCCGACAAGGGTCCGGGCATCGGCGCCGAGCATGTGCCGCGGCTGACGGAGCGGTTCTACCGCGTCAATGTCGAGGCCAGCCGGTCCAAGAAGGGCACAGGTCTCGGCCTCGCCATCGTCAAGCATATTCTGACGCGCCACCGAGCGCGGCTGCTTGTCCGCTCCCAGATCGGCAAGGGAACGGAATTTACCGTCCGTTTTTGACATAAAAGTCGCGACAGAACTTTTAAATCTTATAAACAGCAAGTATTTTCAACCGGATAGCATGTCATAAATGTTTCACCGAAGTGACATAAAAGGTCAGGGTAACAGGGTCTAAGACAGGTCCTGCCGAGGGCTGGCATACAGGTCTTGCCGCGGCCTCGCGATCCACACAAGCCCATACTGGGAGATCCTTTTATGACCATTCTCAAACTTTCTGCTGCAGCCCTGGTTGCCTCCGTGGCCTTTGCCGGCGCCGCTGCTGCTCGCGACCAGGTTCAGGTCGCCGGTTCCTCGACCGTTCTGCCTTATGCCAAGATCGTCGCTGAAAGCTTCGGCGAGACCTTCCCGGACTTCAAGACGCCGGTCGTCGAGTCTGGTGGCACGGGCGCTGGCCTCAAGGAATTCTGCAAGGGCGTAGGCCCGGACACGATCGACATCGCGAACGCATCGCGCAAGATCAACGAAAAGGAAGCCGAAGCCTGCAAGGCAGCCGGCGTTACCGAGATCCAGGAAGTCAAGATCGGCTACGACGGCATCGTCTTCGCAACCGACTCCTCGAACGGCGACATGAAGATCGAGGCGAAGGACATCTACAAGGCTCTCGCAGCCGAAGTCATCGTCGACGGCAAGCTCGTTGCCAACCCCTACAAGGACTGGTCTGAAATCAACGACACCCTGCCGAAGGGCCCGATCGCTGCTTACATTCCGGGCTCCAAGCACGGCACCCGCGAAGTCTTCGAAGAAAAGGTGATGAAGGAAGGCTGCAAGGAAGCCGGCTCGACCGACGTCATCAAGGGCCTGATCTCCGACGCCAAGGAAGCTTCCGCCAAGTGCATCGCAGTACGTAAGGACGGCGTTGCTGTCGATATCGACGGCGACTATACCGAAACGCTTGCCCGTATCGCTGCCAACAAGACCGGCGTTGGCGTATTTGGTCTCGCTTTCTACGAAAACAACGCTGACAAGCTGAAGGTTGCGACCGTAGGCGGCGTCGCTCCGTCGACCGAAACCATCTCTTCGGGCGAATACTCGGTTTCCCGTCCGCTGTTCTTCTACGTCAAGAAGGCACATCTGGGCGTCATCCCGGGCCTGAAGGAATACGTCAACTTCTTCGTTGCCGACCAGATGATCGGCCCGGAAGGCCCGCTGGCCGAATACGGTCTGGTTGCCGCTCCGGACGCCGAGCGCGAAGAGATTCGCAAGTCGGTCGAAGAAGGCAAAACCATGTAATAGTGTCTGCCGGCGCGGTCTCCATGCTGCGCCGGCATTCTTTATGATGTCCGGATTGCTTGCCGTTTCAGGCTTGTCGGCGGATTTTTGATATTCCTTGAGACTGGGGTCATCGTCGGAAAACCGTCTTTGAGACAGCGTTGCTGCTCCGGTTTTCCAGGGCTTTTCGCCCGGGGGAAGCAAGAATGAGTACATCTCTGATATTATTGAGCCTGCTGGTGATTGGCATCGCCGCCTATGTGATGGCGAGTTCGCGTGCCAATGCTCTTTCTGGGGGCAAGTCCTCCAATCTCCATTCCCGCCCCGGCTATTACGGTTCTTATGCCGCCGTCTGGGCCATGCTGCCGTCGCTGATCGTGCTCGCGCTTTGGCTTTCGATCAGCCCGTCGATCATCGAAACGTCCATTCGCGGCGCATTCCCCGATGAGGTGAAGGCGCAGCCTGCGGCGACGCAGAACCTCAATTACGGCATGGTTTCGGCCATTGCCCGCGGCCTGCCCAAGCTGACCGCGGAAGAGGTTGCCGGCATTACCGACGGCTCGATCGACATCCAGGCGAAGCTGGGTGAAAAGGGCGTTCCGCTTGCCGGCGCCGCCGAACCCTACATGATCGAAGGTGCCAAGAACCTCACCGCCAAGACCGCCGTCAGCCGTCTGGTGATGACGGGCGTGGTGCTCCTGCTGGCGGTCGCCGGCGCGGCCTACGGCCTGCGTTCCGTCGCTCCGCGCTTTCGTGCCCGCAACCAGGTCGAGCGCGTCATGCTCTGGGGCCTGATCGTTGCTTCCTCCATCGCCATCCTGACGACGATCGGCATCGTCCTGTCGATGCTGTCGGAAGCGGCCCGCTTCTTCGCCATGGTGCCTGCAAGCGACTTCTTCTTCGGCACGGTGTGGGATCCGCGTTTCGCCGGCGCCGGCGGCACGTCTACGGAAGGCCAGTTCGGTCTGATCCCGCTGCTCGCCGGAACGTTGTATATCGGCTTCGTTGCCATGCTGGTCGCCGTGCCGGTCGGCCTTTTCGCCGCCATCTACATGGCCGAATATGCCTCGCCTCGCCTGCGCTCGCTGGCCAAGCCGCTTCTCGAAGTCCTGGCCGGCATCCCGACCATCGTCTACGGCTTCTTCGCCCTCGTGACCGTCGGTCCGTTCCTGCGCGACCTGTCGCAACAGGTCAACGGCCTGGTTACCGGCAACTACATGAACTTCATCCAGGCGCAGAGCGTCCTGACTGCCGGTATCGTCATGGGCATCATGCTGATCCCCTACGTCTCGTCGCTCTCCGACGACATCATCACCGCGGTGCCGCGCGCCATGCGCGACGGTTCGCTCGGTCTTGGCGCGACGCGTTCGGAAACCATCAAGAAGGTGATCCTGCCGGCGGCCCTGCCGGGCATCGTCGGCGCCCTGCTGATGACCGCCTCGCGCGCCATCGGCGAGACCATGATCGTGGTTCTGGCCGCCGGTGTTGCTGCCCGTATCGACATCAATCCGTTCGAGCCGATGACCACCGTGACCGTGAAGATTGTCAGCCAGCTGACGGGTGACCTCGAGTTCACCTCGCCGCAGACGCTGGTCGCCTTCGCGCTCGGCATCACGCTCTTCTGCATCACGCTTTGCCTCAATATTTATGCGCTCTATATCGTGCGCAAATACCGGGAGCAGTACGAATGACGAATATTGTTTCCCCCGTCGCCGGGGCGGTTTCTCCGGCCGCCGCGCCACGCCGCGATATCGGCATCAAGCGTCGCTATGCCGCCGAGCGCCGCTTCCGGGCCTACGGCATCGCCGCCATCACCTTCGGCGTCGTTTTCCTGATCCTGCTTTTGTCGACGGTCATCCGCAACGGCTACACCGCCTTCCAGCAGACGGCGATCACCATCCCGGTCGAGATTTCCGAAAAGCTGATCGATCCGGACAACAAGCGCGCCACCGATCCCTCGGTGCTCATTGCCGCCAATTATCCGGCCGTCGTTCGCGACGCCATCGTCAAGCAGCTCGGCATCGATCCGTCGAAGCGCACCGAGGTTCGCGAAGCGGCTGCCATGATTTCGAAGGGCGCGCCGATCCAGTTGCGCAACCTCGTTGTCGCCAACCCGGCGCTGATCGGTACGACCGTGAATGTCACCTTCCTCGCCGACGCCAACATCGATTCGGCGAACAAGGGCCAGATCGATCTCAACGTTCCGGAAGCAAACCGCAAGGTCTCCGATACCCAGATCGGCTGGATGAACCAGCTGAAGTCGGCCGGCGCCATTGAAAAGCAGTTCAACACCGGCCTGTTCACATCCGGCAACTCCAGCCGTCCGGAAGCCGCAGGCCTCGGCGTCGCCCTCGTCGGCTCGTTGTACCTGATGCTGATCGTGCTGGCGTTGTCCCTGCCGATCGGTGTTGCCGCCTCGATCTATCTCGAGGAGTTCGCGCCGAAGAACAAGCTGACGGACCTGATCGAGGTGAACATCAACAACCTCGCCGCCGTTCCGTCGATCGTCTACGGCCTGCTCGGCCTGTCGGTGTTCATCAATTTCGCCGGCTTCCCCCGTTCGGCTTCGCTGGTCGGCGGTCTGGTGCTGACCCTGATGACCCTGCCGACGATCATCATCGCCACCCGCGCCGCGCTGCGCGCCGTGCCGCCATCGATCCGTTCGGCCGCCCTCGGCCTTGGCGCGTCGAAGATGCAGATGGTGTTTCATCACGTCCTGCCGCTCGCCATGCCCGGCATCCTCACCGGCACGATCATCGGCCTGGCGCATGCGCTCGGCGAGACCGCGCCGCTGCTGCTGATCGGCATGGTCGCCTTCGTGGCGGATATTCCCGGCACGCCGCTCGAACCTTCCACGGCACTGCCGGTACAGATCTACATGTGGGCGAACGAGGCCGAGCGCGCATTCGTCGAGCGTACCTCCGGTGCGATCATCGTGCTCCTCCTGTTCCTCATCCTCATGAACCTCGGAGCCATCCTCTTGCGCCGTCGCTTTGAGCGTCGCTGGTAAACGGAGTGAATGATATGAACATGATGTCAGAAGCAGCAGTTGAAAAGGCGCTGGACAAGAAAATGAACGACATTGCTTTGAAGATGATCGGCAAGGACGTCTCCGTCCATTACGGCGAAAAGCGCGCCCTTTACGACGTCAACCTGAATGTCCGCGAAAACACCGTCACGGCGCTCATCGGTCCGTCGGGCTGCGGCAAGTCGACGTTCCTGCGCTGCCTCAACCGCATGAACGACACGATCGACAACTGCAAGGTCACCGGCAAGATCACGCTGGATGCCGACGATATCTACGATCCGAACATCGACGTCGTCGAATTGCGCGCCCGCGTCGGCATGGTCTTCCAGAAGCCCAACCCCTTCCCGAAGTCGATCTACGAAAACGTCGCCTACGGTCCGAAGATCCATGGCCTTGCCAGGTCCAAGGCCGATTTCGACCAGGTCGTCGAGGCCAGCCTGCAGCGCGCCGGCCTGTGGAACGAAGTGAAGGACCGTCTACACGAGTCCGGCACCGGTCTCTCCGGCGGTCAGCAGCAGCGCCTGTGCATCGCCCGCGCCGTCGCCGTCAGCCCGGAAGTCATCCTGATGGATGAGCCCTGCTCGGCACTCGATCCGATCGCCACCGCCAAGGTGGAAGAACTGATCCACGAACTGCGCACCAACTACACGATCGTCATCGTGACGCACTCGATGCAGCAGGCCGCCCGCGTGTCGCAACGCACGGCCATGTTCCATCTCGGCCATCTGGTGGAAGAGAACGATACCGACAAGATGTTCACCAATCCGGACGACCAGCGCACCCAGGACTACATCATGGGCCGCTTCGGCTGATGCTTTCCGGCTGTTGACGCTGACATTCTCTTTCAAGGAAAACGATCATGGTATCGACACATATTCTTTCGGCCTATGACGACGAACTCAAGTTCCTGTCTCGCCGCATTTCGGAAATGGGCGGGCTTGCGGAACAGATGGTCAGCGATGCCGTGCGCGCGCTGGTGAATTCGGATGCCGCACTGGCGCAGAAGGTCATTTCGGACGACGTCATCCTCGACGCCGCCGAACGCGAAGTCGGCGACAAGGCGATCATCACCATCGCCCGCCGCCAGCCGGTTGCGGCCGACCTGCGTGAAATCATCGGCTCGATCCGTATCGCCTCCGATCTGGAAAGGGTCGGCGATCTCGGCAAGAACACGGCAAAGCGCGTCATCGCCGTGCAGGGTTCGGGCGTGCCGCGCAAGCTCGCCCGCGGCATCGAGCACCTGTCCGAACTGGCGCTGGTGCAGCTCAAGGAAGTGCTCGACGTCTACACCAACCGTTCGGCTGAAAAGGCGAATGCGATCCGCGAGCGCGACGAAGAAATCGACGCGATGTACACCTCGCTGTTCCGCGAACTCCTGACCTACATGATGGAAGATCCGCGCAACATCACCAGCTGCACGCATCTCCTGTTCTGCGCCAAGAACATCGAGCGTATCGGCGACCATGCGACCAACATTGCCGAAACGATCTACTACATGACCACCGGCGCCCAGCCGGAAGGGGAACGTCCGAAGGACGACACCTCGAACACGGTCGGCGCGGTCACCGAATAACGGACCGGATTGAACGGAGCTTCAGGTCGGATGTTACCGAGAATAGCTGTTGTGGAAGACGAGGAGGCGCTCAGCGTCCTCCTGCGTTACAATCTCGAAGCCGAAGGTTTCGAGGTCGATACGATCATGCGCGGCGACGAGGCGGAAATACGCCTTCAGGAGCGCACCCCGGATCTGTTGATCCTCGACTGGATGCTTCCGGGCGTCTCCGGCATCGAATTGTGCCGGCGGCTCAGGATGCGGCCGGAAACCGAGCGTCTGCCGATCATCATGCTGACCGCGCGCGGCGAAGAAAGCGAGCGGGTGCGTGGGCTCTCGACGGGGGCGGACGATTATGTCGTCAAACCCTTCTCGACGCCGGAACTGATGGCCCGGGTCAAGGCCATGTTGCGCCGCGCCCGTCCGGAAGTCCTGTCCAGCCTGCTGAAATGCGGCGACATCGAGCTCGATCGCGAAACGCATAGGGTCCACCGCAAGAGCCGCGAGGTTCGCCTCGGCCCGACGGAATTCCGCCTGCTGGAATTCCTGATGGCGTCGCCGGGCCGCGTCTTTTCGCGGTCGCAGCTGCTCGACGGCGTCTGGGGACACGACATTTATGTCGACGAGCGGACGGTGGACGTGCATGTCGGACGCCTGCGCAAGGCGTTGAACTTCTCCAACATGCAGGATGTCATCCGCACCGTTCGCGGCGCGGGTTATTCCATGGAAGCGTGATTGTCGCAGCCTGCCTGCGGGACCGTGGACGAAGGAATTTGCCCACGGTCCTTGCATTTCCGTCCGGCCGGTACCATCTAGGGTACAGCGGCCGGGATGGTTAACCAAAAATTAACTATTTCGGAACACCATGTTCTTCACAGGCCCGATCCGGGGCAGGTCTTCAAAACCTCGAACCGGAATGGGCCATGACAGGCATACTCGCTTCCGCCTTTGACCACGGATGTACTGGCACTGGCGTCGAAGCGAATGAGGAAAGGTCGGGCTTGCCCGGCCTTTTTGCTTTTCGGCGGTTGGTCGCCCCTTTCGCCGCTCGGCGGAAGGGGCGTCTGACCGATCAGGCAAGCGCGTCCAGGACACGGATCCAGGAGCGGATGCCCTTGTGATAGGACACGAGGTCGTATTTTTCGTTCGGCGAATGGATGCGGTCGTCGCTCTGGGCGTAACCGATCAAAAGCGATTCCATGCCGAGCATCTTCTGGAAGTCGCCGACGATCGGGATCGAGCCGCCCATGCCGATGACGACGGCCGGTTTCGGCCATTCCCGTGACAATCCCTCCTTGGCCTTCTGCAGCAGCGCCGAATCATAGGGCAGGTGGATGGCCGGCGAGCCGCCGTGCTCGTGGAACTCGACCTTGCAATCCGCCGGGATCTTCGACTGCACATAGGCGCGGAAGCTTTCGCGGATCGCGGCGGGATCCTGCTGGCCGACAAGGCGGAAAGAAATCTTTGCCGATGCCTTGGCGGCGATCACCGTCTTGAAGCCTTCGCCGGTGTAGCCGCCGACGATGCCGTTGATCTCGGCCGTCGGCCGCGCCCAGATCAGTTCCAGGATGGAGCGGCCCTTCTCGCCTGACGGCAGCGACAGGCCGACATCGCCGAGAAAATCCTTGTCGTTGCCGGCAAGCCTGGCCCAACTCGCCTTGACGTCGTCGGGCGTTTCTTCGACGCCGTCGTAGAAGCCGGGCAGGGTGACGCGTCCGGTCTCGTCATGCAGGCCGGCCAGGATGCTGGTCAGGATGCGGATCGGGTTGGCGGCAGCACCGCCATACATGCCGGAATGCAGGTCGCGGCTGGCGGCGATGACGGTGACTTCTTCACCGACAAGGCCACGCAGGCTGGAGGAGATCGCCGGCGTTTCCCGATCCCACATGCCGGTGTCGCAGACGAGGGCGCAATCGGCCTTCAATTCCTCGGCATTGGCGGTCAGGAACGGCTTGAGCGACGGAGAACCCGACTCTTCCTCGCCCTCGAACAGGATGGTGACGCGGCAGGGAAGGTTGCCATTGACCTGTTTATAGGCGCGGCAGGCCTCGACGAAGGTCATCAACTGGCCCTTGTCGTCGGAGGTGCCGCGGCCGGTGATCACCTTGCGGCCGGCCTCCTCCTTCAGCGACGGCTCGAACGGATCGGTCTCCCAAAGCTCGATCGGATCGACCGGCTGCACGTCGTAATGCCCGTAGAACAGCACATGCGGCGCATCCGGCGTCGCGCCGTCGTGATGGGCGACGACCATCGGGTGACCGGGCGTGTCGCGCACGGACGCATCGAAACCGAGCGCCGTCAGTTCCCTGACAAGCCACTCCGCCGCCTTGCGGCATTCGGCCTTGAAGGCAGGATCCGTGGAGACCGACCTGATCCTGATCAGCTCGAAAAGCCTGCCGAGGCTTGCCTCCAGGTTGGTGTCGGCGCTGTCGAGAACGGGAGCTAAATCTGTCATTTTTCTTTTCCTTGCACGAAAGAGACAGGACGATAGAGCAAAGCTTCGCTGGATTCGAGGCGCGCGCCGCGAAAATTTTCCGATACACGCAAAAGGAGATGATTCTCGTTTTGTGTATTTTTACGATAAATTAGAGTTGTGTAATTTACATTTGGCACACGTATTGGAGGTGCCATGTATACGCTCATTTCCTGCATCGGTGACACCCATAGCTGGCCGATGGTTGCGGCTGCAGCAGTCATTTGCATCGTCGGCAGCGTCACAACGGTCCTGCTTCTGTCTCAGGCGCAACAGGCTGGAAACGGCCGGCAAGGCTGGACCGTCGCCGCCGCGGCGCTGTCGAGCGGGACCGGCATCTGGGCGACGCATTTCATTGCCATGCTCGCTTACGAGGCCAAAATGCCGATAGCATACAATGCATCGCTGACGACCTTTTCGGCGGTCGCCGTTGTCGTCGGCTGCTGGATTGCCTTCGTCATCGCCTTTCGACGCGGCACCATGGCTTCATTCGCGGCGGGTGGCGTCGTACTTTCGGTGGCGGTGGCCGTCATGCATCTTGCCGGCATGGCCGCCCTGGAGATCCAGGCCAGCCTGCATTACGATCACGGCCGTCTCTTCATCGCGATGGCCCCTGCACTGTTGCTGAATGTCGCCGGCTTTGCCCTGTTCCGGCGCGCGCCCGGATGGCGGCGGAATCTCGCCATTACTGGTTTTCTGACGTTTTCGGTCTGCTGCCTGCATTTTATCGCCATGACTGCCGCAGTCTTCCTGCCCGACCCCGGTGTCGCGATGAACGGCATCGTACTGCAGCCGCATCTGCTCGCCACGCTGGTTTCGGTCGTGTCGATCGTCCTCATCCTGGGAGCTTTTGCCACCGTCTATATCGATCGCCGGTTCACCGATCTCAGGGGCTTCGTCAGGGCATCGATGGAAGGACTGCTGATCGTTTGTGATGGCGTGGTGATCGATGCCAACGAACGGATAAGGGAGCTGGCTGGAAGAGGAGAGGAGGAAATGCGCGGCAAAGGCGTGGATAAATTGCTGGCGATGGAACTCCCGGCACTTTCGGCCATGGCGGATGGCGGCCGGTCCTGCGAAACCGAGCTCATCGGCAATGGTTGCCGCATACCTGTCGAGGTTTTTGCCAGAAAGATCAGTATCATGGAAAACCATGCCAGGTGCTTGTCATCCGCGACCTGACGGAGCGCAAGGCGACGCAATGCCGGATCGAACACCTGGCGCATCATGACGCGCTGACGGATCTGCCGAATCGCCTGCTTTTCGACACCCGCATCCGCCAGGCGATGCAGACGGCGGAGTGCACGCACGGCGCGGTGGCGCTGCTCGTTCTCGACCTCGATCGTTTCAAGTCGGTCAACGATATCTTCGGCCATGCCGAAGGGGACAGGGTGTTGCGGCGGGTCACGGCAATGCTGCAGGATTCAACGGGACCGAAAGACACGGTTGCCCGTCTCGGCGGCGACGAATTTGCCATCATCCAGCCCGATCAGATCCAGCCGGCGGCGGCCCGCCAACTCGCGGAACGTATCCTGTCGACATTCGCGGCGGAGATGGATACCGCCAGAGACCCGACCGCCGTCGGCGTCAGCATTGGCATTGCCATTTATCCGGGCGACGGCGACAGTCCGGAGCAACTGTGCAACAACGCCGACATGGCGCTGTATCGGGTGAAGCATACCGCGCGGGGCGGCGCCTGTTTCTTCGACGCCGACATGGACCTGGCGGTGCGGACCCGCCGCCAGCTCGAAAGCGACCTTCGCCGCGCCGTCGACCGACGCCAGCTGCATGTCTGCTATCAGCCTTTCATCGAATTGCGCACGGGCGAGGTGACCGGATACGAGGCACTGGCCCGCTGGCATCATCCATCCTGCGGCATGATCGAGCCGGAGGTCTTCATTCCGATCGCCGAGGAAAGCGGATCGATCATCCAGCTCGGCGAGTGGATATTGGAGCAGGCCTGCCTGGAGGCCGTGCGCTGGCGGGCGGGCTCGACGGTTGCCGTCAATATCTCGCCGGTGCAGTTCAAATTGCCCAGCCTGCACGAGGTCGTGGTGCGGGTGCTGGCAAGGACGGGGCTGCCGGCCCATCGTCTTGAACTGGAAATCACGGAAAAGGCGCTCGCCGCCGACAGCATCGGTGTCGTGGCGACCTTGATGCGGCTGAAGGCCCTGGGCATTCGCATCGTCATGGATGATTTCGGCACGGGATACTCCTCCCTCAGCAGCCTGCGCTCCTTTCCCTTCGACAAGTTGAAGATCGATCGCAGCTTCATCCTGTCGCTCGAGCATGACGTCGCCGCGCAGTCGATCGTGCGCGCCATCATCGGGCTCGGAAACAGTCTCGGCATGCCCGTCGTCGCGGAAGGCGTGGAAACGGACATGCAGCGCCGCATCGTTCTCAACGAAGGCTGTACGCTGGTGCAGGGAATGTTGTTCGGCAAACCCGGCATCGAACCGAGCGCCAAGCCGGCAAGCGTCGCTCCGCGTCTGAAGGGCGCGCCGCTTTGACGCTCAGAGTTTTCGGGCGTTGTCGATGGCCCAGCGGATATATTCGAGCATCAGTTCGCGCTCGAATCGCCGAAAACCCTCGAACAGCGCATCGTCCGCGTCGCGGGCGGCAGCGATGGCTTCCGCCTCGAGTGCGCGGGCGCGTTCGGTCAGGAAAACCAGCTGGGCACGACGGTCGCTGGGATGGGCGCGGCGTTCGATCAGCCCGTCGCGCTGCATGCGCGCCAGGGTATTGGCCATCGTCGCCTGTTCGATATCGACCCTTTGCAGCAACTGCGTCTGTGTCAGCCCGTCTTCGGCCCAGAGTTCGAGCAGGATCGGGAACTGACCGGGCGAAAAGCCGAGCGCGGCCGCCCGTTGCTGCAGCGAACGGGCAAATCCCTTGGCCAGTTGGCTGGCAAGATAGGTGGCCGATTCCGAGCGGTTGAAAACCATGATTGAGTTTAGCCCCATGCCAAGCGGAGACAACAGATAAATCGCTGACGATCTATCTCCGACCTGCCTTTCCCGGGGCTTTCCAGGCAAAGAAAAACCGCCATGGCCTGGAGGTCTGCCATGGCGGTCTTGAACTGAGGACAAAGGCCCGGAGAGGGGGATAGGCCTTTGTCCAGGTCTGATGCGGCGGGGGACGAGCCGGCTGTCAGACCTCGGCGTGATCAATCGCCGGTAAGCAAGAGATGTGGCCCGGAATGTGGTTTTTCAAGGGAAGCGCATGGAAGGGTGCGTTACAAATCGGTAACGTTTCGGTGAAAGACTTGCTGCCGCCCAGCCGGATGCCGCGGATGCGAGCCCGCAGGCAGGTCATCGATTCGTCATTTTTCCGGAAAGTTTCCGTTAACCGAACGACTGCAGAAAATTTTCGAATCGCGATCGGGAAAGCTTGCTTGGCGATTTACAAACGTTTGGTTTGTATATAAGCATCGACGTGTCGAAAAAACTTCGGCAGCCTTATCAAATCGCTCCTCAACGATGATCCACCGCGTTTGAGGAACGGAGGATATCCGGCATTTCCCTGCATAACGGATATCCTGCCGGGACAAGCAACGACCTCCAGTCGTGTCCCGTACGGTCCCAGAGCTGAAAGGCTCACCTGGCGGAAACAGCCGTTTCCGCCAGGGGGATAGCCGTTTTGAAGGCGGGAAATCGGCACCGGGAAGCGCTGTTGCGATTATCCCACACATTTTGGCCAATCGCTCTAATTTCTGTCACATTCGGCGAAGCGCTCGTTTACAAACATTTGGTCTGTATATATCCAAACCTCAGTGAGTTCGAATTTGTCTTGCGGCGTCACTGTCGTTTGGAACTTGCTTCGATACGTCCCTAACCTGATTGGAGTTCAAAAATGAACATCAAGAGCCTTCTTCTCGGCTCCGCTGCAGCCCTCGCTGTAGTTTCCGGCGCCCAGGCTGCCGATGCCATCGTCGCTGCCGAGCCTGAGCCCATGGAATATGTCCGCGTTTGCGATGCGTTCGGCACTGGCTATTTCTACATCCCGGGCACGGAAACCTGCCTCAAGGTCGGCGGCCGCGTCCGCTTCGACGTTCAGGCTGCTGACTCTTATTCGCCGAACAGCGACAACGGCTGGAACACCCGTTCGCGCGCTGAACTGTACCTCGACTCGGCCAGCGACACCGAATACGGCGCTCTGAAGACCCAGATCATTGCGCGTTGGGACTTCGACGGCGACTACAACGACGGCCAGCACACCACCACCAAGCTGATCGCTGCCAACATCACCCTCGCCGGCTTCCTCGTCGGTCTGGCTGACTCGCAGTACTCGTCCTTCACGAACTATGCCGGCGACATCATCAACGACGACGTCGTCTACTACGGTCCGTTCGAAACCAACCAGATCACCTACAACTACGACGGCGGCAACGGCTTCAAGGCTGTGATCTCGCTCGAAGACGACAGCACCGATGACGACGACTACATGGTCGACGTTGTTGGCGGTATCGGTTACTCCACCGGCACCTTCGGCTTCACGGTTGTCGGCGGTTACGACCAGAGCGTTGAAGAAGGCGCGGTCAAGGCTCGTTTGGACGGCACGTTCGGCGCGTTCTCCGCTTTCGTCATGGGTGGCTGGAACTCCGACGGCGACAAGCTCAACAAGTATGCCGGTTCGAACTTCGGCGGCGCTGCTTCTGGCATCGGCTGGGGTGACTGGGCTGTTTGGGGTGGTCTCGGCTACTCGTTCAGCGACACGCTCGCTGCCAACCTGCAGCTCGCTTACACCGACTCGGAAGTCTTCGCAGCTGCTGCGAACGTCAAGTGGAACCCGGTTCCCGGCCTGCTGATCCAGCCGGAAGTCACCTACACCAACTGGGATTCGATCGACGAAGACCAGTGGAACGGTATGGTTCGCTTCCAGCGCACGTTCTAATGATCGATCGCCGGTTCGCGACACCCCCGCTCACGGACCGGCCGATTGGCCTGAAATCGTTCCCGCTCAGTCTTCTGGGCGGGAATTTTTTTGACAGCAGGTTTCGCTTATCAGGCCGGACAGGATCATCTTGACCAGCGCCTGACCATCGGGAGAAAGGCGGACCGTGCTGTGTTCCAGAGCCCAGTCGCTGAGAAGGCCGACAATGGTGGCGCTGAAGACCGATGCGGCACTTTCCGCATGCCAGGGGGCGGTCAGCCGGACTTCCTCTTCCACCGCAGAGAATATCTGTATGAAGGTCTGATGCAACTCGCGCCGGAACGTGGCGCCGCATATGCCGTCGCTTTCCGTCAGGGAAATATCGAGCCGCATCATGCAACGGATCAGGCCGCGTTGACGCGGATCGTTTTCCAGCCGCTCGAACAGTTCGGAGACGATGTCGTTGATCTTCGTCAGCACGGAAACGGCCGTATTGTTGGACAATTCCGCAGCAAGCTTTCGATATGGCTCCTTGCCGCGGTCGCGGATGGCCAGCAGCAGGCCCTGCTTGTTCTTGAAATGCCAGTGAATAGCGCCGCGCGTTACGCCGACGGCAACGGCAATTTCTTCAAGACTGACTTTTTCGTAGCCCTTTTCCAGAAACAAACTCTCGGCTGCCTGCAGAATCTGTCTGGCCGTCTCCGCAGCATCTTCCTTGGTTCGTCTCATGAATGACTATTTCCCCACCTTTTTTATTCACATTTTTTTTACTTCCCCAATTGGTGTAAAGCACAGCCGGAAAGACTGTCCAAGTGAATAAAGCAAAACGGCGGGATTTTAATAACCGGACACTCAACCTGGAGCCGCAGTGCGGTTTTGGCTTTCTGCCGGGAAAATCTCCACTGAGCGAACAGTGCAATGGACCTTGACGCCGCGGCAGGCTATCCATGCTGGCATGAAAAAAGGTGATCATCTCTTCCTCGTCGACGGCTCGGGTTTCATCTTCCGTGCCTTCCATGCCCTGCCGCCGCTGACCCGCAAGTCCGACGGCCTGCCGGTCGGCGCCGTCTCCGGTTTCTGCAACATGTTGTGGAAGCTTCTGACCGATGCCCGCGATACGTCCGTCGGCGTCACGCCGTCGCATTTCGCGGTGATCTTCGATTATTCGTCGCAAACCTTCCGCAAGCAGCTTTACGATGCCTACAAGGCGAACCGTTCGGCGCCGCCGGAAGAGCTGATCCCGCAATTCGGCCTGATTCGTGAAGCGACGCGCGCCTTCAACCTGCCCTGCATCGAGACGGAGGGGTTCGAGGCCGACGATATCATCGCCACCTATGCCCGCCAGGCCGAAGCGATCGGCGCGGATGTCACCATCGTTTCCTCAGACAAGGACCTGATGCAGCTGGTGACGCCGAATGTCCACATGTACGACAGCATGAAGGACAAGCAGATCGGCATCCCTGATGTCATCGAGAAATGGGGCGTGCCGCCGGAAAAGATGATCGACCTGCAATCGCTGACCGGCGATTCGACCGACAATATTCCCGGCGTGCCGGGCATCGGCCCGAAGACGGCGGCGCAGCTACTGGAAGAATACGGTGATCTGGATACGTTGCTTGCCCGCGCCGGCGAGATCAAGCAGCAGAAGCGGCGCGAATCGATCATCGCCAATGCCGATCTGGCCCGCCTGTCGCGCACGCTGGTGACATTGCGTACCGACGTGCCGCTCGACATGGCACTCGACGCATTGGTGCTCGAGCCGCAGGACGGTCCGAAGCTCGTCGGCTTCCTGAAGGCGATGGAATTCGGAACCTTGACGCGCCGCGTCGCCGATGCTTGCGGCTGTGACGCCGGTGCCATCGCGCCCGCCGAGGTCAAGGTCGAATGGGGAGAAAGCGCTCGCGGTCCGGATCTCGATCCCGGCGATAGCGACGGCCCGCCGGAGGGTATCACGGTCGTCGATGGCGCCATCAGCGGTGCGGTGGAGGCTGCGCCCGATGCCTTGCCGGCGCAAGGCCCGCACGAGGGCACCACGCCCGCCGACCTCGCCAAGGCGCGCGCCGAGCTTTTTGCCGCCGAAAAGATCGATCTGTCGTCCTATGTCGCCATCCGCGACGTGGCGACGCTCGACATCTGGATCGCCGCTGCCCGGGAAACCGGCCTGGTCGCCTTCGACACCGAAACGACATCGATCGATGCCATGCAGGCGGATATCGTCGGATTTTCGCTGGCGATCGCCGATAATACCGACGATCCGCGCGGCACGAAGATCCGTGCAGCCTACATTCCCCTGGCCCACAAGGCCGGGACCGGCGACCTGCTCGGCGGTGGGACGGTGGAAAACCAGATCCCGCTGGCAGAGGCGCTGCTGCGGCTGAAGGATCTGCTGGAAGACCCGTCGATCCTCAAGGTGGCGCAAAATCTCAAATATGATTACCTGCTGATGCAGCGCTACGGCATCGTCGTGCGCGGATTCGACGACACGATGCTGATGTCCTACGTGCTGGATGCCGGCAACAATGCGCACGGCATGGACAGCCTGTCGGAGCGTTGGCTCGGGCACAAGCCGATCGCCTTCAAGGACGTCGCCGGCAGCGGCCGCACCGGCGTCACCTTCGACATGGTCGATATCGACCGGGCAACGGCCTATGCCGCCGAAGATGCCGACGTGACGCTGCGGCTCTGGATGGTGCTCAAGCCACGCCTGACGGCGCAGAAGCTGACCACCGTCTACGAGCGGCTGGAGCGGCCCTTGGTGCCGGTGCTGGCACGCATGGAATCGCGCGGCATCACCGTCGACCGGCAGATCCTGTCGCGGCTTTCGGGTGAACTGGCCCAGGGCGCGGCAGCCCTCGAAGACGAAATCTACCAGCTGGCGGGCGAAAAATTCACCATCGGCTCGCCCAAGCAGCTCGGCGACATCCTGTTCGGCAAGATGGGCCTGCCCGGCGGCGCCAAGACCAAGACCGGCCAGTGGTCGACCTCGGCGCAGGTGCTGGAAGACCTTGCTGCCACCGGCCATGAACTGCCGCGCAAGATCGTCGACTGGCGCCAGCTCACCAAGCTGAAATCGACCTACACCGATGCCTTGCCCGGCTACATCCATCCGGAAACCAGGCGCGTCCACACCTCCTATTCATTGGCTTCAACGACGACCGGACGCCTGTCCTCGTCCGAGCCGAATCTGCAGAACATTCCGGTGCGCACGGCGGAAGGGCGCAAGATCCGCACGGCGTTCATATCGACGCCGGGCAACCGCCTGCTGTCGGCGGATTACAGCCAGATCGAATTGCGGGTGCTGGCCCATGTGGCGGATATTCCGCAATTGAAGCAGGCCTTCTCCGACGGCATCGACATCCATGCGATGACGGCGTCGGAAATGTTCGGCGTTCCGGTGGCAGGCATGCCGTCGGAGGTCCGGCGCCGCGCCAAGGCGATCAATTTCGGTATCATCTACGGCATTTCCGCCTTCGGTCTCGCCAACCAGCTTGGCATCGAACGCTCCGAGGCGAGCGATTACATCAAGAAATATTTCGAGCGTTTCCCCGGCATCCGCGACTATATGGATGCCACCAAGGCGACGGCGCGTGAAAACGGGTATGTCGAGACCATCTTCGGGCGGCGGGTGCATTATCCCGAGATCCGCTCGTCCAATCCGTCCGTCCGCGCCTTCAACGAGCGGGCCGCCATCAACGCCCCGATCCAGGGGTCGGCGGCCGATATCATCCGCCGGGCGATGATCCGCATGGAGCCGGCGCTGCAGGCGGCCGGGCTTTCGGCGCGCATGCTGCTGCAGGTTCATGACGAACTGATCTTCGAAGTCGAGGAGGGCGAAGTCGACAAGACCATGCCCATCGTTACCCAGATCATGGAAGGCGCGGCCATGCCGGCGATCGACATGAAGGTGCCGCTGAAGGTGGATGCGCGCGCCGCGACGAACTGGGACGAGGCGCACTGAGCGCCTTTCCCCTCATTCCATTTGCGAAAACTCAGCGGCCGAGCCAGCCGTTCAGCACCGTCATCAGCGTGCTGCCGGCAGCATCGAGCGTGCCGCCATTGTCGATGGTGACGATGTCGTAGTCCCCGTCGATCGACAGCACGCTGCGCTCCAGGCGGCGAAGGATTTCGTCGCGCGTTTCCCGCCCGCGCGCTTCCAGGCGCTCCGCCAGGATCGGCAGGGGAGCGGTGATGTTGATGACGGTCATTGCCGGGAAGGCGGCCTTGAAGTGCGGCAGGGCCGAGCGCGAACCGTTGGCGATCACCAGATGCCCGCGTGCCACCGCGCCGAGTGTTTCGGCGGGAATACCATAGGACAGCCCGTGCGCCTGCCACGAAACGGCAAAACGCCCGGCTTCCGCCATGGCGGAAAAATCGTCGGGGGAAACGCTGTCATGATCTTCGCCGCCGACCTCGTCCTTGCGGGTGATGACGCGCCGGACGAAGGTGACGTCGTCGCGGCCGGCCAGTGCCCGGGCCGCAAAGCCCATCAGCGAATCCTTGCCGGCGCCGCTCGGGCCGACGACAACGGCCATGCGGCCGCGCGTCGGTGAACCCGTCCCGTTTCCGCTTCCGGTCATGCAACCCGCCGGCCCTGGCGCCAGATGGCGCGCGCAACCGGGACGCCGGCCTCGTGATGCACACGCACGAGATCGGCGCGCAGGCCGGTTTCGAGGCGGCCGCGGTCATCGAGGCTGACGGTGCGCGCCGGCGTTGCCGTCACCATGGCGAGCGCCTGCGGCAGGCTGATGCCGTCCACCTCGTCGGCGAGGACGAAGGGCGCATGCAGCAGGCTGAGCGGCACGTAATCGGAGGACAGGACGTCGAGAACGCCCATCTCGGCCAGTTCCCTGGCGGCGATGTTGCCGGAATGCGACTTGCCACGCACGATGTTCGGTGCGCCCATCAGCACGCTCATGCCGGCACCGTGCGACGCCTTGGCGGCTTCGAAGCTCGTCGGGAACTCCGCCAGGCGTACGCCATAGGTCTTTGCCTCGTCGACATGGCCGAGCGTGGCATCATCATGGCTGGCGACGGTGATACCGCGGGCAGCACAGATCCTGGCGATGGCGTCGCGATGCGGTGCGGCATATCTGGCCGAGGCTTCCTGCCGGTTGGCGACGAAAGCGGCGAAAGCCTCGTCGCTGAGACCACGCTTCTTCTGGTAGTAGAGTACGTATTGTTCCATCGTCTGGAACTGGCGTTGGCCAGGCGCGTGATCCATCAGCGAAACGAGGCCGACCTGTGGGTCCTCGGCGAAATCCATGAAATGGTCGAGCACGTCGGCGGAGGACACTTCGCAGCGCAGGTGGATCTTGTGTTCGGCGCGCAGGCGGTTTTCGCGGGCGGCGGCCTGGATGGCATCCGCCATCTCGCGCATCTCGCCATGGGCGAAACCGCCGTCTTCGTCGGACCCCATGCGCAGGCAGTCGAAGACGGTGGTGATGCCTGACGTCACCACCTGGGCGTCATGCGCCTGGATCGCCGCCGTCTTGTTCCAGCGTACGCCGGGCCGCGGCGAATAGTGGGCTTCGAGATGATCGGTGTGCAGCTCGACCAGCCCCGGGATGATGTAATCGCCTTCGAAATCTTCACCGGTGCGGCTGTTGCCAGCGGCGATGTCGGCGATCTTGCCGTCGCGGATCACGAGCGTACCGGAAACGATTTCGTTTTCCAGCACGAGGCGGGCATTGGTGAAAACCTGTTCGGCGGACATGGGTATTTTCTCCTTCAGGCCGCTCCGAGCGGCAGCCAGGTATGAACGGTAAAGGGGGCGCCGCGGCTTTCCTCGACGAACAGCGCCAGTCCGGAAATCGGAAGCGGCCGGTCGGTGAAGGCGGCGAAGCGGTCCTCGAGCAGGGCACGCACCGCCGGCTGGCGATCGGCCGCGACCGGACCGGTCAGAGTCATATGAAAACGGAACTCGTCCATCACATAGGGATAACCCCAGCGCAGGAGATGTTCACGCTGCGTCTCGCTCAGGCCCTCCGGCTTGCGGCGGGCGATGTCCGCCGGGCTCAATGCGGCGCGGAACGGCTCGAACGCCTTGACCGTTGCCGCGGCGAAAGCCTGCAGTTGCGGCTGTTCTTCCTCGGGGACAAGCGCGAAGAACGGGCCGAGCTGGCCGAGCACCAGCTTGGGGATGTCGAAAGGCCGGGTGGCCTTTGCAAAGTCCTCCATGGCGTCCAGAAGCTCGTTTTCGCGCACGCTGGCCGCCAGTTCGAACGGCGCCTTGAGGGTGGCATGGAAACCGTAGCGCCGTGGGTCTTCGATCATGGCCTCGATGTCACCGGCCGAAAATTCGCCGGCGGCTTCGGCCGGAAAAACCGCGTTGGAGAAGGCATCCCGGCCCAGCCAGTGGGTGGCGGCAACCGTCAAGGCATCATCCTTCGGAGGGGCGAAATAGAGGGCGTACCGCAAAATTCTCATCCCGGATTGGTGTCGTTCGGCAGGCAAAATGCTGCGTTTGCCGTGAGGCGGCAAGTGATGCCTGCGCTAAAAGATTTCCGTGACAGAATGATGATGGTCCGCAGCTTTTTTAATGCGCCCTTGCCCCGATCAGGCGCGAACGCAGCGCGTTCGACATGGCATCGAAGGCGAAGACGACGAAGAGGATGAGCACGACCATGTAGGCGACCTTGTCCCAATCGGCATTGGTGCCCATGGCTTCCAGAAGCTTGAGGCCGATACCGCCGGCGCCAACGGCACCGATGATGGTGGCCGACCGGGTGTTCGATTCCCAGAAATACAGGGATTGCGACACGAAGACCGGCAGGACCTGCGGCATGACGCCGAAACGGTTGACCAGGCCGGGGCTGGCGCCGACGGATTTTACGCCTTCGCGCTGCTTGTCGTCGACATTCTCCAGCGCCTCGGCATACACCTTTCCGAGGGCTCCCGTATCGGTGAAGAAGATGGCGGCAATGCCGGGAATGGGGCCGGGGCCGAAGCTGCGGGTGAAAAACAGGGCCCAGATCAGCATGTCGATCGAGCGGAGGAAATCGAAGGTCCGCTTCATCGCCCAGTTGGCGAGCCGGCTGGAGGTGATGTTGCGGGCGGCGATGAAGGCGAGCGGCAAGGCCGTCAACGTGCCCAAGAGCGTGCCGACAAAAGCCATGACCAGCGTCTGCAGCAGCTTGGAGAGGATATCGGCATGCTGCCAGACGGTATTGCCGAGGAAATCGTCGACCATATGGCCGATATTGGAGCGGGCGGGATCGATGCGGTCGCCGACGGTGGCGAGCCAGGCGAGATCGCCAAAACTCTTTCCCCAGAACACCGACCTGGTATCGAAGAAGAAATTCGCCCAGCCGAGGAAGCGGCGCTGCACATAGACCTGGCTGCTGCGGATTTCCGCCTGGCCGGCAAAGCCGTAATGCACCAGGACCTTGCTGCCGTCCTGAACCATGTTGGCGGGCGCGCCTGAGGGCAGGCGGACGTCGTCGCCGTTGATCGTCACCGTATAGGGCGTGCCGTCGACATAGACGTCGACCTGCTGCGGCGTCACGTCGAGCCGGTTCTCCGTGCCGTTATAGATGACGGAATAGCCGCCATCCGGCGTCGGCTGCAGCCAGTCGATCTTGGCGTCGGCCGGATATTGTCCGCGGCTCGTCCACTGCGGCACCACGGCGCCGTCCTGGAAGCGCAGGCGCGGCTGGGCGCGCCAGGAATACCAGTCCTGGACGTAGATCGAGGCACGATCCCAGCGGCCGCTCATGAAGGCCGGGCCGACGTTGAAAGCGAAGAAGCAGACGACGAGATAGGCGAGCGTCACGAGCAGGCCGACAAGCAGGCCCCAACGCTGCATGAAACTGCGCTGGAAGATCTGCGGATGGGCGGCCAGCAGGCGTTCGCGTTCGGCGCCGTTGAGGGAAAAGGTCGACGACATCAGGCGGCTCCCCGTCCGAATTCGAAGGATTGCTGGCCGATCAGCCGGCGCCGCAGCCAGGCGGAGAATTGGTCGACGGCGATGATGGCGATGAGCAGCAGGATGACGATGGCGTAGGTCTTTGCCGCATGATCGCGGCCGATGGAGAGGCGGAAGACCTCGCCGATACCGCCGCCGCCGACGGCGCCGATGATCGTCGAGGCACGCACGTTGATCTCGGCGCGCAGCAATGCATAAGAAACGAAATTCGGCAGGACCTGGGGAACGATGGCGAAACGCACCCGCTCGACCCAGCTGGCGCCGGCGGCCCGCAGGCCCTCGTCGGGCCGCATGTCGGCATTTTCCACCACCTCGAAGAACAGCTTTCCAAGCGCGCCGATGGTATGGACCGTGATAGCGATGATGGCGGCGATCGGGCCGATCGACAGGATGGCGGTCAGGAGGCCGGCAATGACGATTTCCGGAAAGGCGCGCATGACCTCCATGATCCGGCGGGTGAACCAGCGGACAGCGCCGGCACCGACAAGGTTGGTCGAGGCGAAGAAGCACAGCACGAAAGCGATCGTCGTGCCGATGATCGTCGAGACAAGCGCGATATTGAGGGTGATGACGAGCTGGTAAAAGAAATTGGGAATATAGACGCTGTCGGTAATATAATGCCGGTCGGAGGTATAATCGTATTTCAGCGACCCGTCGGCATAAGGCGACGGCAGGTCGAACATCGCCCGGACGATCTCCATCGGGCTATCGGGAACGAAGTTCTTGATGAAGTCGAAGAGATAGGGAAGCCGTTCGAAAAACTTGCCCGAATTGGCGTTGTTGGCGAAGTTCAGCGATGCAAACAGCGCAATCAGGAACACTGCGATGGCAATGATCGTATAGATGCGACGAACTTTCAGCTGCTGCTGATAGTGATGCATCACCGTCGCGGCCGAAGAGCCGAGGTTTGCCGCATTAAGACCGGCCATTCCGTTTTCTCCTTAGAGCATTTTCGCCTTTCTCCGAATCGCGAGAGCGCTCTAACTTTTTGTTTTTACGCAATTCCGGACGCAAAACCGCTCAGCACTTTTGCTGGAATTGCTCTAGCAGAACGGCGGCACCGTAAGGGATGCCGCCGCTGAAGATGTCGGGACGTGGCTCAGCCGCCGATAACGGACTTACGGGCGTCGACGATCGTCTGGTAGAAGGACGGGTCGACTTCGATGTAATCGGTGTTCTTGCCCTGGGTGTAGGCCTGGAAGCAAGCGAGGTCCTTCTTCGGCAGTTCCTTGAAGAAGGCTTCGACCTTGCCCTTCATGTCGCCGTCGAGCTTGTTGGAAACCATCAGCGGGCCGTTCGGGATCAGCGGCGAGCGCCAGACTTCGACGATATCGTCCATGTCGAGGTTGCCCTTGGCGACCATCTGGTGGAGGTTGCCGGCGCTGTAGCCTTCTTCCCAGTTGCCGACGCCCGAGCCGAACGTCGTGCCGGCATCGAACTTGCCGTCGAGAACGGCGAGAACGAGGTTCTCGTGGCCACCGCCGAAGCCGGTTTCAGAGAAGTATTCCTTGACCGGTGCGCCGATTTCCTTCGGCAGCGAAACGTTCGGGACGAGGTAGCCGGAGGTGGAGTCCGGATCGGCGAAACCGAGCTTCTTGCCCTTCAGGTCGGCAAGCGTCTTGATGCCGCTATCCTTGCGGGCAACCATGATCGAGTAGTAGCCGCTGGAGCCGTCCGAACCGGTGTAGGTCAGGATCGGGTCGACGGCGTTCGGGTCCTGCAGCGCGATGGCGGCGTAGGAGGAAGCGCCCATGGAAGCGATGTCGATCGTGCCGCCGAGCAGGCCCTGGATGACGCCGTTATAGTCCGGCGACGGGAAGATCTGCACTTCGGCAGCGCCGGTGGCAGCCTTCAGGCCGTCGGCGACACATTGCGTGTTGCGGATCTGGTCGGCTTCGTTTTCCGAGCCGTCGAGGCCGATGCGCAGTACCTTGGCATCCTGGGCCATGGCCGAGCCGGCCAGCGCGACGAACGCAACGGCGGCAAGAAGGGATTTCTTCAACATGGATCTATCTCCTGTTTTCCGGATCATCCGGAAGCGTCGTGATGAAATGGGTGCCCTTGACGCGGGCAATCGATCGTTTCCGGGTCAGATCCCGGCCAGCGTCAAAGGCTTGAGGCTGGCAGATTGCGGAGCGAGCTCGCCGGTGGGCAGGTTCGCGACATTGATGCTGGTGGACGTCATGCTTTCGTCGATGCCGGCGCCGTCTTTGTCCGAGCCGTAGATCTCGTGCACGGCTGCGGCCGTCAGCTGGGCCGGCGTACCGTCGAAAACGACCTTGCCGGCGGCCATGCCGATGATGCGCTCGCAATACTGGCGCGCCGTGTCGAGCGTGTGCAGGTTGGTGATGACGGTGATGCCTTCCCGCTCGTTGATGTCGCGCAGCGCATCCATGACGATCTTGGCGTTCAGCGGATCGAGCGAGGCGATCGGCTCGTCGGCGAGGACCATCTTCGGGTTCTGCATCAGGGCGCGGGCAATGGCGACACGCTGCTGCTGGCCGCCAGAGAGCGTACCGGCCGGCTGCATGGCGGTCTGCTCGATGCCGAGGCGTTCGAGTGCGGCAATCGCCATCAGGCGCTCGTCGCGGGAAAAGATATTGAGCAGGCTCAGCGCCGTCGGGCGATGGTTCAGTCGGCCGAGCATGACGTTGGTGAGAACGTCGAGACGCGGCACGAGATTGAATTGCTGGAAGATCATGGCGCAATTGCGCTGCCAGTCGCGCAGGGCCTGGCCGCGCAGCGCCGACACTTCGACGTCGCCGAAATGGATCGAGCCGGACGACGGATCGGCAAGTCGGTTGATCATGCGCAGCAGCGTCGACTTGCCGGCTCCGGAGCGGCCTATGATACCGACCATCTGGCTCTGCGGGATGTCGATATTGACGCTATCCACGGCCAGACGATTGCCAAAACGACGTGTGACATTCTTGAGCTGGAACATCGTGCTCGCTGTTTCCCTGTGCAGGCTGAACTGGAGCGACGATTAGCGAGGCTTCGTGAAGGTGGGATGTCAGTTTTGTGTAACTGCCGTCACAAATCCTTCACCACGCCGTCATGAACCTTCAGGAGTGAAATTGACGGCCGGCGGCAGGAGCAGGCGGCCGTCCTTTCATGCGGCGAGCAGCGATTTGAGCTTCGTTGCGGGCGAAGCCAGCGCGTGCGGATCGGGCCGCGCAGCAGCCGAAATTAACATTTCCGCCAGCCTGATGTCGCGCGCCACGGCATTGCCCTTGCCGATGCCGCTGGCGGCCAGGAGCCTGCCCTCGCCATCGAGATGGAACAGGATGAAGGCCCCATCGCCGAGCGGACGCCGGACGGTGGTCGTCGCACCGTCGGCCAGCCCGGTGATCTGCAAGGTCATGTCGTAATGGTCCGACCAGAACCACGGGACGTTGGAAACGGGTTCTGCCGCCCCCATCAGGTTTGCCGCGGCGAGGGTGCCCTGTTCCTGGGCGTTGCGCCAGGCCTCCAGCCGCACGCGCCGGCCGCCATAAAGGTCGAGCGGGAACGAGCAGCAGTCGCCGGCGGCAAAAATGTCGGGATCGGATGTGCGCAGATATCTGTCGACGGCAATGCCGTTCTCCACCGCAAGGCCGGCGGCTTCCGCCAACGCCGTGTTCGGAACGGCGCCGATGCCGACAACGACGAGGTCCGCGGCGATGGTCCGGCCGCCCGCCAGCCGGACGGTCGCTTTTTCTGCTCCGTCTTCGATCGCGGAGATAGCCTGCCCGCAGAGGATTTCGACACCTTCGGCGCGATGGCGGGCTGCCACCGCCTCGGCGATCTCTTCAGGAACGCCGCGGCTGAGAATGCGCGAGAGGCCTTCGATGAGTATGGTGTCGACACCCATCATCCGCGCCGTCGCGGCAAGCTCGAGGCCGATGAAGCCGCCGCCGACGATGACCAGCGAACCACCGGCATGCAGGGCGGCGCGGATCGCCAGTGCGTCGTCATGGCTGCGCAGCGTATGGATGCGGCCGGCGGCTTCCGCCATGTCCGGCAACAGGCGTGACCGGGCACCGACGGCAAGCAGCAGCCTGTCGTAACGCAGCGGCTGGCCGCCGGAAAGCATCACGGATTTTTCGGCCCGGTCGATCGCCAGCACGCTGCAGCCGGTCAGCACCGTGATGCCATCGGAAAGATAGCGTCCGGCATCCGCCACCAGCTTCGGCTCCAGCGCATCGATCAGCGTCGCCTTGGAGAGCGGCGGACGTTCGTAGGGCAGGTGGCTCTCGGCGCAGACCAGCGTGACGCTGCCGTCAAAGCCGCGTTCGCGCAAAGCAAAGGCGGCGCGGGCACCGCATTCGCCGCCGCCGATGATGACGATATCGGACATGAGCTTTTGCCTCAGATGGAGATGAAGACGCTGCCGCCGTCGACTTTGACCGGGTAGGTCTTGAGGTTGACGCAGACGGGCGCGCCCTTGGCCTCGCCGGTCTTGTAGCTGAACCGGCCGTTGTGCTTGGGACATTCGATGATGTCGTCCATCACCAGCCCGTCGGCGAGATGGATCTTCTCGTGCGTACAGAGCCCGTCCGTGGCGAAATACTGGTCCTCCGGGCTGCGGTAGACGGCAAACGTCCGGCCGTCATGGTCGAAACGGATGACGTCTTCCTCGTCGATGTCGTCTGCGGCACAGACTTCCACCCAATTGCTCATGATCTCTTCCCCTGAATGAAGCGTCGGCTACTCTGCGGCCTGGCTGTGAAAATCGTCGCGGTATGGCTTGGCCGTCGGCGGCAGTTCGCGGCGGACATAATAATCCTGGTAACGAAGCTGGCGCAGGAAGGCCGGTATCATTTCCTTGTAGGCGTGCCAGATCGACGGGTTCGGTTTAGGCAGGTCATGCTTGATCATCTCGTGCAGTTTCGGCAGCGCATGGTAGGGCACCATTGGAAACATGTGATGCTCTACATGATAGTTCATGTTGAGGTAGATGAAGCGGCTGATCGGGTTCATGTAGACCGTGCGGGTGTTCAGCCGATGGTCGACGACATCTTCCGCCAGTCCGCCGTGCTGCAGCAGGCCGACCATGACATGGTGCCAGGCACCATAGAGCCGCGGCAGGCCGACCAGCATCAGCGGCAGGATGCTGCCCATCCAGAAACAGGCGGCGACGGTGGCAACATAGATGGCGAGCCAGATACGGGCGATCCGCACCATCTTCGGCTGTTCCATCTCGGGGATGAAGGATCTTTCCGCCGCGCTGATATGGCCGAAGGCATTGCGCAGCATGTCGCTCATGGCGAACCAGCTGTCGAGGATGCCGAAGAAATTCAGCACCAGGCGGGCCAGATCCGGCGGCCGCATCACGGCGATTTCGGGATCGCGGCCGACGATGATGGTATCGGTGTGGTGCCGGGCATGGCTCCAGCGCCAGGTGACCGGGTTGCGCATGATCATGAAACAGGCGACCTGGTAGACGACGTCGTTCATCCAGCGCGTCTTGAAGGCCGTGCCGTGGCCGCATTCGTGCCAGCGGGAATCGGATGCCGAACCATAGAGCACGCCATAGGCGAGGAAGAACGGCACGCACCACCAGCTTCCCCAGAGATAGGCGCCGAGGCCGCCGGTGACGATCAGCGCCGCAAACCAGATGATGGTGTCGCGGATCGCCGGCCCATCGGAACGCTGCATCAGTTCCTTCATCTGCTTGCGCGGAATATCGGTGTGATACCATTCCGCCGTCGCCAGGCCGCTTTCGACGGCAGTCTGGGAATCGCGGCCGAGCAGGCTGTAATCCCGTTTCGTCACTCTTACGGTCATCGTGTCTCCTCCGGCGTGTCGCGGTCTCCGGTCCGCAGCAGCATGAAGAGGAGAATAAATTGACTTTTGCCAACGCTCAATGCAGTGATGATAGAATCTATCATTTCCTATCATCGCGATCGGTGAAACTGTGAGAGAAAACGTCATTTCATCATGAGCAAGCGCCCGACGATCGCCGACCTCGCCCGCGTTTCGGGCGTCAGCATCGCCACCGTCGACCGGGTGCTGAATGCCCGGCATGCGGTGCGCGAGGAAACGGCGCGACGTGTCTATGCGGCGGCGCAGCAGATCGGTTATCACGCCACCAGCCTCATCCGGCAACGCGCCTTCGAGGATCGCCCGCATTACCGGCTGGGATTCCTGCTGCAGCGGCAGGCGCAATCCTTCTACCAGTCGCTGTCGCACGCCATCGAGGACAGCGCCACCCGGCTGGCGGCGGCGCGGATCACGCCGCAGATCGAGTTCGTGCCGGCGCTGACGCCGCCAATCATTGTCGACCGCTTGAAGGCGATGGCGGCCACCAACCACGCCATTGCCGTCGTCGCCCCGGACTACCCGGCCGTTACTGCCGCCGTGCAGGAACTGAAGGAGAAAGGCATTCCGGTCTTTTCCCTGCTGTCGGATTTTGCCGCCGGCGTTCGCGAAGGGTACGTGGGGCTGAACAATCGCAAGGTCGGCCGCACTGCCGCCTGGATGATCGCCCGCGGAGCAAGGCGGGCGGGCAAGGTCGCCTGCTTCGTCGGCAACCACCGTTTCCACGGGCATGAACTGCGCGAGATCGGCTTCCGCTCCTATTTTCGCGAACACGCACCCGACTTCGAGTTTCTGGAAACGCTGATCAACCTGGAGACGCCGGAGATCACCCATGAGGCGACCATCAACCTGCTGCACAAGCACCCCGATCTCGCCGGCTTCTACGTCTGCGGCGGCGGCATGGAAGGGGCGATCTCCGCCATCCGCGAAGAAGGTTACAGTGGCAAGCTTGCCGTCGTCGTCAACGAGCTGACGCAGGATTCGCGCGAGGCCCTGGCGGATGAGGTGGTGACGGCGGTCATCTCGACGCCGGTGAGGGGCATTGCGGATGAACTGCTGTTGCTGATGACGGATGCGATAGAACGGGGCAAGAGCGGCCTGCCCGCCCAGTCCTTCCTGCCGTTCGATCTCTATATTTCGGAGAATATTTAGGCGTTCGCTGGAGACAGCCCTTCTATCGCCCGACGACGTTCAGCCGGATGCCGGCCTCCTGTATGGCCGCCTGCTGCCCGGGGTCGATTTCGTCGCCGGTCAACACCGCGTCGAAAGCGTCGAGCTTGGTGAAGAAGTGCAGCGCCCGGCGCCCGAATTTTCCGTGGTCGACGAGCAGATAGGCGCGCTCGGCCGCCGCCAGCATCAGCCGTTTGGTGTGAACCACCTCCTGCTCCTGGTGGAAGACGGCGGCGCCGTGAATGGCGGAGGAAGAGAGGAAAGCGATATCGGCCCGCAGGGCCCGCAGGGCCTCCTCGGTGACCAGCCCGAAAAAGCCGTTGAACTTGCGGCTATATTGCCCGCCGAGCGCGATGAGCTTGATGCCGGCACTGGCGGCCAGAAGTTCGATGACGGCGAGATTGTTGGAAATGACCGTCAGCGGCGCGAGGTCGACGAGGTGTGGTGCCATGGCGCCGGCGGAAGAACTGTCGTCGACGATGATCGTCTGGCCGGGTTCGACCATGGCGGCGGCGGCGACGGCGATGCGCTGCTTTTCCTCCGCAGCCAGCTTTTCGCGAAAACGGAAGTCGCTTTCGAACTGCGAGCTGGATTGCGCCGTTGCCCCGCCACGGATCTTGCGCAGGAAACCGCTGGTTTCCAGTTCGTCGAGATCGCGATGGACGGTCATCCGCGACACGTCGAAACGGGCGGCCAGCGCGTCCACGGTCACCGTGCCGGTCTGCATCAGGAGATCCATGATGACATCCTTTCGCTGGCTGGATTTCATGCGCGGACCTTTTCCTTTGTAACATGTTCTGCCGCATAAGCCGCAAAATCACAACTCATGACATCGGAATGTAACATTTCATCGCCGGAAAATGATACGGAAAAAAATTATCGCTTGGGATTTTTTAAACCGATTGAGTAACTTGCGGAATGTTCAGAAGCCGTTATGTCACCTTTGACAGTGCATTCACCCATCAAAACAGGGAGGCTTGATTGGCCCGCATCACTCTCAGACAACTGCTCGACCATGCTGCCGAACACAGTTACGGCGTGCCCGCCTTCAACATCAACAACATGGAGCAGGGCCTCGCCATCATGGAGGCTGCGGCAGCGACACGGTCGCCGGTGATCCTGCAGGCCAGCCGCGGCGCACGGGCCTATGCCAACGATGTGGTGCTTGCCAAGCTGATCGATGCGCTGGTCGAAATCCACCCGGATATCCCCGTCTGCATGCACCTCGACCACGGCAACAACGAAGCGACCTGCATGACGGCGATCCAGCACGGCTTTACCTCCGTGATGATGGACGGTTCGCTGAAGGAGGACGGCAAGTCGGCGGCCGATTACGACTACAATGCCGGCATCACCCGCCGCGTCGTCGACATGGCCCATTGGGGCGGCGTTTCCGTCGAGGGTGAAATCGGCGTGCTCGGCTCGCTGGAAAGCGGCGGCGGCGAGCAGGAGGATGGTCACGGCATCGAAGGCACGCTCAGCCACGACCAGCTGCTGACCGATCCGGACCAGGCGGCCCAGTTCGTCCGCGATACCCAGGTGGACGCGCTGGCGGTTGCCATGGGCACCAGCCACGGCGCCTACAAGTTCAGCCGCCGTCCCGATGGCGACGTGCTGGCCATGAACGTGATCGAAGAAATTCATCGCCGCCTGCCGGACACGCATCTGGTCATGCACGGCTCTTCTTCGGTTCCCGAGGAATTGCAGGACATCATCAACAAGTACGGCGGCCAGATGAAGCCGACCTGGGGCGTGCCGGTGGAAGAAATCCAGCGCGGCATCCGCCACGGCGTGCGCAAGATCAATATCGACACCGACAACCGCATGGCGATGACCGGCGCGATCCGCAAGATCCTCACCGAAAACCCGTCGGAATTCGACCCGCGCAAATATCTGGCGCCGGCCATGGCGGCGATGAAGAAGCTCTGTATCGAGCGTTTCGAAGCCTTCGGCACGGCCGGCCACGCCGATAGCCTGAAGCCGTTGCCGTTGTCCGAAATGGCGAAGCGTTATCGCTCAGGCAGCCTGGCGCCGAAGATCGCCTGATCCGAACAAAACGCCCGGCGAATTGCCGGGCGTTTTCGTTTTCAATGTCAGTCAATGCTTACTTCTTGCCTGCGTCGAGGCGGTCGATTGCCTGCACGTTGCCGGCCGAGGAGCCGTTCGGATCGAATTCGGATGCCAGCCAGGTATCGACGATCGCCTTGGCGAGTTCCGGGCCGATGACGCGGGCGCCCATGGTGATGATCTGCGCATTGTTGGACTTGGCGGCGCGTTCTGCCGAATAGGTGTCGTGGGTCAGCGCGGCGCGAATGCCCGGAACCTTGTTGGCCGAGATGCTGACACCGATACCGGTGCCGCAGATGAGGATGCCGCGCTCATATTCGCCATCGACGATGCGCTGGGCCAGGTTCTGCGACAGGTCGGCATAAAAGCCGCTTTGGCTCAGATCGTTGACCGCAAGCTCCGGCTTGGTGGCAAGGTGGGCGGCGATGACATCGAGCAGCGGCTTGCCCGCGCTGTCGGCTCCGATTGCGATTTTCATGAAAGTGCCCTTTCCATACTGGTGATTGTGGGTGCGCCGGTCAGCCGAGCGCCTTTGAAACACGGTCGAGAATGTCGAGATAGCCGGCCGGCTGCCAGGCCGAGCGGCCGATGAACAGGCCGTCGATATGCGGTTGGGTGATCAGCTCGGCGCAGTTTTCCGGGTTGACGCTGCCGCCGTAGAGCACGGGGACGGCGACGCCGAGCACGGCCTTGGCCACGTCGGCGATCATCGCGTGGCGCTCGTCGGCATAATCGGCCGTCGCCGGGATGCCGTTGACGCCGATGGCCCAGACGGGCTCATAAGCCAGCAGGACGTTTTTTTGCTTCTCGGCGCCTTCCAGAAATGCCAGCGCGCCTTCGACCTGTCGCTTCAACACCGCATCCGCCTGGCCGGCTTCGCGCTCGGCCAGCGTCTCGCCGATGCAGATCAACGGCACGAGCCCGTGTCGCACGGCAGCGGCGGTCTTCAGGCCGACCGCCTTGTCGGTCTCGTTGAAGAATTCGCGGCGCTCCGAATGGCCGAGTTCGACGAGATCGAGATTGCAGTCCTTCAGCATCAGCGGCGAAATCTCGCCGGTCCAGGCGCCGGCGTCATCCCAATGCATGTTCTGGGCGCCGACCTTCAGGCTGGTCTGCGCCAGCCGTTCCTTCACCTGCCGCACCGCCGTGAACGGTGGAATGACAAACCGCTGCACGCGTTCGTCGCGACCGTTATCGGCTGCCGCCAACGCATCGGCAAAGGCCATGGCCTCCGCCAGCGTCTTGTTCATTTTCCAGCTGGTGCCGACCCAATATGCCGCCTTGCTCATCTCGTCTCCCGGGCTTTTTCTGCCATGGCGCAATCACGCCTTAGGTCGCGCCATCAAGACCCCGTCGCGTCACCACGCGGTTTTTACGCGGTCGTGCCTGGTCTATCGGCCATCGTTGAGCGAACATAACATAGATATGTTATATTTCAATATATAAATGTTACATTGTTATTATTTCTGTGACGTCACCGGTTGAAGCCGGTGTCGATGTAGGGCTCCCAGAATTCGACGGATTCACGGATCATGTCGACGACCAGGCGGTCGGTCGGCTCGCGTTCGCGGAACGACAGTTCCAGGCAGATCTCGTTGTCGGTGCCGCCGCCGCGCCTGACGGCGTCGAGCAGTTTTTCCGGCGTGATGCGGCCATCCTTGTTGTGGGCGGCGATGAACGGCCAGTGGCCGCCCTTGTTCATCGAGGATTGCTTGACGTGGATGATCGGCGATTCCTTCGGGAAGGCTTCCGCCCAGGCGTAGGGATCGATATCGGCCGGATTGCTGGAGCTGACGTCGCCGTGGTCGATATCGACCATCATCTTCAGCGGGATCGGCAGGTCCGACTGCGCCAGGCGGGTGTCCAGCGCCCGGCATTCGGCAATCGTATGGCCGAATTCGCGGCCGACCGACATCGGTTCCCAGAAGAGATAGGTGAGGCCGGCGGCCTTTCCGTGTTCGGCCACCTCGCGCCAGCAGTCGATGGCGATCTTGATAAGCTCCTCGCGGCGGACGGGATCCTCGTAGTCCTTGTGGGCGAAGATGGCGAATTGCGTGCCGATGCCGGAGGCGCCGAGATCGGCGGAGGCGTCGGCAAGCGTCTTGAACCAATCGACATAATAACGGCGCACGTCGGCATCCGGATGGCCGAAATGATTGAGGCGGCCGTAAGGCCCGGTCATGCCCGAAGTCACCTTGACGCCGGTGCGCGCCATCGCTTTGTTCAAGAGCCGGACATGCTTGGTGATCGTCGCCGCCGGCCAGCCGGGATTGATGAATTCATGGGTCAGCTGCAGGTAGCCGATCCGCATCTTCTCGGCGACCGTGTCGATCAGGTCGTCGGGTTCGGCGAAGCGATTGACGAGCGGATTGGTGTTGAGCGACAGCGTGAAGGCCATGAACGAAACCCTTGTTACCAGATGAATGCCGGGAGCAGGAAATCGGGCACGGCGCCGTGCTCTGCAAACAGCGCCTGCCGCTCTTCCGCAGAGGCCTGCGCCAAAATGCCCGTCGTCACGAGGACTGAAGAAAGACCCGCCTCCCTGGCTCCGCCGATATCATGCTCAATACTGTCGCCGACGCAACAGATTCTGCTGGCATCGATGCCGGTTATAAATTCCCGCGCCGTGGCATAGATGTCCGGAAAGGGTTTTCCGATCCAGCGCACATCGCCGCCGATCTCCTGATAAAGCTCGGCAATGCGCCCGGCGCCGAAGGCGGTGCCCTCGCGGGTGAGCATCACCTTGTCGGGATTGGTGCAGAGGCAGGGAATGCCGCGTCTTGCGGCAGGCTCCAGGAGCATTCGGTAATGGTCGAGCGGATAGACATCGCCCTCGCTCGCAGCCAGCAGGATGACGTCGGCGTCCGCGCCGCTGTCGACCCGCCGCAGTGGCAGGCCGTCGATGGGCGAGGTGTCGCCGTCGCGGCTGATCAGCAGGCAGGCTGTCGGACGATCCGCCTGTGCCTCGCTCTCCCTGGCGAGCATCCGCCAGGCGACTTCGCCGGAGGTGAGAAACCAGTCCCAGCTGGCAGCGTCGAAACCGAGCTTTGCCAGCCGTTTGCTGTTTTCCGCCGAACGCTTGCCGGAGTTGGACAGGATGATGACGGTCTTGCCGGCTTGTTTCAGCGCCGAAAGCGCGGCGGCGGCGCCGGGATAAGGGCCGCGCCCGTCGCGCAGCACGCCGAACTGGTCGACGAGAAAGGCATCGAAACGATCGGCGATCGCCGACATGCCGGCGATGGTCTCCGGCATGCTCACAGCACACCTGCCGCCATGGCGCCCTGCAGGGCGAGACGCGCCGTGCCGGCTGCGGCCTCTTCCGAGGCGAGCGGCAGGAAGGGCACGAACAGCTTGCGGCCGCGGATTGCCGTCCAGGTGGGGTTTTTCGCGCCGCCGCCCACCGTGCGGATGGAGGCGAGTTTTGGACTCCCGAGCGCTTCCAGCCGCTCATAGGCCAGCTTTTCGATTGCCGCGATGCCTTCGAATATGCCCTGCAGGAACATGGCATCGTTGTCCGGGCGCGGGTCCATGCGCGGGGCCAGCGCCGGATCGTTGATGGGGAAGCGTTCGCCGGGCTTGACCAGCGGATAATAATCGAGCCCGGTTTCGCGGGTCGGATCGATCTCCTTCGACAGGGCAATGATACGCTCGTCGGAAAAATGTGCCGCCAGAACCACGCCTCCGGTGTTGGAGGCCCCGCCCGCCAGCCACGTGTCGCCGATGCGATGGCTGTAGAGGCCGTATTCCGGTGCAAACAGCGGCTTGTCGGACAGCATCTTCACCGTCAGCGTCGTGCCGAGCGCGCTGACCCCGTCACCCGGCCGGTCGGCGCCGGTGGCGAGAAAGGAGGCGCAGCCATCCGTGGTGCCGGCAACGATCACGGTGTCCGCCGGCAGCCCGAAGGCCGCTGCCGCATCGTCAGAAATGCTGGCGACCGGGGATCCGGCCGGCAGCACGTCCGGCAACAGGCGGCTATCCGCCTCGGTTTCGCCGATCCAGTCCGGCCAACTGCGGGAGATCGGGTCGTAGCCGGTCTTCAACGCGTTATTTTCGTCAGAAACGTCATAGAGGCCGGTGAAATGGCCCATCAGCCAGTCGGCCTGATGGATGACGCGGTATACATCAGGCTGCCGCTGGAACGTCAGCAGTTTCGCCAGGCCCGAGGTGGCGCCGTGGGCAGCACTTTCCTTGGGGGCATGCCTGGCGATCCGGTCGAGGATGATGTGGTCGGCAACAGGATCGTTGTACATCATCGGCATGGAAAGAGGCTCGCCGGTTTCGCTCACCGGCAGCATGGTGCCGGAGGTGCCGTCGATCGCCAGAGCCCGTACCCGGTTGCGGTCGATGGCATCGAGCACGATGCCGAGGGCGGCCTGCACGGCCTTCCACCAGGCAACCGGATCGCGACGGTCGGCCGAAAAATCGGCGATCTTCGCAGCGCCGGAGGCAACGATGGAAAAATCCGGGGCCATCGCCACCGCTCTTGCGCCTGAAGTACCGATGTCGATGCCGATGACCAGCGGCGCGTCTTCACGTCTCATTGCAGCACCTGTCCGGCGCGGTTCAGCGCCTGGCGATATTTTTCCGCGTCCCAGCCGAGAAGTTCGGCGTTTTCCGCATGGGTGAGATAGCGCAGCCGCGCCGCTTCGGGAATGCGCAGCGTCACGTCGGACAGGCAACGTGCCATGGCGAGCGCGCCGGCGGTGATATCCTTGCGCACCAGCACGCCCTTGCCGGGGAAAAGCAATGTCGGTGAGGCGGTGGTCTCTTCTTCGGCGTGGCGGGCCTCGATCGAAGCGGCGGTTTCGTTCGGGCCGGCGATCTCGGAGCCTTTGCCGAGAAAGATCACATGGTCGGGATAGAGGCTGCCGCCAGCGGCGATGCGGCAGCTTTCCAGATCGGTCGCGGCGTCGTGCAGGCGGGGGTCCTCCGGCAGGGTGTAGCTGCTGTCGAGTGCCAGCCGCGCCAGCGCATCGAGATCGGGCGCGGGTGCCTGCCGCACCGGCCAGGCCAGCCGAGTGGAGGCAAGCTCCAGCAAGGCCTTTGCTTCCGCCACCGTCTCGCCGGCGACGACGAGGCCGTGATTGCCGAGCACCAGCACCCGCGTATCCTCGCGCAGGCGTGCGGCAATCGCTTTCGCCAGCGGCAGGCCGGGGCGGGCATACGGCACGAAGGCATGCGGGATGCCGGCGAGTTTTTCGGCGGCAATCGCCTCGCCGTTGGCCTGCACGGCAGTGGCGATGGTCTCGACGCAATGGACGTGGATAACCACTTTCTGCGGCATCAGGGCATGCACCGTCGTTTCGATCGACGGTCGCAGGCCGGAAGGGTTGCGCTCGGCGATGACGAAGGCCTGGGCCTTTTCCGTCGCCGGGTCGTCGCGCTCCAGCGCCTCCAGTAGCGGTTCCAGCGCCACCGGCACCATGACGTCACGCTGGCGCGCCTGCATCAGCCACAGGCCGGATGCCTTGATCCAAAGCGTATCGCCTTCCTTGATCGAGGTATTGCCGCCGGCGCCCTGCACCAGCTGCGGATCGGCGCCGACGGTTGCGGACAGATCCAGGAGCGCCTCGAATTCCGTGCTTTTCACCGCCATGTCACGCTGCCTCCGAATGATCGTCGTACCAGGCGACAAAGGCCTGGCGCTGGACCGGCGTCATGTGCAGCCCGTGCTTGGTGCGCCGTTCGAGGATATCGTTTGCCGTCTGCGCCCATTCGGTTTCCATCAGGAACTGTGCCTCGCGTTCGCGAAACAGCGGCGTGAAGGCGATGCCGAGGTCGTCGATGCCGGTCGCCTTGCCGACCAGCGCATGCAGGCGCGTGCCGTAGAGCCGGGCATAATGTTTGGCAAGATCGGCCGGCAGCCAGGGATACCGCACCTTGATGTCGCCGAGGAACTGGTCGAAATCGGCGTCGCGCATGTCACCGCCCGGCAAGGTCGCAGAGCCGGTCCAGGCCGGACCCATCTTCGGGAAGAAGGGTTTCAGCCGTTCCAGCGCATGGTCCGAAAGCTTGCGGAAGGTGGTGATCTTGCCGCCGAAGACCGACAGCAGCGGCGCCTGGCCATCGCCTGCGTCGACCTCGAAGATGTAGTCGCGCGTCACGGCGGAAGGGTTTGCGGCATTGTCGTCGTAGAGCGGGCGCACGCCGGAGAAGCTGTGGACGATATCGGCCTCCGTCAGCTGCTGCTTGAAATAGCGGTTCACCGACTTGATCAGATAGGCGATCTCGTTGCCGTCGGCAGTCACGTCTTCCGGGCGGCCCTCGTAAGGAATATCGGTGGTGCCGATCAGCGCCAGATCGTTCTGGTAGGGGTTGATGAAGATCACCCGCTTGTCCGGGTTCTGCACGAGATAGGCCTGCCGCCCCTCCCAGAATTTCGGAACGACGATGTGGCTGCCCTTCACCAGGCGGACGCTGCGGCTGGAATTGAGCCCCGCGACGCGGCCGATGATGTCGTTCACCCAGGGGCCGGCGGTGTTGACGACGCAGCGCGCTTTCGCCTCGCTCTTCGCGCCGGTCACCGTATCCGTCATCTCGATGGTCCAGAGATCGCCCGTGCGGCGAATGGAGGAGCACGCCGTGCGGGTTTTCACTGTCGCGCCGCGGCTGTGAGCATCCAGCGCGTTGAGCAGCACCAGGCGGGCATCGTCCACCCAACAGTCGGAATATTCGAAGGCCTTGCGGTATTGCGGTTTCAGCGGCGCGCCCTCGGGCGCCTGCGCCAGGTTGAGCGTCCGCGTCCCCGGCAGCCGCTTGCGGCCGCCGAGATGGTCGTAGAGGAACAGGCCGAGGCGCACGAGCCAGGCCGGCCGATCCTCGGGATTGTGCGGCAGCACGAAACGCATCGGCCAGATGATGTGCGGTGCGGAGCGCAGCAGTACCTCGCGCTCGATCAGAGCTTCGCGAACCAGGCGGAACTCGTAATATTCGAGGTAGCGCAGGCCGCCATGCACCAGCTTTCCCGAACGCGAACTGGTGCCCTGCGCCAGGTCGTCCTTCTCACACAGCAGGACGGAAAGGCCGCGACCGGTGGCATCGCGGGCGATGCCGGCGCCGTTGACCCCGCCGCCGACGACGAACAGGTCGTATATGCCGCTTTCAGAACTCACGGCCGTCTCTCCTCAGCACGGGTTGACCGGCGGCTCACCGGCAATGTAGCGGCGCACCTCTTCGGCCGCCATTTCCGCGGCATAGGTGACGGTGCGCACCGAGGCGCCGGCGATATGCGGCGTCAGCGTGACATTCGGAAGCTGCAGCAGCGGCCAGTCCGGCGGCACCGGCTCGACACCGAAGGTTTCCAGCATGGCGCTGGAAAGATGACCGTTGGTCAGCGCGTCGTATAGCGCGTCGTAATCGCAGAGCGGCCCGCGGGCGGTGTTGACGAAGATGGCGCCGGGCTTCATCTGCGCGAAGGTTACGGCATTCATCATGCCCTTGGTTTCTTCCGTCACGCGCGGATGCAGTGTCACGATGTCGGAGCGCGACAGGAGGTCGTCGAAACCCACCTGCTCGACGCCGCCATTCAGGTCGTCGACGCTCAGCTGCACATAAGGATCGTGGACGATGACCTTGCAGCCGAAGGCGCGCAGCAGGCGCACCACCTTGGTGCCGATATTGCCGTAACCGACAACACCCACCGTCATCTCGCTGAGTTCGCGGCCGGTGCGGTCGGCGCGGTAGAGGTCGCCGCGCCATTCGCCCTTTCGCAGGGCTTCATGGCCGACGCGGATCAGCCGGGTCTCGGCCAGGATGGCGCCGATGGCGAATTCGGCAACGGCGCTGGCATTGCGGCCGGGCGTGTTGACGACACGCACGCCGGCGGCGCGGGCCGCGGCCATGTCGATGTTGACCGGGCCGCCGCGCGAGACGGCAACGAGCCTGAGGCCCGGCAATTGCGCAAACATCGCCGCCGAAAGCGGCGCCAGCTGCGTCACCATGATTTCGGCATCGCCGATGAAGTCGACGATCTCGTCGGCCTTGCCCATGTATTCCTTGAGGCCGTCCATGCCTTCGACGGCATAGCCGTGCTCCATCGGTTCGTCCGGCCAGGGTTGTTCGATGGTGCGGATGTCGTGCCCGTCTCCGCAGGCGGCGACGATCTTGTCGCGAAAGATGTCGGGGAGCATGAACCGGTCGCCGATGATGGCTATCTTCTTCATTTCGTCAGTCCTTATGAAACGGCAGGCTTGTGCCCGATCTCGGCCTGGGAGTGCCAGACCGGGCGCAAGGCTGCCCATGATTGCCTGTAGACGGGAAAGACGGCATCGAAATACCGCACCATGTCCGCATCCGGCTGTTCCGGCGGGCGCTGATAGGGCGTGACCCAGTCGCGCACGCAATTTTCCATCGTCCCGTAGATGCCGAGCGATACGGCGGCGATCATCGCCGCGCCCGCGGCGCCGGCCTCTTCGCGTTCGCTCGTCTGGATGCTGGCGCCAAGCGCGCCGCCGAGAATGCCGCGAAGCGAGGCGCTGCGGGCAGCTCCGCCGGTCAGCCGCACCCGTGCGGGCAGCGGTCCCATCTGCGTGTAGCAATCCCGGGATGCCAAGGCGAGGCCGTTGAAGACGGAGCGCACCATATCGCCGAAACCGTGGCCGATGGAAAGCCCGACGAACGAGGCACGGGCGGAGGCATCGACGAACGGCCCGCGCTCTCCCGCCTCGGAAATATAGGGGTGGAAGATCGGCGGGCTGGCGCTTGCTTCCGTCAGCCAGCTTTCGACATGGTCGAGCAGCTCCGCCTTGCTTTTTTCGATGCCGGCGCCCTTCAGCACGCTGCCGGCAACACCCAGAATCCAGTCGATGTTCAGCGTTGCCGCCATGTTCGACTGCATCTGGGCGTAGATACCCTGCACCGGCATGCACATCGTGTAGCCGGTCTGGTCCTGGTTGAGCTGCACGTCGTCGGCGCCGTTGGCAAGCCGCATGTGCATGCCCGTCGAGCCGATGATCGAGCAGCCGGCATCGGTTCCCGGTTCGTAGAGGCCGGCGCCGAGCGCGGTGCAGGCGACGTCGACATAACCGAGGACAACCGGCGTGCCGACGGGCAGGCCGCAGAGACGGGCGGCTTCTTCGCTCAGGCCATGGTGTTCGACAGCGCCGTCAACGATGTCGGGCAGCAGGTATTTCAGCCTGTCGAGACCGAGGAAGTGGATCACCTCGTCATTGTAGTCGCGCTTCCGGAAATCGCCGAAGGTGAAGCAGGCTTCGGACGGGTCGGTGGCGCGCTTGCCGGTGAGCTTGAAATAGAGCCAGTCCTTGCAATGGAAGGCCGTGGTTGCGCCGGTCAGCATCTCGGGCGCATTTTCGGTGATCCAGCGCAGCTGCGGTCCCTGCTGGCAGGCGGCGAGGCCGCTGCCGGTGCTGCGAAAGCGGGCAAGGTCGCCGCTGTCGCCGCGCAACCTTTCGACCGTTTCCCCGGCGCGGGCATCGAGCCACAGCCATCCCTTGCCGACCGGTTCGCCCTGCTTGTCGATCAGCCATGTGCCGTCGCCCTGCCCGGTGACGGCGATGCCGGCAACGCGGCCGGCAAGATTGTCGATCTTGCCGGAGAGGTCGGCGAGCGTCCGGGCGGTGTCGGCCCAGGTGCGGGGCAGGTCCTGCACCGAGCCGGTGCGGCCGACGGCTTCATAGAGGTTGGGAATGGCGCAGGCGGCAAGCTGCCGCCCCTGGAGGTCGAAGGCGACGGACTTGATCACGGAAGTGCCGGCATCGATGCCGATCAGCACGTCGCGCATCAGGCAAGCTCCTTCCCATGCGAAATCGCCCTGCCGGTTTCGCTGTCGAAGACGTGCAGGCTCGAAGGGTCGAGATGGATGCCGATATCCTCGCCGATGGCGAGACGCGTCCGGTCGTGCTCGACCAGCACCATGGTGCCGCCGGCGAAATCGGCGGCGATATGCGTCTGGTCGCCGAGCCACTGGTTGACGGCCACCCGCGCCTTGACGCCGTCGGCGCTGCGGCGCACGGAATAGGGTCGGATGCCGAGCACCACCTTGCGGCGCTTGGTCAGCTCCGCCTGGACGCCGGGCGAAAAGGCGGCGATCTGGTAATCCAGCTTGACGCCTTCGTTGAGCCCGAAAGACAGGCTGCCATTGCCGCCGCTGATGCTGGCCTCGAAGACGTTCATCGGCGGTTCGCCGACGAAGGTGCCGGTAAACAGGTTGGCCGGCCGCTCCTTGATCTTCTGCGGCGTATCGAACTGCTGCAGCACGCCGCCTTCCATGACGGCAATGCGGTCGGCCAGCGCGTTGGCTTCCGTCTGGTCGTGGGTGACGAGGATCGCGGTGAGGCCGCGCTCCTTGATGTAATGCTTGATGCGGCCGCGCAGCAGGGCGCGCAGCTGCGGTTCCAACTGGCCCATCGGCTCGTCCAGCAGGTGCAGGTCGGCATCGCGGATGAGGGCGCGGCCGAGCGAGGCGCGCTGCTGCTGGCCGCCGGAAATCGAACTCGGATAGCGCCCGAGGATATCCTCGATCTCCAGAAGCTTGGCGATGTAGGCGACTTTCTCGTCCACTTCGGCCTGCGACAGGCGTTTGGCCTTCAGCGCGAAGGCGATGTTTTCGCGCACCGTCAGCGGCGGATACAGCGAATAACCTTCAAAGGCCATGGCGACGTTGCGTTTCACCGGCGGCAGCAGATGCACCTGCCGTCCGGCGAGCGAAATCGTGCCGTCCGACACCGGCTCGAAGCCGGCGATCATGCGCAGCGTCGAGGTCTTGCCGCAGCCGGACGAACCGAGCAGGGCGATGATTTCGCCCTTGCGTACGTTCATCGACAGGTTTTTGACCGCATGCACCCCATGCCCTTTCGGGCCGTAGAACTTGTCGACGTTCTCGATTAGCAGCGCCGTGTCGCTCATGCCGCTTCTCCGTTGCGATTGGTTGTCGTTGCAGGCGTTGCGATGCGCGCGCCGCTTTCCTTGTCGAAGAGGAAGGCTGCCGCGCCGTTGACGGCGATCGCCGCCGGGCCGGAGGACGGGCCGGGTGTGCCGGCCGGCCGGGAGAGCAGGATTTCCCGGCCGCGGGCCGTCAGCAACAGGGTGACGGTCTTTTCGTTGAGCGGCGTTTCGGCTTCCACCGTCACCGGAATGGCGCCTTGTGCCGAGGGTTCGGTAAAGACGATGGTCTCCGGCCGCAGCCCGAGAACACATTCCTTGCCGACGACGCTTTCCGGCATCGACGGTAAGGGCACCCTGACGTTCGAAAGCTCGACATAGACGCCGGAAGCATCCTTCTTCGGAATGACGGTCAGGAGGTTGATGGTCGGGTCGCCGAACAGCCGGGCGATGTCGATGTCCGCCGGCGTGTTGTAGATGTCCTCTGGCGTGCCGATCTGCCGGATGCGGCCCTGCGACATGACGGCGATGCGGTCGCCGAGCGCCATGGCTTCCTTGTAGTCCTGGGTGACGTAGATCACCGTCGCGCCCTGCTTGGCGAGCAGGCGCGGCAGTTCCAGGCGCATCTCGAAGCGTAGCTTGGCATCGACGTTGCGTAGCGGGTCGTCGAGCAGCAGCACCGGCGGCGAGCCGGCGAGTGCGCGGGCCAGCGCCGTACGCTGCTTCTGGCCGTTGGAGAGGGCCTTCGGGCGATGGCTGAGAACGTGGTCTATCTTCAGGAGCTTCGCCACCTTCTCGACGCCCTCGCGGATGCCCGCCGCAGAACTGCGGTTGGCTTCCAGTGGGCTGGCGATGTTGTCGAAGGCATTCATGTGCGGGAAGAGCGCAAAATTCTGGAAGGCCATGCCGATGCCGCGATGTTCGGCGTCGACCTCGGTCATGTCCTCGCCGCCGATGACGATCTTGCCGGCATCCGGTTCGATGACGCCGGCGATGAGGCGCAGCAGAACGGTCTTGCCGGCACCGGACGGACCGAAGAGCACGAGGGTCTCGCCGTCGGCGACATCGAGCGTCAGGTCGTCGAGCACGGCCTGGCTCTTGTAGCGCTTGGTAATGTTTTGCAGTTGCAGCGTGGTCATGATTACCCCTTCACTGCGCCGAGCGACAGGCCTTCGACGAGGTAGCGCTGGGCATAGAGTGCGAGTGCCAGCGTCGGCGCGATCGACAGCACGATGGCCGCGGCGATCTGGCCGTACTGGATGCCGGAGGAGGTGACGAAGGCAAGCGCGCCCACCGTCACCGGCTGCTTGGAAGCGGACGCCAGTACAAGCGCGAAGACGAAGTTGTTCCACGCGAAGATGAAGGCAAGCAGGCCGGCGGCGGCAATGCCGGGACCGGCGAGCGGCAGCGCGATCTTGCGGAAGGTGGCGAACCAGGAATGGCCGGCGATGCGATAGGCATATTCGACGTCTGCCGAGATGTCCTCGAAATAACCTCGCACGATCCAGAGGATGAGCGGCAGGCAGATCAGCTGGTAGACCCAGATCAGGCCGATATAGGTGTCGGAGAGCCCGAGCCACTGGAAATACTGCGTCAGCGGCAGCAGCACGAGCAGCGGCGGCGCAAAGCGGAAGGAGAGCAGCGTGAAGGCGATGTCTTCCGAACCGCGAAACTTGTGCCGTGCGAAGGCATAGGCCGCCGGCACGCCGAGCAGCAGCGACACTGCGACGGAAGCGGTGGACAGGAAAACCGAGTTGCCGAGATTGCCCATGAAGGCGATGTCGAGCGTACCGGCCGCAGTCGTCAGCTTGCCGGTGATCAGGGCCATGTAGTTCGACAGTGTCGGCGTGAAGGAGAGCGACGGCGGGATCTGCAGGATCGTTTCGTTCGTCTGGAACGACATCATGAAGATCCAGAAGATCGGGAACATGAAGAACAGGATGACGAGCGTCAGCGCGATGCCGCGCAAGATCCGCTCGGGCGTGGATGTGCTTTCCATGATGCCCTCCTCAGGCTTCGCCGCGGGCGCGCTCGCGCAGGCGCAGCCAGTTCTTGATGAAGATGTTCGAAAGCAGGTAGGTGATCGCCCAGAGGATGATCAGCAGCGCTGCCGAACGGCCGACATTGGTCGACTGGAAGAAATTGAGATAGGCCTCGACCTGGAAGACCGTCAGCGTGTCGCCGGGGCCGCCCTGGGTCATGGCATAGATGATGTCGAACTGCTGGATGGAATCGAGCAGCCGGAACAGCGTTGCCGTCAGGATGTAGGGCGTCAGCATCGGCAGGGTGATGCGGAAGAAGACGAAGGTGCGCGGCACGCCGTCGAGGGCCGCAGCCTCGAAAGGCTGTGTCGGCAGCGAGCGCAGGCCGGCAAGCAGCAGGATCATGATGAAAGGCGTGTAGACCCAGATGTCGACGAGCACCACGGTCAGCAGCGCCGTGTCCGGCGAGGAGGCCCAGCGGAAATTGTCGAGGCCGACGAGGCTGGCGAAATAGCTGAGGATGCCGAAGCCCGGATTGGTCATCAGCTTCCACATCAGCGCGGCCAGCGCCGGCGCGATCATCAGCGGCATCAGAAGCATGATCGAGACGAAATTGTTGAAGGCCGAACGCTTCTGCAAGAGCAGGGCGATGCCGAGGCCGAGCAGCAGTTCGAGCACCACCGTCAGGCCGGCATAGGTGAGCGACACGCGCAGCGTGTTCCAGAAGCTCGGATCGGTGAAGAAATTCAGGTAGTTTTCACCCCAGTTGAACTGGCGCGCCCACGGCTGGCTCAGGCGATAGCGCTGGAAGGAGTTGATGACCGCCGTAAAGAACGGGATCAGGATGCCGATGCAGACCAGCAGTGCGGGAAGGCTGAGCACATAGGGGAGAGCCTTCTTGCTGATCCTGAAACCGCTTGGCGCTTTGCGCGCCGTTGTCACAGAAGCCATGATCGAGCTCCGTTCGGAAATCTGGATGAATGCGATGAGGAGGGGCCGTTGCCCGGCCCCGTATGCGAAGTCTGCCGAGCCGGCGGGCACGCGGCATTGGCGCCACGCACCCGCCTGCCGGGAGAAATCAACCGAGGCCGGCTTCCTTCAACTGGCGGTTGATGCTTTCGGCGAGCTGGTCGAGGCCTTCATCGACCGGAACTTCCTTGGCGACCATCTTCTGCAGCGTTGCCGCCCACTCGGTGGTGACGTCGAAGAACAGCGGCTGCGGCGTGAACTTGATCGAAGCGCCGGCTGCCGAGGCGTCGAACATTTCCACGAAGCCCGGATAGCTGGTGTTCAACTTGTTGCGGAACACCTCGTCCTTCCAGATCGACTGGCGGACCGGATCGACGAAGTCCATCTTCGTGGCGCCGAACAGGGCATGTTCGGGACCGGAAGCCCACTGCAGGAAATACCAGGTGGCGTCCTTGTCCTTGGAGAAGTTCGACATGGCGAGTGACCAGATCCAGATGTTCGGCGTCGAGGCCGTCGCTTCCGGATTGGCGGCAAACGCTGCGTAAGAGAGCTTGCCGGCCATCTTGTTGTCGCCGCCGTTCATGAAGTAACCGAGGCAATCGGCATCGAAGATCATCGCCGAAGCGCCGGCACCCAGATCGGTTCCGACCTGATACCATGTGTAGGTCGACCAGTCCTTCGGGCCGCTTTCCTGGATGAGCTGCACGAACTTGGAGTGATAGGCCTTGGAACCGGCCGTATTCATCGCTGCCGAGAGCTTGCCGTCTGCCGAAACCGCGAGGTCCTTTTCGTTGAAGTTCGCATAGCCGGAAAGGAAGCCGGGGTGAATGGTCGCCCAGGAGCGCGAGCCACGCAGGCCGATGCCGTAGATGCCGCTGATGTCTTTCTGCAGCTTGGCAGCGACGGAGATCATGTCGTCGATGTTTTTGGGAACACCAACGCCGGCCTTGTCGAACATCTCCCTGTTATAGGTGATGTTGTTCTGCTCGAAGGCCCACGGAATGCACCACTGCTTGGCGTCGTCGGAACCGAGTTCGCCGCCCGGCCTGCCGTTCCAGGCGCAGGAATTCTTCACGCCCGGCAGGAAGTCGTCCCAGGCATAGTTCGGGTTGGTCTTCGCCGGATCGTTGATCCATTCCTTGAGGTCGGTGATCCAGCCGGCCGGGCCGTAGGTCCAGGTCATGTAGGCGCCGGTCATGAAGGCGTCGTATTCCGACGAACCGGACGACAGCGCCGCCGTCACCTTGTCGAAATAGACGTCTTCCGGGAAGACGTCATAGGTCACGTTGATGCCCGTCAGGTCCTTGAAGGTCTGCAGGTTGGCGATCATGGCGTCGGCATAGGGATGCTTGTTGAGCAGCAGTTTCAGCGATTTGCCGGAATGCGCCTTCCAGTCGAAGTCGGCGGCAAGCGCCTGCGTCGACATCATGTTGAAAAGGGTCCCGGCGGAGCCGGCGGTCATGCCCAATGCACCCAACCCCTTCAACAGGGCGCGGCGATCCACTTGTCCCCGCAGGAACGCACCGATGAGGTCTTTTTCCTTCTCATGCATTTGTGTTCTCCTCCTTTAAACAGGTATAAAAAGCTCTCCCGAGCCATACCGGCTACCCGACCGGTAATTCCTCCTCAACCGTGCTATGCATCGTCCTCTCGACGCGACAGCCACGGCCTCAACTTTTTCAATCTGCGCCCGTCAGAAGCCTGGCTGTGCGCTCGTCCGTGATCAGGCCGCTGAGATAGCGACTTTCCAACACGGAGCGAATGGCTTTGGTCTTGCCCTTGCCGGCGGCAACGGCAACCGTGCGGCGGTTGCGCAGCTCGTCCCGGCCGAGGGTGAAGGTACGGTTCGACAGTGTCGTTTCGACCGGCTGGCCGCGATCGTCGAAGAAGTGGCCGAGCAGTTCGCCGACGGCGCCGCTCTTGCGGATGTCATCAATCTCGCTGGTCTCGATCATGCCGGTGGACACCAGCGACGCCTTGCGCTCGGTGGTGCCGATACCGACGAACAGCAGGTCGGCGCTCTTGGCGAGATGGAAAACGTCGGACACGCCGCGCTGGTTGAACAGCACGTCGCGATCCTCGACCGTGTTGGCGAAAAACGGCACCGGCATGACGTAAGCCTCTCCGGTGACGCGGTCGGCCAGCCTGTGGATGACGTCATGCGGGTTGGCGGAGAATTTCCGCGTCAGGCCGCCGAGCAGCGAGACGAAGCGCGTGCGGTTCGCCGACATGCGCGGCAAATATTCGACGCAGGCCGCCAGCGTGCGGCCATGGCCGACGCCGATCAGCATCTCCTCGCCGCGCTCGATTTCCCGTTTGAGGAATTGCGCGCCGGCGATGCCAAGGGCGCGCAAGGGGAGATCGGCATCGTCGAATTCGGGCACGACCTCGCAATAGTCGAGACCGAAACGCTCGCACAGCGCCTGTTCGAGGGCGACACATTCCGAGACCTCGCCGTCGATATAGACCTTCACCAGTCCGTCCTGGTTGGCCTTCATGATCAGGCGATGGGCTTTCAGCGAGGTGAGGCCGAGGCGCTTGGCGACCTCGGCCTGGGTGAGACCGCCGGCATAATGCAGCCAGGCGGCACGCGTTGCCATGCTCGCCTCGTCCTCGCGCAGTGCGCCGGCAGCTATCGCCATGAGAGTTCCGCCCGGTTTGATATTTTTTTCTGTTGTTGAAAAATTTTTCATGCTTGCTGCGACTTGTCAATGGGCGCAGGCGAAGGCGCATCAAAAAACTGCACGAAAAGAAGCAACCGCCTGTCGGTTGATCGGGCGGTTGCACGAGAAAGAGCAGAACTGGCGGATGAAAGGCGAAGGGGAGGCGGCAGCCGGAGCCGGCGGTGGGTGCGTCAGGCGGCCGTCAGGAGACGCTGCTGACGACGCGTATGGTCGCTTGCTGCGGGCAGAAGGTGCGGCCCATGGCGCGCAGGATGATGACGGCGGAAGCCGCACCCGGATCGATATGGCCGAGCGAGCGGGCACCGACGCGGGCGGCGCGTCCCTTGGCGGCGATCATCGAGCGGGTCGAGCAGGCGCCGCTATCGGCGGCGGCGATGGCCTGCTGCCACATCATGGTCAGGCCGCCGCCGGTGTCGATCGCCGTCTGCGCCGCTTCGGCGGCCGGCAGCCAGGCATCGAGCATGGTCTTGTCGCCGCGCTGGCTCTTGCCGCGGTCACGGATGCCGCGGGCGATGGCGGCGATCATTGCCGCCTGGTTGACGGGACCGAGTTCGCAGCTGTCGGCCAGCGCCTGCGAGGCGCGCTGCAGGCCGGTGGCGTAGAGCGGGCCGGTGGAGGCGCCGACGGCATTGAGAAAGGCGGAAGCGGCGATCGACAGGACAGCCGCCGGCGTGCTCGTTTCCATGTCGAGCCGCGCCAGCGTCGCATTGACCGCCATGAAGCCGATCGACATGGTGATCCCGTGGTCGGCATCGCCGATGACGCCGTCGAGTTCCGACAGGTGGTCCTTTTCGGCCTCGATGGCTCCCGAGATCAGATGAAACATCCGTCCGAGACTGCGAGCGGCATTCTCCGGCATCGCACTCCTCCACATTTTTTCACAGGAGAGCGAAACCGCATCCCCAGGCTCCTCGACCCTAGTTGATACGCATAACCGCCGTATCGCAAGGGTGTTCGAGCAATTCCGTCAATTCCGGGTCGAGATGTAAAATGGTGATTGAAGCGCCGGTCATGTCTATCGACGTGCAGTAGTGGCCGGTCCAGCTCGCATGCATGGTGATACCGCGGGCGGTGAGCCGTTGCGCCACCCGGCGGTGCAGGATGTAAAGCTCCATCAGCGGCGTCGAACCGAGCGAATTGACGAGCACGGCGACCCGATCGCCCGCCTTTGCCTGCATTTCGGCAAAAATCCGGTCGATCACCGCATCCGTCACCGCGTCGGCGCTCAGCAGCCTTTCGCGCATGACGCCCGGCTCGCCATGGATACCCATGCCGATTTCCATCTCTTCGGCGCCGATCTCGAAATTCTGCCGCCGCGTCTGCGGCAGGGAGCAGGGTTCCAGCGCCACGCCGATGGTGAAGGTCCGGGCATTGGCCTTGCGCGTCACCCGCTCGCATTCCTCCAGCGACCACATCTTGTCACAGGCAGCGCCGGCAATCTTGAAGACGAAGACGTTGCCGGCGACGCCGCGGCGGCCTTCGCGATCTTCCAGCGGCGAGGAGGCGATGTCGTCGGTGGTCAGCACCGAGCGCACCTCGATGCCGCGCTCCTTGGCGATCTCGGCGGCCATTTCAAAGTTCATCACGTCGCCGGCATAGTTGCCGTAAACGTAGAGGACCCCGCTGCCGCCGGAGGCCGCTTCGGTACACCTGACGATCGGGTCGGGCGGCGGCGAGGAAAAGATGTTGCCGATCGCCACCGCGTCGGCGATGCCCTTGCCGACGTAACCGAGGAAGCAGGGCTCATGTCCCGTGCCGCCGCCGACAACGAGGCCGACCTTGCCCGGTCGCGGCCCGTCGCGGGCGATCAGCGCCCGTTTCGAACCTTCGACGGGGCGGATGTACTGGCGATGGGCGGAAATCGCGCCTTCCAGCATCTCGTCGACGACGTCGGCGGGGTCGTTGATGAATTTCTTGACGTGGGTGCGCGGTGCGTGCGCGGGCGGCGGCTCCAGGCGCGTCCGGGCGAGGAGCTTCTGGTCCACTTCGCTGACGCCCTCGGCTTTCAGGATGCCACGTCCCGTCGCCGCATCCGTCACCAGCACGCTGACGTAACCGCCGCGTAGCGCGGCCAGGATCGCCGGCACCTTGTCGAAGCCGCCGGCGACGGCAATACGCATCGGCACGTTGCGCAGCATGTCGAGCTCGATGGCGATGGTGCGGTTTTCCAATGGTCCGGCAACCGGTGCGCCGTGCTCGTCGATGAAACGGCCGGCGATCACCCCGGTGGCATTGTGGGACAGGTATTGCTGCAGCGAAACGGATTCGAAGAAGCCGCTGGTGTGCACGGTCGAGTTCGGCCGCATCGAAGCGATGCCGAAGATGATCTTGTTGGTGCGGCCAAGAGCGGCGAACTGGTCGATCACTATCGGCTCCGCCATCAGGATGTCGCGGACATGCGGCGACGAAACGAGGGCCGGCGCGGTGATGTTGACGCAACGCCCGTTGACGGCGGCGGCAAGTCGCGCGGCGCACAGCTCCGGCGTGTAGGCGAAGTCCGTAGTCGTGCCGCCGGTCGCCTGCACGATCGTCACGTCCTGCAGGTCGGGAAGGGCGAGGTTTTCCGCCACCGCCAGCGTCGTCCGCCCCCAGGTGATGCCGACGGTATCGCCGGATTTGAGCAGCTTTTGCAAAGCCTGCGCGCCGGCATTGCCGAGCCTGTCGATCAGCGGGCGGCTGTCGTCGCTCGGGATGACCAGACAGTCTTGCAGGCCGAAATGCTGCTTCAGCTGCTGGGCGATGGTCAGCGAGCTGAGCCGGGCCGGATCGATGGAAATATTGACGATGCCGCGTTCGCGGGCATCGGCGAGATAGGCGTTCACCGTGGCGCGCGAAATGCCCATGGTCTGGGCGATATCCCCCTGGGTCATGCCGTCTTCGTAATAGAGCCAGCAGGCCCAGACATAAGGGTCGTCGCCGTAACGCAGGGGGATCGTTTCGGCGACCTCGACCGGGCTGCTGCGGGCACCGCCGGTCTTGCGCATGAGGGGAGATTTGGCTGTCATGAGGCTCACCTGTGCGGGACCGCCCGACATCCCGCGGGCGGCCGGTCCACTGTCTATAATCGTCGCGTCGGTGCAGCGCAATCAGCGCGGCCGAGGCCGCGCCGACGGTCAGTCGGAGAGGCTTGCGGCGATGATCCTGACGATCATGGCGGCGGACACGGCACCCGGATCCATATGTCCGAGCGAGCGCTCGCCCAGGCGGGAGGAGCGTCCCTTGCTGGCCACCATGTCCTTGGTTCCATCGGCGCCGGCCTGCGCCGCGTCGGCGGCTGCCTGCAGCATGTCCTTCGGCGCTTTCCCGGCCTCGCGGGCGGCGGCGACCGCGTGGGCGGCCGGCAGCCACGCGTCGATCATGGTCTTTTCACCGATCTCCGCCTTGCCGCGCTCCTGGATGCCCTTGGCCATCGCCTCGATCACCGCGGGACCGTCTTCGGCCGCCGCCTCGGCCTTGCCTTTCAACAGGGTGCCGGTGCGCATGAAAGCGGTGGCGTAGAGCGGGCCGGAAGAGGCGCCGACGGCATTGAGGAAGGATTTCGCCGCGGTGTTGAAAACCTCCGTCGGCGTGATCGCGCTCGCATCGGCCGCATCGAGTGCCGCACGCACGGCGGCAAAGCCCTGCGCCATGGCGATGCCGTGATCGGCATCACCGATATGGCCGTCCAGCTCGCACAGATAACCCTTTTCCTGTTCGATGCGCTCGGCGAGCGTCCGGAACATGGCGATGAAGCGTTCCGAGGTCAGGCTGGTCATGGGGCACACTTCCTTATTACTTGACCGAAAACATGGCGCAGTCGCAGGGATGGTCGATCATCCCGGTCAGCTCGTCGTCGAGATGCATCAGGGTGATCGAGGCGCCCGCCATTTCCAGTGAAGAGCAATAGGTGCCGACCCAGGTCTTGTGCACCTCGACGCCGCGTTCGCGCAGACGCTGATGCACACGCCGGTTCATGATGTACAGTTCCATCAACGGCGTGGACCCAAGCGAATTGACCAGCACCGCGACGCGGTCGCCCTTGGCAGGGGCCATCTCGCCGAAAATCTTGTCGATGATCCGGTCGGTGATGTCGTCGGCGGTCTGCAGCGGTTCGCGGGACATGCCGGGCTCGCCATGGATGCCCATGCCGATCTCCATCTCGTCGTCGCCCATCTCGAAGTTCCACTTGCGCGTCTGCGGCAGGGAGCAGGGGCTCAGCGCCACGCCGACCGTATAAGTGCGGTCGTTCGCCTTGCGGGCGATGCGTTCGCATTCGTCGAGCGACAGCATCTTGTCGCAGGCCGCACCCGCCGCCTTGAAGATGAAGAAGTTGCCGGCGACGCCGCGGCGCTTGTGCTTTTCGTTCAGCGGCGCGGAGGCGATGTCGTCGGTGGAGAGGACGGTGCGCACCTCGATGTCGTCCATGGCGACCATTTCCGCCGCCATGTCGAAATTCATCACGTCGCCGGCATAATTGCCGTACATGTAGAGCACGCCGGCGCCGCCATCGACGGCCTTGGTGCATTCGATGATCGGGTCCGGCGGCGGCGAGGCGAAGACGTTGCCGATGGCTGCCGCATCGGCGAGGCCCTTGCCGACGAAACCGAGGAAACTCGGTTCGTGGCCGGAGCCGCCGCCGATCACCAGGCCGACCTTGCCCTTGCGCGGCCCGTTGCGGGAAACGATCGAGCGCTTGTTGCTGTCGAGCCGCATCACGGTATCGGCGTGGGCATCCAGAATGCCGTCGAGCATCTCGTCGACGGCGTCGTCACCCTTGTTGATGATCTTTTTCGTGGCCATGCTTCGTCTTCCTTTCGGGCAAGGATGGAGGCTGGGCCGCCTCAGCGGCCCTTGACCTTCCACATCTTCATGCAGTCGAGCGTATGTTCGAAGGAACGGATGCCGGCATCCGATCCGAGGCCGGTCGCCACCAGGCCGGCGGCCGCCTGGGCGAAACGCACCGCGGTTTCCGGGTCCATGCGGTGATGCAGCGCTGTGATGAAGCCGGCATCGAAGGCATCGCCGCAGCCGGTGGTGTCGACGACGTCGATCTCGTAGGCCGGCAGCTGGAAGCGTGTGCCGTCTGCATGGGCGTAATAGGCGCCGTCGCCGCCGAGCGTGAAGACGCAGCATTTCACGCCGGCATCGAGGAAATATTTTGCCGAATCCTCGACCGTCGAGCGACCCGACATGGCGCCTGCCTCTTCCACCGAGGGCATGAAGTAGTCGATATAAGGCAGGAGTGGCTTGACGTTGACGATCGTCTCCGCATTGGCGGCGATCAGGTCGAAGGTCACGGTGGCGCCGCGGCGCTTGGCTTCCTCCAGCAGGATGCGGCTCGGCTCGCCGTCGAGACGGCGCAGCAGGCCGGTGCCGCCGAGATGCACGATCGGCGGAGCAAGCACGGTGTCGTAGTCGGACGGCGGAACGTCGAAATGGTCGGAGGCGCCGCGCATATGCAGGGCAGGTCGCTCGCCGTTCGGCCGCACGTTGAGGATGGTGGCGGAAGACGGCACGCCGGCGAGGCGCTGCATGCCGGAGACGTCGATGCCGAAGCGCTCCATGGTCGCCAGCATGAAATCGGCCTTCTCGTCGTCGCCGACGGCGCCGACCGCCAGGCAGTTCAGGCCGAGCTTGGCGAGATCGACGACCGTGCCGCCGGCCGTGCCGGCCACCGTCAGGCGGATTTCGTCGATGAACTCGACGTTGCCGCCCTCGGGGATACGCTCGACCGGCCGGCCGAGAACATCGAGAATATACAGTCCGATGACCGAAACGTCATGCGCCACGGGTTTCCTCCTCCATTATCGATTATGCTGTCCGCCGGCCGGGACGGCGGCGATGCGGCGCCCGTCGGCATAAAAGCTCATCTCGGCCGGATCGGCGAAAAGATGGACCTGCCCGCCGCGCCGGGCCGCGGGTACGCGATCCGTCTTCACCTTGATGTCCTGGCCATCGACGGTGACGCGGGCGATGAAACGCCCGGCGATCGAGACGTTGATGTCCTTCAGCGTGCCGGGCACGGAGCCGGGCCGCGCCTCGTCCGAAAGGCCGATATGTTCCGGCCGGATGCCGGCCCGGAAATCCTTGCCGCCCTCCAGGGCGCCTTCCAGCGCCAGCGGTCCGGCCGTCAGCAGCGTCTCGGCACCGCCGGCGACTGCACGGGCCGGCACGAAATTCATGCCGGGATTGCCGAGGAACCAGCCGGCGAAATCCGAGGCCGGGCGATTGTAAAGGTTGGCGGGCTTGTCGTACTGCTCGATGCGGCCATTGCGCATCAGCGCCACCTTGTCGGCCAGCGTCATGGCTTCGGTCTGGTCGTGGGTGACGTAGATGATCGTCTGCTTCAGCCGCTGGGTCACCAGCTTGAAGGCGCGGATCAGCAGCAGCTTTGCCTGAACCTCGACGTTGGTGGTCGGCTCGTCGAACAGCACGATGTCGGAGCGGCGCGCCACGGCGCGGCCGACGGCGACCTTCTGGCGGCTGCCGGCATCGAGATCGCCGATGAACAGCTTCCGGCGGTCGCGCATGTCGAGTACGTCGAGCACTTCATCGATGCGTCGTTGGCGCTCGGCTGCCGACAGCGACTTGTCCTGGTTAAGCGGCAGGGCGATGTTTTCTTCCACCGACAGCGTCTGGTACATCACCGGATACTGGAACACCATGCCGGCATTGCGCTTGCGCGGCGGCAGGCCGCTCATGTCGCGGTTGCCGAAAAGGATGCGGCCGGAGGTCTGGGTTTCCAGGCCGACGATCATGCGCATCAGCGTGGTCTTGCCGCAGCCGGAGGGACCGAGCAGGCAGGTGACCGCACCGTCTTCGAAGACGGCGTTCATGCCGTCGATCGCCGTGAACGTGCCGAAACGTTTGGTGACGTTTTCGATGACGATATCAACCATGGACCGCTCCCCCTGCCCGTCCCCGTCCGAGAAGACGGCCGCTTGCGGTTTCGAACAACATGATCCGCGACGGATCGACACTGACCGGGATGCGGCTGTCGAGGTCCGGCGGCACAACGCCGTCCGCCGCGAACGCAGCCGTGACCGGGGAGCCGCCGACGTCGAGATAAACGACGATCTCGGAGCCGAGATGCTCGATGATCTGCACCGTTCCTTCGGTCTTCAGCGCTTGCGAATGATCGAGCCTGACGTCCTCCGGCCGGATACCGGCCAGCACGGCGCCGGCCGCAAGTCCGTCAGGTCCGGCCAGCTTCAGCCCGGCAAGATCGACGGCGCCGCCGGCAGACGTCGCCTGCAGCACATTGGCTTTCGGAAAACCGACGAGTTCGAGGCTGCGCACATGCTGCGGTTCGGCGTAGAGCGACAGCACGTCGGCCTTTTCCACGACGCGGCCGTCGTCGAGCACGATGAAACTCTGCGCCAGCGTCAGCGCTTCCAGCGAGTCGGAGGTAGCGTAGAAGAAGGTGGTGCGCAGTTCCTCGCAGAGCTGCTTCATCTCGTCCATCAGCCGCTCGCGCAGTTTGTAGTCGAGGCCGACGAGCGGATCGTCGAGCACGAAGACGGCGGCATCCTTCATCAGGCCGCGGGCGACGGCGACGCGCTGCTTTTCGCCGCCGGACAATTGGTCCGGCGTCTTCTTGACGAGATGGGTGATCGACAGCATCGCCACGGTCGCATCGACCTTGCGGGCGACCTCTTCGCGCGGCGCGCCGGCAAGGTGCAGCGGATAGGCGATATTGTCGAACACGCTCATATGCGGATAGAGCGCAAAGCTCTGCGGCACGTAGCCGATGTTGCGGCGGCTGGCCGGTTCGTCGGTGATGTCGCGGCCGGAGAGCAGGATGCGGCCCTCGTCGGCGGTTTCGAGCCCGACCAGGATACGGAAGATCAGCGACTTGCCGGCCTTGGGCGGGCCGCACATGACGGTGAAGGACCCTTCCTCGACGGCCAGCGAGACGTTGTCGAGCGCTTTCTTCTTGCCGAAGGTCTTGGAAACATTGATGAGTTCGACGGCCGGCATGTCAGCGTCCCAACTGTGCGAAATAGGGCACCAGGAAGATGCCGAGCCCGAACATCGCGGCGACGATGGCGAGGATGATGACGATGCGGACGATGCTCGGCCCCGTCTCCAGGTGTTTCGGCACGTTGCCGACGGCGATCTGCAACAGCGTCGCCGCCACCAGCAGGACGAGGCCGATTCGGAAGACGTAGATCGAGAAGGGCTGGGCGACGAGCGCGATGCCGATCAGGATCGATGCCATCAGCACGCTTTCGGCCCGTTCGGCGAAGGGTATCTTTTTCTGCATGGATCAGACCTCCCCTCTGACGGTGCCGAAGGTCATGCCCACCAGCAGGTATTTCTGGAAGAAATAGATGAAGAGCACGGGCGGCACGATGTAGATCGAGGTCAGCGTCGCGATGAACGTCCAGTTCAGGCCGCCGTCGGCATAGGCGCCGACCGCCAGCGCATAAGGGATGTTCTGGGTCGAGACGCCGCCGATAATGAAGTTGAACAGGAATTCGTTCCACACGAAGATCAGGTTGAAGATGAAGGCGGCGATCAGGCCGGGTTTTACCTGCGGCAGCACCACCTTGAAGATGACATGGAACCACGAGCCGCCGTTGACGCGGCCGGTCTCGTCGAAACGGGTCGAGACGCCGTCGAGGAAACCCTTGAGAATCCAGACAGAGAACGGAATGGAGAACATCGCGTAGAAAAAGATCAGTCCGATATGGTTGTCCTTCCAGCCGAAGGCCACATACATGAGATAGACGGGCATGATCACCGCCGGGCCCGGCAGCATGCGGATCGATAGCAGCAGGAACATCAGGAAGTCTGTGCCCTTCGGCTTGAAGCGCGAGAAGCAGAAGGCTGCCAGGAACGACACGAAAACCGCAAGAATGACGGCTGCCAGCGACAGGAACACCGAGTTGATGAGTTGCAGCATGAAGGTGCTGCGGGTGAAAAGGTCGACATAGTTTTCGAAGGTCGGCGAGAAGATGAGCTTCGGCGGGGTGGCGAGGATGTCGTTGCGCGTCTTGAAGGACGACAGGATGATCCAGGCGACCGGCGCGAAGAAGATCAGCGAGACCAGCCAGAGGGCGGCGTAATAAAGGGTCGTACGCAAACGCTGCGGCATGGTCAGCCTGCCTTCCTGCGCCGGTTGAGAATGTAGATGAAGATCGACGTCATGGCGATCGAGATGAGCAGCAGCAGCACCGAGACGGCCGACGACCAGCCCATGTTGAAGCTCTCGAAACTCTGCTTGTTGAGCTCGACCGCCACCAGACGCGTCGTCTGGCCGGGTCCGCCCTTGGTCATCGGGATGATCAGGTCGAGCGTCTTGAAGGCATCGATGGTGCGCAGGAGGATGCCGAGCATCAGGATGAACTTGCCATGGTGCCAGATGACCATCGAGACACGCTGCGGCCAGGACAGGCGGTCGATTTCGGCCGCTTCAAGCTCGGCCTTCGGCACCGATCCCAGCGCCGCGAGCGTCATCAGCGTCATGAACGGCGTCCACATCCAGCAGTCGACGGCCAGCACTGCCCAATAGGCGATCGACGGATTGCCGAGGAAATCGATGACGCCGGTGCCGAAAAGGCCGCTCAGCAGGAAATTCAGGGCTCCGAAAGTCGGATCGTAGATGAAGCGGAAAAACGTGCCGGTGGCGATCGGCGTCAGCACCATCGGCGTGAACAGGAGCGTCAGCGCGACGCGCCGTCCCGGCATGTCCTTCGATCCCCAGAACAGGAAGCCCAGGAGCACGCCGAGCACCGTCTGGATCGAAACACCGACGACGACGAACAGGAAGGTGCGGCGCAGGTCGCCCCAGATATTGTTCTTGTTGAAGAAGATATCCTGGAAATTGCGAATGCCGAAAAACTCCGGCGGCGTTCCCGAGATCAGCGAAAACTTGTGGAACGACAGGCCGAGCAACCACAGCGTCGGAATCGTGTTGAAGACGATGAAGAAGGCGAGAACGGGCGCAAGCAGCGCGAAGACCAGGAATTTCCGGTTGTCCAGCGCTCGCGAGATCGAGTTGGTCGACATGGCTTTTTCCATTTGAGGCATCGCCCGCCGCGAACCGTCGCTAGCGGGTTTGCACCATGCTTTCACTCCGCCTCGGCCGGTACAGCACGCATACCATGCTGCATTTGGCGAAGCGGCGGGCGAGAACGGGCGGGAAGCCTCCCGTCCGTTCTCCGTCCTGGGCGTTTTTACAGCGATGCAGCCGAGCAGGCATCCGACGGGCCGGCGGAAGCGAAGCCGTCGTCATAGAGGATCTGCTGCTGCTGGCAGGCGATGTAGTCCAGCGCCTGCTTGGCGGATTCCGTCGAGCCGGTCATATAGGAAGTGAAGCCTTCCTGCTGTACGGCCAGCATTTCGGAATAGCGCGGATGGTGCCAGAAGTCGCGCGAACGGCCCGGTTCCAGCATGAACTTGTAGGCGCGGTTCCAGGGATTGATGCTGTCGAAATCCGGATTGGACAGCGTTGCCTTGTCGGTCGGGTTGCCGCCGCGCTTGGCGTATTCCAGCGTGGTCTCGGGCTGATACCACCAGTTCAGGAAGTCGATGGCGACACGCATCTTGGCGTCGTCGTTATAGGCGTTCAGCACCCACGGCTGGCCACCCATGCAGTAGACGCGCTTGGCTTCTTCACCCTTGCCGAACTTCGGCGGCGGAACGACGAGGACCTTGTCCTTGTTTTCCGGCGTGATCATGGCGAGGCCGACGGCGGCCCACTGCAGGCAGGTCGCGACCTTGCCCTGGGTCCAGACGTCGATTTCTTCGGCAATACCGTAGTTGGTCGCGCCCGGCGGCATGTATTTCAGCCAGGACTTGTAGAGTTCCATTGCCTTGGCGTTGTCTTCGGTGTTGAGGATGCCTTCGACCTGGCCGGTCTTCGGATCCCAGATGTCGCCGCCACGGCTCCACATGATCGACAGCTGCGGGCAGGTGCAGAAGTCGTAGACGCGGCTGTACTGCCAGGCCGCACCCCACAGGCCCTGGTCGGGGCGCGTGAAGAACTCCATCACCTTCTCGTAGTCTTCGGCATTGAGGTTTTCGTAGTCTTCGAAGGTGGAGGGCAGCTTCATCCCGTACTTGGCCTGGAAGGCTTCCTGCTCCTTCGGATCCTCGACGAGATCCTTGCGGACGTAGAGTGCCTTGGTGTCGCCTTCCTGCGGCAGGCCCCAGATGTCTTCGCCACCATCGGGATACTTCATGTAGGTATTGACGACGGTGTCGGAATACCAGTCGAGCTGCAGGTTCTTGTTCTTGGCTATGATGTCGTTGAGCTTCAGGATCCAGCCGGGCTTTGCGAGCGCGCCGAGCCACTGGCTGTCGGAAATGATGATGTTGTATTCCTGGCTCTTGGTGGCGAGCGAGGTGGCGGCCTTCTGGAACAGGTCGGCGAACGGCGCTTCGGCGAAACCGAAGGTGACGTCGTAGCCATACTTTTCCTTGGCGAAATCGGCGAACATCGGCGACATCTTCACGCCGAGCGACGACGGCAGCCATCCGGCGATACCGAGAATGTTCATCTCGATCTTCTGGCCGGCCAGCGGATGGCTTTCCTGTGCATGCAGGCGATTGATGAAGGGCGCGGAAACAAGGCCGGAAAGGCCAAGTGCTGCACTGCCCTTCAAAAGCGTGCGGCGGGGCATGATGAGCCCGCTTCCGGCACGCCGTCCGGAATCAACTGTCATATCGGTATTCCTCCCAAGTTTGCGCCCTGCCGCTCCGGCAGATCCGCGATACCGGACGCAATCTCCTCAGACGCCCGATTTCGACATAATTCAATGAATGCTCGACAAATGTCAACCGTGGACTTTGGGGCTGTCCCATCCTTCGATTGTGCGATGCAATCTTAAATCTTGGTAAGGTGGGGCAGGCGGGCTGGACGGCCTTTGCGGATCGGCCTAGTTCTCAGCGCAACAGCTGCCCTGCGCTTCCGGTGCACGGCGTTTCCGGAGCCCTGCGATGGGACACAAAATCACCCTGCTCGTCACTGCGTTGGTCTGCACGATCGCGGGGATCCTGGTTTCTCCGCGCATTCCCGATCTCGGCGGCAAATTGTTTGCCAAGACCGGTGAGGATCATGCCGCATCACCGGACACTGAGAGCGGCAAGGGCCATGGCCGCAACAGCCGTTCTGCCGTCACGCCGGTCACGGTGGCGGAGGCCAGGACCATGCCGTTCCCGCAGATCATCAAGACCTTTGCCACGGTTCAGGCGCCCGACATGGTGACGGTCGCGGCGCGCATCTCCAGCCAGCTGATGGACATTCACGTCAAGGACGGGCAGATCGTCAAAAAGGGCGACCTGTTGTTCACGCTCGACGACCGGGCGCTGAAGGCGCAGCTTGCCCGCGACGAGGCGCTGCTCGCCAAGGATCAGGCGCAACTGGTCAGCCTGACTGCGGAAGCCGAGCGCTCGAAAAACCTGCTCGGCAACAGCGTCACCAGGCAGGCCTATGATGCGGCGGTCGCCGCCCAGCAATCGGCGCAGGCCGCCGTCAATGCCGACCAGTCGACCGTCGATGCCGACCGCATCCAGCTCGATTATACCCGCATCACCGCGCCGATCGGCGGACGGCTGGGAGCGGTGCAGGCGAGCGTCGGCGATCTCGTCAATGGCGGCGGCAGCACCACCCAGCCGCTGGTGACGATCACCACCATCGACCCCATCGACGTCGCCTTCCGTCTGCCGGAGAGCGAGCTGCACGTCTTCAAGACGATGCTGGACGACGGGCAGGCGGTGCAGGTCGTGGCCAGGCGCGGCGGCACCGACGAAAAGATCGGCGAAGGCACGCTGGATTTCATCGATTCCTCCGTTGACACCGCTTCCGGCACCATCGCCATGCGCGCCACCTTCGCCAATGCCGATCAGGCGCTCTGGCCGGGAGAATATGTCGATATCGACGTCAACCAGGGAACGCTGCCGGATGCGACCGTCATCCCCGCCGTCGCCGTACAGCCGGGCCAGAACGGCGCCTTCGTCTATCTGGTGAAGCAGGACGACACCGTCGACCTGCGCCCGATCCGGGTCGCGGCGAGCGACGACAAGACCGCGGCCATCGGCGGGGGGCTGGCGCCCGGCGATCGTGTCGTCACCGAAGGGCAGGGGCGGTTGCGCCCCGGCGACAAGGTTTCGATCGCCACCGCCGAAGAAAAAACCGCCGACGCGCAGTAACGCCGGCAAGGACCGCAGCCGAGGCTGCCTGCACAGGACATGACCATGTCTGTTTCCGAATTTTGCATCCGCCGGCCGGTCGCCACGCTGCTGATGTCGATCGCCATCGTCCTGGCCGGCATCTTCGCCTACACGGTGCTGCCGGTCGCCGCGCTGCCGCGCACGGATTTTCCCGTCGTCAACGTCTCCGCCTCGCTGCCCGGCGCCTCGCCGGATACGATGGCGACCTCGGTCGCCACGCCGCTGATCAAACAGTTCGCCACCATCGCCGGCATCGACAGCATTTCCACCACCAATTCGCTCGGCTCGACCTCGATTTCCATCCAGTTCGCGCTCGACCGCAATATCGATGCAGCGGCCGCCGACGTGCAGGCGGCGATTGCCCGCACCCAGCGGCAATTGCCGCAGGAGATGGCGGCGCCGCCGAGCTATCGCAAGGTCAATCCGGCCGACGCGCCGATCCTGCTGCTGGCGCTGAAAAGCGATACGGTGCCGCTCACCAGGCTCGATGCCTTCGCCCAGGACGTGATTTCGCCGTCGCTGTCGACGCTCGACGGCGTCGCGCAGGTGTCCATCTTCGGCAGCCAGGAATATGCCGTCCGCATCCAGATCGATCCGACCGCGCTCGCCGCCCGCGGCATTTCCATCGCCGCCCTGCAACAGGCGGTGGCGCAAGCCAACGACAACACGCCGCTCGGCACGCTGAAGGCGACGGACCGGCAGCTCACCATCGTCGCGGATACCCAGCTCGACAATGCCGCCGCCTTTTCCAACCTGATCATCCGCAACACCGGCGGCAAGCCGGTGCGGCTCGGCGACGTCACCCAGGTGATCGATTCCGTTTCCAACAACCAGAGCGCCAGCTGGTACGATGGGTCGCGGGCGATCATTCTCGCCATCCAGCGCCAGCCGGACGCCAATACGGTGGCGGTGGTCGACAAGGTGAAGGCGATGCTGCCGACCTTCGAGCAGCAGCTTCCCGGCGGCGCTTCGCTGCAGACGCTGAACGACCGCTCGGCCTCGGTCCGCGCCGCCGTCGAGGACGTGCAGTTCACGCTGGCGCTGACCATCGGCCTGGTCTTCCTGGTCATCTTCGTCTTCATCCGCCGGCTGCGGGCGACGCTGATCCCGGCGATCGCCGTGCCGGTGTCGATCATCGGCACCTTTCCGGTGATGTACCTGCTCGGCTTCTCGATCGACAACATCTCGCTGATGGCGCTGACGCTGTCGGTCGGCCTCGTCGTCGACGATGCCATCGTCATGCTGGAAAACATTGTCCGGCACATGGAGGAAAACGGCGAGACGGCGTTCGAAGCGGCCCTGAAGGGCTCGCGGGAGATCGGCTTCACCATCATCGCCATTTCGTTGTCGCTGGTCGCGGTCTTCATTCCGGTGCTGATGATGGGCGGCGTCGTCGGCAAGATCTTTTACGAGTTCGCCATCGTCGTCACGGTGTCGATCCTTGCTTCCGCCTTTGTGTCGCTGACGCTGACGCCGATGATGGCGGCGCGTCTGCCCGACCTTTCGCCGGGCCATGCCGGGGAGCGAGGTCTGGGGCGCTTGCTGGAGCGCGGTTTCGAGGCGCTGGTGCACGGTTATGGCCGGCTGCTGTCCTTGTGTTTTCGCGTCCAGCCGCTCATCCTCCTGGTGTTCTTCGCCACCATCGGCCTGACGGTCTACCAGGTCTCGGCGATCCCGAAGGGGTTCTTCCCGCAGGAGGATATCGGCCAGCTGCAGGTCACGACCCAGGCACGGCAGGATATTTCCTTCGCCGCCATGTCTGCGCTGCAGGCCAAGGTGGAGGATGTCTTCGCCAAATCGCCCTACGTCGCCCATGTCGGCAGTTCGCTCGGCACCGGCGGCGGCGCTTCGGCCATCAATACCGGCCGCCTGTTCGTCGAGCTGAAACCGAAGACCGAACGCCCGCCGCTCGCAAAGGTCCTCGCCGACCTGCGCGGCCAGCTTGGGAAAATCCCGGGCATCAACGCCTATATGAATCCGGTGCAAAACCTGTCGGTCGGCGCGCGCAGCTCCGCCAGCCAGTACCAACTGGTGATCCAGAGCCTCGACCAGGGGCTGATGAACGAATGGGCGGAAAAGCTGGCGAACGCGATGCGCGACGACCGCCGTTTCTTCACCGACGTCAATTCCGATCTGCAGAACAACGCGCCGCAGGCGCGGCTGGTGATCGACCGCGACAAGGCCGCCACGCTCGGCGTTTCCGCCAGCGTGCTGCGCTCGACGCTCTACGGCGGTTTCGGCGCCGAGCAGGTCTCGACCATCTACACCTCCACCGACAGCTACGACGTGCTGATGGAGCTCGATCCGAAGATCAGCTGGTCGCCGAAACAATTGTCGGAAATCCAGGTGCCGGGCAACAACGGCGCGCTTATCCCGCTTGGCGCCTTCGCCCGCTTCGAGACGGTGGCCGGCCTGCTCACCGTCAACCAGCTGGGCCAGCTGCCGGCGGTGACGATCTCCTACAACCTGCCGGCCGGTATCGCGCTCGACGCCAGCATCCGGGAGGTCGACCGGCTGAAGGCGCAGCTGGGCGTGCCCGACGACATCACCACCAGCTATTACGGCACGGCGAAAACTTTCCAGGATGCCGCCGCCAACCAGGGCCTGCTGATCCTGGGCGCGGTGCTGACCATCTATATTGTGCTCGGCATGCTGTATGAAAGCTTCATCCATCCGCTGACGATCCTGTCGGGGCTGCCCCCGGCGGCCTCCGGTGCCCTGCTGGCGATCGGCTGGTTCGGGTACGATCTGTCCGTCATCGCCGTCATCGGCCTTTTGATGCTGATCGGCATCGTCAAGAAGAACGCCATCATGATGATCGACGTGGCACTGTCCCTGCAACGAGAGGGACTGCCGCCGCAGGAGGCGATCCACCGCGCCTGCACCGTGCGGTTCCGGCCGATCATGATGACCACGGTGGCGGCGGTGATGAGCACCCTGCCGATCGCGCTCGGCAGCGGCGCCAGCGCCGAATTGCGCCAGCCGCTCGGCGTGGCGGTAGTCGGCGGTCTCCTGGTGTCGCAGGTTCTGACGCTGTTCGTGACGCCGGTGATCTATCTTGCCATGGAACGTCTCTCGGCTTTTGTGGCCCGCCTGCGCCGGCCGGCCGCAAGAGCGGTGAATCCTGCCTGAATCGGCCTTGAATTGTGGCATCCGCAGTGCCGATTGTGGCAGTCTAAGTCTTTGAATTATTATTTTAATTTAACATGATTTCTGAAAGGGGCAGGGCTATTGTCTCATCATGAGGCCGGGAACTGCCGGCAGCCGTACAGGTCGGCTGCGACGCGACGGAACCGGACGGCCTCAGCTTCGAAAGGTGGCGGCCGCTCCGACCGCACCTTCATTCGCAGGAGATGCATCATGCGCTCTTATCTCACTCTAGCCGGCGTTGCCGCCATTGTCCTCACCACATCGGTCGGCGGCGCATTTGCCGCCCCGCATGGCGACCATTTCGGCGGTCGCGACCACCACGGCCGCTTCGATGCCAATTCGGCCTCCGGCCCCGGAGACGATGGCATCATGCCCCTGGCATCGGTTCCGTTTTCCGTGGAGTCCGCCGCCTATAAGCCGCGGCTCGCAACGATCCTCGGCGAACTGCGCACGGACAACCGCCGCATCGATGCCGAACATGCCAGGGGTCATCTGAGCCGCGTCGAATTCAACAGGCTGAAGGCGCGCGAAGCCCGGATCCGCTCCGAAGCAATGGCCGCGGCCACCCGCAACGGCGGCATGATCCCGACCGGCCGCTATCTTGCCCTGCAGCAGCAGGTGCATCAGCTGAGCCGCAGCATCTAGCCCCATCGGGCCGGATCCTTTCCAGCCCGCTTCCCAATATCTCCGGTTTTCCGTGAAGACCGGCCCGCCATCGCGGGCGCGGACAGCCATGCCCGCGCCCCTTCGAACCCGACGTGATCAGGTCGCATTTGCGAGACCGGTGGCCTGATCGTCGCACCGCCGTTTTGGCGCGCCTGTCCCCGGCGCACCACGGTCCTCCCAACCATCCGGCCTCGCAGGAACAACGTCCATGTCCTCCATCCTTCGCAGACACCGCGTTGCCGCACTGCTGGGCACCGCACTTCTCATCACCCCACTTTTCCTGCCCCTGTCGTTCAAGGCCGACAGCGCGCATGCGGAAACCGCGCCCGTCAGCGTCAACGGCCTGCTGGCCGCCAATGGCTCCTTCGCGCCGATCGTTTCTGCCGACAAGCCGGCCGTGGTGACGATCACCACGACGATGAAGGCATCCGCCGATGCCTCCGACGACAACAATCCGCTCAGCGGCAATTCGCCTTTCGAAGAGCAGTTCCGCCAGTTCTTCGGGCAGCAGGGCATTCCGATGCCCAAGGCGATGCCGCGCAATGACGGCGGCCAGCGTGCCCAGGCGCTCGGCTCCGGCTTCATCGTCAACTCCGACGGCACGATCGTCACCAACAACCACGTCGTCGACGGCGCCACCGAGATCAAGGTGACGCTCGACGACGGCACGGAACTGCCGGCAACGCTGGTCGGCGCCGATGCCAAGTCGGATCTCGCCGTCGTCAAGGTGAAGACGTCCAAGCCGCTGCCAACGGTCGGCTGGGGCGATTCGGACGGGCTGAAGGCCGGCGACCAGGTGCTCGCCATCGGCAACCCGTTCGGCATCGGCACGACGGTGACGGCCGGCATCGTCTCCGCCCGCGGCCGCGACCTGCACAGCGGTCCCTATGACGATTTCATCCAGATCGATGCGCCGATCAACCACGGCAATTCCGGCGGGCCGCTCGTCGATACCGAAGGCAGGGTCGTCGGCATCAACACGGCGATCTATTCGCCGAACGGCGGCAGCGTCGGCGTCGGTTTCGCCATTCCCTCCGACCAGGCGCAAAAAATCGTTGCCCGCCTGATGAAGGACGGCTCGATCGATCACGGTTATCTCGGCGTGCAGATCCAGCCGGTGACCGGCGATGTCGCCGATGCCATCGGCCTCGAGCATGCCGAAGGTGCCCTGGTCGCCCATGTCAGCGACGGTTCGCCGGCGGCGGAAGCGGGTATCCGTACCGGCGACGTGGTGACGGCGTTCGGCGGATCGGCGATCAAGACGCCGAAGGATCTGTCGCGCATGGTTGCCGACGTTTCGCCGGGTGCCAAGGAAGAGCTTTCCGTCTGGCGCGACGGCAAGAACGTGACGATCCCGGTGACGGTCGGTGGCAACGATACGGGCCAGAAGCTCGCCTCCGCCGGCGACAGCCAGGAAAAATCCGGTGAATCGAGCCTGCGCGTTCCGGCCATCGGGCTTGGCCTCGGCGACATCACGCCCTCCGTCCGCCAGGCGATGAACCTGCAGAACGACGAGCACGGCGCGGTGGTGGAAAGCGTCAATCCGGACAAGCCGGCCGCGACGTCCGGCATCCAGCCGGGTGACATCATCCTCTCCGTCAACCAGAAGCCGGTGAAGAATGCCCGCGACGCCCGCCTCGCCGTTACGGAAGCTGGCAAGTCCGGCAAGAAGTCGGTGCTGCTTCTGATCGAGCGCGGCGACACACAGACCTTCGTCGCCGTACCGTTCGGCAGCGCCTGATCTTTTCAGACAGTAGAGTAGGACGGCCCGGCCATTGCGCCGGGCCTTTGCTTTTCAGGGTTGCGCCGAGATGCGTTTCCTGAAGCCGTCGACGATCATCTTCGTCAGCGCTTCATAATTCTCATCGAAATGATGCCCGCCATCGATGCCGACGACTTCGGCGCCGCTGTCCTTGAGCGTCGGGCATGCATCGTCGTCCTCGTCGGTGCCGTAAAAGCACTGCACCAGTTTTGGATCGATGGATTTCAGGTCGTTGATCGGGTCGCCGCTGCCGTCGGATGTCGAGGAACCCAGCCATCCCATCACCGAAATCTCGTAGTCCACCTGATGCGACAAGGCGAGCAGCGAGATCTGCGACACCACGGCGCGATCGGCGGCACTGAGCCGGTTGTAGGTGGCCGGCAGGATGTCGGCGCCGAAGGAGTAGCCGATCAGCATCACATGCTTGACGTTCCATTCCTTGCGGTAGAGGGCGATGATTCTTGACAGATCGTCGGCGGTTTCCTGCGGCTGGCGTTCCGTCCAGAAATACCGCAGCGAGTCGATGCCGACGACGGGAATGCCCTGGGCCTGCAGGAAGGAGCCGACCTGCCTGTCGAGGTCGCGCCAGCCGCCGTCGCCGGAATAGATGATCGCCATGGTGTCGAGCGCAGGTTTCGCCTCCAGCACGTCGATCGGCAGGCCGAGCGGGCGGTCGTCCGATGCCATGGCGGCGATGCGCTCCTGCAGCAGCGTGATCAGCGCCGTGTCGGCATCGCCCTCCGTTGAGCGGATGTCGATGTCGGCATGGGCCTCCTGCAGCGCCTTGGCGTGATCGCGGCCATCCTGGGCTGCGTTGGGAGTAAAGCTGACGGTGACCGGGTCGGGAAGCGGGCCGTCCGTCAGGCCGTAGATCATGCGCTCGCCGACGGTCTGTTTCGTCGCCGGCGTGCAGAGCTGTTTTGTCAGCGGAATGCCAGCCAGCGGATCGACGGCCAGCGTTTCGCCGATGGTGGCGGCCGGGCTCTGGGCGGCGATTGCCAGCGCCAGGGCGCCGCCTTCGCCGGCGCCCGCGATGATCGGCAGGCGGTAGGCGGCGTTTCCGGCGGCGCGCTGCACCTGCTGGCTGAGCGATTCGATGTCGGACACCAGGTAGATGCAGTCGCCGTCATCCTTGCGCAGCGCCGCCATGTAGGAGGGGAAATCGATGCCGATGACGACAGTGCCGCCGGCGCTCAGCGTCTTGGCATCCTCTTCTTCCGCAGCGCCCCAGCCGTCGGCGTCGGAAATCAGCACCACGGCGGCGGCAATGTCTCCGTCCGGCACCTCGATGTGCGGCGAGGGGATGAGGCCGGTATCGTATTTCGATGCATCGACCTCGGTTGCAAGACCTGCCGTCGACGTGGCGAGCAGGCTTGCCAGCGCCAGGATCAGGGACCGTTTCTTCATTTACCAACCACTCCTCTGATGCCGCCGCCGATCAGCAGGGCCGAATCCATCAATGCCAGGACCGGGCTCAGCCCGCCCGAAACAGCAAGATAGCGCGGCTGCCACTCCGGATGAAACTTCGATTTGAAGGCGCGCAGGCCTTTGAAATTGTAAAACCGTTCGCCGTGTTCGAAAATCGCGCCGCCGATGCGGTCCCAGACCGGCGATACCGAGCGCTTCGACATGCCCGACAGCGGCGCCATGCCGAGATTGAATCTGGCAAACCCGGCATCGCGCAGATGTTCCATGATGCGAACGAACAGGAAATCCATGGCGCCCTTGGGGGCATCCGGAGAAAAGCGCATCAGGTCGATGGTCCCTTCATGCCTGGTTTCAGTGACCAGAATGGTTGCGAAGGCGACGATCCGGCCGGCGAGCCGCAGGACGGCGACGGGTTGCGATGCGACATAATCCCGATCGAAGGCGCCGAGCGAAAAGCCCTTTTCGCGGGTGTTGTGATGCGCGAGCCAGGCATCCGACACCGCCTGCAGCTCATTAATGATCTCAGGCACCGCCTCGGTTTCGACGACGGCAAACTCCAGTCCGTCACGGCCGGCCTTGGCGGCGGTCTGTCGCAGGTTTGCCCATTTGCCGCCCTTGAGTTCGAAGCGCTTGAGATCGACGACGGCGAGTTCGCCGAGCTTGAAGGAGCGCAACCCGGCATCGGCGCAGGATGACAGGAGCGCAGGCGAGATCTGGTAGAAGACGGCACGGCATCCGGCGGCGCGCGCGGTCTCGACGAAACGCCAGACGAGTTCCGAAAACGCCTTCGGCTCGCCGACGGGATCGAAAAGGCAGATCCAGGAGCGGCCCTGCACGCCGTACATGATGAAGGCTCGGCCGTCCTCCGAAAACAGCAGCCGCTTGTCGCCCATGCGCACCAGGTTGGCATCGGCGACATCCTGGCCATCGACGACGGCGACAGCGCGTGCAAAATCCTCGTTTGACGCGACGGAGCCGGCGCTGGCGACCGGCCGTAGCAGGCCGAACAGGGCGATGGTCGAGGACATGATGGCGAGGCCCAGGATGGCGCGCAGCCCGCGCGGTGCCTCGGCGGCAAATTCGAACTGCCACCACAGGTCATGGCTGTATTCGACGTCGCGATACACGAAGAGCAGCACGACGACGGCGCCGATGCAGATGACGGCGATCGCCATCAGCCAGGTCGGTGTCATCGCCTGATTGAGCAACGACGCCGGCCGGCTGAAGCGGCGGCGGCTGGCGAAAAGGCTGATGACGAAAAAGACGAGGAAAGCCGCCTCGAACAGTGCCACCGCCTTGAGGAGCGCGAAGGCGAGGGCCGTCAGCGCAGACATCGTCGCCAGCCACCAGGCACCGTCGAGGCGCTGGCCGAGGCCGCGGGCGGCGACCACTAGCGCCAGCCCGAGCAGGCTCGAGAGGAAATGTGCGCCTTCGATGATCGGCAGCGGCAGGTAGGCCGCCAGGAACTCCAGGTTGTCGTCCGGCGTCGGCGTGACGCTCGAAAAGATCAGCATGACGCCGCAGATCATCGACAGCGTGGCGAGCAGCAGCGGCGACAGCCGCCCGCCGACACGGCGGATGCTGGAGGCGACCGGATGGCGTGTCAGCTGCCACAGCTCTGTGCCGCTGACCGCGATGATCGCCAGCAGCAGCGGAATGACGTGGTAGATGACCCGGTAGAGCACCAGCGATCCGAGAACGGCATCGACGCTGATCGAACTGCCAAGCGACGCGATGATGACGGTCTCGAACACGCCCAGCCCGGCCGGGACATGGCTCAATACGCCGATGCCGACGGCGATGGCGAACACGGCGACGAATGCCGGCCAGCCGATGTCGGCCTGCGGCAGCAGCACATACAGAACCGATGCCGAGGCGGCGATGTCGAGCGCCGTGATCAGCAGTTGCCGCAGGCAGGTGCCGGCATCCGGCATCCGGACGGAAAACGGCCCGAGCCGCAGCACATGACCTTCGCGGCCGAGGAAAACCGCAACACCAAGGGCGATGAGGATTGCCGCCGCGATGGCCCGCAGCAGCCAGGGATGCAGGCCCACCAGCGGTGCGACGTCGCCGGCGATCAGCAATCCGGCGATGGAGGAGACGGCCGCAAGCCCGAGGCCGAAGGCCAGCGTGACGAAAGCGACGACCCGGGTGATATCCTCCGGCGCAACGTCGAGCCGTGAATAGGCACGGTAGCGGATCGCCCCGCCGCTCAGGGCGCCGAAACCGGCCGTATTGCCGACGGCATAGGCGCTGAAGGCGGTCAGCGCCACATGCGCCAGCGGCAGCTTCCTGCCGATATACCGTAATGCGTTCAGGTCGTAGCAGATCAGCGACAGAAAGCTGAGCCCGGTGAACAGCAGGGCAAGCGCCACGTCCGCCCAACTGGTTGCAGCAAGCGCCGCCAGCACATCGTCATATTGTACTTCCGCAGTCAGGTGGACGATCGCCACGGCAACGAGGGCGAAGACGGCGACGACGGCGATGGCGACGAGAATCGTCCTGAACCTCCTGATAAATCCGATGAGTGGCGATGGTCCGCCGGTCGCCGCTTCGTCCGGAACGAGCATTTCTTCTTCGATGGCCTGCATGCTGGAAATCCGCTTCTTCTGGCACAACTGCAATGGGTGCAACTGCAATTCGTAGCGCCTGTCAATTTACCGTGAAGAGAGCTTATTTTAGGCAGCCGATTCAACGGATGACAATGCTTGCGGTTTCCATCACCTATGGTGCCGCGACGCGACGTCGCACATGGTTTCCAAAAGCTTGCGAAGGTGCTCTTGAAGACGAGGAGGGGTTTCCTATGTCAGCCTCGTCCCGCCCGTATCCGGTTGGCGGAAAGTCGCGTCAAAACAGTTGGAAAGATATGCGTAGTTTACATTTCTTGCACATGGCCTTCGGTCCTGCAGACCTCGATATCCTGCGGACGGCTCTGGAAACCTGGTGCGAAGAACGCGGCATCGCCCTGGACAGCATCGGTGGCGAACTTGCTGCATCGGCGCTCGTCAACATGTTCCGCGAAGGACATCGTACCGTGCCGGCGCTCGTGGATGCCCTGAACCGGCACAAGTCGCTTTCCTCGGAACTGGCGATCTGAAGATCCAGTTGGCTGCGGGCGGCATGTCACGCCCGTGGCATCTCGGGCGATAATGCGCGTTTGGCGTGTCATGCCCGGCTTATATATGGCATTGCGCATAAAATTCATTCCGGATTTTCATATATTGAAGATTGGAAAATAATTTGCCATTCTCCCCCGGCGATGTTCTTGAGGAGGGACACGCCCTGTCGCGGCCAGCAGCTGGCGGCCACCGGCAATCAATCAAGAGGAGGAGAACGACGTGCTTGGAAAGCTCAAATTGTTGATCGCGGGTGTCGCGCTGGCGGCATCGGTGACGGTTGCCGCCGCTCAGGAAAAAAGAACCTTCTACTGGGTCTCGCATGGTTCGCCGGCCGATCCGGTCTGGACCTACTTCCTGCAGGGCGCACAGCAGTGGGCCACGGATACCGGCAACACCGTCAACACTTCCTTCCACAGCGGCGACGTGCCGTCGCACCAGGAAGCCATCCGCGCGGCGATCGCCGCCGGTGCCGACGGCATCGTCACCAGCAGCCCCGATCCGGGCAGCCTCGTCGAGGTGGCGAAGGAAGCCAATGCCGCCAAGATCCCGATCATCAACATCAACACGCCGGATCCGACGGCGAGCTTCGACGCCTATGTCGGCGGCGACCTCGTCGTCTACGGCAAGAACTGGGCGCAATATCTGGTCGACAAGGGCCTGGTGAAATCGGGGGATTTCGTCTGGATGCCGGTCGAGGTGCCCGGCGCTACTTATGGCGTGCAGGAAGAGGAAGGCATCGCCAGCGTCTTCAAGCCGCTGAACATCACCTGGGAAGTGACGGATGCAACGCTCGACCAGGCCGAGATCATCACCCGTATGTCGGATTATCTCACCGCCAACCGCACCAAGGTGAAGGCGATCATCGGTCTCGGCGACCTCGTCACCGGCTCCATCAAGCGCGTCTTCGACCAGGTCGGCGTCAAGCCGGGCGAAATCCCGGTCGTCGGCTGGGGCAACTCGCTCGACACCACCGGCGAGGTCAAGGAAGGGTATGTCAACGCCGCACAGTGGCAGGACCCGCAGGCGACCAGCTATGTCGGCCTGTCGCTCGCCTCGATGGCCAAGAGCGGTATCCCGACCGGCTTCAACGTCATCGTCGGCGCCCTCTACGAAAAGGATACGGCGCAGATTTACGACGACGTCCTGAAGGGCGGCCAGAAGTAAGATGAAGACGGCGGCCGCGGTGCGTTTCCGCAGCCGCCTTTCTCGCTTCAAGCCTGCGGTATTGCCGCCGGCTGCCATTTCTCCTGGACGAGGCGTTGCATTGTGAACAATCAATACTTTTTGCGAAACCTGATCGCCAAGCCGGAATTCGGGCCTTTCGTGCTGCTGGCGCTGGAAATCGCCATCTTTACTGCGATCAATCCGAATTTCCTGTCGCCGCAGAATATTTCCAACACGCTGGCCTTCACCGTCGAGCTGGGGCTGATCGCGCTGGCGATGACGCTTTTGATGACGGCGGGCGAATTCGATCTTTCGGTCGGCTCCGTGTTCGGTTTCGCACCGGTGCTGATGTGGACGTTGTTCAACAGCGAGATCATGCCGCTTGGCCTTGCCTTCTTCGTGGCGCTTCTCGTGGCGTCGCTGATCGGCATGGCCAACGCCTGGTTCGTGGCGCGGCTGAAGATCCCGTCGTTCCTGGTGACGCTCGGCATGTTGCTCGTCGTGCGTGGCACCGCCCTGTTCGTGACCGACGGCTTTCCGCAGCGGACATGGTCTGCGGGTGGCTCGTTCCTTGCCGATATCCTGGTCGGCAGCTTCAATATCGGGCCGTTCCGCATCTACATGTCGCTGTTCTGGTTCGTCCTTGCGGTGCTGGTGCTCGGCTACGTCCTGAACAGGACGAAAGCCGGCAACTGGATCCAGGCGGCCGGCGGCAATCCGGGGGCGGCGCGTGCCCGCGGCGTCGGCGTGGAGAAGACCAAGGTGGCGCTGTTCATGCTGTCGGCCACGCTGGCCGGCTTTTCCGGCATCATCAGCTCCATCCGCACCTCGGCGGCCAATCCCAACAGCGGCACCGGTTACGAGTTGGAGGTCATCGCCATGGTGGTCATCGGCGGCACGGCGCTGACCGGCGGCCGCGGCACGATCATCGGCACGGTGCTCGGCATCTTCATCCTGCGCACCATGCGCAATGGCATCATCATGGTGGGCGTTCCGGGGCTGGCCTACAACATCTTCATCGGGGCGATCATCCTCGGCATGATGGCTTTGCATTCCTGGCTCGAACGCCGTCACCAGGCAGGGACGTAAGACATGGCCGAAGAACTGATCCGCATGGAAAATATCGGCAAATTTTATGGCCGCGTGCAGGCGCTGAAGGACGTCAATCTTGTCGTCAACCGCCGGGAGATCGTCGGCCTGCTCGGCGACAACGGCGCCGGCAAGTCGACGCTGATCAAGGTGCTGTCCGGCGCCGTGCCGGCCTCAAGCGGCGACATCTATATCTCCGGTCGGAAGGTGAAGATGAAGAGCACCAACGATGCCATCGCCAACGGCATCGAGACGATCTATCAGGATTCCGCCCTGGTGCCGCAGCTTTCCATCGCCCGCAACCTTTTCCTCGGCCGCGAGCCGACCATCGGCCCGGCCATCCTCGGCCGGCTGGATACCGCGAAGATGAACGAAGTCTCGCGGGAACTCCTGAAACAGGTCGGCATTTCGAAAAACATTCCGCCGGACACGCCGATCGGCATGCTTTCCGGCGGCGAACGCCAGGCGGTGGCCATCGCCCGCGCCATGCATTTCGACAGCGAGTTGATTATCCTCGACGAGCCGACCAACAATCTCGGGGTAGCGGAAACCCGCGGTGTCCTGAATTTCGTCCGTCGCGCCCGCGATACCGATCACGCCTGCATCCTGATCGCCCACAACATCCACCACGTCTTCCAGGTCGTCGACCGGATCGTGGTGATGCGGCATGGCCAGGTGGTGGCGGACAATATCGATCCGAAAGTCACTTCGGTGGATGAGGTGGAGCGTATCATCACCGGCATGGAGGAAGAGGCGCTTCTATAGGGCGTTCCAGCGACGATTTAGTGTCCGAAACTGCGTAGAAACAGAGGCTTAAAGCGCGTCGTCCGGCTCCGGGAGATCGTGGCGCGCTTCGGGATCCTCGTTCGCCCGGGCAATCTGGTGGCCGAGGCTGACGATGATCGACTGGCACAGCACCATGGCCGGCACCTGCGAGCGGAAATGCCCGAGCCGGGCTTCCTTGACATACAGCGTATGCCGGCCGAGCTTGGCGACGGGGCTGAGTTCGTTGTCGGTGATCACCATCAGCGGCACGCCCTTGTGGTGCGCCGCCCGCGCCAGTTCCACCGTCTCCGGGGTGTAGTCGTCGAAGGTGATGACCAGCATGGCGTCGCCCGGGGCGATGGCCGAGAGTTGCTGTTCGCGCATCGAGCCGAGATTGTCGATGAGATGCGCCCGTTTGCCGACACGGGAAAAGCCATAATAGGAATAGACGCCGACGCCGAAGGCGCCGCGGGCCGCGGCAATGTGGATGGCGCCGGCCTCCAGCAGGGCGGCAACGAAGGCGCGCAGTTCGTCGCGGTCGATATCCTCGCGAAAACGCACCAGCGCATCCATGGCCGCCTGCACGAAGGTGTCGAAGACGCCGCTCGGGTCCTCGAAATCCATCTCGCCCGGATCCTGTACGCGCGGCTGGCCGGTGATCGCCTTGACGCGGGCGGAATAGGTCATGCGCGGGCCGACGAGGCGCTGGCGGAAGACGTTCTGCAGGTCGCTGAAGCGCTCGAAGCCGATTTCCTTGGCGAAACGGGTGATGGTGGACGGTTGCACGCCGGCGCGGCGGGCGAGCTCGACGATGGTGTAGATCGCCACGTCCTCCGGATTGTTGAGGAAGAATTGCGCCGTCTGCTGCAGGCGCTTGCTGAGTTTCGATTTTCGCTCGGTCAACGCCGCCACCAGGCTGGAATAATCCTCGATGGCTGTCGCTGCAACATCCGGCCCGTTTTCCGCAGACACGATCCTTATCCTTCTCCGGCCTGTGCCGTGTGAGTATTTTCTATTATACGCGCACCATTCCTGACCGCGGGACCGCTACGGCCGTTTGCCGGAAGCCCTGTTGCGGCGAACGCAACCAGCGGCAATCGCTCAATGCGGCTCAGCTAATCGTTTTCCATGTCCCGCCGGCCTCATGCGAATCCACGGCGGCTTCGATGAAGCGCATCCCCGCCAGCCCGTCTTGCACCGTCGGCACGGTGAAGGAGGCTTTTGGCGCGCCGCGACGCCGCGCGGCGATCAGCGAGACGGCATCGACATACAGATTGGCGAAACCCTCGATATAGCCTTCGGGGTGTTCCGCCGGCATGCGCGAAGCCGATTGCGCATCCGGCCCGAGTGCCGCGCCGCCGCGGGTGAGAATGCGGGTCGGCTCGCCGAAGCGGGCGAAGCGCAGCAGTTCCGGCTCGTGCCCGTGCCACTCCAGCCCGCCCTTGTCGCCGTAGACTTTCAGCGAAAGACGGTTGTAGTTGCCGGGAGAGACCTGGCTGGCGATCAGTACGCCGCGCGCACCGCCGGCATAGCGCATCAGCACATGGGCGTTGTCGTCCAGCCGTCGTCCGGGCACGAAGGTGGTGAGGTCGGCCGCAACCGCTTCCGGCAGCATGCCGGTGACGAACTGCGCCAGGCTGTAGGCATGCACGCCGATATCGGCCAGGCAGGCGGAGCGGCCGGCGCGGGCGGGATTGGTGCGCCATTCCGCCTGCTTCTGGCCTTCGGCGTCGATGGCCTGGGTCAGCCAGTCCTGGATATATTCGGTCCGCACGATGCGGATGGCGCCGAGTGCGCCGCCCTGAACCATGGCCCGCGCCTCGCGCACCATGGCGTAACCCGTGTTGTTGAGCGTCACGGCGAAGACGAGGCCGCTCTTTTCCGCCAGTTGCGCCAGCTCTTCGGCCTCTTCGAGCGTCGCCGAAAGCGGCTTGTCGCAGATGACGTCGATGCCATGCTGCAGGAAGGCTTTTGCGGCCGGCGCATGCAAGTGGTTGGGCGTGACGATGATGACCGCCTCGATGCCGTCCTCGCGGGCGCTTTCCGCCTGCGCCATGGTCTCGAAGTCGGGATAGCTGCGCTCTGCGGCAATGCCGAGATCTTCGGCCGAAAGCCGGCCGCGCTCGGCATCCGACGAAAAGGCGCCGGCCACCAGCACTGCCTTGTCGTCGAGCCTCAGCGCCATGCGATGCACCGCGCCGATGAAAGCACCGCGCCCGCCGCCCACCATGCCGAGCCGCAGGCGCGTTTCCGTCCGCCCGTCTGCCGTCGCATAGACCATGGCCTTATCCTTTCATGCCGAGCAGGGCGCGGTTGACGGCCATGTCGGCGCCGGTGGCGGCAAAATCGTCGAAGGCGCGGTCGGTCACTTCGATGATATGCCGGGCGATGAAATCCGAGCCCGCGCGGGCGGCGATTTCGGGATGTTGCAGGCAGCATTCCCATTCGTAGACCGCCCAGCCGGCAAAATCATACTGCGCCATCTTGGAAAACACCGCCTTGAAATCCACCTGACCGTGGCCGAGCGAGCGGTCGCGGGCGGCGCGTTCCAGCCAGCCCTTGTAGCCGCCGAACACGCCCTGGCGCGCCGTGGGATTGAATTCGGCATCCTTGACGTGAAACATCTTGATGCGCTCGTGGTAGACGTCGATGAAGCCGATGTAATCCATCGCCTGCTTGATGAAGTGGCTGGCGTCGTAATTGATGTTGCAGCGTGCGTGGCCGTCGACAGCATCGAGGAACATCTCGAAGGTATCGCCGTCGAAAATGTCTTCGGTCGGGTGGATTTCGAAGCAGAGATCGACGCCGGCCTCCTCATAGGCATCGAGCAACGGCCGCCAGCGCCGGCCCTGCTCGGCAAAGCATTCCTCGATCAGGCCAGCCGGCCGTTGCGGATAGGGATAAAAATAAGGCCAGGCCAGCGCACCGGAGAACGTAACGTGTTCCGTCAATCCGAGCCGCCGCGATACGGTAGCGGCCTTGCGCACCTGGTCGGCCGCCCAGTGCCGGCGTTTTTCCGGATTGCCGCGCAGGTCCGGCGGGCACTGGCCGTCGAACATCAGGTCGTAGGCCGGGTGCACCGAAACCATCTGGCCCTGGAAATGCGTCGACAATTCGGTGATGGCGATGCCGATATCGGCGAGCTTGCCCTTCAGTTCGTCGCAATAGGTTTCGCTGTCATAAGCGAGGTCGAGATTGAACAGGCGGCGATCCCAGGTGGGGATCTGGATGCCCTTGTAGCCGTAATCGCGCGCCCAGGCGGCAATCGACTCCAGGGAGTTATGCGGCACGGTATCCTGCGCGAACTGGGCCAGAAACAGGCCGGGGCCTTTGATCGTACGCATGGATTTCTCCTCCTTCGTCGACGCGTTTTTCTGCAGATGGATTCAATTGCTGGTCATGAACTCGGCAACCACATTACGGGCCGGTGCCTGCTGCAGCTGCGCCAGCAGTGTGGCAAGCCTTGCCGCGATCTGCGGGTTCGCCTTGAGATCGTGTCCGAAGACGGCTTCCAGATCGAGAAATGCGTTCACCATGGCTTTCGCATCGCTGCCGCAGGAACGGCCGATGGCCGTGGTCTTCACTGTCAGCGGGTCGTGGACGTCGTGGGGTTCTCCCCGCCAGTTCCGGCCCGCGGCATAAGCCATCCAGCCGGCAACGCCGAGCAGAAGCCCATCGCAGGGCGTGCCGGCCCGGATTGCCGCCCGGATCGGCTCCAGCAGCCGCTGCCGGATCTTTTGCGAGCCGTCGGTGGAAATCTGCGCCGTCCGGTGCTTGAGGTCGGCATTGGTCAGCCGCTCGATGGCCTCGTCGAGATAGGCGGCCGGATCGATGCCGGCGACGGCCGGCAGGTGCGGCAGCACTTCCCGCGCGATCGTGCAGCGGGCAAAGGCGGCAAAGACCGGATCGGCGAGCACGCCGGACATGAATTCGATGCCGGAAAGAAAACCGAGCTGGCAGAGGTTGGACTGGATGCCGTTGACCACCCGCATCTTGAGAATTTCGTAGGGTTCGACGTTGGGGACATAGAGAGCGCCGGCCAGATCCCAGGGCGGCAGCACGGTCTGGCCATCGGTCTCGATCACCCACATGCGATAGGGTTCCCCGGCAACCAGGGCCTCGTCGCGAAGGCCTGTATCGGCTTCGAAGGCGTCGAGATAGTCCGGCCGCGTGGCGGGCACGATGCGGTCGACCATGGAATTGGCGAAGGTGACGTCGCTGCGGATGCGGTCGCCGAGACGCGGATCGATCCGTTCTGCCAGGGCGAGCACGCAGTGCCGCAGCGTGTCGCCGTTGCCGGGCACGTTGTCGCAACTGATGACGGCCGGTGGCGGATGTCCTTGCTCGAAGCGCATGGCGAGCGCCCGCGCCAGGAAACCCGGTGCGGACACCGGCTGTTCGGGATGGCGGATATCGTGGACGATAGCGGGGTGATCGAAATCCAGCTCGCCGGTGGCAGGGATATGGCAATAGCCCTTTTCGGTGATCGTCAGGGTGATCGCCCGTATGTCAGGCGCTGCCGTCCTCCGCAGCGCCGCGGCCAATGTCTGCCGTGCGGGATCGCTGCCGGTGTCGAGCACGGAAATGTTCGTCTGCAGGGCGCCGATGATCCGCCGTTCGACGGTGCCGTTGTTGCGCAATTCCCGGCAATAGAGCCCGTCCTGCGGATCGAGCATGGGTGACAGTGAGGGCGGCTTGAGGTTGATGCCGACGATGCCCCAATCCCCGAAGGCGGCCTCCAGCGCGTCGTCGGTATATTCGGCCTGGTGGCAGCGATGGAAGGCGCCGACGCCGATATGGACGATGCCGGCTTTCAGGCGACTGCGATCGTATCCCGGGCGGCGGATCGCCGCTGGCAATTCCACGAGGCTCTGCGTGCTGAGACGGACTGGCGGCGAAGAGATGGAGCGCATCGTCAGCAGTCCCTTGCCACGCTGGGTGCGCCGACCACGGCCTGCTCCAGATCGACGATGGCGCCGGTGAGCAGGCCGGAAAGATCGCTGAGCAGAAAGAGCGCCAGTTGCGCCACTTCGTCGACGGTCAACATTCGTTTGAGCGGCATTCCGGCGGCGGCATGCGCCTGCCAGTCGGCTCCCTTGCCGAGAAGCTCCGATTGCATGCGGTGCTCGGCAGGCGTTGCTGCCCATCCCATGTTGATGCCGTTGGCGCGGATGCGGTCGGCAAGATGGGCATTGGCGGCATTTTTCGTCAGGGTCGCCAGCGCGCCTTTGCTTGCCGCGTAGATCGCCAGGTCCGGCGTGCCGCAATGCGCGTTCATCGACAGGATGTTGACAATGGCACCCGGCGCGCCGCGTTGCAGCAGGTGGCGGACGAAGGCCTGCATGAGGAAGAACGGCGCGCGGGCGTTGAGGGCAAACAGCCGCTCCCAGTCGGCCACCGTACCATCGAGGATCGATGCCCGGTCGGTGGCGCCTGCCGCGTTCACCAGCAGGTCGAGCCTGCCGAAATGCGCCAGTGCCGTAGCCGCCACATGCTCTGGCGCGCTGGGATCGGCAAGATCGGCGGCGACGAACAGTGTCGGGCATCCGGTATCCGTCAAGGCGGCCGACAGCGCTTTTCCCTGGGCTTCGTTGCGGCCGCAAATGGTTATCCCGGCGGCGCCGGATGCCGCGGCGACCTCGGCCACGCGCGCACCGGTTCCTTGCGTGCTGCCGGTGACGAGCAGGATCTTGCCGGCAAGATCAATGCGCATATATCCCTCGTGAAATTATTTTTCCATTTTTTATATATTGATATTATCTGTTCTTTTGTGTCAAGCGGGGAAAGACATGTGGGGCAAAGCGATGCCACCATCGGTGCTGCGGGCAGAAATTTGATCTTAACCTCTTGATAACTATTGGTTCACATCCAATTCATCTGGAAAGTGCTAAATAAGTCCCATGTGAAATTGGAGAACGCCGATGCTTTTCTATTCTTCCCCCCGCGACGAGGTTTTTTATGGCGGCCCGAATCTGGATACGGTTGTTTTCAGCGGCCGCGCCGCCGATTACGACGTGATCGTCCGCTCGAACCAGGAGTTCGAGGTGCGGGATTTCGGCAACACCGTCAATGACGGCATCGATACGCTGTTCTCTATCGAACGCCTTGAGTTCGCCAACGGCACATTGGCTTTCGATCTGGACGGGGCTGCCGGACAGGCCTACCGTATCTATCAGGCAGCTTTCGATCGCACGCCGGATGCCGGCGGCCTGTCCTACTGGATCGACACGCTCGACCACGGCGTTTCCCTGATCAAGGTTGCTTCCGATTTTATCGGTTCAAGGGAATTCCGCGATATCTATGGTTCCAATCTTTCCAACCAGGAATTCGTCGAAGAGCTTTATTACAATGTGCTCGGCCGTGCCGGTGAAGCCGGCGGTGTCGATTACTGGACGGATGAACTGGCCGATGGCGCTTCTCGGGCATGGTTGCTGGCGAATTTCTCGGAAAGTCGGGAGAATGTCCAGGGCGTGGCGCCGGCCATCAAGGATGGAATTTTCTTCACCTGAATGAAAACGGGGGCCGGCCGCTGCAGCCGGCCCCACCTCTTTCTCATCCCTTCAGCGCGCGCTCGACGATGCGGGCCAGACGGTCGGAAAAGGCGCGCGGATCTGTCGGCTTGTCGCCGTCGAGCACACGGGCCTGATCCAAGAGCAGCAGGACGGCATCCTTGCGGAAATCTTCGTCCTTGCCGCTGTCGGCAATCGACCTGACCAAAGCATGGTCGGGATTGATCTCCAGGATGGGCTTGGCCGCGGAATCCAGCCGCCCCGCACCCTGCAGAATTTTTTCGAGCTGGCGGTCAGGGCCGTGCTCCGGTGCGACCAGGCAGACGGCGCTTTCCGTCAGGCGGTCCGAGGCCCGCACATCCGAGACGGCGTCACCGAGTGTTGCCTTGGCAAAAGCCAGGAAATTGGCAATGGTCGGCGGCGTGTCGCCCGGCTTCGATTCTTCGCCGTCGAGCTTCTTGATATCGGCAAGTTCAGCAGCACCCTGCGTGATGGATTTGAGCGACTTGCCGTCGAAATCCGGCGCCGACGTTACCCAGAAGCTGTCGACCGGATCGGACAGCAGCAGCACCTCGATGCCGCGGGCGCGAAAACCTTCGAGTTGCGGCGAGGCTTTTAGCTGCGCCAGGCTGCCGCCGGTGAGATAATAGATCGCGCCCTGGCCTTCCTTCATGTTCTTCACGTAGTCGGCCAGGCTGCGTGTCGCCTCTTCCGACGTGGTGGTGCGGAAACGGGCCAACGCCAGCAATTGCGAGCGGCGCTCGTAATCCTCGTAGATTCCCTCCTTCAGCACGCTACCGAAGGTTTCCCACAGCGTCGCGAACGTCTCGGGTTCGTTGTCCGCCAGCTTTTCGATGCTGGTCAGCACGCGGCTGGTCAACCCTTTGCGGATCGCCGCCAGGATCGGGCTTTCCTGGATCATTTCGCGCGAGACGTTGAGCGGCAGGTCGGCGGTATCCACCAGTCCGCGGACGAAGCGCAGGTAACGCGGCAGAAGGTCGGCGTCGTCGGTGATGAAGACGCGCTTGACGTAAAGCTTCATCCGTCCCTTGCGGTCGGGATCGAAAAGATCGAAAGGCTGCGAGCCGGGGACGAACGCCAGCGCGGTATATTCGTGCCGGCCTTCGGCGCGGAAATGCACGGTCAGCGCCGGCTCGTCGTACTGGCCGGAGATGCCGCGGTAGAAATCGGCATATTCTTCCTTGCTGATCTCGCTCTTCGAGCGGGTCCAGAGCGCCGAGCCATCGGTGATGCGGCTGGCTTCGCCGCCGGGTTTTTCGACGAGGTCGATTGGGACCGGCACATGGCCCGACTGCTCCTTGACGATACGTTCGACCGTCCAGCGCGACGCATAGGTTCTGGCGTCCTCCAGCAGGTGAAGGGTAACGCGTGTGCCGCGCTTCGGGGCATCGGCGAGGTCGACCTGTGAAACGGTGTAGCTGCCCTTGCCATCGGAAGACCACGTCCAGGCCTCGTCGGCGCCGGCGAGGCGAGAGACGACATCGACGCGATCGGCAACCATGAAGGCGGAATAGAAGCCGACACCGAACTGGCCGATCAGCTGCGCGCCGTCCTTGCCCTTGGCGGCCTCGACCATGTCCATGAAAGCCCGGGTTCCGGAGCGGGCGATGGTGCCCAGCGCTTCGACAAGGTCGTTGCGGCTCATGCCGATGCCGTTGTCCTCGATGACGACACGACCGTTTTCTTCATCGAGGGTGAGGGTGATACGGGCGGAAGGGTCTTCCGACAGAAGTTCCGGCCGGCCGATCGCCTCGTAGCGCAGCTTTTCGCAGGCATCGGCGGCGTTGGAAATCAGCTCACGAAGGAAAACGTCCTTATCGGAATAGACGGAATGCACCATCATGTGCAGCAGTCGCGCCACATCGGCTTCGAAGACGTGATTCTCGACGGATTTCTCTGCACCGCTCATCGTTTCTCGATCCTCCTTGCAATCTCTTTCCGCCCTCAATTGGCAAGCTGGCACCGGAAATTCAAGGAAAAAAAACCGCTTTCGGTCGATCCGCGCAAGGACTCTTGATTGCCGGCCATGCTCCATGAGAAAAGAGAACGAAACATGATTCTGTGTTGCAGCACGATGCTTCAAGGCCACCTCCGGGCGGCACGGCGGAAGGGCCAGGGCGATGAACCGCGAATTCGATGATGATGATGCCGTGTCCGCCGCCGACGAAGCCGGCGGCATGCTGGAGGCGACCACCGCCGGCATGCCCGGTCATCTGGCTGATCTGACCGACCGGGCGCGCGACTATGTGCGCAAATCGTCGTCCGACAACACCCGGCGGGCCTACGCCTCCGACTGGAAGCACTTTTCCTCCTGGTGCCGGCGCAAGGGGCTGGCAGCGATGCCGCCGCAGCCGCAGACGATCGGGCTTTACATCACCGCGCTCGCCTCGGGAGACGGCACGGGCGTCAAATCCTCCGTCAGCACCATCGAACGGCGGCTTTCGGCGCTGTCGTGGAATTTTGCCCAGCGCGGCCTGACATTGGACCGGCGCGACCGCCACATCGCCACCGTGCTTGCCGGTATTCGCCGGGCGCATGCCCGCCCGCCGGAGCAGAAAGAGGCGATCCTGCCGGAAGATCTGATCGCCATGCTGGAAACGCTGGATCGCGGCAGCCTGCGCGGCCTGCGCGACCGCGCCATCCTGCTGATCGGTTTTGCCGGCGGTCTTCGCCGGTCGGAGATCGTCGGGCTCGATTGCGGCCGCGAGCAGACCGAGGATGGTGCCGGCTGGATCGAGATCCTCGACAAGGGCATCGTCGTGACCCTGCGTGGCAAGACCGGGTGGCGCGAGGTCGAGATCGGCAAGGGCTCTTCGGATGCCACCTGTCCCGTCGTGGCGCTGGAAACCTGGCTGCATCTCGGCCGCATCGGCCACGGTCCGCTGTTCCGCCGGGTGATCGGCCTGGGCAAGTTGGTCGATGCCGAGCGGCTGAACGACAAGCATGTCGCACGGCTCGTGAAGAAGGCGGCGATGGCCGCGGGCGTGCGCGGCGACCTGACCGAAGGGGAGCGGCTGTTGAAATTCTCGGGCCACTCCTTGCGTGCCGGCCTCGCCTCCTCGGCGGAGGTCGACGAACGCTATGTCCAGAAGCAGCTCGGCCATGCCTCGGCGGAGATGACCCGGCGGTATCAGCGCCGCCGCGATCGCTTCCGCGTCAACCTGACGAAAGCATCCGGCCTCTGATTTTCCGACCGTATAGCCGGTATCGACTGCGATGTTGCAGAACGGGACGTGCTCGTGTCATCCGTTAACTGCGCGCCGTAATCGCGATTGAAAAAATCTCCGGAAGTCTCACCCTGAAGCAGTCCGAACCGCTTTCACCCACCGGAGACCCCTTTATGTTCCAAAGCCTTACATCCGCGCTTGTCTACGATGAAGTAGACGTTCTCACAGGCGCCGTCTTTTCCTGGTGCGCCGAACGCCGCATCAGCCTGCGCAGCCAGGAAGGCGTGAGCGCCGCCAGTGCCGCGATCGATCTCTATCTCGCTGGCTATGCAACGCAGGACGCCCTGCTTGCCGCACTGAACGACAGCGATAGCCTGAACTGACCTTCCAGGGCACGCGCTTACCGTTCGTGTGCCCGATCGACCTCTCTTCATTTCAAATTTTCTGCTGCACCCGGCCATCGTCTCATGGCCGCCCCGCGCCGCCTTCGGCTGCCGATCCCGGCAATCCACAGCGAAAACGCCAATCCGGATGTTGAAGCCTTGCCGTCTCTGGTAGAGCAGCCGTCATATCCAGGAACGTCCCTGCAAAGGTCCGCCATGACAATCACGCTCTACGGCATCAAGAATTGCGACACGATGAAGAAGGCCCGCACCTGGCTGGACAGCCAAGGCGTGACCTATCATTTCCACGACTACAAGTCGGAAGGTGTTACAACAGAGCAGCTGCAGCGCTGGTCGGCGGCCTGCGGGTGGGATACAGTGCTCAACCGTGCCGGGACGACCTTCCGGGCACTGGACGAGGCTCAGAAGGCGGATCTGGACGAAAGCAGGGCGATCGTCCTGATGCTTGCCCAGCCATCGATGATCAAGCGCCCGGTGCTGGAGGCTGATGGCCGGATCATCGTCGGGTTCAAGCCGGAGCGTTACGCGGAGTTTTTCGCCAAGGGCTGATCGCGGATGAAATCTTCCAGCGTCATGTTGTCGAGGATATCGGCGATGGCATTGCGCACCGTGCTCATCGAGCGGCGGACTTCGCAGGTTTCCGGATCGGAACAGTCGTCGCACGCCTCATAGGCGGTGCGGCTGGCACAGCGGATCGGCGCCAGCGGCCCGTCAAGGACGCGGATCGCGTGGCCGATGCGGATTTCCGATGCCGGTTTCGACAGTGCGTAGCCGCCTCCCGGTCCCTTCTTGGAGCGAAGGATGCCGGCATTGCGGAACTCAAGCAGGATAGTGTCGAGAAATTTCTTCGGAATGTTGTTGCCGGCGGCGATCTCGCTGCTCAGCGCCGAACTGCCAGGACCAAGCCGCGCTAGATGGTTCAGCGCCTTGAGACCGTATTTGCCTTTTTTCGTCAGCATATTACATCACATCGTCAGCGATCGCCCTAAACAAGGACTTTTTGATCGACCCGATCCTCCTGACCGAAAAATTTCAGATATCGCTCGACTTCCTTCGGATCGCCGGTCGCCTTTTGCGGATTGTCGGACAGCTTGACGGCCGGCCTGCCATTGGCATCGACCACCTTGCAGACGATCGAGATCGGCTTCAGGCCCTCGATGGTCTTCGGGGCGCAGCCGGCGAAATCGTTGGTGAGGTTCGTTCCCCAGCCGAAGCTCATGCGCACCCGGCCCTCGAAATGCCGGTAGGTATCGACGATGGCGTCGACATCCAGCCCGTCGGAGAAGATCAGCAGTTTCTGGCGCGGATCGCGACCCATCTTTTCCCACCAGGCGATGATCTTCTCGCCGCCTTCGATCGGCGGGGCGCTGTCGGGGCGGAAGCCGGTCCAGTCGGCCACCCATTCCGGCGCATCGCGCAGGAAAGCGGCCGTGCCGAAAGCATCGGGCAGTACGATCAGCAGGTTGCCGCCGTAAAGCTTGTTCCAGTCGCGCAGGATCTTGTAGGGGGCGGCCGCCAGTGCCTCGTCGGTTTCGGCGAGAGCCGCGGCGACCATCGGCAGTTCGTGGGCATTGGTGCCGACGGCTTCGAGATCGGAATCCATGGCCAGAAGCACGTTGCTGGTACCGGTGAACCGCGAACCGATGCCTTCCTTCAAGGCATCGACGCACCAGCGCTGCCACAGGAAGCTGTGACGGCGGCGGGTGCCGAAATCGGAGATGCGCAGCCCAGGCAACAGCCGCAACCGCTCGACCTTCGACCACATCTTCGCCTTGGCGCGGGCATAAAGCACGTCGAGGGTGAAGAGCCCGAGCGCCTTCATTGCGGCGCGCGAGCGCAACTCGTTGATGATGGCGAGCGCCGGGATCTCCCACATGGTGGTTTCGACCCAGTTGCCGTGGAAATTGAGGATATATTGCCCGTCGCTCTTGGAGAGTTCGTATTCGGGCAGCTGGAAATTGGAGAGCCAGGAGATGAACTCCGGCTCGAAGATCTGCGCCTTGCCATAAAACGTGTTGCCTGATAGCCAGATCATCTCCTTCTTGGAGAGCCGCAGCGTCCGCGCATGGTCCAGCTGCTCGCGCAGTTCCTGCTCATCGATCTCGTCGGCAAGGCGCACGGTCTTGGTGCGGTTGATCAATGAGAAAGTAGCGCGGACGTCGGGATAGAGCTTCCAGATCATCTGCAGCATCAGAAGCTTGTAAAAATCGGTATCGATCAGGCTGCGGATGATCGGATCGAGCTTCCAGGTGTGATTGTAGACGCGTGTAGCAATGTCTGTCTTCGTCATGGAAATCCGCCTTCACCGCATGCGGCCAACCGTTTTGCTGCCCGTGAGTCGCGAAGACGACGCGCAAGCGAATGAATGACCGATGTTATCAAAAAAACCGGCCACGAAGTCCAGAGCGGTTGCACAGTTTTCGGGCGCCCCGGCGAAAATGTCGCCTTGAAGCTGCTGAAATTGAACCTGCCGACAGGCGGCGTGGACCGTTTGCCTAGTAACCGACGGTCCGATCGACGAGATTGCCCAGGGAGCCGTCCTGCTCGAACTGCCGGATCTGGCTTTCGACGTAGCGGAACAATGCCCGTTCGTCCGATGCCGCTGCGGCATGCGGGGTCAGAACGACGTTGTCCATGGCCCAGATCGGGCTTTCCGGGCTCAAGGGCTCCTGTTCGAAGACGTCGAGCGATGCGGCACCAAGCACCCCGGCGTTCAATGCGGCGATCAGGTCGGTTTCCACCTGGCTGCGGCCGCGCCCGGCATTGATGAAGACGGGTTTGCCGAGCGCGCCGCCCTGCCGCAGACCGGCAAACAGCCGCGCGTTGAAGATGCCCGTGGTATCGGGCGTCAGCGGCAGCAGACCGACGAGGAAATCCGTCCTGCCGAGGAAGGTTTCGAGGCCGGCGGTATCGTAGGTTTCCACGCCGTCGATGATCTTTTTCGTGCGGGACCAGCCGATAACGTTGAACCCCATGACCCGCAGCTTTTCCACCGCATCGCGGCCGAGGATGCCGAGGCCCATGACGCCGACGGTGATGTCTTCGGCGGCCGGCTGGGAGAGTTCGTGCCAGAGCCGGTCACGCTGCTGCCGGGCGTAGGCCGATACCTGCCGGAGATGCGTCAGGCACTGCAGCACGATCCATTCGCTCATGCGCGTCGTCAACGACGGATCGACGAAACGCACGACCGGGACCTCCGGCAGGGCAGCCATCGACAGGATCTTGTCGACCCCGGCGCCGCCGGAGAAGATCACCTTGAGATCGCGTGCCCGGCTGAAAAGGTCCGGATCGGGGTTCCAGACGATGGCATAATCGATGCCTGCGAGATCGCGGCCGGCGGTGGCGGGATCGGCGACGTTGATCACCTCCCGGTCGGCAAAGGCGGTGCTCAGCGCCTTTGCGACGACGGCGGGATCGAACTTGAGATCGACGATGACGGGGCTCTTGCGGGACATGGTGGGGCTTTCGATGCTTATTGCTTGATGCCGCCGATGGAAACGGCTTCGAGGTTGAAGGCGGCGGCCATGAGGGCGCGGGTATAATCTTCCTTCGGCGCCGAGAAGATCTCGCTGGAGGCGCCCTGCTCCACCACCTTGCCGAACCGCATGACGATGACGTCGTTGGCGAGCGCCTTCACCACCCGGAGGTCGTGGCTGATGAACAGGTAGGCGAGGTCGTGGCGCTGCTGCAGGTCGCGCAGGAGATCGACGACCTGCGCCTGCACACTCATGTCGAGCGCCGAGGTCGGCTCGTCGAGCATGACGAAGCGCGGCTTGAGCACCATGGCCCGGGCAATGGCGATGCGCTGCCGCTGGCCGCCGGAAAATTCGTGCGGATACCGCCAGCGGGTCGCGGTGTCGAGGTTGACCTCTTCCAGCGCCCAGCAGACGCGCCGGTCGCGTTCCTCCGACGACAGCGAGCGCTCATGCACCTTCAGGCCCTCGGCGATGATATCGGCCACCGACATGCGCGGCGACAGCGAGCCGAAGGGGTCCTGGAAGACGATCTGCATCTGGTTGCGCAGCGGCCGCATCTCCTTGAACGAGAAACGGTCGATGCCCTGGCCGACAAAAGCGATGCGGCCCTGCGAGGCGATCAGGCGGGTCAGCGCCAGCCCGAGCGTCGTTTTGCCGGAACCGGACTCGCCGACGACGCCGAGCGTCTGGCCGGCGCGCAGCGTCAGGTCGATGCCGTCCACCGCCTTGACGTGGTCGACCACCTTGCGCAGGAAGCCGGCCTTGATCGGAAACCACACCTTGATGTCGTCGCCTTCGATGACCACCGGCTTCGACGGGTCGGACGGTGGCGGTTCGCCGCGCGGCTCGGAGCCGAGCAGATGGCGGGTATAGGCGTGCTGCGGATTGGTGAAGATCTCCTCCACCGGTCCGCTTTCGACGATCCGCCCCTGGGTCATGACGCAGACCCGGTCGGCGAACTTGCGCACGATGCCGAGGTCGTGGGTGATGAACAGCATCGACATGCCGTGATCGTTCTTCAGATCGCGCAGCAGTTCGAGCACCTGCGCCTGGACGGTGACGTCGAGCGCCGTCGTCGGCTCGTCGGCGATCAAGAGTTCCGGCCGGTTGGCGAGCGCCATGGCGATCATCACGCGTTGCCGCTGGCCGCCGGACAATTCGTGGGGATAGGCGCTCAAGCGCTTTTCCGGCTCGCGGATGCCCACCTGTTTCAGCAGTTCCAGCGTCCGGGCGCGCCGCGCCGACCAGCTGAGATCGGCATGCAGCTCGAGAATCTCGCTGATCTGCTTTTCGATCGTGTGCAGCGGATTGAGCGAGGTCATCGGCTCCTGGAAGATCATCGTGATGTCGTTGCCACGCACCGCGCGCAGCTTGGCATCCGATGCGGACAGCAGGTCCTGGCCCTTGAACAGGATCTGGCCGGACGGGTGACTCGCAGCCGGATACGGCAACAGCCGCAGGATCGAATTCGCCGACACCGATTTTCCCGAGCCGGATTCGCCGACCAGCGCCACCACTTCGCCACGCCCGATATCGAAGGAGACCCGGTCGACGGCCGTGCTGATCTTGCCGCCCTGGTGAAAGGCAACCGAAAGATCGCGGACGGAGAGAAGGGGTTCGGTCATGCGGTTCTCATCGGAATGTCTTTCGCGGATCGAAGGCGTCGCGCACCGCTTCGCCGACGAAGATCAGCAGCGACAGCATGATCGACATGGTGAAGAAGGCGGTGAGGCCGAGCCAGGGCGCCTGCAGGTTCTGCTTGCCCTGGGCGATCATCTCGCCGAGCGATGCCGAGCCCGGCGGCATGCCGAAGCCGAGGAAGTCGAGCGAGGTCAGCGTCGTGATCGAGCCGGAGAGGATGAAGGGCAGGAAGGTGAGCGTCGCCACCATGGCGTTCGGCAAGAGGTGGCGGAACATGATCGTCCAGTTGCCGACGCCGAGTGCCCGGGCGGCACGCACATATTCGAAATTGCGCGCCCGCAGGAATTCGGCGCGCACGATGCCGACGAAGCTGACCCAGGAAAACAAAAGCATGACGCCGAGCAGGATGAAGAAACCCGGCGGCAGCACGGCGGCGATGATCAGCAGGATGTAGAGCACCGGCAGCGACGACCAGATCTCGATGAAACGCTGCATCAGCAGGTCGGTCCAGCCGCCGAAATATCCCTGTATCGCGCCTGCCGTGACACCGACGATGGCCGAGGCGATGGTGAGCGCCAGGCCGAACAGCACGGAGACGCGGAAGCCGTAGATCATCCGGGCAGTGACGTCGCGAGCCTGATCGTCGGTGCCGAGCCAGTTGAGGTTGCCGAGCGTGCAATTGGGGTCGTCAGCGCCGAGCGGATAACCGGAGCAGCGCTCCTCCTTGCTCATCAGCCAGAAGGGTGCGGTCGGCGCCGAGTGCGGGATGTTGGAATTGGCCGTCTGGTAGGAGTAGCGGATCGGCGGCCAGATCAGCCAGCCATTCGCCTTGATCTCGTCCTCGATGAACGGCGAGCGATAATCGGTTTCGGCCAGGAAGCCGCCGAACTTTTCTTCCGGATAGGTGACGAGCACCGGCAAGAGGATTTCGCCCTTGTAGGAGGCGATCAGCGGCTTGTCGTTGGCGATCAGTTCGGCGCAAAGGCTGAGGATGAAAAGCACCATGAACAGCCAGAAGGACCAGTAGCCGCGTTTGTTGGCCTTGAAATTCTCCCAGCGCCGCAGATTGGTGGGCGATAGCAGCCCCTTTCTCGGCGGAGCCTCGACCTGGCGTTCTGCGGTGGCAACTGTTGAGCCTGCCATCACACGTCCCTCCGCTCGAAGTCGATGCGCGGGTCGATCAGCGTGTAGATGAGGTCGGACACCAGGCCGACCAGCAGGCCCATCAGCGAAAAGATGTAGAGCGTGGCGAAAACGATCGGATAGTCGCGGTTGACCACGGCGAGATAGCCGAGACGGCCCAGGCCATCGAGCGAAAAGATGTTTTCGATCAGCAGCGATCCGGTGAAAAAGGCCGAGATGAAAGCGCCGGGGAAACCGGCGATGACGATCAGCATGGCGTTGCGGAAGACATGGCCGTACAGCACCTGCCGCTCGTTCAGGCCCTTGGCGCGGGCGGTGGTGACATATTGCTTCTTGATCTCGTCGATGAAGGAGTTCTTGGTGAGCAATGTCGTCGTCGCGAAGGCGGCGAGCGACAGCGAGATCAGCGGCAGCACCAGGTGCCAGATGTAATCGAGGATCTTCTGCCACCAGGAAAGATCGGCGAAATTGTCGGATTTCAGGCCGCGCAGCGGAAACCAGTCGAAGAACGAGCCGCCGGCAAACAGCACGATCAGCAGGATGCCGAACAGGAAGCTCGGCACGGCATAACCGATGATGATCACCCCCGAGGTCCAGATGTCGAAGGTGGAGCCGTCCTTGACCGCCTTCTTGATGCCGAGCGGGATAGAGATCATGTAGGAAAAGATCAGGATCCAGACGCCGAGCGAGATCGAGACCGGCATCTTCTCGATGATCAGGTCGATGACCGAGGTATTGCGGAAGAAGCTTTCGCCGAAATCGAAGCGGATGTAATTCCACATCATCTCGAGGAAGCGCGTCAGCGGCGGCTTGTCGAAGCCGAACTGTTTTTCCAGCTTGGCGACGAGATCGGGATCGAGCCCCTGGGCGCCGCGATAGCTGCTGCCGCTTTCGTTGGAAATGCCCTGCTGGCTGACGAGGTCGCCACCGCCCGAGAGGCGGTCCGCGGCGCTGTCGCCCTGCCCCGTCAGGTCGGCGATGACGCGTTCGACCGGTCCGCCCGGGGCAAACTGGATGACGGCAAAGGAGATGGCCATGATGCCGACGATCGTCGGGATCATCAGCAGCAGGCGGCGCAGGATATAGGCACCCATCAGGACGGGGCTCCGGGAAGTTTCAAGTCGTGGTTCCTCACTTGCGCCGGTCTGGCTTCAACCGATGAAGAGTGCTCGCGGCGGCGGGCGATTCGTTTCATGCCATTTGGTAGCCACTCGCCGGCCGAACGCAAGAACTTCACGGTTTCGCTTTACTTCGCCGCCTCGACAGACCACCAGGCCGCGGGGAAACCCAGCCCGTATTCGGGAAATTGCCCGTGGGTAATCCGGTTCCAATAGGCGATCCGCACGTTGTTCGAATAAAACAGCGGCACGACGAAATGGTGGGCCAGCAGCACGCGGTCCATCGCCTTGATCGCCGCCACCTGCTCGTCGCGGTTCGGCGCGAAGATGATCATCTTGATCAGCGCGTCGACGGCGGGATCGGCGATGCCGGCGTAGTTGCGCGACCCCGGCCGGCTGGCGGCATCCGACCCCCAATAATCGGCCTGTTCGTTGCCCGGATTGAGCGTTTCCGCCCAGACGACATAGATCATGTCGTAATCGAAGGAGCGGACGCGGTTGGTATATTGCGATGCATCGACGGTGCGCAGCCGCGCATCGATGCCGATCCTCTTGAGGCTGTTGGCAAACGGCAGGACGGTGCGCTCGAAGGAGGGGCTGGACAGCAGGATCTCGATCGCCATCGGTTTTCCGGACGCGGCATTGACCATCTGGTTGCCCTTCAGCACCCAGCCCGCCTCCTTCAGCAGGCCGACCGCCTTGCGCAAGTTTTCGCGCGTCTTCTGCGGATCGCCGCCGACCGGGTTGGTGTAGGGCGTGGTGAAGACCTCCGCCGGCACCTTGTCCTTCATACCCTCCAGGATTTCCAGCTCGCGGCCTTGCGGCAGGCCCGAGGAAGCAAGCTCCGTGCCCCAGAAATAGCTGTCGATGCGCTTGAAGGCGTTGTAGGCGAGCGTGCGGTTCAGGTCCTCGAAGTCGAAGGCGTAGTTCAAGGCCTGGCGGACACGCGGATCCTTGAACTGCTCGCGCCGGAGATTTGGCACCAGCGCCTGCATGATGCCGGTGGCGCGCAACGGATTTTCGACTTCCTCGCGCGTGACGCGGCCGTCCTTCACCGCCGGGAAATCGTAGCCCGTCGCCCAGCGGCTGGCGCTGGATTCGCGGCGGAAATCGACGTTGCCGGCCCGGAACGCCTCCAGTTCGACGTCGAAATCGGCGTAGAAGGTATAATCGATGGTGCGGAAATTGTGCTGGCCGACATTGACGTTCAAATCTTTCGCCCAGTAGTCGTCACGCAATTCGTAGCGGATGCTCGACCCCGGGGAAAAGGAAGCAAGGCGATAGGGTCCGGACCCCATCACCGGCTCCAGCGTCGTGCGGCTGATGTCGCGCTGGTTGCCCTTGTCGTCCTTGCCTTCCCACCAATGCTTGGGAACGACGGGAAACTGACCGAGGATGCTGGGCAGTTCCTTGTTGTTCTTTTCGTCGAAGCGGAAGGTGACCTCGCGTTCGCCGGTCTTTTCCGCCGAAACGACATGGTTGTAATACAGGAACATGCGCGGATCGTGCTTCTTGGCCATGTCGAAGCTGAAGATCACGTCTTCCGGCGTCACCGGCTGGCCATCGGCCCATTTCGCTTCCGGCCGCAGGCGAAAACTCGCAAAGGAAATATCGTCGGGATAAGCGACGGCCTCCGCCAGCAGGCCGTAGGAGGTAATGACCTCATCTTCCGTGGATGTCATCAGCGTGTCGAAAATCAGGGACAGGCTGGCGGGCTGTTCGCCCTTGGCAAGCACCGGGTTGAAGCTGTCGAAAGTGCCATTTTCGGAGAGCTTGAGCGTGCCGCCCTTCGGCGCCGCAGTGTTGACGTAACCGAAATGGGCGAAGTCCTGCGGCAGTTTCGGCTCGCCTATGCTGGAAAGGGCGTGGCGCCAGACGAGGTCTTGTGCCGTGGCGGCGAAGGGTTGAAGCAGGAAACCGCATGCGAGAGAAACGAACAGGCCGGTTTTCCATTGCGACAACGCCATAGGGCAATCCTTCTTCGATTTGATTTGCCGCAGGATAGCGGGAAAAGCGGCGAAATACAGGTTCTTTCACATGAACATTGGGGGTGATCGCAACAACATGCCGGTAAAAACATGGATTCACCCAAATTGCGTTTCACGCTAGGGTAACGTCAGGCAAATCACTCATCGATCGCGTTCGGAATTCCTCATGGTATCAGGCTTCGTTCCCTTCCTGCAAAAGACGGCATCCGCCGGCCTTGTGCTTCTCCTTATCCTCGGAACGCTGACGGAAAGCGTTTTTGCCGATGAGGCAAAGCCGGCGAAAGAGCTGTTCGGCGGGATGACACTGCCGACGAGAGGCAAGGCATCGCCTTATGGCTTTTACGCCAAGGGTTGCATGGCCGGCGGCGTTGCCATTCCGACCGACGGGCCGACCTGGCAGGCGATGCGCCTGTCGCGCAACAGGCGGTGGGGCAATCCTGCCATGATCGCGCTCATCGAGCGGCTGTCGCGGGATGCCGCGAAATATGACGGCTGGCCGGGCCTGCTCATCGGCGACATCTCGCAGCCGCGCGGCGGCCCGATGAAAAGCGGCCACGCCTCGCACCAGATCGGCCTCGATGCCGATATCTGGCTCAACCCGATGCCGTCGCGGACGCTGACGGCGCGCGAACGCGAGGATGTTTCGGCCAAATCGATGCTCAAGAAAAACACGTTCCTGACCGTCGATCCGACTATCTGGACCCCGGCGCATGCCCGGCTGATCATGCGTGCGGCAAGTTATCCCGAAGTGCAGCGCATCTTCGTCAATCCCGCCATCAAGAAGAAGCTTTGCGATACATGGACCGGTGACCGTACCAACCTTGGCAAGGTGCGGCCGATCTACGGCCACGACTATCACTTCCATATCCGCATGTATTGCCCGCCCGGTTCGGCGGACTGCAAGCCCCAGGCGGCGGTGACGAAAGGAGATGGCTGCGACAAGTCCCTCGCCTGGTGGTTTACCGACGAGCCATGGGCCAAGCCGGGCAAGAAGCCCGATGAGAAGCCGGTAAAACCCCGTTACACCATGCTCTCCGACCTGCCGAAGGCGTGCGCCTTGGTGCTGAATGGTCCGGCGACGCCGTCGGAAGCCGCCGCGACTTTCGGCACGGGCGTGGCTGCGAGTGCCTTCACGGCGGAAACCGATGCCGTGGCCCTGCCGGCGCAGACAGGCGACGATCTCCCGGCCGACGTCCCGATTCCGCTCGCCCGGCCCGTCGGGCAATGAGTTGCCGGTCGCTGTCTTCTCAAACCCCTTGAACATGCTATAGAGGGCACCAAATCGATTTAAAACCGATCGACGGGGGACAGTATGGCGGGCGGCAAGTGCATCGCGCTCATTGCACACGACCAGAAGAAGGATGACATGGCGGAGTTTGCCCGCCGTCATCAGCAGGTTCTTTCCAATTTCCGTATCGTTGCCACCGGCACCACCGGCGGACGGGTGCTGGAGGCCTGCCCGACGCTGGATGTGTTGCCCTTGAAGAGCGGTCCGCTGGGCGGCGACCAGCAGATCGGCGCACTGATCGCCACCGGCGAAGTCGACATGCTGATCTTTTTCGTCGACCCCCTGACCGCGATGCCGCATGATGTCGATGTCAAGGCATTGATGCGGCTGGCGACCGTGTACGATATTCCCATGGCGCTCAACCGGGCGACCGCCGAACGGCTGATCGATTTCAATCTTTCCGGAACAGGGGCCGGCCATGTCCAGACCAATTGATACCGACCCGCATCTGCCCTTTCCGATCCTGATCGGCGATATCGGCGGCACCAATGCGCGGTTTTCCATCCTGCTCGACGCTTATGCCGAGCCGCGTCCGTTCCCGATCGTGCAGACCGCCAATTACCCGACGATCGACCAGGCCATCCAGAAGGCGGTGCTCGACAAGACGTCCGTCCGGCCGCGGGCGACGATTCTCGCCATCGCCGGCCCGATCAACGGCGATGAGATCCCGCTGACCAATTGCGACTGGGTCGTCCGGCCGAAGGCGCTGATCAATGATCTCGGTTTCGAGGACGTGCTGGTCATCAATGATTTCGAGGCGCAGGCGCTTGCCGTCGCCTCGCTTGCCGAGGAATACCGCGAACCGATCGGCGCGGCGTCGGACAATTTCACCGCTTCGCGTGTCGTGCTCGGGCCGGGTACCGGGCTCGGCGTTGCCGGCCTCGTGCATGCGCAGCACACCTGGTTCCCGGTTCCGGGCGAAGGCGGCCATGTCGATGTCGGCCCGCGCACCGAGCGTGACTGGCGGATCTGGCCGTTCCTGACGCCGGTGGAGGATCCGACCGCGACCGTCGGCCGCATTTCCGCCGAGGAGCTTCTCTCCGGCCGCGGCCTGCTCAACATCTATCACGCCGTCTGCGGCGCCGACGGCAAGGAGCCGACGCTTCCGACACCGGCCGATGTTTCGACCGCAGCGCTTGCCGGCACGGACGCTGCCGCCGAGGAAGCGATTTCGCTGTTTACCACTTATCTTGCCCGCGTCGCCGGCGATATGGCGCTGATTTTCATGGCGAAGGGCGGCGTCTATCTGGCCGGCGGCATCTCGCAGAAGATCATCCCGGCTTTGAAGAAGCCGGAATTCCGGGCGGCGTTCGAGGACAAGGCGCCGCATTCGGCGCTGATGCGCACGATCCCCACCTACGTGGTCACGCATCCGCTGGCTGCCCTTTCCGGCCTTGCCGCCTATGCCCAGACGCCGACACGCTTCGGTGTGGAAACCGATGGGCGGCGTTGGCGGGGCTAAGCCGCAAGTCTTTCATGGCCCTGCCTATGGTCAAATGCCGCCGGACTGATTATAGAGCCGCCAGACGCCTGGAAAATTGGCGGGAAGACGCGTTCATTGCGACAGGAAAGCGTGGTTTTTGGTAGATAACGCCCGACAGCAGCACCCGATCGACTCGGAAACCGTGACCGGCGTCCTGAAGCGGATCATCGCCGAGAACGGCCGCGACCATATCGGCGGCTACATCTTTGCAATCGCCTGTCTCGCGACGGTGGCGCTGACGACGGCGTTCACCGCCTGGATCATGGAATCCGTGGTCAACGAGGCCTTTGCCAAGCAGCGCGCCGATGTCGTCTGGCTGATCTGCGGCTCGATCTTCATCGCCTTCGTGCTGCGCGGCTTCGCCACCTACGGGCAGGCGGTGACGCTGTCCAAGATCGGCAACAACATCGTCGCCCAATATCAGCGGCGGCTTTATTCGCACCTGATGAAGCTGTCTGTCGGCTTCTTCGCCGAGTCGCGCTCGGCACATCTGGCCGCCCAGATCAGCCAGAACGTCAACGGCATCCGCGACGTCCTGAACCTGACGGTGACCTCCACCGCCCGCGACCTGTTGACGCTGGTCGCGCTGATCATCGTGATGATCACCAAGGATCCGGTGCTGACGCTGATCGTCTTCGTCGTCGCGCCGCCGCTGCTTTATGCATTGCGCTACGTCTCGAAGCGCCTGCGCACGGCAACGCGCGAATCGGTCGAGCTGAACAGCCATGTGCTCGGCGCCATGCAGGAAACCATCCAGGGGATCGCCATCGTCAAGGCCTTCACCATGGAGAAGGAACTGGCCCGCAAGGTGGAAGGCATCATCGACGATGCCGAAAGCCGCGCCAACCATATAGCCCGGCTGACCGAACGCACCGCGCCGCTGACCGAAACCTTCGCCGGGTTTGCGATCTCCAGCGTGCTTGCCTATGCCGCTTTCCGTTCGATCTATGGCGGCGTGTTGCCGGGCGCGTTCTTCTCGTTCGTTGCCGCCCTGCTGATGGCCTATGATCCGGCGCGGCGGCTTGCCAAGCTGCAGGTGCAGCTGGAACGCGCCGTGGTCAATGCGCGCATGATCTATGCGCTGCTCGACATGAACACGCGCAAGAACGACCGCGTGGACGCCAGGGACCTGGTGGTCACCGATGCCCGGGTGGAATTCCGCGACGTCACCTTCTCCTATTCCAACAGCGAGCCGATCCTCAAGGGCGTCAGCTTCTTTGCCGAAGGCGGCGAGACGACGGCGCTGGTCGGTCCCTCCGGTGCCGGCAAGTCGACGGTGATCAGCCTCATTCCGCGGTTCTACGATCCGAAGGAAGGGGCGATCTTCATCGACGGCCAGGACATTGCCGGCGTGACCAAGGAATCGCTGCGCCACCATCTCGCTTATGTGTCGCAGCAGCCTTATCTCTTCGAAGGCACGATCCGCGACAATATCCGTTACGGCCGGCCGGAAGCCAGCGATGCGGATGTCGAGGCTGCCGCCAAGCTCGCCTATGCCCATGATTTCATTCTCGCCCAGCCGCAGGGTTACGAGACGCCCGTCGGCGAAAACGGCGTGACGCTGTCCGGCGGCCAGCGCCAGCGCCTGTCGATCGCCCGCGCCTTGGTGCGCAATGCGCCGATCCTGCTGCTCGACGAGGCGACCTCGGCGCTGGATACGGAATCGGAAGCAGCCGTGCAGAAGGCGCTCGACGAGGCTATGAGCGGGCGTACGGTGGTGGTCATCGCCCACCGCCTCTCCACCATCGTCAAGGCCGACAACATCATCGTGATGCAGGATGGCCGGGTGGTCGAGGAAGGCACTCACGAGACGCTTGCGAAGCGCGGTGACGGGCTCTACGCTCGTCTCAACAATCTCCAGACGCCGTTTGCCGGCGGACAATCCTAATAGAATCAGGGCCACGAGACATGAGCGAAGCGCCGATGAAGCTGGTTGTGGTGGGAGCGGCCGGCCGCATGGGCCAGACGCTCATCCGGCTCATCGATGCGATGGACGGCGTCGTGCTGCATGCGGCGATCGAGCGGGCCGGCTCGCCTTTCCTCGGCAAGGACGCCGGCGAGCTTGCCGGCCTCGGCCATAAGGATGTGGCGGTGACGGATGATCCGCTGGCGGCTTTCCTGCATGCCGATGGCGTCGTCGATTTCACCTCTCCCGCCTCGACGGTGACGTTTGCCGGCCTCGCGGCGCAGGCGCGCATCGTGCATGTCATCGGCACCACCGGATGTTCGGTGGAGGATGGGGAAAAGATCAAGGCCGCCGCCCGCCACGCCCGCATCGTCAAGTCCGGCAACATGAGCCTCGGCGTCAATCTTCTCGGCGTGCTGGCAAAGCAGGCCGCTGCCGCCCTGCCGGCCAGCGACTGGGACATCGAAGTGTTGGAGATGCACCACAAGCACAAGGTGGACGCACCATCCGGCACGGCGCTGCTGCTCGGCGAGGCGGCCGCGGAAGGCCGCGGCATCGACCTGGCCAGCCATTCCGTGCGCAGCCGAGACGGCCATACCGGGGCGCGGCCGGCGGGCACGATCGGCTTTGCGACGCTGCGCGGCGGCTCGGTGATTGGCGAACATTCGGTCATTCTTGCCGGCGAGGGCGAGTTGGTGACGCTGTCGCACAGCGCCGGCGATCGGACGATCTTCGCCCGGGGCGCGCTCCGCGCCGCACTCTGGGCGCGCGACAAGAAGCCCGGCCATTATTCCATGCTCGATGTTCTCGGGCTTTCCCGCTGATCCCCCAGGAGGAATGTTTTCATGAGCGGTACACTTGTCCTCGTTCGCCACGGCCAGAGCGACTGGAACCTGAAGAACCTGTTCACCGGCTGGAAGAACCCGGATCTCACTGCACTCGGCATCGAGGAAGCGACGACGGGCGGTCAGGCCCTTGCCGATTACGGCATTAAATTCGATATCGCCTTCACCTCGGCGCTGAAGCGGGCGCAGGACACCTGCAAGATCATCCTGGACAAGGTCGGCCAGCCGGATCTCGAAACGATCCGCGACGAGGCGCTCAACGAGCGTGACTACGGCGACCTTTCCGGCCTCAACAAGGACGATGCCCGCGCCAAGTGGGGCGAGGAGCAGGTGCATATCTGGCGCCGGTCCTACGACATCCCGCCGCCGGGCGGCGAAAGCCTGCGCGATACCGGCGCCCGCGTCTGGCCCTATTATCTCACCGACATCCTGCCGCGCGTGCTCTCCGGCCAGAAGGTCCTGGTCGCCGCCCACGGCAATTCGCTGCGCTCGCTGGTCATGGTGCTCGACCGCCTGACCAAGGAAGAGATCCTCAAGCTCAACCTCGCGACCGGCGTGCCGATGGTCTACAAGCTGAACGCGGATTCGACCGTCGCCTCGAAGGATGTGCTCGGCGACATGTCGGCCGCCCACTGAGGCTGTCCGTGATTTCTCAGTATTGTTCGAGGCGGCCCCTGCGGCCGCCTCTTCAGTTTTCGATGGTGAAATGCACGCGGTCTGCCGGAAACCGCGTGATGGCATATTGTACCGGCACGCCGTCCAGATCGGTGTTCAGGGCCTTGGTGACCAGCACGATGGCACCCGGCGACAATTCGAGGTCGGTTATTTCGCTCGGCTCCGCATGGGTTGCGGAAATCTCCGTGCTGGTGCGGATGTAGTCGGCCAGTCCCAGTTCCGCAAACGCCTTGGTGATCGACTCGCTGCGCCGATAGGCATCGGCTATGCCGGCGAAGCGGTCGCCCGGAAACCAGCTCGTCGAGCGGGAGACGGGCACGCCATCCACCTTGCGCAGCGCTTCCAGCTTGATCACCGGCGTACCGGTCGCCAGACAGAGATGGGTTGCGATCGTTTCCGATGCCGGCTCGGTGTCGAAGGATAAGAGCAATCCCTGCAACTCGCGGCCCTGGCCGCCGATGCCGGCCGTAAAGCGTGTCCGCTTGGAAATCGGAAAATTGAGCCGCTGGCGGCGTTCGATCAGCGTGCCGCGTCCCTGCACGGCGCGAACGATACCTTCCTGCCCCAAAGCGGCCAGTGCGCTGCGTACCGTATGCCGGTTGACGCCGAACTGTTCGGCCAGCACCAGCTCCGGTGGAATCATGCCCGAATGATCGTACTCGCCGTTGTCGATAGACGTTCGAACGCGATCGGCGATCTGTCTCCAGAGCGCCACGCCGTTTTGCCGTTGAACCTGTCGTTGTCCTGCCATGTCACACGCTTGTCACGTCAAAAGGCTAAAAAAAGCCAAATATGTATGGTTGTCTATATTAATAGACATTTGGGATCGTGACAATGGATGCAGCGAAAGAAATTGAAAATGGCAGGGCGGGGCGCAAGCGCGTAGCCGGGCTTCTCGCCGCCGCCCTTATCGAGGAACTGGAAGTTGCCTACGGGCAGCTCGCATCACCGCCGGAGGTGCAGTCCGTTCGCGGTCCGGAAACCGGGTTGGTGATGGTGCGCGGCAGGATCGGCGGCGGCGGCGCACCGTTCAACCTCGGTGAAGTCACGGTCAGCCGAGCGACGGTGCGGCTGGCATCCGGCGTGATCGGCCATGCCCACGCGCTCGGCACGGATCGCAGGAAGGCCAGGCTGGCAGCGATTTTCGACGCGCTCTGGCAGGAGGATGGCCAGAAGGAATTTGTCGAGCGCGCTTTGCTCTGGCCGATTGCCGTCCGGCTGGCCGATGAAGAGCGCCTCAAGGCTGAAGAGACCGCAGCGACCCGCGTGGATTTCTTCACGATGGTGCGGGGAGAGGATTGATGAACCTTGAAGCAGAAGCTCTGACCGGCGGCTTCGCCCAGCCGGTCTTCAACGCTCAGGATATTTTCCGGATGGTCATGGATGGCATGGCCCGCCCCGGCACCCTGAAACAGGTGGCCGTCGATATCGATCCCCCTGCCCCGCTTGGCCGCGCGGCCGGTGCGCTTGCGCTGACGCTTTGCGATCAGGATACGCCTGTCTGGCTGAGCGCCGGCATCGCCAGATCGGCGGTGCCCGGATGGCTTGCCTTCCACACCGGTGCGCCGCAGACGCGGGAAAAGGCCGAGGCACGGTTTGCCTTCGGAGAGGTCGGGCTGGCTTTGTCGTCGTTTGGCTTGTTTGCCACCGGCAGCCAGGAATATCCCGACCGCTCCGCGACGCTGGTGCTCGAAATCTCCAATCTGGAGACCGGTTCGCCCCTGACGCTTACCGGTCCCGGCATCGCCGGATCGACGGTCGTCCGGCCGCAGGGCCTGCCGGAAAGTTTCCTGCGTCTCTGGGCGGAAAACCGCACCCTTTTCCCGCGCGGCATCGATGTCGTGCTGGCGGCCGGCAGCGATTTCCTCTGCCTGCCACGGACCACGAAAATCACCGTCAAGGAGAATTGAGCATGTATGTTGCCGTCAAGGGCGGGGAAGCCGCCATTGCCAACGCGCACCGGCTTCTGGCCGACCGGCGCCGCGGCGATCGGTCGCTGCCTGCAATCACCATCGATCAGATCGTCGCGCAGCTGGCATTGGCCGTCGACCGGGTGATGGCCGAGGCTTCGCTCTACGACCGCGAACTGGCGGCGCTCGCCATCGCGCAGGCCCGCGGCGACATGATCGAGGCGATCTTCATCCTTCGGGCCTACCGCACCACGCTGCCGCGCCTCGGCACCTCGGAACCGCTCGACACGGCGGCGATGCAGATCGAGCGGCGTATCTCGGCGACCTACAAGGACCTGCCGGGCGGCCAGCTGCTAGGGCCGACCTTCGACTACACCCACCGCCTGCTGGATCCGGCTTTGCTGGCCGATGCGCCGGTGGATGAGCCGCTGCGCCGGGCCGCCGATACCGGACCGGTGACGCGCGTTTCCGAAATCCTGCGGGAAGAAGGCCTGATCGAGCCGGACGGCGAACTGCCGCCGGATCACGTCACCGCCGACCTGACCCGCGAACCGCTCGATTTCCCGATGACCCGCGACCTGCGGCTGCAGGCGCTGGCCCGCGGCGACGAGGGGTTCCTGCTGGCGCTCGGCTATTCGACGCAACGCGGTTACGGCCGCACCCATCCCTTCGCCGGCGAAATCCGCATCGGCGAGGTCGAGGTCGAGCTCGATGTGCCGGAGCTTGGTTTTGCCGTCTCGCTCGGCCGCATCCAGGTCACCGAATGCCAGATGGTCAACCAGTTCCATGGTTCCGCCAAGGCGCCGCCGCAGTTCACCCGCGGCTACGGCTTGGTCTTCGGCCAGAGCGAACGCAAGGCGATGGCCGTGGCGCTGGTCGACCGCGCGCTGCGCGCCGAGGAGCTGGGCGAAGATATCGTCGCGCCTGCCCAGGACGAGGAATTTGTGATTTCGCACTCCGACAACGTCCAGGCGACCGGCTTCGTCGAGCACCTCAAGCTGCCGCATTATGTCGACTTCCAGGCCGAGCTGGATCTGGTGCGGCGCATGCGGCGCGAATTCGAGGAAGCGCGAAGAGCGAGCATCAACCCCGAAGCGCCGCGCGAAGCTGCCGAATGACGGATGTCCGGACCGGCGCCGCGCCGGTCCGGACATCCCTTTCCGATATTCCGTTCCTCACCAAGGACAGTGTTTCATGATCCCGGACGTTTCGCAGGATAACGGTCTCGCCACCTATAACTTTGCCTATCTCGACGAGCAGACGAAACGGATGATCCGCCGTGCCATCCTCAAGGCGATCGCCATTCCCGGCTATCAGGTGCCTTTCGCCTCGCGGGAAATGCCGATGCCTTATGGCTGGGGCACCGGCGGCGTACAGGTGACGGCCGCCATCCTCGGCCCCGACGATGTGCTCAAGGTCATCGACCAGGGCGCCGACGACACCACCAACGCCGTTTCCATCCGCGCCTTCTTCCAGAAGGTCGCCAATGTCGCCGTTACCACACGGACGGTGGACGCAACGATCATCCAGACCCGCCACCGCATTCCCGAAGAAAAACTGTCGGCGGGCCAGGTGCTCGTCTACCAGGTGCCGATCCCCGAACCCTTGCGGTTCCTCGAGCCACGCGAGACGGAAACCCGCAAGATGCATGCGCTGGAAGAATATGGCCTGATGCATGTGAAGCTTTACGAGGACATCGCCCGCAACGGCCACATCGCCACCACCTATGCCTATCCGGTGAAGGTGCACCGCCGTTATGTGATGGACCCCTCGCCGACGCCGAAATTCGACAATCCGAAGATGCACATGTCGCCGGCCTTGCAGCTCTTCGGCGCCGGCCGCGAGAAACGCATCTATGCGGTGCCGCCCTTTACGGATGTCGTCAGCCTCGATTTCGAGGACCATCCCTTCGCCATCCAGCATTTCGACAAGCCGTGCGCGCTTTGCGGCGCCGACCATGTCTATCTCGACGAGGTGATCCTCGACGACAAGGGCGGCCGCATGTTCGTCTGTTCGGATACCGATTATTGCGAGGATCGCCGTGCCCACGGGCATGCCGGCGAGATGCTTGCCAAGGAAGCTGCAGAATGACCGACGCCCCGCTCCTGCGTGTTCACAACGTTTCGAAGTTCTACGGCAGCCGCATCGGATGCCGCGACGTGTCCTTCGATCTCTGGCCGGGCGAGGTCCTGGCCGTCGTCGGCGAGTCCGGTTCCGGCAAGAGCACGCTGCTCAACTGCCTGTCCACCCGGCTGCTGCCGACCACCGGCAGCATCGAATACCATATGCGCGACGGCAAATATCGCGACCTCTACCGCATGAGCGAGGCCGAACGCCGCTTCCTCATGCGCACCGACTGGGGTTTCGTGCACCAGAACCCGGCCGATGGCCTGCGCATGACCGTATCTGCCGGCGCAAACGTCGGCGAGCGGCTGATGGCGGTCGGCGGCCGGCATTACGGCAATATCCGCTCGACGGCCACCGACTGGCTCGGCCGGGTCGAAATCGGCGCCGACCGTATCGACGACCAGCCGCGCGCCTTTTCCGGCGGCATGCGGCAGCGGCTGCAGATCGCCCGCAACCTGGTCACCGGCCCGCGCCTTGTCTTCATGGACGAGCCGACCGGCGGCCTCGACGTATCCGTTCAGGCCCGCCTGCTCGACCTGGTGCGCAACCTCGTCAACGACCTCGGCCTTTCGGCGATCATCGTCACCCACGATCTCGCCGTGGCGCGCCTCCTGTCGCATCGCATGATGGTGATGAAGGACGGGCTGGTGATCGAACAGGGCCTGACCGACCGGGTGCTGGACGATCCGCGCCAGCCCTATACCCAGCTTCTCGTCTCCTCCATCCTGCAAGTCTGAGGCAACAAGGAAATCATCATGGCAACGCCGCTTGTCGTTTCGGAAGTCTTCAAGAGTTTCACCATGCACCTGCGCGACGGGCTGACCCTGCCCGTCGTCGCCAATGCCTCCTTCTCGGTCGCCAGCGGCGAATGCGTCGTGCTCGGTGGGCCATCGGGCGTGGGCAAAAGCTCGATCCTGAAAATGCTCTACGGCAATTACAGCGTCGATGCCGGGCAGATCCTCATCAAGCACAAGGACAAGGTCGTGGACGCCGCCTCGGCCGATCCCCGCATGGTGCTGGATATCCGGCGGCACACGCTGGGTTACGTCAGCCAGTTCCTGCGCACCGTGCCGCGTGTGGCGGCACTCGACGTCGTTGCCGAACCGCTGGTCTCGCGCGGCGAGGATTCCATCGAAGCCCGCCGCAAGGCCGGCCAGCTGCTGGAAGCCCTCAACCTGCCGAAGCCGCTCTGGCAATTGCCGCCGGCGACGTTTTCCGGCGGCGAGCAGCAGCGCGTCAACATCGCCCGCGGTTTCATCACCGATCATGCCGTCCTGCTGCTGGACGAACCCACGGCCTCGCTCGACGCGATGAACCGTGCCGTCGTCATCGAAATGATCCGGGAGAAGAAGAAGGCGGGCGTCGCTCTACTCGGCATCTTCCACGACGAGGAGGTGCGTGATGCGGTTGCCGACCGGATTATCGACGTCTCGCATTTTTCACCACGTCGGGCTGCCGCCTGATTTTTTGTGGCGGAGACCGGGTCTTGATGATAACGGCCCCTCCCCCCTCCCCGCCTGAAGGGGAGGGTGATTGACCCTTGCTGGCCCGCGTGGCCGAAGCAGGCTGTTGCGCTCCGCAGCCATGCCGCGTTATGAAATGTTTGCCCGGCGCTGAGGGAAGGAATTCCCATTCCTGTTCGAAGCGATTGGCAAGGCACAGAATGCCGAAGTTTATTTGGCACTTGCGGCGCTCCATCGGGCGCCCGATCTTGTGGAGCGAGATTTTTCATGGACCACGCCGTTTCCCGCCGCTTTGTTCTCCAATCCACGGCGCTGTTGCTCGCCTCGACGGCGCTGTCGTCGAAAGCCCTGGCGCAGGATGCGCCGGCCGGCGGGCGCCTGGTGGTTGCCGCCGATTCCGAGCCGAAGAGCCTCAATCCGGCCATCGTCGCATCCAACGGTGTCTTCTTCATCGCCAGCAAGGTGATCGAACCGCTGGCCGAAGCCTCCTTCGATGGCGAGAACGGCCTTGCGCCGCGGCTTGCTACCCATTGGGAAGGCTCCGAGGACGGTCTTTCCGTCACCTTCAAGCTCAGGGAAGGCGTGAAATGGCATGATGGCAAGCCTTTCACCTCCGCCGACGTCGCCTTCTCGGCACTGCAAATCTGGAAGCCGTTGCAGAATCTCGGCCGGATCGTCTTCGCCAATCTCGAAACGGTGGAAACGCCCGACGATCACACCGCCATCTTCCGTTTTTCCAAGCCGACGCCGCTGCAGCTGGTCCGCAACGCTTTGCCGGCCGTCACCAGCGTCGTCGCCAAGCATATCTTCGACGGCACCGATATCGCCAAGAATCCGGCCAACAACCAGCTCGTCGGTACCGGCCCGTTCAAGCTCGCGGAATACAAGCCCGGCGAATATTACCGGCTGGAGCGCAATCCCGATTATTGGGGCGAAGGCCAGCCGAAGCTTAACGAGGTGATCTACCGCGTGCTGCCGGACCGCGCCGCCGCCGGATCGGCGCTGGAAGCGGAAGAAATTCAGCTGGCGGCTTTCTCCGCCGTGCCGCTGGCTGATCTCGACCGCATTTCCAAGGTGCCGGGCATCAAGGTGGTGACGAAGGGATATGAGGCGCTGACCTATCAGCTGGTCGTCGAGATCAACCATCGCCGCAAGGAACTTGCCGATCTGAAGGTGCGGCGGGCGATCGCCCATGCGATCGACAAGAAATTCGTGGTCGATACCATCTTCCTCGGTTACGCCACCGCCTCGACCGGGCCGGTGCCGAAGAATGCTCCGGAATTTTACAGCGCCGATGTGCCGGCCTATGATTTCGATGTTGAGAAGGCCAACGCCCTGCTCGACGAGGCCGGATATCCGCGCGGCGCCGATGGCACCCGTTTTGCGCTGAAACTTCTGCCCGCGCCTTATTTCAACGAGACAAGGCAGTTCGGCGATTATCTGCGCCAGGCGCTGGCCGCGGTCGGCATCGATGCGGAATTGGTGAACAATGACGCGGCGGCGCACCAGAAGGCGGTTTATACCGACCATGCCTTCGACCTCGCCGTGGCGCCGCCGGTTTTTCGCGGCGATCCGGCGATCTCCACCACAATTCTGGTGCAATCGGGCATTCCCGCCGGCGTCGGTTTTTCCAACCAGGGCGGTTACGCCAGCGCGGAGATCGACGGTGTCATCGCCACGGCGGCACAGACCATCGATGCCAAGGCGAGGACGTTGCTCTATAATGACTTCCAGCGGCTCGTCGTCGAGGATCTGCCGTTGATCAATGTCGCCGAATGGGGCTTCATCACGGTGGCGCGCGATACGGTGCTCAACGTCGCCAACAATCCGCGATGGGCGGTGTCGAATTGGGCGGATACGGCCCTGCAGGCGTGACGGGTTTTCTGCCCGTTCTTATCCGGGAGTGACATCGGACATGAAGCGGGCCATGCTCTTGCTGAGACGTCGGGCGATCAGCAGCATTCCGGTGCTGCTGATCGTCATCGTCTTCACCTTCCTGCTCTTGGAATCCGCCTCCGGCGATGCCGTCGATGCCTATCTGGTGTCGATCGGCGGCGGCGATGCCGCGCTGGTGCAGTCGCTGCGGCAGTCCTACGGCCTCGACCAGGGCATGGCGACGCGGCTGTGGCTGTATTTTTCGGCGCTTTTGCGCTTCGATCTCGGCTGGTCGGTCGCCTTCGACCGGCCTGTGCTCGGGCTGATCCTCGAACGCCTGCCCAACACGCTGCTGTTGATGGGCAGCGCCACCGCCCTCTCTTTCTGTCTCGGCTCGCTGCTCGGCATCGTCGCCGGCGCCCGGCCGGACAGTTTTCGCGATCGCTTCCTGTCGATCGGTTCCCTCCTGCTTTACGCCATACCGGGCTTCTGGCTGGGGCTGGTGCTCGTCATCGTCTTTGCCGTCAACCTGCGCTGGCTGCCGACATCCGGCATCGAGACGATCGCCTCCGGCAAGCAGGGTCTTGCCCGCGCCATGGATATCGGCAAGCACCTGATCCTGCCGGTGAGTGCGCTCGGATTCATCTATCTGGCGCTGTTCCTTCGGGTGATGCGTGCCGGCATGGTGGAGACGTGGCGGATGGATTTCGTGCTGTTTGCCCGTTCCAAGGGGCTTTCGCGTCTGCGCATCGTGCTGCGGCATGTGGCGCGCAATGCACTGTTGCCGCTGGTGACGGTTCTCGGCCTGCAATCGGCGGCGATGCTGGGCGGCAGCGTGGTGATCGAAAGCGTCTTTGCCATCCCCGGTTTCGGCCGGCTGGCGCAGGAGGCCGTCAACGGCCGCGATGCGCCGCTGCTGATGGGCATCATCATCGTCAGCGCCGTCTCCGTCATTTTCGTCAATCTGGTCGTCGATATCGCCTATGCGTTTCTCGATCCGCGGGTGGGCGCTTCGGAGGCAGGGGCATGAGCTTTTTCACCCGCCTGCTTCGCTCGCCCGAAGGGGCGTTCGGGATGATTATCCTGGCTGCTCTGGTGCTGGTTGCGCTCCTGGCGCCGATCCTGTTTCCCGGCGATCCGTTGCGCATTGCCGGCCCGGCCCTGCTACCGCCGTTTTCCGATCCCGCCCTGCCGCTCGGGACCGACCGTCTCGGTCGCGACGTGCTCGCCGGCCTGATGCATGGTGCCCGCACCTCGCTGACGGTCGGCATCGCCGCTGCGCTGATGGCCATCGTGCTGGGTGCTCTTGTCGGGACCGCAGCCGGCTTTGCCGGCGGGCTCATCGACGAGGCGTTGATGCGGGTCGTCGACGCTTTCCAGATCGTCCCGAGTTTCCTTCTGGCTCTGGCGATCGTCAGCGTCGTCGGCCCGTCCCTGCCGGTGGTGATCGCCGCGATTGCGCTGGGTGCCTGGGCCGATCCGGCGCGGCTGACGCGGGCTCAGGTGCTCTCCATCCGCGAGCGCGATTACGTCGCGGCCGCAGAGGTCATCGGCATGCACCCGCTGGAAATCGCCCTGAAGCAGGTATTGCCCAATGCCCTGCCGCCGGTGCTCGCCCTGACGTCGGTGATCGTCGCCGCGGCGATCCTGACGGAAGCGGCCCTTTCCTTTCTCGGGCTCGGCGATCCCAATGTCGTCACCTGGGGATCGATGATCGCGGAAGGACGCAACGTCATCCGCTCGGCGGCCTTCCTGTCCATTGCCCCCGGCCTGGCGCTGGTCGTCACCGTCATCGGCGTCTATCTCTTCAGCGAGGCTTTGAGCCGGGTGATTGCTGGCGGGAGGGCGCGACCATGACCGATCTGCTTGCGACGATCCGCCGGTTATCCGTCGCTTATGGCGATGTCGATGCGGTGCGTGGCCTGAGTTTCGACATCAGGCTCGGCGAGCGGCTGGCGATCATCGGCGAAAGCGGTTCCGGCAAAAGCACGTTTGCACGAGCGATCGCCGGCCTGCTGCCGCCGCGGGCGAGCCTGTCGGGCGAAATGGACTGGCCTTGTTTCGGCAGGCCGCCCCTGCCCGGCCGCGATCTCGGCTTCGTGTTCCAGGATCCCGGCTCCAGCCTCAACCCGGTGCTGACGATCGGCGAACAGATTGCCGAAGGGGCGCGCCGTCACCTCGGCTACTCGGCCTCCGAAGCCTGGCAGCGGGCGCGCGAGCTTGCGGGGCGGGTTTACCTGCCGCAGCCGGACACGATCCTGAACGCCTTCCCGCATCAGCTTTCCGGTGGCCAGAAGCAACGGGTGGCGATTGCCGCCGCCATTTCCAGCCGCCCGAGGTTTCTGATCGCCGACGAGGTGACGAGCGCGCTCGACATGGTTGTGCAGGCGGAGATCGTCAGCCTGCTGCGCCGGCTTGTGGCGGAGGATGGCATGACGCTGCTGTTCATCACCCACGATATCGCGCTGGCATCGAGCTTCGCCGATCGCATCGTGGTTTTTCGCAACGGTGAACTGGTGGAGATCGGTGCCGCGAAGGCGGTCGTTTCGCGTCCGGCCGATGTCTATACGGCGGAGCTGATCGCTGGGCATATCGATTTCACCACGCCGCGCCTGGTCGAGGACATGCCGTGACGGAGCCGCTTCTGGAAATATCCGGCCTGAGCAAAACCTTCGTCAGCGGTGGCCGGCGCGTTTCGGCGGTGGAGAGCGTGTCGTTCGATATCCGGCCGGGCGAGACCGTTGGGCTGGTCGGCGGTTCCGGCAGCGGCAAGTCGACGCTGGCGCGGCTTCTTCTGCGCCTGACGCCGCCGGAGAGCGGTCGGATCCGTTTCGAAGGCAAGGATTGGCTCGACCTGTCCGGCAACGCCCTGCGCCGGGCGCGAGCGCGGCTGCAGATGGTTTTCCAGGATCCGCTGGCCGCCTTCAATCCGCGGGCGACGGTGGCGGATGTGCTGATGGACCCGCTTCGCATTCATGGAACTGTCGTTCCGGCCGCCCGGCCAAAGGAGGTCGAGCGCCTGCTGGAGCGTGTCGGGCTGCCTTCCGCGCTTGCCGAGCGCTCGGTTCTGGACGTCTCCGGCGGCCAGCGGCAGCGTGTCGCCATTGCCCGGGCGCTTGCCACCCGGCCGGCGCTGATCGTGCTGGATGAGGCGGTTTCGGCTCTCGATGTCTCGGTGCGCCGCAAGGTGCTGGAACTGCTGGTGGCGTTGCAGAAGGAGAACGGCCTCGCCTATCTCTTCATTTCCCACGACCTTGCGGTCGTTCGTGCCGTTTCCCATCGGGTTCTGGTGATGGATGCCGGGCGGATCGTCGAGGCGGCAACGGCAAGCCGAATCATCGAAGACCCGCAATCGGATGCGGCGAAAGCATTGGTGAGAGCCGTGCCGAAGCTCGAAAGTGAAAATGACGCGGCGACATAAGGGCCACGCCATGCGCCGGCCCCTCCCCTCTCGTCATTCTCCGGCAAGGGATGTTTGATCCCTCGCCGAAACCCTTCGCGGCTCAGGCAGGCAGCGGCGTTGCCGCCTGTGGCTGCCTGGGCTCGATCAACATCGAGATGACGGCGGCGAGCAGGCCGGTGACCCCGGCGATCAGGAAGGCGATTTCGTAATTTCCCTGGATCTCGCGCATGAAGCCGCCGAAGAAGGCGGCGCAGGCGGCGCCGACCTGGTGGCCGGCGACGATCCAGCCAAACACCAGCGGGCCGCTTCGGTCGCCGAAGGCCTCGTTGCTGAGACGCAGCGTCGGCGGCACGGTGGCGATCCAGTCGAGTCCGTAGAGAACCGCAAAGATCGTCAGGCTGGCGACGGAAAAGCCGGAATAAGGCAGGTACATCAGCGACAGCCCGCGGACGCCGTAATACACGAACAGCAGCTTGCGCGGATCGAAACGATCGGTCAGCCAGCCGGACAGCGTCGTGCCGATCAGGTCGAAAATGCCCATGAGCGCAAGGAGGCCGGCTGCCTGGACTTCCGGAATCCCCATGTCGCCGCAAAAGGCGATGAGATGGGTGCCGACGAGGCCGTTGGTGGTAAAACCGCAGACGAAAAACGTGGCGAACAGATACCAGAAGACGCGGGTGCGGGCGGCCTTGCCGAGCGTCGAAAGCGTGTTGAGCAGGAAATTGCCGGTCGCCGGCGCTGGCGACACCTCGTCGGCATCGGCGCCGTAGCGCGTCAGGCCGATGGAGGCGGGACGTTCCGGCACCAGAAGATAGACGAGCGGCAGCAGCGCTGCGGCCGCAATGGCGACGGCGATGGCGACCGGGCGCCAGCCGCCCGACTGGGCGAGCATGGCGAGTACGGGCAGGAAGACGAGCAGGCCGGTAGCACTGCTCGCCGACATCAGGCCCATGACCAGGCCACGATTGGTCTTGAACCAGCGGTTGACGATGGTCGCGCCGAGAACGGTCGCCACGGCACCGGTGCCGATGCCGGACATGATGCCCCAGGTGGCGATCAGTTGCCATGGTTGCGTCATACCGAGGCTGAGCAGCGTCGAGCCGGACATCAGGAGCAAGGCGCCCATCAATGTCCGGCGCAAGCCGAAGCGCTCCATGAAGGCGGCGGCGAAGGGTCCGGCAAGACCATAAAGAAAGATGCCGATGGCGGCGGCGGAAGAAATGGTGTCGCGACGCCAGCCGAAGGCTTCCTCCAGCGGCAACATCATCACCGACGGCGCCGAGCGCAGGCCGGAGGAGATGAGAAGCGCCAGGAAAATAACGCCGACGACAACGAAGGCATATCGCTGGCCGAACGGGCGAGTTCTTGCTATTGTCATGTGACCAACCGGTACGTATCTAGAGGATGTGAATTAGTACGTACCAGTCAGTAACATGTCAAGAGGGTCCTGATGGTTGACGCAGAGTCCATCGATGCCGCATCCGATAGCAAACGGGCCGACGCGCCGCAGGCACCGCGTGCCGTCGACAAGATTCTGGGCGTTGCGCGGGAGCTGTTTTATCGGAAGGGCATTCGTGCCATCGGTGTCGACGAGATCGTCCGCCGGGCCGGTGTGACGAAACCCAGCCTCTATCGCAGCTTCTCCTCCAAGGACGAACTGGCGGCGACCTATCTGGAGAATTACGAGCGGGAGTTCTGGAAGCGTTTCGAGGAAGCGGTCGCCGCTCATCCCGGTGACGCGCGTGCACAAATCATCGCCTACATGACGGGGGTTGCCGCCCGGGCCTTGAAGCAGGACCATCGGGGTTGCGGCCTGTCGAACGCCGCGGTGGAATATCCCGAGATCGACCACCCTGCCCGGCGGGTCAGCGAAGCCAACAAGCGCCAGTTGAGGAAACGGTTTCGCGAGAAGGCCGCCGAGATGGGGGCGGCCGATGCCGACGCCCTTGGAGACGGCTTGTTGTTGCTGTTTGAAGGCACCCATATATCCGGCCAGCTTTTCAGGGACGATGGCCCCGCCGTCTCATTGGCAGCGAATACGGAGCGGCTGATCGATTCGTTCCTGCGCTGAGGCGCGCTTCAGCGTTTACATGCTGTTTTCCGAGCCATGACAGGGAGTTTCCTGGGTAAAAGTGCCGCAAAAGGTCCGAAAACCTGGCCAAAATCCTAAATTCCTTGTCACTCTGGCAGAATCGGGCGATAGTGACGATAATTTCCTTCTAATTGGAAAATATCGTCACCGAGGCCTTCGGAAGAAATGAACGTTACACCTGCCATAACGCAACCGGAACTGAGTTTTGCGGATATCATTCTCGATCAGGGAAGCGAGATTTCCAGCAAGCTCGACATGCTGCGCATCGAAAAGTTTCCGCCGAATGCTCAGAAGACGCTGCGGCAGTTTTCGCTGTCGGAAGTCGCGGATTTTGTCGGCGTGTCGCAAAGCTATCTGAAGAAGCTGCATCTGCAGGGCAAGAGCGTCGAGCCCCTCACCTCCCCGACCGGGCGTCGTTATTACACCGCCCAGCAGATGAACGAGCTGCGGCAATATCTCGACCGCGTGCCGCATCGCCGCAACGGCGAGAAGCTGCAGGTGATTGCCGTCGTCAATTTCAAGGGCGGTTCCGGCAAGACGACCACGGCAGCCCACCTTGCCCAGCATCTGGCGCTGAAGGGGTTTCGCGTCCTGGCGATCGACCTCGACCCGCAGGCATCGCTGACGGCGCTCTACGGTATCCAGCCGGAGCTTGACGGCAACCCTTCGCTCTATGAATCGCTGCGTTACGACGACAAGCGGCGTCCGATTTCGGATGTGATCCGCTCGACCAACTTCCCTGATCTCGACATCGTTCCGGCCAATCTCGAATTGCAGGAATACGAATACGATACGCCGATCGCGATGCAGAGCAAGGAATCGACGGCGGGCAAAACCTTCTACACGCGCATCGGCGATGCACTGGACGAAGTCGATGCGGATTACGATGTCGTTGTCGTCGATTGCCCGCCGCAGCTCGGCTACCTCACCCTCACCGCTTTGACTGCTGCGACCTCGGTGCTGATCACCGTCCATCCGCAGATGCTCGACATCATGTCGATGAGCCAGTTTCTGCTGATGCTGGGCGATATCCTCAAGAGCGTCGAGGGCGTCGGCGTCAAGGTGTCGCTCGACTGGTTCCGCTACCTGATCACCCGCTATGAGCCGATGGATATTCCGCAGCAGCAGATGGTCGGCTTTATGCAGTCGATGTTTGCCAAGCAGATGCTGAAGAACCAGATGGTGAAGTCGACGGCCATTTCGGATGCAGGCTTGACGAAACAGACATTGTACGAGGTTGAGCGCTCGCAATTCACGCCGTCCACCTATGATCGCGCCCGGGAATCGCTCGATGCGGTGAATTCGGAGATTATCGAACTGATGATCAAGGCATGGGGGCGGTGATGATGACGTTGTCAGCCGTACATTCGGCCTTTTTTCGATGCCAATTCAATTGCTTGCTGCAAATTAGGGGGGAATGAGATGGCCCGCAAGGATGTTCTTCTCGGCATTACCCAGGCAGACAGCAACCGCACCGGCCGTCAGGCGACGCCGGGTTATGCCTCGCGTGGCGCCTCCCGATCGATGATCAATTCGCTGGGTGAGCTTGCGGAGAAGGCGGCGCGGGCCGACCAGCTGCTGGAAGGCGAGGTCGTGCAGGAACTGGATGCCGCACTGATCGAGGCCTCCTTCGTCTCCGACCGCATGGATGAGGACGATGAGGCGTTTCAGGAACTGGTGGCGGCAATCGAAAGTCGTGGCCAGGACAGCCCCGTCCTGTTGCGGCCGCACCCGACAGGCGGCGGGCGTTACCAGGTCGTTTTCGGTCATCGGCGCGTGCGTGCGGCGCGCCAGCTCGGCCGGCCCGTTCGGGCGGTGGTCAAGGAGATCGACGACCGCGACCACGTCATCGCCCAGGGCCAGGAAAATTCGGCGCGTGAAAACCTGTCCTTCATCGAACGTGCCAGCTTTGCGCAAAAACTCCTCGACCTCGGTTACGATCGCCCGACCATCCAGTCGGCGCTGGCCGTCGATGCGCCGATGCTGACCCGCATGCTGTCCGTCTCGGGCCGGGTTCCCGCCGCCTTGCTGCAGGCCATTGGTGCCGCCAAAAGTGTCGGCCGTGATCGCTGGCTTGAGCTGACCCAGCTGGTCGAGAAACCGTCAAACCTCGACAAGGCGCTTGGTTTCGTCACGACGGCGGAATTTCTCGCGGCAAAGGCTGAGGATCGTTTCGAGCTGTTGCTCAACCATATCAAGCGGGGGCAACGCGGCAGCAAGCGTAGCGCCCCTGCGGCAAACACCTGGGCACCGGCGGACAAATCCGTCAGCGCCGAGTTCAAGAACACCGGCAAGGCGTTCTCTTTGTCTTTGAAGGCGAAGGATGCCGGCCGATTCGGCCAGTTTCTCTCCAGCAATCTGGACAGGCTTTATCAGCAGTTCAGGCAGGAAGAGGAGAGCGGCAGCATGAAACAAGGAGACTGAACCGCAAAAGAAAAAGGTCCCCGAACCGACGAAGCGGATCCGAGAACCTCTCTCGATGTAGCAATCTGAGAATCCCATTTCCGCGAATCGTAGTCAAGTGTTTTCAGCGTCTTTTCGGCGAACGAATTTCTTTTGCCTTCTTTGAAGGTGAAGAATGATGAATGGGCAATATGTAACGACGCCTTTCGGGCGGCGAGCGATCTCGTTTGGCATGCTGGCGCATCAGCTGCAGGCACGTGACATCGATCCCGAGCAGCGCGTGGAAAAATGGAAACTGTTTCGGGCTCTCTGCGAGGCCCGGCAGCATTTCGGCGTGTCTGACAGGGCACTCGCCGTCCTGAACGCGCTCTTGAGTTTTTATCCGAAGACCGAGATCTCCGAAGAAAACGGCCTGGTGGTGTTTCCATCCAATGCGCAGCTTTCGGTGCGGGCTCACGGCATCGCGCCGGCGACGCTTCGCCGTCATCTTGCTGCTCTGGTCGATGCCGGCCTGCTGATCCGCAAGGATAGTCCCAACGGCAAGCGATATGCCAGGAAGGGCGATGCCGGGCAGGTCGAGCAGGCTTTTGGCTTCAGCCTTGCACCATTGCTGACGCGGGCCGACGAGATCGAGGCGGTCGCCGCACAGGTCGTCGCCGACAGGCAGGCGCTTCGCAGCATGCGCGAGCAGGTTTCCTTGTGCCGTAGAGATATCGCCAAGCTCATCGAAGCCGCGATGGAAGAAGCGATGCCAGGGGATTGGGACGGTCTTTATCTGCGCTTCCGGGAGATCGTCGGCCGATTGCCGAAGGTTCCGGATCTTCGAGATCTCGCGCCGATCCTGAAGGACTTTAGAAATCTGCGGGCTGACATCGTCAACCGGATGGAATCTTTGGTAAAATCAAAAAAACAGAGCGCCAATGAGTCTCAAATTGAGCAGCACATACAGAATTCAAACCCAAACCATCCTACTGAACTTGAACTCGCTTTGAAAACAAAGCAGGAAGCGATCCGGAGGGTTTATCCGACTGAGGACGGAAGCAGCTTGAAAACATTTCCATTGGCGATGGTGCTGCAGGCCTGCCCGGAGATCGGCGCTTATGGCCCCGGCGGAGCGGTTGGCAACTGGCGGGATCTGATGGCGGCGGCCGTCACCGTGCGGTCGATGCTGGGCGTCAGTCCGGGCGCGTACCAGCAAGCCTGCGAGACGATGGGGCCGGAAAATGCGGCGACGGTGATTGCGTGTATTCTGGAGAGGGCCGGGCAGATCAATTCGGCGGGCGGCTATTTGAGGGATTTAACGCGCCGGGCGGAGCAGGGGGAGTTTTCGCTCGGGCCGATGCTGATGGCGCTGATCAGGACGAATACAGGCAGAACGCAGAAAGCGGGTTGATGCGCGAACCGGCAGGAGCGCGCATCAACGAAGCGGATTGGTGTTCTTCTGGCGCATGGGCGCGCCGGACTGGACAGATGAAACAGGTTTTTCCAATGCGATGCTCGCAACCCGGATCAATAGCAGGCCATGCCGCACGTGGTGTCACGCTGCTCCACGGCCGGAAACAACGCGTGGAGCTTGCGGTGCGGCAGGACGGACGCCTGATAGGCGACGGGCTTTGTGCCCGGCTTCCGGTGCAGGCGATCGGCGCTGGAATACAAAAACGTCTTGAATTCCGTTGGGCTCATTCCGTCGGCGCGGGCGACGGACAAGATCAAAGGATCGTTCAAGACCTCGGAGAGAGTGAGGTCCCCATGAAATTGCGACATGACGGTTCTCCTTCATCGCTTGAAGGCCCACGACACCGGTGCGGTGGAGACGAGGACCGAAACTTGACAGAACTGGCTAAGAGTGTTACCGGTAAGTAACATCCTGATAGTTACCGACCGGTCACACTCATGTCAATACGTACGACGCACAAAAATCAAGAACACAAAGATCCTGGCGAATTTGAGGATGTCGCAGGGGAGGAAAAGCTCCGACCGCGGGAAAGGATCGTTTCCGCCGCCTGTGAATTGTTCCGCACGCATGGTATCCGTGGCATCGGTGTCGATGCGATCGCTGATGCCGCCGGCACCAACAAGATGACGCTGTATCGTCATTTCGGATCGAAGGACGATCTGATCTGCGAGGTTTTGCGCTCGACGTCGCGCAAGGCGGCGCGTGTCTGGGACGAGCTGGAAGCCAGCTATCCCGACAATCCGAAGGCGCAGCTCAGGGGATGGATTGCCGCGCGCGCAAAATGCCTCGAATATGAGCCCTACGGTTGCGACCTTGCCAATGCTGCCATCGAGCTGAAGGAGCAGGGGCATCCGGCGCATTCCGTCATTGAAGAATTCAAGCTACAGCAACGGCAGCGGCTGGCGGATTTGTGCAGCAGGGCCGGCATGAAGCAGGCCGATCTTTTGGCCGATATGCTGTCGATGTTGCTGGAAGGCGCGCGTGTCAGCCGTCAGGCCATGGGCGGGGAGGGGCCATCGACCCAATTCGCCAAGGCGTGCGAGACAACCATCTCGTCGCTTGAGCATCAGCATTAGCGTTTGTTATTTTTATGACAAAACGTCACCCTTTTTGAGGGAAGAGCTCTCGATTTCTACTTTTTGAATAGGTATTGTCGGGAGTGAACGGATCGGCTGCTATACATTGGTGGTTTGAACCGGATTCCTGCAAATTGGAGTGGCGGCGTTGACCGTGGCCAAAAATGCAAAGCCGCGAATCTGCCTTCTCGGGCGGCCGAAACTGCTCGAAAACGGGCAGGAAATCCCTTTGCCGGAAAAATCCTATCTGTTGTTGGGGCTTCTTGCCGTGTCCCAGGGGCTGGAGACCGACAGGGAAACCGTCCGGAGCCTGTTATGGCGCTCCGAAACGCCGGAGCGGCGGGCGGGCAGCCTGCGGCAACTTTTGTCGCGCATCGACCAAAGCGTGCCGACAGATGTGCCGCCTTTGCTGAAGACGACGCGGACCAGCCTGGCGTTGAATGACGATGCCTGGGATGTTGACCTGCTTTTGCTGCTTCGGGCCGATGATCTGCCGAAATCGCAGTGGGTGCTTTTCGAAGGCGACCTTCTGGAACTGTCGCAGACACCCACGCATGGCGCCGAGGAATGGCTGACATTCGAGCGGCAGCAACTCGCTGATTGCCGGGTGCGGTTGTTGTCGCGCATGCTGGAAGAGGATGGCGAGTGGGAGGACGACGACCTGCTGTTTCTCGCCGAACGGCTGCTGGATATCGATCCGGCGCACGAAATCGCCCACCGGACGCTGATGTCCGTCTACGCCCGCAAGGGCGACATGTCCGGCGCCCGGAAAGCCTACCTGCGCTGCAAGGCGCGTCTACGCGAGGATTTCGATACGGAACCGGAAGAGAAGACGGTCGGCCTGGCCCTTGAACTCGGCATCGTGCAGCCCGCCAGTGCGGCCGGCGTGGCATCGCCGCTTTCGCTCCCGGTATCGGCCTCCAGTTCCGCCGGCGAGCCGCGCATCGTCATTCTTCCGCCGGAATCGATCCTCTCCGATCCGCTGATGATGCGGGTTGGTCGCGCCTTGCTCGAGGAGGTGACCATCGGCCTCAGCCAGCAGCGCGGTTTCAAGATCATCGCCGCCCATACGAGCTTCGAGTTGGTGAGCCGGGCGATCGAGCCGGTGCAGTTTGCCGCGACGTCGGACGATCTGAAATTCGATTATTCGATCTATGTCACGGTGCGGGGAGCGGGTGAGGACGTGCTTGCCACCTGTCGTCTGACACGGCTTTCCGATGCCAGTGTGCTCTGGGCAATCGACCTGCCGCTGACGCTGCAGAGGATCAACGATTCCTTCTCGCATCTTGCCCGGCGCATCGTCACATCGTTGACCGATACGATCGAAAGTTCGGAACTTTCGAAACCCGTGGCCGATACCACGCCGACCGCCTATCGACTGTATCTCGAAGGCAAGCGGTTGTTGTCCGGAACCGATCTGCAATTGCTGCGCAAGGCCCGCAAACTTTTCCAGGCTTCATTGCAGCGCTGCGACAGCTTTGCGCCGGCGCATGCCGGCATATCGCGCAGCCTGTCGCTTGAATGGCTGGTGCGGTTCATGCGGGCCAGGGAATTGCTGGACAAGGCCAAGGAAGCGGCGGTGCTGGCGCGGCGGACCGATCCCAACAACGGCCGTGTCTTTCGCGAGCTGGGTTTTATCGCGCTTTACCAGCGGCGGTTCGAAGAAAGCCTCGATTTCTTCCAGCAGGCGAGGGAACTCAGCCCCAACGATGCCGACATTCTGGCGGATTATGCCGATGCCCTGTCCCACGATGGCCAGCTCGACGCAGCCCTTTCCCTGAGCATCGCCGCCTTCCGCCTGAACCCGCTACCCTCAGATCATTATTACTGGCAGCTGGGCGGCATCTATTTCGTCCAGGAAAACTACGAAAAGGCGCTGGAGGTCATGGAACCGGTGCGGTCGCGACCGGCAACGGCCCGTCTGCTCGCCGCAATCTATGCGATGATCGGCGATCTGCCGCAGGCCAGGCATCATGCTTCGGTCGTGCTCGAGAACTTCCCGGATTTCCGCACCGAGCACCTCTGGCATTTCGTTCCCGACCGGCAACCGGATCACACCAGGCTGCTCATTCGCGGGCTCAATATTGCAGGCCTGCAATAACATAGTCTTTTCAATATATTAGATCGCGTGTCACGGTCGAATGACGCTTGTCGTGGTGAATTTCTCCCGCCCGCAGCGATGCTGCATTCCAACGTGGAGACACCTCATGAAGACCAATGAGACGACTGCGAATTCCGTTCGGCTTTCCGCTGCCGCGCAGGCGGCCCTGAAGCAGGAGAGCTTGAGCGTCGAAACCAACGCCACGTCGAACATCGTTCACGCCGTTCGTTTCCGGTAAACTGCCATGATGCAAATGTCTGCCTCGTCGTCACTGGATCTGCTTGTGGACGATCTCGGACGCTCATCGACGGGTTTCAACGCCTATCATGATCGTTCGGTGACGCCGGGGCGGACGTTTGCGTCCATCAAGCCGTTTTTTCCCGCATTGGGCATCACCAGGGTCGGCCTGCTGACCGGGCTGGATGTGCTCGATATTCCCGTTGCCTTTGCCACGCGCCCGAACAGCCACACATTGTCGGTGTTCCAGGGCAAGGGGATAGACAATGACGCGGCGTTGGCCTCCGCGGCCATGGAGGCCGTCGAAACGCGCATAGCGGAAATCGTCCCCGACGATCTGCACCTGAAAACCGTGGACGCTATGCGTTCCTCCGGCCGGTCGATGATCGACCTGGCGTCGGTGGCGCGCTGCGTTCCCGACGAGATCACCAGGGCGCCGCTGCCCTGGTGCCGCGGCTATGACCTCATGTCCGGCCAGGGCGTGGATGTGCCGTGGTGGCTCGTCGGCCTCGATCATCGCGGCACGCGTCCCGCCGGTTTCGAGCAATCGAGCGATGGCCTTGCATCCGGCAACCGGCCGGCTGAGGCGGTTCTGCACGGCCTCTGCGAACTGGTGGAGCGTGACGCCTGGGCATTGACGCAGCTGCGGCCCTGGGAGTGGCTGCAGCATGCGCGCATCGATCCCGCCAGCCTGAACGATCCCGTCGTCGATATTCTGCGCGCCCGCATTGCCAGGGCGGGCATGGAGCTGTTGCTGCTCGACATGACCACGGATATCGGTGTTCCGGCGTTCCTGGCGGTGATCATCCCCGGCGCCATGGCGGCCCGGTTCGATGCCCGGTGGACACAGGTTTGCGGCGGCTGCGGCTGCCATCCCGATCCGGTGCGCGCCGCCTTGCGTGCCATCACCGAAGCGGCCCAGAGCCGTTTGACGGCGATCGCCGGCAGCCGCGACGATTTTTCGCCACGGCTTTATCAGCGCCTCGACGGCGACCAGTCGATGGCTCAGCTTGTGTCGCTCAAGGATTGCTCTTCACGGCCGTTTCCGCCTGCGGCTGTCGAGCGCCGGCCGGAAACGGTACAGGCGACGATCCGCCGGATCGTCGATCGGCTTGAGGAAAAGGGGATAGGGCAGGTCGTCGCCGTACCGCTGTCTTCCCCGGATTTTCCCGTTTCGGTGGTTCGGGTGATCGTGCCCGGGCTGGAAGTCGAGATCGTCGGTGACAATATTCAGCTTGGTTTGCGTGCCGTCGCGGCGCTACGGGAGCGAAGAACATGAAGGTCCTTTTTGCCGGCCCGAGCCTGAGCGGTGAAATCAGTACCTTGAAACGGAAATTTCCGGGGCTGGATATCCGCCCGCCCGCCGCCTGCGGCGACATCTTGCGTGCCGTGCGCGACGGCGCCAAGGCGATCGGATTGATCGACGGATATTTTGGCGATCTCCCGTCGGTCTGGCACAAGGAAATTCTCTTTGCCCTGCACAATGGCGTTGCCGTTGCCGGCGGAGCGAGCATGGGCGCCTTGCGCGCCGCTGAATGTGCGCCATTCGGCATGGTCGGCCTGGGGTCGATCTATGAGGATTATGCCAATTATCGATTGATGGACGACGAGGCCGTGGCGCTCGTCCACGGGCCGAGCGAACTCGGCTGGCTGCCCTTGTCCGTGCCGTGGGTGGATTTCGAAGCGACGATCGCAGCCGCGCATGCCTCAGGATCGATCAGTGCCGGGGAACGCAAGAAGTTGCTCCTCGCCGGGCGTTTCCTGCATTTTTCGAACCGGACCTATGTCGCTGTCGTGAAGGATTGCGTCTTCGGGGGGAGCGGAGAGCGGATCCTCGCTTCGCTGCGGGAAAACAAGGTAGAGCGAAAACGCGCCGACGCCCATGCCGTGCTGACCTGGCTGGCCCAGTGCACGACGAATTTCAGGCCCTCCGGCTGGACCTTTATGGCGACATCGCATTGGGATATTCTGCATGCCGAAATATGCGACGAAGCCGGCTTGAGCAGTGACACGCGCGCGGCCTGACGACGGCTGTAACGCTGGAATAACGGTGGAAAGCGGAAAGTGTCAGCAAGCGTTCGGTCGAGCGTGACGCCGACACCACATTCAGCTTAAAGGGGCCGTGAATGCTCAAGATGGACGCAGACCACCAGAGCGATGCTTATGCCCGCATCTTTCGCCTTCTGTCCGCCGCCAAGGATGAAGCCAAGGCGCTGAAGTTGCCGCATCTGGTCCACTTGACCGACATGGCGTTGCTGCAACTCGTTCTGGATTGGGAGGGTGTCGATCTGGAAACGGCTCCGGACCATATTGTGCAGACACTGGTCAGGCAAAAGGCAAAACTCGCCAACACGACCGTCTCGGCGAAGATCAAGATCCTTCATCCCGCCCCCGAAGCGAGGGCGGAGTCAAAGGAAGGAACCGGCTGACAGACAATGATCAGCCTTTCGCTTCGGCCGCGACCGTCTCGGTCGAGGCAATTTCCTGAACGAGTTTCAGGATCTTCGTGCGGATGGCCTCGTTCTTGATCGAGAGAAATGCGGAATTGAGCAAAAGCCCCTGACGGGAAACGACGAACTCTTCCTTGACGGACTCGTTGTTGTTGGCGGCCTGGCCTTCCATTTCATCGAAGAACGAGCGGACGTCGATGTTCATCGCGCCGGCAATCTCCACCAGGCGGCTGGCGCTGACGCGGTTGGAACCTTTTTCGTATTTCTGGATCTGCTGGAAGGTAACGCCGATGCGGTCACCCAGTTCGGATTGCGAGATGCCGCTGATCATTCTCTGGTTGCGGATCTTTTTCCCGACCTGGACATCGACGGCATGTGGTTGGCTTTTCACGGAAATGCTCTCCTTGACGTTATTATAGGCTTCTGCTGAAGCAAACGATCATAGTCATATGCCTGCGCAACCATTAGCCGAGTTTCATATACGAATCAACGGCAGCGTGGCGGCGCGCCTGCGATCGGGCGCAAATCCAGACCTTCGGACGGTCTTCACTAAGGGAATTTTACGACATTCGCTAGGTCCGGGACAATCGATTTTCAAAAATATGAAATTTCATAAGCACTTGGCTACAACCTGGCAATAATCGCAGGCTGTGCCGACCTGTCGCAGGGCGACTGGAACGTCCGTCTCGAAACAGGACATGGCTTGAATGCAGGCCTGTGCCGTAAATTGACAAAAGGCCAAAATGAAACGCCGCCTTCGATAGAAGGCGGCGCTTTAATATGCATTTGCATATTTTACTTCATGGTCGGGATGACGAATTCTGCGCCATCCTTGACACCCGACGGCCAGCGCGAGGTGACGGTCTTCGTCTTGGTGTAGAAGCGGAATGCATCCGGGCCGTGCTGGTTCAGGTCACCGAATCCCGACGCTTTCCAGCCGCCGAAAGTGTAGTAGGCGATCGGAACCGGTATCGGCACGTTGATGCCGACCATGCCGACCTGGACGCGGCTGGCGAAATCACGGGCCGCATCGCCGTCGCGGGTGAAGATCGCGACGCCGTTGCCGTATTCATGTTCGTTCGGCAGGCGCAGGGCATCTTCATAGGTATCGGCGCGGACGATGCTGAGCACTGGCCCGAAGATTTCTTCCTTGTAGATGCGCATGTCCGGCGTGACATGATCGAACAGGCAGCCGCCCATGTAGAAGCCGTTTTCGTAACCCTGCATCGTGAAGCCGCGGCCGTCGACGACGAGTTTCGCGCCTTCCTCGACGCCGAGATCGACATAACCCTTGATGCGCTCGAGAGCCTGTTTGGTGACGACCGGGCCGTAATCGGCGCTCGAATCCGTCGATGGGCCGACCTTGAGGCTTTCGACGCGCGGGATAAGGCGCTCGACCAGGCGCTCGGCCGTATCCTTGCCGATCGGCACGGCAACGGAGATCGCCATGCAGCGTTCGCCGGCGGAGCCGTAACCGGCGCCGATCAGGGCGTCGACGGTCTGGTCCATGTCGGCATCGGGCATGATCAGCATGTGGTTCTTGGCGCCGCCGAAGCATTGCGCCCGCTTGCCGTTGGCGGAAGCGCGGCCGTAGATGTACTGGGCGATCGGCGTCGAGCCGACGAAACCGACGGCCTTGATATCGGGATCGTCGAGCAGCGTGTCGACGGCCAGCTTGTCGCCGTTGACGACGTTGAAGATGCCCGCCGGCAGGCCGGCTTCGATGAACAGTTCGGCAAGACGCATCGGCACGCCCGGATCGCGCTCCGACGGCTTCAGGATGAAGGCATTGCCGCTGACGATGGCCGGGCCGGCTTTCCACAGCGGGATCATCGCCGGGAAGTTGAACGGTGTGATGCCGGCGACAACGCCGAGTGGCTGGCGCATGGAATAGGTATCGATGCCGCTGCCGGCGTTGTCGGTGAATTCACCCTTGAGCATGTGGGCGGCGCCAAGGCAGACTTCGACGACTTCGAGGCCGCGCTGGATATCGCCCTTGGCGTCGAGGATGGTCTTGCCGTGCTCGCGGGCGAGCAACTCGGCAAGCGAGTCATATTCGGCTTCGACGAGTTCGAGAAACTTACGCATGACGCGAACGCGGCGCTGCGGGTTGGTGGCGGCCCAGGCGGGCTGCGCAGCCTTGGCGTTTTCCACGGCAGCGCGGACTTCCGCGGCCGTTGCCAGCGCAACGGTGCCCTGAACCGTTCCGTCCATCGGCTGGTAGATTTCCGTCGTGCGGCCGCTGGTGCCGGCAACATGCTTGCCGCCGATAAAGTGTCCGACCTGGCGCATGGATACGTGCCTCCCTTTTTGATGTCGTTTGAAGATGGTGCACTTATCATCGCTTTACAAAATGGATATTGCAAGAGAAGCAGAAGCGTATCCGTTGTGCGTATATTGAAGTAGCTGGAAGGACGAAAATGAATTGGGACGACGTGCGGGTCTTTCTGGCGGTGGCGCGGGCGGGGCAAATTCTCGCCGCCTCGAAACGCCTTGGGCTGAATCATGCCACGGTGGCACGGCGGGTGACGGCGCTGGAGGACGCACTCAAGACCAAGCTGCTGACCCGTCGCACCAATGGCTGCGAACTGACCCATGCGGGAGAAGAATTCCTGCTGGCGGCAGAGCGGATGGAAGCGGAGATGCTGTCGGCGCGCTCGACGCTCGGCGATGAAGACGTTGCCATTGCCGGTTCCGTGCGCATCGGTGCACCCGACGGTTTCGGCGTGACGTTCCTCGCGCCCCGGCTTTCGAGCCTGACGGCCCGTTATCCCGATCTGAAGATCCAACTGGTGCCCGTGCCGCGCTCCTTTTCCCTGTCGCGGCGCGAGGCCGATATCGCCATCACGGTCGACCTGCCGGATCAGGGGCGCCTGGTCGCCAAGAAGCTGGTGGAATACAGCCTCGGCCTGTATGCCAGCCGGGACTATCTGCAGCAGAACGGATCGCCGGCAACGATCGAGGGCTTGTCACAGCATCGGCTGGTCGGATATGTCGACGACCTGGTAATCAGCCCGTCGCTGAATTATGCCCCCGAACTCAGCCGCGACTGGCGGCCGGCATTCGAGATTTCCAGCGCGCTCGGCCAGGTCGAGGCGGTGAGGGCAGGGGCGGGCATCGGCATCCTGCATGCCTTCATTGCACGTAGATATCAGGAACTGGTCGAAGTCCTGCCCGAGCGCATCATCCGCCGCTCCTACTGGCTGTCCTATCATGAATCGGTGCGTACGCTGCGGCGCATCAATGTCGTGGCGAATTTCATCTCCGAGACCGTCCACCAGCACGCCGAGCAGTTTTCGTAACGCAGCCGTGATCCGTCGCGGCTTGATCGGTGCAAGATGGAACACCATCTGCCTTCCGTCATGTCATCAGGAGGAAAACCATGTCAGCCGCGGCAGAAAAGGTCACCCGTCTTCCGGGACCGGACCATCCCATCACTATAACACACGCCAAGGATCGCGTCGTCGTGACACTGGCGGGAGAGGCGATTGCCGACAGCAGGGAGGCGCTCTTTCTGACGGAAGCCGCTTATCCAGGCGTCTATTACATTCCGCGCAAAGACGTGAATATGGCGCTTCTGCAGCGAACCGGGCACGGCACCTATTGCCCCTACAAGGGTGATGCGTCGTATTACAGCATCCATATCGGGCGAAAGACAGCGGACAATGCGGTGTGGAGCTATGAAATGCCCTACGCGGCCGTCGAAGAGATCAAGGATTGCCTGGCTTTTTACCCGGACCGGGTCGATAGCATCGAAATTCTGCCGGACCGCTGAAGGGGCAAGGCTACGCACGTCGCTTCTTCCTGCCGTCATGCCGGATATAGGCATAACTCAGGGCCGCGATGGTCACCATGCAGGGGATGATCGTGCCGAAGGCGATCAACGGCATGCCGATCAGCGCTGCGGCCACGCCGGCCAGAAAACCGCTGCCCATCTGGATGAAGCCCATCATCGCCGAGGCCGAACCGGCGATCTTGGGAAAGGGGTAGAGCGCCGTCGTCGTCAAGTGCGGCATCAGGAAGGCGATACCGGAACTCAGGAAGGCGGCGGGCAGCATGATCGACAGATAGGAGGGGGCAACGACCCTTGCTGAGAGCACCATCATCAGCCCGGCCGTGACGATGAGGCCGAGCCCGACCTCGACGCAGCGATCACCGCCCAGTCGTGGTGCGGAATACCGCAGGGCGATCGAGCCGAAAAAATAGGCGCCGGTTTGCATCAGCATGCCCAGGCCGAAGGCTGTCGGTGACAGGCCGACGATCTTGATCAGGATGAACGGCAGCATGGTTGCCAGCGCATACAAGGCGCCGATGGAACCGCCGAGAACCAGCGACCTGGCGATAAACTTTTTGTCGGTGGCGAGCACAGCATAAGCGGAGAGGAGCGAACCTGGCCTGGCCCGGGAGCGATCCGGCACCGTGGTTTCCCGCATGAAGACGAACACCGAGAGACAGACCAGCAGGCCGAAGCCGATCAGCAGGAAAAAGATCGACTGCCATCCGAAAGCCGCCAAAGAAAGCCCGCCCAGAGTGGGCGCCGTGGCCGGACCGATGGCAAGCATGATGCCGATCAGGTTCATGATCCGCGAGGCTTCCGTCCCGGTGAACTGGTCGCGCACGATGGCGCGGGCGACCGTGATGCCGACGGAAGCGCCGACGCCCTGGATCAGCCGGCCGGCCAGCAGCCATTCGACGCCGGGCGCAAAGGCGGCCATCAGGCTGCCGAGCACATAGACGCCGACGAAGAACAGAGTGGCGCTGCGCCGCCCGAAGGCATCCGACATCGGTCCCGACAGCAGTTGCGCAATCGAAAACCCGCCGAAATAGACCGACAGGGTCATCTTGATCACGGAGTCCGAGGTCGTGAAGGCGGTGACCAGCTCCGGCATGGCCGGCGTGTAGATCGCCATGGAGATCGGGCCGAGCGTGGCAAGTAAGGCTCCGAGGATGCTGGTCCTGCGTTCGCTCATGCGGGAGGCTGTCGTGGACAATTGCTTCAATTCGCTGACGGCTGATGAACTGGATGCATGCTTGCGAACGCATGCGGATGATCCCTCATAAACCAATCGCCCGGCGGATCAACAGAAAGCACTGGCGATTTTCACGGGCAGGCGGGAGGACGGCTTCGATCCAGGCACCACGGCGGTGCTGGTACTTGCCGGCTATTCGTCTTCCTCATCCGCCTGGAAACCGAGGCCTTCTTCTTCCGAAATGGCTTTCTTCAGCAGGCCGGCATCTTCGAGCATCTCGATATCGGGCAGATCACGCAGGGAGGCAAAGCCGAAGGCAGCGAGAAAATGCGGGGTGGTCACGAAAGTATAGGGTGCGCCGGGGGTGGGGCTGCGCGGCCCCGAGGTAACGAACCCCGCCTGCCGCAGCGCGGCAATCGCATCACGACCGACTTCCTTGCCAAAAATCTTCGAAAGATCGTTGCGCGTCACCGGCTGGAAATAACCGATGGCCATCAGCACCGTTGCTTCATGCTGGGTGATGTTGCCGGGCGGTTTGGTCGGCGCCGTGGAAGCCCTGATCACGTCGGCATAAGCGAGCCGGGTCCGGTGCTGCCAGCCGCCGCCGACGGCGACAAGCTCGTAAGGCCGACCGCGCAATTCCTCGCCGATATCCTCGATGATGAGATCGATGTTGCAATCCTGCCCGACGATGCGCGTCAGCATTTCACGGGGGACCGGCGTCGCCGAGGCGAAGATCACCGCCTCCACCCGGTTCATCCACTCCCGCCATCGCCGCTCGGCGGGCAGGTGCGACAGCTCGGTATCGATGGCCGAGAGCCTTTCCGGACGCCGCGCCATGGTTCAAAGCCTGTTCAAAGGCGAAACCGCGCCAGCCGGTTGCGGGAAAAGCGGCACGAAGGCGCATGATGCTGAGGGGAGAATCGTCTTGCTCTTTTTCGGGCCGGTCATGATGCATGTTACCGAGGCAGCGACGTTGGTGCAATTGCTGCAAAGAATGGCGCCGTTTTCTCCACCGAGGAAGATTTTTCCGGGCCCTGATCACGTCGCGGCGGCTTTGACGAGATGGACGATAAGCCGCGTCGTACCCGGTCGATAGAATGCGCCCACACGAAGGTCGCCGAAAAGCAGATAGAAAGCGTAGATCCATCCGACGGCGCCGATGTCATGCCCTGCTGGCGATGACGGGCGGGAATCCTCCCGGGACCGTGCCGAAACCCACATAAGAGCCCCAGCATCTGAACGCAACCCGCCGACATGCGATCATGATAGCGACCTTGAGCAAGCTGGCGATACCTTGATCGATGCGGCGTTGTCGATGTTCCAGCCGCTCGTCGGTCGTGCTGACCTGCGCGCCAAAAGGCGACTTGAGGAAACGATCGCAGATGGTGCGGCTATCTCCGGCGAACACTTCGCCCTGAAGGCTGGACGTGCTCGGCGAGCTTAAAGCTTATTCCATCACCACTGACGCAAGCACGCTGACGCAGTCTCCCGGCTTGACAAGACCCGGGAAATGGCGGGCCGCCAGGATGCCATCCATCTTAGCCCTAACCTCCAGCGGTGCGCTACCGGTGCGGCCGATGGGATAGATACGGGCCACCACATCGCCGTTGCGTACCTGGTCACCAAGATCGTAAAGCGGTTCGATCAGTCCGCCATCCTCGGCAAAGGAGAAACAATTGCCGTCCGGCATGTCGAGCCAGGTGGTCTCCGCAACATTGACCGTTCCTTTCAGGATGCCCGCCGCCTTCAGCACATTCGCGACGCCTGCCTTGGCGATGCCGGCGCTTCTTGCCGTCGCCGTGCCGCCGCCGCCGAGTTCGGTGGTGATGAACACCTTGCCCATCTCTTCGGCCGCCGTGTCGTACATGCCGACCGCATCGATCTCCAGCATCTTCATCGACCAGGGCGCGCCGAAAGCGCTGACGAGGTCGAAGGCCTTTGCTTCCTGCGCCTTGTCGGGCAGGATGTGGGCGGCGCAGAAGGGCAGGAAATCCAAAGTCTTGCCGCCCGAATGGAAGTCGAGCACGATATCGGCGAGCGGCAGAAGCGTGCGCTGGAAATAGTCGGCGATCTTCTGGGTGACGGTTCCGTCGGGCGCGCCGGGAAAACTTCGGTTCATATTGCCCTTGTCGACCGGCGAGGTGCGCGTGCCGGCCAGGAAGGCCGGATAGTTCATCGCCGGAACGATGATGACACGGCCCGCCACCTCTTCCGCCTTCAGCCTGCGGGCGAGATCGAAGAGCGCGATCGGCCCTTCATATTCGTCGCCATGGTTGCCGCCGGTGAGAAGGGCCGTCGGCCCTTCGCCGTTTTTCACCGATGTGACCGGGATCATGATCGAACCCCAGGCGGAATCGTCCCGGCTGTAGGGCAGGCGCAGGAAACCGTGCTGCACGCCCTCAGTCGAAAAATCGACGGTCGGGTTGATGGGGGAAACACGCATGGCTCAATCCTTGACGAGAAGCTTGCGCGGCACGTCGGCCAGGCACTCGACGCCGGTCTCGGTGATGAGGATGCTTTCCGTCGTCTCGAAGCCCATGTCCTCGAGCCAGAGGCCGGTCATGAAATGGAAGGTCATGCCCGGCTTCAACTCCGTTTTGTCGCCGGGGCGCAGGCTCATGGTGCGCTCGCCCCAGTCCGGCGGGTAGGAGACGCCGATCGGATAACCCGTGCGGTTGTCCTTGACGATGCCGTATTTCTTGAGGATGCCGAAGAAGGCGTTGGCGATGTCCTCGCAGCTGTTGCCCGGTTTCGCCACGGCAAGGCCTGCCTCCATGCCCTCCAGCGTCGCCTTTTCGGCATCGATGAAGGCCTGAGTCGGCTTGCCGAGGAAAATGGTGCGCGACAGCGGCAGGTGATAGCGATTGTAGCAGCCGGCGATCTCGAAGAAGGTGCCTTCGCCGGATTTCATCGGCCGGTCGTCCCAGGTGAGATGCGGGGCGGAAGCCTCGACGCCGGAAGGAAGCAGCGGCACGATCGCCGGATAATCGCCGCCGATGCCGTCGACGCCGCGGGTGCCGGCATCGTAGATTTCCGCGACGAGATCACATTTGCGCATGCCGACCTCGATCTTGTCGAAGATGCGTTCGTGCATTTTTTCGACGATGCGGGCGGCATAGCGCATGTACCTGATTTCCGTCTCGCTTTTCACTGCGCGCTGCCAGTTGACGAGAGCGGTGGCATCGACGAAACGGGCATTCGGCAGGTGTTTCTGCAGCGAGGCGAAGGCGGCGGCGGAGAACCAGTAATTGTCCATCTCCACGCCGATGGTCAGCTTGTCGAGGCCGCGGTCCACAAGCTTGGCCGAAAGGTAATCCATCGGGTGGCGCTCGGTGGACTGCACATAGTGGTCCGGATAACCGATGATGTTTTCATGTTTGAGGTAGGCGGTGAATTTCGCACCATTGGCATCCTGTCCGCGACCATACCAGATCGGCTCGCCGGCCGGCGGCACGACGACGCACTGGTGCACGTAGAAGGACCAGCCGTCATAACCCGTCAGCCAGTTCATGTTCGACGGATCGCTCACGATCAGCACGTCGATGCCCTTGGCTTCCATGGCCCTCCGGGTCTTTTGAAGACGCGCTTCATATTCCGGAAGTGAGAACTTCAGGTTCGCTTGTTTCATCGGTTTTTCCTCTATACCCGGCGTAGAGCCGGTCTCAACTCGTAAAACTCGTGCCGGCACCCGTTGCTGCCGCACGGGCGGCGGCAAGCGTGGCTATGGCCGTGTCCTGGATGCCCGTGCCGGTCAGGTCCGCCACGGTGATCTGCTCGGGGCCGGTGCGGCCCGGTTTGCGCCCGGCGACGATCTCGCCGAGTTCGGGAAAGATCGTGTCCGCCGCCACGAGGCCCGCCTCGATGGCATGGTGCAATTCTCCAAGCCGCCGCGTCTGCCGGAGGCTGTCGGCGACATAGAGGCCGGCGCCGGTGATGACGGCGGGCTCGATCTCGTTCTTGTGCTCGGCATCCGAGCCCATGGCGGTGACATGCTGGCCGGGCCGCAGCCATTCGGCCCTCAACACCGGCGTTTCCGAAGGCGTGGTGGTGACGACGATATCGGCGCCATCGACGGCCGTGCGTCCATCCGCCGTGGCGTGCACGGGGAAACCGAGCCTTTTCGTCAGGTCGTCCGCCGCCGCTTCCGCCTTTGCCGCATCCCGCGCCCAGATGCGGGCTTGCCGGATGGGACGGACGAGCCTCAAGGCTTGCAGTTGCAGCCTCGCCTGCATGCCCGCCCCGAAGATCGCGGCGACGGAGGCGTCCTTGCGCGACAGATGCCTTGCGGCGACCGCGCCGGCGGCGGCCGTGCGCACGTCCGTCAGGTAACCGTTATCGAGCAGCACCGCCTGCACCAGGCCGGTCGTCGTCGAAAACAGCACCATCAGGCCGTTGGTGCTCGGCAGGCCGATCTTCGGATTGTCGAAGAAGCCGGGGCTGATCTTGATCGCGAAACCATCGAGGCCGGGTACATAGGCGGTCTTCACATCGACTTCGCCGCGATGCTCGGGAATGTCGAGCCGGAGGATCGGCGGCATGGCAACGGCCCTGGTGGCGAGCGCGTGAAAGGCGTCCTCGACGCAGGCGATCGCTTCGAGGTCGAGCGGAACGATGCGCCGCAATTCCGCTTCGGTGAGGATCCTCATTGTCGTCACGCCGCGTCCTCCCCGAACGGTTTGCCTTCACCATTGAGCACCTGCCGATGCAGGCCCATGTCCACGTTGCGGCCGGAGAGGATCACGGCCACCGGGCCGTCCAGCCGGCCGAGCCGGCCCGAAAGCAAGGCCGCGATGCCGACAGCGCCCGCCCCCTCGACCACCTCGCGTTCATGCGTGTAGGCGTGCCGCATGCCCGCCGCGATCTCGGCTTCGGACAGCAGGATCACGTCGTCGAGCAGGGCGCGGCACATCTGAAAGGTCACGGCATTGTCGAGCCCGATGCCGCCGCCGAGCGAATCGGCAAGGCTCGGCACTTCCTCGACCTGTACCGGCCGCCCGGCATCGAGGCTCGCCTTCATCGCCGCACCCCGTTCCATGGTGAGGCCAATGATACGCGCCTGCGGCAAACGCCCTTTCACTGCCGCCGCGACGCCGGCCGCCAACCCGCCGCCGGAAAGCGGCACGAGAACAGCCGCGACATCGGGCATGGCCGCGACGATCTCCAGACCCAGCGTGCCCTGTCCCGCCACGACGGCGGCATTGTCGAACGGCGGCACCATCACAAGGCCGTCTTCGGCGACCAGCCGGCCCACCTCGACTTGCGCCTCGTCCTGCGACCGGCCGACGATGCGGACATCGGCGCCGAGCCGGCGGATTTCCGACACCTTGTTGTCGGGCACCAGCCGCGACATGCAGATCGTCGCAACCGAACCTTCCGCCTTGGCGGCATAAGCGAGTGCCCGTCCGTGATTGCCCGTCGAGGCGGCGACGACGCCCCTTACCCGCTCTTCCGGTGACAACGACAGCACGGCATTGGTCGCGCCGCGCAGCTTGAAACTGCCGGTCGCCTGCTGGTGCTCGAGCTTGAGGCCGACAGGCACGCCGCAGCGTTCGGAAAGCGTTGCGGACATCACGAAGGGTGTATGCTGGACGCGGCCTTCGATACGGGCTGCAGCCTGTTCGATATCCGCCAGGGTTACGGGAAGCGCGGTCATCACTCCTCCCCCGGATAGGCGAGCGTCATCAGGCGGCCAAGGTCCGGCCGTTTTGCCTCATCGCCGCAGAGGCGCAGGCAGGCCCAGGCGGTGGCGAGGTTGCTGGTGACGACCGGCTTGCCGATGGCAGCTTCGATCCGCGCCGCAACGCCCGCCGCCCGCACGGCGGTGCACGAAATGAACAGGGCGTCGCTGTCGGGCGCCGTCGCCTCTCGTGCGAAGGCGACGATGTCTTCCGGGGAGATGCGCGCCATCTCGCGGTCGTCGGTGAGGCCGAGGCAGGTGAAGCGGGCGATATCGAAGCCGAGCCCCAGGAAATAGTCGGCCATCGGCTGGCTGGTTTCGATCGTGTATGGCGTCAGCACGGAAATGCGTTGCGCGCCGAAAGTCTTGAGGCCGGATACGGCCGCAGCCGTCGGCGTTACGACGGCGGCAGTCGGCTGGGCGGCCTTCACCGCAGCCATCACCGCGGCATCGCCGATCACCACCGAGGCGGAGGTGCAGGAATACATGACGACATCGAGCGGCTCGTCCGGCAGGATGAGCGCAGCACCCGCCGTCAGCGACGGCTGCATGGCTCGCAGGTTTTCAGGCGTCACCGGATTGGCATAAGGGATGCGGGTGGCATAGACGCCGATCTGCTCGTTTGCCACCATGCGCTGGAAATCCACTTCCGTCGTGTGGTCCGTCGCCAGGATGATCAGGCCGATGCGTTTTGCCAGCGGCCGCTCGTCCAGTTTTGGCGGGCGCGAGGCGAGGGTGAGATCAGATGTCGGCATCAGCGTTCCTCCACGCGGGCATACCGTTCTTCCAGCCAGCGCAGGAAGACGACGGAGATCAGGCTCATGATCAGGAAGAAGATCCCGACCAGCGTCATCGGCTCGATGTAGCGGTAACTGCTGTTGGCGACGCTTTTCGCCTGGTTCATCAGTTCGAGCACGGTGATGGCGGAGAGCAGCGGCGTCTCCTTGAACATGGCGATCAGATAATTGGCGAGCGCCGGGATCATCGGCGGGATCGCCTGCGGCAGGATGACGTGGATCCAGGCCTGCCGGCCGGTGAGGTTCGTCGCCTTCGCCGCCTCCCACTGGCCGCGCGGCACGTTCTCGATGCCGGCGCGGTAGACCTCCGCCGCATAGGTGCCGTAATGCAGACCGAGTCCGATGACGCCGGCCAGCAGCGCCGGCAGGCGGATTCCGATATCCGGCAGCACGTAGAAGATGAAGTAGAGCTGCACCAAAAGCGGCGTGCCGCGGATGAACTCGACGATGAAGCCGGTGACCTTGGCGATCGGCTTCGGCGCGGTCATGCGCAGGATCGCGAAGACGAGGCCGACGGCGGCGGCGACGGCGGCCCCGAGCACGGTCGCAAGGATGGTGATCTTCAAACCTTCGAGCAGGGTCGGCATGATCTGCCAGACGAAATTCCAGTCCCATTCCATCGTCAGGTCCTCACGCCGTCGAGGCCACGGGTGACGCGGCGTTCCAGCCAGCGCATGCCGGTGGATATGGCCAGCGCCATCAGGAAGTAGAGCACCAGGATGGTCGCGAAGGGGATCAGCGTGCTGCCGGTCTGGGCGCGCACCACCTGCGCCTGGAACGTCATGTCGGTGAGCGAGATGAGTGACACGACGGCGGTGCCCTTCAGGAGTTCGATGGCATTGTTGCCGAAGGTCGGCAGCATCAGCGGCAGAGCCTGCGGCAGGATGACATGGCGCATCGCCTGTCCGCGGGTCAGGTTGAGCGCGATGCAGGCCTCGCGCTGTTCCCGCCCGATCGCCTTGACGGCGCCGCGCACCACCTCCGCCCCGTAGGCCCCGACGTTCAGCCCAAGCGCCAGCACGCCCGCCTGCAGCGGCGAGAGCGTGACGCCCGCGAAGGGCAGCACGAAATAGACCCAGAAGAGTTGCACGAAGATCGACGTGCCGCGGAAGAACTCGATATAGGTGGTGGCAAGCGCCCGGACCGCCATGAAGCGGCTGACGCGGCCGAGCCCGGCGACGAACGCCATGATGACGGCAAGCACCGAGCCCATCACGGTGAGCTCAAGCGTCACGAGCGCGCCTTGCAGGATCAGCCCTATGTAGCCGGACCAGTCGGTCATGGTGTGTTCCACATTAACGTCAACGAAGCGGCGCCCCTCATCCGCCTGCCGGCACCTTCTCCCCGCAAGCGGGGAGAAGGCAGAACAGGAACCGGCTTCCCGCCCACCGACGCACTCGATGATGGGAAAGCCTGGCCGCCAGCCCCTTCTCCCCGTTTACGGGGAGAAGGTCGCGGCAGCGGGATGAGGGGCAAATCCGCCAACCTTATTGCGCCGCGCAAAGCTTTTCGCGGCTCGTCGACATGGCGGCGGCGGCGGAGAAGCCGTAGGGCTCGATGATCTTGGCAAAGTCGCCCGACTGCTTCATCTTGGCAAGTTCGACGTCGAAGGCATCGCGTAGCGCCTCGTCGCCCTTGCGGAAGGCCGCGCCGTCGCAATAGACCGGCGCGCCGACGACCGGGGCAACCACTTCGATATTCGGGTCGCTCGCCTTGGAGACGAGATCGTTGATCGACAGAACCGGCAGCGAATAGACGTCGATGCGGCCGTCCTGCAGCATCTTCAGGCCGCTCTGGCCATCCGGCACGACGATGACGCGGTCACGCGGCACGCCGGCTTCGAGCGCCAGCTTTTCTTCCGTACCGCCGCCCGGCGCACCGATTTTCGCGTCCGGATTGTCGGCGATGTCCTTGTAGCTCTGCAGCTTCAGGGGATTGCCCTTCTTCAGCGCAAAGGCTTCCGCATCGCAAAGGATCGGCTCGGAATAGACCACGGCGGCGCAACGCTCCGGCTTCATGAACAGGCCGGCGGTGATGACGTCGTGGCGGCCGGCCTGAAGGCCGGGGATCATCGCGCCATATTCGGAAATCGAGGCGACGATGTCGGCAACGCCGAGGCGCTTGAAGACTTCGCGGGCGACATCGGGTGCGGCACCCGACACCTTGCCGTCGGCTGCAACCGCGGTGAACGGCGGTTCGTTGGCGATGGCGACGCGGGCAAAACCCTGCGCCTTCAATTCCTCCAGCTTGCCGTCATCGGCGAAAGCGGGTGTGGCGACGACGACGGCCATCAACGCGCTTGCGCCGGCGGCCATGGTCAAAAACGTCCTCATGCTCATTGTTGCGAACTCCTCTGGCTGTTTTTGGTTGTTATGTAGGCCCTTGTTTCCTGGCGGCGGACGCCGCTCAGACGCGGTGCCCCGCCGCGATGATCTTGCGCAGGAAGGTTTGCGTGCGTTCCTGCCTGGGATTGCGGAAAATCTCGTCCGGCTTGCCTTCCTCGACGATCCTGCCGCGATCGAAAAACAGGATGCGGTCGGCAAAGTCATGGGCGAAACCCATTTCGTGGGTGACGAGCAGCATGGTCATGTCGGTCTCGGCGGCGAGCTTGCGCATGACGTTCAGCACCTCCTCGACCAGTTCCGGGTCGAGCGCCGAGGTCACCTCGTCGAAGAGCATGATCTTCGGCGAGAGCGCCAGGGCGCGGGCGATGGCAACGCGCTGCTTCTGTCCGCCGGACAATTGTGCGGGCATGCTTTTCGCCTTGTCGGCCAAACCCACCATGTCGAGAAGCTCCATCGCCCGCTTCTGTGCCTCCGCCTTCGGCACGCCCTTGGTCAGCATCGGGGCGAGCGTGACATTGTCGAGCACGCATTTGTGCGGGAACAGATTGAAGTGCTGGAAGACCATGCCGATCTTCTCGCGCATCCTGTGCAAGTGGCGGTCGTCGGCCGGCGCAAGTCCGCCGTTCTTCGGCATGTGATAGAGCTGGTCGCCGTCGACCTCGATGTGACCGCCGCTGATCGTCTCCAGTGTCATCAGAATGCGCAGGATCGTCGTCTTGCCGGATCCGGAAGGGCCGATGAGCGCCAGCTTTTCACCCGGCAGCACCTCCATCGACAACCCGTCGAGCACGGTCAAGGGACCGTAGCGCTTGGTGATGGTGTCGATGCGGATGATCGGCGCTGCCATGCATGCCTCTCCCTGTTGAGACAAGTGATGGCCTAACGATGCGCGCCGCTCAAAATCATGTCAATCTAAATAATAATATCAGTACAATTATTCTTCGGACGCCTCGTTAACAGGCAATCGTCTCAAATCGCGAGCAGCAGCGCCTCCGGGTTTCCGCTCGCCAGCGAGGCAAGAATGCCGAGCCCCGTGCGCAATTCCTGTTCGGTGGTCGAGCCCAGCGAAATGCGCACCGCCGGATGCCAGCCCTGCTCGGCCGTGCGGAAGGACGAACCCGGCGCGATGCCGACGCCGCGCAGCCGCGCCTGCGATACGAACCCCTCTTCCGTGTGTCCTTCCGGCAAGGGCAGCCAGACATGCAGGCTCTGCGGATGGGCGTGATAGGGAAGGCCGGCAAAGGCCTCCTCGGCAATGGCATGGCGAACGGCGAGCGCCCGGCGCTGCCAGTGGACGAGCTCCATCGCCGTGCCGTCGCTGACCCAGCGCGTGGCGATCTCGGCAATCGACGGCGTCGCCATCCAGTTGGAGACGAGGTGGCGGTTGGCGACGGCGGCGACATAGCGGTCGGGCGCCGTCAGATAGCCGATGCGCAGGCCCGGCACGGTGATCTTGGTGAAGCTGGTGACGTAGAGCGTGCGCTCCGGCGCGTAGGCGGCAATCGGCGGCGCCCTGCCTTCCACCAGCGGCCCGAGCACGTCGTTCTCGATGATCGCGATATCGTGGCGCCGCGCCACGTCGGCCAGCGCCTGCCGGCGTTCGCCGCTCATCAGCGTTGCAGTCGGGTTGATCACCGAGGGCTGCAGGAAGACGGCGCGGATCACGCCCTTGCGACAGGCCTCGTCCAGCGCCTCGGGGATCATGCCGTCGCGATCGATCGGCAGGCCTTCGAGATGCAGCCCGAGATAGGTGGACAGCGGCACGAGCGTGTGATGGCTGATCGCTTCCGTCGCGACCGTCGCGCCGGGCGGGGCGACGCTCATCAGCGCGACCGTCATGCCCGACGTCGCGCCGTTGGTGAGATTGATGTTGAGCGGCGAGACGTCGAGGCCGCAGCGCGCCAGCCACTCCGCCGCCACCGCCCGGTGGCGCGGAAACACCATGTTCGGCCGGAACGACAGCGCCGAACTCGACGGCAGGTTTTCCGCAAGCCAGCCGAAGGCCTCGCGCATGCGCTCCAGGTGCAGCTGCTCGCAGACCGGCTTCAGGATCGAAAGATCCACCAGCTCGCCAAGTCGCTCGGGCAGATAAGGCGGCTCCGGTTCCTTCGGCCGCGTCTGCACGAAGGAACCCCGGCCGATTTCGCCGGAAATAAGCCCGCGGCGGATCAGTTCGTCATAGGCCCGGCTGACGGTCTGCACGGACAGGTTCAGGTCGTCTGCGAGCTTGCGATGCGGCAACAGGCGCGTGCCGTTGGGCAACAATCCGTCCTGGATGGCGCGGGCGATCTGCTCGGCGAGGGAAAGATAGGCCGGCCGGCGCAATTGGGATATATCGGGTCGCCAATTTGTCATGATTTTACATTGCGAAAATTCAGGTCAATTGACAACGTCAAAATGCCTTTCCATTGTGTTTTTCCTCGCTTTGACATGATATCCGCCCGGAGGACGCGCCTCGTGAAACTCGACGCCATAGACCTGCGCATCCTGAACGCGATCCAGGAGAACGGCCGCATCACCAAGCTGGCGCTGGCGGAAAAGGCAGGCCTTTCCCCCACGCCCTGCTGGCTGCGCCTGCACAAGCTGGAAAAAGCCGGCATCGTCACCGGCTATCACGCCCGCATCGCCGTGCGGCGGCTGGCGCCCGTCACCGGCGTGATGATGGAGGTGACGCTGGCCAACCACCGGCAGGCGGATTTCGACCGTTTCGAGCGCGCCGTCGCCTCGACGCCGGAAATCGTTGCCTGCTGGTCGGTCGGCGGCGGCGTCGATTACATCCTGAAGATCATGGCGATCGATATCGACGCATACCAGCGCCTCGTCGACAGCCTTCTGGAACGCGAACTCGGCATCGACCGCTATTTCACCTACATCATCACCAAGACGGTGAAGGAGGAGACGGTGCTGCCGCTTGCGACACTGCTCCCCGCGCTCGACTAGGCAGATTGTCTACGGTCGCCCGCACCTTTGGCCAAAGTCTCTGCCGCCCGTCCCGGCAATGGACAATCTGTCTGCCGGCCTGTGCCAGACTTCTGCGCACACAGCCAGAGGAGGCCGCCATGACCGCCCTATTCGCCCGGACGACTTTTCACGATGCGCTCGCCCGCCTCAATGACCCTCATCTCCTTCGCGAACTCGCCTATGTCGGTGGCCGCTGGGTGGCGGGCAACGATGGCGCCAGCTTCAAGGTGACGGACCCCGCCTCTTCGGCAACGCTCGCCTGGGTCGCGACCCTCGACGCTGGACAGACCTCCGAGGCCATCGCCGCCGCAAGCGACGCTTTCCCCGCCTGGCGCGATCGGTTGCCGCAGCAGCGCGCCGCCATCCTGCGCAAGTGGTACGAGTTGATGCTGGAGGCACGCGAAGACCTCGCCCTGCTGATGACGCTGGAACAGGGCAAGCCGCTCGCCGAATCCCGCGGCGAGATCGATTATGCCGCTTCCTTTATCGAGTGGTATGCCGAGGAAGGGAAACGCCTCAATGCGGAGAGCGTCACCAGCCACCTGCCCGGCGCGGAGATGATCGTTCGCCGTGAAGCGCTTGGCGTCGCCGGTATCGTGACGCCGTGGAATTTCCCCTCCGCCATGATCACCCGCAAGGCCGCCGCAGCCCTTGCCGCCGGCTGCACCGTCGTTGCCCATCCGTCCAGCGAGACGCCGCTATCGGCGCTCGCGCTTGCCGAACTCGGCGAACGGGCCGGCCTACCCGCCGGTGTCTTCAATGTGGTGACCGGCGATGCCGCAACCATCGTCGGCCGCCTGAACGCCGATCCGCGCGTACGCGCCTTGAGTTTTACCGGCTCGACGGAGATCGGCAAGCTGATCGCCGGCCAGTGTGCGCCGACCATGAAGCGGCTGGTGATGGAGCTTGGCGGCCATGCTCCGCTCATCGTCTTCGCCGACGCCGATATAAAAAAGGCCGTCGACATCGCCATCGACGCCAAATTCGCGACATCGGGCCAGGATTGCCTCGCCGCCAACCGCATCTATGTCGAACGCCCCGTGCTTGCCGCCTTCACCGAGGCCTTCAGGACGCGCATCGCGGCATTGAAGGTCGGAAACGGGCTTGAAGCGGATGTCGAGATTGGGCCGCTGATGCATGAGCGCGCCGTCGCCAAGGTGGAAGAACAGGTCGCCGATGCGCTGCAGCACGGCGCAAGACTGCTGACCGGCGGCAAGCGCCACAAGACCGGCCCGCTGTTTTACCAGCCGACGCTGCTGACCGACGTTTCGGACGCAGCGCTGATCATGCGCGAGGAAACCTTCGGCCCGGTCGCCGCCGTCACGGCTTTCGACAGCGAGGCGGAGGTGATCGCCCGCGCCAACGACACCCAATACGGCCTTGTCGCCTATGTCGTCACCGAAAACGGCGCCCGCCAGATGCGCCTTGCCCGCGCATTGGAATACGGCATGATGGCCGTCAACCGCGTGAAAATCACCGGCGGCCCGATCCCCTTTGGCGGCTGGAAACAATCCGGCATCGGACGCGAAGGCTCACGCCATGGCATGGAAGCCTTCACCGAGCTGAAATATCTCTGCATCGACACGGCCGCCTGATCCCGGCGCCAAGCATTGCCCCGTTTCGTCGGACAGGTCTTCGGGTCCGGGACGAAAGTTTTTGCCTCCGGAGATCTTGTTGCCGGGCGCACTGATCGTCGCAAAAGAAGCCGGTCGACCCCGTTGGCGCTATTTTTCAAGTGCCGTTCGGCGCCGCTAGCTTTCGATATTCATTGTGACGATCTGGTGTACGAGCCGGTCAACTGCCGCGAGGGTCATGGCAGGATCGGGAAAGACCCGGTTCGATTCTTCAGACCGCTGGTTGGCGGCAGGGAGGCCCGAAATCCCGCCATCGTGGCCGGAAATTGCGGTCAATGGGGATCTCCCTGTGCCTCCGGCGAATCCGGCGAGAGTGGCTACCGGCGACGCGGCCGGGAAACCCCCCGGCGTTTCGAGGATCGTGTCCTTCGTCATGCCTTCTCCTGTCGTGTTGCGATCATCAGAAAGCCGGCATTCGCGGCGCGACGCGTTTCCAGTGTCGAAAAGCCGGCGTCCCGCGCCCATTGCTCAAGGGTCGAAGGCTCGTCGAAACGCATGCTTTCCGCCATCTTTCGCGAGAAACGAACGATCTTCTCGCGGAACTCCGGTGGGGAGGTGATCAGCGCCAGCTTGCCGCCCGGCTTCAGCACGCGGGCCATTTCCGCAAGGCTTTTCTGCGGATCGGGGAAAAAGAAGAAGGCGTTGAGGCAGTAGACCTTGTCGATCGAACAGGTTTCGACCGGCAAATCGCCGGCATCGGCTTGTGACACCGCCAATCTCCGGGCGCGGATCGCTTCGGCATTGAGGCGCGACGCATTGCGGACCATATCGGCGCTGTGATCGACGGCGATCGCCGTGCAGCCGCTGGCGAGCAGCCGCCGCATGAAGACGCCACCACCACATCCCACTTCAAGAACGACGTCTCGTGGGGTCGGCGGCAAACGATCGAGCGCCAGGTCGAAGCCCGGCTTATGGCCAAGCGGAAAACGGTAGAACAGATAGCCGAGCAGGCCGCTCGGTCGCCGCGCAATGCGGTCGACAAAGCCTCCGGACAGAAAAGGCATGGGATTTTCCTTGAGTTGTGATTGTGCCTATGCAGTTGCCGCGCGGCGTGACATCCGCGATACGCCGAAGGCGACGATGAGCAGCGCAGCCGCGGCGCCACCAAAGGTCATTGCATAACCGGATTGCCCGGCAATCCACACGACCAGCCCGGCGATGACCATTTCGCCGAGCACATTGGCGCTCTGCAACACGGTGATGTCGGTTCCCGCCTGGTTGCCGCCGGCCCCGAACGCCATGAGGATGGTCGCGGCCGAGACGGCGATGATGCCGCTTGCGATCGAGAGCAGCGAGATGGCGAGAACGACGTTGACCCAGGATGCCGCAAGCATGCCGCCGGCGATCAGTCCCCAGAACAGGAAGGCGGTTGCAGCAAGCAGCATGCCGATCGACATCGCCCGCCAGCGGCTGGCGATGGTGAGGTAGCTTCCGAGCGGGCAGCCGAGGATCAGCATGACCAAACCGCTGATCGTCGAGATTGTGCCGGTCCCGCTGTTCGACCAGCCGAGATCGACCAGGAATATCTTGCTGACGCTCAAGCCGCCGGCATGCGCGCCACCGTAGATGAAGGCGAGGATCAGCAGCGTCCAGATGCCTTGCCGCCGGAACGTCGATATCAGCCGGGCCGGGGTGTCGCCCGGAGCGGACTTCACGCGCGGGGGCTCGCGCCATGCCAGGGCAATGAGAACCGTTGCGGCCGGGAAGAGCGCCAACACCAGGAAGGTGCCCATCTGCCCGAGGGGATCGGCCATCAGCAGCGTTCCGCCGCCGCCGACCATGAAGCCGGCCATCATGCCGCCGATCTGCAGCGCGTTCGCATAGGCCAGGCCGCTGCCGGTCAGCTGTTCGGCGGCAAGGCCGTCGGTCGCCGTATCCTGCGTCGCGCTGGCGATGGCGCCGACGGCCAGCATCAGCACGGCGATCCAGATATTCGGGCCGCTCAAGGGTAGAAACGCGGTGACAGACAGCGTCAAGGCCAACACCGCCTGCATCGGAATGATCCAGGACCGCCTGCGTCCCAGCCTCGGCCCCCAGCGGTTGTCCACCATGGGAGCCCAGAACAGTTTCAGGATCCAGGGGAGACCCGCGAGCGGCACCAGCGCGATCATTTCCAGCGGCACGCCGTTCTGCCGCATCAAAACCGGCAGGGCCTCCATAGAAAGGCCCATCGGCAGACCCTGGGTAAAATAGAGTACGCCGAGCAGTATGAGAAGTCTTGCCCGGCCTGTCGCAGCGGTGGCCGGCGTGCTTGCAGCGGCAAGGGACATGTCTGTCATGGCGTTACCATTTCTTCGTCAGGGTGATGCCGACCGTGCGGCCGGGAGCGGCGACGCCCATGTCCGTTCCGCTGTAGCTGAAGTAATTCTTGAGATAGCGTTCGTCGGTGAGGTTTTTCGCCCACAACGTCGCGCTCAGCCCGTTCTTTTCGAGGCCGATATGGGCATCGACGAGGTGCGTCGGGTCCTGCCGATAGGCATTGTTCGCGGTGAAGGCATAAGAACTGCGGAAAGTGTACTCGAGGCCCGCCGTCAATTTCAGTTCGTTATTCAACTCGCTTTCCCAGCGCAGGCCGGCGCTGAAGCTGTGACGGGGCGAGAAGGGCAGGGGATTGCCTGTATAGTCCTGGCCCATGACGGTATCGACGAAATCGTCATAGACGGCATGCGTGTAGCCGTAACCGGCGCGCAGGCCGAGCTCTTCCGTCAGCTGCGCAGTGCCCTCGATCTCGAACCCCTTCGAGGTGGCCGCGGCCGCGTTCCTGTAGACGCGGGTAAAGGGCGATGTGTAGATGACGGCCTGCTGGTCCTTCCAGTCGATATAGAACAGCGACGCCGCCAGCGTGAAGCGGCCATCCCCGGAGGTCAGCTTGGTTCCCAGCTCGTAGGACGTCGTCGTTTCCGGATCGTAGCTGTTGGCGGAGCCGTCGTCCTCGATATAGGGGCTGATGCCGCCCGACTTGAAGCCGCGGCTGATCTTGCCGAAGGCAATGTTGCCCTCTGAGAGATGATAGGTGGCGGACACTTCCGGCGAGATGTTGGAGAAGTCGACGTCGCCTTCCGCCCGGCCCGGATAACCGAACATGAATGTGCCGCTCGGGCTCGATATCTCGCTGCTGGTGGATTTGCGCTCGTAGGTATAACGGGCGCCGGCAGCAAGCTCCAGTTCCGGCGTCACGAAATACCCGACCTCGCCGAAAGCCGAAAACGTGTCCGACGACTGTTCGAAGACATCGCGGCTCCAGACAGTGCGGTCGAGCGCGGCGAAATCGAAATATTGCGTGCCGTCGAATTTTTCATGCATGTAGAACAGGCCGCCGGTCCAGCGCCACGGGCCGTCGCCATTCGAAGAAAAGCGCAGGTCCTGGCTGAACTGTCGCTGCTTTTCGACCTGCGCCTGGCCGATATCCGGAGACGCGGTAAAATCGCCGTCGAGATACTGGCGCATGTCATGGCCGCGGATGGCGGTGATCGAGGTGACGTCGAAACTCTCGAAACTATGGTCGAGACGGACCGAGAGACCGCCGCTGTCGACGCTGTTCTCAGGCTTGAAATCATGGAATGACCTGAAATCGAAGGCATCGGCGACCGGCGCATACCAGAGGCCGCCATCGTCGCGGTTGCGGGCATAGTCGCCGATGATTTTGAGGCGGGTGCCGTCGCCGACCTCGCCGGTGACGACGAACCGGCCGTTGAAGTTGTCCGTGTCGCTGACATCGCTGCCGAGATTGTCGATATAGCCATTTGCCCCGCTCCAGGACGCGCTGCCACGCACGGCAAAACCGGTGTCGCCGATCGGCGTCTCGTAGGCGGCCTTGAAGCGCCGGTCCATGTCGGTGCCGAGCGTCGCCGAGATCTCGCCGGAGGCGACATCGCCGGGCTCGCGCGAAATCAGGTTCACCGCGCCGCCGATCGTGTTCTTGCCGTAAAGCGTCGCCTGTGACCCGCGGACGATTTCCAGCCGCTCCAGGTCTTCGAGGAGAACGGGATAGCCGAGCGGGCGTGCCAGGAACACGTCATCGAGGAAAAGCCCGACGGCCGGCTGGCGATCGACGCCGCCGGAGATGCCGAGCGAGGTGACGCCGCGGATGGTCAGCGGGCCGCCCTGGCCGTTGAACAACACGTTCGGGCTGCGGAAGGCAGCGTCCTCCAGCGTGGTGATCTTGCCCTTGGCGATATCATCGAGCGGGATGGCGGTCACGGCAACCGGCGCATCCTGGATTTTTTCCTCGCGGCGGCGTGCGGTAACCGTGATCGTTTTCAGCACCGTTGCTTCGCTTCCCCCGTCGTCAGAGATAACGGTGTCCTGCCCGTAGACCGGCAGCACCGGCGATAGAACGGCGCTTGCGGTCAGAAAGCTGGTGGCGAACAGGCGGCGGGCGCGGCGAATATTCATGACTGCGATCCTCATCTTTTTGAGGTTATTTGCATGACATAAGCGGTTGGGGACAATGCTCGCGCCGTTCGCATTCCGGTCAAAGACGTTTGCAAAACGGGCGAACTGCGGTCAGGAGCGTTTGCCGGTCGCCTGTGTCGGGGAAATACCGAAACGCCGACGGAATTCCGTGGCAAAATGCTGCGGCTGGTAGCCGACGTAGCGCGCGACATTGGTGACCGAGGTCTCGCCCGCTTCCAGCATCTGCCGCGCCGCGTCGAGCCGGCTCGTCTTGACGAAGGCATAGACGGGTTGGCCGAAAAGCGCGTTGAAGCCTGCCCCCAGCTTCTTGGCATTGGTGCCGACGCGGCGGGCGAGTTCCGTGACGCTCGGCGGATCGGCCAGTTCGGCAAGCAGGATCGACCGGGCCTCATGGAAGCATTCGAGTTCGCGGGGCGACCACGCCCCATGCTTCTCGGCGCCGGCCTTCTTTTCCTCGATCGTCGAATTGATCACATGCGCAACGATCTCCATCGCCTTGCCGGTGATGAACAGCCGCCGGGCGGCACCGCTCATGCGGCAGCCGAGCATCTGCCAGGCGATCGTTCGCGCCAGGTCCGGAAACAGGCCTTCGCGATGAAGCCGGCTTCTTGACAGCAGGGAGCTAGCCTCCGCCCCCAGGATCGGTTCGGCCAGAGGCGTCTCCACCTGCATGAAAACCGCCGAAACTGAACCATCATGCAACGACGTATGCCGCGTATGGATTTCCTCGTGCGCCGAAAAGACGGCGGTGCCGCCGCTGGTCCACGTTCGCTCGCCCAACTGGCTCTGGTGGACCGCGATGTTGCCCTCCAGCAATGTGCCAAACCAATAACCAGGCGCGGTAACGCTGTCCCAGATGCTGTCCTTGCGAACAAGCGATGTCTCGAGAAAGATATTGAGGCCGGCGGAACGGATCACTTCCAAGGTTTACGCTCCCGAAATGCCTGCGGCGGCCCGGCCAATGGGCGTGCTGGAACGATCGGCAGTCGCGGGCAAAGCATGGTCGTCTCTTTTGAAAGGTGTCAACAGTCAGGTGTCGATCGATATCATAATACTTGATTTTAATAGTCAAGAAATATCCATCACTCCGCCCCTAGTCACCTGAATCTGAAGTTCGGCTCATTGTTTTCTGGCAGAAGGGCTTGACCGATGTGAGGATTTCGTCGTCGGATTTGACCCATCTGTAGGGTTTGGGGTTCTGGTTGTGGGTGCCGATGAGGGCGATGATGTCGGCCTCCAGATCGGCAGTGGAGCGGTGGACACCGCGTTGCAATTGCTTACGGGTCAGTTCCGCGGACCAGCGCTCCACCTGGTTGATCCAACTCGCCGAGGTGGGTGTGAAGTGAACATGCCAATGCTGGCGGCGCGCCAGCCAGGCTTTGATCTTCGGGGTTTTATGCGTGGCGTCGTTGTCCATGACGATGTGCATGTCGGGGCCCTTGGGCATTTCCTTTGAAGCCCCTCTGCACAGAGCAGGATCATCCGGCACCGGTCGGACAGCGAGCGCGCTGCCTTGTGCCGTCGAACCTGAGCCTCGAGAAAGACGCGCTCCTCGGTGCTCAGAACCACCTCTTCCGCCACCCGGCCCACCATATCATCCTCCAACTCATTTGGATCAATGATACGAATTACAGTTCCGGGTGACTGGGGTCAGGACCCATTGATTTGAATTGATGGCTATGATTCAGACGGGCGAGCAGGAGCCTGACTGATGAGTAATTTGTTTTGGCTGACGGTCGAGCAAATGGCCCGTCTTCAGCCCTATTTTCCCAAGAGCCATGGTCGCCAGCGCATTGATGATCGACGCGTTCTGAGCGGCATCATCTTCGTCAACCGCAACGGGCTCAGGTGTCGCCCGATCAGTTTCTTCATAACGGCAGGTCAGGTCAGCGATTATATCGGTGCCGCTGCCTTGCGTTGGGTGTGCCTTCTGAGTGGTTATCCTGCAAGATTGCTTCATATTTGCGTACCATGTACGCAAAATAAAATACCGGTATTGACCTTTATGAGATTAACTAGATAAATCGACTCATGTTTTATGGCGTCCGGAGGCGATCAGGACAATGTGGGCGGATTGACATGGACGACAGTTTTTTCAGGACGACACTTGCAGGGACTGCGATCGGTCTGGCCGATGTGAGGAGCAGCGTTTCCGCCGCCTGCGCGGTAAGCTGCTGTGGACGCCGAGCGAGATTGACGGTTTGAAGATCCTCTTCCATGTCGATCCTATCGCCACGAAAAGCCCGATCGAAGGCTCGAAAATGGCTGGCCGTGCGATCGTAGACGTCGCTGCCGGTTATGAGTTCGACAGCAATACCTTCGGGAAACTCCTGTTGGACGCCTTCGTCGATCGCTACATCACCTTCAAGCAGGCCGGTTCCACGCTTGATCTTGCAGCGGTCGGCCGCCCCCGCACCTTCGGCGTTTCGCTGACAACGAGTTCTATGATATCGTGACGAAACCATCATCATCTCCGGAGACCCCGGATATTGCCGACGCCGTGTTCCAGACCGAGAGCGTCGGCGGCGCTCTCGGTGGCAATGTCCTGGCGATTATCTGGCAGTTGATCGCCAGATACAGGGCGCGGATGTGGCTGGCGATCCTGTTTGGCACACTGTCGGCGCTGACCACCATCCTGCCAGCAGTCGGTGCCGGCTTCATGGTCGGGGCCTTGCTCGACGGAGACCGAGTGACAGCGGCCCTCTGGGCCGGGTCGATGATCGTCGGCGCGGCGCTAATGATCGTGCTGTTCACTATCTCGACCTCGATATCGCACCTGATCGCCGCCGATGTTCAGGCAGATCAGCGGCAGATCATCGGCGACAAGCTGAAACGTGTGCCGCTCGGCTTTTTCACACGGTTCTCGGCCATGGACCTGCGCCGCGTACTCATTGACGACGTCGAGAAACTGGAAGACGGCGTCGCGCACCTGATTCCCGAAATCACCGCGGCCTATGTCGGCCCCGTGGCCCTGCTCGTGATCATGGCCGCCGTCGACTGGCGCATGGCGCTTGCGGCGCTCGTCCCGACGGTGCTCGGCTTCATTTTCATGATGATCGTTATGCGTGACGGCGTCGAAGTGACGAACCGCTATCACAAGCTCCAGGCCAACATCGCCACGACCATGGGCGAGGTCGTCAAGGTCATTCCCGTCGTCAAAACCTACGACAATTCCGGATCGGCGCTTATCCGGGCGCACCAGGCTATCGCCGACTTCCAGGATCTGATCACCGACTGGATCGACCGTGCCGTCGTGCCGGCCAACTGGTTCTTCCTGTTCGCAACCTCGAACCTGCTGGTGCTGACGCCGCTCAGCATCTACCTCCTCGATATCGACGGAACCGACCTGCCGACCGTCACCTTCTTCCACCTGGCGGCCATGTCGCTCGCCCTTCTGATCGCCGGCCTGTTTGGCATCTCCAACCGGACCCGCCAGCAAGAAGGCGTCATCGCTCGCTGGCAAAGCCTGATGGCCTATCCGGAACAGGAGGTGGCGACGACCGGCGACGGGCCTGACGGCAGCGATATCGTCTTCTCGAACGTCTCGTTCCGGTATGATCGCGCCCTGGTGCTCGACGACGTATCTTTCGACGTCAAGGCGGGGACTTCGCTGGCGCTGGTCGGTCCGAGCGGCTCCGGCAAGACCACGATCGGCAGGCTGCTGGCGCGCTTCTGGGATGTCGGCGACGGCAAGATCACTATCGGCGGCCGCGACATCAGGGCCATTCCGCCGCACAGGCTCGCGGAAAGCCTGTCCTTCGTCTTCCAGGACATTTTCCTGTTCTCCCGTTCGGTGCGCGACAACATCCTGATCGGAAGGCCGGATGCGACGGAAGAGGAGCTTTTGCAGGCTGCCCGCGCCGCGCGGGTGGACGAATTCGTCAGCCGGTTGCCGAAGGGATACGACACGGTGGTCGATGGCAGCCTCAGCCTGTCGGTGGGGCAAAAGCAGCGTATCTCCATCGCCCGCGCGCTGCTGCGCAATGCGCCGATCCTCGTCCTCGACGAGGCCACCGCCTATAACGACCCGGAGAACGAGCGTGAACTGCAAGGGGCGATCGCTGCCCTGACGGCGGGCAAGACGCTGATCGTCATCGCTCACCGCCTTTCGACAATCCGGCACTGCGACAACATCATTTTCCTCGACAGCGGCCGCATCCGCGAAGAGGGCACGCATGCGCAACTCCTTGCACTGGACGGTGGTTATGCCGCGCAGTGGCGCACGCACATGGCGGCCCGCGAATTCAGCCTCAGAAACCGCCAAGCCGGCGGAGACGCATCATGAAACAGATCGACCGACTGATTCAAACTGCATTGCCCCCGACCGCACGGAAAGAATACCGGCTGGTCCTGATCCTTCGTATGCTGGAGGGAGTGATTGTCGCGGCGACATCGACGGCGGCATTCTTGCTGATCACCCGGCCTGCCTCGGCAAGGGGCGGCTGGACGCCGGTCATCATTTGCATCGTCCTGTTTGCCCTGTTCCTGGCGCTGCGTTATTTTCTCGCCGCCATAGCCATGAAGCGCGGCCATGGCGTTACCTATGCTGCGACGATGGCCTTGCGCACACGCATTCTCGACCACCTCGTTCGCCTGCCTCTCGGCAGCTTCCGCAAGCTGCATCCGGGCAAGGTGGCGCATACGCTGTCCGAGGACATGACGTGGATCGAGTATTACGGCAGTCATTCGCATTCGGCATCGCTCGCCGAGCGAGCTACCCTTGCCGCCCTGCTTGCCGCCGTCGCGGTCATCCATTGGCCAATGGCGCTGGCCGCGGTGCTGACCTGGGCGGCGGGGCTCCTGGCCCTGTACCGGCTCAAGCGCTCGATCGACCGCGGCCTGCGCTTCCGTTCCGACGGCCTTGCCGAGGCATCGCGCCATATGATGGAGTATGCCGAGGGCATCCAGGTCGTCAGGGCCTTCGGCAGCACGGACGCGGCCGAGCGTGACTACGGCAAGTGGGTCGCGATCATGCGGGACGGTTTCCGCAAGGCCGTGACCCGCAATGCGCCGATGTCGACGCTGGCCAATGGCCTGGCGACGGTTGCCGTCGGTATTGGTGCATTGGCAGGCGTGTTGAGCTTGCCGGATGGCGCGGAAAACATTTGGCGGATCGTTGCCGCCACCGGCCTGCTCACCGCCACCGTCATTCCCGCCAAGGCGATGATCACCCACACGCTGGTGCTGTCGCTCGCGGCGATCAGCGGCCAGAACGTCGAGCAGATCGAAGCGGTTCCGGCACTCGCCGACAGCGGCGACAGGCAGCCGGCGCCCGGCGAGATCCGCTTCGAGGCTGTGAATTTTTCCTACGACGGCGGCCCCAATATCCTCAAAGATATTAGCTTCACGGCCAAGCCGGGCACGATGACGGCCATCATCGGCCGAAGCGGCGCGGGAAAGACGACACTGGTCAATCTGCTGCTCAGGTTCTGGGATTATCAAGGCGGCCGGATCACGCTGAACGGCGAGGTGATCACCTCCTACGGCATGCGCGACTACATGAATTGTTTCGCTGTGGTGTTCCAGGAAACGACGCTGTTTCGCGATACTATCGCCAACAACATTCGTATCGGCAATCCTGCGGCGACCCACAAACAGATCATCGAGGCGGCGAAGGCCGCCCAAATCCACGAGACCATCATCGCACTGCCGGATGGATACGAGACCGTCGTCGGCCATGGTGGCTCAACGCTCTCCGGCGGCGAGCGCCAGCGGCTGACAATCGCCCGGGCGCTGCTGAAGAATGCCGACATTGTCATCCTCGACGAAGCAACCTCGGCACTCGATCCGGAAAACGAACGGGAAATCCAGCTCGCCTTCGAAGCGCTTGCCCGTGACAGGACCGTCTTCATCATCGCCCACCGCCTCTCCACGATCGTCGAGGCAGACAACATCCTCGTTCTCGACGAGGGCGCCATCGTTGAGCAGGGCCGGCACGCCGATCTGATCGACAAGCCGGGAATCTATCGCGAACTCTGGGATGCCTATCGTCATACAGCGTCCTGGACGCTCTGATAGCGGATTTTCCGGCGCGTTCAGTATGCCGCTTGGCGCTTCGCCTCAGCACATGTTGCGTCAGGGGCTCAGGTTCTGAAGAAGTCGGCGAATGTTTCTTTGGAACGGGTCCGAGGAGCCTTGCTCGCCGGCGGCGGCCATCAGGTTGCGGGCGATCGCCGGAAAATTCTGCAAAAACTCCGGCTCCGGTTTCTGAGCCAGCGCAAGCCGCCGCTGGGCGCCGTCGATGACGAGGACTTCGCCATATGTATAGTGCAACAACATGTTGAACATGCGCCACGCATCCCCTCCCGCGAACTTCAACGCTTCAAGGGCGAGCATGATCCGTTCCACGAGCGGAAAAATGCGCCGGCTGCCGATGTTGCCGTCGACAAGGTAGCGAACAACCCAGGGATCCGCCCGGAAGGCGCGATAGATCGTCGAAAAGATGTCGACGATCTCTTCGACGGGGTCGTCCTTCTGGGGCGGGTGGACCACGCGTTCGCCCACGAGTTCGATCATTCCTCTCAGCATATCATCCCGATCGACGACGTGCCGATAGAGAGACATGGTGCCTGATCCCAGGTCGTCGGCGACGAGGCGCATGGTCAATGCGTCGAGCCCATGACTGCGCGCCACGTTCATGCCTGCTTCCAATATGCGACTACGAGTCAGCCGCCCGGCACGACGTTTTCGGGGACGATCGAGCGGATCGTTCAAAACACTTTGCCTCTCCATTCTCTGAATCCGCTAAGGGCAGGGCAACTCCATTAAATCGCGATCGGGATTTCACGCAACCTCATTCGATTTCCTCTTGTGAATCGATACTGCACCGGATCACCACAGAAGCCTTGGATTGAGCGCTCGTCCTGACCGAAGTGAACGAGTTCGCCGAACGCCGACCCAGCCTCTTTCAGGTGAAGAGCGACGCTTCTCATGACGATTACTTCCAACGTGGTGCACTGGCTGGCGACAGGTTTGACTGCCAGAGCGGCGGACCGCGAAGCCACGGCTCGACGTCGGGATCATGGCGCCGCGTTTATAGCGGGCGCTGACGAGCTGGAAGAACAGATTGCCGGCACCCTGGACGACGGGCAGGCAGCCAATCTCGTCGACGATCGGTAGGCTCGCCCCGTGAAAGAAGCGGATGCGTTTCTGCGGCCTGCCTTCGCGTTCGCCCCGGGCGAAGCCAGGGAGCGTCTTGATCGTCGCAAACCCGAACCGGCACTGCTCTCAACCCTTGCGGAGGCTTGCGAAAAGAGGGAGGATCGGCATGGAGACCGCAGAGGTTCGGGCACGTGGCGCGATCGGCAACAAGGTCCCGATCGCACGGATCAATCCGGGAAGCGCAACCAGCTCCTTCCCTGAAAGAAGCCGCGAAACTCCAACCTCCGCTGGTCCAGAAACCTGGGGAGGATCACTTCCCGATAGCCATGCGTGTGCGCCTTGGGTCGGTTCGGCTAGCTGTTTCATTGAGGGAAATCCCTCATTTTGCT
>NZ_QFBC01000019.1 GCF_003122325.1 Rhizobium album
CCTGTGCCCGACGCTGAGGATTGACGGGCAACGAGCTTATTATGTGCAGGTGAAAGTCGAGGATGCTCTGCAAAGCAGGGCGATCGAGCCTGAGGTGAACATAAGTCACCACGGCTCATATTCGTGCACGATCTCAAGATCGTCTTCGTCATCGAGTTCATCGGACGGAAGGACGCCGAATTCGTCGCCGGATCTGAACAGAGTGATTGGGACCATCAGGTTGTTGCAGAGGTGGAAGGCGTGAAACTGGGCGAGAGAAAGATCGTGTGCCATCTTGAGGTGCTCCATCGGAAGCGGGCCAATTCCCGCTGATGGCTCCTCAAAGGAACAGGGACGGTCGCGATCACCGCGGAGACGAAGACGGAGCGGCGGCAGCTTGCTAGCCGACCCCTCGAGGGTTGATCGACGGAGATCCGGACCTGGTCCAGGACGCCATCACAAGAAGCGGGATTGGAGTGCTTCAGATGCTGTGAGGGTTTGGCGCGGGTCTTTTGGCTTTCAGTGCTGCCGAGTCTCGCAGAAAGAGTTGGAATGCCCGTGGCTCGACAGAGTTCAAAGTTGGCAAGGTCGCCGCACAGCACACCGACCAGCCCAGATCTGAGCGGCTGATTCCGGGCCAATCTGGTAGTCGACGGCGTGTCCCTGACCTTGCGGCCATTGCGGCCTACATCATGACACGAGGATCGTAGGGAACATCGGGAGCGAACTCACCAGCGCGTGCCTTGGTATGCAGGTCCCATGCGGATGTTCCTTCTGCATATGCGGCCACCAGCTTGTCCGGATCGACGTACGCGCCCATCGGGTTGGCCGCGAACTCCGGCGACGTCCTGATGTACTCGCTGGACGTAAGCGGGTTGCCGAAATTGTCTACGTTGATCTCAACAGTGTTCCCGTCCGGGTCCTGGTAGTAGAACGCGGTTTGCAGCCCAGCATCAGTGCAGAGGACTGGCACAATCCCACCTTCCTTCAATCGCAGATAGGTTCCAAGCAGATCGCCGAGCGTGTCGTACTCGAACGCGAAATGTTGGACGCGACGGTGATGGGAGCGCTCGGTGTCAGCTTCAAGGCCGGGTATCTCTACTAAGGCGATGCGGTGGTTGGCTTCGTCGTTGGTCATCCACGTCGACTTGATGGAAGGCGCACCTTGCTGCCCTGGATTAGCCGAAGCGGTCTGATGAACAATCGTCATGCCAAGCACCGTTCGATACCAGTCAGCCATCGCATCGGTGTTTGCGGTGGTCACTCCCAGGTGGTGCAAACGCAGATGAACGATAGTCTGAGTATTGAGTGGCATGGGTAGCTCCTTCTTCAGATCGCGCGTAGGTCGCGTCGCTTGTGGAAGGCAGGATATCGAGTGTACAGTTGATGCTTCAAGTAGGATGAATTTTGATACTTAGGACGGATACAGACACCGTGGATGACCTGAACGAGGAGATTATAACTACCCGCAACGGGGTCCGTCGAGCCGTGAGCCTGTTCAGCGGCCGGTGGAAGCTGGAAATACTTTGGCTCCTGAACCAGCGCATGCATCGGTTCAATGAGCTGCGGAGGGCGATCCCCGGAGTCACGCAGCACATGTTGACAGCCCAGCTTCGCGAGTTGAAAAAAGACGGCCTTGTGCGGCGGACGGCCTATCCTGAAGTTCCTCCGAGGGTCGAATACGAGCTTTCCGACGACGCCAGGCGCTTGCAGCCCGTGTTCGAGGCCATCCTTAAATGGGCTGGACACGACCCAGTACTGACGTAAGCAAGAGCAACAAGCGGCGTCTGCGATTGCAAGCTAAAACAGCGATCTTGTGCGAATTCCTATGATCCAAAGAGAGCAACGCCCTCGGTCTCTCCTTCGAAGCGAAGACCTTCGATCGCGTTCTGGTGAAAAAACTGGGCAGCGCCCGCATAGCGTTGATTTCACTCAAACGACCCTGCTCTTCGACGTCGGCTCTGACCTCCGGAGACAAGACATACTGCGACACCTCCCCGCGGGAGGTCTGCGTTCGTCTCTATCCGGGCGTCTAATTTGTCGCTAGAGAAGGAGCCCGCCGGTCGCGGGCTCCCGATTGGACCGTCTCAACTAAACAGGTGACTCAGGTCATTCGGCTGCTGCTGGACCTGAGACCCGGCGAAAGAGCTGGCGCCGAGATTACCGGTAGATGAAGTAACGGTTGGGATGACGTTGAGAAACCGACCTCGTCCGCAGGCCCTGGGGTGCTCTCGGCTCCTTCTGTCGTGACCGGCACATGCGTACCTAGTGAAAGAGCGGCAAGTTGCCCGGCAAATTTGATCGTTGCTCCCGAAGGCACGCCTGTTACGGCGGACTGAGCGCCGGACCCGAGCGAGAGCGAGCCGCCGTTATTCCCCTGAGAGGGTGCTGCCGCGAGATTGTCGTGGGGTCTGCTAATTCTGGGGGTCGGACGAAAGGGCTTTGAGACTGGTGATTTTCAGATTGGGGTCGATGAGGGAAGAATATTGCGCGTTAAGAGCGGAAATAATATCCATTGTCAGACTCACAGTAAGATTGATGTTACACGCCCCGAGGGCGAAGGCAAAGTACGCCATAATGAGTTGGAAGAGCGTTCCCTTTACTTGAGCAAGGATTAGCCCACGCATCATAAAGCCTATATTAATGCGCTATTCTTTCAATATATTGGAATACAATACCTTACGAAAGTAAGCCGCATTTTACCGGTCGCCCGCGAAGTCAAAAATGAGAAGAGTGGCTAGATGAAAGAACATAATTCATGCCGCGGTCCGAGGCTGCGGCGAAGCATGCCGGTCGGCTGAGGCCGTATAGGTGTTTCGACCAGCGGCCTTGGCCTCGTACAAGGCAGCATCCGCCCTGTTGACAAGATTCAGGCCCGAGGTGTCGTGCTCGCAAAACAGATCGAGCGATGCGATACCAATGCTGACGGTCGCGATGCCCCACGGCAAATTTGCATGATGTTCAATGTTCAAGGCAGCAATCTTGTCGCGAATGTCCTCTGCGATAGCCAGTGCTCCACCCAGATCGGTATCTGAAAGAATCACAGCGAATTCCTCGCCACCATATCTGGCTGCCAAATCGGTGCGGCGTCGAGTGTTCCCCTGAAGAACGTCGGCTATTGAGCGCAAGCACTCGTCACCCGCTGTGTGTCCATAGGTGTCGTTGTAGACCTTGAAATTGTCCGCATCGATCATCAACAGTGATAAAGGCCGGACCTTGTTGAGCGAATCAGTAACCATTTCGGGAATGCGCTCATCGAATACGCCTCGGTTGGCGAGACCGGTCAGCGCGTCCGTGTTTGCTGTCGCCAACAGCTCCTCGTAGCGTTCCTTGCTTTTTGTAACGTCGCGAACAATCGCCACTATGCCGTCATTCTCTTCGCCCTTCGTTGATCCCAGCCTGCTGACTGTCGCTTCCAACCAGACTACACCGCCATCTTTCCGGAGAGCGCGGAACTCCAGACGTTTACGATGGTGGCCTGAATGGAGCTGCGCCAGCGCCTTTTCAACGGCCGCGGCGTCATTGGGATGGGTCACCTCCACCAATTTTTGTCCGATCAGTTCTTCTGGCGGACAACCCAATATGGCTTCCGATGCTGCTGAAGCATAATCACAAGAACCCTGATCGCCTAAGCGCAGGATAAGATCGCTTGATGCCTCCGCAAGTTGCTTAAATTCGTCCTCGCCCCTAGCCCGTAGCCGCTCGCTTTTCCGCCGCATTTTTTCCTGGAAATTTAGCCTGTTGGACAGCAGGCTCGTGACCACGACAAGCACGGCGGCCAGAAGCCACCGCGGCCAAACATTGGAAATCCAGTCATGCAGAGCGTCTGCCTGGGACATCCCGACGATCATGACCAGATCGCTCCGGGGGCTTTCCGCCACGCCGCCGATCCTTGGCGCGTCCGTCGCGGTACTCAGATAGTGGTGTGAGAAGAAGGGCGGCTGGGATTGGCTCGAAAGAATGCCCTGCAGCTTGCTAATCGAACTTATCCTTGCCTGATGGGAGGGGAGAGTTGCCAGGATGCGGCCGTCCGAATGCGTAAGCATCAGCACGTCGTCAGGGCGCATTTTGGCATTCTCGTATATCTTGGCGAAATACGCGCTCTCGAAAAGAGCGACGGCAACACCGCCGAAATGGCCGTCCGGAGTGTTAACCCGCTGGGTGACCGGAATGACCCACCCTTGACCGAACGGGTTCAAGAGCGGTTGACCGATCTTGAACTGTTGTGAAACCGAGGACCGATGGGCTCCGAAGAAATTTTGTTCGGAGAAGTCCCGCTTTCGTTGATCACCTCCCAGCCCCGCCAAAACCCGACCATCCGCTCCCAGCACGAACAGCTTGCTCAACCGGCCTGAAGCGTTCACCTGTCGCGTGATCCTCCGATCCAAGGCCGCAAGTCCTTCTTTCGTGATACGGTATGCTTCCAGGTCCTCAGCGATGGCCACCAATGGCAAACGAGCGGATTCGAATGTCTCCCGAGCGTGCTGCAGCAAACGTCGCGCTGTTCCGACGACTTCAAGTTCGTAGCGGGCGACCGTAGAGCGCCAGGTTGCCACCTCTCCGGCGCCTAAGAGAACAAGGAAAGCAGCTAAAACCGCCGACATGGCTAAGCGCGAGCGAAAAGGGAATAGCGTCGTCAATCGGAGACCTCAGTCAAACGAAATGTTCGATCATTGATGTGAACATGTACGCGGTTAGTCTCGGCCATCGAAGAGCTAGCTCGGCCAAAGGCGGCCATCCTGCAAGCCAACTGCCGAAATGGAGTCGCCTCTATAACCGGGTCCGCTACCAGAACTCTAATAATACATGAGAACGGGACCGTATGGACTTAGAGAAAGACTCCCAGCATCTCATCATCCTCAACATCTGTCCCTGGGAATGTCACTAGCGGCGTGGTTTGTGATACCGAAAGAAACCGGCGGTGAATTTCACGCTCCTGGGTCATCGTGTAGATTTGGAAGATCCGCGCTGAGAGCTGTTCGATAGCGGCAATGCCTGCGTCGATGGGGGTGCTCGGCATAACATCACCTGAGCCAGCAACAGCAAGGCAATCATCCAGAACGTCACCAAGATCGCTTCTGAAATCAAGCCTCCTGATTGCTTCAGCGATGCAAGCAAACACAACCTCGCCTTCACCCGATAAGGCAACTAGGCCTGCGGACATTTCATTTGCCGCGGTATCGACTTCGCGCCGTGCCACATCGAGTGGATGGCTTCCACCATCGGCAGAAATCATACAAATGGATGTCAGTTTTAACTTCGCAGCGTCTATATCCTGCATCGCCAGGATAATACCTTCCGCAGGCCCTTCGAGCCTGTCTGCGAAGGTCCGCAGCTCGCCGCTGACTACATTGACGGCGCGACCAGCCTCACCGAGCTTGTTGCAGGCCAGATTGGAGTTCAGGGCCATGTAAAAGATATCGAGCTTGATACGACGGATAGCAGCAATGCCGGCGATTAACGACTGTGTCGACTCTTCAACGGTCGATGCGACAGTATCTAGATCGCGGGTTCGGGTTAGAACCTGATTCGACAAGTCCGCTGCTTGGGCAAGGTCTCCCTGCATCTGCCTCAAAACATTATCTTCTGCTCGATTATGGCTACCAGCGAGTTTGTCGCGCAACGTCATGACTCGGCTGGTATCGGCGGAAAAGCTAGCGATCGTTCCCGCGATAGTCCCGCACTGCTGGTGAAATTCAACGACGCTCTCCTCCAGCTGAGCTCTGACGAGCCCGACGATAGCCTTTTCGAGATGGAGTACCTGCACAACGTCAATTGATCCAATTTGCTCTGAAGTCTTGAATTCCTCGTAGTAGGTCAGCAACGTAATAATGTGCTCGATACGTTGTCTGGTAATATCGCCAATTTGCAGCGCTGAAAGGATCGTGGCGAGCTTCATCTGGATCGAACCGATGATGTCCTTGAGCTCGTTCGCGGTTTCTGTCATCCGCGTTTGCTGATCCGATAGCGCGACGGATCCACGATCGAGATTGGCGACGAGGAGCGGGATGGTCGCCGAAAAGTCGCGAATAACGCTTTCCGAACTTTGGGTTGCCTCTGAAAGACGGTCGCGCATTGCCACTAATTCACGAGCGAAACGGTCGACTTCCTCTGACACCCTCTGAATTCGCTCACGGATTTCATCAGCAAATCCGGAGAATTCCGGGATACCGGCTCCGGTGATTTTCACGGTCACAGCTATGGTGCGCAGATGTCGTATAACCTCCCGCATCTCGTCCACGTTCTTGTGAACGCTGTCGCAAAGGGCCGCGATGGTGGTAAAAGCATCTTGTTTGGTATCCGCAGCTGCCGGCAAGCCAGCGAGTTCATCGACAGCCTGTGTCATTCCATCGACGACTGTCCGGGTCGCTTGCGGGCTGAAGAAACCAGTTATGCTGTCAAGAGTTTGTGTGAGACCACTTACTGCTTCCATCACTGCGATCAAGACGCTTCCGCCTTCCAGAAAAGAGCGCTCGATCCGTTGCTGGGCAACGGCCAGCCTCTGAGCCAGAGGATGAGGCGAAAATGTTGTTTCGAATTGATATGCTACGCTCATGCTGAGCCCCACTGCTTTAGGCGACACTACCGGGAGATCCGAAACGAGTTATGAACGGACGAAAATAGTCCGCGGATTAGTTTACAAGATCTTTCAATCGAGGATCCGACGATGCAGCGACGCCTATCTCCACCAGTTCTAGCCAATATCTTGACTGCCTCGGTCTGATCGCGTGATCTGTGCTTAATTGAGAGTTTTCTCAGTATTCGTAACCGCTGGAACAACTCGACGCTTCGATCGTGGAGTGTGGGGAGCCAGACGCGGACGCCGCGTCTGGCAAGGATATGTACGATATCTAAGAGTCCCCCGGGAAGTGCGGAAATTCACGCGCGATAAAGGCCAGCGTTGAAAGCCCATAGTTGTCGCCGCCCTTTTTGGGTCACGGGCATTCATTCGCATATGTCACCTAACAAGATGGGATGACTGGTCAGTTTGGACGAACAGTCAATTTGATGACATTGGTGGCGCTTCCGCAGAACTTCATGTCGCCAAGCTCGGTCCAACAGTCTTCGCCGCCCCTGCGTTCCTGGCAAACCTCTGAAATACCGGTTGCCGTCTTCCGGTTGGCAGTACGGTGAAGCTGCACGACGAGCTTCTTGTAGTAGGCAACGATCGAATTGTGTTCTTCACGACTAATGTAGCGTTCTCGGAATTGTGGTGTCATTCTTTCCTCATCTGGAGCATCGAGAACAAAATGCTCTTCGGATGGGGACAGTTCCGGCAGAGATTACACCGTCCTTAATGCCTGGTTAATATCAACGTTTGCGATCCGCAATCATGATCTCGCCCGCGAGATGATTAAGTGGCAACACCTTTGCGACGCCACCGTGGGCAATGGCCTCTTTCGGCATCCCGAACACCACGCAGGATGCCTCGTCCTGGGCGATCGTATAGGCACCCGCCTCCTTCATTTCCTTCATCCCGCGCGCACCGTCGTCACCCATTCCCGTCATGATCACGCCCATGGCATTACTTCCCGCAGAACGTGCGGCAGATCGGAATAGCACATCGACTGAAGGGCGGTGTCTCGATACAAGAGGCCCCGCCTTAACCGCGACGTGATAACGAGCACCCTGGCGCTCCAGCAACATATGCCGATCGCCGGGCGCGATAAGGACATGCCCCCGTAGAACGGGGTCACCGTCCTCTGCTTCCTTCACCTCGACTTCGCAGAGGCCGTTCAGACGCTTTGCGAAGGCCGCGGTGAATTTCTCCGGCATGTGCTGAACGATGACAAGGCCCGGCGCATTGGCAGGGAGTTGTTCGAGCATCTCGCGCAGTGCCTCCGTTCCTCCTGTTGAAGCACCCACACACACCACCATTTCTGTCGTTCTCGCCATCGCCTTCCCCGACGGAGGCGGCAGAACTGCATCAGCCGTCAGTTTGGCCGTAGGTTCGAGCCCGCTGGTTCGAACGGGCAGCCGTCTTTGGGTGCCCAGCCGTGCAACGGCCGCGCTTTTCACCGCATCACATATCCGCTGGCCGGCTTCGGCTAAGTGATCCGCCGCTCCGATCCTGGGTTTGACGATGATATCGACGGCCCCTGCCTCAAGCGCTTGCAAGAGCGTCTCTGATCCCGCCTCGGTCAAGGACGAGCACATTACGACCGGGATCGGTCGTTGCGCCATAAGCTTTCGGAGAAAGGTGATGCCGTCCATTTTGGGCATCTCGACGTCGAGAGTAATGACGTCGGGTATTTCTTCCTGGATCTTCTTTGCGGCCATGAACGGATCTGATGCGGTGCCGATGACCTCGATTTCGGGATCGGATTGCAATACCGAAGCGAGTGTCTGTCGAACGCTGGCAGAGTCATCGATAATGAGGACACGGATCTTCTTGCCCATTGAGGACCTTTATTGTTTCTGGAACACGGTGTTAGCAACCTGGCGAACGGGAAGATCAATTCCAGCTATCGACTCGGAGTGGCCAATCATGAGGAAACCGCCGGGCAAAAGATTCTTACAGAGTTCCTGCAAAACGTGAGTCTGCGTCTGTTTATCGAAGTAAATAAGGACGTTCCTGCAGAAAATGATGTGAAAGGCATCGCCAACCGAATAGGTCTCGTCCATGAGGTTGAACCGAGCAAACGCCACCTTGGCACGTAGCGAGGGAACGATGCGCATTTCGTGCCTTTTGGGGTCGATCGACCGCATTACGTACCGCCGCATGAGATCAGCGGGAACCGGCTGGAGGAGCTCAGGAGCATAAAGTCCCGAATGCGCCTTCTTCAGCACATCTGTCGATAGGTCTGTCGCCAAAATACGGTAATCAATTGCCTGATTGGCTCGAGCAAACTCCGCGAGGAGCATGGCGATCGTATAAGGTTCCGCGCCCGTCGAGCACGCGGAGCTCCATACGCGGATATTCCGCACGCCGTCCGCTGCAATGTCTGGCAGAGCCTTTCGGACCATAAAGTCGAAGTGGTTTGGCTCGCGAAAGAAGTCCGTCTTGTTGGTGGTGACGCAGTCAATCAAGAAAATGACCTCGCTATCGAGACCACCGCGCTTGAACAGGAAATCGCAGTAATCGTCCAACGAAACGGCGCCGGTATAACGTAGCCTTTTGCGAAGACGTCCTTCGAGCATCGTGCGCTTCGTGGGCGGCATCTTGATGCCGCTATAATCATATATGAACTTGGCCAAGATCTCGAAATTTCGCGCGGAGAGGCCATCTCCGAACGTTTCGACACGAGCTAAGGCTCCCATACGCAATACTCCCGCCGTCGCTGAGGTCTCGCTGTCTCAGCTGTCGCTTATCTGAATGAAGTGAAAGGGCCGGCTTACACCGGCCCAGGAACGTCAACGGGTTTCGATCAGGCGACGTTCGACAATGCAAAAGGCGTCGCCTCGGAGATCCCTGTTGGTTCGCTGAACAGTTGCGGGAGGTCAAGGATGACGACAAATCCGCCGTCTCTTCGCACGACACCAGCGATGTAGTTGGATTTCCATCGAGCACCGATATCCGGCGCCTTATCCAACTGCTCAGCACGGAAAGCAACGACTTCAAACACCCTGTCCGCGACAAGACCCAGTGACAAAACGCGCTCGTCCAAAGGGATGTCGAGAACGAGAATTCTGGTGTTCTGGGTTCTGACGGACGCATCCATGCCCAGCTTCAGGCGAAGATCGATGATCGGAACGCCCTGCCCCCGCACGTCGCGAAGACCAAGGAGGAAGTTCGGACCATGGGGAATCTTAAACGCTTCCTCATGGTCGAGAATTTCCCTCACAACACCGACTGGCAGCGCGAAGACTTCCTGTCCCAGTCCGAATGTTACGAACTGCAACTCAGCGTTTTGGTCTGCCATCACGCGCTCTCCCGGAAGTTTGCATCGTCGGAATCGGGACCACCGAGCGAAAGATCGAGAGCGAACCCTTTCACGCGGGCCTGCTGCCCCCCGATCGAGTTGTCCGAAGTCGTCCTCGCGGCTGGCTTCGACATCGGTGCTGATACGGCGCGAGGCGCAGCGGGCTTGAAGGAGGCGCTTCTAGCGACGGGACGAGCAGGAGCCTTGCTAACACCAGCCTGATCGACTTTGAAAAAGGCGATTGATGCCTGAAGCTCTTCTGCCTGTGCTGCCAACTCCTCGGACGTCGCGGACATCTCTTCCGAGGCGCCGGCATTCTGCTGGGTCACCTTGTCGAGCTGCTGGATCGCCTCGTTGATCTGGCTGGCGCCGATATCCTGTTCGCGGCAGGCGGCTGAGATTTCGGACACGAGTTCCGCCGTCTTTTGGATATCCGGTACCAGACGGTTCAACATTTCGCCGGCCTCAGTGGCGACTTGGACAGTTTCGCCGGAAAGAGCGCTGATTTCCGCAGCAGCTGCCTGGGAGCGCTCGGCAAGCTTGCGGACCTCCGAGGCCACTACGGCAAAGCCCTTGCCGTGCTCCCCAGCGCGAGCTGCTTCCACAGCGGCATTCAGGGCAAGAAGGTCGGTCTGGCGGGCGATCTCCTGAACGATGGAGATCTTCTCGGCAATCGTTCGCATTGCACCGACGGCGCGATTGACTGCCTGGCCCGAAGCTTCCGCATCCTTGGAAGACTGGCGGGCGATCTTCTCGGTCTGTGCCGCATTGTCAGCGTTCTGCTTGATATTGGATGCCATCTCTTCCATCGATGCAGACGCTTCTTCCGCGGAGGACGCCTGCTCTGTCGCACCCTGGCTCAACTGCTCCGAGCTCGACGACAACTCCTGACTACCTGAAGAAACGTTGTCGGAGGCTGCCAGCGCGTCGGCAACGACGCTTCGAAGGCGCTCGACCATGCTTTCCAACGCCAGGCCCAGCGTATCCTTGTCCGAGAGTGGTTTCGGTTCGACAGTCAGATTGCCATTCGCGATCTGGCTAGCGATATCCGCCGTCTTGCGCAGATTGGCGGTCATCGTATTGATGCGATCGACGAGATCCTTGATCTCGTCATTGCTCTTGATTTCGACATTCTGGTTCAAGTCGCCGATAGCGACAGCGTCCGCAACACTCATCACCCGACGAAGACCGGCGCTGATTCCGACGGCGATCCAGAAGGCGGCGGCCGTCGCGATTAGCGCCGCAATAGCTGCGACGGTGATCATGAGTGTGCGCGTGGTTGCATATTGATCGTTGGTGTCGACATCCGCCTGATGCATTCCGTTTTGCTGGATTTTCAGGAGGTCGTTGAGCGCCGTGTCAAGCGTATCCGCAATTTCGCGCCCCCTCCCTGCCGAAAGTGCTTGTGCGCCGGCTGCGTCACCTCGCGACTTCAGATCCTGTATCTGGCGGTCGACGGCCGCAAAATCTACCGCTAGCGATTTTGCCTTCTCCCAGATCGGTTTGCCTTGTTCCGACGCAATGGCGAAACCAGAGTCCAGGGTCGCAATCATCTCCGATCGAGCGGCCTCGCCGGCGTCACGGAATCTGTTTGCCTCCTCGGACGTCTGGGAAAGAATCAGGTTTTTCTGAGCCCGCACCATCTCGAGCATACGAACGTTGCTGGTCAACGCGTATTCGAGGCGCTTTGCGGGACCTGCTATCAGATCCGTAATAGCTTGATTGAGCGACCCGAGGCTGGTGATCCCATAAAATGCCGTTCCCACGAGAAGTGCAATAATCAGACCGAAAGCCAGTCCGAGCTTCATTTTGATCGTAAAGCGCATGTATTCCCCCATGCAAGATAGTGTTAGTGGTCCGAAGCCCCCCTGGAGCATCGGTGACGTATGGGTGCAGCATCCTGAGACGAAGTCATTCATCCCCGCCGGTTTGCCGCCGCTCCACGATCACGGGCGCCAACGCATACACACGTTGGTATGGAAGGTCTGTCGCCCGTGACCGGCGACAGACTCAGCCTTTTCGCGCGGCCTTATGCAGCCCGCGCGTCAATTTCCGAGAGATCGGTCTCGCCCAGTTCGACGCTGCCGGCTTTCCGACTCTTCAGCGGCGATGCTCTTCTTTTGTCTGACGCTGACTGGTTGACCTTGAAGAAGTTGATCGATGCCTGCAACTCCTCGGCTTGGGCGGCCAGCTCTTCCGAGGTCGACGACATCTCTTCTGAGGCGCCTGCGTTCTGCTGGGTGACCTTGTCAAGCTGCTGAATCGCCTCGTTGATCTGTGCGGCGCCAATGTCCTGCTCTCGGCAGGCAGCCGAGATCTCGGAAACCAGTTCGGCAGTTCGACGGATATCAGGGACAAGACGGCTCAGCATTTCACCGGCTTCGGTTGCTACAGTGACCGTATCTCCTGACAAGGCGCTGATGTCGGCTGCCGCGGTCTGGCTACGCTCTGCCAGCTTTCGAACTTCAGAGGCGACGACAGCGAAGCCTTTTCCATGTTCTCCCGCCCGAGCGGCTTCGACCGCGGCATTAAGCGCAAGTAGATCAGTCTGACGTGCGATCTCCTGTACGATCGAGATCTTTTCGGCGATGGTGCGCATCGCACCGACGGCTCTGCCGACCGCGTCGCCGCTTGCTTCAGCATCCCTTGACGACTGTCGGGCAATCTTCTCGGTCTGAGCGGCGTTATCGGCGTTCTGCTTAATATTCGCCGCCATTTGCTCCATCGCTGCAGATGCCTCTTCTGCAGAAGCGGCTTGTTCGGTCGTTCCCTGCGAAAGCTGCTCGGCGCTAGCCGAAAGTTCCTGGCTGCCCGAGGCGACGTTGTCAGCGGCAACAATGGCATCTGCCACGACACCGCGCAGGCGATCAACCATGGTACCCAACGCCAGGCTGAGAGTGTCTTTTTCGGAAAGTGGCTTCGGCTCGACCGTCAGATCACCGTTAGCTATCTGATCAGCGATATTGGCGGTATTGCGCAGATTACCCGTCATGACATTGATCGTATCGACCATGTCCTTGATCTCGTCGTTCGTTCGTACGGAGATCTCTTGGTTGAGGTCCCCGATTGCGACAGCGTCGGCGGCATCCATCACCTTTCGAAGCCCGCGGCTGATACCGATTGCGATCCATGCCGCTGCAACCATCGCAATGAAAGCGGCCACGCCGGACGCCGTCATCATGGTCACGCTTGTCGACGCATACTGTGCATTGGTAGCCTTGTCGGACGCGACCATGTCTGCCTGTTGAACTTCCAGGACCTGGCGTAGAGCAGCATCGAGCTTGTCGCCGATCTGACGTCCCTCGCCCGCTGAAAGACGTTGTGCCTCAACGGTGTTGCCCTGCTCGTTAAGCTGGGCCACGCGCAGATCGACCGCGATAAAGTCGTCGGCCAACTTCCGCGCGTTCTCCCATATGGGACGTCCCTCCTGCGAAGCGATTGAGAGGCCATTTTCAAGGGCACCGATCAAAAGAGTCTTCGCAGCTTCGCCATTTTTACGGAATTGTGCAGCATCCGCAGCGTTGTCCGCCAAGATGAGGTTCTTTTGCGCACGAACCATCTCAAGCTGCCGTACACTTGTTTCGAGTGCATACTCCAGCCGCTTCGCCGGGCCGGCTACCAGCCTGCTAACAGCGTCGTTGAGTGAGCCGAGGCTTAACATGCCATAGGCGGCCGTGCCGACCAGAAGTACGATGATCAGCCCGAAAGCCAACGCGAGTTTGGTTTTGATCGTTAAGCGCATACTTGTCCCCTTTTGCCCTAAATCAGTCGGAAATCCCGTTCCCGCTCAGCCGCTCCTCATGTGCGAATATTGCCTGGAGGTTTGGAATGATGATGAATTCGCTGCCTCGCTTGACGAGGCAGTGGATATAGTCCTGTCGCCACCGCATCCCCACGCTCGGGGTGGGCTCGCTATCGGTGCGTGAAAGCGCCGTGACCTCATGCACCTTGTCGGCCTTAACGCCGACGAGAGTGGCCTCGCCCGACACATCGACTTCGATCACGATAAACCGGCTGTCAATCGAGCTCTCTCTCGGTTCCATTCCGAATGCGATCCGGATGTCAGCGAGCGGGATGACCTTTCCGCGAAAATTGATGACGCTGTTGACGAAGCTGGGGCTACCCGGCACCCGCGTCTCTGGCATCACATCGAGGATTTCCTGAACAACCTTTGCATTGAGCGCGAATGTCTCGCGGTTCAGTTCGAATAGGAGCGCCTCGATCTGCTGCGCCTCTGGCCAAATCGGGTCGGGTCTCGAGGTTTCGAGCACCGACGTCATACTGCGGCTCGCATCAGCGCCTCCTTACTTTGCCCGCGCAAAACGAGCTGGTTAACGTCCATGATCAAAGCCACGCCGCCGTCGCCGAGGATCGTCGCGCCTGAGAACATGTCAGCGGTGCTGTGGAGCTTCGACATCGATTTGATAACCGTCTGGTGGTCGCCGATGATCTGATCGACAACCAGTCCGACGCGCTCGTTCCCGGTCGAGACGATCACACATTTCTGATGGAGTTCAGGTTCTGTCCCCGTCGCAAAGAGATCGCGCAGGCGCAGGAACGGAACAAGGCTATCCCTGAGCGAGATAAAGCTCCGTCCCCGCGAGCGAATATCCTCTTCAAGTGAAAGTTCGAGGCACTCTTCGACTGCAGAGAGAGGGATCACATAGCGAGAGTCGCCAACACGAACCAGGAGGCCGTCGATGATTGCCAACGTCAAGGGTATTCGGAGGTTTACTTCCGATCCGACGCCGAATTCGCTTCTGATGTCGATCGTACCGCGAAGCTCATCGATCGTCCGTCTAACTACGTCCATTCCAACGCCACGGCCGGAAAGGTTCGTGATTTTTTCGGCGGTTGAGAAGCCCGGCTTGAATATCAGCTGCAGAAGCTCCTGATCCGACATTACCGCGCCGGGTTGAACAAGCCCGGCCGCTTCGCCCTTTGCTCGAACGCGTTCGCGATTGATGCCGCGTCCGTCGTCCTTGATGGAGATGACAACCTCGCCGCCGGCCTGCGTCGCGGAAAGGCTGACTATCCCTGTGCTGCTTTTGCCATTGCGCAGGCGCTCCTCCGGACCTTCTAGGCCATGATCGATCGCGTTGCGAACGAGATGCACCAGCGGATCTGCCAGCCGCTCAATGACGGTCTTATCGACTTCGGTGCTTTCGCCATCGGTCTGCAGTTCGATCGTTTTCCCGGTTTCGCGTGAGAGGTCGTGCACGAGGCGGCGGAAGCGTGAGAAAAGGCTTCCGACCGGGACCATACGCAGGACCATCATCGTATCACGCAATTCGCCCGACAAACGATCGACATCCTCCGAAACATCGCGAAGCTGTCCGTTTCCAATCGAAGCGGCAAGTTGCGAAAGCCTTGATTGCGCAATGACGAGCTCACCGACCCGGTCCATCAGCTCATCGAGACGTTCGGCAGGAACCTTCACGTTATCGCCGGCCTTGGAGCCTGACTTGGTGTCGGTGAGTTTACCGGCGGCGACCGTCTCAACTGACTGTGGTGGGCGTGGTGCCGAACCGTCGCCGACCGCTCCGGCGGGGACGGAGCGCATGGGCAGCTCTTGGATTTCAAGCTGCATGTCATCAATGACGAACATGAAGACGTCTTCGATCTCGCTGCGCGATCGTTCGGTTGTCAGCGTCACGTCCCAAGCGAGATGCAGATCAAGAGGCGACAGGTTCAGAAAATCGGGAAAACTTGTTCGGTCGGCGGTAATTTCGCATTCCCCAACGCCCCGGAGCTCGTTCAAGAGCCCGAGCGGATTTGTGCCATTGGCCATCGCATTTTTTGGAAGCCGTATCTTGAGGCGCCAGGTTGTGGAGCCGGTCTTCGTCGAGGGCGCTTTCCCTTCGATGGCTATCTGACCATCCGCGGACGCACTTGAGGAGCCACCAAGAGCCGCATTGAGGGTCAGAAGCAAGCGTTCGCTCTGCGCGTCGTGGTGTGGACCGGGGCTTTCGATCAAGGCCTTCATATGATCCTGAGCGTTCAGGATTGCCGAGACGAGAGCCTCGGTTGCGGGGACCTCGCCCTTTCGGACCTGGTCAAAGGCTGTTTCGCAGTGATGAGTGAATGACGCCAGTCCCTCGAACCCGAACATTGCGCCGGACCCTTTAAGGGTATGGAGTCCCCGAAACACAGCGTCGATCTGATCTCGGTCTGACAGATCATGTAACAAATCGAGCAGTCCCGATTCGATCTGCTCGAACAGCTCGCTGGCCTCAGTGCGAAAAACCTGAATAGGATCGTTCATCATCGCCCCAACACCTTCTGCACGATCTTTACAAGGCTTTCCGCATTGAATGGCTTTGTGATCCACCCTGTTGCTCCCGCCGCCTTCGCACGTGTTTTCAGCTCAGCATCCGATTCTGTCGTGAGAAAGATGATCGGAACGCCGACGTTCGAACCTGACTGACGAAGAGCCTCGATCATCTGCAGACCGTTCATGTTAGGCATGTTCAGGTCGGTAATGATAAGGTCGTAGTTGCCCGCTTTCGCCTTATTCAGTCCGTCGAGACCGTCGACGGCCTCCGTGACCTGGTATCCGGCGTTGGTCAAAGTAATCTTCGTCGTCATCCGAATGCTGGCGGAATCGTCCACGGTAAGAATTTGGGCGTCCATCAGCAAGCCTCCTGATGAAACCAGAAACGATGGAATGCGCCATCAGCGTTCTTCAAAAAACCAGCAACCTCGAGCTTGTCGCGAACGAGGGGAGAGGCGGGGTTTTCCAGCGCGAACGGCTTGCCCTGCGACGCCGCATATTCGCGCGCGATTTCGAGGAGCTGAAGAAAGCTGAGATCTGGCTCAGTGTCAGCGGCCAAATCTAATCGGACGCCGCCGTGATCGAGAATTGCCTCACGAATGGCTTCGTAATGCTGTTGAACATTGCGGATCGTATAGGGGGCCGGCAATGACAGAGGCTGCTCTCCCGCTTTTTCATGGCTCTCAGGCGAATTTTTCATGACGCGACCGCCTCCGGTACTCGATTTTGAACACTATCCGATGGTGGCGTGGAGGCAGGCGCCGCTGCGGGCTCGCTGCCCATCAACCGACAGATCTGCCGCCACTGCCGGGAGAACGCAGCCACGCACTCCGGATCGAAATGCGTGCCGCTGCATGCCACGATTTCATTATATGCCGCTTCTAGTGACCACGCCTTTTTGTAAGGCCGTTCGGAGCAAAGCGCTTCGAAAACGTCTGCTATCGCCACGACACGTGCCTCCTGTGGGATGCTGTCTCCCACCAGGCCATTTGGGTATCCACTTCCATCCCATTTTTCGTGGTGACCACCGGCAATGGCGCACGCTACTTTCAGCAGCTCCGTGGATGCATCGCCGAGAATCTGGACCCCAAACTCGACGTGCTGCTGCATCTGCGCGTATTCTTCGGCACTGAGCCTGCCTGGCTTTCCGAGCAACGCGTCGGAAATGCCAATCTTTCCCACATCGTGGAGAGGTGCTGCGAGATAGATCATATGGGCTTGCTGAGCGGTAAGCCCCATCTCAAGCGCGATGATCCGCGATATGTCCGCGACGCGGGTCACATGATTTCCGGTATGCCCGTCCTTGAACTCGATTGCGCGAGCGAGGCGCCATATGATCTCTTCTTCACGAGCCGCAATTTCGGCCGTCGCGGCTTTCACAGCCGCTTCCAGGTCGGATGCCCTCGATTCCAACTGCATCTGAGCCCGCCGAAGCGCTAACAGATTGATGGCACGGGCCCGAAGTTCGATGGGATCCACTGGCTTAGCGACAAATTCGGTAGCGCCCGCACTGATTGCCTTGATCTTGACATCGTTGTCAGTCTCTGAGGTGAGCATAATGATCGGCACGGAAGCATGACGCGGATCCGCTCGAAGCGCGCCGATCACCTCTGCCCCGTTGATCCGCGGCATGGTATAGTCCACAAGAACAAGATCGAATTGCATGTCCTTCGCGGCAAGCAGCGCGTCAGCTGGGTCTAGAAACCCATGCAAGAAGATACTGTCGATGGCGTTTAGACTATGTATAAGGGCTGCGACCACAGATCTACTGTCGTCGATTATGGCGACGTTCACAATGCGCTCGATTTGACAGGAAGCGTAGGACGTGAGGCCGCGAACGGCGCTCGGCGGCATTTGTTAGTCGCACGGGATCAACATCACCCCGCCATTCGAAATCTTCAGATAGACAACACTAAGTTGGTTAATAAATCTCTAAAGGAAAGTATAAGACGACGCTTTCCTTGTGCTCGTGCGCGTCGCAACAACAACGAAGCTGCCCGCGCGGGGAGGCTGGCTGATCCTCGTCCCACACAACGCGGGTTTCCTGCGAAGGCGCAGATCAAAGAAGAGTATATTTTTACGGAAAACCTCTGAGCAGGGAGCTTCCAAAGACCCAGGTCGGTGGGACCGCGGATGGACGCAACACCTTTCTCCGCATTATTTATGCACGGCGTTTCGATCCGAACCTTGTTTCATGATCGCACCTAGGGTCTGTAGCATTTTTTCGACGCCCTGGTGATTGCAGACATAGTAGATATTCTGCGCGTCTCGCCGCGACTCAACAAGTCGGCCGTCCCGAAGCTTCTTGAGGTGCTGCGAAAGGGCCGATTGGCTCAGTCCGACATCTCGGGCGAGGGCTCCGACATCCCATTCACCTTCCGATAGCCGACACAAAATCTTCAGACGAGCAGCGTTAGAGAGCAGAGACAGGAAGTCAGCGCCCCAAGTCGGACATAAGGATAAATTCGGATTCATTTTCCCCTCCCGCGGAAACTTGCCGATTCGCTTTTAGACCCCAAGGGTGCGAATATTATGTCGCCTGATTGCGACCGATGCGTATCAAAGACGGCTGGGCTTTGACTTCGTGCGTGATTGCACGACAAACGCGAGAGAAGTCAACAGCCCGACGTTATGACCGGCGCGTCGAACTCCTCGGGATGCCGGACATGACCCAGTCGGTCACCCATAAGTTCGTGAATATCTTCACTCGAGCAGTGCTCGTACCAAAGGAGTGAAAGTATAGTCGATATCGTCGGCAGTGGTCCCGGCTGAACCGGCTAACGGGCCATGCGTTTCGCTTGCTGCTTTCCCGTGCCGTTCGCTGCGTAGCCCATTCGCCAATCTGCATAGTTCTCCCGGGCCTACACCGCCGAGAAACTCACGCAGCCATCAATCAACTGTACGAGAAAGGTTGAATGACCGCCCAAAGGATTATGAAGGCAGATGTTCGCGGGAAGTGGGCATTAGCTTAACGGAGCTAATCAGCTGGTTTCAGCAAATTCAACGAACCAGGCTATGATGATCGAAGCACGCGCAGCGATACAATATCTTGCGCTCCTAATATGGGTTGCCTGAGGCTACTGTAACTCATTGCCCACAAGTCATTGCAGGAGGCTGCCGACCATGGGTGGCGTCTTCCGGTATCGTTTCTCCGATCACTACTAGACTGAGCTTTGGGGACGCTTCGCCTAGGCCCTTGACGAGGCCAGTTGTCGCGACCATTGTATGGTCATGCTGATTTCCTGCCTAAATACAATTTTTGCAGAAGTGTTTCCCATCGCGGGAAGCTAGCCCCCGGCCCGGTTGCGTCGTCCCCGGCCGAGGGGCGCAGGTGTTCGGTCTGATCAGCGGCCGAACACAATTGAGCGACATCATCCCCCGCACAACATCGTTATAGCCCCAGCGCCGGAAGTCCGGCTGCCAGCGGCAGGAGAACTGACATGGCCTCCAAGACTGCACGCAAGCCCTCGATCGCTATCGCACGTTCGGAGCACGAACGCTTGACGAAGCTCGCCGAATCCCTTGCGAACCGAAATCCCGAAGTATCTGACGAACTCATGGCAGAACTGGAACGCGCGCGTGTCATTGATGACGCCAATCTTCCAGATGGTGTCGTCCGGATGGGATCTTCTCTTCGATATACCAGCGACCTCGGCGAAGACCGGTCGGTCACTCTCGTATATCCGGGCGAAGCGGATATCGCAGCGGGCAGGATTTCAATCATGACGCCGATCGGCGCCGCGCTTATCGGTCTGTCTGCGGGCCAATCCATCGACTGGACGGCTCGCGACGGTCGCATTCATCGCCTGACAGTGCAGGAGGTCACGGAGTTCAGTTGAACGATGGCTGTGCACAGATCGAATACGATCCCTTAGGCTCACTTTTCAGGTAGCCGATCAAGGAGCTCTGACACCCTTGCCAAAAGTGGCTTCCTTTCGCTTGATAGCTAGTGAACCACAGGAGTGCGAAGCTTTGCTGATAGATCGTCCAGCATCTCCACCCGCGACTGTCAGACTTTGAACGACGGATTCAACCGTATAACATTGCTGTGGTCGCGGACATGAGAGCGCGCTGAGGCCAGAGCTGCCGCCAACTCATCATTCTTGAAAGGTTTCGCGACGACGGGCCACATGATTTCCAACCCCGCCTCAAGCCGGTCACTGTATCCGGTCATCAGCACGACCGGCGTCTGCGGGTGCCTGCGACACAGTTCTTCCGCAAGTTCGATGCCGGACATGTCCGGCATCATGATGTCACTTAATACGGCTTCGATGTCGGCATGTTGCTCGAGGATTGAAAGGGCCTGCTGGCCGCCATCCGCAGTATATATTGAAGGCACCAGTTCCTCCAGCGATATACGAGCGGACTGAAGCGATGCCGGCGTATCATCGACAATGAGGATTTTCTGCGGAAATTTGCGGTCTGGATGCGTGATCTCGCGCGGAGCCCGCGGCTGACTCGATTTCGGGAGCATAAGCGTAAACGCGCTGCCATGGCCGAACAGGCTCGTAACCTTGACCACACCGCCGGCGGCTTTTGCGAAACTATGGACTTGCGTCAGGCCAAGACCTGCTCGCCCGCTCTCCTTTGTCGAAAAGAACGGCTCGAAAACCCTGTTCAGGTTGGCGGGTTCCACACCTTTTCCCGTATCCGCGATCGTCAGCGCCACAAACGCGCCGGCAATTGTGGGATCCTCCGCTGCGCCCTCCGGGACGTTCCTGGCCGTAATAGTGACCCGGCCACCATTTTTCATCGCTTCTCGCGCATTGGTAAGCAGGTTGATGAGAGCGATCTCCAAACCCGCCGAATCCACATGAACGGGCCAGATATCATCGGGGATGACGAGGTCCATAACCACGGCATCGTTCAGCGCCTGCCGCAACAGTGAGCTCATTTCGGGAAGCCTGGAGTCCAGTTCGACGTGCGCTGCTCCCTGATTGGATCGCCGGGAGAAGGACAGGAGGCGTCGCGTAATCGACTTTCCCCGAGTGATGCCGTTCGACATGTGATCAAGCAGTTGCGTCACCCGTTGTTCATCGCTCCTGCGGCGCTTGATGCCCTCGACGCCTGACTGGAACACCATCAGGAGATTGTTGAAATCATGTGCCGCCTGGCCCGTGAGCTTCCCGAGGGCATCCATCCGCTGCCAGTTCGCCATGCTCTCCCGCTCGCGATTACGCGCATTTACCTCTCGCAGAAATAGCAAAGCGGCTGCGCCCGACAGCAACAGCGTCACCGAGCAACCGACGACCGCAAACACCCAGGCTTTGCGCGCCAACCTATCATATTCTGCGATCGGCAGTCCCACCCTCACCCGCCAAGGCATCTCCTGGAAGGTGGCCTCTCCTACCCGGATATCGCCTCCTCCAGTCAAAGTAGCAAGACCGGGATCGGTGCCTGACAACCGGGCGAATTCTTCTCCCGTCTTGCCGGCCAGCTCCGGTGCGCCGGTGGACGCCACCAGCCGGCCCTGCCCGTCGACAATCCAGGCTGACCAGGTATCAGGCAGGCCGCCGGCATGCAGCAGGTCCTTTACCATTGTTGGGCGAATGACCGCCGAGACAACCGCTCGAAGATTATTGTTGCGCTCGATGGGAACACGGATGGCGAACCCAGCCTGTCCCTTCGATCCGGTCACGATGTTGCCGATGACAGCGCTCCGAGACTGAAGAAGCCTCTCATGGCTCTCGATGTCTACGACACGCTTGCTTGCGGAGGCATCGAGCGGCGGAAAGGCTAGGACGACATTGCCTTCCTCATCTGAGACACGGATCTGCTGCCATCGCGGAACACGCTCCCGCAGCCGCCGGGCGGTCTCGGCGAAGCTCGAGCGAGAAATCGGAAGATCGAACCGCGGTGAATCCGCGATCACCGACAGGAGCTGGATCTGTGTATGCAGTTCCCGCTGAACTGTCGCCGCAATAGTTTGCGCCCTCACACGCACGTCTTCGTCGAGCGAATTTCGCTGCTCCGTTACGAAAAACCATGCCATTCCTGCGGCCAGAATGATGACTGGTATAAGAGAGGCGCTCAGAAGGAGAAGCGCTGGCCGGGCCTTGTTCAAGCGAAGTAAGTCCTGTTCGTCACGTTCCAAGACATAAGGTCCTGCGTAATTCTTGCAAGCGGGTTAACATCATGGGGGCTTGCTTCAGCGACGGCGGGTAGGCGTCACGTTACCAGGCTCGTCAACGGAACGTCGAGCGACAATGACAACCCATCGTTCGTCCACTCCCTTTCTATGCTGCCTTTCAGACCTTGCAGCGCGGCTTTTTCCAGGGTGGTGCCGAAACCTTCACGCGCCGATACATCGAGGGCCGCCGTAACGCCTCGCTCCTCCCACGTCAGACGGAGGATCTCATCGGCTACCGAGACATCTATTGTTAGTCGGCCGGTCGCAGCGGAAAGGGCGCCATATTTGGCGGCATTGGTCGTCAGCTCATGGAGCAGCAATGCAAGCGAGGTCAGCGCATTGCCGTTGAGCGGCGCATCCGCACCTTCGATCACAACATGCGGCCCATCTTCGTGTTCATGCGGCGCCACGATGGCTTTCAAAAGAGCGGTTACCGTCGTGGCTGTCCAGGCAGCCTCGTTCTCATTACCGGGATCAGGAAGCGTCAGCTCATGGGCGCGCGCCAGCGCCTGCACCCGTGACCTGAGATCGCTTTCAATTTCCTTGACGCTGGTGGCAGTCCTGGCGCTCAAGGAAATCAGGCCCGCGGTGAGGCTGAACAGGTTCTTGATGCGGTGGTTGATCTCGCGCAGGAGGATGTCCTTGTGGCCGGCCGCTTGCCTCAGCGCGTCCGCCTGCAAGGCAAGTTCGTCGCGCTGTGCTGCCATCTGCTGGCGCTGGCGATAGAGTTCGAAAAACACATCCACCTTGCTGCGCAGGATATCCGGCTCGATCGGCTTCTGGATGAAGTCGACCGCCCCCGCCTCGTAGCCGCGAAAACGACGTTGACCATCGGACGTGCCCGCCGTGACAAAGATAATCGGAATGCGGCGCGTGCGCTCGTTGCCCCGCATCAGTTCGGCAAGCTCAAAGCCGTTGAGACCAGGCATCTGCACGTCGATCAGCGCCAGGGCAACGTCGGTCTGAAGCAGGAGCTCGAGCGCCTGGTCGCCGGAGCGGGCTTTCAGGAGAAGGAGGTCGTCGCGCCGAAGCAGCGCTTCAAGCGAAAGGAGATTTTCCTCCAAATCGTCGACCAGCAAAAACGGAACAGGTCCCATGACTTGTCTCAAACCTCTTTCAAATATTGGGTAATTGCTCCCAGCGACATGACATTCGCGCTGGGGCACATTAGAATTGCGGCTTCCGGCATGGCCGATGCGAAAGCGGTCGCAGGCTCCTGGACGACGGCTGTTCCTCCGGCCTCAACGACAGCCTTCAGACCCCTTGCGCCATCCTGATTGGCGCCGGTGAGCACGATTGCAATCAGCGCCGGGCCATAGGCGTCGGCCGCAGTTTCGAACAGCACGTCGATCGAGGGCCGGGAAAAAAGAACCGGCTCGTCGCTCGACAGCGATACCGTCCGATCCACCTCAACCAATAGATGATAAGCTGGTGGCGCGAAATAGATCGTGCCGCCGGTGATCGGCTGCTTGTCTTCCGCCTCCTCGACCGGAAGCTTGCACTTGGCCCGAAACAGTTCGGCCAGTGCGCTGCGCCGGTCCGGCGGAACATGGACCACGACCAGGACCGGCATCCGGAAGCCGGCCGGCAGAGCGGGAAGAATGGCCGAGAGCGCTTCGAGGGCGCCCGCCGAAGCTCCGATCACCACAGCCTCTGGTTCGATCGTCATCAGTCGCCCCGCCGCTGATAGAGTTTCTCTTCCCTTACGAAGTCCTCGAACGCACCGGCATGGCGTGAGAACCGTAGGCTTTCCTTGGCGCCAAGCCCCAGAAACCCTTTTCGGGCCAGCGAGTCCTTGAACAGCCCCAGTGCCCGATCCTGCAGATCTCTGTCGAAATAGATCAGCACGTTGCGACATGAGATCAGATGCATCTCGGCGAAGACCGCGTCGGTCACCAGACTGTGGTCGGCAAAAACCACGTTGCGCCGCAACGTTTTGTCGAAGGTGACCTTGCCATAAGCCGCCTGGTAATAATCGGATAACGAAGACTTGCCGCCTGATCTGCGGTGGTTCTCCGTGAAAAGCTGCAGCCGATCCAGAGCGAATATTCCTGCCTCTGCCGTCTTGAGCGCCTCTGGATTGATATCGGTGGCATAGAACAGCGTCCGTTCTTCCAGACCCTCTTCACGGAACAGGATGACCAGGGAATAGAGCTCCTCGCCGCCGCTGCAGCCGGCGATCCACACCTTGATCGACGGATAGGTCCGCAGATGCGGCACGACCTTTTCCCGTATCGCCTTGAAGTAGGAAGGGTCGCGAAACATTTCGCTGACCTGTACCGTCAGGAACCGCAACATCTGGGGCAACATGTCGGGGTCGCGCAAGAGGCTTTCCTGCATGGCGGAAAAGGTGGTGAACCCCAGTTGCTCGCGCGCCTGCTTGAGCCGCCTTTTGATGGACGCCATCGCATAGCTGCGGAAGTCATAGTGATATTTGAGAAACAGCGCCTCCAGCAGGAGCCTGATCTCGATGTCCTCTATCTTTTCCGACGCAAGCATCTCCGTCATTTGGGCATCCAGACGCGAACGAGCGACAGGAGTTTTTCAACGTCTAGCGGCTTTGCCATGTAATCATTGGCGCCGGCCTCGACACAGCGCTGCTGGTCGTCCGGCATGGCCTTGGCTGTCAAGGTTATGATCGGCAGCTTTCTCCATTTCGAATTGCTGCGGATCTCACGTGTCGCGGTAAGCCCGTCCATGACCGGCATCATGACATCCATGAGCACGAGATCGACCGGCGCGTCTGGCGCCGATTTTTCCAGGACATCAAGTGCCTCTCGGCCGTTTCGGGCGATCTCAATGATCGCACCCCTCGGCTCGAGGATGTTGGTGAGCGCATAGACATTGCGCACGTCGTCCTCAACTACGAGGATCCGTCGACCTTCGAGAAGGGCGTCGCGGCTGCGAGCTTTGCGGATCATCTTTTGCTGCTCGGCCGGCAGTTCCGAAACCACCTGGTGCAGGAAGAGACTTACTTCATCCAGCAACCGTTCGGGTGACTTCGCCCCCTTGATGATGATCGACTTCGAATAACGCCGCAGCCGTTGCTCGTCATCGGCCGTAAGGTCGCGGCCGGTATAGACGATGACGGGCGGGAAAGCGTAGGCACTTTCCTGGCTGAGCGTTTCCAGGAGAGAGTAGCCGGATGCATCCGGCAGGGAGAGATCCAGAACCATGCAGTCGAAGGTTTCCCGCTTCAGGAGTTCCAGGCACTCTGCCGCCGTGCTTGCCGTTACGGTCTCTACGTCGTGCGAGGCCAGCAGTTTGCCGACGGCCTCGCGCTGCACTGGGTCGTCCTCGACAATCAGCACCCGGCGCACGCCTTGCGAAAGCCTGGCTTCAAACTTCTGCAGCACGTCGACGAGTTGTTCCCGGTTTACAGGCTTAAGGAGATACCCCACGGCACCGAGCGAATAGGCGGTTTCGGTATGGTCGCTTGCCGAGACGACGTGAATGGGAATGTGGCGCGTCTGCACGTCGTGCTTGAGACGGTCGAGAACCGCAAGACCGGATTGATCCGGCAATCCGACATCAAGCACGATCGCGCTCGGCCGGAATTCCTTCGCGAGGTTCAGCGCCTCCTCGGCAGTTCCGGCAACGATCGACTGGAAGCCCATCTCGCGCGACAGATCGCGTACAATGGACGCAAAGGCTTCGTCGTCTTCGATCACGAGAAGAACGCGCTTTTCCTCCGTCAGCGCATGGCGATCGTCATCGACCTTGCGAACCGGCATTGCTTGACGAGCAGGTTCCGCCTGCGATGTGATCGGCGCAACCGCAGTGCTGGGTCTCACATCGCGCGGCGTGACCTTCGCCGGATCGTAGATTTGCGGAACGGTCACCGTGAACGTGCTTCCCTCGCCCGGCTGGCTTTCAAGGTCGATGGCACCGCCGAGCAGGCGTACGAGCTGGCGAGAGATGGAAAGGCCGAGCCCCGTACCGCCAAACCTGCGGCTGATGGTGCCGTCGGCCTGGTGGAAGGCATCGAAGACACTCTGCTGCTGATCGGCGGCAATACCAATTCCCGTGTCGGCTACCGAAAACGCGATGTGTTTGTCAGGCATGCTCCGAACCGACATGGAAACTTGGCCCGCTTCGGTAAATTTGATGGCGTTGGACAGGAGGTTCTTGAGCACCTGTTCAAGCCGCTGCGGATCCGTATCGATTGTTTGCGGGCAATCCGGATCGACCTCGATGACGAAACTCAGCTTCTTGTCGGCCGCCAGCGGCTGGAACATTTGGCGGAGATTGGTCGTCAGCCGCTCGATCGAAACAGTCTCGGGCCGGATTTCAACGTGGCCAGCCTCGATCTTCGACAGATCGAGAATGTCGTTGATCAGGTTCAGAAGGTCATTGCCGGATGACTGGATCGTCTTCGCATATTTGACCTGTTCCTCGGTCAGGTTGTCCTCCGGATTATCGGCCAGCAGCTTGGCGAGGATGAGGGAGGAGTTCAGGGGGGTACGAAGCTCGTGAGACATGTTGGCGAGGAAGTCGGATTTGTATTGGCTCGCCTGCTCGAGTTCACGCGCCTTGAGCTGGACGGCGGCGTTGGCCTGTTCGAGAGTGTCGCGTTGTCCCTCCAGTTGCTGCGCCTGTTCTTCAAGTTGCGAGTTGGTCTGTTCGAGCTCGACCTGCTGCTGTTCGAGGCGCGCCTGCGATTCCTTGAGCGCCCGGCCCTGTTCCTCCAGTTCCTCGTTGGAGACCCTGAGTTCCTCGCTTTGCGTTTGCAGTTCTTCAGACTGCCTCTGTGTTTCTTCCAACAGGTTTTGCAGTTCGCTGCGATAGGTGGCCGACCGTACGGCAACGGCGACTGCTTCCGACGCGCGGTCCAGAAGGGCGATCGTGCTTTCATCGACCGGCCGCAGGAAGCCGAGTTCGATCACGGCGTTGACGGCGCCGTCGACGCTGCCTGGCAAGATGACGAGGTGTCGTGGCTTATCCGAGCCGAGCGCCGACCCGAAGGACAGATAGCCGTCCGGCACGTCATCGACCACCATGGCTCTGCCCTCCGCGGCCGCCTGTCCGAGCAAACCCTCTCTCGACCGGAACCCGGCCGGGATGACTTTTTCATCGGGGACACCATAAACCGCGGCACGCTGGAAGTTGTTATGGTCACCGGAATAGGCGGCGCCGGCGACGGCGCCAACATAGCGCGCCAGAAAGTCGAGAATGCTGTTGCCGAGCCGTTCGATCGGCTGGTCGCCCAGCATGGCATTGGCGAGACCGACCTGACCGGACTGGAGCCACTCCTCACGGCGGCGAGCAATCGTCGCACGCCTGACCAGGAACCCGATCGTGCCGGTCAACAGCAGACCGAGAGCCCCTGACAGCAGTGTGCTCCAAAGCGCCTGTCGTTGGGCGCTTTTCATATCCGTTAGCCGCTGCACACGGACTTGTGCTTCCCCCTCCGCCATCGCCGCGATCTGGGCTCGGATCGCGTCCATCTCCAGCTTGCCGCTATCCGAGTTGACGAGGGCCAGTGCTCCTTCAAGACCTTGGGATCGACGGACCTCGATCGTCTGAGCGAGTTCGGCAAGTTTCGCGTCAACATGCCGCTTCAGCGTCGTCAGCCTCTGGCCTTGGCCCGGATTAGCGCCTGTCAACTCGCCGATCTTCTCCAGTTGCGGAGGGATCGCTCGAAGGGCTGCATTGTAGGGCGCGAGATAGCCATCATTGTTCGTCAGAAGGAAGCCGCGTTGACCGGTCTCGGCGTCCTGGACGTGCGAAAGCAGTTCGTCCAGCGCGACGATCGCAACGTGTGTCTGCACAACCCTCTCGTTGCCGTCTTCCAATGACAGCAGATTGAAGTATGCCACCACGCCGCTGATGAGGAAGAAGACGACTGCGCCGACAAGGCCGACCGCGACAGCAGGGTCGAGCCCCAAGGTCTTTTTTGAGAGATTGGAGCGACCTGGCTGCTTCATAGTGTCCTCGTTGGTAGCGACGGCGGGACGTCGCGCATGGGTTCATCCGCGGGCCGCGATGGCAGGCCTACGTCTGTGTCTGCGATGATCTGGGAGTGGGATATCAGATATGTTAGGCGCAGCGTATAATATTTAGCCGAGCTTGAAGCAGATTCATCGTCCGGTGGCCCGGCCGCTTCGATCCCGCAGTGGAACAAATATGGCGGAAACGTGTTAACGGCGCATGGTGGCACGACACCGGCAGTTCCGCCAATACGGCACCATTCTCTCGTAGGAGTTCACTATGGCGACTCACCAGGCGATCGATGACTTGGTCAAGGAAGCAACCGCCCGCGACTTCGTTGCCGACGCTTTCCAGCACTGCAAGTATATCGGCTATGATCAGTCCGCGCTGCCACTCCTCGACAAAGCTGGCATCTCCGGCTCCCTCGATGAAGGCACCCTCACGATCAAGAACAGCAACGAGATCGCGGCTTTCATCCAGGAGCTCGGCAAGCTTCGGGTCTGGGGGCGTGAACCTTCGGTCAAGCTTGGCAAGGCTTCTCCTCCCGTTGTGTAATGACTCTGGGGCGCGGCTACAGCCGCGCCCAAAATTGTTGCCTGCTGATACGGATTAGGCGCAGGAACTTTGCGAAGTATGAGCTGCCGAGCAGAACTCCCTTCCTCTGAAAACCCTATGACATCAACCGTCATAAACCATATCCGTGAGCTGATGCTTTACCCGGGTCGGAAAGATTGCTTTGCGCAGGCCTTTAAGCCATAAAAATCTAAAGAGTTAGCTGCCGTGTGAATGCTCGGCGCCATACTGCGCAAGCATGCATCTTAGGCCCACAGACATTGGACATTCCTATGGCACTGGTAAAGACTTCCCAACTGGGCGCACAGCCGGCCGCGAGCAAAGTGTTGACATCAGGCTCCAGGGCGAACAATGGAGGGGACAAGTCAGCGGTTTCACGCCGCACCCATGATCGGTCCCGCATGCGCCAGGAAAAGGCAGCCGAGCGGATCAGTGCAGCGACGGAAGAGTTATCGACCGGCGTTACCGAGGCGGCTTCGGCCGCCGAAGAGCTTCGCCGCGCGCTCGAGCAAATCGCCAGCGGCGCGGAAGAAGCAGCTGGCGCAGCGCACGAATCCCTTTCTGCCACCACGCACCTTTCCGCGCGGTTCACCGATGCCCGATCCGAAGCAGAGGCCGCCCGCAAACGCGCCGAGGAACTCCAGGTCTCCGTGCTGGAAGCCGCAGCACAGATCGACACGTCGGTCATCGCCATCGACACCAACGCCTCGCGCCAGATAGCCTCGGTCGCAATCGTAGAGAAGCTGCAGTCGCAGGCTGAGATGATCGGCGCGACCACAGTCGCCGTTGCCGATATATCCGATCGCACCAACCTGCTTGCGCTTAACGCCGCGATCGAGGCCGCACGCGCCGGTGATGACGGTCGCGGCTTTGCCGTGGTCGCCGACGAAGTCCGCTCGTTGGCAGAAGTTGCCGAGCGCAGCTCGCGTGACGTCAACCAGCACGCCGAGACGATCGTCGACGGCGTCCGCCGGATTGCCGCTCGGTCGAATTCCGCTGCGACCAAGGCGCGCGAGCAAACGGCCTCTGGACGGGCTGTCGCCGAAGAACTGCACGCCATCCGTTCGGGCCTGAGCGCTCTTTCGCAAAACAGCCAGAAAATCCTGATAGCGGCTGTCGAGGCTGAAGTGGCGACCCGAGAGGCGCAGAAGGGTGCCGAAACGGTCGCTGCCGCCGCAGAAGAACAGTCGGCGGCGGCGACAGAAGCGCAACGCGCGGTACAACAGCAGAGTTCGGCGCTGGAGGAAAGTCAGAAGACGGCTCAGGCGCTGGCCACTCTTGCCGACGAACTGATGAACGCAGGAGGCCGGTCCTCACGGGCGGAAGAACTGAGTTCGGCCGCCGAAGAACTCTCAGCAACCGTCCAGGAGCTTTCCGGCGCCGCCGGCGAAATCCTGATCGCCGTTGAGCAGATAAGCCGCGGCGCTGAAGCCCAGGCGGCCGCCACCCAGCAGGCCAATGCAGCGATGGTCCAGATCGAAAAAAGTGCCTCGCAGGCTCAGACAGGTGCCGAACAGGCAAGCGGGCGGAGCCAGGAAATCAAGGCCCTACTGGCAAAGAACAAGGCCAACCTGATGGGCATCGCATCTGGAATTTCCGACGCCCTGACCGAAACCCGCAATGCCTTGGCGGACCTCAACTCGCTTAGCGAGATCGGTTTTCAGATAGAGCGCATTGTCGACCGGATCGTGCTTGTCGCCGTCCAGACCAACATGCTGGCGGTCAGCGGCTCGGTGGAAGCGGCCCGAGCCGGTGAGGCCGGTCGCGGATTTGCCGTCGTCTCCACTGACATCCGCAAGCTCGCCAAGGATGCCGCGGAAAACATCGAAGGCATCAAGGATAACGTGCGGTCGATACAAGCCCAGATGCTCGCCGTTCAGCGCGAGCTCGAAGCGACCGTGGCGGCTTCCGAAGCGGAGATCGCCAAGGGCAAGCTGATCGTCGATCTTCTGTCCGCAGCGGAAGCCGACGTCGAAGCGATAGTGCGCGGCAATGCCTCCATTCTGGAAGCCGCGCAGGCAATTCTCATTGCGGCCACGCAGGTTCAGGCCGGCACGCAGCAGATCGCCTCCGTTGCCCAAGAGGCAAGCGCTGCCTCGGAACAGGCCGCCACCGCGGCGCGACAGCAGTCGCGCAGTGCGGAAGACTTGGCCGCAGCCGTGGAGGAAATCGCATCGCTGGCAGACGAACTCCAGATGTCGGGAAGCTGACACGATGGAAAGCTCCCCTTTGACGGCGGACCTACGACGCCGGCTCGTATTCAGGGTCGGACGGCAAAGCCACGAGATTGACGCCGCTGGGGTTCTGGAAGTGGTAAGAGCCGGCCACATCACCCGGGTGCCCAATGGTCCGGCGGCCCTGAAGGGTATCACAAACCTGCGGGGGCGGCCGGTACCGGTCCTTTCGATGGGGCAGATCCTATCCCGAGACGACCATGCCTCCCGCCACGGCGGCAAGATCATCGTCTATGATCACGGCGGAGCTGTCGGCCTGCTCGTTGACGACGTGCTCACGCTTTCCGAGGATACGAGCGCAACACCGCTCGAGGGCTTAGGCAATCTTCTCGATGCCGCTTTCAAGACCACACGGCGGGCGCCGTTAGGGCGAACGGACTCCATCGAGCGCGACGCTGGCAGCCGGTCAAGCTTGACGCTAATGCCTGTTTTGTCGTTTCGCGTCGCGGGTCAGCTTTACGGACTGCCCCTCGAACAAGTGCGTGAAGTCGCTATCATTCCTGATGATCTTGCAGTACTGCCTAACGGAAAGGAAGCGGTAATCGGACTAATGTCCCTGCGCAACGGCGTCCTGCCGCTGGTGTCGCTCGCGTCGCTGATGGCTCTCGAAGTCACAAAATCGTCCGCTGACCATGGGCGAATCGTCGTTGTTGAGCATAAGGGTGACCTGATCGGTCTTGTCGTCGACGCTATAGAGGTCATCAATCGCCTACCGGAGCACGCTATCGATTCCGTTCCCGCAGTCCTGCAGCGTGGCGGCGGCGATGCGCAGATCGCGGCGATCGGCAGAATTGCGGGTGGCGGACGACTGATCTCTATCCTGTCACCAGATAGGCTTTTCGGTCATGACGAGGTCGCAAAGGCCATTGGCCAGAGAGCAGGAGCCGTATCGATGGAGACAGCGCCGGAAGCAATTGAACAGTTCCTGATCTTCCAGCTGGGCGAGGAAAATTACGGTCTTCCTATCGCCTCTGTGGACGAAGTTATCAGGGTGCCAGTCGATGTCACCCGTATGCCCGGCGCGCCTGCCTTCGTGACAGGGGTCATCAATCTGCGTGGCAGGCCCATCCCATTGATCGACCAGCGAAGCCGCTTCGACAGCCCGGCCTCGGTGCAGGCAGCAGCGGCACGCGCGATCGTCGTGACGATCGGCAAGCTGCAGGCGGGCTTCGTCGTGGACGCCGTGACGGAGGTCAAGGCCCTCCCCGCAGCCGCTCTCACTCCAGCGCCCGAGTTTTCTTCCGAGCAGACGGATGTTTTCGACCGCATCGCCCATATCGAAGCGGATGGACCCATGGTGCTTCTGCTCGATCCGCAGGAGCTTCTGACGAGAGCGGAGCGGGACGTGGTCGCCGCCATCACCGAGCGCAAGGCCGGTACCGAGGAAAAGACGGGCGACATCTGACCATGATCCGTCTCCTGATTGTTGAAGATTCCGCCCTGATGCGGAAGCTGCTCGGCCAGATTTTCGGCGCGGAGCCGGATTTCGAGATCGGGTTTGCCCGCGACGGCGACGAGGCGTTGAAGCTTATCTCGGACTTTCGCCCCGACGTGGTCACGCTAGACATCCATATGCCGCGGATGAACGGCCTGGAATGTCTCGACCGCATCATGCTCGAGCACCCCTGCCCCGTGGTGATGGTCTCGTCGCTCACCGAGGAGGGAGCGGAGGAGACTTTGGTGGCTCTCGAAATCGGCGCCGTCGACTTCATCGCAAAACCGAGCGGGGCCATTTCCCTCGGCATCGAGGAACTGGCCCCCCGCCTGGTAGAAAAGGTCCGCATCGCCGCCTCCGTGCGCATCCGGCGCAGCCGCCGGCTCGCAGAGCGCGTCCGCCTCGCGCAGCCCCTGCCGTCCGCACCGATATCCCCTTCCAAACCTCGGCACACCGCGTCCCGTCCCATGACCGAAGGTGTGGCGGGCCATGGGCTGGTGCTGGTCGGCACGTCGACAGGTGGCCCTCCGGCGCTTGATGCGGTGCTTGCCCGGTTGCCGTCCGGGTTCAAATGGCCAATCGTTGTCGCGCAGCACATGCCCGCCTCTTTTACCGGCCCCCTTGCCAAGCGCCTCGACAAGATTTGCGCGATGAGCGTTACGGAAGTCGCGCGGCCAACGCGGCTCGAGCCAGGCAATATCTACATCGCCCGGGGTGACGCCGATATCCTGATCTCTTCCCGCGCCGGGGCTCTGGTGGCGATGGCGGCGCCGAGCGACCCCGAATTTCGGTGGCATCCGAGCGTCGATCGCATGGTACGCTCGGCGATGAAGCACCTGCCGGCGCAATCCTTGATCGGCGTCCTGATGACCGGCATGGGCAACGACGGCGCGACATCCATGGCCGAACTCAGGTCTGCCGGCGGCTACACGATTGCCGAAGCCGAGGAGACTGCCATCGTCTGGGGAATGCCGGGCGAGCTGGTACGGCGCGGCGGAGCGTCAGAGGTGAAGCGACTGGACCAAATCGGGCAACACCTTGTGGATCGGGTCTGCTGATGGCCGTGCCGCCAATCATCTCCCAGAAATACCAAGAAGAGCCTCTTTCTGCGGGCGACCTCGAGGAAATCTGCGCGCTCATCTACAAGCGCAGCGGCATGGTGTTTGGTGAGACGAAGCGCTATTACATCGAGCGCCGCATCACTGATCTGGTGCGTCAGCGGCGGGCGCAATCGGTAAGGGACTACATTTCGATACTGCGTGGCGATCTTGGTGAATCCGAACGACTGATCAACAGCGTCACGGTCAATGAGACCTATTTCTATCGCGAACTGCACCAGCTCGCATGCCTGAGCAATTCGATCCTTCCCGACCTCATCCGCGCGAAGGATCCGGGCGACCGGATCCGCATCTGGTCGATGCCCTGCTCCAGCGGAGAGGAACCCTACTCCATTGCAATCTGGCTGCTCGAAAACTGGGCGCTGGTCGATGCCTACAATATCGAGATCGTCGGTACAGATATCGATACCGACATTCTGCGCCGCGCGGTCGACGGTTATTTCGGCGAGCGGTCGCTCTCCAAACTTCCCTCCGATCTTCTCGATCGCTATTTTGAACCCGAACGGGATCAGCAGCGTCGGCTGATCGACGATCTCAGGGAATCGGTCACTTTCGCCAAGGGCAATATCGTCGATCGCCAGAGCCTTGCCGCGATCGGTCGTTTCGACGTGATCTTCTGCCGCAACCTGCTTATCTATTTCGACGAGGCTGCCCGCGAGGCTGCGGCGCGGAACATTCATGAAATGCTCTATCCCGGCGGCTATGTATGCCTTGGCCATACCGAGTCGATGTCGAGGATATCGGAGACCTTCGAACCGGTGCGTTTTCCCGATGCCATCGTTTATCGCGAGACGAGACACAGATAGATGGATGAATTGATCGAACAATTCGCCATCGAGGCGCGCGAACTCGTCCAGCAGGCCTCGGACGATCTGATGGCACTTGAAGCGGATACCGGGAATCGCGAACATCTGGAAAGCGCCTTTCGGGCGGTACATACGCTGAAGGGCTCCGTCGGCCTTTTCGACCTCGGCCCGATGCAGGACGTCCTGCATCGCGGCGAAGACCTCCTCTCGCAAGCGAGAGCAGGCACCATTGCAGTGGACGCGACCCTCGTTGATCCGCTTCTATCGGTGATCGAATGGGTGGAAGACAGCATCGACGCAATCGTGGAGACCGGGCATCTGTCCGACGCTCAGGAGAAGCAAGCCTCCCGGCTGCTGGGACTTTTGACCAGCGAAATGATCGGGCGCGAAACCCACGAACCGACGGGCCCATCGACAACAATACCGGATTGGGCGATCTCACTTGCCGAACTACTCTCCTCCGATGCCCACGGGGCGGCGATCGCCATTCGCTACGAACCGCACCCGGAATGCTTCTTCAATGGCGACGATCCTCTGGCGTTGGTCGCGCGCCTGCCCGGGCTTCGACATCTGTCGCTCTCGCTCAGAGAGCCACCTCCTTCTCTGAGAGACTATGATCCCTTCCGCTGCACCCTGGTGATCGAGGCGATCTGCGATGGGCCGCTGTCGAAGCTGCAAGCCGAATTTCGCCTCATCCCCGATCAGGTGACGCTGGCGGAGTTGCCGCGGCCGGACGATCAGCGGAAATCCGCCGCAACAGATCTCCCGCCTGAACGCTCGGCCGATCGCCAGACGACGATGCGGGTGGATGCGGCGCGGATCGACAGGCTGATCGAGATCGCCGGTGAACTGGTCACCGCTAAGAACGGCTTGGTGCCGCTCGCCGAAGCAGCGCGAATCCAGGGTGACAGCGCGCTCGCCAGACGCATCAGCTCCAGCCACGAGGAGATCGAAAGGCTGGTGGGATCGCTGTACAGCGCCGTCACCAAGGCCCGGATGATCCCTCTGGAGCGGACGTTCCGCCGTTTTCCGCGGCTGGTCCGAGAGACGTCGACGAAGCTCGGAAAGGCGCTAGATCTGGTGATCGAAGGCGAGACTGTCGAAGCCGATCGGGAGATCGTCGAAAACCTGTTTGAGCCCCTGCTCCATCTCATCCGGAACGGGCTCGACCACGGTATCGAACACGAAGGCGAACGGGTGCAATCATCGAAGCCGGCGAGAGGGCGCATCCTTCTGCGCGCACGGCAGCGGGGCGATCAGATCGAGATCGAGGTGACCGACGACGGCCGGGGCATGGACCCGGAGCGAATCCGAAAAGCCGCCGTGGACCGCGGCCTGCTGACCGCCTCGCGCGCGGCGGCCCTGAGTGACGGCGATGCTTTGCAGCTCGTCTTCTCGCCGGGCTTTTCGACTGCCGCCGCGGTATCGGACCTCTCGGGCCGCGGCGTCGGCCTCGATGTCGTGCAGCGTTCGATCCAGCGGCTCGGCGGCACGCTCGACATGCAAAGCAGGCCTGAAACCGGAACGTCCTTCACGCTCAAGCTCCCGATCAGCTTCTCGATGGCACAACTGATGGTAGTTGAAGTTGGTGGCGAACGTTACGGGATTCCGATTTCCGACATCCTTGAAACCGTGAAAGTGCCAACACAGGCCATTCAGCCAATCAGGGCGGGCCGTGCATTCATTTTGCGCGACCGCACCATCCCCTTGCTTGATCTCGCCGACTTGCTGCAGATCCCGCACGCGAACGCCGCGGGTTCGGACTTGAAGGTTCTGGTGGCCCGAGCCGGGGAAGACCGGATCGGCGTGGTTGTCGATGCAATTGCCGAGAGGGCCGAAACCCTTTCGCGACCGCTGTCGGGTCTGCTGCAGGGTGTGACAGGCATAGCCGGCACAACACTCCTCGGCGACGGCAGGGTGCTGCTCGTCCTGGATCTCAAGGAGTTGATCCGATGACTGTTAGCGTCGATGACAAGGCAATCCGGCTGACTGGGCCATGCGGCGTCGAGGAAGTCGAAGTGCTGGTGGACTACATGGATCGCCATCCTGACCTACATATAGATCTGAGCGCCGCGACGACGATCCATACAGCCCTTTGGCAGGCATTGATGGTTTTCAGGCCGAGGATAGCAGAGACCTCCGTCTCAACCTTGATATCGGATAAGGTCTTGGCTTCGGTGAAAGTCAGTCTATGAGAAAGACGCCTGAGGATCGTCTCTCGAACTTGCGAAAGCGTCTTCAGGCAAATAAGTGTTCCAGCATATATGCGGCCCGATGGTCGCGAGGACTTCGGGGGTAAAATGACGGTCACGGTTCTGGTCGTAGATGATAGTAAATTGGCTCGAATCGTGGCAGGTAAGGCGCTTGCCGCTTTGCAGCCTGACTGGACGCGTGTGGAAGCTGGCAGCGCTCAGGATGCCTTGGCCCTTGTCGGATCTCAGCAGATCGACGTCGCCATACTGGATTTCAACATGCCCGACAAAGACGGGCTGGAGTTGGCAGCTGAATTGCGCTCCGCGCATCCTCACATGCCGATCGCAGTCATCACAGCCAATGTTCAGGATGAAATTATCGCCCGGGTCCGTGCCTTAAACGCCACGTTTGTCGCAAAACCCGTTACCCAGGATGCACTCGGTCCGTTCATATCAGGAGCTGCTCTTCGGCTCAAGAAGGCAGGCACATGATAGCGGACACGACAGATCTGAACGAACTGGAGCGCGACGCGCTCACAGAGCTTGTTAATATAGGGGTTAGCCGTGCCGCAGCAAGCTTACGAAAAATGGTCAACAAGGAAGTCCTCCTTTCTGTACCTTCAGTCGAGATCGTCACACGAAGGTCCGCAGCGTCGTTGATTGGGCAGCGGGAGAGCGAATCCCTCATCGCAGTACAGCAGCAGTTCGACGGCCCCTTTTCCGGACGCGCGCTCCTGATTTTCCCGCAGAGCAATGGGCTTTCGCTCGTGCGCGCAATAGTCGGCGACGAGATGCAAGAGGCTGAACTTCTCGAAATGGAAGACGAAGCCCTGGCCGAGACCGGCAACGTCATTCTGAATGGCTGTCTAGGCTCTATGGCGAATATGCTGCAGCACAGCCTAAAAATGTCCCTGCCGGATGTCCGGCGCGGCGACAGCACCCTATTGTTTGATGCACACAACAGCAGCCGAGACGCAAGCTTTGTGTTGTTTCTCTATATCAACTTCTCGGTACGGGAACGAAATATTCGCGGATATATCGCGATGATCATGGACCTGCCCTCTCTGGAGAAGCTGAAGCAGCTCATTTCTGATTTCATCGAACGCGTGATGAACGAAACCGATTAGGCAAGTCTGATGAATGTGAGCTGAGTTGATGGCTGATAATGCCGATGGGCCGAGAATTGAAGAGTTACATGCGGACCTAAACGCTGCTCAGCGACGTCTGCAGTTAGTGCTTGACGCAGCCGGTGCGACCTGTGGGTGGGAATGGGATATCAGTAAAAAGCGTTTCGTCGCGGATGCGTTGTTTGCCGGTATCACGAACCAGGATCCGGTCGAACTGGCCGACGGCGTCTCGCCCGATCGCTTCTTCGTATCCATCCACCCTGAGGATCTTAAACGGGTAAAGATTGCGGTTGCCGGGATAATTGCCGGATCAGAAGTTTTTTCCAGGGAATACAGACTTTTACGCGCCGACGGTGGGTATCGCTGGGTCCGCGCCAGCGGCCGCGCGATACGCGATGCGGAAGGCGAGCCAGCCAAATTTGTTGGATCCTTGATCGACATTACTGAACAAAAGCGTGTCGATGAGCAGCTCCGCATTGCCCAATCAGCCGGTGGAATCGGTACCTTCGAATACATTGTGGGCTACGGGACGATCAGCGTTTCGGAGCAGCTATGCCGGTTATTCGGTTTGCATCCCAACAAAATGCTGCCGGTCAGAACTCTTAATGGTCTCATCCATCCCGACGACAAACCTGTCATCGATCTCACCAGGCCGGATGAGCTTCAAAGCGAAGGCAATATTGAGTTCCGGATCAGACGCGCAAGTGACGGACAAGAGCGCTGGCTCGCGCGGCGCGGCGAGTATGTTGACGACATCCATACAGACGGGCGCCGCTATGTTGGCGTGATATTCGATATTACCGAAGCCAAGCATACACAAGAAAGCTTGCGTGAAGCGAACGACATGCTTGCAGAGCTCGCTCGTGAAAGCCTGCGCGAGCGTGACCGGGTATGGAAGAACTCCCGAGACCTCCTTGTCGTGATCGATACGGCAGGTGTGTTTCGGGATGTCAGCCCCTCGTGGTTCGACATCCTTGGTCACGCGCCTGATAAGGTTACTGGCAGCAAAGTGATCGACGCTGTATGGCCAGAGGATCGCGACCAGGCGAAATCGGACCTGAGGAAAGCCGCCGAGAACATCCACACCGAGATCGAGGTGAGGATGACTCACGAGGACGGGTCCCCTCGGACGATTTCATGGATGACGTCCCGGGAAGACGACCGTGTTTACGCCTATGGTCGTGACGTGACCGTCGAACAGCAGCAAAAGGTCGCCCTGGAAGAAACGGAAGCCCAATTACGACAGGCGCAGAAGATGGAAGCCGTCGGCCAGCTAACCGGCGGTATTGCACATGATTTCAATAACATGTTGACTGGAGTGATTGGCGCTCTGTCTATAATTAAGCGAAGGATTGCGGCCCGCAGAACGGAAGATCTCGACAAGTTCATCGACGCCGCGACCTCCTCCGCGCATCGCGCGGCCTCGCTAACCCACCGGCTACTTGCTTTTTCTCGGCGCCAATCGCTTGATCGGCAATCTGTTGACGTAAAGCAGCTCGTCACGTCCATGGAGGAGCTCTTTCAACGCACCCTCGGCGAGCAGATCGAACTTGCGATCAACGTTGCCGCCGAGACTTGGAAGGCCGAAACCGATGCCAATCAGCTGGAAAGCGCCATACTCAATCTGGTGATCAATGCCCGCGACGCCATGCCGAACGGCGGCCAATTGACGATCGAAACGAACAACGTAGCTTTCACCGAAGCCGACCTTGCCAAGGGCGAGACCCTTGAGCCTGGAAGCTACGTTGTGATCGCTGTGAGTGACACGGGTACCGGTATGTCACAGGCGACCATCGCTAAGGCATTCGATCCCTTTTTCACCACAAAGCCAATTGGTCAGGGAACCGGTCTGGGTCTCTCGATGATCTACGGCTTCGCGCAGCAGTCCGGGGGGCATGCCCGAATCTACAGCCAGCTCGGAATGGGAACGACCATCAAGCTTTATATTCCCGCCAGCCACGCAACCGGAGAGCAATCGGCATTTGAGAAGGAAGAGGAGGCCATTCTTCCCCGGGGCAAGGGTGAAACTATACTCGTCGTAGAAGATGACGATTCTGTTCGCATGCTTGTCGTCGATACCCTGAAAGAGCTTGGATACAGGGTATTAGAAGCCATTGATGGTGCGCAGGCATTGCCATTCATTGAAGGCAAAGGGCGAATTGATTTGCTTGTCTCCGATGTAGGTCTTCCCGGCTTGAATGGTCGACAACTCGCGGAAATCGCGATAGCTGCGCGTCCCGCGCTGAATGTTTTGTTTATCACCGGTTATGCCGCAGCGGCCGCTGCACGTGCTGAGTTTCTAGCGCCGGGGATGGAAATGATCACGAAGCCGTTTGCCATTGATGACCTTGCCCAGAAGGTGACAGAGATGCTCAAGCCTTCGAATCCTCGATAGGCATGGCCGATCGAGACATTTGAAGCTCTTGAAGGGATCTGAACTGTCGGCCTAGCCGTCCACCCCCGCGTCTTTTTTAGAGTATGTACAAGGACTTATAGCTTAATCTTTGTTCCAACATGTGAGGTCTGCGTACCAATCGGCGTAGTGGGTATTTGCCGCCAGATGCCGGTTGAAATCTGGCGCCCCGTCATTCCACCAGACCGGCCCACGCTCGCCGAGCGCGACCTTGACGGCATCAACCCGCTCACGCGCTTCGGACATGCGTTGCGGGTCTCCCTTGAATTTCCGAACGTCGCGGCGCGCTGACATGAGCTCCTTCACCAGCTCGTCGCGGAGCGATGGTGACAGCGCCGGGTTGCTTTTCCGCCAAAGCCGGCCTCGAACGACAAAGTAACGTCCATCGGGCGTGTCGGGGTATTTCGTCTCCGAGCTGGACTTGCCACCCTTTCCAACCGAGGACTTCGCGCTCATTCTTCAATCCACTTCGATCCACGCGGGCGCATGATCGCTGGTTTTTGGCAGGGCGCGAACCCAACGATCGACACCGGCCGATTTCAGGTTGGTCGCCAGCGATGGGCTGAGAAGAAAATGGTCGATGCGCAGGCCGGCATCTCGCTCGAACGAATTGCGCCAGTATTCCAGAACGTGTAGATCCGCTCGTCTGGATAGAGCGTGCGAATGGCGTCCGCCCACCCCTGTTTAAGCATTGCGGCATAGGCGCGGCGGACCTCCGGTCGGAATAGCGCGTCATCGCGCCAGCGCTCTGGTTTATAGACGTCGAGATCAGTCGGCATGACATTGAAATCACCGATCAGCGCTACGGGTACCTCAAGGTCGAGCAATTCCTGAGCGTATTTTTGGAGACGCTTGAACCAACGGAGCTTGTAGTCGAATTTTGGCCCCGGCGCCGGGTTGCCGTTCGGAAGATAGAGGCATCCGACGATGATGCCATCGACTGCCGCTTCGATGTAACGACCCTGATCATCATCTGCGTCGCCAGGCAGGACACGGCGCGTCTCGATCGGATCTGCATCGCGCGCCAAGATCGCGACCCCATTCCAGCTTTTCTGCCCACGCCAGATCGCGCCATAGCCAGCTTTCTCGATCGCCCGTCGCGGGAACTTTTCATCCGGCGCCTTGAGTTCCTGCAGGCAGACGACATCTGGGGCGGCTTCCTCCAGCCATTGCGAGAGGATGTCGAGCCGCCCATTGATGCCGTTGATGTTGTAGGTCGCGAGCTTCAAAACGGTCAGTGCTTGGCGTGGTGATCACCTCTATCGCCTTCACCGGGCTTCGCTTCGTTCTTGGCCTTGTGGCGCTTGTCGGCGGAGAGGGATTTGCCAACATCGACGCTTTCCTTGAACTTGCCATCCTCGTCACGGCGGACATAGCGTTTATCGGTTCCAGTATCGATCAGTTCGCGCTTGTTCATGGCTTTCTCCTTATGGGTGTAGCGATGAGAAAACGCACCGGGAGACCAAAAGATGCATGGAATCATCAGGCTAGTGCAGACTCGCATAACGGGCACAGAAACTACGCTTAAGTCTTTGAAATCAGATTCATTTCGACTCGGAACGATTCGCCGGGTGATTCGGTTGAATCGCCATGGTTGCGTAGGAGTTCGAGCGTCATGGTGTCACCGCGGGCGAATTGGAAAGGCTATATCAAGTTTGGAGAAGTCTCCTGTCCGGTGGCGCTTTACACCGCCGCGTCGTCGTCGGAGCGCATCGCCTTCAACACGCTCAATCGGAAGACAGGCAATCGCGTGAAGCGCGAGTTTGTCGATAGCGAGACTGGCGATGCCGTGGAACGTGACGACCAGGTGAAGGGCTACGAAGTCGAAAACGGTCAATACGTCATTTTGGAGCCCAACGAGGTGGCCGCGGCCATCCCCGACAGCGACAAGACGCTGAGGGTTGACGCCTTTATCCCATGCTCCCAGATCGATACGACATACTTCGACAAGCCGTACTATCTGGCGCCAGACAAGATGGGCAAGGAAGCCTTCGTTCTGCTTCGCGATGGCATGAAGCAGGCGAAGGTGGCAGCCATCGCCCGGACCGTTCTGTTTCGCCGCCTGCGCACCGTTCTCATCCGTGCGCACGGCAAAGGCCTGATCGCGTCGACGCTCAACTTCGATTACGAGGTTCGATCGTCGAAGGACGCCTTCGACGAGATGCCCCACCTGAAGATCGAGGGCGAGATGCTGGACCTGGCCGAGCATATCATCGGCACCAAAAAAGGCAGTTTCGATGCCAGCAAGTTCGACGACCGTTATGAGGCGGCTGTAGCCGAACTCGTGAAGGCCAAGATCGAGGGTCGGCCGCTGCCAAGGAAAAAGGCACCGGCCGCGTCGAAGCCGAGCGATCTTCTTCAGGCACTGCGCGAGAGCGCGGGAATGGGCACAAAGCCAGCCCGGCCGAAGCGCCCGGCTGCGAGTGCCAACCGCGGCACATCACGCAAGGCAGCATCGAAAACTGCAAGCAAGACCAAGCAATCGTCCGCGCCATCACGTCGCGCCGGTTAAAGGGGAGATACGTTCATGGCCGTTCGCCCTTACTGGAAAGGCTACCTCAAGCTTTCGCTCGTCACATGCCCGGTGCAGATGATGCCTGCGACATCGGAAAGCGAAAAGGTTCGTTTCCACACGCTTAACCGCCAAACACAGAACCGCGTCGTCAGCCACTATGTCGATTCCGTCACCGGGAAAGAGGTGAAGGAAGATGACGAAGTGAAAGGCTACCAGCGCGGCGAAGACGACTACATCATGCTGGAAGACGACGAACTCGAGAATGTCGCACTCGACAGCACCAAAACGATCGACATCTCTACGTTCACACCGCGCGACAGCATCGAATGGATCTGGCTCGACACACCTTACTACCTCTCCCCCAACGATCCCGTCGGCCAAGAGGCCTTTTCGGTCATCCGTGACGCGATGGAAGCGCAGAAAATGGTGGGCATATCCAGGCTAGTGATCTCTCGTCGCGAGCGCGCCATCATGCTGGAGCCACGCGACAAGGGTATCGTACTCTGGACGCTGCGCTATGGCGATGAGGTACGCGATGAAAACAGCTACTTCGAGGGCGTTGGCGACGAAAAGGCGGATTCAGACATGATGCCGCTGGTTCAGCAGTTGATCAAAAAGCAAACGAAGAACTGGTCGCCGAAGATGGTCGTCGATCCTGTCCACGACCATCTGCTGGACCTGATCGAGACCAAGAAGAAGGCCCTGAAGAAGCCCAGCCGGAGCAAATCGAAGGAACCGTCCTCAAAGCCCGGCCCGAGCAATGTGATCAACATCATGGATGCGCTGAAGAAGTCGGTCGCGGCCGAGACTCGGTCCAGCAAGTGAGCCGCCGCGCCAAGCCCCTCCTGCAGGATGACCAGGTCGCTAAATCAAAGCCGCGCAAACCGCGTGATCCCGCACAGCCAAACCTGCCGTTCGATCCCATGCCGGATCGCGTCGAGCCTTGCCTTGCAACGCTGAAGCCGTCTCCCCCTGTCGGAGATGATTGGGCATTCGAGGTGAAATGGGACGGTTACCGGCTGGCGGTCCACATCGAACCCAAGGGGGTGCGCCTGATCACGCGGGGCGGCCATGACTGGACGAACCGCTTTCCCAGGATTGCCGAGGCGGCGAAAAAACTCGGCGTTGGCACGGCGATCCTCGACGGCGAGGCTGTCGTACTAAACGACCAAGGCACGTCAGACTTTGGCGCTTTACAGCGATCGCTCGGAGGTCGCGGCGGCAAGCGCGCGTCTTCGGAAGCGGTTTTGTTCGCCTTCGACCTTCTCTATTTCGACGGGCATGATCTAACGGGTACCGAGCTATCGGTCCGCCGGCATTTGCTGGAAGACCTGCTCGACGGGGAAGTTGGAGCAATCCAGCTTTCCGAGGAAGTTAGCGGTGACGGCCACGACCTTCTCGGCAATGCCTGTTCACTTGGCCTCGAAGGGATCATCGCGAAGCACCGTGACCGACCGTACCGCTCCGGGCGAAGCGGCGACTGGCTGAAAATCAAGTGCGTCCAGAGCGAGAGTTTCATGATCGTCGGTTACGAGCAATCGTCTGCCGCGCGGGGCGGACTGGGCAGCCTGCTTCTTGCCGCTCGCAAACGGGACGACTGGGTCTCGGTCGGGTCCGTTGGCACAGGGTTTAGCGCCAAGGATGCCGCCTGTCTCCGCAAAACCCTCGATGAGCTAACGACGAAGAGACCTGTTGTCCCGCTTAAAGGCAAAAATCTTGTTTTTGCCCAGCCCACACTCATTGCCGAGATTGAGTTCAGAGGCTGGACTGCGGACGGCAACCTTCGACATGCGTCGTTCAAAGGGCTGCGAGACGTTCAGGACAATGCCGCCGTCTTCGAACTGACGGACAGAGCCATTCCCAAATGAACAGGGCGCTCAACCCTTGCGGGGAGCGCCCTGTCGACCCGGACGACCGTGCGATGCAGGAAACCTGCGCGGCAGGCGATCATCAAAACGGGTGATAGTCGATAGATGGTTGGCGCAAGCCCGTTTCGCAAGTGTCGTCAACGATCCTCCTTCACACGTTCAAGCTCGAAGAAAAATCGGCGATCATCACCCTTGATGACCATCATTCCCATCACCGTGTCCGCGTCGATCCGGCGGAAATAGTCCGCGATCGGGTTATGATCATAGACCATCGCGGCGCTTGAAACGCCTTCGAACGGCAAGAGCCTTAGCGTCGCAACAGGCCCCTGCGCAGTCAAGCGCCGTTGAAGATATGAGAACAGATTGCGCGCCGCACGTGTTCTGCCGAAGCGATGGAAGCGAAGAGCCAATCCCACGGGTACGAGCGACGGATTGATAGCGATCAGCCGTCGCTCACCCGATTTGAACAGTAGGGCATCGGCTCGCAGGTCCGGAGCAAAGCGTTTACCGAACCATCCGAGGTTCTCGAGGACGCCATCGAAAGGATGCCCGGTCGCAATACCACGTCCTTTCCAAAGGCCGACAAGTTCGACGGGCGCGATCGCCTGCAGATGCCTGAACTCCTCAAATACTGTCTGTTGGTTCATCCGAAGACGCCCCCTCCAATCGGCGTTGGCGGGACTTTTCCCGTGATCTAGCCTTACGTCGAGCTATGCACAATTCGTCTAGCGTCGGCTGCCACCAGCCGCGCTGGCGCTCCTCTGCCGTCGGGTCAGACTTGGCGGGCCATGTCGTAACAAGCTCCTCAAGTGTGCCGACACGCCACGAGACCCAGGGGTAGTCGCTGCCAGCGGTGGGTGAGAAATAAAAGGATTCGATCGTCTCGGCTTCAGCCAACTCCCCATCAAGTGCAGCAAAGACGACGATGCCGATTGAGGTCGAAATCGCCCGGTCGAAAGGCGGTACTTGGTCGGAAGGAACGGGATAGCGCTTGCGGCGCCGCTCCCGGCTCCGTGCTTTGGCGAGCTCTTCCTCTTGCGTTCCGCGGATTGCTTCCCGTCGTTCTTTCCTAGCCTCCGGCTCGCTTCTTGCGGCGATCGCCTCGATAACCGGCCACCGGCTGCGAAGATCCTCGTAAGACCGATACGGCACGCTCCACAGACGACGATCTGCATCCCAGCGGGCGTCCCGGATCTCGCGGATTTCCGACACGAGCGTCCTGGAATAGGGCGTTCGGATGAGAAGAGCGGCGCTTCCAGCCTCAAGATATCGGCTTTCGATCGGATCAAAGGCGAAGGCGTCACGACCCTTATCGTCAGCAAATGCATCGGCCTCAGCCTCGATCTCCGCCGGCCAACGGCCGATACGCCTCTGGGCGGTGCGGCCTGGCACAAACCAGGCCTTCCGGCTTTCGCTCCAGCGGGCGCGCGGGAAGGCCTCGCGAAACCGCTCGACGGTCATCCGATCATGCGGAAGGTCCATGGTCGCGCCGACAGGGGTTTCTTTTTCGCTTCGCTCGCCCATTCGTTTTCCGCTGCTCACGCAGCCTTTCGTGCCTTTCCAAGCCGCTTGATCGCCTGCTCCAGCGGGCGCTGTCCATCGCAATAGTCTTGCCAGGCGGATGATTTCGCAAGCAGTGAAGGCACGGTTCTGACCGTGAAGCGCTTGGGGTCGAGATCGGTCTTCACCTGCGTCCAGGTGAGCGGCATGGAGACCGTCGCGCCTGGACGAGCGCGCGGCGACAGTGGCGCCACCGCTGTCGCCATGCGATCGTTGCGCAAGTAGTCGAGGAAAATGCGGCCGTTGCGCAGACTTTTTGTCATCTTGATCAGATAGCGGTCAGGATCCTCCGCAGCCATCTGTTGACAGACGTCATGGGCAAAGCCCTTGGCCTGGTCCCAGGACAACGGCTTCCTCTTGTTCACAGCGAGCGGCGTCACGACGTGCAGCCCCTTGCCGCCGGTCGTCTTGCAAAAACTGATGAGGCCAAGTTCGTCGAGGCGGTCCCGCATCTCGCGCGCGGCTTCCACCACCGCCGAAAATGGCACGTCCGGCCCAGGATCGAGGTCGAACACAAGTCGGCCAGGCACCTCGGGCTGTCCCGGCTCGCAATTCCACGGATGGAGCTCAAGGCCACCAATTTGAGCGATGGCGATAAGCCCCTCGATGCGGTCGACCTGCAGGTAAGGTTTTTTGTCGCCAAAGACCTTCACCAGTTCGAGCAGGTTCGACGTCCCCGGCATGGCGTGGCGCTGGAAAAATTGCTCGCCCCCTATCCCGTCCGGCGCCCGAATGATGGAACAGGGGCGGCCTTTGACGTGGTCGATGAGCCAGGCACCGACGGCTTCATGATAGTGAGCGAGGTCTTCCTTCGTGACGGGTTCACTGTCGCCGGCATCAGGCCAGAGAGGCTTGTCCGGACTAGAAATCATCACACCCATGACCTCAGCCTTAGCCCCTTTGCGGCGGGTCGGCCTTTCGGCGACCTTTGCCGGCTGAGGCGTATCGGCCTTTGCAGGCGATACCGGCTTTTCCGCTTCGACCTCTTCGGCCGGCTTATCCTCGCGCAGACCCTTGAACGCCGCCTGTCGCACCTGACCGTCGGCTGTCCAGCCCGCAAACTCGATCTCGGCGACCAACTCCGGTTTCAGCCAGACAATGTCAGCGCTCTTCTTTGGCGCACCAATGCCCGTGAACGGCGACTTGGATGCTTCATGCTCCTGCAGTTTTGGCAGCAGCTTCTCGACGACCTTGGCGCCGTAGCCTGTGCCGACCCGACCGACATAAACGAAGTGGTTGCCGCGATTAACGCCGACGAGCAGAGACCGGAATTTTCCATTGGTCTTAGCGTAGGCGCCGATGATAACCTCGTGGCCCGCCCGGCACTTCGATTTTGCCCAGGTGTCCGTACGGCCAGACTGGTAAGGTGCGTCGGCTTCTTTCGAGACGATCCCTTCAAGGGAGAGGCGACAGGCCGACCTCAGGACTGCATCGCCGCCGGTCTCGAAATGCTCGACAAATCGAAGCCGCGGATCGTCGCCCGAGTCTGACAGCAGTGTCTGCAGGCGGTCCTTCCGCTCGGTCAAGGGTAGATCGCGAAGATCATCCTCGCCGGAAAACAGCAGGTCGAAGGCGAAGAAGACGAGGTCGTCGGTCTTCTGTTCCGAGAGGGCGGCCTGAAGCGCGGCGAAGTCTGGCGCACCGTTTTCGTCTAGCGCGCAGATTTCGCCATCAATGATGCTGTCCGGAAGTTCGGACGCCGAAGCGGCGATCGCTGGCCACTTGGCAGTCCAGTCGAGGCCCTTGCGGGTCTTAAGTGTCACTTCACCATCCTCGACACGCATCTGGATGCGGTATCCGTCGAACTTGATCTCATGAACCCACCCACCCGCAGCAGGCGGGCGGTCAAGGCTCTCACATAGCTGCGGTGGAATGAAGTCGGGCATGCCAGAGGTCTTAGGCTTTGTTTTCGGCTTCAGATTCTTGCCAGCCCTGCGCTCCTCATCTGCAAGGCCCTCGTTACTGTCCCAGACCGCGTCGGCTTCGATCGCTGGGGCGCTCAACATGAATGGCTTCGGCTTGCGCCCCTTCCCGGAAGCGATCGCGTCCATCTCCCGTCCGGAAGCGACGGATGTCAGATTATCGTCCAGGATCGCGGCGCCATTTTCCTCAACGGAAAATTCGTCGTGATGCTTGATCAGCAGCCAGTTTGTGCGCTTGCCACCGTTGCGATCATGGCGCATGCGCACCAGGACAAAACTGCCATGCAGCCGATCGCCCTCCAGCGTGAACTTGAAGTCGCCTTTGGCCAGAGCTTCCTCCGGCGTTTTGGATCCTTCGGGTTTCCAATAACCTCTATCCCAGAGCATGACAGTGCCGCCGCCATACTGTCCTTTCGGGATCGTACCTTCGAAGTCACCATAGTCGAGGGGGTGATCCTCCACCTCGACCGCCAATCGCTTGTCGTGCGGGTCGAGCGACGGCCCCTTTGTGACCGCCCACGATTTGAACACTCCATCCAACTCGAGGCGAAGATCGTAATGCAGCCGCGTCGCATCGTGCTTTTGAATTACAAAGCGACGTCTGTTCGAGGATTTGACCGAAACCTCACCACTCGGTTCCTTCGTTTTCTTAAAGTCCCGTTTCTGACGATACTTGGAAAGTTTGTCGGTCATGTCGAACAACCCTCACGCAAAATAGATGTCCCGGCTGCGTCGGATCATTTTCCCGAAACCCGGATTGCACCTGAATCGGTTAGACTCTTTAGGACGTCCTGCATCTTGCTTGCAGCGATATCAGCGGATACCTCGATCACGCCTTCATGCGTCGCATCGCTGCGTGCAACATCGCCGCGAGATGAATGTGTGCCGGTGGTGTTCTGATCGGACGCCGACTGGATAAAAATGTCGGGGCGGGAAATCCCGTGCTGCTGGACCAGATGCTCGACGGCGAGATCCGCCGCCTCACGTGTGTCGAACATGGCCCGGATGGTCGCCGTGCTGTCGTCTGCCATTGCTTCCCTCCTCCGTTTCAAGGAGGCAAACGCTGGTGGAGGCCGGTAGTTTCCTCGAAGAGACAACATGAGCGTAAATGCTGCCAAATGAGACTCGCTGATTAAGCCGAGGTACTGATTTATTATCTTGCCCAGACGGTGGGATGCATGGAACCTGGAAGCAAGGCGACGGTTCGGTTGAAGGCGTATCTCAACTGTGGAGGAAGCCTCGTGAACATTGAAGACTTCGCCGACCAGCGCCCGCTTTTTATTCTTGAAAAATTCTTCTCCGGCGCGCTCCGTGGATGGGGCGTAACGCTTAGCCGTATGGGTAACCTTCAGAACCGATTCACGATCGAGGCCGACGGACGCTACGACGCATCGGCGAACACGCTGTCGCTGAAGGAAACTTACCTCTTCGAGGACGGTCATCGCGACATCCTCACGTGGACGATCATCAACCGTGGGGATGGGCGTTACGAGGGGCGCGAGACGCTGGTCGACGGAACAGCCGACGGCAGGCAGGACGGCAATGCTTTCCAATGGAAGTATCATCGGGAGGTCCCCGCAGCCGACGGTTCCAAAACGAAATTCGGCTTCAACGACTGGTTCTTCCTCCATGACGAGAACCATATGACAGCTCACGCCTCGCTGACGAAACTCGGCATCGAGTTCGCCACCATCCAGGCCTTCTACGAACGGTGCTGAACAACGTCGGGCTGTCACCTTACAAGAATTCGGGAACTTATCATCGCTGCCTCGGTTTGCGACCTGCCAATTCAAACGAGGAGAAACCAATGGTCACCATGGTCGGCAATGAATCCAAGATCGAAGAGCTCGTCACGAACCTCATTTATCTCGAGCACGATGCAATCGCCGCGTATGAATCAGTCATCGAACGTCTCGACGACAAGCAGCTCAGCGCGCAGGTCGCCACATTCCGTGACGACCATCTCCAGCATCTCCAAGTCCTCAAGGAAATGGCGCGCGAGATCGGCACGGAGGCGCCGACCGAAGGTGACATGAAGCAGATGCTGACCACGGGCAAGATCGCCCTGGCCGACCTGTTCGGCGATGCCGCCATCCTGAAGGCGATGAAGACCAACGAAGACGATACCGTTACGGCTTACGAGCGGGCTTCCCGGCACGAGGACGCGATACCGGAATCGAAAGCCTTCTTCCTGAAGGCTTTGCACGACGAGCAGCGTCATCGCGAGTGGTTCGAGACGACAGCAAAGGCCCTTTGATCTTGAAATCGAGCAATCGAGTCCGCATCTAAGGCTCACACCCCGATTGATAGCCGCCTGCTGCGACGATACCGTCGCGCGTTCGTGGCTGTCCGGGTCTGAAGGGCGCTCCCCTCGAGTGGGTTGAGCGCCCTTCGCGTGTCCAGCCGAATGACAAAATCTGCCGCCCGTTGCGGCCTTTTCAAGGACAGCAAGTTGAAGCAGAGCTCAGGGAATTTCCTTAAATCCGCCATTGCACTCTTTCTGGCAATGACATCGCTGTCCCATCCTATGGAGGCAATGGCGTCGGAACGCGCTGATGTTTCCGCTGGCCGCCGTTAGCGATGCTGATGTGGATGGCGGGTCGGTGGAGACCCGGCAATCCCGGCGTCTGGTGATATTCTTCCATGGCATACGCGGGCGCGGTTCGGTCATGGCTGCGATCGGCGAGTCATGGAAAGCGACGTTGCGCGAGACAGAATTTGTGTCTCCAGACGCGCCTTTTGCACATCGGTCTGGCGGACGGCAATGGTTCACCGTCGATGATCAGGTCCTCCGTCCGGATCGCATCCGGGCGGCGCGTCGTGCTTTCGACGAGTTGGTCAGCGATATAATCGAACGTGAAGGTTTCCAGAACGACTTGCAGCACGTCGCATTTGTCGGCGTCTCACAGGGTGCTATTGTGGCACTCGACGCGGTCACCTCAGGACGCTGGAAAATTGGCGCCGTCGTGAGTTTTGCTGGCCTCATGCCGCTACCTCCGGCATCATCGTCATCCGACACATCCGTCATGCTCATACATGGGGGAGCCGATAGGACCATACCATCGTCGGCATCCGTGACGGCCAGCGGACAGCTCAAATCCGCTGGTTTTGACGTCACGCTCAAAATCTTCCCAAATGTCGGTCACACGATCTCGTCAGAGCAGGCAAAGGACGCAGCTCGGTTCCTAAAGCAGCGGCTGGACGGCTGACTGGGGCGGACGCTCACTCCGATACTCATGTGCGCCGCTCCGACCTCGTTCGGCGCACGCACCGTCCCCTCATGCAACCGATCGCAACGTCTACCGGAAGCGACCACCGCAGGTGGGCTCGCTGTTGGGTGTAGCTATCGACGGATTTATTCATCTTGCAGTCTGGTAACAGCGTCCAACGCGGTTTTTACATCATCCAGCCCATGCGGTTTTCTGAGTAGAGCCGTTCTCGCGTTATCTTCCAGGTCCGGTGCAATGTTCTGCCCGGTGGAGAACACGATCCCTATCTGCGGCCACCGACGGCGAACCTCGCGCGAAAACTCCTCGCCCGACATTCCTGGCAGACCGAGATCGGTAACAAGAATGTCGACGTCACCTGTCTCCAGCAGTGGCAGAGCCTCCTCCGCCGAGCCTGCTTCGAGGACCTCGTACCCGAGATCCCCGACCATGTCTGCGTCAGACATACGGATGAGAGCGTTATCTTCTACGAGGAGCACGCGGAGGAACGAAGCTCCGACTTGAAACGGTGAGTCATTAGAGTTGTCAGCGCGATCCGGCTTCGGCTCGCCCCTCGCCGACTGAACGACTTGCTGTTCGTTGTTGAGCACGTGGCGAATTTTTCGTGCCAGCGCCTCTCGTGTGTAGGGCTTGGATAGAAGCTGGACACCGGGATCGAGCCTGCCCCCATGCACGATCGAGTTTTCTGTGTAGCCCGATGTAAACAGGATGGCGATGTGAGGGAGCCGCTCTTTCGCTTTGCGAGCAAGCTCGGCACTTTTCAAAGGGCCGGGCATCACGACATCGGTGAACAGCAGGTCGATTGGCATACCACTCTCCAAAATGCTGAGCGCAGCGCTGGCGTCGGGCGCCTTGAGGACGCGATAGCCCAGTTCTTGCAGCATCTCGACGACGGTTGCCCGCACACCCTCGTCATCCTCAGCGACGAGGATGGTCTCGGGGCCGCCTTCAATGGGGCCATCAAGGGTCACGACCTCAAGATCTTCCTGCCCCATTGAGCGAGGCAGATACATTTTGATGGTCGTGCCGTGGCCCACCTCGCTGTAGATCTTGACGTGGCCGCCGGTCTGTTTGACGAAGCCATAGACCATGGAAAGGCCAAGACCGGTCCCTTTCCCTTCCGGCTTTGTCGAAAAGAAGGGCTCGAAGACCTTTTCGATCAGGTCAGGGGACATGCCTGTGCCTGTGTCGGTGACCGCCAACACAACATACTGCCCCGGTTGCACGTCCTGGTGCAGCCTCGCATAGGCATCGTCGATATAGCCGTTTCCGACTTCGATTGTCAGCTTGCCGAAACCGTCCATCGCGTCGCGAGCATTAATTGCGAGGTTGAGGATCGCGTTCTCGATCTGCATCGGGTCGACGAGCGTGTTCCAAAGCCCGCCCGAAACGATGGTCTCGACCTCGACGCCCTCTCCGATCGTCCGGCGCAACATTTCGTCCATACCCCGCACGAGGCGGCCGATGTTGAGAACGCGGGGATCCAAAGCTTGTCGACGCCCGAAGGCCAGCAGTTGCGACGCGAGCTTCGAACCACGGTCGACGCCAGCCAACGCATTTCCGATCCGGCGCTGCGCCTGGTCGTTGCCTGAAACGTCTTTGGCCAAAAGCTGCAGGTTGCCGGCGACGACCTGAAGAAGGTTGTTGAAGTCGTGAGCGACACCGCCCGTGAGGTTTCCGATGGCCTCCATCTTCTGCGCCTGCTGGAGTGCCGTTTCCGTTCTTTTCAACGCCAGCGCCGCTTCGCGTTCTTCGGTAACGTCACGCCCGACGGCATGGATGAATGCGTCATCAGGCACTGCTGTCCAGGAAATTGTTCGATAGCTGCCGTCCCTTGCCTGGTACCGGTTCTCGAAGAGGAAAGTCGTCACGCCCTGCCCGAGCTTACCCACTTCGTCGAGCGTGGACTGCCTGTCGTCCGGGTGAACCAGGTCCATGAAGGAGCGTCCGATCAACTCATCGTCCGCCCAGCCAAATACCGATTTCCAAGCCGGATTGACCGCAGTTATCCTTGCGGAGAAGTCCGCGACAAGCATGATATCGGTCGACAGCCGCCACATGCGGTCGCGGTCGGCGGTTCGCTCCGCCACGCGTCGCTCGAGCGTCTCGTTCATCTCCTGTAGTGCCTGTTCCGCCTTTCGGCGCGCGGTGACATCCTGACAGATGACCGCAATCTGGCGCCGGCTCGGCGGCTCAACACGGAAGGCACCGACATCGAGGATGCGCTTGGTCTCGTCAAATGCGAGTTCAAGCCGCCGCGGTACCCCTGTCTCCAAGACAGTGCGATAGAACTCGACCCATTTATCGGCCTCCTGCGGAAAGGCCTCGCGAACTGTTTTCCCGATGATGTCAGGCACACCAGACTGCCGCTTGTAAGCATCATTATATTCGAGATGGACGTAGTCACTCAGCGGTCCGTTGGGACCGTCGAGAAATTCGATCATGCAAAGGCCCTCGTCCAGAGAGGCAAACAGACTGCGATAGCGCAGTTCACTCTCCCGAAGGGCGGCTTCCGCTTCCTGCACGCGGGTAAGATCGAGCATTGCGCCGATCATGCGAATTGCGGTGCCCTTCTCATTCCGAATGATATGTCCGCGATCCAGCACGGGCGCATAGGTCCCGTCGACACGGCGGAAGCGATATTCGCCGCTCCAGTCCGCATTGGATCCGTCGATCGCCGCATGGATGGATTGGTCGATCCGGACCCGGTCGTCCGGGTGGATGTGCTCGATCCACCACTCCCCTGTCGGCTTCACATCCTCGATGGCATGACCGTATGCCTTCGACAGTGCCTCGTTCCACAGCACAAAGTTCGTGGAGAAATCCCAGTCCCAAATCGCGTCGTTGGTAGCCCGGCTCGCCAGACGATAGCGCTCCTCGGTCTCCCTGTGCGCCATCTCTTCCAGCCGCGCCTGCGTCACATCGCGGACTGTCCCGATAAAACGGAGCGCTGTTCCATTCTCGAAAAACGTCCGGCCTTTTGCCGCGACCCAGCGGACAACACCGTCCACGACGCCGACCGTACGGTAGGCGACGTCATAATCTCCGTCGCCCTCAACGCTGACTGCTGCCTTGACGGCAGCATCAATCTCGTCCCGGTCATCCGGATGCAAACCGCTCAGGAACGTGTCGTAGGAGACTGGAGCCCCGACCGGAAGCCCGAACAGCTCGCGACACCTGTCATCCCATTCAAGGATGTCATGGACGAGATCATAGTCAAACGTCCCTACTCCGGTCGCTTCCAGAGCAAGCGCGAGCTTCTCCTGCGTTTTCCGCAGATTATCCTCTGCGACCCTTCTAGACGTTACGTCACGGGCGATACCGATAAATCTGACAGGACTGCCGCTCGCATCCCGCTCGAATTCACCCTTTCGGGCGATCCAGCGGATTTCCCCGTTGTCTTGCCTGCGAACACGATATTCTACCTCGGTCGCGGCGTTCCCATCTCTGCGCGTTCCTGGGTGCGACACGATCGCTTCGTCGTCGGCGAGAACAACTGCTTCGAAATCGGTTGCCGGTCTTACAGCGACGTGGGAAAAGCCGTAGAGTTTCGAGAACTCCGGTGTGGCGGTGACGAGATCATTCGTGATGTCGATCGAAAAGCTTCCGACTCCGCCCGCCGCTTGAGCCGCGCTGAGCCTTTCGACTATCTGCTGGTGCATGTCTTTGGTCGTGGTCACTGAGTATCTCTGGCGTGGGAAATCGATCAGTCGGGAATAAAGCCCATCGGCTGGTTCAGCAAGGAGGATCGGTGACGCATCAGGCTGCCAACGCATTCAGCGATGACAGGACCTCTCGTTCAGAATAGGGCTTGCCGACAAAGCCAACCGGATTCCATTGTTGTGCCCGCGCGCGCGCCACCTCATCCAAATTGCCGGACACGAACAAAGACGGGATATTCCAGCGCGTTCGAAGAGCGCCGGCGGTTTCGACGCCGTTGGAGCCGCGGGCTAGATTGACGTCCATAATCGCCACATCAATCTGCCCCCCGGCTTTCTCGGCGAGCGCGATAGCCTGATCCATGTCGGTCGCTTGCCCCACGACCATGAAGCCGGCGTCAAGCAACATATCCTCAAGGTCAAGAGCAAGGAGCATTTCGTCTTCGACGATCATCACGCGCAACGGCATCAGAACTCCGCCTTTGGGAACAGCAAAACAGCGTGGTACGTGCCGCCTTCATGGCTCTCCTCGAAACTGCCCCTGATCTGGGCAGCCATTGTTGCAATCAGCTTTACACTCAGTTCGCCGAGAGGCTTCGACGCAGGTCGCCCATCGACTTCGAAACGAAGCTCCAACTGCCCGTCCGTTGGCTCCTGAAGAAAAATACGAACCTGTCGGCCCGTTGCCTGGATCCAGTGAGCCAGAAGCTCATTGACGATAACCGACAGCGGAATGGCCCGCTCAGGCGGCAGCTCGATAGGAGCGACCTCCACTCGTAACCTATCAGCCATATCGTCGCCGACAATATCGAGGCACAGTTTTCGCAGATGGTTGGCCATATCGACGGTCAACACGTTTCCCGTGCGATACAGCCGTTCGTGAACCGATACAATCGCCCGGACCCTGGAGATGGCTTCTTCAAAGGCGCCGACCGTTACCGGGAAATGAAGGCGACGTGCTTGCAGTCGCAGGGTACTGATAACGAGCTGCAGACTGTTTTTTACCCGGTGATTGACTTCAGCAAGCAATAATTCCTGCTGCCTCAACGCATTCTCAAGCTCAGTCTCCCGCTCGCGATCGGCCGTCACATCCATGAGAACGCCTATCATCCTGACCCTGCCACTGGACGTGCGCAATATCTCGCCACGCGATGCAACGTGCCTGATCCCACCACTCGGAAGGGAAATGCGATAATCAAAGTTCATGGCTGTCTGGTCGGGGCAGTCCATTGCGCCATGCATCGCCGCCTTGACGGTACTCAAATCATCCGTATGGATCCGGGCGAAAAAGGGTGCTGCGACTGCACCTGCCTCGCCGATCCTAAACCCGAACAGCTCGTCGACCGCGTGGCTTCTGCGCCAGATGTCCGTGTCGGGCTCGTATTCCCAGGATGCAAGATCGGCAGCGTGCAGAGCAACCCGCAGCCGGGCGTCTGCTTCGCGACTGCGCAGCACGCTCTCCGTCACATCCATGGGATTTTGGATGATGAACGCGACCTTTCCGTCATCGCCAGGGACAGGTGTGTGGATCGGCGTCCAGAACTTCTGCGAAAACCCGCCACCGAGGCGGGGAATATCGTACTGAATGACAGCCATCTCATGCGGCTTGCCGGTCGCCAGGACGTGACGCAAGGAAACCTCCAGAGGACCTTGCTCAACGGTGCCCGCCTCTTCCGGATTTTCCGGGAACGCTTCGAGGATGTGGCGGCCCACGATATCCTCGCGGGTTCGCGAGGTCACCGCGAGATAGCTGTCGCTTGCGGCGACGATGTGAAGATTGGGATCGAGTACCAGATAAGGCTGCGGCATCCCGCTGAGGATGGCGGCGAAATTGACGGCTGTGTTCGGCATTCAGTCTCGCATTCCTGCATTTTCCCTTGGTCTTCGGAGCAGGATACGAGATACCGGTTTTCCGAAACGCCATTTTTCTGTCATTTAGGGCGGCTGGACAGGCTCGACAAGAATATGCGCGCTCGCTAATGAGCCTGATCCGCCGATGAGTGAACTTTCGTGCGCCGTAATTGTTTCCATCGGATGTAGCAAATAAAAGGCTTTCGCATTGCCCGAACTCGATATCCATGAGGAAGCCTCTCCTCATCCAGACGTAAAACCCCTCCACGAAGAGCTCTCGTACAGGCTTCGCCAGCAGCGCATTGCGGCCGACTTCGGGTACCTGGCCCTCAAAACGGAGGATTTGGGTGAACTGCTTCAGGAAGCGGCCAGGTTGTCGGCTGTCGGCCTCAACGCGACGCATGCCAAATATCTACAGCACCTGGGGCATGGAGCGGGATTCTTAGTCACCGCTGGTGTCGGATGGAAGCCGGGCGTGGTGGGAGAGGCGAAGGTTGGGGATGATCTGGAAAGCCCGGCGGGATATGCCTTTCATACCGAAAAGGCCGTGATCTCGAACCACCTCGCCAACGAGGAGCGTTTCAGAACACCGACCCTGCTGGTTGAACACGGCATTAAACGGGCTTTGAATGTGATCATCCGCAGCGAAAGCAAGAGCTATGGGGTGCTTGAGGTGGACAGCCCCGGTGAAGGTCGTTTCGATGAAGAAGATGTCGCCTTCATGGAGAGTTTTGCCTCGATCCTCGGCGTCGCGATGCAGCGAGAAGAGCGCGACATGAAGTTGCGCGAAGCGGTGCGGCACCAGGAAGTCCTCACGCAGGAAGCGAGCCACCGTGTCAAGAATTCCTTGAGCATCGTGGCAGGCCTCCTGTCGATGCAGGCGCGTTCCGCTGACAACGAGGACGTATCCCGCGCGCTGCGGGATGCCGGCCATCGGGTGCAGACCGTCGCAGCCGTGCACGACAGGCTCTGGCGGCACAACGATGTGCGCTCGGTCGACCTCAGCAGTTTCCTATCCGAACTGTGCGATCAGTTGGGCGCCGCTGGCACGGGTGCGGCCATTCACTGTCGGGGCGAAACGGTCAAAATCAATACTGACCAGGCTGTCACGATCGGACTGCTTGTCAATGAGCTGGTGACCAACGCCATCAAATACGCTTTTGCTGACCACGCTGGCGAGGTGAACGTGCAGGTCGCTTCGACGAAAGACGGTCACCTCAGGCTCTCGGTGCAGGACAACGGCGCAGGGCTCCCCGAGACGTTCGATCCGAACGGAAAAAACGGTCTGGGCGTGAAGCTCATAAGGTCTCTTAGCAAACAGCTCGGTGGAGTGCCGGCATGGGAAACGCTCGATCCCGGGACCCGTTTCGCACTCGACTTTGTTCCCGTTAAGCCGCAATAGCGGCGAAGCTCAGCGTAACACTGGCAATACCGGTGCACGGGCACTATTTTCGTGGCAAGCACTTTAGAGCTGTTATAGCTGTAATCGGCACATTGATAAGAGATCGAGGCTTGTGATCGGTACGATGGAAGAAATTTCCTCATCCGCATGGGATGAAACAGCACGCTCGGGAGCGCTGCATTCCTACAACGTGCTAGATACGCCTCCGGAACAGGATTTCGACGACATCGCCAAAGTGGCAGCGCGGGTTTGCGGCGCGCCAATCGCCGTTGTCAATCTCGTCGACACGAGGCGGCAATTCTTCAAGGCCGAGGTCGGTCTCGGGGTGAGGTCCACGCCGCTCGAAACCGCTTTCTGTCGGCATGCTCTACTGGAAGACGACGTTCTTGTCATTCCGGACGCGACCAGGGACCATCGGCTCGAATGCAATCCACTGGTGACTGGCGAGCCCCACATCCGATCCTACGCGGGCGCATTGTTGAAAACCGAAGACGGCTTGCCGATCGGAACCGTCTGCGTGCTCGATTATGCCGTTCGGGATTTTAGCGACGACCAGGTGGAAATGCTGAGGTTCCTGGCTCGGCAGGCCATGACCCAGCTTGAACTGCGTCGGACCGTTACGTCCCAACGGCAGCTGCTGGCGAGAACTCGGGCAGCCGAGCGCGCCAAAGCGAATTTTGAGCGGGTCGTTCGGCAGGCCTCCGATTTTATCGGGATTGCCGATCGGCACGGCAAGGTCATCTTTCTCAACGACGCGGCTCGTGAGCTGGTCGGTCTTGAACACGATGAGCCATTGCCGCCTGACGTGCTGGATTATGTAGCCGAAGCAGATCACCAGGTTTTCAAGGAGCGTGTGGTACCGGCAGTAAAGTCTGGAGAGAGCTGCGAACAGCAGATCAGGCTGACCCACTTTCGCACCGGCGAAATCGTGCCGGCGCTCTACACGATGTTTCCGATGCGCGATGAAGATGGCGAGACGGTCGGATACGGAGTGGTGACGAAGGACATGACCGAGCTGAAGGCAGAAGATGCCCGACGTACCGGCATGATGGCGGAAGCTGCGCACCGCATCAAGAATACGCTTTCGATCGTGCAGGCTATCGTGTCTCAGTCACTGCGAAATGCCGGAAACATCGAGGAGGCCAAGGATGTCATCTCGAAGCGAGTGATGGCACTGGCCAAAGCGCAAGACATCCTCACGACAGCCGAAGGTGCTATCGCAGATATCGTTGACGTCGTTTCCAGTGCGCTTGCACCACACGATTCCGGGCTTGGTCGATTTTATATGCAAGGCCCGTCGAGAAACCTGGATCCGCGTCAGGCGCTTGGGCTGTCCCTTGCTTTGCACGAGTTGGCAACGAACGCTGCAAAGTACGGGGCGCTATCGGGAGAGCAGGGTAAGGTGGAGATCGACTGGACCGTCCATGACGACGGGACATTCGCATTCCAGTGGGCAGAAAGCGGCGGCCCTCCGGTGTTTCCTCCGACCCGGACCGGCTTCGGTTCGCAATTGATCAATCGAATGGTCGCGCCGTACTTCAAAGGAGCGGCGAACGTCGAATATCATCCGTCGGGCATCCGCTTTAGCCTCAAGGGCCAATTGAGCCGCGAATTATCGTAACTTTCACACGAGATCTCTTTGTTGGCGCGACCAACGGGAACATTCCTGCACGCGGGCACTTATCGTAAGCGCCTCGTACTGGAGAAGATCATGACTGCTCGTCCCGATACTTTGCAAAATCTTGTCGTAGTTGTTGCCGGGGCCTCGAGCGGCTTTGGGAGAGGGGCCGCGGTTAAACTCGCAGCTCACGGCGCGAAAGTAGTCCTCGCTGCTCGACGCAAGAACGTTCTCGACGAGATTGTTCAGGAAATCGTGGCGTCCGGCGGAACGGCAATCTCGGTCGAGGCTGATGTTAGCGACGTCAACCAAGTGGCAGAGATCCATAACGCTGCCGTCGGGACGTTCAACCGTATCGATGTCTGGGTCAACAGCGTCGGTGTCGGAGCGATCGGATTCTTCTGGGACATTCCCCTCGAGGATCACGCCCGGGTAGTCGATGTCAACCTCAAGGGTCTGATCTACGGTGCGCACGCCGCTTTACGGCAGTTCCGCACTCAGGGTTATGGCACACTCGTCAATGTCGGATCGATCGACAGCGAAGTGCCGCTCGCACTTCAAAATACGTATGCAGCGACAAAAGCGGGCGTCCTGAGTTTAAGCCGCTCCTTGAATGAAGAGTTGAGGCTGGCGGGTGAGGATGACATTAAGGTTGGCACCATCATGCCGTGGGCGGTCGATACGCCGTGGTGGACGCATGCGGCCAACTACACAGGCCACGAGCCGCGCATGGCAATGATGGACGATCCGGAGATTGTCGTCGACGCGATCGTTACGGCTTGCCTTCATCCAAAAGAAGAGCAGCCAGTTGGATGGAAGGCAAAGACCTCCGATATCTCGCATCACCTCATGCCTGATCTGACAGAGAGACTGTCGGCCGATATCGCGAAAAAAGAGTCTGACAAGGCATCGCCCCGTGCACCGAACCAGGGAGCGATCCACCAGCCGGTCCAGGACGGCTTGGGGGTGGATGGCGGTATCCGCGCACGCATGCGCAAGGAAGATGGTCGGTAACGCTTTTGTTATCGAGGCTGGAACCTTCCACGTTGGCCTGAGTTGAGTCGCTCGAAACCACACTCAGGAGGACCCCCCCGTGGCAGCAACCAAGACATTGGACGATCTTTTCCTCGACACGCTCAAGGACATCTATTTCGCAGAGAAGCAAATCCTGAAAGCTCTCCCGAAGATGGCCCGTGCCGCTCAGTCGGAAGAGGGCAAGGCCGGCTTCCTTCAGCATCGCGACGAAACCCAGGGCCAGATCGAACGACTGGAACAGGTCTTCGAACTGCTGGGTAAGCCCGCGCGCGGCAAGACCTGCGAAGCCATCCAGGGCATCATCGCCGAAGGCGAAGAGATCATCGAGGAGTTCAAGGAGTCGCTGGCCCTCGATGCAGGTCTGATCTCGTCGGCCCAGGCGGTCGAGCACTACGAAATCGCCCGTTATGGCACGCTCATCGAGTGGGCGAACCAGCTCGGCCTGAAGGACGCCGTGCCGCTGCTGCAGGCGAACCTTGCCGAAGAAGAAGCGACGGACAAGAAGCTCACGCAGCTCGCCAAGGCGTCTGCAAATGCCAAGGGCAAAAGCAAGGCTGCCTAAAGCCACGTGAACTCTCGAGAGGCCGTCCATAATAGGGCGGCCTTTTTGACATCCGGCCACCATCATCGGGGACAACCATGGCAACGCGTACGACACGGGCGTCTAGCTCGACCTCATCCAATGATACAGTCACCATCCATGACCAGCAGCTTCACCGCGGCGCAGGCGGCGAGCTGCATCAGATCGCCGAGGACGGCGCCGACGTACTGACCACCGCCCAGGGCGGGCCAGTCGCGGACGATCAGAACTCCCTTCGCGTCGGCGCTCGCGGTCCGCTGCTGGTCGACGACTTCCATTTCCGAGAGAAAATCTTCCACTTCGACCACGAACGCATTCCGGAGCGCGTCGTGCATGCACGCGGTTACGGCGCGCATGGCTTCTTCGAAACGTATGAATCCCTGTCGGACGTGACCCGCGCCGACATCTTTCAACGGCCGGGCGAGAAGACGCCAGTGTTCGTCCGTTTTTCGACCGTAGCCGGAAACAAGGGATCGGCCGATCTCGCGCGCGACGTCCGCGGCTTTGCTGTGAAGTTCTACACGCAGGAAGGCAATTGGGACCTCGTCGGAAATAACATTCCGGTTTTCTTCATCCAGGATGCGATCAAGTTTCCCGACATGGTGCATGCTGCCAAGCAGGAGCCGGACAGGGCCTTCCCGCAGGCTCAGACGGCCCACGATAACTTCTGGGACTTCATCAGCCTGACGCCCGAAAGCATGCACATGGTCATGTGGATCATGTCCGACAGGACGATCCCCCGCTCCTTCCGCTTCATGGAGGGCTTCGGCGTCCACACCTTCCGTTTCGTCAACGAGAAGGACGAATCCACATTCGTGAAGTTCCACTGGAAGCCGAAGCTCGGCTTGCAGTCGGTCGCGTGGAACGAGGCCGTCAAGATCAATGGCGCCGACCCCGACTTTCACCGGCGCGATCTCTGGCAGTCTATCCAGTCCGGCAATTTTCCGGAATGGGAGCTCTGCGTACAGCTTTTCGACCAGGAGTTCGCCGACAGCTTCGATTTCGATATCCTCGACCCGACGAAGATCATTCCGGAGGAGGTCTTGCCTGTCAGGCCGATCGGTCGACTGGTACTCGACCGGATGCCGGACAACTTCTTCGCAGAGACCGAGCAGGTCGCGTTCATGACGCAGAACGTGCCGCCTGGAATCGACTTCAGCAACGATCCGCTGCTGCAGGGCCGGAACTTTTCCTACCTCGATACCCAGCTCAAGCGCCTTGGCGGCCCGAACTTCACGCACCTGCCGATCAACGCACCGAAGTGTCCCTTCCACAATTTTCAGCAGGACGGGCACATGGCGATGCGCAACCCGGTCGGCCGGGTGAACTACCAGCCGAACTCCTTTGGGGAAGGCCCACAAGAGTCCCCGTCGCGAGGTTATCGCCACTTCCCCTCCGAGGAGAACGGCCAGAAGGTCCGGCTGCGCCCGGAGAGCTTCGCCGACCACTACAGCCAGGCCCGCCAGTTCTTCCTCAGCCAGACGCCACCGGAGCAGCGGCACATTGCGATGGCGCTAACCTTCGAACTGAGCAAGGTCGAGACGGTCGCCATTCGGGAACGGATGATCTCGCACCTTCTCAACATTGATGAGACGCTCGCCACCACAGTCGGGCAGAAGCTCGGCATCCAGAACATGCCGAAGGCAGCGGACGCCGCCATGCCGACGCGTCAGGATCTCGAGCCCTCTCCGGCCCTCAGCATCGTTGAGCGTGGACCGAAGCGGTTCGAGGGTCGCAAGCTCGGCGTGCTTGTCGCGGACGGTGTCGATGCGAAGCTCTTGAAGGGGCTGAAGACGGCCATCGAGAAGGAGAAGGCTCTGGTCGAGCTCATAGCGCCCAAGGTCGGTGGGGTGACCGCATCGGACGGATCATGGATCGAGGCGCAGCACATGATCGACGGCGGGCCGTCGGTGCTGTTCGACGCCGTCGCCGTTCTCGCCTCTCCGGCGGCAATCGACGATCTGGTGAAGGAGGCCACCGCGAGGGATTTTGTGGCGGACGCATTCCAGCACTGCAAGTTCATCGGCTATGACGAGAGCGCCTTCCCGCTCCTTGCAAAGGCCGGGATCGCCGACGATCTCGACGAGGGCACGATGCCTCTTCCGGGTGAGGATGGACTTGCCGCGTTTGTATCCGAGCTCGGGAAGCTCCGTGTCTGGGGACGTGAACCCGCCCTTAAGCTCGGCAAGGCTTCACCGCCAGTCAAATGAACCGATACGGGCGCGTCTCTCGGCGCGCCCGGACACTTACTGGAAACGCGTCTCATGCGCCTCGTCTATCAGGAGCGGTCACGTTTCCCGCGGAATTATGCTAACGGCACCATCCGCTTCGAGTACAGCAGACTTGATTTGATCCAGGCGCTCCAGGCCCTGCTCGACCCTTGCAGTGGTTAGCACATCCTCCAGGCTCACGCGTGCTCGGGCGAATGCTCTGAGATCCGGTTTCCCATCGGAGATCAGCACGGTTGGCGTACCGTCGATTATCCTTCCAATCCTCGGCGCCCACTGCTTCACGTAGGAAAGGCCGATGTCGAGGCTAAACAGCACGATGATCAAAAGCGCTGCATTGATGAGGGAAAAATCGTCGCCAAGCAACGCTTGCTGCGTGGTTTCGGCGATGATGAGCAGAAGTACCAGGTCAAACGGTGTCATCTGAGCGACCGTGCGCCGGCCAGACAGCCGCAGTGCTATCAGAAGAACAAAATAGATCGCAGCGCCGCGGATAACAGATTCCATAAGACCCTCACGGAAAGATGAAGCTGAACAGCGACACCAACTCGTCATCGACCATGACATCGAAGTTTGCCGGTCCAGCAGCTTGCGCCCTCAGATGCAGTGTCACGACGCCGCCGCTTCTGGCAGGACTGTCGAAGAACAGGCGCTGTCCATTGGCTTCAATGGTCGTTCGCACTGGCAAAGGCTGGATATCTTCAACTTGGAACACCTCAGCGAAGGCATTCGAGAGCAAAAGCGATCGCTCACTTGAGGCCGGGTCCGGTTTGAAACGGATAGCCATCTCGTCGGTGCCTTCCCAGCGACCGATGCGCGGATGCTCCACGACCGCCCGTTCCAGCTCGGAGACCTTCGTGGCGAGCGGACCGCCAGAACCAAACGCTCCGAGCAACGCGGCGAAGATAATAACCGCGAAGACGCCCCACGAGAACCGCTCGATTGTCCAGAACCGCTCCTGAAACCTCCGATGTTCCTCCAGCTGCAGGCCGTCCTTGCGGACAGCTGGTTTTTCGAGTGAACTCATGGCCGGGCTCCTGTAGCGAGTTTATCCATCTAGCTCGACCTTGAACACGTGCCCCGACAGGGGCGCGGAACTGCGCTCCTCGTCGCTCATCCCGTCAAAAGCTGTCGTGATAAACAGCGTTTTCTGCCCTGGGCCACCAACGCAGCAACTCGTCACGTTTGGCACCGGCAGGTCGATCTGGGTTATGACGTCGCCGCGCATCGAGAGAATACCGACTCGAGAGCCGCCGTAAATCGCGGCATAAAGGTTGCCCAGGCTGTCGGCTTCAAGACCATCCGGGCTCCCATCTTCGATTTTGGCGAATACCCGCTTGTTCGAAATTTCACCTGTTGGATTGTAGTCGTACACCCAGACAGTGTTGCGACCCGTATCCGCATGGAACATCAAGCCGCCGTCCGCACTCCAGGCCTTACCGTTTGCGTTCGTGTAGCCGCCTTCGATTTCAACCAGATGCCCCTCCTGTAGCTGATAAAGCGCAGCTGTTTCCGATGGCTCGGCGGCGGTATTGATCGTCCCGGCCCAAAGACACCCGGCGGGGTCCCGCTTTCCGTCGTTAAGGCGATGCTCGGCGGGCAGGTCGAGCAAAGCCACCGCTCGCTCCTCACCCGTCTCGCAATCGAAGAGGTAGACCCCATTGCTGAGGCCGATCAGCAAAAGCCCATCAGCTTGCGGAAACACAAAGCTGACTTCCTTTGACGTCAGCCACGATCGGTGCTCTTTCCTCTCGGGATCATAACGGTGGATCTGTCTCCCGGCGATATCCACCCACCACAGTAATGAGGTCTGGTCGTCCCAGTAGATGCCCTCGTCGAGCTGCGAGGCCGGGATATTGGTGTCGAGCAGAACAGCTTTGCTCATCGGTTTTCCTGTAGCGAAAAGATTGCGTGGAGAAGGGTGAGATGGCTAAGGCCTTGAGGCAGGTTACCGAGGCCCGCACCAGTTCGGGGATCGATCTGTTCACAGAGAATGCCGAAGTTGTTTCCAAGCGGCACGAGCAAATCCTTCAGCATCAGCTCGGCCTGCACAACCTCGCCGAGGAAAGCGAATGCTTCAACAAGCCAGCAGGAGCAGGCGACGAAGGTCCCTTCCTCGTCGGCGGCGCCGCTGTACCGATAAACGAGCGGGCCGATGGCGAGTTCACGCTGGATAGCATCGCGGGTCGTCCTAAGCCGGCCTCCATGCTCAAAACCAAACCGGGTCGTTAGCAGGAGAGCAGCATCCAGCTTCTCGGTGCCCGCATAGAATGTGTAAGCGTTCTTCGCCTCCGACCAGCAGTGGGTATCGACCCAATCGCGAACCTTAAGGCTTTCCGATAACCATCGATCCGCGTCTCCCTCAATGTGTCCATGCCGCGCGAGACGCGACGCTCGGTCGAGGGCAAGCCAGCAACCGATCTTGGAGAAGGTGTAGTGCTGCAAATTTTCGAGCTCCCAGAGCCCGGAATCCTTCTCTTGCCAGCGATCAACGACCTGATCAGCCATTCGTGCAATCAGTCGGGCGGTCGAGGGATCGAGGACATGCCCCATATCCGCAAACAGGGAGGCCGTCTCCAGCAAGTCGCCATAGCAACTGAGTTGGACCTGTGACTTGGCGCGATTTCCGGTGCGCACTGGGGACGATCCCCTGTAGCCGGGAACCTCGATAACCCGTTCATCAGGGACCTCGCCGCCGTTCAGGGTGTAGACGATTGATGGTGTCGGCCCATCCTCGTCAATCGTTCGGATCAACCAACCGAATGCCGCTATTGCCTCTGATAAGGCGCCGGCGCGGAGAAACGCCTTGATTGTATAGGCCGCATCACGGATCCAGGCATACCGATAATCATAGTTCTTGTCGCCGCCGATCCGTTCGGGAAGGCCTGATGTAGCTGCCGCAGCGATGGCGCCGGTTTTCGAATAGAGCAGAAATTTGAGAGACAGCGCGCAACGGACCAGATCAGGTTTGAAAGGTCCATCGTAAGAGAGATTTTCCGCCCAACGGCGCCATTCGTCATCGCTGAAATCTATTCGGCTGTCGATCTCCGGCAGTTCAGGGATCGCCAATGGTGCCTTGTCAGCGACAAGATAGCCGATGCAGATACGTGAACCCGCATCTGCGGCATACCGAGCTGTCGTTTGGTGATCGGAGTCCTCGACAATCGAGACTTCATCAGGATGGCAGAACGTGGTCGTCAGATCTCCGATATAGCGGATGGCCGCATTCGGGTGGTTGACGCGACGGACCTTGCCTTGAGCACAAATCGGGCGGATGACGATCTCGAATTCCACCTGCCTCGACAGCCCCTCGATACGCCGGGCCAGTTCACACCAGGGTAAGCGGCCGCCGGCGCCGCTGTTGATCGATTCCGTCACACGAGCCTTCCCCGTCTCAGTGACGAAGACAGTCTCGAGCACGTTACTGTTAGGGCGATACCGCCGCTCGATCGAAAACGGCTGGGTTGGCGTCAGGGAAAAACGGCCGCCGTCAGGGTCATGCAGGCCGTTGAACAGGGGCGGACTATCCATGTCCGGTGCGCACCACCAGTCGATGGAGCCGTCGGCGCCGACCAGCGCAACGGACCGCCCCTCTCCTATCGCGGCGTAATGCTCGAGCGGTAGAAAGCCGCCCGAGCGCTGTGGCTGTAGCGCTTCCAGCATCAGGGCAGCGTATTGCCGCCGGTGACACCAAACACCTCACCGGTGATGTAACTGGACTCCTGAGACGCCAGGAACACGTAGAGGGGCGCGCATTCCGCCGGCTGTCCAGGCCGTTTCATGGGAACCTGACTGCCGAATTTGACGATTGCCTCCTGTGGTTGGCCGCCCGAGGTCTGTAGCGGCGTCCAGACCGGGCCCGGTGCGACGACGTTGACCCGCACACCTTGCTCGATAACCTGCTTCGAAAGCGCCTTGCTGAACGCCACAATCGACGACTTGGTCGGCGCATAGTCGAGCAGGCTTGCCGATGGTTCGTAGGCCTGGATGGAGGCGGTGTTGATAATGGTCGCCCCCTCCGGCAAGAGCGGAAGTGCCGCCTTGCAGATCCAGAACAGGGCATACACATTGGTCTTGAAAGTCTCGTCGAACTGTTCCGTGGTCAGGTCGGCAATGCTTTCGACCGCCTTCTGGCGGCCGGCAACGTTTGCAACCAGATCGAGACCGCCGAGTTCACTATGCGCCCTCTCGACAAGATCCTTGCAAAATTCTTCGCTTTTCAGGTCGCCGGGAATGGCGACGGCCTTGCGCCCTTCGGCTTCGATGAGCTTGATCACTTCATCAGCGTCGGACTGCTCTTCCGGAAGGTAGTTGATCGCAACGTCGGCGCCTTCCCGCGCAAACGCGATTGCCGCGGCCCTGCCGATGCCTGAGTCGCCACCTGTCACCAGCGCCTTGCGACCCTTCAGGCGGCCGAAACCCTTGTAGCTCTTTTCACCGTGATCCGGTACGGGCTGCATTTTGCTCGCCAGACCGGGGACCGGCTGTGGCTGCTTCGGAAATTCAGGCTGGGGATACTGGGTCAATGGGTTTTGAATGTCGAACTGGTTGGCAGAAGCCATGCTGTTATTTCCTTGATTTTTGCAGTGTTACGATAGGCCTAGAAACGGCTACCGACTTGGGTTGCAATAAGCGGCACGGCTGCCGCGCCCGGCGTTCCGAGCCTCAGCTTTTGCACAAGCCTGCCGAGAACGAAGGTGGCACCGACCGTAACGGCGATGCGGAGCCAGGGTCGATCCGCGATAGTTGGCTCCGGGATACGCTCCGTATGACTGCGAATAGCTGCAAGCTGTTGACGCAGTTCGGCAATCTCTCTTCGGATTGCGGCAAGCTCATCATGAGGATGCTCCTCGCCCATTTGGAAACCGGCTTCTTCTTCCGTCCCTTCACCTTCAAGTTCTGCCAGATGCTCTTGAAGCTGAGCCGTAGTGTCGAAGCCTCTCGCCTTGATGTTTGTCATAACTACCTCGTGAAATAATGTTCAGGCCGTGGCACAGGCGCCAGTAAACTGGCGGGTCGCCCGTGAGCAGCAGCGAGGATGTGAACAACGACCGACCTCGGTCGCGGTCCTTACAGTCCGCTTGCGACGAAAAATGAAACCGCTTCATGCAGAAGAGGTTCCATGGCTTCCGATCGTGCGGCGAACGATTTGAGACTGTTTTCCAGCGTTGCGCCGGACCGATCGCAAGGCTGCTAAAGGTCGCTTTTCTGCGTGAGATTCTCATTCTTCTCAGATTTGAAGTTGGTCATCCACTTGAGCGTGGCAAAGGTGACGATCGAGAGGACGATCGCCGTGTCATATGACCCAAGGCCAACGGCGACGCCGATGGCCCCCGTCGCCCAGATGCTCGCGGCCGTCGCTGTTCCTCGTGTGCCAACCTTGCCAACAAGGATGGCGCCGCCGCCGATAAAACCCACGCCATTGATTAGCCCTTCGACGACCCGTGCGGTTGCCTCGGCATTTCCCAATGTGATCGTTTCCGCAGCCTGGATGAACCCACAGGAGGCGATCGCGACGAGCGGGAATGTCCGCAGCCCGGCGCTTCGTTCATTGCGCTCGCGGTCCCAGCCTATCGGCAGCGCCAGAACGTATGCGATCAGCAGCGCGACGAGATGGGGAATGATGTTCAATTCCACCCCAAGAGAAGCAAGCCATTCGGTCACGTACGCTCCTCCTTAAAGGTCGCGACGCGATAAACGTAGACACCGACGAGCCCCACGAGAACTGCTGTGGAAATCGGATCGATATAGTCAGACACCGTTTCGTAGGCCTGCCCGAGCAGGTAGCCCGCCATCGCCAACGCCGTCGTCCACACAAACGTCCCAACGGTAGAAAAGAGAAGGAACCGGCCCAACGGCATATTGGCAACGCCGGCCGGGACGGAGATCAAAGTTCTGACGGTCGGAATGAGCCGGCCAACGAGGACAGATGCATCGCCATGTCGTTTGAACCTCTCCGAAGCGGCATCAACGTCCGATGGATGCATCGTAAGCCAGCGGCCATGGCGGGAGGCGAACCTGCGAACGCCATCATGGCCGAGACGTTTGCCGAGATAATACCACGGCAGGGTTCCAACAAGTGAGCCGAGCGTTCCGGCTATGACTACGATGGCGATGTTCATATCACCGCGCGTGGCCAGATACCCGGCGAGAGGCATGATCAGTTCGGAGGGGATGGGCGGAAACACATTTTCCAGAAACATCAGGAGCCCGATCCCGACAGGGCCGAGCTTCTGCATCATCGATTCTACGAAAGCTTCCATCTGGGACTGCACTTTGAAATCTACGAGTAGGGGCAGCAGAAAACGGCGGGCTTTCAAGCCCGCCTCTTCGTTACATCTGAACCTTGGCGTTTTCGCCCAAGTCTGGCTTCGCACTTGTCACCGCAGCGGCCGCCATCTTGATATAGCTGATCACTGTGCCGGGACTATCCCAATATTCGGCTGAGGACGGCGTCACCTTGAGGATGCGGATCGATGGATCCTCTGCGCTATCCCACCAGGCTTTTGCCGGCGTTGCCCAAAGATCGCGGATCTTCTCGCGGTCATTCTGAACCTCGGCCACGCCTGAGATCGAAACGTATTTCTGGCCTTTCGAGTCGGCGAAGGCCAGACAGACATTCGGATGCCGCGACACCTCTTCATCTTTGTGGCTGGCGACATCGGTCAGAAAGTAAAAGGCATTCTCGTCGCGCTCCGCATGGGCGGACATCGGGCGGGCTTTCAACTCTGTGCCCGATTGGGTGGTGAGCATGCAAAACCCGATCGAGTCTGCGAGTTTCCAAACCTTTTCATGATCTTCTTCGGCATGAGCCATGTGTGTTCTCCTTTATCGATCGGAGAAAACGGTGACCACCTGATGAAGTTCCAGCCTAGAAAGCGGATGAGAGGGCGGCTGTTCGGTTAAACTGTGCAGCATGCTCGACGACCAGGTCATGGCCGATCACCGCTTTATCTTTGGCCGGAAATTGACAAGGAGAGATTTCAGCTCGATCTCTCTCACGCGTCGAGCCGCCTCATCGGTCGAGACCCAGGCTGCTCGGCGCTGCCCTTTCTCCTTGAAGTCTAGCTCAACGCTCGTCGCTTCCAACTGGTAAAGCTCGACCATACAGGGAACGACCTCGCCGTCATCGAGGGATTTGAGATAGGTGTAGCGCCCCACAGGTTTGCGACCGACGACCCCGCGGACCCCTGCTTCCTCCAGCGCTTCTATCGCTGCCGCTTGCCAGGGCTTCTTTCCCTTCATCGGCCAGCCCTTCGGAATGACCCACCGTCCCGTATCACGCGAGGTTATCACCAGGACGTCAACGGCCTCAGTCTCTGGGACGAAGCGAAAACATATCGCACCATATTGATGACGGAACCTGCGAGCGGCGAGTGTCCGGGGCGTTTGAGCGAGCTGCTTGAGGATGGTGGCTGGCTTGCGTGACTCGCGCCACCGTTTTTTTTTCATTCATACCGTTAGTTTGCAGGTTTCGCCGGGTGAGGCAATCTGCCTGACTGCGACGGTCTAGAATGGTGGGCCAGACATGATTGTTTTAGCCTTTCTCGCCGGGGTACTGCGAGTTTCTTAAAAGAGTTGCCAGATGCGCTGTGTTGCGCGCGAGCATTGAGATCATCGTCTGAACCGCCTCCGGCGTTTTCTTGAGATCGACGAAGTTCGTCGAGCCCATCGCCTCGCCCACCCAGTATGCGACCGCGTTGGCCGGGATGGTAAAGCCGACATCGTTCAGGGCTTGATAGACTTCAGCCGAGACATGATGTGCACCATCTTCATTGCCGACAACGGCCACGGCCGCCACCTTCCCGTAAGAAACCATGCGCCCTTCGTCGTCCGTCTCCTCGAGAAACGCATCCATACGCTCAAGGGCTCGCTTGCACACGCTCGATGGCTGGCCGAGCCATATCGGGGTCCCGATCAGGAGGATGTCCGCCTGCAGAACCTTTTCACGAATTTCCGGCCAGGCATCGCCCTCGCCTTCGTCTGACGTCACACCGGGCTTGATATTGTGGTCAGCCAGGCGGATGGTCTCGAACTCAACGTCATGGTTCTTGAACTCTTCTGCGATGAGCTCCAGCAACTTTCCCGTCGACGAGGCTTCCGATGCTGTCGAGGATTTCAGGGTGCTGTTAAAGGCAAGGGCTTTCAGCGGCATAACATTTTCCTTTTGTTAATGAGTGAATCAGTGCCAGTCATGATAATTCAGTCGATCTCAATCGGCTTTGGGATGTGCAACGATCCTTAGCCCTGTACCTCCGAAAGGAAGTTCTCAGTGGTCATAAGGTCGAGCTGGACAGAAAAGCGGTCCCCAAGCAGATCGACCGCGGCATCGTGTGTTTCGTCAGCGCCGCTGCAGACGGCGTCGCTCAGCATGATGACGTGAAATCCATGATCGATGGCGCCAAGCACGGTGGCAAGCACGCAGACGTCAGTCTCACCCCCGGTGACGACCACGGTCTGAACCGCGACGCTCCTAAGGTGAGACGCCAGTCTGCCGTCTACCCACGGCGAATAGGTCAACTTGTCGAATATGCGAGCCGGGGGAACAACGGCTTGCAAAGATGGCGCCAAACCGAACAGCTCTTTCGGGAGATGTTCGCCAGTCATCATCCACCACTTGCGGTAGTAATCCTTCCAACCGCCGACCGCGTCGTCAGCTTGGACCGGCGTGATGAAACGGGTAAATATCGTCCGCTCCGCGTGCCGACGTGAGACTTCTTCAAGCTGGGGCAGGACGCGCGCCATCCAGGGCACGTGCCAAGGGGTATCTTCGGCAAACATTCGCTGCGCATCCACGCAGATATGGCGCCAGTTTCCGATATCCCTCATCATACCCTCCCTTCAAAACGAAAAACCTGCGGGAAGATCGGAAGTTCCTCCTTAGTCATCATTGTCCTTCAACTCCTTGAGCCATACCCTCGCATTGCCGTCGGAGGGAGCACGCCAGTCTCCTCGAGGCGAAAGCGATCCTCCCGAGGTCACCTTCGGCCCGTTCGGTGATGCGGATCGCTTGAACTGACTGGTGGTGAAGAAGCGATACAGAAAGTGTTCAAGCCAGTGTTTGATGGCAGGCAGGTCGAACTCCCGCTTCTTCGTCTCAGGGAAGTGGCTCGGCCATAGCCCGCTCTCGCGGGAGCTCCAGGCGGCGTGTGCCAGGTAAGCCACCTTTGAAGGCTTCAGACCAAACCGTGTGATGTAGAACAAAAAGAAGTCGTGCAAATCATAGGGGCCGATCTTGTCTTCCGTGCTCTGGATATTGCCCTGGTCGTCGGCCGGTACAAGTTCTGGCGATATCACCGTGTCGAGAATGTTTTCGAGGGTCTCATCGGTCTGATCATCGAAAAGCTCGGACTTGATCACCCAGCGGACGAGATGCTGGATCAGCGTCTTCGATACTGAAGCGTTGACGTTATAGTGGCTCATCTGATCGCCGACGCCATACGTCGACCAGCCCAAGGCAATCTCCGAAAGATCGCCTGTTCCAAGCACCAGCGCACCACGCTGGTTAGCCGCGCGGAACAGAAAATCGGTGCGAAGTCCAGCCTGAACGTTCTCGAATGTGACATCGTAGACGGGCTCGCCTGCGGCGAAAGGATGCTTCAAGTCCTTCAGCAACTGGCTGGCAAGCGGCCTGATGTCAATTTCTTCAGCAGAAACGCCAAGGTTTCGCATCAGCGCCCAAGCGTTCGTTTTGGTTGCGTCACCTGTGGCAAAACCCGGCATCGTGAAACCAAGAATGTCTGACCGCGGCCAGGCCAATTGGTCGAAAGCCCTGGCGGCTATCAGAAGAGCATGAGTGGAGTCGAGCCCACCGGAAACACCGATGCACAACCGCTTTATCCCGGTTGTCTTCAACCGCTTCATCAGGCCCTGCACCTGGATATTGAATGTCTCGTAGCAGTCCTGGTCGAGCCGCCTCGGATCGGCCGGAACGAACGGGTAGCGGGCAACGGGCCGGATGAGGTCTGCACGCACACTCGGAGCATTGAAATCAAAATCTATTCGCCGGAACGGCTTGTCGCCGAGATTGAGAGTTGCCGCATCGTTGAAGGTTCCAGTGCGCATACGCTCGAGCCTCAGGCGCTGAAGATCGATGTCGGCAATGCACATCTGTGAACCCGTGGGAAACCGCGCGGTCTCGGCAAGCAACTCGCCGAGCTCGTAGATGCATGCCTGGCCGTCCCACGCGAGATCAGTGGTCGATTCACCGGGACCGGCTGCGGAATAGAGGTAAGCTGACCAGGTTCTTGCCGATTGAGCGGAGCAAAGCAGTTTGCGGACGACGGCCTTGCCGACAGTAATATTGCTTGCCGAGAGGTTGGCCAGAATAAGAGCACCGGCGAGAGCGCCGAAATCGCTGGGCGGCGCCGGCGCCCACAGATCCTCACAGATCTCGACGTGGAAGACGAAGTCAGGGACCTCTCGTGCTGCAAACAGCAGATCGATACCGAACGGCGCGATATGCCCCCCAACCGAGATCTCGGCGTTTCGCACGCTACGACCGGATGCGAACCATCGCTTCTCGTAAAATTCCCGGTAGTTCGGCAGATGGGTTTTGGGGACAATGCCAAGGATTTTTCCTGAATGAATGGCTAAGGCACAATTAAAGAGACGGCCTTCATGTCGCAAAGGAGCGCCGATCAACAGCACCGGAGTGAGCTTCTCGCTGGCGGAGACGATCGTTGCGATCGACGCCTCAACCGCATCAAGAAGGGCGTCCTGGCCGAGTAGGTCGTCGATCGCATAGCCAGAGATGCAGAGCTCCGGAAAAACCATCAGTGCCACATCCTGATCGTGTCCGTCGCGAGCAAGGTCGATAACGGCCTGGGCGTTGAAATCTGGATCGGCGACCTCACACGCCGGTGTACAGGTGGCGCATCGGACAAAGCCATGACTGTACGGGGAATGAAACTCCATGAAGACGCCCCTTCTTATTCGATGCGTCAGTCAAACGGCTGGTGCTTATTCGGGAACGAAACACCTGATCTCCCACACAGTTCCAGGAACTGATGTCCTGCCCGCCAGTTAAGGACGGCAACGCAAGTCGGAGCCCGCCCATGGCGCATCTCGTTGAAATCCTCCTACCCTTGTCCGACGCACCGATGCAGCAGGCGCTTGAGGATATTCGGAATGAATTGACCGCTCGCTTCGGTGGCGCGACGCTGCATATCAATGCCCCCGCCGAGGGCGCCTGGGCCGACAACGGCACGCTCGAACTCGATCGCATCGTGATTGCCGAAGTTATGACCGAAGGCCTCGATCGCGATTGGTGGCGCGACTATCGTGAGCGACTTGAACGTCAACTCGCGCAGGACGAGATTGTCATTCGCGCAACACAGATCGACCGATTGTAAGAAGGATTTTCCCTGTTGTTGGTTATTGGCTATCACGCGTCTCATGAGCAGTTCTCGCCAAGCCAGCTCCTGCTTTACGTCAGGCAGGCGGAAGCCGCCGGTTTTCACGCCATCATGACCTCGGATCACATTACACCGTGGAGTAAAAGGCAAGGAAACTCAGGTAACAACTGGGCCTGGCTGGGAGCTGCCATGTCGAACACCTCGCTGCCGTTCGGTAGCCTCGCAATTCCGGGCGGGTGGAGATACCACCCGATTGTCCTTGCCCACATGATCGCGACGGTTTCGGAGATGTTTCCTGATCGTCTGCGCTGGATCGCTGCGGGGAGCGGCGAGGCAATGAATGAACACATCGTCGGCGAAGGCTGGCCGGATAAAGCAGAGCGCAATCAGCGCCTGCGCGCGGGCTGCGATATCATGCATGCCCTGATAAGGGGCGAAATGCTCACCACCGACGATACATGGTTCGCCGTTGATCGTGCCCAGCTTTGGTCGCGCCCGCAGATGCCGCCCGTGATCTTTGGTGCAGCACTTTCCGACGACACCGCCGATTGGATGGGTGGCTGGACGGACGGACTTCTGACAGTCCGCAAGCCGAGGGGAGAACTCACGAAAATGATCGACCGTTTCCGGGCGGGCGGTGGCGACGGTAAGCCTGTGGCGGTCCAACTTCAGTTGAGCTGGGGTCGGAGTAAAGAAGAGGCTCGAAACGCGGCGTGGGATCAGTGGCGCGTCGTGGCAGCCTCTCCTGACCGCCTGGCAAATTTGGAGACTGCACACGAATTCGACCGTGAGACCGAGGCGGTCTCGCCGGAGGAAATGGACGACGTCATTCCTCTGGTGACTACGGGCCAGGAGGTTCTCGATCTTATCGAGGACATGAAGTCCTGCCGGGTTGATGAGATCTACATTCACAACGTGTCGCGAGACCAGTCGGCATTTCTGGACTTCATGGCTTCAGAGGTCATGCCAGCGATCGACAGGACATCATGACGCCGCGCGTTCAATGAAAAAAAGGACAGCTCATGGATATTGCGCTGCTGGTAGGCTACCTCGCGTCCCTCTGCTCGGTAACCAGTTTCGTGCCGCAAGTCTGGAAAGTCGTTAGGACCGGCGATACAGCCGCGATCTCGGGTCGAATGTACACGTTCACGGTCATCGGCTTTGCCCTTTGGTCCGCCTTTGGCATTCTGAAGACCGAATGGCCCATCATCCTTACCAACTCGATCTGCTTCTGCCTTTCCGGCTATATCCTGATACGGAAGCTGCGAGCCAACGCGTAGAATCGACAGGATCTAATCCGGAGCGAAAATGGCGAGATACTGACCATGACGTTGTAAAAGATGCCTCTGGAAGAATTGCTGTCTTCGGTCGGACGCGCCGAACCATCGATCGGCGGCAGTGCGGCATCACTGCTCGCCGCGCGATTTGGCATCTCTATGGTCCGAATGGCTTTCGCGGTGACCTCCAAGCATCAATCAGATCATGACTTGCCCATCGAAAAACTGGATTCGTTGGCTGCTCGTCTCAACGATGCAACGGAGCATGACCGGGTGAATGCCCTCCGATATGTTCAGAGCGATCGTCGATCTGAGGGTCAATTCCGGAACGATGGCGGCGCCCAACAGTTCCTCCCGCTGAGACAAAGGAGACTGCAATGGAAAATGCTTCAAAGGAGCTCGCGGACGAGTATCGGCGCCTCGGCGGTCGCCGTGTCGCTGTCATCGACGACAATCTCGGTTCATCGCGCGATTGGGACGGCGACCCGCCGGAAGCTGCCCGATTTTGGAGTGAACACATTGCCGTTCTACCCGACCGGGAGCGACGTGATGTGGAGACTTTCCTCCCCTCGTTGAACGACGAGAGCGACGAGCCGGCTTCACACTAGAGGGGATGGCGACAATGGATGTCGATACGACGTTCTTCGAACCAAGTGACTGGATCCCCAATAATCATCGTCTGCCCGTGTTGCGCTACAATGTTGATCTTTCAGAAGGAGAGAGTTTCGAGACGCTATTTGCGAAGAATGGCTGGTCCGGCATCTGGACGGACGGCGTCTTCGATTATCACCACTACCACACCGGCGCTCATGAGGTCCTGGGCGTCAAAAGTGGGTCTGCGACCTTGCTTATAGGCGGGCCGGGGGGGCAGGAGTTCAGGGTTGTGAAGGGCTGTTGCCTGATCCTTCCTGCTGGTACCGGACACAAAAACCTCGGTAGCTCGAACGATTTCGCGGTTGTTGGTGCCTATCCCCCTGGTCAGCACGCTGACATCCAGACGTCGGCTGCGGACGCAGAAATGCTGTCGACGATCGCATCCCTGCCTTTGCCCCGCACTGACCCGGTTCTCGGTGAAGCCGGGCCTCTGGTCAAGGAGTGGCGCTGATGCTCGTTCGGTACGCACGACCGAAAGTGTGCTCGTGCGCCTGCGCTACGTTCGTTTCGAGTGCGCGCGTGCTCATTGCGCTGAGATCAACATCTTCACATGAGAGAGATGTGTCTCAAGGCGCGGCAAGGTTTCCTTTGCAAAGCCGACGAGCGACTGGTCATCGCCTGAGCCAGCATAGGTTCGAAACAGGGCAACTGCTTCCATATGCGCTTGCGCCTGCATGTCGATATAGAGCGCGTCGAAATCCTTACCCTTTGCCCCTTCCAGTTGCTCCAGCATTTTCTGGTGCTTGGGGGCCAGTTTGACCGGCTCAGCCGCTGAAGCGTTTCTTGCGGCAAGCGTCGCCTTCAACTTTTCGCCAGCCTTGGTGTGATCGGCAATGATCATCTCCGCCATTTTTTTAATGCGGTCAGTCCCGGCATTTTGTTTTGCCAACTCGCTGGAGCGGATCTCGAACTCGTTCGAGCTGGAAACCACTTTGACGAATGTTGGTCGATCAACCACCATCATCGGCGCGGCATCCCCGGCAGGCTTCGGCTTGAGCTCTTGAGCTACAATCGGCTGCGCGAAGAGCAGTGCCGAAACAGCAACCATGTGCGTTTTTGAAATTTTCATCGAGGTGCTCCCTGGCAGCGGTTACTTGTTCTTCGCAAAAGCTTTGGTGAGATCGGCGTTGGCGGCATCTACGGCAGCTTTCGCCTTGTCAACGACCTTGGCCATCCCGAAAAATTCGTGCGTGACGCCCTCGTAATTAATGAGGTTCACCGCGACGCCCGCAGCCTTCATCTTTTCAGCATAGGACTGGCCCTCTGAACGGAGCGGATCGATCTGCGCCGTGATAACTGTCGCCGACGGAAGGCCATTCAGATCATTGCGGCCAACGAGATTGATGCGCGGGTCCGCCGTTTGGTCTTTGGATTTAAACACATGGCTGATGAACCATTCCATGTCCGCCTTGCCAAGCGGAGAGGCATTTGCGTTCTCCTGGTAGGACGGCGTGTTCATATCGTTGCCCGCGATCGGATAAACCAGCAGCTGGTGGACTGGCATGGTGGTCTTTTTCGCCTTTGCCATCAGAGCGACATTCGCTGCGAGATTCGCCCCGGCACTTTCGCCGGCAACCGCTATCCGGCTTGCATCACCGTTGAGTGTGTGGACGTTTTCGACGGTCCAGGTATAGGCTGCCCATGCATCGTCGTGTTGCGCCGGAAACTTGCTCTCCGGCGCGTGGTGATAATCTGCCGACACGACAATGGCCTTGGCGCCAAGAGCCAAAGCCCTCGGTGTCGCATCATAGGTGTTGATGTCGGCAACCACCCATCCGCCGCCATGAAAATAGAGCACGACGGGAAACGGCCCCTGTCCTTCCGGGATGTAGACGCGTGCAGGCAGAGCGCCGGCGGCCGTCGGAATGGCTATATCCCTGGTTGCGACCTTCGCCTCCGGCAAAGCAGAGATTTTCTGGTCACGCTGGACGGTTCGCGCCGCGTCGGCAGCACTGGCCTGCGTGCGAGCATCTGGGACGCTTAACGTATGGAGTGGCTTGGCATCAAGGCTCTTAAGAGCGTCGAGCACCGCCTGCATCTGGGGATCCGTCTGCGCTTGTTGGGCCTGCGCAACCATCGCTGTCGAGCTGATGACGAGCGCGAGACCGGCGACTCTTACGGTCTTGAAAAGAACGAACATGACTATTCCTGAATTGAGAGCAATCGGACGCTATGAGCTGAGGTCATTGTTTCGGCGGTTCGATCTTCTGTTGATAAAGACCAACGAGTTCACCCTTCGCCAGTACGTGAACCGAAATAGCGGCAAGGAAAGCGTCACGGTCGGATGTGGCTGGGATATCGAGCATCGTGTCCAGCGCCAGGACCTGGAAGTGATAATGATGAGCCGCGTCGCCAACGGGCGGCTTCGGCCCGAAATACCCATGCGTTCCCGAGCTGTTTCGGCCCTGCAGCACGCCTTCCGGCTCTACCAGCCTCAGCTGCTCCTGGAGTCCCTCCGGTAAGCTCGTGACTGATCCGGGGATGTTCCACGCCACCCAATGCACAAAAGGCTTGATCGGATCAGAGTCCGGATCTTCCATGACGATTGCATAGGAAGCTGCACCGGGTACGCTTTTCCACTTTAGCGCGGGCGAAACGCCATCGGCATATTCGCTGTGTTCTTGCGGGATGGAACCGTTTGAGGCGAAGGCGTCAGAGGAAACCTCGAGTGCTGCCTTTGCATCCGTCTCTGGCCGGTCCTTGGCGAGTGGCACGCCAACACCTTTTTCGGCCTGGGCTTTCATCGCCTCGGCGGGCACAGACTTCGTGTCAGCAATCTTTTGGGCATCGCCGATGTAAGCGATGCGGTAGATCACGCCATTGGTGTCATCGGCCATCAGCAGAGATCCGTCCTTCGCGACGGCCAAGCCGACCGGACGAGCGAAGTGGGTTTTGCCGCCATCGGTCAAAAAACCTGTTAGAAAGGGTTCGATCGACTTCGGCTCGCCGTTCTCGAAATGGATCCGAACGATTTCATAGCCCGACGCCGGGTTACGGTTCCAGGAACCGCGCATAGTAGCGAAAGCGTCTCCCGCGTATTCCGCCGGAAAGGCTGTGCCACTGTAGAATTTCATCTGCATCGGTGCGGCGTGCGCGGTGTAACCGATCACCATGGCCTCGCTTTGGTCGCGCCATTGCTCCTTCGTTACCCCGCCGACCGGCGTCGATTGCGGGTACAGGTCGCCCTCGCCAAAGACGTGCGGCCAACCGTACTGCTTGCCTTGTTCAAGCCGATTGAGTTCCTCGGGCTGGACCTCGTCACCTAGCAAATCAATCCCGTGATCGACCCCCCATAGCTCGCCTGTTTCACGGTTCCAGTCAAAGCCGATCGTATTGCGCAGGCCTGAGGCGAAGATCGTGCGGCTTTTCCCGTCGGGCGTCGCACGCAGTACCGTCGCATTTTCGGCGTTGCTCTCGTTACATGCGTTGCAGGTCGAACCGACGCTGATATACAGCATGCCATCGGGGCCGAAGGCCATCACCCGGTTCGGATGCTGGCCGGAATCCGGAAGATCGCCAATGATCAGTGTGAGTGGCCCCAGCGTCCCGTCCTGCTTGATATCAGCGACGAAAACTTCTTTGACGGTGACGAGGTAGAGCTTGTTGTCTTTGATGGCCAGACCGTGAGCCTGCGCTCGGGCCGCGACCTGCACCGGTGCTCTGTCGACCTTGCCGTCGCCATCCTCGTCCTTCAGCAGCAGAACATCGCCTTCCTCGCGCCGACTGACATAAACATAGCCTTGGTCCGAAACAGCGATGATCCGGCTGTTGCCGAGACCCTGAGCGAATGGCTGCACAGTAAAGCCTTCAGGAACTTTCAATTGCCCGATGCGATCGCTTGTTGCGGCCACCTTGTTCGGCTTGAAGATGTTCGTGGTAATCTGGACGTCGGTCCCGTCGCCCTGCTGCGCATTGACGATATTGGCCGGCAGGATAAGAGCGCCCGCGAATAGCGCAGCGCGTGTCAGTCCAGATTTCATCAGAAGCTCTCCCGTTAGTTCGACTGCAAACCTCCGGGGATGTTGTTTGTTCCGAAGATGCAAAACAAAGGTGCAGAGCCAGGGTCAGGGAAGAAGGCGCTTCAGCGCCGATCCGTAACTCCAGCAGCAGCTCTCCGTGTCCTTATGTTGAACGTCAAACTTGCTCATTCCGGTGCACCGGTTGCGCGGTGCTATGAATCACTACGGCTGAATGTGGTTCTCTTGGGTAGGTAGCAAGTTTCCATCTGCTTGCCCGCCAGATGTGGGGGACGAGCGAAGCTTCGGCGCAGCCTTTCCGGAGACGATACCTGCTCCGCTTCCTCAGAGGAGGCTTAATGCCGACGCCCGGGTAAAATTTGTGCGTTGGGTCATCCCGGACCTGCAATCCCTTCTCTTTGACCACGTCGGAACACATCAGCAATTGCGGCGTTACCGTGGCAATCACGCTCCCGTGATCGAAAGGATGCACTATGACCGAACCTGTCTCCCTCCACGTTTCCCGCGATGCAGCTTATGTGGACCCCTCGCTTACAGCCACTTTGCATAAGGTGTCATGGGGCGCGATTTTCGCTGGGGTCGTTCTTGCACTCGCCGTTCAGTTCCTACTCAATCTCCTGGGCGTAGGCATCGGTGCTGCTGTCATTGATCCAGCGACCTATGACAACCCGAACGCGAGCACCTTCTCAATCGCCGGCGGCGCATGGTTCGTTGTGGCCGGCATCATTGCTTCGTTCGTTGGCGGTTATGCCGCAAGTCGCCTTTCCGGCCGTCCAAGCAAATCGACCGGCGGGTACCAGGGCGTGACCACATGGGCCGTCACAACCTTGGTGATCCTTTATCTGCTGACCACGTCGGTCGGTGCTCTCATCGGCGGCGCATTCAGCGGTCTGTCCAGCATTGTCGGCGGAGTTGGCCAGACGGCCGCGACTGCGACCACGGCTGCAGCCCCTGCCCTTGCGACCTCTGCAGACCCGATGGCCGGTATCGAGCAGCAGATCCGTGATGCATCTGGCGGTAACGACCCGGCAGCCTTGCGTGATGCCGCAGTGTCGGCCGTTCAAGCTGCCGTGACCGGTGACCAGGCAACAGCTGCAGATGCCCGCAATCGTGCAGCTGACGCGATCGCCAGGGCTCAGAACATTCCGGTCGATCAGGCCCGCGCTCAGGTGGAGCAATACGAGAAGACGTACCGCGATAACATTGCTGCTGCCAAGCAGCAGGCGATCGATGCTGCCCAGACGGCCACCAAAGCTGTCTCCGCCGGCGCGATCCTCGGCTTCATCGCTCTTCTGCTCGGGGCTGTCGCTGCCTGGTTCGGTGGCTCCTTCGGTACGAAGAAGGCTCTGCTCCTGGCAGAGACCACGACGCGCCGCACCCTCTAAAATCAAGGCCGCCGGGACCTGCGGCCTTTCTCCCGAGACATGATCTTTATTCAGAGGCCTCTCCGCCGCCATGTGGAGAGGCTTTCAGCAACCGGTAGCCTCCATGAAGAATGCCCTTCGGTACCTTACACTGGCCGCCGCCCTGACGCTCTGTTCTCAGGCCTTGGCAGCACCGATCGACGCACAAGCCGTCAATACCTCCGCCATTGCTTCCCTTCCGATCGAGGCGCCAGCTGAAAAACAGACGGAGCCCAATCCAGCCATCGTGCACCTGCAGGTCCTGCTCGACCGCGCCGGATCATCTCCCGGTGTCATCGACGGATATTTTGGCGACAACCTGTCGAAAGCGATCGCCGGTTTTGAGGCGCTTCAGCGCCTGCCGGTGGACGGGAAGCTCGATCCCGACATACTTGGTCGTCTGGCCGATGATGCTCCGGCTATCCAGGCCTATGCCATCACCGAGGAAGACGGGAAGGATCTCGTCGAGAGCATTCCAAAGGACTATGCCGAGCAGGCCAAGATGGATCATCTCGGCTATACCAGCACGGCAGAAAAACTGGCTGAACGTTTCCACATGCATATCGCGCTGATCAAGGCACTCAACCCGACGGCGGCCTTCAAGCCGGGCGAGACGATCGCTGTCGCCATCCCCGGTGCCAGCAGGACTGGCTTGGTCAAGCGGATCGAGGTTCACCGCAAGGCGGCGCAGGTCTTCGCCTTCGCCGAGGACGGGTCGCTGCTTGCGGTTTACCCAGCGACGATCGGGAGTGAGGATTCTCCTTCCCCGACCGGGACGCATAAGGTCAAGGGCGTATCGCGTATGCCGACATACACCTACAATCCGAAGATCAATTTCCAGCAGGGCAATAATAAGAAAATCCTTGAACTGCCGAGCGGGCCGAACGGTCCTGTAGGCACCGTGTGGATCGACCTGACCGAGCCGACCTACGGCATCCACGGCACACCAGAACCGGAGCTGATCGGCAAAGTCGGTTCGCATGGGTGCGTGCGGCTGTCGAATTGGGATGTCGAGGAACTGAGCGGAATGGTCAAGCCGGGCGTTGTGGCGGACTTTGTCGAGTGACCCGTGCTGGAAACCGCTGTCTAGGATCGCGCACAAGTCTTGGTCCCTCACTCCGCCCCTACACACGCCGCGTTCGAGCTGCTCGGACACATATCGAACTTTGACATTATCACTGACAGTGACGCTGTTTCTTGGGGATGATGCCATAAGCACCATCCCCTTCCACCAAAGCGGATTTCACTTACCCTAGGCTCTCGATGCCTCTGCAGTGCTTGGGAGACCTTTTTGGTCTCAAGCGACGACCTTGAAGCGGGGAGCCGAATGGGTTGCGGAAAGCTGCGGGCCGAGTGCACGGCGGGCGGCCTCGAACGCATCCCACAATTCGATGTCCTTAAGCGCTGGTATCGTATTGGTTTCGCCCTGATCGAACCCAGCAAGGGCGGCGTCGACCATGTCCTCTGCCTGCATGACGATCTCGGTCGGGAGATGTTCAACCGGCAGGCCACCAAGTGCCCAGAAATCTGTCCGGGTGGCGCCCGGCAGAACTGCTTGTGCGCGAATGCCTTTATCTGCCAGTTCATGGTTCAGCGACGTGGTGAAGGCCTGAACGAAGGCCTTTGTCCCGCCGTAGACGCCGTTGAGCAACTCCGGCGCAACAGCGACAATGGATGCAATATTGATAATGGTACCGCCGCCACGGACGACAAAGCCGGGGACAGCGGCATAGGTCAAGCGCATCAATGCAGTGACATTGAGGCGGATCATCGCCTCCATCCGCTCCACATCGCTTTCCAGCAGGGAAGTATGCGTGCCGATCCCGGCGTTGTTCACCAGCGCAGTGATGCTTGCGTCCTCGCGCAGCACCTTTTCGACTGCGGCAAGATCAGTCGCATTGCCGAGGTCTGCGGCCAAAACTTCGACCGCCCGCCCCGTCCGGTCCGAAATCGATGAGGCGAGTGACTGGAGCTTATCCTTGTTGCGGGCAACGAGGATAAGGTCGTAGCCGCGTGTGGCAAGCCGGTCGGCGTAGATTGCACCGATCCCCGTTGAAGCACCTGTGATGAGGGCAGTTCCCTTGGTCGTCATTGGTCGGTTCCTTCCTTGATGATGAGAGCGTCGTCGCTCTCGATAAGGATGTTATGGACCGAATGACCGTTGTCCGATATGACGTATAAACTACGTTTTTCGGTCATCGCGTTGTGGAGGGCGACATGCCTCATGTTTCCATGGTTTTGACACAGGGCTTCCAATTCCTAGCGCTGGGCGTGCAGGCAGCCTTCGAGTTGGCGAATGGATTGAAAGGGGAAGATTTTTATACGCTGTCGATTTCTTCCGTCGAAGGCGGCCCAATCATTTCCTCCAGCGGCTTTGCTGTTCCGACAGTCAAGTTGGGAGAGGTCGGTCCCGTCGACACGCTGCTGCTGTTGGCTGGCCTTGTGCCGCCTCCGCAGCAAGCAGAGGAAACATTGGCGATCCTGCGGGATCTGGCGAAGCAATCCCGGAGGGTTGCGGGCCTGTGCACCGGTTCGTTCCTTCTTGGCCAGATGGGCTTGCTCGATGGACGCCGCGCAACCACGCACTGGTCTTATGCACACGAGATGCGCAAGGCGTTTCCAAACGTACGCGTGGAGGATGACCGCATCTTCATCAATGAGGGGCCAGTCTGGACATCAGCGGGTCTTACTGCCGGGCTGGATCTTGCCGTGGCCTTGATTGAGAAAGACCTCGGGCGGAATGTGGCAGGCGCAATCGCACGTCGGCTGGTCATGCACCATCGCCGCGGCGGGGGCCAGTCCCAGCATTCGGAATTACTGCAGCTTGCGCCGAGCAGCGATCGTATCCAGAAGGCGCTGATCCATGCTAAATCTCATCTCTCCAACACGCTCACTGTTGACGAACTGGCAGAAGTCGCGGCGCTATCGCCACGTCAGTTCAGCCGTGCATTTCGTTCGGAAACCGGCCAAACGCCGGCCAAGGCTGTTGAACAGATGCGTCTTGAAGCTGCTCGATTGATGTTGGAAGAGACACGCCATCCGATGGACCGAATTGCGCAGGAGACTGGCTTTACCGACCTTCGCCGCATGCGCGAAGCGTTCATGCGGCAATATGGGCAGCCCCCGCAGACAATCCGGCGGCTCGCGCGAGTTGCTTGATAGTTGGACGCTAAGCTCTTGAAGGGATGTGAACCGGCGGCCCGAGAGATCTAAATGCATAACTATCTAAAACATCGACCAAGCGTTCAACATACTCGGACTTGGCGTCACGATGATCGCCAAGCCGGATGCCCGGCCCTATCTGGAACGGGGGGAACTTATCCGGCTCCTGCCGGCTGGTGGGTCGATGCCGGTCCCATCTCGATCTATGATGCAAACTGAGCCCTGCTCCCCTCAAAGACACGCGTCTTCATCGACTTTGTCGCCGAGGTGTTTCAGCGGGAAAATTATGCAGAACGCTTCGCCGGAAGCCTGGGATGAGGGACAGATGATCGATGCCCTCCTGGAGTATGTGGAACTGGCGAATTGCATCGCGACAAACCAAAGATTGCCTGCCGGTAAGTTTTGCCGAGCAGAATCTTGCAGGAGGAAAATGCGGGAGTAGTGGACAGGGCCGCTGCGAGCGGCCCTAGCCCTGGAGCGTTGACTTTATAGCGTCCAGCCCCCGTCGATTGTAAGGCTCGATCCGGTCATGAAGGACGTGTCGGGACCTGTGAGATAGGACACCATCCCGGCAATCTCCTTGGGATCGGCAACGCGCTTCAACGGGCTGCGGTCAGACAACATCTCAATGGCACCGGCGTTCATGTCAGTGTCCGTCGGACCTGGCTGGATGTTGTTGACGGTGATGCGCCGTGGAGCGAGATCAAGTGCCAAGCCTTTCACCATCGCTGCGACCGCAGCCTTGGAGAACTGGTAGACGCTTGCTCCCGGCATTCCTGTCCGTTCTGCCGTGTTCGACCCGATTGTGATAATGCGGCCGCCATCCTTCATGTGGGGCACTGCGGACTGGATGGACAGGAAAACGCCTCGAATATTGATGTCGATCATCAGATCCAGTTCTTCGAGACTAACCGCATCCACTGTGTTGAGGCGCAAAATCCCTGCATTGACGACGACAGCGTCGAGCGGCCCAAAGACATCTACCGTCTTGGCCACCGCCCCACGAAGGGCGTTAGCATCTGCGCTGTCGGCTTGGATGGCTAGGGCGCGGCGCCCGCTCTTCTCGATCTCGGCAACGAGCGCCTGTGCGCTGTCCGGTCGCGAAACATATGTGAAGGCAACATCGTACCCCTCTTTTGCAAGTCTTTCGACTGCAGCGGCGCCGATGCCACGGGCACCTCCAAACACGAGGGCGGTCTTGCATTCTTCGATCGTCATTGGAATTTCCTTTCTTGACAGACCTGTCCATAATTAGGCAAATAAAATGCCCCCATCTGTGGAGGCCGCGTTAAGGCTTTAGGCGCTGCGTTGCAAAACGTGCCATCGCCTTCAGATCAGAAGCGTTTGCGCCGCCGCGCGCAGCCACTTGCAGGCCGGTCATCGTCATCTGAATGAATGAAGCAGTTTCTTCAGCGTCAAGAGCCGGATTGATTTCTCCTGAACGTTGGCCGTCCAACACTCTCTCAAATATACGTCGACCGAGCGCAGCACTTGCAGCGCCGCGGCGCGCATTGATTTCAGGGTCGGTCACACCAAACTCGCCGACGGATCCCACCCCCATGCATCCAAGTGTCCGCTCGCAATCGTCTTCCGACACAAGACCGACAAGCAGATCCTCGATGCCCCGTATAGGCGATGCCGGGGCGCTTAGCCTCTTGACGTGGCCAGTGTTCGTCCGTTGCTGATAGGTATCCAGCGCCTCCAGGTAAAGTGTACGCTTATCGCCGAAGGCGCTGTAGAGGCTTTGTCTGCCAATGCCCATCGCCTCACGCAGATCATCGGTGGAGGTCGCCGCAAATCCCTTCGCCCAGAACACCCTAAGTGCTTTCTCTAACGCTGCGTCTCGGTCGAATTCTCTCGGTCTGGCCATACAAACGACGTAACAATTATGGACAGATCAGTCAATAATAAAATTCCCCTTGCAGCAGAGATGCGTCGGGGGCGCTGGCACAACATCCTCCGGCGTTAACAAGTAGTCCCCGAACTTCCTGCCCATGACGAGGCGCCCGGCTGGCTAACTCCTGTGTCTGATCCGAGATCCAAAATTTCGGACCGACCTCACGAACAGGGATTGACTTGCTCCTAATCATAGATATTTATTGTCCACGATTAGGAGATGCAACATGAAACTGAGCGAAGGCGTAGAGCAGGCCATCCACTGCACGGCATTCCTGGCGGGTCTGTCGGAAGACGGCGTACTGTCGGCGGCAGCCCTGGCCGAACTCCACGGCGTGTCGACGAGCTATCTGCTGAAGCACCTGCAGGCGCTGTCCGGCGCCGGGATCGTCTCAACGACGCCGGGTCCGAAGGGCGGCTATCGGCTGGCGAAAGCGCCAAAGGACATCAGCCTCCTCGACATCGTCCTCGCGGTCGAAGGACCGGCGCCCGCCTTCCGCTGCGCGGAGATCCGCCAGCGGGGGCCGAACCCATTGCCGCAGCGCTACTTCACCAAACCCTGCCAGATCAACGCCGCGATGCTGAAGGCCGAGAAGGCCTATCGCGCAGAACTCGCCAAGGTGTCTGTCGCGGATCTTCTGGCGGATCTCGGCGCAGCCGACGACGGCGGTATCGCCGCACGAGGATGCGCCTTCCTTGAACTCCACGAACGCAAGACGGGCAATCGCGCCTCGTCATAGGAGAAAGCACCATGACCAAGATGAAGAAGGTCGTCGTCATCGGCGGCACGGGCCTGATTGGCTCAAAGGCAGTGAAACTGCTTCAGGACGCAGGCCACGAGGCCGTCGCCGCAAGCTCCAGCAACGGCATCAATGCCTATACGGGAGAAGGACTGGCCGATGCGCTAGCGGGCGCCGACGCCGTCATCGACGTTTCAAACATGATGTCGTTCGACAAGGCCGTGATCGCCGACTTCTTTGGAACGTCGAGCCGGAACTTGACGAGCGCCGAACGGGCCGCAGGCGTGCGCCATCACGTCGTCCTCTCGATCGTCAATGCCGATCAGCTCTCGGCCAATCCTTACATGGCAGGTAAGCTGGCGCAGGAGGAGGCCGTCGCTACCTCGGGCCAGGCCTTCACGATCGTTCGGGCCACACAATTCCATGAATTCACGGAGACGCTGGTGGACGCGTACTCGGCCGACGGCGCCGTGAAAGTGCCGGATATCGACTTCCAACCGATCGCGGCCAATGACGTCGCCGCTGCTTTGGTGGAAGCCGCGCTCGGCGAGCCGAAGAACGGATTCGTCGATCTTGCCGGGCCCGAACGGGGACCGTTCGGATCCTTCATCCGGACCTATCTCGATGCCAAGAGCGACGTTCGTCCGGTCAACGCTGACGCGGCCGTCGAATACTTCGGCGCTCCGGTTGTCGCCGGCTCACTGGTTCCCGGCGGAGACTACATCAAGGGCGCGATCACGGTCGCCGAATGGCTCAAGGCATAGAAAGAGCGCACGATCATGAAGATCATTGCATATGCGGCTGCGGCACTCGCGGCCACCCTTGCCACCGCGTCCGCTCACGATGTCGCTAAGCCAGGACTCGCCCACGATACGAAGGACGCCAAGGTGACGCTCGTCTACGAGCATCCCCTGCCCGATGTCCCTGGCAAGAGCGTCAAGGGCGTCCTCGTCGAGTACGGCCCCGGCGGCTACAGCTCCGCCCACACGCATGCGAAGTCTGCGCTGATCTATGCCACGGTCCTAGAAGGCGCGATCCAGAGCGCCGTGAATGGTGGCGAGACGAAGACCTTTACCGCCGGTCAGAACTTCACCGAGCTGCCAGGCGACCGCCATGACGTCAGCGCCAATGCAAGCAAGACCGAGCCGGCGAAGCTGCTCGCCGTCTTCGTCGTCGATACCGACGACGCCGTCCTGACGACGCCGCGCAAGCCGTAGCGCTACCTACCAGATCCACCCCCTCACCTACCGCACAAGCAACGATGGTTTCACCGGCGAACGGAGAACCGCGTCCACAAGAAAGGAACAATATGTCCCGCATGAACTGGTCCGAAGTCGCCCCCGAGGGTGCCAAGGCGCTCTTCGGCGTCCATCAATACGTCACCAAGAAAACGAACCTACCTGAAGAGCTGATTCATCTCGTCTTCCTGCGCGTGTCGCAGATCAACGGCTGCGCCCATTGCATCGACATGCATAGTCGCGATCTGCGCAAGACGATGTCCGTAGACAAGATCACTCTGCTGCCGGTCTGGGACGAGGTGCCTCACCTGTTCAGCGAGCAGGAACGAGCAGCGCTGGCCTGGGCTGAAGAAGTCACGAATGTCAGCCAGACCCACGCCTCCGACAAGGCCTATGCCGCCGCCGCCGGCGTATTCGAACCGAAGGATCTCGTCGATCTGACGATCACCATCGCCGCGATGAACGCCTTCAACCGGCTCGGCGCCCCGTTCCGGCTTCCGGTGGCGGCCAAGGCCTGATCGCGCTAGCTGCGCAACGCATAGACACCTCCCTGCCGGGCCGTCGAGGTCCGACAGGGTATTTCGGCCTGCAGTGGCGATGCGACCATCCGCGTCGCCATCTCCTAGAGGCGACAAGGCATTATCCGGATCGACCACGTCATTAGGTTTTTGAAGGTAGGCCGCTGTTTTACCTCTGCGTGATACCGACCGACCAGGACGTAGCCGGTCTTCGACAGCCCGAATTCCTCGCCCTGGCAACCGCAAAACGCTCCTGTGCCGATATGTGCTCAGCCTCGACGATCACCTACTGACAAGCCGGTCAACTGTTCCGAAAGCAGCCACAGCCGTTCAGCAGCCTGTGGATCCATGGCCCAAGGCGCCACACCTCTAGTCCCATCCGTCTCCGTCTGCGGCAGGGCGACTTCGCAATCTTCGCAGTAGACGCCGCCGATACCGTCGAGTTCGGGCCGCGTTGCTGCCCAGACGCTTGTTGCTGCGCCTTGTTCCGGCGTCTTGAGGTCACGTGCGGGGTCGACCCGACGATTGCCATTCTCGTCATAGACATCGAAAGAATTGATCTCGTCTTCGCTGAGATGGCGGGCGAGATCGGTCAGGATGACGCCGGGGTGCAACGAAAATGCCCGCACGCCAAGCGCGGCTCCAAGCCGATCAAGTTCAAGCGCGAACAGAGCATTTGCCGTCTTTGCCTGGCCATAGGCCTGCCACTTGTCATAGGGGCGCGTCCGGAAATCGATATCGTCGAAATCGACTGGACCAATTTGATGGCCACGCGACGATACAGAGATCACCCGTGCGTTGCCCGCTTTGACCAGTACAGGCCACAGACCTGCAACCAGCCGGAAATGGCCGAGATGATTGGTGGCAAACTGGCTCTCGTGCCCAGCCTCATCACGGGCAAGCGGCGTCGCCATGATGCCGGCGCTGTTGACCAGGATTGAGATCGGCATGCCCGCCGCAACGATCCTGTCAACAAAGGCGGCAACCGATGCGGGATCCGCAAGATCCATCGCTTCGATAACAACATTGTCGATACCGGCAAGTGTGCGTTCGGCCTTTTCGCGATTGCGGGCCGGTACGATGACACGAGCACCAGCACCTGCTAGCGCCCGCGTCGTCTCGACGCCGAGACCGGAATAGCCGCCGGTGACAATCGCCGTCTTGCCGGAAAGAGCGATACCCTCGGTGACCTCGCGTGCCGTGCTGGATGCGCTGAAACGAGATCCAATAGGTTTCTGTTCGGACATGTTGTTACTCCTTCATTTGTGACTCTGGTGTCCGTCCCCTATATCGGGTAGTTTCTCGGAGTCCCCAGCCTGCAGGATCCGGATTTCTGTCGTGATCGTCCAAAACATCCAGGATCCCCTGTCCGACGTGCTTAGTGCCATCAATGCGCGGGCGCTGTTCTCCGTGCGTTTTGCAGCCGGAGGCGCGTGGTCTGTTGCTTTTCCACCACCGGGCTACCTGAAGTTCAATGCGATCCGCGAAGGCGGTGCCTGGCTTATCTCGGAGGGAGAGGCGCCGTTGCGCATTGAGGCCGGCGATTGTCTGGTGGTCAGCGGCAAGGCCTTTACGCTTTGCAGCGATCCCAACGTGAAGCCGATCGCGGCGGCAGAGGTATTCGCCGGAGGAAATCTCGATGTCTCAGTGGGCGATGGTCGGGATTTCGTGCTCCTCGGCGGCAGCGTCAACCTCGATACCGTCGATGGCTCACTCCTCACCGAGGCCCTGCCGCCTGTTGTAGTGATTGAGCACGAAGAGGCCGGACCGATTGGATGGCTGCTCGAACAGTTGGACCTGGAGTGGAACAGCGCAGCACCGGGCGCTCGCATCGCCTGCAACGACCTGCTGCGGCTGGTGTTTATCCATGTACTACGTGCTTACATGGCACGCCAGACAGCCCAGCATCCCGGCTGGCTCGCCGGCCTCGCGGATGCCCGTCTGGGGCCGGCACTGCGGGCCATCCACGCCGATCCATCGCGCCGCTGGACGGTAGAGGCGCTGGCGTCTCTTGCCGGCCAGTCCCGCTCCGGATTTGCCGATAGATTTCGCGCCACCGTCGGAACGTCACCGATAGACTATCTTTTGGGCTGGCGGATGCGGCTTGCGGCCGCCCGGCTGAGGCGTGGAAACGAGCCACTGCCAAAGATCGCTCAATCTCTCGGCTACGCGTCCGACAGTGCTTTTGCGGCGAGCTTCCGCCGTACGCTCGGCCAATCGCCTGCGCGTTATCGTGCCTTACATCGCGACGATAAACAGCGTGAGTTGGTCAACGCATGAAAGCTTACCTGTCGATTGGCCCGTCGCGGGTGTCGGGGCACGCCACGGCAAAACAAGTCACCATGATCTTTCACCGCTTCCAGTCTTCTCCTCTTAGCCGCATCATCGCTCATGATGGGATTCGAACTTGCGGCCCACAATGTGATCGATGTCAGCCTGCTGAAGTACATGAGAATGTGCTTTATGACGTCTGGAGCCCTCCGGAGGAGCACACTCGGAAATTGCTCCCGCCCGCAGCTTGTACTTCAACCATTGTGGCGACCGGCTGCCATTGCAGCGCAGAGACCCAGGGTTGCAGCAAATCCTCCGATCAAGAAAACCGAGGAATATCCCGCGTAGTCGGCAAGTACTCCGACAACGGGCGCGGTTGCACCGTATGCCAGATCCTGAAAGGCCGCGAAGCCACCGATTGCTGTTCCCCGAAGCTGAGGCGGCACCTGCTTGATCACGACGGATCCCATCGATGGGAAGACCATAGAGCAACCAATACCGGTCAAAAGAGCGCCCGCAAGAGCCGCATACGGCCCAGGCGCAAGCCAGATGAGATATTGGCCAAAAGCTTCCACCACGAGAGAGACGGCCGCAACGCGTGCGCCTCCCATCCGGTCCGGCAAATGCCCGCAGAGCAGCCGCATCGCGACAAAGCCAGTGCCGAAGAACGTGAGGCCAAGTCCGGCCTGATGCCAGCCCTTGCTTAGGAAGTAGAGCGGGAAGAAGGCGCCGAGCGCGGCAAAGCCGACCCCTTGCAAACCCACTGCCGCACCGGGGAGCCAGATCCGTCCGACCATGCGCCAGATGGACTCGGGTGGACCAGCATGAGGTTCTACGGCCGGGACCGATCGGATGATGATTAGTCCCACCATTGGCAGGACACTGCATACACCCATCAAACCCACAAAACCGATCCGGTCAAGCAAGGTCAACCCTAGCGGGCCACCAGCGGCAAACGCGCCATACATGCCCATGCCGACAAGGGAGATGACACGTCCCGACCGTGCCTGTCCCGTGAGGCCGATCGCCCAGCCCATCATGCCCACCAAGGCAAGGCTCTCGCCCAGGCCGAGCACGAGTCTGCCGACGAGGAGCAGCATGTAGCTTTGTTTAACCGAGAGGTCAGGCCAGGCAGCCAGGGCGCAAACGAGGCCGGCAGCACCGTAGATGAGCAAGCCGTATTGCATCGCGAGCTTTCCGCCGACCCGGTCGCTCCATGCACCGGCATGCCCCCGTGTGAGGATCGTGGAGAGGAAGGCGATGCCGACCGCAAGGCCGCCCCATGTATTGTCGAGGCCGAGACCTTCGACAACATGAACCGGTATGGCCGGCAGAGCCATGGCAACGGTGAGATAGGAGAGAAACAGGGCGACAGTCAGGACGACCACACGCGGATAGCCAGGCGTGGCTTCAGTGATATCAGTCATGTAACGCACTCTTTTTGGTGATTTTGGGTGCGTTGGTTGACGTCAACGCTTACGGTTCCAGCGATCAGCAGAACATGGAAGGAACTTGGTCAGGCCGCTCCGAGGGCTTCGGTCTTGTAGTGTTTGGCGTATTCGTTCTCGATCGCGGGAATGATCTTCTCGATCGTGAAGTAGCTGCTCCAGAACTTGGTCTCACGAAGATCATTGACCACGCCGTTGTAGTGCTCGAGATCGGTTACGGTCCAGACCATGATGTCGGTGCAATCGGCGGTGAATGCCTCGCTGTCAAAGAATGCCATTCTGGCGCCTGGGTAACGGGCCAGGATCGGGTTGAGCACGGTCTTGCCGAACGCAAACCGACCTCCTTCCCCCTGCGGCGGGAGTTGTAGCCATTCGGGCGTTGTTTTGATGAGCCAAAATATGGTCAACGGGTTGGTCGCAAGGTCGTACTGTGATCCAGCGGTGTCCATCATAACTCTCCGTTATAAGGCAAACACGGGCTTCAGGTTTTCTTCGCAGAATGCCCGGAAGCTGGTGTGGCCAGTTGTTTCAGGTGTGCGGGCCGCAGTATTGTCGATGCCCTGTTCCTTCGCCCGGTACATATCGACATAACCCTGAGCGACGGATTCGCTTGTGCCTCGGGCCAGGAACTGCTGCTTGAACTGGTCATAGGAAATCTGCTGGTAACGCACAGTATGGCCAGTCACGTCGGAAATGATCGCCGCCTGGTCGTCGAACGACAGATCTTCGGGGCCCAACACCGGCACCTCTTGCTGCCCGCTCCAGCCATGAGCAGCAAGCAGACGGGCCGCCGCCGCAGCCATGTCCCGCGTTGCCGTAAACGGCAGCTTCCGGTCGGAAGCAATCGGACCGAAGAACATGCCCTTCTCCTTCATGACACCGACCTGACGGGCCGTGTTTTCCATGAACGAGGGCATGGCCAGTGCACGGAATGCTGCGCCCGTCTCCATCAAAAGGTCGTCCATCCGGATCGAGGCCGTGACCGGCCCTGCCCGATCCTGCCAGTCCGTTCCCCGGCCGATCGCGGTGATCGACAGGAGGCGCGGGACGGAATGGCGGCGGATCGCCTCGGCCGCCGGTCTGGTGAAAGCGAGGTAGGCATCCTCCAGGGACTGCGCCCATGGGGGCGGTGCCAACCAGAACACGGCGTCGGCACCTTCGAAAGCGCGGTCGACAACGGAGGCGTCACCGTGGGATCCGAGGACGATTTCCGCTCGATCGCGAACATGTTCGGGCAGCTTGTCAGCATCGCGGACGATCAGACGAAGCGGAGCGTCTGCTTCGATGAGCGTGTTGACAACCTGTCTGCCAATTTGGCTGGTTGGGGCAGTGATAACAATCATGATGAGCTTCTTTCATTCTGTTGAGGGATTGGTGGTCGCAGGCAGCAGTTCTTCGGTTCACAGGCGGATCGAAAGTTCGATGTCGTCGGCAACCGCTACCGACAGATAATTGCCGTGTGCCGTGCGCATGTGCTCAAGGTAATCGGGGCACAGATCTGCGTTATCCGCGATGATCAGAGCACCGGGCCGGAGGCTGTTTTCCACCAGGCGCAGGACGTCCGCGTAGAGCGGCTTTGCGCCATCGAGCAGCACGAGATCGACCTGGTCCGGCAGGCCGACGCTCAACGTCTGAAGGGCATCCCCTTCCCGGATTTCGACAAGATCAATCAGGCCGCCTTCCGTAAGGTGCTCGCGGGCTTTTGCGACCTTGGAAACCTCGAACTCGGTAGTGATGAGGCGTCCACCGCCATTGTCGCGCAGCGCTGACGCCAGAAACAGCGTTGAGATTCCAAATGACGTCCCGAATTCGATAACGGTCTTTGCCCCGATGCTGCGCGCCAGCATGTAGAGGAGCCTTCCCGTTTCCGGCGAGACCGGAAGCCAAAGGTCCTTCATCAGCGAGTAGAGCTGAAGATATTCTGTTTTGCTATCCAAGAGACGCGCCCGTTCGCTTCCCGATAGACTGCGAAAGATCGGGCTGGTTGCGGTGTCAGCTTCAGTGAAGAGCCGATCCAAAAGCGGCGCAACGCGCGAATTCTGTAAGGTAGTCATCGTCTTCCAATCAAGTTGAGGTCGTGTTTTGGATGAGCTATAATGCGACTAATCCGTCACATTTCGCAATTCGCGTTCTGAAAGACACTTGATGCCCAAACGCGCAAGTCCCCGAATTTCTTCGAGAAAACAGCCCAGGCAAGCGCGTTCAGAAGGGCTGGTTGCGGCAATCCTCGAAGCCGCTATTCGCGTTCTGGCGGAGGAAGGAGCGCAACGATTTACAACCGCACGCGTCGCGGAGAGGGCCGGGGTCAGTGTTGGTTCGCTGTATCAGTACTTTCCAAACAAGGCATCGATCCTCTACCGCTTGCAGCGCGACGAATGGAGACAGACGACTGAACAATGGCGCATCATTCTGACGGATCAGGCGCGGCCACCCACTGACCGCTTGCGACAGCTAGTGCATTCGTTCTTGCGTTCCGAGGTCGAAGAAGCCGAAGTCCGTCTGGCGCTTGATGATGCCGCGCCACTCTATCGTGACGCCGTCGAGGCCCGAGAAATTCACGCTGAAGGCGACCGCATCATCGAGGCATTCATGGCCGAGGCGCTGCCAGAGGTTCAGGACACAAAGCGACAACGCGCAGGCGATCTAATCGTGATGACGATGACTGCGGTTGGAAAGGAACTGACAGAGACGCCGCGCGAAAGCTCAGAGATTGATGCTTATGCAGATGCCATGTCAGACATGTTCATCGCTTATTTGGAAAAGGTACAATCGGTTTGACTGAGGGTCAGGGCGATCTGCATACCTTTCCGGCTGTGCTGGCGAATCTTCTCGAGCAGTCAGGGCCTTGCCGGGCAACAACGGGCGATCGCGCATCGCACGATCTTGCAAGGCAGTGGAAATGTACCAGCGACCTAGTCATCATGATCCTCGCCTGGGTTCGCGATCCCGTTGGGTTCAGCTGACGTCGGTTGTCTCTAAATGCAATGGCTCTTTGGGCACTGCGGCGGCCTTCAGCACCAGGTCAGCATGCTGCAGCGTGGCCATTCGAAGCTGCCGTTCGCTGCGGATGCCAGACCCGGAGAGGTAGAAGTTCAGCACCGAGCACAAGGCGGACCGTCACTCCAAGATCCTGCTTCCAGCTGCTGAAGGCCCTCATGCAGGGCCCTGAAACACCGCTTCAACGTTGTTTCCGGCTGGGTCTATGACGAAGGCCGCATAATAATTTTCATGATACTTCGGGCGTATGCCCGGTGCGCCGTTGTCCGTTCCGCCGGCCGTCAGGGCAGCGGCATGAAATTCCTCCACCTCTTCGCGGTTCTTGGCACGAAAGGCCACGTGAACTGGAGTCGGCTCTGGTCCCTGCACCCCGCCGATGAAAAGCTCGACGCGCTCGCGTCCAAAGCCGGCAACACCACCCTCTTCACGCTCCACATAGAACCTCTTGTTTATGCCCAAGGCCGCGAGGGCCGCTTCGTAGAACCCCTGCGTTTCTTCCAGACGGGTCGTCTTGAGGCTGACATGATCGAAAATGCTCATTCGGGTTTCCTTTCATTTATTGCCTTGATTGTCCGCAGGCCCCGTCAGATGGTCGGCAGCATTCCTCCGTCCAGGCGAAGGTTTGAGCCGGTGATGTAAGCGGCGCGCGGACTGGCGAGGAAGGCGACGGCGTCCGCGATCTCTTCTACTGTGCCAACCCGTCCCATGGGGACGCTCGCGAAAAGTGGAAGAACTTCCGCTTCTACCTCTTCCCACGGGGCATCCGGCGCAATACCGCGCTGCTGCGCGACCTCGCGGAACTTGCGCTCGAGCTTCTCGCTGCGGATGGTGCCGGGCGAAACCGTACTTACGGTCACTCCATCGGCCGCAACGGCTTTGGCCATGGAGGCAGACATCGCCAGCATCGCGGCCTTAGCCGCCGAATAGTCGGGGTTGCCAGCGGGAGGCATCAGCGCGGCGAGGCTGGAAATGTTGATGATCCGTCCCCACCCGGCTTGGCGCATCTGCGGCAGGACCGCCTTCGCCATTCGCATTGCCGCCAGTACGTTGGCATCATAGGTCGATGCCCATGCACCGACCTCCGTCGTGCTCCAATCCGAGTTACCGGCCGAGCCGCCCGCGTTGTTGACGAGGATGTCAATGTCTCCAAGGACGCGCACCTCGGCTAGCAGCGCATCGACCTCCGCCTCGTCTGTCAGATCCCCTGTCACGACATGCGCCGTCCGACCTTCCTGCCCGATTTGCCGCGCCACGGCGTTGGCTTGCCCCCGGTCGCGCCCGTGAACCATCACCGCTGCGCCTTCGCGTGCCAGTCCACGAGCAATACCGGCGCCGATGCCCTTGCTGCTCCCGGTCACCAGAGCAATCTTGCCGTCGAGATGTAGATTCATGGTCGGGCTCCTTTTATGGTGAAGACGTGATGTAGGAGCGACATGATGGACCCCGCAAGAACGCACCAAAAAGTGCCTGTGACCGACCTCGACCGCAGCGCCTGCCTCGGACCGGATGGCGCGGTAATGCATGTCACACGGTGCCTAAAGATGATCAGCGGAAGATGGAAACTGCCAATCCTGTTCCGACTTTATGCCGATGGGATGCAGCGCAGCTCTCTGCTCTTGCGCGACATCTCCGACGTTTCGCAGAAGATGCTGACCCAGCATCTACGCGAACTCGAGGCCGACCGGCTGATCCGGCGGATAGATTTCGGTGAGACTCCTCCTCGGGTAGAGTACCGCCTGACTGACCGCGGCGAAGCACTGATGCCGGTGCTGCTTGCCGCACGCCAATTCTCGGAGGATCACGATCAAGCGTCTGATCGCGCTGGGGACCGCTTGCGGGCTCACGGGTCGTTTAGACCCCGTGGATGACGTGCTTTGCGAACGGCCACCTGACTATGTCCGGTTGGGCTTTGGAGCGGGGTTCGGCAGCGCAGAAAAAACCCAATCTTGGTCGCCTGAATGGCGGCTTCATCTTTGTTAGGTAATCGGATTGTCACGGCGGCGAGGATCCGGCTTCCGCCATTTTCAGACCTTCATTTGACTCGCAACGAACGGTCGCTCTTTACACCGGGTAATGAACCACCGCCAATCGAAATGAGGGCACAAAGCGGTCATAGCCTCGCTCTTGAAGGGATCTGAACCATCGACCCGTCGATTGTCTTTTTTTGCGCAACCCCTAAACCTTTGAAAGCTGTTATTTTTAGGGGTGCTTCGGGAGTTCGTGTGAGATATTCCGCGTACTTTCGATCGTTGCCGACGGCTCTTGGCCTCTCACGTTTTTGGTGTAAAACTGAAGCGCCAATAGTTAGTATGGATGATATATCGTCACAAAATGCAAATCACAGTCGTTGAACCTCGGAAAGCGCCGCCGCGTTCATTTCCCACCACTTTTGTCCTAAAGAAAGACACCTTCAACGACTACGGATTTCAGACGCGCTACCAACTCTACCGCGAAAGCTCTGCCTACAAGGAGGAGCCTTTTTTTGTTGGCACCGTCAAAATACTGCGACGCGGTCAAACTGCTGCAGACGGGCTTCAGATTTCATCCGACATCACTGAGCCGCTTGGAGACAACTATTGTTCGGTCGGGGATTCCCTGGACTACTACGAGCGGTTAAATACCCTGTCGAGAGATGAGCGTGATGACCTGCTCGCAACGCTGAGGGATGTCGCGGCTAACCCCGCATTGATCGATACTTTCTCTGCTGAAGAAGGATGGACCACTTCGCTCTTCAGGGGCAACAGAGAGTGGCAGACGTTTCTCGCTGATGCGACAGCTCTTTATAAGGGGAACTTCGATACTCTATCAGACGTCGATACGGTTTTCTCCTTTTTTCCACGCAATAGCAGAGATGAAATCAGGTTCGAGCTAAGTGCTCCTCTTCCAGAGTATTACTCCGGACCCTACCGCAGAATTGGGCCTAAGCGGCAACGCTCTGTGCTGCCAGATCGAATTATGGTTTTGATCGGCCGCAATGGCGCGGGGAAAAGCACTCTCCTCGCGGATATCGCTCACGTGGCTTTCGCAACGCCCGAGCAACGTTTGCGGAAAAGCGTTCGGCAGAAAGGGCAGCTTGACCCGAACGGTATCGGCTTTTTGCGTGTAATAACAATTTCCTACAGCGCCTTTGACAGCTTCACGCTTCCTGGAGTGTCAGACGCTGATTTCGTACAAATCGCCAATGACGTGACGAAAGGGGAAGGTCGGTTCGTCTATTGCGGGCTCCGAGATATCGCCGCCGAAGCCAAGCATGACCTAGAAGCTCGGGAACACGATGATGAGCAGATTGGCCCGATCAAGGACCCGGCGCGTCGACACACGACCGCCCTAAAGTCGGTCGATCAACTGGCCGACGAGTACGAGCGGTTATTGGCAAGCGTCAATGCGTCGCCCGAAAAACGGACTTTGCTCGATGCTGCAATGCAGCCGCTCGCCGCTGATCCGTCTTTCGCAGGCTTGGATCTCGACGAAGCACTTGGGACAACAACCGGGCGTGAGTTGTTTTTGAGATGGAGCACCGGGCACAAGATTGCGCTTCACGTAATCCTTTCCCTCGTCACGCACGTCTCGCGTAATGCTCTCGTCCTATTCGACGAACCGGAAATGCATCTCCATCCTCCGCTTACAGCTGCGTTGATGCATGCTGTCCGTATTGTGCTGATGGAGACAAACGCGTTTTGCATTGTTGCGACTCATTCTCCGGTTGTACTGCAGGAGACTCTCGCTCGACACGTTAGGTTCATCGAACGCACGGACGACGAGATTAGCGTGTCCGAACCGACAAGAGAGACTTTCGGCGAGAACGTTGGTCTGCTCTCCTACGACGCCTTTGGCCTGACGGCCGCCGCGACCGATTTCCATGAAACCTTGGATCTTTTGGTCCGAAGCGGCGAGGAATTTTCCGAGATAGAGGCGCTCTTTACAAACGGTCTGAGCAGTCAAGCGCGTGCCTATGTTTTGGCGAAGCTCGCATCAAAGGACAAGCCGGCGTGAAAAATCTGCAGTTGCCGTCTCGTGCAGAGGTACGAGCTGATCTCGAAAAGGCACTTTCCAACTACCAATATCGCAATCAAACAAGGGGCTATCAAGCAACAGCGGCCGAGATCGATGGGTTAATGGCAATTTACGACATCTACGATGTGGCCCTAGGCGCCCCCTCGTCTACCCTAGAGGGGTTGACGCTAGGTGAAGACTTGCGCGCAGCCACTTACAACGCTTTTGATCAGCTAACCGACCGGCGTCGGCTTGCTTACATTCGCAAAGCGCTGAAGCATAATGTTGACCGCTGCCCCATCTGCGGGATCTCCCCTGCGTGGGAATTAGATCATTTTCTTCCGCGCTCGAAATACAATCCGCTATCAATCTATCGAAGAAACCTGATCCCACTCTGTCACGATTGCAACAATATCAAGTCCGATCGAACCGGCGACGATGATGCGGCAAACTTCGTGCACGCATATTTCGATGCGCTTCCGGATCTCGACCTGATAAATGCGACCGCGACGATTGCTGGCGACGCTCTCACTATTGAGTTTCAAGTCACAGACGACGATCAGGTTGACGCGATATTGCTTGGCAAACTTCGATATCAGCTTGGAAAGTTGAGATTGCCCGAGCGGTTTACGCGCGAAATCAACAATTACCTTTCGAGCCACACTCAAAGCCTTCACCTCCTTTGGCAGGTGAAGGGTGAGACTGGTGTGCGCCTTTTCCTTGATCGGCAAATCATAACGGAAACGGCAAACCACCACCGAAACGACTGGAGGGTGGCGACGCTTAGGGCGCTGGCGAACCATGCCGACTTTTGCAATGGGGCATTTCAACAAGTGTTACCGCTCCCGCCCGAACTGCACGGAGCGCTTGCAATCGCTTTCGTCTAGGAAGGACACTTGGCTTGCCGGGATATCCTTCGGCTTCCCGCCTGCCTTTCTTCAGATTTTAATCCAGGGGCCCCACCCCTGTCCCCTTTAAAACCCCAGAAGCACGTCGAGCACAGCGGAGTACGGCCAGCACCGGATTACTCGGAGCACACCGAAAAGAATTTAAGCCATTGAAATAAAGTGCGAACTTTAGGATTTCTGCGCGGTTTCGCGCAATATAGATGTTTCCTGAGCGCTAAATCAGGCGTATAGAGATTGCCTAATCGCCGGCTTCGCCATATTGTATCGCGCGGAGCTGGGCGTATCGTATCCTTGTCTTCGACGCCAGGCTGGATCACTGTCGGCGCTATCGAAAAGGAGATAGGCATGGCGAATGGCAGGCAGGCGAGTGCGAAGCGCCTCAAGATGGCGGACCGGGCACAGCAGCAGATGGAAGTTCATTTCCCCGGATTTAATCCGGCATGGATCTGGACGCGGAAAACAAACGACGGCTTCTTCACTGTCCCGCGAACGCTCCCGATCGTGATGCAGATCATCGATGCGCAGACAAAGGGCCAACCCGCAGGACACACACTCTTTTGTTTGTGGGCACGATCGCCTGACCACCCTGTTATCACCATCGAAAATCCCGCCACATTTGCGGCAGAAGCAGGTTTCATTGGTGAGCGTGCTGTAGACACATGGCGCAAACGTATGCGCCAACTCAGGGACCTTTGGTTCATTCGGACTAAGCCAGGCGCCACCGGAGAGTTTCACTATGTCCTGTTGATCAACCCGAATGCCACTGTCGAATGGCTGCGAACCCAAAACCGCGTTCAGGACCTGCTTTATTCGAGATTTGTAGATCGAATGATGGAAGTCGGTGCCTACGGTGAGATTGAAGCAGTTCGGGAAGTTTGGAAGGCGGAGGAAATGGCGAGGCAGGCTGCAGCGGCCGCTGCAAGTGCGGCGGCCGCAGTACCGGTTCCCCCTCCTCCTTCGGCAAACAAGGAACCGGCAGAATGAGTTGGTTTTCTGTTCTTTCGCGAATGCCGGTTCTCCCCGTCGCAATGCCCATCGCAATTGTGGCCGCGATTTGGATCGCCGCGGTATACGGCTATCGTCTGGAGATCGATGCGATCGGGCTTCGCTTTGATAAGCCGGTTGTCAGCTCATCTGTAAAGGCGATCGCAATCAATCGGGTCCAGCCTTGAGCCTATTAAACGAATGTCGATTTCGACGGGAAACCTGTCGGTCGGAGCGGCCTCGGTTGCGAAATCGACCTGAACTAGTTGTTGCCGACTAAGGGTAGCTAGATTTGGCTCAGTTTCCCGATTCGCGAGAACGACCAGCTTCCGATTAGCTGAAAGTTCAACCTGAGCTGCAACTGCTTCCTCCGCAAACCACTGTTCGTGAAAACTGCACCAATCAGGCCCTACATCTGCGTCTGGCAATGTAGCAAACGAGCGCGATGATTGTGAGCGGGCGGTGGCTTCAACGTATCCATGGTAAAGACATTCAGGAATAATTCAACTCGGCCGTCGCTATACCAAACACCAAGCATTTAAATCGAGACGACGTCACCTCTCGACAATGTGGGAAACAACATCGATCGATGTCACTGCCGCTTGGCAACGCCTGTGGGATTAGCCCCCGCGATCGTTCGTCGCGATTCATTACCCGCGACGTTTCCGCGGCCATTCGAGCACGGCCACGCGCCCTGCCGATTTATCGGCATGTCCGTCGAACCGAGGAAGCATACCTTTCTCATCTCGCGGATGGTGCACCGAAAAATTCGAGCGGCACGACTTGGCGTTGCAACCTTTCCACGGAGACGATATGCAGTCCTTGGGAGAGGGCAAAGTGCTACCAAAAATCCGGCTGCTGCAGATTGGCGACGTTCATCTTGTGTCGAACGCTGGCAACAAGGCCTTCGTGGACGACAAGGACACTACGTTTCCGCTGAATCTGAAGAACATCATCTCGCGAAGCCCGATTAAGACCGTTTTTCGTCGCATCTTCGAGATCATCAATGAACAGAATATCGACGCGGTCCTGTTCATGGGCGACCTCACCGACTACGGCAAGCTCGACGGCTATGCGGCCTGTTCGAACTACATTGCAAGCGCGCTGCAGATAGGCTCGAAGGGCCTTTACCGCGACATCCCTGTCGGCATCGTTCCCGGCAACCATGACATCAACCGCGACTTGGCCCGCAAGCCCGGCATCAGCACGAAGTTCACCCCCCTGGCGGAGGCCTTGACCAATGCGGGACTTCCGGCCCTGCCGATCAGCAAGGCGATGCACCGCTCGGTTGTGAAAAACAATGCGCGGATCGAGCTCTTTCTTCTCAACAGCTGCTGGGGCTGCGGTGAAGAAAGCTACATTCCCCCCGAGTTCCGTGGCCAGATCGCCGCGGCGATTGAAGCCGTTATGAGCGGGCCGGATTCCGACACGGCCATCCGCGCCTATTACGATCGCCAACTCGACACGCCGGCGATCTCGGAGGAAACGATCGAGAGCGTTGTTACGAAAATGGAATCCCTGTCCGGTGCTTCTATGCCGGTGCTCGTCGCCCACCACAATCTGCTGCCGCAGCGACGGCCGCGGCTTGCACCCTATACCGAGCTCGTCAACGGCGGCGCATTGCGCGGCGCGCTCGGCGAGCTCGGACGGCCAGTGATCTACCTGCATGGTCACATCCACGAGGATCCCGTTGAAGTCCTGCAGCTTCCTGGAGGGTTCCCCGTGGTCTCGATTAGCTCCCCAGATATTCCAAAGGGCTTCAACCTGGTCGACATACTCTTCGGAGAAAACGCGGTCCCACTTGCCTGTCACATAATTCCTTACAGGGTCGACAAGTCAGGAATCCTGAAGCGAGAGCCAACGATATCGATTGCCCTAAACAACGGACGCAAACGCAGTTCCGACCGCAACACCGGTATCCTTTATGGAAAGGTCCTTGAGGCCGGCCAAGTCTATTGGCCAGAATTGACCAGGCAGTTCCTCGACGAGGCCCACGGAATGGATGAAGAGCGTCTGACGATCATCGTCGAACAGTTGCAAGCCGAAGGCAGCATTACGATCGATAATTATGATCTGTCGCCGGCACATTGGATTTTGAGGGCGGAGAAGTAGATGGTGGCCGTTGTCAATCCATTCCGGCCAACGCGGTGGGAACATGATAGTTCGGGCTCGCCGCTGATCTGGTTCACCCCGACGGCCACGCTTCTGGCGGCAGACAAGTCGGTGTTCGTTTACGGCAGCAGGGGCAGCGGCAAGACCACGCTGTTAAGGAGCATTTGCTGGGAGGACCTATTGTCCAATCCCTCCCTTCAAATCCAGAAGAGAATAACCGACTTCAATCATATCGGCGTTTACATACGTCTGCCGGACCACGTTTCGGGGTCCATGGGCTACATGCGCTGGTCCGAGATCTTCCCGGATTCGCAGCGACCGGACCACGAATTCTTCCGCTTCTATTCCCTGGCACTCGAACTGATCGCCGTCGAGAAGGCGCTTTCGGCTGCTCACACTTTGCGGATTGAGGGTGTGGTGACATTGTCGGCGAGCAGCGAAATCTCGATCGTTGCGAGCACCCTGGCCGAATTTCCGGAGATATTGTTTTTTACCGAACAGTCGCCCAAGACGTTCGTCGATCTGTCCCGAGCCCTTCGCAGCATGGTCAGACGCATGAACGAGGCTTGTGGTCGCGGCTACGTCAAGAGTCTCGTCGACAAACTTCCTGCATGCGAGCCGCATGAGTTCCTGTCCTTCGTGATCGAACGGCTTTCGCGATCTATCGCGCACGGCAAGCTTGCCAATGACCAGAGGCTAGGCTTCAAGTTTTGCCTCGACGACTGCGAGGTGATGAGTCCGCTCCAGAGAAAATCGGTCAACACGCTGGTGCGCAAGAGCCGGTTTCCGGTCTCCTGGGTCATTTGTTCCGTTGGAGAGGCGATCGAGGCCGGAGAGACGTTTATCGATCAGCAGCCGCTAACCGACGCTGATAGGCGCGTCGTGTCTCTCGACGACAGAGATCGGCCGGAATTTCAGGCTCTGTGCGAAGCTGTCGCGAGCTTGCGGGTATATTTTTCGTTGGATCAGGATCGCCGTCCGGCTGTGACCGGTCCGGAGGTCGAACGTTATTTTTCGCTTAAAACCAGACTCGGCACAGTTGTGGTCAACGACATCATCGAAACAATGATTTCGCGCTCAACGAGCCCGCTTGCGCGGCAGCTGCGCGAAGCGGCGCAGTTCCTTCACGGTCTCAATCTCGGCCATTACGGTCTTGACCTGACGCCGAACGGGGCCCTGCCCTATTACCAGGCTTACGTTCTCTGGCACTGGACGGGCCAAAAGGAGAATTTCTCGCCGGTTTCTCGCCCGGAGGACTTTGGCAGGATTGAGAAGAACGCGAAAGCGATGAGGGCTAAGAGCCAACAGGCCTGGATGCGGCGCAAGAGCGTCGGCGCCATGCTACATATCGCAAACAGGCTCGGGTTCCGCAGACTGCCTATGTCCGGCGTGAGCGTGGTCACTTCCCTTGCCGACGGCTCGATCCGCGACTTCCTGGAGATCATGGCGGAGATCTTCGACCGTTTCGCAAAAGACCGCGGCACTCTCACCCCCGATGAAGTCCTAGAGAAATTTGCCCTGTCGAGGACAAAGATCGCAGCCAAGACGCAAACCGACGGCATCTATGCGTCGAGCGAGGCGTTCTACGACGGTATCGGCATCCTGACGGATTCTAATGCCGAAGCGGTAATGCGCTTCATCACGGTTCTTGGACGTCTCACCCACCATCTCCAGGCCAATTTCGAAGACCCTTCGTCGCTTGCAACGGCAGAGCGCGGCCTTTTCTTCATCGATCCGGCCCGCAGCTATCCGGCCAATGCTCTCCAGATTGAGTTGGTCAATCAGATCGTCCATCGCGCCGAACTGTCAGGGTATCTGCGTGCCACGACATCGAAACGGGGCGCAAATGTTGGAGAGGACAATGAGGCTCCGAAGATCTCCGGCTTTCGCCTGCACCGGCGCTTTGCGCCCCGATTCATGTTCTCCTACCGAGGCGCATACGAGCCGGTCAAACTGACAGAAGATATCCTTTACCAGGTCTGCATCGGTTCGCCCGACATCAATGCAGATGACTGGGCCAAGCAGTATGCACGGCGACCGGCCTCGAGTTCCCAGCTCACGCTTCCCCTCATGCACGAGGCTCCGCTTTCGGATGACTGACGAGACCCCTATCGGGACATTGAGCATATCGCAGAATATCCTTGAGGATCACGGTACTCTAAGCGAACGGTACGATCTCGTCGTCGCTGCCGTCAGCTGGGAAAGCCGCTGCCATGCTGTCAGCGCACTACTTTCGGGACGAAGCGATGAAGTACTGATTATCCATTTCGCGTCTTCCGATACCGAGATGGAGAACCGAAAGACCGGTCACCGCGCAACGATCGCCGGGACAATTGCTAATTGCCGGTTTCTTGACCTGCAGCGGTCGGCGGAATTCACCGAAAACGCCGAAAAGTTGGAGCAGGAGATTTTCCGGGTCGCGCGGATGAAAGGCCGCGCGCTGCGTGTGCTGATGGACATGACCTGCATTCCAAAGCGCTATCTGCTTTTTTTGCTAGGACTGGGATTTCGCCGCGAACTCTTCACCTCAATAGATCTTCTTTACGCGGAGGCCGAACGATACGAGATGGGCGTTGCGTCCATCGACGCCGCCCGGCCGCTCGGTCTGATCTCCGAGGGCGAGTGGACGACGTCTCAAATTCCATACCTGGAGTCAGAGGACTACGTGCCCGATCGACGGAACCTCTATATCTCGGTTGGGGCCGAAATCACCCAAGCAAGTCCGATCGTCGACCGTTTCGAGCCGAACGGCCTCGTACTGTACCACATCACCGAGGGGCATCGTCGACTGCCTTCATCGGTGATTGACAGGGAACGGCCGGCCCTTCAACAACTGGCTGCGTTCCCTGGCGTCCGGCAGGAACAATTCGAGCTACACGAGGTCGCTGCCGTCGCGCTCAGCGTTCTTCGGAACCGTTCCGCCGGAACGACGTGTTTTGCTATCGGGCCAAAGACCCATGCTGTGGCGTTCGCTATTGCCGCACTCGCGGACGATCAAATTCAGGTCGTTTGCCGCACTCCGACCACTTATGTTGTCAACGAGGTGAAGGCTTCCGGAAGGACCTATTTCTATCGCATCAAGGATCGCTTCGATCCTGCTTCGTTCTGGAGTGAGTGAGGCAAACGCGTGACGACTTCCCTCACCGTTAGATGTGGATAAGGTGGCTGCAGCTTGCAGGAGTTCCAAAATGACCAACCTCACAGATCAACAGTCGCTCGATATCAAGGCCGCCCGCGAGGCGGTGCAACCGACGCGGCGCACGGTATCCAAGGGTCTTGAAGACATCCTATACGAGGCAATCCCGGTTCTCGATCATGGATTCATTCGGGTCATCGATTACATGGGCGATGATGGGGCCGTTGTGCAGGCCGCTCGCGTTTCTTACGGCCGGGGCACTAAAAAGGTCTCCGAAGATAGAGGGCTCATCCACTATCTGCTTCGACATTGGCACACGACGCCATTCGAAATGGCGGAGATTAAGCTCCATGTAAAGCTGCCGATATTCGTAGCCCGGCAGTGGATCCGCCACCGTATGGCCAACGTCAATGAGTATTCGGCGCGCTATTCTATCCTCGACCGCGAATTCTACATTCCCTCCCCCGAAAATCTGGCGGCGCAGTCGGTCCAGAATCGCCAGGGGCGCGGCGAGGTCGTTGGGACCGAGGAGGCGGAGCGGGTGTTGCGGGTCCTCCGCGATGACTCGCAACAGAGCTACGATCACTACCTCGATCTGTTGAATCAAGACGATACCGGCCGGCAAATTCGCGACGAGGAACGCGGACTTGCGCGCGAGCTCGCGCGCATGAACCTGTCGCTCAATTTCTATACCCAGTGGTATTGGAAAACGGACCTCCACAATCTTATGAATTTTCTTCGCCTGCGCGCTGATCCACATGCGCAGTACGAGATCAGGGCCTATGCCCAGGTAATGCTGGACATCCTCAAAAAATGGGTTCCGCACACCTATGAAGCATTTCGCGAACATCGGCTGGAATCGGCCATTTTTTCCGGAGAAGCGATCAAGGCCCTGCGCCGGATGCTGGCCGGCGAGCGCGTCGAGCACGCTGATACCAAAATGTCGAAGCGCGAGTGGGACGAATTCGTCAGGACATTGCAAATCTCGTAGCATCGCAGCAGCTCGCTTCGGCACGGCGCGGTTAACCCGCAATCCGTGCTTACATGTCATACCCAACGCCAACCATTAGTGTTGCACACTCGGTTTAGTGTTAAGCGGATGTTTGATATCTTCCCGAGGGGATGATTCGCATGGACAGGAGCGCGATTTGGCCGGAGTTTTATACCTTCGACATGCATGTGGTTGCGCCCTAGTCTTGGCGAGCTAGAACCGTGAGCATACAGATCTCGGGTCGGCAACTTCTGGACAAGGTCTATTCGCTTTTCGGTGGCGCAGCCAACGGCCTAATTCCGGCAACCTCCGTCCCCATGCCTGGCGACGAGCCCGGCAGATGGACGGATATCGGCGAATGGACGACCTTGGCTTCTCGTCTGGGCGCAGAAATGTTGCTCTTCGTCCAGAATGATCCTGTTTTCATCTTCTCGTCGATTGCAGGTCCGCTAGACGATGATCTTATCTACGAGGCCTACCGTCGTGCATGGTGTATGTCAGGGCCGTTCTGCCTCTTTCTGGCACTTCCGAACGCTCTCCACGTCTACGCTCTAACGACGCCGCCATTACAGTCCGAAATAGCCGCACTTGATCCCCTAATAATCTTTGAACGGCTTGATCAGGTTGATGAGGCCCTCGGTGGTCTTTCCCCCGCCGGAATAATCGAGAAGCTAGCAGCCGGCGCCGAGCGTTCGCAAACCGGGCGGGCCGACATTCGTCTGGTCAATGACCTGAAACGGGTGCGGCAAGCCCTGATTTCGTCGGGGATGGCGGCGTCGGCGGCACATTCATTGATCGGGCGCAGCATTCTCATTCGCTATCTCGAGGATCGGCAAATTATTGGCGGAAAATATTTCCGTCAGGTTGCTGGCGAAAATTCCGAGTGGTTGAGGCTTCTGTCGACGCCGCCTGAGAGGCCGGTTTTCGGCGCCACTGCCCGTGATCGTCTTTTTGACCGCGTACTGCTTGATGCTAAATTTACGCTGGCTTTCTTCGATCGTCTGGCAAAGGATTTCAACGGCGATCTTTTCGCGATCGGCGAAAAAGGAAATTCCTTCAAAACCGAACATTTGCTGGAAATGCGAAAATTTCTGCTTGGCGATACCGATAAGGAGCAGCCGGAGCTGTTTTTCTGGGCCTATGATTTCGAAATCGTCCCGCTTTCGCTGATCAGCAGCATCTATGAAGAATTTTACCATGCGGTGCCGCTCGAAGAACAGACGGCAGGCGCGCTTGACGACAACACCCATTTTACTCCGATCACACTCGTTCAGGACGTTCTAGATCGCCTTTTGCCTGTGTCGGTGCTTGAGACGCGGCCGAGGATCCTCGATCCGGCTTGCGGTTCCGGAATTTTTCTGGTCGAAGCTTTCAAGCGCATGGTCCGCTTCGAGGTCTCCAGCCGGCAGCGGAAGCTCACCTCAAGCGAGCTACGCTTGATATTGCAGAATCAGATCTGTGGGGTCGAACTGCGGCAGGAAGCAGCGCGCGTCGCAGCCTTCAGCTTATACTTGGCCTTGCTAGATAGTCAGGACCCGTCCGACATTCTGGCTGCCGGACCGATGCCTCACCTGATTGGTGGCGCCGTCCGCGATGATCTTCATTTCGGAACGGTTCTGGTGGCGAACGCATTCGATCTAATGGCGCACGAGCGAGAAGAGATCGATGCGTTCAACAATCTGCGGAAGCGGTATGCCGGCAAGGCAGATGTTGTCGAACTCCTCGCGGCCGGGACTTTAGATCTTCGACCTAATTCGTTCGACGTCATCGTCGGCAACCCGCCGTGGCAGGAGGCAGCCGACTATGTCATCGAAGACGGCAAGGAAGCCCTTCGGAAGAAGGGGGGGGCCGCCAGAGTGGCTCTGCTTTGGGCCCAGCGATATGGCTACCTTATCGGAGACAAGAGCTATTCGCAGCTCTTCCTCTATCGCTGCCTGTCATTGCTGAAGCCCAAAGGTCGATGTGGGCTCCTCGTGAGCGCGAAGGTTCTATGGAACGCGCGCGACACAAGCCGGGCGTTTCGCCGTCAATTTCTCGGACAAGTAAATGTTCATGAAGTCGTAAACTATACGCATGTCAGGCGGCTGCTTTTTGCGGAGGCAACGGCGCCCTTCATGTTCCTGCACTACAGTGCACGTGAGGAAACGTCTCGAAGCGGCATGGTATCCTATTGGAGCGCGCGCCGGACAAGCCTCGTCGAAAAGACGCGGACCATCGGACTGATGCAGATGGAGCGCCACTTCGTAAGACAGACAGACCTTGAGGCCTTTGATTATCTCTGGAAGACTTATTGGTGGGGAAATCATCGCGATGCTGCTCTCATCGGCCGCCTTGGTATGGAGAGGCCGCTATCCGATTTCCTCAACAAGGATGGGTGCCTGCCCGGCTATGGCTGGCAGAAGGGATCTAAGCCCGCGCGAGGAGATCTCGCGACTCTACGAGAGCTCTCGAGCAGAGCGATAGAACCGTTTGGTCCATCGAAGGAGAATTGGTTCGGTGATCCGCCGAAAGGTGTTGGCCGCCAGCCTGACGAACGACTCTATCGTGGTATGCGATTGTTGACGAAGACCGGTATTTCTGAGCCGCAAGGTACAGTCAGCCGCCTTGAGACCGCACCGTTTTCGTTCCGCCACACGGTCTACTGCGTTCCTCTCGACGGGTGGAAAGAGAGAGACGGAAAGATCGCAATCGGCGTGTTCTGGTCGTCGCTCGGTCGCTACCGTCTCTTCATGACGGCGGGATCTTGGGGCGGCTGGTTCGACAAGGTAACTGGGGAGGATATCTTGAGCATGCCCCTTCGACTCGAAGCCTCGTGGGGAATGCCGAAGGCGGAATTCGAAGCAGCCGCAGAAACAATCGCAAAATCAGTTACCTTCCTCCAAGAGTTCGAGCTCAAGAACAACGAGTTAACAGATCCGAGCGTTCCAAGCGCGGAAGAGCAATTGGAGATGCTCACTGAAGTGCGCCAAGAGCTCGACAGGGCGGTCTATGATCTCTTCGAGCTCAGTGAGCCGGAGCGCAACCTTATTGACGACTTCTGGAAGAACGAACACGATTTCTTCTGGAAAGGTCCTGACTCAACCGCGCTCTTGGGGCTAGAGAGACCTGAGATTGGGTCGTCGACGACGATCGGTCCTGACTCGGGAGCAGGCGCTTTCTCGCGCTACATTTCCGCTTTCGCTGAGGAGCTTTCCCAGCGTTTGAGCAAACCTATCAGACTGTCTTGGTCGATCACGGGACCGGAGACTTTTGATATCGTCGGAATCCGGTTCAATGTCACAGGCGCTACCCAAAAGCATCCACAAGGCCTTCAAAGCGATCCTGCTTGGGAAAGCGTCTTAGAGAGGATGCGCCCGAAACAAGCGCAGGACGATCACCGGTCATTCTTCGACAATCGGCCAATAAGAATCTCGGACAATAGCGGGTTCATGATCGTGAAATCAAACAAGCAACGAAATTGGACCGCCACACGCGCGCGCGAAGACGCGGAGGCAGTAAACGTGAGCTTTCTCCGTGCCGGGCAAAATCTACAATGAATATTCACATTGATAGCGCTGCAGCTTGGACCTCGCATGTCGCAAAGGTTGAAGCGATCCTTCGCATCGCGCTGCGACAACTTCGCGACGACGGGCTGAGCGGGAATGAAACCTATCTGAACCGAGAACTCTATTTTCGCATCCTGCGTGCGAACAAGGAAATCTACCGCGTTACGCCAGAACAAGCATTCTCGATGCCTCCTGTTCCGGAAGCACAGAACACGCCCTCGCGCGACGATGACGAACGGGATCCGAGAACGAAGAAAATTCCAGACTTCCAGTGGAACTACATCGACCATGAGGCTGCCGACCCTGAGAGGTCCGTTTGCACCTATGTCATTGAATGCAAAAAACTTGGTACACCGACCAGGGCCGACTGGAACTTCAATTCAAACTACGCTGAACATGGAGTCCGGCGTTTCGTCGATCCAAGTCATCTGTATGGCAAGGACGCGGTCGGAGGTGCCATGATAGGTTATGTTTTGTCCATGGAGTTGCCGGAAATTCATGACGAGGTTGATGCTGCTGTAGTGGTGAATTCGATCGCCGCGGTTCCTACCCCAGCTGCGGGTTGGCAAGTTGGGGACCTGTCCGAAATCAGGCATACGCTGGCCAGAACACAGGGAGTATCGCCCTATCAGCTCACCCATTTCTGGATAGACATGCGTACGGCGCCAGAGCCGCAGTAATGTAATCGCTGCCCCGTCACCATGGCATTGGCCTTGCGCCCGGAGCTGATGTAGCCAGCGCGACTGGCGTTGACCTTACAGGATACCCCATGCCCGAAACCTCCCCCTGCCCGTCATCTCCCTGAGGCCAAGTTCCAAAACGATCCGCCGCGCCGCCTGCGGAGTGACGTCCAGCATCTTCGCCACCATCCCGGCCGACACCAGTGGTTTCGCCATGACCAGCTCAACCAGCTCCGGCAGTTTTGACGACGTCCGCCGTCCTTCCAACTTTCGGTCCATCATCGTCTTCGCCAGCATCAGCCTGTCATGTTCTTTCATCCCGATCTCGGTGGTCGCGATCAGACCATGAACAATGGCGAGCAACCGGGTTTCCCGATCACGATGACGGCGTCGATCGACGGGAATGGTTTTCAGGCCGAGGTTGAAGGCCGCCAAATGCGCGCCTGACGTAATGCCGGCCTCCCGCAAAATCGAGGCGGCGAACAATCTGCCAAGCCAGGGCGCGTGCTGAAGGACGGCCAGCTCGTTCCAGGCATCGAGGGCGACGATCGCCTGCAGCGCTGCCGGCAAATTTTCGGACTGACGCATCGCGCCGCGCCATTCGTCGAGCCGGGCATCCTCGTCCCAGTCGAGATCATAGACGAGAGGGTCTCGTTCCCGAGCATCCGCCGAAGCCCGTCCGGGCTTCCTGGCTTGTTCGATCGCAGCGTCCGATCGCGCGAGCAGCGCATCGATGGCGTCATAGTCGACGCCGGGAAGCCCGTCGGCTTCGTCGATGTCCCACCCCTCCCCTTCCGCATCTGCCGCGACTGCGGGCCGGATGGCGCCAGCGGACCCAACCGCATCAACGCCGACTGGAGTGACGTCCGCTGTTTTTCGCAACGCCCGAATGCCTTCGGCCGACAACGCCCAGTCCGGCGACTGCGCGGCAATACGCCGGCGCGTGCGAAGAACGTCGCGAGCGATGGTGAGTTCGTGGGTGGGCGTGCGGGTATCGCGAAAGGCGTCGTGGAGGACGAGGTCCTCGAGATGGACCAGTTCGCCGTCGATCCACAGCGATGCGCAGGCGTCGGCGAAATTCTGGCGTTCGAGAAAGCCCGCGCCGACCGGCGAGCGTGCAATCCGCTCGTCGAGACGAGTGAGCGCGATGCCGGCGTCGAACGCCGGCCGCATCAGGGCTGAAATGCTTATTTTCGAGAGATCGTAAGCCATTGAAATCATGGTAAATGACTTACTAAAGGAACTCTAGTCTAATATTAATGTTCCTCACATGGTACGGTCTTGAGTTGGGTTATAACCATCGATAAGTAACCCTTATCGATGGTAGATCGACAGGAGTCGCAAATCACTCTATCGTCGCGCAATCCACCGTCCGCAAAGGGTCAATCCCATGGAAGATCGCGTCCGCTTCGCCCTCGAAAAGCTCCTCAACGTCGCTAACGGTGACACCGGCCAGGGCCGGCGCGTCGCCAACTTCATTCTCGCCTGGTGGAACGCCGGCGAGCATGGCGGCTTCGATCTCACGGATCTCGCCAATGTCGATAGTGAGGTCGCCGAGGATATGGCGACCGTCTTCACCTGGCTGGCCCGCGAGGAGGACCTTCACTACCCCCATGACTATCGCGGCGAGATCGAGCAGATTATCGCGCGCTGGCGGCCACAGGCAGAGACCGCCTGATGGTTTCCGCCAGAAAAGCTGCCAGCCTTTCCGGAATCGAGCGCCGCGCCGTCGAGCTCGACACGATTGCATCGGTGCTGCCGATCGACCGCCGCGATGAGCTGGCCGAGCTGCTCACCGATCACGATATCGAAACGCTGCGCCATCTCGTCAACGAGGGCATGGGCGCCAACACTTTACGCGCCATCACCTCCGACCTCGCCTATCTCGAAGCCTGGGCGCTGGCGGCGACAAAGCGGTCCCTGCCCTGGCCGGCGCCCGAGGCGCTGCTGTTAAAATTCGTCGCACAGCATCTGTGGGATCCACAGAAACGCATCAGCGATCCCGATCACGGCATGCCGGCCGAGGTCGATGACAATCTGCGCGCCCAAGGTTTCCTCAAATCGACCGGTCCGCATGCGCCAGCCACCGTGCGACGGCGGCTGGCCAACTGGTCGACACTGACGAAATGGCGTGGGCTCGATGGCGCCTTCGCCTCCCCTCCTCTCAAATCCGCCATTCGGCTCGCCGTGCGCGCCACGCCGCGGAAGCGTCACCGGAAGAGCGCCAAGGCGGTCACCGGCGATGTGTTGGCCAAATTGCTGGCGACGTGCTCGACCGACAGTCTCCGCGATCTGCGGGATCGGGCGCTCCTGATGGTGGCCTTTGCCTCCGGCGGCCGCCGGCGCAGCGAGATCGCCGGATTGCGCGTCGAGCAACTGACGGCAGAGCCGCCGATCGAGGTGGCCGACGGCCCTCCCCTCCCCTCTCTCGCCATCCATCTCGGCCGGACCAAGACGACCAACGGCGAACAGGATGATGTCGTCTATCTGACCGGGCGACCGGTGGATGCGCTGAACGACTGGATCGCCGCGGCCAAGATCGAGAGCGGCAGCGTGTTTCGGGGGATCGGGCGTTGGGGCACGGTCTCGAAGCGCTCGCTGGATCCGCAGTCGGTCAATGCGATCTTGAAACAGCGGGTGGAAATGGCGGGGTTGGTGGCTGGGGAGTTTTCGGCGCACGGGTTGCGGTCGGGATATCTGACTGAGGCTGCCAACCGCGGTATCCCCCTCCCCGAGGCGATGGAGCAGTCGCGTCACCGGTCTGTTCAACAGGCCTCCAGCTACTACAATAGTGCCGCACGGCGGAGTGGGCGCGCAGCCCGCCTGCTTTAGGGCGGCGAGCCGCATTTTGAGGGACGCAGGTTGGGGCAGTTAAGTCAGTTTTTTCAGCCGCCTTTGGATTGGCAGCAATTTGAAGAGCTCACACGGGGATTGGTGGATCAACTCTACAACACTCAATCGTCGATGATAGGCCGCTCGGGTCAAGCCCAAGACGGTGTTGACATCTATGCAAGGACACAAGCCGTGGGCCACCTCGGCGTTCAATGCAAACGACTCTCTATCCGGGATGATAACAACAATCTCCTCGCAAACGCGGTAATCTCACCTGCGATGCTTAAGGAAGAGGCCGAAATAGCGCTGAATTTCAGGCCTACGCTCAATACGTGGGTTCTTGCAACAACCGCAAAGCGAGACGCTAGAATTCAAAAGAGTGCTCGCAACCTGACCGAGGCTTTTGAGAAACGCGGCGTCGGAGTTCGGGTCCAAGCGTGGTTTTGGGACGACTACGTCTCTTGGCTTAACCTCTTTCCCGATCTTCAGCGGTGGTATTATGACAAGGTGATACACATTCGCAGCTCGTCCGAACAAGACGAGCTCATTCTAAGCTTGATCGCGACTGCATTTCACAGACCCGCATTCAGTGACCCTTTGTATAGCGAGAATGCCGACGACCTCCTACAGGCGATCAAGGACACCCATATGGCGTTGCGAACTGGGGAACTCGTCGATCGCAAAAGCAAGCACGTCATCCAGAAAGCAATAGGCGGTTGGCGCAGCCTCTCCAACTCAGCTTGGAAGGCAGAACTCAAGGGCCTTGAGAGCGATTTGCAAACGCTCAAGATCAAAATGATGGAGGCAATTAAGGAGAAATTGATTGTTCAGCATTCGAACTACCTAGAAATTCGCGACCCACAGTTGGTTGAAGACCTAGAGTACATGCGCGCGAGCTGCGTCAGGAGGCTCAATATCATCCTGTTGGATGGCAAACTTGAAGAGATCTGAGAGAGATTTTTGTTTCTGGTATCGTCAGATCAGCCGATCGTAGGCCTGACCGACGTTACCTGGCCACCGCCCAAAGTCCGCCCCTCGGCTCTGAACTTTTCCAACGCGGCTTGACGCTCTGCCGGCTGTGGGCGAGTTTGGAGAAAATCGCGGAGTAAATCTCGCGTCATTCGTAGTGCGATGTAAAAAGTATCGACGAGATGGTGGTACTGCTCATCCGGCCGATTACGATCGATGCCGTTGAGGTTGTAATAGCCACCACTGTCGAGCCATGTAACTTTGAACCCGATGTTTACTCGATCCAAATGCACAAAAGCCGAAGCATCTTCATAAGCCTCGGATACCCAGGCATAGAGCTTCGCGAGCTCTTGGTGCAGGAGCTTGTCTACCAGCCTCGTGCGACCGTCTCGCATCCGCAGTGCCGAGTACTTTTCACCGTTCATCAGCATGGCTCCGGCCTCTTCCACGTCCTCGACAAGCGTCAAACCGAACATTCGCATGGCCGTTTCGATCTGCATCCTTATCAGAGCTGATGCCGCAATCGTGTTCCGGCTCTCTACCAGGAGCCCAAAAGCATGCGCGTTTGAGGTGGTTTTCACAACGGCCGCGAGAGAGAACCATTCTACGGGGGCAAGAAAGCTTCCAATTGGAGCGTAAGTCTCGTCAGGGAGTCGCTCGACCTCCAACGCCATACCACGGACACGTTCGAGGCGATCAGCCAAGTTCGGTAGATCCTCCAACTGGATATCCATCGTTTCTCGCATCAAATCATAGCTCCTTCCCTGCAGTAACTGGACATATCGCTTGGCACCACACTGGCTAAGGCGACACGTAAGGAAACTCAATCACTTAACCCGTAGTCAGCTGACTACACACTCCGAAATAGACAAACGTTCAAGCGAAGTTACACCCGCCCTTCAAGCCCGCTTCGCCTCCTGCCCGCTTGCGCGAAGCAACGCCATCAGAACGGGACCTAGCGAGAATTCGCCGCGGCGCGCCTTCCCCGTCAGATCCCTCAGATAGCCGCCAGGAGATGAAATATGGCCCACCCTCTCAAGGATTGCTGCCATCGTGGCGGCGGCATTCTCAGGCCCCATGACCTCGCAAGCGTCCTGGTAGGCTGACGGGCTCACCCCGAGCATAGATCGCACCACCACGGCGGCGAACATCAGATCGCGCCAGCTCTCGATATTGCCTCCCGGGCCATACATCGCGATCTCCGGGCATGCACGAAGAACCATGCCCAATGGGAAAGCCTTTATCGGCTCGATCTTACGTTCAATATCCGGCCTCGGCTTCTCGCCCAGCTCGTTTCTGGAGCTAGGTTCAAGTTCAATGATAGATTCGGTATTTGAATTCTGTATGTGCTGCCGGATATCGGCATCATTGGTGTCGGTTTTTTCTGTAATTATCAGGGTTTCCAACTGGTTGATTACTTCTTCTCGTAACAGCTCGAGTTCCTCCAGCAATCCTTCGAAGGCTTCGGTGGTCTTTGCCGCCCGCAGACGGGCCATGAGGGCGACGTAAAGCGATTCGACCGTCTCCCAGTTGCCCGACACCCCGTCCTCGATCGCCGCCGAAAGCAGCTTACGGACGTCTCGTCTCGCGATCGTTATGCGCTCTTTCACAAACTTCAGATGCCGCTGGGTCGCCGCGACTTGCTGGGCCAGTAGGGCGAGCTCCTCAGAGCGTGCGAGAAGCGGCGAAAGACTAAAGCCGTATGCTGTCTCAATGGCGCCGTCAGTTCCTTTCCGGGCATAGCGCTTCCCATTGGGGCTATCACAGCGCTGGATAAGGCCTGCCTCAACGAGATGCGCGAGGTTTTCTCGCAAGGTTGAACCAGCGATCCCGTTTGCCCGAGCCGTTAGCTGGGCATTCGAGGGAAAGACAATCAGATTGCTCTCGTCACTCAACGACGCCTCTGGGTAAAAAGTCAAAAGCGCATTGAGAACAGCGAGCGCTCGGTCACGTAGGCCCAGCAGCGAACGTGCATCGCAAGCGTCCCTGAAGATTTTCCACTTGTCTATCTGCTTCCCCGGTTCGATCTGCGAAGCTCGCATTTGCGATCTGACCAAGGCAAGCGTCATCGGCCGCCGCCCAAAGGGCGTCGTGACATTTCCAACCTGCATTTTCCTTCACCTTTCAAAAGGCAAAAGAAATTCGCTCACCAAAACGGTGCCAAAGACTCTTGACTGCGATTCACGGAAATGCGATTCTCAGGTTGCTTACACCTTTGAGAGAGGCTTCCATGACGGCAACGTTTGGGGGCCTTTTTCTTTTGCTACTGCCTTCCGATTTAGTCCTCTGTTGACGGAGCATTGCTCCGAAATTTGGCGTAGAGTTCAGGAAGCTTTTCCATCAAGTATGATGCAAAGGCTTCATCCTGCTCTCGATTAATCTGAATTTTGCAGAGCTTTCCCGTCAACGATAGGGTCGCGATTTCCTTGCCATCAGATGATCTTGCGACAGCCGGGGCTTTCGGCTTTGCCGAGTTACCGACATCGCCCGTCTTCGCAGCCCTCAGCACGACCGAAAAGCGATCGTCGGAATCCTTGTGAGCGAAGGAATTGTCTTCCGTTGCCTTATGCGCCTTTTTTGCAGCGCCGGCGATCTTGAGGCTCTCGACAAGATCGAGCCACCTCGGCCGTCCGATCTTTGGCGCACGCCCGATTGCATCAATCAGCGAACGAGGCACACCGCGAGCGACACTCAGGAGCTTCTGGGCTTCTTGGCGGTCAACAGACAGAGCGGTCTGGATCAGCGATCGCTGGATGCCGCCGTCCTCGAGCTTCAAGGCAAACATTGCCCGCTCGATGAAAGTCAGGTCTTCGCGCGCCGAATTCTCCACACCCTGGGCAACGACGAGACGATCGTCATCCAGCTCGCGGACGTAGGCTTTGACCGCAATGCCGAGTTCGGACGCTGCACGCACCCGCCGGTGACCATAGGCAATCTGATAGCGGCCAGGCGCAGAGGGATGAACCCGCACAAGGATAGGGATTTCTTGTCCATGTTCGCTCAGCGAAGTCTTCAGCGCTTCGACTGCCGCCAGATCCTGATCGACGAAGCGGTCAGCAAAGGGGGAGGGGTCGAGCAAGCCGGGATCGAGTTCAACGGGCAGGGCGCCACTTGCGACTTGCTGCTTCAGTTCCTCGTAATCACGTTCAACTTCGGAAAAGGTGTCCTTGAGCGACCGGACCGCACCTGAAGCAACACGCTGTATGGGTTGCCGCGCTTCATCGGCCGGCGCGTCTTCGGTACCGCCGGCAAAAAGAGAGCGGATTGATTGTGTTCGCTTGCTCACGCAGGGACCTCCCCATCACGGCCGGTCTCATGAACCGAGATGTAGTCAGCTGACCACATGTTAAGTGTCTGAATTTTATCGATAGAGGTTGAGATCATCGCTGCCAGACCTCGTTTAGAAGCGCGACAACCTCCTGGTTGACGGCATTGATCGATTCCATCGCGCGATCGTATGTGGACCGGCCAACGGCACCTCTCGTCAGCTCGTAAAGAGATTGCTTGGTCAGTCCTGCATTGGCGATTGCAGTCGATTTCCAAGCGGTCGCAGCCATTACATCCGATCCGAACACATCGCGCATCAATCCGACGATCTCTTGCTCCGGAACATCGCGAGGATCGTGCCGGGTCACGAGAAAACGCAGGAAGTCGTAATCAAGACGGCCACCGGCCTCCTCGATGACGGATACGAGGTCCGAGGTCATCAGAAGGAACTGGCTCATTGATGCAACGTCGACCATTTGTGGGTGGACGGTGACGATCATGCCCGTCGCGGCGTTCAGAGCGCCCATGGTTAGAAAGCCCAATTGGGGTGGGCAATCTACGACGACAACGTCGAAGTCGTCTTCGACCTGGGCGATTGCGCCGGCGACCCTTCTGAAGAACAGATCCTCCGGCCGACCACGATTTTGCAGCATGAAGCGCGGGGTTTGATGCTCAAACTCCATGAGCTCGAGATTACCGGGAACGATGCTGATCCCTGTAAAATATGTCGGGCGGATAACGTCCTTCATTGTGACGCGCTGATCGTCATAACGAATGGCGCCATAGAGGGTGGTGTTTTCGGCGACATCGAACTCGGGCTGATAACCGAACATGGCCGAGAGCGAAGCCTGCGGATCGAGATCGATCGCCAAAACGCGATAACCCTGCAGCGCAAGCCCTTGAGCTAGATAAAGCGAGGTGGTGGTTTTTGCGGATCCGCCTTTGAAATTGGCAACCGTAATGACCTGCAGCTTTTCACCATCACGCCGACGTGGAAAAAACCTTGTCGCTTCCTTAGGGCGAGCGCTCGCTAGATACTGCCGCAGCTCGTTAATTTGCTCGAGCGAATAGGATCGCCGTCCGCCATTTCCAAGATCCGGCGTCGGACCTAGACCGTCGATTGATAGTTGGCGCAGGTAGCCGTCCGAAACGCCGACGATCTCCGCGACTTCGCCTGACGAGAACGACCGAAGTGTTTTCTGCGCGGTCGGCGGGAATGCGCGTTCGCCAACTGCACGCAAGCGGGCAGACAGCGCTTCGGCCCGCTGTGTGATATGGGCAGAAGTCGATGCCTTTAGGATGTGCCGGTCGATCACGTTCACATTAGCCTCTGTTCTCAGACGGTTTATTGGCGTCAGACGCGCTATTACCGTCTCAAGCTAAGCCACGATTCTAACCATGCCGCAAGAGAAATAGGGTTAACAAGACCTTAACATGCACAAGCTGAGGATACTGCTCCCGCTCACATTCAACATTTTATCGAACAATATCAGATTCTTGCGGCTCATCTCGCTCTATCGGGCCATTTGGCCAACTAACACTTTTGCTAGTTAATGCCGTGGCTTGAGCGGCATCTGGCGCACAAGAAAGTCGAGGCTCAGCTAGAATCACCCGCTAACACTTTTGGCAGTAGATCGAACTCCTTAGCCCCGTCAAACCTCCTTGCGTCACCAACGCAAGGGAGATTTGCTCGATGCGCGTCGTCGCCATCAAGAACCCAAAGAGCGAAACTGAGCACCGCCTCATCCACGAAATGCACCGGCTCCGCGCCCGCATTTTCCGCGGTCGCCTGGCATGGACAGTTCGTTGCACCTCCGGCCTGGAGATGGACGGCTTCGACAAGCTAAGCCCGACATACGTCCTTTGCATTGACCATTCGGACGCAGTGATCGGATGCGCGCGGCTATTGCCGGCGTCTGGCGGGACAATGCTGGAGAAGGTATTCCCCCAACTCTTGGAAACGGGACAGCTCCATACGCATCATAGGATGATCGAAAGCTCCCGGTTCTGCGTCGATACAAACGCGGTCGGCGAGCGGGAGCAGGCAGGCCTGCATTCGGCCACGCTCGCGATGTTCGCCGGTATCGTCGAGTGGAGCGTCGTCAATGGCTATCGGGAAATCGTCACGGCCACAGATGTCAGACTTGAGCGCATCCTTCGTCGGGCGGGCTGGCCCCTGAGCCGGCTCGGCTCACCTTCCCAGATCAACGAGACGAAGAGCGTCGCCGGCCTGCTCCCGGCAGACTGGCTGAGCTTTGATCGACTTCGCCCCAGCACCTATTCCTCAAGTTTCTCACTCCATCACAAGGAAGCGGCCTGATCATGCTCAGTACCCAAAACCGCTCACTCCCACGTCTCGTCAGCAAGCTGCAAAACGCATTGGGAGATCATTTGTGCGTCGCGCTCGAAGACCCGAGCGTCGTCGAGATCATGCTCAATCCGGATGGTCGTCTGTTCATAGAGCGACTCGGCCACGGCATGGCCGCAGCTGGAGAGATGACCCGCTCCGCCGCTGAAACAGTGATCGGAAGCGTCGCCCATGTTCTGAACTCGGAAGTCGATGACGATCGGCCGATCGTTTCAGGAGAACTGCCTATCGGCGGGCATCGTTTTGAGGGACTGCTGCCACCGGTAGTTTCTGGACCATCCTTCACTATCCGTCGTCGAGCAACACGCCTCATCCCCCTGGATGACTACGTGTCGAGCAAGGTGATGACCGCAAAGCATGCCGAGATCATCCGCAGCGCTATCGCCTCAAAACTCAACATTCTCGTTGCCGGTGGTACGGGATCGGGCAAGACGACCCTCACCAACGCAATCCTTGCGGAGATCGTATCGAGCTCTCCCGACGATCGCCTCGTCATCCTGGAAGACACAGCCGAGATTCAATGCGCAGCGGACAACGCAGTCAGCCTGCACACAAGCGATGCCGTCGACATGTCGCGTCTCCTGAAGAGCACGATGCGCCTTCGCCCTGATCGTATCATCGTCGGCGAGGTCCGCGATGGTGCAGCGCTCACCATGCTCAAGGCCTGGAACACCGGACACCCCGGTGGCGTCGCAACGATCCACTCAAACAGCGCCCGCTCCGCACTTCAGCGCCTTGAGCAGCTGACCGCCGAGGCCAGTCACCAGCCGATGCAGGCGGTGATCGGCGATGCGGTCGATCTGATCATCTCGATCGAACGAACGGCCAAGGGCCGGCGCATCAGCGAAATCCTTCACGTCACCCGCTTTGCAGGCGGCCAGTACCAGACGGAACCCTATGCAGAGGAGAGCCGAGATGCAGCATAAGAGATCACTACTGGCCCTTGCCGTGATGGCTTTCTCGATTATCGCCGCTGCATCGCCAGCTTTCGCCAGCTCCGGCGGCAGTCTTCCATGGGAAGGGCCGCTCGAGCAGATCCAGGAATCCATCACTGGTCCTGTCGCTGGCTACATCGCGCTGGCAGCCGTCGCAATCGCCGGCGGTATGCTGATCTTCGGCGGCGAGCTCAACGATTTCGCCCGCAGGCTAATGTATGTCGTACTTGTCGCCGGCATTCTGCTGGGTGCGACGACAATCGTCGGCCTCTTTGGCGCAACCGGTGCATCGATCGGCGTGCCGGCAGAGCAGTTCACACGGATCGATACGAACGCGGAAGGGCGGGGGGCGTCATGAGCCTCCACCGCAATCGCATCCATCGGGCGCTGTCGCGTCCGAACCTACTGATGGGCGCCGACCGCGAACTGGTGCTGATCACCGGGCTTGCCGCCGTGATCCTTATCTTCGTCGTGCTGACGATCTATTCGGCGCTCTTCGGTGTGGCTGTCTGGATCGTCATCGTTGGCCTGCTTCGCATGATGGCCAAGTCCGACCCGCTGATGCGGCAAGTCTATGCCCGTCACATTTCCTACAAGCCCCACTACCGGCCAACGGCCGCACCGTGGCGAAGATACTAGAGGAGTCAAAATGGCCGCCCTCAAACGTTTCCGCGCGACCGGTCCCTCATTCGCTGATCTCGTTCCCTATGCTGGCCTGGTCGACAACGGTGTTCTGCTCCTGAAGGACGGCAGCCTGATGGCCGGCTGGTATTTCGCGGGTCCAGACTCCGAAAGCGCCACCGATCTTGAGCGCAACGAACTGTCCCGGCAGATCAATTCCATTCTGTCACGACTGGGGACGGGGTGGATGATCCAAGTCGAGGCGATCCGGGTGCCAACGGTCGAGTATCCCACACCGGACCAGTGCTATTTTCCGGACCCTGTCACCCGCGCGATCGATGCGGAGCGCCGGGCCCATTTCGGGCGCGAGCAGGGGCATTTCGAGAGCAAGCATGCGATCATTCTGACATACCGGCCACTCGAGTCGAAGAAGACGGCGCTCAGCAAGTACATCTATTCGGACGAGGAGAGCCGTAAGAAATCCTATGCAGACACTGTCCTGTTCGTGTTCCGCAATGCGATCCGGGAAATCGAACAATACCTTGCCAACACCCTGTCGATTGCCCGCATGCAGACCCGCGAGGTCCGCGAAAGAGGAGGGGAGCGGGTCGCGCGCTATGACGACCTCCTGCAGTTCGTGCGATTTTGCATTACGGGGGAGAGCCATCCGGTCCGGCTGCCCGAGGTCCCGATGTATCTCGACTGGCTGGCGACCGCGGAGCTGGAGCATGGTCTGACGCCAAAGGTCGAGAGCCGCTTTCTCGCTGTCGTGGCTATCGACGGGCTGCCGGCAGAGAGCTGGCCCGGCATCCTCAACAATCTCGACCTGATGCCACTGACTTATCGTTGGTCGTCCCGCTTCATTTTCCTCGATGCGGAAGAGGCGCGCCAGAAGCTCGAACGCACACGAAAGAAATGGCAGCAGAAGGTCCGCCCCTTTTTCGATCAGCTCTTCCAGACGCAAAGCCGATCGGTCGATCAGGATGCCATGACGATGGTCGCCGAGACCGAGGACGCCATCGCCCAGGCGTCCTCCCAACTTGTTGCCTACGGCTATTACACCCCGGTCGTCGTCCTGTTCGATGAGGACCGCGACGCCCTGCAGGAGAAGGCGGAGGCCATCCGTCGGCTGGTCCAAGCAGAGGGGTTTGGAGCACGCGTCGAGACCTTGAACGCGACGGATGCGTTTCTCGGCAGCCTGCCGGGAAACTGGTACGCCAATATCCGTGAGCCACTGATCAATACGAGCAATCTGGCGGACCTCGTTCCGCTGAACTCGGTCTGGTCGGGCAATCCGGTGGCGCCGTGCCCATTCTATCCCCCGAACTCGCCGCCGTTGATGCAGGTTGCGTCGGGGTCGACGCCGTTTCGCCTGAACCTACATGTCGATGATGTCGGCCACACCCTGATCTTCGGACCGACCGGCTCGGGCAAGTCGACGCTGCTCGCGCTGATCGCTGCACAATTCCGTCGGTACGAGTTTGCGCAGATCTTCGCCTTCGATAAAGGCAACTCACTCCTCCCGCTGACGCTTGCCGCCGCCGGCGATCTTTACGAGATCGGCAATGACCAGAACGGGGAGGGGAGGGCGCTCGCATTCTGCCCGCTGTTCGATCTTTCGACAGATGGCGATCGGGCCTGGGCGACTGAGTGGATCGAAATGCTCGTTGCCTTGCAGGGCGTCACCATCACGCCCGACCATCGTAATGCGATCTCGCGCCAGATCGGGCTGATGGCGACAGCGCCCGGAAAGTCGCTCTCGGACTTTGTCAGCGGCGTGCAGATGCGCGAAATCAAGGACGCGCTCCATCATTATACCGTCGATGGTCCCATGGGTCAGCTTCTCGACGCGGAAGAGGACGGCCTGACGCTTCGAGCGTTCCAGTGCTTCGAGATCGAGCAGTTGATGAACATGGGCGAGCGCAATCTTGTGCCGGTCCTCACCTATCTCTTCCACCGGATCGAGAAGCGGCTAGATGGGTCCCCGAGCCTCATCCTCCTCGACGAAGCCTGGCTGATGCTCGGTCACCCGGTGTTTCGCGACAAGATCAGGGAATGGCTGAAGGTGCTCCGTAAGGCCAATTGCGCTGTCGTACTCGCGACCCAATCGATCTCCGACGCCGAGCGTTCGGGCATCATCGACGTGCTGAAAGAATCCTGCCCGACAAAGATCTGCCTACCGAATGGCGCTGCACGCGAGCCGGGCACGCGCGAGTTTTACGAGCGGATCGGGTTCAACGAGCGCCAGATCGAGATCGTCTCGGGCGCCATCCCCAAGCGCGAATATTACGTCGCCACACCAGACGGACGGCGGCTTTTCGACATGTCGCTCGGACCGGTAGCGCTGAGCTTCGTCGGCGCATCCGGAAAGGAAGACCTGAAGCGGATCCGCGCGCTGAAGGCGGAACACGGCCAGGACTGGCCTACCCATTGGCTTGAATCGAGAGGAGTTTACGATGCCACGTCACACCTCAACGTCCAGTAACTGGATCGTCGCAACAATAACCGCGGCAATCGCGCTCTCACCGATTGCGTCAGCCCATGCGGGATCTGCGACGGGCGCTGCCACCGAATGGACGCAGCTTGCCAACAATGCCCAGCTCATCGACCTCCTCAAAAGCTCAGGTCTGCAGGTCGACAATCAGCTGACCCAGATCACGCAGCTCGCGGAACAGATTCAAAACCAACTGAAGATCTACGAGAATATGCTGCAGAATACGGCGCAGCTCCCTGACCACATCTGGGGTCAGGTCGAGAGCGATCTCAACCGTCTACGCAGCATTGTCGACCAAGGGCAAAGCATTTCGTTCTCGATGGGCAATGCCGACGACGTCCTTCAGCAGCGGTTCAAGAGCTATGCGGACTTGAAAACCAACCTGCCGAACGCCGAGTCTTTCTCGAACACCTACCAGTCCTGGTCGGACACGAACCGGGACACGATCGGCAGCACTCTGAAGGCAGCCAGCCTGACAGCGGATCAGTTCGATACCGAGGAGGGCACGATGAGTTCGCTGCGATCGATGTCGGAGTCGGCCGACGGCCAGATGAAGGCGCTTCAGGTCGGACACCAGATAGCTGCCCAGCAGGTTTCCCAGATGCAGAAGCTGCGCGGCTTGGTTTCCCAGCAGATGACGATGATGGGGACCTGGCTGCAGACCGAACAGACGGACAAGGATCTCGCGCAGGCCCGGCGAGAGAAATTCTTTAATGCCGACGTTACCACGATCCCGAGCGGTCAGAAGATGGAGCCACGCTGGTGAGCCGTCCGGTCCTGATCGCCATGGTGCTGGTCATGGTCGCTGCGGCGGCTTCCGGCGCCACGTTTTATTTCGTCCAAGCCAATGCCCCAGCAACAGGAATGAGCGAAGAGCAACGCGCCACCCGCGAGAAATTCTTCGGCACAGCCAAGGAGCTGCCCCCGATCGAAAAAGGTCAGGAGATGCGGCCGAGATGGTGAAGCGAAATCTTGAGCGGGCTTTCGTATTCGGAGGAGTAGCATGCCTGATCCTGGCCACTCCAGCATTTGCACAGCAGGGACAGGTTCTGACAGAGCTCGAGAACCAGGTCTCTGCTGCCGCCAAGGGATGGGAGACCACCATCATGGACGCGGCAAGGTCACTGTTCTGGATCCTCGCCGGGATCGAGGTTGGCATCGCCGCCGTCTGGCTCGCTATACAGGCCGCATCCCTTGAAAGCTGGTTCGCAGAACTCGTCCGACGGATCATGTTCATCGGCTTTTTCGCTTTCGTTCTTACCCAGGGACCAACGCTCGCGAGGGACGTCGTCAACAGTCTTTACCAGATTGGCGCGGGCGGCGGATCCGCCTCTCCGGCCGAGGTGTTCGATGCCGGTATCCGGGTGGCATCGCAGATGTCCGAGCAGGCAAAGTTCGGGGTGTTCGAGGACAATGCGCTTGCGATTGCCGCAGTCCTGGCAATGGGCGTCGTCGTCATATGCTTCTCCTTGGTCGCGGCAATTTTCGTCGCGGTCATGGTGGAGATGTATGTGGGGCTGCTGGCCGGCATGATCATGCTCGGTTTGGGAGGCTCGTCCTTCACCAAGGACTTCGCCGTCCGCTATCTCGTTTATGCCTTCGGCGTCGGCATGAAGCTCATGGCGCTGGTCATGATCGCGAAAATCGGATCCGAGGTCCTTCTGGGCCTGGCGCAAGCGCCAACGGCTGAATCTGATCAATTCATCACCACATTGGCGATCGCCGGCATATCGGTGGTCGTGTTTATCATCTCCATGTACGTGCCCACGATTATCCAGGGGGTCGTTCAAGGCGCGTCTGTCTCTGGCGGCATGGAAGCTATCCGTCATGGTGGGCAGGCCGCTTCATTCGCGCTTGGCGCAGCGTCGCTCGCAGCGGGTGCCGTCGGTGCTGGCGCCGCGGCAGCACAATCCGCGCGAGCGGCCGGATCCTCTGTTGCTGGCGCAGCACTTCGCGGCATGGGTGCCGGGATAGGGTCGGCTGGAAAGGCCGCCGGCTCGGCCGCCAAAGAAAAGGCCATCGGTTCGCCCGGAGCCTATGCCGGTTCGATCATGGGGCTCGCCAACGCCAAGCTCGACCAGAGCCGCACGGGACAAAGCGGACCCAGAACGCCGCCCGAACGCAACGACAAATAATCAACAGAAAGGCAGAACGCGATGGCAGCAAACCGGCCGCCCGACAGTCCTTACCTTGCCGCGCGGCAGGAATGGACCGAACGATATGGATCCTATGTCCAGGCCGCACGCGCCTGGCGGATCGTTGGCATTCTCGGACTTTCGATGGCCGTGGTCGGCTTTAGCTATGCCATGTATCTCAGCACACAGGTCAAGCTCGTGCCCTACATCGTCGAGGTCGACAAGCTCGGCACATCGGTAACGGCAGGCTTCCCTCAGCAGATCGAGTATGCCGATGCTCGCGTGGTCCGCGCGACACTCGGCAACTTCATCACCAGCCTGAAGTCGATCACGCCCGACGCGGTGGTGCAGAAGCAATACATCGACCGGACCTATGCGCTGCTCAGGACGTCGGATCCCTCTACCCAGAAGATCAATGCTTGGTTTCGCGGCAACTCGCCGTTCGAAAAGGCCAAGACCTCCACTGTCGCGATCGAGGTCAACAACATCGTGGCGCTCTCCAACCAGACCTATCAGATCGACTGGACCGAATACGAACGCGACCGCAAGGGCAAGGAAACCGGCACGCGCCGGTTTCGCGGCATCGCGACCGTCGCGCTGACGGCGCCACAGGACGAGGCGATCATCCGCCTCAACCCGATTGGTCTTTATGTCCAGGATTTCGACTGGACCGCACAGCTTTAAGGGCAGGGGAATTCACATGCACAGAACAGGATTGATCGCGGCCGTCGGCTGCATGGCAGGACTCGTCCTCGCGGATTGCGCAGTCGCACAAAGCATGACGTCGAACGAGGTGAAGGGGACTAACATCTCGCGAAAGTGGCGGGGAACGCCGGGTCTTGTGACGACCGGGCCGGACGGGAAAGTCATCTTCCTGTTCGGTGAGACCCAGCCCTCTGTGGTGTGCTCGCCGCTTCAAGTCTGCGACATTGAGCTGCAGGGCGGCGAGATCGTCCGCGATGTGCTTGTCGGTGACACTGTCCGCTGGAAGGTCGAGCCGGCGACATCAGGCGCAACGGGAGGGCAGGCGATCCACCTGATCGTGAAGCCGTCTGAGGCTGGCCTCGTCACATCGATGGTCGTCACGACGTCGCGACGAACCTACCATATCCAGCTCAAATCCCATCCAAGTCAGTACATGGCCCGCATCGGCTTCGAGTACCCGGAGGATGTGTCGACCAAGCTGGCCGACATCAATGCCCGGCTCGAGACCGGCGGCATTCCGGGAACCGCTCCGGACAAGCTGAACTTCTCCTATTCGGTCAGTGGCGGCGCGTCATGGCGACCGAAGCGCGTTTATTCCGACGGAACCAAGACCTACATCCAGTTCCCACGGTCGATCTCCGGGCAGGACGCGCCGGTGCTGTTCGTCGTCAGCGGCGGCCAGAACCGCATCGTCAACTATCGCATGAAGAACGACATGATGATCGTCGACTACGCCGTCGACAAAGCCGTGCTTGTCTCCGGGGTTGGCTGGCGCCAGCAGAAGATCACAATCCGGCGGGGAGGTTGACCGATGAACAAGACCATCGCCGCCATCATCATCACCGCCATCCTTTCCGGTTGCCAGACTGCGGATGGAACGCTGACCACCAGTTCCACACCGATTGCAGTTACTGGCGCCACCGCCAGCGCAATCGCTGGTGACATGGCAAGCCGCCTTGCCGAACAGGTCGGGCCTGCCGGCACCACGACGCTCAAGATTGACAAGGATACCTCGGAATACGCCGCCGCGCTCGAAGCCGCGCTGAGGGGCTGGGGATACACGGTCATCGCCGACGGCAAGGTCGGCAAGGATCAGAAGCTTGTGGAGGTTGCATGGTCGATCGACAGCTTCGACGGACAGGTCCTGGCGCGGGTCAGCACGCCGGCCATCGCGCTAGGGCGCGCCTACACGGCGACGGCAGCCGGCGCCACGCCGGCAAGTTCGCTTTCGATCATGCAACGAAACTGAGGGGAGGGGAAACCATGGTTCAATCGCTCCAGCTCGGCACGGCGGGTAATACTGACGATCAACAGAGTATGCGACGCCTCAATCGGCTGCCGATCATCGTCGCCATCGTCATCATTGTTCTGTTCTTCGGCGTCGTGATCGTCGGCCTGTCGTGGCGCGGTCTCTCATTCAACCGTGGAAACGAACTCGACACCACCTCCGCGTCACCGGCGACCACGTTTGGCGATCAACTGAAACGAGGCGTGACGGACGGGATCATAGGCGAACCGGAGCAACGCGAAGTGTTCCAGCCGACGCCCGTCGTCGTCGAACGCGAGCCGGTGAGGGAAGCCGTCGTGGAGCGGCAGAATGAGGTCCGGACGGAACGGCGATCGCAACTCGAGCCGGAAGCCGAATGGAAGGCGCGGCTGAAGCGGGAACAGGACGAGCAGATCCTCCGCGAAGCGCAGCGTCAGAGGATGGCAAGCCTCCAGGCACGGGCAACGGCCCTCGATTCTCCGCTCAAGGTCGATGTTTCCGAAGTGCAGAAGAGCGCTTCCGAAAGCAGGACTGACGCCCGTCAACCGCTCGATGCCACGACAAACAGTGCATCCGATGTCTACAGTGCGGCAATGAAGTCCGGACTGCTCGGTCAGAACGTCGATCAAAACGGGCAGACCTCGAAGGAGGACTTCTTCAATCAGGACATCAAGGATCTTGGCTACCTGCCGAACCTAGTGGTCCCGCAGCTCTCGCCCTACGAGTTGAAGCGCGGATCAGTGATCCCGGCCACAATGATCACGGGCTTGAACTCCGATCTTCCGGGCAGGATTTCAGCTCAGGTCAGCCAGAATGTCTATGACAGCGCCACCGGCTACCGGCTGCTCATCCCCCAGGGAGCGAAGCTATTTGGTCGCTATGACTCCAAGGTATCATTCGGCCAGGAGCGCGTACTCGTCGTTTGGACCGACCTGATCTTCCCCAACGGGTCGACCCTTCAGATCGGCGGCATGTCCGGCACGGATGCCGAGGGGTACGGCGGCTTCAAGGATAAGGTCGATCGTCACCTCTGGCGCACATTCGGCTCTGCCGCGCTCGTTGCCATCATCGGCACGGGGATCGACATGTCGATGCCGGAAAGTTCGACACTGGCCACGCAGGATACGGCTTCAGATGCAGCGCGGCGGAATTTTGCCGAATCGTTCGGCCGTGTGGCGGAACAGACGATCTCGAAAAATCTGAATGTGCAGCCAACCATCAGGATCAGGCCGGGCTACAAATTCAACGTGCTGGTTGATCAGGATATTATTTTCCCGAATTCGTATCGGCAATAGAATAGAGTTCGGCGCAAACTGGTCAGCGTCCATGTAATTGAATCGCGATGACATAATACAATCTTGCGTAGCTAAAATCTTTCTCTTACTAGTCAAGTTTAGGCGGGCGCGATCATGCGCTTCGCCTCCGTTTCGGAGCGACCGAGCCCTCGACAAAGGGTACTGCCAATTATGACTGCAACCTTGTTGCGTTCATACCCTCACGCATAGGAGGCCATGAATTGAACCAATGGTTTGAGCGTTTGACCGAACAGGTCGCCCTGGCGCATGACGAAGCCACGGTGAAGGCGACACTGGAGAAGCTAAGCCGGGAAGCAGGTTTTGGGGCATATGCCTATCTTAATCTGCAAGCGGAAACGCAAACGGCGATCTCAAACTATGACGTCGAATGGCAGCAGCGATATTTCGAGAAGTCCTACGCTCTCATTGATCCCGTTGTGCGAAACGCGCGCGATCAGTTGGAAGCCTTCGCGTGGTCCAACGAAGCGTCGCTCAGAATGAGCAAGGAGCGTCGGAATTTCTACGGCGAGGCCGGTGAGTTCGGAATACGCTCCGGAATTACAATTCCGATCAAGACTGGATTTGGGCGGATGGCAATGCTTACGCTTGCTTCGGAAGAGGCCGATTTCGCGATCGGGCAAGCGCTAAACCCTGTGCTTGCGGCTGCCGCGGTTGCGCAATTACACTCGAGGCTCGACGGCCTTGGCGCCAAGCCGACCCATCACACTCCAATCCGCATGAAATCTGATGAACTGACGTGCCTGCGCTGGTCTGCGGAAGGCAAGTCCATGAAGGCCATCGCCATCATCGAGAACACGACATACGCCAACGTCGCATTCTTCCTCCGCAACGCCAAATCGGCCTTGGGCGCGACGAGCTTGCCCCAGGCGACCGCAATGGCGAAGGAATTCGGACTGATCTAGGTCAGTGCCCCTTCGATTTCGGCATGTCGGGAATATAGCCCAGAATGTCGAGAAGCGTTGACACGACCGTCTGCTGCGCGTGGACGGCGATCATAGCGGCGATGTAGTCCTGACTGGCCTCTCGAGCCGCTTCTGGCTCAGACGCACCGTCCAATTTTGCCTCGAGCATCACCGCGTTGTCGCGCAGGCGACGGTGCTTTTCGATCTCGCGCACGACGTGGCGCTCGATCTCTTCGGGCGGCTGATCACTCATCAATCCGATGAGTGGGCGCAATATGAGTTTGGTATCAGACACGGCGCCGTCTGCACTTGCTTTGAACATTATCGGTCCAATTACCGTCCCTATGCCATCACTGTAAACCATCTTTGGGACGAGACATCCGTAAAGGCAAATCGGTTTAAATCTGAATTACATACTATAGTTGATAACCTTAAAGTATGTAAACGTCGATCTTCCGCGCATGGATATGCGCAAGCTGGTCGGTCGAAACTTTGCCCGCCTCCGTCGGGAAAAAGGCCTGACACAGGAGGATATAGAAGCGCGCTCCGGCTTCAGCCAACAGTATCTAAGCGGACTCGAAAGAGGAAAGCGAAACCCCTCCATCGTCACACTTTATGAGATCGCACAGGCCCTCGGCGTCAGCCATGTAGAGCTGATCACGCCGGACCAGTCAGACTGAGTAGGCGAGGTTCTCGACCGGTCAGTATGACTGGAATTTTCGCTAATCCTACCGGGAACCGAGGTCACACTTCACAAGGTGCAGCGGAATTGCTATATATTCTCCACAAGGAGAATGATTATGGTTCAGATGGCGCGTGCATATACGCCTGCAGAGGCGGCTGCCGTCAGCGAAATAGCCGTGAAATCGGTGCACAACGCAATCGACAAACGGATCATCGCACGTCGTCTTTCGGAAGACGAGGGACGTGCCCTCTCGGACGACGACCTGCTGCGCCTCAAGCTCTGGTATGGGGTCGGCTCGATTCTGTCGGCCGAGCGCCGCCAGCGGCTGTTCGACACGATTGACCAAAATCCGGACGCCGATACCGTACGAGCGGACGATTACCTAATCGTCGATGTTGCCCGAGCGCGCGAGCAGCTTGCTGCGCGAGCGGAGGCGCTTCGGGAAGCGGAACGGGTAATCGGATCCGTGAAGGGTGTCCTCGGCGGCGAGCCGGTCTTTAACAAGACCCGCGTTCCAGTCAGGGCCGTCGCCGCCATGAAGGCGCAGGGCGCGACTACCGAGGAGATTGTCCAGGGATATCCTTCGCTCACTATGCGCATGGTCGAACTCGCGGAGATCTGGACTGCCGCTCACCCGGCACGGGGTCGACCTCGCAAGCTTTCCGACCTTGGTGTGACCGTGAAATCGTCAAAGCGTCTGTCGCGGCCAAAAGCTGACTGAGTAGAGTGTTTGGGAAGTTAAAAAGCCCCAAAAGACTAAAGGCGCGGTCTATTAGACCACGCCTAGCCATAATTCCGTTTAGACTCTCCAAGTGCCGTGGTAAGGCCACGGGCTCGCAGCACCATTGTGCCACCACTCAGCGAGTGACTATGTTATAGAGATCCGACTCGGGAATTGCAAGGGGGACAAGTGTCTAGCGTTACCAAGCGGCATGTGCCGACGTCCCAGTTGCTCGGGGAGTATCTCACCTTCGTACCCACTCCGCAACAGGTCGACCACTTCAAGGTCGACATGCGTACTTTGAACCCGACCCTGCTACGTGACAGCATACGTGAAGGCGTGAAGGTCCAGGCCCTGCAGCAGATACCCGTGCATGAGCAGCGAATGGTCATTCACCGGATCTACACCCGCAAGGTCAAGGAGTTCTCCTCAATCTATCCATTCGTGTTCGCCGTCGAGAACGGCTTGCGCTCGGTGTTGGCTGACTATCTGGAAGAGCGCTTTGGCCGGATGGATTGGTGGGTATTGATCCGCAATGCCCGGCAAAATGGACAGGCATACACCGCCTTCCCGAACATCCTAGGCACACCGGTCAATCCTGCCTTCGTGAAAGCTGTTTGGCGAGTGTTCGACAACATGGTCAACCCCCAGCACGTCAAGGATGTGACCGGCAACAACAAGTCCGATGAGTTCTACTATTGCCTTACACTTGGGGAACTTTGGAGGATCATGGAGGCCGATTGGGTTCTGATCCGCGACATGTTCGCCCCTGACGCCGTTCTTGGCTTCACATTCACCAAGACCATGTTCATCGACACGATGCGAGTGATAAAGGAGACGCGCAACGAGTTGTTTCACAGCAACCCGATCAAAGACCGCAAGAAGATCGTTGAAGCGTGCGAGAGGATTCTAAACGGTTTGCAGTTCCATCTCGGCGACTACGACGCTGACCTTGGTGCTGCAACATACGTGCGTGTACCGTCAGCCGTCGTGCGCCAAGCTCGACATGTCATACCGGCCCGATAGTCCAAGCAGAACGGCGAGTATCCTGCAACTTGCGCAATAAGGCAGATGATTATCATTTCTGTCCGCCGATCCTCGTCAGGTCGATCCGGATACCGGCGTCATCGGGTTTCATTGGAGCTTCATCCGGCGTCTCAGCACTTCCGTCGTCTGCAACCTCCGTAGCGTCGTCACTCTCGACCGCTGACCGCTGCACGACCGTGCCACCTGGGTCCTCCGCCTGGAACACGCTCTCGCCCTCGAACTTTCCGGTCCTCCAGGCATGGACGGCATCGTCGAAGAGCTGCGGGAAAACCTCTTCGCTCGTCGGATTTCCATACCACTTCGCAACGATGCGGAGGATCTTGGCGAACATCGCTGTGCCCATCCGCAGATTGACGCAGGGGTCGACGAGATCGACCTTCAGCTCCGATGCGTCCTTCACCCCTATGCCCGCCGGGATCTGCGTGAGGCCGACGCGCACGATAGAGCCACCGATGTTCTCGCGGACGATCTCGATCGCTTCCTCGGGCGTTCTCGGTTTGGGAACGAGGATCAGTCGACCGCCAGATTTGACCATGATGGCGAGTGGATCATCAGACCCTACTGCCTGGACGAACTGTTCGACGATCGCCGGTTTCAACGACGGGTCGGCACATTCCTTGATAAGCGCAGCGTCCAGCATGCGAGCTCCAAACCTTAAGTGTTGACCGAGATGACGAGCGGCAGGCCGAACAGACGGGCCCACGCCTCGCTGCTGGCCCGTTGAATGTCGATGATGGCGGTACCTGCGGTCCACCAGCCGTTTCCGACTGCGACGATGGCATCGGGCCGATGGAAGGCCGATTGTAGAACCGGCCAGACGAGAAGCTGCTCGTAGCAGATCAGCGGCGCCACACTTTGGTTGCCGACATCGACGACGGGATTGGCGAAGAAATGTGCCCGTGCGCCGCCTTGACCGCCGATCCAGGCGCTCCACGGTTGCCACATAGACCCGGGCACCGGCATCCGCTCTCGATACAGAACTTGGCTCTCATCGGTGGTGAGTTTTACGAGCACATTGTCATAGCCTTGGCTGTCGACGACTGCTGCTCCCGCAATGATAGTAATGCCTGTTCCGGTAAGAGATCGCTGCCAGACGCGGCCGACCGTTGGCGTCCAGAAACCGAGGGCACTTTCCGGCAGCACAGTCGTGGTACCCGGGGAGTGCTGGCGAACAATGGCGATCAGTTCACTTTGACGCCACAGGCCAGTTTCACGCCCGAGAGATGCGCCCATTTCAAGATCGACACCTATCCACGACGCAGGTAGGGTCGGCGGCGTCCACACAGCGGCGGACCAGAGCCAGAAGCCTGTCATGGTCATGGCTGCAGCCGGCCGATATCGCGTCGTCATGACGATCAGGCCGGCTGCCATCGCGCCCAGACCCCACCATCCCCAGCCGGGAAACAGAACGCCTGCGGCGGTGATCGGATGCGCCCATCCCAGAATGCCGAAAGGCGGGACCGCCATTGCGACGAAAGCGGCCAGGTAGCGAAGCGGCTTCTGCCATCCCTTGTGATCGGTCCAGAGCACCGAATGGACGGCTACGAAGGCTGAGGAAGCGACCAGCCAGAGTACGAGACCGGGCCAGATATCCGAAGAATAAAAGTTCGCCACGCCCTGCGGCAGTCCACGCGATGCCGCGAGGAAGTAGGCAGCAGAGATCGCCGTTGCTTGCAGGCGCGTCCGCGCCAACGACCAGAGCATGGGGAACGTGGCTGCGAGGGGCAAGAGAGCCACATCACCGCTCCAACCAATTCCTCCGGCGCTCGTCGATAGCGCGATGAGGACACCCGATCGGAAGAGTTCACGGCGCATAGGTCCACACCTCTCGCGCCAGTCCGAGGATTCCCTCCATTGGCGAAGGACCGAAGTACCGGCTATCGAACGAACCCGGAAACTCGGAATGCAGGAAGACCGCGCCGGGCGGAACGACACCCCCTTCGTATGGCACCATCTCACGACCCTGACCGTCAACCCGTGCAACATGAGAGTGAGGCAGCGGCCGACCATCGACACGCACGTCATCGGCTATCTCGATCGCCTGCCCGGATGTCGCCACGACCGTTTTGATCAGAGGCGCCAAGTGGCCGGCGCAGAGGCCGAAACGCAGATATCCACGCGCACGCGCCTCGCGCATCGCGTCGGTGTTCGGTGGGCAAATGAAGACCAGATCGCCGACCACGATAGGACGATCGGGTTTGACGATCCGCCACAGGCCCAGCGGCTCGCTGGGTGTGAGATTGACCCTGAAGCCCTGACCTCCGAGCAGCACGATGAGACCAAGTGTAACCAGGCTGACGCTGCTGATCCGATAGAACCAGACGAGCCGCTTCATGCGCCGGAGCACTTTATGTCGATGGCGCATCTTCATTTGAGGCTAAGCCCCTCAGATTTCGTCTGACGCAGTGTCTCAGCCTGCTTGAGTGCCGTCACAGTGCGCTCATGGGCGTTCAGTTGCTGGACCGTCCGCATCGTATTCCACGCCTGTTGCACTTCGTTCTTTTGGACGGCATTCATGCCTGACGTGACGCGCTGGAAAGCCTCGCCGTTGGCATCCTTCGCAGCCAGGGGCAGGAAGGTTCTCTCTCCGAAACGTTCGGTAACCGCCTTCGCGAAACCTTCGAGTTCAGCCTTCACCATCTTGTCGGCGAGCGCATATTCGAGACCCGAGGGCAGGTCGTTTCGGTCGATGGCGTCACGCACCCGCTCGAGCACGCTTTTCGCATTAGACGAGAGGGCAGGGATCTCCAGCGCGACCTGCCTGCGGACAGCAAGCTCCTCGGCGTGATTTCGCCGCTCGGCATAGCCCCGCTGGCGGAGATAATCGCTGATGCTGTCGGCGAGCGGCTCTGTATTCTTGAGCGCTCGATCTCTGTCCAGTTTGTCGGCACGGCTGGCGAGAAGACCGGTTTTGCCCTTGAGGGCGCCGAAGGTTTCAGGCTCAGCAGTGATCCTGGAAATTGTCTTCGCCGCGGCCGCCTGATCGTGCAGCATCGCGTCGACATTCACCGCCTTGAACGCCGCTTCCGGGTTGGCAAAGACATGGTGGAAGCGCATGGACACTTCCTCCCACTGCTTCTTCAAAGCAGGGTCGGCGGCGATCCTGTCTTCGACCGCCTGGTCGATTGTTTTGGGGAAGGTCGTGATGCCTGATACCATCGGCTTTTCCTCCTTGGCTGTGTTCGGGATGGAGATATTGCTGTTGCCACGGGCAAGGCCGAGCCTCGCGCCGAGGGCCGCGAGCTTTGTAGCGAGATCGATGAGCCGCTGCTTCTGGCGGATAGTCCAGACGAGCCGGTCCTTCGAAATCGTGCGCGCAACATTCATCAGATGCAGGCCACGCGCCTCCGCAAATCGCAGCGCGGCGCGATAGGACGATGCGCCCTCATAATCGAGGGTCGTTTCCTTCGATCCATCGCGGGCCAGCCGCTGCTTGAGCTGCTCTATCGCCAGTTCCGCGACATGAATGACTTTCCAGGTGTTGCGCTCGGCCGTGGTGTCATCCGGCAATGTGACCGTCTCCGATCCATCGTGCTTGAGACCGATCCGATCACCGATCTCAGGCCGCGCCTCCTCAATGGCACGCTTGAGATCGACACCCCAAATCGTGCGGTACTGTCCGTCACTGTCTTCGAGCGTCACGAAATAGCTGTCGCGGTTCCCAGGCTTGTGTTCGTAGGGCGCGACACCGTGCTCGACCAGGATGCCACCGCGGCGGCTGGTGAACTCTTCCATGCCGACATGGAGCTCGGCTGCCTCGCGATGGCGCGTCATCGCGACATAGGTCAGGTGACGGTCGAGCGTGCTGGATGCGAGGACTTTGACACGGTCGACGGTTGCGCCTTGGGACTTGTGGATCGTGGTCGCGTAGCCGTGATCGACATTGGCGTAGAACCGCTGTTCGACGAAGACCTGTGTGCGGCTTTCCCCGTCGCCGATTTCGGCCACGATGCGACCGGGTGCTGCATTCACGACCTTGGCCAGCATGCCATTCTTGACGCCGAGGCTGCCCTCGTTCTTCAGGAAGACGATCTGGTCGCCGGCGGCAAAACGACGTAGGCCGTCCTGGGTATTGAACGCAAAACCTTCGCCGACAATGCCGCGCTCGACGAGCCTGGCACGCGCCAACTCGTTCAGTTCGCGCACGTCACGACGACGGTGTGCGAGGATGAGCGTGGTCTTGTCGGGATCGAAATCCCGGTTCCAGCTCTCGATCAGTCCTTCAATCGCGTCCTGCCTCGTCCAGCCGGTCTGTACCAAACCAGCCTGCTCATAGGCGTTCAGCGCGCTCGCCACGTTTCCACGGGCCAGATCAAGTGAAGCATCCCGCATCCACTGATCTTTCTGGCGGTAGATCGTCTCCAGCTCCGCATAGCCGACCCGATCCGTGATGGCTCGAAATGCGGCGCCGGCCTCGATCGGCTGTAGTTGATCGGGATCGCCGATCAGGACAAGCTTGGCGCCGGCCTTCGCCACAGCGTCCACGAACAATGCAAGCTGGCGCGAGGACACCATGCCGGCCTCGTCGATGACGAAGATCGTCTTGTCGTCGAGGTGGTCACGCTCCTTCTCCCAGCGGAGCTCCCAGGATGAAAGCGTGCGCGAGACGATGCCGGCTTCCTTCTCCAGACCCTCCGCGGCCTTGCCAGCCAACGCACCACCGACGACCCGATAGCCGGCCGCTTCCCAGACCTCCCGGGCGGCCTTCATCATCGTGGTCTTGCCAGCGCCAGCACGGCCGATGACAGCGGCGATCCCGGCGTCGCCAGCGACATGTTCGATCGCCGTCTTCTGCTCGTCGGACAGGCGATCGTGCCGGGCAAACGTCGCCTCGAGGACCGCCTTGCGGACGCCGTGTGAAGACCGGTGCGAGAGCCAGATTGATCGATTGGCCATCTCGGCTTCAAGCCGGATCAGCTCGCGCGTCGTGTACTTTGCCGATGACCGGGTCCCTGTCCCAAAGTCCACCCGCTCGCGATCCAAACGGAGGGTCTCCGGGCTCTGCAGGATGCGCGCCATCAAGCTTTGGAAAAGGCCGGCATCATCGATATAGCGATGGAGGATTTTGGCGACATCGCGCTCGTCGAAGACGCTTTTTTCCCGCGTGATCAGATCAAGCACGATCTCCGGGTTGCGCTGGATCCGGCGGGCATTTTCAGCTCGCCGCTCTTCCTGCAACCCCAGCCGTTCGAGCGCAGCCTTCCCCTCCGCAGTCTCTGTTTTCCTCTCGATCGCCTTCGTGCCAACGCCAAGATGGATGGTCGGCGTCAGCTCGATGCCCTGCTTCTCGAATGACCGGCCATCGACCCGGATATCGAGGCCCGCTAACGCCAGGTGCCGGTTCTGGCAATCGAACCAGCCGTTACGAAACGCATTGAAGTTTTCGAGGCCACCGGCCCAAAGCTCGTAGACGATCTTGCCGCTATCGTTGCGAAGCGGTTGGCCATCTGGTCCGGTCACAGCGACTTTCTTCGGCCCAAACCCGTCCTCGGCCAGCGGTCGCAACGTCGTCATCAGATGGACATGCGGATTGCCCGGCGCGTCGTGGAAGACCCAGTCGGCTACCATGCCTTGGGCTGTGATGTGCCTGGCAACGAATTCCTGGACGAGTTCGATGTTCTGCTCGGTTGAAAGCTCTATCGGCAGGGCGATGGTGACATCCTTGGCGAGCTGCGCATCGGACCGTTTCTCGAACTCCTCGACCTTGTTCCAGAAAGCTTCCGATGCGCCGGAGACGGACCGATCGGCAATCATCGATTGCAGCCATTCCGGCGCGTCGGCAGGAATGACGAACTCCTCATGCAGCAGGCCCTGCTTGCGGGTGTAGTCGATCGTGCGGGCTTCCCGCTCATAGTCCATCCTGGCGCAATGCCGGTAGGCCGCCGACAGCACGGCGCTGCGGCCGGAGCCGCGGGCGACGATGCTGACTGAGAAATGCGGCACGGCCATCGTCTAAACAGCTCCTTCGATCGAACGAAATCAACGTGTTCGTCAGGAGCGGAAGGCCCCGCCAGGGGCCAAAAGCAAAGCGTCGCATCAGCGACGTATAATTGCGCCCTTCGGATCCGTCCTTGCGAACGGTCGGGATGATGCTCAAAAGCGTAGGCTCCGCCTACTCGCATTTCTGTTAGTAGATCGGCACGCCGATCTGAACGACTCTGACTGCGTGAACCACGACATGCAGCAACAGAGGACAATCCAGAGATGAAGAAACCATCCTCCAGAATCCGCGAAGAAATTGCCAAGCTCCAGGAACAGCTCAAGCATGCGGAAACGAGAGAAGCCGAGCGCATTGGCCGCGTCGCGCTTCGGGCAGGCCTTGGCGAGATCGAAATCGAGGAGACGGAGCTTCAGGCGGCATTCGAGGAACTGGCGAAACGCTTTCGCGGAGGTAAGCCCGGTACGAGCGAACGGAAAGGGGCAGGCGAAAGCAGCACGGGTAGCGGGCAGTCCGAGGAAGACGCGTCTGGCGCGGCTTCGGGCAGCCCTGCTGAGGCTTGAACGAATGAGCAGGAACGCAACGTCCGATGCCCGGAAGAAGGACACGCGCGACAAGATCGAGCTTGGCGGCCTGATCGTCAAAGCTGGCCTTCGCTTCGAGAAGCGGGCGCTTCTGCTCGGCGCGCTGATCGACCTACAGCAGCGCCTGAAGTCCGACGATAGCGAGCGCGCAAGGTTGACAGCGATCGGGTCGGAGGCATTCGGCAATGAAGGCGAATAAGCTCGTTCTCGTCATTCTGCCCGTGGCCATGATGAGCGCGACGGTGTTCGTCATGACCGGCATCGAGACATGGCTTGCCGGGTTCGGAAAGACAGAGGCGGCAAGGCTGGCGTTGGGACGGGCAGGGGTCGCAATACCGTACATGGCGGCGGCTGCGCTCGGCCTGATTTTGCTGTTCGCAACCGCAGGATCGGCAAGCATTCGCGCCGCAGGCGTTGGTGCTGGAATCGGCAACGTCGCGATCATCCTGACGGCTTGCGTGCGAGAAGGCTTGCGCCTTGCAGCGCTATCCTCCCAGGTGCCAGCGGGTCGATCCGCGCTATCCTATCTGGATCCATCGACCATGATCGGCGCGGCCGCAGCACTGATGTCCGGTTGCTTTGCAATGCGCGTGGCTATGGTCGGCAACGCCGCCTTCGCACGGGCTGCGCCGAAACGCATCATCGGCAAGCGTGCCCTGCACGGTGAGGCCGACTGGATGAAACTTGCCGAAGCGGAAAAGCTGTTCCCAGGGACTGGTGGCATCGTGATCGGAGAGCGATATCGCGTCGATCGAGGCAGTGCTGCCGGCGTTTCGTTCCGTGCCGACACCAGCGAGACTTGGTGCGCCGGCGGCAAGTCTCCGCTTCTCTGCTTCGACGGCTCGTTCGGCTCCTCGCACGGCATCGTCTTTACCGGATCGGGCGGTTTCAAAACAACCTCAGTGACGATCCCGACAGCGCTGAAGTGGGGTGGCTCGCTCATCGTCCTCGATCCCTCGAACGAGGTCGCGCCCATGGTCTCGAAACATCGCGAAGAGGCGGGGCGGCGTGTGCGGATCCTCGATCCGCGTAAACCCGCGACCGGCTTCAACGCACTCGACTGGGTCGGCCAGTACGGCGGCACGAAGGAGGAAGACATTGCCTCGGTCGCATCATGGATCATGAGCGATAGCGGTCGCGCAAGCGGTGTCCGGGACGACTTCTTCCGCGCCTCAGGCCTGCAACTCCTGACAGCAATCATCGCCGATGTCTGCCTCTCCGGTCATACGCCGAAGGAACAGCAAACGCTGAGACAAGTGCGCAGCAATCTGTCGGAACCCGAGCCCAAGCTTCGACAGCGCCTGCAGGACATCTACGACAATTCGGAGTCGGACTTCGTGAAGGAAAACGTCGCCGCCTTCGTCAACATGACGCCGGAAACCTTCTCCGGTGTTTATGCCAATGCGATCAAGGAGACGCACTGGCTTTCGTACCAGAACTACGCCGCGCTGGTTTCGGGATCGACATTCCGGACTGAGGATATCGCCTCGGGCAAAACGGATGTGTTCATCAACATCGATCTCAAAACGTTGGAGACCCATAGCGGATTGGCGCGCGTCGTGATCGGCTCGTTTCTGAACGCGATCTACAATCGTGACGGCGCGATGGATGGGCGAGCGCTCTTCCTGCTCGATGAGGTCGCCCGCCTTGGCTATATGCGTATCTTGGAGACCGCGCGAGACGCGGGTCGGAAGTACGGTATCACGCTGACGATGATCTATCAGTCGATCGGCCAGCTGCGCGAAACCTATGGCGGGCGAGACGCGTCCAGCAAGTGGTTCGAAAGCGCGAGCTGGATCAGTTTCGCAGCCATCAATGATCCGGAAACCGCCGATTACATCTCGCGTCGCTGCGGCATGACGACGGTCGAGATCGATCAGGTTAGCCGTAGCTTTCAATCGCGCGGGTCATCGCGGACACGGTCGAAGCAGCTCGCCGCCCGGCCACTCATCCAGCCGCATGAAGTGCTGCGCATGAGGGCGGACGAGCAGATCGTCTTCACGGCCGGAAACGCACCGCTGCGATGCGGCCGCGCCATCTGGTTTCGGCGTAAAGATATGACCGCCTGCGTTGAGCAGAGCAGGTTTTTGCGGCGCGAAGCGCCTGCCGACCAACAATGAAGCGTATCGGAGAAATCAGCATAGCGACGACCGCCAGGGCGTGATTTCGGGAATTCTCGTCATGCTTCGATCGGGAAGCGGGCAGCCGCAGGAGGCTTAGCATAGCGCCGCGTCAGCGGAAGCCGGAACCGACTGGCCCCGACCGAAGCATACCGCTTATGACATCGGGCTATTGGTCGGAAACCCCTTCGGTCAGTCCGTCGAAAACCTCCATCATTGCGTTGGTGATGGCCTGGCCAAGAGCGTTGCCTGCCACGCGGACGTCGTCTTCAGAACCGTCGCGAGCAGCCCGGGCAAGTTCAAATCCCTGATCCGCGACAATCTGCTTTGCCACTTCAATCGCCCAGAGACCAAAGTCTCCGCGGTTGTCGATTTGAATAGCGTCTTCCATCTTCCCCTCCTGCAATTAGTTCGGCAGCTTCTTTCCATAGGCATTCCGCAATGACAAGCACGAGGCACTCATGTGCATGAGGTCACCACCTAAGCGAACAAAGGCTTGCTGTTGCCCTCCGAGACATCACAGAAATGAATCGATTGCGCCGGAGCGATTCAAAACTCTCGTTGGACGGAAAATAGCTGGGAGACGATCATGCCGGCATGATCACCCAGCCCTACCATCTCTACATCGAAAGATCGGACCCCACGAAAAACATGGCCCGCTTTTATGCGATGTCCATCCATCCCAATCTGTTTGGAGAGGCTTGCCTGACACGGTGTTGGGGACGTATCGGAACCACCGGCCAGATAATGAGCCACCATTTCGAAACGGAGCGAGAGGCTGTGGTCCTCTTTCTCGATCTCCTCCGACAGAAGAAGCGGCGCGGTTACGCAGCGGCCATTCGACATTCGCGCAACGACAGCTGATAAACGGTGCCCAATGCAAGGAATACGCATGAACAGCAGATCAGAAGGTGTCGCTCGTCGGCAGATGTGGCGCTTCATCAGAATGATCCAAGTGGCGATGTTCGTCATTGCTCCAGCTGCCCACCCCTTGATCGGCACAAAAGCCTACGCGAGCGAAGCCGGATCCAAAGTGAGCCTGCCATTCCAAATGTGTGCTACTGGCTCGCGTAAGGCATGCGTCGTTGACGGGGACACGATCTGGCTTAGCGGCCAGAAGATCCGTGTCGCCGATATCGACACACCGGAGGTGAATGAACCGAAGTGCTCGTCGGAACTCGCCCTCGGCAACCGCGCCACGGCCAGAATGCTCGAGCTGATCAACGAGGGTCCGTTTGAACTCAAAGCTTGGCCTGGCCGCGATGCCGACCGATATGGTCGCAAGCTTCGTGTGCTGATCCGTGACGGTCGAAGCTTGGGCGATTTTCTGGTCTCGGAAGGTCTCGCCCGGACCTGGAGCGGCCGACGAGTGCCATGGTGCTGAGGCTTGGAGGTCGGCCCGGCGAACCGGGCCGATGTGGCGGTTAGGTCCGCCGGTTCCAGTCGGTCTCGAAGTTGACCTCGACTTCGACGAGGAACGGGATTTTGATCGCGATCTTCATGCCGAGCTTGCCCTTGCGGAAGAGGTGACAGATCACCTTGGCGAGGTTGCGAAGGCGGCGGCCGGTGGCTTTGAGGAACTTGGCGAGCTGTTGCATTTGGTTTCTCCTGTCGATTGCGTTTCGTCGCGGGGATGGAATGCGGATCGGGAAGGAAGGCTGCACCGGGACGGCCGAAGCGTGAGCGGAGGACCTGAGGACGGCTGAATTTTGAGGCGCGAGGAGCCAAAAGCGGGGAAAATTCTGCCGGCGTCAGGTTGCGGCAGGACGCACGATCCGCATCATTCCCAATGTCGATGAAATGGGATCGACCGGAGAATTGCAGCAGCTCCGGTCTGAGAACCACAGGCGATGGAAGCCACCTCAGAACGGTGGCTCTGCCTCAGCAAGGCCGTCCAGCTCGGCAGCCGCGACGATCAGCTCCGCCTGGGCGATGTCGAGCTCGGTTTGGATCTGGCGACGCTCGGCGCCATCGACAGCGTTGCGCAGCTCGGCCCGCAATTCTTCAATCTGGATTTCGAGTTCGTAGGTCATCTGCGTCTCCTTGACGTTTGTGAAAGATGACCGGCGGGTCCGAGAGGTGATGGCGGGGTCAGGGATCGCGCCAGCGACCGGCAGAGCCGGGGAGTGGGGGAGCCGATTTGCGGAAGCTGCTCTTGAGGGCAGGTGGAGCAAATTGGGGGAACCGCTCATCCTTGAGGCCGGCATTGGCGCTTGGCACAATCGAGCATTCTGAGCAGCTTCCCGCTCACCGTATGCCAACAAACAAGCCGGACCTGGCTCGATGCCAGATCCGGCTTTGATCTCTCAGCAGGAAGGCGGGCTCCGCCGGTGGCGGAGCCTTGTCATCCCGATCAATCGCGGTTCGAGCGGGACCAGATGAGCTGGAGGCCTTCCTCGCCTTCGACCTCGGCGAGCGTTGCGTAGATCGGGGCAGGGAAGCTCGGATCGTCGAGCTTGACCGAGAGGTAGTCGCGGCCCTGCTCGGAGGTCTTCTGCCAGGCGGCGCCGAGTTCGACGCTTCCGGCATAGACACGGAACTGGGGGCCCTTGTCGGAGGGGTTCTCAACCCGGGCGATGCGTGCCTTGACGTTGAGGGCGAGCGTGCGAATGGACCCGGTGAAGCCGTTCTTTTCGGAAGTGAAGGTGCCGATGGTGGCCATTGTCGTATTCCTTTTCTCGTGTTCGGGCCGCGCCCATCGCGACCTCGATGGATGTCGACAAGACCGGTGACGATCGGACCGCACCTGATAAGGCCGCAATGAAATGGAGGGCGGCAAGGTGCAGATTTGTTGGCGGGAGAGGAGGAGCCCTGAGGGGTCCGGGGCAAGAAATCTGAACATTGTCGTTGCGGGAAGACGATCGAGGCGCAGCCGGTCTCCGGTCAGACATGCCCCATCGAGCCCGCAGATGGGTTGCCGGAAACTTTGTCGTAAAGGGATATGGCAATGGCTCTCACCGCATTTGCCCATGGGAAGAATGGCAACCTGGCTCATGCTCCACTTGTCCCGTCGTCGGAGCCAGCTTCGAGTTCGGAGTGGGTCACGGTCGGCCGTGGTCCGGCTTGCCTGCTATGCCCGGTGCGATATCGTTGCGCTCGGGAATCGCAGCCTGGAGGATCAATGCGTCAGCAGACCAAGCCGTTCATCATCGAACGCAAACCATCCCGCAAACCGAAACCCGACGCTGCAAAACCGTCGATCTGGGGAAGGCTGGATGCCGACATTGCACAAGGTCTCAAGGATCAGCGGAACGGTGATCAGCATGATGCCGATCATGCGGCCGCCACCGGTGGTGCCGACCGCGTCTGACTGTCAAGCCGCAGCCTTCATCTCCGTTTCCGGCTGCAAGGAATGCAGAAAATTCACCGCGCGCTGAGCATGCGCCGCCGCCTGGAAGATGGCCCGCTTGTCGTTGGCGAGGATCGATAACCAGGACTGCAGGTAGGACGCATGATCGGGCCGTGGCTCGAGTTCGGGCGCGATGCCGAGATCGGCGCAAAGGAAGCAACTGCCGAGCTCAGCGATGAGCTCTTCGCGTGCACGTTCCGTCCTGTCCTTCGCGTATCGCGACAGGTCACGGCCGACGCGATGTTCCGCCGCCGTCCAGTGCGTCGCCTCATGGCTGAGAACGGCCGCGTACCCGGCCGCATCGCGAAAGGCCTCGAAGGGCGGCATCTGGATATAGTCCATGACGGGTGAGTAGTAGGCCTGGTTGCCGCCGTGCCGGATGACTGCGCCCGTCGCTCTGAAGAACCGATCAGCGCTCTCGATGCGCTCGACGGGATCCCGCACCTTGGCCGGCGGGGCATAATAGGTGTCAGGCAAACCATCGATCTGCTCGATGTTGAACACTGAATAGGCCTTCAGGAACGGGATTTCCCGATCGACATCGTTGCCGCTCCCGTCGGCCACGGACTTGGTGAAGCGGCTGGCGAAGACCACCGTCGAGCCTGTTTCGCCCTTTCGCACGGCTCCGCCCAGTTCGAGGTCGGGTAGCGGGGCAGCGTCGCCGCTGCCCCGCCCCCTCAGAACCGTGCTTGCGAGTTTCCCCGCACACGGCTCAAGCAAACCGCTTGCGATCCCGTACACTCCTCTCCGCAGCGAGAGCCTGGA
>NZ_QFBC01000002.1 GCF_003122325.1 Rhizobium album
AGCTTGGGGATGAACTCCTTGGCCTGCCTATCATAACGCAATACTACAGGCATAAACACCTCTCCTGCGAGCATCCCCAAAAACGACAAACCCGCCGATAAAAATCGACGGGTTTGTCAGTAGTCTGGCGGAGGCCGCGGATTACTCCGCGGCCTCCGTTTCATCCTCTTTCGGCGGTTCGTCCGCATCTGCATGCACCTGATCGGCCAGGAAGCCGCCGGACTGACGGTTCCACAGGTCGGCATAAATGCCGCCGGAGCGCACCAGCGCCTCGTGGTTGCCGGTCTCGACGACGGTGCCGTGGTCGAGCACCACCAGCCGGTCCATCTCGGTCAGCGTCGACAGGCGATGGGCGATGGCGATCACCGTCTTGCCTTCCATCAGCGCGAACAGGTTTTCCTGGATCGCCGCCTCCACTTCGGAGTCCAGCGCCGAGGTCGCCTCGTCAAGCACCAGGATCGGCGCGTCCTTGAGGAAGACGCGGGCGATGGCGATGCGCTGCCGCTGGCCGCCGGACAGCTTGACGCCCCGTTCGCCCACATGGGCATCGAGACCGGTCCGGCCCTGCATGTCCTCCAGCCCGACGATGAAATCCCAGGCATTGGCGCGTTTCGCCGCCTCGATGATGTCCGCATCGGTCGCCGTCGGCCGTCCGTAGGCGATGTTGTCGCGGATCGAACGGTGCAAGAGCGAAGTGTCCTGCGTCACCACGCCGATCAGGGCGCGCAGGCTGTCCTGCGTCACGGTCGAGACATCCTGGCCATCGATGGTGATGCGGCCGGATTCCTGGTCGTAGAAACGCAGGAGCAGGTTCATCAGCGTCGTCTTGCCCGCACCCGAGCGGCCGACGAGGCCGACCTTCTCCCCTGCCCTGATATCGAGCGTCAGATCCTCGATCACGCCGCGATCCTTGCCGTAATGGAACCGCACGTGGTCGTAGCGGATCGCGCCCTTCGGCGCCGCCAGCTTCCTGGCATCGGGCGCATCGACGATATCGTGCTGTTTCGTCATCATCGCCATGCCGTCATAGATCGTGCCGATGCTTTCGAACAGTGCCGAAACCTCCCACATGATCCACTGCGACATGCCGTTGATGCGCATCGCCAGGCCGATGGCCAGCGCGACGGAGCCGATCGAAACCTCCGCCGTCAGCCACAGGCCGATGCTGGCGGCCGAGACGATGAACAGCGCCAGGGCGTTGTTGACGTCCACCAGGATGTTGAGCAGCGTGATCTGCCGCATCTGCTTGTGCACAGAGCCGAGGAAGACATCCATGCCCTCGCGGGCATAATCTTCTTCGCGGCCGGCATGCGAAAACAGCTTGACGGTGCCGATATTGGTGTAGCTGTCGACCACGCGGCCGGTCATCATCGAGCGCGCACCGGCCTGTTCGCTGGAAAGCTTGCGCAGCTTCGGAATGAAGTGGCGCAGGATCAGCACGTAGGCGACGATCCAGGCGAGCAGCGGCAGCACCAGCCGCCAATCGACGGCGATCACCAGCACCAGCATCGAAACGAAGAAGCTGACCGCATAGATGAAGACGTCGATGATCTTCAGCACCGCTTCGCGCACGGCAAGCGACGTCTGCATCACCTTGGTCGAGACGCGCCCGGCGAACTCGTTGGCGAAAAAGTTCATCGAGTGTCGCAGCAGGAAGCGGTGCATCTGCCAGCGGGCGATCATCGGATAATTGCCGGCGAGCACCTGGTGCATCGTGATCGTATGGATCGTGCCGACCAGCGGCAGGCCGATCAGCAGCAATCCTGCCATCCACAGCAGGCGATGGCCTTCGCTCTCGAGGAATGTCGCCCGGTCGGCCGACGACAGCCAGTCGACGATATTGCCGAGGAACTGATAGAGGAAGACTTCGCCGAAGGCGATCAGCATCGAGCAAAGCCCGAGCAAAGCGAGCCAGGGGGCAGCAGTCCTGGTGTAATACCAGCTGAAGGCCACCAGGCCTTTCGGCGGCAGGGTGGGCTCCTCCGGCGGAAACGGATTGAGGCGCTGTTCGAACCAGCCAAACATAACAAGCTCCAGGGTCCAAAAGTCCCGGCGAGGGCCTCACACGGTCGCGCAGGACATCGTGGGCGGAAGCCGGGGGACGGATTGGCGAGGCCGACAAGGCCGCGCAGTGATTCAAATAGGAAGTTGGAAAAGAAAAAGCGAAGGGTCGCTTACGCCTGCAGCCACATGATGGGCGTGGAGAGGCGATGACGAACAGTGATATCCATGAATCCCTCCCTGAAAGGCGTTGAAGATGCTGTTGTCTAGCGCAATTTGTCGCACTTGCCCAGTGCCCGCCCATAAAAAAGGCAGCAATCGGCGTTCTCGCGATCCTGTGTGGCTGGGGCGCCACAGGTCACCGGCAGTTCTGTCCGGCTGAACGCGGCACGGCGGTTGTTTGTGCGGCGTCCATCGTGTTAGGGCCAACCTGGCTCGCCACCATCGTTTTCGACGCGGAGACAAGCATGACTTCCCTGCGCATCGCCCTCTACCAGCCGGACATTCCCGGCAACACCGGCACCATCCTGCGGCTGGCCGCCTGTCTCGGCCTGTCCGTCGATATCATCGAGCCGGCGGGTTTCGACATTTCGGACCGCAACCTCAGGCGCGCCGGCATGGACTACCTCGCCGCCGTAACGCTGACACGCCACGTCAACTGGACAGCCTTCGACGACTGGCGGCGACAGGCGGGGCGCCGCATCGTGCTCGCCTCCACCAGGGCGGCGGAGCGCTACACCGATTTCGTCTACCGGCCTGACGATATCCTGCTCCTCGGCCGCGAAAGCGCCGGCGTGCCGGATGCCGTGCACGGCTCTGCCGACGGCCGCATCCTCATTCCGATGCAAGAGGGCCAGCGCTCCATCAATGTCGCGATGGCCGCCGCCATGGTGGCGGGAGAAGCCATGCGACAAACTGTCTGGTGCTAAAACGCCCTCTCCGGCGGCGATTGTTGCAGTGCACTGTTGTGCAGCCGGACCGACTATGCGATGCTTCCCGAAGTGATCGCAACCGTGGAGTGCCATCCATGTTCCAGACCGCATTCACCCATAATCTGACGCAATTTGCCCGGATTCTCAGTCTTCCCGAACGTTTGCAGCACACTCCGGCGCGCAATCTTTCCCTCGAAGCCTTGCGGCAGCGCAACACGACGCTCGACGCCTTCTTCTACGACATCAAGGTCGTCACCCCCGACGAAGCCTTCTACATTTCCGATTCGCTGGCCGCCGTCGGCTCGATCCTGATCGTGCCACCCTCCGGCGCCGGCGCGCTCATCCTCTGCGACACGCTGGACGAGTTTTTCCTGCGCGGCGGCAAGGACATCCATGTGCTGGCGATCGCCGGGGCCGGCGGTTCCGCACTCGGCGCCGCAGCCTTCGCACGCAATGTCGCCGATGCGGTCGGCGAACCGGTCGCCACCGTCGTCCCCGGCTACGGTTTTGCCGATGCGGTCGGCGAGGCCATGGGCGGCTCCTTCCTGTTCGGCTGGCTGAACCAGGTGCGCCACGGTTTCGAAATCCTCGACGAGGTCTGGGGCCGGCCGCAGTTCGGCGTCAATCCGGAAACGAATGCTGCCGCCTCGACGGTCAAGCACAATTGCCGCGACATGCAGACGGTGCTGGCGCTTCTGGCCGATCCGCGGCTTGCGTTCAACCTGCTGACAGGCCATTCCAAAGGCAACCTGGTATTGGCCGAGGCTTTGACGCGGCTCAAGTCCGTCGACCTGCCGCGGCTGCAGGCCCTGTCGCGCTCCGCCCGCATCGTCACCTTCGGCGCCAAGATCGCCATGCCGCCGGTGTTCACCGACGTCATTGACGTTATCGGCGAATGGGACTGGTTCGGCACGCTGAATTCGCGCCAGTTCATCGCAACAGACCGCAAAGTCTCCGGCGCCTGGCATCACACCAACACCGATCTGCCCGGCCATATCGCAGTGACCGAGGTGCTGAAGGAGATTCTGGCGCAGCCGCCGGCGCTTCGCCCGGTCGAAACCGCCCCCTCCGAGACCGTCGTGAGCGGTGAGGTGCCCGTGCCCCCTGCGGAAGAACCTGTGCCGGCTGCAACCATCAAGGTTGCCGAGACCGTTGCGGAAGACGCCGCACCGCCGGCCGAATCTGTCGAGACGGCACCCCTGCCGGAAACCGCCGAAGAAACAGGCACGCTCAAAGCCGAAAACGACGAGACCGCGCCCAAACAGCGTTCGGGCAAATCGAAACCGGCCGAGACGATGACCGACGCCGCGGTCACGCCGTTTGTACCGCCGCCGCGCCGGAAACGAAGCACAACCCGCGACAGGTCGGCATAGGGCGGACAAACCCGCAGGATGGGGCGACCTTGCCCTTGCAACCGGGTCGTCTGCCCTACCGACAGAGGCTCCGCAGCGTCCGGGACTGGTCGTTGGCGATATTGAGGCCGGAAAGCTCCAGTTTCTGCTGGGCCTTTTCGGCTTCCGATTTCGCTTCTTCTTGCTGCAGATCCGCTTCGATGCGGCGTCCGATCGAGGTTTGCAGCATGTCGCGCAAGCCGGAGAAATAATCGCCGCCGGCGACCGTCGCGCCAGTCGCGGCCCGCAACTTCTCCCCGGCCTCGACCGGTTCGGCCAGCAGCACGCCGATGGCGGCGATCATGCCGTCGAGTTCGTCGTCTTCCGTCAGGCTCGACATGCCGATCTCGCGGGCCTCCGGCGAGGCGCGGGGCCGGGCCGACGTGTCGAGAAGATAATAGAGGAAAGAACAGCCGTTCATCGTCACGCCTGGGTAGGAGCGGGTCAGAAGCCCGAGGGCGGAATCCTGGCGGCTGATCAGCAGGATTTGCCCGGTATCGAACTGGATGGTGCTGATGGCGGCCGGGCCGCGAGGATCCCGCGATGGCGCGACCAGCGATTTGACCAGGGACGATCCGCCGGTATCGAGCCAGTTCTCGCCATCGAACGAAGCCGCCTGCGCCACATCAAGCAGTTGCTGTTTCAGGACCGCGATCTCCGCGTCGATCACGTCACGATCGACACCCGGGAAGCGCGCATGGATAAGTTTCGACTGGATCTCGGCGACGATGTCCGTCGCGGCCTGCAGCCCGAGTGTCGCGACATCGCTCGCTGCCGCAGCCCGTCCGGCGGCGTCCTCGGTGGAAGACAATGAAAATCCATCATACAACATGCCATACACATCGGGCTCGGCGACCGGCCGCCCGGCAACGGCTCCTGCCCCCTGGACCGAACGGCATGGCCGTGCGCCAGGGGTAAGCGATCCGTCAACGAAAACGCCGGCGATGGGGGGGAGGACGCCGGACAGGAAGCGATGCGTGCAGGGGTGGAGCACGCGTCGTGCGATCCGGCGGCGACGACCGGCTTCATGCCGCTTACGCATCGAGCGATGCCTAAAATCGTCGCCAAACCGATGCTAGGGATGAAAAGTTTCGGAACGTTTTTACAAATCGTTAAGATTTGAGCGATCGCCGTCAATCGGCTGTCGGCAGGCGCCGCATGGTGAATTCGATACGGTCGCCCTCGAGCTGCCGCCAGCTTTCCACCTCGGTCCAGTAGGCCGCCTTGGGGAAGGCATCGAACCATTCGCGCGCCTTGGCACGCGCCTCGTTGCGCGTAAGGCAGAAGGTTTCGCGCACAAAATTGCTTTTGCCGCCATCGGCTCTTTCCTGCCGATGCCGCGCGATCCGTCGTTTCAAACCCTCCAGGGCGGGCGGCCCGGGAATTTTCGCCATGCGCTCTACCTTCCCCGTTGTAAATAATATCCGTATTCGCTTTTGGCGAGTCTTTTTGCAGCGCAGCAGCGCGACGGCCCGATCACTTTAAGACCTTGCGGCTTGCGCGCTTCGGGGTTAAGGCGGCACAAGAGAGACGAGATCGCATCGCGGGAGACCGGACATGGAAAGACCGCAACTGCCGAAGGGCTTGCCGGACGACATCGAAGACAAGAAGCAGGCCGCCAGGACCTGGTTCGAACATCTGCGCGACCATATCTGCGCCACCTTCGAGGAGCTGGAACAGGATCTGACCGGCCCGCTCAGCGACCAGGAACCCGGCCGTTTCGAGCCGAAGGAATGGCAGCGCGAGGGCGGTGAAGGCGGCGGCGGGCGCATGTCGATCATGAGCGGCCGCGTCTTCGAGAAGGTCGGCGTGCACACCTCCACGGTGCATGGGGAATTCTCGACGGAATTCCGCGCCCAGATCCCCGGCGCCGACGAAGATCCGCGCTTCTGGGCCTCGGGCATCTCGCTGATCGCCCATCCGGTCAATCCCAACGTGCCGGCCGTGCACATGAACACCCGCATGGTGGTGACCAGCAGCCACTGGTTCGGCGGCGGCGCCGACCTTACCCCGGTGCTCGGCCGCCGGCGGACCCAGACGGACGACGACAGCGTGCTGTTCCACAAGGCGATGGAAATCGCCTGCAACCGGCATCCGGTCGCCGACTACCCGCGCTACAAGCAGTGGTGCGACGATTATTTCTTCCTCAAGCACCGCAACGAGCCGCGCGGCATAGGCGGCATCTTTTTCGACTGGCTGCATTCGGATGCGGAGAAGGGCGGCTGGGATGCCGATTTCGCCTTCGCCCGCGACGTCGGCCGCGCTTTTTCGATGGTCTACCCGAAGATCGTGCGGGCCAACTTCAACCTTCCCTGGACGGACGACGATCGCGACGAGCAGCTCATCCGCCGCGGCCGCTATGTCGAGTTCAACCTGCTTTACGACCGCGGCACGATCTTCGGCCTGAAGACCGGCGGCAATGTCGAAGCCATCCTGTCCTCCCTGCCGCCGGCGGTGCGCTGGCCGTAGAAATATTCACTTTCATATTTAAAACCAAGAAATCATCTGCGTCATTTTGGCGATTCATCGGTCTTGGCCGGCATGTTATAGTTGTCCTTGCGTGATTCCATCGGAGGAGGATGTTTCATGACGGCCAACACCAACATGCGTGATGCAGGCACGGCGCAGGATACGTCGCGCCACCTCGATACTCCAGAATTCATCGATCGCCTGGCGGAAAAATTGCGCCATTCGAGCGGCATAGATCTGCCCCACGCCTATTTCGTCGAGCAGGTGAAGCTCAAGCTGGCCGGCAGCCCGGCTTTCGATGCCTCGTTGGGCGAGGCTGCGCCGGAGGCGGCCAACAAACCCCTGCCCGACTACCAGTCCTCGGCCTGCTTCACGGCGTGGGCCATCCCCGACTAGACGCGGCGCGTTTGCGCCCGCGCAGCGATGTCACCGGGGTTATGAACTTTTTGCCCGGCCGGGCGTTTTGCTGACGGCTTATGCCGTCATGAAACGACAGGGAGATAGATCATGAGACTGTTTGAATGCGGTTCATTGGTACCGGGCTGCGATTGGCATACCCGCGCCGAAAACGATGCGGAAATCGTCCGCCGCGCCGTCGAACACATGCGAAACACCCATGGCGAAACCGTCATCCGGGAAAACATGATCGAGAACATCAAGGCGCGTATCGCCAACGAAAGCGAAGCGCCCGCCCACTGATCAGCCGTTTGCAATCTCCTGCAGCCGGGCGACCAGCGTCGCCCGGTCGACGGAGAAGTTGCGATCGAGCCATTCCGTTTCCAGACGCGACAGGGTTTCCCCCACTTTCGGCCCCGCCGCAATTCCGGCCGCCAGCACGTCGGCACCGCTCAAAGGGAAGACGGGTTTTTGCCAGCGTTCGGCCCGGTTGAGAAGATCCGAAAGCCGCCCGGCGCGCTGCATGTCTTCGACACCGCCATTTTCGGCGCGAACACGTGCCGATGCCAGCGCCAGTTTCAGCCGCACCTTGATGCCCTCGGCGCCATGCCGGTACAACAACCGCGAAAAGGCCGTTCCGGCCATGTCGTCGGCAACCGCAGGCGCCGTCGCCCAGGCGGAGAAATAACCGGCCTCTTCCCGCGACAACCGCAGCCGCGCCGCCATGGCAGCCAGACGTTCGGCATCGGGCGGCACGATCGCCGCCAGCCGCAGGCGCGGATCGGCATCCCAGCCAAGCGCCTTTTCCGTGCCGACAAGCGCCGGGATGGCGTCGATACCCCATTTTTCGCTTTCCGGCAGGATTTCCGTCAGGATGCCGGCCTGGCGCATCCACAACAGGGCGCGGCCGGGATCGGCCGCCGAAAGCAGCTTCTTCAACTCCGACCAGACGCGCTCGGCCGACAGCGTCTTGAGTTTCGAACGAGCCGCCGCACTCGCCTTCAGCCCCGCCGCATCCGGCCGTCCGGAACCGTAATGGGCGAAGAAGCGGAAGAACCGCAGGATGCGCAGGTAATCCTCGGCAATCCGCATCGAGGCATCGCCGATGAAACGCACCGTCCGGCTGTCGATATCGGCCAGTCCGCCGACGAGATCGACGACGTCGCCGTTTGCATCGACGTAGAGCGCGTTCATTGTCAGGTCGCGGCGTTCCGCATCGGCCTGCCAGTCGGTGGAAAAGGCCACCTGCGCGTGGCGACCGTCGGTCTCGACGTCGCGCCGCAGTGTCGTCACTTCGAACGGCGTTCCATCGACGACCAGTGTCACCGTGCCGTGCGCCAGCCCAGTCGGCACCGCCTTGACGCCGGCAACGGCAGCGCGCTCCATCACCGCTTCCGGCCTCAGCGTCGTGGCGATGTCGATATCGCTGACGGGAATGCCCAGCAGGCTGTTGCGCACCGCGCCGCCGACCACCCGGCCCACGGCGCCGTCGCTGTTCAGCAGCGCCAGCACCCGCGTCAGGGCGGGATTGCGAAACCAGTCCTCGCCGGCAAGATTGGTCATGCGTAAAGCCTTTCGTAAAGCGTGCGGACGATGCCGGCGGTGATGCCCCAGATCATCCAGTCCTCATAGGGCATGCGATAAAAATGCCGCTCGATACCCTGCCAGACGGTACTGTCCTGCGTATGGTTCTGCGGGTCCATCAAAAACGACAGCGGCACCTCGAAAATGCTGTCCACTTCGGCCGGATTGGGTTTCAGGTCGAAGCCGCGGCGAACGACGGAAAGAACCGGCGTGATGCGGAAGCCGGTCGCAGCCAGATAGTGCGGAAGCCGCGCCACCGTCTCGACGAAGCGGGGTGCCAGGCCGATTTCTTCTTCCGCCTCGCGCAACGCCGCCATCTCCGGCGAACGGTCCTCGGCATCGATCGCGCCGCCCGGAAAGGCGATCTGGCCGGAATGCTTGCGCAACGTCGCGGTGCGCTTGGTGAAGATCACCTTCGCCGTTTCGCCATCGTCGACGACCGGCACCAGCACGGCGGCATCCCGCAGCTTCAAGCCTTCGAGGCTCGTCCACATATCCGGATTGAGCAGGGAATCGCCGTGCTCCCGCCAGGAGAGATCGACGGGACCACCCGTCTGCGACAGGGCGCGGCGGCGGAATTCCGCCGCGGAAAACAGGGGAGCTGCACTCATCGGGACAGGGCATCCAGTTCGTCGGCGGGCATGACGGGAAAGGTGACGCCGCCGGAGCGCACCGCAAACATCGCCACGCCGTCGATCTCCACGACCTCGCCCAGCTCGACCAGGTCATACATCACGGCCCGCGATACCAGCGCCTCCAACCGGCCGCGCACGAGAAGATAGGGCTTCAGTTCGGCGTTTTCGCCGTGCATGACAAACCGCAAGGGGTGCTCTGGCCCGGCCGCCACCACGTCGCCGACATTGGTGCGGAAGGTCAAAAGCGGCGTGCCGTTCTCCTCGCCGACATTCATCTCCACCGCCACGAAGGGCGCGTCGACGACGCGGATGCCGACCTTTTCCACAGGCGTGACGAGGTAGGTCCTGCCGTCCTCGTCGCGGCGCAGGACGGTGGAAAACAACCGCACCAGCGGCGCCCGGCCGATCGGCGTGCCCATGTAGAACCACGTGCCGTCGGCGCGGATTTCCATGTCGATATCGCCGCAGAAGGGCGGATTCCAGCGGTCAACCGGCGGAAGGCCGCGGTTTTTGTCGCCGGTATCGGCGGCGGCGCGCGAAATCAGCGTGGCAAGCCCCGCGGCATCTTCGGTTGCTTTAATTTCGCCTGCTGCCATTTTTGCGTCCCGGTTTGCCTTTAGGCCGGTTTTTCAGTGTCCGAGTTCCGATCCTCTCACGAGATAGTCATTTGAAACGCGCTTGTCAGCCGCCAACTTGGCAATAACTTGATAAGGAGAGAAACGGTTGCACCAAGGACGCGATTCGCAGCCGGCGCCGGCAAGCTTATGGAGAACCCGATGGGCATGATGAAGACCACCGAGACGAGCCTTGACGAAAAGGCCATCGTCGCCGCTGCGGAAGCGGCGCTGGCCGATATCGCCTCGGTGCGCCGGGAGGTCGGCAAGGTGATCTTCGGCCAGGAGAAGGTGGTCGAAAACACCCTGCTCGCCGTGCTTTCCGGCGGCCATGCGCTGCTGGTCGGCGTGCCCGGCCTTGCCAAGACCAAGCTGGTCAATACGCTGGGCGGCGTGCTCGGCCTTGCCGCCAACCGCATCCAGTTCACTCCGGACCTGATGCCCTCCGACATCCTCGGCTCGGAAGTGATGGACCAGGACGACCAGGGCCGCCGCTCCTTCCGCTTCGTCAAGGGGCCGATCTTCGCCCAGCTCCTGATGGCCGACGAAATCAACCGCGCCTCGCCGCGCACCCAGTCGGCGCTGCTGCAGGCGATGCAGGAATACCACATCACCGTCGCCGGCCAGCGGCTCGACCTGCCGGCCCCTTTCCACGTGCTCGCAACACAGAACCCGCTGGAGCAGGAAGGCACCTATCCGCTGCCGGAAGCGCAGCTCGACCGCTTCCTGTTGCAGGTCGACGTCGATTATCCGGAACTGGCCGCCGAACGGCAGATCCTGCTCGAAACCACCGGCCTCAGCGAAGCCAGGCCAGACACGGTGTTGACCGCCGAACGGCTGCTGGACATCCAGCGGCTGATCCGCCAGATGCCGGTCAGCGACGCGGTGGTCGACGCCATCCTGGCGCTGGTGCGTTCCGCCCGCCCCGGCCACGGCAATGCCGCCACCGACAAGCACGTCGCCTGGGGCCCCGGCCCGCGCGCCGGCCAGGCGATGATGCTCTGCGCCCGCGCCCGCGCGCTCTACGAAGGTCGCCTCGCGCCGTCGCTCGACGACGTGCACGCGCTGGCCGAACCGATCCTGCAGCACCGCATGGCGCTGACCTTTGCGGCACGCGCCGAAGGCATGTCGGTGCGCGATGTGATCGCCGGGCTGGTCAAGCAGGCCAAGGGCTGAAAAGGAGAGGCGCCGCGTGGCTTCGATAGGCCAGATCGTCGAACAGACCCCCGGACGAGACGCCCTGACGCGAGCCCGCCAGCGCGCCGTGCTGGTGCCGGATTGCATGGTCGAGGCCAAGCGCATCGCCAACACGGTGATCGCCGGCTGGCACGGCCGCCGCAAGCGCGGCATCGGTGAAAATTTCTGGCAGTTCCGCCCCTATGCCGATGGCGAAAGCCTGTCGCGCATCGACTGGCGTCGTTCGGCCCGTGACGACCATACCTATGTCCGCGACCGGGAATGGGAAGCAGCGCACACCATCTGGCTGTGGGCCGACATGTCGCCGTCGATGATGTACAAGTCGACGCTCGCGCAGGCATCCAAGGAAAGCCGCGCTTTGGTGCTGATGCTGGCGCTCGCCGAAATCCTCGCCCGCTCCGGCGAACGGATCGGCTGCCCCGGCGTCATGGACCCGATTTCGGCGCGCAACGCCGCCGAACGGCTGGCGACAGCCTTGATGCACACGCCGCTCAGCGGCGGCCTGCCGGACACGACGATGATCCGCGGCGCCAGCGACATCGTGCTGATCGGTGACTTTCTCGACAGCGCCGACGAAGTGATGGCGCGGCTTTCGCCGCTCGCCCGCCGCGGGTTGCGCGGCCATGTGGTCGAGATCGCCGATCCGGCGGAAGAGGCCTTCCCCTATAGCGGCCGCACCGAATTCACCGATCCCGAAACCGGCGAAAAACTCGTCGCCGGGCGCGCCGAGACCATCCGCGAGGATTACCGCCGCGCCTATTTCGCACGGCGGGAGAATCTCGGCGGATCGCTGCGCTATCTCGGCTGGAATTTCGTCAGCCACCGCACCGACCACCTCGCCTCCGAGGCGCTGGTGGCCGTCCACATGTATCTCTCCGGCATGCCGGGCCGCGCCACGCATGGAGGGCAGCTGTGAACGCCCTGCCATTCGCCTTCGCCAATCCCGCCGTGCTGTTGGCGCTGCTGTCGCTGCCGGTCATCTGGTGGCTGCTCAGGCTGACGCCGCCGCGGCCGCAGACGGAGGCCTTTCCGCCGTTGAAAATCCTGGCTTCCGTGCTGAAACGCGAGGAAACGCCGGCACAGAGCCCATGGTGGCTGACGCTGCTGCGCATGCTGCTCGCCGCCGCCGTGATCCTGGCGCTCGCCGATCCTGTGGTCAACCAGCGCACCACGACGCTGGCGACCGGGCCGATGGTGCTGCTTATCGACAATTCCTGGGCCAGCGCCGCCGACTGGCAGCGACGGCTCGACACCGCCCATGCGCTGGTTGACGATGCCGAGGCGCAGGACGTGCCGGTATCGACCGTCTTCACCGCCGACCGCAACCATGATGCGACGCCGGCGAATGCCGCGACCGCTCGCGAAAAGCTGGCCGCCGCCGGCCCGCAGCCGCTGGTGCCCGACCGCCGCCGCGCCCTGCAGGCGATCCGCGAAAGCCTCGGCGGCACGACGCCCGGCACGATCGCCTTCATCTCCGACGGCGTGAAAAGCGACGACACCGATACGGTGCTTGCCGATCTCGCCACGCTCAAGCCGCAGGATCTGCGCCTGATCGAAGGCGACAGCACCAAGACCATCGCGCTGACCGCCGCCGCCAACGGCGCCGACCAGATGACCGTCTCCGCCTCCCGCCTCGCCGGCACGAATGCCGCCAGCTACACTCTCATCGCCCAGGACGGCCAGGGCCGGCCGATCGCTTCCGGTGCGCTGGCCTTTGCCGCCGGCGAGACCGCCGCCGCCGGCACGATTGCCGCCCCCTTCGAGATGCGCAACGACTTCGCCCGCATCAGCATCGAGGGACAGGCGAGCGCCGGCAGCGTGCACCTGCTCGACGACGGCTTCAAACGCCGCCGCGTCGCCCTGCTGACGGGCGAGGCCGGCGACGACTTCCAGCCGCTGCTGTCGCCGCTCTATTACATCAACCGTGCCCTGCAGCCCTATGCCGACCTGATCGAGCCGAAGGTGCCGGATCTTGCCCAGTCGATCCCGGAAATCCTTGCCGGCAACCCGTCCGTGGTCATCATGGCCGATATCGGCCGCCTGCCGGCTGAAACCTACGAGCCGATGCAGCGCTGGATCGCCAATGGCGGCACGCTGATCCGCTTTGCCGGCCCGCGCCTTGCTGCCGCGCCCGCCGACGATCCGCTGGTGCCGGTGATCCTGCGCCAGGGCGAACGCGCCTTCGGCGGCGCCCTCTCCTGGGCCGAGCCGCAGCCGCTTGCCGATTTCCCCGCCTTCGGCCCCTTCGCCGGCATGGCGCGGCCGGACGGCATCCTGGTGAAGCGCCAGGTGCTGGCCGAGCCGACGCCGGATCTCGCCGAGCGCACCTGGGCGAGCCTTGCCGACGGCACGCCGCTGGTGACGGTGCGCAACGTCAACGGCGGCCGCATCGTGCTGTTCCATGTCAGCGCCGAAGCCACCTGGTCGGACCTGCCGATCTCGGGCCATTTCGTCGAAATGCTGCGCCGCATCGTGCAGCTGTCGCGCTCCGGCGGCGCTTCGGCCGAAACCGGCGCTGCCACGACGGCGGAGGCGCTGCCGCCCTTCCGCCTGCTGACCGCCGAGGGTGTGCTCTCCACCGAGACCGGCGACGCCAAGCCGCTCGATCCGCACCGTGACCTCTCCAAAGTCGCCTCGACCTTCGACAACCCGCCCGGCCTCTACGGCAGCGAGGACGGATTTACCGCGCTGAACCTGCTGCCAGCCGGCACCACGCTGCAGCGGCTCGATCCGGCCACCGCCGGCATGGCGGTGACGCTCGACAGCCTGATCGGCGAAGAGGCCTGGTCGGCCAAGCCGGCGCTGTTCACGCTGGCCTTCCTGCTGCTGGTCGCGGATTCACTCATCGTGCTGTTCATGGGTGGTGCTTTCGCCCGCCGCCTGCGGCCCGCCGCCGGCGCTGCCATGATCCTCGTTTCGGCCTTCGCCGCCGCCACACTCCTGCCGATGAGCGAGGCACGGGCGGACGATAGCAAGCCCGGCGACGACATCATCATGGAACGGCTCAACAACACCCACCTCGCCTATGTCATCACCGGCGAGCCGGATGTCGACCGCATGTCGGAGCTCGGCCTCAACGGCCTGACCGACTACCTCACCTACCGCACGACGCTGGAGCCCTCGCCGCCGGTCGGCGTCGACATCTCCAAGGACGAGTTGTCGCTGTTCCCGATCATCTACTGGCCGATCTCCGCCTCGGCGCCGATGCCGTCGAACAGCACGATCAGCCGCATCGACGCCTATATGCGCGCCGGCGGCACCGTGCTGTTCGATACGCGCGACCAGTTCAGCGCGCTCGACACCTCGGGCGCGCCGACCGCCAACGGCGAGCGGCTGCAGGCGATCCTCGGCAATCTCGACATCCCGCCGCTGGAGCCGGTGCCGACCGACCACGTGCTGACCAAGTCGTTCTACCTGCTGTCGAATTTCCCCGGCCGCTACTCCGGCAGCCCGCTATGGATCGAAGCCCGGCAGGATGCCCGCAACGGCAGCAGCGCCGGCACGCAAAGCGGCGACGGCGTGTCGCCGATCATGATCACCGGCAACGATTTCGCCGGCGCCTGGGCGATCGACGCCAACGGCGCCGCCGTGCTGCCCACCGTGCCGCCGGACGAAACGCAGCGCGACTATGCCTTCCGCACCGGCGTGAACATCATGATGTACATGCTCACCGGCAACTACAAGGCCGACCAGGTGCACATCCCCGCCCTGCTCGAACGCCTGGGGCAATGACATGACGATCGGTTTCGACCCCTTCCTGCCCTGGCTCGTATTGGCGGGGCTCGCCGTCCTCGTGGCAGCGCTGGCCGGCCTCGGCCTGTGGCGCGGCGTGCGTGGCACGCTGGTCCGAACGCTGGCCGGTTTCGCCCTGCTCGCGGCGCTTGCCAACCCGCTCCTGATGCAGGAGGATCGCGAACAGCTCTCCACCGTCGTCCCCGTTATCGTCGACCGCAGCCAGAGCCAGCAGACGCCGGAACGGCAGGCGATGACCGACGAGGCGCTGGCCGGCATCAAGGAACGCCTCGCCCGCTTCCCGCGCATCGAGCCCCGCTTCGTCGAAGCGGCCGACGACGAGACCTCGGATTCGCCCTCGACGCGGCTGTTCACCGCGCTGTCCTCCGCCGTCTCCGACGTGCCGCCGGCGCGCATCGGCGGGGCGATCTTCATCACCGACGGCCAGATCCACGACCTGCCCAACGCCAACCAGGCGCTCGGCTTCGACGCGCCGCTGCACGGGCTGATCACCGGCAAGGCGGACGAGTTCGACCGGCGCGTCGAGATCGTCCGCGCGCCGCGGTTCGGTATAGTCAACGAGGACCAAGAGCTGACGCTGCGCGTCTTTGACGACGGTCCCGGCCCCGGCGGCGCGGCAACCGTCACGGTGAAGATGAACGGCGCCGAGATCGCCACGATTTCCGCCACGCCCGGCCAGGACACGCCCTTCAGCTTCAAGGTGCCGCGCGGCGGCAACAACGTGCTCGAATTCTCCGTCGCCGAAGTGGCCGGCGAGGTGACGGCCGCCAACAACCGCGCCGTCCACCTGATCGAAGGCATCCGCGAGAACCTGCGCGTGCTGCTGGTCTCCGGCGAGCCGCATGCCGGCGAGCGCGCCTGGCGTAACCTGTTGAAGTCGGACGCCGCCGTCGACCTCGTGCACTTCACCATCCTGCGGCCGCCGGAAAAGCAGGACGGCACGCCGATCAACGAGCTGTCGCTGATCGCCTTCCCGACCCGCGAGCTTTTCGTCGAGAAGATCAACGATTTCGACCTGATCATCTTCGACCGCTACCAGCACCGCGGCGTGTTGCCGATCCTCTATTACGACTACATCGCCCAATATGTGGAAAAGGGCGGCGCGCTGCTGATCGCCGCCGGGCCGGAACATGCGGGCGAGGATTCCATCGCCATGACGCCGCTTTCCGTGGTGCTGCCGGCAGCCCCCACCGGCGTGATGGACGAAAAACCCTTCTATCCGCGCCTGTCCGAGGCCGGCAAGAAGCACCCTGTCACCCGCGGCCTCGACGGCGCCGACCAGGAGCCGCCGCAATGGGGCCGCTGGTTCCGCACCGTCGACGTCGAGCGGCCGCAAGGCCAGACGGTCATGGTCGGCGCCGACGACCATCCGCTCCTGGTGCTTAACCGCGCCGGTGAAGGCCGCGTCGCCATGCTGTTGTCGGACCAGGGCTGGCTCTGGGCCCGCGGCTTCGAAGGCGGCGGCCCGCATGTGGCGCTCTATCGCCGCATCGCCCACTGGCTGATGAAGGAGCCGGCGCTGGAGGAAGAAGCGCTGACGGCGCGCGCCTCCGGCCGGACGCTGGAAATTACCCGCCAGACCATCGGCGACGATCCCGGCCCGGCGACGATCCGTTATCCCTCGGGCAGGACCGAGAGCGTCGCCATGACGCTGTCCGCCCCCGGCCTCTACCGGGCGGAGCAGCGCATGGACGAGACGGGCCTGTTCGAGATCGCCAACGGCGAGCTTTCGACGCTGGTGCATGTCGGCGCCGTCGACGCGCCGGAGTTCAAGGCCATGGTCTCGACGACGGAAACGCTGCTGCCGCTGGCGGAAAAGACGCACGGCCTGATCACCCGCGTCACCGATGCCGCCGGCGCGCTGACGCTGCCGTCGATCCTGCCGGTGCGCGGACAGGTGCGCACCGCCGATCCCGACCGCCTGACCATCCGCATGACCGACGAGACGGTGCTGAAGGGCATCAACACCCTGCCGCTCTTCGCCGGTTTCCTCGGCGCGGCCGTGCTGCTCTTCGCTTTCGCTTCGATGTGGTGGCGCGAGGGCCGATGACCACCGGCGCCGGCTTCCGCCTTGACGTGACCGATGCGCCCGAAGCGGCCGAACTTGCCGCCATCGGCGATGCGCTGACAGCGTTTAACGCCGCCGATGTCGGCCCCTCCGAACGGCAGGGCCTTGCGGTGCTGCTGCGCGACGAAAGCGGCGTGGTGGTCGGCGGGCTCGCCGGCTTCACGGCCTGGACATGGCTTTACGTGCAATGGCTGTTCGTGCCCGAGGCGCTACGCGGCCGCGGCATCGCCGCGCAATTGCTCGCCGCCGCCGAAAGTGAAGCGCGAAGGCGCGGCTGCGGCGGCGCGTGGATCGATACGTTCAGCGAAACGGCGCTTGCGGCCTATCAGAGGCAGGGTTACACCGTCTTCGGCGCCCTGCCCGGCTTTCCGCCCGGCCGCACCCGCTGGTTCCTGCAGAAACGCCTCGAAGAGCGTCCCGGCATCATGCTCGCCTGAGGATCCGCTCCACCACTTCGGCCTCGATCGCATCCGCCCGGCAATCCCGCCAGGCGATCACGCCCTTGAGCCGGGCATGGGTGTCGGAAACCATCGGCACCACCAGCACGCGGCCGGGATCGACGGGGCCGGGGAATGCCAGCGCATCGTAGCCGACCTTTTCGAAGCCGAGCGGCTGGTAATAGGGCGGATCGCCGACCAGGATCACCGCTTCGGAGCCCTTGCGCCGCGCCGATTCCACCGCAATCCGCACCAACTCGCGGCCGATACCCATGTTCTTGTGCGACGGCCGCACCGCCAGCGGACCGAGCAGATGGCCATGCACGCCGCCGGCCAGCACCGGCGTCATCCGCACGGAGGCGATGGTCTCGCCATCGTCGGCGCAGATGTAGGAGAGCGAGCGGTCGTGCGGGCCTTGCTCGCGGATGCGCGCTGCTGCCTTCACAAACCGGCCAGGACCGAATGCTTCTGCGTTGATGAGTTCGATGACGGCATCATGCGACGCGTCCTCGGTGAGGTAAACCAGATCGTGATTTTTCATGAAGAGACTGAACCAGAAAATGCGGACAGGGAAAATGGCCTCGGTGACGCCCTCAGGCGTCCGGGATCATCAGCGTCGTCGCAGGTTCCGTGGCGCAGTCATGAATCGTGGTTTCCCAAAAGAGAGTGCAAAGCGGATAGCAGAAAAATAACGTTTGTCCAATCGAAAAACACATCGTTCAAACTTTGCGCACTCGCCAAGCCCGCTGCAATCCCTATTCTTAGGACAAGACAGGTTTAAGGAGAAAGACGATGGGCAGGTTGGTCGAGGGTGTCTGGCAGGATGTCTGGTACGATACCAAGGAAAACCAGGGGCATTTCAAGCGCGCCGCCTCGCAGTTCCGCAACTGGGTGACCGCCGACGGCTCGGCCGGCCCGAGCGGCAGCGGCGGTTTCAAGGCGGAAAAGGACCGTTATCATCTTTACGTCTCCTACGCCTGCCCCTGGGCGCACCGCACGCTGATCTTCCGCACGCTGAAGAAGCTGGAGGACATCATTCCGGTGACGGCCGTCGATCCGCTGATGCTCTCGAACGGCTGGGAGTTTCACGATCGAGACGGCGCAACGCCGGATCCGCTGTTCGGCGCCGATTTCCTCTGGCAGGTCTACACCAAGGCCGATCCGCAGTATTCCGGCCGCGTCACCGTGCCGGTGTTGTGGGACAAGAAGACCGGCACGATCGTCTCAAACGAATCGGCCGAAATCATCCGCATGTTCAACAGCGCCTTCAACGGCCTGACCGGCAATTCCGACGATTATTACCCGGAAGCCCTGCGCAGCGAGATCGATGACATCAACACGCTCGTCTACGACACGGTCAACAACGGCGTCTACAAGGCCGGCTTCGCCACCACGCAAGAGGCTTACGAGGCGAACGTCCTGAAACTGTTCGAAACGCTGGATGCACTCGACAAGCGCCTGGAAAAGCAGCGTTATCTCGCCGGTAACAGGCTGACGGAAGCCGACTGGCGGCTGTTCACCACGCTGGTGCGCTTCGACGCGGTCTATGTCGGACACTTCAAGTGCAACATCCGCCGCATCGACGACTATGCCAATCTCTCGGCCTACCTGCGCGATCTCTACCAGGTGACGGGTGTCGCCGAGACGGTCAACCTGCGGCACATCAAGCACCACTATTACCGCAGCCACCTGATGATCAATCCGACCGGCATTGTGCCGGTTGGCCCGGAGCTCGATTTCACCCGCCCGCACGGGCGCGAGACACTCTCGACGGTGGCGACGGCGGCCTGAGACCGCTCACCACAGATTGACCGGATCATGCACGCCGCGCAGTTCCGCCACCCGGCTGCGCGTCGAGGCGGCGGCATCCTCCGGCAATGCATCGAGCGAAAAGAAGCCGCTTTCGCGGATCTCGCGGTCGGGGATCTTCGGCGTGGTCTGGATGACGTTGACGCGGTAAAGCAGGACGTGGTCGCGCTTGCTGGCGCTGCGGTTGAAATAGGCGTGGAACAGTTTCGGCCGCTCGGTCATCACCAGGTTGCCTTCCTCGCGCAGTTCCTTTTCCAGAGCCTCCTCCGCCGTCTCGTAATATTCGACGCCGCCGCCCGGCAGGTACCAGCCGGGCACATAGGTGTGGCGCACAAGGAAGATGCGGCCCTGCTCGTCGAAGCAGGCGCCACGCACGCCAAGCGTCATGCCGCGGGTCAGCGCGAAATAGCGATGCAGCATCCGGGTGAAGATGCGGATGCCGGTCGCCTTCAATCGCGCCCGTCGGTCAACATTCATTTGACTTGCCCCTTATACGTCCCATCTTTATGTGTGCCCCATGTTCAAACTTGCTCACATATCCGATGTTCATCTCGGCCCGTTGCCCAAACTCACATTTCGCGAACTGGCTTCCAAACGGATCACCGGCTTTGTGAACTGGCACCGGAACAGGCGCAAGCACCTTTTCACCAACACACTGGAAATGCTGCTCGACGATATCGAGGCCCGGCAACCGGATCATTTGGCGATTACCGGCGACCTCGTCAACCTCGCGACCGGCATTGAAATCCGCGCCGCAGCCGACTGGCTGGAAGAAGTCGGCCCGCCGGAGACGACATCCGTCGTGCCGGGCAACCACGACGCCTATGTCTGGGGCGCCCACGACAAGGCGATGAACGCCTGGTACGATTACGTGCGCGGCGACAACCAGCCGCCCACCTGGGACAGCGAACGCAAGATCTTTCCCTACCTGCGGGTGCGCGGCCCGGTGGCGCTGGTCGGCTGTTCCACGTCGATTGCGACGCCACCCTTTTCCGCCAGCGGTTATTTCGGCCGCCGCCAGGCGCGCGAAACCGTCAACATGTTGCGGGCGGCAGGCGAGGCCGGGCTGTTCCGCGTGGTGATGATCCACCATCCGCCGATCCGCGGCGCCACGCCGGCGCACAAGCGCATGATCGGCATCCGTCGTTTTGCCGCAGCGATCTCCACCGGCGGCGCCGAACTGGTGTTGCACGGCCATACGCACCTGAACACCGTGAACTGGCTGCGCGGCCAGACCGGCAACGTCCCGGTCGTCGGCATCGCCTCGGCCTCCCAGGGACCGGGCGGCAAGAAGCCGCGGGCCGCCTACAACCTGTTCCACATCTCCGGTTCGCCGAGCGCCTGGCGGCTTGTCTGCGAGCGCCATGCCCTGACCGCCGACGGCCATTCCGTAGGGCTTGAAAACGTCACGACTTTTTCCGAATAGCCGGCGCCTCTCATCCGTTTCTGCTTGAAGACGGTAGGCAGTTGTTGTCTCCTGCCGTCGAGCATTCTGCTCGCCCTGGAGGATCGACGCATGCCAGCCCGAAACATTCTCTCCACATTGCCTTATGCCGCCGCCATCATCTTCAGTCTGTCCGCCCCGGCCGCCTTTGCCGCCGGCGAAGAAACCGACGCCACCAAGCCGCCGGAAACGACCGAAACCACCACAGTCTGCACCGATGGCAAGATCTGGGACGCCGAAAAGAAGGAATGCGCCGAGGCGGCCACGCCCGCGACGCCGGTGCAATCGACCGACACTGCCGCCGAGTGCAAGGACGGCAAGGTTTTCGACAAGGACAAGAAGGAATGCGTCGATCCGCCGAAAAGCGGCTTCAACGACGACCAGCTCTACAAGGCGGCGCGTGAATTCGCCTATGCCGGCCAGTATGATCATGCCATCCATGTTCTCGAACTGGCCAGCAACCAGGACGACCCGCGCATCCTGAACTATCTCGGCTACGCCAACCGCAAGGCCGGCCGCATGGACATCGGCATGCAGTATTATCGTCGCGCCATCGCCAACGACGCCAACTACATCCTCGCCCGCTCCTATATGGGCCAGGCGCTGGTCGAACAGGGCGACGTCGATGGCGCCAAGGTGCAGCTGGTGGAGATTCGCGATCGCGGCGGAGAAAACAGCTGGGCCTATCGCTCGCTGCTGCAATCGCTGAACGGATACGGCACATATTGAGTATGCCCGAAGGCCATAAAAGGGCCTTCACTTGAATGTAAAGATAAAATTGATAGGGAGGACGTGGGAAACTGCGTCCTCTTCATCGTTGCATGCTTGCGGACCAGCAGGCAAATGTTCCATACCAGTCGCCGATGCGTCATGCCTACAGGCTCATGTTTCTGCGACGGCGTTCCCCAGGAAACCGCACAGGGCCATGATTTCTGGCAAGAGACCACATTATCGAATAAAAAATTGGTCCTGTACGTTTCTAGTGGAAGAGCAATGCATCAGACGGCTGCATACAACGACATCAGACGCGACCTGGTCAGCTTGCTGCCAAAGGTGCGCCGTTTCGCCATGACATTGACACGCAACGCAAGCGACGCCGACGACCTGGTGCAGGAGGTCTGCGAGCGGGCAATAACCAAGAGCCACCTTTGGAACGGCGAAGGGCGGCTTGAAAGCTGGATTTATGCGATGACCAGGAATCTCTGGGTGGATGAAGTCAGAAAACGAAAGGTGCGTTCCGGCGCAGGCACGGTCGATGCCGGCGAACAGAACGAACTGATCGTCGATGCTGCCGGGGAGAAGGCAGTTTACGCGCACCAGCTGAACAAGATGATCATGTCGATGCCGGAGGGGCTGTCCAGCGTCTTCGTTCTCGTCAACGTTGAAGGCCACAGCTACAAGGAAACCGCAGATATCCTCGGCATTCCGATCGGAACAGTCATGTCGCGCCTCTCGACCGCCCGCCTTCGCCTGTCGGCGATGGTGACCGGCGATACTGAAAGGAGGGCGTGACAGGAATGAACGACCTTCGGAAGCAACCGCTGGACGTGCGCCTCTCCGCACTTCTCGACGGTGAAGTGCAGCATGACGAGAAGGAAGAGCTCGAACGCCTGATCGCCACCAACAGTGAAGCGCGGGAACTGTACGACCGGCTGAAACGCGGCTCTGAAATCGGCAACATCGCCTTCGAGGAATTTCTGAAGGAACCGGTGCCCCTGGCCCTTGTCCGCAAGATCAAGAAAACCGAACCGCCGCAGCAAAACGCAAGCCGCAGCAACGGCTTGCGTTCGCATTTCGTCTCGGCGCTGATGCAACCTCAAGCCATGGCAGCCTGTCTCGCCCTGTTGGTGGTCGGCGGTGGTATCGGCTATTTTCTCGGGGCCGGCAGTTACGTGCCCGATGTGCCGGTTCAAATGGCGCAGGCGCCCGTACAGAAAAACTGGCTCGACGATATCGCCGCCTATCACCGTGTCTATGCCCGCCAGCAGCGCCATCTGGCCGAAGTGCCGCCGTCGGAAGCCGACCACATCGTCAGCTGGCTGACCGACAGCGTCGGCGTTGGCTTCAAGCTGCCCGACCTCGCCCCGGACGGGCTGGAATTCAAGGGCGCGCGCCTGCTGGTCGCGCAGGGCAAGCCGGTGGCGCAGCTCCTCTACCGCAACCAGGAAAACGACATCATCGCCATCTGTTTCATGAAAAACGGCGACAGCACCGATGATGGTTTCGATGAAACCATCAAGGACGACATCGGCCTCGTTTCCTGGCACAAGGGCGCGGTCGCCTACGTCGTTGTCGGCCCCTCGTCGGAAGCGACGTTGACAAAGATCGCCGAAAAGGTTTCGACCCAGATCTGAAACGTTTTAGTGGCTTACGTCAGAAGGCGTCGTCCAGATTGGCATGGATCGCCGCGAGCACGTCTTCGGCGCATTCCTCGATCAGCATGTGGCCGGCCTCGGGCAGGCGCCAGACGAGGACATTGGCCGGCAGGTCTTCCGTCTGCACCACGGGCAGGATGTTATCCTCCTCGCCCCACAGCAGCCGGATCGGCATCTTCAGCGTCGATAGCGCATCCGTCGGCAGGCGGCCCTGCTTTTTCTGTTCGGCGCGGGCATCGACGAACATGGCGGCAAAGATCGCCTCCAGCGCGGCCATGGCGCCCGGCTGGCGGCGATCGGCCAGCATCTTTCCCATCGACTCTGCGGGAAAGACGGCGTTGAAACCAATCATGGCTTCGAGAGCACCGACAAGCGCCGCTTCGGTTTTCGCCATAGCGAAGCGGTGAAGAGCGCGATGATTGATTGCCGGTCCGAAGCCCCCCGGCGCCAGCAGCGCAAGCGAAGCCACACGCTCGGGATTTCGAAGCGCCAGGAGGGCGGCAACGGCGCCGCCGAGCGAATGGCCGGCCAGATGGAAGCGGCCGACGCCGCGATGGTCGAGGTCGGCAAGGATGGCCTTCGCCATCCGCCCTGCCCCGCCGATCGAATCGCTGTCCAGCGAGGCGCCGTGCCCCGGCAGGTCATAGGCAATGACGGGATGGTCGCCCTGCAGGCTGGCAGCGATCCCGTCCCAGGAAAATGCGCCACCGCCGAAACCATGCAGCAACACCAATGGCGCGGCCTTCTGGAAGTTTCCGGCGATGACGGCATTCAGGGTCATGGATCAGCCTTTCGCACGTTCCTCCAACACCCGGTTCGCTGCCGAAACGATCGCTTCGAGCGATGCGGCGACGATGTTGGTGTTGACGCCGGCGCCAAACAGCTTGCCGCCCGGATATTCAACCTCGACATAAGCGATGGCCGCGGCGTTCGAGCCGTGCTGCAGCGAGTGCTCCGAGTAATCGGCCACCGAGAGATCGATGTTCAGGTAGATCGACAGCGCGTTGATGAAGCCGTCGATCGGGCCGGTGCCGCGGCCTTCGATGCGCTTCGTCTCGCCGCCATCGGTGATCTCGGCCGCGACGATGCGCACGCCCTTCTGCTCCGACACCGGATAGGTATGGTGGTCGACGAATTTCAGGCGGGCATTCGGCTGCTCGACATAACGCTCCATGAAGCGGTTGTAGATGCTCTTCGAGGGCAGTTCCTTGCCTTCCTCGTCGGTGATGCGCTGGATGTCCTCGCGGAATTCCACCTGCAGGTTGCGCGGCAGGTTGATGCCGTAATCCTGCTGCAGGATATAGGCGATGCCGCCCTTGCCGGACTGCGAGTTGATGCGGATGATCGCCTCGTAGGTGCGGCCGACGTCGCGCGGATCGATCGGCAGGTAAGGCACTTCCCACAGGGACTTGTTGGCCACCTTGATCGCCTTCATGCCCTTGTTGATCGCATCTTGGTGCGAGCCGGAGAAGGCGGTGTAGACCAGTTCGCCGACGTAAGGGTGGCGCTCGGGAATGACCATCTCGTTGGAATATTCGTAGACGGACTTGATGCGTTCGATGTCGGAGCAATCCAGCTCCGGATCGACGCCCTGCGTGAACATGTTCAGCGCCAGGGTGACGACGTCGACGTTGCCGGTGCGCTCGCCATTGCCGAACAGCGTGCCTTCGACACGGTCGGCGCCGGCCATCAGCGCCAGTTCGGTCGCGGCGATGCCGGTGCCGCGGTCATTGTGCGGGTGAACCGAGACGATGATGTTCTCGCGGTTGTCGATGCGGCGGCACATCCACTCGATCTGGTCGGCATAGACGTTCGGCGTCGCCATCTCGACGGTCGACGGCAGGTTGAGGATCAGCTTGTTCTCAGGGGTCGGCTGGATGACCTCGATGACGGCATTGCTGATCTCCAGCGCCACGTCCAGCTCGGTGCCGGTGAAGCTTTCCGGTGAATATTGGAAACGGAAACCACCACCGGCCTTGGCGGCCATGTCGGTGATCATCTTGGCGGCATCGACGGCGATCTGCTTGATGCCGGCGACATCCTTGCCGAACACGACGCGACGCTGCAATTCGCTGGTCGAGTTATAGAAATGCACGATCGGCTGATGGGCGCCCTGCAAAGCCTCGAAGGTGCGGGCGATCAGTTCCGGGCGGCACTGTACCAGGACCTGCAACGACACGTCGTCAGGCACGTTGCCCTCTTCGACGCACCAGCGGGCGAAATCGAAATCGGTCTGCGAGGCGGAGGGGAAACCGATCTCGATTTCCTTGAAACCCATGTCCAGCAGCAGCTGGAACATCCGCGCCTTGCGGTCGTGGCCCATCGGGTTGACCAGCGACTGGTTGCCGTCGCGCAGGTCGACCGAGCACCAGACAGGCGCCTTGATAATCGTCTTCGACGGCCAGGTGCGGTCCGGAATGTTGATCTGCGGATAGGCCTGATACTTGATTGCCGCTTCCGGCATGCCCTTTTTCTGGGAATGGGTCTTCGCGTCCATCGTCTTCATCTCTTCAATTTCGGGCATTTGCGGAGCCTCTTAGCTCATCGGTCGCGATTTTGCGACGGCAAATGCTGACCTTGCGGGTCAAATCTCTTCATAAGGGTGATGTTTCGAGGAGCTTCGCCAAGGCGGGATCGGCCGCCGGGCGCTCCTCAACGGACCCGGCAACCGCGCGTAAGGTCGAGAAGAAGAAGCGAGGAAAGCGCAGACGCCGACGCGCCGGCTGCAAAGCAGCGGGTCGCAAAACGGTCAGACGTGATGGCTTCGACGATGTTCATGCACGGATGTATAACGGCAAGGGCTGCGGGAGGCAAGTGCAGTTGTTTCGAATGTCCTTGCGCCGCAAACCGCTGTCTCTGCAACGCAACACTGTCAATTGCGGATACTGCCGCACGGAGCGAATCACCCGCGCGGCACGAGCCGCTGCAGCGCCATCATCGCCCCGCCCCCCAACAGGCCCCAGAAGGCACCGGATATGCCGGCGAAGGAGACGCCGGAGGCGGTGACGAGGAAGGTGATCGCGGCGGCCTCACGGGTCTCCGGCTCCTTGAAGGCAGAAACCGCAGAACCGGAAAAGGCACCGACCAGCGCCAGCCCGGCGACCGCCTGGATGAGCACCGGCGGAGCCAGCGCCACGAAGGTGGTGACCGCACCGGCCAGCAGGCCGAGAATGACGTAACCCACCCCACCGATGATCGCCGCCCAGTAGCGCCGTTTCGGATCGGCATGGGCATCGGCACCGGCGCACATCGCCGCCGTGATCGCCGCCAGATTGACCGCATGGCCACCAAAGGGAGCGCTGAACAGCGAGAACAGGCCGGTGACGGCAAAGAGCGGGCCCGGCACCGGATCGTAGTGATTGACCTTCAGCACCGCGATGCCGGGAATGTTCTGCGAGGCCATGGTGACGATGAACAGCGGCAGGGCGATCGAAACCAGTCCGGCAAGATTGAAGACCGGCGTCACGAACTCGACCGGCGGCACCAGCGACCGGCTCCAGGCGGCCAGCGCTTCCGGCGGGATATCGACGCCGAAGACCAGCACCAGCACGAAGGCCAAGAGTGCGGCCGGCACGGCGAACAGCCGCTTGAAGGCGCCGACGACGATCCAGGTGATGACGATCGGCAGGCCGAGCAGCGGATTGAAGGCGATCGCCTTCACCGGCGCAAAGCAGAGGCCGATGATCACCCCCGACAGCATGGCATTGGCAAGCGGCGCGGGAATAGCGGCGACGGCGCGGCCAAGCGGCTTGAACAACCCGGCCACGACGATCAGCGCGGCGCAGACAATAAAAGCACCGACGGCGGCGGGAAAGCCGCCGGCCACCGCGCCGGTCGTCGCCAGCAGTGCGGCACCCGGCGTCGACCAGGCGATGCTCACCGGCAGGCGCGTCGCCACGCTGAGCACGATGGCGCAAAGCCCCATGGAAATCGACAGCGCCATCAGGCCGGAGCCCGCCTCGACATCCGTCGCGCCGACCGCCTTCAGCCCCTGGAGCACCACGGCAAAAGAACTGGCGAAGCCGACGAACGCCGTCAGGCATCCCATAAAGAAACTCTGGACGGAAAAATCTTTCAACATGGCGGGACTCTTGGCTGCACGGCAGTGCATGGAGCATCAGGCCGGCGTCAAAGGCAAGGCTTGCCCCGCAGCAAAGCCGCCTCGGCAGCGGAATATTTTATGGAAAACGAGCCCGGATTGCGCCGTGGCACCCGATTCCGCGCCGGCTTTCCGCCGGGTCTCCCGGCCCTTTGCCATGTCATGAAAACATCAATTGCCTTCCGCGGCATTCCCCGTTAAACAAGCCGCAACAGGTCGAAAAGGCCGCCAGGAGAACCAAAACCGTCTGCGCGACATCCGCGCAGACGGTTTTGCCGTTCCAGGGGCCTTTTTTCTGCAATTCATTGGCATCTGCATGGGAAAAACCGATGAGCAATCCCGGAAACACGATCGTCCGGCGCCTCGCCTTCTGGGGCATTCCCCTGTCCTTCGGCGTGATGGGTCTGAAGCTCCTCGCCTGGTGGTTCACCGGTTCGGTGGCGCTGCTCTCCGACGCGCTGGAATCGACGGTCAACGTCGTCGCCGCCTTCATCGCCTTCTTCGTCATCCGCTATGCCCAGAAGCCGGCCGACGAGGACCATCCCTACGGCCACCACAAGGCGGAATATCTCTCCGCGGTCGTCGAAGGCGTGCTGATCGTCGTTGCGGCGCTGATGATCGTCCAGGAAGCAATCCCGCATCTGTGGGCACCGACCCTGCCGGAGGCGCCGGCGCTCGGCCTCGGCATCAACATGCTGGCCGCGGCCATCAACGCCGCCTGGGCATACCTGCTGATCCGCGCCGGCAAGAAATACCGCTCCCCGGCTCTGACGGCGGACGGCCATCACATCAATTCCGATGTCGTCACCTCGGTCGGCGTGCTCATCGGCCTGGTGCTGGCTCTGGTGACCGGGTATGCGATCCTCGACCCCGCACTCGCCATCCTCGTGTCGCTCAACATCCTCTTCCAGGGCTGGAAGGTGATTTCCCATTCCATCGACGGCCTCATGGACAAAGCGGTGGAACTCGACGAAGAAAAGGTGATCAAGGAGGCGATCAGCGCCAATGCCGCCGGTTCGCTCGGCGTGCACTACCTGCGCACCCGCCGCGCCGGCGCGGTCACCTTCGTCGCCTTCGACATCGTCGTGCCGAGCACCATGCCGGTCGGAAAGGCGCACGACATCTGCGACCGGCTGGAGGATGCCATCAAGGCCGCCCATCCCGGCGCCCGTGTCGTCATCCATGTCGAACCGGAAAGCGAAGAAGCGCACGGCGTGCGCGTCAAGGTCAAGGAAGCCTGAGCGGCCCCAGGCACGAAGGCGAAGCTCCGGGGCCAGGGGCGCTTTTGCCGCCGGGAAGACTTTCTTCGCCTGTTCTTCCGCTTGTCTTTTTCGCGCATTGTTTTACGCATCGAATAGCACTATGTGCGGAAGAGACGAAATTCACGCTGGAGATGCGCGCATGAGCGACGAAGACGACAAGAAGACAGAAACGCCTTTGGGCAAGGAAGCGGAAGCCAACCTTTTCAAGTCGCGGTCCATTTTCATCTACGGCGGCATCACCCAGGAACTGTCGCAGAAGGTATGCTCGCAGCTCGTGGCGCTCGCCGCCGCCAGCGACGACGACATCCGCATCTTCGTATCCTCGCCGGGCGGCCATGTGGAATCGGGCGATTCCATCCACGACATGATCAAGTTCGTGAAGCCGAAGGTCTGGATCATCGGCACGGGCTGGGTCGCCTCCGCCGGCGCGCTGATCTATGTCAGCGTTCCCAAGGAACAGCGCCTTTGCCTGCCGAACACCCGCTTCCTGCTGCATCAACCGTCCGGCGGCACCCGCGGCATGGCATCCGACATCGAGATCCAGGCCCGCGAAATCATCAAGATGAACGAGCGCCTCAACCGCATCTTCGCCGACGCCACCGGCCAGCCGATCGAAAAGATCGCCAAGGATACGGATCGCGACTACTGGCTCTCCGCCGAAGAAGCCAAGAGCTACGGCCTGGTTTCGCGCATCATCACCTCGCAGGCCGATATCTGAGCGAGTTCCTGTCTGGAAATACGAAGGGGCGGTCCATGAGGCCGCCCTTTTCGTTTGTCGAGACGCTAGCATTGCCTCGCTGATCCAAGCACATGAGATATATTCCTTATCGTCAATGGCTTGCGAACGCAGGCAGATCCTCGGGACAAGCCCGAGGACGACGCCGGAGAGGTTTTCACGGGCAGGCTGAGTGCGATCAACAGGCCGCCCTCTTTTCGCCTCAGGCCGCCTTGGTCTTCGCCCGGCGCGCCAGATGCGCCACGACGTTCTCGATCATCCGCATGCCGGCATCGCCGCCAAGCGTCATGATCGATTCCGGGTGGAACTGCACGGCGGCAATCGGCTCCTTGGCGTGCTCGATGCCCATGATCGTGCCGTCCTCGCTTTCGGCGGTGATGATGAAATCGCGCGGCAGCGTCGAGGGATCGGCGAAGATCGAGTGGTAACGGCCGACCGTCACCTCCTTGCCGAGGCCGGAGAAGACGAGGCCCGGCTCCAGCACCCGGATGCGCGACGGCTTGCCGTGCATCGGCACCGCCAGATGGCGCAACTCGCCGCCATAGGCTTCCGCGATCGCCTGCAGGCCGAGGCAGACGCCGAAGACCGGCAGGTCGCGGGCACGCGCCTTCCTGATCGTCGCCTTGCAGTCGAAATCCTTCGGGTTTCCCGGTCCGGGCGACAGGACGACGAGATCGGGTTTCAGCCGGTCGAACACCTCTTCGGCGACCGGCGTGCGCACGGTCGAGACGGAGGCGCCCGTCTGGCGGAAATAATTGGCCAGCGTGTGGACGAAACTGTCCTCGTGGTCGACCAGCAGGATGTTGATGCCCTCGCCAACGACTGCGACGTCCCGCGAGGCTTTCTGGGCATTTCCGGATTTGGCATCGCGAATGGCGGCAATCATGGCGGAGGCCTTCAGTTCGGTTTCTGCTTCTTCTTCATGCGCATCGCTGTCGTTGAGCAACGTCGCGCCGGCGCGCACCTCGGCGATGCCGTCCTTGATGCGCACGGTGCGCAGCGTCAGGCCGGTGTTCATGTCGCCGTTGAAGCCGACCATGCCGATCGCCCCGCCGTACCAGGCGCGCGGGCTCTTTTCATGCGCCTCGATGAAGCGCATCGCCCACAGCTTCGGCGCGCCGGTGACGGTGACGGCCCAGGCGTGACTGAGGAAACCGTCGAAGGCGTCCATGTCGGCGCGCAGTCGGCCCTCAATGTGGTCGACCGTGTGGATGAGGCGCGAATACATCTCGATCTGCCGGCGGCCGATGACCTTGACCGAACCGGGTTCGCAGACGCGCGACTTGTCGTTGCGGTCGACATCGGAGCACATGGTGAGTTCCGACTCGTCCTTCTTGGAATTCAAGAGCTTGAGGATCTGCTGGGAATCGGCGATCGGGTCCTCGCCGCGCTTGATGGTGCCGGAGATCGGGCAGGTCTCGATGCGGCGGCCCGACACGCGCACGAACATTTCCGGCGAGGCGCCAACGAGATATTCCTGGTTGCCGAGGTTGATGAAGAAGGAATAGGGCGACGGGTTGATCGCCTTCAGGCGTTTGGAAATGTCGGACGGCTTGCTGTCGCAGCGTTCCATGAATTTCTGGCCGGGCACCACCTCGAAGAGATCGCCCTTGCGAAAGCTCTCCTTCGCCTTGATCACCAGCTCTGCATATTCGCCTGGGCGATGGTCGCCGCGCGGCGGGATGGTGTCGGTGGTGCGGAACGGCTCGGCGGCGATGTCCCCGGCCTTGCCGAAGGTGCCGAGGCCGCCTTTTTCGAAGTCGTAGCGATCGATCCACGCCTTGGCGGAATAGTTGTCGACCACCAGGATCTCGTCCGGCAGGTAGAGCACCATGTCGCGCTGGTCGGCCGGCCGTTCGAGCTTCAGGTCGATGGCGTCGAACTGGAAGGCGATGTCGTAGCCGAAGGCGCCGTAGAGGCCGAGGCTGGCATCGGCTTCGGAGAAGAACAGGTCGGTGACGGCGCGCAGCACGGTGAAGATGGTCGGCATCTTCGAGCGTTCTTCCTCGGTGAAGACGCGGTCGGGCATGTTGACCGTCAGGTCGAGGCGCCGCGCCGTGGCGGCACCCAGCGTCAGTTCCGCCACCGTCTTCAGCTTTTCGGTGACGAAGGTCAAAAGCACCTCGCCGCGCCCGTTGAACGCTTCGATCCAGACATGGCGGCCGAAGGAGGAGATGCCGAGCGGCGGATCGATGACGGCGGTATCCCAGCGGGTATAACGGCCGGGATATTCGTAGTTGGAGGAAAAGACGGCACCGCGGCGTTCGTCGAGCCGGTCGATATAGCTGGAGACGGCGTCGGCATAAGGCGTCGGCCGGCGCTGGCGCGTCACGGCGATGCCGCCCCTGGTTTCGTAGGTTTCCGAGCCGTCATCCCGAATAATCGTTACCATAGTTCCTCTCTCTTCATCGAGGCCCGTTCGGCAGGCGGCTTGCAACAAAAAAGCCGCCTGGCAGTTTCCGGGCGGCTTGGTCGTAGTCCTTGGACATGACTGGTCGAGGCCGCTTCAGCGTGCCCACCACCAGTTTGCAATGTTCAAGGTCTTGTTCATGGCAAAATTGTTAACCCGAGTTCGCGGCCTGCGCAAGTGGTCTTCTGCATGGGAAAGGGCGGTGCCAGAAACACCGCCCCTCCGTCCACCGCCCCCGCCGTGATTGGCGTCTGCAACGCTTAGAAACGCTGCGTGATGGAAAGCTTGAAATAACGACCCGGCTCGGAATAATACTCCGCCGGCTGCGCGCGGCCCGTGCGGGCGTTGGCATAGTCGTAATAGGTCTTGTCGAACAGGTTGTAGATACCTGCGTTGATCTTCATGCCCTTGATCTGTTCCGGCGCATACCAGGCCGTCAGATCGACGATGCCGTAAGCGGGCGTCTTGAAGTAGGTCGAGGTGGACTCGCCGCGACCGGCGGCGGAGCCGATCCAGTCGAGCGCGACGCCCCACTGCTCGGTGTCGTAGGCGACGCCGATCACGCCCTTGAGCGGGGCGACCGACTGCAGGAAGTCGCCGCTGTCGAGATCCTTGCCGTTGGCATAGGCCAGTGCCGTGCGAACGCTGACACCATTGTCGAAACGCTTGTGGGCACCCAGCTCTAGACCGAAGATGCGGGCGCGATCGAGATTGACGGCCCGGGTCACGCCGAAAGGATAGACTGAAGGGTCGATCCCCGCGGCAATCGCTTCGCCGTTACTCAGCACGCGCGCATCGATGAAGTTCTTGTAACGGTTGTAGAACAGGTTGATGCGACCGCCGAAATCGTCATCGCCGATGTTGGCGCCGATTTCGAAACCGTTGCTGGTTTCGGATTCGAGGTCGGGATTGCCGACACGCAGATAGGTGCCCGGGCCGCCGAAGGAGGCATAAAGCTCACCGGCCGTCGGCGCGCGGAAGCCCATGGCCCACTGGCCGTAGATTTCCAGGCCTTCATGCGGCTCGTAGGCGAGACGCAGCTTCGGCGAGATTGCCGTATCGCTGAACGAGCCCGGCAGCGACGGATTGGTGGCGTTGCGGTCGTAGGCATCCGTCATCTTCGGTTTATGCTCGATCCAGTCGAACCGAACGCCGGGCGTCAGGAAGAAATGGCTGTCGCCGAGAGCGATTTCGTCGTCGAGGAAGAAACCGATGCGGTTGCTCTCGACCTTCGGCGTGTCCGCCTGGTTGGTATGCAGGTTGGCGCAGGCAGCATATGCGCCGGTATAGGGCGAGCGGCAGTTGTCGGTGCCCGACGAATACTGCTCGCTGGTGATGTGGGCCAGGTCCCAGCCGAAGGTCACGCGGTGGTTGAAGTTGCCGGTGGTGAAATTCTTCTCGGCCGAACCGATGAGGCCGAAGCTGTCTTCCTCATAATCGTTCTCGCGGGTGATCGGGCCGACCACGGAGGTGGAGCGATAACCGTTATAGCCGTTGATGCGCCGCTGCTGCATCCAGTACAGCGCGGCATCGGCGGAATCGATGAAGCCGCCATCGCCTTCCGCACGGTAGCGATAATCGAGCGAAACACGGTCACGATCGGTGTCATCGATCGTCCTGTAGTCGCCCGGCCGGTAATTGCCGGTCAGCGACTGCGACGTGCGTGCGTCGATGTCGCGCTGGCGGCGGAAGCTCTCGCCCGTCACGCCGATCGTGTGGCCGCCGGCCAGTTCCTGGCGCAGCTTGAACAGCAGGTTGTGCTGGTCGTAATCGGCGGGATTGGCCTTCGTGCGGGTCGGGCCATAGGTGTCGACCGAGCCCTGGCTGTCGCGCTCGTCACCCCACTTATAGCCGCCCTGGAACAGCACCGACGTGCCGTTGATACGCTTGGCGACGGCCGCCGACGGGCTGTAGCTGTTGTCGGAACCATCATAAGCGAACTTGACGACCGCGCCCCAATCCTTGCCTTCGCTGATCAGGTCTTCCGGTTCCAGCGTGCGGATGGCGAAGATACCGCCGAGCGCGCCCTGGCCGCCACGGCTCGAATCGGCGCCGCGAACGATATCGACGGCGGAAAGAGAGGAGAAATCGAAGCTGTCGACACCGCCTGTGGCGCTGCGCGTCGCATCCGAAAGGTAGGTCAGCGGAATGCCGTCCACCGTCGTCAGGACGCGGTTGCCTTCCAGGCCGCGGATGTTGATCGCGCCGGTGCTGCGGTTGAAGCTGACGCCCGGCTCGGCGCTGCGGCCGAGATCTTCGATGCTGTTAATCTGCTTCTGCTCGATTTCGGCAGCAGTCGTTTCCGAAGCGAGAGGCGTATCCGTGGCGCCGGTACCCTGCGCACGGCCGCCCTTGGTAACGACGATCTTCTTCAGCGCCGTGCCGTCAGAATTGGTTGCCGCGTCGGAAGCGGCATCCTGTGCAAAAGCCCCTGGCGCAACCGCCAGAACGGCAATTGCCGTGCACGTCAAAAGAACCGACCGAGCTTGCCGGAACACCATGGACCATTTCCTTTCGATGTAAATCACCGGGCTGGCTGGTCGGGCGGCAAAGCGCTCAATGGGCTGGCTAGGCATATCAATAATTGAAGTACGGCGAATTTTCGCTGCCTTATTTATGTCGCATAAAAAACATGACTTTGGTTGTCAATAAATTAAAGCAGAGTCCGGCACTCACCTTAAAGGTCCCGAGGCAAAGTTGCGAAATTGCAACGAATCCGGGGCATTCGCGTTCCTCCCCAGGGCCTGTTCCACAGGCCGACGAAAACGGAAGGAACGCATGAGAAAAGCCAAGCTGCTTGCCGCCTGCCTGTCCGTGGCGATTCTCGGCGGCCAGACCCTGCCGATGCAGGGTCCCCTGCCCCTTGCCGATCCGCGCAAGGAAAAGAAGGAGGAGGAGACGGCCCAGCCGAAGGAGAGTGTCCGGGGAAAGGACAAGCAGCCTCCGGAGAGCGAGGATGAAAAAGGCAAGCCGGATGCGGAGAGCGTGGCAACGCCTCCGTCCGAAGACCTGGAAGTGGAACCCGAATCGACGGAAGACCATGCGCGTTGCCTCGCCGAACTGGAAGCGCTTGGCGTCACCTTCAAACCGGCCGAGCGCCTCGACGAGGGAAAGGGATGCGGCATCGACAAGCCGTTGCTCGTCACCGCCATCCAGCCGGGCGTGGCGCTGAAACCGGAGGGCAAGCTGCGCTGCCCGACGGCGATGGCGCTGGCACGCTGGGCGAAGGAGACGGTGCTGCCGGCAGCCGGCATCGCTTTTGCCGGGGATACCGTCGTCAGCCTCGACCAGGCTTCCGCCTACGTCTGCCGGCTGCGCAACAACGCCGAAACCGGCAAGATTTCCGAGCATGCCCGCGGCAACGCCGTCGACATCGCCTCTTTCACCTTCAAGAGCGGCAAGACGGTGGAGATCAAGCCGCGGCGCGAGGATTCGACGTTTTCGGGGGCTTTCCAGCGCAGCGTCACCGCCGCCGCCTGCCTCTACTTCACCACCGTGCTCGACCCGGAAAGCGATGCGGCGCACGAAAACCACCTGCATCTCGACGTGCTGCAGCGCAAGGGCGGTTACCGTTACTGCCGGTGATGCAAACCGTTTCCGCCTTGCCGGAGGCTGCAGGCATGCTATTGGCATCACCATGTCCAGGGATGAACAGCAGCCGCCGGCGGAGCGTCCGCGTGGGCCGGGCCGCCGCAAGGCGATGCCGGATGCCGAGCGGCGGGCGATGATCATCGCCACTGCCCTCGAAACCTTCATCGAGCGCGGCTATTCCGGCACGACCACCGATAATGTCGCTGCCCGTTGCCGGATTTCAAAGCAGACGCTGTATGCCTTCTTTCCCAGCAAGACGGCGCTCTTCGTTGCCGCCGTCGCCGCCCACCGGCAGATGATGCTCGACCTGCCGCGGCCGGACGAGGAGCGGCTGCCGATCGCCGAGACCCTGGAACGCATCTTCCTCCTCGATATCAGCGATGAAATCGAACGCAAGCGTTCGACCTTCATCCATATGGTGATGCAGGAGGCCGACCGCTTTCCGGAAATCGGCGAGGTGCTGTATCGCGAAGGCCTGATGCGGTCGCTGACCGATCTTGCCGAATGGCTCGCAACGCAACGCAGCCTCGGCCGCCTGGACATCGACGATCCCCTGAGCGGCGCGCGCATTCTCATGGACATGATTTTCGGCGGGCGCGGCGCGCCGGGACCGAAGGGCCGGGACTGGATGACACCGGAAATCCGCAGCCATCACCTGAGGCGCTGCATCGCCATCTTCGCCCGCGGCACGGCGCCTCAGACGTAAAGCGTACGGTCGCCGAAGGGGGCGCCGTCCTCGAAGTTGCGGGTGCCGATCTTCGACGTCTCCGTCTGTTGCGCCTGCGTTTCCTTCTGCTTGGACTGGCTGCTTTCGGTGGCCTCCAGGGCGGCCAGTTGCGCCTTCAGCGCTGCGATCTCCTTGTTGATGTCGGCCTTCGCGGACTCGTCCTTGGCATCGGCAAGTTCCGTCTGTTTTGCCGAGATCTGTGCCTGCAGTTCGGCCTTCTGCGCCTTGGTGCTGGCCGTGCTGGAAACCGAGTTGCTGGTCGCAGACAAGAGTGTTGTACTGGAAATCGATCCCACCATGATTTTCCCCTTCGATGGATCAGGAAGTGATTTCGGTACTCTGGCGTACAACAATTAAAGAGCGATTAACCAAACCGGTCGGGGCCGGTGTCGGGCCGGCCCCGGTGAGTATTTTTCCAGGCTCGATCGACAGGCGATGCCGTCAGAACAGCCCCTCGATATAACCCTGCTCGTTCAGGAAGATCTTTTCCGACGACGGCACCTTCGGCAGGCCCGGCATCGTCATGATCTCCCCGGTGATGACCACGACGAAACCGGCGCCGGCAGACAGTCTGACCTCACGGATCGTCACCACATGGCCTTCGGGCGCGCCGCGCAGGTTCGGGTCGGTGGAGAAGGAATATTGCGTCTTGGCCATGCAGATCGGCAGATGGCCATAACCCTGCTCTTCCCAGACGCGCAACTGGTCGCGCACCGCCTTGTCGGCCGTCACCTCTCCCGCCCTGTAGATGCTGTGAGCGATGGTCTCGATCTTGCTGAACAGCGACATGCCGTCCGGATAGAGCGGCGAAAATTGCGCCTGGCCGGATTCGGCCAGTTCGACCACCTTGTGCGCCAGGGTCTCGATGCCGGCCGAACCTTCGGCCCAGTGGCGGCACAGCACCGCCTCCACCCCGTGCGAGGCGGCAAAAGACTGCACGGCGGCAATCTCCGCATCGGTATCCGAAATGAAATGGTTGATCGCCACGATCACCGGCACGCCGAAGGTTTTGACGTTCTCGATATGCCGCGCCAGATTGGCGAACCCCTTCTGCACGGCGTCGAGGTTTTCGCGGCCGAGATCGTCCTTCTTCACCCCGCCGTTCATCTTCAGCGCCCGCACGGTGGCGACGATCACCGCCGCATCCGGCTTCAGTCCCGCCTTGCGGCATTTGATGTCGAAGAATTTTTCCGCCCCGAGGTCGGCACCGAAACCGGCTTCGGTGACGACGTAATCGGCAAGCTTCAGCGCCGTCGTCGTCGCGATCACCGAATTGCAGCCATGGGCGATGTTGGCGAAGGGACCGCCATGGACGAAGGCCGGATTGTTTTCCAGCGTCTGCACCAGATTGGGCTGCATCGCATCCTTGAGCAGCACCGCCATCGGCCGGTGCGCCTTCAAATCGCGGGCAAACACCGGCGACTTGTCGCGGCGATACCCGACGATGATATTGCCCAGCCGTTCCTCCAGATCGGCGAGGTCGGAGGAAAGACACAGGATCGCCATGACCTCCGACGCCACGGTGATGTCGAAGCCGGTTTCGCGCGGATAACCGTTGGCGACGCCGCCGAGGGAACAGACGATTTCGCGCAATGCCCGGTCGTTCATGTCCATCACCCGGCGCCAGGCGATGCGGCGCACGTCGATATTCTGCTCGTTGCCCCAGTAGATATGGTTGTCGATCAGCGCGGCGAGAAGATTGTGCGCCGAGGTGATGGCGTGGAAATCGCCGGTGAAATGCAGGTTGATGTCCTCCATCGGCACGACCTGCGCATAACCGCCGCCGGCCGCCCCGCCCTTGACGCCGAAGCACGGACCGAGCGAGGCCTCGCGGATGCAGACGATCGCCTTCTTGCCGATGCGATTGAGGCCGTCGCCCAGCCCGACGGTCGTCGTCGTCTTGCCCTCGCCGGCCGGCGTCGGGTTGATGGCAGTCACCAGTATCAGCTTGCCGTCCGGCTTACCCCTTTGCGCGGCGATGAACTCGGCGCTGATCTTCGCCTTGTCATGGCCGTAGGGCAACAGGTGCTCCGGCCCGATGCCGAGGCCTGCACCGACCTCCAGAATAGGTTTCTTGCTGGCCGCTCGCGCGATTTCGATGTCCGACTTTACTTCAGCCATGAGTGTCTCTCTCCCTCTTCCCCGCTTCTCCGGCAGGACAGTCAATTTAGATCGTGGACAACAGGCTGAGGCCGCGCCGGATCAAGGCACGGAATTTCCTGATTACGACATTTACTTATCTATTTGCACGATTTTCCTTCGGAAACGAAGACAGAGGGGTGGATTTTGCACAGCAAAATCAAGGTGCAGTGCGACACGAGCGATGCTAAGAAAATGCCGAGAGCGGCTTGCGGCGACAGGGATGTCCGCCTATTTGAACCGCGCCCGCAACCGCATGGAGATATCGATGAAATCGCTGGAGCTGCTCGTCGAACGGATCATTCTTTCGAGCCGCTGGATTCTCGTGGTCTTTTACCTCGGTCTGGTTGCGGCGCTGGCGGTCTATGCGCTGTCCTTCGGCTACAAGTTCCGAAGGTCGCCAGGAACGTCTTCGTCTACGACGAAGCGGACATGATCCTCGCCATGCTCGGCCTCATCGATGCGGCCCTCGTCGCCAGCCTGATCGTCATGGTGATGATTTCCGGCTACGAAAACTTCGTCAGCCGCTTCGATGAAGGCGAACAGGAGGTCTCCTTCCTCGGCAAGCTCGATGCCGGCAGCCTGAAGATCAAGGTCGCCTCGTCGATCGTCGCCATCTCCTCCATCCATCTGCTGCAGATCTTCCTCAACGCCGCCCAATACGACAATGCCAAGCTGATGTGGTTCACGCTGATCCATCTCGCCTTCGTCGTTTCGGCGGTCATGCTCGGCTTCCTCGAACGGCTGATGAGCAAGAACAAGACTGTCGCCAAGGACTGAGCACTCGCTTTTGGGCGAGACCTGCACCAGCCAGAACGTGCTCCAATTGTGTTTGCCTCCACTTGGACCGCACAAACCATCCCCTTCCCCATCAATCGGGCGACTAACCCCATCGCCATAAAAAAAACCTAGCTTTGCCCGGCGATTCGTTTATCTGTTAGCGGTAACATTGCGAATTCATCCACAATCCGAAATTTTTGAATGATTTCCGTTGAACGACAGTTGCTGCTGAGCGCCGAACTTTCATCGGCCGAATCCCGCGTTGCTTTCATGAATGCCATGAGCCGCGTTCGCATGGCATTCGGTTTCTCCCACGCAACGGTCATGAAGATGCCGGTGCCAGCCGATATCCTGATCGCGCCGCTCATCCTCGAGACGACGCTGCCGCAGCAATTCTTACAGGAATACGACCGGCATCATCTCCTGCGGGAATGCACTGCGGTCGCCAGGCTGAAAACCTCGCTGATGCCGCAGTCGTGGTCGGTCACCGAGGCGCTCGAACGGACGAACCGCCAGCCCTCCGCCGCCATGCTCTCCCTTTCCAGCCGCTACGATCTGTCGATGGGCATATTGTTTTCCGTCATCGGCCTCGATGGCCAGCGGCTTGTCACACGCTATGACGGAACCCGCCTCCGTCCGAGCCAGTCCGAAATCAACGAACTCGGCATGTTGTCGATACAGGCGGTCGAAAGCTACAACGAACTCCGCCGTCGCGAGAATGCCAAGGGCCAGATCCTGTCGGAACGGGAACTCGAGGTCGTGCGATGGACGGCCCAGGGCAAGACCTCGGTGGAAATCGGACAGATCCTTTCGCTTTCCGATCACACGGTCAACGCCTACCTCAACAACGCCATCAAAAAACTGGATTGTGTCAACAGAACGCAGCTGGTCGCAAAAGCCATAAGGCTGAAGCTCATAACATAACCTGCCGTCTTGGGAGAGGCGCTTGCCATCGCATCTAGATCCTTTTGCCGCAGCCCTCCACGAGGAAGAGCGGAAGCGACTGGGGCTTTCCGAAACGGAAATCGTCGAGCTCGCCACGGCTTTTCGCCGCTTCGGCTTCTGGCGTCTCGATCTCGGTTCGGGCCTGTTTTTCGCTTCGCGGGAAATCTTCGAGATCTTCGGCATGCCCTTCACCGAAGGGCCGATGAACCTCATAGAGGTCACCTCGAAGATCCATCCGGAAGACCTCGCCATCCTGATGGAAACCTTCGAACGCTCCAGCTCGCAGCGCCTGGGTTATCACAACACCTACCGGGTCAGGCAGGAGACGGGCTACAAGCTCGTCCGCTCCGTGGCGAAATACCGGGACAAGCCCGAAAGCGACGCCGGCGAAATCGTCGGCATCACCTACGAATGTCTCGACAGCTGGCAACCCGTTACCTTTTCCGACGATTGACCGCCGGAAAAGATTATCGGTGCGGGTCGGTCAGCGATCGAGAACCGAGCGGACCTCGACGAGGCTCGAGCGTGCCCGCAGGATGTAGAAGCCCATGGTCGCCAGATGGGTCGGCATGATCCATCCATCCTCCCTGCCGTTGGAGATGATCGCCGGGCGGATGCGCAGGGCGGATCGGAACTGCAGCAGCGTATCGTTCCACAGCGGCACGAGATTGCGCTCGGTGATGACCTGGCTGAAATCCGCCTGCGCGGCGGACAGGATGGCGTAGTAGCCATAAAGCTGGCCGTAGGCGAACCAGAAACGGTCGTCGGCGCGCGTATCGAACCATCCGGCGTTGAAATTCTCGGAACGGTCGCGCAGGATCGCGGCGGTGTTGCCGAGATCGCCGGAGATGCGGTCGACGAAATCCAGCAGGTTGTCGGCACGGCTGTCAAAGGTCGCGGTGCAATTGGTCAGTTCGCGGTTGAAGGCCCGGAAACTTTCCACGGCAGCCCGGTAATAACTCGGGGTCGGTGTTTTCGGTCCGAATGGATCAAGCCCGAAATACCAGGAATATTCATCGAACTGGATGTTGCCGCGCGCATTCTGCAGCGTGTTGTTGATGCCCGACGTGCCGCGCATGCGGCCGAGCGAATCGACCAGTTCCACTGCGGTGCGCCTGACGGCCTGGTTGACACCGCGCTGGAAGGACGCCTTGTTGTCGAGGAAGGGCGTATGGTCCCAGTCGACGCCGAAAAAGCCCAGCCGGTACAGAAGCATCGACGAGATCCAGGCATTCTGGTTGACGTTGACGTCGGTCAGGTCGGCGACCACGTCGACGACGGCCGAGGACTGGCATTTCTTCGCCGTTTCGCCGGCTGCCGCCGGCAACTCGGCGCCGGCGGGCACCTTGCGGGCGGAGAGGTTGTAGGTGTCGATGAAGCTCGGATTAAAATTCGTCCAGACCTGCGTCTGCCAGATGAAATAGGCGTAAAAACCGACAAGCAGCAGGAGGAAGATGGCGATCGGCCCGCGCACCAGCCAGGTCCGGCGCATGTACCAGCCATGGGCAGCAAGGAACGGCCAGAACAGCCAGGCGACGAAGAGACCGATCCCCCTGCCGATGGCATTGAAAATCCGCACGAAAAACGTGACGATCGGATCAAGCATGGTCATCCTCTCCTATTCCGTAGAGCCGTTTGCGGAATGTCTTCTTGTCCCTGAGATACGTATTGGTCAGCGTCGATACAACGTGATTGCGGAAGGCTTCGCTGTAATTTTCATACGCGACATAAAAACCCTGCTTGTCGAAGACGAATCGCGAGACGAAATCCGCCGGAATCATCTGCGATATCAGCCGGTTGGTCAGCCACTGGTCGGGGTGGTCGGCTAACGCCCTGACGAGCAGGAAACGCCGCTCGGCCGGAATGCCGGTCATGCGGATCTCGCCGGTGGCGGAAACGGTGCGGATCATTTCCATCAGGAAAGGATAGGTTCCGTCGCGGGCAACGAGATCGGCGTTGCGGTGCAGCCAGGTCTGGATCCAGATGGCGTCCGCCTTGTCGAGGTCGGCATTCGGATCGGCCTGCCGGATCAGGTTGCGCAGGATCATGTCCGCGCGATGGGCAAACAGGCCCGATCCCTCCACCCAACTGGCCCGCGGCAGCTCGATACGGTTGGTCCGGGTCAGGAATTCGAAGATGCGTTCCGGCTCGGCAGAGGAGATGTAGCTGACCTGCCACGGCCGCGAGCGGCGGAAGCCGGGCGCGGACGGATCGCAGATCACCGTCGTCGTCTTGCCGTCGAGGAAGATGTAGACGCCGCCGAAATGGTTCGCCCAGAACGCCTCGTGGCGGAAAACGAGCTGGTCGGGCACCAGGGCATTCTGCCTGATGTCACCGGTCAGTTGCACCAGTTCGACCATGCGGTTGAGCATGTCGTCGTCACGCCAGGCATCGGCCTCGGATTTCAACCGGTCGATCAGCTGGCGCAATTCCGCCGCCTTGCCGAGCACGTCTTCCGCAGAGAGCACCCGGAACGTCACGTCGTTGATCGACAGCAGGTCCTCGATGCTTTCGACGATCGAGACCGAATCCTCGATCTCGCCATACAGCGCATCCTTGATCGTCACCGCATTGATCGCCCGGCGGTTGGCGTCGAAGAATTCATGCATCAGGCCGGCGGTGTTGGAAAAACTCGTATGCACCACCGGCAGGTTTTCCTGGTCGGGGGTCAGAACGACGAAGCGGCGGTTGACCCTGTTGGGGTCGAGATAATCCTGGTCGCCGATCTCTTCGGCGATCTCGGGCGAAAAGCCGGTCATGTCGATGCTGAACCGCGACAGCGCCGTCGGCTTCAGGCCGAAACCGGCAAGTGCCTTGTTGTAGCGCGCGATGAGGTGCGGCTCGGCGATATCGAGCAAGCGTCCGTAGATCAATTCGGCTTCGAGGAGACGGTTCATGACAATTCCATCATTACGCAGCCGCTCACCCTGCTGCAACAGCGGCGAGCCGCTGCAATTCATCGAGGTTACGCGGCACTTCGGGCTCCACGATATCATGATGTATCTGTGCGACGATGCCCTTGATAACGTCGGTCCTGTTGCGCTTGGCCGTCGCCGTGATCACTTCGATCTCCTTGAAAAGACGGGGCGTGACTTTCAGCGACAATCTGCGGCGCGGCACATCGCTGCCAACGGACAATTCCTCACTGTCGATGAAACCGGCAAGCGCGGCAATGGATTTCGGGTCTTCTGCCGAACGATGGATGTAGTAGGCCAGCAGTTTCTTTCGAAACTCCGTGGTCGCCATCGGATCGATCCGGAACGCGGCCAGATCGAGAATTTCGATGAATGGTGCCGGCAGGTTGACCTCTATCGGCTTCATCGCCGTTTCGCGGGCAGCCTTCACCGCCGGAGTCGATTGCGCCGGCAAAGCAACCACGGTGCCACATTGATCGCAGACCCCTGCAAGCACATTGCTGACCATGCCGGACCCATCGCTGAAAGGAACATCGCAATAGCGGAACGTCGTATCGGTCAACGTCTTGCACACATGACAGATAGCCCTGCTTTTTTCGCCAGACCTGTAAAGCTTCATATTCGTCTTCGCCCTACCGGTGAACGCTGATGAAGATGGTGTCGGGATCGACAAAGTAAAACTTGATATACCAGCCATCCCGCTTGAGGACATGAACTTCGATCTGCTTAACCGCATGATGCGGCGAGGCAACATAGTGGCTGCCGTTGCAACGGCTGACGACTTGCACAACCTCCTGCGCGGTAACGGCACCCGTCTGCAGCAGCTTCTTGACGTCGATACCCCGCCTCGCCTCGTGCTGGAAGGTCCCGGCCGCCAAAGCGGCCAGCAATCGCCTTCTTGCCTCTCCAAATCCTATTGCCATAATTTATACGACGATCTTCGTATAATCAAGTGCTCTGCCACCGCCCGTCCGCCTTCATCGCCTCGATCTCGCGGATGGCCTTTTCGCGCTGGCGTTCGCGGCGGATGATGTCGGAGACGGCCGCATCGTCGGATTTGTCGGTGTAGCGGAATTCGGAATCGGCGTACCGGTTGATCTCCTGCAGCACCATGTCGAGGGTGATCGGGCCGCGCAGCGCCTCGATCATCTGTTTCTTCTCGTCGTAGCCCTTGTGCATGAAGGCTTCCGGCGTCACGAACCATTCGTCCGGCAGGTCCACATCCATCGCCCGCATCTTGATGGCGTCGGTGATGTTCTTGATGGCGCGGCCGGTGAAGCGCGGCTCGCGTTCCTTGATCATGTAGAGATAGGTGCCGACATCTTCGAGCGTCGAAAGCTTGCCGCGCTCCTTCTCGAACCGCTCCCAGACGGCGACCAGCCCCTCCTCCTTCGGCCGGCCGTGCTGCTCGTAGGAGGTCGAAACCGCCCGCTTGATCTCCTGGCCGGCAAACAGCTGGTGCTCGCCGAGCGGGATCGCATGGTTCTTGCCGACCAGCATGGCAAAGATGTCGATGTAGTCGTCGCGCGTCTGCGGCCCGTCGACCAGCCAGCGGGCGCCGGCGCGCTGGCGCAGCGCATCGTCGACGTTTTCCGGATAGTTGGAGAACATGCCGAAGGTGCAGTTGCCGCGCACCACCGTCGAGGCGCCGGCGAAACTTTCCATCAGCACCGCCGTCACCTCGTGCTGGCCGGCCGAGGCCCGGTCGTCGGAACGTTTCGCCGCCACCTGGTCGACGTCGTCGACGGTGCCGAAGCCGATCGCCCGCGGATTGATGACGTTGTTGACGAATTCCTTGCAGTTCTGGCCGGACTTGCCCTGGTAGGAGGAAATCTGGTCGACGCCGAAATTTTCGTAATGGAAGGCGTAACCGGCGATCCTGCAATAGTCGTCGAGCAGGCCGGCCAGCATCTGGATGAGGATGGTCTTGCCCGTCCCTGGCATGCCGTCGCCGATGAAAGTGAAGAGGAAGCCGCCGAGCTCGACGAAGGGATTCATCTGCCGGTCGAAATCATAGGCCATCAGCATCTTGGCGAGCTTCATCGCCTGGTATTTGGCGATGTGGTTGCCGATGATCTCGTTCGGCTTCTTGAAGGTCATCACCAACGGCTTGCGCTTGACGCCGGGCGCCACGTCGAAACCGTCGAGATTGAAATCGTCCTGATCCAACCGGATATGTACGCTCTCGAAGGCAGCCAGGCCGGCAAACCGCGACTTGCGGCCGATCAGACCCTCGATCGCCTCGCGGGCGAAAGCGCGAGCCCGCGCCGTCAGCGCCAGGTCGTCGGCAGCACCTGATATCGCCCGGTCGAGGCCGGCGATCATGCTCTTCAGGGCGTCCTGCGGCGTGTCGAACAGGTAGTCGGGTTCCTTCGTCTCGTCCGCCGGCTCGCTTTCGCTGGCAAGCGTCGAACTGAGATAGGCGGCCAGCGTAAAGGCCGCGACATAGGCCGAGGCCGACAGCAGGCTCTTGAACTGCTCCGCATCAGGCCCGGTGAGCGGCGCGGCAAGGTTGCGGGCCTGCAGCTGCTCCAGGCTCGTCTGCCGCGCAAAAACATCGCCGACGGCGAGCGCCACCTGCACGCCGCGGCGGGCGCGGTAGAGCAATGTATGGCCGGCCGGAGACAGAAGCGGGTCCCCCGGCGGCACCGATTGCACGGTCTTCAACAATTCCACCTCGCGGGTACGGCGCATGCCACCGGTCGAAACGGTGGAGACGAAACGACGGCCGGTTCCGGCCAAGGCCGTACCGCTGGGTTCGCCGCCCTGCTCGATCAGCGCAAAACGGGTGACGAGCCCCTGCGCGACCGCCAGATGCCTGGCGATGTCTTCCTCGCGCAATGTCGTCAGTCCGGCATTCAAGCTCATGTCCTAGACCTCGCTGATCACCTGGTTGCTGGAGATCACATGCACCTTGTAATCCCCGAAAATGCCGGCTGCCTCGCCGGCGGCGTAGAGCGCCTGATAGGCATCGTGTGGCACCAGCGCGTGTTTTTCGTAGCCGCTGACGCCCATGCGCGCCGCTTCCAGATTGTTGGTATCGATGAAGAATTCCTGGGTGGGCGGCGTCGAGGAGAAGAACCCCTTGGTTCCCGGCCGCTCGGCCTTGGAAAACACGTCCTGCTGCGTCCAGGTCAGCATCCAGGCATTTTCCGGCTTGCGCACCTTGGAGAGGATGCCGTTGATCCGCTCGTTGTTCTCGGTAATGCCGGCAGAATAGAAGGGACCGAGCACGAAGCGCCGCAACTGCTTGGGATGCAGCGTCGGGAAATCCCGGTCGAGATTGGTGGCGATCGTCGCCGGCGTCAGCGCATAACCGCTGCTCTTGCCGACGAAATCGTCGAACTGCGCGGCAAGCTGCGGATTGAGCAGGCCGCCGACCGGCAGGGGTATTTCCACGGCCGGATCAAGCTTGCCGTCAGCGGAGACGAGCATGTTGACGAGGTTTTCGGACGAATCCTCCACCAGCGCGATATAGACGATCGGCAGCGTCTGCGACCCGTCGAAAATACCCCAATTGACGGCGTAATAGGGTCGGCGGTTCTTGGGATTGACGCCGACATAAACCGTTTCCGGTAGGATGGTCGGCGAGAAGATCTCACCCTTAGAGACCTGCTCCAGGTAAAGGCGCTCCGCCATGCGGCTCTGCAGCGCCTCCGGAAAGGCGCGGTGCCGCAGGATGAAATCCGCCATCTCCGAGCGCAGCACATCCGCCTCGGGGATCTGCGTCAGGCGTTTTTCGGCGGTGTTGCGATCGTTTTCGAGTTCCAGCACGTTCTGGAACACCGGAAAGCCGCTTTCGGCACGGGAGATGCGGAACTGCTCGGTAAAGCCGATGCGATTTTCCCAGCAACGCAACGATGCCGTCAGCCGAGCAAGATAGGGCAGCAGCAGCGACGGCGGAAAGTCGCCGCTCTGCGCCATGCGTGCCGGATCGGTCAGGTAGATTTCCAATCCGGCCAGGGCCGCCGTGATGGTCGAGAAATACTGGGCGACAGGCCCGCCGGCCGGGTTGATCATCGCCCGGCCTCCGGAATGACGCCATGGCCCGGCAGGCACATGGCAAAGACTGCGCGCAAAAAGGAACCGGCACCTTGTCCCGTAAACGGAAAAAGGTCCGGGGCGGTATTCGTCCCTGCAATCATGCACATCGATCCGAGCCGTTACGATTTCACGTAGTTGGCGGAGTTGTGCTTGTCCATGACCGCCTGGAAACGGCGGGCGAAGGCATCGTCGGCCAGCTTCTTGCGGCGCTGGATGTCCTGCGTCGCCACCATGTTCTTCTCATGCATTTCTAGCAGGTCGCCGATATGGCGCTGTGCCGCCGAGCCGATGCCGGCCATGGTTTCTTCCGCAGCGGTATCCACCTGGCTGCCGAGCGTGTTGATCTTGTGGGCGACGTCCTGCTGGGCGGCCGTCTTCAACGAATCCTCCAGCGCCTTGTAGAGCACGATGCGCTGTTCGGTATCGATGGTCAGCTTGTTGATCAGCGTGTTCTGCGCGGCGATCTGGTTGTTGAGCGAATCGACGAAGGTCTGGAACATCGAGGTGTAGCGTTCCAGCGTCTGGCTTTCGGCCAGGAGTTCCTGCTCCTTCGCCTGCATCTGGTTGTATTCGGTGGCGAGCGCCGAGCGTTCGCCTTCCAGCTGGGCGCGCGCGCTCTGCTCCGTCGAGGCGGCGATGCGGTTCTCAAGATCCATCAGCAGCGGATTGAGTTCGTTGATGCGCTTCTGCACCGCCTCCAGATTGGCGACGGTCGACTTGCGGCGCTCGATCACCTGCACCAGGCTGGTTTCCGAGCTTTTGTAACGCTGGTCGAGGATGATGCGCTGCTCCTTGAGGATGCCGACGATCGTATCCGACTTGGACAGCAGTTCCTGCAGGTTGCCGGCAAGCGACATGTTGCGGACGCGATCGGTGCGCATGCGCTGCATCTTCTGCTTGGAGAAGATGCCGATGAATTTTTCGTAGCCGGTATAACTCTTCATGCTCTCGAATTCGGAACCGAACACGTTGGTCGCATCCTCCAGGCCGATGATCAGGTCGGCGATATTGCCTTCCATCACCTTCTGCTGGTTGATGACGTCCTGGATCCGGGCATTCTCGATGTCGAAATTGGCATCGCCGATCTTGGTTTCGGCCTTGGCGAACTGATCCAGCAGAACGCCGGACCGCTCCATCTTCCCGCGCATATCGTTGACAATGCTGCGGGTCTTTTCGATCTCGCTGTCAAAAGACTGAAGCGTGGCCATTCGGTCGTCTCCCTTATTGATCTCGCACGTTCATGGCAGCCGCGGCCAGGGTGCTCGCCGAGCTTACAACAATTTCGGCAACCGGAAACCGTCGTCTCCCCACCAAGACTGCCATCTCGTCTGCAGAATGTGGCATCCTCGTCTCAACGTGCAAGGGAGAACAAAAATTCAAAAAATTTAAATCACCGAATCGCCTGCCCGGGCGGGGTTGTCCGACGCTATTGCGCAGCCGCCGGATCCTTGAGATAGGCGATCAGGTTGGCGATGTCCTGCGGTTTTTTCAGGCCTGCAAACGACATGATCGTTCCCGGCACCAGCGCCCGCGGGCTCGGCAGGTATTCCGTCAGCAGCGCCTCGTCCCACACCTTGCCGGCGCCGAAGGCCTTCATCGCTTCGCTATAACGATACTTGTCGAACGTCGCCACGGGACGGCCGACGACACCGAGCAGCGACGGTCCGACCCGATTCGTCGGTTCGGTGGCCGTATGGCATGCGGCGCATTTCTTGAAGACGGTTGCCCCGGCCTTGGCATCGCCGTCCGCAAGCGCCGGCAGGGCGGACGCGGCGACGAGCATCGCCGCGATCAGACAGTGCATTTTCATGGGTTTCTCCCTTCACGCCTTTCGCCATGCCGTCATGGCAAAACCATTCGCACTCCACACACCGCATCATTGCGCCTGTTTGCGAAATAAACATTGCGCAAAACGTCGCAAAGCGATCCCCCAATCCGCCGCAAATGCACGCGGGACGCTTGAAATTGTAAGATATTGGTGATTGGCTTGGGAACCAAAAAAACAACACTGGGAGTTAAGCAATGAAAAGAATCAATAGCTTTGCCTTCGCCGCCGCCGTTTCCGTCTTTGCCCTGAGCGCCGGCCAGTCGCTCGCCGCCGATCCGGAAAGCTGCTCGACCGTGCGTTTTTCCGATGTCGGCTGGACGGACATCACCGCGACGACGGCAACGGCCTCCGTCATCCTCAAGGGCCTCGGCTACACGCCTGACGTCAAGGTCCTGTCGGTGCCGGTCACCTACACCTCGCTGAAGAACAAGGACATCGACGTCTTCCTCGGCAACTGGATGCCGACCATGGAAGCCGACATCGCGCCTTTCCGCGACGACAAGTCGGTCGAAACCGTGCGCGAAAACCTCGAAGGCGCAAAATACACGCTGGCGACGAATGCCAAGGGCGCCGAACTCGGCATCAAGGATTTCAAGGATATCGCCGCCCACAAGGATGATCTCGAAGGCAAGATCTACGGCATCGAGCCCGGCAACGACGGCAACCGCCTGATCATCGACATGGTCGACAAGGATACCTTCGGCCTCAAGGGCTTCGAGGTGGTGGAATCCTCCGAGCAGGGCATGCTGGCGCAGGTCGCCCGCTCCGACAAGGACGGCAAGGCCGTGGTCTTCCTCGGCTGGGAACCGCATCCGATGAACGCCAACTTCAAGCTGACCTACCTCTCCGGCGGCGACGACGTCTTCGGCGCCAATTACGGCGGCGCGACGGTCTTCACCAATGTCCGCGCCGGCTACACCACGGAATGCCCGAACGTCGGCACGCTGCTCAAGAACCTCAAGTTCTCGCTGGCGATGGAAAACGAGATCATGGGCAAGATCCTCAACGACGGCGCCGAGCCGGAAGCGGCCGCCACCGAATGGTTGAAAGCCAACGGTGCCGCCATCGAGCCCTGGCTTGCCGGCGTGACCACCCGCGACGGCGGCGACGGCCTTGCCGCCGTCAAGGGCGCGCTCGGCCTCTGAGCCTTGGATGAAAAAGGGCGGCGCGAGCCGCCCTTCTTTTCCTCGACCGTGACGATTCCGCAGACTTCCGAAAACAGGGGCAGGCGCGCGTGAACTGGCTAACCGACTACCGGATTCCGATCGGCCCCTGGGCCAAGATCTTCGTGGACTGGCTGACCACCTCTGGCGGCTGGTTCTTCGATCAGCTCGCCTTCATTCTGTCCAACAGCATCAAGGCGATGCTCTTCCTGCTGCAGAGCCCGCATCCCCTGATCGTCGTCGCAGTGATCACGGCGCTGGCCTACTGGCTGCGCCGCTCCGTCGGCATCACGGCGCTGACCGCCTTCGGGCTGCTGTTCATCATCAACCAGGGCTACTGGAAAGAAACCACCGAGACGCTCGCGCTCGTGCTCGCCTCGACAGGCGTCAGCATGGTCGTCGGCGTGCCGCTCGGCATCGCCGCCGCCCGCCGCGCCTGGATCTATTCCGGCATGCGGCCGGTGCTCGACCTGATGCAGACGATCCCGACCTTCGTCTACCTCATCCCGGCGCTGATCCTCTTCGGCCTCGGCATGGTGCCCGGCCTGATCGCCACCGTGATCTTCGCCATTCCCGCGCCGATCCGCCTCACTCGCCTCGGCATCATCTCGACGCCGCCGTCGCTGGTGGAAGCCGCCGAAAGTTTTGGCGCGACCCCGGTGCAGGTGCTGCGCAAGGTGGAACTGCCCTATGCCATGCCGCAGATCATGGCCGGGCTGACGCAGACCATCATGCTGTCGCTGTCGATGGTGGTTATCGCCGCCCTCGTCGGCGCCAACGGCCTCGGCGTACCCGTGGTACGCGCCCTCAACACCGTCAACGTCGCCAAGGGGTTCGAGGCAGGCCTCTGCATCGTCATCCTGGCGATCATCCTCGATCGCATGTTCCGGGCCTCAGATGCGGGAGATGGCGCATGACCGCAGTTACCTTCAGCAATATCGACATCGTTTTCGGCAACCGGCCGCAGCCGGCGCTGGCCATGATCGACGCCGGCAAGACCCGCGACGAGATCGGCCAGGAAACCGGCCTGGTGCTCGGCGTCGCCGGCGCCTCGCTGACGATCAACGAAGGCGAGATCCTCGTGCTGATGGGCCTGTCCGGCTCCGGCAAGTCGACGCTGCTGCGCGCCGTCAACGGGCTTGCCCCGGTGGTGCGCGGCGAAGTCAGCGTCGCCTCGAAATCCGGCACCATCAACCCCTACACCTGTTCGCCGAAGGCCTTGCGCGAATTCCGCATGCACACCGTCTCGATGGTGTTCCAGCAATTCGCCCTGTTGCCCTGGCGCACCGTGGCGGACAATGTCGGCTTCGGACTGGAATTGGCAGGCGTACCCGATGCCGAACGCAAGCAGCGGGTCGCCGAACAACTCGAACTCGTCAACCTGTCGAAATGGGCCGACCGCAAGGTCAACGAACTCTCGGGCGGCATGCAGCAGCGCGTCGGCCTCGCCCGCGCCTTCGCCACCGGCGCGCCGATCCTCCTGATGGACGAGCCGTTCTCGGCCCTCGATCCGCTGATCCGTACCCGCCTGCAGGACGAGTTGCTGGAATTCCAGCGGCGCCTGAAAAAGACCATCCTCTTCGTCAGCCACGATCTCGACGAAGCCTTCCGCATCGGCAACCGCATCGCCATCATGGAAGGCGGCCGGATCATCCAGTGCGGCACGCCGCAGGACATCGTCCGCAAGCCCGCCAACCAGTATGTCGCCGATTTCGTGCAGAACATGAACCCGATCAGCATGCTGACGGCCGGCGACGTCATGCAGCAGGGTGTCGGCACCCCGGCCAATGGAGCAGGCGTGACGGCCACCGCCCGCGCCAACACGCCGCTGGTCGACATCCTGGACGCGCTGACCCGGCAGCCCGGCAACATCGGCGTAGTTGACAACGGCACCATTATCGGCACGATCTCGGCCCAGGATATCATCGAGGGCCTCACGCGCCACCGGCGAAAGGAGACGGCCTGACCGTCCCCGGTCGGCCGCGGTTGCCCGGACAATCAAGGGACACCATGGCCGACAAACCTTCCGTCATTCGCGACACCGATGACGAAGCGCGCAAGCTTGCCCGCAGTCTCATCCACACCGTCCGCCATGCCGCGCTGGCGGTCATCGAGCCGGAGGGCGGGTTCCCCTCCGCCAGCCGCGTTCTCCTGGCAACCGACAGCGACGGCACGCCGACCATCCTCGTTTCCGCGCTGTCGGCCCACACCAAGGCGCTGGAAGCCGATGCCCGCGCCTCGCTGCTGACCGGCGAGCCCGGCAAGGGCGATCCCCTCGCCTATCCCCGCCTGACGACCCTCTGCCTTGCCGAAGGCGTCGAGCGCGACACGCCGGCACACCGGCGCATTCGCCAGCGTTTCCTCAACCGTCACCCGAAGGCGAAGCTCTACATCGATTTTCCGGATTTCCGTTTCTTCCGTCTCGTGCCGCAATCGGCAAGCCTGAACGGTGGCTTCGGCCGGGCCTATCTTCTCGCCGCATCGGACCTGCTGCACGATGCGGCGGCATCCGAATCCCTCGCCGCCGAGGAGGCCGCGACCATCGCCGCCATCGAAGCCCTGGCACCGGACGTGGTGACGGAACTCGCGGTCAAGGCCTGTGGTGCAAAGGGTGGAGACTGGCGCATTTCCGGCCTGGACAGCGCCGGGCTGGACCTCGTTTCCGCCGAGAAAGGGGTGCGGCTGGAGTTCAAAACATCGCTCTCGACGCAGCAAGACATAATTTATTATATATCTAAAATGGTATACTCAATACGTGAAATTTAGGTATATACAATCTTCGTTTCGTCCTGATACATTTCCGTTTGTTTATTTGATCATTGCAAAGCGCTCGCCGCCTGAGGGACGGAGCGTAGAGAGAACAAGATGAAAACAAAGACTTTATCGGACCACTCCAATGTGGCGGCAGGTTTACTTTCGGCCATGGCCAACCCGAAGCGCCTCATGATTCTCTGCAGCCTGGTGAAGGGGGAAGTGCCGGTCGGCGTGCTTGCCAACCAGGTCGGATTGAGCCAGTCGGCCCTTTCGCAGCACCTTTCCAAGCTGCGGGCACAGAAGCTGGTCAAAACCCGACGTGACGCGCAGACGATCTATTATTCCAGCACCTCGGAAGCCGTCATCAAGATGCTCGACACCCTGGAAGAAATCTACTGCGAGACCGAAAAAAGCAAATCCGCAGCCTGAAAACCGTTCCGGAGAGAATGCGCGGACAATCGTGACACAAGCGGCCGTGAAAATGAGCCGCTTTTTTATATCCATGATGTTCAGGAAAAGAGCAGGTTCCACCTCTCATCACGAGAGGCCGAACCTGCATGGCTTGACCGCCGGTTTTGACAAGGCACCGGCCGAAGACTGCCCTGTTATCGGGCCGGTCGTCCTGACGGCCGGACACTCGCATCGCGAGCTTGCCCAAGCCTGTTCTGCAACGCGACATGCAGAAACAAGGAGCGAATCTGAAAGATCGCGACGCGCTTCAGCGCGCATCTGCGAGGAACGAGGCGAATTGAACGAGCGCGGCGTTCCAGTTGATGGCAATCTCGTTGACGCCCCAGGCACCGATATCGTCGATGTAGCAATGCGGACCGCGGCAGCCGGCGAGACGGACCTTGGCGACGGGATCGACAAGCGTTTCGTTGGCGCCGCCGGCCAGGGAACCGGCGGGCGGCTCCGGCAGGGACGCATCGAGCCGGTGCGCATACCAGCGGCTATGCTGCTGCCGAGGATAGGCGCTGCCGAAACCGGTAACGTAGGAAATATCAAGGGCATTGCGGCCCAGCACGTAGTCCATGCCTTCGCGGGCTGACTGCAGATAGTCGCGTTTTCCCGTCAGGTCATAGGCGGCGGCAATCACCAGCAAATTCTGCAGCATCGCCGCATTCGAACCCCAGGCGAAGAGCCCGCTTTTCGTCTTATACACATAACCGAACGGCTGCGCCTGCTGCAGCCCGAGGAATCGCTCGGCAGCGTCAACGATGGACTGCCGGATTGCCTGGCGGTCTGCCTCCGGCAGGGATTTGCCGAACAGGCCGAGTTCCAGCCGCGCAAAACCGGCCACCGACCGCCAGTCGAAACCGGCCGCGTCGAAGACCGGGCCGTCCCAATGCGGCGAATCACGCAAGGCTTTCAGGAAGGCCGGCTCGCCGGTAGTGATGAAGAGTTCCGTCGCCGCCCAATAGAATTCGTCGGAAACCGTGCGGTCGTCGTAGTCGCCGCCACCCTGCTTGCCGTCGGAAACCGGGGCGAACAGGTCCGGATGCCGCCATGCGGCATCATAGGCCTTGCGCGCCGTCGCCAGCAGCCTGTCGGCAAAAGCCGCGTCGTAGTGTCGGAAAAGCCGGGCGCCCTGTGCGGCAACGGCGGCGAGGTTCAGCGTCGCGGCGGTGGACGGGCGGTGTAGCGCCCGCGGCTGCGGATCGAGATGCGGCAGCATCGGCAAGCCGGTCCACTGCACGTCATGGACCTTGTGATAGGCCATGCCCGCCAGCGGATCCCCCTCCGGCACCACCATCTTCAGCAGGAACTCCAGTTCCCAGCGCGCTTCGTCGAGGATATCGGGCTGGCCGTTGCCGCTTTCGGGAAGGCGCGCATAACCGTCGCGCAGAAGCGGCGAGGTTTCGGCGGAAAAGACCTGCGCCCGTTCGAAGGCCGCCATCATCTGCGCCACGGCGATGCCGCCGTTGACGACATATTTTCCGTGGTCGCCGGCATCGTACCAGCCGCCGCGCACATCACGCGGACCGGCACAGGACCAGTCCGGGCCGTAGAGCTTGCGTGCCACCGCGCCGGTGAGACAGGCAACGGCTGTATCGCCCTGGTTCGGCGCCTCGGCCAGATGCCCGGCAGGCCTGGCATAGGCAGCACCGGCAATCGCGCCGTCGATGGCGATGCCGCTGCGCTGCGGATAAAACCAGGAGAGCGCATCGACCGCGAGCTTGCGATAGGCGGCATCGCCTATGGCGAAGGGGTGGCTCGTGGCCTTGTCCGTCTCCAGTCGGTAGCCTTCGCCGGCCTGCGGAAAACTGGAGAAATCGGCGATATGCACGACGTAGCCGGAATCGCCATCGAGGCCGCGCACCTCCGTCTCGCCCTCGCCCAGCGGCGCGCCGGCCGCATCTTTCAGGCGAAACGTCACAGGAATCTTGGACGTGGAAATGATCGTCGCCCGTTTCGGACCGTCGGCGAAGAAACCCGCCTGGTTGAGCCGGATCGGGTTTTCGACATCCTGCACAATCGGCGTGCGGTTGTCCTTCTGCTCGGGAAGAGCCGCACCCGATGCGGCGGAAAGTGTCACACCGGAAAGGCAGAACTCCCAGGGCTGCGCCTGTCCACCGAGCTGAAACACAAGCTGCAGCCGCCCTGCCTTCTCCGCAACGACGGGAAGCGCAAAAGGTTGCATCGTGCCGCCGGGGCTGATGCTGCCGGAAGACTGTATCGTCCAGGGCTCTGCCGGTTCCTGAAACACGATCCTGACGGTTTCGGCCGCGCCGTCGCCGCGAGCGGTGGCCTTGAACGTCAGGGCATAAGCCTTGCCCGCCTCGATGGAGACCCCGTTGATGCCCACCAGCGCGTCCCAGGCATTGGCCGCCCCGCCCGGCACCCTGGCGCAAAGCGCCTTCTTCTCGCGGCGCAGCTTGACGTTCGGGGTCGACCAGAATTTTTCGATCTTTGCCCGAAAGACGGGCGCATCGTCCGTTTCCCCGGCCAGCAGGGCCGTCGCGGACAAAACAAGCATCGCGACCGCACCGCAAGCAATTCCAGCAAAAGTGCGAAGCGGTTTTGCGTCCGGAATTGCGTGGAAACAAGAAGACAGAGCGCTTTCGCGTTTCGCAGAAAAGCGGAAACGCTCTAAGGCACGGGGGCGGCAGAGTGTCTTCATGACAAACCTTTTCAAGCCGTTCATCCGGCCACAGCGTCCCACTGCATACCGCCAAAAGGTTAAGTCTCCTCAAAGCGCCGAATGAAAATCCTGCCAACTTGACGCTTGCCGGACCGCTGGTAATTTGAGCGCCACCAAAACCGGCGCGAAGCGCCCCGAACCGGGAGAGGCCACCCGTCAAACATATGGCCCGGGAGTATAGGAAACATGTCCGACCGTTCGAATGCCACACCCAACGACCTGCGGGCCTTCTGGATGCCGTTTACGGCAAACCGCCAGTTCAAGAAGGAGCCGCGGCTCTTCGTCGGCGCCAAGGACATGCACTACACCACGCATGACGGCCGCCAGGTGCTCGACGGCACCGCCGGCCTCTGGTGCGTCAACGCCGGTCACTGCCGCCCGAAAATCACCGAGGCGATCCGCGCCCAGGCCGGCGAACTCGATTATGCGCCGGCCTTCCAGCTCGGCCATCCCAAGGCCTTCGAACTGGCCAACCGGCTCGTCGACATCGCCCCAGAAGGCCTCGACCACGTGCTCTACACCAATTCCGGCTCGGAATCGGTCGAAACCGCATTGAAAGTCGCGCTCGCCTATCACCGCGTCAAGGGCAACGGTTCGCGCTTCCGCCTGATCGGCCGCGAGCGCGGTTACCATGGCGTCAATTTCGGCGGCATCTCCGTCGGCGGCATCGTCTCCAACCGAAAGATGTTCGGCACGCTGCTCACCGGCGTCGACCATATGCCACATACCCACCTGCCGGGCCAGAACGCCTTTACCCGCGGCCAGCCGGAGCACGGCGGCGATCTGGCGACCGAGTTGGAGCGTATCGTCACGCTGCACGACGCCTCGACCGTCGCCGCCGTCATCGTCGAGCCCGTCGCCGGCTCCACCGGCGTGCTCATTCCGCCGAAGGGCTACCTGCAGAAGCTGCGCGAGATCTGCACCAAGCACGGCATCCTCCTGATCTTCGACGAAGTCATCACCGGTTACGGCCGCCTCGGCGCCCCGTTTGCGGCGCAATATTACGACGTCAAGCCGGACATGATCACCACCGCCAAGGGCCTGACCAACGGCGTCATCCCGATGGGCGCCGTCTTCGTCACCTCCGAGATCCACGATGCCTTCATGAACGGCCCGGAGCACATGATCGAGTTCTTCCACGGCTACACCTATTCCGGCAACCCGATCGCCTGCGCCGCCGCCCTCGGCACGCTCGACACCTACAAGGAAGAAGGCCTGCTGACCCGTGCCGCCGAGATCGCCTCCTATTGGGAGGACGGCCTGCATTCGCTGAAGGACTGCAAGAACGTCATCGACCTGCGCAACACCGGCCTGATCGGCGCCATCGAGCTCGACCCGATCGCCGGCGAACCGACGAAGCGCGCCTTCACCGCCTTCCTCAAGGCCTATGAAAAGGGCCTGCTGATCCGCACCACCGGCGACATCATCGCATTGTCGCCGCCGCTGATCGTCGAAAAGCACCACATCGACGAGATCTTCGGCAAGCTGCGCGAGATCTTGAACGACAATATCTGATGTGTGAAGCGGTGGCCGCTGCCGCCCTTTTTACACCGAACCAAAACGAAAGAGGCGGCTTCACGAGGCCGCCTCTTTCAATTGAACGAGATCGCTGGATGCTCACCCAAGCCGGGCGCAGAACATATCCAGCGCATCGAGGTGAATATCGCCGTCCGCATAGACCGGCGAGAAACCCGGCCAGGCGATCAGCTCGTTGACGTTCAGGTGCTCGGCACCGGTGAAGACAACCGGCTCCCGGGTCAGGTTGAAGACGAACAGCAGGGTTTCGCCGTCCTTTTCGCGGGTGAAGGCCAGGACGTCCTGGTTGGTGTCGAGGAAGGTCATGCCGCCGTCGAGCATGACGTCGAGCGACTTGCGGAAGGCCAGGGTCTGGCGGTAGTGGGCGAGCACCGAGCCGGCATCGTGTTCCTGCATGTCGACGGCAAGCGGCAGGTGTTCCGGCGGCACCGGCAGCCAGGGCTTGGCGGTGGAAAATGCCGCCTGGCTTGCGGCACCTTCCCAGACCATCGGCGTGCGGCATCCGTCGCGCCCCTTGAAGGCCGGCCAGAAGCGGATGCCGTAGGGGTCGCGCAGGTCCTCGAAAGCGAGGTCGGCTTCCGGCAGGCCCAGTTCTTCGCCCTGGTAGAGGCAGATCGAGCCGCGCAGGCTGGCCAGCACGCTGATGGCGAGTTTCGCCACGCGCGGCCGTTCCTCCGGGATCTCGACGAAGCGGCTGATATGGCGCTGGACGTCGTGGTTGGAAAAGGCCCAGCAGACCCAGCCGTCGGTGACGGCCTTCTGGAAGGCGGTGACGCATTTGCGGATGTGGGTGGCGGTGAAATCCGGCCCGAGCAGGTCGAAGGTGTAGCACATGTGCAGCTTGTCGCCGCCGCTGGTATAGGCCGCCACCGTCTTCAGCGAACGCGGGCCGTCGCCCACTTCGCCCACCGTGGTGCGGTTGTCATATTCGTCTAGCAGCGCCCGGAACCTGCGCAGGAAACCGATGTTTTCCGGCTGCGTCTTGTCGTAGAGATGGTTCTGCATGCCGTAGGGATTGGTCTCCGGCGCGTCGAGGCCGACCGAATCCGGGTCCGGCTCGTGCGGCGGGTTGTTGCGCAGCTCCCGGTCGTGGAAATAGAAGTTCACGGTATCGAGGCGGAAACCGTCGACGCCGCGCTCCAGCCAGAAACGCACGGTGGCGAGCACGGCATCCTGCACATCCGGATTGTGAAAATTCAGGTCCGGCTGCGAGATGAGGAAGTTGTGCATGTAATATTGCCGGCGCACACCGTCCCATTCCCAGCCCGGCCCGCCGAAGATCGACAGCCAGTTGTTGGGCGCCGTGCCGTCCGGCTTCGGCTCGGCCCAGACGTACCAGTCGGCCTTGGCGTTGTCGCGGCTCGACCGGCTCTCGACGAACCAGGGATGCTGGTCGGATGTGTGCGAGATCACCTGGTCGATGATCACCTTCAGGCCCAGCCGCTTCGCCTCGACCATCATCTCGTCGAAATCGCCGAGCGTGCCGAAGATCGGATCGACGTCGCAATAGTCGGTGACATCGTAACCCATGTCCGCCATCGGCGACTTGAAGAACGGCGACAGCCAGACGGCGTCGACACCGAGCGAGGCGATGTAGGGCAGGCGCAGGGTGATGCCGCGCAGGTCGCCGAGCCCGTCGCCCGCGGTATCCTGGAAAGACCGGGGATAGATCTGGTAGATCACCGCGCCACGCCACCAGTCGGCATAACCGGCTGCATCAATCGTCTTCTCTGCCATGCTTGCACTCCAGGGAAAAATTCGGGCCAAGGGAAAAATCGGAGGGGAATCTCGGGTCGGTCTCGAAGAAGAGGGTAAGACCAAGTCGGAGAAAAGGCCACAGCCGGCGATTTCGATTTCTCCACAGGAAAGCACGCGGCATCGGCGCATCGAGGATAAGCAAAGGCCGGTACGAGCGATTTGCGGGAGCCCAAAATGGGTCGCGCGCACCAGGCGCGCCGGACTGGACTTGCCTGTAGCGCCTCGCCGGCGTATTGCCGATTCTATCAATGCTTAGTGGGGGGCAGGGCTTTGGGTGGACGTTTTCTCTCGATCGGCGAATGCATGGTGGAGCTTTCGCAGGCCGGTGGCGGCCTGCTGCGCAAGGGGTTTGCCGGCGATACCTTCAACACGGCCTGGTATGCCCGCGCCTGCCTGCCCGCCACATGGTCGGTCGACTACCTGACCGGGCTCGGCGATGACGTCGTTTCGGAAGAAATGATCGCCTTCATGGCCGGCGCCGGCGTCGGCACGTCGGCGATCCGCCGCATTGCCGGCCGCACCCCCGGCCTCTACATGATCCATCTGAAGAACGGCGAACGGTCCTTCAGCTATTGGCGCGACACCTCCGCCGCCCGCGCGCTCGCCGCCGATGCCGACCATCTGCGCCGGGCCATCGAGGCCGTCGATGTCGTCTATTTCTCCGGCATCACGCTCGCCATCCTGCCCGTCGCCGATCTCGAAACCCTGCTCTCCGAACTGCGCCGCGCCAAGGCGAGCGGCAAGCTCGTCGCTTTCGATCCGAACATTCGCCCGCGGCTGTGGTCGGGACGCGAGACCATGCTCGCCACCATCAGCGACGGCGCCCGCGCCGCAAACCTCGTCATGCCGAGCTTCGACGACGAGGCCACGCATTTCGGCGATGTTTCCGTCGCGGCGACGATGAACCGCTATCATGGGCTGGGTGTCGAAAAGATCGTGGTGAAGAACGGGGAGCACGGCGCAACCGTCAGCTTCGGCGACGAACCGCGGCTGGTGCCCGCTGTCGAGGCCAAGGTCGTCGACACCACGAGCGCCGGCGACAGCTTCAACGGCGCCTTCCTGGCCCGCTATCTCGTAACTGGCGACGCGGTCGAGGCTGCCGGTTTCGGCGCGGCGGTCGCCGCCCGCGTCATCGGCGAGCATGGCGCCCTGATCGCCTATGAAAAGCTGGTGGAATAGAGCAATTCCAGCAAAAGCGCGCAGCGGTTTTGTGTCCGGAATTGCGTAGAAACAGGGAGATGAAGCGGCCTGTAATATTGCTATCATGGAATCGCGCGATAATGCCAGGCATCGTGCGCCAGGAGTGCCCTGCCGCCCCCTGTCAAACGCGGCCGGGTCCGCCAAGCGAAGTCAGACACATCATGGCAAGCATCACCATCGTCACCGACGCCTGGCATCCGCAGGTGAACGGCGTCGTCCGGTCCATCGAAAACACCAATCGCGAACTGACCCGCCTCGGCACCCGCGTCTCCATGGTGACGCCGGAACGCTTTTCCAGCATCCCCTGCCCCACCTATCCGGAAATCCGCCTGTCGATCGCCAGCTACCGCCGCGTCGCCGCCGAAATCGAACGGCACCAGCCGTCCTTCGTGCATATCGCCACCGAAGGCCCGCTCGGTCTGACCGCACGCCGATGGTGCCTGCGCAACGGCATGCCGTTCACCACCTGCTACCACACGCGCTTTCCCGAATATATCTCCGCCCGGCTGCCGATCCCGAAATCGCTGCTCTACGCCTTCGTGCGCTGGTTCCACAATGCCGGTTCCGCCTGCATGGTGGCGACGGAAAGCCTGGAGCAGGAACTGGCTGCCCGCGGCATCAGGAATATCGTGCGCTGGAGCCGCGGCGTCGATACGGATCTCTTCCAGCCGGCGGTCAAGGACGCCATGCCCTTTGGCCTGCCGCGGCCGCTGTTCATGACCGTCGGCCGCATCGCGCTGGAAAAGAACCTGCCGGGTTTCCTCGACCTCGACCTGCCGGGCTCGAAGGTGGTCATCGGCGACGGCCCCGCCAAGGCCGAGCTGGAGCGCCGGTATCCGGACGTACTGTTCACCGGCCTGAAGTTCGGCGACGATCTCGCCCGCGCCTATGCCCAGGCCGATGTCTTCGTCTTCCCCTCGAAGACGGACACCTTCGGCAACACCATCATCGAGGCGCTGGCGAGCGGCGTGCCCGTCGCCGCCCATCCGGTCACCGGGCCGATCGACATCCTGCGCGATCATCCGCAGGCCGGCGTCCTGCACGAGGATCTGCGGGAAGCCTGCCTGGCCGCCCGTGCCGCCTCGGGCGAGGCGGCACGGGCGCTTGCGGAAACCTATTCCTGGGAAAGCGCCGGCCGGCAGTTCCTCGACAACGTGCTGGTGGCCAACGCCCGCAGGCGGAAGCCGACGCGCAAGGCGGCAAACAGCTTCGCCGTCCTTCCCGACTGATCAGCTCCGCTGGAGCGCCAAGTGGGCACCGAGCCCGACAAGCACCATGCCGCCGGTCCGTTGCATCCAGCGCTGGACACGGCTGGACCGCTTGAGCCTGTCGGTGACCACCCCGGCCAACATCACGCACACGACGTCCGCCGACGAAAACATCAGGTTGACGACAGTCCCCAGCACGACGAATTGCGCCCAGACGGGCAAAGCAGCGGAGGCATCGACGAATTGCGGCAGGAAAGCGAGGAAGAAGATCGCGGTCTTCGGGTTCAGCACTTCCACCGTCACGCTTTCGAAAAATGCACGCCAGCCGGATTTCGGCGCGAAGCCGGACGGCATGTCGTCACCTTGCGCCCTGGCGCGGAACAGCGAGATGCCCAGCCAGACGAGATAACCGGCACCGGCCAGCTTGACCACGGTATAAAGCAGCGGAACGGCGTGAAAGAGCATCGACAGCCCCGCCGCCGCGGCAAGCACGTGAACGTAGCAGCCGAGATGGATGCCGAGCACGGCCATCAGGCCGGACCGCCGTCCCCCCGCCATGGTCTGCGCCGCCGCATACAGCATCGCAGGCCCGGGAATATAGGCAAAGATGGCCGTGGTCGCCAGGAAGGCGATCAGCAGGTCGGTGGACGGCATCGCAAATTCCCTCGCCTCGCGCTGCAACGGCAGCCAATATCGATGCCCGTCATAGCACGAAAGCGTCGCACCGCCAGCCGCCGAAACGCCGGCGGCGTAGCGCGTGGCCGATCAGCGCTTCTTCTTGCGCCCCTCGAACGGGTTTTCCGCGGCCTTGAAATGGATGCGGATCGGCACGCCCGGCATGTCGAAATCGGCGCGCAAGCCGTTGATCAGGTAGCGCACGTAGGATTCCGGCAGGGCGTCCGGGCGGGTGCAGGAAATCATGAATGCCGGCGGGCGGGCCTTGACCTGCGTCATGTATTTCAGCTTAAGGCGACGGCCGGAAACGGCCGGCGGCGGATGCTGCACGGTTTGCGATTCCAGCCAGCGGTTGAGACGCGCCGTCGAGATGCGCTTGTTCCAGACCCTGTCCGTATCGATGACCGACTGCATCAGTTTGTCGAGACCATAGCCGGTTTCGCCGGAGATCGGCACCGCGCGGATGCCGCGCGCCTGCGGCAGCAGCCGCTCGGTCTTTTCACGCAGGTCGGCCAGCACCGCCTGCGGTTCTTCGATCATGTCCCACTTGTTGAAGGCGAGCACCGCCGCCCGGCCTTCGCGCAGCACCAGGTCGACGATCTGCAGGTCCTGCTTTTCGAAAGGAATGGTGGCGTCGAAAACGATGATGACGGTTTCGGCAAAGCGGATCGACCGCAGCGCATCGGCGACGGACAGCTTTTCCAGCTTCTCCTGCACCTTCGCCTTGCGGCGCATGCCGGCGGTGTCGAACATCTTGACCGTGCGGCCGCGCCATTCCCATTCCACCGAGATCGAATCGCGGGTGATGCCGGCTTCCGGGCCGGTCAGCAGCCGGTCTTCGCCGAGGAAGCGGTTGATCAGCGTCGATTTGCCGGCGTTCGGGCGGCCGACGATGGCGACGCGCAGCGGCTTGCTGTCGTCATAGGCCTCTTCGTCTTCCTCCATCTCGTCGTCGCCCGCGGTGCGGGCAATGTCGACATTGGTCTCCGGCTCGTCAATCTCTTCCGGGAAAGCGACGTCTTCGCCGATCGCCGCGACGATGGCGTCGCGCAGGTCGATCATGCCCTGGCCGTGTTCGGCCGAAATCGGGCAGGGTTCGCCGAGGCCGAGGGTGAAGGCATCGTAGAAGCCGCCGTCCGAGCCGCGCGCTTCCGACTTGTTGGCGACGAGCACCACGGGCTTGCCGCGCCGGCGCAGCATGTCGCCGAAGGACTGGTCGAGCGGTGTCAGGCCGGACTTGGCGTCGATGACGAACAGCGTCAGGTCGGCTTCGTCGATTGCTGCTTCCGTCTGCGCCCGCATGCGGCCTTCCAGCGTTTCCGGCCCGGCTTCTTCGAGACCGGCCGTGTCGATGATGGTGAAGCGCAGGTCGATGAGCTTGGCCTCGCCCGGACGACGGTCACGCGTCACGCCCGGCGTGTCGTCGACGAGCGCCAGCTTCTTGCCGACCAGCCGGTTGAAAAGCGTGGACTTGCCGACATTCGGGCGTCCGACGATAGCGACTGTGAAACTCATCGTTCTTCTTATCCTTTGTTCACGGCCCTAAAACATATCTCCCGAAGGCCCTTCGGCCCCGGGAGACATCAATATATCCATAAGCCGAACCATGCCGCGTGAGGCCTTTCACGCGGCGGTTTCGGTATCCTGATCAGGCAGCCTTGCCCGAGGCAGCGATCAGATCAAGCATGATCTGCGCGCGGCTGGCGACGTTGCGCGGCGTTTCGGTATCGTCGATGATCTGCTGGAACCAGTCCTTGGCGCGCTTGATGTCGCCCGCCTTGTAGGCGGAAAGCCCCAAGGCTTCGCGGGCGGAATGGCGTAGCGCGTTCTGCGGCGTCGCCATCTGCTCCACCTCGGCGGAGACCTGTTCGTAGCTGCCGCTCTCGATCAGGATCCAGGCGGCGCGCAGGCGCGCGACGTCGCGCAGCGCGGTCGGCGCCTGCGCGTCCTTGCCGATGGCCGAAAATGCCGCGACGGCACCGGCGGCATCGCCTTTCTCCTCCAGGAGCGTTGCCGAACGCATGCTCGCCAGGAGCGGATAGGAGCCGTGTCCTTCGGCCGCCAGCGTTTCGAGCGCCTTCAGCGCCTCATCCGGCTTTTTTTCATCGATGAGCTTCAGCGCCGACAGGAACTGGTCTCCCGAGCCGGACGCCTTCTGCGTCTGCCAGTAGTCATAGGCGCGATGCACCGCCGTGCCGACGACGATGAGAACGGCGACGGCGATCAGGATACGCCCGAACCGGCGCCAGACGGACTTGATCTGGTCGGAACGGAGTTCCTCGTTCACCTCGCGGATGAAACTGTCGTCGTTCAATGCCATTTCTATCTCCGGCGATCCTGCAAGCACGCCCCAAGCAGCGGTTTTGCTGCCTTCTACCCGATTTTGCGGCCGTTGTAAGGGGTGTTGTCACGAAAACAGTTGCGGCATCGGCGCGACGCCGATCAACCACAGGTGAATTTTCCAGATCATCGCCCACCAGACGGCAGCGCCGACGACGATGGCGACGATATCATAGAGCCCCGAAACGAAGGGCCGCCGCACGATTTCGCCGGCGCGCTCGCGGCGCTTCAGCATAATCCGCATGATCACGCCCCAGGCCAGGAACGCCGCAAACAGCAGCACGGAATAGACCTCGCCGTTGGCCAGCAGGTGCGACAGTGCCCAGATCTTCACGGACAGAACCATCGGATGCTTCGTCTTCGTGGCGATGTATCCCGCCGGCAGGAAGCCGGCGACCAGACAGATCGTGGCGATAAGCATCAGCGTCACGGCGAGATGCGAGGTCCAGACCGGCGGATTGTAGAGCATGCCCCAGCCTTCGCTGCGTGCTGCACCGAAACCGTAAGCCAGCACCACGAGGCCGACGACACTGGCGATCGAATAGACCGCCGTCCATGCGGGTTTCCCCATCTTTTCGATCATCGCCGTGCGGAAGCCCGGAACGACGACGCGGATCAGGTGGATCCCGAGGAAGAGAACGAGGCCGACGACGAGCAGCGTCATGGCGGATATCCTTTTGGCTGGATTGGCGTATCGGCATGACTTACCGGCAAGCCGGCCGAAATGCCAGCACCATCAAAGCTTCGCCGCATTCCTGGGGCAAGAAGCCGCGTTTTGACGATGCGTGGTGCCCGATGTTCCGTTCGCTTTTTCTCTCAGCCCTTGCCTTTTCGCTGCCGTCCGCCGGCGCCTTCGCCGAGACCCCGAAACAGCAGTTGTTGCTGATTTCTTTCGACGGCGCCCATGACAATGCGCTCTGGCAGAAAAGCCGCGACATGGCGAAACGGACCGGCGCCCGTTTCACCTATTTCCTCTCCTGCACCTTCCTGATGAATGCCGATGCCAGGAAGGCCTATCAGGCGCCCGGCCACAAGAAGGGCCGCTCCAATGTCGGCTTCGCGCAGAGCGGCGAAGAAATCCGCACGCGCCTCGATCATATCTGGAATGCCCATCTCGAAGGCCATGATATCGGCAGCCATGCCTGCGGCCATTTCGACGGCAAGGACTGGACGAAGACGGAATGGACGGCGGAGTTCCGCACGTTCCGCCAGACCCTGGCCGCAGTCTGGCAGGGTATCGGCCTCAAGGCCGAGGAACCGGCGGCATGGCAGGATTTCGTCACGCATGGCATCGTCGGCTTCCGGGCGCCTTATCTCTCCACCAGCAAGGCCTTGACCGATGCGGAGACAGCCGACGGTTTCCTCTACGACGCCAGCCTGGTGACAAAAGGCCCCCGGCCCCCGGCCGAACAGGACGGCCTCGTGCGTTTCGGCCTGCCGCTGATACCGGAAGGACCGCAGCAGCGGCCGGTGATCGGCATGGACTACAACCTGTTCGTCCGCCACTCGGTCGGCATCGAAAATCCTTCACGCTCGCAGGAATTCGAGGAGCGCACCTACGCCGCCTTCAAGGCGGCCTTCGACAAGCAATATGACGGGGAGCGCATTCCCCTTCAGCTCGGCTTCCATTTCGTCGAAATGAATGGCGGCGCCTATTGGCGGGCGCTCGACAGGCTTCTGAGCGACGTTTGCCACAGGAGCGACGTCGCCTGTGTCACCTATCCGGAAGCCATCCGGCGGATGAAGCAGGACGAGAACGGCAAGGTTGCAGGCAGCCAATCCGCCTTCTGAAACGCAAGCATCGCCACCCATCTAAAATGCATCTCCGTCCGGGAACCTATACGGAGCGCAACGCGTTTCCTGTTCCGAGAAACAGCAATGGAGATCGATCATGCTTCGCGGACTTATTCTCTGGATTATGGGCGTTCCGCTCTTCCTCGTTCTTTTGATCTGGGCATTTTTTCTTTAAAGCGCCCACGATAGACATCCAGAAATGAAAACGGCCCGATCTTGGATCAGGCCGTTTTCATTTTGATATCGCAAAATCAATCTTCTTCGATCGGAACCTGTTCGTTGCCCTGGCGCTCCATGAAGCGCTGGTCGATCGACGGCAGCGGCTCGTCCTCGATTGCTGCTTCGAAAGCTCTCAGGCGCTTGTGGATGGAAAGCAGCTCGATGATCGTCGTCCAGGAATTGACGAGATACTGGAAGGAGTTGCTGACCTGCCCGAAGGCGGTGAGGATCTGCTGGTAGATACCGTAGGTGATCTTGCCGGCAACGATGGTCGGCACCAGCATGAAGGTCACGAACAGCGAGTCCGCCTGGACGTAGAAATAGCGGGCGACGTTGAAATAGAGATAGTGGAAATACATTCGGAAATAATTGCGCCGCACGTTGGCGAAAAGTTCCTGCACGGTGATCGGCTGCGCCCGGTCGGCATGGTCTTCGCCATAGACGAGTTCCTTTCGATAGGCCGCCTCGACACGCTGGTTGCGGAACTGCAGCCCCGGCAGCTTGATGCCGACGATCGCCAGCAGGCCGGTGCCGAAGATCGACCACAGCAGTGCCAGCCAGAACAGCGCATGCGGCACGGCGCCGAAGATCGGCAGCGTCGAGACGTAGCTCGACAGGGCGAACAGGATCGGCAGGAAGGCGATCAGCGTCATCACCGCATTGATCAGGCTGACGCCCAGGCCTTCGAGAATATTGGCGAACCGCATCGTGTCTTCCTGCACACGCTGCGAGGCACCTTCGATATGGCGGACCTTTTCCCACTTCGACATGTAGAAATCGTTCATCGCCGTGCGCCAGCGGAAGACGTAGTGGCTGACGAAGAAATCCGTGAGGATGGAGACGAACATGCTGAGAAAGGCGATCTGGCAGAAGATCAGCATCAGCGAGTAGAAATTCTCGTCGGTGATGCCGGGCTTGCCGGTCAGCGCGTTCTGCAGCAGGTCGCCGAAGGGCCGGCGCCAGTTGTTGATCGCCACATAGACCTGGACGCCGAAATAGGTGGAAAAGATGATCAGCGCCGACCCCCAGATCGACCAGTTCGTCCAGGGATGGTGACGGGCCTTGATCTTCCAGAACGCGCCGAAGGCCAGCGTGCAGGTGACGAAATAGATGTAGAACCACAGATTGTCCGGCGTCAGGAAGAAGCGCAGGTCGATCGGCGGTTCCTGGCCTTCCGGCAGCGGCGAAAAACCGAGCGCGATGCCGGCATCGACGCCCACCGTATACCAGATGGCGATACAAATGGCGGTCCAGACGACAAGGGAGGTGAAGAACAGCTTGGGCTGGGGAAAAAAGGAGTGAAACACGGAAGACGTGGCTTTCTCGAAAGTGAAATTTCCAGGTGCGTTGCAACACCGTATTTCGCCGGAAACTAAGGCAGATCGAAGAACGCGGCAATGGGCTCAATCCATTGTTACGTATTTGTAACTGCGGCCCGCATGAACATCTCGACCAACGAAAAAGCGCGGCTCGATGGCCGCGCTTCGCCGATCATATGCCTGGCGGGTGGCGCCGCTCAGGCGGCCCGCCGCGTGGCGACGGGCCTTTCCGCCGATGACAGCCGGAAATTCTCGATCAGCGCCTTCAGCTGGTTGCTTTCCTGGGTCAGCGTCTGGCTGGCGGCGTTGGTTTCTTCCACCATCGCCGCGTTCTGCTGGGTCATCTGGTCCATCTGATTGACCGCCGTGTTGACCTCGGCAAGACCGACGGCCTGCTCCTTGGCGGACGTGGCAATCGAGATGACCTGCTCGTTGACGCGGTTGACCAGTGCCTCGATCTCGTTCAGCGCATCGCCCGTCGAGCGGACCAGCGACACGCCGTTACCGACCTCGGTCGTGGCGTTGTTGATCAGGCCCTTGATTTCCTTGGCCGCATTGGCGGAACGCTGCGCCAGTTCGCGCACCTCCTGGGCGACGACGGCAAAGCCGCGGCCCGCTTCGCCGGCACGCGCCGCCTCGACCCCGGCATTCAGGGCCAGCAGGTTGGTCTGGAAGGCGATCTCGTCGATGACGCCGATGATCTGGCTGATACGGCTGGACGCCTCCTCGATGCGGCTCATCGCCGAGACGGCATCGCGGACGATCGCGCCGGACTTGCCGGTGCTTTGCTTGGTTTCGCCGACCATGCGGCTCGCCTCGGCCGCCCGCTCGGAAGCGCTGCGGACCGTGGCGGTGATCTCGTCGAGGGCGGCGGCTGTTTCCTCCAGCGAGGCCGCCTGCTGCTCGGTGCGGTGGGAAAGATTGTTGGCCGCCTCGGAAATGCCGCCGGCGCTGCCATGGACGATATCGGTGGAGTGGGCGATGGCATGGATGGCGGTGCTGAGCGCCTCCACCGCCCGGTTGAAGTCGTCGCGCAATTTCGAATATTCCGGCGCGATGTCCTTGATCGACGCCGTGAGATCGCCATTGGCCAGACATTCCAGCGCGGCACCCACGGTGTTCATGGCATCCGACTGCGAGCGGGCAAGGGCACGCTGCTGGTTTTCCGACTGCTGGCGCTCCGCCCCGAGCCGCTGCTGCTGGTCGCTCTCGCGCTGCCTGAGGTCGATCCGTTCGCGTACGGAATCGCGCAGCAGGCCGACGACCTTGGCCATCTCACCGATTTCGTCGCCCCGATCGGTTTCAGGGATGGCCGCCTCGACATTTTCCTCGGAAATCGCCTGCATCGATGCCTTGAGCCGTTCGATCGGCTTGACCACGCTGCGGACGACGGCAAAGGCGACCAGCAGGATCGCCAGCGCGCCAAGCCCGACGATGGCGGCCGTCTGTAACGCATTGCGTCGGAACATCGCGGCGAGGTCGTCCGCATAGACACCCGTGCCGACGACCCAGCCCCAGGGTTCGAAACCGGCAACGTGCGAATATTTCAGCACAGGCTCCTCGAAGCCCGGCTTCGGCCAGTAATAATCGACGAAACCTTCGCGTGTCGGGCTCGTCTGTACCGTCTTGACGAATTCCTGGAAGATGTGCTTGCCGGTCGGGTCCTTCATGCCGGACTGGTCGGTTCCGTCCAGCGCCGGCTTGATCGGATGCATGACGATGCCGGCATTCATGTCGTTGATCCAGAAGTAGCCGCTGTCTTCATAACGCAGCGCCCGCACCGCATCCTTCGCCCGTGCCTGGGCTTCCTCGCGGCTCAACGTGCCGGCGGTCTCCATGCCGTGATAGAGCTTGAAGAGGGTGATCATGCTCTGGTCCATGGCGCTCAGCTTTGCCTTGCGTTCGCTGACCAATGCCTCCTGGCTGTGCAACAATCCGTAGATCAGCGCCATCGAAAAGATCGCCAGCGACAAGCCGACAAGAAGATAGAGCCGGGTTGATATCTTGAGCGCCTTCATTGTCTTCTCCGAGCATTCAAATTGATGAATGCCAAAAAATAAAGGCAACACGTTAAATTTCGAATAAACGCATATTCCAGGCTTTCCAGGCCTTCTCAGGCGTTGCCAGCTCAGTGGAGCTGCGATCGAACCGGCAAGACGAGCAGGGTGCAGACAACAAGAACACCGGCGGCCACCAGGGTCGGCAGCGTAAAACTTCCGGTCGCCTCCGCCAGCCAGCCGGCAACCAGCGGCCCGATGATCTGGCCGATGCCAAAGGCGGCCGTCATGATCGCGAAGGCCCGGCGCGGGCTTTCCGGGCTCAGCCGCCGGCCGATCTGCAGTCCATAGGCGGTGATCATCAGGAAGGTTGCCCCGAACAGCAGCCCGCCGATCAGCGGCGCGCTGCCGGCGGGCAGCATGACGGTCGCCAGCACGCCGACGGCTTCCGTCAGCAGGCCCGCCATATAGGCGGCGCCGAGACCGAAGCGTCTTTGGAACGGGCGCCACAAAAGCAGGGACGCGGCTGCGGCAAGGCCGGTGATGAACCAGGAAAGAAATTCGACGGTGTGGCTTGCCGAACCGCTGCGCGCCATCGCCACCAGAAAGGTCGCCGTGACCACATAACCGAAGCCGAACAGGCCGTATGACAAGGTCAGCAGCAGCAAGGGTCGTTTCCAGACGAGCGGCGGCTCCTTGCGTTCCGCACCGGCTGCCCGTGGCGCCTGCGGCAGCATCACCCATGAAACCAGCGCGGCAGCCAAGGCGAAGATGCCGCCGACAATCCAGTCCCAGCGCCATTCCTGCGCTCCGTCGAAAAGCATCGCCAGCGCCACCACCATGAAGGAGGAGAGCGCGATGCCCAGCCCGACACCACCAAAATGCGCCGGTTGCACATTTTCATTGGCCCGCAGGGCGGCATGGCCGAGCACGATCGACGAGGTGAAGATCATCGCAAAGGCGCTTGCCAGCCCCGCAAGAAAGCGGATGACCACGAAGGCCGGCACCGTATCCACAAACGCCATGGCCAGCAGCAGCACCGCGTTGGCAAGCAGCGCCAGAACAGCAACCGTCCGCTCGCGCCCGGATGCCCAGCCATAGGCGGCAAGCACCGCGCCTGCGAGATAACCGGCGAAATTCCCGGCGGCGATCAAGCCGGCATCCGCCGCCGACAGGCCGAGGCCGACCATCATGCCGGGCAGGATCGGCGTGTAGGAAAAGCGCCCGAAACCCATGGCCGCAGCCATCGACAGGGCGCCGACGAAGCCGAGCGAGATCATGTTCGGGGCGGAGGTGGCGGTAGACTTGAGCATGCGCTTTTATCGCAGTGCAGCATCCCGGCGACAAACGACTTATTCTGATCGATCGATCACAGTTGCTATCGAACTCCGCCGCACGGCCGGCGCTCAGGCGGCCAGCGTCAGCACCAGCGGGCCGTTCTTCGTCGCCACCAGGGTATGTTCGAATTGTACCGTCGGCGCCCGCGGCTCGCTGTAGAGCGTCCAGGGATCGTCACCGTCCTCGGCCCACTGGCCGCCGAGCGACAGGAAAGGCTCGATGGTGAAGACGAGGCCTTCCGTCATGAGCCGCGTTTCGTCGGGGTCCGGCCAGGTGGACAGTTCTTTCGGCTCCTCGTGCAACGAGCGGCCGACGCCGTGGCTGGCGAGGTTGGTGATCAGCGTATAGCGGTTCTTGGCGGCGAAGGCGCCGATGGCATTGCCGATCTTCGCCATCGGCTGGCCGCTCCTGACCTGGTTGACCCCGACCCACAGCGCCCGCTTGCCGTCACGGCACAGCCTGTCGATCTTCGGCGTCACCGGCGGCACGATGAAGGACGAACCGGTGTCGGAAAAGAAACCGTCCTTCACCGCCGAGACGTCGATGTTGACGAGGTCGCCCGCCTGGATGACCCGCGGACCGGGAATGCCATGCGCCACTTCCTCGTTGACGCTGATGCAGGTCGCTCCGGGAAACTGGTAGCAGAATTCCGGCGCCGACTCCGCGCCGTTCGCCTCCAGGAATTTCCGGCCGATCATGTCGAGTTCCGCGGTGGTGATGCCGGGCTCGAGCGCATCGGCCATGGTCTGCATGGCGCTGGCGCAGATGCGGCCGATTTCCCTCAGTTTCGCCAATTCGTCTTCGGTGGAGATGACCATGATCGTTCCGCTGTCGTAATCTTTCGGTTCAAGCGGTGGCTTTCGCCGCTTCCGCCCCTCCGGTCAATGCCTTTCTGACCAGGGGAGCGACTTTGGTGCCGTAAAGCTCGATGCCGCGCATGATCTGTTCGTGCGGCATCAGCCCGATCGCCATCTGCAGCAGGAAGCGGTCGTTCTTGAAGAGCGTGTGGTGGGCGACGATCTTTTCCGCCACAACTTCCGGATCACCGACGAACAATGCGCCCGAAGGACCGCGCGAGGCATCGAAATGCGCCCGGCTCGTCGGTCCCCAGCCGCGTTCGCGGCCGATGCGGTTCATCACCGCCGCCTGCGGCCCGTAGAACTGGTCGGCGGCGGCTTCGGTCGTATCGGCAATGAAACCGTGGACATTGATGCTGGTCTTCAGCTTTGCCTGGTCCTGGCCGGCCCGGCGGGCCGCCTCGCGGTAGAGATCGAAGAGCGGCGCAAAACGCCGCGGTTCACCGCCGATGATCGCCAGCGCCACCGGCAGGCCGAGCGCACCGGCACGGGCAACCGATTGCGGCGTGCCGCCGACGGCGATCCAGAGCGGCAACGGGTCCTGCAGCGGGCGGGGATAGACGCCGCGGCCGTTGATCGGCGCACGCATCTCGCCCTGCCAGGTCACCGTCTCGCCGTCGCGCAGCGCCATGAGCAGATCGAGCTTTTCCTCGAACAGCTGGTCGTAATCTTCGAGATTGTAGCCGAAGAGCGGGAAGGATTCGATGAAGGAGCCGCGCCCCGCCATCATCTCCGCGCGGCCGTTCGACAGGAGGTCGAGGGTGGCGAACTGCTGGAACACCCGCACCGGGTCGTCCGAGCTCAGGACGGTGACGGCGCTGGTCAGGCGGATGTTTTTCGTCTTGACCGCAGCCGCGGCAAGAATGGTCGCCGGCGCCGAGGCGGCATAGTCCGGACGGTGATGTTCGCCGAGCCCGAAGACGTCGAGGCCCACCTGGTCGGCCAGTTCGATCTCCTCCAGGAGGTTCTTCAATCGCCGCGCCGCTTCCGGCCCCTTGGCGGCAGCCGCAGGATCGACATCCGCGAAAGTATAAAGACCGAGTTCCATATCATCCACCTCGTTGCGCGTGGCATGGAAATAGGTATGCCGGCGAAACAAGGCAAATGTAAAATCTGGAAGGTTTCGTTCGAGAATTTCGATGGGACAGGCCGGTTTTCGGGCCTTGCGACAGGAAAAACCGATTATGATGCTTTTATCCGAGGGAGGTTTCGGCATCCGCCTTCAAACGGTCGAGCTGCAGCCGGATATGGGCGGCTTCGGCGGGCGACTGGGCGAGCGCGATGGCGCGGCCGAAGGCGGTGCGGGCCTCGTGGTTGCGGCCGAGCTGCATCAAAAGATTGCCCCGCAGGCCGTGGAAATAGAAATAGCCGTCGAGAGCGCCTACCAGTTGCTCCACCATCTCCAGCGCCTCGGCAGGACCCGAGCGCTTCGCGACGGCAACGGCGCGGTTGAGGGTGACGACCGGTGACGGCTGCACGTGCTCCAGGGTGCGGTAAAGCAGTTCGATCTGCGTCCAGTCGGTATCCTCGGCCCTGATGGCGCGGGCATGCAGTGCCGCAATCGCCGCCTGGATCTGGTAGGGGCCGGGCTGGCGATGACGGATCGCCTTTTCGATCAATGCCAGCGCCTCGTTGATCGCCTCGCGGTTCCAGCGGCTGCGGTCCTGGTCCTCCAGCAGTACGATCTGGCCTTCGGCATCGAAACGGGCGGCACGGCGGGAAAGCTGCAGCAGCATCAGCGCCAGCAGGCCCATGATCTCCGGTTCGGACGGAAAGATGCCGAGAAGCAGCCGGGCAAGGCGGATCGCCTCGTCGGCAAAGGCGCAGGCATCGCGCTTGGGATCGGACTGGCTGTAGCCTTCATTGAAGACGAGATAGATCATCGTCGTCACCCTGGACAGCCGCTCCGCCCGTTCGGCAACGCCCGGCGTCTCGAAGGCGACGCCCGCCCTGGCGACCCGCGCCTTGGCCCGGGTGATGCGCTGCTCCATGGCGCTGTCGCCGACGAGGAAGGCCCGGGCGATCTGCTGCACGCTGAGGCCGGAGACGATGCGCAGCGCCAGCGCGATCTGCTGGGTGGCGGGCAGATCCGGATGGCAGCAGATGAACATCAGCCGCAGGATGTCGTCGCGGTAGTGCGAGCCGTCGAGCCGGTCGGCCATGTCGCTTTCGGCATCGCCGGTGTCGGAGATCAGGTCCTCGTCGGGCAGCGCCTCAAGCCGGGCACCGCGCCGCACGGCATCGATGCCGCTGTTGCGGCCGACGAGGATCAGCCAGGCGACGGGGTCGCGCGGCGGCCCCTTGTCCGGCCAGCTGCGCAACGCCCGCAAACAGGCTTCCTGGAACGCTTCCTCGGCGGTGTCGAGATTACGAAAATACCGCAGCAGCGCGCCAAGAGCCCTTGGTCGCGCCGCAGCCAGCGTCGTGTCGATCCAGGCAAGGTCGGTCATGTCGCGAGATCTCCGGGACGGAAGACGTAGAAGGGACGGATTTCGTAGGAGCTCGAACCGGGATTGACGGCGGACAGTTGCTTGCAGAAGGCGACCGCCTCTTCGAGAGTGTCGCAATCGATGGTGTAGAAGCCGAGCAGCGCTTCCTTGGTCTCGGCGAACGGACCGTCGATCACCAGCGCCTCGTCCTTGCCCTTGCGCACGGTGGTGGCGGTCGTCGTCGGCATCAGCCGTCCGACCGGCCCGAGCTTGCCGGCCCTGGCATAGGGCTCCTGGACGGTGACGAGCCTCGCCATCACCGCCTCTTCCTCATCCTTGGACCAGGCGAACACGGTCTCTTCATTGGCGTAACACAGGATCGCATACAGCATTCGGTTCACTCCTCTTTCCCAATGACGCAGGAATAAACGCGGAACCGACACAACGCAGCAGAAAATATCTGCCACAGCGAGGCAGCCGAGGGTTACTCCGCATCGGGTGCCCGTACGCTCATCATGTGGAAAAGTCACACGAGACCGCCTTGCGGCCGATGGCCTCACGCGGCATGCCACGGAACCGCCCCTTTCCTCCCACACATCGTTGCCACCGGCCCGCGCCGGCCCCGATGACCCGCCGAGAACGAACCGATGCGCCTCACCAAGACCCTGCCGATCGCCATGGCGATGCTTGTCCTGAACACCGCCGCCTTCGCCGCGCCGACCACCAGGGAAACCGTACCGGCGCTTGCTGCGTCCAATGCGGGCGGGAGCGGGCAACTGGCCATGGCGACGCGCGAACCGCAGGCCGGCCACCGCGGCCATCTGGCCAGGAAGCCCGCCGCCAAGGATGAATTCCGCGGCTTTTCCGGCGATTTTCTCGGCGCCGAGCTGATCTTCTGGAACGGCCCCTCGCCCTGGCTGAAGACGTCGCGATAAGCGCCCGGCCGACCCTCAATCTTCCGTCTGTTCCTCGCGCCCCAGAATAGTGAGCGTCTGCGCCGATGCGTCCAGCGTCGCCATGGCGCCATGCGGGATGCTCAAGGCCCGCTCGCCATGGCCGACCGGCAGTCCTCCGAGGATCGGCACGTCGAGCCGGCGCAGGTGATCGCGCAGGATGTCGATAACACTGGGCCTGAGTTTCAAATCGAAGCCGGTGAACTGGCCGACCGCGATACCGGCCAGGCCATCAAGGTGACCGGCCTTGCGCAGCATGGTGAGGTTACGGTCCACTTGGCCGCGATGCAAACTGATCGCCTCGAGCATGAGGATTGCACCGCGCAGATCCGGCAGCGACCATCCCGCCGCCGTGGCGACAAGCTCCAGGTTGCCGCCGATCAGCCGGCCCCGCGCCATCCCATGCGTGGTGAGCGCGTGGGTGGGCTCCTCCGGCCGGGCTTCGAGCACGATGTCGTCCTCGCACGTCAAAAGGCGCCTCAGCAGCGCGCTGTTTGTTTCACCGGGCGGACCGCCGAGGCTGTCGCCCATCAGCCCGCCGGCGATGCAGACCAGACGACACTGCTTCCACAGGGCGAGGTGCAGGATGGTGATGTCGCTGAAGCCGACGAGCGGTTTCGGGTCGCGCCGCACCGCCTCGAAATCGATGCCGTCGGCGATGCGATAGGACCCCTTGCCGCCCCGCGTCGCAAAAATCGTCCGCACCTGCGGATCGCGAAAGGCGTCGTTCAGGTCGGAAAGCCGCTGCTCGTCGGTGCCGGCGAGATACCCCCATTTGTGAAAGGCGTGCGGCCCGAAATCGACGAGCAATCCCCAGCTTTCAAGCACGCCCGCCGCCCGCATCACGGCATCGCGATCCGGCGTGCTTGCCGGGGAAACAAAACGGACCCTGTCGCCCGCCTGCAATTTTGGCGGACGCAACACGGCTTCGGAACGGGGGGCGGGATGTGATTCCATCCCCCGAGAATGCCATGAAAGCACAACAGCCGCATGTCCGGCGGGCACCTGCTTGAATCGATACACGAAGTTTCACAAACCCCGCGAAGCGATTCAAAAGACTCAGCAATCAGGCGTCACTTAAGGTGCGCTTCACGGCATTGCGCCAGCCCTTGAGCTTGGCGGTCCGCATCTTCTCGTCCATCAGTGGTTCGAAGCGGCGGTCGCGTGCCCAGGCGGCGGCAAACCCCGCTTTGTCGGGCCACACACCGGCGCGGCTGCCGGCGAGCCAGGCGGCACCCAGTGCCGTGGTTTCGAGGATCGTCGGCCGGTCGACGGGCGCGTCGAGCAGGTCGGCCAACCGCTGCATCGTCCAGTCGGAGGCAACCATGCCGCCATCGACACGCAGCACCGTATCCTCGCCGTCGCTCTTCCAGTCCTTGTGCATGGCATCGAGGAGATCGCGGGTCTGGTAGCAGACCGCCTCCAGCGCCGCACGGGCGAATTCCGCCGGGCCGGTGTTGCGCGTCATACCGAAGATCGCGCCGCGGGCCTCCGGGTCCCAATAGGGAGCACCGAGCCCGGTGAAGGCCGGCACGAGATAGACCGATTGCGTCGGATCGGCCTTGTCGGCCAGGTCGCCGGTATCGGCGGCGTTCTTGATGATCTTCAGCCCGTCGCGCAGCCATTGCACCGCGGCGCCGGCGATGAAGATCGAGCCTTCCAGCGCATAGGTCGTCTCGCCGTCCAGCCGGTAGGCAATGGTCGTCAGCAGGCGGTTCCTGGAACGCACCATGTCGGTGCCGGTATTGAGCAGCGCGAAGCAGCCGGTGCCGTAGGTGGATTTCAGCATGCCGGGCTCGAAACAAGCCTGGCCGATGGTCGCCGCCTGCTGGTCTCCGGCAACGCCGAGGATCGGCACGGCGGCGCCGAAGACGGCGGGGTCGGTGGTGCCGAAATCGGCGGCGCAATCCTTGACTTCCGGCAGCATGGCGGACGGCACGCGCAGGATCTCCAGGAGGTCCCTGTCCCACTCGTTGCTGCCGATGTTGAACATCAGCGTCCGCGAGGCGTTGGTGGCATCGGTGACGAAGCTTTTTCCCCCCGTCAGCCGCCAGATCAGGAAGGTATCGATGGTGCCGAAGCACAGTTCGCCCTTGGCCGCCCGCGCCCTGGCACCCTTGACGTTGGCCAGCATCCACGACAGCTTGGTGCCGGAAAAATACGGGTCGAGCAGCAGGCCAGTCTTGCGGGTGAAGGTGCGCTCCAGCTCCTGCCGTTTCAGCTTTTCGCAATAATTCGCCGTGCGGCGGTCCTGCCAGACGATGGCGTTCTGGATCGGCTTGCCGCTGTCGCGCTCCCAGACCACGACGGTCTCGCGCTGGTTGGTGATGCCGAGGGCGGCGATGTCGGCGGCGGTGATGCCGGCCTTTTCGATCGCCTGCCGGATGGTGACGACGACGCTGTCCCAGATCTCTTCCGGATCGTGCTCCACCCAGCCGGAGCGCGGATAAATCTGCGAAAACTCCTTCTGGCCTGTGCCGGTCACCTTCATGTTTCTGTCGAAGATGATCGCCCTGCTCGACGTCGTTCCCTGGTCGATCGCCAGAACATACCCGCCCATTCCGTTCCTCCCGATGCGGATGGCCTGCGCCATCTCCTCTTGTCGAAATCTCAATACGACACCAAAACGAATGTCAAACGAAAACAAAACGCAAATAAAATCGCCCCGTTTCGACAAGCCATCCGTCCACAAATACGCAATTGCCAGACTGGCGGATTTGGGCATAACCTGCCCTGTCTTTTGCAGCGCAACAGAACGCTGATTCACACGGGATGGAGCATATCATGACGCGAACGGTCGTCGTAACCGGATCCACCAGCGGCATCGGCCTTGCGATCGCCTCCGCCTTCGCCGCCGACGGCGCCAACGTCGTCCTCAACGGTTTCGGCACGGCCGACGAAATCGACGCCGTCGTCCGCAAGGTGCAGGGCCGCGGGCAGAGCAGCAAGGTCATCTATCACCCGGCCGACATGACGAAGCCGGCCGAGATCGCCGATCTCATCGCCACGGCGGCCAAGACCTTCGGCGGCGTCGATGTGCTCGTCAACAATGCCGGCATCCAGCATGTCGAAAAGATCGAGGATTTCCCCATCGAAAAATGGGACCAGATCATCGCCATCAACCTCTCTTCCTCGTTCCACACCATGCGGGCGGCAATCCCGCTGATGAAGAAGAAGACGCACGGCCGCATCATCAACATCGCATCGGCCCACGGCCTCGTCGCCTCGCCGTTCAAGGCCGCCTATGTCGCCGCCAAGCATGGCATCATGGGCCTGACCAAGACCGCCGCCTTGGAACTGGCGGAATTCGGGATTACAGTGAATGCCATCTGCCCCGGTTACGTGCTGACGCCGCTGGTGGAAAAGCAGATCCCGGACACGGCGCGCGCCCGCGGCATCAGCGAAGCCCAGGTGAAGTCCGACGTCATGCTGAAATTCCAGCCGACCAGGGAATTCGTCGCCGTCGAGGACGTCGCCTCGACCGCGTTTTTCCTGGCCAGCGACGCCGCCAGGCAGATCACCGGCACCCACATCTCCATTGACGGGGGCTGGACGGCACAATAAGCTGATAAAAAACAAAAGGATAATGGGAACTTCATGACAGATAGCATTCGCTTCATCCTCAATGGCGAAGACGTGTCGCTGACCTCCGTGCGGCCGACCGAGACGCTTCTCGACTATCTTCGCGTGAAGCGGCGGCTCACCGGCACGAAGGAAGGATGTGCGGAAGGCGATTGCGGCGCCTGCACGGTGCTCGTCGGGCGGCTGATCGACGGCATGCTGCAGTATGAAAGCGTCAACGCCTGCATCCGTTTCGTCGGCTCGCTGCACGGCACGCATGTGGTCACCGTCGAGCATCTTGCCGGTCCCGACGGCATTCTGCATCCCATCCAGCAGGCGATGGTCGACTGTCACGGCTCGCAATGCGGCTTCTGCACGCCGGGTTTCGTCATGTCGCTCTACGGGCTGTGGCTGTCCACCGAAAAACCCGACCGCAACACCATCGAAAGGGCGCTGCAGGGCAATCTCTGTCGATGCACCGGCTACGAACCGATCGTGCGCGCCGCCGAGCAGGTGGGCGCCGCCCGCCCCAGCGCCATCTTCGATCCGCTGGAGCGCAATCGCACCGAGATCATGGCCCGCCTCTGGGCACTGCAGGCCGGCGAAACGATCACCATCGAGGACAACGGCGAACGGCTGATCATTCCGGGTTCCGCCTCGGCCCTGGCCGAAATTCTGGCCGAAGAACCCACCGCCACCGTCGTCGCCGGCTCCACCGACGTCGGCCTGTGGGTGACGAAACAGATGCGGCCGCTGAACCCGGTCGTCTTCATCAACGGCATCAGCGAATTGCAGACCATCCAGCGCGGCGAGCGCGGCCTGACCATCGGTGCCGGCGTCACCTACTCGCAGGCGATGGCCGTGCTGGCGGAAACCGTTCCCGCCTTCGCCGGCCTGGTGAACCGCATCGGCGGCGAGCAGGTGCGCAACATGGGCACCATCGGCGGCAACATCGCCAACGGCTCGCCGATCGGCGACACGCCGCCGCCGCTGATCGCGCTCGGCGCCAGCGTCAACCTGCGCTCGCGCGGCGGCTCGCGCATGGTGCCGCTCGACATCTTCTTCATCGCCTACGGCAAGCAGGACCGCCGGCCGGGCGAATTCGTCGAGAGCATCTTCGTGCCGCTGCCGGAAGAGGGAGCGCGGCTTGCCGTCTACAAGATCACCAAACGCCGCGACGAGGACATCACCGCCGTCTGCGGCGCCTTCAACCTGACGCTCGGCGAGGACGGCACCGTCCGCAACATCCGCATCGCCTACGGCGGCATGGCGGCGACGCCGAAGCGGGCGCTTTCCGTCGAGGCGGCGCTGCGCGGCAAGGCGTGGACGGAAGAGACGGTCATCGAGGCACAAGCGGCCTATGATCGCGATTATAAGCCGCTCACCGACTGGCGCGCCAGCGCGGAATACCGCCAGATTACTGCGAGGAACCTGCTTTTGCGGTTCTTCCTGGAAACGTCAGGCAATCCGCAGGAGCTGAAGCGTTTCGAGGAGGTGGCGTGATGGCGACTTTTCCTGAGCGCTCGAAACCGCCCCTCATCCGGCTGCGCCGTTCGGACCTTTCTCCCCGAGGGGAGAAAGGGAAACCGCATCATCACGAGGGAGAACAATAATGGACACCTCGACCTTCGAGAAAAAGACCGACATCAACGGCCGCATGCATGTGTCGCTGAAACACGACTCGGCCCACAAGCATGTCACCGGTGCCGCTGAATATATCGACGACATTCCGGAAGCCGCCGGCACGCTGCATGGCGCGCTCGGCCTGTCCACCTGCCCGCACGGCGAGATCCTGTCGATCGATCTCGACGCGGTCAAGGCAGCGCCCGGCGTGGTCTGGGTGTTTACCGGCAGGGATGTTCCGGGCGTCAACGACATTTCGCCGGGCGGACGCCATGACGAGCCGCTGCTGGCCGTCACCGACGTGCAGTTCCACGGCCAGCCGATCTTTGCCGTGATCGCCGAAACCCGCGATGCCGCCCGCCGCGCCGCCCGGCTGGCGAAGATCGAATACAGGCCCCTGCCCCACTGGAGCGACATCGACGGCGCGCTGGCCAACGAGGCGCCGCTGGTCACCGAGCCGATGACGCTTTTGCGCGGCGATCCGCAGGCAGAGATAGCCAAGCCGCCTCACCGCCTGAAGGGGCAGATGCGCATCGGCGGCCAGGAACATTTTTATCTCGAAGGCCATATCGCCATGGCCATTCCCGGCGAGGACGACGAGGTCACCGTCTGGTCCTCCACCCAGCATCCGAGCGAAGTGCAGCACATGGTCGGCCATATCCTCGGCGTGCCGGCCAATGCCGTGACCGTACAGACACGCCGCATGGGTGGCGGTTTCGGCGGCAAGGAAACGCAGGGCAACCAGTTCGCCGCCCTCGCCGCCATCGCCGCCAAGAAGCTCAAGCGGGCGGTCAAGTTCCGGCCCGACCGCGACGAGGACATGGTCATGACCGGCAAGCGGCACGACTTCCTCATCGATTACGACGTCGCCTATGACGAGCGCGGCCGCATCCATGCGGTCGACGCCACCTTTGCGGCGCGTTGCGGCTTTTCTTCCGACCTGTCCGGGCCGGTCACCGACCGCGCCCTGTTCCATGCCGACAGTTCCTATTTCTATCCGCATGTGCGGCTGACCTCGAAACCGCTGAAGACGCATACCGTTTCCAACACCGCCTTCCGCGGCTTCGGCGGGCCGCAGGGCATGCTCGGTGCCGAACGCATCATCGAGGAGATCGCCTATGCGGTGGGCCGTGATCCGCTGGATATCCGCAAGCTGAATTTTTACGGCCAGCCCGGCTCCGGCCGCGACCTGACGCCCTATCACCAGCAGGTACAGGACAACATCATCGGCCGTGTCGTCGAGGAACTCGAGCAATCGAGCGACTACCAGGCGCGCCGCCAGGCGATCATCGAATTCAACAGGACCAGCCGTTTCCTGCGCAAGGGCATCGCGCTGACGCCGGTGAAATTCGGTATCTCGTTCACGCTCACCGCCTACAACCAGGCCGGCGCGCTGGTGCATGTCTATAGCGACGGCTCGATCCATCTCAACCACGGCGGCACCGAGATGGGCCAGGGCCTGAACACCAAGGTCGCGCAGGTGGTTGCCGATTGCTTCCAGGTCGATGTCGACCGGGTGAAGATCACCGCGACGACGACGGCGAAAGTGCCGAACACCTCCGCGACAGCCGCCTCCTCGGGTACGGATCTCAACGGCATGGCCGCTTACGATGCCGCCCGGCAGATCAAGGAGCGGCTGATCGATTTCGCCGCCCGCTGCTACAACGTGCCGAAGGAAGAGGTGGAATTCCTGCCGAACCGCGTGCGCGCCGGCAACGAGATTGTGCCATTCGAAACGCTGGTCTGGCGCGCCTATTACGACCGCGTGCAGCTGTCTGCCGCCGGCTTCTACAAGACGCCCAAGATCCACTGGGACCGCAAGGCCGGCCGCGGCCATCCCTTCTATTATTTCGCCTACGGCGCCAGCTGCACCGAAGTCACCATCGACACGCTGACCGGCGAATACCTCATCGACCGCACCGACATCCTCCACGACGTCGGCAAGTCGCTCAATCCGGCCATCGACATCGGCCAGGTCGAAGGCGCCTTCGTGCAGGGCATGGGCTGGTTGACGACGGAAGAGCTGTGGTGGGACGACAAGGGCCGGCTGCGCACGCACGCACCGTCGACCTACAAGATCCCGCTTGCCTCCGACCGCCCGAAAATCTTCAACGTCAAGCTGGCAGAGTGGTCGCAGAATGCCGAGGCGACCATCGCCCGCTCCAAGGCGGTCGGCGAGCCGCCGTTCATGCTCGCCATTTCCGTGCTGGAAGCGCTCTCCATGGCCGTCGCCAGCGTCGCGGACTACCGCTTCTGCCCGCGGCTCGATGCGCCGGCGACGCCGGAACGGGTGCTGATGGCGGTGGAGCGGCTGAAGGGACTGGCATGACGGCGTTCCGGGGCCGGACAGTCTTGTTGCCTTCCGGGGAAGCTGCATGTGGAGCGGGACGGCGCATTTCCGGACGCCGCCCATGACCATTTCGACGCCCGGCAGGTTCCTTGCCCGGCACCCGCGAAGCATGCTCGTGGATCTGGCCGAAACCAGGGGCTCGACGCCCAGGGAGGCCGGCACCTTCATGCTGGTGTCGGCCGACGCGCTCTGGGGCACGATCGGCGGCGGGCAATTCGAATTCATCGCCATCGAGCATGCCCGCGCCATGCTTGCCGGCGAAAGGCGGGAAGCGACGCTCGATGTGCCGCTCGGCCCGGAAATCGGCCAATGCTGCGGCGGGCGGACACTGCTGCGTTTCCAGCCGGTTGATGCCGCCGTCGCCGCCGACATCGACAGGCGCCTGAGAACCGAGGAGGAGGCGCAGCCGTCGGTCTATCTCTTCGGCGCCGGCCATGTCGGCAAGGCGATTGCCGCAGCGCTCAGCCCCTTGCCGCTCTCCGTCACTGTGCTGGAGACCCGGCTCGAAGAACTTGCCGGCCTGCCGGCCGATGTCGAGGTACGCCATGCCGCCATGCCGGAAGCGGCGATTGCCGAATTGCCTTCGGGAAGCGCCGTGCTGATCGTCACGCATGACCATGCGCTGGATTTCCTGATCGCCCGCGAGGCCCTGGCACGGCCCGATCTCGCCTACATCGGCATGATCGGATCGGCAACCAAACGCGCCACCTTCGCGCATTGGCTGAGCCGCGAGGGCGGCGAAAGATCCTGGCTCGACCGGCTCGTGCTGCCGATCGGCGGCGACACGGTCAAGGACAAGCGACCGGCCGTGATTGCCGCCCTGGTCGCCGCCGAACTGCTGGTCGCGCTCCACGCATTTAAGAGCGCGCATACATTGCCCTGACCTAAAACGGCCAGCATCTGTCTTGCGGCGGCATCCGCGGTTCACGCCCATCGAGCAGCCCGACGTCGCGTTTCCACGCATCCGGCATCATCTCGACATCGATGGATTCGCTCGAGCCGATGAGGCTGCGGGCAAGCCGCCTGAACAAGCGCCAGCGGGAGCCTGCGAAACCTGCTTTTTTCCATGAAGACATTTTGGCCTCCGACGGGCACGACCCGTTTCCATTTCATCGATACGGCCCTAGGATGCGTTTAAAATCAGCGGTTTTCCAATCGAATAACCGTTTCCATGGATCAAGAGAACTCATGCATGAAAATGTCCCGGCAGCTTCCCCTGAATGCGCTCCGCGTCTTTGAAGCAGCGGCACGCTGCGGCAGTTTCACCAAGGCGGGCGAAGAACTGGGGCTGACCCAGACGGCCGTCAGCTACCAGATCAAGCTCCTGGAAGACCATATCGGCGAACCTCTGTTCCTGCGCCGGCCGCGGCAGGTGACGCTGACGACGATCGGCGAACGGCTGGCGCCGCGGGTCAGCGAAGCCTTCGGCCAGTTGCAGGATGCGTTGGGCGCCGTCATGGAAGCATCCGGCGACATGCTGACGATCCACTCGACCGCCACCTTCGCGCAGCAATGGTTTTCCCGCCATCTCGGCGCCTTCCAGCTGCGCCACCCCACTATTGCGGTGCGCCTGATCAGTTCCACCTCCATGGTGGATTTCACCCGCGAAGTCGCGGACGTCGCCATCCGCTGGGGCCGTGGCGACTGGCCGGGGCTTTCCGCGCACCGCATCATGCGGCTCGATTTCACGCCGATGCTCAGCCCGAAACTTCTGCAAGCCACGGATGGCCTCAAGGAACCCGCCGACCTGCTGAAGCTGTCGATCATCAGCGCCGGCGACCCGTGGTGGCGGCAGTGGTTCGCCGCCGCGGGCGTCGAAAACCCGGACCTCGACCGCTTTCCCCGCAACGAGTTCGGCACGCAGCTTCTCGATGCCGGCATCGCCATGGCCGGGCAAGGCGTCGCCATCCTCAATCCGGGCCACTTCCACGAGGACATTGCGGCGGGCCGCCTCTGCCAGCCCTTCGACATTCTCTGCAATGACGGACGCGACTATTGGCTTGCCTATCCGGAAAGCCGGCGCACCGTTCCCAAAATAAAGGCGTTTCGCAACTGGCTGCTGGCGGAGATGGCCTTGGACCGGCAGGCGGAGTGAGATCTGCCCCGCAGCGCAGCCTCCCCCTATCCGTTTCCGCCGTGTACAGCAGCGATTTGCCCTTTCCCGCCCTTGATTTTTTTCGCAAAGTGCCGAGTCGGGAGAGAGCAAAGGGGACAGGAATGTATGAATTCGCCATAGCCTGGGAATGGCTTGCTTTCGCCGTACGCTGGTTACATGTGATCACCGCGATCGCCTGGATCGGCTCTTCCTTCTATTTCATCGCGCTGGATCTCGGCCTGGTGAAACGGCCGCATCTGCCGCCGGGCGCCTATGGCGAAGAATGGCAGGTGCATGGCGGCGGCTTCTACCACATCCAGAAATATCTGGTCGCCCCCGCCACCATGCCGGAGCACCTGACCTGGTTCAAATGGGAATCCTATGCCACCTGGCTTTCGGGCTTCGCCATGCTCTGTCTGGTCTATTACGGCGGCGCCGACCTGTTCCTCATCGACCGGCACGTGCTCGATATCGGCCAGACCACGGCGATTGCGCTGTCGCTCGCCTCGCTCGGCCTCGGCTGGATCATCTACGACCTGCTCTGCAAGTCGCCGCTCGGCAAGAACCTCTGGGGCCTGATGCTGGTGCTCTACATCGCGCTGGTGGCCATGGCCTGGGGGTACACGCAGGTTTTCTCCGGCCGCGCCGCCTTCCTGCATCTCGGCGCCTTCACGGCGACGATCATGTCGGCCAACGTCTTCTTCATCATCATCCCCAACCAGAAGATCGTCGTCGCCGACCTGATCGCCGGCCGCACGCCGGATCCGAAATACGGCTTCATCGCCAAGCAGCGATCGCTGCACAACAACTACCTGACGCTGCCCGTCATCTTCTTCATGCTGTCGAACCACTATCCGCTCGCCTTCGCGACCGCATTCAACTGGGTGATCGCGGCGCTGGTGTTCCTGATGGGCGTCACCATCCGCCACTGGTTCAACACCACGCATGCGCGGAAGGGCCGGCCGACCTGGACCTGGGCGGCGACGGTGATCCTGTTCATCATCATCATCTGGCTGTCCACCGTCCCGAAGATCCTGACCGGAGAACAGGAAACAGCCATCGCCCCGACCTTCCAGACATTCGCCGCCAACAGCCATTTCCCGGCTGCCAGGGACATCGTGCTCAGCCGCTGCTCGATGTGCCACGCCGCCGAACCCGTCTGGGAGGGTATTTTGCGCCCGCCCAAGGGCGTGATGCTGGAGGCTGACGGCGAAATCGCCGCGCATGCCCGCGAAATCTACCTGCAGGCCGGCCGCAGCCACGCCATGCCGCCCGGCAACCTGACCGAGATTACGCCGGAGGAGCGCAAGCTGCTGGTCGCCTGGTTCGAAAACAGCGTGACCGAAGGATCGGCGCAATGACCATGACCCTGCTGCGCGGCCGCCTGCTCTCCTTCAAGCGCGCACCGGAGAGCTTGAGCGATACGGCAAGCTACGCCTATATCGAGGATGGCGGCCTGCTGATCGATGACGGCAAGATCGTCGCGACCGGCGATTATACCGACCTCAAAGCCGCCGCTCCCGCCGATGCCATCGAGATCGACCACCGCCCGCATCTCATCCTGCCCGGCTTCATCGACACGCACCTGCATTTCCCGCAGATGCAGGTGATCGGCTCCTACGCCGCCAATCTGCTGGAATGGCTGAACACCTACACCTTCCCGGAGGAATGCCGCTTCGTCGAAAGCGCGCATACTGAGCGCATCGCCAAACATTTCTTCGATGAATTGATCCGCCATGGCACGACGACGGCGGTCGCCTATTGCTCCGTGCACAAGGCCTCCGCCGATGCCTTCTTCGCCGAAAGCCTGCGCCGCAACCTCTGCATGGTCGCCGGCAAGGTGATGATGGACCGCAACGCCCCACAAGGCCTGCTCGACACGCCCCAAATGGGCTATGACGAGACCCGGCAGATCATCGCCGAGTGGCACGGCAAGGGCCGCAACCACGTCGCCATCACCCCCCGCTTCGCCATCACCTCGACCCCGGCGCAGATGGAGGCGGCACAGGCGCTGGCGCGGGAATTTCCCGACCTGCACATCCAGACCCATCTTTCGGAAAACACCGACGAGATCGACTACACCTGCTCGCTCTATCCCGAAGCCATCGACTACACCGACATCTACGCCCGCTACGGCCTGCTCGGCCGCAAGACGCTGCTCGGCCACGCCATCCATCTTTCCGAGCGCGAGGCGGATGCGCTGAGCGATGCCGGCTCCGTTGCCGTGCATTGCCCGACCTCCAACCTCTTCCTTGGCTCCGGCCTCTTCCCGATGAAGAAGCTGATGCGCCGGGAAAAACCGGTGCGCATCGCCGTCGCCACCGATATCGGCGGCGGCTCCAGCTATTCGATGCTGCGGACAATGGATGAGGCCTACAAGATCCAGCAGTTGCAGGGCGAACGGCTGAACCCGCTCGAAAGTTTTTACCTGATGACGCGTGGCAACGCCGAAGCGCTGGCGCTCGATGCGCGGATCGGTACGCTGGCTCCCGGCTCCGACGCCGACCTCGTGGTGCTCGATGCCGCCGCCACGCCGGCGATGGCGCTGAAGATGGAGGTGGTGAAGACGCTCGCCGAGGAACTCTTCCTGCTGCAGACCATGGGCGACGACCGGGCGATTGCCGAGACCTATGTGGCGGGCAAGGCGGCGAAGAGCATGCTCGGCAAACAGGAGAGGTAAAAAAAATTTACCTCTCCTGATCCAGCCGTCTTAACAAGCCTCCGTCCGGCGTGCTATTGCCGCGTCAGGGTTATTCACCACAAGGGGATCGAGATGGGCAAGCCGCTGGAAATCAAGGACCTGAAGGCACTCGCCAAGCGTCGTGTGCCAAAGATGTTCTTCGATTATGCCGATAGCGGCGCCTGGACGGAGAGCACCTACCGCGCCAACGAGGACGATTTCGCCAAGATCAAGCTCCGGCAGCGCGTGCTCGTCGACATGACGGACAGGTCCCTTGCCACCTCGATGATCGGCCAGCCGGTATCCATGCCGGTCGCGCTGTCGCCGACCGGCCTGACCGGCATGCAGCACGCCGACGGCGAGATGCTGGCGGCGCAGGCGGCGGAAGAATTCGGCGTGCCGTTCACGCTGTCGACCATGAGCATCTGCTCGATCGAGGATGTCGCCTCCGTCACCAGGAAGCCGTTCTGGTTCCAGCTCTATGTCATGCAGGACCGCGATTTCGTCATCAACCTCATCGACCGTGCCAAGGCGGCCAAGTGCTCGGCGCTGGTGCTGACGCTCGACCTGCAGATCCTCGGCCAGCGTCACAAGGATATCCGCAACGGCCTGTCCGCACCGCCGAAATTCACGCCGAAGCACATCTGGCAGATGGCGACGCGGCCCGGCTGGTGCATGAAGATGCTCGGCACCCAGCGCCGCACCTTCCGCAACATCGTCGGCCATGCCAAGAGCGTCACCGACCTCTCGTCGCTTTCGGTCTGGACCTCGGAGCAGTTCGACCCGCGGCTCTCCTGGAACGACGTGGCCTGGATCAAGGAACGCTGGGGCGGCCCGCTGATCCTCAAGGGCATTCTCGATCCCGAAGATGCCAGGATGGCGGTGTCCACCGGTGCCGACGCCATCATCGTCTCGAACCATGGCGGCCGCCAGCTCGACGGCGCCATGTCCTCGATCGGCATGCTGCCGCGCATCGTCGATGCGGTCGGCGACAAGATCGAGGTGCATATCGACGGCGGCATCCGTTCGGGCCAGGACGTGCTGAAGGCCGTGGCGCTCGGCGCCAAGGGCACTTATATCGGCCGCCCCTTCCTCTACGGCCTCGGCGCGGACGGCAAGCGCGGCGTCACCACGGCGCTGGACATCATCCGCAAGGAGATGGACATCACCATGGCGCTCTGCGGCAAGCGCAACATCGCCGATGTCGACAGGAGCATCCTGCTCGACGCCTGACCGGTAGTCATCGGCCCGTCCGCAAGGCAATTTCCATGGACGCCGGAGATTGCGGCGACCATCATGCCGTCAGCTCCCACGGTAGGTGGAATAGCTGTAGGGCGAAAGCAGCAGGGGAACGTGGTAGTGCCCGACTGTGTCGGCAATGCCGAAGCGGATTGGGATGAGATCGAGAAACGCCGGTTCGGCCAGGGCGACGCCTTTGCCGCGCAGGTAATCGCCGGCATGAAACAGCAATTCATAGTCGCCGGCCAGGAACTGGTCGCCGATCAGCAGAGGCCCGCCATCGATGCGGCCGTCGGCATTGGTGACGACGGTCTTCAGTTTTTCGCGGCGGTCGCCGGACAGGCGGAACAGCTCGATGGTCAGCCCTTCGGCCGGCGTGCCGTGGGCGGCATCGAGAACATGGGTGGTCAATCCGGTCATGGGCTGGGCTCCGCGATGATGTAGGGCAGGTCGAAAAAGAACTCTTCCAGATTGTTGTCCGGCCCCTCGCGATCGACGACGAGGAAATCGGCGGTCTCGCCGAGCGTCATCAGCGGATGGTGCCAGACATTGCGCCGGTAATTCACGCCCTGGTCCCCACGGGCGTAAAACACCCGGGGAATGCCGGGCCGCCCGCCCTCATCCTCGGCAACCACCACCAGGAACGGCCGTCCGGACAGCGGCGAAAAGCTCTGGCTGCCGAGGGGATGGCGCTCCATCATGTCGACGGCATAAGGAAACCGGCGCGGCGCGCCACGAAAAATGTTGATGATCACCCGCGCATCTTCGCCGGCAGCCTCGGCGCGCGCCAAAGCGTGATACCGCTCCGTCGTGCCGCCGTTGATGAGCCGCATCGACGCCGGATTTGCCTCTATGACGTCCCCGAACGGGGCGAAGGCGGATGCGGTCAGCGGATGAACAGGAAGAGTGATGGGTGTCATTCATTCGCCTTGGGCGCGCCAGTGGCGCAATGCGTGGAGTTTGTCGACGAGGTCGGGCACATCGTCTTTAGCCGTGCTCCATACTTTCTGCGGATCGATATCGAAATAGCCATGAGCGATCCGATTTTTCATTCCACGCATTGCCTCCCAGGGGAATTCCGGATGTTCCGCAACGAAATCGGCATGGTTCCTGATCAATTGTACGGCAATTTCAGAAGCCATCAGCAAACTCATCCCGACGGCGCGTTGAAGGTTTCATCGCGGCATCACTCCTGATGCCGCGACTATAGGCGAGAGCGGGCGCGCAGAAAAGCGCTCACGCCTTGGTGCCGAACAGGCGCAGGCGCATGACGCCGCCGTCCGGATGCATGGCAAAACGCACATGCGTGATCGGGCCGATATCGGTCAGCGCGTCAGCGCCGAATTCGTGGATATGGTCCATCTGCAGCTTGGTGCGCGGCAGGATCGGCGTCCAGCTTTCCGAGGCGGCGATATCGGCATCCGACAAGCTGTCGCCGAGGTCCGGCCGGTTGGCGCCCAGCAATTCGCAGGTATCGGGGAAATTGCCCTTGAAGAAGGCGGTATCGACGATCAGCCGCCGGATCGTGCCGGGATGGCCGAGCCGGATCACCGCCCAGTCATGGCCGGGGCCGCGCCGGCGCTTGGTTTCCCAGCCGTCGCCCATGTTGAGGCCGCGGCCGGGGCCGAGCATCTTGTCCGGCACGCCGTAATGCGCATCCGACCAGGCGAGCGACTTGGCGCCGTTGAAGATGTAGCCGAGGTCGACCTCGTCGTCGGCACCGACCTTCGACCAGTCGAAATAGGCCGAACCGTAAACCCGCAGGCGCGCCACGCCGCCATCGGGATAGATGTGCAGGCGCAGATGGGTCCAGATCTCCTGCTTTCCGGCATTTTCGAAGAAATGATGGGCGCCGGGGCCGAGCGGTGACTTGGCGAGGATTTCCGTCCACACCGTCGCGTCGGTCGGATCGCCGTCCTCCACGAAAGCCGCCTCGATGGAGCAGTGCGGCGGATAGTTGCCGGTGAAATAATGGGTATCGACGTCGAAGCCGAAGATGCGACCCGGCATGGCGAGACGGATGACGGCCCAGTCGTGGCCCGGCACGCGCTTGCGGCGGCTCTCCCAGCCGTCCATCCACTTGCCGTTGTCGTCGTAGAGGTTCGGGTCCCAGTGCGGATCGGTATCCGCCAGCATGCGCTCCAGCGGCGCGAAGAACGCGTCGGTGGCATAAAGGCCCCTGGCGCCCAGCCGCGCCGAAGCAAGATTGATCGCGCCGACCGCAAAGGCAGGCAGGCCGGGATGTGTAACGTCTGTCATTCAGGTCTCCGGAAACATGGTCGTCAAGCGCAGGAGCGCAATACGCTCCACCTGCGCCGTGGCGGTCGTGAACTCCTCATCACGGCTGTTACCGACACGTTTTTCGAACGCGGCGAGGATATCTTCCTTGTTTAGACCTTTCACGGCAATGATAAAGGGAAATCCGAACTTTTCGACATAAGCGGCATTGAGCTCGGTGAAACGCGCATGTTCGGCCGGGCTCAGCCGGTCGAGGCCGGCGCCCGCCTGCTCCTTGCGACTATCCTCCGTCAGTTCGCCGGCGATCGCCAGTCGCCCTGCAAGGTCGGGATGGGCACGCAGGACTCCGAGCCGCTCCTCCACCGTGGCGCGCCGGAAGATGAGGCACAACGCATCGTGTACGCGCTTGGCCGACAGCGGCACAATCGCCAGCCCCTCGTCGTAGGCCCGTTCGGCGATGAAGGGGGAATGCTCGAAAACGCCACCGAATCGGGCGACAAAATCTCCGCGCGCCGTCATCAGATCGTTTCCGGCTTGTGGTGTTCGTGCCAGTGCCTGGCGATGTCGATGCGTTTCGGTATCCACACCTTGTCGTGGCTGAGGACGTATTCGATGAAACGCTTCAGCGCCGCAGCGCGGCCGGGGCGGCCGACGAGACGGCAATGCAGGCCGATCGACATCATCTTCGGACTGCCCTCGCGGCCTTCTTCGTACAAGACGTCGAAGGCATCCTTGAGATAGGTGAAGAACTGGTCGCCGGAATTGAAACCCTGCGGCGTGGCGAACCGCATGTCGTTGGTTTCCAGCGTGTAGGGAATGATCAGGAACGGCTTTCCATCGATGCCCTTCACCCAGTAGGGCAGGTCGTCGGCATAGGAATCGGAGGAATAGAGGAAACCGCCCTCCTCCATCACCAGCCGCAGCGTGTTGTCGGAAGGCTTGCCCTGGTACATGCCGTAGGGTCGCTCGCCGGTCACCTCGGTGTGCAGCCGCACGGCTTCGAGGATGTGCCTGCGTTCGGCCTCTTCGGAGAAATCCCTGTATTCCAGCCAGCGATAGCCGTGGCTGGCGATCTCCCATCCGGCCTCCTTCATCGCCGCGACCGCCTCCGGGTTGCGCGCCATGGCCAGCGTCACGCCGTAGACGGTCACCGGCACGTTCAGCCCGGTGAACATCCGCCAGAGCCGCCAGAAGCCGGCGCGCGAGCCGTATTCGTAGATCGATTCCATGTTGAGGTTGCGCTGGCCCGGCCAGGGCTGCGCCCCGACGATTTCCGACAGCAGGTTTTCGGAAGCGCCGTCGCCGTCGAGAATGCAGCTTTCGCCGCCCTCCTCGTAGTTCAACACGAATTGGACCGCGACGTTCGCCTGCCCTGGCCATTTCGGATCGGGAATGGAGCGTCCATAACCGACGAGATCGCGGGGATATGTCTGAGATACCATCAAATCACCTTGCACATGAGGTGCAAACGGTAGCATCCACATCGCGAATGTCGAGATGGTATGTACGCAACAGCATCGTGCCCGGCCCGCACAGGCTCAGGCGAACTTGCGCGCCGAAACCCGGCCCATCGGATGCAGCGAATGCACGCGGAACGGCGCGCCGCGTTCTTCCTCGACGAAAAGCGCCAGGTTTGCCACCTCGACGGGACCGGCGATGACCGGATCGAAGAAGGCGCGCAACGACTGCTCGAAACGCAACGCATCCCGCCCGGCAAGCGGGCCGGTCAGCGGCATGTAGAACCGGAACTCGTCCATGACGTAGGGATGACCCCAGCGGTAGAGATTGGCGAACTGCGCCGCCGTCAGGCCGCCGGGATCGCGGCGCTCGATCTCCGCCTCGCTGAGCGGCGCGCGGAAACTGTCGAACTCCTGCACCACGGCAGCTGCCAGGTAGCTCAGCGACTCGCTCGGCACGCTCGGCGCCAGCCCGAAGAACTCGCCGAGCCGGCCGATCTCCAGGCGCGGGATATCGAAGGGTGGCAGCGTTCCGGCAAACCGCATCAGCTGCTTGAGCAGCATCGCCTCGGTGACGCCTTCGGCCAGCGTGAACGGCGCCTTCAGCGTCGCATGGAATCCGTAACGGCGCGGCAGGGCGGTGTGGAAAGCGATTTCGTGCATGCCGAGGCCGGGCACGGCCGGCGGATCCGTGGCCTCCCCGGAAAAGACGTTGCGGCCGAGCCAGCTGGCCGCCGCGATGGAGAGCGGATCATGGGCCCGGGGCGTAAAGAAAATGGCGTAACGCATGCGATCACCCTTGTCTGATACCAACAGCGACAATAGCAACCCACGCTTGCGTGAGACTGCACGTCGATCCCGTCAGGAGCGGTATGCTTGCTGGGATGCTCTAGGTGATTTGCATGACAGGGATACGAAACGCAGTGCAGCAAAAAACGACAAAAATTAAGTAGATCGCCGTGCGACAGCAATATGACTTGCAAGCGTGAAGCTTGCCGGCAAGTCTATCCTCTCGTCGACGGAAAACGCCACCGCCGCCGCCGCCAACCGGTGCGCCAGGCCGAAACTGACCTTGAAGCCGCCGGTCAGGGCAATGATGCGCGGATGCTCGGGATGCGCCCCAACCATCGGATCGCGATCGATTGCCTTGGGCCGCAAGCCTGCCCAGCGCTCCACCACCTCCGCCTGCCGCAAGGCCGGAACGAGATCGGCGGCGGCATCGATCAGGGCATCGAGCTGGGCATCGGTCGAGTACGGATCGGCAAAGCTGTTTTCGCTGGTGCTGCCGATCGCCACCCGCCCGCCCTCATGGGCGACGACGTAGAGGCCATCGCGAAAAATCACCGGCAGGCCCGGATCGATGTCGGCGCGCAACAGGGCCGCCTGCCCCTTGACGGGCTGGCCGAGCGAAGCGGAAAGACCCGCCGTCAGGCCATCGAGAAACGGAAAGGAACGGAAGCCGGCCGAAACGACGCAATGGCCGAAGGCGATCATGGTGCCGTCCTGCAGCGTCACCGTATTGGCAGCCGCGTCGAACGCCGCCACCTCCGTTTGTGTCAGCACGCGGACTGACGGCAATTGCCGCAGCTTCGCCGCAAGCAGCGAAACGAGCCCGCGCGGGGAAACACGCGCCGCCAGCGTGTCGTGAACAAAACCGCTGCCGCCCGCCTCGGCCTCCGGCCAGCCGGGAAGCGGCGGACCATCGAGCACGTGCCAGTGAAACCGCCGCTCACCGCTGATCCAATGGCTTTCGGCATCCTGTTCATGGCGCAGGGCGATCGTGCGCAGATGCGGTTTCGGCAGGGGGATCAGTCGTCCGCAACGGCGATATCCGGCAGAAAGCCCGGTTTCCGCTTCAAGCGTCGCGATTTCGTCTTCCAGGGACAGCAGCGCTTCGAACTGGAATTGCTTCTTTTCCGACCAGCGATCCGGCATATGCGGCATCAGCGCGCCCAGCAGACCGCCGCTTGCCCCGCCGCCGATCTCGCCGGCATCGACGAGCAGGGTTCTGATCCCGCGCCGCCCGGCATTCAGGGCGGCCCAGAGCCCCATGACACCGCCGCCGACGATCAAAAGCTCGGTCGACGATTGACCGGAAACCGCAGCGGGCTTATCGGCATTTCCCATGATGACGACGGACTCCGACACGAATGCCGGCAATGCCGGGCTGGACCTCGAATGGCGCGACGGCGATATGCCCTATTCGCCGGCCTTTGGCGATCATTTTTATTGCCAGACCGACGGCCGGCTGGAATGCGGCCATGTGTTCCTTGCCGGCAACGGCCTGCCTGGACGCTGGATGGGACGGGAAACGTTCCGGATCGGCGAACTCGGCTTCGGCACCGGTTTGAATTTCTGCGAGACCTGGAGACAGTGGAAAGGCGCCGCCCCACCCGGCTGCTACCTCTCCTTTACCTCCTTCGAACTCTACCCGATGCGGGCCGAGGCAATCGACCGCGCCCTGTCGCACTGGACGGACGTCGATGCCGAGCGCCAGGCTCTTGTCGCCGCCTGGCCGAAAGAGCCGCAGGGAGACGTCGTCCTTAATTTCGACGGCGTGCGGCTGACCGTCGTGTGCGGCCCGGCGCTTGATGGTGTCCGGCGGGCGCCGGCGGGTTTCGATGCCTGGTTCCTGGATGGTTTCGCGCCGTCGCGCAACGCCGACATGTGGTCGGCCGAACTGATGCAGGCGGTCTTCGACAGGACGGTGCCGGGCGGACGTTTCGCCACCTATGCCGCGGCAGGTTTCGTGCGACGCAACCTCGCCGCCGCCGGCTTTGCCGTCGAACGCCGCCCGGGTTTTGCCGGGAAGCGGGAAATGTTGTGCGGGCTGAAAGCCTGAACGCCCGGACCAGATAAGCAAGGCGAGCCGGCCGCCTTACGGTTTCGACCCGGAGGCGTCGCCCGGAAGACCGGCGGGCCGGCGCAGCCAGCGGTCGATCTTCTCCTCGAGCATTTCCGGGCTGATCGGCTTCGACAGGTAATCGTCCATGCCGGATTGCACGCAGAGATCGCGGTCGGCATCGAGCGCATGCGCCGTGACGCCGATGATCGGCACCCGTGCCATTCCTGCGGCCTCTTCCCGCTCGCGGATGAGCCGGGTCGCCTGGTGACCGTTCATCACCGGCATCGACACATCCATAAGGATGATCGCCGGCTTGTACGTTTCCCAGGCATCCACGGCCTGCTGGCCGTTGTTGACGATCATGAACCGCAGGTCCGTCGCCTGGAGGATCTGCGAGAAGACGATGCAGTTGACCTCGTTGTCTTCGGCGACCAGGACGTCGCAGGAGCACGTGCCGCCGCCCGGCTGGGGCATCGACATGGTAACCGGCGTTGGCGCGTCGCTCATGCGGTGCGGTGACGGCGCCGGACCATGCCCGGCGGGTTCGCCTTCAGCCTCCAGCCTGGTCTTGACCGCATGCGAGATGCGGCGGATACGGCTGCTGCGCACGACATCGACGATGGTGTTGCGCAGCACGTTGGCGCGGGCGGGTTTCATCAGGTGCGCCTGGATCCTGAGTGCCGAGAAGACGCTCTCGTCGCCGACGACATCCATCGAGGTCAGGAAGATGATGGCGACATCATCGAAGCGGGCATCCTGGCGGATGTATTTCGCGACATCCGCACCGTTGACGTCGGGCATCTGGTAGTCGAGCACGATCGCGTCGATGCCGAGGCCCAGTTCCAGCGCGCCGTAGAGGATGTCGATGCCCGCCTGGCCGCTTTCGGCGGCAAAACCGTCGAAACCCCACATCTCCAGCTGTTCGGTCAGGATGCGGCGGTTGACCTCGTTGTCGTCGATGACGAGGATGCGGGCACCCTTGACGTTGACCGGTATGCCGCGTGCGGTGTCGCGGCGCATCGTCGCCGTCATCGGCAAGTGCGCGGTGAAGACCGAACCCTGGCCGACATCGCTGTTCACATCGATGTAGCCACCAAAGAGGTCGATGAGGCCGGCGGTAATGGCAAGGCCGAGGCCGGTGCCTTCGTGACGCCGTGTCGAGGAGGAATCGACCTGCGAGAACTTTTCGAAGATCGCCTCCAGCTTCTCGGGCGGGATGCCGATGCCGGTGTCCTCGACGCGCAGCGACAGCATGACGCCATCGGCGCCGTCGGGCACGGCGGCGATATCGATGAGGATATGGCCCTTCTCGGTGAACTTGACGGCGTTGCCGACGAGGTTGGTGACGATCTGCCGGAAACGGCCGGCATCGCCGACCACCATCTGCGGCACCTGGGCACCGCTGCGGACCATCAGTTCGATGTCCTTTTCCGAGGCTGCCGAGGAAAGCAGCGCCGCCACGTCCTCCACCGCCTCGACCGGATCGAACGGCGCCTTCTTGAGCTTCATCTGCCCGGCATCGATCTTGGAGAAATCGAGAATGTCGTTGATGATCGTCAGGAGCGCATTGCCGGACTTGCCGATGATTTCGATGAAGGTCTTCTGGCGTGTGTCGAGATCCGTCTTCGCCAGCAGTTCCGCCATGCCGAGAACACCGTTCATCGGCGTGCGGATCTCGTGGCTCATATTGGCGAGGAATTCGGATTTGGCCCGGTCGGCCGCCTCGGAGCGCGCCAGCAGGCGCTTCAGTTCTTCCTCACGCTGCTTCATCTCGGTGAGATCGTTGAGCACCACCATCCAGTGACCGCCGCCGCTGAACGTCACCTCGATCTGCACCCAGGTGGTGCCCGCCGTCGTGAAGGCGGCGGAGATCGGCCGCTGCTGCTGGATGTTCTCATCCCATGCCTTGCGCAGGCTTTCCGGATTGTCGCCGAAATCGCCACGGTCGGCGCAATAATCGAAAATGGCGCTCCAGCGCTTTCCCCGCTCAGTCAGGCCGGTCGGCACATGCAGGATCTCTGCCGTGGCGTCGTTCGAAAGAACGATCTCGCCATTTTCGACGACAAGCAGACCCTGCGCCATGACGCGCGTGGCATCCTGTACCACCTGCCCGACGCGCTCGAGTTCATGGCGAGCCTCGTTGATCTGCCGCTCCTGCTGGCGCATGGCGGAAATGTCGACGTAGGAAACCAGCGTCTTGCCGTCACTGAGCTGCTTGCTGGTGATGATCAGCGTCTTGTCGGTCGGCAGATGCACCTCGTGCTGCTCCACCGCATAGCTGGTCTTCAGCTCGCTGATCCGGCGGTTGTAGGTCTCCTCGAAATCTTCGCCGTAACCGAGATACCAGCCCTTGTCGAAGCTGACGCGCATGAAGTCGCGGAAATGGAATTTCTCCAGCCGCGTTTCCTGCGGCCAGTCCCAGATGTCGTAGAATGCCGCATTGGCGAATTCGATGTCGAAATCCGGCCCGAGGATGAGCACGCCGACCGGCAATGACCGCAGGATGCTGTCGAGATCGTGGTGAAGCGTTTCCGCTTCCTTCTGGGAGAGCAACAAATCGCGCTCCCGCTCCTTGAGCGTGGTGATGTCGGTCAGCGATCCGACAAGGAAATGCTCCGATCCCGCGCCCCCGACCCGGGCGACGCGGGTGATCACCTGAATGGGCTGCTGGTCGCTGCGCAGCAGCTGTTCTTCCTTCTGGATGACGATGCCCGAATCCAGGACGTCGTCGTTCTGGCGGTGAAACGTCTCGCCTCTCTCGCCGAAGATTTCCGTCTCGGTCTTGTTCAGCATCTCGGCGCGCGACATCCCCACCAGCTCGGCATAGGCCTGGTTGATGAACGTCAGGCGATGGTTGCTGTCGCGCACGAAGGTGGCGACCGGCAGCTCTTCCAGAACGGAACGATAAAGCTGCGCCTCTTCGACATGCCGGAGAAGCTGTCGTTCCTGCTCCTTGAATTCGGAAACATCGACGCGCAGGGTGATCAGTATGCCGTTTTCCAGCCGCCGATTGATGTTGCGCAGCCAGCGTCCGTCGCAAAGTTCGACAACCTCGTCGTGAAACGGCTGGCTGCAAGAGGCCAGTTTTGCCTGGAGCCAGACATCGCGCGGCGGCAGGCGGCTGGCCATGACCTCCGGATAATGGTCGATGCCGTAGTCGTACACGGCTTCCAGCATGCCGCGCAGCGACATGCCGGGACGCATTTCGCCAACCATGGCGCCGTAGAAGGCCTGCTGGCGTTGGTTGCGGTACAGCAGCCGGTCGTCGCCGTCGAAAATGCCGACACCGACGTCAAGCAGGCCCAATGCCTGCTCGAGCCGCGAAGAAATATCATCCTCGGTAACGGTGCCGGCGCCCGGCGGGACTTTCGAGTCCGCGGCAGGGGAACGATCGTGCCGCCCATTTCGGCGATAGGCGGCATTGACGACCAGCGGGCGTCCGTCTTCGGCGAAAACGCCGACGGGATGATCGGCATTCTCCAGCGCCAGGCGGATGACATGGATGTCTTCGGAAACCAGATGGTCGGCAAAGACCGGGCCGTCGATCGCCGTGTCAGTATCGGTTTCCGGTTCGGGAAGCTGTGCAAAAAGGCCAAGAACAAAGGCATGCTCGTCATCGGGCAGGAAACGTTCGACGGCGACGACATATCGCTCGTCCGCAGCATGACCGTTGCAGGCCGCCGCCTCTTCCGTGCCGAAGACCAGGGCCCGGCGTTCGTTTTCCTCGAGGTTCCACTCGCCGGCACCGCTGCCGAGTTCGCAGGTTCTCAGCCCGACGAACCGCTCCGCCTCGCGACCGAAAAGCCGCGCATAAGCGTCGTTCACCACGACATAGCGCAGTTCGCTGTTCTTGATATAGGCTGGCCGCTCCAGATCCTTGATCCGTGCGCAGGCAACCTCGAGCAATTCGCCGGGAACGTCTTCCAACCCTATGACCTCAGGAAATCACCTATTCCATCACAGGGATTCGTACCATGAGCGGTTTAAACAATGTGTTAACCTTAACGATAACGTCTGCGAACAAGGCGATATCCCAAGAAAGCCGGTTTTCTGTCGCAAACGGCGATATCTCGAAAAGGCGAAATCTGCGAAAACCGATGTCGAAGACATGACATTGGATTTCCTATGAGCGACATCGTTACGCAAGTCCCGCATGAAACGGACACCGCTTCGCAGCCGCTGGAACGCCGCCGCAGAGCCGGCGGGCGCGGTGCCGAACGCAGCCGCAAGCCGGCTGGCTCGAAATACCTGAACCTCGTCAATTCGCTGCAGAAGAACGTCGTCCTGACGCCCGAGGCGCTCGACGACATCCACGAGGCATCGCTGACCATTCTCGAAGAAATCGGCATGGACATCATGCTGCCGGAGGCGCGCGAACGCATGAAGGCCGCCGGCGCCGACGTGACGCCCGGCAAGGACCGCGTGCGCTTCGACCGCGCCATGATCATGGATTATGTCGGGCACGCGCCGAAGACCTTCACCATGCATGCCCGCAATCCGCAACGCAATGTCGCGATCGGCGGCGAGAACCTGGTCTTCGCCCAGATCGCCAGCGCCCCCTTCGTTTCCGACCGCGAGGGCGGCCGCCGTGCCGGCAACCAGGAAGACTACCGCAAGCTGGTGAAGCTGGCGCAATCCTACGACATCATCCACACCACAGGCGGTTATCCCGTCGAGCCGATCGACATCCATGCCTCGGTGCGCCATCTCGACTGCCTCTCCGACATGGTGAAGCTGACCGACAAGGTGTTCCACTGCTATTCGCTTGGGCAGCAGCGCAACCTCGACGGTATCGAGATCGCCCGCATCGGCCGCGGCATCAGCATGGAGCAGATGGAACGGGAGCCGTCGCTGTTCACCATCATCAATTCCTCGTCGCCGCTCCGCCTCGACGGGCCGATGCTTCAGGGCATCATCGAGATGTCGGCGCGCAACCAGGTCGTCGTCGTGACGCCGTTCACCCTGGCCGGCGCCATGGCACCGGTGACGATCGCCGGCGCCGTGGTGCAGCAGAACGCCGAAGCGCTGTGCGGCATCGCGTTCACCCAGATGGTGCGCAAGGGCGCGCCGGTGATGTACGGCGGCTTTACCTCCAACGTCGACATGAAGACCGGGGCGCCGGCCTTCGGCACCCCGGAATACATGAAGGCGGTCATCGCCGGCGGCCAGCTGGCGCGACGCTACGGCATTCCTTACCGCACCTCCAACACCAATGCCTCGAACACGCTCGACGCACAGGCCGCCTACGAATCGGCCCTGTCGCTGTGGGCGCTGACCCAGGGCGGCGGTAATTTCATCATGCATGCGGCCGGCTGGAGCGAAGGCGGCCTCACGGCATCCTTCGAAAAATTCATCCTCGACGTCGACATGCTGCAGATGGTGGCGGAATTCCTGACGCCGCTCGACGTCAGCCAGGATGCGCTGGCGCTCGACGCCGTGCGCGACGTCGGCCCCGGCGGCCATTATTTCGGCACCGCGCATACGCTGGCGCGCTACGAGACCGCCTTCTATTCGCCGATCCTCTCCGACTGGCGCAATTTCGAGACCTGGACGGAAGCCGGCCGGCCGACCACCTACGACCACGCCAACCGCGTCTTCAAGGATGTGTTGAACAAGTACGAGCGGCCGCCGCTCGATCTGGCCATCGAGGAAGAGCTGGATGCCTTCGTCGCCCGCCGCAAGGCCGAAGGCGGCGTGCCGACGGATTTTTGAGCCCGGAAATGTCCAGCAGTGCATACCGGCGCCGTCCGCCACGTCGGCATCCACCTTCACCTGCATTTCGCAGCTGCGAAACATTCACTTGACATTTGCCCGGAAAACGCCCAAATGCCCGCAGCTTTCATCTTTTGGCCGCCGCGTGAGCGTGCCGCGCGACGAGAAAGACCGCGAAGAAAGACAAAGCGCTGAAAAACAGGCCGCCCGAGCGGCGGCCATAGCGCTGGAAAGCGATTTCCACCACACAAGTTCCCACTTCACGCGGGGTTCTTGACGCCAGAGACACCGGACAGCAGGCGCTGATCCGGCCATGTCGTTTGGCGCCACGAAAGGCAATTATTTTGACCAACTTCCACGAGCTTGGCCTCTCCAAGCAGATCGTCGCAACGGTTTCCGCCCTCGGCTACGAAACACCGACGCCGATCCAGGCACAAGCGATCCCGACACTGCTTCAGGGCCGCGACATGATCGGCCTGGCGCAGACCGGCACCGGCAAGACGGCCGCTTTCGGCCTGCCGATCATCGAAATGCTCCTCAAGGACGAAAAGCGTCCGGCCAACCGCACCACGCGCGTTCTCATCCTCGCACCGACCCGCGAGCTGGTGAACCAGATCTCCGACAATCTGCGCGGCTTCATCAAGAAGCTGCCGCTGAAGATCAACCAGGTCGTCGGCGGCGCCTCGATCAACAAGCAGCAGCTGCAGCTCGAGCGTGGCACCGACATCCTCGTCGCGACGCCGGGCCGGCTTCTCGACCTGATCGCCCGCAACGCCATCTCGCTCGGCCACGTGACGCATCTCGTCCTCGATGAGGCCGACCAGATGCTCGACCTCGGCTTCATCCACGACCTCAAGAAGATCTCCCGGATGGTGCCGGCCAAGCGCCAGACGCTGCTGTTTTCGGCCACCATGCCGAAGGCGATCGCCGATCTCGCCGGCAACTTCCTGACCGATCCGGTCAAGGTGCAGGTGACCCCGCCCGGTAAGGCGGCCGACAAGGTCGAGCAGTACGTCTATTTCTGCAACGGCAAGGGCGACAAGACCGAGCTGCTGCGCAAGATCCTCACCGACAAGCCTGAAGCCCAGGCCATGGTGTTCATGCGCACCAAGCATACGGCCGAAAAGCTCTCCGTGCATCTGGCCAATGTCGGCTTCGAGGTTGCCTCGATCCACGGCAACAAGAGCCAGGGCCAGCGCGAACGGGCGCTGAAGGCGTTCCGCGACGGCTCGATCCGCGTGCTGGTCGCCACCGACGTCGCCGCCCGCGGCATCGACATCCCCGGCGTCAGCCATGTCTTCAACTACGACCTGCCGGAAGTGCCGGATGCCTATGTCCACCGCATCGGCCGCACCGCGCGCGCCGGCCGTGACGGCATCGCCATCGCCTTCTGCGCTCCGGACGAAACCCGCCTGCTGCGTGACATCGAAAAGCTGATGAACATCGAGATCCCGGTCGCCGGCGGCGAACGTCCCGAAGGGCTCGCCCGCCCGGCTCGTCCCACCAACAGCCGTTCCGGCAACCGTGGCCAGGGCCAGGGTCGCGGACAGGGCCAGCCGCGTTCGGAAGGCCGTGGCGGTCGCCCGGCCCGTCCGCAGGGCGGTCGCGGCGTCGTCGACGCCGGCCCGGACAACGATCTGGCTTCGACCTCGGATTTCCGTCCGGCCCGCAAGCCGCAGCGCAATGCCCAGCAGGGCGCCGGTGCCGGTGAAGCCGCCGGCCACAACCGCGGCAATCCGCGCCACGCCCACGGCCGCCCGGCCCGCAAACACGGCGAAGACCGTCAGCAGCAGGCGCATGGCGGCGAACGCCGCGAGGGCAATGGCGGCAATCGCCGCAGCGCCCCCAAGGGCGACCGCCGCGAACGGGCATAACATCGCCTCTCCCCTTCTCCCCTCGGGGAGAAGGTGGCCCGAAGGGTCGGATGAGGGGGTGCCAACGGACAGGTCATGCCGTGTGGCACCCCTCATTTCATCCAGGAAACGGAAACACGCCTATCAATCCGCCGGCAGCGGCTCGGCCTTCTGCTTGCGGTTCGTCAAGTAGACCCCGACGACGACGATCGCGGTGCCGACGATCATCGGCAGCGTCAGCGGTTCGCCGAAGGCGATGGCCGCCTGCAGCGCCACCATCGGCGGCACGAGATAGATCAGCGACGCCGCCTTGGACACCTGGCCGCGGCGGATGAGATAGAGCAGCAGTCCGACCGCCCCCATCGACAATCCGAAGATCGACCAGAGCAGCGTCAGGATCGCCTCATGCGAGCCGTCGAAATGCAGGTCCTCGAACAACAGCGCCAAAGGCGCCGTCACCAGCACGGCCCCGGCATATTGCAGCGTGGCGATGGCGCGGATGTCGCCTTCCTGCAGATGCTTCTTCTGGTAAATGGTGCCGTAGGTCACCGACACCATGCCCAGCAGGTTGACGAAGAGCGGCAGCGCCGTCTGCGTCAGGTTGGCCGGATCGATGGCCAGCAGTTTGGGCGAGATGGCGATGGCGATGCCGGAAAAGCCGAGCATCAGGCCGACCCGCTGCAGGCCGCTCATGCGCTCGCCCAGCAGCCAGCTCGCCGCCATGGCGGTCAGCAGCGGCTGCAACGCGGCGATGATGCCGGAAAGCCCGGCCGGTACGCCTTGCGCGATCGCCCACCAGAGGCCGGCAAGGTAAAGACCGTGCAGGAAAATGCCGGAATAGATCGCCCGGCCGACCAAGCGCCAGCTGCGCGGCCAGGTCGCTCCCGTCAGCAGGCAGAAACCGGCAAAGGCTGCGATCGACAGGCCGTAGCGCAAAGCGAGGAAGGTGAAGGGTTCCGAATGGAGGGCTGCAAAACCGGCCGCGACCCAGCCGGTGGACCAGAGCAGCACGAAAACAGCCGGAGCAAGCCGGTCGAGCATCGAGATTTCTCCGTTCGCGGCCATCGCCGCCGAAGACAGTGGCGCGGATCCTTACGTCCGGCGGGCGGCCGCGTCAAAACATCACGGCGCGAAATGGCCGTCCTTGCCGGAATTTTTTCGACGATCGGACAGATCTGCCACAGGCGGAATTTTCGGCAGATGCCGATTGCATGACCAAATCGCCGGTTGCGCCATGCGCGGCACAGCCGGAAATCGCCCGTCACGGGAAAATTCGACAATAAAATCATGCCCAAAATTGCGGCAAACGCCAGCGACAAAAACTTTGCCTCGAAATGTGCATGGTTCTTGCATTGCCTTTGCCGTTGTATTCAAATGAAAAAAAAGGGGGAACGCATCGTTGGCCTTTGATGAAATGATACGTGCGGACAACACTCCGCGGGAGCCATACAAAGACTATTTCGACTGGTATTCCGGACAGGACCGGGGACACCTGATCGGCAAATCCCAGGATGCCGAAAACATCTTCCGCAAGACCGGCATCACCTTCGCAGTCTACGGCCACGCCGACTCCTCCGAAAAGCTCATTCCCTTCGACATCATCCCGCGCATCATCTCCGCCAAGGAATGGCGAAAGCTCGCCCAGGGCATCGAGCAGCGGGTCATCGCGCTCAACGCCTTCCTCGACGACATCTACCACAAGCAGGAGATCATCCGCGCCGGCCGCGTGCCGCGCGAACTGATCGAGCGTAACACCGCCTTCCTGCCGCAGATGATCGGTTTCCGTCCGCCGGGCGGCGTCTACACCCACATCGTCGGCACCGACATCGTCCGCACCGGCGAAGACCAGTTCTATGTACTGGAAGACAATGCCCGCACCCCCTCCGGGGTCAGCTACATGCTGGAGAACCGCGAGACGATGATGCAGATGTTCCCCGAACTCTTCCACCTCAACAAGGTGAAGCGCGTCGAGGACTACCCGCTCTTGCTGCGCCAGAGCCTCGCTTCGCTGGCGCCTCCCGGCTGCAAGGGCAAGCCGCGCGTCGCCGTGCTGACGCCCGGCATCTACAATTCCGCCTATTACGAACACTCCTTCCTCGCCGACACGATGGGCGTCGAGCTGGTCGAGGGCTCCGACCTCCGGGTGATCGATGGCAAGGTGAAGATGCGCACCACCCGCGGCTATCAGGCAATCGACGTGCTCTACCGTCGCGTCGACGATGATTTCCTCGATCCCCTCACCTTCCGGCCGGATTCGCAGCTCGGCATCCCCGGCATCATGGACGTCTACCGTTCCGGCAATATCACCATCGCCAATGCGCCGGGAACCGGCATCTCCGACGACAAGGCGATCTACTCCTACATGCCCGAGATCGTCGAGTTCTACACCGGCCGCAAGGCGATCCTCGAAAACGTGCCGACCTATCGCTGTTCGGAGCCCGACACGCTGACATATGTGCTGGAAAACCTCGCCGACCTCGTCGTCAAGGAAGTGCATGGTTCCGGCGGCTACGGAATGCTGGTCGGCCCGACGGCCAGCAAGAAGGAGCGCGCCGATTTCGCCGAGAAGCTGAAGGCCAAGCCGAACAACTATATCGCCCAACCGACGCTGTCGCTGTCGACCGTGCCGATCCTCGTCAACAAGGGCATCGCGCCGCGCCATGTCGACCTGCGTCCCTACGTGCTGGTTTCCGACAAGGTGCAGATCATCCCCGGCGGGCTGACCCGCGTCGCGCTGAAGCAGGGATCGCTGGTGGTGAATTCCAGCCAGGGCGGCGGCACCAAAGACACCTGGGTCCTGGAGGACTGAGACGCCCATGCTTGGAAGAACCGCAAACGGCCTCTATTGGATGTTCCGGTATATCGAACGGGCCGAAAACATCGCGCGCCTCATCGATGCCGGCCTGCGCATGTCGCTGACCCGCAGCGGCGCCTCGGACGAGGATTGGGACGGCGTGTTGCACAGCGCCGGCGTGCGCGAGGCCTATGCCGAGGTGCATGCCAGACTCACCGGCGTCGACGCGATCGATTACCTGCTACGCGACCGCTCCAATCCGTCGAGCGTCATGTCCTGCATCGAATTCGGCCGCAACAATGCCCGCATGGTGCGCACCGCGCTGACGCGCGAAACCTGGGAAGCGACCAACGAATGCTGGATGGAGCTGAAGCAGCTTCTGGCCAGGAAGGTCAAATCCCCCGACCTGCCGCAGGCCATCGACGTGATCAAGCGCCGCGCCGGCCTGATCCGCGGCGCCTTCCACGGTTCGATGCTGCGCAACGAACTCTACAACTTCGCCCGCATCGGCACCTTCATCGAGCGGGCGGACAATACCAGCCGCATCCTCGACGTGAAGTATTATGTGCTCCTGCCCTCGGTCTCCGCCGTCGGTTCGTCGCTCGACAACGTCCAGTGGGAATCGATCCTGCGATCGGTTTCGGCGCATCGCTCCTACAGCTGGGTCTATGACGCCGAATACCGCCCGGCCAACATCGCCGACTTCCTGATCCTCAACGGCCAGATGCCGCGCTCGCTTGCCTATTGCTACGAGAAGATCGTCAGCAACCTGCATTATCTCGAAAAGGAATACGGCGAGCGGCTGCCGGCGCACGACACGGCGGACGCCATCCGCGCCCGGCTGCAGACCATGTCGATCCAGGAGATCATGGACCGGGGCCTCCATGAATTCCTCGAACTCTTCGTCAGCCGCAACAACCAGCTCAGCCAGGAAATCACCGAAGGATACCGCTTCTACCAGTAAGCGGCGGGGGACCGTTACGCAGATGAAACTGAAAATCACGCACACCACGGAATATTCCTACGACGGACCGGTTCAATATTCTCTGCAGCGCCTGCGGCTGACGCCGGCGGCGAGCCCTGGCCAGACGATCACCAGCTGGTCCGTCAGCGTCGAGGGTGCTGCGGTCGAGGTGGATTATGACGACCAGTTCGGCAATCACGTCGAACTGGTGTCGAACGAGGGCGAGCAGAAAACCACCCGCATCGTCGCCAGCGGCGAGGTCGAGACGCAAGACCGCAACGGCGTTTTCGGGGCGCATGTCGGCTATTGTCCGCTCTGGCTCTTCCTGCGCGAGACGCCGCTGACCAAGCCCGGAAAGCTGGTGATGGAGCTTGCCCGCGGCATCGAGGCCGGCGATCCGGTCGCAAAACTGCACGCGCTGATGGCCGCCATCCATGCGACAGTCGCTTATGAAAAGGGAACGACGACCGCCGCGACGACGGCGGAAGCCGCCATGGAGGCGAAAAGCGGCGTCTGCCAGGATCATGCCCACATCTTCATCGCCGCCGCCCGGCTCCTGGACATCCCGGCCCGCTACATCTCGGGTTACCTGCTGCTCGAAGGAACCGTGGACCAGGCGGCCATGCATGCCTGGGCCGAGGCGCATGTTCCGGGACTCGGCTGGGTCGGCTTCGACGTCGCCAACAAGATCTGCCCCGACGACCGCTATGTCCGCATCGCCTCCGGTCTCGATTATACCGATGCCGCGCCGGTTTCCGGCATGCGGTTCGGTTCGCCGGAGGAAACACTGACGGTGGCGATCGCCGTCGAGGATCTCGGCATGACGCAGAGCCAGAGCCAGAGCCAGAGTCAAAGTCAGAGCCAGTAGCGCCGGCCAACCCGCAATCCTGCGCCACCCCTCATGAACGGCGGCCTTTCCAGCCGCCGGTTTCGGCGTCGCCGCTTTTCAAGCTGGCCGCACGCCTGCCGGCAGCCTCACCTCACCTTTTTCCGGTTGTCGTATCCGCTTATCCAGCTATAACCCATCGTCTGGCTGACGGGCTGCCCGGGGATCGACCGCACCAGCCGATAGCCTTCGTCGCCCTGCCGCCGATGAACAGACGCGGTTTATAAAGACGCGCGATCCTCCCCGGCTATCGCAGATAAATACTCATCGACAGTGGCGATCTCGCCGGCCGAAACCTCGTGGGCGCGGTCAGGCAGGACGTCGCAGCGCAGACGTGCCCGTGCCCGCGCCAGGTTTTCCGTCGCCTCGGCGAATGCCGCGACGGGGATCCAGGGGTCCTTGTCGGAACCCGTCAGGTAGGCCGGCATGCGATCGAGATCGGCGAACGGCCTCTCGCAGTCGGCCGTGCCGACGCGGCAGCCGGTCAGGCTGGCCATGGCACCCTGCCACGGCCCGTATTTCATCGCATATTCCAGCGTCAGGCATGCGCCCTGGCTGAAACCGCCAATCAGCAGCGGCGTCGCATGGCGCCGCTGTGACAGGTCTTCGGCGATATCGCGGACATAGGCAAGCGCGTCGTCAAGCTCCTCGCGCGTCGCCGGGGTCAAGCGGTCGGTGGCGCGTGCGCCGTACCAGCTGTTGCCGGCGGCGCGCGGCAGCACGAAGGCCACGCCCGGAGCGTTGAGCTTGCCGATCACCTGCTCCCGCATGTCCTCCGGCGACTGGGTTCGCCCATGGATGAAGATGCAGTGGACGTGCGCCTCCTCGGGGGACAAGCCGAGGAGGAGAGGGTCTTGATGTATCGCCATCGATCCAGCTCAGAAGTTTGCAGGTTCCAGGCCGGCGATCAGTTCCTCGCGGCGGTTCTCGAACCACGGCGGGAAGACCAGCGTCGAGCCGATCTGGTCGGCCGGTTCATCCAGCGCCCAGCCACCCTCGACCGACCAGGCGATCTCGAACAGCGCGCCGCCCGGCGAGCGGACATAGCAGGACTTGAAGTAGTTGCGATCCTTCTGGTCGGAAACGTCGGTAAAGCCCAGACCTTCCAGATGCGCCTTGAGCTTCAGCTGGTTGTCTTCGTTGCCGGTGTTGAGCGCGAGGTGGTGGATGGTGCCGCCGGCCAGCGTCCAGGTGCCTTGCGGACCGTTCGCCTCGTGCAGGATCTCGACCATGCTGCTCGGACCATTGGCGTTGGGAACGGAGAACATCAGCCCCTCGCTGCCGTCGGCCTCCTTTTTCATCGACAGGCCGACCGTCAGGAAATCGTCCATCGACGTGCGGTCGAACACGGCGATCGCGGCGCCATAGATGCCCTTGATGCCATGTTCGGCGGTAACGCCCTGCGCCTCGTTGACGATGGACGGACGGCTGTCGGCCGGGCTTTCGACCAGTTCATGCGGAATACCGCAGGGATGCTTGAAGGCGACGCGGGTCAGGCCGAAGCGGGAGATCTTTTCCGCCGCGATGCCGCGGGCGTTGAGGCGGTCGACCCAATAATCGGCCGCACCGACGGGAATTGCCTGCAGGATGATCTTCGACTGGTTCGTGCCGCGCTTGCCGAAAACGGCGGGCTTGCGGAAGGGGAACGTCGTGATGATGGTCGACGCTTCGCCGCTGCGCGACCCGTAATAAAGATGATAGACGGGGATCGTGCCGTCAAACAGCACGGTGCGCTTTACCGAATAGAGGCCGAGCGCCTTGGTGTAAAAATCGTAGTCTTCCTGCACGCCGTCGGTGCAAAGCGTCAAATGATGATAGCCACTGAGAAATGCCATCGTTCTCCTCCTCTGAAATAATCGGTTCTCCCCGGGCGCGGCGGCAGGCCGCTTCCAAACCGCCTCCCGACCGCTTGGTATTCGAAAACTATAGCCGATCCGAAACAGCCGTTGATGAGATTATTCATAAACATTATAGCATTCTGCTATGAAGATCGTCGAACATCACCTCGTCCAGCTCGCCGCCGTCATTGAAACCGGCGGCGTCACCGAAGCGGCCGCCATGCTCGGCATGACGCAGTCGGCCGTGTCGCGCACCATCTCCATTCTTGAAAAACGCGTCGGCGAGCCGCTGTTCGTTTCCGGGCGCCGGCCGATGCAGCCGACGCCGCTCGGGGAACAACTGGGCCTGCAGGGCAAGGCGATCCTCGCCTCGTCGCGCAAGGCGATGGAGATCATCCGCAGCTTCAAGTCCGGCTCCTCCGGCCGGGTTCGGATCGGCGGCGTGCCCTTCTTCATGGATGCGGTCATCTCGCCGATGATCGCCTCGTTCCAGCGCGACGAACCGGGCATCATGGTGCACCAGTCCTACGGCAATTATCCGGAACTGGTGAGCGAACTGGAATCGGGGCAGATCGATCTGGCGGTGACGCCGACAGGCTCCGTGGACCTCAATGCCGATCATCATTTCGAGCCGCTGCTGCCCGCCCGCAACGTGCTTGCCTGCGGCACCGGTCATCCGCTGGTGCGCAAGCGCAGCCTGGCGACCGAGGACATCGTCAATTATCCGTGGGTGGCGCCGCTGCCGGGTTCGCCGCTGGTGCTCGACCTGCACAACATCCTGCTGACGCTCGGGCTGGAGGAAGTCTCCATCCGTTATGCCGGCGGTTCGCTGCTCAGCCTGATCAACTACCTGACCGGCACAGATGCACTCGCCATCCTGCCGCTGTCGGTGGCCCATTCCTTCCGCCGGGAAAACAAGATCAGCGTCATTCCGCTCGACATTCCCCAGCCGGAACGCGCGCTCGGCATCATGACCAAGAAGAAGCCCTACTCCAACCCCGCCGGCCGCAAGTTCATGGGCCACCTGCGGCGGGAGTTTTCGGAGTTGCGTCGGGTTCTGGAAAAACACGAGCGCGAGATCGACTGGGCGCACGGCCCGTTCATGGCCGAGCGCAAGGGCGGGGCGTAGAGCATTTCCAGCCGAAGCGGAATCACCTCGGCGTCGGGCAATTCGGCAAAACAAAAGGAGAGAGCGTTTTCGCGATTTGGAGAAAAGCGAAAATGCTCCAAAGCCCCTCGCCCGCCGTCAGCGCGGCTGCGGCCGCGCCAGCACGAAGTCGTATTCGACCTCCCAGAACCAGCCGGAGAATTCCAGTTCCCGGGCGCGATTTTGATCGTCGACGCGCCGGAAGTCGGCGAGCAGGCTTTCCTTGACGCCGAAGACGGCGTCGGAATTGATGTAGGGATCGTGCGGGTCGAAAATATGCGTCGTCAGCGTCTCGAAACCGTCGGCCTTGAGGATGAAGTGCAGGTGCGCCGGGCGGTAGGGATGGCGGCCGAGGTCGCCGAGAAGCTTGCCGACGGTGCCGTCGTCGGGGATCGGGTAGAATTTCGGCTTGACGGCGCGGAACCAGTAGCGGCCGTCCTCGCCGGTGCGGAAAACGCCGCGCAGGTTGAAATCCGGCTGGATGCCCTTCTGCTGCACGTCGTAAAGACCTTCGTCATTGGCCTGCCAGACGTCCAGCACCGCATTGGCGATCGGCCTGCCCTCGGTATCGAGGATACGGCCGTGGATCACCATGTCCTCGCCCTTCTGGTCGAGGCAAATATTGGCGCCCATCGGCAGCTCCGGTGCGTCGGCAACGTGGAACGGCCCGAGCACGGTCGATTCGGAGGCGCCGGAGGGCTTGCGGTTGTTGATCGCATCGACCAGCATCGAGACGCCGAGCACGTCGGACAGGAGAATAAACTCCTGCCGCCATTCGTTGCACAGGTGGCCGGTGTCGGTCAGGAACATGATCGCCTTGAACCATTCCTCCTGCGTCGGCTCGATTTCCTTGACCGCCTCGTGCAGTTTGCGGGTGATGACGGCGATGACCTCTTTCAGGCGCTCGTCGCGGGCATTGGCGTTGCGGCCGATAACGACCTCCACCGAATTCTCCTCGGTGAAGAAACCCTTTTCATGCGTGTCCATGGTTCAACTCTCACAGGGCTAGAATGGAGGTCAGGGCGCGGCGGAGTTCGGAAACCGGATCTTCCGCCAGCGTTTCCCGGCGCCAGCAGACATGCTGGTCGGGACGGACGAGCACGACGCCGCTGTCGCGGACCTCGCGCAGGTTGGCCCAGTCGCCGGTCAGGTCCTGCCAGGGCTGGCGCGGGCCGATGACATGCGCCTCGAGCGGAAGGTCGAGCTCGCGGGCAAGCGCCTTCGCCGCCTCGACCCAGCCGCGACCGCCGATGCCGGTTAGCAGCGTGAAGCGGCCCTTGCCGCAAAGATCGAGCGTCGAGGCTTTCGCGCCGTCTGCGCCGAACAGCCAGGCATGCGGCAGCCGCGCCCCCGGCCAGGTGGTCGGCTGGTAATGCAGCTCGGCATCCTTTTCGAAGGCCGGCTCTGGCTGCCCGTCGGTCAGGACGGCATCCGAGGCGTAGCGCTGGTTCATCTCGACGCCATGGGCATCGAATTCGTAGACCTTGGCGGCGATGCTGTCGCGGATCGCGGCACGCTGCAGTTCGGCGGCGGCGGTATCGTCGCAGCGCGCATCCATGTTCTGCTGCATCTTCACCGGGTCGATGGAATCGAGCAGGCCGAGCGCCTGGAAGATCGGGCCGAACTCCTCGATCGACTTGTTGGCGCGGGTGACGATCTGCTTGGCGACCGGAGCGCGCTCACGCTGGTAGCTGTCCAGCAGCTTCGGACCGGCCTGGCCCTTCAGCACCAGGGAAAGCTTCCAGGCGAGGTTGAAGGCGTCCTGGATCGAGGTGTTGGAGCCGAGCCCGTTCGACGGCGGATGGCGGTGGGTGGCGTCGCCCATACAGAAGACGCGGCCGTTCTGCATCGTCGTCGCATAGAGGTTGTTGACCGTCCAGGTGGAAACCGACTGGATCTCGACGGCAAGGTCGTGGTCGCCGACGAGGTCGCGCACCACCTTGGTGGCGAAGGCGGTATCGACCTCCGGCGCCGGCTGGTTGATGTCGTAGCCCCAGACGATCAGCCATTCGTTCCACGGCCGCACCATGCGCACCAGGCCCATGCCGATGCCGCCGACATCCGCACCCGGCTGCACGACCCAATAGAGCACCGAGGGACGGTGGGCGACGTATTTCGATAGATCGGCCTTGAACAGGATGTTCATCGAGCCGCCGACGCCCATGCGGCCCTCGAAGGTCAGCCCGGCATCCTCCGCCACCTTGGAATTGCCGCCGTCGGCGCCGATCAGGTATTTCGAGCGGATGGTGAAGTCGCGGCCGGTCAGCCGGTCGCGGCAGGTGGTGGTGACACCGTCGTCATCCTGCACATGGCTGAGATATTCCGTCGACATCCGCGCCTGCGCGCCGCGCGAACAGGCGGTCTTGAACAGCAGCGGCTCCATGAAGGTCTGCGGCAGGTCGTTCATATGCGAGGGCGACGACAGCTGGTGTTCGGCGCGGCTGACCGGATGGGTGCCCCAGCTGCGCATGCGGCCGATTTCTTCGCCGGCAAGCGAGGTGCAGAAAACGTTCTGCCCCATCAGATCCTGATGGCTGGCGAACAGATAGGCTTCCTCCTCCACGTCGCGGCCGAGGTCGCGCAGGACTTCCATGGTGCGCTGGTTGGTGATGTGCGCCCGCGGCGTGTTGGCCAGCCAGCGGTAGCGGTTGATGACCATGGTTTCGACGCCGTAGGAAGCCAGCAGCGCCGCCGAGGCCGAGCCGGCGGGGCCTGTCCCTATGATCAGAACGTCCGTATTGATATCAGCCATGCGGCCCTCCCTTTATAGTCTTGGTCAATGGTCCGCCGGCAAGGATGCGCCGGACGGGGAAAAGTTGAATGCCGGTGCGCTCGGTAAACAGGCCCCACAGGCCGCGCGGCGCAAACAGCATGATGGCGATGCCGAGAAGGCCGAGGACGAGCAGGTACCAGGAGCCGTAATCGGCAAACAGGTTGCGAAGGATGAAGAAGACGACCACCCCGATGATCGGCCCCTCTATGGTGCCGATGCCGCCGATGACGACGATGAAGATCACGTAGGCCGTCCAGTCGGTGACCGAGAAGGCGGCATCCGGGGAGATGCGGGCCTTCTGCAGGTAGATCAGCGCGCCGGCAAGCCCGGTGACGAAGGCAGCGGCGAGATAGACGGCGAACCGGATGCGGTTCGGATCGATGCCGACCGCCCGCGCCGCCTGGCCGTTGTCGCGCACGGCGGCGAGGCCGAGCCCCTGCTTGGAGCGCAGCAGCCTGTAGGCAAAACCGATGGCCGCGCAGGCGAGCAGCAGCGCCAGCCAGTAATAGACCATGTCGGCCGCCTGCGCCGGTCGCACGCCGAACCAGTCGGCGACGAGCCGCACGCCCGGCAGCTCGCGCGCCACGCCCGTCGGCAGCGATGTTCCCGTGCCGCCGCCAAGCGCCTTCCACTGCGCCAGCAGCAGCCGCACCACCTCGGCGATCACCCATGTGCCGATGGCGAAATAGGCGCCGTGCAGGCGGAAGACGAATAAGGCGGTCGGTACAGACAGCAGCATGGCAGCAAGCCCGCCGAACAGGATGGCGACGACCGGGTCGAACCCGCCGAGAGCGACCGATGCGGCCATGACATAGGCACCGAAACCGACGAAAGCCTGCTGGCCGACCGAGACCAGCCCGGCATAACCGGCCAGCAGGTTCCAGCATTGCGCCAGCGTCAGCATGGTGAGGATGAAGAACAGGTCCTGCAGCACCGAACGGCTGGCGAAGAGCGGCGCCGCGATACCGGCCAGGAGCACGGCGACGATCAGCAGCGCGGCAACCGACGAAGCGCGGTTTCGCGTCGTCACCGTCCAGGCGGAAGCGGCGGCAGGCGCCTGTGAAGAAGAGGAAGACAGGGTTTCGTGCGTCATCTCAATCCACCGTCCTTCAATCCAGTGCCCTTGGGAAAAGCCCGCGCGGCCGGACCAGCAGCACGAGGAGGAAGGCCAGATGGCCGGCGAGTATCTGCCATTCGGGATTGATGGCGGCGCCGAGCGTCTGCGCCACGCCGATGATCACGCCGCCGGCAAGCGTGCCCCAGAACGAGCCGAGCCCGCCGATGATCACCGCCTCGAAGGCATAGATCAGCCGCGCCGGCCCCATGGTCGGGTCGAAATTGGCGCGCGTGCCGAGAAACAATGCGGCAATCGTCACCACCACCATGGCGAGGCCGGTGGCGGTGGCGAAGATGCGGTCGGCGCGGATGCCCATCAGTCCGGCCGTCGCCCGGTCGTCGGAGGTGGCACGGAAGGCGCGGCCGAGACCGGTGCGGTAGAAGATCAGGTTCAGCCCGACGATGACGCCGACGGCCGACAGGAAGGTGAAGAGCGGCATGGTGCCGACGCTGATCGGGCCGATCTGCAGCGAGGCGCTTTCGAGCGCTCCGACCGGCACGCGGCGGCTGTCGGCGGAAAAGCCCTGCAGCAAGGCGTTCTGGATCACCACCGAAAGGCCGAAAGTGACGAGCAACGGCGGCAGGATGTCGTCGCCGATGGTACGGTTGAGCACGAGGAACTGCAGCCCCCAGCCGATCGCATACATCACCGGCAGCGCGACCAGCGCCGCGACGAACGGATTGAGCCCGAGCGCGCTGACCAGAACCAGCAGCAGAAAGGCGGCGAGAACGATGAGGTCGCCATGCGCCAGGTTGACCAGCCGCATGATGCCGAAGACGAGGCTGAGGCCTGCCGCAAACAGCGCGTAAAGCCCGCCGAGGAGAATGCCCTGTACGATCGTATCGAGCCAGTTCATGCCGTGTGCGCTCCAAAATAGGCCGCATGGATCTCGTCGCGACCGACCGAAGCCGGGGTGCCGGACAACGTCACACGTCCCTCCATCATGCAATAGAGCCGGTCGGCCACCTTCAGCGCCTGGCCGATGTCCTGCTCGACGATGACGATGGAGGCGCCTTCGGCGCGGATTTTCGGAAAGGCCGCGTAGATGTCGCGGATGATGACAGGCGCGAGGCCGAGACTGATCTCGTCGCAGAGCAGCACCTTCGGATTGGACATCAGCGCCCGGCCGATGGCCACCATCTGCTGCTGGCCGCCCGAGAGCGCCGTGCCGGGGCTGTTGCGGCGCTCCTTGAGCACCGGAAACAGGTCGTAGACCGTCTGCAGCGACCATGCGCCGGCGGTGGCGCGGCCATATCTGCCAATCAGCAGGTTTTCCTCGACACTGAGCGAGGGAAAAAGCTTGCGCCCTTCCGGCACCATGGCGATGCCAAGCGCCATGACGTCGGGCGCCGGCAGCGCCCCGATCTCCCGCTCCTCGAACCGCACCTGTCCGGCCGCGTTGGCGATCATGCCGGACATCGAGCGCATCAGCGTCGATTTGCCGGCACCGTTGGCGCCGATGATCGCCACCGTCTCGCCGGCATCGAGGGTGATGTCGACGCCGAAAAGCGCCTGGAAATCGCCGTAAAAGGCCGTCAGCCCCTGGGTTTCGAGAAGGGCCATCAGACGTCGATCCCCAGATAGATCTGCCGCACCGCTTGCGATTCCATGATTTCGGCCGGCCGGCCGATGCCGATCACCTTGCCGAAATTGAGGACCAGCAGCCGGCTCACCACCGAATTCAGCGCATGCAGCACATGCTCGACCCAGATGATCGCCGTACCCCTGGCGTGGATCGAACGGATCGTCTCCACCAGCTCGCCGCATTCCGCCTCCGTCAGCCCGCCGGCGATCTCGTCGAGCAGCAGCACCCGGGGATCGGTGGCGAGCGCACGGGCCAGTTCCAGACGCTTGCGCTGCAGCAGGCCGAGGCTGCCGGCCGGCTGGTTGGCGCGCGCAATCAGCCCCGTCGCGACCAGGATGTCGGCGCAGCGATCCGAAACCTCCCTTTCGGTCTTGCGCGCGCCGTAGGCGGCGGCGACCAGCAGGTTTTCGAAGACGGTCAGTTGCTGGAAGGGTTGCGGGATCTGGAAGGTGCGGCCGATGCCGGCAAGACAGCGCGCCATCGGCGGCTGGCGCGTCACGTCGGCGCCATCGAAGAGAATGCGGCCGGAATCGACGCGCAGATTGCCGTTGATCAGGTTGAACAGCGAGGATTTGCCCGCACCGTTCGGGCCGATGATGCCGAGCGCCTCGCCCTCCTCCAGCGTGAAGGACACGTCATCCGCCACCTTCAGGGCGCCGAAACTTTTCGACAGGTTTTCCAGGGCGAGTATGGCCATCATTGTCCTCCCGGATGATCGGTTTTTTTGGAGTGGAGGGGCGGAGAAGCCCCTTCGGACAAAAGCGAGTCATGACGCCTCTAGCCCCTTCTCCCCAGCGGGGAAAAGGGGCTAGAGGCACGCCTGTCTGCTCCCTTACGCGATCGCTTCCATCTTGCCGCCGGCCGGGATCACCGGGGCGGTGCGGTTGTCGACGACGACGAGGTCGTAACCGCCGCCGTCCTTCAGCCGCCACTGACCGCCGACCAGCGGCGTCTTGGCGATGTTCTTCGCCGCAAACGGCGGCACGTTGGCGCCGTCCCAGGCAACCGGCCCGACGATGGTGTCGAGCCTGGTGGCGGCGATCGCCGCGACGACGGCGGCGCTGTCGGTCGGATCGGCGCGCTTCGTCACGTCGGCCGCCACCTCGAACAGCGCATGCGCAAAGCCGATCGGCTGCGTCCACGGACGGCCGGTGGCCTTGGAGAAGCCGGCGGCGAGTTCGGCCGCACTTTCGCCCGTCAGCGACGACTTGAACGGGTGGCTCGGCGACCACCAGACCTCGCAGGACAGGTTGTGCCCGGTGTCGCCCAGCGCCTCGACGGCCTGCGGAAAAAGGATCGCCTTGCCGATCGAGGCGATCTTCGGCCGGAATCCCTGCTGCTTGGCCTGGTTCCAGAAGGTGGTGAAGTCCGGCGGAATCATCACGCCGGTGATGATCTCGCAGTTGCCGGACTTGAAGGCGTTGATCTGCGCCGAAAAATCGTCGGTCAGGTTCTGATAGCGGCCGGGGTCGTTGAGGGAATAGCCGCCCTTTTCCAGCACCGGCGGGAAGCCGACGGCCTTGTCGCCCCAGGCGTTGCCGTCGCCGTCGTTGGGAAACAGGCCGCCGACGCTCTTGTTGGTCTCGAGCTGCTGCCACATGTTGGTGTAGACGGCGATGACGTCTTCCAGCCCCCAGAAGAAATGGAAGGCGTGATTGAAGGGCTGCCACGAGGACGGGTCGCCGGGATTGGCCTGCTGGCCGATGAACCAGGGCTGCCACGGCGCCGCCGTCGAGATGCACGGCACCTCTTCCGCCTCGCAGGTGGTGGCGACCGGGTTGGTGGTTTCCGGCGTCGAGGCGACGAGCACGATATTGACCTCGTCGTCGACGATCAGCTCCTTGGCGACGTCGGCGGCGCGGTTGGGGTTCGACTGGCTGTCCTTGACGACCACCTCGAAATTCAGGCCGGCGGCCTGAGTATTGGCCAGGAAGCCGTCGATGATGAACTTGTCGGCCTCGGCGAAGGCGGCAAGCGGCCCGGTCTGCGGGCTGACATAACCGAGCTTGATCGCCGCGCCCTTGGCGATGGCGGGCATGGCAAGCCCCGATGTCGCCGCAAGCGCACCGGTTGCGGCTGCGGTCTTCAGCAAATCACGTCTAGTCAACATTCTGGTTTCCTCCTCCCAAAGTAGACACAGGCAATCAGAGCGGCGGGCGGTCTCCCGACCAAGCGTCCTGGAGCAGCGCGCGGATCGACGTGCCGTCGATCGGCCGCGGATTGGCGTAAGGGTTGCGGGTGGCGATCTCGGCGGCGCGGTCGAGATCGCTTTGCGAAAGGCCGAAATCCCTGAGCGCCAGCGGCGAACCCACGGACTTTGCAAAATCGTAGAGCCCCTGCCCCGGCGTGCCGCCGAAGATGTCGGTGATCGGCGCCAGGAGTTGGGGCACGGCGGCGGCATTGAAGCCGATCGTGTGCGGCAGCATGACCGCATGCGTCTCGGCATGCGGCGTGTCGAAGCTGCCGCCCAGCGTGTGGCAGATCTTATGGTGCAGCGACATGGTGATCTGGCCGAGCACCGTGCCGCAGAGCCAGGCGCCGTAAAGCGCCTTTTCCCGCGCCTCGACGTCGCGCGGCGCCTTGACGATGACCGGCAGCGCCTCGAAGAACGCCCGCATGCCCTCGACCGCCATCATGGTGGTGATCGGGTTGCGGTCGGGGGCATACAGCCCCTCGGCCGCATGGGCGATGGCGTTGAGGCCGCTGGTCACGCTCATGGCGACCGGCAGGCCGAGCGTCAGTTCCGGATCGTAGATCACCACCTCCGGCACGATCTTCTCGCCGCGCACCGTCGTCTTGATGCCGTTCTCGGTCTGGCCGAGGATCGGCGTCACTTCCGAGCCGGCATAGGTGGTGGGGATGACGATCTGCGGGATGTCGGTGCGGTAGGCCATCGCCTTGCCAAGCCCGGTGGTCGAGCCGCCGCCGAGAGAAACGACGCAATCGGCCTTGAGTTCGGCGGCACGCAACAGTGCCCGTTCGGTGACCTCGACCGGCGTGTGCATCGTCGCGCCGGCAAAGGTGCCGACGGCAAGCGTGCCGAGACGGGCGGCCAGCGCCTCGCCGTCCGCCGCCTGCTGCGGCGTCGTCAGCACCAGCGCCCGGCGGCAGCCCAGCGTCTCGACCCATTGCGCCACGCCGGCGCTGGCGCCGGAGGCGAACACGACACGGATCGGATGCGGCTGATAGGAAAAATCGAGTGTCATGCCGACTTGCGCTCCTTGCGCGCCCGTACCATCACGAAGGTGAAATCCAGCGACCAGCGGCCGCCCTTTGCCGTGCCGTCATCCGGCCGGAAGCTGCCGACCAGCTCCTGCTTGACGCCGAACAGCGCGTCTTCGGCCAGATGCGGATCCTGGCCGTCATAGACATGGGTGCTGATCGTTTCGAAGCCGGGGGCAGTGATGATGAAATGCAGGTGCGCCGGGCGGCGCAGCGGATAGCCGATCGCATGCAGCATACCCCCGACCGGCCCGTCGCAGGGCACGGCGTAACCGCCCGGCCGCACGGTGCGGTAGGAGAAGCCTCCGCCCGCATCCGTGGTGAAGACGCCGCGCAGATTGAATTCCGGCTGCAGGTCCGGCTGCTGGTTTTCGTAAAACCCTTGCGCATTGGCCTGCCATGTCTCGACCCTCGCGCCGGCAACGGGTTGGCCGTCGAGATCGGTGACGCGGGCACTGACGACGAGCGGTTCGCCGATGCCGTCCAGCGAAATATCGGCGCCCGACGCCAGACGCGGGGCATCGGCGCGATAGAAGGGACCGCGTACGGTGTTAGGGGTGGCGCCCTTCGGCCGGCGCGTGTTGATCTCCTCCACCAGCGCGCTGACGCCGAGAAGGTCGGAAAGCAATACCCATTCCTGCCGCTTGTCGTCGCTGGCATGGCCGACTTCCGTCAAGAATTCGATGGCGCGCCGCCAGTCGGCCTGGGTCGGCCGCGTTTCCCTGACGGCCTGGTGCACATGCCTGACCAGCGCAGCCAGAAAGGCCGGCAGCGGGCCGACGCACTGCGCCAGCCGCTCGATCACAAGCGTTGCAGAATCCGCTTCCGTGAAAGACGTGGTCGTCATGGCTCCTCCTGAAATGCACATTACCAGCATCGAACGTAGCACTTGATGATTTTTGTTCGATTTAATATACCATATCGTTATGAAGATGGATGAACGACACCTGATCCAGCTTGCCGCCGTGGTCCAGGCCGGCGGCGTCACCGAAGGGGCGAACCTGCTCGGGCTTACCCAGCCGGCGGTATCGCGCACGCTCGCCATGCTGGAGAAGCGGCTCGGCGAGCCGCTGTTCGTCAAGGGGCGGCGGCCGTTGCAGCCGACGCCGCTGGGGCGAGCGCTCGCCGACCACGGCCAGGCGATGCTGACGGCAACGCGCAAGGCCTCGCTGCTCGTCGACGGTTTCCGCCATGGCCGGACGGGGGTGGTGCGCGTCGGCGGCACGCCGTTCTTCATGGACGTGCTGATCTCAGGCATGATCGCCGAATTCCAGGACGCCACGCCGGACGTGCGCATCGAGCAGAGCTACGGTTATCTTCCCGACCTGCTGGCGGCGATCAATGCCGACCGCATCGACCTTGCCATCTGCCCAATCGACGTGCTGGACGAAGGCTCCGGCATGCGGTTCCAGGAACTGCTTCCCGGCCGCAACGTCGTCGCCTGCCGCGTGACCCATCCGCTCCTCCTGCGCCGCAAGCTCGATCCCGCCGAACTCCTCGATTTTCCCTGGATCGCCCCGCCGCCGGGCAGTCCGCTGTTTGCCGACCTGCACAGTCTCGTGCTGTCGCTCGGCGCGACGGAAGCGAAGATCCGCTATTCCGGCGGTTCGCTGGTGAGCGCCGTCAACTACATGAAGGCGAGCGATGCGCTGACCATCCTGCCGCACAGCGTCGTCTTCGCCTATCGCAACGACAAGTCGATCACGGCGTTGCCGGTCAACATCCCCCATCCCGAACGGGCGCTCGGCCTGCTGCGTCGCGAAGAGGAAATCCGCGCACCGGCGGTCGAGGCGTTCTGCGCCCACATCCGTAAGAGTTTCGAAGACCTCAAGCATCTGATCAAGCGCCATGAACAGGCGGTGATCTGGAGCCTCTGACGGCAAGGCGTCGCCAGAACATTTCCGCTTTTCCCCGAAACGCGAAAACGCTTCATCTCTTTGCTTCTCCGCAATTCCCGGTGCAGGAGCGTTCGGCACTGTTGCGCGACAGGCTTTAAAACGTCGCCGAATCGTCCGGCCACAGCAGCAGCGGCGCTCGGCCGGCATCGGCGATCGGCTTCAGGCCGTGCCATGCACGGTTGGCGTAGATGAGCGGATCGTCCCTGTGGGACGTGAGCGCATCGGGCGAGACCTCCAGAAGCTCGGCTGAAACGAGGCAAGCGCCGGGAACTGCAAACCGACCGCGGATCGCTGCCCGAAACCAGAGGCCGATGCCGGGATAATAAGGCTCGCCGGTTTCAAGCCGGGCCCAGCGGACGTCCGGCCCGAAGCGGTCCTTGCCGCCGGTGGCGCAGAGCCGGGCGAGATCCATGTCGCTGCGGCGCACGAAATGCACCACCACCGTTTCCGCGCGGCGTACCACGCCGGCGCTGGACGAATTGTCCGACAGCGAAAAGGCGACGGTGGGCGGCGTGGCGCTTACCGAGATCAGCGAACTCACCGTCAGTGCCACCGGCCCGTCGCCCGGGTCGGCGGTGATGATGGCGACGCCGGCCGGATGATGGCGGAAGGCCGTCATGAAGGCTTCGGCCACGCCAGCGCCGCTGGAGGTCGGAGCCGCCTCGGCGGCCCCCTCCTGTTGCTCCGGCCGCGCCGTCATTTCTTCTCGACCATGTCGTAGAACTGCCAGACGCGATCGGTCCACAACCCGCCAACCTCGCGGCCGGCCGCGCCGACGATATTGGCATTGATGGTGAAGTGGTTGGCCGCCACCAGCATTTCACGGTAGGTGCGCTGCATGACGCCGTCGCGCAGCGATGCGCCGCCGGCGGCGCGGTAGACGAAATGGCAGGCATCGACGCCGGCTTCGTGCACTTCCGACTTGGCGAGATGCACGAGGCTGATCTGCCGCGTCGACACGCGGTTGCCGGCCTCGATGGAGGCTTCCACGTCACGCCAGACCTCGAAGAGGAAGGCACGGGCGGCACGCACGCGGGCTTCCGCCCGGCCGTAATCGTACCAGAACTTGTCGCTCTCGCCGAGCAGGCCGACGCGGCCGGTCTTGCCCACGGCGTATTTCGCCATCTCGTCGAGGATACGGCGCGAGGCGCCGATCGCCCAGCCGGAATGGCCGATGGCGGCAAGCCCGACGACACCAAGGCTGAAGAATTCCTTCTGGCGCTGCGGCTCGGCGGTCATGATCGGAAACACCATGTCGTCGGGAATGAAGACGTCCTTGGCATCGTAGTCGATGCTGCCGGTGCCCTGCAGGCCGAGCACGTTCCAGTTGCCGAGCAGCCCGTGCTCGCCGACCGGCGCGTGGGCGCAGAGCACGACGACGTTGCCGTTCTCGTCCTTGGCCGGCTGGCCGCTGCCGTCGTCGAGAAGGGCGGCGGTATGGGTGAAGGTGGCGTGGTGGATGCCGCTCGCATAGGACCACTTGCCGTTCAGCCGGTAGCCGCCGTCGACCTTCTTCAGCATGCCGGTCGGCGTGCCCTGGCCGGAGAAGCGGTTGTCCGTCTCGCCGCCGAACAGGCGGGCGATGGCGGTGTCCGGCAGGAAGGCGGCCGACATCGCGCCGATGCAGGCATGTACCATCGACACCCAGCCGGCGGCGCCGCTCTGGTAGGTGATCGCCTCGATCAGCTGCAGGCCCTGCGTCGGCGACAGCTGCGCGCCGCCGATCTCCTCGGCGGCGAAGATATGCGACATGCGCAGCGGCTTCAGCGCCTCGAATGTGGGTTCGTTCAGCCGGCCGAGCTCTTCGGTCGCCGTGGCATTTTCCTGCAGCACCGGCCCGATCTTTCGGACGTGCTCCAGAAGGTCGGCAAAATTCGTCGTGGTGCCCCAGTAGCCGGGTCCGTGTTTCAAGGGTGCGTTCATGTCTGTTCCTCCTGACAATGTATGTTTTCTCGCGGCGAGCTATCTCAGCCGGCGAGGAAATCGCCGATGGCGGTCACCACGGCGGGGTCTTCCTGCATGGCGAAGTGGCCGACGCCGGGTACGATGAGCATGCGCGAATCCGGGATGCGCTCCTGCCAGAGCGGCGCCTGCGACGCCGGCAGCATGCGGTCCTCCTCGCCCCAGACGATCAGCGTCGGGTTGGGAATGCGCGAAAGCCAGCGGCCGAGATTGGGGTGCCCCATGCCGTGCGCCTTCAGGATGTTGCCGAGCGCGCGGCCCTCCTTGTCGCGAGCGGCGAGGAAGGTTTCGAGCGGCGGGCATTCGGCCCCGCCGGGGAAATAGCGCAAGGCAACATCGACATCATGCGCCAGATAGCCGGGCAGCGCCTCGGGTCCGATGGCCGACAGGTCGGCGCCGGGATGGTCGGGATGGTTGAGGCCGGCCGGTGCGTTCAGCACCAGCTTGCCGAAACGCTCGCCGGCGACGATGGCCATTTCTGCGGCCATCCAGCCGCCCATCGAATGGCCGACGAGATGCGGCCGGTCCAGCCGCAGCGCCGAAACGAGATGCAGGTTGTGGACGACGATGTCCTGCATGCCGGTGACGTGCGGCGCCTCGCCGCTGTCGCCGAAACCGGGGTGATGCGGCAGGTAAACGCGAAAACGGTCGGCAAGGCCGCGCGCCCATTCGATGCCTTCGATGGTGGCCGCGCCGTGCAGCGCCAGCACCGCCGGGCCATTGCCGATGGCATGCACGACGGTCGCCACGCCCTCGATGTCGTAGTTCAGAGTTTCGAAATCCATTGCATTCCTCCTCGAATTGTCTCGTCAGCCGGCCGCCGGCGTGATCAGCACCTTGCATTGCGTGGTGCGCCGCCTCATGGCCTCGAAGGCGTCCGGCACGGCGGCAAGGCCGATCCGGCCGGTCACCAGCGCCTGCGGCCGGTGGCGGCCGGGGCCGAGCGCCTGCAGCGCCATGTCGAACTCCGCCATGGTGAAGAACACGGCGAAGATCACCTGTATTTCCTTGGAAATCGCCGCGAACGGGTCCCACTCGTCGCCGCCGACGCAGAGGCCGACGGCGACCACCGTGCCGTGCACGCGCACCAGCCGGCAGGCCGCATCGATCAGCCCGCGCTTGCCGACGCATTCGAAGACGATATCGGGCGCCCCACCGGTCAAGGCGCGGAATTCCTCCGCCAGCCCCTCTCCCGAAAGCGCGAAGCCGGTGGCGCCGATCTCGACGGCACGCTCGGCCTGATGGCGGTTGAGATCGGCGACGACGACATGCGCTGCCCCCAGCCGCCGCGCCCAGAAGGCGACGAGCAGGCCGATCGGTCCGGCGCCGAGGATCAGCACGCGGTCACCGGGTTTCAGTCCCGAACGCATCACCGCATGCAGGCCGACGGCGACCGGCTCGGCAAGCGCGCCCTCCTCCGTCGGCAGGTCGTCCGGCAGCCGCCGGCACTGGCGGGCGGCGACGGTGACGAATTCGGCGTAACCGCCGCCGATCAGCCGCATGTCGTCGCACCAGGCCGGCTCGCCGCGGCGGCAGCTGTCGCACCGGCCGCAGCCGCGCATCGGCGCCACCGCCACGCGGTCGCCGGCCTTGATGCCGGTCACGTCGGCGCCGCAGGCCGCCACCTCGCCGGCGACCTCGTGGCCGAGGATGCCGCCTTTCGCCAGCCCGAAGGTGGCCGGGTCCTCGGTCATGTGCAGGTCGGAGCCGCAGATGCCGCAGGCGGCGACACGCAGCAGCACCTCGTCGGAATCCGGCCGCGGTGCCTCGGCGGCATCGATGACCAGCGGCCGGCCGACCGCCTCGAACAGGGCCGCCCTCATGGCTTGTCCTCTAGCAGGATGCGCCGCGTCGGGAACCAGGAGGCGTTGGTGACCTTCTGGATCAGCCCCCAGAGGCCGCCGCGGGCAAACAGCGCCATGACGAGGGTGAGCAGGCCGAGCACGACGAGATAGGTGGCGCCGTACTGGGCAAACCAGCGGTCGGCGACGAAATAGACCAGAGCGCCGATCAGCACCCCTTCCAGCGACCCGAGCCCGCCGACCATGACGATGAAGATCGACACGTTGGCCCAGGTCGGGCTGTAGGCGGCGGGCGGCGTGATGCGCAGCTGCGCCATGAAGTAGATGGCGCCGGCAAGGCCGGTGCCGACCGCCGCCGCCACCCAGATCAGGAACTTCAGCAGGCCGACATTGACGCCCTGGCTGGCTGCTGCGACCGGATTGTCGCGGATGGCGACGAGCGCCAGGCCGTAGCGCGAGCGCAAGAGCAGGTAGCTGCCGCCGACGGCGACGAGCAGCATCAGCGCCGAAAGCAGCGAGATGCCGACCGCGCGCTCCATCGGCGAATAGCTCGACATGACGCGCAGGCTCATGCCGGCGCCGGCATTGACATAGCCGAAGACCGAGGTGGCAAGCCGCAGTACTTCCGCCACCACCCAGGTGCCGATGGCGAAATAGGGGCCGTCGAGGCGATGCAGCAGGCCGTAGGTGATCGCCGCCACCACTGCGGGCACGATGACCGACAACGGCACGGCGAGGAAGGGATTGAGCCCCCAGAGCTGCGCCATGACGAACATCGCATAGGCGGCGACACCGACGAAGGCTTGCTGGCCGACGGAGACCAGCCCGCCATAACCGGCCAGCAGGTTCCACATCTGCGCGACCGTGACGTAGCAGCACAGTTCGACGACGTCGCGGATCAGGCCCTGGCTCGCCCAGAGCGGCATGGAGGCGACGGCGACGAGCAGCGCGATGCTGACGGCGAAGGCGATCAGGCTCGAGCGGGTCTGGCGCACCACGCGCACGGTTGGCTGTTGCATGGTTTCATCAGAAGAAGCGGCAAACGCTTGGGTCATGGCTTCAACCCTTTCCCAGAAGGCCCTGCGGACGCAGGGCGAGGATGGCCAGAAAGACGAGGTGGCCGGCGAGGATGCCGAAGCCGGGGTCGATGCGGAAACCGATCGACTGGCTGATGCCGAGCGCCATGGCGCCGAGGAAAGCACCCCAGATCGAGCCCATGCCGCCGATGATCACCGCCTCGAAAGCGTAGATCAGCTGGAAAGCACCGTCGGCCGGCGCCACCGTCGAGCGCAGCGACTGGAAGACGGCGGCAAAGCCGAGGATGGCGACCGCAATCGCCGTCGCGCCGGTATAGACCGTCTTCGGATTGACGCCGGTCAGGGCCGCGGCCTCGACATCGGCGGAGGCGGCACGCAGCGCCCGGCCGAAACGGGTCGAGCGCAACACGACGTCGAGCCCGCCGGTCAAAACCGTCGCCGTCAGCAGCACGATCACCGGCAGGACGCCGACGAAGAGCGGCCCGAGCTGGAAGGAAGCATGCACGATGGCACCGCCCTCCAGCGAGCGGGTATCGGCCGACCAGATCTGCAGCATGGCGTTCTGCAGTGCGATCGACAGGCCGAATGTGGCGATCAGCGACGGCAACGGATCGGCGCCGACGACGCGGTTGAGGATCAGCCGCTGCAGGATGACGCCGATGACGGCGCCGAGCACCACGAGCACGACCAGCACCGACCACGGCCCCATCGAAAAGGTGCTCGCCAGGCTGATGCCGATCAGCGCCAGCAGGATGACCAGGTCGCCATGGGTGATGTTGACGAGGCGCATGACGCCGAACATCAGCGCCATGCCGAGCGCGTATTGGGCGTAGAGACCGCCGAGCAGAATGCCCTGGATCAAACCGTCAAGCCACTGCATGGGCGCCTCCGAAATAAGCTTCGCCGATCGCCTCGCGCGAAATCTCGGCCGAGCGGCCGGTGAGGCTGACGCGGCCTTCGAGCATGCAATACAGCCGGTTGGAGGTGGCACGGGCGAGCCCGATATCCTGCTCCACCAGCACGATGGCCGTGCCGGCCTCGCTGATCGACGGCAACGATTGATAGATTTCCTTCACCACCTTCGGCGCAAGGCCGAGGCTGATTTCGTCGCAGAGCAGCACGCGCGGCTGGCTGAGCAGCGCCCGGCCGATCGCCACCATCTGCTGCTGGCCGCCGGACAGGGACTGCACCGGCACGGCCTGTTTTTCCTTCAGCATCGGGAACAGTCCGTAGAGACGCTCCAGCGTCCAGCCGTTGGCGGCAGGACGGCCGGCATGGTCGATGGCGACGCGCAGGTTGTCGATCACCGACATGCCGACGAACAGGCGCCGGCCTTCCGGCACGATCGCCACGCCTTCGGCGACGATGCGGTGCGGCTTGGTTCCGCCGACCGGGCGACCGTCGAGCTTCACCATGTCCGGAGCGACGCGCAAAAGACCCATGATCGACTTCAGCAGCGTCGACTTGCCGGCGCCGTTGGCGCCGATCAGCGCGACGATCTCGCCGGCGGCAATCTCGAAATCGATGCCGTAAAGTGCCTGGAAATCGCCGTAGCGGGCAACCAGGCCATGTGTGGAAAGCAGCGGAGCGCTCATGCCTCGACCCCCATATAGACCCTTCGTACCTCCGGGCTCTTGATGACGTCCGACGGCACGCCCTCGGCGATCTTCTCGCCGAAGTTCAGCACCATCATGCGGTCGGCGACGGCGAGCAGCGCATGCAGCACGTGCTCGATCCAGACGATGGTGACGCCGCTGTCGCGGATGCGACGGATGAGCGTGACCAGCGCCTTGCCTTCCTCGTCGGTAAGCCCGCCGGCGATTTCGTCGAGCAGCAAAAGTTTTGGCGAGGAGGCGAGCGCACGCGCCAGTTCCAGCCGCTTGCGGTCGAGCAGCGTCAGCGACGCCGCCGAGCGGTTCGCCTTGTCGGAAAGCTCGCAGGCGCGAAGAATTCCGGCACAGCGCGCGTAACTGTCGGCCTGTTTCTCGTTGCTGCCGAAGAAGGCGGCGACGAGCAGGTTCTCGAAGGTCGTCATGCCGACATAAGGGCGCGGGATCTGGTAGGTCCGGCCGATGCCGATCTTGCAGCGGCGATGCGGCGGCTGGCCGACGAGTTGCTGCCCGTCGAACATCAACGTACCGCCGTCGACGCGCGTATCGCCGCTGATCAGGTTGAAGAGTGTGGTCTTGCCGGCGCCGTTCGGCCCGACAATGCCTAAAACCTCGCCGGCGCCGACCGAAAAGCTCACCTCGTGCAGGACTTTTAATGCCCCGAACGATTTGCTGAGGTCGCGCGCTTCAAGTAGTATGCCGTTTGTCATGCTCCTCCACCCCGGCACTGTGGCCGGTGGCGCGGTCGTGCCGCGACTTTTTCGTCATTCGCCTACCGTCCGCCCCAGCCCGATCGCGTCGGGCCGGGGCGTGTCGTTTCTGCCTTCAAGCGAGGTCGGTCAGGCCGACCAGGGCAACGGGACGATCTTGCGTTCCGGTTCGAACAGCTTGTTGACGGTGTTGTCGACGATCTTCAGGTCGTAGGGCCACTTCTCGCCCTTGACCCATTGGCCGCCGAAGATCGGCGTGGTCGCGACGTTGGCATGCGGACCCTTGGCGAAATTGACCGGGCCGATCAGCGTCTGGATGTCGGTGGCGACAATCGCCTCCAGGTTGGCGGCGCGGTCGAGCGGGTTGGCGGAGCGCTTGAGCACGTCGATCGCCACTTCGAGAAGCGCATGGCTGTAGCCCAGCGGCTGCGTCCACTGCTTCTTCTTCTCGGTTTCCCACTGGTCGGCGAGATCGCGGCTGACCTGGCCGGTCAGCGTCGACTTGAACGGGAAGGCCGGCGTCCACCAGACCTCGGAGGACATGCCGTCGCCGAGCGACCCCATGGCTTCGACACCCGAGGCGAAGAGCAGCGCTGCCGCAACCGTGATCGCCTTCGGCTTGTAGCCCTGCTGGGCGCACTGGTTGACGAAGGTCTTCAGGTCGGCCGGATAGGCGATGCCGCCGATGATGTCGCAGTTGGCTTCCTTGAAGGCGGTGATCTGCGCCGAGAAATCGTTGGTGCGCGGCTGGAAGAAGCCCGGAACGACGATCTCGAAACCGGCCTTCTTGGTCGGCGCCGGCAGGCCGTAGTCCATGTTGCCCCAGGTCTCGCCATCGGCATTCTGCGGGAAAAGCATGCCGACCTTGCGGTTGCTTTCCAGCGTGTTCCACAGGCCGACATAGGTGTTCAGCGCCTCGTCGAGGCCCCAGAAGAAATGGTAGGTCCACTTGAACGGCGCATCCTTGCCGCCGCGCGGGAAGATGACCGCCTGCCACGGCGCGCCGGTCGAGATGCAGGGGCACTCGTTGAGTTCCGCCTGGTCGGAGGCGGGGCTGACCGTATCGGTGGTCGATGCCGGCAGCAGCAGGTGCACATTCTCGTTGAGAATGAGGTCGCCGGCCACTTCGGCCGACTTGTTCGGATCGGACTGGCTGTCGCGGACCAGGAACTCGACGTCGTAATGTCCGGCTGCCGTTTCCAGGCCGCCCTTCAGCTGTTCCCTGACCTTTTCGAGCGCCCAGCCATCGGTCTCGCCGAAAAGAGCCAGCGGCCCGGTCGCCGGCGTGACGACGCCGATCTTGATCGTGCCGGCCGATTGTGCCCGGGCAATCATCGGCGCGCCGAGCGTCGAGGCGGCAAGCCCGGCACCCAATCCCTTCAGCACCGTACGGCGCGAAGGCGTCCACAGACTGTTCTTCAATTCCATGATGTTTCCTCCCTCTAGAGTTCGATCGCCGGCTGCCGGTTCCTCCAACCGCAACCGACGCCATTCCTTCACTTGATGCGGTGCATCGCCCCGCCGTCGATGACGATCTGGCTTCCCGTCACGTAGGACGAGCAGGGCGAGGCGAGATAAAGCGCCAGCCCCTTGATGTCTTCCGGATCACCGATCCGCCCGATCAGCGACTGCTGTTCGAAGGCGAGCCGATCCGCCGGGATCCTCAGCCGGCCGCCGGCGATGTTGGTCATGAACGGGCCGGGCGAGATGCAGTTGATGAGAATGCCGGACTGCCCCAGTTCCATCGCCATCTGGCGCACGAAATGATCGACGCCGGCCTTGGCAGGCATGTAGGGCGTGCCGACGATCGCCTCGTTGATCTGGGCGGCGATGGACGAGGTGACGATGATACGGCCGCCTCCCGTCGCCTTCATGTGGCGGGCAGAATGCTTGACGGTGGTGTAAACCGAGGACAGGTTGACCTCGATCACCCGGTCCCAATGATGATCGTCGAGGACGTCGATGGCGCCTGCCTCGATGCGCTCGCCGGTGGTCGACAGGAAACCCGGCCCGGCATCGATGCCGGCATTGGCGAACACCACGTCGATCTTCCCATGGCGCTCGGCCACGGCGTCGAAGGCGGCTGCCATGGCGGGACGATCCGAGACATCGACCAGCTGGCCCCACACGTCCCCTCCACGTCCGGCGATTTCCGCCGCAACCGCATCGAGATTGCCCGCATCCATGTCGAAGATGCAGACACGCGCGCCGTTGTCCGCCATCACTTCCGTGTAGGCCCGTCCTATGCCGCTCGCGCCACCGGTCACAATGACCGACTTTCCGCGCACGTCGAACATATCCTGTAAGCTTGCCATTTTTCCTCCTGCACCGCCCCGGGGCGGCATGCGCGGGCCTTGGCCCGTACCCCTCCGTTCTGCCTCGCCCTCCCGGCGCTGCAGAGTTGGTTCATTAAGAGGAGAAATGCCGACTGGCTGTCAAACGCCTCCAACTGGCATTTCGCAAATTTTTGACGACAGGGACCAACCATTTGAAATCAAACATTATTTTTTCTTCTTTTGTACAGATTGTCGCACTTGCCAGCGGATCGACATGCTGAAATGATAAAATCGCTTCATGAAATAATGAAATTGCCATGATCCGGGCGAAGCGGTCCGCAGGGAAGGGAAACAGATGCAAACATTGTCAGAGCCGTCAAAAATGCTCGACCGCGGCGGCGATCCGACCGTGCGCCAGCTTCTCTCCAACCTGGTCTTCAACCCGAACGACGGAACGATCCGGCTGAACGGCGCGCGCATAGTCATGCAACGGGCTTCCGCGCTTTCGGACCTGCGGCGAGAGCTCATACGCCTCCTTGGAGAAAAGGAGGCCCGGGTCTTTCTTCTGCGGCTGGGCTTCATGGCGGGCCGCGCGGATGCACGCTTCGTGCGCACCGGCTGGCCGAATCTCGACACCGGCGACGCCTTTACCGCCGGCACGCGGCTGCACACGTTCAGCGGCGTGGTGCGGGTGGAAACGGTCTTCAACACCTATGATTTCCGCAGGAAACGTTTCTCCGCCGAGTTCCTCTGGCACGATAGCGTCGAGGCCGCCGAGGTCAGCAGGACCCAGCTTGCCGCCGAGCCGGTCTGCTGGACCCAGCTCGGTTATGCCTCGGGTTATGCCAGCGAATTCTTCGATACGCTGATCGTCTACAAGGAGGTCGAGTGCGCCGCGCAGGGGCACAATCATTGCCGCGTCGTCGGCAAGCCGGCCGACGGCTGGGGTGCCGACGATCCGGAGGCGATCCTCTTCCGGGAACGCATCGATGTCGCCGAGGATATTCGCCCGGCCCAACCGCTGCGTGGAGCGGGAACGGCACGCGCCGCCGAGGCATCGCTCTCCGACATGGAGAGCCTCGTGCTGATGCCGGTGCGCAAGAAGCTGGAGCGGCTGGCGACCATGACACTGCCCGTCCTCATTACCGGCGCGCCGGGCACGGGGCGAGGCAGTGCCGCACGCTATCTCCACCGCCTGTCGGGATTTCCCGCCAGCGACACGCGCCGGATCGTCGGCATGCAGGTCGACCTGGCCTTGTGCGCCGCCATCTCGCGCCCGGAAAAACACGCACGCCGCACGTCCTCGCGCGAAATCATCCTGATCGACGCCGTCGAAACCATCCCTGCCGAGATCCAGCCGCATTTCGCCCAGGCAATAGAGGAAGGCATTGCCCTGGGCGGGCCGCGCATTGTCGCCGTCACCGACGAGCGGTGCGTGGCAGAGGCGCCGGGGCCGCTCCGGGAACTGCTATCCGTCCTCTCCCCCCTGACCGCCCGCCTGCCGACGCTGGCCGAACGGGAAGGCGAACGGGCAGCGCTGGCGCGCTCGATGCTGCCGGCACTTGCGGCACGCATGGGCCTGGAACCGGCCTGCTTCGAGGCCGAGGCGGAGGAATTGATCGAGGCGGAATGCTGGCCTGGCAATTTGCGCCAGATGCGCCACGTCCTCATCGCCGCACTCGACGCACGGACGGATGACGAGGCGATTTCCGCCGCCGAGATCGAAACCCAGCTGGCGCGATTCGCCACGGTTTCCGCCAACGGCGGAAACCCGCGCGGGGATTCTCCTCCCGCCCCCGACAGGCTGCTGGAGTCGGAAGGTTTTTCCCTCGGCACTTTCGAGCATAGCCTCTACGAGGCGGCCATCGACCGCGCGCAGGGAAACCTCTCCGCCGCCGCGCGGATGCTCGGCCTGACGCGGGCCCAGCTTGCCTACCGCTTGGAAAATGCCCCGCCACGCAAGACGGGCGATTGAAAAATCAGGCGCGCACGATCGTAAGATGCGTGGTTTTCCGCACTCGACCGCCCTTTCGGCGGGTGGAAACGAGGTCATCCACAAGCTGCGAAAAAATCTGCGGAATCCGCATTTTTTCCGTTTGCCCCGCTTGCGGCCCGGCCCGGTCCTGACTATAAGGGCGCCACAGCACGCGCCCTTCGTCTATCGGTTAGGACGTCAGATTTTCATTCTGAAAAGAGGGGTTCGACTCCCCTAGGGCGTGCCACTTCGATTTCACCCGTCAATGATTTCAACGCCTTGCGACTGCAGTTGTTGAACCGGGCATCAAGGTTAGCCAATTTTTATTGTCTGTCCGTTCTCATGCGGTTCCTTTCAGCTTCGCAATTCGCTCTTGGCGAGCAATTTCCTGTTCACGACGTCCACGTCGGTCTGAACTTCAGTAAGGTTCCTGTGGCCGGTGATTGCCATGATTCGGATACAGTGCCCCCGCCTCTGCAAGACAACGGCAAGCTGCCTTGCCAAGCCCGTGCGGCGATCTGTGAGCCGGAAGCCCCGCCGTCCTGGCGGCTTCGACTATCCGGTTCGTGAACGCTTTCTCTGATCGGGCCGCGCCCTGCGCAGCAATAATCAGGTTCGGGTGGTTGTGCTTGATGCTCGCCAGCACCTTCCGAAAATCAGAATGAATAAGGATATTCAATTCCGTCTGGTCGCCGCTCTTCCTCGTCGTCAGAACGATGCAATCGCCCTGAATGTGCTGCCGTCCATCGACGTCGCACTCAAATCATATTTGATTCTCAAGGGAACAAATCTTTTGCCCTTTCAGACCGATCCCTAAGGCAAACGGTTCTGATTACTCGCCCTGTCTGGCGGTCTCCTCATTGCGGGGATGCAACCGGTTATCAAGAACGATGGCAGCAAGAAGAACGAGGCCGCGTGCGACGTTTGCCACGTCAATGTTAACGTTCATGATGGTGAGGCCATTGAGCAGTGTTCCGATGAGAAGCGTACCCGCAACTACGCTGAACACGCTGCCCCGGCCACCTGTCAAGCTTACGCCTCCAAGGATGACGATCAAAATGACGTTAAAAATTAGCTGGGAATTCATGACGTCGGCTGAGATCGTACCCAGCGATGATATATAAAGAATACCGGCTAAGTAACCGATAAAAGATGACGCAATATACTCGGCAATTGTAACCAGCCTAACTGGGATGCCGGTCATGCGGGCAGTCTCAGGATTGCTGCCATGAGAGTAAACATACAGGCCAAAAACTGTGCGGGACAGCACGAAGTGCATCAGAACTGCCACCGCAACAAACATCACCACGGAAATTGGCAGTCCCCACAGCTTTAGATTCCCGGCCCAGGCAAAAAACGTCGCTTCAGCGGGAACATACGCCATCGCCTCGCCGCCTTGCACGAAATAGCGGAGCATGCCGTAGGCAAGGATATTGGTGGATAAGGTTGCAAAGATCGAAGGAATCTCCACAAAGGCAACCAAATAGCCGTTCACCAAGCCAATAAGCACCGCGACAAGGAGTCCCGCTGCCAAGGCTAGCGGTACGACATAGCCAGAACGCACCGCGACAATGGTAACGATTGCGCCCGATGCCATCGAGGCGATCTGCGCAAGATCAAGCCCACGTCCGATGACTACGACCATGGCTCCAAGCGCAAGAATGCCTAGCTGAGCGACACCCTGGGTGAGCGCGACCATGTTTCCCAGCGTTAAGAAGCCCGGCAGCTGTCCGCTGAAACCGATAAACATAAGCATCGCTACCGCGAGCGCTATTTGCTCCTGGCTGGGTTTCCAGCGCCGACGATGATCAGATTTCTCAACGAGGCCACGGTCGTATGTCGCCAAAGCCGCGTTCTGGCTTGCCCTGTTCAGCTGTGTAGACATGCTTCCCCTTCCGATTCCGCCTCAAACCCAAATCATGCCTTTACCTTCAAGTTAGCAACGCCGATGCTGGCCTTCGCCTCAGACCACAGCACATATGAGAAGCTTTCGCCGACCAACCGTGCAACTCGGAATACGCTGCTGTTGGCCGTTTCAGCCTTGCAAAGCCAATGACAGGGGCGTCACGAAAGTTGCACCCGCAATCATCTGTCGGCGTGTGGTTTCTTCCCAAGACCAGGGGCGAAGTTACTCGGATCGATTGAAGATGTTAGCCCTGAAATACCGCAGCGGCTGAGAAGTTGCCAGCGTGGCAAGTGGAGGAACTTGCTGTTTGCATCGGCCGATTGCGGCCAGAGGAGGATGTGAAATGAGAAAAATCATAGGCTTGCTGATTGCTGGCGTGATCGGTTCCGCAGTGCTTGCGGGACCTGGCAATGCACAAAGTCCGGGGTGGATCAAAAGCGCGGAGTTTGAAAAGCAGATTCAGGATACGCTGAAGGGCAAAAAGGTAGCTTGGCTTCCGGAAAGCCTGTCTTTTTCGCTTGTGTCCGAATGGACCCGCGTCATGAAGGAACAATTCGAAAAGGACGGCATTGAATTCATCGTTCGCGATCCCAACGCCGATCCGCAGCGTGGTTCTGAAATCCTTTCAGCATACATCAATGAGAAACCTGATCTGCTTCTCATTCACAATCCAAATGTTCAGCTTTATGCGCGTCAACTTGAGCAGGCTACACAGGCAGGCATTCCTGTTGTTCAGGTGAACATGGTCTCCAATTTCAAAACCGATGCGTTTATCGGCGTCAACTCGGTCGAACTCGGCCGACTTGAAGCCCGTCGCGTAGTGGAGCTTTGTAAGGGTAAGAAGGTCGCCTTGATGAAGGGGTCCGTGACGTCCTCTTATTCGCTGGACATCACGGCGGGCGTCAAAGAGGTTCTCGCCGAGCATCCGGATATCGAGCTTGTCAGCGAACAAACTGCCGGCCTTTGGGATCCTAAAGGCGCCTACGACGTGGCGACCACCGTCATCCAGCAGCACCCGGATCTATGCGCCTATATGGGGCAGTGGGAACCGATGGATGCAGCGATCGCTAAGGCGGCCGAGGCTGCAGGTAAAAAGCCTGGTGACATCAAGATTATGACCGTCGGCGGCGGCGATCCGATTGCCTGCGAATACATCAAGAACGGAATGTTCGATACCTTCTTCGACTATCAGTCGACACTTCAGGGGCAGGAATACGTCGATCTCGTCAGGACTGTCCTGCAGCAGCGCGCCGCCGGCATTGACACGGCGGCCGCACGGATTGGCATCTTCACGCCCATCAAGCGGGTGACCAAGGAGACGATCGCGGAAGGCGATTGCTACAAGACCAATCAGTGACATCCTTTCGGAAGCGGCTGGAGACTATGTCTCCGGCCATTCTTGCGAAATCCGGAGACGAACATGACTGCGCATATCGAGCAGGCCCCCTTGGTGCGTCGCGTTTTTTGGCGTCTTGCGCCGACCAGGCTATTCGCTGACCTTATATCCAAATCGTGGATGGAATCGGTCATTCCATTTGTGCTGTTCGTAGGCATCTTCACCTATCTCTACATTGCCAACCCTGCCTTCGGTACAATCGGCAACCTGCAATCGATCTCGGCGTCCTTCTCGGAATTTGCCTTTCCTGCCATCGCTGTCGGACTGACATTGATTTCAGGCGGCATAGATCTCAGTGTGGGCGCCATTTTCGCCCTCGTGGATTTCGCTGTCCTGTTTATGATCGGCGTATGGGGTCTGCCAACGTGGCTTGCCATCCTCCTTGCCATAGCACTGGGCGGCGTCATCGGTGCTATCAATGGCTTCTTGATCGGGTTCATGAAGACCAGGCCGGTGCTAACGACCCTCGTGGCACTGATCATCTATCGCTCGATATTCAATCTCATCACGTTGAATTACAGTGAAGAGCTGGCGGTTATCTATATCGAAGACCCGACCTGGAACTTTATCGCGACCGGCCGCATCCTCGGCGCCCCGGTAAGTGCTGCAACGCTGGTCATCTTTGCGGTCGTAGCCCACGTCATTCTTCGCAACACCAAGCTTGGATGGCGCGTTGCCGCCGTCGGATCAAGCAAGAAGGCGGCGCGCCATGCCGGGATCAATTATCCGCTGGTACTGTTCCTGACCTATTGTGGTGCAGGCATGGTGACCGCACTTGGTGCCATATTCTATGCCGCGCGCTTGGGCAGCGTCGCAGGCCCGACGGGGCAGGGACTCGAAATTCAGGCCCTGTCTGCCGTTGTAGTTGGCGGCATAAGTCTCGCCGGTGGGCGCGGAACCGTAGCCCGTGCCGTCTTGGGCGCAGCGATTGTCTTTCTCATTCAGAACGGACTGACCAATATAGGCCTGCCGGGATATTTTACGGCAGGGATACTGGGATTTGTCGTCATTTTGGCCGTTGGCGCCGACATCCGCTGGGAGAAGAACAAAGGCAAGGCAATCGAGAAGACGCTTGTCAATCCGATTGTGTTCAGCTTTGCCTCGACGCCTGACACGTCACCCGGGAGTCAATCGCCACTCGCACTGAATGATCGCCTGAAAGATGCCGAAGGCCTTGCGGTTGGACTGATCGAAGGTCCGGAAGACGTGGTCGTTGACAGACTGGGCCGCATCTACACTGGCGAACGACAAGGCCGCATAATCCGCTTTTCACCGCCCTATTTCAATGAACGGGAAGTATTCGCCCGCATTGGTGGGCGTCCACTCGGACTGGTATTCGATAAAGACGAAAACCTCATAGTTTGTGTGGCAGGGATGGGTCTGTTCCAAGTCGACCAACAGGGAAAAGTGGAGAAGCTAACCGACCGGACGACTCGAAATTGGCTTTCGATTTTGGACAACTCTCGCCTGCGTATGGCTGACGACCTCGACATTGCACCTGACGGGAAGATCTACTTCAGCGACGCGACAGATCGCTTCGACTTGCACGACTGGACTTACGACAGCCTTGAGGGGCGCGGGAATGGCAGGCTTTGCGTATACGATCCTGCGACCAAAAAGACACGCACGATCTCGCATGGGCTGAATTTCGCGAACGGTATATGCCTTGCTCACGACGGGCGGTCTGTCTTCGTGGCGGAGACCTGGGCAGCACGCGTACGCCGCTATTGGCTCGAAGGGCCGAAAAAAGGTAAACTGGAAGTCTTCCTGGACAACCTCGCCGGCGTACCAGACAACATCAACCGCGCTTCGGATGGCACGTACTGGATGGCCTTTGCCGGAATGCGTTCGCCGATGTACGATATTTCAATGCGACATCCTGGTGTCAGATTGCGGATGCTGAAGCAGCTTCCTCGCGATGAATGGCTTTTCCCGAGCATGAACCACGGTTGTCTCGTCAAGTTCGATGAATCTGGCCGCATCCTGGAGTCCTACTGGGACAAGAAGGCAGAAAAGCATCCGATGTTGACATCGATGCGCGAGCACAAAGGCTACCTTTATCTCGGCGGCCTGGAGAACAATCGGATTGGCCGTATTCAACTACCGGATGCAGATCAGAACTGGACTGCACACGACTCCTACTGGGGCAAGAGCTAAGCCGTCTGCAATCGGAGGAAACAAATGGGCATCTTTTCGAGATTGCTTGAGTTCGCGGGCATCCAAAAGGCGGAGTATGATTTTATTCCCAGCCTGGAAGGACCTTGGGCCCCTAACAATATGTTGGAGGCAGCCACAGAGCTTTTTATACCCTCATCTTCGCCAGATATGGTCGCGGTGGAAGGTGATGGTGACCTGCTCGTCACGGCAGGGAAGGAACTTTACCGTGTGGCGGCCGGTATACCCTCGCTAGTCAGAGCGTTTCCAGGCACTCTGACAACAGTCTTCCCAGATTCCGACGGTAGCCTTTGGCTTGGTTGTGAGGGACACGGCTTGCTCCAGGTTGATCGAGTAGGCACGGAGATTCAACGTAAAACGGAAGTGGCTAGCGTCCAGCTAAGCTGTATCACCTCACTGGTTCGTCACCATGACGGAACCCTGCTTATCGCCATGGGCTCGCGCCAGAATGGAGCAGAGGACTGGATCCACGATCTGATGGGTCGTGCCCGCTCCGGCTGTATTGTGGCGCTCTCAACGTCCGGTGAACGGGTGATCGCCACGGGTCTGGGCTGGCCTTCAGGGCTTGCTCTTGATCATCAGGGAAACGTGTGCGTTGCCTTGGCCTGGAATCATTGCCTTCAGCGTTATGGGCTCAACGGGCGTCTTCTGGACCGGCCCATACCTAACCTTCCAGGGTATCCGGCACATGTGAGCCGTGCCAGCGACGGGCACCATTGGATGGCGTTATTCGGCATGCGTACGCAACTTATTGATTTCATTCTGCGCGAAGATGAGTTTCGCGCGGATATGATGCGCAACGTAGATCCCCGGTATTGGATTAGGCCGACGTTGCTGGCCGAAGACAGCTACATGGAACCACTGCAGGGCGGTAGCATTAAAAAGCTCGGTATCACGAAGGCTTGGGCACCACCGCGCTCGTATGGTTTGGTCGTCGAACTGGACGAGAATTTCCTCCCACTACGTTCCTTTCACAGCCGGGTTGGTGGAAGGCATCACGGAATAACGTCCGCAGTCAGATCCGGCAATCAGCTTTTGGCCGTGGCCAAGGGGCCGGGCATCCTGCTGAGTATCGAACTGGAGGGCAAGTGATGGCAGACGCATCTCAAACACCTGTTGTTGAACTGACCGGTGCGACCAAACACTACGAGGGTGTTCCGGCTATCGAAAGGGTCGATTTCACTCTTTTTCCCGGGGAAGTACATGCCCTGCTTGGTGAAAACGGCGCCGGCAAATCGACGCTCTGCAAGGTCATTTGTGGCACGGTTGGCCTTACCTCGGGCACAATGGCCGTGCATGGCCAGCCAGTTGATTTCAGAAGCCCCTCCGATGCCCTTAACCAGGGCATTGCAATGGTCTACCAGGAGACCAGCCTCGTTCCCACAATGACAGTGGCCCAGAACATTCATCTCGGCCGCGAGCCATTTTTTTCCGTTTTCCGAAACCTCAACATCCGCGCACAACTGCTTTTGCAGTCGATGAATTTTCACGTTGATCCTACGGCACTTGCATCAACGTTAGGGACAGCGAAGCGGCAGATGATCGAGATTGCGCGCGCGGTTTATTTCAATGCCAAAGTCATCATCTTCGATGAGCCGACCGCAAGCCTTACTCCGGAAGAAACTCAACACCTTTTCACGTTGATCCAGGACCTTCGTTCTCAGGGAGTCGCAATCATCTACATTTCGCATGCGCTTGAGGAAGCTCTGTCGATTTCTGATCGGGTTACCGTCCTGCGCGATGGGAAACTTGTCTCGACGCAATCGACAAGCGGCCTTTCCCGGGACACGTTGGTGCGGATGATGGTCGGGAGACAGTTAGGTCCTCAACAGCGCGACCAAGCGGCTCGCGCGCCGAAGCCCCGCGGCGAAAAGATCCTGAGCGTTGAGAACGTCGTTTCAGGGACCATGGTGAAAAACATGTCATTTTCAGTCTACGCTGGCGAGGTCACGACGATTGCCGGCCTTGTTGGATCCGGCCGCACCGAAATTGCCAAGGTTATCAGCGGTGCCATGAAACGACGTCGTCTCCAGGGTGGAACGATCACGTTTAACGGGAGGGACGTCCGATATCGCGTTCCCGCACAGGGGGTCAACGATGGCATTGCCTACGTGACGGAGGACCGCAAGGAAAACGGTCTTTTTGAAACGATGTCGATCGATGAAAACATCTACGTCGGCTACATCGCCAAAGCGAAACGGCGGCTGCTGACATCGAAGAAGGAGAGGAAGGCACTCGCTGAAAAGTGGATCAGCACGCTTCAGGTCGCGGCCATTCATCGCCGCGCCAAGGTCGTGGAACTTTCCGGCGGCAATCAGCAGAAGGTCGTGATAGCCAAATCGCTGGTGCAAAACCCCCAACTTGTCATTTTCGATGAACCGACGCGGGGCGTTGATGTCGGTACGATCGAGCAGATACACGCCCTCATCAGAGAACTTGCCGCGACAGGAATAGCTGTCGTTGTCATCTCCTCGTATCTGCCTGAAGTCCTTGCGGTATCCGACCGGATTCTCGTCGCCCGGCAGGGGCGCATCGTTGAGCAGATCCCCGCCGACGGTGCGACGGAAGAGCGGATTATGTGGGCGGCAATTCACTAGGACAAACAATGATCATTGAAGAACGTACCTACTCACTCCAGGTGGGCAAGACCAAACAGTACCTGGCGATGGTCGAGGCGGAGGGGCTGGCTATCCAGCGGAAGTTTCTTGGCCAGCTTCTCGGCTATTTCACCACCGAAAGCGGCTCGCTGAACCAAGTTGTACACATCTGGGCGTTTGAAACATTTGAGGACCGTGCCGCACGACGTTCGTCGCTTTGGGCTGACGCAGAATGGCTGGCCTACGCCGAGCGCATCCTCCCGCTGATCGAGAAAATGGAAAACCGGTTTCTGATTCCGACGTCATTCTCTCCCATACAATGAAAAGTGTGATCCGACATGTATACATCTCTGAAAGATAAACTGGCAGTGGTCACAGGTGGAGCGAGTGGGATCGGCTTGGCCTGTGTCTTGCAACTTGTCAGGGCTGGCGCTGGCGTCATCAGTATTGATCGAGACCGGAACACCAGCCACGAATTTCCCTCTGCGGCGGAACAGGTACAGATTGACGTCTGCGATGAGGCTGTCATCAAAACTTTTGCGGAAAAGCTGAGAAGCAATCGAAAACACGTCGATTACCTTGTGAACTGCGCGGGCATTGTCCAGTCACCTCTTCCGCCCGACGAACTGTCCGCCGAACTGTTTAAGCGCGTCGTGGCGGTCGATCTTGAAGGAACCTTCAATTCCTGCGCGGCTTTTGGGTCCGACATGGCCCTGAGAGGAACAGGCTCGATCGTGAATATCGCATCTGTTGCCGGTATGCGGTCCATGCCTCTACATGCCTATTCCCCTGCGAAGGCCGGGGTGATCAGCCTTACAGAGTGCCTTGCCGCAGAATGGGGCCGCTCAGGCGTGCGGGTCAATACAATTTCACCGGGATACACTTTGACCGCGGCGCTAAGGTCGCAAATCGAGCTTGGCAACCGTGATCCAAGGCAACTCAAAGAAAACTCCTGCCTTGGTGTGATCATTGAACCAGACGACATTGCGAACGCAGTTCTTTTTTTATTATCCGACTATGCATCCATGATCACGGGAGCAAACCTGCCGGTTGATGCGGGTTGGCTCGCTGCTGGTTCGTGGCAGACTTTCGGTGGCGTAAGAGCAGTCAGGGAGCTGGCTCCTGACTTGACGTGATCGACGTGTAGCCGGCCAACCCATCTCATTTGAAAGGAGTTTAGGTGAACGGCAGCTGGAATTTTAGCGACCAGGTGGTCATGATCACCGGTGGAGCAAGCGGGTTGGGTTTCGCAGGAGCTGAAGCCTTTGCGGCAGCCGGCGCGACACTGGTCTTGGCGGATATTCGCGCAGAAGCCGCTCAACTCGCTGTGGAGCGTCTGGGGGGCGGACCTCATCTCGCTGTTTCGGGTGACGTCGCGGTCGCTGCAGATGTCGATATGATGGTGAATACGGCACGAGAAGCGTTTGGACGGATCGACGTTTTGGTGAATTGCGCCGGCATTCCCGATGTGTTCCGGCCCACGATTGAACAGGATTATGAGCAGTTCCGCCGCCTCGTTGACATTCATCTCGGAGGAACGTTTCTGGTATCGAAGACCGTCGCACCGGTAATGCTGGCGAATGGCCGCGGGGCTATATGCAATATCAGCTCTATCGCTGGCGTACTCGGACTGACCCCTCGCAACGCTTACAGTGCCGCCAAAGCAGGTATCTCGATGCTGACACGCACATTGGGAACGGAGTGGGTCTCACGTGGGGTGCGCGTGAACTGTATCGCTCCCGGCTACATTGTGACCCCGTTTTTCGACCGTCTTGTAGCGGAAGGAAAGCTTGATCAGCATCGAATTATCCGGCGGACACCTATCGGTCGCCTGGGCAAGGCATCGGAGCTTGCTGAAGCGATGCTCTTTTTATGCTCATCGAACGCCTCCTACATTTCCGGCGTCACGCTCCAGGTGGATGGCGGCTACATGTCATGGGGTGCGCCATCGGACGCGGCCGTAGACGCCTGATACCCAGTGCTACAGGAAAGAGCAGCGCGTTCTGTTGGCCTTGGTCAACCGCTAAGACCAGGCAATGCCGTAGCCTCCGGGCGTCTCATAAAAGCATGATCACTGGCCTTGAATTGGTCCATCAATCCCCAAGCAGTAAGATATTGAGAAAGAACATAGATTGTTCAAATTGCCGCCACTCGGCCTTGGTCTCTCGTGGCGATTTCGCGGGTATTCATGCTCGGCTCCTTCGATCGGAGCTTTCGCCGCCGGTACGACGTGTCGCTCAAATCCACTAGAATTGAATGCTGATTTATGATGCACTTGTTGAGTTTAGCCTGCCATGAAGCGTTGACGTTCCCTTCGTAGACGAAAACGAGTGCAGACGGATTTATTGCGGATCAACGTGGCCGTGATACGGAGAAAGAAGCATGCACGATACTCTGGAACTTCAATTGTCGCTCTTGCGTGGGGAAACTCCGAACCCTATCGATGTGAGGTCAATTGGCCGACCAGGTCGGCTTATGCTGAATATTCAAAAGAAAGCAATGCTTTCAGATCGCCTCGCGGTTAACCTCCTTGCGATGATAGCAAATGGGCGTCTCCAGCCTGGGACGCAGGTTCCTCCGGAACGCCGCATCGCGAACGCATTGATGACGAGCAGAGTGTGCGTTCGCGCCGCGCTGAACCGTCTTAAATCTATCGGATATCTGGAAGCCGTCCAACGTTCAGGTACACGAGTGGTGACCAACGGCGAGCAACTTGAGTTCTTGCAACAGGCCAGCCGCAGAAGTCTGGAGGATCTTGCAGAATTTTGCCACTTCTTCGACGAGCTGCTTATTGAACGATGCATGGCAAATGCGAACCAAAAAAAGCTCGCCCTTCTGGCTGGCAGTCTCCTCCAGAGCATTCCGACGGATGACCAGCCGCCCCGAGAATTCGAGTGGCGAGCGTTCATGGCTGAAATGTCAGGAAGCAAGGTCTTTGTGCTGCTGATGCAACATCTGACACGCGGCTTGCGTGCATACTTCGATACCATTCATCGCGCACCGAAAACGGCGCAAATGCGTGATAATCTCTACGGCATCTACACGCGGCTAGCTACGCAGATAGCCCGGGGAGACCTTGCAAGCGTCCTTGTACTCCTTCGTGAGAAGAATGAACTTCTGCATAGGGCTCTTCGTCCGCCTTTGTGCGTTCTTCAAGGCGGTTTGGCAGAGGACGAGATGCTGGTTGAACTGGCAGCGCAGCAACCCGAGACTTTGCGCGATGCAATTGCTCGCGAAATTGCAAGTATGATTGCGACGCGACAACTTGAAGCCGGCGACCGCTTGCTCAGTGAGAGACGCCTTGCCGATCTTTTCGGGGTTAGCCGGGAATGTGTCCGCAAAGCGCTGGCTATCCTGAAATTAAATGGACTCGTGGAGGCGGACGAACGCGCCGGCACCAGAGCTATCATGGATACTCCCGACAATGAACTGGCAAGAGGGCTTAGCACCAGCGCATCCGAGGACTTTTCAAACTTCAAGGACCTCTGCGCCATCAGGCATTACTTAGAGGTTTGCGCAGCGAAACGTGCGGCGACCCACGCAACGGACACAGATATGCTGGCCATGCGTCGCATTCTATCGGAAATGAAGCGGCCAATTGACTCGCCTCAGCGAAAGATCGATCTGGATCTCAACCTCCACCTGACGATCGCCCGTGCAGCAGGTAGTGCTCTGCATTTGTATGTTTCCGAAGTCCTGAGAAACATCGTGCTGGGATATTTCAATTACTCGCTGAGCGAACCTAAAATCGGCGCTGGACGTGACGCACTGCTTTATGAGCAGCATACCGATATTGTAAAAGCGATAGCCGCCAAAGATCCACAACTGGCCGCAGAGGCGATGGAGCGTCATGTAAGAACGTTTCGCGACGGTTACGAAGCCTCCGTCGCATGAAAACGCTTCCATCTCGTGTTATCGGCCAAGCTTTTCAATGAATGCCATGACGTCCTCAGCAAACAGCTGTGGTTGCTCCAGTGCCCCAAAGTGACCACCCTTCGGCATTTCCATCCACTGCCGGATATCCGCAAACAAGGTCTCTGCAAGAAGATGTTAGGAGATATGAACATGTCAAAAAAGGAATTGGCGCACCCGACAGGATTCGAACCTGTGACCTTTGGAATCGGAATCCAACACTCTATCCAGCTGAGCTACGGGTGCATGCCGCGGCGAAAAGATTCGCTCGTCGTCTGGTGAGGCGTTCTTTAACCCAGGATCGGTTGCGCTTCAATGCGAAAATTGCGCCGTGGCGAACTATGATGTGCCGACGGCGATCACCAAGCAGCGTCGGTCGGTCGAAATAGGCAGAGAGGCGGTGGAACCGTAAAGGAGTTTCCCGCGCCGCCATCATGCTATACAGGGCGGCAACATGTCAGGAACAACAGGGAAGCCGCCATGCAGTTGATCGATCCGAGCCACCCTACCTACCGACCGCTTTGGGTGCGGCTGGCGATCGTCGGGTCCTGTTTCGGCTGGGCGATCGTCGAACTCGTGGCGGCGCAGCCGTTCTGGGCGATCCTGGCCGGTGCAGCCGGCGCCTATGCCGCCTATATGCTGCTCCTGACCTTCAATCCGCAGGAGCCGGCCGCGACGAACACGCCAGCCCAGAACCCGGACGATGGCGACGAGGCGCCTGCGGACAACAAGCAGGACTGAGCCCTCCCCGGCCAAAGGCATTGCCGCGCCCACCGTGACTCCGGCGAGAGCGTGGAACAAACCCCCGTGCGAAACAGCAAGGTTTTGCAGGCGCAGACATGTGCAGGCCATCCAGGCGGGGGCGGATGACAACGGCCTTAGAGTGTCCGCTTTTCCGCACGCAAAGCCGCTACGGACTTTTGCAGGAATTGCTCTATGCGTCCAGCCGGCGCAGCGCCTCGTCGATCATCAGGTTGGCGATGGTCATACGGATCGTGGCGTTGTCGCGAAAATTTTCGTGCACGCCGTCGGGGTGATTGAACTTGGCAAACAGGCGGCGTTTTTCGTTGAGCCGCGCCACGCCGTCCGACGGCGACAGGGCAAGATCCTCGGCAATTTCTTCCGGCAGGAGCCGCAACAGATGGTCCGGCATCACCGGTTCCTCCTCCGGCACCGGCGGCGGCGTGTCCTCCAGCACGTCGAGATAGGAGCGTTCCGCATGGCGGCTGCCGATGGCGCCCTCCATGGTCGCGGCCACAAAACCGGTGGAAAAGCCCCGCACGCGATAGGCCGAGGCCGCCGGCGCCTCGTCCTCCTCCTCGGATCTTTCCTGCTCCAGCCGCTCCAGCACCGACTGGAACAGCGATTGACCGAACAGCATGTCGTCTCCTTCTTTGGCCGCCAGAATGGCGGCTGGAGATGGCGCCGGGCTGGTCAGGCGGCCGCCAGCGCCAGGCTTTCCTCCAGGATGATATCGTAGAGCAGCCTGGCGCTCGGCGGCAACTCGCGCTCGCGCACCGTGATCAGGCTGTAGGGCTTGACGTTGATCTCGAAATCGATCGGCAGGATGCGGATGTCGCCGGCCCGCGAACTCTGGCCGGCCAGGAACTGCGCCATGTCGACGGCAACAGGGGCGATCGCGTCGGATTTGCAGACCACCGCCGCCGTCAGCAGCAGGGAGGAGGTGTTGATGATGTTTTCCGGCAGCGGCACGTTGGCGGTCACGAAGATATCCTCGACGGTGCGCCTCAGCAACGTGCCCGGCGGCTGGAACACCCAGTCGAACGCCGGCAGGTCGGAAAGGCTGGCGGCCGGCTTGCCGAGCAGCGGATGGCCCTCGCGCACCATCAGGCAGGCACGCTCGATGCCGATCTCGTGCACATGGAACAGCCGCGGGTTGAGATCGTCGGGAATGCGGCCGATGACGAAATCGTGCCGCGCCGCCAGCAGTTCGCGGGCAAGCACGTTGCTCGTCTCCACCTGCACGTTGATCTCGATGCCGGGATAACTCGCCGTCACCTTGTGGATCGCCGGCACCACCAGGCTGATCGCCGGCGCCGTCACCGCGCCGATGAACACCGACCCGCCGTTGCCGGTGCGCAGTTCCGCCAGTTCCCGGTTGGCCTCGCGCAGCTCCAGCAGGATTTTTCGTGCCCGCTTGGCCAGCGCCGCGCCGTATTTGGTCAGCATCACGCCGCGCGCCACCCGCTCGCAAAGCGGCGTGCGCAGGATCGATTCCATCTCCGACAGCATCCGCGACGCAGCCGGTTGCGATATGTTCATCGCCTCCGCCGCCGCGCTGATCTGGCCGTGATCCTCGATCGTCACCAGCATGCTGAGATGCGTCAGCTTGAGCCCCGACTTGAGAAGGGCCAGTGCGTCGATATCGGTGGAAAGCGGTGTATTTTCAGGCCATGATGGCTGAGAATGCTTTGTCATGATAACCTTTCCGGGCCATGCCGGCAGTCACGTTCTGAATGCGCTCACTATATCATTTTTGATATAGGAGATGCAATTTATTCGATTTGACAGTTATGGGAAAAAAGACGAGTTTGCGGAGGTGTGCTGGGAGCAGATGAAAAGGCTGGCGAGATCATCAGGGTGTCTTCGGACCCGTTGGTGCGCTTGTTCTCGACTGGCCCACAGTTTCAGGGCGGGTGCAAACAACACCTGCCGCATTGATCACCAAGGGAGAGAGAAATGAAGACCCTTCTTTCGTTGTTCGCAGCGACCGCCATCGGCGTCGCCTCGTTCGTCATGCCCGCGCTCGCGCAGGACAAGGGCGTCGTCGGCATCTCCATGCCGACCAAGACCTCCACGCGCTGGATCTCGGACGGCGAGACCATGGAAAAGCTGTTCAAGGAAGCCGGCTACACCCCGGACCTGCAGTTCGCTGACGACGACATTCCGAACCAGCTCGCCCAGATCGAAAACATGGTCACCAAGGGTGCCAAGGTTCTCGTCATCGGCGCCATCGACGGCACGACGCTGTCCGACATCCTGCAGCGCTCGCACGATGCAGGCGTCAAGGTCATTGCCTATGACCGCCTGATCCGCGATTCCGGCAATGTCGACTATTACGCCACCTTCGACAACTTCCAGGTCGGTGTCCTGCAGGCCACCAGCCTCGTCGACGGCCTCAAGGCAAACTTCGCCGACGTGAAGCCGTGGAACGTCGAACTCTTCGGCGGTTCGCCGGACGACAACAACGCCTTCTTCTTCTATGACGGCGCCATGTCGGTCCTGCAGCCGTTGATCGACAGCGGCGACATCGTCGTCAAGTCCGGCCAGACGGGCATGGAACAGGTCGGCACGCTGCGTTGGGACGGTGCCGTTGCACAGGCCCGCATGGAAAACCTGCTGTCCTCGACCTACACCGACGGTCACGTCAACGGCGTTCTGTCTCCTTATGACGGCCTGTCCATCGGCATCCTGTCGGCTCTCAAGGGCGTCGGCTACGGTTCCGGCGAACTGAAGATGCCGATCGTCACCGGCCAGGACGCTGAACTGCCGTCGGTCAAGTCCATCCTTGCCGGCGAACAGTATTCGACGGTCTTTAAGGATACGCGCGAACTGGCAAAGGTCGCCGTCGGCATGGTCGACTCGCTGATGCAGGGCAAGGAGCCTGAAGTCAACGACACCAAGACCTACGACAACGGCGTCAAGGTCGTTCCGTCCTACCTGCTGAAGCCGGTTGCCGTCGACAAGACGAACGCCAAGGACATCCTGACCACGTCCGGCTATTACACCGCCGAGCAGATCGACAACTAATCCTCGTTATTGGCCGGGGGTCCGTGTTTCATCGCGGATCCCCGTACGATATGGAGGTGTTTATTGCCGGCTGGCCCCGCGCTGACGTTGCGGCCGCCCTGGAATGTGACTGACATGGAAAACATCATTCTCGAAATGCGGAATATCACCAAGACGTTTCCAGGCGTGAAGGCGCTGGACAACGTCAATTTCAAGGTCCGCGAAGGAGAGATCCATGCACTCGTCGGCGAAAACGGCGCCGGCAAGTCGACATTGATGAAGGTTCTCAGCGGCGTCTATCCCGCCGGAACCTACGATGGCGAGATCCACTACGACAGTGAGGTCCGCGCCTTTTCCACCATTTCCGACAGCGAAGATCTCGGTATCATCATCATCCACCAGGAACTGGCGCTGGTGCCGCTGCTGTCGATCGCCGAAAACATCTTCCTCGGCAACGAAATCGCCGCCAAGGGCGTCATTGACTGGCGGGAAACCTTTTCACGGACGCGCGAACTGCTGGCCAAGGTCGGCCTCAAGGAAGCGCCCTCGACGCTGATCACCGATATCGGCGTCGGCAAGCAGCAGCTGGTCGAGATCGCCAAGGCCTTCTCCAAGAAGGTGCGCCTGCTGATCCTCGACGAACCGACCGCCTCGCTCAACGAGACGGATTCCGACGCGCTCCTGCAGCTGCTCATGGAATTCCGCAACCAGGGCCTGACCTCGATCATCATTTCGCACAAGCTCAACGAGATCAAGAAGGTCGCCGACAAGATCACCATCCTGCGCGATGGCGGCACCGTGGAAACGCTGGACTGTCACAAGGAAGACATCAGCGAAGACCGGATCATCAAGGGCATGGTCGGCCGCGACATGGAAGACCGCTATCCGCCGCGCGAGCCAAAAATCGGCGACGTGCTGCTCGAAGTGAAAAACTGGAACGTCTTCCACCAGCAGCATCGCGACCGGCAATTCCTGCACGACGTCAATTTCAACGTCCGCGCCGGCGAAGTCGTCGGCATCGCCGGCCTCATGGGCGCCGGCCGCACCGAAACCGCCATGAGCATCTTCGGCCGCTCCTGGGGCCACAAGATCACCGGCGACGTGTCGATGCACGGCAAGCCGGTGGACGTCAGCACCATCCCGAAGGCGATCGATGCCGGCCTTGCCTATGTCACCGAAGACCGCAAGCACCTGGGTCTCGTGCTGATCAACAACATCATGCACAACACCTCGCTTGCCAATCTTTCGGCGGTGGCCAGCAACGGCGTCATCGATACGCGGCGCGAAGCCCAGGTCGCCACGGACTATCGTTCGCGCCTGCGTATCCGCTCGCACTCCATCTATCAGGAAGCGGTCAACCTGTCCGGCGGCAACCAGCAGAAGGTCGTCCTGTCGAAATGGCTGTTCACAAACCCTGAAATACTCATCCTCGATGAGCCGACGCGCGGTATCGACGTCGGCGCCAAATTCGAGATTTATTCCATCATCAACCAGCTTGCCGCAGAAGGCAAAGGCATCCTGATGATTTCGTCGGAAATGCCCGAGCTCCTTGGAACCTGTGACCGCATCTACGTCATGAACGAAGGGCGCATCGTTGCCGAGCTTCCGAAGGAAGAGGCAAGCCAGGAATCGATTATGCGCGCCATCATGCGCTCTGGGGAGAAAAATTAATGGCCGGCGAAACCAGCGCTTCAAACACCACTTCGATCGGAAGCTACCTTCGAAACAACATCCGCGAGTACGGCCTGCTGGTCGCGCTCGTGGTGATCATGGTCTTCTTCCAGGTCATCACCCAGGGCGTGCTGTTTAGGCCGGTCAACATCACCAACCTCGTGCTGCAGAACTCGTTCATCGTCATCATGGCGCTGGGCATGCTGCTGATCATCGTCGCCGGGCATATCGACCTGTCGGTCGGCTCCATCGTCGCCTTCATCGGCGGCCTGTCGGCGATCATGCTGGTGAAATGGGGGCTGCATTTCTCCATCGTCGTGCCGATCTGCCTCATCCTCGGCGGCGTCGCCGGCGCCATGCAGGGTTATTGGGTCGCCTACCAGAAGATCCCGTCCTTCATCGTCACGCTGGCCGGCATGCTCGTCTTCCGCGGCCTGACCTACCTCGTGCTGCAGAACCGCCCGATCGGCCCCTTCCCGAAGGACTTCCAGCTGCTGTCGACCGGCTTCGTTCCGGACCTGCTGGCCTTCGCCAACCCGGCTCCGACGGTCGTCACCAACTTCTTCGCCCTCGTCGTCGTCGTGGTGCTGGTCATCGCCGCCGTCTATTTCGGCCTGAAGAAGCGCCGCACCAACGAGTTGCACGGTTCGGAAAACGAGCCGATGGTGTTCTTCGCGCTGCAGATGGCCATCATCGGCGCCGTCGCCATCTTCATCGGCTTCCAGCTGTCGACCTATCGCGGCTTCCCGAACGTGCTGGTGGTCATGGCGCTCCTGATCGCGCTCTACACCTTCATCACCAACCGCTCGACCATCGGTCGCCGCATCTACGCGCTCGGCGGCAACGAGAAGGCGACCAAGCTTTCGGGCATCAACACCGAGCGGCTGACCTTCTATGCCTTCGTCAACATGGGCGTGCTCGCCGCGCTCGCCGGCATGATCATCGCCGCCCGCCTGAACTCGGCCACTCCCAAGGCCGGCGTCGGCTTCGAGCTGGACGTCATCGCCGCCTGCTTCATCGGCGGCGCCTCGGCTTCCGGCGGCGTGGGCAAGATCACCGGTGCGGTCATCGGCGCCTTCATCATGGGCGTAATGAACAACGGCATGTCGATCATGGGCCTCGGCATCGATTACCAGCAGCTCGTCAAGGGCCTGGTGTTGCTCGCAGCCGTCTTCTTCGACGTCTACAACAAGAACAAGGGCTGAGCCGAAGCGCCAGCCCCCGACAAGCAAGAGCATGGAGTTGGCCGCCTTCGGGCGGAACGGGATCCCTTTGACTCCTCTCGACCCGGAAAAGGAACGAACGCATGTTGATTTCTCAGGTCAAGGGCACGGACGGCGCCATCGTCGTCGCCGTGCGTGAAGTGGGTGGCGAAGCGAAGGCCGTCGTCGGCGCCGGCAGCGTCTATGCGCTGGCCATGGAAGCCGCCAATGCCGGCAAGAGCCTGGCGGATGTCATCGCCACCAAGGGTCTCGGCGAAACCGTCGATCTGGAAAAGGCCTATGCGGAAGGCCGTCTGCTGCCGCCGATCACCCATCCCGATCCGGCCCACCTGCACCTGACCGGCACCGGCCTCACCCATCTGGGCTCCGCGGCAACGCGCGATTCCATGCACAAGAAGGCCACCGAGGCGGCGGAAGAAACGCTGACCGACTCCATGAAGATGTTCAGGATGGGCATCGAGAACGGCAAGCCGAAGGCCGGCGAAAAGGGCGTGCAGCCGGAATGGTTCTACAAAGGCAACGGCACGCAGACCGCCGCCCCCGGCGCCAACCTTGTTTCCCCTTCCTTCGCGCTCGACGGCGGCGAGGAGCCGGAAATGGCCGGCATCTACGTGATCGCCGACAACGGTACGCCGTTCCGGATCGGTTTTGCGCTCTCCAACGAGTTCTCCGACCACGTTACCGAACGCATCAACTATCTCTACCTCGCCCATTCCAAGCTGCGCATGGCAAGCTTCGGTCCGGAAATCCGCATCGGCGCCGCGCCGGATGATATTCGCGGCCTGTCGCGCATCAAGCGCGGCGACGAGGTGATTTTCGAAAAGCCGTTCCTCTCGGGTGAAGCGAACATGTCGCATACCTTCGCCAACCTCGAATATCATCACTTCAAGTACGGCCTGTTCCGCGCACCGGGCGATATCCACGTCCACATGTTCGGCACGGCCACCCTGTCCTTCGCCGACGGCATCAAGCCGCAGGCGGGCGATGTCTTCGAAATCGAGGTGAGCGAATTCGGCTTGCCGCTGCGCAATCCCCTGGCGGTCGCCGCCGAGGAAGAGATCGTGGTGCAGCAGCTCTAGTTCACGGAAGGTCCGTCGCATCCTCCCAGGGCAGCGGACCTCCTCCCCACATCCGAAAGGAGGCTCCCGGAGCCATGACCATCTATCAGAACCTGATCGCCGGCGAATGGATTGGCACCAACGCCACCGCCAACATCAATCCGTCCGACACCAATGACATCGTCGGCGAATACGCCTCCGGCACCGCCGCCGACGTCGCGTCTGCCATCGCCGCCGCCAAGGCCGCCTTCCCGGCCTGGTCGCGCTCGGGCATCCTTGAGCGCCATGCGATCCTGAAGAAGACCTCCGACGAGATCATCGCCCGCAAGGAAGAACTCGGCCGCCTGCTTGCCCGCGAGGAAGGCAAGACCCTGCCCGAAGCCATCGGCGAAACCATCCGCGCCGGCCAGATCTTCGATTTCTTCGCCGGTGAATGCCTGCGCCTCGCCGGCGAGGTGCTGCCCTCGGTGCGCCCGAATATCGGCGTCGAGATCACCCGCGATCCGCTGGGCGTCATCGGCGTCATCACGCCGTGGAACTTCCCCATCGCCATTCCCGCCTGGAAGATCGCCCCGGCACTCGCCTACGGCAACACCGTCGTCTTCAAGCCCGCCGACCTCGTGCCCGGCTGCGCCTGGGCCATCGTCGACATCCTGCATCGCGCCGGCCTGCCCAAGGGCGTGCTCAACCTCGTGATGGGCAAGGGCTCCGTCGTCGGCCAGGCCATGCTCGACAGCCCGGATCTCGCCGGCCTCACCTTCACCGGTTCCACCGGCACCGGCAAACGCGTCGCACTCGCCTCCATCGAGCATAACCGCAAGTTCCAGCTGGAAATGGGCGGCAAGAACCCGATGGTCGTGCTCGACGACGCAGACCTCACCGTCGCCGTCGAAGCCGCCGCCAATTCCGGCTTCTTCTCCACCGGCCAGCGCTGCACCGCCTCTTCGCGCCTGATCGTCACCGAAGGCATCCATGACAGGTTCGTCGCAGCCCTCACCGAAAAGCTGAAGACGCTGACCGTCGACAACGCCCTGATGGCCGGCACCCATATCGGCCCGGTGGTCGACGAAAAGCAGTTGAAGACCGACACGGACTACATCGAGATCGGCAAGTCGGAAGGCGCCAGGCTCGCCTTCGGCGGCGAACTCGTCAGGAACGAGACGCCCGGCTTCTACCTGCAGCCGACGCTGTTCACCGAGGCGTCCAACAGCATGCGCATCGCCCGCGAAGAGATTTTCGGGCCGGTCGCCGCCGTGATCCGGGTGAAGGATTACGACGAGGCGCTTTCCGTTGCCAACGACACGCCGTTCGGCCTGTCGGCCGGCATCGCCACAACGAGCCTCAAGCATGCGACGCATTTCAAGCGCAATTCGGAAGCCGGCATGGTGATGGTCAACCTGCCGACCGCCGGCGTCGATTTCCACGTGCCCTTCGGCGGCCGCAAGGGCTCCTCCTTCGGTTCGCGCGAGCAGGGCAAATATGCGAGCGAGTTCTTTACAACCGTCAAGACGGCCTACACGCTGGCCTGACATATCCGAAGATCCGGGCCGTCCCGAAACGGCGGCTCGGCATCAACGAGGGCAAGACAATGAAGAAGAAAGCAGAATGGCCCCGCAGGCTGCGGTCGCAGGAATGGTACGGCGGCACCAGCCGTGACGTGATCTATCACCGCGGCTGGATGAAAAACCAGGGCTATCCGCACGACCTGTTCGACGGGCGCCCGGTCATCGGCATCCTCAACACCTGGTCGGACATGACGCCGTGCAACGGCCATCTGCGCGAGCTCGCCGAAAAGGTGAAGGCAGGCGTCTGGGAAGCCGGCGGTTTCCCGCTCGAGGTACCGGTGTTCTCGGCCTCCGAAAATACCTTCCGCCCGACGGCGATGATGTATCGCAACCTCGCCTCCCTGGCTGTCGAGGAAGTCATCCGCGGCCAGCCGATGGACGGCTGTGTGCTGCTGGTCGGCTGCGACAAGACCACGCCGTCGCTGCTGATGGGCGCCGCCTCTGTCGACCTGCCCTCGATCGTCGTCACCGGCGGTCCGATGCTCAACGGCTATTTCCGCGGCGAACGCGTCGGCTCCGGCACGCACCTCTGGAAATTCTCCGAGATGGTCAAGGCCGGCGAGATGACGCAGGCCGAATTCCTCGAGGCGGAAGCCTCGATGAGCCGCTCCTCGGGCACCTGCAACACCATGGGCACCGCCTCCACCATGGCCTCCATGGCCGAAGCACTGGGCATGGCGCTTTCCGGCAATGCCGCCATCCCGGGCGTCGATTCCCGCCGCAAGGTCATGGCGCAGCTCACCGGCCGCCGGATCGTGCAGATGGTCAAGGACGACCTGAAACCCTCCGACATCATGACCAAGCAGGCCTTCGAGAACGCCATCCGCACCAACGCGGCCATCGGCGGCTCGACCAACGCCGTGATCCACCTGCTCGCCATCGCCGGCCGCGTCGGCATCGACCTGACGCTCGACGACTGGGATCGCTGTGGCCGCGACGTGCCGACCATCGTCAACCTGATGCCGTCGGGCAAATATCTGATGGAAGAGTTCTTCTATGCCGGCGGCCTGCCCGTGGTGCTGAAGCGTCTCGGCGAAGCCGGCCTGCTGCACAAGGATGCTTTGACCGTCTCCGGCGAAACCATGTGGGACGAAGTCAAGGACGTCATCAACTGGAACGAGGACGTCATCCTGCCGGCAGAGAAGGCGCTGACGCAATCGGGCGGCATCGTCGTGCTGCGCGGCAACCTGGCGCCGAAGGGCGCCGTGCTGAAGCCGTCGGCCGCCTCGCCGCATCTGCTGGTCCACCGTGGCCGTGCCGTGGTGTTCGAGGACATCGACGACTACAAGGCCAAGATCAACGACGACAATCTCGATATCGACGAGACCTGCGTCATGGTACTGAAGAACTGTGGTCCGAAGGGTTATCCGGGCATGGCGGAAGTCGGCAACATGGGCCTGCCGCCGAAGGTGCTGAAAAAGGGCATCACCGACATGGTGCGTATCTCCGATGCCCGCATGTCGGGCACGGCCTACGGCACCGTCGTGCTGCATACCTCGCCGGAAGCGGCCGTCGGCGGTCCGCTCGCCGTCGTCAGGGATGGCGACATGATCGAGCTCGACGTGCCGAACCGTCGTCTTCATCTCGACATTTCCGGGGAAGAGCTGGCCCGTCGCCTTGCGGAATGGCAGCCGAACCACGAGTTGCCGGAATCCGGTTACGCCTGGCTGCACCAGCAGCAGGTGCAGGGAGCCGATACCGGCGCCGACCTCGGATTCCTCAAGGGATGTCGCGGCAACGCTGTCGGCAAGGACAGCCACTGACGGTCGGTTGCAACCGTTCAAATCGACGAAGAGGCGGGCGAAAGCTCGCCTTTTCGTTGTAGTCTTCCTGCTGAAAAAGTGGCGATTTGACCCAGACCGCCGACCAGAATAAGGTATTGATATCGTAAGAGCCGCGGATGTTTCCGCGCTCCGAGCCGAAGGAGCCTTGTGGGATGGATGAAACGTCACCGACCGGCATGGAGCTACAACCGGAATCGGTTGCATCCCGGCTGGACGTCAGGCTTTTGCGCACGCTTTATGCCATCACCAAGGCCATCTCCAGCGATCTCGATCTCGATCGCATCGTGCAGGTCGTCACCGATGGCGCGACGGAACTCACCGGCGCGAAATACGGCGCCTTCTTCTACAACATCCCCGGCGTCGAAGGGCCGCATTTCAGCCTCTACACGCTGTCCGGCGCGCCGCGCTCGGCGTTCGAGCGGTTTGGCCTGCCGCGCAAGACAGCCGTGTTCGCCCCGACCTTCGACGGCGTCGGCGTGGTACGCTCCGACGATATCCGCCAGGATCCACGTTATGCGAGGAACGAGCCGCTGCAGGGCATGCCGCCGGGCCACCTGCCCGTCGTCAGCTATCTCGCCGTTCCGGTGATCTCCCGCACCGGTGAGGTCCATGGTGGCCTGCTGTTCGGCCACGACCTGCCCGGCATGTTCTCCGACGAACATGAAGAACTGGTGCAGGCCGTCGCCTCGCATGCGGCGATCGCCATCGACAATGCCCGGCTGCTCAGGGCGTCGCAGGCGGAAGCAGAATTGCGGCGCAAGTCGCACGAGTCCGCCGCCCTGCTTGCGGCCATCGTCGAATCGTCGGAAGACGCCATCATCAGCAAGACGCTGGCGGGCACCATCACCAGCTGGAACCGGGGAGCCCAGCATATTTTCGGCTACAGGTCCGAAGAGGCGATCGGCAAGCCGATCACCATTCTCATTCCCGAAGACCGGCTGGAAGAGGAAAAAACCATCCTGGCACGGGTTGGCCAGGGCGAACATGTCCTCCATTTCGAAACGGTGCGCCTGCGCAAGGACGGTGCATCCATCGACATTTCGCTGGCGATCTCCCCCATTCGCGGCAACGACGGCACGATCATCGGCGCGTCGAAGGTGGCACGCGACATTACCGAGCGGAAAAGAGCGGCGGAGCGCCAGGGATTGCTGCTGCGGGAGATGAACCACCGCATCAAGAACCTGTTTGCCCTGACGGGAGGGCTGGTTTCGCTTGCCGCCCGCAGCGCCGAAACGCCGACCGACCTGGCAAGATCGCTGAAGGAACGCCTCACCGCGCTGGCCCGCGCCCATGAGATGACCCTGCCGCCCATGCAATCCGACGGCACGCTGCTCGAAGCCGGCACGACGATCTTCACCCTGCTGAACGCCCTTGTCGCCCCCTACCAGAACAGCAACCGGGACCGCGTTTGCCTTGCCGGCACCGATATGCGCATCGGCGCCGGCAAGGTGACCAACCTCGCCTTGCTGCTGCATGAATTCATGACCAACGCGGCGAAATACGGTTGCCTGTCGACACCGAACGGGCAGTTGCAGGTCGATTGTCAGGTGGAAGACGAAGAACTGCGACTGGAATGGGTCGAGATCGGCGGTCCTCCCGCCCATGCCGCCGAAAATGTCGGCGGTTTTGGCAGCCGTCTCGAAGAGACGCTGAAACGCGGCATGAACGCCATAATCGAGCGCGACTGGCGGGCCAGCGGCCTGATCATCCGCATGACGCTTCCGGCCAGACAATTGCAGGAATAGTGCATGTCGCGCAGAAGTGCGCAGCGCTTTTGCAAAAACGACACGCGGAAACGAAGAGCTGGAGCGTAAGAGCGAAACCGGAAGATCGCGGCGCGCTTTGGTAACTCCCCCTCCCGAAGAAGGCCCGATCTGCCGCACCCCGGCAGGCGCCCTGCCCTGCGTCTCCACTTTCGCCGATCTTCCGTCCTGCCGCCGGGCGTTCGATCATCATGATCGACAGGCTTGTTTTTGCCAGACCTAAAAACGCTTTTCATGCACATAAAATTATGAAATAGTCCCCGTCATCAGGAGGGAACCAATTGCATGCGTAACGTCAGCGGTCACGGCCAGAAACTTTCCTACTACGATTTCGGGCATACAACGGTCTATGCCTCGCGCTTCGATCAGCGCTTTCCTTATTGCGCTTATGTTCCCGATGATTACGAGGAAGACGGCGAAAAGACTTATCCTCTGGCGGTGATCGTGCACGGCACGGAGCGCGGCATGCTGGCCTATCGCGATGCATTCGCCGATTTTGCCGAGGCCAACGGCGTCATCGTCCTCGCCCCGCTCTTTCCCGCCAACATCTGCTTTCCCGGTGATCTTTCATCCTACAAAATGCTGAGGGACGGTGACCTGCACTATGATGCCGTCATGCTCGATATGATCGCCGAGATGCAGGAGAAATACCGCATCGAAGGCGACCGGGTGATGATGTACGGCTTCTCCGGCGGCGGCCATTTCACCCACCGGTTCTTCTATCTCCACCCGGAACGGCTGATGGCCGCCTCGATCGGCGCGCCCGGCGTCGTGACCCTGCTCGACTTCGACCATGACTTCTGGGTCGGCGTACGCGACTTCGAAAAGGTCTTCGGCAAGGCGATAAACCTGGGAGAAATGCGCAAGGTCGCGGTGCAGATGGTCATCGGCGGCAACGACCTGGAGACCTGGGAGATCACCATCACCCCCGACGACGCCTGGTACATGCCGGGCGCCGAGCTCGCCGGCGCCACGCGCAACGACCGCATGCGGGCGCTGAAACACAGCTTCGAGAAGCACGGCATTTCCGTACGCCACGACATCGTGCCGGGCATCGCCCATGACGACCGGGAGCTGATCGGCAAGGTCAAGGACTTCTTTGCAGAAACGCTGGGCGCAATCCGCGCGCGCTCCTGACGATAACAAAGCGGGGAACAATCGGAGACAACCATGAACCGGACATTCTTGATTTCGACGGCATTGGCAGCGGGTCTGCTGTTTGGTGCCGGGGCGCAGGCCAATACGCTGAACATCCGCATCAATGCCGACATCCGCGGAACGGAAGGCCTTAACCGCGATGCCAACACCGACACCATCCTGCACCACATATTCGAGACGCTGGTCGGCTTCCGCGACGACCTGACCATCGGCCCGGCGCTCGCCGAAGCCTGGACGGTCTCGGACGACGGCAAGACCTACACCTTCACCATCCGCGACGGCGCGACCTTCCACAACGGCGATTCCGTTACTTCCGCCGACGTCAAGTGGAACTGGGACCGGCGCGTCGCGGCAGGCGCCGAGTGGTTCTGCAACGCCTTCTTCGACGGTTCGCAGGGACTGAAGGTCGAGGCGGTGGAAACGCCCGATCCGCGCACCGTCGTCTTCAAGATCGCCGAGCCGAATGCGCTGTTCCTGGCACAGCTCGCCAACATTCAATGCAACGGCTGGGTCGCCAGCCCGAAGAATGTCGGCGCCGACGGCAAGTGGATCGCTGACAGCGCCATCGGCAGCGGTTCCTTCAAGCTGAAGGAATGGCAGAAGGGCCAGTACGTCACTCTGGAAAAATACGCCGACTACAAGCCGCTGAAGGAAAAGGCGAGCGGTTACGCCGGTGATCGCACGGCTTTGGTCGACGAAGCGAAATTCATGATCATTCCGGATACTTCGGCCGCCGAAACCGCGCTGTTTGCCGGCGAAGTCGACGTATTGCCGAATTTCGAATCGCAACGCATCGAGGACGCCAAGAGCCGCGGCCTGCAGGTGATGACCACCGCCGGGCTGTCGCTGACGCCGCTGCTGATCCAGACCAACGATCCCCTGATGTCGAACGTCAAGCTGCGCCAGGCGATTGCCCACGCCATCGATTTCAAGCAGATCGCGGCTGCCCGCACAGCGGGGCTTGCAGAATTCAACCCCTCCGGCGTGCCGCAGGCCAGCGCCTTCTTCGATCAGGATTTCCTGAAGTGGCCCGATTACAACCCGGAAACCGCCAAGGCGCTGCTGGCCGAGGCCGGCTACAAGGGCGAGACGATCAAGATCCAGACCAACACCCGCTACCAGGGCATGTATGAAAACAGCGTTCTCGTGCAGGCGATGCTGGCCGGCGCCGGCATCAATGCCGAACTGGAAGTGCTGGATTGGGCCGCCCAGCTCGACAACTATCTTGCCGGCAAGTTCCAGATGCAATCCTTCGGTTATTCCGCCCGCCTCGACCCCTCGCAGTTCTACGGCATCATCATCGGCGACAAGAAGACCGATCTCACGGCGCAGTGGGGCAGCACGGAGGCCTACGACCTCTATCTCAAGTCGACGAAGACCACCGACTTCGAGGAGCGCAAGGCGATCTTCAAGCAGATCCACGAGCTGATGGCAAAGGACGTGCCGATCCTCGGCCTCTATTACGAGCCGGTGGTCGCCGCAGTCGGTGCCAAGATCGAAGGTTACGCCGTCTGGCCGGCCGACAAGGAGCGGGCCTGGGGCGTGAAGAAGAACTGAGGTTTCGTCTTAAGCGCAGGCCGAAGGCGGGAAGTGTCCTGCCTTCGGCTGTAACTACGGTTGAGGCTGAAGCTTGCCCTCCTTCCGACGTCGTCCACGGGCTTGTTCCGAGGGCGAAGGGTGGGGTTTCCGATGGTGTCCAACCCGGGGCATCATCACGGATTACAGTTCCACGTTTTGCTCCGCTGCAGTAGGGTCCGCAACCATGACCGGCGCCTATGCCTTGCCGGAAGCGTAGCCATAATTCCGGAGGAAACCATGCATACCAAAGACCTGCCGATCGTCGATTGCCCCAGGGCACCGCTTGCCCGCGGGCGGGCGCATGGCGAAGCCTTGCGCGGCGTCATCACCGAAAAGATCGAGCGCTGGCAGGCGGCCATCGGCAAGTCCTACGGCCAGCCGGCCGGAACGTTCCTGCCGGCTTTCCTCTCCGCCACCGATTTTCGCGCCGCCACGGCAGAATTCATACCCGACCTCCTGGAAGAGGTCCAGGGCATCGCCGAAGGCGCCGGCATTGCGGAAGAGACGGCTTTCGCCCTGCAACTGATGGACGAGGAATGGTGGTTCGGCAGGGCAAAGGGCGACGGCCATTGCAGCAGCCTGGCGATCGCGCCTTCCGACGGCCAGCCGACGCTGGTCGGCCAGACCATGGACCTGCCGCGCTGGCACGACCAGGCACAAGCACTGCTGCGGCTCGAAGGCGACGATGACGAAACGCTGGTCTACACCTCCGCCGGCATGGTCGGCCTGATGGGGGTTTCCAGCCGCGGCCTCGGCATCTGCGTCAACACCTTGTCGCAACTCGCCACCAGCCGGCGCGGCCTTCCGGTCGCCTTTGCCATGCGCGGCGCACTGGCCCAGGCGAATGCCGAAGCGGCCGCGACATTTCTTTCGCGTGTGCGCCACGCTTCCGGCCAGAACTACCAGATCGGCGACCGGCAAGGCGTCCGCACGCTCGAATGCTCCGCCGGCGGCGCTGCCGTGCTGACGGTCGAGAACGGCCGGTCGCTGCATACCAACCATCCGCTCGCCAGCACCGACGCCGCTCCCGGCGCCAAGATGGAAGGCAGCAGCAATTCGCGAAACCGGCTGCGCAGCCTCCACACCGATTTCGCCCGCAACAAGCCGGTCGATCTCGACAGGATCAAGGCAGCGCTGTCCGCCTGCCGCAAAGGCGGCGCGGTATCGATCGTGCCGAAAGGCCCGGCGAACGCGCGCACGAAACTCGGCCTGATGAAATCGATGACGGTCGGCGCCGTCATCTACGAAATCGGCAAGGCCGTATCGCTCTCCGTTGCCGCCGGCCCGCCGAGCGTCGAGGGTTGGAAGAAGATCACGCTTCGGCAAGGTTGAGACGGTCGCCGACACGAATCGTCGCCGTGCCCTCCACCTTGCAGAGAGCGCCAAAGCCGCCCTGCCCGTGCTGGCTGATCTTGTGCAGGACCGCCGGCAGGAAAGACAGATGTCCTTGCGCCAGCGCCGTGAAGGTGCAGCGGGCGCAGGGTTCGGTGAAGGTGATTTCCGCATCGCCGACGACGAGTTTCCGGCCGATCAGCTGATGCTCGACCAGACCGCTGAAACCCGGCTCCGTCTCGACGACGATGTTGGGGCGGAAGCGGCGCGGATGCACCTCCTCCGGCTTGCCGAGAAGATCGCCGAGCTCGCGCATCGAGGCGGTGGTCAACAGGTGGATGTCGGCGCGCTGGTAGCGGGGTGCCACCTTGCCCTCGCCTTCCGATCCGAAGGGCACATGCGGCTTGAAGGCGGCCGGGAAATCCAGGAAGCGGCTGGCCATGTCCTCCGCCTCGGCGCTCTCGACGGCAAACCAGTCGCCTTCGCCGTTGCCCACCTCGATGCCGCTCGCGCCGATCCGCGATTGCAGGTTCGGCAGGGGTCGCCAGGGCTTGCGGTTTTCCGGCGCGGCAATCGCGCCGCTTTCCTTCTCGACGATGCCCCAGAGCCGGTCATGCTCGAGGCCGCCGGGGGCAAGCAGCGCCTCCTGCATCTGTTCGCCTCCCATGGAACTGACCGGATAACGCCAGATTTCGATGATGCGGCCAAGCGATTGCATCTGTCACCCTTTCCTTGCATTGGCGAGGACCGTGGCAAACCAGTCCTGCACGGCGGCCACCATCGCCCGGCCGTCATGGCCGACGCCGGGAACGATATCCTGCCTCACACCTATACCATGGGATTCGAGGTTTTGGCGCAAGGCCGCCAGACGCTCCAGCCGATTGGCCTCCGCCAGGCCTTCGGCGCCCGCCATCCACCAGCTGTCCTGCGGGGTGAGGCGGATTTCCCAGGTCTCCTTGTCCTCGCCGCCGATCACCATATGCACCGGCACGTGCCGCATGGCGTCGATATCCAGCCGCTTGCCGAACACCGTTTCGAAATTGCGCACGCCAACCCAGAAATCATGGTCGGGATCGAGTAGCGTCACGATACCGGGCGCGCCGATCGAGACACCGAGCAGACGTTCGGGATGGATGAAAAGAAAACGATGGGCGAAATGGCCGCCGCCGGAAAAGCCGTGCAGCAGGAAACGCTGCGACCGCAGCCGATAGCGTTCCGCCACTTCCGCCACCATGTCGAGCAGCACGAGGTCATAGGCGATGCCGCCGTGGCGGATCAGCTTGTAGCTCGAAAGTTCCCCGGGCGTTGACATGCCGGCCGGAAACAGCGGCGCGAGGATGATGACGCGCTCGCGCTCGGCAAAATCCGCAAAACCGTTGCGATAGGTCTCCGCCCAGCGCGCCGTGCCGTGGACGAGTACGACAAGATCGAGGGCCTCGCTGCCCTGTTCGTCATAATCGCGCGGCACGCAGAGGCAATAGGACAGCCGCGGCTCCAGGCGGCTGGCGAAATAGGGCGTGCGGCCGCGATCGTAATAACCGAGGCGGCCGGCCGTGCCGCCTTCCCGCAACGGCGGTGGCGCGAAGATCATGAGCCGGCCACCTGTTTCTGTGCTGCACCGCCGGCAAAGCTGCGGTCCAGCAGCATGGCGGCATCGAGCAGACGCCGTGTATAGGCATGCTGCGGCCGGTCGAAGACATCGTCGCGCCCGCCGATCTCGACGATGCGGCCGTTTTCCATCACGGCGACCCGGTCGGCCACCTGCTCCACGGCGCCGAGATCGTGGGAAACGAACAGGCAGGCGAAACCGTAGCGCGCCTGCAGGTCGCGGAACAGTTTCAGGATCTGCTTCTGCACCGTCATGTCCAGCGCCGAGACCGGCTCGTCGGCAACCACGAAGGCCGGACGGCTGACGATGGCGCGGGCGATCGCCACGCGCTGGCGCTGACCGCCGGAGAGCTGGTGCGGAAAGCGCCGGGCGAATTCCGGCGCCAGGCCGACTTCGGCGAAGACCTCCCTCACCCGCTCCTGCCGCTGCCGGCGGTCCATCTTTGCATCGAGCCTCAACGGCTCCTCGACGATATCGGCAATGCGCTGGCGCGGATCGAGCGAGGAATAGGGGTCCTGAAAGACGATCTGGATCGCCTGCCGCAGGCTGCGGCTGGCCGCGTCACGTCCGTAAGCCAGCGGCTGGCCGCGAAACTGCATCGTTCCGGAGGACGGCGTGACCAGGCCGACGATCGCCCGGCCGAGCGTCGTCTTGCCGGAGCCGGAAGCGCCGACCAGCGCCAGCGTCTCGCCCGTGTTGATCGTCAGGTCGGCGCCGTGGACGGCGCGTTTTCCTTCCGTCCGGCCAAACAGCCTGGCGCGGCCGGGATAATCGATGACGACGTCTTTCAGCTCGATCAGCGGTTCGCCGGTCGCCCCCGCGGAACGAATGCCGCCGGCGCTACGTCGCGGCAGGGCATCGACAAGGCGCCTGGTATAGTCGTGTTTCGGCGCATGCAGCACCTCGGTGCTGTCGCCCTGCTCCACCGCCCTGCCCTTGTGCATGACGACGACGTTGCGGACATAATGCGAGACCATGCCGAGATCGTGGCTGATCAGCAGCACGGAGGTGTTGTTCTCCCGGGTCAGTTCCACCATCAGGTCGAGCACGTCGCGCTGAATCAGCGTGTCGAGCGCCGTCGTCGGCTCGTCGGCGATCAGCAGCGCCGGCTTCAGCAGCATGACGGAGGCGAGCATGATGCGCTGGCGCATGCCGCCGGAAAATTCGTGCGGATAGGCGGCAAGACAGCGCTCGGGGTTCTGGATGCGGATGCGCTCCAGCATGGCTAGGCTGCGGTCGCGGATCTCGGCCTTGCCGAGCTTGCGGTGCAGCGCCAGCCCTTCGGCCATCTGCCGGCCGATGGTCATCGACGGGTTGAGCGACACCATCGGCTCCTGGAACACCATGCCGATCTCGGCGCCACGGATGTCGCGCAGCTTCGCCGGCGGCAATCCGGTCAGCTCGGTATCGCGCAGGCGGATGCGGCTCTCCGGTGTTACCTGAAAGGGCGGCGGCAGCAGGCCGAGCACGGAGCGCGCCGCCATGGTCTTGCCGGAGCCGGATTCGCCGACGAGAGCCAGCATCTCGCCGGCCGGCAGCCTAAAATTCAGGTCGTCGACGACCTTGACTCCGATCGTCCCGACCCGGACGGAGAGGTTCTCGACGGTCAGCACGGCCTGCTTTTCGTTTGTCGCAGCCATGTTTCAATCCTGCATCTTCGGGTCGAGCCAGTCGCGCACCGCATCGCCGAGGAGGTTCACGCCGAGCAGCGTGATCGAGATGCAAAGGCCGGGCAGAATGATGATATGCGGCGCCTGGTTGATGTAGGGGCGGCCGGTGGACAGCATATTGCCCCAACTCGGCGCCGGCGGCGGCACGCCGAGGCCGAGGAAGGAGAGCGCGCTTTCCGACAGCACCACCCAGCCGAACATCGTCGTCGCTAGCACCATGATCGGCGCGATGCAATTCGGCAGCACATGCCGCAGCATGGTGACGATCTCGCTGTTGCCCATCACCCGCGAGGCCTCGACGAATTCCCGCTCGCGGATCGACAGCACCGTGCCGCGCACGACGCGCACGGCGACCGGCACGTAGGCGATGCCGAGGGCGATGATGATGCCGTTGCGGCTGGCGCCGAACACCGCCATGAAGCCGAGCGCCAGCAGCAGGCCGGGAAAGGCGAGCAGCGCATCGTTGACCATCATCAGGATACGGTCCGTCCAGCCGCGCAGGAAGCCGGCGAGAATGCCGAGGATCGTGCCGAAGACGATGGCGAAGACGACGGTGGAGAAAGCAATCCAGGCGCTGGTCCGCGCCCCGTACATCAACCGGCTGAGCATGTCGCGGCCGAACTCGTCGGCGCCGAGCAGGTGGCTGGCGGACGGCCCCTTGAGGCGGGAAAGCAGGTCGAGCTTCAGCGGATCGTAGGGCGCGAGCCAGGGGCCGAAGACGGCGACGAACAGGAGCAGGCCGACGAGGAGAATGCCGATGAGGCCGTTGAAACGCAATGCGGGAAAACCGAGCGCCCGAGCGATCATGCCGTCACCCTTGGATCGAGAAGCGGATAGAGGAGATCGACCAGCAGGTTGACCACCACATAGATGAAGGCGGTGAACAGCATGCAGCCCTGCACCACCGGATAGTCGCGGGCATAGATGCCGTCCACCAGCATGCGGCCGAGGCCGGGAATGGTGAAGACGGTCTCGATGACGGCGATGTTGGCGAGCAGACTGCCGAGAACGAGGCCGATGAGGGTCATCGTCGGCGCAAAGGCGTTCTTGAAGGCGTGGCGCCACATCACCGTTGCCTCCGACAGGCCCTTGGCGCGGGCATGGGTGATATATTCCAGCCGCGCCACCTCGATGGTGCTGGCCCGCGCCATGCGGGTGATCGAGCCGGATTCCACCAGCACCAGCGTCACCACCGGCATGATGATGTAGAGCAGCGCGCTGCCGAAATCGCGGCTGAACGGCACATAACCGACCACGGGCAGCCAGCCGAGCTGCAGGCCGAAGATCAGCAGCAGCATCAGCCCCAGCCAAAAGCTCGGAATGGAGAGCAGCAGCGTCGATGTGGCGATGACGGCGATATCGCCGGCGCGGTTCTGCCGCCAGGCGGCGAACATGCCGGCGGGAACGGCGATGAAGGTGGCGAAGAAGACGGCAACGAGAACGATGGTTGCCGAAACGGAGAAGCGTTCGAGGATCAGCGGCAGCACCGGCTGCCGCGTCGAGATCGACTGGCCGAAATCGCCGGTCAGCACATTGCCGAGCCAGTAGAGATATTGCAGCGCGATCGGCTGGTCGAGGCCCATCTCCCGCCGCAAGGCTTCCACCTGGCCGGGCTGGGCGAGATCGCCCAGCATCAGCGTCGCCGGATCGCCCGGGATCATCCGCATCAGGGCGAAAACGGCGACCGAGACGAGGAAGAGGGTCGGGATCGACGATGCGATCCGGGTCAGGATGAAGCGGACCATCGTTTGCCTTTCCCGACTGCATCGACGGTTGCACCGGCCGCCTTTGCAAGCGTCGCCTCATCCATGGCCAGTTCGTAGCGCGTAAAAGTGCGGTTCAGCGCCGGCAGCGGCGCGATGTCCATGTAGCCCTTGGCCGGTTCGCAGATGATCATCGCCACGGTGGCGGAGAGATTGCCGCCCTCCTTCGCCAGCGGCGCGCGGCAGACGCAGAAGGGAGCGCCGAAATCGTCGAAAAACGCACGTTTCAGGTCATCGGCACCCAGCTTCTCACCGCCCTCCTTCAGCACCTTCCAGACGCGCTGGTCGCGGTAGAGGCTGTCGGGAACGCTGGCGAGGCCGGTTTCCTTGAGTTTGGAGAGCGCCACGCCGCTCTGCCAGTGGTTGGCATGGACGATCATGCCGTTTTCCGGATAGATCGGGAACACCTCGTCCGGGGCGCATTCGAGATCGACGGCAAAACCTTCCGCCGTCGACAGCATCATGTTGTTCGAGCCGGATTTCGGCGTGATGGCGACGACGCGCAGCGCCAGGGCGAAATGTTGCGCCTCCAGCGCCCGGCGGCGGATGAACGGCAGCGGGATGCCCATGTCGCGATAGTCGCGCTCGCTTTCGAGATAGTTGGCGGTGATGGTGATGCCGGCGGAATTGAAACCGCTGCGCGCCAGGCCGCCTGCCTCGGTAAACGTCAGGATGTCGGGACCGTCGTCGCGCAGGATGCGCAGCACGATCGAGCTATCGGCGCATTCGGCCCGCCAATCCCAGTTCTGGCCATGGATGACCGTGCCTTCCTGCGTCGCCTCCGGCAGCAGCACGGCGCCCGTGCAGCCGTCGGGATCGTCGTCGCCGACGCCGGCTTCGAGCCGGGCGAGCTGCAGCACCTCGGTGCGCGCATTGATCAATACGATCGCGGACAGGCTGATCCCCGCCCCTTCGGCGATGCCTTCCATCTCCGTCACCAGATCCGGCGCCCATTCGCGGACCCGCGGCAGGAAGGCCGTGACCAGCCGCTCGATATTGGCGTCGTCGAAGCCGAGCCGGTGAAGCTGATCGGTATAGAGGCCGGCGGACAGCAGGATGCGCTCGCGCGCCTTCTCGCCATACATCCGGCCGCGCTCCCGCGGCGATCCGCTGATTTCAACGAGGGGAAAGGGAGTGATCTCTGCCATAGCTCTGCCTTGTTGTCTGTCTTTTTTCGAGCATAATGCATTTTGGTGAAATGAAAAGCACTAAAATTGAGAAACGAGGGGGTCGCGCTGCGTTGTGTTCGCGGTATAATGCAGCAAAGACGGGGGCCTCATGGACGTTATGGATAGTCAGGACACGGAGCAGGCGGATGGGCCGAGCACGCTGCAGCTCGATCTCGCCCGCCGGATCATCGACAGGATCCGCGATGCGGAAATGAGCGTCGGCACGCGGATCTCGGCGCCGGAACTGGCCCGGCTCTTCGGCGTCTCGCGTTCGCCGATATCGGGCGCGCTGGAGCTTCTGGTTGGAAAAGGCGTGCTGCAGCCGATGGAGAAACGCGGTCTCAGACTGGCGCGCGACATCTCGACATTGGACCTCAGCGAAATCCTGCCGAACTCACCGATCGAGGAGCTTTACCGGCAGATGCTGCGCGAGCGGGCGCAGGACCAGCTGCCGCAGGAGGTTTCCGAAGCGGAGCTGATGCCGCGCTACGGCGTCTCGCGCGGCATCGTGCGCAAGCTTCTGATGCGATTTGCCGCCGAAGGCCTGGCGCAGCGCCTGCCCGGCCACGGCTGGCGCTTCGTCGATACGCTGGTGGGCGACGACGCCTATCGCGAAAGCTACGAATTCCGCGCCATCGTCGAATGTTCGGCGCTGCGTACGCCGAATTTCAAGGTGGATGCCGAGGTTGCCGCACAGATCCGCCGCTCGCACGAACGCATCCTGCGCGATCCCGCCAGCCGCTCGGGCAGCGACGAATGGTTCCGCGTCAACGCCTTCTTTCACGAAAACCTCGCCGGCTTTTCCGGCAACCGGTTCCTGACCGACGCCATCCGCCACCAGAACAACCTGCGCCGCATGCAGGAATCCGCCGCCTTCTTCGAACTGCCGGCGGAGCGCATCGAACAGTCGTGCCGCGAACACCTGGCTATCTTGGGAGCGGTGGAAGACGGCAATCTGGAATGGGCCGAGGCGCTGCTGCGCCAGCATCTGAAGCAGGCCTCGGAATACGGATTGAGCAAGGCGGGCTGATCGCCCGCCCTGATTGACGGCTCACGCGTCGCGTGCCTTGAGCTTTTCATTGAAGGCTAGCGCAAGCAGGGTACAGGCGGCGCCCGACAGCAGGTAGTAGCCGACGAATGGCAGGCCGAAGCTGCTGGACAGGCTGAGCGCGACGAGCGGCGCAAAACCGGCGCCGATCAGCCAGGAGAGATCCGATGTCAGCGCCGCGCCGGTGTAGCGATAGGCGCGGCCGAAACGGGACGACACCGAGCCGGCGGCCTGGCCAAAGGAAAGACCGAGCACGCCGAAGCCGATGATCACGAACGCGTCCTGGCCGCTATTGCCGCCGGCGAGCAGCATCGGACCGATGAAGCTGAAGATGGCGATGATGATGGCACAGACGGCCAATTGCCCGCGGCGGCCGATGCGATCGGCCAGCAGTCCCGACACGATAATGCCGAGAATGCCGACGGCGGCGCCGACGACCTGCACCGCCAGGAACGTGCCGATCGGCTGGTCGCCGAACAGGTTCATCCAGCCGAGCGGGAAGATGGTCACCAGGTGGAACATGGCGAAGCTCGCCAGCGGCACGAAAGCGCCGATGAGGATGTCGCGCCCATGGACCCGGATCACTTCGGGGATCGGCGTCGCCGACAGTTCGTTCTGCTCCAGAAGCGTGCCGAATTCCCTGGTCATCACCAGCCGCAGCCGGGCGAACAGCGCCACGACGTTGATGGCGAAAGCGACAAAGAAGGGATACCGCCAGCCCCAGCTCAAAAAGTCCTCGCTGGAAAGATTGGCGACGAAATAGCCGAACAGGGTGCTGGCAAGCGCAAAGCCGATCGGCGCACCAAGCTGCGGGATCATCGCGTACCAGCCGCGGCGGTTCTCCGGCGCATTGAGGGCGAGCAGCGAGGCAAGCCCGTCCCACGCCCCGCCGAGGGCAAATCCCTGGCCGAGGCGGAACAGCGCCAGCAGATAGATCGACCAGACGCCGATGACGTCATAACCCGGAAGAAAGGCGATCGATGCCGTCGAACCGCCGAGAACGAACAGGGCAATGGTGAGCTTCGTGCCGCGCCCATACCAGCGGTCGACGGTCATGAAGACGATCGACCCGACCGGGCGGGCGATGAAGGCCAGCGAGAAGATGGCGAAGGAATAAAGCGTCGCGGTCAGCGCATCGGGTGCAAAGGGAAAGACCAGCTTTGGAAACACCAGAACCGAAGCAAGCCCGAAGACGAAGAAATCGAAAAACTCCGACATCCGGCCGATGATGACACCGATCGCGATGCTGCCGGGAGAGACGGGCTTGTCATCATGGATGCGGCGTGCGTCGCGCTCCAGGGTCGATGACGAAGGCCCGAAATGTGTGGTCGAACTCATGATAAAACGCCTCCCTCGTTTCCAAGGCGCCTGCGACAAAGCACCTCATCGGCGATGATGAACAAACTCATGGACTTATCAAGTCCGCAGACGCGAAATTGTTCATCAATTTTTCTACGCCGGCCAGCATAAGTCCCGAGAAGCCGCAAACGGCGAAAAACCCTCGTTTCGGACTGGTCTGCCATGCAGATGCGCTCTATCTTATCCGCACGAATGGACGGCGCCGCACGAAAACCTTCGATTTTATTCAGGTTTTCGCAAAAGTGGCCATGGAGTGGCTTCTGTCGCAGCGCGGCAAATTGCTGCAGTGCGACCAAACACCTCATATTCCTAGTCGTTCCAGTGCTTTAGTCGCGGACGGAACGAAACAACAAGAGCTTTGAGCCGTGCAAAAATTCATGTTGTCCGCCCGCTTCCTCACAGTTCTGCCGCTTCTCCTTTTGAGCGGTTGTGACCTGGTCGTGATGTCCCCGTCGGGCGATATCGCCAACCAGCAGGCAAACCTTATCCTTGTCTCCACCTTCCTGATGCTTCTGATCATCGTGCCGGTGATCTTCCTGACGCTGTACTTCGCCTGGCATTACCGGCGCTCGAACAGCACGGCGAAATACGATCCCGACTGGCACCATTCGACACGGCTCGAAGTGGTGATCTGGTCGGCACCGCTGGCGATCATCATCGCGCTGGGCGCCATCACCTGGATCAGCACTCACAAGCTCGACCCCTACAGGCCGCTCGACCGGCTGGATGCGGAACGGCCGATTCCGGCGGATGCCAGGCCGCTCACCGTCGAGGTTGTGGCGCTCGACTGGAAGTGGCTGTTCTTCTATCCCGACTACGGCATCGCCACCGTCAACGAACTCGCTGCGCCGGTGGACGTACCGATCAACTTCAAGATCACCGCGTCCTCCGTGATGAATTCCTTCTATATCCCTGCCCTGGCAGGCCAGATCTACGCCATGCCCGGCATGCAAACCAGGCTGCACGCCGTCATCAACAAGCCGGGCGAGTTCGAAGGTTTTTCCGCCAATTACAGCGGCGACGGTTTTTCGCACATGCGCTTCAAGTTCCACGGCCTCGACCAGCAGGGTTTCGACGGCTGGATCGCCCGCGTCAAGCAGACCGGCACGGCGCTCAACCGCGATACCTACCTGAAGCTCGAAAAGCCCAGCGAACGCGAACCGGTGCGCTATTATTCGAGCGTCGAGAACGGCCTCTACGAAGCCGTGCTCAACCTCTGCGCCACGCCCGGCAAGATGTGCATGAGTGAAATGATGCACATCGACATGATGGGCGGCGCCGGCAAGGAAAGTGCGGAAAACCGCGAGCGGCTGGAATATGACAACCGCCACGCCAAGAGCGGCGCGGAAACGCCGGGCGCCACCTTCCCGGCCACCGGCACCCCGGCCCGCAGCGAAGAAGACAGCAACAGCACGGTCGGCACCAGCGTCCAGGAAGGCCACCAGGGCCACGACATGCAGAACATGAACCATGACGGACATTCGATGCCCGGCATGGACGACAATTCGGGCGATCCGGCACCGACACAGCTCAACAATTGACATTGAACCGCCTCGCCGAACGGCGAGGCCCTCAATGAACGGGTAATTCCATGTTTTCCAATTTTGACCTCCAGAAGTTCATCTTCGGCCGGTTGACGCTCGAGGCGATCCCCTACCACGAGCCCATCCTGGTCGCGACCTTCATCGCCGTCGCCATCGGCGGCCTGGCCGTGCTGGCCCTCGTCACCCGCTTCAGGCTCTGGGGCTATCTCTGGACCGAGTGGTTCACCAGCGTCGATCACAAGAAGATCGGCATCATGTACATTATCCTGGCGATCATCATGCTGCTGCGCGGCTTTGCCGACGCCATCATGATGCGGATCCAGCAGGCGATCGCCTTCAACGGCAACGAGGGTTATCTCAACCCGCACCACTACGACCAGATCTTCACGGCGCACGGTGTGATCATGATCTTCTTCGTGGCCATGCCCTTCGTCACCGGCTTCATGAACTATGTCGTGCCGCTGCAGATCGGCGCCCGCGACGTGTCCTTCCCCTTCCTCAACAACTTCTCCTTCTGGATGACGACGGCCGGCGCCGTCATCATCATGATGTCGCTGTTCGTCGGCGAGTTCGCCCGCACCGGCTGGCTGGCCTATCCGCCGCTGTCGGGGGCCGACTACAGTCCGGGCGTCGGGGTGGACTATTACATATGGGGGCTGCAGGTCGCCGGCGTCGGGACGACGCTGTCGGGCATCAACCTAATCGCCACCATCGTCAAGATGCGCGCGCCCGGCATGTCCTTCATGAAGATGCCGGTGTTCACCTGGACCTCGCTGTGCACAAACGTGCTGATCGTCGCCACCTTCCCGGTGCTGACGGCAACGCTGGCGCTGCTTTCGCTCGACCGCTATGCCGGCACCAACTTCTTCACCAACGACCTCGGCGGCAACCCGATGATGTATGTCAACCTCATCTGGATCTGGGGCCATCCGGAGGTTTACATCCTGGTGCTGCCGGCCTTCGGCATCTTCTCGGAAGTGGTCGCCACCTTCTGCGGCAAGCGCCTGTTCGGTTATGCCTCGATGGTTTATGCCACCGTCGTCATCACCATCCTGTCCTACATCGTCTGGCTGCATCACTTCTTCACCATGGGTTCGGGCGCCAGCGTCAACGCCTTCTTCGGCATCACCACGATGATCATCTCGATCCCGACGGGAGCGAAGATGTTCAACTGGCTGTTCACCATGTATCGCGGCCGCATCCGCTACGAGCTGCCGATGTACTGGACGATCGGCTTCATGGTCACCTTCGTCATCGGCGGCATGACGGGCGTGCTGCTCGCCGTGCCGCCGGCGGATTTCGTGCTGCACAACTCGCTGTTCCTGATCGCCCACTTCCACAACGTCATCATCGGCGGCGTGCTGTTCGGGCTGATGGCGGGCATCGTCTACTGGTGGCCAAAAGCCTTCGGCTACAAGCTCGACATGTTCTGGGGCAAGATGAGCTTCTGGTTCTGGCAGATCGGTTTCTTCTTCGCCTTCATGCCGCTCTACGTGCTCGGCCTGATGGGCGTCACCCGCCGCGTCTCGCAGTTCGAGGACCCCTCGCTGCAGATCTGGTTCATTATCGCCGCCTTCGGCGCCGCGCTGATCGCCATCGGCATCGCCTCCTTCATCATCCAGCTCGTCGTCAGCTTCCTGCGCCGTGACCAGCTGCGTGAGACGAGCGGCGATCCATGGAACGCCCGCACCCTGGAATGGTCGACCTCCTCGCCGCCGCCGGACTACAACTTCGCCTTCACGCCCGTCGTGCACGACCACGACAGCTGGTGGGACATGAAGAACCGCGGCTACGAACGGCCGTTGACCGGCTTCCGGCCGATCCACATGCCGAAGAACACCGGCACCGGCATCATCCTCAGCGGCATCAGCGTCGCGCTCGCCTTCGGCCTGATCTGGTACATGTGGTGGCTCGCCGCCGTCTCCTTCGTCGCGCTGATCGCGGTGGCGATCGGCCATACCTTCAACTACAGGCGCGACTTCTACATCCCTGCCGATGTGGTGACCGCAACCGAAGACAAGCGCAGCGCACTGCTGGAAAAACAGGCCTGACCCGATGAGCGAAACGACAGTGGAAACGGGCGAAAAGCCGACTTTTTACCTCACCGAGGACCACCACCCGGAAAACAGTACCAATCTTGGCTTCTGGCTCTACCTGATGAGCGACTGCCTGATCTTCGCGGTGCTGTTCGCCACCCACGCCGTGCTCGGCCGCAACTATGCGGCCGGCCCCTCGCCCGCCGATCTGTTCGACCTGCCGCTGGTGGCGGTCAACACGGCGATGCTCCTGTTCTCCTCCATCACCTATGGCTTCGCCATGCTGCAGATGGAGCGCAACGCCAAGGCGGAAACGCTGTTCTGGCTCGGCGTCACCGGCATCTTCGGAGCGATCTTCCTGGCGCTGGAACTCTACGAGTTCTACCACCTGATCCATGAAGGGGCCGGCCCGACGCGCAGCGCCTTCCTGTCGTCCTTCTTCACGCTGGTCGGCACCCACGGCCTGCACGTCACCTTCGGCATCATCTGGCTGATCACGCTGATGGCGCAGGTGTCGAGGCACGGCCTGATTCCGGAAAATCGCCGCCGGCTGATGTGCCTGTCGATGTTCTGGCACTTCCTCGACGTCGTCTGGATCGGCGTCTTTTCCTTCGTCTACCTGATGGGAGTTCTCTGATGAGTTCGCAAGCCCCCGCGCATGAGGATGCCCAAGAGGCTCATCACGGCCACAGCCACGGGCACGAAGCCGGCCACGGCACGTTCCGCAGCTACGTCACCGGCTTCATCCTGTCGGTCATCCTGACGGCCATTCCCTTCTGGCTGGTGATGGCCGGCGTCTTCGAAAGCCGCCTGGTCACCGCCGCGCTGGTCATGGGTTTCGGCGCCATCCAGATCGTCGTGCACATGATCTACTTCCTGCACATGAACACCAAGTCGGAAGGCGGCTGGACGATGCTGGCGCTGATCTTCACCCTGCTGCTGGTCGCCATCGCGCTTGCCGGCTCGCTCTGGGTCATGCATCACCTCAACGTCAACATGATGCCGATGAGCCCAGAGATGATGAAGAACATGCCATAGAGCATTTTCGCTTTTCCCCGAAACACGAAAACGCTCTATATCTTTGTTTCTACGCAATTCCGGACGCAAAACCGCTCCGCACTTTTGCTGGAATTGCTCTGACTGGCGGAACAGCCGATGCAGAATGATCAGGAATGGGCCGAAGCGGGGAGGCAGCGGTCTCCCCGCGCTCGCCGGGCCTTCACGGCTCTCGTCGTCCTGCTGGTGGCGGTGTTCCTGGCCCTCGGCACCTGGCAGGTGCAGCGGCTCTTCTGGAAGCTCGACCTGATCGCACGGGTAGATGCCCGCGTCCACGCCGAACCGGTGGCCGCGCCGACAGGCCCGATCGATCCGGCCGAAGACGAATATCGCCACGTCACCGCCACGGGCCTGTTCGACCACGACAAGACGGTCCTCGTCCAGGCCGTCACCGAACGCGGCGCCGGTTTCTGGGTGGTGACCCCGTTGCGAACCGACGACGCGCCCACCATCCTCGTCAATCGCGGTTTCGTCCCCGCCGACCGGAGCGCGCGGGACGCGCGGCTCGGCAGCGAACTGGCGGCCGGCCCGGTCACCGTGACGGGCCTGTTGCGGATCAGCGAACCGGGCGGCGGCTTCCTGCGCGCCAACGATCCGGCGGGCGACCGGTGGTTCTCCCGGGACGTGGCGGCCATTGCCGCCGCGAAGGGCGTCGCGAATGTCGCTCCCTACTTCATCGATGCGGATGCGACGGAAAATCCGGGTGGCCTGCCGATCGGCGGCCTGACCGTCGTCGCCTTCCGCAACAGCCATCTCGTCTATGCGCTGACCTGGTATGCGATGGCCGCCGGCCTTGCCGGTGCGCTGATCTATGTGCGCCGCCGTTCGCCTTGAACGGCAAAGGCCCTATGAGCGCAGCACGGCGTGGCCGATGTCGATCAGCAGGTCCTCTTCAAGGATGCCGCGCTGGTAGGAACGGATCAGGGTCGCGGCGCATCGGGCCGCCGTCAGGCTGGTCTTCGGTTCCTCACAATCGTCGCAAACGCGTTCGAAGATGTGAGCGATGATGGCAATCTGTTCCGAGCTCAGAACCGGCATGACGCGCGGAAACGAGGCGTAAGACATCTCGGCCTCCCAGCACGAGCCCAACGAAACGGCGATATTGATAGCGTACGTTACATGGTCCGCTCGTGCAAGCGGAGACTTGGGCCTCGCGAACCTGTCCGCAACCCACTGTCCAAGCCCTGACGGGAGACGGCAGTCTCCGCCCCAGGCAATCCGGGACAATCAACCGCCGTATCCGGCGGCCTCGCGGATGCCGGCGCGTACCCGATTGACGACGGTCAGCGCCAGCAGCAGGCAGGCGGCGGCAAACAACCAGGCCGTCCACGGCCCGAAGGTGCCGCCAAGGGCAACGAAGGCGCCGAGCACGCCAAAAAGCACCGCCCGGTCGCTCTTGCCGAGCGGCCCGTCATATTGCCTCGAAGCGCCCACCGTCTGGCCGAGGACACCGGCGAACTCCGTCAGCACCGACAGGAAAATGACGAGCGCCACCCACCAGTCCACGCCGGGATGGAGGAAGGCGAAGGGAAGGTAGAGTGCCGCGTCCGACACCACGTCGGTCAGTTCGTTGAGATAGGCGCCGAGCACGCTTTTCTGCCCGTGCTCCCGCGCCAGCATGCCGTCGACGGCATTCAGCGCCATGCGCAGGAAGAACCAGACGGGCACCAGGAGAAACCAGCGTGTATCCGCAGCAACGACCAGAAAGGCACCGATGGCAAGGGAAATCGCCGCGGCGGCCAGTGTCACCTGGTTCGCAGTCACACCGCCAGCCGCGAGCCTACGCACAAACGGACGGAGGATATTCTGAAATCGGCTCTTCAACTGATAGACGGACATTGCTATTCGATGAGCTTGTGGCGATCGGACCGGTGACCGGGAGATTACCGAAGGGAGATTTTCACACCAGCCGCGAATGAATACCCGCCCAGACACGTGCAACTGACGTGAAATCGACTTTTATGTCAATGGCCTGCCTGTGCCCAACGGAGATCCGCATGCTGCAAACATCCGACGTTACCGCCGCAAACCGGACACGATCCGTCGAAGAAGCGGAATTTGCGAGGCATGACGGGACGAAACTCTTCTATCGCGCCTGGCCGGCGGCAAATACGTCGCCGAAAGGGGCGATTATCCTGCTGCACCGCGGCCACGAGCATGGCGGTCGCGTCGCCCATCTCGTGCCGGAACTGAACCTGCCGGACTATGCCTTCTACGCCTGGGATGCGCGCGGCCACGGCCGCTCGCCGGGAGAACGCGGTTATTCCCCCTCCTTCGCCGCCTCGGTGCGCGACCTCGATTGTTTTGTCCGGCATGTCAGCCAGACGAGCGGCGTTCCGGTCGAAAACATCGCCGTCATCGCCCAGAGCGTCGGCGCCGTGCTGGCCGCAACCTGGGTGCATGACTATGCCCCGCCGATCCGCGCGCTGGTGCTCGCCTCGCCGGCCTTCGACGTCAAGCTCTACGTGCCTTTCGCCCGGCAGGGCATCGCGCTGTGGCAGAAACTCAAGGGCACCTTCTTCGTCAATTCCTATGTCAAGGCGAAATTCCTCACCCATGACCGGGAGCGCATCGCCTCTTTCGAAAGCGATCCGCTGATCACCCGGCCGATCGCCTCCAACATCCTGCTGCAGCTCTATGAGGCGGCCGAGCGTGTCGTTGCCGATGCGCGGGCGATCACCGTGCCGACGCAATTGCTGATCTCCGGCAGCGACTGGGTGGTGCGCCCGGCGCCGCAGCACCGTTTTTATGAAAACCTCGGCAGCCGCACCAAGGAACGGCATGTGCTGCCCGGCTTTTACCACGATACGCTCGGCGAGCGCGACCGGCACATCGCCCTGGCGAAGATCCGCAGCTTCATCGAGGACCGCTTCGCCGCGCCGCGGGAAGAGGCGCGACTGCTCGACGCCGACCGCCAGGGATTTACCCGCGACGAAGCCGACCGGCTGTCGACGCCGCTCGGGCCTCTTTCGCCGCGCGGCCTCTACTGGGCCGCAAGCCGCGCCAATATCCGCCTCGGCGGCCTCCTGTCGAACGGCATTGCCACCGGCGTGCGCACCGGCTTCGATTCCGGCTCGACGCTGGATTACGTCTATGAAAACCAGCCGCGCGGCATCGGCCCGGGCGGCCGGCTGATCGACAGGATCTTCCTGGAAGCCATCGGCTGGCGCGGCATCCGCCAGCGCAAGCTGCATCTGGAGGAGCTGATCGCCGTCGCTCTCCGCCGGCTGGACGAGGCCGGGCGCAGCAAGCATGTGCTCGACATCGCCGCCGGCCACGGCCGTTATGTGCTCGACGCCATCACTCGCGCCGACATCCGGCCGGACAGCGTGCGCCTGCAGGACTATTCGCCGATCAACGTCGATGCCGGCCGCAAGAGCATCGACGCGCGGGGCCTCGCCGCTATCGCCAGCTTTCACCAGCAGGATGCCTTCGACGGCGACGGACTGGCGGCGACCGACCCTGCCCCCGATCTCGCCATCGTTTCCGGCCTCTACGAGCTGTTTGCCGACAACGGCCTGATCCGCGGTTCTCTCGGCGGTATTGCCCGGGCGATGGCGCCGGGCGGCCTGCTCGTCTACACCAACCAGCCATGGCATCCGCAGCTCGAAATGATCGCCCGGGCGCTGACCTCGCATCGCGGCGGCGAGGCCTGGGTGATGCGTCGGCGTACGCAGGCGGAGATGGACCAGCTGGTCGCCGCCGCCGGCTTCCGCAAGCTGGAACAGCGCATCGATCCCTGGGGCATCTTCACCGTGTCCATCGCCGAGCGGATCTGAGGCGGCCGTGGCGGAGACAGCGTTTCCCTCTCCCCTGCCGGCACGCATGGCGGTTTTTCGCCGCGCCGCCCTCTGGCTCGCTTTCCTGGCGCCGTTCTTCTACCTGAGCTACGGCACCGCCAACTGGCTCGCGTCGCAACGACCGGACGTGCCCAACCTCGCTTTCGGCTGGGAGGGAGCAATCCCCTTCCTCGCCTGGACGATCGTGCCCTACTGGTCGATCAACCTCTTCTATGCGCTCTGCCTGTTCCTCAACGACAGGCCGGCGGAGGTGGATACGCTCGGCCGGCGCTACCTGGCGATCCAGCTGGTCGCCGTCTCCTGCTTCGTGGCCTTCCCGCTGCAGGCGATCTTCGTGCGGCCGGAAACCCACGGCCTGCCGGGTTTCATGTTCGCGGTGCTCGGCGGCTTCGACAAGCCGTTCAACCAGGCGCCGTCGCTGCACATCGCCTTGCTCGTGGTGATCTGGGACCACCTGCGCGGAAAGATGCCGCATGCCGCCCGGCTTGTCTGGCATGGCTGGTGTTTCCTCATCGCCCTCTCGGTGCTGACGACCTGGCAGCATCACAGCATCGACATTCCGACCGGCCTGCTGCTCGGGCTTTTTGCCGCCTGGCTGTTTCCCCGCGGCGCTGCCCCGCCACTCGCCGGCTTCCGCCTGACGGCTGACACCAAGGCCCGAAAGCTCGGCCGCTATTATCTCGGCGCGGCCCTGGGCTTTCTGGCTCTCGCCGTTTTCGGCACGCTCCATTCCGGCGCGGCCCTGTTGCTGACGTGGCCCACACTCGCCATGGCGATCGTCGCCGCCGGCTATGTCGGCGCCGGGCCGAAAATCTTCCAGAAACGCGCCGATGGCCGGGCCTCGCTCGCCAGCCGCTGGCTGCTCGCCCCCTACAGGCTCGGCGTCATCGCCAACATAGGCTGGTGGACGCGAGGGGCGCCGGCGGCGGTGGAAATCGAAGATGGCGTCTATCTCGGCCGGTTTCCGACCCGCCGGGAAGCCGACGCCTTCGCAACCGTCGTGGACATGACCGGAGAGCTCTGCGCGCCACGGCGGACACAGGCCCGCTGGCACGCCTTTCCTTCCCTCGACCTCGTCCGACCGCCGCCGGGATCGGTATCGGACGCCGCCCGGCTGGTCGAGACGCTGCGGCCGGAGGGGCCGGTACTGGTCTGCTGCGCCCTCGGCTTCCAGCGCAGCGCCGCCGTCATCGGCACATGGCTGGTGGCGACCGGCCGCGCCGGCGATGCCTCCGCCGCCGTCGCCCGCATCACGCAAGCCGGTCGCCGCATCCATCTGCAGCCCGACATGATCGCCACCTGAGAGGGAACGCCTTGGACTGGACATCCACCGCCATGCAGACATCGACCGGTCTCCGCCGCAACGGCCTGTTCGGGATCGTGGTCTGCCTGCTCGTTTTTGCCCTCGCCCCGGTGACGGCCGGCGCGCATGGTTTTTCCAGGCCGCTCGGCTGGTGGCTGCTGCTCGCCTTCACGCTCGCCGCACTCGCCTTCTCCCTTCACCTGATTTTCGATGCCCTGCTGTTCCGGCTGGCCGGCTCGCATCCCGACGAACGATCCGGCCTTGCCGCCGTCGACGACAGCCTCGCCCGGTTCGGCCTGCGCGCCGCCGCATCCGAGCCGCGCCCGTTCGCCGCCCGCCTCTCCGGCAGCCGCGGCATCGTCTGGCGGCAGCGTTTCGCCCTGGCGGCCGGCCTGCTCGTCTACGCCATCCTGCTCGTCGATGCGGTCGAGGGGCCGGTTGCATGCTGACATTCGATCACAAGGCGTTGTCGCAATCGCTGTTCGGCGCCTTCCTGGCCGGGCTGTCGCGTGCCATCACCGGCGTCATTCCGATCTGGGTCGGCAGCGCGCCGTCGGAAAGGCAGCGCATCTATTTCGCCAACCATGCAAGCCACGGCGATTTCATCCTGCTCTCCTCCTGCCTGAGGCCGGAGGACCGGGCGCGCACCCGCGCCGTTGCCGGTGCCGATTACTGGCGCAAGGGACGCCTGCGCCGTTTCCTCTCTGGATACCTGCTGCGCACCGTGCTGGTCGAACGCAACTGGGTGGAGCGCAGCCAGGATCCGATGGCGGTGATGCTGGACGCGCTGGAGCGGGGAGAATCGCTGATCTTCTTCCCCGAAGGCACGCGCAACATGACGGAGGAGCCGATCCTGCGCTTCCGTTCCGGCCTCTACAACCTCGCCGCCGCCCGGCCGGATGTCGAACTGGTGCCGTGCTGGATCGAAAACATGTCGCGGGTGCTGCCGAAGGGCGCATTCCTGCCGGTGCCGCTGCTCTGCCGCGTCATCTTCGGCGCGCCGATCGCGCTGACGCCCGGCGAGGACCGCAAGGATTTCCTGCACAGGGCGCAGAATGCCCTGCTCGGCCTCAGATCGCAAACCAACGGAGAACAGGAATGATGTCGGAAATGAGCAGGCTGTTCGTCGGCCTGATGGCCGTGCTCGTCACGGCAAGCCTGGTGGCCGGCATCCTGTCCTGGCGCAGCCCGAAACCGCTGTCGTCGACGCTCGTCAACCTCAACGTCCGCATCCGCGCCTGGTGGGTGATGATCGCCGCCATGTCCATCGCCTTCCTGTTCGGCGAAGGCGGCGTGATCATCCTGTTCGCGCTGGTCTCCTTTGCGGCCCTCCGGGAATATGTGACGCTGACCCACACGCGGCGCAGCGATCACTGGGTGCTGCTCGGCATGTTCCTGGTCATCGTGCCCCTACAATATTACCTCGTCTGGATCGACTGGTACGGCCTCTATTCGATCTTCATCCCCGTCTACTGCTTCCTCGCCATGCCGGCGCTGACGGCGCTTTGGGGCGACACCTCGCGCTTCCTCGAACGCATCAGCGAGCAGCAATGGGGCATCATGCTGTCCGTCTACTGCATCAGCCACGTGCCGGCGCTGGTCACCCTCGACATTCCCGGCAACAACGGCCGCGGCCTGCTGTTGATCGCCTTCCTGATCGCCACCGTGCAGGGCAGCGACGTGTTGCAGTACATCTTCGGAAAACTGTTCGGCAAGCACCGCATCTCGCCCAATGTCTCGCCGTCGAAAACCTGGGAAGGATTGATCGGCGGCATTCTCAGCGCCTCGCTGCTCGGTGCGGGATTGTTCTGGCTGACGCCGTTTTCACCCGTCGAGGCCGGTGCGCTGGCGGCACTCGCCTGCATCATGGGTTTTCTCGGCGGCCTCGTCGCCTCCGCCATCAAGCGCGACCGGGGCGTCAAGGACTGGGGACACATGATCGAAGGCCATGGCGGCATGCTGGATCGTACCGACAGCCTGGTCTTCGCCGCGCCGGTGTTCTTCCACATCATCCGCTACGCCTGGACGTGACGCTTAGGAGAGCCGCCGCTCGCAGCGTTCCTTTTCCGTGAGGATCGCCAGGTCCAGTGCCCGCTGCAGGTTGGCGGCGTGGCGAAAATCCGGATCCGGCTGCACGCCGAGCCGGACGGCCTCGGCAAAACGCATATAGTTGGTCGGCACCACGCCGGCATCGAGGATGCGCCATGTCGCCGTTTCGGCATCGTCTCCCATGCAAGCGCGCAACGACGAACCTTCCGTGCTGTGGCTCACCTCCAGCCCGCCCTTTTCGCCGTAGACGCGCAGGCGCAACTCGTTGAGGTGGCCGGTCGCCCAGCGGCTGGCGTGCACGACGCCCAGCGCCCCGTTGGCGAAATCGACGGACATGGTGAAGCTGTCATTGGCATCCAGCTTGTATTCGCCGATCGACCCGCCCGCCACCTTGTCGAAAGTCTTCAGCCGGGCGAATACGCTCTCGATCTCGCTCGCCGCGCCAAAGGAGGCGAAATCGAGGATATGGATGCCGATATCGCCAAGCACGCCGTTGGAGCCATGGCCGGTGGAGAGACGCCAGAGCCATTGCGATTCCGTGCGCCAGTCGCCCCAGGCACGTGAAACCAGCCAGCTCTGCAGGTAGGAAGCCTCGACATGCTTGACGCTGCCGATCTCGCCCGACAGCACGATCTCACGGGCCTTCTGCAGCGGCGCGACGTTGCGATAGGTCAGGTTGACCATATTGATGACGCCGGCCGCTTCCGCCGCCTCGGTCATCTCCATCGCCTTCTCGTAGGTTTCCGCCAGCGGCTTCTCGCACATGACGTGTTTCCCCGCCGCGATCAGCGCCAGGCTGGTCGGATGGTGGGCACGATCCGGCGTGACGTTCGTCGCCGAGTCGAATTCACCCCAGGCGATGGCCTCCTCAAGCGAGGTGAACCGCATCCCGATATCATGCATATCGGCAAAGGCGGTGACGCGTGCCTTGTCGACATCGACGGCGCCGACGACGTCGACCCCGTCGATCGCCTTGAAATTTTTGGCATGGCTATTGGCCATGCCGCCCGTTCCGAGAATCAAGAGACGCATGCCATTCGTCCTTAGCGGTATCCGGCCTCGCCAGCCTCATGCAGCTTCGGGCCACGCTCCTCGATGGGCTCCAATGCCTTTTCGACCGGCACGTTCGGCGCATCGTGAATGGATTTAAAGGAATTTTGCGGATTGTAGGCCCATTTGACGGCGTTGATCAGCACCTTTTTGACGTTGGCGTCATGATAGCTGGGATAGGTTTCATGGCCGGGGCGGAAATAGAAGATGTTGCCGGTTCCGCGCCGCCAGGTCAGGCCGGAGCGGAACACCTCGCCGCCCTGGAACCAGGAGATGAACACGGTTTCCAGGGGCTCCGGCACCGAAAACTGCTCGCCGTACATTTCTTCGTTTTCGAGCTCGAAATGTTCGCCGAGACCGGCTGCGATCGGATGGCCCTGGTTGACGACCCAGATGCGTTCGCGCTCGCCCGCCTCGCGCCATTTCAGCGCGCAGGGCGTGCCCATCAGCCGCTTGAAGATCTTCGAGAAATGCCCCGAATGCAGGACGATGAGGCCCATGCCTTCCCAGACACGCCGGGCGACACGCTCGACCACCGCATCGTCGACGGCGCCGTGGTCCTTGTGGCCCCACCAGGTCAGGACGTCGGTCTCGGCAAGCCGCGCTTCGCTCAGGCCATGCTCCGGCTCCTGCAGGGTGGCCGTCGTCGCGTGGATCGCCCCGTCGCCGTTCAGCGCGTCGGCAATCGTGTTGTGCATTCCGTTCGGGTAGATCCCGGCTACGACCTTGTTGGTCTGCTCATGGATGTTCTCGCCCCACACCACCGTACGTATCGCCATGACGGCTTCTCCTTCTGCAATGCAAAATCATAAAAACGGTCTCGCTTCAAAGCACTTCAAAACGAAGTTGTTCCATCAGGGACAACGGAAATGCATGAGACGAGGGCGCGGCCCGACCGCCCGGAGACACATTCCAACCGCAGCCGCCCGGAATTTTCAGTGCGAAACGGATTTGGAGAACAGGTTGACGATCAAGACGCCGAGAATGATGAAACCGAGCCCGATGATTGCCGCCAGATCGAGTTTCTGGCGGAACAGCACAAAACCGACCACGGAGATCAGCACGATGCCGAGCGCGCTCCAGATCGCATAAGCGATGCCGACCGGGATGGTGCGCAGGACGAAGGACAGGCAATAGAAGGCGCCGCCGTAGCAGGCGAACACCAGCAGCGACGGCCACAGCCGGCTGAACTGCTGCGACATCTGCAAGGCCGATGTTCCGACGACCTCAAGCGCTACCGCGACAAACAGCAGGCCGTAGACGAATGCGGGGTTCATGGTGAAATTCCTCTGGAACCGCTCAGGAGAGCGTCAATGCCGACAGGCGCTCGATCAGGGCACTCCGCGTTTCGGCGCTCAGATCGTGGCTGCCGACCATGTCCGCCAGCCACAGACCGTCGGCGGCAAACCGCACGATGGCGGCGTTCAGCGACGAATCCGTGCCGACATACTCTCCCGCCCGCCGGTCGACCCATTGACGCCAGCGCGCCCGCAGGTGCGGCTCGTTGAGCAGCGCCATGGTGAGGCCCGCCCATTGGCGGTTCTCTCCCGGCTTCTCCTTGAGATCGGCCACCACCTGCAGATAGGCGCGCGTAAAACGCCCGTGCGGCAGGGGATCGACGATCATCGCCGCCTCGATCGCCGCATCCAGCTCGTCGACAAGCCGGTCGAAAAGACCGTCGAGCAACGCCACCTTGCCAGGGAAATGGTGCAGGAGACCGCCCTTGCTGACACCCGCCGCCTCGGACACCGCATCGAGCGTCACCGCACCGATACCGCGCTCGAACGCCAGCTGCGCCGCGACGTCGACAAGCTGACGGCGGACGAGTTGCGGCTGTTTCTTACGACGGTGCGATTCTGACATGGCATATAAAAGACCGTCCGGACGGTTTTGTCAATTCCCATTCATCAACGCCGCTCAAGACAGGTCCCGACGCGCCGAAACGACGCATCAGCATCAACGGCATTGCGGCAGCAAAAAGAAACGGGCAAAACGAACAAAAAGGAGCGCCCGGTGTCCGAAGAGACGATCACATTGTACGAAGCCATCGGCGGCGATGCGACGATCAGGGCGCTCACCGACCGTTTTTACAGCCTGATGGACACGTTGCCGGAAGCGGCGCGCTGCCGGGCTATCCATCCGCCCGATCTTTCCGGCTCACGGGAAAAACTCTACGAATACCTGACCGGCTATCTCGGCGGCCCGCCGCTCTACACCGACAAACGCGGCCATCCGATGCTGCGGCGGCGCCATTTCGTCGCCGAGATCGGGCCGGCAGAGCGCGACGAGTGGCTGCTCTGCTTCCGCCAGGCGATGGACGAGACGATCGCCAGCGAAAAGCTGCGCGAGATCATCTGGGCGCCGGTGGAACGCCTTGCCCACCATATGCAGAACCAGACCTGACGCCGCCTCGGCGGCGTCCGTCCAGCACGCACTATATTGATTTCGCTTCTACCGCTTTTTCGACGCCATTCGGCCACGGCGGACCTATTCCGGGAAATTCCATGACGACATCAGGCACCATCATCCGCCCCCTGCTTCTTCTTGCCGCCGGCGTGCTGGGAATGGCGGGCGTCGGCCTTGCGGCGGCCGCTTCCCATCTCGGCGACGGCCATCTGCTCGGCAATGCTTCCACCATGTGCCTTGCGCATGCCCCTGCCCTGGTGGCGCTGGCCGCCAGCCTCGAACGCTTCCGCACCGCCCCGATCGCCGGCGTGCTGCTCGGCATCGGCACGCTGCTGTTTGCCGGCGATCTGCTGTATCGCCATTACAACGGCACGGCATTGTTCCCGATGGCAGCACCTGCGGGCGGCATGACGATGATGACGGGCTGGCTTGCCGTGGGTCTCGGCTTCATCGCCGGCCGGCGGGCGGCCTGAGGGCCGCCAGCACTGGGAAACCCGGCAGGACCTCGATACCAACCGGGTCCCGCGCGTTTCCGCTCAGATGCCTTCGACGGCATTGAAGCCTTCGAAGGACGGCGGTCCGAGATAGATCGCCTTGTGGTCGCCGGCGTTGCGATGGGCAGCACGGAAATTTTCCGACTTGGTCCAGTCGGAGAAATGCTGCTCGCTTTCCCAGATCGTGTGCGAGGCGTACAATGTGTACCCCTCGTCGGCATTGGTCTTGCCGCGCAGCATGTGGAACTGCTGGAAACCCGGCATTTCCGAAAGCGTCGAATTGCGGTTGCGCCAGATATCCTCGAAAGCCGTTTCCGACCCGACTGCCACCTTGAACCGATTCATCGCTACAAACATTGTTGCCTCTCTCAGACTTGCCGTTTCCTTGAGCTTTTTTCTCCGGTTTTGGCAGCGAAAGCAACGATATTCTTGCCGTCGCGGGCGGCATCCCCAAGCGGCTCGACAGGCTCTTCGCCCGGCCGGCGCGCTTCCCAGGCCGGGAAGGTCTCCACATTCGGATATTGCAACCGTTTCAGATGATCCCGCCGCAGCAGTTCATACAGTTCCGGCACCAGGCCGTCGCCGTTCTGCGCCGCCAGCTTGTGCAGGCCGATCATCATGAAGCCGTTATGGCACTCGTCGCTCATTTTGTATCTCGTTCGTGCATGGTCAGGAGCGCGCGCTCCAGGCTCGACTTGCTGCCGTTGCGCAAGGGAATGAATGCCTTGCCGAACTTCTTGCAGCCGCTCTTCACGCGCAGACAGGCGTCGTGGCTGATGCAGTCGATCGGGCAGAAGACGCAATCCACCGAAGGCAGGACGGTGTCGATGCGCGACACGGCCTCACGCAGCCCGCCGTCATGATGAATAAGCTCGGCACCGTAGCTGCTGGCGATCTGGCGCAGGTGTGCCACCTGGCAGTCCCGTCCACCGACATAAAGGAAGCTGCGGCCATCGAGGCTCGATCTGCCGTTGTCGACTGCGGCCGCCTGCGGCTGCGCCTCCTCACGGCTGTTGCGGTCGGAACCCTTCTTGAACTTCTTGGCCATCCTGCACCCGTTTCGCTGTTTCGACGGTCGCGCTGACTCGTCAACGCGGCTGGACCCTAATAAACTTGATTATAAGAGTAAAGTATAAAGTAGACTCTTTTCATCATATTATTTCACGCTTCCGTAGGCATGAAAAAACCCGCGACGGCAGGGGCGTCGCGGGTCTGGGACGACAGCTGCAGGTTATCGTCCGGTAACTTGCACTTCCTGGGAGAAGGACCAGCTCGGCTTGCCCCATTCCGCCGGCAGCGGCGGGAATGGCGAGGCACGGCGGACACCGTCGAGCACCGCCTTGTCGAGTTCCGGCACGCCGGAGCTGCGGGCGACGGACAGCGAGGTCAGCGACCCCGAGGAACCGATCGTCAGCCGGACACGGACGCTGATCGACGATTTTTCGCGCTTGAAGGCGGAGGGAACCCGCACTGAGCGGCGAATCTTCGACTGTACCTTGCCGGGATAGTTGGCGACCGCCGCACTGCCGGCGTTCGAGCTGCGGCCGGAATTCTTCGAACCGTTCTGGTTTTCGCTCGCCTGTTCCTGGCCGTCGGCCGATCCCTTCTTGCGATCCTGGCGGGCATCGCCCTGGGCGCCGGCCTGGCGCTTGGTATCCGGCTTCTTCTTCGGTTTTTCCACAAGCTTCTGCTTGGGCTTTTCAACCGGTTTCTTCTCGACAGGTTTCTTCTCGACAGGTTTCTTGGCAACCGGCTTTTCTTCCACCGGCTTGATCTCTTCGATCGGCTTCTCGACGGGCTGGACCGGCGTGGCTTCCGTCACCTCCACCGTCTCGACGGGCTGGACCGTCGGCGTGACGGGGGTCGCCTCGGTCACTTCGACGGTCTCGGGAAGCGCCGACGCGATCGGCTGGGTGACGATCGGCTCGGCCGGCACCGCCGAGGTCAGAACCTCGGGCTCCAGCGCGGCAACCGCTTCGGTCTCGACGATCGACGACTGGACGGGCACGGCTTCCGTCACCATTTCCACCGGTTCGGTCGGCTCGGCCTCCACCGGCTGCGCTTCGGTGGTTTCCACAGGCTCGGCCTGCTGTGTGTCCACCGGTTCGGCCTGCTGGGTTTCGACCGGAACGGCTTCCGCCGTTTCGACGGGTTCGACGGCCTCTGTCTCGACTGCCTCGGGCTCGGCCGGCTCGACCATGTCCGGCTCGACCTCCTCGGCGGAAACGATCTCCGGATCGCCGGCGGCAAGCTGGTCGAACTCCGCATCGCCGAGAATGGTGACGCTGACCACTGCACCGGCTTCTTCCTGCGGCTCTTCCGGCTCCGCCACCATGGTGGCTGCGAGGAAGCTGAAGATGGCCGCATGCGCCACGAGGGAAACGAGGCTTGCGGTCAGGGTTCGGCCGACCCGACGCCGTATCGTCGGGGCAGGCTTTTCCGGCACGGCATCGACGCTGTGCGTCGTTTCCGGCTCGCTGGCTTCGGCGGCATGTTCAGGGAAGGAGCCGATTTGCGAGACGCGGGCATAATGCAGCGCCGACTCGCTGGCGGGCTGGCGCGGGACGCCGGTGAGATCCGACATCTCGTGCCCGGCCATCAAGCCGGGCGTGTTGTCGTTCATGCCTTCGCCGGCACTGGGCCCGGTATTGGGCAAAGCCGGCGACGCGGCGGTCAGCCGCAGTTTTCTAGAATAGATCATGCGCGATCCTCCGGCTTGCCGCCGAAGCGGCGTCTGCCGTCGTCATCAGACTGCGGGGGCAGGCAGGCAAACCCGAAACCAAAGGCGATCCGGATGCCCCTGTCTCCCCCATGACCGTTCAACCTTCGAACGGAACGGAGATTTGCGAGCGCGTCACCAGGTTTTTCATGCATTCGCCGGGTGCCGCGCCATCACAGACCGGCGTGTCGTTGATCAGGATGCGGCTGATGGTCTCGCACTTGACGCCCGGCATGTCGAACTGGCGCACCCGCTTCTTGTTGACGGGAAGATCACGGAAATCGAGGACAGTGATGCGGTCGACGATGTTCTTCTCGTTGAAGAACGCCAGTTCGAAGGAAATCTTCTTGAGCGGCGTCGGCATGGAATTCTTTGCGATGAAGGTCATCATGCAACCCTTCTGGGAGGGAACCAGCGCGTTGAGCTCGACGTCGAGCCCGGCAGCAGCCGTTGCGTCCTGACCGAAGGCCGCGCCGGCCGTGACCATTGCCATCGCCGCCGAGATAGCGAGCACACCCAGATTCTTCATCTCATCTCACCCGTTTTTCCGTCCGGCGCGCTCATCCGCCCGGTTGCCAGCATATTGAATCATTGATCAAAAATTGCAATTTGAAAGTTGACTTTTTTGATCCGCTATTGCCTCCTTAGTTAAGCTTGATTATGAGAGTCAAGATAATTCACACAGGAGAGGCTGTCAGCCCCTCCGCCGAGACAATATTGCCGCTGCGAGATGATTACCGAAAAGATTGACAAACCGAGCGATCGCACACCCGTCCGCCCTGTCGACGACGGCCCGCGGGTGATCGACACCTCCGACCTGTTTGGCGGCGATAGCGAAGTCATCATCCGCCATGAAGGCGCTCTCTACCGTATGAAAATTACCCGCCAGGGCAAACTGATCCTCAACAAATAGGCATTCGACATGACCGAGACCAAACAACCGACCCCCGCAGAAATCCGTGCATACCGGGCGGAAAATCCGAAGCTCCGCGAGCGCGACCTCGCAGCCAATCTCTGTATTTCGGAGGCGGCACTGGTCGCCGCCGAAACCGGGCTCACGGTGACCCGCATCGACGCCAGCCCGAACCGGCTTCTCGAACGCGTCAAGGAACTCGGCGAAGTCATGGCGCTGACCCGCAACGAAAGCGCCGTCCATGAAAAGATCGGCGTCTTCGAAACCATCAAGATCTCCGAGATGGTGTCGCTGACGCTCGGCGAAAACATGGACATGCGCATCTTCAACAAGGTCTGGGCGCATGGTTTCGCCGTCACCAAGAAGGATGGCGAGCAGGAACGTCTCAGCCTGCAATATTTCGACAAGGCCGGCGACGCGGTGTTCAAGCTGCACCTGCGCCCTGCTTCCGATGTTGCCGCCTATCACGCCATCGTTTCGGATTTCCGTATCGAGGACCAGTCGCAGGATTTCGTTGCCGAAGAGATCACCAGCAGCGACGACTATGATCCGAACGTCACCTCGGAGACCCTGCGCGAGCACTGGAGCCAGATGACCGATACCCACCAGTTCTTCGGCATGCTGAAGAAGCTGAAGATCGCCCGCCAGACCGCCGTGCGCATCGTCGGCCAGGATTATGCCTGGCAGCTGGCACCCGGCGCCGTCACCGAGATGCTGAACGGCGCGGCCGCCACCGAAGACCTGCCGATCATGGTGTTCGTCGCCAACCGCGGCATGGTGCAGATCCATGGCGGCCCGGTGTCCAACATCCAGGCGATGGGCCCGTGGATCAACGTGCTCGATCCGAGCTTCCACCTGCACCTGCGCCAGGACCACATCGCCGAAGCATGGGCCGTGCGCAAGCCGACCTCCGACGGCACCGTCACCTCGGTCGAGGCCTTTAATGCCAAGGGCGAGATGATCATCCAGTTTTTCGGCAAGCGGCAGGAAGGTTCCGGCGAACGCGAGGCATGGCGCTCGCTCGTCGAAAATCTGCCACGTGCGGATGCAAGCGTAGCAGCCTGAGGACGGCATGATGACGAGACCCTTCAAGACGGCCCGACGCACGACACTTCGCCAGCTGGTGCTGGCCGGCGTCGTGCTGGCGCTTCCCTTCGCGGCACCGGCTAGGGCCGACGAGACCAAGCCGGCCGATACGTCGCGGCTGGTGTCCATCGGCGGCGCCGTGACCGAGATCATCTATGCGCTCGGCGAAGAGGGCCGCCTGGTGGCGCGCGACTCGACCAGCCTGTATCCCGAGGCGGTCACGAAGCTGCCTGACGTCGGCTACATGCGCGCGCTGTCGCCGGAAGGGGTTCTCGCCGTCAATCCGTCGGCGATCATCGCTATCGAAGGTTCCGGCCCACCGGAGGCGCTGAGCGTGCTGAAAAGCGCCAGCGTACCTTTCGCAATGGTTCCGGAAACCTTCGACCGCGACGGCATCCTGAAGAAGATCGAAGCCGTCGGCGCCTTTCTGCACGTAGAAGACAAGGCGAAGACGCTTGAGGAAAGCGTTGCGGCCGATCTCGATGCGGCGATCGCCGAGGCCGCCAAGCGGCCGGAAAACGAGCGCAAACGGGTGATCTTCGTCCTCAGCATGCAGAACGGCAGGGTGATGGCCTCCGGCACCGGCACGGCGGCCGACGGCATCCTGAAGCTTGCCGGCCTGGTCAACGCCGTCGGCACCTTCCCCGGCTACAAGCCGCTGACTGACGAGGCGATCATCGAAGCCAAGCCGGACGTCATCCTGATGATGGAGCGCGGCGGCAACCACGACGCCGGCGTGCAGGAAATCATCGCCCATCCGGCACTCGGGCTGACGCCCGCCGCGCAGAACAAGGCGATCATCCGCATGGACGGCCTGCACATGCTCGGTTTCGGCCCACGCACGGCAAGTGCCGTCCGTGAGCTGACCAAGTCCGTCTACGGGGGCTGATATGTTCATCCACGATACAGCGCGAAACGAGAACCGGTTTGCCGCCTATGTCGGCCGGCTGCAGGCGCACTACCGCGCCGGCGACCGTTCGCAACTGGCCGTGCTGGTCATCGCCGCGCTGGTCGTGGGGTCATTTCTGTCCATCCTGTTCTCGATGACGACGGGCGCGTCGGACGCCTCGGCCTTCGACGTCGTCCGCGAACTGATCGGCGGACAGGCGAGCGAATCGGCGATGAGCGCGCGTGACCGGATCATCGTCTTCGACATCCGTCTGCCGCGCGCCATCCTCGGCTTCATAATCGGCGGCTCGCTCGCCGTTTCCGGCGCGGTGATGCAGGGCCTGTTCCGCAACCCGCTGGCCGATCCCGGCCTGGTCGGCGTCTCCTCGGGCGCGAGCCTGGGCGCCGTCTCGATGATCGTGCTGGGCGGCACGGTCGCCGCACCCATTTACCAGGCGCTCGGCATCTTCGCCCTGCCGGCCGCAGCCTTTCTCGGCGGCCTGGTGACGACGCTGGTGCTTTACCGGGTGGCGACCCGCAACGGCCAGACCTCGGTCGCCACCATGCTGCTTGCCGGCATCGCGCTCGGCGCGCTCGCCATGGCGCTCACCGGCGTGCTGATCTACATGGCCGACGACAAGCAGCTGCGCGACCTCACCTTCTGGAGCATGGGCTCGATCGCCGGCGCCACCTGGACGAAGATCCTGGCGGGCGGGCCGATCATGCTGCTCTGCCTCGCCGTCGTCCCCTTCCTTGCCCGCGGCCTCAACGCCATCACGTTGGGCGAAGCCGCCGCCTTCCACATGGGCGTTCCGGTTCAGAAGCTGAAGAACATCGCCATCGTCAGCGTCGCGGCTTCCACCGGCGCGTCGGTGGCCGTCAGCGGCGGCATCGGCTTCGTCGGCATCGTCGTGCCGCATCTTCTGCGGCTGGTGATCGGCCCGGATCACCGTTTCCTGCTGCCGGCGGCAGCCCTGCTCGGCGGCTCGCTGCTGCTGTTTGCCGATGTGATCGCCCGCACGCTCGTCGCGCCGGCGGAACTGCCGATCGGCATCATCACCTCGGCAGTCGGCGGCCCGTTCTTCCTGTGGATCCTGCTGCGAAACCGTTCGCGCCTCAGCCTGTAAGACAGTTTTCATGATCGAGGTTTCCAACCTTTCCGTCAGCCTTTCGGGCAAGCCGATCGTGCGCGACATCTCCTTCGTCGCCCCCGCAGGGCAGCTGACGGCCATCGCCGGTCCGAACGGCTCCGGCAAGACGACGACGCTCAAGGCGATCTCCGGCGAACTGCCGCACAAGGGCTCGGTGCGCCTCAACGGCATCGAAACCGCAAGCCTCGCCGCCTGGCAGCTTGCCGAACTGCGCGGCGTGCTGCCGCAGGCCAGCAACATCTCGTTTCCCTTCACCGTGCGCGAAATCGTCGCCATGGGGCTGACCACCGGCCGCGCCGGCAATACGGCCGAAACGATGCGGCTGGCCGCAGACGCGCTGGCCGCCGTCGATCTCATCGGTTTCGAGGGCCGCTTCTACCAGGAGCTGTCCGGCGGCGAGCAGCAGCGCGTCCAGCTGGCCCGCGTACTCTGCCAGATCCCGCAGCCGGTCGTCGACGGCAAGCCCTGCTGGCTTCTGCTCGACGAACCGGTCTCCAGCCTCGACGTCAGCCACCAGCTGACCATCATGCGGCTGGCGCGCGATTTCTGCCGCCGCGGCGGCGGCGTCATCGCCGTGATGCACGATCTCAACCTGACCTCGCTTTTCTGCGACCAGATGATCCTGCTCAAGAAGGGACAGCTTGCCGCGGCAGGCCCGATCCGCGACGTGCTCACCGATCATACGCTGGAGATGGTGTTCGGCTGCCCGCTGCGCGTCAACCAGGTGCCGTCGGACGGAACGCCGTTCGTCCTCGCCCACAGCGCCAACCGCTGAGCGCATGGCCAATGGCCCTCCGGCGCCCGCCCCGGCACGCATTTTCCCGTCTCCTCGGAACTCTTTGCCGCAGCGCACGTTAACCCGTGCGTATTCCGCAAACAGGCATTACAATGGCCGGGATTTCGTTTGCGCATCATCTGCCGGTAACCCCGGCCTCCAACCAAGGCTAGACAGGGAGCGACACAATGGCACCTTCCATTCTCCAATCCATGCGCGGCAGCAAGCGCAACGGCACCCTCGAAAACGTCGGAGCAACCCTCGACGAGCAAGTCGAAGCTTTGCGGGAAGAGCTGGCATCGCTGACGGAGCTCATCCGCGAGAAAGGCCAGAAACAGGGAAAATATGTCCGCAAGCAAGCCGAAGCCGGCATCGAAGACCTGCTGAGTTCCAGCGAGGACATGCTGCAGGAAATGCGCGATCTTTATGCCCGCGGCGGAGAGGAAGTGCGGCGCACCGTTCAGCGGCATCCTTTCGCCACCATCGGCGCCGCCGCTGCCGTCGGCGTGCTGTTTGCCCTCCTGGCAAGGCGCTGACATGAATGGACTGATCGGCCTTCTCGGGACCCTGGCCGCCTCGAACGTCCGCAGAACCGTTGCGCGCACCCGGCGCAACGGCATTCTCCTGGCGGTATCGGGCCTGCTTTTCCTGACAACCTATCTTTTCGGCCTGATCGCGCTGGCCCTTTGGCTGTCAGTGCGCCGCGATCCGATCTTCGCCGCGCTGGCGATCGCGGTCGGCACGCTGGTTCTCGGATTGATCATTCTCGTCGTCATGGCGATCATCAACAAGATCGAGGAGCGGCGGGCAAGGGAAAGGCGCCTTGCGCTTGAATCGACGATCGCCGCAAGCCTGTCGGTCATCCGGTCGCAGCCGCTGCTGACCGCAGCCCTCGCGTTCGGCATCGTCGCCTCAAACCTCATCAAACCCCGAAACAAAAATTAAGCGCGTCACATCAACGGCGTCATCCCCGGCACAAGACCGGGGATGACGCTGGAGACGTTTTATGCGCTTTGTCAGACTTCGAGAAAACCGACCTTGAGCACCACGTCAGAAGGCAAACGCCTTCGACGTGAGCGGAGCCGATGTCGCATCTGGCCCGTAGTCGCCCTCGCCGGTGACCTGCAGCAATTCCTGCAGTCTGAGACGGGCGCGGTTGACGCGGCTCTTGATCGTGCCGACAGCGCAGCCGCAGATTTCGGCCGCTTCCTCATAGGAAAAACCGGAAGCGCCGACGAGAACCACGGCTTCCCGCTGGTCCGGCGGAAGCTTTTCCAGCGCCCGGCGGAAATCCTGCAGGTCCATCGACCCGTATTGCGACGGATGGGTCGCCATCGAGTCGGTGAATGCGCCGTCGCTGTCCTGTATCTCGCGGCCATGCTTACGCATCTGGCTGAACAGTTCGTTGCGCAGAATCGTGAACAGCCAGGCCTTCATGTTGGTGCCCATCTGGTAATGATCCTGCTTTGCCCAGGCCTTCATGATCGTGTCCTGGACAAGATCGTCGGCGCGGTCATGGCGACCGATCAGGGAGATTGCAAAAGCACGGAGACTCGGAAGGGATGCCAGCAGCTCCCTCTTGAAGCTTGGTTGCGATTCCGTCATCACAGACCTCACTTGCCAACTTTTTCGGAAGACAGGCGTTCGACCTGGTCGAGCTTTTCAAGCAAATCCAGAAACCGATCGGGTATGACCTCCTCCTGCACCGCCGAATACAAGGACCGGAGCCGGATTCCGATCTGGTTATTTGGATCAAGGATATCGCCGGCATGGCCATTCTCTTTCCGGCGGATCTCGTGATCCTCTTTCTTGTTGTTCATCATCAATATTTCGCTCTTGTGCGTTGCTGAATGGTCGTTACTCTCGACAAGCCGAAATCGCCAGCGCGACCGCGATGTCCCCGAGTCCTCATGCGCGCCAATTCGTGGCGTTCGGTTCATTTCATGATCCATGGTCATTTTGAACAGCACCCAAACCGGCAATCGGCTATATAATGCGCCAGACGGTAAAAAAGTTCCGGGGCGACCGGAACTTTTTTCGAAACGCTGCGTTAACCGTGCGATTGGTACCCGCTTCGGGGCGACTTAATTGGGAGTTTTTCAATGACACTTTCTACTCGAATTGCGCCGCACATTCCTTACCTGCGGCGTTATTCCCGTGCGCTGACGGGCACCCAGACCTCCGGGGATGCCTATGTTGCCGCGGTTCTCGAGGCGATCATCGCAGATATCAGCATTTTTCCGCAGTCCTCGGACGACCGTGTCGCACTTTATAAACTCTATACCGATCTTTTTGGTTCCGCCGTCGTCTCCGTCCCCGAGCCGGTGTCGCCGTATGCCTGGGAACAGCGGGCCTCGCTCAATCTTTCCAAGGTGCCGCCGGCAGCCCGGCAAGCCTTCCTTCTCGCTTCGGTGGAGAATTTCCGCGTCGACGAGATCGCCGAAATCCTGAGCCTGAGCGAAAAGGACGTGTTCCTGCTGCTCGACGAGGCGTCCCAGGAGATTTCGCGGCAGGTCGCCACCGATATCATGATCATCGAAGACGAACCGCTCATCGCCATGGACATCGAGCAGATGGTGGAGAGCCTTGGCCACCGCGTCACCGGTATCGCCCGCACCCATGCCGAGGCCGTCAAACTCTACAACACCACGCATCCGCGCATGGTGCTTGCCGATATCCAGCTGGCGGACGGCAGCTCCGGCATCGACGCCGTCAACGACATCCTCAAGAACAGCTCGATTCCCGTCATCTTCATCACTGCCTTCCCCGAGCGCCTGCTGACCGGTGAAAGGCCGGAGCCGACATTCCTCGTGACGAAGCCGTTCAATCCGGACATGGTCAAGGCTTTGATCAGCCAGGCACTCTTCTTTAATGAAAGCACACGGGCGGCCGCTTGACGCGGCCTCCAGCCGGAGGCAGGGCGCTTGATCCGTTCCAGCCGCACATTGCGCGACGAGGAATTCCGGCGCCTGCCGGCCCTGCCCGTTCCGGCGATTACGGACTGCTGTCGGCTCCCGCTTCACGCCTGACGCCGAAGCGGGGCTGAGGAAAGGCTGTTATGTGAGTAATCAATCGATTTCGGGCCCGACATTCACCACCGAATGCAAGGCCGTGACCCTGGAACGCGCCCTTTATGGTGCGGGCATAGGTCTTATTCATCAGGATGGCGAGCTGGCCATCCGTTACGCCGAGAACCTGCCGGAACATTTCGACGTTTCGGCCGGCCTCATCGGCATGGACGACCGTGCCCTTTTCGGCGAGGACGACGGGCGGCGGCTGGTCGCAGTCAAGGCCGCCGTGCTGAAGAGCGGTGAGCCGACGACCACCGAAATCGAGTGGAAGACGCCTGAGGGACTCAAGATCTACGAGTTGAAGCTGCAGCAGACCCGCGACGGCGAACGCCTCGGCGTGCTGTCGATCATCTCCGACGTCACCGACAGCCGCCATCGCGAACGCGTGCTGAAATCTTTGTTGCGCGAACTGTCGCATCGCTCGAAAAACCTGCTGGCGATCATCCAGGGCATTGCCATGCAGACGGCACGGCATACGATTTCGCTGGATTATTTCCTCGTGAAATTTCGCGGCCGGCTGCAGTCCTTGTCCAATTCGCAGGATCTCGTGACGGATTCCAGCTGGCGCGGCGCCTATCTGTTCGAGCTTGCCGAAAAGCAGTTCGCCCCCTACTGGCCGGATCGCGCCCGCCCGCTGCGCGTCCAGGGCGTCAATGCGCATCTGACACCCAACGCCGCCGTGCATCTGGGGCTTGCGCTGCACGAACTCATTGTCAATTCCGCCACCCACGGCGCCATTGCCGCCGGCTCCACCACGATCAGCATCGATTGTCGCAAGCTCACCTATGAAGGCCATGACGCCATCGAGGTGGTGTGGACGGAGCTGACCGCCGGCGGACGCCAGAACAGCGATTTCGACGACAAGAGTTTCGGACGCGCCGTCCTGGAAAGGGTCGTGCCCTCTTCCGTCAACGGTCGGTCCGCCTTCACGCTTGAGCCGCACCGCATCGAATACCGGCTGACCATCCCCGATACGGAATTCGAATTGATCGGCCAGGCCTTCTGACAACGGAAACTGGCGGCTCTCCTGTCTTGAGGCGGGAAAAACGCATAATAAAAGACAGCCAGCGCTTCGGGCGAAACACTGGCTGTCTTTGCACTCACCGGGAGGGGAACCGTGAGTGAGGTCCGGAGCGTTTTGGGGCGCGCATTGGGGTCGATGCGATAACCTCCGGATACGAGAAGAACGTGCGCCGCCAGAAAAGGTTCCGGCTGCCGACAAAAAATTCGAAATTTTTCATTTTTTCCGTCGCTATACGATCCCGCAAATCGCAGGCACCTCGCGCCATTTGCCGGCATGCCCATGAAAACATGAATTTTTGAGTATAATTTTAAGAACATGGGAAAAATCATGGAGATAGTCGGAATGATGCGACGCACAAGCGTTATCGACCCGACAAAGCTGAATGAATGACGAACGTTTTTTCTTGACCGACAGCAGACGATCCCGGCCTTATCTCAAAATTTTACCGTTTGATAAATAAAATATCCTGCGATACCCTCTTCATCACTAGCCGTTTACTAAAAGAGGGAACTTCAATGGGACGACTGGAAACTGGGATACAAGCTGGCCGCCTGTCGCCGGCCGAGTATGACAAGAATTTCTCCGATCTCCATCCGCGCCTTGACGATCATGAGGCCCTGGTTGCCTCCGACCGCTGCTATTTCTGCTACGATGCGCCGTGCATGACGGCCTGTCCCACCTCGATCGACATTCCGCTGTTCATCCGGCAGATTTCGACCAGCAATGCGCTGGGTGCGGCCCACACGATCTTCGACCAGAACATTCTCGGCGGCATGTGCGCCCGCGTCTGTCCCACCGAAACCCTCTGCGAGCAGGCCTGCGTGCGCAACACCGCCGAACATCGCCCGGTCGAGATCGGCCGGCTGCAGCGTTATGCCACCGACATCGCCATGGAAAAGAACAAGCAGTTCTACCAGCGCGCCGTGCCGACCGGCAAGACGATCGCCGTCATCGGCGCCGGCCCGGCAGGTCTCGCCGCCGCCCACCGCCTGGCGGTGAAAGGCCACTCGGTGGTGATTTTCGACGGTCGCGAAAAATCCGGCGGCCTCAACGAATACGGCATCGCCACCTACAAGTCGGTCGATAATTTCGCCCAGCGCGAGGTCGACTACGTGCTGTCGATCGGCGGCATTGAGGTCAGGCATGGCCAGAAACTTGGCCGCGACTTCAATCTCGGCGATCTCGCGGCCAAATACGACGCCGTGTTCCTCGGCATCGGCCTTGCCGGCGTCAACGCGCTGCGCACCGAAGGCGAAACCCTTGACGGCGTCGGCGACGCCGTCGATTTCATCGCCGGCCTGCGCCAGGCGAAAGACAAGGCTGACATCGCCATCGGCCGTCGCGTCGTCGTTCTCGGCGGCGGCATGACCGCCATCGACGCCGCCGTCCAGGCAAAGCTGCTCGGCGCCGAAGAAGTGACGATCTGCTACCGCCGCGGCAAGGAACATATGAACGCCTCGGAATTCGAGCAGGATCTCGCAAGCTCCAAGGGTGTCATCATCCGCCACTGGCTGGCACCGAAGAAGATCATCGCCAAGGACGGCCATGTCGCCGGCATCGAGGTCGAATATACCGAGATCGCCGATGGCAAGCTTGTCGGCACCGGCGAAACCGGCGTCATTGCCGCCGACCAGATCCTCAAGGCCATCGGCCAGAGCTTCGAGGCCTCAGGCCTTGGCGCCCTGGCCATGGAAAACGGCCGCATCGTCATCGATGCCGAAGGCCGCACTTCGGCGCACAATGTCTGGGCCGGCGGCGACTGTGTGCTCGGCGGCGAGGACCTGACGGTTTCCGCCGTCGCCCAGGGCCGCGACGCGGCGGAATCGATCCATCGCCTGCTCGCCGCTGCCGCGCAGCCGGCCGTTGCCGTCGCTTGAAGGGGAGAATGAACCATGGCTGATCTCAGAAACAATTTCGTCGGCATCAAATCCCCCAACCCGTTCTGGCTGGCCTCGGCGCCGCCGACGGACAAGGCCTACAACGTCGAGCGCGCCTTCAAGGCCGGCTGGGGCGGCGTCGTCTGGAAGACGCTCGGCGAGGAAGGCCCGCCGGTCGTCAACGTCAACGGTCCGCGCTACGGCGCCATCTGGGGCGCCGACCGCCGGCTGCTCGGCCTCAACAACATCGAGCTGATCACCGACCGCGACCTCTACACCAACCTGCGCGAAATGAAGCAGGTGAAGATGAACTGGCCGGACCGGGCGCTGATCGCCTCGATCATGGTGCCTTGCGAAGAAGAAAGCTGGAAGGCGATCCTGCCGCTGGTGGAAGAGACCGGCGCCGATGGCATCGAGCTTAATTTCGGCTGTCCGCACGGCATGTCCGAACGCGGCATGGGCGCTGCGGTCGGCCAGGTGCCGGAATATATCGAGATGGTGGTGCGCTGGTGCAAGCAATACACCCGCATGCCTGTCATCACCAAGCTGACGCCGAACATCACCGATATCCGCAAGCCGGCCCGTGCCGCCAAGGCCGGCGGCACCGACGCCGTATCGCTGATCAACACCATCAACTCGATCGTCTCCGTCGACCTCGACAATTTCGCACCGAACCCGACGGTCGGCGGCAAGGGCACGCATGGCGGTTATTGCGGCCCAGCGGTCAAGCCGATCGCGCTCAACATGGTGGCCGAGATCGCCCGCGATCCGGAAACCCACGGCCTGCCGATCTCCGGCATCGGCGGCATCACCACCTGGCGCGACGCGGCGGAATTCCTGGTGCTCGGTGCCGGCAACGTCCAGGTCTGCACCGCGGCGATGACCTACGGCTTCAAGATCGTCCAGGAAATGATCTCCGGCCTGTCCGACTGGATGGACGCCAAGGGCCACCGCAATCTCGACGACATCACCGGCCGCGCCGTGCCGAACGTCACCGACTGGCAGTACCTCAACCTCAACTACATCGCCAAGGCGCACATCGACCAGGATGCCTGCATCAAGTGCGGTCGCTGCCACATCGCCTGCGAGGACACTTCTCACCAGGCGATCACCCAGTTCGTGAATGGCGTCAGGCATTTCGAGGTGATGGAAGACGAATGCGTCGGCTGCAATCTCTGCGTCAACGTCTGCCCGGTCGAGAACTGCATCACCATGGTCGGTCTCGATCCCGGCACGCTCGACCAGCGCACCGGCAAGGTCGTCGATCCGAACTATGCCAACTGGACGACGCATCCCAACAATCCGATGGCGCGTCAGGCAGCGGAATAACAAAACAAGGCGACTGGCGCTCCCGCCGCGTCGCACATAGTCCTCCTCCAGTCCTCGACGGGATGCTCCGGCATCCCGTTTTTTTGTCCCGGCGTTTTTTGTCCCGGCACAGGCCGAGACGCGGCACCAGGCGCCAATCAGGCAAGACCGACGGCCGCGCTCCGAACAGGAAAATGGAATACGGCATCACCCAGCCGCAGTGGCTCTCCCATGGAGAGGCATCTCAAAACGATGCGGGAGAGGAAAGCGTGAGCTACCCCTCCTTCCGGCGAACCGGAAAAACGATAGGCCTTAGCGCTTGGCGCCGTCGGATGTATCCTGGCCGGCGTCGCGCACGGCTTCGTCGTGATACCAGCAGGTATCGACGACAGCGGGCGCCGTCTCGAACTTTTCCAGATCGCTCATGAGGGCCGCGCGCACATCGTCGAAACGCCGGCGACCGCGCAGCGGGAACTGGTAGATTTTGGCAGTCTGCTGATGAAGACCCGTGTCCATCTGTTCGCCTTTCCAAAACCGCTGCCAAAAACGAAATCAATGCAGCGATCTATATTTGCCTATATTTTAATCATACTGCTCTCTTTTTTATCAATATACGGCTTCCGCCTGGATATTTCTATCCTCACTTCAAAAAATTCGTCTTTTTTTCAAATTTTGGCTGAAATTTCCGATTTTTCTCTCGATTTTTCCGCGAAAATGAATCCGTTTTGCGTTTTCCTGCTCAAAATCCTTCGATTTCTCCAAAAAATATAAATAAAAGAAAGTTCTAATTTACAGAAATCGTGTCGCATAAGGATAAGAACGACATCGACTTTGTGAATCTTTGACGATTCTTCGCCCCATCGGCAAACTGGCACGCAAAATGCGTCAGTAATGCTGTCCGGTGTTGGTCGACCTCGCTTTCAGCGATCTGGCTCACTTGAGGATTTGCTCACACCTTCACGTATGAGAGACTCGCAAATGACAAAATATAAGCTCGAGTACATCTGGCTCGACGGGTACACCCCCACTCCGAACCTGCGTGGCAAGACGCAGATCAAGGAATTCGCCGATTTCCCGACGCTCGAACAGCTTCCGCTCTGGGGCTTCGACGGCTCTTCGACCATGCAGGCCGAAGGCCGCTCGTCCGACTGCGTGTTGAAGCCCGTTGCGCTGTATCCCGATCCGGCCCGCACCAATGGCGTTCTCGTCATGTGCGAAGTCATGATGCCCGATGGCGTCACGCCGCATCCGTCGAACGCCCGCGCCACCATCCTCGATGACGAAGGCGCATGGTTCGGCTTCGAACAGGAATATTTCTTCTACCAGAACGGCCGCCCGCTCGGCTTCCCGGACCAGGGTTACCCGGCTCCGCAGGGTCCGTACTACACCGGCGTCGGCTACAAGAACGTCGGCGACGTCGCGCGCGAAATCGTCGAGGAACACCTCGATCTCTGCCTCGCTGCCGGCATCAACCACGAAGGCATCAACGCCGAAGTGGCCAAGGGCCAGTGGGAATTCCAGGTGTTCGGCAAGGGCTCCAAGCGGGCTGCCGACGAGGTCTGGATGGCACGCTACCTGCTGCTCCGCCTGACGGAAAAGTATGGCGTCGACATCGAATTCCATTGCAAGCCGCTCGGCGATACCGACTGGAACGGCTCGGGCATGCACTGCAACTTCTCCACCAAGTACATGCGCGAAGTCGGCGGCAAGGCCTATTTCGAAGCGCTGATGGCGCAGTTCGACAAGAACCTGCAGGCCCATATCGACGTCTACGGCCCGGACAACCACCTGCGCCTGACCGGCAAGCACGAAACGGCTCCGTGGAACAAGTTCTCCTACGGCGTTGCCGACCGTGGCGCCTCGATCCGCGTTCCGCACTCCTTCGTCAAGAACGACTACAAGGGCTATCTCGAAGATCGCCGTCCGAACTCGCAGGGCGACCCCTACCAGATCGCCTCCCAGGTCCTGAAGACGATCTCGGAAGTTGCGATCCCGGGCAGCGCTTCTGCAGCAGCCTGATTTCGACCTGCACTGACAACAATGGCGCCGGCAAAACCGGCGCCATTTGTATGTCCGGCGGGATCAAGGGGCGCTGAGCGCCATCCGCTCATCTGCCCGAAACGGCCTCGTCCCCTTCGGTCGCCGGCTCACGATGCCGCGGCATCAGCCCGTCGACGAAAAGCTGCTCCAGAAACCGCGCCGCATCCTCGAAGCGGCCGTCGCCCGACAGGTTCTGCCCCAGCACGGCGCGCACCTGCACGTCGAAGTCGGCGTAATGCTGCGTCGTCGACCAGATCGAAAAGATCAGGTGGTAGGGGTCACATTTGGCGATCTTGCCGGCGCGCGTCCAGGCGCGGATGACCTCCGCCTTTTCATCCACCAAGGTCTTCAGCGGCCCCTTCAGCTCGTCCTCGATATGCGGGGCGCCCTGCAGCACCTCGTTGGCGAAAAGCCGGCTCTCGCGCGGAAAATCGCGGGCCATTTCCAGCTTGCGCCGGATGTAGCTGCGGATCTCGGTTTCGGGGTTGCCCTCGGCGTCGAAAGCCCTGAGCGGATCGAGCCATGTATCCAGAACCCGGTCGATCAGGGCGCGGTGCATCGCCTCCTTGGTGCGGAAATAATAGAGCAGGTTCGGCTTCGACATGCCGGCCACTTCGGCGATCTGATCGATGGTTGTGCCGCGAAAACCATGCTGGGAAAACACCTCCAGGGCCGCCTCCAGAATCTGCTCGCCCTTCTCTTCCTGAATGCGCGTCCGGCGCTGTGTCTTCGCGGCCCTGGGTATCGCCATCGCGTTTCCGATTCCCGTTATAATTCAACTCTTTTTCTCAAGTTTACTCTTTGCCCGCCATTGACTTACTTTTGGGCAAGTGACTTTTATTTTGTCGTTATTTTTCGACTTTTCCGTCTTGAGTGCCGCCTGAGAAGTTGTAATTTACCAATCGGTCAAATTATCAACAGATGCCGAACAAAGGCAATAACGATATCCCGCCGACGGAAGAACAATAAGACCGCGGCGGGATGAATAACCGGATGGAACAGCCGGCGAACTGGTGAGGATGGAAGATGGTGGCAGCACCTGGCGAGAACTTGCGCATCAATGGCGACCGCCTGTGGGACAGTCTCATGGACATGGCGAAGATCGGCCCCGGCATCGCCGGCGGAAACAATCGCCAGACCCTGACGGACGCGGACAAGCAAGGCCGCGATCTCTTCAAGTCCTGGTGCGACGCGGCCGGCCTGAGCATGGGCGTCGACAAGATGGGCACCATGTTCGCCACCCGCCCCGGCACCGATCCGGACGCCCTGCCCGTCTATGTCGGCAGCCATCTCGACACCCAGCCGACCGGCGGCAAATATGACGGCGTTCTCGGCGTGCTCGGCGCACTGGAAGTGGTGCGCACCATGAACGACCTCGGCATCAGGACCAAACACCCGATCGTCGTCACCAACTGGGCCAACGAGGAAGGCGCCCGTTTCGCCCCCGCCATGCTCGCCTCCGGCGTCTTCGCCGGCGTCCACGATCTCGATTACGCCTATGGCCGCAAGGACCCCGAGGGCAAGACCTACGGCGACGAACTGAAGCGCATCGGCTGGCTGGGCGACGAAGAGGTCGGCGCCCGCAAGATGCACGCCTATTTCGAATATCACATCGAGCAGGGACCGATCCTCGAAGCCGAAGAGAAGCAGATCGGCGTCGTCACCCATTGCCAGGGCCTGTGGTGGCTGGAGTTCACGCTGACCGGCCGCGAGGCCCATACCGGCTCGACGCCGATGGCGATGCGTGTCAATGCCGGGCTTGCCATGTCGCGCATTCTGGAAATGGTCCAGGACGTGGCGATGTCGGAACAGCCGGGCGCCGTCGGCGGCGTCGGCCAGGTGTTCTTCTCGCCCAATTCCCGCAACGTCCTGCCGGGCAAGGTGGTCTTCACCGTCGACATCCGCTCTCCCGACCAGGAAAAACTCGACCGCATGCGGGCGAAAATCGAAGCGGAGGCGCCGAAGATCTGCGAGGCGCTCGGCGTCGGCTGTGCGGTGGAAGCCGTCGGCCATTTCGACCCCATCACCTTCGACCCGGAGCTGGTGGCTTCGGTGCGCGATGCTGCCGAACGGCTCGGCTACAGCCATATGAACGTCATCTCCGGTGCCGGTCACGATGCCTGCTGGGCTGCCAAGGTGGCGCCGGCAACGATGATCTTCTGCCCCTGCGTCGGCGGCCTGTCGCACAACGAAGCTGAAGAGATTTCGAAGGAATGGGCGGCGGCCGGTGCCGACGTGCTGTTCCATGCCGTCCTGGAAACCGCTGAAATCGTGGAGTGAAGCCATGAACGTCGCCGCACCGATCACCGCATCAGACGCGACGGACGAAAGGCAGCTCAGGATCGATCTCGCCGCCGCTTTCCGCCTCGCTGCCCGTGCCGGCTGGCACGAGGCCGTCGCCAACCATTTCAGTGCCGCGGTTTCGGCCGATGGCAGGCAATTTCTCGTCAACCCGCGGTGGCGGCACTTCGGCCTGATCAGGGCCAGCGACCTGCTGCTGCTGGATGCCGAGGACAAGCAGACGATGAACCGGCCGGATGCGCCCGATCCGTCCGCCTGGTCGATCCATTCGGCCATTCATCGCCATGTGCCGCATGCCCGCGTCGCGCTGCACCTGCATCCGCCCTATGCAACGGCGCTGGCCGGCCTCAAGGACCCGTCTATCAAGCCGATCGACCAGAACACGGCGCGGTTTTACAATCGCATGGCGATCGACCTCTCCTTCGGCGGCATCGCCACCGAGGAATCGGAGGGCGAACGCATTGCGGCGACGATCGGCAACCATTCTACCGTGATGATGGGCAACCACGGCGTGACGGTCGTCGCACCGACGGTCGCGGAAGCCTTCGACACCATCTATTATCTGGAGCGTGCGGCGCAGACGATGGTGCTCGCCTATTCCACCGGCCAGCCGCTTTCGGTGATGTCCGACGAGATCGCCGAACAGACCGCCGCCGAATGGGACGCCTACAAGGGCGCCAGCTTTGCCCATTTCGACGAGATGAAACGCATTCTCGACCGCGAGGATCCGAGTTATGCGGATTGATGGGGTCCGGTGGGCGGAGATTGTGGAGTGAGAGAGGATTCTCTATATTGCGAGTTTGAAAAGGTGAGGCCATGTCCGACAAGGTCACGAACGAGCTTATCTACGAAACGCTCAAGCGTATGCAGGAGACCCTTGCCCTGCACACGCAATATCACCTTGAGACCAAGGAACGGCTCGGCTTTCTCGAACAGCAATATGCAAGCATATCGCGTCGCGCCGACCGCATCGACGAACGGCTCGAACGCGTCGAACGAAGGCTTGACCTGGTCGAGGTTTAAGGCGCCCCTGTCATCTGTTTCAACGCGCCCTTCAGGAGTTCGCTCATGAAGTTGGATGAGTTTGTGAAGCAATCTTTGCTCGACATCACTGAAGGCGTTGCTGACGCACAGGAGCAGGCCCTTCTCTATATTGCGCCTGGTTACGTCAATCAAATCAGACAGGACGGCGCCCAGCAGGTAAAATTCGAGGTTGCTGTCACCGTAAACGCGGAGGGCGGTGGCGGGATATCGGTTCTTTCTTTCGGTGACATAAAGGGCTCGGTCGCGCGCGAGACTGTCAGTCGAATGAGCTTCGAGGTTCCCGTACATTTTACAGCGCCCACTATTCACAACAAGCGCCACCACAAAAACGAAGGGCCGCAAGACCCTTTGAAAGAATAGGGAGCATCGCATGAGCAGCACAATCATCAAGGGCGGCACCATCGTCACCGCCGACCTGACCTACAAGGCGGACGTCAAGATCGAGGGCGGCAGGATCGTCGAGATCGGCCAGGACCTCGCCGGCGGCGATGTGCTGGATGCGTCCGGCTGTTATGTCATGCCCGGCGGCATCGATCCGCACACCCATCTCGAAATGCCGTTCATGGGCACCTATTCCTCCGACGATTTCGAGAGCGGCACGCGCGCCGCCCTGTCCGGCGGCACCACCATGGTCGTCGATTTCGCCCTGCCCGCCCCCGGCCAGTCGCTGCTGGAAGCGCTGACCATGTGGGACAACAAGTCGACGCGGGCAACTTGCGACTATTCCTTCCACATGGCGATCACCTGGTGGGGCGAGCAGGTGTTCAACGAGATGCAGGCGATCGTCCAGGAAAAGGGCATCAACACCTTCAAGCACTTCATGGCCTACAAAGGCGCGCTGATGGTGAACGACGACGAGATGTTCGCCTCCTTCCAGCGCTGCGCCGAACTCGGCGCCCTGCCGATGGTGCATGCCGAAAACGGCGACGTCGTCGCGGCCATGCAGCAGAAGCTGATGGATGACGGCAACAACGGCCCGGAGGCGCATGCCTATTCCCGCCCGCCTGAAGTCGAGGGCGAAGCCACCAACCGTGCCATCATCATCGCCGACATGGCCGGCGTGCCGCTTTATGTCGTGCACACCTCCTGCGAACAGTCGCACGAAGCCATCCGCCGCGCCCGGCAGAACGGCATGCGTGTCTATGGCGAGCCGCTGATCCAGCACCTGACGCTGGACGAGAGCGAATATTTCGACAAGGACTGGGACCATGCCGCCCGCCGGGTGATGTCGCCGCCCTTCCGCAACAAGCGCCACCAGGATTCGCTTTGGGCCGGCCTGTCCGCCGGCTCGCTGCAGGTGGTCGCCACCGACCACTGCGCCTTCACCAGCGAACAGAAGCGCTATGGCGTCGGCGATTTCCGCAAGATCCCCAACGGCACCGGCGGCCTGGAAGACCGCATGCCGATGCTGTGGAGCTACGGGGTCAACACCGGCCGCATCACCATGAACGAATTCGTGGCGGCGACCTCCACCAACATCGCCAAGATCCTCAACATCTATCCGCGCAAGGGTGCGATCCTCGTCGGCGCCGATGCCGATATCGTCGTGTGGGACCCAAAGCGGTCGAAGACCATCTCCGCCAGGACGCAGCAGTCGGCAATCGATTACAACGTCTTCGAGGGCAAGCAGGTGACCGGCCTGCCGCGCTTCACGCTCACCCGCGGCGTCGTCGCCATCGAGGAGGACAGCGTCAGGACCCGCGAGGGGCATGGCGAATTCGTCAGGCGCGAGCCCTTCACCGCCGTCAACACGGCGCTGTCGACCTGGAAGGAACTGACCGCGCCGCGCAAGGTGGAGCGCAGCGGCATTCCGGCGAGCGGCGTATGAGCGCCGCCCGGTTTTTCCTGGCGGCAGCCATGCTGTTCGCCCTGTCGCCGGCGGTAGCCTTTGCCGCCGAGGCGCCGCTGGATGCCAGCTACGGCAACAAGGACGGCTGCCTCTACGCCAATACCGGCGAGACGAACGGCTCGGACAATTTCTTCCTGCTGGACAAGGAAGCGATCACCACGGCCGCCTCCTATTGTGAATTCAAGACGATCGACAGCAAGACTGCCGACGGATTCGATGCCACGGTCACCTGCCAGGAAGAAGGCAGCGATGACAGCACCGACCTGAAGGTCAAGATCGGCAAGGTCGGCAAGGACGGCTACAAGATCGATCTGCCCGATGGTGCAAGCTGGGGGCCATTGAAGAAATGCAAATGACCGCCTCAGTCCGCCAGCGTTTCCAGGTCCGGCAGCAGCACGACGCTCTCCTGTTCATTGGGATCGGTGCGGGCGATGACGGCGCTGCAGGACTCTGTCTTCGAGCGGTTGACCGGCAAATGCGGCATGCCCGGCGGGATGTAGAACATGTCGCCAGCCTTGGTGATGATCCGGTGTTCGAGGTTATGGCCGTAGAAGGTCTCCACCTCGCCCGAGAGCACGAAGATCGCCGTTTCGTGGGACTCGTGCATATGCGCCTTGGCGCGACCGCCCGGCGGCACTGTCAGAAGCATCATCGCGATTCCCTTCGATCCGGCCGTCCCGGCCGAGATGCCCTCCAGATACGAAAAACCCTGCTTGCCGTCATAGGGGACGGCCGGGCGGATCAGCTTGCATTCGGCAAGCGAGGGGGATGACATGCTATTCTCTCCTCTAGAGCAGTTCCTCGGCGCGTACGGCGCATTGCAAAAGACCATATCGGGTGACCATGCCAATATCCAATGAAACCGTCGTTCGCGCCACAGGACTTGGCCTGACGTTCCAAACCAACGACGGGCCGGTCAACGCCCTGACGGGCGTCGATCTCGACGTGCGCAAGGGCGATTTCGTCTCGTTCATCGGCCCCTCGGGCTGCGGCAAGACCACCTTCCTGCGCGTCATCGCCGATCTGGAGCAGCCGACCTCGGGCAGCATCTCCGTCAACGGCATGTCGCCGGAAGAGGCACGCAAGGCGCGCGCCTATGGGTATGTCTTCCAGGCGGCGGCATTATACCCGTGGCGAACCATCGAGAAGAACATCGCGCTGCCGCTGGAGATCATGGGTTTCTCCGCCGACGAGAAGAAGAAGCGCATCGAACGCACCCTCGATCTCGTCAATCTCACCGGCTTCGGCAAGAAGTTTCCCTGGCAATTGTCCGGCGGCATGCAGCAGCGCGCCTCGATCGCCCGGGCGCTCGCCTTCGACGCCGACCTGCTCTTGATGGACGAACCCTTCGGCGCCCTGGACGAAATCGTCCGCGACCATCTCAACGAACAGCTTCTGAAACTCTGGGCGCGCACCAACAAGACGATCTGCTTTGTCACCCATTCGATCCCGGAAGCCGTCTATCTCTCCACCAAGATCGTCGTCATGTCGCCGCGGCCCGGCCGGGTGACCGACATCATCGAATCCACCCTGCCGGCCGAACGGCCGCTCGGCATCCGCGAGACGCCGGAATTCCTGGCAATCGCGCATCGGGTGCGCGAAGGCCTGCGCGCGGGGCACAGCTATGACGAATAGGTCCACCGCCTTCCACCCCATGCCGATGCAGGACCGCCGCCGATGAACCCTTCGTTTCTCCTCTGGCTCGCCGTTGCCCTTGGCACTTTCCTCGCCGCCGCCACGGCCTCGCGCGCCTATATCGGCAGCAACAGCATTCCCATGCTGCTGTTCTCGCTCGGCCTCTATTGCGCCGGCAACCTGGTGATGCTGAAGCTGATGCGCGAGGGCGGGTTGGCCATGGCGGTGTCGATTTCCGCCATCGCCCAGCTGCTGCTGATCAACGTCATCGCCATGGTGGTCTTCGGCGAGCGGCTGTCGACGACGCAGTTGATCGGCGTGGCGGTTGGCGCGGTCGCCATGGCACTCATGCTCTTCCCCGGTCCAGGAAAGGCATGAGCATGGAGCAGCCAGGCTTCTTCAAGGACCGCGTCCTGCCCATCATCACCGTCATCCTCGCCATCCTGGCGATCTGGCACGTCTTCGTCGTCGTGCTGAACGCGCCCTTCGAGCGCGACCAGGCGGCGCGCGCCGGAACGCCGATCACCTTCATGGAGATCCTGCCGAGAACCTTCGTGCAGGAGCGGCCGGTTCTGCCGGCGCCGCAACAGATCGTCGTCGAACTCTGGGACACGACGATCGACAAGGCGATCACCTCGAAACGCAGTCTCGTCTACCATACCTGGATCACGCTGTCGGCAACGCTTCTGGGGTTTGCCATCGGCACCGTGCTCGGCATCCTGCTCGCCATCGGCATCGTCCACAACAAGGCGATGGATCGCTCGCTGATGCCCTGGGTCATTGCCAGCCAGACGATCCCGATCCTCGCCGTCGCACCGATGATCATCGTCGTTCTGAATTCCATCGGTATCTCAGGCCTGCTGCCCAAGGCCCTGATCTCGACCTATCTGTCCTTCTTCCCGATCGTCGTCGGCATGGTGAAGGGCCTGCGCAGCCCCGAGCAGATCTATCTCGACCTGATGCACACCTATAATGCCAGCAGCGCCCAGACCTTCTGGAAGCTGCGCTGGCCGGCCTCCATGCCCTATCTCTTCACCTCCCTGAAGGTGGCGATCGCCATCTCGCTGGTCGGCGCCATCGTCGGCGAATTGCCGACCGGTGCCGTGGCCGGGCTCGGCGCCCGCCTGCTCTCCGGCTCCTATTACGGCCAGACGGTGCAGATCTGGGCCGCCCTGTTCATGGCGGCGGGATTGGCCGCGGTGCTCGTCACCATCGTCGGCATCGCCCATGCCTCTGTCCTCAAGCGCATGGGGGTCCGGCCATGATGGGTTACCTGATCGGCGCCATCCTGTTCTGGATCCTTGCCTGGGCATTCAACGAATGGCTGGTGCGGCAAAAATTCAGAAGTTTCGCGGCCAATCGTGCCGCCCGCATCGCCGTGCCCGTCCTGTTCGGCGTGACCATCTTGGTCCTCTGGGAAGGGGTGGTGCGCGGCTTCAACATTCCCTCCATCCTGCTGCCGGCACCGTCGATGATCTGGGCGCGGCTGATCCATTCCGTGCCGACGCTCTGGGCCGACTTCCAGCAGACCTTCCTGAAATCGGTCATCACCGGCTATCTCTTCGGCTGCGGCCTCGGTTTCCTGGTGGCGATCGCCATCGACCGCTCGCCTTTCCTGCAGAAAGGCCTGCTGCCGATCGGCAATTTCGTCTCGGCCCTGCCGATCGTCGGCGTCGCGCCGATCATGGTGATGTGGTTCGGCTTCGACTGGCAGTCGAAGGTCGCCGTCGTCGTCATCATGACCTTTTTCCCGATGCTGGTGAACACGGTGCAGGGGCTGGCCTCGACCAGCGCCATGGAGCGCGACCTGATGCGCACCTATGCCGCAAGCTGGTGGCAGACGCTGACGAAGCTGCGCCTGCCGGCCGCCGGGCCGTTCATCTTCAATGCCTTGAAGATCAATTCCACGCTGGCCCTGATCGGCGCCATCGTGGCCGAATTCTTCGGGACGCCCATTGTCGGCATGGGTTTCCGCATCTCCACGGAAGTGGGGCGGAGCAATGTCGATATGGTCTGGGCCGAGATTGCGGTCGCCGCAGTCGCCGGTTCGGCATTCTACGGAGTGGTGGCGCTCGCCGAGCGTGCCGTCACCTTCTGGCATCCGTCTGTCCGTGGTGGACAGGCGTAACAAAAGAGGGAACAGAACAATGAAAAGAATAGCATCGCTGCTCCTGGCAAGCGCCATGTCGCTGATGGCGGCCCAGGCGATGGCCGCCGACAAGGTGGTCCTGCAACTGAAGTGGGTCACCCAGGCCCAGTTCGGCGGCTACTACGTCGCCAAGGACAAGGGTTTTTACGAGGAGGAAGGCCTCGACGTCGAAATCAAGCCGGGCGGCCCGGACATCGCACCGCCGCAGGTGCTGGTCGGCGGCGGCGCCGACGTGATCGTCGACTGGATGCCCTCGGCGCTCGCCACCCGTGAAAAGGGCGTACCGCTCGTCAACATTGCCCAGCCCTTCAAGTCTTCGGGCATGATGCTGACATGCCTCAAGGAAACCGGCGTCACCAAGCCGGACGACTTCAAGGGCAAGACGCTCGGCGTCTGGTTCTTCGGCAACGAATATCCGTTCCTCTCCTGGATGGCGCATCTGAAGATCCCGACCGAAGGCGGCGCCGATGGCGTGACTGTGCTGAAGCAGGGCTTCAACGTCGATCCGCTCTTGCAGAAACAGGCGGCCTGTATCTCCACCATGACCTACAACGAATACTGGCAGGTCATCGATGCCGGCATCAAGCCGGAAGACCTCGTGACCTTCAAGTATGAGGACGAAGGCGTGGCGACGCTGGAAGACGGCCTCTACGTTCTCGAAGACAAGCTCAAGGATGCCGCATTCAAGGAAAAGATGGTCAAGTTCGTCCGCGCTTCGATGAAGGGCTGGAAATATGCCGAGGAGAACCCGGACGAGGCAGCCGACATCGTGCTCGAAAACGACGCCAGCGGCGCGCAGACCGAAAAGCACCAGAAGCGCATGATGGGTGAAGTCGCCAAGCTGACCGCCGGCTCGAACGGCGCCCTCGACGAGGCCGACTACCAGCGCACCGTGAAGACGCTGCTCGGCGGCGGTTCCGACCCGGTCATCACCAAGGAGCCGACCGGCGCCTGGACCCACGAGATCACCGACGCCGCCCTGAAATAAAACCGCAACACATCTTGGCGATATGCTTAACGGGGCGCGTGGGAAAATTCTTCACGCGCCTTTATATTTCAATAGCTTATTTGGCGTGACATCGAAAATCGTGATGCCGGCATCAATGAATCGGCGTTGATTTGTGCGCCGCAACGAATTACAAGGCTCACCCAAGGCAGTATTTTCGACCCTATGCTTGTCAGCGGCCGCGACCGTCACCACTTAGGCCTAGGGATTGCGCGTTGAGGATGTGCAGGCGTGTGTGCGATCAGGGGATCGGACATGCTGCGACGGAACCTTTACTGCTTCATCCATTGCAAGGCCATTTCGCGTTGAACAAACCCGCGAACTCGGCGCACATGCATCGAAGATTTTGGAAACGTTCGTATGGTTCGCAGTTCTCGTCAGACAGTCGCCGCTCTCGCCTTGCTTTTCATCGCCGCGGGCACGCCACCGGTTTTCGCCGAGGATAAACCGGCGGAAGCCGCAGCGACCCAGACGTTTCCGGCCATCGTCGTGACGCCGGTGGCGACGCGGACGCTGGTGGACAAGGTGGTCGCCACCGGCACCATCCGCGCCGTCAACGACGTCTATGTCCAGCCGCAGGTGGACGGCCTGTCGATCCGTGCCCTCAACGCCGATGTCGGCGACCGTGTCGAGGCCGACAGCGTGCTCGCCGTGCTCAACGACGACGCGCTGCTGTTGCAGAAGAGCCAGATGGAGGCCACCAAGGCCAAGGCCGAAGCCTCCGTGGCGCAGATGCAGGCGCAGATCGCCGAAGCCCGCGCCAATGCCGACGACGCCATCCGCCAGCGCGACCGCGCCGTGCGGCTGGGCAAGACCGGAACCATGTCGACCTCGCAGGTCGAACAGCTGACCGCAGCGGCCACCGTTGCGGAAGCCCGCACACGATCCGCCGAGCAGTCAATCGCGGTCGCCGAGGCCGATATCAAGGTGGTGGATGCCCAGATCGCCGATATCGATCTCAGGCTTGCCCGCACCAGCGTCAAGGCGCCCGTCGCCGGCGTGATCTCGGCGCGTGACGCCAAGATCGGCGCCATCGCGATGATGGGTGGCGGCCAGCCGCTGTTCACGCTGATCCAGGACGGCGCATTGGAACTGATCGCCGACGTCTCGGAAGGCGAGATCCTCAAGATCAAGGTCGGCCAGAAGGCGACCATCGCGCTTGCCGGCAGCCGCGAAACCCTGAACGGCAGCGTTCGCCTGGTTTCGCCCGCCATCGATGCCGTATCGCGCCTCGGTTCCGTGCATATCGCCCTCGACGACAGCGAGAAGGCCCGCGCCGGCATGTATGGCAGCGCCACGATCATCGTCGAAACGGCTGATGGCATCGCCCTGCCGCTGACGGCGCTGCTGACCGGCGGCGACGGTGAAACCACCGCCCGCAAGGTGGAAAACGATGTCGTCAAATTGGTCAAGGTGCGCTCCGGCATCCAGGACGGCGCCTTCATCCAGATCGTCGAAGGCCTGAAGGAAGGCGATGAAGTCGTCGCCAAGGCCGGTGCTTATGTCCGCGACGGCGACCGTATCAATCCGGTCCGCACCCCGCAGACGCAAACGAATTGATGAGGGATTGATCTCATGAACTTTTCCGCCTGGTCAATCCGCAATCCGATTGCACCGCTGCTTGCCTTCGGCCTGTTGCTGGTCGTCGGCCTGCAGTCGTTCTACGCCCTGCCGATCACCCGTTTCCCGAACATCGACGTTCCGCTGGTCGCCGTCACAGTGACGCAGAGCGGCGCCTCGCCGGCCGAACTCGAAATGCAGGTGACCAAGGAGATCGAAGACGCGGTCGCCTCGATCACCGGCATCGACGAGATCCAGTCGACGGTCACCGACGGCCAGTCGCAGACCGTCGTGATGTTCCGCATGGAAATCCCGACCGAGCAGGCGGTGCAGGATACCAAGGATGCCATCGACCGCATCCGCAGCAACCTGCCGGCCACCGTCGAGGAGCCGATCGTCACCAAGATCGACGTCGAAGGTCAGGCGATCCAGACCTTTGCCGTCTCCTCGCCCGACATGACACTCGAAGAACTGTCGTGGTTCGTCGACGACACCGTCAAGCGGGCCCTGCAGGGGCAGGCCGGCATCGGCCGGATCGACCGCTACGGCGGCGCCGAGCGGGAAGTGCGCATCGAACTCAACGGCGATAAGCTGAACGCCTACGGCATCACCGCCGTCAGCGTCAACCAGCAGCTGCGCGGCACCAATATCGACCTCGGCTCGGGCCGCGGGCAGGTGGCCGGCGCCGAACAGGCGATCCGCGTGCTTGGCGACAAGCGCAATGTCGCCGAGCTTGCCGACACCACCATCGCGCTGCCGAACGGCCGTTTCGTCAAGCTTTCCGATCTCGGCACGATCAAGGACACCTACGAGGAGCCGAAATCCTTCTCGCGCTACAACGACACGCCCGTCGTGACCTTCGGCGTCTTCCGCTCGAAGGGCGCCAGCGAGGTGAGCGTCGCCGAAACCGTGGCCGAAAGCCTCGACAAGCTGCGTGCCGCAAACCCGAACGTCTCGATCGAGTTGATCAACGACTCGGTCTACTTCACCTACGGCAACTACGAAGCCGCGATGCACACGCTGATCGAGGGCTCGCTGCTCGCTATCGCTGTCGTCTTCCTGTTCCTGCGCAACTGGCGGGCGACGCTGATCTCGGCGGTCGCCCTGCCGCTGTCGGCGATCCCGACCTTCTATATCATGGATCTCATGGGGTTCTCGCTGAACCTCGTCAGCTTCCTGGCGCTGACACTGGCGACGGGTATTCTCGTCGACGATGCCATCGTCGAGATCGAAAACATCGCCCGCCACATCAAGATGGGCAAGACGCCCTATCGCGCCGCGATCGAGGCGGCGGACGAGATCGGCCTGGCGGTGATCGCCACCACCTTCACGATCATCGCCGTCTTCGTGCCGGTATCGTTCATGCCGGGCATTCCGGGCCAGTACTTCATCCAGTTCGGCCTGACGGTCGCCTTCTCGGTGTTCTTCTCGCTGATGGTGGCGCGCCTCATCACGCCGATGATGGCCGCCTATCTGATGCGCGCCGAAGACGCGATGGACGACCACCACGACAATGACAGCGCCTTCCTCAAGGGCTACACGTGGCTGGTGCGCGGCACGACGAGCCGCTGGTACATGCGTTATGCGACGCTGATCGCCGCCATCGGCTTCCTCGTCGGTTCGCTGGCGCTGCTGTCACAGGTTCCGGGCAGCTTCCTGCCGCCGGAAGACGCCTCGCGTATCGTGCTTTCCGTCGAACTGCCGCCGAACGCCACGCTGGAAGACACCGAGGCGACGACCGACGCCATCTACAACCAGGTGAAGGATCTCGACGGCGTCGAAAGCGTCTTCGTGCTCGGCGGCGCCTCGCCGAAGGGCGACCTGGAACTGCGCCGTGCGACGGTGACGCTGTCGCTGGACAAGCTCGACCATTCGCTGACCAAGAAGATCGTCAACGACATCCTCGGCAAGATCCCGGTCCTCGGGCCGATGCTGCCGAAGGTCGAGGCCCATGGCCGCGAGCGGCCGCAATGGGATATCGAAAAGGAAGTCTTCGCCAGGGTGCGCGACATTCCCGACGTGCGCATCCTCAAGCTCAACGATCGCGGCGAACGCGACCTGTCGTTCAACTTCCTCTCCAAGAACGAGAAGGACCTGAACGAGGCCGTCGGCGTGCTCGAAGCCAAGCTGCGTGCCGAACCGCTGCTCGCCAACGTCAGCGCCGAAGGCGCCCTGCCCCGCCCGGAACTGCAGATCCGGCCGCGCATGGACCAGGCCGCCCGTCTCGGCATCACGCCGCAGCAGATCTCCGAGACCGTACGTGTCGCCACCATCGGCGATGTCGATGCGGCGCTGGCGAAAATCTCGCTCGACGACCGGCAGATCCCGATCCGGGTGCAGACCTCGCTCGACCTGCGTCGTGACCTCGCGGCCATCCGGGCGCTGAAGATCCAGACGGCCAGCGGCGCCCTCGTGCCGCTGTCGAGCGTCGCCGACGTCGACTATTCGGAAGGCGCAAGCTCGATCAAGCGCAACAACCGCAACCGCGTCGTGGCCATCGGCTCCGACCTGTTGCCGGGCGTGGCACTCGATTCCGCCTCGGCGCGCTTCCGCGAAATCGTCAAGCAAGCCAACCTGCCGCCGACGGTGCAGCTGGCCGAAAGCGGCGACACCAAGGTGCAGCAGGAAATGCAGCAGAGCTTCGTCAACGCCATGTTGATGGGCCTGATGCTGGTGCTGACGGTGCTGATCCTGCTGTTCAAGGATGTGATCCAGCCGTTCACCATCCTGTTCTCGCTGCCGCTCGCCATCGGCGGCGTCGCGGTCGGCCTGCTGGTCACCAACAATCCGCTGTCGATGCCGGTGCTGATCGGTATCCTGATGCTGATGGGCATCGTTACGAAGAACGCCATCCTGCTTGTCGATTTCGCCATCGAAATGCGCCGCCACGGCATGGAGCGGGTGCAGGCCATGGTCGAAGCCGGCCGCAAGCGCGCCCGCCCGATCATCATGACCTCGATCGCCATGTCGGCCGGCATGCTGCCTTCGGCACTCGGCGTCGGTGAAGGCGGCACCTTCCGCGCGCCGATGGCGATCGCGGTGATCGGTGGCATCATCGTCTCGACGGTGCTGTCGCTCCTGGTGGTGCCTTCCTTCTTCCTGATCATGGACGACCTGTCGCGCCTGCTCGGCTGGCTGTTCGGCCGCCTGGTCGGCAAGAAGGACGAGGAACAACTGCCGATGTCGACCGAAGAACTGACCGAGATCGCCAACGAAAACCAGCAGTCGCTGGCAACGATCGAAGACCGGCTGACCGCACTGGAGAAGCAGACGCGCGAGGCGGAAAAGGCCGAGCAGGACAATACGCCGAGCAATGTCGTGCGCCTGCCGCCGCTCGCCGCCGAGTAAAACTCAAGAACAAGACCGCTGAAACAAGAGACGCCGGGCCACAAGCCCGGCGTTGTTCTTTGCCGCAGTTGATCGAAATCAACTCTGGCCGCTCGCTCCTCGCCTATTCTCGCCGCGCTGCGATCGAGGGGAGCCATGGACGAGATGAACAAACGATTGAAGATGAACAGCCGCGAGAAAAACATTCTTGCGGGAACGCCGTTGATGGCAGCGCTCGGCAAACCGGCCCTGCAGCACATGACGGAAATCGCCACCGTCGTTCATTTCGAGGCCCGCGACATCCTCGCCCGCGAAGGCGATCCCGCCGAATATTTCTACTGCGTGCTGACCGGTTACGTGCGGCTGTTCCGGCTGAGCCGCGACGGGCGCGAGGCCGATATCCGCATCTGCGGCCCCGGAGAAACATTCGGCGAATGCCTGCTCTATCTCGGCCCGGCTTACCGCTATCACATCCAGGCGGCGGAAACCGTCACTGTGGCCCGTTTCGAACTGTCGAAGCTGCGCAAGCTGGCCGACGAGGATCGCGACATCGCCCGCTTCATCATGCAGTCGATGGCCGCCCACCTCGTCAACATCATGGATTGTGTCGCCAACGACCGGCTGCAGACCGCACCGCAGCGGCTGGCTCACTACCTCCTGACCAGTTGCCCGCAGAACAGTACCTCTGCCTCGATCCGACTGCCTTTCCAGAAGAGCCTGCTGGCCGGCAAGCTGGGCCTGGCGCCGGAAGCCCTGTCGCGCGCTTTCTCGTCGCTCAAGCGGGCCGGCGTCACGGTGCGCGGGCGGCTGATCCTCATCAACGACGTCGGCGCGCTGCGGCAGATCTGACACAGGCGGGAGCGCGGGTCAGAGCCCGCCGTGCTCCTTCAGGAAGGTCACGATACGATCGACACCCTCGCCGCGCTTCATGTCGGTGAACACGAAGGGTTTCGAGGCACGCATGCGATCCGCATCGCCATTCATCACCTCGATATCGACGCCGACATGCGGGGCGAGATCCTTCTTGTTGATGATCAGGAGGTCCGACTTGGTGATGCCCGGTCCGCCCTTGCGCGGAATTTCTTCACCCTGACAGACGGAAATCACGTAGATCGTCAGATCGGCCAGATCGGGCGAAAATGTCGCCGCCAGATTGTCGCCGCCGGATTCGATGAACACCACGTCGAGATCGGGGAAACGGCTGTTGAGGTCGGCGATGGCCTGCAGGTTGATTGAGGCATCCTCGCGGATCGCTGTGTGGGGGCAGCCGCCCGTCTCGACGCCGACGATCCGATCCGAGGTCAGCGCCTGCATGCGCACCAGCGCCTCGGCATCTTCCTTGGTGTAGATGTCATTGGTGACGACGGCGACGGAAAACTCCTCGCGCATCGCCTTGCAGAGCTTTTCCGTCAGCGCCGTCTTGCCCGAGCCGACCGGCCCGCCGATGCCCACTCTCAAGGGTCCGTTTTGCGATTTCATCCTATCCATCCTTGTGCGCCTTCCCGCGCCTGCGGGAAACGCAATCCCTATGTTACGAGCGGAAGAGGCGCGTCGTCTGCACCTCATGCCGCAAAGAAGCGATATCGGCGCCGATGGTTGCGGAACCGAGATCATCGAGACTGGACAGCGCCGCGCGCCCGGCCGTCCCGGCAATCACCGGCTCCAGCGTCGCCAGCACGGCCACGCCATCCCGCTGGCCACAGGTCCCAAGCCGGATCGCCGCCGAAACCAGTTGCGAGGCAAGCGCATGCTGGAATGCCGCCAGCGCCTCGTCGAGCCTGATGGCGTGGGCGCCCATCACGGCGCCGACCGCGACGGGATAGGCCGCCGAAGGCCCGAGCCGTTCCAGCACCGGATGCGGCCAGGCGCGCGCCGCCGCCAGAAACGCCTCGCCGAGCAGCATGGTTTCCATGTGCCGCTCGCGCGAGCCGGAAAGCGCCGAGGCCAGTTCGGCAACGGCAACAAGCCCTTCGGCATCATCGACCGAACGATGGCTTTCGGCAAACAGCACGGCATCGTTCCAGGCCGAACCGCGTTCGAGCAGCATGGCGATCCATTGCCGCAAGGTTTCGCCATCCGTGACCCAGCCGTCGTGCACGGCGCGTTCCAGACCGCCGGAATAAGCGAAGGCGCCGACCGGGAAGGCCGGGGAAAGCCAGGTCAGCAGGCGAAGCATCGCCTGCATGTCGCGTCCGTCATCCATCCAGGCTCAATCGTGGTGATGGTGATGATGGTCGTGGTGCGCGTGGCCGCCATGCGCATGATAGGCGCCGCGGGCCGGCTGGAACGGTTCCTCCACCTCGCGGACAACCGCTCCTAAGCCTTCCAGCATCGAGCGGATGACGTGGTCGCGCAGGATCAGGATGCGCTCCTCCTCGATCTGCGCCGAGAGGTGCCGGTTGCCGAGATGCCAGGCGAGCTCGATCAGATGCAGCCGGTCGCGCGCCGCGATGGCGAAGAGCTTTTCGTTTGCCGCCTGGATCTCGATAGTGTCACCGTTTTCCAGCCGCAGCCGGTCGCCATGCGTAAACAACACCGGCTCCTTGAGATCGAGCATGACCATCTCGCCGTCTTCGAGATGCAGCAGCTTGCGGCGCAGATGACGCAGGTCATGCGGCAGGACGACGATGCCGACCGGCGGATCGGAAGGTTCGCCGGCGGGAATATAGGATGTGACGCGTTGCATGAAACTCTCTCAGAACAGGAAATAGCGTTGTGCCATCGGCAGCACGGTCGCCGGCTCGCAGGTCAGCAATTCGCCGTCCGCCCGCACCTCGTAGGTCTCCGGATCGACCTCGACATGCGGCGTCAGGCTGTTGTGGATCATCGACGCCTTGCCGATGCCGCCGCGGGTATTCTTCACGGCGACAAGCCGCTTGGCAACACCGAGCTGGTGGGCAAGGCCGGCATCCAGCGCCGCCTGCGAGACGAAGGTGACGGAGGAATTCGTCAGGCTCTTGCCGAAGGAGGCGAACATCGGCCGGTAATGCACCGGCTGCGGCGTCGGGATCGAGGCGTTCGGATCGCCCATCGGCGCGGCGGCGATCGAGCCGCCGAGCAGCACCATGTCCGGCTTGACGCCGAAGAAGGCCGGGTTCCAGATGACGAGGTCGGCCCGCTTGCCGATCTCGACCGAACCAATCTCGCGGCTGAGGCCATGGGCGATGGCCGGATTGATCGTATACTTGGCGATGTAACGCTTGACGCGGACATTGTCGTTGTCGCCGGTCTCTTCCTTGAGCGCGCCGCGCTGGCGCTTCATCTTGTCGGCGGTCTGCCAGGTGCGGATCGCCACCTCACCGACGCGGCCCATGGCCTGGCTATCGGAGGAGATGATCGAGAAGGCGCCGATATCGTGCAGGATGTCTTCCGCCGCGATGGTTTCCTTGCGGATGCGGCTTTCGGCGAAGGCAATATCTTCCGGGATCGACGGTGACAGGTGGTGGCAGACCATCAGCATATCGAGATGTTCGGCCAGCGTGTTGACCGTGTAGGGCCGCGTCGGATTGGTCGAGGACGGGATGACGTTCGGCTGGCCGCAGATCTTGATGATGTCGGGCGCATGGCCGCCGCCCGCCCCTTCCGTGTGGAAGGCGTGGATGGTGCGGCCCTTGATGGCGCCGATCGAATCCTCGACGAAACCGCTTTCGTTCAGCGTGTCGGTGTGGATCATCACCTGCACGTCGTATTCGTCGGCGACGGAGAGGCAGCAGTCGATGGCCGCCGGCGTCGTGCCCCAGTCCTCGTGCAGCTTCAGCGAGGTGGCGCCGGCCAGCACCATCTCCTCCAGCGCGCCGGGCAGCGAGGCATTGCCCTTGCCGGCGAAGGCAAGGTTCATCGGGAAAGCATCGGCCGCCTCGATCATCCGAGCGATGTGCCAGGGGCCGGGGGTGCAGGTGGTCGCCAGCGTGCCGTGCGCCGGGCCGGTGCCGCCGCCGAGCATGGTGGTCAGCCCGCTCATCAACGCCTCCTCGATCTGCTGCGGGCAGATGAAGTGGATATGGCTGTCCATGCCGCCGGCGGTGACGATCTTGCCCTCGCCGGCAATCGCCTCGGTGCCCGGGCCGACGATGATGGTGACGCCCGGCTGGGTATCGGGATTGCCGGCCTTGCCGATGGCGACGATGCGGCCGTCCTTGAGGCCGATATCCGCCTTGACGATGCCCCAGTGGTCGATGATCAGCGCATTGGTGATGACGGTATCGACCGCGCCGTCGGCGCGCGTCACCTGGCTCTGTCCCATGCCGTCGCGGATGACCTTGCCGCCGCCAAACTTCACCTCGTCGCCATAAGCGGTGTAATCCTTCTCGACCTCGACGAAGAGTTCGGTATCGGCAAGCCGCACCTTGTCGCCGGTCGTCGGTCCGAACATGTTGGCATAGGCGGCGCGGGACATCTTGTAAGGCATGGTATTTTACCTCGTGACTTCGGAAGTGCAGTGCAAAAGCGGGCGTTCTGCGGTGGCGAACAGGCTGTCGATGCGGCTGAGCCGGCCCCGGGCGACGTGGTCGTCCACGAAGCGGCGCTCGGCGGCAAAAGGATGCCACTCCCATCCTTGGTGACCGAAACCGGCAAGGCAGATATCGCCGTCGCGGAATTCTTCCGCCGCCAGCACATGGGCAATCGCCACCATCCCGCTCGACGGCACCACATAGGACGCCGGATCGTAGGCTGCGAGCGCAACATCCAGCGCCTCGTGAACGTCCCGGCCGATCGTAAAATGGTCTTTGCCGGTCTCGGCGGCAAAAGCCGCAAAACCCCCGGTGTAATCGTCGCAGAAATCGTCGAGTTCCGGATGGCTGACGGCAAGCGCTCCGCGCATGTCGCGGAATTTCTGCGGATCGCGCACGCACCAGATGGCGCGGGCGGCGATCACTGCCGGATTCATCGTCCAGAGCGCCGAGGACAACATGCCCTTTCCCGGCCGCCCGGTATTGCAGACCGCGACGATATCGGTGCGGCTACCGCCGGCGCCGACCGAGCGGCAATCGTTGAAACGGATGACGAGATCGGCGGCGTTGATCAGGTCCGCCGCGCCATCCGGCACCTCGCCATTGCCGACGATCATGATCCGCCGCCGCGCCGCCATCAGTTGACCATCCCTTCGGCCAGCGCCTTCAATTCCCTGGTGCGGGTCCGCGTCAGTTCCGCCTGGCAACCGGAAACCAGCATCGGCTCCATGCTGCCGAGATGCGCCTCAAAGCCGTAGGCTTCGCAATGGCCGTCGCGATACTCGATCCAGGCGCGCTGCGCCTTCAACAGCGCCTTTTCGGCGCCACGCTCGGGCTCGTACATGGCGTCCATCTCAACCATCGCCGCCCGCGTCTTCTTGTATTGCGCGTTCAACTCCTTGTCGGCAGCCTCGAAATCGCGATAGGCGCAGATGTTCATCTCCGCCTGCACCTGGGCGTTGTCGCAATCGATCGGTGGATCTTCCTCCGCCGTCACCAGCCCGGAAAACCCGAGCGTTGCGACAAGCGCGATCCCTGCCATCAGCCATCTCGACATCGCTTACAGCTTTCCCATGACCTGCTGGCGGAAACCGTAGATCTCCCGCTTGCCCGACATCGGGATCAGCGTGACGCTGCGCGTCTGGCCCGGCTCGAACCGCACCGCGGTGCCGGCGGGAATATCGAGGCGCATGCCGCGCACCTTGTCGCGATCGAAGGAAAGGCCGGCATTGGTCTCGGCAAAATGATAGTGGCTGCCGACCTGCACCGGACGGTCGCCGGTGTTCGACACCTCGATGGTCACCGTCGGCTGGCCGGCGTTCAGCTCGATCTCGCCGCCGGCGGCAATGATTTCACCCGGGATCATCTCGTCCTCCTCACGCCGCCTTGACGGGCGCGCAGCCCTCGGCCTTGAGCACACGGTGCGTCGAGGCCGGATATCTGGCCAGCATGGCCGCCGGCCGCACCGGGCGACGGGTAAACTCGCCGCCGCAATTCGGGCAGGCACCCTGCAGCACATCCGTGGCGCAATCGACGCAGAAGGTGCATTCGAAGGTGCAGATCATCACCTCCCGGCTTTCCGGCGGCAGGTCCTTGTCGCAGCATTCGCAATTGGGTCGCAGTTCCAGCATGGCTTCCTCCTCCTAGCGGATCGGTTCGTGGACGGTCACCAGCTTGGTGCCGTCGGGAAACGTCGCTTCAACCTGCACGTCGTGGATCATCTCGGCGATGCCTTCCATGACCTGCGAGCGGTCGATCACATGCGCGCCCGCCTCCATCAGCTCGGCGACGCAACGGCCGTCGCGGGCACCCTCGACGACAAAATCGCTGATCAGGGCAATGGCTTCGGGATAGTTCAGCTTGACGCCGCGCTCCAGCCGGCGGCGCGCCACCATGGCCGCCATGGCGATCAGCAACTTGTCTTTTTCCCTGGGCGTAAGGTTCATGTCCGCTCCGTTTTTCTCAAGTCCAACGGCAGCGGCCAAGGTGAAACCGGTGCCATTCTCCTGCCCTGTTCATAGATTCCAGACTTTCGGGACCGGCGCTCCGTTGCGCAAGACCGAAATGACCGGGATCAGAATTTTTCGCAGCGCATAGCCGTCGGCAGCCGTCAGGCGCACGACGAGCTTGTCGCGCCACTGGCTGGCGCCGCCGGCCGCATCGCCAAGCACTTGCCGCACCCGCTCGATGTAGGCTTCCGCCCGCGGCCCGCAATAGAGCACGGTGGCAAACGCCACCTGCGCGCCGAGCACGGCGGGCGCCTTGCCGATGCCGACAATGTCGCCCTCCAGCCGCAGGTCCTCGGCATGCACCAGCCGCCCTTCGCGGCGGATGCGCCAGCGGTCGCGAAACAGCCCCGTCGCCATCGTTTCGCCCATCGCCTTGCGGCCGAGCAGCACGGCTTCCAGCCCTAAAAATTCGGCGCCGGCATCGAGATCGACCTCCAGCCGGCGGGTCATCGAGGCGCGATCGAACAGGATGGTCTCCTGCGGCAGCCAGTCGACGCGGGCGCCCGAGGCCACCGAGATCCGCGTCGACACAGTGGCGGTGCCGGCGGATGCCTTGTAGACCTTTTCGCAGGCCTGGGTCGTCGCCGTCACATGGCAATCGGGGCCGGCATTGATAACCCACGCCATTTCATCGCCGCCGGTGAGTCCGCCGGAGGTGTTGATGATCACGGCCTCCATTTCGGCCGAAAACGTATCCGGCAGGCGGATCTTCGCCGAGCCCTCCTGGAAAAGCTCCGCAAGACGCGTGCGCCCGCCGAGCGGTTTGGCGGTAAGACGGCCGATGCCGCGGGCGCGCTGCGGCCTTATGGTCGCCAAAGCCGTCACCGGAGACTATCCATCATCTGCACGCCCATTCCCGCCCGTCGCATCGTCGCCCGATCATCAAGCAAGTTCCGTGCCTTTTCAATGCGCAAAGACACACGGCATTTGCGGAGCCAATCTTGCCGGCCGGTGACGACCCTCCGGAATTCCGATGAAAAAACAGGCATGTGCCGGCACTTTCGGCAAAGACATGCTGCCCACCCCTCGTACGGACTACACGGTCAGGTGCCGCCGCGCCTCCGGCGTATCCAGCGTTTCCGCCGCCCCCTGATGGACGATTTCGCCGCGATCCATGATGTAGACCTGATCGGCCAGCTCGCGGCAGAAATCGAGGTACTGCTCGACCAGCAGGATCGCCATGCCGGTGGAATCGCGCAGATAGCGGATCGCCCGGCCGATATCCTTGATGATCGACGGCTGGATGCCTTCCGTCGGCTCGTCCAGTACGAGGATTTTCGGCCGCGTCACCAGCGCCCGGCCGATGGCGAGCTGCTGCTGCTGACCGCCCGAAAGGTCGCCGCCGCGGCGGCCGAGCATCGATTGCAGCACCGGGAACAGGCTGAAGATATCGTCGGGAATGAAGCGTTCCTTGCGCGACACCGGCGCGTAGCCGGTTTCGAGGTTTTCCCTGACCGTCAGCAGCGGAAAGATTTCACGCCCCTGCGGCACGTAGCCGATGCCCTGCTTCGCCCGGGCAAACGGCGGCAGACCGTTCAGCATCTTGCCGTCGAAGCTGATCGAGCCGCCGCTGATGCCGTGCTGGCCGGTGACGGCCCGCAACAGCGAACTTTTGCCGACCCCGTTGCGGCCGAGCACGCAGGTGATCCTGCCCATCTCCGCCGTCAGCGAAATGCCGCGCAGCGCCTGGGCGGCGCCGTAGTGGAGGTTGACGTTTTCGACTGTCAGCATGGCAGGCCTCTTCCATCATGCGGTGGGTTTAATTTTTGCTCGCTCGGCATTTCATGTGACAACGCGTTGGTGGATCCTCGGGTCAAGCCCGAGGATGATGGCGGAGAGTGGGATGCTCCAAGCGAATAGTCCGGCATGTCGTTATTAAAGCGATGCCCCATCCTCACCGCCCCAGATAATTCTCGATCACCTTCGGATCGTTGCTGACGAAGTCGATGGAGCCTTCGGCCAGCACCGAGCCTTCCGCCAGGCAGGTCACCTTGACGCCGAGGTCGCGGATGAAACCCATGTCGTGCTCGACCACCACCACCGAGCGGCTCTTGGCGATCTCCTTCAAGAGCACCGCCGTTTCCGCCGTTTCCGCATCCGTCATGCCTGCGACCGGCTCATCGACCAGGAGCAGCTTCGGTTCCTGCGCCAGAAGCATGCCGATCTCCAACCATTGTTTCTGGCCGTGGGAGAGGTTGGCGCCGAGGTCGTTCTTGCGGTGGGTGAGACGGATGGTTTCGAGGATCTCCTCGATGCGGGCCTTGTCCTCCGCCGTCAGCCGGTAGAACAGGGTGGAGAACACGCCGCGCTTGCGGTTGAGCGCCAGTTCGAGATTGTCCCAGACGGTGTGGCTTTCGAACACGGTCGGCTTCTGGAATTTCCGGCCGATGCCGAGCTGGGCAATATCGGCCTCGTCCTTCTTGGTCAGGTCGATCTCGCCGTTGAAGAACACCTCGCCGCTGTCCGGACGCGTCTTGCCGGTGATGATGTCCATCATCGTCGTCTTGCCGGCGCCGTTCGGGCCGATGATGGCGCGCAGTTCACCCGGCTCGACGACGAAAGACAGCGAATTCAACGCCTTGAACCCGTCGAAAGAAACGGAAACGCCGTCTAGATAAAGCAGGCTTCTGGGTTTGGTTTCGCTCATCGGCATCACTCCGCTGCCTGGGTGCTGGTGGGGCCGGCTTCCGCCTGGTTGGCCGCTTCACGGGCGGCTTCCGTCGCTTGTGCCCTGCGGTAAGCCTTCCGGCTGGCGGCATATTGCGCCACGGTGCCGACGATGCCCTTCGGCAGGAACAGCGTGACCGCGATGAACAGGGCACCCAGCGCAAACAGCCAGAAATCGGGGAAGGCGCCGGTGAAGAAACTCTTGCCGGCATTGACCAGCACGGCGCCGATGATCGGCCCGATCAGCGTGCCGCGGCCGCCAACCGCCGTCCAGATGACGACTTCGATGGAGTTGGCCGGCGCGAATTCGCCGGGGTTGATGATGCCGACCTGCGGCACGAACAAGGCACCGGAAATACCCGCCATCATCGCCGAGACGACGAAGGTGAACAGCTTGATGTTCTCCACCCGGAAACCGAGGAAGCGCACCCGGCTTTCGGCATCACGCACGCCGACCAGCACCTTGCCGAATTTCGAATGCACGATGCCGGAGGCGATCAGCAGGCAAAGCGCCAGCATGATGGCGCTGAGCGCGAAGAGCACGGCGCGGGTGCCGTTCGCCTGCACCGAAAAGCCCAGAATATCCTTGAAATCGGTCAGGCCGTTGTTGCCGCCAAACCCCATGTCGTTGCGGAAGAAGGCGAGCAACAAGGCGTAGGTCATCGCCTGGGTGATGATCGAGAGATAAACGCCGTTCACTCTGGAGCGGAAAGCGAACCAGCCGAAGATGAAGGCGAGCAGGCCGGGAACGACCAGCACCATGATCATCGCAAACCAGAACATGTCGAAGCCATGCCAGAACCACGGCAGTTCCTTCCAGTTCAGGAACACCATGAAGTCGGGGAGAACAGGGTCGCCATAGACGCCGCGCGAGCCGATCTGGCGCATCAGGTACATGCCCATGGCATAACCGCCGAGCGCGAAGAATGCGGCGTGGCCGAGCGAAAGGATGCCGCAATAGCCCCAGACCAGATCCAGCGCCAGCGCCAGCAGCGCGTAGCACAGGTACTTGCCGAACAGCGCCATGATGTAGGTCGGGATATGCAGCGGATTGTCGGCCGACAAGAGCAGGTTGGAGGCCGGCACCAGCACGGCGATGGCGAGGATGACGGCGATGGCGACCGTGATGTTGCGATCGAGCGCCCGGATCAGAAAGCCCGTGATCATGCTTCCACCGCCCTTCCCTTGAGTGCGAAGAGACCGCGCGGCCGCTTCTGGATGAAAAGGATGATGAGGACGAGCACGAGGATCTTGCCGAGCACCGCTCCCACCGAGGGTTCGAGGAACTTGTTGAGGATGCCGAGCGACAAGGCGCCCACCAGCGTACCCCAGAGATTGCCGACGCCGCCGAAGACCACCACCATGAAGCTGTCGATGATGTAGCCCTGGCCGAGGTTGGGCGAGACGTTGTCGATCTGGCTGAGCGCCACGCCGGCGATGCCGGCGATACCCGAGCCGAGCGCGAAGGTCATCGCATCGACCCAGGGTGTGCGGATGCCCATCGACGACGCCATGCGGCGGTTCTGGGTGACGGCGCGCATGCGCAGGCCCATCGGCGTTTTCTTCAGCAGGAACAGCAGGAAAGCGAAGACGACCATGGCAAACAGCACGATCCATAGGCGGTTCCAGGTAATCGTCAGGCCGCCCAGTTCAAAGGCACCGGACATCCAGGAGGGATTGCCAACCTCGCGGTTGTTGGCGCCGAAGATCGAGCGCACAGCCTGCTGCAGGATCAGCGAGATGCCCCAGGTGGCGAGCAGCGTCTCCAGCGGCCGGCCGTAAAGGAAACGGATGACGCCACGCTCGATGACCAGGCCGACGGCACCGGTGACCAGGAAAGCGACCGGTAGCGCGATCGCCAGCGACCAGTCGAACAGGCCGGGCGCCGAATTACGGATGATTTCCTGCACCACGAAGGTGGTATAGGCGCCGAGCATCACCATCTCGCCATGCGCCATGTTGATGATGCCCATGACGCCGAAGGTGATGGCAAGGCCGATGGCCGCCAAAAGCAGCACCGAGCCGAGCGACAGGCCGTACCAGATGTTTTGGGCCATCGCCCACAGCGACTGCGTATCCTGAATGCTTTTGATCGCCGCCTCGATATCCGGCTTCAGCATTTCATCCGCCGAGTTCAGGGCAGTCGACAGCAGCGACAGCGAGGCCTGACCGCCGATCGCCTTGATGGTTGCGACGGCCGCTTTCTTCTCTTCGATCGGACGGTCGGAGATCAGCAGCGAGGCGGCGCGCGCTTCTTCCAGCGCAGCTTTCACCGCCATGTCGGTTTCGTTGGAAAGCGCCGTCTCGACCAGTTCGAGGGAGTCGGCAGAGGGAGATTTGAGGATCGATTGCGCCGCTTCCATGCGGATCGCCTTGTCGGGGCTGAGCAACGTCAGCCCGCCCAGCGCCGAACGGATGGCGCGGCGCAGGCCGTTGTTGACCTTCACCTTGGTCAGCGCCCCCTTGGCTTCCTCGCCGGCCTTTTCGCCGCTCATGGGATCGGTCAACGCCAGGTTCGCACCGGCGGCCGTGCCGATAAACACGGCACCATCGGATTTGCGGGCATAAAGATTGCCGTCTGCGAAGGCTTCAAGCGCCGGAACGACCTTCGGGTCGCCGGTCGAGGCAATCTTGCCCACCAGTTCCTCGGCCTGCTTGAAGTTCGCCTTGCCAAGGGCATCGAAGAGTGCACGCGCATCTTCTTGCGCCATGCTTGGCGCGACGGCAAAAATGATCAGGAAAAACAGGCTAATGAAACGGATAAGCATTCTTTTGTCCCCCGGGGATGGCGCAGCAACGAAAGGCGCATGGTTTGCCCCTCATCCGCCTGCGTCCTTCGGACCCTTCTCCCCGCTGGCGGGGAGAAGGACGATTGCCGCTCGCTCACCAAATACGGCCAACGCTTCGCATGGCACGTCCCCTCTCCCCGCAAGCGGGGAGAGGGTTAGGGTGAGGGTCTTTTCGTCAAAGCTCGGGCGATCAGGAACCCTTGCCGCCGCACTTGCCGTTGGCGACGTTGAAGTTGCCGCACGACATCGGCTTGCGCCAATCGGAGATCAGGTCCTTGGAGTCCGGCAGGAAGTCCGACCATTCGTCGCCGACGACGGCAGGCGTCTGCTGGACGATTTCGAACTGGCCGTCAGCCTGGATTTCACCGATCAGCACCGGCTTGGTGATGTGGTGGTTCGGCATGACGGTGGAGGTGCCGCCCGACAGGTTCGGGACAGAAACGCCGATGATGGTGTCGAGAACGGCGTCCGTATCGGTGGTGCCGGCGGCTTCGACAGCCTTTACCCAGGCGCTGAAGCCGATATAGGCGGCTTCCATCGGGTCGTTGGTGACGCGCTTGTCGTTCTTGGTGAACGCATGCCAGGTCTTGATGAACTCGGCATTGACCGGCGCATCGACGGACTGGAAGTAGTTCCACGCAGCCAGGTGGCCGACGAGCGGCGCCGTGTCGAGACCGGCAAGCTCTTCTTCGCCGACCGAGAAGGCGACGACCGGGATGTCTTCGGCCTTGATGCCCTGGTTGCCCAGTTCCTTGTAGAACGGCACGTTGGCGTCGCCGTTGATGGTCGAGACGACGGCGGTCTTCTTACCGGCCGAGCCGAACTTTTTGATGTCGGAGACGATCGTCTGCCAGTCGGAATGACCGAACGGCGTGTAGTTGATCATGATGTCTTCTTTGGCGACACCCTTCGATTCCAGGTAGGCCTGGAGGATCTTGTTGGTCGTCTGCGGATAGACGTAGTCGGTGCCGGCGAGCACCCAGCGCTCGACGCCTTCGGTGTTCATCAGGTAATCGACGGCCGGGATTGCCTGCTGGTTCGGGGCGGCGCCGGTGTAGAAGATGTTGCGCGAGGATTCTTCACCCTCGTACTGCACGGGGTAGAAGAGGATCGAATTCAACTCTTCGAAGACCGGCAGGACGGACTTGCGCGACGACGAGGTCCAGCAACCGAAGACGGCGGCGACCTTGTCCTTCTCGATCAGTTCGCGGGCCTTTTCGGCAAACAGCGGCCAGTCGGAAGCCGGGTCGACGACGACGGGCTCGAGCTTCTTGCCGAGGATGCCGCCCTTCTTGTTCTGCTCTTCGATGAGCATCAGCATGGCGTCCTTGAGCGTCGTCTCGGAGATGGCCATGGTTCCCGAAAGGGAGTGGAGAATGCCGACCTTGATCGTGTCGTCAGCCGCAAAGGCGCCGTGGAACGCCGTCGTCGACAGGATGGCGCCAAGCAGGGCGCCGGTGACGTGTGCCTTCAGTTTCATCTTTTGTGAACCCCTCTCTCATCCGCAACCGGAGGATTAACCGTTGCTTAAGGGAGTATCGGATGCTGCACCGCAAAACGGCATACGTAATATGACGTAGACGGAGGGGAGAAAGGGGAAGTTTTACCCCCATGAACGGCAGGGAACAAAGGAGCAGCGGACACTGCCACTCATCTACGCATAGGCAGCACAATAAAAAGGCATGTTGATCAAAGATTCAGCGAAAATCCGCCTTTCACGCCTGCAAAACGAGATCGCGCGGCAATCCGGCATGACGAGCATTGCAAATGGCCGGCAAACCTCGAATATTGCCGGAAAATCTCACGTTTCGGGGACATCGTTCATCGGCATGGCAGCCCGCCAACGCATCATTCCGGTTCGGCGCGAATATAATCGCTGGGTGGCGAACCAGACGCTGGAGGATTATGCGCTGCGTTTTACCGCCAAGAGCGCCCGACAGTTCTCCTCCCAGCGCATATCTCAGACGGCGATCGGTGCGATCTCCTTCCTGGCGCTGGAAGCCATCGGCGGCACGATCACGCTGTCCTACGGCACCACCAATGCCTTCTTCGCCATCGTCGTCGCCTCGATCGCCATGCTGGCCATCGGCCTGCCGATCAGCCGCTATGCCATCCGTCATGGTGTCGATATCGATCTCCTGACACGCGGCGCCTCCTTCGGCTACATCGGCTCCACCATCACCTCGCTGATCTACGCTGCCTTCACCTTCATGCTGTTTGCCATCGAAGCCTCGATCATGTCGGGGGCGCTGGAACTGACGCTCGGCATCCCGCTGTGGATCGGCTACATCATCAGCGCCGTGATGGTCATCCCGCTCGTCACCCACGGCGTCCGGCTGATCAGCAAGTTCCAGCTCGTCACCCAGCCGTTCTGGATCGTGCTCAACATCCTGCCCTTCGTCTTCATCGCCTTCATGGACTGGGAAAAATTCGATGTGTGGCGCGCCTTCTCCGGCCTGCGCCATGCGTCCGGCCCTCCCGGCACATCGGCGCATTTCGACCTCATGGAGTTCGGCGCCGCCTCCGCCGTCATCCTGGCGCTGATGTCGCAGATCGGCGAGCAGGTGGACTTCCTGCGCTTCCTGCCGCCGGATGGCCAGAGGAAATGGCGCCATCGCCTCGCCGTCTTCCTCGCCGGCCCCGGCTGGGTGGTGGTCGGAGCGCCAAAGCTGCTGGCCGGCTCCTTCCTCGTCGTGCTCGCCATGAATGCCGGCGTGCCCGCGGATCAGGCGGCCGACCCGGCGCATATGTATCTGGTCGCCTTCGGCTACATGCTGCCGAACGAGATGGCGGCGCTGCTGCTGATGGCCGCCTTCGTGGTGGTGTCGCAACTGAAGATCAACGTCATGAATGCCTATGCGGGCTCGCTTGCCTGGTCGAATTTCTTCTCGCGCCTGACCCACAGCCATCCCGGCCGCGTCATCTGGCTGATCTTCAACGTGGCGATCGCGCTTCTTTTGATGGAGCTCGGCATCTACCGGCTGCTGGAAGAGACGCTCGGCATCTTTTCGATCATCGCCATGGCCTGGCTCTGCACCATTTCGGCGGACCTCTTCGTCAACAAGCCGCTGGGGCTGGCGCCGCCCGGCATCGAGTTCAAGCGCGCCCATCTCTACGACATCAACCCGGTCGGCGTCGGCGCCATGACGCTGTCGGCGGCGATCGCGCTTGCCGCCCATTTCGGCCTCTTCGGGGGTGTCGCCGCCTCGCTTGCCACCTACATCACCGTCATCGTCGCCTTCATTGCGTCTCCGGCGATCGCCTGGGCGACCAGCGGCAAACTTTACCTTGCCCGGAAGCCACGGCAGAACTGGCGAACGAGCACCACCATCACCTGTTCGATCTGCGAACATCCTTTCGAGCCGGAGGACATGGCCTGGTGCCCGGCCTATGCCGCGCCGATCTGCTCCTTGTGCTGCTCGCTCGACAGCCGCTGCCAAGACATGTGCAAACCCAAGGCGCGGCTGAACTACCAGGCCGCCGCCGTCGCCCGCATCGTGCTGCCGGAAAGCATCGTCGAGCGGTTGAAGACCCGGCTCGGCCGCTATGGGATTGCGGTCGTGCTGGCGGTTTCGGCCATCGGCGTCATCCTGGCGATGATCGCCCACCAGGTCGGCACCGCCTCGCCGGAAACCGCCGAGGTCGTCAACCGCACGGTGCTGATCGTGTTCTTCGTCTTCGCCGTCGTCACCGGCGTCGCCTGCTGGTTTTATGTGCTGGCGCATGACAGCCGCCTCGTCGCAGAAGAAGAATCCTCGCGGCAGAACACCCTGTTGCTGAAAGAAATCGCCGCCCACAAGAAAACCGACGCCGCCCTGCAGAACGCCAAGGAAACCGCAGAGACCGCCAATGCCGCCAAGAGCCGCTACGTCGTCGGCCTGAGCCACGAATTGCGCACGCCGCTCAACGCCGTGCTCGGTTACGCCCAGATCCTCGAACGCGACGAGACGATCCCGGCGCCGCGGCAATCGGCGATCAAGGTGATCAAGCGCTCCGCCGACCATCTGTCCGGCCTGATCGACGGGCTGCTCGATATTTCCAAGATCGAGGCCGGGCGGCTGCAGGTCTATTCCAACGAGATCAACCTCAGGGATTTCCTCGACCAGATCATCGACATGTTCCGGCCGGTGGCCCAAGCGAAAGGCCTGGCATTCGAGCATCTGCGCTCGCCCTACCTGCCGCATTATGTCCGCACCGATGAAAAGCGGCTGCGCCAGATCCTCGTCAATCTGCTCTCCAACGCCATCAAGTTTACCGACGAGGGTTCTGTCCGCTTCGAGGTCGGCTATCGCAGCCAGGTCGCCACCTTCACCGTCACCGATACCGGCCGCGGTATTGCGGAAAGCGACCTTGCCCGCATCTACGAGCCGTTCCAGCGCGGCGAGGCGGAGCATGTGCGGCCGATGCCGGGCCTCGGCCTCGGCCTCACCATCACCCGGCTGCTGACCAACACGCTGGGCGGCGAGATCGCCGCCGAAAGCGAGCGCGACAGGGGATCGACATTCCGGGTGCGGCTGATGCTGTCGGCCGTCAACCGGCCGAACACCACGCCGGCGGCGGAAAAGAAGATCGTCTCCTACACCGGGCCGCGCCGCACCATCGTCGTCGTCGACGACAACGAGGATCATCGCGACCTGATGCGCGAGGTGCTCGTGCCGCTCGATTTCGTTGTGCTGACGGCGGCGGGCGGCGCCGACTGCCTGGCGTTGATCGCCGGCATCAAGCCGGACCTCTTCCTCATCGACATTTCCATGCCGGGCATGACCGGCTGGCAGCTCGCCACGAAACTGCGCGAAAGCGGCCAGACGGCGCCGATCCTGATGCTGTCGGCCAATATCGGCGACGGATCGATCGCCAGCAGCGGCGACGACAGCCACAACGACACCATCGCCAAGCCGGTCGACATCCGCCGGCTGGGCGACAAGCTGGCCGTCCATCTCGGCCTCGAATGGATTTACGAGACGGGCCTTCCTTTTCCCGTGGCCTCGCCGCAACAGCGCCCTTTGCGCAGTCCCGGGCAAAGCCATCTGCAGGAGTTGATCAGCCTCGGCGAAATCGGCTATGTGCGCGGCATCGAGGCGAAGCTGGCCGAACTCGCGACGGCGGAGGAGAACCGCCCGTTCACCGACGCGCTGCTCGCCTACGTCAAGGCCTTCGATCTCGACGGCTACATGGACACCCTGCGCACATTCGAAAGCGAGATGAGCGATGGCATCTGAGACGGCTCTGCCGCGCGATATCGTGCTTCTGGTCGACGACAGTCCGGACGCGCTGGGCTTCCTGACGGAAGCGCTGGAGCAATCGGGCTTTTCCGTGCTGATCGCCACCTCCGGCAGCGCCGCCCTCAACATCGCCGAACGCATCACCCCCGACCTTATCCTGCTCGACGCCGTCATGCCCGGCATGGACGGGTTCGAGACCTGCCGGCGGATCAAGGGCAATGCGGCGGTGGCGCAGGTGCCCGTCATCTTCATGACCGGGCTCACCGAGACCGAACATGTGGTGCATGCGCTGGAATCCGGCGGCGTCGACTACCTCACCAAGCCGATCAACATCGACGAGTTGCGCGCCCGTATCCGCGTGCACCTCTCCAACGCCCGCTCGGCGCAGAGCGCCCGCGTGGCGCTCGATGTCGCCGGCCGGCACCTGCTCGCGGTGCACGGCAATGGCCGCATCCACTGGTCGACGCCGCAGGCGACCCGGCTGGTGAATGCCGCCACCGGCCGCGACGACGGGCTGGACCTGGTCGCCGGCCATATCGCCGCCTGGCTCGCGGCGCAGGCGAAACCGGGCACGGCGCGCGAAACCGGCTTTTCCGTCGATCCGGACGGGCAGACGGCGCTGCATCTCGCCTATCTGGGCGCCATCGGCAGCGACGAATATCTCTTCCGCCTGACCGCCGACAACCGCCGCAGCGACGACGAGATCCTGCGCCAGAATTTTCCGCTGACGGTGCGCGAATCCGAAGTGCTCCTGTGGATCGCCAAGGGCAAGTCGAACCGCGACATCGGCGACATCCTCGGCCTTTCCGCCCGGACGGTGAACAAGCACCTGGAACAGATCTATGTGAAGCTCGGCGTCGAGAACCGCGCCTCGGCCGCCGTCAAGGCAGCGCATGTGCTGCATGGCGAATAAGGCCTGCGCCCTTTCTCCGGGCGAAGGCAATAAAAAGCCCGGCTGCGCATAACGCAACCGGGCAGAAGGAACCATCATGCCGACAGGGCCGGCATGACAGGCGAATTACTTCGCTTCGAGTTCCGTGTAGGTGTACTTGCCGTCGGCGTCCTTGCCCCACTTGTACATGACGTAGTCGGGACGGGTGATGTCACCCTTTTCGTCGAAGCCGAGTTCGCCGATGGCCGTCTTGAACGGACCCTTCGACTTCAGGGCTTCGGCAACGGCCGTCGTATCGGTCGAGCCGGCTGCCTTGGCGGCATCGGCGATCACCTGAACGCCAGCATAGGCGTACAGCGTATAGGCTTCAGGCTCGAAGCCGGAAGCGCGGAACTTCTCAACCAGTTCGGCGGCAGCCGGGTTCTTGCGCGGATCCGGAGCGAAGGTCATCAGCGTACCGGCGACCGCATCGCCAGCGATCGAAGCCAGTTCGTTCGATACGATACCGTCACCAGACATGAACGTCGCCTTCAGACCCTGGTCGGCCGCCTGGCGTTCGATCAGGCCGAATTCCGTGTGCAGGCCGCCCCAGTAGACGAGCGATACGCCGGCTTCCTTCATCTTGGCGATCAGGGCCGAGAAGTCCTTGTCGCCAGCGGTGACGCCTTCATAAAGGGCTTCGGTGACGCCGGCTGCGTTCATCGCCTTCTTGGTCTCGTCAGCAAGACCCTGACCATAGGGGGTCTTGTCGTGCAGGACGGCAATCTTGGCATCCTTGAAATTCGCAGCGATGTAAGCGCCGGCAACGCCGCCCTGCTGGTCGTCACGACCGCAGGTGCGGAACGTGTTCCACAAACCGCGCTCGGTGTAGGTCGGGTTCGTCGAAGCCGGCGAAACCTGCAGGACGCCGTTTTCAGCGTAGACTTCCGATGCCGGGATGGACACGCCGGAGTTGAAGTGGCCGATGACGAACTTTACGCCGTCGGCAACGAATTTGTTGGCGACCGAAACGCCCTGCTTCGGGTCCGACACGTCGTCGCCGAGCACAACTTTGATCTGTTCCCCGTTGATACCGCCAGCGGCGTTGATGTCCGCTGCAGCCTGTTCCGCACCTTTCTGAAGCTGTGCGCCGAACGCAGCGTTCGGGCCGGTCAGCGGGCCCGCAACGCCGACAATGATATCGGCATAGGCATTGCCGCCAAAGGCAACCATAGCCGTCAGCGCCACAGCCGACAGAAGAGACTTTTTCATTTTGTTACTCCCAATTTTTAAAGCGGGTTGGGTTTGGAAAACCGGGCACAATACCCACTTTCATTGCGCCGGTGTCGCTGCGAAGCTGCTGGGCCCGATTTTGAGACGGGCTCCGTTATTATTTCTGTTTCCAGGAAAAGGGCGAAGCCTTTTCATAGAGCCAGTAGTAGCTGGTCGCCATCTGCCGCGTCCGGTAGTAGCGGAAGCCTGCGGTAGAAAACAACAAAAGCACGATCGTGTCTACGACATAGTATTGCGGCGAAAACATCGTTCCGGCAAACAGCGCATGGTGCACGAAACGGATGCCGACGCCGAGGAGCAGCGTGTAGACGATGACGGTCTTATAGCTCTGCCAGTTCTCGGCAACGCTCTTTCCCGTTCTCCAGGCTGTCCATCCCCCGATGATGCAGGTGATGAACAGGAACTGCAGAACGGACGGCTCTTCGTAAATAATTCCCTGCATGTCAGATACTCCAGGTCGGCGCCGTCAATGGCGGCCGCCTTCCAGATAGGCTGCGCGAACTTCGGGATTGGCGAGCAGGTCCTTGCCGCTGCCGCTCATCGTCACCTTGCCGTTGACCATCACATAGGCGCGGTCGGACAGCTTGAGCGCGGCAAAGGCGTTCTGCTCGACAAGGAACACGGTCAGGCCCTCCTCCTTGTTCAGTTTCTTGATCGCCTCGAAGATGCCCTTGACGATCAGCGGCGCAAGACCCAGCGACGGCTCGTCGAGGAGCAGGAGCTTCGGACGCGCCATCAGCGCACGGCCGATCGAGAGCATCTGCTGCTCGCCGCCCGACAGCGTGCCGCCGCGTTGCGCCTGACGCTCCTTGAGCCGCGGGAACAGCTTGAAGATCTTTTCGACGTCCTCGCTGAAATATTTCAGGTTGTCGAGGCCGGCCCCCATCTGCAGGTTTTCGTAGACGGTCATGCGCGGAAAGATGCGGCGGCCTTCCGGCGATTGCGCGATGCGCAGCCGGGCGATCTCGTGGGTCGGCATCTGGGTGATGTCGCGGCCCTCGAAGATCACCGAGCCGTGGCGTGCATGCGGGCTGCCGCAGATGGTCATCATCAGCGTCGACTTGCCGGCGCCGTTGGCACCGATCAGGCTGACGATCTCGCCCTTGTTGACCTCGACATCGACGCCGCCGAGCGCCCGGATGTTGCCGTAGAAGGTTTCGACGGCCTGAACTTTCAGAAGCGGTTGACCTGACATCAGTTCACGCCTCCTTCGAGGGACTCGACTTCCGAAATCACGTCTTCCACCTCATCGTCCTCGACACCGAGGTACGCAGCAATAACCTTGGGATCGTTCTTCACATGATCCGGCGTCCCATCGGAAATCTTCTGGCCGTATTCGAGCACCACCACATGGTCGGAAATTTCCATGACCACCGACATGTCGTGCTCGATCAAGAGCAGCGACGTGCCGGTATCGGCGCGAATGCTGCGCAGCAGCGTGTTGAGGGCGGCGGACTCACGCGGGTTCAGGCCGGCGGCCGGCTCGTCGAGGCACAGCAGTTCCGGGCCGGTGCACATGGCGCGGGCGATTTCCAGGCGGCGCTGTGCGCCGTAGGAGAGGTCGCCGGCCGGATCGTCGGCACGGTCGATCAGATCGGCCTTTTCCAGCCAGTGCTTGGCAAGTTCGATCGCCTCCTTGGCCGCCTTGCGGTACGTGGGGAAGCCGAGCAGGCCGAGAACGGTGAAGCCGGATGCCACCATCAGCTTGTTATGCTGGGCGACGAGCAGGTTTTCCAGAACAGTGAGGCCCGAAAACAGGCGGATGTTCTGGAAGGTGCGCGCCACTTTCGCGTGCTTGGTGATTTCGAAGTCCGGCAGGCGCTCCAGCAGGTACTGCTTGCCGGCTTTCTGGTTGAGCACGATCATGCCCATCGTCGGCTTGTAGAAGCCGGTGATGCAGTTGAACACGGTGGTCTTGCCTGCGCCGTTCGGACCGATCAGCGCGGTGATCTCGCCGCGCTTGGCTTCGAAGGAGAAGTCGTTGATGGCCATCAGGCCGCCGAACTTCATCGACAGGTGTTCGACCTTGAGAATGGTATCGCTGTTCATAGTCGTCTCGAGGGACATCAGCCGTGCCCTTCCTTGGTGAAGCTGCCGGAGACCGCCTTACGCTCGTGCAGGAAGGCGGTGGGCTCGCGGCTACCGACGAAGCCACGCGGCTTCCAGACCATCACGACGACCATGGCAATGCCGAAGAGCAGCATGCGGTAGAGTTCCGGCGTGAAGTCGGGGCCGAAGATATGCTTGAGGAATTCCAGTTCGCGCAGGATTTCCGTACCGCCGACCATCACCGCGGCAGCCACCGCGATGCCGACCAGCGATCCCATGCCGCCAAGGACGACGATGGCGAGAATGACGGCCGATTCCAGGAAGACGAAGCTTTCCGGCGAAACGAAGCCCTGGCGGGCAGCGAAGAAGGAGCCGGCGAAACCGCCGAACATGGCACCGATCGCAAAGGCGGTCAGCTTGGTGGTGACGGTGTTGATCCCCAGCGAACGGCAAGCGATCTCGTCCTCGCGCAAGGCTTCCCAGGCGCGACCGATCGGCATGCGGCGCAGGCGGACGGTGACGAAGGCCGTCAGCAGCGCCAGTGCCAGGATGAGATAGAACAGGAAGATCTTGTAGTAGGCCGACGACATCGGCAGGCCGAAAGCCTTGGCGAAGTTGTTCGGCGCACTGACGTCGAACGACCAGATGCCGAAGACCGAAGCCTTGGCGACGCCGGAGATGCCGGCCGCGCCATTGGTGACCTCGGCCCAGTTGAGCAGCACCAGGCGGATGATTTCACCGAAGGCCAATGTCACGATCGCCAGATAGTCGCCGCGCAGGCGCAGGACCGGGAAGCCGAGAATCATGCCCCAGAAGGCGGCGAGGATGCCGGCCATCGGCAGAAGCACCCAGAAGGACAGCCCGAAGGTGCTGGACAGAAGCGCGTAGGAATAGGCGCCTACCGCGTAGAAGGCGACGTAACCGAGATCGAGCAGCCCGGCGAGGCCGACGACGATGTTCAGGCCCCAGGCGAGCATCACGTAGATGAGGATCTGGATGCCGAAGTTATCGACCCACTTCAACGATCCCTGGGCACCGAAGATCGCCACGATGACGATCGGGTAGAGAACCAGAGCGGCAACCGCCAGCACCGTGAAGTGCGTGGTGATGAAAATGCGGAACATATAGAACAGGCAGGCAAGCGAATAGATGATCGCAAGTCCGCGAATGATGGTCGCATAGGCAGCGATATTATCCGGCAACCCACGCGCCGCCGCGATCATAACCGCAGACACCACCACGGCGGCGATGAAGAACGGCAGGCGGAAGAACCGCGAGGCCATACTGTCCGGCAACATGCCGGTGGCCGCATTGACGACCTTCTGCGACGCCAGGAACGGCTGCAGATAGGCGATCATCAGGAAGCGGCCGACCATGGCGATGACAACGAAAATCGCCAGCAGGCCCCAGCGCGGCACCAGGATAAGCTCGTTGCGGATGTTCTGGTCGGACTTGAGGCCGACGAAGAGAACGAACAGGCCGAGCGAGATCAAGCCGGCATACAGCGCCTCGCGCAAAGCCCGCGCCGTCAGATCCCCGGCGGCGCCTTCATGTCTAGAGGTTATGTTTGTCATTGCGTTAAACTTTCTCGACTTCGGGACGTCCGAGAATACCCGACGGCTTGAAGATCAGCACGATCGCAAGGATGGAGAAGGTCGCGACATCCTTGTAGGCGATGGTGAAATAGGCCGACCAAAGCGATTCGATCAGGCCGATCAGCAACCCGCCGAGTACGGCGCCCGGCAGGGAGCCGATGCCGCCCAGAACGGCTGCCGTGAAGGCCTTGACGCCCGGGATGAAGCCATCGGTGAAGACCACGACGCCATAATACATCAGGTACATGGTGCCGGCGACCGCGGCGAGCGCCGCTCCCATCACGAAGGTGACCGAGATCGTCCGATCGACGTCGACCCCGAGCAGCGCCGCCATCTTGCGGTCCTGCTCCGTGGCGCGCTGGGCCCGGCCGAGCGGCGTGCGATGCACGATGTACCAGAAGACGGACAGAAGCACGACGGTGATCAGGATGATGATGATCTGCTTCAGCGAAATCGAGATGCCGAAGACATTGTAGACCGACGACACCAGCGGCGGGATCGGCTTGTTACGCGGACCCTGCGTCACTTGGATGAAGTTGGAAAGCGCGATCGACATGCCGATGGCGGTGATCAGCGGCGCCAGGCGGAACGAGCCGCGCAGCGGCCGGTAGGCCACCTTTTCGATCGTCCAGTTCCACAATCCGGCCATCAGCATGGCGACGATCAGCATGATCAGAAGCGCCACGACGACGGGAATTCCGGCGAACAGACCTGTCAGGATGAGAAAGACGATCAGGGCGGCAAAACCGCCAAGCATGAAGATATCGCCATGGGCGAAATTGATCATGCCGATGATACCATAAACCATCGTGTAACCGATGGCGATCATTCCATAGATCGAGCCAAGCGTCAGCCCGTTGACGAGCTGCTGGATAAAATACTCCATTAGTCCTTTTCCCCAGGGCATGGATTACGATGACCCATGCCTCTTGTATTGCGTTTCCCTAGTGGGAATTATCTTATTAGGGGATTCCATACCGCTTTCGAAGAAAATGTGAAGCCAAAAAGGTGAAACTGCGGCAGAAATCGGCCCATTCTTCACAAGCAGACACGATCAGGAGCAAAAACACTACTTAAGTAGCATGCCTTGACGCGATTTCAGTCAGTCAGGCTTTGCATCACTGAAAGCGCTTTAAATAGAATAGCGTAGCACGGCCCGGTCGCGGCAACCGAACCGTGCAACTTTCGAGACGGCGGCTCAGGAGCGCATGCGCGAGCCGTTGGCGTCGAAGAGCGCCTGCGGCTGCAGACGCGCCGGCAGCATCTCCCCGAGCAATTCGATCGTCCAGCCGTCGGCCTCGTCGGCGATCTCCTTCGGCACGTAGCCGATGGCGACGGACAGGCCGGAGGCGTGGGCATACCCGCCCGACGTCACCCAGCCCTTGACCTCGCCGTTCAGGAAGATCGGCTCGTCGCCGATGACGTCGGCATCCCTGGCCTCGACGACGAAGGTGCGCAGGCGCAGCGCCCCGCCTTCGGCCTTCTCGGCGACGGCCGGCTGCTTGCCGATGAAATCCGCGTCCTTCGACAGCGCGACGAAGCGGCCGAGGCCGGCTTCCAGCGGGCCGTAGAGCGGGCGGAATTCGCGCGACCAGCTGCCGAAGGATTTTTCCAGGCGCAAGGCGTTCAGCGCCCGCAGGCCGAACAGGCGGATGCCGAATTCGGCGCCGGCTTCCATGATCGCATCGAAGAGATAGCGCTGGTACTCCGGCTTCATCCAGATTTCGAAACCGAGATCGCCGGTATAGGACACGCGGCCGACGATCGCCTTGGCCATGCCGAGGTCCATGCGGCGAATGTCCATGAACTTGAAGGCGGCATCGGAGAGATCGAGATGCGTCAGCTTCTGCAGCACGGCGCGGGCATTCGGGCCGGCGACCGAAAGGCCGACGAGGCCGAGGTTGACCGCTTCCAGCGAGACGGAGCCATCCGCCGGCAGGTGCTGCTCGAACCAGCGCATATGGTAGTCCTCGGCAATACCCGAGCCGATGACCAGGAAGTCCTCCTCGCCGAGCTTGGCGAGGGTGAAATCGCCGATCAGCTTGCCGGCCTCGTTGAGCATCGGCGCCAGCACCATGCGGCCGATGGCGGGAATGCGGGCGGCCAGGATCCTGTCGAGCCACGCCTCTGCGCCCTTGCCGCTGACCTTGTATTTTGCGAAACCCGATGTCTCCATCAGGCCGACGCTGTCGCGCACCGCCTTCGCTTCGGCGCCGACGACGTCGAAATCGTTGGAACGGCGCCAGGAGAAGGCATCGACCTCGCCCTTCGGCGCAAACCATAGCGGGCTTTCGAGACCGTAGGAAGCGCCGAAGATCGCGCCGGCCTCCTTCAGCCGGTCGTAGATCGGCGTGGTCAGCAGCGGCCGGGCGCCCGGCAGCTCCTCGTTCGGATAACGGATCGAGAAGCGGCGCGAATAGTTTTCGCGCACCTTGGCATTGGTATAAGCGAGCGTGGCGTAATCGCCGTAGCGGCAGACATCCATGGCGAAGACGTCGAAACCCGGATCGCCCTCGATGATCCACTGGGCGAGCGCCAGGCCGACGCCGCCACCCTGGCTGAAGCCGGCCATGACGGCGCAGGCCGACCAGAAATTCGTCATGCCGCGCACCGGGCCGACCAGCGGATTGCCGTCCGGCGAGAAGGTGAAGGGGCCGTTGATGATCTTGCGGATGCCGGCCTTGTTGAAGGCGGGGAAGTGGCGGAAACCGACTTCCAGCTCGCTGGTGATGCGTTCCAGGTCCTCCGCCAGCAGTTCGTGGCCGAAATTCCAGGGCGTGGTGATCGGCGACCACGGGCGGCAATCCTTTTCATAGGTGCCCATCAGCATGCCGTTGCGCTCCTGGCGGATATAGATCTCGCCGTCGAAATCGACGCAGTGCATCAATTCCTTGCCGGTGGTCGTGTTGAAGTCGATGACCTCCGGCATGTCCTCGGTGATCAGGTACATATGCTCCATGGCGAGCACCGGCAGCTCCAGGCCGACCATGCGGCCCACTTCGCGGGCCCAGAGGCCGGCCGCGTTCACCACATGCTCGGCGCGGATCTCGCCCTTGTCGGTGATGACGCGCCAGGTGCCGTCCTCCAGCTGGACGAGATCCTCGACCTTGGTGTGCAGATAGATCTCGGCGCCGTTCTTCTTGGCCGACTTGGCGTAGGCGTGCGTCGTGCCGTAGGGGTCGAGATGGCCTTCATGCGGATCGAACACGGCGCCGACGAACTGGCCAGGGTCGAGCAGCGGCATCATCTCGTGCGCCTCGCGGGCGGAAATCAGCGTCGCCTCGCCGCCGGCATACTTGCCCTTGGCCAGCAGCGACTTCATCCAGTCGAAACGCTCGTGGGTGGCGGCCAGCATCAGGCCGGAGGTCATGTGCAGGCCGATGTCCTGGCCGGAATATTCCTCGATCTCCTTGTAGAGCTCGACGGTATATTTCTGCAGCTTGGCGACGTTCGGATCGCCGTTGATGGTGTGCATACCGCCGGCGGCATGCCAGGTGGACCCCGAGGTCAGCTCGGACCGCTCCAGAAGCACCACGTCGGTCCAGCCGAACTTGGTGAGGTGGTAAAGCACCGAGCAGCCGACGACACCTCCACCGATGACGACGACACGCGCATGGCTCTTCATGAAAAATTCTCCGGCGTTTGAGGGCGCCCGCCTTGAGCGGCATGCCTCGGATTGTAGAAAAACTGCCGGAGCCTATGTCGGAATCGCCCGAAGCCATAGCCCGTTCTGCGAAGCGAAATGTCGCTTCGGACAAAATTGTTGTCCCGCGGGCGGCACGCACGATATGCACCCATGAATGCGAAAGGCCGCAGGGCGTAACCCTGCGGCCAACGTTCGGTCATTGCGGCCGGGAACCAGCCCCTGCCCGCGATCAGCCGGCTGAAAAACCCGCGGTCATAGCGAATTCGCGGCCCATTTCGAGGATTTCCTCGAAGACGAAACCCGCAAAGGATCGCGACACGACGAGTTCGAACGTATCCTGATCCGTGCGGGCCAGGTTGGCGGCCGCGTGGCAGCATTGCGTCGCCGCCGATGCCCCGACGGGAAACGCGTCGGCATGCAGGTCCACCGCCAGGCATTTGGCGAGGATTTTTCGCACCTGCGGACCCGAAAGCCGCAGCACGACACGCCCGTCGCTCTGGTCGACAGCATCGAACAGGCCGGTGCCACTGTCCTGTAGCGTGCGGGCGAGGCTGTCGATGGCAACGTCCTCCGACACCACGAGCCATTCGCCCGGGCCGGAAATGCGCACCGAGACACCCTGCAGATTGGCAAGCACGTTGCGCGCATCCGCCTCCCGGCCCGGCCGGGCGAGAACGGAGAACACCGTCGGGCGCTTGAGGACGGCAAGGTGATGCGGGTTGGAGCTGCCTTCGAAACCGGTGATCAGATCTTCCAGCACATGGCGATGGACATAATTCATGGTCGCACCCTTACTGATGCAGTTTCTGGCTGTCGGGATCGATGAAGACCGGGCTGCAGACCTCGGCGACGAATTCTTCGCCGCGCAGCTTGTCCCAGACGACGATCTTCTCGCCGAAGCGTTCGCGGCCGGATTTCAACAGCGCCAGCGCGATCGGATGGCCAAGTGCCGGCGAGAAGCAGGCCGAGGTGACATGCCCCTGGTCGTTGGTCATCGACGGCGCGGCCCCCTCCTTCAGCAGATGGGCGCCGGCCTTGATCTCCTTGGCCTTGTCAACCGGCTTCAAACCGACCAGCTGCAGGCGATCGGCCGCCGTCAGGCCGAACCGGCTCGACAGGCGCTTGCCGATGAAATCCGGCTTGTTGACGGAGAACATCTTGCCGAGGCCGACATCGTCGGGTGTCGTGGTGCCGTTGAGTTCGTTGTGGGTCACATGGCCCTTCTCGATACGCAGCACGTTGAGCGCCTCGACGCCGTAGGCGCAGATGTCGTGCGGCCTGCCGGCCTCCATCAGCGCATCGGCGACGGCTTCGCCGTAACCGGCCGGCACGGCCAGCTCATAGGCCAGCTCGCCCGAGAAGGAGATGCGGAACAGGCGCGCGCGCAGGCCGCCCTTCAACGTCACTTCGCGCACGGCGAGGAAGGGGAATGCCTCGTTGGACACATCGTCCTCGACGACCTGCTGCAGGACGAGCCGCGCCTTCGGGCCGACCAGCGACATCTGCGCCCACTGGTCCGACGAGGAAACGAAACGCACGTCGAGATCGGGCCAGAGCACCTGCGCGCAATATTCCATATGCGTCATCACCTCGGCGGCATAGGCCGTGGTGGTGGTGACGAAGAAATGGTTTTCAGCCAGCCGGCTGGTGGTCCCGTCGTCATAGACGATACCGTCCTCGCGCAGCATCAGGCCGTAGCGCGCCCGGCCGACCGGCAGTTTCAGGAAGGCGTTGGAATAGATGCGGTTCAGGAACTCCGCCGCATCGTTGCCGAACACCTCGATCTTGCCGAGGGTCGAGACGTCGCAAAGGCCGACATTGGTGCGCGCGTTCATGACTTCGCGGTCGACGCTCTGCCGCCAGCCCTTTTCGCCGTCGCGCGGGAACCAGGACGAGCGATGCCACAGGCCGGCTTCGACGAAGACGGCGCCGTTCTTCTTCGCCCAGCCATGCAGCGGCGAGCGGCGCACCGGCCGCGAATGTTCGCCGCGCGAGGTGCCCGCCATCGCGCCGAACGACACCGGCGTATAGAAAGGGCGGAAGGTGGTGACGCCGATTTCCGCCGGGCTGACACCCTTCATGCCGGCGATGATGCCGGTGGCGTTGACATTGCCGAGCTTGCCCTGGTCGGTCGCCATGCCGCTGGTGGTGTAGCGCTTGGTGTGCTCGATATGGCCGAACCCCTCGCGCTGGGCGAGGCCGAGATCCTTGACATGCACGTCGTTCTGGAAATCGACGAAGGCCTTGTCCCTGGCACCCGGCACGTACCAGAGCGGCGCAAAACTTGCGTCATATTCGCCCTCGACGTCAGGCACGTCAGGCGATGTGGCGGTGAGATCGAGGCTCGCCAGTGCCGACAACGCCTTGGCGACACCGTCGCGCAGGCAGGCGCCGATGCCGGAAAGGCCCGAGGCCGAGCCGGCGGGCAGCAATTGCCGCCCGACATCGGGCGCCAGAAACGCCTGTTTCTCATCCGACCAGTAGGGCTTGGCGCCACGCTGGCAGGCGAGATGGATGATCGGCGACCAGCCACCGGACATCAACAGTGCGTCGCAATCGATACTCTCTTCGAAACCGGAGCGCTCGACGAGGAGACCGCCGACGCGGTGCCTGCCCTTGACCTTGACGACACCGCCGCCCTGGATGAGCCGGATGCCGTTCGGCAGGTTGTCACCGGCGGCCGGCCGGCCGTCGATGACGGCGGCGACGTCGATGCCCTGTGCCGCAAGGTCACGCGCCGCCTGATAACCGGAGCCGCCATTGGTGAACACGGCCACCTTGCGGCCGACGGCAACGCCGTAACGGTTGAGATAGGTACGGCCGGCACCGGCGGTCATGACGCCCGGGCGGTCGTTGCCGCCGAAGACCAGCGGCCGTTCTTCCGCCCCCGTCGCCATGATGGCGCGGCGGGCGACGATGCGCCACAGGCGCTCCACCGGCAGGTCCAGCGACGGCAGGGCGATATGTTTCTGAACCTTTTCCACGGCACCGAAGACATTGTCGTCGTACCAGCCGAAGACGGTGGTGCGCGGCATCAGGGTGACCCAGGGGAAACCGGCGAGTTCGGAGAGGATCGTCTCGACGAACGTGGAGGGTGCCGTACCGCCGATCGAAACCCGCTCCGACAGCAGCGAACCGCCGAGCCGGAAACCCTCGTCGGCGAGGATGACGCGCAGGCCGGCGCGCGCCGCCGTCAGCGCCGCCATCAGGCCGGCCGGACCGGCACCGACGACCAGCAGGTCGCAATGCGCCCAGGCCTTTTCGTAACGATCCGGATCGGCTTCCATCACCGCCTTGCCGAGACCGGCGGCGCGGCGGATGAAAGGCTCGTAGACCTTTTCCCAGAAGGCAGCCGGCCACATGAAGGTCTTGTAGTAGAAGCCGGCGCCGAGGAAGGGCGACAACAGGCTGTTCAGCGAACCGATGTCGTATTTCAGCGACGGCCAGCGGTTCTGGCTGGTGGCAACGAGGCCGTTGTAGAGTTCGGCGACGGTGGCGCGGGTGTTGGGCTCGGTGCGCGCGCCCTTGCCGATCATGACCAGCGCGTTCGGCTCGGCCGAGCCGGCGGTGACGATGCCGCGCGGGCGGTGGTACTTGAAGGAGCGGCCGACGAGCAGCTGGTCGTTGGCAAGCAGCGCCGACGCCAGCGTATCGCCTTCATAACCCTTGAGATCGAGGCCATCGAAGGAGAAGCCGAGGGAGCGGCTGCGGTCGACGAGACCGCCGGAGGAAAGACGATGGGCGCTCATGCCTGCACCGCCTTTGCCGCCTCGGCGGCATCGGTGACGGAAAACACCTCGTGGGTGAAGTTGTCACGCTCGACGACCAGCCAGCGGCGACAGCCGAAGGCGTGGTGCCAATGTTCCTTGTAGCGCCCCTTGGGATTGTCACGGATATGCACGTAGCGGTGCCACTCCTCGTCGGAGGCGGATGGCGACGGGCGCACCAGCGAGGCATCGCCGCGGATGGAGAATTCTTCTTTCGGTCGGCTCCCGCAATGCGGGCAATGGATGAGGCTTGCCATGGTCGTGTCTCAATGGAGGTTCGGCTGCGGACCCTTGCCGCCTTCGTCGATGGGGAAACCGCGTTCGAACCGGTCGAGCCGCAGGAAACGGGCGACGTTGTGGCTCTCGTTGCGGGCGATCAGATGGGCGAAACAGAAACCGGATGCGGGCGTCGCCTTGAAGCCGCCGTAGCACCAGCCGCAATTCAGGTAGAGATTGTCGATCGGCGTGCGGTCGATGATCGGCGAGCCGTCCATGCTCATGTCCATGACGCCGCCCCAGGAGCGCAGCACGCGGGTGCGCGACAGGCCGGGGATCAGCGACACGCCTTCCTCGATCGTGTGCTCCACCGTCGCCAGGTTGCCGCGCTGGGCGTAGGAGGAGTAATAATCGATGTCGGCGCCGAACACCAAGCCGCCCTTGTCGGACTGCGAGATGTAGAAATGGCCGGCGCCGTAGGTGATGACGTTGTCGATCATCGGCTTCAGCCCTTCCGAAACGAAAGCCTGCAGCACATGCGTCTCGATCGGCAGCTCGAGATCGGCCATGCGACCGACGGTGGTGGTGTTGCCGGCGGCGGCCAACGCCAGCTTGTTGCAGCCGATGAAACCTTTCGTGGTCTCGACGCCGACCACCCGGCCGTTTTCGCGGCGGATGCCGGTCACCTCGCAATGCTGGATGATGTCGACGCCGCGGCTGTCGGCGCCGCGGGCATATCCCCAGGCCACCGCATCGTGGCGGGCCGTGCCGGCGCGCGCCTGGTAGAGGCCGCCGAGGATCGGGAAGCGCGCATGGTCGAAATTGAGATACGGCATCATGCGGCGAACCTGCTCGCGGTCGAGCAGCTGGGCATCGACGCCGTGGATCATCATCGCATTGCCGCGCCGGGCATAGGCGTCACGCTGGCCGTCGGAATGGAACAGGTTGACGATGCCGCGCTGCGAGACCATGGCATTGTAGTTGAAATCCTGCTCCAGCCCTTCCCAGAGCTTCATCGACAGCTCGTAGAACGGCTCGTTGCCTTCCAGCAGGTAGTTGGAGCGGATGATCGTCGTGTTGCGCCCGACATTGCCGGCGCCGATATAGCCCTTCTCGATCACCGCGACATTGGTGATGCCATGCTCCTTGGCGAGGTAATAGGCCGTCGACAGGCCATGCCCGCCGCCGCCGACGATGACGACGTCGTAATGCGGCTTGGGTTCCGGCTCGCGCCAGGCCGGCTTCCAGCCGCGATTGCCGGAAAAAGCTTGTTTCAGGATCGATAGGGCGGAGTAGCGCATCGGGCATTTCCATTGGTCAATTCGCCGGAGACATTCGCATATGCACTCGAAACGACAAGCCCGCAATGGACATGGGCCGATCTGAACGGGACATCGGCAAGAGAGTCTTGCGGCGTTGCGAAAATTCCACAGCGCCAGCGGAGAACCGTTGCCAAGACGAGACACCCGGCGGAAACGGTAACAATACCCTTAACTCTCTGGCGACGATATTCTTGCTGACAGCAGAACAAGACACTAACTACATCCATCGTGCTTCTCTTCGAAACAGGATGCCAATGCCGTTCATTCCCCCCGCCCCGAAACCGGAGCCCGGCCCGTGATGCTCGATATCCTGGAGAAAGCCGCGCTGGAAGCAGGCCGCGCCATCCTGGCGATTTACGCCACCGCGCCCGAAATCACGGTGAAGGCCGATAATTCGCCGGTGACGGAAGCGGACCAGCGCGCCGAAGACATCATTCTTCGGCATCTCGGCGCCGCCTTTCCGGAGATCCCGGTCGTCGCCGAGGAATGCGTGGCGGCGGGCATCGTGCCCGATATCGGCGGCGAGGTGTTTTTCCTCGTCGATCCGCTCGACGGCACCAAGGAATTCATCCAGCAGAACGGCGACTTTACCGTCAACATCGCCTTGATCCGCCAGGGCGTGCCGGTCGCCGGCATCGTCTATGCGCCGGCCAAGGACGTCGCCTATACCGGCATCGACGGACGGGCGGAAAGGCTGGAGATCGGGCCCGACGGCACGATAACCGGCCGCAGGCGCATTTTCGCCCGACTGCCGGCGACCCCGGTCGTCGCCGTCGCCAGCCGCTCGCACCACAGCGCCGAGATCGAGACCTATCTCGACCAACAGGGCATCACCGGCTGTCGTTACAGCGGCTCGTCCTTGAAATTCTGCCTGCTGGCGGAAGGCGATGCCGACATCTATCCACGCTTCACCCGCACCATGGAATGGGACACGGCCGCCGGCGACGCCGTTTTGCGCGCGGCAGGCGGCGTGACGCTGGGCGCCGAAGGCGTGCCGCTGCTTTACGGCAAGGTCGCCGACGATGCCGAACACAGCTTCGCCAATCCGCATTTCATCGCCTTCGGCCGGCGGCTGACGCCGGTTCCGGGCACGGGTATGGGGACGGGTACGCGAAAGCAGGGAAACTGAGCAAATTCAACGTGGCCGGCGGGACCTGATCCCCGTCGCCTTGCGCCGGCCTATTCTGGGAGCGATCCAAACACGGAGAGCCCCGACCATGTCCGAGACGACGCCGAACCTGACACTTCCCTACATCCTGCCCTCGCAAGCGCAAAAACATGTCACCCACAACGAAGCCCTGCAGCGGCTTGACGCCCTCGTCCAGCTGACGATCCGCGCCACGCTGGCGACACCGCCCGGAACGCCGGAGGATGGCGCCTGCTTTCTCGTCGATGCCGGTGCCGGCGGCCTCTGGAGCGGCAAGGACGGACAGATCGCCGTTCGCCAGGACGGCGCCTGGACGTTTTTCGTCCCGCGCGACGGCTGGCGCGGCTGGTTTGCCGCAAGCGGCACCCTTCTGGTCCACGAGGACGGGGAATGGAACCCGCTGCCGCTGCCCGAAGGCGGCGCGATGCAGATGCTCGGCATCAACGCCACACCGGACACGACCAACCGGCTTTCCGTATCCGCCCCGGCGACACTGCTGACCAATGAAGGCGCGGGGCACCAGCTGAAGATCAACAAGGCCGCATCGTCGGATACCGCATCGCTGCTGTTCCAGACCGGCTGGACGGGTCACGCGGAAATGGGACTGGCCGGCGACAACGGCTTCTCGATCAAGGTCAGCCCCGACGGCAGCAGCTGGCTTGCCGCCCTGACGGTGACCACCGGGGGGCGGGTACACCTGCCGCAACGGCCGCTCGTCGCGGCATCGATGAACAGCGCCACGACGACACAGGCCGCCGGCAGCAAGACCGGCTTCCAGAGCCTGGCGGCCAATCAGGGTGGCTTTGCACTGGGCGCAGCGATTTCAGGCGGCAGCGGTTCCCGCCTGGTGGTGCCGGAGGATGGCCTTTATCTCGTCAGCCTGAGCCTGCAGGCATCGTCGACCGGCGCCCACGGCATCGACCTCCTGGTCAACGGCGCGACAGTCGTCGCGTCGATCCGCAACACCGGCAGCGGCGGCACCCTGGCCAGCAAATCCGCGACAACCATCGCCGCGCTCTCCGCCGGCGACTGGCTCTCCTGCGAACATTCCGGCAGCGCGGACGTGACGTTTGGCCCGGGCAAGACCGCCGTGACGGCGATCATGTTGTAAGCAAAACGTCGTATCCGCAGTCAGAGCAGGCGATAGCGGCAGGCGCGCGCGATCGCCTGCATGCGGTTGACGGAATCGAGCTTGCGCATCGCCGCCTTCAGGTAGCTGGCAACCGTATGCGACGAGATTTCGAGAATGATGGCGATTTCTTCGCTGCTCTTGCCGGCGGCTGACCAGCGAAGACATTCGATCTCGCGGCCAGTCAGCCGTTCGCGCGGCCCGTCCAGCACCGTTTCCTGGCGCACATGGTTTTCGAGCAGGGTAAGTGCCCTGAAAAAGAGTTCCATCTTTTCCTGCTCGGTGATCGTCGGCTTGACGCCGGAAAACGCGATGATGTGGTGGCGAAGGCGCATGTCGTGCGCCGAAAAACTCAGCGTATCGCGCAGGCCCGCCTGGGAAAACACCGCCGTCAGGCCATTGGCGTTCTGGTTCGCTTCGCCTTTGCTGAAGACGCAGCAATTGGAAAAGACCGGAAGGATGGTTTCTTTCAGGCGAGCGACAAGAGAGCTGCAGCGGAAGACGTCCGCGGCGGCATAACGCCGGCGCAGGTCCTCCGGCCAGTTGCTGAGAACGTGGTTGCTCAGGAAATCCGATTTGTCGCCGTGCGGAAAGCGGGCGACCAGATAAAAGGAAAAACCGTAGTCGGCCGCAAGCTTTTCGAATGCCCTGGACTGTCCGGCCACGTCCGGCGCCGCCTCGCGTGGTTTCCGGAGTGGCGAAGAGCCCCCGTCACCCTCACCACGAGCCGAAAAGATGTAACCGGCCATGCCCACTGCTCCTTGCGCGAGATCCATAAACGAATGATTAGAAAGCAACTATAGCACCGGCACGAGGTCGCACCGGAAACGAAGAAAAGCCTCGCGCCATGGAAATGGCGGAAGCAGCATGAATGCTATGCGGAATAATTCAGGAACGCCGGCTCAATAAAGGCCAGTCCAGTTCCGTTGGCGCAGCACATACTTTAAGTCTGAATTTTAATAAAATGCCGATTGTGCATGGGAGCTATGCATCTGCATCAAATTTACGCAACGGAAGGCTTGTCTTTGCTTGTATCGAGCCTCTTTTGAGGCCAGGCCGCAAGCGTTTCAAATTGTTGTAAAATAGTTACACGCGGCTTAGGCAATTTTTAAATGTGGCACGATAGAGTGCCCCACATGTGGTCTTGAGTTTGTGTAGAGAGTCCCAATGACCGAAATGATACGACCCCGAGTGAAATATGTCATCGGTCCCGATGGCAGCCCGCTGACGATCGCGGATCTCCCGCCGGCCAATACGCGCCGCTGGGTCATCCGCCGGAAAGCGGAAGTTGTCGCGGCAGTGCGCGGTGGCTTGTTGAGTCTCGAGGAAGCCTGCGAACGCTATACGCTGACGGTGGAAGAGTTTCTTTCCTGGCAATCCTCGATCAACGATCACGGCCTTGCCGGGCTGAGAACCACACGGATCCAGCAGTACAGACACTGAGGCCTTTGTTTCCATTCGATTCCGGAGGCAAAACCGCTGCAAATTTTGCCCGATTGTCCTAGGATTTGGCGATCAGCCCTTGCAGAAGCCCGGCTGCGATTGCAGACGCGGCGTAGAACCATAGGCCTGGCTGCGTGAAAGCGCTTGCCAGGCCGCTTGTTTTTGCCGCCACGATGACGACCGCCACCAGCATGACGTCCATCATCGACCAGCGCGACAGCAGGGGCAGCAGCCTGTGCACTATCCCCTTGCCGTCGGTGCGACCGGCATTCATCGCCTCTGCCGCAAGGCCGATCATCTTCACCACCGGGCAGGCGACGGACAGCAGGAAGACCAGTGCCGCCAGGATCCGGTCGTCCGACGTCCAGAGCGCGGCGATGATGGTGACCAGCGACGGGCTGTCGGAGAAAAAATAAAGCTTTTCGAACGTCACCAGCGGCAGGACCAGCCCGAGCGCCAGGCAAAAAGGCGCGGCGGCCAGCAGGAACGGCTTGGCCCAGGCCTTCAGCATGCGTCCGCCACCCCTGTCCCGGTTTCATCCATCGCTTGTTCCCCCTGCCCCATCTGCGTTAGGCTTGCCACGCCTCTGTGCATATAGGCAATGATACGGGAGATGAAATGGATATCCGCAAAGAAGACCGGCCGTCGGGCGGACGCTACGTCGCCAGCCTCGAAGGTCACGAAGGTGAAATGACGTTCTCCCGCTCATCGCCGCATCTGGTCATCGTCGATCACACCGGCGTGCCGGATGCGCTGCGCGGCAAGGGCGTCGGACAGGCCCTGGCGCAACATGCCGTCGACGATGCCCGCGCCGGCGGCTGGAAGATTTTCCCGCTCTGCCCGTTTTTCAAGGCGCAGGCAGCCCGGCATCCGGAATGGAAGGACGTGTTGAGCGGCTGAGCCCGCAACGCCGAAACCCGCCTATGACGAATGTATGCCATTCATCATAGGCGGTCGGAAACCGGGTTTCGGGTCAGGCTCGTGGCCGGTCAGGCGCGGATACGTGCGGACGTATCGCGCTCTTCCAGCGCGGCTGCCCGGGAATATTCCGCCTGAACCTCTTCGAGCACCGTCTCCGCCGCCTCCTGCTGGGTCTTCAATTCCCGGATCGAGACCTGAAGATTGTCGGCTCTTTGCCGTGCAGCTTTGGCGAAGGTGGGATAGGCGAAGTGATTCGGATCGGAAATGCCCGATTTCTTCTCCTCGAGAACGATCTGGTTCTCGAGTTCCTTGGACATCCGTTCGAATTCGGACATCATCAGCTGCAATTGCTGCAACTGACGGCGTTTTTCGTTCACCTGAAACTCTTTCAGGCGAACTAGGCTCTCACGCGACTTCATACGCAATACTCCCGTGATGCGAGACCCCGGCTACACTCATTTTGGCCCGTTTAACCGACCTGACACATATCGGATCAAAAAAATTTCCGCGGTGTTAATAAAAACCTACCGTCGGTAACCTTTCGTTTACGGGCATCGTTAATGATAGAGACGATCTTTTAAGGGTCAGTAAATGCCGAGCCATAAAAAGCGAGGCAACGGAATGCTGGAGTCGGATGAATCGCTTAGCTCGTTTTCTTAAAGTGAAATTTTAGAAAGCTGCGCGTCGATTCATTGTTGGAAATCAGGGAACTGCAAAAAATATTTAATGAATTCGTATACCTTGCCAGAGGGAATCAGAATTTGTTAACCATTTGGTGGCAGCTTTCAAATCAGGCAACGACTGGATCCGTGGCGCGTAGAGGCTAGGACGACCTTTCGGCGGCGGTAAAGGGGATTAAAATGCGGGTTCTACTCATCGAAGACGATAGCGCGACAGCGCAGAGCATCGAGTTGATGCTCAAATCCGAAAGCTTCAACGTCTACACGACGGATCTTGGCGAAGAAGGTGTCGATCTCGGCAAGCTGTATGATTACGACATCATCCTCCTCGACCTGAACCTGCCGGACATGTCCGGCTACGAAGTTCTCAGAACGTTGCGCCTCTCGAAGGTCAAGACGCCGATCCTGATCCTGTCCGGCATGGCCGGCATCGAAGACAAGGTTCGCGGTCTCGGCTTCGGCGCCGACGACTACATGACCAAGCCGTTCCACAAGGACGAGTTGGTTGCGCGCATCCACGCCATCGTCCGCCGCTCCAAGGGCCATGCCCAGTCGATCATCTCCACGGGCGAACTGATCGTGAACCTCGACGCCAAGACCGTCGAAGTCGGCGGCCAGCGCGTTCACCTGACCGGCAAGGAATACCAGATGCTGGAGCTGCTTTCGCTCCGCAAGGGAACGACGCTGACGAAGGAAATGTTCCTGAACCACCTCTATGGCGGCATGGACGAGCCCGAACTGAAAATCATCGACGTCTTCATCTGCAAGCTGCGCAAGAAGCTGGCCAATGCCGCCGGCGGCGCAAACTACATCGAAACGGTCTGGGGCCGCGGCTACGTCCTGCGCGAGCCCGACGGCAGCGATTACCTCGAAACCGCCTGAGACCTTTTTCCGCCTGTTCCCAGCTTGCCGCATGATCGACCTGCCCGTTTTCAAGACGGGCGGGTTTTTCGTTTTTGCACATGCGTCCGGACGTTGAAGGCGGACAACAAAAAAGCTGCCGTCCAGGAGAAACGGCAGCCGGGATTTGCAATGGATAAATGGAAATCAGGCAGCGGCGGCGAGGCTGCCGAAGGTCGCGGTGAGGATCTTGCGATCGAACGGCTTGAGCAGGAAGTCGTTGGCGCCGGCGCGCTTGCCGAGCATCATCTTCTTCAGGTCGGCCTCGACGACGCAATAATAGATGCGCACCGTGTTGCCGTTCGGCATGGCGCGGATGGTCGTCATCAGTTCGATGGCACCCTCCATCCCCGCATCGACGATCAGCAGGTTCGGCATCTCCACGCCGCAACGGCGAAGCACGTCCGCACTGGACTCTGCTTCCGAAACCAGAAAGCCGAGTTCGGACAGGATCCGCTTGCCGACCTTGCGAACGACATCGGACGTATCGGCGATCATCAAACGTTGCATGCTCAACTCCTTCATGCCGGAGGCGGACGCCTCCTGGACATGCCGCAGGATAACGTCCGCAAGGCTAAGAATTCGTTACGCAGACCATGCCGCCACGAAGAAACACAACTCTTGATTAGCCGACCTTGGCGGTGAAGACGATGTGGTCGGGCGTGGCCTCGTGGGTCAGTTCCATGCCGGCTTCTTCGGCCAGCAGCACCGTGTAGTAGGGCTGGATCGAATGAGCGTCGATGGCTTCTTCGATCGTGCCGGAGCAAATTTCCACGAATTTTGGCGGCAGCCGCATCATCCGGCCCTTGGCGACGATGGTGAAGACCGCGTCGAGTTCCGGGTTTTCCAGCGTGATATCGAGCGAGCCGCCGCGCGGAATGGCGCCATAGGCGACCAGGAAAAGATTCAGCAGCAGCTTGACGCGGTTCTTGGCGATGATGGCGCGCGGACCGTTCCAGATCACTTCCGTCTTCTTGTCGGCGCTGGCGAAATCCTTCGCCGCCTTTTCCGCCTCGCCGGTATCGATGGAGGCGCCGACCGAGCCGGAGGCACCGAAGGCAAGGCGGGCGAACTTCAGCCGGACCGACGCATTCAGCGCGCTGGTGCGGATGAGGTCCATCGCGTCGGCATCGGCGCCGCCTTCGTCGAGCAGTTCCAGGCCGTTGTTGATGGCGCCGACCGGCGAAATGACGTCGTGGCAGACGCGGCTGCAGAGCAGCGCGGCAAGATCAGGCCCGCTGAGCGTGAGATTGGGGTTCTTCGGCATGGTGTTCTCCTGAATCTTTTCGATGCTCGTGCTGTTCTTCGCATGTGAAGATTGCGCGAAAATAGATCCCCGACGGCTGGCGGCCAAACGATGCAGAGCCTGCGCCTGCCGTCGCGATTGCTGCTGCGCCGGCTTGCCCGTCTGTGGCGTCGGTCGTCCTCCTGCCCGGTACGGGATTTCCAGCGCCATAAAGACACCATATTTGGTAAACCGATTGTTAAGTCGAACCGACCAAAATGCACCCACGCCATTCCGGGATTCGATTTCCCACCGCGAGAGGACGGACCAAATCATGCGCTTTGACCCCATTCGCAGCCTTGCAGGCATCCGGCTTGCCCTGACGGCTTTTGCGCTCGTGGCAGCCGCGCTGACGGCAAGACCGGCGCTCGCAGCCGACTCCAGCCAATACACCATGCAGGAAATCGTCGATGCCGGCCACGGCTTCTTCGGCTCGGCGACCGGCGGCCTCGCCAAGGTGGTGGAGCGCGCCTTCCAGCAATACGGCCTGCCCAACGGCTATGTGCTCGGCCAGGAAGGCTCCGGCGCCTTCATCGCCGGCCTGACCTATGGCGAAGGCGAACTCTACACCAAGAATGCCGGCCAGCACCCGGTGTTCTGGCAAGGCCCCTCGCTCGGCATCGACTATGGCGGACAGGGCAGCCGCGCGATGATGCTGGTCTACAATCTCTCCAGCATCGAGGATCTCTACAAGCGCTTCGGCGGCGTCAGCGGCTCGGCCTTCGTCGTCGCCGGCGTCGGCATGACGGTGCTGCGCAACAACGACGTGGTGATCGTGCCGATCCGCACCGGCCTCGGCGCCCGCCTCGGCGTCAATGTCGGCTACCTCAAGGTGACCCGTTCGCCGACCTGGAACCCGTTCTGAGGCGCTTTCCGCCTTCGACAAAAGAACGGCACCCCTGCTGTCCAAAAGTAACCGAAGTTACTGCCATTAATCTTAAACAGAGGGAATGCTTGCAGGTGAAGGCCGCTCATGTTTTATGATCGGCATTGTTAAGCAGGCGTAAATATCCAGCCGATGGTCGCACCGTGATCCAATACGCTATCCTGTTCGGACTTGGTTTCTTGAGCGCGGTCCTCGTCGTCCTGCTGCTGGCGCCGATCGTTCTGCGCCGCGTTATCTGGTTCACCGAACGCCGGCTCAGGGCCACCATGCCGCTCAGCCCGCAGGAAATCCGCGCCCAGAAGGACATGGCCCGGGCGGTCTATGCCGCGGAAAACGCCAAGATCGGCCAGGACCTCATCCGCGAGCGCGAAAAGGCGCTCAACATCCAGCTTCGCAACGAAAACCTCTTGAAGGACGCCGGTCGCCTGCAATCGGAAAATGCCGAGTTGCAGATGCAGATCAGCGAGATGAACGTCGAGGCCGCCGACATGCGCTCGCGCCTGCGCCGCGAGGACAGTTATGCCGACCAGCTGAAGGGCAAGCTGAAGGATGCCGAAGATATCGGCGCGGCGAAGAACGAAGAAATCCAGACGCTGAACCGGCGGATCAACAAGCTCATCGCCGACATCGACAACCTCAAGATCGATCTTGCAGCCTCCGGCACGATGACCGAAACCGCCCAGTCGCGCATCGCCTCGCTGCGCGACGAACGCGACTCGCTGCGCCACGACCTCAAGCTGATGACGCAGCGCGCCAAGGATGCCGAGATGCGGCTGTCGAAGGAAGAGCAGAGGGCCTTGCGGCTGGAGGAACGCCTCATGCGCGAACAGACCCTCAACGCCGACCGCGAAGGCCTGCTGGAACGGCGCACCCAGGACAATACCCGCCTCAAGGAGCGGCTGAAGAAAAGCAGCTCCGAGTTGCGCGAGGCCAACAAGGCACTGCGTATCGCAGCCATCGAAATGCCCGGCATCAGCAAAAGCCGGAAGGCGGCGGCCAAGGAAATCGCCGTCGAAACCCAGATGCACGCTGCCGAGGCAAACGCTTACACCAGCGAGCAACTGGCCGAAGACCTGCGCGGCGAAAATGCCGCGCTCAGCGAGCGGCTGCGCCAGGCTCGCACGCCGGAGCAGGACGAGGCGCTGCGCGTCGAAATCGCCTCGCTTGCCGTCAGGATGGTGGCGCTGACCGCGATGAAGGAAGGCTCCGCTTCCCCCATCCACGCGATCCTCAAGACAGGCATGAGCACGAACAAGGGGAATCCGGATAGCCTCGCGGAACGCATTGCGCATGCGATGACGAGCGAAGGCGCCTCCGCCGACCTGGTGTGACGGCGGCGCCCTGTCTCGGCGGCCAAGTCGGCTGAAACTGCTCTATCCCATTGTTTTTCCGCAATTCCAGGCGCAAAACCGCTGCGCACTTTTGCTGGAATTGCTCTATCTCTTTCTTTCTCCGCAATTCCGGACGCAAAACCGCTACGCACTTTTGCTGGAATTGCTCTATCTCTTTCTTTCTCCGCAATTCCGGACGCAAAACCGCTACGCACTTTTGCTGGAATTGCTCTATCTCTTTCTTTCTCCGCAATTCCGGACGCAAAACCGCTGCGCACTTTTGCTGGAATTGCTCTATCTCTTTCTTTCTCCGCAATTCCGGACGCAAAACCGCTACGCACTTTTGCTGGAATTGCTCTAGACCCGTTTCATCGCCGAGGCGATCTGATAGAGCGCGATGCCAGTCGCCGTTGCGACATTCAGGCTATCCAGCCCAGCCATCTGCGGCACACGGGCGCTGTGGAAACGGCCCAATATCTCCGCTGGCAGCCCCTCGCCTTCCGTTCCGAGCACCAGCGCGGTCCTGGCCGAAGGCTGCACGGCGCGGATATCCGTCGCCCCGTTCGGCGACAGCGCCCAGACGGAAAAATTCCGCTCTGCGAGCGCGGTCAGAAGCTGCAGGGCGCTGCCTTCCCGGCGAAACGGCACCGACAGGACGGAGCCGACCGAGACCCGCAGCGATTTGCGATAGAGCGGATCACAGCAGGTTTCGTCGAGCAGCACCGCATCGGCCCCGAAGGCGGCGGCGTTGCGAAAGATGGCGCCGATATTGTCGTGGTTGGAAATGTTGCAGCCGACCACCACCAGCGCCTCCGCCGGCAGCGTCGCCACGAAGGCATCCACCGGCGAAACCTCCAGCCGCCGGCCGAGCGCCAGCACGCCGCGATGCAGATCGAAACCGACGATGGCGTTCAGCACATCGCGCTCGGCGACATGGACCGGCACATCGGGCGGCAAAACTTCCAGCAGATCGGAAATCCCGGCGACGCGATTTTTCAAAAGCAGCAGTTTTTCGGCCGCCACCCCGCGCCCGGCCGCATGGGCGGCGGCGAGCATGCGCAACACCACCGTTCCCTCTGCGATGAAACGCCCCTGCCGGCCGGTCAGATCCCGTTCGCGAATGTCGCGGAACTCCGCGATGCGCGGATCGTCCGCGTCGTCGATCGGGATCAGCGTACCCATGGCGCCGTCAGTTGCCGGTAATGGCGATGTCGGCGACGATGCGGCCGACGGTGGCGTCGAAGACCAGCGCCTTGCGCTGCCCGTCGGCCAGGCGGCCGTAGAACAGGATCTGGTTGCCGGACAGGCTGGTGTTTTCGACGACGAAGCCTGAGGGCAAGGCGACGGTCGCCGCCAGCGGCTGCTCGGACGGCACGCTGAGGCCGCTGGACGCCACCGGCGTCTCGGGCGTGCGCTGCGTTACCTTGTAGACAATGGCGGCAAGGACAGCCATAAGCATCACACCCATGATGCCCGCCGAGACGAGTTGCAGACGCACCATCTTGCGCCGGACATTTTCCATGACCGGATCGAGCGGCTTTTCTTCCTGTTCGTCTGGTTCGACATTTGACATGACTGGTGTCTCTGTAACTGACGGCCGCAAGGAAAGGTGCCCTTCCCTGATGCGGACGCCGAGCTCAGGGAAGACCAGCCACGGGACATGGCTGTAACGATGCGACAACCGGCCCACCGGGCCTTTCGCAGTCAGCCACCGGTGGCATACCCGGGATGACTGCAATGACCGACCCCTTTAAACAAGCCGGCGACAATAGAAAAGTCCTTGAAGCCGATGAATCCGCCGAAGGACGGCTCGATGCCTGGCTGACGGCGACACTTTCGGGCGAATTTTCCCGCAACCGCATCAAATCGCTGATCGAGGAAGGCGCCGTGACGCTGAACGGCGCGGTGGTGACCGAGCCGAAAAAGAAGATCCGCACCGGCGATACCGTCGTCATCGACCTTCCCGAGCCGGAGGACCCGGAGCCGAAGGGCGAGGATATCCCGCTCGACGTGCTCTACGAGGACAATGACGTGATCGTGCTCGTCAAGCCCGCCGGCCTCGTCGTCCATCCGGGCGCCGGCAACTGGACGGGCACGCTGGTCAACGCCCTCATCCATCATTGCGGCGACAGCCTTTCGGGCATCGGCGGCGTCAAGCGGCCGGGCATCGTCCACCGGCTGGACAAGGATACAACCGGAGTGATGGTGGTCGCCAAGAACGATATCGCCCACCGCCACCTGGCCGACCAGTTCGCCGACCACGGCCGCAGCGGCCCGCTGGAGCGCGCCTACCAGGCCATCGTCTGGGGCCGGCCGCGCCACCTGCAGGGCACGATCGACGCGCCGCTCGGCCGCGCCGGCGACCGCACCAAGCGCGCCGTCAAGCGCGAGGAAAGCGACGACGCCCGCGAGGCGATCACCCACTACACGGTGCTCGAGCGCTTCCACGAGCGCCCCGACGCCACCGCGCTGGCCGCGCTGGTCGAGTGCCGGCTGGAAACCGGCCGCACCCACCAGATCCGCGTGCACATGGCCCATATCGGCCATCCGCTGATCGGCGATGCCGATTACGGCGCCGCTTTCAAGACCAAGGCAAACCTGCTGCCGGACGATGCCAAGGCGGTGGTGAACCGCTTCCACCGCCAGGCGCTGCATGCCTACCTCCTGCAGTTCGAGCACCCGCGCACCGGCGAGACCATGCATTTCGAGGCCCCTTTGCCCGACGACCTGCAGGAACTGGCAGACGCCTTGCGCAACTGACGCACTCAGGCAAAAGGCTTTTTCGGCCTTTCCCCGGCGGTCGCCACGATCAGGCAGCCGCCGTTTCCGTCGACCGACGGCGGATATCCGCCAGCACATGCAGGCAGACCGCCGCGACGACGACGGCGCCGCCGATCATGGTGACGGCGTCGAGGCGTTCGTTGAACAGCAGCCATACCCATAACGGCGCCAGCGGCGCATCGAGCGCGCCGATCAGTGCCGTCTCCACCGGCGGCAGCAACCGCGCGCCGTAAAGCAGCAACCCCAGGCCAAACGCAAAGCCGAAGATGCCGAACAGCGCGACGATGGCGATATCGCCGGTTGCCGCCGCCAGCGGCGTTGCGAAAGGCAAGGTCACCAGTGATCCCAGAACCGCCGAGATTCCCGCCGACATCAGCACCGGCGTATCCGGAAACCGGCGCATGAGAATGTTCGTCAGCGCCATGCAGATCGTCATCAGCACGGCCAGAAAATCCCCGAACAGCCCGCCGGTGCCGCCAGTGCCGACCATCAACGCGACACCCGCCAATGCGGCCAGGCTGGCGACGATGGCGCCGCGGCCCGGCCGCTCGCTCAACAGAAAGAAACCGAAGGCCGCCGAGACGAAAGGAGCTGTTGCAAAGATGATCGCCACATGCGCAACGCTGGTGCGATGCAGCGCGGTGATGAAAAAGATCATGCTTGCCGTGGTCAGCAGGCAGATGGCCCAGCCGGGCGGTCCCAGGCGAAAGAAATCGCGCCGTGCCTGGCGCGGTGCCAGAAGCAGGAGCGCTGCCAGCAGCACGGCCCCGCCCCAGACACCCCGCCAGAACAGGATCGTCGCGCTGTCCATCGCCACCAGCCGGGTCATCACCCCCGCCGTGCTCAGGAGAACGGTCGAGACCAAAACGGTCGTCAGTCCGATGACATAGGGCGAGAATTTCATGATGGATCCGGCAGTTCGAAGAGACAATCGGCAGATGGCCTATCAGATCCCTGCTGACAACATGCTGTCAACACTGTTCAATCCCCAGTGATGTTTCGGAGGATGGGTGATGGCACGGTCGGCAAGGATGTTCGAGATTATCCAGATGTTGCGGACGGCCCAGGCGCCGCTGACCGCCGAAGAAATCGCCCGGCGGCTGGAGGTGAACAAACGCACGGTCTACCGCGACATCGCCGCGCTGCAGGCGACACGCGTGCCGGTCGAAGGTGCTGCCGGCATCGGTTACGTGCTGCGCAACGGCTTCGATCTGCCGCCGCTGATGTTCACGCCCGAAGAAATCGAGGCGATCACCGTCGGCCTGTCTCTGATCGCCCGCACCGGTGACCGCAGCCTGGAAGCGGCCGGCGCCAACGCCATCGCCAAGATCGACGCCGTCCTGCCGCCGCCCCGGCCGTCGGTCGCCCAGACGCACCTGTTCGTTTCCCCCTGGCACGCCATTCCGGCTGCGAAAGTCAGCATGCGGCTGATCCGCCAGGCAATCCGCGAAGAGCGCAAGCTCAAGCTGCGCTATCGCGACCAGGCCGATAGCTTGACGGAACGTATCGTCTGCCCGCTTGCCATCGTCTATTATATCGAGGGCGTGCTGCTGGCCGGCTTCTGCGAGTTGCGCAACGGCTTCCGCCACTTCCGTCAGGACCGCATCGAGGCGTGCGACGTGCTGGACATCGACTTCGGCGACACCGGCGCAGGATTGCGCAAGCAATGGCGGGAAACCCATGATATCTTCTATTACGAACGTCAAAGAGGTGCACCCGGCAAGCCGGAACATGACAAATCCGTAATGATATAACGCATCCGTGATCCCTTGAATCACGGTTCTGCCGCACTTATCTCTTACCTGGATTGGTGCGGGATCGATCGATCCGTACCGCAAGGCCTGCTCGGAGAGGGCGGATTTACCGTCCAGAGGGGCCACACTATTTTGGAAAGGGGGCGCTCCATGGCCCGCAGTTCTTTACCCAGTATTACCGCCGGTGAAGGCGGTCTGAACCGTTATCTCGATGAAATCCGCAAGTTCCCGATGCTGGAGCCGCAGGAAGAGTATATGCTCGCCAAGCGCTACCAGGAACATGGCGACCGCACCGCCGCCCACAAGCTGGTGACCAGCCATTTGCGCCTCGTGGCGAAGATCGCCATGGGTTACCGCGGTTATGGCCTGCCGATCGGCGAAGTCGTCTCGGAAGGCAATGTCGGCCTGATGCAGGCCGTCAAGAAGTTCGATCCGGAACGCGGCTTCCGCCTGGCAACCTATGCCATGTGGTGGATCAAGGCGTCGATCCAGGAATACATCCTGCGCTCCTGGTCGCTGGTGAAGATGGGCACGACCGCCAACCAGAAGCGGCTGTTCTTCAACCTGCGCCGGCTGAAGGGCCGTATCCAGGCGATCGACGAAGGCGACCTGAAGCCGGAACAGGTGGCGGAAATCGCCACCAAGCTGAACGTTTCGGAAGAAGAAGTCGTGTCGATGAACCGCCGCCTCTCCGGCGATGCGTCGCTCAACGCGCCGATCAAGGCCTCGGAAGGCGATTCCGGCCAGTGGCAGGATTGGCTCGTCGACGATCACGACAGCCAGGAAGCGGTGCTGATCGAACAGGACGAACTCGACACCCGCCGCCGCATGCTGGCCCGGGCCATGAGCGTGCTCAACGATCGCGAACGCCGCATCTTCGAAGCCCGCCGCCTCGCCGAAGACCCGGTGACGCTGGAGGAGCTTTCGGCCGAATTCGACATCAGCCGCGAGCGCGTACGCCAGATCGAGGTTCGCGCCTTCGAGAAGGTTCAGGACGCCGTACGCAAGGACGCCCTGGACCGCGCCAAAGCTTTGCGGGTTGTCGAAGTGGCGAACTGAGGGGCGGATACGCCCATCGGCGCAAACCGCCATTCTCTTACCGACGTCGTCCTCGGCCTTGAGCCGAGGATCACGAAAAAGGCATTTTATGCCTTTGTCAGAAGTCTGAGGGCGCGGCACACCGCGCCCTTTTTTATGCCCAGAGTTTACTGACCGCTGGCCGGCGCGTTGGCGAGGGTCAGCCAGGCCTGAACCGCCTTGTTGAAGGCGTCCATCCCCGGCTCTCCCTTTTCCAGGGTCAACAGCGCCCGACGGCCGTTGCGGTAGGTGATCGGCATGTCGATCCAGCCGCGCGTGCGCAGCAGTTCGAGGTTGGATGCCCGCGCCTCGGGAAAATCGTTGAGCGCGATCATATGGAAGTCGTCGGTGATCTTCGCCGGCACGGCGATCAATGCGTTGCCGCGATCCTGCTCCGTCTGCTTCATGGCGATGCGCTGTACGCTGTCGATGGCGCCGCCTTCGAAATCCTGCGGCAGCGAGAAGACGATCTCGACGAGATGGCTGGCGGGCAGCGATGGATCGGAGTTGCGCTTGAAGGTCATCAGCGCCGAAAGGCCGCGATCGGGAACGTTGATCTGCCCCTGCACGGTCGGCTCCGGCTTGCCGTCTTCGCCGGCTTCCTGCTGCAGCGACCAGACCACGGTGCCCTGGATCGCCGTCGGGACAGACTGGCCGATACGCTCCTCATAAAGGAACATTTTTTGCGCGCCGGCAACAGCGGCGGGTTGCTGCGTACCCTGGGTGGTATTTTCGGCCGCCGGTGTCTGTGTCGCACCGTCGACCTGCCCGGTTTCGGCCGGCACCGTCGTCTGCGTATCCGCCGGGGTCTGGTTGCCCGTCGTGGCGGCGCCGCTGGTATCGGTGGTCGGCGTGTTGCCTGCCTCGTTGGCCGCAACGTTCTGCTCGGCAACCGACTTGCCCTCGGTCAGGATCGCTTCGCCGCCCGGTCCTTCGTCTACCTCGGAACCGTTGACGAGAAGCCGCTGCGTGAATTTGTTCGCTGCCGGCACATTGCTGGTGTCGAGGGCTGCAAGATCCCTGGACGTATCGGTTGCCGTCGGCGTGGTGGCCGGCTTGGTATCGTTGCCGGTCGTCTGTTCCGTTGCCGGGGTGTTTGCCGTCGTCTCGGGCTTGGTCTCGGTCGAGGCCTTCTCTTCCGGCTTCTTCTCGAGGCCGGGGATCTGCGGTCCGCTGTCGACGAGGTTGGCCACCATGTCCTTCAGGCGATCCTGGTACAGCCAGGCGGCATAACCGCCGCCGCCCAGGGCAACGGCCAGCAGCAAAGCAAGGCCGAGCACGGTAAAATTGAACCGGCGTTTCGGCTCGACGCGGAACGACTTGCCCGGCCGCGGTGAAGCAACGCCGTTGGAAACGGCAGCTGAAGCCTGGCGGTCGCCACCACGGCCCGAATGCTTGTTGTCACCGATCAGGTCGTCGAGATCGTTCCAGCTGTCCTGCGATTTGTTTGCGGCCGTCGCAACGGCCGGCGTCAGCGGTCCGACTTCGCCGGAGAAGGCATCGCCGTCGTCGAAAGGATCGATGGCCTTGTTGTCGGCGGCGCGCTGCGCTCCACCTGCCTGTGCATCCGGCCTGCCTTCTTCTCCGAAGGAGGTTTCATCCCAATCAAGCAGATCGAGGGCCGGCGGCATCTTGGGCTCGGAAAGCCGCTCGTCGCTCGGGGTGCCGGCGGCATAGGCCGCCGCGCCAGCAGAGCCGGCAACCTTTGCCGCCGTCTGGCCGCTGGTCTCCGCTTCGGGAAACGCCCAGTCATCAGCCTTTCCGGCGGTCTCTGATGCCGGCACTTGTGCCGGTGTTTCGTGCTCGACGGCGACAGGGTCGTCGAAAGGCTGGACCGGGTCGACATCGTCATGGCTGGCAGAAAGACGGGTGTCGTCCTGCTCGCGCGCCGACGGCAAAGGTTCTGCCCAGTCGGTTTGCGCAGCCGTCGCCGGCACCGTCGGCAGCGGTTCCGGCTCGTCTTCCCACGGCTCCGCGAACGGGCTGCTTTCCTCCGTCCGCCCGGGCTCCGGCGACTGCCAGGCCTCGGCGGCATTTTCCGTCGAAACCTGCGGCTGTTCGTCCGGAGGCGTCTCCTGCCACATGCCGATATGCCGCTCGTCGGGAACCAGCCCCTGCGACGACCGCTCGTCCGGCGGAACGTCGGAATGGTCGGCCGGCGAATCCCAAGGTTCGGACACGTCCGTTACCGCGGGCTGCGCTACAGCGAGATACTCCTGCTCCACCTCCTCGATCACCTGATCGAGCTTGTCGAACTGCCGGGCGATGCTTTCGTCGGAGGGACGCGGCATGAGATTGCCGAGATAATTCCGGACGGAAGCCCGGGCATTGTCGTAAATCCGCGCACGGATCTCCGCCGAGTTGACCGGCTGCGCATCGATCGCCTGGCGAATGACGGCAGCGTCGAGAACCAGCTCTTCGACACCCGACGTCGGCTGCTCCGGCTCTCCGGCCGTCTCCGTCGGCAGGGCTTGCCGCTCTTCCGGTTCGGCAGGGGTTTCCCAAGGCTCAGGTTCCGGCTCCGCATGGGTTTCGACAGGCGTCTCCCAGGGCTCCGGCTCGGCGTGCACCGGCGTTGCCGGCTCGCTGTCGGTCTTCGCGACTTCAACAGGTGGATCCCAGGGCTCGCGCTCATCCTCGGCGGGCGCCCATGCCTGCTCGGCAGCGGCAACCTCCTCAGGTTGCTCCTCCTCGGCGACGGCCGCGAGCGCATGGTCCTGCCCGGTGGGTTCGGCTTCCGGCTCGGCGTCGGCTGTCACAGCGTCATCGTAAGCCTGCCGCTCGTCTTCGGCGGCATGCTGCTCCGGCTGCTGCCAGTCCTCGGCCGCCTCGACCGGCTGGTCCTCGTCGCCGGCGGGCAATGCCTCGGCGTGCTCGCTTTCGACGTCGCGGATGGCGAGTTCGAGCTTGTCGAGCTGACGGCGTAGCATTTCTTCCGGCGGCCGGGGCTTCATGCTTTCGAGTTGGCGCTGGACTGCTCCGCGCGCCTTCTCATAAACTTTCACCCGCATTTCCGGAGTGTTGTCCGACAGACCGTCTACCGCCCGCCGAATGACTGCTGCAAAATCCGCCATCAGCACTTTCTCATGAATACCGGTATCCCACCGATAATATTAATACCACAAGCTGTGGCGACATTAGTCCTCAAAAGGATCGGTCACAAGTATGGTGTCGTCCCGTTCCGGGCTGGTCGACAACAGAGCGACCGGCGCGCCGATCAGTTCTTCGACCTGACGGACATACTTGATCGCCTGGGCCGGCAGGTCTGCCCATTTACGAGCGCCGACCGTCGATTCCTTCCAGCCTTCGAGCGTGATGTACACGGGCTCGACGCGCGCCTGCGCGCTCTGGCTCGCCGGAAGATAGTCGATCTCCACGCCGTCGAGCTTGTAGCCGACGCAGATCTTCAATTCATCGAGGCCGTCGAGAACGTCGAGCTTGGTGAGCGCGATGCCGCTGATGCCCGAGGTCTTCACCGTCTGGCGCACCACCACCGAATCGAACCAGCCGCAACGGCGCGGACGACCGGTGTTGACGCCGACCTCGCGACCGACAGTCGCCAGGTGCTTGCCGATCTCGTCGTTCAATTCGCAGGGGAACGGGCCTTCGCCGACGCGCGTCGTGTAAGCCTTGGTGATGCCGAGCACGTAACCGATCGCCGTCGGGCCGAGGCCGGAACCGGCAGCCGCCTGGCCGGCGACGGTGTTGGACGAGGTGACGAAAGGATAGGTGCCATGATCGTTGTCGAGCAGCGCCCCCTGGGCGCCTTCGAACAGGATGCGGGCGCCGGCCTTGCGCTGCTCGTCGAGCAGGCGCCAGACCTGGTCGATATAGGGCAGGATATGCTTGGCGACCGAGGTCAGCTCGTCCTGCAGCGACTGCACGGAAATTTCTTCGAGGCCCATGCCGCGGCGCAACGCATTGTGGTGGGTGAGCAGGCGTTCGATCTTGGCCGGCAGCGTATCGGGATCGGTAAGGTCGATGACGCGGATGGCGCGGCGGCCGACCTTGTCTTCATAGGCCGGGCCGATGCCGCGGCGCGTCGTGCCGATCTTCGTGCCGCTGTTGGAAGCGGCATCCTCGCGCAGCGCATCGAGATCGCGGTGCAGCGACAGGATCAGCGGCGCATTGTCGGCGATGCGCAGCACCTCCGGCGTCACGGCAACACCCTGGGCGCGCAGTTTTTCGACTTCGGCGACGAAATGATGCGGATCGACGACGACGCCGTTGCCGATGACCGAGAGTTTGCCGCGCACCAGGCCGGAGGGCAGAAGGGCGAGCTTGTAGCTGACCCCATCGATCACCAGCGTATGGCCGGCATTGTGGCCGCCCTGGTAACGCACGATCACATCGGCGCGCTCGGAGAGCCAGTCGACAATCTTACCCTTGCCTTCGTCGCCCCACTGCGAGCCGACAACCACGACATTCGTCATCTCAAATTCCTGTCATCTCAGCGCCTTGCGCCAACCCAAACCCGCGCATCTATACTGTTTTGTTTTCCGGAAAGCGACCCTGTTTGACTCCACAATTGGCTTTTTGCGTGACAAAAGGAAGTCCCGGCGCGGCGCTATCCCACAAAACCTGTGCCGGCAATCACAATCGCAGAACCAGACACGCCCCGGCAGAGGGCGGCAAACGGAAGAAACGCCTTGTCCATCAAAGCTTATGTCTACCTCACGATCGCGGCGCTGTGCTGGGGTGGCAACGCCGTCGCCGGAAAGCTGGCAATCGGCCATATCAGCCCGATGATGCTGACCTTCTGGCGCTGGGCCTTCGCCTTCATGCTGATCGTCGCCATCTCCGTGCCGCAATTGAAGAAGGACTGGCCGCTGCTCAAGCAGAACTGGCTGCTGCTGATGGTGCTGGGCGTGATCGGCTATACCAGCTTCAATGCCTTCCTCTATACGGCGGTGCTTTATACCACGGCCATCAACGTCGCCATCGAGCAGGCGGGCATTCCGGTCTTGATCTTCATCGCCAACTTCCTGCTCTACCGCACGCGGGTGTCGCTGGCGCAGATCGTCGGTTTTGCCGTCACCCTGCTCGGCATCGCGCTGACCGCCTCGCATGGCGATCTCATGAGCCTGGCACAGCTGACGCTCAATTTCGGCGATGCGCTGATGATGCTCGCCGTCGTCGCCTATACCGTCTACACGCTGCTGCTGCGCTGGCGCCCGCCGATCCACTGGAAAAGCCTGATGGCACTGCCGGCGCTCGGCGCCCTTCTCGCCTCCGTGCCCCTGCTCGGCTGGGAGGCCGCCGCCGGCAACGCCATCTGGCCGGATGCCAGCGGCTGGGCGATCGCACTGTGGACCAGCATCTTCGCCTCGCTGGTGGCGCAAATTCTCTACGTCATGGGCGTCGACGGCATCGGCCCGAACCGGGCCGGCCTGTTCATCAACCTCGTTCCGGTGTTCGGCACGCTGCTGTCGGTGCTGCTGGTCGGCGAAGACCTGCAGCTTTTCCACGTCATCGCGCTCGTGCTCGCCCTCGGCGGCATTGCCATTGCCGAGCGAGGGAGACCGCGCCAGTAACCCGTCACGCCGCCTTGCCGGTGATCGCTTGCGCGCGGGCTCGGGTCGGCGCGGCGAAGGTTTCGGACAGCCGAACCACTGTCACCCGGTCGAGGATCTTCGGATCGACGACGTTGTCCTTGTCGGCATATGTGCGATAGGCCTCCGCCAGCGCCTTGAAGAAACCCTTCACCGCGGTTTCGCTGGCGGCGATCTTGATCTCGCCGAAGTTCGGCTCGAACACATAAAGATGCGAGCCGTAACCGAAAAGCTTGCCGCTCGAGTGATAGGCCGCAATGCAGTGATTGTCCTTGCCGAAGCTCAGCAGGATCAGGAAATAATTGTTGTGGCCGCCGGTGTGCGTATAAAGCGGGTGCAGGCATTCGTCGGCCGCCGCTCGCATGAAGCGGGTGGAATCGGCAAGGTTTGCCGACATGCCGCTTTCAGCGAAGGCCAGCGCCGCATCGAGTTCCGTCGTCTGTCCGCTGAAAGCGGAAGACCGGCTTTTCGTCAGCACGCTGAGATAGGCTTTCTGGCGGGCGATGGCGCTGGGAGCCTGGCTCTTGATAAAAGCGATCCGCTTCGCCGAACCTTCCGATTTGTATTTCTTGTGCCGCGCCACCCATTCCGCCGACAGGCCGACGCAGATGCCGTAGGACACTTCCTCGTCGGCGACGGCGAGATCGCGCTGTTTGAACGCAACGCCATTCTTCATATAGTCTGCTGGCAGTTCCATGACTTCACCTCCGGTTTTCCAGACGGTGAAGCCAAACCCGTAAATGAATTCTTGCCTGTTTCGACGCATCTCTACGTTGACCAAAAAAGGTCAGGCGCGGCTGACGATCAACCCTCCGCGACCGGCGCATAGGCCGCCGGATCGACCGATGCCGGCCGGCCATCGAGCGACAGGCGGCTGACCTTCGCCGGCGTCTCGCTGATCACCTTGCCGCGGCGGACGACGAACAGCCGGGTCGCCCGCATGCGGACCGCCTCTATGGCGTCCTTCGCCTGCAGGATCACCAGGTCGCCGTTGCAGCCGACATCGAGGCCGTAATTGTCGAGTTCCATGACCTTGGCCGGGTTGGTCGTCACCGCCTCAAAGCAGAAACGCATGGCTTCCCGCGACGACAGCTGGCCGACATGCAGGCCCATATGGGCGACGTCGAGCATGTCGGCGCCGCCCAGCGAATACCAGGGGTCCATGGTGCAATCCTGGCCGAAAGCGATGTTGATGCCGTAGTCGCGCATCTCCTTGACGCGCGTCATGCCGCGGCGCTTCGGATAGGTGTCGTGCCGGCCCTGCAGCATGATGTTGATCAGCGGATTGGGCACCGCATGCACCTGCGACTCGGCGATCAGCGGCAGCAGTTTCGAGACGTAATAATTGTCCATGGAATGCATGGAGGTGAGGTGCGAGCCGGTGACGCGGCCCTGCAGGCCGAGGCGATTGGTCTCGTAGGCCAGCGTTTCGATGTGGCGCGACAGCGGATCGTCGCTCTCGTCGCAATGCATGTCCACCGGCAGGCCGCGGCGTTCGGCGATCTCGCAGAGTGCGGTCACCGACATGGCGCCGTCCTCCATCGTCCGTTCGAAATGCGGAATGCCGCCGACGACGTCGACGCCGAAATCCAGCGCCCTCTCGAGATTTTCGGCAGCGGTCGGCGAGCGGTAATACCCGTCCTGCGGGAAGGCGACGAGCTGCAGGTCGAGATAGGGTTTGACGACGCGCTGCACATGCAGCAGCGCCTCCACCGCCAAGAGCCGGTCGTCGCAGATATCGACATGGGTGCGCACGGCGAGCAGGCCCTGCGACACGGCGAGATCGCAATAGCGCAGCGCCCGCTCGACGACGGCATCGAAGGTGAGGATCGGCTTCAACTCGCCCCAGAGCGCGATGCCTTCCAGGAGCGTGCCGGAGACATTCATGCGCGGCAGGCCGAGCGACAGCGTCGCATCCATGTGAAAGTGGCAATCGACGAAAGGCGGCGAGACGAGATGGCCGCCAGCATCGATCGCGCGGCCCGCCTCGGCAGAGAGGTTTGGCTCGACGGCGGCGATCTTGCCGTCGCTGATGCCGATGTCGAGGCCGGTGCGGCCATCGGGGAGTGTCGCGTTGCGGACGATCAGGTCAAAGCTCATCTTGTCATTCCGTTCTCAGCGCTGGCCGCGCACATAGGGGATCATCAGGGCCTTGGGATAGCTCGCCCGCCGTGACCAGACGACGAGGGCGACAATCGACAGGATATAGGGGATCATCAGGAAAATCTGGCTCGGCAGGAAAGCGCCCACAACTTGTTGCAGCCGCACCTGGAAAGCGTCGAAGGCGCCGAACAGGATGGCGGCGAACAGCGCCTTGCCGGGTTTCCACGAGGCGAAGACGGTGAGCGCGATGCAGATCCAGCCGCGCCCAGCGACCATCTCGAAGAAGAAGGCGTCGAAGGCCGACATGGTGAGGAAGGCGCCGCCGATCGCCATGATCGCCGAACCGGCGACGACGGCGCCGGTGCGCAGCCACAACACGTTCAGGCCCTGCGCCTCGACGGCGGACGGGTTTTCACCGACGGCACGCACGGCGAGCCCCAGCGGCGTCTTCGCCAGGAACCAGGCGAGCACGCCGACCAGCACGAAGGCAAGCAGCGTCAATGCCGTCTGCTGGAACAGCACCGGCCCGAGGAACGGAATGGAGGAGAGCACGGGAATATCGAGCGGCTGGAACGGGACGATGCGCGGCGGCGTATCGACGTTCGGCAGGATGACACGGTAGGTGAAATAGGCGGCACTCGTCGCCAGCATGGTGACGCCGAGACCGCTGACATGCTGCGACAGGCCGAGCGTGACGGTGAAAAAGGAGAGAAGCAGCCCGAACAGCGCGCCCATGAAGGCGGCGACCACCACCCCGGTCCAGAGGTCCGCCCCGGCATAGACCGCCAGCCAGCCTGACATGGCGCCGACCGTCATGATGCCTTCGATGCCGAGATTGAGCACGCCGGATTTTTCGCAGAGCAGCGCGCCGAGCACGCCGAAGATCAGCGGCGTGGCGATCCGCACCGCCGCCGCCCAGAACGACACCGTCAGCAGGATATCGAAGACCGACGCCATCAGGAGGCCCTCCCCCGCGCCGGCAGCGACCAGCGGATGCGATACCGCGTCAGCACGCCGGACAGCAGCACCGACAACAGCCCGAGCGCGACGATGAGATTGGCGATGTAGCTCGACACCGTCATCGCCCGGCTCATGGAATCGGCGCCGACGAAGACCGCCGCGACGAAGAAAGCGGCAGCGATGACACCGATCGGCGACAGCCCCGCCAGCATGGCGACGACGATGCCGGCATAACCATACCCCGGCGACAGGTCGTTGGTGAGATATCCCTTGAGGCCCGCCACTTCTCCGACGCCGGCCAGGCCGGCGAAGGCGCCCGAAAGCGCGCCGACCAGCAGCATCGTCTTCGTCACGCTCATGCCGGCGAAGCGGGCGGCGGCCGGACTGGCGCCGACGGCGCGGATGCGAAAACCCGGCACGGTGCGGCGCATGAGGATTTCCGTGCCGATCGCCGCCAGGATGGCGATGATCAGCCCGGCATGCACCCGGGTCTTGTCGATCAGCTTCGGCAGGGTGGCGCTGTCGAGGATCGGCTCGGATTGCGGCCAGCCCATGCTCATCGGGTCCTTCATCGGTCCCTCGATCATCATCTGCACGAACAGCGCGACGATGAAATTGAGCAGCAGCGTCGTCACCACCTCGTCGGCGCCGAGCTTGACCTTGAGCACGGTCGGCCCGAGCATCATCAACGCCCCGGCGACGGCACCGGCTATGCAGATGCCGAGGATCATCAAGGGCGCCGGGCCGTCGAACCGGCCGGAACCGATGGCCACCGCCGCCAGCGCGCCGATATAAAGCTGGCCTTCAGCACCGATATTGAACAGCTTTGCCCGGAAGGCGATCGCCGCGGCAAGCCCGGTGAGGATCAGCGGCGTCGCCCGCGCCACCACCTCCGTCAGCGCAAATTGCGAGCCGAGCGCGCCCGAGATCATCACGCCATAGGCCTGGAAAACGTTGACGCCGGCGGCCAGCAGCGGGATTGCCGCCAGCACCAGCGAAATCACCGCCGCCAACACGGGCGCGCCGTAGATCAGCAGCGGGCTGGGCGCGGTTCGGGGTTCGAGCCTCATCATCAGGCGGCCTCGTTGTCATGGCCGGCCATCATCAGGCCTAGCGTCTTCAAATCCAGGTCGGCGGACGCAAAACTGTCCGTCAGCCGCGAGCGGAACATCACCGCGACACGATCCGAAAGCTCGAACAACTCGTCGAGGTCTTCCGTGATCAGCACGATGGCCGCGCCACGCTCACGCGCCAGGAGCAGGCGGCGGTGCACCTCGGCGACGGCGCCGACATCCAGCCCGCGCGTCGGCTGGTTGGCGAGGATCAGCCGCGGCGCGTCATCCAGCGCCCGCGCCAGAATCGCCTTCTGCATGTTGCCGCCGGAAAGCTGGCGGATCGGCGCGTCCGGACCCGGACAACGGATGTCGTAGGCCTTGATCGCCTCTTCCGCCCGTGCCCGGATGGCGCCGAATTTGAGGAAGCCGAAGCGCTGGAAGCGCCGGCTGCGGATCGTCTCCAGCGCGATGTTTTCGGCAATCGTCATCGATCCGACGGCGCCCTCGTGATGCCGGTCTTCCGGAATGCGGCCGACGCCGGCGGCGACGAATTCCTGCGGATCACAGAGGGACATCACCTTGCCGCCCAGCGACAGCGTACCGGCCGATGGCGTCACGAGGCCGGACAGAAGGTTGGCCAGCGCCGCCTGCCCGTTGCCGGACACGCCCGCGATGCCGACGATCTCGCCTTCGCGCACCGTCATGCTGACGTTTTCGAGCCGCTGGCGGATGTTGGCCCCGCCAACGGAAACATCGGCGAGGATCAGCACAGGCGCGCCCGGCGCCCGCGGCTCGCGCTTCGACCGGCTGACGGCACGGCCGACCATGAGTTCGGCCAGTTGCGCCTTGTCGCTGCCCCTGGTCGGGATCTCGGCCACCTTGCGCCCGCCGCGCAGCACCGCGACGCGGTCGCTGCCCGAAACGACCTCATGCAGTTTGTGGGAGATGAAGACGACGGAGAGGCCATGAGCGGCGAGGCTGCGCAAGGTTTCGAACAGGCCATCGCTTTCCTGCGGTGTCAGCACCGCCGTCGGCTCGTCGAGTACCAGGATGCGGGCGTCGCGATAGAGCGCCTTCAGGATCTCGATGCGCTGGCGTTCGCCGACCGAAAGCTGCGACACCTGCGCGTCGAGATCGATCTTCAATCCGGACCGCTGCATCAGGCCGGCAAGTTTTGCCCGCGCCGCGCTGTTTGCCCTGCTGAGGCGGAACAACGGCTCGGTGCCGAGCGTGATGTTGTCGAGCACGGTGAGATTTTCGGCCAGCGCAAAATGCTGGTGCACCATGCCGATGCCGGCATCCAGCGCCGCACGCGGGCTTCCCGGCGGCAAAGGCTGCAACGCGCCTGCCCCGTCGGCGACGAACACGCCCCCTTCATCGGCGACATAATGCCCGAAGAGGATGTTCATCAGCGTCGTCTTGCCGGCACCGTTCTCGCCGAGCAGCGCCAGGATCTCGCCCTTGCGCATGACGAGGTCGATGGCCTCGTTGGCGACGAGCGGCCCGAAGCGCTTGGTGATGCCGCGCAGTTCCAGAACAACCGGATTTTCGTCCGTCATGGCCTTCCCACCGGAAAAAGATCCCGGTTCCGCCCTGGAGGATATTGGCGGAACCGGGCCCGTCAGCGACGATTACAGGGTGGATTTCGGCTCTTCGTCATTGATGGCAACGGTAAAGGCGCCGGACTTGATCTCGGCCTCCTTGGCCTTGACCAGATCGATGACATCCTGCGGCACCAGCTTCGGATCGAGCGGCGCCAGCGAACAGCCGCCGGCGGCCATGTGGCTGAGCGGACCGTAACTCTCCGCCTTGAAGCTGTCGGTCACGACGGCGTTGATCGCCTTGTCGATCGACGGTTCCATGTGCCACAGCGCGCTGGCGATGACCGTGCCCGGATATTGCTCCGATGTATCGATGACGTTGCCGATCGCCTTGACGCCTTTCTCCTTGGCCGCGTCCGACACGCCGAAACGCTCCGCATACATCACGTCGGCGCCCTTCTCGATCATCGCGAAGGCGGTTTCCTTGGCCTTCGGCGGGTCGTACCAGGAGTTGATGAAGGAGACGAGGAACTTGGCGTCCGGATTGACCGACAGCACGCCGGCCATGAAGGCCTGCATCAGCCGGTTGACCTCGGGAATGGCGTAGCCGCCGACCATGCCGATGACGTTCGACTTGGTTTCCTTGCCGGCGACGATGCCGGTGAGATAGGAGGCATCCTGGATGTAGTTGTCGAAGACGGAGAAATTCGGCGCCTGCTCCGGGAAGGACGAGCCCATCAGGAAGGCGATATCGGGATAATCCTCCGCCACCTTGCGGGCGGCGCGCTCCAGGCCGAAGGCTTCGGCGATGATCAGGTCCTTCTTGGCTTCGGCATATTCGCGGATGACGCGCTCGGCATCGGTGTTGGCGACGTTTTCGGAATAGACATAGGTGACGTCGCCGCGGGCTTCGGCCGCCTTGAGCGCCAGATGCAGGCGGCTGATCCACTGCTGTTCGATCGGCACGGACGTGACAAGCGCAACGGCAATCGGCTTCGGCTTGGCGAAGGCGGGAAGTCCGAGCGCCGCCACCAGCGCGGCAGCCCCTGCCCCCTGCAGCAGCAGCCGGCGCGTCATCATCCCGTCGATCATCAGACTTTTCATGCAATGGCCCCCTCTGTCTCTATGACTTTTATTTTTGACCTGGCGCGCCCCATGACAGGAGCATCGTGCAACGGTCGCGCGGATGGCGTCGCCGTCGCATCTTTTGTTTCCTAATATATGATTGCTAGCATGCCCAAAGTTTCGCCACAAGCCGGCGAAGCATTTGAATAGAAAAGATTTTTTGCAAAATTTTGCAGCAAGAAGCCTAATATTCGCGCACCTTTCGGCTACGAATCCGGCACGTTTTTCCGCTGGAGCAAGTGGCAATCCAGGGCATAGTAGCGAAAGATGCCCGGCAGGCAAATAAAAACGGCACGACCAAATTGCGCCAAGGGACAAAGGCGAATTCGGCCGTGCCGGAGGAGTTAAGGCAAGTGGCGCAGTCACGACCGCTTGTCGTCACGAGCGACACGCCGTAGCGCCTCGTCGATCAGTGATTTTGACTTTACACGGCAGCCTTTGAAGTCGCCTTAAATCAATGGGCGCAATTTTACGGAACGGCGTTTTTCCCGTCAGAGGATGACGCATCCTGCCCGGCGAGGATCATCAAGGCGACCGGCCGCGGCAATGGAGGCGGCAACCTCCTTATCCTCGGCTTGTTAATGCTGTATCGTGCCATAGCTTTCCTGGAAACAACGGCTTCGGCCAGGAGGACGAGAGAAATGGCGACGGTTCAGGGAGTATATCTGGCATTGTTCGGGCGGCCCGCAGATCCGGGCGGGCTGACTTATTACAACAACATTACGGCCTCGGGAGCCGACCTTGCACCGATACTGGGAACGTTGGCAGCGACCATGGAATACAGGTCCAGATTTTCCGGAATGGAAAACGATCGCGTCGTCAACGAGATATTCAGAAGCTTGTTCAACCGGAATGCCGACCAGGCGGGAGCCAGTTTCTTCGCCAATGAGTTAAGCTCGGGACGGCAAACCATCGAAACGATTGCCGTCAACATCCTCGATGGCGCAACGGGAACCGACAGGACGACGGCCGATAAAAAGCTGGCGGCGGCGGCTGCCTATACCGATGCGCTGAAAACATCGCCCGATGCGCTGGCAAGTTATACCGGCGGTGCGGGAGAGACGCAGGGTCGCGACTATCTGCGCATGATAGACTCGCATTCTCCCTCCCCGCCCGATCCCGACAAGCTCACCAATGCGATCGTCGACCTGCAGATCAAAATGGCCGGGGACGATGCCGTCGTGCATACCCGCAACGGCCCTGAGCTGAATGCGTCGAATCCGAGCCTCTCACGGGCGGAGGTGCTTCACATCCTGCCCGGAGACAGCGGCCTCACCGACGCCAATCGTGACGTCATCAAGGGTTTCCAATCGGGCATCGACCGCATAACCTTCGAAATTCCCGGAGGCGCCGGCAGCGCCGCCAATTTCCGGTCGCTGTCGTCATCCTTTTCCGATGCGGCGGCTGCGAATGCTGCCGCAGACGAGGCGCTCGACGGGAAGGTTCTCTATGTGCTTGCCGACGTCGGAGCGGACAAATTCCTGTTCGTCGACAGCAATGGCGACGGCGCGGCCGACATATCGGCAAAACTGGTCGGGCAGGCGGAATTTTCGATGTACGACATCGTTTGATGACGACATTCGGGTCGGTCATATGACGGCAACAAAAAACCCCGCGGTCAAGCGGGGTTCCTTGAAGCTTGTCGGAGCAGATCAATTCCAGCTCTGACGGCCGTACCAGTCGTCGACATCCTGCCGGGCGCGGTCTTTTGCAATCCCGTAGCGCTCCTGAATCTTGCCTTCCAGCTGGTCGCGCTTGCCGGCGATGACATCGAGGTCGTCATCCGTGAGTTTGCCCCACTGCTCTTTGACATTGCCCTTGAATTGCTTCCAGTTTCCTTCGACGCGATTCCAGTCCATGTCTTTCTCCTTTGTGGTTGCTGTCCGGGAGATAAACGCGACAGCGGCCGTATGGTTCGATGACGGAGGTCCTATTTTGAGATTTCGTCAGAATGGCTCTTGGGTGTGTGTTCTGCGGAACAAAAAGCCGCGCACTCGGTTCCTGAACAAACAGAGGAGAGAGTGATGATAAGCACAGACACCTGGTTGAAGATCATTTGCAGCATGATGATCAACGCCGTTGTTTTCGGCTTCGGCGCCATTGCGGTCATGACCGTGCCCGTTCTCAACGAGAACGCAAAATTCGCGATACCGGCTGTCGTGGCCCTCAGCTTCGTCGTTTCGCCCCTCATCGCATCCTATATCGCTCCCCGGATGCGCTTCAGGAATTGGGGGAAAGAAAGCTGGGTGCGGGGAGACCTTATTTCGGGCTGAGATTTATCAGCGGACCTGCACCTTACCGGGTCAGAGGATGCGCGCATGGTTTCCGGCCACTTTGAGAACGGTCAGCGTGCCGGTGGCGAAGGCGGCGGTATCGATGCCGATGCGGCCCTTGGCGAAAACCGGTTCGTCCGTCGGCGTATGCCCGTGAATGACCAGCAGCGGCAGGCCCGCTCCCTCCGACAGGAACGGTTCGCGGATCCACAGGAGGTCGCGATCCGTCTGCTCCTCGATGGCGACGCCCGGCCGGATGCCGGCATGGACGAAGACCAGCTTGCCGACCTCAAGAAGCGCCGGCAACGCCCGCAGCAGGCGGATATGCCGTTCCGGGATCGCCTCCATGGCCGCTTCCGCCACGGCCTCGAAACTGCGGCTGGTCTGCAGGATATGGGTAACGTCGACGCCGTAGGACGCCAGCATTTCGTGTCCGCCCCAATCGAGCCAGCCGCGATGATCGGCCGGCGCATCGAGAAAGCGCAGGAAGGTATCCTCATGGTTGCCGCAGAGCGTGATGCGCTCCAGCCCCGCCGGCGGCACGCTGCAGATGTGTTCGACCACCGCATTCGAAGCCGGCCCGCGATCGATGTAATCTCCGAGATAGACGACCAGCACCGGCCCTTTTTCGGTGGCGCTGTCCGCGAGAATCCGCCGTTCTGCCTCGATCATCTCGTTGTAGCAGCCATGGACGTCGCCGACCGCATAGATGGCCGCGAAATCGCCGGCCTCGTAGCGCAGCCGCGCCCGAGGATGATCGGCGAATGTCTCCTGCTCCGCCATTCCCAGCAATTTTCGAATGAAACGCATCGCACCTTCCAACCAGACGCCCCCGCGCCGCCATTGTGTACAGCGGCTGCGGCGAAATTACGAGACGAGACCGAAGGCTATTTCGGGACGCGGGCAGACGCCGCGCTCAATCGAGAAAATCCTTGCGGGCTTCCAGGTACCATTCGACGAAAGCGCGCACTCCATCCTTGAGGCTGGTTTCCGGCTTGTAGCCGGTCAGTGCTACCAGCAGGTCGGGGCTGGCATAAGTGCGCGGCACGTCGCCCTTCTGCATCGGCAGCATCCGCCGTTTCGCCGGACGCCCGAGCACCTCTTCCACCGTCTCGACGAAATCGAGCAGCCCCACCGGCTGGCCGCCGCCGATATTGACGACGCGGAACGGCGCCTGATGCGAAAGCGTGTCGATCACGCCGGGGACCTGCACCCGGTTCGCTTCGGCGGGCACGACGGCAGACAGCCTGACGATGCCGTCGACGAGATCGTCGACATAGGTGAAGTCGCGGCTCATCCTGCCTTCGCCATAGATCTCGATCTCGCTGCCGTCGAGAATGCCCTTGACGAACTTGAACAGCGCCATGTCCGGCCGGCCCCAGGGACCGTAGACGGTGAAGAAGCGGAACGCCGTCGTCGGGATCTTGTGCAGGTGGGAATAGCTGTGGGCCATCACCTCCGTCGCCTTCTTGCTGGCGGCATAGAAGGTCAGCGGCTCGTCGGTCCTGTCGCTTTCGCGGAAGGGGATATCGGGATTGGCGCCATAGACCGACGAGGTCGAGGCGAGCATCAGGTGACGGATCTCCGCCCTGCGCGCCAGTTCCAGTACGTTCCATGTGCCGGAAAGATTGGCATCGAAATAGGCTCTGGGATTTTCCAGGCTGTAGCGCACCCCTGCCTGGGCGGCAAGGTGAACGATGACATCGGGCTTTTCGATGTCGTAGGCGGCGGCAAGCGCCTTTTCGTCCTCCAGCATGCCGATAAAAGGCTTGAAGGCCGGGAACTGGGCGAGTGCCGCATGGCGCGCCTCCTTGAGGCGCACATTGTAATAGGCCGTCATGCCGTCGAAGCCGGTGACGGAATGGCCCTCTTCAAGCAGGCGGCGGGCAAGATGGAAACCGATGAAACCCGCGGTGCCGGTGATCAGGTAACGCATCTACGCGGCACCACCCGACTTGCGGCCGACGCTGTGATACTCGAAGCCATGCCGCATCACCTCCTGCGGCGGATAGACATTGCGCAGATCGACCAGCAGCGGCGCGTTCATCAGCGTCTTCAACCGGGCGAAATCGAGCGCCCGGAACGCGTCCCATTCCGTTACCAGCACCAGCACGTCGGCACCGTCTGCGGCATCATAAGGGCTGGTGGCGTAGACGACGCCGTCGATGACGCTTTTTGCCGCCTCCATGCCTTCCGGATCGTAGGCGCTGATGACGGCGCCGTTGTCCTGCAGGGCCTGGATGATGGCGATCGACGGCGATTCGCGCATGTCGTCGGTATTGGGCTTAAAGGTCAGGCCGAGGACGGCGACCTTCTTGCCGCGCACGTCGCCGCCGCCGGCGGCGATCACCTTGCGCGCCATGGCCCGCTTGCGGTTGTCGTTGATGGCGACGGTCGCCTCCACCAGCCGCATCGGGCTGTCGTGGTCCTGGGCGGTCTTGGCGAGCGCCAGCGTATCCTTGGGAAAGCACGAGCCACCGTAACCCGGGCCGGCATGCAGGAACTTGTCGCCGATGCGCTTGTCGAGGCCGATGCCCTTGGCCACCTTCTGCACGTCGGCGCCGACGCGCTCGCACAGGTCGGCAATCTCGTTGATGAAGGTGATCTTCATCGCCAGGAAGGCATTGCCGGCATATTTGATCAGTTCGGAGGTGCGCCGTTCGCAGAACATCAACGGCGCTTCGTTGAGCGACAGCGGACGATAGACATCCTTCATCACCTCGATGGCGCGCGGCTCGACGGTGCCGATGACGACGCGGTCCGGCCGCTTGAAATCCGAGATCGCCGCCCCTTCGCGCAGGAACTCCGGATTGGAGACGACCTCGATATCCGCTTGCGGATTTTCCTCGCGCATGATCCGCTCGACCTCGTCGCCGGTGCCGACGGGGACGGTCGACTTGGTGACGATGACGGTGAAGCCGGTCACCGCCCGGGCGATTTCGCGGGCGGCGGCGTAGACATAGCTGAGGTCGGCATGGCCGTCACCGCGGCGCGACGGGGTGCCGACGGCGATGAACACCGCATCGGCGTCACGCACCGCTGCGGCGAGATCCGTGGAAAAGCTGAGGCGGCCCGCCTTGGCATTCGAGGCGACCAGGGCGTCGAGGCCCGGTTCGAATATCGGAATCAAGCCTTTGCGCAGGCTCTCGACCTTGTCCTCGACCTTGTCGACGCAGACGACGCTATGGCCGAAATCCGCAAAACATGCCCCCGAAACAAGCCCGACATAACCCGAACCGATCATTACAAGACGCATAAGATCCTCTTTGGAGCATCGGCGCACCGTGGTTTCGCAGGCGCCTTTCCGACAGTGGCGGCATGCTTAACGCGCTTTAACGTCCGGTTCAACGGCAGGCTCTGTCACAATGGACGGCAAAAGGCCGCGGCCTTCGGAGACCGGGATCGAGGACGCAAGCTTCAGGCCGGATCGTCGGCGATCAGCGCCGCATACAGCTGGTCGGCGTCGCGCGCCTGGCGGACGTTGCGCAGCACGCTGTCGGTGCGCAAACGCCGGGCGATGGCCGACAGGGCGTTGAGATGGTCGCCACGATCGCCTTCCGGCGTCAGGAACACGAAGACGACGTCGACGGGAATGTCGTCGATCGCCTCGAAATCCACAGGCTTCGCCGGGCGGATGACAAGGCCGTAGGCTTCCGCCAGGCCGGCATAGCGGGCATGCGGGATGGCCACGCCTTCGCCGATGCCGGTCGAACCGAGCTTTTCGCGGTTGACCAGCCCCTTGAAGATGGCGGCGGCATCGAGGCCCGTGGCGGCCGCAGCCGTGTCGGCCGCAAGCTGCAGCAGCTTGTTCTTGTTGGAAACGGAGACGTGCGCCAGCACGCTGCCGCGCGATATCAGGTCGGAAATCTTCATGTCGGCGCCTGCATTAGAGCAACTTCGGACAAGTGTGAAACGATTTTCCACCCGCATTCACAGGAAGCGGGGATAAAGGGCCGGCAACCGGGTTCCTGCGGCGAACGACCGTGCCGCCTTTCGCCTTGGGAACGGAAGCCGGTAGTCAGGTGGGCATCAGGCCACCCTGCTCAGCAGGATCTTGTCGATGCGGCGGCCGTCGAGGTCGATGACCTCGAAACGCCAGCCGTTCTTGGTAAAGCTTTCGCCCAGTTCCGGCAGGCGGCGCAGTTCGGTCAGCACCAGGCCGGCGACGGTCTCGTATTCCGGGTCTTCGCCGACCTTGAAGCCCATCTGGTCGGCGAATTCGTCGATAGGCATCCAGCCGGCGATCAGGTAGCTGCCATCCTCGCGCTCGACGACGGCCGGCTCCTCCACTTCGCTTTCCTGGAAGACGCCGGTGATTGCCTCCAGCACGTCGCCGGAGGTGATGATGCCTTCGAAATGGCCGTATTCGTCATAGACAAGCACCAGATGCGCCGTCGACTTGCGCAGCGCCTGGATGACGTCGATGGCGCTGGTGAGGTCGGATACCACCGGCACCTCACGCATGATGGTGCGGACGTCCTTCTCGTTGCGCAGGAAAAACGCATCATAGGCATCCTTGACGAACAGCACGCCGATGATCTCGTCGGAACTGCCGTTGCGCACCGGCAGGCGCGACCGGTTGGTCGAGCGCAGTTGTTCCTTGATTTCCTCGAAACTGTCTTCGATGTCGATCACCTCGACCTCGCGGCGCGGCGTCATCAGCGCGCGCGCCGTGCGGTCGGCCAGGCGCATGACGCCCGAGATCATCGCCGATTCCTCGGTCTCGATCACGCCGGCGCTCTGCGCCTCGGCCAGAACGGTCTTGATTTCTTCGTCGGTGACACGGTCGCTGGAGGCGCCACTCTGGCCGAGCAGCATCAGCACCAGGCGTCCGGAGCGATCGAGCAGCCAGACGAGCGGCGCAGCCAGGCGCGACAGGAGGCGCATGGCGGGCGAGACACGCGCCGCGATCGCCTCCGGATCGCGCAGCGCGATCTGCTTCGGCACCAGTTCGCCGACGATCAGCGACAGGTAGGTGATCGCCACGACCACCGTCCCGACGCCGACGGCATCAGCGACATTGCTGGGCATGCCCTGAGTCAGTAGCCAGGACGAAAAACGCGCACCGAGCGTGGCGCCGGAAAAGGCACCGGAGAGAACGCCAACAAGGGTGATGCCGATCTGGACGGTGGACAGGAACCGGCCCGGATCTTCGGCGAGCTTGATCGCCATTCCGGCGCCGCGGTTCCCCTGTTCGGAGAGCACCCTCAATCTTGCTGGTCTGGAGGAAACTACCGCCAATTCGGACATTGCCAACACACCGTTGAGCACGGTGAGTAAAATCACGATCAGGATCTCGGTAAGCAAAAGGGACTCTTCAAATTGTTGACGGATATGTCGCGAGCGACATGAACCACACATAGCACAGTCTTGCCAAGCGGTGCAAAAAACTGCACGCGTGCATTTTACAGTACCGCAACGCAATTTCGGCCGTGCCGTCCTTACGGTTTCCGCAGGCGGCGCCATCTTGTCGAAAGCACGAAATACCTTCTATTCGAGACGCATAAGCCGTCATGAAATTGACATTTTACATCTTGCCGAAACGAACATTTTAGGTTTTCCAGATATGAAATACACCCGGGAAGCGAGGAATCCGGGATGAAAGATTTTTTTCTTAGCAGGGCCGGCAAGCAATTTCTGTCCTTGGTTGCGCTGGGCACGGCTCTGTGGGGGCTGGGTTACGAGCTCAGTTTCCATGAAAGCCTGTTCCGCTTCGTCAACGTCTTCAAGCCTTACGGCGCCGACAAGCTCGTGCTGGCGATCGCCGTCGGCGGCGCCATGAGCTTCATCTATTCCATCCTGCGCATCTACGACCTGCGCAAGGAAATGGAGTTGCGCACCACCGCCCAGGCCCGTGCCGACTGGGCCGCCACGCACGACCACCTGACCAAGCTGCCCAACCGCTACGCCTTCGAGCGCGCCACCCTGCCGCTTCGCCGGGCGCCCGGCGAAGACGAAGAAAGAACGGTCACGGTGTTTTCCGTCGACCTCGACGGCTTCAAGAAGGTCAACGACCTCGTGGGCCACAAAGGCGGCGACGCGCTTTTGATCGAGGTGGCGCGTCGCCTTTGCTCGCTGGGCAAGGCGGACTGCGTCTTCCGCTTCGGCGGCGATGAATTTCTCATCGCCGCCATCGGCCTGCCGGAAAGCCACCAGGGCCGGTTCGCGCAGATGCTGATCCAGGCCGTGACACGCCCGATCCATATCGACGGCTTTGCGGTCGAGGTCGGCGCCAGCGTCGGTTTCGCCACCTGGCGCGAAGGTCGCGAGCGGCTCGACGAGGCGGCGCACCGGGCGGACCTTGCCATGTACGAGGCGAAGTCCGGCGGTCCCAACCGCCATTGCGCCTTCGAAACCGCCATGCAGGACAAGGTGACCGAACGCGCCTCGCTGGAAGCCAAATTGCGCCTGGCGATCCAGGAAAAGGCGATCTGCACCCATTACCAGCCGCTGATCAACCTGCGCACCGGCGCGATCTGCGGCTTCGAAGCGCTGGCGCGCTGGACCGACAGCCAGGGGGTCTTCATCCCGCCCCCGGTATTCATCGCCATCGCCGAAGAAACCGGCCTGATCACCGAATTGTTCGAAAACCTGCTGGCGCAGGCCTGCGGCGATGCACTCGCTTGGCCGGAGGATATCATCCTCTCCTTCAACGTCTCGCCGGTGCAGATGGAGGATCGGCTGCTTGCATCCCGCATCCTGCGCATTCTCGACGCCACGAAACTCCCCGCCCGGAGGCTCGAGATCGAGATCACCGAAAATGCCCTGATCCAGGATCCCGTCGATGCGGCCCGAATTCTCGACGAACTGACGCAGGCCGGCGTCCAGGTGGCGCTCGACGATTTCGGCACCGGTTATTCCAGCCTGTCCCAGCTGGCGCGCTACCGGTTCGACAAGATCAAGATCGACAAGAGCTTCATCTCGACCTACCAGAACGACGAGCGGCAGGACAAGATCGTCCGGGCCATGCTCGGGCTGGGCCGCAGCCTCAACATCAAGACGACGGCTGAAGGCATCGAGGAGCACGGCCAGCTGTCGCACCTGCTGCTGCTTGGCTGCGACATCGGCCAGGGCTACATCTTCGGCAAGGCGATGCCGGCGGAGCAGGCGCTCGATTTCATCAACGACCGCCGAGAGGTGTTGACGGCCTCCGCCTGAGTGCGGCACGCAGCAATTCGTCCGCGCTTGCGTAGACCGGGCGATTTCCGGCGCTACATGCTCCCGTAGCAAGAAGGAGCGAAGAATTTGGCGGAAACAGGCGTTGTCGAAACAGCAGGACCGGCAGAGAACCGGAAAGATCGCGCCCGCGGGCGCGACGCCAACTCTCCCGGTGAAATTCCGGCCAGGGGCCTGAAGGACGTGTTCTGGCGCGTCGTCACGGAAGTGAATGACGACCGCGTTTCACTGATCGCCGCCGGCGTCACCTATTATCTGCTGCTGGCGCTGTTTCCGGCCCTGGGCGCCCTTGTCGCGCTCTACGGCTTCATCGCCGATCCCGCCAGCATCGCCAGCCACCTCAATGTGCTCGGCCGCATTCTGCCGCCCGGTTCGCTGGACATCATCCTCGGACAGCTCGCCGCATTGACGCAACAGAAGAACTCGACGCTCAGCTTTGCTTTCTTCGGCGGCCTGCTGGTGGCACTGTGGAGCGCCAACAACGGCATCAAGGCACTGTTCGACGCCATGAACATCGCCTATGGCGAAACGGAAAAGCGCGGCCTGATCAAGCTCAACCTGCTGTCGCTGCTCTTCACCTTCGGCGCGCTGCTCGTCGCCGTCATCCTCATTTTCGCCATCGGCGTCATCCCGGCCATTCTCGCCTATCTCTGGCTCGACCGCTGGGCGGAATTGCTGGCATCCCTGGGCCGCTGGCCGGTGATCCTGGCGATCGTCGGCGCCGGCATCACGCTGGTCTACCGTTACGGCCCGAGCCGCGAGCCCGCCAAGCTGCGCTGGCTGACATGGGGCGCGGCCCTGAGCACCCTGCTCTGGCTCGCCACGTCCTTCCTGTTTTCTTTCTACCTGGAGAACTTCGCCAACTACAATGCCACCTACGGCACGCTCGGCGCCCTGATCGGCTTCATGGTCTGGACCTGGATATCCGTGGTCATCCTGATCGTCGGCGCCGAGGTCAACGCCGAACTCGAACACCAGACGGCCCGCGATTCGACCACCGGGTCGCCGCGGCCGATGGGAGAACGCGGCGCCTACGTCGCCGACACGCTGGGAGCGGAGGCCGGTCGATGAGGGGTCTGCACGATCCCTGCAAGGAAAAAGCAGACGGCAAACCATTCCGGCTCCGGCCTGTCACAATGCTGTCGCACACACACGCTTTTCTTGCGGCAGAAAGACAGGGGTATATCCATGAACAGTGTTGACCAGGATCATCTGGACCGCATCAAGGCCGAAATCGCCGACAGCTTCGACGAGGAGCTGGAAATGCAACTCGAAGAAGACCGGCTGGACGAACTGGTCGCCGAAGGCATGAGCGCGCCCGGCGAAATGACGCTCGACCGCAAGGTCTACTTCCGCGAGCTGTTCCGCCTCCAGCACGAACTCGTGCGGCTGCAGGACTGGATCCAGTACCAGAAACTCAAGGTCGTCGTGCTGTTCGAGGGCCGCGATTCGGCCGGCAAGGGCGGCGCGATCAAGCGCGTGACGCAGCGTCTCAACCCGCGCATCTGCCGTGTCGTGGCGCTGCCGGCGCCGACCGAGCGCGAGCGAAACCAGTGGTACTTCCAGCGTTACGTGCCGCATCTGCCGACCGCCGGCGAAATGGTGCTCTTCGACCGCAGCTGGTACAACCGCGCCGGCGTCGAACGCGTCATGGGCTTCTGCACCGCCGACGAGCTGGAGGAGTTCTTCCGCTCGGTGCCGGAATTCGAACGCATGCTGGTCCGTTCCGGCATCATCCTGATCAAATACTGGTTCTCGATCACCGACAACGAGCAGGAATTCCGCTTCAAGATGCGCATCCACGATCCGCTGAAGCAGTGGAAACTGTCGCCGATGGACATGCAGAGCCGCATCCACTGGGAAGACTATACCAAGGCCAAGGAAGAGATGCTGGCCCGCACCCATACGCCGGAAGCACCCTGGTGGGTGGTGCAGGCCGTCGACAAGAAGAAGGCGCGGCTGAACTGCATCGCCCACCTGCTCGACCAGATCCCCTATGGCGACGTGCCGAAATCGCCGGTGGACTTGCCCGACCGCGTACACCACACCGACTATGTGCGCCATCCGGTGCCGGCCGACATGTACGTGCCGGAAGTCTACTGAGAGGTCGACACCCGGTCTTCGCAAGGCCTGACCCGGCACCGGCCCGGTCAGGCCTTGACGTTTCGCCGCAACCGACGGCAACGGAAAGACGGATGGCAGCACCCGAATCGGTTATCATGCGCCTCCATCGGCCGGCAGACCCGTTTCCTGCCAGCCGGGGGTAAACCGAACGATTGGGCTTTGTGTATCCGATGGCAATTTTTTTCCGACTCTCAATCCCCGAAAGCCTGGCGCTGGAAAAGATCGACGATCGGTTCGCCGGCCCGTGCGATTGCGACGGTTATCTCAGCCTGATCGGCGATCGCCACAACTACACGATCGGCTGGGAACGCGGAAAACATGCCGACGATTTCCACGCGCAGGTGAGAGCCGCCCTCGGCGTCACCTCGGAAACTGCGCCTTTCTGGCTCGTTTACGAGCGGCGCGACGACCGCAACGATCCCGGCGTCAACGACATCCGCAACGCCGCCATCCGGCTCTCCCGCACCTATGAGGATGCGATCGTGGTGACGTTGAGCCTGCTCGACCGTAAGGATGCGGCGCGCGATCTAGAGCTGGTGCTGATCTGCTTCAGCGACGAAGTCCACAGGCGCAACTTCAAGATCCGCTACGAAGGCAAATACGTTTCGGAGTGATCGCACCGGCTGAAGAGCATTTTCCGTCTCGTTGTTTCCAGGCAATTCCGGGCAAAAAGCCGCGGCGCACGTTTGCTGGAATTGCTCTATTTGCCATGGGCGGCGAAAACGGTATCCTGACGGCGCATCATCGAAAGAGCGCTGGGAGGAGCGATTTATGAGAAGAATGTGGCCCGAAGAGTTCAACGCTATTTTCGAGCAGGCGGAGGAGGTCATGGTCACGCCGCAGAGCATCGCGGCGGCCGGCGAGCAGGAGCAACATCCCGAACCGCACATGCCGAGGAAGGCGCTGAAGCTTCGGCTGCCCATGGCGCTTTACGAGCGTGTCTGGCCGCTTGCGGAGATGCGCTTCCGGCTGGCGGAAGGCCCGTTTGCCGGCCAGGCGGTGACGATGATCACCACCAATCCGCATTACCACGCCTGGCATCCCGCCGATGGCGGCAAGGACGAACATATTTCCGATGCCGGCCATGCCTACAACACGGAACACGTTGTCGTGCATTTCCTGCTCGATGACGTCCGGGAAAAGCTGCCGGCCTGAGATTTCCGGCCCGTCGGCCGCAAGCCGGCGGGCCGCCTTCAGCCCTGTGGCAGGAAGCGCAGCCGCAAACGGTTCGCTACCCAGCCGACGAGGATACCGGCGATGGCGCCGATCGCCTTGATCATCGCGTCATGCGCCTGGGCATGCCGGGTCGGCGCAAGATACTGCAAAAGCTCGATCGCCCCGGCGCCGATGACCAGCAGCACGGCGCAAGCCAGGAAGTAGCGCGGATAGGCGATGACGAACAGCGCCGACATCACGAAGAAGGCCAACGCCCGGTCGGCATCGACGGGCAGGAAATCACGCGGCCGCAAAGAGATCGGCGAGATGGTGGCGAAAATGATGGCAAAGAGGCAAAGCCAGGCGGCGATCTGAAAAAAGCGGGTCGTTGTCATCGGCGCATTCTATCAGAGCCGGAGCGTGCCGCAACGCACCAACGGCAATTTGAATGCCCGGCCCTCCGTGCACCGCCGGCGATGGCGGCTCAGTTCGGAATGCCGCGGCGATCGCGATGCTTGGCCTCTTGCTTGCGATAGAGCGCCAGCATCAGGCCCTTCAACTCCGGTTCGCAGATGCGCCGTGCCGCCTCGATGCAGGAAACCCATTCGATCCGCCGCTCACCCGCCTCCCGGAAACGCGGCAGTTCTTCCGCAAATTTCACCAGATGCACCTGCACCAGGCATGGCACGCGCTGACCGTCGGCCAGCGTCTTCAGATAGGTATAGCGGCCGAAAGGCTTGCGTTTGGCCTTGCCGAGAACGCCGGCCTCCTCGAAGGCCTCCTGCGCGGCAACCTTGTGCGGCGGCTTGTCGTCCATCGGCCAGCCCTTCGGAATGATCCACCGGCCGGAAGCGCGCGTCGTCACCACCAGGACCTCGACGCCTTCGAAGCCGCGACGGTAACACAAGGCGGCATATTGCAGGCGGAAAGGCGCGCGAAACAGAATCTCCGGCTGCTGTGCCAACTCGGCAAGCAGGTCGCGGGTGACCTGGGCTTCCTTGCGGTCAGGTTCGATGGCACGGCCCTCCTGCGCTTGAGCCTGGCAATCAAGCTGCTCCGCGCGAATCCGCAAATGATATTCATACCTTGCAAATCTACGCAATGGCGAGCGCCGGCCAGGATGCCACCGTTCCACACAAGCATGGAGAAAGGCGGACCTTTTGCATATGATTGCAAAACATTCATGACAAGCCGGCGAGGGCTTTCCGCCATCTCGGGATACCGGCGCACGTGCACACACCACAAACCGGCGTCTTCCGCGTGCTGCAAGGCGTTTTATCTTTTCTGCCAGGCGCCGAAGCAAAAAGCCTGACGGGGTGGGCACTCCGGCGCACTCAATCGTTGAAGCTTCGGCGACAGAGGGATATTCAAGGGCATCGTTGCAAACGGTGAGGCTCGAATATGCAGATCGGAATGATGGGACTGGGCAGGATGGGCGCCAACATGGTCCGGCGCCTGATGCGCGGCGGCCACGAATGCGTCGTCTACGACATCAATGCCGCAAGCGTCGAGGCGCTGGTGGCCGAAGGCGCTGTCGGGGCGACGTCGCTGGAGGATTTCGTCGGCGCGCTGAAACCGCCGCGTTGCGTCTGGCTGATGCTGCCGGCAGCGATCACGCCGAAGATCGCCGGCCAGGTCGCGGCGCTGATGGCCGAAGGCGACATCGTCATCGACGGCGGCAACTCCAACTATCGCGACGCCGTCGACCAGGCCAAGCGCCTTGGGGATCGCGGCCTGAGTTATGTCGATGTCGGCACCAGCGGCGGCGTCTGGGGCCTCGATCGCGGTTATTGCCTGATGATCGGCGGGCCGGATCAGGCCGTGCGCCATCTCGACCCGATTTTTTCGACGCTGGCGCCGGGCGCCGGCGAAGGCGTATCCGCGGACGCACCGACAGCGCAGCGCGGCTACCTGCATTGCGGCCCGAGCGGCGCCGGCCATTTCGTCAAGATGGTGCACAACGGCATCGAATACGGGCTGATGGCCGCCTACGCCGAGGGCATCAACATCCTGAAGGCCGCCAATTCCGGCAACCAGGCGCGCGAGGCGGATGCCGAAACCAGCCCGCTGGCGGAGCCGCACTATTACCAGTTCGATATCGATCTCGCCGGCGTCACCGAAGTCTGGCGCCACGGCAGCGTCATCGGCTCGTGGCTGCTCGACCTGACGTCGGAGGCCCTGAAAAAGGATCCGGCGCTGGAGAAGTTCGGCGGCCGGGTGTCCGATTCCGGCGAAGGGCGCTGGACGCTGAAGGCCGCCGTCGATACCGGCGTGCCGGCGCCGGTGCTGTCTTCGGCGCTGTTCAGCCGCTTCTCCTCGCAAGGGGAATCGGAATTCGCCGACAAGCTGCTGTCCGCCATGCGGTATGCCTTCGGCGGCCATGTGGAGAAGCCGAAGGAATAGGCTGGTCGTCAATCGCCCCGGCAAGTCGGCATTTGCCGTAGCCCATAAGAAAAACCCGGCCGTCGGGATCGACGGTCACCGTGCGGCGCGGTAGTTCAATACGCAAGATCATGCGGAGTGTGTTCATGGAATTCCATTCGCCCTACAGCCACGGTTTCGTGCGGGTGGCTGCCTGTACCCCGGCCTGCGAGCTTGCCGATCCGCCCTTCAACGTCAGCTCGATCCTGGAGCTTGCCAGGAAGGGCCACGAGCAGCATGTCGGGCTGATGGTGTTTCCGGAACTGGCGGTTTCCGGCTACTCCATCGACGACCTGCTGGGCCAGGACGTGCTGCTGGATGCCGTCGAGGACGGTCTTGCCACGCTTGCCGCCGAGAGCCGTGCTCTCGGCCCGGTGCTGCTGGTCGGTGCGCCGCTACGCCATGAAGGACGGCTGTTCAACTGCGCCGTCGTCATCCATGCCGGCCGCATTCTTGGCGTCGTGCCAAAGACCTTCCTGCCCAACTACCGGGAATTCTACGAAAAGCGCTGGTTCGCCTCCGGTCGCACCGTGCGCGAGGCGGAGATCGCCGTTGCCGGCCAGACGGCGCCCTTCGGCGTCGACCTGCAGTTTTCGGCGCAGAATGTCCGCGACTTCATCTTCCACGTCGAAATCTGCGAAGACCTATGGGCGCCGGCCGCCCCCAGCGATTTCGGCGCGCTCGCCGGCGCCCTGATCCTCGCCAACCTTTCTGCCAGCAACATCACCGTCGGCAAGGCCGATACCCGCAAGCTGTTGTGCTCGGCGCAATCGGCCCGCACCTGGTCGGCCTATCTCTATTCGGCCGCCGGTCCAGGCGAATCCACCACCGACGTCGCCTGGGACGGCCAGGCCTGCATCTACGAACTCGGCGACCTCCTGGCCGAAACCGACCGGTTTCCGACGACATCGCAGATGTGCATCGCCGATATCGACGTCGAGCGGCTGCGGCTGGAGCGCATGCGCACCGGCACCTTCAACGACGCCGCAACGCTGAACCTGACCGCCGGCCGGAATTTCCGCCGCGTGCTGTTCGATTTCGCCGTGCCGGAAGGCCTGATCGACCTGAAGCGCGCCGTCGCCCGCTATCCCTTCGTGCCGGCCGATCCGAAGCGCCTCGACCAGGATTGCTACGAGACCTTCAACATCCAGGTCCAGGGGCTGATGAAGCGGCTGAAATCGACCGGCATCAAGCGCCTGTGCATCGGCATATCAGGCGGCCTCGATTCCACCCATGCGCTGCTCGTCGCCGCCCGCGCCTACGACCAGCTCGGCTGGCCGCGGTCCGATATCCTCGGCTTCACCATGCCGGGCTTCGCCACCGGCGACAACACCAAGTCGAATGCCTGGGCCCTGATGCGCAGCATGGGCATCACTGCGGAAGAAGTCGACATCAGGCCGCTGGCAACGCAGCTGCTCAACGACCTCAAGCACCCCTTCGCCGACGGCAAGCCCGTCTACGACGTGACCTTCGAAAACGTCCAGGCCGGCCTGCGCACCGATTTCCTGTTCCGCGCCGCCAACCAGCGCAACGCACTGGTGCTCGGCACCGGCGACCTGTCGGAAATCGCCCTCGGCTGGTCGACCTACGGCGTCGGCGACCAGATGAGCCATTACAATGTCAACGCCTCGGTCTCGAAAACGCTGATCCAGCACCTCATCCGCTGGATCATCAAGACCGAAGCCTTCGACCCGGAAACCGACGCGACGCTCGAAAGCATCCTCGAGACGATCATCTCGCCGGAACTGGTGCCGGCAGATGAAAACGGCGCGATGCAAAGCACGGAAGACAAGATCGGCCCCTACGACCTGCATGATTTCACTCTGTATTACCTCACCCGCTTCGGCTTGAAACCGTCGAAGATCGCCTATATGGCGCTGCAGGCCTGGGAAAATGTCGACGCCGGCACATGGCCGTCGCATTTCCCGGAGCACAAGCGCCGGGCCTTCGACCTTGCGACGATCAAGCACTGGCTGGAAGTCTTCCTGTTCCGCTTCTTCACCATCAGCCAGTTCAAGCGCTCGGCCTCGCCCAATGGCCCGAAAGTGACCTCGGGCGGCTCGCTTTCGCCGCGTGGCGACTGGCGCGCGCCGTCGGACGGCAACGGCCGCATCTGGATCCAGGAGCTGAAGGACAACGTGCCGGACGTCTGAGGCGAGGGCAAGACACCATCAAACCGTGCCGTATTGCCTCGTCCGGCATGCGGCATGGAACTTAACGCCCCTTTCCGTGTTCATTCTCCTGTTCCCCAAAGGAGGTTAGACATGGCAACGACAACAAACATCGGGCAGGCCGTTCCCCGCGGCGTGGTCGATACCGCTCATGAAACGGTCAGCTCCGTCAACCAGGAGCTGGAAGCAGAAGTGAAATCCCTCCGCTCGCAGATCGAATCGCTGCGCCAGTCCCTGGTCGAAGCCGGCCATGAGACCGCCGATGCGGTCGCCGCCAAGGCGAAACAGGCCGGCGCCAAGGCGACCTCCACCGTGCAGCAATATCCCGTCACCACCGTGCTCGCCGCGGCGGCGCTGGGCGCGGTCGTGGTGCTCGCCAGCCGCATGTCCTGGTCAAGCCACTCGACTACCTCGTCCTCCCGCTACATCGACCGTGCCGAAGGCATGCTTTCGGAGCTGCGGGATGCGCTCGTGTCGCTCAAGGGCCGCGTGCTCTGACGGTTGCGATGCAGGCCACCCTACATGCATAACGAAAGGCCGGCTTCACCAGGTGAAGCCGGCCTTTCGTTTTCACTGTTTCACGCCGTCAAGGACCTCAACTCAATCGAAGTAGAAGCCGAACGACGCACCATCGCGGTGGCGCCGGTGATGACGATATTCGCGATGGCGGTAGCCGTAATCGTCATCCCAATAGTCGCGTCGGTCATGGTGGCGGCGCCAGTGCTTGCGGCGCTCCCAGCCAGACCATTCCCGGTCGCGATAGTGGTGGCGGCGATGGTTCACCTGCTCGACCTTTGACGCGATCTCCGGCTTGCCGGTGAGGACCGGCGCGGCGGTGGCTTCGAAGGAAGTCAGGGAGATGGCGGCAAGAATGAAGGCACCGAAGGTCTTTTGTATCAAACGCGTCATGGCAGTCCTCCTTTGTTCGATGTCGCTAAAGTGCGCCGCGGCAGGTGAACCGTGGATGAACTGTCGGAGGGTGGAACCGTTGGCGAGCAATGCAGTGTGATACAGCGCACATCGATGAACGGCGGCCATTTTCGGAAAATCGTGCGAGAACGTGACAAAACGACCCTGCTTCCGCGCCGGAAATGCCGACGACAGACGGGATTGTACCGGCTGTCGCTCGCCGCCTACCGGTCGGCGAAAACCCGCACCGGATAGGCCTCGCGCCCCTCGAAGAAGCCAAGTCGGTAAAGACAGGCCCGCAAGGCGGTATCGTAGAGCAGGCTTTTATGATCGAGGGAGCCACGTGGCAGGCTTCCTGCCTCGCATTCGCAATGGGCAAGGGCACGGTTATACTTCCGCGCCAGATCGGGGCGCGCCTCCAGTGGCACGCCACCATAGAGGTAATGGCCGGACGCCACCGATGCCGCCGGCGCGCAAGCCAATCCGACGATTGCTGCCAACACGAATTTCGCGATCATATCCCCTCCTGTACGGGCCTGTACGGCAACCGATGCTACACGATGCCGGCGCGCAACGCTATCGCGGCGTTGCCGAGCCGAACCGGACAGCCGGGGCGCGAATGCCCCGTAGATGCGCTGACAGGCGGAAGACCTTGCGGAATACCTGCTGGCGTTGACCGGCCTGCCCTATCCACGGCCGTTCAACGGCCGTGGGCTCAAAAAACCAGTTCTCCGGGAAGGCGTTCAGCGAAACAGATCGAGTGTCGCTTTCGCTCGATTGTTGATGATGTTGAGGCCGATCGTCTGAAGCTGCTGCTGCGCCATCAGCGACCGCTGCTTGACCACGCTCTCCTCCATATCGGCATCGACCAACCGGCCGATGCTGCGCTGGTTCGTTTCCTGCAGGGACTTCACAAACTCGGTGTTGGCCGAGATCCGACTTGCAGTTGCACCGAGCTTGGCGCCGGCATCCGTGAGGGACGAGAGCATCGAATTCGTGGCCGAAATCATGCCGTCCAGCTCATTATTCGTCGTCGCGTCGGAAATCTTGATTTCCTTGGCAGTTGCAGGGGCCGGCGTCGTGGAGCCGGCATCGAGCATGTAATATTCGTAGGGGCTGCCGTTGCCGGTCGTGCCGGAATAGGCCCTGGTCAGCATGCCGTCAGCAGCGTTGTTGCTGCTGGTCAGCGTCGTCGTCCCCGTGTCGAACTCGATCGTGTTGACGTTCGTCGTACCATCCTCACCGGTCGAAACGGAGGCAACCAGCGACTTGACGCCGGGTGTTGCGCCTGCGCCGGCATTCAGCCAGTTCTCGCCGCTGAACGAGGTCGATGCCGAGACGGTGCCCAGCTGCGCCTTGAGCTGGGTGATCTCGGAATTAATGGCGTTCTTGTCGGCGCCCGACGACCGCGCCAGGATCAGCTTCGCCTGGATTTCGGATACGATGCCGGTGGCGGCCTCCATCCCGAGCGCAGCAGTGTCTGCAGTTGCCGCAGCAAGGCCGGAGGCGTCCTCCGCCGACGACAGCGCCATGCCGGTGGATTCCATTGCCTTGGCAATCGACCAGTAGGCGGCATTGTCAGCCGCCTCGTTGATATTGCGGCCGGCAGCGACATGGATCGTGTTGCGCTCCAGCGCCTTGCTGGATCCGGTTAACAGCGACAAGGCCGATGCCGCCGTCGCATTGGTAAAAGAAGTGCTGGACATGAAATCATTACTCGCACAAGAGGGACGACATTTAGCAAACCCAGGTTGGGACGACTGGCCTCATGCCATCAAGCGCACCCTCACATGGACGCTATCCATCACCTGCATTCACCATACAGACCGGAGATTGCAGAAAACTTTGGTGAAATATTAAGATTTTAATGAAGGGCAGAATTTCCCGGCGACGGACCGAAATTGCGCAACCATCACCCGGAAGCGATTGCTGCAATTCACGATTTGGCCGACAGCGCCATCGCTCATGACAGAGAATGGATAAGTCGAGGCGGGACCGAATCGCCAGCTTGTAGCCACGCTCGGCAAAGACACGAAAAACCAGCAATCTCCACGACGAGAGCCGTATCGCCATCGTTGGACGATAATCCCGACCCTCTGCTATCGGCTCCCGGAGAACATCGCCTGGTGCCTGTATCGACGTTTCGAACAGTCCCCTTTCATAGCGCTTGAGCGCGATCTCGATCACCCGGTTGATGGGCTAGCCCGCGCGCGGGATCTTGCGGGCGCGGAAAATCCAATCAGAAACGATCCGCTTTTTAGTGAACAGCACACATTTAAATGAGAGGTTGTATCCGAAGGCGCTTGACTCCCGCTTGATGTCTGTATTTTAATCACGCCTGCGGATTAGGCAATTTGGTTCGCGCTCACATGACTTCGATAGTCGCAGGGCAGTTTCGCCCCATGATGCTCCCGCAACCGCGGGATCGGCGTCATGGGGTTTTTCGTATTTGGAAGACCGATGGGTGATGCGCTGAAAATCGGCATTCTCTACTCCACCACCGGGCCTTATGGCGCCATGGGTGTCGACGCCCGCGACGGGGCGATGCTGGCAATCGAAGCGAGGATCGAAGACTGCGCCCGGCGGACGGGGCGCGCCATCGAGCCGATCTTCTACGATCCGCATGCAAGCCTCGGCGCCTATCTGGATGGCGCGCGACATCTGCTGCGCGAGGGATGCCGGCATATTGTCGGGACCATCACGTCTGCGGCGCGCAAGGAAGTGATCCCGCTGGTCGAAAAGCATGATGGGCTGCTCTGGTACATGTGTCCCTACGAAGGTTTCGAGGCCAACGAGAATGTCATCTATGTCGGCGGCTGTCCCAACCAGCATCTGATCCCTGCCTTCGAATATCTCATTCCGCGCTTCGGGGCGCGGCCCTATCTCACCGGCGCCAATTATGTCTGGGGCTGGGAGATGAACCGGCTGGCACGGGAGCTGATTGCCAATGCCGGCGGCGAGGTGCTTGGGGAACGCTACCTGCCGCTCGAGGAAACCGCGGTCGGGCGCATCATCGCCGAGATCGAGGAGCGCCGGCCGAGCTTCGTCCTCAACAACCTGATCGGTCCGTCGAGCTATGCCTTTCTCGAGGCGATGAAGACGCTGGGCGATCATGACCCGGCCTTCCGGCCCGAAAACTGCCCGGTCGTCAGCTGCGACCTGATGGAATGCGAGCTCGACCTGATCGCCGATGGTTCGGCCACCGGCCAGCTTTGTGCCGCCTCCTATTTCGACATGCTCGACACGCCTGACAACAGCGCTTTCAAGGCCCGCGCCGCGGGCCGCTACGGCCACGAGCGCCGCATCTCCAGCGTGTTTGCCAGCGCCTACACGGCCGTCGACCTCTGCGTCGGCGCTATCCTGGCGGCGGGCAGCGACGAGCCGCAGGCGGTGCGGCGCGAGGTGCATGGCCGCGAATGGCCGTCGCTGTTCGGGCCGCTCACTGTCGACAGCCGCACCAATCATGCGGCGCTGCCGTTCCATCTCGGCCGCATCAATGCCGATAACGGCTTCGACGTCATCGCCTCCCGGCCGGCGCTCGCCGCCGATCCCTATCTCACCAAGCGCGGCACCCATATGCCGGCCAGGCTGAGGATCGTGTCATGAGCAAGACACCGAATTTCACCGGCTGGCATGCCATGATCCTGCATCGCGCGGATACCAATACCGAGCGGCTGGAGCGGCAGTTCGGCCTGCTCGGCATTCGCGCCACCTGCCAGTGGGCGCCGCTGGCCGACTGGGAAAGCGCCGATCTCGTGCTTGTCGATGCCGACCAGGGCTGGGATGACCTGCTGCCGGCAAAGCCGGATGCCTTGGGCAAGCCGCTGGTGGCGCTGCTCGGCTCGGAAGCGCCGGGCCGCATCGCCTGGGCGATGCAGCAGGGCGCCAGCGCCATCATCCCCAAGCCGGTCGCGGCCTCCGCCATCTATCCGGCGCTGGTGATGGCGGTCTCGATCCACGAGGAACGCCGCGGGGTCGCCGAACGGATGCAATTTCTCGAGGAGCGCGTGCGGATGCGACCGCTGGTGCATGCCGCGGTCGAAAAGCTGCGCGCCGCCCGCGGTCTCGACGAAGAACAGGCCTATGCCATGCTGCGCGAATGCGCCATGCGCCGCCGGCTGTCGACAGAACAGGTTTCGGCGATCTTCCTGGGCGGGGCCGAGCCCTGGCCGGAGGTGGGCTGATGACTGTGCTCCGCTCGCTCTTTCGCCAGCCATCCGCCTTGTTCGGCCTCGCGGTCGTGCTTGTCGTGGTCGTTCTGGCGCTGGCGGCTCCCCTGGTGGCGCCGTTCAATCCCGACGAACAGATGTTCGACGGACTGACGCTCGAGGGCGCGCCGATGCCGCCGGGCGGCCAGTTCCTGCTCGGCACCGATACGCTCGGCCGCGACCTGCTCTCGCGCATGCTTTATGGCGCACGCACCTCGCTGATCATCGGGCTGGTGGCAAACGGCATCGCGGTCGCCATCGGACTCTTTATCGGCATCGTCGCCGGCTATCTGCGCGGTTTCATGGGCAATGTGCTGATGCGCTTCACAGACCTGATGATGGCCTTTCCGGCACTGCTGCTCGCCATCGTGCTGGCGGCGCTGATGAAGCCGAGCCTGTGGATCGTCGCCATGGTCATCGCGCTGGTCAACTGGGTGCAGGTGGCGCGTATCGTTTACACCGAGACACGCGGACTGGTGGAGCGCGACTTCATCATGGCGGAACGTTCGCTTGGCGCCGGCCATGGCCGCATCCTGCTGTTGCATATCCTGCCGCACCTGATCCCGACCGCCATCGTCTGGGGCACGCTCGGCATCGCCACCACCGTGCTGCTCGAAGCCACGCTCTCCTTCCTCGGCATCGGCGTACAGCCGCCGCAGCCGTCCTGGGGCAACATCATTTTCGAGAGTCAGAGCTATTTCCAGGCGGCACCCTGGCTGGTCTTCTTCCCCGGCATGGTGATCCTGCTGACGGCGCTGGCCTTCAATCTCGTCGGCGATGCGCTCCGCGACATCCTCGACCCGACGCAACGCGGGAGGGGCTGATGGTCATCCTGCTCTGCAAACGCCTCGCGCAGGCCTTCCTCATTCTGCTCGGCGTGGCCGCCATCACCTTCGTATTGCTCTATGCGCTGCCGGCCGATCCGGCCCGCATGATCGCCGGCCGCAGCGCCACCGCGCAGACGGTCGCCTCGATCCGCCACGAACTCGGCCTCGACCAGCCGCTGCTGGTGCAGTTCTGGACCTATCTCACCGGCCTGCTGCAGGGCGATCTCGGTCGCTCCTATGCGCAGAAGACGGAAGTCTGGACGCTGATCGCAGCCCGCCTGCCGGCGACGCTGACACTGATGGCCGCCGGCATCTTCGTCGAGGTCGTGCTCGGCATCACCTTCGGCACGATCGCCGCCGTCAGGCGCGGCAGCTTCGTCGACCGGCTGGTGATGACCGCCTCCTTCGTCGGCGTTTCCGCCCCGCAATTCGTCGCGGCGCTGCTGCTGCTCTACGTCTTCGCCGTCACGCTCGGCTGGTTCCCGATGAGCGGCTATGGCAGCTTCGCCCATATCGTGCTGCCGGCGCTGACGCTCGGCATTCTCGGCGCCGGCTGGTATGCGCGCATGGTGCGCTCGGCGATGATCGAGGTGCTGAACCAGGACTATGTCCGCACGGCCCGCGCCAAGGGCCTGTCGTCGCGGCGCATCATCTTCCGGCATGCGCTGCCCAACGCCATCCTGCCGATCATCGCCATGATCGGCATCGATATCGGCCAGTTCATGGGCGGCGTGGTCGTGGTCGAGGCCGTCTATGGCTGGCCGGGCATCGGCCAGCTCGCCTGGCAGGCGATCCAGCAGGTCGACATCCCCATCATCATGGGCGTGACGCTGACCTCGGCACTGGCGATCGTCGCCGGCAATCTTCTCGCAGATCTCATCGCGCCGGTCATCGATCCGCGCATCCGCACAAGCTGAAAAACCAAAGAAGGGGAACTCAAAATGTTCAAACGCTGGTTACTCGGAACCGCCATGGCCACGGCCGCGCTGCTGACGCCGCTTGCGGCAAGCGCCGAAGGCAAGGATATCGTCGTCACCTACAAGGACGACATCACCACGCTCGATCCGCAGATCGGCTACGACTGGGTCAACTGGTCGATGATCAAGAGCCTGTTCTCGCGGCTTATGGATTATGAACCGGGCACCGCCAATCTCGTGCCGTCGCTGGCCGAAAGCTTCGACGTCGCCCCCGACGGCCTGACCTATACGTTCAAGCTCCACAAGGGCGTGAAATTCTCCAATGGCCGCGAGATCGTTGCCTCTGACGTGAAATATTCGATCGAGCGTGCCGTCGATCCCAAGACGCAGGGTCCCGGCGCCGGCTTCTTCGGCGCCATCGACGGTTTTGATGACCTGGCCGCCGGCAAGGATGGCGGCCTCAAGGGCATCGAGACTCCCGACGACTCCACCGTCGTTTTCAAGCTGACTCGTCCGGATGCGACCTTCCTGCACGTGTTGGCGATCAACTTCGCCTCGGTCGTGCCGAAGGAGGCGGTCGAGGCGGCCGGCGGCGATTTCGGCAAGAAGCCGGTCGGCTCGGGCACCTTCCTCCTCAAGGACTGGACGATCGGCCAGAAGCTGGTCTTCGAACGCAATCCCGACTATTTCGTCAAGGACATGCCGAAGATCGACAGCTTCACGGTCGAAGTCGGCCAGGAACCGCTGGTGGCGCTCTTGCGCCTGCAGAAGGGCGAGGTCGACATTGCCGGCGACGGCATTCCGCCGGCAAAATTCCTCGAGATCAAGAATTCGCCTGACGGCGCGCAGATGATCGTCGACGGCGAGCAGCTTCACACCGGTTATGTCACGCTCAATACCAAGGTAAAACCCTTCGACGACCTGAAGGTCCGCCAGGCGGTCAACCATGCCATCAACAAGGAGCGCATCGTGCGCATCCTCAATGGCCGCGCCACGCCCGCCAAGGAAATCCTGCCACCGCTGATGCCGGGTTATGACAACGACTATGCCGGTTACGACTACAGTGTCGAGAAGGCCAAGGCGCTGCTGGCGGAAGCCGGCCACCCCGATGGTTTCGAAACCGTGCTCTACGCCACCAACACCGATCCGCAGCCGCGCATCGCCCAGGCGATCCAGCAGGATCTGGCGGCGATCGGCGTCAAGGCCGAGATCCGCGCGCTGGCGCAGGGCAATGTCATCGCCGCCGGCGGCACCGAAGGCGAGGCGCCGATGATCTGGTCGGGCGGCATGGCCTGGATCGCCGATTTCCCGGATCCGTCGAACTTCTACGGCCCGATTCTCGGCTGCGGCGGCGCGGTGCAGGGCGGCTGGAACTGGTCGTGGTACTGCAATGCGGAGCTCGACGAGCGTGCGGTTGCAGCCGATTCCATGTCCGATCCGGCCAAGGGCGCGGAGCGTATCGCCGCATGGAAGTCGATCTTCACCGACGCCATGAAGGACGCGCCGTGGATACCCGTGACCAATGAACGCCGCGTCGTGGCCAAGTCGCTCCGCATGGGCGGCGAGAACAACATCTACATCGATCCGACCCGCGTCATCAACTACGACGCGATCTTCGTGAAGTAGCGCCGTCTAAATGTGAATTTCCCTTCTCCCCGCGTGACGGGGGGAAGGGTGCGAAGCACGCAGCCGGATGAGGGGCTGTCGCAAAGCCATCTTGGAGAATTCCCATGTGCAGCATCTGCAACCACACCATCCACCGCGCCCAGCATAATTTCGGCTGGAACCGCGACTTCCCGCCGGCACTGACGGCAAAGCCCGGCGAGACCATCCTGTTCGAATGCATGGATTCCTCCGGCGGCCAGATCGGTGCAGATGCCACACTGGAGACACTCGCCAATCTCGACTTCGGCAAGATCAATCCGGTCAGTGGTCCTGTCTATATCGAGGGTGCCCAGCCGGGCGACGCGCTGAAGGTCACCATCAACAAGTTCCACCCCTCGGGCGTCGGCTGGACCGCCAATATTCCGGGCTTCGGCCTCTTGGCCGACCAGTTCGAGAACCCGGCGCTGCATATCTGGACCTATGACACGGTATCGATGGCGCCATCCGCTTTCGGCCCCGGCGGCAAGGTGCCGCTGAAACCCTTCACCGGCACGATCGGCGTCGCACCGGCCGAGCCCGGCCTGCATTCGGTCGTCCCGCCGCGCCAGGTCGGCGGCAACCTCGATATCCGCGACCTCACCGCCGGCGTGACGCTTTATCTGCCGGTCGAAGTCGAGGGCGCGCTGTTCTCCGTCGGCGATACCCATGCGGCGCAGGGCGACGGCGAGGTCTGCGGCACGGCGATCGAAAGCCAGATGAATGTCGAGCTGACGCTGGACCTGGTCAAGAGCGCCAATCTCAAGTCGCCGCGCTTTACCACGACAGAGCCGGTTACCCGCCATCTCGACGGCATGGGTTACGAAGTCACGACCGGCATCGGCCCGGACCTGATGACCGGTGCGCGCGAAGCCGTCATGCGCATGATCGACCTGCTGACGGCCGAGCATGGCTACAGCCCGGTCGACGCCTATATGCTCTGCTCGGTCTGCGGCGATCTCCGCATCTCCGAAATCGTCGACATGCCCAACTGGGTCGTCTCCTTCTACTTCCCCAGGATCGTGCTCGCGTGACCGAAACCAAGCCAACAGGGGCGCCGGTGCTCAGCGTCGAGCGCCTCTCGGTCGATGCGCGCACACCCGAGGGTTTGAAGCGGGTGCTCGACGATATCTCCTTCGACCTCTATCCCGGCGAGACATTGTGCATCGCCGGCGAAAGCGGCTCGGGCAAGTCCGTGACCTCGCTGTCGATCATGGGCCTGCTGCCCAAAGCCTCGCTGAAGGTGACGTCGGGCAAGATCAGGCTCGGCGAGCGGGAGCTGACGACGCTCTCCAACAGTCAGATGCGGCATATCCGCGGCGGCGAGATCGCGATGATTTTCCAGGAGCCGATGACCTCGCTCAACCCTGTGATGAACATCGGCGCGCAGCTGGTCGAGGCGATCCGCGAGCATCAGGGGTCTGCCAATCCCGAGGCGACCGCACTGGAGATGCTGGAAGCGGTGCAGATCAGCGATCCCGCGCGGCGCCTGAAGCAGTTTCCGCATGAACTTTCCGGCGGCATGCGTCAGCGGGTGATGATCGCCATGGCGCTCTCCTGCCGGCCCAAGGTGCTGATCGCCGACGAGCCGACCACGGCGCTGGACGTGACCGTGCAGGCACAGATCCTGGAGCTGATGCGCAAGCTGAAGGCGGAATTCGGCACCTCGATCATCATGATCACGCATGACATGGGCGTGGTCGCCGAAATGGCCGACCGCGTCGTAATCATGCAGCAGGGCCGGATCGTCGAGCAGGGACCGTCGGTCGAGGTCTTCGGCCATCCGCGCGAACTCTATACACGGCAATTGCTGGCCGCCGTGCCGCGGCTCGGCGCGCTGGCGGGAACCGATGGCCCGCCCCGAGTGTCGAAAAGCGCAATCGCGCCGGCCCAACGCGGCACCGCGCCCGTGCTCCATGTCACCGATCTCAGCGTCACCTATGGCGGTGCGTCCGGCTTGATCTTCAAGCGCAAGGCGCCGCCCGCGACGGTCGACGGCATTTCCTTCGACATCATGCCCGGCGAGACGATGGGCCTCGTCGGCGAAAGCGGCTCGGGCAAGTCGACCACCGGCAAGGCGGTGCTGGGACTGATTCCGTTCTCGGGCTCGGTGCAGATCGAGGGCCGCGACATCGCCGGATTGTCGCAACACGACATGCGCCCCTTCCGGCGCTCGGCGCAGATGATCTTCCAGGACCCCTATGCCTCGCTCGATCCGCGCATGTCGGTGGGCAAGGCGGTGGCGGAGCCGCTGGTCATCCACGGCATCGGCAACGCCTCCGAACGGCAGGACCGCGTCGCCGAATTGCTCCGCCGCGTCGGATTGACGCCGGATGCCGCGACGCGCTATCCGCACGAATTCTCCGGCGGCCAGCGCCAGCGCATCTGTATTGCCCGCGCCCTGGCGCTCGAGCCGAAACTGATCGTCGCCGACGAGAGCGTGGCCGCGCTCGACGTCTCCGTCCGCGCCCGCGTGCTCGACCTCATGCTGGAACTGCAGGAGACGATGGGCCTCGCTTATCTCTTCATCTCGCATGACATGGCTGTCATCGAGCGGATGTCGCACAAGGTCGCGGTGATGCGCGGAGGCAGGATCGTGGAGACCGGCACGCGCCGCGACATATTCGAAAACCCGCGCGAGGACTATACCCAGGCGCTGATGGCCGCCGTCCCGATCCCGGATCCGACCGTTTATCGCAAGTGCTGACGCCCAAACCGGTTCCGGGCTTCCTATCCCGAGTGTGACTTTACCGTGCTTCAAGCGAAGCCTCGCCGGCGTTTTGCCGGGACGATCATCGGGGTATCGGAGACCGGATCTTCGATGACGAGGGCTCGCAGGCCAAAGACGTCATGGACCAGTTGTTCCGTGACGATATCGCCGGGGTTGCCCTCGGCGTTGAGGTCGTCCAGAAGGTCGAGCATTTCGATCTGGTGGACGATGTCGAGAAAGGCGATTGGCTCTTCGAGCAGCAAGATCGGTGTCTCCTGCGCCAGCACCATGGCGATCATCACCCGCTGACGCTGGCCGCCGGAGAAGTCCGAGACGAAGCGGAGAGAGGCTTTCCAATAATTCGGGTTAACGTATTCGAAGGCTGCACCGGCCCTCGCGGTGCATGAGGTAAGAAGAACTCTCCACGTCCAACAGCGTGAGATGTGACGCACAGACCGGGACTTCGGCAATATGCCAAGTCTTTTACCGTATTGTAGCTTGAAGAATAATGGTAGCGGGAGACCGTAGTGGTCACCGCAGCCGACACCCTGAACAAGACGTGATCAGCCTCGGAACATGGCAGGTACAGATGGTCCGGGCGATCAAGAAATACGTCGAAAAGCCCCGTAAATCGCCCTCTCCCGCCAATGATGTCGATCATGTCGACCAAACCGTCACGGGATTTTGAGCCAGTGCCGGATCGCGGCAACCGCCGTCTCACTTGCCCAGCTGGCGAACACCCCGATCGATATCCCCGTGAAGGCGATCAGCCCGCTGATCCCGAGGCCGATCATCTTGATCCGCTTCCAGTCGGCGACGGCCGGCGCGTGCGCGGTCTCGACTGTCTCCTTCAGCGATTGCACCTCGCTGCGGATCTGCGCATCAACTTGGCCGCTGATCGCGACTGTCGTGTCGAGCCGGTTGATCCGGTCGACCTGTTCGTCGAGCCTGGCGTGGATAGTTGCCCTGCTTTCGTGGGCGGCGGCCTTCTCGTCGCGGAAGTCTTCCTGCAGGCGCCGCACGCCTTCTTCGACGCGTCCGAGCGCTCGCAGGAGGTCATCGTTCGATGTCGTCACGCTGGAGGCCTTTACCGTTCGACTGGCGGCTGCCGCTTGGTGAGGCCCGCCAGGCCGTCACGGGCGATGTTGACCAGCGTCTTCAGCACGGCCAGGACGGTGACTGCCGTCGTGGTGTAGGCCGGATCGATCCAGGACGCCGAGCACTCGATCTGGCCCGTCGAAAAGGTCGTGCAGCCGGTTGCCAGCAGGAAAGCCGTGGCGGCCGCCAGCAGGGCGATGACGATGTTCAGGATGTTGTGGAACAGGTTAGCGTTCATTGCGGGCCTCCTTCAGGGCTGTGGAAATGACGAGATAGGTTTGCGCGGCCAGGATCAGCGCATTGCCGGCCGTTACGCTCGACGGATCGGCGCAGATCACCGATGCGCCGTCATAGGCGGCCTGCTCCTTGCGGACGGTGCTGGCTTTGATGTTGCCTGTCAGGGCAACAGTGGTGAACGCCAGGTGCGCCGTCTCGATCAGCTGGCAGGTTTTCGGCAGGCTGCGCTGGATCGTGCCGTCGATCGACGCGGTCGCGCAGGACGTGAGCAAGCAGGCCAGCGCGAACGCCAGCATCGTGTGTAAGATGCGCATAATGACCTCTTAGAGTTTGGATTGGGCGGCAGCGCGCAGTTTGTCACCGCACGCCCTGGCGCCGATGACGGACGGGTCGAAGGCAAGCCGGGTGAAATCCCATTTCCCGCGCTGCTGGATGCCGAGATTGCCTTGCACCTCAGCATGCGACAGGACGGTCTTGTCGGTGATCTTGATGCCGTAGCGCCGGCAAAGCTCGGCAACGACGGAGGACAGCACATCGAACTGCTTTGCCGTCATCGGATATTTGCCGGGGTCGAACGGGCTTTCGTGTGAGCCGCCCATGCAGCAGAGCGAGACGCCGATCGATCCGCTGTTGCAGTTGAGGGTATGGGCGGCATAGCCGGCCTTAGCCGGGGCCTCGTTGAGCTTGATCGACGGGATACCGCGGATCAGCTTGCCGTCGTCTTCGATGAGGATGTGGTAATGCTGCCGGTCGAACTCGCTCGCCTTGTGCGCGCCGGCCGTCCAGTGGCAGATGATGCGCTCCATCTTCGCCGCCGGCATCCAGTCGGCCGGGATAATGGCGGCGGCGCGCGGCCGAGCGGCAGGCGCGACGTTGTCCGGCGGCGCCGGTTGAGCGCCGGCTCGATGCCTTTCCAGTTCGTCGAGCGCGGCGTTCACAGCCGAAATGCTTTCGTCACCGAAGCCGCCATCGGCTCCGAATTTCGGCAGCGGGAAGCCAGACGCGATCAAGCGCCGCTGCAGTGTCTGCACGGTCGTGGTCATGGTGATGTCCTATATTAACGATGTTGCAACTACGCGCTCGACACGAGCAGCAGACGGTGGTTCACTCTGGCACAGCGTGGGAGAGCGTTATGGTTTACGAGTGGGATGGCAGCAGAGCGCGTCGCTCTTACCTGGTGAAGGTCGGCATCGTGTTGCTGGCAACGGTCGTGACAGCCGGCCTGCCGCTTTGGATGGTCGTGAACGCTATGGGCTGAGGCCCGAGCGCGAGGTTACCTCAAATTTTAGGTATTGCTTTGAGAAGGGCTCCTCGGTATCCCCGGAGATACCGCGTTGGTCGGATCGGTTCCCCGCGCGGCTTGGGTGCGGGCTGCTGACCCCCTGCCCGCCCGCACCCGCTCTCACCACGTCAGCACGTCTTCCGGCGCGACGGAGATTGCAGCGATGGCCGCATTGTTCACAGCGGTATCGCTCGACACGATAGGGGCATTCGAGAAATCACAGCTGGTCGGGTTCGGCTGCGGGATCGAGGTCCAGACGTAGAACGGCTTGCCGATACCCGGCTTGACCTTCACAAAGGCGCCGAGATCGATGCCGGGGGCGGTCGTCAGGGCCACAAGGGTATCGACGCCGCTGATCTTGATTTCACATACCAGTTTCATTTGATCGTTTCCCATTACTGGACCCTGATGACTTCGAGCGAAAATTCGGCCGGGTCGTATGGGCCGGATGCATTGCTCGCGTTGATGATGAGGTAATCCTCGCCCTTCTCGACCACGAGCGCCTGGCTCGTGCCGCTGTAGGCCTTGGCGAGATATCGGGTATTGGCCTGCGCCTCCGAAAAGAGCACCAGGTAAACGCCGACATCCATCCAGACGGCGGCCGAGAAGTTCACGGCGGTATCGATCCCGCTGATATCCATGTCGGAAACGGCAAAGTTGCCGACTGCATAAATTACGGGCGTCGATGGCAATGGCGGAGGCGGCGCGTTCACCAGCGTGTTGACGAATTTGACGACGCCACCGACACGCTCAACGCTGGTCGCCACCGCCATTTTGCCGGGCGGAACGTCATCGGCAGGTGCAGGCAGATATAGGCCGATTGCCGCAAGCTCGTCGTCGGACCATACCCACTCAACGGTCAAAGGATGCCGAACGTCATTGATCGCCTCGCCGGACCACGGCACAAAGCCGCCCGGCGTCTCAAGATAGAGCGTCATGGTATCTCCAATCAAAGAGGGGTGCCGACGATTGACCAGTCGTCGATAAAGCGGGCATCCACGCTGGCCGGCCCGCTAAGCACGATACTTATCGTCACGTCGTTATTGCCGGGATTGTCAAACCCGCCCGACATCTGAGCCCAGCTTGTGACGGCGTTGCTGCTGATGGATGCCAGTGTCACCCATGAGCCCGCCGCGATCCGATAGCGCAGGACAACGTTGTTACCTGAGCCGACTGAGTTCACCGCGCGGTGCCAGAACGAAACGTCGATATGGCATCCACCTGCTCGCGCAGCCGGGATCGTATATTGCCCTTCGCCGTTGACAGATCCACTGCTCGCTGTCGCCATTTGGCAACCACCCGGAGAAGTTCGAACGGCGTCAGCAGTCGTCGTTTGAGCGAAGCCGCCGCTGACCTGCGTCCATCCGTCTCGGTCACTCGCAAATGTGCCGGAATAGTTGAACCCAGGGCCTTTCAGGAGGGGGACCGGGAAACCAGGCAGTATCATGTATACACCAAATGGCTGACGATGATTTCGCTTGTTGAAGCCGCCGTAAGGATCAGCAGGATTTTGCGGGTGTTTGTTACCGTGTCAGTCGGCAGGTCACCCTTGTAATTCGTACCAAATGAAATTGTTCGGGCCGTCGATGTACTGGCGACTAACAGGATCATGATAGTATCCCCTTCCTCGACTGACGTCGGGTTGGAAATGGTCATGTTGCCGGTCATCGTGCAGGTCCTATACCAACCATCAGTCCAGACCAACGACCTGGTAGCAGAATAGGCCAGCGCAACAGCCGCCTTCGTGGCGCCGAGTTGTTCGGGCGTTGCGACAACGTTGGCCGTTCGTGCCCTCAATTCGGCTGGCGTTGCCAACTCGACGACGCCTGTCACAGTGTCCGAGGCCGATTGCTTCAGGTTGCCAAAGGCCGCGGCAGCATCACTGGCGCCCGTACCGCCGTTGGCAATCGATAGATCCGTGCCAGACCAGTTGGCGTTATTGATTGTCGCCAGCAGAGCAAGAGCGCCGAGACCGGAGATATCCGAGGCCGCGATCGAGAGCGCAGTCTTGAGCGCGGCAGCAGAGATTGCGCCGGTTAAGCCAGCGACGGACAAAACGGAGTTGGGCGGCGTCAGCAGCTCTTTCCAATCCGCCAAAGTCGACGGGCTGTTCGTCGAGAGAATTAAGCTCTTGTTGAGATCCGTCCGGATCGCAACATCGCCTGTTTGGGCCGTCAACGCCAACATCGCGGACTGGTTATTGACGACGAAGGTCTCGGTAATCGCCAGCGACGGCAGGATCGACGTGTCGAGCTTGCCGCTTCCATCAAGGACGGGAATGTTGCCGGCGGACGTTCCTTTGACGAGTTCAAGCAGGAGCCGCATTGCGGCATAGTCTGCGGCGGTCAGCAGCGCACGGCCGTTGGCCGATGCATCAGAGATTTGCGCCGCAGGATGGGTGTGCTCTGCTGCTGCGAACGCCGATGCATCCTCTGCTGCAGCAGACCCGAGCGTTGGCAAGTTCTCAAGGTCATCATAGGAGCCGGAGTAGGCGACAGCAGCCAGATCGCCGCCGGCGCCGCCGCCAGTCCGATATGCGCCGGATGCGAGGGAGGGACCGGTCATGCCGGTATCCCCGCGATGAAATCGCCCGGCTTGCAGCCGATGTCCTCGATCACTCCTGCCTGGATCAGGATGCGCGGATCTTGGGTCGGGTCAGGATCGCGGCCGATCGATACCCACCAGTCAGCCGAGGCCTTGAAGCGGATGACCGGCTTTTCGCTCGATGCCCCGTTTGCTGTCACATCTTGCGCCGTCAGGGTTTCGGACCAGACGACATCCCCGAAGATAGGTTGCCGCGTAAACGTGTTTGTGGTGTCGCTCACGTATGATCCGCAAGCAATGTGCAGGCCTGAAAATGCCATGGCTGGTGTCCTTTACGAGACTGCCTTGATCCAGTCGTAGGTGTGATCGAAATTCGGGACTTGGAACTGTGTCGGCAGAGTACGGATGCCCTGCATGATCCGGCCGGAGGCGCCGCATACGAGGTAACGTGTCGGCTGGTTCGGGTCGAACGTGACACCACGCAGGGTGTTCGTCACTCCGGTAGGAGTTGCCGACCAACTGATGCCGGTCTTTGAAAGTCTAGCAACGCCCGTATCGCCAACAGCCAGGAACCCGGCAGAGGAGTATTCGACGTTGTAGAGTGCCGTCGTTGTGACCGTCCCGCGCGACGTCCAGGTGATCAGATCAGGCGATGAAACAATCACTGCATTCTGGGTCGGAGTGAGACCACCAACAGCGACGTATGTCCCTGCACCGAAAGTAACTCCGTTGAGGTTGGTCGTCGTCCCCGAGGTTCTGGACGTCCATGTTATGCCGTTCGGTGACGTCAGGATGCGCCCAGCACTCCCAACAGCCACGAAGATGTTGTTGATGAATTTAACGTCGTTGATAGCGGTGGATATGCCCGACGACCTTGCGGTCCATGTCGAGCCGTCCGGCGAGGTGCTGATTTTCCCTCCCGTGCCCGTAATGACGAACAGGCCGGCGCCAAAAGCACTCCCGAGAATAGCATCGCTGCCACCAGTGAAACCCGTTGGCACGAAGGGAGTGCCCCACGAGCTACCGTCATTCGAAAGCGACAGCTTTGCGAAGCCGTCGGCTGCGAGATAGATCGATCCGTTCTGGGCAAGGCGCCGGATGCGGAATGAAGTCAATGTCGCCGCTACGGTCCAGGTATTGCCATCGACGGACCTCAGAATGCGAGAATTCGTGCCCTGGTCTTCACCCATCAGAAAGCCGAACGAGGTCGACACGATTTCGTAATCCGTTGCTGCAGACGGGTTGGTGATGTTGGTCCAGATCGCGTCATCGGAAAGCGGCGGCAGGATCAGAGACAGTTCGGGATAGTCGTCGACGTCATAAAGTGCCCCGTCGCACTTCAGCCAATCGCCCGTCAGGTCGCGAGCGGAACGCAGCATGTCGCCGACCTTGAACGCAGCTGAAGCCGTCGAAGGATTGAGGAGCACGAATGCGCCGTCACCGCCGTCTGCTACAGGGTCGAAGGTCATCAGATAATAGCCGCCGGCGATGATGTCGCCGCGGTTGACGTCGACAAGGCCGGCCGCCACGGTCTTGTAAACCGATTTCGCGCCCAGCCCGTCCAGGTCGATCGTCACGCCGCCGGGGTCGATATCCTCCAATGCCCGGAAACTGAGATAGACCGTGTCGGCATAGGCCGTGTAAACCCGATCCGTCGCAATCGTGATGGCGTTTGCCGTGCCGCTAACCGTGTTGACGCCAGCCAAATCCTTCGCCGAAACCAGCCCGAGTGAGGCGGCCGCGCCATCTGCCGTGGATGCTCCTGTCCCGCCTGCAGTTATCGGCCGCGCAGCATTGAGATCAACAGTCAGATCGTCGAGGAAACCATTGTATTTCCCCGACTGAATGGTCTGCAGCGTGACGCCCTTCGTTCCGGAAGGAACGGCATAGATGCCGCCTGTTCTTGGCATTGTTCACTCCATAGAAAAAGGCGCCTTAAACGGGCGCCTGCATGAGACTCGACTCTGACGGGTGATCGGCGGATGATGCCCCGAAAAAGGGAGGGACACATGCGTCAAATTAAGGGGCTGAAAGCAATCCTGTCATCCAGGGCCGCGGGCGATGGCAAAAGCCTGACGATCGAGATGGCCGGCGAAGAAGGTCCGGAAGAACTGGAAATCGAGGCCAGGGTCGTCGCCGACCTCATCAGCACGCTTCTCGTCGGGTCCGGCTTCCTCAAGCCACCACCACAACTTCATCCTCTATCACCGTCACAGGTGGATGTTCTTGCAACGCCTCACGGCGCGGCGCTTTCGCTAGAAATTCCGCCCGGCGTTCAGCAGATGGTCGAAATATCGTCAGACGCCCTTCCGGCAATTCGAGACGCGCTAGAAGGAGCCATTCAGTTTTCGGTGGTGGGGCGGGTACAGTGAAAACGATGTCGGGGGCCATCATGCAGCCTCCGGGCCGGACTTGCCGCCATCAACGGGGCGCGGGCGTTTCAAGTCGTCTTTCACATCCTGGACGAATTCATTGAACTTGCGAGGGTCGATTGCGTGGTTGGTGAGATGGTTGACCACCGCCAGAGCCGCCTTATCGGCAGACTTAGCCTTGTTCGCATAACGACCATCGTTGAAATAGCTGTTGTGAACATCGATCGGCACCCGCATCAAACGCGCAAATCGCAGCACGACGCGGATGCGGAAAGTCCACCAGAACGAACGCTTCTTCGGCTTCACCCGCGGCGACGTAGAAGCCTGTTCGCCAGCAACCGCCAGCGGGTCCATACTCAGTCCCATCTTTCCATTCCTTTCTGGTTGTGAAAATGCAGGCACTCGACTCTTGAAATTGAATCGTTCAATCTCTGATGCGAGGTGACGAATGGATAAAAAGACACTTTCCGATATCGCATGGGACGCCCTGAAATACGTGGGCGATGTCACTTCGAACGCGATCTGCCCGTTCTGCTCCAACGCCACATGGGCCTACGGCAAGACCGATGAAGGCGTTCCGCGATTGGCCTGGCTTGCCTTCGAGCACAAGAGCACAGAAACACGCCTACCGATGCTTCCACTAACGTGCGAAAAATGTGGCTTCACCCGCTTCCATGACCTCGCAATGATCAACTCACTCAGTGGATCTGAAGATGAGCAATCTTAATTATCGTCCTATAGACCCAGAAGGTGTGGTATCGTTGGCGGCCCGGCGGAAGTCCGGGGGACCTCCAGGAGGTGATGATTTGGAAGCCCGTGTAACTGCGCTCGAAGCCGATATGAAGGAAATCAAAGGCGACCTGAAGAAGCTGCTCATCGACGCAGCCGAAATCAAAGGGCGCGTGACGCACATGACCGTCAAATCCGACATAGAGGCTGTCAAAGGAGAACTTTCTTCGAAAATTTCAACTGTGTCCGGGGATCTGACCAATAAGATCACCGGCGTCTCAGGTGAACTGACAACGAAGATCACCGGTGTTTCCGGCGACCTTTCAACGAAAATGGCCGCCTCTACCGGTGATATTTCCTCGAAAGTCGAAAACCTGTCGGGTCAGATGAAAGGCACGCTGACCTTCTGGCAATTCATCGTCATAGCCGGCGCGCTGCTCGCTATCGTGCTGCGTTGGCCGGAGCTTTTCCGCATCGTTCACCCTGGCTGAACGCTATCGCTGGACAATCCGCCCGGCTGTCGGCATTCTGCGCGGCATGATCCGGGTCGTTCAAATCCTCTGCATCGTTGCCCTGGCCGGCGTGCTTTTCGCGTTCCGGGAAGCCTTCATGTCGATGCGACACATTTTCGATGGCCCTGGGTTTCCTGTCGGGTTCATGTGTGGCGCTGGCCTATTCGCGCTTATCTGGTTGATCAACGATAGAATGGACCGATCAACGAGAGCCCGCCATTCCTCCTCCGAGCAGGATTGATTTAGCCATCTGCTCGATGAGCTTCTGACGATCAGCACTCATCCCTTGCGGCAGCATCGCATCGACCACCGCGGCACGATTGCTAGTGACCAGATCGGCAAGCGATTTGTTCTGCTTCTCGACGCGGCCCTTCAGGATCATGTTCAAGAACCGATCCGCAGCCTTCAGGCCGGCACCGCGCACCGCGCCGGGCGTCCCGCCGGCCGCATAAGCATCGCGGATCAGGTTCCTGTCCGTGGCTCCGCCGAGGTCAGCAATCTGCTGCTGACGGCCTGCCGTGGCGCTGTTGCCGATGATCTTGTCACGCGTCCGGCTGAACGTCAGTTCGTTGTCGAGTACGCGGAACAGATCGTCGGCCTTGTCGGGACCGAAGAGCATGGCCAGCCGGTCGCGGTTCCAGTCGCCTTGCGTCTTGATCAGACGGTTAAGGCGCTGGACGTCGTTGGCGTTGGTGCCGAGAATACGGTCGATTTCCGCACGGGCGCCCTGCGACAGTCGAAGCGGCACCGCCGACGGACCGACGAGAAGCCCGTTCGGCTGAACGCCGGCATCAATTTCGGCCGCCAACTCCGTAGGGCGCGGCGACGTCCGGCCACTGTCAAGAACCTGCTGCCCACGGCCGATGGCATCTTTCTGACGGGCAAGCTCGGCATACTGTGCATCAACTTCCTTCAGCTGGGGAACCGCACGATCCAAGGCATCGTCGATCATCTGCCGTGCTTCGGCCAACTCTCGGATCACCTTCGGGTCGGCTTCCGTGGCGAGCATGCCGTCGATCGCCTGGCGGGTCTCGAAGAACACACGCGGATTGCTCGACAGCTGATCGGTGCCTTCGGTGTTCAACATGCCGCGCACCTGTCGAAGCCGGCGCTGCGCATCGCCACGAAGCCGATTGATCGATAGATCCAGATCGTCAGCCACCGGCGAGATATCGTAGTTGCGGGCGTTGCGAAACACCTCAGCGTACCGTGGAGTGATCGCTTGCTGGTTGGCTTCTATGCCTTCGATCACCTGCGAAGGGACAACATTGCGCCCGAGGTTCTGATCGACCAATGCGCGGATGCGGTCGTTGGCGCCGGCCCGGCGCGCCTCAAGGCTGTTTCGGATGGTGCTGTTCCCTTCGCCCGGCATATTTGCCAGCGCTTCAGCCCGGCCGCGCACGTTGTCGCCAAGATCCGCAATCATGCCTTCCGGTCCAAGGTCGGCGAGTTTGTTGCGTGCCGTTGGAACGTCGAGGTCGTCGGCGCCGAAGGACTCGCGGAGCTTGTTCAGCGCATAGCGCGTGGTGCCGGCAGCCTTGGCCGTCTTCCCGTCGCGGAAGAATTCGAGGAGCTTGTTCGCGCCAGCGCCGATCAATTTGCCTGCGGTCGGGCCAACAAGGCCCATTGCGGCGCCAGAACCCGCCCCCCACAACGTATCGTCTACATCCCCGTTCGACCGAACAGCACTGTCCGCAGCGCCGATCCCGCCGCCCGTCAGCATTGAGTAAATGGAGCGTGCCATGATACCAGCGCTTCCACCGCCGAAAGCAGCTGGCGCCGCCATGACCATTGGGATGGTACCGCCGACGGCACCGGCGACATTGCCGGCTGTCGTCGTCCACGGGTTTTCGGCCTGCGCGGCGTCGGTCAAGGCTTTCGCTTGATTGAGGTTGCGGTCGTAGCTTTCGCCATCGATCAGCGAACTGAGGGCCGCAGCACCGCGTTGGACCCCGCCAAGCAGGTATGGGCCGGCGATCGGCACGCCGTCGACGATGCCAGTCAGGCCGGCCGTGGTTTGGCCTGCAGCAGTCTTGGCACGCTCTTCCGCATCGACCAGATCCGCGCCTTCCTCGTAGGAGAGGTGTTTGCCCGGCGCCATCTTCGACACGCCGATCCGCGAACGAAACACGGCCAGCGGCATGTCGGAATAGAACTTCTGGTGAAGAGCCGACGCGAGTGCGTCATCGCTCATGTCGCTGTACTGCGGGTACTGCTGGCGGATTTCGGCAATGGTCGGCATCAGCGGATCCCCAGCGGGTCTTCAGCGCCCGAATTGTTGCCGTAGGTCGGGCCAGCATCGCGGGCCATACCGTCAATCACCCGTTGGCGACTCCGCTCTTTCTGCTTGATGACATCTTCGGTGTCGCCGGGCTGCGGGAAATACTGCTTGTTGGCGTTGTCGAATTCCTCTTGCGAAATCACCGCGCCGGACTCGCGACGAAGCTGCGCATTAATGAAATCGCGCCGTGCCTGCTCGACGCTCTGGTATTCGTCGGATACCGCGAAGTTTCCAACGCCGAATGGCAACTGGCTGGCGAGCGCATCCTTGATACTGGCCCCGACCGCGCCATGCTCCGAGATGATTTTCCCGGAAGCCCTCATTCGATCGGCGAACGTCATCGCCTTCTTTTCGTCAATCGTGACCTTCGGTTCGGTCAGCGGGATCATGCCGTTGCCGCGGTTTGTGTCGGCGGTCGGCGTGACGGCATTACCGGTTCCCGAACCATCCCCGAAGATGTCGATACCATCGGCCGGCCGGCTGCCGCTCAACCTTTGCGGCTCACCGCCCTGCTGCTGGCCGAACACACCCTGCGGCGTCATGAAGATGATTTCGCCGTTCGGGCCGGTGATGGTCTTGCCGGCGGCGATCTGCTGCGCCTGATCAGGCGTCAGCTGCCCGCTTTCCATCAGGCCGTTGAGCGCCTGTGCCTCGACGGAATTACCGGAGAACCGGAAAGCGCCGCTGGTGTTTCCGTCCGGAGGCCGGAGCCATTCTTTCTTGTTCGGGTCATAGATCGAACCACTGCCGGCGTTGATCAACGGCTGCTGCTTGCCTTCTTCGAGTTCGCGCTGGGCCTTCCGGATCTGCAGCTGCCGGAGCGGGTCTTGTTCCTGCTGCTGCCGCGTATATTCCTGCCGGGCGCGCCACGTCTGTTCCTCGCGCTGGGACTGCATTTCCTGCAGGCGCATTTCGAGCATGGCGCGGGCCTGCGCCCGGTATTCTTCCGGCAGGAACTTGTTGCCGATCAGACCGTAAAGCTCCTCTATGCCATACTGGCCCGTCTGACCCGCTGTCGCTGGCTGCTGGACCTGTGCTACCTGCTGCGGCTGCTCGGCGCGCATATCACGCGGAATGAACGGCGAGTTCGGATTGCCACGGCGGGCGCGCTCCATGCCTTCGCCCTGCGCCGTGCCGCCGGGAACAAAGCCGCTGCGGTCGACAAGCGCCTGCCGGATATCCCGCGGCACGAATGGGCTGCGCAGGCCTTCCCACGCGTCGTCCGGCTGCATTTCGGCCGTGGCCTGGATCGGGGCGAGTTCCGTCGGCTGGTCGGCCGTTTCCCCGGAGACGTTGACGACCATGGGATCGACATATGCGGAAGGAGCGATTTCTTCGATCGCCGACGCCGCCGAATTACCGCTGCCCAGATTGCTGTTGAACGCGCTGACGAACCGGTTGGTATTCGTCCCAGCCTCGATCCCGCCCGGCAGGCTGGTCCAGATCGGGTTCAGGACGCGGCCGACCTGCGCAATCGCCTGTGGATCGCCAGACTGCAGCACCGCATCCAGATCGCCGCCGGTGGCGCGGGCATAACTCTCCTTCGCAAGGTTCCAGGCCGCTTTGTCCTGAGACGCCGGGGAGAAGTCGGTCAAGCCGAGCTTCTTTGCCTGGTCATCCCACGTCGAACCAAGGAATTGATACTTGCCGGCCGCCGACGACGTCTTGCCAGTGTTAGGGCCAGACGATATCCGCACCGCCTTGCGCGGGTGATCGGAAAAATCGTTGAAACGCGATCCACCGTAGATGACATCATACTTGCCGCCGCTCTCCGGCCCGGCAATCGTGTTCAGCAGCGCCGTTGCATATGGCGGCAGGTCGCCGGAAGTCGGCGTTACGTTCTCGCCCTCCATACCGGCATTCGCCGTCGGCGCGCTCTTCGACAGCTCGTTCGAAACGACCGGCGAGGTGATCGTGTTGCCTGGGTTGTTGCTGGTGTTATTTCCGAAGATGCTCTTCGCAATCTCGTTGAAACGGCTCGTCGCGGCTTCGGTGCCGGCCTTTTCCTGCTGGTCGAGACGGTAATCGCCGATGGCGCCGCCGAGGCTGGCGAGCAGCATGCCAATACCGTCATTGGCGTTCTTCGGCTGGTTGCCGAGGATCTGCGAAGTCATCGCGTCCAGCATCTTGCGCTTGCGGGCAATACTGTCGGCGGTTTCGCCCGTGTTGCCGCCGAAGAGAAATCCGACCATCGATTATGCCCCCGGTGCGCTGGCTTCAAAGAGAGCGCCGTAATTGACGCGGCGCAGACCGTCGCGGCCCTTGACCACGGCGTCCGGCCGCTTCTTCTCGACCTCCTGCGCCATGACGCCAATGTGCTTCTTGCCGTCGTCGAACTGGCCTTTGTAGGAATATTCGTAGAGCGGATGCCCCTTGAGCGATCCGACCTTTTTCACATTCTTTTTCGTGCGCTCATCCGACAAGGTGACGCCCTTGAACAGGCCTGCCAAGCCGCCAAGGATCGATCCCATGCCAGCAGACTCTGCCTGCGCTTTTGCTACTTTGTTCTGATATTCCTGCTGCGTAAGGCCGGCAAAATCGACGGTCGGCATCTGGGCGCTCTGCGTGGGCGAGAAGTTCGGGTTCTGGACCTGGGATGCGGAAAGCAGGCTGGTGATTTCGTTGATCGGCTGCGCCCGCTGCGCATACTGCTCATTCAGGAACATTGCCCGCAATGCGTTCTGTTCGTTGAACGTCTGCGTGTTGATGGCATTGTTGCCCTGGATGACCTGATTATTCCCGGCAGTCACACGGAAATCGTTGTCGAAGTTCTGCTGCCGAACGTCGTTGTTTGCGCCAGTCACGCGGAACTGATTGTCGAAATTGGCCTGCGTCGAAGCATTTCCGAACGTCGCCCGGCCAAGAAGCTGATCATAGATCTGCTGCTGCGCCGCGTTGCCGAACTGACCGCGGGCAAGCTGCTGCTGGAAGTCCTGACCTTGTGCCGCGTTCTCGAACAGGGCGCGGTCGCGATCCATGCCGACGAGGCGTGACTGTTCCTGCCCGCCAGCCGCGATGGCGCCGAGGCGGGCATCGTTCTCGGCACGGGCGGCTTGGTCGACGAAGCGATTATAGGCCACGCTCCCCGGCTGCAGGCCGCGATCTGCGGCAGTCTGTTCCGCCCGGCGACGCCCTGCATCAAGGTCTGGCCGCATCCGCTCCATGAGAGCATCTTCGACACGCTGGCGGTCGGCGCTGAAATCGTTGGCGCCGTAAGAGCGGGTGATCTGCCCGGCGTCGCCGAACGTGGTCGCAACCTTACCGGCGTCACCGAAAGACGTCGCAAGCGACGGGGCGGCATCGTAGCGCTGCAGCGACGGAGCCGACATGAATTCGCGGAGGCCCTGGTAATTGCCTGCAGTACCGGCCGCTGGCGCATCATCGAGGCTGAAACGAGTGTTGAGGAGGTCGCGAAGCTTGGAGGACTGTTCGGCAGCTGCCGTCGACAGATTGAGGCCGGCCTTGTTGTTCTGGTCAAGGATTGCCTGTTGCGCCGGATCGAGCGTCGTCGTCAGCTTGCTCTTCGGGATGTAGTAGCCCTTGGCTTCCGTATAAGCCGGGTCGAACTGCTGCTCGCCGCCGACCACCTCGTCCTTGTAGCCCGTGATGTACTTGCCGCCGTTTTGGCCGCCGCGCTCGGCATAGATCGGGACACGCTTCGTCTCACCTGTTCCCGATCCGGGAAGCATCGGGCGGTCCTTGACGACGTCACCAGCAGCATTACGCCAATACGTTTGCCCGTTTTCGTCGTCGACCCATTCGCTGCCGTTGTTCGACCAAGTCTGGGTGCCATATGGCGTTACCTGATCGGTGCGGCTCAAAATGTTGTTCGCAATGCCGGTCGAGATATTTGTTCCGGTCTGCGCCTTCGCGGTTTCTTCAGCGGAAGGCGGCTCCGGCATTTTAGGTGCGCACATCGGCTCCCCTTTCAGAAAACATAGGTCATGTGATGAGCGGTGTGCTTGAAACCCATCCGCTCCCAGAGCTTGGCGACACGCAGATCCGTAATCGCCGTCACAGACAGGCGCTTGACGTCGCGGGTTTTCAGATCGGCCAGGATGAACTGCGAAAGCTTCTTGCCGACGCCGTTGCGATGTTCCGGCAGCATGTAGATCGTGTCTTCCTGTGCGATAAGCTCGCCGTTGTGCATGTCGTTCGTCAGATAGATGTTGCTGTATCCGACGGGCGCGCCATCGAGGCGAACGACATAATTCAGGAGATATCCGGCATCGGCGGCCTTGAAATACAGATCCAGGCGCGGGGCGAAATCGGGAATGTCAACGCCTTGGCCGGCCAACCGCTCCTGCATCTCGACATAGTGCCGGCAATAGAGCGGATAAAGCTCGTCGACGTTCGAATGTGCGTTCTCGATCGAGAATTCGTAGGTCAAGCCACCATCTCCCCGACATGCGTCTGCAAGGTCGCCAGATCGATCTGCAGCGTCAGCTGATACGGCCCGGACGATGTCACCGCGCACCCGACAGCAAGCGTCTCGCCGTGGGCACGGACATTTTGACGATTATTGAACCGCTGGAGAGACGACACTTCATCCCAGACGGCGACATCCCACAAGCCGATATCCCAGACCGAGGCGTTTTCATTGCCGACCGTCACAGTGCTTTGCGTCGGAATGCTCGTGTCGCCGTCGGCGCGGGCAAAGAGCATAACGTTCGGCGCCTCTTTCCCGCGGAAATACATTTGGGCCAGCGATGCGGCCTTGCGCTGCCCGAACTTCCCAGCCGCGATGAACTGCGACAGGTATGTGGCCTGGAAGGGCTGGCCATCGTCGCTGCCTGTGGCGTCCGCGGACCAGACAATACCCTCAAGCCCCCCGAAGAAAAGTCGTCCCTCTCTTGTCCCGAAGCAGTTCGCCGGCCAGTTGCGGATGAACGACCAGCATTTCGTCTGGCTGTGCAGAACGAATGTCGTGTCCGGCACCACCACAGTCGGCGGAAACGAAATCAGGATGAGGTTCTGTTCCTCCCACCATGTCATCCGCCACCCGTCGCCGGTGGAAACAGCTGCTCTTGACCATTCCTCCTCGATCGCCTGCGACAAGGCAGGCTGGTCAGTTCCTCGCTGCAGAACCGACGACATCGACCGCAGGCCGGGGATGGTGCAGACCAGAACGTCGCCGTTGATTGGAAGGTAGGCATTTTTCCCAAGGGGCTTACCGAGCTGATAAACGCCGACTTTTACGAAATCGGCCTCCGGATCAGATCCAGCGTAAACGACCGCCTCACCTTCGCTGGTCACGAAGACACAATAGGAATTCGGCCCGTCGCCGGACTCGAAAGACCATGTGAAGCCGGTAATAAGGCTGCCCCCCTTGCTGAATTCGCCCCCAAGAGGGAATACCTTCGCCTCTCCACCGATATTGTCCGTGAGGCTGAGATAGTAGGCATCCAGAGTGCCGGCCTTGATGAAGAATTCCCGCTTCTTGAACACCCACCCATGGCTGAAAGTGGCGCTTGTCGTCGGGTCGCCATCTTCGAAGGTGATTTCCGGTGTTGTGCTCCATGCCACCCCGTCAAAGACCTGACGCTCGTCTTGGCCGTTGACCGCGATCAGATATCCACCGGAGGAATTCGCATGCTGAAATGTGGACCAATCCCCACCCGTGAGACCATCGACATCTGCCGTGATGGCGTCTGGCAATGCAGGCGGGTTTGAGACGTCATAGATAGCGCTCGACGTCGACATGAACAACTTTTCGACGGTCGCGAACTTATAACGGAAGGCGCTGATCAGGCTCGTCAGATCCTCGACAAGGCCTGCTTTCGCCGATCCGCCACGAATTCGCGCACCGCGAAGAGTCGGCAGCCAGTTGTCGAGAACGGCGGCTGCGCCCGAAATCTCATCAGCGAGACCGGCCGTGGTAATCAGGCCCATCTTCGGCGCAGGATAGATCAAAGGCGCGGACGAGGGCTGCCGACCGCCACCGCTGCTTCCTGAAGGCTTTGGCAACCGTCCGGGGCGAACATTGATCATTGTGCCCCCCTGTCGGCTTTGATTTCCTGAACAAGATCGGCCTCGAATTCGGCAAGGTTATCGTCGTAGACGAGCCCCTGCTGCCGCTTCCATCGCCAGGCGATGTTCTTTTCGAGCAATCGTTCAGGAAAGAGGATCTGGTCGTCGTCGCCGCCGAAATCATCCTTCTCGGATGTGCCGGACTTGATCCAGTTGCGAGAAACATAGAGCAGTTGCGCGCCCACCCCGACGGATGCCGGCAAAAAAGAGAACGTGGTGTAACCTTCGAAAAAGTATGGCTGGGCTGTGCCGACCCGAGCGAGAACCGCCCACTGTGAGCCGTTTGTTACAGGCCGGATCGGCTCACCTGCCGAAGTGTTGATGCCGCCGCCTGGAATGAGGCGCTGGTAATCATTCGGGATCGGAGCCGGTGAGACGGCGAAGGCCGCAGTCTTGAGCATGCTGCTCCAGTCAACGCGCCGCGATATCTCATCGCCGCCCTCCTTTGCCATCCGAAGCAATGGCTGGGCTTTAGGATTGCCATAAACTGTGTCGAAGCGATCGAGCGCAAGGATATCGCAGGCATTATTGATGACGGATTTGATCGTCATGGTGTGTACGCTCCCACGACAAACTGACTATTGGCCCAGCGGGACCGCTCGTCATTGAGCTTCAGGCCGCGGATCGCGTCCTGCTTCAGCGCACGGGCGCCGGCCACCAGTTCGGCATTTTGGCCGAAGATGCCGATTTCCTCGACGACGCCGTAAAGGTAGGCGTCGGGTGCCTTCTCCAGCAGCCAGTTCGTCGGCGCGGCGGGCGTCAGCGGCGGGATCTTCGCATAATAGGACATCGGCAACGTGGCGCTGCCAGCCGGGCGAGCTTGCAGGACGTTGCCAACGACTGCATAGCCGGAGGGATAACCGCTGAAGCCGCGATATCGATCCTGCAGTTCGGTCAGGGACCAAGCCGACAGCGTTGAGCCGTTGGGGGCAAGGATCGATCGCACTTCGAGGAAATCATCCGGCAGATCGGCATTGCCATCGGTCAGCACCAGATCCGCCGTCTTCTCCATGTCCCCGACACGAAGCAGGCGATTGAATTTCGCTTCCGCCAGACCGACGAACCGCGAGAAGATATGCGCCACATCATTGCGTCCGGCATATTCGCAGGCGTCGATCAGCAGGGAACCGTAGTCGGAGATTGCGGACATCAGGCCACCTTCACACCCTTGGCGGAGGCAAAGGCCCGCGCCCGATCAGTCAAGCGTGACATCTCCTCATTGACCCGGCGAAACCCTTCCGGGTCTTCCTTTGGGTCAGGACGGCGCGCTTCCATCTCTTTCAGCTTGGCATTTAGTGCAGGATCGGCTGCCATCAGATGCGCCCCTCAAACGACCGCCAGGCGCGGTTGTCGCTGTCGTTCAGCCACCGGGCGACGTACTTGTCGTCACCCTCGTTGTGTGCCCGCATGATGTTCTGGTGATAGGCGTGGCTGATCGGGATCGAGGCCACCTTGACCCAGTCACCCATGGCATTCCCCGCCGTGGCGTTGCGGGTGAATTCGTTCATTCGAACGATGTCATCGACGGGCTGGTCGATCCGGAAATGATGTTCCAGCCCGTCGAAATAGTGCCAGACGGTACGGCCAGTGTGAAGATTGCAGTCGTATAGTTCCCATTGGCCGTCCCGGATGGTCATCAGTCGTCATCCCCGAAGTTGGATAGAGCCGGTTCGGCCTTGCCCTGGGCGATGAGCTCCTTTGCCTTGGAGAGCGGGATCTTCACCACGCTGCCGGCTTCCTTGCGCTGGTCTTCGACCGGCCAGTAGTCCACCTTCAGCTTGATATCGATCTGCTTCTCACCGCCCTTCGGCTTGACCGTCTCCGGGACGGAGACGGGAGACGGGCCGGGGGTAACGTCGACCACCTTCGGAGGTGCCGCGTCGGCAGCCATCGGGATTTCCGGTGCGACAACGCCCTGCGGGGTCTCCTTGAGGTGCTTATCGATTTCCTGCTGAAGGCGTTCATCACCCCAGCGGGCATCGATTTTGATGCCGAGCTCACGGGCCCGGTTTTCCAGATCAGACATTCTCGTTGCTCCTTACGATACAGCCGCGCTGAACGGCGTCACTTCGGTACCCGTGCCGGCGCAAAGGATTTGCACCTGCCAGAGGTTGGTGGCGATGTCCTTGAGACGGACGCGGTCACCCTTGATGCCGCCCTTCGTCGAGCCGTTCATCGTGATCGTGTCCGAGTCCGCGGCAGTCTCGAAACCGGAGACGGTATCGCCGGCGTCTTGCAGCATGACGCAGTGGCCGGTCATCACATCGGAGGCGTTCGCCACCTGGATGATGAGGTTGTTCGACGTGATCGTCGTGCCGACGACGATATCGAACTCGGTGCCGGAGCCGTAGGCTGCGGGCAGGGTCAGCGTGGACCCTGCCGCACGGTTGACGGTGACGATGGCCGGAGAGCCATGCGTCGAAGCGTTCAGCGCCTGGGTGGCGCCGATGACATTGAAGGGAAGATATGCGGGCATTGGTCGACCTCCTTAGCTCGATGCGGTCATGCCAAAGACGTCGGCGACAATGCCGAGGCCCTTTTCGTTCGCGACCTTCAGGCAACCTTCGCCGATGATCACGCCCTTGTCGGCGTCGCCGGTCTTGGCGACTTCCTTGTCTTCCTGGATCTTGCGGAACCACAGCCAGGAGGCAAATTCCGGATCGATGAAGAAGACGTTTCGGGCAAGCGTCGGGCTGGCGGACTGGACGACGTTCGGCTCGACCATGACCTTGCCGAACGGGCCTTCGTAATAGTCGGCCGTCGCAACCATCGTGTTGCCCTCGCCGCTGTCGACCGAGTAACGGAACGGCGCGACGTTGGCGTCGGACATGATGGAGACGAATACGGACTTGATGTAGGAAGAGCCGACGACCTTCTTGAACTTGGCGCCGTTGTTGAAGCCCTGCTGCATCACGCCGTCCATGAGCGTCTTCGTGAACGCACGCTGCATGCCGTTCGTAGCCGGAGTGGTCACGCCGCCGACAAAGCCGCCGTTGGCGCCACCGGAGCCGCGGGAAACGTTGCTGGTGATCCAGGTCGGAAGCCCGCCGGAACGACGGACAACGCCAGCCTGAGAAGGCGTGTTCGACAGGATCGAGAATTCGACATCCTTGCGAATGCCGACGCCCTTCTTTGCCTTCTGGTACTTGCGCTTGAGCACATTACCGGCTTCGGACGCAGCTTCCTGCGAACCGGAGATAATCCAGTCCTTGCGGAAGATCTGCGTGTAGTTGCCCGGCCGCACGGGCGGGTCAGCCTTGTCGAAGGTGTATTCCTCACCTTCTTCGCGGGCGTTGTCGCCGGGCGCCTCCAGGCTGTCGGTGATCCATTCGGGATGGATGCCTTCAGCGGAGCCCTTGGGCAACATGGTGTAGATCGGGGTATCTTCCGGGTCGATGCGGGATACCACATCGGCCAGGGTCTCTTTGTTGGTCGTCGCGTTGGACGTCCGAACGGTATTGGTAATGACAGCCATTGGGCTGCTCCTCGAAAAACAGGGTTGTTATTCGAAGTCGATCGCCATTGCGTCTTTGATCGACCCGGTGCGGGCCAGTCGTTTCATCGCATCCTGGTTCTGCCTGGTTTTCTGCTGGGTCTTGTTGCTGGCCTTGGCCGGTGCAACAGGGGCCGGCGCGTTCGCCACCTTATCCATGGCCTTCTTCTTCGCTGCCTCGGCTTGCATGCCAAGGCGGGCGTAGTGAGCGAGCTTGAAATATCGGTGGTCGGTGACACGGGCGAGTTCCTGATCGGAAAAACCGATCTGGCGCGCTGTATCGAACGCATCGTCGAAGAACTTTTCGTGCTGATCCTTCGACTTCAGCAGATCAGGGAAGGCTTCGTGAAGGGCTTTCTTCTCAGCAAGCAGCTTTTCACGCTGCTGCTCTTCGGTTAGCGCGTTCGCGACTTCCTTTGGCTCGCCGGCAAGTGTCAGCAGTTCGTTGACCTGCTCCATGGCAGCATCGTAAACGGCCTTCTGGCTGGCGAATTTGGTCGGATCTTTCACCGCAAGAGCACGATCCGGCTCGGGCGGCAGCTGATCCACCAGGAACTTTGAGAGCGCGGCGGCGGTTTGCTCGACGCGCTGCGACATGGCTTCCAGATTTCGGCGGCTGTTCGCCACCTCCTGGGTTTTGCTGCGATAATCGCGCTCCCTCATGTAACCGAGCTTCAGTTCCTTCACGGGAACCTGCTCACCGCCCTTCAGCGTGATGACGGTGTCGTCGAGCTTGGCGTCGTCGATCGACTGTTCGTCGTCATCGTCGCTGCTCTGACCGTCGTCATCGCCGGTTTCGGCGTCATCAGGGAGATCGGACGGAAGATCATCGTCTTCCCCATCCGGGAGTTCGGCCGCATCGTCGCCGTTGTCCTGGCTCGGGTTGGTATTGGCGTCGTCATCTTCGCCAAACTCCGCGAAATCCAGAGCACGGGGGTCGTTAAGGCTGAACGCGTCAACGGTTTTGCTCCCGCCGTCTTCCGGCAGGTTGGCACTATCGTTCATGGTGGATTGTCCTTTGCAGGAGGGTGGAACGGCCGGCGTTATGCGGGCGCGTTATTCGCAGCCTTTGCTTCTTCAAGAATGAAGTTGAGCCTGCTGCGGAATTTCCTGATCGCCCGCGCCTCGGCGGCATAGGCGGATCGCGTCTCGTTGTCAGTCGGGGCCGCATTGATGCACGCGTTCACCGCGCTGCGCTCCAGTTCGTCCCACATCTCAGTGAAATACGGGATGTCGAGCATGCTGCGGACTGCGGCAACGCGCCGGCGGAGGATTTCTTTATCGGTCATCCTGGCTCACCTCCGATATGTACTGGCGTCGGCTGCTCGCGGGTCATGATCTGGATCGCGTTCTGTTGGCGCTTCAGCTGCATTTCCTGATCAATCTGATACCGCTTCAGGTTCATTTCGGCAGCGAGCTTTTCGCGCTCGATGATCAACTGGTTGTCCAGCTTCATCTTCTCGATTTGAGCATCGGACTGCGCTTTCGCCTGATCGGCGGCAGCCTTGGCCTTGATCTTCTCCATCTCAGGATCGGTCTTGCCCTGCTTTGCCTGAACGGCCTTCTGGATCGCTTCCGGCGTCGGCTTGGTGATGTATGGCAATGACGAAGGCAGGCCGGCAGAGAGCACCGTCTTGTCGATCGCCATGTAGAGGTTATCGGGCGTCACAAACGGGTTGTCGATCGCACCGAAGGCCAGGAGCAGCTTTTCCTGCAGGGTGTTGACGACGTTCATCGCCATCATGTCACGCTCGCGGGTGCCGGCGCCAAGGCCCGTGTTCACCTTTGCGTCCATGTTGGCGTTCCATGTGCGCGGGTCGAAATCCACCCATTTATCGCGAAGGCGCACGGTGCGCGGTTTGTCCTGATGCTTGACCGTGAGTTTGAGAAGTCCCTTGAAGACCTTCACCAGATTGCCGGCGATGGTGCGGACCATCAATTCCGTCTGACCGACCCCTGCCTGCTCCATCAAAGCCGATGCCTTGGCTGTCACGTTCTGCAAGGCGTCAGGTGCCAGACCGCCAGCGGCGTCGGTAATGCCTGTGCGCTCGGACAGTTCGCGGTCGAGATATTCGAGCATCCCGAATGACTGATCTGCAACCATCGGGATCTGCGTCCATCCGAGCACGGCGCGCACATCGGGCACATCATCGGCGACGCGGATCGGCTTGCCGAACGTCGGCGTTAGGACCGCATCAGGGTTGGTAATGGCGCCTTCGCGGACAATCGGCTGCTGATTGTTCTGCCAATAAAGGTTGTCGATCGTCTGGCGCAACAGCACGGTGCGGATGACCTGCAGTTCCATCCCGTCGTCGGCAAGAGAATGGCCTTCACGCTGGTGCGGACGGCGCTCGCAGGTCACGTCGGCAAAAGGAACCTCGTCCCATTCCTCGTTTTCAAGCTGAAACTCATCCCGGATGCCGCCGGCATAGACCATGCGGCGAAGCTCTGCGATGCCGTCCTCGTCCTCATCGATCCGAACATAGAGTTCGTAGTATTCGACCTCCTGCATCGACTTGACGACATCATTGCCGTGGCTGAAGATTTCCCGGCGCCGCGACTCCTCTTCGGAGTCATCCTTCGCCTTTGCTTCCGGCAATCCCCATACCAGATCACGGTCATAACCCATCGCGACGAGGTCTGTTCGGCGCAGGCGCTTGTTGATGCCGACCATCGGGCTTTCGTCGATATCGAGCGCATCAGGATGGATCAGGAATTCTTCCGGCGCGATTGCGCGGACTTTCGTCAGGCCCTGCTCCTCGCGACGACGGATCTTCACGTTGTAGACCGGCACCTCTTGCGGCCCCTGCGGCGTGTCGACCTGCATAGTCGACTGATCGGCTTCCAAAACGGCGACATCGTCGTCACTCACCAGCTGCACTAGCGACATCTCATCGAGGCCGGTATGCCGCGAGACAGAGACGGTGATCTTTTTGTCGTACCACCAGTAGAGGATGCCGTTGCGCAGCTTCAAGGCGTCATTGATAGCGTCCTGTACAGCCACACGGCCATTGCTCTCGGGGAACACGACATTGTTCACATAGTCGGTGGCCTGCTCTGCCTTCTCTTCGTCGCCACGCTGCACGGGCAGGTATTCGACAATCTTGTCGCCGCCCAGGATCACGCGCATGATCGAAGGCAGAACCTTCTTCGTCACCGATCGGATATCACGGCTGACGACTTTCGACCGGCCTTCCTGCTCCGGGATGTACGCCTGGGTGTCGCCGTCGTAAAACTCGTTGACCTTCTCACGATCCGTGGATTGGTCGTCACGATACTTCTCGCACTCGCGCACGAGTTCGGCGATGGCCGCAGAGAAGGTATCATTCGCCTCTTCTGCCATCAGGCCGCGACCTTCTCGAAAGGCTGGATATCGGCGAAGAGCACGCCCTCTGCGCACTCATGCCAGACCTGATTGCCGGCTTCATCCTTCGTCGCGTACTCGCAGCGAATGAAGGTGTGTGCGTACTGCCTCGGCTTCGGCCGAAACCATACATCACGGACGAGGTATACACCGCCGTCCCACTCGGCTCGGCGCGGCTCGCCGAAGAATTCGCCATGCGTTCCCATCATGCCACCTTGATCGCTTTGAATTTCCAGTCATCAGTCTTCGGCTTCGGCGGCGTGTACGCCACACACATCAAACCGAACGCATCCGCGCTATGCGAAGACCAGTCGTGTTCCGGCCCGAGGCCGATATCGCGATGATCGTCTTTCTTCTCGTGATACCAACCGAGTGCGTCGCGCCCGCCCTGCGTCGTCGCCTCATGAAACCAGATCGCCGGGAAATGCTGACGGGCCGCCTCAATCCGCTTTTTCGCCGCGCCCTTGCCCTGGTTCGGTATGACCGTCACCCGATAATCGGCTTTCCGGAAGTATCCCTGATAGCTAGCGTCGAAAACGCTGTCCTGCTTCTCGCCGTCGTGCGGCAACCAGATCTGGCAGCGATCCGGCGTATAGCCGCGGGACCGGAGCCAGTGCACATGCGTTGCAGCGTCCTGCCCCTGAGCCTCGTAATGGTCGAGCACCCGGATTTCCTTGCCGACGAACTGCGCGATCCACATCACGAAGTTATCAGCCAGGCGCCCGGTACCGCCGATGTCCACGAAAGCGCGATAGGTCATCAGCGGATCCGGCGGTACACGCCCGATCCTGCCGTCGAACTTCGCCTTGTTCAGCGCTTCCGCGAAATACGCACCCTCAATGACCGTGACGAAATCGCCGTCCCAGATGTGGGCGTATTGATGCGGGCGCTCGATGAAATCGCGTTGGCGCTGGCGTTCCAGCACCGCCGGGAAACGCGGGTTGTCCTGATAGTTGATCTCCACGACCTTGTATCGTGGGTCAGTGCCGAGTCGGAAACGCTTGTGCGTCGCGCTCTTGCGGCTTTCCGGGTTCCACGTCACCCACAGTTCGCTGTCATCTTCGCGCAGCGTCGGAATGAGCTTCGTCCAAGCCGCATCGGTGACAGGTTCCGCTTCATCCACCCAGCACAGCAAGATCCGCGACTTCGACTTTATGCTGTCGACGTTGCGATCGAGGCCGGAGAATGAATACGATATGCGTCCACTGGCCGTCCGGATGTATTTCTCGCCAATGTCGAAGTGCGGTTCCAGCCACGGTTCCGACCGGATTGCCGCTTTCACCTCTTCTAGCGAACTGTCTTCGAGCGAGTTCATGAACTGGCGGCCGCAGAGGATGATGCCCTCGCGGCCAGCCATTTCCCAGATGTAGGCGCGAACGGCGGTCATCTTTGCGAAAGACCTGGTCTTCCCAGACCCTCGACCACCATATGCGCCACGAACATCAGCCTCGCCCGAGAAGACCGGGATCAGCTTCGGCGGCAGTTCAACCCTTGCCGTCTGCATTCGGTGTCAGGGCGACCAGCTCGACGCGAACCGGCGTCATACTGCCGTCGCTGCTCTTGTGGTCGATCTCCTGCTTTTCGCGCCACTGCTGCGGACGGCGGTTCGTCAGCCACAGCTTGGCCGCACCAGGGTCAGCCGGGATCTGCTGCGAAAGCCGGATGATTTCGTATTCGCCGTCTTTGCCCTTCACCCGTTTCTCGACGAAAACGACCTCGCCAACGGCGCGCCGATACAGGCTGTCGGCCACGTTCGCATCAGCAATCGTTTTGCCTTCATTGAGCGACTGAAAAAAAGCGGGGAACTCGTCCTTCCAGTTATTGAAGGTCCGCTCCGTCACGCCGAAGAATTCAGCCATCTCCGCATCCGTCAGGCCAAGCAGCGCGAGCTTGCGCGCCATGTCGTTCATCGATGGATCGTATAGGCTATCGCGACCCGGTCCCGCCTGAGAATGCCCGACGAGGAACCGGCCGCTTTCGTCACGGTCTGCCATCGATCACCCGCGGATCAGAGGCTGGCCATGGAGCGGGCCGCTGCCACGGAAGACTGCACAGACTGGCGATAGTCTTCTTCCGCACTTCGCTTGGCGCAATCGTTGTAGGCCCGAGCCTCGCCGCCACGACGCAGCGCGATGGAGATTGCTTCGATCAGCAGCTCGGGATCTTCGCCGAAGACATCGACAACGCGACGGCCGATCAGAAGGGCCTTGCTGTGGCCGGTGGACACGATCTGCGCAAAGCGGCAGTCTTCGACGATCATCTCGATCTTCTGTTTGCGGACAATGGCGTCCTGTGCGGCAGATGCTTCATCGGCCTGGCTCACGTCAATTACCAGTTTCGGCATGATCATTTCCTTCGGTTGGTTGATGTTCCCGCCTGCCACGCTTACGCCGGCCTATGCATGACATCCCCTGGCAGCCTCCGGCGCCGATCTGCTCGGGCGAGCGTGGCCTTCGCACCGTCGCGGGTGGGGCGGAGGCGAAATGTGGCTGCTGGGGTGGCTCTTATCCTCACCGGATACGGGGATGGGTTAGGCGGCGGGCAAATGACGCCAGTGCGTCGGGGCGTAATAGACGTACATCGATCCATCAGGCGTCCAAAACATCGGCCTCGTCTCACCAGGGATACGTGTGCGCTTGATCAGAGACTGGACATTGCGCTCGCCATCGGCGTCATCGATCTTCGTCATGATCTCAACGCCTTCCGGGGCGGAGCTGATATCTCGCCAATTCGTCATGTCCGTTCGATCCTCAGAAGAACAAGAAAGATGATCGTCGCGCCAACTGGGAAGACCAAGCTGACAATCGATCCAGGCACAGTGAAGAACCCAATCCCCATCATGACGGCGCCGATCCATAACCAGATGCGGGTCTTCATCGCTCTCTCCATGGTTAGGCGGCGATCAATGCGGGAGGCGAGCTCGCATCGGCTGGTCAGGATTGCGAGGGATGTCGACATAGCCAATCCGCAGGCTGCTGTAGCCGCTGGTAAGCTCTCGACGGAAGGCGAAGCACCATTCCTTGGCCGTGATCCGGCGGCGACCTTGACAATTGTAACGGACAGCGACTGCTGCCACCCTTTTCGATTGGCGTGCCGCCCTGATTAACTCAGCACTGACGACGATGATGATCAGCGTAACCACACCAGCGCCAATCATGGCAAAAGGTACGAGAAACCAGATCATCACTCTCTCCAGATGGAATGAAAAATAATTCCAAAGACGCCGATACTGAACCGCAATTCCCGGCATCTTTGGGATGGTTTTTTCTACGTTTGAGAGAGAAAGAGCCCGGTGACGATCCGGGCTCGAAGAGAAATTTGATGGTTACGCGCTGATGTCGGGGTCGATATGCATATAGGCCAGGACAGCAATCGACGTGTCGGCAAAACCATGAGCGCTTGTGATCAGCGTACTTCGCCCGCCGGACGGGGCGCCGATGCTCGGCACTTCGGCCGGGATGGCGCAGATATCCTGGATGACGGCATCCAAGGCCGGGGCCGGGTATTCCTTGCCTGCAAGAGGCTGGACAAGCACCTGGGCGTCAATCGGAGCGGCGGCAGTCGGCATCGATGTGCACATGACCGCCGCCATCATGGCGAGGCCAGCGCAGAGAATACTTCGCATGAAGCGCATGCTCTTTCCTTTCTGCTGGGTTGGGAATGAAAACGCCCCGCCGCCGGGATCGGAGACGGGGCAAACTGGTTGGCCGCTACGTGCTGCTTCGCTCGGCGCCCTCACGAAAGGTTCTTCGGCCGAGTACCCATTACCAAATTCGGTTCTGACCAGCTTGATATGCGGCTCAAGGCCGGGGTGGATATGAAGGATCGAGGTAGCGTTTAACCACTCGGAAACGGCACTACGATAAATTGCAGACGATGCAACGACCACGCCGGGATCCGGGATGCGACAAACAGCAATCATCCATATTTGCGCTGCACTTACGTTTGGCGTTACGGCCGCCACGGCTCATGCGGAGAGGTTTGATTCTTCCGAGTATGGTGAAATTGCTGCAAAGATCGTGATGCTCCGGTTGACAAATGCTTCATGCGCGAAGTTTGGCATCCAGTTCTCTTCCGAGGGCCTGATTTTCGATGAAATGGTTGGGCAGGAGCAAGAAAAAAGCCTTGATCTAAGGCTCACCATCGCCGCTGCGGCGAACCTCGTTAACGAGAAATTCGACCAGATCGGCTATCCTGAATATTGCAGTCGGGTGCTCAAGATGTATCCCGAGATGCTGAGATCCTTCTGATCGCAACGGGCGCATTTCTCCCGTCGCGCCGATTGCATTCGATCGGCATCAGGACCGGCAGCAGGCGTCACAGCGAATATGACGGAGCGCAATCAGTCGTCCTTGGCTGAATATTTATACCGCTTCGCGAAATTCATCAAGGGCTTGATCGTCTTCCAGGCTGTCAAGCTGTTGAATGATCGCCTGCACGCGGGCCTTGCCGGCAACATCCATGCTGTCGATGTACGCCTCGGCGTGCTTCCGAAGCGATACCGTGCGGCTGCGGCCCTTCGGCAGGATGCGGCCCAGCTGGGTATTCAGCTTTTCACGTCGGCTGATGCGGGCGTTCTCGACGGCGCTGTGACGGCGGAACTTGAAGTCCTGTTCCTTCATGAAGGCGAGCGCTGCGATTTCCGCCAGATCGGTATCGCTGAAGGCGTGGGGCTGGCCGTCGCTGGAAAGCTTCAGGACGCTGTTGACGCCGTCGATCTTGCGCACGAAATCAAAACCCTTTGCCTCGTCGTAGCGGATGAAGGCATAGCCGACCAGGAGCGGGTACCGGCGGGAATGGAGCTTGCGGCTCCGGTGCTTGCGGATCTCCCGCCAGAACGACGGCATGTAGACGTCGATGCCTTCTGTTCGCAGGTTCCGCTCAATCACGCTTTCCCCGATCCGGTTCGGCGGCGCGTCGGCGGCCTTGCGGGCCATCTTCTGGAAGCCTGGCGTGACGCGGATGGCAAACCAGCGCTTCCGGGCGTCGACATCGTCTACAGGCTCGACGAGGATGCTTGTCCGGGACCGGAACGATTTCGGATTGTTGCCGAAGTGGATGACCTCCCGCGCCGGCAGGATATCGCAAATCGTCGGGATGCAGCGGGCCGCAGTCGAGTTCGCCGCGTCCAGCGTTTCGAACACCTGATCGCCCCAGACCTTCATCGCACCATGGCCGTTAGGCACGACGATGACAAAGCCGTCGCGGGAACCGCGGCCAAGGTGGTCAAACTCGTTGATGATGGACTTTCTCGCGATCAATTTAACCCTCCTCGAGTGCCGCGCTAATCATCGCGGCAAAAGTTTCGTCCGCTATCTGCCATTCATAAGAAACCGGCTTAGACGCCCCCCTGCCGAAGTAAGAGCCCAGCGCGTCTCTTCCTGCTACTCGCATTTCTGTGTTGGGCTCCTTGATTGCCTGGATTGCAGCACGCGCACATTCGATCCAGTCCTCCCGTCCTTCAAGGCGCGAGAAAACCTCTTCTCCGTCCGTCGTACGCATACGCGCCTGCCAAATCGCAAAAGCTACTTTTTCAACAATTTTCGGCATTTTGAGCTTCCCCGTTTCGTTTACACACCCATGAATCCCGTTCCTTGCGTCAGCATTGTCGTCTACACGCCGCCCGTGCCTTAGCTATATTAGGCCCGCCTAACGAGTAAATTCCAACTCTGCGACTGCCAGAACATCATGCCGCCCTCCCCGCCGGCGCCCGGCGCTTCTTCGTCCGTTGGAAAATCACGTTGGCGAGGCCCTGCCAGAGCGGGACGCGGTGCGTCTGGGCGAAGCGCTTGGCCTCAATGTCGATCGCGCCGCCTGCCTTCAGTGTCTCACCGACGTCTTCCAGCGTCACCGACCCGGAAAACTCGGGATCGTTCATGATGTGCTCGACGGCCTTGATCAGGTTGGCGGATATCGGCGCAAATCCAGCCTGGACGAGGATTTCCAGATACTGGCGGGCGCGCATCGCGCCTCGACGGCCGATGACAGCCTGAATGACGCCGATGGCGACGGTGTCGCCAGGCTTGTGAGGCTTCCCCGGGTGTTTCGGGATGCGAACGCCGGCACGCTGGCAGACCTGCAGGATCGTGACAGCATCGTCGTCGCCGGCCGTCAGCATCGCGAAGAACAGTTCCAGGCTGCTGACAGCCTTCCGGTTCTTGTTCACGCCGACGAAAACGCTGGCCTCCTCGCGGATGTCTTCGGCTTTGACGATGACGGCCGGGACGTAGGTGATCATCGGATGCATGCGAGCCGCCTCGAGGCGGTGCTGGCCGTCGGCGGCGTGGTATCTGCCGTCTGGCTGCGGAACGAGCGTGAGTGCTCCGAACAGCCGCCAGGTGAACGTCCGGACCATCTCCTCGACCTTGTTCAGATCGAGCGGCCGCTGATAGGTTTCCTCGACGCCGATCTTGTTGACCTCGATCCAGTCGAGAACCGGCACCTCGCCGGGGTCGGATAGTGCGCCTTCGTCGATCATGCTGACCTCCCTACCGCCGCTATGGGTTTGTCCGTTTTTCTCATCACCAAGATGTGCCTGGATCCGAAACAGACACGCTCTGCCGCGGCGCTTGGCTTAAAAGCCTTGATCGGCGGGCAGACACCACCAGAACCGATTGTTCCGGCGGATTGCGCAACGACAGCGCTGCCGTCAGGCAAGAGGAAAGCCTCGACGTCAAAAGCAAGGTCTATCGTTCCGTCGAACCCTGATGAGGCGAACGGCCGCAAAACACGATCGACATCATCCCGCCAGGGGCCGTCAGTCCAGACGACGCAGATCGAACCATCGCCTGCTCGATATCGACGCGTAGTGACGGAGAACACGACGCCTGGGAATAGGCGACGCAAGAGTTTGCGAACAATCTTCGCGGTGTCGATAAGGTTGATCGAGCGCGTCATGCGGCAACCGCCTGCGGATGCAGTTCCCGCGCTTTCGCAAGAGCCTCCATAAACAGGCCGTGATCGACCCAGTGCTTTTCCTTCATGTGTTCCGGCCACATGTCCCGGTGAACTTCGTGGGCGGCGATCCAGTATCCTGTCGCCCCTGGCACTTCCTCCAGGGCGAAACTGGTCACGCGCCACTGACTGTTGCGCCACAACTCAACCTCACCTTCGAGGAGGCGGTTTTCGTCAAATCCATGCTCGTCACGCGTCATAGGTCTTCCTCTCTTCCAAGGGGTTGATAACTGTTGGGGATTTGCTCGAAACGGCGATCTGCGCCGACGAACTGAAGCTTGATCGACCCGACCATGCCGCACATGGGCTGGCGGCGGATCTTCTGCGCGATGGCGAAAGTCACGCTCTTCTGGTAGTCGCGGTATATGACAATCCCGGCATCCGCCTTGTTGCGCCAGTGCGCACTGCCGGCCAGGTCGTACAGCTGCGGCACCGGCTCCCGACCGTCTACGACACCACCGAGTTTTCGAGGGTGAACTACCATCCAGACAGTGCAGTCGTGCAATTTGCCGAACCGCTTGCATTTCGAAATCAGCTGCGAAACGAATTCCGTTTCGGTCAGCTTGTCCGGCCGGGATGCCTCGATCTCGTTGTAGGGATCGAAAATGACGTTCCTGACGCCGTACCTGATCACGGCCGCTCGGGCGCGCTCCAGCAACCAGTCAATCGACGGCGTATGCTCCAGCGAACCGATGATGAAAACCCGGTCGCGCAACCAAAGCATTGCCGCCGTGACATCGTCTTCGGACATCCGGGCGTTCGGCCCGTCATAGAACGGATTGCCGGCCCAGATTTCGCAAAGGTCAGCTATCTGATTTGCGTGCCCGGTCTCCGGCGAGAAGATTGCCCACTTCTCATCGCGAAGCCTGGCCGTTTGGATGATGACCTGCGACAGCCAACGCGATTTGCCGTGGTTCGGAATTCCGGTCAGGCAGATGAACTGACCGGGGATGTACTTGAACGCCCGGTCCATCTCGGGCCATCCGGTGGAGACCGGTTGAGGTCCGCGGCCGTGGTAAAGGTCCATGACGTCGATCGCGAAGTCCTCGACATCGTGAAGCCCTTCGAGCGGCCAAGGCTCCGCAAATTCGACCGCCTTCCGTAACTCTTCGGCGCCGAGCTTCACAAGGCATTCGTTGCCGTCCTTGATCCCCGCCGGCATCTTCACCCGATAGGAGCGGTCCTTGCCGACACGCTTGGCGATCTGCTGCGCCAGCAATTCACCGGGCTTGTCCATGTCGGATGCTATCAAAACGCGCCGAACCTGCGTGATCAGTTCCCAGTGCGTGCCGAAAGGCTCATAGCGCTTCTCGCTTTCCTCTTCCTTCGGCGGCGCCCCATTCGGCAGCGAAACGACGTGGACGAAGCCGGCCTGGACGAAAGTCATAACATCGACTTCGCCCTCGCAGATGATCAGATCTTCGCCGGCGCCGATGCTGTCGGCGTTGAAGAATACCGGTTCCGGGTCTTTCTCCTGCCTAAAATGCTTCTCGACAGTGCGATACTTGACGTTGCGAAGCTCCCCGTCCCACTCGTACGGGAACGCGATGCAGTCCTCTTCCCGTTCGGTCTGCGGGAACCAAACGCGGGTCTTGTACACGCCGAAGCGTTCGACGATTTCCCGCGATATTCCACGCTTCTGAAAATAGGCGATTAGCGTATCGGGCTGATCGCAGCGTGCGGGCCGAACCGGTTTTTTATAAACTCGGCTTTCCCGTGCCGGCCGATATCCCTCCCCGCCCGTCGCGCCCGAAAACTGGCAATGATGGCACAACCAGACAGCACGGCCGTCGTTCTCGATCGTCACCGACAGGCAAGGATCGTTTTTCTTCCGGCGGCTGCTGCTGCAGCTGGGGCAAATGGTTTTGTGGCTGCCGGGCTTCTCGTCCCGGAGACGGATACCGTGCTCGGCAAGTGCGGCGCGAGTGTCAGTCATCGTCCGCGCCCTCCCCCGAACAGGAAGTCGTTCGTCAGGTGGCCGTCCTCACCGCGGCCGTCACGGGGCTTTCCGGCTTCGTCGAGTTTGCCCTTGTACCAGTTTCGCCATGCTGCCCGCCAATCGAGCTTGGCGCCGTTCTTGCTGGACAGCGACCAGTTTTTCATCCGCTCGGCTTCGGAGATGGCCCTTGGCCTCGACATGCCAGCGTCGACCGCTTCGTCGATCCATTCGTCCGGGCACTGCCAATCCGGCGACAGCCGAAAAGCGCGTTTTTTGGAAGAAACGTTAGTTTCTTCTTTTATTAAACTCTGAGCTTCTGAGTTTGGCATAACGACCGCATTGCGCTCGCTTTGCGGATGCTCATTATGCGCATTGTTTTGTCTACGTTTTTCCCATCCTGCTTTCGCGGCAGAAGAATTTTGCTCCTGCATTTTTGCGCGCTCTCTGAACGCATTTTCGCAGCGCTCATTCCACAGGCCGCATTTCAATCGGATGATTTTCCCATCGCCGACAAGGCCGTCGAGCACCTTCGAAAACGTCCTGCGGTCGCTCCCGCACATCCTGGCAAGACGCTCTTCCGTCTGGTCCAGCGCGTGCCCCCTGGCATACATTTCCATAAGCAGAACGGTGTAGACTCCGATCTCGTGCGCCTTCATCCCGCGGATGCCGCCGACAAAATCATCCTGATACCACTGGATGTACGGCAACACGCAGTGCTCGTAGCTCGGCACATAGTCAGGGTTCATTGCGCCGGCTCCCCGCGCCCTGGCGCTCCTGTCGATCGCACCAGCGCCAAGCATCGTGGATGCTCTTAGCCTCCTTATCCCAGTCGTAGCGCGGCCCGTACCATTCGAGCTTGTCGCCGAACTTCAATGCGCGGCGCAGGAACAGCCGCCCGAGATCGGATTTCGGGAGCCGAACAACATTGGCGACAAAGCGCACTGTCGCCGACGGCGGCCGCGTCTTGTGGACTGGGAAAACGACGACACCGTCGCGCCTGGTAACGGTGATCATGCGAACGCCCTCCTGCAAAGGCGATACGATGCCGCCAGCTGCACGGCCTCGACGATCTGATCGCCGTCAAGGTCGAACCGCTCGCGGAGTTCGCGGCGGAGGCCGTCTTTCAGCTTCGCCTGGTCGGCGAGCCGCATCGCGGCGTTGGTGACGGACTCGGAGGTCGGGGCGGCCGTCATGCGGACACCGGAGGACTAGAGCAAACCCCGATGGAGGCCGTGGGGACTACGAAAAACCATTGATCATCCCATTTCATAGCCAAGCGGATTGCGGCGGTCCTGATCCTTGACATCTCCGCCTGTGAAGGAGCCAGGGTTCCCGCCTCCCATTTGGACACAGTTCCCTGCGTCACACCCGCAAGCCGCGCAAAATCAGCTTGGGTTTGTTTGAATACGTCAATTCGAATATGTGCTATCGGTCGCATAATTCGAATATATGCCCACCGGAATTAACGAGCAAGCAATATATTCGTTTTAGAATACAGATATGCGAAAAATATGAGGAAGCCCCGTGTCAACAAACATTGCAAAGCTGGTTTTTAACGCCAGACGCAAATTGCGGATGAAGCAATCCGAGTTAGCTGTCGCTCTAGGAGTGTCTCAAGGAAGCGTTTCAAAATGGGAAGCAGGTAGAGAGAGCCCGCGAGCGGAAACAATCGAGAAACTCAAAGAACTCGCTGGCATGACTTCCGAAGACGCGACCCATAAATTTTCGGAAAAAGCGCTTGCTATTGTGGACGTGCCCTACAGGGGCCGTTTTTTTGACAATACCGGAAGTGAGCCGGTAAATTTTGAAGAGCAGGCGACTATCCGAGTGCCTATTGATACACGCATCGATCCCGCAAATCTGGAAGCTTGGCGCGTTTTGGGAACCTACCAGAACTTACCTCGAGATTTTGTCGGGATTTTCGAGCTGGCTACAGCGGAAGAGTTGCTATCCTCTTACAGACACGCTTTTCGCCACTACACGATGCTTTACACGTTTCTGGGGAGGGACGAAACAATCCGATATTCTTTAGGCAAAATTCGGGGAATTGTTGCACGAAAGGACGGCGTTGACCTATCACGATTTTATCTCTGGCCGATCGACAGGAAGACCCAGGATCTAAGCCTCCCCATGAACATTGAATTGGACGGGACAGTTGCAGGTGGCGCCGTGAAATTGATCGGCATTTTGACACATGTGATTTACGAGCCTGATAACCGAGACTGATAAGGTCTTCACGACAAGAAAATTCCAATTCGAATTTTCCTCTTGATATAAATTCGAATTGGAATACGATTACTCATCACCGGCCGCGACTGAGCCCGCGAAAGCGAAGTTTGCGAAACGCCGCCGGGTCAACGATGAGGAACACCCATGTCGATAACCGACGAAGAGAAAAAACTGATCGGCAAGGCCATTGCGGCCAAGCGCGCCCAGGCCGGGCAAACTCTCGCGGTATTCGGCGGTGCCCTCGGCATAACGCCATCCGCTGTCCACTATTTAGAGGCCGGGACCACTGTCCCGAGCACCGACACTCTGGTGAAGCTGCGCCGCGAATATAGCCTCGATCCGCTGATGTCGATCGCCAATCCGGATTATCGTGTGGAAACGGCCGACAACGACGCTCTCCGCGAAGCCTATCTGGAAGACAACTTCGGCACTTCGCATCGCGGTGATGCAAAGCCCTCGCATGTGCATGCGAGTGATGCGCGCGAGGACGATTGGATAACCCAACAAGAACTCCATATGCAGAGCATCGCCGACAATTCCGGGTCCATGGTCGAGGATGCGATCGAGCTTCATGCCGCGCTGGTCGCCGAAGACGACAAGCTCTATACTGCCGACGGGAAGCCGCTGGCCGACAAGGCCACGCTCGACGCATCCTGGCGCCGAGAGGTTAAGGCCTTCAGGATCTTGGCCCGGATGCAGTGCAGGACCGCAGAAGAAGCGCAGGTGAAGCTGCGATACTTCCTGCGGCAGGCAGAACCCGACGAGTATTCCAACATCGAGAAGCTGACGCTCGACGCCTATGTCGACGAGGCCGACAAGGGAACTGGATGCGGCGATCTGACCGCAGACTTCCTGCAGTCGCTGCTGGTGGAGCGGGTGTGATGTGCCAGCGGAAGCTATTTCTCCGGCTTCTGTTTGGATCGGTAGAACTCCCGAAGCTTCATCCATTGTTCGGCCCGCTTGCTATTCGATGCCATAGCAGGGTCGACAACGGCGGCGTCTATGCGTTCGATTTTCCCACCGATTGCGTCACCAATCGCCTGCAGATGCGCCATGATTTCATCCCAGCTTTGCGGATGACCGTTCGCGTCGAGGAGCACATAAACCGTATTTTCGTCGGTGAATTGTTGCGTTGCCCATTCTTCCCAACTTGCGGCCTGTCGGGCGTTGTCCCTAAGTGCCCCATCCAACGATTGCTCAAGCTGCGCAGATCTCGCCTGGTCGGCTCTCAAGGCCTGGTTCTGAGCTTCCAAAATAGTCAGCTGCTCCACGAAGGCGGAACGTTCAGTCTCTGCATCGAAGGAATAATGCAGGCGGTGAACGATTTCCGAATTCAAAGACCGCTTGCTGTTTGCGGCAGATTTTTCAATCGCCGTTTTGAGTTCTTGAGGAAGCCGAAGCTTCATTTGGGGATCATCTCTGGTCATGGCAAATTATGAACCACCGTGGTCTTGACTTCAATGGACCACCGTGGTTTATCATGCAAATACTAACGAGAGGTTATCATGAAAGGTGCCCGACAGTTACCGCAGCAAATAATCAGGCTTCCGCTCGATGTGAAAGCCTTTGTCGATGAGCAGTCCGAACGTTACGGCAGCTCGCAGAACAGCGAAATCGTCCGCGCCCTACGGGAGCGGATGGACAGAGTGCAGCGTGAGGAAATGCCGGCTCCGGCCGGGGAATAGCAGGTAGGGGCAGCAGTCGCCAAACGTCGCCCCATACCTGAAAACCATTTTCAACAAAGGATGCCAAAATGGACAGCCAGTCCAATAGCACACCTGTGCCGACAGTTCAAATCGGAGAAGAGCAAAACACCCCGCTTCCGAAAGTCATGGACGGGAATATCGGCGGCCACCTGGTGAAAGCGGTCGATGGCCGCGAGGTTCATCGCTTCCTGCAGTCGAAGAAGGATTATTCCAGTTGGATGAAGGACCGTATCAAAAAGTACGGCTTCGTCGCGAACATCGACTATGTGGTTTTCACCCAGATTGGTGAAAACCCTTCAGGTGGTCGGCCGGCGACGGAGTATCTTCTTTCCATCGGCATGGGTAAAGAGCTTGGGATGATCGACCGATCGGCGCGAGGCCGGGAGATCCGCAAATACTTCATAGCCATCGAGGAGCGGCAGAACGCGCAGAGCGCCCGCCCCATCAGCCTTGCTGAAATGGCGCTGCAGAACGCCCAGGCTCTGGTAGATATGGAGCGTCGCCAGGCCGAACAGCTGACTGAGCTTGTTGCGCAACGGGCCGATATTACTGCGGCCCGCGAGGATATTGCCGAAATCAAGCAGGCGCACACCGTGCTTCCCAAGATGCCCTCTGACTGCGAAGGCATCGAAAGGATCAGGGCGCGCATGAACGACCTCTACAAGCTTTCCGTTCCGGTCGTTGACAAGATCATGCGCGACAGTCCCTTGGCGCCGACGATCCGCGTTCTTGTCCGCAATCCTCACGCTGAAGGCGTGCACAACGCGGGCTTCGCCAAGAAGGAAGTCTCGGCAATCTTCAAGCGCTTCGTCAGCGAATGCGTTCACTCTGCGGGGAAACTCTATACGCACCCCTATATCGTTGGACGCTTTCAACTCGTGAAAGGCGGTGACGAATGATCCGCGCCAAAGAAATCATGCTGCTGCTCGAAATCGCCGACCGGGCAATCCTGGCCGACGCGGCCACGGCAAAGCGCCGTCGGGCCGAAGCCGAGCTTCGCCAATCCTATAAGGCTTGGAAGATCGAAAACCGCGTTGACGACTTCATGCCCGCCGGCTCCGCGGATCTCGAAAAGATGCGCAGCGCGACCGAAGAGGAATTCGTCCTGCTCGGCGAGGCGAAGGCGGCTGAAGCGAATGCTCGTCGTCGCCTTGAAACATCTGTCCGCCGCTATCGGGGAGTTGTCGAAAATGGTTAAGGCTCCGAAGATGGATCAATCGCGTCGATCGTACATCATGACCCGCGTTGCTCTGATGTTCGACGAGCATTCGGTCACCGACGATGAGGTGACCGAGCTCTTCAACACCCCGCACAAATTCCATCAGGATTTGACCATGGCGCGCCATGTGACCGGCGCCGCCCATGCTGTGGCAGAAGCCACCTATCAACGGCTCATCGAAGAAGCCAGGGCGATCTGGGGCGACGACGCAGCGGCCCAGCTGGCTGACAAATTCCAGATGGCAACGCCCGCAAAGAAATAATCGACCGGCTCAATTTTGAGCCGATCTCCACCGTTTCAAATTCTCGGAGAAACCACCATGCCGAACACATCAGTTCCGGCCACCGGCGAAGCCGTGCCCGCGGGCGCCGCCGATCCGCTCCTGTCGACCATCCTCAGCTACCGCGACGGCTGCAAGGCCTACGCTGACGGCCTGACCGAAGAGGATATCGACAATGACGATACCCTTTTCGAGCGGACCTATGGCGAGCAGATGCGCGCGCTCACCGCTTGGCAAGATCCAGCCACCACGCCGGAAGGCGCGATCGAGGCTCTTCGCCTGATCAAAGATGAGCGGATGATCACCGAACCAATGGGCGTCGCCATGGTCGACGCGGCTATCGGCTATTTGGAAGGAAAGGCGGTGCAGCAATGACTTCGAACCTCTTCCCGTCACTCACGGTGTCGATCAACCGCGAGCGATACGAACCTTCTGACCTGTTCTATTCCCTCCTTGACCTACATCATCTTGCGAAGACGATGGTCGGGTTCATGTCCGAGATGGATTACGGGACCAGCGACAATCGCAACCGTGATCTGGATAGGGCCTTTGCACTCGCAAAAATCGTCTCTGACCACGTCCATTTGGTCACGGTTATGGCAGCCACGTTGGACGGAGGCCCCGGCGAAGTAGGGAATATGCTGTCATGACCCCCACCCTCTGGACACTGATTGTAACCTACTTCGAAGCTCAGGTAGCGTGGGAAGCCATTTTCGATAAGCCCCAAGACAAAGACGGCGCCAGTCCGGAATTTATCAAGATGGACGAGGTGCAGCGGGAAATCATTGAGTACCGTTGCCAGTCGCTCGCTGAAATTTCGGTGAAGGCTTCCTTCTTACTCAACGATGACTCGACAATGGATCGCCTCATCAATTGCAAGCGCAACGGGGAGCCGGTCATTAACTTCCTTTTGCGGTCGATGATCGTCGAGGAGGAGGAGTGATGGCTCACCCGCTCCTCACACAGGCCTCGTGCGCCGTCGCTGGTGACATCGCCGAAGTAAAGGCCATCGCTAACCACCTCGCTCAGGTCATGAAACGCATTCATGGTCTCGAATGGCGGGTCGAGATCGAACACGATCCAGAGGTCGCCATGGTCCTCGTCGTTCCGAAACTCGATGAAGAGGGGCGTCGATGAACCAGATCCTCAATGAAGCGATCGACCGCGGCTGGCTCGCAATCGCTCTTATCCGCGTCTGCCAGGCGGCTTGCCACGACACGGCGAACGGCCTGCGCGATCAGAAGGACATCTATCTCGGTGGCGCCCTCTGGCAGGTGTTGACGCATGCGCAAGAGATCCTGGACCGGAACCAGGACTTCTTGCTCGAGCGCATGGAAGCCATCCTTGAAGCTGAAATCTCGCAGGATGGCCCTGTGGATAATGGGGAAAACTCGTGATGACGGACTATGAGCGCCACGACACGAAAACCGCGAATGCCGAAGCCAAGGCAGCATTTATCGAACTGGTGAAGGCAATGGCCCGCGCGCAGGCTCGTATTGACCTGCTGCCCCCTGCCCCCGTCAATGACAACGACAATGGAAAGGGCACCAGGGGATCAGCATGAAGCGCGCTGTCATTTACGCCAGATACTCGACGGACCTGCAAAACGATGCGTCCGTCGAGGACCAGATCAGGATATGCACGGCCCTCGCCGAAAGGCAGGGGCTGTCTGTCGTCGGAGAGTATCACGACCGAGCCAAGTCCGGCGCCTCGATGTTCGGCCGCCCAGGGCTGGCGAGCATGATGCAGGCTGCCGAGCACGGCGCTTTCGAAGTCGTCATTGCCGAAGCGCCCGACCGCCTGTCACGCGACATCGCGGATCTTGGCTCCATGCACAAGATGCTGACGTTCCGAGGGATCGAGCTTCATTGCGTCAACGGCGGGAAGATCGACACGATGCAGGTCGGGCTTTACGGCCTGGTCGGCCAGATGCAGCGAGAGGAAGGGGCGAAGAAGGTCCGACGCGGTATGGTCGGTGTTGTTCAGTCCGGCAGGAGCGCCGGCGGCCGCAGCTACGGCTATCGTCCGGTACCGGGGAAGCCCGGTGAGCTTGAGATTGTCGAATCCGAGGCGGAAGTGATCCGGCGGATCTTCGATTATTTCGCGGCCGGCATCTCGCCCAGGACGATAGCGGGGAAACTCAACGACGAAGGGGTTGCTCCGCCCCGTGGCACGAAATGGAACGCATCCACGATCAACGGCAACGGCGCACGTGGCTATGGCATCCTGAGAAATCCGCTCTATGCCGGCACGCTGGTCTGGAACCGGGTCCGGATGATCAAAGACCCGTCCACGGGAATGCGCGTATCACGGCCGAACGATGAAGCCGATTTTCAAAGGCAGGAAATGCCTCACCTTCGGATCGTCTCAGACGAAATTTATCATGCCGTCCAGCAGCGCAAAGAGGCTCGGGGTGGCAAGCACGCCAAAACGACAGCGAAGGGCAAGCGCCTGCTGTCCGGACTGCTGAAATGCGGGAAGTGCGGAGGGGGATTGTCGATCGTTGGCGCAGACCGGAGCGGCCCGCGTGTCGTCTGCAGCACCCACAAAGAATCAGGCACCTGCGACAACAATGCTCGCTACTACGTGGAGAAGATCGAGCGGAAGGTTATCGACACTCTGCGGATGCAGTTCGCCGACACCGATGTTATTGACGCCTACGTCAAAGAATACGAGGCCGAGCAGAAGCGGGCGACGCTGGAACGGCGCAAGGGACGTGCCGCAGCCGAAAAAGGCCTACAGGAGGCCAAGGACGCTATTTCCGCAGTGGTCCTGAAGCTGGCGAAGGGTCTGATCGAAGATGACGACGCAGCGGCCATTCTGCCGGGTCTGCGTGCGGAGCGCGAAAGGTTCAAAGCCGAACTCGAAGCGCAAGAGCCGGAACAGAGGGTCATCGAGATCAAACCGAAGGCGATTGAGAAGTTTCGGGAGAGCGTCACGCGCATCGCCGACATCCTAACGAGGCAGGACGGCGAATTCCATATCGACCTGATGAAGCACTTCCGACAGGTAATTGCCGCTGTCATCGTCCAGCCCCGCCGCCCTGGCGAGGAATATCAGATCGAAATCAAGGGATATTTGTCCAGTTTGATCAGCCCGGACTTGTCGGCTGTTATAGTGGTAGCGGGAGAGGGACTTGAACCCCCGACACGCGGATTATGATTCCGCTGCTCTAACCACCTGAGCTACCCCGCCATATCCGGGCCGAAAGAGGCGTTTTGTGCCCGGCCCGTCTGGATGTGCGGCTTATAGAATCCCCGCACCTCCAGTGTCAAGCGCCTGATTGGGGAAAACTTTCCGGTCTTGCGCGATTGGCTTTCATGCCGCCACGGGTGTTGCGAGCAGGGCGCGCAGGCAGGCCTCTGCATCCGCGGCGCGTTCGGAACGCTCGATGAAACCGCCGCCGTAGACGCGGGCGTCCGGCCCCTCGGCCGAATAGAGGACGCAGGCCTGGCCCGGCGCCACGCCCGCCTCGCCGACGGAAAGATCGACATGGATGCCGCTATCGTCCGCATGCAGCACAGCCGGTGCCGGCGGGCGGGTGGAGCGCACCTTGGCGAAGCAGGCAAAGCCGTCGGCGGCTTCGCTGCCGAGCGGGCCGTCGCCCAGCCAGTTGACGTCGCGCAGATAGACCCGGTGGGTTTCCAGCGCTTCCTTCGGGCCGACGATGACGCGGCGCGAGCGGGCGTCGAGATAGACGACATAGAGCGGATCGCCGGTGGCGATGCCGATGCCGCGGCGCTGGCCGATGGTGTAGTGCAGGATACCGTCGTGGCGGCCGAGCACGCGGCCGTCGAGATGGACGATATCGCCGGCCAGCGCCGCGTTCGGCTTCAGCTTGGCGACGATGTCGGAATATTTGCCCTGCGGCACGAAACAGATGTCCTGGCTATCCGCCTTCTTGGCGACGACGAGACCCATGTCTTCGGCGAGCGCCCGCGTTTCCGCCTTGGAGAGATGGCCGAGCGGGAAACGCAGGTAGTCGATCTGTTCCTGCGTCGTGGCGAACAGGAAATAGCTCTGGTCGCGATCGGAATCGATCGGCCGGTAGAGGCTGCGGCGGTTCGGCAGGCCCGGAGCGGGATTGGGCCGCGAGCGGATGTAGTGGCCGGTCGCCAGCGCGTCGGCGCCCAGTTCCCGCGCCGTCGCCAAGAGGTCGGCGAACTTGACGGTCTGGTTGCAGGCGACGCAGGGGATCGGCGTCTCGCCGGCGACGTAGCTTTCGGCGAAGGGATTGATCACCGTCTCGCGGAAGCGGGCTTCGTAATCGAGCACGTAATGCGGAATGCCGAGCGTTTCGCAGACCCGGCGCGCATCGTCGATATCCTGGCCGGCGCAACAGGAGCCGGCGCGATGCACCGCGGCGCCGTGATCGTAGAGCTGCAGGGTGATGCCCAGCACGTCGTAACCTTCGCGCTTCAGCACGCCGGCCACCACCGAGCTGTCGACGCCACCCGACATGGCAACGACGATGCGCGTGTCTTCGGGCTTCTTGTCAAAATCGAGCGTATTCACGGGCGTCTCGCCAATCTTCAATCAAGCGCGGCACATGTCATGAGAAAGAGGGCAACACCGCGATCTGCCCTTGAGACCATACTCCGGCAGCGCCGGCCATGACAAGAATTGCCGCCGATATAGAAAGGAATGCCCGGCGTTTCAAGGGCGGAAAGCCGGCCGGCGCATGTTGCACCTGCCCCGCCAGGCGGTGATGATGCACGAATGCCGGCCGGAACAGCGCAACCGTTGAAGCAAGACGCGGATGAACACATTCCGCGCCCTGCCCTGTGACCTGCCCGGCATCATGGCGGTCACGGCGGGAGGATCGACGACGATCCGTCTGCCGCCGCGAGACTGGCCAAGCTCGCCGGCCTTGCCGGGGTCAGCCAGTGCCAGCTCAGCCGCAAAAGCAAAACCCCGGCGCCAGGACGGCGCCGGGGTTTTACACATTTCCCGGGAGGAAAAACGATCAGTCGATGTTGAAGGTCAGCAGCTTCGCCTGGCGGATCGCCGGGTTGGAGCGCAGCTTGTCCAGCACGTCGTCGGTGACCACGCCATCGACGTAGAGCAGCGCGATGGCATCGCCGCCCTGCTTGTCGCGGCCGAGCTGGAAGTTGGCGATGTTGACCTTGGCTTCGCCGAGCGTCGTGCCAATGAAGCCGATCATGCCGGGCACGTCGGTGTTGGAGATGTAGATCATGTGCTGACCGACATCCGCATCCATGTTGATGCCCTTGATCTGGATGAAGCGTGGCTTGCCGTCGGAGAACACCGTGCCGGCAACCGAACGGGTCTGGTTGGCCGTGGTCACGGTCAGCTTGATGTAGCCGTCATAGACGCCGGTCTTGTCGCGCTTGACTTCGGAAAGGATGACGCCCTTTTCCTTGATCATGACAGGGGCCGAAACCATGTTGACGTCGGCCACCTGCGGCCGGATGAGGCCGGCGAGCAGCGCCGAGGTCAGCGCCTTGGTGTTCATCGTCGCGGTGGCGCCGTCGTACAGGATCTCGATTTCCTTGATGGCGCTTTCCGTGACCTGGCCGACAAAGGCGCCGAGAACGTCGGCGAGCCTGATGAACGGTTTTAGCCGCGGCGCTTCGTCGGCGGTGATCGACGGCATGTTGATGGCGTTGGAGACGGCACCCTTCATCAGGTAGTCCGACATCTGCTCGGCCACCTGCAGGGCGACATTTTCCTGCGCTTCCGTGGTCGAGGCGCCGAGATGCGGCGTGCAGACGACGTTCGGCAGGCCGAAGAGCGGGCTTTCGGTGGCAGGCTCGACCTCGAAGACGTCGAAGCCGGCGCCGGCGACGTGGCCGGACTTCAGCGCTTCGGCAAGCGCCGCCTCATCGACGAGACCGCCGCGGGCGCAGTTGACGATGCGCACGCCGGGCTTGGTCTTGGCCAGCGCTTCCCTGTTGAGGATGCCGCGCGTCTTGTCGGTCATCGGCACGTGCAGGGTGATGAAATCCGCCTGGGCCAGCAATTCGTCGAGTTCGACCTTGGTGACGCCCATTTCCTGGGCGCGTTCGGCCGAGAGGAAGGGGTCGTAGGCCAGCACGTTCATGCGCAGGCCAAGCGCCCGCGAGCAGACGATCGAGCCGATGTTGCCGGCGCCGATGACGCCGAGCGTCTTGCCGGTGATCTCGACACCCATGAACTTCGACTTTTCCCACTTGCCGGCCTGCGTGGAACTATCGGCGGCCGGAAGCTGGCGGGCGACGGCGAACATGAGCGCGATGGCGTGTTCGGCGGTGGTGATCGAGTTGCCGAACGGCGTGTTCATGACGATGATACCGCGGCGCGAGGCGGCCGGGATATCGACGTTGTCGACGCCGATGCCGGCGCGGCCGATGACCTTGAGGTTGGTGGCGCTGGCGATCAGCTTTTCCGTCGCCTTGGTGGCGGAGCGGATGGCAAGGCCGTCATAATTGCCGATGATCTCGGCGAGCTTGTCCTTGTCCTTGCCGAGCTTCGGCTGGAAATCCACCTCTACGCCGCGATCGCGAAAAATCTGGACGGCAGTTTCCGACAGTTCGTCGGATACGAGAACGCGCGGTGCCATGAAGGCCTCCTGAAAAATTGTCAACGATGGAAGAATGGGGCTTCGCCTTGCGGGCGAAGCCGACGCAACAATCAGGCCGCAGCCTGGGAAAGTGCTGCCTTCTGGGTCTCGAAAGCCCAGGAAAGCCAGGGCATCAGCGCCTGCATGTCAGCCGTCTCGATGGTCGCACCGGCCCAGATGCGCAGGCCCGACGGGGCATCGCGATAGGCGCCGATATCGAAGGCGACGCCTTCCTTTTCGAGGAGGGCGACGACGGCTTTGGCAAAATCGGCCTGGCCGCTCGCATCGAGTGCCGCGACCTGGGCGTCGACGATCTTCAGGCACACCGAGGTGTTGGAGCGCGTCGCCGGATCGGCGGCAAGGTTGGCGATCCAGTCGTTCTGGGCGACGAAATCATGGATGACCTGCGCATTGGCGTCGGCGCGGGCAAACAGCGCCTTGAGGCCGCCGATGGACTTCGACCAGGTGAGCGCATCGATATAATCCTCGACGCAGAGCATCGACGGCGTATTGATGGTCTCGCCGGTGAAGATGCCTTCGATCAGCTTGCCGCCCTTGGTCATGCGGAAGATTTTCGGCAACGGCCAGGCCGGATCGTAGCTTTCCAGCCGCTCGACGGCGCGCGGCGAGAGGATCAGCATGCCATGCGCGCCCTCGCCGCCCAGCACCTTCTGCCAGGAGAAGGTGACGACGTCGAGCTTCGAAAAATCCATGTCCTGGGCAAAAGCCGACGACGTGGCGTCGCAGATCGTCAGGCCCTTGCGTTCGGCCGGGATGAAATCGGCGTTCGGAACGCGCACGCCCGAGGTGGTGCCGTTCCAGGTGAAGACCACGTCGCGGTCGAAATCCACCTTGGAAAAATCTGGAAGCAGGCCGTAATCGGCGGTAAACTTGCGGACGTCCTGGAGCTTCAGCTCCTTCACGACATCGGAAACCCAGCCCGAACCAAAACTTTCCCACGCGACCATGTCGACGCCGCGGGCGCCGAGCAGCGACCAGAGTGCCATTTCGACGGCGCCGGTGTCCGAAGCCGGCACGATGCCGATGCGGTAATCCGCGGGCACGTTCAAAACCTCACGGGTGAGGTCGATCGCCAGCTTGAGCTTGTTCTTGCCGATTTTTGCGCGGTGGGAGCGGCCGAGTGCTGCATCTTGCAGGGCTGTCAGCGACCAACCGGGGCGCTTCGAGCAAGGGCCAGAAGAAAAATGCGGATTCCCCGGACGGAGGTCCGGCTTCTTCAACGTCGTCATTGGCTATCCTTCCAGATAGAAGCTCCTCGTTAGGGAGGAGTGTCCTGACGCCGTTGCTATAGAGATGGACCGTCACAGTCAAGAAGGCAAAGTCGCGAAGAGGAAAATTTTTTGGCGGGCTGCGACATGGGATCTGTCGCAGCCCGCAGAGATCTCAGTTCGAGGCGGCGTCGTCGCCATCCTTCTTCGATCGGCAATCAGCTACCCGAAGCGGCACGACGTTGTCCCGCGTCCGGTTGCATTGCTGGATCTTGCCTTGCACGATCCGGATTTCCGCCAATGCATGGGCCAGCGGAGCGATCAGTTCCTCACATTCCGGCTGTTCCGTCGCAATCTGCAACGCGGTCTGTATGTGACTGTAGGCAAAGATGCATTGTCGCATAATCATCGCGAATCACCTCCTGCCGCGGACGTTACAGCGAGCGCGAGGCAGTTGCAGGCGAAAGTGGCCGAGGGGCCGTTCTGCGAAGGCCCAGGGTTAATCAAGCTTTAACGGCACGAGGAAAGGCCCTGCCCGGCAGGAATTTCACCGATGCTTATTGAAGCGGTATCAATAACTTATCCACGAGCAACGCCAGTTCGGATGCCGCTGATTCGTTTCGGAACGGGATCGTTGCCGCGCATGGCAAGCCATAACTACCAGAGGCTGATCCGCAAGCCGGCGCGGATCTCATGGCGCGAGAAACCATCGTCATCGCCGCGAATGCTGCCGCTGCCATCCGGTGCCGGGCCGAACATGTCGCCGCCGGCAATGTCGCTGTAGCGGTAACCGACATCGAGCTTGATCCGCTCGCTGACATCGTAGGAAACACCGGCCATCAAGGCATAAGTAAAACGCCAGCTGTTGCGGCCGTCGTAGCGGCCAGAGCCGCCGCCGACGCAGTTGATCCCGCCATCGGCGCAATAGGCCGTCATGGAAACATCGCCCCAGCGAAGCTGCGTCGCGCCGACGCCGGCGCCGATATAGGGTGTCAGACCGACGACCGTGCCGAGATCGACATAACCATTGGCCAGGATGCCGACGCCGCGATAGACCGCGCTGCTTTTCGAACCGCAGGCCGCAGCCGCCGGACCGGCAACGCAGGCACCGCCAAAATCGACGTCGCCGTTGAACCGGTCGCGAAAAGTCTCCGCCGTCACGTCGGCACGAAACATGTCGTTGACTTGGTAACCGACACCCACGCCGTAAGAAACGGGATGGGAGAAGCGGGCATCGTCGAAACCGCGCGCCGTCACCGCGCCGCCTGCGTCATAAGCGGTGTAACCGGCTCCCTCGTCGCCGGTCCAGCCGGTGTAGCCGACATCGCCGCGAAGGTACCAGCCGGTCGCCGCCGGCGTCGTGGTGATTTCGGGCGCGAACAGATCCGGCACCTCATCGGCCGCACGCGCAGCGCCGCCAAGGCCAAGGGCCAGCACCGCCGCCGTCAGAAATACACAGGACCGGATCATCACAGCTATCCCGTTTTAAAATTAGAACCACATTAACTATGATCCTGTTCGGTTAACGACCCGTTAAGCATGTTCCTTAAGCTTTGCGAAACATACGGGCAGACGCGAAAAGCCGCCCGGAGGAAGATCCGGACGGCTTCTCGAACGTATCGGCGGTCGATTATTTGTAGATCGGCTGCTGCAGCGGAATGTCCGCCGGGGGAATGTAGGCCTGCTCGGCGCAACCGTTGAAGATGTAGCGCATGCCGACGCGGCCCTCATGCGAGGTGAAACCCTTGTCGTAGCCAGGGCCGCCGTTCGAGGCGTATCCGAACATCTTGCCGCCATCGACGTGGCGGAAACGATAGCCGACATCGGCCTTGACGTTGCAGGTAACATCGACCGAAGCACCGGCCATCAGGGCATAGGTGAAGCGCCAGCTGCCCTTGCCGCCATGCTCGACCGTACCGTCGCAGTTCGTCGGATCGCTGTCGGAGCACGAGGTGTTCTTCAGCTTGTCCCACTTCACGTAGGTGCCGCCGATACCGGCGCCGACGTAAGGCGTGACCGAACCCCAGGTGCCGACATCGACATAAGCGTTGGCGAGCAGGCTGAACGCGGTCAGCGAAGCGACGTCCTTCGAGGTGCAGGCAAGGACGCAGGCGCCGAAATCGGAACCGCCGCCGCTGGTCGAGCCGTTGAACTTCGAGCGGAACATGTAGTCGAACGTCAGGTCGGTGCGCAGATAGTGGTTGACCTGGTAACCGACACCGGCGCCGAGCGTGAAGGCGTCGCGCAACGAAGAATGGTCGAAATCCCGCTCATACGAGTTCGAGCCCTGGAAAAACTTCGCGCCGCGCAGGTGATTGAACGAATAACCGGCATCGCCGCGCAGATACCAGCCGCTGGCCTCCGTGACCGTCACCGGTTGTTCCTCGATCGGCTGTATCGGCTCGGGCTGATAAAGATCAGCCGCGAAAGCAGAGGTACTCACGAGTAAGACGGCGAATGCGCCGAACACGCTCATCTTCATAGCTTCAACTCCAGGTCCGTTTTGCAATTGGCTGGGTCGAAACCGGCCAATATTTCCAATTCGTTATGGATAATGAAGCGTAAAGGTTAAAAGCCGATTAAAAGAGGCTGCTGAACGCCGCGAGTTGCTAACGAAGCTGGTTAAAGATACGCAGAAAATATTGCTTCACGAAAGCTTAACCTAGCACGTCTTGCCTTCGTTCGCACCGATTGCCGCTTCCGTCTTTCCGCAGAAGCCTCGACTTCCATTTCCGAAGCTTCCCCCAAACGGGTGAAGACTTCTGTGCCGAAATGAGGATGATGAGACAGTCGAAGGATCAGCAGCCGAACATGTCCACCGGAATCCTCATTGTCGTCCTACTTTGGGCCCTGCCGGCTTTGGCCGGCGCTCTCCTGACCTTTTGCGAACAGTACAAGTCCGGTACGGAGAGGTTCTGGACCTGGGGCGCGGCAGGCGGCATCCTCGTCTGCCTGCTATGGCCGATCACCGTGCCGATCTTCCTGGTAACTTTCCTGCTGCACAACCACATCCTCATCGTCCTGGGCGGAAGCGAAGACGACAAGGCGCCTGAAGAAGGCCGGTAGGCTGCAAAGACATCGGCGTTCAGGCGATGGGCCGGATACTTGCGACAGCTGCGACGAAATCGGTCTGCCGGGACATGCCGGATTTGGCCAGGATCGCCTTGACGTGGCTGCGCACGGTTTCGGCACTGAGCGAGAGCGTCGACGCCGTCCCACCGACATCGTTTCCAGCCGCCAGCGACCGCGCCACGCGCGCCTCGGCCGGAGAAAGATCGAAAAGTCCACCGATCGTCTCCGCCGTCGGCACCCGCGTCCGGTCGACGGGCGTCACCACCAGAAAGAAGGCCGCCCGCACGAAAACGTCGCGGGCATCGCCAAGCACGGGCACGAGATGAACGATCGCCGGCGGCGCGTCCTCATATCGCGGCAAGGGAAACGAGCGGCTGGCCGACTTGAGATGTAGAGCACCCGACTGGAGCTGGTTGATGGCATTCGCCAGCACGTCGTTCGCCGGCACATGGGCAAACCGCAGCCGGTCGCGCGCGACGATGCCGATCTGCGGCGCAAACCCCTCCAGAAGCGTGTTGGCGAGCATGACCCTGCCATCGAAGGTCAGAACTGCGGACGGCAGGCCGGTCAGTTGCAAAGCCTCAACGGCAGCATTGATCCGTTCGAATTCCAGTCGGCTCGACATCATCGCCGCCCGGGCGAGATGCGGGCGCAACTGGTCTAGATAGGCGATAGCCGATTTTTCGACCGGTCCGGTGACTTTCTTCTTCTCGACGGCAACGATGATCCTGTCGCCGCTCGGCGTGCTAATGAAGGTCGACGTTCCGAAACCGTAGCCGAGCGGCTGCATCATGTCGGTAAAGATCGGGATGGCGTTGTAATCGGCCTCGCTGAAATGTTCCGCCTCGTCGACAAAACCGAATTGTTCGATGCTGAGCAGTTTTTCGGCACGGGCATTCCGCGTCACCCAGCCTTCCTCGATCATCTTCTGCGTCATGTCCTCGAGCGCTTCAGATGCGAGCCAATGTGTGGTCGGCGAACTGGTGCTGACAAGGGACGTCCCCTGGGCATTGGTGGCCTCGGCCATATGGTCGAGGATCTGGTACCAATTCTGCGGAAAGAAGGCCGCTTCATATATCTTTTCAAGTGTCTCAGCAGCAGAAAACATAGTTGTATCCAGCGAGTCTGCCCTTGCAATAAGAAATAGAAATACAACCTGTTAATTGCATTATACGGTTTTTATTCCCGTTTTCAAGAAACGGCTATTTCCTTTGTTTATGCGTTGTTAACCATACGCTTGCGAGGATGATGATAAGGAATCATCAATCCGGTGTCTGCCATGCGCTTCATTCTGATTTTTTTTATTGCAACGATTACAAGCGGGTGCGTCACCCAATTGAAGCCGCCGACCGCGGCCGATACCCGCGAGGCAGACTACATTTTCGTGGAAAAACAGGGTGAACAAACCTGTTACTCCCGCTTTCATCGCGGGCTTCCTGCTGACCGGGTTTGTACCGACGGCGACCGTCTTCGCTACATCAGGAATTTTGCGGACCGGGAAATTCCCGAGGTTCCACCCCAGGTGCTCGCACTTTTCCGGGCCATTCCCGCCCAGGCGGCACTGCTTCGCAAGGCGTCAGTTCCCGCCCCGATCATTCAATAGATGCGAAACGGAATTCCGTTGATCGAATACATGCCGGCTTGTAGTCGATAGTGGCGAAAAGGTTTCCCGTCGGCGCTGATCAGAATTCCCTCTTTGCCCGCGAGATAGGCGTAGACCCGACCGTCACAACTGGCCTTTTCCGCAAAAGTCTGATCCGGTGTCACGAAGATATCAAGTTCCCGGCAGGCCGACAATTCTTCCGACACAGCAACCGAACCGGCTTCGTCGACGATGGAAACGATAAGGCTGGCATTGCGAAAAAGTGCGCCGGGTTCTCTCGTCTGGGGCTGGACTTCAAATTGTTTCAGGATATCGCGCGCCGTGAGCACCCGGCCATCCTCAAACTCGCGCCCGGCCGCCACGCCTGCGGTCCCAGGCGCATCCAGATGCATATCCGCCGACGAAGAGACAAACGCAAGGCTCAGCAATCGGTGGGATAGTTCGTCGGCGGAGGCCGCCTTGCTTGCCAGATAGAAAGCAGCGACGAACATCGGTAGAGCACAGGCAAAAACCGGTCTCATGGCAAATCTCTCCTATCGTTAAAATGCCAAGGGCGGCGAAAGTCGCCGCCCTTGTTCACTTCGATTAGCACGGAACCGGAACCAGCGTGACGTGCTGGTCCTCGACCATACGTTCCGTCTGAATGAAAACCGGCGCATTCCAGCGGTTGCGAATCTTTGCACCGTTGCTCTGCATGTTGCCAGACCAGCTGCGGGATTCTCCGGTCACCGGAATGCCGCGCGTATCGTACACATATGTGCCTGGGACCTTGCGGGCACGGTAACAAACATCCCGGTTCACATATTTCCTAGCGCTATACGTTTCAGCAGTTGCAACACCAGGCACCGCACTGAGGCCGACCAAGCTTGCAATCGTGACTGCTATTGCGGCTGTGGCTGTCGATATTTTACGCTTCATAACTATTAATCCCTGTTTAATATTGTTTTCATGCGCCAGTGATGACGCAAAAACAGAATAATTATATGTATCAAAAGATGTCAATCTGACAAAAATACTATATTCTTCTATAGTTAATCTCATAAATACAATAGAAATCAAATAATATACTTACATTATAGGGGAAATAATTATAACACGACCCTAGATTCTCCGCTTCACCCAATTGGGTGAATTAAAAAAAATAATGGTGACATTCCGAAAAAAAAATGCCGTACCAACTGAGTGGCACGGCATTTGATAAGATACTTTGGGAAAGAGGGAGCGGTTCTCTATGCAGCCGTCCGCACATTGGCGATGACGCCGACGAGATCGTTGACGATGCGCTCGATCTGAATGCGGTCGTCACCTTCCGCCATGACGCGGATCAGCGGCTCGGTGCCGGAGGGGCGGATGACCAGGCGGCCGGAGCGGGCCAGTTCGCTTTCGGCATCGGCGATCGCCTGCTTGACGATGCCGTCTTCCAGCGGCTTGCCGCCGGAGATGCGGACGTTGCGCAAAAGCTGCGGCACCGGCTCGAAACGGCGGCACACCTCGCTCACCGTCCTGCCGGAGCGCTTGACGCAGGCGAGGATCTGCAGGGCGGCGACAAGGCCATCGCCGGTGGTGCCGAAATCCGAGAGAACGATATGGCCGGACTGCTCGCCGCCGACATTAAAATTGTTCTGGCGCATGTGCTCGACCACGTAGCGGTCGCCGACCTTGGTGCGCGCCAGCGTCAGGCGCTTGCCATCCAGGAAGCGTTCGAGCCCGAGATTGGACATGACGGTGGCGACGATGCCGCCGCCCTTGAGGATCTGGTCGTCGGCCCAGCTTTCGGCAACCACCGCCATCAGTTGGTCACCGTCGACGATCGTGCCGGTTTCGTCGACGATGATCACGCGGTCGGCGTCGCCGTCGAGCGCGATGCCGATATCGGCGCGCACCTCGTGCAGCTTCTTCTGCAGTGCCGCTGGATGGGTCGAACCGCAATCGAGATTGATGTTGGTGCCGTTCGGCGTATCGCCGATGGTGACGACGTCGGCGCCGAGTTCCCAAAGCACGGCGGGAGCGACCTTGTAGGCGGCACCGTTGGCGCAATCGATCGCCACCCGCAGGCCTTGCAGGGTCACGTCGCGCGGCAGGGTACGCTTGGCGAACTCGATGTAGCGGTCATGCACGCCGTCAATGCGCTTGGCCCGGCCGATATCGTCGGATTTGGCGAGCTGGCTGGAAAGATCCTTCTCGAGCAGGTCCTCGATCTGCATCTCGATCTCGTCGGAGAGCTTGTAACCGTCCGGGCCGAACAGCTTGATGCCGTTATCCTCGTAAGGATTGTGCGAAGCGGAGATCATCACGCCGATATCGCAGCGCAGCGAGCGGGTGAGCATGGCAACGGCGGGCGTCGGGATCGGGCCGAGAACGAAAGCATCGACGCCGGCGGCGGTAAAACCGGCCACCATGGCATTTTCCAGCATATAGCCGGAAAGGCGCGTATCCTTGCCGATGACGACACGATGGCGATGCGTACCGCGGCGGAAGATGGTGCCCACGGCAATGCCGACCCGCATGGCGAGATCGGGCGTCATCGGGAAGGTGTTGGACTGCCCGCGAATACCGTCAGTGCCAAAATAACGACGCTTCATAATCTACCCTCGAAATGGGGCGCACCTGCATCGGGTGCGCCGGTTGCGGGCGCATGGGCGCCATGGACAACAAACGGTGTCTGGCGCCGGCACGGCTTCCATGCGTCTGTGTGCGGCGGCTGTCTTCCGCCCGTTATCGGCGCTGTCATGCCACAAAGCGCGGACATCGGCACGTCAAATAACGTCAATATCCATTACATCGCGTTACTTATCGCAAGCTGACCGCCATGCAGTTATCCCGGCCGGAACCGGGCAAAACAAAACCGCCCGGCTTTCGGCGCCGGGCGGTTTTAAAAACGATCGAATGTGGGTCAGTGCGGTTGCGGCTCGAAACCGCCTTCGGGTTCGTCACCCTTGGCGATCGGCCCGTCCTTCTTGGCGCCCGCCTTCGGCACGGCGGAGCCGCGGCTCGTCGGCGCATCGTCGCCGAGATCGCGCTGGGGCTTCTCGCCCCGGAGGAGTGCCTTGATCTCTTCGCCGGTCAGCGTTTCATATTCCAGAAGCCCTTCGGCAATCGCGACGAAACCGTCGTGGTTTTCGGTCAGGATGCGCGTTGCTTCGGTATAGGCCTCGTCGATCAGGCGTCGAACTTCGCTGTCGATCTTCTGGGCGGTGGATTCCGAGACGTTCTTGCTCTGCGACACGGAGTGACCAAGGAAGACTTCCTGCTGGTTCTCGCCATAAGCGACATGGCCGAGCACGTCGGAGAAACCCCACTGGGTCACCATAGCGCGCGCCAGCTTGGTCGCCTGCTCGATGTCCGAGGAAGCACCCGAGGTGATGTTCTCCTTGCCGAAAGTAATCTCTTCGGCAACACGGCCGCCCATCATGATGATCAGGCGCGACACCATCCATTTGTAGCTCATGGAATAGCGGTCGCCTTCCGGCAACTGCATGACCATGCCGAGCGCACGGCCGCGCGGAATGATCGTCGCCTTGTGCAGCGGATCAGCCACCGGCACCTTGAGCGCGGTGATCGCATGACCGGCTTCGTGATAGGCGGTCAGTTTCTTTTCGGCTTCGGTCATCGCGGACGAGCGGCGCTCGGCGCCCATCATGATCTTGTCCTTGGCGTCCTCGAATTCCTGCATGGTGACGACGCGCTTGTTGCGCCGCGCTGCCGTCAGGGCCGCTTCGTTGACGAGGTTCATCAGATCGGCGCCGGAAAAACCAGGCGTACCGCGGGCCAGAACCTTGAGGTCTACGTTCGGCGCCAGCGGCACGTTGCGCACATGCACCTTGAGGATACGCTCGCGGCCGACGATATCCGGGTTCGGCACGACGACCTGGCGGTCGAACCGGCCGGGACGCAGCAATGCCGGGTCGAGCACGTCGGGGCGGTTGGTGGCGGCGATCAGGATGATGCCTTCGTTCGCCTCGAAACCGTCCATCTCGACCAGCAGCTGGTTGAGGGTCTGTTCGCGCTCATCGTTGCCGCCGCCGAGACCGGCGCCACGATGGCGGCCGACGGCGTCGATTTCGTCGATGAAGATGATGCAGGGCGCATTCTTCTTCGCCTGCTCGAACATGTCGCGGACGCGGCTCGCACCGACGCCGACGAACATTTCGACGAAGTCCGAACCGGAAATGGTGAAGAACGGCACGTTGGCTTCGCCGGCGACCGAGCGGGCGAGCAGCGTCTTACCCGTGCCCGGAGGGCCGACGAGCAGCACGCCACGCGGAATACGGCCGCCGAGGCGCTGGAATTTTTGCGGGTCACGCAGGAATTCGACGATTTCTTCGAGATCCTGCTTGGCTTCGTCGACGCCGGCGACATCGTCAAAGGTGACGCGGCCATGCGCTTCCGTCAAAAGCTTCGCCTTCGACTTGCCGAATCCCATGGCGCCACGCGAACCGCCCTGCATCTGGCGCATGAAGAACAGCCAGACGCCGAGGATCAGCAACATCGGCAGCAGCGTGCCGAGATAGCTCAGGAAGCCGGACGACCCATCCGTCTCCGGACGCGCCACGATGGTCACGCCCTTGTTCTGCAGGCGATCCATCAGCGAGTCGTCGATGACGGGAGAATAGGTCTGGAACGTGGTGCCGTTCTCGACATAGCTGCCGATGACGCGATTGCCGGTCACCGTCACGTCACGGACGCGGCCGGAATCGACCTCGCGAATGAACTGCGAATAGGGAATTTCTCGTGAACCCGATTGCGTCGGCGCCGTCTGGAACATGCTGAAGAGTGCGATCAACAGCAGGGCTATGATGGCCCACAAGGCGATATTTCGAAAATTTGGGTTCATTGAACTCCCCGGAACCTGAATCGTCCACCTGCCATGCAGGCACAGGACTGTGCCTATAACATAGGGTTGCGGCCCGTTATTGCCAAGGCAAACTGCAAGTCAACATGCGTTTTCCGTCAACAAGTCGTGAAACGGTAACGCATATTCACCACGACCGAGACGAAGCGCCAGGACATTTGCCAGTTTACGGTCGAACAATGGCAAAAAACGGTCGTAGGCGGCGAGAAAAACTTCCGTCCCGATCAAACCGCCGCCTCCCTCCGCCGAGAGCGGAAACGCAATGTTTCCAGCGCAAACCAACGGCAGCGCGGCGCAAGCGCGCCTTGCCACGCCAGGCGGCAGGCCATTGAAGAGATCCCCGTTCATGCCCTGCCCACCACTTTCGACCACGATCACTTCGGCACTGCCGTTGCGGATGAGAAAGCGGCCGTCCCAGATCGTTCTGTCGCCGGGTTCGACGCGCAGCGGCAAAATATCGCGGCTCTCGCGCGTGATGTACAGGCCGTCGCGCCTGAGATCGAAAACCACCCGGCCGGCCGTCGTCTTCGCCGCGCCATCACCGTCGAGCATGGCCAGCAGCCGGTCCATCGGCTCCAGCGCCAGGCCATGCGCGCGGCCGCCGATGGCGGCTGCGACGGCGTTGAGGGCGTAGCGGCGGGTCGGGCGTTCGGTGGAGACAAGCGCCGCGCGGCTCAAAGCGGCGACGACGGATGCGGTCACGGTCAGGTGCCGGTCGAGAAAGGCCGCCGCCGCCTGCGACACGGCGGCGCGGGCATCGAGATCGCCGCCTGCCTGTTCCCCGCTGGCCGAAAGGGCGGCACGGATGCGAGCACGTTCATAAGCGGGATCGACATTCGACGGATCGTCGATCCAGCCGATGCCGGCCTCGCCCAGCACGGCGCGTATATCGGCGCGGCGGCAGGCCAGCAGCGGTCGCAGCAGCCAATGCCGGCGCAACAAAAGAACCGCGGACGCCATGCCGGAAAGGCCGGCATTGTCCGGCGAGGCGTTGCGGGCAGCCCGCATCGCGACGGTTTCGGCCTGGTCGTCGGCGGTGTGGGCAGACAGGATGGCATTCGCCCCGAGTTCGTCGGCCGCTTCGCACAAAAGACGGTAGCGTGCTTCCCGCGCCGCGACAGACAATCCGCGCGCCGGCTTTTCGCCGCTCCAGACCTTGGTGACATGGGCGATGCCGAGACGAGCGCACAACGCGGCGACGGCGCGCGCTTCCGCGGCGGAGGCGGATCGCAGCGCATGATCGACCGTGACGGCAGAAAGGGAAATGTGGGGATGGCGACCGGATCGCAAGGCCTGGTGAAGCAGAACGAGGAGACCGGTGGAATCACTGCCGCCGGAAATGGCGACGAGCAGGTGCGCGGGGCGGTGAATGGTGGTCAGCAGCGCATTGATGGCGGCTTGCGGAGAAAGATCGGCGGGCAAAGGGCAACCAGCCGCAATCAGCAGCTCAGGCGCTTCTGCTCCGAGGCGACCTTGTTGATCACCGCGCGGGATGCCTTGGGATAGCGCTTGCTGACTTCGCGCAGCGTGGCGCAGGCCGTATCGCGATTGTCGAGGGCCGCCAGCGACATGCCGAGCTTCAGCAGCATTTCCGGCGCCTTCGGCGATTTGCCATAGGTCTGGTGGGCGTTCAGAAAGGTCTTTGCCGATTCGTTGTATTTGCCTTGCGAATAGAGAGCCTCGCCCAGCCAGAAATTGGCGTCGGCGATCTTGGCGCTGGACGGATACTGCGCGATGTAGCTCTGGAATTCCTGTTCGGCGAGGCCGTAATCGCCGGAAAGCACGTGGCCGTAGGCAGCCTGATAGGCTTGCGCCTCGCTGCCGAGCGACGCAGTTTCCTGCGTCGCGCCGGTGCCGGTTGCGGGCGCAGTGCCCGAACCGTTATCGGCATTCTCGTTGATGGTGGCACGGACTGGATTGCCGTTGCTGTCGAGCTCGATCGAACCGAGCGTTTCCTGGGACTGGCCGGTCGCCGTGCTCGCCGTCGTGTCATTGCCGGTTTCGACGCCAGGGGTCGCCTGGTTCTGCTCGATGATCGTCGTCACATCGGTTTCCGGCGCCTTGTTCGTCTCGAGCGACCCGGTCTTCTTGCCGCTCTTCTTTTCCAGCTCCTGGAAGCGGAACTCGTTATCCTCCTGGGTCTTGCGCTGTTGCTCCTGCATCTGCAGCAGTTGGAAGCTCATCTCTTCGATGCGGCCGTTGAGCGTGCGGATCTGCTCTTCGAGCTCCTGGATGCGGATCGTCGGATCGGCGCTCTGAACGAGGATCAGAGGCTGGCGCGCATCTCCTGTTTTCACCGGTGCGTGGGGCACCAAGAGCGGCATGGAATGCGCCGTCGCCTGCAGGCCGCAAAGCGCTGCGAAACCGAGCATTCCCGCCACGACAAGTTTCTTCATGTCCTTTTGTCCTGTCATCGTGAATCGGCGCGCCTGTTCGGCGCGGTCAGGAGAGTTTTTCCAATTACCGTCAAAAAGCAACGGAGTTCGGCCAAAGTGTGGTGAAAAATACCGCCGGGACCGGCATTTCGGCCGATGGCGCCGCGACAGGGCCGCCGGGCCCCCTCCCCGCAACGAAAAACCCCGCCGCGGAGCGCGCGACGGGGTTTTGAACGGACATCCGGTGTTCCGGAAGATTACATGCCGGCGCCGCCGAGGACAGTAACGGCACGACGGTTCTGCGACCAGCAGGAAATGTCGTCGCAAACGGCGACCGGCTTTTCCTTGCCGTAGGAGATCGTCTTCATGCGGTTTGCCGGAACGCCGCGCGAAGCGAGGTACTGCTTGGTCGCGGCAGCGCGGCGTGCGCCGAGAGCGAGGTTGTATTCGCGCGTACCGCGTTCGTCGGCATGGCCTTCGACGGTAATTGCATAGTTCGGATACTGCGCAAGCCACTGTGCCTGGCGGTCGAGCGTCTGGGCCGCATCGGCACGGATCGACGTGGAGTCTGTATCGAAGAAGATGCGGTCGCCGACGTTGACAGTGAAGTCCTGCGTCGAGCCGGGCGTGGCGGCGCCATTGACGCCGTTGCCGTTCAGGCCGAGGTCGTTGGCGTTGTTCGGAAGGTTCTTCTTGGAAGCGCAGCCGGCCAGAGCCAGACTGAGCGCCAGGGCAAGCACGACAGGGTTGCGTGCGAGGGTCTGCATACGGCTCGTCGCCACGGTGTTCATACGGCTCATAGCCACGGATCTCCTTGCAAAGTCAAATTTCAGCGTTGCCAGACTCTAACCATTTTCGGTTAACCGGCATTCAACGCGTATGGTTAATGAACCGCCAATTTTGTCCCGGAATCGTTCAGTCACAGGACTTTGCGGCAACAAAGAGGCGGGATGGAGACATCCCGCCGCAAAGCAAGTTAACGTTTGGCACCGCAACTGCAGCCGCCCTATTCGAGCAGCGGCGACCAGGCCGGGTCGGAGGCGAAGGCCGGCGACTTGACAACCTGCTCGTTGTAGCCGGTCAGGTCGATCGAATACATCTGCGGACCGCCGGCGCCGGCATTCTGGCGGAAGAACATCAGCACGCGGCCGTTCGGCGCCCAGGTCGGGCCTTCGTTGTGGAAGCCGGTCGTGAGGATACGCTCGCCGGAACCATCGGCCTTCATCACGCCGATGGAGAACTTGCCGCCCGACTGCTTGGTGAAGGCGATCAGGTCGCCGCGCGGCGACCAGACCGGCGTCGAATAGGAGCCGTCGCCGAAAGAGATACGGCGCTGGCCGGAGCCATCGGCACCCATGACGTAAAGCTGCTGCCGGCCGCCGCGGTCGCTTTCGAAGACGATCTGCGAGCCGTCCGGCGAATAGGACGGCGAGGTGTCGATCGCCGCCGTGGACGTCAGGCGCGTCGTGGTGCGCGAGCGCAGGTCCATGGTGTAGATATTGGCGTTGCCGTCCTGCTGCAGGCTCATGATCACCCGCTGGCCATCCGGCGAAAAGCGCGGCGAAAACGTCATGCCGGGGAAATTGCCGACGACCTCACGCTGCCCGGTTTCGAGCTGCAGCAGATAGACGCGCGGCTGGTTGCCCTCGAAGGACATGTAGGTGATTTCCTGGCGGTTCGGCGAAAAGCGCGGCGTCAGGACGATATCGTTGGAATTGGTCAGCATGCGGACGTTGAAACCGTCCTGGTCCATGATGGCGAGCTGGCGCTTGCGGGCCGTCTTCGGGCCGCTTTCGGACACGAAGACGACGCGGGTGTCGAAATAGCCCTGTTCGCCGGTGATCTGCTTGTAGATCGCATCGGCAATGATGTGGGCAACACGGCGCCAGTTTTCCGGCTGGGTGTAGAACTGCTGACCGGTCAGCTGCTTGCCGGCAAACGTATCCCACAGGCGGAACTCGGCGCGCAGGCGGCCGTCACCTTCCTGGGTGACGCGGCCGGTGACCAGGGCCTGGGCGTTGATGACCTTCCAGTCCTCGAAACGCGGCGCCTGGTCCGGATTGCCGATCTTTTCGATGAACGCCGTCTTGCTGATCGGCGCAAACAGGCCCGACCGCTTGAGGTCGGCGGCGATGACCGCTGACACCTGCGCACCCAGATCGTTGCCGGACACGAAATCGGTCACGGCAATCGGCAGCGGCTCGACATTACCCTTGTTGATATTGATCTCGACGACCGCGCCGGCCGGCGCGGCAAAACCTGCCAGCATGCCCGCCAGGAGGACGAGGAGACGAATCATGGAACACTTCATCATCTTTGGCCTTTCAGCACTTATAGCAATTCGCTGGGGTCGAAGTTCACGACGACTTCGCTCCAGGCGTCATATTTGTCGCGCGGCAGGTTCTTGAACGGGCGCGACTTCATGATGGCGCGCAAGGCGCTGCCTTCGAGGGTTCGGCGGGCCGTTTCCGATCCACCGGAGGCGACCACTTGCGGATCGCCAATGATATCGCCGGTCTCGTCGAGCTTCATCGTCACGCGGACCACCACGCCATCGGCGCCTTCGATCCCGGCAATGACCGACCAGTTGTTCTCGATCTGGCCGCGCAGGGCGTCCATCTCGCTCTGGCTCAGCTTCGAGCCGCCGGTGGTCTTCTTGGTTCCAAGAGCCGCCGTCTCGGTCGATCGTTTCGCACCGGTCGACTTGGCGTCGGTCTTGTTCAAGAGGCTTGCAATGTCGTCGGCGTTAAAATCGCTCTGCTTGGAGGATTTCGATTTCGCCGTCTCCTGCTTCTTCTTGTCTTCCTTGCTCTTGTCGTCGGAATTCTTGTTGGCCGTCTCGGTCTTCTTTTTCTCGACCGGCTTTTCCTCCGCCTTCTTCGTCTCGGGCGTCGGCTTTTCTTCGGCGGTCTTCTTCTCTTCCGGTTTCTTTTCCTGCAGCGGCTTGGCGACGGGCACCGGCACGTTTTCCGGCAGCGCTTCTTCAGCGGTTTCCGTCGGCGTCGGCTCCGGCGTCGTTTCGGCCTTCACTTCCGGCTTCGGATCAGGCTTGACCTCCTCCTTGGGTTCGGTCTTCAGCGCCACTTCCTGGCTGGCGGCAGCTTCCTGTTCCTGCTGGATTTCCTTGATCTCGTTGGCGACGTCGTCCTGCTGCGGCAAGACCTTCTCCACCTTTTCGGGGGCGGCGGCCGTCTCGATGTTCGAGGGCTTGGTGATCGGCACCGGGGCGCTCTTCAGGTCGACGTCGTTGTCGCCGGCATTTTCGGCATTCTCGACGGTCGAGGGCTTGGTCGTCGGAATAGGCGCAGCCTTCTCCTTCATCTCGGCCTTCTCGTCACCCTGCTGTGTCTGGGTGATCGATTCGACCGGAATGATATCGACAGGCAACGCCTCGACATCGGCCACTTCAAAGGAAGCCGGGGCGCCGATGGAAACCAGCGCCGCGGCCAGAAGAAGGCCGTGCAGAATACCTGATGCGACAACACTACCCTTCATAGCGTCCCGTTCACTTACTCTGTTCTTGCAACGTGACCAAACCGATGTTCTTGAAGCCGGCCGAGGAAATGCGGGCCATGACCTGCATCACCGTGCCGTAACCCGCATTGGTATCGCCGCGGACATAGATACGTTCGTTGTAACCCGTCGTGGCGATCGCCTCGAGTTTCGGAACCACTTCGTCGATGGCGATCTTGGTTTCCTGCAGGTAGATTTCACCGGCAGGATTGACCGAGACCGTGATCGGCTGCGTATCCGAGTTCATCGGCTTCGCCTGCGTTTCCGGCAGGTCGATCGGCACGCCGACCGTCATCATCGGCGCTGCCACCATGAAGATGATGAGCAACACCAGCATGACGTCGACCAGCGGCGTGACGTTGATTTCGCTGACCGGACCACCATGGCCGCCACCGCGACGACGGCGCTTGCCGCCGCCCGAGCCCTGTCCGCCTAGATTCATACCCATGAGCTAAACTCCCGCCGGCCGATCACTGTGCAGCCGCGCGAGGCTGCAGCTTCTCATCGATCTGGCGCGAAAGAATGGCAGAAAATTCGTCCGCGAAACCTTCCATGCGTGCCGACAGCTTGCCGGCGTCGCCGGAGAACTTGTTGTAGGCGATAACCGCCGGGATAGCGGCAACAAGGCCGATGGCGGTGGCGAGCAGCGCTTCGGCGATACCGGGCGCCACGACGGCGAGGTTGGTCGATTTGGAACCGGCGATCGCCTGGAACGAGGTCATGATACCGATGACCGTGCCGAACAGACCGACGAACGGACCGGCCGAACCGATGGTGGCGAGCGACGACAGCCGCCCCGTCAGGTGTTCGGCTTCCCGCGCCAGTGTCACGTCCATGGCGCGGTCGATACGCATCTGCAGGCCGATCGGCGACCGGGCGCCGCGCTCGAAGCTCTTCTTCCATTCGCGCATCGCCGACACGAAGATGGCGCCGAGGCCGGTGTTCTGACGTTCCGAAAGCGTGCGATACAGCTCTTCAAGCGATTGCCCGGACCAGAAAACCTGCTCGAACTGGTCGAATTGGCGTCGGGCGCGGCCGAAGCTGATGTATTTGTCGATGACGATCGCCCACGTCCATACCGAAGCGCCGATCAGGCCGAGCATGACCAGCTTGACGACAAGACCTGCCTGCATGAAGAGTGCCCAGAGGCTGACGTCGTGCGTCGCGGCTTCCAATGCAACCTGTTCCATAGATGTACAATCCCCGAATCCAAACGCCCGGTGCTTGACCGGGCGGTTCCAAAGTAATCCTGCAAGAAAGCCCCGGCGGCCACCGCTGGACACCCTGTCAAGCGAAACGTTCCAGCCTGCCTTCTTGCTGTCAAATTTGGTTAAAGGAAGGCGTGCAGCGCACAACATCCTTTGAATTCCAGTAAGACACCATTATGGTTAAAAGAGTGTTAGTCTCTTAGCCGCCCGCCTCTGACGAGGCGGACTTGCAGCGGGCGTGGTCGAAGGGCGTAAAGGGTTGCGAGCGGCGCTCCTGTCGGGGCTTTGTCTTGCACCACGAAAACTTTACTTTCACGGTTTAGTTTATTTTGCAAGTGCTCAATGGCCGTGCGGCCATGCGAAAAACGCTTTTCAGCCTTGCGCGGCAACGCCGGTAAACTGCGCCGCCAGACCCTCCGGCAGGCGCCGCGGCCGCCCTTTCGCATTGATGACGGCGATGATGACCCTTGCGGCGGTCAGCAGCGTCTCGCCGCGGCGGATTTCCTGCACCAGGATCATCTTGGCGCCGCCGGCCTTTTCCGTCCGCGTCAGGATCGTCACCACGTCGTCCATGCGTGCGGGGCTCTTGAAGTCGATCTCCATGCGGTGGACGACGAAAACCAGCCCCTCTTCATCCACCGTCACCAGTCGGCTCTGCTCGACGCCGAGGCAGCGCAGGTAGTCGGTGCGGCCGCGTTCGAGGAAATGCAGGTAGCGGGCGTGATAGACGAGGCCCGAAAAATCCGTATCCTCATAATAGACGCGTTGAATGAGGCGGTGCCGCCCCTCCTCGCCGATCTCGCCGGAAAGCGGATGGTGATGCTCGTTCATGTCATGGTCTTTCCTGCAATGCCGGATCGGCGCTTCCGACCCTCAATCCAGATCGCCGTCGTGCCAGACGATGTGACGCGGGCTTTCCGGCAGGGTTTCGATCTCGCGGGCGAGGAAATAGGGCGGCATGTCCAACGCCGCGACCGCCTCGCGGGTGGCGGGAACCCATTTGAACTCCAGCGCGCTCGACCCGTCCTGCACACGATGAACGATGTCGCAGGCGTGGAAAGGGAAGCTCTCCGGCAGCTCCATCAGGTAATAGAGGCCGTATTCGTGGCAGTCGGCCCCGTCGTAGTGGAAGAAATTCTCCACCGACCAGAGAAGCCGCCCTATGGTGGCGGCCACGCCAAGCTCCTCCTGCATTTCGCGCACCAGCGTGGCTTCAGACGTTTCGCCCAGTTCCGCCCGGCCGCCGGGTAGCGTCCAGAACGTCTCATGCGTGGCGCGGTGCACGAGGAGATGGCCGTCGCGGAAGGCAAGCCCGGCCACCCGCATCTGGAAGACGCGGCCCTGCCCGTCATCCATGCGGATCATGCGGCGGGCACTCATTCGTCCTCCTCCAGGGAAAGGCGGAACTGCGCGGCCTCAAGCTCTTTCGGCGGCTGCAGGCCGAGATGTTTCCAGGCCGTCACCGTCAGCACCCGGCCACGCGGCGTGCGCTGGATGAAACCCTGCTGGATCATGTAGGGCTCGATGATATCCTCGATGGCGTCCCGCGGTTCGGACAGGCCGGCGGCGATCGTCTCGATGCCCACCGGTCCGCCACCGAAATTCACGGCGATCATGTTGAGGTAGCGCTTGTCGAGCTGGTCGAGCCCCATATTGTCGACGAGCAGCCGCGTCAGCGCCTCATCAGCAATTTCGCGCGTCACGGCCTCCGCCCGCGCCACTTCGGCGAAATCGCGCACGCGGCGCAAGAGCCGTCCGGCGATGCGCGGCGTCCCCCGCGCCCGGCGGGCGATTTCGCGCGCACCGTCGTCGGTCATTCCGAGGCCCATCAGCCGGGCGCCGCGGCGGACGATGAGTTCCAGTTCCTCGACCGTATAAAAATTCAGCCGCACCGGAATGCCGAAACGGTCGCGCAGCGGCGTCGTCAGCAGGCCGAGGCGGGTGGTCGCCGCCACCAGCGTGAATTTCGACAGGTCGATCTTGACCGAACGCGCCGCCGGGCCTTCGCCGATGATCAGGTCGAGCTGGAAATCCTCCATGGCCGGATAGAGGATTTCCTCGACCGCCGGGTTGAGGCGATGGATCTCGTCGATGAACAGGACGTCGCGTTCCTCGAGATTGGTGAGCAGCGCCGCGAGGTCGCCCGCCTTGGCGATCACCGGCCCCGAGGTCGAACGGAAGTTGACGCCGAGCTCTTTGGCCATGATCTGCGCCAGCGTCGTCTTGCCGAGGCCCGGCGGACCGACGAACAGCACGTGATCCAGCGCCTCGCCGCGGTTCTTCGCCGCCTCGATGAAAATCTTCAGGTTGGCGCGCGCCTCCGCCTGGCCGGTGAACTCGTCGAGCGTCTGCGGGCGCAGCGTCGTGTCGAGGTCTTCACCGCGCTTTTCCGGCGAGATCAAACGGGCGGGATCGTTCATGTCAAAAGTTCCATTCCGGGTATTGCCCTGGCGGCGGTCTTGTCGAAGGTTTTCGTCGCGCGGCAGCCCATCTCACGATTGCGCAAGGCAATGAATGCATCCGCAAACTCCACCTTCGAATTCCTCATAACATCCAGCGTTTCCTCGACGACCTGCTCGTCTTCGACCACAATATCGGCCGAGTCCAGTAACCCGGCAACGCCGTCCATGATATCGTCTCTCGTCAATCCCGATCGTCTGCGCAGGAACCATACAAACTCCATCAACGTGATGCGGTTGATATAGCCAGGCCCGATTTCGGGAAGCTTCTCGACCAGATCCTCGACCAGTTTGCATTGTTCGGGGTCGTCCTTGAGGAAGAGCCGGAGCAATATATTCGTATCCAGGCCGATCATTTCGGTTCCGTCAGCCGTTCGACGATCGCTTGCCCGACAACATCGTCGACCTCATCCAGCGTGAAGGAAGGACGTGCCGGATCGTGAAACCTGCCTGCGAGATCGATCGCCCGCCTGTTCTTGGCCTTCATGACGATCTCGCCGTTTCGATGGATGTAGCGGATCTTGTCGCCGGGCTTCAAATTGAGCAAGTTTCTCACCTCGACAGGCACCGTGGTCTGTCCCTTCGATGTCAAAGTGCCGTAATACACGCCCATGGAAAATCTCCTTACAAAAATGAAATAGTAAGGAACGATTATAGGGTCAAGCAAATCACTGCGCCAGTTCCCGCAAGCCCAGCCGAATCAGCTTGGCACTGTCCGCCCCCTCGCCGCCGTTCTTGAGCGCCGCCGCAACCGCATTGGCTGCCTGATCGCGGGAGTATCCGAGATTTGTGAGCGCCGAGACGGCATCGGCGACCGGCGCCGGCGCCACGCCTTCCCCGAGTTCTTGCTTGAGGCCGATATTGGCGCCCATGTCACCGGCGAAGGCAGGGGCCTTGTTCTTGAGTTCGGTGACGATGCGCATCGCCACTTTCGGCCCGACGCCCGGTGCCCGCGACACGGCAGCCTTGTCCTGCAGGGCGATGGCATTGGCAAGCTCGGAAGGGGTCAAGGTCGACAGAACTGCCAGCGCCACCTTCGCACCGACGCCCTGGACGCTCTGCAACAGGTTGAACCATTCCCGCTCGAGCGCCGACAGGAAGCCGAAAAGCTTGAACTGGTCCTCGCGCACATAGGTCTCGATGAACAGCACCACCGCCTCGCCTGCCGAGCCGATCCGCGACAACGTCCGCGACGAGCAATGGGCGACATAACAGACGCCGTGCACATCGACGAGCACATGGTCGTCGCCGATCTCGTCTATCACGCCCTTGAGTTTGCCGATCATGATGAGAATGCCTTCAGGGATGGGTTTCGGGGGAAATGAGATCGACCGTGGGAAAGTAGGAACGGTATCCCCTGGTATCCCGGGTGAGGATGGTGTAGCCGCGGATTGCCGCATGGGCGCCGATCAGGAAATCCGGAAGAATACGGTCGTGCGCACCGCCTGACCGCCGGTATTTCCGAAAAGCGAGCCCTGCGGCGAAAGACGCCACCCAGGGAATGGCTTCGCGACGAAACTCATGGATGGGCAACAACATATCCACTTCGTCGATACTGTCGTAGCGATACGAGAATTCCGCATAAATGACGGGATTGATCAGGATCGGGCCGCCCCGGGCGGCGGCGAGGAGTTGCGAACGCGACCAGTGAAGCCATGCCGGATCGCGAACGGCAACATCCACCAGCACATTCGTATCGACCAGCACAGCCATGGCGTCATCGATCACGCGTGATCGACATCAATGCATCGGCATCGACATCCTGATCTCCCGACCCCTCCAACCGATCGAGTGCCTCCGCAAGCCGATCCAGCCGGGTACGATCTTCCACGTCCCGCGTGCTGTTCTTCGGCTCGACCACGAGCCGTCCACCGTCAATGGAAAAGACGACTTCGCTGTTCGGCGCTATGCCGACAAGCTCCCGCAAGTCGCGCGGAATGGTGACCTGGCCCTTGGATGTTACCCGCATCATCGTTCTCCTGCACGGTAAGAATTATCCTTACCTTGGGAACAAGTCAAGAACAAACCTATCCTGCGGCCGCCGCCAGCCGCAGTCTGGCGCCACCGCGATTGTGGGCGTGGCAGATGGCGATGGCCAGCGCGTCGGCGGCGTCGTTGCCCTTGAATGTCGCCTTCGGCATCAGGATCTTCAGCATCATATGGATCTGCTGCTTCTCGCCGTGCCCGACGCCGATCACCGCCTTCTTCACCGCATTCGGGGCATATTCGGCAACCGGCAGGCCGGCGCGGGCCGGCACCAGCATCACCACGCCGCGGGCCTGGCCGAGCTTCAGCGTCGCCACGGCGTCCTTGTTGACGAAGGTCTGTTCCACGGCCGCTTCGTCCGGCTTGTAGCTGTGCACCACGTCGGCCAGCCCGTCATGCAGCTGGCAGAGCCGCGAGGCCAGATCCATGTCGCCGTCCGACGTCACCGTGCCGGAGGCGACGAACTTCAGGGAATTTCCCAGGGCGTCGATGATTCCCCAGCCGGTGCGGCGCAATCCGGGGTCGATACCGATGATTCGCGTGATGTTCTGCATGCTCTACCCTACCCGTCTTGCGCTTTATGTGCCAGACAAAGGTGAACAAAGCAAAAACATCGATGCTTCCTGCACCCTGTGTTTACCCTGAATTAAGCATGCGGGCCGAACATGGCGGATATTGAAACCTGTGTCGGCCGGCCCGACGCTTGCCCGCGGCAGGTCCTGCCGGTGGAGCCCATGTGCGGATCGAATACATGCAGCAACGACTCCACTCCTTGTCCTTCAAGGTGACAGCCATCTTCCTCTTGCTGACGATCGTTTCCGTCGGCGTGCTGAACGTGCTCGCCTATGTCAGCAGCAGCGGCATCTTCCAGCGCCAGGCGCTGAAATCGATGGAAAGCATCCTGGTGTTCCGCGGCGACATGCTGAAGGACCAGCTGGCGCAGCTGGAAAGCCAGGCCGTGTCGATCGCCAAGATCGAGGCGTTGCAGATGTCTATCACTTCGCTGCGCAGCGGCTGGAAAACCATCGAGAAGAATTCCGGCGATGCCGGCAAGGAACTCACCGGCGTCTTCGTCAGCGGCAACCCGAACTCCGCCGACCAGCGCGAAAAGCTGATCAAGCCGGAAGGGCCGAGCGGCTTCTATTACTCCAGCCACGAGAAGACGCAGACCGAAGTCGCCGGCTTCCTCAAGGATTCCGCCTTCAGCGACCTGCTGATCGCCGATCTCGACGGCAACGTCATCTATTCCTACAAGAAGACCGATGCCTTTGCCCAGAACATCGCCGCCGGCGCATGGGCCGAACGCGGCATCGGCATCGCCTTCAGGACCGGCAAGGACAACACCGCGCAAGCCACGGAAGACTCGGCCCCGTCGAGCTTTTCCGGCCTGCGGGTCGAGGACGGAACGCCGGCGATCTTCTTTGCCGTGCCGGTGATCAAGATGGGCGCGCCGAAAGGCATCGTCCTCTTCCAGGTTCGCGACGATATCATCGCCGGCATTCTCGCCAAGGGTCTGACATCGGAAAGCTCCGAACAGGCGCAGGTCATCAGCGCTGACGGGCGGGTGGTCGGACTGGACGCTGCCGGAAAGCTGGTTACCATCGACCCGGCGCCCTTCACCTTCGCGACGGACGCCTTTGCCAGCGACGCCATGACGGTTGCCGATTTCGCCCGCGCCGATGGTAAGGCCCGCAGCTATTCGCGCAAGATCGACTACGACGGCGAAAAGCTGCTGGTCGTTGAAAGCGTCCTCGACAGCGAACTGAACGAAGGATCGTGGGAGATCGCCGGCGTGCTTGTCGTCAGTGGCCTGGCCGTGCTGGTCGCCCTGTCGCTGATTACCGGCCTTTTCGCACACCGGCTGTTTGCGCCGCTTTCGAAACTTGCCGGGCTGACCCGAGCCGTGGCCGAAGGCAAGGTGGATACGGCAGTCGGAAACCAGGAACGCAAGGACGAGATCGGCACGCTCGCCCGGGCGCTCGAGCATTTCCGCCACTCGCTGATCGAACAGCGGGAAATGGAGGCGGCCAGCGTCGAGTCCCGCCAACAGTCCGAAACGGAACGGCTGCAGCGCGCGGCCGACCGCGATGCCGAGGCGCGGCTGCTGCAGCTCGTCGTCGAAGCCCTGGACGAAGGCCTTCACAATCTCGCCGACGGCAACCTCGCCTTCCAGATCGATCGCCAGTTCCCGCCGGAACTGGAAAGCCTGCGGGTGAACTTCAACCAGGCGATGGCCACCCTCTGCGAAACGCTGTCGTCGATCGGCGGCAATTCGCTCGCCGTCCGCCAGGGATCGGAACAGATGCGCGGCGGCGCCGACCGTCTAGCCGAGCGCACCGATCGCCAGGCGTCGTCGATCACCGAGACGGTCGCCGCCATCGGCGCCATCACCCAGGCGGTGCGGGTGCAGATTTCCCGCGGCGAACAGGCCGAGAAGATCGCCGCCGAAGCCAAGCGCAACACCGAGGAATCCGGCCAGGTGATGCAGGAAACCATCTCGGCCATGGAAGCGATCCAGACCTCGTCGAGACAGATCAACCAGATCATCAACGTCATCGACGAAATCGCCTTCCAGACCAACCTTTTGGCGCTGAATGCCGGCGTCGAGGCCGCCCGCGCCGGCGAGTCCGGCAAGGGTTTTGCCGTCGTCGCCCAGGAGGTCCGCGAACTGGCGCAACGGTCGTCGAACGCCGCCAAGGAAATCTCCGACCTCCTGCAGAAATCGACGGTGGAGGTGGAAAGCGGTGTGGCGCTGGTGGAGCGGGCCGGACAGGCGCTGACCGGCATCGGCGAGCACGTCGAGGCGATCAACGGCCGCATCCACGAGATCATGTCGTCCACCCGCGAGCAGGCAAACACCCTGCAGGCGATCGGCGGCGCCGTCTCCGAGCTCGACACCGTGACGCAGCAGAACGCCAGCATGGTACAGGACACCACCTCGGCCATTCGCCGCCTGGCGGCGGAAGCAGGCGAGATGGACCAGCGCCTCGGCCAGTTCGTCCTGGCGAATGGCGGCCGGCAGGCCCAACCGGCAACGCCGCAGCGGTACCGTCGCGCCGGGTAATTCTCTCTTCTCGCATCAAAAAGAAAGGCGGCCGGCAAACGAGGCCGCCTTTACTGTTTGGTAGGCGCCGGCGAAATGCGGCGCCCCTGATCGTTCTTCGCTCAGGCCAGCTTGGCGAAAGCGACGGCCGTGTCGGCCATGCGGTTGGAGAAGCCCCACTCGTTGTCGTACCAGGACAGGATGCGGACGAACTTGCCTTCGAGAACCTTGGTCTGGTCGTTGGCGAAGATCGACGAATGGCTGTCGTGGTTGAAGTCGCGGGAAACCAGCGGCTCGTCGGTGTAGCCGAGGATGCCCTTGAGCGGACCGTCGGCGGCAGCCTTGATGGCGGCGTTGACTTCAGCGACCGTCGTGTCGCGCTTGGCGACGAACTTGAAGTCGACGACGGAAACGTTCGGGGTCGGCACGCGGATCGAGGTGCCGTCGAGCTTGCCCTTTAGTTCCGGCAGCACGAGGCCGACGGCCTTGGCGGCGCCGGTCGAGGTCGGGATCATCGACAGCGCGGCGGCGCGGGCGCGATACAGGTCCTTGTGCATGGTGTCGAGCGTCGGCTGGTCGCCGGTGTAGGAGTGGATCGTGGTCATGAAGCCATGGTCGATGCCGATGGCGTCGTTCAGGACCTTGACCACCGGAACCAGGCAGTTCGTGGTGCACGAGGCGTTGGAGATGACCAGATGGTCCTTGGTCAGCTGGTCGTGGTTGACGCCGAAGACGACCGTCAGGTCGGCACCGTCGGCCGGGGCCGAGACGATGACGCGCTTGGCGCCGGCCGTCAGGTGGGCGGCGGCCTTGTCGCGGGCGGTGAAGATGCCGGTGCACTCCATGGCGATGTCGACGCCGAGTTCCTTGTGCGGCAGGGTCGCCGGGTCCTTGATCGCCGTCACCTTGATCGGCTTGCCGCCGCCGACGCTGATCGTGTCGCCTTCGACCTTCACGTCGGCCGGGAACTTGCCGTGGATGGAATCGTAGCGCAGCAGGTGGGCGTTGGTTTCGACCGGGCCGAGGTCGTTGATGGCAACGACCTCGATATCGGTGCGGCCGGATTCGACGATGGCGCGCAGGACGTTGCGGCCGATGCGGCCGAAGCCGTTGATGGCAACTTTCACAGTCATTCTTGTCTCCCTAAAAAGCGTGTGTGCTGGGATGGAGGGGCGCCTGGGATACGCCCCTTCTCGTTATGCGAGCTTGGCTTCGGCAGCGGCGACGATCGCTTCCGCCGTGATGTTGAAATGTTTGTAGAGATCCTTGGCCGGACCGGAAGCACCGAAGGAATGCATGCCGACGAAGGCACCGTCCGAACCGATGATGTGATCCCAGCTCTGGCGCACCGCGGCCTCGACGGCGATCTTGACCGATGCCGTGCCGATGATCTTCTTCTGGTAGTCTTCCGACTGGTCGTAGAACAGCTCGAAGCAGGGAACGGACACGACGCGGGTGGCGACACCCTTCTGCGCCAGCGTTTCCGCCGCCTTCAAAGCCAGCTCGACTTCCGAACCGGATGCGAAGATCGAAACCTTGGCATTGTCGGCCGGGACGAGTTCGTAGGCGCCGGTGGCGCACAGGTTCTTCGCCTCGTAGGTCTTGCGGGCCGGCGCCAGGTTCTGGCGGGTCAGCGCCAGGGCGGACGGACGATGCTTTTCTTCGAGCGCCAGCTGCCAGCACTCCGCCGTCTCGACGGCATCGGCCGGACGGAACAGCAGAAGGTTCGGGATGGCGCGCAGGGCCGACATGTGCTCGACCGGCTGGTGCGTCGGGCCGTCTTCGCCGACGCCGATGGAATCATGCGTCAGCACATGGATGACGCGGATGCCCATCAGGGCGGCCAGGCGGATCGACGGACGGCAATAGTCCGAGAAGATCATGAAGCCGCCGCCGTAGGGGATCAGGCCGCCGTGCAGCGCGATGCCGTTCATGGCAGCCGCCATGCCATGCTCGCGGATGCCCCAGTGCATGTAGCGGCCGGAGAAATCGGTCGGGGTGATCGACTTCATCTGGCTGGTCTTGGTGTTGTTCGACGGCGTCAGGTCGGCGGAGCCGCCGATCGTTTCCGGCAGGATGCCGTTGATGACTTCCAGCGCGTCTTCCGAAGCCTTGCGGGTAGCCACCGCCGGCGGCGCATCGGCCAGCTTCTTCTTGTAGGCGTCCATGGCGGCGTCGAAGTTGCCCGGCAGATCGCCGGCGAAACGGCGGGTGAACTCGGCCTTCTTGCCGGCTTCGGTTGCCGCCAGACGGCCTTCCCAGGCCTTGTGGGCATCCTTGGAGCGCTCGCCGGCAGCCCGCCAGTCGGACAGCACGTCATCGGGAATGACGAAGGCTTCGGCTTCCCAGTTCAGCGCCTTGCGGGTGGCGGCGATTTCTTCGGCGCCGAGCGGCGAACCGTGCACCTTGTGGGTGCCGGCCTTGTTCGGCGCGCCGAAACCGATGGTGGTCTTGCAGGCGATGAAGGTCGGGCGGTCGGATTTTTGCGCCTGCTCGATGGCAGCGGCAATCGCATCCGGATCGTGGCCGTCGATCGCAATCGTGTTCCAGTGGACCGCCTTGAAGCGGGCGATCTGGTCGGTCGAATCCGACAGGCCGACGACACCGTCGATGGTGATGTTGTTGTCGTCCCAGAACAGGACCAGCTTGTTGAGCTTGAGGTGACCGGCAAGCGCGATCGCCTCGTGGCTGATGCCTTCCATCAGGCAGCCGTCGCCACACAGGACGTAGGTGAAGTGGCTCTGCAGGTCGGAACCGAACTCCTCCTCCAGCTTGCGTTCGGCGATCGCCATGCCGACGGCATTGGCAATGCCCTGGCCGAGCGGGCCGGTGGTGGTCTCGATGCCGGACGCATGGCCGTATTCCGGATGGCCGGCGGTCTTGGAGCCGAGTTGGCGGAACTGCTTGATATCCTCGATGCCCATGTCCTCGTAGCCGGTGAGGTAGAGCAGAGAATAGATCAGCATCGAACCGTGGCCGGCCGACAGCACGAAACGGTCGCGGTCGGGCCACAGCGGGCTCTTCGGATCGAACTTGAGGTAGCGGCTGAAGAGAACCGTCGCCACGTCGGCTGCACCCATCGGCAAGCCGGGATGACCGGAATTGGCCTTTTCAACTGCATCCATGGAAAGGAAACGGATTGCATTCGCCATCCGGTTATGTTTGTCGCGAGAGATCATGGCTTTTCCGCTGGTTCCGGGTGTCGGGAGATGTCCGCAAAACGAACATCCAGAAGCGTCGTGATCCATAGCAGGAAGAGGAAGCAAGTCAACAAATCCGGCACCCCTTCGCGGCGCAGTTGCCGGATTTTTTAACATTTGACCACGGCAATGAACAAAAGGTCGCAGGGGCGGAACATCCGCAATTCGGCCTCATCCACAATTTACCGCCGGGCGCGACGATTGACGGGCACTTGCCGGCAAGAATAATGTTTGGCCGACGAAATGGAGGCCGATCCGGCGATTCGTCCGTGTTTCCAGGAGCCAAGAAGACAGACAATGGCAGCAGGCAAGACGGTGGAGATGGCAGTGATGGGCCTGAAGGCGGCGCTCGCCAATCTTGAAAATGCCATCGACGTGAGATTTGAACGCGAACGTGACCAGAGCGAAGTCGATGGCGAGGTCCGGCGCGTCCACGCCGACCGTTCGCGGCTGGCGCAGGAACTCGACCAGTCGGAATTCCGTGCCAACCGGCTGGAAGAAGTCAACCGGGAGGTTTCGCGCCGCCTGGTCACGGCGATGGAAACCATCCGGGCGGTTCTCGACCGGTAACCGCCGGCAGGCCGCGGCACGAAAGGCAAATACAGCATGGCGCAAGTCACCGTGATGATCGACGGCAAGGCCTACCGGATGGCCTGTGAAGAAGGCCAGGAAGACCACCTGACCGACCTGGCCGACCGCTTCGACCGTTATGTCGGCCATCTCAAGAGCCAGTTCGGCGAAATCGGCGACCTGCGCCTGACGGTCATGGCCGGCATCATGGTCATGGACGAACTGTCCGACGTCTCGCGGCGGCTGGCGAAGCTGGAAACCGAGATGAAGAACATCTCCGCGACCCGCGAGGACGACCGGGCGTCGACGGCCCGCACCGAGGAGCTTCTGGCGACGACGATCGAGGAAGTCACTGCGCGTATCCAGGGGCTGACGGCCAAGCTCACCGGCCGCCCCGGCGCCGAGTTGAATTAACGTCGAAGCCCTCTGGCGGATCGGCGATTTTCTTCCTATATTACCGTTGCGGTCTGCGCCTCTCGACAGGAAACCACAATCCCTGGGGCCATACTCGATCCATAGGGAGCTGTCCCTGACCGGGCTCGTGGGCCTGGTCACACGGCGCCCACCTACTTCTGTAGGCACCCAGGATCGTAAACATTCCATCGGTCGTCGTGGATCGCACTTCCCTCCCCTGCCGCCCCGCGCCGGCACCAGCCAACAGAGCCGACCTATGATCCTGCCCTGGAAGGCTGAAAACCGCCGCACCATCCACAAGGACCGTTGGGTGGACCTCACCGCCGAGCGGGTGGTCACGGGCAACGGCGCGATCCTCGATCCCTATTATACGCTTGCCTATCCCGACTGGGCCGTCGCCGTGGCGCTGACGCCGGACGACAGAGTGGTGATGATCCGCCAGTACCGCCATGGAACCGGCGTGATCGACCTGGAACTGCCGGGCGGCTGCGTCGATGCGGCGGATGTTTCGCCGACGGAAGCCGCGCGTAGGGAACTGCTGGAGGAGACCGGTTACGGCGCCGGTGAAGCGGAATATCTCGGGCACTTCGCCGCCAATCCGGCACTGCAGACCAACCACGTGCATGTGACGCTGCTCCGCAATGCCGAAAAGCTGGCCGAGCCCCATCTGGAACCCGGCGAAGAGATCGCCGTGGAACTCATGTCGCTGGAAACCGTGCTGCAGCAGGTGACCGCCGGCAGCGTCACCAACTCGATGCATATCGCCGCCCTGTTCTTTGCTCTCAAAACGCTCGGCCGCATCAGGCTCTGACCGGCAGTGCCCGGACCATCCTAACGACAAAGCCCATCCTAACGACGAAGCCCGCCCACACGATCAGTGCGGACGGGCTTCGTCGAATTTTCGGTCTCAGGCAGCGTTGCGGCGGTAGGACTGGCCGGCGCCCGGCTGGGCGTAACCCCTGGCCTGCTGCGTCTTGAAGCGGTCGACCATGCCGGCGAGGTCTTCCGTCTCGTGCGACAGGTTGCGGGCGGCGGCCGTGGTTTCCTCGACCATGGCGGCATTCTGCTGCGTCACCTGGTCCATCTGGTCGGCAGCGCCGGAGACTTCCTTCAGGCGCACCGCCTGCTCGCGGGCATTGCGGGCGATCTCGGCGACGACGGCGCTGATCTGGCCGACCTGGGCGACGATTTCCTCCAGCGACGTACCGGAGGCGGTCACCAGTTCCACGCCGCGCTTGACCTGCGAAGTCGAGTTGGCGATCAGCGTCTTGATCTCCTTGGCGGCTTCGGCGGAGCGCTGCGCCAGGCCGCGAACTTCCTGGGCAACGACGGCAAAGCCGCGGCCTGCCTCGCCGGCACGCGCCGCCTCGACGCCGGCATTCAGTGCCAGCAGGTTGGTTTGGAAGGCAATGTCGTTGATGACGCCGGTGATCTTGCCGATCTGGTCGGAGGACTGCTCGATCTCGACCATGGCCGACACGGCGTTGGAGACGATCTCACCGCCGCGCTCGGCATTGCGTTGCGCCGTGGAGGTCGCAACCTGCGCCTGGTCGGCGCTGAGGGCCGTATCGTTGACGCCGCTCGTCACTTCGCTGAGGGCGGCTGCGGTTTCCTCCAGGCTTGCCGCCTGCTGCTCGGTGCGTTTGGCAAGGTCGCCGGACGCCGAGGAGATTTCGTTGAGGCCGCCGCGGATCGCCCGCACGGCGCCGACGACGGAACCGATCGCCTCTTCCAGCTTTTCGACGCTGCCGTTGAACTTGGCGCGGATCGGCTCGAATTCCGGCGCGACGGAGGTGCGCATGCGCACCGTCAGGTCGCCGTCGGAGAGCGAATTGAACCCGTCTTCGACGGCATGGATGAAGGCGCGCAGATCTTCGGCCTTGGCATTGTCGAGCGCCGTCTGGCGGCCACGCTGCGCCTCCTGGGCGGCGCGCGCCTCTTCGGCATCCCGTTCGAGCCGCTTGTTGGTTTCGGCCGCATCCTTGAACACCTGGACGGCCCGCGCCATGGCGCCGATTTCGTCGGGACGGTCCTTGCCATGCACCTCGGCGGAAAGATCGCCGGTGGCCAGGCGGCTCATGATATCGGTGACGCCGCGGATCGATCCGGCGATCGAGCGCGCGAACCACAGGAAGCCGATCAGCGAGAGAATGGACATCGCCGCCGTGCCGACGACCGTCAGCCACAAGGCCTCCTGCGTCTGCGCCACAAGCTGCGTCACGTTGGAGGCGATCTCGATCACGCCGACCTTCTTGCCGGAGAAATCCTTGAGCGGAACGGCCGTCACCGTATAGATGCGACCACCCTGCTCACCATAGCGATGGAATTTCTGATCGTCGAAGGCCGCTGCCAGATCGGCCTCGGACAGCATGGTATCTCCTGGGAACGTCGTCGCCTGCTTGACGAACTTGCCGTCCTGCTGCAGGTGCAGCGCGATGTTGGCGTCGATATCCTTGGCAAGCCGCGCAAAATAATCTTCCGTCAGCTTGGTGCCGACATCGACGACGCCGACCACCTTGCCGTCCTTGGCCACCGGCGCGGAGGCGAAGATGCTGACCGCCGTGCGGCCCGGCTCGATGCCCGCCGTCAACCTGTTGTCGCTGATTGCGGCAACGACGGTCTTGCGTCGTGCGGAAATGTTGTCGCCGAAGACATCCGGCTCGTGGATGCGTGCCAGCACCGTCGCGTCCGCCTGGCTGAAGGTGATCAGGGCAAGGTTGCTGCTGCCCTTGATGTCCGGGAAACTGCCGGAATAGCGCTGCAGAAGCCCGTCATGGGACTTGGTCTCGATCAGATCGGCCGTCTCCGGCTGGCTGGCCAGCGACAGGGCCAGGGTGGAGGCATTCCGGCTCTGTGCCGCCATATCCGTTTCGAAGAACGCCAGATCGCTCGCCAGCTCGGTTTCAAGCGCATGCTCGCTCATCTGCTTCTCGCTGTACCATGCCAGCCCGCCGATCGCGGCGCTGGAAAACAGGACAGCGGCAAAACCGCAAGCGGTGATCCGCACCCAGAGCGGGCGGGTAATGCGAGTGTCGTTCATGCTCCTAAATCCCCAGAACTTTGTCGAACGCGTCATTTTCCCCTATGCCGCAATTCGACTGCCAGTTTGCTTTTTGTCAGGAATAGGGACAATCCATTGAAATTTAACTAATCGATTCACCAATAATTTGCCTTGGTGTTTTTAACCCTTCCCCTTTCCGCTACCCAGGATGTCGCATCCGGCCATTTGCAGAAACGGCGGCCGGCGGTAGTCTCCGCCGTTCGAAGGACGAAGGAGAATGCCGCAATGACACCGCAGGAACAGAAGGCCGCCATCCGCGCCGAACGCCTGAAGCTACGCGAGGCAATCCCTGCCCATGACCGCATCGAGAAGAGCCTGGCGATGGCTGCCCATGCCGAGGAAACGTTGCATTTTACGCCCGGCGCGGTGATCTCGGGCTTTTTCCCGATCCGCTCGGAGCCGGACCTGCGGCCGCTGATGGCGCGCCTGCGCGAGCGCGGCGCCCGCCTCTGCCTGCCGGTCGTCATCGACAGGCAGACCATCGTCTTCCGCGAGTTGTTCGTCGATGCGCCGCTGGTCAGTACCGGTTTCGGCACGTCCGGTCCCGGCCCCGAAGCACCGGAGGTCGATCCCGATATATTGCTGATGCCGCTGTCCGCCTTCGACAGGACCGGCCACCGCATCGGCTACGGTGCGGGCTATTACGACCGCGCCATCGACCGCCTTCACAAAAAAGACATGGACCCGCAACTGGTCGGCATTGCGTTCGACTGCCAAGAAGTGGCATCTGTGCCGGCGGAGCCACATGACGTGGGCTTGAATGCCATGCTCACCGAGAGCGGCTACAGGCGTTTTACCAGGCGGATCGGATAAAGAATGCGACTACTCTTCCTCGGCGACATGGTCGGCAAGACCGGACGGACGGCGGTCTGGGACCGGCTGCCGGGACTGGTTTCCGACCTCAAGCTGGATTTCGTCATCGTCAACGGCGAGAATGCCGCTGGCGGTTTCGGCATCACCGAGGACATCTTCCTGGAAACGATCAATGCCGGCGCCGACGTGGTGACCACCGGCAACCATGTCTGGGACCAGAAGGACGCGGTGATCTTCGCGACGCGCCACGACCAGTTTCTGCGGCCCGCCAACTATCCGGCCGGCACCCCCGGACGCGGCTCCGGCCTGTTCTACGGACGCAACGGCGCCCGCATCCTCGTTGCCAACATCATGGGCCGGGTGTTCATGCATCCGGAACTCGACGATCCTTTCAAGTCGGCCGAAACGATCCTGGCCGCCTGCCCGCTCAAGGAGCAGGCCGACGCCATCGTCTTCGACTTCCACGCCGAGGCCACCAGCGAAAAACAATGCTTTGGCCACTTCGTCGACGGCCGCGCCAGCTTCGTCGTCGGCACGCACACGCATGTGCCGACCGCCGATCACCAGATCCTCAACGGCGGCACCGCCTACATGTCCGACGCCGGCATGTGCGGCGATTACGACAGTTCGCTCGGCATGGACAAGGAAGAACCGCTCAACCGCTTCATTTCCAAGATGCCGAAAGGCCGCTTCGAGGCCGCCTCCGGCCCGGCCACCATCTGCGGCGTCGGCGTCGAGATCTCCGACAGCACCGGGCTGGCCGAAAAGATCGCGCCGCTGCGCCTCGGCCCGCGGCTGGCCGAAACCATTCCGGACTTCTGGCGCTAGAAGGCATTTCCGCTGCGACAGCCCGGCCTTGCCGCATCTTTTCCGGCAAGGCCGGTTAAGGAACTGGCATCTATAAACGCTTGCTCTTGCGGGCCTGCCGAAACGGCGCACGACAATATGCCCCGCCGGGGAGGAGCGGCGGGGCATAAAGGCCCGAGACGAGAGACGGCTTCAGGCAAAGCGAAGGTGGACGTTGACGCCGACGTCGGGAGTCTTGTGTTCGTTGAGATTGGCCTTGGCGATTTCCCAGCCGAATTTCAGGGTGCTGTCGGTCGACGCCCAGACTTCCGCGTCGTCGATATGCAGGGCCAGCATGGTGAGATTGGGATCGTTCTTGCCGTCTTCATACCATGCAGCAACCACGGAATTCCAGAACTCGTCGATCTTGGCCGCATCCTTGCGCACTTCGATCTGGCCGGCGATGCAGGCGTGGTAATCGTGATCCTTGCCGACGACGCAGAAATGCGCCCGCGAACCGGGCTTGATCGCCTTGACCAGTTCCGCGTCCGTCTTGGTGAAGAACCAGATGGTATTGGTCTTTCGATCCGTCTGCGGCGCCATCGGCTGCATCAGCAGGCCGGAGTTTTCCACGCCCAGCATCCCGGCATGGATACCGTCGATCTCATCCCAGAGCTGCTTGGCCGGCGCCTCGCGCGCATCCTTGAAACTTGCCATCGCTGTTCCTTTCCCTGTGCGGTGAGCAGTCCAAACGAGAGAGCCGCCACATTTGTTCCACCGCCGGCGGGAGCCGAGGATGGTCGGTTTTTCCTTGAATGCGGGCTGTTTCGCTCCTATAAGGCGCCATTCCAAACATAAGACGTGATCAGGGGTGCCATGGCTGGCCATTCACAGTTTAAAAACATCATGCACCGCAAGGGAAAACAGGATTCCGTGCGGTCGAAAATGTTCTCCAAGCTCGCACGCGAAATCACCGTGGCGGCCAAGGCAGGTCTGCCCGACCCGTCGATGAACGCCCGCCTGCGCCTGGCGATCCAGAACGCCAAGGCGCAGTCGATGCCGAAGGACAACATCGAGCGCGCCATCAAGAAGGCGTCGGGCGCCGACGGCGAAAACTACGACGAAGTCCGTTACGAGGGTTACGGCCCGGGCGGCGTCGCCGTCATCGTCGAGGCCCTGACCGACAACCGCAACCGCACCGCCTCCAACGTCCGCTCGATCTTCACCAAGGCCGGTGGCGCACTGGGTGAAACCGGCTCGGTATCCTTCTCCTTCACCCGCGTCGGCGAAATTGCCTACAAGCTGTCCGTCGGCGGTGCCGACAAGGTGATGGACGCCGCCATCGAGGCCGGCGCCGAGGATGTGGAAACCGACGAGGACGGCCACACCATCACCTGCGGCTTCGAGGATATCGGCGAAGTCTCCAAGGCGCTGGAAGCCACCCTCGGCGAAGCCGAGACCGTCAAGGCCGTCTGGAAGCCGCAGAACACCGTGCCGGTCGATGAAGAAAAGGCGCAGTCGCTGATGAAGCTCGTCGATTCGCTCGACGACGACGACGACGTGCAGAACGTCTATACCAATTTCGAAGTGTCCGACGAAGTCCTGGCCAAGCTTTCGGCCTGACCTGCCGGCAAACCGCCATAAAGGCCCCGTTTCAGGAGATGAAGCGGGGCCTTTTCCGTCTCAGGCCTGCGCGGCCAGCGTCTCGCGCACGTCGGCGAAGATGTCCACCGAGCGCAGGCGCGCCTCGATATCGTGGATCGGCATTGAGATGATGATCTCGTCGGCCTGCGTCTCGCGGATGAAGTTGCCGAGCTTTTCTACTGCCGTTTCTTTCGAACCGACCACCGCATAACGCAGCGTGTGCTCGACATTGATCTTTTCCATCTCCGACCAGAAGCCGTCCATGCTCTTCAGCGGACGCGGGAACTGGCCGCGGACGTTGCGGCGCAGGTTGACGAATTGCTGCTGCGCCGAGGTGAAGTGATAGGCGGCTTCCTCGTCCGTCTCCGCCGCAACCCCCATGACGCCGGCCATGACATAGGGCCGGTCGAGTTCTTCCGAGGGCGTGAAGCGATCTCGGTAAAGCGTGATCGCCTCCATCAGCAGATCCGGGGCGAAATGCGAGGCGAAGGCATAGGGAAGGCCGAGCATGGCGGCGAGATGGGCGCTGTACATGCTGGAGCCGAGCAGCCAGATCGGCACGTTGGAGTTGGCACCGGGAATGGCGATGATAGGCTGACTGTCCGACATCGGCCCCATCAGTTGCTTGAGTTCGAGGATGTCGTTGGGAAAGCTGCTGGCGCCGGCATCGAGGTTGCGCCGTAGCGCCTGCGCCGTGCGCATGTCGGTGCCGGGCGCACGTCCGAGGCCGAGATCGACGCGGCCGGGATAGAGAGCTGCCAACGTGCCGAACTGCTCGGCAATCACCAGCGGCGAATGGTTCGGCAGCATGATGCCGCCCGAGCCGATGCGGATCGTCGAGGTTGCGGCGCCGACATGGGCGATGACCAGCGATGTCGCGGCACTGGCGATGCCCGGCATGCCGTGATGCTCGGCGAGCCAGAAGCGCTTGTAGCCGCATTCCTCCGCCCGCTTCGCCATGCGCCGCGAACTCTCGAACGCCTGCGTGAGATTGCTGCCCTCGGAAACGGGCGAAAGGTCGAGGATGGAAAAGCCGGCCATGAAAATTCCCTGTCGAATGGATGCGCGGCGCGCGGAAGGTTCGTCCCTATGTAGGAAGGCAAACTGATTATTCCAAAGCCCCAGACACGATTTCGCCACTTTTTGCCACCGGCATAAAAATCATGAAAATGTCATGGCCGGTGGCCGTCCCGCCCCGTTCCCGCCCGATTTGGCCAGCACATTTTGCGCCGACCATCCGACAATCCGCGCCGCCCGTCCGGGCAGCATTCAGCATCGTCATGGCAGAAAGATCGGACGCCGGCGCTTGGCCGGCGGACCCGCTGCGCACATCTGTTTTGCCATGGGATGCAGGACGTGAATGTTCTTGCCGTGAACTATCGTTTTCCGATGGACGGCGGCGACGGCACAAGGCATGATCGCGCAGCAAAGGGGGCACATTGGACGGCTTTTACATCGCAATCCTCATCGGAACGGCGCTCGTTCTCCTCGCCGCCTTTTCAAGCCTTCTCGCCTATCGCTTCGGCGCGCCCCTGCTCTTCCTGTTCCTGATGATCGGCGTGCTTGCCGGCGTCGACGGGCTCGGCATCGAATTCAGCAACAATTCGCTCGCCTACATGCTGGGGTCCGTGGCGCTCGCCATCATCCTGTTCGATTCCGGCTTCGGCACCTCGCTGCATTCGCTACGGATCGCCGCGGCGCCGGCGCTGACGCTTGCCTTGCTCGGCGTCGTGCTGACGGCCGGACTGTTTGCGCTGGCGGCGATGGTTTTCCTCCGCTTCACCTTCCTGCAGGGCATGCTGCTCGGCTCCATCGTCGCCTCGACGGATGCGGCGGCAGTCTTCTTCCTGCTGCGCATCGGCGGCATCAACATCCGCGAGCGGGTACGCTCGACGCTGGAGGTCGAATCCGGCAGCAACGACCCCATGGCGATCTTTCTGACCATGGCCATGGTCAGCGTGCTTTCCGCCAGCAGCAGCGAGGATATCGGCCTCTCCATGCTGCTGCTGTTCATCGAGGAAATGGGCATCGGCCTGGCGCTCGGCCTCGCCGGCGGCATGATGATCGTCACCGTCATCAACCGCTTCGCCAAGGATCGCGGCCTGGCGCCGATCTTCGTGCTGGCGCTGGCGCTGCTGGTGTTTTCCTTCACCGGCGCCGTGGGCGGCAGCGGCTTCCTCGCCGTCTACGTCGCCGGCATCTTCGCCGGCAACAAGCGCATCCAGTCGGCGGCAAGCATCCGCCGCTTCCAGGACGGGCTGACCTGGCTGGCGCAGATCATCATGTTCCTGGTGCTCGGCCTGCTGGCCACGCCGTCGCAATTTCCGGCGATCATCCTGCCGGCCCTGGCGCTCGCCTTCTTCCTGATCTTCGTCGCCAGGCCGCTGGCCGTCTGGCTGTGCCTCTTACCCTTCGATTTCACCCAGCAGGAAAATTCGTTCATCGCCTGGGTCGGTCTGCGCGGCGCGGTCTCCATCCTTCTCGCCATCCTGCCGATCCTCGGCGGGTTGGAGAACGGCCAGATCTATTTCAACACCGTCTTCATCATCGTGCTCGTCTCGCTGCTGCTGCAGGGCTGGACAATCAAGCCGGTGGCCCGCAGGCTCGGCCTCATCATCCCGCCGCGCATGGGCGCCATCGACAAGCTGGAACTCGATCTTCCCGGCGCCGCCAACCACGAACTGCTGTCCTACCGTGTCATCAAGGACAGCCCGGTGATGCGCGGCGAGCGCATCCCGCGGTGGGCGGTGCCGTCGCTGGTCATCCGCGACGGCCGGTCGATGCGCTACCAGTATGCCGGCCGCCTGCGTGAAAACGACCAGGTCTACATGTTCGTGGCGCCGACCTACACCCACCTGCTCGACCGGCTGTTCGCCAGCCGCGCGCCCGTCGACGCCGACGACGCCGAGTTCTTCGGCGCCTTCTCGATCTCCGCCAGCCGCCCGGCGCGCGAACTGGATTCCGCCTACGGCCCCGGCCTTCTCTACGACAGCGAAAAAGACGTGACGATCGCCGAACTGGTCTCCATGCGGCTCGGCACCCGGCCGGAATATGCCGATCGTGTCCGCCTCGGCTCGATCATCCTGATCGTCCGTGATTTCGACGAACAGGAACACGTCAAGTCGGTCGGTATATCGCTCGAACCGCTGGAGCCGGCCACCAGCCTGCCGATCTTCATCAACCTGCGCGAGATCGCCCACCGCCTGCGCGACTATCTGCGCAGGAAGCGCCGCAAGGTCCGCGAGGCCATCCACCCGGCCGTTGGTCCCGCCTCGGAACCGGCCGGAGCGGGCGAGGAAAATGACCGCTGATCCGCCTTGCGTCCGGCCTCAGCGAGTGTATGGTCCGGTCGCAACACCAGAACCAGAGATGGACTTTCGACATGCCGGCTTTCAAAACTCTTGATGATCTTTCCGATATTTCGGGCAAGCGCGTGCTCGTGCGCGTCGACCTCAATGTCCCCGTTTCCGACGGCAAGGTCACCGATGCTACCCGCATCGAACGCGTCGCGCCGACCATTCTCGAACTGTCGAAAAAAGGCGCCAAGGTGATATTGCTCGCCCATTTCGGCCGCCCGAAGGACGGCCCCTCGCCCGACCTGTCGCTGTCGCTGATCGCCCCGGCCGTCGAGCAGGTGCTGGGCCATAAAGTCGCCAGCGCCAGCGATTGCATCGGCCCGGCAGCGGCCGAAGCGGTCGGCCGGATGAAGGACGGCGATATCCTGCTGCTCGAAAACACCCGTTTCCACAAGGGCGAGGAGAAGAACGACCCGGCCTTCACCAAGGCGCTGGCCGAAAACGGCGACATCTACGTCAACGACGCCTTCTCCGCCGCACACCGTGCCCATGCCTCCACCGAGGGCCTGGCGCATCACCTCCCCGCCTATGCCGGCCGTACCATGCAGGCAGAACTGGAAGCGCTGGAGAAGGGTCTCGGCCAGCCGGCCCGGCCGGTGGTCGCCATCGTCGGCGGCGCCAAGGTTTCCACCAAGATCGACCTCCTGATGAACCTGGTCAAGAAGGTCGATGCGCTGGTCATCGGCGGCGGCATGGCCAACACCTTCATCGCCGCCCGCGGCACCGATGTCGGCAAGTCGTTGTGCGAACACGACCTCGCCGCCACCGCCAAGCAGATCATGATCGAAGCGGCCTCGGCCGGCTGCGCCATCGTTCTGCCGGAAGACGGCGTCGTCGCCCGCGAATTCAAGGCGGGTGCGGCCAACGAGGTGGTGGATATCAATGCCATCCCCTCCGACGCCATGGTGCTCGACGTCGGTCCGAAGTCGGTCGCGGCTGTCAACGACTGGATTTCCAAGGCGCACACGCTGGTCTGGAACGGCCCGCTCGGCGCCTTCGAGATCGAACCGTTCGACAAAGCCACCGTTGCCGCCGCAAAGCACGCCGCCGAGCGCACGAAGGAAGGCAAGCTGATCTCCGTCGCCGGCGGCGGCGATACGGTTTCGGCCCTCAACCATGCCGGCGTGGCCGAAGACTTCACCTACATCTCGACGGCCGGCGGCGCCTTCCTCGAATGGATGGAAGGCAAGGAACTGCCGGGCGTCGCGGTTCTGGAAAAGAACGCCTGAGATATGAAAAACCGGCCGGCGGAACCATGTTTCGCCGGCCAAGTCACACGATATTGCCCCAGAAGCAATGCAGGGCTCGGTGGCGGAGCGCACCGTGCCGGCCGCGTTTTCCTGTCGGGCGGGAGCGGCCCGGCAAACTGCGCCGCATGCAGGTTCCGGGCGACGGGCGGCGCGGTCATCTGCGCTGAACATCCGTTCCACGCCCATCTTGTCACCGGCACAAGTTTTCGGATTCCGGAACCGCCGGTGGCCGGCTAGACATCGATCCCGCCCAAATCTTTCCGGAGCCATCGATGACCACTGCCGATTTCGTCACCCTGGACGTCTTCACCGACACCCGTTTCGCCGGCAACCCGCTTGCGGTCTTTGCCGATGCGCGCGGCATCGGTGACGAAACGATGCAACGGATCGCCCGGGAATTCAATTATTCGGAAATCACCTTCGTGCTGCCGCCGGAGGATCCGGCGAACACGGCAAGGGTGCGCATCTTCACGCCGACGATGGAAATCCCCTTTGCCGGCCATCCCAATGTCGGCACCGCCTTCGTGCTCGGCCGGATGGGCACGCTGTTCGGCCGACCGCTCGGCGATACGCTGCGCTTCGAGGAAAAGGCCGGCCTGGTCACGGTCAAGCTGCTGCGAGACCAGGGCATCGTCACCGGCGCCGAGATCCGCGCCCCGCGGCCGCTGACGATCGGGGACACCGTCGCCGCCGAGCTGGTGGCGCGCTGCGCCTCCATCGACGCAGGCAGCATCACCGCCGCCGCCCATGCCCCGGTCTTCGTGTCGGTCGGCCTGCCCTTCGTCGTGGCGGAGCTCGACGGACTGGACGCGCTTGCCACGGCAAAACCCAATGTATCGGCTTTCCACGACGCCGCCGAGCGCCACCGGCAAGCGGAAACCGACTTCTCCCTCTTCCTTTATACCCGCATGCCGGCCGATCCCTGGCACATCCGGGCGCGCATGTTCGCCCCGCTCGACACCGTCATGGAAGACCCGGCGACCGGAAGCGCCTCGGCAGCCCTCGGCGCCTATCTCGCCACGCTTGCCCCCGGCAGCGATGCCGAAATTTCCATGACCATCGAACAGGGCGTCGAGATGGGCCGCCGAAGCCTGATCGGCCTTGCCGTCACCAAGCGGGCCGGCACGGTCACCGATGTCCGCATCAGCGGGCAGAGCGTCGAGGTCATGCGCGGCAGCATCACCTGCTGATCGGCCGGAAGCATTGCGATGCGCGGGGCCTGGACTCAGCCCGCCTCGCGCAGCAGCAAGGCGGCCGTCCACACCGCGAAAGCGATGATCGCAATCTTCCAGAAATCCCGCCGTCGCCGCAATCCCGGCAGGCCGAGGGGTTTGAAGATATGCAATGCCATGGCGAGAACCAGCAGGACGGTGATGATTTTCGACACGGTCTTCCCCTTGTGATCAGCGGGTGCCATACCGGCGTCATTATTCCCGGCCACATCGCACATTGATCAAGCCGTTACCGGCAAAATCACCCACTGGCAACTGCGGGCCTGCCCCGCTTGTCACGCGTGAATCTTATTGCTTTTTTAAGCAGAGATAACAGACATTGTGAACATGACCCGCAACCTTCTCCCCATCCTCGCGCTGCTGTTCGGCACGCTGTTTCTCTTCCTCGGAAACGGCCTGCACAGCCTGCTGTTGCCCGTGCGTGGCGCAAGCGAAGGTTATTCGACCACGGTGCTCGGCCTGCTCGGCACCTCCTGGGCCACCGGCTTCGTGCTCGGCTGCCTGCTGGCGCCGAACGTGGTGCGCCGGGTGGGTCACGTGCGTGCCTTTTCGAGCTTCATTTCGCTGCTGGCGATCAATGCCCTGGTGACGGGCATCGTCGTCGACGATATGTGGTGGATCGCGCTGCGCGCCGTCACCGGCTTTTCGACGGCCGGCACCTCGATGATCATCGAAAGCTGGCTGAACGAGCGCGCCACCAACAAGTCGCGCGGCATGATCTTTTCGCTCTATATCGGCATCACCCTGATCGGCTCGGTCGGCGGCCAGATGACCATCCCGCTGGCGGATGTCATGACGCCGATCCTGTTCATGGTCTGCGGCATCTTCTACTGCGTGGCGATGCTGCCGACGACGCTGTCGACCGCCGCCTCGCCGCAACCGCTGACGGCGGTGCGACTCGATCTTCGCGGGCTGTTCCGCAATTCGCCGGTCTCCTTCGTCGGCATTCTCCTCGTCGGTATCGCCAACGGCGCCTTCGGCACGCTCGGCGCCGTGTTCGGCGCGGGAGCCGGCTTTTCGCAGAGCACGATCGCGCTGATGATGAGCGTGGCGATCTTCGCCGGCGCGCTGATGCAACTGCCGGCCGGCCGCGCCTCCGATCGCGTCGACCGCCGCTACGTGCTGGCGGCACTCGCCGCCGTCGCCGCCGTCTCCGGCCTGCTCTTCGTCATTGCCGCGCCCGCCGACGTCATGTGGCTGATGATCCTGGTGGGCATCTACGGCGCCACGGCCAACGCGCTTTATCCGATCGCCGTCGCCCACGCCAACGACTTCGCCGCCCCCGAGGATTTCGTCAAGGTATCCGGCGGGCTGCTGCTGCTCTACGGCATCGGCACGATCATCGGCCCGACGCTCGGCGGCCCGATCATGTCGGCCTTCGGCCCCTACGCCCTGTTCGGCGTCACGGCGGTGGCGCATGTGCTGATCAGCACCTATGCCATCCTGCGCAGCCGGGTGCGCGCAGCCGTGCCCGCCGGCGACCGCGAAACCTTCACCACCGTCTCGACCAGCCCGCTCACCACGCCGGAAAGCCTGACGCTCAGCCCGCGCGCCGCACCGCTTCCGGAAGAGGGCGAATCTGCCGAAGACCGCTATCCGGGAGCCGCCATATGAGTCTCTTCGACGACGAAGGCCCGAAAAAACCGGTGAAGCATGAGATCGGCTGCGACATTTCGCTGCTCTCCACCGATGAACTGCAGGGGCGTATCGATCTCCTGAATGCCGAGATCAGCCGCCTTAAAGAGGAGATCGGCCGCAAATCCGCGGGCAGGCGTGCCGCCGAAGATCTTTTTAGAAAATAGTGAAATAAGACTGTCGTGGTGACATTAAGACATGTCTATCGACAGTTTGTATTAATGATGGACAGAAATTAACCATAAATTAAGCTTCATGATCGATTATCGGGGTTATCCAGAGCTTCTGGATTCAGACAGTTTCACCGCTTGGCGAATTGGTCTGATTTTCTCCCTGTTTTACCTTGAGAGCCGCTTCCCGCGGCTCTTTTTTTGTTGCATCGGAACTGCTAAAGTTGTGGGAATTAACCCTTTCTTAAGAAACGGCTTGCGCATTTCAGCTATTGATACCATCTTATAGCCAGAGAAAGCGCAGGCAGTGAAACTTTTAGCTGCTTACGGCATTACGTAACCGAAGTGATGCGTTGAACAGGGAATTACAATAATGTCAGAGCTTGGATTGAACACGATCAGCTTTGCCGGCCGGGCAGCATCCTCCTCGCAGTTCAAGACACTGTATGCGGAAGGCATGGCGCTGGTCGAAGAAACGGCAAGCTATCTCGACGGGCAAGGCCGTGCGGCCTCCAAGGTTCTGCCGCGCATGGCTTCGGTTCTCTACGCAGCCGAGTCGATGCGCCTCACCACCCGCCTGATGCAGATGGCATCCTGGCTGCTGCTGCAGCGCGCCGTCAACAACGGCGAAATGACCCGCGACCAGGTTCTCTCCGAAAAGAGCAAGGTTCGCCTCGACAGCTTCAACGTCGATCGCCACGCTCCGGGCTGGCTGGACCTGCCGGAATCCTTCCGTGATCTGGTCGAACGCTCGCTTCGCCTGCAGAACCGCGTCGCCCTGCTCGACCGCGAAATCTATCGCCCGTCGGAAGACCCGATGCCGCATGACAACGAAAACAGCGTCCAGGCGCAGCTCAACCTGCTAAAGACGGCTTTCAACACCAACTGAGCCACCTGACAGAACGCAGCACCGATTTTCAGCCCCTGTGGTCCCCACAGGGGCTTTTTTGTCATGCCAGCCTTGCGCGCAGCTTACCGCCGGGATCAGATCGCAGATGCGAGATCGTCCAAACCTGAATAGCGGCCGAAAACGCAAGAAGCCCGGACGAGCCGGGCTTCTTGAAACTGTATCCCCGCCGCAGGCGGAGGAGCCGATCGCCAAACGATCAGAGGCCGAGGCCGCCGAAACGCTTGTTGAACTTGGAAACGCGACCGCCGCGGTCCATGAGCTGCTGGTTGCCGCCCGTCCAAGCCGGATGGGACTTGGAGTCGATTTCGAGGTTCATTACGGCGCCTTCCGTGCCCCAGGTGGAGCGGGTTTCGTATTCGGTGCCGTCAGTCATGACCACCTTGATGGTGTGGTAGTCGGGATGGATATTCGCCTTCATAACAATCTTCCTGAGATGACAGGGTCCATTTGTCGCAATCCGTTGCGGCAACCGAACCGATTGAATAAACAAAGCCGCAGTCCGTTGAGGCTACGGCTTCCCAATTCGATGCCGTGCCTATACATGAAGGCCGCAAGGATAACAAGTGCCCGCCGGCCAAACATGCAGGGCTTGCGGAGATCGGAGTTAAGGTGGCGGTAGTCGAGCAGCCAGGCAACAGACAGCGTAGATCCATCTCGCCGCTTTTCAGGCTTTTGCCCTATCTCAAGCGTTATCGCGGCATGGTCGCCGGCGCTCTTTTCTTCCTGACGCTGGCGGCGGCAACGACGCTTGTCCTGCCGCTCGCCGTGCGCCGCATGGTCGACCAGGGTTTTAATCATACCGATACGAATTTCATCAACAGCTATTTCGGCATGCTGGTGGTCATGGCCGTCGTGCTCGCCATCGCCAGCGCCATGCGCTACTATTACGTCATCACCATCGGCGAGCGGATCGTCGCCGACCTGCGCCGCGAGGTGTTCAGCCACGTCACGGCGCTCTCCCCCGCCTTCTTCGACGTCAACCAGTCCGGCGAGATCGTCTCGCGGCTGACGGCGGACACGACGCAGATCAAGTCGGCCGTCGGCGCCACCGCCTCCGTGGCGTTGCGCAACCTGATCCTCTGTCTCGGCGCCATCGGCATGATGATCGTCACCAGTCCGAAACTCTCCAGCCTGGCGCTCGGCGCCATCCCGCTGATCGTCTTCCCGCTGGTCGCCTTCGGCCGTTCGGTGCGCAGCCGTTCCCGCGCCGCGCAGGATACGCTCGCCGCCGCTTCCGCCTTCGCCGGCGAAGCGATCGGCGCGGCCCGCACCGTGCAGGCCTTCAACGGCGAAACCGCCGCCAACCAGCGATACGGCACCGCCGTTGAAAGCGCCTATGACGCCGCCCGCGCCGCGATCAAGTCGCGGGCGCTGCTGACCGGCGTCGCCATTTCGCTGATCTTCGGCAGCGTCGTCGGCGTGCTCTGGTACGGCGCCCAGAGCGTACTGGCAGGTACGCTATCGGCCGGCACGCTCGGGCAGTTCCTGCTCTATTCGGTCATCGCCGCAGGTTCGCTCGGCGCGCTGTCGGAGGTGTGGGGCGAACTCTCGCAGGCGGCAGGCGCCACCGAGCGCCTGACGGAGCTGCTGGCGGAAGTCTCTGCGGTGCGCCCACCCGCCAATCCGCTCCCCCTGCCCCAGCCGCCTCTCGGCAGCGTCGAGTTTGCCGGCGTACGTTTCGCCTATCCGGCAAGGCCGGAGAAGGAGATGCTGGCCGGCATCGATTTCCGCATCCGGCCCGGCGAGACGGTGGCCATCGTCGGCCCTTCGGGTGCCGGCAAGAGCACGGTCTTCTCGCTGCTGCTGCGCTTTTATGACCCCACCCGGGGAAGCGTGGTGATCGATGGCCTCGATGCGCGTAGCGTCGATCCGGACGCGCTCCGCGCCCGCATCGCCATCGTGCCGCAGGACGTGACGATCTTTGCCTCCAGCATCCACGAAAACATTGCCTTCGGGGCGCCGGGCGCCAGCCGCGAGGCGGTGCGTGCCGCCGCAATTGCCGCCCAGGCGGACGAATTCATCCAGCGCCTGGAACACGGCTATGACACCGTCGTCGGCGAACGCGGCATCACGCTGTCCGGCGGCCAGCGCCAGCGCATCGCCATTGCCCGCGCCATCCTCAAGAACGCGCCGATCCTGCTGCTCGACGAAGCCACCTCTGCGCTCGATGCCGAAAGCGAGACGCTGGTGCAGAAAGCGCTCGACGGCCTGATGCAGGACCGCACCACGCTGGTCATCGCCCACCGCCTGGCGACCGTGCTGAAAGCCGACCGCATTCTCGTGATGGACAAGGGGCTGATCGTCGAGGAAGGTACGCACCAGAGCCTCATTCATTCAGGCGGCTTGTATGCCAGGCTTGCCCGGCTGCAGTTCGAGGCAGGCGCCGAAGATACGGCAGCCCTCGTCAGCCAGTGAGATGAACCAGGAACGGAGCGTGACGTGCCGGCAAGACAGACACCACGCTTCGATTTCTGGAATTTTGCGCAAGGAACCGAGCCCACGCTGGCCATCGGCCGCTCCGGCATCGACGACGTTGCCCTTTTGCTGCGCCTGCGCCGCCAGAAGATGAAGATGAAGCCGCCGGCGATCAATTTGCCGCCGGGCTGTGAAATCGGCGACTTCTATTTCCAGTTTACGGCGGATGGCGTTCTCCACGGCGTCAACTACGGTTATCGTCCCGGCGATGACTTGACGGCTGACGTGCTGGCTGCTTTTGCCGCCGAACAGGGCGTCCCGTTGCCGGAGATACCGTTCGAACCGGGAGAACTCGATATCGCCCTCAACGGCCGGCCTCTTTCTGGCATCGCAACGATACAGGGCGTCATCGGTGCAATCGGCTCCATCCAGGACTTCCGGATGAGCGGGCGCGACTACGACAAATGGATCTGCCTGTCGTGCGAAACGGACGTTGCCACCGTCAAACTCGATTTCCTGCTGAAGACCGTCAAGGCCAGTTACAGCCCTTCTTTCAGGATCGATTATTGCCTGTATGGCATCAGCGTCATGAGCAATACGACCCTGGTCGCTGAAGCCTGAAACGTGCCTTACCGCTCGGTGAGCTTCAGCTCGATACGGCGATTGGTCGCACGCGCCTCCGGGCTATCGCCTTCGGCAATCGGCTGGAATTCGCCGAAGCCGGCGGCGACCAGCCGGTTGGCCGGCACGCCCTTGGAAATCAGGAATTTCACCACCGACGTCGCACGCGCCGAAGACAGTTCCCAGTTATCGGCGTAGCGGCCGGAACCGGACAGCGGCACGTTGTCGGTATGGCCGTCGACGCGCAGCACCCAGTTGATCTCCGGCGGGATTTCCTTGGCGAGATCGAGCAGCGCTGTCGCCAGCTTGTCCATCTCCACCTGGCCTGCCGGATTGAGCTCGTTGCCACCGGAGGGGAACAGCACTTCCGACTGGAAGACGAAACGGTCGCCGACGATACGGATGTTTTCGCGGTCGGAAAGGATTTCGCGCAAGCGGCCGAAGAAGTCCGAACGATAACGGTTGAGTTCCTGCACGCGCTGCGCCAGCGCCACGTTCAACCGGCGGCCGAGATCGGCGATCTTCGCCTGGGAGGTCTGGTCGCGCGCCTCGGACGCCTGCAGCGCCTGCTCGACGGCGGCGATCTGGCTTCGCAGGGCAGCGATCTGCTGGTTGAGCAGGTCGACCTGGCTGAGCGCGCGGGCGCTGATCTGCTTTTCGGCATCCAATTCGCCCCTCAGGGTGCCGATGCGCTGCTGGGCGAGGTCGGCGGTGCCGGTGCCGGAATCGAGCAGTTGCTGCAGCCGGGAGCGTTCGCTTTCCGACGAGGCCAGCGAGGATTGCAGGTTGGCAAGCGTATCTTCGAGATCCTGCTTGCCGCTCTGCTCCAGCGCCAGAAGCTGGGTCAGCTCGTTGATCTGGCTGTTCAGCCGGTTCAGCACCTCGTCCTTGCCGGAGATTTCGCGGCTGAGGATGAACTGCGCCAGCACGAACACCGTCAGCAGGAACATGATCGACAGGAGCAGGGTCGACAGGGCATCGACGAAGCCCGGCCAGTAATCGACCCGCCGGTCGCGGCGGCTGTTCTTCGCCAGCGCCATGGCTTATTTGCTCCCCGCCCTGTCGGACAGCCGTTCGGAGAGGCGGTCGAGCGTCTTGCGCATCGCCTTCGCCTCCTCTTGTTGCGCCTCGATCCAGTCGCGCAGCATCTGCTGTTCGTTGCGCATGTTCTTGACCAGGCCCTGGATGCCTTCGGCGAGGTTCGCCATCGCCTGCACGGAGCGCTGCCCGCCGCCGCTGCCGCCCTCTTCGGAAACGCGCATCAAATGTTCGGTGAGCGCGCGGATCTCTTCCGACGAGCCGCCGGCGGCGACGGCCTCGACCACGGGGGCGATATCCGAATTGACGTCGGTCACCGACGACAGCCAGTTTTCCAGTTCCATGTAGAAGCGGTTCTGTGCCCGGCCGGCCTGCAGATCGAGGAAGCCGAGGATCAGCGAGCCGGACAGACCGAGCAGCGAGGAGGAGAACGCCGTGCCCATGCCCGTCAGCGGCGCGGAAAGACCGTCCTTCAGCGACTGCAGGATGTCGGCGCTCCCGCCCGTGCCCGGATCCAGCGACTGGATGACGGAGTTGATCGAGCCGATGGTGCCGAGCAGACCCCAGAAGGTGCCGAGCAGGCCGAGGAAGACCAAGAGGCCGATAAGGTAACGCGAGGTATCGCGGGACTCGTCCAGGCGGGTGGCGATGGAATCGAGGATCGAGCGCAGCGCCGTCGTCGATAGCGCCAGCGAATGACGGTTGCCGATCAGCGAGCGCATCGGCGCCAAGAGGCGCGGATCGCGGCCGACGCGCTCGGCGCTGCCGGCGGCGCGGAACGAGTTGAACCAGCGCACTTCCGGCCGGAGCGCCAGCACGTGGTTGAACACCAGGATGACGCCGATCAGGAGCACGCCGAGGATCAGGCCGTTGAGGCCGGGATTGGTGACGAAGGCGGCATGCGCCTGCCGGTAGAGGATGGCGGCGATGAACCCGACGATGATCAGGAAGATGACCATCGTCCAGAAAAACGTCATGGGGCTGGAAAGCTTGCCGCCGTACCCGAAGTCGCGGGCCTCGCCCTCCACCTCATCCACATCCGACAGGTTCATATGTGCCATTCTGTTCCAAAGCCTCCGGAAAACCGCTGCCGGAGACTAGTGGAGAATTGCAGCGAATTGAAGGGACAAGCCGCGCAAAACGGCGACGAAAGCCGCCTGTCCGCAAGGCGATGCTAATGCGCCTTATTTCGTCGGCACCGGGCGCTTGATGACGTCCGTCAACGCCTTGTGGATATATTCGTTGCCGGCGACGACCTCGCCGCTTTCGATGCTGGTCGCACCGCCATTCCAATCGGTGGCATAACCGCCGGCTTCGCGAATCAGCAGCAGGCCGGCAGCGATGTCCCAGGCGTTGAGGTGGTTTTCCCAGAAACCGTCGAAGCGGCCGGCGGCGACATAAGCAAGGTCGAGGGCAGCGGCGCCGAGACGGCGAACGCCGGCGACTTCGCCCATCACATGACGCAACTCGATGAGGAAGGCGCCGTGGTTGCGACGGCCGAGATGCGGCACGCCGCAGCCGACGACGGCATCCGACAGCACCTTGCGCGCGGCGACGCGCAACCGGCGGTCGTTGAGGAAGGCGCCGGAACCCTTTTCGGCGGTATAAAGCTCATCCGTCGCCGGATTGAAGACGACGCCGGCGACGATTTCGCCGTTGCGCTCCAACGCGATGGAAACGGCAAACAGCGGAATGCCGTGCAGGAAGTTGGTCGTGCCGTCGAGCGGATCGACGATCCAGCGATGCGCGCCGTCGGTGCCCTTGATCTCGTCGCTCTCCTCGCCCAGGAAACCATAGGTCGGGCGGGCCTTCAGAAGTTCGTCGCGGATGACCCTCTCGGCGCGGCGGTCGGCCTGACTGACGAAATCCGCCGGTCCCTTGACCGACACCTGCAGGTTCTGCACTTCCCCGAAATCACGCGAGAGCGACTTGCCGGCCTTGAGGGCGGCCTGGACCATGACATTGAGGAGGGCTGAACGGGCCATGTGGCGATTTCCTTGAAACTGGCGTCTCGCCACGGCTCCAGCGGCCTGCGTGGCGGCGATTATGCGTCATCATTGATAGAGTGCGGCCTCAAGATCACAAATCCCGATGAAATTCAAGGGGAGCGGCCGAAAGCGTGCCGCGATCTTTCAGATTCGCACTCACGCTTTCGCTCCTTGTTTCCGCATGTCGTCTTCGCAAAACCGCTGCACAGTTTTGCACGACATGCTTCAAATCGCTGGCATGCCGCGTTCGGCGCGGGCCATCAGGCATTCCGGATCTCCCGGCATGCATTCGCGACAGACCTCGGGACGGACGTCGTAGATGGTGCAGGCGACGTGTTTGCCGATCTCGCCGGCAAGCGCCAGACAACGCGTGCCGTCGCAGCGCATGCCGCTCAGGTCGGCGGCGACGAACGCCTCGGGGATCTTCTCGAGCTGTTCATCCTCCTCGATCGAAAACCGCGGCCAGTCGGCCGAATAGGCGCAGCAGGCGCCGCAGGACTGACAGTCGAAAATTTCGGCACCGACAGCCATGCTAGATCCCCCGCGCCATGCGACAGGCGCAATCAGTGGCGCTTGAACTTGTTGGCAGCATCGATTGCCTGCTTCTGCTGCTCGTCCGTGAGGCCAAGGTAATAATCCTCCAGCTTCGGATCCTTGAGGCCGGCGCGGCGGGAAAGCACATACCATTTCGCCGCTTCGATCGGATCCGGCTTGGTTCCGATGGCATTGATGAAGAGGTGAGCCAGCTTGTTCTGGGCAACGATGTTGCCGCGGTTCGCCGCCACGCGCAGCCAGTTGAAGCCGGCATCGAAATCGCGGGCGCCGCCGACACCGTTGATCAGCCAGACGCCCATGTCGAGCTGCGCGGTATCGAAACCGGCCCGCGCCGCCCGCACCATCCACTCCCGCGCCCGGCCCCGCTTTTCGGCACCGACATCGGTGAGCGTCATATAGAGTTGCGCCACGGCATATTGCGCATCGGCAATACCCTGCTCAGCGGATTTTTCGTAATAGGGCAGGGCAAGGTGCAGGCCGCGATCGCCGGGATTGTCGGCCACCAGCACCTGGGCATGGTTGAACTGCGCCGACGGATTGCCGGCATCGGCAGCCTTCTTCATCAGTTCGTCGGATTTGGCCTTGTCGCGGGGTACTTCACGCCCCTCCATCAGCATCAGCGCATATTTGAACATGCCGGCGGGATCGCCGTTCTGCGCCGCCTGGCCATACCAGAAGGAGGCGGCCTTCATGTCCTTCTTGACGCCAAGGCCCTGCGACATCATTTCGGCGATCAGCGTCTGCGCCGCCGGATCGCCAAGCTGGGCACGCGGCAACGCCTTGTCCATCGCCGTCAGGTAATAACCGCGCTGGAAGGCGCCGTAGGCTTCGTCCACCGGCCCTTTATATTCTTTTTCCGGCGGCAGTGCCGGCAATTCGGCCCCCATGCGGTCGAACACGCCGATACCGCCGGGTTCGGCCTTGCCGTCTACCGGCTGTCCGTCCTTGCCCTTGGTCCCGCCGTCGCCGGCCTGCGCATCCTGACCGACGATGCGGCCTTTTTTCAGCAGTTCGGCCTCACCTTCCACCGGACGGGTGACGACATTGTCGGTCGCCTGCGCCATGGCCGGCAGGATGCTCGCCGCAAGGGCGACGACAAGAACGAAAGAATGCAGGGCAAGGCAGCGCGAAAACAGCATGACGCTATCAATCGTCAAACCGTGGCGCTTTTTCGTCAAGAAGGGCGTTCACTTCCGCAACGATGCGGGCCGCCGCCGCGGCCTCGCCGAACACCGCCTGACGCAGGGCGACGAACTCGGCGCCGCTTTCGGCTACCACCAGCGCCGAGGCCGGATCGGTGCCGCCCATGACGATGCAGGGAATCTCGATCATCGCCGCCCACCATTCGCCGAGCGCGACGTTTTTCGGATGCGCTTCCGGCTTGATGTCGCCGTCGAGCTTGCCGAAGAAGATATAGTCCGGCCGCACTTCGCCGACTTCGAGGGCATTGTGCCGGTCACCGGCATTGCCGCCGCCGACGATCAGTTTCGGCGTGTGTTTCTCGATGGCTTCGGCCAGTTCGACCACGCCGCCGGCAATGTGCAGGCCATCGGCCTTGGCGCGGCCGGCAACGCGGCTGTCGCCGGCGATCAGCGCCGCAGCGCCCGCTTCCTGGATCACCGGCACAAGGCGCTCGGCATGCTTCTGGAACAGCGTATCGTCCAGCCCGTATTGCGGCACGATCACCGAGGCGACGTCGCCGCCGCGCAGCGCATCGGCAAGCATCGTCCGCCTTTCCTCGATATCGGCGATATCAGGGACGATCAGGACGAGTCGGCAGCGATTTTCAGGTCCGGTGGTCATGCAGTTTCCGTCTCCACGGCTCGGGTCATGACATTCCGATAGACCGGTCCGGCATCCGGATCAACCGCGCTCTTTCCAACGCAGCGCGGAAGAGGCCCGCGGCAGGCCCAAAAACACGAAACCCCGCCAGCAAGCGGGGTTTAACGGTCCTGCAATATGCAGGTTTCGGATCAGCGCGCTGACCGATGTCGGATCAGATTACTGACCGAGGACAGCGGCGCGGATCTGCGAACGCGAAATGCCGAGGTCGGCAAGCGTGTGATCGTCGAGCGCCTGCAGTTCGCGCATAGCCTTGCGAGCAGCTGCATATTCCTTGATCTTCTGGCGGATGTTCATCGTCTTTCTCCTTTTCACGAGGCTGATATATGCCTCCGCCTGCATATTTTGAAGGCATAAGCCTGCAATGTAGGCATGCACCAAAGACGCAGCTCGCTCAAAAAACATGCGCGCATGCTGCAATGCACAAAATTTCGTCGTAAAACAGGATGGAAGCCGCCCGGCAATGCATGGATGTCAGCACCGGAATGCACTATCGTGACCGTCCCGCCGATTCCGAAACCATTTCCGACATCCTTTGCCCGGAACCAGAGCCATGCTCCCAGACGCCTCCTTTTACGCGCTCGCCATTCCCGCCGTCATCCTCGTCGGCCTGACCAAGGGTGGCATGGGCGAGGCATTGGGGCTGATGGGCGTGCCGATCCTGGCCATGGCGGTCTCTCCCGTCCAGGCGGCAGCGATCATGCTGCCGATCCTGATCGTCATGGATTGGGTTTCCCTCTGGCTCTGGCGGCATTTTTACGACAGGCGCACCCTACTGCTGATGCTGCCGGGCGCCCTGATCGGCATTGCGCTCGGCTGGGCGACCTCGGCGGCGGTGCCGGCGGAGGTCATGCGGCTCGTCATCGGCGCGGTGACGATCTGGTTTGCGCTGCGCTATTTCTACAATCGTTTCGGCCCGCTGGCGGGCGTACCGGTGGAGGCGAAAGGGCAGCGCCCGGTTGCGGCCACCTTCTGGTCGATGCTCTCCGGCTATGGCAGCTTCGTGGCGCATGCCGGCGGTCCGCCCTTCCAGATCTACGGCCTGCCGCTGAAACTCGACCCGAGGACCTATACCGGCACCAGCGTGCGTTTTTTCGCCGTCCTCAATTTCGTGAAACTGCTGCCCTATTTCGCGCTCGGGCAGCTCGACAGCACCAACCTGGCGATCTCCGCCAGCCTACTGCCGTTCGCGCCGCTGGCGACGGTCGCGGGCGCCTGGATCATCCGGCGCATGAAGCCGGACGTCTTTTATCCGTTCATGTATCTGATGGCGCTTCTGGCCGCCATAAAGCTGTTCATCGACGGCCTCGGCGTGATCTGGTAACCGTCTCGTACACAATGCGCTGCACTGCACAATTTCACTTGCCTGCCTTCGGCCTTTGACGTAGCTTTTCGGCCATGTCCTCAACCGATCCTTTTTCCGCGATTGCTGATCCGAACCGACGCTACCTGCTGGAGGAATTGCGGCGCGCGCCGAAGACGGTCAACGATCTTGCCAGCGGCCTGCCGATCAGCCGGCCGGCCGTGTCGCAGCATCTCAAGGCGCTGCTCGACTGCAATCTGGTGTGTGTGACGTCAGAGGGAACGAAGCGGATCTATTCGGTCAACAAGCCCGGCTTCGACAGGCTGAACCTCTGGCTGGATCAGTTCTGGTCGTAACGGGCATTTCCCGACGCCACGACCAGAACCAATCTCGATAACCGGCACAACATCTCCGGTCTGTCTTTGCGCTTTTGCGCCGGCCACCGGAAGGCGGTTATTCCGCATCCGTTATTCTGAACTCGGACCGCTCGCCCGACCGATGGCCTCATGCGTTAGAAAGTTTTCGAGGGAGAGGTTAGTGTGTGGTGGCTCTCAGGCGCTCCATCTCATCTTTGAGGCGTAGTTTGCGACGCTTGATATCTGCGATCAGCGTGTCGTCCATGGAGGGTGAAGTCAAAGCATGGTGCAGTTGCTCCTCCAAGACACCGTGCTTCTTTTCGAGTGATTCAAGATGAGCCTGAATGGTCATTCGTCACGTCCTTCCTTCTGTCCAACCCCGGCCCTAAAGCGCCGCGGTTCGAGTTAACGACAGGATTGTGACACGAAGTTCGGCGATTGTCGAAGGCGAAATCGTGACCTCTCCGCGGCAAATTCATGAAGAGGGATAACTTCCCGTTACCGGCATTTGATGATAGGAGCTTGCGGAAATCAGGAGCAGATCGGACGGCATTCGTCCGCAAGTGAAAAGTGGGGATCTTGGCATGGCCGATCAGGAACAGGCGGACATAAGGCTTTTGGTTGCTCGACTACGCCAGGAGCATGAAGATTATGACGCGGCGATCAACGCCATGATCGAGGTCGGCTGCGAGGCCCTGCGGATCCAGCGCATGAAAAAGAAAAAGCTGGTGATCAAAGACAAGCTCAGCAAGCTCGAAGACCAGATCGTCCCCGATATCATCGCCTGATGGCAGGAAGGTCCGGACCGTGACAGCCGCAGATACACCGCCCGTCGCCATCATCATGGGCAGCCAGTCCGACTGGGAAACCATGAAGAACGCCGCCGACACGCTGGAAGCGCTCGATATCAGCTACGAGGCGCGGATCATCTCCGCCCACCGCACGCCCGACCGGCTGGTGCGCTTTTCCAAGGGCGCCCGCGACGAAGGCTTCAAGGTCATTATCGCCGGCGCCGGCGGTGCCGCCCACCTGCCGGGCATGACCGCCGCCATGACCCCGCTGCCGGTGTTCGGCGTACCGGTGCAGTCGCGGACGCTGTCCGGCAAGGACAGCCTGCTGTCGATCGTGCAGATGCCGGCCGGCATTCCCGTCGGCACGCTGGCGATCGGCAAGGCCGGTGCCGTCAATGCCGCCCTTCTCGCCGCTGCGGTCCTGGCGCTGATGGATGACGATCTTGCCGTTCGCCTCGACGAATGGCGCGAGCGCCAGACCGACTCGGTCGCCGAATACCCGATGGACGAAATCTGATGACGGCAAGCACGATTGGCATCATAGGCGGTGGCCAGCTCGGCCGCATGCTGGCGATGGCCGCAGCGCGGCTGAATTTCCGCACCGTCATCCTGGAGCCGCAAGCGGACTGCCCGGCCGCCCAGCTTGCCAACCGGCAGATCGTCGCGGCCTATGACGATGCTGCCGCGCTCGCAGAACTCGCCGCCGCCTGCGATGTCGTCACCTACGAGTTCGAGAACGTCCCGGTTCAGGCCGCCGAAACGCTCGCCGCCTCGGTCGCCGTCTACCCGCCGCCGCGGGCGCTGGAAGCGGCCCAGGACCGGCTGGTGGAAAAACGCTTCATCAACGGCTGCGGCATCCCCACCGCCCGTTTCCACGCCGTCGACAGCCAGGAAGAGCTGGAACGGGCGCTTGCCGATTTCAGCGGACAGGGCGTGCTGAAGACACGGCGCCTCGGTTACGACGGCAAGGGTCAGAAGGTCTTCCGTTCGGCGGAAGACAGCGCCGACGGCGCGTTTGCCGCCCTTGGCGGCGTGCCGCTGATCCTCGAAAGTTTCGTCGCCTTCGAGCGCGAGGTGTCGATCATCGCCGCCCGTTCTATCGATGGCGCGGTCGTCTGCTTCGATCCGGCGGAAAACGTCCATCGCAACGGTATCCTGCACACCTCGACACTCCCTGCGTCGATCTCCGCTGCAACAGCCGATGCCGCCCGCGACGCCGCCGGAAAGATCCTGTCGACGCTGAACTACGTCGGCGTCGTCGGCATCGAATTCTTCGTGCTTGCCGATGGCGGGCTGATCGCCAACGAGATGGCGCCGCGCGTCCACAATTCCGGGCACTGGACGGAGGCGGCCTGTGTCGTGTCGCAGTTCGAGCAGCATATCCGCGCCGTCACCGGCCTGCCGCTCGGCAATGCCGACCGGCATTCCGACTGCGTGATGCGGAACCTGATCGGCGACGACATCCTCGACCTGCCGGACTGGCTGCGGCGCGCCGATACGCTCGTCCATCTCTACGGCAAGACGGAATCACGGCCCGGCCGCAAGATGGGCCATGTCACCACGCTGCAGCGAAAGGCTTGAAACAGGCCTTTCCCGGACCTTTTCAAGCCTCTCCCGCCCGCCGCCAAAGGCTGTGAACGGCTGGAAAAGCAGCGAAAAAAGCCTTCACATGGTTGACATGGACCAGAGGCCGGGTTATCTGCAGCGCCAACCTAAGAGCGGGCCGTCAGGTACGCTTTTGAATGTCGAAGATACGGGCGAATGTGAATTCTCCCAAACCACTGCGGATCAGAAAAATGAAGATCAAGAATTCGCTCAAGTCGCTCAAGGCACGTCATCGCGACAATCGCCTGGTTCGCCGCAAGGGCCGTATTTACATCATCAACAAGCAGAACCCGCGCTTCAAGGCTCGCCAGGGCTGATTGCGCGCGCACGCTTTCGATCTTGGGCGGCCACTGGCCGCCCGATCACTTTTAGGAGCGTGACGAGATTTCCGTTTGATCTTCTGCGATGGCGGGCTACCATGTCCGCCATGAGCATTTTTACGACTCCGCGCACGATTCTGGCGCTGGCTTTTTTTCTCGCTTTGCCCCTGCCCTCCTTTGCGGCGGACAAGGCCACCCAGGTGATTATCGAGCAGCCGCAGGCAAGCGAAACCTCCAGGCAGCGCATCGACAATCTTTTCGCCCAGCTCAAGCGCCAGCGCGATCCCGACACCGCCAAGGGCATCGCCAACCAGATCGCCATGGAATGGAACGATTCGGGCAGCGCCACCGTCAACCTGCTGATGCAGTGGGCCGAAACGGCGATCGGTGAAAAACGCAATGCCGCAGCTTTCGATTTCCTCGACCAGGTGACCCTGCTCAAGCCCGACTATGTCGAAGGCTGGAACCGTCGCGCCACGCTGCATTATGCGCTCGGCAACACGCGCAAATCGATGTCGGACATCAACCGCGTTCTGGCGCTGGAACCGCGCCATTTCGGCGCGCTCGCCGGCATGGCGGCGATCATGTCGGAATCGAACCACGAGGCGCTGGCCCTGAAGGCATGGGAGCGCTATCTGGAAATCTACCCGGCCGACCGGAACGCCCAGGAGCAGATGAACACCATCTCCGAAAAACTGGCCGGCAGTCGTTCCTGATCCTGTTGGACGGATGCGACCGGTAACTCCGCCGGGATAGTGAAAAAGCAATGCCGGCGGCTACGCGCTCAACTCCGTCCTGATTGCGAAGCCGTACCATCCGGACCTGCCGCCGATCGTCTTCATCCACGGAACCTGCGCGACCAGTCGCACGCCTTTGCCGGCGCCCTGGACGGCCGTGCGGAAATACTATTCGTCGACCAGCCCGGCCACGGTTATTCGGAACGCGGAAGGCCGCAAACCTGCCGATCTGGACGAGGTCGTCGCGATCGCCGAAGCGCGCATCGCCTTACTGGGAAAATGACGGTCATCGCCAGCACGCCCAAGCCCGGCGCAAGCCGCAGAAGAAAGGATGGAGCCCGAAGAAGAGGCAACATCCATGCAAATCAACAGTCTGGCCAATACCGCATTTACGAAACCGCTGACGGCGGAGCCCACCTCCACCGGCGCGACGCGGACCACCCTGGACACGCAGCCGAGTTCGCTCAACCAGGCCCTCGCCTATATCAAGACATCCGGCGAGATCGAGGAAGCAACGCGCGTTGCACGGGCGAAGCAGAAACTGGGAGACGCCAAGGCGCAGCTCGAATTCCTGCGGCGCTGGAGTTTCAGCCCGGAGGTGGTCGCCAGGCAGGCCGCCGCGCTCGGCCAACAGGTTGCGGCAGCCGCCAATGATTTCGCCGCCTCCGGCGACCTCATGGCCCCAGACGCAGCGGGGACGGCGACAACTGCCAGTTCGCTTGTGGCGACAACGGTTTCGGCCGATGCCTCGGAAGAGGACGGCGGTGACTCGATCGCACAACAGGCCTATCTGGAAACGATGCAGGACGGCATGGAACGCTCCACGCCATCCTCCGAGGAGCGCGACATCCTCGCAGACTTCAAATCGCTTGCCGAAGAGATCAGACGGCTGCTGCAGGAGGCTCTCCGCAAGATGCAGCAGGAGAAGAACGCCGAGCGCGCCGGCGCATCCGATGCCATCTCCGCCCTCGGAGATCAGATCGGCAAGCTTACGGCCATTCTCGGCGCAACGGTAGGCTCTGGCGCCACGACGCCGACAACATTTACGCTCTGAACCGGGAAATAGCCCGTACCCCCTGCTGCAAATAGAAAAGCGCGTCGCGATCATCGATATCGCGGCGCGCTTCAAATTTCTGCGTTCAGGCAGGCGGCCGAAGCCACCCCAATTGTCTCAGATACCGCTCAGGCCGTCCGAACCGATATAGGCGATGCGCAACATGTTCGTCGCGCCGGGCGTGCCGAGCGGGAAGCCGGCGGAAATGATGATGCGGTCGCCCGGCTTGCCGAAACCTTCGGAGACGACGATGCGGCAGGCGCGGTCGACCATGTCGCCGAGATCGCTGGCATCGTTGGTGACCACACAGTGCAGGCCCCAGACGACCGACAGGCGGCGGGCGGTCTGGATGATCGGCGACAGGGCGATGATCGGCACCTGCGGCCGTTCGCGCGAGGCGCGCAGGCCTGTGGTGCCCGACGAGGTGTAGCAGACGACGGCCGACAGTTTCAGCGTTTCAGCGATCTGGCGGGCCGCCAGCGAAATGGCGTCGGCGCCGGTCGCTTCCGGCTGGGCGCGCTGGGCATAGATGATGCCGGGATAGTTGACGTCGCGTTCGACGGTGCTGGCCACCGAGGCCATCATCGACACGGCTTCGACCGGATAGTCGCCGGAGGCGGATTCTGCCGAGAGCATGATCGCATCGGCGCCTTCGAAGACGGCGATCGACACGTCCGACACTTCGGCGCGCGTCGGGACGGGCGCCGAGATCATCGATTCCAGCATCTGCGTGGCGACGACCACCGGCTTGCCGGCACGGCGGCAGGCACGGATCAGCTGCTTCTGGATGCCCGGCACCGATTCCAGCGGCATCTCGACGCCGAGGTCGCCGCGGGCGACCATCAGTGCATCGGACAGCTCGATGATTTCGTCGATGCGCTCCAGCGCCTGCGGCTTCTCGATCTTCGACATGATGCCGACGCGGCCGCGGGCGATCTTGCGCACTTCCGCCAGGTCATCGGGACGCTGCACGAAGGAGAGCGCCACCCAGTCGACATCGTTCGTCGCCAGAACGGCGTCGAGGTCGATACGGTCCTTTTCCGTCAGCGCGCCGACGCCGAGCAGGGTATCGGGCAGGCTGACGCCCTTCTTGTCGGAAATCTTGGTTCCCGAGACCACCGTGGTGACGATGCTCTTGCCATCACATTTGACAGCGCGCAGCGCCAGCTTGCCGTCGTCGATCAGAAGCCGGTCGCCCGGCTTGACGGCTTCGAGAATTTCCGGATGCGGCAGATAGACGCGGGTGGCGTCGCCCGGCGCATCGCTGTTATCCAGCGTGAATGTCTGGCCCGGCTTTAACTCCACCTTGGTATCGGCAAACTTGCCGACGCGCAGTTTTGGTCCCTGCAGGTCGGCAAGAATGCCGATCGGCCGACCACAGCGGCTTTCGACGCTGCGGATGCGCTGGATGAGGGTTCGCATCACGTCATGGCTCGCATGGCTCATGTTGATGCGGAAAAGATCGGCACCTGCCTCGTGCAGTTTCTGGATCATCGCTTCCTCGGAGGAGGCTGGGCCGAGTGTGGCGAGGATCTTCACTTTGCGATTGCGGTTCATCAGTTCTGGCTTTCTTGCGTCCCTGGAGTGTCGGAAAGCTGAACCATCCAGCTTCCCTGACGACCCGTGTCATATTCCTTGAAGCCCATCTGCTGGTGGCCCCGTGCGAAGCAGTCGTTCACGCCGACGATCTTGAACTCGTTTTCGGCAACGCACATGTTGACGTCGCCAGTCCACCGACCGCCTCGGGCGGCGTCCTCGGCATAGAGATAATAATAACGCGACTGCAACTCACCTTCGATCAATGTCGCGCATGTGGTCGCCGGCACTTGCCACCAGCCTTCCGAAATCCAGCCCTCCTTGGCGCGATAACCGATCGCCACGCCGACGAGGTTTTGGGTTCCGTTACAGACGCGGAAATCGGCATGCGCCGATCCGGCAAAAGCCATGGGGGTTGCGGCAATGGTCGCGAAGAGAAAGACCTTCGCCAGGAAAAGACGCCACGAACCGGAGAGATTCAGAAATATATGGGGCACGGCTTCCGATGGGACTCCATGATTTGTCGTCAGTGCTTTCTTGCGATGCCAGTCGCCGAAAGTCAACGCAGCTCTAATCGATTATATTTGCCATAAAAGTCAAAACGGACGACGTGGCAAAATGAAGGCCGGTGATATCGGCTTGCACATCCCCTTGGCCCGTGCGATCAAACGGCGAACACCAAACCGGCCCTCGGTCACCGCGCATGCCAGATTTTCCAGCCTACGAAACCCTATCCGGCAATCATGACAAAGGCATGGTGATCGTCGCCGATCATGCCATGAACCGCCTGCCGCCCGCTTATGGCCGCCTCGGCCTGCCGGAGAGCGCCTTCGAACGCCACATCGCCTATGATATCGGCATCGAAGGCCTGACGCGGGCGCTGTCGTCCCGATTGGGCGTGCCCGCGGTGATGAGCTGCTTTTCCAGGCTGCTGATCGATCCGAACCGCGGCGAGGACGACCCAACGCTGATCATGAAGATCTCCGACGGCGCCGTCATCCCCGGCAACCATCCGATCACCGAGACCGAGTGGAACGATCGCCTCGTGCGCTATCATCGTCCCTATCACGACGCCGTGGCGCGGACGATCGCTTCGGTTGCCGAAAAGACCGGCCGGGCGCCGCTGGTGCTTTCCTTGCATTCCTTCACCCCCGCCTGGAAAGGCGTGCCGCGTCCCTGGCATGCCGGCATTCTCTGGGACAGCGACGACCGCGCCGTGCGGCCGCTGATCCGGCATCTCGCGGCCGCCGGCGATATCGTCGTCGGCGACAACGAACCCTATGACGGCGCGCTGAAAGGCGATACCATGTATCGCCATTGCATGATGAAGGGCATCCCGCATGCGCTTCTCGAGGTGCGGCAGGACCTGATCGCCGACCAAAAAGGCATAGCGGCCTGGGCCGCCCGGCTGGCGCCGATCTTTTCCGCCCTGAACGACGATCCGGCGCTGCACGAATACCGGGTCTTTGCCTCCCGCACCGGCGCCTACGACATTTCTTATGGAGACCAGACATGACCGACATCAGCCGGGAGCAGCAGACAGAATTCGAAGCCGCCGTCTTCCGCCGGCTGGTGTCGCACCTGCGCAGCCGCAGCGACGTGCAGAACATCGACCTGATGAACCTCGCCGGCTTCTGCCGCAACTGCCTGTCCAACTGGTATCGCGATGCCGCCAGCGAAGCCGGCGTCGATATCAGCAAGGACGAATCCCGCGAGCATGTCTACGGCATGCCCTATGAAGAGTGGAAAAAACGCCACCAGAACGAAGCCAGCGATGCGCAAAAAGCCGCATTTGAACTGAACAAGCCGAAGGAATGACCGCTACGGGCTTGACCTCGCGCCCGGTTCGCGGCACCTCACCTGCGAAAATGCCAATCCCGAAATGTTAGGAGAGACCGATGTCTGATGTCCAGGGCGTCGCCCGCGACCAACTCCGCGCCTTTATCGAGCGCATCGAACGTCTGGAAGAAGAAAAGAAGACCATCGCCGACGACATCAAGGACGTCTACGGCGAAGCCAAGGGCATGGGCTTCGACACCAAGATCCTCAAGAAGGTCATCGCATTGCGTAAGAAGGACGAGCAGGAACGCATGGAGGAGGACCTGATCCTCGATACCTACCTGCACGCGCTCGGCATGATCGACTCGCCACCGGAAGGCTGAGCGTCCGCGACACCATCACCTGCAATACCAAAAACCCGCCGGATCGCTCCGGCGGGTTTTTTAATCTGTGCCATTCACATCAGCCAAGGGCATCCCGCATGGGTACTGCACTCAGTTCCGCGTGTTGAACTTGCGGACTTCCATGAAGTTGACGGCGGAGCCGCTGAACCGGCCCGGATCGATCTCGGCCGTCGCCGCGGTGAAGCCCGTGGCGTAAACGGACGTCGGCTGGGCACGCATGGTGCGGCTGACGAAACGCGGCGCCTTGACCGGCTTGGAGATCACCTCGAAGCGCGCCTTGCTCAGCGCCCACTGGGAAATGATCTGCTTGGTCAGCTTCGGCTCGGTCCGGATCGTGTCGCGGGTCGCCGCATCTGCCTCGGCATCCGCCTTCTGCGGGCGTTTGCCCTTGCCCGGCAGGCTGCCCGTGTGCTCGCCGTTGACCGGCTCGGCCTTGGCTTCCTTGTCCTTCGGCTGGTCGAAGGCATCGCCGAAATCGACGGAGCGCATGACCGGCTTGGTTTCCGTATCCAGCGCCGCCATCTGCATGATGCCGTCGCTATCCGACGGCTCGTCGGTGGTATAGTCGTTTTCGGCGGCACCGGTGGCGCGGGCGAGTTCCGCCGCTTCGCGCTGGTAGTCTTCGGTTCCCTCCTCGGCCGCTTCCGCCGCCGGAATGGTCACGCCGCCGGCCACAGGACGCGCGTCGCTCTTTTCCAGGGCGGCGATGACATCCGGAGACAGCGAGGCTTGCTCGACCTTTTTCTCATCCACCTTGGCTTCTGCCGCCTGGGCAAGCAGCGCTTCGGCAAGCGCCGGACGCGTGCCTGGCACCGGCACGAAGGCCAGTTCACCGGTCTCGGCTGCGGCAGCCGCAGCCGGATCGACGGAGGCGGTCATGACACTGTTGGCCTCAACCTCGGCATCGCCGGCCATGTTCCGCTTGCCGAGCAGTTCCGGCACCGGAATGCGGTAGGTAGCCAGATCGACAAAGGTCTCGCGGTTCTGCTCCGTTTCCGGCGTTGCCGGCAATGCGGCCTGCAGAGCCTCCTCGGCAACGTTGCGGGTGGTCGGCAACAGCGCCGTCATGTTGCCGGACATCGTCTCCTTGAAGGCCGGCCGCACCAGCGGCACCGGCGCATTGATGTCCTTTTCCTTCTCGGTCTCGAGCGCCGCCGTCATCACCGGCTCCTGCTCGGCCGTCGTGGTGATCGGCTGGTCGCGCTTGCGGGTCGGCGTCAACACCTCTTCCGCAGCCTGGCCGGTCTCCTCTTCCTCGTCGGCACCGCCGCCGAACAGCGCGGCGAAGAAACCCTTGCGCTTCGTTGTCGTCGTCGTATCGGCAACCTCGATCTGCACCGAGCCGGCACGACGCTTGTGATCGGCCAGTGCCTGCTGGTAACCCGGAAGCGGATTGCCGTCAGCCGGCAGATGCATGCTCTTGCCGTCGGGGAACAGGCGAACGAGTTCCTGCCGGCTCATGCGCGGCCAGGAACGGACGTTGCCGACATCCATATGCACGAACGGCGAACCGGACGTCGGATAAAAACCGACGCCACCCACCTGCATCTTCATGCCGATGGCGCGCAGATTGGCGAGCTTGACGTCGGGAAGATAGAAGTCCATCGCCTTGCCGAGCATGTGCTGGCTCTTTTCGGCGACGCCCTTGCTGCGTGACCGCAGCATGGAATTGGTCTGCGGCGAACGGAACGCCGAAACGACATGGATATATTCGCGCGAACCGCTCTTGCGGTACACTTCCCAGATCAGGTCGAAAAGGCGCGGATCCATCTTGGTCGGCTGGTTGCGGCGCCAGTCGCGCAGGAAGCGGTTGAGCTGCTGCAGCCCCTTGGCGTCGAATTTGCCGTTGCGCTTGAAGGTGATGACCGCCTTTTCGCCGGTATGGACGAAATAGAGCTTCAGGCTCCGCGTATCGCCCGCCGCATGGGACGCCGAGACCGATAGGCCCGACCACATCATGCATGCGGCAATCAGCAGAATCGCTGGCTTGGCCACGAGCTTTGTCAGCAAAGTCGCAAAGCAGCGCCCTTCACCCGAAGGCGTATTTGCTCGAAACAGTTTTGGCAACTCTATCCCCGTCCGACACACTTTTGCGCGTGCTGTCCCAGATGACTGTCAATTGCGGTGACACGATGGCAAAAATGCCACACATGCACAAGCACTTCTTATATAGTGAATTATCCACTAACAAGAACTTTGTCATTGGTAACAAATCATGCTTGCCTGACGGTTAACACTTTTTATTCCACATGCCTCATGCCGCATTCTTCAGGGGATCGTCGGGGTTGATGCCGTAATCCTTGAGCTTCCGATAGAGGGTCGAGCGGCCGATGCCGAGTTTGCGGGCGACCTGGCTCATCTGCCCGCGGTAGAATTTCAGCGCGAAGCGAATCAGTTCCTCCTCGACATCGGCGAGTTTTCGCACATCGCCGGTCGAATCCGTGCTGACGATGACATTGTCCGACACCATGACCGACGCCGCCTCCGCCGTTTCGGAGCGAGCGGAGATGCCGCTCTCGTGCGCGCTGAAATCCGGATAGACGGGCGGCTTGTCGGCCGATCCGGTCATCTGGTCGTGCATCAGGCCGCCGCTGATCAAGGACAGGCTGCCGGCGCTGACATAACCGGGGATCTGCGCGGCGATCTGCGGGAAATCCGCCTCGGTGATCTCGGCGCCCTGCGCCAGCACCACGGCACGGAAGACGGCGTTCTCGAGCTGGCGGATGTTGCCCGGCCAATCATAGGCCGTCAACAGGGCCAGGGCGCCGGCGGTCAGAACCGGCGAATGGTCGAGCTTCTGCTCGGCCGCAAAACGCTGCACGAAGACCCTCGCCAGGTGCGGAATGTCCTCCTTGCGCCGGCGCAGCGCCGGAATGGTGATCGGGAAGACGTTGAGGCGGTAATAGAGATCCTCGCGGAAGCGGCCGGCCTTGACCTCTTCGATCAGGTCCTTGTTGGTCGCCGAAATGAGGCGGACGTCGACCTTCTGCGGCTTGCTGGCGCCGACGGTCTCGATCTCGCCCTGCTGCACGGCGCGCAGCAGCTTGACCTGCACCTCCAGCGGCAGGTCGCCGATCTCGTCGAGGAACAGCGTGCCGCCGTCGGCATCGACGAACTTGCCGGAATGGCGTTCCGTGGCGCCGGTGAAGGCGCCCTTCTCATGGCCGAAAAGGATGCTTTCGACCAGATTGTGCGGGATGGCGCCGCAATTGACGGTGATGAACGGCTTGTTGGCGCGGTCGCCGGCCGACTGGATCGCCCGGGCCACCAGCTCCTTGCCGACGCCGGATTCGCCTTCGAGCACCACCGGGATATGCGACTGGGCAGCGCGTTGCGCCAGTTCGATCACCCGCAGCATCGACGGGCTGGCCGAAACGATGTCGTCGAAACCGATGCCGGTGGCGCGGCTCTTGCGGCCGGCACGCGCCTTAGCCTCGCGCTGGTCGACCTTGAGGGCATTGGCGATCGAATTGGCGATCCGCTCCGGCGAGACCGGCTTGACGACGAAATCGAAGGCGCCGGCACGCATCGCTTGCACCACCGTCTCGATGCCGCCCTGCCCGGTCTGGACGATGACGGGGATCTCGATGCCGAGGTCGTGCAGTGCCGCCAGGAAGGCGAGGCCGTTCATTTCCGGCATCACCAGGTCGAGCACGATGACGTTGATTTCACCCAGCCGCCGTTTCAGCACTTCCAGGCCGGCGCGGCCGTTCTCGGCCAGATGCGCGATATGTCCGTGTCGTTCCACCGCGTTTTTCAGCAGGCGGCGTTGAACAGAATCGTCGTCGACAACCAGAATGTGCGCGATCAAGGTGAGACTCCATTGCATCGATCAGGAGAGCTGCGCCTCATGCGCAACCCGTTCTGGGGACAAACTTCCCAGAAAGGCTTGAACATCCAGTTTTGAGAAAAGCTCGCATTTTAACCATTTGGTCTCTATTTGATGCTTCCCGCATATTCGCCCGACAAACGATCCGCCGCGAAGCGACTTGCCGGACGGACGCCGGGCCAATACATCTGTCGGCGACGCGAAAACGACCGAAGACAAGGATACCGACCATGCGCTCATTGCCGATCCGCCAGGCCCAGGACGCTGCCGCAGCAGCGCCGGACCGTCTTGCCGTGCTGGGAGAGCTGCCGATGTGGCGGCTTACGGATCTCTATCCCTCCGCCACCTCTCCCGAATTCCTGGGCGATCTCGAAAAGGCCGGACGCGATGCGCGCGCCTTCGAGGACAAATGGAAGGGCAGGCTGGCCGAGGCCGCGACGAAAACCGGCGCCGAGGGCATCGGTGCGGCCATCGCCGAATCCGAAGCGCTCGACGACGTCATGGGTCGCCTCGCCTCCTTCGCCGGCCTCACCTATTTTTCCGACACCACCAACCCGGCCAACGGCAAGCTTTACGGCGACGTGCAGTCGAAACTGACGGAATTTGCCGCCCACCTGCTGTTTTTCCCGCTGGAACTCAACCGCATCGACGACGCGGTGATGGATGCCTGCATGGCCAGCGATCCGGCCGCCGGCCACTATCGCTCCTGGATCGTCGACCTGCGCCAGGACAAGCCCTACCAGCTCGACGATAAAATCGAGCAGCTTTTCCTCGAAAAGTCGATGACCAGCGCCGCTGCCTTCAATCGCCTTTTCGATGAGACCATGGCCGAACTGCGCTTCGACATCGACGGCGAGAGGGTGCCGCTGGAAGTGGCGCTGAACATGCTGCAGGAACAGGATCCGATGCTGCGCCAGAAGGCGGCGATCGCGCTTGCGGAAACTTTCAAGGCCAATATCCGTACCTTCGCGCTGATCACCAACACGCTCGCCAAGGACAAGGACATTTCCGACCGCTGGCGCGGCTTCGAGGACATCGCCGACAGCCGCCACCTGGCCAACCGCGTCGAGCGCGAGGTGGTCGACGCGCTGGCTGCCGCCGTCAGGCAAGCCTATCCGCGCCTGTCGCATCGTTACTACAAGATGAAGGCGAAGTGGCTCGGCATGGAACAGATGAATTTCTGGGACCGCAACGCGCCGCTGCCGGAAGCCGCCGACGCGCTGATCCCGTGGACGGAAGCCAAGGATACCGTGCTCTCCGCCTATCACGGCTTTGCACCGGAGATGGCCGATATCGCCCGCCGCTTCTTCGACGAGCAGTGGATCGACGCGCCGGTTCGCCCCGGCAAGGCGCCGGGCGCCTTCGCCCATCCGACCGTGCCTTCCGCCCATCCCTATGTGCTGGTCAACTATCTCGGCAAGCCGCGCGACGTGATGACGCTCGCCCACGAGCTCGGCCACGGGGTGCACCAGGTGCTGGCCGGCGCCCAGGGCGCGCTGATGTGCCAGACGCCGCTGACGCTGGCCGAAACCGCTTCCGTCTTCGGCGAGATGCTTACCTTCCGCGCCCTTCTGGAGAAGACGAAGGACAAGCGCGAGCGCAAGGCGATGCTCGCCCAGAAGGTCGAGGACATGATCAACACGGTCGTGCGCCAGATCGCCTTTTACGAATTCGAGCGCAAGGTGCACACCGCCCGCAAGGAGGGCGAGCTGACCGCCGAGCAGATCGGCGAACTCTGGCTGTCGGTCCAGGCCGAAAGCCTCGGCCCGGCGATCAGGATTTCCGAGGGCTACGAGACCTACTGGGCCTATATCCCCCACTTCATCCATTCGCCCTTCTACGTCTATGCCTATGCCTTCGGCGACTGCCTGGTGAACTCGCTCTATGCCGTCTACCAGAGCGCCGAAAAGGGTTTCCAGCAGAAGTATTTCGAGATGCTGAAGGCCGGCGGCACCAAGCATCATTCGGAACTCCTGAAGCCTTTCGGCCTCGACGCCACCGATCCGTCGTTCTGGGCACAGGGACTGTCGATGATTGAGGGGCTGATCGATGAGTTGGAAGCGCTTGATAGGGAGTAATCCCTTCTCCCCGGCGGGGAGAAGGTGTCCAGAGGACGGATAAGGGGGAACGGTGCGGCAGACTGCGCCCGTCGCATCGCCTCGCATACGCTCGGCACTTCTCCCCGCCGGGGAGAAAGAGGCCATCATGTCAACGCTGAACAAGAACCATGGCCGACCATCACCCCTTCGCCCTTTTCCGCGACGATGCGGCCGGCCAGAGCATGCTGTTCGCCGAGCCCGAGGAGATCATTGTCGCCCGGACGGCTGCCGCGTTCTTTCCGGCACTTGCCCGCATGGAGCAGGCAAAACGCAGCGGCAAATGGCTGGCCGGCTACCTGTCCTACGAAGCCGGCCATCTCTTCGAAGACAAGCTGAAAGATTTCGCCGAGGACGGCCGTGAAACGCCCCTCCTCTGCTTCGGCGTCTTCGCAGCACCGCAGGAGGACAGCCACCCGCTGGCCCAGCCGCCGCAGCGCACCGACAACGAGCCCTTCCTCACCGAGCCACGGGCACAATGGGATTTCGCAACCTACGAGGATCGTTTCGACCGGCTGCACCGCCACCTGCGCCTCGGCGACTGCTACCAGGCCAACCTCACCATGCCGATCACCGCCCGCTGGACAGGTGATCCGCTTGCCGCCTTCTGGTCGCTGATCGAACGCCAGCCGGTGAAATATGGCGCCTTCATCGATCTCGGCGGCCCCAAAATCCTGTCGCGCTCGCCGGAACTGTTCTTCCGCACCGACGAAGAGGGCTGGATCGAAACCCACCCGATGAAAGGCACGGCGCGGCGCGGCGCAACGGCGGAAGAGGACGAAGCGATCATCCGCGAGATGCTGGGCGACGAGAAGACCCAGGCCGAAAACCGCATGATCGTCGATCTCCTGCGCAACGACATCTCTCGCATCACCGAGGTCGGTAGCCTCGACGTGCCGAAACTTTTCGACATCGAGACCTATCCCACCGTCCACCAGATGGTCAGCCACGTGCAGGCGAAGCTTCAGCCCGGCCTGTCGCTCCGCGACATCTTCGCCGCCCTCTTCCCCTGCGGCTCGATCACCGGCGCGCCGAAAATCCGCGCCATGGAAATCCTGCACGATCTGGAGGCGGGGCCGCGCGATGCCTATTGCGGCGCCATCGGTTTCGTCGCGCCGCACGGGCCGATGCGTTTTTCCGTGGCGATCCGCACCGTCACACTCTTTCCAAACGGACATGCTGTCTTCAATGTCGGCGGCGGCATCGTCTTCGATTCGCGCGCCGACGCGGAATACGAGGAGTGCCTCCTGAAGGCCCGCTTTGCGGTAGGGGATCAATGGATTTCACGCTGATCGAGACATTTCGTTATGAACCGGGACAGGGCGTGCTGCGCATCGAGCAGCATTTGAAGCGGCTGGCCCGCTCCGCCGATGCCCTGCGTTTCCGCCAGCCCGCCGGTGTGCGCAAGAAGCTCGACGACCATGTCCGCGATGCCGACACCTCTTTGCGCGTGCGCATGACGCTGACGCACAAGGGCGAGCTCGACATTACCTCCACGCCGTTCACACCGCTGGAGAAAGATACGGTCTGGCGGCTGAAGGTGGCGAGGACCCGCATCGATTCCGCCGACCCGCTTATCCGCCACAAGACGTCCAGGCGCGATGTCTACGAGGCGGCCCGCGCCGAATATCCCGCCGAAGACGCAGACGAGGTCATCCTGCTCAACGAAAAGGGCGACGTCTGCGAAGGCACCATCACCAGCCTCTTCGTCGCCGACGGGGGCGGCCCGCTGATGACGCCGACCCTGACCTCCGGCCTGCTTTCCGGCGTCTTGCGCACCGACATGATCTGCCAGCAGAAGGCCCGCATCCAGCGCCTTCGGCTGCAGGACCTCGCAAACCGCGATATCTTCGTCGGCAATTCCCTGCGCGGCCTGATCCGCGCCGAACTCATCGAGGCCTGATCCGACATGCTCATCCTGTCGCTGACATATATAAAGAGTACGCAGGAAGCGGACGTGCACATGCAGCCGCACCTGGCCTGGGTGAAGGAAGGATACGACAAGGGCTGGTTCCTCGCCTCCGGCCGCAAGATCCCCCGCACCGGCGGCGTGATCCTCGCCGTCGGCGACCGCACCGCGATCGAAGCCTTTGTCGCCGAAGATCCGTTCACCATCCACGGCATCTGCACCTACGAGATCACCGAAGTGGCGCTGACCACGGTTGTCGAGGGGCTGGAGGCGTTGAAGGGGTAGGCAAACCTGCTGGTGAGCAGGTACCAGGGTCCTGCTGTAAAATCTCTGGCATTCAAAATCGGACAATGGCCTCGCTCGTTCACAAACCCTACGCCACCACCCCAAAAGTTTTCACCATTGGCCTGTCGGCCATCGATCCGGCGCGCTGGATCGAGCCGGACGACGATCTCGGCGTGTTTCTGGACGAGAAGGAACGGCTCTGTTGCAGCCATCTGCCGCAGGTCTTCTGCGCCGAGGAGGGGACGGAGGACGCGCAGCAGGAATGCCTCGACATGCTGGCCGCTCATCTCGCCAGGGATCACGCCGGTCTCTACCGGCTGCAGGACGGCACCCTCAATTTCGCCGGACGCAGCGTCGCGCTGGCGCAACCCGGCATGCCGCCGCTGCGCATCGCCGGGTCGCTCGTTCAGGACGACCTCGTCATTCTCCGTCGCCGCGAGACGGGATGGCATGTGGCGGCGGGTTACGTCGCCTTTCCCTCCGCCTGGTCGCTGCCGGAAAAATTCGGGCTGCCGATGGAACAGGTGCACGCGCCGGTGCCGGGTTTTAACGCCGGTACGCGCAATGCCACGCTGATCAACCGCATCTTCGACAACCTGCAGGTCGACCAGCCCGCCATGCGCTTCAACTGGTCGGTCTATCCGGCCGGCGATCTCTTCTGGCCGCCGGAGGTGAGCAGCGAACACGGCAAGGCGCCGCTCGTGCCGGCCACCAACATCGTCCGCGTCGAGCGCCAGACGCTGCGACGCCTGCCGAAGACAGGCGACATCGTCTTTACCATCCGCATCTACATCGATCCGATCCGCGCCCTGCTGGCGCAGCCCGACGGCAAGGCGCTGGCGATCGCGCTGGCCGACCGGCTGGAGGACTTTTCCCCCGAGCAGCTCGACTACAAGGGCATGACGAAAAAGAAGGCGGCACTGGTCGAATATTTGCGCACTGCGGCTGCGGCAAAAAGCGACTGCTAAACAATTGTCAACCAACCGTCATATGCTCTTTATTGTGACGAGATTTTATGCTCTAGAGCCGTCCAACCATGAATAGCCCCGCTTGGCGGCTGAAAATCCCCGAAAAATTGCAGAGCGGACCTCGTTCCGTCGTGTCAAGGAGACAATGATGACAGAAAAAGCCTATCCGGTTTATGGCGAAATCAGCGGCCCGATCGTCATGATCGGCTTCGGCTCCATCGGTCGCGGCGCGCTGCCGCTGATCGAGCGCCATTTCAAGTTCGACAAGAGCCGGATGGTCGTCATCGATCCGCGCGACGACGCCGCCGACATGGAAATCCTCGCCAAGCACGGCGTCAAGCACATCAAGGCGCACGTCACCAAGGACAACTACAAGGAACTCCTGAAGCCGCTGCTGACAGCAGGCGAAGGCCAGGGCTTCTGCGTCAACCTTTCGGTCGATACCGGCTCGGTCGACCTGATCAAGCTCTGCCGCAAGCTCGACGTTCTCTACATCGACACGGTCATCGAACCCTGGCTCGGCTTCTATTTCGACAAGAACATGAAGAATGCCGACCGCACCAACTATGCACTGCGCGAAACCCTTCGCCATGAGAAGCGCAAGAACCCCGGCGGCACCACGGCCGTTTCCACCTGCGGTGCCAACCCTGGCATGGTCTCCTGGTTCGTCAAGCAGGCACTGGTCAACCTCGCCAACGATCTCGACATCAAGTTCGACGAACCGGACCAGCATGACCGCGAAGGCTGGGCCAAGCTGATGAAGAAGGTCGGCGTCAAGGGCATCCATATCGCCGAGCGCGACACCCAGCGCACCAAGAACCCGAAGCCGTTCAACGTCTTCTGGAACACCTGGTCGGTGGAAGGCTTCATCTCCGAAGGCCTGCAGCCGGCAGAACTCGGCTGGGGCACCCATGAGGAATGGATGCCGAAGAACGCCAAGAAGCACAAGAAGGGCTGCAAGGCGGGCATCTACCTAGAGCAGCCCGGCGCCAACACCCGCGTGCGCAGCTGGTGCCCGACCCCCGGCCCGCAATACGGCTTCCTCGTTACACATAACGAGTCGATCTCGATCGCCGATTACTTCACGGTCGAGAAGGACGGCGAAGTCGTCTTCCGCCCGACCTGCCACTACGCCTACCATCCGGCCAACGACGCCGTGCTGTCGCTGCATGAAATGTTCGGCAACGGCGGCAACGCCCAGCCGGTCCTGCACGTGCTCGACGAAAACGAGCTGGTCGACGGCGTCGATGAACTCGGCGTGCTGCTCTACGGCCATGACAAGAACGCCTACTGGTACGGTTCGCGCCTGTCGCTGGAAGAGACCCGCCGGATCGCTCCCTACCAGAACGCCACCGGTCTGCAGGTCACCTCCGCCGTGCTCGCCGGCATGGTCTGGGCGCTCGAGAATCCGACTGCCGGCATCGTCGAGGCCGACGAAGTGGATTACAAGCGTTGCCTCGAAGTCCAGACGCCGTATCTCGGCCCGGTCGAAGGCCACTACACCGACTGGACCCCGCTTGACGGTCGCCCCGGCCTCTTCCCGGAAGACCTCGACACCAAAAACCCCTGGCAGTTCCGCAACATCCTCGTTCGCTAAAAGCGGCCGAAGCTGATAAAAAAACATGCCCGCGACGCGAGTTGCGGGCATTTTCGCAACGGTCGCCAAAAGAGTGCGATTGCAAAGCCCGCTATACTCTTGCTTTGGGCTGGCCTTCACGGCATGGTTTTGCCATAGGGCTGACAAAGAATCGCAGGAGAAAACATGAAGATCAAGACAAGCATCCTGTTGCTCGCGACCGCGGCAGCACTTTCGGCCTGTCAGTCCTCCCCCGGACCGCGCCCCCTTCCGACGATCGCCAGCGCGCCCACCGTCGATGGCACCTGGAGCGATCCCAACGGCCTGATCTCGACCTTCTCCGCCGGCAAGTTCGACACGCGCACCACCGATGGATCGAACGCGATCCTCGCTTCCGGCACCTATGTCACGCAGCCGAACGGCGTCGTCGAAATCAGCCTGTTCTCGAACCTCAAGAAGACGACGTCGCGCGTCAACTGCCGTCTGGCGGGCACCAGCCAGCTGAATTGCACCGCCGATTCCGGCACGCAGTTCTCGCTGGCCCGTCGCGGCTGACACCCCGGGACATTCTCCTGAAAGGGCTAGGGCTTCCGCTTCCGGCGGAAGCCCTTTGTTTTTCCGCAGGCGCCGCCTGCCGCTTCGCAAGCCCCGGCATGCGGCCTCGCCGGCATCCGGCGCGCAAACCATGCCGCGTGTTTTTCTCTTGAAGTCCGGCCCTCTTGGTGAAAACATCCCACCCGGGAAACGGTCGCGGTCCGGCCGTTCACAAGCCCGGGCGGAGGCCACGCGCTTCCGCAGAACACTGGAGAAACAGATGACCAAGTCCTTCACTTTCGGCCTTCTGACGGCGTCGATCGTTGCGCTGTCGTCGAGCGCCGCGTTTGCCGACTACGAGCTCAACATCCTCCACATCAACGATTTCCACTCGCGTATCGAATCGATCAACAAATATGATTCGACCTGCTCGGCGGAAGAAGAAGGCAAGAACGAATGCTTCGGCGGCGCCGCCCGCCTGAAGGTGGCGATCGAGACGCGCCGTGCCGCGCTTGCCGGCAAAAACGTCGTTCTCCTCAATGCCGGCGACAATTTCCAGGGTTCGCTTTTCTACACGACCTACAAGGGCGCCGCCGAGGCGGAAATGCTCAACCTGATGAAGTTCGATGCCATGACCGTCGGCAACCATGAATTCGACGACAGCGAGGACGGGCTGGCGACCTTCCTCGACAAGGTCAACTTCCCGGTCATCAGCGCCAACGTGCTCGCCGGCGACAGCTCCAAGCTGAAGGACCGCATCAAGCCCTCCATCGTGCTCGACATCGGCGGCCAGAAGATCGGCATCGTCGGCGCCGTCGCCAACGACACGGAAGAAATCTCCTCGCCCGGCCCGAACGTGATGATCGCCCAGGATATCGCCACCATCAACGAGGCGGTGCAGGCACTCAAGGCCGAAGGCGTCAACAAGATCATCGCGCTGACGCATGTCGGCTATCCGCGCGACGTCGAGGCGATCGCCAAGCTGCCCGATGTCGACGTCGTCGTCGGCGGCCATTCGCACAGCCTGCTTTCCAACACCGACGAGAAGGCCGAAGGTCCGTACCCGACGCTGGTCGACAATCCCGGTGGCTACAAGGTGCCGGTGGTGCAGGCCAAGTCCTACAGCAAATATCTCGGCGACCTCGTCGTCACCTTCGACGACAACGGCGTGGTGAAGGAAGCCAAGGGCGATCCGATCCTCGTCGATTCGACCTTCAAGCCGGATGAAGCCGTTCTCGCCCGCATCAAGGAACTCGGCGCCCCGATCGAGGAACTGAAGAAGAAGGTCGTCGGCTCGTCCGCCGCGGCCATCGAGGGCGCACGCGAGATTTGCCGTGTCGAGGAGTGCTCGATGGGCAACCTCGTCGCCGATGCCATGCTCGACCGCGTCAAGGACCAGGGCGTGACCATCGCCTTCGCCAACAGCGGCGGCCTGCGCGCTTCCATCAATGCCGGCAACGTGACGATGGGCGACGTGCTGACCGTCCTGCCCTTCCAGAACACGCTGGCAACCTTCCAGCTGAAGGGCTCCGACGTCGTCGCAGCGCTCGAAAACGGCGCCAGCAAGATCGAGGAAGGCGCCGGCCGCTTCACGCAGGTCGCCGGCCTGAAATACACCTTCGACAAGTCGAAGCCGGCAGGCAGCCGCATCGTTTCGGTCGAGGTGAAGGAAGGCGACGCCTTCGTGGCGCTCGACCCGAACAAGACCTACACGGTTGCCGCCAACGACTATACCCGCAGGGGCGGCGATGGTTACGACGTCTTCGCCTCGAAGGCGATCAACCCCTATGACTACGGCCCGAGCCTGGAAACCACCGTTGCCGACTTCATTGCCGCGCACAGCCCCTATCAGCCCTACACCGATGGCCGCGTGAAGGCCGTCGAAGTGGCCGCAGCCGATACGGCAACCGCACCGGCGACAACCGGACAATCCACCGCCGAGCAGCCGGCCACCAGCACCGAGGCAAAGCCCGCCGAGACGGCAACGGAAGCCAAGCCTGCGGAAACCGCGACGGAAGCAAAACCGGCCGATACCGCCACGGCACCGGCAACCACCGAACAGTCGACCACAACCGAGCAGGCCACCACCACGACCGAGGCGAAACCCGTCGACACGGCCGTCGATGCCAAGCCGGCCGCCGATGCGTCGATTGCGCCCACCAAGCATGTCATCGTCAAGGGCGACACGCTGTGGGACATCGCCGTCAAGGTCTATGGCAACGGCGAACTCTGGAAAAAGATCGCTGCCGCCAACGGCAAGCCGAACCCGAAGCGGCTTCTCGTCGGCAACGAGCTGGAGATTCCGGCGAAGTAAGGACGATTTGTCTCACCGATCCTGCCGGTCCGGGCTTCCCCGGGCCGGTTTTTATTTCTAGGGAGATACAATGATTGCGCACAGCGCCTAGATAAGGCGATGTCCTCCTTGGCTTTCAAAACAGAGAGAAGCATGAACAACCATCCGACCGTCCTGCCCGCCAATCATCCGCCTGTCCGCAACGGCAAGGTCGGGGTGCTCCTGGTCAACCTCGGAACGCCCGACGGCACGGATTATACCTCCATGCGCCGCTACCTCAAGGAATTCCTGACCGACCGGCGCGTCATCGAGTGGTCGCGGTTCTTCTGGTATCCGATCCTGTTCGGCATCGTGCTCAACACCCGCCCCGGCAAGGTCGGCAAGGCCTACGAACTGATCTGGAACAAGGAAAAGAACGAAAGCTTCCTGCGCACCTATACGCGCAACCAGTCGGACCTGATGGCCGAGACCTTCAAGGACCTGCCCAACGTCCAGGTGGACTGGGCCATGCGTTACGGCCAGCCGTCGATCGCCTCGCGCGTCACGGCGCTGAAGGAGGCCGGTTGCGACCGCATCCTCGTCTTCCCGCTCTATCCGCAATATGCCGCCGCCACCACCGCCACCGTCAACGACAAGGTGTTCGAGACGCTGTTGAAGATGCGCTGGCAGCCGGCCTTGCGCACCGTGCCGCCCTATCACGACGATCCGGTCTATATCGAGGCGCTGGCCAACTCCGTCAACCGCCACTACGCCACGCTCGACTGGGAGCCGGACCTGCTGATCACCTCGTTCCACGGCATCCCGAAAAGTTACTTCGAGAAGGGCGACCCCTATTATTGCCAGTGCATGAAGACCGCCCGGCTGCTGCGTGAAAAACTCGGCCTGCCGGAAAACAGGTTCATGGTTACCTTCCAGTCCCGCTTCGGGCCGGAGGAGTGGCTGCAGCCCTATACCGACAAGACGGTGGAAAAGCTGGCGCAGGACGGCGTCAAGCGCATTGCCGTCATGAACCCCGGCTTCGTTTCCGACTGTCTGGAAACGCTGGAAGAAATCGCCGAGCAGGCGGGGGAATCCTTCCTGCACAATGGCGGCGAGAAGTTCACCCATATTCCCTGTCTCAATGACAGCGCCGACGGCATGGCGGTGCTGGAAAACGTTGTGCGCCGCGAAGTGCAGGGATGGATCTGACGGCCTTTTGCAAAAAGCCCGACACCACGCCCGAATAAAATGCTAAGCCGTTGCGTGAACAAACGGGGCCGCAACGGCCAGCGCAGTCGTCATGAGGGGGTGCTATGGAATTCACGGGGTTTGATATCGTCGTCATCGCGGTGGTCGTTCTCGTTATCCTGGTCCTGTTTGCCGGGATCAAGACGGTGCCGCAGGGCTTCCGTTATACCATCGAGCGTTTCGGCCGTTACACCCGCACCCTGGAGCCCGGCCTCAACCTGATCGTGCCCTTCATCGAACGGATCGGCTCCAAGCTGAACGTCATGGAGCAGGTGCTCGACGTCCCGACCCAGGAAGTGATCACCAAGGACAATGCCAGCGTCGCCGCCGACGCGGTGGCCTTCTATCAGATCCTCAACGCTGCCCAGGCGGCCTATCAGGTCGCCAATCTCGAAAACGCCATTTTGAACCTGACCATGACCAACATCCGCTCGGTCATGGGCTCCATGGATCTCGACGAACTGCTCTCCAACCGCGAGACGATCAACGACCGGCTGCTGCATGTCGTGGACGATGCCGTTGGCCCATGGGGCATCAAGGTCACCCGTATCGAAATCAAGGACATCCGTCCGCCCGTCGATCTCGTCGACGCCATGGCGCGGCAGATGAAGGCGGAGCGCGAGAAGCGCGCCCAGGTCCTGGAAGCCGAAGGCATGCGCAACGCGCAGATTCTCAAGGCCGAAGGCGCCAAGCAGGCGGCGATCCTGCAGGCAGAGGGCCAGCGCGAGGCCGCCTTCCGCGATGCGGAAGCCCGCGAACGCCTGGCCGAAGCCGAAGCCAAGGCGACACGCATGGTCTCCGAAGCCATCGCCGCCGGTGACGTACAGGCGATCAACTACTTCGTCGCCCAGAAATATACGGAGGCACTGGCGTCCGTCGGCTCCGCGCCGAACTCCAAGGTCGTGCTGATGCCGATGGAAGCCTCGTCGCTGATCGGTTCGCTGGGCGGCATCGGCGCCATCGCCAAGGAGGTGTTCGGCGACGGCTCTTCTCCGCCGCAACGCAACCGCAACAGCGCGCGCACCACGCCGCAGGTCCCCTCGTCCACCCAGTCGCAGGAGAGCTGAGCCGATGATCCATGCGCTTGCCGAGGAACTCGGGCCGTGGGGATGGTGGCTGCTCGGCCTGGTGCTGCTGGCCGCCGAACTGGTGTTGCCGGGCGTCTTTCTCGTCTGGATCGGTGCCGCCGCCATCGTCGTCGGCGCGCTGTCGCTGCTGTTGTGGGAAACGTCCTTCTGGCTCTGGCAGGTGCAACTGCTGATCTTCGCCGCCCTGTCGGTAGTGAGCGTCTTTCTCGGCCGGCGCCTGTTGTCCAACGGCAATGCCGTCACCGACGAGCCGCTGCTCAACCAGCGGGGCGCAAGCCTCGTCGGCCGGACGGCGACATTGCATGAGCCGGTCGTCGAAGGCCGGGGCCGCATCCGCCTGGATGATACGTTCTGGCCGGTGATGGGCCCGGACCTGCCGGCCGGCACCCGTGTTCGCGTCACCACCAGCAACGGCCGCGACCTGACGATCGAAGCCATCTGATCGGCTCAGGCCACGCCGATCCGCAGCAGGTCATGGAAATGAATGATGCCGATGGGAAAACGCTCGGCATCGACCACCATGAGCGCCGAAATATTGTGCTTCTGCAACAGTGCCATGGCGCCGGTCGCCAGCGTTTCCTCGCTGACCGTCTTCGGCGTGCGGGTCATGATATCGTCGACATTGAGCGCACTGAGATTGCGGCCGAGGTTACGGGCGATATCGCCGTCGGTAACGATGCCGCACAGGCGCCCGTCGGCATCAATGACGCCGACGCAGCCGAAGCGCATATGCGACAGCGTCTCCACTGCAAGTTGCATCGACGAGCCCAGCGGCACCAGCGGCACCCGGTCGCCCTTGTGCATGATATCGGAGACATGGGTCAGGCTCGCTCCCAGCTTGCCGCCGGGATGGAAGGTGCGGAAATCATGGGCGGTGAAACCGCGCGCTTCGAGAAGCGCCACCGCAAGCGCATCGCCGATGGCGAGTTGCATCAGCGTCGAGGTGGTTGGTGCCAGGCCGTGCGGGCAGGCTTCCTGCTCGTTGGGCAGGAGCAGACGGACATCGGACTCGCGCGCCAGCGTCGAATTGACGCCGGAGGTGATGGCGATCAGCGGGATGGCGAAGCGGCGGGAAAAAGCGATGATGCCGCGCAGTTCGGCGCTCTCGCCACTCCACGACAGCGCGATGATGACGTCGTCCTGGGTGATCATGCCGAGGTCGCCGTGATTGGCTTCGACGGGATGGACGAAGAAGGACGGCGTGCCGGTGGAGGCGAATGTCGCCGCCAGCTTGGAGCCGATATGGCCGCTCTTGCCGATGCCGGTGACGACAACCCGGCCGCTGATGCCACCGATGATTTCCACGGCCCGGGTAAACGGCTCGCCCAATCCGTTCGAAAGGGCATTTTCGATCGACTGCAGCCCGTTCTTTTCGGTGGCGATCGTCCGCAGGGCGGATTCGACCGCGTTGCTTTCGACCAGTTTTATCGCGCGCTTGATCATGGCGATCAGTTAGCGCTTTTCCCGGTTCAAGTCCATCGACAATGGCCGGGCGCGGGCAAACATCGCGGCCGCCGCCGCGGGCGATAAAGGAAACGTTAACCACGAGGCTTTACGATTGCGTAATCTTTCCAGCGACCGCCGGGCATGAACGCATGACACACACAGCATACCATGGCGGAAAATCGTCCCGCCGTCCGACGGCGCGCGGCGCGGCGCTGCTGATCGGCTGCACGGTGCTTTGCGCACCGGCACTGCTGTTTGCGCAATCGGCAACCCGCAACACGCAGATGAAGCTGCCAACGGCAACCGCGACCTTCGACGGCAGCGATGCATCCGGCCTCGATACCAATGCAGCCACTGCAACGGAAACCACGACAAAAAAGGCGCCGTCGAAGCTCACCACCGGCTCGATCGCCGACCAGGAAGACCCGCCCGGCGGCATCAATACGCGGGCCCGGCGCCTGAGCGGCCAGGAGGACAATCTGGCGGCGGACGATCTCGGTCGCCTGAACCTGCGAGAAACCACCGAGGACGGGCTTTCCGCCCGCCAGGACCTCACCCGCGACGAGGCCCAGGGCATGCGCCTCGGCACCTTCACCCTGCGCCCGTCGATCACCCAGTCGATCGGCACGGAATCGACCCGCAGCGGCGGCTCGCGCGACAACCGCACCTTCCTGCAGACCGGCATCAAGGGAACGCTGTCTTCGGACTGGTCGCGGCATGCGCTGACCGTCACCGGCGACGGCGTCTGGCAACGAAACATCAGCGGCAATGCCGAGACCGAACCGTCGGCCAACATCGATGCCCTGCTGCGCCTCGACCTTGCCGACAAAACGATCATGAACATAACCGGCGGCTACAGCTTCTCCCGCGAGGATGCCGAGGATCCGAACGCCATCGCCGGCGCCAAGACACAGGCCGGTGTCCATACGTTCAATACCGGCGTCGAACTGAAACGGGATCTCGGCGTCATCCGCGGCGCGATCGGCGCAGGGCTTGAGCGGCGGGTCTATTCGGATGTGGAACTCTCCGACGGCAGCGAGCTTTCGCTGCATGATCGGGACCGGTGGAGCGGCGATCTGCGCGGCCGCGTCGGTTACGAACTGTCTCCCGCGCTCATTCCGTTCGTCGAAGCCTCGGTCGGCCGCTCCCGCTACGATCTCCGGACGGATACGCTGGGTTACGCCCGCTCCTACTGGACCTACACCGGCAAGGTCGGCATGGAGGTCGATCTCGGCGAAAAGCTGCGCGGCGAACTGGGCGTCGGCTATAAAACCGCGCGCTTCGACGACGACCGGCTGAAGAGCCTCGACGGCGCGCTGGTCGAAGGCAATGTCGCCTGGTCGCCGCAGCGCGGCACGGATGTGACGATCGGCATGACGACCACCGTCGAACCGTCGACCGCAGCCGGCCAAAGCGGCTACATGGGTTACGGCATCAACGCCGGCATCGCCCACGAGGTGCGCGACAACGTCGTCGCCCGCCTCACCGGTGCTGCAACACTGCGCGACTATCCGAGAGGCGGCTCGCAGAACGAAACGGTCTATCTCGTCGGCACCGGCCTGACATGGGGCCTCAACCGCCACCTCGACGTGACCGGTGACATCTCCTACGAGCGCACCGTCCGGAAAAGCGGCTCCGATACCGACGTGCTGCGCGCCGGCATCGGCCTGACCCTCAAGCGGTAGAGGTTCATCGGCCTTTCCATCATGCGAAAAAGGGCCTGGCTTTGCGCCCGGCCCTTGGTGTTGCGTAAGGCTGACAGGCGGCGACAGCGCCTTACTTCAGCCCGGCCAGCAGCGCCTTCAGCGGCTCCTCGACGGTGGCGCGGATATCGGCGCGGTCCAGCGCGAAGGCGACGTTGGCGAGGATGAAGCCATCCTTGGCGCCGCAATCGAAGGTTTCGCCGCGGAAATGGTAACCGGCGAAATCCTGCGAGGTGGAGAGCTTCAGCATCGCATCCGTCAGCTGGATCTCGTTGCCGGCGCCGCGCTCCTGGGTTTCCAGGATCTTGAAGATTTCCGGCTGCAGGATGTAGCGACCGTTGATGAAGAAATTCGACGGCGCAGTGCCCTTGGCCGGCTTTTCCACCATGCCGGTGATCTTGAAGCCGTTGCCGATCGGATCGCCGACGCCGACGATGCCGTATTTGTGGGCCTGGTCGGGGGCGCATTCCTCGACGGCGATGACGTTGCCGCCGCTATGGTCGTACAGCTCGACCATGCTCTTCATGCAGCCCTTTTCGCCGCGCATGATCATGTCGGGCAAAAGCAGCGCAAACGGCTCGTTGCCGATGATCTCGCGGGCGCACCAGACGGCGTGGCCGAGGCCGAGCGGCTCCTGCTGGCGAGTGAAGCTGGTCGTGCCCGCCTTCGGCAGCAGGCCGGACAGCAGGGTCAGCTCGGCATTCTTGTGGCGCTCGCGCAACGTCTGCTCGAGTTCGAACTGGATGTCGAAATAATCCTCGATCACATGCTTGCTGCGGCCGGTGACGAAGACCAGGTGCTCGATCCCGGCCGCGACGGCCTCCTCGACCACATACTGGATGACCGGCTTGTCGACGACGGTCAGCATTTCCTTCGGCACCGACTTGGTGGCGGGCAGGAACCGGGTTCCCAGACCTGCAACGGGAAAGACTGCCTTACGCACTTTTTGATGCTGGTTCACACATGCCTCCTCAGGCGTTTTGCGGGGTCTCGTTCATGACCTTGTGTTTCGACCTAGGACAAATTTGCTACTTTTTTGCAAAAGATGACCCGCTTTGTGTTTCATGGTAAAGAGTTTGTTGACTTCATTCTTGTAATCTTCGCGTTTGAGCCGGATGTGTATTTCGCCTTCCGAACCGCAACTCATGAGAGAAACGGACAGGACAGTTGATGACCAACAATCGAAAGTTCTCCCTCCTGGGCCTCGCTCTGGCGTTCGTGGTCGCAACGACCGTGACGCCCGCGCCTGCACGCGCCGATGCCGGTTTTAGACAGTGGATCGACAATTTCTACGAAACGGCGTCGCAAAGCGGCATCACCCGTGCGACCTACCGCAAGGCCTTTGCCGGCGTGACCGATCCCGATCCGGATGTTCTGGAAAAGGCGCGTTATCAGCCGGAATTCAAGTCGAGAGTGTGGGACTACGTCGATTCCCGTGTCAATCCGTATACCGTCAAGATCGGCCGCGAGATGGCCGTCAAGCACGGTCAGACGTTGAAGGCACTGGAACGTCATTTCGGTGTCGATAAGAATATCCTCCTCGCCATCTGGTCGATGGAATCTAATTATGGCGCAGTTTTGGAGAAGGAAGACCGTCTTCACTATGTTCCGCGCGCTTTGGCCACGCTTGCCTATGCCGACCCGAAGCGGGCGAAATTTGCCCGCACCCAGTTGGTCGCGGCGCTGAAGATCCTGCAGAACGGCGATATCAGCGCCAACGGCATGACCGGCTCCTGGGCCGGCGCCATGGGTCATACCCAGTTCATCCCGACCAGCTACCTGCTCTACGCCATCGACGCCGACGGCAACGGCCATCGCGACATCTGGAATTCCGTGCCGGATGCGCTGGCGACCTCCGCCAACCTGTTGATGAAAAACGGCTGGCAGACGGGCAAGACCTGGGGCTACGAGGTGGTCGTGCCATCAGGCGGCAACAAATATTCCGGCAAGACGCTGACGCTGGCCGAGTGGGAGAAGCTCGGCTTCATCCGGCCGAGCGGCAAGGGGTTCAAGAACGGCAAGGACCGCGCCTCGCTGAAATTGATGGCGGGCGCCGGTGGCCCCGGCTTCCTGATGACCAAGAACTTCTTCACCATCAAGAAATACAATGCCGCCGACACCTATGCGCTGGCCGTCGGATTGCTGGCCGACGAAATCGCCGGTTACGGCGGCATGCAGCAGCGCTGGCCGCGTCCGGACGGCACGCTCGACGTCAGGGAGAAGTTCGAATTGCAGACCCGCCTCAAGGCGCTCGGTTATTACAACGGCGAGGTGGACGGTAATTTCGGTTCCGGCTCCAAGGCGGCGATCACCAGCATTCAGCAGCGGCTCGGCATGGAACAGAACGGCGAACCATCGCAGGCGCTGCTCAACGCGCTCAGAAAATAGCGCTGGTCCTTGTGCGGCGAACGGCGTAATCAAAACGGGATGAAGACACGCCCATCCTCATCGACGGGTCTGATGCAGCGGAGCCTTGCGGCTCTGCTGGCATTGTTGTTTTGCTTTTCCTGCCTGCCGCCGCCTGCCTATGCCCAGGATCGCGGAGAGCGCAAGACGCTGCTGCAACTGCTGTTCGGCAAGAAACCCAAGAAGGCCGCGGTCGAAGAAATCATCACGCCACGCCAGACGCGGCCACGCACCCGCAAGCGCAATCCTGCCGCCAATACGACAGCCACTGCAGCCAGCCAGGACCAGCCGCAACCCGTGACCAAGGCGGAAAACGCCAGGAAAATCCTGGTAATCGGCGACTTCCTGGCAAACAGCCTCGGCGACGGACTGACGGCGGCCTTCGAGACATCGCCGAATGTCGTCGTCGAAAACCGCAACAGCGTCGCCTCCGGCCTGGTGCGTGAAGACCACTACGACTGGCAGGCGCAGTTGCCGACCTTCATCGACGAGATCAAGCCGGCGATGGTGGTGATCATGATCGGCGCCAACGACCGGCAGCAGATGGCGATCAACGGCACGCGCGAAAAATTCCGCACGGAAGCCTGGCTGAAGGAATATGAGGTCCGCGCCGCCAAACTGGCGGCAGCGGTACGCTCCCGGAACCTGCCCTTGCTCTGGGTCGGCCTGCCGGCCTTCCAGTCGCCGTCGATGACGGCGGATGCGCTGCAGTTCAACGGCATGTTCCGCACGCAGGTGGAGCGCGCCGGCGGCGAGTTCATCGACGTCTGGGACGGTTTCGTCGACGAGAACGGCAAATTCGTCATCACCGGCTCCGACGTCAACGGCCAGCAGGTGCGATTGCGCAATTCCGACGGCATGAACCTGACGCGTGCCGGCCGTCGCAAGCTCGCCTTCTACGTCGAAAAATCGGCAAAACGGCTTCTCGGCGATACGGCGTCGCCGGAACTGGTCCGGCTCGACGCCAGCAATCTTCCCGAACTCCTCGACCTGCCGCCGGCCGAAAACAACAGGATCGTGCGCACACCGCCGATCAGCCTGATCGACCCCGAACTCGACGGCGGCAAGGAATTGCTCGGCGCCCGCGCCATGCCCGTCATGCTCGACCAGTCCGCCCGCCGGCTGCTGATCGAAAAGGGAGAAATGGAAGCGGCGCCGGCGGGGCGCATCGATGATTATCGGATGAAGTAGAAGCCATCCGGCAATTGCGTGGGGCGTCATAGGAATGGTGCCCGACAAACCATCACCAGTCTGTCAACAAGTGACCATTTTCTCGATAACGTCGTCCTCGGCCATGTCCCGAGCATCTGCCGTCGCCCGACAAGTCATTGACGGCAAAGGATCTATGGGTCGTGCTTGGATGCTCGGCACAAGGCCGAGCAGGACGCAGGAGCGGTTTTCCGGCATGTCAGCAGCCTGAAAAGCGACCGACATGCCAAACCCGGCGATATGTTCCGCTTACCGCGGCAGGATGCTCGATCCCATCAACGCTTCATCGATCGCCCGCGCCGCCTGGCGGCCTTCGCGGATCGCCCAGACGACCAGCGACTGGCCACGACGGACGTCGCCGGCGGTCCAGAGCTTGTCGACCGAGGTCTTGTAGTCCTTGTCGTTGGCGACGACGTTGGTCGAGCCGCGGCGGTCGACGTTGAGCGTCAGCTTGCCTTCCAGGTCCTTCAGCACGCTGTTGGTGAAAGGACCGCTGAAACCGATGGCGATGAAAGCGAGATCGGCCTTGATGACGAACTCCGTGCCGGCAATCGGCTTGCGGCGCTCGTCCACTTCGCAGCATTTTACACCGGTGAGCAACCCGTCTTCGCCGACGAATTCCAGCGTCGCGACCTGGAATTCGCGGATGGCGCCTTCGGCCTGCGACGAGGAGGTGCGCATCTTCGTCGCCCAGAACGGCCAGACGGCAAGCTTGTCTTCCTTTTCCGGCGGCTGCGGCCGGATGTCGAGCTGGGTCACCTTGACGGCGCCCTGGCGGAAGGCGGTGCCGACGCAGTCGGACGCGGTATCGCCGCCGCCGACGACGACGATATGCTTGCCGCCGGCGAGGATCGGATCGGAAGGCCAGCCGACGCTGTCGATGTTTTCACGGCCGACACGGCGGTTCTGCTGCACCAGATAGGGCATGGCATCATGGACGCCGAAAAGATCGACGCCCGGAATGCCGGCTTCGCGCGGGGTTTCCGAGCCGCCGCAATAGAGCACGGCATCATGATCGGCGAGCAGCTGCTCGACCTTGACATCGACGCCGACATTGACGCCGCAATGGAAGGTGACGCCTTCGCCCTTGATCTGCTCGACGCGGCGGTCGATGAAGTTCTTCTCCATCTTGAAGTCGGGAATGCCGTAGCGCAACAGGCCGCCGGGCTTGGATTCGCGTTCGTAGACATGCACGTCATGGCCGGCGCGGCCGAGCTGCTGGGCGGCGGCAAGGCCGGCGGGGCCGGAGCCGATGACGGCGACCTTCTTGCCGGTATGCACCGTTGCCGGCTGCGGCACGATGAAGCCCAGTTCGTAGGCCTTGTCGGCGATCGCCTGTTCCACCGTCTTGATCGCCACCGGCGCATCTTCGAGGTTCAGCGTGCAGGCTTCCTCGCACGGCGCCGGGCAGACGCGGCCGGTGAATTCCGGGAAGTTGTTGGTCGAATGCAGGTTGCGGATCGCCGCTTCCCAATTGTTGTTATAGACGAGGTCGTTCCAATCCGGGATCTGGTTGTGCACCGGACAGCCGGTCGGGCCGTGGCAATAGGGGATGCCACAATCCATGCAGCGGGCGGCCTGTTTCTGCACTTCCGGTTCCGACATCGGGATCGTGAATTCGCGGAAATGGCGAATGCGATCCGACGCCGGCTGATACTTCGCCACCTGGCGGTCGATTTCGAGGAAACCCGTTACCTTGCCCATGTTTTTTCCCTCTTCGAAGCAGTGTGTCCGCTGGACACCGGTGCCTTGAAGCGCAACCCAAAGACGCTTCCGACACAATGATTTCTATGACGACGTCGCCGCCGGCGGCAGACGCGACCGCCCGGATGGCGGCCGCAGCACCTGACGGCGTTGAAAGCGTGCGACCCCGAAGGGATCACTCCGCGGCAATGCCCATGCGCATCCGCTCCATTTCCTCAAGCGCCCGGCGGTATTCGACCGGCATGACCTTGCGGAATTTCGGGCGATAGTCGGCCCAGTTGTCGAGGATCTCCTTGGCGCGTTTCGAACCCGTATAATGCAGGTGGTTCGAAATCAGCTGGTAGAGGCGTTCCTCGTCATGGCGCGTCATGTCTTCCGACACGTCGACGCGGCCCTTGTGCATGAGATCGCCGCCGTGATGGTGCAGCTTCTCAAGCATGTCGTCCTCTTCCGGCACCGGCTCGAGTTCGACCATCGCCATGTTGCAGCGCTTGGCGAAGTCGCCCGTCTCGTCCAGCACGTAGGCGACGCCGCCCGACATGCCGGCCGCGAAGTTGCGGCCTGTTTCGCCGATGACGACGACGACGCCGCCGGTCATGTATTCGCAGCCATGGTCGCCGACGCCTTCGACGACGGCGATGGCGCCGGAGTTGCGCACCGCGAACCGTTCGCCGGCCACGCCGTTGAAGTAGCTCTCGCCGGCGATGGCACCGTACATGACGGTGTTGCCGACGATGATCGACTTTTCCGCGACGATCCGCGAGTTCGCCGGCGGGCGGACGATGATACGGCCGCCCGAAAGCCCCTTGCCGACATAGTCGTTGCCGTCACCGACGAGATCGAAGGTGATGCCCTGTGCCAGGAAGGCGGCGAAAGACTGCCCGGCCGTGCCGTTCAGCGTGACGCGGATCGTATCGTCCTTGAGGCCGCGATGGCCGTAACGCTTCGCCACTTCGCCGGACAGCATGGCGCCGGCCGAGCGGTCGACGTTCTTGATGTCCACGGCAAAGGCAACCGGCGTCTTCGACGTCAGGGCCGCTTCCGCCTGCGCAATCAGCCTCCGGTCGAGGATGTCGTCGATCGGATGTTTCTGGCGGGTCGTCCAGTAGGTCTCTTCCTTCGCAGCCTCCACCTTGTGGAAGATCTTCGAGAAATCGAGGCCGTTTGCCTTCCAGTGGGCAAGCATCGCGTCCTTTTCGAGCAGTTCGGACGCACCGATGATCTCGTCCAGCTTGCGCACGCCGAGCGAAGCGAGGATTTCACGCACTTCTTCGGCGATGAAGAAGAAGTAGTTGACGACGTGTTCCGGCGCGCCCTTGAAGCGCTTGCGCAGCACCGGGTCCTGGGTGGCGACGCCGACCGGGCAGGTGTTCAGGTGGCACTTGCGCATCATGATGCAGCCGGCGGCAATCAGCGGCGCCGTGGCAAAGCCGAACTCGTCGGCGCCGAGCAAGGCACCGATGATGACGTCGCGGCCGGTCTTGAGGCCGCCGTCGACCTGCAGGGCGACGCGCGAGCGCAGGCCGTTCAGCACCAGCGTCTGCTGGGTTTCGGCCAGGCCGATTTCCCAGGGGCTGCCGGCATGTTTCAGCGAGGTCAGGGGCGAAGCGCCGGTGCCGCCGTCGAAGCCGGAGATGGTGATATGGTCGGCGCGCGCCTTGGCGACGCCGGCGGCGACCGTGCCGACGCCGACTTCCGATACCAGCTTGACCGAAACATCCGCCGTCGGGTTGACGTTCTTCAGGTCGTAGATCAGCTGCGCCAGATCCTCGATCGAATAGATGTCGTGGTGCGGCGGCGGCGAGATCAGGCCGACGCCGGGCGTCGAATGCCGGGTCTTGGCAATGGTCGCGTCCACCTTGTGGCCGGGCAACTGGCCGCCCTCGCCGGGCTTGGCCCCCTGCGCCACCTTGATCTGCAGCATGTCGGCATTGACCAGGTATTCGGTGGTGACACCGAAGCGACCGGAAGCCACCTGCTTGATGGCGGACCGCTCCGGGTTGGGCGAACCGTCGTGCAGCGGCAGGTAACGGTCGGCCTCTTCGCCGCCTTCGCCGGTGTTCGACTTGCCGCCGATGCGGTTCATGGCGATCGCCAGCGTCGTATGCGCCTCGCGGCTGATCGAGCCGAAGGACATCGCCCCGGTCGAGAAGCGCTTGACGATCTCGGACGCCGGCTCGACCTCGTCCAGCGCCACCGGCGCACGGCCGAGCGCTTCGGCGCTCTTGATGGTGAACAGGCCGCGGATGGTGTTGAGCCGCAGCGACGAGGCATTCACCATCTCGGCGAATTCGCGGTAACGATCCTCGGCATTGCCGCGCACCGCATGCTGCAGCGAAGCGACGACGTCCGGCGTCCAGGCGTGGTCTTCGCCGCGCATGCGGAAGGCATATTCGCCGCCGATATCGAGCGTCTTCGCCAGCAGCGGGTCCTTGCCGAAGGCGGCCGCATGGCGCGCCGCCGTCTCGCGGGCGATTTCTTCCAGGCCGACGCCTTCGATGGTGGTTGCCGTGCCGAAGAAATACTTGTCGACCAGCTCCGTCTTCAGGCCGATCGCATCGAAGATCTGGCCGCCGCAATAGGACTGGTAGGTCGAGATGCCCATCTTCGACATGACCTTGAGGATGCCTTTGCCGACCGCCTTGATGTAGCGGTAGACGACTTCGCTGGCATCGACCTCCTTCGGGAACTCGCCGCGGGCATGCATGTCGAGCAGCGTGTCGAAGGCCAGGTAGGGGTTGATCGCTTCCGCGCCGTAACCGGCGAGCAGACAGAAATGATGCACTTCGCGCGGCTCGCCGGATTCGACGACGATGCCGACCGAGGTGCGCAAGCCCTTGCGGATCAGGTGGTGATGCACGGCGGCCGTCGCCAGCAGCGCCGGAATGGCGATACGGTCCGGGCCGACCTGACGGTCGGAGAGCACGATGATGTTGTAGCCGCCGCGAACGGCCGCCTCCGCCCGCTCGCACAGGCGATCAAGCATTTCCGGCAGGCCTTCCGAGCCGCGCGACACGTCATAGGTGAAGTCGAGCGTCTTGGTGTCGAAGCGGTCCTCGGTGTGGCCGATGGAACGGATCTTTTCGAGGTCGCCGTTGGTCAGGATCGGCTGGCGCACTTCCAGGCGCTTGGCGTTGGCCATGCCTTCGTGATCGAGGATGTTCGGACGCGGGCCGATGAACGACACCAGACTCATGACCAGCTCCTCGCGGATCGGGTCGATCGGCGGGTTGGTCACCTGCGCGAAGTTCTGCTTGAAATAGGTGTAGAGCAGCTTGTTCTTGGTCGACATCGCCGAAATCGGCGTGTCGGTGCCCATCGAGCCGATCGCTTCCTGGCCGGTGGTCGCCATCGGCGACATCAGCAGCCTGGTGTCTTCCTGAGTGTAGCCGAATGCCTGCTGGCGGTCGAGCAGCGACACGTCGCGGCGCAACGCCCGCGGCTCCACCGGCTTCAGCTCCTCGAGGATCAGCTGGGCGCGATCCAGCCAGTTGCGGTAGGGATGCTTGTTGGCAAGCTGCGACTTCACCTCGTCGTCGGAGACGATGCGGCCCTGCTCCATATCGATGAGCAGCATCTTGCCCGGCTGCAGGCGCCACTTCTGGACGATGTTTTCCTCCGGCACCGGCAGCGTGCCGGCTTCCGAAGCGAGGATGACGCGATCGTCATCGGTGACGAGATAACGGGCCGGACGCAGGCCGTTGCGGTCGAGCGTCGCGCCGATCTGGCGGCCGTCGGTGAAGCAGACGGCCGCCGGGCCGTCCCACGGCTCCATCAGGGCAGCGTGATATTCGTAGAACGCCTTGCGTTCCGGCGACATCGACTGGTTGCCGGCCCAGGCTTCCGGGATCAGCATCATCACCGCATGCGCCATGGAGTAGCCGCCGCGCACGAGGAATTCGAGCGCGTTGTCGAAGCAGGCCGTATCCGACTGGCCTTCATAAGAGATCGGCCACAGCTTCTCGATGTCGGAACCGAACAGCGGCGACGAAACCGAAGCCTGACGCGCCGCCATCCAGTTGACGTTGGAGCGCAGTGTGTTGATTTCGCCGTTGTGGGCGACCATGCGATAGGGATGGGCGAGTTTCCACGACGGGAAGGTGTTGGTCGAGAAGCGCTGGTGCACCAGGGCGACGGCCGACTCGAAACGCGGGTCCGACAGGTCCTTGTAATAGGCGCCGACCTGGTAGGCGAGGAACATGCCCTTGTAAACGATGGTCGCGCTCGACAGCGACACCGGGTAAAAATTGCTCTCCGCACCCTCGAATTCGGCATAGATGCGGTTGGAGATCACCTTGCGCAGGGTGAAGAGGCGGCGCTCGAACTCGTCGTTGGTCGCTGCCCGCTTGCCGGCGCCGATGAAGATCTGCACGTGATGCGGCTCGGTGGCGGCGATGTCGGGCGCCCTGGAGAGCGAAGAATTGTCGACCGGCACGTCGCGATAGCCGAGCAGCACCTGGCCTTCTTCCTCGACCACCTGCTTGATGATCGCCTTGAAGTGGGCGATCTGCTTGTCGTCGCGCGGCATGAAGATGTGGCCGACGCCATATTCGCCGGCCTTCGGCAAGGTAATGCCCTGCTTGGCCATTTCTTCACGGAAGAAGCGGTCGGGGATCTGCACCAGGATGCCGGCGCCGTCGCCCATCAGCGGATCGGCACCGACGGCACCGCGATGCGTCAGGTTTTCGAGGATGAACAGGCCGTCGCGGACGATCTGGTGCGACTTCCTGCCCTTCATATGGGCGATGAAGCCGACGCCGCAGGCATCGTGCTCGTTTCGCGGATCGTAGAGGCCCTGTTTCCGCGGCAGGCCGGTGGGACAGGCCGGCGTTTTGTCGGCGGCTTTGATCTCGCTTCCGACACTCTGCCCAAAACCTCGTGACGGCGTCATCTTCGTCATCGTCTTCCCTCCGTTCGAAACCCGCATGCCGCGGGCAGACCCGTGTTCCGCGCGGCACCCGTTACTCTGGACCCGGCGCGTGACAACTGCGTTGCATTTCCTTTGATCCCGCTCGCTTATCCTGCCTTGCGGCACGCACTTTGGCGGGTCCTGCCTTGCATCGCCTCAATCGCACCGAGGGTACGAGATCGGCAGACTATAGCGCGAATTGCCCTAAGGTTAAGGCATCTTCCGCGCATTTCGGCCTCCAAGGCCGAAATAGGACAGCAAACCTGTCCTATTTCCATCGTTCTATGCCAGAAACGGCGGGGGACCGCAAGGGTGCAAACGGAAAAATATCCGTCGATTGAGACGGAAGATTGCGATACATGAAAACCAGACGAAAGAATATTTCTTGCCGAGCAAATAATCTTCCCTTTGATTGCTTACTTGGGTTTTTGCCCAACCCAGGCCGGGCGGGAGATTGCATGTGCCGGACTTTGCCTTAAGGTCGTCCGCCGATCGCACTTTCCGTGATTTCCAGCCGGGTACACTTCATGTTTTTCGCTTCCGACAACTGGGCCGGCGCCCATCCCCTCATTGCCGAACGTCTCTTCCAGGAATCCGGCGGTTTTGCCTCCGCCTACGGCACCAGCGACCTCGACCGGAAGGTCGAGGCGCATTTTCGCGACGTCTTCCAGCACGACGTCGCCGTCTTCTTCGTTGGCACCGGCACGGCGGCGAATTCGCTGGCGCTGGCCAGCGTCACCCGCCCCGGCGGCGTTTCCTTCTGTCATGACGAGGCGCATGTGATGGCCGACGAATGCGGCGCGCCGGAATTCTTCAGCGGCGCGGCCCGGCTTGTCGCCGTCGGCGGCGCGCACGGCAAGATCGATCCCGCCGATCTCAAGGCGAAGATCGGCCGCTTTCCGCCCGGCGCCGTGCACCAGGGCCAGCCGACCGCCGTCACCATCACCCAGGCAAGCGAGATCGGCACCGTCTATTCGCTCGACGAGATCGAGGCGATCGCCGAAATCACCCGTGCCCACAGCCTGCCGCTGCACATGGACGGCGCCCGCTTCGCCAACGCGCTGGTTTCCCTCGATGCGACGCCGGCCGACATGACCTGGAAACGCGGCGTCGACATCCTCTCCTTCGGCGGCACCAAGAACGGTTGCTGGTGCGCCGAGGCGCTGGTGTTCTTCAAGCCGGAAATCGCAAAGGAAGTGCCCTTCCTGCGCAAGCGCTCGGCGCAGCTCTTTTCCAAGTCGCGCTTCATCGCCGCCCAGTTCGACGCCTATTTCAAGGGTGGCCTGTGGCTCGACCTCGCCCGCCACGCCAACGGCATGGCCGACGAATTGCGCGCCGGCCTTTCCGCCTCCAACCGGGCGCGGCTGGCCTGGGACACCGTGTCCAACGAGGTGTTTGCCGTCGTCACCAAGGATGCGGCAAAAACCGCCGAGGAACGCGGCGCGAAATTCTACGACTGGCCGGTGCCGGCCGAAACGCCTGATCTGCTCGGCGACAACGACATGCTGATCCGCCTCGTCACCAGCTTTGCGACGAGCAAGGATGATGTGGACGGGCTGCTGGCATGTCTGGCGGGGTGAGCGCCTCTTCCCCTTCTCCTCTGCGGGGAGAAGGGGATATGCCGCACCTTTTCCGCTCATTCCCCACTGCGTCGGGCAAGTCCCCTCTCCCCGCAAGCGGGGAGAGGGCTAGGGTGAGGGGCAGGCGCCGCAAGGCGCTCTAAATCCCATCCTCATCCCCGCGCATCCCCCAGCCGCAAACCGCGGACCTTGCGCAGAATATCCTCCGACAATGCCGATACCAGCGCCTGGTCCGCCCCCTTGCGCGGCACCAGCACGAATTCGACATCCTCCAGCGGCGGCAATTTTTCCGGGGCGATCTCCTTCAAGCCCGCCGGCGCCATGCTGCGCGGCTGCACCAGCACGCCCATGCCGGCCAGCGCCGCCGCCGTCAGGCCGCTCAGGCTGCCGCAGGTGCAGACGATCCGCCACGGCACCTGGTGCCGGCCCAGCGCCTCCAGCGCAATGGCGCGGGTGACGCTCGGCGGCGGAAAGGCGATCAGCGGCAGCAGGCCGGAGGACAACACATGCTCGGGATCGCGCGCCAGCCACACCAGCGGCTCGCGGTAGATCAGCCGCCCCAGCACATCACCCAGCCGGCGCTTGGCCAGCACCAGGTCGATCTCGCCATTGTCCTGCATCTCGTAGAGCACGCCCGAAAGCGCCACCGTCAGTTCGAGGTCGACGGACGGATGGGAGCGGACGAAATCCTCCAGAACGGCCGGCAACTGGCTGGTGACGAAATCCTCGGAAACACCGAGCCGGATGCTGCCGCGCAGGCTGCTGTCGCTGAACAGCGCCTGCACCTGCCCTTCGATCGACAGCAGTGCCCGGGCATGGCCGAGCAATGCCTCGCCGTCGCCGGTCAACACCACCCGGTGCGTGTCGCGCGCCAGCAGCCGACGGCCGAGCGCCGTTTCCAGACGCTGGATATGCTGGCTGACGGTGGATTGGCCAAGCCCCAGCCGCTCGGCGGCAAGCGTAAAACTGCCCGCCTGTTCGACAGCGACAAAACTGCGCAATTGCGTCAGGTCGATCATCTTGTCATCTCATTTCGCGATAACTGTTATTCCTTGCATCCTCTATCATAATGAGCGAAGCACGGAAAACTCGATCAACGCCGCGAGATGCCCATGCGCCGTTTTCTTCCCGATACCTTCACCATCCTGCTTGTCTGCACCGTCATCCTCGCCTCGCTGCTGCCGGCGACGGGCACCTTTGCCGACTATTTCGGCATCGCCACCAAGATCGCCATCGCCCTCCTGTTCTTCCTGCACGGCGCACGGCTGCCGCGGGACGTCGTCGTCGCCGGTATCCTGCACTGGCGGCTGCACCTGGCGATCCTCGCCTCCACCTTCGTGCTTTTCCCGATCCTCGGTCTCGCTGCCGGCGTGCTGGTGCCCTCGGTGCTGCCGCCGGCACTCTATACCGGCATCCTGTTCCTCTGCGTCCTGCCCTCGACGGTGCAATCGTCGATCGCCTTCACCTCGATGGCCGGCGGCAACGTGCCCGCAGCGATCTGCTCGGCGTCGGCTTCCAACATTTTCGGCATGTTCCTGACACCGCTCCTGGTCGGCGTCTTGTTTTCCATCGGCGGCCATGGCGGTTTTTCGCTCGACGCGCTGGAACAGATCCTCTTGCAGCTGCTGGCGCCGTTCATCGTCGGCCAGATCCTGCAACCCTGGATCGGCGGCTGGATCCGCGCCCGCAAGAAGCTGCTGACGCCGGTCGATCGCGGCTCGATCCTGATGGTCGTCTATCTCGCCTTCAGCGAGGCCGTCGTCGAGGGGCTCTGGCACAATTTTACGGCGCTGGAACTCGGCGCGGTGATCGTCATCGATATCGTCCTGCTCGTGATCGTGCTGTGCGTCACCATGTTCGGCAGCCGGTTGCTCGGTTTTTCCAAGGAGGACGAGATCACCATCACCTTCTGCGGCTCGAAGAAGAGCCTGGCGAGCGGCGTGCCGATGGCAAGCGCCATCTTCGCCGGACAATCGATCGGCGCCATCGTCCTGCCGCTGATGCTGTTCCACCAGATCCAGCTGATGGCCTGCGCCGTCATCGCCCAGCGATACGCCAGCAAACGGGCGCTTACGGCAGGCGGCAAACCTGCCGCAGCCAAGGCCTGAAACGAAAAGCGGCGCCCCAAGGGACGCCGCCGTTCAGTTTCATCTTGGGAGGATGTTAGTGGGTGATTTGTTCGCTGACCACATCACCTTCGATGGCCTTCGTCGTCTCGACCGGCTCGGCGGCAATTGCAATGCGCCGCGGCTTCATCGCTTCCGGAATGTTGCGCAGAAGGTCGATATGAAGCAGGCCATTCTTCAACGAAGCGGCCTTGACCTCGACATGGTCTGCCAGCTGGAAGCGGCGCTCGAAGGCGCGCTTGGCGATACCGCGATAGAGGTATTCGCTTTCGCCGGCAGTTTCTTCGGCCTTTTCGCCCTTAACGGTCAGGACATGGGCGCGGGCTTCGATGCTGAGTTCAGCCTCGTCGAAACCGGCAACGGCCATGGTGATGCGATAGGTGTTCTCGCCGGTCCGCTCGATATTATAGGGCGGGTAGGTCTGGGCCTGCTCCGGCTGGCCGATGCCATCCAGCATGTTGAACAGACGGTCGAAGCCGACGGTGGAACGATAGAGGGGGGAAAAATCAACGTGACGCATGGTGTCCTCCTTTGAGCGACTGTTTGCGGTTTTCATCCTCCGGCATCCCGCATTGGGCGATGGCGGAGCATTTTTCTGCGGACCCTTCCGGCGCCCGCCAACAACAGATGGGGATGTGTTTTTTGCCGTTCAAGAGGTTTTTCGCATTTTGCGGCATGAACGGAACATGAATGCCCGATTCTGCGCCGGTTCAGCTTCACCGCGCTAGAAAGGTCGTTATTGGGAGCGGACTGCTCCTGGCGACTGAAGTAAACGTCCCCCTTCAGTCCTCTTCCGGCCGGCCCACGCTCCCCCTCCCCTCAAGTTCGCGTGGCCGGCCTTTTTTCTTTTAATTTTTTGCTGTTACGATAGGGCTTGAGGTAAAGAAGGCCGATGGCGGCTGCCGACTTGCAGAAGGACGATCCGAGCTCATGGGCGCCAAGCTTTTTGCCACGCCGGACAATCCGGCACCGGACAATTACACCGCTTCCTACTTCACCACCCATGACGGCATCCAGCTGCGATACGGCATCTTCCGCTCGGCCATCGTACCGGCGCGCGGCACCGTCGTGCTCCTGCACGGCCGCAACGAATGCATCGAGAAATATTTCGAGACGATCCGCGATCTCAACGACCGGGGCCTCTGGGTGGCGACTTATGATTTCCGCGGACAGGGGGGCTCGGCACGGCTTTTGCGCGACGGCATGCCCGGCCACGTCCGCCGATTCTCCGATTACGAACGAGACCTTACGACCTTCCTGGAAGACGTGGTGCTGCCGGATACACGCATGCCGTTTTTCCTGCTCGGCCACTCCACCGGCAGCCTGATCGCGCTATCCGCCGCCACGCGGCTGGAAAGCCGCATCGAACGCATGGTGCTGTGTGCGCCGTTCATCGGCATCGCCCACCGGTCGCTGTCCTTGCGCGCCATTCATTGTCTGTCGCGGCTCTATTGCCTCGCCGGCCTCGGCAAGCTGCAGGTCGGCCGCCAGACCATCCATTCCGGTTTCGAGAACAATCCGCTGACCAGCGACGAACGACGCTTCAATCGCAACGCCGCCTTCCTGGCCAGCCACCCCGAACTCGGCATCGGCCTGCCCACGGCGCTATGGTTGCGCGAAGCGGTGACGGCGATCCGCCGCGTCACCCGGCCGGAACACCTGGCACGCATCCGCATCCCGTCGCTGGTGATCGCGCCCACACGCGACGGCGTCATTCCGTATGCCGACCAGGAGCGCCTGACCCGGTATTTCCGCGCCTCGCAACTGGTGACGATCTACGGCTCGCGCCACGAGATCCTGCAGGAAAGGGATGTCTATCGCGCCCAGGCCCTGGCGGCGATCCACGCCTTCATTCCCGGCAGCGACGCTGTCGAGCAACCCGCCGCCCTGGCGGACTGATAGGAGCCGAAAGCCAGCCTCAGCCGGCGAGAAGGTCGAGCGCCTCGCGATGCACCGCGGCGCTGCCTGCGGCAATCACCCGGCCGCCAGCTTCCGGACGGCCGCCTTCCCAATTGGTGAAGATGCCGCCCGCCTGCTCGACGATCGGGATCAATGCGCCGACGTCGTAGGGTTTCAGGCCGGTTTCGATCACCAGGTCGATATGGCCGGCCGCCAGCAGCGCATAAGCATAACAATCGATGCCGTAACGGAACAGGCGCACCCGGTCCTCGATGACGCGATACCGGTTGATATCGTCACCGACGAACATATGCGGCGAGGTCGTGAACATGATCGCGTTCGACAGCGTACCGCAATCGCGCGTATGGATCTGCCGCTCGCCGTCCGGCCCGGCATACCAGGAGGAGGTGCCGTCGGCGAAATACCGCTCGCCGGTAAACGGCTGGTCCATCAGCCCCATCACCGAGCGACCCTTGTCCTGCAGGCCGATCAGGGTTCCCCAAACCGGCACGCCGGAAATGAAGGCCCGCGTGCCGTCGATCGGGTCGATGACCCAGATGTGGTCGCGATCGAGGCCGATGTCGTCGTGTTCTTCGCCGAGGATGCCGTCATCGGGAAAATGGTCGACGATCAGCCTGCGGATGGCGGCTTCCGCCGCCCGGTCGCCTTCGGTCACCGGATCGAAGCCGAGTTCCTGCTTGTTGACGACATCGAGCCCCGTGCGGAAACGCGGCAGGGTTTCGGCCTTGGCGGCATCCGCCAGTCGGTAGAAGAAAGCGCGATCAGGAAACATGGGGAATCCGGCAATTGGGAGGGGTCAGCATTCATTAGACCAAAAGCAGGCAAATGCAAATGCGACGGCTCAAACCATGGCGCTTTTGGCACCGCAACACAAAAGCCACATTTCTGCTTGACATTTGTGCAGTGCAAAATTATTGTTCACTCACAGTCTTCTGACTGTAAATACCCTCCTTGGGTGTTTCCTCCCTAGACTTAACCGCGCCGCAAAGCGCGGTTTTTTTTGGCCGGATGCGCCCAGGCATTCATGGCAGTCGGGAAGAGGCTTTATTCGGCGGCCAATGCGCCGTGCGAGGCGTACAGATCGACATATTCCGCCATCTGCCGCATGAAGGATGCGATCGCCGCGGCGATGGCGGGAAACTGCGGCCGCTTCAGCAGGCTGGTCTCGTCGACGTAAAGCGACCGGTTGACCTCGATCTGCAGCGCATGCAGCCCGCGCGCCGGACGACCGTAATGTTCGGTGATGAAACCGCCGGCATAAGGCTTGTTGCGCACGGCGGTGAAACCGAGATCTTCGAGGATGTGCATCGCCGTGCGCGAAAGATCGGCCGAGGCGCTGGTGCCGTAGCGGTCGCCGATGATGAAATCCGGCCGGATGTTGCTGCCGGCGACGCGGATGTTGCCCGGCATCGAGTGGCAGTCGATCAACACGCCGAAACCGAACTGCACATGGGTGCGGGCGATCAGCCGCCGCAGGCAGGCATGGTAGGGCTTGTAGATCGCCTCGACGCGCGCCAGCCCTTCCTCCACCGACAGACGCCGGGAATAGATCTCCATGTTTTCGGCGACGATGCGCGGGATGGTGCCGAGCCCGCCGGCAACCCGCACGGAACCGATATTGGCATAGGGCGGCAGGCTGCCGTCGAACATGCGCGGATCGAGTTCGTAGGGCTCGCGATTGACGTCGATGAAGGCGCGCGGGAAATGGGCGAGGAGAAGCGGAGCGCCGAGTTCGACGGCCGAGGAAAACAGTTCATCGACAAAATGATCTTCGGAGCGGCGCAGCGAGGATGGATCAAGACGGGACTGTTCGACGAAATCCACAGGATAGGCGCGGCCGCTGTGAGGCGAGTTGTAGACGAAAGGAATGCGTTGCGCCTCGGGTTCCCGGACCTCGAACAGGCCGCAATCGCTCGGCATGTGCTCCATTCAGCCTCTTTTTGTCTTTACCATGTCATAAAGTCGATGCTTCGCGTATGTTGCCAGTTGCCCGGCGGCAAGTCCATACTATCTATCCAGTGAATTCGTGTGCGTAAGCGTCAGGATTCACCGGATCTTTACCGCGGCTCGTCTATTTTGATGCGCTGATACACCCCTATAAGAATCGAATAACGGTCATTTTCATGAGTCAGAAAATTCTTCTCGCCGAAGACGACAACGACATGCGTCGCTTTTTGGTCAAGGCCCTGGAAAAAGCAGGATACAAGGTTGCCTCCTTCGACAACGGTGCGAGCGCCTATGACCGGTTGCGGGAAGAGCCGTTCTCCTTGCTTTTGACCGACATCGTCATGCCCGAGATGGACGGCATCGAGCTGGCGCGCCGGGCAACGGAACTGGATCCGGACCTCAAGGTGATGTTTATCACGGGCTTTGCCGCCGTTGCCTTGAACCCTGATTCGAAGGCTCCGAAGGACGCGAAGGTCCTTTCCAAGCCCTTCCACCTCCGCGACCTCGTCAACGAGGTCAACAAACTCCTTGTGGCCTAGGGCTTTTCAAAAAATCATCACAAACCGGGAAAAAAGCAGTTGACGCCCCAACCGGTTTTGTGATGTATGCGCCTCATCGGATGGGCGTGTAGCTCAGCGGGAGAGCACTACGTTGACATCGTAGGGGTCACAGGTTCAATCCCTGTCACGCCCACCATCCTTTTCTTTGCAAGGCCCTGTTTTTACAGGGCTTTTCGCATTTAAGGGCTTGGTTCTCCCCTCACTTGGGGGCTTGAAAGGCCCATTGTTTTCATTGCGAATCCTGAAACGTGTCCCTCACCTATTTCAGGCCCTATGTATAAAGAGTGGGCGCAAGGATTCGTGAGTCGGGGCAGCAGTGGACTGCCACAATTGATTCCTTGCGAAAGGCGAATCGAAAGCGGTAAATCCTTGCGAGGGCCGATTCAGGTGCGCAGTTTTGCTTTACCGACCATGTAGATCGCAATTTTCTTCAATCGCTCTCAACTAAAGACAACCGACGCTCGGTGCTCGGCAAGGAAATCTCAGCCGCTAGCGTCCCAGTCTTGGCCGCCGACGTCAAGGGTGACCTATCTGGTGTTGCTGCTACCGGAGAAGCTGGAAGCCGCCTGGCGGCCCGCTCTGCCTCGCTTGGAAGGCAGTTCGTCAGCAGGGCGTTCCCCGTCCAGTTCTGGGATCTGTTCGGCCATGACGGTCTCCCGATCCGGACGGCGGTCCATGCCATGGGGCCGGATCTGCTCGGCCGGATGCTCAGGCTCAACGAGACCCAGCAAGGCGCCCGCCGGCCCCAGCCGGCTGGATCACCTACGCGGTGTGCTCGTTTCGGGGCTGATCGCCGCCCGCGGCTTGACCTACCTGACGTGGCTTGTTGGGTAATGCCGGCGTCGATCGGCACGTCAAAGTAGATGTTTGCCAAGTCGGCCCACCGGCTTGCTGTGATAGGTAATCGACCGTCATCCGTAGGGGCGACGTTCCTCTTCGCACATCAATATCATACGGGGAATGCACCTCTCAAACGTCCGCCCCCGCCAGAGCCGTGTCTTGACGGTCAGCGTGGCATTGCGCGCTCAGGCGTGACATCTTGTGACATTTGGACGTTTAGCGCGATGAACCAAAGGCGAGTTTCAAAATGCACTTCGCTTTGTCGGATAGGTGTGATGATATCAATCCGCAACCCCGGGGATAAAAATCAATGACAGACATCTGGATTTTCAAACAAGATGGCACCATCCAGTGCCGGCCTGAAGGCGAAGGTGAGATCACACTTGCAGTTATGCGCAAGGGTTTGGAGGAATTGATAGGTTCTGAGAACGTCCTTGACGAAGAGAAGCGACAATCGCCTACTCCGATCATTACGATTTGCGGTGCGCCGACAGCACGAGTGAATGCCTACCGCATCACGCCCGAGGGGCTCAGGCGTTTGTTTACTGGGGTCGCTGGTCCCAATGGATTTGCGCTTTATCCCTTTTATACCGAGAAGGGTGGCGACGCGACTTGGCAAGAGGGCGGCGGCTCGACTGTGGTTTCGCCTTCGGGAGATCCGATAATTATCTGGCCTGCCTCGGGTAAAGGCGGCCCGATCGTACCGTGGCCGTCATTTTCTGTAACCAAGCCTCAGAGCGACGATCGCTGGGTGCCTTGGCCGATGCTACTTGTTGAAGCAGCCAAAGGCGATCCTGAGAAACTAGCATCAGCGCTTACTGCGATCATTTCCAACACGAGTGCCGTGGGCAATAACCCAACAACGTTGACGGGTTTAATCGGAAAGCTTTGCCGAGTGTATAAACAGGGAGATGCGATAGCGTTCGATTATATGCAAGGTCGCGTCAACATCGTTTTGAATGACGCTCAGTGCATCGTTCGAATTTGGTTTGGGTGACCGTTGCAGTGGGGACGCCTGTACAAGCAGGCGGCCCAGGAGATTAAGTACAGTATTCGAATTATAAATCAACTGCGGCAAGCACTAGCCTGGCACCCTCAGCCATGTCAGTCCCGCCCCCGTTATCAGCTTTGATTTGGGACAAAAGGTCTTCAGCCTTTGCCAAAATAGCCTCTCTATCCGGAGACGATTTAATCAGTTCACGAACTACAAATTCGAGCATTGTCAATTTCCCGCGGATGATCTCGGTATCTCCATGCGTCATTCATTTCCTCCTTATGCGTAGGCAAACCCTGATCGAGTAGGCCATCGATTTGCCCGAGGTGTTTTAACTTTCCCCAATGCGTGGTGAATTGCGCTGCGATCCGCCAAGCGCTCGATCGACCGCTTCACCTAATTGTGGCGCTGCTTCCAGAGACCGGCGCACACCCGGCTCGTGGTCGTGAGCCTGCCGGTCTGTAAAAAACATCTCTAAGATCCAGCATGGCGCCGACTTCAGTGGTTGTGCTTCAAAACATCACTCTTGAAGTTACCGATGGAGATGTCCGATGTCGCCCAACGTACCGCTGCTCGCAATGTGTACATGGTGGTCGGCAGTATCACGCATCCAAGAATGAAAACGTGCAAAAAGACGAAAGCTGCCAGCGGGCTGCTGGCCAGTATGCTTACTATGAGCGCGCCCGTGAACTGATTTAGCTCGCGGCTGTGAGGTCGCTTTTTAACCATTGTCTCTTTACGGCCTCGGAATATTCGGCATGCAAGACTGTAAATAGCTAGCGGCAAAAGTCCAAGAGCAAGCATCCAGGCCGCACGAACGCTGTAAGCCATATCAAGACCGTTCTCGACGGCTCGGCGGTCATCTTCGCTCAGATTGCTGCTACGCAAGAGCTTTTCCGCTCGGTCCAGCAGCCCCATCCGGAAAGGCTGGAATAGTTTCGCCACGCGATAACGAACATACATGTAGAAGACTACGCAACCAGCGGCGAGTATAACGATTTGCATTTGAGTCATCGTCTTCCCTTTCCCTTGCCTCGTGGTCGTTTCGGTTTATCGCCTGGGAATTGCTCAGCCCGGCGCCGATCAAATTCCTTTTTGTATCCGTCAACGGTGGCCGTACTGAGGTGAGTAACCACCACCACAGCGACCACAAAGAAAATAATCACTCCGTCAGGATGGTGCCAGAGAAGGTACAGAGCAATCTTTAAAATTCGATTGCAAAGCCACATGAGCCCAACCATAGCGGGCTCATCTTGCACCTCCTCGAAATCGCCGTTAATTCCACCTATCAGAGCGATAAGTGTAAAGAACGCGACAACACCTCCCAATATCGTCAACGCAGATTTTACGTAGCCCAAAGTACCACCCAGAATCAAGGCAATTCCGGGCAATACAATCTATTGTCGATGCACATTGCAACTACATGCTTGATCGAAACTGATGAGCGCAACCAAAGTTCCAACGAAATTCGCGCAGTCAGGGGGCTTGTGGCAACACATCCCCTGGGTAGGGACAGTCAATTCTGCACCTGCGTGCGGTCACCGCCTTCCCGGCCTTTGAGCGTTTTTCACACTTCGATTTTTCCATTTTGAGTTTTAATCACCAGCGGACAATACTGTATCGGAATGGAGAACCGCCTTTATGACCTCGTCCGGAAGAGATCAGGCAAAAACGGCCAAATTTCCTCAGACCTTCGAAGAATTTGCTGCGATGGCCGAAACTGCATTAGAGCAATTTTGGGAAAGCCAATCCCTCAACGATCTGTTTGGCGCAGTCTTGGCGACCGTCCATGCAGCGGATTGGTATAACAGCGAGTTTGGCTCCGGAAAATTCGACAAGGAAGCCAAGAAACAGTTTGGTGGGAAATGCGATGGTTGGGATACGTTGAGGCGCCTTGGGAACGGCGCAAAACATGCCGTCAAGAATACCCAACCATCCGCTGATGACCTTACCTCCAACGATGTTGAATGGGAGGACAAAGACGCTTGGGACCATCTCGGAATGGACATTCCTTACTGGACCGTCGAACACAAGGGTGAAATGCGATCCGTGTACTCGCTTTGCCACCAGGTTCTCGTGCAACTGAAAGAAGAGAGCGCTGCCGCAAAGGCGTTAAGAGGAGCATGATCCCGAGACGTAGCCGCCGGCAATCGCCGTGATCGCGGCGTCAGCCTCCTCCGTCGACCAGCCCGCATGGCTGGCCCGGTTGCTGAGCGCGATCATGACATCGGAAAGCTCGCCGGCCGCCAGCTTCTCCTCGTCCTCGGTTCCGGCGTTTACATGATCCATATATGCCGGCTCGATCGCATTTCGGCAATCTGCGGCTCGCTCTGGATACGCGCCGTGATGGCGGGGGCCGGGAATGTCTTTCAGTTCGGGCATCGCTATCTCCTTTGGTCAGGAGATAGAGCACTCGCTCAGCTATGCCAGCCGTTAGTTTTGCACCTCAGCAGCGATCCGCGGAGCGGCCCAGCTTGTACCACCCAATAAAAAAGGCCCAACGCTGGGCCTTTTTTATTTCCTCCTGGGTACTCAAACTTCAGCGTCTTTCATACTCACGCTTCTCAACATGTGTTGCGCCGAGCGAAAAATTGCTACGATATTCGTTTATCGCGTTGTCGTAGATTTCGAGGCTTTTCCGCGCAACAATCTCAAGGCGTTCCAAAGTGTCCTCCTCGAACAACGGATGCCTTAACGTTTGACTGTCGCTTTTAGGTTGCATTTACGGCCCACCTATTCAATATGAGTGACGATTCCATTTTAACACTCTCTCGTTAACAAATACAGAACAAAATGGCCACTGAAACGTTCCATATTTCAGAAAAATCTTTCCCCGAGGTTGTGATCGGGATTGTATCCCCTGTTGGAACGAGTCTTGAAAAAACTATAAACGAATTGAAATCTTGTTTTGAACAATATAAATACCAATTTTACCATGTGAAGCTCACAGATTTATTTCCTGGAATTGCTAAAGTATTGAGATACGACGGACTGAACAACGAAACGCGCGATCAGCGTATTGATACTTACATAAAATTTGGGAATCACCTCCGCCATCATGTCGGCCTCAAGGTACTGGGCGCGTTCGCTATTTCTGAGATCGCGTTGCGGCGGCCCGAAGAAATCACAAATTGCGAAGGTATCGTTTACGTTGTTGACCAACTCAAAACAGAAGAAGAGATTGAACTTCTGAAAGAAGTTTACGGCACGAGATTTCTTCAGATCTCCGTTTATTCCGCGCGCAACATCCGCGTTGACAATCTAGCCAAATCGATCGCTCACGATCATAACAAACGCGACGGCAACCATTTTCGCGCAAAAGCTGAAGAGCTTGTGGTTCGCGACGAGGATGAACTCGGCGTGCCTTATGGCCAAAAGGTTGGAAAAATTTTCCAGCTAGCAGACGTCGTTATAAATGACGACAGAACCGATGATAGGAACAGGGTTGAGGACCAGATAAAGAGGTTTGTGGAGCTCTTGTTCGGCCACAACGGCCACTCCCCCAATCATCTTGAGTACGGCATGTACTTGGCCCACTCGGCAGCTCTGCGCAGCCTCGACTTGTCCCGCCAAGTTGGTGCTGCAATTTTCCGCTCGACCGGTGAAATCGCATCTCTGGGTGCAAACGAAGTGCCAAAAGCAGGCGGCGGAACATATTGGTGCGACGACCCTTATGACGCGCGGGAATATGTGCTCGGCGATGACAGCAACGACATACGGAAAAAAGAGCTCCTGGACGAGGTTGTCCGGATACTGCAGCCTGATCAAACCGAAATAACGCCCGAGCAAAGGGAAAAACTTAAGAAATCTCAGTTTATGGACGCATTGGAATACGGACGGATTATACACGCCGAAATGTCGGCTATCAGCGATGCGTCACGGCTCGGAATAAACATTAAAGACGGAACACTGTACTGCACCACTTTTCCCTGCCATATGTGCTCCAAACACATTGTGGCGAGCGGCATCATGAAAGTCGTTTTTCTTGAGCCGTATCCCAAAAGCCTTACCTCCGATCTTCACTCCGACTCGGTAAACATCGAAGGAACATCGCGAGGGAAATATCAGCACTTTCCAGGCGTCGATTTCGTACCATTCTTTGGCATCACTCCTCGAAAGTACCGAGAGTTTTTCTACCGCGGGAAGAGGAAAGAAGAAGGTAAATACGAGCCTTATCGGCAAAATCAACCAAAACTGGTCATAGCTTCAAGCGGCCCTTTCTATGCCCGTCGAGAAGGAGCAATCGCAGAGGCCCTTACCGAAGCGCTTAAGCAGCTTGCCCAACAAGGTCCGCCGTCATCGCCGCAGTGAGTGGAAATATTCTTTTATCATTTGGCCAAATCGGAAGCATAGCCTACAACAAGGTCGGGGCGGTCGTCGTCACGGTTGGGCTGCCGGTCTGGATGGTCGTCAACGCCATGGGTTGATGCAGGCGGCTGAGACAATCTGTCCGTATTTTAGATATTGCTTTACTAAATCTCGATTGTTATCTCGCGCCTAGTCGCGTGGGTGTGATCGGACAACTGCGCGATTTGGGTGCGGGTCACCCCTACTCCCGCACCCTCCTCTCCGCGCAATAAACTCTCATCCACTGGCGGTGGCTGAAATCTGGCGGTTGCAGGGTCCACCGTTGTTTTTTCTACTTTCCGCAACCTTGACGCCCCTCTGATTTCAAAGGACACTTTTGAGTAGGAGGGATGCCAAAATGAAACTTTTGAACGGGGATGACCTGCGCAAAGAGCTAAAGTCGGCCTTAAAGAAAGCTACATCAGCTCGGTTTTGTGTTGCCTATTGGGGCAAGGGCGCCATAAAAACGCTTGCTGCGCGTAAGGGAAAAGTCGAGGTGATTTGCGACCTTCTTTCAGGTGGCACCAATCCATACGAGATTATAGAGATGAGGAAGGCAGGCGTTGCTGTAAAGCACCTGGCGAGCCTTCATGCGAAATTCGCTGTTGTCGGAGAGTGGGCATATGTCGGCTCATCGAATATCTCTGCAAACGGGTTAGGCCAGGAGGGCCAGCAGTCATCCGGTCTGATCGAGCTGAATTGTGCATTTACTGATCGGGCTGTGGTCGCATCTCTCAACGAACGTTGGGAGAAGCTAGACAGCGCTGCAGTTCTGATCGACAACAAAATGCTAAACACGGCAATTGAGAACTGGAAGGTGCGACAGCTCGCATCTTTAAAAACGAACAAAAAGAATGCGACGTTAGGCGTCAATCAACTTCCTAAGAGCACTCATGTAGCAATTTATAGACATGCAGACAAACGCGAAGTTGCTCGCATGGACGCAATGCTTCAGAAGATGAGAAATGAGGCGCAACCCGAAAAACAATTACTTTTCGACGACATAGACTTGTTTAGCGATTGGCAAGATCTTCCAGAAGGAGTGCCGCTTATCTGCTTTGCGATGAGTAGCGAACAGGGTCTTGAGTATGAAGGTATTTGGGTACGTATAGATGACCCTAGCTTCAAAGTACCTGGGCGAACTAAAGACCGATACCAAGTAGCGCAAAGGCAGCCTTACAAAATTTCATCAAAAACTATCCAAGTTATCGAGACGTGCGCGAAAAATTGGGAAGGCTTAAAGCGAGCCTGGGACAATGGCGGCGCTGTTGCACTGATTGAAGAAATAATTCCGCCTGAGAAATATAGTAAGCTGGAAGCATTCGGCGCTTTTGGAGCTGAGTTTTCAAACATTCGCTGGAGTTGGTCCGGCCGGAGCCGTGATCAGAACACGGTGGCGCTCACTTTCTGGCTCGATCAATGGGACGAGAATTCCCGCATTTATGATGATACCGGGTGGGGCAACGACCAAAAAATTGTCGACCGAAACGGGAATAAAGAGCGTCGAGAGAACATCAAATGGGCAATCGATCATCTGGACGGCATTGTACGTATCGTCATGGCCGAGGCAAAAAATCCCAACGCGTCGCCGAAGGAAGCTCTGCGATACTGGCCGGATCGATCACGTTTGATGCGCATTGTTTATTTTAATCAGAAAACCGGCGAATTTAAAGCTGAAGCCGTAGCTCAACCATAAACATACCCTAATCCGCACAGCAGGCCTCCATGAAAATTGTGTTCCAATGGGTCGTCACATTGTTGTTCGTGGCTGCAGCGGCAGCCGGTTTGTCCCACATTTTGCTTACCGTTTCCGGCGCCAATGCGCCGCCACCGTGTGCCGACCTGACTGAATTGTGCATGCAAAGAACAGACGCTGCAGCGAACCGGTCTCTGCTAATCGCGACGGTAATAGAAATCGCTCTATCGGCGATCGGCACTCTTGCGGTTGTTGCCACGATCTTCCTGTCGGCGCAGGCAACGAAAGCAGCTGTAGCGGCAGCGGATGCTGCAAATCTTGCCGTAGCACTCGCCCGAGAAACCGCAGCGCGGGAGCTAAGGCCATATGTTACGTTCGATAGCTGGTCACTCGAATACAAGTTGGATGCCAACGGTGGGATAGAGAGCTGGCTGGTAAAGGTTACGTGGAAGAATACGGGAATTTCGCCAGCAACATCGGTCAGGGCGAAGGCCACTCACGATATTAGAGAAGAGGAACTGCCAACACACTTTAGCTTCCCCGATCGCGTTGGCGATGAGTCGGCAGGAAGCCTCGGCAAGGATGGCACTGTTTCGACGTGCACCGAGTTCATTCCGGTGGCGGAAATTCAAGCGATCCTCGATGGCTCGACCAGGCTTTTCGTCTGGTCTTGGGTAGAATACGAGGGCTTCGAAGCGGAAAGGATCTATCGCAGCGAATGGCACTCTGAACTTCATTTATGGAATGGGCCAGCGACGAACCAAGATCTGAAAGGATCGAACGGCCTCCGCGAGCAATTCAATGGATCAGATGAGCATTGCTTTAGGCAGCCGGCGCGAAAGGTGAAGCGGCTGGCGTAGGTCTCTCATACCGCGGCACACAACCTGCCTTTCAGATCGAATTTTGTTCGAACATTTTGTCGCTTGAAAACGATGGCCCCCGCACCAATTTCTTCGTGCGGAAACAATGCCTGCGAGGACAGAAATGGAGCGGCTGGTTTTTGGCCTTGAGTATCAGAACGCGGCTGGTGAAGAGGTCGAAACCTTATACGTCGCCGACGAAACCGACATGTATTCGATCGAGGAGATTCGAGTCATTCCTTGCTTCAAGGCGGGAGGCGCGGCTTATGGGTATTCAGGGGATGCGGTTGGCGAGTATCATGTCACCGTTGATGTGAGGAATGCGCCGTTCACAAAGTATCTGGCCGCCAACGATAATCGTTCCCCGAGAATGTCGCTGACGGTCGGTTTGCGGACGATACTTTCGTTCGTGATTCAGCATTCGAAGCAACCGTTTTGCCGCCTCTTTAGGTAGCGCTCATGACTCCTTCGCCGCCTGCTTCGTTGCCTTGCCGGTGAACTTCACATGGGTGCCGTCGGGGCCGATGCTGACATCTGGCGCCAGTCCCATCAAGCTTCCAAGAGCCTCGAGCTTGGTCACATTGCCATCGGAAGCTCCGCTTGAAAACAGCCCGTGGCAGGCGCCCTCCACCCATTTTTCCGGCAACGTGGCTCCCTCTTTTGTGGTCATCTCCATTGCGGTTTCGATAACCCAACTCGCACGGTTGATATCCATGCCGTAGCGCTGAAGTTCTCGGTGTGAGCGAACGTCTTCGTCGTGGGATTGTCTCAACAAAGCAATCAAGTAGGCGACAAAGCCTATCGAAACCACAGTTAGGATCACGCCCCGGAGTGCTAAGAGCCACAACAAATAAGAAGAACCGGGCATTTCACCCGCGGGAACTGCCTGCTGAAGCTTGTCTGCTGCTTCCGGCGACGTTTCGCGAATTTGCAAGAGCAAGTTGGCGAGCTCCATCCTAGTGGACGAGGCCTGCGATACAAAAGCCTGGAAGCTTTCGAAGGCGAAGATGCCCGCCGCGCCGGCTCCCGCGATACACAGCACAATGAGTCCAATAAGTTTCGACGTCGAGCTGCGAGGCACGGACGGTTCTTTCAGGAACGTTTGCACTTGCGTGCTTATGTCTTCCCGCAGCTTTCGGCGGGCACGCATATGTTCGGAGCTGTCGAATTCCTTTAGTCTGTCATCAAGCTCCGCCCTTTCGCTGGCAAGCTGTTCCAGCCCCTCTTTTTCTCGTTGTTTGAGCGCCGTCAACTCTGCTTGCATTTCGGCGTCTATGGCAGCACGCGTCTCCAGAGCCTCCCGCTCATACCCCTCGCGGAGCGTGTGTGCATCCGCCATCATTTTGTGATGTAAATCCGCTAGAGCGCCGATCTCGCGCTCCATCACGCCCTGAATGCTGTCAGCTGTCGGACTTTTGGCATCGATGCCCGGAAGTCTCACGAAAGAGCGAATAATGTCCTCTATGTCGAGAACCGCGGCAGCCGAGGGCCTGTTGGCATTGGTTGAAGGCTCGATAGTGATCTGATCAAAATATGCTGGCGAACCATGAGACGGGGTTCTAGTCAGTTTTACGAATACAGAACTTCCCGCGATATGAAGCTTACATTCAGTGATTGAATAGGTAGGCTCGGGTGTATCTGAGATGCGCTGGAGATCGGCGTCATCGAGTACAATTCCCGCAATTCTGAAAGATTTACTGTCGACTCCAAACTTTTGCTCGATCGCATCAAACAGCTTGATGCCGGTCGCGTCAGAAATCTTGCCAACAATGTGCTCAATAGACATGAATGCCCCCGCTGCGCTGTAAAGCACACGCTATTGTAGCACTCTTCGCTTGAAAAGGATCAAGGCCGTGTTGCCTTGTCCAAATTTCCGTTTTGCACATAAATCACATTACGGCACACCGGCTGTTCAAGGTGCGCGGGATCCGTCTATTCGTCGCCCTCCGGCGCCTTGGCGCGGACGCCCCTGCCCTTCCCGTCATCCGGAAGGAAAGTACATCCAGCTGCCGCCAAAGCGTCCTCTACCGCCTGGACATTACGAACCGTGCTGAAGCTTGTCCCTTTCGATTCCATTCTTTTGATCGTTTCCAAGGAAAGCCCCGAACGCTCCGCAAGCGTCGTTTGGTTCCAACCCAATAGCGACCGCGCCGCTTTCATTTGCCCAGCGTCTATCATTTGTACCCCACAATAAATAACACCGCGGCCATATTGACGCTAAATGATTAATATTTTACCCTAATAGGGTGAATTCAGACCTCGCAAGCCCGCCACTTTCAAATTGACCTACCTGGCTTTCTAGCATTTGGGGAAGCTCGACATCCAGCCTTTCAGAATGGTGGGAGCGCTAACATTCAAGAATTTTTAGGGGGCATGGAAATGAACGTGATGTCGATAAAACTGAACGAACAAGGGGCCATCGCCTACGGGAACAGCGAGATGTGCATTTCCGGAATTTTTGGCTCCAAGGCCTCACCAGCCACCGCGGAGTCGTTCGCATGCCGACTGGCGGATAACTGGAGCTTTTTGCAGCCGCGGCATATTTTTGTCGGCTACAACGGCCAGAATTGGTCGCGACGCCTGCAACCTCTCGGGGACGTTTTGGACTGTTTTTGCAGGGAACATGGCGTTACTTTAATAAAAGTGGCCACCGCCAGATTCCAATCCAAAGTTGCTGGTCATCCAAGCACGAAAAAACAGCTATTCGCTCTGTTAAAAAATGCCGGGCCACGAAGCATCCACGAAGCCGACGCAATGGCTCTCCTGGAATTCGGTTGTAGCTATCTGGCCGACTTGGCCGCAGCGGGAGATTTCACGCAATGACTGACTCCATCCACATCGGCCGCACGCCCGCCGGAAAGCCAATTGCGCTTCCGCTCCGATTTGGCAACCGCCATGGTCTCGTGACAGGCGCCACCGGCACCGGCAAGACGGTGACGCTCCAGGCGCTCGCCGAGGGCTTTTCCAAGGCTGGCGTGCCGGTCTTCGCCGCCGACGTCAAAGGCGACCTGTCCGGCATCGCGGCCTATGGCGATCCGCAATCGCCAGTCGCACAACGCCACGGTGCCGTCCAGCCGCACCGATGCCCCGTAACCTTGTGGGACATCTTTGGCGACCACGGCTTGCCGATCCGCACATCCGTGCAGGCCCTCGGCCCGGAACTGCTGGCCTCGATGCTCCGGCTCAACGAGACTCAGCACGGCGCGCTGGCCATCGCCTTCCGCCGCGCCCGCGACAATCAGGAATTCATTCTCACCCTGGACGACCTGCGCTGGCACCTCAACGAAATGATCGACTTGCGCGAAGACGTCTGCAAGCTCTACGGCAATGTTACCGCAGCATCGATCGCCGCCATTCAGCGCTCAATCCTCGCCCTCGAGGCACAAGGCGGGCACCACCTCTTTGGCGAACCGCCGTTCCGTATCGCGGATTTTCTCCGCACCGAAAACGGCCAGGGTGTCGTCAATCTGCTGCATGCCGACCGGTTGATGGAAGCCCCAAAGCTCTATGCGACCTTCCTCCTGTGGCTGCTCACTGAGCTCTTTCGGGAATTGCCGGAAGTCGGCGACCTCGACAAACCGAAACTGGTTTTCTTTTTCGATGAATCGCACCTGCTTTTCAACGAGGCGCCGAAACCGCTGCTGCAGCAGATCGAGCGGCTTGTCCGCCTTGTCCGGTCGAAAGGCGTGGGCGTGTTTTTCGTCAGCCAGTCGCCGGCCGATATCCCCGACACTGTCCTTGCCCAGTTGGGCAATCGCGTGCAGCACGCCTTGCGAGCTTACGCGCCGCGGGACCAGAAACTGATCAAAGCTGCCGTCCAGGCGTTCCGACCGAACAGGGGGGTTGACGTCAAGGCCGAAATCATCGGCATGGGAATTGGTGAGGCGCTCGTCTCCGTCATGCTGGACGATGGAATTCCGTCACCTGTCGAGAAGGTCCGCATCACGCCGCCGCAATCGCAGATCGGGCCGATTTCCAATCTCGAGCGAGACACCCTGACCGCCGGCAATCCGCTGCGCCACACCTACCCGGCCAGCGTCGATGCCAAGGCGATGCAGCGCCAGTTCACCGACCGAATGCGAAACCTGCATGGCCTGGCGCCGATCCAATGGAGCGATGAGGAATGGCCGGAAGACGGCTGGAAGCAATTCCTTCCGAACATCGTCCCTCGGCCGGCGCAGGTCGCCCGGCCATGGCGCCGTCAGCTGGCGCAATCTGTCTGCTGCCTGGCCGTCGCCGTCGGCTGTTTCTGGTGGATCGGATTGTTTTAGGGATGTTGCGATTTGCCGGTTTCCGCCCACTCCACAAGATGTAGATTCCGGCCTTGATGTTCTGCAGCATTTTCAAACGTTAACTTTAGTTTAACTACCACATATGGATGATCAGCCTGGACGCAAATGACACGGCCTGAGCCCCGCACGCGACCTCGAATGTTCGCAGCTCGGTTTGGAACAGGTCGTTCGGCGTGATACAAATTTTTACAACTTAACCGGAGACCCAAAATGGCTGAATGGTTATCGATTGACGAAACTGCAGAACTGACCCGGTGCTCTCGCGCGACGATAAATCGCCGTCGAGCTGATCCAGATTTTCCCCTTCCGTTCGCCGTTGGCGGGCGGGTGTATTTTGTGCGGGAGGATGTGGTCGCCTGGATGGCCAAAAAGCAAAACGCGCCGCGTCAGCAGCGTATACACCGAGACCAAGCGGACCAAGTGGCCGCCTAATCGAAGATCGCTGCCATGCAGAACCAAAAAAGCCGGCGCTTTAAGGCGACCGGCTTTTTTTAACTTAGCATCTGTCCAAAGCGCGCCAACGATCCGGACAGAAGAGGAATAAAAATGTTAGATAACAGTACCGCATTCCTGCTTGAAACGCAAGCCTTCGGGCTTGAAATTTCAGGCAAAACCGAGAATTTCTTCGTCTCGTTTCTCGACTGCGACCGGCTAAAGCCATCCCCATGGGCCGAAAGCTCCGAACCCGTTGTTCTTATCGAAGACCGGGACAAATACACCCATCGCTGCCGCGAATTTCGCTATGAGAAAATCGGCTTTGGTGAAGCATTTGAGCTGGCGAACGCGGTGCTCTTGGTGCTCCACCGCTGGCCGCAGGGGCGTAGCCGCCTTGGCCAGGAGCGGCGCCAACGCGAACACCAGGCAGCGGTTGACATGACATTGGCGGCCGGCGGTGTGCGGGTATTTATCCGCGCAACAACGGATCGGCTGCAGTACTGGTGCCATATCGTAAAAACCTTCGCTCCCCCAGAATGCATTTTCCGTTTCACCGACACGGATGGTGCTTCGCGCATCTTCGCGGAAACTGGCGAGGTTTGATGATGAACAAGAAGGTTGACCACGCTCTCGCCCTCGCGGAACAGGGGTTCCGCGTCTTTCCCCTGTCGCCCCGCTCCAAGAAGCCGCCGCGCGACTTCGCCTGGAAAGAGGAGGCGACCACCGATCCCGATCGCATTCGCGAGTGGTGGAAAGCCGACCCAAATTTCAACGTCGGTGTGGCCACCGGCGGTGGGACGATCGTTGTCGACGCCGACACCAAAGAAGGCGCACCTGGCCTTGCGAGCTTAGAAATGCTCGAGATCGCCTGCGGGATGCCGAAATCGTTCCGCGTCCAGACGCCGTCGGGCGGCATGCACGTCTACCTGCGCGTTGATCAGACCCATCGCAACCGCGTCCATTCGATCCCCGATTACCCTGGCATCGATATCCGCTCGGACAACGGCTATGTCGTCGGGCCCGGCTCGGTTGTCGACGGAAAGCCCTACGTCGCGATTCCCGGCGTGATCGAACCGGCCGGCGCCGAGGTCGAGGCCGCCCTCCTGGCCAACGCCCCGACGCACACCGTCGCCGACAGCAAATCGCCAGCCGTCGAGCTTGATCTGCCCGCCCATATCGAGCTGGCGAAGGAATACCTCGTCAACAGGGCGCCAGAGGCCGTGGAAGGCGCCGGCGGCAACGAGACGACCTACACCGTCGCCGCGCGTTGCCGCGAGTATGGCCTCACGCAAGAGGCAACTCTCGAAATCATGCTCGAGCACTGGAACGAGACCAAGGCGTTTCCCGCCTGGCTGCCGGCCGACCTTCAGACTGTCGTGGCCAACGCCTACCGGTACGCCACAGGATCGTGGGGCGGCGGGATGGCGGTCGCCGAATTCGACGTGGTCGATCTGGGGGAACCTGTAAAGCGGTTGCTTCATAACGCACAGGTCACAGCAGGCGCCGCGGCTCGCGGGATGCCGAAGGGTGTCCTCGATTATTCTGCGATGGAAAGTTTGGTGACCCCAGAATGGTTGATCGACGGGTTGATCATGGAGAACCGGTCATCGCTCTGGTTCGGCAAGTCGAACGCGTTCAAATCTTTCCTCGCTATCGACGCCGCGCTGTCCGTTGCGACCGGCCGGCCTTGGCACGGCCACCGGGTTAAGCAGGGCCGCGTGCTTTACGTCGCAACAGAAGGCGCGTTTGGCGTCGGCAAGCTCCGTGTACCCGGCTGGTACGAGCACCACGGTGTGCCGCGAGAAGAACGCGGCGCCTTCTTCATCGACACCAACGACAACATGCTCGACGACCCCAACGCCTACCGCTTGCTCGCCGATCGCTGCCGGCTACTAAGTGTCGATCTCCTGGTCCTCGACATCTTCGGCGGCACTATGAAAGGGACAGAGGTAGAAGACACCACGGCCAGGGCTTGGGTCAGGAACATGGTCAAGCTGCTCGGTGAAGGCATTACGGTCTTGACGGTGGCGCACACCGGTTGGGGCGACCACACGCGGGCCCGCATGCACACCCATTTCTGGGGCTCGTTCGACAGCCGCATCAAAATTGAAGGCGACAAGGACAAGTTGACGAGCGTGGCCAGCATCGATCGCCACAAGGACTCAGACAGTCGCGGGAAGTGGTCTTTTAAGCTGCAACCAAGCCACGACACCCTCGTTCCGGAATTCGACACGGCCGCGACCTCTATAAAGCCTCCGCCGACTGGCCAGGCCAGGGTCGCACTTTCTATATTGGAAAAAGCGATCGCCGAAAACGGAACGGCTCCAGATTGGGTCGGTGGTCCGGAGGGCAATGTCCTCCCGATCAAGGAATGGCGAAGAGCTTGCAACGGCTCCCTCTCGGCAGGTCGCGGCGAAAGTGCGCATCGGAACGCTTTCAAACGCGCGACAGACGAGCTCATCAGCGCCGGTCATGTTGAGAACTACGGCGAATTCGTCTGGGTTTCAGCGGTTTTTTAGGACCGCACACACCGCACATGAGCGCACATTGGGTAGGCGGCAGCGATGTCGCCTATTTTGATGTGAGAATAACCCGGCGGCGCAAGTCGCACATGAACCGCACATATTTGCGCCGCAGATCCGACCTCTATAAACATCTGAAAATGTTTAGTATTTCGAGATTCATCCCCAAACCGCACACAATCGCACATGACCGCACATTTCGCATATTGTGCGAAGGGCCGTAGCCGGCAGAGACCGCACGTACACGCACATGTCCCTATAGACATGTGCGTATGTGCGCTGCCCGGCGTGTTTATTCTGAGCGAATATAAAAATCGTTTTCAGCGATCAGCGACTGGCCCGAGTCGCTGGTTCGCAGGAATGCTCCGGGCCGAACGGAGTCCCAGTACGGTGCCAGCTATCTGAAGACCGGCGAAATCGTTTCAAGCGGGCAAGCAGCGCCAAAAGCCTGGCCCGGTCGTCGCGCAGTAGTGCGGTCTCCGAACGGGCTCAACAAGTGGCGTCTGCCCAACCTCGCGGCCGATCTCTCGACTGCCTGAAGACGGCAATGGCGGACGCGGGCACACCCAGGTCGACGCGCCCTCCGGGGGACTTGGTTGAGTCGCACACCTGTGGTCTGGTCACGGCAATGGCTCGCCTCACTGCGCAGGTGCGCGCAGGTCCACCCGCTTTGCGAGCCACAGGCGGGCACTGGCACGCGCACACCGCGGTCGGGCCTATCGGTCATGTCAAATCCGTTATGCTCTCTGCGAGCCGCCCCGCCCCGCTCTACCCCGCTATGAAGAACGTCTAGGGACCGTATGCGCGCCCCGCCGCCCGCGAGGCGCGGCCTCCCGGTGTCTCGCGCAATTTAAGTTTTTCTTGAGGGGGTCACCACCACATGGCGCCGACGCTGAAAGTTGACGCTGTCGTGACCGAAATGCCGGAGGTGCGCAGCTTCCTCGAGAGGCTCACCGGACCCGCGATGCAGCAGGCTGCTGCTAGAGGTTTGACCGAACACGCTCACGAGCAACGACGGCAGTCGATAACTGCCTCGATTCGATTTTTCTTGATTTTGGGATCTGGTTTCGGGCAGGATCGGGTTGCGACTATGTCAGGCCCCATGGCCGGTCGCTGATCAAAGATAGAATGCGACGCACCACTCCGCCCTGATCCGGCCGAGGCGTCCAAAGCAACCCCTCCTTTGTCTAATCAGCGAGCATCAAAATGAGCTATGTCGGAGCGCGCGCCGTCCCCACGGATGACGGATTTTTTGGCGAATATCGATTGTCACGCAAGTCAGAATGGCAGCGCGTCCAGGCGAACGGTCGCGACGTGGTGTTCAGCCATCCTCGGGAGGCCGCCGCGGTAGCCTCCCGTTTCGCCCAGGATCGTCACGGCGCCGAAAACCCACATCTGGCCGGAAGTGTGACAGCGTGAGGGGCAGCATGATGGATTTCGATGCACGTTCCGTTGCCCGGATGGGTGGTTACTGCGGTGAATTCCGCCTTTCAGCTCAATCGGCGTGGCGTCGAGTGAAATCTCGCGGGCGGGATGCTATTTTCTCATCAGCCTACGAGGCCGAGGCAAAGGCATGGCGAGCGGCACGGGATTTGGCCCGCCCGCGCGTCCGCGCGGAAACCTATAAGGTTCAGCCCTCGGCACGCGAAACTGCCGAGCAGCTATTCGGGACCAAAAAGGTGCGATGAAGCTCGTGTGCCACCTGCCCCTCAGAGCGCGAGTCTTTGAACTCAGCGCGGTCTGTTACTACGATGGCGAGCGAGCTGGCGTTCACTATTTCGCAGTATCGGAGGCGGCCAACCAGCTCTCCATGCGATTCAAGATCAATTCGTAAACTTCAATCGCGCCGTGAAAAAGGGAAGCAAGTTGAATTTTTCGACCCTCTATGAACACACTTACTTGCGGGCCACCTCCATATGGCCCTACACCATACCCACCCTCGCCGTAGCCAAAGGACCTGACATCGACTTCCGAAGCGGCTTTGACCATCGGGTTTCCGCGCTCTAATTCCACATGCTTCAGCGCCTTCGCAACATCAAAAAGCAGGGCCATATGGGCATTGAGCCTGCGGAGTTCTAATCGATAATTGAGGTCATCTTTTATGTGCGCGACCTCAAGAACTTCGCGCTTCTTTGCCCAGTAAAATATGTGAGCAGCCATCGCATCAGCGGTTGCAACTGCATTGAAATTTGAGCGAAGATCCTTGAATTTCTCCAAGGCTTCCGCGACGTTCGGCTTTAGAATTACCTCCAGGAATTGCCTTGGATCCATTCAGCGAACCCCACAACCACTTAGCACTTTTTCAATTACTTTCGTAGATCCGCGAGAAGTGAATTTAATTTCATGAAATACTTCCGTGCCGATTGACGCAGCGACAGCGAGACGTTTCTTCGCATCCCTTATCTGACCAACTTCGTCTGCACTGGCGACAGCTGTCACTCGTAGTTTGCCGTCGCTGCTGTCGGCGACGCCAGCCAGCGTATTTGCCGGCATGTCGTCGACGCGGAGCAACAGTTTTAGCTGACTGCTGCTCAACACGGTTGCCTGGTCGGTTGAAATCTCCTCTGGAGTGATAAATACGAAATTGAGGTCGCCATTCTGGCACCTTATCCCAAACCCGTACCTTCCATTTGCCGCCAGTGCGATGTGAGTACCACCCGCGCCGAATGCACTTTCTTCACCCTGGTAGTACCACTGCGCGGCGGCCGAACCCGACCATATGATGCTGAAGACAAGCGCTGCAAAAATCCTCATCAAAATCCCCCTCAATAAACCCAAGCGGGAGAATTGCACCAAACGCACCTAAAAGAAAGGACTTAGATCCCATCAATTTGGTCATTGATGGCGAAATGAAAACGATGCGAGAATTCATTTCCGACACAAGATGACACACGGTGAAATCGCATGATGCAGAATGACCTAAGTATTTGATTATATTAGATATTATTTGATTTTTAAGGTTCATTATGCTACATTTTCTCCCAGTTTTTGGGAGAAAATGTAGACGTGGCAAAAACACTCATCGGTCAGCTCATCTTCCGTCTTCGAACGGAAGGCCTGGGCGAGGCGCAGAAAGTCACCAATGCGATGCGCCAGGTGGAGAACGCCGCCCGGCGCCTCGGCTCGGCGGGTGTCGGTTCGTGGGGCGTCGGCTTCCAGCGCCAGCTGGACAAGCTGAAGCTCTCTGCGCAGGAGATGAAAGAGGTTGAGCGGTCGTGGATTCACCTCCACGACACGATGAAGTCGCGCAGCATGGCCGACGCGCTTCAAAAGAACTCGATCGCACATTGGAAAACGAACACCGTCTCGGTCTTGGCGCAGGGCCGCGCCGAAATGGATCGCCATTTCCAGGAGGCGGAAAAATCTGCCCGCAGCCACGCGAACCGGATGCGGGACATTCTGAAGCCGGGCTTAGCGATGCTGGGCGCGTACACCGCGCCCTATCTCATCGGAAGTCTAAGCTCAGAAGCACTTTCCGCTTCGTCCGAACGCCGCCGTGAGATCTTTCGCCAGCGCATGGCCGGTATCCCTGAGAAGGATCGCGGCCAACTCTTCGATCGCTCGGAGGAGCTCGGCAAAAAATATCCGTCTATCCCGATCACCGGCATCATGGAGATGTCGCGCAGCGCCTACAGCGTGATGGGCAACACTGAACGGGCGAACGCCATCTTGGAGAAGATGGTGGAATCGCTCGTCGTCATGCAGAGCGCCCGCGGCCCCGACGCCGCCGGCCAACAGCTGATCGGCTTGATCCGCGGTCTCGATAACCTCGGGGTAAATAAGGACGGACCATCGGGCATCGATGACGTCATGAAAATGATCGACGCCGCTACGCGAGCCGCGCAGGTCGATCCCGATTTCGACCCGGCAACGTTTTTCGAATTTGCAAAATCCACGAAAACCGCCGGCCCGGCACTGTCGCTCGATTTCTTGGCGCGGGCACCGACATACATTCAGGACGGCACCAGCGGCAACGCATTGGCCATGGCCTTCCGAGCCTTCGCGCTGGAGGCAGTTGGCTCCGCCGGCGGCAAGAAGTACCTCGCGGAACGCGATCGACTTGGGATCCGGCAAAACGGCAAACTGGTCGATGGTGGGATGTTCGGTGCGAACCCCGATGAATGGGTTCTGAAATATCTGATTCCGGCTCTTCAGAAAGACGGCGTGGATCTGAGCGATAACACGGCGGTATCGGTCGCCATCGGCAAATTGTCCGGCAACACGACGGCGACGGGTTTCATAACCCGCATCGTTACGCAACGGGCGCAAGTCGAGCGCTGGCTCAAGATGATGGACGAGGCGATGGGCACCGGCGCCGCGAAGGACGTGCGAGCCGAAGACCCGTTCGTCGGTTGGGAATCGTTCAAGAAATCGCTGGAGAACTTGTCGGCGGCGCTTACGCCGATCGATACGATCAACGCCGGCCTGAACAGCCTGGCCAACGGCATCAATGCCCTGTCGGCCGTGGCCAAAGACAATCCCGCACTTGCGGCGCTCGGCATGGGCGTCGCCGGCGCTGGGCTTTATGGCGGCGGCAAATTCGCCCTCGGCGCACTGGCCGACGTGTTCGGCTTGAAGTCCAGCGCTATTGCGCTCGACGGCTCGGCGGCAGCTTTGACCCGCGCCGCCATAGCACTCGGTGGCTCGGCGGTGACGGACGGCACTCCGGATCTGAAGAAGGGTGCGAAAGGCGGGTGGGGCAAACTCAGCGGCGTTGCGGCAGTCAGCGTTATGGGCGCATGGGCGATGCTCACGCAGGCGATGGGCGACACGCCCGGCGAGACGTTTGACGACCAGGTGAAAAACCAACGTCAGTATCGTGAGTTTCTTGAACGGCTCTTCGGCATCGGCAACTCGACAAACCCCGCGGGCACACCGGAAGTTCAAAGCGGCCTAGCCCTCGACAACGCCCGTCGATCGCGAGAGGCCGGCCTGCCGGCGTCTACCGACACGATGCCTGGAAAGACTGCGGACGATCTGGATATCGGTCGCGGGGCAATTGAAGCGTCTCGGGCTGCTGGCCAGGAGATCCAACAGAACTTGTCAGTAATGGCTTCGCCAACGGTCGATACGGCATCGATGGAACGAGCTCTAGGCATCGCCCGCGCATTGAAAAACGAGATCGTTTCCGCAGGCGCCGCAGCCTCACGCATCGATCGCAACATGGGCGCCGAGATGCGGCGAAATTTCGCCGATACCAGCGGCGGGGGAGGTTTCTGATGCTAACCGCCCTAACGATTTTGTCGTCCCTAGTGGCCGCGACTATGGGCGTCAACCTGCTTCGCCCTTCTAATGACGGTTGGCAAACAAAGTCCGGCGCCGCTGTTTTCGCGATCGCGGCGTTTTCATTGCTTTTCCTTGCGCTTCACGCGCTGCTACCGCTGGTCGGAGGTTTCATCATTTGATCCCATCTGCTCTGAACACGCCGTTTGCCATCACCGGTGACGGCCTCGACATGCTCGATCGCAGCATCGGCGAAGGACTCGACATGCTTGCCCGGATCGCAGCCGATCCTAAGGCCTTGGAAAGTCGGCTGCCTTTCAAAGCGAAAGTCGGCGAACGTCTGGGTGTCCGCGATGGAATCGGCCGGCTCTATGTCCACGGCCCGCTCATGAAGCGAAAAAGCTGGCTGACAGATTTGTTCGGGTTTTCAACATACGAAACGCTTGCGCGTGACTTGCAGGCCGCGATTGATCACAAAGATGTGGAATCTATTGTTTTTCATATCGACTCGCCCGGCGGCGAGGCTAACGGCTGCGACGAACTCGCCGCCGCAATCTTCGCGGCACGGCGAAAGAAGCCCATGGCTTCTTATATCTCCGGCATGGGATGCAGTGCAGCCTACTGGCTCGCCAGCGCCGCAGGCCCCGTCACTGTATCGGACGCCGCGATCGTCGGCAGCGTTGGCGTTGTCGTCGGATACGAAACTCGTATCGGCCGGGACGGTGAACAAGTTGTCAATTTCGTCTCATCGCAATCACCTGGCAAGCAGCCTGATCCGACAAGTCAGCCCGGTCGCACTCGCATTCAACGAATGGTCGATGACCTCGGGGCCGTCTTCGTCTCACACGTTTCGAGGCAGCGCGGCATTTCCGCGGAAAAGGTGTTGGCTTGGCAAGGCGGCGTCGAGATCGGCGCTCATGCGGTGAAGGCGGGAATGGCCGATGCGGTCGGCAGCCTCGAAAGCGCGGAGGCCAGCCTGAAAAAGCGACCAGTCCCGATCCCGACGAAGTTGCCCACGCATGTCAACTCTGCGGTGTCAAAAACACCGCGGGTCGCAATGACGCCGCCACCATTGGCGCCGCGACTTTCGGTTGCCGAGCGCGCCCGAATAGACGCCGAAGCGAAGGCTGAAGTCGCGGAACTTGCTCGAATCCGCGAGATCTTCAAGACGATCGCGAGTGCGGAGACCGCCTCCTACTACGCCTACGACACCCGCATGTCTGCAGCAGAGGCAAGAGCCGACCTCGATCGAAAGGCCATCGAAAAAGGATGGCAACTGGCAGCACAAAACGCAAATCGAGCATTTTTTGGAGACAGCTGAACATGGATCTCGAACATTTCATCCCCGCCCGCCGCGGTCGCCCGCCGAAAGTGAAGGACGAGGGAAACCGTTTAACCGCACTCGAGCAGGCGATGCAGCAGCCTTTGCCGCCGGAAATTTTCAAGGCCGCTAAAACCCTCGTTGCTGCGTACGAGGTTGTGGACGCGCTGGTCGGGGAATATCGCAAAGTCAGCGAAAGCGCACGTATCCCTCCGGATATCCGGCAGAAAAACGCAGAACGCGCGTATGAACAGGCTCGTGATTTCGCCGGCTATGCGCGCGATGTATTGGCGGACGCGAGGCGCGAGCTTCGCGACAAGCTTCAGGAATTCACCGAAATCAAGACGGCGATGTTCGCTGACCGCCGGAAAAAAGAGCTGGAAGCGGCAGTTGCTGCAGCTGAGAAGTCTGTTTCTGATCGGGAAGCAGACGTTCAACGCGCGCATGAGCGCCAAGAGGCCGCAAGGGTTGCACGCGACCTCGCCAGCGTCGACCCCGTTGCAGCAGCACAAGCGGCGCTCGTCAGCGCACTCACGCGTCGTGAGGCCGCCGCCATGGGCGCGGAGGCGGACAACGTGCCGTCGCTTGCGGAAATCGACAGGCTGCAGGCGGCACTCGACAGTGCAAAAAAGTTCAACGATACATCGATCGAGTTACGCGTGGAGGCGCTCAAAAGCGAAATACTGCGCCAAGCTGAAAAAGTGCGAGCCGCACACACGGCGCTGCTAGAGCGCCTGCACCCTTTTCGCGAAAAATGGCTTGAAGCGGCTAATACTCAAATTGCAGAAGCCGCCACAATGCTTGCGCAAACCCAACAGTTGGCGGAATTGTTCAACGGTTACGCGGGTGTCCCCGCGCCCTTCCAGCATGCGCGCCTCGGCGGCGCTGGTACAGCTACTGGCGACCCAACCCTGAAGGGTGCTGAAGATGTCCTCAGCGTTTTCGCCACCATTCGCGCCGGCACTCAGCGGCTCAACCCGTACCTGTGATTATCGTCGCGTCACTTAATGACGCGACACCTGGCGAGCCGCCGGCCCAAGAAGAGGCCGGTGGCTCGCATCAAACCCGACATTCTTCGTGGAACCCTAAATGACCCGCCCCGCCCTCATCAAAAAATCGGACCTCATGCGCGCTGCCGAGGCCGCGAAGCAGTCCGGCTGCCGTGTCGAGTTCAGGATCGGCGACACAGTTATTTCGGTCATCCCTGAAGATGCCTCGAAAACAAGTAGCGGTATTGAATTTGGCCGACCGACTCTGTGATAGTGCGTTATGCCGAAAAAGCCTTATCCCCACGTACACAAACAGCTGACCCGCCATAAAAAGTGGGTTTTCTATTTCCGCATTGGTAAGGGAAAACGAACACGTTTGCCAAACCCAACGGATCCAAAATTCAAAACAGCATACCTGGCCGCACTGACCGGGAATTCATTTCCGGTCGAAAAGGTCTATGAAGGGACGCTTAAATGGCTGTGGGGAAAGTACACCGCCGAGAGCGCCAAATGGGCTGGCTATAGCCCGGCGACGCAAAAGCAGCAGAGCCTAATTATGGCGAAGGTGCTCAAGACCGGCGGCAAAGCCGCCCTGACCGCGATCACGCAGGATGTCATCCAGGAAAGTCTCGACAAGCGGCATGAAACACCGGCTCTAGCGGCGAACTTCCTTAAGGTGATGCGTGGAATGTTCGGCTGGGCAAGAAGGATGCGCCTCGTCCAGGTCGACCCAACGCTTGGGGTTCAGTTGCCAACGTACAAATCCGACGGCTTTCCACCTTGGACCATCGATGACGTTCGCTCTTTTCGAGCGAAACATCAAATTGGAACGCCAGAGAGACTGGCGATGGAACTGATGCTTCTGGCAGGCCTCCGTCGCTCGGATGTTGCCGTTATCGGACTACAGCATATCCAGGGCAGCATCCTTTCGATCTCGACTGCGAAGACCGGCACGAGAATATCAATCGAGCTGTCCGACGAACTTTTGAAAATGATTAAAGCAACGCCACGCAAGGGCCTGCACCTGATCGAAAGCAGCAAAGGGAAGCCGTTCGTCAAAGAGGCGTTCGGCAATTGGTTCAAGGAAAAATGCACCGAGGCGGGCGTTGCGAAGTCGGCCCACGGCCTTCGCAAGCTGAGCGCAACACTGGCCGCCGAGGGAGGCGCCGGCAGCCACCAACTCATGGCGCAATATGGTTGGACGAAGCTTTCGACGGCCGAAATCTACACAAAGGGCGTTGACCGAAAAAGGCTTGGAATCGAAGCCAGCCGGATCGTTGCGGATCAGATCGGGAACATAAAATTCCCTCACCCGCTTTCAGGTGAGGGCGGCGATGAAGAAAATAATAGTAAAATCAATAATATAGATTCGCTCTAAGATGCCTGTCACGCCCACCATCCTAATTCAGATAAAGCCCTGTTACGACAGGGCTTTTCGCATTTAAGGGCTTCACTTCCATTCCGGCAAATGCGCCACAGATCGGCATCTGGCGGAAGGCCGGCGACCCTTTTCAGCGTTGCGTCTGGCCGCTTAAAACAATCCGCGCCTCGAAACCGTCTTGACGCCCCTCCGCCGGGGAAAGCAGCTGCAACTCGCCGCCCATCTGCTCCACGAGACTGGAGACGATGGCAAGGCCGAGGCCGGAGCCCGGGGCGCTTGTCGGTCCGCGGATGAAACGGCTGCGGATGCCGGCCAGAAGCTCTGACCCCAGTACCGCTGCCTGGTTGACGATGCGGATCACGCCCTGCGGCTGAAGCTCTATCTCAACCAGGCTGCCCGGCGGACTGTGCAGCAGCGCATTTTCGACGAGATTGCGGACGACGATGGCAAAAGCATCCGAGTTGACCGGTCGTTCGAGCGGTGGAAATGTTTCCGGGACGACATGCAGCCGCCCGTGGGCGAGCGGCACCCGCCGCGCGTCTTCGATGACCAGCGACAGGATCGGCGACAGGTCGACGGGCTCGCCGCCGCCGATGCCGGCTTCGGCACGCGACAGCTGCAGCAGTTTTTCCGACAGCCGGGCCAGTTTGCCGAGGGAGGTTTCCACCTGCCGGGCCCGGCCCTGCAAGGCACCGGGCGGCAGTTCCTCGACCAGCCGCTGCGTCTGCGCCAGCGCGCCGGCAATCGGGGTGCGCAGTTCGTGGGCGCTGTTGGCGGCAAACTCCCGCTCCGCGTCCAGCGCCGCCCGCAGGCGTGTCAGCAGCAGGTTGACCGAATGGGCGATCGGCTGCAGTTCGGGCGGCAGCGTCTCCCGCTCGACCGGCGCCATGTTGCCGCCGTCCTTGGTGCCGATGGCGAGGCGAAGATCGTCGATCGGCGACAAAAGCCGCCGCACGGTGAAGCGGATGGCGAAGATGCTGGCCGGCAACAGGATCAGAAGCGGCAGCAGCAGCGCAAACCCGCCTTCGATCATCGCCTCACGCCGATGGTCGAAGGCATCGGCGATCTGCACGAAGATGCTGCCGTCCACCGAGGCCGCCGTATAGATGCGGTAATCGCCTGTATCGTGGAACCCCTGTTGCAGCGGCGCGTCGAACGGCGCCTGCGTCGCATCGTGCGAATGCAGGATGACGCTGCCGCCGGAATCGCGCACCTGGTAGATCAGGTAATCCTCGCCATGGGCGATGGTCGGCGCCTCCAGCCGGCGCGGGCCGCCGGACGCCTCCTGCTGCAACAGGTCGTCCACGACCAGCGGCATCAGGCGCTCGCCGGTTTCCTTGAGCGCGCTGTCGAAGATCTCGGTGAACTCGTCCTGCATGACCATCATGCCGAAGCCGGCCGCCATCAGCCAGAACAATGTCACGATGCCCGTCAGGGTGATCGTCAGGCGGCGCGTGATGCTAAAACTGCGTTTTGCCATGCGGTTTCATTTCAGGCTGTAGCCGACACCGCGCACGGTCTGCACCCGGTCGCGTCCGATTTTCTTGCGCAGCCGGCTGACATAGACCTCCACCGTGTTGCTTTCGATCTCCGAACCGAAGGCGTAGAGCGCTTCCTCGATCTGTGTCTTCGAGACGATGGCGCCGATGCGGCCGCAGAGCGTGTCGAGCACCGACCATTCGCGGCCGCTGAGCAGCACTTCGCGACCGTCGACGCGCAGGCTTCGCGAGCGCTGGTCGATCTCCAGGCCGGCAAGGCGGATGATGGAAACGGAACTGCCGCCATGCCGGCGCGAAACGGCGAGCATGCGTGCCGTCAGCTCCCCGAGGTCGAAGGGTTTTACCAGATAGTCGTCGGCGCCGCTGTTCAGCCCTTCTATGCGATCGGAAATCTGGTCATGCGCCGTCAGGACGATCACCGGCGTCGCATCGCCTTTCGCCCGCAGTCCGCGCAGCAGCGACAGGCCGCTGCCGTCGGGGAGGCGCAGGTCGAGCAGGATCAGGCCGTAATTGGTGGTCAGGGCGGCATTGCGCGCATCGTCCACCAGCCGGAACCAGTCGACGGCATGGCCATTGGCGGCGACGTGGTCGTGCACCGCCTCGCCGAGAATGGCATCATCTTCCACCAGAAGAACTCTCATGCCGGCATCCTTGCTGCGAGAGCAATGCCGTAGCGAGTTCATGGCCCGCGCGTCAAGTACAGCACTCAGGAGGTCGGCTTTCCCGTGCAGGCGGCAAAGATGTCGAGGGAACGATCGTAAGCCTTTGTGGAGACGTTCATCATGCCGAGCACGCTGTGGAACAGATTGTCCTGAGACCGCGGCTGCACCGACGAACCGTCGAAACATGGACGGTCGAGGCCGAAGGCGGCACTGAAATCCCGGTCCAGCCAGACGAGGAACGGCACATGCGTCTGCTCTGCCGGTGCAAAGACGTAAGGGGCGCCATGCAGGTAGATGCCGTTTTCACCCAGCGATTCGCCGTGGTCCGAGACATAGACCATGGCGCCGGCCAGGGTCGACGACCGGGCCTTGAGCTTGTCGATCAGCGCCGACAGGACGTGATCGGTATAGAGGATGGAATTGTCGTAGGCGTTGACGATCTCTTCCGGCGTGCATTTGCTGAACTCGGCGCTGCGGCAGTCTGGCTTGAAATGCCGGAACTCCTCGGGATAGCGCTGGTAATAGGCCGGGCCATGACTGCCGAGCTGGTGCAGGACGAGAACACTGTCCTGCTTCACGGTATCGAGCCAGGCGTCGAGACGGTCGAGAAAGATGCCGTCCCGGCATTCGTCGTTGACGCAGAAGCGCTTGTCGCCGGAGGTGGACAGGTTCACCGATGCGATGCGGTCGGCAATGCCTTTCGGCCCGGTGTTGTTGTCCCACCATTCCGCCTTGATGCCGGCATGGGCGAGCACATCCATGAGGTTTTCGGTCGAACGCCCCTTCTCATGGGTATAGGCATCGCGGCCGTAAACCGAGAACATGCAGGGCAGCGAGACGGCCGTTGCCGTGCCGCAACTGACCGTGTCCGGAAAATAGGTGATGTCCTGCTTCTCGAGTTCCGGATTGGTCTGCCGGCCATAACCGTTCAGGGCAAAGTTCGCTGCCCGCGCCGTCTCGCCGGCAACGACGATCAGGATGCGCGGCTTGGCCAGGCCGTTTTCCGCCGGCAGGCGGCGCGCATCCGTGCCGAGCGCCTGCACGACGATGGCCCGCTCCTCCGTCTGCCGCACGGCATATTTGACCGCGCTGGCAACCGGCATGATCGGATTGAGGATGCGCACCAGGTCGTTGTGTTCACGGAAGGTGGCGGCAAAGGTCTTGAAATGGCCGTAGCCGGCAACGGCAAACACCGTCAGGCAAGGTATGATCAGCGCCAGATTGCGCCCGACCTTGCAGAGGAACGGCCGGTGCTCGATGCGTATCCAGGCGATCAGCAGCGACGGCACGATACCGACCAGGAGGACGTGGAAGAAAAGCCCCGTCGTCAGGAGGTGACCGGCCTCCGCCTCCGTCGTCTCGGCGGCATTGCTGATCATGTCGATATCGATTACCACGCCGAACTGGTCGGTAAACCAGGATGCCAGCGTTCCCACCATGATCAATGCGATGAAGACGGGCTTGATCAGATATTTCGTCGAAAGGGCCGTGAACAGAGCGATGAAGGCGGCCGACAGGCCGACGGCAAGCGCGATCAGCGCGCTCTGGTCGTCCGACATATAATGCACGGCTCGATACCAGAAGGTGTAGTTGGTGGCAAAGAGCACATAAACGGCGACCAGGATGCTCAACGGCACGCTGCCGATCGTCGGGCGGTTGGAAAAAATGCGTTTGATCGGTGTTGCTGTCACGGCCAGTCTCGCGGTCCTTGAAATCGCGCGGACCATGCCGGGGCTTGCTGACAGCAAGCTGAACAGCAAGCTGCGCTGCAAAACATCCCCTCCATCCGCAGAAGCAGTCTGTCCGCAGCGCCTGCCCACCGTAAACAAGCCGGCGCGGAGGATGATGGTCCTCAGGGTTGCCGGCGACGCATTGGTCGCGACCGCATGCATCGTGCATTCTTCGATGAGCCTTCACCCTTCCCGGCCACCGTGCCCGCGGAGTTCCGGCTTGCATGATCGCGTTGCTTTGCGCTCGATCAAAGCCGGGCCACCTCTTCCGTCCTATGATCGTCCGTAACAACAACAAGGAGACGATATGTCGAACACACCGCACACTCTGGGAGAGGAATTTCCCGGCCAGCTCGAAGCCATCCATGCCCTCAAGGCGAAGGACAGCCGGTTTGCAAAAACACTGGAGGAATACGACGACGTGAACGACCAGATTCATCGGTCGGAGACACGCATCGAACCGCTTTCTGACGCGGCGGAAACGGCCCTGCGCAAGCAGCGCCTGGCCCTCAAGGATACCATCGCCGCCGCCCTCGCCCAGGCCTGACGGCGACTGCCGCGGCTGCCGCCCAGGCGGCCGCGACTGGCTTTTGGGGGGCATATCCGCGATCGACGCTCCTCATTTCCGCTCTCCCGCTTTCCCGAAAAGCCTTGACGAAATCATTGCGGGTACGCAAATGTGCGGCCATGCCGCAGATCGACCATGACCCCAATGAACCGCAGACCGACCGAAGCGTCGGCCCCTGGCTGGGAGTTCTGGCATTTGTCGCGGTGTTGTGGATCTGGTATCTCGTCTATATCCCGTTCCACTGGTATTCGCTGGCGCTCGGTCTTGGCACCGGGTTTGTCGTGGCCTCCTGGCTTTCCGACAGGCGCATGAGGCGAAGTTCCCGCTATTGGCGCATTCGCCCGCACGACGAATAGGCCTCCCGCTTCTTCCTTTCCCAGCGAAAAATCAGCTTGACGCTACGCGCTCCGCTCTATTTCGATGGAGGCGGACAACGCCTGCGCGGCCTCAATCGAACACAACCATCAGAAGCACATCAGGGCGGAGGCGCGCGGCGTTTTATCTGACAAATTCATAAATATAAAAAATCGGGGCATGTCATTTCGAGGAAAGCCGACATGCCCCGGATGCAAAAACCGATAACGGACGGGACCCGACTTCATGAAACATTTCTTCAACCGCAAGGAAACCATCGTCACCGAAGCCCTGGACGGCTTGCTGCTGACCACCAGCGCGGGGCGGCTCGCCCGGCTCGACACCTATCCCGAGATCAAGGTGATCGTGCGCGCGGATTGGGACAAGTCGAAGGTGGCGGTGATTTCCGGCGGCGGTGCCGGTCACGAACCTTCGCATGCCGGTTTCGTCGGCAAGGGCATGCTGACGGCCGCCGTCTCCGGCGAAATCTTCGCCTCGCCGAGCGTCGATGCCGTGCTGACGGCGATCCGTGCCGTCACGGGCGCGCCCGGATGCCTGCTCGTGGTCAAGAACTATACCGGTGACCGCCTGAATTTTGGCCTGGCGGCGGAAAAGGCCCGTGCCGAAGGTTTCGATGTCGAGATGGTCATCGTCGCCGACGACATTGCCCTGCCCGACATCAACCAGCCGCGCGGCGTGGCCGGCACGCTGTTCGTCCACAAGATCGCCGGCCATCTGGCCGAAGAGGGCAAGGACCTGAAGACCGTCGCCGCCAAGGCGGCAGAAGCCGCCTCCGACATCGTATCGCTCGGCATGTCGCTGTCTTCCTGCTCCATTCCCGGGCAGGCCCATGAGGACCGGCTCGGCTCCGAGGAGGGCGAACTCGGCCTCGGCATCCACGGAGAGCCCGGTGTCGAGCGCATCGCCCTGCAGCCGGTGCTCGACCTCGTCGGCACCATGAGCGAACGCCTTGCCGCGACCTTGAAGGCGGATGGCGATTATGCCCTGCTGATCAACAATCTCGGCGCCGTCCCGCCGCTCGAAATGGGCGTCATCGCCAATGCGACGCTTGCCTCGCCGCTGGCATCGCGCGTGACACTGATCGTCGGACCCGCACCGATGATGACGGCACTCAACATGAACGGTTTTTCCCTGTCGCTGGTCCGCCTCGATGCCGAGCGCGAAATGGCCCTGACCGCACCGGTCGAGCCGCATGCCTGGGTGCCCGCCGTCCGCTGCCATGCCCTGTCTGTCATCCCCGCACCGAAAGCAGGTAGCGACACCACGACAGCCACAGCGAGCGACGATGCCGCCACACGCACGCTGATCACGGCGATCGGCGATCATCTCATTTCTCTCGAAACCGAACTGAACCGCCTCGATGGCCGCGTCGGCGATGGCGACACCGGATCGACCGTGGCAACCGGCGCCCGCAGCATCCTGTCGCGGCTCGACCAGTTGCCGCTCAAGGATCACGCCGCGACGCTCGCCGTGATCGGCGAAACGCTGAGCACCAGCATGGGCGGATCGAGCGGCGTGCTTCTTTCGATCTTCTTCACCGCCGCTTCCAAGGCGATGGCCGAGAAAGCCGATATCGCCGCAGCGCTTCTGGCCGGTCTCGACCGCATGACCTTCTACGGCGGCGCGAATGTCGGCGACCGTACCATGATCGACGCATTGGAGCCTGCCTTGCGGGCGCTCGCGGCCCAAGGTGTGTCCGCCGCAGCCCATGCCGCGGCTGCCGGTGCCGAATCGACAAAGACGATGAAGAAGGCCCGCGCCGGCCGTGCGTCCTATGTCGGCGAACGGGATCTCGACGGGGTTGCCGATCCGGGCGCTGTTGCCGTTGCCGGGGTGTTCGAAGTGGCCGCCGGCCTATAGAGCCATCCCTGCAAAAGTGCTAAACGGTTTTGCGTCCGGATTGCGTGGAAACGAAGAGATGGAGCGTTTTCGCGTTAAAGCGGAAACGCCCGGCAGTCGGCGATAGCGAAGCTCAGACCCCGGCTTCGATGAACGCCATGCTGGCCTTCAACGCGGCGGCCGGATCGTTGAGGGCATGCACATCCGGCGCGAAGGGTTCGAAGGACAGCGGCCCGCTGTAACCGGCGTCCCGCAGGGCACGGATCTGGCCGCAATTGTCCAGCCGGTCGCTGGCATCCACCAGCACGCGGTGCGGATCGCGCATGTCAGCAACCGTCACCGCCGTATCGCTGACGCCGGAAATATGCACCAGCCCGGTGAGATCGGGAAAGAGCTCCGGCTCGCCGGCGAGGTGGTGGTGGAAGGTGTCGTGCACCAGCCGGAAGGTATCGGTGAACCCGAGTTCGCCGATCGCCTCGGCGGCCTCGCGCTTGGAACTCAACGAGCAGACGGAAAAACCGAGAGGCTCCACCAGCCCGATGATGCCGGCCTGGGCCAGCATCGGCCGCAGGGCCTTGAGCGCGGTGCGCAAATTGGCCTGCCGCTCGCCATCCGCCCGGCCGCTGCCGTCGTTGACCGGCACCAGCACCAGCGCCCTGGCGCCGCAATCGTGGGCATAAGCGATGAGGTCGCGGGCTCCCGACGCCCGGATATCGTTCCATTCGTTGAAACGCTGCAGCGCATTGATGGAGATGATCGTCAACCCTTGCGCCTGCGCCGCCGCCTTCACCTCCGCCGCCGGGGTTCCGTCGAGGATCGCAGTGCCGGCGAGGTCGTTGCGGATTTCGACGCTGCCGATACCAAGCGCCTTCGCCAGAGCAAAGAAGCGGTCGAGCGGCAGGCCGGGGGCGGCCATGTGGTTGAGGGCAAAGGGCAAGCGGGTCATCGGCCTTCCTTCTCCGGCAGCGTCGCGCCGAGAAAATTCGAAATGGGGGGAAATGGACCGGTGCGGCCGGAGGAGGACCGCACCGGCCGAAGTCAGTGCTTGGTCCGCTTCTTCTGGCGGTAGACGTCGATCACCACGGCGGTGACGATGATCAGGCCCTTGACGATCTCCTGGTAATAGGCGTCGACGCGCAGGAAGGTGAAACCCGAGGTCATGACGCCGAGGATGACGGTGCCGATCACCGTGCCGGTGATGCGGCCGATGCCGCCGGTCAAGGAGGTGCCGCCGATGACGGCCGCGGCGATGGCATCCAGCTCGTACATCACGCCCATGCCGGCCTGCGCCGTCTGGGCGCGGGCGGCGGTGACGACGCCGGCAAGGCCTGCCAGAAGGCCGGCAATGGCATAGACCTTGATCAGGTGCGCCTCAACGTTGATGCCGGAGACGCGGGCGGCCTGGACATTGGCGCCGATCGCGTAGGTAAACTTGCCGTAGAGGGTGTAGCGCAGCGCAATGTGGAAGATCAGCGCCACGACGAGGAAGACGATGACCGGCCAGATGCCCGTGCCGATGAAATTGAACTGGTCGGTGAGGCCGGAGACCGGCTGGCCCTTGGTGTACCACTTGGAGATGCCGCGCGCCGAGACCATCATGCCGAGCGTGGCGATGAAGGGCGGGATCTTGGTCCTGGCGATCAGCTGGCCGTTGATGAAGCCGGCGAGGAGGCCGATCAGCAGGCCGACGCCGATGGGGATGAAGAACGGCAGGTCGGTGAGCGAGGGATAGAGCGCCCGGGACCAGCTGGACGATTGGGCGAGGCTGGCGGCGATCATCGCCGTCATGCCGACGACCGAGCCGGAGGACAGGTCGATGCCGCCGGTGATGATCACCTGCGTCACGCCGACGGCGATGATGCCGATGACGGAGACCTGCAGGACCATGATCGTCAGGCGCTGGCTGTTCATCAAAAAACTCTGGCCGACGAAGATCCAGCCGAGGATTTCATAGATCAGCGCGATGCCGACCAGCACCAGGAAGATGCTGAGCTCCGGCGGCACGCGGCGGCGGCGCTGCCGGGTTGCAAGCGGGGCGGCTCCCTCTGCTGCCTTGGTATTCATGTGAACCCTCCCTTCGAGGCGGATGGCGGCGCGCTTATTGCGCAGCCAGTTCCATCACTTTGATCTGCGTTGCTTCGTCGCGATTGAGGAAACCGGTGACGCGGCCTTCATGCATCACCATGATGCGGTCGCTCATGCCGAGCACTTCCGGCATCTCCGACGAGATCATGACGACGGCAACGCCGTTGCGCGCCATTTCCGTGACCAGCCGGTGGATCTCCGCCTTGGCGCCGACATCGATGCCGCGCGTCGGCTCGTCGAGGATGAGGATGCGCGGATCGGTGAGCAGCCAGCGGCCGATCAGCACCTTCTGCTGGTTGCCGCCCGACAGGTTCTCCACCCGCTCGTCGAGGTTCGGCGTCTTGACGCGCAGGCGCCTGGCCATGTCCTCGCAAGTGGATTCGATGGCGCCCTCCTGGACGAAACCGCCCTTGACGAAGCGGTCCTGCAAAACGGCGATCTGCATGTTTTCGAGCACGTTGAGGATCAGCAGGCAGCCGGTATCCTTGCGGTCTTCGGTGAGGAAGGCCATACGGTTGCGGATCGCCACCGTCGGCGAGGTGATGTTCACCGGCTTGCCGAACAATTCGATCGTGCCCGACGAGGCCGGCGTGACGCCGAACAGCGTCTCGGCCACGTTCGACCGGCCGGAGCCGACGAGGCCGGCCACGCCGAGGATCTCGCCGGCCCGCACATCGAAGGAGACGTCGCGGAAGACGGTGTCGAGCGTCAGGTCTTTCACCGACAGCACCACATCGCCGATCGGCACCTCCTCCTTCGGAAACATCTGGGTGATCTCGCGCCCGACCATCATGCGGATGATGTCGTCGCGAGTGACCTCGGAGGACGCGTGCGTGCCGATGTAGCGGCCGTCGCGGAAGACGGAAAACTCGTCGGCGATCTCGAACAGCTCGTTCATCTTGTGGGTGATGTAGACGATGCCGATGCCCTGGGCGCGCAGGTCGCGGATGATGGTAAAGAGGTGGGCGACCTCCTTTTCCGTCAGCGCCGAGGTCGGTTCGTCCATGATCAGCACGTCGGAATTGTAGGACACCGCCTTGGCGATCTCGACCATCTGGCGGCTGGCGACCGAAAGATGCCGCACCTCGATTTCCGGATCGATGGCGATGTTCAGCCGGTCGAGCAGGTCCTGCGTCATCCGCCGCATCGCGCCGTGATCGACGAAACCGAGACGGGTCTTGGGTTCGCGGCGGATCCAGATGTTTTCGGCCACCGTCATGAACGGCATCAGGTTGAGCTCCTGATGGATCATGGCAATGCCGTTTTCCAGCGCGTCGAGCGGCGATTGCAGCCGGATGCCGACGCCCTTGAGGCGAACCTCGCCGCTGTCGGGCCTGTAGATGCCGGCGAGGATCTTCATCAGCGTCGACTTGCCGGCGCCGTTTTCGCCCATCAGCGCATGCACGGTGCCGCGCTTCAGGCGGAAGGAAACGTCATCGAGGGCGACGACGCCGGGAAACTCCTTGCGGATACCCTCGGCGGCCAGCAGGAACTCGGCATTGGGGATCGCGCCGCTCTGGCGGACGGCAGCCATCGTCGATGGGCTGACAGCCATCTCCATCTCCTCCCGATACATATGCGAACATGATTGGAATGCGGGCAGAACCCGCATTCCAGATGACGATGACGCCTCAGTTCTTGGCGACGAAGTCCTTGACGTTTTCCGGCGTGACGAGCTGGAAGGGGATGTAGACCTTCTTCTCGACCGGCTCGCCCTTGGCAATCTTCAGGGCGGCATCGAGCGCACCCTTGCCCTGGCCGGCGGCATCCTGGAACACGGTGACGTCGAGGTCGCCGGCCTGCATGGCGGCCAGCGCGTCCTGTGTCGCATCGACACCGGCCACGACGACGCTGTCCATCGAACGACCGGCCGCCTTCAGCGCCTGGATGGCGCCGATGGCCATTTCATCGTTGTTGGAGATGACGGCGTCGAACTCGATGCCGCTGGAGAGCCAGTTGGTCATCAGGTCGGCGCCCTGGGTGCGCGACCAGTTGGCCGTCTGCTCTTCGACGATCTGGATGCCCTTGCATTCTTCGGTCGCCACGACGTCATGCACGTCCTTGGTGCGCATGCGGGCCGCCTGGTTCGACAGCTCGCCCATCATCACCACGGCCTTGCCCTTGCCGCCGAGAAGACGGCAGACTTCCTTGGCTTCCAGCGTGCCGGAATCCACCTCGTTGGAGGCGACGAAGGCCTGCTTTTCCGGCAGCGTGTCGACGTTGACCGGCTCGCGGTTGACATAGACCAGCGGAATGCCGGCATCGGCGGCGATCTTCGACATCGCCACCGTCGCATCCGTATCGACCGGGTTGACGATGATGGCGGTGACGCCGGATGCAATGAAGTTCTGGATCTGGCTCTGCTGTTTGGCGACGTCGTTCTGCGCGTCCTCGACCTGCAGTTCGACACCGTTCAGCGTCTTGGCATAGTCCTGCATGCCGTTGCGCAGAACGGTCAGGAAGTTGTCGTCGAACTGCGCCATCGACACGCCGATGGTTTCGGCATGGGCGGCGGTGGACATCAGCATGGCGGCAGCCGCGCTCAGGATAAGCTTTCTCATGATTTCCTCCTCCAAAACGGTGTCCGGTGGCACCGAAGCTGACCGGAACCCCTTCCTCCTCCGGAAGGGTCCTTCTTCATCCGGCCGGAGCTTCTCCCAAGCCCTCGACCAAAACAGAATAAACAAACTGAAAATTTCAGTTTTCGGATTGTTTATTCCATTTTCTGATGAAAGCGTCAACCTCATTTGCAGCGGCTTCGGCCGAAATATTCGAATGCGACATTGCTTTCACCGTAGTCAGGCCCGAAAACACGGGCGTTCCGGCCACACTGGTGGCCGGAATGTCGAGAACCCAAAGCTTGTCGAAAAATGGAATATACGTTCCATCGCCTGTTTCAGCGAACATGGAACGGCTGTAACGGCGCGATCAGCCTTTCGGCACCGACACCCACCGTTGCTCGCTAAAAGATTGTGCCATGGCATGCACGCTGCGCTCGATCTGCAACCCGTTGGCGAAATCGATGGCGGAATAATTTTCGCCGGCGATCGCCCGGTGCAATTCCCGGCATTCGATGATCTTCAAGTCGTTGAAGCCGAGTCCGTGGCCGGGGGCGGGAATGAAGCGGTCATAGGGCTTGTGGACCGGCGCCGACAGGATCTTGCGATATCCCTGCTCGGCGGGTGCGCCGGAGGCCTGATAGAGTTCGAACTCGTTCATCCGCTCCTGGTCGAAGAGGATCGAGCCTTTGGAGCCGAAGATCTGCAGCGCAATGCGCCCCTTGCGGCCCCAGGCCGAACGATTGGCCATGAGCACCGCCGAAATGCCGCCGCCCAGATGCATCAGCACGCTGGCGATGTCGTGGTTCTCCACGGCGCGCCGGCCGCCCTCGGCCAATGGCCGCTCGGCATAAGGTTTCACCATGTCGGCGATGACGGCCTCGACATGGCCGAACAGGAACCACAGGAGCGACAGCGGATGCACGGCGAAATCGTCGAGCGCGCCGTAGCCGGAGGAAGCCTCGCTTTTCCAGTAGAACAGGGCCTGCGGATCGGCCATGAAATCCTCGTCGATCTCGACGCGGACATGGTTGATGTCGCCGATCGCGCCATCCTCGATCAGCGCCCTGATCTGCCGCATCACCGGATTCTGGATGTAGTTGTACCCCATGATCGCCACGCGGCCCGATGCCCTGGCGGCGGCCAGCATGCGTTCGGCATCGGCAAGCGCCGGCGCCATCGGCTTTTCGCACCAAACGTGCTTGCCGGCCTGCAGCGCCGCAATCGCCATCTCGGCGTGGAACTGGTTCGGCGTCGTTACCGAGATCACCTGCACCTCGGGATCGGCGAGCAAGTCGCGCCAGTCGCCGGTGGCCTTCTCGAAGCCGAATTCGGAGGCCCGCACCCGGGCAAGGTCGGCATTCGCTTCGGCCAGATGCACCAGCCGCGGCCGCTCGACATCGCCGAAAATCTGCCGCACCGCATTCCAGGCGAGCGCGTGGCACTTGCCCATGTAACCGGTGCCGATCAGCCCGACGCCCAAACCCGCCATGAATGCCTCCCTTAGGTTTTATGATTTTTTTGGCGCAACCGGTCCCTCATCCGCCTGCAGGCACCTTCTTCCCGCACGCAGGCGAAGGGGTATGCCGCACCGTCTCTGTCACATTCAACGCGCGGGTGGGCCACGTCCCCTCTCCCCGTTTTACGGGGAGAGGGTTAGGATGAGGGGCCTTCGCCGAGGCTCAAGGATTATCCTGCCGAAAAATCCAGTCGTGATCCGGATGGTTCTTGAAACGCCATTTGCGCAGCGGCCCGGCCATGACGTTCAGGTAATACATCTCGTAGCCATACGGCGCGCCGCAGGGATGGTGCCCCTTCGGCACCAGCACCACGTCGCCATCCGAAACCGCCATGGTCTCGTCGAGCGACCCGTCTTCGGTGAACACCCGCTGGAACCCGAAACCCTGGGCCGGGTTCAGCCGGTGGTAATAGGTCTCCTCCAGATAGGTCATGTCGGGGAAATTGTCCTCGTCGTGCCGGTGCGGCGGATAGGACGACCAGTTGCCGGAGGGCGTGAACACCTCCGTCACCAGAAGCGAGTCGGCGACGTCGCGCTCCTCCATGGCGATCGGGAAGATGTAGCGCGTGTTGGCGCCCTTACCGCGTTCCACCAGGCTGAGGCCATCGGGGCCGATCACCTGCGCCGCACGGCCCGGTTTTGCCGGCGCGGTGCAGACGGCGAGCGTGCAATCCGTGGCGGCGACCGCCGACCAGTCGGAGCCCGCCGGCACGTAGACGCAATGCGGCGCCTTGCGTTCGAAGACGCTCATGCGATCGCCGAGCAGCCCGAAATCCTGGCCCGCCGCCGCAATCTCCGCCTTGCCCTCGACCAGCACGAGGATGACCTCCGTCTCCCCCGTCGGCTCCGCGGCCCGCTCGCCGGCCGTCAGACGGTAGAGGCCGAAACCGACATAGCCCCAGCCGGCGCTTTGCGGCGTGATGTCGTGGACCTTGCCGCTCGTGCCCTTCGGCTTGCGCAGGAGGTTCGCCATCAGCGATCCCCCTTGTCGAGGCCGGCCGATAACGCAAACGCCTTCAGCGATTTCAGACCGAGGCTCTGATAGTCGAAGGGGTTGCGCACCTCGGGGTCCTGTTCCGCCTCGATCACCAGCCAGCCCTGGTAGCCGTGCTCGGCGGCGATCTTCAGCACCGGCTCGAAGGACACGCCGCCCTCGGCATCGCCGGGCACGGTGAAGACGCCGCGCCGCACGCCTTCGAGGAAGGACAGGCCCTCCGCCGCCACCTGGCCGGCGATGGCGGGGCGGACGTTCTTGGCGTGGATATGGCCGACGCGCGCCATGTGGTTCTTCGCCACCCGCTCCGGATCGCCGCCGCCGAACAGGCAATGGCCGGTGTCGAGCAGCAGCTTCGCCTTCGGGCCGGTGTGGCGCATCAGCCGGTCGATCTCGTCCTCGCTTTCGACGATGGTGCCCATGTGGTGGTGGTAGACGAGCTGGATGCCCTGCTCCGCCGCAAACGCCGCCAGCGCCTCGACGCCGGCGCCGAACTCGGCCCAACGCCCCTCATCGAGCTTGGGCCGGTCCTTGAGCACCACGCCATCGTTGCCGTGGATGGCGTTGGAGGTTTCGCAGACGATGATCACCTTCGAGTCCATGGCCTTCAACAGGTCGAGCGCCGGCTGCATCGCCGCCTTCTCATCCTCTATGGATTGGGTCAGCAGGTTCAGCGAATGCCAGCCGGAGACGTAGCGCAGCCCGCGCGGCTCCAGCACCGCCTTGAGGCCGGCCGCGTCCTCGGGGAACTTGTGGCCCTTCTCGATGCCGTCGAAGCCGATCTTGGCGGTCTCATCCAGGCATTGGTCGAGCGAGATATGGGCGCCGAGCGAACGGTCGTCGTCGTTCGACCAGGCAATCGGATTGGTGCCGTAGAAAATCATCGGATCAGCTTCTTTCCTTCAGCGCCGCCTCGTAGCGGGCGCGGGCATCGTTGACCTGGCTGCGTTCGGAGACCTCGGGAACCGCGACGTCCCACCAGAAGCCGCCGGACTCCGGCGTCGGATAGGGATCGGTGTCGATGACGATCACCGTCGTCTCGCTCGTCGAACGCGCGGCGTCGAGTGCGGTTTCCAACTCAGTGACGGTCGCCACCTTGTGCGCCTTCGCCCCCATCGCCGCCGCATGGGCGGCAAAATCGATGGCGATCGGATGGACGTTGGTATGGGCGTAGAGATTGTTGAACTCCGCCCCGCCGGTGCCCATCTGCAGCCGGTTGATGCAGCCGTAACCGCGGTTGTCGGTGATGACGACGGTGATCTTCTTGCCCATCGCCACGGCGGTCGCCAGCTCCGAATTCGCCATCATGTAGGAGCCGTCGCCGAGCATGACGATGACGTCGCGCTCCGGCTCCGCCATCTTGATGCCGAGCCCGCCGGCGATCTCGTAACCCATGCAGGAGAAGCCGTATTCCATGTGATAGGAGAGCGGCAGCTTCGCCTTCCACAGCTGGTGCAACTCGCCCGGCATGGTGCCGGCGGCGCACATCACCACCGTGTTGTCGCGCGAAGCGCGCTGCACGGCGCCGATCACCTGCATGTCGGTCGGCAGCGCGTTGCTGTCCTTCGGTGCGGCCGTCACTGCATCCGCCTTGGCGAACCAGCCGTCCTTGATCGCCGTATCCGGCGCGCCGAAGACGTGGTTGCCGAGGGCGGCCGACAGGCGCTCCAGCCCGATCCTGGCATCCGCCACCAGCGGGATCGCATCGTGCTTGTGGCTGTCATAGGGCTGGACGTTGAGCGCCAGGATTTTTCGCGAGGGATTCTTGAACAGGCCCCAGGAACCGGTGGTGAAATCCTGGAAACGGGTGCCGACGCCGAACACCAGGTCGGCCTTTTCCGAAACGATGTTGGCGCATTCCGTGCCGGTGACGCCGACGGCGCCGAAATTCAGCGGATGGTCCCAGGCAAGCACCGACTTGCCGGCCTGCGTCTCCACCACCGGGATCCCGTGCTTTTCGGCAAAGGCCTTCAGCGTCTCGGTGGCGCCGGAAAAATGCACGCCGCCGCCGGCGACGATCACCGGGTTCTTCGCCGCCTTCAGCGCCGTCACCGCCGCCTCGAACTCCGCCGCATCCGGCTCCGGCCGGCGAATGCCCCAGACCTTCTTCGCAAAGAAGCTTTCCGGGTAATCATAGGCTTCGGCCTGCACGTCCTGGCAGAAGGCGAGCGTCACCGGGCCGCAGTCGGCCGGATCCGTCATCACCCGCATGGCGCGGGGCAGAGCGGTGAGCAGCTGTTCCGGCCGGGTGATACGATCGAAATAGCGGCTGACGGGACGGAAGCAGTCGTTGACGCTCACCGTGCCGTCGCCAAAATCCTCGATCTGCTGCAGCACCGGATCGGGGCCGCGATTGGCGAAGACGTCGCCGGGCAGGAACAGCACCGGCAGGCGGTTGACATGCGCCACGCCCGCCGCCGTCACCATGTTGAGCGCGCCGGGGCCGATGGACGAGGTGACGGCCATGGCGCGGCGGCGGCGCAGCTGCTTGGCATAAGCGATGGCTGCATGCGCCATCGTCTGCTCGTTCTGGCCGCGGAACGTCTGCAGCTCCTCGCGAATGCCGTAAAGCGCCTCGCCCAGCGCCGCGACGTTGCCGTGGCCGAAGATCGCCCAGACGCCGGCGATGAAGGTTTCGCCCTCGCCGTTCATCTGGTTCGCAAGATAACGAACGGTGGCCTGCGCCGCCGTCAGTCTTACGGTTTTCATGCTGCTTCTCCCCTCCGGGCGCGCGCCCGGTCCCAGACCTCGCAGAGGTCGCCATATTTGCGGGCCATGTCGTCGATCGCCTCCTGATCGCCGATGGTGCCCGAAAGCCACTTGCGCGCCGCCTCGCCGAAAATCGTCCGGCCGACAGCAAAACCCTTCACCAGGTCGAACTGCGCCGCCGTGGCAAAACTCGCCTCCAGCTCCGCCGCCGGCGCATCGAGCCCGAGCACGACGATGCCGCGCGTATAGGGATCGTTGCGGGCGATGGCGGAACAGGCGTTCGCCCAGGCGGCCGCGCTCACCATCGGCTCCAGCTTCCACCAGTCGGGATAGACGCCGATCTCGTAGAAGCGGTCGATGATCCTCGCCACCGTTGTATCGTCGCAGGGCGCGACCTTGCTGGGAATGACCTCCAGCAGCATTTCCAGCCGGTTGCGGCGGGCGGCGGCAAACAGCCGGCGGACAGTCTCTTCCTGCTGCGCGCGAACCGCCTCCGGATCGTCGGGATGATAGAAGCAGAGCACCTTGACGACGTGCTCCAGCGGCCATTCCACCAGCCCGCCGAAATCCGGGCCGATCTCCGGCTCCAGCGTCAGCGGCCGGGAGCCCGGCCACTCCACCGGCCGGCCGATCCAGAGGCCGGAGCCGGCCGCCTGGTACAGCGCATCGCGGCCGAGCCGGCCGTCGCAGAGGATGCCGTACCCTTCACGGCCGTCCCGCACCTTCAGCGCCGCCTGCAGGCAGAGCCGCTTGAAATCGGCAATCCGCTCCGGCGAGGCGCCCGTCTCGCGCACCATCTCCTCGAGCTGCATGCGATGATCGAAGGCGAAGACGTGCATGTCCGGCCAGTCGCCATCGCGATTGGTCGCCCAATGCACCTGCTCCAGCGCCCCGTCCTTGCGCAACGCCCGGTCGCGGATGCCGGTACGGAAGAAATATTGCAGCTCCTCCCAGCTGGGATAGGCCGGCGTGCAGCCGTGGCGGGAGACGGCGAAGGCACCGCAGGCATTGGCGTATTTCAGGCTCGTCGGCCAGTCTTCGCCGCTCAGCCAGCCCTTGAGCAGGCCGGACATGAAACCGTCGCCGGCACCGAGCACGTTGAACACTTCTATGGGGAAGCCCTCGCCCGTCCGGCCGTCGTCGAGGCTTTCGGGGATCTCGCCCTCGAAGACCACGGCGCCCATCGGCCCGCGCTTGCAGACCAGCGCCGCCTTCGACACCCGGCGCACCGCCTTCAAGGCTTCGATCGTCTCGGTCGAGCCGCCGGCGATATGGAATTCCTCTTCCGTGCCGACGATCAGGTCGAACAGGTTCAGCGTCGATTGCAGCTTGGCCGTCACCGTGCCGGATTCGATGTAGCGGCTCTCACCGGCGCCGTGGCCGGCCAGGCCCCAGAGGTTCGGGCGGTAATCGATGTCGAGCGCCGTCTTCGCACCACTCTCGCGGGCGAGCCGCAGCGCCTTGAGCACCGCCGCTTCGGTGCGCGGGTTGGACAGATGCGTGCCGGTGGCGCAGACGCAACGCGTCTCGGCGATGAAGGCGGGATCGATATCGCCTTCCTCCAGCGCCATGTCGGCGCAGTTTTCGCGGTAGAAGATCAGCGGGAACTGCTCCTGGTCGCGGATGCCGAGCAGCACCAGCGCCGTCAGCCGCTCCGGATCGGTCTTCACACCGCGCACGTCCACCCCCTCGCGGACCAGTTGCTCGCGGATGAAACGGCCCATGTGCTCGTCGCCGACGCGGGTGATCAGCGCCGATCTCAGCCCCAGCCTAGCGGTGCCGGCGGCGATATTGGTGGGAGAGCCGCCGATATACTTGTTGAAGGAAGCCATGTCCTCCAGCCGTCCGCCGATCTGCGCGCCATAGAGGTCGACCGAGGAACGGCCAATGGTAATCAAGTCAAGCGGCTTCACATGGCCCTCCCTTGCCGGAGGCGGTTCACCGCCCTTCCGAACGCTGTCATCGTGCCGGCCGAACCGGTTGCTGGCTGGAGCGCGACCGCGGCCGGCAAGGATTGCCGCCTCCTGCCGCGGATGCAAGATCTCCCGCTGCGAGGCGGACATGGAATTCCAACCTCATTCATTATAAATTTGGACTATATATTCCATTTTTGGAAGCGGCAATACAAAAATTCAGATTTTCCCATTCTGCCGCATCGTCCCGACGGCCACGGCCAGCGTGATCGCCAGCGACAGCGTCGCCGACAACGAGCGGAACGCGCCGAAATCGACCTCCGAGACCGACAGGATCAACGCGTCGAGCTTGCGCAGCGGGCTGACGACCGTATCGGTGATCGCCACCACCGTGACGCCCGCCGCATGCGCGGCTTCGGCAAGCTCCACCGTCTCGGCCGAATAGGGCGCGAAAGAAATAGCGATCAGCACGTCGCCGGGACGCAGGGCATGGCGGCTGTCGAGCCGGCCGATACCGCTGTGGAGCATCGCCGGCACGTCCATCTTCTCGAAGGCATAGGCGAGGTAACTTGCCGCAGGAAAGGAGCGGCGATAGCCGACGATATGCACCATATTCGCCTTGGCAAGCGCGGCAACGGCGGCATCCAGCATCTCCGCATCCATGGTTTTCAACAGGCTTTCCAGCGAGGTGCGGCCGGCATCGACGAATTCCGCCAGCAGCGCCGAGGGACTGCCGCTGCCACTGTCGCGCAGATGTTCGAGCCGCGTCGAATAGTCCGGCCAGCCGCCGGAGTAGGATTCGCGGAACAGCTTCTGCATCTCGGAAAAGCCGGTGAAGCCGAGGATCTGGCAGAAACGCATGAAGGCCGAGGGCTGCACGCCCGCCCCTTCCGCCATCGTCGCCACCGTCGAGACGGCGATGCGGTCCTGGTTGGCGGCGACATAATCGGCACACTGCCGCAGCCGCTTCGGCAGGCTGGAGGAGACTTCCAGAAGGCGCTCTTCGAAGGCTTTGATCGTCGTCGGCGCATCGAGCTCAGGCATGCCTCGTCCTTTCACATTCCGTCTTGACACCGGTGGCATGCTATTCCATAGCAAATATAGAATAAAAATTCCACACCGAACCGGAGCGTCCTTGGCAAGAAACCATCGCTCCCCGCATGGAGGATATCGGTTGGAAGAGCAAGCCGTCGCATGCGCGCCGTGCGTATGCCGCACATCCGGGAGGAGAGACCAGAGATGGCATTTCGTTTTGCACTGTTGGGCGCCGGCCGCATCGGCAAGGTCCACGCCCGCGCCATAACCTCGGACCCGCGCGCGAAACTGGTCGCCGTCGCCGATGCCATCGCCGACGCGGCACAAGCGATTGCGGCGCAAGTCGGTTGCGCGGTCCGCAGCATCGAGGAGATCGAGACATCGACCGATGTCGATGCGGTGATCATCTGCACGCCGACCAACACCCATGCCGACCTGATCGAGCGGTTCGCCAAGGCCGGCAAGGCGATCTTCTGCGAAAAGCCGATCGATCTCGACGTCACCCGGGTCAAGGCCTGCCTCAAGGTGGTGGAAAGTGTCTCGGGCAAGCTGATGGTCGGCTTCAACCGCCGTTTCGACCCGCATTTCGGCGCGGTGCGCGCCGCCATCGACGACGGCCGCATCGGCGAGGTCGAGATGGTGACGATCACCAGCCGCGACCCCGGCCCGCCGCCGCAGGAATACATCAAAGTCTCCGGCGGCATCTTTCGCGACATGACCATCCATGACTTCGACATGGCCCGCTTCCTACTGGGCGAGGAGATCGACAGCGTCATGGCCTCCGCCGCCGTGCTGGTCGATCCGGCCATCGGCACCGCCGGCGACTACGACAGCGCCAGCGTCATCCTGACGACGGCGAGCGGCAGGCAGTGCGTCATCTCCAACTCGCGCCGCGCCAGCTACGGCTACGACCAGCGCATCGAGGTGCACGGCTCGAAGGGCGCGGTTTCGGCTGAAAACCAGCGCCCGGTCTCCATCGAGATCGCCAATGCCGACGGTTACACCCGCCCGCCGCTGCACGATTTCTTCATGACCCGCTACACCTCCGCCTATGCCGCGGAAATCTCCGCCTTCATCGATGCGGTGGAAAAGGGCACCGAGCCGCATCCGGGCGGCAAGGACGGCCTGGCGGCGCTGGTGCTGGCGGAGGCGGCGTTGAAATCGGTGAGGGAAGGCCGGGCCGTTAAGGTTTCGGAGATCGCCGGCTGAGCGGCAGTCGCCGGCCCTGGCCGATATACGTCAAATGACGTAGTCGAAAACTTCCGGCATTTTCTCCCGGCGCCGGATATGCCAAAACTCCACACTGAAGGAGGTCGTCCGCATCATCGGCGCCTCCGCCAGCAAGGGGACGCATCATGGCCAGAAAATTCATCCCGTTCACCATTGCCGCCGCGGCGGCCTTTCTCACGCCGGCGCTCGCTTTCGCGCATACCGGCGTCGGCGAGGCGAGCGGCTTCATGCATGGGTTCATGCATCCGGTCGGCGGGCTGGATCACATCCTGGCGATGGTGATGGTCGGCGTCTTCGCCCGGCAACTCGGCGGCAAGGCGCTCTGGGCGGTGCCCGCGAGTTTTGTGGCGCTGATGGCCGGCGGCGGTGCACTCGGCATTTCGGCCATACCCGTACCGTTCGTCGAAACCGGGATCGCGCTGTCGGTGGTCATCCTCGGCGGCCTGGTGGCCTTCGGCCTGCGCGCCTCGCTGGCGGCGGCAGCCGGCATCGTCGGCCTTTTCGCGATCTTCCACGGTTACGCGCACGGCGCCGAAATGCCGGCGGATGCGAGCGGCATGGATTATGCGCTCGGCTTCATGCTGGCCACCGCCTTGCTGCATGTCGCGGGTCTCGGCACCGGCGCCCTGATCGGCCGGCTCGGCGAGATCAAGGGGCCGATCGTCGTCCGTTCGGCCGGCGGCGTCGCCGCGCTGGCGGGCGTCGGCCTGCTCTCAGGCATACTGTAGGCGGACTGCCGGTCGCAGACGCCCGCGTAAAACCCTGGGCAATCTCGACCGGTTGCGCTGGAAACGGCGTTGTCAGCAGGCGGCTCTTTTATTCCTGCCGACCGCGAAAACGGCGCTGGTAGGCAGGATCGTAGAGGGCGCTTTCACGGAAATCGCTGGCGGCAAGGCCGGGCCCGACGAAAATCAGCGCGGTGCGCTCGATCGGGTCTTCCGCCACCCTGGCGGCGATGTCAGCCAGCGTGCCGCGGACAATCCGTTCGTCCGGCCAGCTTGCCTTGACGACGATGGCGACGGGGCAGTCCGCGCCGTAGAGCGGCGTCAGCTCCGCCACCACCTGATCCAGCGCATGAATGGCCAGATGAATGGCCAGCGTCGAGCCGCTGGCGCCGAACGCCTGCAGCGTCTCGCGGTTCGGCATCGGCGACGCCCGGCCGGACACGCGGGTCAGCACGAGGCTCTGGGCGACGGAAGGGATGGTCAGCTCGCGCCCAAGCGCCGAGGCGGCGGCCGCAAAAGCCGGCACGCCGGGGGTCATGGTGTAGTCGAGGCCGCGTTTTTCGAGGCGGCGGATCTGCTCGGCAACGGCGCTCCAGACCGAAAGATCGCCGGAATGCAGCCGGGCTACATCCTCGCCGGCTTCCGCCGCCCCGGCGAATTCCGCCTCGATCTCGTCCAGCGACATCGGCGCGGTATCGACGATGCGGGCGCCGGGCGGGCAATATTGCAGAAGCTCCGGCGAAACCAGCGAACCGGCATACAGGCAGACGGGGCATTTGCCGATCAGATCCCGGCCGCGAACGGTGATGAGATCGGCCGCCCCCGGCCCTGCCCCGATGAAATGTACAGTCATGTCCTATCCCTCGATCATACCGCGACCAGCCGATGGATGGCGCCGCGCTGACAAAAATTACCGACCTTGCCACCCCTGGCGGGCAGGGTGTCGACCTATGCCGCCTTCCCTTTCTCCCAGCGGGGAGAAGGAGGCAGGGCGCACCCTCTCATTCCATAGGCGAAAACCCTGCTCCTACGAAAAAAGCTCCCGTTTCCGCTCCGGTCATGATTTCACCCAGCTCCATTGCGTCACCGGCATGGCCGGCCGCCAGCCGGTCATGCTGCCGACGGGGCCTGCGCGGGCAATGTCGATGCGCACCAGCGTGCCGCCGAGGCGCGCATGCTGTGCCAGCAGCACCGCCTCCATCTCGATCGTCACGGCATTGGCGACCAGACGGCCGCCCGGCCTCAGTGCAGCGATGGCCGCATCCATGACGCCCTCCTCGCTGCCGCCACCGCCGATGAAGATCGCATCCGGGGCCGCAAGCCCGGCAAGCGCCTGCGGCGCCTGCCCCTCGACGACGGCGAGGCCCGGCACGCCGAACATCGCCGCGTTGCGGCCGATCCGTGCGGCCCGGTCCGGCGCCTGTTCGATGGCAATGGCGCGCATGGCGGGGTCTCGGAGCATCCATTCGATGCCGATCGATCCGGAACCGCCGCCGATATCCCAGAGAAGCTCGCCTTTGCGCGGGGCGAGCGCCGAGAGCGTCAGCGCCCGGATCTCCCGCTTGGTGATCTGGCCGTCATGTTCGAATAGCGCATCGTCCAGGCCGCTGGCGAGCGGCAGGATTCTTGCGCCTTCGCCCGCCGCCACCTCGACACCGCAAACATTGAGCGCGTGAAAAACATCGTCGGAAAAATGCGCGGCGACATGCCGGGTCAGCCGTTCCTGCTCTCCGCCAAGCGCTTCCAGTACCGTCAGCCGCGAACCGCCAAAACCGCTTTCGCAAAGCAGGCGGGCAAGGACGGCCGGGCCTTTGTCGTCCGAGGTCAGGGCCAGCACGCGGCGGCCCGGCTGCAGGTGCGGACGGATGAGGTCGACAGGCCGGCCATGCAGAGAAACCACCGTCACCTCCTGCAGCGGCCAGCCGAGACGGGACGCAGCAAGGCTGAACGAGGAGGGTGCGGGAATGACGACCATCTCTGCCGGGTCGATGCGCCGCGACAGCGTGGCGCCGACGCCGAAGAAGAAGGGGTCGCCGGAGGCGAGCACCACGGTGGATCTGCCGCGGCGGGCGACGACGGCCTCGACCGACTTTTCGAAGGGGCTGAGCCAGGCCTGCGTCTCGCCGGCGATCAGCGGAGCGGCCAGCTCCAGGTGGCGGGTACCGCCGAAAACCAGGCCGGCGGCGGCAATCGCCGCCTTGGCGGCATCGCCGAGGCCGGCTGGACCATCCTCGCCGATGCCGATAATGGTGAGCCAGCGTTCGGAAACGGACGGGGCATGGATGGGATCAGGCATGGGCAGACACCGCATTCTTCTTCTCGGCGGCACCACGGAGGCCCGGCAGCTTGCCGAACGCCTGGCCGGCCATCCCGTCTATGAGGCGACGCTGTCGCTTGCCGGCCGCACGGCCGAGCCGCGTGCCCTGCCGCTGGCGGTGAGAAGTGGCGGTTTTGGCGGCGCCGAAGGGCTGGCGCAGTATCTTCGCGCCCAGCAAATCGACCTGCTGATCGACGCAACCCATCCCTTCGCCAACAGGATTTCCGCCAATGCCGCGCAAGCGGCCAGGGAAACCGGCGTGCCGGTCTTCGCGCTTCGCCGCCCCGCCTGGGAACGGGTCGAGGGCGACCTGTGGGAGAGCGTCGAGAGTATCGAAACGGCCGTCGATACCCTGGGCACGGCACCGCGCCGGGTGTTCCTGGCGATCGGCCGGCAGGAGGCTTTCACCTTCAGCCGCGCGCCGCAGCACGCTTATGTCGTGCGCAGCGTCGATCCCGTGGTGCCTCCGCTCGACGTGCCGCAGGCGGAATACATCCTGGCGACCGGGCCGTTCCACGAGGCGGACGAGCGCCGGCTGCTCGAAGAGCGGCGCATCGATGTGATCGTCGCCAAGAACAGCGGCGGCAGCGCCACCTACGGCAAGATCGCCGCCGCGCGCATTCTGGGCAAACCGGTGGTGATGATCGAGCGGCAGGTCGCGCCCGACATCCTGTCGGTCGCCGACGCGGAAGCGGCGCTCGAACGCATCGCTCACGTGTTGCCTCCGGCATAGAAGCGCGGCGTGTAGACGAGGTCGGATTGTCCCTCGCGGGCAACGATTCGCGTTTCCGGCGAGCCGATGATGACGCAGGTCGCCATGTCGGCGCGGTTTGCATCGGCCTCGGCAAGCGGCATGACCAGGAGGCGCTCGTCCGGCCGGCCGGCGGCGCGGCCGAAGATCACCGGCACCGTGCCGGGCAGAACCTCGCGCAGCAGAGAAAAGGCTTCGCCGAGTTGCCAGGGCCGCGCCTTGCTGATGGGATTGTAAAGCGCGATCACCATGCCGGCTTCCGCCATCAGCCGCAGCCGCCTGGTGATGACGTCCCAGGGTTTCAGGTTGTCGGAGAGCGAGATGGCACAGAAATCATGGCCGAGCGGCGCGCCGATGCGGGCGGCGACCGCCAGCATGGCGGTCACGCCCGGCGTCACCACAAGCTCCACCTGCCGCCATTCAGCCGGACCCTTGTCGATGGCTTCGCAGACGGCAGCCGCCATGGCGAAGACGCCGGGATCGCCGCCGGAGACGACACAGACCTTCTCTCCCGCCGCGGCCCGCGTCAGCGCGGCCTGGGCGCGATCCAGTTCCTCGCGGTTGTCGGAAGCGATGCGCCGCTGGTCGGGGCGCAGCGACAGGCGGTCGAGATAGGGACCGTAGCCGAAAAATTCCGTGGCGGCGGCAACGGCGCTCAAGGCCTCCGGCGTCATCTGCCCGGCATTGCCGGGGCCGGTGCCGACGACATACAGCACTCCGCTCATGGCCGGTCCTTCCAGCCGGCGACCAGCACCAGCGAGAAATAGGGCGCCTCGTCATCCGCCTTTTCGGCGAGCGGCACCATGGCGGCATTCGCCATCGTGCCGCGCTCGACGTAGACAGCCTGGCCGAGCTTGCCGGCGGCGGCGAGCGCCCGGCGGATTTTCGGCAGGTTGCGGCCGACCTTCATGATGACCGCAGCCTCGGTATCGCCGAGACGGCGCACCAGTTCGGCCTCCGGCATGGTGCCGGGCAGTACGGACAGCACGTCGTCACCCTGGACGATCGGCAGCCCGGCCATCGACCAGCAGCCGGACATCGCCGTGATGCCGGGAATGACTTCCGCCGCAAAACGCGAGGCGAGCCGCACATGCAGATGCATGTAGGAGCCGTAGAACAGCGGATCGCCTTCGCTGAGGATGGCGACCGTGCGGCCGGCTTCCAGATGGCTGGCGACGGCTGCCGCCGAGGCATCGTAAAAATCGGTGATCTGGCTTTTATAGCCGTCCTCGTTCTTGTCGATCTCGGTGGTGACCGGATAATAGAGCGGCAGTTCCGGCATGCCGGGCTTCAACAGCCCGTCAACCACGGCGCGGCCATTGCCGCGGCGGCCTTCCTTGGCGAAATAGGCGAGCACGTCGGCGCTTTCCAGTGCACGGATCGCCTTGACCGTCAGGAGATCCGGATCGCCGGGGCCGGTGCCGACGCCGATGAGGCGTCCGTAAGCCACGGCGCTCAAAGGCCCGGCCTCGACAGGGCGTTGATCGTCGCCGCCGTCATGGCGCTGCCGCCGAGGCGGCCGCGGACGATGGCATAAGGCACGCCGTAGGAATGTTCCGCCAGCGCATCCTTCGATTCGGCCGCACCGACGAAGCCGACCGGCATGCCGATGATCGCCGCCGGTTTCGGCGCACCGTCGCGCAGCAGTTCGAGGAGGTAGAAGAGTGCTGTCGGCGCATTGCCAATGGCGACCACCGAGCCGGCAAGCCGCTCGACCCAAAGTTTTAAAGCAGCCGCAGAACGGGTATTGCCGATTTCCTTGGCGAGTACGGCCGTCTGCGGATCGCTGAGCGTGCAGATCACCTCGTTGCCGGCCGGCAGGCGGGCGCGGGTGATGCCATGCGCCACCATCTGCGCATCGCAGAAGATCGGCGCCCCGGCTTTCAGCGCGCCGCGGGCAGCAGACACGAAATCCGGCGAGAAGACGAAATGCTGCGCCGCCTCGACGAGGCCACAGGCATGGATCATACGAACGGCGATATCCGCTTGTTCATCGGAGAAACGCTTGAGATCGGCTTCGGCGCGGATGATGGCAAAGGAGCGCTCGTAAATGGCGTCACCTTCGCGGATATAGTCGTAATCTGTCATTCCCAGTCCCGTTGCAGCCCTTGCCCGATCGCTCCCGCACCCAGCCGTTCGAGGCTGGCCGCCGCCGTCTCGCCCGGCCGCCGCCCGGCATCGACCAGCGCGGCAAGCCGCCGGAAGGCGGAAGTGACGTCCTTAGCAGCGATGTAAGCATCTGGCGAGCCCGATGCGGAGCCATTTACGACAAGTCCGTAGCCTGTTGGCGCTGCCGTCAGCGTCAGGCCCGCCGCGGCAGGATGGGCGCAGCCTTTCGGACAGCCGGAAAGATGCAGCGTCAACGAGCCGTCGAGCAGCGACGGCGCTTCGGCGATGACGGTGCGGGCGAGCGCATGCGTATCGAAAAATGCCGAGGCGCAGCCGCGCGCCCCGGCGCAGAGGGCGATGGCATTTGCCGGATCCGTTGCCGAGGTGCGCAGGCCATGGGCGGCGGCAAGCGAAAGCGCCTCGCCGATCGTTTCGGGCGCGATGCCGATGAGGAAAAAGCCGTGTTCCGGCGCCAAGCGGATTTCGCCGGCGCCCAGTTTTTCCATCTCCGCGAGGAAAGCGGTGAGGACCGGAGCTTCGATCTGGCAGAAGGACAAGCCGACCCCGAGGATGGGCTGGCCCGGATCGAAGGCATGGATGCCGACGGGAAGCGGTGCGGGCGCCTCAATGTCTTCGTCGCCGGCAGGCGGGAAGGCAAAGTGGCGGCGCCAGGCCTCACCGTCGAGATTGCGGCCACGGGCGGCGGGGCCGAGGGCATCGAGGGTGCGCAGCAGGGCAATGACCGCGTCGATGACCTGCTCCCCAGCCAGAAGCGCCACCGGACGAGCCGTGCGGGCATTGCCCGCAAGCGACAGGCGCCACATTGCAGCCCCATCCGCCCGGCGCTCAGCGGACAGGCGGATATCGGCAACGATGCCGCCGAGGTGAAAACGGCCGCCGGCATCGACGGTGATCGAGAGTTTCGGGGCAAGCCGCAGCGGCGGCACATGCATTTCGATCGCCTGCCGCAGCGCATCGGCAAGCGGACGGGGATCGAGGATTTCGCCGGGATCAATGCCGGCGAGCGGCGGGGTTTCGATCGCCACCCCGGAGGACAGCGGCATGTCCATCGACAGGATGGTTTGCGCAAAAGCCGGCGCCGTTTCGGCATCGAGGCCGCGGACCTGCAGGTTGCCGCGGGCGGTGACCTCCAGCAGGCCGTTGCCGAACGCTTTCGCTGCAGCGGCGATGGCGGCAAACTGACGGGGCGTCAGGCTGCCGTCGAGCGGGCGCAGGCGCACCAGCAGGCCGTCGCCGGTCGCCATCGGCGCATCGAGCGACGGGCAGGCGCCGCGGCGGGCCGAGGGGACGGGAAGCGGGCTGCAGGCGATCGGCGATATTTTCGGCGCGTTCATCATCTCAGGCTGAACCATAACACGGCGGCGGGCCTTGCGAGAAATCAAAGACGCGACCTGCATGATCTGCTTTGCGCCCTGCGCGGTGGCGGGTGGCACCATGCAGCCGCGGAGCAAGCCCTCTCATCTGCCCTTCGGGCATCTTCTCCCCGAGGGGAGAAGAGGGGAACCGATGCTGGGTCCTATTCCTCGAAATCCGTGCCTTTCTGCAGCAGATAGATATCCATGATCCAGCCGTGGCGGGTGCGGGCGTCGGCGCGGGTGGCGAGGATCTTTTCCTTCACCTCCGACAGCCGGCCGCTGATGACGATCTCGTCCGGCGTGCCGAGATAGGCGCCCCAGTAGATCATCGCATCCGGATCCTCGATACGCTGGAACGCCTGCTCGCCGTCGAGCATCACCACGGCGGTTTCGACGATATCGGGAAAACTGTCCGCCAGCCGCCGGCCGGTGGTGATCACCACCGGTTGGCCGACGAGGTTGAGCGGGATGCGGTGGCTGGCACACAGCGCCTGGACGCTGGTGATGCCGGGAATGACGCTGTAATCGAAGGCGACATTGCCGCGCCGGCCGACCCGCTCCAGGATGCGGATGGTGCTGTCGTAGAGCATCGGATCGCCCCAGACCAGGAAGGCGCCGGTGCCATGCTCGCCGAGTTCGGTGCGGAACATCGCCTCGTGGATCTCGGCAATTGCCGCATGCCACTCGTCGACGCCCTGCATGTAGCTCTGGCCTTCGGTGCGGCGGACGGGCACGGCATAGTCCACCGTGCGGCTTTCGGGATTGGTGACGTAGCGGGCGACGATGTCGCGGCGGATATCGGCCAGTTCCGCTTTCTTCGCCCCCTTGGTCGGCAGGAACAGGACGTCGGCGCTGTTGAGCGCGTTGATCGCCTGGATGGTCATGTGTTCGGGATTGCCGGAACCGATGCCGACGACGAGGATATGTCTCATGGAATGCCCCTGCGCTGCCCGTCGGCGGCGCTGCTTGGGGGCCGCCGGGAAAGCCCCTTTCGCATGTTCAGGCGCTGTGCGCCAGCGCCTCGTCCAGCCGCTTTTTTACCGACCCGCGTTTGGGCGACCGGGCAACGATGACGATGCCCGCCAGCGAAACCAGCATGCCGAAGGCCATCGCCCAGGTCAGCGGCTCGTCGAACATGATCCAGGCCCAGATCATCACCACCGGCGGGCTGAGATACAGCACCGCCGTCACCTGCGCCGGAGACGACCGGCGCAGCGCAAGGTAATAGAGGCTCCAGGCACCGATGGTGGCGACAAACACAAGCCAGAGAATGCCGCCGACAAAACCGATTTCGAGGATCGGCGCGACACCGCCCTCCCGCCAGGCAAAAACGGAGAAGATGACCGCCGCCGACAGGCACTGGATGCACAGGCTCTGATGGATTGGCATGGCGCCTGCCGGGCTGCGCTTCTGCAGCAGCACAGCTACCGCCAGCGACAGCGTGCCGAGGATGGGCAGGGCATAGGCCCAGAGCGGCACGTCGGCGATGCTGACCGACCAGCCGGAGGCGATGAGCACCCCCACCAGCCCGACGAAGGAACCGATCCATTGCCGCCCGGTCAGCATCTGGCCCAGCATCGGCCAGGAGAGAGCAGCGACCATCAGCGGCAACATGTCGGTGATCAGCGCCACGAGGCCGGTCGGAACACCGAGGGAGATGGCGAAGGAGAAGGCGCCCAGGTAGGCCGCCATCGCCAAGGCACCGAACAGCACCTGCGGCAGAACGTCTTTCCAGCGCAACCGCGGCCCGATCGTCAGGGCGAAAGGCAACAGCACCATGCCCGAGACCAGACTGCGCCACAGGAGGATGAGAAAGATCGGCGCATGATCGCTGGCGAAACGAATGCCGATGAAACCGGCGCTCCAGCAGATCACCAGCGCGGCCTGGATCAGCACGAGGAGCGCAAGGCCCATCAGCCCGTTGCCGGGGCGCAATGACGTCGCGAGGGTTCTTGTCATTGGCCGTCGGCCTCGAACCGGTCAAGCATGGATGCGGCCATCCTGCGGGCGGTCTTCAATCGCTGGTCATGCCCGTCCAGGCCCGCCCGCGACATCGCGCCTTCCAGAAGAAACGACAGGTGCTCGGCCATCTCGCCGCACTCGGCATCCCCGGGGCGCAAGGCATCGAGGTAGTGCCGGAACAATTGCTGCACCTCCTCCTTCTGCGCCGCGACGATGGCCCGGGCGGGATCATCGACCGCCAGTTCGGCCGCGGCATTGAGAAGCCCGCAGCCGCGAAATCCCCATTCGTAGGCCATGTCAGCATGATCGACATAGGAATCGAACACGGCCAGCACCCGGTCCTTCGGCGTCAACGCCTCGTTCAACCGCGCCTGCAGAAGCGCATGCCACTCGACGCACCGCCTTTCGAGATAAGCGACCAGCAAGTCGGCCTTGGACGAGAAATTGTTGTAGAGACTCATCTTCGCCACGCCCGCCCGGGCGGTGATCGCATCGATGCCGGTCGCGGCCACGCCTTCGGCATAAAAAAGCTCGGCTGCCGCCCGCAGCAGCCGATCACGGGCGGGAACCCGGTTCGCCATGAGATCGAAACTCCGTTATTATGTAGACCGATCTACATAATAACGGATCCGCCGTCAAGCGTTGCCGGCGCCACGCGACGCCGCGGCAGACTGTGTGCGGATGAGAAAACTGGCCAGATCGAGCGATCCCGATCCGGCTGCGGACGTCTTATTCCTGGATGTCCGGCTCGACGAGCTTGGCAAGGTTTCGCAACGATTCCTGCCAGCCAAGATAGCAGGCTTCCGGTGGAATGACGTCCGGTATGCCCGCCTGGGTGATCTCCACCTCGGTGCCGACGGACACCTTCTTCAAGGTCACCACGACTTCCATCTCGCCGGGCAGATTGGGATCGTCGAACCTGTCGACATAGCGCAGGCGTTCGCCGGGAACGAGTTCCAGATATTCGCCGCCGAAGGCGTGGCTGTTGCCGGTGGTGAAATTGCGGAAGGACATCTTGAACGTGCCGCCGACCTTCGGCTCGAAATGATGCACGGTGCAGGCAAAACCGTTCGGCGGCAGCCACTTCGCCATCGCATCCGCCTCAAGGAACGCGCGGTAGACCTTTTCCGGGCTGGTTGCCAGGACACGGTGCAGTTTGATGGTGCTCGGCATGATCGTGATCCTTCTCGGTTGTTTGCATGAACGATCCAAGGACGGACTGGATCCTGCCGATCCGACAGGGGGAGATTATTTTTGCAAGATCAGGAGAGAAAAATCTCAGCCCTTGACCTCGAACTGCGCATCGACGGGAATTTGCATCGCCGTGACCAGGTGATTGGTCTGGCCGGCAAGACCGATGATCGATAGGAGTTCGCCGTGCTGGGCATCCGTCATGCCCTTGGCCTTGGCGGCGGCCGTATGGGAATGAATGCAGTAGGAGCAGCCGTTGGCGACCGAAACGGCGATGTAAACCATCTCCTTCGTCAGCGGATCGATCGTGCTTTCGGCGACCATGATCTCCTTCAGCTGGCCCCAGATGCGCTTGAGATGCGCCGGATCATTGGCGAGGCCGCGCCAGAAATTGTTGACGAAATCCGATTTGCGCGTGGCGCGGATATCGTCGAAGACGGCCTTCACCTCTGGATGTGCGTCCGCCTCGGCATCGGTCCACAGTTTTACGGTCGCCATGGATTGGGTCTCCTCTTTTCCGTTCTGTCTGGAATACCCCGCCCGCAGCAGCAGCGCAATTGTTTCGCCTGCCCTCAATGCACCGCTGCATACATGATCTTCTCCTCGGTGGCCTCGGCGGGGGAAAACTCTTCAACGATACGGCCCTGGCGGCAGACGAGGATGCGGTCGGAGAGGTTCATGATCTCCGGCAGGTAGGAAGAAATCACCACTACGGCGAGGCCCTCGTCGGCGAGCCGGTTGATGATCTGGTGGATCTCGGCGATGGCGCCGACATCGACACCGCGGGTCGGTTCGTCGAAGATGACGACGCGCGGGCGCTGCACCAAGCCTTTGCCGATCACCACCTTCTGCTGGTTGCCGCCCGAAAGCTCGACGACGCGGGCATTGTCGTTGATGGCGCGGATATTCAGCATCTTCGTCCATTCGGCCGACAGCGCCCGCATCTCGGCGGCGTTGATCACCCAGGCCTTTTCATGGCCGGCAGCAAGCAGGCCGCCAAAGATGTTTTCGGCGATCGACATGGTTTCGAAGAAACCCTCGCTCTTGCGATCCTCGGTGACATAGACGATGCCGTCCTTCACCGCCTCGCGCGGCACGTAGTACCGCACCGGCTTGTCGTCCAGCTCGATGGTGCCGCCGCGATTGAAGTCGCGCTTGTAGATGCCGGCAACCACCTTGAAGGTTTCGGTACGTCCGGAACCGATCAGGCCGAAGACGCCGGTGATCTGGCCTTCGAAGATCGAGAAGGAGTTGTTGCGCACGATGTTGCTCATCGAGATGTCCTGCACCGACAGCACCTTGTGGCCGGGCTTGCGCAGCTTCGCCTCGTCGCGCTGGCGGTAAAGCTCGGCCGAGAGCGTGCGGCCGACCATGGCGGCGATGATTTTCTCGCGGTCGAATTCCCTGGTTTCACCGGAAGCGACCAGCTCGCCATCACGCAGGATGGTGATGCGATCGGAAATCATCAGCGCCTCTTCAAGCGCATGGGATATGAAGACGATCGAGACACCACGCGCCTTGAGACGGCGCACCAGCGCGAAGAAGTGGCGCTTTTCCTCTGGCGTCAGCGTCGCGGTCGGCTCGTCGAAGATGATGATCTCGGCATTGTGGTGGACGGCGCGGGCGATCTCCACCATCTGCTTCTTGGCCGCACCCAGCGTCTCGACCATGGCGGTGGGATCCACCGGGAAATTCAGCGACTGCAGGAATTGCTGTGCCGAGATGTAGGTGCCGCGCAGGCGGTTCAGGAATTTTTCGGCACCGAGATAAAGGTTCTGGGCAACCGTCATCGACGGCACCAGGCTGGTTTCCTGGAACACCATGGCGATGCCGGCTTCCAGCGCTTCGTTGGGCGTCTTGTAGGACACTTCCCGGCCATGGTGGATCATCGTGCCCGATGTCGCCTCGACGACGCCGGCGATGACCTTGGTCAGTGTCGACTTACCGGCACCGTTTTCGCCGAGCAGCGCGTGGATCTCGCCCTTGCGCAGGTCGAATGTGACGTTCTTCACCGCCGGCACGCCGCGATAGGCCTTGGTGACGCCTTCCAGGCGAACGATGGTTTCCATCTCAGCGGCCCTCCGCAGTGGCGATATCGATGGCAAGCACGCTGTCGCCGCCCTTCGACGCGACGTAGAGCGTGTCGTCCTTTTCCACGGCGCTGGTGGTGCCGTGGCGGGTGCCGTTGGCGCGGCTGTGCAGGCCGAAGAGCGGCTGCAGGCCGGCATCGAGCTTGACCACCAGCCCGTAGGAGCGGCTGGGCGACCAGGGTTTGTGGATGCCCATGGTGCGGATGCCGCCGCATTGCAGCGGCTCCAGGAAACTGCGGCCGGAAGAGAGCGACGGCGCAATCCAGCTGTCGCGCGGCACTTCCGCCATCATGTCCAGCCGGTAATGGGTTTCCTGCAGCACGAATTCGATGAGGCGGTTGCGCGGCGCAAACAGCGACAGCCAGACGCCGCCATCTTCCGCCGGCGACAGGCGGGCGGGATAACCGGGCAGCTTGTCGATGACCGTTTTCGGTGCGCCGCTGCCGCTGATCCTGAGCAGGCGGTGGCGCCAGCTTTCGCTGACGACGAAACCGTCTGCAACCGGATGCAGGCCGTAGGGGAAAGCAAGGCCGGAGGCGATCTCGCGGAAGTCACCGCCGGCGGCCTCGCGTTTCCAGACGGAGCCGGAGGCGCCCTTTTCCATCAGGTCGGCCGCCCAGGCGGACGGGGCGTGTTTTGCCGAGCCATTGGCGAGGACGAGTGCGCCGTCAGCGCCATAAGCCAGCGCAGTGATGCAACGGATAGCGGAGGGTAGCGCGACTTCCTTGCCACCGACGAAAAGCTTGCCGGTTTCGAGGGCCACGGCGAGTTCGCCGGCGGGGGAGACGGCAAGCGCGGTGACCGGCGACGGGAAGCTTTCGAGAACGGCAGGTTCCGTGCCTGCCGTCAGCGTATAGACGGCATTGCCGCTGGACGCGATGAGCGTGCCGTTGCGGAACGCGAGGTTGTCGGCCTCCGTCAGCGCCACGAAGGCATGAGCATCGTCCAGGCGGGTGTTCGGGCGGAAGGCGCCGTCGAGTGGCGGGATCGTCACCGCCTTGCCGCGGAAATAATCGAGGATCGGGTCGAGGATCATTGTGCGCCTCCCCAATAGGAGGCGGGTCCGGTCCAGCTTTCGTCAGCGCCGGCGATCTTGTAGCGACCGACGCGGTTGTTGAGGATGCCGCCGATGAACAATTGACCCTTGTGCTCGCGCATGGAGGTGACCATCGGGTGGGCGTTGCCGGACAGGTCGCCGAGCGTCTCGACGATTTCGCCCTTGTCGTTGAATTTCACCACGCCGCCGGTGTTGATGTTGGGGAACAGCCATTCGTCCTGCGGCAGGCGGCGGGTCATGCGCTTGCGCATGCCGGGGTGGCGCAGCGACAGGTCGAAGCTCGGCGTGCGCATGCCGAGCCATGCCATCCAGTAATGGCCGCCGGAGGCGCGGTTGATGTTGTCGGGATAGCCCGGCATGTCCTTGATGACGCATTCGGCCGTGCCGGCCTTCGGGCCTTCCAGCCAGTAACGGTGGACGCGGCATGCCCAGCTTTCGGCGACGAACAGCGACTTGCCGTCATGCGCCATGCACACGCCGTTGAGATAACGATAGCCGTCGAGCAGCGTCTTCGTCGAGCCGTCCTTGGGATCGTAGACCAGCAGGCGGCCGGTGGCGCGGTTCTCGATCGAATCGAGCGCCCAGTCGTGCGCGTCGTAACGCTTGGTGCTGTCGGTGAAATAGATGCGGCCGTCGGGGGCGATGTCGCAGTCGTTCGGATCGCGCAACCGGGCATCGTCGACGACGGAGGTCCAGGAGCGCGCCGTTTCCGCCGAGAGCTTTTTCACCTCGCGGTCGGGCGAGATGGAATAGAGGCCCATGGCACCGACGCAGCTGATGAGGTTTTCGTGCCTGTCGAAGGCCAGCCCGAGCGGGAAGCCGCCGACATGGGCGAAGACCTCAGAGCGCGTGTAATCCGGCGCGAAGAAGCGGACGATCTCGCCGTGGCGGGTGCCGCAATAGAGGTGGTCGTTGCGATCGAGGATGACGTCCTCCGGGCCTTCCAGCTCACCGAGACCGATGTGATCGGCTTCCGACAGGCGATTGTCGAGGGCATAGGCAGTGCCGGAGCCGGGCAGCGCCGATTGCGTCTCGCCCATCTTCAGGTAGACCGGGGCGACGTAGACCTCGTTCAGCACCTTGTGGCGGTTCTTCAGCCAGCGGATATCGATGGTGACGGCGACGGCGAGCATGATGCCGAGCACCATCTGGTTGGTGCCGGTGCCATATCCAAGGCGGATAAGGCCGTTGGTCATCACCAGCACGATGATCGCCCCCATCAGACCCTTGACCACAGAGCCACGGCCGCCGCCCAGCGAATTGCCGCCGACCACGGCCGCCGTCAACGCCAGGATTTCGAGGTTGAGGCCGGTGCCGGGACCGGCGCCGGAAAGCCTTGTGGCGATGAGGAAGCCGGCAATCGAGGCGCAGAGGCCGGAGAAGACATAGGTGAGGAAGACGGTGCGTTTGACGCGGATGCCGGCGTTGTGCGCCGAGCGCCTGGAGCCGCCGACGGCCAGCACATGCCATCCGGGCCGCGAACGGGTAAGCGCGACATGGGTGATGACCGCGATGACAATGGCGGTGATGACGGGGATCGAAAAGCCGAAGACCGTGCCGTCGCCGATGAAATCCCAGGCATCGGACGAGGCCATCGACGTCTGGATGTCGGCGCCGTAATTGACCACCAGGATATCGAAGATCGCCCGGCCGATGATGAAGGTGACCAGCGTGGTGAGGAAGGCGCGCAGGCGCAGGAAACCGACGAGATAACCGTTGATCGCGCCGCAGACGATGCCGGTGGCGAGTGCGGCCACAAGCGCCACCCAGACCGGCATCTCGAAGATGAAGAAGGTCGAGACGGCCGCGAACGTGGCCAGCGCGAAGATCGATCCGACCGACAGGTCGATGCCGCCGCCGAGCATGACGACGGTCAGGCCGGTAACGACGACCGAGAACTCACCGAGCTGGCGGGTCGATTCCTGCAGCGAATAGGGCTTGAAGAAGCCGGGGATCGATGCCCCGAAGGAGGCCACCGTGACCACCAGCACCAGAAAGGGGATGGCGTTGTCCGTCCAGCGCTTGGTGAGGATTTCGCCCACCAGGTGATCGGGAATAAGATTGTAGCGCCAGGCTTGCAGGCGTTCGCGGAAGGTCATCGGTCGGGCCTAGATTGTGGATGTGGTGGTGGCTTGGGCAGCCGCCCCTTGCCTCGGCCCCTCCCCGTCAAAGGGAGAGGACATGTCGTATTTTGTCGCCGCTTGCCCTTCTCCCCATCGGGGAGATGGTGGCCCGAAGGGTCGGATGAGGGGGGTCAAGAGGACAGGGTCTGCCGTGTGGCACCCCTCATCCCGCTGCGTCCTGCGGACCCTTCTCCCCGCGCGGGAGAAGGGGGCAAGGCGCACCCTCATTCCACAAGCAACGCTCGTTCTGCGCGGCCAAAAGCCTTACTTCGCTGCCACGTCCGCCTGCAGGGCCTTCAGATCCCAGCAGCTGTCGGGGCGGAGGTTTTCCTTCGTGGTCGCCTTCAGCAGCGTGTAGATGAAGGGCGACGACGTGCCGGGGGCCTGGCCGCTCTGCAGCAGGTACTTGATGATCGCCACCATGTTGTGGGTTTCCTGCGCAAGGTCCGTCATGACCACGGCGCCATAGGTGCCGTCGGCGATACGGTCGCAATCGGCCGCCTTTTCGCCGCCGCCCGTCGTGACGAGGAAGACCTGGTCCTGCTTGCCGGCATCGCGGATCGCAGCCGCTGCACCGGTCGCGTCACCATCCCAGAAGTCGATGATGCCGCAAATGTCGGGGTTCTGCTGCAGCATGGTCGTGGTCACGTTGCGCGACGTCGTGGCATCCCAGTTGGAATCCGGCTTGGCGACGACCTGGAAATCCGGATATTTCGCCAGCACGTCCATGATGCCGGCATACTGGTAAAGACTGGTGGCGTTGACCTGGTCGCCCTGCACGAGGCCGATCTTCTTCGACGAATTCGGGCCGCAACCCTTGACCACGGCTTCCGCTTCCAGGCGGCCGAGCTGCGTCCAGTCGCTGCCGACATAGGCGTCGGGCTTGAAGTTCGCCGGATTGTCGATGAGCACGACATAGATGCCTTCCGCCTGCGCCCGCTTCATCAGCTTGGAGTAGGAGTTCAGGTCGAACGACATGATGATCAGCACGTCCGGCTTGGTTTCGGACGAGATCACCTCGGTGATCGCCTGGGCGCCGGCCTCGACGCTCCAGTTCGGATCGCGGGTTTCCAGGATGCCACCGAAGGCATCGACTTCACGCTGCAGGATCGCCGTCCATCCCTGGGCCAGGTCGAAACCCATGGCCATCGGCACCAGGACGATGCGCTTGCCCTTCAGCGCCTCGGCGTAGACGGCTGGCGAGGGATCGTCCGCCGCCTGTGGCGCCGTGGCGAAGAAGGAGGCGGAAAGCGCGGCGGCTGCCGCCAGAAGCGTAGGCAAATATTTCATGGCAATCCCCTGTTGCGGTTGGTGGGTAAACAATCTTTCGGGCACCGCGCCGCAGGGGCGCGGCACTGTTTCAAATGTCGCCCTGCTGCGCCGTCTGTTCATCGCGCGGATTCAAAAAGCCGTCGATGATGATCGCCGCGAGCAGGATCGACGACTTGATCAGGCTCTGGTAGATCAATGGAATATCGATGATCGTCATGGCGTTGAGCATGATGCCGATCAGCGCCGCGCCGAACAGCACGTTGCGCACCCCGCCCTTGCCGCCGGACAGCCCGATGCCGCCGATGACCGCCACCAGCACGATGTCGTAGAGCAGCGTCGAGTTGACGACACGGGTATTGATCGAATGCAGGCTGGCGGCCGTGAGCAGGCCGGCAATGAAGGCAATCAGCGCCGAAATGACGTAGCGCAGCACCAGCATCGGCCGCACCGGCATGCCGGCATTGCGGGCCGAAACCGGATTGTCGCCGGCAAAATAGACGTAGCGTCCCCACTTGGTGTAGCGCAGGAACAGAAAGATCAGGAAGGCGAGCGCAGCGAAGATGAACACTTCCACCGGAATGTCGAAATAACGCACGCCGCCGAAAAGCTGCATCCAGTGGCCTAAAGGCACCGGCACGGCATCCTGGGCGATGAGTTGCGACCGCACGTAGCCGAAGACGAAGGAGCCGCTCGCCAGCGTCACGAAGATCGCCGGCACTTCGGCGTAGGCGACAAGGAAGCCGTTGAGCAGGCCGATCGCCAGCACGCCGGAGATCACCAGCAGGAAGGCGGCGCCGTCTGCCATGCCGTCGTTCAGGAGTTGCAGATACCAGGCAACCGACATGGCCATGATGGCGACGGCCGAAAGATCGATGCCACGGCCGATGACGACGATCGCCATGCCGAGCGCCAGGATGCCGAGCACCGAAACGGAACGGACGATGGCAACAATATTGTCCGGCGTGAAGAAGCCCGGCAGGGTGAAAGAGGCGACGATAAAAATCAGGATCGCGATCAAAAGCACGATCCGCTCCTGATTCATCTCTTTCCAGTTCAACCAGCTTTTCATGTCGTTCCCCGGCACACCGCCCTGCATGGACGGCGGGCATTCTGCATTTTCTTTCATCGGGAAAGCAAAGACGGTCTTACCCAAAGCCGGCCCGGATGAAGCTTTTCATGCGTCTTATTGGTTTAACTCTGAAATGGAATTTCAAACGAGGTCAAGAGACACCGTCCCCTGCAAAGCACGAAACGACTCGACTACCGCCGGGTGCGTGCTTTCCCTCATTCTTGTTCCCCGCAGCTTTTCGCTGCTTTTTCCCAATGCTATGTCCACACCTTCGTTGCTGTCAACGCTTCTTCACAATTGACGAACAGGAATTTGTCTGTAATTTTCTCTTCATACCATAACGACAAGTGTGCACTTGGGGAGGCACGACGGCCATGAGCATCCGGGATATGCTGCTGCGCAGCGATCTTTCGCTTACGCCGTCGGAGGAAAAGATCGTTCAGGCGCTCCTGACCGACTACCCGACGGCAGGGCTCGGGACGGCGACGGCGCTCGCCAAACGTGCCGGCGTCAGCGACCCGACCGTGGTGCGGCTGGTGATGAAGCTCGGCTTCGAGGGCTATCCCGGTTTCCAGGCAAAACTTCTTGCCGAAGTCGAGGCGCGGCTGCATTCGCCGCTCCTGATGATGGAGGCGAAGCGGCTGGAAAGCGGCAGCACGGCCGATGGCATCGCCACCTCCTACCTCCACTCGGTGGTCGCCTGCATGGACCGGACGATCACCGGCACGCCGGCGATGAGCTACGAGCGTGCCGCCCGGCTGGTGAGCGAGGCGAAGGGCAGCGTCTTCCTGCTCGGCGGCCGCTTCAGCCGCCACATCGCCGGCATGCTTTCCGGCTACGTCACCCAGCTGCGCAGCGACGTGCACGATATCGGCGTATTCTCCGCCCAGAGCTTCGACCGGCTCATCGACATGGACAAACGCGACGTGCTGGTCGTCTTCGATTATCGCCGCTACCAGCGCGACGTCGTGGCCTTCGCCGAACAGGCGGCGGCCCGCGGCGTCAAGATCCTTCTTTTCACCGATCCCTGGCTTTCGCCGATCTCGGATTACGCCGAAGTAACACTGTCGAGCGCGATCGACGTCACGTCGCCCTACGACACGCTGGCGCCGGCGGTCGGTCAGATCGAGGCGCTCGCCGCGCACCTCATCGCCCGCATGGACGACGATACCCGCACCCGCATAGAGGAACTGGAGGCGGTGCGCGAGCGCAACGGCGTGACCTTCGACAACACCCGCTCGAATGCCGGGGATACAGCATCCAACGAACCATCCGTCCGGTCGGTGCCCGGACCGAAAAACACCAGGCAGGAGCCGAAACCATGACCAAGACCATCACCCGCGACCAGGCTTATGAGGCCGGCGCGACCGCCATCCTGCTCGTCGACCTGCAGAAAATCTGGCTCATTCCCGGCATCGACCCATCCCATCCGGAGCGTGGTCCCGACCATTATTTCTACAGGCAGACCGCCACCGAGACGATCCCCAACAACGAGCGGCTGCTGGCCGCCGCGCGGGAAAACGGCGTCGAGGTGCTGCACACCATCATCCAGAGCCTGACCGAGGACGGCCGCGACTGCTCGCTCGACCACAAGCTGACGCCGATCCATATTCCGCGCAGCGCCCCGGAAGGCCTGCCCGTCGACAGCCTCATGCCGGTCGGCGACGAAATCATGATTCCGAAAACATCTTCTGGCGTCTTCAACTCGACCAATATCGACTATCTCCTGAAAAACCTTGGCATCAAGTACCTGATCATCACCGGCATCATGACCGACCAGTGCGTCGACATGGCGGTGCGCGATGCGGCCGACCGCGGCTATCTCGTCACCTGCGTCACGGACGCCTGCGCCACCGCGACGCCGGAGCGCCACGACGGCGCCCTCGAGGCATTCGGCGGCTATTGCTGGCTGGCCGACACCGATACCGTGATCGAACGCCTCAAGGCGCTCGGGAAACCCGCATGACGGCGGCAGCGACCCCGGACTGGCCGGCCCCGGTCGAGGTGCTGAACGCGGCGGGCACGAACGACATCGTGCTTACCTGCGAACATGCCTCGAACCACATTCCGGCCGAATATGCCGGTCTCGGCCTGGCCCCGCACGAACTCACCCGCCACATCGCCTGGGACATCGGCGTTGCCGCCGTCACCCGCGAGCTGGCGCGGCGTCTCGATGCGCCGGCCTTCCTCGGCACCTATTCGCGGCTTTTGATCGACCTCAACCGGCCGGTGGACAGCCCGACCAGCATTCCGGCGCGCTCCGAAGCGACGGACATCCCCGGCAATATCGGCATCGACGACACCGAGAAGAACCGTCGCATCGAGCGGATGTTCACCCCGTTCCACGAGCGGATCGAGACCCTGCTCGATGCGCGTGAAAAACAGGGCAGGAAAAGCCGCATCGTCGGCATCCATTCGTTCACGCCGGTGTTTCATGGCGTGCAGCGCCCCTGGCATGTCGGCATCCTCTACGGCCAGTCGAAGGATTATGCCGAGGCGTTGATGACGGAGTTGCGGCGCGACCCGACGCTGGTGGTGGACGGTAACGTGCCCTACATCATCGACCGGCTGGAGGATTACGCCATTCCCGTCCACGGCGAAGACCGCGGCTATCCGGCAGTGCTGGTGGAAGTGCGCCAGGACCTCCTGCTGACGGACGACGGAGTGCAGGAGTGGACGGATCGTCTATACGCGGCATTGACGGCCTGAGATTGTTGGGGCGGCTGTCACGACAGTAGCGATCGTGATCTAGTGCGACGCATAGTCCGCACTCCGGCCGACAAAGCATTTCCCATGAACACGGGTTCACGGGAAATGCTCTATCCTCTTGTCTTTGCCGCATTGTCCGACGCCGACGCGCTTCCGCTTCGGCTGGAAATGCTCCAGAGCCGATTTGCTATTAAGCAATCGTCCTTATTGGCGCCGGACGCGAATGCGCGTCGACGCCTACACTCGGCGGAGGAATGCTCACGCTGGATAAATCCCTCCAAGCGAAGGCAAAAACTTCATTATGTGTGGATTGTTGGCCGATATCCGGCGCCAAATAGAAACTCCTCAACCGTTTGATCAATCAAGGCGTTTAGACGAAAAGATCTCCATCGAGTCTTAAGCCGTCGGCCGTCAACTTCAGTCCGACGATTCCAGTGAGATTTATGACTCGATCACCGTCCAAATGCCAAACGGCTGAACCAATGCCATTGTCCATACCGCCGCCGACGCCACTCGAGGAGCCATCATCGACAAACAGATAGGTCTGAAGCTGTCCATTTTTTTCAAAGGAATAGATGACCGTTTCTCCGGCCATTAAGGGCGCGAGCGCCCCTTTTGAATACCCGCCGTGAGCACCGCCAAGGGCGCCAAATGTCGCAAACTTCCACATAGAGCTTTCAGGAACACTTCCAAATGTGTAAAAATCCTCAAAATAGAATAATGATGGATTTGAAGCAGTCACCGTGGCGGCACCAGCGGCCACGATCTGAATTTTATCATAATTAAAATAAAAGTCCTTTATTGGCGCAGGATCCGAATTTCCGTCAAAAACGTTCGAGGGATCTTGCCCTATCTTGAAAGTGTAAATAATCGGCGCCCGGTCAGGTTGTTCGATTATCGTCGGAACGATGTTCTTAAGTTTTAATTCAGCCAATTCCACCGATGAAGAGTATTTATCGATTCCCCCAAGCCATTGCCGAGCAGCCGACAACAAATCATCATTATATTTTCCGTCAGCCCCTTCGGTGACCAGATGCTTGGAAAATATTGATGCAGCATTCGCCTTGTTATCTATAGTAAGTTTGTCATCGCCGCCAGCTGCGTTCAATGCGCTGTAGGCAACAACCCCGATATCAAGACGACCGGCGTCAAGTTCCTCAACCCAATATGCCTGTCCCGCAGGCTCCGGAGCACGGCCGAAGAGATTATGATAAACTTTCGAGACGATATCCGCATTTGTAGCCCCCGCATACAGCGTGCGGTATTCGTTCGTCGTGGCGAATATTGATGTCAGATCGGCTAAACCAGCTTTTCCAGTTTCGATGACATCTTTCCAATATGAAAGACCAGCATTGTCAGCTGGTCGATTGAAATAAGCAATATACACTTTTTGAATATCAAGTTCGATTGTCATCTCAGCTCCACCTATTTACTCTACCACCAGAGGATGCAATAAATCGAGAGAGCCTTCAACTCAAATCCTTCCTTGTTTACCTATGCAATCGAAGATTTTCATTTTACCAGCGTGCGGCTCTCCTCGCGGCCGAAACCGCGGATCTCCAGCCGGCCGGCATAGACGTCGACGATCGCGAAGGTGTTTTCGTCGGGCGTATCGACCATGCCCTTGAAGGTGACGAAGCCGCAGCCGCCGTGCTCACCGAAATTGCCGGCGTGGTTGTGGCCGCAGAAATAGGCCGGGATGTTGTCGTATTTTTCGATCAGCTCCAGCACGCGGGCAAAATCCCACAGATTGTGCTCGTTCGGCGGATAGATCGGATAATGGTTTAGGATGATCACCATCTCGCCGGCGGCCTTGGCCGCGCGCAGTGTCACTTCCAGCCAGGCGAACTGCGTGTCGCTCAGCGCGCCGTTCCATGTCTGGGCGTTGACCGCACCCTCGGCCTTCAGCACCGCCAGGTGGCTGGCGGCCAGCGCCCGGTGGGCATCGCCCTCGCCCGGCGCAAACAGGCTGACCTCGTTGCCGTTCAGCGCGATGAAACGGTAGGACCCGACCTTGAAATCGTAGTAGCTGTCTTCCAGCCCGAGCCGGCCGACCACCGAGTCGAGGCGTTCCGCCGACACGGAGAAATCATGGTTGCCGAGCAGGAAGCGGCTTGGCGCCTTCAGCCGCTCATAGACGGGCAGGATATCGTCGAAGCTTTTGAAGGAACGGTCGATGATGTCGCCGAGCGTGACGACGAAGGCCAGGTCCTCGCCGTTGAAGACGTCGATCGCATCGGACAGTTTTTGGAGACTGTTGGCATAATAGCGATTCATGCCGACATGCGGGGGTATGGCGGCATATTGCGGATCGGCAACGACGCCGAAGCGAAAAAGGGGCTTGTCTGTGAGGGTCATCAGGCGTGCTTATGGTTGTTGGATAACACGATTGTGACAGAAGAACCCCGCAAACAAAACACCCGGCGCTCTTTCGAACGCCGGGTGCCGCAAGCGGGATGCCGAGCCAGATTACTTGGCAGCGGCTTCGTACATTTCCAGGACGTAGTCCCAGTTGATCAGGCTGTCGACGAAGGCTTCGAGGTACTTCGGACGAGCGTTGCGGTAGTCGATGTAGTAGGAGTGTTCCCAGACGTCGACGCCGAGAATCGGTGAACCGCCATGGACCAGCGGGTTTTCGCCGTTCGGGGTCTTGGAGATTTCGAGCTTGCCGTTCTTGACGGAAACCCAGGCCCAGCCGGAGCCGAACTGCGTGGTACCGGCAGCAACGAAGTCAGCCTTGAACTTGTCGTAGCCGCCGAGATCGGAATTGAAGGCCGCTTCCAGCTTGCCCGGCAGCTTGTTGCCGCCGCCGTCCTTCTTCATCCACTTCCAGAAATGGATGTGGTTGTAGTGCTGGGCGGCATTGTTGAACAGGCCGGCATTGGTGCCGAAGGATTTTTTCACCACCTCTTCGACCGAGAGATCACCGAGGCCTGCTTCCGCGGCGAGCTTGTTGCCGTTGTCGACATAGGCCTTGTGGTGCTTGTCGTGGTGATATTCGAGCGTCTCCTTCGACATGAAGGGGGCAAGAGCTTCGTAGTCATACGGCAGCGGCGGAAGTTCGAAAGCCATGGTTTAATCTCCCTTATTGGCAGAGGCCTAACTGAGGTCAGTCGTGCGGGAACATAGGAGCGGACGGGGCATGTGGCAACCGGCGAAATGCCAAAAATCAACACAGTCAAGGAAAATTCAACTCGCCGGGACACTGGCCGGAATCGCAGAAAAACCGCATTGCTGCGCGATCCGCTACGCCCCGTTTCGGCCCTCCGGCCAAGGACATGATAAAGGACGCCCCTGATGAGAACCACCCTTGCCCTTAGCCTTTTCATGGCTGCCGCAGCCGGCGCCGCCCATGCCTCGTCGGACGATGCCTGGGCCGAATTCGCAGCCGATGTGAAAGCCAAATGCATCGAGGCGGCGAAGCCGTCGTTCAAGACCGGCAAGGTCGCGGTCGATCCTTTCGGCAGCGAAAGCTTCGGCCTTGCGGTGGTGAGCGGCGAACTGAAGTCGACCAAGGGCCAGCAGGCCGCCGTCATCTGCGTCTACGACAAGAAGACGAAGAAGGTCGAGATCGGTAGCGAACTCGGCAGCGACGTCATCAAGGTGACGGTGCCGAAGAAGAAATGAGGCGCGCCCGGCGGGGGCCGGCGCGCCCCTGCCCGCTTATTCTTCGTTGCCGCTGCGGCCGTAGGCCCATTCCATATAGAGGTCGAGCGCCTTGCGGGTGATCGGGCCTTCCTGGTAGCTGCGATCGTCGATCTGGGTGACAGGCGCGACCTTGGAGTAGTTACCGGTCATGAATACTTCGTCGGCGCCGAGGAAATCGTCGACCGTCAACGTCGCCTCATGCACCTCGAAACCGGCCTGCTTCAACAGGCCGATGATGCGGGCGCGGGTGATGCCGGCGAGGAAGGTGTAGTTGATCGCCGGCGTGTAAACAGCGCCGTCCTTGACCATGAAGACGTTGGAGGTGGCGGTCTCGGCGACGTTGCCGTTCATGTCGCGCACCAGCGCGTTGTCGAAGCCGCGGCCGACGGCTTCCGTCAGCATGCGGCCGTTGTTGGGGTAGAGGCTGCCGGTCTTGGCCGTGGTCATGGCGCTTTCCGGCGTCGGGCGGCGGAAGGGCGATACGGTGAGGCGGCTCGGCTTGGCGGTGTTCATCGGCGCCTCGAACAGGCACAAGGCGAAACGCGTCGAATCCGGATCGGGAGCGACGACGCCGTAGCGGCCATGCTCGGCCCAATACATCGGCTTGATGTAGATCGCCGTCTTGCCGTCGAACTTCGAAACGCCTTCCCAGGCAAGCTTTTCGATCTCTTCCGCCGTCTTGACCGGGTTCATGCCCATGGCCAGCGCCGAACGGTTGATACGCTGGCAATGCAGGTCGAGATCGGGCGCGATGCCGTCGAACCAGCGGCCGCCGTCGAACACCGTCGAGCCCAGCCACATGGCATGCGAGGTCGGCCCGATCAGCGGCGGATTGCCGGCGAGCCATTCGCCATCGACATAGGTCCAGGTGGGCGTGGGGGCAGCGGTGTTGACGGGCATGGTGCTCTCCTTTGTTCTTGTCCGTTATCAACGCCCGCCGGCCAGCCCGGTCAAGCCAAAAAAGCCGCGCGCCGCCACTTGGCAACAAACTGTCCGAAAAACAGACACGCCGGCAGGAATTTTGCGTGAAAACAAACGCTTGCCGAATAGGTGCATCACAAATATTCATGGATGAACGGCTTTTGGCGATGCCTGCGCCATGCCATCATCCGGCGGAAGAGAAGAGGATTGCCCGATGAAAGCCATGTATTTCGAACGCTTCGGCGAAACGCCCGAGATCCGCACCCTGCCCGACCCGACGCCGTCCGAAGGCGGCGTGGTCATCAAGGTCGAGGCGACCGGGCTCTGCCGCAGCGACTGGCACGGCTGGATCGGCCATGATGCCGATATCGTGCTGCCGCATGTGCCGGGCCATGAATTCGCCGGCACCGTTTCGGCGGTCGGCAAGGGCGTGGTGCGCTTCAAGATCGGCGACCGGGTGACGGTGCCTTTCGTCTCCGGCTGCGGCCACTGCGGCGAATGCCACTCCGGCAACCAGCAGGTCTGCCCCAACCAGTTCCAGCCGGGCTTCACCCATTGGGGCTCGTTTGCCGAATATGTCGCGATCCCCTATGCCGACCTCAACCTCGTCCACCTGCCCGACAACCTTGATTATGCCACGGCGGCAAGCCTCGGCTGCCGTTTCGTCACCTCCTTCCGCGCCGTCGTCGACCAGGGCCGCACCAAGCCCGGCGAGTGGGTGGCGGTGCATGGCTGCGGCGGCATCGGGCTGTCGGCGATCATGATCGCCACGGCGCAGGGCGCCAATGTCATCGCCATCGACATTACCGAGGACAAGCTCGCCTTCGCCCGTTCGCTGGGAGCGGTGGCGACGATCCATGCGGGCGCGACCGCCAATGTCGCCGAGGCGGTGAAGGAGATCACCAAGGGCGGCGCGCATGTTTCCATCGACGCGCTCGGCCATACCGCCACCTGCGTCAACTCGATCCGCAACCTGCGCCGCCGCGGCCGGCACATCCAGGTGGGGCTGATGCTCGCCGACCACGCGACGCCGGCCATCCCGATGGGCGAGGTGCTGGCCTACGAACTGGAGATCTACGGCAGCCACGGCATGCAGGCCTGGCGCTACGATGCGCTGATGGACATGCTAGAAACCGGCAAGCTTGCGCCGCAAAAGCTGGTCGGCCGCCATGTGAGCCTGGACGAGGCCGTGCCGGCGCTGATGGCGATGGATACCGCCACCGATATCGGCATCAGCGTCATCACCCGCTTCTGAGGCAAGAACCATGAGCCAGGCCGCCTATGTCTTCGATGCCTACGGTACGCTGTTCGACGTTCATGCGGCGGTGCGCCGCCATGCCGAGCGGGCCGGGCCGGATTACCAGCTGTTTTCCGAGATCTGGCGGGCCAAGCAGCTGGAATATTCCTGGGTGCGCTCGCTGATGGGCGCTTACGCCGACTTCTGGGCGCTGACGGAACAGGCGCTCGACTACAGTTTTGCGCGGGTGAAAAGCGTCGATCCGTCGTTGCGGGGCGATTTGCTCGATGCCTACCGGACGCTGGATTGTTATCCGGAGGTTCCCGCGGTGCTGAAGGGATTGAAGGCGCGCGGCGCCCGTGTCGCCATCCTCTCCAACGGCTCGCCGGAGATGCTTTCCGCCGCCGTCGCCAATTCGGCCTTGGAGACCGTCATCGACGACATCTTTTCCGTCGATGCGGTGAAAATCTTCAAGACGGCGCCGGCCGTCTACGAACTGGTGACGACCGCCTACCGGCTCTATCCGCAGGCGGTGTCCTTCCAGTCGTCGAACCGCTGGGACGTGGCCGGTGCGACCAGATTTGGTTTCCGCACCGTCTGGATCAACCGCAACAATCTGCCGGATGAATATGGCGATTACGGACCGTCCCTGATATTGCCGTCGCTCGAAGCCTTGTAACGGGAAGCGAAGAGGACGGCATGGCCTGGTCGGCATCGCAATATCTGAAATTCGAGGAAGAACGCACCCAGCCGGCGCGCGACCTGCTGGCGGAAATCCGGCACGACGCGGTCGCCACCGCCGTCGATCTCGGCTGCGGCCCCGGCAATTCCACCGAACTGCTGGCCGAGCGTTTTCCCGGTGCCGCCATCCGCGGCGTCGACAGCGACGCCGACATGCTGGAGGCCGCCCGCAAGCGCCTGCCGGCCCTGAGTTTCGAGCAGGCCGACATCGCCGCGTGGAGCCCGGCGGAACCCGTCGACGTGCTGTTCGCCAATGCCGTGCTGCAATGGCTGCCGGATCATCTCGACGTCATGGACCGGCTCATCGACCACCTGACGCCGGGCGGCGTGCTGGCGGTGCAGATGCCGGACAACCTCGCCGAACCGTCGCACAAGGCGATGGAGGCGACGCTGCACGACGGCCCCTGGGCGGCCGAATTCGAGGGCCGCAGCCTGCGCCGGCCGAGCCTGCCGCAGCCGATCGCCTATTACGAACGCCTGTCGCCGAAGCTGGCCGGGCTGAATCTCTGGCACACCGTCTATCGCCATCCGATGGACGATGCGGCGGCGATCGTCGAATGGGTGAAGGCGACGGGCCTGCGCCCCTATCTCGACGCGGTGGGAGACACATATCGCGAAAAATTCCTCGCCGCCTACCAGGCCCGCATCGCCGAGGCCTATCCGCCGCAGGAAGACGGGAAATGCCTGCTGCTGTTTCCGCGGTTCTTCCTGGTGGCGGTGAAGAAGTAAAGGATCGGGACCACAAAAGCCCCGGTTGCGAGCCGGGGCCATGTGCAGTCACAGTGGATTTTTTCGATATAGTTCAGACGTAGAAGATGCCGTCCGCGATGGTGCCGGAAACGCCGACAATGTTTTCGGCACTCTCCGAGAACCCTGCCAGCACGTCGGCGCGCGTCTGGCCGGCCGCAAGCTGCCCCATCCAGTAGTCGATACCGGCCCCCTCACCTGCGCGACCGAGGACGTTTTCGTAAAGTTTGGAGACAAAGGTCTGATCCGAAGCGTTGGCGCCATAGACGGCGGCAAATTCGGAAGAACCGACGAAACCGGACGCCACCTCGATCAACGACGTACCCTTGTCCATCGACTTAATCCAGTAGGACAGGCCTGCAGTGTCCGGCGTGCGGTCGAAAGCTGCCTGATAGATGCGGTAGGCCTGACCGGCGATGCCGTCGGTGTCGAAGGCAAGGGTGCCATTCGCGGGATCCAGGCCTTCCTCGTTGTCCGACAGGAAGCCGATGCGCTCGACATTGACCGTCTCGGTATGGATGCCCTGCGCCTCGCTGGACACGATGAAGCCATTGGAGGTCTTCATGATCGTATACTGGTCTCGTGTCCCCGTCAGGTACAGGGTGTCCGTGCCACCACGCCCATCGAAGTAGTTCTTGCCTGCACCGAGATCCGCAATATCGTTGCGCGACGAACCCAAGACCGTGTCGTCCGTACTGCCGGTGCCGATGCCCTTGATGTTCTGGAAGAGCCCGGCGATATCCTTCGGAGCGGCGGGGTCGTAGTTCTGCGGCAGCGCGCCGTACGGATTAATTCTTGGCGCGACAAAGCTGGATGTCGCCACACCGTTTTCCATGTCGAACTTCAACCAGCCGCTATCGGCCTCGATATCGAGGATTGTCTCGGTGCCGCCGATGATGCTCATCTGCGTGCCCGTGAGCTGCAGAAACGAGACGCCGACGGTCTGCGACAGGTCGATCTTGCTGGCATTCGTCGACATTTCGAAGGGGCGCGCGCCGATGACGCCGTGCAGAGTGATGTCCGTGACGGAGTACATGTCGAACTGCTCCGGCATGTAGGCGATGTTGCCGATGAACTTGTCGCCGTGCGCTTCCGTTCCACCGGAAATTGCAAAATAGCCGACTGGCTTGTTCAAAATATAGACGTCAATATCCGAGGTGCCGGTGTTGGTGCCGCTATGTACTTCAAAAGTCGCCATTTTTTCCTCACTGCTTGCAATGATGGAAGGATTAGGCGACCAGATGCTTATACCGTTTTAAGACAATCGTTCCAATTTGATATATACGCCGAAAAATCATTGAAGCTTATAGCGCTTACGGTTCCCGAACGCTTTCACAAACCAATTCGCAAGCTGCGGCAAAGAGATAGGCCGGCGCCTTCGCACCGGCCCAACTTCTGCTTCACCCAATCAAACGAACTGGCTCAGCCCCGGAACAGAGGACACCACCTGGTCGACCACTTCGTCGCCGGCATATTGCTTGGCGGCGGCGATCGTCTCGCGGGCGAGCGCCGTGATCTCGCCCATGCCGAGACCTTCGCCCATGAGTTGCTGGCCGAGGCCCATGACGCCGCCGCCGCCGCCGAGCGCGCTCATGACCGAACCGAGCAGGCCGCCGCCGGCGGATTCGCCGTTGAAGCGGGCGACGAGATCGGCGCCGCCGGGGATGGCCTCGATCATCCGCGCCACGGCGCCGTCGTCGGCCTCGCGCTGCAGGAAGCCGAGCATCATGCCGAGGGCCTTTTCCGCCAGCGCCGGCTCGATGCCGATCTTGTCGGCGATCTGGGTGACGAGTTCATTCATGGGCTTCTCTCCTTTGTGATCGCGGCCAGCGCGGTATCGATGGGACGGGCGGGTCCTTGCCGTCCGCCCTGCTGCGGCCATCCTGCGGAACCGCCAGAATCAGGGTCGGCGGATGGTTGTCCGCGTCCGATGCTATCCTTATAACAGGATGAAGATGATTCAATGAAAAGCTGCGGCCGCGCCATCGCCGCCCGCCCAAGGGAGTGAATGTTTGATGTTGCAGGACGGAAAGCTTTTCATCGGTGCCAGCCGCAATCCGGATGACAGCATCAACAGGCCGGAATATCTCGATCTGAAATTCGGCAATCGTCACGGCCTGATCACCGGCGCCACCGGCACCGGCAAGACGGTGACGCTGCAGATCCTGGCGGAAGCCTTTTCCAATGCCGGCGTGCCGGTGTTCTGCTCCGACATCAAGGGCGACCTCTCCGGCATCGCCGCCATGGGGGAGCCCAAGGACTTCCTCCTGAAGCGTGCCGAACAGATCGGCCTTTCGCCTTACGATTTCCAAGAGTTCCCGGTGATCTTCTGGGATCTCTACGGCGAAAAGGGCCATCGGGTGCGCGCTACCATCGCCGAGATGGGGCCGCTGCTGCTCGCCCGGCTGATGAACGCCACCGAGGCGCAGGAAGGCGTGCTCAACATCGCCTTCAAGATCGCCGACGAGGGCGGCTTGCCGCTGCTCGACCTGAAAGACCTGCAGGCGATGCTCAACTACATGGGCGAGCATGCGGGCGAGATTTCCAACCAGTTCGGTTTCGTGTCGAAATCCTCCGTCGGTTCGCTGCAGCGCGGGCTGCTGGTGCTGGAGCAGCAGGGGGCGGAACATTTCTTCGGCGAGCCGGCGCTGAAGATCAGCGACATCATGCGCGTCACCAATGACGGCCGCGGCGCCATCTCGGTGCTTGCCGCCGACAAGCTGATGATGAACCCGCGGCTCTACGCCACCTTCCTGCTCTGGCTCCTGTCGGAGCTGTTCGAGGAACTGCCCGAGGTCGGCGATCCCGACAAGCCGAAACTGGTGTTCTTCTTCGATGAGGCCCACCTCCTCTTCGCCGATGCGCCGAAGGTGCTGATCGAGCGCGTGGAGCAGGTGGTGCGGTTGATCCGCTCCAAGGGCGTCGGTGTCTATTTCGTCACGCAAAACCCGCTCGACGTGCCGGAAACCGTGCTCGCCCAGCTCGGCAACCGGGTGCAGCATGCGCTGCGCGCCTATACGCCGCGCGAGCAGAAGGCGGTGAAGACCGCCGCCGACACCTTCCGCCCCAACCCGGCCTTCGATTGCGCCACCGTCATCACCACGCTCGGCACCGGCGAGGCGCTGGTCTCGACGCTGGAGGGCAAGGGCGCGCCGTCGATGGTGGAGCGCACGCTGATCCGCCCGCCGGCCTCCCGCCTCGGCCCGGTGACGGAGGAGGAGCGCAAGAAGGTGATCGCCGTCAGCCCCGTCGCCGAGATGTACGACGAGGATTTCGACCGCGAGTCGGCCTATGAAATTCTGGCCGCCCGTGCAAAACAGGCGGCGGACCAGGAGGCTGCAAAACGCCAGCCGGAAGAAAAGCAGCAGCAAGGCGAAGACGACAGCGCCGCCGGCCGCTGGACCCTGCCCGGCTTCGGAAACGACCGTAACGACGATGCTGGCCCGGCGCCCCGCAAGCGCACCTCCGGTTACCAGCGCGAAACGGTGGTCGAGGCGGCGATGAAGAGTGTTGCGCGCACCGTGGCAAGCCAGGTCGGCCGGGCGCTGGTGCGCGGGATTCTGGGCAGCCTGCGGCGGTGACTTGGAAGACTGGGTGGCGGCCCCTCACCCTCTTCCTGTAGAATGAGGAGAGGGACTTGCCTCGCTCGACGTTGAGTTTGGCGAAAGCGGCGCGGCATACCTCCTTCTCCCCCGCGGGGAGAAGGAGGCAGGCGGCACCCTCTTAATCCATACGACCGCGAAAGCTATCCCGCCGCCTGCGGCCAGCGGACAAGCGCCGCCTGGCCGGCATCCGTCAGGGCGTAGACGCCGCGGTCGATGCGTTCGAACCAGCCGTAGACGTTGCCGAGCAGGATCTTGGCTGCATCCGGCGCCTGCGGGCGGATGTCGCGCGGGCGCAGCGGCCCGGCGGCAAGGGCTGCGGCGCAGGCGAGCGCCTGCTGGCGGTAGGCGGTCATGACAGGCGCCTTGGTGCCGCCGCCGAGCATCGGGTCGCCGCGGCGCTTGCGGTGCTCGGCGACGAGGCGGGATCGGCGTTTGGTGTTGGTGCGCGGCATCGGCGAAATCGAGCTGACGATGATACTGACCACGCCGCCATCCGAGACACCGAGCATGCCGATGCCGAGCCGGCGGCAGAGATCGCGGAACCTTCGGTCAGCCTCGCGGCCCCTGCCCTTCGCCGAAACGCGGGCGGCGATCCAGATTTCGTCGGCGGCAGCAGCGCGATCGACGGCCTGCAGGATCAGCTCCAGGTTAAAGCTCAGCTTCAGCTCGCAGACCACCACGACCGGCGGCTCGCCCTCGCTCAGGCCGACGAGATCACAACTGCCCACCTCGCCCTTGACGGTGTAGCCGGCGGTTTCGAGGAAGGTTTTGACGGGGAGGTAAAGGGACGTTTCCATGGCGGCCGGCGGGTGAGAATCAGTGCCGCCAGACTAGCATGGCGCGGGCTGGCAGGGGTTAACGGGGGCGATGACGGTCGAGGCGATCTCCCTCTTCCACCCCAGCGGGGAGAAGGGGGAAAGCCGCCCCCGGTGCAGAATGTCGAGGGGCTTCTTCGACCCTATGCGGCCGGTTGCACTCGTATGCGTCCAATGCTAAAAACCATCCATCGAACTCGAGCCGAATGGAGGGCTGTGTGATGACATATTTCCGGCAGCATCGCCAGTTTGGCCCGAAAGCGGCCCTGCAAATGCGTTTGCAGGGCTGACCGGAGACTTACCCCCTCTTCCTGGTCTGCCCCTCGTGGCCCGTGCGGCGCCGAGCTTTTCGCTTGTGATGTCCTGCACTTCTTCATCCGCCGCGCGACACCTGCATCGACCGATGGCCGGATGCCACGGATGCGCTGATCGCCGGCCAGACCAGGAAACGATCATGACCCTCATTTCCCTCCGCAGCCTCGGCGTCACGCTGGGCGCACCGCTGTTTTCCGACCTGTCGCTGACGGTCGGCCGCGGCGAGCGCCTCGGCATCGTCGCCGCCAACGGCCGCGGCAAGTCCACGCTGCTGCGCTGCATCGCCGGCACCGCGGATGCCACCACCGGCGAGATCACTCGCGGCCGCGGCCTGACCATCGGCCATATGGAACAGACGGTGCCGCCGCAGTTGATGGCGATGCCGTTTCATCAAGCGGTGGCCGCCGCCCTGCCAGCCGAGCAGGCGAAAAACGAATCCTGGCGTGTCGATATCGTCCTCGACGACCTCGCCGTGCCGGCGGAGCTGCGCGAGCGTCCGCTCAGGCAGCTGAGCGGCGGCTGGCAACGCATCGCGCAGCTCCGCCGGCGTCGCCGTCACCGAGCCGGATGCGCTGCTGCTGGATGAACCGACCAACCATCTCGACCTGTCGAAGATCGCAGCGCTCGAGGCATGGCTGAACGCCCTGCCCCGCGACATGCCGGTCATCGTCGCCAGCCACGACCGCGCCTTCCTCGATGCCGTCACCAACCGGACGCTGTTCCTGCGGCCGGAGCGTTCGCAGCTTTTCGCCCTGCCCTACAGCCGGGCGCGAGCGGCACTCGACGAGGCGGATGCTGCCGAGGACCGGCGTTTCCGCCGCGACATGAAGACGGCGCAGCAATTGCGCCAGCAGGCGACGAAGCTCAACAACATCGGCATCAATTCCGGCAGCGACCTGCTGGTGGTCAAGACCAAGCAATTGAAACAGCGGGCGGAAAAGCTGGAGACGGCGGCGAAGCCGGCGCACCTTGAGCGCTCGGCCGGCGCTATCCGGCTTTCCAACCGCGGCACGCATGCCAAGGTGCTGGTGACGCTGGAGGATGCGGCGGTGAGGACGCCGGACGGCGCGCTGCTGTTCATGACCGGCAGGCAGTTCGTCTGCCAGGGCGACCGGATCGTGCTGCTCGGCGCAAACGGCGTCGGCAAGTCGCGGCTGGTGACGATGCTGCGGGCGGCGATCGGCCATGCCCATGAGGTGACCGACGGTATCAAGCCGACGCCGTCGCTGGTTCCCGGTTATGCCGACCAGAACCTCGCCGATCTGCCGGGCGACGAAACGCCGCTTCACCTCTTGAGCCGGCGTTTTGCCCTCGGCGAGCCGCGGGCGCGAACGCTGCTCGCCGGCGCCGGCATCGCCATCGACATGCAGGAGAAGCCGGCCGGCCATCTGTCCGGCGGTCAGCGGGCGCGCCTCGGCATGCTGGTGCTGCGGCTCACCGAGCCGAATTTCTACCTGCTGGACGAGCCGACCAACCATCTCGACATTGAGGGACAGGAAGCGCTGGAGAGCGAGCTGATGCAGCACCAGGCAAGCTGCCTGCTCGTCTCGCACGACCGCAGTTTTGTCCGCGCGGTGGGCAACCGTTTCTGGTTGGTCGAGCGGCGGCGGCTGGTGGAGGTGGATGGGCCGGAGACGTTTTTCGCGTCGTTCGGGTGAGGACTACCGGCCTTGGAGCATTGTCTCCCCGTTCACGGGGAGACGGCAGGCCTTATCGAAAAACCTCAGAGAACGACGATCTGGCTCTTGCCCGAAACCCGTTCAAAGAGGTCGATGACGTCCTGGTTGAGCATGCGCACGCAGCCGGAAGAGGTTGCCTTGCCGACCGATTTCCAGTCCGGCGTGCCGTGGATACGGTAGAGCGTGTCCTTGCCGTCCTTGAAGATGTAAAGGGCGCGGGCGCCGAGCGGGTTGTTCAGGCCGGGATTCATGCCGCCATTGGCGGCGGCGAACATTTTCAGGTCCGGCTGGCGCTCGACCATGTCGTCGGGCGGCGTCCAGCGCGGCCATTTCTGCTTCCACTGGATCACGCCGCGGCCGGACCAGGCGTAACCGTCGCGGCCGATGCCGACACCATACCGCATCGCCTTGCCGCCCGGCTGCACCAGATAGAGAAAGCGCTGCCTGGTATCGACGACGATGGTGCCCGGCTTCTCGACCGTCTGGTATTCGACCTCCTGGCGCAGGTAGCGCGGATCGATCGACCGGTAGGGGATGGCCGGCAGCATGCGACCATCATCCTCGGTCGCGGCATAACTCGCCAGGTGCACCGGATTGGAGACCGGCAAGCCATAGGTCTGGTGGAAGGAGGTGGTGTAGAGCGTCGTCCGCCGCGCCGGCGGCTGCGCCGTATCGGCCGACTGGAAAAACACCGGCGCCGTCTCGTAGCGGAAGACATCGGCATTCATGCGCGAGGTGTCGGTGCAGCCGGCAACGGCAAGCGCTGCCGTCAACAGCGCCGCAACGGACAGGGACCGGCGAACGGGGGCGTGATCGAAAATCATGGACTTACCGCTTTTGCAACAGATGACATCTGGTCCCATGATCCCAGACGCGGCTGGCGCGAGGCTGTCGTGGCGAAGGCTTGTTCCGGGGTCGGCCGCCGCATCGTCACAGCAACGCCTCGAAGAGCCGCTGGCCGAATTCCTCGTTGCCGATTACCCGTCGCGGATCGGCTACCTGCTGGAAACGGCTGGCCGTTGCACCCCTGGGACTGCGCGCCAAACCGGCACCGGCCATTCTTTCATCATCGCGGCGGGCGAGCGCGAGCCGGCGTTACGACGCCTCCGCGGCGCGGATCGCCATCACCGCCTTGAAGGCCGGCCGGGACTGGCAACGGTCCAGCCAGGCGGCCATCTTCGGCGCGGCGTCGAACAGTTCCTTTTCGGTCATCGCATAGCGGAAAACCTCCGCCACATTGAGATCGGCCACGGTGAAACGGTCGCCGACAAGCCAGGCGTGCCGCTGAAAATGCGCCTCCAGCAATGCGAAGGCCGGCTTGAGGGCGCGGCGGGCAAGCCTGAGCGTCAGCTGGCCTTCCTCACTCTGCTCGATGCCGTTGTCGTAGGCCAGCACGACCTTGACCGCATGCGGCTCCACCTCGGTGGCGGCCCACAGGGTCCACATCGTCGCCTGCCCCTCTTCCTGCACCGATTGCGGCGCCAGCGGCCCGCCATACTTGCGCGCGAGATAGAGGTTGATCGCCAGCGATTCCGTCAGCACCAGCCCGTTGTCGTCGATGGCGGGAATGAAGCCGAGCGGATTGACCGCCAGGAAGGACGGCGAGCGGGTGTTGAGCGGCGCGCCCGGATCGAGCGGATCGGCAAGCCGGCGCGCCTGGATCACCGGCACGGATTTGACATCCAGGCCAAGCTCGGCCGCCATCCAGTAATTGCGCGCAGCTCGCGAACGGTAAACGCCGTAGATCGTCAGCATGATCCTCTCCCTTTTTGCCGGACGATAGTCGGCGGCAGGGAAAAACGGAACCGGCGGAAAGGATGAAATCTTTGCATGAAAAGATCATCAATGATCATCGATCGAGGTTGCGACGAGGCCGATTCTCTGCTGATGGAAAGGCGGGGCATGCAAAACTGATGGCTGCCTACACCCGGTTGCCCTCGATGGTCAGGTGTGCAAATCCGCCATTGCCCGCCAGCGCCAGGTCTCCGGTGGTCTTGTCGTTCCAGCGGAAGCCGACGATGCCGCCTTCGGGCGTTTCCTGAAACAGGTTGTCGGCAAGCAGCGCCGTGCCGGAGCCTTCGACCACCGAGACGGCGCAGCCGACCGGTGCCTTGCGCACGATGTTGCCGGTGGCGACGATGTTGCGCAGGTATGGCCCCCAGCCGAGCATCATGCCCCACTTGCCGGCATTCTCGATGACGTTGCCGCTGACGGTCGTATCGGCTTCCACGGCGATGCCGAAGCCGAAGCCGGCACCGTCATGCGCGTAGGGTCCGGTCGGCGACAGGTTGCGGATGACGTTGTTGGCGACGGTGGCGAGCCGGCCGCCCGCGTCGAAATTGACGATCAGCACGCCGTTGGCGGCGCCGTCCACCAGGTTGCCGGTGACGACGGCGCCCTCGAAACCGAACTCCGAATAGATCGCCGTCTCGCCGGAGCGCAGGCACTGGTTGCCGGCGATCTGCACGTTCGAACCGGCATTGGCGCGGATCGCCGAGAAGGCGCAATCGGAGACATGGTTGTTGGCGATCATCACACCGTCGGCGCGGAAGATGTTGATGCCGTTGCCGTTCTGGCCGGTGCCGCCGGCGGTGGCGGCGATGCGCGTCACGCGGTTGCCGGAAATCATCGTGCCGTCCTCGCCCTTGGTCCAGCGATGCACGAGGATGCCGCCGTTGCCGCAATCGGAAACCGTGTTGCCGGTCACCGACAGGCCGGTGCTTTCGACCGCATAGATCGCCGCCAGCGCCGCGCCGGACAGATGCGAGCGCTCGATGCGGCCGCCGCAGCGTTCCATCTGGACGGCATGCTTGCGGCTGCCGGCGATCTCGCAATTGTCGATGATGACTTCGGCGACGCCGTGCAGTTGCACCAACGCCCCGGCATAGTCGCCGAGCCAGCGGTTGTCGCCGTCGATGACGATGTTGGACAGCTGCACGCGCCGCAGGCCCTCGGCCATGAACAGGTGACCCTCGCCGGTATAGACGATGCGGGAGGCACCCGGAACGCCGGTGATGCGGGTGTTGTCGGGCAGGTCTATGTTGGAGAGGCGGTAGGTGCCGGGCGGCAGGAAGACCGGCACGTCGCTGGCCGCCGCCTTGCGCAGCATCCTTTCGAAACTCTTGCTCTGATTGTCGGCCGTTCCCGGCAGCACCCCGAACTCCGCCGCGTCGATCGGCCCGCGCAGGTCGACCGGCGTCAGTTCGAGCGCGCCGGCGCGGCTTGCCGCCAGCGGCAGGAAGGCGGCGCCCGACAGTATTCGGAGAAGTTGACGGCGTGACGGCATGATCGGCTCCAGAATTGTCCCGATCGACAAGCAGAATTCATGCCAACGACAAACGTACCGTTTTGAAACAGATCATTTCAAACGATAAATATTGGGCAAAAAAAGCGCTCGTCTTTCGGCATTTCAGCTATGATGCGCGCCGCTGAGTCGCTTACCGTGTATCGCTCTTAAACAAGAATAAGGAAATGGCCCCTATATTCGATGGCAGTATCCATCGCCGGGGCGGACGACATTCGAAGTTACGGCGCAAGGTTGGGACACGGAATGGGCGAGACCGGAATGCGGCGTACTTGTCTGCCGGATGGTGACGAAGAAACCTTTCAAGCACAGACCAGACGACTTGTGGCGGCAACCGAAGCGCTCCTCGACAATAACGAGGCTTTCGGCGACGGTCAGTCATGGCCTGTCCTCGCCGCCGCCCTCGACCAGGTTTCCGACCAGATCTATGTGAAGGACCTCGACAGCCGCTTCCTGTTCGCCAACCTGGCGACGGTGCGCACCAACCGCCTGGAATCGGCAGACCAGCTCATTGGCAAAACCGATTTCGACCTGTTCCCAGCCGATGTCGCCGGAGGGTTCTACGAGAGCGAGCAAACATTGCTGGCGTGCGGTATCCCCGAACTGGACATTGAGGAAACGCTGATCGCGCCGGACGGCCGCCAGTTCTGGTGGCTGACCTCGAAGACGCCGCTGCGCGACCGCGACGGCCGTGTTGTCGGGCTGATCGGCATTGCCCGCGACATCACCACCCGCAAGCGCGAGGAAGCGCTGCGCAGCGGCCAGGCGAACCTCCTGGAAATGATCGCCCGCAGCGAGCCGCTGCCCGCCATCCTGGAAGCGCTCGTGCTGCTGGTCGAAGAGCAGCTGGACAACATCCAGGCCTCCGTGCTGCTGCTCGATCCGGAAGGCAAAACATTGCACCAGGGTGCGGCGCCGAGCCTGCCGGCCGGCTACAACAAGCTGATCGACGGCGTCGCCATCGGGCCGAACATCGGTTCCTGCGGCACGGCCGCTTGGCTGGGAAAACCGGTCATCGTCAGCGACGTTCAGACCGACTACCGCTGGGCGAACTTCCGCGATCTCGCAGTCCAGTACGGCCTGTACTCCTGCTGGTCGACACCGATCCTGACGCATCAGGGCAATGTGCTGGGAACGCTGGCGCTGTATTCGGGCAGCGTGCGCCACCCGACCGAAAACGAGATGCAGCTGGTGGCGATGGCGACGCATATTGCCGGCATCGCCATCGAGCGCCAGCGCGCCGAGGACCGCATCCACTTCATGGCGCATCACGACGCGCTGACGGGGTTGCCCAACCGCACCTACTTCAAGGACAAGATCGCCGACGTGCTGCACCAGGCCAAGATCAGCGGCCAGCGGGTCATCGTCGCTTATGTCGATCTCGATAATTTCAAGCAGATCAACGATAATTACGGCCACAATGCCGGCGACGAGCTGCTGCGCCACGTGGCGGCGCGCATGCTGGAATTCACCCGCGCCTCCGATCTCGTCGTGCGCCTCGGCGGCGACGAATTCGTTCTCGTCTTCGCCAACCAGGCGCGTGGCGAGGGCGATATCCTGCCGCGGCTCGCCGAGCTGCGCCGCTCGATCTCGCGGCCGATCGTCGTCGACGGCGTCACCATCGCCACCACCTGCAGCATGGGTGTCGCCAGCTTTCCCGAAGACGGCGAAACGGCCGAGGAGCTGATCGCCAGCGCCGATGCGGCGATGTACCGGGCCAAGGAGCTGGGCCGGGATTCGCTGCAGGTGCACCGCAACGACGGCGGCAGCCGGGTGGCCGAGCGCTTCAACCTGCAGGAGGAGCTGCGCACCGCCATCGCCGGCGGCCAGCTGTTCCTCGATTACCAGCCGCAGATCGATCTCGCCTCCGGCCATGTGCGCGGCGTCGAAGCGCTGGTGCGCTGGAATCATCCCCGCCTCGGCGTCCTGGCGCCGGGAAGCTTCATCGCGCTCGCGGAAGAATGCGGCCTGATCCTACCGCTCGGCCTGTGGGTGCTCAAGACCGCCTGCCGGCAGAACAAGCGCTGGCACGATCTCGGCCTGCCGCCGGTCGTCATGGCCGTCAACGTCTCCCCCCGGCAGTTCTGCGACCCGATGCTGATCGACCAGGTCAGCCTGGCGCTGAAGGACAGCGGGCTGGAGCCGCAATTCCTCGAGCTGGAACTGACGGAGAATGCCATCAGCCAGGATGTGCCGCGGGCGCTCGCCACCATGGCCGAGCTCGAAAAGCTCGGCATACGCCTGACGATCGACGATTTCGGCACCGGATACGCCAACCTGGCGGCGCTGAAGACGTTTCCCGTGCGGCGGCTGAAGATGGACCGTTCCTTCGTGGAAGCCCTGCCGCACGACCCGACCATGGCCGCCATCGCCTCCGCCGTCATCAGCCTCGCCCGCGGGCTCAACCTGAGCGTCGTGGCCGAAGGCGTCGAGAATGCCGAGCAGATGGCCTATCTGCGCCACAACGGCTGCGACGAGGTGCAGGGTTTCCATTTCTCGCGGCCGGTGGCGCCCGAAAGCATCGAACGGCTGCTGGCCGCGCCTCCGGCATAAGCCGACCTTGTCGTCGCAGCGCGCCGCAGTCCTCCGCTTGCTGGCTTTTTGCCCTTTGCCTGTCGTTTTCGCAAAACCGCCGTACACTTTTGCGCGGCGTGCTTTATCTCTATCGCCATGCGACCTGAAAAACTGCTCTTCCCGACGCCGGAAGGCCTGTATTGCCCGGCCGGCGCCTTCCATGTCGATCCGGTCCGGCCAGTCGACCGCGCATTGATCACCCACGGCCATTCCGACCATGCCCGCTCCGGCCACCGGGCGGTCCTGGCCACCCGCCAGACCCTCGACATCATGAAGCTGCGCTACGGCGAGGATTTTTGCGAAAGCGAACAGGCCGTCGATCTTGGCAGCGAGCTCGACGTGGGCGGCGTCGCCGTCAGCTTCCATCCGGCCGGCCATGTGCTGGGTTCGGCGCAGATCGCCATCGAGAAGGAGGGCATGCGCATCGTCGTCTCCGGCGACTACAAGCGCAGCGCCGATCCCACCTGCACCCCCTACGAGCCGGTCGCCTGCGACGTCTTCATCACCGAGGCGACCTTCGGCCTGCCGGTGTTCCACCACCCCGATCCGCGCGCCGAAATCGGCAAGCTGATCACCTCGCTGAAACAGTTTCCCGAGCGCAGCCACCTCGTCGGCGCCTATGCGCTGGGCAAGGCGCAACGGGTGATCGCGCTTCTGCGGCAGGCGGGATATGGCGAGCCGATCTACATCCACGGGGCACTCGCCAAACTGTGCGATTATTACCGGTCACAGGGCATCGATCTCGGCGAATTGCGGCCGGCGACGGTGGAGCGCGGCAACCAGGACGAATTCCGCGGCGCCGTCATCGTCGGCCCGCCCTCGGCCTTCGCCGACCGCTGGGCGCGGCGCTTCTCCGATCCGGTGGCGAGTTTCGCCTCCGGCTGGATGATGGTGCGCCAGCGCGCCAAGCAGCGCGGCGTCGAGCTGCCGCTGGTGATCTCCGACCATTGCGACTGGCCGGAACTGACGCAGACCATCCGCGAGATCGCCCCCGAGCAGGTCTGGGTCACCCATGGCCGCGAGGAGGCCCTGGTGCGCTGGTGCGAACTCCAGGGCATCGCCGCCCGGCCGCTGCATCTCGTCGGTTACGAGGACGAGGGGGATTGAGGATGGGAGCAGACCCTTTCTCCAGCGATGCGTGCGGCTCGTCCCCTCTCCCCGGCGGGGAGAAGGGGATGTGCGTTAGCCTTGCCGGCCGCATGGAGATCCCGGGAGCCCGCGCATGAAAGCCTTCGCCACCCTGCTCGACCGTCTCGTCCTGACGCCCTCCCGCAACGGCAAGCTGAAACTGCTGACCGACTATTTTCGCGACACCCCCGACCCGGATCGTGGCTACGGCCTCGCCGCCATCGCCGGCACGCTGGAGGTGCGCAGCGTCAAACCGGCCATGCTGCGCGAACTGGTGCTGGAACGCATGGACGAGGTGCTGTTCCGCTATTCCTACGATTACGTCGGCGATCTCGCCGAAACCATATCGCTGGTGTGGGATCGCGAGAGCGATGCCGAACACCCGCTGCAGCCGCGCCTCGGCGCGGTGATCCGCGAAATGAACGGGCTCGGCCGCACTGAGGTGCGCGCCTATGTGCGCGGCCTGCTCGACCGGCTGGATACGTCGAGCCGCTTCGCCTTCCTGAAGCTTGTCACCGGCGGGTTACGTATCGGCGTTTCGGCCAGGCTTGCCAAGCAGGCGCTCGCCGACCTCGGCGGCAAGGACGTGACGGAGATCGAAACCCTGTGGCACGGGCTCGCCCCGCCTTACGAGCCGCTGTTCGCCTGGCTGGAGGGCAGGACCGACAGGCCGGTGCTGGCAACGCCGGCGATCTTCCATTCGGTGATGCTCTCGACACCCGTCGGCAACGGCGACCTCGACGGGCTCGACCCGGCCGATTTCGCCGCCGAGTGGAAATGGGACGGGATTCGCGTGCAATTGACGGGTTTCGGCCGCGAGCGGCGGCTCTATTCCCGCAGCGGCGACGACATTTCCGGCACCTTTCCGGATATCATCGACGCGATGAATTTCGAAGGCGTGCTCGACGGCGAGCTTCTGGTCGGCGGCACGGCGCGCTCCAACAATCCGACGCGCACCTTCGGCGACCTGCAGCAGCGGCTGAACCGCAAGACGGTGAGCAGCCGCATGCTGGACGACTACCCGGCCTTCATCCGCGCCTACGACCTGTTGTTTTCCGGCGATCGCGACGTGCGCGGCGAAACCTATGTCGAGCGCCGCGACCGCCTGACCGCGATCATCGATAGCAGCCCGCACGAGCGTTTCGACCTCTCGCCGCTTGTGCCTTTCTCCAACTGGACGGACCTCGACGCGCTGCGCAAGGCGCCGCCCGATCCGGTGATCGAAGGCGTGATGATCAAGCGGCTCGACAGCACCTACCAGGCCGGCCGCGCCAAGGGGCCGTGGTTCAAGTGGAAACGCGATCCCTACAATATCGATGCCGTGCTGATGTATGCCCAGCGCGGCCACGGCAAACGCTCCAGCTATTATTCCGACTTCACCTTCGGCGTCTGGACCGAGCTGGATGGCAAGGACCAGCTGGTGCCGGTCGGCAAGGCCTATTTCGGCTTCACCGATGCCGAGCTGGAGCAGCTCGACCGTTTCGTCCGCAACAACACCACCGATCGTTTCGGCCCCGTCCGCGCCATCCGCGCCACCCATGACTTCGGTTTCGTCGTCGAGGTCGCCTTCGAGGGCATCAACCGCTCCACCCGCCATAAATCCGGCGTCGCCATGCGTTTTCCGCGCATCGCCCGGCTGCGCGAGGACAAGCCACCCTACGAGGCTGACCGGCTGGAAACGCTGATGGCGATGATCGACGGCGATGCGGCGGAGGCGTGAAGAAACGGCGCGGTCGCCGCTCTTTCGCCATAACGATCAATAAACTGACAACACTTCTGTGTGACTATCGGCTATCACCGGTGGATCGGCCAGTCGCGCTGGGGTAAGGGTGGCAACATTCTTGCTGCGGCACGGAACCAAGCGGCCCCGCCAACCGTTTCCATGCCGCATATGCAACGTCGTCCCACGGATTTTGTCTTCCTGCCATGAACGATCCTCATTTCCTCTCCCGGCGCCGTTTTCTGTCTTTCGCCGGGGTTGCCGCCGCTTCCACGCTGGCCGGTTGCGCCTCGTCCTCGACGCCGCCGGTGATGCCGGTGCGCACCGTGGCCTTCACCCGGCCGGAAATTCCCGGCAGCGTCGAATACACGCCGCGCTCGGCCGAACTCGACCTCATCTATGGCGAGATGGAAGACAGCGGCTTCATTATTCCCGCCGTGCCCTACCAGAAGATCCCGCCGCAATTCTACCGCCAGCGGGTGAGCAACACCACTGGCCAGCCGGCCGGAACCGTGGTCGTCGATACGCGGGCAAGGTTCCTGTATCTCGTCGAATCGGGCGGGGCGACGGCGATGCGCTATGGTGTCGGCATTGGCCGCGAAGGCTTCGCCTGGCAGGGCGAAGGCGTCATCTGGTGGCGGCAGAAGTGGCCGCGCTGGAAGCCGCCGAACGAAATGGTCGCCCGCAAGCCGGAACTGGCGAAATATTCCATCGAAAACGGCGGCATGGATCCCGGCCTGACCAATCCGCTCGGCGCGCGTGCGCTCTACATCTTCCAGAACCGCCAGGACACGCTCTACCGGCTGCACGGCTCGCCGGAATGGAACTCGATCGGCAAGGCCGTCTCCTCCGGTTGCGTGCGGCTGATAAACCAGGATGTCATCGACCTCTACGACCGCGTGCCGGAAAAGGCCCGCATCGTCGTCTGGCAGTAAGCCGGCGATAAAAACCCCGGCAGCGAAAGCGCCGGGGCATTGCCGATCCCTACTCCATCAGCCTTCAACCGTCCTGGGATGACTGTAATTGCGCTCGCAGGTCATGCAGGCGCTGGCGAAGGGCGTCGATCTCGTCGCTATCGCAGCCGATCGCCTTGCCGATGGCGCCCAGCACGCCGGCGGCCTGCTGTTTCAGCGCGAGCCCCTTCGCCGTTACGCGAACCAGCACTTGCCGTTCGTCGTTGACGTCGCGCAGCCGGGTAATCAGCCCCGCCTGCTCCAGCCGCTTGAGCAGCGGCGACAGCGTGCCGGAATCGAGATCGAGGGACTGGCCGATCGCCTTGACCGGCACCTCGCCCTTCTCCCACAGAACCAGCATGACAAGATATTGCGGATAGGTGAGCCCGAGCGGATCGAGCAGCGGCTTGTAGGCGCGCGTAAACGCGTGCGCCGTGGCATAGACGGCAAAACAGAGCTGCCGGTCGAGCACCAGATGCTTGTCCAAAACCGCCTGTTCCATCGCCTTGCCCCGTCGTTTCACCGTCATCGTCACGTGCCACCATAATCGCAGTTCAAATTCTTTTTTTCAATGTGCAAAATTATATTGCGCGCAATTAAATTGTTCTATATATAAAAATCATTCTCGACAAACCCAAGGAGACACGAGATGCCGATCCTCTATACGACCAAAGCCACAGCCACCGGCGGCCGTTCGGGCCGCGCCGTCAGCGAGGACGGTGTCCTCGACGTGACGCTGACCACGCCGAAGGAACTCGGCGGCGACGGCGCCCGCGGCACCAATCCCGAGCAGCTTTTCGCCTCCGGCTACTCCGCCTGCTTCCTCGGTGCCCTTAAATTTGTGGCAGGCAAGGAAAAGGTAAAGATCCCGGAAGACACGACCGTGACCGCCACCGTCGGCATCGGCCCGCGTGACGACGGCCAGGGTTTCGGCATCGAGGTGTCGCTGTCGGTCAACATCCCGGGCATCGACCGCGAAGTCGGCGAAAAACTGATCGCCGCCGCCCACATCGTCTGCCCCTACAGCCATGCGATGCGCACCTCGACCGAAGTGCCGGTCTCGCTCGCCTGAGCCAGGGCCGAAACAATCGACGAAAAAAGCCGGAGCGTCGCACGCATCCGGCTTTTTTCGCCCGACAAGACAGGTGACAAGCCGGAAAATTTGCCTTAGAGAGGGCGCATGTCGATGCTGAACACCTACGCCTATCGATTTTATTCGTACCGCTGCTTCCAGCGGATGCGGGCCTGTGCGTAGACTAGACTGACGTCACGACATCACCCGAACAGCCGCTGGTCACCCTGGCGGCTTTTTTGTCGGCACGGTATGACCCCCAGAACAGAGGAAAGCATGCCATGCCGCATACCACAGACGACCTGCGTATCGTCGACATCACCCCGCTGAGCTCGCCGGAGCGCATCCTGACGGAGATCCCGCGCACCGACGCGGTGACCGAGACCGTCACCCGCTCGCGCCAGACGGTGCACGACATCCTGCACGACAAGGACGACCGCCTGATCGTCGTCATCGGCCCCTGCTCGATCCACGATCCGGTCGCCGCCCGCGAATATGCCGGCCTGCTGGAAGAGCAGCGCCGCCGCTTCTCCGACGAGCTGGAAGTGGTGATGCGCGTCTACTTCGAGAAGCCGCGCACCACCGTCGGCTGGAAGGGCCTGATCAACGATCCGCATCTCGACGGCAGCTACCGCATCGAGGACGGCCTGCGGCTTGCCCGCGGCCTGATGATCGACGTCAACAAGCTCGGCCTGCCCGCCGGCTCGGAATTCCTCGACACGATCACGCCGCAATACATCGCCGACCTGGTCAGCTGGGGCGCCATCGGCGCGCGCACGACCGAAAGCCAGGTACACCGCGAACTGGCCTCCGGCCTGTCCTGCCCGGTGGGTTTCAAGAACGGCACGGACGGCAACGTCCGCATCGCGCTCGACGCCTGCATGGCCTCGTCGCGGCCGCATCATTTCCCGGCAGTGACCAAGGACGGTCGCGCCGCGATCGCCTCGACCCGCGGCAACGAGGATTGCCACGTCATCCTGCGCGGCGGCAGCCGGACGAACTACGATGCCGACAGTGTCAACGCCGTGTCGGCGCTCTCGGAAAAGGTCGGGCTTGCGCCGCGGCTGATCATCGACGCCAGCCATGCCAACAGCAGCAAGAACCCGGAAAACCAGCCGAAGGTGACCGCCGACGTCGGCCGCCAGGTGGCGGCGGGCGACCGGCGCATCAAGGGCGTCATGGTGGAAAGCCACCTCGTCGCCGGCCGGCAGGACCTGGTGCCGGGCAAACCGCTCGTCTACGGCCAGAGCATCACCGATGGCTGCATCGACTGGGCGACCTCGGTTTCGGTGCTGGAAGATCTGGCACGGTCGGTCCAGGCACGCCGGCGGGCTGCGGCATAAGGGACTGCGGCTGAAATGATGAGGGCTCGACAGGCCCTCATTCGCCTTCGCGCTGCGGGCTTTTCTCCCCGTTACGGCGGGGAGAAGAAAATGTGATGCACCCCTCCACGTCTTACAGCAGAGGGTCAGGAGCCAAGCCGCCTGCACGGCAAAGGATTGGGCCGTCGCGGCTCAGTGATCCCCAGGCTACTTGATATAGCGCCGGGCACCCTTTTCGCCGCTGGTGCCGGTTTCGCCCAGTTCCTCCTGCATCGCCTCGACACCACGCTTGGGCACGAAATAATACTGGCCGGAGCGCACGGCATTGGTGCAGGCGACAAATTCCTGCTCGCGGATGACGCCGCGGCATTGTTTGGAGATCGGATCCACGAACCCGTCCGGCGGCACGTAGGCGCCCGGATTGGTGCAGCCGCTGACGGCAAGCAGGCCGAGGATGGCGATGGCGACGTTTCTCATGTGTCCCTCTTCATGCGGGCGGCGCATGCCACCGATTCGAACACACTCGATATCCGTCCAACCCTGCCCGAACGTTGCGTCGGTCAGGCCCGTTGCTTTTCGTCGAGCCAGTCGCGGATGAGCGCCCGGTAGCGCTCGCCGGAAAAGCTCGGGAAGTGGCCGCCATGCACGAGGCGCACCGGCAGCGACAGCAGGCGCTGCATCGACCGCAGGTAATCTCCGGCATCGGCATGGTAGGTATCCTCGATCAGCGGGCCGTCATAGAGGATGTCGCCGGAAAACAGGATGCCGGTCTTTTCCTCCCACAGCGCGATGCCGCCGGGGGAGTGGCCGGGCGTATGAATGACCTCGAAGACGCGATCGCTGAGATCGATATGATCGCCGTCCCGAAGGATGCGGGTCGCCGGCGCCGCCTTCACAGCATAACATGTCGAGCAATAGGGTTCCGGCGGCAGGGCGTCGAAGATGTCGTCGGTGACATAGGGTTCGGCGAGCGTGTTGGCGCGGGTCGGGTGGGCGAGAAGATCGGCCTCGGCCTCATGCACGGCACGGCATTCGAACTCGTGATGGCAGCCGATGTGATCGAAATGGGTGTGGCTGGCTACCGCGATCAACGGCTTCTCGGTGACCAGCGGCACCCACTCGCGCAGCGACACGACACCCATGCCGCTATCGACCAGCATGTCGCGGTCGCGACCACGGACGTGCCAGATGTTGCAGCGGTAGAATTCCTGGATGTAGGGTTCGGAAATGGCGGTGACGTCGTCCCCGCGGCGCTCGACGGCGTACCATTTGTCCGGGCTGATGCGCAGCATGGTCAGGCCTCCGTCACGGCCGGCAGGGCGACGATATCGGCGGCCTGCACGGCGAGCGGCACGCAAACGCCATCGGCAAGCTGCGCCGTCTGCGGCATGTGCACGACGAGGCTCAGCGAAGGCGAGGATACGGGCGCCACATGGCAACGCTGGTGGGTGCCGAAGAAGGCACTGGACGTGATACGCGCCTCGCCCAGCGACAGGCTGCCGGGACTGCCCGCCGTCTCCGCGGGACCGCGGAAATGCTCCGGGCGGATAACGAGGCTGAGCTTCTGCCCGGCCCTCGCATCGCCGGCGGTAAAGGCCGTGGCCGGCAGGGCCAGCCGGCCGAGCGGCGTTTCCACCAGCACGTCGTCGTCGTCGCGGGCGATCGCCTTGCCGTCGAGGAAATTCACCTCGCCCATGAAGCCGGCGGAAAACAGCGATTTCGGCCGCATGTAGATCTCGGCCGGCGCGCCGACATCCTCGATGCGGCCAGCATTCATCACCACGATGCGGTCAGCGATCGCCATCGCCTCTTCCTGGTCGTGGGTGACGTGGACGAAGGTGGTGCCGACCCGCTTCTGGATCGCCTTCAACTCATCCTGCATCTGGCGGCGCAGTTTCAGGTCGAGCGCGCCGAGCGGCTCGTCGAGAAGCAGCACGTCGGGATCGACGGCGAGCGCCCGGGCCAGCGCCACGCGCTGGCGCTGGCCGCCGGAGAGTTCGTGCGGCTTCTTGGCCGACGAGGCCTTCAGGCCGACGAGATCGAGGAAACCGAAGGCCTTCTCATAGCGTTCGGCACGCGCCATGCCGCGCATCCTGAGGCCGAAGCCGACATTGTCGCGCAGGCACATATGCGGGAAAAGCGCATAATCCTGGAACATGGTGGTGGTCGGACGCCGGGCCGGCGGCACGAAGGTCATGTCCTTGTCGGCGATCAGCACCTGGCCGCTCGAGGGCAGCAGGAAGCCGCCAAGGATGGAGAGCAGCGTGGTCTTGCCGCAGCCCGAGGGGCCGAGCAGCACGATGAACTCGCCGGCGGCGATCTCCAGCGAGACCTCGTTCAGCGCCGTGAACTGGTGGAAAAGGCGCGAGACGGTGCGGATCGAGACGGCGGCGGTCATGGCGTGTTCTTTTTCCGGAAGAGGGTCAGTTCGAGGATGGCGAGCAGCGCGATCGACGCCAGGAAGACGACGGAGCCGATGGCGTTGGTTTTGGGGTTGAGGCCGGAGCGCAACAGGCTCCAGATCTCCACCGGCAGGGTGACGTTGAAACGCGACAGCAGGAAGGCGATGATGAATTCGTCCCAGCTGAAGGTAACAGAGAGGAAGAAGCTGGCGAGGATCGAGGGCATCAGCATCGGCGCGGTGACGAGCAGCATCACCTTCCAGTCACTGGCGCCGAGGTCGCGGGCGGCGCGCTCGATGTTCACATGGTGATCGCCCATCGAGGAATAGATGATCGCGAAGCAGAGCGGCAGGTTGATGACGACATGGCCGATGCCGACCGTCCACAGTGACAGGCCGATGCCGAGCGTATTGAGCACGGTGAGCAGGCCGAGCGCTATGATCAGGTAGCTCACCGTCATTGGCGCGATCAGCAGGCCACGCTGCAGCACCGAGCCCGGCAGCTTGTAGCGGGCAAAACCGTACGCCGCCATGAAGCCGAGCAGGCAGGCGACGGCGGACGACGCGGTGGCGACGATCAGCGAATTCAGCAGGGCCGCCATCAGCTTGCGGTCGGCGAAGATCGCCTCGTACCATTGCAGAGAAAAGCCGTTGAAGGGTGGTACCGGCAAGCGGCCGTCCTGGAAGGAGAACAGCACCAGCACCGCCACCGGCAGGAAGATGAAGCCGAACAGGGCGGCGGCGTAGATAACGGCAAGAAGGGTGGAGAGACGGTGGCGCAGCATGGTCACACCCGATCGATCTTCAGCCAGCGGGCGCAGAGCGCATAGGCCAGCGTGACGGCGAGCATCAGCACGATGGAGAGCGCCGAGGCCATAGGCAGGTCGGCGCGCCGGCCGATCTGCAGCATGATGATCTGCGGCAGCACCAGCTCGTTGTTGCCGCCGAGAATCTGCGGCGTGATATAGTCGCCGATGCAGAGCACGAAGGTGAGGAAGGCGCCGGTCATGATGCCGGGCAGCGTCAGCGGCAGGATGACGTGCCAGAAGGTCTGCAGCCCGTTGGCGCCGAGATCGGCGGCGGCGCGGCGGTAGTTCGGCGACAGTTGCACCAGATTGGCGTAGATCGTCAGCGTCAGCAGCATGACGAAGAAATGCACGAAACCGATGACGGTGGCGGTGCGGGTGCTGGCGATTTCCAGCGGCTCGGAAATGATGCCGATGCCCAGCAGCGCCTGGTTGATGACGCCGTTCTTGGTCAGTACCAGCAGCCAGGAATAGGAGCGCACGACATAGGACGTCCAGAACGGCAGGATGGCGAGGATCAGCGCCGTGCGCTGGAAGCGCTTCGGCACCCGTTCGGCAATGATCCAGGCAAGCGGATAAGCGAGCAGCACCGAAAGCACGGTGACGGTGAGGGTGATTTCGAGGGAATTGCTCAGGCCCTTGAGCAGGGCGTTTTCGCCGAAGAAGCGCAGGTAGTTGTCGAGGTTCCAGGCACGCACGATCTCCCGGCCCTGCCGCGACCACAGGCTCATCGCCGCCATGAACAGGAACGGCACGACGAAGAAGGCGACGGTCCAGACGAGCGCCGGCGCCACAAACCCCCAGGCCTTGCGGCGATCGGCATTTTCGAGCGAGAGGGTGGTCATGGGTGGCTTTCGGCCTCTGTTTCGTGTTGGGGGATTGCCCCTGATCCGCCTGCGTCCCTTACTCCCCCGAGCGGCAGGGTATCGCACATAGAACGAAAGGGTGCCCCGTGCCCCTTCTCCCCCGCGGGGAAAAAGGTCCGCAGGACGCAGCGAGATGAGGGGGTGCCACGGGGGAAAGTCCTGCCGTGTGTCGCCCCTCATCCGACCCTTCGGGCCACCTTCTCCCCGCTGGGGAGAAGGGGAAGAGGGGCGACGAGCCGTCAAACCCGCCATAGGCAGCCAATATTTACTGCTGCAACATCTCCGTCCAGACATCCTGCATCTTCTGGTCCAGCTCGGCGCTCGGCACCGGATAGAGCTGGGTTTTCGGCAGGTACGATGCCTGGTCGCTCCAGCGCAGCGCCGCCTTCTGGGCGTCGGTCAGGTGATCGCCCGCCTTGCTGTTGGCCGGCATCGCCCAGTAGCAGGAGGAGGTGGCAAGCCGCGCCTGGCCCTCGGGGCTGACGATATACTGCACGAACTTGCGCGCCAGTTCCTGCTTCTTCGAGGTCTTGAGCACGGCGATGGACTGGGTCCAGAGCAGGCCGCCCTCGTCCGGGATCGTCCAGTCGAGGTCCGGCTTGTCGGCCGAGAGCACGCCGGTGATCCATTCGCCGCCGCCGAGCAGGATGTCGACTTCACCGGTCGCCAGCGCCGTCTGCGAGGAGACGACGTCGCTGACCTGCTTGGAATTCTGCTTCAGCGCCACCAGCCTGTCCTTGATGGCGGGTAGATCGGCGTCGGTGAGTTCCGCGGTCTTCTTGCCAAGCTCCAGGCCGGCGATGCCGATCAACGGCAGGTAATAATCGTAGATCGCGATGCGGCCCTTGTATTTTTCCGACCAGAGCGACGACAGGTTCTTCATGTCGTTCACATCGACCTTCGACTTGTCGTAGGCGATGGTGTTGTAGCCGAATTTTTCGGTGACGGCGTAGATCTTGCCGTCGCGGCTGTTGTTCTTGTCGAGGCGAACCTCCGGGAAGATATCCGCCGTCGGCAGGGCATCGGCCGGCAGTTCGGCAAACAGGTCCATGTCAAGGGCGCGCTGCACATCGACGCCGTCGATGACCATGACGTCCCAGTCACCCGGCTGCGACTGCTCGATGATCGACAGGCCGGCGCCCGTGCCCTCGAAATCCTTGAGATTGACCTTGACGTTGTTGGCCTGCTCGAACGGCTCGATCAGCGTCGGATCGGTGTGGTCGCACCAGACCAGCGCGTTCAGCTCATCCTGCGCCAGTGTCGGCGCGGCAAAGGCGATGGCCGCAAGCGCGGTGGCGGACTGCAGAAAACGGCGCATGCAAGCGCCAGGCCTTTTCCCGGTTTTCATCTCGTTTCCCTCTTTCCCGACGCTCATTTCCGGCGCCTTTCGGAAAAAGATTGAATGAGTTCAATTTTTAAGTCAATATCAATTTTGAGGATATTCAAAAAACGGAAAAGACTGAAATGGCAGGGCTGAGGGCACGGCAGAAGGCCGACAGGAATCGGCGCATCCTGGAGGCGGCATCGAGCCTGTTTCGTGAGGTGGGTTATGACAGCGCGCGGATCGAGGACATCGCCGAACGCGCCGAGGTGTCGGTCGGGACCTTCTACAATTATTACGAAAACAAGGGCGACATCCTCGTCGCCACCGTCTCCATGGAAGTGGAGGAGGTATTGGAAGCCGGCAAATCCATCGTCGAAAACCCGCCCGCCTCCGTCGGCGAGGCGCTGGAAGTGCTGATCAACCAGTATTACGACCACTCGCTCGTCTATCTGACGAAGGAGATGTGGCGCACCGCCATGGCGATTTCGATCCAGCAGCCGAAAAGCCCTTTCAGCCGGCGCTACACCGATCTCGACAACCGGCTGTGCGACCAGATCGCCGCCCTGATGCAGAAGCTGCAGCTGCGCGGCGTGATCATGACCGGCATCGATGCCGTCGCCGTCGGCCAGATGGTGTTCAACAACCTCAACATGATGTTCACGGAATTCGTCAAGGACGAGCCGGCGACGCTCGAGGCGCTGAAGGACAATGTCGCCCGCCAGAACCGGCCCTTAGCGACGCTGATCAGCGCCCCGCGATAAGACCCGACAAACAAGCATGACAGGGAGAGACTATTGGAAGACGAGATCCTCGGTGCCGCACGCCGGCTCATCGACGCTTTCGCGCGCCACGACCGCGACGCCTATTTTGCCGCTTTCGCCCCGGAAGCGACCTTCATCTTCCACAATCTCGACCGCACGCTGAAAAGCCGCGCCGAATACGAGGCGGAATGGGCGCTCTGGGAAAGCCGCGACGGATTTCGCGTCCGCGGTTGCCGGTCGAGCGAACAGCGGCTGCAGATGGTGGGCGAGACGGGCATCTTCACCCATGCCGTTTCCACCGATGTCGCCTTCGGCGACGACGAGGCCACCACGCAGGAGCGCGAAACCATCGTCTTCGCCCGCGATGCCGCAGGCGCCTGGAAAGCGGTGCACGAGCATCTTTCGGCGCCCACTACCCCTACTTCTTGAAGGGCTTTCGGGAATTTCTGCTGCAACCATCCGATATTCGCCTGAATCCTCTGCTTACCCGGCGTTGCCAAACAAGGCGCATCGCGTTAGCAAGCGTGCCTAATGACGCGCCCTATGACGAGGCGCCGACGGGATGGGACCAGCCGAGAGGATTGCATTCATGACGAAGAGAATAGTTCCGGTGATCATGGCCGGCGGCAAGGGAACGCGGCTCTGGCCGCTGTCGCGGGCCACGGCGCCGAAACAGTTCATCCAGCTGATCGGCGACAAGACGCTGTTCCAGAACACGCTCGCCCGCGTCGCCGATCCGGATCGTTATGAAGCGCCCGTCATCGTCACCAACGAGGAATTCCGCTTCCTCGTCGCCGAGCAGGCGCGCGAAATGGGCGTCAAGCTCGCCGCCGTCATCCTGGAACCGATGGCCCGCAACACCGCGCCGGCCGTCGCGGCCGCCGCGGCCGCGGTTGCCGGCCTGTTCGACGACGATGCGATCATCCAGATTCTCGCCTCCGACCACGAGATCGTCGCCGACGCCACCTATCTCGACTGTATCCGCATCGCCCGCGACACTGCGGCGGCCGGCAAACTGGTGACCTTCGGCATCACGCCGGCGCATGCCGAAACCGGCTATGGCTACATCGAATCCGGCGACCCGCTGCCCACCGGCGCCCATGCGGTGAAACGGTTCGTGGAGAAGCCGAACAAGGAAAAAGCCGAAGAGATGCTCGCCGCCGGCGGTTATCTCTGGAACTCCGGCATGTTCATGTTCTCGCTGCCGCAGCTGACCAAGGAATTCCAGGCCTATGCGCCTGCCGTCATGGAAGCGGCAACGCTGGCCGTCGAAAAGGCCGTGCGCGACCTCGATTTCACCCGCCTCGACCACGACGCCTTCGCGGCGAGCCCGGATATTTCCATCGATTACGCCATCATGGAAAAGACCAGGAACGCCGCCGTCGTGCCCTCGCCGATCGTCTGGTCGGATCTGGGCAGCTGGGATTCGGTGTGGAAGCTCGGCAAGAACGACGAGGACGGCAACGTCGTCGAAGGCAATGTCACCGTTCTGAACACCCGCAATTCGCTGGTCATGTCGCATCACGGCCACCTGGCCGTGCAGGGCATGGACAACATCGCCGTCATCGCCAGCGAGGACGCCGTCTATGTCGGCCGCCTCGATGAGGCGCAGGAGGTCGGCAGGCTGGTCAAGCATCTCGCCGCCCGGAGCGCCACCTCGAACCTGACGCAGACGCACCCGACCTCCTACCGCCCCTGGGGCGGCTATACCTCGGTGCTCAACGGCGACCGGTTCCAGGTGAAGCGCCTCTTCGTTCTGCCGGGCAAGAAGCTGTCGCTGCAGAAGCATCATCACCGCTCCGAGCACTGGATCTGCGTCAAGGGCACGGCGGAAGTGACCGTCGGCGAAAAAGTCCAGACCCTGCGCGAAAACGAGTCCGTCTACATCCCGCAGGGCGAGGTGCATCGCCTTGCCAATCCGGGCAAGATCCTGCTGGAGATGATCGAGGTTCAGACAGGTTCCTATCTCGGCGAGGACGACATCATCCGCATCGTTGACGAATTCGGCCGCAGCTGACGGCAGGATGACCATTCTGCAAGGCGAGCCGGCCCCGTGGCCGGCTCGCTTTTTTGTTGCGTGAATTTCTTGTTTACTATAATGACTGACTGGTCAGTCATAAAAGGATTCCTTCGATGAAGGAAAGCAAACGCAAGGCCGTCAGCCCGGAGCAGCGCAAGCGTGAGATCCTCGACGCCGCTTTTGCCGTCTTCACCGAGCGCGGTTTCGCCGCGACGCGGATCGAGGATATTGCGGCGCGGGCCGGCATCGCCAAGGGCACGGTCTACCTGCATTTTGCCGACAAGGAGGCGCTGTTCACCGGACTGGTCGCCGGCCTCGCCTCGCCGGTGCTGGCGGAAATCGGCGCGGTGGCGATCCGCGACGGCCTGACGGGCCGGCAGGCGGTGACGCTGCTTTACGATACGTTCGTGCGGCTGGTGCTGCGCACCGAGCGCCGCCACCTCATCCGCCTGATTATTTCCGAAGGACCGGCCTTTCCGGCGATTGCCGAGATCTATCACCGCGACGTCATCTCGGTCGGGCTCAAGGCGCTGCAGCAGGTGCTGTCGCGGGCGGCGGAGCGGGGCGAACTGAGGGCGCCGGCCGTCGCCGCGGTACCGCAGATCGTCGCCTCGCCGCTCATTCTCTCCATCGTCTGGGGTTCGCTGTTCGAACGGCTGGAACCGCTCGATACGAAAAAACTCTTCGATGCCTTTCTCGACACTCTTTTCATGCCGCCCGGAGACGCGTGATGCGCAAGATCCTTCCCCTCGCCGTGGTGCTCCTGGCGGTACTTTGCGCCCTTCCGTTCCTGCTGTCCGATGACAAGCCGCGACCCTACCAGGGCTGGGTTGAAGCCGACACGCTGTTCATCGGGGCTGAAAACGGCGGGCGGCTCACGGAACTCGCCGTTGCGGAAGGGCAAGCGGTCGCCGCCGCCACCCCGCTCTTCCGCCTCGACGACCGGACGGAGCTTGCCGCGGTGGACGGCGCCCGCGCCGAGCTTGCCAAGGCGCAAGCGCAGCAGGCGCTGGTGATGGCGGCGCAGAAACGGCCGGAAGAGATCGCCGTGCTGGCCGCCAGCGAACGGGAGGCGCAGGCAAAGCTCGACCTGGCCTCCGAAGAACTGGAGCGCACCACCGCGCTGTTCAATAGGGGCACGGCTTCGAAATCCAACCTCGACAGCGCGGAGGCCAACTACGCGGCGAGCAAGGCCGCGCTCGACAACATCCGCCGCCAGATCGACCTCGGCCGGCTGCCCGAACGCGACGAGACGATCCGCGCGGCGGAAAAGACGGTGCGCTCCGTCCAGGCCAATCTTGCCGCGGCGGAAGCCGCACTCGCCCGCCGTGCCGTTACCTCGCCGGCCGCCGGCACGGTGGAAGAACTGTATTACCGGACCGGCGAAGTGGTGCCGGCAGGGCGGCCGGTGGTGGCGATCCTGCCGCCGGAGAACATCAAGCTGCGCTTCTTCATCCCGCAGGCAGCCCTTGCCGGCACACGACTCGGCGACCGGGTGACGGTCTCCTGCGACGGCTGCGAGACGAGCGCGGCGCGCATCACCTTCATCGCATCATCCGCCGAATACACGCCACCGGAGATCTACACGCCGGAGGAGCGGGCAAAGCTGGTCTATCGCATCGAGGCCGTGCCGGAAAAACCGGCGCTGCTGCGCGTCGGCCAGCCGGTCGACATCCAGCCGGCGGCCGGCAGCGGAGAGGCGCAATGACAGCCGCCGCACCCGCCCTCCCCGAGAGCGCCGAAGCCCCGCCCGCCCGCGACATCGTCATCGACGTTCACGAGTTGACGAAGAGTTTTAACGGCCGCACCGTCGTCGACCATGTGTCGATGCAGGTCGGCAAGGGCCGCATCCACGGTTTTCTCGGCCCGAACGGCTCCGGCAAGACCACCACCATCCGCCTGCTCTGCGGCCTGCTGACGCCGGACAGCGGCACCGGCACCTGCCTCGGGTTCGACATCCTCACCGAAAGCGACCGCATCCGCCGCCGCGTCGGCTACATGACGCAGCGTTTTTCGCTCTACCAGGACCTGTCGATCCGCGAAAACCTCGAATTCGTCGCCCGCATCTACAATCTGCCCGATCCGCGCGGCAAGGCGCAGGGCGCCATCGACCGGCTCGGCCTCAAGGGCCGCGAAAACCAGCTGGCCGGCAATCTCTCCGGCGGCTGGAAGCAGCGGCTGGCGCTCGGCGCCTGCATCCTGCCGCAGCCGGCGCTGCTTTTGCTCGACGAGCCGACCGCCGGCGTCGATCCGCAGGCGCGGCGCGAATTCTGGAGCGAGATCCATGCACTCGCCGCCGAAGGCCTCTCGGTGCTGGTCTCGACGCACTACATGGACGAGGCGGAGCGCTGCCACGAGATCGCCTACATCGCCTACGGCAAGCTGCTGGTGACCGGCACGGTGGACGAGGTGATAGCCGCCTCGCATCTCTACACCTGGACCGTGACCGGCGCTGACATCCACCCGCTGCAGATGGAACTGGAAAAGACCGGGGGCATCGACATGGTCGCCCCCTTCGGCACCAGCCTGCATGTTTCCGGCCGCGACGAGACGGCGCTGGAAGCGGCGATCGCCCCGTTCCGCAGCCGCGCCGGCCTGACTTGGCAGAAGGGCGAGCCGACGCTGGAGGATGCCTTCATCGACCTGATGAAACGGTCGGAGGACAATTTCCGATGAGCGTAGACGGCACCGGCGGCGCCTTCGGCCGCTTCTGGGCGATGACGACCAAAGAGTTCATCCAGATGACCCGCGACCGGATCACGCTGGCGACGATGATCATGATCCCGGTCATGCAGCTCTTCCTCTTCGGTTTCGCCATCAACTCCACGCCGCACAACCTGCCGACCGCCGTGCTGATGCGCGAGACGAGCGATGTCGGCCGGTCGATCCTGGCAGCGCTCGAAAACACCGATTTCTTCGACATCCGCTTCGTGCTCCAGCGCGAGGAAGAGATGGACGAGATGCTGCAATCCGGCCGGGCGCTGTTCGTCATCGAGATCCCCGAAGGGTTCGAGCGGGCGCTGCGGCGCGGCGAACAGCCGGCCTTGCTGGTGGCCGCCGACGCCACCGATCCCGTCGCAGCAAGCTCGGCGCTCGGCGCGCTGTCCGGCATCGTCAACACCGCCTTGGCCCGCGACCGGCAGGTCACGATGGGCGAGCCGACGCCGCCCGCCTTCCGCATCGTCCAGCATCGCCGCTACAATCCGGCCGGCTCCTCGACGCTCAACATCGTGCCCGGCCTGCTCGGCACCATCCTGACCATGACACTTTTGATCTTCACCGCGCTCTCCGTCACCCGCGAGGTGGAGCGCGGCACGATGGAAAACCTGCTGTCGATGCCGATCCGGCCGATCGAGATCATGCTCGGCAAGATCGCGCCCTATGTGCTGATCGGTCTGCTGCAGGCGGTACTGATCATTGCTGCCGGTTTCTGGGTTTTCGGCGTGCCGATCCTCGGCGACCCGGCCTCGCTTTCGCTGCTCACCGGCCTGTTCGTGCTCGCCAACCTGTCGATCGGCTACACCTTCTCGACGGTGGCGACCAACCAGTTGCAGGCGATGCAGATGGCGATGATGTTTTTCCTGCCCAACATCCTGCTCTCCGGTTTCATGTTTCCCTTCGCCGGCATGCCGGCCTGGGCGCAATGGATCGGCGAGGCGCTGCCGCTGACGCATTATATCCGCATCGTCCGCGCCATCATGCTGAAAGGCGCCGATCTTTCCGACCTGACCACCGACGCGCTGGCCCTCGCGGGGCTGACGGGCATCGCCATGCTGATCGCGGTGAGGCGTTTCCGGCGGACGCTGGACTGAGGCTGAACGCGGCTGCTTTCGGGGGCGACGGAATGCCGCAATCGTTCTTGCTTTCTTGCGCTGCATTGCACAAGATCACCCGATCATGAAGCGCGTATCGCAGAACGGGTCAGGCAAGCAGCACGATGTCGATCAAAGCCAGCATCTACCATCTGACGCACTACAAATATGATAACCCCGTCGTCCTCGGCCCCCAGATCATCCGCTTGAAGCCCGCCGCGCATTCCAAGACCAAGGTGCTCAGCCACTCGCTGAAGGTCACGCCGGCCAAGCACTTCGTCAACCTGCAGCAGGACCCCTACGGCAACTACCTCGCCCGCTTCGTCTTTCCCGAGCCGGTGACGGAGTTCAAGATCGAGGTCGACCTCGTCGCCGACATGACGGTCTACAATCCCTTCGACTTCTTCGTCGAGGAAAGCGCCACCAGATGGCCGTTCTCCTATCCGGCGGAACTGACGGAGGATCTTTCGATCTACATGAAGCCGGAACCGACCGGCGACGCCTTTGCCGCCTTCATGAAAACGGTCAACCGCTCCGAGCAGCGCACCGTCGACATGGTCGTCGGCCTCAATGCCCGGCTGCAGCAGGAAATCGGCTACGTCATCCGCCTGGAGCCCGGCGTGCAGACGCCCGACGACACGCTGATCGGCGCCAAGGGCTCCTGTCGCGACACCAGCTGGCTTCTGGTGCAGGTGCTGCGCCATCTCGGCCTCGCCGCCCGCTTCGTCTCCGGCTACCTGATCCAGCTGACGCCCGACCTCAAGGCGCTCGACGGTCCTTCCGGCACCGACGTCGATTTCACCGACCTGCATGCCTGGGCGGAAGTCTATCTGCCCGGCGCCGGCTGGGTCGGCCTCGATCCCACCTCCGGCCTGCTGACCGGCGAAAGCCACATCCCGCTGGCGGCGACGCCGCATTACCGCAACGCCGCGCCGATCTCCGGCGGCTATTCCGGCCATGCCAAGACCGAATTCGACTTCGACATGAAGGTGCGGCGCGTCGCCGAGCACCCGCGCATCACCAAGCCTTTTTCGGAGGAATCCTGGGAAGCGCTCGATGCGCTCGGCCGCAAGGTCGACCGCACGCTGGCGGCGCAGGACGTGCGCCTCACCATGGGCGGCGAGCCGACCTTCGTTTCGATCGACGACTTCGAATCCGCCGAATGGAATACCGACGCCGTCGGTCCGACCAAACGCGACAAGGCCGACCTGCTGATCCGCCGCCTGCGCCAACGCTTCGCCCCCGGCGGCTTCCTGCATTACGGCCAGGGCAAGTGGTATCCGGGCGAATCGCTGCCGCGCTGGACGTTTTCTCTGTACTGGCGCCGGGACGGCCTGCCCGTCTGGTCGAACGACGACCTCGTCGCCAAGGAAGACACCGACTACAAGGTGACACCGGACGATGCCGGCCGGCTGCTGACGGCGATCGCCGGCGAGTTGGATATCGCGACCGAGAACGTACTGCCGGCCTTCGAGGACCCGGCGGAATGGCTGGTCAAGGAAGCCAGCCTGCCCGAGAACGTCGATCCGGCGAACTCCGAATTGGAGAATCCCGAGGACCGGCAGCGCATCGCCCGCGTCTTCGAGCGCGGCCTGACGACACCGACCGGCTACGTGCTGCCGGTGCAGGCCTGGAACGCCCGCGCCGACGGTCGCCGCTGGGCCAGCGAGAAGTGGACGACCCGGCGCGGCCGCATCTTCCTCATGCCCGGCGACAGCCCGGTCGGCTACCGTCTGCCCCTGAATTCGCTCGCCTTCATCCCGCCGTCGCACTATCCCTACATCAATCCGATGGACCCGAGCGTGCCGCGCGGCCCCCTGCCCGATTTCGGCAAGGACGAGGGCCGGCCGCTGCAGGCGGCGCACTTCCAGCCCTTCGCCGACACGCAACCGGTCAGCCCGCAGCACGGAGGTCATGCCGAAGAAAACGACGGCCATGTGCGCACGGCCATCTCGGTGGAGCCGCGTGACGGACGGCTCTGCGTCTTCATGCCGCCGACGGTGACGATCGAGGACTATCTCGATCTCATCGCCTCGACCGAGCGTGCCGCCGCCGCGCTCGGCCTGCCGGTGCACATCGAAGGTTATGCGCCGCCGCAGGACGAACGCATCAACGTCATCCGCGTCGCCCCCGATCCCGGTGTCATCGAGGTCAACATCCATCCCGCCTCTTCCTGGGAGGATTGCGTCGCGACGACGCAGGCGATCTACGAGGAAGCGCGGCAGACGCGCCTCGGCGCCGACAAGTTCATGATCGACGGCCGCCACACCGGCACCGGCGGCGGCAACCACGTGGTGGTCGGCGGCGCCAATCCCGGCGACAGCCCGTTCCTGCGCCGGCCGGACCTGCTGAAGAGCATCGTGCTGCACTGGCAGCGCCATCCTTCGCTCTCCTACCTGTTCTCCGGCATGTTCATCGGCCCGACCAGCCAGGCGCCGCGCATCGACGAGGCCCGGCACGACTCGCTCTACGAGATGGAGATCGCCATGGCGCAGGTGCCGGCGCCGGGCCATGGCCAGCCGCCGCTGCCCTGGCTCGTCGACCGCCTGTTCCGCAACCTCCTGATCGACGTCACCGGCAACACCCATCGCGCCGAGATCTGCATCGACAAGCTGTTTTCGCCGGACGGACCGACCGGCCGCCTCGGCCTCATCGAGTTCCGCGGCTTCGAGATGCCGCCGAACGCCCGTATGAGCCTCGCCCAGCAGCTCCTGGTGCGGGCGCTCATCGCCCGTTTCTGGAAGAACCCGGCCGCCGGCCGGTTCGTGCGCTGGGGCACGACGCTGCACGACCGCTTCATGCTGCCGCATTTCATCTGGCAGGATTTCCTCGACGTCCTGTCCGACCTCGGCGACAACGGCTTCGCCTTCCGGCCGGAATGGTTCGAGGCGCAGCTGGAATTCCGCTTCCCCTTCTGCGGCGAGGTGCAGTACGGCGATACATTGCTGGAACTGCGCCAGGCGCTGGAGCCGTGGCATGTGATGGGCGAGCAGGGCGCGCCGGGCGGCACGGTCCGCTACGTCGATTCCTCGGTGGAGCGCCTGCAGGTGAAGCTCACCACCGACAATCCCGAACGTTACGCCGTCGCCTGCAACGGCCGTGCCGTGCCGCTGAAGCCGACCGGGCAATCGGGTGTCGCCGTCGCCGGCGTGCGTTTCAAGGCGTGGCAGCCGGCATCCGGCCTGCATCCGGTGCTGCCGGTCGATACGCCTTTGACCTTCGACATTTATGACACATGGACGGGCCGTTCGATCGGTGGATGCCGTTACCATGTTGCCCATCCGGGCGGCCGCAACTATGACACGTTCCCGGTAAACGGCAACGAAGCGGAGGCCCGGCGGCTGGCGCGATTCGAACCGTGGGGGCACACCGGCGGACAGTATACTCTGATGCAGGAAGCCGCCTCGGCGGAGTTTCCGTTGACGCTGGATCTGCGGCGGCCGCAAGGGATCTAAATGGGCAAGAAACCCGCGACGGGACGAAAGCTGAGCGCTGAGGCCGGGTCGGCAGCCGATCCGGCCTTCGGCTATCGCGCCATGCCCGATATCGCCGACGAAATGGTCGACACGCAGGGGCAGGTGCGTCCCGTCTGGCAGGGGCTTCTTTCGGCGATCAGCCGCATGACGGAGCAGGAACTGCATGATCGTTTTGCCCGCGCCGACCGCTATCTTCGTGACGCCGGCGTCTTCTACCGTGCCTACGGTGCGCAGGGCAGCGGCGAGCGCAGCTGGCCGATCTCCCATATTCCCGTTCTGATCGACGAAAAGGAATGGCAGGCGCTCGAAGCCGGATTGATCCAGCGCGCCAACGTTCTCGAAGAGGTCGTCGCCGACATCTACGGCGAAAACCGGCTGGTGCGCGACGGCTGCCTGCCGCCGGCGCTGATCGCCGCCAACCCGGAATATCTGCGGCCGCTGGTCGGCATCAAGCCCGTGGGCGGCCATTACCTGCATTTCTGCTCCTTCGAGGTCGGCCGCGGGCCGGACGGCAACTGGTGGGTGCTCGCCGACCGGACGCAGGCGCCCTCCGGCGCCGGCTTCGCGCTGGAAAACCGCGTCGCCACCACCCGCGCCTTTTCCGACATCTATGCCGAGACCCATGTACACCGGCTCGCCTCCTTCTTCGGCGCCTTCCGCAACACGCTGCAGGGCGGCAAGCACAGCGCCGAGGACCGTATCGCCGTCCTGACGCCGGGGCCGGCGAACGAAACCTATTTCGAGCACGCCTACATCGCCCGCTATCTCGGCTTCATGCTGCTGGAAGGCGAGGACCTGACGGTCTTCAACGACCGCGTCATGGTGCGCACCGTCGCCGGGCTGAAACCGGTCAGCGTGCTGTGGCGCCGCCTCGACGCCTCCTATGCCGATCCGCTGGAGCTGAACCAGCAGTCGCATATCGGCACGCCCGGCCTGGTCGAGGCGCTCCGCGCCGGCTCGGTATCGATCGTCAACGCGCTCGGCTCCGGCATCCTCGAAACGCGGGCGCTTTTGTCCTTCATGCCGACCATCTGCCGCCACCTGCTCGGCGAGGACCTGCTGATGCCGTCGATCGCCACCTGGTGGTGCGGGCAGCAGGCGGAGCGCGAGCATGTCGCCAGCAATATTTCCAGGATGGTGATCGGCCCTGCCTATTCGCGCCTGCCGTTCTTCGACGACAACGGCCAGTCGGTGCTCGGTTCGACGCTGCGCAGCTCGGCCAAAGTCTCGATCGCCGACTGGCTGAATACCGACGGCGCCAAGCTGGTCGGCCAGGAGGCCGTGACGCTGTCGACGACGCCGGCGATCGTCAACGGCAAGCTGACGCCGCGGCCGATGAGCCTGCGCGTCTTCGCCGCCCGCACCGCCGACGGCTGGGAGATCATGCCGGGCGGTTTTGCCCGTATCGGCTCCGGCGACGACGTGGCGGCGATCGCCATGCAGTCCGGCGGCCGCGCCGCCGACGTCTGGATCGTCAGCGACAAGCCGGTGGAGCGCACCACGCTCCTGCCGGCCGAGGAAAACTTCACCCGCAACATGCCGGGCAGCCTGCCGAGCCGGGCGGCGGACAACCTCTTCTGGCTCGGCCGCTACATCGAGCGGGCGGAAGGGGCGCTGCGCATCCTGCGCGCCTGGAACGCCCGCTTCGCCGAATCCGCCGATCCGAAGCAGCCGCTGCTCGCCAATGTCAGCGATTATCTCGCCGCCCTCGACATGGACACGACGGAGGCCGTGCCGGAAAGCCTGCTGCGTAACATCGACAGCGCCGTCTACTCCGCCAGCAACATCCGCGACCGTTTCTCGCCGGACGGCTGGCTGGCGCTGAACGACCTGGCGAAGACGGCAAGACGGTTTCACGAGCGCGTCAAGCCCGGCGACGACGCCACGCATGCGATGACCGTTCTCTTGCGCAAGCTTGCCGGCTTCGCTGGTCTGGTGCACGAAAACATGTATCGCTTCACCGGCTGGCGTTTTCTATCCATCGGCCGCTACCTCGAGCGCGGGCTGCACATGACACGGCTGCTCGGCCACATGTCCGGGCCGGACGCGCCGGACGGGGCGCTCGACATGCTGCTCGAGATCGGCGACAACGTCATGACCCATCGCCGCCGCTACAACGTCAACACCGCGCGGCTGACGGTGACCGACCTCCTGGCGCTCGATCCGCTCAACCCGCGTTCCATTCTGTTTCAGCTCAACGAGATCCGCACCGAAGTGGAACAACTGCCGAATGCCTTCGTCAACGGCCAGATGTCGCCTTTCTACCGTGAAGCGATGCGGCTGCATTCCGGCGTCGCCGTCATGACGCCGGAGACGATGAACGGCGACGTCTACCGGCGGCTGGAAAACGAGATCGAGCGGCTGTCCGACATTCTCGCGCAAACCTATCTGGGCTAGGGTCCGCCATGCTTTACGACCTGTCCCTGCACATGGGTTACCTCTACGACGCCCCGGCCACGAATGCGCGGCACATCATCCGCGTGCTGCCACTGTCGCTGCCCGACCGGCAAAGGCTGGTCGCCGGTTCGTTGACGGTCAGCCCGACGCCCGGGGAACGCTCCACCTTCACCGATTTCTTCCAGCATCCGGCCTCGTCGGTGTTCGTGCGCGCCTCGCACGAGCGGCTCGATATCCGCATGAAGGCCCGCGTGCAGGTGGAGGCACAGCCCATCGCCGCCGACCTGTCGCCGCTGCTGGCCAAACTGCCCGATGAATTGGCGGACTGCTGGTCGCTCGATCCCGGCTCGCCGCACCACTTCTTCGGCACCAGCCCGCGCATCCCGCAGGAGCCCATTATCGCCGATTATGCGCGCGGCATGGCCGGCGAAGACCGCACGGTGTGCCAGATCGCGACAGCCTTGTGCGCCCGCGTCCACAAGGATTTCACCTATGATCCGGAAGCGACGACGGTGGATACGACACCGAAGCAGGCCTTCCTGCTGAAGCGCGGCGTCTGCCAGGATTTCAGCCATATCATGATCTCGGCGCTGCGCAGCCTCGGCATCCCCGCCGGTTATGTCAGCGGCTACCTGCGCACGATTCCGCCGCCCGGCAAGGAGCGGCTGGAGGGCGCGGACGCCATGCATGCCTGGGTTCGCGTCTGGTGCGGCGATGCCATGGGTTGGATCGAACTCGACCCGACGAACAACATTGCCGCCGGCACCGACCACATCGTCGTCGCCTACGGCCGCGACTATTCCGATGTCGCGCCGGTGATCGGCGTTCTCAAGAGTTACGGCAAGCAGCAGACCATCCAGGCGGTGGATGTCGTCCCCGTCGGTTGACGGTCGCTGTCACAAAACATGCGCCTTCGATAAAATTGTAGGCGTTTCATCAATCGTCCATCAAGGAGAACGCGCTAAAGCTTGTCCAGCGATAAAAAATCACTGGATATGCGTCATGAGTGGTCTCCTGGGTCGTGAAGCAAAATTAAGGCATCTGCTGCGGGACAAGGGCGGTAACTTCGCCATCACCACAGCCCTGATCATTCCTGTCCTGCTCGGCTTCGTCGGGCTGGCGATAGACACATCGAATCTGCTGCAGGAAAAAAACCGGTTGCAGGACGCGGCCGATTCCGCAGCGCTTGCGGCGGCTTCGGCCCTTGCCGAAAAGGGCATCACCGAAAATGAAGCCCGCCAGCTTGCCATCCAGTTCCTGACCGGCCAGATGGCCAACGAGGGCAGCACCCCCGACAGCGAGAAGGGCGTGCCGAAAGACAGCCCCTTCACGACGGATCCGGTCGTCGAGATCACCGAAACGCCGGTCGGCGGCGCGGGCAAGAACTTCAAGGTGGAAATCAAGGCAGCCTATACGGTCCCCTTCTCCGGCTTCAGCAACGTTGTCGGCTTCAAGTCGATGGATGTCTCGGTGAAGAGCGTTTCCGAGAGCCAGACCGAGAGCAAGAACGCCTTGTCGATGTACCTGGTGCTCGACAAGTCCGGCTCGATGGCATGGAAGACCGATACCGAGAGCAAGACCGCCACGTCCTGCCCGAACTACACGGAAAGCAACTGGAAATATTACCCCAATCTGGCGGCATCCAGCCCCTGCTACATCTCGAAGATCAACGCCCTGAAGACGGCCGTCGGCAGCCTGATGACGCAGTTGACCACAGCTGACCCGAAGGGCGACTACGTCCGCATCGGCGCTATTTCCTATGATCTCGATACGCAGGCCGCGACAAGCCTTTCCTGGGACAAGGCGGCAACGTCGACCTATGTCGATGCCCTGCAGGCGCTCGGCGGCACCGCATCCGCGAAAGGCATGCAGACCGCCTACGACAGCCTCATGAAGGTGAAGAAATCCGGTGGCTACAAGGAAGAGGAAGAGCACAAGAGCAAGAACGGCCAGGTTCCGACCAAATACATCGTCTTCATGACGGATGGCGACAACAACTACACGGGCGACGACGTCTCGACAAAGGCCACGTGTGACGCCGCCCGCACCGCCAAGATCCAGATCTACACCGTCGCCTTCATGGCGCCGTCGCGCGGCCAGCAGCTGCTGCAATATTGCGCCACCGACACAAGCCACTATTTCGCCGCCGACAACATGTCCGAGCTTGTGGCCGCCTTCAAATCCATCGGTGAAAAGGCATCGCAGCTGTCGACACGCCTGACCAACTGACGTCGCGGCCCTTTATCTAAACGCTACAAATCACCCGCTTCCGCAATAGCCGGAGGCGGGTTTTTCATGTTTCGCGGCCATCGAACAGACACGCAAATTCCGGCAAACGCAAGTCCTTTTCATTTGCGGAGCACAACCGCCGATGATTTTTCACAGCGCTTAAATCTCTGTTGCAAGTGCATGATATCGGTGCATAAACTGACCGTATGATGCCGCACGCGAGTTGATTTGTGTTGGTCGTTCGGTTGCCAAACCACTATCCAAACCTACAGAGCCACATAATGAACAATCTCCCCAAGGCAGACCTCCCCCTTCCCGCCCCGCGCAGTTCCCAACCGGAGGTTCTCGCGGAAGAAATTATCGAGCGCCTGACCTACAGGATCGGCAAGGATGCCCAGGTGGCCAAGCCGCACGACTGGCTGACGGCGACGATCCTGGTCATCCGTGACCGCATCATCGACAAGTGGATGGCCTCCACCAAGCAGGTCTACAAGACCAACGCCAAGCGGGTGTATTATCTATCGCTGGAATTCCTGATCGGCCGCCTGATGCGCGACGCCATCAACAACCTGGGCCTGATGTCGGAAATCCGCGACGCGCTGACCTCGCTCGGCGTCGAATTCGACGTCATCGCCGGGCTGGAGCCGGATGCGGCGCTCGGCAACGGCGGTCTCGGGCGTCTCGCCGCCTGCTTCATGGAATCGATGGCGACAGTCGACATTCCCGCCTATGGCTACGGCATCCGCTACATGCACGGCCTGTTCCGCCAGCAGATGGCCGACGGCTGGCAGGTGGAACTGCCGGAAACCTGGCTCGCCCACGGTAACCCTTGGGAATTCGAACGCCGCGAAAGCTCCTATGAAATCGGCTTCGGCGGCGCGGTGGAAACGGTCGGCGGTTACGACGACACCCCGCGTTACGTCTGGAAGCCCGCCGAACGCGTCATCGCCATGGCCTACGACACGCCCGTCGTCGGATGGCGCGCCAAGCGGGTGAACACGCTGCGCCTGTGGACCGCGCAGCCGATCGACCCGATCCTGCTCGACGCCTTCAACGCGGGCGACCATATCGGCGCGCTGCGCGAGAGCAACAAGGCGGAAGCCCTGGCCCGGGTGCTCTATCCGGCCGATGCGACGCCTGCCGGCCAGGAACTGCGGCTGCGCCAGGAATTCTTCTTCTGCTCGGCCTCGCTGCAGGACATCCTGCGCCGCCACCTGCAGCAGTACGAAGACTTCACCTCGCTGCCGGACAAGGTGTCGATCCAGCTCAACGACACCCATCCGGCCGTCTCGATCGCCGAGCTGATGCGCCTGCTGATCGACGTCCACAACCTGGATTTCGAGCAGGCCTGGGACATCACCTGGCGCACCTTCAGCTATACCAACCACACGCTCCTGCCGGAAGCGCTGGAAAGCTGGCCGGTGCCGCTGTTCGAGCGGCTTCTGCCGCGCCACATGCAGATCGTCTATGCGATCAACGCCAAGATTCTTGTCGACGCCCGCAAGTCGAAGATGATGAACGACGCCGAAATCCGCTCGATCTCGCTGATCGACGAAAACGGCGACCGCCGGGTGCGCATGGGCAACCTCGCCTTCACCGGTTCGCATTCGATCAACGGCGTCTCGGCGCTGCATACCGAACTGATGAAGGAGACGGTCTTCGCCGATCTCCACAAGCTCTATCCGACGCGCATCAACAACAAGACCAACGGCATCACGCCGCGGCGCTGGCTGATGCAGTGCAATCCGGGCCTGACCGGCCTGCTGCGCGAAACCATCGGCGATGCCTTCATGGACGACGCCGAGGCGCTAAAGGCCCTCGACGCCTACGCCGACAACGCCGATTTCCGGGCAAAATTTGCGGCGATCAAGCGCGCCAACAAGCAGGTGCTGTCCAATCTCGTGGCGCAACGCATGGGCATCCGGCTCGATCCGTCGGCAATGTTCGACATCCAGATCAAGCGCATCCACGAATACAAGCGGCAGTTGCTCAACATCATCGAGGCGGTGGCGCTTTACGACCAGATTCGTTCGCGGCCGGAACTGGATTGGGTGCCGCGCGTTAAACTCTTCGCCGGTAAGGCGGCGCCGAGCTATCACAACGCCAAGCTGATCATCAAGCTGGCCAACGACGTAGCCCGCGTCATCAACAACGATCCCGCGGTGCGTGGCCTGCTGAAGGTGGTCTTCATTCCCAACTACAACGTCTCCCTGGCGGAAATCATGGTGCCGGCGGCCGATCTTTCGGAGCAGATCTCCACGGCCGGTATGGAAGCGTCCGGCACCGGCAACATGAAGTTCGCCCTCAACGGCGCGCTGACCATCGGCACACTCGACGGCGCCAATGTCGAGATGCGCGACCATGTCGGCGCCGACAACATCGTCATCTTCGGCATGACCGCCGACGAGGTCGCAAGGGTCCGTTCGGAAACGCCGAACCCGCGCGCCACCATCGAGAATTCGCGTGAGTTGTCGCAGGCGCTGGCCGCCATCGCCTCCGGCGTCTTTTCGCCGGACGATCGCAATCGCTTCGCCGGGCTGGTGGACGGCATCTACACCCATGACTGGTTCATGGTCGCCGCCGACTTCGATTCCTACACCCGTGCCCAGCGCGAGGTGGATGCAATCTGGAGCGAGCCGGAACGCTGGTATTCCAAGACCATCCGCAACACCGCGCGCATGGGCTGGTTCTCGTCGGATCGTTCGATCCGGCAATATGCGAAAGAGATCTGGAGAGCCGGATGAAAAAGCCGTCGAAACGCCTCCCCGGGGAGGTTCAGTCGGTGGAGGTGTCCGCCGACGACATCGCGGCCATCATCACCGGTACCCATACCGATCCCTTTGCCATTCTCGGCGTTCACCGCGTGGCGGACGGCTACGCGGCGCGCTGTTTCATCCCGGGCGCCGAAACCGTCACGGCTGTGGCGCTCGACGGAACGGTGGTCGGTGAACTGACCAGCCTCGACCCGGCCGGCTTTTTTGCCGGCCCCATCCAGCTTTCGAAACTGCAGCCGCTTCGCTACCGCGCCCGGCGCGGCGATGCGGAGTGGATGATCACCGATCCCTACAGCTTCGGCCCGGTGCTCGGGCCGATGGACGATTATTACATCCGCGAAGGCTCGCACCTCAGACTCTTCGACAAGATGGGCGCCCATCCGCTGAAGCATGAAGGCGTCAACGGCTTCCATTTCGCCGTCTGGGCGCCGAATGCCAGACGGGTTTCCATTGTCGGCGACTTCAACAACTGGGACGGCCGCCGGCACGTGATGCGGCTGAGGGCCGACACCGGCATCTGGGAGATTTTCGCCCCGGACGTTGTTGCCGGCCAGACCTACAAGTTCGAGATCATGGCGCAGAACGGCGTGCCGTTGCCGCTGAAGGCCGATCCCTTTGCCCGTCGTGCCGAACTGCGCCCGAAAAACGCCTCGATGACCACCGCCGAACTGGTGCAGGAATGGGACGACGAGGCGCACCGCAAGCACTGGGCAACCGTCGACCACCGCCGCCAGCCGATCTCGATCTACGAGGTGCATGCCGGCTCCTGGCAACGCAAGGACGACGGCACGATGCTCTCCTGGGACGAGCTGGCAACCCGGCTCATCCCCTATTGCACCGACATGGGCTTCACCCATATCGAATTCCTGCCCATCACCGAACATCCCTACGATCCTTCCTGGGGATACCAGACGACCGGGCTTTACGCGCCGACTGCACGTTTCGGCGAACCGGAAGGGTTTGCCCGCTTCGTCAACGGCTGCCACAAGGTCGGCGTCGGTGTCATCCTCGACTGGGTGCCGGCGCATTTCCCGACCGACGAGCACGGCCTGGCCTGGTTCGACGGCACAGCACTTTACGAGCACGAAGACCCGCGCCAGGGTTTCCACCCCGACTGGAACACGGCGATCTACAATTTCGGTCGCCAGGAGGTCTTGTCCTACCTCGTCAACAATGCCCTCTACTGGACGGAGAAATTCCATCTCGACGGGCTGCGCGTCGATGCCGTCGCCTCGATGCTCTATCTCGACTATTCCCGCAAGCACGGCGAATGGGTGCCGAACGAATATGGCGGCCGGGAAAACCTCGACGCCGTGCGTTTCCTGCAATCGGTCAACAAGCATGTCTACGGCAGCCATCCGGGCACGATGATGGTGGCGGAGGAATCGACGTCCTGGCCGAAAGTGTCGCATCCGGTGCACGAGGGCGGGCTCGGTTTCGGCTTCAAGTGGAACATGGGCTTCATGCACGACACGCTGAGCTACATGTCGCGCGAGCCGGTGCACCGCAAGCATCACCACCAGGAGATCACCTTCGGGCTGCTCTACGCCTTCTCGGAAAATTTCGTGCTGCCGCTTTCCCATGATGAAGTGGTGCACGGCAAGGGATCGCTGATCGCCAAGATGTCGGGCGACGACTGGCAGAAGTTCGCCAACCTGCGCGCCTATTACGGCATGATGTGGGGATATCCCGGCAAGAAGCTGTTGTTCATGGGCCAGGAATTTGCGCAGTGGAGCGAATGGAGCGAAGCAAAGGCGCTCGATTGGAACCTGCTGCAGTATCCGATGCATGAGGGCATGCGCCGGCTGGTGCGCGACCTCAACTTCACCTATCGCTCCAAGCCGGCGCTGCATGCGCGCGACTGCGAGGGCGAAGGCTTCGAGTGGCTGAGCGCCGACGACAGCGAAAACTCCGTCTTCGTCTGGCAGCGCAAGGCGCCGGGCGAAAAGCCGATCGTCGTGGTGTGCAACTTCACGCCGGTCTATCGCGAGAATTTCACGATCCCGATGCCGGCCGGCGGGCGCTGGCGCGAGATCCTCAATACCGATGCCGAAATCTACGGCGGCAGCGGCAAGGGCAATGGCGGACGTGTTCAGGCAGTGCAGGTGGCAAACGGGGGGACGACAGCAATGATAACCTTGCCACCGCTCGCGACATTGATGCTGGAATGGGAAAACTGAAGAAAGTCGGGAGGAGTAAAGAATGATGGAAAAACGGATCCAACCGCTGGCCCGCGATGCCATGGCTTATGTTCTTGCCGGCGGCCGGGGAAGCCGCCTCAAGGAACTGACCGACCGCCGCGCAAAACCTGCCGTCTATTTCGGCGGCAAGGCACGCATCATCGATTTCGCGCTGTCGAACGCGCTGAACTCGGGTATCCGCCGCATCGGCGTCGCGACGCAATACAAGGCGCATTCGCTGATCCGCCACATGCAGCGCGGCTGGAACTTCTTCCGCCCGGAACGAAACGAAAGCTTCGACATCCTGCCCGCCAGCCAGCGCGTTTCCGAAACGCAATGGTATGAAGGCACCGCCGATGCCGTCTACCAGAACATCGACATCATCGAGCCCTACGGCCCGGAATACATGGTCATCCTCGCCGGCGACCATATCTATAAAATGGACTATGAATTGATGCTGCAGCAGCACGTCGATTCCGGCGCCGACGTCACCATCGGCTGCCTGGAAGTGCCGCGCATGGAGGCAACCGGCTTCGGCGTCATGCATGTCAACGAGAAGGACGAGATCATCGCCTTCGTCGAGAAGCCGGCCGATCCGCCGGGCATTCCCGACAAGCCGGATTTCGCTCTCGCCTCGATGGGCATCTACGTTTTCCACACCAAGTTCCTGCTGGATTGCCTGCGCCGCGACGCCGGCGACCCGAGCTCCAGCCGCGACTTCGGCAAGGACATCATTCCCTACATCGTCAACAACGGCAAGGCCATCGCCCACCGCTTCGCCCAGTCCTGCGTGCGCTCCGACTTCGAGCGCGAACCCTACTGGCGCGACGTCGGCACCATCGACGCCTACTGGCAGGCCAATATCGACCTGACCGACATCGTTCCCGAGCTCGACCTCTACGACAAGTCCTGGCCGATCTGGACCTATGCGGAGATCAACCCGCCGGCGAAATTCGTCCACGACGACGAAAACCGCCGCGGTTCGGCGATCTCCTCGCTGGTTTCGGGCGACTGCATCATCTCCGGCGCCTCGCTGAACCGCAGCCTGCTGTTCACCGGGGTGCGGGCGAATTCCTATTCGCGGCTGGAGAATGCCGTCGTGCTGCCGTCCGTGCGCATCGGCCGCCGGGCGCAGCTGAAGAACGTCGTCATCGATCATGGCGTCACCATCCCGGAAGGGCTGGTGGTCGGCGAGGATCCGGAACTCGATGTCAAGCGCTTCCGCCGCACCGACGAAGGCATCTGCCTGATCACCCAGCAGATGATCGACCGGCTGGACCTGTAACCCATGCACGTCCTGGCCGTCGCTTCCGAGATTTACCCCCTGGTCAAGACCGGGGGGCTCGCCGATGTCACCGGCGCCCTGCCGCTGGCGCTCAAGGCCCGCGGCATTTCGACGAAGACGCTGATCCCCGGTTATCCGGCGGTGATGGCGGCGGTCGGCAATACGGTGCTGCGCGCCGAATTCGACGATCTCCTCGGCGTCAGGGCCCGGGTGCTGGAAGCGGACTACAAAGGGCTGAGCCTGCTTATTCTCGACGCGCCGGAGCTGTTCGACCGGGCCGGCGGCCCCTATCTCGACACCAACGGCCTCGACTATCCCGACAACTGGCGGCGCTTCGCCGCCCTCTCCAGGGCCGGCGCCGAGATCGCCAGCGGCGCCCTGCCCGGCTGGCAGCCCGACCTGGTGCATGTCCACGACTGGCAGGCGGCGATGACGCCGGTCTACATGCGTTACGGTTTTTCGCCGGAGCTGCCGAGCGCGCTGACCGTGCACAACATCGCCTTCCAGGGCCAGTTCTCACCGGAGATCTTCGGGCAGCTGGATCTGCCGGCGCATGCCTTTTCCATCGAAGGCGTCGAATATTACGGCGACATCGGCTTCCTGAAGGGCGGCCTGCAGACCTCGCATGCGATCACCACCGTCAGCCCCTCCTATGCCGAGGAAATCCTGACGCCGGACTTCGGCATGGGGCTCGAAGGCGTCATCGCCGCCCGCGCCGATTACCTGCACGGCATCGTCAACGGCATCGATACGCAGATCTGGAATCCGGAAACCGACCCGCTGATCGCCGCCGGCTACACGGCAACCACCCTGGCCAAACGCGCCGTCAACCGCCGGGCGATCGTTTCGCATTTTAGCCTGGCCGAAGACGACGGGCCGATCTTCTGCGTCGTCAGCCGGCTCACCTGGCAGAAAGGCATGGACCTCGTCGCCGAAGCCGCCGACGAGATCGTGGCGCAAGGCGGCAAGCTCGCCATCCTCGGCAGCGGCGATCCCGATCTCGAACGATCGCTGCTCGCCGCCACCTATCGGCATCCGGGCCGGATCGGCATGACGATCGGCTATAATGAAGCCCTGTCGCACCAGATGCAGGCCGGCGCCGACGCCATCCTCATTCCGTCCCGTTTCGAGCCTTGCGGCCTGACGCAGCTATACGGCCTGCGCTACGGCTGCGTGCCGATCGTCGGCCGCACCGGTGGACTGGCCGATACCGTCATCGATGCCAACGAGGCGGCGATCAACAACCATGCGGCAACGGGCATCCAGTTCTCGCCGATCGACGTCGCCGGCCTGCGTCAGGCGCTGCGCCGCGCCTTCCGGCTGTATTACGATCAAAAGCTCTGGACCCAATTGCAAAAGCAAGGCATGAAATCGGAAGTCTCCTGGGAGAAGAGCGCCGAGCGATATGCCGCGCTTTATTCCAGTCTCGTTGCGAAAGGCATATAGCCACATGAACAAAACCGTCCCCACGAAGCCGTATCCGGACCAGAAACCCGGTACATCGGGCCTTCGCAAGAAAGTGCCGGTGTTCCAGCAGCAGGACTATGCCGAGAACTTCATCCAGTCGATCTTCGATTCGCTGGAAGGTTTTGCCGGCAAGACGCTGGTGATCGGCGGCGACGGTCGCTACTACAACCGTGAAGTCATCCAGAAGGCGATCAAGATGGCCGCCGCCAATGGCTTCGGCAAGGTCATGGTCGGCAAGGGCGGCATTCTCTCGACGCCCGCCGCGTCGCACATCATCCGCAAGTACAAGGCCTTCGGCGGCATCATCTTGTCGGCCAGCCACAATCCCGGCGGCCCGACCGAAGATTTCGGCATCAAGTACAATATCGGCAATGGCGGCCCGGCGCCGGAAAAGATCACCGACGCGATCTTTGCCCGCACCAAGGTGATCGACAGCTACAAGATCGCCGATTTCGCCGACATCAACCTCGATGTCATCGGCAAGCAGACCATCGCCGGCATGATCGTTTCGGTCATCGATCCGGTGGAGGATTACGCGGCGCTGATGGAGGAGCTGTTCGACTTCGGCGCCATCCGCAACATGATCAGCCTCGGCTTCCGCATCTGCTTCGACGCCATGAGCGCGGTGACCGGCCCCTATGCCAAGGAGATCCTCGAAATCCGCCTGGGCGCGCCCAACGGTTCGGTGCGCAACTTCATGCCGCTGCCGGATTTCGGCGGCCACCATCCCGATCCCAACCTCGTCCACGCCAAGGAGCTCTACGACGAGATGATGGGCGAGGATGCGCCGGACTTCGGCGCCGCCTCCGACGGCGACGGTGACCGCAACCTGATCATCGGCAAGGGAATCTTCGTCACCCCGTCCGACAGCCTGGCGATCCTTGCCGCCAATGCCAACCTGGCGCCCGGTTATTCGGCCGGCATTGCCGGCATCGCCCGCTCGATGCCGACCAGCGGCGCTTCCGATCGCGTCGCCGAAAAGCTCGGCATCGGCAGCTACGAAACGCCGACCGGCTGGAAGTTCTTCGGCAACCTGCTGGATGCCGGCCTTGCCACCATCTGCGGCGAGGAGAGCGCCGGCACCGGCTCCAACCATGTGCGCGAAAAGGATGGATTGTGGGCCGTGCTTCTCTGGCTGAACATTCTCGCCGTGCGTGGCGAGAGCGTCGCCGACATCGTTCATCAGCACTGGGCCGCCTACGGCCGCAATTATTATTCGCGCCATGACTACGAAGGCGTCGATACCGATGCCGCCAACGGTCTCGTCGAGGCGTTGCGTGGAAAACTCGACAGCCTGCCCGGCACCCAATTCGGCAATCTCACCGTCGCGACTGCAGACGATTTTGCCTATCACGACCCGGTCGACAAGTCGGTCAGCAAGAACCAGGGCATCCGCATCCTGTTCGAAGGCGGATCGCGCGTCGTCTTCCGCCTTTCGGGAACGGGTACGTCCGGCGCAACCTTGCGTGTGTATATCGAACGTTACGAACCCGATCCGAATCGCCACGGACTGGAGACGCAGGAAGCGCTCGCCGACCTGATCGCCGTCGCCGAAACCATCGCCGTCATCCGCAGCCGCACTGGACGTGATACGCCGAGTGTCATCACCTGAACGGGGACCCCATGCAGGACTGCCTCTCTCGCCAGGGCGGTGCCATTCTTTTTGAAACGGGCGTCGAATTCGCCGTGTGGTCCAGCCACGCCACGCATATCGACCTTTGCCTATACGAAGGCGAGAAGCAATTCTGCCGCCTGCCGATGGAACGCGACGGTGACATGCACCGCCTTTTCATCGACGGGCTGAAGGAAGGCGCGCGGTACGGCTACCGCGCCGACGGGCTCTACGATCCCGACAACGGGCTATGGTTCGACCCTTCGAAACTTCTGGTCGATCCTTACGCGACCGAACTCGACCGCGCCTTCCGCCACGATCCGCGGCTCGGCACCTACGACGTGGATACCGCCGAACTGATGCCGAAGGCCATCGTGCGGCGCGACACCGCCGTCGCCCACCAGCCGCCGCTTTTCCTGCATGGCGGCCTGATCTACGAAATCGCCGTGCGGCCTTTCACGATGCTGCACCCCGACGTTCCCGCAGCGCAACGCGGCACGGTGGCAGCCCTCGCCCATCCCGCCGTCATCGACCACCTGAAGCGTATCAGTGTCGATGCCGTCGAACTGATGCCGATCACCGCCTGGATCGACGAGCGGCACCTACCGCCGCTCGGCCTTCACAATGGCTGGGGTTACAATCCCGTCGCCTTCATGGCACTCGATCCGCGTCTCGTACCGGGCGGCATGCGCGAACTGGCAGACACGGTTGCGGCGTTGCGACGGGAAGGCATCGGCACCATCCTCGACCTCGTCTTCAACCACACCGGCGAGAGCGACCGTTTCGGCACGACGCTGTCGCTGCGCGGCATCGACAGCCTCGCCTTCTATCGCCACGACCCGCGGCATGCGGGGCAATTGGTCAACGACACCGGCACGGGCAACACCGTTGCTTGCGATCATCCCTACATCCACCGCCTGATCATCGACAGCCTGCGCCATTTCGTACTGAACGCCGGTGTCGATGGCTTCCGCTTCGACCTCGCGCCGATCCTCGGCCGCACGGGTGCGGGCTTCGACAGCAACAGCCGGACGCTGGAAGCCATCCTCACCGACAAGATCCTGGCAGACCGCGTGATGATCGCCGAACCCTGGGACATCGGTCCCGGCGGCTACCAGCTCGGCAACTTCCCGGCGCCCTTCCTGGAATGGAACGACCGTGCCCGCGATGACGTCAGGCGCTACTGGCGCGGCGACGACGGCACGACGGGCGCACTGGCGACGGTGCTTGCCGGCTCCTCCGATACCTTCTCCCGCGACGGCGGCACGAGCAGCCGCAGCGTCAATTTCCTCGCCGCCCATGACGGCTTCACCCTCATGGACCTCGTTTCCCATGCCCACAAGCACAACGAGGCCAATGGCGAAGACAACCGCGACGGCCATAACGAGAATTTCTCCTGGAACAACGGCGCGGAAGGCGCCACGGGCGACTGGACGGTGCTCGACCGTCGCCGGCAGGACGTGACGGCCCTGCTCGGCACGCTGTTTGCCAGCCGCGGCAGCATCATGCTGACCGCCGGCGATGAAGGCGGCCGCAGCCAGCGGGGCAACAACAACGCCTATTGCCAGGACAACGAGATCACCTGGATCGACTGGAAAACGCTTGACGGCACGCTGATCGACCATACGGCTTTCCTGGCAGGATTGCGGAACCGTTTTACCGCGCTGCGGACGACCGGTTTCTTCTCCGGCGTGGATGGCGATGTCGAATGGCTGACGCAAGACGGCACGCCGATGACGGTCGGCGACTGGGAAAACGCGCAGGGCAAAACGCTCACCATGGTGATCCGCACGCCGGACGCCGAAACCGGCCAACCCTGCCGCCTTGCCATCCTCATCAATCGTGATCGCGAACCGCAGACATTCCGTCTGCCGGTCACCGAAGGCGGCTGGCAGGTTCTGTCTCCGGGTCTTGCGACCCATATCGCCGACGTCGAGGCCGCGCCCCGCTCAGTGACCTTCTGCGTCGAGAGTTAGCCTCCCCCTGTCAACGCCCCAAAGCCGCCAGAACGGAAATCGATTATGCCTCAGGAAATATCGCTGTGTGAGATCTACGGCCTGGTCGGCAAGGAATTGGGCGTGTCCTCCTGGATCACCGTCGACCAGGAAAAGATCGATATCTTCGCCGAGGCGACCGGTGACTTCCAGTTCATTCATGTCGATACCGAACGGGCCCGTGCCGAAACCCCCTTCGGCGGCACCATCGCCCACGGCTTCCTGACGCTGTCGCTGCTGTCCACCATGAGCTACGAAGGTGCGCCAAAAATCCGCGAACAGACGATGGGCATCAATTACGGTTTCGACAAGGTGCGCTTCATGTCGCCCGTCCGCTGTGGTGCACGGGTGCGCGGACATTTTTCGCTGGCGGAAGCCCGCTTCCGCGGCGCCGGCCTGCTGATGATCACCTACGACGTGACCGTCGAGATCGAGAAGGAACGTAAGCCAGCGCTGACGGCAAACTGGCTGACGCTGGTGCAGTTCGACCCGAAGGACCGGCCGGAGAATGTGTGAAAGGCAACTCGCTTCGGTGAGAGAAAAGCGCTATATTGAGGTGATGAGCAAGTCTGTAAAACAAGTCCGCGTAACTGTGCGCGACCGCAAAACCGGGCAGGTCTTTATCGTTCGAGGCGCTGGTGCGCTCAAGGACAAGGAATTGCCGATCAGCAAAACCATCGACCTGACAAAACCGATTGCCTCGCAGACGCTTCAAGAAAAGCGGAAATAAAGGCGACCTGACTTGGCCGGCGTCCTGCTTGATACGCATGCTCTTTATTGGCTGGTCAGCGGGTTAGAGACATTGTCAGAAAATGTGTTGCTTGCCATCGGTGAAAGCCAGCTTGCCCGCACTCTGTATCTCTCCCCCATCAGCGCCTGGGAGCTGTCCCTGGCTCTCAAGAAACCAAACAATGCACCCCAACTGGGTGATCCGACGGTCTCGAAATGGTTCGCTCAGGCAAGAAGGGCGACCGAGGCGAAAATCGTTTCGATCAATCAACGTATAGCACTGGAAGCAGCAAATGTGGTCGATGACACCGGCCACAGAGATCCGGGGGACTGCTATCTGATCGCCACGGCACGGGTGCGCAATCTTACCCTGCTTTCCCGGGATAAAGCGATCAAGAGATAGCCCGTACGGGCTATCTCGATCTCGTGGAATGCTGAAGCGACTTACATCGCTTCAGCAGAACAGAAAACTCCCTGGCCGAACTTGAACCTCTCAAGCGCTGGCGTCTTCCGCACCCTCCGTCAGCATGCCGAAAACATAGGTCGAAAACGACCGCCAGCATTCGACGCGGAACGTGTCCTCGGCGAGGCGCAGCAGCACGATCTCGGCCTTGCCGAGGATGGTACGCGAGCCGGCGCCGACCGGGAAGACGGCAAGCGACAGGTCCTGCGGGCAGCCGGCATTGATCGCCGACGCGGCGCCGGGGCCGGCGACGATGATCGCGGTGTTGCGGTGGGAGACATCGGTTGCCGCATGCAGCGCGCCGGACGAGCCGGCGATGGCAACGAGGTCCGCGCCGTTCTCGTCGATCACCAGCCACTCGTCCGGCCCGAGCCAGATGGCGGTGCGGCCGTTGGCAGAGGCGGAGCCCTTCGGGCGGGTCGGCAAATCGAGGCCGAGCGCGCCGGACAGGGCAAAGACGGCATCCGGGCCGGCCCGCAGTGAAATGTGGCTTGCCGGGGCGGCGGGCGTCAGGCGCACCGTGGAGGAGCCGCCATGCAGACCCGTGAGGGGCGCGCGGCGGACAGCTTGCGTCAGGTCAGCCATTGATACGGGCTCCTTCCTTGTCAAAGAACACGGTGTCGGTCACCTCCGCGGCGATGGTGCGGTCCGGCATCGGGATGTACAGCGTCTGGCCGACGCGGGCGCGACCGCCGGCGACGAGCGCGAAGGCGATGGAACGGCCGCAATTCTCCGACCAGTAGGACGAGGTGACGTGGCCGAGCATGGTCATCGGCTTCGGCTGGTTCGGATCGGCGACGATCTGCGCGCCCTCTTCCAGCACCACGGACGGATCCTTGGTGAGCAGGCCGACGAGCTGCTTGCGGCCTTCCCGCATCAGGTCCGGACGCTTGAGGCCGCGGATGCCGACGAAATCGGCCTTTTTCTTGGAGACAGCCCAGGCGACGCCGGCATCATCGGGGGTTACCGTGCCGTCCGTATCCTGGCCGACGATGATGTAACCCTTTTCGGCGCGCAGCACGTGCATGGTTTCCGTGCCGTAGGCGCAGGAGCCCAGCGGTTCGGCCTGCGCCCAGATCGCCTCCCAGACGGCCTGGCCGTAATCGGCCGGCACGTTGACTTCGAAGCCGAGCTCGCCGGTGAAGGAAACGCGGAACAGCCGTGTCGGCACGCCGCAGATCTTGCCTTCCGCAACGCTCATGTGCGGGAAGGCATCCGGCGACAGGTCGATACCTTCGACCAGTGGCGCGATGATCTCGCGCGCCTTCGGACCCTGGACGGCAATGACCGCCCACTGTTCGGTGGTCGAAGTGAGCCAGACCTTCAGATGCGGGAATTCCGTCTGCAGGTAGTCTTCCATATGATGCAGCACGCGCGGCGCACCGCCCGTGGTGGTGGTGACGTGGAAGCGATCTTCGGCAAGGCGGCCGACGACGCCGTCGTCGTACACATAACCGTCTTCACGGGTCATGATGCCGTAGCGGCAACGGCCGGGCTTCAGCGTATCCCACGCGTTGGTGTAGAGCAGGTTGAGGAAAGTCGCCGCATCCGGGCCGACGACCTCGATCTTGCCGAGCGTCGAGGCGTCGAACAGGCCGGCGGTGGTGCGCACCGTCCTGCACTCGCGATTGACCGCCTCATGCATGTTTTCGCCGGCCTTCGGGTAGAACCAGGCGCGCTTCCAGTTGCCGACATCCTCGAATTCGGCGCCGTGCGCCTCTTCCCAGCCATGCATCGGCGTCTTGCGGGCGGGATCGAAGAGCGAGCCGCGCGAATGGCTGATGATCGTGCCGAAAGTGACCGGCGTATAGGGCTGGCGGAACGTGGTGAGGCCGACCTGCGGGATCGGGCGGTCGAGCGCTTCGGCCGCGATCGCCAGTCCGTGCATGTTCGACAGCTTGCCCTGGTCGGACGCCATGCCGTTGGTGGTGAAGCGCTTGATGTGCTCGATCGAGTGCATGCCTTCGCGCACCGCCAGACGAATGTCCTTGGCGCAGACGTCGTGCTGGAAGTCGATGAAAGCCTTGACCGTGGTATCCGGCCCTGCCCCTTCCGAGGCGCCGATCATGCCGCCGGTCCATTCGAAGGCGGCTTCGCCGGAGAGCGACACGGCATTGCCGCCGGCAGCGCCGGTGGCCCGCGCCATCAACTCGCCGGCTGCCAGCGCTTCTTCGATGGCGGCCTGCAGCTGGTCGGTCCCGTTGCAGGCGCCGACGGAGAGGCTGTCCTGGGCATAGGTGCCCGGCAGGAACCGCTGCTTTTCCCCTTCGAAGGAAAGCTTGCCGCGTGACTGCGAGAACAGATGCACCGAAGGCGTCCAGCCGGCGGAAACCAGGAGCGCATCGACGACGATCTTCTGCGCGGCGCCACCGCCGTTGCGAGCAACGGTCATGGACGAGATGCGCAGCCGGCCGGCGGTGTTGATGACGGAATGGCCGCTCAGCACCTCGATGCCGAGCCTGCGGGCTTCCGCCAGCACCTCTGCACCCGGATTTTGCCGCGAGTCGACGATAGCAGCGACGGCGACACCGGCCCGCTTGAGATCGAAAGCGGCTTCATAAGCCGAATCATGGGCGGTATAGACCCCGACCTTGGCACCGACGGCGACGCCGAAGTGGTTGAGGAAGGTGCGGCCGGCCGAAGCAAGCATGATGCCCGGGCGGTCGTTCTTCGGGAAGACCATGTGGCGCTCGATGGCGCCGGTCGCCAGCACCACCCGCTTGGCACGGACCTGCCACAGCCGCTCGCGCGGCAGCTTCTTGTCCGGCTGGGCGATATGGTCGGTTACGCGCTCGGCCAGTGCCACGAAATTGTGGTTGTAATAACCGAAGGCCGTGGTGCGGGTCAGTACCTGCACGTTCGGCATGGCGGCAAGACGCGCAGCCGTCGCCTGCGCCCAGTCGTAACCCGGCTGGCCGTTGACCGTCAGGCCGCTGTCGAAGTGCAGCGCACCGCCGACTTCCGGCTGCTCGTCGACAAGAATGACGCGGGCACCGGCTTCGGCGGCGGCAAGCGCTGCGGCAAGGCCGGCGACGCCGGCGCCGACCACCAGCACGTCGCAATGGGCATAACGGCTGGCATAATGATCCGGGTCCGCTTCCGTCGGCGCAACGCCGAGGCCGGCGGCCCGGCGGATGAAGGGCTCATAGATGCCGTGCCAGGCCTTCTTCGGCCACATGAAGGTCTTGTAGTAGAAGCCAGCGGCAAAGAACGGCGACATCAGGTCGTTGACCGCGCCGACATCGAAGGCGAGCGACGGCCAGCGGTTCTGGGATTCGACCTTCATGCCGTCGAAGACTTCCTGCACCGTGGCACGCACGTTCGGCTGGCGGCGGGCGGAATCGCGCGAGACGTCGAGCAGCGCGTTCGGCTCCTCCGGCCCGGCCGACAGGATGCCGCGCGGGCGGTGATACTTGAACGAACGGCCGAGCAGGTGCACGCCATTGGCCAAGAGCGCCGAGGCGACGGTATCGCCCTGCAGCGCCGTGTAGCTCTTGCCGTCGAAGGTAAAACGGGCGGTCCGGGCAGGCGTCAGCCGACCCTTGCCGGCGATACGATTGGCGCCGCTCATTGGGCGTCTCCTTCCAGGGCCTCGTAGGTTTCGACGGTGGCGGCGGTCGCCGGCGCCGGATGCAGATCCGGCTTCGGCTCGCCGGCCTTGTAGGTCTTCACGAAACGATCGCTGACCGTGTCGCGCGCCGCATTGAAAAAGCGGCCGCAGCCATGGATGTGGCGCCAGCGCTCGAAAATCATCCCCTTCGGGTTCTCGCGCAGGAAAAAATAGGCCTCGAACTCCTCGTCGGAGATCGCGGCGATGTTGGTCGACCGGGCGATATGAGCGTCGCCGGCGCCGCGGAATTCGAGCTCGGAGCGCTCTTCTTCGCAATAGGGGCAATAGATGAGAAGCATCGTCCTGACCTGTCTCTAAAGTTCGGTGTCCGGGATCACCGTCCCGGCGGGTTGTTCACACAGGCGCCGCCCCAGCGCGACATAGGGCGTCATCCTGTCCAGCAATTGCTCGAGCGAGTCGTAGGGCCTGAGCACATCGGTCTGGCCGATATTGACGAAGGCCATCGCCGCCACGTCGTAGCTGATGTGGTAGGGCCTGGGCGTCTCGCTTTCCGGATGATCCGGCACGAAATAGACCGTCGGCTCCTTGAGCACATAGGCGCACATCAGCAGGCCGCCATCAGCGGTAAACGGCCAGTCCTTCTCGCTCTGGACCTTCTTGATCTCCTGCGCCCGAAAATCGCCCACGCCCGGGAGATAGTCTCCCACGGGACTTGCCGGCAGAACCGACAGGGCGGCGATCGGCAGGAGCGAGGCCATCATCAATGCGCGACCGCCGCTGCTGCCGCCTCGTCGATCAGGCGGCCGGTGCGGAAACGATCGAGCGTCAGGCCGGCTGCCAGCCGATGCGGCTCGCCGCGGGCGATCAGATGCGCGAAAAGATGCGCCGAACCCGGCGTCGCCTTGAAGCCGCCGGTGCCCCAGCCGCAATTGACGAACAGGCCCGGAACCGGCGTGACGCCCTGGATCGCCGAACGATCCGGCGTGTTGTCGACGATGCCGCCCCACTGGCGCATCATCTTGACGCGTCGGAACATCGGGAAGAGCTCGCAGATGGCATCGAGCGTGTGCTCGATGATCTGGATGCCGCCGGTCTGCGAGTAGGAATTATACTGGTCGGTGCCGGCGCCGATGACGAGTTCACCCTTGTCGGACTGCGAAATATAGGCATGCACGGTGTTCGACATGACGACGCAGGGGAAGATCGGCTTCAGCGGCTCGGAAACCAGCGCCTGCAGCGGGCTCGATTGCAGCGGTACCCGCACATCCGCCATGTTCATGATGACAGAGGTGTGGCCGGCGGCCGAAACGCCGATCTTCTTGGCGCCGATGAAACCGCGGTTGGTATCGACGCCGATGACGACGCCGTCAGGGCCGCGGCGAATGGCGGTGACTTCACAATTCTGGATGATGTGCACGCCGCGATCGGAAGCGCCGCGGGCATAACCCCAGGCGACCGCGTCATGGCGGGCGGTGCCGCCGCGGCGCTGCAGGGCCGCACCGTTGATCGGGTAGCGGGCGGTCTTGGCGATGTCGAGCGGCGGGCAATAGGCCTTGGCCTGCTCCGGCGTCAGCCATTCGTTGTCGATGCCGTAAAGACGGTTGGCGTGGACGTGGCGCTTGAAGGACTGCTGGTCGTGGATGTTGTGCGACAGCATCATCACGCCGCGCGGCGAATACATGACGTTGTAGTTGAGGTCCTGGCTCAGGCCTTCCCACAGCTTGAGGGCATGTTCGTAGATGTCCATGCTCTCTTCGTAGAGATAGTTCGAACGGATGATCGTCGTATTGCGACCGGTGTTGCCGCCGCCGATCCAGCCCTTTTCCAGAACCGCGACATTGGTGATGCCGTGCTCCTTGGCCAGATAATAGGCAGCACCCAGGCCGTGCCCGCCGCCGCCGACGATGATGGCGTCGTATTCCTTGCGCGGCTCGGGCGAGGCCCATTGCGCCTCCCAGCCCTTATGTCCGCGCATCGCCTCGCGGACGACGGCAAAAACCGAATATTTGCGCATTCGCGTCTTACTCCTGTGGATCAGGCCTGAACTGGTCGAAACAAGAAATCGCAAATCCAATGCCGACACAACGGCTCTTTTGCGACGCATTCAAGCACGGCTTTCGACACGCGGCCTTGCCTGCCCTCAGGAATAGGATTTTATCCTGGGAGAAACAACATACTCTCTGGACTTTTCGGCCACGATCTGTTAGCTGCATCGCAAAATCGCCAGGTTCTGCCTGCGCGAACACGATTTTTTTGTCTGGCGTTTTCTGCGCTCCGACACCACCAGATCGAAGGAACGGGATTTCACGTGCAGGTACTTGTCCGCGATAACAATGTCGATCAGGCGCTCCGCGTCCTGAAAAAGAAAATGCAGCGCGAAGGCATTTTCCGCGAAATGAGAATGCGGGACCACTTCGAGAAACCCTCCGAAAAGCGTGTACGTGAAAAGGCTGAAGCCCTGAGCCGCGTTCGCAAGCTGGCGCGCAAACGCGCCATCCGCGAAGGCCTTGTCAGCGGCCGCCCCTCGGCTCGGTGAACCGTCGTCATTTCGACGTAATCCAATTGCATGTCTGGCGGGGGCGATGTGTTCGCCGCCGCTTTTTTTGGTTCTCTCGCGGGGACGGTAATCGGCAAGGCGTTTGACGGCCGATTGCGATGCGAGACTGACGATTGGCTGAGATGACCATCAAACCTGCTTCTTTCACGACGGCGAGCCCGGTGCGTTTTTCCATCAGCGGCTACGTTTCCGCTGCCGCGATGATGTTGTTTTCCGCCTGCGCCCTCACCGGCTGCCAGACGGCGTCGACCGACGACATGATCAAGGTCGAGAGGGAACAGGGGTCGGAAGAAAATATCGCTTCCCTGTCCGGCGTCATCAACAGCAATCCGAACGATCCGGAAGGCTACAACGTCCGCGGATCGGCCTATGGCCGCGCCGGGCAGTTCAGCCGGGCCCTCGATGACTTCAACCGCGCCATCCAGATCAACCCGCGCTTCTACCAGGCCTACGCCAACCGCGCGCTGGTCTATCGCAACATGGGCAAGCTCGGCGAAGCTGCGGCGGATTACAACGCCGCGCTGCAGATCAACGCCAATTATGACGTCGCCTATATCGGCCGCGGCAATCTTTACCGCCAGGCCGGCCGCATGGACGAGGCGTTCAACGATTTCAACCGTGCCATCCAGCTCGACACGACGGACGGCCGCGCCTATCACAATCGCGGCCTGATCCTGCAGAAGCGCGGCCAGCACGAAAAGGCGATCGACGACTTCGCCAAGGCGATCTCGCTGTCGTCCAACTCGCCCGAACCCTATAACGGCCGCGGCATCTCCTATCTGGCTCTGAACGACGACGACAATGCCTTCGCCGATTTCAACCACGCCATCGAGTTGAACGGAAACGTCGCCGAATCCTGGGCCAACCAGGCTCTCGTCTACGAGCGTCGCGGCGACAAGGCCAAGGCGGCGAAATCCTATTCGCACGCATTGCGGCTCGACCCGAAATACACGCCGGCCAAGGATGGCCTGGCGCGCACGCGCGGCAGCGGCACCTGAAAATCTGCATGACTGCATAATTCCTGAAATTGGAATCGATTCCAGGAATTATGCAGCTTTCAAAGCACTACGGCATCCTTGCGCATCTTGAAAGATTGGCGGGGACGTAGGTCGTATATTGCCGACGCTTCGACGTCGCGAGACCAATGCCAGCGTCACGAAACCGCCAGCCTTCCAGACGATCTTGCCGGCTTCCGTTCACGCCTGTCGATGACAACGGGATTGCGCGGCCGGGTCTCCCCGTCCGCGCCCTATTCGTCAAAGCTGCTTCCGTGCCCGCGAATTAACGGAGCAAGAAAAAACCAGCGATGTTCAGAAGGATGAAGAGAATCACGCTGCCGAGGAAGCCGGCCGTGGTGAAGAAGCCAGCGGCCATGGCGATCAGCAGGACGACGATGATCATGGTGCCGTACTTCGCACCGTTGATGAACATCGTGTAGGTCTTCTCGTGTTCCGGATAGTTCATCGGCGCACCGGTTTCTACCGGACCGTTGTGATGCTCGCTCATAAATCAATCTCCCTGCCACCGGTGCGCCGGATCCCCGTCGACCCGCGGCGGCACCCTGCCGAATCTTTCGGATCGCGCATTCCACGACGAACACACGTCCAATGCAGCCCTACACAACACGGTGGAAAAGCGCAATGGAGATGATGACGCAGCAGGGCCGGTTCCAAAGAAACCGGCCCTGTTTGCAAGTTCAGAATCTGGAAAATCGTGCCGCTATCGTCGGATCACCCGTCCGAGCGCGATCAGGATGCAGGCGCCGATAAAACCGGCAATCAGGTAGCCCAGCCAGCCGCCGAGCGCGATGCCGAAAACCGACAGCAAGGCGTTGGCGATGATCGCTCCGACGATGCCGAGCAGGATATTCATCAACAAGCCCATGTTGCTGTTCATGAATTTTTCTGCAAGCCAGCCTGCAATGCCGCCGATGATGATTGCCGCGATCCACCCGACCTGTGCGTCTTCCATATTTTCCTCCGGAAATGGCTATAATATCACTCGCGGTAAACGCGCGACCAACGCTTTCGTTCCATCGCCTCAAAGTTAATGCGCGGTGACGAACCGGGCTGTCGGCAGGATGGTGAGCGGGGTGATGCCGGTGTCGGAAACGCGGGAAAACATCATGCGCCTTTCGAAGGCTTCCGATTTGAAGAACGGATAGCGCACATAGAGTTTCGGCAACACCTCCTTGACGCGCGTCGCCATCAGGGTGAGCTCGATGTTGTATTTGCCCCTGTTCTTCTGCGGCTCGACGAGCACGTCGGCCTGGAAGACGCGGCGATAGAATGCCGCATGCTGCGGGCTGACGAGCTGCAGCACCCGATCCGTGCCGAAATAGTCGGAAGCCATGGTGGCGATGCGCAGCGTCAGGTAAGGGATGGCCGGCATCTCCCGCATCACCTGGGGATCGGCGGCAAAACGCACCGGATCGATCAGCGACATGCCGGCATCGAGAAAGCCGTCGATCTCATCCGGGAAGACGCTGCCGGAGGAACTGACGCGATGCTCCGGCGTCACGTGATGCACCCGCACGGTACTGATCAGCCGTTCCTGATAATAGACCCCGAAAACAAAGGCATTGGGATCGAAATCGATGTCGTCGATCAGCGTCGATCCCTTGAGCGGCAGAATGTCGGCCATCTTGTAGGCCTTGTAACGGATGCGGGCGATATCCTCCATATCCTCGGAGGTTTCGACCCGGCGATATTCGACCCCGTCGAGAAGCCGCATCAGTTTGCCGTTGAAACCGCCGGAAGGCTCTACTCCAGTCTCGATCGCTTGGCTCATCATACATCCCCGTCAGCGTTAACAAACACTTAATGATACGGGGAGGCTGCAGGACACAACGTGTATCTGCAATTTGAACTAAATACCATTTATTAAGGTTAACAACCACTTAACCAATATGGTTAACGCGCTGGGGCCGTTAACGAAACGGCCGATGAAGATGGGAATTTCAGACCATTTTCTTCTGGCGCAGCATGGCGGCAGACTTGCTCGCCAGGGCTTCCATCAGCCCGAGCAGGCTCTTGGAGGGCAACGGAACCGAGAAGACGTATCCCTGGATGAGATCGGCGCACTGATACTTGTTCAACAGCATCAACTGCTCCTCGGTCTCGACGCCCTCGACGACGATGCGCAGGTCGAGTTCGCGTGACAGGTGGACGATGCCGCGCAGCAGCCTGAAACCCCGCGCCTCCTCGCTGATGTTGCGCACGAAGGACCTGTCGATCTTGATGACGTCCACAGGCAGGTTATCGAGATAGCTGAGGCTTGAAAAACCGGTGCCGAAATCGTCGATGGCAATAGTGACGCCACGGCTGCGCAAATGCGTGAGGATGCTGCGCGCAACACCCATCTCGGCCAGCAGCGAGCCTTCGGTGACTTCGAGATGCAGCCGCGAGGCCGGCAGACCTGCCTCGCCCAGAGCATCCGATACCACGTCCAGGATGTTCTCGTTGCGCAGATCCTGGACCGACAGGTTGACGGAGACGCCGATGTCGCCGGGCCACGAGGCACAGTCGGCGCAAGCCTGCTGCAGGACGAAGCGGGTGATCTCGGAGACGATCCCCATTTCCTCGGCAATCTGGATGAAGACATTCGGCGGAATGGAGCCGCGCTCGGGATGCACCCAGCGAACCAGCGCTTCGCAGCATTCGATGCGGGTGCCGTTCGGCTTGTACATCGGCTGGTAGACCACGTGCAGGCCACCCTGCTCGACGGCCTCTCCGAGATCGACCTTGAGCTTCTGGCGCTCGACGTAACGGGCATCCATTTCCTGCTCGAAGGCGACGCAGCTTCCCTTGGCGCGCGACTTGGCCTCGAAGAGCGCCAGGTCCACCTTGATCTGCCATTCCTCCTGACGGAACTCGTCGCTGCCGAGGATGACGTAACCGGCGCTGAAGGATACGCGGAAGGTCGTGCCGTCGACTTCGTAGAAACCGCAGATCGCCTCATGCGTCTCCCGGATGCGGGCATCGAGATCGACCCCGCCCTCGTCGGGGAAGAACAGCACGAACTGGTCGCCCATCAAGCGGCCGACGATCGTCGCGTCGCCGACAATGCGCTGCAACTCGTCGGCGACGCGGCAGAGCAGGCGGTCGCCGGTGACATGGCCCTTCATGTCGTTGACATGCTTGAATTCGTCGACGTCGAGGATCAGGAAGCCGACCTTGCCGCCGCCATCGTGCCGCCTGAACCAGTCCTGCACGCTTTCCACGAAGAATTCGCGGTTGGGAAGGCCCGTCAGCGGATCGTAGCGCACCATGTGCAGGATGCGCCGCTCGGCGCGAATGCGCGGCGTCACATCCTCGAAGATCAGCACGACGACGCCATCCGGCCGGCGGCTTGCCGTGAACTCCAGGAACAGGTTGTCGGAGAACTCCACCAGCGTGCGGGACAAGGAGCCGTCCGTCAGTTGCGTCAGCTGGCGCTGGATCAATGACGGCAGCGAGCCGTCGACAAAACTTTGCCGCGAACCGTAACGCAGCACGACGTCGAGATCGCAGTCTTTCAGGCTCGCCTGGTTGCCGAGATGCAGCAGTTCACAGGCCTTGCGGTTGGCCACCTGGATGCGGTTGTTGCCGTCGACCATGAACAGGCCGTGCGGCATGTTGTTCAGCGCCGTATCGAACCGGTCGGCGATCAGCGACACCTCGCGCGAGGCGATGACGTAATTGTAGAGGAATTCGCGCACGCCGTTCGCCATCATCCGCGTCGTCAGCAGGAAGGGAACGAGCAGCACCGCCAGCACGGCCATGAACGGATCGCCGACCAGCAGGAAACCGATCATGATCGGCACGCAGGCGCTCAGCGTCTGCAGGTTGACCGCCTTGCTGGACCCGTAATTGCGCCCGACGACCGAGACCATCGAGGCCAGGGTAACCGAGATGCAGGCAAGCTCGCAGAATGAATCGCGCAGGAAATAGATCGAATAACCGCTGCCGATGCCGAGAATGGCGGTGGTGGCCACGCCGCCATAGAGGTAGCGGAGTTCCCATTCTGCGATATCGCTGCGGCCGAGCGTGTTCTTGTCGGTGCGGTCGAAACGGCCGAACCAGTAGATGCGGAACAGGCAGACGCAGGCGAAGACCGCGGTGAGGTAGATGTAGAAGGCATCGCCGCTTTTTGCGTAGACGGCAGCATAGGTCACGACATGAACGATCATGCCGGTAAACAAGGTCTTGCGGTTGCCGAACAAAGAAGCGACGAACGACAGATACACCTCTGTCGGAACGCCGTTCGGGCTTCGAGTCTTCATCATGAGTTCCCTATGCGCGCCGCGGACCATAGGCGAAACGTTTTAAGATTTGATTTCGGGCTGAAACGATACCTCCGCCTGTTTTTCGATATTTGGGGCCGTTTCCGGCTGGCCGGCCGGAGCGGCGCAGCCACCGATCTCCGCCAAAAGGCGTGTTGCGCGAGGCTTCGTTTTTCCTCTATGCATTGAGAGGAGGAGATCGTGATGCCAAAGCGCTTTGGCATCACATAAAAAATGCCGCCGGTCCGTCCCACCGCAGGCATGAAAATGGGGAAGGAGGACAAGATGACGGTACTGCTCAAGATCAGCAGCGGCATCGACGCATTCAACAAGGCAATGGGTTATCTCTGCGAATATGCCGTCCTGTTCTGCTGTCTCGTCAGCGCAGCCAACGCCATCATCCGCTACACCTTCAGCTACAGTTCCAACGCCTGGCTGGAAATCCAGTGGTATATGTTCGCCTTCATCGTGCTGATGGGCGCATCCTACACGCTGCGCATGAATGAGCATGTCCGCGTCGACCTGATTTACGGTGCGATCTCCGAGCGCGCCCGGCTGCTGGTGGACATGATCGGCATCGTGGTCTTCCTCCTGCCCGCCTGCCTCTATCTCGCCTGGGCCTGCTGGCCGGTTTTCGTCACCTCCTTTTCACAAGGGGAGATGTCGTCGAATGCCGGCGGCCTCATTCGCTGGCCGGTCAAGCTGGTGCTGGTCCTCGGCTTCCTGTTCCTTGCCGCGCAAGGCCTGTCCGAACTGATCAAGCGCATCGCCGCCCTCGGCGGCTGGATCAAGCTCGACACCAAATACGAAAAGCCGCTGCAATAAGCGCCCGCCGGGATCAGAAGGAAACCACCCTTGTTTACCTACGGAATTATGCCGCCCCTGATGTTCGTGGGCATGATCCTCTTCATGCTTTACGGCTTCCCGGTGGCTTTCTCGCTGGCAGCCGTCGGCCTGTTTTTCGGCGTCATCGGCATCCTGACCGGACATTTCGACCCGGTCTTCCTGCAGGCGCTGCCGCATCGCTTCTTCGGTATCGTCTCCAACGACCTGCTGCTGGCCATCCCCTTCTTCACCTTCATGGGCGCGATCCTCGAACGCTGCGGCCTGGCCGAGGACCTGCTCGAAGGAACCGGCAAGCTGTTCGGCGCCATCCCCGGCGGCCTCGCTTATGCCGTCATCGTCGTCGGCGCCATCCTCGGCGCCATCACCGGCACGGTGGCCGCCTCGGTCATCACCATGGGCGTGATCTCGCTGCCGATCATGCTGCGTTACGGCTACAACCAGCGACTGGCGACCGGCGTCATCGCCGCCTCGGGAACGATCACCCAGCTCATCCCGCCGTCGCTGGTGCTCGTCGTCCTGGCCGACCAGCTCGGCCGTTCGGTCGGCGACATGTATCTCGGCGCCATCGGCCCGTCGCTGCTGCAGGTGGCGATCTTTCTCGTTTTCATCCTGATTCTGTCGATCGTCCGGCCGAAGGACATGCCGCCGCTGCCGCCGGAGGTGCGCGGCGAGCTGGACATGAAGCTGCTTTTCAAGGTGCTGGCCGGCATGATCCCGTCGATCGTGCTGATCTTCCTGGTGCTCGGCACGATCTTCATGGGGCTTGCCACGCCGACGGAAGCCGGCGCGCTCGGCGTCGTCGGCGCCATGGCGCTCGCCGCCATGCACCGCCGCCTGACCTGGCCGCTGATCCGCCAGGGCATGAGCTCGACGATGCACATCACCTCGATGGTGGTGTTCATCCTCATCGGCTCCACGTGCTTCAGCCTGGTCTTCCAGGGCATGGATGGCTCCTTGTGGATCGAACACTTGCTGACCGGCCTGCCGGGCGGCCCGATCGGCTTCCTGATCTTCGTCAACATCTTCATCTTCATCCTCGCCTTCTTCCTGGATTTCTTCGAAATCGCCTTCATCGTCATCCCGATGCTGGCACCGGTGGCGCAGGCGCTCGGCATCGATCTCATCTGGTTCGGCGTGCTGATCTGCATCAACATGCAGACCAGCTTCATGCACCCGCCATTCGGCTTCGCGCTCTTCTACCTGCGCTCCATCGCGCCGCGGGAGGTGAAGACGACGGACATCTACATGGGCGCCCTGCCCTGGCTGGTGATGCAGCTGATCCTGGTGGCCGTGGTGATCTTCTGGCCGCAATCGGTGACGCATTGGCTGGACAAGGGGCCGCAGGTCGATCCGAACTCGATCAACATCATCGTGCCGGGCTTCGGCGAGAACACCGGCGACCAGATGCCGAATTTCGGCCTGCCGCCGATCGGCTCCGACGACAAGGGCAACACACAGCTGCCGGGCCTCAGCCTGCCGGCGCTGGACGGCCTGCCCGGCGAACAACCGGCCGGCGGCGAGCAGAAACCGGAACAGAAGCCGAAGGTCGATCTCAGCCAGCCGCCGATCATCCAGTAAGGACCGCTCTTCGCTTATCAAAAGACCCCGGATCATCGATCCGGGGTCTTGCATTGTGCAGCAATGGGAGGCGCAGAATCCCGATCAGAGCTTGCCGGCGCGCTGCTGGATCATCATGAAGGTATCGAAGGTGTATTCCGACAGCTGCATCCAGAGGTAACCTTCCTTCTTGAAGGCGACCTGATCGTCATAGATCTTCTTGAAGGCGGCGTTGCCGGCGGTGATTTCGGCATAGACGCTCTGGGCCGCGCCATAGGCGGCCTCAAGGATCTCCTGGCTGAACGGCCGCAGCACCGTGCCTTCGGCAACCAGCTGCTTGACGGCCAGCGGGTTCTTCTGGTCGTATTTCGCCATCATGCTGGTGTTGGCAAAGGCGCAGGCGTCGATAAGCACCGTCTGGTAATTCTTCGGCAGGGCATTCCACTTGGCGAGGTTGACGAAGGAGTGGATGACCGGACCGCCTTCCCAGAAGGCCGGGTAGTAGTAATATTTCGCCACCTTGTTGAAGCCGAGCTTGTGGTCGTCATAAGGGCCAACCCATTCGGCGGCGTCGATAGTGCCCTTTTCCAGCGCCGGGTAGATGTCGCCGCCGGCGATCTGCTGCGGGATGACGCCGAGCTTCTCGACGACCTTGCCGGCGAGGCCGGCGATACGCATCTTCAGGCCCTTGAGGTCCTCGACGGTGTTGATCTCCTTGCGGAACCAGCCGCCCATCTGGGCACCGGTGTTGCCCGAGATCATGCCGTAGAGATTATGCCCGGCGTAAAACTCGTTCATCAGCGTATTGCCGTTGCCTTCGTAGTACCAGGAGTTCGTCAGGCGCGCATTGAGACCGAAGGGAATGGCCGTGCCGATCGCGAAGGTCGGGTCCTTGCCGACGTAATAATAGGAGCACGTATGGCACATTTCCACCGAGCCTTCGCTGACGGCGTCGGCCGCCTGCAGGCCCGGGACGATTTCGCCGGCCGCAAATGGATGGATCGTGAAATTGCCGCTCGTGGCATCCGAAACATGCTTGGCGATATCGACAGCGCCACCGAAGATCGTATCCAGGCTCTTCGGGAACGATGACGTCAGGCGCCAGGTGATCTTCGGGTTTTCCTGGGCGATTGCAGGTGCTGCCAAGACCGATGCCGCAGCAGCACCGGCGCCCGCGACACCCGCCTTTTTGATGAATGAACGACGATCCATAAACATGCCTCCCTCTTGTGGCGCCGCCTGCCCTTTTTCCTCTGAAGACACGCAGCAATGGCAGGAGCTAAACATGTTGCCCTGCCGGTTTCAAGCGTTGAAACTGTTATTCTTTTGGCGCACGGACGGCGTGAATCGACGCCGTTTGAGGCCATTTCGCGACAATGGAGCACAAGAACGCCGGCCGGCTGCGGCCCCGCCACAATTTTCCGGCAAGACCATTGCGAAAGAGGGTGAAAATCCGTTGACTTGCCCCCATTTCTGGTTTCTCACAACGGATCAGATATTTCATTTTCGAACGGAGTTTCCATGTCCAAGCCTTTCGTGGCCGTTCCCGCCGACATCAGGGAGTTCGACAGCACGACCTGGCACGCGGTCCAGACGCAATACATCCGGGCAATCCACAAGGTGTCCGGCGTCATGGCGATGATCGTGCCGGCGCTCGAAACCGGCAACGATCCCGATGCCCTGCTCGACCGTGTCGACGGACTGCTCGTTTCGGGCTCCGCCACCAACGTCCATCCGGCACTCTACGGCGCGGAAGTGCGCGAAAGCGACGGACCGTTCGATCCCGCGCGTGACGCGACGTCGCTGCCGCTGATCCGCCGGGCGCTCGAACGCGGCATTCCGTTGCTCGCCATCTGCCGCGGTATCCAGGAACTGAACGTCGCGCTGGGCGGCACGCTGGCCACCGAGATCCAGGACATGCCGGGCATGTGGGACCACCGCAAGCCCGACGGCGTGCCGCGGGAAGCGGCTTACGCCATCCGCCAGGACGTGCACATCAAGGAAGGGTCCTGCATCGCGCGCTACATCGGCACCGGCTCGGTTCAGGTCAACTCGCTGCACCGGCAGGCGATCTCGAAGACTGCGCCGCGGCTGCAGGTGGAAGCCATCGCCGAAGACGGCACCGTCGAAGCGGTTTCGGTGATCGACGCCAAGGGTTTTGCCATCGGCGTGCAGTGGCATCCGGAATACTGGGCCGAGACGGACCAGCCGTCGCGCAAGCTGTTCGAGGCATTCGGCGATGCGGTGCGGGCCTATGCCGCCGAGAAGGCGGCGCCGGCTCAATCGGCGGTGCGCAGGGCGATGTCGGCTTCGGCCGGTTCGATGGCCTCGTAACCGGGGCCGTCGCCCGCCACGATCATCAGCACGGCTTCGCCGCTGGCATCGGCCAGGATGACGGTGCCGTCCTCGTTTTCCGTCCAGGTTTTCGCCGACGCCAGACCCGGCCAGACGGCATTGCAATCCGCAGGCGCGTTGAATTCGCGGCTGCGGCGCGAGACGGGTTCGCCGCGCTCGGCCATGCATGCGCTCTGGCCGGCATTGCTCGTGACCGAAAACCGCTGCGGCGCATCGCGATGGATGGAACCCGAAACGATCGGATCGACATGCGGGGAGGTCTGGGGCAAGAGCACCCAGCTGATGGCGCCGACCATGACGGCCGCTGCCGCAACTGTGAAAATCCTCATCTGCCGTCTCCTGGAATCACTGGGACTGGTGACAGGATGCCGCGTGAAACTTGCTAAATGGTTTATTAATGCGTCATGATGGCCGAGTGATGGCGACCGCCAGCGTCACTGTGATCATCATGGCCATGATCGCCACCAAGGCCACCGGCAGGGACGCGACGGTCAGCAATGCGCTTGCGGAGATGACGCCCAGCGCATTGGCCGTACGCAACAATGCGAAGACTTCCGGTCGCCTCTGCGGCGGCGCCAGCGCGTCGAGGCTGAGCGAATAGTGGGTCGCCAGGGGTGCGAGCACGAAGCCGATCAGCACGGCGCCGGCAACGGTGAGACCGATCGAATGATTGAGCGCGGCCATCACCGACCCGATCGTCATGACCGAGAGCTGCGCCAGCACGGCGTTGCGTGTTGCCATGCGGTTACGCACGCTGACCCATATGCCGCCGCTGACCGAGGCCAGACACAAGGGAACCGTGAACAGGATTGCCAGGGCCGGCGCATAACCGAAGTTCAAGGCCAGCGCCACCGCGCCGATCTCGATGGCTGCGACGGCGGCGCCGCCTGCAGCGGCACAGATGAGCCACAGCAGGATTGCCGGGCTGAGGATCGAGCCTTTGGCATGGGGCAGGTCCTCCATATGCGCCGAACGCACATGAGGAACGAGAAATGCCGGCAGGGCGCCCAGAAGCGTGATGGCTAGAAGCGCAAAGACGGGCGAGATCGTGCCCAGGCCCGAGGCTGCCACCGGGGCCAGAACGAAGGTCGCCTCGTTGAGCGTCGCCGCGATCCCCAGCGCCCGCGGCAACTTCGATGCCGGCGCAAGCTGGTTAAGAACGGAACGCAGGTAACCGAAGGCGGCTCCATTGACCGAGCCTGCGACGGCCGCGAGCAGGATGAGCCACGGAAAGGCAACTTGATAGGCGGCGCAGACCACGATTGCGCCCAGCGCCAGGGTGCGGAACGCCACCAGCAGCTTCAGCATCGTTGCCGAGGGCAGGGTCTTGCCGAACCGCGTCAACGGAATGGCGCCGGCCACCTGGGCCAGCGTCATCGCCAGGATCATCGCCGCGCCGCCATTGGTTTCGCCGGTCAGGCCAAGCGCCAGCAGCGAGAACGCCACCGGACCAGCCGCCTGCGGCACGTTCAGCGTCGCGGAGGACGCAAACCAGCGGAACAACGGCCAGCGGCTGGAAGAGCCATCGGAAAGACTGCCGGAGCCGCCGACGGACGTATCGTGATGAGTGGTCATTGCACTTCAGAAGATTGTATCTTCCACTCGGGCAGCGGAAAGATGTGATCATAGGCCCAGTTGAAGACGAAGGCGTACAGCATGTAGAAAAGCGAGAACGAGACGTCCATCACCAGTGCCTGCCAGAGCGAAACGCCGAGATACCAGGCGATGAACGGCATCAGCACCGTCAGCAGGCCCACCTCGAACAGGACGGCATGATAAACGCGCACCAGGCCGCTTTTCGCGGTCGTACCGGCGGTCCGCTGCAGCACCCAATCGAACATGTAGTTATAGGCAAAATTCCAGCCGGTCGCGATGGTGGCGCTGACGAGGCTCACGACGCCGATGTCATGCATCGGCATGTTGAACACCAGGGCACCCAGCGGCGTCACGGCCAGCAGGCCCAGGATTTCAAAGCTGACGGCGTGACGGATACGATCAGGAACGGAACGCATTTTTCCTCCAGAATGCCCGGGCCGTCCCGGGCGGACTTAACCCGATGAAGGGGGAGGCCGTCCTCGCTTACATGATCACAAGGATACAGACCGACAGACGCGATTGCAACGCTCCAATTGACGGGAAAACCGTGCGGGCCCCGGCCTCCTTGCGGCAAGGGCCGGCTTCAGCCGCTCCGGAACGGCGTCTCCGGCACCGGCGTGCGCGCCGCACCCTTGTCGAACCAGTCGAGGATGTTGTCGGCCACCAGATCCGCCATCGCCTGCCGCGTCGGCACCGATGCCGAGGCGACATGCGGCAGCAGGCTGACATTGTCGAAGCCGAGCAGGGCTTCCGGCACATTCGGCTCGTCATAAAAGACATCGAGCCCGGCGGCGGCAATGGTCTTGTCCGCAAGCGCTGCGGCCAGCGCCTCCTCGTCGACGCTCCAGCCGCGGCCGACATTGATGAAGACGCCATTGGCGCCGAGCGCCCGGAAAATAGCGGCATCGACCGCCTTGTGCGTCTCCACCGTCTTCGGGACGATGCAGATCAGCGTATCGACCGCCTCCGCCAGCGCGGCCAGCGAGGCGAAATGGTCATAGGCGACGTCGGTGCGCGGCGTGCGGGTATGGTAGCTCACCTTGACCTTGAAGGCTTCGAGCCGGCGGGCGATTTCGAGGCCGATGCGGCCGAGGCCGAAAAGCCCGACATGCCGGCTGCGCAACGACAACGGCGACAGGGGGAACGCCCCCTCCGCCACCCAGCGTCCGGCCCTGAGGTAGTTTTCCGCCTGCGGCAGACGGCGCAGCGTGTTGAGCAGCAGGCCGATGGTGGTATCGGCCACCTCATCATTGAGGACATCCGGCGTATTGGTGACGACGATCTTTCTCTCCGCAGCGGCGCGCACGTCGACGCCGTCATAACCGACACCGAAATTGCCGATGATTTCCAGGTTGGGCAGCGCATCGAACCAGCCCGTCGGAAAGCTGCCGGACACCGCCGCCCCGCGAACGGTGGCAGCCGTTGCCGCATCCAGCGGCAAGGTGGCTCCGCGCTCGACGGGAATCACCGTGTAGCGCGCTTCCAGGCGCTCGGTGACCCGACGGTTGATCTGGCCGGGGATGAGGATGGCGATATCGGATTGCGGCATGGGATCTATCCAGGATGGCAGGAGCGATTCCGGCGGTAAAACAAGACGGTCTGTTTGCGGAATTGCGGGAAACAAATGATATGGAGCATGCCCGCGCCTTGGCGAGAGGCAGACATGCCTTACAGGCGATTGCTGATGGGACCGGTGGACTGGCGGATGCGCATCTCCGGCTTGATGAGGTGGATACCGTCCGGCTCATGGCTGCCGATGAGCTTGTCGAGCAGCGCCCGCGCCGCGAGCCGCCCAACCTCGGCCTGGCCATTCCAGACGGTGGTCAGCGCCGGCGTGGCGATCGCCGCCTCCTCCAGATCGTCGTAACCGGTCACCGAAATATCCCGGCCGGGTACGAGGCCGGCGCGGGCGATGCCGTTCATCAGGCCGATGGCGACGAGATCGTTCCAGCAGACGGCGGCCGTCGGTTTCTGCGGCAGGGACAGGAAATGCACGGCGGCCTCGAAACCGCCCTGTTTCGAGCGCGGCCCCGGAATGCGCAGGTCGGGATCGACCTCCATGCCGGCCTTGCGGAGCGCATTGACATATCCCTGGTAACGGTCGCGCCCGGTCGACGTCTGGTCGGTGCCGCCGATCATCGCGATGGTGCGATGGCCGAGGCTGATCAGGTGATTGGTGGCAAGCGAAATGCCGTAGCTGTCGTCGCCGCGATAGGTGGGCATGTCGACGCCCTCCATCGAGCGGGCGACGAGGATGGCCGGCATGCCGTTGTCCTCGGCCAGCTTCATGTCCTCGATGGGCGTGCCGATGGCCGGCGACATGATCACGCCGTCGCCGCCGAGCTGCAAAAGCGTCTCGACGAAGCTGCGCTGCTTCTCCACCGAATCGTAGTGGTTGGACAGGATGAAGGTATGCTGGCTGCGGTCCAGCTCGCTTTCGATCGCCTTGAGGATTTCGCCGTAGAACGGGTTCATGATGTCGTGCACGACGACGCCGATGATGCCGGAGCGCGAGGTGCGCAGGCTGGCGGCGCGGCGATTGTAGATATAGCCGAGGGCGCGCGCCTGTTCCTTGATCCGGTCGCGGGTGGTGGTCGCCACCAGCGGGCTGTCGCGTAAGGCAAGGGATACGGTTGCGGTGGAGATCCCCAGCGTTTCCGCAATGGTCGACAGTTTGATCTTTTGAGCCACCGTTCCTCCCCCGCCTCACGCGCGCTCAACCGGCAACATCTCTATCCGCCGAATTAAAAATTTTAATTAAACGGTTTAGCCCCTCTCCGCAATCGCCTGCTTTCAAAAAAGCGTCATAAAACGGCTACTCCTCCTCATCCTCGGCAGCGATTTCTTCGCCCTGCAGGTTGGCATCCAACGTTCGGAGCAGCCGGACCAGCGTTCGGACCTCCTTGTCGGAAAAACCCTTGAGGGCAAGCGCGTCGCACGCCGCCACGGCACGGGCGATGAGTTCGGTGCTGCTCCGGCCGTTCTCGGTGAGATAGACCTTGGTCAGGCGCTGGTCCGTTTCGTCGGGGCGGCGCTCGACGAACCCCTGAACCTCCATGCGGCCGATGGTGCGCGTCATGGTCGGTGCCTTGACGCCGAGGCGTTGCGCCAAAGCGCCGGCGGTCAGGCCGTCCGCTTCCGTCAGCGCCACGATCACCCCGTCCTGGCCGGCATAAAGCCCGCCTTCGAGAAGATTGCGCGACAAGGTGGTGCGCATGGAGCGCGCCGCCTGGGTGATGGCCTGTGCCAGATCCGCCGCGCCGACGTCCGGATGATCTTTTTTCCTGCCGGATTTGTGCTTCTTGGCGTCTTTCTTCTTGCCCATGCCTTCCGGCCTTCCTTTTCGCGGTTCAAAACCCACGTTATGTTTCCCTGGTCCATCCTTATAGAAAGACAGAGATATTCGCCAGATGCAGCAGCCGATGCCGAACTTTGCAGACAACGATCCGAAGCTGAAACCGAAGGCGCGCAAGGACTGGATCGCCGTCCTGCCGCTCGGCGCCCACGAGCAGCACGGGCCGCATCTGCCGTTCGAAACCGACAGCCTCATCGCCGCCGGTATCGCCGCCCGCGTCGCCGAAACGCTGCCCGCCGGCCTGCCCGCGACCTTCCTGCCGGTGGAGCCGGTCGGATATTCGATGGAACACATGGACGTCGCCGGCACACGCACGCTGGCCTTCGACGAAGCCGTCCATCGCTGGCTCGGCATCGCCGAGGGGCTGCACCGCCAGGGCATCCGCAAATTCGTGATGCTGAACGCCCATGGCGGCAACGCGCCGCTGATGACCATCGTCGCCACGGAGGCGCGGGTGCGCTTCGGCATGCTGGCGGTGGCAACCAGCTGGACCCGCTTCGGCCAACCCGACGGCTGGATCTCGGCCGAAGACAAGGCAATCGACATCCACGGCGGCGACATCGAAACCTCGGTGATGCTGGCACTTCATCCCGACCGTGTCGACATGTCGAAAGCCGCCGCCTTCCCGTCCCGGCAGACGGAGTTTGTACGGAATTTCCACCACCTGCGCGCCTACGGCCCGCACGCCTTCGGCTGGAAGATGTCCGATCTCAACCCTGACGGCGTCGCCGGCAACGCCGCAAACGCCACCGCCGCGCGGGGTGAGGAACTGGTTGCCTATGCGGTGAAGGGCATCATCGAATTGTTGCGGGACGTGCATGCATTCGATGCCTATATATTGACATAATATCCCTGCCCGCAGCGGCCTCCCGCGAAACGGTATCGCATAACGCAACAAAGGCTTTGAACTGGCTGGCGCTCGTCCTTATATGGAAGGCGACGCCCACAAGGCCCAAGCTCCCATTCGAGGCTCCCATGACCGAAACCGCCACCGCCAAGCCCATTCCCGTTACCGTCCTCACCGGCTATCTCGGCGCCGGCAAGACGACGTTGCTCAACCGCATCCTCTCCGAAAACCACGGCAAGAAATACGCGGTCATCGTCAACGAATTCGGCGAGATCGGCATCGACAACGACCTGATCGTCGAGTCGGACGAAGAAATCTACGAAATGAACAACGGCTGCGTCTGCTGCACCGTGCGCGGCGACCTGATCCGTGTCGTCGAGGGCCTGATGCGCCGCCCCGGCCGCTTCGACGGCATCATTGTCGAGACCACCGGCCTGGCCGATCCGGTTCCCGTCGCCCAGACCTTCTTCATGGATGACGATGTCCGCGCCAAGACCGAACTCGATGCCGTCGTCGCCCTCGTCGATGCCAAGCACCTGCCGCTGCGGCTGAAAGACAGCCGCGAGGCGGAAGACCAGATCGCCTTCGCCGACGTCGTCGTCATCAACAAGACCGACCTCGTCTCGCCGGAAGAGATCGCCCGCATCGAGGATGTCGTCCGCGCCATCAATCCTTCGGCCCGCATCTACAAGACGAGCCGTTCCGGCGTCGATCTCGCCCGCGTGCTCGACCAGGGGGCCTTCAACCTCGAGCGCGCCCTGGAAAACGATCCGCATTTCCTCGATCACGATCACCATGATCACGACCATGTCTGCGGCCCGGACTGCGGCCACGATCACCATCATCATCACCACGATCATGGTCATGACCATCATCACCATGATCATCACGACCACGACCATCACCACCATGCCCCCTCGCCGATCCATGACGTGACGGTGCAGTCGGTTTCGCTGCGCGGCGGCGAGATGAACCCTGACCGCTTCTTCCCGTGGATCCAGAAGATCACCCAGACGGATGGCCCCAACATCCTGCGCCTCAAGGGCATCATCGCCTTCAAGGGCGACGAGGAACGCTATGTCGTCCAAGGCGTGCACATGATCATCGAAGGCGACCACCAGCGGGCCTGGAAAGACGGCGAAAAGCGCGAAAGCCGCCTCGTCTTCATCGGCCGCAACCTCGACCGGGAAAAGCTGGAACGCAGCTTCCACGCCTGCGAGGCGACCGCCTGAGGCGATGGTCCGTCTGACGGAAACCGCGGCGGAGGCCCTGTGGGTCGGCGACATTCTGCGTCTGCCGGAGAATTACGACCTCGGCCCGGGCTCTCCGCCTGTGGATTTGATCGTCTACGAACCGAATGACGCGGAATGCGGTCTGGGCCTTCTGGTAATCTCCGGCTACAAGGCGGGACTGATCTATGCGCTTCTGCCGCTGCCTTCGCTTCTCAAGGGCACGCGGGCGCTGGATCTCGGCTGGCTGAAGGACAATTGGGACCGCTGGTTCTGCTATGAACATGGGGACGACATGCGCGTGATCGACATCAACGAGACCTTAGTTTTCGCCTGGGACAAGCGGACCATCGAGGGCAAGGCCTGATGCCCACCGTCGCCCCTCTCGACCTGACCGGCCACATCGTCACCGCTGCCTTCATCGGCGACACGCCGTTCTTCGCCAACGCCAACGGCACGATCCACCGCCTCGACGGCGGCGAGAAGGTCACCGAAGCCCATGAGGGCCTGCTGATCTGCATCCGCGATCCTCACAGCCAAAGCCTGCTGTCCGGCGGCGAAGACGGCAAGGTCCTGCGCATCGCCGCCGATGGCAGCATCACCATCATCGCCGAAGCGCCGCGCAAGTGGATCACCCAGCTTGCCGCCGGGCCGCAGAACGCCGTGGCTTACGCCCACGGCAAGAGCACCGTCGTGGTGCTGGCGGATGGCAGTACGAAAGAATTTGCCGAAAGCCGCACGGTGGAAGGCATCGCCTTCGCCCCGAAGGGACTGCGCATTGCCGCGGCGCGCTACAACGGCGTCTCGCTGCACTGGGTGGCGACGCCCGGCCAGCCGGTGGAACTCGAATGGAAAGGCGCGCATACCTCCGTCACCTTCTCCCCCGACAACCGCTTCGTCGTCACCACCATGCAGGAAAGCGCCCTGCACGGCTGGAAGCTCGACGTCAAGCCGGGCTCCGAGACGCGCCACATGCGCATGACCGGCTATCCCGCCAAGGTGAAGTCGCTGTCCTGGTCGCCGAAGGGCAAGTGGCTGGCCTCCTCAGGCGCACCGGCCGCCATCGTCTGGCCGTTTTCCAGCAAGGACGGCCCCATGGGCAAGGCGCCGCAGGAACTCGGCACCCGCGCCAACATCATGGTCACCAGCGTCGCCTTCCATCCGGCCGAAGAAATCCTGGCGATCGGCTTCGTCGACGGCATGATCCTCGGCGCCCGGCTGGCCGACGGCAAGGAGGCCCTGCTGCGCCGCCCCGGCAAGGGCGCCATCACCTCTATGGGCTGGAGCGGCAACGGCAAGCTTTTGGCCTTCGCCTCCGAAGCCGGTGATTGCGGCGTCGTCGATATCAGCGCCTGATCACCGTCGAGAATGTAGCAGGAGGTATTACTCCTCCTGCTGCGCCAGGTCGGCGTTCTCCAGCAGGCCAGCCAGCGACGGCAAAAGAGCCTCCGCATCATAAGGCTTGCGGATGATCGGTATGCCGGCCAGGCTGGCCGGGATCAACGTGCTTTCGCCGTAACCGGTGGCGAAGACGAAAGGAATGCCGCGCCGGCGCAATTCCTCCGCAACCGGCAGCGATGTGCCGGTGCCGAGATTGACGTCGAGAACGGCAACGTCCGGCACGAGCTTGTCCAGCCGGGTCAAGGCGTCCGCCGCCGATCCGGTCGTCGCGACATAGGCGAAACCGGCAGCGATCAGCATCGCCTCGACATCCATGGCGATCAGCATCTGGTCCTCAACAAGCAGCACCGTCTGGCCGGCAAGCCGCGAATGCGGCGTTCCGGGCACCGATGCATCGCTTGCACCAGTGTCGGGCGGGGTTTTCGCCGCCACTTCGGATGCGTGTTTGGCCGGCAGCAGGAAACGCGCCTGCAGACCTTCCGGCGCATAGACCACTTCGCTGCGACCGCCGAGATCGTAGGGCACGCTGCGGTCGACCAGCACGGTGCCGAACCCCTGACGCGCCGGAGGGGACACCGGCGGACCGCCGCTTTCGCGCCAATGCAGTTCGCAGTCGCGAACCGAGGTCATCCGCCAGGTCACGTCCAGCCGCCCGCCGCGGATCGACAACGCACCGTATTTGGCCGCATTGGTCGACAGCTCGTGCAGCACCAGCGCCATCACCGAAAATGCTCGCGCGTCGAGCCAGACCGCCGGGCCGTCGAGGGCAATGATCCCCGACTGGTTGCGGTAGGGGAGAAGCTCCGCGTTGAGCAGATCGACCAGCGCGCCGCCGCCATCGCCGCGAACCACCTGGTCGTGGGCGAAAGCCAGCGCCTGGATACGGCCCTTGAGAGAAACGACATAATCCTTGATGCCGCGCTTTTCCTGGACCGGATGGCCGACCAGCGACTTGATCACCGCCAGGATGTTCTTGACGCGGTGATTGAGTTCCTCGTTCAACATGCGCTGGCGAACGTCCGCCTTGCTGCGTTCCTCGGTCAGCAATTCGTTGTGGCGCAGCACGATCTCCACAAGGGCGGAGCGGATGGCCTCGGCGATATCGCGGTCGGCATCGCTCCAGGGATGCGCCTGCATGTGGACCTGTTCTTTCCAGATCGCAAAACTCTTGCGCGGCGTCAGACGGTCGCCGAGCGGGCCGCTTTCATAGGATTTTTCCGGATTGCCGGCCCAGTTCAGCGTCTGCACCATTTCCTTGCGGAAAAAGAACAGATAGTCGCGCGGGATCTGCGACAGCGGCACGACCAGCAGGCCGGAGACGTCGGCATGATAAGTTTCGGCATCCGGCAGGCGTTGCGTCAGCGCATGCGTCGCCCAGATGCGCCCTTCCGCAACCGAACCGGAGAAGCGCGCCAGAGCCGGGATGGAAGCCGGCGGCGGCGTATGGCCAAATCCGCTCCAGTTTCCGTTCATCCACAGGCCGATGCCGTCGCAGGGCAGGATAGCGGCGATATCGCGAAGGTGTTCGCGCAGCAGATCGTCGATCTCGGCATGATGGGACGCCAGTTGCAGGAAACGATCGAGCGCCCGGCGGGCATGCTGCGCCGTATCCAGTTTGCGTTTCTGCTGCAGGACATTGAGATTGAGCGAAAAGAACTCGCCGAACATTTCGGCAGCGACGCGAACCGCCATCGGCAACCGGCGCGGTGCGTAATGATGGCAGGCGATCAGCCCCCACAGGGCGCCATCCACGATAATTGAAATCGACATCGAGGCGGAGACGCCCATGTTGCGCAGATATTCGCAGTGAATGGGGGAAACGCTGCGCAGATGCGCAAAGGAAAGATCGAGCGGTTCGCCCGATGCATCACGCTCGGGAACCACGGCGATACGCTCGAAATTGACATCCGAGATGATGCGAATGGTATTGCGCAGGTAAAGCGCCCGCGCCTGCTGCGGAATGTCGCTTGCCGGAAAATACTGGCCGGAAAAACTTTCGAGGTCGCTGCGTTTCGCCTCGCTGACGACCTGGCCGGCTCCGTCATGCATGAAACGATAGATCATCACCCGGTCGTAGCCGAGCATGCCGCGCGTCAGGCGCGCCGCCACGCTCAACAGTTGCTCCATATCCGGCACGTCGCTGATCCGCCCGATCATTTCGCGGGCGAGCGTCAACAACTGACCGGCATCGGGGTCACAGGGCTCGAATTCGATGATAACGGTCGATTTGAAGCGATGGACAGAGACATCGAACGTGCCGCCGTGCGGCAGCGCCATGCTGAACAGCAGCGCCGGCCGCTCCGGCGTTTTCACGGCGCCCATCGCATTGCGCAGGTCATGGACGTTCTTCGGGCCGAGGATCCGCTCGACGACTGCGCCGTTGAGCTGACCATGGAAACCCAACATCGCCGCGGCATTCTCGGAATGGCGCAGCACAGTCGCCACGCTGTTGTCGCAGGCCAGCAGGCAGCCATGCGGCTGGATGCTGCCTGGAATATGGATCGGCTCACGGTCGCAATTGGTCAGGTCGACCTTGACGTCAGGCTGCATCGATCTGAAGTCCCGCAAAGGCATGCTCGGCGGCCGCGAAGGTCGCGTTGGCAGCCGAGGCTGCGGTGTCGATGTCGAACTCATCAAGGTCTTCGAGGACGGCAAGGAACACACGCCAGCTTCCGACATCCTCCGATTGCCGCGCCAGATGCCGTGCGCCGAACCGGGAATCGAAGCCGAGCGCCTGCGCCCGGCGGTAAAGCACCTTCGCCCCGAGGGCGGAGCCTTCGACAACGTAGCCGATCCCGCACAGCCGGGAGATATCGCGCTCGGCACCGGCCGTGGCATGACGCCGTATGGGCACATGCAGATCCGCGAGATCGGTCAGCAATTCCGCGCCGATGCTTCTCGGGCACCAGGGGGAAAGAATGGCGGGCAAAGGCGCGCTCAGCAGCATCGCTTCCAGCGGTAGCCTGAAGGCCTGCATGCCATCCAGGTAGCGCCGGTAATCCGCAAGGGAACTGAGAGACCCAACCAGGGAATCGACCCTGGCATGGGATTTTGATGTACGCTCCCTGAGTTGAAAGCGCCGCGGCGAACTCTGCATATATAGACTGAACCCGTTTACCCGATCGAAGAACACAGTTTGATTGCCGTTAACGTACCGGCAGCCCAGCCGGTTCCAAAAAATTTCAAGAGCGGGACAAACATCTCCCGGCCGCACGGTCTCCGAATCAGCGACGCGCTTGTTGGTATTGTCGCCAAGGTCGGTTAAAGACGAAAGAAAAAGGCCGGCCATGGCGGTCGTACAATGACGGGGTGGAGCAAGATGTCCGTGACGATCGGCGGCGCGCAGGCCGCGGACGGGTTTTCACCCGACTGGCCGGCCATTCTTGCCGTCATCCTGTCCGTGACCGCCTTTTCCGTCGCGCAGGGGCTGACCTATCCGCTGATCTCGCTTCTCCTGGAAAGCCGCCATGTGCCGTCCAGTATCAACGGCCTCAATGCCGGCACTTTCGCCATCGGCCAGGCTGTCGCAACGCTGCTGATCGGCCGCCTCGGCGCATTTATCCGGGGCGACCGCCTGATCATCTTCAGCCTGTTTGGCTGCGCCGCCTGCCTTCTGACCTTCGCCTGGTCGGGATCGATCCCCGTCTGGTTCCTGGCCCGTTTCCTGCTCGGCATTTTTGTCAGCCTTGTCTTCATCCTGAGCGAAGCTTGGCTGAGTGCCGCCTGCCCGGATCACCTGCGCGGCCGGATCTCCGGACTATACGGCGCGGGCATGTGTGCCGGCTTTGCCGCCGGCCCGTTGTTCATTCCGATTTTCGGCGGCGCAAACGGGCTGGCTTTTTACGCCCTGGCGGGTTACCTCGCCTTCGTCGCCGTTTCGACGCTGGTCATCTGCCGTTTTGCCCGGACACAGCCGGAACAGGCACCTCCCGGCGGCATCCTGCGGTTTTTTTCCGCTGCACCCCTGCTGATCCTGATGGTCTTCGCCTTCGGCTTCGGCGACATCACCGCCATATCAGGCATGCCGGTCTATTTCACCCGCACCGGCCATAGCGAAGCCTTCGCCGCCTTCAGCGTCAGCATCCTCGCCTTGCCGACGGCGGTCGCCCAGCCTTTCGTCGGCATGCTGCTGGACAAGGTATCACGCTACAAGGTTGCAGTCGGCGCCTGCCTGGCTGCAGCTCTCAGCTACCTCGTCATTCCCGTCGTAGAATCGGAAACGCTCATTCTCGTCGTTTTCGGCGTCCTGGGCGCGGCGAGCTTCGCGCTCTACACCTGCGCGCTTACCCTTCTCGGTGCCGGCTTCTCGGGTGGACTGCTGATCGCCGGAAGCGCCGCCTTTGCGCTCGCTTATGCCGCCGGCAGCGGCCTGGGCTCCGTATCGTCGGGCTTCGTCATGGAAGCCCTTTCGCCACACGCCATGCCGCTCGGGACGGGAGCCGCGCTGCTTCTCTTCACCGTCCTGCTCACCCGGCGTGCCTGACACCCGGTAAAACGAGAGCGGCGGATGCCGCGGGGAATCGGCATCCGCCGCCGCCTGCCGGGCACGGTCGGGACAGGAGAGCCGGTTGCCGTCGGCTCTCCTGCCGGCTCGGGAGGTTAGTGGTGACGCGGCTTGCGGCCGCCGTCACCGCCCGACAGGATACCGAGGAGGTTGGTGGTGTTGTTGTTCAGGATGCCGTTGAGGCCGCCCTGCAGCGTGTTGTTGAGTACGCCATTGCCGCTGAGGATGTTGCTGCCGTTGCCGATGCCGACGCTCGGTGCCACGACGATGCTGCCGGTCTTGACGCCGTTGCCGTTGAGAACGTTGAGCGAAAGACCTCCGGCAGATGCCTGGGAAACACCTGCAACGACGATGGCAGCAGCAATGGCAGCGAACTTGAGTTTCATCATATCAATTCCTCCTGTGGTTAAGTGCATCATATGTGCACAACCAGGAGGATATGTTTTGCATCGAGATAATCAAGTATATGCTAATGTTATAATGAACTGTTAACAATAACATCTGCAGTTTTATTAAAATTGATCCTCAGGCCCGCCAAAGCGCTAACGACTCAATCTCAGGCTGTACGAAAGCTCGCGGGACAATCCTTACAAGCTTTGTTAACCATCTTAATATAACAATTTCCTAATAAAATTTTTGCGGGAATAAATTCATGAAGCAATCCCTGATTATAGCCTTCTGGCTTGCTTCCATCGCAATCGTCACGCCGGCAGACGCCCGGCCACCCGTCGAATTTTCTTTCAGGCAGGGCTACAGTTCCAACCTCTTTCAGGATCCCAACCGGCTTTCGGGGGCGTTTTCCGAAGCGACGCTGTCGCTTCGCGGCAGCCTCGACCTTGATGGTTCAGCGCTCAGCTACGAGCTTTCGCAGACGGAGCGAGTGGTGAAGACCTATACATTTGGCAACAGCCACGAAACGGCGCTCAAACTCGGCTATCAGAGACAGCTCTTGGAAAGCGTGGCGCTGAAACTCGAAGCGGCGGTGACCCGCAGCGCCACCGGCGATGTCTTCCTGGTGCTGCCGCAGCAGGTCATCGGCTATCGCGAGACCGATTACGGAGTCCAGGGCGGCGGCGAGATGCGTGCGGCCATGCTGGGCGGCACGACCAGTGTGTCCGGCAAATACGGACGCGTCTACAAAGGCAGGGCACATTTCAACATCGACCTGCTTTTGCCGTCGCGCCTCGAAGCCGATGTCGGGCAGATGGTGCTGGCGGCCAATCACGTCCGGCCGCTGTTCGGCGGCGAGGCCGGCGCATATGCGGAATATGCCCAGACCTTCGTTCCGCAGGACGAGCAGCAGCGTTTCATCCGTTACCCCGCCCGGTCGCTGCGCGGTTCGCTGGCCTTTGGGCGAAGCATTGGCAGCAGCTTCACCTTCTTGGCGGATGCCGGCGCCCAGGCGCTCTTCTCCGACAGGCTCGGCACCGGCAAGGTGCCGGTCGAGCCCTATTTGCGCGTCCAGGCGGAATGGAAATCCGACAAGGGCCTGACGCTGGCCGCCGGCTATCGGCAGAACGTCGTCATCGACGATCTCGACGATGCCGTGGCCGAATGGGTCCGCACCCGCTCCGTGGCGGTCTCCGCGCCGATCACGGAAACGGTCAAGGCGACGGTCGGCTACGAATTGGCGAAGAACGACTATTATTATTATCTCTATGACACCAGGACGCAGCGCTGGACGGGCAAGCTTGCCTTCACGCCGGCCAAAGGTCCGGGCTTCGCGCTCGAATACGCCCATATCCGCCGCGACGAAGCCGACCGCAGCCTGAATTTTCAGGGGCATGAGGTCGCACTGCGGCTCTTCGGACAGTTTTGACAGCCGCAAACGAAAAACGGCGGGTTCCGAAGAACCCGCCGCGCCCGATTGCATCCGCTATCAGGCTGCCCGCCGCATCATCGCCTTGCCGAGCTTCCGGCCGCTTGCCACCAGAAGGCCGACGGCCCCTTCGAGCCAGCCTTCCTTCAGTTCCAGCGCCAGAAACCGCTGCCGGTCGAAGGGGCCGGGCATCACGAGATGCCGGGTCTTCGCAGCGAAGAAGCCGAAACGTTCGTAATAGGGCGCATCCCCGACCAGAAGGATGGCGCCATGATCGCGCTTCTTGGCTTCGGCAATGGCCGCACGCATCAGCGCCGAGCCGATCCCTTTGCCCTCGTAATCGGAATCGACCGCCAGCGGGCCGAGCAGCAGCGCATCGACCGGACGACCTTCGGCATTGACGCCGGCTTCGATGTTCCACAGGCGCACCGTGCCGATCAGCCGGCCGGCGGCATTGCGGGCAACCAGCGCCAGGCCTTCCGCCGGCACGCGGCCGCGACGGATCTTTTCCGACGACTTCTTGCGGCGGTCGGCGCCCATGGCGCGATCCAGCAGGTTTTCGCGCGCAACGACATCGCCTGCATTTTCCAGGTCGATCGTGAAAGTGGACTGCGCAAAAAATGCGCGCACGGAATCGATAACAGCGGCCATCTTGGCCTCCTGCAACAAAAAGTGCCGCCACAAGCGGACATCGGACATCATAAGTGGAACCGCCCCGGCATCAGCGGAGCGGCGAAGGACAGCCTGCCGCCCGAAGTTCGTGCGGTCGCTGCCGGGGATGCTTAGATCACATAGGCCTTGAGCGGCTCGAAGCCGTTGAAGGCGACGGCCGAGTAGGTCGTCGTGTAGGCGCCGGTGCCTTCGATCAGGACCTCGTCGCCGATCGAAAGGGAGATCGGCAGCGGGTAGAGGTTCTTTTCGTACAGCACGTCGGCCGAATCGCAGGTCGGGCCGGCAATGATGCAGGGCTCCATCGCGTCGCCGTCGCGCTCGGTGCGGATCGGATAACGGATGGCTTCGTCCATCGTTTCGGCGAGACCGCCGAACTTGCCGATGTCGAGGAAGACCCAGCGCGCATCGTCGTTGTCCGACTTCTTGGAGATCAGCACGACTTCCGCCTTGATCACGCCGGCATTGCCGACCATGCCGCGGCCCGGCTCGATGATCGTCTTCGGGAGGTTGTTGCCGAAGTGCTTGCGCAGCGCAGCGAAGATCGCCTTGCCGTAAGCTTCAGCAGACGGCACGTCGCGCAGGTACTTGGTCGGGAAACCACCGCCCATGTTGACCATCTTCAGGTGGATGCCCTGCTTGGCAAGCGAGCCGAAGACACGCTTTGCGTCGGCAAGCGCTGCATCCCAGGCGTCGAGCTTCGTCATCTGCGAGCCGACATGGAAGGAAACGCCGTAGGACTCCAGACCGAGCTGATGTGCGTAGACGAGAACGTCGACGGCCATCTGCGGCACGCAGCCGAACTTGCGCGACAGCGGCCATTCGGCGCCTTCGCCATCGGTCAGGACGCGGCAGAATACCTTTGCACCCGGCGCGGCACGGGAAATCTTCTCGACTTCCTCATGGCTGTCGACGGCAAAGAGATCGACGCCGAGCGCATGCGCGCGGGCAACGTCGCGTTCCTTCTTGATGGTGTTGCCGAACGAGATCCGGTCGGCAGTCGCACCGGCGTCGAGCGCCATCTGGATTTCGGCGACGGACGCGCAATCGAAGCTCGAGCCGTGGGCGGCGAGCAGCGACAGGATTTCCGGGGCCGGGTTTGCCTTGACGGCGTAGTAGATCGCGCTGTCCGGCATGGCGTGACGGAAAGCCTGGAAATTGTCGCGCACGACGTCGAGGTCAACCACGAGGCAGGGACCTTCCGGACGGCGGGTGTTGATGAAATCGCGGATGCGTGCAGTGGTCATGGTCGTATTCCCCTACAAGTTCTCAAGCTCCGGCGCTCGGCCAGAGGACAAAATGCAGCCAACGCCCCGCATAGGAACCAGCCGGTGGAGACCCCGGAACCTTTGCAAGCGCTGGATAGCGCAGATAATGAACCAACGCCGCAGGAACGGCATAGTTCGGTTTTGTCTGCCATGGATTGGAGGGGGAATCCCAACCGCACTTCCGGCAATGAAGGTGTGCCTCTTCAGTAACCCCGGCTGTTGGAAAGCCGGAAGACACCAGAAAGGCCCGCACCGTCGTTGCTTTAGATGTCCTCGCATTTCCCGGTTGGCCGGAATAGCGACTGGAGGGGTTAATTCCAGGTACCTTACCGATTTCCTCACCACATCGAGGATCGGCGGACACCCACGGGCACGTGCGACTTTGGGCTGAAACGGAGATAAGAATATTCGCCGACATAATCAAGAATTTTTTTAAGCTGCAGGCAGATTTTTTATTGAACGAAGCAGCGCTCCTGTTCACTATTCCTTAACCAATCGGAGGACTCGTATGGACACCCTGACCCGCATCCGCGCCTTCATCGATGTCGTCGAGGCGGAAGGCTTTTCCGCCGCGGCGCGCAAGATGGGCCGATCGAAGGCGCTGCTGTCGAAATATGTGCGGGAACTGGAAGACGAGCTCGGTGCGCTGCTGCTCAACCGCACCACCCGGCAGTTCTCGCTGACCGAGGCCGGCCACACCTATTACCGCACCGCCTCCGACATCCTCAAGGAAATCGACAACCTCGCCGACCTCGTGCGCGAGAACAATGCCGACCTCAAGGGGCGGCTGCGCATTTCGGCGCCGCGCACCTATATGGACGACGATATCGGCCACTCCTTGATCGATTTCGCCAAGGCCCATCCGGACCTGTCGCTGGAAATCCTTTCGGAAGACCGCTTCGTCGATCTGATCGAGGAAGGTTTCGACGTGGCGATCCGCATCACCAAGCTGGAAGATTCCGGCATGATTGCCCGCAAGCTTGCCGATTTCCGCATCTATGTCTGCGCCACGCCGGAATTCATCGAAAAACACGGACCGCTGAACCACCCCAACGATCTCTCCGGCGTCCCCTTCATCATCGATACCAACACCCGCTCGCACAACAACATCCGCTTCGTCGAGCGTGACGGCTCGGCGTTTTCCGTTCCCGTCACCGGGCCGATCGAGGTGAACAGCCCGCTGGCGACGTTGCGGGCGGCCCGCGCCGGGCTCGGCGTCGCCGCCGTGCCGGACTTCGTCGCCCGTGCCGTTATCGACTCCGGCGAGATGGTCAGCCTGTTCGACGAATACCTGCCGGCCGACCGCGGCATCTATGCCGTCTATCCGCACCGCCGCTACTTGCCGGCAAAAGTTCGGACCTTCGTCGATTTCCTGTCAAACTGGTTCCGTAAAAGGGACTGACATCGAGTCGCGGCCAAGGCGCCGAAATTCCGTCCAAGTTTAGCCCGAAAAGACCCCAACGATTTGCAAAGCCATGGCCACCGCATGAAACGACTTTCCATGATCATCGCCGCTCCGCTCGCGCTTCTCGCCGGCCAGGCCACGGCCCATCCGCATATCTTCGCCGAGGCGCGGCTGGAAGTTGTCTCCGACGATAGCGGCATGATCACGGAATTGCGCAATGTCTGGCGATTCGACGAGATATTTTCCTCCAGCGTGCTGATGGATTTCGACAAGAACACCAACCTGAAGCTCGATCCGGACGAACTGGCCGAAGTGGGCAAGACGGTTCGCGATTCGCTTGCCGACTTCAATTATTACATGTCGGTCAGCGAAAACGGCAAAACCATCCCCGTCGCCAAGCCCGATGCCATCAACGTCGACTACAAGGACGGGCAGTTGCTGATGTTCTTCTCGGTCAAGCCGAGCGAACCGATGCCGCTCAAGGGCAAGCTTGCCTTCGGCGTCTACGACCCGACCTTCTACACCTCCATCGACTTCAACAGCGACGAGGACATGGCAACCGTCGGCGACGGCATGAAGGCCTGCAAGCGCGCCGTCGTCCGTCCCGACCCCGACCAGGTGCTGGCCGACAACCAGTCGACGTTGACCGACGCCTTCTTTAGCGATCCCACCGGGACCAATATGTCGAAACTCTTCGCGACGAGATTGGAACTGACATGCTGAACCGCCGCAATCTCTGGATCCTCTGCGCCGCCACGCTATTTGCGGCGGCAGCCGGCCTCGATCTCGCCCATGCGCAATCGCCGCTCGGCATCGGCAGCGCCGAACCGGGCATCCCGGTCTCCGGCCCCTTTGCCGGCCTGTTCGCCTGGGTGAACGGCTACCAGCAGGCTTTTTATCGCGCCCTGACCGGCGCCCTGAAGGCGATGCGGGAAGATCCCTGGCAGCTCGGCGCGCTGATCGGCCTGTCCTTTGCTTACGGCGTGTTCCACGCCGCCGGCCCCGGTCACGGCAAGGCGGTGATCTCCTCCTACATGATCGCCAACGAGACGGAACTGAAGCGCGGCGTCATAATTTCCTTCCTGTCGGCCTTCATGCAGGGCCTTGTCGCCATCCTGCTGGTCGGCGCTGCCTATCTTGTGCTGCGCGGTTCATCGGTGTCGATGACGCAGGCGACCCAGGCGCTCGAAATCGCCAGCTTCGCGATGATCGCGCTTTTTGGCGCCTGGCTGCTGTTTCGGAAGATCCGCTCGCTGCGGCTGCCCATGCCGCAACCGAAGCTGCAACTTGCCGGCGTCGGCAACACAATGTTTGCCGTGGAACCGCCGGAAGCGGCCAGCCTCCGCACCGCCCATCACGGCCACGCTCACGATCACCACCATCATCACGGCCATCACGACCACCACCATGCCGCGGGCGTGGTGTGCGAGACCTGCGGTCACGCCCATGCGCCGGACCCGGAAATGCTGCGCGCCGAACGTTTTAATGTCCGGGAAGCCTGGTCGGCGATCGTCGCCGTCGGCTTGCGGCCGTGCTCCGGCGCGCTGCTGGTGATGACCTTTTCGTTGCTGAACGGGCTTTATCTCGGCGGCGTTCTGTCGGTGCTGGCCATGTCGGTCGGCACGGCGATCACCGTTTCGACGCTGGCGACGCTCGCCGTCACCGCCAAGAGCGTCGCCTTGCGTTTTGCCGGCCACGGCTCACCGACCGCTGCCTGGGTCGGCAACGGCATCGAGATCCTCGGCGCGGTGTTCGTGATGCTGATGGGCCTGCTGCTGCTCGGCGCCGCCCTTCAGGCGTAGGCAGAAAACCTCAACGCAGGTGGCGCCGCTGGTACCGCGCCCGCAGCCAGAAGATCAGGAAAAACGCCAGGACGGCGGCGGTGCCGAAGATGGCCGCCAGCCATGGGGAAAAATCGCCGAGCCACAGCATGATCTTCGGCATGGCGAAAAACAGGAGGCCGGCGCCCAGCAGGATGATGGCGGCGGCAAAAGCCGGCGATCGTTCTTTTTTCTGCGGCGTGCTCATGCCGTCTGCTCCTTGCCGAGTTCACGCCGGATATCCTCCAGGCGACGTTTCTGTTTGCCGTCCGCATCGAAATTTTCCGGCGCCAGCCAGGCCTTGAAGGCCGCGTCAAGCAGCGGCCAGTCGAGGTCGATCATCGAAAACCAGGCGGTGTCGCGCAGCTTGCCGCGGGAAATCATGTGCTGGCGGAAGATGCCTTCGAAGGAAAAGCCGTAGCGGGCGGCCGCAGCGCGGCTTGCCTCGTTCCGGCTATGGCATTTCCATTCGTAGCGCAAATAGCCGAGATCTTCGAAAACGTGTTTTGCCATCAAATAATGCGCTTCCGTCGACAGCGGCGAACGCGCCATCGCCTCGCCATGCGCCACGCCGCCGACTTCGATGGCGCCGTTTGCCAGGTCGGCGCGCATGTAACTCGCCATGCCGACGATCCGGCCGGTGGCGTTGTCGCGGAAGACATGGGTGACCCAGCTGGCCTTGCCTTGCTGCACGCCTTCGAGCAAGGCCGCAAAATCCTCGACACCGCCGAAATCGGGCGCCGAGAAATACCGCAGCCGCTCATTGGTGCCCATGCCGCCCAACGCATCCCACAAGGCTTGCGGATGCGCAGCGCGATCGTACGGCTCCACGGTGACGGTGCGACCCCGCAACGTCACCGGCCGCGGCGACGGGCAGCCTTTGAACTGGGATAGATCGCGCATGGCATTCCTTTTCGTCTCGGCAAGACGCTTAGGCCAGCCGCTACGGAAAGGCAATCGCCCAGAACGACGCGGCGGTCAGACCTTGGCGGTCGACACCGTTGCCTCGATATGGTCGACCAGCGCATCCGGCAGGCCGAGGCGACCGGCGAGCAGATCGAGATAACCGCGCTCGGCGCGGCTGTCCGGCTCGATGGCGAGCCGTGAGGCAGTGTAGAGCTCGACACGCTGCTCCTCCGTCTGCGCTGCCGCAACAAGAGCGTCAAGATCGGTCGGCTCGTTCAGCTCCTTCTGGAAAAAGGCTTCCGCTTCGCTGCCGAAACCCGAAAGCTTGACCTTGTCGATGATCCGGGCGCGTTCGGTGTCATCGATATGGCCGTCGGCCTTGGCGGCGGCGATCATTGCCTGGATCAGCGCCAGAACGAAATCGTTGCGCAAGACCTGCGGCTCGGTGCTGAAACCGGAGTCGCTCGGCGGCGGCAGGAAGACCGGGCCGGTGTCGGCGCCTGTGGTCGTGCCCGCTGCCTGCGGCTCCTTGCCGGCCTGGTAGTTCTTGTAGGCCTGGTAGCCGAGGCCGGCGATGGCGGCAAGCCCGCCGATGGTCAGCGCGTTGCCGGCAATGTTGCGGCCGGTCTTGGTGCCGAAGATCGCGGCGGCAAGCGCGCCGGCGGCCAGCGGGTTGTCCTTGGCCATCTGCGTCGCCTGCCCTGCGCGGTCGCGGACGGAACCGCCGACACCGGGGATCTGGGAGCCGAGGAACTGATCCAAAATCTTGCGCGCGTCGAACATGCCTGTCGTCTCCGTGGTTGACTTCTTCGCCGGCAAGATAGGAAGGGATGCCGGCGAATACAAAGGGAGAGGCAGCGGAAAAGCGCCCTGCAGCGGCGATAAACCGTAAAAAGTCAGCTCTTGAGGGCGGCCGCTTCCGCCGCAAGCCTGGTGATGCCCGCCCAGTCGCCGGCTGCCACCATCTCCTTCGGCGCCACCCAGGAGCCGCCGACGCAGACGACGTTCGGCAGCGACAGATAGTCCCTGGCGTTCTTCAGCGAGATGCCGCCCGTCGGGCAGAAGAAAGTGCCGGCGAGCGGCGAGGACAGCGACTTGAGGTAGGCGGCACCGCCCGCCTGTTCGGCCGGGAAGAATTTCAGCACCTTGTAGCCCTCCTCCCGCAGCGCCATGACCTCGCTGGCGGTCGCAGCACCCGGCAGCAGCGGCACGTCGGAATGGCGCGCTGCATCCAGCAGTTCCTGCGTCGTGCCGGGGCTGACGACGAAGGTGGAACCGGCAGCCACGGCCGCCTCGAAATGCGCCGCGTTCAGGATCGTGCCGGCACCGACGGCGGCTCCCTCGACCTCGGCCGCCACGGCCCGGACGGCATCCAGTGCCGCCGGCGTGCGCATGGTGATCTCGATCGCCTTCAGGCCACCGGCGACGAGCGCCCGGGCAAGCGGCACGGCAGAGGCGGCATCCTCGACGATCAGCACCGGAACGACCGGTTGCAGCTTGAGGATGGAAAGAAGTTTTTCGGTTTTTTCACCCATGACCGCACGTCCTTTAAAACGATTGAATTACCCCTCGAATACCCCGCCCGCACGGCGATGTCGAGATAAAAGCAAGGACCATGAGAGGACTGCGACTTTATCAACCGGCATCGCTGCGCTAGGGTGCGCCCGACTGCGCAACGGATCTGACGGAACCTATGGCAAAAGAAATCGAGCGGAAATTCCTCGTCCTTGATACCCATTGGCGTGAATTCGCCTCCGCCGGTGCCACGTTCCAGCAAGCCTATATCGCCTCGATGGACGATCGCTCCGTGCGGGTGCGGGTGATCGAAGGGCAAAAAGCGCTGCTGACCATCAAGATCGGCCGCAATGCGCTGGCCCGGGAAGAATTCGAGTACGAGATCCCGCTGGCGGACGCCTGCGACATGATCAAGCAGGCCATCGGCATCGTCATCGAGAAGACGCGCTACAAGGTGGTGCACCACGGCTTCACCTGGGAAATCGACGTCTATGATGGAATTTATCGCGGACTGACCGTCGCCGAGGTGGAGATGAAACACGAGGCCGACAATCCCACCCTTCCCGATTGGCTGGGACCGGAGGTGACGGGCGACCACCGCTACTCCAACCAGTCGCTGGCGACCGAGGACCTGCGCGAGGAGATCGGCTATGGCATATCGCATCCTGCCTGACCGGTCTTTCACCGCCGAAATCCGCCGTATCGGCAGGGAACAGTTCGGGGAGGCCATCGCCGCACTTGCGGAACGACCGGCCGGATTGCACGAGGCAATCCACGACGCCCGCAAGAATTTCAAGCGGTTACGCGGCCTCTACCGCCTCGTTTGCGCCGACGCCAAGGATTTCCGCAAGCAGGAGAACGACCGGCTGCACCACGCGGCCAAAAGCCTTTCGGGCCTACGCGACGCGACGGCGCGGATCGAGGCGGCCGGCAAGCTCGTCGATCTTGCCGACAACAGGAAGGAACGGCAGGCGCTCGACGGCCTGCTCAAGGCCCTCGGCAAACGGCGCGATGCGATGGCAAGCGACGATGCCGAGCTGGAAGGCCGTGCCATGGCCGCCATCGACAGCTGCCGGCAGGGCATGGAGGCGCTGGAGGAACTCGACTTCGACAATCGCCGGCGGGTTACGGCCAAACGGCTGGCCAAAGGCTGGCGCAAGACGCACGGACGGGCAATCGCCGCCCTCTCCAGTTGTCGCGCCGGCGGCGCTGCCGCCGATTTCCATGACCTGCGCAAGCGCAGCCAGGATTATTGGATGTACAACCAGTTGCTGAAACCGCTCTGGCCATCGGCGATGATGGCCAAGAAGCAGGCGGCAAAAACGCTGACGGACCTGCTTGGCGACGGCAACGACCTGAGCGTTCTCGTCGATCTGCTGGAGACCGACGAAGACTTCGCCGCCTCTATTGCGGCAGGGCCGGTCAAGGCTGCGGTCGGGCGGCGGCTGCAACAGCTGCGCAAGGACAGCCTCGCCGCAGCCGAGGATGTCTATGCCGACGCATCGGACAGGGAAGCGGACCTCATCGGCCACCTCTGGGCAAAAGCAGCAGGATGACACGCGACAGAGTGCCGCCGCGCCCCGTTGCAAAGCGGATTGCGCGGCATGAGCGAAAACTGTATTTCACTGCCCATGGACACATCGACGACATTCAGCCCTGAAACAGAGGGCACATTCTGCGTTGCGGCGCTCTATCATTTCGCGGCGTTTCCGCGTTTCGAGAGTTTTCGCGCGCCGCTGCAGGACCTCTGCACCGAAAACGGCATCAAGGGCACGCTGCTGATCGCCCATGAAGGCATCAACGGCACCGTGGCCGGCACGGATGCCGCCATCGCCCGCCTGCTCGCCTTCCTGCGCGTCCAGCCGGAATTTGCCGGCCTCGAGCACAAGGAAAGCCGCGCTTCGAAGATGCCTTTCCTGCGCATGAAGGTGCGGCTGAAGAAAGAGATCGTCACCATGGGCGTCGAGGACATCGACCCCAACAAGGTGGTCGGCACCTATGTTTCACCGCAAGAGTGGAACGAGCTGATCAGCGACCCCGATACGCTGGTCATTGACACGCGCAACGACTACGAGACCGCCATCGGCATCTTCCGCGGCGCGGTCGATCCGAAGACCCGCACCTTCCGCGAATTTCCGGACTGGGTGCGGCAAAATCCCGGCCTGCACAACAAGCCGAAGATCGCCATGTATTGCACCGGCGGCATCCGTTGCGAAAAGGCCACCGCCTTCATGAAGGAACAGGGGTTCGACGAGGTCTACCACCTCAAGGGCGGCATCCTGAAATATCTGGAGGAAATCCCGCAGGAAGAAAGCCTGTGGGAAGGCGCATGTTTCGTCTTCGACGAGCGCGTCTCCGTCACCCACGGCCTGAAGGAAGGCGAGCACATCCTCTGCCATGCCTGCCGCGAGCCGCTGGAGCGCAAGGACCTGCAATCACGGCATTTCGAGGAAGGCGTCTCCTGCCCGCATTGCTACGAACGCCGCAGCGACGCGGATCGCCAGCGTTACCGCGACCGGCAGCAGCAGATCGCGCTCGCCAAGAAGCGCGGCCAGCGGCATCTCGGCAGTTAAGGAATATCACGCGGCGGCGGTATGATCGTCCTTGCCGCCTTCGTTTTGAAGGCGGGCCAGAATTTGCTCCGGCGATGTCGGACGGCCGAAATAAAAACCCTGCAACTCGTCGCAGCCGCAGAGTTCCAGCGCGATCGCCTGCTCCTCCTTCTCGATGCCCTCCGCCGTGACGGGAATGCCGAGCGCCCGCGCAATCGACACCGTCGCCTGCAGCAACTCGCCGGCCGTCGGGCTTTCGTCCAGCGCCGCCACCAGCGAGCGGTCGATCTTCATCCGGTCGAAACCGAACTGGCGCAGGTAACCGACGCTCGAAAAGCCCGAACCGAAATCGTCGAGGGCAATCTTCACGCCAAGTTGCTTGAGTTTGGCGATCGTCCAGCGGGCGCGTGCGGGATTCTGGATGAAATATCCCTCCGTCACTTCAAGGACGATGCGCGAGGGATCGATGCCGCTATCCTGGATGACGCGCTGGATATTGGAGGTGAAGGCAGGGTTTCGGAACTGGCCGGGGGAAATGTTGACGGCGATGCTGATACCGGGCCAGTCCAGCACCTCCAGGCAAGCCTTGCGCAGCACGAACAACCCCAGGCTGTCGATCAGACCGGTGGTTTCGGCAATCGGGATGAAACGATCCGGCGACACCGGCCCATGGCCCGGCCGGTCCCAGCGCACCAGCGCTTCGACGCCGATGGTCCGGCGGCCGCCCGCGGCGATGACCGGCTGGTAGACGACGTACAACGCCTCCATTTCGATGGCGCGGCGCAGATCGACTTCCATGTCGTTGCGCTCCTGCCGGTCGACGTCCATATCCGGCTCATAACGAACGAAACGGCCGCGACCGCTCTCCTTGGCCTTGTACATGGCAAGATCGGCGCGGCGCAGCGCTTCCTCGCTGGCGATCAGCCCCATGGGCGAAGAGGAGGCGCCGATGCTCGCGCCGACGATGGCGACGCGCTCGCCGATGACGAAGGGCTCGGAAAAGAATTCCAGGATGTTTTGCGACAGGCGGTCGGCGATCCGGTCGATCCGGCGGGTGACGAGCGCCACGGCAAACTCGTCGCCGCCCAGCCTCGCCAGCATGGCGCCGGGGGGAACGAGCATTTTCAGCCCGGCGGCAACGCCGCGAATCAGCTGGTCGCCGATACCATGGCCGTAGGCATCGTTGACCTCCTTGAAACCGTCGAGATCGAGATAAAGCAGCAGGACGTCGCTTTTGTCCTGCCGCGCCTTTTCGACCAGTTGCTCGAGACCGGCGTAAAGGCCGGCACGGTTGAGAAGCCCGCTGAGGCGGTCCTGCAGGGCGAGCTGGCTGGCCCGCGTCTCGTCCTCCTTGAGACGGCGCATGGCGACGACACCGATGAGCAGAAGCGCAAGGAAAAAACAGCCGACGATGCCGACCGCGACCAGCACCATCGGCCGCACCTGGGCAAAACTCGCGTCTCCCGGCCCGCGCGACGTCCACAACATCCTGGCAAGCGTCCGGCCGTCCGGATCGACGATCGGCACGGAGAAGGCGCTTTCGGCTTCCGGCGGCGCCAGGTGCAGCCCGTCGATGACGTAGACCCGCGACAGCTGCGCCACCTTGTTGTCCAGGTGCCGGGCGAAAACCAGGTAACGGTAATCCTCCTCCTTGACGAGGATTTCGCCGCTTTTTTTGCGGATCAACGATATGCCGACAGCCGCGATGCCGTCCGGCGTCCGTACGAAACCGGTCGCATCCGGATCTCTGCCGGTATCCGGCTTGCGGGCCTCGTCGAACAAGGTCCAGATCGCCGGACCGAAATAATCGTCGATGGAAACCTGCATCGGCTTGCCATCGTGATAGGCCATGTGCACGTTGCGCTCGGAATCGATGATCATCGCCGTATCGAAAAGATCGCTGTCGAAGGTCATGTCGCCGAAATTGCTGACGATCCATTCCGCTCCGTCGGCCGCATAGACGTATCGCGTCGCGTCGTCCCAGGCGGCATAATCGGTGAGGGTGGCCTTCAGCTGGAAGCGGAACGTTTTCAGAGCGCCGTTCGTGGTTTCGCGCGAGCGCCCGTCATCGAGAATATTGGCATGACGCGCAACCTCGCCGATCGCCGTCAGCACGATGGACGTCACCACCATGACGACGAAGGCAAATGCCAGCAGAACGCCGGCAACGGCCAACTGCCGCCGCCCTTCGCTTGTCTGCGGAATAAGCCGCGAGGAAAAACGCATTGAACACTCCACGAGCCACTCCCTAGTCTTCTCGAAAAAGCTTCAAATTCCGTTAAATGGGGCTGTCACGCTCCGCTATATTCGCGCATGAGACGAAGTCCTGGGGCGATGCCCGCTGAAGACGTCCCGAAGACGTCGAAGGCAGCGACCGCCTGGACCGGACCTCATCCGGCCCGATGATTGCCGTGCGGAAACGCACCCGCGAGTTCGCCGTACCACTTGCCGCTCTTCTTCACGGTGCGCACCTGCGTCTGGTAATCGACATGCACCAGGCCGAAACGCATGGTGTAGCCCTCCGCCCATTCGAAATTGTCCATCAGGCTCCAGGCGAAATAGCCGTGAACGGGATACCCTTCGGAAATCAGGTCGGCACAGACCGACAGGTGGTCGGCGTAATAATCGAGGCGCGGCTGGTCATCGACCTCGCCATTTTCCACGCCCATGTTGTAGGCGGCACCGTTTTCGGTGATGTAGAGAGCCGGCAGGTCGTAGCGGGCATACAGTTCCTCGACCAGCGACTTCAGCGCCGGCGAATAGACTTCCCAGCCGATATCGGTCTTGACGTCGCTGACCGGTGCGGCATTGACGGTGGCTGGAAACTCCGCGCCGGGCGCCGGATCATCGGCGACACGCATCGGCGTGTAATAGTTCAGGCCCCACCAGTCGAGCTTCTGGCTGATGATCCGCAGATCGTCGGCCTCGACAGCCGGCATCCGGTCCCCCAGGGCTTCGATGAGGGCGCCGGGATAGGCACCCTTGAACACCGGGCCGAAGAAGGCGCCGTTGTGGAAATCGAAGGCGCGCTGCATCGCCGCCCTGTCCTCGGCGCTGTCGCTGGCCGGCAGGACGGAATGGGCGTTCAGCACCAGCCCGGCCGGCACCTTCGGCGCTGCATCCCGGATCGCCTCGATGCCGAGGCCATGCGCCAGGTTGGTATGATGCATCGCGTACAGGGCGGCCTGCATGTTGCGCTCGCCAGGTGCATGGATGCCGTAGAGATGGCTGAGCCAGACCGAACACCAGGGCTCGTTGAAGGTCGCCACCGCGTCCAGCCGGTCGCCGAGGCGGCCCATGACGATCTTGGCATAACGCTGGAAGGCATAGGCCGTCGAACGCGCCGTCCAGCCGCCGTCGCCCATCAGCGCCAGCGGCAGGTCCCAGTGATACAGCGTCGCGAAGGTCTTGATGCCGCGTGCCTTGCAGCCATCGACGAGCCGGTCGTAGAAATCGAGGCCGCTTTCGTTGATCGGGCCGGTGCCTTCAGGCACGATGCGCGGCCAGGCGATGGAGAAGCGATAGGCGGAAACGCCCATCTCCTTGATCAGGTCGAGATCCTGCTCCAGCCGGTTGTAGTGATCGCAGGCGACATCGCCGTTGTCGCGGTTGCGGACGCGTCCCGGCATGTTGGAAAACGCATCCCAGATCGACGGCTTGCGCCCATCGGCCTTGGACGTCCCTTCGATCTGGAACGCAGCCGTGGCCACGCCAAACAGGAAATCACCGGGGAAACGGGCGGCAAGGATCTTCGGATCGATCATATCGGTTCGTCTCTTCAAATGCTGCTCTTTAATCTGCAAAGGCGATGTAACGGAGGGCAATGCGCTTGTACAGGGGCACTACACCCGAATCTGCAACGTTACAGGAGTGAAATCTCACCCCTGTAACGTTGCGGACACGAAAAGGCGGCCGAGCGCTCAGGAAGCAGGTTCACCCAGCTGCACCCGGCGCGAAATGGCGATTTCTTCGAGAAAGACCGCGTCATGGCTGACCACCAGCAATGCGCCGTCATAGGCACGCAGGCCACGCTCGACCACGGCGATGGAATCGATGTCGAGATGGTTGGTCGGCTCGTCGAGGATCAGCAGTTGCGGCGGACGCGGCCCGCCGAGCACGCAGGCGAGACCGGCGCGCAACAGCTGGCCACCGCTGAGCGTCGACGCCATCTGCAACGCAGCGTCGGCCCGGAACATGAACCGCGCCAGGGCAGCCCGGCAGGCATTTTCGTCGGATTGCGGGTTGATGCGGCGGAAATTGTCACGGATGGACAGCGCCGGATCGAGCAGGCTCACGGTCTGGTCCAGCAGCGAAAAAGGCACGCTGACCGCCACCGAACCGCTCCAGGGCTGCAAGGCCCCGGTTATCAGCGCCAGCAGCGTCGTCTTGCCCGATCCGTTCGGTCCGCCGATGGCCACCCGCTCCGGTCCGGTGATGCTGCAGGAAAAACCCTGCAGGATCGGCCGGTCGGGCAGATAGCCCGCGGTGACATCATCGACACGCAGCACCGGCTTGCCCGCCGGCAGCGATGCCGTGCCGATCTGTGCCGAAAACGGCTGCAGGATTTCGATGCGCTCGCGTGCGGCCGCCGCATCCTCCATCGCCTGTTGCCGCCGCCGTTCGGCGAGCCGCGCCTTATCCGCGCCGGTCTCCTCGGCACGCCGCTTCAAACCGCCGGCAATGATGCGGGGCATGTCGCCGCGCGCCGCTTTCCGCTTGCCGACGCCATCGCGACGCGCCTGACGCTCGACCTGCTGCTGGGTGTTCTGGGCAAGTTCCGCCAGACGTTTTTCCGCGCCCGCCAGGTCCTGCTCCGCTGCAGCCAGCTCGATGCGCCGACGCTCCTCGAACTGGCTCCAGCCGCCGCCATAACGTTTGGCGCCGAGCGCGGTGAGTTCGACGATGGCGTCCATCGTCTCCAAAAGCTCACGATCATGGCTGACGACGATCGCCCCGCCCCGCCAGCGGGCCAGCAGGTCGATGACGGCTTCCCGACCGGGCCGATCGAGATTGTTGGTCGGCTCGTCGAGCAGGAGCATGTCGGGTTCGGTGAAGATCAGCGCGGCGAGTGCCGCCCGCGTACGCTGGCCGCCGGACAGTGCCGCCAGCCGCGTCTCCGGGGCTGCATCGAGCCCGATATCGGCCAGGGCAGCGGCCAGACGCGTTTCCAGCGTCCAGTCGGCGACGGCAAGGTCTTCCGCCGACGCTTCGCCCCGTTCGGCGCGGGCAAGCACGGCGAGCGGTTCGACGATATCGAAAAGATCGGCAACGGTCTCCTCCGCCTCCACCTGGACGCTCTGGCGCAGAAGGTCGATGCGGCCTTCGACGGACACCGTGCCGGATTGCGGCTGCAACACGCCGGTGATCAGCCGCAGGATCGTCGATTTGCCGACGCCGTTACGGCCGACGAGACCGGTGCGCTCGGGGCCGAAGCTCAGGTCGAGATGGGAAAAAAGCGGCCGCCCGTCAGGCGTCGACCACGTAAGATTGGACAGGGTTATGGAGGCAGGCACGAATGGAAAACTCCCGGATGGCAAAGCGGTGGGGCATTGCGATCGGGTCAAAATCCATGGTGCACACATCCTGTCGGTATTGCAGATGGCGCCAACCTAGGTGAGGGCTGCGGCGCATTCAAGGCAGCAACCCATCATTCGGCATCTTTTACGACATGCCTCCCGGAAGAGACATGGCTTATTTCGCGGAATGACAGCTTAAAGCTTGATCCAGCCGCCGTTCTTCCTGGAGGAAGCAACACACGCCTCGACGAAGGCAACGCCCTTCACGCCGTCATCGACCGTCGGATAGATCACCGCAGGGTCCACCGCCTCGCCGGCCTTGCGAGCATTGATCGCCCGCGCCGCTTCCGAATAGATGGTCGCGAAGGCTTCGAGGTAACCTTCCGGATGGCCGGAGGGAACGCGGGTGACGCGGGCGGCAGCGGCGCCGGCACCGACCCCGCCGCGGGTGATCAGGCGTTTTTCGCCGCCGAAGGGCGTGAACCAGAGATAGTTCGGATCGGCCTGCACCCATTCGAGGCCACCCTTGGTGCCGTAGACGCGCACCTTGAGGCCGTTTTCATGGCCGGGCGCCACCTGGCTGCACCACAACATGCCCTTGGCCGGCTTTTCGGAGCCATTCGCCTTGAAGCGCAGCATCACATGGGCATTGTCGTCCAGCCGCCGGCCTTCGACGAAACTGTCGAGATCGGCCGCCAGGCTGTCGAGTTCCAGCCCGGAGATGAAGGAAGCAAGATTGTAGGCATGGGTGCCGATATCACCCGTCGAGCCGCCGGCGCCGGATTGCGCCGGGTCCGTGCGCCAGGCGGCCTGCTTGGAGCCGGTCTGCTCCACCGCTTCCGTCAGCCAGTCCTGCGGATATTCCGCCTGGACGATACGGATATCGCCAAGCGCGCCATCGGCCACCATTTCGCGCGCCTGACGCACCATCGGATAGCCGGTGTAATTGTGGGTGAGGATGAAAAGCGCACCGCTCTCATCCGCGACCTTCTTCAGCTTCTTGGCATCGGCGAGGTTCGAGGTCAGCGGCTTGTCGCAGATCACATGGATGCCGCGCTTGAGGAATTCCTTGGCTGCGTCATAATGCACGTGGTTCGGCGTGACGATGGAAACGGCCTCGATGCCATTCTTCAGCTTCGCCTCACGGATCGCCATTTCCTTGTAGCTAGAATAGGTGCGCGACGGATCGAGCCCGAGATCACGGCCCGACGCGATCGCCTTTTCCGGCGTCGACGACAGGGCACCGGCGATCAGGTCGAACTGGTCGTCGAGGCGCGCCGCCATGCGATGCACCGCACCGATAAAGGCCCCTGCTCCGCCACCGACCATGCCCAACCGGATGCGCGGTGCGCGGCCTTCTTCCTTGGAACCTTCGATAGCCATGTGTTTCCTCCTTATCTTTTAACTGCTTGATCGCTGGTCTATCCGCTTCGTGCAACTTGCCGACCGTTTTCTGCCTTCTTCGGGGAGAAGACGATCTTGAGCACGCTCTTAAACCAGATCAGATCCCTAGCATCCTTCGGTTGGCGGCATCGTCGGTGCCGGCGCCAGCGAAGTCGTCGAAGGCCTTTTCCGTGACGCGGATGATGTGGGCACGCACGAATTCGGCGCCTTCACGCGCCCCGTCTTCGGGATGCTTGAGGGCGCACTCCCATTCCACCACGGCCCAGCCGTCGAAATCATTGGCGGTGAGCTTGGAGAAAACCGCACCAAAATCCACCTGGCCATCGCCCAGAGAGCGGAACCGGCCGGCACGGTTGACCCAGCCCTGATAGCCGCCATAAACGCCCTGCCGCCCGGTCGGATTGAACTCCGCATCCTTGACGTGGAACATCTTGATGCGGTCCTTGTAGATGTCGATGTTGTCGAGGTAATCGAGGCACTGAAGGACATAGTGCGACGGATCGTAGAGCATGTTGGCGCGCGGATGGTTGCCGACGCGTTCGAGGAACATCTCGTAGGTGATGCCGTCATGCAGGTCTTCGCCCGGATGGATTTCGTAGCAGATATCGACGCCGTTTTCTTCGGCATGGTCGAGGATCGGTCTCCAGCGGCGGGCAAGCTCGTCGAAAGCGGCTTCCACCAGCCCGGCCGGCCGCTGTGGCCAGGGATAGATGAACGGCCAGGCCAGCGCCCCGGAGAAGGTCGCATGTGCATTGATGCCGAGATGCCGCGAGGCCGTGAGCGCCATCTTCACCTGCTCGACCGCCCAGGCCTGCCGTGCCTTCGGGTTGCCACGCACTTCCGGCGCCGCGAAACCATCGAAGGCTTCGTCATAGACCGGATTGACGGCGACAAGCTGGCCCTGCAGGTGGGTCGAAAGCTCGGTCACCTCGATGCCGTTCTCGCGCGCCTTGCCGGCAAATTCGTCGCAATAATCCTTGGATTCGGACGCCTTCTTCAAGTCGATCAGCTGGCTCGCCCATGTCGGCACCTGCACGCCGATATAGCCTTTTTCCGCTGCCCACTTGGTAATGCCGTCCCAGGAATTGAAAGGAGCCTGATCTCCCGCGAATTGACCGAGAAACAGAGCGGGGCCCTTAATGGTTTTCATGAAATCTCCTCCAATGAAATTTCCTGTAACGTTGCAGGTCTGCGGTTTAGCACGAGTTCCCGGCCGATCAAACCCGGCCGGGAAGGTTTTTCACCATCAGCGCTCAGACGTAGCGGTTGACGACGTTTTCCAGAAGCTCCTGGCGGCCGGACTTCGGTTCCGGATTGATGTCGCCGCCCTCGACATTGGCGGCGATCTGTTCGAGCGAATATTCGCCGCGCAGCATCTTCTGTGCTTCCGGCGAATTCCAGCCGGCATAACGGGCATCGAGCGGCTTCGACAATGCGCCGTCCTCGACCATGCGCGCTGCCGCCTTCAGGCCGCGGGCGCAGCAATCCATGCCGCCGATGTGACCGATCAGCAGATCGTCCGGATCGAGCGACTGACGGCGCAGCTTGGCGTCGAAATTGGTGCCGCCCGTAGTGAAACCGCCGGCCTGCAGCACCTGGTAATAGGCGAGCGCCATTTCCGGCACGTTGTTGGGGAACTGGTCGGTATCCCAGCCGGACTGGTAGTCGTTGCGGTTCATGTCGATCGAGCCGAAGATGCCGAGCGCATTGGCAAGCGCCAGTTCGTGTTCGAACGTATGGCCGGCCAGGATGGCATGGCCCTGCTCGATGTTGAGCTTCACTTCGTTCTCCAGGCCATGCTTCCTGAGGAAGCCGTAGACCGTGGCGACGTCGTAATCATACTGGTGCTTGGTCGGCTCCTGCGGCTTCGGCTCGATGAGGATCGTGCCCTTGAAGCCGATCTTGTGCTTGTATTCGACGACGAGGTTGAGGAAGCGGCCCATATGGTCGAGTTCGCGGCCGATATCGGTGTTGAGCAGCGTCTCGTAACCTTCACGGCCGCCCCAGAGCACGTAGTTCTCGCCGCCGAGACGCTGCGTGGCATCCAGGCAGGTTTTTACGGTCGCGGCGGCGAAAGCGAAGACGTCCGGATCCGGATTGGTTGCGGCACCCGCCATGTAGCGGCGATGCGAGAACAGGTTGGCGGTGCCCCACAAAAGCTTGACGCCCGTCGCCGCCTGCTTTTCCGCGAAATAATCGACGATCTCGTTGAGGTTCTTGGTGTTCTCGGCAAAATTGGCGCCTTCCGGCCGCACGTCGGCATCGTGGAAGCAATAATAGGGTGCGCCGAGCAGCGAGAAGAATTCGAAGGCGACGTCGGCCTTCAGCTTCGCCGCCTGCATGCCGTCGGTGAACCACGGGCGCAGGAAGGTCTGGCCGCCGAACGGGTCGCCGCCCGGCCAGGTGAAGCTGTGCCAGTAGGCGACGGCGAAACGCAGGTGGTCTTCCATGCGCTTGCCCATGACGATTTCGTCGGGCTGATAATAACGGAAAGCCAGCGGGTTGGTGCTATCGGGGCCTTCATATTTGATTTTCTGGATGTCGCCGAAAAATCCGGTGCTCATGGGTGGGTCTCCTTGGATGGTTTCTTGTCTTGAGTGTTGGCACGAGGCCCCCCATCCGCCTGCCGGCAACGTCTCCCCGAAAGCAGGGAGAGGGCGAGGGGCAAAACCGCAAGCCGCTAAAGCGCCGAAAGCGGCCTGATCGCCGGATACAGCGCCCGGTAGCGGCCATAGGCGTCGGCATAGGCGCTCGAAAATTCCGCGACCGGATCGATCGTCTCGGCCGTCTCCGGCGCCGAGCAGACGGCCACCGGATCGGCACCCGTCGCCGCGATCAGGCCGAGGCGGGCGGCGCCGAAGGCCGCCCCGAAATCGCCGTCGGCGGGAATATCGACGGGCACGCCGAGCGCCGTGGCGATCGAGGCCAGCCAGTAACGCGAGCGCGAGCCGCCGCCGATCGCCGTGACGCGGGAAATCGTCGTGCCGGCCGACCGAAGCGCCTCGAAACTGTCGCGGATGGCGAAGCTGACGCCCTCCAGCACCGCCTGCGTCAACGCCACCCGGCCGGTGTCGTGGCCGAGGCCGATGAAGGCGCCGCGGATGGCGGCATCGTTATACGGCGTACGTTCGCCGGAGAGATAGGGCAGGAAGGTGACGCCGCTCGGCGCCCGCAATGCCTCGCCCAGCTCGGTCGTCAATTCGGCCGCGGATTTGCTGGTGACATGCGAATGCCAGTTGAGCGCATCGGTGGCCGAGAGGATCACGCCCATCTGATGCCACGTATTGGGCAGCGCGTGGCAGAAGGCGTGCACGGCACTTTCCGGCTTCGGCAGATAGGAACCGTTGGCGGCAAACAGCACGCCCGAGGTGCCGAGCGAGACGAAGGCAGCACCTTCCGACACCGTGCCCATGCCGCAGGCCGAGGCGGCATTGTCGCCCGCTCCGCCCGCCACGACAACGGCGTCGCCCATGCCCCACTTGCCGGCCAGTTCGCTGCGCAGGGTACCGGCGGGATCGGTGCCTTCGACCAGCGTCGGCATCTGCCGCTCGTCGAGGCCGGTTGCCGCCAGAAGCTCTGCCGCCCAGGCGCGTTTGCCGGTGTCGAGCCAGGAGGTGCCGGCGGCGTCGGACATTTCCGAAATGTGCTCCCCGGTCAGCCAGAGGCGCAAAAAGTCCTTCGGCAGCAACACCTTGGCGATTTTGGCAAAGATATCCGGCTCATGCCTGGCGACCCAGGCGAGTTTTGGCGCGGTGAAACCGGGGAAGACGATATTGCCCGTCACCGCCCGGAACCGCGGGTCGGCATCGAGTGCCGCCGCCTCGACATGGCTGCGGGTGTCGTTCCAGAGGATGCAGGGGCGGAGAACCTTGTCGTCCGCATCCACCAGCGTCGCGCCGTGCATCTGGCCGGACAGGCCGATGCCGCGCACCGCCGCAAGTTCGGCCGGATGCAACGCCTTGAGACCGCCGATCGCCTCTTCCGTGGCGCGGATCCAGTCGGCCGGCGCCTGTTCCGACCAGCCGTGATGCGGCCGCGACACTTCGAGCGCGCCGTTGGCCGAACCGATGACGCGCTGGTCGCCGTCGATCAGCATTGCCTTGACACCGGATGTGCCGAGATCAAGCCCTAGATACATGATGTTTCTCCTCTGCCTGCCTTTTTGTCATGGCAGGTTGTCTCGCAAGAATATGTCGATACGAATGCGCTCCTGCGCCTCGACCACCGCAAGGCCATCGGCCTTCGCTTTCAAGATGCGGATGGCGCTGCGCACCTCATGACCGGCATCCTGGTTGAGCACGGCGTCGATAATGCCGTCCTGCAGCGCCGCCCGCGTGTGAACCGTCAACTCATGGGCGATCACCGTCAGCGACCGCTCGCCGCCCTGCGCTTTCAGCGCAGCGATGAGGCCGCGATTGCCGGCGCCGAGGCTGTAGAGGCCGAGCAGATCGGCATGCGCCGCCAGCGTTGCGGCAACCAGCGTCTCGGCGCGTTGCGGCTCGTCGCGGCCCTCGAGCACCGGCAGGATGGTGATGTCGGGAAACTCCGCCTGCAGCACGGCGGCAAACCCTTCGAGCCGCTCGCGATGGTCGCGCACCAGCATCGATCCGGCCAGCACGGCGACCGGCCCTGCCCTGCCACCCAGGAACCGGCCGAGCAGGCTGGCGGCCGTGCGCCCGGCGGCAATATTGTCGACCCCGGCATAGTGGTCGCGGCGCGATCCCGGCAGGTCGGAGACCAGCGTGACAACGGGAACGCCTTTTTCCGCCAGCCGCGCCACGGCATCGCGAACCTCGTCGGCGTCGATCGCCACCAACGCCACGCCGGCGGGCCTTTCCGCCCGCGCCGCATCCAGCGCCACGACCAGTGCAGCAGGATCGAAGGCCGGAATTTCGATCACCCGGATATCGGTGCGTTCTGCAGCGGCACGCGCGATGGCTTCGCGAACCTCCGCATGCAATCCGTGCATGAAGGAATTGTTGCTATCTGGGAGAATGAAGACGAGCGGATAGACACGCCCCTTGGCGAGATTGGCAGCCGCGACATCGCGGACATAACCGAGCCGGTCGATCGCCGCCTCCACCTTGGCACGCGTCGCCGCCCGCACGCCCGGCCGGCGGTTCAGAACCCGGTCGACGGTCGCAAGGCTGACGCCCGCGCTCGCGGCAATGTCATGCACGGTCGGTCTCATCACTCCTCCTGATCGGAGTGTTAGCCGAGTTTTTGATGTACGTAAATCAGAAATTCGCAACCGGTCGCAGGCATAAGAAAGGCAGGCGGGCGGTCAATGCCCGCCGCCACCTCCGCCGACCCCGGACTGGGGTTTCTTGATCAGCATGGCGAAGAAGATCAGGCTGGTGAACAGCGCCGTCAAAATCAGGAAAATGTCGATGAAGGACATGATCGCCGCCTGCTGCGACACCATGCCGGCCAGTTTCTTGATGGCGATGGCGGTCCCGTCCAGTCCATAGGTCTGATAGTTCGACGTGATGGCGTTCAGCTTGTCCATCGCTTCGGGATTGCCCCATTGGACATGTTCCGACAGGCGGGCATAATGTTCCTGCTCGCGCTGTGTGAGCAGGGTATTGATGGCAGCGAGGCCGACGGCGCCGCCGAGGTTGCGGGTCAGGTTGAAAAGGCCGGACGCGCCGCGGATCTTGGCCGGCGGCAGCGTGCCGAGCGCAACGTTGTTGATCGGCACCATGCAGAGCATCAGCCCGCAGCCGCGCAGGATCTGCGGAATCAGCAATTCGTAGAAATCCCAGTCCGCCGTCATCGAACTCATGATCCAGGTGCCGGCGGCAAAGCTGCCGAAACCGATCATCATCATTACCCGCGGATCGAGCTTGGTCGACAGCTTGCCGGCGATCGGCGCGGTGCAGAACATCGCCAGGCCCGAAACGAACATCGTCTCGCCGATCATCAGACTGTCATAGCCGCGGATACGGCCGAGATAGAGCGGGTAGAGATAGGTCAGGCCGTAGAGCCCGATGCCCATCACGAAGGAGAACAGCGAGCCGAAGGCGAAATTGCGGTCGGAGAAGGCGCGCAGATCCACCACCGGGAATTCCACCTTGAAGGCCCGGTAGAAGAACACGACGGCACCGATGGCGCTGGCGAGGGCGCCGTAACAGATCGCCTCGTCGCTGAACCAGTCGTTGGCATTGCCCTCTTCGAGCACATATTCCAGCGCTCCGAGGAAGACGGCCATGGAGAGCAGCCCCCACCAGTCGAATTTCTTGAACAGGCTGAGTTCCGGCTTGTCGAAATCGATGAAATTCCAGGTGACGAGGGTGACGATGATGCCGGGAATGACGTTGATGAGGAACAGCCAGTGCCAGGAGAAGGCATGGCTGAGATAGCCGCCGACCGTCGGGCCGATGGTCGGCGCCAGCGTGGCGACGAGGCCGATGATCGGCGAAACGATGCTGCGCTTCGACGGCGGGAAGATGGTGAAGGCTGCCGCGAACACGGAAGGGATCATGCCGCCGCCGATAAAACCCTGCAGCGCGCGGTAGATGATCATCTGGTCGATGTTCGTCGCCGTCGCCGCCAGCGCGCTGGCGAGGGTGAAGCCGGCCGCCGAAACCGAGAACAGCACGCGGGTGGAAACGATGCGCGCCAGCGTGCCCGACAGCGGGATCATCACCACTTCGGCGATCAGATAGGCCGTCTGCACCCACGCCACCTCGTCCGAACCGGCGCTGAGGCCGGCCTGGATTTCGGCAAGCGAGGCCGAGACGATCTGGATGTCGAGGATCGACATGAACATGCCGAAGACCATCGCGAAGAACGCGATCAGCCGTTTCGGGTCCATACTATCCTGTGCCGGCGCCCGGGGCGCCGTTGCCGCATTCACCGTTGCCGTGGCCATGGCCGTGCGCCTCGTATCCCGTGGTTACTTCGCCTCGGCGACGGCAGCGCCCGGAGCGGTGCGCGTGTCGACGTCAACGACCACACTCAGGCCGGCCCGCAGGCGGCCGCTGTCCAGCACGTCCTTCGGCAGGGCGATACGGACCGGCACCCGCTGGATGACCTTGGTGAAGTTGCCTGTGGCGTTTTCCGGCGGCAGCATCGAGAAGACGGAGCCGGAAGCCGGAGCGATCGACTGCACGACGCCTTCGATCGCTTCGTCATCGAAGGCGTCGACATGGACGCGGACCTTTTCACCGGTCTTCAGGTGGCCGATCTGCGTTTCCTTGAAGTTCGCCTCGATATAGAGTTCCTTCACCGGCACGAGCGCCGCAAGCCGCTGGCCGGGCGATACGAGGTCGCCGGTCTGCACCGAGACGTTGCCGATGATGCCGTCATAAGGGGCACGAAGCGTCGTGAAGCTGAGATCGCGCTCGGCCTTGTCGCGGGTCAGTTCCGAGGAGCGGATCGTGCTTTCGGCTTCCTTGCGCTGCGCCTGCAAGAGGATGATGTTTGCCTTGGCGGAAGCGACGGCGGCATCGCCGGCGGCGAGGTTGGCCTTCGCCTGGTCGAGCGCCACCTGGGCATTGTCCAGCGACGCGACCGTGCCGACGTCCTTCTGCTGCAGGTCGCTGGCGCGTTTCTGGTTGATCTCGGCGCCGCGCAGGGCCGCCTGCAGCGCGCCAAGCTGGGCTTCGGCCTGCTTCTGGGCCGCCTCGGCGCCAACGATCTGGGCGTCGATGCGCTGCAGCGACAGCTGCTCGGTGACGATCTGGGCCTTGGCCTGCTCGACGGCGATCGTATAGTCGCCGGTATCGAGCGTCACCAGCGGATCGCCGGCCTTCACCGCCTGGTTGGCGACGACCTGCACGCTCTCGACATAACCGGAAACCTTCGGCGAAATCATCGCGATATCGCCTTCGATATAGGCGTCGTCGGTGGACACCATGAAGCGACCGTCGATCCACCAGTTGTAGCCGTACCAGCCGGCAGCGCCAAGGGCGGCGAGCACGAGGACGGGCAGCAGGAAACTGCGCTTTTTCTTCTGCGGCGGCGGCGCGATCGCGACCGGCGCCTGCTCGACCTTGGCCTCCGCGGACGTGTCTCGCTGCTCGGTTACGGCAGCCCCATGGGCCGAGGTTTCCTCGGCATTTTCGGAAACATCGACCACGCGGGCGACACTGGATTTTTGCGAGCCTGACATATTCACACCAGTTCATAAAGCGGATGAAATCGAACCGAACGGTTCAGTTCGATTTGACATAGAGCGTTTTTGCGTGCATATCAAGGGTAAATCGAACCGACTGGTTCGATCGAGGTTAACAAGCAGGTTGCCAATGTCGACCAAGGCACAACATAACGCTGCAACCGTTGCAGAAATGGAAACGCCGACACCCGTGGGCGGCCGGCGCGTGGCGGGCGAAGATCCGGTCAAGCGCGAGCAGATCCTCGACGGCGCCAAGACGATCTTCATGGGCACCAACTTCGATGCGGCGAGCATGAGCGATGTCGCCCGCGAAGCCGGCGTCTCGAAGGGGACGCTCTACGTCTACTTCCAGAACAAGGAAGACCTGTTCGCCGCTTTGATCGAGCGAGAGCGTGGCCGTTTCGTCGCCTCGATCCGCAACGCGCTGACCGAGCGCGACGGTGTCGAGGATGCGCTTCTCCACTTCGGCACGACCTTTTGCCGGCACCTAACCAGCGGCGACGTCATCTGTTCCATGCGCAGCGTGCTCGGCGTCATCGACCGCATGCCGGGGCTGGCGCATCGTTTCTTTTCCTCGCCCTCCAATGTCCGGGCCGTGCTGCAGGAATATCTCGACCGCCAGGTTGCCGCCGGCACGCTGATCATCGACGATACCGATCTTGCGGCGCGACAGTTCATCGAGCTGTCGAGCGGCACCTATTTCAAGCTGCGCCTGTTCGGCGACATGAAGGAAATGCCGCCGCTCGAAGAAATACAACGTGTGATCAAAAGCGCCGTCCATGTCTTCATGTCAGCCTACCGCGGAGAACCGCCCAAGTAACACGGCAGCGATTTACCGCAAATAGCCGCCATCCAGATCGCCCCCGCTTGCCTCTGCAGTCTTTATCCTTACATGCGCGTGTGCTATCCGCATGGTATTCCCTCTTGAAAGGATGAGAACTGGATGCAGGACATTGCTCTGTTGGCTGCGGATCCCGCCGTATGGGTCGCCTTGATCACGCTGGTGGTCATGGAGGTCGTGCTTGGGATCGACAACCTGATCTTCATTTCCATCCTTACCAACAAGCTGCCGCAGGAAATGCGCGAAAAGGCAAGGCGCATCGGTATCGGCCTGGCGCTGGTCATGCGCCTTGGCCTGCTCGGCACGGTCGCCTGGATCGTTCAGCTCACCCAGCCGGTCTTCGAGCTCTTCGACCACGGCTACTCCTGGAAGGACATGATCCTCATCGCCGGCGGCCTCTTCCTGGTCTGGAAGGCAACCAAGGAAATCCATCACAATGTCGATCCCGTCGACCATAAGGAAGACATGGTGGGCGGCACCGTCGCCACCAGCTTCGGCGCGGCGATCGGCCAGATCCTGCTGCTCGACCTGGTCTTCTCCGTCGACAGCATCATCACCGCCGTCGGCATGACGCCGCACTTGCCGGTCATGGTCGTCGCCGTCGTCGTCGCCGTTGCCGTCATGCTGCTCGCGGCGACGCCGCTGGCCAATTTCATCGAGAAGAACCCGACCATCGTCATGCTGGCGCTCGCCTTCCTGCTGATGATCGGCACGACGCTGATCGCCGAAGGCATGGGCTTCCACGTGCCGAAGGGCTACGTCTATGCCGCCATGGCGTTCTCCGGCCTCGTCGAGGCGCTCAACATGGTGGCCCGCAACCGGCGCAAGCGAAATGCGCCAGGCGGCACCATGCATTGATGTGCCCGACATCCGACAACGAAGGAAGGCCCGCATCGTCGATGCGGGCCTTTGTTCATGGGGCAGGGAACGAGGATGGGGACCGGATGGGTTAGAAGCTCGCCTGCCATTTCGTTGGCCACGGAGAGAAACCGGAAAAATTTCCGTGTTCTCCTTCTCCATCATGTCCGGTTGGCACAGTCCGCCATCCCTGCCCACCAAACGCCAGAATGATCGACAGGTTCCCGGAAAACTGAAGAAATCGCCGCTTCTTTATCTTTTCACGCCAGGAACTTTCCGATTTTGCCGGTGTTGACTCGCCACTCCGCCCGCGCGGTCCCCCGCGTGGCAACCGCCGACAAGGACACCCGCTGCCAGATGTCGACCGACCAGATCCTTGCCTTCGCCGTTATCGCCGCCATGATGGTGGCGTTCATTCTCGACCGCTTCCGTTATGACATCGTCGCCTGCGTCGCGCTGATCGTCGCAGTCGCAGTCGGGATCGTGCCGGCAGCAGACGCATTTTCCGGTTTCAGCAACGACATCGTCATCATCGTCGGCAGCGCGCTCGTGGTCAGCGCCGGCGTCGCCCGCTCGGGGATCGTCGACGTGGCGATCAAGCGTTTCTTTCCGAACCTGACATCGGTGCGAACCCAACTTGCACTGCTGCTCGTCGCCGTTGCCGTGCTTTCGGCCTTCATCAAGAACATCGGCGCATTGGCGATCATGATGCCGGTCGCGCTGCAGTTTGCCCGCAAATCCAATGCCTCGCCTTCGCGTTACCTCATGCCGATGGCTTTCGCGGCCCTGCTCGGCGGCCTGATGACGCAGATCGGCACCTCGCCGAACATCGTGGTTTCGGAAATCCGCGCCGAACTGACCGGCGAGCGCTTCACCATGTTCGATTTCACCCCGGTCGGCGCCACGCTGGCACTGGTCGGCGTCGTCTTCCTGATCGTCTTCAACAGGCTGGTGCCGGAGCGCAACAAGCAGAACGCCGCCCTGCACGAAGCCGTGGAAATCACCGACTACGCCTCCGAAGCGACGTTGACCGACACCTCCGCCGCCATCGGAAAACCGTTGAGCGACCTGCTGCGCTTAGGCGACGGTGAAGTGGTGGCGACCACAGTGCTGCGCGGCCACACCCGCATGCCGCCCTTCCCCGATCTCAGCCTCAAGGCGGGTGATACGCTTCTGCTGGCCGGCAGCCCCGGCGGCCTCGATCGCATCGTTTCCAATGGCAAGCTCAAGCTTTCCGGTTCGCCGCTGAAGACCGGCGACCAGCCCGAGGGCGATGTCATGGCCATCGAGGTGGTCATCAGCCAGCAATCGAGCCTTGTCGGCCTGTCGGCACGAGAGCTTGCCCTGTCGTACAACCACGGCGTCAACCTGATTGCCGTCAGCCGCCAGGGCCAGCGTATCCGTGAACGACTGTCGGAACTGACGCTACGCGGCGGCGACGTCATCGTGCTGCAAGGCAGCCGCACGAACCTGCCGGCCTTCCTGCAGGAGTTCAGCCTGCTGCCGCTGGCGCAGCGGGAAATGCTGCTCGGCACGCGGCGTCGCGCCTTCATCCCGCTGGCGATCCTGATCGCCGCGATGACGGCGACCGCTGTCGGCATCGCGCCGGTTTCCGTCGCCTTCTTCGCCGCTGCCCTTGCCATGGTCGCCTTCAACGCCGTGCCGCTGACGGATGTCTACAAATCCGTCGACGGGCCGATCCTGGTGATGCTGGCGGCGCTGATCCCGGTCAGCGATTCCCTGAGAACGACCGGGGGAAGCGAGCTGATTGCGGCCTGGCTCGGCCAGGCGGCCGCCCACATGCCACCCTACGGCGCCCTGGCATTGATCCTGATCACCGCCATGGCAATCACGCCGTTCCTCAACAACGCCGCCACCGTTCTGGTGATGGGACCGATCGCCGCCAGTTTCGCGACGACGCTCGGCTACCGCCCGGAGGCCTTTCTGATGGCGGTGGCGATCGGCGCCGGCAGCGATTTCCTCACGCCCATCGGCCATCAATGCAACACGCTGGTCATGGGGCCTGGCGGCTACCGCTTTTCGGATTATCCCCGCCTGGGTCTGCCTTTGTCGATTCTCATCATCATCGTCAGCATTCCGGTGCTTCTGTTCGTCTGGCCGCTTCGCTGACGTGCGGTTTTCCTTGACGTTCCCCGGCGATTGTGGCCTAAGGCCAGCGAACGGATAACGCCCCGGAAAACGGCGCCTCTGCCTTCTTTCCGCGTCATCATCCGGCCATGAAACCCGCATACCTCCGGCAGGCCGATTTCGCGCGCTGCCGTCCGGGTGCGCGCCCCCGCATGTCACCACAGGCAACGATTATGACCACTTCCGGCGTCCGCGTACGCATTGCCCCTTCCCCGACCGGTGAGCCGCATGTCGGCACCGCCTATATCGCGCTGTTCAACTACCTGTTTGCGAAAAAACACGGCGGCACCTTCATCCTGCGCATCGAGGATACCGATGCCACCCGCTCGACCCCCGAATTCGAGCAGAAGGTGCTGGATGCGCTGAAATGGTGCGGCCTGGAATGGTCGGAGGGTCCCGATATCGGCGGCCCGCATGGCCCCTACCGCCAGAGCGACCGCAAGGCGATGTACACGCCCTACGGCCAGGAATTGCTCAACAAGGGCCATGCCTTCCGCTGTTTCTGCACGCCCGAGCGGCTGGAGCAGATGCGCGAGGCACAGCGCGCCGCCGGCAAGCCGCCGAAGTATGATGGTCTCTGCCTCAACATCAAGGCCGAGGAAGTGACCGCCCGCGTCGCGTCCGGCGAGGCCTCGGTGATCCGCATGAAGATCCCGGCCGAAGGCTCGTGCGACTTCAACGACGGCGTCTACGGCGACGTGTCGATCCCGTGGGATTCGGTCGATATGCAGGTGCTGATCAAGGCCGATGGCATGCCGACCTATCACATGGCCAACGTCATCGACGACCATCTGATGAAGATCACCCATGTCGCCCGCGGCGAGGAATGGCTGGCTTCGGTGCCGAAGCACATCCTGCTCTACCGTTATTTCGGCTGGGATGCGCCGGTGTTCATGCACCTGTCGCTGATGCGCAATGCCGACAAGTCGAAACTGTCGAAACGCAAGAACCCGACCTCGATCTCCTATTATTCGGCGCTCGGCTACCTGCCGGAAGCGCTGATGAACTTCCTCGGCCTGTTCTTCATCCAGATCGCCGAGGGCGAGGAACTGCTGACCATGGATCAGCTCGCCGAAAAGTTCGATCCGGACAACTTGTCCAAGGCCGGCGCGATCTTCGACATCCAGAAGCTCGACTGGCTGAACGGCCGCTGGATCCGCGAGCAGCTTTCGCAGGAGGATTTCATCGCCCGCACGCTTGCCTGGGCGTCGGAGAACAGCCGGCTGACCGAAGGCCTGAAGCTGTCGCAAAGCCGCGTCTCCAAGCTCGGCGAACTGCCGGGCCTTGCCGGCTTCCTGCTGTCCAGCGACGTCGGCCTGACGCCGGCCTCGTTTGCCGGCCTGAAGACCAGCCCGGAGGAAACGCTGGAAATCCTCAACGCCGTGCAGGTCGACCTGGAAAAGATGCTCGAATGGAACGTCGAGTCGATCGATGCGGAACTGCGCGCCGTGGCCGACAGGCTGGGCAAGAAGCTGCGCGTCGTCACTCCGCCGCTGTTCGTCGCCGTCTCCGGCTCGTCCCGCTCGCTGCCGCTGTTCGATTCGATGGCGCTGCTCGGCCGCTCCGTCGTGCGCCAGCGCCTCAAGACCGCCGCGACCGTCGTCGCGTCGATGGTCGGCGCAAAGTAATCAGAAAGATCGCAGAATGACCGAAACCAAGATCGCCCCCGCCCTCTCCTCCGACGCGACGGAAGTCCGCGCCCAGAAGCTGAAGCTGCTGCGCGAGCAGATCGGCGACGTCTACCCGGCGCATTTCCACCGCACGCTGACCAATGCCGAGCTGGCCGAAAAATACGAGGCGCTGGAGCCGGATACCGAGACGCAGGACGTCGTCACCGTCGCCGGCCGCGTCTATTCCTCGCGCAATTCCGGCATGTTCATGGACATCCATGATGCCGGCGGCAAGATCCAGATCTTCAGCCACAAGGACACCACGCCGGAGGACGCCCGCGCCCTGCTGCCGATGATCGATATCGGCGACATCATCGGCGTCACCGGCATCGTGCGCCGCACCAAGCGCGGCGAGCTGACGATCAATGCCCAGGCGATCACCATGCTGACGAAGTCGCTGCTGCCTATGCCGGAAAAATGGCATGGCCTCTCCGACATTGAGCTGCGTTACCGCAAGCGCCACCTCGACATCATGACCAACGAGGAATCGAAGCTGCGTTTCCAGCAGCGTTCGCAGATCGTCTCCGGCATCCGCCGTTTCATGGAAAACGACGGCTTCATGGAAATCGAGACGCCGATGCTGCATTCGGTCTATGGCGGCGCCACCGCCGAGCCGTTCAAGACGCATCACAACACGCTGAAGCTCGACATGTTCCTGCGCATCGCGCCGGAGCTATATCTCAAGCGCACGCTGGTGTCCGGCCTCACCGACAAGGTGTTCGAGATCAACCGCAACTTCCGCAACGAAGGTGTCTCCACCCGGCATAACCCGGAATTCACGATGATGGAGTGCTACTGGGCCTATGCCGACTACGAGGACATCATGGACCTCGTCGAGCGGATGTTTGCCGAGCTGGCCGTGAAAATCCACGGCACGACCGAATTTGCCTTCGGCGACAAGCAGCTCTCCTTCAAGGGCCCGTTCAAGCGCGTGCCGATGCCCGATGCCGTCAAGGAAGCGACCGGCATCGACTTCCTGTCGATCAAGACCGACGAAGAAGCCCGCACTGCCGCCAAGGCCGCCGGCTTTGCGGTCGAGAAGGACTGGACCTGGGGCGAGTGCCTGGCCTTCATCTTCGAAGAAAAGGTCGAGCCGACCCTGATCCAGCCGAGCCATGTCACGCATTTCCCGAAGGACATCTCGCCCTTCGCCAAGGAAGTGCCGGGCGAACCGCGCCTCGTCGAACGTTTCGAGACCTATTGCAACACCTGGGAACTCGGCAACGCCTTCTCCGAACTCAACGATCCGGAAGAGCAGCGCCGCCGCATGGTGGAACAGCTCGATCAGGCCCATGCCCGCGGCGAAAAGGAAAAGCAGCTCGACGACGAATTCCTCGATGCCATGGACCAGGGCATGCCGCCCGCCGGCGGCCTCGGCATCGGTGTCGACCGCCTGGTGATGCTGCTCACCAATTCCCCGTCGATCCGCGACGTCATCCTCTTCCCGGCGCGCCGCAGCAAGAACGATTGAGGTTGGCGGCTTCGGCCGCTTTCCATCGGCAACGACCAGTCAAAGAAAACCGAAGGCGACAGCATCGCCTCCGGTTTTTTCATGCACACGGGCATTCGCCGCAAAAGCTGGTCAGTTGGTTTCGTTGATGAACGGCTCGTCGATGAACTCGTCGCTCTGGGCCGAGGCCTGCTCTTCGCTTTCGGCCGGCATCTCTTGTTCGGCGACGGCGCCATGCTGTTCCGCCGCCTTCTCCGCATGTTTCTTCGAGGGCTCCGCGGCGTGTTCCTCTTCGGCCGGTGCGTCATGCGCCTCGGCCTTTTCGCCATGCGTCTTGACCGGTTTTGCCGAACTCTGGTCCTTAACCGGCTTTTCCTCGTGTTTTACGGCATCCTTTGCCGCGTCGTTTTCTTCCGCACCGGGCACGGCAGCATGCGCCGCTACCGAGAGCGCCTTGCCATCTGCCGGCTCTTCGGCCACGGCGTGATCCTTGTCGGCCGGCGTCGCATGGTCTCCGGTCGCAGCCGTGACGGCGCTTTCATCCGTGCCCGCGGCGGCCTGGTCTTCCTCGGCAGGCGCCTCTTCGCCGGCATCCTCCGCAGCATGATTGTTTTCGACCACCGCCTCGTCCTGCCTGGCGCCCGCCTCGCCTTCCGGAGCCGCGTCATGGCCGCTCTCGGCTACGGGGCTGTCGGCTGCCGGCTCCTCGCCATGGCCGCTGCTATCCCTCTGCTCGGCCTCGGCGCCATGGCCTTCGGTCGCCTCGCCATGGCCCTTTTCTTCCTTCTTGCCGTGGTCACCGGCCTTCACCTCGACGCCCGCCGGCTCCTGGCAATCGGCCCGTTCGCCCAGAAGTTTCACCAGGCTTTCGATATGCTCCAGCGGCAGCTGGATCTTTTCGCCATAGAACTGGCCGTCGGCCGTGGCGGCACCATCGACATATTTTGCGGTATAGACAGGCGTGTCCTGCAGCTCGGCGATCTTCTCCGGATGCGGCACGTAGACCACATCGGCGCCGACGGCGCGCCCGCGCATGGCGGCACGCATTTCCGGCCCGTTCTGGTCGAGAACCACGACCTGGACGAGATCCGGCTGCTGTTGCGTATAGACGGCTTCGGCGACCCGCAGGGCGGTCATCACCCGAGCCAGACCTTCCGCCGGTTCGGTCTTGATGAATTTGCGGACCCAGAAACGGTCCTTCTTCTTGATCTTGAACGTCTTGACGGTCGTGCACGCGAGATCGGCAACCTTCTCCGAAGGTCCGAAGCCCAGTAACCCATCCTTGCCGGCATAAAGCGCAAACGCACCCGTGGCTCCACCGAGCAGCAGGATGCCACCCATGAAGAACACGAGTTTCCGGGGTAACCGGAAGATGCGCAGCTTGGCTTTCACGCCGACTGCTCCGTCATTGACCTTCTCCAAACCTATTTCTCGGCCGGATCGACGTTAGTGGAACGACGTTTCTGAATACTTAAAACGACAGCTAAACTCTTATTCTTCATGGCAACCTGAAGAAAATCACCGCAGTCTTTTCACCCTCCCGCCGCAATGCTCTTGCGAATGATTTGCAATAGCGTTGACAGCAGCAAAAAGCGGCCTATATTCAGAATGCAAATCATTCGCATCCGCAATGACAGGATGAACCATGTTTTCCCGAATCCGTTGCCTTACAGTGCTTTTCTTCACCATTTCCGCCTTCGTCGGTGCAGCACAAGCTGCTGAAAAGCCGAAGGTAATTACGACCTTTACGATTATTGCCGACATGGCCCGCAACGTCGCCGGCGAGGCGGCCGATGTTGAAAGCATCACCAAGCCGGGCGCAGAAATTCACAACTACCAGCCGACGCCGCGCGATATCCTCAAGGCGCGGGATGCCGATCTCGTCCTCTGGAACGGCCTCAATCTCGAACGCTGGTTCGAAAAGTTCCTGGCCAATCTTGGGGACATCCCGAGCGTCGTCGTCAGTGACGGCGTGGAGCCGCTGAGCATCGGCGGCGGCCCCTACGAGGGCAAGCCCAATCCGCATGCCTGGATGTCGCCGGACAATGCGCTCATCTATGTCGAGAACATCCGCAAGGGCCTGACGCAGATCGACCCAGCCAACGCCGCAACCTACGCCGCCAACGCCAAAGCCTACTCCGACAAGATCAGGGCCGAGATCGAACCGATGCGCCAGGAACTCGCCAGGCTGCACGACGATCAACGCTGGCTTGTAACCAGTGAAGGCGCCTTTTCTTATCTCGCCAGGGATTTCAACCTGAAGGAGCTTTTTCTCTGGCCGGTGAACGCCGACCAGCAGGGCACGCCGCAGCAGGTGCGCGCCGTCATCGACGCGATGCGCGCCCACGACATCAAGGCGATTTTCAGCGAAAGCACCGTTTCCGACAAACCGGCCAGGCAGGTGGCCTCCGAGACCGGCGCGCATTACGGCGGCCTTCTTTATGTCGACTCGCTGAGCGACGAAAGCGGCCCCGTTCCCACCTATCTCGACCTTTTGCGCGTCACGACAGGCACTATCGTCAAAGGTCTTTCGCAATGAGGATGGGCAAATCCAAGAATAGTTCCCAGGGCCTGGAAGTTCAGAACGTCTCCGTCACCTATCGCAACGGTCATACCGCCCTGCGCAAGGCGAGCTTTTCGGTGCCGCGCGGCACGATTACCGCGCTTGTCGGCGTCAACGGCAGCGGCAAGTCGACGCTTTTCAAGTCGATCATGGGGTTCGTGCCGCTGGCCGAAGGCACGGTCACCATTCTCGGCATGCCGGCCCGCGAGGCACTGAAGCAGAACCTCGTCGCCTATGTGCCGCAGAGCGAAGAAGTCGACTGGAATTTCCCGGTTCTCGTCGAGGACGTGGTGATGATGGGCCGCTATGGCCACATGAACTGGCTGCGCATCCCCTCCCGGCGCGACCGCGACATGGTGACCGACGCCGTGAAACGCGTCGGCATGGAGGAGTTTCGCAAGCGGCAGATCGGCGAACTCTCCGGCGGCCAGCGCAAGCGGGTGTTCCTCGCACGCGCCCTGGCGCAGGAAGGCCAGATCATCCTGCTCGACGAACCCTTTACCGGCGTCGACGTCACCACCGAGGAGCAGATCATCGACCTCCTGAAGGCGCTGCGCGACGAAGGACGGGTGATGCTGGTATCCACCCACAATCTCGGCAGCGTGCCGGAATTCTGCGATCGCACCGTCTTCGTCAAGGGCACGGTGATCGCCGCCGGCCTGACTGACGAGACCTTTACCGAAGCCAACCTCGAACGCGCCTTCGGCCGCGTGCTGCGGCACTTCATCCTCGGCGGCACCGACCTGCACGACGACGAGGATCCGCGCCACCTCAAGGTGATCAGCGACGACGAACGACCCTTCGTCATCTACGGCAATGGCGGCAAGGAGAAGGAAAGCGATGAACACGCTTCTTGAACCCTTCTCGTATGACTACATGGTCAACGCCATCTGGGTCAGCGCCCTTGTCGGCGGCGTCTGCGGTTTCCTGTCGGCCTACCTGATGCTGAAGGGCTGGTCGCTGATCGGCGACGCGCTTTCGCATTCGATCGTGCCCGGCGTTGCCGGCGCCTACATGCTCGGCCTGCCCTTCGCCCTCGGCGCCTTCATTTCCGGCGGCCTTGCGGCCGGCGCCATGCTCTTCCTCAACCAGAAGACCCGACTGAAGGAAGATGCGATCATCGGCCTGATCTTCACCTCCTTCTTCGGCCTCGGCCTGTTCATGGTGTCGCTGTCGCCGACCTCGGTGAACATCCAGACCATCGTGCTCGGCAATATCCTCGCCATCACCCCGGAAGACACGCTGCAGCTCGCCATCATCGGCGGCGTCAGCCTGGCCGTACTGGCGCTGGAATGGAAGGATTTCATGGTGACCTTCTTCGATGAGAGCCATGCCCGCACCATCGGCCTGCGCCCGACCTTTCTGAAAATCCTGTTCTTCACCCTGCTCAGCGCCTCGACCGTGGCAGCACTGCAGACGGTCGGCGCCTTCCTCGTCATTGCCCTCGTCGTCACGCCCGGTGCCACTGCCTATCTGCTCAGCGACCGCTTCGGCCGCGTCATTGCGCTTAGCCTGTTGATCGGCGCGGTGACCAGCGCGCTCGGCGCCTATATCAGCTACTTCCTCGACGGAGCGACCGGCGGGGTGATCGTCGTCATGCAGACCGCACTTTTCCTGCTTGCCTTCGTCTTCGCGCCGAAACACGGCATCCTTGCCAACCGCCGCCGGGCGCGGCTTGCCCTGGAGGAAACGGCATGAGCGAAACCGTCGAACTCGCCATCCTGCCCTTCCAGTTGCCTTTCATGCTGTATGCCTTCGCCATCACGCTGGCGATTGCCGTGCCGATGGCGCTGCTGTCCTGTATCCTGGTGCTCAAGGGCTGGTCGCTGATGGGCGACGCCGTCTCGCACGCGGTGCTGCCCGGCGTCGTCATCGCCTATATCCTCGCCATTCCGTTATCGATCGGCGCCTTCGTCGCCGGCATGGTATGCGCCATCGCCACCGGTTATCTCAAGGAAAACAGCCGCATCAAGGAAGATACGGTGCTCGGCATCGTCTTCTCCGGCATGTTCGGCCTGGGTGTCGTGCTCTATGTGAAGGTGCAGAGCGACGTGCACCTCGACCATATCCTGTTCGGCGACATGCTTGGCATTTCCGCCGCCGACCTGATCGAAACGGCCCTGATCGCGCTCGCCGCAACCGCCTTCCTGATCGTCAAGCGCAAGGACCTCTTGGTGCATGCCTTCGACCCGCAGCATGCCCGCGCCATCGGCCTGCCGGTACGGGTGCTGCATTACGGCCTCTTGGCGGTGCTGTCGCTGGCGGTGGTCGGCGCCCTGAAGGCGGTGGGCATCATCCTGTCGGTGGCCTTGCTGGTGGCGCCGGGCTCGATCGCCTATCTGCTGACGCGGACATTCCGCAGCATGCAGATCGTCGCGGTGATCATCGCCGCGGTGACGTCCATCCTCGGCATCTACCTGAGCTTCTTCATCGACAGCGCCCCGGCGCCCACCATCGTGCTCCTGATGTCCGCCCTCTTCGTCGCCGCCTTCATCCGCGTAACGCTTGCGGCGCGCCGGACGGACCGGGCGGCGGCGGGCTGAAACCTTCCCAACCCCTCTGAATGCACGAGGGGTTGGGCCAAAATCATATCTTCCTCAGCCGTGCGCGATCATCACATGGCGCACGGCGGTGTAATCCTCCAGCGCGTAGACCGACATGTCCTTGCCGTAGCCGGACTGCTTGACGCCGCCGTGGGGCATTTCGTTGCAGAGCATGAAGTGGGTGTTGATCCAGGTGCAGCCGTATTGCAGACGGGCTGCCGTCTTCATCGCCCTTGAAATGTCCTTGGTCCAGATGGAGGAGGCAAGGCCGTAGTCGCTGTCGTTCGCCCAGGCGATCGCCTGCTCGGCTTCGTCGAACCGTGTCACCGAAACCACCGGGCCGAACACCTCGCGGCGGACGATCTCGTCGTCCTGGGTGGCGCCGGCGATTACCGTCGGCTGGAAGAAGAAACCCTTGTCGCCGAGCACGGAACCGCCTGCCGTCACCTCGATATGCTTGTGTTCGCGGGCACGCGTCACGAAACTTTCGACGCGGTCGCGCTGGCGGCGGGAGATCAGCGGGCCGATCTCGTTTTCGGTATCGTCGGCCTGGTTGAGCTTGATCGTCGAGACGGCCGAAGACAGGTCGGCGACCAGCCGGTCGTAGATCTTCGCATCGGCATAGATGCGGCAAGCGGCAGTGCAATCCTGGCCGGCGTTATAATAACCGAAGGTGCGGATGCCGTTGACCACGGCTTCGAGATCGGCGTCGTCATAGACGATGACAGGCGCCTTGCCGCCGAGTTCCAGATGGGTGCGCTTGACGGTTTTCGCCGCCGCCGCCAGCACCTTCTTGCCGGTGGCGATGTCGCCGGTGATCGACACCATGTTGATCTTCGGATGGTTGATCAAGGCGTTGCCGACCGTCTCGCCGCGGCCGAGCACGACGTTGACCACACCTTCCGGCAACACCTCGGCCAAGACCTTGGCGAGCTTGAGCGCCGTCAGCGGCGTCTGTTCCGAAGGCTTGAAGACGACGGTGTTGCCGCCGGCAATCGCCGGAGCCAGCTTCCAGGCCATCATCATCAAGGGATAGTTCCACGGCGCGATCGAGCCGACGATGCCGATCGCATCGCGGCGGATCATCGAGGTATGGCCCGGCAGGTATTCGCCCGCCGCCGGCGTCGTCAGCGACCGGACAGCACCGGCGAAGAAACGCCAGCAGTCGACGATGGCCGGCAGCTCGTCGTTGAGCACGGCATTGATCGGCTTGCCGCAATTCAGCGATTCAAGTGCCGCGAAGGCTTCCGCGTCCGCCTCGATGGCATCGGCGATCTTCAGAAGGTAGGCCGAGCGCTGGCCGGGCGTCGTCTGCGACCAGGAGAGGAAGGCTTTTTCCGCCGCATCCACCGCCGCGTCGATCTGGCCGAGCGAGGCTTCCGGCAGGTCCAGCACGGTTTCGCCGGTCTTGGGGTTGAGGACGTGCTCGTCGGCCTCCGTGCCCGCTTCAAAGCGGGATCCGATCAGCATCTCGGTATCCATGGCGTTCTCCCTTGACATGGTCGTTACTTGCCGCTGCCGGCGACCTGGTCGCCGTCGCGGGTGAGGTAATAGGCCGCCAAGATCGGCAGGAAGGTGACGAGCACGACAACCATGGCGACGACGTTGGTAACCGGGCGCTGACGCGGCCGGATCAGTTCCTCCAGCATCCAGATCGGCAGCGTCGATTGCTGGCCGCCGGTAAAGGTGGTGACGATGACCTCGTCGAAGGACAGCGCGAAGGCGAGCATGCCGCCGGCCAGCAGCGCCGTGCCGATGTTCGGCAACACCACATGGCGGAAGGTCTGGAAACCGTCGGCGCCAAGGTCCATCGAGGCCTCGATCAGCGAACCCGAGGTGCGGCGGAAGCGGGCGACCGCATTGTTGTAGACCACGACGACACAGAAGGTGGCGTGGCCGAGGATGATGGTCCAGACGGAAAACGGGATGTCGAACAGGCTGAAGGCGGAGCGCAACGCGATGCCGGTGATGATCCCGGGCAGCGCGATCGGCAGGATGACGAGCAGCGAGATCGCCTCCCGGCCGAAAAACTTCGTCTGGCTGACGGCGGCGGCACACAGCGTCCCGAGCAGCAGCGCGATGGCGGTGGCGATCGTCGCGACCTGCACCGAGAGACCGAGCGCCTGCCAGACATCCGGCCGGTTCCAGGTGACCGCGAACCATTGCGTGGTAAAGCCCGGCGGCGGCCACTGGTAGGACTTTTCCTCGGTGGTGAAGGCGTAGACGAAGATCAAGAGGATCGGCAGGTGCAGGAACAGCAATCCGGCGCCGGCGGCGATTTTCAGGACAAGCGGGGCGCGGTGGCCGCGATCAGAGCGCATCGAAAGCTCCCTGGCGTTTGGCGATCCAGAGGTAGATGGCCATGATGACGATCGGAACCACCGAGAAGGCGGCGGCCAGCGGCACGTTGCCGGCCGTGCCCTGCTGGCTGTAGACCGCCTGGCCGATGAACAGCCTGGACGAACCGATGATCTGCGGGATGATGTAATCGCCGAGCGTCAGCGAAAAGGTGAAGATCGAGCCGGCGATGATGCCGGGCAGCGCCAGCGGCAGGAGCACGGTGCGGAACGTCTGGCGCGGCGTGGCGCCGAGATCAGACGAGGCTTCAAGGAGGTTGCCGGGCACACGCTCCAGCGCCGCCTGGGTGGGCAGGATCATGTAGGGCAGCCAGATATAGACGAAGACGAGGAAGGTGCCGATGTAGCTGATCGACAGCGAGTTGCCGCCGATGACCGGCAAGGCGAGGATGCCGTCCAGAAGCCAGAGCAGATGCAGCTTGGCGAAGATCCAGGTGAGGATGCCTTCCTTGGCGAGGATCAGCTTCCAGGCATAGATCTTGACGAGATAGCTCGACCACAAGGGCAGCATGATGCCGAGATAGAAGATCGCCTTCCATTTGCCCTTGGCGTAACGCGCCGCATAATAGGCGATCGGGAAGCCGATGGCGGCGGAAAACAGCGTGACGGCCGCGGCCATGATCACCGTGCGCAGGATGATGTCGAAATTCGCCGGCCGCAGCAGTTCGGCATAGGTGGCCAGCGTGAATTCGTAATTGATCAGCCCGGAAAATTCGTCGACCGAAAAGAAGCTCTGCAGCAACAGCGCCAGCAGCGAGCCGATATAGATGATGCCGAGCCAGAGCAGCGGCGGCGTCAGCATCAGGAACAGGAGAAGTTTCGGCCGGCGCCAGAAGGCATCCGACAGGGCGCCGAAAAAGCCGCCGCGGCGGGGCAGGATGGAGGTTGTGGCTGCGCTGGTCATGCCGCATCATCCATGTAATGGGCATCGGCCAGGCCCCAGCCGAGGGCGATATCGGAACCGATGGCGGGAACCGCCTGGTCGGCGGGCAGCATGACATGCAGTTTCGCGCCACCGGCTTCGACCAGCAGGCGGTTCGAGGCGCCGAGAAAGCTTGCCTGCAGCACCTTGGCCGGTACGCCCTCGCCGGTCGGTTTCAGGCGGATCGCCTCCGGCCTGAGGCTCGCCCAGCGGGCCTCGCCGCCCAGTCGCTTCATCACGTCTGGGGCGAGCACATTCGATGAGCCGACGAAATCGGCGACGAAACGCACCTTCGGCTGCTTGTAGATCTCTTCCGGCGTGCCTTCCTGCACGATGTTGCCGTTGTTGAAGACGGCAACACGGTCGGCCATCGACAGGGCCTCGCCCTGGTCGTGGGTGACGAAGACGAAGGTGATGCCGAGCGCCCGCTGCAGGCTTTTCAGCTCTTCCTGCATCTGTTCGCGCAGCTTGAGATCGAGTGCGCCGAGCGGTTCGTCAAGCAGGAGCACCCGCGGCTTGTTGACGAGGGCGCGGGCGAGCGCCACGCGCTGCCGCTGGCCGCCGGAAAGCTGGCCGGGCCGGCGGGCGCCGTAACCCGGCAGCTTCACCAGTTCGAGGGCGGCTTCCGCCTCGCGGTAACGCGTCGCCTTGTCGACGCCCTTGACCATCAGCCCGTAGGCGACGTTGTCGAGGATGTTGAGGTGCGGGAAAAGCGCGTAGTCCTGGAAGACGGTGTTGACGTTGCGCCGGTAGGGCGGCACGCCTTCGGCCGTCTCGCCGAAAATTTCGATATGCCCGCCGGTCGGCTGCTCGAAGCCGGCGATCAGCCGCAGGCAGGTGGTCTTGCCCGAACCGGAGGGCCCAAGCATGGCGAAGAACTCGCCGGGCGCAATCGTCAGATTGACGCCATCGACCGCCCGGACCTGGCCGAAATGGCGGGAGACATTCTGGAATTCGACTGCGGCTGTCATGGGGGGCTCCGAATTGACTGAGCGTGTCTCTCAATCGGGTTTTAAACAGGCTTCCGGATGACACGAATTCCCGCTTCCCCCCAACGGGGAGACGTACCGAGCTTGCGAGGCGATGAGGGGGTGAGCGGCGAAGCCGCAAACGGCCGGAGCATCGGCGACGGGCGAAAATGCCGCGCCGTCGCCCCCTCATCCGGCCTTCGGCCACCTTCTCCCCACCGGGGAGAAGGAAGAAATCAGCGACCGCCGATCACACCGATGTAGTCCGAGACCCAGCGATGATACGGAACGCACTCGCCCTGGCTTTCGCACTTGGCACGCGGCGTCTTCCAGAACTTGATCTGGTCGAAATGCTCGTAACCGTTGGTAGCGCAACCGCTGTCGGTCAGCAGTTCATTGCCCTTGCAGGCCGCCGGAACGGACGGAACGGTGCCGAACCAGGCCGAAACATCGCCCTGGACCTTGGGCGAAAGCGAATGCTCCATCCACATATAGGCGCAGTTCGGATGTTCGCTGTCGACATGCAGCATGGTGGTGTCGGCCCAGCCGGTGATGCCTTCCTTCGGGAAGGTGGAGGCGATCTTGGCCTTTTCGGCGGTCAGCAGGTTGACCATGAACGGCCATGAACCGGAGGCGACGATGCCTTCGTTCTTGAAGTCATCAATCTGGATCATCGCGTCGTGCCAGTAACGGCCGACCAGCTTGCGCTGGCCGCGCAGCAGGTCGAGGGCCGCCTTGTACTGGTCCTCGTTCAGCTCGTAGGGATCCTTGATGCCGAGTTCCGGCTTGTGGGTCATCAGGTAGAGTGCGGCGTCGGCGATGTAGATCGGCCCGTCATAGGCCTGGACGCGGCCTGAATTCGACTTGCCGTCCGGCAGGGTCTGCTCTTCGAAGACGACGTTCCAGCTGTCCGGCGCCTTGTCCTTGAAGGCATCGGTATTGTACATCAGCACGTTGGCGCCCCAGACATAGGGCGTGCCGTAATGCACGCCGTCCTGCGTGTGCCAGGCCGCGTTCTGCAGCCGCTCGTCGATCGTCTTCCAGCTCGGGATGAGATCGGTGTTGATCGGCTGGACGCGCTTGCCAGCAACGAGGCGCAACGAGGCGTCGCCCGAAGCAGTGACGAGGTCGAAGCCGCCTTCGTTCATCAGCGCCACCATTTCATCGGAAGTGGCGGCGGTCTTGACGGTGACCTTGCAGCCGGTGTCGGCTTCGAACTTGGTCACCCAGTCGTAATTCTTGTCGGTTTCGCCGCGCTCGATGTAACCGGCCCAGGCAACGATGCTGACCGCACCTTCGCCCTTGCCCAGTTCCTTGAGCGGTTCGGCTGCAATGACTTGCGTAGCAAAGCTTAAAGTTGCGACAAGCGCTGTGCAGGATCGCATGAACGTCGTCATCGGCAGTCTCCCTTCTGTCCACATTCGTGGCGTTTGTTCCCAGGCAGACAGTGACGCGATTTCGCCGTATTCGCAAATTCATTTATCAGAAAGTTGAAATCGGAATTTCCGATATCGACCCGATCAGCGAGGCCGGGCCGATCGCAAAGCCTCGGCGATGCCGATGAAATCGCGTGCCGATTGCGGCAGGCTGGAGCCCTTGCGCCAGACCATGCCGACCTGCACCACCGGCAGCGAACCGGAGACGTCGCGGCTCTCGATCCGGTCGCCTTCCAGCGACCAGGGGCGGTAGACGAGATCGGGCAGAAGCGCCACGCCAGCGCCGGTGGCGACGAGGCTGCGCACCGCTTCGACGGAGCGGGTGCGGAAGGCCACATGCGGACGGGCGCCGAGCGCCGACAGGAGCTTGCCGGTGTTTTCCTCGATTTCGTCGACGGTCAGCATGATCAACGGCTCGCGCGCCACATCGGCCACCGAGATGATGTCGGCAGATACAAGCGAATGCCCCATCGGCAGCCAGAGGCGATAGGGCGAGGTTTCGAGGATTTCCGCCTGCAGCGCCATGCGGTCGCGCAGGTTGGAGATGACCATGACGGCGACATCCAGTTCGCCGCCGATCAGCAGGTGTTCGAGATAACCGCCATTGTCCTCGATCGCCGACACATCGACTTCGGGGCAGGCGCGGCGGAAACGGGCAAGCAGGTCGGACAGAACATAACCGGCGACCAGTGATGTGACGCCGATGTTCAGCTTGCCGCCCCGGGTGGCGAGGCCGCCGGAAAAGCTGTTGCGCGCATCCGAAACGGTGGCGAGGATCTTCGTCGCATGCCGCAGGAACTGGTGGCCGTTATGGGTGATCGACAGGCCGCGCGGATGCCGCTCGAACAGGGCCACTCCGAGATCGCTTTCCAGTTCCTTCAAGGCTTCGGTGACCGAGGATTGCGAGATCGAGAGATTCTGCGCCGCCCGCGTCACCGAACCCTGCTCGGCAACGGCGACGAAATACTGGAGCTGTCGGAAGGTGAAGGCCATGGGACGAGGTTAGAGCACGGGGCCGCCGCCGAAACAAGCGCACCCCGTGCAGCAGAATCAGGCCGCCGCCACGCCAGCGAACTGGTCGAAGGCGCGCAGCGCATCCGCCGCATACATCAGAGCGGGACCGCCGCCCATGTAGACGCACATGCCCAGCACTTCGGCCACTTCCTCGCGCGTCGCGCCCATCTGGGTCAGCGCCTTGGCATGGAAGCCGATGCAGCCGTCGCATCGCTGCGTGACGCCGATCGCCAGCGCGATCAGTTCTTTCGTCTTCGCATCGACATGACCGGCCGCAGACGCCGATTTCGACAGGCCGTAAAAAGCCTGCATGGTCTCCGGCACGATTTTGCGCATCTCGCCCGAATAGGCGGAAATGTCGCGGGTTATGGCAACGTAATCCTTGGGCATCGAATTCTCCTTTACAATTTATATTTTCATGATATTACTTTTTTATGAATTGTAAAGGAGAGAGCATGAATTTTCCGGTCGATCTCACGGACATGGCTGACAAGGCGGATGACGTGTCGGCCTTCCTCAAGGGGTTCGCCAGCGGTCACCGGCTGATGATCCTCTGCAAATTGTCGGAGGGCGAAGCCAGCGTCGGCGAGCTGATCGAAGCGACCGGCCTTGCCCAGACATCGATGTCCCAGCATCTCGCCAAGCTTAAAACCGAGGGGCTGGTCGACTACCGGCGCGATCACCGCACGCTCTATTACTTCATCGCCCATCCGGCCGTGATGGAAATCATGGCCGTGCTCTATCGCCACTTCTGTGCAAAGGACCGAAGCTCATGCCCGCCACCGAAACGATAACACCACAAACTGCAGCCGAATGGATAAGGACCGGCAAGGCCGTGCTGATCGACGTGCGGGAGCCGGACGAATTCCGGGCCGAACATATAGCACTGGCGGTGTCCATGCCGCTCTCCTCCGTTTCAGGCCTGCTCGACGGGCTGCCGGATGACAGGCCGGTCATCTTTCAATGCCAGAAGGGCGGGCGCGGCGCGGCGGCCTGCGACATCGCATCGATGGGACGAGGCAACCGGCCGGTCTACAATCTTGCCGGCGGCATCGAAGCCTGGAAGGGCGCGGGCCTGCCCGTCGCCGGCGGGGTGTCCGCTGCCTCGACCGGCATCCCGATCTTCCGCCAGGTCCAGATCGTCGTCGGGACGCTGGTGCTTCTCGCCACCCTCGCAGGCTTTGCGGGATACCCCGCCGGCTTCGGCGTCGCTGGCCTTGCAGGCACGATGCTGGCGATTGCCGGGCTGAGCGGCTGGTGCGGGCTCGCCATGCTGCTGCAGCGCATGCCGTGGAACGCCCCGCGCCGGCTCTCGCCACGAGCGGCGTAAGCCCGGTCATTTCGCAGGGCCTGATCATTTCGCAGGGTCTGGTCACTTCAAAGGAAAAGCATCGCGCTCCAGAAGCTCCGCCATCACGCCGATGATACGGCGGTGCTGGTGGGCGTGGCGGGTGCGGACGCTGGTTGCGGCATAGACCGTCTGGGCGATCGGCGGCGCATCCGCGATCGGCCGCGCCGCGTTTTCCGCAACCAGGGCGGACGCCGTTGCGGCCGTCACATAGGCCGCGCCGCCCAGCGTCCGCAAGAGGCCGGTGATGGCGACGTTCTGGCCGGAAGCAAGCGGCGGCGCCGAAAGATGCGGCAGCGCCAGCCGGTGCGCCCGGTCGAAGGCCGGGGAATAGACCGCCTGGATATAGGTCTCGGCCTTGAGATCGGCGACGCTTTGCGCATCGGTGGCGACCAGCAGATAGGTCATCTCGCCGATGCGTTCGTAATGCAGGTCCGGCAGGTATTGCGGGGTATAGAGGATGGCGAGGTCGAGGTCGCCGGCGGCGAGATCCCGGTTCATCTGGATCGAATAATCCGCCTCCATATAGATGGAGGTGGCCGGCAGGTCCCGGCGGATCGCCTGCATCCAGTGCCCCGCCAGGCTTTCGGCGACGTCGTGCTGCACGCCGATGCGCATGGACCGCTCATAGGTGCCGGCGCTTTCCACCGCCCGCGCCGCCTCGTGCCACTGGCGCTGGAGAGCCTTGGCATGGTCGAGGAAACGCAGGCCGGAAGCCGTCGGCACCGTTCCGCCCTTGTTGCGGGTGAAGAGCTTGCGGTCGAAGGAGGATTCCAGCGCCTTGATGCGGTGGGAAACGGTCGATTGCGTCAGGTTCATCCGCTCGGCAGTGCGGTTGAAACTGCGGGTTTCCATGAGGTCGAGGAAGGTTTCGATGAGTTCGATCTGCATTTTTTGACGCGTATTTCCATGAAGCCTCATCCAGTCTCGGCAAATCTAATCGAAAACTTCGATCAATAAAACAAAATCCCACCGCTTGATGAGCGTCAATTTCATTGCGAAGACTGACGTCAAAACGAGGGAACGCTGCATGTCGGAATTGCCATCAACAACCCGTGTCGTGATCATCGGCGGCGGCGCCGTCGGCGCGTCGGCGCTCTATCATCTGGCCAAGGCCGGCTGGACGGATTGCGTGCTCCTGGAAAAGAACGAGCTGACCGCAGGCTCCACCTGGCATGCGGCCGGCAACGTGCCGACCTTCTCCTCCTCCTGGTCGATCATGAACATGCAGCGCTATTCGGCGTCGCTCTATCGTGACCTCGGCACGCTGGCCGATTACCCGATGAACTATCATGTCACCGGCTCCATCCGCCTCGCCCATTCGAAGGAGCGGCTGCAGGAGTTCAAGCGTGTCGTCGGCATGGGCCGTTACCAGGGCATGGATCTCGATATCCTCACCCCCGACGACATCAAGAGCCGCTATCCCTTCCTCGAAACCCACGACCTGACCGGCGCCCTCTACGATCCCTATGACGGCGACATCGACCCGGCGCAGCTCACCCAGGCGCTCGCCAAGGGCGCGCGCGACATGGGCGCCAAGGTCATCCGCTTCTGTCCCGTCACCGGCGCCCGCCGGGAAAACGACGAGTGGGTCATCTCCACGCCGAAGGGCGACATCCGCTGCGAATATGTCGTCAACGCCGCCGGCTATTATGCTCGCGAGGTCGGCAAAATGTTCGGCCGCGACGTGCCGATGATGGTGATGAGCCATCAATACATGCTGTTCGAGGAAATCCCCGAGCTTGCCGCCTGGACGAAAGAAGTCGGCCACAAGCTGCCGCTGCTGCGCGACGTCGATAGTTCCTATTACCTGCGCCAGGAAAAGACGGGCATGAACCTCGGCCCGTACGAAAAGAACTGCAAGGCGCACTGGATCACCCCGGACGATCCGATGCCTGAGGATTTTTCCTTCCAGCTCTTCCCGGACGATCTGGAGCGGCTGGAGTGGTATCTCAACGATGCCATCGAGCGTGTGCCGATTCTCGGCACCGCCGGCCTGTCGAAGATGATCAACGGCCCGATCCCCTATGCGCCCGACGGCAATCCGCTGATCGGCCCGATGCCCGGCGTGCCGAATGCCTTCGAGGCCTGCGTCTTCACCTTCGGCATCTGCCAGGCCGGCGGCGCCGGCAAGGTGCTCGCCGAATGGGTGACGGAGGGCCAAACGGAGTGGGACATGTGGTCCTGCGATCCGCGCCGCTACACCGATTACACCGACCAGGACTATTGCATCGCCAAGGGCATGGAAATCTATGGCCATGAATATGCGATGCATTTCCCGAAACATTACTGGCCGGCCGGCCGCGACAGGAAGCTTTCGCCGATCCACGACCGCATCGCCGCCCTCGGCGCCCAGTTCAAGCCCTATAACGGCTGGGAACGTGCCATGTGGTACGCCAGGCCCGGCGACGACACGTCCGAGGCAGCAACCCAGACCTGGGATCGGCAGGGGCCGTGGTCGCCGCGCATCGAAGAGGAATGCCTCGCCGTGCGCGATGCCGCCGGCATCCTCGACCTGCCCGGCTTTTCGCGCTACCGCGTCAAGGGCGAAGGCGCGACCGAGTGGCTGTCGTCGCTGATCACCGGCAAGGTGCCGAAACCCGGCCGCATCGGCCTCGCCTATTTCGCCGACGACAAGGGCCGCATCGTCACCGAGATGTCGGTGATGATGCTGGAGGAGGATTTCTTCTTCCTGATCACCGCCGCCACCGCCCAGTGGCACGATCTCGAATGGCTGAAGAAGCATCTTCCCGCTGGCGCCAAATTCACCATCGACGACGTTCCCACCGGCTTCTCCTGCCAGATCCTCTCCGGCCCGAAGGCGCGTGACATCTTTGCCGAGGTCACCGACGCCGATCTGTCCAAGGGCTGGCTGACGCATCAGTCGGCACAGATCGCCGGCCGATGGTGCCAGCTGGTGCGCGTCTCCTTCGCCGGCGAGCTCGGCTGGGAAATCCATTCGAAGGTCGAGGATACACCTGCGATTTTCGACGCCGTCTGGGCCGCCGGCCAGAAGCACGGCCTGAAACCCTTTGGCATGGAGGCGCTCGACAGCCTGCGCATCGAAAAGGGGTATCGCGCCTGGAAAGGCGATCTTTCCACCGATTACACCGTGCTGCAGGGCGGGCTGGAACGTTTCGTCGACTGGACGAAACCGGACTTCAAGGGCAAGGCTGCGCTGGAACGCGAAAAGCAGCAAGGCGTTTCGAAACGTTTCGTGACACTGACCGTCGATGCCGGCGATTGTGATGCGCCCTACATGTCGACGCTCTGGCATGGCGGCCAGGTGGTCGGCGAGACGACCTCCGGCAACTGGGGTTTCCGGACGGCCAAATCCATCGCGCTTGGCATGCTGCGCGCCGACCTCGCCGTGCCGGGCACGCAGGTGGAGGTGGAAATCTACGGCGAACGCCGGGCGGCGGTGGTGCAGGAAGACCAGCCGCTGTGGGATCCGAAGAATGAAAGGCTGAGGGCTTAAAGATGAAGGCGATCCCCAACAAGGCGAGAGCCGTCATCATCGGCGGCGGCGTATCGGGCTGTTCCGTCGCTTATCACCTGGCCAAGCTCGGCTGGACGGACGTGGTGCTGCTGGAGCGCAAGCAGCTGACCTCGGGCACGACCTGGCATGCCGCCGGCCTGATCGGCCAGCTGCGCGCCTCGCAGAACATGACGCGGCTCGCGAAATATTCCGCCGACCTCTACGTCAAGCTGGAAGCCGAAACCGGCATCGGCACCGGTATGCGCCAATGCGGCTCGATGACGGTGGCTCTGACGGAGGAGCGCAAAGAAGAGATCTATCGCCAGGCTTCGCTTGCCCGCGCCTTCGGCGTCGATGTGCGCGAGATCACCGTCGATGAAGTTAAGGGCATGTATCCGCACCTCAACACCGCCGATGTCAAGGCGGCGGTGCATCTGCCGCTCGACGGCCAGTGCGACCCCGCCAACATCGCCATGGCGCTGGCGAAGGGTGCGCGGCAGAACGGCGCGACGGTGATCGAGAACGTCAAGGTCACCGCCGTGCTCAGGAAAGACGGCCGGGTGACCGGCGTCACCTGCGAGCAGAACGGCGAAACCTACACGATCGAGACCGAAAACGTCGTCAACGCCGCCGGCATGTGGGGCCGTGAGCTCGGCAACCTTTCGGGCGTCACCGTGCCGCTGCATGCCTGCGAGCATTTCTACATCGTCACCGAGCCGATATCGGGCCTGAAGCAGCTGCCGGTGCTGCGCGTGCCCGATGAATGCACCTACTATAAGGAGGATGCCGGCAAGATGCTGATCGGCGCTTTCGAGCTGAAAGCCAAGCCCTGGGGCATGGACGGCATCTCGGAGGATTTCTGCTTCGACCAGCTGCCGGAGGATTTCGACCACTTCCAGCCGATCCTCGAAAACGCCATCAACCGCATGCCGATGCTGGAAACCGCCGGCATCCACACCTTCTTCAACGGCCCGGAAAGTTTTACGCCCGACGACCGTTATTATCTCGGCGAGGCGCCGGAGCTGAAGGGTTACTGGGTCGCGGCCGGTTACAATTCCATCGGCATCGTTTCGTCCGGCGGCGCCGGCATGGCGCTGGCGCAGTGGATGAACGACGGCGAGCCGCCCTTCGACCTCTGGGAAGTGGATATCCGCCGCGCCCAGCCCTTCCAGAAGAACCGCACCTACCTCAGGGAACGCGTCACGGAAACGCTCGGCCTGCTTTATGCCGACCATTTCCCCTACCGCCAGATGGCGACCGCCCGCGGCGTGCGCCGCACGCCGCTGCACGAGCACCTGAAGGCCCGTGGCGCCGTCTTCGGCGAAGTCGCCGGCTGGGAACGCGCCAACTGGTATGCCAATCCGGGCCAGGAGCAGGAATACCGCTATAGCTGGCAGCGGCAGAACTGGTTCGAGAACCAGAAGGCCGAACATCTGGCGATCCGCAACGGCGTCGGCTTCATCGACATGACCTCCTTCGGCAAGATCCGCGTCGAGGGCCGCGATGCGCTCGCTTTCCTGCAGCGGCTCTGCGCCAACCAGATGGACGTCGAGCCGGGCAGGATCGTCTACACCCAGATGCTCAACCATCGCGGCGGCATCGAGAGCGACCTGACGGTCACCCGCCTTTCGGAAAACGCTTATCTCCTCGTCGTGCCCGGCGCGACGCTGCAGCGCGACCTCTCCTGGCTGCGGCGCAACCTCGGGAGGGAAGAATTCGTCGTCATCACCGATGTGACGGCGGCGGAATCCGTGCTCTGCATCATGGGGCCGAAGGCCCGCGAGTTGATGCGGAAGGTCAGCCCGAACGATTTCTCCAATGCCGCCCATCCCTTCGGCTCGGTGCGAGAGATCGAGATCGGCATGGGTCTCGCCCGTGCCCACCGCGTCACCTATGTCGGCGAACTCGGCTGGGAGCTTTACGTCTCCTCCGACCAGACGGCGCATGTGTTCGAAACGCTGGAGGACGCCGGCCGCGATCTCGGCCTGAAACTCTGCGGCATCCACACGCTCGATTCCTGCCGCATCGAAAAGGCCTTCCGCCATTTCGGCCACGACATCACCGACGAGGACCACGTCCTCGAAGCCGGCCTCGGTTTTGCCGTCAGGACCGGCAAGGGCGATTTCATCGGCCGCGATGCGGTGCTGCGCAAGAAGGAGGCCGGGCTCGACCGCCGGCTGGTGCAGTTCAAGCTGACCGATCCGCAGCCGCTGCTCTTCCACAACGAGGCGCTGGTGCGTGACGGCAAGATCGTCTCGATCGTCACCTCGGGCAATTACGGCCACCACCTCGGCGGCGCCATCGGCCTCGGCTACGTGCCGTGCAAGGGCGAAAGCGAGGCGGACGTGCTGGGCTCGGCTTACGAAATCGAGATTGCCGGCACGCGGGTGAAGGCCGAGGCCTCGCTGGCGCCGATGTACGATCCGAAGGCCGAGCGGGTGCGGATGTAACCTCTTCTCCCCAGCGGGGAGAAGAGGGAGCAAGAGGCTCCCGCAACAGACACCATACGCGCGCCGGAACGCGGATTTTCCGGTTTGTCTTCAAGGAGATGAACATCATGCTCGCGCCCGAAATCAAAACCCGCGAAAAACCCCTCGACCGCATCGACCAGCTGGTCGCCGCCCATCGTCCGGGTTATGCGCTCACCCGCCCCTTCTACATGGATCCGGAGATCTACGAGCGGGACCTGGAGCGGGTGTTCTTCCGCCACTGGCACTGTCTCGCCCATGAAAGCGTCATTCCCAACCCGGGCGATTTCGAAGTCTTCAAGCTCGCCTCGGAAGCGGTGATCCTGACGCGCGCCAAGGACGGCACCGTACATGCCATGCTGAACCTCTGCCGCCACCGCGGCGCCGAGGTTTGCACCAAGCCAAAGGGCAATGCCAAGGCCTTCGTCTGCCCCTACCATGCCTGGACCTACGGCAATGACGGCGCGCTGAAGGCGGCCCGGCTGATGCCGAAGGATTTCAAGCGCGAGGACCACGGGCTGAAGAAGCTGCATGTGCGCGTCGTCGAAGGCTTGGTCTTCATCTCCTTCGCCAAGGAGCCGCTGGATTTTTCCGAGGTGGAAAACCTGCTGCATGCCACCGCCGGCCAGTATGGCTGGGGCAAGGCCAAGGTCGCCCATCGCCAGACCTATCCGGTCGACGCCAACTGGAAACTCGCGGTCGAGAACTATGTCGAGTGTTACCATTGCGGCCCGGCGCATCCGGAATATTCCGAGACGCATGCGCTGGAACAGCCGCTGCACATGATCGAGGAACTGAACGCCAAGATGGAAGCCCGCACCTGCGCGCTCGGCATCGACGTCGGTTCCGGCGATCACTGGCAGACCTCGCGCAACAACAAGGAAGCCATCCACGCCTTCCGTTATGCGCTTTATGACGGCGTCAAGACCGGCAGCAAGGATGGTTCGCCGCTGTCGACCCTGATGGGTCGTTTCAGCGATTTCGACGGCGGCGTCACCTCCATCCATCTCGGCGGCACTTCCTTCCTCGTCTGCTACGCCGACCACGGCATGATCTACCGCTTCATTCCGCGGGGCGTCGAAGCCTGCGAGATGGAACTGATCTGGCTTGTCGACGAGAAGGCCGAGGCCGGCGTCGATTACGATTTCGACAAGCTGACCTGGCTCTGGACGGTGACCACCGACGAGGACAAGGCGATTATCGAGCATACATCTCGCGGCGTCCGCTCGCATTTCTACGAACCCGGCCCGATCGCGCCGATGGAGCAGAACGAGTTGCGCTACATCAACTGGTATCTCGACGAGATTTCGCGCCCTGTAGGCGCCTGATGCCGCTTGCCTTCCCCTTGCCCGCACGGCAAAGATCCGGCGGGCAGGGAGGATCACCATGGAAAAATACGCGTTCCGCATGCGGCTCAACCCCGGCATGACGGAGGAATACAAGGCGCGTCACGACGCCATCTGGCCGGAGTTGGTTGCTCTCCTGAAGGAAGCCGGCATTACCGATTACTCCATCCACCTCGACGAGGAATATGGCCTGTTGTTCGGCGTGCTCTGGCGCACCGACGATCACCGCATGGCCGATCTGCCCGCACACGCCGTAATGCAGCGCTGGTGGGCGCATATGGCCGACATCATGGAAACCAGGCCTGACAACGAGCCGGTGGCCGTGCCGCTGCAAACCGTCTTCCATATGGCGTGACGGCGCCTGTTCCGGCCGGAACAGACCAGGCGGCAAGCCTGTGAGATTGTGTTCTCAACGGATGGGACAGGCCCGTCCGCTCCACCGAAGCAGCGCCGACCGATCCGAAACGGCGCAAGGAGAACATCATTGTCGCGTCTTCTGCCCTCTCTTGCCGTTGCCGTCATCACTCTTCTCGCCGCCACCTCCCCGAGCCTCGCCGCTTATCAGGACTGTTCCTCGGTCGCCTCCTATCAGCAGGTGTCGGACGGATACGGCCGGGTGCCGACCTGCTGGGTGAAGAAGGTGCGCAGCTATGATGCCTACGGCAATCCGGTGGTGAAGAAGGTTCGGCTCTGCAAATAATTCTAGACGAAGCTCGCCCCGACATTCACCGCCAGCGCCAGCACGGTCGTGTTGAAGAAGAACGACAGTACCGAATGCAGCAGCGCCAGCCGGCGCATCGGCATGGAGCTGATCGAGACGTCCGCCGTCTGCGCCGCCACGCCGATGGTGAAGGCGAAATACAGGAAATCCCAGAAAACCGGCTCCTGCGGATTTTCGGGAAACTTCAAACCCTCTCCGCCCTGCGCACCGGCATAATAGCGGTGCGCATAGTGGACGGTGAACAAGGTATGCAGGAAAACCCATGAGATCAGGATCGTCGACACCGCCACACCGGCGCGAATCCAGATATCCGAAGGCACGGTATCCTTCAGCCCGTGAAGCTCCACCGCGATGCCCGCCATGCTCGCGAGCGCCGCGCCGCTTGCCAGAATAAGCAGCAAGCTATCGGAAAAATCGAGCGCCGCGGCACGGCGGCGAAGCCGGTGCAGGTTGGTGGTCAGCATCCGGTACCATGTCAGGCCGATATAGATCAGCGCCCCGACGACCCAGCCGAGCAGCAGGTTGTCGGCCGTCAACTGTGCCGAGGTGAGGAAGGCGAACACCGCTACGCCGGCGACAACACCGATCGTCAGGCTCTGGTGCCGGCGGAAGAAAACCAGTGGACCACCCCCGCGCTCCAGCCCATTCTTGTCCGCCATGCCTTCACTCCTGCCGTCTTGCCGCGATCACATAACAAAACCCCTCCCCGCGCAAGCAGGAAGGGGCAAGGGGCAAACCGTCGTGCGGAAAAATCAGGCCGCAGCCAGTTCCTTCTGGACCATGGCGCGCAGCGCGCCGAGATCCTTGCCGAACAGGCGGATGCCTTCGGACAGCTTTTCGGTCGCCATGGCGTCTTCGTTCATCATCCAGCGGAAGGTCTTTTCGTCGACCTTGACCGGCTCCTGCTTTTCCGCCTTATCCGGCGAAAGCTTGCGCTCCAGCGTGCCTTCGGCCTTGGAGAGTTCCTCGAGCAGCGCCGGGCTGATCGTCAGGCGGTCGCAACCGGCCAGCGCTTCGATTTCGCCGACATTGCGGAACGAGGCGCCCATGACGATCGTGTCGATGCCGTTGGTCTTGTAGTAGTCGTAGATCGAGCGGACCGAAAGCACGCCCGGATCGTCTTCCGCCGTGTAGGTCTTGCCGGTGGACTTGGCGTACCAGTCCATGATGCGGCCGACGAAGGGCGAGATCAGGAACACCTTGGCATCGGCGCAGGCAATCGCCTGGGCCTTGCTGAACAGCAGGGTCAGGTTGCAGTCGACGCCTTCCTTCTGCAGCACTTCGGCGGCGCGGATGCCTTCCCAGGTGGAGGCGAGCTTGATCAGGATGCGATCCTGGCCGATGCCGCGTTCCTTGTAGGCGGCGACGATCTGGCGGGCCTTGGCGATCGAGGCTTCGGTATCGAAGGACAGGTCGGCATCGACTTCGGTCGAGACCCGGCCGGGCACGAGGCCGACGAGGGCGGCACCGACGGAGATCGCCAGGCGGTCGGCGACGGCGGCAACGACGCCCTCGCTGGAGCCGTTCTGCGACTTGCCCCAAGAGACCGCTTCCTTGACCGCATCGGCAAACATCGGGGTGCCCAGCGCCTTGAGCACGATGGTCGGGTTGGTGGTGCAATCGACCGGTTTCAGGCGGGTAACCGCCTCGATATCGCCGGTATCGGCCACCACGGTGGTCATCTGGCGCAGTTGGTCAAGCTTGGAAGTCATCGTCTCTGTCCCTTGTTGAACCTCTGACCCGCCTTGCGGCGCATAAGATAAACGCGCGACCATGGGGCTGGTTTCGTGGCCGGACTATCGCCAGTGTCGGGGCGAAAAGTCAAGGACATTTGCGCATTGGAGTTGACATAAGTACCATCCTCCTCAATATCACAGCCATCGGCGATCACGGTCGCCAGAAGAAAATCCCGGAGGCTTCGTGGTCAAGCTCAGACGCGGCACGCATACGGCCTATTCAGAGGCCGCTTCGCTGCGCCTGCGGGCCGCCTGGCTCTATTACAACCAGGGCCTGACGCAGAAGGATGTGGCGACGCAACTCGGCATCAGCCGCACGACCGTCATCCGCCTGCTCGACGAGGCGATGAAGCGCTCCGAGGTGCAGATCTTCATCAATGAAGGCATCGGCGATTGCGTCGAACTCGCCGTGAAGCTGGAACGCGCCTACGGACTCGACGAGGCGATCGTGGTGCCGGCGCCGGTTTCCAGCGATGTCGATACGCTGGCCAAGGGTGTCGGCATGGCGCTCGGCCAGTTTCTGTCGGAGGTGATCGCCGACGACAGCACCATCGGCGTCGGCTGGGGCCGGACGATGACGGCGTCGCTTTCCAGCTTCCGCCCGCCGCGGCGCGACAATTGCAAGGTCGTCTCGCTGCTCGGCGGCATCGTCGCCGTGCACGTCACCAACCCGATCGACTATTCCTGGCGGCTGGCCAGCCAGCTCGGCGCCGAATGCTACATGTTCCTGGCGCCGCTGCTGGTGGATTCCGTCCAGACCAAACGCAATCTCGTGGAAAAATGCGGCCTGGACACGATCTACCGGCTGGCGGAAACGCTCGACCTCGCCATCGTCAGTTGCGGCGATATCGGCCCGCATTCGACATCCCTGTCGGAAGGCTGGATTTCCAAGGCGGAACTGAACGAACTGATCGACGCCGGCTGCGTCTGCGACACGATGTTCAACTTCCTCGACAAGGACGGCAACTCCGTCGACCACTCGATCAATCAGCGGGTGATGTCGGTGGATCTCGATACGCTGAAGAAGGCAAAACACATCGTGCTGTCCTCCGGCGGCGCCCACCGGGCGGTGGCGATCCGGGCGACGATCAAGCGCATCGGCTGCAACACGCTGATCACCGACGAAAGTGCTGCGAGGGCCTTGCTGGAGCTTATGGACTGTCCGCCGACATCCGTAGCCCCCTGACGCAGCATTCGGCCTGACGCCGTCCGGAGCTTTTTGTTTTTACGCAATTCCGGACGCAAAACCGTTCAGCACTTTTGCTGGAATTGCTCTACATCTGCCCGGCTTCCCAGCCGAGCATGGCGCGTTTGCGCGTCAGCCCCCAATGATAGCCCGTCAGCGCACCGTTCTTGCCGAGCGCGCGGTGGCAGGGCACGACGAACGAAATCGGGTTGCGGCCGACGGCGGCACCGACGGCGCGGCTGGCGGTGGGCTGGCCGATGTCTTGGGCGATGTCGGAATAGGTCACGGCGCGGCCGAGCGGAATCTTCAGCAGGCTTTCCCAGACGCGCACCTGGAAATCCGTGCCGATGAGCACCACCCGCAGCGGCTGGTCCGCCGACCATTGGCCGGGTTGGAAGATACGCGTGGCGTAAGACTGCGTCGCTTCGCTGTCCTCGATATATTCGGCATTCGGCCAGCGGCAGGTCATGTCTTCCAGGCACGGCTGCTCCTGCCCGACATCGGCAAAGGCAAGCCCGGCAAGGCCGCGATCGGTGGCCATCACCAGCGCAATGCCAAAGGGCGACGGATGGAAGCCGTAGCGGATCGTCAGGCCGCCGCCCCTTGCCTTCCATTCGCCCGGCGACATCGCCTCATGGGTGACGAAAAGGTCGTGCAGGCGCCCCGGGCCGGACAGTCCCACCTCCAGCGACGTTTCGAGCAGCGGCAGCTCTTCCTGCCGTAAAAGCCGCTTGGCGTGGTCCAGCGTCACGGCCTGCAGGAAACCTTTCGGCGACAGTCCGGCCCAGCGCGTGAACGTCTTCTGGAGCTGCGTCGGCGACTGGTTCAGCGCCGCGGAAATCGTCTCCAGCGACGGCTGGTCACGGTAGTCCTCCGAGATGAGTTCGATCACCTTGCGGACGGTTTCGTAGTCCGGGCCTTCAGGCGTGATATCGGTTTTCAGGTTCGCGATCATGTTCATCGGTTTTCTCCTTGGCCCCGACAAGACCACGAAAGGCCGGGACAAACCACCCGATTCTTGCCGGTTTTCAGATCCTTTGGCGCACGGTGGCCAGTGCGCCGGTCATCGCCTTGGCGAAACTTTCGCGGTCGTCCGGATTGAGGAAGGAGCCGATATCGGTGCGCCGCCCCTCGCCGGCGACATGCATCGAGACGATGCCGATCTCCGAATGCCGGCGGACGCGGAAGCGCGCCCAAAAGGGATTGAAACAATGCTCGACCATTCGGCCGGACGGCGCAAACTTGCGGATCGACAGGTTGGTGCGCGAGACCGTCACCTCTTCCCGTGCCTTAGCGGCCCGGTAGTTCATCGCGAAGGCACCCCACAGAAGCAGGAAATCCACGCCGAAGAACAGGCCGACCGGCCAGGCGCCCGTTATGCAGAAGAACAGGCCGTGCACAAAACAGATGACGCCGGTGATCAGCAGCAGCACTCGAAACCCCTTGCCCCCCAGCGAACGGTAGGGCACGAGTTCGGCTGCAAAAACCGGCTGGTCGTTGAATGTCTCGGCGTTGCCTTCTGCCATGGCGGTTGGATATAGCTTCTCCATGAAAAAACCTGCGCCGCAATCCAGCACCCAAAGTTTGAAAAAGTCAAATGCGGCACCGCGTCGCAAAACCGGCCCTGCCAAAACCGGCCTTGCCAAAACCGCCTATACCAAGGCGGAGCTGGAGGAGATGTTCCGCCGCTTCTCGGTGCAGCGTCCGGAACCGAAAGGCGAACTGGAACACAGCAACCCGTTCACGCTGGTCGTGGCCGTTGCCCTGTCGGCGCAGGCCACCGACGTCGGCGTCAACAAGGCGACGCGCAGCCTCTTCAAGGTGGCCGACACGCCGGAAAAGATGCTGGCGCTCGGTGAGGAAGGCGTCACCGCTTACATCAAGACCATCGGCCTCTACCGCAACAAGGCGAAAAACGTCATCGCGCTGTCGCGCATGCTGATCGAACGCTTCGGCGGCGAGGTGCCGCAGACACGCGATGAACTTGTGATGCTGCCGGGGGTGGGCCGCAAAACCGCCAACGTCGTTCTCTCCATGGCTTTCGGACAGGCGACGATGGCCGTCGATACCCATATCTTCCGCATCGCCAACCGCATCCTGCTGGCGCCGGGCAAGACCCCTGACGAGGTCGAGGAAAACCTGCTGCGGACCATTCCGAAACATTATCTCTACCACGCCCATCACTGGCTGATCCTGCACGGGCGCTACACCTGCAAGGCGCGGCGACCCGAATGCGAGCATTGCATCATCGCCGACCTCTGTCGATCGCCCGAAAAGACCGTGGATATTCCAGCGCCGCTCGTCGAGTTACCGCCGCAGCTCATCGGTGAGGCCGTCGAGTAGGAGAGCGATCGCCGCTTCGTATCCGGCGCGATCGCCACCGCCGGCGATGGCAAGGGCCGCCCGGTCGAAGGCGGAGGACAACAGTGCGGTCAGCGGCCCGAGAAGCGCCTCCGACCGCGATCCCTTCACCACATCCAGCAAGCCGCTCCGCAGCGAAGCCTCGGCATGGTCGCCGTCGAGGGCCGCCATGTCGAAAGGGCCAAGCACCGCCGGCGCCTCCAGCAGCAGAAGCCGTGTCCTTCCTTCGACCGCCATGGCATCGAAATAGGCCGAAGCACCGGCCAGGAGCGCCTGCCGCGGCGTGGTGACGTCTGCCGACCCCGCCTCGATTGCCAGCGCCACGGCTGCCGCCTCCTGCTCGACGACAGCGCGAAACAGCGCCTTCTTGTCCTCGAAGTGATGATAAAGCGCGCCCCGCGTTACGCCGGCGGCCGTCACGATGTCGGGGGTCGGCGTCTCGGCATAACCGCGGTCGACGAACAGTCTGCGACCCGCTGTTATCAGCGCCTGCCTGGTTGCCTCGGTGCGTTCACGATTGCTGCGGCTCATTTTTCCTCTTTACGTACAAACTGCATGCATGTTATTTAATAAAACATACAGATTGTACGCAAATATGCGCCGGAGGAAAAGAGATGAAATCGACGAGCTATTACCCCGTCATCATGACCGACGACGTCGCCGGAACGGCCGCCTTCTATTGCGCCCATTTCCGCTTCCGGCCGCTGTTCGAAAGCGATTGGTACGTGCACCTGCAATCGAGCGAAGACGAGCATGTGACGCTCGCCGTGCTCGACGGCACGCACGAAACCGTTCCCGAGCAAGGCCGCGGCAAGGTTTCCGGCCTGCTGCTGAACTTCGAGGTGGACGACGTCGACGCCGTCTACGAGGCGTGCCGCGGCGCAGGCCTGCCGATCCTCAAGGAGATCCGCGACGAAGATTTCGGCCAGCGGCACTTCATCACCGCCGATCCGAACGGCGTGCTGATCGACATTATCAAGCCGATCCCGCCCAACGCGGAATTCGCCGCCATGTATGAGGCATCCGCCCTGCCGCAATGACCGCAGTCGTCAGCGCGGTGCGGCAATCCCATCGCGCTTCGACAGCAGTTTGTGCAGATGCACCATCAGCCCGGCGGCAAACAGCGGCGTCAGCAGGTTGAGCAGCGGTACGGCCAGAAACGCCGCAATCAACAGGCCGGCAAGGAAAACCGTGCCCGAATGCCGTGAACGGAACAGCCGCGCATCGGCTGGCGAGCGAAAGCGCATGGCGGCGAACTCGAAGAATTCCCGCCCGAGCAGGTAGCCGTTGACGAGGAAGAACGCCATCAGGTTAACGCCGGGAATGAACAGCAGCAGCAGGGCGATGCAGTTGCCGACGATGACGACGCCGAGAAACTTGATCGATCCGCTGATCGCCTCCGCCAGCGGCAGCGCCCGGCCCGGCGCGTCGCCCGGATAATCGCGCTTCTCCACCACTTCGGCCACGTCGTCGAGGAACAGGCCGGCGATGACGGCGGTGACGGGCGACAGAAGCAGGCCGAGCGCCAAGGCCAGGCCGATACTGGCGAAAATGCCGAAGACGAATGCGAGCCATCCCGCCCAGTCGGGAATTCCCGGCAGGAAACTGTCGATCCAGGGCAGCGCGAAATGGATGAACAGGCTGCGCAAGGCAAACCACAATCCGGCCAGGACCAGGATGGTCAGTCCAAGTACCTTCCAGAATACCGACCGCGTCTGCGGCGCGAAAAGATTGAAGAAGGCGAGCCGGGCAGCGTCTAGGATCATGCAACTGTCCTTTTTCCAAGATTGCCTAGAAGTAGGAAAGCGCATCGGCCCGGACAAGGAGACCCGTCTACAATCCTGCGGAAAGAAGATCCTTCCACAAGCGGAAATATTCCACGCCGAACACTTGAAAATAAAGATGATCCTAATATAAGAACAGAACGGCAGAGGTGGCAGGCAAACCCGCTTATTTTCCGGCTCTTTTCGGGACGCTTCCTGTTCCTGTCCGTCTGGATGGCATGCGTGTCGGCCAAGGGCTCGATACGCCGGGCGAAAGGCGAAGGGGCGTGCAAGACCTCGTTGAAAAACTGCAGCAGTACGCCAGGAGCGGGACGCCTGCCGAGCGCAAGATTGCCAAGTATTTTTCCGATCACCTCTCCGATCTCTCCGTGGAAACGGCCGCATCGATCGCCGTGCAGCTCGATCTCAGCCCGATGACCGTCGGGCGTTTCCTGCGTACGCTCGGCTACCAAGGCCTCGGCGAGATACGGCCCGACAGCAACGACAACGCCGTCTTCTCCGCATGGCAGGTCAACGATCACCTCGACGTCCTGCACAAGGACATGCAGGACGGGCAGCTGCTTACCGAGATGATGGCAAAACAGATCGACGCCTTGCAGCAACTCCACACCATGACAACCCAGCCGATCTGGGCCGCCGCGGTTCAGGCAATCATCTCTGCCGACGAGGTTTTTGTGGCCTCCTTCCACAATATCGGCGGCGTTGCACGCTACTTCACCGAACAGTTGACCTATGCCCGCGACAAGGTTCGTTACATGGACGGCCAGAACGGCACCTATGCCGAACTGCTCGGCCGCGATGCAGGCAACAGCCTGCTCATCGTCATCACCTGCCGCCGTTTTGCCTCCAAGTCGCGCACGCTGGCCCGCACGGCGAAAAAAGCCGGCCACAAGGTGCTGCTGATCACCGACCCGCATTGCGACTGGTCGCGGGAAGCCGCCGACCTCACGCTGGTCCTTCCCACGACGCGCCCGAGGATGTGGGACAGTTTTACGCCACTGACCGCGCTGCTGGACTTTCTCCTGACATCCGTCATCGTGGCCGGCGGAGAGGCGACAAGCCAGCGTACCCGGCGGATCAGCGAACTTCAGGATATTTTCGGGGATTTCATGCGTCGCTGAAGCTGGCGACCGGATCGTCGCGATCGACCCATTCGACGTGGTCGAGCTGCTCGCGGAACGGACAATTGGCGATGTAGCCTTCGATGAGGCGCTTCGACAGGGCAATGACAGCGGGATCGTCGGAGAGAAGCGTTACCGTCAATCCGCCCTCATCGGCATTCATGCGGGCGACGCCGCCTCCGGGCATGGCCGCTTCCGCACACGCCTCGCGACCGCCATCGGCAGGTTCCTGGCCAAAATCCTTTGACAGCTGCTGCAAAAAACGCAAGGCGCTGCTCGTTTCAATAAGGCCCGTCGCCATTGGCATGACTTCTTTTCCTCACGCTGCATCCGGTCACGACTTGTGAGTGCATTATAGTGCGACGCACATGTCGATGCGATCACAATTACGAAAAAACCCCAACTATAAACAGGAATGCTCAGGCAAGCTTACGGCCATCCACCCATACGCCGGCTATATTCGCCCGGGATGCACCGAAAATGATCTTTTGCAGGATGTCGTCGCCGGCATCGAGATCATCCCACAGGCGAATCGTTCCTTTATCTGCATTGGTATCGACCACCATCGCATCGAATCGATATCCGGGCGAGAACTGGCCGACCGGCAGGTCGAGGGCTTTCGCACCCCCTGCGGTGGCCACATGGAAGGCATCGCGGAAATCGAGGCGCGCCGGGCCGAAGGTGCTACGCGACGCAGCGTCGAGCCGCGGATCGACGCCGCTTTCCAACATGCGCGAGACCATGATCGCCGCCCGGCAGTTTTCGAACATCGAGGCACTCGGCCCACCGGAAATATCCGTGCCGAGGCCGACATTCAGCCCCTTCTCCAGTGCCGCCCGCAAGGGGAAGACGGCATTGGCGAAATAGGCGTTGGAGAGCGGGCAATGTGCCACCGCCGATTGCCGCGCCTTCAGCGTCTCGACATCCTTTTCCGTCAGGAAATTCGCATGCGCCAGCACGCTGTGGCGTCCGAGCAGGCGGAAGCGATCGAGGCTTGCCGTATCGGTCATGCCGTGGCGCGACAGCACGTAGCCATGCGCCCAGTCGCTTTCCGAACAATGGGTCTGCACATGGCAGCCGCAGTCACGGGCAATAGTGCCGAGCCCTTCCAGCGTCGCATCGGTGCAGGAGGGGATGAAGCGCGGCGTCACCACCGGCAGCACGCGCTTTTCCGCATTGTCGGGATGGCTGCGGATATAGTCGATCAGATCGCGCGTGCCGGACAGCGCTGCATCCGCCGAGGCGTCGCGATAATAGTCTGGGCACTCCTCGGCATTGTCCATCGCCACCTTGCCGATCAGCGCCCGCTGGCCGCGTTCCAGGCAGGTATCGGCGAGAATGCGCGTCGCATCCTGGTGAATGGTGGCGAAATAGAGCGCCGTCGTCGTGCCGTTGGCGATCAGGTCGTCGACGAGGAGACGGTAGGCGCGGCGAGCGAAGGCATGGTCCTCGCGCCTCCAGAGGAAAGGTGTATCTCTGCAGCCACACCTCCAGCGGCACGTCGAGCGCATTGCCGAGCTGCGGAAATTGCGGCGCATGCACATGCAGGTCGACGAAGCCGGGGAGAAGATAAGAGCCTTCCGGCAGCGTCACCAGTTCGCCGGCTGCAGCGCGGGTTTCGCGGATGGCGCGGTAGTTCGGATCGCCATGGCGATGGATCGAAGCGATCGTTCCGTTCTCGTCGATCGAAATCAGCACGTCGTCGAGACGATCGATGAGACCGCGTTCCGGGGAGTGGAAACCGGAGGCGCAGATCGCCTTGTTCCGCAGGTGGGTCATGCACATGTCCTCAATATCAGCCTGCCCGGAGGGCTGGCCGCAAAATATGGCCTCCTTATATACCCAAGCCGTGATCTTATCACATTGTCCGACACCGAAGCGACATCGCTTCGGCTGGACACGCCCCAGTCAAAGGCTGCGATCGCGAAGCGCCAGGGCTTTTTCCCGGAACCTGGCGCGGATTTCGGCTTCGTCGATCCCCGGCAGGATACGATCCTCCATGATCACCCGCCCGTCGACGATGGTGGTGACGACATCGTCGGCCCGCGCCGAATAGACGAGCGCGGCCGCATGATCGTAGACCGGCAGGCAATGCGGCTTGTCGAGATCGACGATGATGACATCCGCCTTCTTGCCCGGGGCCAGCGAACCGACCTCCGGCCGGTTCATCGCCTTCGCGGCGCCATGGGTGGACAGTTCCAGAAGCGCGTTGGTCTTGAGAAATTCCACGTCGCCAGTCTTGTCCTTGTGGATAATGCCGGCGAATTTCATCTCCTGGAACATGTCCAGCGTATTGTGGCTGGCCGGCCCGTCCGTCGCCAGCCCGACGGTGATGCCCGCCTCCTGCATGCAGCGCAGCCGCATCGTGCCGGAATTGAGCTTGGCGTTGCAGCAGGGGCAATGGGCGATCCTGGTGCCCGTCTCCGCCATGATGTGGATATCGTCGTCGTTGAGCTGGGTGCAATGGGCGGCCGTGACGTCGCCTTTCAGGAAACCCAGCGAATGCAGCCATTGCACCGGCGTCGTGCCGTAGGTCTCGGCGACATGGGCGATTTCCTGCGGCCCCTCGGCGAGATGGGTGTGGATGACGACATCCTCGGCATCCGCCACTTCCCGCACCAGCCGATACATGTCGGCACCGCAGGAATAGGGCGCGTGCGGCGACAGAGCCAGGTGGATGCGATCGTTGCCGCTGCGGTGATATAACGCGACGCGATCGCCGAACGTCTCCAGCGCCTTCCACGACCAGTCAGTGATCGGCTCGTAGATGCCGCGATCGGCAAAACCGTAACCGAGCGTCGCCCGGAGCGGCACCACCTTCAGCGCCTCCAGTTCCGGGCTGACGGCATAGGCGTCGAAATGTTCGTTGAAGGTGATCATGCCCGATTTCACCATCTCGACCAGGCCCATCAGGCTCGCCCAGTAGAGCGTGTCGGGATCGAAATTGCGCTTGAGCCGCCACATCGTCTTCAGCCATTCGAAGAGCTGCACGTCTTCCAGCAGTCCGCGCAGCAGCATGTTGGAGGCGATATGGGTGTGGCAGTTGACGAAACCCGGCATGACGACGCGGCCCCTGGCATCGATCACCTTGGCCGCCCCCTGCGTATCGATCTCGGCGGCCGGTCCGACGGCGGCGATCGTATCGCCTGATATCGTCAGCGCGCCGCTTTCGATCTTCGGCCGCCCCGCCATCGGCAGGATGACCGCGTTGACGATGGCGATATCCGCCGCTGCCTGTGTCATGCTCATGCCGCCTGTGCCGTCGTGCCGTAGGTAATGCCCTTTTCCTTCAGCCAGCGGCGATAGGCGATCGAGGTCGCATCCGCCCGCGTCGGGATTTCGGTGCGCGGTTCCATCGGCAGGAGCACCGGCCGCTGGTTTTCCAGGATGATGCGGTCCTGCAGGAAGATGACCTGCTGGAAGCCGACCAGCTCCGTCACCGTCGAGACGTCGTCGATCAGGAACATCACCGGATGCGCCCGGCAGCGATCCGGATCGAGCGGCTGGACGAAGAGGCAGATCAGGTCCTGGCGCGTCTCGGAATTCGGACAGGTCTTGTAGAGCAGCGTCGTGAACGGCGTCATCACCCGGTAGACATATTGCGTCATCAGGCCGCCGGTGGCCGACAACGCCGCCTGCGGCTGGAAGAACTGGCAGTTCGTCGCCCAGACCTCGTCGACGTCGCGGCGAATCTCGGCATTGTAATGAAGCACTTCCGTATGCGGCTCGGCGCCGAGGATATCGGTGTGCACGAAGGGGAAGTGCGCCATGTCGAGGAAATTCTCGACAATGCGCAGCGCCGACGCCTTGACCGACACCACGCCGCAATTGACGACGCGCCGGTCCGGCTCATGGGCCTCGGGAATGGGAAACAGATCGTGGTTCGGGCTGCCGAGCGTCGTCCAGATGAAACCGTAGCGGCGGATGATCGGCAGTTGCCGCTCCTCGCCCTCCGGCGTGATGGTGATCGTGCCGTCAGCCGTGCGCGTCACGTCGAGATCGGTGCCGAGCAGCCGGTTGCGCGAGGCGCCGTAGGGGATCAGCGTTTCGGTATCGATGACGTGCCACTGGTCGAGAGCGGCCTTGTCGGTGCATGTGCCCATAGCCTCTGCCTTTCTACTGGCTGTAAATCCTGTCCATGACAGTCTGGTGTTTTGCGAGCAGGCTTTCAACATCGGTGTGGCGGAACTCGCTCGAGCCGATGATCTGACGTCCGTTGATATAGGAATAGTCGGCCTTGAACGGGCCGCACATCACCAGTGCGGCCAGGGGATCGCGCTGGGTGCCGGACAGCCCGAGTTGGCTCCGATCGATGGCAATAACATCGGCGCTCATACCGGGCGCCAGATGGCTGATGTTCTTGACCAGCAGAGTCGGCATCGTAAAATCCTCAGCGTACGTCGCGATAATAGGGTTCACCAAGGGCGGCGGGTGCGGCCATGATGCGGCGCATGCGCTGCCAGGCGACAACAGGCACGATGATGAAGGCGATGGTGCCAAGGTACGGCAGCATCGACAGGATCGGCGCCGCGATCGGCCAGTTGCGCGCCTGGCCGACGAAACCGAGCGAGGTGATCAGGCCGAACAGCAGCGCCGCGCCCACCGCATTCAGCGGCCGGTATCCCGCAAAAATGACCAGCGACACCGCGATCCAGCCACGCCCCGCCACCACGCCCTCCGACCAGGACGGCACGAAGGCGAGCGTCAGGTAGGCGCCTGCCCCGCCAGCCAGCGCCGAACCGGCCGCGACATACCAGAAGCGGATTTTCTGCACCGGGATGCCGGCAGCATCGGCGGCGGCCGGATTTTCGCCGAGCGCGCGCATATTCAGCCCGTGGCGGGTACGGAACATCAGGTAATGCAAGGCGATCGGCAGCACGATGTAGATCAGGTAGACGAGGATGTTCTGGGTGAACAGGCCGCGGCCGATGACCGGGATCTCGCTGAGATAGGGGATGGCGATCGGCGCGAAGGTGGCCGGCGCCGGCATGCCGGAATAGGCCTTGCCGATGGTGGCGGCGAAACCGGTGCCCATCAGCGTCAGGGCAAGGCCGCAGAGCACCTGGTTGGCGCGGATATAGACGGTGACGAAAGCGAAGACGCAGCCGACCATGAGGCCGACCAGCAGGGCGCAGAGGAAACCGAGCGCCGGATTGGGAATGGCGACGACGGTGGCGATGCCGGTGATGGCGCCGAGCGCCATCAGGCCTTCCGCGCCGAGATTGACCACGCCCACCCGCTCGGCCAGCACTTCGCCGAGTGCCGCGAGCGCCAGCACGCCGCCGGCGAGGATGGATGTCTGGATGAGGCCGGCGATAAGATCCATGGCGAAAAATCCTCAGGCCTTGGCCGGTTCGGTGCGGATGATGCGGTAATGCGCCAGCTCGTCACCGATGGCGGTGAAGAACAGGATGAGGCCGGTGATGGCGAGCACGGTGGACACGTTCAGCCCCTGCGTCTGCAGGATGATGCCGGAATTGAGGATGATGCCCATCAGCGCCGCGCCCGCCAGCACACCCAGCGCCGAACCGCGCGCCAGAACGGCGACCATGATGCCGAGATAGCCGAAATTGTTGGAAATGCCGCCCTGCAGGCGATGCACGGTGCCGGCCACCTCGAACATGCCGGCAATGCCGGCAATGGCGCCCGACAGCAGCATGACGAGGATGAGGTGCCGGCGAAACGGCATGCCGGCATATTTCGCCGCCTGCGGATTGGAGCCGGCAATCCGCACCTCATAACCCCAGCGGGTGAAGGCAAGCACGGCTGCGACCAGGATGGTGATCACCACCGCCAGCGGAAAACCCCAATGGACGATGCCCCAGAATTCCGGAATGTCGTGCGGCAGCCGCGCCGTGGTGGCGAGCGCCTGGCCGCCCGGATCGAGCCATGGGCCGGTCGCCACCCAGTAGACCAGCAGGGTGGCGACGAAGTTGAGGAGCAGCGTGGTGATCAGCTCGTTGACGTCGGCATAGGCCCGCGCCAGCGTCGGGATGAGGATCCACAATGCGCCGCCGATGGCGCCGGCGACGAACATCAGCGGCAGCATCACAATGCTCGGGCCGGGGATGAACAGGGCCACGCCGGTCGCCGCGAAGGCGCCGGCATAAAACTGGCCCTCGCCGCCGATGTTCCACGCGCCGATGCGCTGGGCGACGGCGACGGAGAGGCCGGTGAGGATCAACGGCGTCACCAGGAGGCCGACATCCTCCAGCCCGAAGCTGGAGCCGAAGGTGGCCTTGATCACCTGGCCCGCAAGTTTCAGCGGGCTGGCGCCGGTGCCGGCGAGGATGATGCCGGCAACCAGCAGCGCCAGCACAATCGCCACAACGCGGGCGGCAAGGGCAGCGGATGGCGGGGCGGACGGAAAACGCTGGACACGAACGGACACGATCAGGCCTCCGCAGTGCTGGCGGCGGCAAAACCGCCGCGCTGGCCGCCCATCATCAGGCCGATGTCTTCGATGCTGGCGCTGCCGGTTTCGGCAATGCCCATGATTTCGCCATGGAACATCACGGCGATGCGATCGGAGAGGTTCAACAATTCCTCCAGCTCTTCTGAAATCAGGATGACGCCGACGCCGAGATCGCGCAGCTCGACGAAATAACGCATCATCGTGTTGATGGCGCCAACGTCGAGGCCGCGGCTCGGATAGGCTGCGATCAGCACCTTGTCGGCGATGCGCATCTCGCGACGGGCGACGAGGCGCTGCTGGTTGCCGCCGGAGAGGTTGCGCACCGGCATGCCGAAATCCGGCACCATGACGGAGGCCGCCTCGGCGATCTGCCGCGCGAGGCCGATGGCGGCGCGCGGACGGAAGAAGCGGCCGGCGGAGACCGGCGGTTTCATATATTCACGGATCACCGCATTGTCGGTGACGCTGAGCGCCGGCGCAAGGCCGCTGTAAAGCCGGTCCTCCGGGATATGCCCGACGCCGAAGGCGGCGAACTCGGCCGCGCCGGCGCCGGAAAAATCCTTGCCGCCGACGACGATTTCGCCCGATGCCGCCGGCCGCATGCCGGTCAGAACCTGGCTCAACTCCTTCTGGCCGTTGCCGGCAACGCCGGCGATCCCCAGAATTTCGCCGGCATGGATATCGAGCGAAATGCCCTTCAGCACCGTATTGCCGTCGCCGTTGCGGGCGGAAACCGAGCGCAGGCGCATGACCGGCGCTGTGGAGACAGGAGCTGCATTCGGCCCGCGGGCGCGCAAATTGCTGAGCACGATGTCGTGGCCGACCATCAGCCGGGCCAGCATCTTCTGCGAACAGTCCTTCGTCAGTTCCGTCGTCACCTTGCGGCCGCCGCGCAGCACGGTGATGCGGTCGGATATCTCCAAAACCTCGTCCAGCTTGTGGCTGATGAAGATGACGGCATTGCCGCGCGAGACGAATTCCTTCAGCGCCTTGAAAAGCTCGTGCGCCTCGGCCGGCGTCAGCACGGCGGTCGGTTCGTCGAGAATCAGGACGCGGGCGTTGCGGGTCAGGACGCGGAGGATTTCGACACGCTGCTGTTCGCCGGTGGAAAGATCGCCGACACGCGCCTGCGGCCGGACGGCGAGGTTGAGCGCCTTGGCAAGGTCTGCCGTGCGCGCCTCCAGCGCCTGGGCGCTGATGCGCTTCGGCGTCTCATCCCAGCCGAGATGGATATTTTCCGCCACGGTGAAGGCTTTCACCAGCTTGAAATGCTGGTGGACCATGCCGATGCCGGACGCGATCGCCTCGACCGGCGAGGCGAACGTCCTGGCATACCCGTCGATGATGATCTCGCCGGCATCGGGCTGGTAAATGCCGGTGAGGATGTTCATCAGGGTCGACTTGCCGGCGCCGTTTTCGCCCAGCAATGCATGGATTTCCCCCGGCATCACGTCGAGATCGACGTCCTTGTTGGCGATGACGCCGGGGAAATATTTGCAGATACCCTTGAGCAGCACGAGCGGCGGCGTTCCCGGAGCAATCTCCATGGTGGCAGGTGTTGCGGCAGACGCTGTCATGCTGTTCTCCGGACCTTTCGATCGTGCTGGCCTCAGAGGCCGACGACGCCTTCGATCGACCAATCCCAGTTGTAGAGTTCTTCTTCGGTCATGGTCTGGCCGGCGGCGACCTTCACATTGCCCTTCGAATCCTTGATTTCGCCGGTGAACGGGCTCCAGCCGCCGAGGATCTTTTCGCGGATGGCATCGGCCTGCTTGCGGGCTTCTTCCGGAACCGTCTCGCCCCAGGCATCGCGATCGACGCCGGCACCCATGGCCAGCAACGTTTGCGACGGCGTCCACTTGCCTTCGAGGCGCAGGCGCACCTGCTCGACGTAATATTTCTTGAAGTCGATGACGATCGACGAGACATAGGCCTTGGGGCCGTAACGGCGGATGTCGGTGTTCCACATCACCGCCTTGGCGCCACGCTGTTCGGCGACCTGCAGGTAACCCGCCTCGTCCATGATGCCGAACAGCAAGTCACAGCCGTTGTCGAGCAACGCCGTGCCGGCCTGGGTGGCAGCCTGCGGATCGAACCACGAGTTGATGACGACGACCTGGATCGTGGCATTGGGATTGACCGAGCGGGCGCCCATCAGGAAGGCGTTGGTGCCGGAAAAGACCGAAGGAACCGGGAAGGAAGCGACGTAACCGAGCTTGCCGGTCTTGCTCATCAGGCCGGCGGCGACGCCGGTGACATAGGTCGGATACCAGTGTGACAGGTAATAGGTGGACAGGTTTTCGAGCGGATTGCGGCCGTCGCACTCATAAAAGGCAACCTCCGGCGAGCGCTTGGCGACGTCGTAGAGGAAATCGCCGTAGTTCGAGGTGGCGAACACCATGTTGGCGCCTTCGGAGACGAACTGGCGGTACGTACGGGTGGCATCGGCCGAATAGGGAATGCTTTCGACGAACAGGGTCTTCAGCTTGGGGAAGGCCTCCTGCACCGCCTTCATGCCCTGGTCATGGCTCCAGGTCCAGCCTTCGTCGGTCACCGGGCCGGTATGGCCGAAGGCGATCACGGCGTTTTCTTCCGCCACGGCCGCCAGCGGCTCGGCGGCGCGTGCCGGACGGATCAGGCCGCCCGGCAGCAACAGCGACGTGCCGGCGGCAGCGCCCATGTTCAGAAAGCCGCGGCGGGAGAGATTACGCAGGTCGATCATGTGTTCCCCTTTTGATTGTAATGTCCAAGACATGAAAACTTTTGCGAAGCGGCACGGGAGTCTCGTCCTTTTCCGACGCAACAACCGTGCCAGTTGCCGGCAATCCCGGCAGGCTGCGCTCCGGCCGTTGGTGCGGACCGGAACGCGCCTTGAACGAGACCGAAAGCCGTCGGCCACGCCTAAAGGCAGCAGAAACGCCTGTGCGCCTCGCCCGAAAAAACGCTGGATCTTCGCTTGCTGACGCCTGTCGGCGGCCGATGGGAAAACTGTTTCAGATATGAGTTGTTCGCAATAGAGCCAATTTTTGCAGCCCGGCAATGCGCAGAAGGCAACATCCCGATCAAAAAAACCGCTTGAACTCCGGCTGCCCCAGTGCCTAAAATGCCTAAATCAGCGGCATGGCTATTTTTTAGGCTTGCAGCTCATGAATACGGCAAAGGGAATGGAATGACATCGATCTGTCGAATCGACGCGGGACGGGACTGAGAATGGAAGAAGCCAGCTTCACCTTTCTCGGCCGCCTCGAACCGGAGAGCTTCCTGGAGTTCGCCCGCCACCGCGCCCGCCGCCTGGATATCGCCCTGACGATCGGTGCCTGCAGCGCGGCGGCGATCGAGCTTTCCGTTGCCGGCGACGAGGTGCTGGTCGACGCCTTCGAGATGGCCTGCAGCCTCGGGCCTTATGACTGCATAATTCTGGATGTCGTGCGCACCGGCCATTGATGGCCGGCCGGCGCTTATGGAGCGTTTGATATGATTGAACACAAGAGCTGGATACCGGTGGCACTTTCCACCGCGCTGGAGCCGGGAACCTCGGCAGGAACGCTGGTCGGCGGCGGCGAACTGGTGGTGTGGCGCGACACCAGGGGTGCCGCGCATGTCTGGGAAGACCGCTGTCCGCATCGCGGCATGCGCATGAGTTTCGGTTTCGTGCGCGGCGACCACATCGCCTGCCTCTATCACGGCTGGCAATACGACACCGCTGGCCAGTGCCAATATATCCCGGCGCACCCGACCCTCGACGTGCCGAAGACCATCAAGGTGCCGACCTATACGGCGGCGGAAAAGGGCGGCATCATCTGGGCGGCGCCGTCCTCGGAAGCAGCGGAAGCCGCTATCCCGGTCGAGGATGGCGAAGTGGTGCCCGTCCGCAGCATCTACATCGATCGCCCGTTCGCGGCCGTGCTTGCGGCGCTGACAAACGCCAACATCCCCGCCTTCACCGGTGATACCGCGCCGCGCTTCGAAACCATCGCCGACGGGATCGTTATCGTCTCCACCGGCGCCGACCGCCTGCTGATCGCCTGCCAGCCCTTCAACCCGACGCGTACAGCGCTGCACCTCGTCATCCAGGGGTCGGCGGAAACCTATGGCGGTGCCGGGCAGAAACACTTCGCCCGCTGGGCGGAAACCTTCCGCCTGCTGCTGGAAACCGCCTCTACACCCGTTGCGGAGGTGGCATGATGCCGGCGATCACCCTCTACAATTACGATCTCGACGAAAACAGTTTTCGCGTCCGCCTGATGCTTGCCATGCTGAAGCTGGAGCACGCGACCATCGCCATCGACATGTTTCCCGGACAGGAGCAGACGAGGCCGGCGATGCTGGCCATCAACTCGCAGGGCACCCTGCCCGTGCTCGTGGATGGCGATCTAACGCTTGCCGGCACCGAGGCGATTCTTTCCTACCTTGCCAAAGCATACGACCCGGCCCGGACTTGGCTGCCCGAAGATGCCGCCGGTTTCGGCCGCGTCCAGGGCTGGCTGCATTTTTCAGCCACCATGCTCGAAAACGCCAAGCAGGCTCGCCTGCAGGCTCTGTTCGACACGCCGGGCGATGAAACGGCCCTGCGCGCCGCGGCGCGAAAAGCCTTCCGCATCATGGACGACCACATGACGGCGCGGCATTTCGACGGTGCGGACTGGTTTGTCGGGGACAAGCCGAGTTTGGCGGATCTGACGCTGTTCCCCTCCTTCGCCTTGAGCCGGGATTTTGGTATCGATCATGACGAGTTCCCGGCGCTTCGGCTGTGGATTCGCAAATTTCGCGCCTTGCCCGGTTTCTTCACGATGCCGGGCATTCCCGATTACCATTGACCCGATTGGATGACCCCATGAGCAGTTTGACCCGCTTTTCCGTCGCGCCGCTGTCGACCATGACCCGCCGGCTCGCCGACGTCGCTTCCGGCCGCACCGCGCCGGACCTGGTGATCAGGGACGCCCGCGTGCTCTCCACCTATTCCGAGCGGATCCTGCCGGGCAAGGAGATCTGGTTGGCGAACGGCCGCATCGCCGCCGTCAAGCCGGCCGGCACCTACAAAAGCGGTTCGGCCAAGCTTTACGACGCCCGCGGCGGCATCATCGCGCCGGGCCTCGTCGATCCGCATATCCACATCGAATCGTCGATGGTGACGGCCTGCGCTTACGCGGAAGCCGCCCTTCTGAACGGCACGACCACCATTTTCTGCGACAGCCACGAGATCGGCAACGTCATGGACGTCGCCGGCGTCGAGGCGATGCTGGAGGATGCCCGCGAGGCGCCGCTGTCGATCTTCCTGACGGTGCCGAGCACCGTGCCGGCCACCTCGCCGGAACTGGAAACCGCCGGCGGCGACCTGACGCCGGAAAAGATAGCCGCTTTGTTCGACAAATGGCCGGAAGCCGTGGCACTCGGCGAAAAGATGGATTTCGTGCCGGTCGCCATGGGCGACGAGCGTAGCCATGCCATCCTCGCCGCCGCCCTGTCGCGCGGCCGCCCGGTCTCGGGCCATGTCTACGGCCGCGAGTTCGTCGCCGCTTACGCAGCGTCGGGTGTCAGCGACACGCATGAGGCCATCGACCGCGACATCGCCGACGACCTGCTCGAGGCCGGCGTATGGCTGTTCCTGCGCGGCGGCCCGCCGACGACGCCGTGGCATTCGCTGCCGGAAGCGATCAAGACGATCACCGAGCTCGGCGCCTCGCACAAGCGTATTGCCGTATGCACTGACGACCGCGACGCCGACGACCTGCTGCTCTTCGGTCTGGACTGGGTCACCCGCGAGGCGATCAAATACGGCATGAAGCCGGAACAGGCCTGGGCCATGGGCTCACTGCACGGCGCCACCCGTTTCGGCATGGAGAACGAAATCGGCGGACTCGGCGGCGGCCGCCGCGCCGACATCGTGCTGCTTTCCGACGACCTCAAGCCGGTCAACACCTGGTATGGCGGCGAACTGGTGGTCGAGGGCGGCAAGATCACCTCGACACTCGATGCCGCACTTTCGAAGCCGTACCGCTATCCGGAGGCGGCCTACCACACCGTCAAGCTGCCGAAGGCGATCAAGCTGACGCCGGAACTGCCGACCGAAAAGGTGATCGCCCACACGATAAAAACCGAGCTTCCGGGCATCACGCTCGGCCATATCAAGGTCGCACTGGAGCCGGCCAACGACTGGCAGACACATTTCGACCGCCACGGCCTGTGCTTCGTCACCGTCATCGAGCGCCACGGCAAGTCGAGCGGCAATGTCGGCTACGGCCTGCTCAACAATTTCGGCTTGAAGAACGGCGCCGTCGCCTCCTCGGTCGGCCATGACAGCCACAACATCATCATTGCCGGCACCAACGAGGCCGACATGCAGGTGGCGTTGCAGGCGGTCGCCGAAACGCAAGGCGGCGTCTGCGTCGTCGTCGATGGCAAGGTCACGGCGCATGTGGCCCTGCCGATTGCCGGCCTGCTCTCCGACAAGCGCGTCCATGACGTTGCCGACGAGGTGAAGGCGCTGAAGGTCGAGTGGGAAAAGGCCGGCTGCACCATCGCCTACATGGGCTTCAACCTCATCCCGCTGTCGGTGATCCCGGAAATCCGCATCACCGACAAGGGCAACGTGCTGGTGCCGGAAATGGCGATCCAGCCGCTGTTCGAGGCGGTGTAAATGGATCCCTACCGGCTCGGACTGGTCGCCACCCGCATCCATTATTTCCAGCTGGTGGCACGGCTCGGCTCGATCCGGCAGGCATCGCAAGCCCTCAACGTCGCGCCGTCCTCGGTCAGCCGTATTTTGCGGCAGCTCGAGGACGAGCTCGGCACGCCGCTGTTCGAGCGGGTGCGGCAGCGGCTGAAACTCACCAGCGCCGGCGAGCTGATGCTCTACCACGCCCGCGTCAGTCTCTCCGAACTCAACCGCGCCTGCAACGAAATCAATGACCTGCACGGCCTGCATCGCGGCACGGTTTCCATCGCGGTGATCGAAAGCGTTGCGCGCGGCATCATGCCGGCGGCGCTGGAGGAATTCTGGGGCCGGCATCCGGCGATCACCGTCAACGTCAAGGTGGTCGGCTCGCAGCAGGCGGCCAACATGGTGGCGGAAGGCGAATGCGACCTCGCCATGGTCTTCGACGTCCGCGTGCCGCGCACCATCCGCCGCATTGCCACCGTTTCCCTGCCGCTCGGTGTTCTCGCCGTGCCGGGAAGCAAACTGGCGCAGAAGAAGGAATTGCGGCTCTTCGACCTCGCCGGCGAGAAGGTGATCCTCTCCGATACCAGCCTGATGCTGTCGAGTTCGATCGAGGAAACCTTCTCCCGCTCGCTGACCGATCTCAACCGCCGTTCACGCACCAATTCCATCGGCCTGATGATCGAGATGGCCAAACGCGGGCTCGGCACGGTGTTGCAGACGCGGGTCGGCATCGAGCAGGAAATCGCCGACGGCGCGCTGATTTTCGTGCCGCTGCGCGATTCGAAGTTCAATCCGCGCAAGCTGATGCTGCTCTCCCGCTCCGAGAAGGAGATGCCCGACGCCGCCTCGGCCCTCGGCAAGCTGCTGGCGCAGATGATCGAGCGCATCGGCGCGGCCGAGGATCGGTAAAGTGTTGCGCGTCGCGCAACATGTCGATCGGAAATGATGGGCTATTCGAAACACCGTGCAGCTGCGATCCTCTTTTCAAAGTGAGGATTTAGCATGAAGACATCTGCGGTCGATGCCGTTATTCGCGGGCTGAAGAAGGCGGGGGTGAGCATCGTCTGCTACCTGCCCGATTCGCTGTTCAAGGAACTCTATCCGGCGCTCGATGCCGATCCCGACATCCGCACCATCCGCGTCACCAACGAGGGCGAAGGCGCAGCAATCTGCGGCGGCGTCTTCCTCTCCGGCAAGCGTGCCGCCCTCGTCATGGAAAATTCCGGCCTGCGCGCCTCGGTCGAACCGCTCGCCCGCATGGGCCTCGGTGCCGGCATCCCGGTCGTCATGCTGATGAGCTATCGCGGAGAACTCGGCGAGAACAACTGGTGGGCCATTCCGCACGGCATCACCATGGAGCCGGTGCTGGATGCGTTGCGCATCCCCTACCGCATCGTGCGCGAGGAAGAGGCGATCGAGCAGTCGATCGTCGATGCCTACAACTGGTCCTACAACGCCTATTACCACTCCGCCATCGCGCTCGGGGGGAGCATCGTCCGATGAAACGTTTCGACTGCATGACGAAACTTGCCGCCAGGCTGAAGGACGAACTGGTCATCCTCTCCCTCGGCGCCAGCGTCGACGAATGGTACAATGCCGCGCCGCATATGCGCGCCGCCAGCCTGTTCCAGCAGCAGCTCGGCTGCGTCACGCCGCAGGCCTTCGGCCTCGCCGCCGGCCTGCCGCACCGCCGCGTCGTCTCGCTCGACACCGATGGCGGCATGATGTTCAACCTCGGCATCCTGGCGACGCTCGGCAACGAGCAGCCGGAGAACCTGTTCACCGTCGTCTGGGACAACGAGTGTTACCAGTCCATCGGCGGCCCGCCGACCCACACCGCCTTCGGCCGCGTCGATATCGCCGCCATCGCCCGTGGCGCCGGTGTCGAGCATGCCTACACGGCGCGCACATTGGAGGAATTCGAGGCACATTGCGAAGCAGGCCTGAAGGCCGAGTTACCTTACATCGTCGTTGCCAAGGTGGCCGGCACGGTGCAGCCCGACATCAAGCGCAAGCATTCCGATGGCCGCGAGGACAAGTACATTTTCGTCCGCCATGTCGAGGCAACGGAAGGTATCGTCATCATGGGGCCAAGTGAGCACAACTGATGACCACACCCTTCATCCCCCAGCGCCCGCTCGAAAAGGCCTATGACTACATCGTCGTCGGCAGCGGTTCCGGGGGCTGCGCCGTCGCCCGCCGGCTGATCGACGGTTGCGATGCCACCGTGCTGGTCATCGAAGCGGGCGAGCCCGGCATCGGGGTGACCGAGATCGACGATCCGGCCGCCTGGGTGCCGCTCGGCCGCAGCCACTACGACTGGGGTTACGATTACGCCCCGACGCCGCGCATCAACGGCCGCACCATCGGCATTCCGCGCGGCAAGGTGCTGGGCGGGTCGAGCGCCATCAACGCCATGATGTGGTATCGCGGCCACCGGATGGACTACGATGCCTGGCAGGCCGCCGGCTGCGACGGCTGGTCGTTCAAGGACGTACTGCCCTACTTCAAGCGCTGCGAAGACTGGGAGGGTGGAGAAACGGAATTCCGCGGTGCGGGCGGACCCTTGCGCATCGAGCGGCCTGCGGCTCTCCACCCGGTGGCGGAAGCCATGCTCGGCGGCTCGGCCGAACTCGGCATCCCCGTCATCGACGATCCCAACGGCGAGAGCAACGAGGGCGCCACGCCGGCGAATTTCAACATCTCCGCCGGCAAGCGCTGGACATCGGCGAAAGGATATCTCCATCCGATTCTCGACAATGACCGCCTGACGGTGCTGACCGGCTCGCTCGCCATCGGCCTGACGGTCGAGAACGGCAGGGCGACGGCGGTGCGCCATCTGGTCGACGGCATCGCCCGCGAAACCCGCGCCACCTCCGGCATCGTTCTCGCCCTCGGCGCCATCGATACGCCGCGGCTGCTGATGCTCTCCGGCATCGGTGACCCCAAAGAATTGAAGCGGCTCGGCATCCCGGTCGTCGCTGCACTGCCGGGTGTCGGGCAGAACCTGCAGGATCATCCGCTGGTGCAGGCCTGCGTCTTCCGCGCCAAACAGCCGCTCGGGCCGGTGATCGGCAATGGCGGCGGTACGATGATCAACTGGAAATCCCGCGCCGGCCTGTCGCAACCCGACCTCCACGCCTTCCCGGTGCAGGGCAACAGCGCCGAACCGCGCCTGCGCCAGCTCTACGACACGTCCGGCGACGTCTTTTCCATCGGCGCCGGGCTAATGCACTCCAAAAGCGCCGGATACCTGCGCCTGCTGAGCGGCGAGCCGCTCGGCCCGCTGGAAATCCAGCCGAATTACCTGGCCGAGCCGGAGGACCTCGATGCCCTCGTTTTTGCCGTCGAGACGGTGATGGAACTGGCGACAACCCGGGCCTATGCCGAGCTGTTTGCCGGTTATGCCGCGCCCGACCGGCGGATGACCCGGCGGGAGACGATAGAGTTCATCCGCAACGGCTGCTCCACCTTCTTCCACACCTGCGGCACCTGCGCCATGGGCAAGGGCGAGATGGCCGTAGTGGACAACCGGCTTAGCGTCCACGGCATCGAAGGACTGAGCATCGCCGATGCCTCCGTTATACCGATCATTCCCACCTGCAACACCCATGCGCCGGCAACGATGATCGGCGAGCGCGCCGCGGCCTTCCTCCTCGGTTCGGCCTGAGAATTGCATGTCCAACGACAAAACACGGGGACCGTAAACGGCCATGACCGAAACGACAAAAATCATCGCCGGGGATGCGCTGCTGACCATGGATGCCGGCAACCGCGTCATCGCCGACGGCGCAGTCCTGATCGAAGCCGGCCGCATCGCCGCCGTGGGCACGCTCGCCGAACTGACGGTCGCGCATCCCACCGTTGCCGTCCACAAGACGGCCGACACGGTGCTGATGCCCGGCCTCGTCAATGCCCATGCCCATTCCGGTTTCTTGCGCGGCACCGCCGAACATCTGCCGGTCTGGGATTGGCTGACGCTGCACATCAACCCGATGCACCGCATGCTGCAGCCGCACGAGGCCGAGGCCGCCTCGTGGCTGTGTTATGCCGAGTCGCTGCTTTCGGGCACCACGACCGTCGTCGACATGTGGCGCTACATGGAGGGCAGCGCCAAAGTGGCGGAGGCGATCGGCAGCCGGCTCGTCGCCGTGCCCTATGTCGGCGAACATCCCGATTACGACTATTTCGATACGCTCGACATGAACGAGGCGCTGATCGAAAGCTGGCACCGCAAGGCCGATGGCCGCGTCAACGTCTGGGTCGGCCTGGAACACCTGTTTTATGCCGACGAGGCCGGCCAGCGCCGCGCCATCGACATGGCGAAGAAACATAAGACCGGTTTCCATACGCATTGCAGCGAGGCGGAAATCGAGGTCGCCGAATTCCTGAAGCGCTTCGGCAAGCGGCCGATGTTTGCGCTCGAAGAACTGGGCTTCTTCGAAACACCGTTGGCGATGATCGCTCACGGCGTATGGATCGATCCCTCCGAGATCGAGATGATCTCGACATACAATGTCTCGGTCGCCCACAATCCGGTCAGCAACATGAAGCTCGCAAGCGGCATCGCTCTGGTCGACGACATGATCAAGGCCGGCGTCGCCGTCGGCATCGGCACGGATGGCGAGAAGGAAAACAACAATTTCGACATGTTCGAGGAGATGAAGGTCGCCTCGCTGCTCGGCAAGCTGAAGGACCGCGACGCCGCCGCCATGGACAGCTGGCAGGTGTTGCGCATGGCGACTATCCTCGGCGCGAAGGCGATCGGCCTCGACCATGAGATCGGTTCGCTGGAGGTCGGCAAGCGGGCCGATATCATCGCCGTGCGCTGCGATACGCCGCGCATGACGCCGTTCTTCGCCGATGGCCCCTATTTCAACCTGCAGCACAATCTGGTGCATGCCGTGCGCGGCAGCGATGTCGCCATGACCATGGTCGACGGCAAGGTGCTGGTCGAGGACGGCGTGCTGAAGACTGCCGACATCAAGGTGATCATCGCCGAGATCCACCGCGTCGCCCCCGGCCTCTTCGCCCGCCGTGCCGACTGGCTTGCGCAAAACCGGGGCGGCACGATGCAGTGGACCAAGGCGTAACCAGGGAGACGACAGGGATGGCGAAGACTACCGATCAGGCGGCGCTCAACGAATGGTATGCGGTCGAAACCGCCGCAGACGTCACCGCGCGCCCCGTCCGCACCCGCCTTCTCGGGCAGGACATCGAGCTTTACCGCAACGAGGCCGGCGAGCCGGTGGTGCGCGAAATGCTCTCCAACGGTTCTTATGGTCTCCCCCGGCCGGCACAGGAAAGATACGGCTGCATCTGGACGACGCTCGGCACGCCGAACAAGGATATCTTCGAGATATCGGAAGCCGCCGAAAGCGACCGCCGCTTCGTGCCCTGCGGCTGGGTGAAGATGCGCGCCTCCGGCCTGCGCGTCGTCGAAAACTTCCTCGACATGGCGCATTTCCCCTTCGTCCATACCGATATCCTCGGCTCCGAACCACATACCGAGGTGCCGGCCTATCTCAGCGAGATCCGCCGCGATGTCGACGAGGTCTGGGCGACCAACTGCACCTTCTTCCAGCCGCGCATCGCCGCCACCGAAAGCGAAGGCGCCTTCGTGCACCTGACCTACCGCGTGCCCAACCCCTTCGTGGTGATGCTGTACCGCGTCTGTCCGACGGCGCCGGAGCGGCTGGATGCCATTGCGCTGTTCATCCAGCCGATCGAGGAGGATCTCTGCCGTGCCCAGCCGGTGATGTATCTCGTCGACCGGGAATCGAGCCATGCCAGCCTCTTGCGTTTCGAGCAGGTGATCTTCTTGCAGGACCGCATCATCGTTGAAAACCAGCGCCCGCTGCTGCTGCCGCTCGAACCGCGGGCGGAAATCCCGACGCGCGCCGACTCCTCGTCGATCGCCTATCGCCGCTGGCTGAAGGAAAAGGGCGTGCGCTTCGGCACGACGGCAGGGGCGGCCTGATGGCGGAGGAGCCGGCGCTATCCGTCCTCCACCCGGCATCGCTCGTCGATGCCGTGGCGATGGTTCGGGACGAGGCGACCGGTACTCGCCGTTATGCCGCCGGCGCGACAGCCATCCAGCTGGAATGGGCACGCGGCCTGGCAAAACCTTCCGCGCTGGTCGATCTCGGCCACATTCCCGGGCTTGCCGGCATCACCGCCGAACAGGGATATCTCGGCATCGGCGCTTCGACGCCGCTGGCCTCGCTGGTCACCGACCGCCGGATCCGCGCGGCATCGCCACTGCTCGCGGCGGCAGCACGCACCGTGGCCGGACCCGCCGTGCGCAATCTCGGCACCATCGGCGGCAATGTCGCCGGCCGCACCGGCTGCCTGCTGCCGCCCTTGCTTGCGCTGAATGCCGAACTGGATATTTTTGGCCGCAACGGGCCTTTTCGCGAAGAACTTGCAGATTGGCTCGGGCGTACAGCGGATAAGGCGGACATCATCACCGCCATCCGCCTGCCGGCGATGACGGCGGAGTGCCGCTGGACACAACGCAAGATCGGGCTGCGGGCAGCCTTCACCCCCAGTATCATCGGCGTGGCCGGTATCCTCGACATCGACGGCGACAGGATTTTGGCGGCGCGCCTTGCGGTCGGCGGCGGCATCGTCCGCCCGATGCGTCTGCGTGCCGTCGAAACATCCCTTGCCGGGCAATCGCTTGCGGCCTGCGACTGGCAAAAACTCCGGCACGACCTGTTCTGCGCCATCGAAGCGCCGGACGACGATTTCCGCAGCGGCCGCTACCGTCGCACGGTTGCCGCCAATGCCCTGGCCTGCGGTCTTGCCGGCGCCTTGCCGAAATCAGCAGAGATGCCAGGACATCACAGCCCTTCCGCCGCTTCTTCTCTCGCTCCTCCCCTCCCCGGGGAAATCCGGCTCGCGCGCGAGGAACAGCAGGCACGGTGGTTTACACGCCCCGACCTGCCGCCGAAAGTGAACGGCACCTTCGCTTATCTCACCGATCACCGGGCTCCGGACATGCTGGTCGGCCGCATCCTGCGCGCCGGCGTTCCGCATGCCAGCATCCTTGCCATCGACACACGCGCCGCGGAAGCCCTTCCTGGCGTTGTCGCCGTCGTTACCCATCGCGACGTACCGGGGGAAAATGCCTTCGGCATCGTCGTGCAGGATCAGCCGGCTTTCTGCGGCGACAAGGTGCGGTATGTCGGCGATGCCGTTGCCGCGGTAGCAGCAATCGATGCGGCCACGGCGGAACGGGCGCTGGCATTGATAAAGGTGGACTATGAAACACTTCCCGTCGTCACCACGCCGGAACAGGCATTGGCGGATGACGCGCCCGCCATTCATGCGACCGGCAACCTGCAGCGTATCCTGCATTTTTCGCGTGGCGACATCGAGACCGGTTTTGCGGCGGCGGCGCATGTCGTCGAGGACACCTATGTCACGCCCCGCCAGATGCATGGCTTCATGGAAACCGAGGGCGGGCATGCCCGCATCGAGCCGGATGGTTCGCTTGCCGTTTTCGTCGGTGGCCAGCACGGCTCGCGCGACCGGCTGCAACTCTCCCGCATCCTCGCCATGCCGGAAGACAGGATCCGGGTGGTGACCAGCCCGACCGGCGGCGCCTTCGGCGGCAAGGACGAGCTGACGGTGCAGCCGGCGCTGGCGCTTCTGGCCATCAAATCCGGCCGACCGGTGCGCCTGCAGCTCAGCCGCGCCGAATCGGTTCTCGCCGGCACCAAGCGCAACCCGATGACCATCCGCATGCGCACCGCCTGCGATGCCGACGGACGGCTGCTGGCGCAGGAGGTCGACGTGCTGGCCGACGCCGGCGCCTATGCCTCGCTCGGCCCCGGCGTGCTGGAAACGGCGCTGGAACATGCCGGCGGCCCCTATGTCATCGACAATGTCTCGACCCGCGGCCGGCTTGCCTACACCAACAACGGCACCTGCGGCGCCTTTCGCGGTTTCGGCGCCAACCAGATGACCTATGCGCTGGAATGCCAGATGGATCGCCTCGCCGAACGCTGCGGCCTGACGCCGGTGGAGATCCGCCGCCGCAACCTCAAGCCGGTCGGTGCGCCGGGTTATCTCGGCCAGGACGTCGCGCCTTCCGAACGGCTGACCGAAATGCTGCTGGCGGCGGAAACCAGCCCGCTCTGGCGACAGCCGCGCGGCCTTTCCGCCGACGGCACCGAGATCGTCGGCATCGGCATGGCTATGAACTACCAGGGCAACGGCCTCGGCTCGCTGGTGCCGGATCCGGCCGGCGGACGGTTGTCGCTTTCAGGCGACGGCACGATCGAGGCAGCCTACGGGCTCGACGAGATGGGCCAGGGATTGCTCGTCACCATCCAGTCCGCGGTCTCGACGGAGCTCGGCTGCGGTCGCAACGACATCCGGCCAGTGACCGGCGACACGGCGCTGGCTCCGGAATCCGGCTCGACCACCGCCTCGCGCGGCACCTTCGTCGTCTGGAAATCGGCGCAGATGGCCGCGCCGCAATTCGCACGGGCAATCTGCGAAGCTGCGGCCGGGCTGCTTGCGCGGAACGCAAACGACCTGCGCCTTGCACCCGGCGGCATCGCCGAACGGCTGAGCAACAGCGGCGATTTGCTGATGACCTACACGCAACTGGCCGCGGCGCTTCCACCGGAAGAGCGTCCAAGCGTCACCGTCGCTTATGAATTCCCGAAGAACAGTTATACAGAGGGCAATGCCCGCTACATCTTCGCCTTCGGCGCCTGCCTGGCGCGGGTGGCCGTCAACCGCCTGACGGGCCAGGTGCGCGTGCTCGACCTGGTGCAGCACACGGCCGCCGGCCCGGTGATGGATGTCGCCGCCTATCTCGGCCAGATGGAGGGCGGAGCGGTGCAGGGAATCGGCTTCACGCTCAGCGAAGATGCGGTGATGAAAGAGGGCCGCTATATCACTGCCAATCTCGACACCTACATGCTGCCCGGCATTGCCGACACGCCGCAGACTATGCGCATCCATGCGCTGGGAGGGTTGGATGCGGGCGACGATTTCGGCCCGCGCGGCGCCGGAGAGCTAGGCATCGGCGCGGTGACGCCGGCCATCGCCAATGCCGTGGCCGATGCCATCGGCTACCGGCCGCCGATGTCGCCTTTCTCACCGGAAGCGGTTCTTGATGCCATGGAGGCCATGCCTTGACGATGATGCCGACCATTCCGGTGACCTTCCGCCTCAACGGCATGCCACAGGCCTGTATGGCAAAACCCGAAACGCGGCTTTCCGAAATCCTGCGCGACCATCTTGGCCAATCGGCCTCGAAAACCGCCTGCGGCATCGGCCGCTGCGGCGCCTGTACCGTACTGAAGGATAGCGTGCCGGTGAATGCCTGCCTGGTCATGGCCTGGCAGGTCGGCGGCAGCGACATCGTCAGCCCGGAGGGGCTCGACGCCTTTCCGGAAACCCGCTTCATCCGGCAAGGCCTGGTGGAGGAGGCCGCCTTTCAATGCGGTTATTGCGCCCCGGGTTTCGTCGTGGCGCTGACGGCGCTGCTACGCGACAACCCCCATGCCGGCGAGGCGGATATCCGCGCCGCGCTGGAAGGCAATCTCTGTCGCTGCACCGGTTATCATTCGATCATTCGCGGCGCCCTGCGGGCCGCCGGCCTGCTGCAGCAGGCACACCAACAGGCCGCCCAGGCCGGGAGACCGACATGACCCTTTCCATCCGCCTTTTCGAACCGCAGACAGCGGGTGCCAAATCATTCCTGGCCGAGAAGCAGAAAAAACTGCTGATCGGCGGACAATGGCTGGCGGCTAGCGGCGGCGGCACCTTTGCCAGCCATGATCCGGCCAGCGGCCGGCATCTTGTCGACCTGGCCGAAGCCACGGCTGCGGATGTCAATGCCGCCGTCGCGGCAGCCCGCACCGCCTTCGAAAGCGATGCCTGGCGCGGCATGACGCCATCGGCACGCGGAAAACTGCTGTGGCGGATCGCCGATCTCATCGACGCCCATGCCGACGAACTGGCCGAACTGGAAACGCTGGACCAAGGGAAATCCTTCAAGACAGGCCGTTTCGGCGAAATCCCGGCCTCGGCCGAACAGTTCCGCTATTTCGGCGGCTTTGCGACAAAGATCCTCGGCACCACCATCCCGACATCGATCGGTTACCAGCCTCCGGCCAAGAAGGTCTTCGCCTATACCACCCGCGAGCCGATCGGCGTCGTGGCGGCGATCACGCCATGGAACTCGCCGATGCTGATGGCGGCGATGAAACTCGCGCCGGCGCTCGCCGCCGGCTGCACCGTGGTGCTGAAACCGGCCGAAGAAACCTCGCTGACGGCGCTGCGCCTCGGCGAACTGATGCTCGAAGCCGGGCTGCCGCCCGGCGTCGTCAACATCGTCACCGGTTTCGGCGAGACGGTCGGCGCGGCGCTGACGGCCCATCCTGATGTCGCCAAGGTTGCCTTCACCGGCTCGACGGAGGTCGGCAAGCTGATCGTCGGCGCCGCCCGCAGCAACCTGAAGAAACTGACGCTGGAGCTCGGCGGCAAATCCCCGGCGATCGTCATGCCGGATGCCGACATGGCGATCACCATTGCCGGCGTGGCGCGCGGCATCTTCGCCAATGCCGGCCAGGTCTGCGTCGCCGGGTCGCGCGTCTATGCCCACCGCTCCATCCATGAGCAGGTAGTGGAGGGCCTGGCCGCGGCGGCGAGCGCCATGCGCCTCGGCCATGGCCTCGATCCCGATATCGACCTCGGCCCGCTGGTCAACCGCAAGCAGGCCGACCGGGTCGCGGGTTTCGTGACGGAGGGCGCCGCGGATGGCGCGAAAATCGTCGCCGGCGGACGGCAGGACGGCGAGTTCTCGACCTTCTTCCAGCCGACGGTCATCACCGGCGTGCGCACCGACATGCGGTTGATGCGCGAGGAGATTTTCGGCCCGGTGGTCGCCGTCACGCCCTTCGACGAGCCCGAGGAAGCACTCGCTTTCGCCAATGACAGCCCCTATGGCCTGGCCGCCAGCGTCTGGACCGAAAACCTCAGCGCCGCCCACCGCCTCGCCGCCGGCATCCGCTCCGGCACCGTCTGGATCAACTGCCACTCGTATTTTTCGCCGGAACTGCCGAAGGGCGGGCACAAGGAATCCGGCTGGGGCTACGAGAACGGCGCGCCGGGATTGGAAAACTACCTGGAAACGAAGACGGTCTGCGCGGTGATCTGAAAGCGAAGAGGCAAATCCTTGCACTGCGACGGAGATGCCATCGCCATCCGCGACGGCCTACCCAATAATAGTCGAAGAAACGGGTAACTCTATTGCCAGCATGACAGTGGTTTCAATTGCCAAAGCAGCGGCGATGTGGTCCCGTGCGGCCGGTATTTAACACCGATTGAAGAGGTATCGTCATGTCGATTCGTTTGAATATTTCCGATCTTCTCGGCAACCAGAACCGCGGCAATGCATCCGCCGAAGATATCATCCAGATCATCGAAAACCGCCTGCGCTTCAAAGCCGACTACGAAGGCGCAAGCGTCATCGTCGAGCCCTATGCCCTGGTCAACAGCCATGGCAATGATCTTGTCAGCGGCGTGGTGATCCACTCCGACAGCCAGCGTTACCTCAGCTTCGAGCCGCGTTACCTCGAAGTCGGCAAGCTTTCCGACGTGGTGGCCCTCGATGCCTTCTTCCCCAACGGCGCCTTCGACGCCGAAGACTTCCCGGAAGGTACGGAAATCCTCGCCGCCGTCGAACTCGTGGACTACGCTGAAGCCGTTAAAAACTAAGCCAGCCCTCAGGCCTCAACAACCGTCTTCGTCACCTTGAACTTACGCTTGTCGAGTTCGGGGAAATAGGTCTCGGCGTCGAAATAGCTCTCGGGAGCGTAGACGCCGGGCTTCTTCGGATATTTCAGGATCAGCTGGGCGGCAATGGAGGCATTCATCGAGGTGCAGGCGTCGACATAAGGCGCATACATTGCGTCCGGCGTCACCACCACGTCGCAGCGGGCGACCACCTGCTTGCCGTCCTTGCGGCCATGGCCGATGGCGAAATGGATTTCGTGGCTCTGCTGCTCCGGAATCCGGTCGCCATGGCGCTCGATATTGCGCTGGATCACCTTGCTCAAGACGTCGAGCGGCTTCACCTTGACGCCGTTGACCTCGACCGGATCGTCGAATTCGCCGAAGCCTGCCTTGACGAGACCGACCCAGGCCTCATGTTCGCGATGCGGCAGGTGCAGCTTCCATGTGAATTCGCGGATGCCCTTTTCCTTGATCCCTTCGGCCAGCGGCACGGTCAGTTGTTCGGAATGCGGCGAATACATGAATTCGCAGCGCCCCCACGGCTCCGGCAGGTCGACGATCTCGACGCCGGTCATCGGTGCGCAGGTGACGTGGGCGCCATCGAGGAACTGCGTGCTCGGATGGGCATATTCCGCCAGCACGGTCGAGACGCTGTAGGGCGGCACCAGGATGGGGTTCTCGTCACCGATCAATTCTGCCGCCCAATAGAGGTTGATGCGGTCGATCTCGTCGAGTTCGTCGGCAACGGCGCGGCAGATGACATTCGACATGCCCGGATCGGAACCGGCGCCGAGCACCGCCGTGACGCCGGCGGCCTTGAAGCGCTCATGCTCGGCGATCTGCTTGACGGTGAAGGTGCCGAGGCCGCCGAGATCCATATAGGGCACCTTGGCGACAAAAGCAGCCTCGAAGATCGCCATCTGGAAACCGAGCAGCGTCGGCACGCAGTTGATGCAGATATCGGCGCCGGCGATGGCGGCGTTGAGCTGCGCCGGATCGGTGACGTCGAGATCGACCAGCACGATGCGCGGATCGGCAAGCTCCGCCGCCAGGCTTTCCATGCGCGGGCGCGAGGCATCGCAGAGGCGGATCGTGGTGATGTCGATGATGGCGCGGTCGGACACGAGGTCACGGACAATGCCCGCGCCCATGAAGCCGGCGCCGCCGAGAAGCGTGATGGTGGTCATGATAGGTCCTGCCTTTTCAAGAAATCAAACATGCCGGCGGCCGGTGGCGTCGTCGTAGAACCAGTCGTCGGGATAGGGATACCACCAGCCCTGCACGACCGGCTTGTGATCGATGATCACCATCTTCGAGCGCCGGAACGTGTCGAGGCCGAGGCGAGAGAGTTCGCGGCCGATGCCGGAATTCTTCCAGCCGCCGAAGGGCAAGGCGTCGTTGTCGATCAACGGGTTGTTGACCCAGACCATGCCGGCCTCAAGCCGGTCCGCCGCCTCCATCGCCTCTTCCAGCGAGGTGGTGAAGACGGATGCGCCGAGACCGAACGCGCTGTCGTTGGCCGCTTCGATCGCGGCGTCGAAATCGGCGACCCGCATGACGGCGGCGACCGGGCCGAAACATTCCTCGCGCATGATCGCCATGTCGGACGTGCAGCCGGTGAGGATGGTCGGCTCGTAGAACCAGCCGACCGGCTGGCTCTCGGGGATCTTAGCCCCGGTGACGACGGTGGCGCCCTTCGCCTTGGCGTCCTCGACCAGCCGGATGACTTTTTCGCGCGCCGCTTCGCTGACAAGCGGGCCGATTTCGGCCTTGGTCAGGCCATTGCCGATGCGCAGCCGCTTCGTTTCGCGGGCAAAGGCGGCGATGAATTCGTCGTGGACGCTGTCGACGACGAAAAAGCGCTCCGCAGACGTGCAGACCTGCCCCGACATATGGAAAGCGGCGGTCACCGAACCGGCGGCGGCGACATCGATCGGTGCATTGGCGGTGATGATCATCGGATCGGAACCGCCCGCCTCGATGACGGCCGGCTTCATGCACGAGGCAGCGGCGGTGGCAACCGCCTTGCCCGCCGCGACGGAACCGGTGAAGGCGATGGCATGCGTCTTCGGCGAGGCGATCAGCGCTTCGCCGACGGCGGCGCCACCCGGCAGGCAGGCGATCAGACCGTCCGGCAGCGCCTCGAAGATCTGCATGAATTCCAGGGTCGAGAGCGTCGTCGCCGGCGCCGGCTTGACGATGCAGCCGTTGCCGGAGGCCAGCGAGGCGGCAACCGTCCAGCACATCAGGAGGATCGGAAAATTGAACGGCATGATGTGGACGCTGACGCCAAGCGGCTCGTACCGTGCATGCTGGAAGGAGCCTGTCTGCGTCGTGCCGGCCACCTTGCCGCCGTCGTCGCGGGCCATCTCGGCGAAATAGCGGAAGGCGCCGGCGCAATTGGCCACCTCGCCGATCGCTTCCGGATAAGGCTTGCCCATCTCCCGCGACATCAGCTCGGCACAGCGGCGCATGTCGGTCGCCTCGATGCGATTGGCGATGTGGTGCAACATCGTTGCGCGCGACTTGGCGTCGAGTTTCTTCCACCGCTTTTGCGCGGCGGTGGCGGCGGAAAGCGTCTGCTCAATCTCCTGCGGCATCGCATCGGCGATATGGCCGACCGTCTGCATCGTCGCCGGGTTGATCACCGCCTTGCTTTCCCCGCCGGCCGCGTGGTGGGCGGGGTGGATGTAATAGGAGGGTTTGGCGGGATCGAACATGGCTTGCTCCGGAATTGGGGTATTGTGTTGGTAAGGTGCCGTCGGTGGCGACCCCTCACCCTAAATCTTTCCCCGCTTGCGGGGAGAAAGGACGTGCCACGTCCGATGTCGAAAATGGCGACACGGGGCGACATATCTCCTCCTTGCCGCAATCACGGAAAGAAGGGGCCGCAGGACGCAGGTGGAGAGGGGCTTGTACCCATCATCCAAACAGCATTAACGGATCATATAAACCTTCTTCACCGTCTCATGCACCGTGCACACGCCCTTCCAGTCCTGCGGAAAAAAGGCGGCGGTATCCGGGGTGATCTCGATCACCTCGCCGCTTTCATGCACATAGGTGCAGCGGCCTTCGAGGAAGTGGCAGAACTCGTCGCGGGTCACATGGCAATTCCACTTGCCGGGCGTGCAGACCCACAGGCCGCATTCGGATTCGCCGTTCGGCCCCTTGTGGATCAGCTTGCCCGACGTGTGCGACTCGCCCTCGATCATCGTCGGGATGATGCCCCAGTCTTTCAGCTCCGTCTGTTCCAGCGGCTTGCGCATCAGAGGTGTCGCGGTCATCGGTGTTTCCTTTCTTTATCGTTGCAACCGGCCGATCAGGCCAGCATGTAGATGTTGCGCATGGTCTCGTGGACCACGCATTCGCCGGTCCAGCCGGCCAGGAAGGTGACGGCGGTGCCCGGCTCGACCTCGATCACCTCGCCGTCGTCAGACGTATAGGTGGCGCGGCCGGCGACGAAATGGCAGAATTCATCGCGGGGGATCGACAGCCGCCAGCGGCCCGGCGTGCAGACCCAGATGCCGGTTTCCGGCTGGTTGTTCGGTCCCTTGAACAGGAGGCGCCCGGTCGAATGCGACTGCCCCTCGACCATATCCGGTTGCGCACCCCAATCGACGAGCTCGTTGAACACGGTCGCATTGCGGATATGCGGGGCGGAGGATTTCAGCGTCTCAACCATCGAATTTCCCCGTCCTGACGATCTGATCGAGAATGCCGGCGGCCTTCTGCGGGCCGTTCTCGGCCTGCATATGGGCGCTGGTGGCGGCAAGCTTCGCTTTCATCTTGGGATCGTTGACGCAGGCATCGAGCTTGGCGGCAAGATCGGCATCGGTCCAGTCGTAACGCGGCATCTTGAAGCCGTGGCCGGTCTCGTCGACGCGGGTGGCGTTGTCGTGGCCGTCCCAGACATAAGGCATGATGATCGCCGGCTTGCCGAAATAGAGGCACTCGGTGAAGGAGTTGTTGCCGCCGTGATGGATGACGGCATCGACTTGCGGGATGACCGAAGGCTGCGGGAACCAGCTGTCGATGATGACGTTGCCCGGCAGGTCGGTATATTGATCCTTGTAGTCGCCGACATTGACCAGCGCCCGGTAGGGCAGCTTGCCCACGGTGGCGATGATCCGCTTCAGAAGTTCGGTATCGCCGGCGCCCAGCGAACCGAAGGAGACGTAGAGCAACGGCTTGTCGTTGTTCTCAGTGAAGGTCGGCACCTCGTAGGGTTTTTCCTTGCGCACGCAACCTTCGAGATACTGGAACTGCGACGGCGGCAGCGGATGCTCGCGGGTGAATTTTACCGGCTCGGGATAAAGCAGCAGGTTCATGAACGGCGATGCTTCGAAGAACTGGCCGATCGGATAGGCGGCCTCGCCGGTCCCGGCCAGGAATTCGTTGAAATCCTCATGGATCGGCTTGATCACCGCATTGAATTTGTCGCGATAGGCCGCATGGCCGGCGTAATCGCTTTCGCTGCAGCCGGAAAGGTGCGGCGGGATCTTCGGGTCCTCGATCTCGTTTTCCGAGCAGGAGATGATACGCACCCACGGCGTGCCGTATTGCTTGATCGCCGGGAAGAGGATGACGTTGTCGACGCAGATCAGGTCCGGCTTGATCTTCGCCAGCACGCCCGGCAGGTCCTTCTGCGCCCATTTGGCGCTGTCGACGATCGCCGTCCAGCAATCCTTGACGTAGTTGTCGATCTGGTCGTAGGGCGACTTGCGGAAATTCGGGATATGGCCGTTGATGAAATCCTCCCAGAATTTCGCCATCTGCTCCGGCGGCATCGGTTCGGAAAGGTTTACCGGATGTGCCTCGAAACCGTAGCCTTCATAAACCGAGACAAAACCCGGATCGGAAAGGAAGACGGCCTTGTGGCCCAGCGCTTCGACGGCCTGGGCGATGCCGACCGAATTCAGCGCCGGCCCGAAGGCGGCTTCCGGGAAAAACGCGATTGTCTTGCTCATGGGCATTCCCCTCTTATCGTATTCTTCGATTAGTCCTGAAACAGCCGGCAATGGGCCGGTGCAAAACCGAGCGACACCGTCGCGCCGACAGCGAAGGCGCCGTTACTGGCCGGTACACGCACCTGCAGCGGCGTGTCGCAAAGCCCGGTCCTGACATAAAGCTGCCGGTCGAGGCCGTGATAGGCGATATCCACCACCTCGCCGGCAAACCCGTTGCCGGCCGAATGGACGGCAATATTTTCCGGGCGGATCGCCAACGTCGCCGGCCGGCCGGTGGCGAGGCCGGACGTATCCGCCTCGATCGCCTGACCGCCGGCGCGGAACACGCCACCTTCGATGCTGCCCTCGATGAAATTCATCACGCCGATGAAATTGGCGACGAAGCGGTTGGCCGGCCGTTCGTAGATCTCCTCCGGGCCGCCGCATTGCAGCACCTTGCCGTCCTTCAGGATCGCCAGCCGGTCGGCCATGACCAAGGCCTCTTCCTGGTCATGGGTGACGATGATGAAGGTGGTGCCGACCTCGTGCTGCAGCCGCTTCAGCTCCAGCTGCATCTTTTCCCGCAGCTTCTTGTCGAGCGCGCCCAGCGGTTCGTCGAGCAGAAGCACCTTCGGCCGCTTGATGAGGGCGCGCGCCAGCGCCACGCGCTGCTTCTGGCCGCCGGAGAGCTGGTCGGGCTTGCGGTCGGCAAGCGCCGACAGGTCGGTCGTCGCCAGCATGGCATCGACACGCCTGGCGATCTCCGCCTTCGGTAATCCTTCCATCTCCAGCCCGTAGCCGAGGTTCTGGCGCACGCTCATATGCGGGAAGAGCGCATAGGACTGGAACATCAGGTTCAGCGGCCGCTTCTCCGGCGGCAGCGGCGATATATCGGCGCCGTCGAGCAGGATGCGGCCGGCGCTCGGCGTCTCGAAACCGGCAATCATCCGCAAAAGCGTGGTTTTGCCACAGCCGGACGGGCCGAGCAGCGCGAAAAACTCGTTCTCGCGGATATCGAGCGAAATGCCGTCGACGGCGACGGTCTTGCCGAACCGCTTGACGGCGCCGTCGATCGACAGGATGGGGCGAGGAGACGGGGTCATTGCGATCTGTTTTCTCTGTTGAGCCATTGCGACAGCACCAGCGCGCCGGCACTGACCGCCATGACGATGGTGGCCAGCGCATTGATCTCCGGCGTGATGCCGAAACGGATCATCGAATAGATCTGCATCGGCAGGGTGATGGAGGAGCGGCCGGCGCCGGCGGTGAAGAAGGCGATGATGAATTCGTCCACCGACAGCGTGAAGGCGAGCAGTGCACCGGCGACGATGGCCGGCAGCAGCACCGGAAAGGTGATGCGCCAGAAAGTCTGGAACGGTGAGGCCCCGAGATCCCGCGACGCCTCGACGATGGAGAAATCGAAGGTTTTCAGCCGCGCCCGCACCACCGAGCAGACGAAGGCGAGATCGAAGATCACATGGCTGAGGATGATGGTGTGCAGGCCCATGGTGGCGTTGAGCCGCGACAAGAAGGTGAGCAGCGCCACCGCTAGCACGATATCCGGGATCACCATCGGCGAGAACACCAAGGCTTCCAGCCCGTTCGAGCGGCGGGCACGCGTTTCCATGCCGAGCGCCAGCAGGGTGCCGAGCACGGTTGCGATCAGCGTCGCAAAGAGCGCGACGACCAGCGTGTTCCAGGCGGCATGCAGGATATCCTGGTTGCCCATCAGCGAGCGATACCAGCGCGTCGAGAAACCGGACCACGATGTCGGCAGGCCGCTGTCGTTGAAGGAAAGCAACACCAGCACGGCAATCGGCAGGTAGAGGAAACTGAATAGCGCAAGCAGGATCAACCGTCCGGGCCAGCGCGTCTTCACGTCACGCTCCATCGTTCGCCTCCCGCCGCTCGCCGGCAAAATGGGCGGTGAGACGCGCCTGCAACAGCAGAAGCACGATCATGATGACGATCAGCGCCATGCCGAGGGCGGCGCCGAACGGCCAGTCGTTCGCCGTCAGGAACTGGTCGTAGACGACATTGCCGATCATCTGGAACCGGCCGCCGCCGAGCACCGCCGGCGTGACGAAATTGCCGATCGACAGCACGAAGATGAAGACGCCGCCGGCGGCGATGCCGGGCATGGTGAGCCTGAGCGTCACCCGCCAGAAGGTGGTGAGCGCATTGGCACCGAGATCGCGCGAAGCCTCCAGAAGCTCCGGATTGAGCCGCGACAGGCTGGAATAGATCGCCAGGATGACGAAGGGCAGGTAATTGTAGACGAGGCCGGTGATGACGGCGCCTTCGCTGTAGAGCAGGCTCAGCGGCTCGCCGGTATATCCCAGCGATTTCAAAAGGTTGTTGACCAGGCCCTCGCGATTGAGCAGCACGATCCAGGCATAGGTGCGGATGAGGTAGTTGCTCCAGAACGGCAGGACCGCGAAGAACAAAAGCACCGGCTGCCATTTCTTCGGCGCCAGGCAGATGGCGTAGGCGGCAGGATAGGCGATCAGGATGGCAAGCAGCGTCGCCAGGCCGGCGATGCGCGCCGACGTCAAGAAGATCTTCGCATACAACGGATCGAAGACACGGGCGAGATTCTCGAAGGTGAAGATGTAATCGACGCCGCCATAGATGCCGCGGGTGAGAAAGGCATAAAACAGCACCATCAGGCAGGGTATCAGCATGAATACCACAAGCCATGCCACCGCCGGCAACACCAGCAGATTGGGATGGGAAGCCCGATGGGTCAAAGACACGTCTCCGCATGACGATACCGGCTTCGGCCGGACCGGATGGACAATTCACGAAAAAACAAAAGGAGAAAGAGGTGAGAGCGCCATGGCCTGCGCCCTCACCCGAACGTCATCGGCTCAGTTGGCGGCCTTGATCTCGCTGACGGCGCGGGAATAGTCGCGCTGTGCCGCACCGAGGTCACGCAGCAATTCGTATTTCGCCAGTTCCGCCGCACTCATCGCCATGTTGGGATATTGCTGCGACAGAGCCGGGTCGAGGCTTTCCATCGCCGCCTTGTTCGGCACCTTGTAGAGGATGTTCTGCGCCGCCCAGGCATGGTTCTTGGCGTCGAGGATGAAGTTGATGAACTTCATCGCCGCATCCTTCTTCTCCGAGCTCTTCAAGACGACGATGGTATCGACCCACAGATCGGAGCCTTCCTTCGGCACGACAAACTTGATGTCCTTGTTTTCGGTGATCCCGTAGTTGCACCAGCCGTCCCAGGCATGCACCAGCGATGCCTCGCCGGAGACCAGCTTGGAATAGAAGGTGGTGTCGTCGTAAGCGAGCAAGGTCTTCTTGGCCTCGATCAGCAGGGCCTTGGCCTCGTCGATCTTGGCCGGATCGGTCTCGTTGACCGAATAACCCTTGGCGAGCAGGCCGGCGGCCATCAGCCAGCGGTCGGTGGCGAGCATCGTCACCTTGCCCTTGAGGTCGTCGGAAGGCTGCAAGAGGTTCAGCCAGCTGTCCGGCGTGGTTTTGACGACGTCAGAACGGTAGCAGAGGCCGGTGGTCCCCCAGGTGTAGGGCACGGAATAGGCATTGCCCGGATCGTAGGCGAGCGCCGCCGCTTCCGGATAGAGGTTGGCGAGATTGGGAACCGCCGCCTTGTCCAGCGGCTCGACGAGGCCCTGATAGTTGAGGATTTCGGCGAAAGGCGAGGAGACGAAGACGATATCGAAACCCTTGCCCTGGCTTGCCATCAGCTTGCCCATGATTTCTTCGTTGGTGGCGTGGTTCACCACCTCGATCTCCAGGCCGGTGGCGGCCTTGAAACTTTCGGCGATATCGGGCGCCATGTAGCCGGCCCAATTCGAAATCACCAGATCGGCGGAAAATGCCGTGCCGGCCTGCAGCACAACGGCGCCTATGGCGACGGATGCCCATTTGGCTGCCTTGCGCCACGCGCCGGCATGCGTAGATACGATTGCTGATGTCACCGAGTAACTCCCGCTGCTGATTGATCAGACGACTGTTCCCATTCGCGGCGCCGGTTCCTCCGGTCTGTGTTCGCGAATTTTGACGATAGTATTATTTATAAAAAAAATACGTCAATACCGATTCTGCAGGCAGAAGAATTTTTCTGCTAGCCGCTTGCGGAGCCTTGCGGCACAAGGCAGCATGGACTTTCGAGAGCAGGCAGGCACATCATGGAAGCAGAGACCAAGAAGGTACGACATCGCCATATCGAACTGGCCCAGAAGATCCTGGACATCGCCATCGAGCGCGGCATGGCGCGTGGCGACCGCCTGCCTGAACAGGCGCTGGCCTCGCGCTGCAACGTATCCCGCACCCCGATCCGCAAGGCGCTTCAAGTGCTTGGCGAGCGCTCCGTCGTCACCGCCGACAGCGAGGGCGGTTATGTCTTGGCCATCGACCCCGCCTCCTTTCCCGGGCTGGAAGACGAAGCCACCTCCAACGAGGAGGCGGAACTCTACAATGCCATCCTGCGCGACCTCTCCGCCGGCCGCCTGCCGGAATCGCAGACCATCGCCGCCCTGCAGCGGCGCTACAATGCACCGCGCAGCACGGTACAAAATGCGCTGATAAAACTTTCCGAGGAAAATCTCGTCGAACGGGCGCCGGGCCAGCAGTGGCTGATGAAGCAATTTGCGATCAGTAGTGATGCATTGGCCAAGAGCCTCGAATTCCGCCTCGCCTGCGAACCCTTGGCGCTGACGATGCCGGGTTTTCGCAAGGATCTCGCCGCCCTTGCCTCGCTCCGGCAATCGATGGAGATCCTGCGCGGCATGGGCGAGGCAGCGTTCGACCAGAAACTTTTCGAGCGCACCGATTTCGATTTCCACATGCTGGTGGCGAAAAGCTGCGGCAATCCCTTCATGTCGGAAACGCTGCTCAACCATCACCGCCGCCGGCGCAACAGCCAGTTGGCCGTGCATGTCAACGTCTTCCGGTTGGCGCAGTCCAACATCGAGCATATCCAGATCCTCGAACAGATCGAACGCGGGCAGATGGACCTTGCGGGCGACCTGATGCGCGTGCATATCCAGCTTTCCCATTCGCAGCGCCCGCGGCTTGCCGGCCGTGGTGTCCCGTCGCTCTTCAAGGTGGCGGGCTAGGATTTTGTCGGTTTATTGATGTCCAAGACCATCGCCCTGTTTCCGGAAGCAAGTTATGGCGCGGCGCTGAATTGCGTCGGCATCGCCCAGGAATTGCGGCGCCTGGGCGCCCGCCCTGTCTTCATCTGTCACCCCGGCTTCCAGGGCATTTTCAGCGAATACGGCTTTGCCGAATATCACCTCGCAACCGGCACCAGGGCGAAATCGACCGACTGGACGGATTTCATCAACCGCCACCAGGATGCCTTTCGCCAGAGCCCGCTGGAGCAGGTCGAAAGCTACGTCGGCCCGACCTGGGAAGCCATCGTCGATACGGCCATCGAGGTGGAGGAGCCGCTGCGGCAATTGCTGGGACAGTTGAAACCCTCGGCCATCGTGCTCGACAACGTCGTGATGTTCCCGGCGATCGCCAATGTCGGCGTGCCGTGGGTCAGGATCATCTCCTGCGCCGAAACGGAGCTGCCGGATGCGAAAGTTCCACCTTACCTTTCCGGCTGTTCCGCGACACCTGGACCGGACTGGCAGCGCTTTTCCGAACGCTACGCGAAGGCAACGGCGCCGGCACACAAGCGCATGAACAACTTCCTTGCCGAAGGCGGCCACAAGCCCTTGCCGGTCAACGAGTTTTTGGAAGAATCGCCCTATCTCAACCTGCTGCTGTCACCGGAGATTGTCCGCTTCGACCGCGCCGAACCGCTCGATCCGCAACGCTTCGTCTATCTCGACGGCTGCGTGCGCCACGAGGCGCCTTATACGATGCCGGCCTTTGCGGCGCGACAGGACAAGCCGGTGATCTATGTCAGCTTCGGCAGCCTGGGCGCCATGGACGTGGCGATGATCAAGCGGATGATCGCCACCTTTTCCGACCTGCCCTATCGGTTCCTCGTCAATGTCGGGCCGTGGCGGGACGACTACGGCCTCGTACCGGACAACGTCTATCTGGACGACTGGTTTCCGCAGCCCTCCGTGGTCGAAAGTTCCAGCCTGTTCATCCACCATGGCGGCAACAACAGTTTTTGCGAGGCGCTGTATTTCGGCGTCCCGTCGATCGTCATGCCCTATTGCTGGGATGGCCACGACAATGCCCGCCGCGCCGAAGAAACCGGCGTCGGGAAGAGCCTGGACCGCTATCGCTGGACCGGAGACGAGTTGAAAGCGTCCATCAAGACGCTTTTGGACGACGAGAATATGAAAAAGCGCCTGAAGGAGAATTCGGTGCGCATGAAAGCCGCAGCCGGCGTTACGCGGGCGGCAACAGAGATCTTGAAGATCCTGAAATAGACGGGGAGCAAAGATGCAGGACAAGCTTTATATCGATGGCGCATGGAAAGCCCCCACCAGGGGCGGCAGTTTCGACGTCGTCAATCCCGCCACCGAAGAGGTGTTTCACCGGGCGCCGGCAGGCACGGCCGACGATATCGATGCCGCCGTCAAGGCCGCACGCGCCGCCTTCGACACCGGTCCCTGGCCAAGGCTTTCCGGCAAGGAGCGTGCCGCCTATCTGCGCGCCATCGCCGACAAGGTCATTGAAAAGAAGGATTTCCTCGCCCGCCTGGAGGTGAAGGACAACGGCAAGCCGCTGCCGGAAGCCGCCTGGGACATGGACGACGTCGCCGGCTGCTTTTCCTATTATGCCGGCCTGGCCGAAGAGCTTGACGGCGAGGAAGAGACGATCACGCTTGGCGAACCGCGTTTTTCCGCCAAGGCGGTGCGCGAGCCGCTCGGGGTCGTCGGCGCCATTACACCGTGGAATTATCCGCTGCTGATGGTGGCCTGGAAGGTGGCGCCGGCACTGGCCGCCGGCTGCACCATGGTGCTGAAACCCTCCGAACTGACGCCGCTCACCGCGCTCGAACTCGGCGTTATCGCCGACGAGGTCGGCCTGCCCGCCGGCGTGCTCAACATCGTCACCGGCACAGGCCCCGAGGCCGGCCAACCGCTGACACAGCATCCGCTGGTGGACAAGCTCGCCTTCACCGGCTCGGTGCCGACCGGCCGCAAGGTGATGATGGCGGGCGCCGAGGACATCAAGAAGGTGAGCCTCGAACTCGGCGGCAAGTCGCCCTTCGTCGTTTTTGCCGACAGCGACATCGAAAAAGCCGTCGAATGGATCATGTTCGGCATTTTCTGGAACCAGGGCCAGGTCTGCTCCGCCACCTCGCGGGTGCTGATCGAAGCGCCGATCTACGATGCGGTGCTAGCACGGCTGGTGGAAGAGGCGAAAAAGATCAGGATCGGCAACGGCCTGGACGACGGCACGCTGCTCGGGCCGATCGTTTCGAAAGGCCAGTACGAAAAGATCCTCGCCGCCATCGAGAAGGGCAAGGCCGAAGGTGCCAGGGTCGCCACGGGCGGCGCGCGGCCGGCCGATCTCAACACCGGCTATTACCTGGAGCCGACGGTGCTGACCGACATGGCGGAAGACAATTTCGTCTGGAAGGAGGAGATTTTCGGCCCGGTCGTCTGCGTCAAGCCGTTCGGCGACGAGGCGGAGGCCGTCCGGCTCGCCAATGACAGCCGCTTCGGTCTTGCCGCCGCCGTGATGTCGAAGGACGAGGCGCGCTGCGAACGCGTCGCCCGCGCCTTCCGGGCCGGCATCGTCTGGATCAACTGCTCGCAACCGACCTTCGTCGAAGCCCCTTGGGGCGGCTACAAGCAGTCGGGCATCGGCCGCGAACTTGGCCATTGGGGCCTGTCGAATTATCTGGAAACCAAGCAGATCACCCGCTTCAACAGCGAGGAGCCCTGGGGCTGGTATATCAAGCCCTGAGGGCGGCGCTACTCCATCGCCTCCAGCTCGGCGCGGTGCCGCAGCATGGCGAGGAAGCGGCGATAGTCGCGGTCATAAAACGCCTGCCGCGCCGGGTCCGGCAGGCGTTCGGTGCCGGCAGCTTTCATGCTTTGCGCTGCGACAACAAGATCGGCATGCAGGCCGCCGGCGGCAGCAGCCCCCATGGCCGTGCCGAGCAGCACAGCCTCGTTCATCTCGGGTATGACGACACGGCAGCCTGTGACATCGGGATAAAGCTCGGTCATCAACGGGTTTCTCGCCTGCCCACCGGTCACATGCAGCGTTTCGGGTTCGTATCCGTAATGCTTCATCGTTTCGAGGATGTGGCGGATGCCGAGCGTGATCGAAACGCAGGCACGCCAATAGAGGCGGCAAAGCCCGTCGAAGGAGGCATCGAGCGTCAAGCCGCTGATGACGCCGACGGCATGCGGATCGGCGGATGGCGAACGGTTGCCGTGGAAATCCGGCAGGATGTGGATGCGCCCGCCGAATGCCGCGCCCTCGACCTGCCGCAGTTCCTGCACGCGGGCGATAATGCGCTGGTGCACGGCCGTCGTCGGCTCGCCGCCCGCGGCATGCATGCGGACGATATGATCCAGCAGGGCGCCGGCTGCCGACTGTCCGCCTTCGACAAGCCATCGCTCCGGCAGCACCGCCTCGAAATACGGTCCCCAGAGGCCGCGGGTCGGCCTGCGCGTCGCCGACAGGCTGACGAGGCAGCTCGACGTGCCGGCGATCAACCCGAGCTGGCGATCCAGCACGTCGGGGTCGCCCGCGAAAGCGCCGAGCACACCAAGAGCGCCGGCATAAGCATCCACCATGCCGGCGGATACGCGGCAATCCGTGTCGAGCCCCAATGCGTCTGCCGCCTCGGCCGTCAGATGGCCGGCGCTTTGGCCGACCGGCAATGTTTCCCGCGGCAGGCTGCCGCGCTCGCAAAGATCTTCGAGCCCGATCAGGGCGAGGAAATCCTCCTGCCAGCCGGAAACCTCATGCGCCAGGTAGTTCCACTTGGACGTCAGCGTGCAGCGCGACCGCAGCAGGCTGCCGGTCGCCTTCCAGACGAGGAAATCGGAGAGGTCGAAGACATAATGGGCCGCTTCCCAGCTTGCCGGCAGGTTGGCCTTCAGCCACATCAGCTTCGGCATCTGCATTTCCGGCGACATGAACTGGCCGGAATATTCCATCACCCGGTGCGCCGTCGCCGTGCAATAATCCGCCTCCTTCACCGCCCGGTGGTCGAGCCAGACGATGGTGTCGAAACGGCTCTCGCCGCCGGTGGAAACGGTGACCGGATGCCCGTCGCGATCGCGCACCACCAGCGAGCAGGTGGCATCGAAACCCATCGCGGCGATGCGCTCCGCGACCATGCCCGCGGCCTGCATGGCGGCGCGAACCGCCGTGCAAACGGCGGACCAAATGTCGTCGGATGCGTGTTCGGCGTGGTTTTCCTGCGGCCTGTTCATCAGGATCGGATGTTCGGCCTTGGCAAGCAACGTACCCCTGGCATCGAAAACACCGGCCCGCGCACTGCCGGTGCCGACGTCCACCGCAACCACGTGATCACGCATCAGGATGAATTCCCGTCCCTACATCTGGTATTTTTGAACAAGGTGTAACAAATCCGGCATCGCGTCAAACACGATCTCCGGCTGCAGCGCCTCGATCCGGTTGCGGTAGGAAAGTTGCGATGCATGCGTGCCGCCGGCGAAGACAAAAACGGTCATGCCCGCCGCCCGCGCCGCTTCTACGCCGGCAGGACTGTCCTCAATGACGATGCAGTCTTCCGGCGCCGTCTCCATGTGCCGGGCGGCATGCAGGAAAAGATCGGGCGCCGGCTTGCCGCGCGCCACCATCTGCGCCGAAAAGATGTCGGGGTCGAGCCGGTCGATCAGGCCGGTGACGGTGAGCGACAGGCGGATGCGCTCCATCTGGCTGGAGGAGGCGACGCAACGCCGGAGCGGCAAGGCATCCAGGGTCTCGGCGATCCCCGGGATCGGCTTCAACTCGTGCCGGAAACGGTCGTGGAGATTGTGGCGGATCCGGTCGAGAAACGCCTGGCCGACGGCCAGCCCGCACTCGTCCTTGAGATAATCGGTCACCGCCGCCAGGCTGCGGCCAAGAAACCGGTCATAGGCGCCGGCCTCGTCGATATCGGCGCCGATCTCGCGCATGGCTTCGACCAGCACGCTGATGGACACGGGCTCGCTATCGACGAGCACGCCGTCGCAATCGAAGATGACCAGTTTTTTGCCTGATGCCGCCATGGCGCCGATCGAACCTCCCGCTCATGAAGCCAGTTGTCCGTCGAGGTAAAGCTGAAGCGTCTTGCGCGTGCCTTGCTGCCACAACGTTTTCAGCGCGTGGGCAAACCGTTTGCGGAAAAGATCCGATTTGGCGACGTCGCCGAAGATGTCGCCAAGCGCCAGGAATTCGTCCGGATCGTCCTTCGCCTTGACGGCTGCGGCATGCAGCCGCTCGGCGCTGGCATCGTTGAAGACGATTTCCTTGCCGCTGTCGGAGGTGCCTTGGAAATAACGGCACCAGAGCGCCGAAACCAGCGACAGGCCGATAATATCCTCGCCCCGCGCCAGGCGGTCGGCGGTCGACGGCAGGATGAATTTCGGCTGGCGGTTGGACCCGTCCTGCGCCAGGCGCGGAATGGTGTCGCCGATCTTTGGATTGAGGAAACGGCGCTCGATCAGCTGGAAATAGGCATCGAGATCGGTGTCCGGCACCGGCGGGATGACGGGAATGATTTCGTCGCGTTCCAGGTTGGCGAGGAAGGCGCGGATCAGCGGTTCTTCCATCGCCTCGTGGACGAAGTGGATGTCCATCAGCGCCGCCGGATAGGCGATCGCCGCATGGCCGCCGTTGAGGATGCGGATCTTCATATGTTCGTAGGGCGTCACGTCGGGCACGAACTGCACGCCGACCTTTTCCAGCCGCGGCCGGCCGGTCGGGAAATTGTCCTCCAGCACCCATTGCTTGAATTCTTCGCAGAAGACCGGCCAGTTGTCCTCGATGCCGAACTCGTTCTGCAGGAAATCGATCTCGCGCTGGCCGGTCGCCGGCGTAATGCGGTCGACCATGCCGTTCGGGAAGGCGACGTTTTCGGCGATCCAGTCGGCAAAGGCGGGATCGGAAAGCCGGGCGGTGCCGATCACTGCCGCCGCGGTGACCTTGCCGTTGTGGGGGATGTTGTCACAGGACATGACGGTGAACGGCGCGATCCCGGCCGCCCGGCGCGCCTTGAGGCCGGCGACGACGAGACCGAACACGGTTTTCGGCGCCGACGGGTTGTTGCCGTCGGAAACGATGGAGGGATGGCCCGGATTGAACTTGCCGGACGCATCGATGAAGTAGCCGCCCTCGGTGATGGTCATCGAGACGATGCGGATTTGCGGATCGGCAAGCCTGGCGATGATCGTCCTGGCGTCGCCCGTCGGCAGGATGTCGACCATGGGGCTGGTGATGCGCGCTGCCGTCTTGTTGTTGTCCTGTTCGACGACGGTCGTCAGAAAATCCTGCGCCGCGAGCTTGTCGCGCATCACCGCGTCGGAGGGCAGCACGCCCGCGCCGACGATCGCCCAGTCGTGATCATCTCCAGCATTGAAGAGATCATCGAGATACACGGCCTGATGCGCGCGGTGGAAGTTGCCGATGCCGAAATGCACGATGCCGGCGGAGAGCGAGGCCCGGCCATAGGCCGGCACGGCGGCGGTGGCGGAAGCGTCTTCGAGCGTTGCGAGCGAAAGTTTGCAGGTCATGTCACGGTCCTCATCAGGAGTCGTCTGGTCGTAAGGTAGAGAAGGCGGCGAGACGCTGCCTTCAGTCGTATCAACCCCTCATCCGCCTGCCGGCACCTTCTCCCCACTGGGAGAAGGTGACCCAAAGGGCCGGATGAGGGGGCTCTGCCCGCCGCAACCGGGTTGTCAGCGGTCAGGGGGGAAGCGACGAAGCCGCCTCCCTCCTGTTTGCAAGAGCGCTCAGGCAGCAGCCGGGATCGCCAGGCCCTTGTCGTCGAAGCGGTGCATGCGGCTCTTGTCCGGGGTGATGAACACCGTGTCGCCATGCTTCACGCCGAACTCTCCGCCGGCACGCACCGTGATCGGCCCGACGCCGTCGGCATTGACGTGCAGGAAGGTGTCGGAGCCCAGATGTTCGGCGACCGTCACCGTGCCGCGCCAGTCGCCGTCCGAGGTGGACAGGCTGACATGCTCCGGACGGATGCCGATGGTCGCCGCATTCTGCGCCCTGGCGTAGTCGCCGGAAATCAGGTTCATCTTCGGCGAGCCGATGAAGCCGGCGACGAAGAGGTTGCGCGGGCTGCGGTAGAGCTCCAGCGGCGAGCCGACCTGCTCGATATTGCCGCGGTTGAGCACGACGATCTTGTCGGCCATGGTCATGGCCTCCACCTGGTCGTGGGTGACGTAGATCATCGTCGTCTTCAGCTGCTGGTGCAACTCGCTGATTTCGAGGCGCATGTTGACGCGCAGCGCCGCATCAAGGTTCGACAGCGGCTCGTCGAACAGGAAGGCGGAAGGCTGGCGGACGATCGCCCGGCCGATGGCCACACGCTGGCGCTGGCCGCCGGAGAGCTGCCGCGGCTTGCGTTCGAGGTAATCGGTGAGGTTCAGGACACGGGCCGCATCGCTGACTTTCTTGTCGATTTCCTCCTTCGGCATGCCGGCCATCTTCAGCGGGAAGGCGATGTTGTTGCGCACGCTCATATGCGGGTAAAGAGCATAGGACTGGAACACCATCGCCAGGCCGCGCTCGGAGGGTGCGGCGTCCGTCGCATCCTTGCCGTCGATGACGACCTTGCCGCCCGAGACGTCCTCAAGGCCGGCGATCAGCCTGAGAAGCGTCGACTTGCCGCAGCCGGAAGGTCCGACGAAGACGACGAACTCGCCGTTGTTGATATCGAGGTCGATCGACGGAATGACCTTGGCTTCGCCGAAGACCTTGGAGACTTTTTGAAGGGAAATGCTGCCCATGTCTGTCGTCCTTATTTAACCGCGCCAAAGGTAAGGCCGCGAACGAGTTGCTTCTGGCTGAACCAGCCAAGGATGAGGATCGGCGCGATCGCCATGGTCGATGCCGCCGAAAGCTTGGCGTAGAACAGACCTTCGGGGCTGGAGTAGGAGGCGATGAAGGTGGTGAGCGGCGCCGCCTTCGAGGCCGTCAGGTTGAGGGTCCAGAAGGCCTCGTTCCATGCCAGGATGATGTTGAGCAGCAGCGTCGAAGCAATGCCCGGCACCGCCATCGGCGTCAGCACATAGGCGATTTCCTTCATCAGCGACGCCCCGTCCATGCGTGCCGCCTCAAGAATCTCGCCGGGGATTTCCTTGAAGTAGGTGTAGAGCATCCAGACGATGATCGGCAGGTTGATGAGGGTGAGCACCATGACCAGGCCGATGCGGCTGTCGAGCAGACCGAAGCTCTGGAACAGCAGGTAGATCGGGATCAATGCGCCGACCGGCGGCATCATCTTGGTGGAGAGCATCCACATCAGCACGTCCTTGGTCTTCTTCGTCGGGGCGAACGCCATCGCCCAGGCAGACGGGATGGCGATGATCAGGCCGATCAGCGTCGAACCGAAGGAGATGATCACCGAGTTGGAGAAGTGCTTGAAGTAATCCGAGCGCGATTGCACCTCATGATAGTTCTCCAGCGTCCAGTGGAAGAACAGGAACTGCGGCGGCGAGGCGATGGCATCGGCTTCCGTCTTGAAACTGGTCAGGAAGGTCCAGAGGATCGGGAAGAAGATCATGATGCCGAGCACCCAGGCGATGGCGGTCATGACCAGTTTGCGGCGTGTGGTAACCTTGCGTGCCATGGCTCAGGCCTCCAGATTCTTGCCGATGAGGCGGACGAGGAAGAAGGCGACGATATTGGCCAGGATGACCGCGACGATGCCGCCCGCCGATGCCCCGCCGATATCGAACTGCAGCAGCGCCTGCGCATAGACCAGATAGGTGAGGTTCGTGCTCTGAATGCCGGGACCGCCATTGGTGGTGACGAGGATTTCGGCGAAGACCGAAAGCAGGAAGATCGTCTGGATCAGGACGACCACGGTGATGGCGCGGGCCATGTGCGGCAGGATGATGTAGAAGAATTTCGAGAAGGCGCCGGCCCCGTCCATCTCGGCGGCTTCCTTCTGCTCCTCGTCGAGCGATTGCAGCGCCGTCAGCATGATCAGCGTCGCGAAGGGCAGCCACTGCCAGGCGACGATGATGATGATCGAGAACAGCGGCACGGAGGCGAACCAGTCGATCGGCTGGAAACCGAAGGACTTGGCGATCCAGGCGAACAAGCCGTTGACCGGGTTCATGAACATGTTCTTCCACACCAGCGCCGAGACCGTCGGCATGACAAAGAACGGCGCGATGACGAGGATGCGCACGATCCCCTGGCCGAACATCGGCTGGTCGAGCAGAAGCGCAAACAGGATGCCGCCGACGACGGTGATCAACAGCACGCCGACGACGATCAGCAGCGTATTGGCGATTGCCGTGAAGAAGGCCGGATCGGTGAGGAAATAGCTGTAGTTGGAGAAACCGGCATATTCCTCCATGCCCGGCATCAGCAGGTTGTAGCGCAGGAAGGAGAAATAAATCGTCATCGCCAGCGGAATGATCATCCAGGCCAGCAGAAGCAGCACGGAAGGCGCCATCATCAGGCGCGCTGCTGAACGGGTGTGTAACGTCGCCATGGCTAGTCCCGATCTGAAATTCTTGGAGGGCAACGCGCGCTCGCGCGTGAAAAAAAGGCCGCCGAAGCCACTCAGGCACTCGGCGGCCCATTCTGGAACGGTGCGCGTGAAGGACGCCCCGTTCCAGTCCTTGGGAGCCATTACTTGATGTAGCCGGCCTTGGTCATTTCGCGGGTGGTCAGCTGCTGGGCGCTCTGCAGCGCCTGGTCGACCGTGACCTGACCTGCGAGGGCTGCCGAGAACTGCTGGCCAACGGCCGTGCCGAGACCCTGGAATTCGGGAATGGCGACGAACTGCACGCCGACATAAGGCACCGGCTTGACGGCCGGGTTCTTCGGGTCAGCCGCGTTGATGGAGTCGAGCGTCATCTTCGCGAAAGGCGCCGCCTTCTGGTATTCCGGGTTTTCGTAGAGCGAGGTGCGCGTGCCCGGAGGAACGTTGGCCCAGCCTTCCTTGGAAGCCACGAGGTCGAGGTAAGCCTTGCTGGTTGCCCAGGAGACGAACTTTTCGGCCGCTTCCTGCTTCTGCGTGCCGGCGGGGATGGCGAGGTTCCAAGCCCAGAGCCAGTTGCCGCGCTTGCCGAGGCCAGTATCCGGAGCGAGCGCGAAGCCCACCTTGTCGGCAACCTTGGATTCCTTCGGGTTGGTCACGAAGGAAGCGGCCACAGTCGCATCGATCCACATGCCGCACTTGCCGGTCTGGAACAGAGCGAGGTTTTCATTGAAGCCGTTCGAGGAGGCGCCCGGAGGGCCGGCTTCGTTCAGCAGCTTGACGTAGAATTCAAGCGCGTTCTTCCATTCCGGCTGGTCGAACTGCGGCGTCCACTTCTCGTCGAACCAGCGGGCGCCGAAGGCGTTCGCGGTGGCCGTCAGGAAGGCCATGTTTTCGCCCCAGCCGGCCTTGCCGCGCAGGCAGATGCCGTAGACCTCGTTGCTCTTGTCGGTCATCTTGCGCGCCGCATCGGCAATGAACTCCCAGGTGGGCGCGTCGGGCATGGTCAGCCCGGCCTTTTCCATGAGGTCCTTGCGGTACATGACCATCGAGCTTTCGCCGTAGAACGGCGCGGCATACAGCTTGCCGTCCTCGCCGGTCAGGCCCGAGCGGATGGCCGGCAAAAGGTCGTCGACGTCGTAGTCGGCGCCGAGATTGTCGAGCGGCAGCAGCCAGCCCTGCTTGGCCCAGATCGGAACCTCATAGGTGCCGATGGTCATGATGTCGAACTGACCGCCCTTGGTGGCGATGTCGGTCGTTACCTTCTGGCGCAGGACGTTTTCTTCCAGCGTTACCCATTCCAGCTCGATGCCGGGGTTCTTTGAAGTGAAATCGTCCGTCAGCTTCTGCATGCGGATCATGTCGCCGTTGTTCACGGTCGCGATGGTCAGCGTTTCAGCGGAAGCCAGGCCGGCAAATGCCAGCGCCGAGCAGGCGCCGAGCAGAATAGTCTTCAATGTCATGTCTTCCTCCCAGAAGAAAAAAGAGTGAGCATTCGCTTTGCTCATGAGCAATTACTCATCTTTGCGCGAAAAAAGTCAATGCGGATTCGTTGCTGCAGCGCCGCAAAATAATGGTAAGCCGATGATTTTAAATGAAATAATTTATGCTCACGATTTGAGCAAATACTCAGCCGTCATCTCGTCGGTGATGATTCCATTGAGCATGCGCCCCTTCAGGGCGGCGCAGATGGCCTGGAACTTGCGCTTGCCCTTGGCGATGCCGATGACCACCGATGTCTCGCGCGAGGGCACGGGAACGCTCGCCACCCGTTCGTTGACGGGGTTGTCGAGCAACCGGCCGTTGCGGTCGAAGATCCAGCCGCAGATTTCTCCGATGGCGCCGGCGGAAACGAGGCTTGCCATTTCATCCTTCGCCAGGAAACCGTCGACGCACAGCGGCGCCTCCTGGCCCATTTCGCCGACACCGACGAAGGTTACGTTCGCCTGCGCGCCCAGCGCCAGCGTCGAGCGCACCAGTGCCTGTTCGTGCAGCAGTTCCCGCTCGGCGGCCGACGAGACGAGCACCGGCAGCGGCATCGGGAAATGCCGCGCCTTGATGGCATCGGCCATGCTGAAGACGACGTTGTAATAGGCGGCCGCGCCGTCCGGACCGATATTGCCGGTCAGCGAGACGACGCGGTGCTGCGGACAGTCGATCACCGGCAGCTGGTCGACGGCGGCCTTCAGCGTCCGGCCGGTGCCGACCGCCATGACGATCGGCTCCGGCTTCTTCAGCCAGCGTTCGATTTCCGCAGCCCCCGCTTCGGCAATACCGACCGTGGTCGAGGTCGAGGCCGGATCGCTGGGAACGATGTCGACATATTTCAGGTCGAATTTTTCCGAGAGATCGCGGGCAAGCTCCAGGCAGGCGGCGATCGGATGGTCGAGCCTGACCTTGATCAGCCGCTCGGCGACGGCAAGCGACACCAGGCGTTGCGCCGACTGGCGCGAAATCCCCATGGTCGTGGCGATCTCGTCCTGGGTCCGGCCGGCGACGTAATACAGCCAGCCGGCCCGCGCCGCCTCGTCAAGCCGTCCGCCACTATCCGATCGTTTTGCCATGACCCCGATCCGAGATTGTCCTCTTGCCGTTTGCTGCCATCTTCATGCCAGTCTGTCAAATGAGCAGGTGCGAAATCACCGCGCCGGGGGTCATGTGAAAGCCGTCGAGACCAACAGGACGAGCACTTTGAACAGGGCGTAGAGGACACCGGCGACAACGATGACGGAGACGATGGACAGCAGCCAGCCGATGATGGTGCAGAGCCCGTCCCTCTCCAGGATGCCGAAGGAAAACAGGCAGATGGCCAGTGCGGGCAAGATGTTTCCGAGCGGGATAGGCAAAGCCAGGATGACCGCAAGGCAGAAACAGGCGAATCCCACGAGATATTCCGCCGGCGGATAGACCAGCACCGTCAGCCGCGGTCTCAGCATGCGTTCGGCCCTCGCCAGCCAGGGCGCGATGCGGCGCACGACCGCTGCGAAATCCGCGCGTGACATCGATCGTTTCGCGATGAATTGCGGCAGCCACGGCGAATAGCCGAGCATCAGCTGCGCGGCCAGGAACACCAGCGGCGTGCCCAGCAAGGCCGAGGTCCCAGGCGGCGTCGGCACGACGTTCGGCAAGGCGAAGATCAACATCAGGGCGCCGAAGGCGCGGTCGCCAAGAGCCTGGAACAGGTCGCCGACGGAGACACGCTGGCGGCTTTCATCCGCCGCGATCGCCGCGAGGATCTGTGAAAGATGGCGCCCTGTCCGGCGGTCCCCGGTCTGCTCTGCCGTATCGCCGGCGGCGTCGTCATTGTCCATGAAACGGCGCTTCCATCTTCACCATCATCGTGCCTTGCTGTCCACGATCACAGCATGACGGGGGTTAAAGATCATGCCTGGCGAAGCACGGCGGAACGGCGGTGGCGGGTCGCCTGCTCGTAGTCATACGCCAGGGACAACAGTCCGGCCTCGCTGCAGGCGCGCCCGATGAAGATCAGGTTGAAGGGTTCGCCGCCCTCCAGATAACCGGCGGGAACGGTGACGCCCGGCAGTCCGGCAATATTGATTTCGGCCACCGTCGTCTCGCGGATGGAGATGCCCGCGCCGCGTTTCGGCGCCGGATCCATCATCTGCGGGAAAACAAGAGCATCGAGTGCCTTGTCCTGCATCACCGTGTTGAAGATCCGCAAATAGGCATCGCGCAGCAGGAAGAATGTTTCGAGCGTCGGCCGCGGCAGCGGATCGGCAAGGATGGCGACGAATTCCGGCAGGTCGTGCATATAGGCAAGCACGCCGCCGGGTGCGAACGGATTTTCGGCCTTGGTCGCTTCGGCAAAGGCCGCGAAGCTTTGCAGGGCGGCATCGGGGCCGAGATTACGCAGATATTGCTGCAGGTCGTAAGGAAGGCCTTCCATGCCGCGGATGTCGAAATCTTCGGCGCCGGCGGAGGTGCGCATCAGATCGGCAAAACCGCTTGCCGCGAACGGATCCTCGACAAGCGTCGCTCCCCGCCCGCGCAATTCGTCCTGCGCACGGCGATAGGCCGCATCGATCTCCGGATGCAGCGGCCGCCGGCGAAAACTTTCGCCGGGACGGCGCCAGCCGGGGCCGAACAGGCCAAGCCTTTTGCCCTGCAGGGACTGCGCATCGAGACCGGCGGCATAACCGCCCGCCGGGCGGCTGCCGAGACCGGCGACGGTCTTCGGATCGTTCGGCGAAAAACCGGCCATGACATCCAGCGCCAGGGCGGCATCCGTCACGCTGCGGGCAATCGGGCCGGCCACGTCGAGCGTGCTGCCGCCGAGCGGCATGATGCCGGTATTGGAGATCAGCCCGAAGGTCGGCTTGATGCCGACCAGCGCCTGCGCCGAGGCCGGATTCTGGATCGAACCGCCCGTTTCCTCGGCAAGGCCGATGATGGCGAAGCCGGCGGCGACGGCGGTGGCCGTTCCGGCGCTGCTGCCGCCCGGGACGAGCGTCGCATCGACGGCATTCAGCGTCGGGCCTGCCCAGCTGTCATCGGCATGGGTGCCGGTGGCGCTCAGCACCGGCACGTTGGTCTTGCCGAGAACGACGCAGCCGGCAGCGCGCATGCGCGCCACGACATCGCTGTCTCTCGCCGGAAGGAGGTCGATGCCGCCGGTGCGGCTGGACAGCAGCGACCATCCGCCGGTGGTCGGGAAACCGACCATATCCATCGTATCCTTGACGACGATGGGAATGCCGGCAAGCGGCCCGAGCGCCTCGCCCGCCGCGCGGCGGCGATCGATATCGCGCGCCTCGTCCAGCGCCTTTTCATTGAGGAAGATGATGGCGTTGTAGTACGGATTGAATTCGGCGATCCGGTCGAGGCAGGCCCGGGCAAGGCTTTCCGCAGTCAACTCGCCGCGTGCAAATGCCTGCTGCGCCGCGCTCACGGTCAATTCGGCAATATCGATGCCTGTCATGCGGTCTTCCCCTTTTTCCGTACTCCAAACGCCTAGCGGCGCCCGCGCACCGGTCCGTTTTCCGTCAGTTCCGTATAGGCCAGCGTCTGGTCGAGGTGCCGCGCCCGCAAGGACAAAAGCTTTTCGGCATAAGCGAGCCGCGTGCCGAGATAGGCCGGGTCGTCGGCGACATTCCGCAATTCACCGGGATCCTTGCCGAGATCGAAGAGCAGTGGCCGCATGCCGGCAAAATGTACGTATTTGAACGCCGCATCGCGATAGACCGAAAGGTTGCAGGCATTCGACGGCAGGCCGAAATGCGCCTCCTGCCGCCCGCGGGCGATATCGCGGAAATCGAACTCCCAGAACGCACCGTCGCGCCAGACGGCCGGCGCTTCACCGGCGAGAAAACCGGAGAGGGATGCGCCGTCGAAATGCCCTTCCGGACTTTCGCCCAGCCTTTCGCAGAGCGTCGGGAAAATATCGGTGGCAGAGGTGAATTGCTCCACCTGCCCGCCGCCTACCTTCGAGGCGGGATCGCGGATCACCAGCGGGATATGATAGGAGCCGTCGAAGAAACCGCTCTTGCCGAAGGACCAGTGGTCGCCCGCCATCTCGGCATGATCCGAGGTGAAGACGATGACGGTGTTGTCCCACGCCCCCCTGTCCCGCAGCGCCTGCCAGAGGCGGCCGAGCTGTGCATCGACTTCCGAAATCATGCCGTAATAGACCGCGCGGAGCGTCGCGAATTCCTGTGCGCTCCAGTCGCCCACCCCACCCTTGGCGTCAAAGACGAAGGCACCCTTCGGCTGGCGGTCGAGATCATAGGCGAGATAGGGGTGCTGCGCTTTTTCGCGGTCCCGGTCGGCATGGCGGACGAAGGTATCGTCCTGCGGCGGTGCGTACATGGTGTTGTAGGGTGCCGGCACGACGAAGGGCGGATGCGGCCGGAGAAAGGAGATATGCGCAAACCACGGCGCCTCCTGCTCGCCGAGCCAGCGGATGAATTCGCCGGTGAGGAACGCAGTCTGCGTTTCGTCCTGCGCATAGGCAGGCGCTCCGGCGTTCACCTCGGGCAGGTCGCCTACGGGCTTGTGGACGCTGCGGTCCGTCGCATCCGCATGGCCGCGGTCGCGCAGCCAGGAAAGCCATTGCTTTTCATGTTCCGGCAGGAGCTGGCGCGCCGTAAAGCCGGGAAGCACGCCCTCGTAGCTGGTGAGATGCAGATCGCCGGGGGCAAGGCGGCGCGGGTCCGGTGCGGTATCGGTGTAGCCGAACAGCGTCGGATCGTACCCTGCCCGCCGCGCCATCAAGGCGATATTGTCGAAGCGGGCATCGAGCGGCGAACCGTTGCGGCAGACGCGGTGGTTCATCTGGTAGAGCCCGGTATAAAGGCTGGCGCGCGCCGGCGAACAGGGCGCGGCACCGGCATAGTGGCGCCGGAACAGGGTTCCCTCGCCGGCCAGCGCATCGACATTCGGAGTTTTGACGACCGGATGTCCAACGGCGGACAGGCAATCGCCCCGCCATTGGTCGGCAGTGATCAGGAGAATATTCGGTCTCATACGACGCTCGACACTCCGAAAGAAAACAGCACGCCTGCTGTTTAAACACCGCCTGCCGCAACGGCAACCGGAAAGGAACTGCGGCAAGGCCGCAGCCTTCCGAACGACCATCTTTACGGTGCTCCGGCTCGTTCTTGCCGTCGGTGCGCTTGCCGTCCCGGACAACACATGCAATCTGGTCCGCAGGCAGAAACAGGCTTGGCAACCGCCAGGAACAGGTAGGAAAACCCGCGCGTCATGATCTCCACACCGGTCAGAATCGGTCCTGCCGCACCACGCCGGCATTGCTGCGCCGCCATGCCGGGCATGAGCATCCCCGCATGAAACTCGATGCCATCGACCTGCGCATTCTCGACGTCATCCAGCGCGACGGCCGCATCACCAAGCTGGCGTTGGCCGAACAGGTGGGCCTTTCGCCGACGCCCTGCTGGATGCGCCTGCGCAAGCTGGAAAAGGCAGGTATCATCATCGGTTACCACGCCGCCGTCGCCGTGCGGCGCCTGGCGCCGGTCGCCAGCGTGATGATGGAAGTCACCCTCGGCAATCACCGCCAGGCGGATTTCGACAAGTTCGAGCGCGCTGTCATGGCGATCCCGGAGGTAACGGCCTGCTGGTCCGTCGGCGGCGGCGTCGATTACATCCTCAAGATCATGACCTCCGACATCGACGCCTATCAGCGCCTCGTCGACAGCCTGCTCGACCGCGAACTGGGCATCGACCGCTACTTCACCTATATCGTCACCAAAACCGTAAAGGAGGAGACAGCACTGCCTCTTGCCAGCCTGCTCGGCGGCGATCAGCCGACATAGAGACTTTCTCTCTTCGGGCGACCGGATTCAGTCGATTTCTCTTTTCGTGCGAGAGGGATTGGACTCACTCTCTCCCTCGATCCTGCGACACTTTCACAAACATAACTGCCGCCTGAAACGCAATACGAAAACACCGAGAGGACGACGATGCTCGACAGAAGCAACGAACTCACCGCCTGGGACCGCGATCATTTCTTCCATCCCTCGACACATATGGGCATGCATGCCCGCGGCGAAACGCCGACGCGGGTGATAGCGGGCGGCGAAGGCGTGTACATCACCGATGCCAGCGGCAAGACCAGCCTCGATGCCTTTGCCGGGCTCTATTGCGTCAATGTCGGCTACGGCCGGCAGAAGATCGCCGATGCCATCGCCGCGCAGGCAAGGAACCTCGCATACTACCATGCCTATGTCGGCCACGGCACGGAAGCCTCGATCACACTCTCCAAGATGATCATCGACCGTGCACCGCAAGGCATGAGCCGCGTCTATTTCGGCCTTTCCGGCTCGGATGCCAACGAGACCAACATCAAGCTGATCTGGTATTACAACAACATCCTCGGCCGCCCGGAAAAGAAGAAGATCATTTCGCGCTGGCGCGGCTACCACGGCTCAGGCGTCATGACCGGTTCGCTGACCGGCCTTGCGCTGTTCCACAATGCCTTCGACCTGCCGCGGGCGCCGATCCTGCATACGGAAGCACCCTATTATTTCCGCCGGCCGGATCGCACGATGATTGAGGACCAGTTCTCGCAACATTGTGCCGACAGGCTGGAGGAGATGATCCTTGCCGAAGGGCCGGATACCATCGCCGCCTTCATCGGCGAGCCGATCCTCGGCACCGGCGGTATCGTGCCGCCGCCGGCGGGTTACTGGCAGAAGATCCAGGCCGTTCTCGATAAATACGACATCCTGCTCGTCGCCGACGAGGTCGTCACCGGCTTCGGCCGCCTCGGCACCATGTTCGGCTCCGACCACTACGGCATGAAGCCCGACCTGATCACCATCGCCAAGGGCCTGACGTCGGCCTATGCGCCGCTCTCCGGCGTCATCGTCTCCGACAAGGTCTGGCAGGTGCTGGTGCAGGGTTCCGACCAGCTCGGCGCCATCGGCCATGGCTGGACCTATGCCGCCCATCCGATCTGCGCTGCCGCCGGCGTCGCCAATCTCGAAGTGATCGACGAACTCGGCCTGGTGGACAATGCCGGCTCGACCGGCGCCTATTTCCGCTCCGAGCTGACGAAGGCGCTTGCCGGCCACAAGCATGTCGGTGACGTCCGTGGCGACGGCATGCTCGCTGCCGTCGAATTCGTCGAGGACAAGGACGACCGCGCCTTCTTCGATCCGGGCAAAAAAATCGGCCCGCAGGTCGCCGCCGCCCTGCTGGAACGCGGCGTCATCGGCCGGGCCATGCCGCAGGGCGATATCCTCGGTTTCGCGCCGCCGCTCTGCCTGACACGCGAAGAGGCCGATATCGTCGTCAAGGCCGCGACAGAGGCCGTCGACGGCGTGTTCGCCAACATCTGATACCCCGCAAGAATGCGGATCGGGAAAGATACCCGGTCCGCATCCGGCTGCCCTCAAGCAAATCCCCGCTGCTTCGGCCAACCCAATTCCGTTTCCGGCAAAACCTGTGTTAAGCAGAACTTTGACGCGGTGCGAAAGGTTGCGGATGAGAAGCATGCAGACTGTGCGCTACAAGGTGGCGGAAGCCGCGCGGCTGGCGGGCGTTTCTGCCTCGACGCTACGGCTCTGGGAGAGCCAGGGTCTCGTCGTGCCCGACCGTTCCGAAACCGGCCACCGGCAATACAGCGCCGACGACGTGGCGCGCCTGAAGCGGATTTCCTGGCTGCGCAGCGAACGAGGCCTCAACCCTGCCGCCATCCGGGAAGCGCTGGAGGCGGAAGACCCGCCGGCAAAATCCGACAACGGCGTAACCGACGCAGACGCGCCGCAGCACGATCTCGGCCGCAAGCTGCGCAGCCTGCGCCACGGCCTCGGCAAGACGCTGGACGATGTTGCCGGCGAGGTCGGCATCGCGCCGTCCATCCTGTCGACGCTGGAGCGTACGTCGCAGGGCGTAACCTTCAAGGTGCTGCACGATCTCGCCGAATATTACGGCACCACCGTTTCCCGCCTCTCCGGCGAGGAAAGCCACGAGGCCCGCGAGGTGGTGCGCAGCGGCGAGTGGCGCGCCTGGCCGGCGACATCCCCCGGCGTCACCGTCCAGCTCCTGGCCGAAGGCCAGTTGATGATGGATTGCCATCGCTTCGTGCTCGCCCCCGGCGCCTCCAGCGACGGCGCCTACAAGCACGAGGGCGAAGAATTCGTCCATGTGCTGTCCGGGCGGATCGAGATGGTGCTCGATGGCGACCAGTTCTTCGATCTCGGCCCCGGCGATTCGCTCTATTTCGCCAGCCAGCGGCAGCACTCCTGGCGCAACCGCCATGACGGCGAGACCGTGCTGCTGTGGATCAACACGCCGCCGACCTTCTGACCGACGACATCAGGCAAATCAATAGACCTCTTCGTAGGCGGCGCAGACGTCTTTCAGCTCGCGGCCCTTGAGGTGGTCGATCTCGCCGAGCTTGTGCTTGACATAGACGTCGGCAAACCCCTGCGGGAACCAGCCGGTGACGGTGTCGTTTGCCTCGAACCGCTTCAGCGCCTCTTCGAGCGTCGTCGGCAGGCGTTTGTAGCCGCGTTCGGCCAGGGCGGCCGGATCGAGCAGAGACAGGTCCTCCTGCGTCGCCTCCGGCACCGGCAGCCCTTCCTCGATGCCCTGCACGCCGGCATGGATGATGGCGGCAAGCTGCAGATAGGGGCTGGCAGTGGCATCGGCGGCGCGGAATTCGAAGTTGAACTGCGCGGCCTTGGCGATATCAGAGAGATCGGAGACCGGGCAGATGCGCACCGAGGCCTCGCGGTCGCGGAAACCGAGATTGTTGAAGGCGGCACTCCAGCGATGCGGCGTCAGCCGCAGATAGGAAACGACGCTCGGCGCCGTGATCGCCGTGATCGCATCGAGATATTTCAAAACGCCGGCAACGAACTGGCCGGCGACCGGCGACAGTTCGTGTTTGCCGGCCGGGTCCCAGGTTGCCGGCTTGCCGTCGCTATCCAGGAAACTCATATGGATGTGCACGCCATTGCCGACGCCGGCCGGATCGCGGATCGGCGTGAATGTCACCGTTTCATCGTGCGCCAGCGCCGTGCTTCGCACCACCTCGCGCAAGATGACGGCCTCGTCGGCAAAACGGATGCCGGCCTTGGGACCGATCGTCACTTCGTATTGGTCGGCGCCATGTTCCTTCATGAACGTGTCGGGGCTGATACCGGCAGCGCGCATCGCCGCGATCAGCGCCTCGCCGAAGGCCCGGCGCATCCGGAAACCGGCCAGCGAGAACGAATTGCCCGGCGCCATCACCGGTCCGCCGAACTGGAATTCGTGCTCGAAGGCGCCGAACAGCGTCAGCCCGGTGACCCGCTTCAGCCGATCGAGCGCCGCCTGCAGCAGCGACCGGGTGCAGAATTCCCACGGCCGGCCGTCGGTATAACGGATGTTGCCGAGCACGAACTGTTCCGGCGGAACACCGTCGCCCTCGGTGGCGATCGCCACCCTGGTAGCGGGATCGGGAATAAGCACGAGGTCGCCCAGAGAACCGAAGGGGCTGTCGGAAATCGAATCGAAGCAGGTGATCTGGACATTGGTGGGCGTCCAGCCGATACCGCGATGCTGGCGCTTTTCCAGCTGCGACGCGGGAAACGCCTTGCCGCGCGTCTTTCCGGCCAGGTCGTTGGTGCAGGCCACCATCAGGTCTTCACGGTGCATCGAAATTCCCCTTTCTAGATATCGTCTTCGACCGGCCGGTCGAGGCGCAGGCCGTCCCACTGGCTGAGGCGTTTTTGCGTCGCTTCCCAATCCGTTTCCGAAACCCTGACGATCAGCGCCTCCAGAAAGGCGATCGCCGCCACCACCGTGTCCCAGGCCGTGCCGGAATCGATCGGCAGGGCGATGACATGGCTGCTGTCACGGGCAATCGGCGACAGCCAGCGGTCGGTGACGAGGACGATCGTCGCCTGAGAATGCGTCGCGATGCGATGCGCCAGCTCGGCAAGATTGGGCTGGTAACGGCGGAAATCGAACAGAACCACCACATCCTTCCTGCGCATCTGCAGCATCGCATCCGGCCAGATTTCCGGATTGGCGGGAATATGCTGGATGCGGGCGCGGATCTGGCGGAGATGGATCGACAGGTAGCCGGCGAGGCTGTCGCTGACGCGCCCGCCCAGCAGGAAAACATGGCGTGCAGGATCGGCCAGCAATGCCGCCACGGTATCGAACTGCTCCTGCGACACCGTCTCGGCCATCTCGGCGATGACGCCGGAGAGGCGCGAGGCATAATCGCTGAGAAATTGCGAATGGCCGACGGGCACCTGGCTGGATTTCAGGTCGAGCGGCGAACGCTTGCCCTCCTTCAGTTCGGCGATCAGCTGCCGCTGGAAATCCTGGAAACCGCCACAGCCGAGCTTGGCAACGAAACGGGTGATCGACGGCGCGCTGACGCCGGTCTTGGCCGCCAGATCCTGAATCGTCTGCAGCGCGGTGAACGGATAATCCGCAAGGATCGCACCGGCGATCTTGCGTTCGCTGGCGGTCAGATTGTCCGTCGCCTGCTGTATGAGTTCGCGGATGGTCAATGCCACGCCGGTCACGCTCCCCTGTTGTTGCAGAAGAAGTGACGCATTGAAAAAATTTAGTCAAACGGAAAATTTTTCAGCTTTATGACTGAAAATATTCGCCCGCCTCACGCGTGGACCGCAACCTCCGTCGAGCGGTTGCGGCGGATCTCGGCGAAGATGTGGCCGAAAAGGGCGAGCAGCACGATCGGCCCGCCGATCATCGTCGAGCGCGCCGGCACCTCGTCCATGAAGATCCACACCCAGAGCGGCGTCAACGGCACTTCGAGCGCCGTCAACAGGCTGGCATCGGCGGCGGGAATCCAGCGCGAGCCGAAGGTATAGAGGATGAGGCCGAGGGAATTCTGCACCACGGCAAACAGCACGACCAGACCGACATCGTGGCCGCTGAGGGCGAGCGGCGTGGCGAACCAGATGGTGCAGAGCGAGCAGAGCCAGGCGGAGGAAAACATCGCCGGCAGCATATGCACGTCGCGATGCTTGCGCATGATGGTGGCAAGTGCCGCGACCGTCAGCGTCATGACCAGCGCCAGCCCCTTGCCGAGCAGGCTGCCGCCGCCGCCTTCGTCCATCAGCATGACGAGCACGCCGGCCATGGCGACGGAGGCGGCAATCAGCGTCGACCGGCTGGGTTTCTCGCCGATGTAGAGATAGGCGACACCGGCGGTCACGAAGGGCACGGTCGCATAGATGACCATCGCATCGGCCACCGAGGTGTAATAGATCGAACCGAGGCCGGAAATCATGCTCGCCGCCGAAAAGAAGGTGGCGGCAATGGTCGGCCAGCGGACGGCCCGCAGGATCGCCCAGGCGCGGCTGCGTTCGAGATAGAGGAAGAACAGGAAGGTGGCGAGGCCGGAGACGATGCCGCGGGTGGCGACGATGGTCATCAGGTCGGCTTGGATCGCCCGCATGAACAGCCCCGACGACGACCAGGCAAGCGCCGACAACGCCACATAGGTCAAGCCCAGGCGATATTGCTTCTGCTCGGTCAGCGTCATGATAAGGCTTTCAAACTATTTGAGGCCTCAACGTGTTAGCCGCACCGCACGGTTGCGACAAGCAGGCGGCAGGCTTTGCAGAAGAATTGCGTTCGGGTGTGTCTTTTAAAGCAACGCTCGATGTCAGTGGCTCGGGCCGGGCGGCGTGCTGAAATCATCCCCGGCAGGGACGAGGCAGCGCCGGCCGAAGCCGGCGCCACTGATGGATGCGATTACGACTCGTAACCGACGACGCTCTTGATTTCGAGGAAATCGTGGATGCCGAAATCGGCATATTCGCGGCCGTTGCCCGACTGCTTGTAGCCGCCGAACGAAGAGTTGGTGTCCCAGTCCGGATAGTTCAGGTAGACCGAGCCGGCGCGCATGCGCGAGGCGACCTTGCGGGCATGGGCGATATCCCCCGACTGGATGTAGGCGGCAAGGCCGTACACCGTGTCGTTGGCGATGCGGATGGCGTCCTCTTCGTCCTTGTAGGAGATGATCGACAGCACCGGTCCGAAGATTTCCTCGCGGGCGATGGTCATCTCAGGCGTGACGTGGCCGAAGACGGTCGGACGGATGTAATAACCGCGATTCAGGCCTTCCGGCCGGCCGAGGCCGCCGGTGACCACGGTGGCGCCTTCCTTGATGCCGCTTTCGATCAGGCGCTGCACCTTGTCGAACTGCAGCTGGCTGACGACCGGGCCGAGCACGGTGTCTTCCGACTTCGGATCGCCGACCTTGAAGGGTTCGGCCGCCTTGCGGGCAATATCCAGCGCCTCGTCATGGCGATCGGCCGGAACCAGCATGCGCGTCGGCGCATCGCAGGACTGGCCGGTGTTGCCGAAGCAGCCTTCGACGCCCTTGGTGACCGCCGTTTCGAGATCGGCGTCCGGCAGGATGATGTTGGCCGACTTGCCGCCGAGCTCCTGCGCCACGCGCTTGACCGTATCGGCCGCCGTCTTGGCGACGATGATGCCGGCGCGGGTCGAGCCGGTGAAGGACACCATGTCGACATCCGGATGGCCGGACATCACCTGGCCGACATCCGGGCCGGTGCCGTTGACAAGGTTGAACACGCCCTTCGGCACGCCGGCGGCTTCCATGACCTCGGCAAAGACGATGCCGCTGATCGGGGCGATTTCCGACGGCTTCAGCACCACGGTGCAGCCCGCCGCGATGGCCGGCGCCACCTTGCAGACGATCTGGTTGAGCGGCCAGTTCCACGGCGTGATCAGCGCGCAGACGCCAATCGGCTCCTTGACCACCATCGTCTTGCCACGCTGATGGCTGAACTCGTAGTTTTCCAGCGCTGCGATGGTCGATTCCATATGGGCGCGGCCGGCCCAGGCCTGGGCATCGCGGGCGAAGGACAGAGGTGCGCCCATTTCATCGGAAACAGCCTGGGCGATGTCTTCGAAACGTTCGTTGTAGACTTCCAGGATACGCTTCAGCAGCGCCAGGCGTTCGGCCTGCGTCGTGCGGGAAAACGTCTCGAAGGCGGCTTTGGCCGCAGCCACGGCCTTGTCGACATCACCCTTCGAGCCGACGGAAATCTGCGTGTAGGCTTCTTCGGTCGCCGGATTGATCACATCGAGCGTTGCCGGGATCACCGGATCGACCCATTCGCCGTTGATGAAGAATTTCTGGTGATTGCTCATCGTGCACTCCCGTTTGGCCGAATATCCTCGGCTTCTGATTTCGGCCGGCACTATCGTGCAGGCGCAAGCGCATCGCAAGCCGAAGAGCAAGATTTTCCTGCGCGACGCGTCGTCGCCCCGCAGCAGGGCTCAGATGTAAAGCGGCGCCATCTGCCTCCAGGCGCTGCCGCGGTGGGCGCGGCCATCCCAGAGATGCAGCCGATGGCCGACCTGCTTTTCGGTCAGGATGCGGCTCAGATGATGATTGTTGTCGAGGAAAGGATCGCCGTTGCCGATCGTCAGCACGATGTCCACCTGGCGCAGGTGCCGGAGACGCTGCTCGCAATGCAGGCCGGGCAGGAAATGCGCCGGTGTGTGGTAATAGACTACATCGTCGTAATAACCGTCGAAAAGATCGCCAAAACTTTCGACCTTCATCGTCAGGTCGTATCGGCCGGAAAAGGCGACGAGCTTGCGAAACAGGTGCGGATGGCGGAAGACGAGGCTTGCCGCCTGGAACGCGCCGAGGCTGCAGCCCTGGACGATGGTGCAGTCATGCCCATTCTTCTGGGCCATCAACGGCAGGACTTCGTGGAGGATGTAATCTTCAAGTGCCGCATGGCGGCGGATGCGGTCGGCCGGATGGCTGTGGCGGCCGTAAAAACTCTCGTTCGCCAGTCCCTCGATGCAATAGAGCTGCAACTGGCCGGCGCGGACCTTGTCCGCCAGGCTGGCGACGATTCCCAACTGCTCGTATTCCCAGAAACGGCCGTCGCGCGTCGGAAACATCAGCACATTCGCGCCGGCGTGGCCGAACACGAGCAGTTCCATATCCCGGTTCAGGCGATGGCTGTACCAACGAAAATATTCGCGATTCATAATGCCTTGAAGAAAAGACTGAGCCTGTCGAGAAGCACGGCATTTTGCCGTGCCGCCTCAGGATAGTCGAAATGCCCGGCATCCAGGATGAAGATTTCATTAAATTTTGATTGCGGCAGGGCATTGGCGACGGCGAACTGGCAGGGCGGCGCCACCGCCGGATCGAAGAGGGCGACCGCCGCCAGCATCGGCACGGTGATCCGGCGTGCCGCGCAGGCCGCATCGTAGAGGCGCAAGGTCTCGAAGACACTGCCATGGTGCTTCTGGTAGGCCTGCACCGCGGCAGCGCTGCCGGTAGTCGGCAGGCCGAGCCAGCGCTTGCGGTCGCCGAAGGTAGGCACGGTCAGCTGGCCGCGCCGGATACGTTCATCGAAGGGAATGGCGAGCGCGCCGATGCCGCCGCCGAAACTGATGCCGCTGTAGCCGATATGGCCGTCGAGCCCGGGATAAAGGGCAAGCAGGGCCGAGACGGCGAGCCACAGGTCCTCGACGCAGCCGCCGATGACGTAGCGTTCCGGCTTGTCGATGTCATGCAGCACATGGAAGAACGCATTCGCGGAGATCGGCGGATGCGGGCTGCGCGACAGGCCGCGAAAGCAGGGAAAGAGGATCGCCGTCTCTTCCAGCGGCAGGTCGAAATCCGGCTGGTCGCGGCCGCCGTAACCGTGGCCGACGACAAGTCCCCGACGCACCGGCCCGTCCTTCGGCAACAGCAGCCAGCCGCCGATCCGGACGCCGCCCGTCGAGGTGTAGACGATATCCAGCACCTGCCAATCCGGATGCTTGCTGTCGCTCGCCTTCAGTTCCGGATGTGGATCGACCGCGAGTGCCTGAAGGTAGCGTTTCTGCCAGAATGCTTCGAAACCCGCCGGCGCCTCCGGCGGCGCGATGGCCCGAAGATCGGCAAGCGTCAGGCCATAGGCGGGATCGAAGGCGAAGGGATGGGGCGTCGGAATGCTCATGCAGCCCTTGTTTCGCGAAACGGGCGGCAATGCAAGGCAACGAGCGGGCCGGAACGCTTTGCCGGATTGCCGGAAAAACGCCCCGTTTCGCCGTGTCGTCACTGCCGATAAGCGGCGACCAGACGCTCGATGGCTTCCACCTCGTTCGGCCGTATGTCATGGCCGCCCACATGCCATTCGAGATCCAGCGCGGCATTCTGGCGGGTAAAATAATCCGCCAGCGCGGTCGTCAGACCCGGAGGGCAGATCGGATCCCGCTCGCCCGCCGTGATCAGCACCTTGCGGTCGGCAAGCCCGGCATTGTCGCGCGGCGCAAACGGGATCAGCGGATGCAGCAACGCGGCCGCATCGAAAAGGCCCCGCTCGATCAGGATGTTGGCGAGAATGTTCGCCCCGTTCGAGAAGCCGAGGCCAAGCACGGCCCCGGCCCCGCTTTCGCTGCGGTGCGCCTCGATGAACGCCGCCATCTTGTCGGTTGCCCGGGCGAGGTCGGCCATGTCGTAGACGCCTTCGCCGGTGCGGCGGAAAAAGCGTGCTGCGCCGTGCTCCGGAACGTCACCGCGCGGGGCAACGACGGTTGCCTGCGGCAACAGCCGGGCGGCAAAATCGAAGAACTGGTTCTCGTCGCCGCCGGTGCCGTGAAAGGCAAACAGGATCGGCGCACCTTGTGCACCGGGACGCACCCGGTGCACGTAGCTGTCTTTGCTCATGATCGCTTTCCTTGCGCTATGCCTGGACGGTTTCTTCCAACGGTTGCAGGTGCTTGTCGAGCACGGCCCGCAGGTGTTCGTGCTGCGTCGGCAGCTTCAGCGCCTCGCCCAGATGCGCCGTGTCTTCGTCGCGGTCGAAACCGGGTTCGTTGGTGGCGATTTCGAACAACACGCCGCCCGGCGTGCGGAAGTAGATCGCCCAGAAGTAGTCGCGGTCGATGACCGGGGTCACCTGGTAACCCGTATCCATCAGCGCCTTGCGGACTTCGAGTTGCCTTTCGCGGTTCTCGACGGCAAAGGCGACGTGATGCACCGAGCCGGCGCCGAGTGCGGCACGATTGATGCTCGGCAGCGTTTCCAGATCGATCGTATGGGCGGCATTGCCGCCGGGCACGATCAGCCGGGTCACGCCATCCTTGCTCTCGACCGCCTGGTAACCCATGAAGGTCAAGAGTTCCTTGGTGGCGCCTTCGTCACGCAGCCGCATCGATACGGAATGGAAACCGCGGATGGCGTGATCGGCATCGATGCCGCCATGCGTCCACGGTGCGCGATCGTCGTCCTTGACTTCGACCAGCGCAAAACCGTCCCCATCGGGACCGGCGAAATGCAGCCGCTTTTCGCCAAAAGCCTCGTCGGCCTTCAGGCCGTCGATCTTGAGGCCGGCCAGCCGCTCCTGCCAGTACCCCAGCGAACCTTCCGGAACCGAAAACAGCGTGGTGCCGACTTCACCGGTGCCCGGACGGCCGCGGGCCATATGCGGGAACGGGAAATAGGTCATGACCGAACCGGGCGTGCCGACTTCGTCGCCGTAGTACAGATGGTAGACATCCGGCGCATCGAAGTTGACGGTCTTCTTGACGCGGCGCAGGCCGAGCGCCTTGGTGAAGAAGTCGTTGTTGGTGCGTGCATCGGCCGCCATCGAGGTAACGTGGTGCAGGCCCTTGATCTGAGTAATCATTGCAATCCCCTTTCTGGCCGATGGTCGGCCCGTTGTCTGAGGCAATAATTGATAGGTTCGGCGCCTCGCCGCTAGAGCACCACTTCACAACGGATTGTTCTCTGTTTGTAGACGGTAAACGGAGTTCGTTCATATTTCAAAAAAGAAAACCCGCCGAAAATATCGGCGGGTTTGTCGGAAGTTCGTTTGTCAGGCGTCATGGGCAATCCATGGATTGCCGCGGTCGATATCACCAGGAGGTGCTGGCCTTCAGCATGAAGGTGCGTCCCGCGCCGTATCCGCAGGCGCTGACGCCTTGGCAGCTCGCCACGTAATCCTTGTCGAACAGGTTGGACACATTCAACGCGACGGCCCATTTTTCCCGCTCGTAGCGGATAGCCGCGTCGAACAGGGTTGCAGCAGGCACTTCCAGCGTGTTTTCCCGGTTTGCCCAGGATTTGCCGATATGGCGCACGCCGGCGGCAACGCTGGCACCCTCAAGCGCTTCGCTCTGGAACGCATAGTCCAGCCACAGCGATGCCGTGATATCGGGAACCTGGATCGGCGTATTGCCGACGGGCGTTCCGTCCCACGATCCGCCGATCGCCTTCGTCACCTCCATGTCGAGGTAGGTCAGCGCGCCGATGACCTTCAGGCCGTCGGTGACGTTGGCCTGTGCAGAGAGCTCGAACCCGCGCGCTTCGACTTCGCCGATGGCGGCCGGGCGCGCTGGCGTGAAGGACGTATCCAGGCCGACGACGTTCTGCCGGGTGATGTCGAAATAGGCAGCGGTAATCATGGCGTCCATGAAATCAGGCTGGTATTTGATCCCGGCTTCCCACTGCTGGCCGGTTTCGGATTTCAACAGGTCGCCGTTGACGTCCGTCGACGTCGTCGGATTGAAGGAGGTCGAGTAGCTGGCGTAAGGGGTCAGGCCATTCTTGAATTCATAGGCCAGGGCAGCGCGCCAGGTGAACTCGCCCTCATCGTCGTTGGCGGAATTGGCCGGCGTCAGCCGGTCGTTGACATCCGTCGATACGAAATCATAGCGTCCGTTCAGCGTCACGATCCAGCCGTCGCCGAACTTGATCTGATCCTGGGCGTAGAGACCGAGCTGGTGTCTGCCCAGATCCTGGTCGAGATAGGTCGCCACCGGCGGAGGCACGCTGCCGTAGACCGGATCGCGGGGATCGAGCGATGAGGCGGGGAAGGCCGAACCCTGCACGTGATCGATCGTATAATACCTGTAGTCCAGCCCGAGCAGCACGTTGTGCTCGACATTGCCAGTCGAGACGGTTCCTTCGAGCTGGTTGTCCACCGTGAAGATGCTGACATCGGTGTCGTGCGCGAAGCGGTAGCGGCCGAGCTTGGTCGGATCGGTGAAATCGATGCCGGAGCCATACAGGCCGTCTTCCTTCAGCGACAGGCGCGCGTAGCGCAGGTTCTGCCGCACGGTCCAGTCGTTGTCGAACGTATGCTCGAATTCATAGCCGATCATGGCCTGATTGCGGTTGTAGCTATCGAAGTCCGGTTCGCCATAGAAGAGGTCGTGCGGGATGCGCCCGAAGCCGGGGGCATCCACCACCGTGCCTTCATAGGGCAGGAAGCCGGTGCTGGTGTGGGTCAGGTCGATATGCTGATAGGAGCCGAGGAAGGTGATGCTCGTATCCTCGTCGCGCTTCCAGGTCAGGCTGGGTGCGATCGTGCCGCGGAAATCGTCCGAATAATCCGTTTCCCATCCGCCGCCGGACAGCTTGCCGGTCACACGGTAGCTGACTGCACCGTCGCTGCCGACCTGGTCGCCGATATCGAGGCCGAGATAGGCGTTGCCGAAATTGTTGATGCCCGTCTCGACGTAGCGCAGGCGTTCGCCCGTCGGCCGCTTGCTGACATAGTTGACGAAGCCGCCCGGATTGGCGCCGCCATAAAGGGCCGAGCTCGGTCCCTTGATCACCTCGATGCGCTCAAGGAAGAACGGGTCCACCAGAAAGGTGCCGAAGCCGTGCTGGTAGAGCGAAAGGCCGTCGAGGAAGACGCCGGTCTGGTCGGCCTGGAAGCCGCGGATGAAGATCCAGTCGGTGTCCGAATCCGTACCGTAGGTCGAGGCATTCACGCCGGCGACGTAGCGCAGCGCCTCGTCGGCTTTCTGGGGGCTCTGGTCGTCGATCTGCTCGCGGCCGACGACGGACACCGATTGGGGAATCTCGTTGAGATCGGTTGCGGTCTTCGAGCCCGTGGCGGTCACTTTGGCCACGTATCCTTTGACCGGGCCAGTCGCCGTATCTTCCGCCGTGTCCTCACCGGTCGCGGTCGAGCCGCCATCCTGCTGGCCCTGGACGATGATCGGCTTGAGCTCCGTAGAGTTGCCGGCACTCTGGGCGAAACCGAGCGAAGGCGCCACCAGGGCCGCGATGGCGACGCTGCCGAGCAGCGCCTTCTTTAGCAAGACATTCGTTTTGATCACTACTCTGCGCCCCCGCACTCACCGACGGTAAGGGATTTTTCCGCCGTATATTTGCTGCAATTAAGATGACTGTTTATATCATGTTAACCAGCGGCGATTGTTCGATCCTGCGACGAATTGTTTGTTTTTGGTTTCTGTGCCCGCAGGGTTCAATCGGCAAGCCGGCGCTGAAAAGCCAGCGGCGTGACACCGACCATCTTGCGGAAAACACGGGTGAAATGCGCCTGGTCGGAAAAACCCGCCATCATCGCCACCGCCGTCAACGACAGGTCCGGGCGCTGCAGCAGCGCCTTTACCCGTTCGATGCGCGCCTGCATCTGCCATTGATGCGGCGGCATGCCGGTCGAGGCCTTGAAGGCATGGCTGAAATGCGATTGCGACAGGTTGGTCAGCTCGGCCAGTTCGTCCAGGCGAATGCGCTGCAGGCAATGCGCCTCGATGAAATCCACCGCCCGCTTCAGCTGCCAGGCGGCAAGCTGGGTACGCTTGCGCTCCTTCTTGCGGCCGAGCTTCAGCAGGTCGATGACCATCGCCATGGCCAGCCCGTCACCATAAAGCTCGTGCAGGGGATCGGGATTGTCGCACTCGGCGGCGATCAGCCGGGCCAGGCTGAGGATACGCTCGTCGGAAAACATCAGGCGCGGATCGTCGAGGCTTGAGCGGTCGAGGTCTTCCATCAGCCGACGCTGCAGCGTCTCGACATCCAGATGCAGGTCGAGATGGCGGACGAAGCGGATGTTGTCGGCATACCCCCACAACTCCATGTCGGCCGGGATATAGGAGATGCAGGGCGGCAGATCGGCGGCCGGCGCATGATCGGAGCGCTCCGACAGCGTGAATGTCGCAGAACGGTCACCTTCAGCTTCCAGCGCGATGAACAGCCGCGGATCGCGTCCGACATAATAGCCGCCCGCGCCCGGCGCGCATTCCACATCCCAGAGATCGGCGACGATGCCGTTTAGGGAAAGACGCCGTGGCCCCTTCTTTACCGAAAATCCCGATATCCTGTTCTGCATCTGCGGCAGAAAGGCCATGTCTCGTCTCCAGGTCCGCCCGTGGTCGGCGACAGTCTGCTAAAACTATCTTCAAAAAGTCAAGTTTTAGATATACAATCGGCCTACTCTTTGCAAATGCTCAGTGGCGGGGCGAAAGCGCATTATGCCACGGCGTGGTTTGCCTGCATCACACCTCGGGAAGCCGCCAGTCGATCGGTTGGCGGCCATGAGCTTCGAGGAATGCGTTGGCCTTGGAAAAATGCCGGCTGCCGAAAAAGCCGGAATGGGCCGAAAGCGGCGACGGGTGCACGGATTTCAGCACGAGATGGCGCTTGGTATCGACGAAGGCCGCCTTCTTCTGCGCGTAGGAGCCCCAGAGCATGAAGACGACGGGATGCGGCTGTTCGTTGACGGCGCGGATGACGGCATCGGTGAACCGCTCCCAGCCGCGCCCCTGATGCGCCGCCGCCCGGCCCTCCTCGACGGTGAGGACGCTGTTGAGCAGCAGCACGCCCTGACGCGCCCAGCTTTCCAGGAAACCGTGACGAGCCGGCGGAATGCCGAGATCGGCCTCCAGTTCCTTGTAGATGTTGACGAGCGACGGGGGAATGCGCACGCCCGGACGAACGCTGAAACACAGGCCGTGCGCCTGGCCGGCGCCGTGATAGGGGTCCTGGCCGAGAATGACGACCCGCACCTCGTCGAGCGGCGTCAGATCCATGGCGCGAAAATATTCGCTGCCTTTCGGAAAGATCGTCTTGCCCTGCGATTTCTCCTCCACCAGGAAGGCCCGCAGATCCTGCATGTACCGGCTGGCGAATTCGCCATCCATGGCACGCTTCCAGCTTTCCTCGAGTTTTACCGCTGCCTCAGCCATCGCCTGTCCATCCCTTCTATCCATCGGGATTGTTGAGAACGATCGGTGCGCGAAGTCAAGCAGCCTGTGCGGGTGCGGACGTTTTCAGGCGATATCCCGCCTGCTTCGCGATGGCTCGGAAAGGTAGCCGCGCAAGCCGGGATGACCCGACAGCATGCGGATGACGGCATAGGCGACGGCAAGGCCTGCACCGAAGAGGAAACCGCCGAAAATACCCGCCACCAGCAGCGCCGTCTTGCCCGGGCCGTCAGCCTTCAGCGGCGGCTCGGCGGCGGAGATCACCCGGATGTTGCTTTTCGTCAGGTTTTCTTCCTCGCTGGTCTGCCGGGTGCGCTTGAGCATCGTCTCGTAGATGTCGCGGGCCGCCGCCGCGCGGCGTTCCAGTTCCTTGAGGTCCACCTGGCGGATCGAGGAATTGGTCTGCGATGCCTTCTGCACCGCCAGTTCCTTGGCAACGTCCGCCTCGGCCTTCTGCGCCTGTTCCAGATCCGCCTTGGCCAGCGAAACGAACCGCTGCAGTTCGCGGCGGATCTCGGCGCTCAACCCGTCGAGGGACGCCTTTGCCGCCAGCAATTGCGGATGTCGTCCGCCGAGCTGGCTTTCCAGGCTTTTGACGTTGGCCGCCGTCGCCCCGTATTGCCGCCTGAGATCGGCCAACGCCGCAGAGGTGACGTCTTCAGGCAGCGACCCCGCCAGCATGTCCTCGAAACGAAGCTGCGAGACGGCATCGGCCTTGGCTTTTGCCTCGATGGTCTTGTTCTGGGCGATGACCAGCAACTCGTTCAGCGAGACCAGCCGCTTGTCGGCGATCAGGCTGCCGTCGGCGCTGACCATGTCGTTGTCGGCCTTGTAGGTTTCGACAGCCTTTTCCGCCTCCTGCAGGCGCTGCCTGAGTTCGTCGAGCCGACCGTCCAGCAAGGAATTGGTGTCGCGATAGATGCCGGCGGAAGCCGTATCCTCTTCCCTCAGGAAGGTGGACACGATCTGGTTGGCGATCTCGGCCGATTGAACGGCATTCTTGCTGACGACGGTGAGGTTGACGACGTAGGCATTGTCTTCGCGTGCGATCGTCGTCGCCTTCTGCAGGTTGGCGAGCACCGTCGGCATGGCCGGCACCATGCCTTCGCTGAAGGCCGGGTTCCTGTCCAGCTGCAGGGCGACGGCCGCCTTTTCCAGCACCTGCTTGGACACGAGGATATGCGTCTGGCTGTCGATGACGGCCAGAAAAGCATCACGGCTGAACGAATTCTGGGTGGCAGGATTGTCGTTCAGCTGGATTTGCCGCGGATCGAAATAGAGGCTGGCGGTGGCGGAATATTTTTGCGGCATCACCACCATCGCCGCGCCGCCCAGCAGCGCCCCGAGCGCGGCCAGCGCAATGACCAGCTTGCCGTTGTGCCAGACGGCGCGCACGACCGAGCGGGTATCGAGGAGCGGCGCGTCGTCTTCCAGCGGGCCTTCGGCAAAGGACTGCAACGGCGGCGCGTCGAACACGGCCGGCTTCGTCTCCGGCGAAGGCTGTTCGCGCCGTTGGCCCGGACGGTGCAACTGCTCCGGCTCCTGCGGAAAAAATCCGGTATCGAGCAGGCTGGCAGGGCGGGGCGTGAAATCGGAAGCGCGGATGATCGGCCCACGGGACGCGGCGGAGCCCGCCTTTGCGGCAGCGGCATCACGCCGGGGGTAGACCACCCTCTCCCTGTCGGTTTTGAACCAGCTCATGACACACGCCTGCCTTTGATGGCCGTGGCATTCATCGACCAGTGGACGAAATTCTATGATCTCTTGGTTAATGTAGTCTTTCCGAGCAACGCAGAAGCACCCGCCGCTCAGCCGTCCGTACAGGCGGCAGTACCACCGGAAGCGCGAATGGCTTTCGTCAGGACGTGAAGCTGGGCGCGATCGCCGTCCGCCGTCGGCTGCACGTTCATCGGCTCGTCTGCCGGCCACCAGTCGCCGGCCGCCCAGTAGGTCCAGCCGAGCCAGACGTCGCCGTCCGCCGAAACGACGTCGAGCATCTTCTTGAGGCCGCCGAGGCACTGCGAATTGGCTGCCGCCCCGAATTCGCCCAAAAAACCGCGCCTGCCGTTCGCCTTCAGCCATTCCGTCACCTGCGTCAGCGCTGCGGCGGCACTTTGCGCGTTGTCGCAAGCCGTGTGGGTGCCGGAATAATCGCTGTCGAGATACTGGTGAAACTCGTAGGCATAATTGTCGGCCGGATCCTTGATGCCGAGCATCACCGTCGCATTCGCGCCGCCCGGCCTGTCCGCCGCCCAGCTGTGCGCACCCGTCCACGCCGTGCCGGGCACCAGGACCAGATTGTTTGCACCCACGGCACGGATCGAGCGGATCGCCTCGTTCGCTGCGGCCAGCCAGGCGGATGCCGCAATGTCGTGCGGTTCGTTCATCAGTCCGAACACCACATCCTTTTCGGCCGAAAACTCGACGGCAAGACGGGCCCAGAATTCGGCGAAGGCGAAAGACGGCACCTCGCGGCTGCCGATCTGCTTGCCGCCGTAATAGGCGTAGTTGTGCGGGTCGAGGACGATGCGCATGCCGTGCCTGCGGATCAGCGCCACGGCCTCCTTGAGCCGCTGCAGCTCGGCACCGTCGAGACGCGCGCCCAGCTGCGGCTGCAGCCTTTCCCATTTGAACGGCAGGCGGATGGTGTCCATGCCTTTGGCGGCGAAATAGGCGACCGCCTTTTCGGAAGGATAGATGTAGTCCTTGCCGTAAGTGCCGATCCCCTCGCCATATTCGGCGCCCGCGAGGTTGACGCCCCTAAAACATAGCGCCGCCGCCTCGGCGGCTGTCGAGCCGGCAGTCGCGAGCAACAGGGCCGCCAGCACGTTTCGAACGGTATTTCGCATCAGAAAACCTCCTGCCTGGCGTTGCGTGCCAGAACCGTGCCGGGGGTTGCCTGTCCCGCGCCCATCCGTCGGGCACCCTTCGCAGAACGTGCCGAAGGGCGTGTCGGGGCAGGCACGCCGGGGCGATCGTTGAACTTCGCGTGCCCGACCAGAAGCCACAGCAATCCGGCGATCTTGGCGGTGAAGATCGGTGTCGCACCGATCATCAGGTTGAGAAAGAGGAAAACCGGCAGCGCATGCGCCAGCCGCCGCTGACGCGGCGTCTCGCCGGAAGGATAGAGCGTCACGAACAGCCAGAAGGCGATCAGGCTGAAGATCGTCCCGGCATAGACGATGTAGACATAACCGCTGTCGACGAAACCGGCCGCCTCGCCGATCGACAGGCCGAGGATCGCCGGCAGGTCGATGCCGGACATATGGCGCATGGTCAGCACCACGCGGCCGATAAAATTGTCGCCCGTCGCATCCGGCTTCAGCACGAAGATGACCAGCGCCGCCAGCAGGATCAACGGCATGACCAGGATGTTCAGGATTTTCGGGATATAAGGAAAGATGAAGTATCCGCAGGCGCAGACGGCGGAAAAGATCAGCATCGTCCGCGACGCCGTGGTCAGCAGGATGAGCACGATGCTCGCCACCAGCAGAAACCGCGCCCGCCGCTTCAACTCCGGCCAGAAAAACAAACAATACATCATCATCACGCCGGCGAAGTTCGACAGCGACACCTGCTCGAGGAACAGCGACGACGCCCGGTGGCCGATGAGGCCGAAGGTCAGGCGTCCCTTGAAGCCGAGCGCATTGCCGAACAGGCCGGAACCATCGTAATCCGGCTGCTTCAGCCCACGGGTGGCTTCGAAATACAGGCCGGGCTTGAAGATCCAGGCATAAAGCTGCAGCGATATGATTTCGCAGGCCAGCACCAGCATGACCGCCAGGCAGGCGACATGGAAGGCCGCCATGACGGTCTTGTCGCTGGCCCGGGTGCCGAGCGCGGCAAAACAGAAGATGATCAGGATATTGCGGAAATAATCGATGTAGACCTTGCCGTTGAGCGCCGACACGTAGAGCGCCAGGAACAATGTGAACATCAGGAAGGCCAGCAGCGAAAGATCCCGCTTGCGCAGGCCGTGCCGCAGGAGATAGGCAAGGCCGAGCGCAAGGATCAGCACTTCGCCCAGCGCCACATGCACGAAACCCAGGCGCATCACATGTGCGTTGATGACGGCGAGCACGGCATTGTAGACCACCGACAGCAGGACGGCGGCGATGATGAACCTGTCCTTCAACGTTTCCGTCGTCGCAATTCGCACGGTATCGTCCCGCAGCCTCGAACCCGCGGCCCTCTCGAATCGTCGCCCGGCCGCTCTCCTGGAAGCTCTACCGGTTGGAAGCTAATTCTTTGTTAACCCTTACGGTGTTTACCCTGTCAAAAGCCTGTGATAGCCGTTTGGGTGTGCTCTTCCGCACATATTGACCTGTCGAAACCAATTTCTGATGATTTGGGATCGAACGGTGATGGGACAAGCGCCGTTCTGCGGTGTGACAAGACATGATCGCCTTGGACAAATATTCGCTGGATGATTCGGCATTGAAGTACCTGCGCCTTTTTTTACTGGATTTTGCTTGCCCTCCTGGCCAGGGAGACGTGTTGTGCCGGATCTGAATCGTATCGGCGAAGGGCCGCGGCCGGGATTTTTCGTCGCCATCATCGGCTCGTTTCTTTGGCTCGTGCTGCTGACGCCGACCCTCATCGAATCCGACGCCTATCGCTATGCAACGCTGATTCTCGTCGCCGCCGGTCTCTTCTATTTCTGGAAATACCGCTCCTTCGTCCGCCTGCACTGGACAGGATGGCTGTGCATCGCCTGGGGGCTTTATGCCACCGCCCGCTTCCTCATCCTCTATTTCGACGGGCCGGTGCACCAGAAGGGCGCGTCCGAATGGCTCTACATATTCCCGATCTTCTTCCCGCTGCTCGGCATCACGCTGTTCGTCTTCCGGCCGCATGTGGAAAAGATCGTCGCCCTCTATTTTGCCGCCGTCCTCGTCTTCCTGCTGGTGACCACCCAGTATGTCGCCATTCTCGGCGGTGAAGCGATCACGCCGCTGATCCAGAATAACCGCATCCACGGCGCCGTCGCCTGCGGCCTGATGATGATTTCGGCATTCTTCTGGCTGATGCATTATACCCGCGGCGAGATGCGCTCGGCGCATATCGCCAAATTCGCGCTGGCGGCTGCCCCGGTGATTATCACCCTGGCGCTGCTGAATATCTACGGCTCGAAATCGAAGGGCGTCTGGCTGGCGACGGCCATCACCTTTCCGGTGATGTTCCTGCTGGCGCAGACCTATATGCGCGCCTTTTCGGCGCGATGTCTGTCGCTGGCGATCCTGGCCTTGCTGATCGGCGGGATCGCCCTGTTCTGGCAGAACCTGATCGCGACGACGGGACCGACCTTGTCGGCCATCGGCGCGGGCTGGAACGAGTATGCCTCCGGCGGCGACATTTCCAAGATGATGAACGATAGCATCGCATCGGACCAGACACCGCTGTCGATGAACGAGCGGCTGCAACTGTGGTCGAATGCCTGGGAGGTGTTCAGCGCCGCGCCGCTGTTCGGCCAGGGTAACCACTGGCTCGACAGCTGGAAACTCACGCGCTACTCGAAGGTCGGCTACACGCTGATCCACAACGGCTACATGGAGATCGCCATCCGCCACGGCATCTTCGGCCTTGCGGTCTTCTTCGTGTTGCTGGCAGGCTTCCTTTCCGCCGCACGCAACGCGCAAAAGCTGTCGCTGATGTCCCTGCCCGCCCTGCATTGTTATTACGCGACGATCATCTTCTTCTGCGTGACGCTGCTCAGCAATTCCAACAACCGGCTGGCGATCGGCGAGATGTTCTTCCTGCTCGTCGGCGCCATAGCCATCTCAAGCCTGATCGCCGCCGACCTGCTCAGGAAGCAGCAAAGGGCACAGGCATCGAGCACCACCCGCCCGAGCCTGCCGCAGGAAAGCGTGCTGCCGCTACAGCAGACAGTTTAGAGACGTCCCGATGCCGGTCGGACAGGCGATCGGCATGCCTTGCCGCCTCAGGCGGCGTGTCCCTGCCCGGCGGCGGCATGCGTGCTGTTCTCGACATAGACGAGATCCACCACTTCGCCGTTCGGCACGTAACCCGAAACCATGGTTTCCAGGAAGGAACGTGCCGCCAGGATATCGTTCTGGTCGAGGATCGATTCCAGCATCGACAGCCGCCGCTGGAACTCGCTCCAGGGGAGAAAATCCTCGCGCGCCTTCATGATGCGGGGATGCTGCGTCGCCATCGGATTGTCGCCGATCAACAGCTCTTCGTAGAGTTTTTCGCCCGGCCGCAGCCCGGTGATTTCCAGTTCGATATCGCCGTGGGGATTCTCGTCGTCGCGAACGGTGAAGCCGGACAGCTCGATGATCCGGTGGGCAAGGTCGAGGATCTTCACCGGCTCGCCCATGTCGAGGATGAACAGGTCGCCGCCTTCGGACATGGCGCCCGCCTGGATGACCAACTGAGAAGCTTCCGGGATCGTCATGAAATAGCGGGTGATATCCGGATGGGTCAGCGTCACCGGCCCGCCCTCGCGCACCTGCTGGCGGAACAGCGGCACCACCGAGCCGGACGAGCCCAGCACGTTGCCGAAACGGACGATGGTGAAGGTCGTCGCCGTGCCGTTTTCGGCCCGTTCGGCGGCGAGCGCCTGCAGCGCCATCTCGGCCAGCCGCTTGCTGGCGCCCATGATGTTGGTCGGGCGCACGGCCTTGTCGGTGCTGATCAGCACGAAATCGGAAACGCCGGCGTCACGCGCCGCCAGCGCGGCGGTGACCGTGCCCATGACATTGTTGCGGATGCCTTCGGCCGGATTGTATTCCACCAGGGGCACATGCTTGTAGGCGGCGGTATGATAGATGGTTTCGGGGCGCCACGCCTCGAGGATCTGCCGAAAACGCTCGCCGTCGCGCACCGAGGCAAGCACCGGCACGATGCGAATGTCGCGGCCTTCGCAGATCTTCGTCAGTTCCGCCTGGATTTCGTAGAGAGCGAATTCGCTCTGCTCCACCAGGAGCAACGTCTCCGGGCCGATCTTCATGATCTGCCGGCAGAGCTCGCCGCCGATCGAACCGCCGGCGCCGGTGACGAGAACGGTCTTGCCGTGGATATTTTTCTCCAGGAGATCCCGGCGCGGTTCGACCGTATCGCGGCCCAGCAGGTCCTCGATATCGAGTTCACGCAGGTTCGACACCGTCACCAGCCCCTGCGCCAGCGCCGTCAGGTCCGGCAGGGTGCGGACGTTGACCTTGGCCTTGCGGATGTTGTCGAGAATGTCGTTGCGCCGGTTGCGGCTGGCCGAGGGAACGGCAAGCAGGATATCGCCGATATCGAACGCATGGACCAGGCTCGGCAAATCGTCGGGATTATAGATCGGCAGGCCACCCATGATCGAGCCCTGCAGCTTGCGGTCGTCGTCGAGGTAACCGACGACCTTCAACTCCAGACTGTTGGCGAGCGCGCCGGCAAGCTGCCGGCCGGCATTGCCGGCACCGTAGATCAGCACCTTGGACATCGAATTGCGGCGCAGCAGCCGATGATAGGCATCCCCCAGCCAGTAACGGGTGAACATGCGCGACAGGCCGATGGCAATCAGAAGCAGAAGCGGCTGCAACAGGCCGACGGTGCGCGGCACACCGGGAACGCTGATCGCGGTGAACAGGGTGATGAAGATCAGGCCGTAGATGGCGACCGCCTTGATGACGGTCATGAAGGCCGACCAGCCGGCATAACGGAAGATCGCCCGGTAGAGGCCCATGACGACGAAGATCGGCAGCGCCAGCATCAGCGACACGGCGACCGGCAGCCACTGGATGCCGCTCAAGGCGACCCAGCCGTCCAGCCGGAAACAATAGGCCAGCCAGACCGTGATCACGCACAGGCTGGCATCGACGGAAACGGCGAGCAGGCGCTTTATAAAGCGCGGCAAAGCCAGGAACGGCGCAACATAGATCTCCGCAGGCATGCAATTCTACTCGTATGACTGTTCGGCCAGGCCGGAACTGCTGAAAACAAAGGCACTGCCCGGCCTGCCCCCCACCGACAAGCGGCCTTTATCGGCCTTTCCCACGGCTCCAGCAAGCGACACAACGCCTCCATCCCGTTTAAATTGCGTCGGCGCAGCTGAATCCAAGATGAAGTCAGCCGAATTTTCACCGGAGCGACCGAAAAGCCGCATCCATCCCGTCAATGCGCCACACCATAGCGCCCCGCGACGCGAAAGAAGGTCATGAACAGGATCTGCAGGTCGAACATGAAGGAGCGGCGGCGCAGGTAATCTTCGTCCAGCCGGACCTTTTCGGGAATGGAAAGCTCGTCGCGACCGTTGATCTGTGCCCAGCCGGTCAGGCCGGGTGTCAGGACGTGAACGCCGCGTTCGGTCCTGAGCGCGATCAGGTCGTGCTGGTTGAACAGCGCCGGGCGAGGCCCGACGAAGCTCATATCACCCGCAAGTATAGACCAGAGCTGCGGCAATTCATCCAGGCTGGAGCGGCGCAGGAGCGAGCCGACCGGCGTGAGGTAGGTTGCCGGATCGGCCAGGAGATGCGTCGCGACCTGCGGCGTATCGATCCGCATGCTGCGGAATTTCGGCATGCGGAAGATACGGTTGTTCCGCCCGACCCGCTCGGACCAGTAGAGCACCGGTCCCGGCGAGGTGAAGCGCACGACGAGCGCGACGACGATGATGGGCAGGAGGAGGACGACAGCCGCTGCCAATGCCACCGTAAAATCGAAGAGGCGTTTCAAATGAACTCCGGAACCCCGGCGCCTGCGGAACGAAGCCGGACGCCGCTGCATGATCGAGACGATTGCCCGAGGATGCCGGCATTTTTGGCGCGCATCATCGGTGCGTTGGCATGCCTCCACAGGCCTTGTTGCAGCCCTTGAATGCGCCCCCGCATGTGGCTTCTCTATCAATATCGGGCGCAGGCGGCAAGCATGCCCCCTCTCGCCGCCGCCGTCATGCCTCTGTCATACCCCGCCGCTATCGAGACCTCGCCTTTTCACTCTGCTCAAACAGCGAGGCTCTCATGCGCAATCTGTTCGCGACTCTCATCGCCACGACCTTTCTCGCCGGCGCCGCCCAGGCGACGACCATCTATCCGCTCGACCGCGCCACGGTCCTGACCGGCTCGCCCTTCGACTTCAAGGTCGAGTTCAATTCCGTCGTCAAGCCGGAAGACGTCAAGGTCACCGTCAACGGTGAAGACTACAAGGCCGTCTTCGGTTCCGAGCCGGAATTCGTCGCCGAAGAAAAGGGCAAGGAGGACAAGGTCCTTGGTTCGGCTCTCGTTCTCCGCGGCCTGACGATCGCCAATGCCGGCGCCTACAAGATCGAAGTATCCGCCGGTTCCGAAACCAAGTCGGTAACCTGGGACGTTTACGGCACCTCGGAAACCCCGAAGGCCAAGAACATCATCTTCCTCATCGGCGACGGCCTGTCCGTTGCCCACCGTACTGCCGCCCGCATCATGTCCAAGGGCATGACCGAAGGCAAGGCGAACGGTCGCCTGAACATGGACGAGATGGACCGCATGGCCTTCGTCGGCACCTCGGCCACCGATGCCGTCGCCACCGACAGCGCCAACACCATGTCCGCCTACATGACAGGCCACAAGACGGCCGTGAACGCGCTGGGCGTTTACGCCGACCGCACGCCGGACAGCCTCGACGACCCGAAGGTCGAGACCTTTGCCGAAGCCCTGCGCCGCCAGACGAAGAAGTCGATCGGCATCGTTTCGCCAGCCGAAGTCGAAGACGCCACCCCGGCCGCCGTGGTTTCACATACCCGCAAGCGCGGCGACAAGGCCGAGATCGTCGGTATGCTGCTCGACGTCAAGCCGGACGTGCTGCTCGGCGGCGGTTCCGCCTACTTCCTGGGCAAGGATACGCCAGGCTCGAAGCGCAAGGACGACAAGGACTACATCAAGCTGTTCCAGGACGCCGGTTACACGCTGGCAACCGACAAGGCCGAGCTTGAGAAGGCGGCCGGTACCAACACCGGCAAGATCCTTGGCCTGTTCCACACCGGCAACATGGATTCGACGCTCGACCGCGAATTCCTCAAGAAGGGCACCGTCGAGAAATTCCCGAACCAGCCGGGCCTCGTCGACATGACCAAGGCCGCGCTCGGCGAACTGTCGAAGAACCCGGAAGGCTTCTTCCTGATGGTCGAAGCCGCCAACATCGACAAGATGTCCCATCCGCTTGATTGGGATCGCGCCGTCGTCGATACCATCGAATTCGACCAGGCCATCGGCGTTGCCCGCGAATTCGCGGCCAAGAACCCCGACACGCTGATCGTCGTCACCGGCGACCACACCCACGGCGTCTCGATCATCGGCACCGTCGATGACGAGAAGGAAGGCACCGAGATGCGCGAGAAGGTCGGCACCTACGCCTCCGCCGGCTTCCCGAACTACACCGACGAAAATGGTGACGGTTATCCCGACAAGATCGACGTGACCCGCCGCCTGTTCCTGAGCGCCAACAACGGCCCGGACCACTACGAAACCTTCCGCCCGAAGCTTGACGGTCCGTTCGTTCCGGCCGTTCAGAACGAAAACAAGGAATACGTCGCCAACGAAGCCTACAAGGATGTCCCCGGCGCAGTCTTCGTCCAGGGCAACATTCCGAAGGAAGGCGACAGCGGCGTGCATGCCGTCGACGACATCGTCCTGCAGTCGACCGGCCCCGGCTCGGAAGGCTTCAAGGGTTACATGGAGCAGAGCGACGTCTACCGTGTCCTCGCCGACACCTTCGCACTCGGCGTAAAGCAGACGCAGTAAGCTTTTTTGACATCGCGATCCGGGCGGCTCACGCTGTCCGGATCGTTTCCGTTTCAAGGCGTTTCGCGATGGAATGCCGCCAGACCGGAGGTCGTCATGCGCACCCCAGACCGGAGCATTCCGCTTCTCACCCGCCGCCAGGCGCTTGTGCTTGCCGGCGCCGCCGCTATGTTCGGATCGTCGGTTGCCCGTGCTGCCGAAACGCTCGGCTTCAACGAACTCTACAGCAAATTCGGCGTGCTCGGCCTCGAATTTTCCGACAAGGTCAAGCAACTCACGGGCAGGCAAGTCGCCATCCGTGGCTTCATGGCGCCGCCGCTGAAGGCGGAAGCCGCCTTTTTCGTGCTGACCGAGATCCCGATGTCGATCTGCCCGTTCTGCTCCACCGATGCCGACTGGCCGGATAATATCGTCGTCGTCTACCTCGGGGAAAAGCAGACCTTCGTGCAGCCCAGCGCCCCGATCGAGGTGCGCGGCACGCTTGAAATGGGCTCCTGGACCGATCCGGAGACCGGCTTCCTCAGCCTGCTGCGCCTGCGGCAGGCGAGCTACGCGACGGTCTGACCCCGATGCTGGCGCTCAACCTCACCCAGATCGCCATCTCCTATCCCGGCCTGCTGTCGCCGGTGCTTGTCATCGACCGGCTCGGCATTTCAGCCGGCGAACGCGTCGCGGTAACCGGGGCTTCCGGCTCGGGCAAGAGCACCTTCGTCAACATCGTCACCGGCCTGGAAGCCATCCGCAACGGCCGGATCGACTGGAGCGGCACCGATCTTGCAAAACTCTCCGAAAGTGCCCGAGACCGATGGCGCGGCACGAATGTCGGCCTCGTCATGCAGGATTTTCATCTGTTTCCCGGCCTTTCGGCGCTCGACAATATCCTGCTTCCCGCCCGGCTGGCGCGGGTCGCAACCGCCGACCATGTGGGCCGCGCCCGCGCGCTGATGCAGCGCACCGGCCTTTCGCGGCCCGAGCAGAAGATCGAGACCATGTCGCGCGGCGAAATGCAGCGCGTCGCCGTCGCCCGCGCCTTGCTGCGACGGCCCGGCCTGATCGTCGCCGACGAACCGACGGCAAGCCTTGATCCGGAAAGCGGCGAGGTCGTCGGTCGCCTGCTGCTCGAAATGTCGGAAGCAGAAGGCAGCACCCTGATCGTGGTCTCGCACGATCCGCGTCTGACGCAGCGGCTGACGCGCCGCATCGAACTGGCGAACGGCCGCATCGTCGGCGACACGCAGGCTGCCTCGGCAGCGGCAAGAGACGAGGTGCCGGCGTGATCCGCTTCATTTTCGCCGATCTGAAACGTCTCTGGCTCGGATCGCTGGTGGTGATCCTGCTGGTGGCGCTGGCAACCGCGCTCGGCATCGCCGTGACGCTGCAGGAGCGATCGCTGCGCCTCGGCAGCGCCCGCGCCGCCGACAAGTTCGACCTCGTGATCGGCGCGGCGGGCAGCGAGACGCAACTCGTCCTCTCCTCCGTTTTCCTGCAGGCCTCACCCCTGCCGCTGATGCCGGGCGACGTGCTCGCCAGGCTCGCCGCCGATCCGCGTGTCGCCTGGGCCGCGCCGATCGGGTTCGGCGATTCCTTTCGCGGATATCCGATCGTCGGCACCACCACGGCATTGATTGCCAACACGGCCGGCGGTTTTGCCGAAGGGCAGATGTTCGATGCCGAAGGAGAGGCCGTGATCGGCTCGGCCGTCACGCTCGCCATCGGCGACGAGATCAAGCCGATGCACGGCGGGCCGCTGAGCGGCGGCCACACGCATACGGAACTTGCCTACCGCGTCACCGGCAAGCTGCAGCCGACCGGCACCGCCTGGGACCGTGCCATCCTGGTGCCGGTCCAGGCGGTCTGGCATATCCACGGCCTCGGAGAAGGCGCCGACGAACATGCGGACCATGATCATGCGGAAGGGGCGGCAGGCCACGACGAGACGGGTGAGCCGGCAGTGGGCACCGCAGAAGCCAGCCATGCCGGACACGAGCATGACCAGCATGCCGACGCCCACGCCGCCCTCGACGAGACATTCGGCGCCGGCACGCCTGGCCTACCGGCCATACTCGTCAAGCCGAAGACGATTGCCGATGCCTATCGCCTGCGCCAGGAGTACCGGCAGGGCAATACGCTTGCGGTCTTCCCCGGCGAGGTGCTGACCAATCTTTACGCTACGCTCGGCGATGCCAAGCGGATCCTCATCGCCGTCGCCAGCGGCGCGCAGGGCCTCGTCGCCGCCTCGCTGATCCTGGTGACGGTGATCCATGTCGGCCAGCGGCGGCGGCAGATCGGCGCCTTGCGGGCTTTTGGCGCCCCACGGCTGTCCGTCTTCGCCATCGTCTGGAGCGAGCTTTTCGTGCTGATCGCCATCGGCATCGGACTGGGATTCTTGCTCGGTTATGCCGCCGCGCAGGTGCTGTCGGGGCTGTTCACCGCCGAGAGCGGCATCACGCTGCCGGTCTCGTTCGCACGCAGCGATCTGGCGACGCTCGGCCTTCTGTTCGGCTTCGCCGCCCTGCTGGCGGCACTGCCGGCCGTTCTCGCCTACCGGCAATCACCGGCAGGCGCGTTGAGAGCCTGAAAATGAGGCCGAAACGTCGGCGATGAAGCGCTTGAGGTAAGGATCGAACTCCGCCGGCTTGTCCCAGAATGGCGCGTGGCCGGAGTTGGCGATCTCGTGGGTCTTGCCTTCCCAGAGGTTGGCGTATGTGACCTTCGAGACGAAATCGAGGTTGACGAAAGGCTCGTCGATGCCGTTGACCACGGCGAGCGGCACCTTGGCGGTGGCGACGATCTCCTTCTGGTTGTCCCCCGTGCCGCCGGCGAATTTTTCGAACATAATCCGCCGCGCCCGGCCGTCGGTTCGGCCGACGATATCGAGAAAGAAGGCTTCGAAGGGCTCGCCGCAGGTGCTACGGGCATAATTCTCCACATCCTCAGCGGTAAACTGCTCCTTGCCGGCCAGTCCCATATGCTTGCTCGGCTTGAAGCCCTGACCGACTTCGTCGGGCGCGACCGGCGGCGTGCCGGTGATCATCAGGCCGAGCATGCCGGGAAACCGCTTGATCATCTCAAGGCCGATATGGCCGCCGAGCGACCAGCCGAAGACCACGGCCTTCTCGACATTCAGGAGCCGCAGCACTTCCGCCATGGCATCGGCATAACCTTCCATGCAGTAGCTGCGCTCGGGGTCGATGGCATCGGAGGAATTGCCGTGGCCGGGGAGATCCGGAGCGATCAGGCGATAGGTCTTGCCGAGCTCGCCTTCGAGCTGGTTCCGGAACACCGCGCCGGCGCTGGAATTGCCATGCACGAGCAGGACGGGAACGCCCGTGCCTTCGCTCTCGCGCACCGCGATCGTGCCGTGGCTGGTTTCCAGACTGTATTCCTTGACGCTCATTCCCCATCTCCCTCTTCCGCCATCCGCCGCAGGCCAAAGGTGGCTGCAAAAGCAGATGCTTATTTAATTTGCATGCTCACAAACTAGCCCTTTTTTACGACTCGTCAATGAAATGTTCTTTTCAAAAGATACGGAGTGTGCGTAAATTGTAAGAAATTCCACTTTTCCATAACCACTAAAATTAAGGGGGATACGGGATGAGCCCGACATCACTGACCAAGCGCCTCACACGCTATGCGAAAACGGCCACCATGCTGGCCGCACTGTCTCTCAGCGCCGCCGCTGCGGCACATGCCGATACCGTCAAGATCGGCCTTCTCGCACCGTTGACCGGCCCGGCCAGCGCCGACGGCCAGGAATACCAGCGCGGCGCGCAACTCGCCATCGACGAGATCAACGCCGCCGGCGGCATCGGCGGCAACACGCTGGAACTCGCGGTCGGCGACGTCAAGGACATGTCGGCTGGGAACGTTACCTCCGCCGTCGAGCGTCTGATCGGCGACACCGACGTGCATTTCATGCTGACCGGCTACGCCAGCCTGACGAACTTCGAGATCGACGCCATGGCCGAGGCGGAAATGCCTTACGTGCTGGCCGCCACCTCGCAGCAGACCAAGGACATCATCGCGCCCGATCCGTCCAAATATGACTGCTGCTGGTCGTGGACGCCGTCCTTCGACGCCTACAATACCGATGTGACCTCGTTCGTCGAAAAGCTCGCCGCCGAAGGCAAGGTCTCGCTGCCGACCAAGAAGGTGGCGATCATCTCTTCCGACAACGCCTACTCCAAGACCATTTCCGAAGGCATGAAGAAGACCTTCACCGAAAAGGGCTGGACGATCACCGTCGACGAACTCGTGCCCTTCGGCGAAGTCACCGACTGGCGCTCGATCCTTGCCAAGGTGCGTGAAAACACGCCGGACCTCGTCATCAACACCGATTACCTGCCGGGCAACTCCGCCTCGTTCCTCAACCAGTTCCTGGAACAGCCGACCAAGAGCCTCGTCTTCCTGCAATATGCGCCGAGCGTTCCGGAATTCGTGCAGCTGACCGGTGAAAAGTCGAACGGCGTGATCTACAACCTGCTCGGCGGCCCGCTGGTTTCGCCGAAGAATCCGCGCGCCGACGAAGTCGCCAAGAAGTTCAAGGACAAGTACGGCGTCGAGAGCGGCACCTACGGCCTGGCGCTGTATGAGATCGTCCACCTCTATGCCGACGCGCTGAAGAAGGTCGGCGACGCTTCCGACCACAAGGCGATCATGAAGGCCATCGGCGAGACCGACAAGCAGGTCGTTGCCGGCCGCCTGAAGTTCGACCCGGCGACCCACCTCGCCATGCAGGGCGACGATTACATCCCGATCACCTTCTTCCAGATCTGGGATGGCCAGCGCACCCTGATTTCGCCGGAGGCCTACAAGGTCGGCGACTTCAAGACCCAGCCCTGGATGCAGTAAGTCGCCATGGCGCTTCTGGACGTCCGGAATGTCGGCAAGGCCTTCGGTTCGCTGAAGGCCCTGGACGACGTCTCCTTCAGCGTCAATGCCGGAGAGATCTTCGGCATTGCCGGCCCGAACGGCAGCGGCAAGAGCACGCTGTTCAACACCATCACCGGCATTCCTTTCGGTCCCGACCGCGGCAAGGTGCTGCTCGACGGCGCCGAGATCCAGGGCAAATCCGGCAACGACATCGCCCGCATGGGTCTGGCGCGCACCTTCCAGCGCGAAACCAGCTTCGACAAGCTGACCGTTTTCGAAAACGCCATGATCGGCGCCACCTATGGCGGCCGGCAGGCGACACCGACGGCGCAGCGCGACAACGCCGCCGAGGCCCTCGATGTCGTCGGCATCGCCGCGAAGGATTTCGGCCGCCTGGCGGAAGAGCTGTCGGTCTTCGACCGCAAGTGCCTGATGCTGGCAACGGCGGTGGCCATGGGACCACGCATCCTCCTGCTCGACGAGCCGGCCTCCGGCCTCACCAAGCCGGAAATCGAAACCTCCATCGGCCTGATCCGCAAGATCGCCGCCCGCGGCATCACCATCGTGCTGATCGAGCACGTGCTGACTTTCCTGATGACGCTGTCGCAGCATCTGCTGGTGCTCAACCAGGGCCAGATGCTGGCCATGGGCGACCCGAAGACGGTGATATCCGATCCGCGCGTCGTCGAAGCCTATCTCGGAACAAGGAAGCCCGACCTATGAGTGCGCTTCTCGAAGTCCAGTCGCTCACCGCCGGCTACGGCCGCATCGACGTGCTGCACGATATCAGCATCTCCGTCGGCACCCATGGCAATGTCGGCCTGTTCGGCCCGAACGGCCATGGCAAGACGACGTTGCTGCGCACCATTTCCGGCCTGTTGAAGACGAAGAGCGGCACGATCACCTTCGACGGAAAGCCTATCGCCAATGCCAGCCCGCGCTCAATCGTCGACATGGGGCTGATCCATGTGCCGCAGGGCAACCGGCTGTTTCCGGACCTGACGATCGCCGAATGCCTGACGCTCGGCGCCTACACCAAGCGCGCCCGCGCCGACGAGGCCGCCAACCGCGAAAAAGTCGTCAAGATCTTCCCCAAGCTCGCCGAGCGCTGGCGGCAGAAGGTGCGCACGCTCTCCGGCGGAGAGCGGCAGATGGTGTCGATCGGCACGGCGCTGATGGGCAGCCCGAAACTGCTGATCCTCGACGAGCCGACCCTCGGCCTGGCGCCGAAGATCAAGGAAGAGCTGTGCGCCTCCGTGCTCGACATCTCCAAGGGCGGCGTGCCGCTGATCGTCGTCGAGCAGGACGTCGAATTCCTGCTGGAGCTGTCGCAGCATCTCTACCTCATCAACCACGGCGAAGTCGCAACCGAGATCAAGCCCGGCGAAACCATGGACCATGCGGAAATCATGGCCCTCTATTTCGGCCAATAGGAGGGACGGCGATGACACCCTTCCCCTCCCCGCGTCTGACAGCCAAGCAAAGGGCGAACTGACATGGACGCAACCGCGCAAATCCTCTTCGGCGGCCTGTTCCAGGGCTCGCTCTACGCCATGATGGCGGTCGGCCTGGCGCTGATCTGGACCACCATCGGCGTCTTCAACTTCACCCATGGCGTGATGATGATGCTCGGCGCCTACATCGCCTGGACGCTTTCCGAAATCGGCCTGCCCTTCGCGCTGGTTCTGCCGCTGGTCATCGTCGTGATGGCGGCCGTCGGCTGGGCGCTGCAGGCAAGCGTCGTGCGGCCGCTGATCGGCCGGCCGAACATCGTGCTCGTCGTCGTCATCACCACGCTCGCCGCCGCCTCGCTGATCGAGAACGCCACCCTGGAAATCTGGGGGCCGCGCTCGAAGCAACTGCCGCCGCTGATCGCCGGCAATACGACGATCCTCGGTGTCGGCGTCTCGCTGCACCAGATCGCCATCATCGTCATCGCCCCGGTGGTTCTGGCAGCGCTCTGGTTCTTCCTCAACCGCACCCGGCTGGGTCTCGCGCTGCGCGCCGTGGCGCAGAACGAGGATGCCAGCCTGCTGGTCGGCCTCAACGTCAAGGCGCTCTACGGCCTCGCCTTCGCGATCTCGGCAGCACTCGCCGCGCTTGCCGGCATCTTCATGGGCGGCTATCGCTTCATGTCGCCGGTCATGGGCGCCGATCCGCTGCTGAAGGCGCTGATCGTCGTCGTCTTTGGCGGACTGTCGAGCGTCTCCGGGCCGATCTTCGCCGCCTATCTCATCGGCTTCTTCGAAGCCATCTGCAGCTATTATTTCGGTCTCTACTGGACGCCCGCCCTGCTCTTCGCGGTGCTGATCGTGACGCTCATGATCCGTCCGGAAGGGATTTTCGGATCCAAGTCGAGGGGCCTCGCATGACCGCTCCCATTCCCGTTTCTGCCATTCCGAGTTCTCCGGGCCGCGCCTCCTGGCGGAAGGAGGCGGCCGCCGTCCTCGTCGCCTTCGCCGTGCTGGCGCTGCTGCCCTTCGTCGTCACCGATAGCTACAGCCGCCATGTGTTGATCATGGCCTTCATCTATGCCGTGGTCGCCTCCAACTGGGACCTGAGCCTCGGTTATGGCGGCGTCTTCAACTTCGGCCACCTCGCGCTGTTCGGCATCGGCGTCTACGCCTACGGGCTTCTGACAAAATTTGCCGGCATCGATCCGTGGTTTGCCATGGCGCTCAGCGGCGTCATCGCCACCATTGCGGCGATTGTCGTGACGATCCCGATCCTGCGGCTGAAAGGCATCTACATCATCCTCGTCACCTTCGGCTTCGCGCAATTGGTGATGCAGGTCATCCTCAGCCAGTCCGACTATACCGGCGGCACGCAAGGCATGGTGCGCATCCAGACGCTGTATATCGGCGAGCACAACATGATCCGCGACGGCAAGTTCGCCTATTTCTATATCGCGCTCGCCATGCTGTTCCTCTCCACCGTGTTCCTGCGCGCACTGGTGCGCTCACGCATTGGCGCCGGCATCATCGCGCTGCGCGACAACGAGGAATATGCCGTCAGCCGCGGTGTCTCGATCGTGCGCCAGCGCATCGTCACGCTCGCCGCCAGCGCCTTTTTCACCGGCGTCGCCGGCGCCTTCTACGCCGGCTACCAGCGTAATGCCTCCATCGACGTCTTCGGCATGAGCCTGGCGACCATCATCCTCTCCATGGTGCTGCTCGGCGGCACCAGCACGATCTACGGCGCCATCCTCGCCTCCTTCGTGCTGACGATCTTCGCCGAAGCCATGGCCGACCTCGGCGCCTGGCGACCGATCATCACCGCACTTTTGATCATCGGCGTGATGCTGGTCTATCCGACGGGGCTTGCGGGATTCATCCAGTCGAGCTGGAACGGCGTGTTCCGACGAGACAACAAGGTCGCTTGAACGGAAAATGGCGGGTAATGCCCGCCATCAACTTGCTGACAAAATTTTCCAACCGCTCTTCCGTCATGCTCGGGCCTGTCCCGAGCATCCGCAACCTATTGATTTTACGATACGTTAGCAGATCCTCGGCACAAGGCCGAGGATGACGTCCAGCAAGATGCACGGTTTGTCGGTAGTCTCTGATGGCGAGCAATGCCCGCCATTTTGACTAGGGTGCCACTACCGCACCCCGCACCACTCGATGACGCTGGCGGCGATGACCTTGGTGGTCTCGACCAGCGACTCGATATCGACATATTCGTCCTCGCCATGGAAGCCGTCACCGGCCGGGCCGTAGATCACGCCGTCCATGCCGGCACCGGCATAATGCGCCGCATCGCAGACGGCGACGAAACCCTTGATGTCGGGCGCCTTGCCGATCTTCGACTTCTGCCGGACCAGCGACTGCACCAGCGGATGATCGACGGAGGTGTTGAGCGGCGGGAAATACAGGCCGCCGAGTTCCCATTCGATCGTCGGCGGATGGGCGCGCAGCCAGGCGTCCGTCTGGGCGAAATGATGGACGAAGGCCTCGAAATCCTTGCGGTATTCGGCTGAGGTTTCAGAGGGCAGGAACTTCATGTCGAGGTCGATGACGGCCGTATCGGGAATGATCGCCGGGTTGGTCATGGTGATCGGCAGGCCGTTGGTGCCGAGGCCGGCGCCGCCATGGATGACGCCGATGTTGATGGTGTTCATGCCGACCGGCAGGAGCGGATGCGAGCGGGCGCGGGTGCGGTCGAGCTCGTAGTTGCGCAGCGCCTGGATGAAGCGCGCGGCCAGCTCGATGGCGTTCATGCCCGGCTCCAGACGGCCCGGTTCGTCGCGCTGCGGATAGATCTCGTTGTAGCGCCAGGCGGAATGGGCGTTGCGGCCGCGGATCGTTACCCGCGCCCATTCGAGGCCGCCTTCGGCCGGCAGCACGTCGCCCCATGTGGGCTCCGCCACGAGAACGGCCTTGGCGAGCTTGCCGCGCTTGACCGCATCCATGGCGCCGAAACCACCAGCTTCTTCATCGACCACGGTGTGGATCGACAGGCGGCCGACAAGATCGATGCCGGCGCGGCGGATCGCCCGCGAAGCGGCGATGCATGCGGCGACGCCGCTCTTCATGTCGATGGCACCGCGGCCGTACAGCCGGCCATCCTTGATTTCGCCGCCGAAGGGATCGACGTTCCAGCGCCGCGGGTCGCCCACCGGCACGACGTCGATATGGCCGCAAAGGATCAGGCTACGGTCCTCGTCGCCGGCCTTGTCGGCCACCAGGTTCGGGCGGCCGGGAAAGACATCCCACTGCTCCGTCCTGCAACCTTCCTCTCTGAGGATGGGATCCAGCAGCGCCTGCACGTCGGCCTCGCGGTTCTGCGCCGCGTCGACATGGAATTTCGGATTGACCGATGGCGTGCGCACCATCTTTTGCGTCAGGTCGATGACCCAGTCGCGATCCTTCTCGATCTCATCCTGAACGGTTTTGATGACGGCATCGGACATGGCTCTCTCCTCGCATCCATGGGTGACGTGCCGACGGATTGGGCATGACCAAAATTTCGCCGCCGACCATTCGACCGGAGCCTAGTGCCTGCCCGGAGGCGATGTCAATATTCTTTCAGTTTCGATTCCTGCAAATAAGTTTGTAATCATATTTACAGGAATCGAATGGGTCCAAACCGTCAGCCGACGTGATAGCCGCCATCGACCGGCAGCGTGATGCCGGTGACGAATTCCGCGGCCGGCGAGGCCAGGAAGAGGACCGGACCGACCAGATCCTCTGTCGTGCCCCAGCGCTTGACGGCGGAGCGCTCGGAAATCTTCGCTTCGCTTTCCGGCACCGACCAGAGGGCCTTGGTCATCTCCGTGCGGTGATAGCCGGGCGCGATGGCGTTCACACGCACGCCGTCACGGCCGTATTTGTGGGCGAGCGCCCGTGTCAGGCCGACGATGCCGGTCTTGCTGGCGGTGTAGGAGGGCACGGTCTCATCGGCGAGGTAGCTCAGCATCGACGCGAAGTTGACGATGCTGCCGCGGCTGACCTTCAGCAGCGGAAAGGCGGCGCGCGACAGGCGCATGGCACTGTTCAGGTTGATGTCCATGACATCCAGGAACGTCTCTTCGTTCCACTCCGCATCCGGCCGCGCCACGCCCTGGCAATTGACCAGCACGTCGAGACGATCCAGTTCGTCGAAGAAGGCGGAGACGGCGGTGCCGTCGCGTACGTCAAGCCGGCGGAAGCTGAGATTGGCGGCTTCGGACCCCTTGGCGGCGGAAAGCCGCGCCTCGGAACTGCCGGTGGCGATCACCTTGGCACCGGCCTCGGCAAACCCCTTGGCGAGCGACAGGCCGATGCCGCTGGTGCCGCCGGAAACGACGACCACTTTTCCCGCAAAAAGACCGGACTTGAAAGCCTCGACTTCCTTCATCTCTTCCTCCCGAATGGATTGGTAAAACAAAAATGGGGAGCGCTTCCATGTCGCCGGGAAGCGCCCGGAAACGGACGCTCAGATGAGCGTCCGCAAAGCCTTGATCACCATGTCTTCGGTGATCGGCATCGGCTCGTTGTGGATGATCTCGCCGGGGCGGCAGGCGCGCCTGGCGACGATCGCCAGCTTTTCTTCCGTCACCTCGGCAATGCCGATATCGGCAAGCTTCGTCGGCAGGCGGACGGACGCGCAGAAGGCCCTGACCTTCTCGAACTCCTCGTCCAGCCCATGCAGCCTGAGGCCGGCCAGAACGCCGATCGCCACCTTCTCGCCGTGGAGATGATGATGCACGTCGTCGAGTTCGCAGAGCCCGTGATGGATGGCATGCGCCGCCGCCACGCCGCCGGATTCGAAACCGATGCCGGAGAGCAGGATATTGGCCTCGACCACCCGTTCGAAGGCATTGCCTGCCGTCCTGGCGTCGTTCTCCGAAAGGGCTGCCGCGCCGAATTCGAAGATCGTGTCGCGGCAGAAGCGGGCAACTTCGAAGGCCAGGCTGACGCCCGGCATCTTCATGCAGTTGGAGGCGCCGCTGCGACGGCAGGATTCGGCCTCGTAATACGTCGCCAGCGCATCGCCGATGCCGGCTGCGAGAAACCGTGCCGGCGCCCTGGCGATCAGCGCCGTATCGACCAGCACGAGATTGGGGTTGCTTGGCAGGAAAAGATCGTAGTCGACCTTGCCGTCCGGCTTGTAGATCACCGCAAGCGCGCTGCAGGGCGCGTCCGAAGCGGCGATCGTCGGTACGATGATGATCGGCAGCTTCAGTTCGAAAGCCGCCGCCTTCGCCGTATCCAGCGCCTTGCCGCCGCCGGCGCTGACCATCACTTCGGCGCCAAAGGCCCTGGCGGCCGCCACGAGCGCATCGACAGCCTCGCGCGAGCATTCACCGCCATGGCGGATGATCTCGGCTTCGATGCCGCCCACGAAGGATTTTTCGACCTCCGGCTTGAGGAAATCGAAGACGCCGTTGTCCAAGAGAACGGTCGCCTTGCGACCGTATCCGCCGGCTTCCTTGCCCAGCACCGAAATGACGCCTGCACCCTGGATGTACCGACCCGGGAACCGCGCACCACGCATGGCGCCGGCAGCAACTGCATTCACCAGCATATGTAACCCCCGTCGGCCAGAACGATCGAGCCGGTCATCAGGCTTGCGGCATCGCTGGCAAGGAAAAGAATGACCGAGGCGATTTCATCGGTGCGGCCCATGCGCTGCATCGGCGTGCTGCCGACCCAGTATTTGAACATTTCCGGATCGTCGTAGACGTATTTCGTCAGTTCCGTCTCGATGTAGGTCGGCGCCACGGAGTTGACGCGCACGCCGCGGGCGGCCCATTCAGCAGCCAGCGACTTGGTCAGATGATGCACGGCCGCCTTCGAGGCGTTGTAGTTGGCCTGCTCCTGTGGACGGTTGACGATGACGCCGGACATCGAGCCGACATTGACGATCGAGCCCGAGCCGCGCTCCAGCATGCTCTTGCCGAAGGAGCGGCAGCACCAGAAGACGCCGTTCAGGTTGACGTCGATGACCTTGTTCCAGACCTCGTCGTCCATGGTTTCCGCCGGACGGTTGGAAATGGCGATGCCGGCATTGTTGACGAGGATATCGACGCGGCCATGGCGGGCGACGATCGCATCGTGCGCGGCCTGCACGGCGGCGGGATCGGTGACGTCGAGCACCTCGCTATCGACGGTGTAACCCTTTTCCCGCATGGCATCGGCGGATGCTTTCAGCTGTTCCGCCTTCATGTCGGTCAAAACGACGGTGGCGCCGGCTTCGGCCAGCGCCTCGACGGTCGCCAGGCCGATGCCCTGCGCGGCTCCCGTCACCACGGCAATCCTGCCGTTGAGTTTGAAACGATCGAGATACACGGAAACGGCCTCCTCCTTGGATGGTTTAAAGTTGCGGCACGAATGTTTCGGAAAGACAGGCGGCGAGCACCGGCGTGATGTCGTCGGGATCGGCCATCACCACGCCCTCGGGGAAAACGATGTCCGGCCGGTGCTTTTCCGGCCAGGCGATGACGCGCATGCCGGCGGCAAGACCGGCCCTGGCGCCCGGCGCGCTGTCTTCGACGACAATGCAATCCTGCGGCTTCAGATCGAGCAGATAGGCGGCGCGCAGATAGGGTTCCGCATGCGGCTTGCCCAGGCGCACGTCGTTGCGCGTCACGGTGATGAGATCAGGCCATTGCAGGCCGACGGCACGCAGGTTGGCGTCGGCGAGCATGCGGTCGGAATTGGAGACGATCGCCATCTCCGCACCGCGCGCCCGCAGGAGATCGATGGCCGCGCGTGCACCCGGACGCATTTTCAGGCCCGGCGCCTGGCGCAGGTAATGGGCGTATTTCGCCGCGACGAAATCATCGAGGCTGAGATGCAGGCCGATGAGCTTGACGAGATAGGCGTGGCAATCGGCCATCGTCATGCCGGTGATCGCCTTGGCGAAACCCGGCGGCACCGAATAACCGTGCTCGACCACGGCTGCCGCCATTGTCTCGTAATGCGTTTCCTCGCTGTCGACGAGCGTTCCGTCCATGTCGAACAGGACTGCCTTGCGTGTCATGATGCCATTCCATCGAGATCGTTGTAGAGCGCCTGACTATGCGCATAAAGTTTCTCGAAGAAAGGCTGCATCTTGGCATAAACGTCCACCCAGCGCGGATCGGGGCGGATTTCTTCGGCAAAGGAAACGTAAGCGTCGGCTGCATCCTCGACTCTGGAGAAACGGCCGGTCGCCGCTGCCGCCATGGCGGCGCAGCCGACGATGCCGCATTCCGCCTCTTGCGGAACGAGGATCGGGATGTTGTAGACGCTGGCCTTGATCGTCATCCACAGCTTCGTCTTGGCGCCGCCACCCGAAGCGATGACGCGCTCCAGCCTGGAACCCGAGATGCCGTCGAGGATATTGATGTGCCGCTTCACCGCGAAGGCCACGCCTTCCAGCACGGCGCGGTGCATGTGCGCCAGGCCATGGCCGGCGCCGATACCGAAGAACTGCGCACGGGCGTTGCGATGGTCGCCCAGCCGCTCGCCGACAAGGTAAGGCATGAAGAACAGGCGGTCGGAGCCAGCGGGCGCTTCCGCCGCCTTCGCAACGATATCGGCATAAGACAGCTGCTTTTCGTGGAAGGCGCGGCGCGCCCAGCGCATCGCATCGCCGCCGGATTCGAGCAGCATGAAGGCGCCCCAGTTGCCTTCCACCGTGCCGACGTTCGATACGGACGGATCGAGCAGCGGCTTTTCGGCAATCGCCGTGATGATCGCCGAGGTCCCCATCACTTCCGAGCCGATGCCCGGACGGCAGACACCCGAGCCAAGCAGAGCTACCGGATAATCGGCGCCGCCGACCAGCACCGGCGTGCCGGCGCGCAGCCCCGTCTCCAGGGCGGCGGCCTCCGTCACATGCCCGAGGATTTCGACCGGATCGCGCAGCGGCGCGAGCTTGCTTTTGTCGAGGCCAAGCAGGCCGACCATTTTGTCCGACCATTCGCCGGTCTGCGGGTTCATCAGGAAGCTGGCACCGCCGTCGGTGCGGTCCATGGCGATCTCGCCGGTCAGCTTCAGGTTGATGTAGTCCTTCGGCATCAGCACCGCGGCGGTGCGCGCATAGGCGGACGGGTCGTTGTCGCGCAGCCATTGCAGCTTGAAGCCCGGCCAGGCCGGTGTCGGCGGATTGGCGCTTTCGGCCAGGTATTCCGCCGGCGCATGCGCCCGCTCGAAAGCCGTAACGTAGTCGACCGTGCGCTTGTCGTTCCAGAGCGGCGCCGTCTCGCGCGTCAGCACGCCGTTGCCGTCGACCAGCACCGTCCCGTGCATCTGGCCGCAGGCTGAGACAGCCGAGATGCGCGAGCGGGCGTCCGGCGCGGTCTCCAGGACCTCGCGGATCGCCGCCGCGACACCCTGCCACCAGTCCGCCGGCCGCTGTTCCGACCAGCCGAACTGCGGCACGATCTGCTCGTGCTCGCGGACGGCGATCGACAGGATCTTCCCCTTCACGTCCACCAGCGCGGCGCGAACGCTGCCGGTGCCCACATCGATTGCCAGGAAAAGATCGTCGGCCATGGTCATGCCCTGTCTTGGATTTGCGCTCGGTTACTTCCGGAACCAGTTGGATGCATATTGCAGCAGCATGGCGCCGACAATGATGCAGCCCATGAAGACCTGCTGATGGTAACCCGGAACGCGCGCAAGGTTCATCATATTGGCGATGATGCCAAGCACAATCACGCCGATGAAGGTGTTGAAAACACCGCCGCGGCCGCCCATCAGGCTGGCGCCGCCGATGACGACGGCAGCGATGGCATCGAGCTCGGCACCGACGCCGATATTGGCGGAGCCGACACCCGTGCGGCTGGTGGAGACGATGCCGGCGCCGGCAGCCAGAACGCCTGAAATAACGTAGACCGACATGGTGTACCAGGCGACCGGAATACCGGACAGGCGCACCGCCTCGACGTTCGAGCCGATCGCCTTGACCAGGCGGCCATAGCGCGTGAACACCAGCACCGCACCGGCAACCAGGAAGACGACAGCCATCAGAATGACCGGATAGGGAAGTCCGGCGAAGAAACCGGCGCCGAAGGCGGTGATCACCGCACCCGGCTCGCCGACCATGATCGGCTGGCCGGCAGAGACAATGAAGGCGAGGCCACGCGCCACCGTCATCATCGCCAGCGTCGTGACGAAAGGCGGCAGTTTCAGGAAGGCGACGAGGACGCCGGAAACGAGACCACAGATACCGCCGACCACAAGTGCCGCCAGCATCGAGACACCCGGTCCGTACTGCGCCACCAAAAGGGCCGAAAGCACGCTGCCGAGGGCGGCGACCGAACCGACGGAAAGATCGATGCCGCGCGTCAGAATGACGAAGAGCATGCCGACCGCCATCAGGCTGGTGCCGGAAATCTGGCGCAGGACGTTGAGCAGGTTGCGCTCCGTGAGGAAGACGTTCGACATCGAGGTCGCGACGATCACCAGTGCAACGAGGATGGCGATGGTGCCGTAACGCTGCAGGATCTGGCCAACATTCAGGGAGCGGCGGGGTGTTTCGGTCAATTCGGTCACGGCGATAACCCGATCAATGGTTGGAGACGGTCTGGGGCTGGGCCTTGGGCGCGACCATGGCCAGCTTCAACAGTTTTTCTTCGGTATAGTCCTCGGGCTCCAGCGAACCCGTCAGCTGGCCTTCGCGCATGATGAGGATGCGGTCGCAGAGGCCGAACAGCTCCAGGTGCTCGGAGGAGATGACGAGCACGGCACGGCCCTCGGCCGCCAGCGACTTGATCAGCGAGTAGATCTCCGTCTTGGCGCCGACATCGACGCCGCGGGTCGGCTCGTCGAAGATCAGGATGTCGCCATCGGCATGGAACCACTTGGCCAGCACCACCTTCTGCTGGTTGCCGCCCGACAGGCTGGAGGCCGGGTCGTTGAGGCTGCCGGCCTTCAGGCGCAGCTTGGCGGCGAGATCGGAAACGGTCGCCTTTTCCGCCGCGCGGCGGATGAAGCCGAAGAGGTTGACGAGCGGCGTCAGCTTCGCCATCGTCGCGTTGACGCGGATGGGGAAGTCGAGGATCAGCCCCTGCTCCTTGCGGCTTTCCGGCACGAGGCCGATGCCGGCATTGACGGCATCCACCGGCGTGCGGATCTTCACCGGCTTGCCGTGGATGAAGATCTGGCCCGACTTCGCCTGCTCGGCGCCGAAGATCAGCCGCACCAGCTCGGTCCGGCCGGCGCCGACGAGGCCGCCGAGCCCGATGATCTCACCGGCGCGCACGGAAAGCGACACGCCCTTGACGCGGTTGCCGTCGGACAGTTTTTCGACGCGCAGCACCTCGTCGCCGGGCGTGCGGGCGACATCCTCGCCGAACAGCGCCTTCAGCGACCGGCCGACCATCATGCGGATGACGTCGTCGATCTCCACCGCGGAGCGCTCGACCGTCTGCACCGAAGCGCCGTCCTTCATGACGGTGATGCGGTCGGCGATGCGGAACACCTCGTCGAGGCGGTGGGAGATGTAGATGACGCCGACGCCGCGATCGCGCAGCGAGCGGATGATGCCGAGCAGCCGCTCCGCATCCTGCACCGAGAGCACCGCGGTCGGCTCGTCGAACACCATGACGCGGGCATTGCGCGACAGCGCCTTGGCGATCTCGACCACCTGCTGGTGGGCGACCGACAGTTCGGAGACGGTCTCGCCCGGATTGATGTTGAAGCCGAGGCTGGTGATCAGCTCGCGGGCACGGCGGTTCAGGTCCGACCAGGAGATGATCGAGGGAATTTCGGAGAGGAAGATGTTCTCGGCCACCGTCAGATCGGTCGCCAGCGCCATTTCCTGGTGGATGATGGCAATGCCTTTTTCGAGCGCATCGGACGGGCGGCGGAAATGCTGGACATCACCGCCGACCTTCACCGTGCCGGCTTCCGGCACGTATTCGCCGCCGAGAACGCGCATCAGCGTCGACTTGCCGGCGCCGTTTTCGCCGAGCAGCGCATGCACCTCGCCGGGGCGAAGTCCGAAATCGACGCCCTGCAGCGCCTTCACGCCACCGAAATTCTTGCGAATGCCTGTCAGTTCTACGAGTTGATCCATGAGACGACGTCCTGGAAAAGCATGGCGGACCGTTTCAACGCGGACGGCCAGACAGTTGCGTCAACCGTCCGGCGCCCGTGATTCCCTCTTGATCCGGTGAACGGCCGGCATGCCCGGAGGCGATGCCGACCGCAGGGAGGAACCGGTCTTAGAATACGGCGTCAGCCTTGTAGTAGGTGTCGACATTGTCCTTGGTGATCGCCGTCGGCGTCGTGTAGGTGATCTTGGAGATGTCGGCCGGCAGCGAACCGTCGATCGCCTTCTTGGCGAGGTCGACGGCGGTCGCGGCAACCAGCGCCGGATCGTTCAGGCCGGTCGCGGCGTAGGAGCCTTCCTTGATCATCGCCAGCGCTTCCTTCTGGCCGTCGGCGGCAGCGATCAGCGTGACGCCTTCGAGGCGGCCGGCCTGTTCGAGCGCCATCTTGGCGCCGAGAACCATCGAGTCGTTTTCGCCGAGCACGACGTTGATATCCGGATTGGCGACCAGCAGGTCTTCCATGGCCTTCAGGCCGCCTTCATGGCCCCAGAGGCCCCAGCCCTGGCCGACGACTTCGAAACGGGCGCGGCCTTCGTTGCGCAGCTGGCCTTCGAGCAGGCCGGCGAGCACGCCGAGGCGGCGCTCCTGGCCGACTTCATTGCCCTTGTCGCCGGACAGCAGGGCGATCTTCAGATCCTTGCCCTTGGTGATGTCGGCAAGATACTGGCCGACGAGCAGGCCGTTCTGGCTGTTGGAGGACTGCACGAGCGTGACGAAGTTCGCCTGCGGGTCGATGGTCGAGTCGATCACGAACACCTTGACGCCGGCGGCGGTCGCGGCGTTGACGGCACCGACCAGGCCCTTGCTGTCGCGCGGGTTGATGATCAGGGCGCCGATGCCCTGGGCGACCATGTCTTCGACGTCGGCGATCTGCTTGTTCAGGTCGTTCTGCGCGTCCGAAGACAGAACTTCGCAACCGAGCGATTCAGCCTGCTTCTTGGCGGAAACTTCCTGCGCGGCGAAATAGGGCGCATCGAGCGTCTTCATGGAGATGCCGATCTTGCAATCGGCAGCCTGGGCAGCCGAAAGGGCTGCGAGCGAAACGGCGGCGGCGAGGCCAAGCTTGAGGGCAGTGCGCTTTACGAAAGTCATGATTTTCTCCTCCACAGGGGAATGCGTCATTCGAGCCAGCTTCTGTATGGCTGATATGTAGCGTAATTACCGTATTTTTCCGCGTCAACATATTTTTTCATCAAAACCCTGCTCGTTTTCGTAATTTTACGCCTAAATTTTCCGCTTGATTGTATTTGGACGATTATTTATGTAATTTCACTACAAACATGGAGGATCCAATGTTGCGAGAACCCGTCACCAGCGTCGTCAGCCCTGAGACCGGCGGCATGAGCGGAAACACCGGACGCTACGAGAAGCGCTTGAGCGATCTCGCCGGCCTCTATGAAGACGCCGCCGCCCACCAGGCCCTCGTGGAGAAACTGGCCGACCCGGTCGTCTACGACGTCGAGGATTTTCGCCCGGGCAATCACAGCGGCGACCTTATCTACGGTGTCACCCGCATGAATCCCGGCCGCGTCGGCCGTGAATTTTTCCTGACCCGCGGCCATATCCATGCCAAGGCCGACCGTCCCGAGATCTATTACGGCCAGAAGGGCCATGGCCTGATGCAACTGGAATCGCCTGATGGCGAAACGCGCATCGTCGAGATCGGCCCGCAGACCATATGTTACGTGCCGCCCTTCTGGATCCACCGCTCGATCAATGTCGGCGACGAGGACCTTGTCATGGTCTTCGCCTACCCCTCCGACAGCGGCCAGGATTATGGCATCATCGAAGCGTCCAACGGCATGCGCCACCGCGTGGTCGCCAAGGACGGCGGCGGCTGGGCGCTGATCGACAACCCCGCCTACAAGCCGCGCCGGCCGGAAACGGTCGTGGCCCTGATGAAACAATACGCCTGATCGAAGCACCGCTCCAAATCGAAGGACAAGGGATCATGGACAATCCGATCGACCTTATCGCCAGCCTGGGCGTCGTGCCCGTCATCGCCATCGAAAAAGCCTCCGACGCCGTGCCGCTGGCCGACGCACTGCTGGAAGGCGGCCTGCCGGTCGCCGAAATCACGTTTCGCACGGCCGCCGCAGCCGACGTGCTGGCCGCCATCCGCGATGCCCGGCCGGAACTGTGCATCGGCGCCGGCACCATCCTCGACAAGGACAACCTGAAGCGCGCCGTCGATTCCGGCGCCCGCTTCGGCCTGGCGCCGGGTTACGATCCTGAAATCGTCGATGCCGCCAAGGCCGCCGGCCTGCCCTTCTGCCCGGGCATCATGACGCCGACCGACCTGACGCAGGCGACGGCGCGCGGCGTGCGGCTGGCGAAGTTCTTCCCCGCCGGCGTCGCCGGAGGCCCAAAGGCGCTTGCCGGCATTGCCGCTCCCTTCGCCCATCTCGGCGTGCGTTTCATCCCCACCGGCGGCGTCACCGAAGGCACGATCGGCGAATGGCTGGCGATCAAGCAGGTGGTTGCCGTCGGCGGCACCTGGATCGCTAAGACCGAAGACATTCGCGAAGGCCGCTTCGCCGAGATCGCCAAAAATGCCGCGGGCGCCGTCAAGGCCGCCAGGGAAGCGCTGGAGAAACGCGCGTGAGCAAGTACGAACCGGCAACGAAGCCGACCCTCTATTTCATCGGCGTCACCACGGGCAAAAGCTCGATCATGAAGGTGTTTCCGGCCTGGGCCGAGTATCTCGGCCTCAAGGACGCGGTCATCAAGGGCATGGACTTCAAGCTCCATGACGACCCGGCCGCCTATCGCGAGGCCGTCGCCTTCATCCGCGACGATCCGATGTCGATGGGCGCGCTGGTGACGACGCACAAGATCGACCTCTTCGCCGCCTGCAAGGACATGTTCGACGTCATCGACCCGCATGCGCGGCTGATGGACGAGACGAGCTGCATCTCGAAGATCGACGGCAAGCTCATCTGCCATGCCAAGGACCCGATTTCGTCCGGCCTCTCCATCGACGGTTTCCTCGGCGAAAACTATTTCGCCGAAACCGGCGCCGACCTGTTCTCCATGGGCGCCGGCGGCTCGACCATCGCGCTTACATGGCACCTGATGCGCCGCTCGCGCGGCGACAACGTGCCGGGCCGCATCGTCGTCTCCAACCGCAGCCAGCATCGCCTCGACGAGATCCGCCGCATCCATGCCGAAGTGGCGACCGACGTGCCGATCGAATACGTGCTGGCGCCGAAGCCGGAAGACAACGACGCCGTGCTGCCGACGCTGAAGCCCGGCTCGCTGGTCATCAACGCCACCGGGCTCGGCAAGGATGCGCCGGGTTCGCCGCTCTCCAACGCCTGCGTCTTCCCGAAAAAGGCGGTCGTCTGGGACCTCAATTATCGCGGCGACCTGATCTTCCTCGACCAGGCACGCGACCAGCAGGTCGAACGCGACCTGCAGATCGTCGACGGCTGGACCTATTTCCTGCACGGCTGGACGCAGGTGATCGCCGAAGTCTTCCACATCGACATCCCGACCTCCGGCCCATCCTTCGACAAGATTTCCGAAATCGCCCTGAAGGCAGCCGGGAGATAAGCCAGATGAACCAGCGCATCCTCGTCACCCCCCGCTCGCTGACCGCCGAACCGCATCCGGATGTCGAGCGCCTGAAGGACAGCGGCTACGAAATCGTCTATTCGACGCCCGGCGCCATGCCGACGGAAGACGAGCTTCTGTCGCTCGTGCCCGGCTGCGTCGGCTGGCTTGCCGGCGTCGAGCCGGTGACGCCGAAGATCGTCGAGGCGGCCAGCAACCTCAAGGTCATCAGCCGCAACGGCGTCGGCGTCGATAACCTGCCGGTCGAGATCCTGCAGCAACGCGGCGTCAAGATCATGATCGCCGAAGGCGCCAATTCCATGGGTGTCGCGGAGCTGACGATCGGCCTGCTGTTCAGCGCCATGCGCGCCATCCCGGCTGCCGATGCCGGCATCAAGGCCGGCGGCTGGCCGCGCACCCGCGGCCTGGAAATTCACGGCCGCACCGTCGGCATCATCGGCTGCGGCGCCATCGGCCGCGAAGTCGCCCGCATGGTCGTCGCGCTGGGTGCGAAAGTCATCGCTTACGATCCGATGCGCCCCAACCTCGACCTGCCCGGCGCCTCCTTCTCTTATGCCGAGATCGACGAGATCGTCGCCGAGGCGGAGGTGATCTCGCTGCATTGCCCGATGCCGCGCGACGGTTCGGCGCTGTTCACCCGCGAGCGGCTGTTTGCCGCAAAGCCAGGCCTGGTGCTGATCAATACCGCCCGCGCCCGGCTCATCGACGAGGAAGCGCTGCTTGAAGCGCTCGATGCCGGCCAGATCGCCTGCTACGCCACCGATGTCTTCGAGCCGGAACCGCCGGTCGACCTGAGGCTTGCGACCAACCGCCGGGTGATCGCCACCAGCCATATCGGCGGCTTCACCGCCGAAAGCGTCGATCGCGCCACAAAGATCGCCGCCAACAACCTGCTTGCCGCCCTGCAGGCGTGAGCGTGGCCATGCGCGGCCTGATCGAAACGCCCTTCGAGGGCCCCCTTGCCCGCCGGCTTCAGGCGGGCATCGCCGAACGGCCGACGCTCTACTGGCTCGGCCAGGCCGGCTTCGTCATCGACATCGCCGGGAAGCGGCTGGTGATCGACCCTTACCTTTCCGATAGCCTGGCCGAAAAATACAAGGGCACGGCACGGCCGCATGTGCGCATGATGCCGCCGCCGGTCAGCGTCGCGGAAATCGGGGCCGTCGACGGGGTGCTCTGCACCCACGCCCACACCGACCATATGGATCCGGGGACGCTGAAACCGCTGCTGGCCGCCAATCCGCAAGCGCGCCTGGTCGCCCCACGGGCAATGCGGACCCAGGCGCTGGAACGCAGCGGCATCGCGGCGGACCGGCTCGACCTGCTCGGTGCCGGCGAGGTGCTGGAGGTCGACCCCGGCCTCGCCGTTACCGCCACCCGCGCGGCGCACGAAACGCTGGAGACGGACGAACACGGCGACCACCGCTTCCTCGGTTATCTCATCGCCGCCGATGGCTGCCGGATCTGGCATTCCGGCGACTGCATTCCTTTCGATGACCTCGAACAGGAAGTCGCCGCGCTGGAACCGGATATCGCCCTGCTGCCGGTCAACGGCCGCCGGCCGGAGCTTTCGCAAAACGGCGTACCCGGCAATTTTGATCTCGACGAGGCGATAACGCTCGCCGGCGCTGTTGGCGCCTCGGCGATGATCGCCCATCACTACGGGCTCTTCGACTTCAACACCGCCGCACCGGAAGAGATCGACGCGGCTGCCCGCTCAAGCCTCTCTCCGGTTGTGCACCGCGCCCGCGAAGCGATTGCTTTCGAATGGGCCGGCCTCTAGGTTGAGCGCAAAAGCGTCGGCGCGACGGGGAACAGCAAGGCATGAGCATGGACACGGATACGCGAGCGGATATCCGAAATCCCAACCGCAACATCATCGAGGTCATCCGGACGCTGCGGCCCGAGCTGCGCAAGTCGGACCGCAAGGTCGCCGACGTCGTCTTGGAAGACCCGCGCCGCATCCTCAACGCCACCGTCGGCGAAACTGCGGCGCTCGCCGAGGTCAGCCAGCCGACCGTGCTGCGGTTTTCGACCGCCATCGGCTGCAACGGTTTCCAGGATTTCAAGATCCGGCTGGCCCAGAGCCTGGCGCTCGGCACGCCGGCGACCCATTCCGTGCTGCTCGACACCGACGAGCCGGAAGTCGTGGCGGAAAAGATCTTCGACTATACGATGACCAGCCTCGACTGGGCGCGCTCCCGCCTCGACAAGGCGGCGCTGCACAAGGCGATCGACATCCTGGCCGCCGCCCGTTCGATCGAATTCTTCGGGTTCGGCGCCTCCGGCATCGTCGCCCGCGACGCACAGCAGAAATTCCCGCTGTTCGGCGTGCCCTGTGGCGCGCAGCTCGATTCGCACCAGCAGGTGATGGTGGCGACGATGATGAACCCCGGCGACGTCGCCTTCATGATTTCCAATACCGGCACGACGCGCTCGATCATCGAGATCGCCCGCATCGCCCGTGAAAACGGTGCCTCGGTGATCGGGCTGACCGGCTCGGATTCGCCGCTCGCCTCCTATTGCGACGTGCCGCTGGTCGTCGAGACGCTGGAAAACACCAACATGTACACGCCGACGATCTCGCGCATCGCCGCCCTCGTCGTCATCGACATCCTCTCCACCAGCGTCGCCATGCGCCGGCCGGCGGAAGACCAGGCGCGCATCCACCGCATGAAGCGGCAGCTGAGCGACATGCGCAAGATGCAGCCTATCTGAGGATTGGCAGCCGCGCCGAACTCCCGGAAAGCGAAAAGCCCGCCGCAAACAATGCGACGAGCCTTTTCACTTGATCAGGGCGCAGGATGCAGCATCACCCCTTGAAGGTGTAGTCCGCAATCGATTGCGGCTTCATCTCGATGGAAAAGCCCGGCAGCGACGGCGGCATGTAGGCCGCGTCCCGGATGACGCAGGGGTCGACGAAATGTTCGTGCAGATGGTCGACGAACTCGATGACCCTGCCCTCCTTGGTGCCGGACACGGCGATGTAATCGATCATCGACAGGTGCTGCACATATTCGCAGAGGCCGACGCCGCCGGCATGCGGCCAGACCGGCAGGTTGTACTTCGCGGCGATCAGCAGCACCGCCAGCACCTCGTTCAGGCCACCCATGCGGCACGAATCGATCTGCACCACGTCGATGGCGCCTTCGGCGATGAACTGCTTGAACATGATGCGGTTCTGGCACATCTCGCCGGTCGCGACCTTCACCGGGCCGATCGCCTGGCGGATCTTGCGATGGCCGGCGACGTCGTCGGGGCTCGTCGGCTCCTCGATGAAGAACGGCTTGCAGAAGGAAAGCTTCTTCACCCAGTCGATCGCCTGGTCGACCTCCCAGACCTGGTTGGCATCGATCATCAGGTAACGATCCGGACCGATGACCTCGCGGGCGATGGTCAGGCGGCGGATATCGTCTTCCAGGTCGCGGCCGACCTTCATCTTGACGTGATTGAAGCCGGCGTCGATGGCTTCCTGGCACAGGCGGCGCAGCTTGTCGTCGTCGTAACCCAGCCAGCCGGCCGAGGTCGTGTAGCAGGCGTAGCCTTCCTTCTCCAGCGTGGCGATGCGCCCGGCCTTGCCGGCCTCGGCCTTCTTGAGGATGGCAAGCGCGTCGTCACGGGTCAGCACGTCGGTGAGGTAGCGGTAATCGACGATATCGGCGATCTGCTCCGGGCTCATGTCGCCGATCAGGCGCCAGACCGGCTTGCCGGCTTCCTTGGCGAGCAGGTCCCAGACGGCGTTGACGACAGCGCCGGTGGCCAGGTGCATGGCGCCCTTGTCCGGGCCGATCCAGCGCAACTGGCTGTCGCCGGTGAGATGGCGCCAGTATTTGCCGGGATTCTCCAGCACCGTGGCAAGCTCGGTGCCGACGACCAGATGGCGCATCGCCTCGATCGCCATGCAGCAGATGTCGTTGCCGCGGCCGATGGTGAAGGTCAGGCCGTGGCCGGTCAGGCCCGGCTTGTCGGTATCGAGGATGACATAGGCGGCCGAATAATCCGGATCCGGATTCATGGCATCCGAGCCGTCGAGGCTCTGGGATGTGGGGAAGCGCAGGTCGAAGACGCGAAGGTCGGTAATGCGGGTCATGGTAACCTCTAGAAATCGGAGGGACGGCGGCCTATCGCCGTCGCTCCCTGCAAACGGCCGCAGATGGGGTTATGGGCTTGCTCAGATGGTCCAGCCGCCGTCAATGGCGTAGGCTTGGCCGGTCGTATAGGTGGCGCCGGCAAGATAGACGGCGAGATCGGCGATTTCCTCCGGTGTCCCAATGCGGCCAATCGGCTGACGGGCGACGAAGGCGGCGCGGGTCGCTTCGTAGTCACCCTGCGCACGCAGTCGCTCCTGCAGCGACGGGCTTTCGACCGTGCCTGGGCAAATGGCGTTGCAACGGATGCCCTGCGCCACGTAGTCGGCGGCAATCGCTTTGGTGAGGCCGATGACGGCCGCCTTGGTGACGCCGTACGCGAAGCGGTTCGCCACGCCCTTCACGCTGGAGGCGACGGAAGCCATATTGACGATGGCACCGTCCTTGCGTTCCAGCATGCCCGGCAGCACGGCGCGGATCAGGCGGATCTGGGCCTTGACGTTGAGGTCGAAGGCGAATTCGAGATCCTTGTCCGGCATCTCCAGGATATTGCCGCCATGAACGACACCGGCGCAATTGAACAGCACATCGACGGCACCGATTTCGGCCACCAGCGCCTTGACGGCATCGTCGTCGAGCACGTTGAGTTTCTTGACGACGACGTTTTCGCTCGCCAGTTCATTAAGCAGGTCCATGTTGATGTCGGTCGCGACGACCTTCGCGCCCGCCTTGGCAAAAGCCAGCGCCGAGGCGCGGCCGATGCCCTGTGCGGCCGCGGTGATCAGCACGGTCTTGCCTACCAGATAGTCCGTCATGGTTTCATCCTTCACTTCTGTTTGCGCTCGACGAGCAGGATGTGATCCGCCGCCAGAACGACTTCATTTCGCTGATTGAGCACTTCGCAACGTTCGACGACGCGGCCCATCTCCGGCCGTTTCGGATCGTCCTCCTTGGCCGAGATGGTGACGCGCGTGCGGATCGTATCACCGATATGGACGGGACGGATGAAGCGAAGCCGGTCGTACCCATAAGAAAATGCCACGGGGTTGATCAGCGATGCCGTCAGGCCGACGCCGATCGAAAAAATCATCGTGCCGTGGGCGATGCGCTGGCCGCCGGGCAGCGTCTTGGCGAATTCGGCATCCATGTGATGCGGGAAAAAATCGCCCGTATGGCCGGCATGCACAACAAAATCCGTCTCGGTGATGGTGCGGCCGGTGGTGGTGCGCTCGTGACCGAGCTCATAGTCTTCGTAGTGGATGGTCTGTTCCGCCATGTCTCAGGCCTCCGGAAGTTTGGCCAGCGGCGTTGCCGGGCTGGCGCAGGATTCATAAGCGGCCTCGACAAGCGCCATGGTCTGCCAGGCATCCTCGACGGAGCCGATCAGTAACTCGTCCTCGCCGGTGGCGAACCGCTGCAGGTTCGCCATGCGGTTTTCGAAGGCATCCGGGAACCAGGCGCCTTCGAGCGGCACCTGCACCCAGTCTTGACCGCCGGCAGGGCGTATCCACAACTCATCCGGCTCACCGCGCGGATAATCGAGATTGACGCCGAGCTTGACGTAGGCCGCGCCCTCGGTGCCGCTGATACGGAATTCGCAGGCCTGGAATTTTCGGCCGAAATCATGGTCGTGATTGACCGAGACGACGCAGCGGACCTTGTCGCCGTAATCGAGGATCGCGGCGGTGCGCGTCTGCGCCACGTCGTGGTTTGGATGACCGAGCGTCTTGGCATGCACGCCGAGCGGATTGCCGAGCAGGCCGCGGATGAAATCGAGATAATGGATCGAGTGCATGGCGATCTCGATGCGCGGCAGGCCCTTGAGGAAGGACCAAAGCCCCCACGGCGTCGCCAAAGCCAGCCAGGCGTCGAAATCGACGACTTCGCCAAGCAGGCCTTTTGCCACGGCATCCTTCAAAGCCAGCATCATCGGCGCAAATCGGAGCTGGAAATTGACGGCGGCCTGGATGTCGCGCTCGCGGCAGATTTTGAGGATCTCGGTCGCACCGGCGAGATCGCTGCCCATCGGCTTCTGGATCAGCGCGAAGGAACCCTTCGGCAGCAATTTCAGGATGGAGACATGCGCGGCCGGCGGCGTCGCTAGGTCGAAAATCGCATTCTCGACCGCAACGGCCTCCTCCTGCGAGGCGAAGGCGCGGACGCCCCACTGGCTCGCCAAGGCTTCGGCCTTTTCGCGGTTCGGGTCGTAGATGCCGGCGACCGGGAAGCCTGCCTTCTTGTATGCCGGCAGGTGCGCGTCGCCGACGATAGAACCGGCGCCGAAGATGACGATCGGGCGCGGCGTCGCAGGCTTCGGCCACCATTGCTGCAGGGATTTGGGATCGAAACTCTCAACCATGATGAAAAACCTCCTCCATCATCGCCCACCACTCGCCTTGCCTGCGGGTCTCGAGCGGCTTCTGGCAGGGCATGCAGACCGACCACCATTCCTGGTTCTTCGAGCTGGCCGCCATCCTGGCCATGTCGGCCTCGAAATCGCTGCCGACATATTCCCAATAACCGAACAGCAGGTTTTCCGGCTCCTTGAGGAAGATGGAATAGTTGGTGATGTTGCATTCGGAGATCAGTGACAGGATCTCCGGCCAGACCGCCGCATGCAGCGCCTTGTATTCCGCCACCTTTTCCGGCTGCAGGCCGATCACCATGCCCATGCGCTGCATCGTTTTGCTCCTCAGTTGCCGGTGAATTCGCGGGTGAATTCGGCGATGCTGCGCGCCTTCACCGCATCCCAGTCCCACGCGATACCGATCCCCGGCTCGGAGGGCGCAATCGCCCGGCCGTCGCGGATTTCCATGCCCCTGGTGGTCAGGTCGTCGAGTTGCGGGATGTATTCGACATATTTGCCGTTCTGCACGGCGCAGACCAGGCTGACATGCAGTTCCATCAGGAAATGCGGGCATACCGGGATGTCGAAGGCTTCCGCCGCATGCGCCACCTTCAGCCACGGCGTGATGCCGCCGATGCGGGCGACGTCGACCTGCACGATGGAGCAGGCACCCTTCTGCATGTATTCGCGGAAATGCCGGATCGAATACATCGATTCGCCGACGGCGATCGGTGTTGCCGTCGAGCGCGTCAGGCGGATATGGCCGTCGAGATCGTCGGCCGGCAGCGGCTCCTCGATCCAGGCGAGGTCAAGCTCGGCCAGGCGCGCGGCGCGGCGGATCGCCTCGTCGACGGAAAAACCCTGGTTGCAGTCGGTCATGATCTCGAAACCATCGCCGAGCGCCTTGCGCATCGCCGAAAGACGATCGTAGTCCTCGGAACCGTGCGGCTTGCCGATCTTGACCTTGGAGCCGGAAAAACCCTTGGCCTTGGCCTGTAGCGCATCCTCGACCAGCGCTTCCTTGGGGATGTGCAGCCAGCCGCCTTCGGTGGTGTAAAGCGGGCAGCTGTCCTTGGCGCCGCCGGCGAGCTTCCACAGCGGCAGCTTCTGCTTCTTGGCGCGCAGGTCCCAGAGCGCAGTATCGACGGCGGCCAGCGCCAGGGCCGTGATCGCGCCGATGGTGGTAGCGTGGGTGGCGAACTCTAGTCTGTGCCACAGGGCCTCGATACGGTCGGCATCCTCGCCGATCAACAGCGGCACGAGGTGATCCGACAGAAGCCGCATGACGGAGGAACCGCCGGTGCCGATCGTATAGGAATAACCGATGCCGACGGCGCCATCGGAATCGGTGATGGTGACGATCGGCGTTTCCTGGCTGACGAAGCTCTGGATGGCATCCGTGCGCTTCACCTTCGGCGGCAGGTCCACCATCCGCAATTCGATTTTCTCAATACGGGCCATGATCGTTCCTCCCTAATCAAAGCGCCAGCGATTTGCCGGTTTCGGCCGAGAACAGATGTGCCTGCGACAGGTCGAAACTCATCTGCAGCCGTTCACCGGTTTTCAGCAGCCGCGGGTTCAGCATGCGCGATACCCATTCGCGGCCGGCGAATTCGACAAACACCAGCGTTTCGTTACCGAGCGGCTCGGTGATGACCACGGAGACTTCGTTGTGATGCACGTCCGCGTCCTCGCCGGAATGCAGGCCGTGGCCCGTCGGGAAGATGTCGTCGGGACGCAGGCCGAAGACGACCTGCTGGCCGTCCTTGACGCGGTCCTTGAACTGCACCGGCAGCGGCAGGCTGTCGCCATTCTTGAAGACGAGCTTGCCCGCTTCGACCTTGGCTTCCTCGATGTTCATCGGCGGTGAGCCGATGAAGCCGGCAACGAAACGCGTGGCGGGCTTCTTGAACACCTCGTCCGGCGTGCCCACCTGCTCGATGTAGCCGTCGCGCATGATGACGATGCGGTCGGCAAGCGTCATCGCCTCCACCTGGTCGTGGGTGACGTAGATCATCGTCGACTGCACCTTGGCATGCAGCCGCTTGATTTCGGTGCGCACCTGGGTGCGCAGTTTGGCGTCGAGGTTCGACAGAGGCTCATCGAACAGGAAGACATCCGGCTGGCGGACGATGGCCCGACCCATGGCGACACGCTGGCGCTGGCCGCCGGAGAGCTGCGCCGGGCGACGCTCCATCAGGGCTTCGAGGCTGAGGATCTTCGCTGCCTCGTTGACGCGTTCGTCGATCTCCGCCTGCGAGCGCTTGGCGATCTTCAGCGAAAAGCCCATGTTTTCACGCACGGTCATGTGCGGATAGAGGGCGTAGGACTGGAAGACCATCGAGATGTTGCGGTCGCGCGGCGGCAGGTCGTTGACGACGGTATCGCCGATGGAAATCTCGCCGCCGGAAATGTCTTCCAGGCCGGCGATCATGCGCAGCGTCGTCGATTTGCCGCAGCCGGACGGGCCGACCAGCGCGATGAATTCCTTGTCCTTGATGTCGAGGTCGATGCCGTGGACGATTTCCAGCGCGCCGTAACGCTTGACGAGTTTTTTGAGAGAAACCTGAGCCATGACGGATCAACCCTTGACCGCACCGAACGTCAGACCGGAGACGAGGTGCTTCTGAATGATAAAAGTGAGAGCGAGCGCCGGCGCGATCATCACCACCGCAAGGGCGCACATGCCGCGCCAGTCGATGGTGAATTCGGCCGTGTAGTCGAGCAGGCCGACGGGCAGCGTCTTCGAATTGATCGAGCGGGTCAGCTGCGAGGCGAGCGCATATTCGTTCCAGCAGGTGAGGAACGAGAAGATGCCGGCAGATGCGATGCCCGGGCCGGCCAGCGGGAATTCCACCTGCCAGAAGGCCTGCCAGCGGGTGCAGCCGTCGATCTGGGCTGCTTCGGCGAGATCCTTCGGCACCTGACGAAAGAAACCGTCGATCAGCCAGATGCTGAAGGGCACGTTGAGCGCCACATAGGTGAGGATCAGGCCGAAATGCGTATCGATGATGCCGAGGCGCGAATAGACGATGAACAGCGGCAGCGACAGCGCGATGCCGGGCACCGACCGGGTCAGCATCAGGCCGAGGAAGGCGCCGGACTTGCCCTTGAAGCGGAAGCGGGCGAAGGCGTAACCGCCGGACATGCCGATGGCGAGCGCGATCACCGTCGAGGTGACCGAGATGATCAGCGAGTTGCGGAAGTAATCCCAGACCGGAATACCGCCCTTGCCGACGCCGCTGAACATGGCGCTATAGGCTTCGAAGGTGATTTCGTTGGGAATCCACACCGGCGGCTTCGCCATGATCTCGACGGTCGGACGCAACGAGCTCAGCACGATCCAGAAGCCGGGAAGGCAGATGACCAGCATCGCCAGGAACAGGCCGACCAGATAAAAGAAATTGAGGATACGGCGCTTCAGGCGCTGTTTGGAATTGCGGTCCATCTTACCACTCCGCTCCGATCTGGGTCCGGGCTGCGGCAAGCTTCCGGAAGAAATAGATGGTGAAAACGATCGACAGGATGATCGAGATATAGGCCATGGCGGTGGCGAGACCCATCTGCGCATCGGCATAGGCGGTGCGGCCGACCAGCGTCCAAATCAGCTCGGTACGCCGCGCCGGGCCGCCGTCCGTCATGATCTTGACGATGTCGTAGGCGCGCGCGATGTCGAGCGAGCGGATGGTCATGGCGATATAGGCGAAGGGCATCAGGAACGGCCAGGTGACGTACCGGAAGGTCTGCCACGGCGTGCAGCCGTCGACGCGGGCGGCCTCGACCGGCTCCTGCGGCATGGCGAGCAGGCCGGCGAGGATGAGGATGGCGAAAACCGAGGTCGACGACCAGATTTCTGCGACCGAAATGGCAAACAGCGCCAGGTTGCCGTCGATCAGCCACGGGATCGCCTGATCGGTGAGGCCGAGCGATTGCAGCGCATTGTTGATCAGGCCGACATTATCGTTGAACATGAACTTGAACTGGAAACCGACCAGCACCGGCGAGAACATCATCGGGAACATCATCGCCGTGCGCAGCGCCCGCTTGCCATAGGTGGCCTTGTTGACCAGCATGGCAAGGCCGAGGCCGAACAGCATTTCGAGGTTCAGCGCAATGGTCAGAAGCACGACGGTGCGCAGGAAGGCCGCCCAGAAGACCCAATCCGTCAGTATCCGCTGATAATTGCGGAAGCCGGCCCAGACGAACAGCGACGCGGGCTTCGTCAGCCGGAACGGCGTGAAACTGGAATAGAGCGACAGAAGCAACGGGAAAAGCACGACTGCCACCAGCACGATGATGGCCGGAAGCAGCAGCAGGACCGGTGGAGATATTTTTCGAAACATGTTTGACACCCATCCCGACGTGTTCTGATGGCGATCAGACCCTGCGCCGCGGCTCGTGCCGGAGCGACCAGGGGTGCACAGCCATATCTCAAGCATGGCCGCGACGGGAATGCTCGTTCCTGTTCATCGGCAGAAACCCGCGGCCGACAAGGCCGCGGGCATCCATGGAAAGCAGCGATTTAGAGTTCGCCGGCGTCCTGCAGGACCTGCAGCGCCTTTTCGGCGGCAGCGTCCAGCGCTTCCTTCGAGGTCTTGTCGCCGAGGATGGCGGCCTGGAGCTCGGGATAGACGACGTTGGAGATCTCGATCCACGACGGCGTCTGCGGCACGGCGAAGGCACCCTTTGCCGTTTCCTGGAAGGCCGTCAGGGCTTCCTTCTTGTAAGGATCGGATTCTGCCTGCTGCAGGTCCCAATCCCAGACAGCCTTGCGGGTCGGCAGCGTGCCGTTGGCAGCTTCGATCTTCTGCGAGTCGTCGTTGGTCAGGAACCAGACGAGCGACGCGGCAGCTTCCTTGTTGGCGCAGTTCTCGGTGACCGAGAAGCCGTGGTGGCCGGACCAGCCGGTGCGCTTGCCGGAAGAACCGGCCGGGGCAACCTTCACGCCGACATTGCCGGCAACCTTGGACGACTTCGGGTCGTTGAAATAGGTCGCCCAGCCAGGCCAGTCGAGGTTGACGGCGATGGTGCCGGAAGCAAAGCCTGCGCCGAGCTCATCCCAGAGGTAGTTGGTCGTGCCGGCCGGGACGGCCTTGGCCTTGTAGAGGTTCACGAACCAATCGAGCGCGCGCACGCCCGCTTCGGAATTGAAGGCCGGCTTGCCGTCGGCATCGAGATATTCGCCGCCTTCAGCGAGCAGCATTTCGTAGAAGCGGCCATTGATCGCCTCTTCCTTGCCGGCAAACTGCGTGCCGTAGAAGTTCGGCGGATCGGAGAAGAACTCGGCCTGGTCGGAAACCTGCTTCCACGTATCCGGCGGCGTCAGGTCGTAGCCGTACTTGGCCTTGAATGCCGTCTTTTTGGCTTCGTCGGCATAGAGGCTCTTCTGGTAATAGAGAGCCGAAACGTCGAACTGCGCGCGCGGCAGCATGACGAGCTTGCCGTCGATCGTCGACGACTTGATGTTGGCTTCGACGAACTCGCCGATGACCTCAGCCGGCAGCAGGCCGTTCAGGTCCGCGTAGAGATCCGGATACTGCGGCGCGAAGGACGAATGGTTGGAGCCGACGCACCAGCTGATCGTGCCCGAAGCGATGTCCGACTTGATTTCCTTGTCCAGCTCGAAGTGGTTCTTCTTCGAGAGGACGTTGACCTTGGCGCCCGTGGCTTTTTCCCACTCGGCGATGCGCGCGTAAAGCGGCTCGTACTGCTGACCACCGATCAGCTTGGCGTCGATCGTGACGCCGTCGAATTTCCCGGGCAGATCCGCGGCAACGGCCGCTTGCATACCGCAGGCCAACAGAACAGCGCCGGCAGCAACGCCGGATAGCAACTTCTTCATCTGGCTCCTCCTCATCCCACCGTGCGTGATTGCACGGGTCAGCTCCCATATTCTCATTTGTGAGAACTTCATTTATATACAAAACAAGAAATACCGTTTGCGTCAAGCCTGAACTTTCGCTTCCCGGCGGGAAATTATGCGTATATGGAGATGATTATTCACATAAGAGGAGGAGCCAGACATGGAGACCGATGACGACCGCTACCGCGCACCCGCGCTGGACAAGGGCCTCGACATCCTGGAACTTCTTGCTGGCGTCGATGGCGGCCTGACGCAGGCCGAAATCTCCAAGCGCCTCAGCCGCAGCCCCAACGAGTTCTACCGCATGCTCGACCGGCTGGTGCGGCGCGGCTACGTCACCCGCATCGACGGCGACCGCTATTCACTGACGCTGAAGCTGTTCGGCCTGGCGCAGTTGCATGCCCCGGTGCGGCGCCTCGCATCCTACGCCACGCCGCTGATGCGCGACCTGGCGCAGAAATCGAAGCAGGCCAACCAGCTCGCCGTCTTCGACCGCGGCTCCGCCGTTGTCATCGCCCAGCAGGAAGCGCCGGATTATTGGGGCATTTCCATTCGCGTCGGCTCGCATATCAGCCTTTTCGACACCGGTTCCGGTCATGTCCTCCTGGCATTCCGCTCCCTGGAAGAGCGTGAAATGATGATCTCCGAACATGTGCGCAGCCGTGAAGAGGTAAAACTGACGCCGGAATTCTACGCCCGCCTCGACCAGATCCGCGAACGTGGCTATGAGATGATGGCCAGCGCCCAGACGGCCGGCGTCTACAACCTTTCCGCTCCTATTCTCGGCCCGGACGGACGGGGGATCGCGGCATTGACCGTGCCCTATATCACCCTCGTCAATGCGCCGGCCGCACCGGATATCAGCCGCACCATTTCCCTGTTGCAGGAAACCGCATCGCAGCTATCGCTGCTGGCCGGTTCGGACGTGCCGACACCCGCTGAAAAGTGAACTTCATATTTGGGTGCAAGTGGAAAAGGCCTGCATTTTCAAGCGGCACATCGCTGGAAAATGACACCTTTGCTGAAGAAACTCTTATTTGAATAAATCATTTCCATGTGGGATAATGACCGGGAACGCTGGGAGGAGCCGCCATGATCATCGACACGCATCTGCACATCATCGACAAGGCGGCCCTCGCCTATCCGTGGCTGTCCTCCGTGCCGCCGCTCGATCGCGATTTTCTCTACCGGACCTACGAGACGGAGGCCAAACGTGTCGGCATCTCGACCACCCTGCATATGGAGGTCGATGTCGATCCGGCGGAGCAGGAAGCGGAGACGGCGTATGTCCGGCGGATCGCCGCGGAAGATGGCAGCCTGATCCGGGGCGCCATTTCCGCCTGCCGGCCGGAGGAGGACGGGTTTGCTGCCTTCCTCGAGCGCCAACAAGCCAATCCCTTCATCAAGGGTTTTCGCCGCGTGCTGCATGTCATGCCGGACGAACTGTCCCAGCAGTCACTCTTTCGCGAAAACCTGCAGCGGCTGTCCGGTACTGGGCTGACGTTCGATCTCTGCGTTCTGCCGCGGCAGCTGCCGCTGGCCGCCGCCCTCGCCGATCTGGCGCCGGACGTGCAGTTCATCCTCGATCATTGCGGCGTGCCGGACATTCGCGCCGATGCCCGGCATCCCTGGCGGGAAAACATCACGGAGATTGCCCGGCGTCCGAACGTCACGGCAAAAATCTCCGGCGTGGTCGCTTATGCGGATTCCGAGAGCTGGGTGGCTGAAACATTGCGTCCCTATGTGGAGCACACCATTGGCGCCTTCGGCTGGGACCGGGTCGTCTGGGGCAGCGACTGGCCGGTCTGCACGCTGGGCGGCGGGCTCTCCACATGGGTGGCGACGACACATGCGCTGATCGCCGGCGCCAACGAAGAGGAGCGCACGAAGCTGCTCTCGGGGAACGCCAGACGGATCTGGTCGCTCGCCTGATTTTCTGGCGAGATGGCGCGGCTCCCGGCGACGAGGAGCCGCCGGCCTCAGATCGTCGCGCTGACGTGCCGCTCGCGGCCATAAAGCGACACGAGCAGGATGATGATCAGGCCGAGCGCCGCCTGCACCATGGCCGGCTGGAAGCCGAGGCCGATCAGCAGCGTATTGATCTCCGTCAGCACCAGCACGCCGGCGATGGTGCCGAGATAGCTGCCCCGCCCGCCGACCAGCGCCGCGCCGCCGACGACAACGGCGGCAATCGTCTGGAACAGGTAAGGCTGACCGACATCGCCATAAGCAGAGCCGGTAAAGCCGAGCAGCAGCACGCCGGCAACGGCGGCAAAGAAGGCGCTGAGCGCAAAGGTGATCACCCACATCCTGACGGGATCGATCAGCGCCAGCGGCGCCGCGCCGGGATTGCTGCCGAGCGCATAGAGCCGGCGGCCATAGGGTGAGCGCGCCATCATCAGGATGATCAAGGCCGCGAGCACGACAACGCTCGGCACCAGCCATGGCACGGGAAGCGGCCCGGCCGAGCCGCCGATGGAAACGAAGGCGGAAACCGCCGACGGCGCCGAACCGGAAGGGAAACCCTTGGTCCACAAAAGCACGCAGCCCTGCACGACCATGCCGGCCCCGAGCGTGACGATCAGCGGATGGATATCAAGTTTCCTCGACACATAGCCATTGAAGGCGCCGATCAGCGCTGCCATCACCGAAACCAGCAGGCAGACAAGCACAAAATTCCAGCCGTCGCCATAAAGCTGCGCCGCCACGACATTGGCAAAGCCGATGACGAAGGGAATGGAGAGGTCGATGCCGCCGAGGATGACCACCAGCGTCTGGCCGATGGAGGCAACCGCCAGCAGCGCGGCGATCACCAGCATGGCGCGGATTGCGAAGGGCGACGAATAGCCGGGAATGGCGAGTGTGCCGATCAGGTGCAGCAGTGCCGCAATGACGAAGGCGCCGAAGACACGGCCGTTGGTGCTGGCGAGGAATGTCTTGAGTTTGGCCATCATGCCCGCTCCCTCTTGGCAGCCCGTTCCTGCACCGCCGTCAGGATGACGGCGGCGACGAGGATGGCGCCATAGGCGATCTGCAATACATAGGTGGAGACGTTGAAGGAGGTCAGCACGCTCTGCAGCAGGAAGATATCGATCGCGCCGATCGCAGCACCAAGCAGCCCTCCCCGCCCGCCGGCAAGGCTGACACCGCCGAGCGCAACGGCGGCAACGGCGATCAGTGTATAGGTCGCGCCGATGTTCGGATCGGCCGACCCGATCAGCGCCGTCAGCATCAGGCCGGCAACGCCGGCAAAGGTGCCGGTGATGACATAAGCGATGAAGCGCACCTCGGTCACCGGCACGCCGGCCGTATAGGCGGCACGGTCATCGCTGCCGATCGCCATCAACTGGTCGTAATAGGGCAGGCGCCGGATGCCCCACCAGGCGAGGAAGATCGCCGCCAGCGGCAGGATCGACAGCGGTCCCGACATGGATTTCAGCCAGGCCGGCGCCGGGCCGATCGGTGCCGGCAGGATCGTCAGCGTCACGCCGGTCAAAACCAGATAGGTGCCGAGCGTCGCGACAATCGGCTGGATGCGAACGATGGTCGTGAGAAAGCCGTTGATCGCCCCGATCGCAGCCCCCGTCAGCAGCGCCGCCGGAATGAGCACGAAGGGCGAGGACATCCCCGCCTTGAGGAACAGCGCCTGGATGACGATGGCATTGACGAAGCCCATGGTCGGCCCGACGGAAATGTCGATGCCGCCACGACCGCCGAGAATGACGGGGGCAGACGCGAGTGCTGCCCCGATCAGCGGCGCCGCAAGCCCGATCAGCGCTCCCCAGGCCGCCGGATGGAAACGCGCCGGATTGAGAACCAGATTGACCGCCAGCAACACCACCAGCAGCAGTGCGGCAAAACCCATGCTGCGCCAGAGCGCCGCCGACCTGGAAGAATAACCGTCCGTACTCATGCCGCCCGCCCGAACATTGCCGCGATCACACTCTCGGTCGTCATCGCCTCACCCGTCATTTCCGCCGCGATCTCGTCATCGCGGAACACCAGAACCCGGCCGCACAGCAGCAGGATCTCCTCGATCTCGCTGGAGAGGATGACCAGCGCCATGCCGTCCCGGGCCAGATCGCGAAACACATCGTAAAGAACATGCCGCGTCGCGACATCGACGCCGCGCGTCGGATCGTTGAGCAGCAGCACTCCCGGCTCCAAAGCCAGGGCGCGCGCCAAAAGCACTTTCTGCTGGTTGCCGCCGGACAGCGTGGTGATCGCTGCATCCGGCCGCGGGGCGACGATCGACAGCCGCTGCCGGTAGACGTCGTAACGCTGCCTGCGGCTTTGCGTGTTGATCAGGCCGAAACGCGCATCGCGCTCCACCGTCGAAATGGCGAAATTGTCGAGCACGGATTGCGTCGGGAAAATGCCGGTGGCCCGCCGGTCGCGCGGCAGATAGGCAATGCCATTGGCAACCGCCGTGCGAAATGAGGTGACCGTCGTCCGCCGGCCGGCCCGGTCGAGCACGACATCGCCGGCAACCGGCTCCTTGAGCCCGGACAGCACTTCGAGGAACCGCTCCTGGCCATGACCGTCGAGCCCGGCAAGCCCGACGATCTCTCCCGGCCGGATGGCCTGGGAAAAGGCGGAAGCGCCCTTGCGAAGCGAAAGATTGCGGACATCGAGCGTCAATGCATCGTCAGGCATGGGAAAGCTCCTCGGCAGTCTGCGGCGCCATGGCCTTGAGCAGTTCGGCAGGCGTCGAGACACCCTTGTCCTCGCTGCGCACCACCTTGCCGCCGCGCAGGATCGAGATGCGGTCGGAAAGGCTCATGACCTCATCCATGCGGTGGGTGATGAACAACAGCAGCGATCCCTCCGCCGCCAGTTGCCGCATCAGCCTGAAAACGGATTCGCGGTCGGCATAATCGAGCGCGGCGGTCACCTCGTCGAGGATCAGGATGCGCGGGCGCCGGACGACGGCCCGGGCCAGCACGATCAATTGCTGCGCGGCAAGCGGCACCTGGCCCGCCGGCGCATCGAGCGGCACCTCGGTCACGGCGAACCGGGACAGCGCCGCAGCCGCCGTTTCCCGCCGTTTTTCACGCGGCACCTTGCGATGGACAAGGCCGTCGAGGCCAAGGAGAATATTGTCGGTGACCGTGCGGTCCGGCGCGATCAGCACCTCCTGGAATACGGTGGCAAAACCGGCCGCCTGGAAATCGGACGGACCACGGCCGGAAAAGCCGCGCCCGTCGAGCGTGACGGTTCCACCATCCGGCTGGACGATGCCGGAGAGCAGCTTCACCAGCGTGCTCTTGCCGGAGCCGTTTTCTCCAAGGATCGTATGAACGGTGCCGGCGCGAAACGCGATCGTGGCCCCGGAAAGGGCCACCGTCTCGCCGTAGCGCTTCGACAGGTCTTTGATTTCAAGCATCGCAATTCCAGTCCGGAGGCGGCCGCTTTCGCGGAAGATCCTCACGTTGTCTTCCAGGTGTCGCCGCTACCCCTTCTCCCCTCGGGGAGAAGGGGCCATCGTCAGCTTACTTGGCGCAGGCGTCCGGCGTCTTGGAATAATCCCAGCCGATCGTCGGCTTGGCGCCGTCGAAATAGGCGTCCATCAGTTCTTCCGGCATCGGATCCTGCGGCGGAACCGGGAAGACCGAAACGGCGTCCGGCGTCATGCAGTCCTTGTACCAGTTGCCGAGATCGGCATTGTGCACGGCCGGGATCGGGATCATCAGCGTGTTCAGCTTCGGCTTCTGGCCGTCGAGCATGCGGGCGCCGACGCGGAACAGCGTCTGGGCGGTCCAGTGCGGCAAGAGCGCATGGCCTTCGAAGCGGTACTTGTCCGGGTTGGCCTTCCAGTAGCCGAGCGCGTCCCCGGTCAGCGAACCGGTGATCAGCGGCGCCGGGCGACCGGCTTCCGCAAAGGCTTCGGCAACGACGCGGCTTTCGCTGCCGGTCGTCCAGACGGCATCGATCTGCGCCGGATTGGTGGCGATCGCCTGCAGCACGACCGTCTTGGTGACGTTGGCCGTCCAATTGCCGTTGACGCTGCGGGAGACCTTGAGCTTGGCGTTTTCCGCCAGCGCCTTGTCGCCGCCCTCGCGCTCCTGCACGACGATCGGATGGCCGGCAATGCCCTCGACGAGCAGCACGTTGCCGCCGTCGGGCAGTTCCTTGCCGATCGCCGCCATCATGTCGTAGCCCCAGCGGGCATAGTTGGAATCGACGTTGATGGCGTTCGGGCTGGTGACCGAACCGGCCGCCGTGATGAACGGAATACCGGCCTTGGCTGCAGCATCTATGGCGTCATCCAGCGCCGTCGCGGACCCCGGGATCGAGGTGATGATCGAGCAGCCCTTGTCGATGAAGGCGCGGATCTGGTTGATCTGCTGGCTGGCATCGTTATTGGAGTCGGAGACTTCGAAGCTTGCCACCGTGCCGTCGGCGATCAGGCCATCGACCAGGCGCTTGAGTTCCGTGGTCACCGTCACGCGCCACGGATTGCCCTGGTAGGACTCAGAATGGCACCACTTCCAGGGCTTGGCCGGCGGCGTGTAGCTGTCCCAGGCGGACGGCAGCACCTTCTGCGGCGCGCCGTCATATTGCGCCTTCAGGAGATCCGGGAGACCCTGGATGACCCCGCTTACATCCTGCGCCTGCGCAAACGTGGCCATCGACAGGATGGCTGTCGCGGCCAGCAAGCCGCGCATCATCGTCCTCATGTTTTTCTCCTCCACTGTGTCCGGCCCTCCGCCGGGATTACTTTGCCTTGAAACTTTCACCGAACAGCCGGTTCAGGTCCTTCACCACGGTCCCGGCCTTCTCCTTGCCGAGAAGGCCGGCATTGATGCGGTCCGATGCCGCCTGCTGGAAGTCCATGTAGCCGTCATGGCGCGGCCGTACCCAGGCGGCTTCCAGCGTCGCCCGCGTGCCGCGGTAGAAATCGCTTGTGGCGGCGTTGACGGTGTCGTCTTCCCAGGCCGCGGCATGGCCGGGCTGCCCGCCAGCTGCGGCATAGGGGCCTTTCTGCACGTCGCCGCTGGCGATCCAGTAGGTGAAGTCCAGCGCTTCCTTCGGCGACTTGGTAAAGGCGGACACGGCAAGACCGGTGCCGCCGAGCGCAGAACCGACAGGCCCCAGCGTGCCGGCAACCGGAATGTCGGCGAACTTGATCAGTTTTGGCCGAAAACCCGCGATCGAATAAGAAAGATAACCGTAGATCAGCGGCGAGCAGGCAATCGTCGACCCCGGCTCCGCCATCGTCTCGAATACGGCGATCGGGTCCATGCCGAAGCAGGCCGGATCGACCAGCGCCGCAATCTCGCGCATCATCTCGAAGATGGTCGAACCGGTGTCGAGATCGATGAGATCGCCCGGGCCTTCGGTGGCGCAGGCTTTGCCGAGATTGCCGCTCAGCGTATAAAAGACCATCAGCGTATGCGGCGGACGCAGCGGCAGCAGCACCTGGCCTTGGCGGGCAAGCGCCAGCATGTCGTTCCACGACGTCGGTGCGGCCTCGACCAGGTCCGGTCGGAAGGCCTGAACCTGGGTGGCGGCATCGACGGGGAACGCCCACTGCCGGCCCTGCCAGTTGTAGCTCGGATAGGACGCGCCGACGCTGGCATCGGCCAGCGCCTTGCGTTCGGCCTCGCGGCCTTCGACATCCAGCGGCAACAGGCATTTTTCATTGGTGATCTGGCCGACATGCGGGTGATCGATGATGATCATGTCATAGGCGCGCGCCAGTTCCTCCACCGGATAGGTCTCGAAATCCTGCAGCGAGCGCTTGTCCCACTCCACGGTGACGCCGGTCTTTTCCAGCCAGAGTTTCGAGCAGGCGACCATGGGATCGTAACCGCGCGGATGGCTCCAGGTCATGCCTTTCAGCGTTACGTTGCTCACAGGCCGAACTCCTCGCGAATGGCCGCACTCTGCTCACCGATGCGGGGAGCGGCGCGATCGAATTTCGGACGCTGGCCGTCGACACGGATCGGCGAACGGGTGGTGAGGATCGAGACATTGTCTTCGCGGGTAACCGTCTGCAGCATGTCGAGGATCTGGAAGCCTTCGCTTTCCAGGAGTTCGCTCCAGTTCAGGACCTTGGCGCACCAGATATCGGCGGGCTCGAGGATCGCCAGCCATTCGTCGATGGTCTTCGTCGCGATGTGCCCGGCAATCAGCGCCTTGATCTCGTCGCGGGAGGTGAACCAGGTGGACGGCTGATCGCTGTAGGCGGCCAGCGTCTCCTCCATGCCGAGCAGCGCCGCAAGCTTCGGGATCGGCGTCATGGCGATCGCCAGGTAACCGTCGGCCGCGTGATAGACACCGTAGGGCGCCGAAAGATAGGCATGGGCGCTACGGACGTTCGACCGCTTCGGCAGGCGCCGACCGTCGTTCAGGTGCGTCGTCAGCACTTCGAACTGGAAGTCGACCAGCGCCTCCAGCAGGCTGGTCTCGACATGGCTGCCCTTGCCGCTGATGCCGCGACGAACCAGGGCCGCCAGAATGCCCTGGCAGGCGGCAGCACCCGCCAGCATGTCGCCGATCGCCAGGCCGAACGGCACCGGACCCTGGCTCTCGTCGCCGTTCAGCCACATGACACCGGAGCGGGACTGCGCCAGGAGATCCTGGCCCGGACGCTTGACCCAGGGGCCGTCCTCGCCATAGCCGCTGATCGAGGCATAGACGATCTTCGGATTGATCTCCCGGACCGCATCGTAATGCAGGCCGAGGCGCTTGATAACGCCGGGGCGGAAATTCTGGATGAGAACGTCAGCCTTGGTGATCAGCGTCCTCAGGGCCTTGAGATCCTCGGGGTTCTTGAGGTCGATCGCCAGGCTTTCCTTGGCGCGGTTGATGGCGTGGAAGATCGTCGAATCGCCACCGATCTCGGTGTCGCTCAGATAGAGCCGGCGCGACAGGTCGCCGCCATCGGGGCGTTCGATCTTGATGACGCGGGCACCCAGGTCCATCAGCCGCAGCGAACAGTAGGGCCCGGACAGGAACTGGCTCATGTCGACGACGACAAGGCCCGACAGCGGCAATTCATTCTCGGCAGTCATAATCTCTTACTTCTCGGTTTTGCCGATGAAATCGGCCGGATTCTTGTATTTCACCGTCTGCAGGTGCTCGCAGTAGAGGACAAGTTCGCCCTCTCCCTTGAAGACTTCGTAGCTGGCCCGGATCAGGCCCATCTCCCGGTACTTCGGCTGCTTGTCGAGATTGGTGCGGATCGCATAGACCGTGTCGCCGATGAACACCGGCTTGATGAAGCGCAGCCGGTCGTAGCCGTAGGAAAACGCATTGATGCAATTGGTGGCGACAAGGCCGAGGCCGGCGGAAAAGACGAAGGCGCCGGCAATCAGCCGCCGGCCGAAGATACCTTCGCTTTCCGCAAACATCTGGTCCTGCACATAGGGATGGATGTCGGTCACCAGCGTGTTGAACAGGTGGCTGTCGCCTTCCGCCATGGTGCGGCGCAGCGAGCGGATCTTCTGGCCGACCGGCCAGTCCTCGTAAAACCAGTTCTCGGCATTCCACACCGGCAAGGCGGCATGCTCGGCCGGCATGTTCTTCGGATGGGTGGAGGAAACGCCGACGGTCGGCGCGGACGCGGTCATGCCGCCGCTCCAGCGCAACCTGAAAAGCGAACTGAAATCCGCCTTTGCCACACGGATGCCTGATGGCTTCCCATGGTCTCTCTCCTCCCAATATCTTTTTATGTGAAGATTATTTTCACATATGGATTGCATTTGCAAGACCTCTCCGTGAATATGTGACTGGTCAGGCGGGGCGCGACGGGGGAGAAACGGTTCCGTGGGCCGCATGATTCGGCCAACGGGATTCGGGAGGAAAAATGGGCGCGACTTATCTTGCCTTCGTCGGCACGCTGAACCGCGAGGCTCCGTATTTTCAGGGCGCACGCGGCAATGGTCTTGCCGTCTTCAGCTTTGATGAAGAGACACTGGCGATAAATAAACTCGCTGAAGCGCCGGAGATCGAAAATCCGACCTTCCTGTCGGTGAATGCGGCCGGCACGCATGTCTATGCCAACTCCGAAATCTTCGGCTGGAAGGAAGGCCTCGTCACCGCCTTCCGCTTCGATCGCGCAGCCGGACGGCTCGATTACATCAACATGCAGCCGTCTCTCGGCAGCATCACCGCCCACAACACCGTCAGCAGCGACGGCTCGAAACTGCTGGTCGCTAATTACGGCATGGGCGAAGGCGGACCGGACCGATCGGTCGTGGTCTACGGCATCCGTGCCGATGGCGGCCTGACGCCACCGATCGGCAGCATCGCCCAGCGCGGCACCGGCCCGGACGCAAGCCGCCAGGAACGCAGCCACGCCCACAGCGTCACACAGCTTCTGTCCGGCAATCTCGCCGTCGTCGCCGATCTCGGCACCGACACGCTGACGACCTACAGGCTGGATGCCGATGGCGCGCTGACCGAGGTCGCCAAGACCGGCACCGCCGCCGGCGCCGGCCCGCGCCATGTGGCGCTGCATCCGAACGGCCGCCTGCTGTTCCTGATGAACGAGCTGAATTCGACGGTCGCGAGCTTCGGCCTCGATCCGCAGACCGGCGTGCTGACGCCGATCGACGAGCAGCCGGCCGTGCCCGCGCAGGCGCGCGCCTCCAACCATTGCGCCGATATCCAGATCTCGCCGGACGGGCGTTTCCTCTACGGCTCCAACCGGGGACACGACAGCATTTCCGTCTTCGCCGTCGATGGCGAAACCGGAACGCTCAGCACGGTCGGCTTTTTCCCCTGCGGCGGGGCGACGCCGCGCAATCTGGCGCTGACGCCCTCCGGCCGCCACGTGTTCTCCGCCAACCAGAATGCCGACCGCATCTCGATCTTCGCCCGCGACGCGGAAACGGGGACGCTGACGGATACGGGCAAGGCAATCGAGATCGGCACGCCGATGTGCGTAAAATTCTCGGTGGAATGAAAGAAGAGCGTCCGGCGGAAGCTTGACGCTTCCCTCACTCTTGGCCGGCCTGGCTATTCGGCCTTGGCCGCCGCCCGGCGCGCGACAACGCTTTCGCGCCAGACGGTGAAGATGCCGGCGGCCACCACCACGATCGACCCGGCGATCATGTTGATCGTCAGGGTCTCGCCGAAAACCGTCGTGCCCATGATCGATGCGAAGACGAGCTGGAGATACATCAGCGGCTGGGCCGCCGCCGCATCGAGGATATCGTAGGCGCGGATCAGGAAATAATGGCTGGAAATGCCGGTCATGCATAAAAGCAGCATCCACAGCCAGTCGCCCGGCGACATCCATGTCCAGAAGAAAGGACCGATCAGCGTCATCACCGCCGCTCCGCCGACGCCGGTGTAGAAAAAGCTGGTCATCGCCGGATCGTCGCGGCTCGCCATGCGGGTGGTGATGACGTAAAGGGCAAAAATCACCGCCGCGACGAGCGGAATGAGCACCGTCAGGCGCGGAATGCCATCCTGCGGCGCCAGGATGATCAGCACGCCGACCAACCCGGCGCAGATCGCCGTCCAGCGCCGCCAGCCGACCCTTTCGCCGAGCAGCGGCATCGACAGGAGCGCGACGATCAGCGGGCCGGAGGCAAAGATCGCCTGCGTGTAGGCAAGGCCGACGACGGCGAACGAGGTGATGGCGATGACGATCTGCACCGCAAGCAATATGCCGCGCGAGACCTGCAGAAACGGCCGCTTCGTCGCCGCCGCTTTCCTGAGGCTGCCAGAGGTGCGCGATGCGAGGACGACGGCAAACACGGCGAATGCCCAGAAGCGCAGCATGGTGATGAAGATCGGCGGATAAGCGCCGCCGAGATGCTTCGAAATACCGTCCTGCATCGCAAAGATCACGATTGCCACGAGGGCGAAGATATAGCCGCGGGATTTAAGAGACATGATGCTGCTGCATATACCCTCGACGAAGAACCGCAGCACAAAAAACGCAGCCTTCCGATCGCCACGGCGTATTTGTCGGGCAACGGTGCATTGCAGCATCACCTGCCCGCAGCGGGCGCCACTCCGGGGGAAGACGCCGTGCCGGCGGCATGCTATGGCGCAGGCGATGAACACTCCTCGTGCGCATGACAACCGCCTGTCGGCGGCCACCAGAAGACTGCGACGCCGGCTGAAGAAGATCCGGAATGCCCTCGCGCGGCGTTTCTTCGACACCCGCTTCGGCCGCGAACTGCTGATCAGCGCCATCGGCGGCCGGGTCACGGCGATGACGGTCGATTGCGGCGACCATGCCATGACCTTCGATCCCGGCGACTACATCGGCCGCAAGATCTTTCGCAAGGGCCATTTCGAGCGACCGAATGTCGAGCGGCTGCTTGCGGTGCTGCGGCAACGTGGCCTTCCCCTCGATGGCCGCGCGATGCTGGAACTCGGCGCCAATATCGGCACGCAGACGGTCTATTTCAGCCTGGCGAACATCTTCCGCCACATCGTCGCCGTCGAGCCCGATCCGCGCAACCATCGCCTGTTGCAGGCCAACATCGCCCAGAACGGCCTGGAGGCCCAGGTCACCGCGCTGCGATATGCCGTCGGCGAGCGGCACGGGGAGATCGATTTCTTCCAGCACCGCAACAACCACGGCAAGAGTAGCGCCCTGCGCCAGAGCCCCGACGACATCCAGATCACGGTGGCGGTGCGGCCGGTGGATGAAATCCTCGCCATGGCGAATGTCGCCGCCGAGGATATCGGCCTCGTCTGGATGGACATCGAAGGTTACGAACCGGCGGCCTGCCGGTCGATGGGGTTTCTGATGGCACGGCAGGTGCCGCTCTACATGGAGTTTTCGCCGGTCTTCTACGGCAGGCAGGCAACAGTGGAATTCGTCCGGCTGCTCTCGCGCTTTTACGGCGTCTGCATGCTTTTCGATGAGGACGGCATCCGGCCGATAGCTGTCGGCGACCTCGTCTCGATCGAAAAACAGGCCGACATCCTCCTGCTTCCGCCGGATGGCCGCGACTGATTGGCCATCGCTCCGGCACTCGGATTGTGCTAGCCTTGAGCCATGACCCAGACCTTGGCGACAGACGCGTTCGACGCACCGATCCTCACGCAGTTCGAAGGTGTTGCGGACATCGGCAATTATACGCCCCTGCCCGCCGGCTGGGTGCTGGCGATTGCCGATATCGTCGATTCCACCGGCGCCATCGCCGCGGGTCGATACAAGGATGTCAACGTGGCCGGCACCGCCGTGATTTCGGCCATCCTCAACGCGCTCGACCGCCATGACCTGCCTTTCGTCTTCGGCGGCGACGGCGCCATGGTGGCGGTGCCGCCCTCGGCCACATCGTCCGCCACCAAGGCGCTGGCCGCCACGCAACGCTGGGTCGGCGAAGAACTTGGCCTGACGATGCGCGCCGCCGTCATCCCCGTTGCCGATATCCGCCAGGCCGGCCAGGATGTGCGGGTCGCCCGCTTCCAGGCCAGCGAATACGTGACCTACGCCATGTTTGCCGGCGGCGGCGCCAGTTGGGCGGAAGCCCGCATGAAAGAGGGGCTTTTCGCCATCACGCCCGCGCCCGCCGGCACCCGGCCCGACCTCCGCGGCCTCTCGTGCCGCTGGAATCCGATCCGCTCCCGCCACGGCCTCATCGTCTCGATCATCACCATTCCCGGCGACCGTGACGACGGTCCGGCCTTTCGTGCCCTGGTCACCGATATCATTGCGCTCGCCGCCGGCGAGGAGCGCGAAGGCCACCCCGTTCCGGAGGACGGACCGCAGATCGGCCTGTCACGCGCCGGTGTCCGGTCGGAAATCAAGGCGACCGCACCGGGCGGCATGACATGGAAGCGGCGGCTGCGCATCCTGGCGGAGCACCTGTTGATCGTGATGCTTTACCGCACCGGCCTCAACCTCGGGCGCTTCGACGCCGCCCGCTACAAACGCGACCTTGCCGACAACAGCGACTTCCGCAAGTTCGACGACGGGCTGAAGATGACGATCGACGTCGATGCCGACCGGCTTCGTCGGATCACCGAACGGCTGGAGACGGCATCCCAGGCCGGCATCTGCCGCTATGGATTGCACCAGCAGGAATCGGCCTTGATGACCTGCCTGGTGCCGACCCCGCTGCAGCGCGACCACATGCATTTCATCGACGGCGCCGCCGGCGGTTATGCCGCCGCCGCCAGCGCCCTCAAGCGCAAGTCCCAGCCTGCGACAGCCCTTACGCCTTGACGATGTTGGCGCCGCTTAGGCCGCGCTTTTGAAAAACGTTGCGGGTGTCGACGATCAGCGGCGACCAGCGGGCGAGCGCCGCATAATCGACGTCATCGTGATCGGTAGCGATCAGCACCGCATCGAAACCCTTGACCGCATCTTCGCTGAGCGTGACCGACTTGCGCCCGCGCAGGAAGGCATATTCCCGCGTCGGCGGGATTTCCGCGACGTGCGGATCGTGATACCCCGTCTCGCCGCCACGTTCCTCGATCAGTTCGATGAGTTTCAGCGACGGGCTCTCGCGGGTATCCGGCACGTTCTTCTTGTAGGCGAGCCCGATCACCAGCACCTTGGAGCGGCTGAGCGCCTTGCCGGCCCGCCGGTCCAGCGCTTCCGCAAGCCGGCCGACGACGTGGCGCGGCATGGCGGAATTGATTTCCCCGGCAAGCTCGATGAACCGGGTCGGCAGTTCGTATTCGCGCGACTTCCAGGTGAGATAGAAGGGATCGATCGGGATGCAGTGCCCGCCGAGACCGGGACCGGGATAAAACGGCATATAGCCGAAAGGCTTGGTCTTGGCCGCCTCGATGACCTCCCAGACATCGATGCCCATCGCCTCATAGACGACCTTCAATTCGTTGACGAGCGCGATGTTGACGGCACGAAAGATGTTTTCGGTGAGTTTGACCGCTTCCGCCGTGGCATTGGAAGACACCGGCACGACCGTCGTCACGGCCGCCGCATAGAAGGCATGCATCACGGCGGAGGCGGCCTCGCCGTCACCGGCCACCACCTTGGGAATGCTGGAGGTGGAAAAATCGCGGTTGCCCGGATCTTCGCGCTCCGGCGAAAAACCGAGGAAAAAATCCTGGCCGGATAAAAGCCCGGTTTCCTGCAGGATCGGCCGGACGACATCATCCGTCGTGCCGGGATAGGTCGTCGATTCCAGCACCACCAGCTGCCCGGCCCTGAGCGTGGCGGCAATCTGGCGCGAGGTCTTGACGATGAAGGAGAGATCCGGATCGCGATGCCGCGTCAGCGGCGTCGGCACGCAGATGACGATGACGTCGCAATGGGCGAGGAAGGCAAAATCGGTGGTCGACCGGAACCGGCCGGCAGCACTTTCCGCCGACAAGACATGATCGTGTACGGCCTCGATATAGGAGCGGCCGGCATCCAGAGCGACGATCTTCGACGGGTCGATATCGAACCCGGTGACGGTAAAGCCGGCACGCGCGATGGTCATCGCCAGCGGCAGCCCGACATAACCGAGGCCGATGATGCCGACAGTGGCCGACCGTTGCGCGATGCGGGAAAGAAGGTCGTCTCGGAGAGCGTCTGCTCGGGTCACGGTATCCAACATATCTGCCCTTTGGAAGGAATTGCCGTCCAGTTGGGGGCAAAAAAGCCGGCTGTCAAGGATGTCGAACCCGCGCAGACGGCACCGCCGGAAATCGAATGCCGGCAAATTTGTCGCTTCGGCAATCTGGTTTTGTGCGGCGCGGTGCATATATTGGGAGCCCGGGTCGATCATCGAGTCCGCACAGATCTTCTCCTACCGCCGGCGCTTTGGCCAGAATGGCTTTTCGCCGGCACGACAAGGACATGCGATGAACATGTATCGCGCGAACGTATCCACCACCCTGATCGACCGTGTCAGCGCCTGGCTGAAGAAGGCGGCGCTGGATGGTGAAAATCTCGAGCCGCTGATCAAGGGTTTTTGCGAGCGCCTCGCCGCCGCAGGCCTGCCGCTGGTGCGCGTTCACCTGAGTTTTTCGATGCTGCATCCGCTCTACGACGCGCTGGGCTTCACATGGCAGCGCGGCAAGGGCGTGACGGTCGAAGGTTTCCGCAAGGTTCTCGAAGGCCCGGATTCCGACCGGATCCTGCGCAGCCCCTATTTTTACCTGCTGAGCAACAATCTCGAATATCTGCGCCGCCGCATCGATGAGGCGACCCCTTCGGAATTTCCGGTTTTCGACGACCTCAAGCAGCTCGGCGCCACCGATTATCTCGCCTTCGTGCAATCCTTCGGCGACGGCACCGGCCAGGGCATGCTGGGCTCCTGGACCACCGATATTCCCGGCGGCTTCAACGACGACGTCATCGAGGCGCTGCTGAAGATCCAGAACAGCCTCGCCGTGGCGGCCAAGATGGCGGTGCTCGGCAAGCTTGCCGACAACATGCTGACCACCTATCTCGGCGGCAATGCCGGCAAGCGCGTGCTCTCCGGCCAGATCCGCCGCGGCGACGGCGAAACCATCCGCGCCGCCCTGGTGATGGCCGACATGCGCCAGTCGACCCTGCTTGCCGAGCGCGAAGGCCGGCAGGTCTACATCGACACGCTCAACCAGTTCTTCGATGCCATCGCCACGCCGTTCAACCGCAACGGCGGCGAAATCCTCAGCTTCATCGGCGACGGTTTCCTGGCGGTCTATCCGTGCGGTCGCCACCGCGAGCCGTCGCAGAAGGCGACGCGTGCCGCGATGGCCGCCGTCCGCCAGGCCTCGCTGCGCATGCAGGAACTGAACATCGAGCGCAAGAAGGCCGGCGTCGGCGAAATCCGCTACGGCGTCGGGCTGCATATCGGCAACGTCATGTTCGGCAATGTCGGCCTCCGGGACCGCCTGACCTTCTCCGCCTTCGGCGGCGCCGTGAACGAGGTCGAGCGCCTGCAGGGCCTGACCAAGAAATTCAGCCAGCCGGTCATCGCCAGCCAGGCTTTCGCCACCTATTGCGGCGGCGACTGGGTGACGCTCGGCCAGGAGCGGCTGCGCGGCCTCAGGCAGAAGGTCACCGTGCTGCTGCCCGGCGAAGGCAACCTGAAAGTAGACCCCGCAGAGGCGATAGAAAAGGACAGCCTCGACTTGCAGTCGGAAGCCGAGCGCGTCATGCTGCTGTATCGCAACAGCCGCAAACAGAAAACCAACGACATGCTGGAGACGCTGCTTCAATGATCGCACAACCGGGTCGTGCCCTGCTTCTCGCTTTCGCACTCTTGACCAGCGGGGCGGCCCTGGCGGATCCCCTCCAGCAGAAACTGGCGGACGGCTTCGACGGCAGCGATTTTTCGCCCGAAGGCGGCCTGTATTACCGCGAAAACAGCGAGCAGAGCGCCGGAACGGTGGTCTTCCAGAATGCCGTCAAGCGCACCGGCGCCGGCGCCCTGCAACTGAGCGTCAAGCCGCATTGCGCCGCCGAGAGCGAAGGTTGCAGCGAGCGGGCGGAGATCTGGGAAAAGACCGCGTTGCGCGTGCCTTACGACGCGGCCGTCTGGTACGGTTTTGCCGTCAAGTTTGCCGATCCGATCCCGTCGGACGACCACCGCTACCTGATCGCCCAATGGAAGCGGGAGATCGGCCCGGATGCGGAAGGCGACTTCAGCCCCTTCCTTGCCCTGCGCATGAACAATGGCAAGCTTTTCGCCACCGTCGAAACCAACTATTTCGACGGCACGTCCACCGGCCCGAAGGGACAGGCCGCCAACTGCCCGTCGGGACAGGTGCCGGTCTGGCTGCGTCCGGAAACGAACCAGATCCGCGCTTTCATCGTCGGCGACGAAACCTATACGGCCGCGGATGCAGGCATCTTCAATTCCTGCAGCGACAAGCTCCAGGTCATCGACCGCGGCAACTTTCTGCCGAAACCGGATTCCGGCTGGATCGATTTCGCGATCATGACCAAGCCCGGGCCTGACGGCACCGGTCATATAGAGATCTTTGCAAACGACACGTGGATCGTGTCGATCAAGGGTCATATCGGCCACGGCGATCGCGGGCTCGGCGAAAACCAGTATTTCAAGTTCGGCCCTTACCGGGCCGCCGACACCACCAATTGGACGCTGTATTACGACGACTTCCGCCGTTCGTCCAAATGCGAGGATGTACTTGCGGACAAATCCGCCTGCGCCAAGATCGACTGAACCCCATCTCCATGGCGGAAAACTTGACTGTTCACATTCATTTTTCCCTGTATCTTTTACAGTTTGAAGCCCATGGACAGTGACTTGGCCCTCCGCTAGTCTTGAAATCATACAGCCATTTCGCAAGCAACAAGGGAAAGCTGCTGGCATGAATTCAGGGGCAGATCTGTTGCGCATCGAGCAACTGGGCATCGCCTTCAAAATGATGGGTGGCCAGTTGGAAGCGGTTCGTAACGCCAGCTTGCGCGTTCTGCCTGGCAAAGTGACGGCGCTGGTCGGCGAATCCGGCTCCGGCAAATCGGTGATCAGCCAGGCGGTGATGGGCATCCTGCCGAATACCGCCTCCGCCACCGGCCGTATCCTGTTCTGCGATCCCGAAAATCCCGGCAATCCGATCGACATCCTGTCCCTGCCGCGCGACGGCAAGGCGATCCGCGACCTGCGCGGTCGCCGGCTCGGCAAGATCTTTCAGGAGCCGATGACCTCGCTTTCGCCGTTGCACACGATCGGCAACCAGGTCGGCGAGGCTTTGCGCATCCACGAACCGGTCAGCAAGGCGGAAACGCGCGACCGTGTCGAGGAGATGCTGGGCCTGGTGGGTTTTGCCAATCCTGCCCGCACCCGCGAGATGTATCCCTTCGAGCTTTCGGGCGGCATGCGGCAGCGCACCATGATCGCCATGGCGCTGATCTGCCGCCCCTCCCTGCTGATTGCGGACGAACCGACCACCGCGCTCGACGTCACCATCCAGGCGCAGATCCTCCAGCTTTTGCGCGAGTTGCAGGCCAAGCTTAACATGGCGATGCTGCTGATCACCCACGACCTCGGCGTCGTGGCCAACGTCGCCGACGAGGTGGTGGTGATCTATCGCGGCGAGATCATGGAGGCGGGGCCGGTCGAAACGATCTTCCGCCGGCCGGCGCATCCCTATCTCAAGGGGCTGATGGCGGCCGTGCCGCATTTCGACATGAAACCCGGCGAGCGACTGAAGGCGCTGCGGGAAATTCCCGTCAATGCCGACACGCTGATCGGCAAACGGAAGCAGGAGAGGCAAGGACCCGAGATCCTCCTCTCCGTGCGCAACGTCATAAAGACTTACGGCACGCGCAAATCCAGCTGGTTCGGGAAAAACACCGCCGCCGGCGTACGTGCCGTCGATGACGTCAGCTTCGACGTGCGTCGCGGCGAATGTCTCGGCATCGTCGGTGAAAGCGGCTGCGGCAAGAGCACGCTGAGCAAGATCGTCATGCGGGCGGTAACGCCGGATTCCGGCTCCGTCACCTATTTCGACCGCGACGGCAAGGCGATTGACGTGCTGTCGTCCGAGGGCAACGACCTCAAGACCCTGCGCACCAAGATCCAGATGGTCTTCCAGGACCCTGTGTCTTCGCTGTCGCCGCGCATGACCATCCAGAATATCCTGAGCGAACCGCTGGAAATCCACGATCGCGGCTCGGCGCAGGAGCGCAAGGAAAAGGTGTTGCGCCTGGTCCAGGCGATCGGCCTCGACCAGAGCGCGCTGAACCGCTACCCGCACAGCTTTTCCGGCGGCCAGCGCCAGCGCATCGGCATCGCCCGCGCCCTGGCGCTCGGACCGGACCTGATGATCTGCGACGAGCCGGTCTCGGCGCTCGACGTGTCGGTGCAGGCCCAGATCCTCAACCTTCTCAAGGATCTGCAGAAAGAATTGGGCCTCACCTACTTCTTCATTTCCCACAATCTCGCCGTGGTCGACTACATGGCCGACCGCATCGCGGTGATGTGCGGCGGTCGCATCGTCGAGCTTGCGCCGCGCGAGACGCTGATGCGCTCGCCCGTGCACCCCTACACCAAGGCCCTGCTGGCCGCCGTTCCCTTCCCCGATCTCGACCGGCCGCTGGATTTCGCCGCCGTGCAGGCCTGCGGCGCGACGGGAACGGCAAGCTGGGCTGCGCAGTTTCGCGCCGATAACGATGACAACGCGCTGGCGGCGGCGGATCTCGGCGGCGGGCATATCGTCCTGGCGCGCCGGAACGCCGATGTCAGGGAATTGCAGCCATGATCCGGCGCAGAACGCTCCTGGCAATGCTTGCCTCGACGGCCATTCCGGCCACAGCCGCAGCACGTCGCCTCGAACCCGATTTCTTGGTCCCGCTGATGAATGCCGGCAAGCTGCCGACCGCGGCCGGGCGCCTGCCAAAGAACCCGCGGGTCGTGGACCTCGCCGCCATGGGCCGGGACGTCGGCAAATATGGCGGCACCGCGCGCATGCTGATCGGCAGCGCCAAGGACATCCGCCTGATGACCATTTGCGGTTATGCCCGGCTCGTCGGCTACGACGACAAGCTCGATCTTTCCGCCGATATCCTCGAAAGCTACGAGCATGTCGATGAAAAGGTCTTCACCTTCAAGATCCGTGCAGGCCACCGCTGGTCGGACGGCCGGCTCTTCACCGCGGAAGATTTCCGCTATTGCTGGGAGGACGTCATCCTCGACGAGAACCTGCGCAAGGGCGGGTTGCCGACCGATCTTCTGGTCGACGGCAAGCCGCCGCGCTTCGAGGTGATCGACGAGCTGACGGTGCGCTACAGCTGGGACGGTCCCAACCCGGATTTCCTGCCGCGCCTGGCCGCGCCGCAGCCGCTGACCATCGTCATGCCGGCGCATTACATGCAGCAGTTCCACCAGAAGTACCAGAACGCCAACCGCCTGGCCGGCCTGATGAAGGAACAGCGCACCAAGAGCTGGGTCGACCTGCACATCAAGATGTCGCGCAGCTACCGGCCGGAAAACCCCGAGCTGCCGACGCTCGACCCCTGGCGCAACACCACGAAGCCGCCAGCCGAACAATTCGTGTTCGAGCGCAATCCCTATTTCCACCGCGTCGACCAGAACGGCACGCAGCTGCCCTATATCGATCGTTTCCTGCTCAACGTCAGCTCGTCCTCGATCATCACCGCCAAGGCCTGCACCGGCGAAAGCGACCTGCAGGCGACCGGCATCGATTTTGCCGATTACGCCTTCCTCAAGGATGCCGAGAAACGCTATCCGGTGAAGGTCGGCCTGTGGAAAGCGACGCGCGGCTCGAAGATCGCGCTGCTGCCCAACCTCAATTATGGCGACGAAACCTGGCGGGGCTTGCTGCAGGATGCGCGTTTCCGCCGGGCGCTGTCGCTTGCCATCGACCGCGAGGAAATCAACAAGGTGGTGTTCTACGGGCTCGCCAGGCCGAGCAGCGACACGATCCTGCCCGACAGCCCGCTGTACAAACCGGAATATGCCGCCGCGTGGAGCAGCCACGATCCCGATGCCGCCAACAGGCTGCTGGACGAACTCGGCCTGCAGAACCGCGACAGCGACGGCATCCGGCTGCTGCCGGACGGGCGGGAGGCACAGATCGTCGTCGAGACCGCCGGCGAAAGTACGCTCGACACCGACGTGCTGGAACTGATCACCGACCATTGGCGCAAGATCGGCATTTCGCTGTTCATCCGCACCTCGCAGCGCGACGTCTTCCGCTCGCGCACCATGGGCGGCCAGATCATGATGACCATGTGGCCCGGCCTCGAAAACGGCGTACCCACCCGCGACATGAACCCCAGCCAGCTGGCGCCGACCACCGACGACCAGCTGCAATGGCCGGTCTGGGGCATGCATTACCTGTCCAACGGCCAGAAGGGCCATGCGCCCGAGGTTGCCGAGGCCGCCCGGCTCGTCGAGCTCCTGAAGAGCTGGTATCACGCCCGCACGCCGGAAGAACGCACCGACATCTGGGGCGAGATGCTGGCGATCTATACCGACCAGGTCTTCTCCATCGGCATCGTCAACCAGACGCTGCAGCCGATCCTGCGCTCGGCGCATATGCGCAACGTGCCCGAGCGCGGCCTCTACGGTTTCGATCCCACCTGCTACCTCGGTGTCTACATGCCCGATACGTTCTGGTACGGCGAGGATATCGCCTGATGATGATGCGATACATCCTGTGGCGCATCGCCGCGATGATCCCGACGTTGCTGATCATCTCGGCGCTGATCTTCACCATCATCGAACTGCCGCCGGGCGACTATTTCGAGAGCTACATCTCCGAACTGCAGGCGCAGGGCGAAGGCGTGGACATGCAGGAAATCGAAGAGCTCAGGGCGCAGTACGGTTTCGACAAACCGCCGATCCTGCGCTATTTCCACTGGGTCGGTGGCATGCTGACCGGCGATTTCGGCTATTCCTTCGAATACCAGCTGCCCGTCAACGAAGTGGTCGGCGACCGCCTGTGGTTGACGATCCTCGTCTCCTTCTGCACCATCCTCGTCACCTGGCTGGTAGCGTTTCCCATCGGCATCTATTCGGCGACCCATCAATATAGCTGGGGAGACTACGGCCTGACCTTCCTCGGCCTGCTCGGCATCGCCATCCCCAACTTCACGCTGGCGCTGATCCTGATGTATTTCGCCAACATCTGGTTCGGCATCTCGATCGGCCACCTGATGGACCAGAAATTCCTTGGCGAGCCGATGAGCTGGGAAAAGGCGAAGTCGATCCTGGAACATCTCTGGATTCCGGTGATCATCGTCGGCACCGCCGGCACGGCCGGCATGATCCGGCGCCTGCGCGCCAACCTTCTCGACGAGTTGCAGAAGCAATATGTCGTCACCGCCCGCGCCAAGGGGCTGCATCCCTTCCGGGCGCTCATCAAATATCCGCTGCGCATGTCGCTGAATTTCTTCGTCGCCGATATCGGCTCGATCCTGCCGCAGATCATCTCCGGCGCCGAAATCACCGCCATCGTGCTGTCGCTGGAAACGACGGGGCCGATGCTCATCAAGGCGTTGCAAAGCCAGGATATGTATCTGGCGGGCTCGTTCCTGATGTTCCTCGCCTTCCTGACGGTGATCGGCATGCTAATATCGGACATCGCGCTCGCCTTTCTCGATCCGCGCATCCGGCTTCAGGGTGGGAGTGCCAAGTGACGTCATCGCCTCTTCCCGAATCCGGCGCGCCGCTGGCGCATTTCGTCTCCACCGCGCCTTTCGACCCCTATGCGCTCAAGGAGATGACGCCGGCGCAGATCCGCGTCAACAGCGCCTCGCAGCTGCGTCTGATGTGGTGGAAATTCAAGCGGCACAAGCTGGCGCTTGCCTCCGGCATCTTCCTCGCCGTGCTCTACCTGATGATCCTCGTCAGCGAGTTCCTGGCGCCCTACAACCTGCACAGCCGCAATGTCGATTTCATCCATGCGCCGCCGCAAGGCATCCATCTCTTCCATGACGGCACCTTCGTCGGCCCGTTCGTCTACGGGCGGGAAATGACGCTGGACATGGATACGCTGCGGCGCGTCTACACCGAAAAACCCGACGACATCGAACCGCTGCGTTTCTTCTGCAGCGGCGATCCCTACCGGTTCTGGGGCCTGTTCGATGCCAGCACGCATTTCGTCTGTCCGGCCAAGGACGGGCAGTTCTTCCTGCTCGGCACCGACCGGCTCGGCCGCGACGTGCTGTCGCGCATCATCTACGGCGCCCGCATCTCGCTGACCATCGGCCTGCTCGGCATCACCGTCAGCTTCATCCTCGGCATCGTCATCGGCGGGCTGGCCGGTTATCACGGCGGCATTTTCGACCTCGTGGCGCAGCGCATCATCGAGGTGCTGCAGTCGATCCCGAGCATTCCGCTGTGGATGGCGCTGGCGGCAATCATGCCGGTGACCTGGAGCCCGATCCTCATCTATCTCGGCATCACCCTCATCCTCGGCCTGCTCGACTGGACGGGACTTGCCCGCGCCGTACGGTCAAAACTCCTGTCGCTGCGCGAAGAGGATTACGTGCTGGCGGCGCAGCTGATGGGGGCGAAGTCGAGCCGCATCATCGGCCGCCACCTGGTGCCCGGATTCATGTCCCATCTCATTGCCACCGCGACCATATCGATCCCCGGAATGATTCTCGGCGAGACGGCGCTCAGCTTCCTCGGCCTCGGCCTGCGGCCGCCGATCACCAGCTGGGGCATTCTTCTCACCGAAGCCAGGAGCGTGAGCGTCATCGCCTTCTATCCCTGGCTTTTGTTCCCGACCATTCCTGTGATCCTGGTGATACTGGCATTCAATTTTCTGGGAGACGGCTTGCGCGACGCGGCCGATCCGTACAAGTAACGGATTCGACGATGAACAGCACCTGTAACCGTAAAGCTGGTCCGGACGGGGCCGATTGGAAGGTCAGCGCATGATGCGCCGTTTCGAAGATGCCCGCATCCTGATGTATAGCCATGACACGTTCGGGCTCGGTCACCTCAGGCGCTGCCGCACGATCGCCCATTCCCTTGTCGAGGATTATCGCGGGCTCAACATCCTGATCATCTCGGGGGCGACGATCGCCGGCGCCTTCGATTATCGCGCCCGCGTCGACTTCGTGAAGATCCCGAGTGTCATCAAGCTCCGCAACGGCGAATATACCTCGCTGGAAAAACATATCGACCTGCATGAAACGCTGAAGATGCGCCAGTCGATCATCCGCCATACGGCGGAGACCTTCGAACCCGACATCTTCATCGTCGACAAGGAGCCGATGGGCCTGCGCGGCGAAGTCGAGGAAACGCTCGCTTATCTCAAGACTCGCGGCACGACGCTGGTTCTCGGCCTGCGCGAGGTCATGGATGCGCCGCACCTGCTCGACGCCGAATGGAAGCGCAACGACGTGATGCGCAAGATCGGGCAATATTACGATCGCATCTGGGTCTACGGCCCGCCGGATTTCTACGATCCGCTGGTCGGGCTCGACGTGCCTCCCGCCGTGCGCTCGAAAATGGATTTCGTCGGCTTCCTGCAGCGCAGCGTTTCGCATGACCATGGCGACGACCATCGGCCGAGCGGCGACTACATTCTCGTCACCACCGGCGGCGGCGGCGACGGTGCCGAACTGATCCATGACGTCATCCATGCCTACCAGCAGGACCCGACGCTGACCCACCGCGCCCTGATGGTGCTCGGTCCCTACATGCCTGCCAAGCAGCGCCGCAAGCTGGTGCGCAAAGGTTCGAAGATCCCCTATATCGAAGTGATCGAGTTCGACAACCGCATGGAGGAACTGATCGCCGGCGCCAAGGCGGTCGTCGCCATGGGCGGTTACAACACCTATTGCGAGATCCTATCCTTCGACAAGCCGGCGCTGATCGTGCCACGCATCGTGCCGCGCCAGGAACAGCTGATCCGGGCGCAGCGCGCCGCCGAACTCGGGCTGATCGACATGCTGCTGCCGGAGGAATCCGCCGATCCGCTGCGGTTTGCCGCGGCGCTGAAAGCCCTGCCCTCACGCAACCCGCCCTCGGTGAACGCCAAGGGCTTGCGCTTGGAAGGGTTGCCGAATATCTCGCGCATCGTCGGAGACTGGATCGACGGCCGCGGCGGCAAGGAGCCGCTGCGCGTGATCAAGAGATAGGCAGAGCGCTTGCCGGACAACAGGAAAATCGTCGTCGTCCTGAAGGGATATCCGCGGCTCTCGGAAACCTTCATCGCCCAGGAACTGCTCGGCCTCGAACAGGCCGGCTTCGACCTGACGCTGGTGGCGCTACGCCGGCCGACGGACAAGAAGCGGCACCCCGTGCACGACGAGATCCGCGCACCGGTCCACTACCTGCCGGAATATCTCCACGAGGAGCCGCTCAGGGTTTTCCGCTCCTGGCTGAAGGCGCGCAAGCTGCCCGGCTTCAAGGCCGCCTTCTCCGCCTTTCTCGCCGACCTCCGGCGCGACTTCACCCGCAACCGCTTCCGACGCCTGGGGCAGGCCGCCGTGCTAGCGGCGGAATGGCCGCAGGGCGGTGCCTGGCTGCACGCGCATTTCATCCACACGCCGGCCTCCGTCGCCCGTTACGCCAGCCTGATGACCGGCACGCCGTGGACCTGCTCGGCGCATGCCAAGGACATCTGGACCTCGGAGAGCTGGGAGCTTGCCAGCAAGCTCGAAAGCACCCGCTGGACCGTGACCTGCACGCATACCGGCTTCGACCATCTGAGAAAGCTGGCGGGTGGCAAGGACAATGTGCATCTCAGCTATCATGGCCTCGACCTCACCCGCTTCGCCCCGTTCGAGGGAGCGCGGCCACCGCATGACGGCAGCAACGCCGCCGAAACCGTGACGATCCTCAGCGTCGGACGGGCCGTCGAGAAAAAGGGTTACGACGTGCTGCTGCGGGCGCTTGCCCTCTTGCCCGGCAGTTTGCATTGGCGCTTCGAGCATATCGGCAGCGGTCCCGAAATCGCCACGCTGAAGGCGCTGGCATCCGAACTGGGAATCGAGGCGCGCATTGCCTGGCGAGGCGCGCTCGACCAGAAGGATGTGCTCGACGCCTATCGCAGAAGCGATATCTTCGCGCTTGCCTGCCGCATCACCGCCGACGGCGACCGGGACGGATTGCCGAACGTGCTGGTCGAGGCGTCGAGCCAGCGGCTGGTCTGCGTTTCGACAGCGATTTCAGGGGTTCCCGAACTGCTGCGCGATGGAGAAAACGGGCTTCTTGTGCCCCCCGACAATCCGCAGGAACTGGCATACGCATTGGAAAGGTTGATCATCGCACCCGGCTTGCGCGCCCGGCTTGCCGATGCCACCGAAGAACGCGTCCGCACGCATTTCGACAACAAGGTCAGCATCCGGCAACTGACGGCGCTGTTCGAGCAGGAATGGCGGCAAACATGACCCACGATACGGTCCGCCGCGCACCGCGGGTCTTCTTCTACGTCCAGCATCTGCTGGGCATCGGCCATCTCGCCAGGGCGAGCCGCATTGCGCGTGCGCTCGGCGAGGATGGTTTCGCGGTGACGATGGTGACCGGCGGCACGCCGGTTGCCGGTTTTCCCGGTCCCGGCATGCGCCACGTCGCCCTGCCGACCATCGTTGCCGGCGACGCCGGTTTCTCCGGCATCGCCGATGCCGAAGGCCGGCCGGTCGATGATGCGTTCAAGGCTCGCCGCACGCAGATGCTGCTCGATGCCTTCCAGGAAACCGCTCCCGATATCGTCGTCATCGAGGCCTTTCCGTTCGGCCGACGGCAGGTGCGTTTCGAGCTGCTGCCGCTGCTTGCGGCAATCGAGGCCATGAATCCGCGCCCCCGCGTCGTCACCTCGCTGCGCGACATCCTTCAGGAGCGCTCCAAGCCCGGCCGCGACGAAGAAACCGTCGCGCTGGTCAAGGCGCATTTCGACCGCGTGCTGGTGCATGGCGATCCCTCCTTCGCCCGCATCGAGGAAACCTTTCCGCTCGCCGGCGAGATCGCCGACCGGATCGTCTATACCGGCATCGTCGCCGCGCCGCCGCCGGCGCCTCCGACTGAAACCTTCGACATCGTCGTGTCCGCCGGTGGCGGTGCCGTCGGCCGCGACGTGATCCGTGCCGCCTGCGATGCCGCCCGCGCCATTCCCGAAGTCGGCTCCTGGTGTCTGATCACCGGGCCGAACCTGCCGCAGGCGGATTTTGACGCGCTGGCGGCAGAAGCGCCGGCTGGCGTCAGCCTCGTGCGGTTCCGCCAGGATTTCGCCAGCCTGCTCGCCGGCGCGAAACTCTCGGTGTCGCAGGCCGGTTACAACACGGTCTGCGACATTCTTCGCGCCGGATGCCGGTCCCTGCTGGTGCCGTTCACGGCCGGCGGCGAGACCGAACAGCCGGTGCGCGCACGCCGTCTCGAAGCGATGAACATCGCATCGGTGCTGACCGAAGCCGATCTGACGGCCGCATCGATGACGCAAAAGATCCGGGAAGCCCTGTCGCGGCCAAAACCGCCGGCCTATGCGCTGGATCTGGATGGTGCGCAACGCTCCGCAGCTGTTCTGCGCTCCCTCCTCCCTGCGCCGATCCTTCCATCGGAATAAAAACGGAGGATATCTCCGTTTTTATTCTTGACCGCGGCCGGCATCGGGTGCAAGAAAACGCTCCCGCCCCGCATATCCCCCGCGCAGCGGGCAAGCTCACGGCGTTCACACGGTTTTTCATATCGGCGACAACGGCGATCGAACGCCGCTTACAGATCGATTTAAAAACTGTTATGTTTCGCCCCACGACTGAGGCAGGCGCGTAAAGATTTGCCTTCCGCGATCGCTTCCGCGCAACCTTCCGAGGGCGAGGGTGCGGCCCTGCCTCGTTTCATGCCTTCTCGTATCATCTGATCTGTCTATGGAAAATCGTCTCAGCCGCTACATCTGGAAACATACGAGCCGTCAACAGATCTGGATTCTGTTCGTCGTCGCCCTGTCGATGATTCCGTATTTCCTCTCCTTCGACCTGCCGAAACAGATCGTCAACGGTCCGATCCAGGGCAAGGGTTTCGAAACGGATGGAGCGACCCAGCTGTTCATGCACCTGGAGTTCTCGCTGCCGCTGATCGGCAATGTCGTGCTCTTTCCGGGGCTTGAGCTGAACCGCGTGCAGACCCTGTTCGCCCTCAGCATGGTCTTCCTGCTGCTGGTGATCGTCAACGGTCTCTTCAAACTCTATATCAACACCTACAAGGGCCGCCTCGGCGAACGCCTGCTGCGCCGCATCCGCTTCGAGCTCGTCGATCGTATCCTGCGTTTCCCGCCCGGCCAGTTCAAGCGTGTCAAGGGCGCCGAGATCGCCAGCATGATCAAGGACGAGGTGGAGCCGCTCGGCGGCTTCACCGGCGATGCCTTCGTCCAGCCGGCCCTGCTCGGCGGCCAGGCCCTGACGGCGCTGATCTTCATCTTCATGCAGCATTTCTGGCTGGGCATGATCGCCGCGCTGATCGTCGTCGTGCAGGCGGTCATCATCCCGCGCATGCGCAAACGGCTGCTGGTCCTCGGCCGAGAGCGGCAGTTGACGGCCCGCGAGCTGTCCGGCCGCGTCAGCGAGATCGTCGACGGCATCAGCACCATTCATGCCTTCGACACCTCGAACTTCGAGCGTGCCGACATTTCCGCCCGCCTCGGCCACATCTTCAAGATCCGCTACGACCTCTACCAGTGGAAATTCCTGGTCAAGTTCATCAACAACTTCCTCGCCCAAGTGACGCCGTTCCTCTTCTACTGCATCGGCGGGTATCTGGCACTGAACGGCCGGCTCGACGTCGGCCAGCTCGTCGCCGTCATCAACGCCTACAAGGACCTGCCCGGTCCGCTCAAGGACCTGATCGACTGGGACCAGACCCGCCAGGACGTACAGGTGAAATATGTGCAGGTGGTCGAGCAGTTCCAGGTCGACCGGCTTCTGGATCCGAAACTGCAGGCGGTCGCCGCCGATAACGACCAGGCGCTCAAGTCGCCGCTCGCCGCCGTCAATCTTTCGCTCGTCGACGATAGCGGCGCCAAACTGCTCGAACGCGTGTCGCTGCAGATCACCCCCGGTGAACATGTCGCCGTGCTGGGCGGGGAAGCACTGGCAGAAGCCGTCGCCCGGATGATCTGGCCGGAGAGCGGCAAGGTCGTTGCCGGCGGCGACGATCTCTGGGATCTGCCGGAATCGGTCACCGGCCGGAAAATCTCCTATGCCGCGGCCGAGGTCTACATGTTCCACGGCACGCTGGGCGACAATCTGCTCTACGGCCTGAAACATGCGCCGCTGACGCCGGCCGTCTACGACGAGCAGGGCGAAAACCACCATCGCTGGGAGATCAACGAGGCCCGGCTGGCAGGCAATCCGGACTACGACATCAATAGTGACTGGATCGATTACAGCACTGCCGGCGCCGAGGGGCCGGATCATCTCTTCGCATCGGTGCGCACGGTCCTCGATGCCGTCCTCCTGTCCAAGGACATTCTCGACCTCGCCCTACGCTCGACATTCGACCCTTCCGAAAACCCGGACCTCGCCGCCCGCATCGTCGAGATGCGTCACGCCTTGCGCGAGGAACTGGATACCGAAGGGCTGAACAGCCTTATCGTCACCTTCGAGCCCGACAGCTACAATCGCGAAGCCACCGTCGGCGAGAACCTTCTGTTCGGCACGACGACGGGCATGACGCTGAAAGGGCGTGCCATCGGGCAGAACCGCTATTTCCGCTCGGTGATGCAGCAGACGGGCCTCGGACCCAGGCTTTTCCAGATGGGTTACGAAATCGCCGAAAACGCCGTCGAACTCTTCGCCGACCTGCCGCCGGACCACCCGTTCTTCCAGCAGCTGACCTTCATGACGCCGGAAGACATTCCGGAATACCAGCTGCTGCTGCAGAAGCTGCGCGGAAAGTCCTTCGAGGAAGTGACCGACAACGAGCGCTACAAGATCATCAAGCTGAGCTTCGCCTATATCGAGCCCCGGCACCGCTTCGGTCTCCTGAACGACGACCTCATGGCCGAGATCGTCAGGGCGCGGAAGATCTTCCACGACAACCTGCCGAAGGACATGGAAGACGAGATCGAGCGCTACGACAACAGCCGCTACATGGCATCCGCCAGCGTGATGGACAATGTGCTGTTCGGCCGCATCAGCCACAAGCATGCCGACGGCTCGGAACGCATCCGCACCATCGCCCGCACGCTCCTGAATACGCTCGGCCTCTACGATCAGGTGCTGGCGCTGGGGCTGAACTACCATGTCGGCGCCGGTGGCCGGCGGCTGACGGGCGTGCAGCGCCAGAAGGTGGGGCTTGCCCGATCGCTGATCCGTCATTCGGACTATTACATCTTCAACCGGCCGCTGCCTGGCCTGGACCACCGCATACAGGACCAGATCGTTCGCAACGTCCTGGAATTGACCAGGCACAACAAGAACAACCCGGCTGTCGTCTGGGTCCTCTCCAATCCGGCCCTGACGACGCTCTTCGACCGCGTCGTCGTCTTCGAGCGCGGCACGCTGACGGCCGATGGCAAGCCGGACTTGATCTCGAACAAGGACGAAGCCAAACAACTGGTGCCTTCCTGACAGTATATGCTATTCCAGTCGGAACGTTTTCGGGGAATGAAGACCATGCTGCTCAAGGACGAAGTTCAAACGCTGAAACAAGTCTCGCTTTTTGCCGGCGTACCCCCGGCAAAACTGAAGCTGCTTGCCTTCACCTCCGACCGCATGAGTTACTCCGCCGGCGAGGTGCTTTTCCGGCAAGGCGATCTCGGTGACGCCGCCTATGTCATCCTGTCGGGCAAGGCCGACATCCTGGTGGATTCGCCCAACGGGCAGATCAAGATCACCGAACTGGAGACCAATTCCATCGTCGGCGAGATCGCCATCCTCTGCGACGTCTCGCGCACCGCCACCGTCATGGCCAGCTCCCCAATGGAGGTACTGCGCATCGGCAAGGACCATTTCCTCAAGCTTCTCGTCGACTTTCCCGAAATCACCATCGAGATCATGCGCGTGCTTGCCGACCGCCTGAGCCACACCACGTCCGAACTCACCGAAGCCCGCAGCCGCGAACGCCAGCACTGACCGGACGGCGTACCCTGCGCCCGTGCCTGACCTGACGAATTTCCCCGCAGCCCGGCGCCATTGGCGACCGGCAAATACCGACTCGCATAACGGTCGGATTTTGTTTACCATGGCAAAATTAGGACTGAGCCAGCTTGGCGAGGCAGGGAAAACGGTACACTCTATTAATTTCAATTCGGCAATTCTGGGATCATTGCCTCTAGGGAGCGCCAGACGGAAAACCGAAACCCCAAGGGAAATGTGACAGAGTGATCAGCGACGTGTTTCGAGTGCGATTTTGGGGCGTCAGAGGAAGCATACCGGTGTCGGGTCCGGAGTTTCAGCGTTACGGCGGCAACACGATCTGCGTCGAAATGCAATGCGGTCCCTACAGGCTCCTTTTCGACGCAGGCTCCGGCATCCGCGAAGCGGGAGCTGCGATGCTTGCCGAAGGTGTGACCGACATCGACCTGTTCTTCTCCCACTGCCATTACGACCATATCGTCGGCCTGCCCTATTTCATGCCGCTCTATAACACCACCATGGCGGTGACGATGTGGTCCGGCCATATGGCGGGCAAGATGACCACCGAGGAGATGATCCGCCAGTTCATGCGGCCGCCCTGGTTCCCGGTCGAACCCGATATCTGCTGCGCCCGGCTTTCGGCGCGCGATTTTCGCGCCGGCGACGTGCTGACCCCCCGTCCGGGCATCCGCATCCGGACCAGCAATCTCGTCCACCCCGGCGGCGCCATCGGCTACCGCGTCGAATGGGCCGGCAAGACGGTCTGCGTCGTCACCGACACCGAGCATACGCCCGGCATTCTCGACCCCGCCGTCATCGAGCTGATCCGCGATGCCGATCTTTTCCTCTACGACTGCACCTATGTCGACAGCGAGATGGCGCGGTATCGCGGTTACGGCCATTCGACCTGGCAGCAGGCGATCCGGCTTGCCAGGGCGGCGGACGCCAAGCGCATCGCCTTCATCCATCACTTGCCGGCGCGGACCGACGACGAGCTGGACGCCATCGAGGCTGCAGCCAAACGCGAATTCCCCGAGGCCTTCAACGGTCGCGACCGCCAGGTCATCGACCTATAGGATCAGGGCCGCCGCCGTTCGCCACCGGCATCCGGCATGGTTTTTCGTCAATGCCAACAGCGTTTCGAGAAACAGCCAGGCCTGCTCGTCATGGACGAGGTGATGGGTGAGTAAACCGGTCGCTCCGCCCTGTTCGAACACCAGCTTCAATCTCGCGGCAAGCTCTGTCGCCAGGACGCCATGGTCGCGTCCGCCGCGCGTGCCGTGCCAGTCCATCAGGTCGACATGGGTATTGAGGAGATGCAGCGGTCCGGATTTTTCCGCTCCGAAAACTGACAACGCCTTGAATCCGAGATCCGGCAGGCCGGAGACCACGGCAGCGCCGATGCGGTTCCATGGCGGCACCAGCATCGGAACGAAACGCGGCTTGTGCAGGGCGGCAAGCTTGTCGAAACCGGCGCCGAGTTCGCCGAGCACGATGTCCACCGGCCGATGTGCACCGAGCTCCTGCTTCTTCTCCGTCGCGGGCGCATGGTTGTGATGCGACCAGCCATGGACGGCGACCTCCGCCCAGGGCGCCCGGTCGAGACGCGCCGCCAGCGCCGCGCCGGTATGTTCGGGAATGACCGCAAGTGTCAAAGGCACGTCGTGCTCGCCGGTCAGCGCCAACAACCTGTCGAGGGCCGGTGTCGGCTCGACCGCATCGTCGTCCCGCAGCCAGAGGTCGGCGATCCGTCCCGCCGCCTGCCAGCGGTCGAGTTCGGCCATCAGGGGCGCCCATGCCATCGTGTCGTTCATGCGTTTGCCTGGAGCCTCTTCAGAATATCGTCGAGAATGACCGAAGCCCGCGCCATCGACCGTTCGTCGCGGGCAAAATTGCGGGCAGCGGCGGCCAGGGCCTGCCGCTCCGACTCGTCCAGCAGCAGCCGGGCGATCGCCTCACCATACGCGACCGGATCGTCCGGCGGCGTCAGCAGCCCGGTTGCGCCATGGGAAACCACTTCCGGAACACCCGCGGTCGCCTGGGCGACGACGGGCAGGCTGGCCGCCTGGGCCTCCAGATAGGCCAGCCCGTAGGCTTCGCCACATCCCGGCCAGACGTAAATCGCACTTTGCGACAACAGGCTGGCGATCTCCGCCGGCGCCCTTTCGCCATGGAAAGTCACCCGGCCCGGGGAAAACGGTGAAAACAGCGCCCTCACCTCGTCACGCGCCGGGCCGTCACCGACGACCGACAGGGTCCAGGGCAGATCGACGATCCGCTCCAACGCCGCAGCCAGCAGGCGATAGCTTGCCATCTTGTCGCCCGGCCGCATCATCGCCACCGTGATCAATCGCCCGGGCTCGGGCTTTGGAGGCAACGCCAGGAACGGACCCGGATCGAGAAAGGGCGGCAGCATGACCAGCGAGGCGGACGGCACCGCCTGTTCGAGGCCCTGCCTATCCCGTTGCGTGAAACAGATATTCGCCGCCGCCATCGCCACTGCTTCCGCCAGCTCCGCCTGCGCTTGCGCCCAGACGCCGATATTGCGCCGCCGCGAATAGGAAGCCTCTGCCGTCATATAGGCGATGCCGAAGCGGCGCGCCAGAACAGGCCCGATCAGGTCGGGCGCCTTGTAATAGGTGTGATAGGTGAACCAGACATCGGGTTTAGCCGCCGCCCGCCATTCGCCCGACAGGCGGTCGACTTCAGCTTCGGCGGCGAGGCGAAGGGCCGGCAGGTCGTCACCTTCGGGTGTCGGCGTGAAGCTGCGCAGTTCGGAAGCGACCGTGACCGTGTGCCCGGCCTGTCGCATCGCCGCAATCAACTGCCGTGCCATCAGCCGGTCGCCCGACGGCACCGGATGGTTCGGCGATTTCAGCGGCGAATAAAAAGCGATGTTCATCGGCAATGCCTAGACGCCCGCCGCTCCGGCTGTCAATGGATTGGAAAGTCATCGGCGCAAGCGCTCGGGCCAAGCCCGCCGCGCCTCAATCGGAATGGCGCAGCAACGCATGGATGGCAACCGGATTGGTCACCAGATACCGCATCAACAAGCGTCGCGGTTCGAGCCATGTGCGGTAGGCCCACTCCAGGCCGGCCTTCTGCATCCAGGACGGTGCGCGGCTGTTCTTTCCCGAAAGGAAATCGAAGAGGCCGCCCGCCGTCTTGATCACGCCGATGCCGCGCAGGCGATCGAGGTTGCGGGTGATGAATTTCTGCTCCAGCGGAAAACCCAAGCCGACCCAGAGGATATCCGGAGCGGCCGCGCGGATATCCGCCAGAACCTCCTCTTCCTCGTCAGGCTTGAAAAATCCGTTGCGGCGTCCGGCAAAGACGAGATCCGGATAGGCAAGGCGCATGGCATCGACGGCACGCGCATTGATGCTCTCTTCCCCGCCGAGGAAATAGAAACTGACCCCTACCTCCTGCGCCCGCTCGGCCACGACATGGACCAGATCGGTCGTCGCGACACGCTCGGACAGGGGATGGGAAGAATAGAGGCGCGAGAAATGCACCATCGGCATGCCGTCGGCATGAATCTGGTCGCTTAACAGCATCAGATCCTGCAGGGACCGGTCGCGGGCACACTGCGCGATCACTTGGCCATTGGCCGAAGACGAATAGAATGGCCGTTGCTGCCGGCCCCTCGCCTGCAAAGCCCGCCTGATGAAATCATCAGCCGTCTCGACCATGCCGATACGCGCAATCGATAGCCCGCCCAACAATGTGGTCGTTGCTTTCAATGGCGGCACTTCTGCCGGTATTTTCAAATCGAAACTTGCCAATGAAGACCCTGAATGCAGCAAAATGGGCAGGCTCGGCCCGCGTGTTTATCATTGTGGTTTACGCTAGATATATGCTGATCGTCGGTTTCCACAATTCGAATCGCCGGCAATGGTTAATACACGCGATAATTGTTCTGTCATAACACATAAAGCTAAAAGTGGGAAAATTCAGTCCTGAATTGGGACACAAAGGGTTTCGGCGCGGCACAAGGCGGCAGAAGCATATCCTTCGCAAAAAGCACTCTATCGGGAATGACGACACACCTTGACGCCGCGCCCTGGAAGAACGAGCAATGGCATCCGACACAGGATCCGCCGTGAGGGCGGTGGGTCGGGAGCCGAGATCGTTCAAGGAGTTTTATAAAATGTCGATGCGTGACTTCATGCAGCCGGGACGTTCGGTCGCCGTCGCCGAAAAGGGAATGGCGGCGACCTCCCATCCGGCCTCGACGCTGGCGGCGCTGGATATCTTGCGGCAGGGCGGCAATGCCGTCGATGCCGCCGTGGCGGCCGTTGCCGTGCAATGTGTCGTCGATCCGCATTCGACCGGCATCGGCGGCGACTGCTTTGCGCTGTATGCGCCCGAATCCGGCAAGGTGGTTTCGCTCAACGGCTCCGGCTGGGCGCCGGCCAGGGCCAATCTCGATTTCTACCGCGAGCGCAACATCGAGGCGATCGGCGAGACCTCGGTGCATTCCGTCACCGTGCCCGGCGCCATCGACGCCTGGTGCCGGCTGATCGGCAATTTCGGCAAGCTCGATCTCGCCCAGGTGCTGGCGCCGGCGATCGATGCGGCAGAAAACGGCTACCGCATCACGCCGCGCGTCTATCTCGACTGGCAGCGCTATCGCGACCAGCTCGAAGCCCATCCGGCCGCAACCGAACACTACCTGCCGGGAGGCCGCGTGCCCGCCATCGGCGATCGCATGGCCAATCCCGCCCTCGGCGCCACGCTGCGCGCCGTCGCCAAGCACGGGCCTTCCGCCTTCTACCAGGGCGCCGTGGCCGAAGAGATCGTCGATGTCCTCAAGGCCGTGGGTGGCCTGCACGAACTCGATGACTTCGCCGAATTCTCGACCTTCCTCACCGAGCCAATTTCCGCAGACTATCGCGGCCACACCCTGCTCGAATGCCCGCCGAACGGCCAGGGGCTGGCTGCCCTGATCATCGCCCGCATCCTCGAAGGTTTTGATCTTTCGGATGCCTTGCTCAGCGAAGCCGACCGTGTCCATATCCTGGCCGAGGCATCGAAGGCGGCCTATGCGCAGCGTGATGCCATCGTCGCCGATCCGGCGGCCATGACCACCGACGTCGCCGACGTGCTGACCGACCGGGCCATCGATGCGCTGCGGGCAAAGATCCGCATGGACCGCGCGACGGCCGGCCCGGAATGGGACCTGCCTCTCCACAAGGACACCGTCTACGTCACCGTCGTCGACAAGGACCGCAACGCCATGTCGCTGATCAACTCGGTCTTCTGGGCTTTCGGCAGCGGCATCTACGCCCCGAAATCCGGCGTGCTGCTGCAAAATCGCGGCATGGGTTTCTCGCTGACGCCGGGCCATGCCAACGCCATCGCCCCGCGCAAGCGGCCGTTCCACACCATCATCCCCGCCATGCTGCAGAAGAACGGCAAGGCCGTGATGCCCTTCGGCGTCATGGGCGGCCAGTACCAGTCCGTCGGTCATGCCCAGATCCTCACCGGCATGCTCGACCGCGGCCTCGACCCGCAGCAGGCGAGCGAAGCGCCGCGCAGCTTCGCTTTCGAGGGCACGCTGTCGCTGGAGACGACATATTCGGAAGAGATCAAGGCCGATCTCGAAGGCCGCGGCCATCGGGTCGACTGGGCCGACGAGCCGCTCGGCAGTTGCCAGGCGATCTGGATGGATCACGAGCGCGGCGTGCTGCTCGGCGCCACCGACCACCGCAAGGACGGTGTGGCGCTCGGCTACTGACCGCATCGAACCGCGACCGGCGGCGACGCCTTTGCCGCCGGTGGCATCGCCGGCAAACCACATCGCCTCGCAAACCCTTGAATTGCGGCCGAAATCGTTTGCATCATGGCGCATGCGATGGTTTGCTGGCGGCAACAGGCAAAGACGGGATTTCAGGATTTCATGTTCGATATTTTCTGGCGCGGCGTCGCGATCGGCATCGGCGGCACGGTTTTCATGGATGTATGGGCAATCATTCTTGCCCGGTTTTTCGGACAGAGCCCGCCGAACTGGGCGCCGGTCGGCCGCTGGTTCTGGCATCTCGGCCGCGGCAAGGTTTTTCACGACACCATCGCCAATGCGGAAAGCCATCCGAACGAACTCGCCATCGGCTGGACCAGCCATTATGCCGTCGGCATCCTGTACGGGCTCATTCTCGCCGTTGTCTGGGGGCCGGCCTGGCTGGCCTCGCCAACCTTCCTGCCCGCCTTCATCGTCGGCATCGTCACCGTCGGGGCCGGCTGGTTCCTGCTGCAGCCGGGACTCGGCATCGGCTGGGCGGCGTCGAAGACACCGAACCCCAACAAGGTGCGGGCGCTCAACCTCGTCGCCCACACCGTTTTCGCACTCGGCATGTTTGCGACCGCGCTGGCGACCCGCTGATCGCCGAATAGGCCATCGAACCGCCCATATGTCGCTTTCACTGCGTTACGCCCTCGGCTTCGTAAGAGAGCGTATTTGTTCGCATGGAGCTGCATACCAGTCTGTTTGCGCCGCGATATCAGTGATATGTTCCGGGCGCGGCGCTGGTCGTGCAGCAGGATGAGAATGTCGTAGACAGGCTCTGGTCGCGGCGCGGCAAATTCTAAAATCCGGATTCAATACCAACTGGGGTCGCAATCAATGGCAGAGTTTCCGAACAAGGCGAAAGTGGTCATCGTCGGACTGGGTGGCATCGTCGGTGCCTCGATCGCCCATCACCTGATCGAGCGCGGATGGGACGACATCGTCGGCATCGACAAGTCGGGCATTCCGACCGACATCGGCTCGACCGCCCACGCCTCCGACTTCTGCTACACCACCAGCCACGACTACCTCTCGGTCTGGACGACGCAATATTCCATCGATTTCTACGAGAAGATGGGCCACTACGCCCGCATCGGCGGCCTGGAAGTGGCACGCACCGGCGACGACGCCTGGATGGAAGAAATCAAGCGCAAGCTGTCCTCCGCCAAGGCCTTCGGCACCCGCGCCCACTATGTCGGCCCGGCCGAGATCAAGGAAAAATTCCCGCTGATCGAGGAAGACCAGGTGATGGGCGGCCTGTTCGACCCCGATGCCGGCCTGGTCATCCCCCGCTCGCAGACGGTTGCCGGCAAGCTGGTCGATGCCGCCGAAAAGAGCGGCAAGTTGCAGGCCTTCTCCAATACGCCGGCCCAGTCGCTGATCGTCGAGAACGGCCGCATCAAGGGCGTCGTCACCCATCGTGGCACAATCATGGCCGACTATGTCATCGTCTGTGCCGGCATCTGGGGCCGCCTGATCGCCGAAATGGTTGGCGAAGACCTGCCGGTCATGCCGGTCGACCATCCACTGACCTTCTTCGGCCCGTACAACGAATTCGAAGGGACCGGCAAGGAGATCGGCTTCCCGCTGCTCCGTGACCAGGGCAACTCCGCCTACATGCGCGATACCGGCGATCCGAAGACCACCGAGGGCGGCCAGATCGAGTGGGGGTATTACGAGACCGACAATCCGCGCATGTGTCACCCGCGTGACATTCTCGAGAAGAACGAGGCCCGCCTTTCGCCGTCGCAGCGCGACCTCGACATGGAGCAGATCCTCACGCCGCTGGAACGCGCCATGGAGCTGACGCCGATCCTCGGCGAACTCGGCTACAATGAAAGCCACTCCTTCAACGGCCTCCTCCAGGTGTCCGCCGCTGGCGGCCCGTCCTGCGGCGAAAGCCAGAAGGTGCGCGGCCTGTGGTATTGCGTCGCCATCTGGGTCAAGGACGGTCCCGGTTACGGCAAGCTGATCGCCGACTGGATGACCGACGGCCGCACCGAGATCGACCACAACTCGATCGACTACGCCCGCTTCTACCCGCACCAGCTGACGGAAAAATTCATCGAGGGCCGCTGCTACGAGGCTGCCCAGAAGATCTATTTCCCGGCCGTTCACAGCCGCGAACCCTACGGCACCGGCCGCGATGTCAAGCGCTCGCCCTTCTACGAGCGCGAGAAGGAGCTTGGCGGCTACTTCATGGAACTCGGCGGCTGGGAACGCGCCCACGGCTACGCCGCCAACGAGCACCTGCTCGAAAAATACGGCAACCAGGTCCCGGTGCGTGAAAACGAGTGGGACAACAGGCATTTCTGGCGTGTTTCCAACGCCGAACATCTGGCGATGAGCGAGGATTGCGGCATCGTCAACCTGTCGCATTTCCACATGGTGGATATCGAAGGTCCCGATCACGTCGAGCTGCTGGAATGGCTCTGCGCCGCCAAGATCGGCGGTGACGCCAACATCGGCAAGGGCATCTACACCCACTTCCTCGACGACGAGGGCATGGTGCGCGCCGATTTCACCGTGTTCCGCATGGCCGACCGTTGCCGCCTGGTCAACGGCGCCGATGCCGGCCCGCGCGACTTCCATTACATGAAACGCGTCGCAGAAGATCGCGGCCTCGACGTTACCATTACCGACGTCTCGGAAAAATTCATCACCATCGGCATCTGGGGTCCGAACGCCCGCGAGACGCTGAGACAAGTGGTGGCCGATCCGGCCGGCCTCGACGTCGAAAACTTCGCTTTTGCGGCGATCAAGCAGATCGAAATTGCCGGCAAGCCTGTCACCGCCTTCCGCATCTCCTATGTCGGCGAGCAGGGCTGGGAACTGCACATGAAATACGAGGACGGCCTTGCCGTCTGGGATGCGCTGCGTGCCACCGGCGTCATGGCCTTCGGCGTCGAGACCTATGCCAATTCGCGCCGCATGGAAAAGAGCCTGCGCCTGCAGAACGCCGACCTTCTGACACAGTACAACCTGATCGAGGCCGACCTTGCCCGCCCGAAGGTCAAGGACGCCGATTTTCGCGGCAAGGCCAAACATCTGGAATACAAGGCGCGCGACCACCAGCCGGCGATGCTCTGCACGCTGGTCATGACCGACAATGTCGACGCCAAGGGCGTAAAGCGTTACCCGGTCGGCACGCTGCCGGTCATCGATCCCGAAACGGGCTCGGTGCTGGTCGACGAACTCGGCCGCCGCTCCTACACCACCTCGATCGCCTTCGGCCCGACGATCGGCAAGAATATCGCGCTCGCCTACCTCCCCTGGTCACATTGCCAGGTCGGCCGCAAGCTGAATGTCGAGTATTTTGCCGAGACCTATCCGGTCGAAGTGGTCGGCATCGGCTACAAGCCGCTCTACGACCCCGAGAACCTGAAGCCGCGCACGTAAACGGCGATTGCCCCTCACCCTTTTTCCGAACACGACAGGAAAGTCGCATGTGGAATGAAAGGGTGCCGTCTACCCCTTCTCCCCGCGAGGGAGAAGGGGCCCGGCTGCTTTCTTACGCCCGGTTCTCTCCCATCCGCGCAAACGCGGCCGGATCGGCGGAACGCAGCCGGCTGGCCATCAGGAAACCGACGATGCCGGCAACCGGGATGAGGGCCGGCAGGATGATGCCGAGCGCGCCGCCCTTGGTGCTGGTGAGGTCGCCGAAGTTGATGAAGATGTAGACGAACAGCGCCGCCATGACCAAACCCGAGACGGCCGGCAGGATGAGGGTCGCCAGCGGCGAACCGGGCTTGCCGGACTTGCGGAAGAAGGCGATGACCGACAGCGAGGTGATGGTCATCATGCCGAGCACGCCGAGCGTGCCGACCTGGCTGATCCAGGTGAACATGTGCAGCACCGGATCGAGACCCAGCCCGGCGAAGATCGCCAGCACCACCAGTGCCATGACCGACTGCGTCACCGAACCGACATGCGGGCTCTGATGCGCATCATGCGTACGGCCGAAAGCGGCCGGCAGCAGGCCTTCGCGGCCGGCGACGTAGCAATAGCGGGCGATGTAGTTGTGGAAGGCGCTGAGCGCCGCAAACAGGCTCGACACCAGAAGCAGGCCCGCAATCGCCGGCACCGGCCCGCCGACATATTGTCCGGCGAGGTCGAAGAAGAACGATGTCGGATCGGCAAGCCCGCCCACAGTCGGCATCAGCTGGTCAGCGCCGACGCCGGCGATCATCAGCCAGGTGGTGAAGACGAAGAACACGCCGATCATCAGCACTGAAAGGTAGGTGGCGCGCGGAATGGTCTTTTCGGGATCGCGGGCTTCTTCGGCATAGATGGTCGTCGCCTCGAAACCGATGAACGAACCGAGGCAGAACAGCACCGCCGCCGTCAGCGAACCGGAGAAGAAGGCGCCGCTGTCGAAGAAGTTGAACGACAGGCCGCTCGCCCCGCCCGAGCCGAGAATGGCGAAATCGACGACGAGCACGACGAGATATTCCAGCGCCACCAGCACGATCAGCACTTTCGCCGACAGGTCCACCTGCCGGTAGCCCAGCACCGCCACCAGCAGGATGGCGATCAGGCTCCATCCCCACCACGGCAGGACAAGGCCGAAACCGGCGAAGACGCCGGAAGCGATGCCGCCGAGCAGGCCGATGAGGCCGAACTGCATGGCGTTATAGGCGACCACGGCGATGATCGCCACCGCGCCGGCCATGCGTCCGCCGAGACCGCGGGCGGCGTAGGCGTAAAAGGCGCCGGCATTGTTGACGTAGCGCGACATGGCGACATAACCCACCGAGAAGGCGAGCATAATCAGGGTCATCAAAAGAAACGTCGCGGGCACACCCGTGCCATTGCCGATCAGGAAGGCGATCGGCACGGCGCCGGCGACGCCGGTCAGCGGCGCTGCCGCCGAGATGACCATGAAGGTTACGGCGATGAGGCCGAGGGAATTTTTGCGAAGCCTGTTCGGCCCCGCCTCAGATAGATCCGTCATTATCCTCTCCAGTTCTAGGTTCCCGAATGCCGATCTTGTCGTCGGCCCAGTATTGAAAAGGCGGCGATTGATCGGTCGCCGCCTCCGTCTTCAGATGGTCGAGCCGAGCTGCACGGCACGGCGATAGGCACGTTGGCCATAAAGCAGGGCGGCCGGACTTTCCGACAGCCGCACCGAGGTTACACGGCCGACGATGATGTGATGCGTTTCCCATGGCATGGAGGTCGCCACCTCGCACTCGAAGCTCGCCGTCGCCCCGTCCAGCATCGGCTGGCCTTGCGGACCGTGCGACCAGGCCGCTCGAGCAAAACGCTCCGTGTGATCGGCGACCGCAAGCCGGCCGGCGAAAAGATCGGAGATCTCCCGTTGGTCCTCGTGCAGCAGATTGGCGCAAAAGGTGCCGTTCGTGAGAATGGCCGATGCCGCCGGGCTCAGGTGATGCAGGCAGACGAGCAGCGACGGGGCGTCGCCATCGGCAGAGACGGAGGTGAGCGAACTGACCGTGACGCCGAAACGCCCGGCGTCGCCATCGGTCGTGGCCACGGCGACGAAGGTCGCCGCCCGGCTCATGCCTTCGAGAAATTGCATGCGCAGGTCTGATGTCATCGTGCTACCCCAAATCGAAGAAACGTTGCAGTTCCACGTCAGGCACTTTCTTGCAAAATTCATCGAACTGGCTTTGCCGGCTGGTGGCGATGGCATCGACGAAGCGGCTGCCGAGCCAGTCGCGGGCAAAGGCCGAGCCGCGCAGGCGCTCGATCGCCTCCGGCATCGAGCGGGCGAAATCCGGCCCCTCTCCCGCCCGGGCATACCCGTTTCCGGCGACCTCAGGCTCCGGCTCGATGCCTTCGACGATGCCGGCAACACCGGCCGCGACGGTTGCGGCAACGGTGAGATAAGGATTGGTGTCGGCGCCCGGCAGGCGGTTTTCCACCCTGAGCGAACCGGCGTCATGGCCGACGATGCGGAAGCAGGTGGTGCGGTTCTCATAGCCCCAGGTGAGGCCGGGCGGCGCAAAGGTGCCGGGTGCGAAGCGGCGGTAGGAATTGACGGTCGGCTGGAAGACCAATGTCATGTCGCCGATATAGCGTTGCAGCCCGCCGATAAAATTCCGGAAGAGCGGCGAGACGCTGTTCTTTTCCGACGGGTCGTAGAAGACGGACTTGCCGTCCGTGCCGGTGAGACTGACATGCACGTGGATCGACTGGCTGTCGGCATCCTCGGTCCAGCGCGGCATATAGGTGATGCATTTGCCCTGGCGTAGCGCCAAGGCCCGCAGGAAATTCTTGAGCAGGACCAGTTGGTCGGCCGGCTCCAGCCCGGTGCCGGCAGCGATGCAGGCTTCGAGAAAACCGCCGCCGATCTCCTCATGCATCTTGGCGATGTCGATGCCCAGCGGTTCGCACATCTCCGCCACCGCCTCGTACCACTCGGTCTGCTGCACCTGGTAGAGCACGAGGTCGTGGCTCTTGTGCGGGGTAGCGGTCTTGAGGTTGCGGTAGCCCTTTTCGCGCGCACTTTCCGGCGTTTCATCGAAGAGCGTGTATTCCAGCTCCAGGCCGTAGCGCGGCACGAAGCCGGCGGCATTGGCACGCTCCAGCACCCGGCGCAGGATCGAGCGCGGGCAAAGCTCGGCGGCGGCGCCGGAATAGTTGGACAGCACCAGCAAGTCATGGCCCGGCTTCGACCAGGGAAGGCGGCGGACGGTGGACGGATCGACGGTGAGCGGATCGTCGTGGAAATCCGACGTATCGTCCGAAACGCCGGGAACGTTCAACACCACGTCGGTCGGATCGAGCGCCAGCGTCACCGGCGACATGCCCATGCCGTTTTTGGCGATGCCTGCGAGCGAGCGCGCCGAAACCATCTGGCCGCGCAACAGCCCGTTGGTATCGGTCATGGCGACGGTAGCGAAGCGGCTTGCGGGGTCTGAAAGAAAAGCGTCGAGGGTCATGTGTGCTCCGGTTGCGCTTCGGTCGGCGGCTTGAGGGCTGCAAGGGCGAGAAGATCGTCCGCCGGCCGGGTGGAATAGGCGCGAAGGAAGACGCCGAGGCCGTTGCGGATGTAACGTTCGATGGTGGCGCGGTCGGGCAGTGCATCGGGAATGTGCAGCGCCCTGTTGCGCGGGGCAGACAGGATCAGGCCCCAAAGGTCTTCGGCGGCGAGTTCGGCATCGTCGAAGACGAGCCGGCCTTCCTGCTTCTGCAGGTTCAGGTAGGAGATCATGCCGGCCAGCAGCCGGTCCGGGCCGGATGCCTGGTAGGCGCGGCCGACATCCGGCGCCCGGTGTGCTTCGGAAATGATCAGCCGGGCGAGCGACAGCATGTCCGGCCGGAGCACGGTTTCGGCATAGTGCCAGGAGAAGGCGTAGAGCTCGGCGACCATGCCGGAGGCGGACGGATGCTCGAAATCCGCCAGCATGTGATCGCGCTCCTGCGTCAGCATGGCGGTGAAGAGCTCGTCCTTCGACGGGAAATACTGGTAGAGCGTCGGCTTGGTGAGGCCGGCACCGGCGGCGATATCGTCCATCGAGGCGCCGACATACCCCCTTTCGGAAAAGACCTGCAGGGCGGCGTCGAGGATGCGCCTTTCGCGTTCGATCCGGTTCTGCTGGCGTTTGGGAAGGGCGGTCATATGGGCAACTCCGAAAGAAATTGCGCCAGTATGGCATTGTATCGGTCCGGACGCTCGACATTGCAGACGTGGCCGGCACCGGCAATCGTCTCGAAGCGCACATAGGCATGCGGAGCACTGCCGGCGATGCGGCCGGCCACGCTGCGGATCTCGGCGGGCGGGGCAAGCCGGTCGTGTTCGCCGGTCATCATCAGCACCGGCATGGTGAGCCGCGAAAAATCGAACCGTTCCGGCGGGTGGGTGAAGCAATCAAGCGCATCGCGATAGGTGGCGGCCGGGATCGCCGCCATCGAGGCGCGCAGTTTTTCGCGCAGCTCGTCACTCGCATCCGGGCCGGCAAGCACGTCGACGACGGCGGGTGCGAAATCGGCCGGCGTCTGCCCGACGTCGAGCGGCACCTGGCGCGAACGGCGGAAAGCCTCGCGCTCCTCGGCCGGCGCCTCGGACATGCCGGTGCAGCCGCCGGAAAGCACGAGGCCGGCCAATCGTTGGGGATGGCGCATGGCAAAGGATGTGGCGATCCAGGAACCATAGGACAGGCCGCAGAGGACGAGGCGATCTACCTTCAACGCCTCGGCGACGCGCAGGATGTCGGCGCAATAATCCTCGATCGTGCTTTGGGACGGGCCGAGCGCGCTGTCACCATAACCCCGGAGATCGAGTGCGGCGGCGCGCATGGTGGGTGCGGCAGCCTGCAATTGCGATATCCAGTTCGAACGGCCGCCGCCGATGCCATGCAGGAAAAGAAGAAGCGGCCCCTGCTGCGATGACGTGGCGGTCAATGCAAGACGCGGGCCATCATCGACAAAAACCGTTTCGAGCGGCGCCGATGACGCATGATCGAGAGCGGCCGGTTCTGCGGGGCGTGTCGTATGCACCGTCAGGCCTTCACGTTCGGCCTTTTCCGAAAGCGCCGCCAGCCCGGCCTCGAAAATCATCCTTGTTCCCGCGGCGATGCCTTCGGCCCGGCCGGCGGGCGCTTCGATGTCGGCAGACCATGTGATGACGCTGCCGCCCTCCTCCCGCGCCGAGACGGCCAGCCGGGCGACGTAACGATCGGCACCGGTTATGCCTTCGAGATGGGTATAGGTGAGCGTCCGGTCGCTGTCGGAGCGATAAACGAGCTGTTCGCGGTAGAGCGTCTCTTCACCCTTGACGGTGAAGGCGCGGATGAGGGCACCGCGCGCATCGCGTTCCGCCTGCATCCGGTCGATGGCCGGATGCCACGCGCCGCAGAAATCGCCGGCGATGGCCCAGACGGCAGAAGGGTCCGCCGCCGAATATCCGATGACCTCTACCCGCTGTTCCGTCATGTCTCAGCGTAGCCCCTTGAGCGTGCCCGACGTGCCGCGCCACAGCGAGGAGCGCGCACCGCCTTCGTCGCCCGGCGCCTTGTCGAGCTCATCCATGTCGTAGAGCGTCAGCACCGAGAGATAATCCTCCATGATCTCGGAGGTATAGGGCAGCATCAGCGCGCCGCAGCGGCTGTCGCGGTACATGCGCTCCAGCGGCAGGGATTTCAGCATCGACTGGCCGCCGCAGGTGCGGATGGCGAGAGCGGCGATTTCCTGCACGCCTTCCATGACGTTGAACTGCGCCGCATACATGCGCATCACCTGCGCCTTGGAGGGCATGCCCTGCGCCTCCATGAACACCTGCCACCACAACGCCCGCATCGAGGCGAGTTTTGCGTACATCTTGCCGACGGTGATGCGCTTGGTGCCGAACATGCGCCGATCGGCCGGCGGCTGGCCGGGGACTTCGCCGCGCAGATAGGCGACGGTGAAATCGAAGGCACCCTGGGCGACGCCCATATAGGTCGGCGACAGCGTCGCCATCATATGCGGCCAGTGCGGCAGGGTTTTTATGAAGATGCCGCGCGGCATCATCAGGTCTTCCTCGGTGACAAAGACATCCTTGAGCACCAGGTCGCGGCTGTTGGTGCCGCGCATGCCGAGCGGATCCCAGGAGCCGGTGACGGAAAGCCCCGGCGCATCCTTGTGCACCACGAAGATCATCGTGTCCTCGTGGCGCGGCTCGACGCCGTCGAAATGTTCGGTGCAGACGATCGAATAATAATCGCAGTAACCGGCGAGCGAAGCGAACTTCTTGAAACCGTTGATTTTCCAGCCGCCATCGACCTTGCGGCACCAGGTCTGGGCCGGCTTCGACGTCCAGTTCTGCCCGGCTTCGGAAATCGGCTGCGAATAGATGCCCTGCTCCTTCACCGCCCGGCGGAACTGCCGCTCGCGCAGCGGCGCGAAGGCGGCGCGGTCCTCGTCGGTCAGGTTCGGCAGCTCGTACATGAAGCGCGACCACATCATCGACGAATTGTGCATGTTGAAGGTCAGCGCCGTGGCACCGCAATATTTGCCGATCTCGGCGCCGACCATGGCATATTCGCCGAGGCTGAAACCATGGCCGCCGAATTCCTTCGGCACGGTCAGCGTCAAAAACCCCTCTGCAGCCAGGTCCTTGTAGTTTTCGACCGGAAAGGAGGCCTCGTCATCGATGCCCTTGGCGCGCGGCGCAAAACGCTCACGGCCCAATTCGTTGATGCGCGTCAGCACATCGAGCACCTCGGGCCGGATGCGGGAGAGGTCGTAATAATCTGCGGGTTCGCTCATCAGTCTGTTCCCTTGAAATTCTCGATCGCGCATGACCATCGGCAGGCACCCCGGCGCCTTCGGCCGTCATGCCTCAGAGGACGAGGTCGCCCTGGAGACGGCCTTCCTTCACCACCACGCGGCCATCGAGCGCGATGGTGCATTTGCGCATCGGCAGGTCGAAATGGCCCTCGGTGAAGCGGCCGGCATACTGGTTGGCGCCGGTCGACCAGAGGAAGTTGCCGGCCCAGGCGCGGAATTCGACCGCCTGCATGTCACGCTTGTCGTAGAGCGCGCCGGAGACCCAGCGGGCCGCCGGGTTCATGCCCCATCCGACATGCGAGAAGCCATAGGCAAGCGGATCTTCCCAGGCTTCCATGTAGTCGCGGAACAGCTCGGCATCGAGCCCGTCACCCTTGATGGCGGTGACGAAATCGTTCTCGACGGTGAAATCGATGCGGCTGGTCAGGTAACTCTTGAAGGTCAGGTTCATGTCGCCGACATCCATGACGATGCGGCCATTGACCGTGTTCGGACCGGGAAACGCCAGGCAGAGACCGCCCGGCCAATGCGCCACGGCGCCAGGCGTCGTGCCGAAACCCGGCGTGCCGCCGCAGGGCGCATTTATGAGGTCGATGACCAGATCGGTGCCGGCAGCAGACGTCACCCGCATTTCTTTCGCATCGCGCAGCATCTGGATGCCGAGTGCCACCTTGGGGCCGAGTTCGGCCGTCGGCTCGCAACGTTCGAGGATTTCCGGATGCTCGTTGCAGACGACGAGGATGCGGGCGCCCGCCTCCTCCACCTCAGGCCATTCGGCGGCGTGGATCATGCCCTCGACGGTGCAATCGACGATGATCTCGCATTGTTTCATCGCTTCGATCGCCGCGCGGTTCTTCTGGATGGCGAGCGAGGTGCCGGTCGATTTCACCGGCACGGGTGCCGTCTGCCGCGGCGTCGGCATGGTGATCATGCAATAATCGGCGCCGAGATCGTGGCAGGCGAGATCCGCGAGTTGGACCAGCACAGGACGCGACTGCGTCTCCGAAACGATCGCCACCCGCGTGCCGCGCCCGATCCCATTGAGCGTGAAAACCCGTCGGAAGCAGGCAAGCCACTTCCCTTCAATGCGCTCCTGCAGCATCGAATTCTCCCAGTTTGTGTGAACCGCCCCTCAGCGATTTCTTTACTTATGAGTTAAATTTGTTTGAGGCTTGAAGTTCTGTCAATAGGCAATTTTGCGATTGTCGTTTCGAACGAAAAAAAACGGCAGACGGGCGCTGCAGGATCGAGAACATCGAGACGTGCTCGGATGTCGATGTCGTTGCGTCCCCACAGACCAGTGGCGACAAAGCGATGCCTGGCGCCTTCGGCGATGGCCACTTTGCCAAAATGGCCATCGCAACAGGCGGCCGTGGTGGATTTTGCCATGGTACAGCTTTCGAGCCGGCGGCTGGAAGCCGAGAGACGATGCCATCGTTCTTGGCCACGTATGAGCATCCCTTTTTGTCGACCGGCGGATTCCCTTGCATTGATGTGGGAGAGCGGCCTCGGGATGAAGCGATGCCTGCAGAGAATGTTCTGCAAGCGCCAGAGTTGCCGAGCACATACGAAGGAACCAGTTTCTCCTTACGGGGTTGAATATGCGTCACAACGTGGAGGACATCTCATGCAAGTCGTTGGCAAGCAGGTTCATGACGAGAAAACCGCCGTTACCGTCGAATTCATCGGTAATGGCGGCGATCTGGTTTCGGTGCAGATGAAAAAGTCGCAGGACGGCGGTGTCGATCGTCACAATGCCGTCAACAAAGCCAAGGCTGTCATGATTCAACTGGCATCGTTCGAAGACAGCCAAGACGTTTCGACCGGAACCGCCGATCATGACCCGGACGAATCCCCGGCCGTGGTATCGATGCGGCAGGAGCAGGAAACCCAGGCCTCTGCAAGTCTTGAAGAACAGTTGGACGAAGGCCTCGCCGGCACGTTCCCTGCCAGCGATCCTGTCGCAACCACCGTCAGCACCATTCCTGGCGGACGCACAGACAATCCGGACGCCAAGATTGGGAACTAGTTGCGCAGTGCATGGCAGAGCCGCTGGCATTGGGGTGTGACCGCAACGTGGGAGCCGCTTCGTTACATGCGCGGCCTCTCGAAACGGCATGAAGTTGGCTGCTTTCTTCTGCGGACTTTCCCCTGACTATCAAAGCGAGCAAAGGAGTTTCTGAACAATCCAGGGAACTCCCGCCTATTCAAATAAGTTAATGCAGGCATCTTGCGAGCATTCGCTCGCCTCTTACCGGAGGTCTTCAAAATGGGTCGTGGTATTCTTCTCTGGCTTCTCGGCATCCCGCTGCCGATCGTCATTCTTCTCGTTCTCTTCCTGCGATAGGAGGCGAACATGGCACTCTACAGTTCAGGCGTTTCCGACGTCGGCGTCGAATCCAGCGTGCCGGCGCTGGCCTGGGGTCCCGTCATCGGCGGGTCGGTTGCGGCGGCGGCCACAACGATCATTCTTTTGCTGCTTGGTTCAGGCGTCGGCCTTACCATGGTTTCACCATGGGCAGGAGAAAGTGCTTCTTTCACCACTGTCAGCGTCACTGCGGCAATCTGGTTCGTCGTGGTGCAGTGGCTGTCTTCCGCGTTCGGCGGTTACCTGACCGGTCGTCTGCGGACCAAATGGGCAGGTGTCCATACCGACGAAGTGTTCTTTCGCGATACGGCTCACGGATTCCTGAGCTGGGCACTGGCGACGGTGGTCGTCATGGGACTGGCAGGCTCGGCATTCACGTCCCTCGCCGGAGCGGGAGCGCAGGCGGTATCCACGGCCGCCACGACGGCGGTAACGGCGGGTTCCGCTGCCGCGGCGAATACCTCTGCATCGGATGCTGCAACCGGATACTTTACGGATCTCCTGCTGCGTCCGCAGGATGTATCGGCAAGGGCACAGGGAGATGATGCATCGGCAGCGGCCGAGGTTTCCCGGATCCTTGTGCAGGGAGCAGTCGCCAATGGCCTGCCGGAAACTGACAAGGCCTATCTATCCACGATTGTCGCATCGCGAACGGGGCTTTCGCCGGAAGAAGCAAGGACTCGGGTCGAGCAGGTGCTGCAGCAGATCGAGGATGCGAAGAATGCTGCATTGAAGGCTGCCGATGACGCGCGCAAATCTGCTGCCACGACGGCGATGCTCGGGGCTCTTTCCCTGCTGATCGGCGCCTTCATCGCTTCGGCATCGGCTGCTTTCGGCGGGAGGCAACGGGATGACGAAGAAGCTGCAGTGATCGTCCAACGCTAAAAGTCCTCTCGATTGGGATGCCGTCCGTCCGGACGGCATCTCAGCCCGCCTTCGGGCGGCATGTCTGTTTCCGGGCTTGCTTTGCCCTTCAAAATCATTCGATCCAGGAGTCCATCATGGCCAAGAAAACCACCGGCAGGACGCCGCGCGCAAAAACCGACACGGCTACGATCCATGACGTCCAACTGCAAAGAGGCACGGGCGGCGAACTTCACCAGATAGCCGAAGACGACATGCCTCTGCTGACGACAGCCCAGGGCGGCCCGGTTGCAGACGACCAGAATTCGCTTCGGGTCGGCCCGCGCGGCCCTCTCGTCGTCGACGATTTTCATTTCCGGGAAAAGATATTCCACTTCGACCACGAGCGCATCCCCGAGAGGGTGGTGCATGCACGCGGTTATGGGGCGCATGGCTTCTTCGAGACTTACGATTCCCTCGCTGCTTACACGAAAGCGGATCTCTTCCAGCGGTCCGGTGAGCGCACGCCCGTCTTCGTTCGCTTCTCGACGGTTGCCGGCAACAAGGGATCGGCCGACCTTGCCCGCGACGTCCGTGGTTTTGCGGTCAAGTTTTACACAAAGGAAGGCAACTGGGACCTCGTCGGCAACAATATTCCGGTGTTCTTCATCCAGGATGCCATCAAGTTCCCGGACCTGATCCACGCGGCCAAGCAGGAGCCGGATCGGGCCTTTCCACAGGCGCAGACAGCGCACGACAATTTTTGGGACTTCATCAGCCTGACACCGGAAAGCATGCACATGGTCATGTGGATCATGTCTGACCGCGCCATTCCCCGTTCGCTCCGTTTCATGGAAGGGTTCGGCGTTCACACCTTCCGCTTCGTCAACGCCAAGGACGAATCGACTTTTGTCAAATTCCACTGGAAACCCAAGCTCGGCCTGCAATCCGTCGCGTGGAACGAGGCGGTCAAGATCAACGGCGCCGATCCCGACTTCCATCGCCGCGATCTCTGGCAATCGATCCAGTCCGGCAATTATCCGGAATGGGAACTGCAGGTGCAACTGTTCGATCAGGACTTTGCCGATAGTTTCGATTTCGACGTGCTCGACCCGACCAAGATCATCCCGGAAGAAATGCTGCCGCCGCAGCCGATCGGCCGGCTGGTGCTCGATCGCATGCCGGACAATTTTTTCGCCGAGACCGAACAGGTTGCGTTCATGACGCAGAACGTGCCCCCCGGCATAGATTTCAGCAACGACCCGCTGCTGCAGGGTCGAAACTTTTCCTACCTGGATACGCAATTGAAGCGCCTGGGCGGACCGAACTTCACGCATCTGCCGATCAATGCGCCGAAGTGTCCCTTCGCCCATTTCCAGCAGGATGGGCACATGGCAATGCGCAACCCGGTCGGCCGCGTGAACTACCAGCCGAATTCGTTTGGCGAAGGACCACGGGAATCGCCAACGCGCGGTTTTCGGCATTTCCCCGCAGAGGAACAGGGTGCCAAGGCGCGGCTGCGCCCGGAAAGCTTTGCCGACCACTACAGCCAGGCCCGGCAATTCTATGTCAGCCAAACCCCCCCGGAACAGCGTCATATGGCTGCGGCGCTGACCTTCGAACTGAGCAAGGTCGAGACACCCGCGATCCGCGAACGCATGGTCTCTCATCTCCTCAATATCGACGAGACACTTGCGGCGACCGTTGCCCAGAAACTCGGTTTTCAATCCATGCCGAAGCCGGCGGATGCTGCCGTGCCGACCCGTCAGGACCTGGAACCGTCGCCGGCGCTCAGCATCGTCGAACGCGGGCCTCGGCGGTTCGAGGGGCGCAAGCTCGGCATCCTGATCACTGACGGCGTCGATGCCAAGCTGTTGAAGGGCCTCACGGCGGCGGTCTCCAAGGAAAAGGCCGTCTGCGAATTGATCGCCCCCAAGGTCGGCGGCGTCACGGCATCGGACGGCAAATGGATCAACGCCAATCACATGATTGACGGCGGTCCTTCCGTGCTCTTCGACGCCATCGTGGTCCTGACCTCCGCCGACGCGATCGAAGATCTGGTGAAGGAGGCGACGGCCCGCGACTTCGTCGCCGATGCGTTCCAGCACTGCAAGTTCATCGGCTACGATCCATCGGCAATGCCGTTGCTGGAGAAGGCCGGGATCGCCTATGCCCTGGATGAAGGCGTAATTGTCCTTCCAGGAGAGGCCGGGCTGTCCAGTTTCGTCTCTGAACTCGGTAAACTGCGCGTGTGGGGCCGGGAACCGTCGGTCAAGCTTGGCAAGGCGTCACCCCCGGTCAAGTGATGTTTGCCTGGGCGCGGCGCCTCAGCCGCGCCCAGGCAAAATTGATCGAAGAAAGCAGGAGGCGGAGAACACCGGCTATCAGGCCGACTTTCGCGATTTCAGTTCTTTGGAGACGGAGCGCTTCAATGCCTCCATGATGTCCACGACGTTGCTGCCCTTGCCTCCGCCATGCGGCCGCGAAGGCTTTTTCGACGATTTGAGAGCCCGTTTCTTTTTGGCAATCAGCTTGAGAAGGCTTTCCTGGATCGGATCGGACACCATGTCGGCGGACCAGCGCCGCGTCCGCTTCTCGATCAATCTTTCGATTTCGGTCCTTGCATCGGCATCCGGCGTTTCATCTATGTCCTTGAAGTAATCCTTTTCGGGTCGAACCTCGTCGCCAAAACGCAATGTCCAGACCACGATGCCCTTGCCGCGGGGCTCCAGGACGACGGCCCGTTCGCGCCGCCCCAGGACGACACGCGAAATGCCGAGTACATTTTCCGCCTTCATTGCGTCGCGAATGACCGCAAAGGCCTCGTCACCGATCTTGTCGTTGGGGGTCAGGTAAAACGGCGTTTCGAGATAGATCCACTCGATGCTTTCGCGCGATACGAATTTTTCGATATCGATGGTGCGGACCGTCTCGAGTTCGACCGATTCCAGATCCTTGTCGGTCAGAATGACATAGTCGTCCTCGGCGCGTTCATACCCTTTTGCCTCGTCGTTTTCTTTCACCGGCTTTCCGGTCACGGAGTCCACATAGCGTGAAACGACCCTGTTGCCGGTTTGCTTGTTGAGCGTGTGAAAACGGACCTTTTCCGCTTCCGATGTCGCCGACGTCATGGCGACCGGGCAGGTAACCAGAGAAAGCTTCAGGTATCCGCTCCAATAGGGACGACGAGACGCCATCACCACTCTCCTCAACTTGACTTCTTGCGGGTCGATTTTGCGCGTTGCCCGGAAGCATCGGATGATGCCGGTCGTTTGCGCGTTTTCGAATTGGTGTTCGCCGCCTTCGGTTTTCCGCTCCCGCTTCGCAGGCCGGCGCTCTCCTGCAGGGCCTGCAGCAGATCGCCGGGCTTGGAGACCTTCACGGGCTTCGGCCGGGGAAGAGTTCGGCCTTCCGCCTTCGCCTTGATAAGTGTGGCGAGGGCGTTTTCATAGCGGTCGTCGAATTGGGCGGGATCGAACGTTCCCCTTTTTGTGGAAATGATGTGTTTGGCCAGATCGAGCATTTCATCGTCGATCTTGATCTTCGGCACCCCATCGAAAGCCTCTTCCGAGGGGAGGACTTCGTAATCGAAATTGAGCGTGGTCGCGATCAGGCCGCGGCCGTGTGCCCTGATCAGGACGGTGCGCATGCGGCGAAACAGCACCGTCCGGGCGATGGCCGTGGCATTGCATTTGTCGAACGCTTCACGCAACGCGGCGAACGTAGGTTCAGACGTTTCATCCGTCGGCACGAGATAATAAGGCTTGTCGAAGTAGATATCGTCCACGTCTGTGCAAGGAATGAACGCCTCCAATTCAAGCAGCTTGTCGGAATCGGGAATGACAGCGGTGACTTCATCCGGATCGATCATGATGTGGTCGCCATTGTCCAGTTCGAAGCCTTTCACCTGATCGGCGCGTTCTACCGTTTCTTCGGTTTCGCTATCGACGAATTCCCTTTTCAGGCGGTTACGGGTCTTCTTGCTGATCAGATGGAAGCTGATACGCTCCGCCGCGGAGGCAGCCGTGTAGAGCCCGACGCCGCAACTGATGTCGCCCAATTTGATGTGCCCTTTCCATTGGGCGCGGTGCGCGGACATGGCGTGCTCCTGGCAGATGCGTCGAGGGGTGTCCGCGGACAACACATTGTCCTCGAAAAAGTTCCGGCAGAGAGCAGGGATGGCGCAGGGAACTTCTGCGAAGCGGCCGAATTCTAGGAGGTGAACGAGATCGAGGCCGACCATGACCGACACCCTCACACGCTACCGCGCCAAGCGAGACTTCGAGAAGACGAAAGAGCCGAGCGGCGGGGCGTCCGTGGCGCGATCGAATCGTCTGCGATTCGTCGTGCAGAAGCACGATGCGACACGTCTTCATTATGATCTGCGGCTCGAATTCGACGGTGTCTTCAAGTCCTGGGCCGTGACGCGGGGGCCGTCGCTCGATCCGCAGGACAAGCGGCTTGCGGTCGAGGTCGAGGATCATCCGCTTGATTATGGCGATTTCGAAGGCACCATTCCGAAAGGCCAGTATGGCGGCGGCACCGTCATGCTCTGGGACCGTGGCTATTGGGAGCCGGAAGGTGAAGAAAGCCCGGAACGGGCCTTTGCAAAGGGGGAAATCAAGTTCACCCTGGACGGCAAGCGGCTGCATGGCAGCTTCGTGCTGGTCCGTATGCGCAAGGACCGCGATGGCGGTAAACGGACCAACTGGCTGCTGATCAAACATCAGGACGATCATTCCGTCGAGGAAGACGGTGCCGGCATCCTGGAAAACAACACGGTTTCGGTGGCGTCCGGCCGCACCATGGAGCAGATCTCCGCCGGAAAAGGTCGCAAGCCCCGGCCGTTCATGCTGCAGAACGCCGATATCGAGGCCGATGCCACCTGGGACAGCCGGCAGGGCCTTGCCGCCGACCGGCGCCGGAAAACGAAGGGAGCGGGCAAGTCTGTCGCGGCATCCGCCACGGTCGATCTTCCGGACTTTATTGCACCGCAACTCTGCCGGACACTGGACAGGCCGCCAGCGGGTGGGAACTGGCTGCATGAAATCAAATTCGATGGCTACCGCGTTCAACTGCGCGTCGCAGACGGGCATGTGACGCTCAGGACCCGCAAGGGTCTGGACTGGACCTCCAGATTTGCCGAAATCGCCAAAGCCGCATCAGAACTTCCCGATTGCATAATCGATGGGGAAATCTGCGCCCTCGATGCCGATGGCACACCGGATTTTGCCGCACTACAGGCTGCCTTGTCCGAGGGCAAGACCGGTAATCTTGTCTACTTCGCCTTCGATCTGCTGTTCGACGGTGATGAGGATATCCGCCCGGTCCCGCTGCTCACGCGCAAGCAGACGCTGCAAGGCTTGCTGAGCGGCAATGACGGCAATTCCCGTCTGCGTTTCGTCGAGCATTTCGAAAGCGGTGGCGATGCGGTGCTTCGTTCCGCCTGCAAATTGTCGCTGGAAGGCATCGTCTCAAAACGGGCTGACGCGCCTTATCAGTCCGGCCGAACGGACAGTTGGGCGAAATCCAAATGCCGCGCCGGGCATGAGGTAGTGATCGGCGGTTACGCAAAGACCAACGGCACGTTCCGATCCCTCCTGGTCGGAGTCTACCGCGGCGACCACTTTGTCTATGTCGGCCGGGTGGGGACGGGATATGGGGCCAGCAAGCTGGCAAGCCTGCTGCCGAAGCTGCAGGCAACAGAGACGTCCAGATCCCCCTTCACCGGGATCGGCGCCCCGAAGAAGGAAAAAGAAATTGCCTGGATCCAGCCGACGCTGGTCGCGGAAATAGAGTTTGCCGGCTGGACCGCCGATGGCCTCGTCCGTCAGGCTGTCTTCAAGGGGCTGCGTGAAGACAAGCCGGCGAGGGAGGTCGAAGCGGAAAAACCGGCGCCGCTCGCCGGCGCGGAGACACCCGATCCCGCCGCGGCAAGCAAGCCAATTCGTCGCAGCGGATCGAAAGCAGAAGTCATGGGTCTTTTCATTTCCAATCCCGACAAGCCGCTGTGGCCGGACGCAGGCGACGATGAGCCGGTCACAAAGGAAGAACTGGCGCGCTACTACGAAGCGGTTGGCCCCTGGATGATCGACCATATCAAAGGCAGGCCATGCTCGATCCTTCGTGCGCCTGACGGCATTGGCGGCGAGACGTTCTTCCAGCGCCATGCCATGCCTGGCACGTCGAACCTCATCCAACTGGTGAAGGTTTCAGGCGACAGGAAACCCTACCTGCAAGTGGACAGGGTCGAAGGGCTTGCGGCAATCGCCCAGATCGGCGGTGTCGAGCTTCATCCCTGGAATTGCGAACCAGGCCAACCTGAAGTGCCCGGCAGGCTGGTGTTCGATCTTGATCCAGGGCCGGATGTAGCATTCTCCACCGTGGTGCAAGCCGCCCGCGACATGCGCGACCGCCTGGAAGAGCTTGGCCTTGTCAGTTTTTGCAAGACGACCGGCGGCAAGGGATTGCATGTCGTTGCCCCGCTTGCTGTCGGCAAGGGCAGGAAGGCCGGCTGGCCGGAAGCCAAGGGTTTCGCGCATGACGTCTGCCAGCGAATGGCGCGCGACAATCCCGATCTCTACCTCATCAAGATGGCGAAGAACCAGCGGAGAGGCCGCATCTTCCTCGACTATCTGCGCAACGACCGCATGGCAACGGCTGTTGCCCCGCTATCGCCGCGGGCGAGACCCGGTGCGACCGTGTCGATGCCGCTGACATGGGCGCAGGTAAAGTCGGATCTCGACCCGAAACGCTTCACGATCCGCTCCGTGCCGAACCTGCTCGCCAGAAGCACGGCCTGGAGCGATTATTGCAGCGGCGAAAGATCGCTGGAAGAAGCGATTAGCCGTTTTGGGAAATAGAAACGCCGGGCGAGATGCGGCTACGGAGATGCCTGAAGGCAGTCCGGTCACCGGACGGTGCCACGCTTGCAATCGTGCTGCTCGGCGATCCTGACTTTTGCCAGCAGCAAGAGGAAGCCAGATTTTTTGAAGGGAGACGGCGGCGCTGGACGCTCTTCTAACGGGAAACCATTGTAGTTTGGCGCGAAAAACGCAAAAACCTGCACATGGGTGCAGAGGTTATGCAATGTGGGGCTCTTTGGTATCGCAATTATCATTGGTTGCGGGGGCAGGATTTGAACCTGCGGCCTTCAGGTTATGAGCCTGACGAGCTACCGGGCTGCTCCACCCCGCGTCCTCTGGGTAAACTGCAGCGCAGTTTATCCGGCTTTAGCGTAAATCCC
>NZ_QFBC01000020.1 GCF_003122325.1 Rhizobium album
GGTCGATCAAGCGCTGGTGGTTATTTCATGCGCGGCCAGGGGCGAGCCGGCATGGCCGCCGCTCGCCCTTTTGAAGGCGATGCTGTTGTCGATCTGGTATGACTTGTCGGACGTGAAGCTGGCTGAGGCTCTGGACGATCGGGCTTCGTTTCGTCGGTTCTGCGGCTTTTCCCGTTCGGAACCGACACCAGAGCGCACCACCTTCGTTCGGTTTCGCCGCAGCCTTGTCGCCTACGGTCTGGACAAGACATTGTTCGAAGCGATCACCAGCCAGCTCAAGGCAAGGGCAATTCGGGTGAAGACCGGCACGCTTGTCGATGCGACGATCATTGCTTCGGCCAGTGAGGACGATGGCGAGGGTCATTGGGTCAAGCACAAGGGCCGTCCGGCGGTCCATGGTTTCAAGGCGCATGTCGGCGCCGACGCCGATACGGCTCTTGTCGAAGAGATCGCCGTTACGCCAGCCAACATCAACGACGGAAAGGCCGGTCCTGACGCATTGCCGGACAATCCCGGCGATGTTTACGCCGATAGTGCCTATCGCGGTGATCATTTTGGCAAGGCGGTCATCGCGAAGGGTGGCACGCCGCGCGTTATCGCCACAGGCATGTGGGGACGCGACGAAGCCGAAATCCGAGCACGTCTCAATGCCTGGAACCAGCCGATCCAGCGTATCCGCGGTCGGATCGAGAAGATCTTCGGGACCTGGAAACGAAGCTACGGTCTGCGCCGGATGCGATGGTGGGGACTTGCAAAGGCAGGCGTGCAAATTCGCCTGAAGCCGAGAAGCTTCGCCTGACGTGCGACCGACAGTTTGTGTGCACGGTCGATCATTTCTTTCCGCCCAGCAATCCCGCCTTGCCGAGCGCTCCGGCTAAAAAATCGTTCTCCAGTGTCAGTTCGCCGATCTTGGCGTGCAGCGTTTTGACATCGACGGTCGGACCCGCCGGCTCCGTCTTCGCTTCATCGCCGAAAACGCCTGTCGCCCCCTCAAGGAGCTGGTCTTTCCACTGTTTGATCTGGTTGGCATGCACGTCAAACTGCTGGGATAATTCCACCAACGTCTGCTCGCCTCGGATGGCGGCCAGCGCCACCTTTGCCTTGAAAGCCGGGCTATGGTTCCGGCGCGGTCGTTTCGTCATGGTATCTCCTGTTCCGGCATCTAAGCCGAAGGCAGGCAGAATTTCCACTTATCTTAGCTGTCCAGATTTCCCGAGCCAGCTCTCTTTTACGGCCAGGAGCCTTCGGCGGTCGACAACGTATTCGGCTTCATCATATCGGTCGGAGAATAAGGCCAGGGCGCATATGATGGCCTTAGGCGGAGCGTAGGCTTCTAGGAGCACGCTGCCGCCTCGGTACCGATCCTTGCGGCTTTCCGCAAAGGCCGTTGCTACATCGAGCCTGGATGACCACGACATGCCATAGGTTCGTCGGCACCGATTCGGCCAACTGCAGCCACGGTAGAGCTTGAGGCCCGGCCCGGTATAGACTGGCAGCAGCACGCGGAGGCCATCAATTAATGACAAGTCGTCGGAGTTGCTGCGGAGGCTCTCGCCGTCGTTTTCCCATATCCCCAAGAAGGCGTTTCGCATCTCATCGGAAGCGGACAAGCCAGCAATGGCACGAAAAGCTCTTGCGAACAGCATACGGGCTTCGATGGCCTCAAACGCGTCTGAGAGAGCCAGCAAATCGCCAGCGACTACGGCGGCTTTGAAAGCGGCGATAGCTAATCTTTCCGACTTTGCTTCCTCCCTTATGGTAGCGAGGAATTGCCGCTTCCGCGATGGAGACAGAGGCCAACACGGCCCATACCTGCGCGCTGCAGCTTCTTGCCGAACAGGCGAGCGCTCGCATCACCGACGCGCTGGCCCTAGTCGACGACCTGCAGGACATGCAGGAGCTCAGGCATTGCGCAAGTGGTGCAGGCGCTACGGGATTGCGCAGGCGATGACGGACGAGCTTTCCGAAGCAATCGACCACAGCCATACGGCTCTCAGTCTCCTGCTGACAGCCGAAGCGGCTTGCGAGGTCTTCAAGCTGGCTGCGGCCATTGGCGGCACGATCCGCCAGGCCCGCAAACTCATCGAATCCAATCACGAGGCCCTGGAACTCATGCAGATCCGCAGTGAGCGCCACAGCAGAGGAACATCGAAATGACCGGACGCCTCATCTTCATGGGCGAAATTAATAAGCCCGTTGCCAACTCCATCCACCACGCCGACGCGCTGTCCTTCATGCGCAGGCTCCAGCCGATCGGCAGCGGCATCGACTATTGGGCCGTTGCCGACAGTGGCAAGTACCGCCTCGACTATCAGATGGGCCAGCGGCTCGGGAACGAATATCTGGAATTCGTCGGCAACTATCCGACCTTCGGCAACGCCAACCTTCTCGGATGGATCGTCGAGGGCATAGCGCGCACGGCAGACCATAACGGCAAGATCGACGCATCCGCGCTCGGCTTCCTCCGCGTCGTCAACGATTACGCGATGGCCGCCGCCGCCATCCTTGCCATGCCGAGTGCTCACGACGCAGCCGGATAGCGCGTGCCCGCCAACCGAAGGTGTCTTCACCACGAAGACCCGCCCGCACCATCCAAGGGCAGCCAGAGGCGCCAGATGAAGGCCGGAGACCGTTAATGCGATCCGCCTTCGCTCCGGTTAAGAAAATCATTCAAATTGTCTGAGCGCCTTCGTCGGGCGGAAGTTTCCCGCACGCCATCGTTCACTCTTTGAGTCAGAACGAAGGCTTATTGTTCACAAAATCACGAAACTGCAGCCTTACATCCGACGAAAGTAGCAAAGGTAGCAAACAAGTAGCATTAGAAACCGGAGCTAAAGTTTTGAATTTTAACGATAGTAGCAAAGTAGCAGAAGTAGCAGGGCCGTTTAGGCAGGGAGCCACAAAATTGATGATGGCCGGACGCCTCGATACGCCCGGCACGCGGAGTGAAAATTGGGCAGCTTCTCTCCCGCCCGGCATGAGCCGCGCCATTCTCAAGCATGCGCTGATTTGCTCCGCCCGGCAAGCTGCCAGATGTCACACGAACTGACTCGGGGTGTGATGTGCGGCGAGAAATTGCGAAAACTGCTGTGCCTAGCAGATCACAATAGGTGGATTCACGGGTGGATAAAGACAATTAGCCAAAACTAATACGTCAATAAAAACAATTCGGTGAGAAAGAAAGATGGTGCCCCCGGCAGGATTCGAACCCGCGACCCCCTGATTACAAATCAGGTGCTCTACGATAACGTAGGCGAACACTGCATTCCTGTGTATTCCTCTCTAAACCCCTGATTTCTCGATGACAAGTCAAAAATGTTATGCGATGTTATGCCCTGTGAATAACATTGGCTAACACGCCATTCCGTTACCCGATTGTTACCCGAGGAAGCATGGCCCAGGTACTGACCCTGAAATTCATCGAAAACGTCAAACCGGGAGACAGCCGGCAAGAAATCCCCGATGCTGGAATGCCGGGCCTCTATCTCGTCGTGCAGCCGTCCGGCGCTATGAGTTGGTCCGTCCGCTACCGGTTCGACGGCAGGCCACGAAAGTTCACCATCGGCTCTCACCCCGCCTTCAAGCTCGCGGATGCCCGCAAGGCTGCCAGCGCGGTTTTGCGCAGCGTGTCCGAAGGCCGAGACCCGATCGATGAAAAGAAGGCCGCGGCGAGTGCCCGCACGCGTGACATGGATCGGATCGAAAACCTGTTCGACGATTTCCATAAGCGCTATGTGCTGGAGAAGAACCGGCCGTCGACCGCAACCGAGAAAAAGCGGACCATCGACGTGGATATTGTGCCTAAGTGGAAGGGCCGCATGATTGGCTCCATCACCAGGCGGGATGTCCTGACCTTGATAGACGAGGCGGCGGAGCGGGCACCGATTCAAGCGAACCGCGTCCACGCTCTCCTGAGCAAATTCTTCAACTGGTGCATCGAGCGCGACATCATCACGGCATCGCCGATGGTAAAGCTCAAGCCGCCGTCTCAAGAACACCACCGCGACCGGATCTTGACCAAAGACGAGGTGCGGCTTGTCTGGCTCGCCTCGGAAAAGATCGGCTGGCCGTTCGGCACGATGGTGAAGTTGCTATTGCTCACCGGGCAGCGTCGAACGGAAGTCGCTGGCGCCGAACGCAGTGAGTTTGATCTCAAAGAGAATGAGGCCTCCTGGACAATCCCGAAAGACAGATCGAAGAACGGCAAGGCGCACTTCGTTCCCCTGCCCCAAAGCGCCGCCGAAATCGTCCGATCAGTGCCGCAGCTCGAAAAGAAGTCGGCCTTCCTGCTCACAACGACCGGCGAGAGTGCCATCAGCGGATTTTCGAGAGCCAAGGCCAATCTCGACGCAGAGATGATCAAGATTGCCCGCAAAGAAATCGAAGAGGCCGGCGGCGATCCGGATGAATTCAAGCTCACGCCATGGCGCCTGCACGATTTACGCCGAACTGCAGCCAGTGGGATGGCATCGCTCGGCATTGCGGTCCATGTCGTGGAAGCGGTGTTGAACCACCGAAGCGGCTCCATCAAAGGCGTGGCCGCGGTTTACAACAAATACGAATATGCGGATGAAAAGCGACGGGCCTTGTCCGCTTGGGGGCACCTCGTTGCCGAGATTGTCGGCATTGAGAAGCCCGACAATGTCATTCCGATGAAGTCTGCGGTTTAAGCTTTTCCAGCGCTTGCTTAAGAGCGGAATCCTTATGCGGCCAATCAGGCGGAAGTAGCTTGGCGTGCCTGATGGCATCTTGCATCGCCTTCCCGGCCGCGAAGAAGTCCTTGCTCTTCATGTCCTCGTGGAACTGCACGAATTCGTCAATGCGCGGCCAGATGATATCTATGTAGTGGTTGAGGCAGGTTTCCCGCTTCGGTGACGAATAGAAGAAGGGCCAATGCTCAACCGCGAACGCCAGGCGCCGGGATTCCTCAAAAGTAGGAAACATCTCTGGGAACTCGGCGATCCGCAGAGCGCGGACTCCCTCTGAGACATCCCAGAAGAAAGACCAGTTTACCGCGGACTTGCCATGCGGAAGTTGTTCGGCATTGGCCGCCGCCATGATGGCTCGCTCCACTGCTGTGGTCAGAGGCTGTCCCCTGTGGCGCGCCATTAATTCAAGTGCGAACCGCGTCCTCGCATCAAGCCGAACTGCCAGCGTCTCACTCTTGGTTTGCTTCTTGTCTTTTGCCATCGCGACCATCGCTTTCAGCCCCTCCTATCACAGCCGCCTTTTTCGACAAGCCGAATGAAAGGGAAATCGCTGTGGATAACGGATTTCGTAAAATTAGGTATTCCCCGGATTCACAATATGTATTAACTTTCCGATACAGAAAATAACATTGAGCATACGTACATTCCAGAAACATTTCGGAACCGGTCGGCGCCGCTGCAGTGGCTGCCAAGGAGAGTTGAATGAGTGAACCCGTTGTTTGGTTGAACACCAACAGCATCTGCCAGCGATACGACATTACGAAAATGACCGTCTGGCGCTGGGAGCGTGACGAGAAGCTCAAGTTCCCGCAGCCAATGGTCGTCAATGGCCGCAAGCTCTACCGGCAGGAAGACATCGAAGCCTGGGAACGCTCGCGGATGGGTGGTCGATGACCAGCAAACGCAAACGCAAAGGCAGAGCCAAGTTCATCATGATCGATGGCTACGTAAAGCGCAGCGCCGCATGGAAAGCGTTGTCGCCAATCGAGCGCAGCGCCTACCTTGAGGTCAAGTGGCGGTACGACGGCATGAACAATGGTCGCATCGGCCTCGGCTGCCGCGAACTCGCCGATGAAATTAACATGGGCCGCACCACAGCTTCAAAAGCCCTGGATGAGCTTCAAGCGAAAGGCTTCATCGTCAAAGCCAAGCCGAGTGCCTTTCACATCAAGAACCGAGCCGTCACTGAGTGGCGCCTTACCGAATATCGATGTGATGTAACCGGCGACCTGCCCTCAAAAGATTTCACAAGGTGGGCCGACGAGAAAAAACAACAGTCCGCTCCAGCGGACACACAGTCCGTTCCAGCGGACACCTACCCCCTCCGAACTGAGGAAAATCGCTCTGGCAGTCCGTTCCAGCGGACTGTGAAGCTGGTTTTGGCGGATCAACAGTCCGCTCCAGTGGACACATATAGATATACCATGGAAGGTGACGTTGATGCAGCATGACGACCTGCCGCTCTTCGCTTACGTGCCACCTGTCAAAATCATTCCGTTTCCCGCACTAAAGCGGGTCGGCCAAGCGAAAAAGATAGCTGAGCAGCTTGCCAAGGCTCGGACGCAGCGTGAAGCGGATCACATCCTTTCCCGATCTGTGCAAGCCTATAGCCGCCAGATGAGCAGCGCCCGTGTTGCCGAGCCAGATATCGCTCGCGAGACGCTCGACTTTCTAACGCTGATCCATGCGCAGTGCCTAAAGCTTAGAGCGAGATGGCGCCCTAGTCTTCCGCGCCAATCCGATGGCACCGACAACCCGCGAGGGGCAGCCTAAAAGCAAGCAATAGCCGTTTTCAGACTGGAGTTCGCCATGACGAGCACGACAAATCACAAAAGCCGCCGCACCGCCTTCATTGACGTTGACGACATCGAAGCCGTTGATCGCTTGCGTTCGGTCCTTCCCGCTGACGTTGACCGCTTGGCCGCCTCAATGGCTGAAATCGGCTTGAGAACGCCCATCTCGGTTCGATACTACGAGGAGCGACCGGAAGCACTGCCTTATAGTGAGGTTTCAAATGCTCTGTTGCTGGTGACCGGCGCGCACCGCGTGGCTGCGGCTAGAAAACTCGGTTGGGAGAAAATCGAGGCCTTTGTTTTCTTCGAAGGTGATGCCGATGACATTCGCCTCTGGGAGATCGATGAAAACCTCTGCCGGAATGACCTTAGCGCCACCGACCGCGCCCGGCATACAGCTGCCCGCAAGGAAATCTTTGAGCGCAGGAACGGGCCGTCCAAGGCCATCGGCGCACGGGCTGCGAATGCAGCGATGGGCAATGCCCATGACGCAAACGACAACTTGGCGCTTGCGTTCACGGCGGAAACTGCAGCGGCGACGGGCCAGAGCCAGCGCACAGTGCAGCGTGACGCTGAACGCGGGCAGAAGGTCATTCCCGAGGTTCTGAACCTTGTTGCCGGTTCCAAGCTCGACAATGGCGCCTATCTCGACAAGCTCAAGCGGTTGCCGCCGAACGAACAGATGACCGCGGCGAAGCGCGACCTGGCTGTGATCCGCCAGCGCGGCATGGAAGCGGACCAACAGGCGCGACAAAACAAAATCGATGCCGACGTGAAAGCCAGAGCGGCAAAGGAAATCGCCGAAATCATCGTCGAGTATGTGCCGGCAGAATGGTGGGATGCCGTCAAATCGAACCTGTACGCCACCAGCACGAAAAGCGTTGCGGACGCGCTCACAAATCTGACCGGGGCATCGAACCGCGCCGCCTGACCTTCCAGCAACAGGAGAAGCCTACATGTACATGACCGATATCGAGAACGACATCGCCAATCGTGACAGCCGCGGGATGGAAGACGCCTTCCGCGCTCTCGTTGGATGGCCGAAGGAAGACGACATCCATGGCGCCACCGCTGAAAGCCTCAGCAACGCGCTGGAGGCGATTTGTGCGGCCCTTGTCGGCGACGACAGCATTATGCCCGGCGATACCGTCGACATCATCGCGGCGACAATCGGGGAACCGATCGGCGGCACCTACGCGGACGGCGCCGACGCCGTTTCCAACAACCTCGACATCTTCAAAGCTCGTTTCGACGGTGCCGACGACCTCGATGACGCTGCATAACCGATAGCGCGGCCCGACCGCGCATCTCAGACCCGCAGGGATAGGACGGCCATCCGACAAGCCGGCGCGCACCACCGGTTTCCCTGCGGCCCCTGCGGTGCTGGTGCAAGGTGCGCTCATGCAGAAAGCCCACAATCAAGTATATGACCCTGTCCGCGACGAAGAATGGTGGACGCTTGCAATGGCAGTCGCATGGATCGCCGACCGAAACGCTAAAAGCGTCGTCCGCCACTCCCCCCGTTCGCCCGATCAAAAGGCGGCTCTTCTTTGGGTAATGTTCATCGAGGAAATGGGCGGGGACAGAGTTTATTGGACGGCGGCCGTTGACCTGCTCAAAGCCATTCAGAGTCGGCTGGTCGAAACAGATACCCACATGGTGGATGCGGCACATCTCGCCCTCCGAGAGAGGCCTGGTCCCATCCCTGACGAGCACTTGGGTTATCTTATCCTTCAGGGCGATGACAATATAGATGGGATAATTCTCTCGACGCTCGATGGCACTAAATTCCAACACACCAGAGTTCGCGCGCGGCATATTTTGAGAGAATGGCCGGCGCCCATTCTGGAGCCCGGAGACGAGATTTATCAGATCATCGAACAACGCGGCGGCACGTATAGCCTCTTTGATGCGGCGGTGCTGGTCGGCTCTTTGGGGCAGTCATTTACCAGCCGGCAAATTGCCAATTTGCTTATTGACGAAAAAGGGATGGAAGAGTTATCGCAGATCCTCGCATATGACGGGATTATAGCAACCGGTCGTAAGGGCGGCCTGCGAGGCGATATCCCATCCTCGCCCTGGGAAGCAGCGAAATACGGCTCCCACCACACAGAGGCAGATACACATCGTATCGAGTTTCTGGATTTCACCTCAAAGTCTGGCTTGGGCGGAACGCTCACGCTTCACAGCAATTTGCGCTCAAAAGAGCCCGATTGGGTTGACATCCGTGTGCCAGCAGAAGCGCTGCGAGCGCATGTTGCTAGTATGCTCTCTAAGTCCGACACTACTCCTCCAGCGTTAGCGCCGATCGAAGGCGCCGCCTCTAGGGCACCAACAAGCGATCCGGGGAAAGCACCGGCGAGGCGAGGTCGGGCACCAAAATTCGCTTGGGCTGCTTTTGAAGCGGAAGTTCATCAAAAACTGCGCCGAGACGGCATTCCTGACGCGACGGCGGGGAGACCTCAGAAGAAGCTAGTAGATGAAATGACCCAATGGTGCTGGGACACCTGGGGCGAGTCCAACTCGCCCGAAGAAACGTCCATCAAAGACAAAATTCGCAACTGCATTGCCGAATTTGCCAGTGGGTCGGAAAAGTCGGAAAAGTCGGAAAATCCAAGCGAAGGTCACTAATTCAATTTCCGACTTAACCGTCTGACAAATCGAAATAATTCCGGCACGTTCCGTTCACTCTCTGGGTTTTCCGGGGAGGTAATAGGAGCGAAGTATGAACACCTTGTTCAGTCGGAAACTGAAGCCTGCGGAGGTATCCAACCTCACCGGCATTCCTGAGTCGACTCTCGCAAAGATGCGCATGACGCCGGACGCCGGCCCTCCGTTCCTGAAGCTCGGCAAGACGGTTCTCTACGACACTACCGACGTAGAGGCTTGGCTCGCGAGCAAACGCCGCCGCTCGACTTCCGAAGCAGCATAATAGGAACGGAAAATGACTGAAAAGCGAAACCCGGCGGGCCATGGGCTCCGCCAGGTTCTGAATATCAAAGCTCTTGCCGGAGTTGATGCTCAGAACCCTAACGAAACCATCCTCGAAAATCAATCTGAAACGCTGGCGGCTCGTCACCTGGTGCGCCGCTTCGGCATCGGCTTCCATCATGCCCGAGTCATCTGCGAGCTTTCTGGCCTAGGAGGTGCGGCATGAAGCCTCTTTGCCAGATCCCCTCGCCCTACGGTTTGCTGATCGATGTCTTCCACGACCCCGAACGCAGCACGGATCCTGATCTTTGCTATTTCCACAATCTCGAAGACTGCATGACGCTGGCAGGCGTTCACGGCGATATCAATCGCAAGCGTTGCGCCGAGGAGTTCCGCCGCCAGTCGGCAGCCGGCTCCATCACCTTCGAATTGTTCCTCAAGCATGGGGGCCGCAAGGCCTCTTACGCTGACCTCACGAAGCCGGCCACGTCGATCTACAAGACCATGCCGCGGACGGCGGGCATGGAAGTACCGATCGAAAATTGGGTGACGCTCGTCATGGACGCGCCGGACTGGTACCACCGCAGCGCGGCCCTGCTTGGCCCCGTCTCTTCGTGCATCGAGGAGGCAAAGACCTGGGACACCCCCGAGCCGCTGCAAGGACCGGTCGTCGTCATCGGGGTGATGCATTTGCTCACCGCGGCGCTGGAGCATCTGCACGAAAAGGAAATCGACTGCCTGGAGGCGGCGGCTTTCTATTCCCTTTCCCTTCACGACGAATGGTCTTCCGCCGGTCTCAACTGGCTGGAGCCGATCCGCTCGACATGGCTTGCCGACTGGCTGACGGCCCGTCCGCAGTTCGTCGAGTTCGCCCGCCTCTGCCGCATCGTTAACCCCGACCTTCCCGCTTGGATCGCAGGAGACCGCACATGACCAATCGCCTTATCATCACCGCTCGCATTCTTCCGGACGGCCAGCCGTTTAAGGTTATCGGCCGTGACGCCTGGGCGCTGCGCAATCTCGTCAAGGCCGGCGAAACCGGCTGCACGCCAATTGATCATCCCGGCCCGCGCTGGTCGGCCTATGTGTGGAAGCTCCGGACGAAGTACGGCCTCGTTATCGAGACCATCGAAGAAAAGCACGAAGGCCAGTTCTCCGGCAGCCATGCCCGCTACGTCATCCACTCCGAGGTTGCCATCCTCGCCGAAAGCGACCGGATGGCAGCATGAGCGGCTTCGTACCAGAACTTGAACAGGAAGTGTTGGGGGCCATCCTAATGGGTGGCAACCCGCACATCGTTCCGGGTGCGCTGCGCCCGGAATCCTTCGTTGAGCCGCTTCATCAGGAAATCTTCGCAAACATCGAAAAAGCTTACGAGAACTACAGCACGGCAAATCTCTCTGTCGTGTTGAGCATGACCGACACGAGCCGCCGCGAGGCAATCGAAAAGGCTCTCGGCATTCCTCTTTCCGAGTATCTGGCGCGCTTGGCGTCGGATGCTCCGGTTCGGGGTCTCGGTGGCATCCGCAAATCCATCGAGGCGATGAACCTGCAGGCCGCCCGACTCCAAATCGGTGCCGAGGCTTCCCGCATCGCCGCGGCCGCCGACGATCCGGCCACCAACCCGCAAGACCTGATCCGTACCTTCAACGCCACGGCCGACAGCGTCACGGCTGGCATTCGTGCCAATCGGAAGACCAAGACGCAATTCTCCTTCGATGAGGCCAGCAATGCTGCACTGGAAGCCGCACAGGCAGCCCGCAACAGCGGCGCCGGCCTTGTCGGCATCTCGACAGGCCTTGCCGATCTGGACCGAGCTACGGGCGGCTTCCGGCCTTCGGAATTGACCATCCTGGGCGGGCGGCCGGCAATGGGGAAATCCGCTGTCGGGCTTGGCTTCGCACTCCGCGCCGCGCTTGCTGATGAGGATGCGCTCTATATCAGCCTGGAGATGGCGGCACCGTCGCTGGCAATGCGAGCGTTGACGGATCTCGCCTATGACGAAGGCCATCGGATTGCATACAGCGACATCCTCAACAATCGCACCACCGACCGCGATTTCGAAACGGTCTGGGATGTCAAGACGCGGCATTCGAAGCTGCCGCTCTACATCGAGGATGCCGCCGGCCTCACGCTCGGCGATATCCGCAGGAAGCTCGAAAACGTCAATGACCGCATCGGCCGCGAGGGCCGTTCGGTCAAAATCCTCCTGGTCGACTATCTGCAGCTGATCGCGGCGACCGGCCGCTACGCCGGCAACCGCACGCTGGAAATCAGCGAAATCTCTGCGGGCCTCCGGGGTATCTCCCGCGAGTTCGGCATTCCCGTTGTCGCCCTGTCTCAGCTTTCGCGCCAGGTCGAGAGCCGGGAGGACAAGCGCCCCCTGCTGTCGGATCTGCGCGAATCCGGATCGATCGAACAGGACGCCGACGTCGTGCTCTTCGCATACCGCGAGGAATATTACGCCGGTCGGACGGAGGCCAAAAACCCCGACGACGAAATCAAGCGGCAAGAGAAGCTGGATGCCTGCCGCAACAAGCTTGAACTCAACATCGCAAAGCAGCGTAACGGCGCCACCCGGACAGTTCATCTGTTCGTCGATATCGCATGCAGCGCGATCCGCAATGCAGCGAGGTCATGACATGTCGCGTATTCGAACCATCAAGCCCGAATTCTTTAAGCACGAAGGGCTGTTCGACGCAGAGCAGGAAACAGGCCTGCCGATCCGTTTGGCGTTCGCCGGCCTGTGGACGCAATGCGACCGTGAAGGCCGGTTTGCCTGGCGCCCGCGGCAGCTGAAAGTCGACATCTTCCCCTATGACGAAGTGGACTTTTCACGCGTGCTCGACGCGTTGGCCACGCGTGGATTCATCGTAAAGTACGCGTGCCAGGGACGGGAATTCGGGTACATCCCGTCATGGCACCGACATCAGGTCGTAAACAACCGCGAAAAAGCCAGCGAATTGCCCGATCCGACTGAAATCGTTGAGGTATCTGACGCGTCAGCCACGCGTGGGGCACGCGTCGAGCACGCGTCCCATAAGGAAGGGAAAGGAAAGGAAGGAGAATATACCCCCGAAGCGAGTTCGGGGCCTTCACCCAAGAAGCCCAAGACCCTGACCTATTCCCAAGCCTTTGAAGATTTCTGGAAGGCATATCCTCGACATCCGAACATGAGCAAATCCGACGCCTTCAAGGAATGGGGGAAACTCGCCGACGACGACCACGCCAAATGCATGGCCGCCATTCCCGGCTATATCGCCCACCTCAAGGAAAACACCTGGCTGCAGGCAAAACATGCAGACGGTTTCTTGAAGCACCGGAAGTTCGACGGCTTCTGTGATGCGGGGAACGGAAACGTTGACCCCGAGGAGCAATGGCAGAAGCGGCTTTCCTATGCCCGTCAGAACGGCAGGTGGTCTTCGAAGGATTGGGGGCCGGCGCCGCACCTTCCCGGCTGTGCAGTGCCTGCCAGCCTTCTGGAGCCTAGCGACGGCAGCGGCTGGGCGGAATGGGTGCGGGCAGCATGACAATTGAAACCTCACCGCTCGACGCCGTGCGGATCGCCGCAGACTGGATCGCACAGCAGCCGTCCGGCGTCCGCATCCCCGACATCCGCGACCGCTTCGGCCTTTCCGCGCTAGAAGCCTGCCAGGCGATCAAGCTGGCGCGCAACGTTGAACCGAAGGAGGCGACATCACCATGACCGACATGGCCGACATGATCGACTTCGAAAAGATGTCTGACGCCCAGTACGCGGACTGGCTGGAGCGGCAGGCGAAAGAGTTGGGGCAGACGTTCGTCGACCAAATCGCCCTCCTTGCCGGCGCCATCCCGGCCGGAGAGGCCCGCGCCGCCGGGATTGCATCGTTCACCAAGGAATTTACCGCCGATCTGCTTGGACAAGGGTTCCCGCCACAAATCGTACACCCCTTGGCCGCCTTGATCGCCACTGCGGCGAAAGACCGCTTCGCCGAAATGTCCATCTCTTTGCACTCGGGAGCGCAAGACGCATGAGCCAGCAACAGCAAACCCTCAAGACATCATGGGATGAAGACGTGATGCTGCCCGCTTTCCTGTCCTGCCTGCATTGGGCTCTTGGCGAATCCTCGATTGTCGATCGGTACCGCATCGAAACCGGCGATGCCTTCACCCCGGCCGCCAACGGGCTGGAACGGATGATCGACTGCGCCACCGGCAACGACCTCGCCTTCCTCCAGCGCTTTTCCGATTGGCTCGAAATCAACATTTTCGGCCGGCCGGAAGACGTCTACAGCGATGGAGACGCAGCATGAACGTCCATGCGCCTAATTTGGACATTGAGAAATTCCGCAAGGTAGCGGCACTGATGACGGCCGGCGCCACCGAGGGCGAGCGCTCGGCAGCCAAAGCCAGGGCGGGAAGCATGGCGGCGAAGGCTGACATGACGCTCACACAGGCAATGTCCAAACTGGACACGCCTAAAACGACGGCAGCAAACCCGTTCACAGACATTTTCAACGATCCGTTCTTCAAGGAGCAACGCACCGAGCGTCGGCGTAAGAATGCCATCAAGCGGGAACGACTGTTGAAGGAATATGGATCGATTGCCGCCGTGTTCGATCCGACGCCTTGGGAAGTCGCTCTTCGGAAGGCAATCGAGCCTTTTTCGATCATTATGTCCTATGCATGCATCTCAAAGGTCCAGCGCCATTACACCGCATTCATGGACGGCGAGCAGTGCGGCGATTTCTTGAAGGGCACGCCCCGCGCTTGTGCCGCGATTGCAGCGGCTTATCCGATGCCCCGGACCATCGGCGAAGCCATGGCAGAGGTGAAGGTCTGGAATAAGCTTCGCTGGGACCGCGGCGTCTTCCACGATGACATCTACGGCTACAACGAAGAGCCGGAAGTCCACGTCAGGACGAAGATGGTTGAGGATTTTCTTGCCACGGCGCCTGTCCAAAATTGGCAGGACTTGGAAGACCGCTTCGCCTGGAAGAAATACGAGTTTGAAAGCGAGTATTTAGACCCCGTTGTCCGGAACGACCCTTTCATGGATCGCATCGAGGATGACTTTCGGATTCTTCGCGATAGGGCGACTACTCCGACGCAATCGGAGGAGCGCTTGCAGCCTGCTCAAAATGGACAGCGTCGCACGAATGCCGACAAGGCGACAATGGTCCGCGAAATCCTCACCGCAGAACCGAGCCTTTCCGATCGCGAGATTTCCCGCCGGGCTGGCGTCAGTCCGCAGACGGTTTCCAACTGGCGTGCTCGCCTGAAAAATGATCACCAGAAAGGAGCATGAAATGACAACTGTTCTGGAACAGCTTGAGACCGCGGTCGAAATCCAAGTCAACTCTGGGCGCTACGCCAAGCCGGAAGACTGGCCGGTCGAACTCGGGCCGTACATCCCTCCCGATCAGGCCAAGGCCAATTTGATGAAGGCTGGGCAGCGCGCTATCGACGTCGGGCGCCAGGCTGCGGAAGAAGCGGTTTTGCAGCCGGCATTGCTCCGTAATCGCAACGGTCGCGAAGCGGTATATCGGGCAATCGGGAACGCAGTCGATACCGAGCTTCAGATCGGAAGTTATGCCGAAGACGAATTACTCCCTGCCTTGCTCGATGTGCGAGACACCTTTGCTCATATTTCAGAGCATGCTTTTGAAGAACGCCTTGAGCAGCTTTTCATCGCTGGCGCCGGGCAGATGGGCCGCTGCTGATGGAAGACAAGCCTACCCTTCCCGCCCCCGTTCTCATGCATCGCGCCGAGGTGATCAACATCAAGGTTGCGGTGCATCGTTCTGGCCGCAGCGAAAGGACTATCCGCGACTGGTGCCGCATCTATGGCATCGGCCGCCAGAGCGCTCAAAATGCCCCGCTGGAGATTTCGGCGCCCGCCCTCGAAATGGTACTGCATGGCGAATACGATATCCTCGAATTGCTGAGACGGGGCCAGCGCGACCACGCAAGCGTTCGCCGGTATTTCGATCACTTGGGCTTGCCAAAGTAATGCCGTCCTCTCGACCACCCCTCAAATTTGAGGGGTATGCTTGAAAATCCAAGTTTTGCCACTTCATCTTTTAGTTGCGCAAATTTCTACTTCTAATAGGTAAATCTGCAACACACTGCCGGACGCTTCCAATCCCCAAGCCCTTCTCGATGTGAAACAATCGCTCCCAGGATTTCAACAGGAGCGTTTCACATGCTTGACACCGAAGCAAAGAAGGCAAGCCAGCGCGAAGGCCGGTATCCGGTCATGCTGGTGGGTGCCACGGTCATGGAGAGCTTTCGTGACCAGCTATTCGATGCCAGCAACCGCGCCGGCATGACGCCCAACGAATTTGTTCTCCAGGCCGCCGCCGAAAAGCTCGCCGCTTCCGGACGCAAGTTCTCGGGCATCTTTCACCGCGGCGACATAGTCGAATATCTTCCCCGTAAGAGCGCCTAAGGAGAAAACCATGGCCGGAATTTTAAGCTCCATCCTCGGCGCCCTCGGCAACAACACGGTGGGCCAGAGCGCTTTGCCGGTTAACGGGCCTATGACTGATATGTCCCAAGGCGGCGGCCTGCTGTCCGGCGTTGACGGCTCCGGCTCTGCCATGGGCGGCGGCGCGATGGGCGCCGGCAACACTTCTGGCGGTCTCTTTGGCACAGGCTTTCTCGATCTCAACGACCCCGACACCATGATGGGCTTGCAGTTGATCGCCAACGGCAGCAAGCCGCCGGGCGAAATGTTCTCGGGAATCCCGCAAATCGCCGCCTACGGTCAGCGTATGCAGCAGGACCGGCAGGAGCGTGCCGCAGCAGAGCGCGACAGGCGGGACAAGCTGGCGCAAGGCAGCCGAACCGATGAATGGATTCGCCAGCACCGTCCGGACCTTGCCCAATTCATTGGAGTCGTTCCGACCACGGAACTTATCAAAGAAGCGTGGAAGCCGAAGCAGAAGAAACTTCAAGTGGTCGACGGCAAACCTTTCTGGGTCGACGAGGTTGCAGGAACGTTTGAAGCGGCGGAAGGCTTTGAGCCGCAGCGCAAGCCGCTCTCGACAATCGGCCAGTTGCAGGAAGACTACAGAACGGGCGCCATTGACGACATCGGCTTCCGCGTCGGCATGCAAGGCCAGTTGCCCAAGGGCATGAGTTTGCAGTGGGATGAGAACGGCGCACCCTCCATCGTTGGCAATGTCAGCGAGACGCCCGCTTTCAGCGTGCCTTCTGGTTTTCAGTTGGCCGATCCCTCCAATCCTGATGCGGGAGTTAAACCTATCCCCGGTGGCCCGGCAGAGGCCATCCCCGCCGAATTGGCGGCACGCATCGGGATGACTGATACCTTCTTGAAGGCGTATCCTGATCTTCGAGACGAAATTGCTGCCGGCAACGTCACAGGCTGGATTGACCGCGCATCGGTCAATGATTCGAGCAGCCAGCAGGCCCAAACATATCGGAAGATCCAGAGCGGCGTGGACGCGCTCACCCGCATGCTGACCGGCGCTGGCATGAACCTGGCCGAGGCTTCGGCATATGCAGAGAGGTACCTGCCGAGCTATAGCGACGACGCCAATTCGGCCGCCCAAAAGCTCGACCAGCTCGCGCAGGAACTTGAAGCCGCCCGCGCTGCCGTTGTCCGAGGCCGTGGCAATCTTCCCTCACCGTCCGTCACATCCACAGCGCTCAACAAAGCACGCAAGGCAATTGCCGGCGGCGCCGACCGCGAGAAGGTCATCCAGCGCCTTGTTGAAAACGGCATCGATCCGGAAGGGCTCTAAGATGGCTGACATCAGCTTTGACGATTTGATCCCGGCGAAGGGAAACGGCGCGCAGGCGGGTGCGGTTGTGCAGCAAAGCAGCGGGGATATTGATTTTGACGATTTGATCCCAGCAGGCGCGGCCAAGCAACAGGACCAGAATTTGAGCGTCTATGACCCTTCTACGCTCGCCGCGCTGTACGGTGGGTCTGTCATGACGGCACTGACGGGCGGCAACATCGGCGGCGAGACAGCACGCCGCTGGATCGGACAAGGCGTTCCCGCACTGGCAGAAGGAATATGGGACAGCACAAAGGCGGCCGTTACCGCCCCAGGCCGAGCCTACAGCGGCGAACTGCAGGTAATGGACCCGGCCGGCAATGTCAGCCAGGAAGCCATTGGCGAGGCCGCCAATCTGGCAGGCTTTGTCTCTCCTGCATCGGTGGGCGGGCAAGTTGCTTCCACAGGCCAGCGCGCCGCCACCTCAATTGCCAGGCAGGCGCCCGAAGGTCTTGGCATCGCACAAGCTGGTCAGCGTCTAGGCGTGGATCTGCCCCGCGCCGTCGTCAGCGACAATGCCGCAATTCAGCAGGCCGGCAAAGTCGTGGCAAATGTGCCGATCGGTGGGGTACCTCTTCGGGATGCCTCAAAGACAGCCATCGACCAGCTTAGCGATGCAGCAATGCGGGCTCAACAGCAGTATGGCCTCGCCGATAGTGCCGCGGCCGGTGCCGGCGTGCGGAGCGGTCTCACAGACTTTTCGAAGAACACGTTAGCGAAACTGGTGGATGACCGCTACAACGCAGTCGACGACCTCGTTACCTCCAATGTGGTGACACCGCTGCGCAGAACGCGGCAAGTCGCGGGTGAAATTCTTGGCGATCGATTGAATTCGCAGATCGACGGCAGGAGCCGCGCCATTGCCATGGTGCAGAAGGCGTTGAGCCAACCGGACGGCCTCAACTACCAGGGCATCAAGGGACTGCGGACAAGCGTTGGCGAATTGCTCAAAAGCCCCGCAAAGCTGGCACAGAGCGGCGTTTCCGAGAACGAACTGAAAGCCATCTACGGCGCCCTTTCTGATGATCTGCGGACAGCGGTTTCTCGCGGCGGCGGCGCCGAGGCCTACCGCGTGTTTGAGGATGCGAACACGTTTGCCGCAAAGGTGGCAAAGGAGCGGGAGGCGTTTGACCGCATCCTTGGCAAAAACGCCTCAGATGAAAACATCTTCAGCCGCATTGAGGCCATGGCGGGCTCCACCGGCCGCGCTGACATCAACAATCTGATGCGCCTCAAATCCTCGCTTTCGAAAGAGACCTGGGGAGACGTTGCGGCATCTGTCCTGTCATCCATCGGTCGCGACCCGGAAGGCCGGTTCTCTCCCGACCGGTTCGTCACTGGCTGGGGCAGGCTCTCTAACTCGGGGAAGACCTTGCTCTTCAAGGGAAAGGACCAGGGCGACCTCGCGCAGTCTCTCGATGACATCGCCAAGGTTTCTAGCCGGTTCAAGGAATTGAACCAGTACGCGAACCCCTCTGGCACCGGCGCCAATCTGTTCACAGCCGGTATCGGCGGCGGCCTGGTCTTCGACCCGGTCAGCACCATATCGGCCGTCGCCGGCTCCCGCGTCCTTTCGGAAATTCTCTCCCGTCCGATCAGCGCCAAGAAGTTGGCAAATTGGGCAAAGAGCTACGAAGCCGCGGCCAAACGGCCAAGCGCAGGGACAATGAAGTTCCTCGAAGACCGCGCAAAAATCCTATCGGTGGAAATAGCTGAAAGCCTTGGTGACCCAGGCCTTGCAGAACAAATTCTGCCGAGCATAGCGCGGATGGGTAATTTGCCAGCAGCACAGGGGAACGAAATGGCGGGGCTGAATATGACCAATAGCGCGGTGTAGGCGGCGAGCCATGATGACCAATGCAACAACCGCATCGCTACTTCCGTCCATCGCTCAGTTGATCGATGCGGTTGTTCAAGTGCTCGATCTGCTTCTCAAGCCTGTAGCAGAACCCAAAGACGACGCCGATGGCCCAAGCCACCGCGATGCCATTTCGGTCAACGAGCAAGAGAAAGCCTGCAACGAGCGCGGCAATGAGCAGGGAATAGAAGGGAACGCGGGGCGGCACCTTCATTCAGTTGCCCTCATGCAGCAAGCAACAACAGCAGATCCGAGTTTCATCTAACACCAAAGGTAACGGCAATGGCAGGTTCAAGGTCAGTCATCGACACCATGCTAGGTGAGGCAACGAGCGGTACTATTGCCGAACGATACGACGACATGCGCGCGATTGCGAGCACGATTGTCAACCGCGCCGTTGCTTTGAACGTGTCACCGGATTCAGTCGTCTCCGCACCGGGCCAGTTCAGCGCCTATGGAAAGTCGCTACCGAAGGGAACGGCTGCTTACCGAGCCCTTGCGGAAAAAGCCTTCGCTGATGTCGTCGCAAACGGTCCAATTCACAATGGCACCTTTTACGCCACGCACAAGCGCGTCGGCGCCCTTCCGAAGGGATTGACGAAGGTTGCCACCACCAAGGCGCATACGTTTTTCGACGACCCTCAGAACCGCGCCATCGAAACATCGCTCGGCACCACGAAAGTCAACGTTGCGCAGAAGCAGCTTGCGCAGGCTTGGGCGGCGCAGAACATCGCCGCAGCGCAGATGCAGACCCAGACGACGAACAAGAGGACGCCGACTCGGGGAACGACCGTTTCGGATCTCGGCGCCACGGTGCCCTCCGGCCTCACCTCGCCTCTTGGCGTCATGGGTGATCGGATCACCAGCAACTTTGGCCCCCGCACCGCGCCGAAGACAGCGACCGGCTACGGATCGGAGGACCATAAGGGAACCGATCTCTCTCTCGGCCCCACCGCCGGTTACGCGGCAGAAGCCATTGCCGGCGGCCAGGTGAAGCACGCCGGCCCTCTCGGCAAGCTCGGGAACGCCGTCACGATTTCTCATCCAGACGGCACGACATCGACCTATGGGCACCTTGCCAGCATCAGCGTTGCGATGGGCGACAATATCGCTCGCGGAACACCGATCGGCACTGTTGGGGAAGCCGGCAATGCGAAAGGCCCTCATCTCCATCTCAGCATGAGGGACAAGTTCGGCAACGTCGTCGATCCGGCCTCAATGATCGATTTCAACCGCACGACGCGTGTCCCCACCCCGACCGCCCGGCCGACCACGACGCCGCAGGCAACTCCCGAGACGGCGGTAAGCGCGTTTTCGACTGTCCGAGACGCCATCTCCCCGGCTCTCGCGGCAATTAGCGCCCAGATGAATCCGGCCACCTCAACCGCAACGCAGTCCTTTGCCACACAGCGGGCCGTACAGCGCGATGCGCAGGCTGCGGCAGCATCGGCGCAACAGCAGCAGGCAAATCGCGACAGAGCGCAACAGATGGCCGAATACGGCGCCGGGCAGCAAGCGATGCGCAACGCAATGGCTGCACAGCAACAAAGCCAGGTGAGCGCCAAGACGTCGAGGATAGGGGCAGATGCCCGCGCTGCATTAGCAGCCGGCCTGAATGATCAGCGTGCGGGACTCACGTCGCAAACCCCGATAGGCATTGCGGGGCGCACCATCGGCGCCATGGCGGGAAACCTCTCCAAGCCGACCAGCACGTCGAGCACTATCGGCGAGCTTGCAGGAAGCCCATTGTCAGGCAGATTTGCGAACAACAGGTCCACGACGCGAGACGCGGCAGCGGCAGCGTTGAATGCGCAGCGCGACAGTTTCGCGGAGGCTCGGGCAACATCGCTGGACGGGGCGCTCGCTGACCGCCGTACAGCCATCAATGCTTTGGGTGATATCGGCGTATCGGATGACGCGAAGTTCGCCGGATCGCAACACCCGCTTGGAACGACGACACAAGCGCAAGCGATGCGCCAGACGCAGACGCCCGGGTCGTTGACCAGTTTTGCCAGCACCCTCGGCGACTACGCAAAGAACACCTCTTTCGGGCAACTGGCCCAGGGGCTGGCACTTGCCGCCGATGTCACGACGCCCGATGTTGCCGCACAGCTGGCGGCCGGAGTAACCCCGCAAGATGCTTTCGGGACCACCTTGGCGCCAATATCCTTCTCGGATGATTTTACTTCACCTGTGGCAACATCGTATGCCCCGACCAACGTCAGCCGCTCCATTCTCGGCGACGTAACCGCCGGCATCGAAAATCCAAATACTGACTTTTCAGGCGGCAACACCGGCCTGTTGAAGTCGGCCCTGGATGCTCCTGACGGTCTCCCTGGCCGCTACGGTCAGCCGGCAGGCATCGCCATAGGTGGCTTGCTCGGTTCTGTCCTGGGTGGGCCGCTCGGTGGCCTTTTAGGCGCAATGGTAGGCGGCAGGATTGGAAATCGTACCGGCCCGGCAGGCGGCACGGGCGGTGCGTTCGGAAGCTTGTTCGGCGGCTCCAATTCCGGCGATGGCAACAGCGGTCCCGGCCCTAGCGGCGGCGACAGTCCCGGCAGCCGCGGACCCAACGCCGGAAATCGCGGCGGCGGGTCTCGGAAGAACGAACAGGGGTCCAGACGATGACGGAAACGACACAGGAGCATGGAGTATCGGAAATGCGTGGTGGAAAGCGAGAAGGCGCTGGCCGGCCGGAAGGCTCGCCGAACAAGGCAACAGCAGCACGGCAGCAGGAGATTGCCGACAGCGGCATGACACCGCTCGACTACCTGCTTTCCGTCATGCGCGATCCAGACGAAGGCCAGGACACACGCCTGGAGGCGGCAAAGGCGGCAGCGCCCTATGTTCATCCGAAGCTGGCATCAATCCAGCACGCCGGCACCGTCGGTTTTATGACGCACGAAGACTGGCTGGACGAGCTCGACAAGCTCGACGGCGCCCGCACCGACTACCACAACCGGATTCGTGGATAAGCGCATGACAGATCACCTCTTCCGCCCCGGCAAGTCCGGCAATCCGACAGGTAGGCCCAAAGGCGCACGCAACAAGCTCGGTGAGGAATTCGTTGCTGATCTCTACGCCGACTGGCTGGAGCACGGCCGAGACGCGATTACCCGCGTCCGCGAGACCAAGCCCGAACAGTATCTCAAGGTCATCGCATCGCTGATACCGAAGGACATCAACGTCACCGTCGACAGTCTCGAAGGCTGGACCGATGCGCAGCTGATCACCAGAATTCGCCAACTGGATGCGGTGATCCGTGAGGCCTACCCCGACATCGACGAGACCACGCATTGACGGAAGAGCGCGGACGAAGTGAGGAACAGGCTATGACAGCGCCTAAAGGAAATCAGTTCTGGAAAGCCAGAAGCTCGCACGGCCGACAGCCGATCTTTGCTGATCCGGAGAAGCTATGGGATGCCTGCTGCGAATATTTCCAGTGGGTCGAAGACAACCCGCTCTATGAGGATAAGGCCTTCGCCTATCAGGGTGTCGTCACTCACGAACCGGTTGCCAAGATGCGAGCCATGACAATTTCCGGTCTTTGCACTTTCCTCGACATTGGCCGGCGCACATGGGACGATTACCAAAAGCGAGAAGGTTTTTCGCCAGTCGTAACCCGCGTGGAAGACGTGATCTATCAGCAGAAGTTCGCGGGCGCTGCGGCGGACCTTCTGAATGCCAATATCATCGCCAGAGACCTCGGATTGCGTGACCGGCAGGAACATTCGGGCATAGGGGGTGTGCCGCTAGTGCCCGTAATCAATCTTAGCCTGAGCAAGGCTTAACTTGCGCAATTCATTCCGCCGAGCGCGCTTCCCACGCCCTCTGGGCCAAGCTTCTTAAGGTGCTTCTCACAAGCCGCTTGCATTCCACCCTCATGGGGTCCAAGGTGAATTCTTCAGCAGCCATGTAACGGGCGCTGCTGGGGAGGGCTCAGCCCTGGCCCCAATTGAAAAGGAGGACCTATGTCTTCCGAAAATTTCAAGACCTATCTTAACAGCGACCATCTCGACTTGATCGAGGGAATTCTTAACCGGGCCGGATTTGAAGAAATCTCGCCTGAATATAGCAGCTATGCTGCTTTTCTTGTTGGCAGGTTCGAGCGGGGAACAACGAGCCGGGCCGAGCTTGCTTATTCTCTCCAGCGGCATCATGGAGCAATCCAGACTGAGCTTAGCCGTCGACTTCCAACGCGATTTCACCGCTATGCGGTCCAAGGCCTGCCCGACGCAGCTTGAGCAAAAAGCAATGTTGATTTGAGGCGGGTCTGCACCCGCCTGCATCAACGATACTCGATGCGTTGGCGAGCCACATGCCATGGTCGGCAAAGACAAGTTTCACAATTGGGGACATGGAACCAATCGGTGTAAATTATGTTTGTCTCGCAAGAGGTTAACATGAACAAAACCGAAAAATTGCGCCGCGAGAGCGCCCTGCTATTTACCGCCTATAGCAGCGGCAAAATTACAAGGCACGTGCTCGCGGCGTGGGCTTTTGCGCTGGACGGATACTCGCCCGCAGCAATGGATCTGGTTACCGAGGCGCAGCAATGGTTTTCGCGCGGTTCTTTCAGGAAGCCTGAGCAAGTTGTCTTGCAAGACCTCGAACTGCTCCTGCGCCTCTCAGAGGTTGACCGCTGAAGCAGATAGCGGTTGCGGATGCAACATCCCCTCGTTCAAAACGGCCTCAACGACGAGACAGGGGAAAGTCGCAAGAATCGTAAAGCACCCGGATCTGTTTATCATCGAACCGCGCCTCATCGACCTCCATCACAGAACCTCGCAGCTGCGAGCTGGGCATTTCCTCTATCGCAAAGCGCACGGCTTCTGCAGCAGTCTCGAACCTCTTGTAGCGAACGCCTTGGCTTCTCAATGATTTCTTGCCTGGGAAAAGCCCCGCTTCGATCGTGTAGTCGAACTTGGTCATATCCTGGTCTCCCTATGAGGCCCGGGGAATGGCTGGCGAATCTATGCTGCGAAATTCGTCAACGGAGGGTGAGGCTTTGTGTTCGATTATTTTCTCGGGCCTCCCGTTCCACCAGCCGGAGTTCACGCTGGCGCGATTTCATATGCCGGCGAAGGGTTTCCAGCTTCTTTGCATTGGAGCCTCTCTCGGCCTCGGGCGCGCGAAAAAGCTCTTCCATCGCATCGCGCGTAATCTTTTCTATCATATTGGAATTCCAGTAATAATGGCGTGTGGTGCAAATCACTTCGGTGTGAGGGCGCACAACTGGGGCGCCGGCATTCACTTCTTCTTGTCGAACCCCGTCGTATTTGCGGCGATTTACGGCAGTTTTGTCATTCAAAGTTATCATTTGAAGGCGGAACCGCTTCATCGATCATCGGATTTCTATCAAGCTCCAAAGCGTGTTGAATTTCTGAGTACGAAACCTGAAGAAATTGGCGGGTCGCTATGGGAATTGATATTGCCGGGATTTCAATGTGCGTCGCTGTTCTCCGATAAACTGGATAGCTCAATCCTTCGATCAATTCTTCGTCGATGACCAGACGGTATGTCCCTGGTTGTTGTGGCTCCGTGAGTGCCTGAAGCCTGAAAGGCCGCATAAACGTAATCTCGCTTTCTGTCGTTCTCATTTGAAGCATCTTCTCTTGATGTGTTCGCAAGTCCGCAGCCCCGAACTGGAGGCGCGCCACGATGTTTTGAAAGATTAAGACAGCAGGCAGGGAATGCTGCCCTGCCAAGATGGCATCACAAAAACCAGCCGGTCATCAGAATGTAAATGATCATTAAAAGACTGGCCGCCACGAACACATGGGATACCGTCTCTTTGAAGAATCTATATTGGCGGGAAACTAAATGGGAAGACATCACGTCCTCCTCTCAGATTGGGGCGAGAGTCCTGCTCTCATTCAGCCGCGCCCTTAAGATCTGCTGCTGAGAGAAACACAATGCGCTCATCGCTGCGCAATTGCAAATGATCAATTCGGCCGGCGATTTCCGGACTGATCTCGATCCGGCCCCCATTCGCTGCTGTTCTATAACAGCGGTCGGGCATCATAGGAGGGATAGAGGGGGCGGCATATATGTCCGGCGCTCCAAACCGGAAAAGCCGGTATGAAAATCGTCGTCGCGCATCTGATAATACAGATGATTTACAGATCGATCGACAGCCCGCGAGCCTGACAAATCAGGCCTGTTTTATCGGTCGCCAAACCTTATAAAACCTTACATCGCTCCGTGATTTTTGAGGTTGTGGACATGGCGGCCAGGACTAAGGTCGAAATGTGCCGCCGGGACATATTTGGCCGTCGCGCGACCTACCACGCTGAACCAGCCCGACGGAATTCGTCGCCTTGGTTTTCATCTCCTCCAGACGGCAAGCGTGTTGGTAAATGTTGGTATTCGGCAGGCGCAATGCGGGCATGGAAGCCGGCCGCCGAAGTTGTTGAATGTCGTGGTTTCCGGCGCATGGGCGGGCAAATTTGCACCCCCAGCCTTGTGTTGGTTCGTGTCCAAACCGTCGTTGTCGAGATGAAGGATGTCAGTTGAACTGATACCCTGGCCCTCTTGTTCGGGGACCAGATCGACGCGGCCGACACCTGAGGCGACAGCCTCTGAATAGCTGTAACAGCAACGCAGGGAAGATGGAGAAATGACGGTGTCGTTTCTGGGAACGAGACCCTGCACCCCCCTTAAGGTAGGTGCAGATCAGCGTCGCCGGTGGACGGGAAGGCGAGAGCGTAAAGAACAGACGCAGGCAAATTGAAAACGGTTTTCATTTCAGCGCCAAATCGTTCGGACACCCTCATGAAATTTCCTGCCGTTTGAACGGTCATGCCGAACTCCAGTTCGCTCCAACCGGCGGCGGTCGCCATGCGGTCGCCATCTCGATCAGTCCTCACCCGCTATTAAGGTTTTGCTGATGCAATGCCTTCATGGCAAAGTCTCCGAGGACACCCCGCTCTAAACCGCTTCTACGAGAAACAGACGCGCCGCTCCGGGGGCGCGCTCGTCGACCACGCGACCCACGGCAGCCACAGCTTCCTCTCGATCCTATGCCGGCGCGCATAGAGCCTTGCCTGGCACTCCTTGTCGATCGGCCGCCGGCCGGTCCGGATTGGGCATTCGAAATCAAATGGGACGGTTACCGCCTGGCGGTGCATGTCGAGCTTGAAGGCGTGCGAATAATCACCCGCGGCGGGCACGACTGGACGCACCGCTTCCCGACGATTGCCGAGGCGGCGAAGGCGTTCGGCACCACCATCATTCTCGACGGCGAAGCGGTCGTTCTTGACGAACAGGGCCGGCCAGATTTTGGCGCGCTGCAGAAAGCCTTGGGTGGCCGCGGCGGAAAGCGCAGCGCAAGTGAAGCAATCTTCTATGCCTTCGACATCCTGTATTTCGATGGGCACGACCTGACACGCATGGATCTTGACGAGCGGCGGCAGATCCTTGAGGGGCTGATCGATGCCGATGGCACAATCCGCCTTTCGGAGGAGATTGACGGCAACGGCGAAGACCTTCTTGCCGGCGCCTGCGAGCTCGGCCTTGAAGGTATTATCGCCAAGCGCCGCGGGGCACCGTATACGCCCGGCCGCAATGGAGATTGGCGCAAGATCAAATGCGTCCAGAGTGAAAGCTTCATGGTCGTGGGCTACGAGCCGTCCAAGACCGCCCGCGGCGGTATCGGCAGCCTCCTGCTTGCGGCGCGCCGTGGTCACGATTGGGTCTATGTCGGCAACGTCGGGACCGGCTTCAAAGAGCGGGATGCGCTCTATCTCCGCAAGACCCTCGACAAGCTCAAAACCAAACGCCCGCCAGTCGTGGCAGAGGGCAAGGGCATTGTCTTCGCCCAGCCGACGCTCATCGCTGAGATTGAGTTTCGGGGCTGGACTGGCGACCAGAAGCTAAGGCATGCTTCCTATAAAGGCCTGCGGGAGGTGCAGGACAATGCGGCGGTGTTCGAACTCGAATAGCGTTCATATCGCAGGGAGGGCATGCGATGGAGATTTTTGCGTACACGCTTACTGTCAAGGGCAAGCAGCCAATCAAGGGCATCGGCCCGATGGAAGACCTTCAATCACTTATCGCGCAGATGGAATTGCCAAGTACAGCGCCGCCAGACTGGATCACTGCCAATCCGACAATTACCGGCCTGGATGGATCGAAAATCTACATCCACGACGAAGGCGGGAAAGACGAATGGCGGCTTAGGTGGGTGCCGTTCGCCTGAAATGATCTATCGAAAGACAACAAGCGACAGGATCAATAAAACCGTGCCCGCCATTCCTATAGCCTTGGCGATTGCCTAGGCGCAAGCTAGATTCCTGTTGTCTCAGGAGGGGCGAAATTGAAAACGGCGCTGTTCGGGGTTCTGGCATTCTTTTCGGCAATCGGCGCCGGCCATGCCGACGACTTCACACCGTTTCGCTTGATGGCAAATGAGCCTAAAGCAATCATGCTGGATGGGCCGATCGATGAACGGAGTGCCCTGGCTTTCAAGAGGGTGATGAGAGCCGCGCCAGAGGCAACCGTACTTCTCCTCAACAGCCCCGGCGGATCGGTGCATATGGCGCTGTTAATCGCCGACGATGTCCACGCCCGGGGAATGGCAACAATCGTACCGCAGGCCGGATCATGTGACAGCGCCTGCGCGTTCGTGTTCCTCGCCGGCAACATCCGCTATGTGATCGGCCGCCTTGGGGTGCATCAGATTTATGGCATCGACAGCGTGAGCGATGCCCAAACAAGCCTTTCGGACATTATCGAAACTCTGAACAGCTACGGGGTACGATCCGGCGTCATCACCACGATGCTGCGCACCCCGCCGGAAGCCATGCACTACTTCACCAAGGAAGAGTTGATGAAGTGGAATATCGCAACGCATTGGATCGATGAGACCGAAGCCGCGAGCCCGCCGGACACGTCCGACAGTGCGGCCGCCGATCCTGACCCCGAGCAACTTGAGGCATTTCGCTCCCTTGCCGAAGTCGGGCCGGTCCCATTTTCGCGGGAGGAAGCATTACGCTCAAAGCGGGCAACTGAATTGATGGTAGCTGCTGCCGGCGGCGCCGCGGATCTCAAAAGCCTGGGCACGAATGCTTATGCAGATTTTGTCCGCTTCAACGGGAATTTGCTGCCTCGTGGCGCGGTCATCTTTGCACGATCCAACAGGGTTTCGTCGTGGTCGAGCCGGAACGCCCAAATCATTGATGGCACCGTCGTTGACGTCTGCACCGCCGGGGTTTGTATGGTGTCCGCTATGGTGGAAACACGCGGTAAAGAACCGGGCAGCGGCAAAGAACTCAGGATGGTCGAGCGCGTGACAATGCGGTTTTCCAGTGAAGAAGATAGCAAAGTCGTCGAAGAGACCGTGGACGCCATGCCATAGACCGGTGCCTTGTCTGTTAGCAGCCGGCTCGGGGTGTTCATTCCACCATTTGGTCAGCTTCCTTTTCGTACGCCGCTATGGCTCCAATCACCCAGTCCATATAGGCCCTTACCTGCCCAGAGTAATTGGTGATGGTCGGCCAGTAATCAATCGGTCGGTTCTTTAAGTCCATCGCCCCGTACTCTGCCAGCCGATCATTCAGCGATTTGCTTATCGCGTTCGACGTGATTTTTTCTGGAGCCTCTATTTCAGTCTCGACCCATTCAAAAGATCTATCTGATACAGCATGATGAAGTGCTTCAAGCTGGGCGATAAATACGAGCTTATCAACACCGACGTCTTCATGGTCGCCTGCTCTTATCCTGCTCCCGTTGTAGATTAGGTCAGCCCTTTGACGTTCCTTTGATGCCAGCGCCAAGGCCCGTTTCGCCAAAGCGCGTTCACGTCGCAACGAAAGCTTCATCAAGTCGCGGTGACGTCTTCCGGCGTCCGTGTTCTCCTTTGCCAAGAAGATAACCGTGGGAATAGCTGCGGCAACCGCCGCCCACCCGCCCAGCGCGGAAACCCATTCGCGAAGCCTAGTCTCAAGCTCGGAACTTTTCCCGTTCCAATCTACGACCGTGGCGGCCACTCCCAACCCCAAGAAGACCGCCAGCAGCGAACCTGCCAGCAGCCCCCAGAGAAACCAAAACCCCCGACCGTTCGGTTTCACGACCTCTCTCCCGATAACAACTAGCTGCTCTTTTGTAATCGAACGCCCGGCCCTCCGTCGATCAATTCGCCATCGCCGAGAAAAATGACGCCAGCCGAGCTTAAGGCGGAAGCTAGAGCGTTAATGGTTGTGGCGTGCCCGACAAGCTCCCCCTCCATCGCTTCAAGCCTTTTGATAGTCGGCACCGAGACGCCGCTACGCTCTGCCAAGTCAGACTGTGACCAGCGAAGGAGTGCCCGAGCGGATCGGACATGAGACGCATCCATAAAATTATCCCTTTGGTGTCAAATAATCCTTTTGGGATTGCATTGTGATCTATTATGGATTAAATAATCACTAAAGGATCAAATCAGCAACAGGAAATTGCAAATGCCGAACTCTATCGTTCCGGCCAACGCCGAAGGCATGCCTAAATTTGACCGGGCAGCAATCATGCGCACTGCCTGGGAGATTGCCCGTAAGCGCTTCCCGAACATGAAGACCGCTGCTGACCGCCGCTTTGCCCTTTCCCTCGCCCTCAAGTCCGCGTGGATGACGGCCAAGTACGAAGCACAGCAGGCGGCGAAGACTGTCCACCAGCGCGCCGCCGCCCGCGTCGAGGAAATGAAGCTGGAGTTGATGCGCCTCGACGCTACGCCTTTCAAGATCCGCCTCGACGGCGATAAGCGGGCCGCTCTCGCCAGCCGCATCGACGCCATGACGAAGGAACTGGCCGCTATCCCGGCCTGAGCCAAAATCCCCCATTGGGGGAAGCGTACATCATCAAAACATGGAGAAACGACCATGCCGAAATCTATTCCGGCAATCGGCGAAGCTATGCCGACAATCGATCGCCGCACGCTCTTGCAGGGGCTTATCGTCGCCGCCGTCACGCCAGCCGAAGCCGGCGCTGCACTTCATGACCCGCTCCTTGATGTGATCCAGGCATATCGTGCCGGCCTGATCGAATTCGACCGGCTCGCCGACAATTCCCCAGACGACAGCCGCTGGAAAGAGCTTGGTGCCGCCACCTATGAGCCATGGCAAGCCATTCTCGACAACTGGGACCAGCCAGCGAGAACCCGCGAAGGCGCTGTGGAGGCTTTGCGCGCCTCGCTCGCCGCGGAGGATGGCGTGTACGGCTGCAAAGCTGCGGAACGAATGGTCCGGGCCGCGCTCGGCTATCTGGAGAACCTGCCGGCGTAACGGCTGGTCATCTGAAAAATCCAAAATGTGAGGAAACCATAATGCCGAACAAAGCTGTTCAGGCCGCTGGCGAAGCCATGCCTAAAACCTCAATGCCGCAGATGACCGAAGCCTTCGCCCGCGAACGCATTGGCATTCTCGGCCATGAAATCTCACAATTGCTGGACTTGGTGCCCGGCGCCTCCATGGTCGGCATATCTCCGGCCGGAAAACGAGACAGCAAAGAGAAAGTGCTTGTCGGCTTTGCTGCGAACGAAGAGTTCTTTCAAGAACCCGTCATTGAACACCCATGGACCGCTGTCCATCGGCTCACGCGTGAACTCTCCGTAGCTCTCACAAAGTGCAATGATGGTTCTTGGGTAGCGCATGTCTTACCGGCCGGCGGTGGCAACAATGAACTGCAGATGCGCAAGCTTCCCCGGCTCCGCGGCACCGGCATGCCGGAAATCGCGCTGGATCGTGTCGAGCGCCTGACTTGGGAGCTTTCGACGGCTTTGACCGAATACGCGGACGGCACCTTCCAGGCGATGGTTCTGCCGTCATCGGTCGGCGGCCATACTGTGATGCTCGCCAAGATTTCAGCTTGGAATGGGAGGGCTTCGCGATGACCGCCAGCACCATGGAAACCGGACGTCGTCGCTTCCTTCTCGGCCTCGCCGCGGCCGCGACGGCAGCCGCCGTCCCGTCGACTGCAGCAGCCACGGTCGAAGAGAATCCAAAGCTTATCGCCTTGGCTGCCGCCCTGCCCGCGATTGCCGACACGTATCATGCTGCCGAATCTGCCTATATGGAGCGGTGGCGCTACTGGAGAAAGGCAACTCCGCTCGCACCGGACGCCGTCGCAAAGCGAGGCACAGGCTGCCCCAGAACGACGGTGCAGCCTGGCAGAACGGAAATGTATGTCCAAGGCGGCTATCTCTACCGGCAGGGGGAAGAGTTTCCCTACCGCATCTTTAAGACTGCCATTGAGATACGGTGCGAAATCCAGAGCGTGCGCTGGAAAAAGCAGCGCGCCAAGAAGGCCGGCGCCATTGCTGACTTCCTCGCAGCCGAAGAAGAACTTGTCCAACTCGAAACCGATGCCGCCGACGCGCTCGCATACGAGAAGACGTTCAAGGAAGTCGAAGCGGCTGCCGAAGAGGAAATGGAGCGCCTTCACCGACCGAAGGAAGCCGCCCTCTACGCCCTGCATGGTCAAGTAGCCGCTATCATGGCCGAAGAAGACCGGACCATGGAAGGCCTCATCGTCAAAGCCGAGGCATTGGCGCAGTGGGATCGGGTGGGACGCCCGGACAACCTCATCGCTGCAGTCGAGGGCGATTGGCACGGCTCAATTGCTGCATCGATCCTCCGCCATGCGAAAGGCGGTGTCATATGAACGCCCGAGCGAAAATCCTTCAGTTCCGCCGCGCCGAACTGGAAGCCCGCATTGAGGAAATGATTGCCCTTCTCGATACCCTTGACGGCGATCCGGATCTAGAAGACGGCGCCGACGATGAGCCAAACCTCGGCAGTCATCCCAAATACCGCAACGGCCGGCTGGAATACGATCTGGAAGGTGACACGGCCGACGAAGAGCCTTCGCTCGGCTGGAGTGAACACCTCAACCAAGCCGCGGCCTCGCGCCTGTCCGGCTTCATCTTTGGCCCTGATCTTGAACAGGACGTCGGCCGGCTGCCGGGAGGATGTGGGCTATGAGCAAAACCAAAATCGAAGACGCCTTAGGTGAAGCTATGAGCTTTGCCACGGCGATCCGCCTGGCCGCTTCTGCGATGGAGGCAGAGGCTAACACCGCCCATACCTGCGCTCTCCAGCTTCTCGCCGAACAGGTGAGCGCCCGCATATCCGACGCGCTCGCTCTGATCGACGATTTGCAGGATGTGCAGGAGGAGCCGAAATGCGCAGGCGGTCGAGGAGCGCGCAGGCGATGACAGCGAACCCCATCCTGCGGGCCATAGCCTCGCACAGGGAAGCAATACAGGCGGACGAAGCGTCCTATGACGATGACGGCTGCGCCCTGTCGAAGGAACTGGCAGACCGCACCGGAGCGGCTGAATCCGCCGCGTTCCAAGCGCTCGCCATAGAGCCGTGCCGGTCGCACGCTGATGTTCAGGCCAAGGTCCATTACCTACTGACCGGCAGCGTGGGCGTGCCTACCCCGCTTATCGAGTGCTTCGGCTTCGATGAGTATGGCGGGGACGCGGTGATCTATCGGTTTGTCGCCTCCCTCCTACTCCCTGATCGGGAGTAGCCGCCATGGTCGACGAATTGTCCGAAGCTATCGACCTTAGCCACAGCGCTCTCAGTCTCCTGCTGACTGCCGAGGCGGCTTGCGAGGTGTTCAACACTGGCACTGGCGCCGAACACGCGGTGAAGCTCGCTGCAGCCATCGGCGGCACGATCCGCCAGGCACGCGAACTCATCGAAGCCAATCACGAAACCATAGAACTCATGCAGATCCGTAATGAGCGCCACAGCAAAGGAACATCGAAATGACTGGCCGTCTTATCTTCGTGGGCGAAATCAAGGAGCCCGTCGCCAACTCTGTCCACCACGCCGACGCGCTGTCCTTCATGCGCCGGCTCCAGCCGATCGGCAGCGGTATCGACTACTGGGCCGTCGCCGATAGCGGCAAGTACCAACTCGACTATCAGATGGGCCAGCGCCTGGGGCATGAATATCTTGAGTTTGTCGGCAACCATCCGACCCTGGGCAATTCCAACCTTCTCGGCTGGATCGTGAACGACATGTCGCGCACTCTGGACCACAAAGGCAAGATTGATGCATCCGCGCTCGGCTTCCTCCGCATCGTCAACGATTATGCGATGGCCGCTGCTGCCATCCTCGCGATGCCGAGCACCCACGATGCAGCCGAATAGCGCTTACCCCGGCATCTTCACGTTCTCGGCCGGCGTCTTAGCCGGCGGTGTATATCCCGCAATGCAGATCTTGCCGGGCGTCGGCGCCACTATGATGGGCTGGACTGATCTGCTGATAATCGTCACACCGACAACTCACTTGCCGTCGCTGTTGTTATCGGCCTTCTGTGGTATGTCGAAGGCGGGAGACCGAAATGATCAGGGGCGGGTGCCCTCAAATCTGAGGACACCTTCGATGCAAAAGCACCCGCCTGCTAAGGAATGCTAAGGTTGATGCTGCAATTTCGTCGGGCTGTCCAATACCACGGGCCTGTCGAGCTTCGTGGATGATGCCGATATCGACGGCGGAAACCGCTTCCACTCCGGAAGTGGTTTTTCGCTGTTTGGCCGTTGCCGGCTTAAGGTTCCCGTTTAGAACCTCAACCTCGTCGACAACTCCCGCCAATGGCGGATGTTGGTCGGCCGAAGGTCTTCTGGAAATCGTCTTGCGAGTAGCTGTGACGCCGAAAGGGCAAATTTGCCTATTCGGGATGAGACGACAAACTCCGTCGCCTCTCAAATGCTCAAGGTGGCTGAGCGCTCAACCAAGCCCGCAGAATACTCACAAAATATCGCGCGTAATGCGCAATCGGTCGCCGTTTATCAAATCGATATCCTTGTCGAGCTTCATCTGAAACAACGCGTCCACGATATCAGCCACGGTGAAGCCGGCGGCGGACAACGGGATGCTGATGTCTAGCAGGCTAATCGAAGTTTCGCGGTTCGCCTTTAGCAGCCGAAGTTCGTTCAAGACAGCGATACGTGTGTCTTCAACGCGGCTCATAGTGGATTGATGGCCGCATTCTGTGCGGTGCTAGAACAAGCGCTATTTACTTCTTTCGTCCGCTGCTCTTTTTCCCGTCTCCGCCTTTGCTGCTGGACTGATATTGATAAGCCCTGAATGGCATACTGCGGCAGTTGCGACTGGGTTGCCATAATGGCCGAGACGTAAGTTCTCCGCAAAACTTCCATCATGACGAAACCGGTTGAATAGAGCCACGAAACCGTGCCAACAAAACTGCGGACGCCTCCCGATCCTCAGCCTGTAAAGGCTCCATGTGGGCTGTGACGTACCCCGCCCTTTTCAGCATCTCTCCGAGCATCCGGGTATCGCATGGCTTGTAATGTAGGTGATGAACGTTGGAAGACATTCCGTCCTCCTTTCGTTGGGGCGAAAGCGCTTAGCGCTCTCAATCGAAGGCGCCCTAAAGATGTGCCATCGAGAAGACTACGATGCGCCTATTGTCAAAGGAAAGCAAACAGTCAATTGAGGTCATTCAATGACGCAGCCGTTATCAGATTCACTTGCATTGGCCGTTCAATAAGGCGACGCCAGATCCAATGTTTCCGGTTAGAACATGTTTGAATCTTAACCCCGACGTCCCAACGGGAGTCGGGGAAGACGTCGTCTAATCACCACTCTCAGCCCGTTACGCAAAACGCTGACAGCAGGAGAGAGACGCGTCTGCGTTGCGGGCGATAGACTAAAGCGCGAACCGCCAGCCACGGGAAGCATGCTGGGCGGACCGTGCAGGGGATGCTAGCGGTTCGCAGCACACAAACCCCAGCGCGCGATCAAAGTTGCATAAAAATCTACATCGCTTCGCTATCCTCGAAACAATCATCCCGTTGCGTCGTTTGGGGGAAGGAGAACGCGCTATGGCAAGATATTACTTCGATATTGTAAACGGCGACGGCGATTATCGAGACGAAGAAGGAGTTGATCTCCCTGATAACAGCGCTGCCAAAGACGAACTCGCGAGAACGCTCGGAAGCGTCGTACGAGAGGCGTTGATTAAAGAACGAAAGGGACGCATCGTCATTGCCGTGCGTAACGACAGCGGTTTATCGAAGATTAGAGGTACGCTCGATTTCGCGATAGAGACTGATCGATCCTAACCGTCCGGCTATCGCGATTCAGATTGGAAATGCAGGTACAGCGGGTCGAACTCTGCCAACGTTTCTAGGGCTTGCAAGTCAGGAATTTGAACTCGGCCGTCTTTCCAGATCAGTAGCCCGTCGCTTCGAAGGATTTGCAGTGTCTTGTTAACATGCACGGTCGAGACGCCCATGACATCCGCCAGAATAGCTTGCGTTATGGGAAAACGAAAAGTCTGCCCCTCGATCAAATCAACCGCTCGGTACCGATAAAACATTTCGCAGATCAGATGAGCCATATGGCCTTTGATCTCCCGGCGACCCATCGCAGTAATCCATTCGCGATGGATGGAGCCATCGATCAGCGTTAACAACCAAAACATTCTCGTCAGGTGCGGGTTTTCTTCTGTGACCGCCTGCAGCCGTCTATGTGGCGCAGCTAATGTGTGGCAGTCGGTTAACGCGATGACGCCATGATCCATTTGCTTTAGGATAAATGCATGAAGATCGACAAAGTCGCCTCCAATATGCAGAACCGTTATCTGACGCTTGCCGTCTTCTAGAAGGCGATACCTTGCAGCCAAGCCCTCTAAGAGGAGCGTACTGTTAACCGGCCTAGAGCCTTGGACGACAATATCTTCGCCGGCGCGGAACCGGTTCTCGTGCTGAAACAGGTCTCGAACTGCGTCCTCATCCGGCGCGGTGAGCGCGTCTCTCGTACGCAGATTAGATATGAGCGACTCAATCATTGCTGCCCCCTTGTGTCCACGCCGACTATGCGCTGTAACCGGCGGCAAAGCCAACTCAATGATTGGGCACGGCTATTCGAGATGATAATCGGCAGGCGGGCAAACGAACTTTGAAAAACAATCAAAAAATATCAAACTAGCCCGAGCCGAGGTTGTTAACTTTTGTTAAGGTCCGAACTAGAAACTGTTCACTTTTTGAGAACGGCTAGATGCTCACCGAAATTCAGATCGAAGACGTCGGAACCTACCGGCCGCTAAACATGTGGCAGCTTGAACGCGTCATGCGGATACGCGGGCCGAACCGTCATCTCGCCATTCTGGCGGTCGGCCTGGGCATGTCACTCAAGCAGTTCAAGAAACTCCCTCTTGACAAGCAGGACGAGGTTCAGCGCGCCTATAGCCGATTGGTGGCGACGGTGAATATGCCGTGAAGGGCAGCTTCAAGATGTGAACAAATGTGAGCAAACTTGCTCATATCTATCTCGGTGGCACGACGGGCGTCCCTCAGATGCGGGCGCAACGCGCACCTTGTCTTGATTCGGAGCGTCACCGTGGTGAAAAAACTGGGTAACAGCCGCCGGATAAGGACCGGAATTTTGTTGTTCTGTTACCCCATTCGTTACCCCGAAGAGCAACGGCGTCAAATGGTTGGCCGCTAAGTGCTTGAATAGAATGGTGCCCCCGGCAGGATTCGAACCCGCGACCCCCTGATTACAAATCAGGTGCTCTACCAACTGAGCTACAAGGGCATTGCTGACGTCCAGTTAGCAGATTCTCGCTTCGTGTAAAGCCAAAACTGGAAAGATGGCGTAACTGTTTGTTTTTCGCACCGTATCCGCGTCGGCTTCCTTCGCGAAACGTCTTGTCGCAAAAGCGGTTTATCGATACCAAGGAGCGCTCGTCAAAGGACCGGTTCATGGCTCGATCGCCCTATCTGCTTTCTTTCCTGGCCTCGACGGCCGATGGCGCCCAGGCGGCCTGCGACGAATTGATTCGCATCTATGGCGATGTTGATCCCGCTGAGGCGGATGTCATCGTCGCACTCGGCGGCGACGGCTTCATGCTGCAGACGTTGCACGGCACGATGAATTCCGGCAAGCTGGTTTACGGCATGAACCGCGGTTCCGTCGGGTTTCTCATGAACGACTACAGCACGGCCAATCTGCACGAGAGAATTTCAAAAGCAGTGGCGAACGAGATCAATCCGCTGCGCATGACTGCGACCCATCTGGACGGCTCGCAATCGGTGGCACTGGCGATCAACGAGGTGGCGCTGTTTCGGCAGTCGCACCAGGCGGCGAAACTCAAGGTCGACATAGACGGCAAGACCAAGCTGGCGGAATTGATCTGCGATGGCGTCATGGTGGCGACGCCGGCAGGGTCGACCGCCTACAACCTGTCCGCCCACGGCCCGATCCTGCCGCTCGACGCGCCGCTTCTCGCGCTGACCCCCGTCAGCCCCTTCCGCCCGCGCAGCTGGCGCGGCGCGCTTTTGCCGAACAAGGTCACGGTCGATATCCACGTGCTGGAGCACGACAAGCGGCCGGTGAATGCCGTCGCCGACTATACCGAGGCGAAGACCGTCATCCATGTGCGGATCGCCCGGACCGACGATACGACGGCGCGCATCCTGTCCGATCCCGATCGCTCCTGGTCGGACCGTATTCTTGCAGAACAGTTTCCGACATGACGAAGGGATTTTTGGTGAGAACAACGGCAAGAGAACCGAAACGGTGGCGCGCGCTCATCTGTGCCGCGCTGCTTCTGGGTGCCGGCACGGTCGCTGCGGAAGACATCGACACCTTGCCCGCCACCGTGACCTTTGTCGTCAGCACCGGATACTGGGAGGATGCCGGGGAAACCGGGGCGGCTGGAGACGCGTCGGCCAAGCGCCAAGGTTATTACAAGCTCGTCTCCGTGCGCCAGCCGGATCGCACCGCCAAGGTCTACCTGCAGCAGCTGACGCTTGGCGCATCCGGCCCGCAGGTGGTCTCGAGCGTCGAGATCGAACAACTCACCGTGCTGAAACCCTACGTTACCGACATCCGGCCGGAAAGCTCGGCGGGGCCGACAAGCCAGCCCGGTCTCTTCGCCACCGTCTACCTGAAAACCGACCCGCAGGCACGGGAAGCCGAAGGCTGGACGGTGCTGATCGATGATCTCGGCGAGATGACCGTCGAGCGCGCAACGAACTGACGGGGTAAGCGGACGGCGACAGGTATGCCCGCGGTCTCCTCGCACAGGCCCGCAAATCCGCCTGCCGGCGAAAACAGATGTCGGAAGCCGCTTACATCGGCGCGGTGTCGGAAGCCTTCACGTCGATGTCGAACTGCATGAGCTGGACATTGCCGCGCGGATCCTCGACGCGCACCACCGTCCTGTCGGTCCCGGAATAACCGGCATTGGAGCGATAGATCACCGCCTCCACGCGCACCCGCAAGGCCGGGCATTCGCTGAGCGCGCCGGGTTTTGACAGCCCCTTCTTCACCTCGACGCTGCCGTTCGACGGCTGGGTGACGACGGAGACTTTTAGCGGCGAGGGTTTGCAACCCGCTTCGGCGGCGCCCAGAAGTGCCAGCCGCCTGTCCATGCCGCTGAGGGCGCGCAGGCTTTTCTTCGACACCGCTTCCGCCATCACGGCTGAGGGCGATACCGCCAGAAGGGTCGCTGCCATCACGATGCGGCCGAACATCACTGTCTCCATGCGATGGTTTGCTGGTGTCACTGCGCCGAAAACAGCGCGGATGCCATCATCGAAGCGATCGTAACCGTCGAACCGGCGATGGCGATCACCGTCCATATCTTCCTGCGCCGGGTGCGCGCGCCTGACCAGTCGTAGCCCATGTTGCAAGAATACCATGCGGTCCGGGTGGCGCAACCCCGTAAACGACAACAACCGCCGAAGCAGGTCCGGCGGCCGTTCTCATGTTTTTTCGACCGGTTTTCTCAGTCGAGATCGCCGACAACGGCGTCGGCCTTGCCGCTGATACGATGGGCGAGCGCTGCTTCCATGAAGGGGCTGACGTCGCCATCCAGAACATCGCCGGGCGCGGTGCTCTCGACGCCGGTGCGCAGGTCCTTGACCAGCTGATACGGCTGCAGCACGTAGGAGCGGATCTGATGACCCCAGCCGATATCGGTCTTCGAGGCCGCTTCGGCATTGGCCGCGTCTTCACGCTTCTTCAGTTCCGCCTCGTAGAGACGGGCACGCAGCATGTCCCAGGCCTTGGCCCGGTTCTTGTGCTGCGAACGCTCCTGCTGGCACTGCACGACGATACCAGTCGGGATGTGCGTGATGCGCACGGCCGAATCGGTGGTATTGACGTGCTGGCCGCCGGCGCCCGACGAACGGTAGGTATCGATGCGGCAATCGCTCTCGTTGACGTCGATGTTGATCGAGTCGTCGACGACCGGATAGACCCAGATCGACGAGAACGAGGTGTGGCGCCGCGCGTTGCTGTCATAGGGCGAGATGCGCACCAGGCGGTGCACGCCCGATTCCGTCTTGAGCCAGCCATAGGCATTGTGACCCTTGACGAGGATCGTCGCCGACTTGATGCCCGCTTCTTCGCCATCGTGCACTTCCAGCACTTCCACCTTGAAGCGCTGCTTTTCCGCCCAGCGACTGTACATGCGCAGGAGCATGTTGGCCCAGTCCTGGCTTTCCGTGCCGCCGGCACCGGAATGCACTTCGAGATAGGTGTCGTTGCCGTCGGCCTCGCCGGACAACATGGCCTCGACCTGCAGCCGGCCGGATTCGGCCTTCAGCGCCTTCAGGACGTCCTCGGCTTCGGTGACGATCGACTGATCGCCCTCTTCCTCGCCCATGGCGATCAGCTCAATATTGTCCTGGAGCTGCTGCTCCAGACGCTTGACGCCGCCGATGCTCTCATCCAGCTGCTGGCGCTCGCGCATCAGTTTCTGCGCCTCGGTGGCGTCGTTCCAGAGGGTCGGGTCCTCTGCCTTGTTGTTCAACCAGTCCAGTCGCCTTATCGCCTGGTCCCAGTCAAAGATGCCTCCTCAGCAGGCTTATGGCCTGCTTGATTTCGTCGACAACGTTTTCGATTTCCGCACGCATGATGCTGACTTCGCTACCTCTGTGAAAAAAGTTTGCCCGTGAATAGTGTCGAAGGCCCGGGATGTAAAGACCCGGTGCCTGCGCTTTGTCCCGTCCGTCGCGAGTTTAGAACAGGCCGCCGCTGCCCGACGTCACGGCCTGGTTGGCCTGCGGCGAGGTGCGCAGGATCTCTTCCGGATCCATCGTGCCCTCCATGCCGATCACCGAGAAGCTGTCGGCCGGGCCGGTGCCGGGCTTGAAGGCTTCCATGATGGTGTCCGGATCGCCTTCGAAGGCCTGCATGCCGGTCTTGCGGTTGACGGCGATCAGCGTCATGCCTTCCGGCAGGATGAACTTCGTCACCGGCGTGTCCTTCACCGCCATCTGCATGAACTCGTTGAAGATCGGCGCGGAAAGCGAACCGCCGGTCGCACCGCGGCCGAGCGGCGCCGGACTGTCGAGGCCGATATAAAGACCGGCGACGAGATCGGCGGTGTAACCGACGAACCAGGCGTCCTTCTCGTCGTTGGTCGTGCCGGTCTTGCCGGCGACCGGACGGTCGAGCTTGATCTTGCCGGCCGCCGTGCCGCGGGTCACGACACCTTCCATCATCGAGGTGATCTGATAGGCGGTCATCGGATCGAGAACCTGCTCGCGGTTGTCCACCACGGTCGGTTCCTCCTGATTTTCCCAGGAGCCGGCATTGCAACCTTCGCAGACCCGCTCCTCGTGACGGAATATCGTCTTGCCGTAGCGATCCTGGATGCGGTCGATCAGCGACGGCTTGATCTGCTTGCCGCCGTTCGCCAGCACCGAATAGGCCGAAACCATGCGCAGTACGGTGGTTTCGCCGGAACCGAGCGACATCGACAGAAGCGGCGCCATCTTGTCGTAGATGCCGAAGCGTTCGGCATATTCGGCGACGAGGTTCATGCCCATGTCGTTGGCGAGACGCACCGTCATCAGGTTGCGCGACTTCTCGATGCCGAGGCGCAACGTCGACGGGCCGGCCGAACCGCCGCCGTAATTTTCCGGGCGCCAGACGGTCCCGCCCGAGACGATCTCGATCGGCGCGTCCATGATCACCGAGGCCGGCGTGTAGCCGTTGTCGAGAGCGGCGGCATAAACGAAGGGCTTGAAGGATGAACCGGGCTGCCGCTTGGCCTGCGTCGCGCGGTTGAATTCCGACTGCGCATAAGAAAACCCGCCGACCATGGCGAGAACGCGGCCCGTATGCGGGTCCATGGCGACGAGTGCGCCCTGCACCTTCGGCGGCTGGCGCAGGCGGAAGGTTTCCGTCGTCGCCGCATCGCCGATCGGCTCGACATAAACGACGTCACCCGGGGAGAAAACACCCTCGGGACTCTTTGCCGTCTTGCGATCGCCCTTCGACGAACGATAGGCCCACTGCATGTTTTCGGCTTCGATCCGCGCCACCCGGCGCTCGGCCTTCACCTTGCCGTTCGCCTCTGTGCCGGGCTGCAGGCCGATCTCGGCGCTTTTCCTGTCGACGGAAATGACGACGGCGAGACGCCATTCCGGCACGTCGCTGAGGCCGGGAACCTTCGCCAGCTCCTCGCCCCAATCCTTGGTCATGTCGATGGTGGCGACGGGACCGTGAAATCCGCGGCGTTCGTCGTAGCCGATCAGGCCGTCCTGCAGCGCCTTGCGCGCATAGGCCTGGATGACCGGATCAAGCGACGTGCGAACGGACAGGCCACCTTCATAAAGAGCATTGTCGCCGTAGCGCTCGATGATCTGACGGCGTACCTCCTCGGCAAAGAACTCGGAAGCGGCCAGATAGGAACCGCCGCGGCGCAGGGTTACTCCCAGCGGCTGGTTCTTGGCGTCGGCCCCGTCGCTCTGGCTGACGTAACCGTTCTCCACCATGCGGTCGATGACCCAATTGCGGCGCTCGAGAGCCGCTTCGGCATGGCGGAACGGATGATAGTTGGACGGCCCTTTCGGCAGCGAGGCAAGATAGGCAGCCTCGGCGATCGTCAATTCCGTTACCGACTTGTCGAAATAGGTCAGCGCGGCGCCGGCAATGCCGTAGGAATTCATGCCGAAGAAGATTTCGTTGAGATAAAGCTCGAGAATCTTGTCCTTGCTGTAGGCCTGTTCGATACGGAAGGAAAGGATCGCCTCCTTGATCTTGCGGTCGAAGGTCTGGTCGGCCGTCAGCAGGAAGTTCTTGGCCACCTGCTGCGTGATCGTCGATGCGCCGACCGGACGGCGGCCGGAACCCATGTTCTGGATGTTGACAACGATGGCGCGGGCCAAGCCGGAGAGATCGACGCCTGGATGATTGTAGAAATTCTTGTCTTCCGCCGAAAGGAAGGCCGCCTTCACGCGGTCGGGTATCGCCTGGATCGGCAGGAACAGGCGGCGCTCGCGGGCATATTCCGCCATCAGCGCACCGTTGCCGGCGTGGACGCGTGTGGTGACGGGCGGCGCGTAGCTGTTCAGCACGGCATAGTCGGGCAGGTCCTTTGAAACGCCAGTGAGGTAGACGGCCACGACAGCCGCCACGCCGAAGAACATGACGCAGGCAATGCCGAACAAATATCCAATCAGTCTGATCATAGTCTGAGCTACCGGTCTCCAGGACTGGAAAACGCCATGAACGCTCCATCCTCCGCCAATCTTCGCGCGTGCCAAAGCACAATCGCATATTCGGTCGCGTTTTGCACGAGACATCCCCGTTTGCAAGACAAGTCTCTCAAAGAGAGATGCGAGTCGAGCGGGGTTTACAATGGGTTAGGTCTAAAGGCGTGAATGTGCGCAAAATAGGGCTCAAATCGGCATTTCTGTCCACCGTGACCGTATCGCAACGCTTCGGCCCCGCTTCATCCGCCGCCGGAAACGGTTCTTTCGCGATAGCGCCGTACCGCGGCCGTCAGCAGGTCGGCGACTTTTTCCCGCCATTTTTCATCCACCAGCAGCTTTTCGTCTTCGAGATTGGAGAGAAAACCGAGTTCCAGCAGAATCGAGGGCATATCCGGCGCCTGCAGCACCCGGAAGCCGGCATAACGGTGCGGATTGTTGATGAGCGACACCTGACCCTCGAAAGAAGAGACCACGGCGCGCGCCATGGCGATGGAAAAGGCCTGTGTCTCGCGACGGGTCAGGTCGAGAAGAATGTCGGCAACGGCGGCCGGTTCGCTGCTCAGTGCCACGCCGGCGATTTCATCGGACAGGTTTTCGCGCTTGGCGAGATCGGCTGCCAGGCTGTCCGAAGCGGTATCGGAGATGGTGTAGACGGTGGCGCCGCGGATATTGCGCTGGCGCAGCGTGTCGGCATGCAGCGAAATCAGCAGGTTGGCGTGGCGCCCGCGTGCGATCTGCACCCGTTCGGACAGCGAAAGGAATTTGTCCTTGTCGCGTGTCAGGAACGCCTCGATGCCCGGCTCGCGATTGAGGCGTTCGACGAAAGTCCGGGCAAATGACAGCGTGACGGTTTTCTCCTCGATCTTCGAATCGCTGCCGACGGCCCCCGCGTCGATCCCGCCGTGGCCGGCATCGACGGCGATGACGAAGCGGCTGTCCGGCGCTCCATCCTCGGACAAGGCGGCGCTCGCCGTTTCAGCCGTTGCGAGCGTGTCCTGCCAATCCTGCGCCTGCAGCAATTTGCCGAACCCGTCTTCCGTCACGGTCTCGGCATCGAGCACCAGCCGGTAACCCTTGCCTCCTTCGTCGGCCTGCACCTCCGCCATGGCAAGCCGCACCGGCCGGCTGGCCGTGAGAACGATGCGCGCACTGTGTTCGTCCATGGCGCCGTAGCGGATATCGGTGAACAGGCCGCGCGGCGCCAGGTCGTCGGCGGCAAAGCCGAACGCCGTGCGCGGCAGGTCGACGATCACCCGCACCGGATCGGCGACATAATGGACGGAGACCTTCAGCTCGCGATCGAAATCGATGACGATGCGCGTGCGGGCATTGTCGCCGGCGATGCGTGCGCCATATGCAAGCAGTGGTTCGGATGGCTCGGCCGCAGCGGCGGCGGGAAAAGAAGCGAGGACGAAAAAGAGCAATGACAGAAAAAATGACGATTGTTGCGTGCCAAATCTGCCGATACGCCCCGAGCCCGCCATGCCCTGCCCTTCGCTGCTGAAAATCGTCCGCATTGTTGCCGATGCTATCCGTTACGTCCGGCGCCAACCGGCCTAGCCATGAAAAGTGTCGGAAATTGGCCTTACCCTCCTGTGCCATTCCGGCACGGATTTATCCACCGCCGCTCGCGAGCGAATCCATCAATATGATGGCAAACTTGGGTTTTCCCTTGCTATTGTGACAGATAAAACATAAAACGCAGGTGAAGGTTTAAGGTGTTAACGGGATAGAATCGCCGAAGGAGCAGCCAGCCGTAAGTGGACCTGGCGCTGGAAACGGTGGCTTCATCCGCCGTCAACGCACCTCGACCTGAAACTGGATCTAGGCCGGCGGTGGCCGGAAGCAATTACTCGGTGGCGTGCCACCGTTGCTCTTCGAGCAAATTCATCGGACCCGATTACGGGTTCAAGTTATCGTCGTTCTCGTTTGGTCATTGATGTCGTTGCAGCAGTTTTCGTCAGAAATGAACAGGCCCGGGGGAAGCAAATCCTCCGAGAGTGTCTGGCTGCTGCCCTCGGAACCGACCGTTACGCGAATCATCATTTCCGGCGCACTGGCCGCTTTGCATATTCAATTCGCCTCCAGGCGCGATTGGTCTGCTCGCTCGCACCTGCGCCGAGGAGCACTATCTACATGGCAGACAAAATGCTTATCGATGCGTCTCACGAAGAGGAGACGCGCGTCGTTGTCGTACGCGGCAACCGCATAGAAGAATTCGATTTCGAATCGCAGCACAAGAAGCAGATCCGCGGCAATATCTATCTGGCGAAAGTCACCCGCGTCGAACCTTCGCTGCAGGCGGCCTTCGTCGATTACGGCGGCAATCGCCACGGCTTCCTGGCCTTTGCGGAAATCCATCCCGATTATTACCAGATTCCCCTCGCCGACCGGCAGGCGCTGCTGCGCGCCGAGGCAGAGGAGCATCGCAAGGACGACGACATCGAGCATGTCGAGACGGCGCTGGATCTCGCCAGGGAAGACCAGCCGGATATCGGCATCGTCGCCGCCGAAGAGCCGGATTCCTCCGAGCAGCCCGCTTCCTCCGAAGAAGTAGCCGCCGAGGCGGCCCCGGCGGAAGCCGAAGCGGCGGTTGCCGTCGAAGAGGAGGTCAAGCCGAAGGCCAAGCCGCGCCGCAGCCGCGCCAAGCGCAAGACGGAAGAGCCGGCAGCGGACGTTGCCGCTGAGGCCGCACCCGAGGCGGTCGAAAGCGTCGAAGCCCCTGCCGAAGGCGAGGACGACGACGGCAAGCCCGGCGAAATGGCTGCGATGGTCGAGTCCGACTCGATTTCGGAAGATGCCCGCGGCCGCCGTCACAATGACGACGACGATGATGACGACGACGATGGCGACGGCGAGAAGGAAGTCATCGAGTCGGTCGGCGCCGAAGATGCGATGGAAGAGGTTCCCGATCGCATCGTCCGCAAGCCGCGCAAGCAGTACCGCATCCAGGAAGTCATCAAGCGTCGACAGATCCTGCTGGTGCAGGTCGCCAAGGAAGAGCGCGGCAACAAGGGTGCGGCGCTGACCACCTACCTGTCGCTTGCCGGCCGCTATTCGGTGCTGATGCCGAACACGGCGCGCGGCGGCGGGATTTCCCGCAAGATCACCCAGCCGCAGGACCGCAAGCGCCTGAAGGAAGTGGCCCGGTCGCTGGAAGTGCCGCTGGGCATGGGCGTCATCCTGCGCACCGCCGGCGCCAACCGCACCAAGGTCGAGATCAAGCGCGACTTCGAATATCTGATGCGCCTGTGGGAAAACGTCCGGACGCTGACGCTGAACTCGATCGCGCCGTGCCTCGTCTACGAGGAAGGCTCGCTGATCAAGCGTTCGATCCGCGACCTCTACAACAAGGATATCGGCGAGATCATCGTTGCCGGCGAGGAAGGCTATCGTGAAGCGAAAGACTTCATGAAGATGCTGATGCCGAGCCACGCCAAGGTGGTCCAGCCCTACCGCGACCTGCACCCGATCTTCTCGCGCTCCGGCATCGAGGCGCAGCTCGACCGTATGCTGCAGCCGCAGGTGACGCTGAAGTCCGGCGGCTACATCATCATCAACCAGACGGAAGCGCTGGTTGCCATCGACGTCAACTCCGGCCGTTCGACGCGCGAACACTCGATCGAGGATACGGCGCTGCAGACCAACCTGGAGGCGGCCGAGGAAGTCGCCCGCCAGTTGCGCCTGCGCGACCTGGCCGGCCTGATCGTCATCGACTTCATCGACATGGAGGAGAAGCGCAACAACCGCTCCGTCGAGAAGAAGCTCAAGGATTGCCTGAAGAACGACCGCGCCCGCATCCAGGTCGGCCGCATCTCGCATTTCGGTCTTCTGGAAATGTCGCGCCAGCGTATCCGTGCTTCGGTGCTGGAATCGACGACGCAGGTCTGCCCGCATTGCGCCGGCACCGGCCACGTCCGTTCGCAGTCCTCCGTCGCCCTGCACGTGCTGCGCGGCATCGAGGAGTACCTGCTGAAGAACACGACGCACGACATCACCGTGCGCACCACGCCGGAAACGGCGCTGTACCTGCTCAACCACAAGCGCGGCACCATCGTCGATTACGAAAACCGCTTCGGCGTTTCGATCATCATCGAATCCGACGGCGCCGTCGGTGCGCAGCACTTCAATATCGAACGCGGCGAGCCGGTTGAAAACCCCGTCAGGATCGAGAGCCTGCTGCAGTTCGCGCCCGAACCGGATGACGACGACGATGATATCGTCATCGAGCAGGACGAAGACGAAGACGAAGACATCGTCGAGAAGGCGGAAGCCGCCGAGCAGCCGCAGGCATCGAATGGCGACGACCAGAACGGTCGCAAGCGCAAGCGCCGCCGCCGCCGCCGCGGCAACAAGGGCAATGCGGCCGGTGGCGACGAACAGGCCGTCCGTTCGGAATCCTTTGCCGCAGGCGAGGCCGATGACGAGGATGGCGACGAAGACGAAGAAGAAGGCGATACCGGCGCCGAACAGGATGCGGCAGCCGACGCCTCCGACGACAACGGCAAGCGCAAGCGCCGCCGTCGCGGCAAGCGTGGCGGACGCCGCAGCCGCAGCGAAGACGGCGTGGAAGGTGCAGGCGCCAACGCCGATGATGGCGAAGGAGACGAATCCGACCTTGACGAAGCCGCCCGGCAGGAACCTGTCGTAACCGCCGAACTGGTCGAAAACGTCGCGGAAGAGGTGGTGGAAGCCCAGGCCGCGATGGCAGCGGTCGAGACCGCTCCCGTCGTGGCGGAAGAGCCGAAAGGCGCCAAGCCGCGCCGCAGCCGCAAGAAGGCCGCGCCGTCCCCTGTCGAGGAGCCGGTCATCGAAGCGGTATCGGTCGATGTCGAGGAAGTGGAAACGCTTGCCGGCAATGCCGCCGACCTCGCAGACGAGACGGAACAGGCCGGGGAACCCGTTGCACCGCAGCCCGCCGAAACCGGAGAGGCAGACAAGCCGGGGCGTGCCAACAGGGAGTCCAACGTTTCCTCTTCGGCACCGGTGGTCACCTCCAACAAGACAACCGACGGCAACGGCGACGATGATCCGTCGAAGCCGAAAAAAGCCGGATGGTGGCAGCGCCGCGGCTTCTTCTGAGAAACGCGACCCATACGCATGAAAAGTCGGCCCCGTGGCCGACTTTTTTTGTTTCCGGACAGGCTGTGCCGCCGGAAACAGCGCCAACTTCAAAAACTTGCGATATAAATGTCGTTGGGTGAGATCGGCTCATCCAAGACGACATGAGGAGAACACGCATGCGCAAGTTTATCATCGCCATGGCTGTTGCGGCCACGGCGGTCACCGGAGCCGCTGTCCCGTCCTATGCCGCAGGTCTTTCCCTGAGCTTGGATGCCGGTCAGCGATACGATCGGCAGATCGGCGTGCAGGAGGTCCAATACTACAACGGGTACCATCGCAAGAAGCGTTGCTGGTGGAAGAAGGTTCGCCGTTATGATTCCTACGGCAACCGTTATTGGGAACGTGTCCGCGTCTGCCGCCACTAATTCCCGCCCCTGCTGAATCCCAGGGAAGCCCGTCATGTTCAGATCGGGCTTCCTTCCTTGCCAATACGCATGCCGCTCGCTGCCGGATCGCCTGATCCGGACCCGTTCGGCATGCGATTTCGGTGTCCGCTCCCCTCGGCGCCTGAGATTTGCCGCATTGCTCCGATCATCACAATGCAGCGACCGGTGGGCTTGAAGCCTATTTTTATGTTTTCCGGAAAAGGCAGGCATCGTAAGCTGCACAAGCATTGATGCCGGCCGAGCACCGGTATATCCGACAAAGCCGCAGCCGATATTTTTTGAGGAACTCCATGGCCTTTCATATCAAGACCCTTGCCGCAACCGCCCTGATGGCCATGCCCTTCGCGCTGGCATCCGTCGTTCCCGCCTATGCCCTGGACGACAAGCAGAAGGAAGAGATCGGCGCCTTCATCAAGGAATACCTCGTCGCCAATCCCGAGATCATGCTCGATGTCCAGGACGCGCTGAAGAAGAAGCAGGAAGATGCCCAGGCAAAGATGGCCGAGCAGGCCGTCACCGAAAACAAGGCGGCGATCTTCACCTCCGCCGACGACATCTCGCTCGGCAATCCGAATGGCGACGTCACCATCGTCGAGTTCTTCGATTACAATTGCGGCTACTGCAAGCACGCCCTCGCCGACATGGACACGATCCTCGCCAAGGACACCAATGTGCGCTTCGTGCTGAAGGAATTCCCGATCCTCGGACCGGATTCGCTTGCCGCGCACAGGGTTTCGGCGGCCTTCCGCCAGATCGCTCCGGAAAAATACGGCGAATTCCATCGCGCCCTGCTCGGCGGCGAAGGCCGCGCCAATGAAGACAAGGCGATCGACGTCGCCACGTCGCTCGGCGTCAGCGAAGATGCGCTGCGCAAGGCGATGGCCGACAAGCCGAACGATGACTCCGTCAAGCAGGCCTACAAGCTGGCGACGGCGCTGGGTGTCAGCGGCACGCCGTCCTATGTTGTCGGCAGCGAGGCCGTTTATGGCGCCATCGGCGCGGACGCGCTGGAAGCGAAGATCGGCAATGTCAGAAGCTGCGGCAAGGCCACATGCTAAGGCTTTGCATCCTGCAGGGCGGCATGAATTGCGCCTGATCGGTGGAGACACGTGGACCCGGGCGTCAAAGGGCTTTCCCTTGGACGCCCGGCAGTCTATAGCTGCGCCTTGAATTTTAAGCGTAGCGGCCTCTTCAGTGGTGCGCTGGCGACATTGGACAGCGCTTGGCGCTTTGAAACATAACGCAAGAACAAGAATACAGGGCATAGATCCATGGCTGAAAAGAAAACGGGTATCGACAAGTCGTTGATCCGCGAACTCGCGAACATCCTCAACGAAACCGACCTCACGGAAATCGAAGTCGAACAGGAAGATATGCGCATCCGGGTGTCGCGTGAGCGCGCTCCGCAATACATTCAGGCGCCGGTACCGGTGGCCCAGCCAGCTTTTGCGGCAACGATTCCGGCGACCGCCTCTGTTGCCGCAACGCCGACGACCACCCGTGACCCGGCAAACGTCGTGACCGCGCCGATGGTCGGCACCTGCTACATGGCGCCTGCCCCGGGTGCCCGCCCCTTCATAGAAGTCGGCGCGACGGTCAAGGAAGGCCAGACGCTGCTGATCATCGAAGCGATGAAGACCATGAACCAGATCCCCTCGCCGCGTTCCGGCGTCGTCAAGGAAATCCTCGTGGATGATGGCCGACCCGTTGAATACGGCGAAGCGATGATCGTCCTCGAATAAGGCTGGACCGCATGATTTCGAAGATCCTCATAGCCAATCGCGGGGAAATCGCCCTTCGCGTGCTGCGCGCCTGCAAGGAGCTCGGCATCGCCACGGTGGCGGTTCATTCCACCGCAGATGCCGATGCGATGCATGTGCGTCTCGCCGACGAGAGCGTGTGCATCGGCCCGCCGCCTTCCCGCGAAAGCTATCTGAACATTCACCAGATCGTCGCCGCCTGCGAGATCACCGGCGCGGACGCCGTTCATCCGGGCTATGGCTTTCTTTCGGAAAATGCCAAGTTTGCCGATATCCTCGAGGCGCACGGCATCACCTTCATCGGCCCGACGGCGGACCATATCCGCATCATGGGCGACAAGATCACTGCCAAGAAGACGGCCGAGTCGCTCGGCATCCCGGTCGTTCCGGGCTCCGACGGCGAAGTGAAGCCGGAAAATGCCATCGAGGTTGCCCGCAAGATCGGCTTCCCCGTGCTGATCAAGGCAACCGCCGGCGGCGGCGGACGCGGCATGAAGGTCGCCAAGACCGAGGCCGATCTCGAAGAGGCCGTCTCGACCGCGCGTGCGGAAGCGCTGGCCGCTTTCGGCAACGACGCCGTCTACATGGAAAAGTACCTCGGCAAGCCGCGCCACATCGAAGTGCAGGTGGTCGGTGACGGCGAAGGCAACGCCATCCATCTCGGCGAACGCGATTGCTCGCTGCAGCGCCGCCACCAGAAGGTCTGGGAAGAGGCCAACTCTCCCGCCCTCAACGTCGAGCAGCGCATGGCGATCGGCAAGGTCTGCGCCGACGCGATGAAGAAGCTGAAATATCGCGGCGCCGGCACCATCGAGTTCCTCTATGAAAACGGCGAGTTCTATTTCATCGAAATGAACACCCGCCTGCAGGTGGAGCATCCGATCACCGAAGCCATCACCGGCATCGACCTGGTGCATGAGCAGATCCGTGTCGCTTCAGGCGGCGGTCTGTCGGTCACCCAGGACGACATCACCTTCCACGGCCATGCCATCGAATGCCGCATCAATGCCGAGGATCCGCGCACCTTCGTGCCCTCGCCCGGCACGATCACGCATTTTCATGCGCCCGGCGGTCTGGGTGTACGCGTCGATTCCGGCGCCTATCAGGGCTACCGTATCCCGCCATACTATGACAGCCTGATCGGCAAGCTCATCGTCCACGGCCGCACCCGCGTCGAATGCATGATGCGCCTGCGCCGCGTGCTCGACGAGTTCGTCATCGATGGCATCAAGACCACCCTGCCCCTGTTCCAGGACCTGATTTCCAACCAGGATATCGCCAATGGCGATTACGATATCCACTGGCTGGAAAACTACCTGGCAAACACCTCCGCCTGAGGCGCATGGCGACGAAGCGCGGCAGATATTCGACGATCACGCCGGAGATCCTGCTGCGCGCCTATTCCATCGGGCTCTTCCCGATGGCCGAATCGGCGGACGACCCGGAGATCTTCTGGGTCGAGCCGGAGGTGCGGGGCGTCATCCCGCTCGACGCCTTCCATGTTTCCCGCAGCCTTGCCAAGGAACTGCGGCGCACGGCCTACGACATCCGTTTCGACACGGCTTTCGACCGGGTCATCGAAGCCTGCGCCGAATCGACGGGTGACAGGCCGACGACCTGGATCAACAGCACCATCCGCTCCCTGTACACGACACTGCACCGCTACGGCCATGCCCACTCCGTCGAGGCCTGGGATGGGGAAACGCTGGTTGGCGGGCTTTACGGCGTCTCTCTGGGCGCCGCCTTCTTCGGGGAGAGCATGTTCTCCCGGCGCACCAACGCGTCGAAAATGTGCCTCGTCCGGCTGGTCGAGCGCCTGAGGCAGAAGGGTTTCCTGCTGCTCGACACCCAGTTCACCACCGATCATCTGAAGACATTCGGCGCCATCGATGTCCCGAAAGAGGACTATGGCCGGATGCTTGAGAAGGCGATGGATTCCCCGCACCTGGAATTCTGAGCGCCGCAGCCGCGCAGCTTACTGTCGCCACGATTGCTGCCGATGCTCGGCTATTGTTGACGGACGGACCTTTTCATGGCTTCTTCAGGACTGAAGCAACGGCGCAGTGGCTTTGCTTATGTCATCCTGGCGTCGCTGGCGTTTCACCTCTGTCTCTACGCCGTCTTCGCGCCGCTCGCCGATAACGCGCCTCTTCCCGTTATTCCCGCCGACCCGGCCATAACCGTCGAGATCCTGACGGAAGCGGCAGAGAAGCCACACACGAAGCCACGAACCGATAGCGCGGAGGAGCATATACCTTCGCGGGATTCGGTAGAAAATGACGCTGATGCGAACCGCGATCAGCCCGAACCCGAAACGAAGCATTCCACACTGCAGGATAAGGAGGCAGCGCCTGCCGTCCCCGCAGCTGTTACCGAAGAACAGACTATGGTTGTCGCCCGGAGCTTCTATTCAGCACAGATTCTGGACGATCCCCGCAGTCGCGGTGCGCGCGCGGCGCTGAAATCGCTGGAGACATCCGAAAAGATCATCCAGACCTGCAATCTCGAGGCCATGGCACAGATCGAACACTGGAACCGCACCTACCATCCGGACATGGTCATCGCTTACACGTTCGAGAGTCCGCGTATTGCCGGCGCCTCGATCGAAGCCAGGGGCGCCACGTTTCGCAGCCGCCACAGCTGGTACAATCTGCGTTACAGTTGCACGATGACCGCCGCGCTCGACAGCGTATCGCGCTTTTCATTTTCTGTCGGCGAGGCGATTGCGCCGGAAGAATGGGCGCAGAACAACCTCACCGACGAGGGTGACGGAGAGGGAGCGGATTGAACGAAACAGCGGTGGCGATCAGTTCTGCGCGTTGTCCGGCGGCGGAACTTCGGAGTTCTGCTTGCACTCTTTCAGCCAGACGTCGTAGATCGGATGCTCAACGGCATTGAGGCCCGGGCTGTCGGCAAACATCCAGCCGGAAAAGATGCGGCGGATCTTGCGATCGAGCGTGATCTCGTCGACTTCGACGAAAGCGTCGATCTTCTGCGCTTCGGTTTCATCGCGGGAATAACAGACCTTCGGCGTTACCTGCAGGGCACCGAACTGCACGGTTTCGTCAATGTAGACGTCGAAGGTGGTGATGCGGCCGGTGATCTTGTCGATCCCGGAAAACACGGCGACCGTGTTGGAAATACGCGCCGCATGGCTGCTCGCTGCGGGAAGAAACAGACCCGAAGCGACCGTCATCACTGCAATCAATGACACACGCCAAGAACGATCTTGCGTGAAAAGACCCATATTCTCCCGTCTCCAGCATATGCCAACCCCAAACGATCGGCTTTGGAGCTAAACCCCAAATGTGGCCAAAACCGGGGTCAGTTCCCCGGGGTCCAGGCGTCGTAGTCGCCGGTAACGCGCGGCCGTTCGCCGGGAACGGCCAGCGAGCCCGGCGGACGGTAGGCCTGCGGCGTGCCGGTCAGATTGGCGCGGTGCTGCTTCTGCCAGTCGCGGGCGACGTAGTTTTCCTTGCTCGGGGGAACGTCGGTGCGGTGGTGCATCCAGCCGTGCCAGCCAGGCGGGATCGCCGAGGCTTCTGCATAACCGTTGTAGATCACCCAGCGGCGCGTGCGGCCCTCGGAATCCTTGCCGCCCTGGTAATAGACATTGCCGAATTCGTCCTGGCCGACGCGTTCGCCGTGACGCCAGGTGTGGAACCGCGTGCCGATGGTCTGGCCGCTCCACCAGGTGAAAATCTGCAACAGGAGATTCTTCATGTCTTTTCCTTCGGCTTCGCAAAAACGCTTAAAGCGCGCGAAATCTGTTCCTTCGCTTATGCCGCCTGAGGCCGGAATTGTCTAGTGATTCCCGCCGCTGGTCCGCGTCATTTCTCCGCTACTGCGACGTCAAATCGCCGCGCCTCGGCTTACAATATCTTCCTTAAAATAGCGTGGCAGCCGCAAGCCCGGTCATGGAAAACAAGCGACGCGGGGCGTTGTCAAAGCCCAAGCGGCTTTTCGAGAACCACCGTCAGCGGAGCGGGATCGCCGGCAACCTCGATGCGGTCGATCTCGCGCATGCCATGCGCGTGGAAGAAAGCGATAGCGCCGGCATTGCGGAAATCGATCTCCAGCCGGAGGATTTCCGCATCGGGGAAGCAGGTCTCGATTTCCGCAAACAGGTCGCGCCCAACACCCTGCCGCTGGTGGGAGGGATGCACGTAAAGCTGGCGGATGACCGCCGTCTTGGCAAGTCGGTCGGACATTCCGGCAAACGCCATGCCGCCGATCTTGCGGCCGTCGTCGGCGACGAGGAACTCGCCACCCTTTTCGCGCAGAGCGGCCTTCAGCGCCGCCGGCGAAGCGATGGCGGTTGCCATCGCCTCCACCTCGTCGGCGCTGTAGAGCGTGTTGTAGGTGGCGTGCAGCGTTTCCGTCAGCAGCGTGCCCACCTGCGCCAGATCGCGCTCGCCACCGGTGCGGACGAAAAACACCGCTTTACTCCTCGATGCCGAGTTTGGCCTTGACCAGCGCCTGCACCGCCTGCGGATTGGCCTTGCCGCCGGTCGCCTTCATCACCTGGCCGACGAACCAGCCGGCAAGCGTCGGCTTGGCCTGGACCTTGGCGACCTGGTCCGGATTGGCGGCGATGATCTCGTCGACGGCCTTTTCGATCGCCCCGGTATCGGTGACCTGCTTCATGCCGCGGGCCTCGACGATTTCCGCCGGGTCGCCGCCTTCGGCGAGCACGATCTCGAACAGGTCCTTGGCGATCTTGCCGGAAATGGTTTCGGCCTTGATCAGATCGATGATGCCGCCAAGCTGGGCAGGAGAAACCGGAGTCTCTTCAATATCTTTGCCGATTTTGTTCAAGGCGCCCAAGAGGTCGTTGATAACCCAGTTTGCGGCGATCTTGCCGTCGCGGCCTTCGGCAACGGCTTCGAAATAATCGGCAATCGCCTTTTCCGATACCAGCACCGAGGCGTCGTAGACCGAGAGACCGAGTTCACGCACGAACCGCGTCTTCTTGTCGTCGGGCAGTTCCGGCAGATGCTTTTCCAGCCCGGCGACGAAGGCGTCGTCGAATTCCAGCGGCAGCAGGTCGGGATCGGGGAAATAGCGATAGTCGTGCGCATCTTCCTTGGAGCGCATCGACCGCGTCTCGCCCTTGTTCGGATCGAACAGGCGGGTTTCCTGGTCGATGCTGCCGCCGTCCTCCAGGATTCCGATCTGGCGGCGCGCCTCGTATTCGATCGCCTGGCCGATGAAGCGGATGGAATTGACGTTCTTGATCTCGCAACGCGTGCCGAAGGCCTCGCCGGGGCGGCGGACGGAAACGTTGACGTCGGCGCGCATCGAGCCTTCATCCATGTTGCCGTCGCAGGTGCCGAGGTAACGTACGATCGAGCGCAGCTTCGTCATGTAGGCTTTCGCCTCGTCGGACGAGCGCATGTCGGGCTTGGAGACGATTTCCATCAGCGCCACGCCGGAGCGGTTCAGGTCGACATAAGACATGGTGGCGTGCTGGTCGTGCATCGACTTGCCGGCATCCTGCTCCAGGTGCAGGCGTTCGATGCCGATTTCGATGTCTTCGAAATTGCCCTGGCGATCGGGGCCGAGCGAGATGACGATCTTGCCTTCGCCGACGATCGGATCCTTGAACTGCGAGATCTGGTAGCCCTGCGGCAGGTCGGGATAAAAATAGTTCTTGCGGTCGAAGACCGAACGCTTGTTGATCTGCGCCTTGAGGCCGAGACCGGTGCGCACCGCCTGGCGGACACATTCCTCGTTGATGACCGGCAGCATGCCGGGCATGGCGGCATCGACGAGCGACACGTTGGAATTGGCAGGCTTGCCGAACTCGGTCGAGGCCCCGGAGAAGAGCTTGGACTTGCTCAGGACCTGCGCATGGACTTCCATGCCGATGATGACTTCCCAGTCGCCAGTGGCACCGGGAATAAAGCGCTTCGGATCGGGTGTGCGGACGTCAACAAGGGTCATCTTACGCTCGTGATAGGCTGTTTTTTCAGATCCGTGAGGTAGAGCAATTGCGTTGGCGGCGCAAGGCTTCTGACGGCAAACCGGGTGAGAAGGCGGTGGCGCAAGGCTCAGAACCCCGGCCCATAGGTATCCGGCTCCTCGACGGCGAAATATTTGACAAGGCCGACCGTCTCGACATCGCGATCGAGCTTCGGGGAATAGACGAAAGACAGCCATTGAACCGAATAACCGCGCGCGGTGAAAAAACGCACCGCCTGTTCGTTACGGGCATGCGTCTGCAGGCAAGCCTTGTCAAAACCCCTGCTGCGGATTTCTTCCTCGACGACGTCCAGCAGCGCCTTTCCCAGCCCCTGGCCCTCCTGGCTCGGGTCGATCCAGAAATCGGTGATGTTTTCGTCAAGCATTTCGCGGGCAGCCCAACCGACGGGGACGCCATGACGTTCGACGACGGTGATGGTGCGCCAGGAGCCGCGGGTGAAGTTGGTAAAGGCGCTCTCGGCGCCCTTCTCCATCGCCTCGATGTCCCCGACGCTCAGCATCGCCCTGCCCCACGCCCTGATGCCGATCTCGGCCAGAAGGCTCGCTTCGTCGTCGTGTGCATGGCGAATGTTGATCATGGGCACCCCTTTGTTATTCCAGCATTAAACCATCCACATTTCGGTTTTTCCAGCAGCGGCGCGGAATTTCGACAGTCCGCCGCTGCCGGCAACCGGCGCCATCAACGCGTGCTTGACCTGACACGGCCAAACTTCTAGAAAAACATGTCCATTCACGGAGCTTTGATGTTCTCGCCTGAGACCCGGTAAAGGCCCCTGCTCGCGGTATTCTGCGGGCACGGGCCCGAAAAACGAAATCCCTGACGTTTGCAAAAACGCCAGATCGTTTTTCTGCGCCATTACGGCGCCTGTTCGGATCTCACATCAATGGATATTTCCCGCGCAGAACAGCGCATCCTGCATCTCATGGCCCAGGGCGGCCGAATCGAAATCGAACGCGACGACCGCAAGAAGGTCGAAACCGTCAGTTGCTTCACGCGTGACGGCTGGCTTTATCCGGATATCGACATGGCGCTGTTCAGGAAGCTGAAACGGCTGAAAGCCATCCGCTCGTCGGGCGGACAACCCTATCGCATCACCGACAAGGGTTTGCGGCTGGTACGTGCGCAACTCGACAATCGCTGAAGCGGTAAAGGCGCCGCCGGTTTCCCGGCGGCGCCCCGTTCATTCGCCGCGCAACTTGACGATGTCGTTCATCAATCCGCCCGTACCGTTGTGGATGGTCAGGCGCTCGACCTTGCCGGCGATGGCTTCCAGAGCTTCCAGTTCCTTCAGCCGCAGCATCACCGGGTTCTCGGCCATCACCTTTGCCGTGTTGAGCAGCGAACGGGTGGCGTTCGTTTCCTCGCGGCGGCGGATGACGTTGGCCTCGGCCTGCTTCTCGGCCGCGACCACCTGGTTGAGGATCTCGCGCATCTCGCCCGGCAGGATCACATCCTTGAGCTCGATGCCGAGGATCTCCAGGCCGATCTCCGCCATATCAGCGCGCACCTTGTCGGTCGCCTCGGCATGCACGGAAACGCTGCGCTCGAGGATCTGGTCGAGCGTCATCGTGCCCAGCGTCCGGCGGAAGGCGAATTGCAGGGCGCGGTAAAGCGCATCCGCAAAATCCTTCACCGACGTCACGGCCTTCACCGGATCGACCACACGGTATTCCGCCGTGATGTTGACGCGGATGGTTACGCGGTCACGGGTCAGCAACTCCTGCCCCGCGACATCGAGCGACTGCCGCTTCAGGTCGACGGCCTTGACCTGGACGCTGCGACCGACGTTCCAGAAGCCGTGCAGACCCGGCTGCAACAGGCGCTGGTAGATCCCGTCGATGAACAGCAGACCGACCTGGCCGTCCTGCACGGTGCTGTTGGTCAGCAGTTCCGCGCGGCGGGCGGCGACCAGCCGGCGCACCAGCGCCGGATCGACCGAAAGATCGCCGGTGACGTCGAAGCGCGTTTCCTTCCACGGTCCGGCGTCGTTCCAGACGGTCATCTTCTGGTTCGGCGCAAACACCGTGTAGATCTGGCCGTCGCGCTCCAGCACCATCACCTCACCGGTTCCGGTGCGGTACGCCGTCAGATGATGCGCCGCCACGTCCGGCAACCTGTCGAACAATGCCTTTTCGTAGGCCGAGGTGAACGTGACGGAGGCAAGGTCGTGGCGGATCACCTCGAGGTCACCGCCGCGCCGCGGCAGCATGTGCTCGCCCGGTCCGTAGATCCCGAGGATCCGGCCCTTGTGCAAGACAACAACCCGTTCGTTTTCCTTCACCAGGACGCGCTGGCGCCCCAAAATCAATTCAAGAATGCTCGTCATCGTTCCTACTCCTCGGCATGGCTCACGGCATGAACCGATCTTCCTTTCTTTCTCTTTTCCTGGTCCGGACGCATGTGATCCGGAAACCGGTGGCAGGACAAACCCGTGGGCCGGCGGGAGCGGATCGTACGGCGTCACGGCGGGCGCGGGAGAAAACTCCGTTGCCGGCCGTCACGCGGCTTGATCCTCACCGCCGGACGGCGGGCAGTCCCGGCATCGAACTCCAGGTTCCGCCTTTCGGCTTTCCCAAAACTCTCCGCATGCCGGTTTCCGGACCGTATTGAACAGCGTGGTGGCTGGTGCTGGTGTTACCCAGCTTTGAGAAGGATTCGAACCTTCAACAATCAGATTAACAGTCTGATGCTCTCACCCATCGAGCTATCCCTGGAGCATACAGTAGGAATCGAACCTACGACCTCCGGACAAGGTCCGGCGCTCTACCGCTGAGCTAGGTCCGCAAAGACGTCCGGTGCGTCATCCGTACACAGGACGGCAAAGCCGCCTGCGCGGGAGGAGGTTTTGATCTCATCCGTTGATGTGCGCACCCTGCCTATACGCAGCGCCACGCGGCTTTATTCTGGCTCCGGGAAAGATTTGTCGCGACATCGCGAATATGTTGCCGTCCGGCAACACCGGATCAACCGAGCGGTCGCTCCAACAGGATGCGCCGGATGGGAAGGCCCAATGTCTCCGAAAAGGTATCTCCGCGCCACATTTCCGCAAAGCCGCGCTTCAGGTAGAGGCGATGCGCCTTGTGATTGGCCTCGACGACCTCGATGGTCGCCGTCTCGATCGTTTCTGCGCGCATGCGCGACAGCAATTCGTCAATGATAGCCGTACCGATACCTTTTCCCTGCCAGAGCGGGGCAGTCCAGAGATCGGATATGTAGTTCCAGGGCTGCGAGCGGTCGCCCGGGTGATCGCGACTGTCGCGTGCGCCCCAGCCTGCAATCTCATCCGTGACCTGGCAGACGACGACGTCCGCCTGCGGATCATCGGCAAATTTGCGGAAGGCGTCATGGACCCGGCGCTCGACGGCGGGCTCGAACCATTCGGGGTGGAACCGGTCCTCCACCCAGGATTCATAACCGATGCGGGCGACCGCATCGGCGTCTTCCGGCATCATGGTGCGAAGGAAAAACCCTTCGCTCACCACCACTTGTCCGGCGAGAAGCGGCCGGCGGCCTGCTCGATGACATGCGCGGTCCTGAACAGGGTCTCTTCCTCGAACGGCTTGCCGATGAGCTGCAGGCCGAGCGGCAGGCCCTTGTGGTCGAGGCCGGCGGGAACGGCGATGCCCGGCAGGCCGGCCATGTTCACCGTTACCGTGAAGATGTCGTTCAGGTACATCTTCACCGGATCGGATGCGAGGTCCTCGTCGGCGACGCCAAAGGCGGACGACGGTGTGGCCGGCGTCAGGATGGCATCGACGCCCGCATGGAAAGCCAGTTCGAAGTCGCGCTTGATCAGCGTGCGAACCTTCTGGGCGCGCAGGTAATAGGCGTCGTAATAACCGGCCGACAGCACGTAGGTGCCGATCATGATGCGGCGCTTGACTTCCTTGCCGAAACCGGCGGCGCGGGTCTTCTCATAGAGATCGACGATGTCCTTGCCGTCGAGACGCAGGCCGTAACGCACGCCGTCGTAGCGCGCGAGATTCGACGAGGCTTCGGCGGGAGCGACGATGTAGTAGGCCGGCAGGGCATACTTGGTATGCGGCAGCGAGATGTCGACGATCTCGGCGCCGGCGTCCTTCAGCCAGGCGATGCCCTGTTGCCAGAGCGTTTCGATTTCTTCCGGCATGCCGTCGACGCGATATTCGTTGGGAATGCCGATCTTCATGCCCTTGAGCGACTGGCCGAGCGAGGCTTCGTAATCCGGCACCGGCAGGTCCACCGACGTGGTGTCCTTGGCATCGACGCTTGCCATCGACTTCAGCAGGATGGCGGCGTCGCGCACGTCGCGGGCGATCGGGCCGGCCTGGTCGAGCGACGAGGCGAAGGCGACGACGCCCCAGCGCGAGCAGCGGCCATAGGTCGGCTTGATGCCGACGGTGCCGGTGAAGGCGGCCGGCTGGCGGATCGAGCCGCCGGTATCCGTGGCGGTGGCGCCGGCGCAGAGGAAGGCGGCGACGGCAGCGGCCGAACCGCCCGACGAGCCGCCCGGCACGAGCTGCTGGTTGGAGCCCTTGGCGCGCCACGGGTTGATGACCGGGCCGTAATAGGAGGTTTCGTTGGAGGAGCCCATGGCGAACTCGTCCATGTTCAGCTTGCCGAGCATGACGGCGCCGTCATTCCAGAGGTTCTGGGTGACGGTCGATTCGTAATGCGGCTTGAAGCCGTCGAGGATGTGACTGCAGGCCTGGGTGTGGATGCCTTCGGTGCCGAACAGGTCCTTGATGCCGAGCGGGATGCCTTCGAGAGCGCCGGCCTTGCCGCTGGCTATGCGCGCGTCGGACACTTCCGCCATCTGCAATGCCTTTTCCGGCGTTACCTTGACATAGGCATTGATCTTGTCGTTTGCCGCCTCGATCGCCGAGACATAGGCTTCGGTCAGTTCGGTCGCTTTGATCTCCTTGGCAAGGAGCTTTTCGCGCGCTTCGGCAATGGTCAGGCGGATGAGGTCGGTCATGGGAGTCGAGCTTTCGGAGTAGCGGGCGTTTTTCGGCGGAACAGGTCGGCTTATTCGACCACTTTCGGCACCAGGAAGAAATTCTGGTCGGTGACCGGCGCATTGGCGACGATGTCGGCGGCCTTGTTGCCGTCGGTCACCGCGTCGATACGCTTCTTCATTGCCATCGGGGTTACCGAGGTCATAGCCTCGACGCCGTCGACATCGACTTCGGACAATTGCTCCACAAAGCCCAGGATACCGTTCAGCTCGCCCACAATGCGATCAGCCTCTTCTTCGCTGACGGCGATACGGGCAAGGCGCGCAACACGCTTCACGGTGGCGAGGTCTACGGACATCGATTTTCTCCGGTTCATAAGATGCCGTAAATTCCAAACGGCATCTTGTTTTCCCCCGCTATAAATGCCCAGCCGCGCCCGCGCAACGGGGATTTGTCAGAGAGACAGGCTCACACCGGCCTTCGGCGTCTCCACCTTCGTCTTGGCGCCATCCATGCCGGCGACGAATTTTTCCGGCGTCTGGTCGATGATTCCGAACGAGCCGTAGTGGCAGGGAATGGCCGTCTGGAACGAGAAGAAGCGCTGGCAGGCAAGCGCGGCCACGGCACCGCCCATGGTGAACCGGTCGCCGATCGGCACCAGGCCGATCTCCGGCTGGTGCAACTCGTTGATCAGGCCCATGTCGGAGAAGATGTCGGTATCGCCCATGTGGAACAGCGTCGGCTCGTCGTCGAAATGCAGCATCAGGCCGTTGGCATTGCCGAGCGCATGCGAAACGCCGTCCTCGGTGATCTGCGCCGACGAATGCAGCGCATTGGTGAAGGTGACGGTAAAACCGCCGAAACCGATGGTGCCGCCGGTATTGCCCATCTCGATCTTCGGGACGCCCTTCGAGCCGAGCCAGGAAGCGAGGTCGGCATTGGCGAGCACCGTCGCACCGGTTTCACCGGCAAGTGCGATCGTATCGCCGACATGGTCGCCGTGGCCGTGGGTCAGGAGGATATGAGTGATGCCGGCAGCTGCCTCCTTGGCGTCAAGACCGCCGAAACCCGGATTGCCGCTGAAGAAGGGATCGATCAGAATACTTGCCTTGGCAATGTCGAGACGAAAGGCCGAATGGCCGAGCCATGTGATCTTCATGGGGTACTCCTTTGGATTCTCTGGAAGAATATGACATAGGTGGATATACGCAAATGACAGTGAGTGTGAATTGGAAATGACCATGGCGACTGACGATGACGAATATGTGTATGACGAAGCGACCGGCGAATGGCGGCCGGCTTCCGAACTTGCCGCCGCGGCGGCGAAGGAGGCGCTTGTCTACGACAGTGCCGGCAACGTGCTCGCCGACGGCGATTCGGTGACGCTGATCAAGGATCTCAAGGTCAAGGGCGCCGGCACGACGCTGAAGCAGGGCACGGTGATCAAATCGATCCGCCTGACCGACAACAAGGACGAGATCGACTGCAAGCACGACGCCATCAAAGGCCTCGTCCTGCGCACCGAATTCGTGCGCAAGCGCTGAGCACCGGCGTATGGCGACACTGACCATCGAAGACCTGGCCGGCATTCTGACCCGCGGCCAGGCCGTCGCCGGCCTCGATCTCGGCACCAAGACGATCGGGCTGGCGGTCTCGGACATCGGGCGGCGATTCGCCAGCCCGCGGCCGGTAATCAAGCGGGTGAAATTCACCCGGGATGCCGAGGTGCTGCTCGATTTCGCCGCTCGCGAAAAGATCGTGGCTTTCATCATCGGCCTGCCCGTCAACATGGACGGCAGTGCCGGGCCGCGCGTCCAGGCGACACGCGCCTTCGTTCGGTCGATGAGCGAAAAGACCGCCCTGCCCTTCGTCTACTGGGATGAACGGCTCTCGACCGTCGCAGCCGAGCGCGCGCTTCTGGAAATGGACGTGTCACGCAAGAAGCGGGCAGAACGCATCGATTCGGCCGCCGCCAGTTTCATCCTTCAGGGCGCGCTCGACAGGCTGTCGTCCCTGGAAAGGGCCGCCTCCGACGACGCCGGATGACGGCGTCGCCACCAGGCGGCGATCGCCTTGCGGCGACGAAAGCCGATGATGGCGAAGACAACGAGGCTGTCGACGACGATGGCGCGGGCAACGAGCGGCGGAATGGTTTCCGGCGGAATGCCGAGCACGTTGCCGTAGATCTGGAAGACGAGGTCATGCGCCTTGCGGGTCAGCATGAAGATGCCGAAGCTCATGTCGTAATAGGATAGGCCGTACCAGCTGCCGAGCAGCAGGATCGGCCCGGCCCATAGGATCAGAAACCACTTCATGCGGTTTCCTCCTTCCATCCGCCCTCGCCGGATAACAAAAGCCCGTTGACCAGCGCCATGACGCCCAGAACCGTTGCCGGCACGGCGATATCGAGAGCGAGCGCTGCAAAAAACATCATCATGATGAACAGCAACGCAAATCTTGCCAAACGGCTCCGCATGGAATGTCCGGTCGTTAAAATTATCGTTAACCGGACCTTGGCGCGTTAACCCTTTTTTCGCAACGTAAACCCTTTGTTAAGGTTAACGGCGTGGCGGCGAAGCTGTGGATGGCTTGCGGGACACCACCGATGTGTATAGTTTTCCCAACTCATACACATCGGAGATGGTGATGCGTACGAATGTCGATATAGATGACGACCTGATGCGCGAGGCGATGGAAGCCAGCGGCCTGCCGACGAAAAAGGCAGCGATCGAGGCGGCGCTGAAGGAGATGATCCGCCGCCATGCCCAGCGCCAGGCTCTGGATGAGCTCTGGGGTATCGGCTGGGACGGAGATCTCGAAGTGATGCGCGACGAGACAAAGCTCGGCAAGACGGGATGATCGTCGTCGACAGCTCCGTCTGGATCGCCTATTTCCGGGCGATGGATACGGCAGCGACACGGTTTTTGCGGATGAGCGGCCAGGAACATCTGATCGTCGTCGGCGACCTTGTGCTGCTGGAGTTGCTGCAGGGCGCCCGTGACGATCACCATGCCCGTTTTATCGAAGCGCGACTGCGCCAGTTTTCGATCCGGCCGATGGTCGATGCAGATCTTGCCGTCGCCGCTGCCCGCAACTATCGCCTGCTTCGCGAAAAAGGTTTGACCATCCGCAAGACGATCGACCTGATCATCGGCACCTACTGCATCCGCAATGGTTACGGCCTGTTGCACGACGACAGGGATTTTTCGCCGATGGCCCAGCACCTCGGCCTCCGGATCGTCACGCCGTAGGACCACGATTCTCGGAAAATCGGCGCGTTACGCCGCCGGCGGATACAACAGATCGACGATATGGCCCGCGTCGAAGCGGGAATCGAGCATGCCGTAGGTCGAGCGCCAGCCGGCAGCAAGCCGTGTTTCCAGGAAGGCATCGGCGATGCGGCCGGCGCCGAGGCGGTACAGTTCCGCAGCGGCGGCGGCCAGCGCCAGCTGTTCGATCAGCAGGCGCCCTGCCCCCTCGTCGCGCTCGCACAGCGCCATGGCGGCGCGCAGCACCTCGACCGTCTTGCGTCCCGACGGACCGATATCGCGGGCAATGCCGGCAAAAACCGTTTCGAAGAGGTCGCGGCCGCGGCTCAGCACCCGCAGCACGTCGAGCGCCATGACATTGCCCGAGCCTTCCCAGATGGCATTGACGGGCGCCTCGCGGTAATGCCGGGCGATCGGCCGTTCCTCGATGTAGCCGCTGCCGCCGATGCATTCCATCGCCTCGTAGATCAAGGCCGGCGCGATCTTGCAGCACCAGTATTTCGTCACCGGCGTCATGACGCGGGCATAGGCCGCATCCTCGGCGCTGTCGCGCGCCCGGTCGAAGGCATCGGAAAGACGAAACGCGAGCGCGGTGGCGGCGGCGACGTCGAGCGCCATGTCGGCCAGAACCCGGGTCATGATCGGCTGGCTGACCAGCATCTTGCCGAAAACGCTGCGGCCGCGAGTATGATGCACGGCTTCGGCCAAGGAGGCGCGCATGATGCCGGCGGAGGCCAGCGCGCAATCGAGCCGCGTCAGCGTCACCATGTCGAGAATGGTGCGCACGCCGGCATCCGGCTCGCCGAGCAGGAAACCGAAGGTATCGGTGAATTCCACCTCAGACGACGCATTGGAACGGTTGCCGATCTTGTCCTTGAGGCGCTGGAACTGCAGGCCGTTGCCCGACCCGTCTTCCAGTAACCGCGGCACCAGGAAGCAGCCGAGGCCCTCGCGCGTCTTCGCCAGCATGACGAAGGCATCGCTCATCGGCGCCGACATGAACCATTTGTGGCCGGAGAGACGGTAAATGCCCTCGCCGACACGCTCGGCGACAGAGCGATTGGCGCGCACATCCGTGCCGCCCTGCTTTTCCGTCATGCCCATGCCGATGGTGACGGCGGTCTTCTGCATCGCCGGCTTGTTGGCCGAATCATATTTCCGCGACAGGATTTTTGGCGCCCATTCCTTTTGCACCGCCGGCGATGCCATCAAGGCGGCTACGGAAGCGCTGGTCATCGTCAGCGGGCAGAGATGGCCGCATTCTGCCTGCGCCGTCAGGTAGAAGCGCGTGGCGCGCAGCTTGTGCGCCTTGCCCTTGGCCTCCGGATCGGCCTGGCTGTCCCACAGCGAGGAATGCAGGCCGTTCGCCATCGAACGGCGCATCAGCGCATGCCAGGCGGGATGGAACTCCACGACGTCGAGCCGTTCGCCGCGCGGTCCGTGGGTGCGCAGCTTCGGCACGCCTTCATTCGCCATGCGCGCCAGATCCTGCACTTCCGGCGAGGTGACGTAACGGCCGATCGCATCGAATTCGTCGCGCACGCCGCGCGGCAGGGTGGCGGTCATATCCACCAGCAGCGGGTCGAGCCGATAGGCGTTGACGCCGGACCAGGGTTTCGGCTGGTTCAGTTCGGCGAGTTTTTCTTCCGTCCGGCTCATCTTGGTCATGGGGTCTTCTGTTCCTGTCCGCATCCCTGCGTCTAGTGCGATTTGTTTAAGAATGTTTTGGGGATCGCATTGCACTGGGGATCACACGCCAATCCTCATAGCAGAAGCTTGCCCGCCGTGCCGCCAGTCTTTATAGACCGCCTGAACATTGCCCGGAGGCGCCTCATGGTCTTTTTTCCCCACCGCCACCTCATCGGTATCAAGGGTCTCAGCCAGCAGGATATCGGTTATCTTCTCGACAAGGCCGATGAAGCCGTGAAGATCAGCCGGCAGCGGGAAAAGAAAACCTCGACCCTGCGCGGCCTCACCCAGATCAACCTGTTCTTCGAAGCCTCGACGCGCACTCAATCGTCTTTCGAGCTGGCAGGCAAGCGCCTCGGCGCCGACGTTATGAACATGTCGGTCGGCAATTCCTCGGTGAAGAAGGGCGAAACCCTGATCGACACGGCGATGACGCTGAACGCCATGCATCCGGACGTGCTGGTGGTGCGCCATTCCTCCGCTGGTGCTGCCGCGCTTCTGGCGCAAAAGGTCTCCTGCTCGGTGATCAATGCCGGCGACGGCGCCCACGAGCACCCGACGCAGGCGCTGCTCGATGCGCTCACCATCCGCCGCGCCAAGGGCAAGCTGGCGCGCATCATCGTCGCCATCTGCGGCGACGTGCTGCATTCGCGCGTGGCCCGCTCCAATATCCTGCTGCTCAACGCCATGGGTGCGCGCGTGCGCGTCGTCGGCCCGGCGACGCTGCTGCCGGCCGGCATCGCCGACATGAGCGTCGAGGTCTATCACTCGATGGAGGAAGGCCTGAAGGATGCCGACGTGGTGATGATGCTGCGCCTGCAGCGCGAGCGCATGTCCGGCTCCTTCGTGCCGTCGGTGCGGGAATATTTCCATTATTACGGCCTCGATGCCGAGAAGCTGAAATATGCCAAGGAAGACGCGCTGGTGATGCATCCGGGGCCGATGAACCGCGGCGTCGAGATCGCCTCCGAGATCGCCGACGGGCCGCAGAGCGTCATCGAGCAACAGGTGGAAATGGGGGTCGCCGTGCGCATGGCCGTCATGGAAGCCCTGCTGCTGTCGCAGAACAACGGAGAACGGGCATGAGCACGACCACCGTCCTGAAAAACGCCCGCATCATCGACCCCTCGCGCAACCTCGACGAGGTCGGCACGATCGTCATCGAAAACGGCCGGATTGCGGCCGCGGGTGCCGCGGCGCAGAACCAGGGCGTGCCGGAAGGTGCGACGGTGCGCGATTGCAGCGGTCTCGTCGCCGTGCCGGGCCTGGTCGATGCCCGCGTCTATGTCGGCGAACCCGGCGCCGAACATCGCGAGACCATCGCCTCGGCCAGCCGTGCGGCGGCGGCGGGCGGCGTCACCTCCTTCATCATGATGCCGGATACCGATCCGGTCATCGACGACATCGCGCTCGTGGAGTTCGTGCTCAGGACGGCGCGCGACAAGGCGGTGGTCAACGTCTATCCGGCCGCGGCCCTCACCAAGGGGCTTGCCGGCGAAGAGATGACCGAGTTCGGCCTCTTGATGGAATCGGGCGCCGTCGCCTTCACCAACGGCCGCAAGTCGGTGCACGACACATTGGTGCTGCGCCGGGCGATGACCTATGCCCGCGAATTCGGCGCCGTCATCGCGCTCGAAAGCCGCGACAAATATCTCGGCGCCAACGGCGTGATGAACGAGGGGCTGTTTGCCAGCTGGCTCGGCCTCTCCGGCGTGCCGAAGGAAGCGGAAATCATCCCGCTGGAGCGCGACCTGCGCATCGCGGCGCTGACGCGCGCCAAATATCATGCCGCCAAGATCTCCGTGCCCGAATCAGCCGAGGCGATCCGGACGGCGCGCCGGCGCGGCGCCGACGTCACCTGCGGCATCTCGATCAACCACCTTTCGCTCAACGAGAACGACATCGGCGAATACCGCACCTTCTTCAAGCTGTCGCCGCCGCTGCGTTCGGAAGACGACCGCAGCGCCATGGTCGATGCGCTGGCCGATGGCACGATCGACATCATCGTCTCCTCGCACGATCCGCAGGACGTCGACACCAAGCGGCTGCCGTTTGCCGATGCCGAAGACGGTGCCGTCGGCCTGGAAACCATGCTGGCCGCAGCCCTGCGCTTGCATCATAACGGCCGCGTGCCGCTTGCCCGGCTGATTTCCGCCATGTCGACCCGGCCGGCAGAAATCTTCGGTCTCGATGCCGGCACGCTGAAGCCCGGCGCCAAGGCGGATATAACGCTGATCGACCTCGACGAACCCTGGCTGGTCGCCAAGGAACAGCTGCTGTCGCGCTCCAAGAATACGCCGTTCGACGACGCGCGCTTCAGCGGCAGGGCGGTTGCCACCTATGTGGCGGGCAAGCAGGTTTTCGGGGTATGAGAATTCCAGGCTGAGGCTTGGCGGTTGCCGCTTTGCCCCTAACCCTCTCCGTGCCTGCGGGGAGAAGATGCCGGCAGGCAGATGCGGGGCTGTCGCGAATAAGCAGGTGACGGTGGTCGCGAGCCGTTGGACGTCGCGATACGAATACGGGGAGCGAGACGCAATGACCGAAATTTTGATCTGGCAGATCACCCTGCCGCTGGCGCTGGCCTCCCTGCTGCTCGGCTACCTGCTCGGCTCCATTCCCTTCGGCCTGCTTCTGACACGGGCCGCCGGGCTGGGTGACGTCCGCAAGATCGGCTCCGGCAATATCGGCGCCACCAACGTGCTGCGCACCGGCAACCGCAAGCTGGCGCTCGCCACCTTACTGCTCGACGCCTTCAAGGGCACGGCGGCGGTGCTGCTCGCCGATGCGGCCTTTGGCGCCGAGGCCGGCCTGATCGCCGGCTTCGCCGCTTTCCTCGGCCACCTCTTCCCCGTATGGCTCGGCTTCAAGGGCGGCAAGGGCGTGGCGACCTATATCGGCATCCTGCTCGGCCTAGCACCGTGGATGGTGCTGGTCTTCGCGGCCATCTGGCTGACGATCGCTTTCCTTAGCCGCTATTCTTCTCTGTCCGCTCTGGTTGCAACCCTTGTCATTCCGGTTGCATTGTGGATACTGGGGGCTGAAAAAGTGGCACTCGTTCTGGCGTTGATGACCATCATAACCTGGTGGAAACACAAGCCCAACATCGAGCGGCTGATACTCGGCACCGAAAGCAAGATCGGAAAGAAGGGATAAATGTCCAACAGCGGCGCAAGGAAGACGGGAATTGCGCTGACGGACAAACAAAGGATCGCCTGGCTGCGGTTGATCCGCACCGAAAAAGTCGGTCCCGCCACCTTTCGCGACCTCATCAATCATTGCGGATCGGCGGAACTGGCGCTGGAAATGCTGCCGGACCTTTCGCGCCGGGGCGGCGCCGCCCGTCCCATGCGGATCGCAACCGTCGATGAGGCCGAACGCGAACTGGCGGTCGCCCGCAAATTCGGCGCCGCCTTCGTCGGCATCGGCGAACCGGACTATCCCCCTGCCCTGCGCCAGATCGACGGCGCCCCTCCTCTTCTCGCCGTCAAGGGCGATCTCTCGACTGCCGTCCTGCCCGCCGTCGGCATTGTCGGCTCGCGCAATGCCTCGATCAGCGGCGCCAAGTTTGCGGCGATGATCGCCAGGGATACCGGGCGGGCGGGTTATGCCGTCATTTCCGGCCTGGCGCGCGGCATCGACACCGCCGCCCACCGCGCCAGCCTGGAAACCGGCACGATCGCCGCCATGGCCGGCGGGCTCGACCAGCCCTATCCGCCCGAAAACATCGGCCTGCTGCAGGAAATCTGTGACGGACGCGGATTGGCGATCAGCGAAATGCCATTCGGATGGGAGCCGCGGGCACGCGATTTTCCGCGGCGCAACCGGCTGATCGCCGGCGTCGCGCTGGGGGTGGTGGTGGTCGAGGCCGCAAGCCGCTCCGGTTCGCTGATCACCGCCCGGCTGGCCGGCGAGTTCGGGCGGCTGGTGTTTGCCGTACCAGGCTCACCGCTGGACCCCCGCTGCCACGGCACCAACGGATTGTTGAAGGACGGGGCAATCGTCACGACGGAGGCCGCGGATGTGCTGAATGCACTGTCGCCGATCTCGCAAATCGATCTGTTTTCCGATCCCTCCGTCCGGGAGCCGCCCTACGAAAGCGAAAGGCCGATGCTCCTGCCGCCCGGGGAAGAGGAGCGCGACCGCATCATCGATGCGCTCGGCCCGACACCGGTCGAGATCGACGACATCATCCGCCATACGCAAATTCAGCCGGCGACCGTCTACCTGGTCTTGCTGGAACTGGATCTTGCCGGACGGCTGCATCGCCATGCCGGCGGCCTGGTATCATTGGCGATGCCGGATTGAACGGCGGCCAGCCTGGATATCGCCGGCCTCCATATAGGCCATTTCGATGAAGTAGCATAACGTCTCGGCGCCCTCGCTCTGGGCGACCTGACGCAACTCGCCGAGCATCTGCCGGATATAGGCGATGTTCTGCCTCCAAGCTTCACCATCATCGGCCTGTGCTGTCTTGGGGGTCATTTCCACTCTCGCCTTCGTGAGAACCGATATTAGATTAGCGGAACCGGAAAAACCTGTTCGATTCCATGTGGTATGGAAGATAGATCAATTATCTCAAATTGCAATAACTGTCGAAGCTCTCAATGGTTGTATTTTGGTGTGCAGCCCGTAAACGGCATATAAATTGCCCTAAGCCTCTTGACCGCGACGAAATCACTGTCCATGTCGGAAATCCGGAAAACCGCGCTCCTTCCCTCCATGAGTTCCGGTTTCATGGCGCAATCATACTGTTTTAGAGATCCGTGATGAATGTTGTTGTGGTAGAATCGCCGGCCAAGGCCAAGACGATCAACAAGTATCTTGGCCCCGGCTACAAGGTTCTGGCGTCCTTCGGCCATGTCCGCGACCTGCCTGCCAAGGACGGCTCGGTGCTTCCCGACCAGGATTTCGAGATGCTCTGGGAGGTGGACGGCGCTTCGGCCAAACGCATCAAGGATATTGCAGATGCGGTGAAATCCTCCGACGGCCTGTTTCTGGCGACCGACCCGGATCGCGAAGGCGAAGCCATTTCCTGGCACGTTCTCGACCTGCTGAAGAAAAAGAAGGTGCTCGGCGACAAGCCGGTCAAACGCGTCGTCTTCAACGCCATCACCAAGAAGGCCGTGCTCGATGCCATGGCGCAGCCGCGCGACATCGATGTGCCGCTGGTCGATGCCTATCTCGCCCGCCGCGCCCTCGATTATCTCGTCGGCTTCAATCTGTCGCCCGTTCTGTGGCGCAAGCTGCCGGGTGCCCGTTCGGCCGGCCGGGTGCAATCGGTTGCGCTTCGCCTGGTCTGCGACCGCGAGTCGGAAATCGAGCGTTTCGTTTCGGAAGAATACTGGCAGATCTCGGCGCTTTTGAAGACGCCGCGCGGCGACGAGTTCGAGGCCAGGCTGGTTTCCGCGGACGGCAAGCGCCTGCAGCCGCGCGCCATCGGCAACGGCGAGGAGGCCAACCGGCTGAAGTCGCTTCTGGAAGGCGCAAGCTACGTCGTGGAAAGCGTCGAGGCCAAGCCGGTCAAGCGCAACCCCTCGCCGCCCTTTACCACCTCGACGCTGCAGCAGGCCGCCTCCTCCAAGCTCGGCTTCTCGGCGTCGCGCACCATGCAGGTGGCGCAGAAGCTCTATGAAGGCACCGATATTGGCGGCGAGACGGTCGGTCTCATCACCTATATGCGTACCGACGGCGTGCAGATGGCGCCGGAAGCGATCGATGCCGCTCGCCATGCCATCGGCGAGCAGTTCGGTGCCCGTTACCTGCCGGAAAAGCCGCGTCTCTATTCCACCAAGGCGAAGAACGCCCAGGAAGCCCACGAAGCCATTCGCCCGACGGATTTCAATCGCACGCCGGATTCGGTGCGCCGCTACCTCGATGACGACCAGCTTCGCCTCTACGACCTCGTCTGGAAGCGTGGTATCGCCAGCCAGATGGCGTCCGCCGAAATCGAGCGCACCACCGTCGAAATCCTCGCCGACAATGGCGAGCAGAAGGCCGGCCTGCGCGCCGTCGGTTCCGTCATTCGCTTCGACGGTTTCATCGCCGCTTATACCGACCAGAAGGAAGACGGCGAACAGGCCGACGACAGCGAGGACGGCGGCCGCCTGCCGGAGATCAACGCCCGCGAAAAGCTGGTGAAGAACAAGGTCAACGCCACCCAGCACTTCACAGAACCCCCGCCACGTTATTCCGAAGCTTCGCTGATCAAGAAGATGGAAGAGCTCGGCATCGGCCGCCCCTCCACCTATGCCGCGACGCTGGCGACACTGCGCGACCGCGACTATGTGACGATCGACAAGCGCAAGCTCATGCCGCAGGCCAAGGGCCGGTTGGTGACGGCTTTCCTCGAAAGCTTCTTCAACCGCTATGTCGAATATGATTTCACCGCCGATCTCGAAGAAAAGCTCGACCGCATTTCCGCCGGCGAACTGAACTGGAAGGATGTGTTGCGCGATTTCTGGCGCGATTTCTTCGCCCAGATCGAGGACACCAAGGAACTGCGCGTCACCAACGTTCTCGACGCACTGAACGAGATGCTGGCGCCGCTGGTGTTCCCGAAGCGCGAGGACGGCTCCGATCCGCGCGTCTGCCAGGTGTGCGGCACCGGCCAGCTGTCATTGAAGCTCGGCAAGTACGGCGCCTTCGTCGGCTGCTCGAACTATCCGGACTGCAACTACACCCGCCAGCTATCGTCGGAAAACGGCGGCGAGGCGGATGCGGCGGCACTCAACGAACCCAAGGCGCTCGGCAAGGATCCGCTCACCGGCGAGGAGATCACCTTGCGCAGCGGCAGGTTCGGTCCCTATATACAGCGCGGCGACGGCAAGGAGGCGAAACGTTCTTCCCTGCCGAAAGGCTGGACGCCGGCGACCATCGATTACGAAAAGGCCCTGGCGCTGCTGTCGCTTCCGCGCGATGTCGGCCCCCACCCCGAAACCGGCAAGATGATTTCGACCGGCATCGGCCGCTACGGTCCCTTCGTGCTGCATGACGGCACCTATGCCAACCTCGAAGGAGTCGAGGACGTGTTCACCATCGGCCTCAACCGTGCCGTGACCGTGCTTGCCGACAAGCAGACCAAGGGTGCGGGCGGTCGTGGCCGCGCGACGCCTGCGGCGCTCAAGGAACTGGGCGACCATCCCGACGGCGGCGCCATCACCGTGCGCGACGGCCGTTACGGCCCCTATGTCAACTGGGGCAAGGTCAACGCCACCCTGCCGAAGGGCAAGGATCCGCAATCGGTGACGGTCGAGGACGCGCTGGCGCTGATCGTCGAAAAGGGCGGCAAGCCTTCCGGCAAGTCCGCCAAGGCGAAGGCCCCTGCCAAGACGGCAAAAGCCAAGGCCTCCGCCGAGACGAGCGAAACAAAGAAGGCCGCCAAGCCAAAGGCTGCGGCAAAACCGAAGGCCAAGACGGCCTCGAAGACAAAGAAGAGTTAAATGACGAATAGAGAACCGCGCGGCAAGGCAGCACAGACCGGCAAACGGGCTGGCAGGGCCGCCCGCGCGGAGACTGCAAGAAGCGACGACAGCATCATTCAGGGCGTGCTGCCGCCGCGGGACGTGATCCTGCGTTTCATCGCCGACCATCCCGAAAAAGCATCCAAACGCGAACTGGCCAAGGCCTTCGGCCTGAAAGGCGAAAGCCGCGTCGAGCTCAAGAACCTGCTGCGTTCGCTCGAAGAGGACGGCCTCGTCCAGAAGAACCGCAAATCCCTGATCCGCCCCGGCGCCCTGCCGCCCGTTACCGTGATCGACATCACCACCCGCGACAAGGACGGCGAACTGATCGGCCGGCCGGCCGAGTGGCCGGAGGACGCCGGTGTCGCACCGGCGGTGCTGATCCGCCAATCCTCCGAAAAGCGCGGCAAGGGCAAGACGCCGGCCGCCGGCCTCGGCGACCGCATCCTGGCGAAGATCTTCCCGGCGAGCGAACGCGGCGGGCCGGCCTATACGGCGCGCATCATCAAGGTCATCGACAAGCGCATGAACGCCGTGCTCGGCGTGTTCCGCGAGACGCCCGGCGGCGGTGGACGGCTGATGCCGATCGAAAAGCGCGGCGAGGAAATGGTCATCGATCCGGACTCGACCGGCGAAGCCAGGGACGGCGATCTCGTCGAGGTCGAAGTGGCGCGGCTCGGCCGTTTCGGCCTGCCGCGGGCGAAGGTCCTGACGGTGGTCGGTTCCGTCGCCTCGGAAAAGGCGATCTCGATGATCGCCATCTATGCGCACGGCATCCCCTACATCTTCCCGCCGCCCGTCGAGGCCGAGGCAGAAGCCGCCAAGGCCGCGACCATGGCGAGCCGCGAGGACTGGCGCACGCTGCCGCTGATCACCATCGACCCGGCCGACGCCAAGGACCATGACGACGCCGTCTATGCCGAAGCCGATCCTTCGCCGGACAATGTCGGCGGCGTCGTCGTCACGGTGGCGATCGCCGATGTCTCCTGGTACGTCAGGCCTGGCTCGCCGCTCGACCGCGAGGCGCTGAAGCGCGGCAATTCCGTGTATTTCCCGGATCGCGTCGTGCCGATGCTGCCCGAGCGCATCTCCAACGATCTCTGCTCGCTGAAGGAAGGCGTCGACCGGCCGGCACTCGCCGTGCGGATGGCCTTTTCTTCCGAAGGCCGCAAGATCGGCCACACCTTCCATCGCATCATGATGAAGAGTGCGGCCAAACTCTCCTACAGCCAGGCCCAGGCGGCCATCGACGGCGCTCCCGACGACAAGACCGGCCCGCTGCTCGAGCCGATCCTGAAGCCGCTATGGCACGCCTACCACGTGATGAAGCGCGGCCGCGACCGGCGCCAGCCGCTGGAACTCGACATGCCGGAGCGCAAGATCCTGCTCAAGCCCGACGGCACGGTGGACCGCGTCGTCGTGCCGCCGCGGCTCGATGCCCACAAGCTGATCGAGGAGATGATGATCCAGGCGAACGTCGCCGCCGCCGAGACGCTGGAGAAGAAGCGCCAGCCGCTGATCTACCGCATCCACGACGCGCCGTCGCTTGCCAAGCAGGAGACGCTGCGGGAGTTCCTGGCGACGCTCGGCATTCCGCTCGCCAAGGGCGGCAATGTGCGCGCCAACTCCTTCAACGGCGTCCTCGCCAAGGCGGAAGACACGCCGCACCAGACCATGGTCAACGAGATGGTGCTACGCTCCCAGAGCCAGGCGATCTACAGCCCCGACAATATCGGCCATTTCGGCCTCAACCTGATGAAGTACGCCCATTTCACCTCGCCGATCCGCCGTTATGCCGACCTGATCGTGCATCGTGCCCTGGTGGGGTCGCTCGGCTTCGGCGAAGGCGGGATCACGCCGGACGAGGAGGCGTCGCTCGACGATATCGCCGCGGAAATCTCGACCTTCGAGCGCCGCGCCATGGCGGCCGAACGCGAGACGGTCGACCGGCTGATCGCCCATCATCTCGTCGGTCGAATCGGCGAGGAATTTGCCGGCCGCGTGCAGGGTGTCACCAAATCGGGGCTGTTCATCAGCCTGCCGGATTACGGCGCCGACGGCTTCGTGCCGATCTCGACCCTCGGCAACGACTATTTCATCTACGACGAGGCGCACCAGGCGCTGTCGGGCGAGCGCACCGGTCTCGGCTATCGCCTCGGCGATGAGGTGCAGGTGCGCCTGGCCGAAGCGGTGCCGCTCGCCGGCGCCCTGCGGTTCGAGATGCTGAGCGAGGGGCGCAAGATGCCGACGGCGGTGCGTTCGTTCCACAAGACATCGCGGCGTGGTGCCGGGCAACGCAAGCAGCCGGGCACCCGTCCGCCGCGCGGTCGCCGCTAAGGCAATCGCAAAAGACGCTTTCAGGAAGGATCCGATATGGCCACCCAACAGGACAACGAACCGATCCGCTTCGGCGGTCCGGATGTCGCGGAACGACCGGTGGGACGCTCCATCGTCCGCGGTCTGCGCAACACCTGTCCTGCTTGCGGCAGCGGCCGGCTGTTCCGCGCTTTCCTCAAGCCTGTCGATCATTGCGCCGCCTGCGGCGAAGAAATGTTCCACCAGCGCTCCGACGACCTGCCGCCCTATCTCGTCATCTTCGTCATCGGCCACGTCACGGTCGGCGGCTACATGATGACGGATCTGGTCTGGCCGCTGTCGATGTGGACACATCTGGCAATCTGGGCACCCATTACGGTGCTGACGGCGATGCTGTCGATCCAGCCGATCAAGGGCGGCGTCATCGGATTGCAATGGGCACTGCGTATGCACGGCTTCGGCGGGCACAAGGACGAGCTCGACGATCCCAATATCGGAGAACAGCACGAGTGAAACGGCCGGGCGAAAAGACCGAATGGGGCGTCGAAGTCTCTGCCGAGCGCCCGGCCGGTCCCTCCGTTCGTCCGCGCGACGCCGCGACGATCGTCCTGATCGATCGGACGACGGGCTTTCCGCGCGTGCTGGTCGGCAAACGCAGCAGCCGCCATGTGTTCATGCCGGATACCTATGTCTTTCCCGGCGGGCGGCGGGATGCATCCGACCATGCTCTGCCCTTCGCATCCGATCTCCATCCCCTAGTTCTCGCCAGGCTCACCGGCGAACGGGGAACGGAGAAGAGCGCCCGGGCAATCGCGCTGGCAGCCCTCAGGGAACTGCACGAGGAAACCGGCCTTACGCTGGGGGATGCCGCCGGCGGCAGACTCCGGGCAAGCCTGCATACGCTGCGATATGTCGCCCGTGCCGTCACGCCGCCGGGCAACGTGCGGCGTTTCGACACGCGCTTCTTTTCGACCTTTGCCGACGAAGCCGGAATAAATCCCGATCTCATCCGTGATACAGGGGAACTGCATGATCTGCGCTGGCTCGATCTGCGCGATGTCGACAGCCTGAGCATGCCACGGATAACCCGCACCGTTCTCGAAGACTTGAAAAAACTGATGAGCATGGACCCGGCTTTACCGTTTGGCAGCCCAGTGCCGTTTTATTATAGCCGTCGCGGGCAGTCATTCCGCAGCACAGTGTAAGCAGGATCATTTTATGTCTCAGCCGTCCAACGGCGCACCGGGTCACGTCGAGGAAATTCATTGGCCGTCGCTGTTTGCGGCCATTTCGGCGATCAGCGCCGTCGGCATCGCCATCGGCCTCGGCCTGCCCCTGCTCAGCATCATCCTGGAAAAGCGCGGCATTTCCTCGACGCTGATCGGCTTCAACTCCGCCATGGCCGGCGTCGCCGCCATGGCCGCGGCCCCGGTGACGACATGGCTCGCCCACCGTTTCGGGGTGGCCAATACCATGCTCTGGGCCGTGCTGCTGGCGGCCGTCAGCGCGCTCGGCTTCTATTACGCCGAAGCCTTCTGGATGTGGTTCCCGCTGCGGGTGGTCTTCCACGGCGCCACCACCACGCTCTTCGTGCTTTCGGAATTCTGGATCAACGCCGCCTCCCCGCCCTCCCGGCGCGGCATGGTGCTCGGCATCTATTCGACGGTGCTGTCCATCGGCTTTGCCGCCGGGCCGCTGATCTTCTCCATCGTCGGCAGCGAGGGCGTATTTCCGTTCCTGATCGGCGCCGGCGCGATCCTGCTCGCTGCCATACCGATCTTCATCGCCCGCTACGAAAGCCCCGTGCTGGACGAGAAGCCGGAACTGCACTTCTTCCGCTACGTCTTCCTGGTGCCGAGCGCCACGGCGGCGGTCTTCGTCTTCGGCGCGGTCGAGGCCGGCGGCCTGTCGCTGTTTCCGATCTATGCCACCCGCTCGGGCTTCACCGAGGCGCAGGCGGCGCTGCTTCTGACCATCATGGGCATCGGCAACGTCATCTTCCAGATCCCGCTCGGCATGCTCTCGGACCGGATCTCCGACCGTCGTACACTGCTCTTCATCATGGCCGTCATTGGCCTCGTCGGCGCGATGACCTTGCCGCTGCTGGCCGGCAACTGGCTGATGATGGCGGCCGTGCTGTTGTTCTGGGGCGGCTGTGTCGCCGGTCTCTACACGGTCGGCCTCAGCCATCTCGGCTCGCGACTCACCGGCGCGGACCTGGCGGCCGCCAATGCCGCCTTCATCTTCTGTTATGCCATCGGCACCGTCGCCGGCCCACAGGCCATCGGCGCCACCATCGACATGACCGGCAATGACGGGTTTGCCTGGGCAATTGCCGCCTTCTTTGGCCTCTACGTGCTGCTTTCGGTGGCTCGCCTGCTTTTCGGGCCAAAACGGACTTGACTTTTCACGCGCGATTTGTAGTTTCGCGCCAGAAATAGCCGTGGACCCTTTCCGGCCGTCCACGGCTTCGTTTTTATTAAAGGCAGGACCACGACCATGGCGAAAGCTACAACCATCAAGATCAAGCTGCTGTCGACCGCCGACACCGGGTTCTTCTACGTCACGACGAAGAACAGCCGTACGATGACGGACAAGATGACGAAGACCAAGTACGACCCGGTTGCCAAGAAGCACGTCGAATTCAAGGAAACCAAGATCAAGTAAGATCTGCTTTCTGGAAGTTTAAAAGAAAGCGCGAGCCCTCGGGTTTCGCGCTTTTTTATTACCGCCTGCCAGCCGCCGTTTCCCTCCCATGCCTGAACCGCCGGAAATAAAAAACGCCGCCTCCCGGGGGAAGCGGCGTTTGAAAAGGGGGCCGGTTGACATGCAGCGGCACGAGGAACCGCGTGTAGCATATCAACCGGCCAACCCCACGACCCAGGAGATGCGGCGGACCTGAGCATCATGGGGTAAGACTGCCCTCTTTCCGAGGAGCGTTGTCTCTTTGTATGACGCATAATTTGCTCAAAATGAAAAGAAAATCAACAAATTCTTAATGCTTAGACGGACCCTTGTCCCTTTATGGTTAAAAACGACGGATAATGGTAAGGAAAGCGATTTATTTTCCAATTAAAACAACCAAAATACTAAAAATATTGATTCATTGCCGGCACGTATATTTTGGGACCCGCACAAACAATATTTTGTTAAGTTTTTAGATACCCAATTGAATCAAAGCTTAATCGTGCCTTCGAAAGTCCGGACCGCCATCACGGCAGATGCAGCCGCGCCATTTCGCTTCAACTGTGTTGTATGCGCGAAATTTTCACGGTCGCAATTGTGGGAATCTTCACGCGCTATACGATTGATCAATAATGGGTGAAAAACGCCACCATCTGCACAACCTTATAGCAAAAAGGCCGCGTTCCTTCGGAAAAGTTATCCACAGACGCGCCGAATGCTCCAGCCGATCCGACTGTTCTTCAAAATACTGTCGTCATGACGAGAATTGATTCGTTCAGGCCGCTGCCGCCACGACCCGGTTGCGTCCGCCATTCTTGGCTTCGTAGAGTGCCCGGTCGGCCTGCTTGAGCAATTGCTCCGGAGTTTCCATGCTGCCGGTGGTCGAGGATATGCCCATCGAGGCCGTGAGCTTCAGCAGATCGCCGCCCGGCAGGCTGAAAGGCTCGCCTTCGATACGACCGCGCAGCCGCTCCGCCACGGCCGCAGCCATTTCCGGCGGCGTATCCGGCATCACAAGCACGAACTCCTCGCCACCATAGCGGCAGGCAAGATCGGCCCCGCGCACTGTCCCGCGGATGCGTTGGGCAAACTCCTTCAGCACCTCGTCGCCGGCATCGTGGCCATAGGTGTCGTTCACGCTCTTGAAGCGGTCGATGTCGGTGATGCAGACGGACAGCGGCCGGCCGCGGGCGATCGCCCGGCTGAACAGCAGCTTCAGGTGATTGTCGAGATAGCGCCTGTTGTTCAGGCCGGTCAGGCCGTCGGTTACCGCCAGTTCGATCGTCTGCTTGACGCTGGTGCGCAGGCGGTCGTTGAAGCGCTTGCGGCGTATCTGGGTCAGGCAGCGCGCCACGAGTTCGTTCGGATCGAGCGGCCGGACGATATAGTCGTTGACGCCGAGATCGAGCGCCCGCACGATCATGCTGTCGGCACCCTGCTCTGTGATCAGCAGGATCGGTATGAAACGCGTCCGCTCCAGCGACCTGAGCTGCGAGCACAGGCGCAACGGATCGTAATCGTCGAAATTCGAGTTGACGATGACCAGTTCGAACGGGTTTTCCGCTGCCTCGAACAATGCTGCCTGCGGATCCGACATCGCCATGACATCGGCGATCGGTTTCAGCGCCTTGACGATACGCTCCTGCGAGCTGCCGCGGCCATCAACCAGCAGCACCTGCGCCGCCTCTTCGCTCCGGCTGTCCGTCTTCAGCATTTCCTCCAGGCCGATAGTGTGGGCGGTTTCGGCGCGGAAGCGCAATTCATCGCTCAGCGTCTTGAGGCGCAGGAGGCTTTTGACGCGCGAGATCAGCTGCAGGTCGTTGACGGGCTTGGTGAGAAAATCGTCGGCACCCGCCTTCAGTCCCCTCACCCGGTCGGACGGCTGGTCCAGCGCCGTCACCATGACGACCGGAATATGCGTGGTGCGCGGATTGCCCTTGATACGTTCGCAGACCTCGAATCCGTCCATGCCCGGCATCATGATGTCGAGGAGGATGAGGTCGACCTGGGTGCGGTCGCAGATCTCCAGCGCCGTCTTGCCGTCGGCAGCGGTCAGCACATCGAAATATTCGGCGAGAAGGCGCGCTTCGAGCAGTTTGACGTTGGCGGGAATGTCGTCCACGACCAGGATACGTGCAGTCATCGTGTCGTCCCTGCTCCCTTAGGCATCGCCGAGATAGGTCTTGATCGTTTCGATGAATTTCGGCACGGAAATCGGCTTGGACACGTAGGCTTCGCATCCGCCCTGCCGTATCCGCTCCTCGTCGCCCTTCATGGCGAAAGCGGTCACGGCGATCACCGGAATGACATGCAGGTCGTCATCTTCCTTCAGCCATTTGGTGACTTCCAGTCCCGAGACCTCCGGAAGCTGGATATCCATGAGAATGAGGTCCGGACGGTGCTTGCGCGCCAGATCCAGGGCTTCCATTCCGTTGCGGGTCTGGATGGTCGTATAGCCGGAGGCTTCGATCAGATCCCGAAAGAGCTTCATGTTGAGCTCGTTGTCTTCTACGATCATGACCTGTTTCGGCATTACGGCTTGTCCTTGAATGCTTTTCCGGCCGGCCCATCCTCTATATAGGTGTCCGGCGGATTCATTCTACAATCTCGCCCGACAGAGTAGATGGATTTGGTTGAGAAAAAGGTAACCGATCGTCAAAATGCATAACAGTTCGAAAATAGGCGCGGCGGCGGCCGCAGATCCGCAGGAAACGGCGATCGCCGTGCTGTCCTGGCTGGCAAACGAACCGGACATGCTGTCGCGTTTCCTGGCCCTGACGGGCGTCGCACCCGGCGAGCTGCGCCACGCCATGGGCGATACCGGCTTCCTTGCCGGGCTCATCGACTTCATCATGGGGCACGAACCGACCCTGATGGCCTTTTGCGCCGCAACGGATACCGCGCCCGAAACCGTTGCAGCCGCCTGGCGCACGCTCTCGAAACCGGGACTGGACTCCGGAGAATACTGATGGCGACTCGGCAGGATTACGATCTCGACCACATCCGGCTGACAGACAGGCCGCTGATCGTCTGCGATATCGACGAGGTGGTGCTGGAGTTCATTTCGCCATTTGCCGCTTTCCTGCGCAGCCAGAATCACGAGCTTCTGCCGCGCTCCTTCCATCTCCACGGCAACATCGTCTCGACCCTGGACGGCTCCGTTCCGGAGGCGGCCATCGTATCGGCCTTCCTCGATGCGTTCTTCGCGGCGCAGGACAAGTGGCAGATGCCGGCGGAACAGGCGGTCGAGACGCTGCACCGGCTGGCGGATGACGCCGATATCGTGTTTCTCACCGCCATGTCGCCGCGCCACCGGATCGTGCGGCGCAACCTGCTCGACCGCTTCGACCTGCATTTTCCCATGGTGGCGACGGAGGGGCCGAAAGGCCCTGTCGTCACGGCCCTGCACGGCGCCCGTCCGCTGCCGGTCGCCTTTATCGACGACATCGAGCGCAACCTCCTGTCTGTCCGCGAGCACGTGCCGGATTGCCTGCTTCTGACGATGCTCGCCAATGCGGATTTCCGCGCCCTCGCTCCTGAGCCCTGCGCCGGCATTCGCGCCGTCGCAGGATGGACCGAGGCCTTCGGCCTGCTGCAGGCGCATGTCTGCGCTGACGTCCGTTCGCAGACGGGTTGACGGAGACGGGTAACTCCAGCCTCGCGTCTTTTCCCGGGAAAACGCCGGCCGGATCCAGCTTGGCCTTGAGGATTCGCCTGTCCTGGCGTAGCGTCGCTCTGTTCAACCTTTGTTCCGAACATGAGCACTGAACCCAAGTCCAATTCCGGTTTCTGCCGCGACTGCCTGGCCGAGCAGGCACCGACCAGGCGTTGCCGCGCCTGCGGCAGCCCGCGGCTGGTCTATCATGACGAACTCTACGACCTGACGCTTGCCCATATCGACTGTGACGCCTTTTATGCGGCGATCGAAAAACGCGACAATCCCGAGCTTCTGGACAAGCCGCTCATCATCGGCGGCGGCAAGCGCGGCGTCGTCTCCACCGCCTGTTACATCGCCCGCATCCATGGCGTACGCTCGGCGATGCCGATGTTCAAGGCGCTCGAAGCCTGTCCCGAAGCGGTGGTCATCCGTCCGGACATGGAAAAATACGTCAGGGTCGGCCGGCAGATCCGGGCGATGATGCAGGATCTGACGCCGCTGGTTCAGCCCTTGTCGATCGACGAGGCGTTCCTGGAACTCGACGGGACACAAAGGCTGCATCACGACCCGCCGGCGCGCATCCTCGCCCGTTTTGCCAAACGGGTGGAAAACGAGATCGGCATCACCATCTCGATCGGCCTTTCCTATTGCAAGTTCCTCGCCAAGGTCGCCTCCGACCTGCAGAAGCCGCGCGGCTTTTCGGTCATCGGCCAGCGGGAGGCGCTCGATTTCCTCGCTCCCCGCCCCGTCACGACGATCTGGGGCGTCGGCAAGGCGTTTGCCGCAACGCTGGAACGCGACGGCATCCGCACCATAGGGCAGTTCCAGACGATGGAGGAAAACGAACTGATGCGCCGCTACGGCACCATGGGCCAGCGCCTCTATCGCTTGTCGCGCGGCATCGACGATCGCGAGGTGCATCTCAACGACACCGCCAAGAGCGTTTCGGCGGAGACGACCTTCTTCGACGACATCGCCCGTTTCGACGACCTCGTGCCGCTGCTGCGCAACCTTTCCGAAAAGGTCGCCTGGCGGCTGAAGAAGAACGCAGTCGCCGGCAATACCGTGGTGCTGAAGCTCAAGACCGCGGACTTCAAGATCCGCACCCGCAACAAGCGGCTGGAGGATCCGACGCAGCTTGCCGACAGGATTTTCCGCACCGGGCTGAGCATGCTGGAGAAAGAGGCCGACGGAACGAAATTCCGCCTTCTCGGCATCGGCGTCACCGATCTCACCGATCCCGGCCGGGCCGACCCGCCCGACCTCGTGGACGCACATGCCGCGCGTCGCGCCGCCGCCGAGGCCGCCGTCGACAAGCTCCGCGAAAAATTCGGGAAAAACACTGTCGAAACCGGTTATACCTTCCAGACGGGACGCCGCGATCAATAATTCGTGATGTTTCGAAGCCACCCGGCGGTGGATATGTACAAGATCGTTTACGGATGCTTAGTTGTTGTGCAGGAACGGCGCTGTCGATTGTTTCAGCTGGTTCTCGAAATTCCTCTACGCTTCAAAACTTCCTTAAACTTCACGACATATTTTGTCGGCATATGTTTTGCGTCAGGAATAGCACGATGGTTTCTCGTTTGATCTTGGGCGTCAGCCTTTCCCTGCTTGCCGCAACCGCCTACACGCCGCCTGCGCTGGCGAATGATGGCCGGACGTTGCAGATCATCGTCTCGCGCGACGCCCAGTCGCTCGTCGTCTACAACGGCGACCAGGTGGTGGCAACCTCGAAGGTCTCGACCGGCAAGCCCGGCCATTCGACGCCGACCGGCATCTTTTCCATTCTGGAAAAGAAGAAGTATCACGAATCCAACCTCTATTCGAACGCGCCGATGCCCTACATGCAGCGCATCACCTGGTCCGGCGTCGCCCTGCACGAATCCAACCATGTGCCGAACTATCCGGCCTCACATGGTTGCGTGCGCATGCCCGGCAAATTTGCCAAGGCGCTGTTCCAGATGACGCAGCGCGGCGCGCATGTGATCATCACCGACGAACCGGTGGTGCCGGTCGCCTTCAGCCACTCGAACCTCTTCAAGCCGCACAATCCGCTGATCGAGGAACAGTTGATGTCGGACGCGGAACTGCGGCCGACGACGCCCGATCCCGTGCTGCGGCCGGTCGAACTCGCCATGAACGAGGTTCTGCCGAAGTTAGGCGCCACGGCGACGGCCGTGATCGAGGACATGCCGCCGATCCGCATTCTCATCACCCGCCGCGGCGCGCGTGAAGCGATGATTGACGCCCAGACGCTGCTCAACACGCTGGGTTACGCCGCCGGCGATGTCGACGGCCAGGCCGGCAGCGTGACCATCGCCGCCATCAATGCCTTCAAGACGGCCAACAACCTGCCGGCCAAGGGCGAGTTGCTCAGCCCGGAATTCATGGCAGCACTCTACAAGGCCGCCGGCAAGGGCACGCCGCCCTCCGGCCAGATCCTGGTGCGTCAGAAATTCAAACCGATCATCGAGGCGCCCGTGGTCATCGACCAGCCGGAGGTGGCGCTCGGCACGCTGTTCTTCGAGGCAACTGACGTAATGCGCACCGCCGGCAAGGTGGAATGGCATGCGCTCAGCCTCGACAACCATCTGAGCGAGCAGCAGATGAAGCGCCTCGGCATTACCGAAAGCGCCGATGCCAAGGATCCCGATCTGCTGTCGAAGACGCTCGATCGCATCCGCATTCCCGACGACGTGCGCCGCAAGATCGAAACGCTTCTGAGCGACGGCTCGTCGCTGACGATCGCCGATGTCGGCCTGGGATCGGAAACCGGCCAGGGGACCGACTTCATCACGCTGACGAAAAAGACGCCGAAGGGCAAATCCAAGAGCTGAGCCGCAGGGCAGCATCCTCATCCAAAAGCAAAGGCGCCTGAAACATAGATTCAGGCGCCTTTCTTATGTGCTTGTAATCCTGTGATCTTTTCCAGACCGTTCACACCAGCTCGACGTCGATCACACCCGGTGCCGAACGTAAGGCAGCGGCGATTTCCGGCGAGATACGGTATTTTTCCGTCAATGCCACCTCGATCTCGCGCTGGCCCTCTTCCTTGATGACGATGAAGGACACCAGGCCGTCACCCTTGGCGTTGAGATGGGCGGCGACCGTTCGAAGCGGTCCGGCGTCGCGCACATAGATGCGCAAGGCCTTCTGCATCTGGATCGATTTTTCCTCGAGCGATTGTGCCGTCTGGATTCGGAGACCGATGCCTTCGGGACGTTCTTCGGCATTGACCGTGAGGATCAGCGATTTTCCGGGCTCCAGAAGGTCCCGGTACTGGTTGAGGCCTTCGGAAAACAGCACCGCCTCGTACTGACCGGACGGATCGGAAAAGGAGACGATGCCCATCTTGTTGCCGGTGCGCGTCTTGCGCTCCTGCTTCATCGTCACCGTGCCGGCCAGTCGTCCGGCGGAAGCACCCTGTTTCACCGCAGCGGAAAAATCGGCAAAACTCTGCACCCGCATCTTCGACAGCAGGCTCGCATAGGAATCCAGCGGGTGTGCCGACAGATAGAAGCCGAGCACCTGAAATTCGCGGTGCATCTTTTCCGAGGCAAGCCAGGGCGCGAAGGTGGGGAAGGTGATGGTTTCCGGCCCGGTCGCGGCCCCCGAGCCGAACATGTCCGATTGGCCGCTCGTCTTGTTTTCCTGTGCCCGCTGGGCATAACCGATGATGCGGTCGAGGCCGGCGATCATTTCGGCGCGGTCACGGCCGAAACAATCGAAGGCGCCTGCCGAAATGAGGCTTTCGAACACTCGCCGGTTCACCTGCTTCGGATCGATACGCAGGCAGAAATCCTCGATGCTGGCGAAAGGCTTGTCGCCGCGCACCGCAACGATGTGCTCGACGGCCGCTTCGCCGACGCCCTTGATGGCGGCGAGCGAATAGAAGATGCAGTTGTCGCCCGTTTCGAACATCCGGAACGAGGTCTGAACCGATGGCGGCACCACCTTGATGCCGAGCCGCTTGGCATCCTGCCGGAAATCGTTGAGCTTGTCGGTGTTCGACATATCGTAGGTCATCGACGCGGCGAGGAATTCCACCGGGTAATGCGCCTTGAGATAGGCCGTCTGGTAAGACACGATGGCGTAGGCCGCCGCGTGCGACTTGTTGAAGCCGTAATTGGCGAACTTTGCCAAGAGGTCGAAGATCAGGTCCGATTGCGGTTTCGACACGCCGTTCTTGACGGCGCCGGTGACGAAACGCTCGCGCTGCTTGTCCATCTCCTCCTTGATCTTCTTGCCCATGGCGCGGCGCAAAAGATCGGCCTCGCCGAGCGAATAGCCCGAAAGGACCTGGGCGATCTGCATCACCTGTTCCTGGTAGACAATGACGCCCTGCGTTTCCTTGAGCAGGTGGTCGATCATCGGATGGATGCTCTCGATCTCCTCCTCGCCGTGCTTGCGGGCGTTGTAAACCGGGATGTTTTCCATCGGACCCGGGCGATACAGCGCCACCAGCGCGATGATGTCCTCGATGCAGTCCGGCCGCATGCCGATCAGCGCCTTGCGCATGCCGGCACTTTCCACCTGGAAGATGCCGACCGTTTCGCCGCGCGACATCATTTCGTAGGTTTTCGCGTCGTCCAGCGGCAGGCTTTCGAGTTTCACCTCGATGCCGCGCTTGGCGATGAAATCGACGCCGGTCTTCAGCACGGTCAGCGTCTTGAGGCCGAGGAAGTCGAACTTCACCAGGCCCGCCTGCTCGACCCATTTCATGTTGAACTGGGTGACCGGCATGTCCGACCGCGGATCGCGGTACATCGGCACCAGCTTCGACAGCGGCCTATCACCGATGACGATGCCGGCGGCGTGGGTCGACGCGTGCCGGTAAAGGCCTTCGATCTTCTGGGCGATATCCAGCAGTCGGGCGACGACGGGTTCTTTTTCCGCCTCCTCCCGCAGTTTCGGCTCCTCCTCGATCGCCTTGTACAGCGGCGTCGGATTGGCAGGGTTGTTGGGCACGAGCTTGCAGATCTTGTCGACCTGGCCGTAAGGCATCTCCAGCACGCGGCCGACGTCGCGCAGTGCCGCGCGCGCCTGCAGCGAACCGAAGGTGATGATCTGCGCCACCTGCTCGCGGCCGTATTTCTGCTGGACGTAGCGGATCACCTCTTCGCGCCGGTCCTGGCAAAAGTCGATGTCGAAGTCCGGCATCGAAACGCGGTCCGGATTGAGAAAGCGTTCGAACAGCAGCGAGAATCGCAACGGATCGACGTCGGTGATCGTCAGCGCATAAGCGACGAGCGAGCCCGCACCCGAACCACGCCCCGGACCGACCGGGATATCCTGCAGCTTCGCCCATTTGATGAAGTCGGCAACGATCAGGAAGTAGCCCGGAAACTTCATGCGTTCGATGACGCCGAGTTCGAACTGCAACCGCTCGCGATAGTCCTTCTCGTCGTACCCTTCCGCCATGCCGAGCGTCGCCAGGCGGTGGTCGAGGCCTTCTTCGGCCTGTCGGCGCAATTCTGCCCCTTCGGCGCGATCAGCCTCCTCCTCGTCGCTTGTCGCCGCGCTGGTGAAGCGCGGCAGGATCGGCTTGCGGGTCTTGAGTACGAACGAGCATCGCCGGGCGATCTCCACCGTATTTTCCAAAGCTTCCGGCAGGTCCGCAAACAGCCTGGCCATATCCGCGCGGCTTTTCAGATAATGGTCCGGCGTCAAGCGGAACCGGCTGTCGTCGGAGACGATCGCATTGTGCGCCACCGCCATCAGCGCATCATGGGCATCGAAATCATCGGGAGACGGAAAAAACGCTTCGTTGGTGGCCACCAGAGGTACGTCATGAGCGTAAGCGAGATCTACCATTCTCGCTTCGTGTCGGCGGTCGTAATTACCATGCCGCTGCAGCTCGATGTAAAGCTGATCGCCGAACAGCGCCTTCAGCGTCAAGAGGCGTTGCTCGGCCATCGCCGCATGCCCCTCCCTCGAGGCGATGTCAACGGGACCGCCGACGCCGCCGGTCAGCACGATCAAGCCGTCGGTGCCACCTTCCTGCAGCCAGGACAGGCGAATATTGACGGAGCCGTTGCCCTCGCCGCCGAGATAGGCGCGGCTGACGAGGTCGACGAGATTTTCGTATCCGACCGCATTGGCGGCGAGCAATACCACCGACGGCAGCTTGACGAAGGATTGCAGGCCGCGCTTGTCGGTCTCCTGTCCGTCCTCCATGTCGATCGACACCTGGCAACCGATGATCGGTTGCAGACCCTCACCGACAGCCTTTTCGGAAAATTCCAGCGCAACGAAGAGATTGTTGGTATCGGTGATGGCAATTGCCGGCTGGCCGTCGGCAGCAGCCTTGCTCAGGATCTTCTTGAGAGGCAAAGCGCCCTCAAGCAGGGAATAGGCAGAATGAACCCGCAGATGAACGAATTCCAGCGCGCCCCGGCTTTCGCCTCCGACGCCCGACACAGCCCCTACCGTTGCCATCGCATGCCTTCCAATCATTCACTTGAATCAAGCCTGATTGTCGGCTTCCCAGGCAGCAGAGTCCAGTACGGCCCAAAGGTTCTGCAGGAAATTATCACGGACGCGAGCTTGCGTCCTCACATCGCCATCATGATCACCGACAGGCTGGCGATAAACGTCACAATGGAAGCGAAGGCAGCGATATCACGAATAAAATCAGTCATTGCATCTCTCCTTACCTCTTATGTTTTTATTTTGTTCTCTTTTGGTTCCGGTGTCAATCCCAATTTTGAGCCGTTCCCCGCTATTCTCCCATCACGCGGATGCTGGACCCCTCCTCGGGGTTTGGATATGAAAACACAGTCGAAAAAGAGGAGTACGAGAATGATCCGAGCCCTGCTCGCCGCCGTGGCGCTCGTCACGGGCACATCCGCTGCCCTGGCTGCCGAACCGATCGCCCCGGAGCGCATCATCGATGCCGTGACCGGCGACTGGAACAAGGACGACCAGTCGGACCTTGCCCTTCTCGTGGCGCCGGCGGAAGGCGAGGACATGATCGGCATCTACATCTATGTCCGCGACAAGGATCATCCGCTGCTCAAGCTGGTGGCCGAAGCGCCGGGCAAGATCTGGGGCAACAGCAGCCTGGACGGCATGTTCGGCCAGGATCCGTCGCTGACCGCGCTGGCGAACGGCTCCATCGCCGTGCATTCGCAAAACAGCGGTATCGGCCGCAACCGCTGGGAACAGAGGATGACGCTCGCTTATCGCAACGGCGATTTCGTCGTCGCCGGCTATACCTACAACGACTACGACACGCTCGACCCCAATGCCGGAACGACCTGCGATTACAACGTGCTGACCGGCAAGGCCAAGGTGAACGACAAGGAACTGCGTGTCGAACCGAAGTTCATCACCATCCAGGATTGGGACGATACCAAGGATCGCGGTCCCTGCAGCAGCGATTGAGCCGCAGGAAAAACCGCAAGATCAGATCTCGTGCACCTTGCCGTCGCTGATCGTCACGCGACGGTCCATGCGGCGGGCAAGGTCGAGATTGTGCGTGGCGATGACGGCTGCCAAGCCCGACTGGCGCACCAGGGCTTCCAGCGCGTCGAAGACATAATGAGCCGTTTCCGGGTCGAGATTACCCGTCGGCTCGTCGGCCAGCAGCACCAGCGGCGCATTGGCAACGGCGCGGGCAATCGCCACGCGCTGCTGCTCGCCGCCGGAAAGCTCCGCCGGGCGATGGGTGGCGCGATGGCCAATCCGCATGTAGTCGAGCAGCTGGCTGGCACGCTCGCGGGTCTCGTTCCAGGCAAGCCCGCCGATCAGCTGCGGCATCATGATGTTTTCCAGCGCCGAAAATTCCGGCAGCAGGTGATGGAACTGGTAAACGAAGCCGATCTCCGAGCGGCGGATCGCCGTCCGCTGGTCGTCGGGCAGATTGTTGCAGCTCTTGCCGTTGATGAAGACCTCGCCCTTGTCGGGATGCTCCAGCAGCCCGGCGACGTGCAGCAGCGTCGACTTGCCGGTGCCGGACGGCGCCACCAGGGCGACGATCTCGCCGGAATGCAGCGTGAAATCCGCGCCCTTGAGAATCGACAGGACGGTGTCGCCCTGGCCGTAGTGGCGTTCGACCCCGGATAGCTGCAGTGCGATTTTACGTTTCATGTATGCGTGTCGTCCTTATTCGTAACGCAGCGCCTGCACGGGATCGAGCCGTGAAGCGCGCCAGGCGGGAACGATCGTGGCGAGGAACGACAGGGTCAGCGCCATGATCACCACCGATACGGTTTCGCCAACATTCATGTCGGCGGGAAGCTGGCTGAGGAAATAGAGTTCCGGGTCGAACAGCACCGTGCCGGAAATCCAGGAGAAAAACTGCCGGATCGATTCGATGTTGAGACAGACGATAACGCCAAGCAGCACGCCAGCCAGCGTGCCGGCAATGCCGATGGCCGCCCCGGTCATGAAGAAGATCCGCATGATCGAGCCCGACGTCGCCCCCATGGTGCGCAGGATGGCGATGTCGCTGCCCTTGTCCTTCACCAGCATGATCAGGCCGGAAATGATGTTGAGCGCCGCCACCAGCACGATCAGCGTCAGGATCATGAACATGACGTTGCGTTCCACCTGCAGGGCGGAGAAGAAGGTCTGGTTGCGCTGGCGCCAGTCGGTGATGAACACCTGGCGGCCGGCCGCTTCCTCGAGCTTCGGACGCAACTCATCGACCGTATCGGGATTGGCGACGAACAGCTCGATCGACTGCACCACGCCTTCGGCGTTGAAATACAGCTGCGCCTCCTCGAGCGGCATGTAGATGATCGAGGAATCATATTCCGACATGCCGATCTCGAAGATGCCGGAGACGACATAGGACTTGATGCGCGGGTTGACGCCGAGCGGCGTGATATCGCCCTCGGGCGACATCAGCGTGATCTGGTCGCCGGCGTTGAGGCCGAGTTGGCTTGCCATGCGAGAACCGATCAGCACGCCCTGCCCCGCGGCAAAACCGACGAGATCGCCGCTCTTGACGTTGCTGGAGACGGTCTTCAGCGCCTCGATGTCTTCGGGCCGAATGCCGCGCACCAGAGCGCCGGTTCCCGCGCCGCCGCGGCCGGAGGCCAGCGTCTGCCCCTCGACCAGCGGCAGGGCCATGGTGACGCCGGGCACGGCCGCGAATTTCCTGGCCAGTTCGTCGTAATTGTCGAGCGGCGTGTCGATCGGCTGGACGATCATGTGGCCGTTGACGCCGAGAATGCGGGAAATCAGCTCGGTGCGGAAACCGTTCATCACCGCCATGACGATGATCAGCGTCGCGACACCGAGCATGATGCCGATGAAGGAAAAGCCGGCGATAACGGAGATGAAGGCTTCCTTGCGCCGCGCCCGGAGATAGCGCCAGGCCACGATCCGTTCGAAGGCGGAAAACGGGCGGCCGGCCTTGCTCTTGCCAGGCTGTTCCGCCGTTTCCTTCACCGCATCTACCGCCATGTTTTCCCCTTCTGTCAGCCGGTCAGCTTGTTCAATGCCGCTTCAACGGTCAGCGTCTCGCGTGCCCCGGTCTTGCGGTCCTTGAGCTCCACTTCGCCATTGGCGATGGAGCGCGGACCGACGATGACCTGCACCGGAACACCGATCAGATCGGCGGCGGCGAACTTCGTGCCGGCGCGATCGTCCGTATCGTCGTAAAGCACATCCTGACCGGCGTTGCCGAGAGCCGCATACAGCCTTTCGCTGGCCGCATCGCAGGCCTCGTCGCCCGCCTTCATGTTGATGATCACGGAATCGAACGGCGCGACGGATGCCGGCCAGATGATTCCGTTTTCATCATGCGATGCTTCAATGATGGCTGGAACAAGGCGGGTGGGGCCAATACCGTAGGAACCCATGTGGACAACATGTTCCTTGCCGTCTGGCCCCTGCACCTTGGCGCCCATCGGCTCGGAATATTTCGTGCCGAAATAGAAGATATGGCCGACCTCGATGCCGCGGGCCGAAAGGCGATCGCCTTCCGGTATGGCATTAAAAGCCGCCTCGTCGTGCATTTCGGAGGTGGCGGCGTAGACCGACGTCCACTTGTCGAAGATCGACTGCATGCCGGCGACGTTGTCGAAATCGGTATCTTCGGCCGGAATGTCGAAATCGACGAAATCCTTGTGGCAGAAGACCTCCGATTCGCCGGTATCGGCAAGGATGATGAATTCGTGGCTGAGATTGCCGCCGATCGGGCCGGTGTCGGCGCGCATCGGAATGGCGCGCAGGCCAAGCCGCGAGAAGGTGCGCAGGTAGGCGGCGAACATCTTGCGGTAGGAATGTTCGGCACCTTCCTTCGTCAGGTCGAAGGAATAGGCATCCTTCATCAGGAACTCGCGCGACCGCATGGTGCCGAAGCGCGGGCGGATCTCGTCGCGAAACTTCAGCTGGATGTGGTAGAGGTTCAGCGGCAGGTTCTTGTAGGATTTGACGTAGGACCGGAAGATATCGGTGACCATCTCCTCGTTGGTCGGGCCGTAGAGCATCGGGCGCTCCTGACGGTCCTTGATCCGCAGCATTTCCTTGCCATAGGCGTCGTAACGGCCGCTTTCCTGCCAGAGTTCGGCGGATTGCAGCGTCGGCATCAGCAGTTCGATGGCGCCGGAGCGATTCTGCTCCTCGCGGATGATCTTGTTGACCTTGTCCAGAACCCGCTTGCCCATCGGCAGCCAGCTATAGATGCCCTGCGACTGCTGGCGGACCATGCCGGAGCGCAGCATCAGCCGATGGGAGACGATCTCGGCTTCCTTGGGATTTTCCTTCAGGATAGGCATGAAAAAGCGGGAAAGGCGCATAGGCTGGTCCAGAAATTTTTGGGATTCCCTCGACTGCCGGGAATCAATGAACAGGGGCGATTTTGGAAGATGTTCTTAGCCGCTTCGCGGGGCGAAAGAAACCCGCCTGAAACACGCATTTGCGGCGTGAAGCTCGAATGATGGCCACTCGAAATATGATTTCACGGCAGAATTGAGGCGAGCCAGAACTGAAATTACACTTCTCGCTTGTCAACAGAAAAAATGTATCGAAGTGTAGCAAAAATGCAAAAAAATCGGATGACAAAGCCCAATCTCTGAGCTAGTTTCGGCTCACAAAAGAGGCAAGGAGATTAAATTCTTGTCGTTTCGCGGTCAAAGTCTTGGGAGGATTAGGTCTTAGGCGCGCTCGCTCGCAGCCCCGGTAACGGTTAGAGATCACGCGATACTTTAAAAACAAGGCTTCCAGCCTTGTTTTTTTTTGCTTTTTGCCTGCGACTTATCTTTTGCAACGCTGCTTTTCAAAAGCAGCCTCTCATCGCAGGCTTTTATGAAATCCGTATGACGAAAGGCCGTAGCGGGCCTTTGTCGGCAGGCCGCAACAAAACTCAATCGAATTTGGGAATGAAGCGCGGCAGGGCATCGATGCTGAAGCCGAGATAGACGGAACAGAGATACCAGAGACCGTAGAGCACGGCGGAGACCAGCGTCGTCAGCAGCAGAACCTTCTTCGCCTGGAAACGCGTCGGGGCGCTTTCGACGGTGCCGGGCACGACATGATCGTCCTCCGCCTGCGTGCGCAGGCCGATCGGCAGGATCGCGAAAAGCGTGATCCACCAGACGATGAAATACACTGCAAAGATGGAAAAAAGCTGCATCGGTCGTCCTTCCGGGCCTTGCCGCTCCGTATGCGGAGATGCCCTTGGTTTCAGCCGGGCGAACGGCCTCTGGATAAGCTGCTACGGCGTCCTTGGCGCGACTTGAAAGACGCGCGGCGCTGTAGAGGCCTTATAAGGCCAAAGCCGGTCAAGCTCAAACCGGCCTTATTGTCACAGTTGCTCGAGTTCGATCAGCGTGCCGAAAAAATCCTTGGGGTGCAGGAAAAGAACCGGCTTGCCGTGCGCGCCGATCTTGGGATCGCCGTTGCCGAGCACGCGGGCACCGGCGGCGACAAGGCGGTCGCGGGCGACAAGGATGTCATCCACTTCGTAGCAGATATGGTGCATGCCGCCATCGGGGTTTTTCGCCAGGAAGGCGGCAATGGGCGAGGTCTCGCCAAGCGGCTCCAGCAGTTCCACCTTGGTGTTCGGCAGTTCCACGAAGACCACGGTCACGCCATGCTCCGGCAAGGCCTGCCTTTGCGAGACCGCCGCGCCCAGCGTGTCGCGATAGGCATCGGATGCCTTGCCGATATCCGGCACGGCGATGGCGATGTGATTGATGCGTCCGAGCATGACGGTCTCCTCCCCCGGTCCGGTCAGATCTTCGTCAGGAAGACGGTGACGACGGGTTTTTTGCCCCATGCCTCGTTGGCGGCGGCGCGGACGGCACGGCGAACCGCCTCGCGCACCGTTTCGAGATCCTTGCGACGGGCACGCGGGATGCTTTCGACGGCGCCGAGCACGGCGTCATAGAGCGTGTCGTTCATGTCCTCGCCTTCATAATCGAATTCCGGCAAGCCGACCGGCACGACAACCGGATCGCCGACGAAATCGAAGCGGCTGTCGAGCAGGACATTCACCGCGACATGGCCGACAAAGGCCAGCTTGCGACGCTCGCCGATGCCCATCTCGTCGAAATCGCCGATCAGCTTGCCGTCCTTGAAGATGCGGCCGTGCGGCGCTTCGCCGACGACCTCGACCGGGCCCGGCGCTAGCCGCAGGATGTCGCCGTTGCGCACGCGCGGCACGGTGGCGATGCCTGACTGCAGGCCAAGTTCGCGCTGCGCCGTCAGATGCGCGGCTTCGCCGTGCACGGGAACGAGGATTTCCGGCCGCGTCCAGGCATACATCTGTTGCAGCTCGCTGCGGCGCGGATGGCCGGAGACATGCACCAGCGCTTCGGAATCGGTCAGCACGTTGACGCCCTGCTCGATGAGGCCGTTCTTGATGTCCTGGATCGCCTTCTCGTTGCCGGGAATGGCGCGGGAGGAAAAGACCACGAGATCGCCGGCGCTGAGCGCGATGTTGCGCATCTCGTCGCGCGCCAGCTTGGCCAGCGCCGCCCTCGGCTCGCCCTGGCTGCCGGTCAGGATGACGACGACCTTATCCCGCGGGATGTAGCCATATTCGTCCTCGCCGATGAACGGCTTGATGCCTTCCATGATGCCGACGTCTCGCGCCACGTCGACGACGCGCTTCAGCGAACTGCCGAGCAGCAAGACTTCGCGGCCCGCCCTGTCGGCGGCTTCAGCGACCGAGCGGATACGACCGACATTCGAGGAAAAAGTAGTAATCGCCACACGGCCTTCCGCGGACTCGATCACCTTCTGCAGGCTTTCGGAAACTTCCTTTTCCGAAGGCGAAACGCCATCGCGCAACGCATTCGTGCTGTCGCACATCAGCGCCAGCACGCCCTCGTCGCCGATTTCGCGCAGCCGCTTTTCGTTGGTCAGCGGACCGAGCGACGGTTCGAGGTCGATTTTCCAGTCGCCGGTGTGGACGACGTTGCCGAGCGGCGTGCGGATCACCAGCGCCATCGGCTCGGGGATCGAGTGGTTGACAGCGACGGCCTCGATGCTGAACGGACCGACATTGATGATATCGCCCGCTTTGAACGGCGTCACGGGAATATCGCCGCGCGATTCCTCATAGCGCCGCTTGGCCTCCAGCAGGCCGGCGGTGAAGCCCGAGGCATAGACCGGCACGTTGAGGCCGGGCCAGAGGTCGTTCAGGCCGCCATAATGGTCTTCATGCGCATGGGTAATGATGATCGCCTTGAGATTCTTGCGCTCGCTGGCGAGGAAGCTGATATCGGGGAGAACGAGATCCACGCCCGGCAGGTCCGGACCTGGAAACGTCACGCCGCAATCCACCATGATCCATTGGCGGTTGCTGGGCGCTCCGTAACCGTAGAGCGCGAGATTCATGCCAATCTCGCCGACGCCGCCGAGCGGCAGAAACACCAGTTCTTCTTTATTTGTCATGTTATCTGGTTCCAAATCATTCGAAAAAGACGTCGCCCGCAGCAATCGGCAATAGCCGGCCGCCACCGGTATCGAGCATCAGCAAACCGTTGTCATCAATACCTGCGAACTGGCCGGAAAGCGACTTGTCCGGCAGGTTGACGGTGATCTTTTCCCCAACCCCGCAGGCCCCCCTGCGCCATAACTCCACCACAGATGCGATGCCGCGTCCGCGGTTCCAAAGCACCAGCATATCGTTCATCGAAACATAGAGATGCGCGAACAGTTCGTCGGGCGAAACGGAGGCGCCCTGTGCGGCCAGCGAGGTGACGGGATACTGGCCGCTATCCGGCATGACGGCGATGTTGATGCCGATGCCAATCACCAGCGCCTGACGCCCGTCTGCAAGGTTTTCGCTTTCGAGCAGGATGCCGCAGGTCTTCTTGCGGCCGATCAGGATGTCGTTCGGCCACTTGATCTCGACGGGTTCGCCGCCCGGCGGCACCACCTTGCGGATCGCATCGTGCACGGCGACGGCGACGGCGAGCGGCAAGGAGGGCAAGCGGTCGAGCGGTGCCGGATCGATCAGGAGAAGGGAAGCGTAGAGATTGCCGGGCTCCGAGGCCCAGGGTCGCCCGCGGCGACCGCGTCCGCCGGTCTGGCGGCGGGCGGTGATCCAGAGAGGGCCTGGATCGCCGGCGCGCGCACGCGCCAGGCATTCCGTGTTGGTGGAAGAGACGTCGCCGAGAGCCTCGTGCCGGACGTCGCTCAGCGTCGTCCGGCTATGTCTCCTGTCATCCATCAAAAGAACGAAGCGGAGGCCGCTTCCGCAGCAGCCCCGAGCGGGCCGCCGATCAGCACGTACCCGGCGACGAACAGGCCGGAGAGGCCGAAGACCAGCCGCAGCACGCCCGCCGTGCGGGCAAACTCGCCCTTGGCTTCATCGAACCACATCAGCTTGATGACGCGCAGATAGTAGTAGCAGCCGACGACGGAAGCGAGCACGCCGATGATCGCCAGCGCATAAAGCTTGGCTTCGATGGCCGCGACGAAAACGAAATACTTCCCAAAGAAGCCGGCGAGCGGCGGGATGCCGGCAAGCGAGAACATCAGCGCCGTCAGCACCACCGCCATGAACGGGTTGGTGGCGGAAAGGCCGGCGAGATCGTCGATGTTTTCGGTCACGCCACCATCCTTGCGGCGCATCGCCATGATGCAGGCGAAAGTGCCGAGCGTCATGACCATGTAGATGGTCATGTAGATCAGCACGCCCGAGACACCGGTCTTGGTGCCGGCAGCGAGGCCGACAAGCGCGTAACCCATATGGCCGATGGACGAATAGGCCATCAGTCGCTTGATGTTGCGCTGGCCGATGGCGGCGAAGGCGCCGAGCACCATGGAGGCGATGGCGATGAAGGAGATCACCTGCTGCCAGTCGAGCTTGATCGGTTCGAAAGCTGTGCCGACGATGCGCACCAGCATCGCCATGGCGGCAATCTTCGGCGCGGCAGCGAAGAAGGCGGTCACCGGCGTCGGCGCGCCCTCGTAGACGTCCGGCGTCCACATGTGGAACGGCACGGCGGAAATCTTGAAGGCAAAGCCGGTCAGCACGAAGACGAGGCCGAACAGCAGGCCGAGCGAACGGCTTTCGCCGGAAAGCGCCGTGGCGATTTCGGCAAAGCCGGTGTGGCCGGTGAAGCCGTAGACCAGCGACATGCCGTAGAGCATCATGCCCGAGGACAAGGCGCCGAGAACGAAATATTTCAGGCCGGCCTCGGTCGACTTCAGGCTGTCGCGGTTGATAGCCGCGACGACGTAGAGCGCCAGCGACTGCAGTTCCAGCGCCAGGTAGGCGGAGATCAGGTCGTTGGCCGAGATCATCAGCAGGATGCCGAGCGTCGCCAGCACCAGGAGCACCGGGAACTCGAACTGGTTGAGGTGCTCCGAGCGCGATTGCCCGAGCGTCATGATGATCGCCGTCACCGAACCGATCAGCGCCACGACCTTGAGGAAGCGGGCGAAGGCGTCCGATACGAAGACGCCGCCGAACGCCAGGCCGTCCGCGCCCGACAGGATCATCCAGCCGCCGGAAATCACCAGCAGCAGGATGGCCAGAACGGTTACTGTCGTCCCCGACTTTTCGCCGGAGAACACACCGATCATCAGAAGCGCCAAGGCGCCGATCGCCAGAATGATTTCCGGCGTTGCGAGATGCAGACTTGCGAGCAGAATTTCAGCCGTCATGTCTTAGATTCCTGTCGTCATTTCACCGACAGCGCGACATCGTGCGCTGCCTGCAAGGCTGCAGTATAATTGTTGACCAGCAGATCCACGGAGGCTGCCGTCGCATCGAAGATCGGTGCCGGGTAGACGCCGAAGAAGATCGTCAGAACGATCAGCGGGTAAAGAAGCGCCTGTTCGCGCGGGGACAGGTCGAAGAGCGCCTTGAGGCTTTCCTTTTCCAACGCGCCGAAGATGATGCGGCGATAGAGCCACAGCGCATAGGCGGCCGAAAGGATCACGCCCGTCGCAGCGAAGAGCGCAACCCAGGTGTTGGCGCGGAAGACGCCGATCAGGGTCAGGAATTCGCCGATGAAACCGGAGGTGCCGGGCAGTCCGACGTTCGCCATGGTGAAGACCATGAAGGCGAAGGCGTATTTCGGCATGTTGTTGACCAGGCCGCCGTAAGCGGCGATCTCGCGGGTGTGCAGGCGGTCGTAGACGACGCCGACGCAGAGGAACAGCGCGCCGGAAACAAAGCCGTGCGAAATCATCTGGAACAGCGCGCCCTGGACGCCCTGCGTATTGGCCGCGAAGATACCCATTGTCACGTAACCCATATGGGCGACGGAAGAATAGGCGATCAGCTTCTTCATGTCCTCCTGCATCAGCGCCACCAGCGAGGTGTAGATGATGGCGATGACGGAGAGCGCGAAGACCATCGGCGCGAAATAGTCGGAGGCGAGCGGGAACATCGCCAGCGAGAAGCGGATCATGCCGTAGCCGCCAAGCTTCAGGAGAATGCCGGCCAGGATGACCGAACCCGCGGTCGGCGCCTGGACGTGCGCATCCGGAAGCCAGGTGTGCACCGGCCACATCGGCATTTTCACCGCGAAGGAGGCGAAGAAGGCGAGCCACAGCCAGGTCTGCAGACCGGCGGGGAACTGGTACTTCAAGAGTTCCGTGATGTCGGTGGTGCCGGCCTGCCAGTACATCGCCATGATGGCGAGCATCATCAGCACCGAGCCGAGCAGCGTATAGAGGAAGAACTTGTAGCTGGCGTAGACGCGGTCCTTGCCGCCCCAGACGCCGATGATCAGGAACATCGGGATCAGGCCGCCTTCGAAGAAGACGTAGAACAGCACGATGTCGAGCGACACGAAGACGCCGATCATCAGCGTTTCGAGCAGCAGGAAGGCGATCATGTATTGCTTCAGCCGCTTCTCGATCGTTACCCAGCTGGCGAGGATGCAGAAGGGCATCAGAAGCGTCGTCAGGATGACGAACAGCATGGAGATGCCGTCGACGCCGACGTGATAACCGATACCGGTGCCGAGCCAGGTGGTCTTCTCGACCATCTGGAAGCCCGGGTTCGAATTGTCGAAACCGATCCAGATGAACAGCGACACGAGAAAGGTGAAGAGCGTGGTGAACAGCGAGACGTTCAGCACGTTCCGCCGGCCGTTCGGCGTGTCATCCCTCGTGAGCAACAGGAAGAGGACGCCGACCAGCGGCAGGAACGTGACCGTTGAAAGAATAGGCCAATCGGTCATCAGAAGGAACTCCCGAGCATCATCCAGGTGACGAGCGCCGCAACGCCGATCAGCATGGCAAAGGCATAATGATAGAGGTAACCGGTTTGCAGGCGCACCACGCGGTTGGTCACGTCGACGACGCGGGCGGCGATGCCGTTCGGGCCGTACCTATCGATGACCGCGACGTCACCCTTCTTCCACAGGAAACGGCCGAGCGCCTTGGCGGAACGGACGAACAGGAAGTCGTAGAGCTCGTCGAAGTACCACTTGTTGAGCAGGAACTGGTAAAGCACGCGATGCTGCTGGGCCAGGACCTTCGGCGTTTCCGGCGACTTGATGTACATGTACCAGGCGGTGACGAAGCCGGTGACCATGGCGATGAACGGGCTCCACTTCACCAGAAGCGGCACATGGTGGAAATGTTCGAGGATCTCGTTTTCCGGCAGGGTGAACAATGCGCCCTTCCAGAATTCAGCATAGTGGTGACCGAAGAAGTAGCCCTCGAAAATCACGCCGGCGAGAACCGCACCGACCGCCAGGATATAAAGCGGCAGCAACATCACCATCGGCGATTCATGCACGTGATGCATGACCTCGTGGCTGGCACGCGGCTTGCCGAAGAAGGTCAGGAAGGCCAGGCGCCAGGAATAGAAGCTGGTGAACAGCGCGGCGATGACCAGCAAGGTAAAGGCGAAGCCCGAAACCGCCGAGTGCGAGGCGTAGGCGGATTCGATGATCACGTCCTTGGAGAAGAAGCCGGCAAAGCCGAACATCGTGCCGGGGATACCGACACCGGTCAGCGCCAGCGTGCCGATGGTCATCATCCAGAAGGTGATCGGGATATGCTTGCGCAGGCCGCCCATGTAGCGCATGTCCTGCTCGCCGTCGACGGCGTGGATGACGGAGCCGGCACCGAGGAACAGCAGCGCCTTGAAGAAAGCGTGCGTGAACAGATGGAAGATCGCCGCGCCGTAAGCGCCGACGCCGAGCGCCACGAACATGTAACCGAGCTGCGAGCAGGTCGAGTAGGCGATGACGCGCTTGATGTCGTTCTGCACCAGACCGACGGTCGCCGCGAAGAAGGCGGTGATGGCGCCGATGACGGTGACGACGGTCAGCGCATCATGCGACAGTTCGAACAGCGGCGACATGCGGGCGACGAGGAAGACGCCGGCGGTGACCATGGTTGCGGCATGGATGAGCGCCGAGACCGGCGTCGGGCCTTCCATAGCGTCCGGCAGCCAGGTGTGCAGCAGGAACTGCGCCGACTTGCCCATGGCACCCATGAAGAGCAGCAGGCAGACGGCGGTGATGGCGTGCGCCTTGTCGAGATGCATGCCGAAGAGGTTGATGACGGCTTCGCCGCCCTCGGCCGCCCCTTCGGCCGGCAGGTAGGTGGCGGCCGTCGCGAAGATCGTTTCGAAGTTGATCGAGCCGAACAGCACGAAGACACCGGAAATGCCGAGGATGAAACCGAAGTCGCCGACGCGGTTGACGATGAAGGCCTTCATCGCCGCCGCATTGGCCGAGGGCTTCTTGAACCAGAAGCCGATGAGCAGGTAGGACGCCAGGCCCACGCCTTCCCAGCCGAAGAACATCTGCAGCAGATTGTCCGACGTGATGAGCATCAGCATCATGAAGGTGAACAGCGACAGGTAGGCGAAGAAACGCGGCCGATGCGGATCGTGGTGCATGTAGCCGATCGAATAGAGGTGCACCAGGGTCGAGACGGTGTTGACGACGACGAACATCACCGCGGTCAGCGTGTCGACGCGGAAGGCCCATTCGACGTCGATGCCGCCGGACTGGATCCAGCGCAGGACGGGAACCTTGATCACTTCGCCGGCCTCGCCATGGCCGAGCGCCACGGTGAAGAAGGCGATCCAGGAAAGGATCGCAACGACGATCATCAGGCCGGTGGTGACGTATTCCGATGCCTTGGCGCCGATGGCGCGACCGAACAGGCCGGCGATCAGCGCGCCGATCAGGGGAAGGAAAACGATGGCTTTGTAAAGGATCATAGCCGGTTCAGCCCTTCATCACATTGACGTCTTCGACGGCGATGGAGCCGCGGTTACGATAGAAGACCACGAGAATTGCAAGACCGATCGCCGCCTCCGCCGCCGCGACCGTCAGGATGAACAGGGCGAAGACCTGACCCGTGATGTCGTTGAGGAAGGAAGAGAAGGCGACCATGTTGATATTGACCGCAAGCAGGATGAGTTCCACCGACATCAGGATGACGATGACGTTCTTGCGGTTGAGGAAAATGCCGAAAACACCGAGCGTGAAGAGGATGGCACTGACCGTCAGGTAATGGGAAAGACCGATTTCCATAATTTCGTTTCCTTGACCTCGTGCGCGCTTCAGACGCCCTGCCCGGGCTTGACCTTGACCACCTCGACGGCGGTCGCGGGCGTGCGGGCAACCTGCTGGGAAATATCCTGCCGCTTGATGTTCTGGCGGTGACGCAGCGTCAGCACGATGGCGCCGATCATCGCGACCAGCAGCACAAGGCCGGCGATCTGGAAGAAATAGACATAATGGGTGTAGAGCACGTCGCCGAGGGCGGCGGTATTGGTGCGTTCCGTCAGCGCGGGGATGGGCATCGCCACCGTCTTGCCGATGTCGGGCGAAATGACGCTGCCGCCGATGACGACGATCAGTTCCGCCGCCAGGATCACCCCGATCAGCGCGCCGACCGGCGCGTATTCGAGCACGCCCGAGCGCAACTCCGTGAAGTCGATGTCAAGCATCATCACGACGAAGAGGAAGAGCACCGCCACAGCGCCGACATAAACGACCAGCAGGATCATCGCCAGGAATTCGGCGCCCGTCAGCAGGAAGAGGCCGGCGGAGTTAAAGAAGGTGAGGATCAGGAACAGAACCGAATGGACCGGATTCCGAGCCGAAATCACCATGAACGCCGACGCCACAGCGATGAAGGCGAAGAGATAGAAAAAAAGAGCCTGCAGACCCATGTTGGTGCCTTTTCGTCTTCCCCCGGGCGGACTGTCCCCTGCCCGATGGAGTTTTGCCGGCCTCGATGACGCTGCCGGCGCTCCGTTTTAACTGGACCGCGACGGGATGCTCCCGGGGCGGCATACATTCAATAGCCGATCAGCGGTACGGCGAGTCGATCGCGATGTTGCGCGCGATTTCGCGCTCCCAGCGGTCGCCGTTGTCGAGCAGACGGGCCTTGTCGAAATAGAGCTCTTCGCGCGTTTCCGTCGCGAATTCAAAGTTCGGACCTTCGACGATGGCATCGACCGGGCAGGCTTCCTGGCAGAAGCCGCAATAGATGCACTTCACCATGTCGATGTCGTAACGCACCGTGCGGCGGGTGCCGTCGTTGCGGCGCGGCCCGGCTTCGATGGTGATCGCCTGGGCGGGACAGATGGCTTCGCACAACTTGCAGGCGATGCAGCGTTCTTCGCCGTTGGGGTAACGGCGCAGGGCGTGTTCGCCGCGGAAGCGCGGGGAAACCGGACCTTTTTCGAAAGGATAGTTGATCGTCGCCTTCGTCCGGAAGAAGTAGCGCATCGACAGGAAGAAAGCGCCGACGAATTCCTTCAGGAAGAGCGAACTGACGGCTTGCGAAAAACCGGCCATCTTAATCTCCAAATTTGCCAGAAACGGACGGGCGCATGATCAGGCCCAACCCATCAGTTTCAGCACGAATGCAACAATGACCACCATGGCGAGCGAAATCGGCAGGAAAACCTTCCAGCCCAGGCGCATCAGCTGGTCATAGCGGTAGCGCGGCACGAAGGCCTTCACCATGGCGAACATGAAAAACACCATTGTCGCCTTGATGACGAACCAGATGATACCCGGCACCCAGTTGAGCACGGCGATGTCGACCGGCGGCAGCCAGCCCCCGAGAAACAGGATCGTCGTCAGCGAGCACATCAGAACGATGGCCGCATATTCGCCGAGCATGAACATCATGTAGGGCGCCGACGAATATTCGACCATGAAGCCGGCAACCAGCTCCGATTCCGCTTCCGGAAGATCGAAGGGCGGACGGTTGGTTTCAGCCAGCGCCGAGATGAAGAAGATGATGAACATCGGGAACAGCGCCAGCCAGTGCCAGTCGAGGAACGAGGCAGGCAGGCCCATCATGGTGCCGAGACCATCCTTCTGGGCGATGACGATGTCCGTCAGGTTCAGCGAACCGACGCAGAGCAGCACGGTGACGATGACGAAGCCGATCGAGACTTCGTAGGACACCATCTGCGCGGCGGAACGCAGCGCGCCGAGGAACGGGTACTTCGAGTTCGAAGCCCAGCCGCCCATGATGATGCCGTAGACTTCCAGCGACGAGATCGCGAAGACGTAGAGGATGCCGACGTTGATATTGGCGACCACCCAGCCCTCGTTGAGCGGGATCACCGCCCAGGTGGCGAGCGCCAGCGTCACGGCGACGAGCGGGGCCAGCAGGAAGACGCCCTTGTTGGCGCCGGCCGGAATGATCGGCTCCTTGAAGACGAACTTCAGAAGGTCGGCGAAGGACTGGAACAGACCCCACGGACCGACGACGTTCGGACCGCGGCGAAGCTGCACGGCGGCCCAGATCTTGCGGTCGGCAAGCAGGATGTAAGCGATGAAGACGAGCAGGCAGACGAGAAGCAGCAGCGACTGTCCGACCATGATGGCCGCCGGCCAGACGTAGTTAGAAACGAAAGAGTCCATGGTCCCTGCCCTTACTCTGCCGCGACTTTGAAATTGTTGCGGGCAAGCGCCGAGCACTCCGCCATGACGGCCGAAGCGCGCGCTATCGGGTTCGTCAAATAGAAGTCTTTCACGGTCGACGCAAACCCGGATTTGTTGATGACACCGCCTTTTTCCGCCACTGCGGCAATTTCGCCTGCATTGCCCGGAGCGATCTCGTCCGTATGGGCGAAATGCGGGTGCGCGGCATAGAGTTTGGCACGCAAAGCACCAAGCGAATCAAAGGGAAGGCGCTTGCCGAGCACGTCCGACAGCGCGCGGATGATCGCCCAGTCTTCCTTGGCGTCGCCAGGCGCAAAACCGGCACGGTTACCCATCTGAACGCGGCCTTCGGTGTTGACCCAGATGCCCGACTTTTCGGTGTAGGTCGCAGCCGGCAAGATGACGTCGGCGCCATGCGCCCCGTTATCGCCGTGCGAGCCGATATAGACGGTGAACTTGGCGGTCTTGGCCGAGGTTTCGAATTCGTCGGCGCCGAGCAGGAAGAGCACGTCCATCGACTTCAGCATCTCGGCGGCGTTGGCGCCGTTGGCGCCCGGTACGAAACCGAGATCCAGGCCGCCGACGCGCGATGCTGCGGTGTGCAGCACGGCAAAACCGTTCCACTCTTCGGTGATCGCACCGACGGCGACGGCGAGAGCCGCTGCCTGCGACAGGATCGCTGCGCCATCGGCACGGGCGAGCGCGCCCTGGCCGATGAGGATCAGCGGGTTCTTGGCGCCCTTCAGCTTGTCGAGGAAGGAGTGGTTGCCGGCGACAAGATCCGCCAGGCTGTCGGTACCGGCACCGATGTAGTCATAATCATAGCGCAGTTCGCCGGCTTCGCCGATCAGGCCGATCGGGAAACCGCCGCGGCGCCAGCGCTTGCGGATGCGGGCGTTGAGAACGGCCGCTTCGTAACGCGGGTTGGCGCCGATGATCAGCAGCGCGTCGGCAGCTTCGATGCCTTCGATACCGGGATTGAAGAGGTAGCTTGCGCGACCGAGCGACGGATCAAGCGCCGTCCCGTCCAAACGACAGTCGAGGTTTTCCGAGCCGAGCGATTTTATCAGCTCCGACAGGGCATACATTTCTTCGACGGAGGCCAGGTCACCGGCAATCGCGCCGATCTTGTTGCCGGAGGTGCCGGCGACGGCAGCCTTGATGGCACCGAAGGCTTCGCCCCAGCTGGCAGCCTGCAGGCGGCCGTCACGGCGAACGTAAGGCCGGTCGAGACGCTGGGTCTTCAGGCCGTCCCAGATGAAGCGGGTCTTGTCGGAGATCCACTCTTCGTTGATCGCCTCGTTGACGCGCGGCAGGATGCGCATGACTTCGCGGCCGCGGGTATCGACACGGATCGCCGAGCCGAGCGCGTCCATGACGTCGATCGATTCGGTCTTGTTCAGTTCCCACGGACGGGCGGTGAAGGCGAAGGGCTTCGAGGTCAGCGCGCCGACCGGGCACAGGTCAACGACATTGCCCTGCAGCTCCGACGTCATTGCCTGCTCGAGATAGGTGGTGATTTCGGCGTCTTCGCCGCGGCCGATCAGGCCAAGCTCGGTGATACCGCCAACTTCGGTGGTGAAGCGGACGCAACGCGTGCAGTGGATGCAGCGGTTCATCACCGTCTTGACCAGCGGGCCGATATATTTGTCTTCGACGGCGCGCTTGTTTTCCTGGTAGCGCGAGGTGTCGATGCCGAAGGCCATCGCCTGGTCCTGCAGGTCGCATTCGCCGCCCTGGTCACAGATCGGGCAATCCAGCGGGTGGTTGATCAGTAGGAATTCCATGACGCCCTCACGGGCCTTCTTCACCATCGGCGTGTTGGTGAAGATCTCGGGAAGTTCGCCGTTCGGGCCGCCGCGGACGTCGCGCACACCCATGGCGCAGGAGGCTGCCGGCTTCGGCGGGCCGCCCTTCACCTCGATGAGACACATGCGGCAATTGCCGGCGACCGACAAACGCTCGTGAAAACAAAAGCGCGGAACCTCGGCGCCGGCTTCTTCGCACGCCTGCAGCAGCGTGAAATGATCCGGTACCTCGATCTCTTTACCGTCAACTTTTAGCTTCGCCATCGTACCTTACGTCCTGTTTTGTCTGCTGCCGCAAACCTGTCCTTCGTCCGCCCGCCGGGGCGTCTTATGTCTTCGCCGTCTTCGTGCCGGCAAGTGCCTTCGCCTGGCCGATCCAGTCGTCGCGGCCGATGCGGCCCTCGACACCGAGTTCGGCGTCGAACCGCTTGATGTCGTCCTCGCTCCAGCCTGCAATATCGGCAAAACGAGAAACACCCTTGCCGTTCAGAACCTGTTCCAGCTTCGGGCCGATGCCGGAAATGCGCTTGAGATCGTCGGCCTTGGCCCGGCGCACCGTCTTGACGGGTGCAGCGATCACCGGCTTTTCTTGCTTGGCCTTCGGTGCTGCCTTGGCGGTCACCGCCGACTTCACCTTTTCTTTCGAAACGGTCTTTACGACGGGCTTCGCCTTCGTTTCCACAACAGGCGCAACCTCTTCGACCGCCCGCAGCACCGGCTTCAACGGCACGACCTTCGCCGTCTCCGTGCGTGTCACGACCGGCTTGGCTTCCTTGACAACGGGTTCAACCTTCACGGCCGCCCCCTGCCCTTCCGCCATCTGTTTTTCCAGGAGAGCGGAAAAGCGCTGGCTGGTTTCGACCGCGCTCTGCAGCGCGCCGAGAAACGCGCCGGCCATCTGCGTGGAAAAACCGAACCCGATCGTCGCGGCGGCCGCAAATGCCGCAGCCGGATGCGCGGCGAACGGATGCAACGGCGGCAGCGCAGTGCCAGCGGTGTCGTTCGCCGTCTGTTTCGTGCTCTTGCCTGCCGTTTCCGTCATGTCGTTTACTCCGCTGCTTCCAGGACGGCGCCGTGCGCCGTGGCGTTGCGTGTGAACTCGTCGATACGCTTTTCCATCTCCGGACGGAAGTTGCGGATCAGGCCCTGGATCGGCCAAGCCGCGGCATCGCCCAAGGCACAGATCGTGTGGCCTTCCACCTGCTTCGACACCTGGAAGAGCATGTCGATCTCGCGCTTCTGGGCATTGCCCTTCACCATGCGCTCCATCACCCGCATCATCCAGCCGGTGCCTTCGCGGCACGGCGTGCACTGGCCGCAGCTTTCATGCTTGTAGAAAGCCGCCAGACGCCAGATCGCCTTCACGATATCCGTCGACTTGTCCATGACGATGACAGCGGCCGTACCGAAGGACGACTTCACGTCACGCATGCCATCGAAATCCATCGGCGCATCCAAGATATCCTCGCCCTTCACCACCGGACAGGAAGAGCCGCCGGGGATGACGCCGAGAAGATTGTCCCAGCCGCCGCGGATGCCGCCGCAATGGCGCTCGATCAGTTCGCGGAAGGGAATGCCCATCGCTTCTTCGACGGTGCACGGCTTGTTGACGTGACCGGAAACCATGAACAGCTTGGTGCCGACATTGTTCGGACGGCCGATCGCCGAGAACCAGGCGGCTCCGCGGCGCAGGATGGTCGGCGCAACGGCGATCGATTCGACGTTGTTGACGGTGGTCGGGCAGCCGTAGAGACCCATGTTCGCCGGGAAAGGCGGCTTCAGGCGCGGCTGGCCCTTCTTGCCTTCGAGGCTTTCGAGCAACGCGGTCTCTTCGCCGCAGATATAGGCGCCTGCACCGTGATGCAGAAAAATGTCCATATCCCAGCCATGCTTGTTGTTCTTGCCGAGCAGGCCGGCATCATAGCATTCGTCGATCGCCGCCTGCAGGGCCTCGCGCTCACGCATGTATTCGCCGCGGATATAGATGTAGGCGGTATGGGCACCCATGGCGAAGGAGGCGATCAGGCAGCCTTCGATCAGCGTATGCGGATCGTGACGCATGATGTCCCGGTCCTTGCAGGTGCCGGGCTCCGATTCGTCGGCGTTGACGACGAGGTAGTGCGGCCGGCCGTCGCTTTCCTTCGGCATGAAGGACCACTTCAGGCCGGTGGGGAAGCCGGCACCGCCGCGGCCGCGCAGGCCCGACGCCTTCATCTCGTTGATGATCCAGTCGCGACCCTTTTCGAGAATCTGCTTGGTGCCATCCCAATGGCCACGGCTCATGGCGCCCTTCAGGGACTTGTCCTTGAAGCCGTAGATATTGGTGAAGATGCGATCCTGATCAGCTAGCATGGCTCTTATTCCGCCGGTTCGTCGATAATGTCGAGACGCTTCCGATGCGCTTCAACCGAGTTTCTACATACACTTATCGCGGCTTCTTGCCGAAGACCTTGATATACTCTTCCTCGCCGCCCTCGGCGAGAACCTTGGCCTGATGGACCCAGTCGTCGCGTTCGATACGACCGCGGAAATTCAGGTAGCCATCGACCCAGTCACATTCGGCCTTCTGCCAGCCGGCAATCTGCGCGAAGGTGAAGATGCCGAGTTCATGCAGGGTGCCTTCGATCTTCGGGCCGACGCCGGAGATCATCTTCAGATCATCCGGCTTTTCCGGCTTGTCGACCGATTTCGGGCGGTTGGGATCATCGAGCGAAGGCTTGGCGCTTGCCTTTTCGGCATCCGCCGTCCCCGACGGCGCCTGGGCTTCCGCAGCCCTGGCGTTTTCGGCAGCGGCGGCGGGCGCCGTTGCCGGCGTCTTCAACGTCGGATTGGTTTCGTCGGCATCCGTCTTGGCGCGACCGGCGTTCGAGGGCGGAATGCTGACCGCGTCGGCGGCCGCTTCCTGCTCGACGGCGAGTTGCGACTTCGGCGGAACGATCTCTTCGGTCAGCGTGGTCACGCCACCGAACGGCGCCGAGAAATGCCGGTCGATCTGCGGGCCCGGCTTGACGTCGGCGCCCTTGCCTGCCTCAAAGCGGTCGATGATGTATTCAAGCTGCGGAGGCGTCAGGTCCTCGTAGGCATCCTTGAAAATGATCACCATCGGCGCGTTGACGCAGGCGCCCTGACACTCCACCTCTTCCCACGACAGCGTGCCGCTGTCGTTGGTGTGCAGCGGCTCCGGATGGATCTTGCGCTTGCACAGGCTGATCAGCTCTTCCGAACCACGCAACATGCACGGCGTCGTGCCGCACACCTGGATGTGGGCGCGGGTGCCGACCGGTTTCAGCTGGAACTGCGTATAGAAGGTCGCCACTTCGAGCACGCGGATATAGGCCATATCCAGCATGTCGGCGACCGCCTCGATACAGGCGCGCGTCACCCAGCCGTCCTGCTCCTGCGCACGCATGAGCAACGGAATAACCGCCGACTGCTGACGCCCCGGCGGGTACTTCCTGATGGTTGCCTCGGCCCAGGCCGCGTTTTCCGCGCTAAAGGCAAAACTTGCCGGCTGGACGTTCTCTTCGGCTAGTCGACGAACGGACATTCTTCCTCACGCCTATCTCAGTTTATGGATCTACACCTGGTATTCGCGATCGACGCGAATTCGCAGGCGTAGGCCGACTGGTCTTTTTGCATAAACACTACGAACCGGCTGCCGTTCGGCACGGCAGCCTTGATTTCATATCCCTGTGACAGCAGTTGCGCCATGCTTGCCGACTGCGCCGACGATCCACCGAGACCATCTTCCTGTTGCTGGGCAACAGCGACAGACGATCCGAGCAACGTCGCAGCCATGGCAAGCGCTAGACGCATCAGCGGTCCACCTCCCCGAACACGATGTCGAGCGAGCCGAGCACGGCGGAAACGTCCGCCAGCTGGTGGCCCCGGCACAGGAAGTCCATCGCCTGCAGATGCGCGTAGCCCGGGGCACGGATCTTGCAGCGATAGGGCTTGTTGGTGCCGTCGGAGACGAGATAGACGCCGAATTCGCCCTTCGGCGCTTCGACGGCGGCATAAACCTCGCCTTCCGGCACGTGATATCCTTCGGTGTAGAGCTTGAAATGGTGGATCAAGGCTTCCATGGAACGCTTCATCTGGCCACGCTTCGGCGGAACCACCTTGCCGTCCAGCGACGACACCGGTCCGACCTTGGCATCGCTCATCAGGCGATTGACGCACTGACGCATGATCTTCACCGATTCGCGCATCTCGATCATGCGGATCAGGTAACGGTCATAACAGTCACCGTTCTTGCCGATCGGAATATCGAATTCGAGGTCGGAATAACATTCGTAGGGCTGAGAACGACGCAGGTCCCAGGCGGCGCCCGAGCCGCGCACCATGACGCCCGAGAAGCCCCAGGCCCAGCAATCCTCCAGCGACACGACGCCGATATCGACATTGCGCTGCTTGAAGATGCGGTTGCCGGTCAGAAGGTCGTCGATATCGTCGAGCGTCTTGAGGAACGGATCGCACCACTTGCCGATATCCTCGACGAGCGCTTCCGGCAGATCCTGGTGAACGCCGCCCGGACGAACGTAAGCGGCGTGCATGCGCGAACCCGAGGCGCGCTCATAAAACACCATCAGCTTTTCGCGCTCTTCGAAACCCCAGAGCGGCGGCGTCAGCGCGCCCACGTCCATGGCCTGGGTCGTGACGTTGAGCAGATGCGACAGGATACGGCCGATTTCCGAATACAGCACGCGGATCAGCTGGCCGCGAATCGGGATCTCGATGCCGAGCAGCTTTTCGACCGCGAGCGAATAGGCATGCTCCTGGTTCATCGGCGCCACGTAGTCGAGGCGGTCGAAATAGGGCAGAGCCTGCAGGTAGGTCTTGGTCTCGATCAGCTTTTCGGTGCCGCGATGCAAGAGGCCGATATGTGGATCGACCCGCTCGACGATTTCGCCGTCCAGCTCCAGCACGAGACGAAGAACGCCGTGCGCCGCCGGATGCTGCGGTCCGAAATTGATGTTGAAATTGCGGACGTTATGTTCAGTCATGGCCACGCTCGCGTGTTGAGTGAGTGGTGAATAGTGAGCAGTGAGTAGTTCTCATCCAGATCGCCTATTCATCACGTTTCTTCTGCTGGACCTTACGAATAAACGCGCCCAGCATCTTCCCATTCTCTTCGCACTTCGCCAGCAACTCGGCCGCCAATTGCGGCTGCAACAGCCCGACGCGTTCACTGACAATCAAATGCGTTTCCAATTCCTTCAGCGAACCCTGAGCAATTTTAAGAAATTGAGCGAAGGATCCTCGATTCTCCCGTCCATAGCCTTCGGCAATGTTTGCCGCCACGGATGTTGCGGATCGTCTAATCTGACTGGTCAATCCATAAAGCTCTTCCTTGGGGAAGGGCCTTGTCGCCTCATAACAAGCAACAGAAATATCGATAGCGAACTGCCAGACTTTCAAATCCCGGTAAGAATTGATTCTCCCTTCGTTCACTTCATCTCTCTACTCACTGCTCACTAATCACTGTTTGGCCTTCTCGTCACCCGGGAGAACGTAATCCGTTCCTTCCCAAGGACTGAGAAAATCGAAGTTGCGGAATTCCTGCTTCAACTCGACTGGCTCGTAAACCACACGCTTGGCCGCGTCGTCGTAGCGCACTTCCACGAAACCGGTGGTCGGGAAGTCCTTGCGCAGCGGATGACCTTCGAAACCGTAGTCGGTGAGGATTCGGCGAAGATCGGGATGGCCGGTAAACAGGATGCCGTACATGTCCCACGCTTCACGCTCGAACCAGTCGGCGCCCGGATAGACGGCGGTCGCGGACGGCACGGCCTCTTCCTCGGCCGTCGCGACCTTGACGCGGATGCGCAGGTTCTGGCGGGGAGACAGGAGATGATAGACGACATCGAAACGCTGTTCACGCTTCGGCCAATCGACGCCGCAGATATCGATGAGATTGACGAAGCCGCACTGCACGTCGTCACGCAGGAAGGTCAAGAGCGGCAGAATGTTTTCCGCAGTCGTCGTCAGCGCCAGCTCGCCGTAGCGGATCTCCGATGCGGCAATCAGGGCACCACGCGTTTCCGCGAGGTGGGATGCAAGCTCGTTCAGGGCTTCACTCATTTGCTCGATCCCCTACCTTACCGCTCGATCGTGCCGGTGCGGCGGATCTTCTTCTGCAGCAGCAGGACGCCGTAGAGAAGCGCCTCTGCCGTGGGGGGACAGCCCGGCACATAGACGTCAATCGGCACGACGCGATCACAACCGCGCACCACCGAATAGGAATAATGATAATAACCGCCGCCGTTGGCGCACGACCCCATCGAGATGACGTAACGCGGCTCGGGCATCTGGTCGTAGACCTTGCGCAGCGCCGGCGCCATCTTGTTGGTCAACGTGCCGGCAACGATCATGACGTCCGACTGGCGCGGCGAGGCGCGCGGCGCGAAACCGAAACGCTCGACGTCGTAACGCGGCATCGAAAGCTGCATCATCTCGACCGCGCAGCAGGCGAGACCGAAGGTCATCCACATCAGCGAACCGGTGCGGGCCCAGGTGATGAGCTCGTCGGTCGAGGTGACCAGAAAACCCTTGTCGGCGAGTTCGTTGTTGATCTCGCCGAAGAATGCATCATTGGCGCCGATGGGCTTGCCGGTGCCGGGATCGATGATCCCCTTCGGCTGCGGCGCGACCAACGTGCTTCCGCCTTGAGCTACGCCCATTCGAGTGCTCCCTTTTTCCATTCATAGATAAAGCCGATGGTCAGCACGAAAAGGAACACCATCATCGACCAGAAGCCGAACCAGCCGATATCGCCGAAAGACACGGCCCACGGAAACAGGAAGGCGACTTCGAGGTCGAAGATGATGAAAAGGATCGACACCAGATAGAAGCGGATATCGAATTTCATACGGGCATCGTCGAATGCATTGAAGCCGCATTCATAGGCTGAGAGCTTTTCCGAATCGGGCGCCTTGTAGGCGACAGCGAAAGGCGCGATCAAAAGAGCGAGACCGATCACCAGGGCGATGCCGATGAAGATCGCGATCGGAAGATAGGAACTGAGAAGTTCGGTCATCATTTCCATCCATGCTTGTCTTCCGGTATCGGGCGATACCCAGGGCCACAGGCCGACAAGCCGAAAAGAGCGTTGCAACAAGCCGTGGTTAGCGCAGGCCGTGTCTTCATGCAAGACTTGGACCAGCATTTCAACCATGCCTGCCAAGAGTTTATCAAGCCAAGGAAAAAATGTCGCGGCAAATCAATGCAGGGCAGCCATGCATGGATAAAACCACAATTTCTTAAGGCATTGATGAAGGCATGCACGCCGAGAAAAAATTCCACCGCGCAACACACCCTCCCCGCATCAAAAGACGGATAGAAGGAGAATCAGCCCGCAGTAAAAATCGCCTGCCGCCGACTCGCCAAAAGCGAAACGCACATTTCGACCGCGCCAAGGCATCGGCACAATTCATTGACTGCCATTACGATGGAAAACTTCAACGCGAAGAAATGGCGCGAGTGACGGGGCTCGAACCCGCGACCTCCGGCGTGACAGGCCGGCACTCTAACCGACTGAGCTACACCCGCGCATCCGGCTGCAATTGCAACCTCTTCTTCACTCCGCAAAGACTTGCGGCATCGTCTTGAAACTGGCGCGAGTGACGGGGCTCGAACCCGCGACCTCCGGCGTGACAGGCCGGCACTCTAACCGACTGAGCTACACCCGCACTTCGTTTCAAACCGCACAACCAATGTCTGGCTGCCGGCGCCGAACCGGACTTGCCGTTTCGATGAGCGGCTAACTACGGGGTTCGGCTTTGGGTGTCAAGCGGCTTTGAATACAAATCCATGACAGACGGAAATTTCGTTCCCGGACCCTGCAGCCACACTTTGCAAGGCATGGCTCTACGCCGGTCCGAAGCCTGAAAGCGATACGCGGCGAGATTATCCACAGCCTGCGTTCGGCCCGGTGACGCGCTATATGCCCTTCAAAGAAATCGGACATGGACGCCGTTGTCAGCAGCATTCTCCCCAGCTGCGAGAATTGCGGCACAGAAAAAATTCAAAAAAAATCAAAATCGCTCTTGCGGTTTTTCTCGGCTCCGCCTAAATCACGCCCACCGTAGCGACGGACATGATCCGAACCGCAGACGGGCGATTAGCTCAGTTGGTAGAGCGCCTCGTTTACACCGAGGATGTCGGGAGTTCGAGTCTCTCATCGCCCACCATTTCTCCCAGATCGAATTTGCAAATATCCTTGGATCTTCCTGCGTAAGCTCCGCATTAGCAGTTTATCTCACCGGACGGACATCACGACCAACGTTCGCAAAAAGCATTGATGTCGCTCGACTGGAAGTCGGCGAGCCGCTCCATGATCGTCTCGAACGGCCAATTCCACCAGGACATGGCGGAAAGTTTTTCGGCGATGGTACGCGAAAAACGCTCGCGAATGAACTTTGCCGGCACACCGCCAACGATTGTGTACGGCGCGACATCCCTGGAGACGACTGCACCCGCCGCGAGAACGGCACCGTCCCCAACCGTGACGCCAGGCAATACGATCACCCCATGCCCTATCCAGACGTCGTTGCCGATGATGGCACGGTCCGTCTTGCGTCGATCGAAAAAGGCATGATCGCGGACGGCATCCGACGAGTAATATTCCGGGCAATAGGTAAAGCGATGCATCGACGGGCGGTCCATCGGGTGGTTGGGCGCGCCTATTCTTACCTCTGCCGCGATGGCACAGAATTTTCCGATCACCGCATCGCTGACCATGCAGCGCTGTCCCAGATAGGAAAAATCGCCGAGTTCGACCGACTGAAGCGCCGTATCCTCCAGGATCTCGCAGCATTGCCCGATGGTAGTATCCCGTAACGCCACCGACGGATGGACAACGGTTTCAGCGATCTTGGGACGATTGGGCTGCGAGGTCAGGGGCAATGTCGGTCTCCACATTTCCTCCCGCCTATCCGGCTTCGATGAAAGATGTGTGACGCTGTTGTCCGGGCAGATGCGCAGGCAAGTGGAACGTGGCCGGAGGCCTGGATTCGCTTTACCGCGGCTAAAAACAGAAAAGACCGCGGACACCCTCGTCGCCCGCGGTCTGTATCGCCCCCGCCGCCGGGTTCGATGGGCACGTTATGCCCAATCTTGCGCCGCACGGCAATTACGAGAACTCACCCCTCACAATAAGCTAGCCTGTTCTGGGACAGGCGTTTCCGGCCGGGCGAAATGCCTATAGCGACGGCAAAGCCATCTGCTCCGTCGGGGCGCAGGCAGCCTCGAATTCCTTGATCGTTTCGGCATCGTTGTCGGCCGGCAACACGGCATCGGCACCGACGACGTCGGTCTGGGCGTCATCGTCATTGGGGAATGCATAGGATTCGATGAAGAAAGCGATCCTGCCTTTCCAGACATGGCGGCCCTCAATCGGCCGGCAGACCGTGGCCTGCTCGAAATCATCCTGGAGTTGCTCCACCGATGGTGCGATCTGCGGCATCGGTGACATTGCAAGCGCGACCATAAAGGCAGCCATCATGGCTTCGTTCCTCGAATCAATCCTCGCAGATGCAATAGCATGTCCTCATATTGACGACGAAACGAGAAGGCGTGAACCAGCCACGATCGACGCGGAGCGGTGCAGTGATGCAACGGTGCCGGCGAGGTTTTCAGGCTTGCCCGGATATGGGCAGGCAGCCCCCTGTCTTCGCGCTCAGTGCCGCGCTTCGGACGATGCCTGGCTGGACGCGCTGTAAGGGGCGTCCTTGAAACCTTCCACGGCCTGCTGGCCCTTTTGCGTCAGCGACGCGACGGCTTCGCGGGCATTCTTCTTGCTTAATTCCACGAGGCCGCGACGCACGAGGGCAGATATTGTCCGGCGGTGCACGCAGGGGATCGGCGTCGGCCGCTGTCCCCAGAACTCCGGATGGCTCTTCGCATCGCGCAGATGTGCCCAGTAACCGGAAAACTGAACCAGTTCCCCCCTCGCCAAGATTTCCAGCGCTTCGATTTGCGCCTGCGACAGCGACGTCATGTTGCTCTCCCTTTTCGCGTAGAGCTAGAGTCGCGAACGGTTTCGTCAACCGTTCCGCACCATATCGTTCAATGCTGGCAAAAGCGGGAACAGAAATGCCGGATTGCGGTTACGTTGGCGATGAGGAGCAAACATGGCAAGATATTATTTCGACATTCACAATGGCTCGGGCCCGGTCACCGACAGCGAAGGATTGGAAGTAGAATCCGGGGCGCGGGTCGAAAGCGAGGTGGCCCGTATCCTGACAGATATCGCACGCGACGAATTCGTCGCCGTCGCCGATGGCGAAGTGGCGGTCGAGGTGAGAAACGAAGCCGGCACGGTGGTTTTTTGCGGCTCCCTCACCTTTCATGCAAAGTGGACAGGCATGGGCCAATAGACATGCCCCTGGGGAGACCAACGCCGCCTGTGCGCCGCACAGGGGCGTGCGTTGGCTGGGGCGCTACAGAACACGCAGCCCACCGGAACGGCAGGAAGCGGCCTATCTCGGCCGTCTTTCGTCAAGCCGTCGAAAAGGTCAGCGATAACGCGGCCTGCGCACGATATTCATCAGCAATTCCATCGCCGTGGCATACTCGCCGAACAAGATCCGCAAACGCTTCTCGTTTTCGAGATCGAGATTGTATTGTTGGCAAAAGTCCCGGATCGGCCAGACGTGGCGCAGCGTGGTGACGTCGATGACATTGGGATCGATGTTATACGACATGGTTTCCTCCCTGATCCATCGCATGGAACCAGCCAGGAGGGAAATAGTTCCCTCTCTGACAAAGATTCCTTGATCAGGTGTTTCGGAGCGGCGTGCGGCCCGGTCATTCCATCTGGGCGGCGGCGATCGCCACCCGGTTCCGGCCGGTGTTCTTCGCCTCGTAGAGAGCCCTGTCGGCGCGCGAAATGGTGAGATCGACCGCATGCTCGGAAGACAGGCGCATCGCCACGCCGAGACTCACGGTCACGGCAAGCGCGACGCCGCCGACCTCGAAAGGTGTGGCATAGATGGTGCGACGAATGCGTTCCGCCATCTCCACGACCGTCTTCGCATCGTCGTAACGCAGCAGTACGGCGAACTCTTCGCCGCCGACGCGGGCGAAAAGATCGTCGCGGCCAATCACGCTGCGGCAACGACGGGTGAACTCCTCGAGCACCAGGTCACCGGTCCCATGGCCGAAAGCGTCGTTGATCTGCTTGAAATGGTCGATATCGAGCATCAGGATGGCGTGAGGCGCATTGGCCTGCGCGGCGTCAAAGCGCTTTTCCGCCTCCTGGAAGAAGCGGCGCCGGGTCATGGCGCCCGTCAGCGAGTCGGTATCCGCCAGACGCTGGAGTTCCCGCGCATAGGCGCGTTCGCTTGTGACGTCGAGGAAGAGGTTGATGTTGAAGTTGCCGATCGTGCGGTGGCGGAACTGGATCGTCCGTGTCGAGCCGTCCTTGGCGGTCACCTCCAGGTCGAACGGCGTCATTTCGCGGTTCTCCGCCCGGGCGGCTGCAATCGAGCTTTCCCACTTCTCCCGGGCAAAGCGGCGGTAGTGGGGATCGGGATAAGCCAGCCTCCACCAATCCTCCGGCGTCGGCAAATCGCTTTGCTCATACCCGAACAGTTCGACGCATTGCGCATTGGAAAACTGGATCTCGTCGTCGAGATTGCCGATCTCGAAACCGAAGGGAAGCCAGTTGAGCAGCGAGATCAGGTTTTCCTGCCAGCTTGCCAATGCCACCGTACCACCGACGGGTGCATCGCTGATGGTAAAGAGCCGCAACGCCTCGCCTTCGACGACGACGGTCGTCAGCCGCATCAGCAGGGACCGCTGCTCGGCCTTGACGACCGCATTCAGGATGAAGGGTTCGCCAGGCGTCCCGACGGGGGCGTTGCTCCAGATGTGATCCGTGAACTGGGCGCACTCCTCGCCGAGCAGGTCGGCCATCGGCCGGTTCGCCAGAGCCTCGACTGGCAGCCCGAAAAAAGACGCCGCGCTCTGGTTGCCGAAACGCACCGTTCGTTCGTAACGGTCGACGACGAGAACCGGGGCGCCGATGCAATTGGTCCAGAAATCGAGTGTTTCACGCGTCTGGCCGAAGCTATCCGCCTCGTCCGCCGGCCGCATCCTGATATCGGACCGACGTCCGGCATTGTTCGAATGGCTCATCCCAAAATCATCCCGATGCCCAGGAGCGGACAATTCAAGCGAGACATGGTCATTCGTCCCCGGCAACCAGGCGGAACACCTCCCGTTTACCGTTTGTTTTGCGCCCTTGGCCCAACTCGACTTTTCGAGAATAAACGATGGTTCTCACCAAACAGTATATTCATTCCATCGCATTGTCATGCGCTTGCCGCTCGGGCGGGAAATACCGAGAACCCGGACGCACGGGCGGCGCATCGCCGGGTTGGACAAGGGAAAAAACTGCAGGCCGCCGTCACGCCCTGCCGTCACCTGCCGCTTCCTCGGTTCGCCGCTTCAAGGTCGTCAGCAGCCGGAACGTGACGATGACCGCGACACCGGAAATAGCGGTCGCAGCGAAGAACAGCACGGGATAGCCGAGTACATCGGCAATCATGCCTGCCATCATCGAACCGAGGAGATAGATGATGATCTGGGCGCAGGACAGAATGGTGAAATCGGTACCCGGCTGGTCCTTCGAGGCGACGGCCATGAAAAGGCTGTAGAGCGCGACGATCTCCATGTAGCGGATCAGCGTCTGGAACCCGGCCGCGCCGAGCAACACCCACAGCCCCGAAAGCTGGCCGGCGGCATGCAGGCTGAACAGCAGGAAACACAAGGTCCGCAAACCGCCGAGCAGCAGCAGCGTACCGCTGGCGCCGGTGCGCAGCACCAGTATCGCCGCAATCGCCGAACCGGCGATCCCGGCCGTTGCCGCCGAAATGCCGCTGAGGTAACCGATCGACGACAGCGGCAGACCGGCATCGACGAGGTAGGAACCCTCCATCGACTTCACCAGGCCTTCGCTGGCCCGGTAGATCAGCGCAACGGTCAGTGCGGTCACCGCCTCGGGCCGCTTGACGAAGGCCTTGAGCGACGGGCGCTTTGCGGGCTGGAAGACGGCGGTGTCGGCATCTTCCGGCATGAAGGCGATCGCCACCAGCGGCAACGTCGAGATGGCGGCTATGGTGAGGATCATCGGCTGCCAGCCGATCCATTCGTAGAGCACCAGCGAGAAGGTGCCGCCGACGATGACGCTTGCCGCCACCGCGCCGCCCTGGATGGCGTTGCCGACGGCGCGGTCTTTCTCCCTAAGCGCCAGCGTCGCGTAACCGTCCGTGGCGATGTCCTGCGTCGAGGTCAGGATGGCGATGACCAGGCCGATCAGGAAGATCGCCATGACATTGTTCGGCTCGACGAAGATCAGCGCGACGATCGCCAGCACGGTGCCGAACTGCGTCGGCAGGATCCAGCTGCGGCGGTGGCCGATCGACATCAGCTTGATGCGGTCGACCAGCGGCGCCCAGAGAAATTTTATCGTCAGCGGGATCATCAGCACCGCCAGCATGCCGATCGCCGTTCGCGAGACGCCGAGTTCACGCATGATCGGCGGGATCGCTGCCACCAGCAGGTATCCCGGAATGCCCTGCGCCAGGTAAAGTCCGGCCAGCACGGCGAAAAGCCGCATCCGGCCTGCGGAGAAACGACCGGCCGCGGTCGGCTGATGCAGGTCGGCAGTGCTCATGGGCGCTTTCCGGAAGCAGGGAGATGACCGGTTGCAAACCGCATCGCCTCGTCGCTGTCGCTGGTGACGTGCACGGGGATGTTCCAGAGGCGGGAGAAGGATTGCTGCGACCGTGGATTGGGCGTTTCGCGCACCAGCGCCACTGCAAGGCAATGGGCCGAAATCTGCGTGCGCGTTCGTTTGGCCCACGCCGCCTGGCGCAGTTCGCCTTCGCGCGACAGATGCACATGACCGGAGATATCGACCACCATGGCGTAAGGTCTTTCGATCTCGCCGATGCGGTCGAGGGCGGCAAGATAGCTTTCCTCGTCCGTTTCGGCATAGGGGGGACAGAGGTGGAGATGGATGATACCATCTCCCCGGATCGAAAAACTGATCATCAGAAGGTGATCTTGTAGCTCAGCGATACGGTGCGTCCCTCGCCGTTGACGACATTGTTGCGCGTCGCGCTGGCGGTCGGATTCATGTAGTCGCGGTCGAAGAGATTTTCGATGCCGAAGCTCAGCTCGCCCTCGCCGACCTTCTTGCTCGCCATGACGTTGACCAGCGCCGCACCCTCGATTTCCGGAACGGTGGTGATCTTGTCGCGGCCGCTGAAGAACACCACTTCGCCGCGCAGGTTCAGGCCGTTTTCGAAGACGTAGGTGCCGTAGACCATGCCGCGGAACGGCGTGGCTATACGGTTGTTCGGCAGCCAGCTGTCGATGTCGCCGTCCCGATCGGCGTCGTAACGGCCCTCCTGGTAGGAGAGCACCGTTCCGACCGTGAAACTGTCAGTCGCCTGCCACCAGCCGGTCGCTTCCAGACCCCAGATCCTTTCCTTCTGCTGCGACACGCGGTTGGAGGCGACATCGTAGTTGACGCCGTCATCCGAGGTCGAGACGAAGGCCGACAGCGATCCGCCGAAATCCGTCCAGCCGCCGCGCATGCCGATTTCGTAATTATTGACCACCTGCGGATCGGGCGCGATCGAGGCATAGCTGACCGTGTAGTCCGGCGCCCCCGCACCCGGGCAGGCCAGCGCGCCGTAGGCATCGCACAGTTCCGCCGAGGAGTTGGCGCCGGCGCGGCGGGTGAAGCCGCCGATGTCGGTCAGCGAAAAGCCCTGGGAGAAGCCGGCAAAGGCCTGCAGTTCCGGCGTCAGGTCGAAGGTGCCGCCGAGGTTGAAGGTCCAGTTGTCGTATTCGAAGGAACCGCCGAGCACGTCGATCGCCGGATAGGGCCGGTTGATGTAGTAGATGGCCGGCCGGTTGAAATCCGCGACGTTCAGGAAGAAGCGTTCGTAGCGCACGCCGCCCTGGATCTCCAGCCGGTCGGTGACCGGCGCCTGCAATTGCGCGAACGCGGCGACGGAGTTCTGCCGCATCGGGCTGATGATGTCCCAGCCGTTCTGGATCTTCTGCGTCGTCTCGTCATGCAGGAAGTCGAGGCCCCAGGTCAGCACCATGTCTTGCCAGATCGAGTCGAGCGGCGTGGCGACAGTGGCGTTGATGCCGGTGCGCTTGCTGTAGAGCGTGCCCTGGGCGTAATCGGCCTGCGGATTGCGCGGATCGCCGGAGTAATAGACCTGGTTGTTGACGGCGGTGTCGAAGCGGGTGAAGGGGAAACGCTTCTCCATGTCGTTGTGGAACGCCTTGACCTCCAGGTCGCCGAGCGCGAAAGCCGAATCGCTGTAGCGGGCGGTGAAATATTTCGAGTCTTCGGTCACCGGCCTGCCCGTGTAGGGGCTGGTGAAATCGGGAACCGCCGGGTTGGCGAGGAAATTGGTGAACCAGTCGGGGTCCTGGCTCATCTTCACCAGTTCACCGGAAATCTCGAAGCGGCGGCTTTCGTCCTCGAAGCCGAGGCGGGCATACAGATTGCCGAAATCGGTGCGGTCGCCGCCGCCCTGCCCCAGCATGGCATCCGAAGGCAGCTCGCGGCCGTCGCCGTCATAGGTGCGGCGCACCTTGCGGCCGCTGGCGGAGAACAGGTAGTCGAAATTGCCGAGCTTCTGGGTGGCCGAGATGGAAACTTCGGGTGCCGCCGATTTGCCCAGGCTCTCGGTGAACGCGCGCACCTTGGTTTCGACGGTCACTGACGGCTTGTCCGTGGCATCCTTGCGGGTGATGAAATTGATCGTGCCGCCCGTTGCACCCGAGCCGTAGAGGCTGCTGGCGCCGTTGACGACCTCGATGCGCTCGACCTTGGCGAGATCCACCAGCGACAAAACGCGCGAAACGTCGCGCAGCGGCGTATTGCGCGCCACGCCGTCGACCAGCACGAGGACGCCGCGACCGCGGAACGTCTCGGATGCGCCGGATAGCGTCTGGTTGGATACGGAGAAGCCCGGAACGAGCTTGGAAACCAGCGCCGAGGCGTTGGCGGCCAGCTTCTTCTGCTGTTCCAGCTCTTCACCCTCGATGACCATGACCGAGCCGGGAATGCTTGATACCGGACGGCTGGTGCGGGTGGCGGTGGTGATCACCAGCGGCTTCAGCTCCGTGGCCTCGCCTTCCGTCGCCTGGTCCTGGGCAAAAACGGGCATCGCAAACAGCGGCATCAGGGCGAGGCAGGTTCCGGCAAGCAAGGCGGCGTGGCGCATCGAGATCTCTCCATTCGACTTGAGGCTGCGGAAAACCTCGCCTGCGAAAGGCAGGCCTCTGGTTTGCGACGTCCAAGTCGGTTAAACATGTCTATACCAGTCAGGTTTACCCAAGCGATGCCCTGGCGACTTGGTCGGAGACGAAAGCCACCACGCCTGTAGCGAACTTGCCGGAAAGCAGGCACCGGCGTTGCATTTTTGACACATACTTAACGATACCTTTCATGACCGAAATGATCAGCCCTCAACACCTCGACACCGCCGGCCTTGCCGAACGTGAAAGCCGTTCGTTGACAAGGACGATGCTGTCTTCGGTCATCGGGCCCGTGGAGATCGATGCGGCGGCGCTGGCCGGCAGCCGCGGTATCCAGTGCGCCTTGCCGCAACTTGCCGTCATGACGGCGTTTTTCGCCCCTGCTCCGTTGCGAATCACCGGTTCCGGCCGGGCGAATAGCGGGCGTGCGCTGATGGTGCGCAGCATGGAAGGCCCGCTTGCCGTGCAGCAGGGCAATCGCATGGTCGAGGCCGATGTCGGCGATTTCCTGTTCGTTTCCGGCGAGGAGCCGTTCGAATGGTCGCTGCCTTCGGGCGGACGCCTCGATTGCGGCAGCCTGCCGCTGGCGTCCTTCCGCCTGCCGCCGCCGCAATTGCAGCGCATCCTGCTGCGGCCGGTGCCGAAAAACTTTCCGCCGCTGCAATTGCTGATCACCTACGGCGCCTACCTTTTGATGCGCGGCCCGCACGGCCCGCGCGAAGCGGAGATGGCGAACGTGCATTTCCACGAAATCCTGCCGCTGGTGCTGGCCTATCTCGATGCCGATGCGAGCGTGCCGGGCAGCGACCGGATGCAGGGCGTCAAGGCCTACATCGATGCGCATCTTTCCGATCCAGATCTCGATGTTTCCACGCTGGCCGGCCTCAACGGTGTCACGCCGCGCTCCATCCAAAAACTCTTCCAGCAGGAAGGCACGACGTTTTCCCGCTATCTGCTGGAGCGGCGCCTGGCCATGGCACAACAGATGATCGGCCGCAGCGGCGAAGACCGCCCGATCAGCGCCATTGCCTATGAGGTGGGGTTCGGTGACCTCTCCTATTTCAACAAGGCCTTCCGCCGCCAGTTCGGCCAGGCGCCGTCCGAACTGCGCAAGGGGGCGCGGCGGTAGGAGCGGCTATTGCTGCCGGCGACGGAGATTACGCCGGATGCTGCTGCACGCTCAGCCCGCCGTCGATGGTCAGGCAGGTGGCGTTCATGAACGGGCATTCGTCGGAAATCATGAAGACCGCGGCGAGCGCGATTTCTTCCGGCGTGGCGATGCGGCCACCGGGATGCAGGCGCATGGTTTCCGCCTTCGCCGCCATCGGATCTTCAAAACTGTTCCAGTAATCGATCACCTTCTGCGTCGCGACATAACCCGGCGCCAGAGCGTTCACGCGGATATTCTTGCCCGCATATTCCAGGCCGAGCGACTTGGTGAGCCCCAGCAGCGCATGTTTTGCCAGCGGATACGGAAAGGTGTGCGGAATGATGGTGAAGGCATGCGTCGAGGCGATGTTGAGGATGACGCCGCCACCCTGGTCGATCAACCCGGGAAGCACCGCCTTGCAGCAGTTCCACGCACCCTTCAAATTGATGTCGAAGCAGCGCTGCCATTCCTCGTCGGTGGTCCGGAGCGGTTCGGCGAAGACGTTGACGCCGGCATTGTTGACGAGCGCATTCAGCATGCCGATCTCACGGTCGGCCTGCTGCACCGCGGCGCGCATGGCGAGCGGGTCGGCGATGTCGCCGGCCATGAAGCCGAGCGTCGCGCCCCTTTCCCGCAGCCGCTGCGCCGCCTGCTGCAACAGGACACGGTCGAGATCGACGAGGAAAAGATGCGCGCCCTCGCGGGAAAACGCTTCGGCCATGGCGAAGCCGATGCCCTGCGCCGCACCGGTGATCAGGATACGTTTGCCGTTCAGCCGCTCGGCCATGGTCTTCTCCCCAAGCTTTCGTTGACCTTTAGCCCCGCCGGCCGACGGCAGTGGAGCGCAGGTTGTCGAGCAGGACGGCGATCAGCAGGATCAGGCCGCGCACGACATATTGATAGAAGGCCTGGATATTGAGCAGGTTCATGACGTTTTCGGCAATGCCCATGATCAGCACGCCGACGATGACGCCCGTCATCGCCGCCCGGCCACCGGCAAGCGACACACCACCCAGAACGCAGGCGGAGATGACGGACAGCTCCAGTCCCGTAGCGGCATTCGGCTGACCTGAGGTAATCCGCGAGGCGAGCAGCACGCCGGCGATGGCGCAGACGAGGCCCTGCAGCGCGAAGATCCAGATGCGCATGGTGATGACGTTGACGCCGGCGAGCCGCGAGGCTTCCGGATTGCCGCCGATCGCCAGCGTGTTCTTGCCGAACACCGTGCGGTTCAGCACGAAGCCGAACACGATGAACAGGGCCGCCATGATCCAGATCGGCGTCGGGACGCCGAAAAATTTCGACAGAGCGAGCTGGTAGAAGGCCGGATCGTTGATGCCGACGGCGCGGCCGTCCGAGGCGATCAGCGCAAGACCGCGGACGATCTGCATGGTCGCCAGCGTGGTGATCAGCGCATTGATGCGGAAACGGGCGATGACGACGCCGTTGACCAGGCCGACCACGCCGCCGCAGACGAGCGCGGCCAGCAGGCCGAGGATGATCGAGCCGGTGGCGTTCGACGCCATCACCGCGACCATGCCGGAAAAGGCGACCGTCGAGCCGACCGACAGGTCGAAATCCCGCGAGGCCAGGCAGAACATCATGGTGCAGGCGACGATGCCGATGGTGACCACCGATTGCAGCAGGCCGAGCATGTTGCGCTCGGTCAGGAAGTTCGGAACGGTCAGCGACACGATGACGAAGGCGAGCGCAAAGATGACGACCAGGCCTTGTTCGCCGAGGAGAAGTTTTTTCAGAGAGGACATCGTCGAAACACCTTTGTCAGGATTGGGCGGCGGCAACGGGGGACGTATCGGGCAGAGCAGCCGCCAGGATGCGGCGCTCGTCGAACTCGGTACGCGGGATATCGGCAGCAACCCGGCCCTGGCACATGACCATGATCCGGTCGGTGATGCCCATGACTTCGGGAAGCTCGCTCGATATGACCACGATCGCCATGCCGCCGGCGGCGAGGTCGTAGAGGATTTCGTAGATTTCGGACTTGGCGCCGACATCGATGCCGCGTGTCGGCTCGTCGATGATCAGCAGCTTGACGCCCTGTTCCGACAGCCACCGGCCGAGGATGACCTTCTGCTGGTTGCCGCCGGAGAGGTTGATGATGTCCTGCTTGCGCGACGGCGTGCGCACCTTCAGCCTGGCGATGAAGGTATCGGCGAGATCCGCCTCCTTGCGGGGGCTGAGGATGCCGAAGGGCGAAAAATGCCGACGCGAGGAAATCGCGATGTTTTCTTCGATCGAGCGCCCCTGCACGATGCCGTCATGCTTGCGGTCTTCCGGGCAGAGCACCATGCCCGAGCGGATCGACTGCGGCGGGCTGTCGGGCGCCACCTTGACGCCGTCCACCTCGACCGTGCCGCTTCGCCGGCTGTCGGCGCCGTAGACCAGCCGGGTCATCTCGCTGCGCCCTGCCCCGATCAGGCCGAAAAAACCGAGGATTTCGCCGGCGCGCACGTCGAAGCTGATCGGCACCGGCAGTTTCGAGCCCGAGAGGTCGCGCACCTTGAGGCGCACGGCGCCGGCTTCGCGCGGTTTGTAGCCCCAGATGTTGCTGATTTCGCGCCCGACCATCTCGGAGATGATCTGATCGCGCGTCACCTGGCCGATATCGGGATGATGGGCAGCCAGCTTGCCGTCCCGCAGCACCGTGAGGCTATCGCAGAGCCGGAAGATCTCGTCGAGGCGGTGCGAGACATAGAGGATGATCGTGCCCTTCGCCTTGAGTTTGGCGATGAGGGCAAAGAGAATTTCGCTTTCGCGCGACGACAGCGACGAGGTCGGTTCGTCGAGCGCGATGACGCGGGCGTCCAGCATAACCGCCTTGGCGATCTCCACCATCTGACGCTCGCCGATGGACAGCTGGCCGACCTTGGTGGACGGATCGACATCGATGCCGATCTCGGCAAGCTTCTGCCGCACCGTTTCGATCAGGGTCCGGCTGTTGATGACGCCGCCCTTGCCCGGAAAGCGGCCGAGCCAGAGGTTTTCGGCCACCGACAGTTCGGGAACGAGCTGCAGTTCCTGATGGATGACGATGACGCCCGCCTGAAACGCGTCACGAACCGAACAATAATGCTGCGGCTGGCCGTCGATGCGGATCTCGCCGGCATCGGCGGACTGGTCGCCCGAAAGCAGGCGGATCAGCGTCGACTTGCCTGCGCCATTTTCGCCCATCAGCCCGTGCACGGCGCCCTTGCGCACCGAGAAAGAAATGTCCGAAAGCGCCTGAACCCCGGGATATCCCTTGGAGATCCCGTTGAATTGAAGAAAATCCGTCATGATCTGATCCGTCCGGCCAATCGCCGTCCGGCGACTCGCTGGCGAGCCGCCGGACCATTCGCATCCTGGGAGGATGTTATTCGATGCCGAGGTCCTTGCGAACCGCCTGGTAGTCGTCGCGCAGTGCGAGCTGGCCGGCGGTCAGGATCAGCTTTTCCGGCTCCTTGCCGTTGGCGATCCACTCGTACATGTTGAGCGCGGTTTCATACCCATGGCGCTTCGGCGAGATGATCACCGTGCCGAAGAAACCGGTTGCAGTCGGCTTCTTGAACTCGTTGATCGCCGAGTCCGCACCGCCGATGCCGACGCCGACGACGTTTTCAGCGGCGATGCCGACGCTTTCGGTCGCGCGCACGGCGCCGAGCACGGCTTCGTCGTTCAGGCCGACGGCAACCCACTGCTTGATGCCGGCATTCTTGTTAAGAACCGTGGTCGAGGCGTTGAGGGCGGCTTCCGTATCGGTCTTCGCCTGCGGCGCGTCGAAGATGTTGGCAGCGGCGAAACCATTGGCCTTCAGCACCGAGAGCGCGCCTTCGACACGATCGACTGCGGTCGGAAGCTGGTCGTAGGACACGCGGATAACGCCGACTTCGGCCGGATTCCAGCCGCGCTTCTTGACCTCGTCGGAGATCGCCTGGCCGACGGCCTCGCCGATCTTGGTGGCCGAGATGCCCATGTGCGGCACGTCTTCGAGCGGATTGCCGTCGGCGCCGACCAGGCGATCGTCAACGGTCATCAGCTTCAGCTGGTTGGCTTCCGCCTTGGCAACGATGCCGGGGCCGAGCTTGACGTCCGGCGTGCAGATGATGAAGCCCTGGGCGCCCTGGGCACCGAGGTTGTCGATGGCGGACTGGACCTTCTCGCCGTCTTCTGCGCCGATCTTCACCAGCGTGAAGCCTTTTTCCTGGGCGGCGACTTCAGCGAACTTCCACTCGTCCTGGAACCACGGCTCTTCCGGCTGCTTGACGACGAAGCCGATCTTCACATCGGCGGCAAAGGCCGACGTTGCGGCGATGACGGCAACGGTACCCGCCAGGATGGCGGCTTTGAAAAAGCGCATTGTCTCTCTCCCTAATTGGACTGCTCCCTTGCAGTGCTTAACGGATAAGATAAATCATCATACCAGTCAATTGCCTGTGTATGATGATTGATGTATTCATGTCATATGATTGTGGAGGGACAGGGTCGCCGGCTGTCGCCTTGGATCGGTTTTTGGGATAACGATCGCAGTGACCGGCATGCGGTGCTTGGATCGGGGATGGAGAAACGAAGGGTGGAACCAGGAGTGAACTTGCGGGAGATCGCCGGCACGGAGAAACCGGCAAAGCGGCCCCGCGTGCAAAAGAACATCACCGCCGCGATCGCGCTGGAAATCTGCGAGGAAGTCTTTCCCGGCGGCAGTCCCCTGCCGCGCGAAAACGACCTGTGCGAACGCTACGGCGTCAGCCGCACGGTCATTCGCGAATCTCTGAAAGTACTCGAATCGAAGGGCATGGTGCGCGGCCGGCCGCGGATCGGCACCATCGTCACCGACAAGGACGACTGGAACATCCTCGACCAGCAGGTGCTGGAGTGGATCGGCCCGCGCATCATGGACTTCAACCTGCTCGGCTGCATCCTCGAAGCCCGCCGCGCCATCGAACCCTTCGCCGCCGAACTTGCCGCCGAGCGGGCGACGGCACAGGAGATCGCCGACCTCGAACGCGCCTGGCAGCAGATGCGCGACGTGGAAGGCGATATCAACGATTTTACCGAGGCCGACGTCGCCTTTCATACGACGCTGCTGAAGGCCAGCCACAACCAGGTCTTCCGCCAGCTTTCGGCCATCATCCATGCCGCGCTGAAATTCTCGCTGCATGCTTCCAACGAAGCCGTGGAGAAACGCGACGAGGCGATCGACGTGCATCGCCAGCTCGTCGAGGCCCTGCGGCTTCGCGACAAGGCAGCGGCGCGTGACTGTTCCAGCCGCATGCTCGATCTCGCCGCCCGCGATCTCGCCGCGGCTCTCAAGCACCATCGGGAAGCGCAAGGCTCGGCGGTCTGACCGCGGCCCGCTCCCCGTTTCAATGACGTCCAGAGAAAGCCTGACCCCATGAAAATCACCAAGCTGACCACCTATGTCGTCCCGCCGCGCTGGCTTTTCCTCAAGATCGAGACGGATGAAGGCGTCACCGGCTGGGGCGAACCGGTTGTCGAAGGCCGGGCGCTGACCACCGAGGCGGCGGTGCACGAGCTTTCCGACTACCTGATCGGCAAGAACCCGATGCTGATCGAGGACCACTGGCAGGTGATGTATCGCGGCGGCTTCTACCGCGGCGGCGCCATCCACATGTCGGCCATATCCGGTATCGACCAGGCGCTCTGGGACATCAAGGGCAAGGCACTCGGCCAGCCGATCCATGCGCTGCTCGGCGGCCAGGTGCGCGACAAGATCAAGGTCTATTCCTGGATCGGCGGCGACCGCCCCTCCGACGTCGCCAACAATGCCCGCGAGGTCGTCGCCCGCGGCTTCAAGGCGATCAAGCTCAACGGCTGCGAAGAAATGCAGATCGTCGATACCAACGAGAAGGTGGAGAAGGCGGTCGAGACCATCGCCATCATCCGCGAGGCGATCGGCCCGCATATCGGCATCGGCGTCGATTTCCACGGCCGCGTCCACAAGCCGATGGCCAAGGTTCTTGCCAAGGAACTGGAACCCTACAAACTGATGTTCATCGAAGAGCCGGTGCTTTCGGAAAACTACGAAGCCTTGAAGGAGATCGCCAACCATTGCTCGACACCGATCGCGCTCGGCGAACGGCTGTTCTCGCGCTGGGATTTCAAGCGAATCCTGTCAGAGGGTTACGTCGATATCCTGCAGCCGGATCTGAGCCATGCCGGCGGCATCACCGAATGCCGCAAGATCGCCACCATGGCGGAAGCCTACGACGTGGCGCTTGCACCGCATTGCCCGCTGGGTCCGATTGCGCTGGCCGCCTGCCTGCAGGTGGACGCCGTGTCCTACAATGCCTTCATCCAGGAACAGAGCCTCGGCATCCACTACAACAAGGGCAACGACATCCTCGACTACATCTCCAACAAGGAGGTATTCCAGTATGCCGACGGTTTCGTGTCGATCCCGCAGGGTCCCGGCCTCGGCGTCGAGGTGGACGAAGCCTATGTCATCGAACGCGCCAAGGAAGGCCATCGCTGGCGCAATCCGATCTGGCGCCATGCCGACGGCAGCGTCGCGGAGTGGTGATAACGATCGCCGCCGCGTGAAAAATCGCGCGGCGGCGCAACCAAGCGGGACGCCATCCGTTATAGTGTCGATACGCCATCACAGGGGCCATCGGCGATGCGTCATTTCATCCGCGTTCTGTTTTCACTTTTCGCCTTGTTTTCCCTTACCTTTCCCGCCGCTGCCCAGGAATTCCGGCTGGAAGATTTTTTCGTCGGGCGAACGGCCGTCAACGGCAGAATTTCCGGCCTCGGCAGCGGCGAGCGCCGCTTCAGCGGCAGCATGAACGGACAATGGTCGAACCAGGCCCTGCTGCTGCGCGAAAATTATGTCTACGAGGATGGCGAGCGCCGGCAGGGCATCTGGCGGATCAGCAAAGTCGAGCCGGGCCACTATATCGCCACCTGCACCTGCATCAACGGCAAGGCAATGATCCGCGTCAAGGGCGACACGGCCCGCTTCACCTATGATGTCGATATCGGCGAAAAGGTCGTGCGCGCCCGCGACCGCATGACCCGCATGCCCGACGGCACGGTGCTCATTACCTCCCGCATGGGACGATATCTTTTCCCTGTCGCCCGTCGCGATACGGTCTTCGACAAACGGCCATAGGGCAGGATGCGTTACAGCATGATCACATCGACCCCGGCGGCAAGCTCCTGCCGCGCCAGGTCGACGACGCTTTTCTGGTGCGTGAAGAGAATCGTCTGGAAGGTGCCGCTCGTCGCCGCCAGCGCCTTGAGGCCGGACACCGTCCGCTCGTCGTCGAACGTCTGGAAGATGTCGTCGACGATCAGCGGCGCCGGTTCGTTGCGGCTGGCATAATCCTCCAGGAACGCCAGGCGAAGGGCCAGGAACAGCTGGTCGCCGGTGCCTTCGCTCAATCCGTCCAGAGGCACCTTTTCACCGCCGGCGCGCTCGGCCAAGAGATGCAGTTCGTCCTTCTCGTCATAGTCCTGTACCAGCCGCGAAAAGCGCCCGCCGGTCAGCACGGAGAAATGCGCGCCGGCACGCTGCATGACCGGATCGGCATGGCGTTCGCGATAACGGTCCATTGAATGCGCCAGCAGGCCGGCGGCCAGTTTCAGCACCACCCACTGGCGGGCCAGATCCTTCGCTTCGGTTTCCGCCGACAGCTTTTCGAAGACAGCATATTCGGCGCTGACGCCGGTCTCCAGCGCCTCGCGCTCCTTGCGATTCTGCGCCTGGCGGGCAACGAGTTCGCCGTGGCGTTCGAACTGGCCGTTTTCGGCCTCGGTCAGCGTCTCGATATCCAGTTCCGCCTTGATCCGGTCGAAACTATCCAGAGCCGCACGGACATCGGCTTCGCTGCGCCCTTCGGCCTGCGCCAGAAACCGCGAACGGCATTCGCGCAGGCGTTCCGCCAGCCGGGCGCGGTCCTTCAGGCGGCCGAGCGCCGTTTCGGGATCGGCCTGTTCCGGCAGGCGATGCGCAAGTGCCGCAAGGCGCGCCTCGCCTGCCGAGAAGGCTTCGCGGGCACGCTCGCGGCGAAGCTCCGCATCCGCCAGGGCGCGACCGAGGATCTTGCGCTTCTGGGAGGCGTTGCGGGCGGCGATGGCCATTTCGTGCAGGGTTTCGATCGCCAGATCGGCGCCGACATGTTCCAGCGACGGATCGACGGAAACGGCAATTGCCGCCACCTTTTCTTCGTAGTCCCTTATATCGCGCCGCATGCCGGCAACCCGGCGGCGGCGGTTTTCCCGTTCCAGCAGTGTTTCCGGCAGCGATTTCCACGCATCCAGCGCAGCGACCGCCATATCGATGGCCGCATGCCCTGCCATAGCCGCACTCTCGGCCGCAAGACCGATGGTCGGTGCCGCGGCAGCAAAGGCCGTTTGCCATGCCTGTATTATCCCAGCGACATCGGCGGCCTGCACCGTCAGCCGCTCCAGGCGCTGGCGGGCAGCATTGCGTTCGCCCTCGCGTGTGCGGCTCTGTGCCCAGCGCTCGGAAAGCCCGTCGAGATGCCGGCCGATCGCCTGTGACAGCGCCCCCAACGGCAGGTGGGCCACGTCGATGCCGAGGGCGTCGGCAATTGCGTTCAGCACCGGTCTGATGCGACCCTGTTTCAGTTCGATGGCGGCAAGCTGGTCCCGCATCGGATCGATGGCGGCGCGCTCCTTCGCCAGGCCATCCACCGCCCGGCGCCACTCGATGGCGGCGGCGGGGTCGAAAAACACCAGTTCGTGGGTCGCCAGCCCGGACGCCTCGATGAGGCCGGAAAAATCCTGCTCCGCCCGCGCCAGATCATCCTCGGCCGTGGCATGGCGCTGCCGCGCCTCGACGAGCCGCTGTTCGGCCCGGTCCCGGCGCAGCCGGTTTTCCGCATGGCGCGACAGGCGGTCGGCATGGGTCAGCGCCGTGTCGGCCAGTTGATCGGCATGGGCGACAAGACCGCCCAGAAGCGTCAACTCGTCTGCCGACGGCAAACGCCCCTCACCCAATGCACCAAGCCGGCCATCGCGCCGTTCGCGGGCGGCAGCGATTTCTTCGCGCGTCACCACGGGGCCATCCCGCTCCGCCTCGCGCAGCCGTTCGGCGATCTCGGCAACCTCCGCAGCAAGCGCGGTAACCTTTTCCGCCGCGCCATTCCGGGCGAGTGTGGCCTGCTCTATGGCCACCCGCCGTGCCGTCAGGGCCGCGACGTCGGGCAGCGGCATCGCCAGGATCGCGGCAAGATCACGGACCGGCGGGCGCAGTCGCAAGGCGGCGGCGCGCAGGTTTTCCTCTGCCCGCTCCGCCTGGACCAGCAGGGCATCACCGCGGGCAATGTCGGAAAGGTCCGCAGTCAGGGCCGCCAGCTGATCGATATAAGGTTTCGGATCGACCAGCCGACCGCCGTCACCCTGCGCGTCCAGAGCGGCCAGACGGTCGCCCTCTTCTGTTTGCTGCCGCTGCAGGTCGGCGCGGCTCCGCAGCAATTCCTGCCCCTCCTCGACAAGCCGACGCATGCGCACGAGGTCGGCGTCGGAAGGCTGGCGCTTTTCCAGTTCGGCAGCGCTCTCCAGTCCGAGGCGGCGGGCAAGCTGGGTCAGCGTCGCATCGTAGGTGGCGACTTCGCGGTCGATCGCCGGCAGGTCCCGCCGGGCCTTGGCATAGGCGCCGGTTTCGGCAAACAGGGTGGTGATGTCCGCTGCCGCCGCAAGAGCGGCCGGCTCGACATGGACCTGGCTTATCTCGTCGCCGAGACGTTGCGTGTCCTCCTCCGCCTTGCGCACTTCGCCGGCAAGGGACGCATGCGCGTGCAGCGCTTCGGCAAGATCGGCGGCAAAATCCGCCGGCAGGCCGGCAAGATCGTCGAAGGCGGCCAGTTCCTGCAATTCGCCGTCGATGTCGATGACCAGCGGCTGCAGCTTTTTCAGCGCCCGCAGGCGCTCCAGCTCGGTCTTGGTCTTCCGGCGTTCGGATTGCAGCGCGGCAATCTCGCTTTCCAGCTGTTCGGCCTCGGCCACCAGCCGCTTCCAGTCGGTGGATTTCAGTTCGTTTTCCTTCTCGGCGCGCCGGGCCTGGTCGTGGCGGTCGGTCGCCTGGTAAAAGCTGTGATCCTGTTTCTTTCGCGGGCCGAAGATGCCGCCGGCCTCACCCTCCAGCGACTGCCGAAGCCTCGTCAGGCCCAGCAGGCCGGAGGCAGCGGAAAACAGGAGGTTGCCGATCTCGCCGCCGCTCTGCAGCATGGCCTGGCCCCCGTCGCGCAGATCTTCTGTGTCGAGGCCGAAGGCCCGCTTGAAGATCTCACGATTAAGAGTGCCGAGAAACGGCACCAACGCATCCTCCCGCAACAGGCTTTCCCGCTCATCGTTTGACAGCAGGGCATTTTTTGCCCGCCGCCTGCGAAAATCGATGGTAGCTCCGTCGCGTGAAACGAGTTTTGCCCCAATCCGCAACTGCTGAGCATCGTGGAGGAAAGTGTAGGGTGGCGGGCTTCCAGGCATCGCCCGCGGAAAACCGAACAGCAGGTCGCCGATTGCCGACAAGGCCGAGGATTTCCCCGCCTCGTTCGGCCCGTAGACGACATGCAGGCCGGCGCCGGGCCGAAAGGCCAGCGAACGGTCGGTCAGCGCGCCGTAGCGCAGGATGTCGAGGCGCTCGAACCGCATCTCAGAGCCCTCCGCCGCCGGCACGCGCTTTCAGAAGCGCGCGCGCCTCGGCCAGAAGCTCGGCCGCCGACGCGTCGAGCGGCAAGTCGGCCGCAGCCGAACCGCCCGGCAGCTTGGCGGTGATATCGTTGATCAGCGCCTCGGCCGCGGCCAGCAATTCCGGCGGTGTTTCGTCTTCGGGCAGCAGTTCCTCAAGATCGAGCATGCCGTGATCGGCAGCCGCGACCGTCTTTGGCAGGTCCAGGCGCAGTTCCAGCTTCTCCAGCCATATCTCCTCGTGGCCGCGATGGCAGGCGGCCTGCACCTCGTCGCGAACATCCTGGCGGCGGGCCAGCAGCTCGCCCTGCATCAGGCTTTCGCCGGACAGACGGACGCGCAGCGCCAGCGGCTTGCCGTCCATCCCGGCGACGATCGGTTCGACAGAGAGTTCGATACGACGCAGGATGGCGGCGAGATTATCCTCGGCGGCAACGGTGACATCCAGCTCGGCAAACCGCGCTTCGTCGACGATGATCCGCTCGTGGACGATGCGGCCGTCCTCGACGCTCACCAGCACCGCCCCCTTGGCGCCGCGCTCGCGAATACTCCTGCCCTGCAGGTTACCGGGGAAGATGACGAGCGGATCTGTCGCCACCACCTCGTAATCGTGCACGTGGCCGAGCGCCCAGTAATCGTAGCCGCGCGAGCGGAGATCGTCCACCGAACAGGGCGCGTAGGGCGCATGCGGCTCGCGGCCGGTGAGCGAGGTATGCAAGATGCCGATGTTGAACCAGCCGGCAACCGGCTGCGGATAGGCCAGGGCCAGATTGTCGTTGGCGGAGCGGTGGGCAAATCCCTGGCCATGCAGGGCAACCTTCAACGCCTCGATGCGAAACGTCTGCGGCTTGGCGGTGGAGAATTCGTGGACGTTGCGCGGCAGGGTGATCGTCTTCGTGATAACGCTTTCGGCGTCGTGGTTGCCACGCAGCAGGTAGACGGGGATGCCGGCGCGCTCCAGCCGCGCCATCTCGCGGTTGAAGAACAGGCCGATCTTGTTGTCCTTCCAGTCGCCGTCATAGACATCGCCGGCGATGAGGAAAAAATCGACCTTTTCGTCGATTGCCCGCGTCACCAGGGCGGAAAAGGCTTTGCGGCTTGCCTCGACGAACAGGGCGGCGATCTCGGCATCCTTCAGCGCCAGCCCCTGAAACGGGCTGCCGAGGTGCAGGTCTGCGGCGTGGATAAAACGGAAAGACGTCATCAGCTCTCATGCGGACAATCGGAGGCTTTCCATTTAGGAAATAATGCCGCCGAAAGATATGGGGAAGAGCGGCTATCCTGTGGGATTTTCGCGCCGGCCGTGCGATAGCTGCCGCGAGAAATTCCGTGCGGCACGTCTCATGGCGAACGCCGCAACGGCTTGGAAATCCGCACACAAGGGAGAGAGTGATGAGACAGCACGCATTCGGCCGCATGCCCTTCACGGTCAGCGACATCGGTTTCGGCGCATGGCAGATCGGCGGCGCCTGGGGCGACGTCAGCGAGGCGGACGGCCGCGCCGCGCTCCATGCAGCCCTCGATGCCGGCATGACCTTCATCGACACCGCCGACGTCTATGGTGACGGCCGCTCCGAAAAGATCATCGCCGACGTTCTGAAAGAGCGTGGTGGCGCGCGGCCGATGGTCGCTACCAAGGCCGGTCGCCGGCTCGCCCCGCATGTCGCCGACGGTTACACCAAGGCCAATCTCGAAGCCTTCATCGACCGCAGCCTGAAGAACCTCGCCGTCGACAGCCTCGATCTGGTGCAGCTGCATTGCCCGCCGACCGAGGTCCTCTATCGCCAGGAAGTTTTTGCCGGGCTCGACGAATTGCAGAAGGCCGGCAAGATCAAAGGTTACGGCGTCAGCGTCGAAAAGGCCGAAGAAGCCTTGAAGGCGATCGAGTTTCCGGGCGTCGTCAGCATCCAGATCATCTACAACATCTTCCGCCAGCGCCCGGCCGATCTGTTCTTCAAGGAAGCGAAACGCAAGAACGTCGCGGTGATTGCCCGCGTGCCGCTGGCAAGTGGCCTGCTCTCGGGCAAGATCAGCCGCGATACGGCGTTCGCCAGCGACGACCATCGCAACTTCAACCGTAACGGCGAGGCCTTCGATGTCGGCGAGACCTTTGCCGGCGTGCCTTTCGAGGTCGGCCTGCAGGCGGTGGAAGAGGTGCGCGCGCTGGTGCCGGCCGGCACTGGCATGGCCGCTTTTGCCCTGAAGTGGATCCTGACCAACGAAGCCGTGACGGTCGTCATCCCGGGGGCGCGAAATGCCGAGCAGGCAAAGGCGAATGCGGCGGCAAGCGACCTTGCGCCGATCTCGGCCGACGTGATGGCTGCCGCCAAGGACATCTACGCACGGCTGATCGCGCCGCATGTGCATCATCGCTGGTAGGAGCGGAGCGCATAACCCGCGCCCTCACCCGCGAAAACCATAAGCCAAAAACAAAACAGGCCCGGCGCTCCAAACGCCGGGCCTCAGACTGCTGACAAACCCCTGGCCTTGACTGGGGGTTTATGATTCACTGGGACATGTTGAAGAAACCCGCTCCCGAACAGACGGCCCTCGAGATGGTGACGCTCGATGGGTTGGTGCC
>NZ_QFBC01000021.1 GCF_003122325.1 Rhizobium album
TTGGCGCGCTGCTACTCGAACAAAACGATGAATGGGCAGTCCAACGATCCCGCTATATGACACTGGAAACCATCGCCGCGATGAGCGATGATCCGCTCATCAGCCTGCCAGCAGCAAGCTGATCAATTCCCGGCTCTGTCCGGAAGGCACGGCGATCGCCGAAGCTACACCATCTCCTGGGACACGATCGCAGATATCGCAGATAAAGGTCTTTTCCTGGCAACGATCGATGCCGCCCTTCTTCCCGCTGCAGGGTGTATTTGCACCGGTGGCAACTGAAGCGCATACGATAAAAATCGCTCCCGTAACTGAAATCCAAATTCTCAAACTCGCCCCCTCCACGTCGCGGAGCCTATCGGAATGGGCGTTTCAAAATGGTATCCGCAACTTTGGAGGGTTTCCGAGATGCCCTTGCGCATATGGCCTGGCGACCTGTTGCAAGTCAGCCTCTTCTCACGTTGCGCTTTTTTGGGGTCGGTCTATGGGGTGCCCGTGATGGCGGTCGGACGCCTCGAAACGTCCGGCGCGCGGGGTGAAATTTGGGCAGCTTCTCCATCCCGCTCGGCACAAGGCCGCGCCATTCTTCAAGCATGTGCTGATTTGCTGATTGCTACAAGCTTGGGGCTTTGCGGTTGACCACAGGTATTGCAAATAGGTCACACGCGTTCGCATTCGTCCGTGCGTAGCCGCAAGTCAAAGTGGGGAAGCGGCAATTGATCCTAGAGAAATCACAACAAAATCAGATCTCTAGAGCAATCTGATGGCGGAGAGGGTGGGATTTGAACCCACGATACCCTTGCAGGTATGCCGCATTTCGAGTGCGGTGCATTCGACCACTCTGCCACCTCTCCGCGGTCCGGTCGGCGCTTGTTCGGCGCGGGCGTTCTCATAACCATTGCAAACCGGTCTGGCAAGGGTAAATATCGATAAATGGTGTGGTTTCGCCTTGACAGAAATTGGCCGCTCACGTATCTCGGCACGCGAATAGGCGTGGGGTAGCTTGCGCCCGATTTCCCTCCACTTCGTGGAGTTTCACCGGCAGTTCGAGTTCTGAGGGCACTAAAGCCCTGAAATTCCTGCTTAATATCGACTGATAAAAAGACGGCCTGCTGGGTTTCCAGCGAGAGCCGGAAACGGACATGAAAGGATAAAAAATGTTCGCAGTCATCAAGACCGGCGGTAAGCAGTACCGCGTGGCAGCCAACGACGTGCTGACCATCGAAAAGCTTGATGTCGCCGCCGGCGACAGCATCGAATTCACCGAGGTTCTCGTGGTCGGCGTCGGCGCCGATGCGACGTTCGGCGCGCCCTTCGTGGCTGGCGCTTCGGTCAAGGCCGAAGTTGTCGAGCACAACCGCGGCAAGAAGGTCATTTCCTTCAAGAAGCGTCGTCGCCAGAACTCCAAGCGTTCGCGCGGCCATCGTCAGCATCACACGGTCGTCCGCATCACGGACATCGTGGCAGCCTAAGAACCCAGGTCAGGTAAAGGAGAAATCCAATGGCACATAAAAAAGCTGGCGGTTCCTCGCGTAACGGTCGCGATTCCCAGTCCAAGCGCCTCGGCGTGAAGAAGTTCGGCGGCGAAGTCGTCGTTCCGGGCAACATCATCGTGCGTCAGCGCGGCACCCAGTGGCATCCGGGCGCGAACGTCGGTCTCGGCAAGGATCACACGATCTTTGCACTTACGGCCGGCAATGTGAATTACCGTACGCGCGCCAACGGTCGCGTCTACGTGTCCGTCATGCCGAAAGCCGAAGCAGCGGAATAAGCCGGTAGCGCTCTAAAACAGCCGGCGTCTCATCGACCCGGCTGACCGCACCAGGTTCAGACCAGAAAAAAGGGGAGATGGGGCGCCATCTCCCCTTTTTCTTTTCCCTAACGGAGGACTGAACCATGCAAAGCGAATTGTTGCGGGACGACCAATCGAGGTCTCCCGAAGAACGGCCGAGGCCGGAGCGGTTAAGGACCGATTGCCCTGTCTTGTTATCGGAACGGCTCGTCCTGCGCGCGCCGCACGAAGAAGACATCGACGCCCTTGCCAATCTCGCCAACAACGCCAAAGTCGCTACAATGGTCTCGCGTATGCCGCACCCGTACACGGTCAACGACGCAGCCGATTTCGTGCGACGCACGAAACAGGGCGGTATTGGCAAGTGCGTCTATGCCATTACCAAAGCCGACAACGGCCTCTTCCTCGGTTGCTGCGGTATCGAACCCATAGACGACGGCACCGTCGAGATCGGCTACTGGCTGGGCGAACCCTATTGGAACCGCGGCTACATGACCGAAGCCGCACATGCGCTGATCGACATGGTTTTCCGCACGCGGGATATCGACCAGATCGATGCCCGCTGCCGCGTCGTCAACATCGGTTCCCGGCGGGTGATCCAGAAGTGCGGCTTCCAGTTCCAGGGATCGGCGATGTTTCCGTCGCTCGCCATGGGCAGCCTCGTCGCCGTCGAGTGGTTCCGGCTCGACCGCAAGACCTGGATGTCGTTGAGAAGCTGGGGAGGCATGCGATGAACGCGCAGACCCTTCGCCGTGTCGAGACCGCACGTCCGAGTGCCGGCCCCTGCCCGGTCATCCGCACCGAACGCCTCGTCCTGCGGCCGCACAGGCTCGGCGATGCCGATGCGATCGCCGAATCCTTTGCGGATTTCCGCGTCACCCGCATGCTGTCGCGCGTGCCGGTGCCCTATCACCGGCAGGATGCGCTGGATTGGCTGGTGCCGCAGATGTCAGGCATGCTGCCGGACTGGTCGCTGGCGATCACCACCGGCGACGACGTCCATATCGGCGTCGTCGGCATCGAGTTGCGGCATGGCCAATGGCATCTCGGCTACTGGCTCAACCGCTTCTATTGGGGCCGCGGCTACATGAGCGAAGCAACGGGAGCGACCATCGAACGGCTCTTCCGCCGCATGCCCGATATCACGCTGCATTCCGGCGCCTTTGCGGACAATCCGGCCTCGCTGCGTATCCAGAACAAGCTGGGGTTCCGGCTGACGGGATGCAGCGACGCGTTCTGCCTCGCCCGCAACGCCATGGCGCCGCATATCGAAACGGTGCTGACCGCGGAAAGCTTCGTGCCGCCGCCACGCCGCTAAATCGTATCGCGATCTTTCAAGTTCGCTCTCACGCTTTGGCCTTTGTTGTCGCATGTCGTTTTCGCAAAACCGCTGCACAGTTTTGCGCGACATGCTTTGGCATCGGCCGGGCCGCCCTTTCACGTCGAGGGCGGCCCGGCAAACCTCATTCGAGCTCCAGCCAGAGCGGAAAATGATCCGACCCTTTGGCAGTCGTGTCGATGAACGCGTCCTTGAGACGCGCCAGAAGACCGTAGCTCAAGAAACCGTAATCCAGCTGCAGGCGCCGGCCATGGTTCTTCGCATCGATACAGCTATAGGTTTCCGCCGTCAGCCGGCCGAGCCAGCCCAGCGCGTCCACCGGGTTAAGCGAGCGCAGCGTGCGGCCGTAGACCGGATCGGTGCTGCCCGCCATGGCGACATATTCCGGCGATTCCGGCTGCATGTTGAAATCGCCGAGCAGGATGTAGTCTTCCGGCAGCGGCGGATCGGCAAGCTGGAATTCGCTGGCGCCGGTCAGCGCGCCGCCCTCCTCCGTAAACCGCCCCGCCCGCTCCTTGAGATAGCGGATCTGCATGATGCGCTCCTCGACGGAGGTATGGTCGAGATGCACCGAATAGACGCGCAGCGGTCCCGCCGGCGTCTCCAGCACCGCCTCCGTCGCCCCGCGCTGCAGGTTGAGGCGATCGAAGGTGCGCTGGCGCGGCAGAAGCAGGGTGCGCGTCGACAGGATCGGCCAGCGCGACAGGATCATGTTGCCGAACTGCAGCCGTCGTTCGCGGCGCTGCCCGTCCTCGACAACCGCGCCGAGATGCACGTCGCAGGGAGCACCGTACACCCAGAAATAGTCCGGGAAGAAGGTGGCCAGATCGCCCGCCAGATCGGCATATCCGTTGGGTTCGAAGCCTCTGGTGACTTCCTGCAGCGCGATGACGTCTGCGCCGGCAAGGCTTGCGGCAATACGGTCGAGGTCATATTTCCCATCAAGACCCATGCCAAACTGTATGTTATAACTCGCGAACTTCACGATAGTCTTTGACCTCCGCTGCAGCCGGTTATATCCAAAGCGGCGACTTCCCGAACATCCTGACACCCAACGATTGGCATTGAAATGAAATTTCTCGACGAAGCAAAGGTCTATATCCGCTCCGGAGACGGCGGCGCGGGTGCCGTTTCCTTCCGGCGCGAGAAGTTCATCGAATTCGGCGGGCCTGACGGCGGCGACGGCGGGCGCGGCGGCGATGTCTGGGTGGAAGCGGTGAACGGCCTCAACACCCTGATCGACTTCCGCTACCAGCAGCATTACAAGGCCAAGACCGGCACGCACGGCATGGGCAGAAACCGCACCGGCGCCAACGGCGAAGAGGTGACGATGAAGGTGCCGGTCGGCACCCAGATCCTCGAGGAAGACGGCGAAACGCTGATCGTCGACCTCGTGCGCGAGGGCCAGCGCTTCCGCCTGGCGGCCGGCGGCAATGGCGGTTTTGGCAATGCCCATTTCAAGTCGTCGACCAACCAGGCGCCGACCTGGGCCAATCCCGGCCTCGAAGGTGAAGAGAAGACCATCTGGCTGCGGCTGAAGCTGATCGCCGATGCCGGCCTGGTCGGCCTGCCCAATGCCGGCAAGTCGACCTTCCTGGCGACGGTGACGCGGGCGCGCCCGAAGATCGCCAACTACCCGTTCACCACCCTGCATCCCAATCTCGGCGTCGCCACCATCGACGGCCGTGAATTCGTGCTTGCCGACATTCCCGGCCTGATCGAAGGCGCCCATGAAGGTGTCGGCATCGGCGACCGCTTCCTCGGCCATGTCGAGCGCACCCGCGTGCTGTTGCATCTGGTCTCGGCGCAGGAGGAAAAGGTCGGCAAGGCCTACAAGACCGTACGCCACGAGCTCGACGCCTATGGCGGCGACCTGATCGGCAAGCCCGAGATCGTCGCCCTGTCGCAGATCGACACGCTCGACGAAAAGGAACGCAAGAAGAAGGCCAAGGAGCTTGAGAAGGCTTGCGGCCGGCCGCCGATGCTGTTGTCGGCCGCGACCGGCGAAGGCATGACGGATGCGTTGCGGGCGCTGCGCGACATCATTGTCGCCAGCAGCGGCGGCGATACGGCGCTGCCGGATCGCAGCGTGCCGGTACAGGACGATGTCGAGGACGAGGAATGAGATGAGCAACGGCCGCAAACCGCTCGCCTCCTATCGGCGCATCGTCATCAAGATCGGCTCCGCCCTTCTCGTCGACCGCAAGTCCGGGCTGAAGCAGTCCTGGCTTGACGCCATGTGCGCCGACATCGCCGCGCTCAAGGCCCGCGGCACCGATGTTCTCGTGGTGTCGTCCGGCGCCATCGCGCTCGGTCGCTCGGTGCTGAACGTTCCGGCCGGCGCCCTGAAGCTCGAGGAAAGCCAGGCCGCCGCCGCCGTCGGCCAGATCGCTCTGGCGCGTGCCTGGACACAGAGCCTGTCTCGCGATGCGATCATCGCCGGGCAGATCCTGCTGACACTCGGCGACACGGAAGAACGCCGCCGCTATCTCAACGCCAAGGCGACGATCAACCAGCTGCTCAGGCTCGGCGCCGTACCGATCATCAACGAGAATGATACCGTCGCCACCAGCGAAATCCGCTATGGCGACAACGACCGCCTCGCCGCTCGCGTTGCGACGATGACCGGCGCGGACCTGCTGGTGCTACTTTCCGATATCGACGGCCTCTATACGGCGCCGCCGCATCTCGACCCCGAAGCCCGTTTCCTCGACACGATCGAGGCGATCACGCCCGACATCGAGGCGATGGCCGGTGGCGCGGCTTCGGAACTGTCGCGCGGCGGCATGCGCACCAAGATCGATGCCGGCAAGATCGCCACGGGTGCCGGCTGCGCCATGATCATCGCTTCCGGCAAGCCGGATCATCCGCTGCAGGCCATCGAAAGCGGTGCCCGCTCCTCCTGGTTCGCACCTTCGGGTACGCCGGTCACGGCGCGAAAGACCTGGATTGCCGGGCAGCTGCATCCGGCCGGCGAATTGCATGTGGACAGCGGCGCGGAAAACGCGCTGCAATCCGGCAAGAGCCTGCTGCCGGCCGGCGTGCGCACGGTCGTCGGGCAATTCGAGCGCGGCGATACGATTGCCGTCATCGGTGCGGAAGGCCGGGAAATCGCCCGCGGCCTCGTCAGCTACGATGCCGACGAGGCCCGCCAGATCGCCGGCCGCAAGTCGGGCGAGATCGAAGCCATTCTCGGTTATGCCGGCCGCGCCGCCATGGTGCACCGCGACGACCTGGTGATGACCGTCAGGGCCACGAAAGAACGAACGAAGGATGCAGCCCATGCTTGAGAAGGTGACGCAGACCCTGGATATCGAAGCGCTGATGAACGACATCGGCGCCAAGGCCAAGGCCGCGCGCCGACCGTTGGCGACCGCATCCACCGAGGCGAAGAACCGGGCGCTGAACGCCATGGCGGACGAGATCGTCGCTGCCACGCCGGCTATCCTCGCCGCCAACGCCGAAGACCTCAGGGATGTCGAGGGCACCGAGATGTTGCCGTCCTTCATCGACCGGCTGACGCTGACGGAAAAACGCATTCGCGAAATGGCCGACGGTGTTCGCGCCATCGCAGCATTCGAGGATCCGGTCGGCAGCGTGATCGCCGAATGGGACCGGCCGAACGGGCTGCACATCGAGCGCGTGCGCACGCCGCTCGGCGTCATCGGCGTCATCTATGAAAGCCGGCCGAACGTGACAGCGGATGCCGGCGCCCTGTGCCTCAAGGCCGGCAATGCCGTGATCCTGCGCGGCGGCTCGGATTCGCGCCGCTCGTCACAGGCCATCCATGCCTGCCTGGTGCGCGGCCTGAAAGCCGCCGGCCTGCCGGAACACGCCATCCAGCTGGTGCCGACCACCGACCGCGCCGCCGTCGGCGCCATGCTTACCGGTCTTGGCGGCTCAATCGACGTCATCGTGCCGCGTGGCGGCAAGAGCCTGGTGGCGCGGGTGCAGAACGAGGCGCGCGTGCCGGTCTTCGCCCATCTGGAAGGCCTGTGCCACATCTATGTCGATGCCTCCGCCGATCTGGAGATGGCAAAATCGATCGTCGTCAACGCCAAGATGCGCCGCACCGGCATCTGCGGCGCGGCCGAGACCCTGCTCGTCGATAGTGCCGCGATCGGCACGCACCTGATGCCGATCCTGGAAGCCCTGACCGCGGCGGGCTGCGAGATCCGTGCCTCCGCCGCGGTGCTGAAGGTCTTCCCGGCCTTCAGGCCGGCCACCGAGGAGGATTGGCGCACCGAATATCTCGACGCGATCATCTCGGTCGCCATCGTCGACGGCATTTCCGGCGCGATCAAGCATATCGACCATTATTCCTCCAACCACACCGAGGCTGTCATCGCCGAGGATGCGGAGGTGGTCGCGCGCTTCTTCAACGAGATCGATTCCGCCATCCTGCTGCACAATGCCTCGACGCAGTTTGCCGATGGCGGCGAGTTCGGCATGGGCGGCGAGATCGGCATCGCCACCGGCAAGATGCATGCCCGCGGCCCGGTGGGCGTCGAGCAGCTGACCTCATTCAAATACCGTGTGCGCGGCACCGGCCAGACCAGACCGTGACGTGACAGCAGACAGGATCGACCGCCGCTATCTGATCATGCCCCATGCCGAACGCGGCATGGTCGTGGGCCTGTTCGGCGGTTCGTTCAATCCGCCGCACCAGGGCCATGCCCTGGTGGCGGACATCGCGCTCCGCCGTCTCGGCCTCGACCAGCTGTGGTGGATGGTGACACCGGGCAACCCGTTGAAAAGCCATTCCAATCTCGCGCCGCTGTCGCAACGGCTCGCCTGGAGCGAGAAGGTGGCGGCCAATCCACGCATCAAGGTCACCGCCTTCGAAAAGACGCTCGGCGGCAGCTATACGGCAAAAACGCTGGCCAGGGTGAAGGCGCTCAATCCGCATGTGCATTTCATCTGGATCATGGGGGCCGACAACCTCAAGAGTTTCGACAAGTGGCAGAACTGGCAGGGCATCGCCTGCACCTTTCCGATCGCCGTGATCGACCGGCCGGGCGCGACGCTTTCCTACCTCTCTTCCAAGATGGCGCAACGCTTCGGTTTCGCCCGGCTCGACGAAGACGATGCCGGCGTGCTCTGGCGGAAGCGAGCGCCGGCCTGGACCTTCATCCACGGTCCGCGCTCGACGCTGAGTTCGACTGCACTTCGCGCCGCCGGCGCAAAATGATCGGCCGACCATCTCTGCCGAAATGCGGCAAAACGGCCATAGAGGCGCTTATCTGATAAAACAGCAAACCCGCATGTCTTGAAACCTTAAGGGTTTGATGCCTATCTTTATCGATGATTGGGGCAATCTGCCCGAATCGTCAGTGCCTGTTGCTGTTACGCCAAGGAAAGGAAGAACTCTGACAACAGTACACGCCAAGGGGAGAGCGTCCGTCGCCGCCCCTAAAAGCCCGGAACGTGGCGCCGATGCCGCTGCCCGCGCTCTTCAACTGGTCCTCCTCAGCCTGGAGGACTCGAAGGCAGAAGATATCGTCACCATCAACATTGCCGGAAAATCGGCGCTTGGAGATTACATGGTTGTCGTCTCCGGCCGTTCGAACAGGCATGTCGCCGCCATCAGCGACCACCTGATTTCCGACCTCAAGGAAGAGGGTTTCGGCAACGCTCGCGTCGAAGGTCTGGAAACCGGCGACTGGGTGCTGATTGACACGGGTGACATCATCGTCCACGTCTTCCGCCCCGAAATCCGCGAGTTCTACAACATCGAAAAGATGTGGGCTGCCCCGGATCTCGAAGAAGAGACGCGGCACTGATCGTTCCTGCCGGCATGTTTGCCGAAGGACGATAAGGTCGGACCGTCGCGGCGGCAGTGAAGCCGCCGAAACGGGCTCGGCCATGGACGGACGGAAACAGACATGCGGATTGGCCTTTTTGCTGTCGGCCGGCTCAAAGCCGGGCCTGAGAAAGATCTTGCGGCCCGGTATCTCGAACGGCTGGCCAAGGCCGGGCCTGCGATCGGCCTGGAATTTTCGCGCGTTGTCGAAGTGGCCGAAAGCCGCGCCGCCAATGCCGCGACCCGCAAGCGCGAAGAAGCCGGCATGCTGGAAAAGGCGCTGCCGGAAGGCGCCGTTCTCATTCTCCTCGACGAACGCGGCAAGGCGCTCGACAGCGAAGCCTTTGCGACGATGATCGGCCAGTATCGCGACAACGGCAAACGTGACCTGATGGTCGCTGTCGGCGGCGCCGACGGGCTCGATCCGGCGCTCTACGACAGGGCGGACGCCACGCTCTGCCTCGGCAAGATGACCTGGCCGCACCAGCTGGTGCGCATTCTCATCGCCGAGCAGCTGTATCGCGCCGTCACCATCCTGTCCGGCCATCCCTATCACCGAATTTGAGGGATGCGGCCACATCGCCGCCGGATTTTCGTCTTTCCTTAATCGGTAACGGCGATGTTCCTTGGCGACGGGCCGCAAATCAGCTTAGATTCCGGCTTCTTTTGACCGTGACGACAGCAGGCCGAATGGACGCACCGCACCGCAGACCGAAAAAAGCGCGCTTGCCGCAGGTGGCGGCAGGTCTCGGTCTTGCCGTCGCCATCAGTGTGCTGCCGCAAGCTTTTGCCCAGGAAACGACGGCGACCCAGCCGAGATCCGTGACGGAAGCCGATCCGACCGCCGAACTGCAGCGCGAGCGGGATCTGACGCGGAGCGAACTGGAGACGCTCTCCCGGACCATGACGCTTTCGGCCGAAAAAGCCGAGAGCTTGAAACAAAACATCGATGCTCTGGAGAAAAGCACCGTCAGCCTGCGTTCGGCACTGATCGATTCGGCAAATCGCCGCAAGCAGCTCGACAAGCAGATCGCCGCCAGCGGGGAAAAACTCGCGGACCTCAATATCCGCCGCGACAAGGTCCATGGCTCATTGAAGGAGCGCCGTGGCCTGCTGGCCGAGGTTCTGGCCGCCTTGCAACGGATGGGCCGCAATCCGCCGCCGGCCCTGCTGGTGACGCCCGACGATGCGCTCGCCTCCGTGCGCAGCGCCATCCTGCTCGGCGCCGTCGTTCCCGGCATCCGCAAGGAGACGGAGCGCCTGGCCGCCGACCTGCAGGAACTGGCGACCCTTTCTGCCGCAATCCTGGCGGAAAAGGCCAATTTTGCCACCACCGTCACCAACAATCTCGAGGAAGAGCGGCGCATGGACCTGCTCATCGTCGAGAACGACAAGCTGAGCCGCAAGACGGTCGACGAACTGGAGGCGGAGCGACGGCATGCGAAAGAGCTGGCAGCCCGGGCCACCAGTCTCGAGGGCCTGATCGGCTCGCTGGAAACCGAGATCGCCTCCGTGGGGGAAGCCGCCGCCCTCGCCCAAGCGGAGGAGGAAAAGCGCCGTGCCATGACCGACGAGCAGCGGCAGAAGGCAAAAGAACTCGCCGAGAGCGGCGTGCCCGACAAAAACCGCATTGCGCCTGCATATGCTTTCTCCGATTTGAAAAACAAGCTGGAGCTTCCGGTTGCAGGCGAGATCATCCGCCAGTTCGGCGATGCCGACGGCACCGGACACCCGGCCAAGGGCATGACGATCGCATCCACCCCGGGCATGCTGGTCACGGCGCCTGCGGACGGCTCGGTGGTTTTCGCCGGAGTTTTCCGCAGCTATGGCCAGGTGGTCATTCTGAACACAGGCGACGGCTACCACCTGGTGATGTCCGGCATGGATCAGATCAAGACGCGCCAGGGCAAATTCGTCTTCGCCGGCGAACCCCTTGCGGTCATGGGTGAGAAAAGAGTGGCGAGCGCGACGGCTTTGGCGCTGGAAACGGATCGTCCGACACTTTACATTGAATTTCGAAAAGGCGACCAGCCGGTCGATTCCCGACCGTGGTGGACCGCGACAGGCACTGGAAAGGCACGCAATGATACGTAGGGCTTCACTTGTTCTCGTGGGCGCTCTGATGGGTGCGACGGCGATGAGCGTCATTTATTCGGCTGGCATGCCTGCGGTCGCCGCAGGTGCGTCCACCTACAAGGAACTGTCGATCTTCGGCGACGTCTTCGAGCGCGTGCGCGCCCAGTACGTCACCCCGCCGCAGGAAGACAAGCTCATCGAGAATGCCATCAACGGCATGCTGACCTCGCTCGATCCGCATTCCAGCTACATGAATGCCAAGGATGCCGACGACATGCGCACCCAGACCAAGGGTGAGTTCGGCGGCCTCGGCATTGAAGTGACGATGGAAGAAGAACTCGTCAAGGTCATCACCCCGATCGACGATACGCCGGCCGCCCGCGCCGGCGTGCTTGCCGGCGACTTCATCTCCGAGATCGACGGCCAGCCGGTGCGCGGCCTCAAGCTCGAAGATGCGGTCGACAAGATGCGCGGCGAGATCAACACGCCGATCAAGCTGACCATCCTGCGCAAAGGCGCCGACAAGCCGATCGAACTGACCATCGTCCGCGACATCATTCCGGTCCGCGCCGTCAAGTCGCGCGTCGAAGGCGATGTCGGTTACCTGCGCGTCATCTCCTTCTCGGAAAAGACCTATGACGACCTCGAAAAGGCGATCGTCAACATCAAGAAGGAAGTGCCGGCCGACAAGCTGAAGGGCTACGTGCTCGACCTGCGCCTCAACCCGGGCGGCTTGCTCGACCAGGCGATCAATGTCTCCGACGCTTTCCTGGAGCGTGGCGAAGTGGTTTCGACCCGCGGCCGCAACCCGGACGAAACCCGCCGCTTCAACGCCGGCCCGGGCGACCTGACCGACGGCAAGCCGGTGATCGTGCTGATCAACGGCGGTTCGGCATCGGCTTCCGAAATCGTCGCCGGCGCCCTGCAGGACATGCACCGCGCCACGGTTCTCGGCACCCGGTCCTTCGGCAAGGGTTCGGTCCAGACCATGATCCCGCTCGGCGAGAACGGCATGCTGCGCCTGACCACGGCGCTGTATTACACACCGTCCGGCAAGTCGATCCAGGGCACCGGCATCCAGCCGGATATCAAGGTCGACCAGCCGCTGCCGGTCGAACTGCAGGGCAAGGTGACCATGGAAGGCGAATCCAGCCTGCCGGGCCACATCAAGGGCCAGAACGAGACCGAAGAGGGCTCCGGCTCCGTTGCCTACGTTCCGCCGGAACCCAAGGACGACGTGCAGCTCAACTACGCCCTCGACCTGCTGCGCGGCGTCAAGAAGGATCCGTCCTTCCCGCCGATCGCCGACAAGGCCGAGGTCACCAAGTAAATATCTTGAAAGGCGCCGGCCCCTCGCGTGGGGGCCGGCGCCTTTTGATTCGCGATCGGGGCGGGCGCATCATTGGGAACGGATCTCCACGAACCGCTGGGCAGGAACCGCGCCGCGGCCAGAAAGCCTTATGGCCGCCTGACCGCGGCCGCCGTGTTTTCCGTCCTCGGGCTTGTCGTGGTGGGCGCCGTTTCCGTTTATGCCCTCCTGCCCTCCGAAAAGCTGAGCCGCCCCTCCGACACCGAAGTCACCCAGGCTGAAAAGCCGGCGGAGACGGCGCAGAGCACCGGCGACATCGCCGCGGAAAAACTTTCGAAAGACCCCGGCGGCCTGCCGCGCGAAAAATCGCATTCCGGCGCCAAGGTCGAGCGGACGCTGACCAATGACGGTTCCGTCGTCACCAAATATTCGCCGAAAACGAGAGACGGCAAAGGGCCGGTGCTGATCGGCACGGCCGCTGTCGGCCAGGATCCGCGCATGGCCGCCCTGCCGAACGACGACCTCTTGGAAGACAGCCCCTTCGGAAAGCTGCCGATCATCGGCAAGGACGGATTGCGCCCGGTGGAGCAATATGCCCGCCCGTGGTCCGGGAGCCGCAGCACCCGCATCGCCATCGTCGTCGGCGGCCTCGGCCTCAGCCAGACGGGCACGCAGCGCGCCATCAAGCAGTTGCCGGAAGAAATCACCTTCGCTTTTGCCGCCAGCGGCAACAGCCTGCAGCGCTGGATGCAGGAAGCCCGGCGCAGCGGCCACGAGATTCTCATCCAGCTGCCGCTGGAGCCGTTCGATTATCCGGATAACGATCCCGGCCCGGGCACGCTGCTGACCTCGCAATCCAGGGACGACAACATCGCCGACCTGCATCGGGCGCTGGGCAAGATCACCAATTACACCGGCGTGATGAACTACCTCGGCGGCCGTTTCCTCTCCGATGCCGATGCGCTCGACCCGGTCATGCGCGACATCGCCGCCCGCGGCCTGCTATTTCTCGACGACGGATCGGTGGCGCAGACGCAGACGGGCAATTTCGCCAAGGCGCTGGACATGCCGCACGCCTTTGCCGACGTGCAGCTGGACGGACAGCTGAACACCGACGCGATCCTCGCCAAGCTGGACGAGCTGGAGCGCATCGCCCGGCGCAACGGCCAGGCGATCGGCGTCGCCTCCGCCTTCGACGAAAGCATCGCCGCCATCCGCCAGTGGAGCGACGAAGCATCGCTTCGCGGCATCGAGATCGTCGGTGTCTCGGCGCTGGCAACCACCCCCTGAGATGCCGACTATTGAGATGCCAACCCTTGAGATCAATGACATGAGCAAGAACAGGAACGCCCCCGTGAAAGCCGAAGACCTGCCCTATCGCCCCTGCGTCGGTATCATGGTGCTCAATCGCCAGGGGCTGGTCTGGGCGGGCAAACGCATCCCCATCGGCAATTCCGAATATGACGGCTCGCCGCAGCTGTGGCAGATGCCGCAGGGCGGCATCGACAAGAACGAAGACCCGCTGAAAGCCGCCTATCGCGAGCTTTACGAAGAGACCGGCATGCGTTCGGTATCGCTGCTCGCGGAAGCGCCGAACTGGATCAACTACGACCTGCCGCCGCAGCTGATCGGCATCGGCCTCAAGGGCAGGTTCCGCGGCCAGACGCAGCGCTGGTTTGCCTTCCGCTTCGAAGGCGACGAAACCGAGATCGCCATCAACCCGCCGCCGGGCGGCCACGAGCCGGAATTCGATGCCTGGGCGTGGAAGCCGATGCACGAGTTGCCCGGCCTGATCGTATCGTTCAAGCGCAGTGTCTACGACACCGTAGTGGCGGAATTCAGCCACCTCGCCGGGCGGTAGGGACCGGCAGGAGACGCAACCATGCTGCATGTCGGCTGGAGCCACAAGGCCAGGGCGCCGGCCCGCATCATGCCGCTTGCCCGCATCGCCAGGGACGCCGGCGCTTCGCCGCGGACATTGCAGCGGCGATTGCGCGAATGCCGGTTGCCGCCGCCGGATTTCTGGCGTCGCCTCGGACGGGCGCGACGCACCGTTTCCGCCCTTTCCGCCGATGAACCGCTGGCCGAGATGGCGACAGATTTCGGCTACAGCGATCAGGCCCATATGACACGCGAATGCCGGGGCTGCGAGCGACGGTTTTTACGGTTGTTTGCCCAGCTGCCGCATCAAGGCCGTCGAGGAGAAGGCAAGCTTGGTCGCGCCGGTCGAAAGCTCGCCATAATCACCGCTCTCATGCAGGAAGGCGATTTCGAAGCCGAAGGCGCGGGTGAAGAAGTCGAGACTGGCCCGAACGTCGTCGACATAGAGGATGGTATAACGGAAATTCATGGATGCTCCTTTTCTAACGCTCGGACACATAGGAGAGCGGCTGCGGAAGATCTTGAACTTTCGCGACATCATAAAATGAAAAACCGCCCGCGTTGTATCGCGGGCGGCTCTTTCAACAGCATGAAATGCTTGGCAATTTAAAATTTCCGCTTTTCAGCAAAATGCGGAAAAACCTTAGTGTTCGTCGCCTTCGGCTTCGTCGGCAGAGCCGGCGTTCAGCTGGCCATATTTCGCTTCACCGATCTTGTCGAGAAGCTCAAGCTGGGTTTCGAGGAAGTCGATATGGCCTTCCTCGTCGATCAACAGCTGTTCGAACAGTTTCATGGAAACATAATCGCCGGCCTCGTAACAGATGTCGCGCGACTTCTTGTACGAGGTGCGGGCGTCATATTCGCCGGCAAGATCGGCTTCCAGCACTTCCTTGACGTTCTGGCCAATGCGCAACGGCGAAACCGTCTGCAGGTTGGGGTGGCCTTCGAGGAAGATGATGCGGGCGACGAGCTTGTCGGCATGTTGCATCTCTTCGATCGATTCGGCACGTTCCTTCTTTGCGAGCTTGGTATATCCCCAGTCTTCAAGAAGGCGATAATGCAGCCAATATTGATTGACCGCGCCCAGTTCGAGGAACAATGCCTCGTTAAGCCGCTCGATGACTCTTTTGTCGCCTTTCAAGGTCCGCTCTCCTGTTTTCTTCATGGAATTCTTTGAGGCGGGCCATAAAATCAAATATTTCGGCGTCCGTCGAGTCACGCCGGCTGTGGTAATGTTCGGTTGTGCGGATGATGATGTCCACCACATTGGGGAAACAACCGCAGCAACGGCCGCGTTTTTCCATCGCGTGATAGACTTTTGCCGGCACGATCAGCTGCCAACAGTCCTCGTCGAGAAGCGCGACGATGGTGTCTTCGATCTCTTTTACGCTTATGAAGTTGCAGCTGCAAACCAGCATGTCGTCTTGCCTGTCATACGCAACGTACTGAATTGGTTTCATAAAGCAAAAGAGGATATTTGCTGTCAACAAAAAACTGCCTTTGCCTTGATCGACAAAGATTGGAATCGATCTAAACTTGATAAAATTTATCGTATTTTCATAACCTTAGGGACAGCGCCCAAGCCGATTCTTTGCAAAAGCCTGCGTCATAAAACCGCAAAAATTTCCAAAAATATTTTTGTTGAGGACGAAAAATCCACCGACCGGAGGTCATTTCCGGAAAAACAAGGCCCCTGGATCCGCGACTCAATGAAAGTTGCGCCCCTTCGGCATGACCTGCGCCGCCTCGGCGGCGGCCCTGCGCGCCTTTTGCCTCTCGTCACCTCGCTCATAACCACTTTCATTGCCTTGGCCATGGCGACGCAACGCAAACGCCGTTGATTGCGGTCCCTCCGTCGGCGGCGCATCACCTGCCTTGCCTTGCTGCAGCAAGGTCAGCAGCGGCGTCATATCTTCCAGTTGTTCGGCAACCACATGGATCACCCCGTTTTCCCGCTGCAGCCGACCCCTGATAAGCACCACCCGCGCGCCCATGACCACGGGGCGGTAACGATTGAAAACCTTGTTCCAGACAATCGCATTGGCGACCCCGGTTTCATCCTCGATGGTCATGAAAATCACACCGTTCGCCGATCCCGGCCGCTGGCGCACCAGCACCAGGCCGGCGATGCCCACACGCCGCCCCTTCGGGGCCGTCGCAAGGTCACGATTGCAGGTCACTCCCGCCTGGAAGAAACGCTGCCGCATGAATGCGGCCGGATGAGCCTTGAGCGACAGCGACAGGGCACGATAATCCTCGATCACCTGTTCGCCGGGCAACATCGCCGGCAAGATCACATCCGGCTCCCGCTGCAGATCGTTGTTGGCCCCCCGATCGAAGAGCGGCAGGTGCTCCGCCGCCGCCTTCTCATCCAAGGCCCTGACCGCCCACAACGCGTCGCGGCGGTCAAGGCCGATGGAGTGGAACGCATCGGCATCCGCCAGCCGCTCGATGGCAGACCGGGACAGGCCGGAACGCAACCAGAGATCACGCACCGAACCATATCCGGCACCACGCCGTGCAACGCAGGCCCGCATCTCGTTTTCGCTCACGCCCTTGACCTGCCGGAATCCGAGGCGCACGGCTTTTTCCGTCAGGATGACGCTTCGCATCGAGGCATGCCGCCGATCCACCCGCAACGGATCGAAGTCGTCATCTTCCAGCAGGCAATCCCAGTCGGAATGATTGATATCGACAGGACGGACTACGACGCCGTGCTCCCGCGCGTCACGCACCAGTTGCGCCGGCGCATAAAACCCCATGGGCTGCGAATTCAGCATCGCAACGCAAAAAATGTCCGGATAATAGGTCTTGAACCAGGAAGAAGCGTAAACGAGCAGCGCGAACGAGGCCGCATGGCTTTCGGGAAAACCGTATTCGCTAAACCCCTTGATCTGGTTGAAACACCGCTCGGCGAACTCCCTGTCGTAACCTCTTTCCGTCATTCCGGCGATCATCTTGTCGTGGAAATAGGTGATCGTGCCCGTCCGCTTGAACGTCGCCATTGCCCGGCGCAACCGGTCCGCTTCCGCCGGTTCGAAACCCGCGGCGGTGATGGCGATCTGCATTGCCTGCTCCTGGAACAGCGGCACGCCGAGGGTACGCTCGAGGATCGCCTTCAATTCCGGCTTGGGGAATTCCACTTGCTTTTTATGGGTGCGCCACTCCTCGCGGCGCTTCAGATAGGGATGGACCATGTCGCCCTGGATGGGACCGGGACGAACAATCGCCACCTCGATGACGAGATCGTAGAATTCGCGCGGCCGAAGGCGTGGCAGCATGCTCATCTGCGCCCGGCTTTCGATCTGGAAGACGCCGATCGTATCGGCCCGGCAGATCATGTCGTAGACCGGACCTTCGTCGGCGTGGACGGCATGACCGAGATCAGCGAGCGATTTTTTCCGATCATAATGCAGTTGCAGCAGGTCGAAAGCCTTGCCCAGGCATGTCAGCATGCCGAGCGCCAGCACATCGATCTTGAACAGGCCGATCGTATCGAGGTCGTCCTTGTCCCATTCGATCATGAAGCGGTCTTCCGAGGCCGTATTCATGATCGGGACGATCTCGTCGAGACGATCCCGGGTGATGACGAAGCCGCCGACATGCTGGGTCAGATGCCGGGGGAACGCCATGAGCAAACCGGTATATTCGAGGACCTGCTTTGTCGTGCGGTCCTGCGTGTCGAGACCGGCGGCCCTGGCCTGTTCGTCGGAAAAACCATGCGTCCACCAGCCCCAGACCGAAGCGACGAGGGCAGACTGCACGTCTTCCGACAGGCCGAAGGCCTTGGCGACCTCCCTGCCCGCCGACCGGGTCCGGTATGTCGTGACGGCGGCGGCAAGACCGGCATATTCCTTGCCATAGGTGTCATAAATATAGTCGATGACCTCCTGGCGGCGGGCATGCTCGAAATCGACATCGATATCCGGCGGCTCATGGCGTTCCGTCGATAAAAACCGTGCGAAGAGAAGCTTCATCTTCCTCGGGTCGACATCGGTGATTTCCAAGCAATAACAGACCGTCGAATTGGCGGCCGATCCCCTTCCCTGGCAGAGGATGTCCTTGCTGCGGGCAAACTGCATGATGTTGCGGATCGTCAAGAAATAGGATGGATAATCCTTTTCCTCGATCAGCTTGAGCTCCTGGCCGATCTGCTGGACGATGGCGCCGGACGCACCCTCGGGAAAACGCCTGGCAAAACCTTCCCAGGTCAACCGTTTCAGGGTCATTATCGGTGTTTCGTCGTCGCCTGTCTCGATGGGATAGAGATGGCCAAGCTCATCGAGCGAAAAAGATAGCCGACGAAACAGTTTTCCCGTATTGGCGACGGCCTCTGGATAGGCGCGAAAAATCCGCTGCAGTTCGGCGCAGTCCTTCAGGTGGCGCTCCGCATTGGCGGCCAGCAGAAACCCGGCTTCGGCAATCGTGACATGATGGCGGATCGCCGTCACGACATCGGACAGCGGGCGCCGCTCCACGACGTGATACAGCGGCTCGTTGGTCGCGATGAGCGGCAGGTGAAATTTTTCCGCAAGCACGCCCAGTTCCGCAAAAATTAGCCGGTCATAACCGTCGTAATGGGGAGAAAGAGCAAGATAGACCCGGCCGGGGCAGCAGGTTTTCAGGCTTGCCAGAAAATCTTCGAGATGCTGCCAGCCGGCCGGATCCCGGCGCCTGCGATCCGGCACCACCACCAGAATCAACTCCTCCTGCCATTCCATCAGATCTGCGGCATACAGGGTGCAAGTCCCCTTGTCCGAGCGCAGGTTGCCGGCGCTCAGCAGGCGGCAGAGATGACCCCAGCCCCGGCGATTGACGGGAAAGGCAAGGATGTCGGGCGTTCCGTCGCAGAAGACGAGGCGGGCGCCCGGCTGAACGGCGATGGGATCGAGCAGTTCTTCCCCCTTTTCCGTCTGCCAGGGTTTTCCGGCCATCGCCGCTTCGTATGTTTCCAGGATCGCCTTGGCTTTCGAATGCGCCCGCACCACGCCGGCAACGGAATTGCGGTCGGCGATGCCGAGGCCGGACAGACCCAGCCGGGAGGCCTGGGCAACCATGTCTTCGGCACTGGAGGCCCCTTCCAGGAAGGAAAAATGGGTGCGGGCACCGATTTCGCAAAAGCCGGCGGCGCTCATGCGAAGACCCCCTGCATATACCAGAGCGGCGCATTGGTCTCGCGCTCATACAGGCCTTCACGATACAGCCAGTAGCGGCGCCCGACCTCGTCCTCGACGCGGAAATAATCGCGCGTGAACGTATCTTTTGCATCAATCCACCATTCCGAGGCCAGCCGCTCCGGTCCTTCGGCGCGACGCACCCGGTGGAGGGTGCGCCGCCAGCGGAAACTGACCGGCGGCCCTTCCGGTACGGCGGCGGTGGCCTCGACGATCTCGGGATGGCGGAAAAGGCGTAGCGGCCGCTCGGAACGGCATGGGGTGGCTTCCGCTGCCAGCGGCGGCGTTTTCGACAGGCCCTGCACCACCTCCGCCGCCGGCACGAACAGGAAAGCGCGTTCCGGCAGGTGGCTTTGCCGGCCGACGGGCGCAAGCAGACAATCGGCACCGAAGCGGGCGGCCACCTGATCGATGAAGGTTCCGAGGCCGGCCTGCTCGTTTCCTGAGCCGGAAAAATCCTGCTGTTCGGCCGAGAAACTTTCCGACTGCAGAACGTTGAGGCGGATAATATCGATTCCGAATCCGGCATCGAGATCGTCATGCAGCGCCTGGAACCGGTCGCGGAACAATGCGGCCATCCGTTTCGGCTCCCGCAACGGCAGCGATGCGCCGGCCGACAGGCGCAAGACCGCACCATCGACACGAAAAAGAAGCAGTTCGAAAAGACGGCCGCCCAGCCCCTGTCTTTCCAGTTCCGGCTTCAGCGCTATCGCCAGCTGCAGGGCGAGATGCAGGAGATCCTCCTCCGCCTGGACCGGTTCGGCGAGCCGCCGCTCCACGGACAGGCTGGCCACCGGCCGCCGCGGCGAAATCGGTTCTTCGTCCCGGCCGAGCGCCTGGTCCAGGCGCAGAAGCAGGCCGGCGCCGAACCGGCGGGCAAGCGGTGCCCGCGGCTTGTGGAAGAGATCGCCGATCTGCCGCAACCCGACCTTGAAGAGCGACAGAACCATCTGTTCGTCGAGGCGCAGCGCCGAGAGGGGCAGGGGCGCCAAAGCCCGCTCGGCCTCGCCGTCACCGACGATCGTTTCCTGGCCGTAGCGGGCGATGGCCCAGGAGAGGCCGGGGGATGAAGAGACGGTCGCGCGCACGTCGAGGCCGAATTGCTGCAGTTTCGACAATACATCCTTGAGCAGGGCCGCCTCGCCGCCGAAAAGATGGGCGCAGCCGGTGATGTCGAGGAAAATTCCGTCCTCGCCGTCGAGCGCGACCAGCGGCGTGTAGCGATCGCACCAATCGGCGATCGCCGCCAGGAAACGCCGGTCGGCGGCGGCATCCGCCATGATCACCTCCAGCTTCGGGTGGATGGCCCGCGCCTCCGCCACGCCCTGCAGCTTTTTCAGGCCGATCCTTTCGGCAACCTCGTCGAGCGCCGTCAGCCGCATGGCATTCTTGACCGATGCGGCACAGACCAGCGGCGGCCCGTCAGGACGCCCGGTGCAACGCCACGACATGCCCCAGCGGCTGCGGGCGATGCGGTCGGTCGCCAGATGCGGAAAGTAGAGCGCCAGAATGCGCTGGCTGCGGCTTTTCGCCAGAAGCGGCGGCGGGAAGGGGGAGGGCAGAGAACTGGCGGTCATGGGGGTTCCACTCCAGGAAAAAATCCGCAAGAGCCGGCAGCCGGCTCTTTTCGAAAGCAAGGTGAAAGGCCGGGTTGCCGAGACTCCAAGGCAGGGTGGAGCCATCCGGCAGACGCCGGGAGACGGCCGGGGCCGGCCCGATGCGCAGCCGGAAAACGGCGCTGCTCGCCTCTTCCTCTCCGGCCTGCCGCAACAGCAGCAGGGAACATCCGACAGCCCGCGCCTTCAGGCTCAGCCGCCGGCTTTCCGTCAGCCCGAAACGGGCGGGATTGCCGCGCACCTCCAGGAGCACGGCCGAGAAGGCCCGGCTTTCCAGCCCGGCTTCGGCCAGCCACAAGGCTTCGTCGATGCCCTTCGGCGCGGCATAGAGAAGATGGTTCGCCGGCAGGCCGAAATCCTGCAGCCCCTGCACCACGGGGAGGCCGGCTTCCATCGCCACCACCTTTTCGCCGATCCACAGGACCAGCGGCCGGCCGGTCACCTTTGCGAAATGCCGGTGCAGCAGCACGCAGAGACCGAGAGCAAAACCCGTGACGGCGCCGGCATCACGCAACTCGGCGCCGCGAAATTCCATCAGTTCGCCAAGCGGCAGACCGCCCTGCAGCACCGCATCGAAAGCCGGCACACCAAGCGGCAAAAATCTGCTCGACGGCTCCTCACCCGGCTTCGGCCGGGCTGCGAACGGCTTTTCCGCCTTTGAACCGACACAGGTGGTATCGGCAGGCAAAACCTTGCCTTCGATACGGGCGATGGTTTCGCGCAGGGCAAAAAGCGCCTCTCGCGCCACGGCGTTTCCGGCCATGGACGTCACTCCTCATTCGATTGTCATAAGGGCCCGTTTCATCAGGGCAGGAGGCGGGCCATCCGGTGCGGCGCCTCCATGTTCACTTTATGTTCTTATGGATTCCAGAGGTGCACAGGAGAGTCAACAGGATTCTTTGTGAATTTATTCCTGTCCCGAAATCCGCACTCGAAAAGTGCCGGCAAAGGGCCTATATGGTGTCAGCAATAAGGAGCGATGATGGCCCGTATCGACCAGACCGAAGATTGGCGTGAACGTCATGCGCCAACGATCAGTACATTCGAATCGTTGGCGATTGAGGCCTATGGCAACCTGCCGGAAGAATTCCGCTCTCTTACCGACAACCTGATCATCGAGATTTCCGATTTTCCCACCGACGAAGTGTTCGAGGACATGGCGCTCGAGACGCCCTTCGACCTGCTCGGTCTTTTCGAAGGACGCGGCATCACCGAACGTTTCACCATGGATACGGGCGAGATGCCGAACCGCATCACGCTCTATCGCCGGCCGATCCTCGACTATTGGGCGGAGAACGAAGAAACGCTGGGCGATATCATCACCCATGTGCTGATCCACGAGATCGGCCACCACTTCGGCCTCAGCGACGACGACATGGAGCGCATCGAGGAAAGCGCCGAGACGGCAGCGGACGGGCACTGAGCGTCAGGGCAATTCTCTGGAAAGCGAAATACTCTATCTTTTTGTTTCTACGCAATTCCGGACGCAAAAACCGCTGCGCACTTTTGCTGGAACTTGCTCTATTGCTCGGAGAGCTTCATCTCCGGATCGTATTCCTTGCCGTGCACCGTTTTCACCACCGCCTGGCCGGCGATCATCTGGCCCGTCTGGCTGTTGAAGGAAAGCGTCGGCGATCCTTCAAGCTCCCACCCCTTGTTGAGCGCGGCACTGACCTTGTGGCAGAAGGACGCGTCGTCGGGACCGGTCAGGAAGCGGTAGAGTTTCATCGGGCAGCCTTTCGTTCGGCAATGAGGCGGACTTTCTGCATCAATCGCTCGGCCTCTTCAAGATGCAGGCGCTCGACCATGCGTCCGTCGAGATTGACGACGCCGAGGCCGGCGGCGGCGGGATCGGCGAAGGCGGTTATGATCGCCTTGGCCTCCCTGACGGCCGCTTCAGCCGGGCCAAAATGCCGGTTGGCGGCGTCGATCTGGGCGGGGTGGATCAGCATCTTGCCGTCGAACCCCATGGCGCGGCCCTGGCCGCACTCGGTATCATAGGCGTCGAGATCGCGAAAATCGTTGCAGACGCTGTCGATGACGTCGAGGCCGTAGGCGCGGGCGGCGAGAACCACCTGCATCAGCCACGGCACGAGATAGGTGCGGCCGGGCAGCGGCAGGACGCCGGTCTCCTTGCGCAGGTCATTGAGGCCGACGACGAAACAATCGAGCCGCGGCCCTTCGGTGCGCCCGGTCTCGGCGATCGCCGCGATATTGAGGATGGCGCGCGGGGTCTCCACCATCGCCCAGATCCGCAGGCTCTCCGGCGCGTCGTTTTCATCGAGGAGATCGGAAACCGCCAGGATGTCATCGGGGCTGTCGACCTTCGGCAGCAGCACGGCCTGCGGACGCAGCGCCAGCACGGTCTCCATGTCCTCGGCGCCGAAATCCGAGGACAGGGCATTGATGCGAATGATGGCTTCGCGGCCGGCAAGCGGCGTTTGCGAAAAAAACCGTTTCAGGTTGTCGCGCGCTTCGGCCTTTTTCTCCGGTGCGACCGAATCCTCCAGGTCGAAAATCACCGCATCGCAATCCAGTTCGTGCACCTTTTCAAGCGCCCTGCGGTTGATGGCGGGCACGCTGAGGACCGAGCGGCGCAGATGGACGGAGCGGAAATGCGACGAAGCAGGCATGACCAAGTTCTGCCAAGCTTTGACCGGCGGCGCAAGTCAACAAAATGCCACGCTCCCCTTGCACAAGGGCAATCAAGGGACCACATTGCAATCAGAGAAAGGCTTGAAAATCATGCAGAACCTCCGTTCATTCTTCTTCACCCTCTCCGCCGTTACTCTGGTCGCCGTGCTTGCGTTCCTCACCTTTTCCGTGACACTTGCCTTTGCCGGCGTGCTTGCGGCCGTGATGATCGCCCGTGCCGTTTCCATGAAGCTGAAACCGGCTCCGGTGCGTGCCCGCACTGGCCGCCAGCCGAATCGCGTCTGGAACGACGGCCGCGGCACGATCATCGACATGTGATTCGCTCTCCGGCAGCATGCTGCCGGCCTGCCGCGACGGACGCCTGTCAAAATTCTCCTTCAATTTTGCCCGGATTTCCTCTATTGGCAGGGGAAATCCGCATGACACACGTCCGCATGATACAAGGCAGGTCCCATGGATAAGTTTACAAAGCTCACCGGCGTCGCTGCGCCGCTCCCGGTCGTCAACATCGACACCGACATGATCATTCCGAAGGATTACCTGAAGACGATCAAGCGGACTGGTCTTGGCACCGGCCTTTTCGCCGAAGCCCGCTACAAGGAAGACGGCAGCCTGAACGAAGACTTCGTGCTCAACAAGCCCGCCTACCAGAACGCAAAAATCCTGGTTGCCGGCGACAATTTCGGCTGCGGCTCCTCGCGTGAGCATGCACCGTGGGCCCTGCTCGATTTCGGTATCCGCTGCGTCATCTCCACCAGCTTCGCCGACATCTTCTACAACAACTGTTTCAAGAACGGCATCCTGCCGATCGTCGTCAGCCCGGAAGATCTGGAAAAACTGATGGACGACGCCCAGCGCGGCTCCAACGCCATCCTGACGGTGGATCTCGAAGAGCAGGAAATCACCGGTCCGGACGGTGGTCGCATCTCCTTCGACATCGACGCCTTCAAGCGCCACTGCCTGCTCAACGGCCTCGACGACATCGGCCTGACGCTCGAAAAGGCGGCCAGCATCGACAGCTTCGAGAAGTCGAATGCAGAAAGCCGCCCCTGGGCCTGAGCCAGATCCGGCGAGAAGACGGTCATCATCATGAAGCAGCCCGGTCCAGGGCTGCTTTTTTGTTGCCCGCAGGACGGCGGCCCGCCTTGCGCCGCTCACCTGTAGCCGCACGGCAAAACCTCGCCAAGATCGCAGTGACGCTGCTTGAAATACAGGACTGCGGCGTTTAAGAACGCCCGCAACGTCTTTCCCAAAACAAGCGTCCCAATACAGGGGTTTTTCCATGACAGTGCGCAATCTTTTCCTTCTGCCGGGTGACGGCATCGGTCCGGAAGCCATGGCCGAGGTCCGCAAGATCATCGCCTATCTGAACGAGGCGAAAGGCACGGGTTTCGTTCTCGACGAAGGCCTGGTCGGCGGTGTGGCCTATGATGCGCATGGCTCTGCCGTTTCGGAAGAGGACATGGCCAAAGCGCTCGCCGCCGATGCCGTGCTGTTCGGCGCCGTCGGCGGCCCGAAGTGGGATGCCGTTCCTTACGAGGTTCGCCCGGAAGCCGGCCTGCTGCGCCTGCGCAAGGACCTGAAACTGTTTGCCAACCTGCGCCCGGCGATCTGCTACCCGGCGCTCGCGGCCGCCTCGTCGCTGAAGCCGGAACTGGTGGAAGGCCTCGACATCCTGATCGTGCGCGAACTCACCGGCGGCGTCTATTTCGGCGAGCCGAAAGAAATCATCGACCTCGGTAACGGCCAGAAGCGCGGCATCGACACCCAGGTCTATGATACCTACGAGATCGAGCGCATCGCCGGCGTCGCCTTCGAACTGGCCCGCACCCGCCAGAACCGCGTCTGCTCGATGGAGAAGCGCAACGTCATGAAGTCGGGCGTGCTCTGGAACCAGGTGGTGACGGAAACGCACAAGGCGAAATATTCCGACGTGCAGCTCGAGCACATGCTGGCGGATGCCGGCGGCATGCAGCTGGTGCGCCAGCCGAAACAGTTCGACGTCATCGTCACCGACAACCTGTTCGGCGACATGCTCTCCGACGTCGCCGCCATGCTGACCGGTTCGCTCGGCATGCTGCCGTCCGCATCGCTCGGCGCCCCGGACGCCAAGACCGGCAAGCGCAAGGCGCTGTACGAGCCGGTGCACGGTTCGGCTCCCGACATCGCCGGCAAAGGCATCGCCAACCCGATCGCCATGATCGCTTCCTTCGCCATGTGCCTGCGTTATTCCTTCAACCTCGTCACCGAGGCGGATAACCTGGAAAAGGCCATCGCCAACGTGCTCGACAAGGGTATCCGCACCGGCGACATCATGGCCGAAGGCTGCAAGCAGGTCGGCACCGTCGAGATGGGCGAGGCGATCCTCGCCGAGTTCAAGGCGATTTCGGCGTAAGGCATTTCCGCTTTTCACGTGAAACATAAAACGCCGCTTCTCCACTTTGGAGAGGCGGCGTTTCATTGACGGAAGGTCCTGCCCTTCCTATCTCCGCCAGGACCGTGGCCGACCGGAGCGATGATCCTGCCCATATCCGTCCATAACCGTTTCCTGGCGCGACTGGCGCAACGCTATCGGGCGAGAGCGCAGCATCACAGGCGCCTGGCCTGGTTGGGCTATACGCTTTCGGCGCTGAACGTCATCGCCATTGCCTTCTTCGTTTTCGATGCGGCCCTGGGACGGACGGCAAAGGATCTGCCTCACCGCCTGGTGACCATCGCCGGCGACATCACCGACATCGGCAAGCTGGCGACGATCCTGACGGTCACCGTCACCGTGATTGCCGTCAGCCTGCTCATCGGCAAACGGCTGTCGAACGTCCGCCGCCGCTACCGCATGGCGATCCTGACGCAGATGGCGGTCTATCTCAGCCTTTCGGTCGTCGCCGCCAGCGTGACGGTCCACATCCTGAAACTGGCGATCGGCAGGGCGCGGCCGCTGCTGTACGACAGCACGGGCATCTTCCACTTCGATCCCTTCAACGGCAGCTTTCTGTATGAAAGTTTTCCCTCCGGCCATTCGGCGCATGTCGGCGCGGTCTTCGTGGCGCTGGCGCTGCTGTTCCCGCGGTTTCGCCTGCTGTTCGTCGGCCTCGGCCTCTGGCTCGGCGCGACACGCATCATCATCGGCGTGCATTATCCGAGCGATGTCGTGGCCGGGCTGGCGCTCGGCGCCTGGTTCGCCTTTGCCACGGCCGTGGTCTTTGCCCGCTACGGCGTCATCTTCACCCTGTCGCCGGAGGGCTGGCCCCGGCCGCGCTTCATCGGCATGACGATTTTTCAGCACTCCGCCCGGCGGCTTTAAAAAAACTGTAGCAGCGGCGATCTAGAACGAACGTCGGCCCTGCCGCGTGGGGACCGGGGCAGGGGACGCCGATGAAAAACCTGATGGCGACGCTCGATCGGCGCATGCGGCGCAACCGTGGCAAATGGCCATGCCTGCGTTGGCAGGCCGCTCTTTTCCTGACCGGCAATCTGGTCCTCATCCTTGCGCTTCTCTATGATAGCCATTTTGGCGAAAATGCCCGGGATCTGCCGAAAGAGATCCGCTTTTTCGGCCGGAACCTGACCGATCTCGGCAAATCCGGATGGATCCTCTTCATCAGCGCCTTCCTGCTTTTCGAGGGGCTTGCGCTGGCACGGCTGCTGCGTTCGCCGACGGAACGGGGACGGGCGATGTTCATGAGCGCCGTCGGCGCCTATGTGCTGATCAGCATTGCCGCTTCGGGCCTTCTCGCCAATCTTCTCAAGCGCCTGATCGGCCGCGCCCGACCGGAAAAATTCGACCAGTTCGGCGCCTTCGGCTTCCATCCTCTCGCCGGCGATGCCGGCTTCGAAAGCTTTCCTTCCGGCCATTCCACCACCATCGGCGCGTTTTTCGTCGCGCTGGCGCTGCTCTGTCCGCGCTGGTCGCCGATCTTCCTTGCCGCCGGCCTTTGGCTCGGCATGACCCGCCTGATGGTGGGGGCGCATTATCCGAGCGACATCATTGCCGGCCTGGCCTTCGGCGGCTGGTTCTCCTTCTTCATGGCGATCGTCTTTTCACGCTACGGCCTGGTCTTCGCCACCAGCGACAACGGCTGGCCGACACCGCGCCATCCGGCGCTCCGGACATAAAAAACCCGGCGCCGGAAGCGCCGGGGGATGGGCCGGGCAGATGTCGCCGGCCGCTTCGGATCGAACCCGACGCTCAGTCGGCGTGGATATCGCGGTCCTTGGTTTCCGGCAGGAACAGGATGCCGATCACCAGCGTGATGCCGGCGAAGACGATCGGATACCAGAGGCCGTAATAGATGTCGCCCTTGGCCGCACTCATCGCGAAAGCCGTCGCCGGCAGCAGGCCGCCGAACCAGCCGTTACCGATGTGATAGGGCAGCGACATGCCGGTGTAGCGAATGCGGGTCGGGAAGAGCTCCACCAGCAAGGCCGCGATCGGGCCGTAGACCATCGTCACGTAGATGACGAGAACCGTGAGCACGGCGATGACCCCAACCCAGCTCACCCGCACCGGATCGGCCACCATGGAGAAGGCGCCGCCATTGGCGATCGTGTAGACCGCCATTTCGGTGACGCCGTTCGCTTCTTCGGCGGTCAGGAGCTTGTCGGCCACCAGCTTATCGGCAGGAACCGTCGCCTTTTCGCCGGCACGGATGGCTTCGGCATTCAGGCCGAGTTCCGGGTTGGCGGCAACAAAGGCGTCGAGCTTTGCATCCGCAACCTTGGCGGCGCCGCGCACCAGCGGATAACCGCCGTCATGCAGCGCCATGTTGACCTGCTTTTCGAAAGCGCCGTTCAGCGCCTTTGCCTGGTCGCCGGCGGCGACGGCATCGTAGCTGGTGACCGTTTCGTTGCCGATCTTCACCGTTGCCGGCGAACCGGCCGGACCTGCAACCACGTCGTAAGGGACGGAGTTGCGTGTCAGGAACGAGGTCGCGATGTCGCAGGACGTGGTGAACTTCGCCGTGCCGGTCGGGTTGAACTGGAACTTGCAGTCTGCCGGATCGGCGGTGACGGTGGCACGGACATTGGCCTGAGCTTCCGCCAGAGCCGGGTTGCCGGCCCAGGTGAGTGCCTTGAACAGCGGGAAATAGGTGAGCATGGCAAGGATGAGGCCGGCCATGATGATCGGCTTGCGGCCGATCTTGTCCGACAGAGCGCCGAAGACGACGAAGAAGCCGGTGCCGATCAGAAGCGAGATCGCCACCATGATGTTGGCCGACTGGCCATCGACCTTCAGGATGTTCTGCAGGAAGAACAGCGCGTAGAACTGGCCGGAATACCAGACGACGGCCTGGCCGACGACGGCACCGAACAGCGCGAGCAGGGCGATCTTGGCATTGCGCCACTGGCCGAACGCTTCCGTCAGCGGTGCCTTCGAGCCCTTGCCTTCTTCCTTCATCTTCTTGAAGGCTGGCGATTCGTTCATCTTCAGACGGATCCAGACGGACACGCCGAGCAGGACGCACGACAGCAGGAAGGGAATGCGCCAGCCCCAGGCGGCGAATGCCTCCTTGCCGAGGGCGATCTGCACGAGGATGATCACCACCAGCGACAGGAAAAGACCGAGCGTCGCCGTGGTCTGGATCCACGATGTGAAGAAGCCGCGTCGGCCATGTGGCGCATGTTCGGCGACATAGGTTGCCGCACCGCCATATTCGCCGCCGAGCGCCAGGCCCTGCAGCATGCGCAGGGCGAGCAGCAGGATGGGTGCTGCAATGCCGATCGAGGCGGACCCGGGCAGGACACCGACCAGGAAGGTCGAAAGACCCATGATCAGGATGGTGACGAGAAAGGTGTATTTGCGACCGACGAGGTCGCCGAGGCGACCGAAGACCAGCGCACCGAAGGGGCGGACCAGGAAGCCGGCGGCGAAAGCCAGAAGCGCGAAGATGTTGCGCGTCGTTTCCGGATACTGGCTGAAGAAGCTGGCGCCGATATAGACCGCCAGCGAGCCGTACAGATAGAAATCATACCATTCGAAAACGGTGCCGAGCGACGAGGCGAAGATGACTTTCTTCTCCTCGCCGGTCATGGGCCGGGCCTTGGCGCCCTCCGCAGTTGCGACATTTGCCATTGTCTGTCCTCCACAGAATGCAAAAAATGTAGGCGTGCCGGAACCCTTGCTCTCCTCCAGGTCGTCCAGACGGACGGGCACGCTCATGACAAGAGTGGCAGAAAACCGCGGCAAGGAAGAGAGCGCCTTTGGGATTATGACTTTAGTCTAATGAAACCATGCAAATTGTCGCAGCCTCCGGCTGGATTTCGCGGCACGCATGGCCCAAAACTGAAAGCGCAAGCCCGGCACATGAAAGGACGGCAACCCATGGTGACCCTGGTCGGTATCTCCGGCAGCCTGCGCAAAGGCTCCTACAACACCGCTCTGCTTCGCGCAGCCGTATCGCTGATGCCGGACGGTGCGGCGCTCGACGCACAGACCATCCACGGCATTCCGCTCTACGACGGCGATCTGGAAGCACAATCGGGGATTCCCGCCGCGGTTTCGGCCCTCAAGGAGAAGGTGGCCGCCGCCGACGGGCTCATCATTGTCACGCCGGAATACAACAACTCCCTGCCAGGCCCGCTGAAGAACGCCATCGACTGGATGACGCGGCCGAGTGCCGACATCGCCCGCATCTTCGGCGATCGCCCCGTCGCGGTGCTCGGCGCCTCGCCCGGCAATTTCGGCACGATCCTGTCGCAGGACGCCTGGCTGCCGGTGCTGCGCACGCTCAAAGCCCGCGCCTGGTTCGGCGGCCGCCTGATGGTGCCGCATGCCGGCGCGGCATTCGATGCCTCCGGCGCACTCATCGACGACAAGATCCGCGAGCGGCTTGCGGAATTCCTGGTCGGCTTCGTCGCCTTCATCGAGGAAACAAAGTCCGGCGCGTAAAAGACCGGCTTGCCGCTGGCCGGCAAAGCGACTTGACTCCGCGGCAAAAAATCGTAATAGCAGCAGCGGAAAAGGAAACCGTACATGATCCTGCGCGATGTCATCGCTGACCGGAATCACCTGGCACGATCTGCCGGGCGGATGTCTCCTGCTCCGGTTTCTTCCAAAACCAAGGCCAAAACGACGACGAAAACCGTCTGACGTCTCTGGCCTGCCGCTCTCTCCCCGGCTCGGCCGGGGATCGGAAACCGCGTTTTTCGCGGCTTCCCCTCACCAGCCCGCGGAGAGAAGAGAAAGAGAGCTTAAACATGGGTTTCAAGGTAGCAGTCGCGGGAGCAACCGGTAATGTCGGCCGGGAAATGCTCAATATCCTCGCCGAGCGCGGTTTCCCCGCCGATGAAGTGGTGGCTCTCGCCTCCGCCCGTTCGCAGGGCACGGAAGTTTCCTTCGGCGACAGGACTCTGAAGGTTTCCAACCTCGAGAACTACGATTTCTCCACCACCGACATTTGCCTGATGTCGGCCGGCGGCGACGTATCCAAGAAGTGGTCGCCGAAGATCGGCGCGCAGGGCTGCGTCGTCATCGACAACTCGTCTGCCTGGCGCTACGACGCCGAGGTGCCGCTGATCGTTCCGGAAGTCAATCCGGATGCCGTTGCCGGCTTCACCAAGAAGAACATCATCGCCAACCCGAATTGCTCCACGGCGCAGCTCGTCGTCGCGCTGAAGCCGCTGCACGACTTCGCCAAGATCAAGCGTGTCGTCGTCTCGACCTACCAGTCGGTCTCCGGCGCCGGCAAGGACGGCATGGACGAGCTGTTCAACCAGACGCGCGCCGTCTTCGTTGCCGATCCGATCGAGAACAAGAAGTTCACCAAGCGCATCGCCTTCAACGTCATCCCGCACATCGACGTGTTCATGGAAGACGGCTACACCAAGGAAGAATGGAAGGTGCTGGCCGAAACCAAGAAGATGCTCGATCCGAAGATCAAGGTCACCTGCACGGCCGTGCGCGTGCCCGTCTTCATCGGCCATTCCGAATCGGTCAACATCGAATTCGAAAACGAGATCACCGCCGACCAGGCCCGCGACATCCTGCGCGAGGCACCGGGTTGCCTCGTCATCGACAAGCGCGAGAACGGCGGCTACGTCACCCCGTACGAATCCGCCGGCGAGGACGCCACGTATATTTCACGAATCCGTGAAGATGCGACGGTCGAGAACGGCCTCAACATCTGGGTCGTTTCCGACAACCTGCGCAAGGGTGCTGCCCTCAACGCAATACAAATCGCCGAATTGCTGGTCAACCGCGGCCTGATCAAGGCCAAGAAGCAGGCGGCCTGATACGCTTTAGAAACCATTATCGAATAAAAGCTTCGCATGTCCCGTTCCGGGACTGCGGAGCTTTTCCTTTACATGCCCGAGGTAATGATTTTCTATTCATCGCGAGCTTGCAGCACGATGTACTGGCGTTCTGTTGAGGCAACGACGATAGGTATGGCCGTTACCGGCATGTTTCAAACACGATCGAAGATCTGAACACGGGGTTTTTCATGCGCGTCAAGAACATGGTCCTGGCGGCACTTGCGGGCGCGGCGGCCTTCGTCGCGGCCCCGATGGCCGCTTCCGCCGCCCAATGCGGCAACAATGCCGCCGGCTTCTCGGCCTGGGTCGACGATTTCCAGCGGCAGGCAGCCGGCCAGGGTGTCAGCGCCTCCGTGCTCAAGAAAGCGTTTGCCGGCGTACAATACAACACCGCCACCATTCGCGCCGACCGCGGCCAGAAGAGCTTCAAGCTGTCCTTCGAACAGTTCATGCAGAAGCGCGGCGGCCAGGCGATCATCTCCCGCGGTCGCAGCATGAAAAAGAGCAATGCGGCGCTGTTTGCCCGCATCGAGCAGCGCTACGGCGTGCCGGCCGGCCCGCTTCTGGCCATCTGGGGCATGGAGACCGGTTTTGGCGGCTTCCTCGGCAAGGAGCACACGCTGTCGGCCGTCGCCACCCTGGCCTATGACTGCCGCCGTTCCGACTTCTTCACCGACCAGCTCTATGCAGCCTTGCAACTCGTCGGCAACGGTTCGCTGAGCCCGAACGCCCGCGGCGCGGCACACGGTGAAATCGGCCAGACACAGTTCCTGCCGCGCAACGTCGTCCGCTACGGCGTCGATGGCGACGGCAACGGCCGCATCGACCTCGTCGGTTCGAAGGCGGACGCGCTTGCGTCCACCGCCAACTTCCTGCGCGGCCACGGCTGGAGCCGCGGCGGCGGCTATCAGCCGGGCGAGACGAATTTCAGTGCCTTGCAGGGCTGGAACGCCGCATCGGTCTATCAGCGCGCCATCGCCCATATCGGTGCCCAGATCGACGGTCAGTAATCGCCGCGAAATCTTCAACGATCTGCAAACCCCGCCCTCCAGCGGGGTTTTGTTTATGGGGCTTCGCGTCTGGATGAAAGCTGAGCCTTGTCGGCCGGCACCGGATGAAAAAGGGCCGCTTCACGCCATGCGCTTGCGCGACCGGTCCTGATTGTCGGGAATGAAGGCATCCGCCACCACCCGGTTGCGGCCGGGGAGCTTGGCGGCATAAAGAGCCAGATCCGCCCGCTTGATCAGCGGTTCGAGAACATGGCGGCCGGATTTTTCCTCGCGTCCGGCACATCCGAAGCTGGCGCTTATCTTCAGCTTTTCGCTGTTGGGCAGGGCGATCTCCGCCGCCTCGATGGCGATCCGGACCTTTTCAGCAATCCGCGACGCTTCTTCGATGGTGCAATCGGGCAGAAGTGCCAGGAACTCCTCGCCGCCATGGCGCACCAGCAGATCGAAATTGCGGAAATTCCGCCGTGCGACGAGGGCGATCTCTTTCAGGACCACATCGCCGGCATCGTGGCCATGCGCATCGTTGACCTGCTTGAAATGGTCGAGATCGAACAGGACGATCGAGACCCAGCGCAGGCCGACCGCCTGGCTGAGGATCGTCACGGCAGCCTGTTCGAAACCGCGGCGATTGTAGAGTCCCGTCAAAAGATCGGTTTGGGCGGCACTGCGCAACTCGTTGATCAGGATTTCACGTTCCCGGGTCAGCCTGCCGACCAGGTTGACGCCGCGCGCTGCAAGGATGATGACGACTGCCACGAGCACCAGCAGCGTTACCGATATGCCGAGCACCAGCATCAGGTGGAGACGGGCACGCGCCGCCAGGTCGTCGCCGGACTTGCGGATGTCGGCGATTTCTTCACCGATCTTCGCCCGCCAGAAATCGAACCGCACCTTCTGGAGCTTATCCCATTCGTTGACCGAATCATGAGCCAAAGGCAGGACGTTCGCGAGTACGGCCTGCGCGAATCGCTCGATCTTCTTTCCGGTCTCCGACTGCTCGAAGGCCATGATATCGTTGATGACCGGCGTGTCGGTGTGATATCGTAACTGGCTGATGCCGGCGCGATGCAGGGCCTGGGCTGTCGCCAGGGCATCACGGTCGGCGACGTCGAGACCGTTTTCGGCCAGGCTGCGGCGAACGAGGAAGTTCGTCACCAGCCCGCCCTGATGGGTCGTGAGGATGTTGAAGAACTCGACCGACTTATGCAGCAGCGTCCTGTCCGTGATCCGCGTCCCCAGGAAATCCACCACTTCGAGCTGGATCAGGGCCGAAGGACGATAGGCCCCGATGATTTCCCGCACCGACGCCTCGCCGGCATCGACCTTCGCCCGGAAAGCAAGAATGTTCTGGTGGGTTTCCTTCCAGCTCTCCAGCAGTTGCTCGAGCCTGTCATCGACGATCACCGCGTCGGACACGGCAAAATAAAAATCCTGGCGCGCCTGGTCCATCGCCATGCGCGCCTCGTGCATCGCCGACGTGGTTCGAGGGCTATCGTCGGCCAGATAGGCGATCGTCGTACGGGCCTCCTGCGGCAGGGCCGAGGCGGCGATGGAGCCGGCCTGCGACAGGAGGTCGGCGTAATGCTTGTCCTCGTCGAGCGCCAGATATTCCAGGTAGGAGGTGCGCACCACGGCGATGGAACCGATGAGCATGAACAGCGACGGCAAGAAAATCGCCGCCATCACCACGTTCTTGATGGTCGTCAGGTTCATGAACGGTTTCCGCCGATAAGACAACTGCATGGAAGACCGTCACGCGCGAAACCGCCCTCGACATGAAATTCTTCCGGATACGAAAACTAGCCCTCCGCCGTTAAGAACATCTGAACGCATGGACACGCCGCGCGCTAGGCGTCCGGCGGCGCAACCACGTCTTGTTCCGGCTCGGAAACGACTTCTTCGAGGTCGGGACGACGAAAATCGCCGGTCTTGGCGTCCATGATCCACAATTCGCCGTTGGAAATATCGAACCACGCCCCATGCACCTGCAATTTGCCGCGCTCCTCCAGGATGCTGACACAGGGGAAGGTCCGAAGATTCCTGATCGAGTTGCGGATCGAGACGCGCTCCAGCGCCGTCTGCCGCTCGCTTGCGGTCATGACGTCGTTGCTCTGGATCTGCTCGGCCGCCGGTTTCAGGAGGCTCATCCAGCGACCGATGAAATCGCCCGGCGACAGCGGCTCGGCCGCCGGATCGAGCGCGGCCTGGATGCCGCCGCAGCGACCGTGGCCCATGACGACGATATCCTTGACCCGCAGCGATTGAACAGCATATTCGAGGGCTGCGGACGTCGCATGGAAATGCCCGTCCGGCTCATAGGGCGGGATCATGTTGGCAACGTTGCGCATGACGAAAAGCTCGCCGGGCCGGCTGCCGAAGATGATCTCCGGCGCGGCGCGGGAGTCACAACAGGCAATGAGAAGAATCTGCGGTTTCTGGCCGTTTTCCGCCAGAGCGCGATACCGTTCGCGTTCCTCGATGTAACGACCGTCCATGAAATTTCTGTAGCCGTCCAGGAGCGGCGAAGGAAAACGATGCATGGTTCTGGGGATCCTTCTTTCACGTCATTAACGATTGTCGCGGCACGCCGGGCTCAGCGCTTGCGCTGCTGGGCCGGATGGACGAGGCGGCGCATCTGCACCATCGCCATCGGCGTCGACAGGCTTGCCAGATCGCTTTCCAGCGTCAACTCGTCACTGCCCCGCTTGGCCGTGCGTGCCAGGATTTCGTAGACCGAGGCCGTTGCGAGCTGCAAGGCCTTTTCCTCGTCGACCCCGTCCAGAAGCCGCGCCAGGAAAACGGCGGCAAGCAGGTCGCCGAGCCCGTTCGGCGGATTGTCGATCAGCCGGTGTTCGGCAAGCAGCGCATGGCGGCCGGAAAGATAAAGATTGCCCGTGCCGCCGGCCATCATCGGCACGGCGGACGTCACCAGCATGCGCGGCGGCCCCAGCGACAGGGCCGCATCCATGATTGCGGTGTTGTCGTCCAGCTGCGAACCGACCATCCAGGCAAGCTCGTAGCGGTTCGGCGTCGCCAGCGACGCCAGCGGGATCAACTGGTCGCGAACGACCGTCGCCGTCGCCTCGGCGATGTAGAGGCCGCCGAGATCACCCATCACCGGATCGCAGACATACATCAGATCCGGCTTCTTTTCCTTGAGCGCCGTCACCAGCCGCGCCACGGCATGCGCCTGGGCCGGGTTGGCGAAATAACCCGACAGCACTGCCGAGACCTCGTCGATCCACGGCGCACGGATGAGGTCGTCGATCGCCTTGTCGAAATCGCCTTCCGGAAAGGTAAGCCGGGTTGCAGGTCCGCGGCCGGGATGCCAGGGCAAAACGATGGTCGGCATCGCCCAGACCGGAAAGCCGAGAGCCTCCAGGCCGAGGACGGCTGCCCGATTTCCAACCGAACCGCGGATCACATGGCTGGAGATGACAATGACCGCGCCGCGCTTATCTTCGCTCATGGGACCTCTTCCGATCTGCACCAGCAGCGTTGTTCATCCCTTTCGGCCGTCGATGTCAACCGCATTCACAAAATGATGAACTTCTTCTCCTATCTACAGGAAGAGGCCGGAAAATCAAAAAATTGCGCGGCTGCGGCTACCCTTGCCGTTTCGAGGTCATAATTTTTTAAAAATCGGCGTTTCCATCATGATTTGACAATCATTTATTCGCAATTTGACTAAACTTCGCCGAACCGCATGGGGGAATGACGTCGATGGGCAGCAAAAACACACCGAAACGCGAAAAACAGATCGAAAGCGCGCGCAAGATCGCCGCGGCGACGGGGGAGGCGTTCATCGATCCCGCACTGCTCTTCGGGCGTGCCAGCAATGACGACCTGGAGCTTTATTCTCCCGAGATGCTCGCCCTTTCCGCAGCCCACGCCGCCCGCGAACTGGGCGCCTGGAACGGCAATGCCGCCCGCGTTCACGTGGAAACGCTTGCAGGCGTCGATCCGCTGGGTGTGCCCGTCTCGGTGCTGACGGTCACGGACCGCAACATGCCTTTCCTCTACGACTCGGTCATGGGCGAGGTTACCTCTTCTTATCGCGACATCCATCTCGCCGTTCATCCGATCCTGCTGCGGCAGGCCGACGGGGAAGTCACCCTGTATTCCGCCGATCGCCCCGGCACGCCGGAAAGCCGGGTCAGCCACATTCAGCTGCATCTGGCGCCGCTGACGGCGGAGCAGGCGGCCGATCTGGTAAACCGCCTGACACACCTGCTCAACCAGGTGCATGTCGCCGTCGACGGCTGGCAGCCGATGCTGTCGCGCCTGGACACGGTGATGAGCGAGCTCGCCGCCTTCGGCGGCACCCGCCGCAAGACCGACCGCGACGAGGCCTATGCCTTCCTCGACTGGCTGCGCCAGGACAATTTCACCTTCCTCGGCATGCGCGACTACGTCTATTCCGGCAAGGGCGAAGAGGCGAAGATCGAGCGCGACAAGGGCACCGGCCTCGGCATCCTCTCCGATCCCGATGTCCGCGTGCTGCGCCAGGGCAAGGACGCGGTGATGACCACCCCGGAAATCCTCGCCTTCCTGCAGGGGCCGGATTTCCTGATCGTCACCAAGGCCAACGTCAAGTCCGTCGTGCATCGTCGCGCCTACATGGATTACATCGGCGTCAAGCGTTTCGACGAGGAGGGCAATGTCGTCGGCGAGCTGCGCATCGTCGGCCTGTTCACCTCGACGGCCTATACTTATGCCGCCGCACAGATCCCGCTGCTGCGTTCCAAGGTCGAGAAGGTCATCGACCATTTCGGTTTCGACCCGAAGAGCCATTCCGGCAAGACGCTGCAGAACACCTTGGAATCCTATCCGCGCGACGATCTGTTCCAGATCGATACCAGCCTGCTGGCGCGTTTCTGCGAACAGATCAACGAACTGTCCGAACGGCCGCGCGTGCGCGTGCTGCCGCGCATCGATCATTTCGACCGTTTCGTATCGGTGATCGTCTACGTGCCGCGCGAGGAATACAATTCCGTCGTCCGGGAAAAGATCGGCGACTATCTGAAGACCGTCTATGACGGCCGGGTTTCCGCCTATTATCCGGCTTTCCCCGAGGGTGGCGTCGCCCGGGTGCATTTCATCATCGGCCGCTCCGCCGGCGCCACGCCGCGCATCCCGCAGGCCAGGCTGGAGGAAACGATCCGCCGCATCGCCTCGCGCTGGGACGAGCGCTTTGCGGCGTTGGCCGGACCGAAAGCCCCGGCGATCGACGTCGGCCAGGCCTACCAGGAAGCGTTCACGCCTGAGGACACGGTTGCCGACCTCGCCAACATCACCGCCTGCGCCGAAGGTGCAGCGATCCGCATCGGCTTCCATAACCGCGACAGCGACGGCGTCAAAACCCTGTCGCTGCGGATCTTCCACGGCCGCCAGAACCTCGCCCTGTCACGCCGCGTGCCGCTGCTCGAAAACCTCGGCTTCAACGTCATCAGCGAACGCACCTTCGACATTCATGTCGCCCGTAAGGACGGTGAGGCCCTGGTGGTGCTGCACGACATGATCCTCGAGACGGCAAACGGCCGCCGGGTCGACCTCGCCAGGCACGGCAAGGTTCTGGAGGATGCCTTCATCGCCGCCTTCGAAGGCCGCATCGACAATGACGGCTTCAACCGTCTCATCCTTTCGGCAGATCTCAACGGCCGCGAAGTGACGGTGCTGCGCGCCTATGCCCGCTATCTGCGGCAGACGGGCATCGCCTATTCGCAGGATTATATCGCCGACACGCTCGGGAAATATCCGGCAATCGCCGCGCTGATCTTCCAGTTGTTCAACACCATGCTGGCCCCCGATCTCGCCGAAAAGGTCCGCATCAAGAAACTCACGGAGCTGCACCAGAAGATCGAGACGGCGCTCGCCTCCGTGCCGAGCCTCGACGACGACCGCATCCTGCGCCGCTTCGTCAACGCCATCGATTCGACGCTGCGGACCAACTATTTCCAGCACAACGCCGATGGTTCGCCGAAGGCGATGCTCGCCTTCAAGCTCGATCCGAAACTGCTGGACGGCCTGCCGGAACCGCGGCCTTTCCGCGAAATCTTCGTCTACGGCGTCGAGGTGGAAGGCGTGCACCTGCGCTTCGGCAAGGTGGCGCGCGGCGGCCTGCGCTGGTCGGACCGCGCCCAGGACTACCGCACCGAAGTGCTCGGCCTCGTCAAGGCGCAGCAGGTCAAGAACGCCGTCATCGTGCCGGTCGGCGCCAAGGGCGGCTTCCTCCCCAAGCAGCTGCCGGTGGGCGGCAGCCGCGACGCGGTCTTCGCCGCCGGCACCGAGGCCTACAAGACCTACATCCGCACGATGCTGTCGATCACCGACAATATCGTCGGCACCGACATCGTGCCGCCGGCCGATACCTTGCGGCTTGACGGCGACGACCCCTATTTCGTCGTTGCCGCCGACAAGGGCACGGCGACCTTCTCCGATACGGCCAACGGGCTTGCCCAGGAAGCCGGCTTCTGGCTCGACGACGCATTCGCCTCCGGCGGTTCGGCCGGCTACGACCACAAGAAGATGGGCATCACCGCCCGCGGCGCCTGGGAAACCGTCAAGCGCCACTTCCGCGAATTCGACATCGACATCCAGACGACGCCCTTCACCGTCGCCGGCGTCGGCGACATGTCGGGCGACGTCTTCGGCAACGGCATGCTGCTGTCGGAAAAGATCCGGCTGATCGCCGCCTTCGACCATCGCGACATCTTCATCGATCCCGATCCGGACATGGCTACCACCTTTGCCGAGCGCAAGCGGCTGTTTGGCCTGCCGCGGTCGAGCTGGCAGGATTTCGACCGTTCGCGCCTGTCCGCCGGCGGCATGATCATCTCGCGTTCGGAAAAATCCGTCAGCCTGACGCCGCAGGCGGCAGCCGCCATCGGCCTCGACAAGACGGTGGCGACGCCCTTCGAAATCATGAGCACCATCCTGCGGGCGCAGGTCGATCTCCTGTGGTTCGGCGGCATCGGCACCTATATCAAGGCGCTGAATGAAACCGATACGGATGTCGGCGACCGTGCCAACGACCCGATCCGCGTCACCGCCGACGAGGTGCGCGCCCGCGTCATCGGCGAGGGCGCCAACCTTGGCGTGACGCAGCGCGGCCGCATCGCCTACTCGCTGAAGGGCGGCCGCTGCAACTCGGACGCCATCGACAACTCGGCCGGCGTCAATTCGTCCGACGTCGAGGTCAACATCAAGATCGCCCTGTCGATCCCGATGCAGGACGGCCGCCTGCCGCGGCCGAAACGCAACCAGCTGCTCTCCTCGATGACCGACGAGGTCGCTGCCCTGGTGCTGCGCAACAACTACCTGCAGTCGCTGGCGATCTCGATGACGGAGCGAAAAGGGCAGGGCAACGCCGAAGAACTGAGCCGGCTCATGAACGTGCTGGAAGCGGCCGGCCAGCTGAACCGCAAGGTGGAAGTCCTGCCGGACAATGCGGCGCTCGCCGAACGGTATGCCGCCGGAAAGCCGTTGACGCGGCCGGAGATCGGCGTGCTGCTCTCTTACGCCAAGCTCGTGCTCTTCGACGCGCTGATCTCCGGCGACCTGCCTGACGATGCAGCCTTCCAGAGCGTGCTGATGCAGTATTTCCCGGGCAAGATGCAGAAGGCCTATGCCGGCGACATCGCCGCCCACCGCCTGCGCCGTGAAATCATCGCCACCGTGCTCGCCAACGAGGTCATCAACCGCGGCGGTCCCGGTTTTGTGGTGCAGATGAGCGATGCGACGGGTGCGACCTCTTCCGAAGTGGTCAAGGCTGCCTCGCTGGCACGCGACGGTTTCGGCCTGACCCGCCTCTGGGCCGAAACCGATGCGCTGGACGGCAAGATCGGCGGCCAGGCACAGAACCGCCTCTATGCCGATATCGGCAGCTTCTATGCCGGCATTACCCGGCTGATCCTCAAGACCGGCTTGGAAAAAGGCACGGTCGAGGAAGCCGGCGCCCGGCTGCTGGCGGGCGTCAAGGGGTTGAAGTCGAGCATCCAGTCCGTCATGCCGGCGGACATGGCGAAGGAGGTCGAGGAGCGGGAAGCGGAATACGTGGCGTCCGGCGTGCCGGAAGCGCTGGCCAAGGATGTCGCCGGCCTGCTCGGCCTCGTCCTGACGCCGGAGATCATGCAGATCGCCGCCCGCACCGGTCACAATCTCGTGCGCGCCGCCGAATGCTATTTTGCGGTGTCGCAGACCTTCCGCATCGGCCGGCTGCTCGCCGGCGGCCAGCGCATCATGCCCGCCGATCATTACGAGAACCTGGCGCTGTCCCGCAGCCTCGACCAGATCTCGGCGGCACGGCGCGACATCGTCACGACGGCGCTGACGCGTCATCCGAAGGAGAAGCAGCCGGTCCAGGCCTGGCAGGCGGAAGATCGCATTCGCATCAACCGTCTCGGCGAACAGCTGGTGCTGCTCGGCGACAGCGGCGATGCCAGCCTTGCCAAGCTGACCGTCGCCGCCGGCCTGCTTGGCGACCTGGCCCGGGGCCTGACGGAATGACGCCATACGCTCCGACGGCAGGGAGAAGGACAGCGTGACGAGCTTGGCAACGGAAACGCTGCCAAGATCCTCACGGGGCATCTGGGGCTGGATGCTCTTCGACTGGGCCGCCCAGCCGTTCTTCACCGTGGTGACGACCTTCATCTTCGGTCCCTATTTTGTCGCGCGCCTGACGGAAGATCCCGTGGGCGCGCAAGCGGCCTGGAGCAACATGGCGACGGTTTCGGCGATCATCATCGCCGTCCTGTCGCCGATCCTCGGCTCGATCGCCGACCAGTCCGGCGCCAGAAAGCCGTGGATCGCCTTTTTCGCGGCGATCAAGATCGTCAGCCTGTGCCTGCTCTGGTTTGCCGAACCCGGCTCGCCGATCATCTATCCGATCGTCTTCATGGTGCTGGCATCGATCTCGGCGGAGTTTTCGATCGTCTTCAACGATTCGATGATGACGCGGCTGGTCGACAAGCGGGATGTCGGGCGCATTTCCAACCTCGCCTGGGGCCTCGGTTACCTCGGCGGCATGATCGTGCTGATCACCGTCGTGGCGTTCCTGGCCGCCAATCCCGAGAGCGGAAAAACGCTTCTCGGGCTCGATCCGCTGTTCGGACTGGATGCCAAAGCTGGAGAGGATGCGCGGATCACCGGACCGATTTCCGCCGTCTGGTACCTGCTGTTCATCCTGCCGATGTTCTTCTTCACACCGGATGCGCCGCGCGGGCTGCCGTTTGCCGCCGCCGTTCGCACCGGGTTGCGCGAGCTCGGTACGACGCTCGGCGAACTCAAGCACAGGGCCGGCATCCTGCGGTTTCTCGTGGCGCGCATGCTCTATCAGGATGGCGTCAACGGCCTTTTGATCCTGGGCGGCACCTTCGCCGCCGCCATGTTCGGCTGGGCGACGATCGAGATCGGCGTTTTCGGCATCATTCTCAATGTCGTCGCCATCTTCGGCTGCTGGGCCGCCGGCAGCATCGACCGGCATCTCGGCTCCAAGGTCACGGTCCTGATCAGCCTCGTGCTGCTGCTCGCCGCCACCTTCGGCATGGTCTCGACGGGGCAGGGCTTCACGCTCTTCGGACTCGTGCAGCTTCCCACCGCCGACGGCGGCGGCCTGTTCGGCACCGCTGCGGAAAAGATCTACCTGCTCTACGGATTATTGGTCGGCCTGTCCTTCGGTCCGGTCCAGGCGTCGTCGCGGTCCTATCTGGCGCGCAGCGTCAGCCCCTCGGAAGCCGGGCGTTATTTCGGCATCTATGCGCTGTCGGGCCGCGCCACCAGCTTCATGGCAACGCTGAGCTTCTCGCTCGTCACCTATTGGAGCGGCTCCGCCCGCTTCGGCATGGCGACGCTGCTTGTCTTCCTGCTGGCAGGGCTGATCCTGCTGGTTGCAACACCTTATCCTGCCGAAAAAACGAAAGAGCCGGCTGGGACATGACCCGGCCGGCTCGATCTTTTTACGCCGCACCGGAAGCAGACCGGAACGGCTCAAAAATATCAGTGACGGAAATGCCGCATGCCGGTGAAGACCATGGCGATGCCATGGGCGTCGGCCGCAGCAATCACCTCTTCATCACGCATGGAACCGCCTGGCTGGATGACGGCGGTGGCACCGGCAGCGATCGCTTCCAGCAGGCCGTCGGCGAAGGGCAGGAAGGCCTCGGAGGCCACGGCCGAACCGCGGGTCGTCGGCCCGTCCCAACCGGCAGCCTTGGCCGCATCTTCCGCCTTCAGCGCCGCGATGCGCACCGAATCCACCCGGCTCATCTGCCCGGCGCCGATGCCGGCCGTCTGGCCGTTCTTGGCATAGACCACCGCATTCGACTTGACGTGCTTGGCGACGGTGAAGGCGAACTTCATGTCTTCCAGTTCCTGCGCCGTCGGCGCCCGCTTCGTCACCACCCGCAGGTCGAGATCTTCCACCATGCCATTGTCGCGGGTCTGCACCAGCAGGCCGCCGGAGACGGTGCGGGCCGAAAGGCCACGCGAACGCGGGTCGGGCAGGCCACCGGTCACCAGAAGGCGCAGGTTGGGCTTGCGGGCGACGATCGCCTTGGCTTCGTCGCTGGCGTCAGGCGCGATGATCACTTCGGTGAACAGTTTGATGATATCTTCCGCGGCAGCGGCATCGAGTGTCTGGTTCAGCGCAATGATGCCACCGAACGCCGAAACGCTGTCGCAGGACAAGGCCCGGCGATAGGCATCGAGCAGGCTGGTGCCCGTCGCCACGCCGCAAGGATTGGCATGCTTAATGATGGCGCAGGCCGGCGCCTTGTCGGCCGGGAACTCCGAGACCAGCTCGAAGGCGGCATCGGTGTCGTTGATGTTGTTGTAGGAGAGCTGCTTGCCTTGCAGCAGCACGGCGGTGGCCACGCCGGCGCGCTTTTCGCCGGTGACGTAGAAACCGGCGCTCTGGTGCGGGTTTTCGCCGTACCGCATCTTTTCCTTCAGCACGCCGCCGATGACGCGGTGGCGCGGCATCTCGATGTCGAGGGCTTCGGCAAACCAGTTGGAAATGGCAGCATCATAGGCCGCGGTGCGGGCAAAGGCCTTGGCGGCCAGCGTCTGGCGGAAGGCGTAGGAGGTCTGGCCGTCGTCGGAACGCAGCGCCTGCATGGCAGCCGGATAATCGGCCGGATCGGTCAGGATCGTCACATAGGCATGGTTCTTGGCCGAAGCGCGGATCATCGCCGGGCCGCCGATATCGATATTCTCCACCGTCGTCGGATAATCGCCGCCGGCGGCGCGAACGTCTTCGAACGGATAGAGATTGATGACGACGAGATCGATGGATTCGATGCCGTGTTCCTTCATCGCCGCAACATGCTCGGCATCGTCACGAATGGCCAGAAGTCCGCCATGGACACGCGGATGCAACGTCTTGACGCGGCCGTCCATGATTTCCGGGAACCCGGTGAGTTCGGAAACGTCAGTCACCGGCAGGCCTTCGGCGGCAATCGCCTTGTGTGTGCCGCCGGTCGATAAAAGGCGAACGCCGTGGGCGATCAGGGTCTGCGCCAACTCGACGATGCCGGTCTTGTCGGAAACGGACAAAAGCGCCGTGCGGATCTTGACCTTGTCAGGGGCGGGGATTTTTTTGGAAACGACAGCCATGAACGTGCTCCGGATAGCCTGCAGCGGAAATTGCGATCGAGGGTCGCCTATCACAGCTTGGCGCCGGAGGGAACGAAACTATTTCTGCCGCGCCAGTTCCCAGCGGATTTCCGCCACGGCGACGGCGGAGAAGGCAATTTCCAGCTGCTCGGATTGGCGCACGCCGGAGGAATCGGCAAAAAACACGTCCTCGGTGATCTCGATAATCTGCCCCGGCACCGAAAACAGCCAGGTTTCCCCGTCCGGAGCGCTGAGCAGAATGCTGTCCTCGCTCTTCGGAACGATGTCGATGGCCGGGTGGACGTGAAATCGCAGAACGACATCCCTCGTATCGCTGCCGCCGGCATTGCGTCCCGGGATGGGCAGGAACCGGTCGAAACCGCTTAGTCGCGTCCCGTTTGCCGAAAGCCGGAACTCGCGTTCGTGCAGCACGCCGAAAGGCAGGGCATAACCGTTGTGCGACGCCACAAGGCAATCGCTGCCGTCGGCGGTATCGACCCGCGACACCTCGACGGCCGAAACGCCGGCAACCATGACCGGCCCCAGAAATTCCGACTGCGACAGGCGCGACGACGAGGTGTCGTTGAGAACCGCGGTCGAATGCGCTGCCGTCGACCGCGCCATCTGGCGATAGGCGTCGGCAGCGAATTTCGGCGCGCCGCAATTGGTGATGAAGCGGTGCCGGCCCGACGACATCTCGAAGGACAGGCATCCGGCATGCGCCAGACGCGACAGGTCGACCGATTGCGGACAGCCGGTATCGACGATCACCACCGTATTGCCGGCCGAAAGACGATGGTAAGCAAGATCCGGCAGCATACGGAACGGCTGGCCCGATGTCTCGTCATACCGCAGCACCGACATCAGCTCGTTGGCGAGCGTCGACGTCGCACCGTTGAACAAGGCGAGGTCGCCACCCTGGTGGCGGAAGAAACGCAAGGCCGGATACATGCGGTCGATACCGGGGATCAGCTTGGCGGGAACATCGTGGCCAAGATTGACATAGGTCTGGCGCAGCGGCAGCAGATCGAGCAACAGGTCGAGCGCCGTCCTTGGATTGCGGGAGACATGACCGCCATCCGGCAGGATCTGGCGTTCGATTTCCCGGTCGAGCTCCATTCCCGCCCGCCGCAGCGCCGAGGCGCGAACCGGCATGGCGACCGATGCCATGGCCAATGCGATGCGGGCGCGGAACCGCGCCTCCGCATCCGGGCTATGGCGCGCCATGCGCCGGAGATACCGGATCTGCACCGCCAGGCTTTTCATGAAGCGCCGGTAAAATCCGCTCTCCACGCCCTGCAACACGACGGGCGAATGGGACAGCCAGGAGATGAGCCGCTGCGCCGTGACATCGAGATCCCAGGCGACACCGCCGACGCGACGGCCATGCATATGGATCCACTGATCGACGATGGCGCGGGCATTCGAACAGGCATTGTCCGTCTTATCGGCGCGGATATGGCGAAGCCAGGTAAAACCGTGAAGCCTGTGTGCGAAAGCCCGCGAAGGCATGTCCATCACGAAGGGCGATTCGCCATTGGTGGCGAGTACGCGGCCGGCAAGCGGAAAGCGCCCTTCCAGGATTTCTTCGGCGACGAAGGGATCGATGATCCTGAGATCGGTGGGGGCGACGATCAGCCGTTCCGGAATCTGCACGGAAGACCGTGTCAGCCGGAAGCGCATCAGCGCAAACCGGCGCCTTGTCCGTCGCCACGTTTCACGCAAATACAGGTAGAAGAGGTGCCGACGGCTCGCAAGCTTCATGTGAGATTGTTTACTCCGCCGACCCATGGATAAAGCGTTGGACAAGTTGCGTCAATTCGGCACGCGGGCGTGCCGGCATTCGTCCACTGGCTTATAACGGCTAATAGGCTGATTTTATTGGCTGCGCTGCAACACAACGGCATAAAATCCATCCAGCCCGCCGGCAAACCCTTCGTGAGCCGGCAACATGGCCGGCGTCGTGCGGAATGCGCCTTCGGCGGAGATCGCGTCTTCGAGGCCCGGCCAGTCCGTCGCGGCGACCGGAACACGGCGGACATCCGGCAGTTCGGCAAGGATACGCGCCACCATCGCCTCGCCTTCGAGCGGGTCGAGCGAGCAATTGGAGAAGACGACGAGGCCACCCGGCTTGACGAGCGTCAGGGCATGGCGGAGCAGCCGCTCCTGCACCGTCGCCAGCTTGGCGATATCCTGATGCCCCTTGGTCCAGAGCACATCGGGATGACGGCGCGTCGTGCCCGTGGACGAGCAGGGCGCATCGAGCAGGGCCGCGTCGAACAGTTCCTCGGGCTGGAAGGAGGCCATGTCGGCCTCCACCGTCCGTGCCGAAAAACCGAGCCGCGCCAGATTGCCGTCCAGCCGTTTCAGGCGATTGGCAGAGAGATCGAGCGCCGTCACCTCGGCGCCGGCCAGGATAAGCTGCGCCGTCTTGCCGCCCGGCGCGGCACAGAGATCGACGACCCGCTTGCCGGCAAGCGGACCGAACAGCCGGGCCGGCAGGCTCGCCGCCGCATCCTGCACCCACCATTGTCCTTCCGAAAAACCGGGAAGATCGGCAACGCTGCCATCGAAGGCGGCAAGCCGCACGCTGCCGGTGGGCAACACGATGCCGCCGAGCTTTTCCGCCCAGTAAGCCGCATCGCCCTTCACTGTCAGGTCGATGGCGGCGGGGCTGGTCTGCGCTTCGGAAATCCGCGCCGCCGCCTCACGACCATAGACCGCGGAAAGCCGGTCGAAAAACCATGACGGCATGGCGGGGATGGCAGCTGTCTGCGCCAGCAAGGCATCCTTCTCGCGCGCCATACGGCGCAAGACGGCGTTGACAAGGCCGGCAAAACGCCGGTTGCGCGGATCGCGGTTGGCCTGCTCCACGGCAAGGTCCACCGCCGAATGATCCGGCACGTCGAGATAGAGGATCTGTGCGGCGGCAACGGTCAAGACATGATCGAGAGCACGCGCGCCTTCGGGCAGCGGCGAGTCGAGCAGCGACGACAGCATCGCGCCGATGCGCGGCAGATGACGCAGCGCCGAGTTGAGAATGGCGCGCACCAAAGCGCGGTCGGCATCGTTCAACGCCTTGTAGGCCGGATTGCCATGTTCGGCATCGAGCATGCCGTCCAGAGAGACCCGCCGATCGACGACAGCGCCCAAAAGCTTGGCCGCCGCCGCCCGCGCTTCGAGACCCGGCTTGTCGTCGGGACCGCTCGTTGCGTTGGTGGTGGCAGGCTGCTTTTTGCGCGGCCGGCGAAATGCCGGCTTGTTCTGTGACGTCAAGACCAGGGACCTTTGGGTGGCTGAGAGTTGCCGCGACCCCAGCCTGTCGGCGGAACGGAGCGCGATTTTCGCACCGCAGTATCAGCTTGCGACGTCGGCGTCGAGGCCGGGCGGGTTTCCTGCGCCATGCGCTGCAGCGCCGCGATGCGGTTTTCGGTGTTCGGATGGGTCGAGAACAGATTGTCCATGCGTTCGCCCGACAGCGGATTGATGATGAACATATGCGCCGTGGCGGGATTGCGCTCGGCATCGTCATTGTGGATGTGCTGGGCTGCACCGGCGATCTTGCCGAGCGCCGAGGCAAGCCAGAGCGGGTTGCCGCAAATTTCCGCGCCGCGCCGGTCGGCGGAATATTCGCAGGTGCGGCTGATCGCCATTTGCACCAGCATCGCCGCCAGCGGCGCCACGATCATGGCGACGATCACGCCGATGGCGCCGAACGGATTGTTGTTATTGTTGCGATTGCCGCCGAAGAGGAAGGCAAAGTTGCCGAGCATGGAAATGGCACCGGCCAGCGTTGCCGTGATGGTCATGGTCAGCGTATCGCGGTTCTGGACATGCGCCAGTTCATGCGCCATGACGCCGGCCACCTCCTGCGGCGTCAATGCGCGCAGAAGGCCCGTCGACGCGGCGACCGCAGCGTTTTGCGGATTGCGGCCAGTGGCAAAGGCATTCGGCTGCGGGCTGTCGTAGAGATAGACGCGCGGCATCGGCAGGCCGGCATTCCTGGAAAGGTCGCGGATGATGCCGTAAAATTCCGGGGCGTTGCGTTCGTCGATTTCCTGGGCGCGGTAGGCCGAAAGCACCATGCGATCGGAATTCCAATAGGAAAAGAAGTTCATGCCAGCCGCCACGACGAAGGCAATCAGCATGCCGGATTGTCCGCCAATGAGATAACCGACTCCCATGAACAGGGCTGTCATGAAGGCAAGCAGCATGGCAGTACGCATGAGATTCATGTCGGTCTCCAAGGTTGTCATCCGGCAGGGTCGAGGCGGCATTTGGGGCCGGCGCTTTTCTTTCTCCCCCAAGGCTCCTATGATTTGGTTATTCAGCCGCGATTTTCAATGTTTTTACGGAATAGAGCCATGGCGGAAGCCCAAGCCGACAATGACAACAGCGAAAGCTCCAGCACATTGCACGAAACCGGCAAACACTTGCCTCCCGCCGCTCTGCGCGCCCTGAAGGAAGCAGAGGAACGTCGCCAGGCGGAAAACGAAGCGTCCTTGCCGAAAGAGATCGGCGGCCGCGGCGGCGCCGACCCGGCACGGTTCGGCGACTGGGAAATCAACGGCCGGGCCATCGATTTCTAAGGATATAATTCCTATTGACCGGCGCCATTTTTAGGAATTATATCCTTGTATGGATATATTCTCAAATCGGCTGCGGATGCTTCTGTTTGCCTGCTTCTTTGGCAGCGCCAGCTTTTTTGCGGTGCAGGGCGAAACCTGGAGCCGCGAGCAGGGCGTGATAGCCGGTCCCGTCGAAGCTCAGGTGATCCGCGTCATCGATGGCGATACCTTGCTGGTGGAGGCACGCCCATGGCCGCAACAGCGGATCGAGGTCTATGTCCGCTTGCGCGGCATCGATACGCCCGAATTGCGGGCACGCTGCGCGCAATCGAGAAATGCCGCACTACAGGCTAAAAAACTTCTTGCGGATCTTGCTTCAGAAAACCCGACCCTCTGGCTTCGAGATATTTCCGGTGACAAATATTTCGGCCGCATCGTCGCCGACGTCACATTCGCAAGTGGCGTGAATCCGGCTGAGGCCCTTTTGTTTGCCGGATATGCCAGGACCTATGATGGCGGTCGCAAAGACGGCGAAACATGTTCGGCCGTCAACGAGACGGCATTTCCGTAAAACAATGCCGCCGCAATATGCGTGGCTTCGGCCTTCGAACCTGCGCAAAAACAAGAGATGACGTGTCACAAGAAAAACCCGGCCGCCACAAAGGAAGCCGGGTTTCGGTGTGAAAGCGTTGGTGACGGCGCTTATGCCGCGTCGGCGCGGTTCTGGCGATTGGCGATCAGGTCGTCGACGACTCCGGGATCGGCCAGCGTCGAGGTATCGCCGAGCGCGCCGAAATCGTCTTCGGCGATCTTGCGCAGGATGCGGCGCATGATCTTGCCGGAGCGGGTTTTCGGCAGGCCGGGCGCGAACTGGATTTTATCCGGCGTGGCGATCGGGCCGATTTCCTTGCGGACATGCTTGACGAGTTCCTGCCGCAAGGCATCCGTGCCCTGCTCGCCGGCCATCAGCGAGACGTAGCAGTAGATGCCCTGACCCTTGAGGCCGTGCGGGTAACCGACGACGGCAGCTTCGGAAACGAGGTGATGCGACACAAGCGCCGATTCCACTTCCGCCGTGCCGAGACGATGCCCCGAGACGTTGAGAACGTCATCGACGCGGCCGGTGATCCAATAATAACCATCCTCGTCGCGACGGCAGCCGTCACCGGTGAAATATTTGCCCTTGTAGGTCGAGAAATAGGTCTGGATGAAACGCTGGTGATCGCCGTAGACGGAGCGCATCTGGCCGGGCCAGCTGTCGGTGATGCAGAGATTGCCGTCGGCCGCCCCTTCCAGCACCTTGCCTTCGTTGTCGACGAGCTGCGGCTGGACACCGAAGAACGGCTTCGTCGCCGAACCCGGCTTCAGATCCGTAACGCCCGGCAGCGGGCTGATCAGGATGCCGCCGGTTTCCGTCTGCCACCAGGTATCGACCACAGGCGATTTCTGCTCGCCGACGACATTGTAGTACCATTCCCAGGCCTCCGGATTGATCGGTTCGCCGACCGATCCGAGCAGCCGCAGCGAAGCGCGCGACGAGCGCTTGACGAAATGGTCGCCGGCGCCCATCAGCGCACGGATCGCCGTCGGCGCCGTGTAGAAGATGTTGACCTTGTGCTTGTCGATGACTTCCCAGAAGCGGCCCTGGTCGGGGAAATTCGGCACGCCTTCGAACATCAGCGTCGTCGCCGCATTGGCGAGCGGACCGTAGACGATGTAGGAATGACCGGTCACCCAGCCCACATCCGCCGTGCACCAGTAGACGTCGCCATCGCGATAATCGAAGACGTATTGATGCGTCATCGAGGCGTAGACGAGATAACCGCCGGTGGTGTGCAGCACGCCCTTCGGCTTGCCGGTCGAACCCGAGGTATAGAGAATGAACAACGGATCTTCCGCCTTCATCTTCACCGGCGGGCAATCCGGCTTCACCGTGTTGATTTCCTGGTGATACCAGAGGTCGCGGCCCGGCGCCCAGCCGGTCTTGCCGCCGGTGCGGCGCACGACGAGCACCTTGTTGACGATCACGTGGTTCTTGGCGGCGATGTCGATGGCGGTATCGGTGTTTTCTTTCAGCGGGATCGGCTTGCCGCCGCGCACGCCCTCATCGCAGGTGATGACGAAGGTCGATTCGCAGTCGACGATACGGCCGGCCAGCGCATCGGGGGAGAAGCCGCCGAAGACGACGGAATGAATGGCGCCGATACGGGCGCAGGCCAGCATCGCATAGGCCGCTTCCGGGATCATCGGCATGTAGATGGTCACCCGGTCGCCCTTCTTGACGCCGTGCTTCTTCAACACGTTGGCGAGGCGACACACCTGGTCGTAGAGCTGGTTGTAGGTGATCTTCTTGTCGACATAGGGGTTGTCGCCTTCCCAGATGATCGCGGTCTTTTCACCATGCGTCTTCAGGTGGCGGTCGATGCAGTTGTAGGAGACGTTGGTAATACCGTCTTCGTACCACTTGATGGAAACCTTGCCGGTGAACGACGTGTTCTTGACCTTGGTATAGGGTTTGAACCAGTCGATGCGCTTGCCATGCTTGCCCCAGAAGCGATCAGGATCTTCGACACTCTCGGTATACCATTTCTGATAGGTATCGCCGTCGATGAGCGCGCGGCTTTTTGCCGATTTAAGAACCGGATAAAGCTTGGCTGACATGAACTCCTCCCTCATGTTGATGCCATTATCTATGTGCGACCTTCATAGCAGGTCAACCCGTTCCGGCAATTAGACAAAGGTCATTTGTCTCTTGGAGAATTGCAATTATGACACAATGCCTATATAGAGCAGTCTAATTTCCGGAAATTTGTGGTGATACCACGTCCCGCGACCCCGGCGCGGGCCGACAGAAGGACTATATCCATGGCTCAACAACTGCTCATGCCGAAGGCGACGGCCGTGTGGCTGGTCGATAACACCGCATTGTCTTTCGACCAGATCGCCCAGTTCTGCAAACTGCACCCGCTGGAAGTGAAGGCGATTGCCGACGGTGAAGCTTCGCAGGGCATCAAGGGCCTCGATCCGATCTCGACCGGCCAGCTTTCGCGCGAAGAAATCGCCCGCGGCGAAGCCAACATCAACCACAAGCTCAAGCTTTCCGATCCGAAGGTGCGCGTGCCGGAATCGAAGCGCAAGGGGCCGCGCTACACACCGGTTTCCAAGCGCCAGGATCGTCCGAACGCCATTCTCTGGCTGGTGCGCAACCATCCCGAACTCAAGGACGCCCAGATCTCCCGCCTGGTCGGCACCACCAAGTCGACGATCGAGCAGATCCGCGAGCGCACCCACTGGAATGCCGCCAACCTGACGCCGATGGATCCGGTGACGCTTGGCCTGTGCAGCCAGATCGATCTGGATTTCGAAGTCGAAAAGGCCGCCAAGGGCCGTCCGCTGCCGACCGCCGCCGAGCTCGGCGCCACCCTGCAGCCGACCCAGGAAACCGAACGCCTCGGCTTCAGCTACGATCGGGAAGAAGAAAAAGAGATCGACGCCGACGCCGTCTTCGCCAAGCTCAAGTCGCTCAAGTCGACGCGCACAGACGAAGACGAGGACGATCAATACTGATCGTCGCGTCGCGAAAGACGAACGCAAAAGCCCGCAACGCCTGAACGGTGCTGCGGGCTTTTTTCGTTTGCTTCAACCGGGATGATGCAGGCCGCGTCCCTGCAGCACGGCGGTGATCTCTTCGAGAATGACCGGATCGTCGATGGTCGCCGGCATTTTCCACGGCAGGCCGTCGGCGATCTTCTGCATGGTACCGCGCAGGATCTTTCCCGAGCGGGTTTTTGGCAGGCGCTGGACGATCATCACCGACTTGAAGGCGGCGACCGGGCCGATTTCCTCGCGCACCAGCGAAATCACCTCGCGTTCGATCTCCCTGACATCCCGCGCCACCTTGTTCTTCAGCACCAGGAAACCGCAGGGCACCTGGCCCTTCAATTCATCGGCAATGCCGATCACGGCGCATTCCGCGACGTCAGGGTGAAGGGCGCAGGCTTCTTCCATCGCGCCGGTCGACAGGCGATGGCCGGCGCAATTGATGATGTCGTCGGTGCGGGCCATGATGAACATGTAGCCGTCTTCATCCATGTAGCCGGCATCAGCGGTCTTGTAGTAACCGGGAAATTCCTCCAGGCAGGCGGCGCGAAACCGCTCGTCGGCGTTCCAGAACGTCACGAGGTTGCCGGGTGGCAGCGGCAGCCGGACGACGATGTTGCCGAGCGTACCTGCCGGCACCGGATGGCCTTCGTCATCCAGCACCTCGATCGTATAGCCGGGCAAGGGAACGGCGGGCGAGCCGTATTTGACCGGCAGCAACCCCAGGCCCAGCGGGTTGGCCGCCACCGGCCAGCCGGTTTCCGTCTGCCACCAATGGTCGATCACCGGGACGTCGAGAATGCGTTCGGCCCATTTGATGGTTTCCGAATCAGCCCGTTCACCAGCGAGAAACAGGGCACGAAAGCCGGATAGATCGTATTTCCGGGCAAATTCCCCCTCGGGATCGTCGCGGCGGATGGCGCGGAAGGCCGTCGGCGCGGTGAACATCACCTTGACATCGTGATCGGCGATCACCCGCCAATAGGTGCCGGCATCGGGCGTGCCGACCGGCTTGCCTTCGAACAGGATGGTGGTGTTGCCCGCCAGCAGCGGGCCGTAAACGATGTAGGAATGGCCGACCACCCAACCGATATCCGACGCCGCCCAGAAGACCTCGCCGGGCTTGACGCCGTAGATGTTCTCCATGCTCCATTTCAGCGCCACCATGTGGCCGCCATTGTCGCGGACCACACCCTTCGGCTGGCCGGTCGTGCCGGAGGTGTAGAGAATGTAGAGCGGATCGGTTGCCTTGACCGGCGTGCAGGCAACGCTGGTACCGGCAGCTTTTTCCGCGGCCACCGCGCTGGTAAAATCGACATCGCGGCCGGGTTTCAGCTCCGCCTGCAATTCCGGTCGCTGCAGCACCAGGCAGTGTTCCGGCTTGATCCTGGCGAGTTCGATGGCGTGGTCGACAAGCGGCATATAGGCGACCGTGCGGCCCGGCTCCAGCCCGCAACTGGCGGCGATGATCAGCTTGGCGTCGAAATCGTCGATGCGCGTTGCCAGTTCATGCGCCGCAAAGCCACCGAACACGACCGAATGAATGGCGCCGAGCCGGGCGCAGGCCAGCATCGAAAATACCGCTTCCGGAACCATCGGCATGTAGAGGATGACACGGTCGCCCTTGCCGACGCCGAGGCGGCGCAGGGCGGCGGAAACGGCCACGACCTCGGCCAGCATCTCCTCATAGGTGAAACTGGCAACCTTGCCGGTCATCGGGCTGTCGTAGATCAGCGCCTTCTGGCCGCCGCGTCCATCGGCCACATGGCGATCGACGCAGTTGAAACAGGTATTGGTTTCCGCGCCGATGAACCAGCGCCCGTAAACGCCATCTCCGGCGTCGAAGACGGTATCGGCCGGTCGGGACCAATGAAGCGTTTCGGCGATCCCCCTCCAGAAACCTTCAGGATCGGCCTGCCACGCCGCATAGGTTTGGGCATAAGTGCTTTGCATTCTTTCCTCCCGGTATGCAAACGCCAAGCTGTAAACAGCCTAGCCCCATTTACCGGGGGAATACAGGGCCTGGAAAGCAAGACCAAAGCCCTAGGCATAAAGACCAATCAGCGGCTGCCGAAAATCGCCGACCCGACCCGCACACCTGTAGCGCCGAAGGCAATCGCCGTCTCGTAGTCGCCGGACATGCCCATCGACAGCTTTTCGACGCCCGCCTCTGTGGCCAGTCTTGCCAGCAGGGCAAAATGCGGCCCGGGATTTTCATCCGCCGGCGGAATACACATCAGTCCTTCGATCTCAAGCGCCAGTTCACCGCGGCAAAGCGCCACGAAAGCCGGCAGCTCGTCCGGCGCGATGCCGGCCTTCTGCGGCTCCAGGCCGGTGTTGACCTGGATATAGAGCCGCGGCGTGCGTCCCTGCCGCTGCATTTCCGCGGCCAGCGCCCGGGCGATCTTTTCCCGGTCCACCGTCTCGATGACGTCGAACAGCGCCACCGCCTCCGCCGCCTTGTTGGATTGCAGCGGCCCGATGAGATGCAGCTCGATGCCCAAAGTTTCCGCCTTCAGCTGCGGCCACTTGCCCCGGCTTTCCTGCACACGGTTTTCGCCGAAGACCCGTTGCCCGGCGGCGATGGCCGGACGAATATCGTCGGCTTCGAATGTCTTGGAGACGGCAACAAGCGTCACCGCGCCCGCGGGGCGGCCTGCCTTCCGTTCGGCGGCTGTTATCCGGCCTTTCACCGCCTCGAGACGTTCTTGCAATTGCGTCATGCCATCCTCATCTGTCGCATGGTTCTCTGCGTTAGCTAAACCTTCGCCTCACCGTTGCCAAGCTTCGGTGCTCCACCCGTGATAAACTTTGCCTGACCCGGCCGGCGGAAAACTTGACGCTTGGACGGTTTCATGATGAAGGTCACGGCCAATTCTCCCTGATTTCCTGGAATATCGATCCCATGGCCTCCGAACGTTATAATCCGCGCGACACCGAACCCCGTTGGCAGAAGACGTGGAACGAAAACAGCGTTTTCGTCACCGACAACAACGATCCGCGCGAAAAATATTACGTCCTCGAAATGTTCCCCTATCCTTCGGGCCGGGTGCACATGGGCCATGTGCGCAACTACGCCATGGGTGACGTCGTCGCCCGCTACAAGCGCGCCCGCGGTTACAATGTCCTGCACCCGATGGGCTGGGACGCTTTCGGTATGCCGGCGGAAAACGCCGCGATGCAGAACAAGGTGCATCCCAAGGACTGGACCTACCAGAACATTGCGACGATGCGCAACCAGCTGAAATCCATGGGCCTGTCGCTCGACTGGAGCCGTGAATTCGCCACCTGTGATGTCGAATATTACCATCGCCAGCAGCACCTGTTCCTGGATTTCCTGGAAAAGGGCCTGGTCTACCGCAAGCAATCGAAGGTCAACTGGGATCCGGTCGACAACACCGTTCTCGCCAACGAGCAGGTCATCGACGGCCGCGGCTGGCGCTCCGGCGCGCTGGTGGAACAGCGCGAGCTGACGCAGTGGTTCTTCAAGATCACCGATTTCAGCCAGGATCTCCTGGACGCGCTCGATACGCTCGACCAGTGGCCGGAAAAAGTGCGGGTGATGCAGAAGAACTGGATCGGCCGCTCGGAAGGCATGACGATCCGCTGGGAGATCGCCGAAGGCACGGCGCCGGCCGGCAGCCACGAAGTCACGGTCTACACGACCCGCCCCGACACGCTGTTCGGCGCCTCCTTCCTGGCGATCGCCGCCGACCACCCGCTGGCCAGGGAAGCCGCTGCCGGCAATCCTGACATCGAGGCTTTCGCCGAAGAATGCCGCCGTGCCGGCACCTCCGTCGCCGCCCTGGAGACGGCGGAAAAGAAGGGTATGGACACCGGCATCCGCGTCAAGCACCCGTTGGATCCCGCTTGGGAACTGCCTGTCTACATCGCCAATTTCGTGCTGATGGACTATGGCACCGGCGCGATTTTCGGCTGCCCCGCCGGCGACCAGCGCGACCTGGACTTCGCCCGCAAATACGATCTGCCGGTGACACCAGTGGTCATGCCGAAGGACGGCGATCCCGCCAGCTTCAAAATCGGCAACGAGGCCTATGTCGATGACGGCGTAATGATCAACTCCCGCTTCCTCGACGGCATGACGACGGAGGCGGCATTCGACGCCGTGGCCGAACGACTGAGCACCCAGCTTCTCGGCAACCAGCCGCAGGGCGAGCGCAAGGTGAATTTCCGCCTGCGCGACTGGGGTATTTCCCGCCAGCGTTATTGGGGCTGCCCGATCCCGGTCATCCACTGCGACGACTGCGGCGTCGTGGCGGTGCCGAAGAAGGACCTGCCGGTCAAGCTGCCCGACGACGTCACCTTCGACAAGCCAGGCAACCCGCTCGACCGCCATCCGACCTGGCGTCACGTCGCCTGCCCGCAATGCGGCAAGGATGCGCGGCGTGAAACCGACACGATGGACACCTTCGTCGATTCGAGCTGGTATTTCGCCCGTTTCACCGCACCATGGGAAAACGAACCGACATCACCCGAGGTCGCCAATCACTGGCTGCCCGTCGACCAGTATATCGGCGGCATCGAGCATGCGATCCTGCACCTGCTCTATTCCCGTTTCTTCACCCGCGCCATGCGCGAGACAGGCCACCTGGACCTCAAGGAGCCGTTCAAGGGCCTGTTCACCCAGGGCATGGTGGTGCACGAAACCTATAGCCGCGGCGAGGGCACGGCCCGGGAATGGATCGCTCCGGCCGATATCCGCATCGACGAGATCGACGGCCAGCGCCGCGCCGTCCTGTTGTCGACCGGTGAGGAGCTGAAGATCGGCTCCATTGAAAAAATGTCGAAGTCGAAGAAGAACGTCGTCGATCCCGACGATATCATCGCCGCCTACGGCGCCGATACCGCCCGCTTCTTCGTGCTGTCCGACTCGCCACCGGATCGTGACGTCATCTGGTCCGAAGCCGGCGTCGAAGGCTCCCATCGCTTTGTTCAGCGCGTCTGGCGCCTGATCTCGGAGGCCGCCGAAAAGCTGCGCAAGGTCAAGTCGAAGCCGGCTAAGGAAGGCGAGGCCCTTCCCGTTTCGCAAGCCGCCCACAAGGCACTTCAGGCCGTGCAGGGCGATTTCGACAAGCTGAACTTCAACAAGGCCGTGGCGCGCATCTACGAGATGGTCAATGCGGTTGCCGGGCCTTTCGGCAATGTCGCTGCCGGCAAGGCGGACGAGGCCTATGCCGCCGCCGTTCGCGAAGCGGCCGAGATCCTCATCCTGCTAATCGCGCCGATGACGCCGCATCTCGCCGAGGAATGCTGGGCGGCGCTCGGCAATGAAGGCCTGGTGGCCCAGGCTTCCTGGCCGGTATTCGATGCCGCCCTCGTGATCGACAGCGAGATCGTCCTCCCGGTACAGATCAACGGCAAGAAGCGCGCCGAATTGACAATCGCGCGCGATGCGGACCAGAATGCCGTCCAGCAGGCCGTGCTCGCGCTCGACGCCGTACAGGCGGCTCTTGCTGGCCAGACGCCGAAGAAGATCATCGTGGTGCCGCAAAGGATCGTAAACATTGTCGTTTGACGTGAGCGTGAAATTTCTCCGGAAAGGCAGCACCGCTGTCGTCATCGCCCTGGCGCTGCTTGCGAGCAGTTGCCAGGTGCGCCCGCTTTATTCCGAATCGACCGGTGTCGCGCGGAACCTGGCGGCGATCTCCTATTCACCGGCCGGTAGCCGCGTCGGGCAGCAAGTCCGCAACCGCCTGATCTTCCTGACCTCCGGCGGCGCCGGAGAGCCGGCGAGAGCCGATTACGACGTTCAGCTGACTGTCGCCAGCTATGTCACCGGCGTTCTGCTGGTCGAATCCTCCGATACGGCCCGCGCGGGCCAGATCGTCGTCAACGGCGATTACACGATGCGGCGCGTTTCAGACGGACAGGTGCTGCGCACCGGACATCGTTCGGCCACATCGCTGGTCGACTTCCCCGTCCAGGAATTCGCCAAGCTGCGGGCGATCCGCGATGCCGAAAACCGTGCGGCCCGGGAACTGGCGGAGCTGATCCGGACCGATCTGGCCATCGCGCTTGGCCGGTAAGGCTGTTCCATGGCGGAAGTGAAGTCTCACGAGTTCGATCAGTTTCTGCGAAACTCCGCGCGGCTTTATCGCATCTTTATCATCTACGGGCCGGATCGTGGCCTGGTATCCGAGCGGGCCGGTCTGATTGCAGCGGGAACCAAGGTCCCCGCCGACGATCCATTCGCCTTCGTCAAGCTCGATGTGACCGACTTGCACGGCAATGCCGGGCGATTGCTGGACGAAGCTTATGCCATCGGTCTTTTCGGTGGCCAGCGCCTGATCTGGCTGCGGGGCGTCTCTAACGAAAAGCCCGTTATCGAGGCCGTACAGGCGCTGATCGATAAGCCTCCGGAAGATTGTACGCTAATTTTAGAGGCGGGCGACCTCAAGAAGGGCGTAGGCTTGCGCAAACTGGCGGACGGTGCCCGCAGCATCGCTTCTATTCCCTGTTATTCCGACGACGGCAGGGCCCTGAATGCGCTTGTCGATTCGGAACTCTCAAGCGAAAGCCTGAAAATCACGCCGTCTGCCCGCCATCTGCTCCTGGAGTTTCTGGGCGGCGACCGTATTGCTTCACGCAACGAAATTCAGAAGCTCGCGCTATATTGCCGCGGCCTGGATACGGTCGATGAACAGCATGTCTTCGATATCATCGGCGATGCCAGCGCCATATCCGCAGACGATGCGGTTGACGCGGTGCTGAAAGGCGACAAAGAGGGTTTCCTGCATGAAACCCGCAAGATCGCCACGTCGAAAATGTCGATCTTCCTGGTGTTGCAGAGTTGCCTGCGGCAGCTGCAGCTTCTCGATGTGATGCGCGCCGAGATGGACGAAAAGAACACACAACCGGCGCAAATCATGCAGACTCTCGGCCGCCACCTGTATTTTCGCCGCAAACCGGTTATCGAAGCCTTGTTGAAAAACTGGTCCGCTGCCACCATTGCCCGTGAGATGAACCGGGTGCAATCGGCCATATTGCAGACCCGCCAGCGCCAAAGCCTGGAAGAAAGCATTGCCCTTCAGACGCTGCTGGCCGTGGTTCTACAGGCCGGCCGCAAGAGCTGATCCGAAACCCCGGACCGGAACATCGAACCAGTGCGGTTTAACGGCGTTCCAATAACCGGCAGACGTCTTCCAGTTGCTCCAAAGTCTTATAAGCAATCTTGATCTGACCGCCGCTGCCGCGATGGTTTATGCTGACATCCAGGCCCAGAGCGTCCGACAACGTGCGCTCCAGCGCCAGCGTGTCGGAGTCCTTTTCCTCTCGTCGAATTGTTCCGTAAGCAGGATCATTCTGTGCCTTGATATCGTTTTGCGCCAGGCGCTCGGCATCGCGAACCGACATGCCTTTGGAAACGATCGTCTTTGCGAGCACGGTCGGATCAGACGTCGAAACCAGCGCCCGCGCATGTCCGGCCGACAACGAACCTGCCGCCAACATGTCACGCACCGGATCAGGCAATTTGAGTAGCCGAAGGCTGTTTGCCACGTGGCTGCGGCTTTTACCGATGATCTCGCCAAGATCGTTCTGGGTGTAGCCGTGCTCGGCAATCAGTTGTTCGTATCCCAGTGCCTCTTCCAGGGGGTTCAGGTCGGAGCGCTGGACGTTTTCGACAATAGCGATCTCAAGCGCCGTACGGTCATCGACATCCCGGACAATGACCGGAATTTCGACCAGCCCGGCCAGCTGCGCCGCCCGCCATCGACGTTCACCAGCTATTATCTCATACCGTTCTGATCCAGCCGTCCGAACAACGACAGGTTGCACAATCCCATGCTGTCGAATGGAACTGGCAAGATCCTGCAGTTCGTCCTCGTTAAAATAACGGCGAGGATTCTTCGGATTCCGGCTGACGAACTCAATGGGAATCATCCGGTCGGGATTGACACCCGGCTTGTTTCCGCCAACCGGAAGCGGCTGGTCCATCTCACCGATAAGTGCGGCCAGACCGCGACCGAGGCGGCGCTTGGAGATATCGTCGTTCATGCTGCACTCTCACATACCGGCTACCCGACGGGTCAGGCGGCTTTCCTTTGACGTTCACGCTGGATCACTTCGGAGGCAAGCTGGAGATAAGCTTGGCTGCCAGCGCACTTCAGATCATAAAGAATAGCGGGTTTACCATAAGACGGCGCTTCCGAAACACGTACATTTCTCGGAATCAGCGTGTGGTAGACCTTCTCACCCAAATGACTGCGAACATCATGCACGACCTGCTGGGCGAGATTGTTGCGCGCATCGAACATTGTCAGCACAATACCCTGAATATCCAAGGCCGGATTGACCGTTTGGCGAATCTGTCCAACGGTTTCCAGAAGCTGGCTCAAGCCTTCCAGTGCAAAGAATTCGCATTGCAACGGTACCAGCACCGAATGAGCGGCGGCCATGGCATTCATCGTCAACAGATTGAAGGAAGGCGGGCAATCCACCAGGATGTAAGAAAACGCCAGCGCCTCATCCTGCTGCAAAGCACGGCGAAGGCGGAAGACACGATCGCTTTTTTGCGCGATCTCCATCTCGAAGCCGAGCAAATCCATGGTCGACGGCACGATATAAAGATTCGGCACGGCCGTTTCGACCACCGTCTCCAATATGCCATGCGACCCCATCAGAAGATCGTAGGAGGATAACTTGCGGTCACGACGATCGATGCCCAACCCCGTGCTTGCATTGCCTTGAGGATCGAGATCGACGATCAACACACGCTCTCCGATAGCAGCCAAGGCCGTCGCAAGATTGATCGCGGTTGTCGTCTTGCCGACGCCACCCTTTTGATTAGCAATGGTGATGATGCGATTCTTCTCGCTTGCCATACAATTCACCTGGAGGATGATGCATTCATTCGTTTGATGCCGGTGATTTCTAGAATAACGGAATCCCGCTCAATCACACTTTGATGTTTTAACAGATCGAAGTGCCATCGGCCACGTGCTTTATCGATCTCGGTGGCATAATCCCGGCCTTTGTGCAGTAGAGCCTTGAGATTTTTGTTGCTGATCGCCCAAGGTTCGACATATTCGAGCAAAAGATCCAGATCCGCCAAGGCCCGCGCCGACACGACGTCGCATTCCGAAACCTCCGCCGGCGCCGCTTCGATGCGAACGGCATGAACAGAGCCGCGCCCTCCGGTCTGCAGCAGCGCAGTGCGCAAAAACGCAGCCTTCTTGTGGTTGCTCTCGATGAGATGAACCCAGCCTTCGCCGGCCTCGGCAAGGCAAATGGCAGTGATCACGCCGGGAAAACCACCGCCGCTGCCGAGGTCCAACCATTTGTGATTACCTGGGCAAAGCTGATAAATCTGCAGGCTATCGAGTATATGCCGCCGCCAAAGATCATCCTTGGTGGAGGGAGCCACCAGGTTTATGATCGTGGCCCATTTGCTGAAAAGATCGGCAAAGGTCTCCAGCCGCTCCAATGTTTCACGTGAAACACGCAGGCCGTTCAGTTCAACCCAGGGACTCTCTTGCATTGTATCAGGCAACTTTTTGTTGGCCAGCGGCCATCTTGCGAAGGAAAGCCAGGATCAGCGCGATGGCAGCGGGTGTCATGCCATCCACCCGCGACGCCTGTGCGATATTGGTCGGCCTGGCCTGATGCAATTTCTGCTTTAACTCATTGGAGAGGCCCGGCAACGCGGAGAAATCGAAATCGACAGGAATATGCCGCTCCTCTTCTCGAGCAACTTCGGCGATATCGCTCGCCTGCCGGTCCATATAAACCGCATAAATCGCCTCGATCTCCACTGCGTCAGCTACCCGCTTATCAATATCTGCCAGTTCCGGCCACACAGCCCTCAAACTGGAAAGCGAGTGATCGGTATAGGAGAGAAGATCATAGGCGGTTCGTCGTTGCCCATCCTGATTCAGCTTGATTCCAAATCTCGACGCCTCCGATGGCGTCAGTGACAATGTTTTCAGCAGCGTCCTCGCCTCGATCAAATTGACATTGAAAGCATTAAAACGCTCCTGCCGGGCTGGGGACAGGCATCCGAGTTCCGTGGCTATCGGTGTCAGTCGCATATCGGCATTGTCAGCACGCAAAGACAGGCGATACTCCGCTCGCGAGGTGAACATGCGATAAGGTTCCGCGATTCCACGCGACGTCAAGTCATCGATCATCACGCCGATATAGGATTGGGTCCGGCTAAAATGAAAGGGCGGCTTGCCAGCGGCGAGGCACGCGGCATTCAAGCCGGCTACCAATCCCTGCGCAGCGGCTTCTTCGTAGCCGGTTGTGCCGTTGATCTGGCCGGCGAGAAAAAGACCGGGGATCTTTTTCACTTCCAAACCAAGCGTCAGTTCGCGCGGATCGATATGATCATATTCGATCGCATAACCCGGCTGGCGGATGACCACGCGCTCTAACCCCGGGATCGTCCGGATAAACGCCTCCTGAACCTCCGCCGGAAGCGACGTCGAGATGCCATTTGGATAGACGGTGTCATCATCCAGGCCTTCGGGCTCAAGGAAAATCTGGTGACCGTCACGCTCACCGAATTTAACGATCTTATCTTCGATCGAGGGGCAATAGCGAGGTCCGATTCCCTCGATCTGGCCGGAATACATTGCCGAACGACCAAGATTCTCGGCAATGATTCGATGTGTTTCCGGCGTCGTCCGGGTGACCCCGCATTTGATTTGCGGATTGATGATGCGATCGGTCATGAAGGAGAACGGCACCGGCTCGTCATCTGCATCCTGTGCACCGATACTAGCCCAGTCGATGGTCGAGCCGTCAAGGCGCGCGGGCGTGCCCGTCTTCAGGCGACCCATTTCGAGTCCGAAACGGCCAAGCGTGCTGCTTAATCCGATCGAAGGCTCTTCACCGACCCGGCCGGCGGGAATCTTGACATCGCCGATATGAATCAGACCCCGTAGAAATGTGCCGGTGGTAAGAACGATAGAACGGCAGGCGAGTCGTGTTCCATCTCGCAGAACTAGATGCTTGATAATCGCATTCTGAAGATCGATGTCAAATGCATCACCCTCAAGAACCTGAAGGTTTGGATAGGAGAAAATCTCCGCTTGCATCGCCAAGCGATAAAGCTTTCGATCTGCCTGGGTTCTCGGTCCGCGGACAGCCGGCCCCTTTTTGCGGTTGAGCATCCGAAACTGAATACCGGCGGCGTCGGCAACACGTCCCATCAAGCCGTCCATGGCGTCGATTTCGCGGACGAGGTGGCCTTTGCCCAGGCCGCCAATGGCGGGATTACAGGACATGACGCCGATCGTATCACGCTTATGCGTCACCAGAGCCACGTCTGCACCAAGTCTGGCGGCAATAGCGGCCGCCTCGCTTCCCGCATGGCCACCTCCGACCACGATCACATCGTAAATACGGGTCATGTTCAACTCCAGAAGAGAAATGTGTTTCACGTGGAACGTTATTAGCGATGTTTCACGTGAATCATTTGCCGACACAAAATTCCGAGAAGATTACGCCGAGCAAATCCTCAACGTCTATTCGCCCCGTCATTCGCTCCAGCGCTTGCGAAGCGCGACGCAAATATTCCGCCCGGATATCCAGGCTCTCATTCGTCTTTATCAGAGCGAGACCGAGGTCTTCAACCATATTACGCAAATTCTGGCGCTGACGCTCCCTGGCGGGCATCGAGAATGCTGCTCTCTCACCGATGAAACCGACATCGGAAAGCAGCAGTTGCCGCAATTCCGCCAAACCCTGGCCGGTAGCCGCGGAAATATGAAGATCGTAACTGGTAGCGACATCGTCCTGTCGATGCCGATCCGCCTGGGTCCCAATGTGCAGTATTTTTGCCTGCGTGACAAAATTTTGTTTCGATAGCGAATCGTTTCCAATCTCATCCAGATAAAGAATGATATCCGCTTCGTCGATCTTGATGCGCGCGCGGTCGATGCCGATCCGCTCGATGCGATCGTCGGTCGATCGCAGGCCGGCTGTATCATACAACCGGACGGAAAAGCCATCCATATCGAGATCGACATGTAGAACATCCCGCGTCGTGCCGGCGACGTCGGTCACGATGGCGACATCGCGTTCGGCCAGCCTGTTCATAAGCGTCGATTTGCCGGCGTTCGGTGGACCGGCAATAACCACCTTGAGTCCGTCTCGTATGATTTCCGCCGTCCTGCCGTCCTCCAGATGACGCGTCACGTCCAGAAGCAGCCCTTCAAGATCCGGCCAAACCAGATGTGACACCGAACCCGGGATATCGTCTTCATCAGCAAAATCAAGCTCCGCTTCGATCAGTGCCCGGGCGCGAGTGATACGATCGGCCCAGGCATAATAAAGGGCGGATAAACCGCCGGAGCTCTGCTCGACGGCAAGCCGCCGCTGCATTTCCGTTTCGGCGTGAATGAGATCCGCAAGACCTTCGATCTCCACCAGATCCATCTTGCCGTTTTCAAAGGCACGCCTGGAGAATTCTCCGGCTTCAGCCAGACGAAAAGAAGCGATCCGCGACAACCTGCCCAGAACGGCGGAAATCACCGCCCGGCCGCCGTGGATCTGTAGTTCAAGGCAGTTTTCGCCGGTGAAGGAGTAGGGGGCAGGAAACGATATGACGATCGCCTCGTCGAGCAGATCGCCATCGTCGGTAAGAAGGCGGCGACGCGTTGCCCGGCGTGCTACGCCCTGGCTGATACCGAAAGCTTGGAATACCTGCCACGCCTGCGTTCCGCTCACCCGAATGACTGCGACACCGGCCGGAGGCGCACCGCTGGACAATGCAAAGATGGTATCGCGCATCCGATCTTTATCCCAAAAAACGAAAAGGTGGGCGAAGCAGCCCACCTTACATACCTCAAACTCGATTGAATCCGGCTAATTAAAAACTCAGGTGTTCATCGAGTCGAAGAAGTCACCATTGGTCTTGGTCTGCTTCAGCTTGTCGATGAGGAATTCGATTGCATCGGTCGTGCCCATCGGCGCGAGAATCCGGCGAAGGACAAAGATCTTCTGCAGGTCCTGGCGCGGAACCAGCAGGTCTTCCTTACGCGTGCCCGATTTGAGGATGTCCATCGACGGGAAGATACGCTTGTCGGCCACCTTGCGGTCGAGCACGATTTCCGAGTTACCGGTGCCCTTGAACTCTTCGAAGATCACTTCGTCCATGCGGCTGCCGGTATCGATCAGCGCCGTGGCGATGATGGTGAGAGACCCGCCTTCTTCGATGTTGCGCGCCGCACCGAAGAAACGCTTCGGGCGCTGCAGGGCATTGGCATCGACACCACCGGTCAGGACCTTGCCGGAGGAAGGAACAACGGTGTTGTAGGCGCGGCCGAGGCGGGTGATCGAGTCGAGCAGGATGACCACGTCGCGGCCATGCTCGACGAGACGCTTCGCCTTTTCGATGACCATTTCGGCAACCTGGACGTGGCGCACGGCCGGCTCGTCGAAAGTCGAGGACACGACTTCACCACGCACCGAGCGCTGCATGTCCGTCACTTCTTCCGGACGTTCGTCGATCAGGAGGACGATCAGGTAACATTCCGGATGGTTGGCGGTAATGGAATGGGCAATGTTCTGCAGCAGAACCGTTTTACCGGTGCGCGGCGGCGCGACAATCAGGCCACGCTGGCCCTTGCCGAGCGGCGCCACCAGGTCGATGACGCGGGCAGAGAGATCCTTGGAGGTCGGATTGTCCAACTCCATCTTGAAACGCTCGTTCGGATAGAGCGGCGTCAGATTGTCGAAGTGGACCTTGTGACGGATCTTTTCCGGATCGTCGAAATTGATGGTATTGACCTTGAGCAGCGCGAAATAGCGTTCGCCTTCCTTGGGGCCGCGGATCGGGCCTTCGACGGTGTCGCCGGTCTTCAGCGAAAAGCGGCGGATCTGCGAAGGGGAAATGTAGATGTCGTCGGGGCCGGGCAGATAGTTGGCATTGGCCGAACGCAAGAAACCGAAACCATCCTGAAGAACTTCGACGACACCTTCGCCGATGATCTCGACATCCTGGCTGGCGAGCATCTTGAGGATCGCGAACATCAGCTCCTGCTTGCGCATCGTGCTGGCGTTCTCGACCTCGAGCGACTCGGCAAATGCGAGAAGATCAGTCGGAGTCTTATTCTTAAGTTCTTGAAGCTTCATTTCAGCCATGAAGGGGACCACAATTCAATTTTTTCGGGGAAAGGCGTGCTGATCGTCATCAGTGCTACGGATAAAGGCCGCAGACGATAAAATGTTACACATGCCACGAGAAGAGATGCGCGGAAAATAGCGACTCACTTGCAGCGCCGCAAGAGGGAACGTCAAAAACAGCGAAATTAAAACATTCGCATTCAGAAGGGCTTGACCACCACGAGGATAACGATGGCGATCATCAGCAGGGTGGGGACTTCGTTCATGAACCGCCAATGGCGCGCCGGTTTGCGCGGCCCGTCCTGTGCAAAGATCCGCGCGGACTTGGCAAGATAGTCGTTGTATCCCGTCATCAGCACGACAAGCGCGATCTTGGCATGCAGCCAGCCGCCCTGGAAACCGTAAATCGACCAGGCAAGGTAGAGGCCAAGCAGCCAGGTGATGATCATGGCCGGCCGCATGATCACGTTCATCAGCCGCCTTTCCATCACTTTGAAGGTTTCCGATTGTTTCGAACCGGGTTCGGCATCGGTGTGATAGATGAACAGCCTCGGCATATACAGCAGGCCGGCCATCCACGAGATGACGGCAACGATATGGAACGCCTTGGCCCACAGGTAGAATTGATCGTTCTGCCAGACATAGAGACCGCCGAGCACGGCGGCAAAAACCGCGATCGCCGTCAACGCCCGCCATTTCGCCCTGGCGCCTTCGCGCGGATCCGTCTGTTGCGTCATCGTGTCCGATCCCAACCCCGCACCCGATCGACAAGGGTCGTCACATGCGCCGGGTCCGCCTGCGGCGTGATGCCGTGGCCGAGATTGAAGATCAGCGGGCCCTGGCCGAGTTCCTGGAGGATGTGATCGATGCCGTCGGTCAGCGCCTTGCCGCCGGCCACCACACGCATCGGATCGAGATTGCCCTGCACCGGGCCGTCCTTTTGCAACTCCCTGGCAAAAGCCAGCGGCACCGACCAGTCGAGGCCGATGGCGTCCGCGCCGGTCTTCTGGCGATAGTCGCGCAGCATGTATCCGGCGCCCTTGGCAAATGCGATGATCCTGGCTTTCGGCCGCCGGGATTTGACCGACGCGATGATCCGTCGCACCGGTTCGACCGCATAGGCGGCAAACTCGGTCTCGCCGAGAACGCCTGCCCAGGAATCGAAGATCTGTACGGCATCGGCACCGGCATCGATCTGCGCCACGAGATAATCGGCGGAGATGTCGGCGAGAAAAGCGAGCAGTTCGGCAAAGATCTTCGGCTCGCGATAGGCAAACAGCCGGGCCGGCGCCTGGTCCGGTGTGCCTTTGCCTGCAATCATGTAGGTCGCCACCGTCCAGGGCGCGCCGCAGAAACCGAGCAGGGTGGTTTCCTGCGGCAGTTCACGGCGCAGGCGACTGACCGTCTCGAACACCGGCTTGAGGTGGCCAAGCACGGCATCCGGCTTCAAGGCTTCGATGCCGGACACGTCGATCGGATCCATCTCCGGTCCATGGCCTTCGGTGAAACGTACATTGCGCTTCAGTGCATCGGGAATGACCAGAATATCGGAAAACAGGATCGCGGCGTCGAAGCCGTAACGACGGATCGGCTGCAGCGTCACTTCCGTTGCAAATTCCGGCGAATAACACAGATCGAGAAAACTGCCGGCTTTGGCGCGGGTTTCCCGGTACTCCGGCAGATACCGGCCGGCCTGGCGCATCAGCCAGATGGGAGGCGGACAGATGGTCTCACCGTTCAGCACTCTCATGATCTTGCGGTCGTCGGTCAATGCGGCTTTCCCTAAAACAAAGAAATCATTTCAAAGGTTTTTCTATTTCTTAGAGTCGGTGGGTATCAAGGATTAAAATCCATCCCCAGCCTGCTCATTTTGACGCGCCCTTCAGCAATCTGCCCGGATCAATTCATGCACGTCGGCGCGAAACGGGAGAAGCAAGATGATTTCGTTTTGGAATCAGTGGGATGTGCGAGAATGGACTGGCATTCGATCTGGGGACTTCCTGTGGATAAGAAAAAGCCGGAAAACACTTGTCCACAGAACCCACAGTTCCGGATATTCGCAATGCGCCAGGGATAGTGGTGTGGATAAATCGGCAGTTTTCCCTTGCCTTGCGGCCGGCTCCGTCTCAGGCTCGATCTTATCCATGGTTTTCAACAGGGGGTGGAGTTTAACGTGGAGAACAGAAGAAACTTCTTCCATCTGCACCTTATTTCTGACTCAACCGGCGAGACTCTCATCTCCGCCGGCCGGGCAGCCTCGGCTCAGTTCAAGCTGCACAATCCGGTGGAACACGTCTATCCGCTGATCCGCAATCGCAAACAACTGCTGCCGGTACTGCAGGCAATCGACAAGGAACCCGGCATCGTTCTTTATACGGTGGTCGACCAGGAACTGGCTGCCCTCGTGAAAGAACGCTGCGAAGAGATCGAAGTTCCCTCCGTCAATGTGCTGGAACCGGTGATGAATACGTTTCAGGCCTATCTCGGCGCGCCGTCGCGCCGCCGGGTCGGTGCGCAGCATCGCATGAATGCCGATTATTTCGCCCGCATCGAGGCTTTGAACTTCACCATGGACCACGACGACGGCCAGGCGCCGGATGGTTATGAGGAAGCCGATGTGGTGCTGGTCGGCATCAGCCGTACCTCGAAGACGCCGACGAGCATCTATCTCGCCAATCGCGGCATCAAGACCGCCAATGTCCCGATCGTCAATGGCGTCGCCTTGCCGGAAAGTCTGTTGGGTGCCACGAAGCCGCTGATCGTCTGCCTGATCGCCACGTCCGACCGGATCTCGCAGGTGCGTGAAAACCGCATCCTCGGGACCACGTCCGATTTCAACAATGGCCATTACACCGACCGGGCGACGATTTCGGAGGAACTGAAATACGCCCGTTCCTTATGCGCCCGTCACAACTGGCCGATTATCGACGTGACGCGCCGTTCGATCGAAGAAACCGCGGCCGCCATCGTTGCCTTGCGGCCAAAGCTGCGCTAATCGCGGCTCTGTCCATCTGGAGGATCATGCCGATGCCGCTTCCCCTGATCCTGGCGTCCTCAAGCCCGTTCCGGCGCGGCTTGATGGAAAATGCCGGGCTGCGCTTCGAAGCCGTCGCCGCCGAAATAGACGAGAGGGCGATCGAGGCGCCGCTGGAACAAAAGGGCGCGACACCGGATCAGGTGGCGCTGGTGCTGGCGGAAGCCAAGGCGCTGGATGTCAGCCGTCGTTTTCCGGGCGCTGTCGTTCTGGGGTCCGATCAGACCATGTCGCTTGGCGCGCGCGTCTATCACAAGCCGAAGGACCGGCGGGAAGCCGCAGAAAATCTCCTGTCGCTGGCGGGCAGGACCCATCAACTGAACAGCGCAATCGTGCTTGCCCGCGACAATGAAATCCTGGTCAGGGAGGTTGCGCATGCCAGGCTGACCATGCGCGCTTTCAACGCGGAATTTGTCGAGACCTATCTCGACCGGGTGGGAGAAACAATTTTCAGGAGCGTCGGCGGCTATCAGTTGGAAGGCGAGGGAATCCAGCTTTTCTCCGCCATAGACGGCGACTATTTTACCATTGTCGGCATGCCGATGCTGCCCCTGCTCGAGCATCTGCGCAATCTTGGTGTTATCGATGCATGATTCACGTGAAACAATTGCCGGCAATGCCTTTGTCGTCGGCCACCCGATCAAACATTCGCGATCGCCGCTGATCCATAATTTTTGGCTAAAGCAGTTCGGATTGCCGGGCGCCTATCGTGCCGTCGATGTCGCGCCGGAAAATTTCGAAAGTTTTCTTGCGGGGGTGAAAGACGGTTCGTCCGATTTTCGCGGCGGCAATGTCACCATCCCGCACAAGGAAGCCGCCTACAAACTGGCGGACCGGCCGGATGCGCTCGCGGAAGAACTCGGCGCTGCCAATACGCTGTGGCGGCAGGATGGGCTGATTTTTGCCACCAATACCGACGGTTACGGTTTTGCCGCCAATCTGGATGAACGCCAGCCCGGATGGGATGGGCACAAGAAGGCCGTGATCTTCGGTGCCGGCGGTGCGGCGCGGGCGGTGATCCAGGCGGTAAGGGATCGGGGATTTTCTGAGGTGCATGTGGTCAACCGCACCCTGGCCCGTGCCCGGGAACTCGCTGATCGTTTCGGCCCGAAGGTACACGCCCATCCGCAGGAAGCGCTGGGCGAAGTGCTGCAAGACTGCGGCCTGTTCGTCAACACGACATCGCTGGGTATGGATGGCGAGCAGGCTGTGACCATCGACTTTTCGCCGCTTTCGTCCGGTGCGGTGGTGACCGACATTGTTTATGTGCCGTTGCGCACGCCTTTCCTGCAGCAGGCGGAGCAGCAGGGTTTCGCCACCGTCGATGGCCTGGGCATGTTGTTGCATCAGGCAGTACCGGGATTTGAAAAATGGTTCGGCAGGCGGCCGGTGGTGGAAGAGGCGGTGCGTTCGCTCATCATCGCGGACATGGCGGCACACGCATGATCCTCATCGGTCTCACCGGTTCGATCGGCACGGGCAAGTCGACGACGGCTGCGATGTTTGCGGCCGAGGGCATTCCGGTCAATGATGCCGACAAGGTCGTACACGATCTCTATCGCGGCGAAGCCGCCGCACCGATCGAGCAGGCCTTTCCCGGCGTCGTCGAAAACGGCGTCGTGAACCGCGAAAAATTATCCGGGCAACTGTCGGGGAATCCGGATAAATTCCGGCAGTTGGAGGCCATCGTGCATCCACTGGTGCGGCAAAAGGAAAAAGCGTTCATCGAGAGCAGCACGTCGGCCGGCGCCGACATGGTCGTGCTCGATATACCGCTGCTGTTCGAAACCGGCGGAGAAAATCGCGTCGATGTCGTCGTCGTTGTTACCTGCGATCCGGAGATCCAGCGCCGGCGGGTGTTGGCGCGACCGGGCATGACGGAAGAAAAATTTGCGATGATCCTGTCTCGCCAGATGCCGGATGGTGAAAAACGCCAACGGGCCGATTATCTGATCGATACCGGCAACGGCATGGATACCGCCCGCCGGCAGGTGCTGGATGTCATCGCAGCGTTGCGGGCCGACAAGACAAGAGAGAGCTGAGATGCGCGAGATCATTTTCGATACGGAAACCACCGGCCTCGACAACAAGACGGACCGGATCATCGAAATCGGCGGCATCGAGCTCTTCAATCATTTTCCGACTGGCAACACGCTGCATCTGTATATCAATCCGGGCAACACCAAGGTGCATCCGGATGCGTTGGCGATCCATGGCATCACCGATGAATTCCTCAAGGACAAGCCTGTCTTTGCCGATGTCGCGGAAAAAATCGTGTCGTTCTTCCAGGGCGCGAAATGGATCGCCCACAACGCCAATTTCGACATGGGTTTCATCAATGCGGAGCTCGGGCGCCTTGGCATGCCGGCCGTTCTGCCGGACCAGGTGATCGATACGCTGGCGCTGGCACGCCGCAAAAATCCGATGGGCCCGAATTCGCTCGATGCACTCTGCCGCCGGTATGGCATCGACAACTCCCACCGCACCAAGCACGGCGCACTGCTCGACTCCGAACTTTTGGCGGAAGTCTATATCGAGATGATCGGTGGCCGTCAGGCGGCCCTTGGTCTCAGCCAGACCGGGTCGTCGTCCAGAACCACTGCGGGGCAGGACGACGACGTCATTGCCGGTGTTCGCCGGCGCCCGCATGCGTTGCCGCCCCGTATCAGTGTCGAGGAAAAAACGGCGCATGATGCGCTGGTCGCAAGCCTCGGGGCCAAGGGCCTCTGGCAGCGATACGACGCCTGAAGCAACGGCCCGGCCGCAAGGACAAAATAAAACGCCCGGACAATATCCGGGCGTCAAAAGATCGGAAAGTTTTCAGGTCGTTCAGTTCGGAACGGCTGAAACCTTGGCGCGGGCCTGTTCTTCGGCCATGCGCTGCGTGAACATCTGCGCAAAATCGATCGGGTCGATCATCAGCGGCGGGAAGCCGCCGTTGCGGGTTGCGTCGGCAACGATCTGGCGTGCGAAGGGGAACAGGAGGCGCGGGCACTCGATGAAGAGAACTGGCAGCATGTGTTCCTGCGGGAAACCGGTGATGCGGAAGACGCCGCCATAGATCAGTTCGCAGTTGAACAGAACCTTGTCGCCATCCTTGGCTTCGGCATTCAGCGACAGCACAACGTCGAAATCCGAATCCGACAGCGGATTGGCGTTGACGTTGACATTGATGTTGATGTCCGGTGCCTGGTCGCGGGACTGCAAGGACCGCGGCGCGCCGGGGTTTTCGAAGGAAAGATCCTTGATGTATTGAGCCAGAATATTGAGGCTCGGGCTTTGCTCATTGGCCATAGGCTGTTCCTTGCGGCGTTCTAGGGGTGAAGCCATCTACCATTTCGCATTTCGGCTTACAACCCTTGCCGCTTCCGGCTCGGTTTTCCCGCAAGCGTCATCTTTCAGTCACCGATGCGCGGCTTGTCCGACCAGGGGGAGTTGGGATCGGGCCCGCGGCTGAAATCATCGTCGTCGAGGTCGACCACCGGGCCGCCGTTCCGGCTGTTGCGTGGACCGCCGGGTTGGCCGCCGGGATAACCGGATGCATAAAAATTCTTCGAACCCATCACGACGATACGCGGGCTCAGCAGTTTCCAGGCGAGATCGCGCACCGGCGGAATGAACAACAACAGGCCGATGATGTCGGTGATGAAGCCCGGCAGCAGCAGCAGGAAGCCGGCGATCACGATCATCGCCGCGTGCACGAGTTCGCGGCTCGGAACGCCGCCGTCGCGACTTTCGGCGGAAATCCTGCGGAGAATGCCGAGACCCTGCTGCCGCAGCAGGAAAATTCCCAGCATCGACGTGGCGATCACCAGCCCCAGCGTCGCCAGCACACCGATCTCCTGACCGACCAGAATGAAACCGGCGATTTCCGCAAACGGCAGCAGCAGGAAGATCGCGGGCAGGAAAGAAAATCGCATTTCGTTGTTCCGTGCGAGAGTTTGAGGATCGTTTAACCGTATAACGCTTAAGACGTCGGGACCAAAGATGTGCTTTGGCTATTTGAATGATCGGCCCATGCAGACTATATGGGTTGGAAGACGACAAATTTTAACAGCGGTTCTGGAACGATATGGGCTCTAGCGATTTCGTGACACTCTTTTTTCTGGTAGCGGCGGTCCTGATATTCCTGCAGCTTCGCAGCGTGCTCGGCCGGCGAACCGGAAACGAGAAACCGCCGTTCGATCCCTATTCGGCGCGTGATCTGTCGAAGGGACCGGAATCGGCTGAAAACGGCAAGGTGGTGACCCTGCCGCGTCGCGATGCCGCCGAAGGCGACGATCGTTTTGCCGCCATCGACGCCTTTGCCAAGCCTGACACCGATCTCAATCGCGGCCTGCGCGAAATCCTCAAGGCGGATCCCACCTTCAACCCGAAGGAATTTCTGACCGGCGCCCGCATGGCCTATGAGATGATCGTCATGGCGTTTGCCGACGGTGACCGCAAGACGCTGCGCAATCTCCTCTCCCGCGAGGTCTATGAAGGTTTCGATGCAGCGATCGTCGATCGCGAAAGCCGTGGCGAAGCGGTGAAATCGACCTTCGTCGGCATCGACAAGGCCGAAGTCCTGCATGCGGAAATGAAGGACAACGAGGCGCAGTTGACGCTCCGCATCGCCTCGCAGCTGATTTCGGCGACCTACGACAAGGCCGGCACGCTGATCGACGGGGATGCCGAGGCCGTTGCCGAAGTCAACGATGTCTGGACATTTGCCCGCGACCTGCGTTCGCGTGATCCGAACTGGAAGCTGATCGCGACCGAATCGGAACAATGAGTGCCGATCCCTCAGATTTTACGCTCCAGCCCCTAAGCTTTGCAGAGCTTCCCGGCTGGAGCGAGGATGATCCGACATCCCTGCTGGCGCCCATGGGCGCCTGTCTTCGTCATGTGACCGAGATAAAACCCTATCGCACCGGTTCGCTCGGCCTTTCGACAGCCGATCTCCTCCCCCTTCTCGAAGCCGCCGGCCATGCTTTTCCCCGCAGCGCGCAGGAGGCGCGGCGATTTTTCGAGGCGCACTGTACGCCGTTTCGCATCGCCAGGCGGGATGGCCATGCCGGTTTCGTCACCGCCTTCTACGAACCGGAAGTCGCGGTTTCGGAACGCCGGGAAGGCGAGTGGAGACATCCGTTCTATCGCCGCCCGCATGATCTTGCCGACATCGACGATAGCAACCGTCCATCAGGGCTCGACTCATCCTATGCCTTCGCGCTCGCCGGCCCCGACGGTTTTAGCGCCTATGCCGACCGGCAGGCTATCGACCGGGGACATCTTACCGGACGCGGCCTGGAGATCGCCTGGGCGAAATCGAAGATCGACGTGTTTTTCGCCCATGTCCAGGGTGCGGCCCGGCTGCGATATGCCGACGGCAGCGTCCGGCGCATCACCTATGCCGCCAAGGCCGGCCACCCGTTTTCCGCCATCGGCCGGCTGTTGATCGATCGCGGCGAGATCGACGCCCGTGATATCTCCATGCAGGCAATCCGCGCCTGGCTGACCGCCCATCCGGAGCAGATGGACGAGGTGATGTGGCACAATCGCTCCTACATCTTCTTTCGCGAGGCCGCAGTCGACGATCTTTCGGCGGGCCCGGTCGCTGCCGCGAAAGTGCCGCTCGTCGCCGGCCGGTCGCTGGCGGTCGATCGGCTTATCCATACGTTCGGCTTTCCCTTTTTCATCCGCTCGGAAAACCTCACCCATCTGGATGGCGGAAAGCCGTTTGCGCGGTTGATGCTGGCGCTCGATACCGGAACCGCCATCGTGGGCCCGGCGCGGGGGGATATCTTTACCGGCTCGGGTGATGCGGCCGGGGAGCTGGCGGGAACGGTGCGCAACGCCGCCGATTTTTACATCCTGGTTCCGAACGCGGCAGCGGCGAGGTTTCGCTGATGGCGAAGGATCGCAAGCTGAACGCCGAGGAGCGCATCCTGTGGGGCAAGGTTGCCCGCTCTGCCCGCGCTTTGCCCGGCAAGCTCGAGGACCTCATGGCCTTCGAGGATCTTGAAACGCCACCGCCGCCGCAGGAAATATCCTCGAAGGAAAAACCCGGCATTGCGGCGAACAAGGCCGCCGAGACCGGCCAGGCGGAAAAGAAGCCGTCGCCGCCACGGCACCACCCGCTGGAAAAACCGGTCAAGCGCAAGCTCGCCCGCGGTCGCCTGGCGCTCGAAGCCCGTATCGATCTTCACGGCATGGTGCAGAGCGAGGCGCATGTCATGCTGCTCGATTTCCTGATCCGCGCTCACGAACGCGGCATGCGGCACGTGCTGATCATCACCGGCAAGGGCAGCTCGATGGGCAGCGAAGGCGCGCTGAAGCGGGCCGTGCCGATGTGGTTCTCGAAGCCGGAATTCCGTTACCTGATCTCGTCGCACGAGCCGGCGGCCCAACATCACGGCGGCGAGGGCGCGCTGTATGTGCGGCTGTCCCGGCGCGGGCGGGAGGCCTTATGACTCCCTTCGGCATGGCCGTGCGCAGCCTGCGGGAACGCAAGGGTGTGTCGCAAAAGCAGATGGCTGCGGCGATCGGCGTTTCGCCCGCCTATCTTTCCGCCCTGGAACATGGCCGGCGCGGCAAGCCGAGCTTCGATTTCCTGCAGCGGGTGGCGGGTTATTTCAACATCATCTGGGACGAGGCGGAAGAACTGTTCATGCTGGCCGGCGTCTCCGATCCGCATGTCAGCCTCGATACGTCGGGCCTGCCGCCGGAATACACCGCCTTTGCCAACCGTTTGGCGCGGGTGATTCGCCAACTTGACCCGCAGCTGATAGAACAGCTCGACATGATGGTGAAAAATGCCTCGAAGCCGTCCTAAACCGGCCTTCATCCCCTGTTTTATGCCGGGTTCCAGCCGCGGAGATTTGGAACTTGCGCCTAAAATCCCTATATTCGACAGAGGATAATAGCGTGATTCGCCTGAGAATCCTTCGCGTCTTCTCTGACAAATCTGGAAAGACTTCTTGATGACAGACACACCTGAGACCGAAACCGGCGCCAACGCCGAATACGGTGCCGACTCCATTAAGGTTCTCAAGGGACTGGATGCCGTTCGCAAGCGGCCGGGCATGTATATCGGCGATACGGACGACGGTTCCGGCCTGCATCACATGGTGTACGAAGTCGTCGACAACGCCATCGACGAAGCGCTGGCCGGCCATGCCGACATCGTGACGGTAACGCTCAATCCGGACGGTTCGGTGACGGTGACCGACAACGGCCGCGGCATCCCGACCGACATCCACACCGGCGAGGGCGTTTCGGCAGCCGAAGTCATCATGACGCAGCTGCATGCCGGCGGCAAGTTCGACCAGAACTCCTACAAGGTTTCCGGTGGTCTGCACGGCGTCGGCGTGTCTGTCGTCAACGCCTTGTCCGTCTGGCTGAAGCTGCGCATCCGCCGCGGTGGCAAGCTGCACGAAATCGCCTTCACCCACGGCGTCGCCGATGCGCCGCTGCAGGTGATCGGCGATTACGAGGGCCGCTCGGGCACGGAAGTCACCTTCCTCGCCAGCCCGCAGACTTTCACGATGACGGAATTCGATTACGGCACGCTCGAGCATCGCCTGCGCGAACTCGCCTTCCTGAATTCCGGCGTGCGCATCCTCCTGACCGACAAGCGGCATTCCGACATCAAGCAGGAAGAGATGATGTATGACGGCGGCCTCGAAGCCTTCGTCGCTTATCTCGATCGCGCCAAGAAGCCGCTTGTCCAGAAGCCGGTGGCGATCCGCAGCGAGAAGGACGGCATCACCGTCGAAGTCGCGATGTGGTGGAACGACAGCTACCATGAAAACGTGCTGTGCTTTACCAACAATATTCCGCAGCGCGATGGCGGCACGCACATGGCCGGCTTCCGCGCCGCCCTGACCCGCCAGATCGTCTCTTATGGCGAAAGCTCCGGCCTGACGAAAAAGGAGAAGGTGTCGCTGACCGGCGACGACTGCCGCGAGGGCCTGACGGCCGTGCTGTCGGTCAAGGTGCCGGATCCGAAATTCTCGTCGCAGACCAAGGACAAGCTTGTCTCGTCGGAAGTGCGGCCGGTGGTCGAAAGCCTCGTCAACGAAGCGCTCGGCACCTGGCTCGAGGAGCACCCTGCCGATGCCAAGGTTCTGGTCGGCAAGGTCATCGAAGCCGCTGCCGCCCGCGAAGCCGCCCGCCGCGCCCGCGAACTGACGCGCCGCAAGGGTGCCCTCGACATCGCCTCGCTGCCCGGCAAGCTTGCCGATTGCTCCGAGCGTGATCCGGCGAAGTCCGAACTGTTCCTGGTCGAGGGTGATTCGGCCGGCGGTTCCGCCAAGCAGGGCCGGTCGCGCGAAAGCCAGGCCATCCTGCCGCTGCGCGGCAAGATCCTCAATGTCGAGCGCGCCCGTTTCGACAAGATGCTATCGAGCCAGGAAATCGGCACGCTGATCACCGCGCTCGGCACCTCGATCGGCAAGGACGAGTTCAACGCCGACAAGCTGCGTTACCACAAGATCATCATCATGACGGATGCCGACGTCGACGGCGCCCACATCCGCACCTTGCTGCTGACCTTCTTCTTCCGCCAGATGCCGGAGCTGATCGAGCGCGGCCATCTCTTCATCGCCCAGCCGCCACTCTACAAGGTGACGCGCGGCAAGTCGGTGCAGTATGTCAAGGACGAGAAGGGTCTCGAAGAATATCTCATCGGCATGGGCCTGGACGATGCCGCACTGCATCTCGCCTCGGGTGAAGTCCGCACCGGTCATGACCTGCGCGAAGTGGTGCAGGACGCTTTGCGTCTGCGCAGCCTGATCGATGGCCTGCATTCGCGTTACAGCCGTTCGCTCGTCGAACAGGCGGCGATCACCGGCGCCCTGAATGTCGAACTGACCACCGATCGTGCGCGGGTCGAACAGATGGCGGCCGATGTCGCCCAGCGGCTGGATCTGATCGCCGAAGAGACCGAGCGCGGCTGGACCGGCCACGTGGCTGCCGACGGCGGCCTGCGTTTCGAACGCATGGTGCGCGGCGTCAAGGAAGTCGCGGTGCTCGACATGGCGCTGATCGGCTCTTCGGATGCCCGCTACATCGACCAGATGACATCGCGGCTCAAGGACATCTACGCCGCCCCGCCGGCGCTGGTGCGCAAGGAAGGCCGCATCGAACTCTCCGGCCCGCGGGCATTGCTCGACGCGATCTTCGCTTCCGGCCGCAAGGGCCTCTCGATGCAGCGCTACAAGGGCCTTGGCGAAATGAACGCCGAGCAGCTGTGGGAAACGACGCTGGATCCCAACGTCCGCTCGTTGCTGCAGGTCCGCGTCACCGATGCGACCAATGCCGACGGCCTGTTCTCCCGCCTGATGGGTGATGAGGTCGAGCCGCGCCGCGAGTTCATCCAGGAAAACGCCCTCAGCGTCGCAAACCTGGATATCTAGTCTTTTCTGGGGATGGCGGACGCTATAGGTTGACAAAAAAGTCCGCCAAAAGATTCAAGCGCTTAGTGTTTCACGTGAATCATGGTTAATATGATTCACGTGAAACAAACTCAAAAGTCCGGCTGCTAGAGCATTTCCAGCCGAAGCGGAATCGCTTCGGCGTCGGACAATGCGGCAAAAACAAAATACTCTAGCCGGCGAATTTCCCTTCGAAAGCCACCTCTGAAAGGGCCTTGCGCTGGCTCGGCAGTTCGCGTGCCCGCAGATCATCGGGGAGCGTTTCCTTGCCTGCCAGCCGGCCGATCGCGGCGGCGGCCTCCACGCGGTAATCTTCGGCTGGCACGTCCAGCACCGACATTGCCTTCGCCCGGTCGATACCACCCATGCCGTGCGCGTGGAGGCCAAGCTTCGTCGCCTGCAAAGCCAGCGCCATCCAGGCCGCTCCCGTATCGAAGGCATGGGTATAGGCGGCGCGCCGTTCGCCGGTGGTTGCGGAAATATTATGCGTACGTGAAATCAGGATGACGAGGGCTGCGGCATTTTTGGCCCAGCGCTGGTTCGACTCGTCGAGAATGTCGAGCAATACCGGCCAGGCGGCGCTGTCACGCCGGGCATAGACGAAACGCCAGGGCTGGCCGTTGCCGGCCGATGGCGCCCAACGGGCAGCATCGAGGATCGTCAGCAGCGTTTTCTCGTCGATGGTTTCGCCGGTGAAGGCGCGGGGCGACCAGCGGTCGAGAAAAAGCGCATCGATGTCGTGCTCGGATTGGCGGTGGTTGCTGCTCGTCATGTCGGGATCCGTTGTGGTGGGAAAACCTCTTCAAGATAGGCAGGCGCCTGTAAAGCGCAAGGCGCAGATCCGCATTCGATTGACACTGTGTCGCCGGAAAAGAACGGGTCAGCGCTGCGAAATCACGCTATGCAACGACAAAAGCAAAGGTTCCGGATTGGAGTGAAGATCGATGCTCGTCGAAGGAAAATGGACGGCCGACTGGCATCCCGTGCAGGCGAAGGACGACAAGGGCGGCTTCGTCCGCCAGATCTCCGGGTTCCGCAACTGGGTCACGGCCGATGGCGCCGCCGGCCCGACCGGGGAGGGTGGTTTTGCCGCCGAAGCGGGGCGTTATCATCTCTACGTCGCCCTGATCTGCCCCTGGGCGTCGCGCACCCTCATCGGCCGCTCGCTGAAAGGACTTGAGGACGTCATTGCCGTTTCCATCGTCGAGCCGGCCCTGACCAAAGAAGGATGGCGCTTCGGCTCCTATCCGGGCGCCACGACCGACGCGGTCAACGGCGCGCTTTATATGCACGAGATCTACACCAAGGCCGATCCGCGCTATACCGGCCGCGCCACGGTGCCGGTGTTGTGGGACAGGCAGAAGAACACCATCGTCAACAACGAGTCCGCCGATATCCTGCGCATGCTGAACACCGGTTTTGGTCCGCTGGCGAAAAACGACATCGATCTCTACCCGGCGGCTCATCGCTCCGCCATCGATGCCTTCAGCGACAAGATCTATCCCGCTCTCAACAACGGCGTCTATCGCGCCGGCTTCGCCACGACGCAGGTCGCTTACGAAGAGGCGTTCAACGATGTCTTCCGCTGCCTCGACGAGGTCGACGCAGCGCTGGAGGGCAAGCGTTTCCTCTTTGCCGACCATCCGACGGAAAGCGACATTCGCCTGTTCGTGACACTCGTGCGTTTCGACGTGGCCTATCATGGCCTGTTCAAATGCAATCTGCGGCGGGTCGCCGACTATCGCAACCTGCGCCCCTTCGTGCGTGCGATGCTGGACTGGCCGGGCATCCGGAAGACGGTCGATATCGACCACATCAAGCAGGGATATTATTCCATCGCCTCGCTCAATCCGAACGGCATCGTTCCGGTCGGGCCGGATCTCTCCGAAGTGTTGTAACCCGCCTCCGGGGTCTCGACGCTGCCCACGCGCCGTCCTATGGTCGGTGTGTTGGAGTTCGGGAGGCATTGGATGCAGGACGAGGAATTTCGCCGCTGGTCGGAAAAGGCAGCGGCTTGGGGCGCGCAATACCGGGAAACATTGCGCGAGAGGCCGGTGCGCGCCAAAACGATGCCGGGGGATATCGCCGGCAGGATCGCCGATGCACCGCCGGAATCCGGCGAAGCGATGGACAGCATCTTCCGGGATTTCGAAGATTTTATCGTGCCGGGCATGACCCATTGGCAGCATCCGCGGTTCTTTGCCTATTTCCCGGCCAATGCCGCGCCGGCCTCCGTGGTCGCCGAATATCTGGTGACGGCGATGGCCGCGCAATGCATGCTCTGGCAAACCTCGCCGGCGGCGACGGAGCTGGAAACCCGCATGGTGGACTGGCTGCGGCAGGCGCTCGGCCTGCCCGAGGGCTTTTCCGGCGTCATCCAGGATTCCGCCTCGTCCGCCACCCTGGCCGCGGTCCTCGTCATGCGCGAAAAGGCGCTGCAGTGGCAGGGTAACAGCAAGGGGCTTTCGGCGAACCCGGCGGTGCGCATCTATTCCTCCGATCAGGTCCACACTTCCATCGACCGGGCCATCTGGGTTTCCGGTGTCGGTTCGGACAATCTCGTGCGTATTCCGGCAACGGGCGCACGGCGCGCCATGGATGTGGCTGCCTTGGAAGCGGCGATCGAGCGTGACAAGGCGGCCGGTTTGCTGCCTGCGGGTGTCATCGCCTGCGTCGGCGGTACCAGCGTCGGCGCCTGCGACGATATCGGCGCAGTCATCGCGGTGGCGCATCGACACGGTCTCTATGTGCATGTCGATGCGGCCTGGGCCGGCTCGGCAATGATCTGCCCGGAATTCCGTGATCTCTGGGCCGGCATCGAGGCTGCCGATTCCATCGTCTTCAATCCGCACAAATGGCTGGGGGCGCAGTTCGATTGCTCGGTCCAGTTCGTGCGCGCACCCGAAGATCTGGTGCGGACGCTGGCGATCCAGCCGGAATATCTGAAGACTCATGGTCGCGACGGCATCGTCAACTATTCCGAATGGAGCGTGCCGCTCGGCCGGCGGTTCCGGGCGCTCAAACTGTGGTTCCTGCTGCGCCATCACGGGCTGGAAGAGTTGCGCACGATGATCCGCAATCACGTCGCCTGGTCTCGGATCCTGTGCGAGCGGCTACGCCAGGAGCCAGGTTTCGAGATCGTCTCCGAACCGGTTCTGTCGCTCTTTTCATTCCGCCACACGCCACCGGAAGGCGCCGATGCCGACGACCATAACCAGCGGCTGGTCAACGGCATCAATGACGACGGTCGGATCTACCTGACCCAGACCCGCGTGGACGGCCAGCTGGCGATCCGCTTCCAGGCCGGGCAGTTCGACATGCGGGAAGAAGACCTGGAGACCGCATTTTCCGTTATCACCGAGCTTGCAGGAAAGCCTCACCCCATGAACCGGGAGTAGGATCCTGCCAAGTTGTGATAGCCGGATCGTTAACCAGCTTCCGGGGACGGAACTTTAATATATGCCATGCCATTCTTTCCGCGAGGGAAATCCGGGTTTGCAGCGCAAGGCTGGCGGATTTCCTTCAAGGTTTAACTTTGTTGCCATGCAGCAAAAAACTGCTAGTCTGTCACCTTCCGCCGATCGGCGGGCTCATTATACGTCGAATTGGGAGCGGCGTTTTTGGACTGTCTCAAGAGAGGTAGCGCTTCCTATGTTTTATCAGCTCTATGAAATGAACCATGCAGCCATGGCGCCCTTCCGGGCTGCCGCGGAGATGACCCGGCTTGCCTACCGCAACCCGCTCAATCCCTTGTCCTATACGGCGGTCGGCCGTTCCGTCGCTGCCGGGCTGGAAGTGTTCGAGCGCGTCACGCGCCGTTATGGCAAGCCGGCTTTCAACCTTCCGGAAACGACGGTCGATGGTAAGGCTGTGGCAGTGACGGAAAAAGTCGTCTGGTCGAAACCTTTCTGCAATCTCCTGCATTTCGAGCGCGCCCTGCCTGCCGCCCATGCCTCGGATCCGAAGATCCTGATCGTTGCGCCGATGTCCGGCCATTATGCCACGCTGCTGCGCGGCACGGTCGAAGCCCTGCTGCCGAGCGCCGACGTCTATATCACCGACTGGATCGATGCGCGCATGGTGCCGTTGACCGAAGGCAACTTCGATCTCAACGATTACATCGACTACGTCATCGACATCATCCATCACCTCGGCCCGCAGACCAATGTCGTTGCCGTCTGTCAGCCTTCCGTGCCGGTGCTGGCTGCCGTGGCGCGCATGGAAGCGGAAAACGATCCGCTGGCGCCGGCCTCGATGACGCTGATGGGCGGGCCTATCGATACGCGTATCAATCCGACCGCCGTCAATGAGCTGGCCAAGAACAAGCCGATCGAGTGGTTCGAGGACAATGTCATCATGACGGTGCCGTGGCCGCAGCCTGGCTTCATGCGTCCGGTCTATCCGGGTTTCCTGCAGCTCTCCGGCTTCATGTCGATGAACCTCGACCGCCATATGATCGCGCACAAGGATTTTTACCTGCACCTCGTCAAGAACGACGGTGAGCCGGCGGAAAAACATCGTGACTTCTATGACGAATATCTGGCGGTGATGGACCTGACCGCCGAGTTCTACCTGCAGACCGTCGAGGAAGTGTTCATCAAGCACGCTCTGCCGAAGGGTGAGCTTTTGCATCGTGGCAAGCGCGTCGATACCGGCGCCATCCGCAATGTCGCCCTGCTTACCGTCGAAGGCGAAAACGACGATATTTCCGGTGTCGGCCAGACCAGGGCGGCGCAGACGATCTGCACCAACATCCCCGACGAAAAGCGCATGCACTACATGCAGCCGGATGTCGGCCATTACGGTGTCTTCAACGGCTCGCGGTTCCGCCGCGAGATCGCACCGCGCATCATCGCTTTCGCACGCGAACATTCCGCCATCACTGCCCGTCCCGGCATCAAGCGTATCATCAAGGGCGGCAAGTCCGCCTGAGGGATATCGCATGCTGCCGAAGACGCTGAATTAGAAATTTCAAATCAACGGCTTGTCCGATTTGGGAACAGGCTGTCTTGAAGCGGTGATCGGCGGTAACCACATCGTTTTCCAGGGTTGGCAAACGGCTGACCCCTGGAAACGAGGGTTATGAACGATGAATCAGTCAGCATTGCTCCGTCCGGATTGGACGCCGGCTACTATCGCTCTGATGGTGCTCGGCTTCGTGGTTTTCTGGCCCCTAGGCCTGGCCATGCTTGCCTACATCATTTTCGGCGACCGCCTGCGTGGTTTCAAGCGTGACGTCAACGAGGCGACGGACGGCTTCTTTGCCGGCTGCCGCAAGAACATGCATCGCCGCCGCCCGCACTTCGATACGGGCAACGTCGCTTTCGACGACTGGCGCAAGGCCGAACTCGACCGGCTGGAAGAAGAACGCCGCAAGCTCGACGAGATGCGTGCCGAATTCGACAGCTATGTCCGCGAACTGCGTCGCGCCAAAGACCAGGAAGAGTTCGACCGCTTTATGCGCGAGCGCAACACCTCCCGGCGCGATGACAGCACCGGTGGCGTTCCCGGATTTTCGACGCCCTGACGTCAGGAAGATCCTGTGATTTTGCAAACCGGCATCCTTCCGATGCCGGTTTTTATTTGCCTTGACCACGGGCGAATCGGATAAAAGCAGCGCATGTTCCCTTTCAAGAAAAAGCCGAAGAAAGCCGCCAAGCCACTGCCGGCCCCGGTCAAGCGGGTGCTCGACGTCGCCGGCCGCTCCATGCCCTTGACGATCCGCCAGCACAACCAGGCAACCCGCATCACGCTACGTATCGAGCCCGGCGGCCGCGCCTTGAAGATGACCATTCCTTCCGGTCTCGCCGATCGCGAGGTCAACGCCTTCCTCGACCGGCACCAGGGCTGGCTTTTGACCAAGCTGGCAAAATTCCCCGAGGAAGCCGGCCTGCGCTCTGGCAGCGCCATCCTGCTGCGCGGCGTCAGGCACCGCATCGAACATACCGGCCGTCTGCGCGGGCTGACGGAGGCGGTGCTGGTCGACGGCGAACCGGTCATCCGCGTCAGCGGCCTCGAGGAACATCTGGGCCGCAGGCTTGCCGATTTCCTCAAGAAGGAGGCGCGGCGCGAACTGGAAGCGCTGGTGGATGCGCATGCCTACCGTATCCGCCGTCCGGTCAATTCGATCAGCATGAAGGATACCCGCAGCCGCTGGGGGTCCTGCTCGGTCGACGGAAATCTGAGTTTTTCCTGGCGCATCGTCATGGCGCCGCCGCTGGTGATCGATTATCTCGCCGCCCACGAGGTGGCGCATCTCAAAGAGATGAACCACGGTCCGCGCTTCTGGGCGCTGTGCGAAAAACTCTGCCCGGAGATGGAAGAGGCCAAAGCCTGGCTAAAACGGCACGGTTCGATGCTGCACGCCATCGATTTTGGCTGAGCGCAGCCGGGGCCGGACGGCGGCAAGTCGCATTTCGGCTCGACTCTTTGCCCGTTTCGTGGCACTTGCGAGCCCATGAAGCCCGACATCAAGATTTGCGGATTGAAGACGCCCGAGGCGATCGACCGCGCGGTTCGCCGCGGCGCGACCCATATCGGTTTCATCTTCTTCGGCAAGAGCCCGCGCAACATCGAGCCGGATATCGCCGGCAAGCTTGCCGATGCCGTGCGTGGCCGGGTGAAGATCGTCGCCGTCACCGTCAATGCCGATAATGACGATCTCGACGAGATCGTCGCGCTCTTGAAGCCGGACATGCTGCAGCTGCACGGATCGGAAACGCCGGATCGGGTGCTGACGGTGCGGGCGCTGTACGGCCTGCCGGTGATCAAGGCATTTTCCGTGCGCGAGGCCGCTGATCTCGACAGGATCGATGCCTATATAGGCATTGTCGATCGTTTCCTGTTCGACGCCAAGCCGCCCGCCGGCTCCGATCTGCCGGGCGGAAACGGCGTGTCTTTCGACTGGACGCTGATGCAATCGCTTGACGGAAGCGTGGATTACATGCTTTCCGGAGGGCTGAACAAGGAGAATGTCGGCCTTGCCCTGGCCGTGACGAAGGCGCCCGGCATCGACATATCGTCGGGTGTCGAGAACGCCCCCGGGGTCAAGGACCTGGCGATGATCGACGAATTTTTCGACGCCGTAAAAGAAGCGACCGGGCGAAAAGCGGTTGCGGGGAGCTAAAGAGTGAACGAGACGCCAAAACCCAATTCGTTTCGCGCCGGCCCGGATGAAGATGGCCGGTTCGGCATCTTCGGCGGACGCTTCGTCGCCGAAACCCTGATGCCGCTGATCCTCGATCTGCAGGACGAATGGAACAAGGCGAAAACCGACCCGGCTTTCCAGGCGGAGTTGAAGGACCTCGGCGCCCATTATATCGGCCGCCCGAGCCCGCTCTATTTCGCCGAACGCCTGACGGAGCATCTGGGCGGCGCCAAGATCTATTTCAAGCGCGAAGAGCTGAACCACACCGGCTCGCACAAGATCAACAACTGCATCGGCCAGATCCTGCTCGCCAAGCGTATGGGCAAGACGCGCATCATCGCCGAGACCGGCGCCGGCCAGCACGGCGTTGCCTCTGCCACCGTTGCCGCCCGCTTCGGTTTTCCCTGCGTCGTCTACATGGGCGCGACCGACGTGCAGCGCCAGGCGCCGAACGTTTTCCGCATGAAGCTTCTCGGCGCCGAAGTCGTGCCGGTGACCGCCGGCAGCGGCACGCTCAAGGACGCGATGAACGAGGCGCTGCGCGACTGGGTCACCAATGTCGACGACACCTATTATCTGATCGGCACCGCCGCCGGCCCGCACCCCTATCCGGAACTGGTGCGCGATTTCCAGGCGGTGATCGGCACCGAGGCCCGCGAGCAGATCCTCGCCGCCGAAGGTCGTTTGCCGGATCTTGTCGTTGCGGCCGTCGGCGGCGGTTCGAATGCCATCGGCATCTTCCATCCCTTCCTTGACGACAAGGACGTGCAGATCGTCGGCGTCGAAGCTGGCGGCAAGGGCCTCGACGGCGAAGAGCATTGCGCCTCGATCACCGCCGGCTCGCCGGGTGTGCTGCACGGCAACCGCACCTATCTGCTGCAGGACAGCGACGGCCAGATCAAGGAAGGCCATTCGATTTCCGCCGGCCTCGATTATCCCGGCATCGGCCCGGAGCATTCCTGGCTCAACGATATCGGCCGCGTCGAATATGTGCCGATCATGGACCATGAAGCGCTCGACGCCTTCCAGGTCCTGACCAAGCTCGAGGGCATCATCCCGGCGCTGGAACCCAGCCACGCACTGGCCGAAGTCATCAAGCGCGCGCCGAAAATGCGCAAGGACCAGATCATCGTGATGAACCTGTCCGGCCGCGGCGACAAGGACATCTTCACCGTCGGCAAGATCCTCGGTATGGAGCTTTAAGATCATGACCGCCCGTATGGACAAACGTTTCGCCGATCTCAAAGCCGAAGGCCGTCCGGCCCTCGTCACCTATTTCATGGGCGGCGATCCGGATTTCGACACCTCGCTGCAGATCCTCAAGGCGCTTCCGGGCGCCGGCGCCGATGTCATCGAACTCGGCATGCCGTTCTCCGATCCGATGGCCGACGGCCCGGCGATCCAGGTTGCCGGCCAGCGCGCCCTCAAGGCAGGCCAGACGCTTGCCAGGACGCTCGATCTCGCCCGCGAGTTCCGCAAGGGCGACCAGGCGACGCCGATCGTCATGATGGGCTATTACAACCCGATCTATATCTACGGCGTCGAGCGTTTTCTCGACGATGCATTGGAAGCCGGCATCGACGGCCTGATCGTCGTCGACCTGCCGCCGGAAATGGATGACGAACTCTGCATTCCCGCACTCGCCAAGGGCATCAACTTCATCCGCCTGTCGACGCCGACGACGGATGAGAAGCGCCTGCCGGCGGTTTTGAAGAACACGTCGGGTTTCGTCTATTACGTCTCGATGAACGGGATCACCGGTTCGGCCTTGCCGGATCCGTCGCGGATCTCGTCCGCCGTGTCGAAGATCAAGGCGCATACCGATCTGCCCGTCTGCGTCGGTTTCGGCGTCAAGACGGCCGAACATGCCCGTCTCATCGGTGCAGCGGCAGACGGCGTCGTCGTCGGCACCGCCATCGTCGCTCAAATCGCCGGCAGCCTGACGGCGGACGGCAAGGCATCACCGGATACGGTCAATTCCGTCGTTACATTCGTGCGTGGACTTTCGACCGGTGTTCGTGCCGCCCGCCCTGTTGCTGCCGAATAGTTTCTCCATAGAGCATCCCGGCGCCGGTTTCGGCGCGGGCAATCAGGAGTATTGCAAGTGAACTGGATCACAAATTACGTCCGCCCGCGGATCAACTCCATGCTGGGCCGCCGGGAAGTCCCCGACAATCTCTGGATCAAGTGCCCGGAGACCGGCGAGATGGTCTTCCACAAGGATCTGGAAGAAAACAAGTGGGTCATTCCCGCCTCCGGTTATCACATGAAGATGCCGGCCAAGGCGCGCCTGGAAGACCTGTTCGACAATGGCGAATACGAGGCCCTGCCGCAGCCGAAGGTGGCGCAGGACCCGCTGAAATTCCGCGATTCCAAGAAATATATCGACCGCCTGAAAGATAGCCGGCTGAAGACGGAGCAGGAGGATACGATCCTCGCCGGCCTCGGCAAGGTCGAGGGCCTGAAGCTGGTCGCCGTCGTGCACGAGTTCAATTTTATCGGCGGTTCGCTCGGCATGGCTGCCGGCGAAGCGATCGTTCGCGCCTTCGAGCGCGCCATAACCGAAAAATGCCCGCTGGTGATGTTCCCGGCTTCGGGCGGCGCCCGCATGCAGGAAGGCATCCTGTCGCTGATGCAACTGCCGCGCACCACGGTTGCCGTCAACCTGCTCAAGGAAGCCGGTCTTCCCTATATCGTCGTGCTCACCAACCCGACCACCGGCGGCGTCACCGCCTCCTACGCCATGCTGGGCGACCTGCACCTGGCCGAGCCGGGTGCGGAAATCGGCTTTGCCGGCAAGCGCGTCATCGAGCAGACCCTGCGCGAAAAGCTTCCCGAAGGTTTCCAGACCTCGGAATACCTCGTCGAACATGGCATGGTCGATCTTGTCGTCAAGCGACACGATATTCCCTCGACGCTGGCACGGTTGCTGAAAATCCTGATGCGCAAGCCGGCCGACCTGCATGCCAATGGCACGAATGGCGCCAACGGCAGCAATGGTGCCAATGGCGCGCATGCAGCAGCACGCACCGGCAAGACGGCCGAGATAACCGTCGTCAATTGACGGCGACAGCATAAGGGAGTGGCGGGATGATCCCCATGCACCAATCCGCCACCAGTGAGGCGGCCCGGGAAATCGAACGGCTTCTCGGCCTGCATCCCAAGGGTTTCGACCTTTCGCTCGACCGTATCACCCGGCTTCTGGATATGCTCGGCAATCCACAGCGCCGTCTGCCGCCGGTCATCCACGTCGCCGGCACCAACGGCAAGGGATCGGTGACGGCCTTCAGCCGCGCGCTTCTGGAAGCCGCCGGCCTTGCCGTGCATGTCCACACCTCGCCGCATCTGGTCAACTGGCATGAGCGTTATCGCGTCGGCGTGCGCGGCGGCCGCGGCCAGCTGGTCGATGATGCGGTTTTTGCCGATGCGGTGCGCCGCGTGGCGGAAGCCAATGGCGGCCAGACGATCACCGTTTTCGAAATCCTGACGGCTGTCACCTTCATCCTGTTTTCCGAACAGCCCGCCGATGTCGCCATCATCGAAGTCGGGCTCGGCGGCCGCTTCGATGCCACCAATGTCATTGCCGATCCGGCGGTTTCGGTGATCATGCCGATTTCGCTCGATCACCAGGCCTATCTCGGCGACAGCGTCGAGCTGATCGCGGCGGAAAAGGCCGGCATCATGAAGCGCGGCCATCCCGTCGTCATCGGCCAGCAGCCGTTCGAGGCGGCGCGCGAGGTGCTGATCGCCACGGCGGAACGACTCGGCTGCCCGCTGCAGGTGTTCGGCCAGGATTTTGTCGCTTACGAAGAATTCGGGCGGCTGATCTACCAGGACGAACACGGCCTGTCCGATCTGCCCCTGCCGCGCCTGCCGGGCCGGCATCAATATGCCAATGCGGCGGCGGCGATCCGCGCCATCCGGTCAGCCGGTTTTACCGTCACCGAAGCGATGATGGACAAGGCCATGGCGTCGGTCGAATGGGCCGGCCGGCTGCAGCGGCTGACCGAGGGAGTGCTGGTCGCCGAGGCGCCGGAAGGTTCGGAAATCTGGCTGGATGGCGGGCACAATCCCGGTGCCGGCGAGGTGATCGCCGAAACCATGGCATCCTTCGAGGAACGCCAGCCGCGGCCACTGTTCCTGATCATTGGCATGATCAACACCAAGGATCCGGTCGGTTATTTTCGCGCCTTCAGCGGCCTTGCCGAATATGTCTTCGCCGTTCCGATCCACGGCAGCGATGCCGGCATCGATCCGGTGGTGCTGGCGAGTGCCGCCTACGACGCCGAACTGGTCGCCGAACCGGTGTCTAATCTCGGCGAAGCGCTGGCCGGCGTACGACGTCTGGTCAAGGCCGGCGATCCACCGCCACGCATCCTGATCGGCGGCTCGCTTTATCTCGCCGGCAATGTGCTTGCCGAAAACGGCACTCCGCCAACCTAAAGCAATTCCAGCAAAAGTGCGCAGCGGTTTTGCGTCCGGAAATGCTCTGAAAATACAAAAAAGCCCGGTCGAAGCCCAGCCACTAACGTAAATGTGGAATCGCTAAAATTTTAGTGATTCCACATTTTTTGGCGGAGGCGCTCACTCGAAATACAGGACATCCTCGAAGCGAACCGCGCCCTTTGCGAGGCCCAGACGCATC
>NZ_QFBC01000022.1 GCF_003122325.1 Rhizobium album
ACGATCCAACTCGCAGGCTGCTGGGCGCATCTGAGGCGCAAGTTTTACGACCTGCACATCACCGGGGTCTCGCAGGCCGCGACGGATACGGTCGTCGCCATGAGCGCGCTATGGAAGGTCGAGGATGGGGTCAAGCTCTACAATAAAATTCTGGACGATATAAAAGATTTCCAGGAGCTTGCTCTGGAACATAACAAAGGAAAGATCGAAGAGGCGCAAAAAACCCTCAATGAGATCGTATCGACGATCTTCATAGGCCACGTTGTCGAGTACATTCAATCCGCCGAAGCGTCGGACTCAGCGCTCAAGCTTTTCCCGGATGGTGGCAAGCTTACAATGGGTCACAAAGGCGGACATATGTCCGATCTGGAGTCTCAAGGCAGCGGCGCTCGACGGACGATGCTCTGGGCTACCCTGAAGCTTCTGAAAGACAGCGCCACGGATCAAAAGAAAGCGAACGTCCTTCTTATAGATGAGCCTGAACTGTGCCTGCATCCGAATGCGATCCGAGACGCGTGTAAAGTTCTTTACGATCTAGCCTCAAAAGAGGGATGGCAGGTGATGGTGACTACCCATTCGCCAGTCTTCATCGACTTATCCCGCGACAACACATCTGTTGTTCGCGTCGAGCGACAGGCCAAGGGCGAAATTGTAGGGACAACGTTGTATCGACCGGAAACGGCTCAGCTCAGTCCCGACGATAAGGCCAACCTGAAACTTCTGAATCTCTATGACCCCTACGTTGGTGAATTCTTTTTCGGCGGTCGGGTAATCCTGGTTGAGGGAGATACCGAATATTCGGCATTCCGTCTCATCATGGACGAGGACAAATCGTTCTCCGACATCCATGTCATCAGAGCCCGAGGTAAAGCAACAATCGCCTCGCTGGCAAAAATCCTGAACCAGTTCGGCGCGTCGTATTCAATTCTTCACGATACAGACAGGCCGACAACAAAAAGAACAAATAAAAAGACTGGCAAAGAAACAGAAATAGTCAACCCGGCGTGGACGACGAACGGGAACATCCTAGCGGCGGTTGAAAAGCAGCTTGTCGCCAAAACAGTTCGCCTCGTCGCTTCACGGATACACTTCGAAGCCGCATTCTTCGACACTGAACTCACCGGCGAAAAGCCCTACGCGGCCGTAAGATCGCTTCAGGGCGATCTCGACCGAAAGAAAACAGTGACCGAGCTGTTCAAAGCGTTGGTGGATCATAACTCCAAATTGCCGGACGGCTGCATTGAATGGTCAACGCTCGCTGAGTTGGAAAAGCTGGTTGAGACGGTCGGATGAGTTTCCCCCAACATCTCGGCTTCGTACTGGCTAGGCTTGTTGCTATCATCGCCTTGACGATTGCGTCACCGCTCTCAAAGCTAAAGCCAGGCATCTCGCTTTGCGAGATGAAGCGGACGGGCTAAAGCCCGGATTCATTCGTATACGAGCCGAACGGACTGCCAGACTCTTGCGGTCGCTGTCCGAACGGCGCGTATACACGAAGCGGTATCCGCCTAGTCGGCGGATGCTCTGGAGATGAGAACCCCACCATCAAAATGGCACCCATCCAGCCGATAGAGTTGCAGAGTCAATGAGTTGCTGATACCTTTTGTTTTAGGCCCGAAACCGTGAATACGGGAAAACAATGGGCTTCGTCGATGGCGAAAAGTGCGATATCCGCCTTGCCGATCAGCTCGCGGAAACCGTCGGTGACGATGCGCTCCGGCGTCACGTAGAGCAGATCGAGAGTGCCCGAAGAAATGGCATCGCGCACGGCGAAAAATTCGTCGCGCGACAGCGAGGAATTCAGCGCCGCGGCCCTGACACCCAGCTGCTTCAACGCCTCCACCTGATCGCGCATCAGGGCAATCAGCGGCGAAACGACGATACCCACACCCTTGCGGCACAAGGCCGGCACCTGGAAACACAAGGATTTGCCGGCACCAGTCGGAAACAGCACCACGGCATCGCGACCGGCGACCACATGCTCCACCACCTGCTGCTGCTTGCCGCGAAAGGCGGAATAGCCGTAGACCTGTTTCAGGACATCCAGCGGCTTGCCTTGCGCATTAAAGAGCGCGTCCGAAAACCGCGGTTCGGTTTTACTGGCCAGCCTTGTCATTGCGCCCCTTCCGCCATTGCATCGATCGCGTCATCGTTATCCTTCCGACGCCAGAAATCAAGTCCAAAACGTGAACAAATATCAACCAGCGCTTGAGCCGGCACTGCCCTTGACGCGGCCGGAGAGCACGCCAAAACCGTCGATGATGGCATCCTGGTTTTCCATGCGCAGGATCTCCTGCTGGATTTCCTGCAGCGCCCGCATCAGCGCATCGATGCCTTCGGCATCTTCCGCCTCGGCCGCCGCGGCGATCTCGCGCTCCAGCTCGATCTTCTGCCAGCGCAGCGCCTTGGCGCGCTTGTGCAGCGCCAAGGCCTGGCGGAACATATCGCCGGCATCCTCGTGGGCCGCCTGCTCCGTCGCGGTCCAGAGCCGGGCGTTGCGGATCTGCTGGTCGAGAAGTTTCAGGAGAGCGGCAAACCCCTGCTCCTCCAGCTTTTCGATCAAGAGTTCGCGGGAAAGCCGGGTGCCGGCCGCCGCCGTGGCGCTCAGCACCGCCGACCACAGGCGCTGCAGGTCGCGGTTGTCATAATCGATGGCGGCGATCTCGTCATATTCCTGCTGCAGCAGCTCGGGATGGTTGACGATGGTCAGCGCCAGCGCGCTTTCGCGCAATGTCGGCTGGTCGTGATGCCCCTTGACGAGGCCGGAGCGGATCAGCCGGTCGGAAATCGAGCCGGCGCCGGCGGCACGCGGCCCCTGCGGCGCAAAACGGTCGTTGCCGCCGCCGCGGCGGTCACGGTTGAAATCGCGCCGCCCGCCGCCCTGTTTCGCTTGCGGCTGGAAGAAACCGTTCAGCCGCTCGCGAATATCCTGCCCGTAGTGGCGGCGCACGCTTTCGTCGGCGATGACGGCAACGATCTGCCGCAGCCGCGCTTCGAGTTCGGCGCGCTTTTCCGGCGTGTCGAAACTGCCGCCGCCGGCCTCGCGGCTCCAGAGCATGTCGGCCAGCGGCTTGGCTTGCGCCATCACCCGGTCAAACGGCGCCCTGCCCTCGTGTTTGACGAGGTCGTCCGGGTCCTTGCCGTCGGGCAGCAGCGCAAACCGCACCGAGCGGCCGGGCTTGAGCTGCGGCAGCGCCAGGTCGACGGCGCGGTTGGCGGCGCGGATGCCCGCACCGTCGCCATCGAAGCACAGCACCGGTTCCGGCGTCATCTTCCAGAGCAGGTCGAGCTGGTTTTCGGTGAGCGCCGTGCCGAGCGGTGCAACGGCATTTTCGATACCCGCCTGATGCAGCGCGATCACATCCATATAACCTTCGACGGCGATGATCGTCTCGGCGCCGCCGGCGCCTTGCGCCGCGCGGCGGGCGCGGGTGAAATTGTAGAGCACGCTGCCCTTGTGGAACAGCTCTGTCTCGTTGGAGTTCAGGTATTTCGCCGGCGCATCCGGCGACATGGCACGGCCGCCGAAGGCGATCACCTTTTCCCGCGACGACAGGATGGGGAACATGATGCGGTCGCGGAACCGGTCGTAGGACACCGGCACGTTTTCGTGGACGACGAGGCCGCACGCCTCCATCTGCTCCTTCAGCACGCCCTTTGTCGCCAGGTGCTCCTTGAGCGCATTGCGGCTGTCCGGCGCAAAACCCAGCCGGAAGGTCTCGATGGTGCGTCCCGTCAGGCCGCGGTCGCGCAGATAGGCGCGGGCACGCGCACCGTTGGCGCTCTGCAACTGGTCCTGGAAAAATTGCGTCGCCATTTCCATGACGTCGAGCAGCGTGGCGCGTTCCTTCTCGCGCTTTTCCGCCTGCACGTCCGGCTGCGGCATGGGAATGCCGGCCATGTCGGCGATCTGCTGCACGGCTTCCGGAAAATTCAGGCCTTCGAGATCGGTCAGGAAGCGGAAATGGTCGCCGGAAACGCCGCAGCCGAAACAATGGTAGCGACCCTTGCGGTCTTCGCAGTGGAAGCTCGGCGATTTTTCGCCGTGGAACGGGCAGCAGGCCCAATAGTCGCCCCGCGAGACATTGGTCTTCTTGCGATCCCACGTGACACGCCGGCCGATAACGGCAGATATCGGCACGCGGTCGCGGATCTCTTCGAGGAAGGAGGGTGAAAAGCGCATCGTCCCGTTATAGGGCCATTGGCCCGCACCTGCCATAGGCTGGGCGGAGGAACGCCCGTAATTCACAAGCGCCATATTGGGCCCTGCGAAAGGCTTGCGTCAAAATCGCGCATGCCGATGCGGCGGTTCCGGGGGAAAGTTACAGATTTGTAATTTGTCAGGCCGGGCAACGAGCACTAAGCTTCCCATATCGATCGAGAGCAAACGGCCACGTGTTGAACCCGCCTTTCCGTGACCGCCATTGATCTCGACCCAGTTCCGGACGAGGACCCCCCACCCCCGCAATCCTCTCCGGTGCCTTTGCTGCTCTTGGTACAGCCTCCGCTGAACGTAACACAAAGAGCCGGGCAAAGCGCAGAAAGGCAGGAGCCTCGGCTCCTGCCTTTTCTGTTTTCAGCCTGGCCTTTTCTGTCTTCAGCCTGGAAGGCTGCTTATTTCAACAGATCCTTGACGATGCCCGATGCCTTGCCGAAATCCATCTGGCCGGCATAACGCTCCTTGAGGGCGGAAATCGTCTTGCCCATGTCGCGCAACCCTTGCGCTCCGGTATCGGCGATCGCCTGCGAGCAGGCCTGCCGCACCTCGTCGTCGGAAAGCTGGGTCGGCATGAAGGCCTTGATCACCTCGATTTCGGCGCGCTCCTGGGCAGCCAGCTCGGCGCGGGCGTTTTCATCGTAGATCTTGGCCGATTCCTCGCGCTGCTTGATCATCTTGGCGAGAATCTGCATGATCTCGTCGTCGGATACGGCATCCTTGCCGGCCGTCCGGTGGGCGATGTCGCGGTCCTTGATGGCCGCCTGGATCAGCCGCACGGTCGAGAGCCGGATGGTATCCTTCGCCTTCAGGGCGTCCTTCAAAGCGTTGGCGAGTTGGTCGCGCATGTTCTTGTCTCCTGCGGAAAGCGTTGCCGGGCGATGATCGACGGCTTTTTGACGCATTTCGGAAGGCTGTCATAACCAAAGGCGCGGCGGGCTTCAACGCCGATGCGGCGGCAACCGCCGCCCGGCCTTTAAATCCGCATAATTCGCGCCCAAGCGATTGACCCTTGGGTTCGCTTTGGCTATTGGTCGGCACCTGCACGAAAATCGACATCAGGGCCGTCAAACGCGATCTTTTCGCGCGCCCTTGTCTGCGACATATGTGGCCCGAAGGCGCCGATCTTTCAAGATCCGACCTTTCGCGTGGCCGGAAAGGACGAAGATGACCGCTACCGCCCCCTGGACGACAAGCAAGCCGACCGCCATGCTGGTGCTCGCCGATGGAACCGTGATCGAAGGCACCGGCATCGGCGCCACCGGCAAGGTGCAGGCGGAAGTCTGCTTCAACACGGCGCTGACCGGCTATGAAGAAATCCTCACCGATCCCTCCTATCTCGGCCAGATCGTCACCTTCACCTTCCCGCATATCGGCAATGTCGGCACCAACGAAGACGATATCGAAGACCTGACGCCCGCCGCCCGCCACGGCGCCGTCGGCGTCATCTTCAAGGCCGACATCACCGAGCCCTCGAACTACCGCGCCGTCAAACACCTCGACGCCTGGCTGAAGGCGCGCGGCATCATCGGCCTCTGCGGCATCGACACGCGGGCGCTGACCGCCTGGATCCGCGAGAACGGCATGCCCAATGCCGTCATCGCCCACGATCCCTCAGGCGTCTTCGACATCGAGGCGCTGAAGGCGGAAGCCAGGGCCTGGAGCGGGCTGGAAGGCCTCGACCTCGCCAAGGTAGCAAGCTCCGGCCAGTCGTCGCAGTGGACGGAAAAGCCGTGGGTCTGGAACGAAGGCCACGGCACGCTCGACGCGGCGGATGCGAAATACCACATCGTCGCCGTCGATTTCGGCGTGAAGCGCAACATTCTGCGGCTGTTCACCGGCCTTGACTGCAAGGTTACCGTCGTTCCGGCAAACACCGGCACTGAAGACATCCTAGCACTGAAGCCGGATGGCGTCTTCCTGTCGAACGGCCCGGGCGATCCGGCCGCCACCGGCGATTATGCCGTGCCGGTCATCCAGGACCTGATCAAGACCGAAATCCCGCTGTTCGGCATCTGCCTCGGCCACCAGATGCTCGGCCTCGCCGTCGGCGCCAAGACCTCGAAGATGCATCAAGGCCACCACGGCGCCAACCATCCGGTCAAGGATCACACGACGGGCAAGGTCGAGATCGTCTCGATGAACCACGGTTTTGCCGTCGATTCCGATTCGCTGCCGGAGGGTGTCGAGGAAACCCATATCTCGCTGTTCGACGGTTCGAATTGCGGCCTGCGCCTCGTCGGCAAGCCGGTCTTCTCGGTGCAGCACCACCCGGAAGCCTCGCCCGGCCCGCAGGACAGCCACTACCTCTTCCGCCGCTTCGTCAATCTGGTGCGCGAGAAGAAGGGCGAACCGGCGCTGGCCGAACGCTGATAGGTTTCACGATCGAGATTTTGCCATGGCCCGCTTTTCAGCGGGCCATTTCTTTTTGGCGCCGGACCAGCAGATAGAAGCGGCCGCAGAGCAGCACGGACGCGGCGCAGAGGCCGATGAGGAAGCCGATCCAGATGCCGATGCCGCCCATGCCGAACGGAAAGGCCAGGACCCAGGCGAGCAGGAAGCCGATCGGCCAGTAGGAGATCAGCGCCAGGATCATCGGCACGCGCGCATCCTTGAGGCCGCGCAAAAGGCCGCTGGCAATCGCCTGCAACCCGTCCATCAGCTGGAAGATGCCGGCAACGACGATGAACGGCCCGGCAAAACCCAGCACGGCGACAGCATCGGCCGAATCGACATCGATGAACCAGCTGCCGAAATAGGTCGGCCAGAAAAAGAGCAGCAGGCCGCAAAACACGGCAACCAGCGTCGCGATCGCCATGACCGTGATCGAGGCGCGGATCAGCCCGTCGAGATCGCCGCGCCCGTGGGCGATGCCGACCCGCACCGTCGCGGCCTGCGACAGGCCGAGCGGCACCATGAAGCTGATCGAGGCAAGCTGGAGGGCGATGCCGTGGGCTGCGAGTTGCAACGTGCCGATCTGCCCCATGAGCAGCGAGGCGACGGTGAACAGGCTGACTTCGGCCAGAACAGTGATGCCGATCGGCAGGCCGAGATGCACCACCTCGAAGAAGGCTTTCCAGTCCGGCCGCCAGAAGCGCACGAAGAGTTCGTATTTGCGCGTCTGCTCGATGCTCTCGACATAAGCGATGAGAAACAGCAGGCCGGCAAACTGCACGGCGACCGAAACGATGGCGGCACCCGTCATGCCGAGCGCCGGCAGGCCGAAATGGCCGAGCACCAGCGCATAGGCAAAGAGGGCGTTGAGCGCCAGCATGGCGATGGTCACCGACAGGATCACACTCGCCTTGCCGATGGCGCTGACCAGTGCCCGGAAGACATTATAGAGCAAGGCCGGCAGGATGCCGAACTCGGCGATCAGCACGTAATTGCCGGCAAGGGCTGCAACATCCGGCTTCTGGCCGAAGGCAAGCAGGATCGCCTCGGCATTCCAGAACAGCGGCTGCGCCAGCACCCAATAGACGATCGCCACCCACAGGCCCATGCGCAACGAGCGGCGCACCGAGGTCGCATCGCCGCGGCCATAGGCCTGCGCCACCATCGGCATGACGGCGATGGAAAAACCGGAACCGAAGATCAGCGCCGTGAACAGGAACTGGCCGGCCAGCACCATCGCCGCCAGCGTCTGCGCGCCAAGCTGGCCGAGGATCACCACGTCGGTGGTATGGATACCGAGCTGCGCCAGCTGGGCGCCGATCAGCGGCACGCCGAGCGTCAGCGTCGCGCGGATATGGCCGCGCCAGCTGTTGTCGCCGCTGTCGGCAACGGTCGTCGGAATTTCAATGGTCGTCGACATTTGATGTCTACCAGTCTTGTTCTTGAGTGTCGGCAAGCCGCGATTCGCCTCGGTCGGCCTTAGATGACACGGGCGCGATGCGCCAGTCACATTCCGTGGATTGCCCTTTATTTCATCAAATCATCACAAAACGTGATGAATCAATGAGCAGCAACCGGATTGCCCCCGGCACCTGCTGTGCCGCGCACCCGCCCGACGAAGGCGACCAGCGCGACGAACAGGAAAAACGAAGCCGCAGCATAAGGCATGCCGGCAAAAACGACGGGTGAAGACGGCGCGCTGAAAAAGCCAAACAGCTGGGTGAAGATCACCGGGCCGATGACCGTGGTGATGCTGTTGATGCTGGTCATGGCGCCCTGCAGTTCGCCTTGCGCCGAGGGTGGCACCTTGGCCGACGCGATGCTGCGCAGGACCGGATCGGCCACGCCTTCCAACGTGGTCAGCACGATCACCGCATAGACCATCCATCCCTGCCAGGCGATCGCGTAGCCCGCCAGCGCCAGACAGCTGAACGACAGGCCGATGACCGCAACGCGCCAGTCGCCGAACCGCGTCACGAGGCGCGGCAATATAAAGACCATCACCAGGGCGCCGCATATGCCGAAGACGCCGAGCGACAGGCCGATCTGCCCCTCGCTCCAGCCGTAACGATAGGCGGAGACGAACGGCCAGACGGACGGATAGACCGCATGCGCCAGCCAGTAGAGAAAGGCGACGAAGCCGATCCAGCCGATGCCGGGATAGTTGCGCATCTGCTGCAGCGCGCCGAGCGGATTGGCCCGCAACAGTTCGAACGGCCGCCGGTTGGCGGGCGCAAGCGTTTCCGGCAGCAGGAAATAGGCGACGGCAAAATTGGCGAAGGCGATCAGCGCCGCGCCATAAAACGGCACGCGAGGCCCGAATTCGCCGAGAACGCCGCCGAGCACCGGCCCGAGCACGAAACCCGAGCCGAAGGCGATGCCGATCAGCCCGAAATTCTTCGAGCGGTTTTCATCGGTGCTGACATCGGCGATGAAGGCGGAACAGGTGGCAAAACTGGCGCCGCTGATGCCGGCCAGCACCCGCCCGACAAACAGCATCCAGTAGCTGACGGCCAACGCACAGATGAGATTGTCGACGGCAAAGGTCAGCACCGAGGCAAGCAGCACCGGCCGCCGGCCAAAACGGTCGCTGAGATTGCCGATCAGCGGCGCAAACAGGAACTGCATGCCGGCATAGACGAGCAGCAACCAGCCGCCATCCACCGCCGCCTCGCTGACCGTGCCGCCGGTCAGTTCCTCCAGATAGGCCGGCAACACGGGGATGATGATGGCGATGCCGATAACGTCGAGAAACAGGATGACGAAGACGAGAAACAGCCCCCGGCGGGCCAAGGCTGGATCGATCATGGCTTCTCCTCCCAGTCCGCTGCACGCAAAAAATCAACCGGCGAAGCTGAATACAGCAGAAAGCAAACGGAAACAATACGTGAACATCTCAATGTTTTTGATCCGTGAATTGTGAAACTTTGATGGATCGCGGAACATTCAGGGATCAAACAACCGCATTGGCTGCCCGACGCTGTTCCGCCCGCAGGAAATCGATGAAGGCCCGCAAGGGCGGCGGCACATGGCGATGGCTGGAATAATAGAGGAACGGCCCGGAAAACGGCGGCAGCCAGTCTTCCAGCAAAGGCACCAGTGAGCCGTTTTCGAGGGCGGGACGCAGGAAGTCCTCGAAGGTCGTGACGATGCCGAGGCCGGCGACGGCCGCGCCGACCTGCAGCGCCATCGTGTTGCAGATAAAACGCGCCGTCGGCTGCAGCGTGATCACTTCGCCATCCCGTTCATATTCCCATTGCGGCATGGCACCGCTGCTGAAACGATGGACGACGCAGCGATGATCGAGAAGATCGCGCGGGTGCTCCGGCCGACCATGCGCCTCGATATAGGCCGGCGACGCCGCCGTGACGAACCGCTGCCGGCGCGGGCCGATCGGTACGGCGATCATGTCGCGCTCCAATCGCTCGTCATATCGCACGCCCGCATCGAAACCCTTGGCCAGCACATCGATAAAACTGTCGTCGGCGATCACCTCCAGCAGGATGCCGGGATGCAGCCTGAGGAAGCGGTTGACCGTATCGGACAGGAAGGTCATGGCGGCAATGGTCGGCACGTTCAGCCGCAGCCGCCCGGTCGGGCGATCGGCGACGTCGCTGATCGCATCCAGCGCGCCCTGGATATCGGTCATCGCAGGGCTCAGGCGCTCCAGCAGGCGTTCGCCGGCCTCCGTCGCCGTCACGCTGCGTGTCGTGCGGTTGAGCAGGCGTACGCCAAGCCGTTCTTCCAGCCGTCGCAGCGCTTCGCTGAGCGAAGACGGAGAAACGCCGCGCTTTCGCGCCGCTGCGCGAAAGCTGCGTTCGCCGGCAACAGCCACGAAAGCATCGAGATCGGCAAGCGGCAGGTCGGTCATTGTTCGAAATTCCAAACAAGCTGTATTGAAAGAAACGGATTATCGCACAGCATCTCGCGGCGTAAAACCCCTGCCGGAGCCGCTGCTTCCGAAGCGGCACAACAGGAGTAAGACGATGAAGATGCTTCCCCTTGGAAAGACCGGCACGCAGGTTTCGGCACTCGGTCTTGGCTGCATGGGCATGTCCGGCATGTACGGCCCTTCGGATCGCGCCGAAAGCATCGCGACGATCCACGCCGCGCTCGATGCCGGCGTCAACCTGCTCGACACCGGCGATTTCTACGGCATGGGCCACAACGAGATGCTGATCGGCGAAGCGCTGAAAGGCCGGCGGCGCGAGGAAACGCTGATCAGCGTCAAGTTCGGCGCGCTGCGCGATCCCTCCGCCGCCTGGATCGGCTTCGACGGCCGGCCGGCCGCCGTCAAGACCTTCCTCTCCTATACGCTGCAGCGCCTGGGCGTCGACTACATCGATATCTACCGCCCGGCGCGGCTCGATCCGAACGTGCCGATCGAGGACACGGTCGGCGCCATCGCCGACATGGTCAAGGCCGGTTATGTCCGCCATATCGGCCTGTCCGAAGTCGGCGCCGATACCATCCGCCGCGCCGCCGCCGTGCATCCGATCTCAGACCTGCAGATCGAATATTCGCTGATCTCGCGGGGCCTGGAAGATCGCATCCTGCCCGCCTGCCGCGAACTCGGCATCTCGATCACCGCCTACGGCGTCCTGTCACGTGGCCTGATCAGCGGCCACTGGCAGAAGGGTGCCGTCCAGCAGGGCGATTTCCGCGCCGTCAGCCCGCGTTTTCAGGAGGGCAACGTCGAGAAGAACCTCGCGCTCGTTGACGCGCTGCGCGCCATTGCCGAGGCAAGAGGCGTCAGCGTCGCCCAGATCGCCATCGCCTGGGTGGCGGCCCAGGGCGACGACATCATCCCGCTGGTCGGCGCCCGTCGCCGCGACCGGCTGGACGAGGCGCTGGGCGCACTCGACGTGCATCTGACGGCAGAAGATCTGGCGAGGATCGAAGCGGCCGTGCCGAAGGATGCCGCTGCCGGCGGCCGCTATGCGCAAGCGCAAATGGCACATCTCGACAGCGAGAAGTGAGGAGCGTTCGGCACCTGCACTCGCCACCATGCCGGTTGCGGCTGCCCTCATCCGCCTGCCGGCACCTTCTCCCCGCAAGCGGGGAGAAGGGAATATGCCGCACCCTTCTGCCACACTCGACGCTTTGTGAGGCAAGTCCCCTCTCCCGGCCTGCGGGAGTGGGTTAGGGTGACGGCCAGCTGCGACCGGTATGGCAGCGAGGGCCACAAAAACTCGCCTCAGACATCCCCCGCGAACGTATTGCAGGACTTCATGTCGCCGCTCTGGAAACCGCGCTTGAACCATTTGACCCGTTGGGCGGAGGTGCCGTGGTTAAAACTGTCGGGCACGACGTAACCCTGGCTGCGCTTCTGCAGCGTATCGTCGCCGATCTGCTGGGCGGCATTCAGCGCCTCTTCCAGATCGCCCGCTTCGAGAATGCCCTTCTGCTGGGTGAACTTGCCCCAGACGCCGGCAAAACAATCGGCCTGCAGCTCGACGCGCACCGACATCTTGTTGGCCTCGACCTCCGACATCGTCTGGCGCATCTGGTTGAACTTCGGCAGCACGCCGATCAGGTTCTGCACGTGATGGCCGACTTCGTGGGCGATGACGTAAGCCTCGGCAAAATCGCCGGATGCGCCGAACTGGCGGTCGAGCTGCTGGAAGAAGTCGGTGTCGAGATAGACCTTGCGGTCACCGGGGCAATAGAAGGGTCCCGTTGCCGCCGATGCAAAGCCGCAGGCGGAATTGGTCTGGCCGCTGAAAAGCACAAGTTTCGGCTGCTCGTAGCTCTCGCCGCTCGCCTTGAAGATGCCGGTCCAGGTGTCTTCCGTCTCGGCGAGCACGGTGCGGACGAAGGCGGTCATCTCGTCGTTCTGCGGCGTGGAACGCTGCTGGGTGTTTTCCGTCTGGAAGTTGCTGCCGCCGCCGTCGTCTAGCAGTGTCATCGGATTGATGCCGAGGAACCAGCAGACGACGAGGATGAGCGCGATCGATCCGATGCCGAGCCCGCCGCCCGAACGGCCGCCGATGGGAATGCGCATGCCGCCGCGTCCGAACGGGTTGCCACCCGGAGAGCCGGGAGCCGACGTGCGCCGGTCCTCGATATTGTCCGACTGGCGGCGGCCTTTCCATTCCATGGTCCTAAACTCCCGTTATTGTCTCCCGGATGTTAAGCAAAGAACGAGCGAAACTTCAAATGCGTTCCTTCAGCTCTTGTTTAATAAAGCCATTCCTGCGGTGGAGGTGGAAACAGGTTCCCGCACACGCAGATTGCACAAGAAGCAAACGCTGGAGATCGTCACCGACGCGATCCCGATGCCGGCGATGACGTCCACCAGATAGTGACTGGCATGGGAAACCGCCGAAACCGCCATCATCGTGTTGAGGACGAGGAACGGATAACGAAGGAGGCGGATATCCCACATCGCCCAGGCGCAGAGGAGCGCGACGGCGGCATGAACCGAAGGAAAGGTCACGATCCCCATCATCCGCGCAAAGGAAAAGACGAAATCCGGATCGCTGCGGACAGCATGGAACTGCTCGAGAAAAGCAAACCCGAAATAGACATTGATATGGTCAAGCGATTGCGGCGCAACCCCATAAACGCTGTAGGCGCCGAGCGCCGGATACCAGACGGAAATCAGGCTCGACACAAAGCATATCAGACCATAGCCCAGCACCATCGCGTAGCAGCGGGTGTAACGGCCGAAGGCGGCCAGCAGAACAGGGATACCAAGCAGTTGCAGCGCAAAGCTCTGGTAGGCCTGGGCAAGGCCTTCCGCCAGAAGGGGAAACGCATCGACGAAACGGATGAAGCCGCGCCAGTCGAAGCCGAGCGCCGCATCCATGCGCACCAGCCGCTCGTCCGCTAGCGGAAAGTTCGCGCCCATCGCGAGATAGGTGCACAGGCCGACGGGCACGGTCAACAGCAGGCCGCACAGGATGCATTCGAGCGCCACGCGCATCGGCTCCATGCGGCGAAACGCGCTATAGGCGATCGCCGCGCCGAAAACGGGAACGAGAATCGCGCAGAACTTGAGGATCGAGGCATAATCCACGGCAATTCCCACGGCGCGCGCCAGAGTAAAAACGAGGCCATAGGCAAGCAGGGTCATGGAGAAGAGCAACAGGCGTGGCTGTACGGATGTCATGCGCACCTCAACGGATCCATCGTGATCCTTGCGCCATAAGACAGGCCAACCGGTAAAAAAACGGCAAAACCGCCCGCTCTCTTCCGGAAAATGCGCAGGAACCGGCGACATCTCGCCAAGAAACGTCACGGCAGGCCACCGGGCGGGAAAAATCGCGATCTCGGCCGCCGCTGACCGTGATCTCCAATCCCGCCTCTTGTTGAGGAAACTGCATTTATGGGGTTCCGTTCTCCCCGACATTTGCCTATAAGCCGCTTCTAGCCTTTAAAGATGTTAAACGCGCGACCCGGCCGGTGATCCCAACACCGAGGCCGGTTTTTCGCGCACGCGAATGAATGGATGACACGATGCCGAAGCGCCAAGATATCAAATCGATCCTTATCATCGGCGCCGGGCCGATCGTTATCGGCCAGGCATGCGAGTTCGACTATTCCGGCACCCAGGCGTGCAAGGCGCTGAAGGAGGAAGGCTATCGCGTCATCCTCGTCAACTCCAACCCGGCGACGATCATGACCGATCCGGGACTGGCCGACGCCACCTATGTCGAGCCGATCACCCCGGAAGTCGTCGCCAAGATCATCGCCAAGGAGCGGCCGGACGCGCTGCTGCCGACCATGGGCGGCCAGACGGCGCTGAACACCGCCCTGTCGCTGAAGCGCATGGGCGTGCTGGAGCGTTACAATGTCGAGATGATCGGCGCCAAGCCGGCCGCCATCGACATGGCCGAAGACCGCGCCCTGTTCCGCGAGGCCATGGCCCGCATCGGGCTGGAAACGCCGCGCTCGATGCTGGCGAACGCCACCGATATCAAGGACGCCGACCGCAAGACCCACGAAGCGGAACGCGCCAAGCTGAAGGCGCAGCTTTCCGGCGCCGAGCTGGACAAGGCGCTGGACGCGCTCGAAAACCAGTGGAACCTCGGCGAGACCGACCGCAAGCAGCGCTACATGAGCCATGCCATGGCGGTCGGCGCGCAGGCGCTCGACGTGATCGGCCTGCCGGCGATCATTCGCCCGTCCTTCACGCTCGGCGGCACCGGCGGCGGCATCGCCTACAACCGCTCGGAATTCTTCGAGATCGTCAACAGCGGCCTCGACGCCTCGCCGACCACGGAAGTGCTGATCGAAGAATCGGTGCTCGGCTGGAAGGAATATGAAATGGAGGTCGTCCGCGACAAGGCGGACAATTGCATCATCATCTGCTCGATCGAAAACATCGATCCGATGGGCGTCCATACCGGCGATTCGATCACCGTCGCGCCGGCCCTGACGCTGACGGACAAGGAATACCAGATCATGCGCAACGCCTCGATCGCGGTGCTGCGCGAGATCGGCGTCGAGACCGGCGGCTCGAACGTGCAGTTCGCCGTCAACCCGGCGAACGGCCGTCTCGTCGTCATCGAGATGAACCCGCGCGTCTCGCGCTCTTCGGCGCTGGCGTCCAAGGCCACCGGCTTCCCGATCGCCAAGGTCGCCGCCAAGCTCGCCATCGGCTACACGCTCGACGAGCTGGAAAACGACATCACCGGCGGCGCCACGCCCGCCTCCTTCGAGCCGTCCATCGATTACGTCGTCACCAAGATCCCGCGCTTCGCCTTCGAAAAGTTCCCGGGCGCCTCGCCGGTCCTGACCACGGCGATGAAGTCGGTCGGCGAAGTCATGGCGATCGGCCGCACCTTCGCGGAATCGCTGCAGAAGGCGCTGCGCGGCCTCGAAACCGGCCTCACCGGCCTCGATGAAATCGAGATCCCCGGCCTGGAGCAAGGCAGCGACAACCGCAACGCCATCCGCGCCGCCATCGGCACCCCGACGCCGGACCGCCTGCGCATGGTCGCCCAGGCGCTGCGCATGGGCATGAGCGAAGCCGAAGTCCACGAGGGCTGCAAGATCGACCCGTGGTTCATCGCCCAATTCAAAGCGATCGTCGACATGGAAGCGCGCATCCGCGAGCACGGCCTGCCGCAGGATGCCGACAACCTGCGCATGCTGAAGGCCATGGGTTTTTCCGACGCCCGCCTCGCCAGTCTGACGGCCAAGCGCCCGAAGGAAGTCGCCGAACTGCGCAATCGGCTGAACGTCCGCCCGGTCTTCAAGCGCATCGACACCTGCGCCGCCGAATTCGCCTCGCCGACCGCCTATATGTATTCGACCTACGAGACGCCGTTCGTCGGCGCCGCCCGTTCGGAAGCTGAGGTTTCCGACCGCAAGAAGGTCGTCATCCTCGGCGGCGGCCCGAACCGCATCGGCCAGGGCATCGAATTCGATTATTGCTGCTGCCATGCCGCCTTCGCGCTGAAGGATGCCGGCTATGAAGCGATTATGATCAACTGCAACCCGGAAACCGTCTCGACCGACTACGACACCTCCGACCGCCTCTATTTCGAACCGCTGACGGCCGAAGACGTGATCGAGATCATGCGTGCCGAACAGGAGAAGGGCGAACTGGTCGGCGTCATCGTGCAGTTCGGCGGCCAGACGCCGCTGAAGCTGGCCGAAGCGCTGGAAAAGAACGGCATCCCGATCCTCGGCACCGCGCCCGACGCCATCGACCTCGCCGAAGACCGCGACCGCTTCCAGAAACTGCTGATGAAGCTCGACCTCGCCCAGCCGAACAACGGCATCGCCTATTCGGTGGAGCAGGCCCGCCTCGTCGCCGGCGAAATCGGCTTCCCGCTGGTGGTGCGCCCGTCCTACGTGCTCGGCGGCCGGGCGATGCAGATCATCCATTCGGAAAGCCAGCTGCAGAGCTACCTGCTCGACACCGTTCCGGGCCTCGTGCCGGAAGATATCAAGCAGCGCTACCCGAACGACAAGACCGGCCAGATCAACACCTTGCTCGGCAAGAACCCGCTGCTGTTCGACAGCTACCTGAGCAACGCCATCGAGGTGGACGTCGACGCGCTGTGCGACGGCAAGGACGTTTTCGTCTCGGGCATCATGGAGCACATTGAAGAAGCCGGCATCCATTCCGGCGACTCGGCCTGCTCGCTGCCGGTGCGGTCGCTCTCCAAGGAGATCGTCGACGAACTGGAACGCCAGACGACGGCGCTTGCCAAGGCGCTCAACGTCGGCGGCCTGATGAACGTGCAGTACGCCATCAAGGACGGCGTCATCTACGTGCTGGAAGTCAATCCGCGCGCCTCGCGCACCGTGCCTTTCGTCGCCAAGACCATCGGCGCGCCGATCGCCAAGATCGCCGCCCGCGTCATGGCCGGCGAAACGCTCGACCAGGCGATTTCCGCCTACGGCGAAAAGCCCGATCCGCGGGCGCTGAAACACATCGCCGTCAAGGAAGCCGTCTTCCCCTTCGCCCGCTTCCCGGGCGTCGATATCCTGCTCGGGCCGGAAATGCGCTCGACCGGCGAAGTCATCGGCCTCGACACCGATTTTGCCCTGGCATTCGCCAAGTCGCAGCTCGGTGCCGGCGTCGAACTGCCGCGTGAAGGTACGGTGTTTGTCTCGGTGCGCGACGAGGACAAGGAACGGGTACTGCCGGCAATCCGCCTGCTTACCGAAATCGGCTTCAAGGTTCTGGCGACCGGCGGCACGGCGCGCTTCCTTGCCGAACAGGGCATTGCCGCCACCAAGGTCAACAAGGTGCTGGAAGGCCGGCCGCACATCGAGGACGCCATCCGCAACCGCCAGGTCCAGCTGGTGATCAACACCACGGACGGCACCAAGGCGATTTCCGACTCCAAGTCGTTGCGCCGCGCCACGCTGATGCAGAAGGTGCCGTATTACACGACGATGGCCGGCGCCGAGGCTGCCGCCCAGGCGATCAAGGCCCTGAAGGCCGGCAACCTGGAAGTTCGCCCGCTGCAGAGCTACTTCTGAGCCGGCACGACACCACCATCATGCCAGCGGCGCCCACGGGCGCCGCTTCTTTTTTGCGCTCATGCTTCGTCCAGCAGGCTGGCGACGAAAAGCGCGCCCAGGGTGGCGACAAGCATGAAATCGAACAGTCCGAAATACTGTATGATACTCATGACCTACTCCTCCTCAGGTCAAAACCGGGAAGTGCGCCAAGAGTTCCGGAAAATTTAGCCGGCCATCGATTTTTCCTGCGAGGAGGCAAGCCCCCTCATCAGATCGCCGACCACCGCGAGATCGGCGACAAAGCGCCGGTTCTCGTCCTGGCTTTTCCGGGCATCCGGAATCCGCAGCAGATAGGACGGATGCACCGTGACGAACAGCAAACGGTTCGTGTCCAGTGTCATCGCCCTTCCCCTGACATCTCCCAGCTTTTCCCTGCCGTCGGTCAGCGCCGCATAAGCCGTCGCTCCCAGCGCGACCACCAGCTTCGGCCTGATCAGGTCGATCTCCCGGGCCAGCCACCAGCGGCACTGCTGCACCTCGCCCATGTTCGGCTTCTGGTGGATGCGGCGCTTGCCGCGCGGCTCGTATTTGAAATGCTTGACGGCGTTGGTGACGTAGAGCCGGCGCCGGTCGAGGCCTGCCTCGGTTATGGCCGCATCGAACACCTTGCCCGCCGGACCGATGAACGGACGCCCGGCAAGATCCTCCTGGTCGCCCGGCTGCTCGCCGACAAACATCACCGCGGCATTCTCCGGCCCCTCCCCGAAGACCGTCTGCGTCGCCTTGCAATGCAGCGGGCAGCGCGTGCAGCCTCTGGCCTCCGTGCGCAAAGCCTCCAAGGTGCCAGCCGGCGGCAAGGGCTCGATGGGAGCAGCCCGCGCCGCCGCCTGCAGCCGGTCGTGAAAGGCAAGCGGTTCGCTCGCCTGCCGTTTGGCCATGGCAAGCACCCGGGCCTCGGCATCGGCGATCAGACCGGGAATGAGGCTGGCTTCCGGCAGGTTCTTCCAGTATTTTTTCGGCATCTCGGCCTGCATCGCCTTCACCTTCAGCCGTGCCGGGTTGAAGATGTTGGCGTAATAGGTCCGCCAAAGTTCATCGGCATCGTCGCTGATCTCAGGCTTTACTGCCGGCTCGTCGGACAGCGTCAGGCGATCGCCGTCCCAGGCGGCCGTGCCCCGCGGCGTGGCGATGACCCAATCCATGTCGTTGAAACGGCGCTGGAAGAAAGGCGCCGTGCGGGCGACGATATGATGGTCCGGTTCGAACCAGGCAACGAAGCTGCGCCGTGCCGCCGCCGGCAAGGCGATTTCGCGAAACCGCACGAAGGCCGTCATCTTGTGGCTGTCGCGGCGAACCGATTTTTCCATCAGCCGCGCCCGGGCAACCTCCTCATCCGCCCGTACCTGCAGCAACTCCCGCTCCCGCGCCAACCGCCAGAGCAGCCGGTAAAGAAGGTCGAAACGGCCCGGATCGGAATGGCAGACGACGGCCGTCGCCAGATCGATGAAGGCCGCCGGCACAGGGATCGCATTTCCTTCCGCCGGCGGCGGCAGCGGCGTTTCTTCCGATCCGAACAGCCCTGCCTCCATCGACGCGTCCTGCCAGTCGATGGCCTGCGGTTCGATGCCGGCGATCAGGAACGCCCGCGCCCGGTGTCGCCACTCGGCGAAATCTCCCCTGCCCTTCAGTACGGCACGATGGATCATAACAACGACAATTGCTGCGGTTTCGGTTCGAACAGGCTGCGCAGGTCGGCGCGCTCGGCAAGCCGGCGCGGCGACCAGCCCTCGGCCGTGACGAACGGCTGCACCTTGCGGATCGAAACACCAAGACGTTTCACATCCTCCAACCGCAAGCGGCGGTGAATCCGGCTCGACAGGATCGATTTTACCGCCTTTGTGCCAAGCCCCGGCACCCGCAGTAGCATCTCGCGGTCGGCCCGGTTGATGTCGACGGGAAAGTGCTGGCGGTTGGCCAGAGCCCAGGCGAGTTTCGGGTCGAGATCGAGGTCGAGCATGCCGCCCGGTCGGCCTTCGACAATTTCCGGCACGCTGAAACCATAAAAACGATACAGCCAGTCCGCCTGGTACAGCCGATGCTCGCGCATCAGCGGCGGCTTGATCAGCGGCAGGTTCTTCGATGAATCCGGGATCGGGCTGAAGGCGGAATAATAGACCCGTTTCAGATCGTAGCTGCCATAGAGCCTGGCGCTGGTGCCGAGAATGGCGGCATCGTCTGCCCCATCGGCACCGACGATCATCTGCGTGCTTTGGCCGGCCGGAACGAAACGCTTGCGTTTCTTCGTCTGCAGCGTCGGCTCGCCGGCCGCCTCGATCTTGAGGCGCAGCTCGCCCATCGAGCGGCGGATATTGGCGGGGCGCTTTTCCGGCGCGAACCGCGTGATGCCTGTATCCGTCGGCAGCTCGATATTGATCGACAACCGGTCGGCATACAGCCCCGCCTCCTCGATCAGCTGCGGCGACGCTTCTGGAATCGTCTTCAAATGGATATAGCCGCGGAAATTATGGACCGTGCGCAACTCCCGCGCCACGCGCACCATCTGCTCCATCGTGTGATCGGAGGAGCGGATGATGCCCGAGGAGAGAAACAGCCCCTCGATATAGTTGCGCCGATAGAACTCCAGCGTCAGCCAGACGACTTCCTCCACCGAAAACCGGGCCCGCTCGACATTGCTGGACGAACGGTTGATGCAATAGGCGCAGTCATAGATGCAGAAGTTGGTGAGCAGGATTTTCAGAAGCGAGATGCACCGGCCATCCGGGGCATAGGCATGGCAGATGCCCGCCCCTTCCGTCGAACCCAACCCGCCCGATTTGGACGAATCCCGCTTGGCCGTGCCGCTGGAGGCGCACGATGCATCGTATTTTGCGGCATCCGACAGGACCGCCAGGCGTTCTTTCAGCGACTTCTTCATTGATATGTTCACTATATGTTCTTTAAACCGTAGTCAATATCCGCCAGATCTCGACCGAAACAAGACGACACCAAACGAATATCTGAGCCGGCTCGCTCGTGTTTGACTTGAGGTCGTTGCCGATTGTCGAACTTCCTGTACGATCGAGCGGCCAGAGGCAAACCATGAGGCCGGTTACCGATATGCAACGACTGCCTTCGTCCCCTTTAATCCGGTTGGCAGCCTTGGTGTTTGCCTGGCTGCTGCTATCATTTGGGATGGCGCAGGCTGAAAAACGGGTGGCATTGGTCATCGGCAATTCGAACTACAATCAAGTCGCCCGCCTTCCCAATCCCGCAAATGATTCCCGCGCCATGGCCGATGCGCTTGCCAGGCTCGATTTTACCGTGACGCTACAACAAGACCTCGGCAAGTCTGCCATGGAACAGACCCTTGCCGACTTCAGCGACGCGGTCCGCGATGCCGATCTGGCGGTGGTGTATTATGCCGGCCACGGCATGGAAATGAACGGCAAGAACTACCTGATACCCACCGATGCCAGGTTGAAATCCGACAACCGCGTCCAGTTCGAAACCGTCTCCCTCGACCATGTGATGCTGGCGATCGAGGGCGCCAAGGCGCTGAAACTGGTGCTTCTGGACGCCTGTCGCGACAATCCCTTCGCCAACAGCATGAAACCGACAAAAGCCACCCGCTCGATCAGCCGGGGCTTGGCGAAGGTGGAGACCAATCCGGGGGTACTGGTGAGTTACGCCGCTGCCGCAGGCACGACTGCGCTCGACGGTGATGGCAAGCATAGCCCCTATACGGAAGCGTTGCTGGCCCATATCGAACAACCTGGCCTCGAGCTTAGCCTGCTGTTCCGCAAGGTAGCCGACGCGGTGCAGGCCAAGACGGACGGACGGCAGACGCCATTCGAATATGGCCGGTTACCCGGCGTGAGCATTTATCTGAAGGAACCGGTCGCGGTCGTGGAAAAACCGGCCGTCGCGCCGGTGACAATCATCAATGACCCCTGCCGCGATGCGGCCCAACATTGGGCCGCCATCGAAAACCAGAACAATTCGGCGCTTTTTGAAGACCATCTGCGTCAGTTTGGTTCGTGCGCCTTCGCGGCAATCGCGCAAGCACGTCTGGATACGCTTCGCCAACCGAAAACCGAACCCGTCGCCGAGACACAGACACAAAAGCCGGTCGACACACAGCAGATAGAAATCGCGGCACTGGACCCGAAGGTGGACGTACCTACCATTTCGACACCCGATAACGACACCGCAAACGCGGCCGTTGCTGATGAAAAGCCAACACAGGACAAACCGGCCGAAGACATGGTCGCCCTCACGCGCGGCTTGCAGGAGGAGTTGCGCCGCGTCGGCTGCGCCTTTGGCAAGGCGGATGGCATCTGGGGTCCGCAATCGCAAAAAGCACTGGAGCGCTTTGGTCGGGAAACAAAAAAATCGATCGATACAGGGACGCCCTCCCAGGAATCGCTCGACCTTCTCAAATCGACCACCGGCAAGGTTTGTGCGCCGGTCTGTAGCGTCCGCGAGGAACTGCGCGATGGTGTCTGCGTCGCCAAAACCTGTGCTGCCGGCCAAGTCCTTTCGAAGAAAGGACAATGTGTGGAAACGAAATCAAAGCCGACGCAGACAACCAAGCGACGAGTGGTGCGCGAGGATGCGGAAGTGTCGCAGGCGCGCCGGCGCCCTGTCGTCGTTGAAGAAGAGGTCCGTCCCGTTCGTCGTCACCGCGAAACTCCGAGCTTCAACGGTTCGCGTGACAACTGCATGACGGCCTTCATGTGCGACAATTGACCCCAATCGGAAAGGGTCCGGAAACCGGCCTCCCGGCAGGACTTGCCGTGCGCGTCCGCAACAAGACGGCGAATTTTCTGGAAATCATGACAAGCGATCTGCTATAAGGGCGCCAATACGGATGATTGCACGGTTCCGAAGTCCCCTTCGGAACCTGTTTCTTTTTGTGTCGCCGGGTAGGCGACATGAGGTTCGAAGGACAGCGAAATGGTTGATAAGGTACCGATGACGCAAGGTGGGTTCGTCAAGCTGCAGGAAGAACTGCGCTGGCGTCAGCAGGAAGAGCGCCCGCGAATCATCGAGGCAATCGCAGAAGCCCGCGCCCATGGCGACCTCTCCGAAAATGCCGAGTACCATGCCGCCAAGGAAGCCCAGAGCCACAACGAAGGCCGCGTCGGCGAACTGGAAGACCTGATCGCCCGCGCCGAGGTCATCGATCTCAGCAAGATGTCCGGTTCGACCATCAAGTTCGGCGCCACCGTCAAGCTGGTCGACGAAGACACGGAAGAGAATAAGACCTACCAGATCGTCGGCGACCAGGAAGCCGATGTGAAGGCCGGCCGCATCTCCATTTCCTCGCCGATCGCCCGCGCCCTGATCGGCAAGGAAGTCGGCGATTCGATCGAAGTGAACGCCCCCGGCGGCTCCAAGGCCTATGAGATCCTTGCCATCTCCTGGGGCTGAGCATGTCGCGCAAAAGTGTGCAGCGGTTTTGCGATAACGACATGCGCAAGCTCGAAGGCTGAACGCGACAGGAGCGGCGCGTGACCGATATCCGTGGCATCGAGGTCATCGCGCCGAACTTCAAGCGGCGCCTGTCCGGCGTGACGTCGACGATCATCCAGCTGGTGCCGGTGCAGGTCGCGCTCGGCCAGAAGATCGCAACGCTGGGGCCGGGCCTGCCGGCCTCTTTGCCGCATATCGGTTTTGCCGATCTTTTCCGGCTCTGGACGCGGCCGCCCGGCCGCGCCCGCCGCATCTGGCATGCCCGGCGCAACATCGAAATGCTGCCGGCCCTGTTCTTGCGCGATGTCCTGCGCATGCCGCTGAAGATCGTCTTCACCTCCGCCTCGCAGCGCCGCCACACCGGCTGGACGAAATTCCTCATCGGCCGCATGGACGCCGTGATCGCCACAAGTGCGAAGACGGCGGCCTATCTGACGGTGGAGAGCACCACCATCCTGCACGGCATCGATACCAACCGCTTTTCGCCGCCCGCCGACAGGGCGGCGGCCAAGGCCGCGCTCGGCCTCGACGCGACGAAAAATATCGCCGGCTGCTTCGGCCGCGTGCGCCGCCAGAAGGGCACGGATCTCTTCGTCGACACGATGATCGCCCTCCTGCCCGAACGCCCGGATTGGATCGCGGTGATCGCCGGACGCGCCACCGCCCAGCATGTCGCCTTCGAGAACGACTTGAAGGACCGCGTGAAAAAGGCCGGCCTTGCCGACCGTATCCTCTTCGTCGGCGAGCACACGAATATCAACGCCTGGTACCGCGCGCTGGACCTGTTCATCGCGCCGCAGCGCTGGGAAGGGTTCGGCCTGACGCCGCTGGAGGCCATGGCCTCGGCCGTGCCCGTCATCGCCACCGACGTCGGCGCCTTCGGTGAACTGGTGGTGCAGGGCGAACGGGAGACCGGCACGATCATCGCCGCCGACGCTCTTTCAGCGATGCGCGATGCAACGGCGATCTTCATGGACGACGACCGCCGCCGCCTGGAGGCCGGAGCCCACGGCCGGGATCACGCCTGCCGCAATTTCAGCATCGCGGGCGAGGCGACCGCCATCGGACAGGTTTACGAACGGCTGCTTTCGGCGCGGTAACGGCTTCGGCTGGGGCGCAATTGCAGCCAATCGGGCGATCCCCCACCCGAGGGTGACAAAAGAAGGCTGTTTGCAGCCCGTCACCTGCCCGACTCGCTCAGATCTCCACAAGCCCGATCTTCTTGACCTGGCGGATCGTCAGCATGGTGCGGACCGTGTCGACATGTTCGTTGGCCGTCAGCACCTCGATGACGAAATCCTGGAACTGGGTCAGGTTCTCGGCCACACAATGCAGCAGGAAATCGCTGTCGCCGGAGACCATCCAGGCCTGACGCACCAGCGGCCAGCCGGCGGTCGCGGCGGCGAAGGCTTTCAGGTTGGCTTCCGACTGGTGCCTGAGGCCGACCATGCAGAAGGCGACGAGATCGAAGCCGAGCTTCGGCGCGTTGAGCATGGCATGGTAGCCCTCGATGACCCCCGCCTCCTCCAGTTTTCGCACCCGGCGGAGACAGGGAGGGGCCGAGATGCCGACGCGGTCGGCCAATTCGACATTGGTCATCCGCCCATCCCGCTGCAATTCCCGCAATATCTTGATATCGATGGCGTCGAGTTCTGCGCGCAGCACGGAAAAACCTTTCTCAGCATTCGCTGCCCTTCTACCGCAAGACACGAAATACGCAAGAATGTGTCTTTCGGGAGACTGAATATTACTGCCATGCCAATTGCTCTGTTGTTAACGCAGGGCTGCCCTTGAATATTTGCATGGAGCAATCATAAATGGGTCCCCATATAGGGGCGTCCCAACGCCCGCACAGGCGCGCCTCCTCCTCTCGCGCCCGACGTCTTTTGAAAGGAATGCGCATGCAAGCCCGTCATACCAAGGTGCTGATCATCGGCTCCGGTCCTGCCGGTTATACCGCAGCGATCTATGCCGCGCGCGCAATGCTCAAGCCCGTCCTGATCGCCGGCATGGAACAGGGCGGCCAGCTGATGATCACCACCGACGTCGAAAACTATCCCGGTTATGCCGAGCCCGTGCAAGGCCCGTGGATGATGGAGCAGATGCTCAAGCAGGCCGTGCATGTCGGTGCCGAAATCGTCAACGACCTCGTCACCCATGTCGACCTGTCGCGCCGCCCCTTCACGCTGCAGACCGATTCCGGCACGGTATGGACGACCGAGACGCTGATCATCGCCACCGGCGCCAAGGCCAAGTGGCTCGGTATTGAAAGCGAGCAGCATTTCCAGGGCTTTGGCGTCTCCGCCTGCGCCACCTGCGACGGCTTCTTCTATCGCAACCGCGATGTCATCGTCGTCGGCGGTGGCAATTCCGCCGTCGAGGAGGCGCTGTACCTCTCCAACATCGCCCGCTCGGTGACGGTCGTGCACCGCCGTGACAGCTTCCGCGCCGAAAAGATCCTGCAGGAGCGGCTGTTCGCCAAGGAAAACGTCAAGATTCTCTGGAACACCGAGGTGGCCGAGATCACCGGCACGCCGGCCAAGCCGCCGATGCCGCCCTCCGTCAGCGGCGCCAGACTGCGTGACGTGCGCAGCGGCACGGTGACCGACACACCGATCGACGGCGTCTTCGTCGCCATCGGCCATGCGCCGGCAACCGAACTATTCAAGGATCAGCTGCGCCTGAAATCCAACGGCTATCTCTGGACGGCGCCGGACTCCACCGCCACCGATATTGCCGGCGTGTTCGCCGCCGGCGACGTCACCGACGACACGTTCCGCCAGGCGATCACCGCCGCCGGCATGGGCTGCATGGCCGCACTGGAAGCCGAACGCTATCTCGCCGGTGTCGGCACAGTCGCAATCGCAGCGGAGTAATAAAAAGAATGAGGGGAACAGGCATGCCGCTGGACTGGGACAAGCTGCGCATTTTCCATGCTGCAGCGGAAGCCGGCTCGTTCACCCATGCGGCCGACAAGCTGCATCTGTCGCAGTCGGCCATCAGCCGGCAGGTCAGCGCGCTGGAGCAGGATGTCGGCGTCAAGCTGTTCCACCGCCATGCACGCGGCCTGATCCTCACCGAACAGGGCGAGTTGCTGTACCGCACCGCCCATGAGGTGCTGCTGAAGCTCGAAACGGTGAAGATGCAGCTCACCGAAACCACGGAAAAGCCGAGCGGCCGTCTGCGCGTCACGACGACCGTCGGCCTCGGCCAGGGCTGGCTCACCGACAAGATCCAGGAATTCCTGCAGCTGTATCCCGACGTGCAGATCCAGCTGATCCTCGACAACGAGGAGCTGGACGTCAACATGCGGCACGCCGATTGCGCCATCCGCCTGCGCCAGCCACAGCAATCGGATCTGATCCAGCGCAAGCTGTTCACCGTGCACATGCACGTCTACGCCGCCCCCTCCTATCTCAATCGCTACGGCGAGCCGCAGACGGTGGAGGATCTCGACAACCACCGGATCATCTCGTTCGGGGAACCGGCGCCCAACTATCTGATGGACGTCAACTGGCTGGAAATCGCCGGCCGCTCCTCCGACAACAAGCGTAGCCCGCACCTGCAGATCAACAGCCAGACCTCGATCAAGCGCGCCTGCCTGTTGGGAATCGGCCTCGCCTGCCTGCCGGATTACATCGTCGGCCGCGATCCGGGCCTCATCCAGCTGGCCATCAATGCCGACGTTCCGTCCTTCGATACCTATTTCTGCTATCCGGACGAGATGAAAAATGCCGCGAAGCTGAAAGCCTTCCGCGATTTCATCGTCGCCAAGGCACGCAACTGGAGCTTCTGATGCGCCGCTTTCTTGTGCAGCGCGCTCTTTAGTTTTCTATAAATTTCATAGAGTTAAGGCTGTTCTCAAGGCTGCACAGGTGGTTTTGCAACCTGTGTCGCGCATCGCTCGGCGCCGTACTACCAAAGAATTGCAACTCATGCATGCCAGCCATGCATAAACAAGCATTGTCCTATGCATAAAAAAGCACCATATCGCACTCAGCTGATGCACATGGTGGCTTTTTCCTCCCAGTGCCACCGCAGCAGCTGTTCCCCTCTGGAGGTTTTATACCTTCACACTTGCAGGGCCCTGGTTCACTCCGGCGGCCCTCTTTTTTTGCCTTTTTACCGGATGGTCAAAAATGCATAGCTGCAGTGCAATATTCGCCTATTGTGCTCTGCACAAAAAACCACCATATTGCACATAGCTGATGCACATGGCGGCTTTTTCCTCCCAGTGCCGCCGCAGCAGCTGTTCCCCTCTGGAGGTTTATGACCTTCACACTTAAAAGGGCCCTGGATCTTTCCGGTGGCCCTCTTTTTTTGTTTAAAGCATTTTTTACCACATGGTAAAAATGCATGGCTGCAGTGCAAATTCGCCCATTGTGCTTTGCACAAAAAACCACCATATTGCACACAGCTGATGCACATGGCGGCTTTTTCCTCCCAGTGCCGCCGCAGCAGCTGTTCCCCTCTGGAGGTTTATGACCTTCACACTTAAAAGGGCCCTGGATCTTTCCGGTGGCCCTCTTTTTTTGCGATATTAGCCACGAGCCGGAAGCAATTGCAAGATCACGGGAACGTGATTTGATACATCGAGAAAACTCGATATTCATATCGATAAATCTCGATTTATCGATATGAACGCCATAAACCCCGATGAAATCCTCAAGGCCATTGCCCACCCTGCCCGATTGCAGATCCTGGTATGGATGAAGGAACCGGAGCAGCATTTCTCCGAGCAGCTTCACCCGCTGGATCTTGGCGTCTGCGCCAGCCAGTTCGAACGTTGCGGCCTGTCGCAATCCACGGTTTCCACTCATCTCGCCACGCTGCAGCGCGCCGGTCTCGTCACCACGCAGCGTGTCGGCCAATGGATCTTTTATCGCCGCAACGAAGAAACCATTGCCGCCTTCCTCCAGCATCTCAAAACGACTCTTTGACCCCTCAAGAGGTCGTTTTTCTCCTCTCAAGCAGACCACACGAAAGGTGAATTATGCCCAGTCTTTTCGATCCCATCACAATCGGCGACATTTCCCTGGCCAATCGTATCGTCATGGCGCCGCTGACCCGCAACCGGTCGCCGAACGCGATCCCGCGTGAAATCAATGCCGAATATTACCGCCAGCGCGCCTCCGCCGGGCTGCTGATCACCGAAGGCACGCCGATCACCCAGCAGGGCCAGGGTTATGCCGACGTTCCCGGCCTCTACAAGCCGGAAGCGCTCGAAGGCTGGAAGAAGGTCACGGACGCCGTGCATGCCGCCGGCGGCAAGATCGTCACGCAGATCTGGCATGTCGGCCGCGTCTCGCATGTCTCGCTGCAGCCGGGCGGCGCCAAGCCGGTCGCACCCTCGGCCATCACCGCCAAGACCAAGACCTACCTGATCGATGCCGACGGCAACGGCAGCTTTGCCGAAACCTCCGAGCCGCGGGCTCTGGAAACGAGTGAGATCGCCGGCATCGTCGACGACTACCGCAAGGGCGCCCGCGCCGCCATCGATGCCGGTTTCGATGGTATCGAACTGCACGGCGCCAACGGTTACCTGATCGACCAGTTCCTCCGTTCCGGCACCAACCAGCGCACCGACGCCTATGGCGGCTCGATCGAAAACCGCGCCCGCTTCCTGCTGGAAGTGGTCGAAGCCGTATCCAAGGAAATCGGCGCCGGCCGGGTTGGCCTGCGCATCTCGCCGGTAACGCCGGCCAATGACGCCTTCGATCCGGAGCCGCAGGCGCTGTTCACCCATGTCGTCGAGAAGCTCGCAACCTATGGCCTCGCCTTCATCCACGTCATCGAAGGCGCCACCGGCGGTCCACGCGACCATCAGCAGGGTGACACTCCCTTCGATTACGCTGCCCTGCGGGCCGCCTACAAGAAGGCGGGCGGAACGGCCGGATGGATGGTCAACAACGGCTACGACCGCGATCTGGCCATCGATGCCGTCGAAAGCGGCAAGGCCGACCTCGTCGCCTTCGGCCGGCTGTTCATCGCCAACCCCGACCTGCCGCGCCGCCTGAAGGAAAATGCCGCCCTCAACGCCCCCGACCGGGCAACCTTCTACGGCGGCGGCGAAAAGGGTTACACCGATTACCCGGCTCTCGCTTGATATCGTCAGGCCCATTTCGAAGCTCCCATCGATCCCGGTGGGAGCCGCCGGCTGAGCCGAGGCCCCAGACGCGCCCCGATCACAGCGGCCTGTAGGGTTCTGCCTCAGGAATTTCCGGAAGCCATGCAGGGCGGGATAACGGCATGGTGCGCCTGTTGGGAAACGACATTGGACCTCTGGACGACCAGAACCTCAAGAACGCTGCCGGTGACCGCCTGGCATCGATGCACTGGCAAAAGCTCGGGGACGGACCGATCGATCCTACCGCATGAGCAGCAGGCGGATTATTGCGGCGCGCCGGCCCACTGGCTGTCGATGATCTCCGGCTCCGGCCGGTCGCTGCCGTCGTCATATTCGCGGCGCCAGACGCCGTCCTTGTCCTGATAGCTGATCACCGATGCCTCGCCGGCCACCTGCTGTTCGGCGGCGACGATGCGCACCGCTTCCAGCGCTTCGGCATGAGTCGGAAAAGCTTCGGAATAGACATCCCCCAGCCGGTAGGCCCAGCCGCCGTCATGCCGCACGACTTCATAGACAATCTTCATCCATCATCTCCTCGATCCGGAGCCATGGCGCGCACGGCCGCCGCCCGTCCGCCATATCCTCCCAAAGATCGCGGGCATCCGGGTCTTCCTGTTGTCGCGATACGGTCACTATCTCATCAAAACAGCAAGACTGCAAACATCGGCCGAAACCGCCGCTTGCTGCTTGCCGTCAATGCCTTAGATTGCTCCCTGTCCGCAAAGAAACCATCGGGGGTGGCATGTTCGGTCAATTGAAACAGGAACGCCTGCTGCTCGTTCCGAACGTCGCAGGCGCGATCGTCTTCGCCACCGAACACCAGTTGCTGGAGGCCGGCAAGCTCGTCTCGCTGATGGCCGCGGCAGCACTCGTCGCCGCCATCGTCGTCGCCTCGATGCGGGTCGCCCATCATGCCGAAGTCCTCGCCGTGAAAGTCGGCGATCCCTACGGGACGATGATCCTGACGCTGTCGGCGGTGCTGGTGGAGGTCATCATCCTCGCCATCATGATGAGCAACGAAGGCTCGTCGCCGACCCTGGTGCGCGACACGATCTATTCCGCCGTGATGCTGGATATCAACGGCATCCTCGGGCTCGCCGCCCTGCTCGGCGGCATCCGCCACGGCGAGCAGCCCTACAATGACGACAGCGGCAAGACCTACGGCGTGATGATCCTCACCGCCATGGGCATTTCCATGGTGGTGCCGGAATTCGTGCCGCACGACAAATGGCCCTATTATTCCGTCTTCACCATCGGCGCGATGATCGCGCTCTATACGCTGTTCCTGCGCATGCAGGTCGGCCAGCACAGCTATTTCTTCAGCTATACCTATCCCCGTACCGAAAGGCCGCTTGCGACCGACCACGTCGGGGAAGAGACGGGCTCGACCACGCTCGCCATCGCCGTCATCCTCGCCGGCGTCGTCATCATCGGTTTCCTGGCGGAGATGATGTCCGTGCTGCTGAACCACGGCATCGAGGGCACCGGTGCGCCCATTGCCATGATGGCCGTCATCGTCGCGGCGATTTCCGCCGCACCCGAGATCATGACCGCGCTCAGGGCAGCGTTGCGCAACCGCATGCAAGCGGTGGTCAACATCGCCATGGGCGCCTCGCTCTCCACCGTCATCCTCACCGTGCCCGTCATGGAGGCCATCGCGCTCTGGACCGGCCAGCCCTTCGTCATGGCGATGACGCCGGTGCAGACGGTGATGATCGCCATCACCCTGATCGCCGCCGCAATCAACCTCAACGACGGCGAAACCAACGCCATCGAGGGCATGACCCACTTCATCCTCTTCGCCACCTTCATCATGCTGACGGCGATCGGGTTGTAGACCGCGCCGGGTCCTCGAAGCGGGATCCGGTCAGAACGTCAGGGTCAGGCGATGACCGGCAAGTGCACGATCGACGGTGACCAGAAGCAGTCCCTCGACATCGCACCGGGCCGGCAGCAGCCGGTCGAAAGGATCCTTCGTGCCGGGTTCCGGATCGGCCGCAACTGTAACGTGGGATATTTTTATCTGAAGAAATCGCACGCCGATTGCTTCGAGACCACTCGCCATGTCTTCCAGGACCATTCCTGGATCGAGCTTGCCCAGACGGGTCTTGCCAGATACCACTCCCTTCATCCGGCATTCAGCCGGAACCTTTTACCCTGCAGACTCATTTCGCTCGGGCGGCGCCAGGTGAGGCGTCGCCTCTCGATATCTCCGCCTTGTCGCAAGGCGGCAGGAATAAGGGATCAGGTCTTTGAAAAGATTTGATGTTATCGACGGCATGAGGGGATATTTCCTCGTCTTCATGCTCATCAATCACCTCATTTTCGTCGGCGGTTACTGGCTGGTGGAGATCAATCACCGGCAATTCGCCTTCGTCGAGGATGCGCAAGGCTTCGTCTTTCTCTCCGGCCTGCTGATCGGCATGGTTTATGCCCGCAAGATGATTAAGCAGGGATATGCCGCCGGCCGCGACCTCATCTGGGCCCGCGCCTTCGAACTCTATCGTTATGCGATGGGCACGGTGATCGTCATCCTGGCGGCACAGATGATCTTGCCCAACGCCTACCGCGTCTGGAACAACTGGCTGGCCTATTCGCATTTCGACGATCCGCTGCGGCTGTCGCTGATCGCGTCGTTCCTCTTCCAGCCGACCTTCATGGATATCCTGCCGCAATATATCGTCTACATGGTCTTTGCGCCCGTCGCCGTGTGGTTCTGCCTCAAGGGACGCTGGGGCAGCGTCGCGGTGGTGTCGCTGATCGTCTGGACGGCGGGGCAACTCGGCCTGCAGCGTCTCGTCACCGAGCCGATCAACGCCTGGATGCTCAAGACCGACGGCGAGGCGATCCGGTCGAGCTTCAACCTGCTCGGTTGGCAGATCGTCTTTTTCGCCGGCCTGATCATCGGTGTGCTGACCTCGACCGGTAAGGTGGACTGGACGAAGATCTTCCGTCCCGATGACAGCTTCATTCCGCGCACGGCGCTGGCCATCTGCCTGTTCTTCCTGCCGCTGCGCATCATGACGGCGCACGACATGATGCCGCAATACATGCTCGACAAATTCGCGACGATGGAAATCCGCGCCGATTTCGGCCCGGTCTATCTCCTGAATTTTGCTGCCGTCGCCATTGGCCTCGCATGGCTTCTGATCGCCGGTCCGAAACACGACAGTGCTGCCGTGCGTGGCGCGTCCAATCTCCTGACCAGGCTGTTTTCGATCAAATACCTGCAGCTTCTGGGCCGCCACTCCCTGCACATCTATGTCTGGCACGTGCTGATCGTCTACATGGTCTATTACGTCGACGGCCGTACACCGGAACTGTCGCAACTTACCAAGACGGCCATCGCCTTCGTCTGCCTTGGCCTGCTTTGCCTGCCCGCCGTCTATCGCGAGCGCGACCGGATTTTCAGCCGGGAAACCCTGGCGACGGAAAAGGTCAAATCCTGAAAACGGATGAAGGCGGCGCCGTTTCCGACGCCGCCTTCATGAATACCAGTCCGAAATTGCCGCTTACTTGCAGGCGCCGCAGAAGCGCTGGATGCGCTTGCAGGCTTCTTCGAGCAGGGCTTCCGACGTCGCGTAGGAAATGCGGAAGTTCGGGCCAAGGCCGAAAGCCGAGCCATGAACGACGGCCACACCTTCCGATTCCAGCAGTTCGGAAACGAAGTCTTCGTCGGTCTCGATGACCTTGCCCGACGGCGCCGTCTTGCCGATCAGGCCGGCACAGGACGGATAAACGTAGAAAGCGCCTTCCGGCGACGGGCACGTGATGCCCTTGGCCTGGTTCAGCATCGACACGACGAGGTCGCGGCGGCCTTCGAAAATCTTCTTGTTGGCCGGAATAAAGTCCTGCGGACCGTTGAGCGCCTCGACGGCCGCCCACTGGGCGATCGAGGTGGCGCCGGAGGTCTGCTGGCCCTGGATCATGTCCATCGCCTTGATCAGCTGCAGCGGGCCGGCGGCGTAACCGATACGCCAACCGGTCATGGCATAGGCCTTCGAGACGCCGTTCATCGTCAGCGTGCGGTCGTAGAGCGCCGGCTCGACTTCGACGGGGGTGACGAACTTGAAGTCGCCATAGGTCAGGTGCTCGTACATGTCGTCCGTCAGGATCCAGACATGCGGATGCTTAAGCAGCACGTCGGTCAGGGCCTTGAGTTCGTCATGGGTATAAGCCGCGCCCGACGGGTTGGACGGCGAGTTGAACACGAACCACTTGGTCTTCGGCGTGATCGCCTTGTCGAGATCGGCGGCCTGGAGCTTGAAGTTGTTTTCCTGCGTCGCCGAAACGATCACCGGCGTACCGCCGCACAAGGACACCATTTCCGGATAGGACACCCAGTAAGGTGCCGGGATAACGACTTCATCGCCCGGGTTCAGCGTCGCCATGAAGGCGTTGAAAAGAATCTGCTTTCCGCCCGTGCCGACGATCGTCTGCTCCGGCGTGTAGTCGAGGCCGTTCTCGCGCTTGAACTTGGCGGCGATCGCCTTGCGCAGTTCGGGGATGCCGGCAACCGGCGTGTACTTCGTCTCGCCGCGATTGATCGCGTCGATGGCGGCCTGCTTGATATTGTCGGGCGTATCGAAATCCGGCTCGCCGGCGCCGAGACCGATCACGTCGCGGCCCTTGGCTTTCAGCTCGCGCGCTTTCTGCGAAACGGCGATGGTGGCAGAGGGCTTTACACGGGAAAGGGCGTCGGCAAGGAAGGCCATGATGATCGATCCTGATCTGTTGAAAACAGCCGGCGCCCGGGCATTTCCGGGCCAAAGGCCGGCGACATGCTCTATGTCGAATGTCGCCCGGCGTTTCAAGCAGAAACACGTCACCGATGCATGTTTTCTCGTGATGGAAACCATCACATTCCGGAATGAGCAGCCCCGGAAGGCCATTCGTGCGGCGCCCACCTGTATCGCATCGTTGGCACACGGCGCAAAAATACAACCAAAAGACACATATCCCGCACCATCACCCGACGATGAAGCAGGCTGTTATCCCCGGAAAATATAGACCATGACGATTGGGGTCGGCGTTTTATTCGCAAAATTCGCGCAAGCCACTACAATCGTCGATTGCCATCAATTCGTCATGAGAAATGCGCCGCCTTGCCTCAATTCCGTCCATAGCCCGCCGGCTTTCAGGCTTCATCTGACAGGGTGAAGCACTGAGCTTGGGGGTTTGAGATGTTCACGAACAACGAGAATGCCGCGCGGCGTATCCGCGCACAGCGCAGCAGCAGCGCCCTGTGGATCGCGATGACGGCACTTCTGGCCACATTCGCAGCAACGGGCAGCCTGCTGACGACGACACAGCTCGCGCGCGCGGAAACCGCAACGACTGCAACGGTGGAGCTTTCGGGACTGGTGCGGCCCAACGACATGAATTCGGGCGCCCTGCTCTTCCCGTCCAAGGAACTCGGCTATTTCGTCGAGGCACCGCGGCTGAAGACCGACGTACAGATCGACGTGTCCGGCCCGATCGCCCGCGTCAAGGTCACGCAGCGGTTCCAGAATCCGAGCAAAGGCTGGGTGGAAGGCACCTATGTCTTCCCGCTCCCCGACGATTCCGCCGTCGACGAGTTGCGCATGCAGATCGGCGACCGCTTCATCGAAGGGCAGATCAAGCCGCGCGAGGAAGCCCGGCAGATCTACGAGGACGCCAAGGCGGACGGCAAGAAGGCGGCCCTGCTGGAACAGCAGCGGCCGAACATTTTTACCAACCAGGTCGCCAATATCGGCCCCGGCGAAACGATCGTCGTGCAGATCGAATACCAGCAGGCGGTGCACCAGTCGGGCGGCGAATTCTCGCTGCGTTTCCCCATGGTCGTCGCGCCGCGCTACAATCCGGCACCCATCGTCCAGTCGGTGGAATTCAACGGCGGAACCGGCTTTGCCGTCACCAACGACCCGGTCGAAAACCGCGACAAGATCGAACCGCCGGTGCTCGATCCGGAAAAGAACGCCAAGATCAACCCGGTATCGCTCACCGTCAACCTGAAGGCAGGTTTCCCGCTCGGCGAGGTCAAGTCGCCCTTCCATGACGTTACCCTCACCGAGCCGGACGCACAGACGCGCCTGATTGCGTTGAAAGCGTCGGCGGTGCCGGCCGACCGCGATTTCGAGCTGACCTGGAAAGCCGCCGCCGGCAAGACGCCGACCGCCGGCCTGTTCCGCGAGACGGTGGCCGGGCGCGACTACCTGATGGCGTTCGTCACGCCACCCGCCACACAGCAGGACAATGCTGCGCCCGCCAAGCGCGAGGTGGTCTTCGTCATCGACAATTCCGGCTCGATGTCCGGCCCGTCGATCGAACAGGCGCGCGCCAGCCTGGCGCTGGCGATCTCGAACCTGAAGGCCGGCGACCGGTTCAACGTGATCCGTTTCGACGACACGATGACCGATTTCTTCCAGGGTCTCGTCCCGGCCTCCGCCGACAACCGCGAGCGGGCCATCGCCTATGTCCGCGGCCTGACGGCCGATGGCGGCACCGAAATGCTGCCGGCGCTGCAGGCGGCCTTGCGCAACCAGGGGCCGGTGGCACAAGGCGCACTGCGCCAGGTGGTGTTCCTGACGGACGGCGCCATCGGCAACGAGGGCCAGCTCTTCGGCGAGATCGACGGCAATCGCGGCGATGCCCGCGTCTTCACCGTCGGCATCGGCTCGGCGCCCAACACGCATTTCATGACCAAGGCCGCCGAATTCGGCCGCGGCACCTTCACCCATATCGGCTCGGAGGACCAGGTCGCCGCCCGCATGGGCGAACTGTTCGGCAAGCTCGAACATCCGGCCATGACCGATATCGCCGCCACCTTCGACCAGGCCAAGGCGGACAACATCACGCCGAACCCGATGCCCGACCTCTATGCCGGCGAACCGGTGGTGCTGACGGCCGAACTGCCGCAGGCGAGTTCGGCCGGCAAGCTCCTGATCACCGGCCGCACCGGCGACCAGCCCTGGCGCGTCGAGATGAGCATCGACCAGGCGGCTGCCCGCAAGGGCATCGCCAAGCTGTGGGCACGGCGCAAGATCGACGACCTGGAAGCCAGCGGCTACCGCGTCAACGATCCGCAGGCGATCGACCGGCAGATCGAGGCCGTGGCGATGACCCACCATCTCGTCTCGCGCGTCACCAGCCTGGTCGCCGTCGACGTCACCGCCACGCGCCCGAAAAACGAGCCGCTGACGGATGCGGACGTGCCGCTCAACCTGCCGGAAGGCTGGGACTTCGAGAAGGTCTACGGCGAACAGAAGCCGATCCTGCCCTCGCCCACCGGCGACAGGGATGCCTCCCTGCCCGCCGGCACCCTGCAGCAGGTGGCGATGGAAACGGCCGAGATGATGGCGGCTGCCCCGACGGCAAAAACCGCAAGCCTGCTCGCCAAGCGCAGCGTCGGCGTCAACCTGCCGCAGACGGCAACACCCGCCGATCGCCACATCCTCATCGGCCTGATGATGATGCTGATCGCACTGGCCGCCGTCTTCTGGCTCCGCCTGCGCCGGGCCAGCATCTTCCGGCGAGGCTGATCATGGCCATGCCGCAAACGGAAGGGCGCCCCATGCTTCTGGGGCGCCTCGATCGGTTCGAAACCCTGATTGCCGCAACCGCGGCTGTCATCGGCCTGTGCGGCCTGTTCTTCGCCGGGCATGGTTTCTATATCAAGGCCAAGGCGCAGCTGGCGCAGGTGTTGCTCGCCCGCAGCTTTGCGGCGGAACTGGCCGGCGAAGGCCCCAGCCGGCCGTGGCCCTGGGCGGACTTTACCACCGCCGCCAGGATCAGCGCCCCGCGCATCGGCCACTCGGCGATCGTGCTTGCCGGAGCCAACGGCGAAACCCTGGCTTTCGGCCCGGCCTGGCTGGCCACGACGCCGCAACCGGGAGACGAAGGTACGGCCGTCATTGCCGCACACCGCGATACGCATTTCAGCTGGCTGAAGGATGTCAGGCCCGGCGACCGCATCGACGTCGAGCGGGCAGACGGCAGGACGATGAGTTTTGTCGCCGGCCAGGGCCGCGTCAGCCGCTGGGACGAAAACGGCATCGACATCGCCGCGCACGGAAAGCACCTGGCGCTGGCCACCTGCTGGCCCTTCGATTCGACCGAGCGCGGCCCGCTGCGCTACATCCTGGATGCACGGCTGGTCGAGCCGGAAAAGGCCGCTGCGGGGTTGCCCGCGTCCTGAACTTTGACGTAGCGATGGCCGGGAAAAATTGGTAAGTCTGAGTTAGGGTTAATAAAGCGCCAGCATATCTTCGCCGACCAGCCGGAAAGCAAGACGATCGATAGACGAAAACGCCAGAAAATTGCCCCAACCGACACGACGCAGTCTCGCAAACCAATTTTTTCGCTGTTAACCGTTAAGCAGTCCAACTTTTTTTAACAATTCCCGTCACACTATAAACAGTAGCTTCCTGTCTCAAAACGAGCCTTCCATGCCGTAATATTGTGCAGAAAACATTGTTTGCGATGGATTTTGCACGCCGGAGCCACCTTCACGGCTTCGCAGAGATAGATTCACGAAGTCCAGACCGGTTTCGCGCGGCACGGCCGTACGCGGCTTCAGAAAAGTTTTGCTTGCCAATTTTAAATAAACACAGCACTCTCATTGTGTTCGGGCATTTTGCGAACACGGGAAGACCTTAACAATGAATGCGCGCCGGAGACGCAAGAAGTTCCGGGCGATTGGAAGAAAGACCATCCGTTATGGAGTGTCGTTTCACTGATTGCGGTAACACGGGACCCTTTCCTCAAAATTCGAGAACTGCCTGCCCCCCGCCCGCCAGGGCAAGATAGTGTAATGCTGCCCGGTCTGACACGGGCGGAGAGAAAAGGACCTGACGCATGGCCGAGACTGGCACTGTAAAATTCTTCAACACCGACAAAGGCTTCGGCTTCATCAAGCCGGACAATGGCGGCGCGGATATCTTCGTACACATTTCTGCCGTGCAGGCTTCCGGCCTCTCGGGGCTGTCGGAAAACCAGAAGGTAAGCTTCGACACGGAACCGGATCGTCGCGGCAAGGGCCCGAAGGCCGTCAATCTGCAGATCGCCGGCTGAGCCTTTCAAAGGCTTTGTGCTTCGAGTTGGAGCCCGGCAGACATGCCGGGTTTTGTCGTTCAGACACCATTCAGCATCAAGCCTGTAGTGTGCCTTCATCAGACGAAACGAACATTGACGTTCGATTTCCGGGTCAAGGACACCGCCGATGAACATGTTTTTGAAAACTCTTGTTCTGTCCGTCGCCGTCGCAGCGACGACATTGACTGCCATTGCGCCTGCATCTGCAGGTGATCGTCACTGGCGCCGCCATCACAGCGACCGGGACGCGGTTGCGCTCGGCGTCGCAGGCCTGGCTGCCGGCGCACTCATCGGCTCCGCCCTTGCGAACCAGCCGCGTTATGTCGAGGAAGAGCCTGTTTACGTCGAGCCCGAATATGTCGAGCCGGTGCCGGTCTATCGTTCGCGCCGCGTCTATGTCGAAGATTCGGGATATGTCGAGCCGTCGCGTGAACTTCGCCCGTGGTCGGGTGCATGGCGCCGTTATTGCTCGCAGCGTTACCGCAGCTTCGATCCGTCGACCGGCACCTATGTCGGTTATGATGGCCGCGAGCACTTCTGCACCGCCGGCTGACACCGGAACAACCGAAGTTTTGAAAATGCGCCGGCCTCGCCCGGCGCATTTTTCGTTTGTCGGCCCCTGCTTCAGATACCCTTGAGAAACGGGTTGGTGCGCCGCTCCTCGCCGATCTGCCCACCCGGACCGTGACCGCAGATGAAACCGACCGTATCGCCGAGCGGCAGGACCTTGTCGCGGATCGAATCGAGAAGTTGCTGGTGATTGCCGCCGGGCAGATCGGTGCGGCCGATGGAACCGTGAAACAGCACGTCACCCAGATGGGCAAAACCCTGCTCGCGATGGAAATAGATGACATGTCCCGGCGCATGGCCCGGGCAATGATAGACCTCGAAACTGTGATTGCCGAAGGAAACGCGATCGCCGTCCTTCAGCCATTGATCGGGCACCAGGTTGCGCACGGCCATCGGCACGTTGAACATCTTCGATTGTTTTTCCAGCCCCTGCAGCAGCGGCAGGTCGTCCTCATGCGGCCCGATGACCTGGATGCCGAGGGCTTCGCGCAATTCGTCGGCCCCGCCTGCGTGATCGATGTGACCGTGAGTCAGCCAGATCGCCTTGATGTCGAAGCCGTTGTCGCGGATGACCTGCAGGATCGCCTCGACGTCGCCGCCCGGGTCCACCACCACCCCTTCCTTGGTCTCGGTGTCGTAGAGAATGGTACAGTTCTGCTGGAAAGGGGTCACCGGAATGATACCGGCCTGGAGCATGCCCATGAGCGCCTCGCTTCGACGTGTTCGATGCAGGCGGTATAAAGCATGTCGCGCAAAAGTGGATAGCGGTTTTGCGCGACATGCGTTCAAACAAAGGCCAGAAGCGCACCGCGAATTCTAAAAATTTACGGTGCGCTTCTGGCAGAAAATCATCCAGTTCAGCTTAAATCTTGCCGAGCGCGGCAACCTGCGTATCGGCAATGGCCGGCGGCGCCAGATTGACCGAGGTGATGAGGATGGCGGCCGCCAGCAGCTTGGCCGCAACGACGGCGATCACGACGGGGCGCAACTGCATCCGGACCTGCGATTCGGCGTGGACGGCGGGCGAAATGGTGGTCATCGGTCTCTCCGATCGTGTTCGTGGCGTCCGGCCCGGTGTTCTTAACCGCCCTCGCCTTGCTTGAAGCTGACGATGCCGGATCTGCTGTCGCCGCGCTGTTTCTCCGGTTACAACCCCGTCAACGAAAAAAGGCGGCCGTTGCCGACCGCCTCTTTTCGTCATCTATGCCCAAACCGCTTATTCGGCGGCGGCAGCCTCTGCCGGATACACTTCGCGCATGTAATCGTTCATCAGCGTTTCGCTGATCGCCGCCGGCGTAAACGTGTAGGGGCCGATTTCCGAAACCGGCGTCACTTCCGCCGCCGAACCGGTCAGGAAGCATTCGCTGAAGGTGGAGAGTTCGTCCGGCCAGATCGCCCGTTCGACGATTTCATAACCGCGGCGCTTGGCAAGCTCGATGACCGTCTGGCGGGTGATGCCGTTCAGGAAGCAATCCGGCAGCGGCGTGTGGATGACGCCGTCCTTGACGAAGAAGATGTTGGCGCCGGTCGCCTCGGCCACCTGGCCGCGATAATCGAGCATCATCGCATCGGCATACCCCTTGGCTTCGGCGGCATGCTTGGAAATCGTGCAGATCATGTAGAGGCCGGCGGCCTTGGAAGCGGACGGCGCCGTCTTCGGATCGGGGCGGCGATAGTCGGCGATGTCGAGGCGGATGCCCTTGAGCTTTTCGGCCGGGTTGAAATAGCTGCCCCACTGCCAGATGGCGATGGCGACGTTGATGCGGCTGTTCTGGGCCGAAACGCCCATCATCTCGCTGCCCCGCCAGGCGATCGGCCGGACATAGGCATCGGCAAAACCCTGGCGCTTCAGCAGTTCGATGGTCGCGGCGTCCAGTTCCTCGACGGTGTAGGGGATCTTGAAGCCGAGGATCTCGGCGGAGCGGTGCAGGCGCTGATTGTGCTCGGTCAGCTTGAAGACCCGGCCGCCATAAGCGCGCTCGCCCTCGAAGACGCCGCTGGCATAATGCAGGCCGTGCGTCAGCACGTGAATCTTCGCTTCCTTCCACGGCACGAATTCGCCGTTGAACCAGATGTACCCGTCGAGTTGGTCAAAAGGAACTGCTGCCATCTTCTCTTCCTCCGGCGCCCGTACGCCATGCTTTTAAAAGTTGATTATCCCCACCCTTACGGTCTATCGAAAGCGCAAAGGGGTTGAAACTTATCCTTGATTTTTGTTGGAGTTTCAGGGGTCAGCGCTTACGTTGAACAATCTAGCAGTCGACCGAAGGATCTCCGTTCGGGGCGGAAGCTACCAGCGGCGAAAATTTATGTCAACAAGACTGACATATCTTTGCGAATCTTTCGTCGCCCATGGGATACAGGAAAGGAAGTGCCGAGGTGTCACGACAGTCGCAAGCAAAGGCTGCCAAACCGGAATCGCTGGAGACGGCGCTCGGCAATACGGAGACGATCGATTTCGAAATCATCGAACTGCTCTTCTTCTCCTACCGCGACTTCGTCTCCGATCCGGACGCCATCCTTGCCAGCAGCGGCTTCGGCCGGGCACATCACCGCGTCGTGCATTTCGTCAACCGCGAACCGGGCATGACGGTGGCGGACCTTCTGGATACGCTGAACATCACCAAGCAAAGCCTGGCACGGGTGCTGAAGCAGTTGATCGATTCCGGCTATATTCGCCAGGTGGCCGGCCCCGAAGACAGACGGCAGCGCAAGCTTTACCCGACGCAGGCCGGGCGCGATCTTGCGCTGGCGCTGGCCGAGCCGCAATCCCGCCGCATCGCGCGGGCATTCGAGAAGGTGCCGCCGGAAATGCGCCCCGGCGTCAAACTGTTCCTCGATGGCATGCGCGACCGCAAGACATCGGAAGCTGGATAAGATGACGACAAAGACGCCCCTTTCCGACGACGCCGCCCACCTTCTGGTCGTAGACGACGACACGCGCATCCGCGCCCTGCTCAACCGCTACCTCGTGGAACAGGGTTTCCGCATCACCGTCGCCGCCGATGCGGCGGAGGCGCGCCGCAAGCTCAACGGCCTGGATTTCGACCTGATCATCCTCGACGTGATGATGCCGGGCGAATCCGGCCTGTCGCTGACGCAGAGCCTCACCGCCATCAAGAAGGTGCCGATCATCCTGCTGACGGCGCTGGCCGAATCCGCAGCGCGGATCGCCGGGCTGGAAGCAGGCGCCGACGACTACCTGCCAAAACCCTTCGATCCGCGCGAACTGGTGCTGCGCATCAACAACATCCTGCGCCGCAACGTGCCGAGCGGCGCGCCGAAGATCGAGCAGGTGATGTTTGGCCCCTACACCTTCTCGATCTCGCGCAAGGAACTGAAGAAGGCATCGGACATCATCCGGCTGACCGATCGCGAGCAGGAGATCATGCTCCTGTTTGCGCTGCGCGCCGGCGACACCATTCCGCGCCACGAACTCGTCGGCAGCGATGCCGAGGTGGGCGAGCGCACCATCGACGTCCAGATCAACCGCCTGCGGCGCAAGATCGAGGACGACCCGGCCAATCCGGTCTGGCTGCAGACCGTCCGCGGCATCGGCTACCGGCTGAGCATCGATTAGCCGAAGCCAGAAAAATCGAAGGGTAAGCCGATGGCAAGCTTCGACACTCTGAGGCGCGATCAGGAGCGCGGCACGTCCACGGGGCTTCGCTCCCTCGGCCGCTGGCTGCGCCGGCAACTGCCGACCGGCCTCTACGCCCGCTCGCTGCTGATCATCCTCGTCCCGATCATACTGCTGCAGACGGTCATCGCCTTCGTGTTCATGGAGCGCCACTGGCAGATGGTGACGCAGCGGCTTTCGACTGCCGTCACCCGCGATATCGCCGCCATCATCGACCTGATCGAGTTGCATCCGCAGAACCAGGATGTGTCCGACATCATCCGCATCGCCCGCGAGCGGTTGAACCTGACGGTATCCATCGAGGAGGGCGGACAGTTGCCGCCGCCGCGGCCAAAACCGTTCTTCTCGATCCTCGACGAAATCCTCTCCGACGAAATCAACAAGCAGATCCACCTGCCCTACTGGATCGATACGCTCGGTGATTCCCGCCTCGTCGAAATCCGCATCCAGCTCGACACCAAAGTGCTGCGCGTCTTCGCCCGCCGCAGCCAGACCTATGCCTCGAACACCCATATCTTCCTCTTGTGGATGGTCGGCGCCTCGCTGGTGCTGATCGTCATCTCGATCCTTTTCCTGCGCGGCCAGATCCGGCCGATCCTGGCGCTGGCGAAAGCGGCGGAAAGTTTCGGCAAGGGACAGAAATCGCCGGATTTCTCACCGCGCGGCGCCGACGAGGTCCGCCGCGCCGGCCTCGCCTTCATCCTGATGCGCGAACGCATCGAGCGGCAGATCGAGCAACGCACCGCCATGCTCACTGGCGTCAGCCACGACCTGCGCACCGTCCTCACCCGCTTCAAGCTGCAACTGGCGCTCGCCGGCGACAATCCGGACCTGCAGGGCATGAGCGAGGACGTCGAGGACATGCAGACGATGCTGGAGGGCTACATGGCCTTCGCCAAGGGCGAGACGGAAGAAACCGTCGGCCAGCTGAAACTGAGCACCCTCTTCGACAAACTCCAGGCCGATGCCGAATTGCATGGCAAGACGATGACCTACCGGATCGAGGGCGACGACGAGGTTTCGGTGCGGCCGAATGCCTTCACCCGCCTGCTGACCAATCTCGCCACCAACAGCCGGCGCTATGCCAACACGCTCGACGTCGAGGCAAGGCATGGCGTGAAATGGCTGACCATCACCTTCGACGACGACGGGCCGGGCATTCCCGAAAATGCCCGCGACGACGTGTTCAAGCCGTTCTTCCGTCTCGACGAGGCGCGCAACTTGGATGCGTCGGGCACAGGCCTCGGCCTTGCCATCGCCCGCGACATCGCCCGCAGCCATGGCGGCAACGTCACGCTGGGCGACAGCCCCAAGGGCGGCCTGCGGGCCGTGGTGCGCATTCCGGCCTGATCACGAGCCGGTCAGGCGGCAATCATGGCCAGGGCAGAACGGATGTAGGTGGGCGAAACGGCGCGGCTCTGCGCGCAGGTGGTCGCCTCCGCATGTCCGACCCGGATGGAATGGCCGCCCCGCGCATTGGCGACGGCAAACATCGATTCGTCGGTCAGGTCGTCGCCGATGGCCAGCGGCAGGCGGTCGGTGAATGGCGCCTCCTGCATGAAGCGCTCCACCGCGTCCCCCTTGCTGGCACGGGCGGGACGGATTTCGAACACCATCTTGCCAAGCTGCAGCGCCCATCCCGGCCCCGCCTCCTGCACGTAATGGCGCATGCGCCGCTCCAGCAGCGCCTCATATTGCGGCGCCAGCCGATAGTGTGCGGCAACCGCCGCCCCCTTGTCCTCGATCAGCACGCCGGGCAGGTTTTTCGCCTCGCGGACCAGCGCCGCCTTGATCGCCTCGAATTCCGGCGTCGGCGTCGCGAAGATCATCCGGCCGTCGGCGGCCCGCATCTCCGCGCCGTGCAGTCCCGCCAACGGAAAGTGGTGCGGCCGGAACAGGGCGTCGGCATAAGGCAGGGCCCGCCCCGTCACCAATGCCAAAGCCCCGCCCATTCTGCCCGAGATCCGGCGGAGATGGTCGGGCAGCGCTTCCGGTACGACGATCTCGTCCGGTGTCGGCGCCAGGTCGAGAAGCGTGCCGTCGATATCGAGAAACAACGCCCACTGTTCGGGATGTCCACCGATACGCTCGAAAACCGCATCGGTGATCCGGTCTGCATCGACGGAGGCTGGGGGTTCGATCAACTGTTCTTCGCTCATGCAGACGAGGTAGGTCAACCCGGCTCGAAGGCAAGGTTTTTGCAATGCTCGACGGCGTCTCCCCCCACGGCGGCCGGCGAAAAAACCGAAATTCTCCGCGCCCCGGAACCTCCCTCCTCTCCCCGCGTTTTCGCCGACATGCATGACGGCAGAAGGAACCTCGATGGCCAAAACCAAAGCGCGAAAGACCCAGGATATCGCCGCCCCGATCATCCACGGCGCCGAAGACCTGCCTTCTGTGACCGTCGACAACTATAACATCGAGCTGCGTGACAAGGACGGCTTCATCGGCGACCGGGCGCGCAAATCCGCATTCCTGGAAAAGCTCGACGACTGGCGAAAGCGCGTCAGCAAGGTCGGCGACGATCCGCTCGGCGACACGCCGACCAAGGACCTGTCGAAGAAGAAGATCGACGCACTGCTGCATGGCGACGACAAGGAAGCGGCCGCCCTCGTCATGGGCGCCATCGACGATTTCGCCGGCGAACTCACGCATGTCCTCTCGCGTTATCTGAAGCAGGAAAACTGGAAACACACCGAAAGGATCGTGGTCGGCGGCGGTTTCCGGGAAAGCGCGGTCGGCGAGCTTGCCATTGCCCGCGCCATGGTCCTTCTCAAGGCGGAAGGTTGCAAGATCGAGGTCGTGCCGATCCGGCATCACCCCGACGATGCCGGCCTGATCGGCGCGGCCCACCTGATGCCCGCCTGGATGCTCAAGGGCCACGAAGCCATCCTCGCCGTCGATATCGGCGGCACCAACATCCGCGCCGGTGTCGTCGAGCTGCGCATGAAGGAGGCGCCGGATCTTTCCAAGGCGCGCGTGTGGAAATCGACGCTCTGGCGGCACGCCGACGATACGCCGCGGCGCGGCGCCACCATCGAACAGCTCGTCGACATGCTGAAGGAACTGATCGGCAAAGCCGAAAAGGCCAAACTCATTCCCGCCCCGCTGATCGGCATCGCCTGCCCCGGCATCATCGAGGCGGACGGATCGATCGATCGCGGCGGCCAGAACCTTCCCGGCGGCAACTGGGAAAGCGAGCGGTTCAACCTGCCGGAAGAGCTGACCAAGGCGATCCCGGAGATCTGCGACCACCCGACCTTCGTCATCGTCCACAACGACGCCGTCGTCCAGGGCCTGTCGCAAATCCCCTTCATGCAGGACGTGAACGGCTGGGGCGTGCTGACGATCGGCACCGGGCTCGGCAACGCCCATTTCACCAACAGGAATGCGCCGGAAAAGCCGAAGTCGAAGAACGAAACGAAACGCTGACCCCGTCTTGGGCGCCTGTTTACGACGGCCCGGAAAAAGGTAAAAAGACGGAAGCGAAACTGCTTTCCGGGAGACGTCGAATGTCGGTGGATTTCAAGACGATGAACTGGCTCAACCCGCCGCCTGCGAGCGAAGAGCGCGATGGCCGGCTCGTGGTCCGTTCCGGCCATCATACCGATTTCTGGCAGAACACCTATTACGGCTTCGAGCACGACAACGGTCATTTCCTGCACAGCTGGCGGAAATCGGACTTCACCATGGAAGCAACCTTTACCGGGCGCTACGAGCATCTCTACGACCAGGCCGGCCTGATGGTGCGCCACGATGCCAAACACTGGATGAAATGCGGCATCGAATACACCGACGGCGCCAGGCATTTCAGCATCGTCGTCACCAACCAGCATTCCGACTGGTCCGCCTTCCGCCTCGACGGCGATTTCGACGCGATCTCGGTGCGGGTGACGCGGATGTTCGATGCTTTGTTCATCCAGTATCGCACCGACCGGATGGAGGAGTGGCGCATTGCCCGCCTCGCCTATTTCCCGCCGAACTTTGCGGAACTGGCCGTCGGGCTGGTGTTCTGCTCACCGCAGCGGGACGGTTTTGAGGCGGAGTTCCGCGACCTGACGATCGGCGATCCGGTGACGCGCGACATTCACTGATGGTGATGAGGGGCAATCGCCCCACTCAAGCTCGCAAATGGCTTAAAGCAGCTTCTTGCCGTTCGGCACCGTCTTGTCGACGGCGGCGAGCACGATGGCGCCTGCCTCGTCCTCGAAGCCGAGGGTCAGCACCTCGGAGCGCATCGGCCCGATCTGGCGCGGCGGAAAATTGACGACGCCGAGGACCTGGCGGCCGATAAGCTCCTCCGGCTTGTAATGCACGGTGATCTGCGCCGAGGATTTCTTGATGCCGATTTCCGGCCCGAAATCGATCAGCATCTTGATCGCCGGCTTGCGCGCTTCCGGAAAGGGTTCCGCCTCGACGATCATGCCGACGCGGATGTCGACGCGCTCGAAGTCGCCATAGGTGATTTCTTCGGCCATCAAACGATCCTCAGCCTGCCAGTTCCTGCGCCCGCTTGCGGGCGGCCTCGACCGCCTTGTCGAACAGCGGCTGCATGCCGTCTTCCGCCATCAGCACGGAAAGCGCCGCAGCCGTGGTGCCGCCGGGCGAGGTGACGTTCTCGCGCAGCCGCGACGCCTCGTCCGTGGACTGGTGCAGCAGTTCGCCCGCCCCCGACACGGTTTCGCGGGCAAGCCGCATGGCGAGGTCGGCCGGCAGGCCGGCCTTGCGGCCCGCTTCCGCCATGCACTCGACCAGATAGAAGACATAGGCCGGGCCGCTGCCCGAAACAGCGGTCACCGCATCGATGTCGTGTTCGGCCTCGACCCATTCGACGGGGCCGCTGACCCGCAACAGCGCCTGCACCTGGGCGCGCTGCTGCTCGGTGGTGCGGGCATTGGCAAAAGCGCCCGTGACGCCGCGGCCGACCATGGCCGGCGTGTTCGGCATGGCGCGAACGGTTGCCGCCTCGCCGAGATGGCTTTCGAGATAAGCGACGGTCTTGCCAGCGGCGACCGAAACGACGACCGTCTCGGCTCCGACCAGCGGCCGGAACGGCGGCAGCACCGCATCCATCACCTGCGGCTTGACCGCGACGAAGAGAACTTCGGCCTGCAGGCCGGCCGGCGGCGTCGGTTCATGCCGCGCCCCGGCATCGCGGATCAGCGCCAGCATGGAATGGGAGGGATTGGGATCGACGACGATGACGGAGGATGCCGGCACGCCGTTCTTCAGCCAGCCGGTGAGCATCGCTCCACCCATGTTGCCGGCGCCGATGAGAACGATCGGCCCGCCAGAAAAAGACGGCGCCATGGTCATGCTTCCCCGACGGTTTCGAACAGCACCGCCGCCATGGCGCTCTGCGCGTCCATGCCCGACCAGACAACGAACTGGAATGCCTGGTAATAGGCCTCGCAGGCTTCCAGCGCGCTGGAGAGCATCACCTCCACCTGCTGGTTGTTCGGCTCGGCGCCGCCCGCAAGCAGCAGCGACTGGCGGAAGATCACCACATCCTCATGGCGCCAGAGGTCGAAATGCCCCATCAGCACCTGGCCGTTGATATGGGAGAGAAGCCGGATGACCTCGTTGACGCGCGTCTCCGGCACCTTGATGTCGAAGGCGCAGGCGACATGCAGCGCCTCGAATTCTTCCATCCAGGAAAAGGAGACGTGGTAGTCGGCCCAGCGCCCCTCGACCGTCATGGCGATTTCGTCTTCGCCCGACCGCTCGAACGACCAGTCATTGTTGGCAGCGACGAACTCGATCATGTCGACCGGGTTGGACTGACGTTGAATTTCCATTTCCATCAGGCTCATGCAGCACCTTCTCGACCGGAATGAATGCGACGTTGCGGAGCGGACACCGAAAGACACACGCGATTTACCGGAAACAACACTTCGGACGATCATCGAACGGACGGCAGGAGAACGCTTACACCCTGCCCGAGCCTGACCAGCCCCGTTTCGAATCATCATTTAAAATCAGTGTATAATGCGGGAGTCTCAACGCCAGCCCCCGGTGGTAAATTTTGCCTTAATGGGTGTGGAAAGGTGCTGCCAAACTGATTCAGCAGCGCGCCATAAACGACTCTGGAAATTGGCTTTTTTGGCTATGTCCACAGGGTGGAAAAATCAGCCGTTTTTGTGCTGGAAAAAGCAAGGGGCCGGACGGATCCCGCATCGAATGCCCGGCCGCAGCATGAAAATGGAAAGCGGACTCAGCGGCCTTCGCCGGAAAGGCGTGCTTCCAGCGCATCGAGGCGTGCCTTGAGCGCATCGTTTTCGTCGCGCGCCTTGACGGCCATTTCGCGGACGGCTTCGAATTCTTCGCGCTTGACGAGGTCCATGCTGTTGAGCAGGCGCTCGATCTGGGCATTGAAGGCCGTTTCCACCTCGCGGCGAACCCCCTGGGCGGCGCCGGCGGCATCGGTCATCAGCTTGGCAAACTCGTCGAGAATGCGGTTCGGTCCGGTGGACATGAAACTGGCTCCTTTTTGCTGCAGTCAGCACCGGGCTCTCGCTTCGCCGGCACCTTTTCAGGGAGGTAGGGTCTTCAAACGCCGTATGCAAGGAGAATCGCCGCGCTCCGTTCGGACGATGTCCGAGGATAGAACAAGAATCGGCTTGACCGTACAGGATTAGGACGCCATTTTCCGCTTCCAGCCAAAGGGTTACGAATTTGCAGACAGTCGCGCACCTCCTTTCGATCATGCCCTTTCCGGATATCGATCCCGTGGCGCTCCAGCTCGGCCCGCTGGCCATTCACTGGTACGGCCTCGCCTATGTCGCCGGCATCCTGCTGGGCTGGCTCTACGCCCGCCGGCTGACGGCAAGACCGCAGCTCTGGCGCAACGACACCCCTGCCCTGACACCGGCCCACCTCGACGATTTTCTCATCTGGGCGGCGGCCGGCATCGTGCTCGGCGGCCGGATCGGCTACATCCTCTTCTACGATCTCGCAGCCGTGGCCGCCGAACCGATCCGGGCGATCCAGATCTGGAACGGCGGCATGTCCTTCCACGGCGGCCTCATCGGGACGATCCTGGCGATGGTCATCTTCTCCCGCCGCAACGGCATCGCGATCTGGAGCATGTTCGACGTCATCGCCGCCGCAGCACCCATCGGCATCTTTTTCGGCCGGATCGCCAACTTCATCAACGGCGAACTCTGGGGCCGGCTGACCGACATGCCGTGGGCCGTGGTCTTTCCGGCCGGTGGCCCCTTCGCGCGGCACCCCAGCCAGCTCTATGAAGCGGCGCTGGAGGGCATCATGCTGTTCCTGCTGCTCGCCGCCCTGATTTACGGCGCCAAGGCCTTGAAACGCCCGGGAACCATCAGCGGCTGGTTTATCGGCTTTTATGCCGTCGCCCGCATCTTCAACGAGTTCTTCCGTGAGCCCGATGCCCAGATCGGCTATCTTGCCGGAAACTGGCTGACCATGGGCATGATACTGTCCGTGCCGATGCTTATGTTGGGAATCTGGGCCGTGCTGCGTGCCCGAAAGACGTGATGCGGAGATCAGCGTGACCACCCGTCTCGGAGAAAAAATCAAGGCACTCATCCGCACCAACGGGCCGATCAGCGTGACCGATTATTTCGCGCTGTGCCTCGCGGACCCGGAACACGGCTACTACAAGACGCGCCACCCCTTCGGCCATGCCGGCGATTTCATCACCGCGCCGGAGGTCAGCCAGTTGTTCGGCGAAATGCTCGGCGTCTTCATGGTCCACACCTGGCAACGCCACGACACGCCGGCCCATGTCCGGTTCGTCGAGATCGGCCCGGGCCGCGGCACGATGATGGCCGACATGCTGCGCGTCATCGCCCGCATCGCTCCCAGCCTCTACGGCACGATGACGGTGCACATGGTCGAAACCAGCGACAAGCTGAAGGACGTGCAGCGCGAAACGCTGGCCACGCATGCGCCAAAGGTCGTCTGGCACGATTCCTTCGACCAGGTGCCGGGCGGCTTCACGCTGCTGGCCGCCAACGAGCTTTTCGACGCCATTCCGATCCGCCAGTTCGTCAAGTCGCCGACGGGCTTCAGGGAGCGCATGGTGGGGCTCGACAGCGACGACGCGCTCGCCTTCTCCGTCGGCGTGGCGGGCATCGACCCGGCCCTGCTGCCGGCGCCGGCCGCGAGCGCCGAAAACGGCACGATCTTCGAGATTGCGCCGGCACGCGAAGCCGTGATGAACACCATCTGCGAACGGCTCAAGGCCTCCGGCGGTTCGGCCGTCGTCATCGACTACGGCCATCTGGTCTCCGGTTTCGGCGACACGCTGCAGGCGGTTCGCAAGCACGAATACGATCCGCCGCTCGCCCATCCCGGCGAGGCCGACCTGACAAGCCATGTCGATTTCGCCCGCCTGGCGCAGACGGCGCTTGCCTGCGACGTGCAAGTCAACGGGCTGTCGCACCAGGGCGACTTCCTGCTCGCCCTCGGGCTGGAGGAACGCGCCTCGGCGCTCGGCCGCGGCAAGGACGTCGCCACCCAGCACGATATCCGCGCCGCCGTCGAACGATTGGCCGGGGAAGGCGAAGGCAGGATGGGCGAATTGTTCAAGGTTCTCGTGGTTTCCAGCCCGCCGATCGATCTCGGCCGCTTTCGGGCAGTGGATTGACAGAGCGGTCCGCCTTGGGCCAAGGTCCGGCCAAAATGCGCCGCGGGATGCGATTTGCCGCTCCTCCGAAAGGGAAAACGAGCCGGTCCATCACCGACGGCGCCAGCAAGAACGAGGGCGGCAGACATGCAGGATGAGGCTTCGCCACGGCCGATCGTCAGCGACCGGCTGGCAGGCTCCGGGCATATCCGGCACGGTTTCTTCACCCGTGAGGGTGGTGTTTCCGAAGGCCTTTATCGCGGCCTCAATGTCGGGCTGGGCTCCAATGACGACCAGCAGAAGGTGCAGGAAAACCGTGCCCGCGTCGCCCGCTGGTTCGATGCGCCGGTTGACCGTCTGGCGACCGTCCACCAGGTACATTCCCCCGACGTCATGGTGGTCGACGCCACCTATGCCGGCGACCGGCCGAAAGCCGATGCGATGGTGACGGCATCGCCCGGCATCGTTCTCGGCGTGCTCACCGCCGATTGCGGCCCCATCCTGTTTGCCGACGCGGAAAACCGTGTCATCGGCGCCGCCCATGCCGGCTGGAAGGGCGCGCTCGACGGCGTCCTCGAAAGCACCGTCGAGGCGATGCTAACGCTCGGCGCCCGACGCGAGGCGATCACCGCCGTTCTCGGCCCGTCGATCAGCCAGGCGAACTACGAAGTCGGCCCGGAATTCGTCGAGCGCTTCGTGCAGCGCGACGCCGATTATGCGGAATTCTTCGCGCCGTCGGAAAAAACCGGCCATGCGATGTTCGACCTGCAGGGGCTGACCGTCAGGCGGCTGCGCGATGCCGGCGTCTCGGCGGAAAACCTCGCCATCTGCACCTATGCCGATACGGAACGCTTCTTCTCCTATCGCCGCACCACCCATGCCGCCGAGCCGGATTACGGCCGGCAGATCTCCGCAATCACAATTCTGGAGGCTTGAAATGGCACTGCACTTCGAACGCGCCGAATACACCGCCCGCCTGGAGCGCCTCACCGAAAAAATGCGGGAAGAAAAGCTCGACGCCGTGCTGCTTTTCGCCCAGGAAAGCATGTACTGGCTGACCGGCTACGACACCTTCGGCTACTGTTTCTTCCAGTCGCTGGTGGTCAAGGCGGACGGCAGCATGGTGCTGATCACCCGCTCCGCCGACCTGCGCCAGGCCCGCCATACCTCGACGATCGACAACATCGTCGTCTGGGTCGACCGCCTCAACGCCGATCCGACGATGGATCTCAAGAACCTCCTGTCGGAAATGGACCTGCTCGGCGCCCGCATCGGCATCGAATACGACACGCACGGCATGACCGGCCGCGTCGCCCGCCTGATCGACAACCAGCTGATGAGCTTCGGCCAGATCGTCGATGCCTCCTACCTCGTCAGCCGGTTGCGGCTGATCAAGAGCCCGGCGGAGATCGCCTATGTCGAACGCGCTGCCGCACTGGCCGACGACGCGCTCGATGCCGCGCTGGCGCTGATCGCGCCCGGTGCCGACGAAGCCGATATCCTGGCCGCCATGCAGGGCGCCGTCTTTGCCGGCGGCGGCGACTATCCCGCCAACGAATTCATCATCGGCTCCGGCGCCGACGCGCTGCTCTGCCGCTACAAGGCCGGCCGCCGCAAGCTCGACGCCACCGACCAGTTGACGCTCGAATGGGCTGGCGCCAGCGCCCATTATCATGCAGCCATGATGCGCACCGTGATCATCGGCGAGGCAACCCACCGCCACCAGGAGCTTTACAGCGCCTGCCTCGAAACCATCAGGGCGATCGAAACCGTGCTGCGCCCCGGCCATACGTTCGGCGACGTTTTCGATACCCATGCCAGGATCATGGACGAGCGCGGCCTCACCCGCCACCGGCTGAACGCCTGCGGTTATTCGCTCGGCGCCCGCTTCTCGCCGTCGTGGATGGAGCACCAGATGTTCCATGCCGGCAATACCGAAGAAATCCTGCCCGACATGTCGCTGTTCGTGCACATGATCATCATGGATTCCGATACGGGCGCGGCGATGACGCTCGGCCAGACCTACTTGACGACCGCCGAGGCGCCGCGGGCGCTATCGCGACATTCCCTGGACTTCCTCAATCGCTGACCGATTTGTGAATCGTTTGAATAAAAATCGAGAGATTGACAGGTGCGGCGGTCCGCACCCATAAATTCCCGGGGAGTATGAAAACTGGTGAAAGGGTGGAGTTGCGTGCACACCGTCAAAACCGTCTCCGTTGCCGGCGCACTTTTGCTGTTTTGTCTGTCTTCCTGCAGCACGACCGACGCCCTGACGCCGCAAGTCGACATCCCGAATGCGACGACCCAATCGACGCCGGTGACGCAGGCGGAAGCCGAAAGCCTGGCAAACAACGACAGCGCCGGCGACACGCAGCAATCCTTCGAGACGGACCGGCGGACGGACAACAACCGGCAGACCGGTTTTCGCCCGCAGAACACGCTGCAGGCCCAGGCCGACGCGCTTGAGAGCGGCAACCAGTCCGGCAACGTCCAGCGGCAGGAAACGACGGAAAACCGCACCACGGCGCTCGCCACGCCGGAGACATCGACCGGCACCATCCGCTTCCTGCCGATCATCGGGGCGCCGGTGCAGGCCGTCACACCGCTGTCGCGGCAACTGGGCGCGGAGGCGCGTTCGCACGGACTGACCATCAAGAGTTCGTCGGATACGAGCAGCGACCATATTCTCAAGGGATATTTCTCCGCTTTCGCCGACGACACACAGACCACGATCGTCTACGTCTGGGATGTGCTCGACGCCAACGGCAGCCGCCTGCATCGCATCCAGGGCCAGCAGAAGGTCGAGGGAACGGGCGCGGAGCCGTGGGCGCAGGTGCCGGCTTCCGCCATGCAATCGATCGCCCGCGCGACCATCGAGGAGTACCTGCGCTGGCGCGATGCGCGCGCCGGCTGACGCGGTGTTTAAAAATTGTCACATAGTTTTTAGAAGAAAAAAAGCGCGAGCGCTCCAAGGCACTTGCATTCGCGATCAGGGGCGTTAATAAGCCCCCCATCAGCATGGGACCAACGGACGGCCACAATGAAGGTTTTCGCAGGCAATTCGAACCGGCATCTGGCCGAAGCGATCTGCAAATATCTGAACGTTCCCTTAGGAAAGGCCAGTGTCAGGCGGTTCGCCGACCAGGAAATCTTTGTGGAGATCCAGGAGAACGTGCGCGGCGAGGACGTTTTTCTCGTCCAGTCGACGTCGTTCCCCACAAACGACCACCTGATGGAACTGTTGATCATGATCGACGCGTTCCGCCGCTCCTCGGCCCGGCGCATCACGGCCGTCATTCCCTACTTCGGTTATGCCCGCCAGGACCGCAAGCCCGGCCCGCGTACGCCGATCTCCGCCAAGCTGGTCGCCAACCTGATCACCGAAGCCGGCGCCGACCGCGTGCTGACGCTCGATCTTCACGCCGGCCAGATCCAGGGTTTCTTCGACATCCCGACCGATAACCTGTATGCCGTGCCGATCCTGACGCGCGACATCAAGGAAAACTACGAACTCAAGAACGTCATGGTCGTGTCGCCGGACGTCGGCGGCGTGGTCCGCGCCCGCGCGCTCGCCAAGCGTCTCGACTGTCTGCTCGCCATCGTCGACAAGCGTCGCGACCGGCCGGGCGAATCCGAAGTCATGAACGTCATCGGCGACGTCAGCGGCAAGGATTGCATCCTGATCGACGATATCGTCGATTCCGGCGGCACGCTTTGCAATGCTGCCGAAGCCCTGCTCAAGAATGGCGCTACCAGCGTCACGGCCTATATCACCCATGGCGTTCTGTCGGGCGGGGCGGTGACCCGTATCGCCTCCTCAAAGCTGCGCGAACTCGTGACGACCGATTCCATCCAGCCGACCACGGCCGTGCAGTCGGCGCACAATATCCGGGTGATCTCCACGGCCCAATTGCTCGGCGAGGCGATCAATCGCACGAGCCACGAAGCGTCGGTCTCAAGCCTATTTGACTGACGCAACGACAGGCGGCTCGAAACCGCCTGTGACGGACCGCACTGGACCTGGCCGTCATTTCGGTTACTGATCTGTTTATAAGTTTGACCATTTCTGACAAAACCGCGCAGCAGTGCAGCAGTTTCGGCCGAGAAATCGTATAAAATAAAAAAACAGAGCATTTTCACTATTCGACGAAAAAGTGAACATGCGCCGGGGACGCGTAACCAGACACATCGGTATCCAATGGCTTTGACGGCACTCGAACTCGTCACCCATCCGCGTTTTTACGAATGCATTCGAGAGCAATCCCGAATGCTGCTCGGCATGGCCGCACAAAATGCCCGCCATGCATCCGTCTTTTCGACGCAGCAGCGCTGGCTGCTGGCGCATCTCGGCCTGTCGCTCTATTTCGAGCGCACCGCCGCCAATCCCGCCGGCGGGCTGATCAATGCCCGTTTCCTGGAACTGGTGCGCGAATATGACATCGCCAGCCGCAACACCGCCGACTCCTTCATGAAGGGGATGATCCACTACAAGGCGATCCGCTACGTCTCCGACATCAAGGGCAAGCGCATGCGGCCGCTGGAACCGTCGGAGGTCACGCTCGCTGCCGTGGGCGGCTGGCTGGCCATCCACCTTTCCGTGCTCGACCGGCTGGACGGCGGCGGCCGCACGGCGGCATTCGGCGCCGATCCTGAAAGGCTGCTGGCCCGTGTCCAACCGCGCATCGCCCGCGGGCTTCTGTCGTCGAAGGCGGTGCGCGAGCCGGAAGACACATTTTCGCTGTTCACCTGGCTCAACAATGGCGGCATCGTCATGGATTCGCTGATCGCCGGTATCTCCGAGACCGACCCCGAGGCCGATCAGGTTCCGACCGACGTCCAGTCGGTCGCCGACCTTGCCGGCCGCCTGATGCTGTCGCGAACCCATCTGACGCGCAAGCTGCGTTCGGCGGAAGCCATGGGCAGCATCGGCTGGACCGGCCGCCGCGGACAATCGATCATGTGGGTCTCCCGCGGCTTCCGCCAGGAATATGCCAACGCCCAGGCGATCAAGCTGGCGATCATCGGGGAGGCTTTCGAAGCGATCACCGGCATCGACACGCCGCTATCCGCCGCCCTGGAACGAGCGGCGGGCTGAGAAGCCTGTCGGCTGCGAGCAATCGGTGCGCCGTCAGTCGGCGCCCTTGATCTTCTGCCCGTTGACCTCGACCGAACCGTCCTCGGCAACGGCGATATCCCAGCGCTGGCGGCCATCCGGGTCAGCCTTGGCAAAACCCTTGATCATCATCAGGCCGAAGGAAAACTGGTTGAACTGCGGCTCGGCCTTGGCCGCTTCCTGGAAGTAGGCGATCGTCTTGTCGTAGTCGCGGGCAAGAATCGTCGCCTGCATCGAAACCCGCTTGCTGTCGTCCGGATAGGTCTTCATCTGGCCGGTCATCTCGACGTCGTAGGCATCGGACCTGGCGGCCACGCGGTCGAAATTCACCGTCACCTTGCCATCGGGGAAAATCATCTTGGCGAGTTCCGCACTCTGTTCTTCGCTCAGTGCCTCGCCACGGGAAAGATCGGCCTGATCAAGGGCGGCGTTGAGGAAGCCACCGAGGTTCATGTCGGGCATGCTGAAGGAAAACTCGGTTTCTTTCGGCAGCAGCGACAGGAAGGCGGCAGGCACCGCCGCCGACGACACCGAAGGCTCCCGCGCCTTCACCGACACGCCGAAGCGCGTCGCGTTGGTGAGGCCGGTCATCTGCAGGCCGTAATCGAGGCTTTTCATCGAAAAGTCGCCCTGCGGCGTCGTAACCCGAAGATTGTTCAGGGTAATCGTCTCGTCGAGCGAGGACATCAGCGGCAGCGCCTTGCGGATCAGGTCCTTGAGGCGGGCCTGCTCGTCGGCGGCGAGCTCGTCCTTCTTGACGTGGTCGAGAACAAACACGACGAGGTCGCGCAATTCCGTCATCAGCATGCCCTTGATGCCGGCGTCGAAGACCAGCGAATCGGCATGAAGCTCGACCGGCGGCGCGCCGGCGGTGACGACCTTCTCATAAAAGGCGTTCAGGCTGCCGTTGACCTTGATGTCGGCGGTGCCGCCTGCCCCTTCCGCCGTGTCTACGACATAGACCATGTCGCCGAAGGTGGCATCGACCTGCTCGCCTCCCTTCGTGACGTTGAGCTTCAGGTCCTTCGCCTTGAATTCTCCGTTACGGAAATAGGTGATCGCCGGATCGAACAAACCGGCATAGGAATAATTGCCGATGGAATAGCGGAAATCGTTGAAGACATCGGCAACCTTGGCACGCACCTTCACGTCCAGGCGGCCACCGCTTTCGATCGTCCACAGCCCGCCGTCCGCCGGTTCGGCGAACATCGACATCGGCTTCAGGCCTTCGATCGTGGTATCCGGCGGCGCGTCGGCCTCGATCAGTTTCGAGAAATCGACGACGATCTCGTAGCGCCGGCTGGCCGGCTGGACGGTGATAAAATCGCTGTTGGCGAGTTTTTCCGGAAGATAGTGCGTCAGGCTGCTGCGCAATTCCGCCGCTCCCTTCGCATCGATCTCGGCCGCCTGCATGGGCACGACAAAAAGACTCGTTACGGCAAAACCTGTGGCAGCGATTGTCTTGAGTTGCATCTCCGGCTCCCTTGTCGCTCGTCGCCGGCATACTGAAATCGCCAGCGCCACGATGTCAACGCCAAGGAGCTTAAATAAAGCAGTGCTTTATGCCGATGCCGCAAAACGAGACGGGGTATGTTTTCCGTCTTCGTCGGCCGGTACCCGGCTCGCTTCGACAATCGGCCGTGCTTCGGCTGAGGTATCGGAGAGAGGCGGCACCGCGTTGACGACATGCTCGATCTCGGACCGTGGCGTCGGCCGGCCGAAGAGATAGCCCTGCACCTGAAGGCAGCCTTCGTTCCGCAGGAAATCGATGTGCTGCTCGGTCTCGACCCCTTCCGCCAGCACGGGAATGTCGAGGCTGGCCGCCAGGATCAGCGTCGAGCGAATGATCGCCGCCGACTGGCGGTTGGTTTCGACGCCATCGACGAAGGCCCGGTCGATCTTGATCTTGTCGAAGGGGAAACTCTGCAGAGTCGACAGCGACGAATAACCGGTGCCATAGTCGTCCATGGCGATCTTGACGCCGAGAGTCTTTAATTGCCGGATGGCGTGCAGCGCCCGCTGCTGGTCGGCAACGATGCCGCTTTCGGTGATCTCCAGTTCAAGCCGGCTCGGGGCAAGGCCGCTGTCGATGAGAATCTGATGCACCATCGCGGGGAAGCGCGGATCGGCGATCTGCTGGGCCGCGACGTTGACGGCGATCTTCAACGGATTTTTCCAGCCGGCAGCCTCGATGCATGCCATGCGCAGCACCCATTCGCCAAGCTCGAGGATGAAACCGGTCGATTCGGCGATCGGGATGAAGTCGCCCGGCGTAATCATTCCGCGCTGGCCATGCCGCCAACGCAGCAGCACCTCGAAACCGATGATCTCGCGGCTGACCGTATCGTTCTGCTGCTGGTAGAAAAGCTCGAACTCGCCTTTTTCGATGCCGTGGCGCATCTCGATGGCCAGCGCGTTGCGCTCGCGCGCAGCAAAGTCCATGGAGGCGTCATAGAAGCAGACGCTGCCGGATGCGGTGTTTTTCGCCCGGTACATGGCAACGTCCGACTGCGCCATCAGATCGTCGAGCGTCTTTCCATCCAGAGGATAGGTCGCGATGCCGACGCTGCTGCTGACCGAAAAGACCTGGTTGTTCCAGGCGATGGGGCGGGCGATCTGGTCGAGAAGCCGGTGCGCCATCGCCGCCGCCTCGGTGCGGCTGTAGCACTGCTGCTTGATGGCGACGAATTCGTCGCCGCCCATTCTCGCAAGGAATTCGCCATCTGCCAGGCACTGGCTGGTCCGTTCGGCAATCGTCCTCAACACCGCGTCGCCGGCACTGTGGCCATGGACGTCGTTGATTTCCTTGAACCGGTCGAGATCGAAGGAGAGCACGACGAAGCGGGCGGTATCGTCCAGCCGGCAGTTTTCGAGAACGGTCGCCAGATGTTCGTTGAAGGCGGCACGATTGGGCAGGTTCGTCAGCGGGTCATGCAGCGACAGGTGCCGATAACGCGCCACGGCGGCCATGTTGGTCTGGCTGTCGATCGCATAGGTCGACGCGCCGAGCGACAGCAGCAGCAGCGTGATCGCGGTGACGCCGAAACTCATGAAATAGGTGGACAGCAGTTCCGTCGGCTCCACCACCCGCGGGTCGAAGACGACGTTCAATGATGCCATGCCGGTGAAATGCGTCGAGGCAATCGCCGCAACCAGCGCCGCAATCGCCCCGTAGCGACAAAACCGGGTCGAGGGACGAACCACGCGGTTGGTCGCAAGCACGCCGAACAGCGTCCCGAGAATGATGGAGGCGATGGCAAAACCGCGGTCGTATTCGACGACACCCTGCACCATGTAGGCCGACATGCCGGTGTAGTGCATGGCGGCGATGCCGAGGCCGATGATGCCGCCGCCGGCCTCCACGAACATGCTGCGCCGGCCGTAGGTCGCCAGGCCAAAACCGATCATCGCCGTCGACACAGCCAGGAACAGCGACACCAGCGTCACCGATGGATCGTAGGAGGACGTCACCTCCGGAAGATATCCGAGCATGGAGAGAAAATGCGTCGTCCAGGTCGTGGCCCCGCCCATCGTGCCCGTCAGGAACAGCCAGTTCAGGCGCTGCAGGCCGGTGGTCCGGCGCGCCCGCGAAAACAGCCTTATCGTCAGCATGCAACCCAGCACGCAGACGGCAACCGCCGCGGCGATGTACCGTAGATCGTGATCGGTGACGATGCAGGAAAAGACTTGTAGCATGGGCATTGTATCCATCGCGGCATTTTTCGCACCATTTCATATTTAAAACAGATGTTGGAAGCGTTTCGAAGGATGGTAAAACGAAGCCTAATCGTGTCCTTGGGCTGGAAAGGGTCCGCGCGCGGGCCGCAACGCTTGCCATGGCGGACGGTTTATACTATAGCGCGCGGGTCCGCGTAGACACCCTTGGAGGCAACGCGGATGAGGTCGTTTATAAATGACCTCCGGTTCTGCCGGCATTGTCGAGAGACGCGGCCAGAACTCTCCAAATAACCTCGAAAGGAAATGCCATGAGCCACGCAACTTACGAGCTCAAGGCCGAGGCGCGCGAACGGGTTGGTAAGGGGTCCTCCCGTGAACTTCGCCGCAACGGTTTGATCCCCGCTGTCATCTACGGTGACAAGCAGGCCCCCATCGCAATCGCCTTGTCCACCAACGAAGTGACCAAGCGCATCCACGCCGGCGGTTTCATGACCACGGTCGCCACCATCGACGTCAACGGCGAAAAGATCAGCGTCCTGCCGAAGGACTACCAGCTCGATCCGGTCCGCGACTTCACCATGCACGTCGACTTCCTGCGCGTTTCCGCCAGCAGCAAGGTCACCGTCGAAGTTCCGGTCCACTTCGTCAACGAAGAGAAGTCCCCGGGCATCAAGATCGGCGGCGTTCTCAACATCGTTCGTCACGAAGTCGAAATGCACTGCCCGGCCAACGCCATTCCGGAATTCCTGACCGTCGACCTGACGGGCGCGAAGATCGGTGACAGCATCCACATCTCGCATGTGTCGCTGCCGGCCGGCTCTACTCCTGTTATCGCCGACCGCGACTTCACGATCGCCACGATCGTTGCTCCGGCTGGTGGCGTAGACGAGTCCGCAGCAGAAGCATAAATCTCGTTTTCGAGATTGTGGAATATAGATATGAAATCCCGTTTCCTTCCGGAGACGGGATTTTTTTATTTAAAATTTTCAACAATGCTGCCAAGATGCTTTTAGCAAGCCGTCAAGAATAAGGTCGGCTGTTTTGCCGACTTCAGCAACCTTTAAGACTTTTATGGAACGATTTGCTGCTTTCATAAAAACATAGGAGTGGGACGGGTGGGGGAATCGGCCGTCGGGAATATGAGGCGGAGACCGGAGTGATGCGGCACTCCGTCGAAAGCCGGTTTTTGGCGATCGTGTGTGCAGCGCTCCTGTTGTTCGTGGCGCCCCTCTTCGTATTGTTCCTCGTGCTGTCGTCCGAAAGAGCGGTCAAGGACCAGCGCGACCACGTTTCGATCCTGCTGACGGTCAACCAGCAAGCCCTTGGCAAGCCGCTCTGGGAACTCGACCAGGAAAGCGTTTCCCAGATCATCGCCACCATCCTGGCGGATCCGACGGTGATGGCGGTCAGTGTCCGCGATATCTCCGGCAGCCTGAACATCACCCGCCCGACCTTTTCGACCTTCGCTTCTCCGCATACGGAATCGATCAGCCGCGAGATCACCTACGAAACGCCGACCGGCCGCAAGAACGTCGGCATCGTCACCGTCTATTTCGAGGAATTCGGCGTGTTTTCCTCGCTCAAGCAGATCGAGGTCGGCTTCATCTCGATCTTCATCTTTGCCGTCATCGCCGTTTTCGGCGCCGCGATCATCGGCAACCGGCTGATCGTCATCACGCCGCTGCTCAGGCTGTCCGACGCCATCCAGGCGACGCGGCGGCTCGGCTCGCGCCACCACGTCGACTGGCAGTCCAACGACGAGATGGGCATGCTGGCGGCAAGCTTCAACGAGATGCAGAGCACGCTGGAGCGCGAGGAGCGCGAACTGAAGCTGGCGCACAAGCGCGCCACCGATATCTACAATCTGACCCCTGCCATGCTCTTCTCGCTCGATCCCGAGGATCGGATCACCGCAGTGAGCAACTACTGGCTGGTGGCCACCGGCTACGAGCGCCACGACATCATCGGCCAGCGTTTCGAGGACAAGGTCCATCCCGGCAGCCGCGGCAAGTACCGCGCCCGCAAGCAGGAGGGCAAGGGCGAAAAACGCACCCTCGACGTCACGGTGAAGTTCATCTGTGCCGACGGGCATCTGATGGACGTGCTGATCGTCGAGTCCGAAAGGGCGGCAACGGACGGCGAGAACAGCGAACACCTGTCGCTGAGCGTCATGACCGACGTCACCGAGCTGAAGAACGCCGAGGATCGCAATCACCGCCAGGCCATCACCGATCACCTGACAGGATTGATGAACCGCCAGGGACTGGAGGCGGCGCTGGCGGAAAAGATCCGCGAAGCCGATGCGAGTCAACAGCAACTGGCCTTCCTCTTCATCGATCTCGACCGGTTCAAATGGATCAACGACCATCTCGGCCATGCCGCCGGCGATGCCGTTCTGTGCCAGGTTGCCGACAAGATCGCCCCCTTGCTGCAACACAATGACAGCGCGGCCCGCCTCGGCGGCGACGAATTCGCCATCGTCCTCCTGTCCGACCGCGCCGAGGACGTGGCACTCGATGTCGCCGCCAACCTGTGCGCGATCTTCGAAGCCCCCTTTACGGTCGAAGGCACGGAGACGCGGTTGAGCGCCTCCATCGGCATCGCGCTTTATCCCGAGCATGCGACGTCGGCAGCCAACTTGCTGCAGAAATCCGACATGGCCATGTATGCCAAGAAGCACGACGGCAAGAACGGCGCGCTGATGTTCGACAATTCGATGATGGACAAGGCCCGCATCCGCGCCGAAATCGAAGCGTATATCGAGGAAGGCCTGGCGCAGAACTGGTTCGACGCCTATTTCCAGCCGATCATCGACCTCAACCGGCAGCGCATCACCGGTTTCGAGGCGCTGATGCGCATGGTGCATCCGCAGAAGGGCATATTGCCGCCGGGCGAAATCATCAACGTCGCGGAAGAAACCGGCTCGATCTCCCGTCTCGGCAACGTCATCCTTGAACGCGCCATAAGCCATCTTGCGATGGTCAGCCGGACGGCCGGCCTAGAGGATTGCTACCTCGCGGTCAATTTTTCGCCGCTGCAGTTCGAGCCGGCCCTGCCCGCGCGCATCACCGCGCTGCTGGCCCGCCACGACATCAAGCCCAGCCGCATCGTCATCGAGATCACCGAGGCGGTGCTGATGCACGACAATCCCGAGATCCGTCGCATCCTGGATGAGATCAGCCAGTTCGGCTGTCGCATCGCGCTCGACGATTTCGGGACCGGTTATTCGTCGCTGAGCTATCTCAACCGCTTCCCGGTCGATCTCGTCAAGATCGATCAATCCTTCGTCAGGTCCGTCACCGACCCCGATCCGGATGTGCGTCAGAAGAGCCGCATGCTGGTGGAAGGCATCACGACGATTTCCCACAAGATGGGATGCACCGTCATCGCCGAGGGCGTCGAGACGCACGATCAATGGATGCTTCTGAAACAGATGGGCGTCGATTGCGGTCAGGGTTACTTCTTCGCCCGGCCGCAAGCCGTGCATCGGCTTCTGGAAACGATCGCCGAAGAACCTCTGCAATATGTGGCGATGGGAGCGGCGTGACACTCTTTTAGGCATCGCAATGGGCTGATGAGAGGACGCGACAATGAGACATATGGTCTTGACGGCACTGCTTTGCCTTGCGTCGGAAGCGCAGGCTGCAGAGATTTCGTTTACGACGGAGGAATACCCGCCCTACAGCTACAGGCAGGGTGATCGGTATTTCGGCATCGGCGTCGAACAGATCCAGGCAATGATGAAGGATGCCGGCCTGCAATACGACATGGAAATGATGCCCTGGGCCCGCGCCTATGCCACGGCCCAGACGCAATCCCGGCACTGTGTTTTTGCCGCCGCCCATATCGCGGAGCGCGACGGGTTGTTCAAATGGGTCGAGCCGCTTCTGATCGACCGTAACATTCTGGTCTCGCGGCAGGGCGCCGACATCAAGGTGACGAACCTGGAAGATGCCAGGCAATACACGATCGGCACCCAGCGGGGCGATTACACCGCCGATCTCCTGAAGGAAAAGGGGTTTGCCAAGGTCGATCTCGCCGCAGATTTCAGCCTGACCCTGAAGAAGCTGCTGAGCGAACGCATCGAACTGATGCCGATGTCGCAGAACGTCTATACCGAGCTGCGCAAGCAGGGCACGCCGATCGAGGAAGTGATGGTGTTTTCCGAGCAGAAGCTCGGCATTGCCTGTCACAAGGATGTCGACGACGCGACGATCGACAAGATGCAGAAGGCGCTGGACATGCTGATCGCCGACGGACGGCAGGACAAGATCTTCATCAAATACGGCATGCAGCCCAGTCGATAGAGCATGCCGCGCAAAAGTAGGCAGCGATTTTGCGAAAACGACATGCAAAATAAAGAGCGAAAGCGCTGAGAGCGAATCTGAAAGAGCGCGACACGCTTTCGCCGCCTGACCGGCGAGAATCCGGTTGACATCCAGCCCGTTTCGCGGTGGTGGAACGGGCAATGCTTTCGCAAGGATCAACCGGTCATGCTCATCATCGCGGGTCTTGGCAATCCCGGCGCCAAATATGCCGACAATCGCCACAACATCGGTTTCATGGCCGTCGACGCCATCCAGCGCCGCCATTCGTTTTCGCCCTGGTCGAAAAAATTCAAGGGCGAGATTTCCGAAGGCGAGCTGGGCGGCGAGAAGGTGCTGCTGATCAAGCCGCAAACCTTCATGAACGTTTCCGGCGAGTCCGTCGGCGAGGCGATGCGTTTCTACAAGCTGGAACCGAAGGACATCGTGGCGGTCTACGACGAGCTCGACCTGGTTGCCGGCAAGGCCCGCATCAAGACCGGCGGCGGCCATGGCGGCCATAACGGCATCAAGTCGCTCGACGCCCATTGCGGCAGGGAATATCGCCGCCTGCGCCTCGGCATCGGCCATCCCGGCGCCAAGGAAGCGGTCATCGGCCATGTGCTCGGCGATTTCGCCAAGGCGGACACCGTCTGGCTCGATCCCCTGCTCGACGCCATCGCCGACAATGCCGCCATGCTGGCCAAGGGCGAGGATTCGCAATTCATGAACAAGCTGGCGCTTGCGACCGGCGGCAAGGCCGACGACGACAAGTCCTCCGCCAAGCCGGCCAGGGAGAAGAAGCCGGCAGCACAATCGCACATCCACCAGGCCCGCCAGCACGGCCAGCAGAAACCGCTGCCGGCAACCGGGCCGATGGCCGAGATGCTGAAGAGAATGTTCAACAAGGGCGAATGACCGGCGGCGTGCACAGCAGCAGGAAAAAGGATCGGAACCGATGGACAAGGCAATCGATATCGACGGCATCGCCGGAGAGCTGGTGACGCTTCGCGACTACTGGCGTTATGCCATTTCCCGCTTCAACGCCGAAGGCCTGAGTTTTGGCCACGGAACGACAACCGCCGGCGACGACGCCGCCTTCCTGATCCTCGACAGCCTCGACCTGCCGATCGACACGCTCGACCCCTTCCTCGACGCCCGGCTGATGCCCGCGGAGCGACGGCTGCTGGCCGAACGCATCGAGGCGCGCGTCGCCACCAGAAAACCCTCCGCCTATCTCACCGGCCGCTCCTACATCCAGGGCCTGCGCTTCCATGTCGACGAGCGGGTGATCGTGCCGCGGTCGCATATCGGCGAAATCCTGTTTGCCGAATATCTCGGCGAGGACGACTCCGCCTATCTGCCGGATCCGCTCAGCGTCGAAAGCGCCATCGACATCTGCACCGGCTCCGGCTGTCTTGCCATCCTGGCGGCAAAATTCTTCCCGAATGCCGCCGTCGATGCCGTCGATCTTTCGCCCGATGCGCTCGACGTCGCCAGGTTGAACGTTGCCGAGCACGATCTGGAAGACCGTGTCAGCCTGCATCACGGCAACCTCTTCGCGCCGATCCGCAACCGCAAATACGATATCATCATCACCAATCCGCCCTATGTCGACCACGAGTCCATCGCGGCGTTCACCGATGAATACCGCGCCGAACCGGCCATGGCCTTCGACGGCGGCGAGGACGGGCTGGATATCGTCCGCCGCCTGCTGGTCGAGGCCCCGAAGCACCTCAACCCCGAAGGCGGCATGCTGTGCGAAATCGGCGCCGGCCGGGAGATCCTCGAAGACGAGTTCCCCGATCTCGACTTCCTGTGGCTGGAAACCACGGAATCGCAGGACGCAGTGTTCTGGGTCAGCGCCCGGTCGCTGGGCGTGCAGGCCAAGAAGAAGAAGTAGGTTATTCTTCCGGCTCGGTGGTGAACATCAGCGGGAAGCCGGCTGCCTTGCCGAGATCGGTCGCCTCCTTGGCCCTGGTCTCGGCGATATCGCGCGGGCAGACCATCACCACGCTGGAGCCGAACCGGTGCGCCGTCATCATCACCCGGTGGCCGGCTTCCTCGCTCATGCGGAACACCGCCTTCAGCACCATAGTGACGAATTCGCGCGGCGTGAAATCGTCGTTCAGCAGGATGATCTTGTAGAGCCTCGGGCGCTCGACCTTCGGCTTCGTCCTGGTTTTCGGCTTGAGGGTGATGTCGTCGTCAGCCATCGCATATCCACCTTCTGATGACCGGAACAGGGCGTGATGCCAACGGTGGCATTATTGCACGGCAATCAAGTCGGCTTCAAGACAAGGCCGGTCTTCTGCTGCAACGGCGCGGCGGCGATCTGAATGCGGCCGTTCGGCAACAGATCCACATCGACGGTGTCACCGGGCTTGACGCCCAGATGCCGCAACACCTCCTTTTTCAAGGTCACCTGTCCCCTGGCCGTGATCTTCAACGAAATCAGGGTCGGTCCTTTCGAACCTGAAAATAGAACATATTGCTCCGACTTTCCATCGCCGGCGCATTTCAAACCTCGTCTTTCGCCCCGGGCCACTTGACCTTGCCCGGCCCTTTCCGCAAAAGGCTCAACAACGAAATTTTATCGAACAGGTTTCAGGCCATGGGCTTCAAATGCGGTATCGTCGGCCTGCCGAATGTCGGCAAGTCGACCCTCTTCAACGCTCTCACCAAGACGGCCGCCGCGCAGGCAGCCAACTATCCCTTCTGCACCATCGAGCCGAACACAGGCGAAGTCGCCGTGCCGGACCCGCGCATGCAGAAGCTGGCGGCGATTGCCGGCTCCAAGGAAATCATCCCGACGCGCATCTCCTTCGTCGATATCGCCGGCCTGGTGCGCGGCGCGTCGAAGGGTGAAGGCCTCGGCAACAAGTTCCTCGCCAACATCCGCGAAGTCGATGCCGTCGTGCATGTGTTGCGCTGCTTCGAGGACGACGACATCACCCATGTCGAAGGCAAGATCAATCCGGTCGGCGATGCCGACACGATCGAGACCGAGCTGATGCTCGCCGACCTCGAAAGCCTGGAGCGCCGCGTCGAGCAGACCCGCAAGCGCGCCACCGGCAAGGACAAGGAGTCCGTCGCGCAGCTTCCGGTCATGGAAGCCGTGATCAAGCTCCTGAACGAGGGCAAGCCGGCCCGCCTGCTGCTCAAGACGCTTGCCGCCGACGAAATCGAGATCCTCAAGGGCCTGAACCTTTTGACCTCGCACCCGGTGCTCTATGTCTGCAACGTCGCCGAAGGCGATGCCGTGGAAGGCAATGCGCACACGAAGGCGGTTGCCGAAATGGCCGCGGCCCAGGGCGCCGAATGCGTCATCATCTCGGCCGCCATCGAAGCCGAGGTCGCCCAGCTGCCGGAAGAGGAAGCCAAGGAGTTTCTGGGCGCGCTCGGCCTTGAGGAAGCAGGCCTCGACCGCCTGATCCGCGCCGGTTACCACCTGCTCGACCTGATCACCTATTTCACCGTCGGCCCGAAGGAAACCCGCGCCTGGACCATCGTTCGCGGCACCAAGGCACCGGCCGCCGCCGGCGTCATCCACACGGATTTCGAACGCGGCTTCATCCGCGCCTTCACCATCTCTTTTGACGACTACATCAATTTCAAGGGTGAAGTCGGCGCCAAGGAAGCAGGCAAGGGCCGCGACGAAGGCAAGGAATACGTCGTCCATGACGGCGACGTCATCCACTTCCGCTTCAACACCTGATCACGGTTTCCGTTTCTGCTTTCCGCTGCCGCCCTTCACCGAAGAGGCGGCAGTTTTTCTTTCAGCGCCGGCGGCAGCGCCGCAAAGATCCAGCGACGGAAATGCGGCCAGCCGACACCGATGGTCAGCACGATCAGGCCGACGATCAGCAACGTCGCAAAGGCATAACTTTCCGGCTGGGCCTGCATCCGCTGCAGGATGCTGGCGGTCGCAAATCCCAGCGACGCCAGGCCTGAGGTGACGAAGGCGCGCCGGTCGATGATCAATCCGATCGCCATGAACAGGATGACTATGGCGACCACGACCAGCGCCTTGCCGGCCCCCGCATCGCCGGAAAAGACGCTGCTGTCGAGCTTGCCGAGGAAAACGAAGGCCAGCATCGAATACAGCAGCGCCGGCGCCGCTGCCAGATGCAGCCAGAACGCGATATCCGACCACCGCGAGATCCTCAGCCGGTCCGCAAGGTCGTACCACATGGCAACGGCGAACAGCCCCAGCGCCGTGACGAGGAAGATCGTCGAGGACAGTGCCGGCCGGTTGCTGACGAAATCCGGATCGCCGGTGGCACGCGACAGGCCCAGGAAGACCAGCGCGAGCGCAAGGGAAAACACCGACAGGATGAGCACGCCAAGAGACAGCGGAATGCGGTAGCGCCAGTAAAATGGCAGCAGCGCCACCGGAAACGGCACGGCCATCAGCAGGAATTGCAGCAGCGGATCGACGTTTTCACCGAACATCTCGGTAAGACCGACCAGCGCGGTGAAAAAGATCCATTGCGCATAAGCGATGGTGAGGACGACGGCCGGCAAGGCCAGCCGCTGCCGCCGCACCAGGATTTCCGCCAGGATCACAATCGCCGGCAAGGCCGCCAGGAAGGAGCCGATCCCCCAGATGCCGGACAGCACGATGACGATCCCGATGGTGATCAGCACGTCGTGGAAACCGCGGATGAAGCGCGGCGCCTCGGTGTCCTCCACCGGCGCGATTGCATCTGCGCCCCTTGGCCCGGCAATGTCCGTGACGCCCGTATCGGTGCGGGCGGGAAACGTCACGCCGCGCTCCTCCAGATAGGGAGCCAGCCTCGAAGCCTGCTCGGAGGAGATGATGCCTTCGCCGGCGGCGGCATCGAGAACCGATTTCACATTCTGCATGTCGTCCTGTTCCGATCGCTTTCGTTTGCCTCGCCCGGAGGCCGCGTCACCTTAAAGCATGTCGTGCAAAACTGCGCGGCAGTTTTGCCGAAGACGGCATGCGACAAAACAACGGCCTACCGGTTCTTCGCACCTTGAAAAACCTCGCCGGCCTCGCCATTGTGCCCGGCGAAAGAAGACCGGGTGAAAACGTGACGAAATACAGCTTTGAAGATTTTACGCCGGGCCGGGTCTTTCCGCTCGGTCCCAAGCATGTAACGGTTGAAGAGATCATAGAATTCGCCAGCGAATTCGATCCGCAACCCATGCATCTCGACGAAGCGGCCGGCCGCGACAGCATCCTCGGCGGCCTGGCGGCCTCGGGATGGCACACCAGTTCCATGGTGATGCGCATGATGATCGACAGCTACCTGCTGAACTCGCTCTCGGAAGGTTCCCCGGGCATCGACCTGATGGAATGGAAACGGCCGGTGCTCGCCGGCGACACGCTGTCCGGCCGCACCACCGTGCTCGAAGCGCGCGCCCTGCGCTCGCGCCCCCGCGTCGGCATCGTCAAGCTGCGCCACGAGGCGGAAAACCAGCGGGGCGAGATCGTCTCGGTCTCGGAGAACTCCATCATGTTCCGCATGGCCAAGGCTCCGGAGACGTCGGCATGAAAATGAGCGAACTCTACCACGACACGAAGCTGGAGATCGGCACGCACCGCTTCGAGGCGGCCGAGATCATCCGTTTTGCCGAACGTTTCGATCCGCAGCCGTTCCACATGGATGCCGAAGCGGCAAAGAACACGCTGTTCGGTGGCCTCTGCGCCTCCGGCTGGCACACCTGCGCCATGTGGATGCGCAGCTTCGTCGACTACTGGACCGTCGAAACCGAGCGCCTGAAGGCCGAAGGCATCGTTCCGCCGCAGCTCGGCCCCTCGCCCGGCTTCCGCGACCTCGCCTGGTTCCGGCCGGTCTTCGCCGGCGACAGCGTCACCTACACCGTGACGCTGACGGCGAGCCGCGAACTTGCCTCGCGGCCGGGGCGCATCCTCAACACCATCGTCTGCGAAGGCACGAACCAGAACGGCCTGCCCGTGGTACGGTTCGAAAGCACGGTGCTGGAATTCGCCTGAGCTTCAGGCAGCACCGGATATGGCAAATGGATTGGGGGCTTTGAGCCGCCCCCGACAAACATCTCAGTGGCCGCTGAATTCCACCAGCGTGCGTACTTCCACGCCGAGCGCCTCGAGCTTGGCGCGGCCGCCGAGATCCGGCAGGTCGATGACGAAGCAGCAGGATATGACGTCGGCGCCGATCTGACGCAGCAGCTGCACCGCGCCGACGGCCGTTCCGCCGGTGGCGATCAGGTCGTCCACCAGGATCACCTTCTCCCCCGGCTGCACCGCATCGCGATGCATCTCCATCTCGTCGACACCATATTCCAGGCTGTAGGCGATGCGCACGGTCTCGTGCGGCAGCTTGCCCTTCTTGCGGATCGGCACGAAGCCGGCCGACAGCTGGTGGGCGACGGCGCCGCCGAGGATGAAGCCGCGGGCTTCCATGCCGGCGATCTTGTCGATCTTCAGCCCGGCATACGGATTGACCAGCTCATCGACGGCACGGCGGAAGGCGCGCGGATTGCCGAGAAGCGTGGTGATATCCCGAAAGATGATGCCGGGTTTCGGATAATCCACGATCGAGCGGATCGAGGCGGCAAGGTCCGGGGCGGTGGTCGTCATAAGGTATCCGTGATTTTAAGGTTGAGACCGGACACTAGCAATCAGCCCGGCCGAGGCCAATAAAAAAGGCGGTCCGAAAACCGCCTTTTCATAATCGATGCCAGGAACCGCTCAGTGTTCCTTGCTGGCGTAGACCGATTTCTTCGTCAGGTAGATCAGGCCGGTGAAGATCACCAGGAACACCATGACCATGAAGCCGGTGCGCTTGCGTTCTTCGAGATGCGGCTCGGCGGCCCACATCAGGAATGCCGAAACGTCCTTTGCATACTGGTCGAGCGTCTGCGGCGCGCCATCGTCGTAGGTGACCTGGCCGTCGCTGATCGGCGGCGCCATGGCGAGCGCCGCGGCGCTGGCGAAGTACGGGTTGTAATGCGTGCCCTCGGCGACTTCATGGCCCGCAGGCGCATCCTGATAACCGGTCAGCAGCGAATAGATGTAATCCGGCCCGCCTTCCTGGTACTGGGTGAAGATGTCGAAGACGAACTGCGGGAAACCGCGGGTGACGCCGCGCGCCTTGGCCAGCAGCGACATGTCCGGCGGCGCGGCGCCGTTGTTGGAGGCCGCGGCAGCTTCATGGTTGGCGTAGGGCGACGGGAAGTGATCGGAAGGGACCGCCTTGCGGGTGTACATCTCGCCATCGCCGTTCGGGCCGTCCTGAACTTCGTAGTTCGCGGCAAAGGCCTTCACCTGCGCTTCGGAATAACCCAGGCCTTCCAGCGTGCGGAAGGAAACCAGGCTCATCGAGTGGCAGGCGGAACAGACTTCCGTGTACACCTTCAAGCCGCGCTGCAGCTGACCCTTGTCGTAGTGGCCGAACGGACCTGCGAAGGACCAGTCGACATTCTTGGGGTGGTGGATCGGATAGTGTGGCGTGCCACCTTCGGCATGCTCGCCTTCCGCAGGGGCGGCGGCCTCTTCGGCATAGGCGGCAACGCCCATGCCAAGACCGGCGACCACTGCGAGCGACAGGATGCTTGCAACAAGCTTCTTCATGTTTTTATTCCCTCTCTGCCGCCTGTCTCAAGCCTTGGCCGCCGACTTGGCGCGCTGTTCCAGCACAGCCTCGGTAATCGAATTCGGCAGGCGCCGCGGGGTTTCGAAAAGACCCAGGAGCGGCATGATGACGATGAAGAAACCGAAGTAGTAAAGCGTACCGAGCTGCGACAGGACAACGAAGATGCCTTCCGCCGGCTGCGCGCCGAGCCAGCCGAGCATGATGGCATTGGCGACGAAGATCCAGAAGAACAGCTTGTACCACGGACGGTAGACGGCCGAACGAACCTTCGACGTGTCGAGCCACGGCAGGAAGAACAGGATGATGATCGCGCCGAACATCACCAGGACGCCGCCGAGCTTGGAGTCGATCGGGCCGACATTGAAGGTGATGGCGCGCAGCATGGCGTAGAACGGCAGGTAATACCATTCCGGAACGATGTGGGCAGGCGTCTTCAGCGCGTCGGCCGGGATGTAGTTGTCCGGATGGCCGAGATAGTTCGGCATGTAGAACACGAACCAGGCATAGACGATCAGGAACACCGATACGCCGAGCGCATCCTTCAGCGTCGCATAGGGCGTGAAGGGAACGGTGTCGGTCTTGGTCTTGACCTCAACGCCGGTCGGGTTGGTCTGGCCGGTCACGTGCAGCGCCCAGACGTGCAGGACGACGACGCCGGCGATCATGAAGGGCAGCAGGTAATGCAGCGAGAAGAAGCGGTTCAGCGTCGGGTTATCGACCGCGAAGCCGCCGAGCAGGAACTGCTGGATCCACTCGCCGACCAGCGGGAAGGCCGAGAAGAAGCCGGTGATGACGGTCGCGCCCCAGAAGGACATCTGACCCCAGGGCAGAACGTAGCCCATGAAGCCGGTCGCCATCATCAGCAGGTAGATGACCACGCCGAGGATCCAGAGGATTTCGCGCGGCGCCTTGTAGGAGCCGTAATAGAGGCCGCGGGCGATGTGCAGGTAAACGGCGATGAAGAAGAACGACGCGCCGTTGGCGTGCATGTAGCGCAGCAGCCAGCCGTGGTTGACGTCGCGCATGATCTTCTCGACCGAAACGAAGGCAACGGTCGATTCCGCAGCATAATGCATGGCGAGAACCACGCCGGTCAGGATCTGGACGACCAGCATGACCGAAAGCATGGCACCGAACGTATAGGCATAGTTCAGGTTGCGCGGGACCGGATAGGCGACGAAGCTGTCGTAAATCAGACGCGGAAGCGGAAGACGCGAGTCAATCCACTTCTCTAGACCGGTCGCCGGTTGGTAACTTGAATGACCACTCATAATCAGTATCCCCTTAACCGATCTTGATCACTGTATCGGAAACGAAAGAAAAGGTCGGAACCGCCAGGTTCATCGGTGCTGGGCCCTTACGGATACGGCCGGCCGTATCGTAATGAGACCCGTGGCAGGGACAGAACCATCCGCCGAAATCGCCGGCCTGGCCGAGCGGAACGCAACCCAGATGTGTGCAGGAACCGATCATCACGATCCAGTTTTCCTTGTCCTTGCCGGCGGAGCGATCGACGTCGGTCGCCTGGGCGTCGGCCGGAAGGTTGGCATTGCGGGCGATCGGATCCTTGAGATCGCTGAGCGCCACGGCATTGGCTTCCTCGATTTCCTTCGGCGTACGGTTGCGGATGAACACCGGCTTGCCGCGCCACTTCGCCGTCAGCGACATGCCGGGCTCGAGGCTCGATACGTCGACTTCGATAGAGGCGAGAGCCAGCGTCGAGGCGTCCGGACGCATCTGATCGATGAAAGGCCAGGCAACGGACACCGCGCCGACAGCACCAGCCATGCCTGTCGTCAAGTACAGGAAATCACGGCGAGTGGGCTCGCCAAGGGTTTCGCTTGTCGTTTCGTGTTCGCTCACGGCTAAACCATCCTCTGCGCAAAATTTCGCGATAAACGCACTGCCCCCAAACCGGCGAATCGAATGTGAACATATTTTAGCCACAGATTCCCCGGCAATCCGGCGCGTTCTATGCTTGATCGCAAATTATGTCCAGCCTTGACAAGGGGCGCGGGCACAATGTCGCGGCAAACTGCCACACTTTTTTGAACAAGCGGCGAGCGCGCCTGTCTTTCGCGTGTTATCCCTGTAAAATCATGGAGTCAGGCGGGTGGGCGCCACCTTTGGCCCCGTTTCGGCATGTCCGGGCGCCGGGCGACGGCGGAGACGGCCCGCACGGGTCGCGTGCCGTGGAAACCGGTTCAGTTCGCACCGTCGTCGATGGCAATCATGCCGCCCGATTGCCGCGACCAGAGGTCGGCGTAAAGGCCGCCCTGCGCGATCAACTCGGCATGGGTGCCTTCCTCGATGATGCGGCCCTTGTCCATCACCACCAGCCGGTCGAGCGCCGCGATGGTGGACAGCCGATGGGCGATCGCCAGCACCGTCTTACCCGCCATCAGCTGTTCCAGGTTCGACTGGATCGCCGCCTCCACCTCGGAATCGAGCGCCGACGTCGCCTCGTCGAGCACCAGGATCGGCGCGTCCTTCAGCATGACGCGGGCAATCGCGATGCGTTGCCGCTGTCCGCCCGAAAGTTTTACCCCGCGTTCGCCGACATGCGCGTCAAAACCCATGCGGCCGCGCTGGTCCTGCAGGTGGGCGATGAACCGGTCGGCTTCGGCCCGCTGCACCGCCTCCAGCAGTTGTTTTTCGTCCGCATCCGACCGGCCGAAGAGGATGTTGTCGCGGATCGAGCGGTTCAAAAGCGCCGTATCCTGCGTCACCATGCCGATATGGCTGCGCAGCGATTCCTGCCGCACCGTCGCAATATCCTGCCCGTCGATCAGGATGCGGCCGGATTCGAGGTCGTAGAACCGCAGGAGCAGATTGACGAGCGTCGATTTCCCGGCGCCGGAGCGGCCGACGATGCCGACCTTCTCGCCGGGGCGGATGGTGAGCGTCAGGTCGTCGATGACGCCCTTGCCGCCGCCGTAGTGAAAGGAGACATGCTCGAAACGGATCTCCGGCTGCTCGACCTTGAGATTGGCGGCACCGGGCCTGTCGAGGAGACGGATGGGTTGGGAGACCATCTCGGCGGCGTTCTGGATCGTGCCGAGGTTGCGCATGATCGCGTTGAACTGCGTCATCAGCCGGCCGAGCAGCATGTTGAGCCGCAGCACGAGGCCGAGCGTATAGGCGACGCTGCCGGCGGTCATCACGCCCGCAAACCACAGATCGACGGCAAGGAAGGCGATCGAGGCGATCATGAAACCCGACAGCAGCGACAAAGACGCGCGAACGCCGGTGATGTGGCGGGTAAAGGCGATCACCGACGCCTGGAACCGGTCGAAACCTTCGCGGACGTAATGATCGTTGGCCTCCTCGCGGCTGAAGAGTTTCAGCGTCTGGATATTGGCATAGGCATCGACCATGCGGCCGTTGAGCATCGACGAGGTTTCGGCGGTGTTGCGCGCCAGCCTTCGGATGCGCGGCACGAAGAAGCGCGCAAGCAGGCCGAACCCGACAAGCCAGGCCAGGATGACGGCGGCGAGCCGCCAGTCGAGCGCGGCCACCAGCGCCATGGTCGACAGCGCATAGATGGCGATGAACCAGACGACCTGCAGCAGCGACACCATGAGGTCGCCAGTCGCCTGGCCGGCCGACCAGACCTTGCTGACGATGCGGCCGGAAAAATCATTGTGGAAGAAGCTCAACGATTGCCGCGCCACATGGGCATAGGCCTGCCAGCGCATCATGTTGAAGAAGCCCGGGACGATCGTCTGCTCTTCGAGAAGCGCATTCGCGGCGACGATGACGAAGCGGCCGATCATCACGAAGGCCAGCATGCCGAGAAGCTGCCAGCCATGCGAGGCAATCAGCCCCGACCAGCCCTCGCCCTTCGGCGTCGTATCGAGCATATCGACCAGCAGCCCGACGGACCAGAACAGCCCCGCCTCGACCACAGCCACCAGACCGCCCACCACCAGCATGGCCGCGAACGGCGCCTTGGCCTGCGACACGTAGAACCAGATGAACCGGTAGGTTCCCTGCGGCGGCCGCAGGTCGCCCTTGCGATGGTACGGATCGATCCAGGTTTCGAAGAAATTGAAGACGGCGCGTATCAGCATGCAGCGGATATAGGGGGATTCTCCGCAGGAGCCAAAGCGCAAAGAGCAACAAAAACCTTATATTTCGGTAATGTATTTACGCGCTTGCGGTTATCCCAGCCGCCCTACCGGAATGATCTCCGACAAGCCTTCGTCACAGGGCGCGCCGTGCCAGTCGCCCAGCCAGCGCTCGACGACCAGCCCGGCCTCCTCGGCAAGCTCGGCAATTTCGGCACGCGATGCGAAGGCGAGATCGGAGGCGGCCTGAAAGGTGTGGCCATCGGCGGTGCGGTAGAAGGTTTCGTAGGTGACGATGCCGCTCCTTTCGTCGCAGCGGACGTCGTTCCAGGATGCCACCGTGCCGAGGCGCGGATGGTCGATCTCGCGCTGCGACAGCGCGGGCGTCCATTCCCGCCACTCGGTAAGAGCAGGATTGCGGCTGTCGAACACGAACCGGCCTTCCGGGGCAAGATGCGCGGCGATCGTCTTCAACACCGCCAGCCTGTCCGCCCGCGTCAGGAACACCTGGAAAACATGGCCGGTGAGCACCACGAGATCGAAAACCGCGCCGAGCCGCATGGTTTTCGCGTCCGCTTCCACCCACTGGACCCGCTCACCGCCCGGCCTGTTCCGGGCGATGTCCAGCATCGGGCGGGCGGGATCGGCACCGACGACACGCTCGACGGTGACGGCGATATCCGCCGCGAAGCGTCCGGTGCCGCAGCCGAGGTCGAGAACCGAACCACAGCCTTGCGCCAGTTGCCGGCAAAAACTCAGGTCATCCGACCAGTCGTTGTCGAGATCGTAGAACTGCGCCAGGTCGGCATCGTTATAAAGTCGGTCGTCACGCATGGCATCATCCTTGCAATAGGTTCAGCGGTAAAAGACCTCGTCCCGGCGGACGAAAGCACGGGCCGCCAGCACCCAAAGCGCCGTCTGCGCTGAAAAATCTACGATTGCGATTGAACGAGTACGGCCTGCGGCTCGATCCCATCCCGCTGATCCCGAAGCGAGGACTGGAAACGCGAGAGGTCGCCGTAATTGACCAGGAACTGCGCGGCGACCCTGTTCTGCATCGCCGGTTCCTGCCCCGGATTTGGCGGCGTCGCCAATTCCACGCTGACACAAACGAGACCACGAGGCCCGCCCGGTGTCACCACGATGCGGACATGGACCCGGTCGAGGACCCCGTCCCGCCAATATCCGCCCTCGAGCAGGGGCTCATGGCCCGCCTCGATCGGGAAGGCGCCCAGCGCCGTCTCGAAGTCGCGCAGATGATTTTCCCCGATCCACGCCGAACTTTTCCCGGCAAAATCCCCGGCGCTGACGGTGACGAAGAGTTCTCCGAAGCCGTTGTCATCAGGTTTGTATGTCAGCAGCAAACGGTTCATCGGCGCAGCCCAGTTGTTGGAAAAAACGGCGGCAATCGGCAATTTGGCGAGCGGTGTGTTCCTGTGGCGGAGGCCGCGGATTACTCCGCGGCCTCCGTCAGACTGCTGACAAACCCCTGGCCTTGACTGGGGGTTTATGATTCACTGGGACATGTTGAAGAAACCCGCTCCCGAACAGACGGCCCTCGAGATGGTGACGCTCGATGGGTTGGTGCCGAAAGACC
>NZ_QFBC01000023.1 GCF_003122325.1 Rhizobium album
CCGCGCTCCGCACGTTGAGGCATCCGACCCGAACATCATCATGAGGCCATGACCTCGAAAAGGACCATGACCCCGGCACGGGCAAAACAGGCTTGACTAAGTCCCGCAATTAAAGGGCCGATTGACACTTTGAGCGCCAAGCTTCTGGCAGGGCGCGGGGTAAAATCATTTTGAACTTCTAACATCTACTTAGGGCAACGAGCCGGGCGAGATGCCACCCGGCTCGTGTCATCGAGGGAGATGGCAGGGAGAGCCAAGTATGTCACGGTCGTCTGCACCGGATCGCTGGAACTCGGACCTGCAGGCCCTCTCAAGGGCAAGAAGGCAACCACCCTTTGGAACGTCCGCGATATCCTGCCGACATTCGGGACCGTTCCCGTTCATGATCGTGTCGTTGATGGACGATGCGAGAACTGCCGCCAAAAATGGCGGCTCGGAAACTCTCTCTGTAGCGGCCCGCGTTCATGAAGAGAGCGGCACCTTCGATCGGGAGGCGCCGTTACTTTGTGACTGAAAAATGCCGTGATGTCGGAATTAGCATCGCTACACCAGGGACGGTGAGACAAATAATGCCGCTGGAAACGAGGACGGCGTCCCGTCCGAATGTATCTGCAAGCGGGGTCATGAGTGCCAGGCCCGCAGGCGCCAGACCGTAGGAAAAGAGAAAATCCAGAGACGAGACCCGGGCTAGCCGATCTGGCGGAATTTCCGTCTGAACCGAAGTGAACCATGGCACGTTGAAAATCTCGATACCGACTCCGGCCAAAAAGAATGCTAAAATCGGAAAAATCGTCCAGTCCGCGGCAAGAAGACTCAGCGGAACGAGTCCGTATAGCGAAAGCCCGGCGAGTGCCGTCCACCCCCTGTTGACAGGTTGCCATCGCGTGGCCAGCACAGCACCAAAGAGAGCGCCGATCATGAATGCTGTTGCCGTTTCGGTCATCAGCATCGCGCCGCCAGAGACCTGCTGACTGATCGCTGGAACGAGAACGGCAGTCACTGAATAGCCTGTCGCGATGACGATCGTGAGTGTCGCGAGCCCCGCTACGAACCACGGATGCCTTTTGGCTTCTTCAACAGCGACGAGAAACTCGGAGAGAATGTTACGTCTCAAAGCGCTGACTCTGGATGAAACCCTACCGCGTGGCGGAACCACAGCGCTGACGAGCCAGAGAACAGCGATTGTGATGAAGGCAGCACCTGTCCCGAACGCCAGGGTGATAAAGCTGACTGCCGCCGGGCCGACCAAACTCGTTACCCGGACAGATATGCTCATAGCCGCATTTGCCGCTTGCAGATGGTCGACTGTTACGATTTCGGGAATCATCGCTTGATAGGCAGGCCGACAGGCACCTTGGCCCAAACCAACGACGACTGCCCCCACCAAAAGCAAGATCGAAGCTGCTGACCCGAAACCGGAAAGACCCGAAACGATAATGGGAATACTAACAGCACCGACGAAACCCGACACCAAAACGATACGCCGCGGACCATGTCTGTCGGTCCAAATGCCAGCAAGAGGAACGGCAATTAAAAAACCGACTGTGCGGGCGGCGAGCGAGAGGCCCAATTCCGTCGAGCTCATGGTGCCTTCCATCGCAACGAGGCCAAGCACGAACGGCAACGCCCACGTGGCCAGTCCAGAGGCTGTATTCCCAATCCATAACCGCAGACATGGCAAGGATAAGGTTTTCATAGGCCGCGCATCCATCTCAGACATTGCGCTTTCCGTGGTGAATGAGGCTTCGCATCATGGTGCCGGTCGCGATCCACGGAGCGCATCGAGAATGCTCTCGCTCTTTTCGAGCTCAGCGTAGATGGACACGTCGCCGAATAGACGGCCTGCGTCTCGCGCATTCATCAGCCCGCATTCGACGGCCGCTTCTGAGATAGGCATGCCGTGGGTTTCAGCGTGTTTTGCAACGGCGGATGCTGCAGAATATCCGAATATTTCAGCGAGCGCCGTCGAGAGCGCAAGGGATGAGGACGCGTCTGCCGCGCCACGCGCGGGGTTGATCTCGATGCCAGCCACGCAACCGGAGACGAAAAGCGGTATGCTTCGTCGCATCAGTCGAACGGACTCGCTCAAGCTCTCGAGAATGATGGATTCCCAGACGTTGAGATCGAGTTCACCCTCTGCTGCGCGGGTTATGGTGGCATCATTGCCGATCACCCGGAAGGCGACCTGCATGATCATCTCAGGCATCACCGGGTTGACCTTGCCGGGCATGATGGACGAACCGGGCTGCACCGATGGCAAGGTGATTTCGCCAAAACCAGCGCGAGGGCCCGACGACATGAGCCGTAAATCGGCTGCAAACTTGGACAGGGTCACCGCAATCGCCTTCAATCCTGAAGAAACGTGTATCCAGAAGTCCGCATTCTGAAGGGCATCGAACAGGTTGGCTTCCAGGTGATAGCGTTTACCGGAGAGTGCCCGTAGCTCTTCGAACACGAACTCCCGATATTGCTTGGAGGTCCCAAACCCCGTGCCAACGGCCGTCGCGCTGAGCGGTAACCCCAAACATGCATTTTCGAGAACCAGCAGCTCTTCTGCCTGGCGTTGGAATGCCGCACGATAGCCGGAAAACTGCTGCGAAAATGTTGTCGGCAGCGCGTCTTGTAGACAGGTGCGGGCAAGTTTGACTGCACCTGCAAATTCCAGTTGTTTTTGCGATATAGCGTTTACGAGTTCGTCCAGCATATGCCGTAGCGCATGCAGCTCTCCGCCAATCGCCATTTTCATGGCCGACGGTATGACGTCGTTCGTCGATTGGCTCATGTTGACATGCGTATTGGGATGCACAGGGTCCGGGCCTAACTTGCCGGTCAGGACTTCACTGGCCCGATTTGCAACAACCTCATTCACATTCATGTTGGCCGCAGTGCCGCCGCCGCCATGGTAGATATCGACGGGAAAATCTTGGCCGCGCATGTCGGCCAGACAACTCATCACGGCAGCTTCTATGGCGTCGGCCAGCCGCGGCTCCAACTTACCCGCACGTTGATTGGCGCGTGCTGCCGCCTGCTTGATCACAAGGATTGCCGGCACAAATCCCTCGATGTCGGCAATGGTGCGGCCCGAAATCGAGAAGTTATCGACGGCACGCGCGGTCTGAATTCCGTAGACGATATTATCCGGCATCAGCCGAGTGCCGAGTGCATCTTTCTCAAGGCGAGACGGCAGGGATGGCGTTCCTGTTGGTTCTGGCTGGGCTGATGTCATCTGTGTCTTACGCCTTGCCATCGCTCTGCAACTGTATCTCCTCGAAAATCCGAATCCAGCTTCGGGCACCCTGGCGAAGACGTTCGCTATCGTAGCGCTCGTCAGGTGCATGGATGGCATCACTCGGCAGGATAAAACCGATCACCACACATTCCGTCTCAAGGGCCTCGCTCAATTGTTCCACCAGTGGAATGGCCCCTCCCGTTCCTCGCAGAATAGCAGGCGTCTTCCATTCTTTCTCCAACCCACGCGCTGCTGCCTTCAGATAGGGACTTTCCCGCGACAACACGACAGCGGAACTACCACCGTGACCTTCAAACTCTACAAGGCACCCTTCCGGTAGTCTGCTTTCGATATGGTTGCGAAAGCGCTGGCGGATCGTTTCCGGCGACTGTCCTGCGACAAGCCTGAATGACAGGCGCGCAGTTGCGGATCCGGGCAAGACGGAACGCTCACCAGGCCCCTGATTGCCTCCGGTGATACCGTTGATATCCACTGTTGGACGGCCCCACATGGCTTCGAGAGATGAGTAACCTCTCTCCATGAGACCACCCGTGAGATCCACATCTCCCAACAGGCCCGCCTCCTGCGACAGCGCACGCCATTGCAGCCGAACCGCGTCCGGAATATCTTTTACTCCGTCATAGAAGCCGTCAATGGCAACGCGCCCATGATCGTCGTGCAGTCCAGCCAGAATGGCTGCCATTATCCTGATGGGATTGGCTGCAACTGCACCGTAATGCCCCGAGTGAAGATCAGGGTTTGGAGCCGATATCGTCACACGCTCATGCACCAGTCCTTTGAGCTGCGTTGTGATGGCTGGCTGTGTTGCCGACCACATCTCCGCATCACAAATGAAGGCGACGTCGCAGGCCAGTTCGTCTCGGTGCGTATGAATGAATTCGGGCAGGCTTTGCGACCCGCATTCCTCCTCACCCTCGAGCATTACAATAACGTCTGCGGGAAATTCACCGAAGGTGTGTTTCCATGCCCGTAAAGCCTCGATGAAGGTCCAGAGCTGGCTCTTGCTGTCGGATGTGCCGCGCCCATAAAAACAATGAAGACCGTCCTCTTCGATGATGCGCGGCTCGAAAGGAGGATGTTTCCATTGGTTTAGATCACCAATCGGCTGCACGTCGTAATGTCCGTAGAACAGCAGCCGTGGACGCTTCTCGTTGCGATTACCGATGGACTGCGCCAAAACAACAGGATGGCCTTTCGTCTGCACGACATCCGCCGTCAAACCAATGGAGGACAGTTCCCGCTTAAGCCATTCGGCGGCACGAGCTATACCCTCATCACCCGACGGATCTCCGGAGATTGAAGGTATTGAGACAAGTTCAAGCAGCTTGCGTAGCGTGTTGTCAAAATTGCCGTCGATATCGCGCAACACATCGTCTGTATTTGGCACGCTTTGTCCTTCCCATATCTGTGAAAATTCGCTTCAGCCTTTGTGGACTGCTCCAAGGGATGCATCCTGTGCTGATGTCTGGCTGCGAGTATCGAGGTCCGCGAGCAGCCGCTCGACGTCGGCCCACAGCTCTTCCTCATCCTCAAGGCCTATACTGAGCCGGAGAATGACACCTGGGCCGGACCAGGCTGTCGCGCTGCGAAAGCCCTCAATAGACATGGGAGCGGCAAGGCTACGCGTTCCACCCCAGGACGCGCCGATGGCGAAAACCTTCAATGTATCGAGCGCCCCAGAAATGTGAGAAGAGGCTTCTTGCGTGAAAACGATGCTGAACACGCCACTGGAACCGAGAAAGTCTCGTTTCCAGAGCGCGTGTCCCGGAAATGTTTCAAGGGCAGGATGAAGAACTTGCTGCACCAAGGGATGACGTTCGATCTTACGCGCGAAATCAAGACCTACTCGTTCCGAGTGCCGCAGTCGCACACCAAGAGTTTCGAAACCGCGCAACACCAAAGAGGCATCATCGGGCGAAACGCCGATCCCCATTCTTCCAATCAGTGAGCGGATGGGCTTCAGCAGCGCTTCATCCTTGATGGTGATTGATCCCATCAAGACGTCGGAGTGACCCGACACGAATTTCGTCAGCGCCTCCGTCACAATGTCAGCGCCATGCTCGAGTGGCTTGAAATTGAGCGGGGTCGCCCAGGTGTTATCAACGCCAACCAGAGCGCCATATCCATGGGCAATCGACGCAATCTTGGGAAGGTCGAGGATTTCCATCGTGGTCGAACCCGGACTTTCGCACCAGACGATCTTCGTCGATGTCCGCATTTTAGCTGCCACGTCTTCAGGCGATTGCGGATCGAAAAACTCGATGTCGACACCAAGGCGTCGCAGATCCGTTTCGGCCAGATCCCGCATGGGCGGATAGGCTGTGTCAGCGATCAGAATGTGATCTCCCGCCGCGAGAAAAGGCATAACTGCCAGAGCATTTGCGGATTGTCCCGAAGGCGTGAGAAAACTCCAGAAGCCGTTTTCCAGGCTTGTCAATTTGGCTTCAAGTGTGCGCGTTGTTGGTGTGCCGTACAGCCCGTAGGAATATCCTTCATGCCCACGCTCTCCGCGTGAAGCGTAGGCAGTTGCGTCCTTGAATACGATCGTGGAAGCACGGTGCACCCCCACGCCGAGTGGATCAAACCCCTTCGTCGGCACCTCGGGCGTAAGAACACATTGTGTAAGATCATTCATGAGTAAGACTTTCTGAAGACTCCAAAACGCAAGAAAACCAATTACAAATATTGGACTTTGCGCTATTTCTATTCTCTGGAGTTATGGCCGTGAAACGGGGTTTGGGATGAATCTGAGGCAGGTCGAGATATTCCGGGTGGTCATGACAAACGGCACGACTGCTCGCGCCGCAGAAGTTCTCCATGTCTCCCAACCTGCGGTCAGCAAGATGATCCAGGAACTGGAGCGATCCCTTGGCTTCGATCTCTTCCAACGGATCAAGGGACGCCTGCATCCAACTCAGGAAGGCCAGCTTTTCTTCCGCGAGGTCGAGCAAGCGTTTCTGGGGTTGACCCATCTGCGTGGTGCGGCGGCGCGCATACGTGATTATGGCTCTGGCGAGATCAGGATCGCTTGTTTGTCCGCGCTTTCGACCAACGTCTTGCCGCGAGCACTGCAGGCATTCATGAAAAGCAACCCGAACGTCGCCGTCACATTTCAGGCACGCATGTCTTCGAACGTGCGCGATCTTGTTGCGTCCGGCCAGTTCGACGTTGGTATCGTTGCAGACGAAATTGATCGCACTGGCGTCGAAATCGAGGATTTTGCCGAATTTCGCGTGGCTGTCGCCTTGCCGAATGGTCACCCTCTTGAAGCTCTGAAAGTCATTCGTCCGGCCGATCTGGTGGGGCAACCCTTTATTGCTCTCGCTCCCGAAGATACAACCAGACGTGAGGCAGAGATCGCCTTTCACCGTGCTGGGGTGACTATTCGCCCAGTGATGGAGACGCCCTATTCTACGACGATCTGCGCCATGGTGGCTGCGGGCGTCGGGATTGGACTGGTGAACCCCCTGACGGCTGAACCATACGAAGGGCAAGGATTGACCTTGAGGCCTTTCGAACCTGCGCTGCATTTTCGCACGCTTCTGATCACCCCGCCAAATCGCCTTCCATCCAGAATTCTCGAAGACTTCATTCGAGATCTGCGCGGTGCGATCTGATGCTTTCTCGATGGTCTTAGCCATGATGGATCACAAGACCTTGGAGAGAAACGCCGCCGTGCGCGGGTTCTGCGGGTTTGCCAGCATTTCGCGTGGGTACCCCTCCTCGACAATCTGCCCTTGATCCATAAAGACGAGATGATTTCCCACCTCTCTGGCAAAGCCGATCTCGTGTGTCACGACGACCATCGTGATCCCGCTTTTTGCGAGGTCTTTGATGACATCCAGAACCTCACCGACGAGTTCGGGATCAAGCGCGGATGTGGGCTCGTCGAACAGCATCACCTCCGGCTCCATGGCAAGCGCCCGCGCGATCGCGACACGCTGCTGCTGGCCACCAGAGAGTTGCGCCGGATAACGGCTTCCAAATCCGTCAAGACCGACACGCTTAAGAAGATCATGCGCTTTTTTACGAGACCGCTCCTTTGACCATCCTTTGACGTGCGACGGCCCTTCCATGACGTTCTCCAGCGCCGTCATGTGCGGGAACAACTGGAAACGCTGGAAAACCATGCCGGTCAGCCGCCGCTGCGCAGCAATCCGTCGCGCTGATAAGGTGTGGAACCGGCCATCTCGTTCTGTAAAACCCTGAAGTTCGCCTTTCAGGAAAACCCGACCGGCCGAGATGCTCTCAAGCTGATTGATGCAGCGTAGCATCGTGGACTTACCCGACCCGGATGGACCGATGGCGACGCACACTTCACCTTTTTTCACTTTCAGACCCACGCCTTTAAGCGCATGCACAGGACCGTAAAATTTGTGGATGTTTTGCATTTCCACGCAGAACTCAGAAATATTGGCGCTCACGACTTACTCCACCCGTGCTGGATGAACGGAAACGCCCTTACCGAAATGGCGCTCAAGGAAATACTGGCCCACCATGAGAACGCTGGTAATGGCGAGATACCAGGTGCCAGCAACCAGCAAGAGCGGGACCGGCAGATAGAGCCTGTTCGATATGGCATTGGTTGCGAACGTAAGATCCAAGGTGAACGGTATCGCCAAAACCAGAGATGTCATTTTCAGCATTCCGATGGTCTCGTTGCCAGTCGGTGGAATAATTACCCGCATCGCTTGCGGCATGAGAATGCGCCACCAGATTTTCGCCGGCCGCATTCCAAGTGCCTGCGCCGCCTCGGCCTGCCCACGATCGATCGAGTTGAACCCGGCCCGGAAAATTTCCGTCAAATAGGCCGATTCGTTGAAACCGAGACCGAGAATTGCGGCCATGGCAGGCGTAACGATGTATTTCGTTTCCACGCTGATGATCTCCGGTCCGAACGGGATCGCCAGACTGAGATTTGGGAACAACACCGCAAACAGACCCCAGAACAGCAGCTGGGTGTAGATCGGTGTTCCCCGAAAAAACCAGACCCAGGAATACGCAAGGCCACGGAGCACGGGATTGTCACTGTCGCGCATGATCACCAGCAGACCCGCGACCGAAATGGCGACCGCCATCGCGACAACCGTCAGCAGAAGCGTCCATCCGACGCCGCGTATGACCTGCGGCGAAAACAGATAGGTAAGGTAGACATCCCAATGGAAGTTGGGATTGACCGAAACGGCCTGGCCAACCTGAAATACTATGATGGCCAGAATAACGACCGCCAGCCAGCGACCGGGATGTCTTTGAGGAACCACGACGTTGCGCGTGATTTCAGGTTTTTCATGGGCGACCGGCCTGACGCCGGCCCCCAGATCTTCACGAGCAAGGGTCATGGTTCAGATCTTGACTTCTGGATTGACCAACGCCTTTTCGACGATCACCGACCCAACGCCCCAGGTGTCCAACAAGGCCTTGTAGGTACCATCAGCGATCAGGGAATTGATGGTGTCGGCAATTAACTCCGTGAGGGCCATGTCGGATTTGGCGACCGCGATGCCGTTTGGACCATGCTTGCTCAAGGCGCCAGCGGTGGGCTTCAACAACTCGAAAGCGCCCTTTGATTGTTTGGCAGCGTAGCCGATACCCGCCTCGCCTGACACTGTCGCATCAGCACCACCGGCTGCCACACGCGTGAGAGCTTCAGGCTGCTTCGAAAACGGAAGGATCTCGATTTCGGCCTTTCCGGCCGACTTGCAAAGGTCATTTTCCGAAATGACTGCCTTTTCGTGATAGCTTCCGGACTGGATCGCAATCTTGCGGCCACACAAATCGTTCTGATCGAATTTCGTGGGATTGCCCACCTTTACAGCCCACATGCTACCGGTGTCAGCATAGCTTACAAAATTGACGGCCTTCATACGTTCATTGGTGACAGAGAAAGCTGACACGCCGATATCGAACTTGGTGCCGAGTGCTGGCAAGATGGCTTCGAATGCGGAGGTCTGAAAATCGATTTTCACGCCGAGCTTTTTACCGATCGCATTGGCGATATCGACGTCGATGCCTTCTGGCGTCTGACCATCCTTTTCGCTCAGGAACTCCCATGGCGCGTAGGCTGTGTCGGACCCGATTGTAAGCACACCGGACGACTTGATTTTTTCCGGGAGCCGGGCGGCAAGCGCGCCGTCCGTTTTAATGGAAGATGTATCGAAACTTTGAGCAAGGCTTGGATTGGACGAAACAGTTATAGCAAGTGCTACGATCATTTGCAGGCAGGTACGCGATCTGAACATTGATGTTCCCCTTATTGTTTTCCGATGGTTTTGGAGGATGCCTGGGAGGACTGACATCATGAACCAACGCCGCCAATATGGAAGCGCTTGGCAGCTCCGTCCAACAATAAGATTGAGCCACTCTATTCCTGCAGGTTATCGATTTGAGGTTTCGTCTTGGAACGGCGCTGCGTAGCGGAATAGAGCCAGCAACGTATGCAATTCGTCCATTTTTCGATATTTTCTCTAACGGTCGTCTGGTGTAATTCCCGAGGCAGGACCGAAGTTCGCACGCTCAAATAGGCCTCTCCAGATCGGAACAAGAATGCTACCCAAAATTGCCTTCATCGGAACCGGCGGAACCATCGCCTCACTTGGCACGGATCAGCTCGACCTCTTGGACTACAACGCGAGCAACGTGCGTGTTGACGCTCAGACGCTCATTGATCGGATGGGCCTTCAAGGAAAGATAGCCGAAATAATTCCAGTCAATTTCCGGCAGATCGATAGCACTGCTTTGACTTACGATGATTGGGCGGACCTGGCAGAAACCTGCGAGTCGCTTTGCAATGAGCCGGACTTGGCAGGCATCGTGATCGGACATGGCACGGCCAGCCTAGAAGAATCAGCCTGGGTTTTGTCGCTCGTATTGGCACCGTCAATACCCGTTATCCTGACGGGCTCGATGAGGCCACTGACTGGTATATCGACCGATGCAAACGCCAATCTCGCAGCAGCAGTCCGAGTTGCGTCGACTGGCGATATTGGTCCGGGAGTGTTTGTCGTTGTGAACGACGAGATCCACTCGCCTCGAACGGTAACAAAGACGCATACACTACGTCTCGGTGCCTTCCAGTCGCCTTGGATGGGCCCGCTTGGCTTCGTGGATGGACCAGACGTGAGGGTCGTGCGGCGCGAAGAACCCAAGTATCCGGTATTTCCACACGCACTTCTTCGTACACTTCCGCGCGTCGATATCACCTATAGCTACGTTGGGGCCGACGGAAGTGCAGCTCAGGCATTCGCGGCAGTGGGCGCACGAGGAATTATCTCCGCGGGCTTCGGACCAGGAATGACGACACCAGCAGAGACGCGAGCGCTCGCCACTCTTGTCGAAGCAGGCATTGTGGTTGTTCAATCTTCCAGAACCGTGTCAGGGCTGGTGGTAGACAGCGCACATCATAGAGAGCTTGGAATTGTTGCAGGTGGTGACATAAGCCCTCAGAAAGCGCGGATCCTGCTAGCGCTTTGCCTTGCGCGGGGCGACAGCCGCGAGGAAATCGAGCGAACTTTCAATGCGCTTTGATAGGCTTAAGGATTGAGATGTCCCCTGCCCACGTCTCCTGTGTGGTCTGTTAAACAGGTCGTGCGTTGGACCAAATGTGTTGGTCTGTCCGCCTTGAAGGGATACGAACCCGCGACCCAAGCCGTGAAAAATGGGTAAGCTATTGAAATATTGGAGTCAGCGATTGCCGCGATCCTGAACTTCTTTTGTTGCAGTTCCTGCCTTACTATGTCGCGCCAGGTCTCTCGTCGCAGTCGGTGTCCGACCATATTGATCTCTTGGCCGGACCTGCAACGCCGAGCGAGACGCGGAAGTCAGTTGGTACGATTTCGTGCGCTAGATCAAGTGCGAGGATACGGTTCTGGGATCGGCCGGACCCATTGCCGATGGCCGTGACCGATCCGCTCTGCCGATTGACGTGGGAAGCGGAGGGCAATGCTTGAGCGACGACCATATCGTAGAGGACTATGATCATTATCACGAAGAACCACGCTTCCGACCGGTTTCGGAGATCGGGCCAGACGACCTCGTTGAGGCATTGAAGAGCCTCGCAGGCTTCTCCGAGAACACGATTCTAGTTCTGCAGGCCCACCAACTCGGGCTGGTCGACAATGTGCTGAACGCGCTGGAAGACGAGGTGATGCGCCACCAAGCCGATGACCATCCGCCGCGTGAGCAGATGGCGTTGCTTGGCGCCCTGACGCCGATGTGGATCTATGCTGCCTATGAGCTACAGCGGACCTGGCGCCAGCGATGCAGCGAGGAGATAAAGCTTGCCGAGAGCGGCGGCCTTGAAATGAAGGCGGCGCACCTCGCGCGCAATGTCGGTTATCGTCACTATGACAGGGAGCTTAGGGCAGAGCAGCTTCGCGATGCTCGCCAGCAGCCGGAACTGGTCGAACGGATGCGCCTGGACCTACGGCGCACGGAAATCGGCTTCACCTTGCTGGAATTCGTCCGCGTCGCCCTCGCCAAGCACGAAGTAAGCAAGCCGGGGAGCAAGAAGCCGCCGATCGCCTTTGCGCCAGGATTTGCGCGTATGAACCGTGATTGCGGCTCAATGGAATACGAGATGAGCAATGGCCGCACGATCACCGGCTCGATGTCCCGCCGCGACATTGCCGAAACAATTAGGATGATCCCGCAGGCAGAGAACCCGGACAATGACGCGCTTGTCGGTTTCCGCCTGTCCATGAACCCGCCCGACATCGATCCCTTCGCGGCAGGTGGATTATGAGCGACGAACAGCGCGGGCCGCCGAAGCGGCAGAAGGCATTCGACCTTCTGGCGTCGGTGGCCATCTTTGCCCGGAAGAACGGTATCCCGCTCAACGACCCCACACTCGTCGATCGTTTCATGGCAGATGCTGGGCCGCGACTGCGCGAGGCAATCGCCGATCCTGTCTTGGTTCACGGATCGCGGATCGAGCGAATGTTCGAGGCGACGGTGCTGAGCCTCGGCCGCTTCACGCTGTTCAAGAGCGAGGATGTGGGCCGTGTCCATGCGGCCGAGACGCTGCGTGCTCCGGATTTCCGCATCGTGCTCGATGACGGACCCCAGTGGTTGATCGAGGTAAAAAACCACCGCAGCGAGGCCCCCTCTAAACAGGAATACGAGATGTCGGCGAAGTATCTGGCTTCGCTCCAGTCCTATGCAGACGCGGTTGGCACGCCTCTGAAACTCGCAATCTACTGGTCGCTCTGGCGACTCTGGACCGTCGTGTCGCCTGAGCACTTCCGAACCGAGAATGGTGGTCTTCGAGTTACGATGCAGGAGGCGATGCTCGCAAACGAATTTGGGCGCCTTGGCGAGAAATTGATCATGACGAAGCCGCCGCTTCGCCTCGTGCTGAGTGCGGCGACCCACCTTCCACGTTCAATCGACGACGAGGGTCTCGCCAGTTTTGTGGTCGGTTCGGCGCAGTTCTTCAGCCGTGATGCCGAGCTGACTAACGCGAAAGACCGCAAGCTCGCCCAGGTGCTGCTGTTTTACGGCGAGTGGGAGGTTGAGGGGCCGATCCCGTTCATGGACGGGAACGAGTTCGGCGGTGTCGAATTCATCGCGAGCCCGCGTGAGCCGACCTGTCCCGACCAAGGTTGGGAAGGCATCGGCACGGCGAGCCGGATCTTTAGCAGCTTCTTCGCAGACCAAACGGTCGAGGGTGACCAAGTCATTCAGCTCGATGGGGTTGCGGCGCCAGACTGGTTCGCGCCGCTTGCGAGCTGGGACTTCAAGAACAGCAAGCTGCCGCTGCTTCTCGGCGTGGTTCAGCCCTCACCCGCGGGGAGGAGCGACGAAGGCCAGCGGGGCGAGGGCGGTTAGGCAAATTGGTTGCCTTCTGCGCAAGCTGCTTCCACTCAGGATCTGCCTACTAGGAATCGTGGCTCCACATCTGCGTCATCACGGACGATCATGCCCGCTTGAGCGGCGAGCGAAAGGGCAGAGAGCAGTCGATCGGGCGTAGGCCCGAATGGACCGCTCAACCTCTTGTGGACCCTGAGCCACCCGCCGTCGCCGAGCGCAAGCCGCAGGCGTTGCGTGCCATCACCGTTTCTCGCCACCGACCATCTGACATGCTGGCCAATCACCCAGGTCTCGATCAATTCGCGCCAGAGGGTTTCGATTGTCGCTTCGGCCAGGGACAGGAGCCGCCGATACTGCAGCGATATCGGGAAGCGATCCGATCGCCCTCCCAATTCGCCGAGCCTGCCATCGTCGGCGCCTTCTCGCTTCAGCGCCGCATACATGGCCTGTACGTAGCCAAGAGCAGTCAGGGCCAGGCCTGGAATGGTCTCGTAGCTGCCCGGGGCGCCACGCTGCGCGATCGTCAGCTTGTCACTCAATGCGACCAGATCCGTGTCCCCCTTGGCGGCTGCGGCGGGCCAGCCGTGGGTCTCGCAACGCTGCGACAGCGCGATGAGCAGGTTGCCGACGGTCGGGCCGGCCAAGTCCTTATCAAAAACCTCGGCTTGGCGGAGTGCCATGGCAACAAGGGCATCCGTCGATGCCGATCCGCCGTTTGCCTTGATCATTACCTCAATCCACACAAGCATGCTTTCCAGCGCAAGTCGCTGCAACTGGCGTACCTGCAGGGAGGACATCAGCAGCCACGTCGCCTGAAGTCCGGTATCGTTCGAACCGGCGCGGACAAGCGCGCGTCCGCCGGGTAGCACACCTGATGCCAGGACGGTACGCAGCTCTGGCACCGTCAAACCCTCCGGTGTAGCTTCAATGGCCTCAAGCACGAGCGCTAGCGTGTCGTTTCGCCTGGTGAAATCTGTCCTGCCTGTTTCTCGGCCCGGTTCGAACAGGCTGCGGAAGACCGCGCGTTCCTGGCTCGACGGCTCCGACGGCGGTAGTTCGTCGTTGAGCGGCAGCACCTCCTCTGGGAGGAAGGAGTCAACACTGGGATCCACCATGTAGCGCACTGCAGACCCGGACACGATTGCATCAATCACGCGGACAGCAGGCATGACCTGTTCGGTCGGTCGGAAAACGCCGGTTACCGACGTCTGCTCGAGGAATCCGAGCGCCTTGATCGAGGGACCGTATTGAATCGCGTCCATGATAGACGTGGAGGCTTGGCGCTTCTTCTTCACGCTTTCCCAATTCGCGCCCTTGAACGTGAATGCCCCCCCGCCCTCCATCGGCATGCAACTCCTCAATACCGCCATCCCAGGCAGGTCGCGTCCGCCAGCCAGCATATGCGACCAAGCGTAAATTACCTCGAGGCGCATAACGAAGTCCTTTGCCGCCGAGGAATCGACATCTTTCTTGCCGCCGTTCGACATTAAATCGTTGGTCTTCCACCAAGCCCAGGCCATGAACGCGTATGGACGGATGAAGACCGTCGTGTTGTTGATCCCCGGGATCGCCCGATCCATCAAGTCGAGATTAATCTGACGCAGACCCAGCGGATCCACGCCCCCGTCCTTCAGGGCAAGCTTGGTAACCAGCCGCGCTCCCGGCGCCGTCGCGAAATCGAGGTCAACATCCTGGAGCAGCTGGTTCACTCAGGTTTCCTCCGGCTTGATGTCAACGATGATCGCGATGCACCTCAGCCCTTGGCAGCTGGCAATCCCACCCTTGCGTAAGCGGCCCGCTTCAACCGCTGCAAGCTTCATGTGGCAGGATGGGCAATGCGTCCAGTCGCTGCGAACAACTACCGTGTCTCGGCGCCGGAGGCCCTTGCAGATCCTGCCGAAGGCAGCGACCTCCTCAGGACTAGCGGCAGACGAAAGATCGGGCATCGAACTCTTCCCGTCGAGCGCAGCAAGCAAGGCTCTATTGCGCTGCCAAGATGTCTTCGCGGAAAGAATCCCGGTGATGGCCCGCTTCCACTCAATGGCGCCGACCTCAGGGGCAAGCTGACTTTCACGATGGCCGGTCGGTGGCTTTTCGAGAAGTTGACGGTGATCCTCGGTCAATCCGCCACGAAACCAGATCTCCAACGCCTTGTGTATCTCGGCGCTCTTGTTCACATCGTGAACACTAGGACCCACCGTTGCAACGGCATAACAGCGGTCGAGCGTATCCAAGCCGCTGCGTGCTGGTCCAGCGCGTCTCGCCAGATTTCGCCAGGCGGGCAACTGGCTCTTCAGGAACTGTTCAGGTTCCTCGACATTGTCAGCGCCATAGAGAATGAAATCGAGGACAGAGAGGATGTCCTCCCGTTTGGTTGGTCCATCAAGTGTCTCGTCGATCTTGCGCATGAAGGAGCCGATCGCCCCGGCTAATAGGTCCGCATTTGACCAGACACTTCCCTCGCGTCCGTCATCGGCGCCCTCCCCCGCATCGTTTTCGTGCCCGTGCCCCTGCCCCCGCCGGGGGGCATCCGTGATCCTTTGACGGAACCGCGCGATGAGCTTCTGGAACGCCGACTGGCCCAGGCCTGACGTAGCGCGGTTGTTTTCAGGCCTAAGGGCATCGCCAAGCCCGAACTCTCCAGCCGGGACCAACTGTGTGGTCTCTTCCTTGTCAGCCTTGGGAGAACCGCTCCCGGACGCCATCGGTTCGTGGCCGCCCAAGAAGGCTCCTGGATGCTTGGTGAAGAAGCCTGCAATGATATCGTTGTCACGCGGGTTTTCGGCGCCGCCAGCGGCACGCGCCATGGCTTCCGCGATAGCGCCGCGCTCGCGAACCGCAGCAATTATGTCGGTCATTACCAGCCAACCGCGCACGGTCTCTTCGCCTCGGACCAGTACCAACTGTACTGAAGAGACGGCCGCTTCCACCCTCGCTCGCTCGATCATAAATCTTCCATCAGCCGCCAGCTCTACCGCGCCGACGGCCTCGAATCGGCCAGGCGCATAAAGGGAGGCGTTCCAGGTTCCTTCCGGAGCGGTGACGTCGAGGACGCGGCCATTAATCCCACCGCCATCCAGACGCGCGATCAGGCATGGAGACCCGGTATGGTGCGGCTCCTGGCCACCTTCCCCGACAAGGCCCTTCGGATATCCCGCAGGGCTCCAGCCGAGCCATGACGCACCGTTCGATACCCGTGCGACAACCACCTCGACACTGCCAAGCCCCAGGCCGTTGATCGTCGCGTTGGCGCTGCCGGCAATCGTAAGCCGCCCCCTGGCACATTCGATTTCGAAGGCCTTGGCGTGCAACAGCTTCTCGCCCGAGAACGACTCGCTGGTAACGGGCTGCGCCACCATTCCCAAGGTTTTGGCTGTATCGAAATCAAACCAGAACGGCACTTTCGGCGGAACGAACACGTTGACCGTCTTGCAACCGAGGTTGTGCGCGAGATCGACAACTGCTTTCGGGCCACCGAAATACGGCGACAGGACAGTGAGCGTTCTTGCGCCACCGAGTTCCTTTGCCATTTCGACGAATTGGGGTGCGAGCGCCCGGTTGACCGAATGAAGCACACGGGTCGGCCCACCGCTCTTGTGATCGCCGGCGGCGAGGCAGATATCGGCAAATTCATGGAGCGGCGGCAACGCGGAAGGGTCGGATCGAAGTCGGCCTTGCCCAAAGGCGTCACCAAGGGAAAGAAGAAAGTCTGCCAGATCCGTGAACGCTTCCGGGTCGGTTTTGGGGTTCAGGTATTCGGCGACTTCCGTGTTGAACCCCCAGCCGCCCATGGTGAGGTTACCCGATCCTACGAGAGCCCGCAGTTCGCCCTTGTGCGATGCAAGCATTGTGATCTTTGGATGAAATACTCCGCTACCGAGGACGGAGATTGGAATGACGTCGTAACCAACCCCAGCGCTCGACGCGCCAGTTTCCGACAACGAGGCACGATAGCCCTCGATATCAGCCAGGATCGTAACGTCGCGCCGATTTTCGCCGAGCGCCTGAAGAGGCACGGCTTCCAGGAACGACAGGCTCATCGAATAGGTTGTCATCAGTACGGAACGCCAACGGTCGCTCCGCAATATGTCGAGGGGAGAAATTTCGAGTGTCATGGCTCAACGCGTTAATGGAGCTCGACTATGCGCTAGGCAGACTTGAGGTTCCCTTAACGGCTCGCGAGTACCTCAGGCGATTGCACACGTTTCGCGAGATTGCCGAAGGGCAGCTTTAATTCGCCCGCGCGTTCGATTGCCAATGCGAGATGCACCGGCACCCAGAAGTCACGAAGCCAAACGGTCATTCTGTCATTCCAGTTACCGACACGTTCTTGGCACTGAAATGCGAAAGGCCTTAGGGCCTTCGATTGGTCCAAGTAAACGCTGACGGCGTTAGAAAGGTGTCTCACTGGCTGGTCAGCCACGGTCTTCACTTGACCGAAGGCGGGCCGCTTGTCATACATGAGGTGGCCTTACACGCAGGCCGGTGTGCCCGCCACGCAAAGCTATGTCAGCGTTTCATCTCTGAATTGTCACACTGTGCCAACAGGCACGGTCTGGCCATTAGCGGGCACATGGTCGGATCAATTCAGGAACTGAATATGACCGAAGCAGCAGAAACTAACCACCTAAAGCTTCTTGCAAAACGTCACGCCCGAGCCACTAGGGTAGCGCAACATGAAGCGCTTAACTTCATTGCCATTCACCTCGGCTTTGCGAACTGGACACAACTGGTCACCGCCATCAAGAGTGGGTGGATCCCAAGCTCCGAGCAGGTGGCGAGCATCGAAGCGGTGGTCGCGAACCACGTTTCACCTGCCGATTTCACGACGGGAAGTGCCGATGCCAGTGCGCGTCGCTGGGAGTATCTCGAACAAGCAGAACAAGGCCGGATAAGGGGCCACGCCTATCGCCTGCAAGTGGCCCTAGATGACGTCATCATCGCAGGAGAGGGCTGGAGCATCACGGTTCCGGAGGATCCGAGTGCGCGCGCCACGGTGCGAACGAGTGCCGAAGTAGACGACCAGTCCCCTGTGTTCGATCCGGACTTCCTCGAAGAAGCACTGAGCCTGGCCAATCATCGGATGGCGCAAGTCCGCGGCAAAATCTCGACCGACTGGCCAAGGAGATCGACGAAGCCCGATGGAAAGGGTCGATCTCGCCATCCACTGTGGGATCGCGACTCCGACACCTGGTTTTGCTTGCACTGCAATGGGAAGATCACGGGCGATCAGATCGCACAAAATCTGTGGCATTGCCCCGCATGCGGCGCTTCCCCAGTCGACATTTTCGACACTGCGTTCTGGTGCGAAGATGAAGGCAAGTCGCTCCCGCCGATCGGCGCTAAAGCGAAATCGGACACTCGCAAACCTGAATTCCACGTGGTCGACGACCGTCCAAAACTTGAGTTGAACGAACGTAACATCATTCTTCTCATGAGAAGCGCACTCTTAGATGACGCGACGAACATAAGCGAACGACTGGGGGCGCTCTTGGCCGAAATCACCGTCGATGAAGACAACGACGTTTGGATCTCGCTGGAAGAGGATTTGTGGCCGGATCATAAGGAGCCAACTCAGGCGATCAAGGTTGCAGCACAGCTCGGTATCGAAATTGAATTGGAGACCATGTGGTCGAAGATACCTTTTCATTGGCCAGCCTTGGGTGAGCAGACCTCAAGCACCACCGAATACCTGCAGATGTTGCTCGACGCGTATGCGCAGTACCCCATCCCTTCGAATAGCGACGCGTGATCGTTTCGGGCCAACCTCCTCGATTGGATCGATCGAGAAGGTTGGTCGCCTTCTTCAGAAGATCAGTTCGCCTTCGCTGGGGGAGACGAAGGCAGGCTCACTCCCATGCCCCGCAATTCCCGAAAATCCGGAGTGGGGCGTGGATGCTACCGTTGTAGGATGCCCATCCAATCTTGCCGCCGCCGTACGGCAACTACCTTTCGTGGTGGATCAGCCGTTCAGAAAGGAGAACAAAGAGTAGACAGACATTAATCACTGTAGGATAGGTTACCGACGCAAAGCGGCCCAAAAGTGGTCCGAGTCGGGAGCCAGACGTGAAGCTTGTATCTCACCGCGATCCTACTGATACGCCCATTCTCCGCAAAGAGAGGGGAGCCTTCTTCACACCTGCGGCGATCACGCGTTTCATTGCCAGTTGGGCGCTTCGCGCACCCGGCGATCGGGTGCTCGAACCGGCTGCTGGCGATGCTGCGTTCCTAGTATCTGCGGTCGAGCGCCTCCGCGAACTCGCCCCCCATAGCAAGTCTTTGCCCCTCGTCCATGGCGTAGAAATACATGCCCATAGCGCAAACGTGGCGCGCCAGCGGGTCGCTGATGTCGGGGGCACTGCCAACATTCAGCTTTCGGACTTCTTCGCCGTTAACCCCAACCGATCTTTCAATGCGGTGATCGGGAATCCACCCTTCATCAGGTATCAGGATTTCACCGGAGAGGCGCGAGCCCGTGCTCGCGAGGTCGCCATTCGTGAAGGGGTGTCCCTCACCGGGCTCGCGTCGAGTTGGGCAGCCTTCACTGTGCACTCGACTTCCTTCCTTCAGCCTGGCGGTCGCTTAGGTTTCGTTCTCCCCGCTGAATTGCTTTCGGTGAACTATGCCGCCCCGGTGCGCAAGTTCCTGTTCAGTCGGTTCAGGGATGTCCAACTTGTGCTGTTTGACGAACAAGTTTTTCCTGAAGCCGAAGCAGATGTGGTGCTTCTTCTTGCCGACGGATATCTTGAGGGTCCTACCTCCCACGGAACTATTCGTCAGACGAAGAACGCCGAGACACTTGCCAATCTCGGTCCTGGCCAGAGCTGGACGCCTGCGGATCCCGCTGCCAAATGGACGAGCAGTCTCATCGATGCCGCTGTCGTCCATCAGCTGCGGACTCTAATGGAAGAAGGCCTCTTTGCGAATCTGGAGACCTGGGGCGATACCACGCTCGGAATGGTGACCGGCAACAACAGATACTTTACCCTTTCTCCTGAGCGCGTTGCTGAGCTTAAGCTGGGTCCTGAAGAGCTTCTTAGTGTCTCCCCGCCCGGCAGCTCTCATTTGAGAGGTCTTTCACTTTCGAATGCAGACCTCGAAAAGCTCGGGCAAGGCGGAAGTGCCATCCACCTCTTCTATCCAAGCGACCCGCCGTCGCCGGCAGCTGCTGCGTACATTGCAGATGGGCATCGGACGGGGGTGGACACTGCCTATAAGTGTCGGGTTCGCAAAACGTGGTACCGCGTGCCCCTAATTGCTCCGGCTGACCTTTTTCTTACCTGCATGAATGCGGATACACCCCGCATCACCGAGAATGCCGCCAAAGCCCATCACCTCAACTCTATCCACGGCGTCTATCTCGATGAGAAATATAAGCTCCTTGGCAAACAACTGCTTCCGCTGGCCAGCTTAAACTCCGTTACGTTGCTGCACGCCGAAATGGTTGGCCGCGCTTATGGAGGCGGGATCCTCAAGATCGAGCCGAGGGAGGCGGACATATGGGCGATGCCTTCGCCAACTTTGGTCGCCTCTCGTGCCGAAAGGCTTCGTGAGGTCAAGCGAAGCGTTGCAAAACTTCTTGAAAAGGGAGGGCTGCTTGATGCCGTGCAAATAGTTGACCGAGTACTTTTTGCAGACACTGACATCACCGCGGCTCAGTTGGCAGCTGTCCGAAATGCACGTGCAGAACTGGCGAACCGCCGCACTGTGAGGTCAGCAAGTGGCCGCTAAACCGAGTTCGAAAACTGAAGCGTGGGAAATCTTCGATTACATCGTTGAGGCCGCCGCCCCCGGCGGAGAACACACCAACCCTTGGGCTCTGGGACCGGACGGCCAGCCGCAGTTCCGTCCAGACTATGAAACCCTGGCGCTGCTGCTCGGTGTCCCTCTCCACCTGAAAGTGGGGACGCAAACAGGTGTGCCGGCCCTGGCCCTGGATGTTTGGCTCAGCTACGAGCTTCGCAGGGCTGGATTTGGTACAGACCAAGTGTGGCCCAGACCTTCAAACCCGCGCGTTCTTCCCGCCCCTGTGGCCGCCTTTGTCAAATCACTCCCCTCGTCAATTCGAGCCAAGGCTCAATCGCATCTGACATCGAACACGTCGATTCCGAGCGTCACGTCGTCCTCGGCGTCAATTCTGGGCAAAAACTATCTGAAGCAAGTTGATGTCATCATCACCGACTGGGTAACGGGCCCGGAATTGCTGATATCGACGAAGCGAATGGACTCGTCGTACGGAAAGAATGCGCCTAACCGCATAGAAGAATCGTACGGCGACGCCAAGAACCTTCGCCTGCGCCATCCGCTTGCGGCTTTGGGTTTCTTGTTCGGGCTCCGCTCAGACATCCTGGAAAAAGAACCTAAGACCGCAGAGTGGCTGTTCGACCTTCTGTCCAAGCTGGGCCGGGAGGACGATGCGTATCACGCTACCTGTCTGGTGCTGATGGACTATTCCAGCGATCAGGCACCGGTAGAGGCCGACAAGGAAGAGCCCAGCCCCGGCATACTGGAGCCGGGGCCACAGCCGATAAGTGATGCGACCGAGGATGAGGCTGTAGAACTTCCGGAAAGCACGATCGAGAGCATAGTTAAGGCCTTGCCCAAGGTATCAATCCTGGAGGAGAGAACCCCTGATGATCTCTCCCCCGCGCGCTTTCTAACCTCGTTGATCAATCGTGTTCTTGCCGCTACGCCGGTAAATATGCACGAAGAAGCGAGGAAGCGCCGCGCTTCGGTTCGACTGACTAAGTGAAGGCTTTTGCGCCGGCTTTATGCAAGCTGTCCTGCACCTATCTGTTCGGCTGCAGTTGAGGGGAACCGAACCGGAGACCCTGTCAAATTGGAGTGTAAGCCTCTTGTGTGCGTCGTTACTAGGCACCTGTCGCATTATAAGGTGGCGGCTCAATGTCCTGGATCTGATCAAACACTTCAAGGTAATGGCGTGCCCGCCTCGGAAGACTGACACCAAGCTCGGCGACGTCCAAAACTCGCCGCCTCAGATCAAATGTCCCTTCAACCTCATGCATTTCATAGAACGCTATAGGTCGCTGCCTGCCCTCAAGCGCCCTCACAATCGCATATTTGACGGCGAGATCGCATCGCATCCCGAAGGTTATATCCTCCATTTCCAGCGGCGAATTCTGCGAGCCGCGGCGTCCGATAAGACGCCATTCGCACTCGTAGTTCCAATCCGGAGCCTTCTGCAACAGAACCAGATCATCCACCAGGCGTTGAGCGCCCGCGTCGTCGCGAAGCATCGCGGCAACTGCGCTCGCCTGGACAAGGCGCGAGCCGCCGTAATTTACTTTGCGAAGGCTATTACCAACGTCGCCCGGGACCGAATAACCGATGCATAAACCACGATGCTGATCACCATAATGGCTCCACATCACCGGAGATTGCCATCTCTCGCTCAGAGAAACGATGCCCTTGTTGTATTGCCGAAGGAGCTCTCGCTCCACATAACTCGTAAGAAGGAAGACGTCGGGATCCTCCATTTCGTAATCGGGATTGGTCGCGTTGTAAGCGACTTCCTGCAACATCTTCTCTGCCTGTTGTCGGCCGAGCCTCAGAATATGCTCCACCGTTTTTCGGCCCCGATAGCGGATCGTCTTTGCCGCAGCCTCTAACTCTGCCGTCGTTCGACGCTCGACAAAGGTCCTGAGCATCTCTTGCAACGCGACAGCATCGACGTCTGCCTTGAGCGTCGGGCGAGTATCGAGAGGATCGTTGAACGTGCTGGGATCAGCGTAATAGAGTTGATCTTCGACAAGCATCTCGATCGTGCGATTGCTGAACGACCTATATTTATAGATCCGATCCGGCAGTTGATCGACCACCGGTTTCTCATCATCTTCAGGTGCTGCTGCCATCTTCGACCTCAGACATAGAATTTGAAAGGCTGCTTTTCTTCACCTTTTGCAGATCCCATGGTGAGTACGTCGCCCACCATCTTCGCGAACCGGACCGTGACCGGTAAGCCGTCGTTAAAATTGCAGCAATTGTAGTTGATCTTCGTCAATCCCATGATATCGGAGAGAACGGTGCGGATATCAGGCCTTGTTGCTTTTGATCGCATTACCGTGATGTGAAGCGGGTTCGGTGTCTCAGGCCCGATGTAAGTGTCGAGCTCGGCAACATAGCCGGTAGTCCAAAGATAGGCCGTCTTGTCATCGAGCAGGAGTGCCGTACCGCGGATGACTGGATAGTCACCGTCGCGGAACAACTTGGTCTCGCCGCCGGTCGTTCGGATTCTGACGCCAACGATATTCGTTTCAGTTGGAGCGGCCTCGACAAACGCGCTCCACTCTTCGTCGTTAAAATAGGTCTGGCCGTGGATGAATAGCTCGCGAGGCGGCGACTTGTGGGCCTCGATGTAAGAGCTGAGGACGAGATTTAGCAGGTTTTTTGCTGCGTCGCGCTTTAGGTGATACTCATAATCACCTGTCTTCCACGGGCCATTGGCGCCGCGAAAGACGACGCCATCGCCCTCACTGAGGAACATCTGCGCGGCACAACAGGCGTGTCCATCTGGGTCGCTTGGCAAATTCTTGTAGACCATGCCAATGTAACAGACACCGGGCCGAACTTGTGCGAGACGCCATGGCGGCTTGGGCTGCGTTTTGTAATAAAGCCCCGTCCCGATATTCCATGCGACTGTCGCCGCATCCTGGGTTTTTCGAACAGGATAGCCGGCGGTGTTCAGAAATTTCTCGGGAGCCAGGGTTGTCTCGCGCAGTAGCTGTGTTGGCGCGATCTTGAGAAATTCTGCCTTGATCCGGCGGTGAAAGTCGGGAACATCGTCGAAGATCTCCTCGCCTTGAAGATCAATGACCGAGGCCAACAAAGGCAGGGTCGCCTTCCCCTTCTGCTTTCTGCTGAAGTCCCCTTTCTCGAGGACGAGCCCTGATCGCTTTGAACCTGGGCGGCAGCGATCATATACGATCTCGGGAAGAACGAGAACCCAGACGTCGATGGATCGCTCCTCATTTTTGAGATGCTTTTTGACGCGGTCAATATAGAGGCGTGCGACCTTGTCGACGGCTTCATTCAAATTCTGTAGCCGTGTCGCGTGCTCAATGTCAGGAAGCGGTATCGAGAGGGCGCTGCACCCGTCCGGATCAAACGAAATTCCAAAGATCTCTTCGAGGCCAGGAAAGTTTGCAAGGTGCAAACGGTCGGCTTTTTCGCCTTTTCCCGGTGGGGGAACGGAAACCTGGCGATGCAGCCTGAATCCCCAGTCTCGGAAATGTGAGATGCCGTCGGGCGTGCCGACTACGCCGAGATTTATCTCACGGGGCTTTCGCGCCTTCGCATGTGGCCCGTAAAGGAACAGACCGTCCTTCGGATGCGGACTGGTCTGCATTCCTGCAAACTCAAGCTGCGGCTCATTGAAATGTTCGACGACAAGTGATTTCTCAGGCAGCTTCATCGTCAACCTCATCGGCCTCGGGCCGGCCAAGCGTTGACAGATCCGTCTCTTCAGCGTCGGCGTCAAGGATATCGGGCAAAGCCGTGCTTACCGGGCTGGTGAACAGGAGCGGGCTTGCCTCAAGGACGAGGGACGCTGTTGGAGACAACGGCAATCGAATGAAGGCGGAGTCACCCGACAAGATTTCGAGAAAGGCGAGCATTCGGCCGTACCACTGCTTGTTTCGCCACCCCTTACAGATCGTCCTCCGAAGACGATGCTGCTTCTTGGCGTCTTCGATCGCGACACCGGCTGGCGTCTTGTTGTCCTTGGCAAACAGGACTCGGGACTTCAGCTTGAAGTGAAAGAAGGGCCAGAACGCCGGAATAGCCGTGACGCCGAACTGCCAGACATGTCCCTTTGCAACATTGCGCAGCATCGAGGAACGCCGCTCACCCTGTTGTCCCCAAGGTATGCGTTGACCTATCTGCGCTTGATCAGGCGACACATGGAACCCCGCGGCATTGGAATATTGGTACTCGATGAAGCCAAGCTTTCTGCAGTGCGCGATCCATGCCTTCTTGAACATTGTGTGGATCAGATTGGCGGCAACCTGTTTCTCGACCTTTAACTTCTGATGCCCGGATTCGATGAAGCTCGTGAGCTCGATCTCCTCTTTCACAGTGAACTTGCCTGCCAACGCAAATGCGTCTTCAATCTCGTCAGGCTGCGCGAAGGTTACAAAACCCTGGCCCATCAACGCTGCCGGAAATGCGAAAGCATCAAGCGCCTTTTGCAGCCGAGACCTATCGACCGCCCCAGATGCCTCATAATAGAGAATTGCACCAGGAATCTCCGTAATCCGGAGCCAATTGGATGTCAGGCGCTCGGGTTCGTCCACCAGGGCAACTGATCCGCGACGTCGAAAGACCTGCCAGTTCGGGTCAATAGTGACGCGGCCCGGGTCGCGCGGCACCTTTTGACGTTTTAGGGTGTCGAGCAACGACAGCAAACCTTCAGCCCAGCCGCGTACAAAGTCGACGGCCAGGGCGTCGCCGATGCCTTTAATCTTGCGGTAGGGCTCCAAGCGAAGAGGGATCAGGAACCGCGCATCATCAACGAATTCGGCCACCTCCGCAGCAATCGCAATATCCTCCTGGACATTCTCGTCTTCCAAAGTTTCGTTGCAACAGCAAACGAGGACTTTTACCGCCCGATGTTGCAGCGCGATATTGATTTGCCGGCGCCAGCGATCGCCGGGCTGCAATGTTAGAATATCAGCGAATACGCGGTAGCCCTCTGCTTGAAGTTTCGGTGCGAGCCATATGGTGAACTCGTCGTCTCGGGGAGATGACTTGATTATGAAGATTGTGTCCCGCGGGATCTCCTCAGGTGAGGCCGCCTCCCCTTCCGCCTGCTTTGGCGCCGGTAAGAGCGTTGAAAGCGATTCCGGGGGCTGCTCGGAACGCAAGCCCGACTTTTCTATCACGGAGGTTAGAACGCTCTCCATCACAGCGGTCGAGCCCATCCAAAGCTTGGGATGTGCCTTCTCGATATCCGGGTATGCTCGCAGAAGCGAATTTAGATCGTCAGGGCCGAAGATGTCTCCCGGCGACAACAGAGAAGGACCGATTATTTCCTGAAGGGCACGTTTGTTGGCGGGTGTCAGCGGCGTTGAGGTGACCAGCAGGTATCGGTTGGGTTTGAGAGTGTCGATTGACGCCCGTTCGCGCTTCATCGTCGACTTCAGGGCCGAAAACGACGACCGACCATAGTGCTTGGCCTGAAGTACGATGTCGCCGTCTGCGGTTGTGTGTCGTCCATCGATGCCGTCATCCGGGCCAGCGGGAAAAGCCTCGAAGCGCACGCCGAGCGCGCGCCCTGCGAGAGCGCGGGCAAGTTCTTCGAAATCAGCATGATGTAGATTCGCGAAGTCATAGGTCATGCACGGAAGTTCAGAATGACCCATCGGTCTCGGTCAAGCGCCAAAGATCGGGCTTTGCAACTTGAATGCACTTGCAAACAAGTTTTTAGATCGGATTGCACCTAAAGCTGTGGATACTTTGTCGAAGCTGTGCGGTCGCGCGAAGAATCTAGCAGAGAATCGGTGTCGTATATTCCGAACATGTCCCGATAGCTCGGTGTTCAATGTATGGAATTCGGTCGAACCGGCCAAGAGTCTCGTATTTCTGAAATGGACTGCGGCCGTTTTTTCCTGGAGACAAGATGCCAACGACAGCATTTTCGGCACATTACTCACGCGAGCTGGACGTGGAGCAGCTTGGATGGCTTCTGAGCGGCGATCGACCCGGGGACGATCAGGCAACGGTCGCGGATCTATCGCAATGGGCAGGCTGGATTCGGACAGACATCCGCTGTTCATCCTGCGGAAAAACCGGGGCGCAAGTCGTGCGGCCCAGCAAGGCTCGCGGCAGCCAGGCCGTCCTTCGCCAAGCGCATTTTCGTTTCGTTGATCATCAGGGCGGCGATGGTCATCACCCATTCTGTGAGTTTTACGGCAACGACACCGGCGAGGCACGACAAACAGACAGTCTCCTGAATTTCGGTTCTGAGAAGAGCGCCGAAACGAGAGCGGTCCGCCTGCTCGTGTGCAAAGGCATTGAAACAGGCCTGTTTAACCAAGCCACCATCCGTGCGATGCGACAGTGGTTCTTCGACATGAAATCTGAGAGCCGCTTCAAGGTCCGGGCGACGCCGGAGGCACTTGCTTGGGCGCGTTCGCTGCAACGTCATCCAAGCTACCGGCGCTGGACGTTTCACCCGGCGCAAGCAGAGATGCCTGCATTTGACTGGCAGGCGGCTGCAAAGTTCCAGTTCACGGAGGAGAACTTGGCCCTTGTAGAATTGGCGAAAACCGTTGTCCATCAAGATGCGGAATGGAAGAGGGCGGGCCTGATGGCGGCAAAGCACTTTGGTCAGGAGGTTTTTAACACTGCAGCGCTACAACCCTACTATGAAGACACCCTCACGTTGTGCGCATTTGTCGCGAAAAATAGTGGAATTAGCTTCGGAAAAACCAGTCCTGATTACTATCGTTTTCAGGGCGCCCCTATCCCTCTCCTGGCGTTGTGCGCCCTGATGCTGTTCACCTCCGAATGGGAGATGAACACTGCTATTGCCAAATTCGCGAGACTGCTTGCCAGCGCAGAACCCAGCGACCTTTCGCTTGGCAACATGATCGGCTTGAACCCTTTCCACGATTACGCAGCATGGCGGCTGGTGATCCTAGCCGCCGAAGTTGCCGAAAGGTCGCTGAAAGGCTTCGACTATCAAGCGCAACTGACCGCGATCGAGTCGGACCTCCGCCGGCAGCACGCAATTTGGAAAAGTGCAGGGTGACAATGGCGACCTTCACGCAATCGCAGTTGCAAGCGATCGCCGATGCATTGGGAGACACCGGCGATGGACTGACCGGTTCCGAAATCGGCCATCTTCTGGCAACCGTCAAGATCACTGATACCGATCCCCAGATGACCAAGCGCCACAGGCTCTACAATGCCTTCGTTCACGACCAGAATTCCCGCAAGGACCGCACGCATATCATTGCTTTCATACGCAAAGCGATGAAGCCTGAACGCTTTGCCCGTGAGCAGGGGCGTTTTGAACCCATGCGTCAAAACCTCAATCGCGCCCTGGCATTCGCCGGCTTGGCAGTTGAAGCCTCCGGCGCGTTGGTGTCGGCCGCTGCCGTCGAGACGTTGTCTCAAGCTACGCGCCGAGCGCAGGAGCTTCGGGACGATCTGACTACCCGAGGCGTCCATCCGGATGTACTCCGCTTCTGTCGCGAGGAGCTGCTCGCGGACAACTATTTCCATGCGGTCCTCGAGGCCGTGAAAAGCGTCGCGGATAAGATACGGCAGCGAACCGGCCTGACCGATGACGGGGCAAGCCTTATCGATCGCGCCTTCAGCGGCGCCTGCCCCATGCTGGCGATAAATGCGCTGGTGAGCGAAAACGAAAAGAGTGAGCAGCGAGGCTTCTCCAACCTCTTGAAGGGCACTTTCAGCATGTTTCGCAATACCACGGCGCATGCGCCGAGAGTTCACTGGCAAATGTCGAAGGATGATGCCGAGGACCTGCTCTCGATGGTCTCGCTCATGCATCGCCGGATTGATGCAGCAGTAATGCCGCGTCGCGTTTGAGCGGATTCAACAAAGCAACACGCCATCACGTATATGTTTCGGAAGATCTTGACCCATCCAGGATTCATACGCACGCCAGCTCGAGCATTAGTGCGGAGGGAATCGGCGATGCTCTCCAGACCGACGTAACCGATGGGCGCAACATTTGACCGAATTCATGGCACCCGTTTCTCAGCCACCAACCAAAACCGCTGAAAGCATCCAGTGAGACGAGAGGCAAGGCACGAAAAAAGGCCCTACACGGCAACATCCTTTGCTTGCAATTTTAGCATGAATTGAGCTTATAGTGCTTCGCGTGGGGGCGCAAATCTTGGAAATTCCAAAGAAGATTACAGCGACAAATATCTCCGTGTTGGAGACCTTGAAACTATTCGACGAAGAGTTTCTGGAAGTCGCGGCCGGCGTTGCGAAAGCCGAATATGCCCTTTGGTTGGGGTCGGGGATTTCGAGGGAAAGAGTGGCTGACCTACGCGTGGTCGCGAGACGCGTGCTCGACTACCTGTCAGTCAATGCAAGAGCTGAAATCGGCGACGGAACATACAAACGGGCACTGGACAAAGCGCTAGGCCTCGCTTTGACCCATGGCGAGAAAGCTGCGGTTGATCAGGAGGCAGATCCGGCGACTTGGGCGAATATAGACATCATTGTCGAGCGCCTCGTCGGCAAATACGCACTACTCCTCGACACACGAATACAGGGACAGCCATCGGACCACCTTGTTTGGGATATCATCGACGTCCGGGGAACTTACGCCGATGATCAGCTCGAGCCGGACTGTGAACATACAGCCGTTGCGGTATTGGTTCTGGAGGGCGTGTTTCCGAAAGTCGCATCGGCCAACTGGGACGGCCTGGTAGAAAAAGCGGTGGCAACCCTGTCCGATGGCAATGAAACGCTGGTTAACGTGCTGGTGAGAGCGGAAGATATCGCAGGCGCGGGCGGACGAGCTCTACTTCACAAATTTCACGGCTGCGCCGTCCAGGCCAAGCGCCATGAAGCGCAGTACCGAGAGTACATTGTAGGTCGGGACCAGCAAATTACGGACTGGCCGAATGATCCAAAGTTCGCCCTTATGAAAAATCAGCTGGAAGGACTTAGCGTCACGCACCGTACTCTGATGATTGGCCTTTCGGCCCAGGATTCTAACATTAAGGACATATTTTCGGTCGGCCGCGCTATGCTGAAGCGCGCCTGGCCTTCGCATCCACCCGCTTATGTGTTTGCAGGCGATGAGCTCGGCGCCGAACAGGGGACGATGCTTAAGAGCGTCTATCAGGACGATTATGACGATCGCCAGCTCGAAATCGAAAAAGCAGCAAAAATTCCTGCTTACGGAAAACCACTCCTGACGGCCTTGGTTCTAAGTGTGCTGGGTCAGAAATTTGCCAAGTTGATTGAGCTCGTAGATGCGCCGAACATGTCCGCGGAAGAACGGACGAAGATCATTGAAGGAGTAATCGCGGCGCGAAATCTCGTTGCGGCCCAGGCTGGAGACACCAGCGACGACAAGCGAGCGTTCATGGACGCGTTTGTCGGCGGAATCACACGAAGCCTTTCGATTTTTCGCGGGGAGATCGGCGGTCTTGCGAAAGGGATCTATGGCCCGGTTGGGGTATTGCCTATTGGGCAAATGGCCAACGATCCCTATGTCCAGATGTCGAGCATGCCGGAACTGGGAGTATTCCTCGGGATCGCTGGGCTTGCGACAGATGTGGACGGATGGCGGATCACACCCGTCACCGGCGATGCGAACATGGGCAGCTTCTCAATTTCCGGCGCGACCGGGAACCAACAGAAAATGTTCGTCATCTCGAACAATGAAACGCTGTCGAAGCTTATCGGCGAAGGCGTCATAAACGAAGCCGATAGCGACACCATCGTTGCCGTTTGTTCCGCCCCCGTCGCTCGGCGACAGACGAACCCGTCGTCACGGTTTGGGCGGGGTGACGCGGACAACAGCTATCGCGAGTTCAGCTTCAAAGAGATTATAGTCAATGCCACGAGTAGCGGCGAGGTATTGGCGAGGCTCAAGGAAGAGGCGACGCTATGACACCCATTACGCAGGCACCCGTTGAGCAGATCGTCGCGATCCTCGAAAGCTCCAAAGCATTTCGGCGGGTGTCCGCTCCGCTGAAGATCGGAAACGTCCCTTTCGAATTCTCCGCTGTTCTGATCGGGCAGGACAAGAATCCGGACCTGGTAATCGTTATCGATACGATTGCTGAGGATATTCAGCGCACACGTCAAAAAATTGGCGGTCTCGGGCGGGCTCTGGATGTGGTTGGTTCCCGACGACCGGTTACCGCAATCCTCACCGGTCCGCGGCCAGCCGAAAGCGCCCTCGAGTCAATCTCGAAGGTCTGCCGCGTTCTACCGGTCGGCACTCCGACTGGTACGAAGGACGACGAGCTGCTCCGCGATTGGCTTTCCGTACTGTTGCCATTGCCAATAGCTCCGCAGACAGGAATAGCCGCCGATCCGCTCGGGGAAATGATCCAGCTCCTGCCCGCGTCTACTGATCCTCAGCTAAGAAAGTCGGTTATTGACGCGTCTCCACGCGGAGCCGCCGCTGTCAAGTTGGAGTTGAAGCGGCGGCTAACGACGCCATTCGAAACAGCCGAAAAAAAACTTAAATCCGGTGAGGGCGATCAATGAACAGCCTCGACGATGTCCATCGCCTGTCCATCACTGACTTCCGAAGCATCTCAGGAACAATTCGAGTTCCACTCGATGCACCTATCATCCTGATCCATGGTCCCAACGGAACCGGGAAGACCAGTGTCCTATCGGCCCTCGAGCTCGCTCTAACTGGCAACGTCAAGGCGATGAGAGAAGACGATGCGAATTTTGCACGGCATGTGGTTCACGAAGGGGCTCAACGCGCCAAGGTCGTTATAGAAGGACCTCTAGGTCCCGTGGATGATCGTGGCAGCTTTGTGATCGAGAACGGCCGCATTGCCGGCACACCGTACCTTGACGGCGGCGATGGCAAATTTTTCAGCGAGCGCTGCTATCTTGCGCAATCAATGCTCGGGCGCCTCCTCGACATCTATCAGAAATCGAAAGTCGAGGACGGCGAGAGCGCCCTTACTCAATTTGTGAAAGACCTGCTCGGGCTGAGCCAGCTCGATGCACTAATCGACGGTCTTCACGACGCAGGACATAAAGCTCGGACAAAAAATCTTGTGCCGGAATATCGAGCTTTTGAAAGTCGGATCGAGCGAACAGATCAGGAAATAGTGCTGCTTAGGGCCGAACTTGCGAACCAAGATAAAACTCGCGCCGAAGAGCTTGGAAAGGTTCTAGCCGCATTGAATGCACTGTTACCCAATGACCCCTCAAATGGGTTTGACCTCGAAAGCCTCAACGCTCTGCTTGGCAACTTGGGCACCGAAGGCGTTGCCGTGGAAGCAACCCGTCGTCTGAACGATCTCCGGTCGCTCACAAGTGCCTGGTCGAAGCTGCCAAGCGATTCAGGATCTGAAGAGCGCACCCAAGTGGAAGCGGACGAACAAGTGGCGCGAGAAGCTGCCAACCAGTGGCGAACGACGACGGGCGCCGAATTGGAGGAGCTGGTCGCCTCTCTACGCGTCCATTTTCCGGACTTGCCCTCCTGGTCCTCGACCGACCCGATGACCGCCGCTGAGCAAGCTGAGAGGCGGATCGCAAACGAAATAACCCGTATTGAGACGCTGCTGGAAAACGACGAAGCGGCAAAGAAGAAGGAATTGGAACTCAACGACAGCATCGCGAAGGAAGAAGCGCGCGGGCTACTCGTCGACGCTGAGATTTCAAAACTTGCGCAGGACGCCGGTCAGTTCGCGAGTGCCCTTGCAACGCTTCTACCTCATATTCATACTGACGATTGCCCTGTGTGTGGGCGGGATTTTTCGCAGGTGTCACCGGATGAACGTCTGTCGCTTCGTGTACAAAAAAGCATCGCGAAGCTAACTGACGATGCAAGCCGCTTAACCGCCCTCGCGTCGGAAAAGACCGCATCGATAAGCCGCCTTGCCCAGCTTCGGCGCGAACTCGCTTCTCAGACCGCCACACGGATTTCCGACGAGTTACGATTGAATTCGATAAACGCCCAGGCCGACGTCGCTGAAGGCAAGGTCACATTGGCCAGGCTGTGGCAAGCGGCAATAGACGGGACTGCTCTTCTCGCCGGCGAGGCTAAACTCAAGGACCGACTGGCAAGTTTTCGCGAAAGGGATCGTGGGGCATCCGAGCTTCTGAACGCTGCAATTCGCATGGCCGGGGAAATGGCACGGACCGATCTCGCCCGAGAACCCTTTGACGTTATAGCCTCGGCGCTAATTGCCCAGGCTGAGGATGATGTCGAACGGGCAACTTCTCTTCAAACTCACCGCGGAACCGCCATACAGTCGGCTCTTGCGATTACCTCGATTGACGAGCGTCGAAAAAAGATCGCAGAAAACCTTGAAAAGGCCCGAGCGACGCGCGCGGTCTTGGCGGGAGCGGTGGCCGAACTTGAGACGTTGAAAGGACAAGCGAAGACCATCGCCGATACCGCGCAAGAAGCTAGAACCATGATCGTCAGACGCGTTTTCAACGAGTCGCTGAACACGCTCTGGCGGGATCTTTTTGTTCGTCTTGCCCCTACCGAGCCATTTGTTCCCGCCTTCAAGATACCCGGCTCGGATTCTAAGGATTTCGCCAAACTCGAAACCGTGCATCGGAATGGCAAGAAGGGTGGAACGCCGGGATCGATGTTGAGCGCCGGAAATTTGAACACGGCGGCATTGACGCTGTTTCTCGCACTCCATTTTTCCGTTGGTACGAGAATTCCGTGGCTTGTACTTGATGATCCGGTTCAGAATATGGACGAAGTTCACGTTGCGCAGTTTGCCGCGCTGTTGCGAACAATTTCGCGCGCTCATGGAACAAAGGTGATTATCGCGGTTCATGAGCGGACGTTGTTCGACTATTTAAAGCTAGAACTAAGTCCTTCGTTCGAGAAAGACAGGCTACTCGCAGTCGAACTTCGCAGGGCGGCCGGCGAACCTACAACGGTCGATCCCGACCTACTCACGTACCTGGTGGACGCGGTTGCGGCATAAGAAGTTGCCGTGCCGCCAGGTCAGCGCTTGGGGCACTCCAGACCGCCTGCCATCATACTCAACATCGTCTTGATGTTCTCAGATTACGCCCCACGCCCGAAACCTTCCCCTGCCCGTCATCTCCCTCAACCCCAGTTCCTGCACGATCCGCCGCGCTCCTTGCGGCGTCACCCCAAGCGTCTTCGCCACCATGCCAGCCGAGATCAGCGGCCGCGCCATGACGAGCTCGACGAGCTCCGGCAGCCTGGACGACGTCCGCCGCCCCTCCAATTTGCGCATCATCATCTGCCGCGCCAGCACCAATCGGTCATGCTCCTTCAGCCCCGTCTCGGCGGCAATCGTCAACGCCCTCGCAATGACCAGCAACCGCGTCTCCCGATCACGATGCCGGCGCCGATCGACGGGGATGGCTTTTAGTCCCAGATTGATCGACGCGAGATGTCCGCCGGTGGTGACACCACCGGCGCGCAGAAGCGAGGCGGCTAGCAGCCGCCCGAGCCAGGGCGCATGCTGAAGGACTGCTATCTCGTTCCAGGCATCAAGGGCGACAATCGCCTGCAGCATTGCCGGCAGGTTTTGGGCCTGGCGCAAAACGCTGCACCATTCCTCGAGCCTCTCGTCCTCGTCCCAGTCGAGATCATAGATCAGCGGATCGGCCGGAGCACGGCCGGGCCTCCTAGCTTGCTCGATTGCTGCCTCGGATCGGGCCAGCAGCGCATCGATGGCTGTATAATCGACACCGGGGATATCTTTGGCGTCGCCGTTATCGTCCCCCTCCCCCTCGCGACCAATCAGGGTCGCTGGTCTGATGACGCCGGCAGTCTCGGTCTCGCGCGCGCCGGTCGACGTGATCTCCCCGGCTTTCCGCAACGTCCGAATACCCTCGGCCGACAGCGCCCACCCGGGCGGCTGAGCGGCGATCCGACGGCGGGTCCGGAGCACGTCGCGGGCGATGGTGAGCTCGTGGGTGGGAGTGCGAATGTCACGCGTAGCGTCGTGCAGAACAAGGTCCTCGAGATGCACCAGTTCGCCGTCGATCCAGAGTGAGGCACAGGCGTCGGCGAAATGCATCCTCTCTACCCACCCCTCTCCGACCGGCGAACGGGCGATGCGCTCGTCGAGACGCGCCAATGCGATGCCTGCGTCCGATATCGGCCGCAGCAGGGTCTGGATGGGTAACTTGGCCAGATCGTAACGCATTGAAATCATGGTAAATGATTTGTTAAAAGAACTCTATCTGAATGTTGACGTTCGTCACATGGTATGACTGCCAGTAGAGGCTTTAACCTCCGATAAGTATCCCTTATCGAGGCTTATTGATTTCTGCCCGCAAATCAGAAAAAGTCGTGCCGATGGACGGCCGTAGCGCCGCCTCGAAGCACCCTTTTGGAGCCACGCTTGCCATCTTCAAGCCAAAAGTCACCGGTCGACCGTCGCGCCGAAGAACTCGACACGATTGCCGCCGTCCTTCCGATGGAGCGGCGTGACGAACTGGCCGAGCTGCTGACCGACCAGGATATCCAAACCCTGAAGCATCTGGTCAACGAGGGCATGGGCGAAAACACGCTTCGCGCCCTGACGTCAGATCTTGCTTACCTGCAGGCCTGGTCTCTCGCCGCCACCGGAAAGTCGCTGCCCTGGCCTGCGCCAGAAGCGATGCTTTTGAAATTCGTTGCCCACCACCTGTGGGATCCGCAAAAGCGCGCCGTCGATCCCGATCACGGCATGCCGGAAGCCGTTTCGCAAAACCTCCGCGATCAGGGATTTTTGCGCACCGCCGGGCCGCATGCGCCGGACACCGTGCGCCGACGGCTGGCATCCTGGTCGACGCTGACGAAATGGCGAGGACTCGCCGGCGCCTTCGCCTCCCCGGCCCTCAAGTCCGCTATTCGCCTCGCCGTCCGGGCCACGCCGCGGCCACGAAAGCGGAAGAGCGCCAAAGCGGTGACCGGCGACGTGTTGGCTCAAATGCTGGCGACCTGCAGCACCCGCAGCCTGCGCGATATTCGAGACCGGGCGATCCTGATGGTCGCTTTTGCCTCGGGCGGCCGCCGGCGCAGTGAGATTGCCGGACTGCGTGTGGAACAGATTACCGTCGAGTCACCGATCGAGACCGACGGCAGCCCTCCCCTCCCCTCTCGCGCCATTCATCTTGGCCGCACCAAAACATCTGGCGCCGACCAGAACGAAGTCGTCTATCTCAACGGTCGGCCTGTCGAGGCGCTCAATGCCTGGATCGACGCGGCGAAGATCGAAAGTGGCAGCGTGTTTCGCAAGGTCGATCGCTGGGGCAATGTGTCGAAGCGGGCGCTGGAGCCGGGAGCGGTCAATGCGATCGTCAAGCAGCGGGCGGAGATGGCCGGATTGGAGCCCGGGGAGTTTTCCGCGCATGGGCTGCGGTCAGGCTATCTGACCGAGGCCGCAAACAGAGGTATTCCACTTCCCGAAGCCATGGAACAGTCACGGCATCGATCGGTCCAGCAGGCGTCAAGCTATTACAACAGCGAAACACGTCGAAGTGGTCGAGCGGCGCAGCTGCTATAGCCTGACGGCAGGAAGGTCATCTGGCCAGGGAGATTCTACGCTCCAACGCATCGATCCTCGCGGTAAGGTCTCGTATCGCCGCGGCGCAGCTTTTCGGTTGGGTCCCAGCGTTCGGCGGATGCTCAAGCAATGGACGATGCACATAGCATGCCGGACTTTGGGCACCGTGGTGTCTCCGCCTAAAAACTCAATAAGGATTTCGGTTGAGACTGGGGAACAGCTTACTTTCCCGAAACTGTTCGCTCTGCTATAGCCAAGGCGACCTCGAGGCAACTCCCAGGCGCTCCACCATCTGCGGGGCGTGACGGTCGTAGTGACCTGTGCCGGCCCGGCTTGCCGGGCTGGCACGGCTGGGTCCCCTTCCCGATGCAGGGCACTGCTGCATTCAATTGTCGCTGCTCCGCACAACCGAATGGTTTTCGTGTGACCACACTGATCGCCTGGATCGCTTTCGATAACAAGTTTGCCGCAGCATATATGGCAAGCGACAGCAGAATTACCTGGGACAGCCAAGGTGTGAAGCGCTGGGACGCAGGCCGGAAGATTTTCGCAAGCAAGACCTATCCCGACATTCTAGGCTACGCGGGCGACGTCGTTTTCCCGGCGCTTGCGCTTAGCCAACTCATCGAAGCGTTCGACGCGAACACCATGTTCAATTCGGACGCAACTCCTTGGGAGCGCCACGAGATCATCAAAAGATCTCTCAAGGACTCCTATGCTCATCGCCATCATACTGATGACAGAGATTTCCACATATTGCACCTCAGCCGATGGGATGGCGAGCCCAGGGCAACAGTCCATGCCTGGTGCCTCGAATATGCGGCAGCCGGAAAGGCTTGGACCGACCGCGTTCTGGAGATACCGACTAGCACTGGCATTATCGAGCGTATTGGCTCGGGTGTGCCGGCAGCCAAGACACATGAACGTCTCTGGGCTGCCACATATAGCAGGGAGATATTCTCGTCGTTCTGCGACGCCATCTCAAGCGGCACTGACAGCCTTTCCGGCGGCGCCGCACAGTTGGCCGGCTTCTACCCGAGGGGGGTGGCGAAGACGTTTGGCATCTTGCGCGATAGCAAAGCTTTTTTGAACGGCCTTCCCGTCCACGCGCCAATTTCGAATAGCACCATCGAATGGCGCGACCACCTTTTCCAACGGATCGATATTTCGACCGGAAAGCTGCTCGAGGGCGCGCAAGTTCACACGAGGCCGAAAGGCAAATAGATTAGCACGCTTCAAAAGTTGCCAGCCGGAAACTTCTGCGAAAAAATTCACTTTAACCATATATTTCAGCCGGTTAGTCACATAATCGCGAAGATCCGTCACGCCGAAACGCGTGACGGCATACCGCTGGCTCGTAGGGCGGCGAAAAGCATAGGTGCGAGTGAAAACTCGCCGCGCCGGGCCTTTGCTGTCAAATCACGGAGATATCCGCCGGCCGAGTTGATATGGCCCGTTCGCTCCAAAATGCAGGCAATTGCGATTGCCGACCCCATCTGCCCCATGACTTCGCATGCTTCCTCGTAAGCCGACGGGCTAACACCAAGCATGGACCGAACCGTCACGGCGGCCGACATCATGTCACGCCAGCTTACGATTGATCCACCCGGCCCATAGGGCACAATCTCCGGGCAAGCGCGCAGCACCATCGATAGCGGGAACACTTCGGGTTCGTCTTTCCGCCCTGCTAGTTTGTTTGGCTCAGGCTTCTCGCCCTGCTTCTTTTCGAAGCGAGGTTCAAATTCATTATGAGATTCGGTATTTGAATTCTGTATGTGGCATCCGTATGCGATGTCATTGCCATCGCTTTTTGTGATTTCTTCCTGCGTTTCCAACATTCTGGTGACTTCCTCGTGCAGTAGGCTCATCTCGTCGAGGCTTGTCATCAAGTCCCGCAGTGTCGGGCGGCGTGCGAATCTCCCCACGATCTCGACGAAACATGCTTCTGCCGCGGCCCAATCACCTGGCAGGTTTTCTTCCATCCCTACCGTGATCAGCTTACGGACGTCGCGTCGGACGATCGTGAGGCGGTCCTTCATGACACGGAAGCGGCGCTGTTCGGCGGCTACGTCCTGGGCGAGAGCCGCGAACTCGCTTGCGCGCGCAAGCAGCGGCGCGAGACTGAATCCATATGCATCCTCGATGTTGCCCTCGTCGCCCTTTCGAGCATAGCGCTTCCCGTTGGGGCTATCCTTCCTGATGATGACACCGGCCTCTACAAGGGCGCCAAGGCATTTGCGCAAAGTAGTTCCAGCAATTCCATTTGCTCGCGCCGAAAGCTGGGCGTTCGACGGAAAAACAATCAAGTTCTTCTCGCCGTCGAGTTCTGCAGCAGGGAAGAATGACAATAGAGCATTCAAGACGGCCAAAGCTCGATCTTGCAGACCAAGGCGCGAGCGGGCGTCACCTATGTCACGAAACACACGCCACTTATCTACCGAGCGGATTGTTACGGCCTGCTCGGTCTTCACCTGACGCTTTATCAGAGCGAGCGTCATCGGCCGCCGCCCGAAGGGCGTCGTGATATATCCCGTTTCCATGTCCTTCACCTTTCACAAGGCAAAGAAAAGGCTACGCCAGTGTGGCGTTGACTCTTGACTGTGATTCCGGGAAGTGCGATTCTCTAAGCGACCAAACTGAGAGAGGCCTTCTGGAACACCGTTTCGGAGGGCTTTTTCTTTGCTCTATTGATCCTTTCCTCGTTTCGCCCGACCTACTGCTTCGTTTTCTTGAACGACGCGTAGATTTCAGGGAGCACCGACATCAGGTAGTCCCCGAATTCCGGGGCCGCCTTGTTGTCGATCATCAATGTCAGTGTGCGCTTGTCCTGGCGAAAACGCGCGGCCTTGACGCCATCCTCGGCTTGCCAAACCTCCGCCTGAACCTTGTTCTTCTTCACCTTCTTTGGCGCCGCGGCCTCGAAAACACGAGCAAAGCGCTCGTCCGAGGGGAGGGCTTTCACCGCACCGTCGGACAAGACCTCTCGCGCCTTATCGACCGCGCCGTCCGAGCCTAACCGCGTCGCCAGTTCACCCCAACGATCCCGTCCCGTCTTAGGGGCAGCGCCGATGCCGCGAATGACATCGGCTGGCAGCTGCGTAGCTGCCTGGATCAAGCGGGATAGATTGCTCTTATCGACCGCGAGGGCGCCCATGATGACCGACCGCTGGAACCCGTTCGCCTCGAGTTCCGCTGCATAGAGCGCACGTTCGATGAACGACAGATCTTGGCGGGCACTATTCTCCTGCCCCTGAGCCAATACGAGCTCATCGTCGGTCAGTGTCCTGACGGCCGCTTTGATCTGGAGCCCTGCCGCCTTGACCGCGCGAAGACGCCGGCGTCCATAGGCGATTTGGTAGCGCCCTTCGATTGTTGGATGGGGTCGAACGAGGATAGGGACCTGTTGCCCATTCTCCCGGATGTTTCGGGCAAACTCCTCGAACTGTTCTCCATCCTCATCGAGGCGATCCGTGACGGCCGGCGCGTCGATACGATCCGGATCAAGTTCGATCAGCGATTGAGACTTCAACAGCTCGATCGAGCGCGAAACGGCACCAATAGCACCGCGCGGGGCGTATTGTGGTGTCATGCTTTCCTGAGCCGAGACATCCTCAGCACTCCCGGCATGGGATTTCGGGCCGGCAAGGTCGGAGAGAAGGTGTTTTCTAGCCATTTTCTGCTCCCTTTTTCGCGGTTGAAAAAACGAAACCCGCAAGCTTATTCAGGCCTTTGAGGCCAAAGTTTCCGGCTGGCAACTTTTCAACAATGCGGCAGCAAACGGGGGTTACCGTCGACATCACTTTCGGCCCCACGATGTTTGGATCAACTGCTGGATTTCTTTGTTCACACTATCGAGCGATTCCATCGCCCGATCGTACGTCGCCCTCGTGAACTGATCGCGGCTGACCTCGTAGAGGGTTTGCTTCGTGATGCCCGCGTCGGAGATCGCCGTGCTCTTGAGCATGGGGTGATTGAGAACGTGATCGCCAAACATAGTCCGCATGAACGAAACCATCTGGTTCTGCGGGCCATCGCCGGGCTCATAGCGGGTCACGAGATAACGCATCCAGTCATAGTTCATGCTGCCGCCAGCATCTGCGACGACGCTTAGAAGTTCGGAGGTCATGAGCAGGAACTGGCACATCGACATGACGTCCAGCATCTGTGGGTGGACCGTCACAAGAACGGCAGTCGCAGCGCATAGGGCCGAAATCGTGAGGAAGCCTAGCTGCGGCGGGCAATCCACCACAACGACGTCATAGTCGTCGGCCACAGACGAGATAGCATCGTCCATGCGGGTGAAGAAGATGTTTTTCCGATCGTTGGACCCGAGAACTTTAGCGGTATCGTGCTCAAATTCCATGAGCTCCAGATTGCCAGGCACGAGGTCGAGGTTGGTGAAATAGGTCTTTTTGATGACCTCCTTCAGCGATCGACGCTCGCTATCATATCTGACGGCTCCATAGAGCGTTTCGTTATCTCCGACATCGAACTCTGGCTGGAAGCCATGAAGAGCCGACATACTGGCCTGGGGGTCGAGGTCGATGGCCAGAACCCGGTAGCCGTTGAGCGCAAGGTATTGTGCGAGGTGGGCTGCGGTCGTCGTCTTCCCGGATCCGCCTTTAAAATTGACAGCTGTTATGACCTGCAGATGCTCCCGTCCCGTTCGCCGTGGGGAATAGCGCCGGTCGCCCTTTCCGTTTTCGTCAAGATACTCGCGAAGAGCCTGGATGGTTTCAACGGAGTAAGAACGGCGGTTGTTATTGCCTATTTGTGGCTGCGGTCCTTTGCCTTCGAGCGAGAGATGACGGAGATAGCCGTCGTTTACGCCAATTAGCTTCGCCGCCTCAGTCGAGGAAAACGACCGCAGTGTTTTCCGAGCTTCAGGCGGATAAAGCTTCACACGATGCTCGTGTAACGCACCCGAGAGATCTCGCGCGTGGGCGGCGATCAGTTTATGGATAGCCTTCTGAAGCTGGACGGGATTCTCCACGACATCCTCTCGTACACACGGTAATTTTCGTAAACACAGCAATTAAGCGTGTTTAGAACAACCGATTCCAGCGTGCTTGGCAAGAGATTTAAGGTTAACAAACACTTAACGAAGAGCGAATCGCTATAAGGGAGAGCCCTACGTTCTGGCCAAACCTTTCAACGAATCCGGTTAGTTAGTTGCATCCATAGGCCTATGTTGTTCAGCGTCCGTTCTAGGGCGAATCCTACATACCAAAGTTGTTGCTAACCGGGGCTCGGCCGACCTCGAAGCTCCTGAACGCTGCGACTCACGCCGACTCGGATTTGTAGGATCCTACAACTACCGTCCGATTCTCATCTGTGCTGATTTCCCGCCGATCAACGACGACGGAGAAATTCATGCAGGTTCTCGCGATTTCCACACCGCGAAATGTCCACGAAGCTCAGCTTCTCCACCGCCACCATCAGCTACGAGCACGCGTTTTCTCCGAGCGCCTGGGCTGGGAAGTCAACGTTGTCGACGGTCAAGAGGCGGACGCCTTTGACGCTCTTATGCCGACCTACATCCTCGCGATTTCCGACAGCGGCCAAGTGGCAGGATGCGCAAGGCTGCTTTCGGCCATTGGCCCGACAATGGTGGCCGACGTCTTTGACTCGCTGCTTCCGAATGGCCGCCTGAACGCGCACTCCGCGATGATCGAGAGTTCCCGCTTCTGCGTCGACACGATGCTCGGGGAGGGCAGGGGACACGGCTCGGTGCACGAGGCAACGCTGACCATGTTGGCGGGCATCATCGAGTGGTGCCTGGTGAACGGCACCACCGAAATCGTCACCGTCACTGACCTGCGCTTCGAACGGATCCTCGCGCGTGTCGGCTGGCCTCTGCAGCGCTTGGCAGAACCAAAGAAGATCGGCGTGACCGTGGCGGTAGCCGGGATCCTGCCCGCGAATACCGAGACATTCCTGCGGCTCCGGCCAACCAACTACCGTTCCGAACTCAGCACCGTCAGCCAAGCAGCGTAAGGAAGAAACGCCGTGAACCAGCTTCGCTCTCATCCTCGACTTGTCCGCAAACTCCAGGAAGCGCTAGGCGACCAGCTGTGCGTCGCCCTGGACGACTCAACGGTCGTCGAAATCATGCTCAATCCGGACGGAAAGCTTTTCATCGAACGGCTCGGCCACGGCGTGGCGCCGGCGGGCGAAATGTCCTCCGCAGCCGCGGAAATGGTGATCGGAACGGTGGCGCATGCGCTCCAATCCGAGGTCGACACTGCACAGCCGATCATCTCCGGGGAGTTGCCGATCGGCGGACACCGTTTCGAAGGATTGTTGCCTCCAGTCGTCGCCAAAGCGGCCTTCACGATACGCCGTCGTGCCTCGCGTCTGATCCCACTCGATGACTATGTGCGCTCCGGCGTGATGACCGAACACCAGGCCTCGACCATACGCAGCGCGGTTTCGTCCCGGCTCAACATCATCATCTCCGGGGGCACCGGGTCGGGCAAGACGACGCTCGCAAATGCCGTCATCGATGAAATCGTCAAGTCTGCGCCGGAAGACCGCCTCGTCATCCTGGAAGATACCGCCGAGATTCAGTGCGCGGCCGATAACGCCGTTCTTCTCCACACCAGCGATACCGTCGACATGGCGCGCCTGTTGAAGAGCACGATGCGGCTGCGGCCGGACCGGATTGTCGTCGGCGAGGTCCGCGACGGCGCTGCCCTTACATTGCTCAAGGCTTGGAACACCGGCCATCCGGGTGGCGTCGCCACTATCCACTCCAACACGGCCATGTCTGCGCTTCGCCGCCTCGAGCAACTGACCGCCGAAGCCAGCCAACAGCCGATGCACGAGGTAATCGGAGAAGCGGTCGATCTCGTCGTCTCGATCGAGCGGACGCCGCGCGGGCGGCGCGTGCGCGACGTCATCCAGGTCGAGCGCTTTGCGGGCGGCCAATACGAAATCGAATCCGACCAGCTTACGGAAGAACAGGAGGCGCGCCATGTCGCGTAGAAACGCACTCGTCGCCGTTACGCTCCTTGTGGCGCCCATCTTCTTTGCCTCGGTCGCGCCGGCGCTCGCCAGTTCCGGCGGGAGTCTTCCCTGGGAAGGACCGCTGCAGCAAATTCAGGAGTCGATCACGGGGCCGGTCGCCGGCGCCATCGCACTTGCGGCAGTCGCGATCGCCGGCGGCATGCTGATATTCGGTGGTGAGCTGAACGATTTCGCGCGGCGGCTGATGTATATCGTGCTCGTCGCCGGCATCCTGCTTGGCGCGACCAATATCGTCGGTCTTTTCGGCGCAACCGGTTCCTCGATCGGACTACCCAACGAGCAGACCACCTCCATCCATCAAAGCGGAGAAGGGGAGGGGGCTCATGGCTGAGTCCCTATCCGGGCTTCGACGCAACCGCATCCATCGAGCGCTATCGCGTCCGAACCTCCTTATGGGCGCGGACCGGGAACTGGTGCTGATCACCGGTCTTGCTGCAGTCATCCTCATCTTCGTCGTTCTCACGATCTATTCCGCGCTCTTCGGTGTTGCCGTCTGGATCGTCATCGTCGGGCTCCTGAGAATGATGGCAAAGGCGGATCCCCTGATGCGGCAGGTCTATATCCGCCATATCTCCTACAAACATTACTACAAGGCGACTTCCTCGCCCTGGCGCCGGTATTGAGGGGCAGGCATGGTTGCTCTCAAACGTTTCCGGGCCACCGGCCCTTCCTTTGCGGATCTCGTCCCCTATGCCGGCCTCGTCGACAATGGCGTTCTTCTATTGAAAGACGGGAGCCTGATGGCCGGCTGGTATTTTGCCGGGCCGGACTCCGAAAGCGCCACCGACCTTGAGCGCAACGAGCTCTCGCGGCAGATCAATACGATCCTGTCGCGGCTCGGAAGCGGATGGATGATCCAGGTCGAAGCCGTTCGCATCCCGACATTCGACTATCCGTCGGATGATCGCTGCCACTTTCCCGATGCGGTCACCCGCGCTATCGACGCCGAACGGCGGGCGCATTTCGCGCGCGAGCAGGGGCATTTCGAAAGTAAGCACGCGCTCGTCCTGACCTATCGGCCGCTCGAGTCCAAGAAGACAGCGCTCAGCAAATACATCTATTCGGACGAGGACAGCCGCAAGAAGACCTATGCCGACACGGTCCTCTTCATCTTCAAGAACGCCATTCGCGAGATCGAGCAGTATTTTGCCAACACTCTGTCGATCCGGCGCATGGAAACACGCGAGGTCGGTGAGAGGGGAGGGGAGCGGCTCGCGCGCTATGACGAGCTGCTGCAATTCGTTCGCTTCTGCGTCACCGGCGAAAACCATCCGATCCGGTTGCCGGATGCCCCAATGTATCTCGACTGGATTGCGACGGCCGAGCTCGAACATGGCCTGACGCCAAAGGTCGAAAATCGCTTTCTCGCAGTTGTGGCAATCGACGGCCTGCCAGCGGAGAGCTGGCCGGGGATTCTCAACAGCCTGGACCTGATGCCGCTCACCTATCGCTGGTCATCGCGCTTCATCTTTCTCGATGCGGAAGAGGCACGGCAGAAACTGGAACGCACCCGCAAGAAGTGGCAGCAGAAGGTACGGCCGTTCTTCGATCAGCTCTTTCAGACGCAAAGCCGTTCGGTGGATCAGGATGCCATGACCATGGTGGCCGAGACCGAGGACGCCATTGCGCAAGCGTCGTCGCAGCTTGTCGCCTACGGCTACTACACGCCCGTCATTGTTCTCTTCGATCACGACCGCGAAGCACTGCAGGAAAAGGCGGAAGCAATTCGTCGGCTGATCCAGGCGGAGGGTTTCGGCGCGCGGATCGAAACCCTCAACGCCACCGACGCCTTTCTCGGCAGCCTGCCCGGAAATTGGTACTGCAACATCCGCGAACCGCTGATCAACACGAGCAATCTCGCGGATTTGATGCCGCTCAACTCGGTCTGGTCCGGCAGACCGGCGGCGCCTTGCCCGTTCTACCCGCCGAACTCGCCACCACTGATGCAGGTGGCGAGCGGCTCGACGCCATTCCGGCTCAATCTCCATGTCGATGACGTCGGTCACACCCTGATCTTCGGGCCGACCGGCTCGGGCAAGTCGACGCTATTGGCATTGATCGCAGCGCAATTCCGGCGCTACGAACGCGCCCAGATCTTCGCCTTCGACAAGGGGAACTCGCTCCTTCCCCTGACGCTCGCCGGCGGCGGCGATCACTACGAGATCGGTGGCGACGCTCAAGACGAGGCAAGGGTGCTGGCCTTCTGCCCGCTATCGGACCTCACGAGCGATGCAGATCGCGCATGGGCAACGGAATGGATCGAAATGCTGGTCGCCCTGCAAGGCGTTGCCATCACCCCCGATCATCGCAACGCGATCTCGCGCCAGATCGGATTGATGGCCAGCGCTGCCGGACGGTCGCTGTCGGACTTCGTCAGTGGCGTGCAAATGCGCGAGATCAAGGACGCGCTTCATCACTACACGGTCGACGGCCCGATGGGTCAGCTTCTCGACGCGGAACAGGACGGCCTTTCACTCGGTGCGCTCCAGACCTTCGAGATCGAGCACCTTATGAACATGGGCGAGCGCAATCTCGTGCCCGTGCTGACCTATCTGTTCAGGCGGATCGAGAAGAGGCTTGATGGCTCACCGAGCCTGATCGTCCTCGACGAAGCCTGGTTGATGCTGGGCCATCCAGTGTTTCGCAGCAAGATCCGCGAATGGCTGAAGGTGCTGCGCAAGGCCAACTGCGCCGTCGTGCTTGCCACGCAATCGATCTCGGACGCCGAGCGCTCCGGGATCATTGACGTGCTGAAGGAATCTTGCCCGACCAAAATCTGCTTGCCGAATGGTGCTGCCCGGGAGCCTGGGACCCGCGAGTTCTACGAACGGATCGGCTTCAACGAACGACAGATCGAGATCGTTTCGAACGCGATCCCCAAGCGCGAATACTACGCCGTCACGCCTGAAGGCCGACGCTTGTTCGATATGGCGCTCGGGCCCGTGGCGCTGAGCTTCGTCGGCGCATCCGGCAAGGAAGACTTGAAGCGCATCCGCACGCTCAGTTCCGAACACGGCCGCGACTGGCCGATCCACTGGCTTCAAACGAGAGGAGTTCACGATGCCGCATCGCTGCTCAACTTCGAATAGATTGGTCGCTGGTATGGCGGCGGTCGTATTGACGATCGGCGCTGTCATGCCCGCGGACGCCGGCACGGCCACCGGGGCGGCGACAGAATGGACGCAGGTCCTCAACAATGGCGAGCTCGTATCGCTTGTTGGCCAATCCGGCGAGCAAATCCAGAACCAACTCACCCAGATCAGCCAGCTCGCGCAACAGATCGAAACGCAGCTCAATATCTACCAGAACCTGCTGCAGAACACCGCAACGCTTCCGTCACATATGTGGGGGCAGGTCGAAAGCGATCTCAATCAGCTCCGCAGCATCATCGATCAGGGCCAGAGCATCTCGTTTTCGATGGGCAATGCCGATGACGTGCTGCAGCAACGCTTCCAAAGCTACTCAAGCCTCAAGACCAACCTGCCGGACGCGACTAGTTTTTCGTCGACCTACCAGACGTGGTCGGACACCAACCGGGACACGATCGCCAGCACCCTGAAGGCGGCGAGCCTAACGGCCGAGCAATTCGATAGCGAGGAAGGCACGATGTCCTCGTTGCGGTCGATGTCCGAGACCGCCGACGGGCAGATGAAGGCATTGCAAGTTGGTCATGAGATCGCCGCGCAACAGGTCGCTCAGATGCAGAAGCTTCGCGGCCTTGTCTCCCAACAGATGACAATGATGGGAACCTGGCTTCAGACCGAGCAAACCGACAAGGATCTTGCCCAGACTCGGCGCGAGAAATTCTTCAGTGGGACCGCACCTTCCACATCCGGCGGCGAAAAGATGAAGGTGGAATGGTGAGAACAAAACTGATCCTCGTCGCTATCGCGATCTTACTGGCAGCCGGAAGCGCCGGCATCTGGTTCTTCATCTCCGAAAAGCAGGCTGCGCAGGAGCGCCGTGAAAAGTTCTTCGGCTCATCGAAGGAGTATCCGACCTCTGGCGGCGAAAAGATGAAAGTCGAGTGGTAGGGGCATGACAGCGATATCTCTTCAGCGGCTTCGATCGGTCATGCTGCTCACCACCGTCTGCGTGCTGGCGGCGCAGCCAGCACTCGCGCAGGAAGGTTCGGTGCTGACCTCGTTGCAAAGCCAGATCACAACGGCCGCAAAGGGTTGGGAAACGACCGTCATGGATGCGGCAAAGTCGCTGTTCTGGATCCTGGCAACGATCGAGATTGGCCTGGCCGCAGTCTGGCTCGCCATCCAAGCCGCATCGCTCGACAGCTGGTTCGCCGAGCTTGTCCGGCGGATCATGTTCGTCGGCTTCTTCGCTTTCGTGTTGGCACAGGGCCCCACCTTCGCCAAGGCGGTGGTCGACAGCCTATTCCAGATTGGCGCCGGAGGCGGCACTGCGTCGCCAGCCGACGTCTTCAATGCCGGGCTCGCGGTTGCAACGAAGATGTCGGAGAAGATTCAGTTCGGTCTATTCGAGGACAATGCGCTGGCGATCTCGGCTGCTTTTGCCATGGTCGTCGTAGTCATCTCGTTCTCGCTCGTCGCCGCGATTTTCGTGTCTGTCATGGTGGAAATGTATATCGGACTGCTTGCCGGTATGATCATGTTGGGGCTTGGCGGCTCGTCCTATACGAAGGACTTTGCGGTCCGATATCTGGTCTACGCATTCTCGGTCGGCATGAAGCTCATGGCACTTGTCATGATTTCCCGTATCGGATCGGAAGTGCTGATTGGATTGGCAAACGAACCTGACATCGGGGACCAATTCCAGACGGCACTCGCGATCGCCGGTATCGCGGTCGTCGTCTTCATTGTCGCTATCTACGTGCCGAACATCATGCAGGGTGTCGTTCAGGGCGCGTCCGTCTCGGGCGGGATGGAGGCGATCCGGCACAGTGGTCAGGCCGCATCATTTGCGACAGGAGCAGGGTTCCTCGCGGCTGGCGCTGCCGGTGCGGGATTTGCGGCGGCTCAAACCGCGCGGGCCGCGGGGTCATCCGTCGCCGGCGCCACGCTTCGAGGTTTCGGTGCAGGGATCGGCTCGGCAGGAAAAGCGGCGGGCTCGGCTGCCAAGGAGAAGGCCATTGGCTCTCCCGGCGCCTATGCCGGGTCTATCCTGGGTCTCGCCAATTCCAAGCTCGATCAGGCGCGCAGCGGGCACAGCGGACCAAAACCGCCTCCCGAACGCAAAGACTAACCCAAATCAGAAAGTGATCGATCGATGGCAGCGAACCGCGCCCCCGAAAACCCATATCTTGCCGCACGCCAGGAATGGAGCGAGCGATACGGTTCCTATGTGCAGTCGGCCGCCGCATGGCGGATCGTCGGTATCCTCGGCCTGACTATGGCCGTAATCGGCTTCGGGTACGCGATGTACCTGAGCACCCAAGTGAGACTGGTTCCTTACATCGTCGAGGTCGACAAACTGGGGACCGCAGTGACCGCCGGTTACCCTCAACAGATCGAATATGCCGACGTTCGGGTGGTGCGCGCCACGCTCGGTAATTTCGTCACGAGCTTCCGTTCGATCACACCGGATGCCGTGGTGCAGAAACAATATATCGATCGAACCTACGCACTCCTTAGGACGTCTGATCCATCGACCGAGAAGATCAACGCCTGGTTCCGCGGCAATTCACCATTCGAGAAGGCGAAATCGTCGACTGTCGCCATCGAGGTGAACAACATCGTGGCGCTGTCGAACCAGACCTATCAGATCGACTGGACCGAATACGAAAGGGACCGGAAGGGCAAGGAAACCGGCACGCGCCGGTTCCGCGGGATCGCAACGGTTACGCTCACCGCGCCGCAGGACGAGGCCACCATCCGCCTCAATCCGATCGGCCTCTATGTCCGGGATTTTGACTGGACGGCACAGCTTTAAGGGCAGGGAATTTCTCAATGCACAGAACAGGATTGATCGCAGCCGCCGGCTGCCTGGCCGGGCTCGCCTTTGCGAGCGCGGCCCAGGCGCAGAGCATGACTTACAACGAGGTGAAGGGTACGAACATTTCCCGGAAGTGGCGCGGTACGCCGGGGCTGGTGACAACCGGTCCTGATGGCAAGGTCATTTTCCTCTTCGGCGAGACTCAGCCGTCGGTCGTCTGCTCACCGCTACAGGTCTGCGATATCGAGCTCCAGGGCGGCGAGATCGTGCGCGATGTTCTGGTCGGCGATACCGTGCGCTGGAAGGTCGAGCCCGCAACCTCCGGCGCGACGGGCGGGCAGGCAATCCATCTGATCGTCAAACCGTCTGAGCCGGGCCTTGTCACCTCGATGGTCGTCACGACGTCGCGGCGTACCTATCACATCCAGCTCAAGTCCCATCCAAGCCAGTATATGGCCCGCGTCGGGTTCGAATACCCCGAGGACGTCTCGACCAAGCTCGCCGATATCAATTCCCGGCTAGAGTCCGGCGGGATACCCGGCACGGCGCCCGACAAACTGAACTTCTCCTACTCGGTAAGCGGAAGAGCGTCATGGAAGCCGAAACGTGTCTATTCGGATGGCCTGAAAACCTACATTCAATTCTCGAAATCAGTCTCGAGCCAGGATGCACCGGTGCTCTTCGTCGTCTCTGGCGGCCAGAACCGCATCGTCAATTACCGGATGAAGAACGACATGATGATCGTCGACTACGCGGTCGACAAGGCGATCCTCGTCTCCGGCGTCGGCTGGCGCCAGCAGAAAATCACCATCCGGCGGGGAGGCTGAACCATGCGCAAGCTTCTCGTCATGATCATCACCGCCTCCCTGCTTTCAGGCTGCCAGACAGCCGAGGATGGATTGACCACCAGTTCAACCCCGGTTGCCGTCACCGGCCCCGCCGCAAGCGCCATCGCCGGCGACATGGCGAGCCGGCTTGCCGAGCAGATCGGTCCGGCAGGCACGACGACGCTCAAAATGGAAAAGGACACGTCAGATTTCGCGGCGGCGCTCGAGGCGGCGCTGAAAGGATGGGGCTACACGGTCATCACCGACGGCAAGGTTGCCAAGGATGTCAAACCAGTCGAGCTCGCCTATTCGGTCGATGGCGTCGACGGTCAGTTGCTTGCGCGGCTCTCGACGCCGTCTATTGCCCTCGGCCGGGCGTACACCGCGACGGCGGACGGCGCCACGCCGGCAAGCCCGCTCTCCATCATGCAGCGCAACTGAGGGGAGGTGAGAATGGTCCAATCGCTCCAGCTCGGCGCCTCCAATCAGGCTGACGATCAGAAAAGCATGCGCCGCCTCAATCGGCTGCCGATCATCATCGCCATCGTCATCATCGCACTGTTCGTCGGCGTGGTCGTGATCGGCCTGTCGTGGCGAGGGCTCCCCTTTAATCGCAACAACGATATCGACAGCGCCTCGAATACGCCGGCAACGAACTTCGGAGACCAACTCAAGCGCGGCGTCACCGACGGCATCATCGGCGAGCCGGTGGACCGCGAGGTGTTCCAACCGACGCCGACCGTCGAGCAGAAGGTTGAGAAGGAAACACCTGTTGTCGACCGCCGGCCGACGGAAAGAGAACAACGACGCCCGAAGCTCGAATCCGAAGAGGAATGGAGAGCCCGTCTGAAGCGTGAGCAGGATGAGCAATATATCCGCGAGGCGCAGCGCCAGCGCATGGCCCGGCTGCAGGCGCGGGCAACGGCTTTGGACTCGCCATTGAAGGTGGATATTTCCGACGTCGAGAAGGCTGCCAACAATTCCGCAGACATGGGCCGGCAGACGGCGACTGCAACAGCCAACAATGCCTCGGACCTCTACGCCGCTGCCATGAAATCAGGCCTGATGGGCCAGAACGTCGATCCGAATACCCAGACCTCGAAGGAGGATTTCTTCAACCAGGACATCAAGGACCTCGGCTATCTGCCGAACAAGGTCGCACCCCAGTTTTCGCCTTACGAGCTGAAACGCGGCTCGGTTATTCCCGCCACATTGATCACCGGTCTCAATTCCGACCTTCCTGGACGCATCAGCGCCCAGGTCAGCCAGAACGTCTATGACAGCGCGACCGGCTATCGGCTGCTTATTCCGCAGGGCGCAAAGCTGTTTGGCCGCTACGATTCCAAGGTGTCGTTCGGCCAGGAGCGGGTCCTCGTCGTCTGGACGGACCTCATCTTTCCGAATGGATCGACCCTGCAGATCGGCGGCATGGCCGGAACGGATGCCGAAGGCTATGGCGGCTTCAAGGACAAGGTCGATCGCCATCTCTGGCGCACCTGGGGTTCGGCAGCACTCGTCGCGCTGATCGGAACCGGAATCGACATGTCGATGCCGGAGAGTTCGACGCTGGCGACGCAAGACACGGCGTCGGATGCAGCCAGGCGGAATTTTGCGGAAAGCTTCGGCCGCGTCGCCGAGCAGACAATCTCGAAGAACCTGAATGTGCAGCCGACGATCCAGATCCGGCCCGGCTACAAGTTCAATGTGCTCGTCGACCAGGACATAATTTTTCCGTCGGCTTACCGCATAAACTAAAGGAGACGCCAAGTCCGCAGGGGATGCAAATCTGCGAGTTGCGCTGGCTGAAGAAATGGTGCCGGATGATCCTACTCAACGCCAGAAAAGGATAGGCGATGACAGAAATGGATTTTGGCGATTTTCCCGATGACGACCCGGACCTTCTCGAAAACACCGCTTTGCCGAAGCAGTTTATTTCGCGCCTTCGAAAGGCGTTTTACACCCGGCTTTCGGATTTCGACGACATGGATGATATCCAGATGCTACGCGAACCGGGAATTAACTGGCGCATCATCAAAGCCGTCAGATCTGAGCGGGTACGTATCGACGCCAAGTAATCTTGCGCTTTAAAAAGCGCTGGTGTTTGATTTGGGCCTTGCGTGTGCAAACGGGCCGGGCATTACATCGCGTTCATTCAGTAAATAGCGCTCGCGCCAGAGCACGGTTTCCATTGCGAATGGTTCCTTGCCCCGCAAAAACTTTTCTTGATTTGTCATCTTTTTGAGGCCGAGAGCCTTGAAACCTTTCCCTTTATGGGTAGTGCTAACGTACACGGCAAGAGGGATTGCGTTGCATCGACTCATCACCGTCGGTTGCGTGGCTATCGTCAGCTGGCCATCAACAGGCCCCCTCGTTGCCGAACTACGATGCCCATCATCCAGCGTCTCGGCTGGCAAATAAAGGACCGCTTTACGGGTCAAGAACATAGGATAGGAGAAGCGTACGTGGACGGAGAATTTCGCTCGCTCGTTGATATGCTGGAAGTCGCGCAAGACGAGGCCATGATCAAGGGAGCCCTCAGGCAGTTCACGCATTCCTGCGGATACGAACGGTTTGCCTATCTCGAAAAAGAAGGCGCCCAGATCAGGACATTCAACTCCTATCCCAAGCCATGGGAGGGTCTGTACCTCTCGGCTGACTATTCCAGCATTGATCCCGTGGTGACGGAAGCGAAGCGCAAACGGGAGGTTTTCTTCTGGACCGCGGAGGATTGGCCGGGCCGCGGTTCTTCACCGCTCAGAAAGTTTCGCGACGAGGCGATCGACCACGGGATCCGCTGCGGCATGACAATCCCTGTGGAAGGTGGTTACGGTGCGTCGATGTTGCTGACCTTTGCATCCTCCAAAAGGGAAGTGGACGTCCCGGCCGCTTTCGACTCGAGGAGAGCAGTCCAATTGGTAATGATGGTCCATTATCGATTGAAGATGATTGCCGCCAAAGTCGCCATCAATCCAAAGCAGGTGCTGTCGCCACGCGAGATGTTGTGCTTGACATGGGCGATGAAAGGAAAAAACACACTCGAAACCGCCGCTGTGACTGGCATCAATTCTAGGACAGTGCAGCACTACCTTGATAAAGCACGCGCCAAATTGGGCGCTGAATCAGTGCCGCAGCTTGTTGGAATCGCGAAAGATCGTGGGTTGCTATGCTCTAATTAGGATCGTCCGGCGGGACGTCGGGAATGTAGCCAAGGGCGTCGATGACCTGCGACAGCTCTTCCTGCTGCGCTTCGGATTTCTTCTGACGGGCAATGTATTCGTCCTGCAGGTTTGCTAACACGTCGCTGGAAACCGAAGGATCGCCGCTCGCACGAATCCACTCCTCGTAGACCGCCTCGTCCGCGGCGAGCAGCCTGCGGTGTTCGTGTATCGCCGACACCGCCAATTCCTCCAACGCTTCCTTCGGCATCGAACAGAACCGCGGATTCCGCTCGCTTCTTTCGGTCTCAGAGGTCTCTGCATCGTTCATCCGCTTTTCCTCGAAACTCATTCCTTCACCACTTGAAACGATGCTTTGGTGCTGCACTGCGCGGCCCGCGTTACACCCTATCATACGATCAACATTGCGAGTCAGTCGAAGATCGCTTGCCGCCCAATATCATAGGCCACGTCGAATCGGAACTATAGTTCCTAGAACAATAGTTCCGATTCAGGTTCGGCTGACGTCATGGATCTCAACGAGGTCATGGCGGCCAACTTGCGTCGAATACGTCATGGCAAGAAACTGACGCAGGAGGAACTTGCGCACCGCACGGGCCTGAGCGCACGCCATATCGGTGCCATCGAACGCGCAGAGATGTCTGCAACCCTCACGGTTCTTGGCCAGATTTCAGAAGCACTGGGCGTCGAACCCGCCGTGCTTGTGACCAAATCGAACTGATCTGCAATCGCGCCCGACTGGATTTTAGTGTTCGGAGGCGGATTCCGCTTCGAAGCCAATGCGCATCGACTAGTTGGGACAGCTCGACCACTGAGATCCAACAGGGGTCAAGCCTTTACACGAGCGGCGGGCCGCATTATATATTCTCCACAAGGAGAATGATTATGGCCAGTACGTCACACGCCTACACGCCCGCCGAGGCGGCGGCTGTCAGCGAGATCGCTGTGAAATCGGTCCACAATGCGATCGACAAGCGCATCATCGAGACTCATCTCGTTGGTAGCAGGGGTCGAGCGCTCACCGATGAGGATCTGCTTCGGTTGAAGCTCTGGTATGGCGTCGGATCGATCTTGTCTGCCGAGCGCCGCAAACGCTTGTTCGATACGATCGACCAGAACCCCGATGCCGAAACCGTGAGAGCAGACGACTATCTCATTATCGACGTCGCGCGGGCACGGGAGCAACTGGCCGCGCGGGCCGAGGCGCTTCGAGAAGCCGAACGAATGATTGAAAGCGTGAAAGGGATCGTGGGTGGCGAGCCGGTTTTCAAGCGAACCCGTGTTCCCGTGCGAACGATTGCCGCGATGAAGACCCAAGGCGCAAATACAGCGGAAATCGTTGAGGGCTATCCTTCGCTCACCGAGCGCATGGTGGAACTTGCCGAGATCTGGGTTGCGGCCCATCCCGCCAGAGGACGTCCGCGGAAGCTTTCGGAGCAGGGCCTGAAGGTGAAATCCGTGAAGCGCCTGGTCCTTCGGAACGAGAACGTCCCCAAGACGTCTGGCTCGACCTCGTGAAGTTTCTCATCGATGAATGCCTTCACACGTCTCTCGTGGCCGTGGCTCGAGAGCGCGGCCACGATTGTTTCCATGTGAATTGGCTGGGACTGAGCGGCGAGACCGATTGGGACCTGATGCCTCGGATCATCGAGGAAGATTTCACTTTCGTGACGAACAACGCCCGCGACTTCCGGAAGCTCTATGCCAAAGAAGAGCTGCATGCGGGACTGGTGATTATCGTCCCGCAGGTGCTGCCTGTTCTGCAACGGGAATTGTTTGCCCTCATATTACAGGATCTGGCGGACACGCAGGACATGGTCAACGAAGTCATCGAAGTGACCCTCGATGGCGAGGATGCTGTTCTCACGCGCTATTCGCTTCCGGAGGCGTAGCGGCCTTCATTTGGCATCATTTGCTCCCAATCCTCGACAGGTCGATCCGCATCTCCGCTGATCCGACGCTTTCGCCTTTCTCGATGCTTTCAGCGTCTGTATCCGTAGGCGGTACGTCGACGGTGGCCTTGTCCTGGCTGGCACGCAACGTACCGTCGATAGTGACGCTTTGTCCGGGATCGTCCGACTGGAAGACGCTCACGCCCTCGAACTCACCGGTCTTCCAGGTGTAGAGGGCGTCCTCGAAAATCTGCGGAAAGACGTCGTCGCCCTTCGGATTGCCGTACCACTTGGCAACAATCCTCAGCACCTTGGCAAACATGGCCGTCCCCTTGCGGAGGTTTTCGCAAGCATCGACCAGATCGGGCTTCAGTTCGGACGCATCCTTGATGCCGACACCCGCCGGAAACTGTGTCAGGCCGACGCGAACCACGGCGTGGCCGACATATTGCCGGACGATCGCCATCGCCTCGTCCGGCGTCGTCGCTTTCGGGATGAGTATCAATCGGCCACCGGATTTGACCGTGACGGCAAGCGGATCGTTCGCGCCCGCGGCGGACACGAACTGCTCGACGATCGCCGGTTTCAGCGAGGGGGCCGCGCATTGTTGGATCAGGGCAGCGTCGAGCATGAGGGGCTCCTTGGCATTCAGGTGTTGAAGGAAAGGACGAGGGATTTGGCGAACAGGCGCGCCCAGGCTTCAACGCTGACGCGCTGGATGGCGACGATGGATGTCCCTTTGGTCCACCAGCCGTTGCCGACGGCGACGATGACGTCCGGATCGTGGAGCATGGATTGGAGAACGGGCCAGACGATGAGCTGCTCGTAGCAGATCAGCGGCGCGATCCGGCTGTCGGCAACGGCTGCGACCGGGTTTTCGAAGAAGTGCGCCCGCGCCCCGCCGCTTGCCCCTAGCACGGAGCGCCACGGCTGCCACATCGAACCTGGGACCGGCATCCGCTCGCGGTAGACGATTTGGGCGCCGGCGCCCGAGATGGCGATGAGCACATTATCGTATCCGCCTGCATCGACGTCCGCAGCACCGGCGATGACGGTGGTGTCAGTTCCCTGTAGTGCTCGCACCCAGAGCCGCTCGACGGTTGGTGTCCAGAAACCCAGCGCGCTCTCGGGAAGAACAATGGTGCGGGCGCCGCCGGATGCCCGATCCTTCACCGTGACAATCAAATCACGGTGGCGCTCAATGCTGGCGTCGCGGCCCAGCGATGCTCCCATTTCGAGATCGACCCCTTGCCAGGATTCCGGTAGGTTCGGGTCGTCCCAGGTTGCGGCGGAGCAGATCCAAAAGCCTGCCAGGACAATCGCGACAGCTGGCCACATGCGGGTTACGAGGCCTATTAGGCCGGCTGTCGCGGCAACCAGCCCCCACCATCCCCACCCTGGAAACAGTACGCCAGCGGCGGTGATCGGATGCGCCCAGCCGGTGATGCCGAATGGCGGAATGGCCATCAGACCCGCTGCCAGAAGATAGCGACACGGACGAGCACCCTTCCTCTTCGTCCAGAGGACGGTGTGCACGATGACGAAGCCGGCGGACGCACAGAGCAAGAGCAATAATCCAGGCCAGAGGTCCGAGGAATAGAAGTTGGCAACGCCCTGCGGCAATCCCCGGGATGCGGCCAGGAAATAGCCGGTCGAGACAAACGCGGACATCGCTCTCGTTCGCGCAAGCGCCCAGAGAACCGGAAACGCGAACGCGAGCGGAAGGAGAAGGACATGGCCACTCCATCCCACCGTCCCGGCGACGATTGAAACAGCAATCAATGCGGTTGGCTGGAGCTGCTCACGGCGCATAGGTGAGCACCTGTTGTGCCAGGCCGAGAATGCCGGATGCGGGCAGGGGGCCGAAATAGCGGGAGTCATAGGAGCCCCGGAACGGTGAGTGGAGAAAGACACTCTCCTCCGGCACGATGCCGCCGCGATAAGGCTTCATCGGCCGACCCTTGCCGTCCCGCTCAGCCAGAGCGGAAAATGCGACCCGGCGCCCGTCGATCGTTACGCCAGCGCCGATTTCGACTTGTTGCCCGGCGACGGCGATGACCGTCTTGATGAGCGGCGCGACCGCGCTCGGGCAGGTTCCCGATCGGAGATAGCCACGCTCTCGCGCCTCGCGCATGACAGGCATTTGCGGAGGGCAAATGAAGACGAGGTCGCCCGCCGATGCCGAACGATCGAGCGCGACGATACGCCAGAGGCCGAGGGGTTCGCTCGGAGTCAGGTTGATGCGGTAGCCGCCGATGATGGCCGCAGCAACGCTGCCCCCAACGATGAATGCCGCCACCAACAAGAGAGCGACAGCATTCGATCGTTGCGCACCTCCCATCCGACGTGCAGAGACTTGCGCCGTCATTTCAGGGAGAGCCCCTGGCTCTTCGTCTGGCGCAGGGCTTCTGCCTGTTTCAACGCCTCGGTCGTGCGCTCATGCGCGGCCACCTGCTGCGCGGTGCGCATTAAATTCCATGCGGATTGCACTTCAGCCTTCTGGCCGGGCGTCATCCCCGCGGTGACGGTGTTAAATGTCTGTCCGCTCGTGTCTTTTGCAGCAAGAGGCAGGAAGGTGCGCTCGCCGAAACGCTCCGACACGGCTCTCGCAAATCCCTCCAGTTCCGCCTTCACCATCTTGTCGGCGAGCGCATATTCGAGACCGGCCGGCAGATCGTTCCGGTCGATCGCATCGCGAACCCTTTCGAGTGTTTGTTTCGCGTTAGCCGAGAGCGCCGGAATATCGATGGACACCTTCAGACGGACCGCACGTTCCTCCAACTCATACTTGTGTTCCGCTTCCGCGCGCTGGCGCAGATAGCGCTCTAAGTTGCGGGCCAGCGCAGGCGCGTTGGTCTCAGCCTTCTCTCGCTCCTGCCTGTCGGCGCGACTTGCGAACATACCGGTCTTGCCCTTCAGCGCACCGAAGTGCTCAGGGTTCGATCCGATCGTCGCCAGTGTGGATTTCGCAACACTCTCGTCCTTCAGCATTGCGTCGGCATTGATCGCCTTGAACGCGCTTTCTGGCTGCGCGTAGACGAGGTGGAAACGGGTCGAGACCTCCTCCCACTGCTTCTTCAAGCCGGGATCGGCTGCGAGCTTGTCCTCGATCGCCTGATCGATCGATTTGGCAAAGGTGGTGATACCTGTAACCATCGGCTTGGCCTCCTTGGTGCTGGTTCGATTTGGGGATTGCGGGGTGCCAAGGACGAGCCCGAGCCTGCCGGCGACGGCGGCAAGGCGCGCACCAAGATCGACGAACTTTTGTTTTTGCCTGACTGTCCATTCCAGCCGGTCACGCAGGAGCGTGCGGGCCACGTTGACGAGATTGAGCCCGCGCGCTTCAGCAAAACGAAGCGCCTGGCGATAGAAGGCGCTTTTCTCGTAGTCGAGAGTCGTTTCCTTCGCATTTCGTCGCGACAGGATCGGGATCAACCCACCGTTCTTCGCGAAAGATCTACGCCCGTAATAGACGGCAAGGTCCTCACGATGGCGCGTCATGGCGACATAGGTCAGATGCCGATCGAGCGACAGCGACGCGAGGACCTTCACCCGGTCGACGGTCGCGCCCTGGCTCTTGTGGATTGTCGTGGCATAGCCATAGTCGAGGTTGTTGTAGAAGCGTTGTTCGACCAGCACCTGGCGCGCATGCTCGCCATCGCCGATCTGTGCGATGATGCGACCCGGTCCGGTCTCGACGACCTTGGCCAGCATGCCGTTCTTGACGCCAAGCGACCCCTCGTTCTTGAGGAATACGATCTGGTCGCCGACGGCAAAGTTGCGATCGCCATCCGCCGTCTCGAACATGGTCCCTTCATCGAGAACCCCGCGTTCGACCAGCCTGATGCGGGCCATCTGGTTGAGCATGTGAACGTCCCGGCGCAAATGGGCGAGGATCAGCGACGTCTTTGCCGGATCGTAGTCGCGGTCCCAGGCGGCGATCAGGTTGTCGACGACCTCGGCCTTCAGATCCCAGCCGATCACCTTGCCATTGGCACGGTAGGCGTCGACTGCCTTGCCAACGTTGCCGCGCGCCAGGTCGAGCGACGCATCGCGCATCCATTGCTTACGCTGCCGATATATGGTTTCGAGTTCGGCGTAGCCGATGCGATCGGCAATCGCACGAAATGCAGCGCCGGCTTCGATCGGTTGGAGCTGTTCCGGATCGCCGATGAGAACGAGCTTAGCGCCGGCCTTCGTCACGGCTTCGACGAACAGCGCCATCTGCCGCGACGACACCATGCCGGCCTCGTCCAGGACGAAGACCGTCTTGCTATCGAGCTGGTTGCGACCCTCATTCCAGCGCAGTTCCCAGGACGCCAACGTGCGAGAGACGATCCCGGCTTCCTTCTCCAGTCCTTCGGCCGCCTTGCCTGCAAGTGCTGCACCTACGACCTGATAACCAGCCGCTTCCCAGGCCTCGCGCGCCGCCTTCATCATCGTCGTCTTGCCGGCGCCGGCGCGGCCGATCACGGCGGCGATCCGCTCGGCTCCTGCCACGTGCTCGATTGCAATTTTCTGCTCATCCGAAAGAAGCTCATGGCGCTCGAATGTCGCGGCGAGCACCGCGTCCCGCACGCCATGCGACGAACGCTGCGACAGCCAGATCGCGCGATTGGCCATCTCCGCTTCGAGCCGGATCATTTCGCGTGTCGTGTACTTGGCGGGCAATCTGGAGCCGGTGGCAAGGTCGATCCGCTCGCGCTCAAGGCGGAACGTGTCGGGATGCAGGATAATCCGGACCATGAGGCTTTGGAACAGGGCGGGATCGTCGATGTAACGATGCAAGATCTTGGCGACATCACGCTCGTCGAAGACACTCTTCTCACGGGTGATCAGGTCGATAACGAGTTTCGGATTGCGGTCGATCCGTTTCGCGTTCTCGGCTCTCCGCGCGTCCTGCAGCTCGATGCGCTCGAGCTCGACCGGCTTCGAGGCCTCATCGGATTTCCGTTCGATCGCTTTGGTGCCGACACCAAGGTGGATGGTCGGTTGGAGATCGATCCCCTGCTTTTCGAAGGACCGTCCATCGACGCGAAGGTCGAGACCGGCCAGCGCCAGATGCCGGTTCTGGCAGGCAAACCATCCGTCGCGAAAAGCATTGAAATCCTCGATGCCTCCGGCCCAGAGCTGATAGACGATTTTGCCGGCGTCGTTGCGGATCGGATTGCCGTCCGGTCCTGTCACCGCGACCTTCTTGGCGCCGAAACCGTCCGCAGTCAGCGGCCGCAAGGTGGTCATGAGATGGACATGCGGATTGCCGGGGGCGTCGTGATAGACCCAGTCGGCCACCATACCCTTCGATGTAATGTGCCGATCGACGAAATCCCGCACGAGCGCGATATTCTGCTCGGCCGTCAGTTCGATCGGCAAGGCGATCGTCACATCCTTGGCAAGCTGGGCGTCAGAGCGCTTCTCGAAATCTTCGACCTTGTTCCAGAAGGCCTCGGACGCCCCGGACACCGACCGGTCGGCGATCATCGAACGAAGCCATTCCGGCGCGTCGGCAGGGATCACGAACTCCTCATGCAGGAGCGCCTGCTTTCGCGTGTAGTCAATCGTCCGGGCTTCCCGCTCGAACTCCATCTTAGCGCAGTGCCGGTAGGCCGCCGACAGGACGGCGCTGCGGCCGGAACCACGAGCGACGACGGTGACGGAGAAGTGAGGGACGGCCACGGCGGAGTTCTCTCCCGGTTGCGAACGAAATCAATGCGTTCGTCGGGAGCGGCGGCCCCGCCAGGCTCTCTCAGCAACACGTCGCGCCAGCGACGTATAATTGCGCCCTTCGGATCCGCTCCTTCGGAACGGCCGGGATCATTCACCAAAGCTTGCGCTTTGGCGATTGTAGGATTCACAGTAGTGCGTTCCGCACTCGCCTCCCTGAAACTGGGTTCGAAAGACAAGCTTTCTCACTCAAGGGAGACAAACGGAATGAAGAAACCATCCTCCAAGATCCGCGACGAAATCGCCAAACTCCAGGAACAGCTCAAGGCAGCAGAAACCCGTGAGGCCGAGCGCATCGGCCGGGTCGCGCTCAAAGCCGGGCTCGGCGAGATCGAAGTCGACGAGCCGGAGCTGCAGGCTGCCTTCGAGGACCTGGCGAAACGGTTTCGCGGAGGCGAGGTTCGCACAGGCGGAGGGAAGAGGGGGGCGGGCACAGGCGAAAGCAGCGCATCGTCCGCGCAGAACGCGACTGGTGCGTCTGCGAGCGGGACTGCTGAGGCTTGAGCGGATGGCGCGCACGACCACAGCCGACGCCCGCAAAAAGGACACGCGGGAAAAGATCGAGCTCGGCGGCCTGATCGTCAAAGCGGGTCTTCGCTACGAGAAGCGGGCGCTTTTGCTGGGCGCCCTCATCGATGTGAGCCGGCGCCTGAAAAGCGACGACACGGAAAGATCGCGGCTGCTGGCGATCGGCGCGGAGGCCTTCGGGAAAAGCGATGAATAGGATCATGCTCTTCATCGCGCCCGTCGCATTGATGATCCTGGCCGCCGTCGCCATCACGGGGGTCGAGCACTGGCTGTCTGCCTTCGGGAAGACGGAGGCGGCACGACAAGCGCTCGGCCGAACCGGCATCGCTGTGCCCTATCTGACCGCGGCGCTCATCGGCATCGTCTTCCTGTTCGCGAGCGCCGGCGCGATCAGGGTCAAGACCGCAGGGTGGGGCGTCGTCGCCGGCAGTGTGGCGACGATCCTGATTGCCGCGCTTCGCGAAACGATCCGGTTGTCGGCACTCACGGACCAGGTGCCAATGGGCAAGTCCATTATCGCCTATGTCGATCCCGCCACGTTGATCGGAGCAGGGGCCGCGGCAATGTCAACCTGCTTTGCGCTACGCGTTGCGCTCGTCGGTAACGCCGCGTTCGCCAGTGCCGAGCCAAGGCGTGTTCGTGGCAAGCGAGCGCTGCACGGCGAGGCGGATTGGATGAAGCTTGCCGATGCCGAGAAGCTGTTTTCGGACGCCGGCGGTATCGTGATCGGCGAACAATACCGCGTCGATAGGGACAGCGTCGCGGAGCGCTCGTTTCGGGCCGACAATCCCGAAACATGGGGCGCCGGCGGCACGTCACTGTTGCTCTGCTTCGACGGCTCGTTCGGTTCGTCGCATGGTATCGTGTTCGCCGGTTCCGGCGGTTTCAAGACGACGTCGGTGACAATCCCGACCGCTTTGAAATGGGGCGGCTCGCTGATCGTTCTCGATCCGTCGAACGAGGTGGCGCCGATGGTCACTGCCCATCGTACCGGCGCGGACCGCGACGTCTTCGTCCTCGATCCCAAAAAGCCGGAGACCGGCTTCAACGCGCTGGACTGGGTCGGGCTATTCGGCGGCACCAAGGAGGAGGATATCGCATCCGTTGCGTCCTGGATCATGAGTGACAGCGGCGGGACACGTGGCGTCCGCGACGACTTCTTCCGCGCCTCGGCACTGCAATTGCTCACCGCGATGATCGCGGACGTTTGCCTGTCCGGTCATACGGAGAAGGAGAGCCAGACGCTTCGCCAGGTGCGCGCCAATCTCTCCGAACCGGAACCGCAATTGCGTCAACGCCTGCAGGAGATCTACGACAATTCGGACTCGGATTTCGTGAAGGAAAATGTCGCGGCTTTCGTGAACATGACACCTGAAACCTTCTCCGGCGTCTATGCCAATGCGATCAAGGAAACCCACTGGCTGTCCTATCCGAACTACGCCGCGTTGGTTTCGGGCAAGACGTTTTCAACGGGGGATCTTGCCGAGGGAAACACCGACGTCTTCATCAACATTGATCTCAAAACCCTGGAGACGCATGCGGGCCTCGCACGCGTCATCATCGGCTCGTTCCTCAATGCAAATTATAACCGCGATGGTTTGATGAAGGGCAGAGCACTGTTCCTCCTCGATGAGGTTGCCCGCCTTGGCTACATGCGGATCCTGGAGACCGCGCGCGACGCCGGCCGGAAGTATGGCATCACGCTTCTCATGATCTACCAGTCGATCGGCCAGATGCGGGAAACCTACGGCGGCCGCGATGCCGCGAGCAAGTGGTTCGAGAGCGCGAGCTGGATCAGTTTCGCTGCGATCAACGATACGGAAACCGCCGACTACATCTCGCGTCGCTGCGGCATGTCGACGGTCGAGATCGACCAGGTCAGCCGAAGCTCGCAGATGAAAGGATCGTCGCGGACGCGGTCGAAGCAGTTGGCCGCACGACCGTTGATCCAGCCGCACGAAGTTCTTCGCATGCGCGCTGACGAACAGATCGTCTTCACGGCGGGGAACGCGCCGCTTCGATGCGGCCGCGCAATCTGGTTTCGACGCGACGACATGAAAGCTTGTGTTGGCACGAACAGGTTTCACAAGCTTGGAAGCACAGCCGAAGCCCCTCTGATCGAGCCGACGCGCAGCGCAGCGAGCAAGGTCGATCCAGAAAAATGAAGAGTATCGAAGAAATCAGCGTGAGCGCCGCACGAAAGGGCGGGATTTCGGGAATTCTCGTCGTGCGAGGAGCGGGAAACAGCGCAGCCGCAGGAACCTCAACAAAGTGGCCCGAAGGGGAGGCGGGATCGACTGTGCCTCGCTACCGCACACCGTCTGATAGCACGCTTGCTCGTAAACGCGGATGAAACCGAAGTCGAGATAGGTTGGGGCAAACAGGATAGGACCGAGGTGACGAAATCGAATGTGGTTCCGCTCAGAAAGCCGCGGAAGTCCGGCAGCAGGAACGATCGACATCGCTGGCAGGGGAAGTCACCCCGATCGGGACCGAGCCGCCCGCGCAAACCCCTGATCGCGATCCTCTGCGCCATGATCATTGCTGCGGGAGGCTGGCTTGCGTTCGAGGGCGCTGATAGTCTTTCTGGGCTTGTGGCTGCGGCCAGGACACCGACAGCGGATTCATCCTCGGCGGCATTTTCATTCTGCGGTGCAGATCGCCATGTGAGCTGCATCGTCGACGGCGATACGTTCTGGTTCGACGGCGAGAAAATCCGCATCGCGGATATCGACACGCCGGAACTCAGCCCGCCACGCTGCGAGGCGGAAAGGGTCAAGGGCGAGGTCGCGAAAGCACGCCTGCTGGCGCTGCTCAATGCCGGCAAGTTCTCGCTTTCGGCCGGATTGCGCGACGAAGACAAGTATGGCCGCAAGCTCCGTACCGTGACGCGGGCAGGCCGCTCGCTCGGAGACACTCTCGTCAACGAGGGCCTCGCCCGGCGCTGGGACGGCGCTCGACACGGATGGTGCGGCTGAGAGCAGCGAGAGGATCGTCACCCATGGGGCGGAGACCGTGTGCGGGCTCCGTGAGCACCGCGAATAGAGCCGTGCGCCGAAGGCGTCTCGCCCAAGCCTGTCATGACATTTCCGATTTCATCACCGATGTGAATCGATCCACCCCGACCGATTCAAAAGTGTCGTTGGACGCGATTCCCGCGATCGACGATTCTGGTCTCATGATCGCGCAACCCTACCATCTCTATGTCGAACGCACGGACGTGGCAAAGAACATGGCACGCTACTACGCCATGTCGATCGAACCGAACCTCTTTGGCGATGTTTGCCTGCTCAGGAAGTGGGGCCGCATTGGCGCGAAGGGTCAAATGAGGGTCCATAATTTCGGGCGGGAAGAGGAAGCTGTCGAACTGTTTCTCGATCTGCTTCGACAAAAGCGCAAACGCGGTTACCGGCCGCGCGCCTCTGTGGCAAGTTGGGAAAGGCCCGCCGAAGCGGGCCAAGAGGGCGTTTCATCGACGCCGGTCCCAGTCGGTCTCAAGGGACACTTCGATCTCGACGAAGAAGGGGATCTTGATCACGAGCTTCATGCCGAGCTTACCCTTGCGGAAGAAGTGGCTGATCACCTTGCAGAGAGTACGGAGCCGACGGCCGGTGGCGGCGAGGAATTGAGCGAGCTGTTGCATGTTGTTTCTCCTTTCGAATTGCGGTCATCGCGGGGATAGTCGGCAGACCGGAAAGGAGGGACGCACCCCGGGGTCCCCGTTGCGTGAGCGCAATGGGGTTGCGCCTAGGGCCGAAACGAATGCGGAGGACTTGCCGGCGACTGAATTTTGATCCGCGAGGAGCAGCAGTGCTGTGGGGAAAATTCTGGCGGCGGCAGGTTGCGTCGTGACGAACGGGCTGCAACATCCCCGGTGAGAGATGACAGCAGGATCGAAAGGGAGAGGCTCAACTGGTCGCCATCGCTACGATCGCGATGCCTCCTCGACATCCCTATTGAGAGGCGGCTCTCGCCGCCCCTCGGATGAAACTGCACCGCAAGATTGATTATGATCCTGCGCGACCGTCGTAGCTGATATGGGACGCATTTACCGGGATGCCGGTTTCCCGCGTGATCGCCGTGATAATCAGGGCAAGTGAGCCGATTTCGTCGTCAGTGAGCGCGATCAGCTCCGGGTAGTCGATTTCAACGCCGGTATCGTCCGCCGTCAAAGCGATGGCCCAATCGCCGCCGTTGATGCGATATTCGTGCGTGTCGAATTCGAATTCGAGATCGTCCAGCAAGTTGATAGTAAAGCGCCCGAGTAGGATGGGAGGTCATAGAGAGAAGAGACCCGCGGACCCCTAGGGGACGCGACCGTATCCGGCGGGAGCCGGGGGAGCGTTGAGGGGTGAAATCCCTGACAGCCGGGAGGCCGGTCGAGCCGGCTGACCGGCTCAAATAACAGGGGGAACGAGCCGCTCAGAATGGCGGCTCGGCTTCGACGGCGCCCTGCTGTTCGGCAAGCATGACGGCCAGATCGGCCTCGGCGAGTTGGAGCTCCGCCTCGATTTGACGCCGCTCGGCCGCGTCCGATGCGTTCCTCAGTTCGGCACGCAGTTCTTCGATGTGCTGTTCGATCGTCATGGTCTCATCTCCTTGAGTTCGTGAAAGACGAGCTCGCGGGGCGGGACGGGGTGGCGGGGTCAGGGATCGCGCAGGCGACCGCCAGCGGCGGCGAGTGGGGGAGCCGATTTTGTCGGAGCGCAGGGAAACGGAGTGGAGGCAAAATTGGGGGAGCCGCGATGTCCTTGACGCCGTCAGGCCGGCCCGGCACCCTCGGTCGATCTGAGCGGCTATCCTCGGTTTCCGTATGGCACCGATAAAGCCGGAGCCAGGCTCAACGCCTGGTGCCGGCCTCTCCTGTTGTCGGGAGGAGGCCCCGTCCGGCGGGCGGAGCCTCGAGGACCTCAGTCGCGGTTGGGGCGGGACCAGATGAGCTGGAGGCCGTCTTCGCCCTCGACTTCGGAGAGCGTTGCGTAGATCGGAGCGGGGAAGCTCGGATCGTCCAGCTTGACCGAGAGGTAGTCGCGGCCCTGTTCGGAGGTCTTCTGCCAGGCAGCACCGAGCTCGACATTGCCGGCATAGATGCGGAAGTGCGGGCCCTTGTCGGAGGGGTTCTCGACGCGGGCGATGCGAGCCTTGACGTTGAGAGCCAGCGTGCGGATCGAGCCGTTGAAGCCGGTTTCGGCGGAGGTGAAGGTGCCGATCGTTGCCATTGTGGTGTTCCTTTCGTTGGTTTCGGGCGCGCCCTTCGCGGCCTCGATGGCTGTCGAAAGGACCGGGGACGATCGGACCGCACCCCCGGGGTCCCCATTGCGCATCGCGCCATGGGGTGGCTTGCCGGGCCGCAATGAAATGGAGGGCGGCCGGGAGGAACTTTGTTGCTGCGCGAGGAATGCGGCACGCCGGGGTCCCCGCTCGGCCTGTCGAGTGGGGTTGCGTTCGCAGGGGGAGAAAGTTTCGGATGGCCGTTGCGGGAGGACGATCGAGGCGAAGCCGGTCTCCGCTCAGACATGCCTCATCGAGCCCGCGAATGGAGCCCCGCTATATCAGGCAAAGGCACGTGGCAATGGCGGCTGCGCACAATTGGACCATAGCACCGATTTCGGCTGATCGGCGGACGCTTCGCTCCGGCGTCAGCTTAAGCCGTACCAGGTCCCACGACCGGCTCCGTGGAGGGTCAGATGTCCCTGCTCGGTCAGCGCCCGAAGATGATCCTTGACGGTGTTGCGGCTCGCGCCTGTCGCTTTGGCCACATCCATCACCGTGACGCGCCCGCGTTCACGCGCCAGTTCGAGGATCGCGACGGACAACTCCGGCAGGTCGCCGAGGAGAATGCGCTCACGCTCGATCTTGCGCTCGAGACGCTGCTTCTGGCGTTGCAGACTCCGCAGGAAAAACTCGACCCACGGATTCCAGTCCTGTTGGTCCGTTCGTATCGTGCCCTGCGTTCGGCGAAGCGCGAGATAATAGGCTTCCTTGTTCTGCTCGATAACACTTTCCAGTGAGCTGTACGGCACATAGGAATAACCCGCCCGAAGAAGCAGCAAAGTGGTCAGAGCGCGCGACAGTCGGCCATTGCCATCCTGGAAAGGATGGATTTCCAGAAAGACGACGACGAAGACAGCGACGACGAGCAGAGGGTGAAACGTGCCATCCTTCTCCTGAGCTTGTTGCCAGGCCACCAGTTCCGACATTCGGCCCGGCGTATCGAAAGGGGAGGCTGTCGCGAAGACGACGCCCAGGCTTCGTCCATCCTCGTCGAAGGCTTCGACGTTGTTGGCAAGGGTTTTCCAGTTTCCCCTATGTCGTTCATCTTTGACCGAGTGCGCGAGCAGATCCCGATGCAGTTGGCGGATGTGGTTTTCGTTAAGCGGGATTGCGTCGAAGGCAGAGAAGATCGTCTCCATCACCTCGGCATAGCCGGCAACCTCCTGTTCGTCTCGGCTGGAGAACGAGCCGATACGGAGGTTCGAGAGCAGCCTTTCGACCTCGCGGTCGCTTAATTTCGCGCCCTCGATACGTGTCGACGATCCGATGCTTTCGATCGTCGCAACCCGCCGCAAGCTGGACAGCCGATCGGGTGCGATGCGACCAAGCGCTCGCCAGGCGCCTTTGAATTCGTCAATCTCGGCGATCAACGAAAGGATCTCAGGCGTGATACGCAATTTGGAGAGATCGAGCGCCGTCATCCATTATCCCATCCGTTTCCATCCAAATGGGGTATGACATAGCGAGATCCATTTTTCCATCCATTTTCATCCAATATGGAAGGACGGACGGGAAAAAGCCGCGGCACGAAGGAGGCCGCCCTGTTGTCGGGAGGAGGCCCCGCCCGGTGGGCGGAGCCTCGAGGACCTCAGTCGCGGTTGGGGCGGGACCAGATGAGCTGGAGGCCGTCTTCGCCTTCGACTTCGGAGAGCGTTGCGTAGATCGGAGCGGGGAAGCTCGGATCGTCCAGCTTGACCGAGAGGTAGTCGCGGCCCTGTTCGGAGGTCTTCTGCCAGGCAGCCCCGAGCTCGACATTGCCGGCATAGATGCGGAAGTGCGGGCCCTTGTCGGAGGGGTTCTCGATGCGGGCGATGCGGGCCTTGACGTTGAGGGCCAGCGTGCGGATCGAGCCGGTGAAGCCGTTTTCGGTGGAGGTGAAGGTGCCGATCGTTGCCATTTTCGTGTTCCTTTCGTTGGTTTCGAGCCGCGCCCTTCGCGGCCTCGATGACTGTCGCAAGGATCGGGGACGATCGGACCGCACCTGATAAGGCCGGAATGGAATGCAGGACGGCCGGAAGAAACTTTGTTGCCGCGCGAGGAATGGCGGCGTAGCCGGCAGGGGAAGAAAGTTTCGATGGCCGTTGCGGGAAGACGATCGAGGCGAAACCGCTCCCCGATCAGACATGCCTCATCGAGCCCGCAAAGGACGTGGACGGGTCAAGAGGAACACGCTGATAGCAACGCAACCTGCCACCGCCTCACCCGGCGGAACATTGCTGTGGCCGCACCGTTTCTCTGTCGCAATGCCAGAGCCGCAATTCGGTGGTGACGGACCGGCCAGAGTCGGAGTTGCCTCCAGCAATCAACCCGGTATCGTGTGCTCGCGATTCGTCGCCTGGAGGATACATGCGTCAGCAGACAAAGCCGTTTACCGTCGAAATCAAGCAATCCCGAAAGCTCAAACCGACCGACCGCAAAACCTCGATCTGGGGCAAGCTGGACCTGACACCAGATCAGGGCGCGCTCAAGCAGAGAGAGCCAAGAGAGGTGTCGGCCGTTGGCGGTGACAACGACCGACGCTGATTTCTAGGCCGCGACTTTCTCCTCAGCTGCATCAGGCTGCAGATCGTGCAGGAAGGTGACTGCCCTCTGCGCATGAGCGGCCGCCTGAAAAATCGCCCGCCTGTCTTCGGAAAGCACGGCGAGCCATGAGGCAAGGTACGACGCGTGATCGGGCCGTGGCTCGAGCTCCGGTACGATTCCAAGGTCGGCGCATAGGAAGCAGCTACCGAGCTCTGCAATGAGTTCCTCGCGGGCGCGCTCGCTCTTGTCCTTGGCATAACGGCTGAGATCGCGGCCCACGCGCCGCGGGTTCGCGGTCCAGTGCGTTGCCTCATGACTCAGCGTTGCCGCGTAGGAAGCCGCATCGCGGAAGGCCTGGAACGGCGGCATCTGGATATGGTCGGTCACCGGCGAATAGTAGGCTTGCGACCCGCCATGTCGGATAACGGCGCCGGTATTGCGGAAGAAGCGATCGGCATTCTTTATCCGCTCGACCGGATCGAGAGCCGGTTCCGGACGATGGTAGTGATGGTCCGGCAGACCGTCGATCTGGTCCACATTGAACACGCAATACGCCTTCAGGAAAGGTATTTCCCGGTCGACCTCGTTGCCATTGCCGTCGGTCTCCGACTTGGTGAAGCGGCTTGCGAACACCACAGTCGAGCCGGTTTCGCCCTTGCGAACCGCAGCTCCGAGCTCCCGGTCGGGTAGCGGGGCAGCGTCGCCGCTGCCCCGCCCCCTCAGAACCGTGCTTGCGAGTTTCCCCGCACACGGCTCAAGCAAACCGCTTGCGATCCCGTACACTCCTCTCCGCAGCGAGAGCCTGGA
>NZ_QFBC01000024.1 GCF_003122325.1 Rhizobium album
GAGGTGGTGACCGTCAATCCCGGCGCCTTCCGCACCGGTTTCAACGACACCGGCATGGAGAGCATGGACCAATGGTGGGGCCAGGGCGAGCGCGTGATCGCGCATTGGCCGGTGCGCGAACTCGACCGCCAGCACGATCCCGATGACATGATCGAAGCGATGATCGAGGTTATCGAAGCCGTTAACCCGGCCTACCGCACTGTCCGCCCTGCGAGCGCGGCGGACATGGTTCGCAAGGAGCAGAACGAAATCTGGGACCGGAAAGCTTCGGAGGCTTGACATGAAACTTCTGCTGATCGGCGCAACCGGTCTCGTCGGCCACCAGGTCTTGACGCAAGCCCTCGAAGATCCGCGGGTCGAAACCGTGATTGCCCCCTCACGCCGTCCTCTCAGTACCAGTCATCGCAAACTGGTCGCACCGATCGTCCGTTTCGACGACCTGCCGCAAGAGGCCGACTGGTGGAAGGCTGACGCAGCCATCTGCACCCTCGGAACGACGATCGGCAAGGCGGGTTCGCGAGAGGCGTTTCGCGAGGTCGATCATGACTATCCGCTTGCCGTCGCCCGGCTCGCCAGAGCGCATGGAACCCCGCGCTTTGCCGTCGTCTCCGCCAAGGGCGCGAACCGAAACTCGCCCGTTTTCTATTCACGCGTGAAGGGTGAGACGGAAGCCGATCTGACGGCGCTCGCCTTCCCGTCGCTGACGATCCTGCGACCCGGGCTGATCGGCGGCGACAGAACGGAACGACGCGCCGGCGAACACCTCGCGCTGCTCGTCCTGAAACGGCTGGGGCCGGTCCTGCCCAGGGCATGGCGGATCAATCCTGCTGCCAGAATCGCGAAGGTTCTTCTCGACGCCGCCCTCGGGGACCGGATGGGAACCAGGATCATCGGCTCGGCGGAAATGGCCTGAATGCCGGCACCGGTCCGGAGCCTGCCCGTCTGAAACCATCTGGCATTCCCGACGGGATTTGTTGTTTTACTGGTGAATATGATCCATCCAGTCGGGCGGCAGGTCTCCCTCCGGGCCGGGCACCGGTTGATCGACGGGATGCGCGGTCGGCGCGGCAATGCATTCAATGTCGGCGCGGACGGCAAAAATTGCCCCTATCCAAAGTTAGGGCGTTGTGAAAAGCTGGCCGCGACGGACAGAGGGGATGGCATGCCGAAATCCACCGGGGCCGGGCGAAACGACACCGTCCTGGCCAGCACGCGACTTGGCCTGCCCGCGCCACCGGCATACCATCAACCGCGCCCGCGACTTTCGCGGATGCTGGACGCGCGCCGCCAGATCACGCTTCTGGTCGCGCCGGCAGGCTTTGGCAAAACCACCGCGCTCAGGGGCTGGTTGAGCGGCGAGCCGCCCCAGCGGTATCCGGTCTGGCTGGCGCTGGAAGAAGACGACCTCGAACCCCTCGCCCTGGTCAGCCACCTGGTGGCCGCCCTGCGCTCCAACGATGCCGGCCGGGCCGAGGCGGCGGCGCTGGCGCTGGCGCAACCGGCGACGGTCGATCCCCGCGCCGTGATGGCGCGGCTGCTTAACGATCTGGGCGACACGGCCGACAGCTGGGCGCTGGTTCTCGAGGACCTGCACCGCGCCGGCAGCCCCGCGACGTCGCGCCTGTTGAGTTATGCGCTGGATCACCTGCCAGCCAATGTCGATGTCATCATGACCTCGCGGACCGAACCGGATCTGCCGTTGGGCGCTGGCGGGCGGACGGGCGGCTAACGGAAATCGACGCGACAGACCTGCGCTTCAGCCCGCCTGAAGCCGAACAGTTCCTGACCCGCACCATGGCCGCGCCGATCGATCCGGACCAGGCGCGCCAGTTGGAGTCCCGGATCGGCGGCTGGATTGCCGGGCTGCAAATGGCGGCGCTCTGGCTGCAAAGGGGAGACAACGCGACCCACAGCGCCGACTTCGCGGAACTGGACGGCCGGCATCACTTCTTCACCGGTTATCTCGCGGCCGAGGTTCTGGACAGTCAACCGCCGGAGATACGGGGACTTCCTGATCGCCACCTCGGTGCTGGAACGGCTATCTGCCCCCTTGTGCGACGCGCTGTGCGATCGGACCGACAGCGCGGCGCTGCCGGATCGGGTCCGGCGGGGGTGATCTTTTCCTCAACGGGCTCGACGCGCGCGGAGACTGGTTCCGCTATCATGATCTCTTCCGCGAATTCCTGCTGTGCCGGCTGGCGCCCGCCGAGCGGGTCGTTCTGAACCGTCGTGCGGCAGCCTGGTTTGCCGCGCAGGGCGATCCGACACTGGCGATCCGCCATGCCGTCGCCGCGGACGATCCCGGAATGGCGGTCGCTCTCCTGCGCCGCCATGTCGATGGCGCGCTGTCGGCGGGTGCGTTCGCGCAGCTTCTGGCCTGGCTGGATCAGCTCGGCGACGCCACCGTGCTCAGCCATCCAGACCTGGCGGGCTACAAGGCATGGCTCCTCTATATGCGCGGACGCGTTACCGAGGCGGAGCGCTATGCCAGGCGCGGCGGCCTGTGCGCCAAGGGCTTGACGAGGATATCGTGTTGGCCGATACCGGCGCGATCAAGATGTGGATGGCGCGGCTTTATCCTGCCCGGGCACCGCTGACCTGCATCATCTCGAACGGGGCCTGTCCACCATGACGTTTTCGCTGCCGGGCGCCATCGCGGCCAAACTGGCCAGGCCCGATCGAAAGGTGCGGGCCGCGATGGGCGACGGCAGTTTCATGATGAATTCGCAGGAAATCGAAACGGCGGTGCGCGAAAAGATCCCGCTGAAGGTGCTGATCTGGGAAGACGAGGCCTATGGCCTGATCAAGTGGAAGATGGACCTTGAACTCGGCCACCATCGCGACGTGGACTTCGGCAATCCCGACTTCGTGAAATATGCCGAGAGCTTCGGGGCGAAGGGCTACCGGATCGAGAACGCCGGCGACCTGCTTCCCACCCTGGAAAAGGCGCTGGCCGAGGACGGCGTGTCCATCATCTGCTGCCCGGTCGATTATTCAGAAAACATGAAGCTGACGGACAAGCTGGGGGCCTTGACCGATCCGATGTGACGGCAGCGCCCACGGGTCGGGGCGGCATGGCTTGCCCCGGCTCTAACCAGGATGAAACGCGACTTATGGCAGACAGAACAACACAAGGCGTCTGCTCAGCAACGCCAGCGTAAAATTGATCGCCGGGGTAATTCCGTCAATTCAGTCGGCCTTTATTGGCGCGCTCCAGGGAAAAGAAGGTGTCTCCGGTCGGCGCGGGTCTTCGCGGCGGTGTCGTTATCTGCGGAGCTCTGAGCATAGGCGGATTTACGGTTCCCGACCCATATCAGTTGCTGCTTCCGGCCGGGTACGGTCTTCTTGCAGCACTTGCCAACATTCTGACCACCAGGGTGACTGCGGTGGCCCTTTCACCGTCAAGGGGCGCCGACATACGGCGCTCCTGTGCCTCACTCTTCCCGCAGGATGGCGTACTGCATCGTGTTCTCGAAGATGGATGGTGGCGGCACCGAGCGACCAGCTATACGGCCGGACCAGCCTCTGAGGCGCTATGGCGTGGCTCCGCCATCGTCGACCGGCCGCCGCGCGAACGGCTTGGTTCGGGACTCAATCGCTTCGGGATCGTCCTTACGGAGGTGAACAGGCCATAGGAAAAATAGTGGCAGAGAAGGACGATGATGAGCACGCGGATGGCCGGCGCTGCGATGATCGACCTGAACGACACTCTTTCGTGCATATCGACACTTTTAGCCACGCCGTCGAGTTGGCCGGGCGCGTTCGCGCCCTTCACCCAAAACGTGGTGATGACGACGCTGGTTGCCGAAAGGATCAATGACAGCCAGATCGGGGCCGTGAGCGAAATGTCGGAGACATACCCTGAAATGCCCGGCCCGATAATACCGCCAAGGCCAAGGCCGGCGCTGAGGATGCCGATGGCCTGGCGCCTGTTCGTCGGGGAACTGTTGTCGGCGGCGTATGCTGCGGCGGCCGATGAGGTGACGGATGTCGGTCAACAATGCCTCATCGACAACCTGCGGATCGGCATGTCTGGGGCGGAAATCAACGAAATGTGCCGTTCCGCCATGGTTGCGCATATACTCAACCATCATTCAGACAAGCCGTTCTATCTCCACACCTCATCCGGCATCATCGACGCAACGAGACGCGCCGGCAGCAGCGAATGGTGCACCTGGAACCGTTTCATGACAGCGAAGCCGGGCATGATCCTCGATTCTATCTTCGATTGTTTTCTGTGGGGTTACTGGGGCAACGTAGAGCGTACGGTTTCCGTCGGCGCGCCCTCCGCCGAGGTGAAGCGGGCTTTCGACATCATGATCGAGGCCAACGAGGCGGCGTTCGACGCTATCAAGCCCGGTGTGCGCATGTCGGAGATCGATGTGTTGACGAAAAAGATCCTGGAGAAGAACGGTTACGAGCCATCGCAATTCGGCTCGGGTATGGGTCGCGGTATCGTCTCCTACGAAGGTGGCCATCGCGCGCTGCCGCTGGACGTCCGTCTCTATAACGATTTGGAAATAGAACCCGGTATGGCCTTCAGCATCGAGCCAATGCTCGGCGTCTTCGGGCTAGGTGCTTTCCGCCATTGCAACACGGTGATCGTCACGGATACGGGTTGCGAGGTGGATTCTCGGGTTCGCCGCGACATGATCGTGATTGAACAGTAACGCGATCGACCGTTTCCGCAACGGCAAGGGAAGAAGATGCAGACTACCGCTAGCTTTGAGCAAGAAACCGTCCTCGAATGTTGCAATTTGCGAACGTACATTCATACGCGGCGCGGCTTGGTACGCGCCGTTGATGGAGTCGATCTCAAGCTGAAAGCCGGGCGGGCGCTGGGGCTGGTGGGCGAATCGGGCAGCGGCAAGAGCCTGACCGCCTTCTCTATAATGGGTCTAATCGACGAGCCGGTCAGGATCGAGGAGGGGTCTGTGATCCGCCTTGAGGGTCGGGACATCGGCAATCTTTCCCGCAAGCAACTGGCGGGCCTACGCGGCAGCCGCATCGCCATGGTATTCCAGGAGCCGATGACCGCCCTCAACCCGGTCCACACCGTTGGCTGGCAGGTCGGCGAACCGCTCATCCTGCATCTCGGCATGACCAAGGCGCAGGCGAAGAAGCGCGCCATTGAGCTTCTCGACCTCGTCGGAATCAAGGATGCCGCACGGCGGGCGGACGACTATCCGCACCAGCTTTCCGGCGGTATGCGCCAGCGGGTGATGATCGCCATCGCCTTGGCCTGTGACCCGGCCGTGCTTTTGGCCGATGAGCCGACCACCGCACTCGATGTAACCGTGCAGTCGCAGATTCTGACTATTCTCGCCGAACTGCGCAAACGGCTGCGCGTGGCCATACTGCTCATCACCCACGATCTCGGCGTGGTGGAGGAAACCTGCGACGATGTTGCGGTGATGTACGCCGGCCGCATCGTGGAACGTGGACCAGTCCCGGAAGTGCTGCAGCGGCCACGCCATCCCTATACCCGTGCGCTATTAGCCTCCATGCCGACGCTTGATACCGAAGCGACACTGAGGCCGATCCCGGGTAGCGTGCCGGATGCGCGATCATGGCCGAAGGGGTGCCGGTTCGCCAGCCGCTGCGAATTTGTCACCGGGCGGTGCCTGGACGAATATCCACCAACATTCGCTGGTGACGCCGGCGCCGAAGTCGCCTGTTGGCTCTACGATGAGGCGCAGCCGCGTTCGCAGGGGGGATTGCAACGATGACTTTGGTGCTTGAACCGAACCCTACCCACGACCATCCACCGGTAGTGCTTCGGGCTAATAATGTCTGCCTCGACTATCCTGTAGAAACCGGTGCCTTTCGACGAAAGGCTGGATTCGTCAGGGTGCTCGACAGCATAGACCTCGTATTGCGACGCGGCGAAACACTAGCGCTACTTGGCGAATCGGGTAGTGGGAAATCCACGCTTGGCCGCATTTTGGTCGGCCTGCTAAGCCCAACAAGCGGGGTAGTGGAATTCCACGACCGAAGTCTTACCGATTTCGGTCGGCGAGAAAGGCGCGCTTATCACCGTAAGGTGCAGATGGTTTTCCAAGATATGGCAGATTCGCTCGATCCGCGCATGACTATACGCGACATCGTCGCCGAAGGGCCGAGCGCTCACAGACTAGTGCCGCGGGGAGACTTAAATCGCCTCGTGCGACGTTATCTCGATCTGGTCGGGATTCCGGGTTCCGCCCTCGGCAAGTATCCGCACGAATTCTCAGGGGGGCAACGCCAGCGTATCGGCATTGCACGTGCACTTATTATGCAGCCTGAAGTCGTCGTCGCTGACGAGCCGATTTCGGCACTCGATGTGTCGATTCAAGCGCAGATTCTGACGCTGTTCGAGGACCTGCGTAAAGAATTGAACCTCACATATATCTTTATCACCCACAACCTCGCGGCAGCCCGTTACATCGCCGATCGCATTGCGGTCCTCTATCAAGGTGGGCTCGTTGAGGTGGGCGAAGCGAAGCGGCTAATCGCTGCCCCTTCGCATCCCTTCACGCAATCTCTCTTGTCTGCAGCGCCAGGCGCGAAAATCCGGCTCAGCCAGACCGCCCCCAACGTCGATGCCGATTCTCGCACGGAGATCGGCTGTCGCTATCGGACACGTTGCGGCTATGCTGAAGCTATTTGCGCGCAGGTGACGCCCGAGAATCGATCCATCGCAGACAACCACTTTGTCGCTTGCCATCGGGCGAACGATGTCGCTACTGCTTGGAAAATTCACCAAGACACAGTTTTAATGCACGAGGGAAGGCGATCATGATCCAGCGAAAAGTCGCCAATGCACACTACAGCGAGGGCCGGCTATCTGACTTTTCCGACAAGGAGGCAAGCTCTGCTTTCAGCGAAGGCAGTTCCTCCCATCTGTCCAATGATGTCTACCAGACACTGCGCGGGGAAATCCTACACGGTATTCTGCGCCCCAACCAGGCGCTGGTCGAGGCGGAAATTGCCGAACGCCTCAATGTCAGCCGGACGCCAGTTAGGGAAAGCATGCAGATCCTCGCTTCGGAAGGTCTAATCGTATCCCGGCGGCGGCGCTGGTTCGTGTATGAACACACCCGTGGGGAGATCATCCAAATCTACGAAATTAGGGCCGCCTTGGAAAGCTACGCAGCGCGATTGGCGGCCACGCGTGCAACTAAGGAACAGCTCGACGCACTGGAAGGCGCGCGCCCGATGGCGACCGCCGTCTCACTGATCGGGTTAGAGAGAATACGGGCTAACGAACAGTTCCACGATCTCATCATTGGGGCAGCTAACAATCCCCGCCTCGCCGGCCTGATCGTCGCCAATCGGCTCTATGCGTTCAACTATTCTGTCGAGGCCCTATACAGCACCGAGCACATGGCTACATCCTCGGAACAGCACGCTGCTTTGATCGACGCGATCCTAGCCCGCGATCCTGAACGAGCTGGTGATGTGGCGAGAGAGCATGTGGAATATTCGCTAAATATGATCGTCAAGCGCGGAATCATATAGTGTTTAGACATTGTTAATCTGACACGGCCCCTCGTCGGAATCGCGCTTGCACCCGCGCTGGGACGCTTTTCCCACCCATTTGACAGAATTTGAGGAGCAGGGCATGGACATCCTATTGATCGGCGCAGGGAATATGGGGTTTGCCCTGCTGAAGCGATGGACCGAATTTACGCAACATAGGTTTTCGGTCGTCGAACTAACTGAGGCCTTGCGCGACAGGGCTCGCGCGCACGGCGCCGTGGTGTTTGCTGCCTACGAGGACTTACCTGACAATCTGCGCGTGGACGCGGTGGTGCTTGCTACCAAACCGCAGATCGCCGGCGACGTCGCGCGGCTTTACGCGTCCTTCCTGAAGCCCGGCGGCTTCATCGTTTCGATTGCCGCAGGGGTAAACGTTAGAACACTTCAAAACTATACCGGCAATGCTATCGCAATTGTCCGTTGCATGCCGAACACGCCGGTGTCCACAGGGCTGGGCGTGATTGCCTGCTTTCTTAACGACCTGGTAACCCCCAACCAGGCCGATAGTGCGCTTCTGCTTCTGTCGTCCCTCGGAATAGTGGAAATCATCGCGGACGAAGCGCTGATGGACTGTTTCACTGCTGTCGCGGGATCCGGCCCGGCTTATGTGTTTCACTTCATCGAGGCGCTTGCTGGCGCCGCCGAAGCGAATGGACTTTCGCCCGATATTGCGCTCCAAGTCGCCAAGCAAACCGTTCTAGGTGCAGCGACGATTGCGGCGCAAAGCAGCACTACCCCATCGGAACTGCGGATGCAGGTAACGAGCCCAAACGGGACCACTGCCGCGGGCCTCGCCGAATTGATGAATACGGAAAACGGGTTGTCTCCACTGATTCACGCAACGGTCTCGGCTGCGCGAAAAAGATCGTTGGAGATCGACACTGAACTGACCAAAGTGATCAGCGATCAATGAGAACAGCGTGGGCAGGGGCGGAGAGTTTCAGGAAAGGGCCCCCAGTTCATACGATGCAACTTCGACGAGCCTTCCGCGGAGTCCTCCGTCCGCCCCGGCGATTTCGGTGCCATCCCACTGAAAGCCCTGATGGCGAGGAACGCGGGCATCGTCTAGGAAGCGGTTGGCGAGGTGATCTTCGGCTGCGCCAACCAGGCGGACGAGAACAATCGCAATGTCGCGATTTTGCCCTCGCTCCTCGCGGGTCTTCTGGTCGGTGTTCGGCACGACAATTAACCGGCTTTGCGGCTCGGGCATGAATGCCGTTGTCGCCGCCGCCGCGCCATCAATTCCGGCGAGGCAGAGCTTGTCGCCACTGGCGCGCGTCCTTCGTGACGCGCAAGGCGGAGACATGCCATGCAGAGATCCACGATACGACGATCGGCTGGGTAACGAGCGCATCCGTCCGGCCGAAGCGCGTCGCCTTGCCGATCGATGTGCAGGACGCCAGAAGCGGGCAGTCGCGGCAGATCCCCGGGTCGGACGTGTAATGCCTGTAACCGTTGCGGTCCGTGGTGGCATAGGTCAGCAATTGGCCTTGCGGGCAGCGATAGCCGCCAGTCTCGGTGTCCGCCCCGGTCTCGAAGGCGAATTTCGATTTGCGCATCATCCCATCCCTGGGTGGTGTCGGATTGCGATAGCCGGTGACGCCGAGGATGCCCCTGTTCTCCAGACCGTTGGCGATACGATGCTCCGATTCATCTTCGTGATGGTTGGCGGCTTGGGATAACGGGTGAATTGGGCGAGCCGGCCTTCATCCGACCGCTCCCTACTCGCGCCGTTCCGGCGCTCCCCGAGCCGGCGTTGCCGTCTCGTCCTTCGGTGACGCTCACTCTCGCGGGGCGAAACGACCGGATCGACCGGCCGCGTCGCCGCAAGGGGGCTCGCGCTCCTCAGAGAGGCGTTCACGCTGGCCTTCTGCGTCGCATAGGCGTGGCCCCTGCAGCGACGATACTATTGGTTCTCCGCTTCTGGAAATGACGATCACCCAACCGATCGTCGCTTGCCACCCCAATTCCCCAAGACTAAACTCACTGAAATCCGAGAGTACGTGCCGACTGGCGGTCGACGGCGCATTCCTACAGAACAAGGGTGTTGTCGCGATGAGCGAAGACAAAGCCACTGTCGAAGTGAACGGACGGCCCGATAAGCGGAACCCGCTTTGGCGGCTGATCCGGCATATCGCCCGCGCGCTCCCTGCCCTCGTGCTAGGCATCCTCGGGGGCATCCTCCATCTTATTTGGCACCTCGCCTATTCGCTGCTTTGCCTGTTTCGCCCGGTCGTCAACGTGCTGATGCTCGGCGGCCTCATCATGCCGCTGGTGGCGTTCGTCGCCTTCGTAAAGCCCGAGGCTGCCAACGGGACGCCGTTCTGGGTTTTCCTCCTGATGGCCGCAGGCTTCGTCAGCGTCTCCATGGGCTATTCGAAATTTGTCGACTGGATTGCGCCGCCTGGCACGGAAGACCACGCCGGTATCGCCGTACCGATTGGCGCTGATCCCTGCAGCGCCATTACGGCCTGCCCACTTTGACGAACCGATTGACCTCAGCTGCGGCATCCATCTCCTTGCGCCTAAAATAGATCGTCCGTCCGCAGCGGATCGGGCGATGCCCCTGCACAATGATGATCTGCTCGTCCTTGCGCATCGACTGCGTGATTTCGTGCGGCATGATCAGCGGCCGACGCTGGAAGTTGACGCTCTCCGATTTCCGCGACGCGCTGTTTTTCGTATCCCAGCCGATATTGCGCGAGCTGCCCTTCACCTCGACGGTCATTTCCCCGCATTGCGCCGAGACATTGCGCGCCGTGTCGAGCGCCTTGATCGCGGCGTAGCTCGCAAAGGCGCAGCCGTCGATCCATGACACTGCGCCGTCCTTCCCGAAATGCCGTTCCAGTTGGCCGACCGACTGGTACATCAGCATCATGCTGATGCCATACTGGCGGCCACGGTAGCGTGCCTCTTCCAGTACGCGCATATAGCCGAGGAGGTCCACTTCATCGAGCATGAACAGGGCTCTCAGCGGCGCTGTCGCCGGCCTCGTCGGTGCGCTCCTCATCCTCGGCCAGCAATACCGCTTCACCGACGGCGCCCTGCTTGCGCCCGGCTATACCTGGTCGGGGCTGATGGCGGCCGTGCTCGCCATGGCGAGCCCGGTCGCGACCGTCGTCGTCTCCGTCTTCTTTGCGGCCTTGCAGGTGGGCGGTTTCGCCATGGAGCGGACGCTCGGTCTGCCCGCCGTTCTCACCTGGGTTCTGCAGGCCTTGATCATCCTCTGCCTTTCCGCCCGCCCGATTCTCTTCAGGAGGCGATAGAGATGATCGACATGCTTCTCTCGCAGGTTCTCGATCTGATGATGCCGGTGCTGCTTGCTGCCATGGCCGGCGCCCTGTGCGAGCGCGCCGGGGTGTTCAACATCGCGCTGGAAGGCAAGATGCTGGTCGGCGCCTTCGTGGCCGTTGCCGCCAGCATCGCCTTCGGTTCGCCGGTGCTGGCCGTGCTGGCCGCCGTCGTCTGCACGGCGATCTTCGCCTTGCCGCTGGCGCTGGGCGGCGCGCGGTTCGGTGGCGATCCCATCGTCATCGGCATCGGGCTGAACCTGCTTGCCTCGGGGCTGACCACCTATCTGCTGAGCGCTCTTCGGCGTCACCGGCACGCTGGTCGATCCGGCTGTCACCGCCCTGCCGCGCTTCGGCCTTGCAGCGCTTGCCGATATTCCCGTGCTCGGCGCGATCCTCGGCGGCCATAACGCGCTTGTCTATCTGTCGTGGCTGCTGGTGATCGCCATCCATGTCTACCTGTTCCGCACACGCTGGGGCCTGCGCCTGCGCGGCATCGGCGAGGTTCCCTCCGCCGCTGCCGCGATGGGGGCGAATGTCAGCCGCTACCAGACGGCGGTCGTCATCCTGGCCGGCGGTCTCTGCGGGCTGGCCGGGGCCGTGCTGGCGCTCGGTTCCGTGGCGCTGTTTGCCGAAAACATGACGGCCGGGCGCGGATGGATTGCCGTGGTCGCCGTGATGCTCGGGCGCGCCCATCCGTTCGGCATTGCGCTTGCCTGCCTCGGTTTCGGCCTTGCCGATGCCGTCGGCCTGCGGCTTCAGGGGCAGGGACTGCCCAACCAGATCACCGACATCGCGCCCTACGCCATAACGTTGCTCGCCATGATCGGCCTCGGCCTGCGCGGAGCGGCGAAAAAACTGAGGAATGCTTGAGGAGGAAAGAATGAGCAAGACAATCTACGTGGCAGGCTCCTTCGATACGAAGGGGGACGAACTGCGCTATGTCGCGCGGCTAATCCGGGAGCAGGGCTTGGCGGCAACGCTTGTCGACCTGTCGACGGCGACGCCGGCTGGGGATGCGGATATCGATGCGAAGGCCGTCGCGGGTTTCCATCCAGGCGGCGTCGCGGCCGTGTTTACCGGTGATCGCGGTTCCGCGGTCTCCGCCATGGGGCTGGCGTTCGAACGATTCATCCTCTCGCGCGGCGATGTCGGCGGCATGATCGGTCTCGGCGGCTCCGGCGGCACGGCGATGGTTACGCAGGCGATGCGCGTCCTGCCGGTCGGTACCGCACACGCCGGTTCTGGCCGGCGTGAACGGGACGGATCCCTTTTGCAATTTCGACCGCTTTCTCGATGAGCTGAAGGCGGTCGGCTTTGCCGGCATCCAGAATTTTCCGACGGTCGGCCTGATCGACGGCACGTTTCGCGCCAATCTGGAGGAAACCGGCATGGGCTACGGCCTCGAAGTCGATCTCGTCCGGCTGGCGCGCGCCAAGGATATGCTGACCACGCCTTATGTCTTCTCGGTCGAGGATGCGCGCGCAATGACCGAGGCCGGCGCCGATATCGTTGTCGCCCATATGGAACTGACGACAGGCGGATCGATCGGGGCGGACACGGCGCTGACGCCACGGCCGCCCATGGCGTCAATCCCGATATCATCGTCCTGTGCCATGGCGGCCCCATCGCTGAGCTGGAGGATGCCCGCTTCATCCTGGAACGGTGCCCGGGCTGCCACGGCTTCTACGGCGCCTCCAGCATGGAACGCCTTCCCGTCGAAAAGGCCCTCGTCGACCAGACGAAGGCATTCAAGAATCTTGTCATCCAGCATTAGGAGAAGAATGTGGCCAAGGCTTATGCAAGTGCAGTCCTCGACGCGCCGATCGAAACCGTCTGGAAGATGGTCCGCGATTTCAATGGCCTGCCGAACTGGCATCCGGCAATCGCCAGAAGCGAGATCGAAGATGGCTTGAGCGGCAGCGATGTCGGTTGCATCCGCTCGTTTTACCTGACCGACGGCGCCCATGTGCGCGAGCAGCTTCTTTCGCTCAGCGATAGCGATCACGCGCTGACCTACAGTTTCGTGAAGCCGCTTTCCCCGTGACGAATTACATCGCCGGCATAAGGCTGCTTCCGGTCACGGACGGAAACCGGACCTTCGCCGAATGGACCGCGACCTTCGACGAGGAGCCGGCGGATTCCGGAAAATATGTGGAGATCATCTCGGACGCATGTCTTCGCTGCCGGCTGGGCAGCGCTCCAGAAGAAGGTAGCCGGGTAAATTCGGCTGCATGAGTGCCAGTTGATCGGGTGTAAACACGCCTCCGCTTTCTCAAAGCGATTGGGCCGAAATGCGAGGCTGAGCGCGGGTCGTAGGTTCAGATCCGTTCAAGAGCTTTGCGCAATACGTCACGGGGCGCGCATGAAGACGGAGACCGCAGCGGCAAACCTTCCGAGTTCGGCCGCATACGGCGAGCTTCGCCGCCAGAGCCCGAAGATTTGCCGGCCGACTGGTCGGTTCAGGATCTCGACCAGAGCCAGCTTGCCGCCGGCCGTCAGCTCGCCGCAGGTGAAGGCGGGCACCAGGCAGGCATAGCCGTGGGTGGAGACGAGGCGCACGCGCGTTTCGATGCTCAGCCCGTGGGAGCGGAAGATCCGCATGCCGGCGCGATGCGCGCCCTGCGGCGCCGTTTCGGTCGGGAAATCGTCCTCGCTCAGCGGCAGGAGGTCGAGACCCGCCAGCCGCTCTGGCTCGATCGGCCCGCCAGCGGCGAGCGGGTTGTCGGCGCGGGCGAGCAGGCAGAAAGGCTCGCTCAAGAGCTCCGCCCGGTCGAAGGCCTCGTCGGCATGGGGGCAGGCGGTGATCACCAGGTCGATCTCGCCGTCCCTGAGCCGCCGGCTCAACCCCTCGTGTTTTCCTTCCATTAGCGCCAGTTCGAGGCGCGGGTGCCAATCCCGCGCCAGCGAGACGACATGCGGCATGAGGAAGGGCCCAACCGTCGAGATGACGCCGACCCTGAGCCGCCCGCCGAAGGGCCCTGCTCGCCGGTCGGCCGCATGGCCCATGTCGGCGGCGTGTCGCAGGAAGCCCGCGACGTGGCGCAGCATCTCTCGCCCGGCCTCGGTCGGCATCACATTGCGCGCGCCCCGCTCGAAGATGGTGACGCCAAGCACGGCCTCCACCTTGCGCACCTGATGCGAGAGGCCAGACACGCTGATGCCCATCTCCTCGGCCGCCGGGCGAAAGCCGCCGCAACGGTCCACGGCCGCCACCAGCATCAGGTCGCGGATGGAAAGGGAAGCCAGCCTGTTCGAAATCTCTTCGCGCATTGTCCGATTTGTTCGTCTTGATACGACCCCATCCCCTCTATACTAAAAACATGAATTTAAAACTCATAAATTCATGAGGATGCCGATGGCCCCGAGATTCCGCCTGCCCGCCGCCCTTCTGCTGCTCGCGCTTGCCCCGCCGCCGCTGCTCGCCGACCCCGTCGCCTTCAAGGACGTGACGGGCGCGGAGGTGACGCTGCCGGGGCCGGCGAAACGCATCGTCACCCTGCCGCAGCCGGCCGCCGCGACCGTCATCGCCGTCGACGGCACCTCCGAGCACCTGGTCGGGATGAATCCCGGCTCGCGGAAAGCCTTCGAGAGCGGCCTGCTGAAGAAGATGTTCCCGGACGCCGCGTCGATCGAGAGCGGCATCGTCGCGGAGGGCGGCAACGGCTGGATGCCGAATGTCGAGGCCATCGCCGCGCTGAAGCCGGACCTCGTCATCCAGTGGGGCGGACGCGGCGACGAGCTGGTCGCGCCGCTGCGCAATGCCGGCATTCCGGTCGCGCTGATGGTCGGCGGCGGTAACGGCGGCACGGAGGAACTGGCGCGCGAGAACATCCGCCTCGTCGCACACATCCTCGGCAAGCAGGACAAGGCCGAGGCGCTGTTCAAGTGGCGCGACGAGGTGATCGACGGGATCAAGGCGACGCTCGCCGCCCATCCCGGGGCCGTGAAGCCGAAGATCCTGCACCTGCGCTCCTCCAAGGGCAAGTTCACGGCGACCGGCGAGAAGAGCTACCAGAACTTCTTCATCACACTGGTGGGCGGTGAGAATGTCGGCGCGGGGCTCGGCGTCCAGGCCGAGGTGAACGCCGAGCAGATCGCCGCCTGGAACCCGGACCTGATCATGCTGACGGCGCACGAGGCCGATGCCGGCCGCGAGACGATCCTGGAGGATGAGGTGCTGTCGCAGACGGCGGCGGCGAAGGCCGGCCGCGTCTACAAGACGCCGAACGGCGGCTATGTCTGGGACAGCGCGAGCCACGAGAGCCCCTTCACCTGGATGTGGCTCGCCAACCTCGCCCATCCCGACCTCTTCCACTTCGACCTGCGCGCCGAGGTGAAGAGCGGCTTCGAGCGGCTCTACAATTACACGCCGAGCAAGGAGGAGATCGACGCCGTGCTCAAGCTCGACCTCAACGCCGCCGCTGCCGGCTACGGGCAGTTCGCCCGCAAATGACGCCCGTCCCGGCCGCCTTCCACTGGCTATCGCTTCTCGCCCTGCTCGTGGCGGCGGCCTTCGCTTCTGCTACCGTCGGCCGGTTCCATATCCCGCTCGCCGACGTGTGGCAGATCCTCGGCCGCTGGCTGACAGGCGCGCTCTCGCCGGAGACGATGGAGGAGCGCATCCTCGTCAACGTGCGCCTGCCGCGCATCCTGCTCGCGGCGATCGTCGGGGCGGGGCTCGCGCTCTGCGGAGCGGCACTGCAGGCGCTGTTCCGCAATCCGCTCGTCTCGCCGCGCGTGCTCGGCCTCTCCTCGGGCGCCGCGCTCGGCGGTGCGCTCACCCTGCTGGTCGGCGGCGGCGCCGTGATGCTTTTTGCGGCCACCTTCGCCTCGGCGCTGGCAGCGCTGGTACTGGTGGCGGCGATCTCGCATGTGGCGGGGCGTACGATCCTCACCATCGTGCTCGCCGGCATCGTCATCGATGCGCTCTTTTCCGCGATGATCTCGCTCACCCAGTATGTCGCCGATCCGGAGACCTCGCTTCCGGCCATCGTCTTCTGGCTGATGGGCAGCTTCTCCTCCTCGAGCTGGGAGAAGGTCGCCCGGCACGGGCCGATCGTGCTCCTCGCTATCGCCGTGCTTTACCGCCTGCGCTTCCGCATCGCCGTGCTGTCGATGGGCGAGGAGGAGGCGCGCTCCTTCGGGGTCAACGTGCAGGTCTCGCGCTGGCTGGTCTTCACGGTCATCTCGGTCATCGTCGGCGGCTGCGTGGCGGTCTCCGGCGTCATCGGCTGGGTCGGCCTCGTCGTTCCCCATGCCGCGCGCCTGCTGGTGGGGGAGGGGCACCGCCGCTTCCATGGCACCGCGGCGCTGCTCGGGGCCGCCTTCCTGGTGGCGGTCGACACGCTCGCCCGCACGGTGACCAGCGCGGAACTGCCGCTCGGCATCCTGACCGCCGTCATCGGCGCGCCGGTCTTCATCTACCTGCTCTGCACGCGCCGGACGCGGGGAGGGCCGGTGCGATGATCGCGCTCGAAAACGCCGGCCTGAGACGCGGCGACCGCTGGATCTTCCGCCATGTCGGCTTCGACCTGCCCGAGGGCGAGGTGCTGGCGATCCTCGGCCGCAACGGCCGGGGCAAGACGACGCTGCTGCGCACGCTGCTCGGCTCGCTGCCCCTGACCGAGGGCGCGCGCAGCGTGCCGCCCGTGGTCGGCTACGTGCCGCAATCGCAGAACGGCGGCGAGGAGCACCGCTGCCTCGACATCGTGACGATGGGCCGCGCCGGGCGGCTCGGGCTCTTCGGCCTGCCGGGCCGGGCGGACGAGGCGGCGGCACTCGCGGCGCTGGCGACCGTCGGCGCTGAGCATTTCGCCGAGCGGCTCTTCGGCCGCCTCTCCGGCGGCGAGCGGCAGATCGTGCTTCTGGCGCGCGCGCTCGCCACCGAGGCGAAGGTTCTGGTGCTGGACGAGCCGGCCGCCTCGCTGGACCTCGCCAACCAGGACCTGCTGCTCGGCGTGCTGATGCGCCTGCGTGAGGCGCGCAGCCACACCATCGTCTTCACCACCCATCACCCGCAGCATGGCCTGTTCCTCGCCGACCGGGCGCTGATGATGCATGCGAGCGACGAGGTCCGCTACGGCCGCGCCGCGGAGGTGATGACCGACGCGGAGCTCGCCCGTCTCTACGGCGTGCCCTTCGCCCGCCACACCGCTGGCCCCGGCCGGCCCGACGTCGTCTCCCCGATCTTCGGGGCGGCGATCCCATGACCGAAAGACAGGAGTTTCCCATGGACACGATCACCTATCTCGAAAACGGCGAAGCCTTCACCGTCAGCTTCGCGGAACTTTTGAAATACCACGGTACCGGCTTTCCCGGCGGCGTGGCGCACGGTCTGAAGGTGATGCAGCGCGCCTTCCCGCTGCTCGACGAGGGCCGGCCGATCGAGCGCCGCGAGGTGCGCATCGATACCGCCTTCCCCGGCCCCGGCGGTCGCGACGCCATCGAATTCGTCACCCGCGCGCTGAGCGAGGGCCGCTATCATGTCGACCGGGCATTGGGCGGCGAGGGCATCGAGGAGAGCCCGAAGGGAAAGTACTATTTCCGCTTCACCTATCGCGGCACGGTGGTGGAGGTGACGATCCGCCCCGGCCATGTCCGCCCGGACTTCATTGCGCTCGCCCGCAAGGAGGGCCGCACCGCCGAGGAGGAGGTCGAGCTCGCCGCGCTGAAGCGGGAAATGGGCGACCGCCTCGTGCCGCTCACCCCCGAGACGGTCTATGACGCCAAGGTCAGCCGTGCCTGAGGCCGAAGACCGCCGCGACTGGATGGGCGTTCTCGCGCGTGCGCCGCTCGATCTGTTGCGCGCGAGCGTCGAAGGCCGGCGTCCCGAAGCGCGCCGGCTCGTCGGCCCGGAGGTGGGTCGCATCCAGCTCCGGGCGACCGCGCCGGTGACAGGCACCCCCTTCCATCTCGGCGAGGCGACGGTGACGCGCTGCGTCGTCGAGATCGACGGCCGGCACGGCTATGCGGTGGTGCTGGGCAGCGATGCCGAGCGGGCGGAGCTCGCCGCCGTCCTCGACGCGCTGCTGCAGGACCCGCATCGCCATGCCACCCTTGCGGCGGAATTGCTGGAGCCGGCCGCGGCGGCCATCACCGAACGGCGGCGGCGCAAGGCCGGCGCGGCACAGGCGACGGCGGCGCATTTCTTCACCGCGGCGCGGACGCCATGAGAATCGGTCTCGACCGGCGCGGCAGGGAGCGCATCCACGAAGACCAGCGGGCTTTCCGCCGCCTGCTGGAGGCCTTTGCCTATCCCGGCCGGATCGTCACGCTGGCCGAAGGGCGGCCGGCGCATGCCATTGTCCTCGAAACGCTCGCCGATGCCGGTACGCCGCTCTGGATCGAGGACGGCTTCGAAGCGATCCGGGACCGGGCGGCGGCCGCGCGCTGGCCGCTGACGGATCAGGGTTGTTGCGCCTTCGCCCTCTGTCGCGTCGAGGCGCTCGGCTGCCTCGACGGCTTCGCCATGGGAACGCTGGCCGATCCGCATCTGTCCGCGACCGTCGTGGCGGAGGTCGCGGCACTTTCCGGCGGCGCGCCCTTCGCGCTCTCGGGGCCGGGCGTCGGGCCTGAGGGCCGCGTCTTCGCTCCCCTTGGCCTGCCGGAGGCCTTTCCCGCCGCATGGGCGCGCAACAACGCGGCCTATCCGTGCGGCGTCGATCTCATCCTGACGGCGGGGCCGCTCTGCGCATGCCTTCCCCGCAAGACAAAGCTGGAGACGACCGATGTATGTTCCCGTTAAGGGGGGCGAGGCCGCCATCGCCGAGAGCCGCAAGGCGCTCGCCCGCGCCCGGCGCGGCGATCCCGCCGTGCCGGAGCTCACCGTGGCACAGATCCGCGAGCAGATGCGCGGCGCGGTGGACCGGGTGATGACCGAGGGCGCGCTCTACGACCGGGACCTCGCGGCGCTGGCGCTGAAGCAGGCGCAGGGCGACGTGGCGGAGGCGACCTTCCTTCTGCGCGCCCACCGCGCGATGCTGCGGCGCATGGGCCATTCGGAGCCGCTGGACCTTTCCGCCATCCGCCCCGACCGCCACATTTCCGCGACTGCCAAGGAGCTGCCCGGCGGCCAGATTCTCGGCGCGACCTGCGACTATACCCACCGGCTGCTGGATTTCTCGCTGATGGGGAAGGCCGCGCCGTTTCCCGAGGCGGCGAGCGGCCTCGACGATATGCCCCCCGATTTCCCGCGCGCGAAAGGCGAGGAAGGGGAAGACGAGCCCGTCGACATCACGCGGGTGCCGCTGCGCCCGCCCTACGGGCCGTCCGAGACGCTCGGCCATCTGGTGCGCGGCGAGGAAGGCTTTTTGACGGGCCTTGCCTATACGCGCCTGCGCACCGCCGGCGCGGCGCATCCCTATGTCGAGGACCTCGTCGCCGGCGAGGTCGAGGTCTCCGTGGCGCTGGAGGATATCGGCCTCACCGTTTCCATCGGCGATATCGAGCTGACGGCCTGCCGCATGGTGGCCCCGGTGCTCGACGGGCCGCGATCGCACCTGTCGCCGGGCTTCGGCGTCGCCTTCGGTTGCAACGAGCGCAAGGCCGTGGCGATGGCTGCCGTCGACCAGGCGCTGAAATCCGGGCTCGACTCGGAACTGGTGCTGGCGCATGCCGACGGGGTGGAGGCGGGCGGCTACGTCTCGCATCTCAAGCTGCCGCATTATTCCGATTTCCAGGCCGATCTCGAAACGATCCGGAGGCTTGCCGCCGATGACTGAGACCTTCGCCTACCTCGACGAGGACAGCAAGCGCGCGGTGCGCCGCACGATCCTCAAGGCGCTCGCCGTGCCCGGATACCAGGTGCCCTTCATCGCGCCGGAAATGCCAATCGCCTACGGCTGGGGCGTCGGCGGCATGGTGGTGACGGCGAGCCTGCTCGGCGCGGACGACCGCCTGAAGGTCACCGACCACGGCTCGGACGAGACGGTGAACGCCGTCAACATCCGCGCCTTTTTCACCCGCACCGCCGGCATCGGCACCACCACGCGCACCCGCGAGGCGACGATAGTGCAGGTGCGCCAGCGCGTGCCCGAGGCCGAACTCGTCGAGAGACAGGTCGTCGTCTACCAGGTGCCACGGCCGGACCCGCTGCGCGCCTTCGTCGACAGCGCCGTGGAAGCCGCCCGCATGCATGCTCATGCCGATTACGGCCGGGTCTATACCCGGCTCTTCGAGGAGAAGACGGGAAGCCATGGCGCCGTCCAGCCCGGCTACGACTATCCCGTGCTGGTGCAAGGCCGCTACCTGATGTCGCCCTCGCCGGTGCCGAAGCGCGACAACGTCCGGCTGAACGACTGCCCCGCCATCCAGATTTTTGGCGCAGCGCGCGAGCGGCGGCTCTATGCCCTGCCGCCCTATACCCGCGTGGAAAGCATCGCCTTCGAGGACGTGCCCTTCGATCCGGGCCTGCCGGAAGACGGGCGGCGCTGCGTCGTCTGCGGCTGCGGCGAAAGCCATCTCGACCACCTCCTGCTCAGGGACGACGGAATGAGCGAATGGGTCTGCTCCGACACGGAATGCTGCGCGGAGCGCGCCGATGCTTGAGCTGCCGCCGCCCCTCCTGACGCTCGACGGAGTCTCGCACGGCCCGCGCACTCTGCACGATGCCTCGCTTTCGCTCTATCCCGGCGAGGTGCTCTGTCTCGTCGGAAAATCTGGTGCCGGCAAGTCAACGCTGCTTCGCATCGCCGCCGGCCTGCTGCCCCCGGGGAAGGGCCGGGCGCTGCTGCCGGGCGGCGTGTCCCTCTACGAGTTGCCCGAGCAGGTGCTCGTGTCGCTCCGCCGCCGCCGGTTCGGCTTCGTCGCGCAGGATGCCGGCGACACGCTCGACATGGCCGCGAGCGCCGCCGCCAACATCGCCCAGCCGCTGTTCGACAATGGCGAGCGCCATTTCGGCCGGGCGCTTGCGGCGGCGCGGCGCTGGTTCGCGGCGCTCGATCTCGACGCGGCGAGGCTCGGCGACCGGCCTGGCGTCTTCTCGGGCGGCATGCGGCAGCGCCTGCAGATCGCCCGCGCGCTGGTGCACGGCCCGGAAATCCTCTTCCTCGACGAGCCGACGAACGGCCTCGACACCGCCGCCCAGGCGCGGCTGCTGACGCTGCTTTCGGACCTCCAGCGCTGCACCGGCGTCGCCATGCTGCTCGTGACGCACGATCTCAGGATCGCCCGGCTGATCGCCCACCGCGTCCTCGTGCTGGAGGCGGGCGGGGTAGTCGAGGAGGCCCCGCCCGACCGGCTGATCGCCGATCCCCGCCATCCGGCGGCGCGCGATCTCGTCGCGGCGATGATCTGAGGGCGGCGATGGCGATCCTGCATGCGGAAGGCATCGAGAAGCGCTACGGCGCGCGCACCGTCGGCCCGGTGAGCTTCATGCTGGCGGCGGGCGAGACGGGGCTGGTGCTCGGCGGCTCCGGCTCGGGAAAATCGACCCTGCTCGACCTGATCCACGGCACCCGCCGGGCGAGCGCCGGCGCGGCCGTCCTGCACATCGGCGGCTGGCGGCGCGACCTTTTTAATCTCTCGGTGCCGGAGCTCGTCGCGGCGCGGCGCGCGGCCATCGGCTATTGCACGCAGTTCCTGCCGGCGATCCCCGGCCGGACGGGCCTCGACCTCGCCCGTCAGGTGGCCCCGTCGGTGGCTGCGGAGGCGGTCTTCGAGCGGCTGGCGCTCCCGCCGCGGATATGGAACCTGCCCGCCTCGTCCTGGTCCGGCGGCGAGAAGCAGCGTCTCAACCTCGCGCTCGCCGCGCTGCGCCGCCCGCCGCTCCTCCTGCTCGATGAGCCCTTCGCCGCGCTCGACCGCGCGCTCCACCCCGTCCTGCGCAGCTTCCTGACCGACTTGGCGGAGGAGGGCACGGCCCTGCTGATAGCCCTGCACCACGCTGAAGATGGTTTGCCGGCGGCGAGGACGCTGGTTTCGCTGAACCAGCCGGCGAAGGGCTGAAACGGCTAGCACAGATGATTTGCGATCAGGGTGGGCAGGCGCCTGGGAAAACACAACTGGAAGCTTGTTGATCGGAGGGGCACGGTCTTGCTGGCGGATCGCATTGGCGCGAGTTGATGCTACGCGGTGTTGGTCGCCGCTGGCGGTCGGCCGCGAGACATAGGAACGAGCAAGGAACTGTTGATGTGTGTCAACAGCCCCCTTCTTGAGGGTATCGCAGCGAAGGACACTATTTCCTCCCTAGGATGAACAAAGAACTGGACGCCACAGAAACCTCGGTTCGGGGATCGGACAGCAGTTCCAATCCCGCTCTTTGCAAAGCGTTCGGGTCATGCCTCACTTCAGACAGGCGCGCCCTTCGCCGCACCCGTGATGGCGCAGTGCATCGACGATAACCTTGAAGGCAGGCGCATTCTGCCGCCGGCTCGGATAGTAGAGGTAATAGCCGGCGAATTCCGGTGACCAGTCGTCGAGGACGCGTTGCAAGCGGCCGGATGCGACATGCCCGGCAACGGTATCCTCGAGTATGTAGGCGATGCCGTAGCCGGCGATGGCGGCATCGACCATCGGCAGGGTCGAATTGGACGCGAGCTGGCCATCCACGCGCATGCGCGATGTTGCGCAGCCCATTGTCGCGGCTGAATTCGACCCCGATATCCGGATAGTCAAGCAGCACCGGTCGCAGCTTCGGCCAGATCAGGGTTTCCAGCGCATGGTCCGCAACCGTGATCCGCGCGGTTCCCGACGGGTGGTCGCGAAGGGCTGTCAGGGACGCGATGTCGGCTTCGATCTCGGCCATGCGGGGGGCGAGCGCCTGCCGCAGCCGCTCGCCGGCCTCGGTGGTGGAGACGCTCCGTGTCGTGCGCGCCAGAAGGCGCTTGCTGCGCGTAGGTTATGGCGCTCAGCCGTTGGCGAACCGGCTCGCGCTCCGGAGTTCTCGAATTGTGGCTGAACTGATTTCGCCTCAATGCATTGATGCTGCGTGGCGACAGGAAGAGGAATTCTGATGACGGACGGAAAGCGACCATTCGACTTGTCAGGCAAGGTGGTTGTGGTCACGGGCGCCGCGCGCGATATCGGCCGCGCCGCAGCCACGGCTCTTGCCGCTGCCGGCGCGGATATCGTCGGCATCGACATTGCCGGGCCGGTGAGCGCGACGCTGGACTATGAACCCGCGAGCGAAGCCGACCTTGAGCAGACCGGCCGGGAGATTATGGCGCTTGGCCGTCGCTGGATAGCCTACCGGCTGGACCAGCGTGATCTTGCCGCGCTTCGGAATACGGCCGCGGACATTGAGCAAGAATTCGGCCGCGTCGACATTCTGTTCGCCAATGCCGGCATCCAGGCGTTCAAGTCGATCCTCGAAATGGAGGATGCCGACTGGCATGACCAGATCGACGTCAACCTGACGGGCACGGCCAATGCGATCCGCGCCTTCGCGCCGGCAATGGCAAGGGCGGCGGCGGCGGATCGATCATCGTGACGTCCTCCACGCAGGGCCAGCACGGCACCAAAAACGGCGCAGCCTATTCGGCGTCGAAGTGGGGCATCATCGGGCTAATGAAGTCGGCCGCCATGGAGCTCGGCGAATATGGCATCACGGTAAACGCGCTCATTCCTGGCCTCATCGACACGGCGCTGACCCGCCATGAGGATCGTTATGCGCAGGCGATCGAGGTTGCCGGCAGCAAACCCACCGGCGATGAAGCGAAGGACGAAAATACCACCATGGAGGGCTTGGCGAAGAAGTCGCCGCTGGGCACACCCATGATCGATCCACACGACGTCGCGCCCATGGTGGTCTTCCTCGCCTCCGACGAAGCGCGCATGGCCTCCGGCGGCACCTACTCGATCACTGCCGGCGAAAGCGCGAACATTCAGAACTGACGGCTCGGGCCTTAGAACGGCGAGGTGGTCAGCAGCAGCGCGACCGGCGCGCTAATCGCCGATGCGGTCAACGCGAGCATCGATGCCAACTTGATCAACTGCATCCGCCGGGCACGGCCCGCATCCCATTCATACGCCATACTTCACCTCCGGGAAGGGGAATGAAACATCCGAACAGTCCGAAGTCCATCTCTAAGCGTAGAATTTTTCCAGGCGGCCATCGAGCCTTCTACGCCGGCGTGTGCGGCTGATGACGGAACATTGCAAGGTCGGTTTTGTTCGTCATTGTGAACCCCGGAGTGCGTCCAATGCCTTCGCTCGTCCGCTACATGCTGAGCCGCCTGTGCATCGGTTTTACCCCTCGGCGCCGTGAGCGCGGTGGTCGTCCTGCAGCTTGAACCGCCCGCGTTCGGCGCAGCGCCTTGCCCCTTGGGAGCTTTGCTCCTGATCTATAGCACTATCACTACTATGGCGGAATTGAATTTCCGCTTTTAAAGAGAGGTTCGCAGTGCGGACATCGGATGTGTGCTGTCGGTATGGCAAGGGCGTTGATGACCGCTCGCCGCACAGCTGGTAATGTCGGCTCAGGTGGTCCACGACGAATTCGTCGTTTCTTTTTTTCCCGCGCTGCAGTCTGCAATCTCTGATGCTGGAGGAAGGCATAAGCGATCATCGTCATCAGAGCGTGTCGGTGCAGTCCTTGCCATGATCGGCCTTCGAAGTGGTCGAGACCAAGCTCCTCTTTCATCTGCTGGTGCGCCTGCTCGCAAACCCATCTCGCCTTGATGGCGACCGCCAGCGCTTTCAATGTCGCATCGGCCGGCAAGTTGGACAGGTAGTATTTGCGCTCGTCGTTTGATCGCCATTCACTAACCAACCAGGCTTCCTCGCCCGGGATGTGTTGCTGTCCCTTGTCAAGAATGCGTTGCGGCGTGCCGTCGGCGATCCGGACGCGCAATGCTGCAAAGCGTGCCGTCAGGCGGCCCTTTGTGCCACGCCGCCAACCGACCTTCTTCCAGCTTGCGTGCGCCAGGATCGTTTCCGCGGCAACCGACAGAATGTCAGCCGCTTGGTCATGACGGCCCGGTCCACATGTGAAATTACACAATCTTGACGGACGCTATCTTAAGCCACGTTCGCTTGGTCAATCAGCAATCTAGGAACGTAGTTTCATGTAAACCGCGGGCAGCAGTTTATCGAGCCGATCAATCGAATTGATCGATATCGCGCCGCGCGGGCCGAAAATGCGCGAAGCATAGGATTCCGCTTCGGAATCCAGGGCAACGCAGAAAGTATCGATTCCATCCCGGCCAAGTTCATGCACGGCCATGCGCGCGTCTTCCACCAGGTAGTGCCGATCATCGACATCGACATCCGATGGTTCGCCATCGGTGACGATGAGCAACAGCCTGCGGTGGCTGCGCTGTCGGCGAAGGTCATTGGCGGCATGACGGATGACAGCACCGAGACGGGTCGAGTATTCTCCTGCGATCCCCGCGAGACGAGCGAAAGCGAAGCCATCGAGAGAGTGGCTAAAATCCTTGATGCGCGTATAGCGCACATCCTCCCGCCCGTTGGAGCAGAACGCGGCGATAGCGAAGGGGTCGCCGACAGCCGACATCGCCCGGCCGAGCAACGCCGTCGAAAGCCGCTCCATCTCCAGTACGGAGCTTTCCGAACCGTGTACGCTCTCCGCTGTAGAACGCGATGCATCGATCAGCACGAGCACGGACATGTCGCGAGAGCGGCGTTCGTAGCGGCCGTAAATGCGGGTATCCGGCACTTCCCCCGTACGGCGTGCGATCATCGCCGCAATGCTGGCGTCCATGTCGAGGAATTCGCCTTCGGTCTGGCCACGAACGCGCTGCTGGCGGCTGATCCGCGATGCCCTGATGAGCGCCGAGAGCCGGTCGACGAGGTCGGACCGTACCTCGCTCAAAGCCGTCGCACTGCGGGCCGAGCCGATCTGACCCGGCATCTCGCGCACGCGGCACCAGTCGGGCCGGTAGCGGCCGATCACGTGATCGTACTCGGGATAACGCGCGACGAGCAGGCCATCGTCGTCGCGCGCCTCGCTCAGCCGGCCGGTCGCCGTCTCGCCGTCATCACCCTCCTCGCGACGTCCGTCGTCGCCGGCGTGCTGTTCGATCCGCGCCCCTTCCAGCATGGCCTCGATTTCAATCGGCGCCTGGCTCTCGTCCGCATCGAAATCCCAGATCCCCATACTGTCGTCACGATAGGCCGGCTGGACGATATAGGCCTTGGCATCGAACTGCAGGCGCATCTGGCCGATGTCATTGCCGAGCAGCCCGCCGATCCGCCGGCTGAGTTGCTGGTCCCCGATATTATCGGCAATGGCCTCAGCGAACAATGTCCGCCCTTTTTCCACCCAGCCATGCGGATCAGCATAGTCAGGCTGCGCCAACGCTCGCGACAGACGCGCCATCAGCGCGATCGCGATTGGCGGGCCGTCCGGCCGGGCGACGTGAAAGCGGCGCCAGAGCGACGCCAGACCGGGCATCGTCCGGGCAGCGAGCGTTTCGATGCGCGCATCCTCGACAAGAGAAACCAGGGCGATCTGCAGCGGTTTCAGGCCTACGGCAGCGAACTTTGTCCGCGTAAAACGGTGATGCGCACCGATATGAGCAACGGCAGCGCGGTAGAGAAGTTTTGCTTCGTCTGCCTCGAAGCCGGCAAAGACGGCCGGCAGCCGTACCCCGCCGCCGCCGAAACCGGGCCTGCGCCGCATCTGCTCCGGCGCGTCCGGCGGTGCCTCGGCGATCGGCGGCGCGATGCCCCAGAGGGCGCTGAGGTAGAGCCCGAGACCATGACGCCATTCAGCAAGCCCGCCATCCGCAGAACGGCCCTCGACGAGACGGATCGCCTCCCCACTTTCCAAGGCGAAGAAGGCACGCCGACGATCCACGTTGCCACCGCTGAGATGAAGGCCCATGCGGACGAAGGCAATGAAATCCGCCGCATGCAGCGCCGTCACGAGCCGGCCGGTGTTTTCCAGGAGCGGCAGGGCTGCCTCCGGCGCACGGCGGGCAACATCCTCCACAGCCGCCGCCCAGGCACGCATCGCCGTCGCGTCGAAACGGCGTGCGGCGAGAAGCGCCGCCTGCGGGACCAGGCTGGCGGCGAGCCTGCCCGAACGGATCGCAACCATGGAGATCGCGGATGCGAGCTCTACCGCGAAGGCCGGGCCGGCATGCATGGCAAGGCTCGGCCCGGCGCGGCGATAGGCGCTCGCGACGAGATCGCCATAACCGGCATGATCGATGCGGCCATGTGCAGCACTCCAGCGCTCCCGCCATTCCGGTGGAAATCCTTCGAATGCGTTCAGGGTTGCGGCCTCCTGCATGACAGCCTCAAATGCAGGCGGCGATCGCGCCGGTCAGCGCCTCGCGCAGGTCCGGGTCGTCAGTGATCGGCACGACAATGGCGACCTGGCAAGCCGCCTCGATGGCGATGCCGGCGGCGATCAGCAAGCCGGAATTGATGAGCATGCGGGTTGAAGCTCCCTCCTCCAGCCCCTGTCCCTTGAGGTTGCGCGAGCGCTCCGCAATGCGCACCAGCGTCTCTGCCGTGCGCGGGTCGATGTTCGCCTCCCGGGCGACGATCTGTGCCTCGATTGCAGGCGCAGGATAGCCGAAGGCGATCGCACCGAAGCGCTGCTTGGTCGATTCCTTCAGATCCTTGAGGACGCTCTGATAGCCTGGGTTGTAGGAAATGACGACGTGAAAATCCGGATGCGCCCGCACCACCTCGTTCTTCTTCTCAAGCGGGAGGATGCGACGATCGTCCGTCAGGGAATGGATGACGACGGTCGTGTCCTGCCGCGCTTCCACGATCTCGTCGAGATAGCAGATTGCCCCTTCGCGTACCGCAAGCGTCAGCGGCCCGTCGTGCCAGACCGTGCCGTTCGTATCGAGCAGATAACGCCCCACAAGATCAGAAGCAGTCATGTCTTCGTGGCAAGAGACGGTGATCAGCGGCTTGCCCAGCCGCCAGGCCATGTGCTCGACGAAGCGCGTCTTGCCGCAGCCAGTCGGCCCTTTCAGCATGACGGGCATGCGGCTCTTGTGAGCGGCTTCGAACAGCGTGATCTCGCTTTCGACAGGCCGATAGAATGGTTCGCTGGAAATGCGATAGGCATCCAGATTCGTCACGATAGACCTCATGGAGTTGGCGCCGCGATGCTCCCGGCCATCGCGGCGCTGGGGAATTCAGGACGCCAGCAGTTCCTTCAGCTTGTCGTCCAGGAACTTGACATCGACCGGATTGGTCCCCGGCCCCCCGGCAAAATGTCCCCAGATGGAAGGAATCGGCACATAGGTCGCGTTCGGCATGTGCGCGACCTCGTTCTGGCTGTCCTCCGGCGGAAAATAGAGGTCGGTTCCGCCCGGCATGACATAGGCCTTGGCCTTGATCGCACCGAGCGCTGCCTTGTAGTCGCCGTTGTAAAGCTCGTTTGCGGAGATATCGCCGTTCTGCCAGGTCCAGAGCATCGCCAGCAGGTTGTTCGGGTCCTTTGGCAGAAAGAAGCCTTCCCAGAAGGAGACGAGAAAATCCTCGAGCGAGGCGTAGCCAAGTGTCTTCAGGTCAAGCTCCTCTCGGTAGAAAGATTGCGAAAAACCCCAGCCGGCATAGACGCGGGCAGCCGCACGCAAGCCCTTGTGCGGCTTTTCACTGTACCAGCCGTCCTGAAAGGCCCCATCTGCCGTCAGCGCCGCCTTCACGCCTTCGAGGAAAACGAAATTGTGACGCGCGCATTTCGCCGAACCGCAGAAGGGCGCAAGAAGGTCCATCATATCAGGGTACATCGCACCCCAATGGAATGTCTGGAGGCCACCCATGGACCAGCCCGTCACCATGCGCAGATGCGAAATCCCGAAATGCTCGGTCACCAGCCGGTGCTGGGCGCGGACATTGTCATAGGCCGTCACCTTCGGGAAACGGGCAGCATTGTACGGCTCCGGCGTATTGCTCGGCGAGGAGGACAGACCATTGCCGAACATGTTTGGAATGATGATGCAATATTTGTCGGGGTCGAGCGCCATGCCGCGACCAACCAGCCATTCGTTGTCATAGTGCTGGCCTGAATACCAGGTCGGGTAGAGGATGGCATTGTCCCTGGTGGCGTTGAGGGTGCCGAAAAGCTTGTAGGCGAGCTTGGCATCGCGCAGGATCGCACCATTCTGCAGGGCGAAATCGCCGAGGTCGAAGATTTCGTAGTCGAGCGTCATTCTCTGTTTCCTTGATTGAAAATGGATGTTCGGGGCGCGCCGAAGCGCGCCTCCGGTTTCAGACCGATGCGCCTGCAGCAGCGCGCCGATTCCTGAGCGAGGAGAGCGCAAGGTGGGCGATGCCGGCGACAATGCCGGCGCTGATGGCCGTCGAGAGTTGCGGGACATAGAACTCGACGAGGAAACCGACCGCCGAGCCAAGCGCCCAGGAAAGGAAGGGCATCGAGCGCCATTCCTTCTCGGCTGCATCCCCACGCCTGACGAGGTAAGCCTCGACCAGCAGGATCATGCCGATGGGCGGGACCACGATGCCAAGCAGCGAAAGCCACTGGATGAAGAAGGCCCAGACATTGCCCGCAGCAATCACGATGCCGAGGATGCCGAGCACAACGGCGAGCAGCCGCATCTTGGAGCCGAGGATGCGTGACCAGCCCGTTGCAGCGTTGTAGAGGCAATGCGAGCAGACCGAGCCGAGATTGATGTAGAGGAACAGGAAAGCGAGCGCGCTCAGCCAACCGATCTGCAACTTGTTCATGTAGCCGAACATGTTGTCCGCTCCGAAGGGGTTGGCGTCGGGTACGGCGAGCGCCGCCGTCAGGATCCCGCCGACCAGCATGGCGACGAGGTTGGAGGCGGGAAAGGCCGAGAATGTCGCAATGAGGGAATGGCTGCCGGTCTTTGCCCAGCGATTGAAGTCGGCCGTAACGGTGCCCGCATCGATGAAAAGCGCGATGACGACCGTCAGCCCGACCCCCATGGACATGGTGGCGACGCCGTTGTTGCCGGCATAGTTCCAGATTGCGTCGAAGGTCGTGGTCGAGGCCGAATGCATCACCACGAAGAGGCCCAGCACGAAGAACAGCGGCACCGAGACGAGGCCGATCAGATGCAGGCCACGCACGCCGATGAAAGTGATGCAGATATAGAGCAGGCCTGCCACGATGGTCATGGCGACGTAGTTCATATCGTAAGTGCTGGCGATGAGTGCGCCGGTAATGCCGGTCTGCACCGCGAACCAGCCGAGCAGAAGCGTGGAAAGCAGGCCGGAGGCGAGCGCATAACCCTTCGTGCCGAAGACCCCGGAGGCGATCAGCGCGAAGTTTCTGCCGCTCCTCGTCGCAGACAGGCCGAGCGCGCCGACATAGGCGAACATGATCAGGTTCCCGAGAACCATCGCAACGAAAGCGCGGGAAAAGCCCATGCCGAGCACAAGGATCGACCCAGTCATCGAGCCGGTGATGATCGCCGGAAACCCGGCCCAGACCGTCACCATGGAAAACAGGCTGTGCCGGGCCGAAAGCGGCACCGGCGAATGTTCATATTCCTCGCCGAGCACATGGTCGGCATCGAGCGGCGACAGATCGCCGGGTCCTGTAGAGTGTGTAGACATGTTTTTCCCCTCATGTCTGTTTGTTGAAGAGGGCCACCCGGCTTCGAGACCGGATGGCCCGATTGGCATCAGCGGTGGGTGGTGGCGTGCGGAATGCCGTCGATCGGGCATTCGTCCGTGCCGACCGTGCCGCGGGTCATGGCCTCGACCATCTCGCGCGTCCCGTCCGGATCGTTCACCCACTTGGAGTAGAAGTTGTACGGGCAGGCCGCGACGCCGCGGTCGCCATCACCGGAATTGATCGTGCCGGTGTAGCCACGGTGCAGAAGCTTGAAGAGGTGGTTCTGCGATTGGCCGTTGCGGCGGGCGTCGCGGATGGCCGAGACCGAGAGCTGGGCATACTGGATGCCGTTTTCCTCTGTGCCACATTCGCCGAGCGTGCGCCCGTCGAAGCCGACGATCGCCGAATGGCCGAAGTAGGAGTAGACACCATCGAAGCCGGCGGCATTGGCAACCGCCACATAGACGTTGTTCGCCCAGGCCATCGACTTGGAGATCTGCACCTGCTGCTCCTTGGCCGGATACATGTAGCCCTGGCAGCGGATGATGAGTTCGGCGCCGCGCATGGCGCAATCGCGCCAGATTTCCGGATAATTGCCGTCGTCGCAGATGATGAGGCTGATCTTCAGGCCCTTCGGTCCCTCGGAGACATAGGTGCAGTCGCCGGGATACCAGCCTTCGATCGGCACCCAGGGCATGATCTTGCGGTATTTCTGGACGATCTCGCCCTTGTTGTTCATGAGGATGAGCGTGTTGTAGGGCGCCTTGTGCGGGTGCTCCTCGTGACGCTCGCCCGTCAGCGAGAACACGCCCCAGACATTGGCCTTGCGGCAGGCCTCGGCGAAGATTGCCGTCTCTTCGCCCGGAATCTGCGAGGCGGTCTCGTACATCTCCTTGGAATCGTACATGATCCCGTGGGTCGAATATTCAGGGAAGATGACCAGATCCATGCCCGGCAGGCCGATCTTCATGCCCTCCACCATGGCGGCGATCTTGCGGGCATTTTCCAGCACTTCGGTTTTGGTGTGCAGCCGCGGCATCTTGTAGTTCACGACAGCAACGCCGACGGTATCTTTGCTGCTGCTGATGTCACCATGGTACATTTCAAGTCTCCTTAGACGACGAGATGGCTTTGGATGAGGTCATCGCTGAGCGCGCCGATGTCGTCTGACAGGGCCACGCTTCCGCGATTGAGGATCGCGAAACGGTGCGAGGCCCGCCGCGCGAATTTGATGTTCTGTTCAACGAGGATCACTGCGAGGCCGTGCTTGCGGTTGAGGTCGATCAGCACGTCCTCGATCTGCTCGACGATGTTGGGCTGGATGCCCTCGGTCGGCTCATCGAGGAGCAGGATCTTCGGTTCGGACAGGAGGGCGCGCGCAATGGCGAGCTGCTGCTGCTGGCCGCCGGAAAGATTGCCGCCGCGCCGGCCAAGAAACTCCTTGAGGATCGGGAACAGCTCGAAGATATGGTCGGGGATGGTGCGCGCCGGCTTTTCCGCCGCGAAGGTACCGAGCAGCAGGTTTTCGCGCACGGTGAAATTTGGCAGGATTCCGCGCCCCTGCGGCACATAGCCAAGCCCGGCGCGCGCCCTCGCATGCGTGGGCAGAGAATTGATCTCCGCACCGTCGAGCCGGATCGAGCCGGTGCAGCGGGACATCAGGCCGAGGATGGTGCGCAGCAGTGTCGTCTTGCCGACCCCGTTTCGGCCAAGCACCGTCAGGAACTCTCCCTCCCGCACCGAGAGCGAGACGGACTGCAGGGCGCGACTGCGGCCATAGAAGCCGTCGACGTCGGAAAGCTCAAGCATGGCCGATGCCTCCCGAACCGAGATAGGCCTCGCGGACCTTTGCATCCTCCGAAATCTCGTCGGCGGTACCCTGCGCCAGCAGTTTGCCCTGGTGCATGACCGAAATCGTCTCGGCGATGTCGCGCACGAAGCCCATGTCATGCTCGACGACGATCAGGGTGTGCTTGCCGCGCAACCGGTTGAAGAGCTCGGCGGTCATGTTTGTCTCGTGCGCCGTCATGCCGGCCGTCGGCTCGTCCATGAGGATGAGGGCGGGGTCCTGGGCGAGGATCAGCGCGATTTCCAGCCATTGCGTCTGGCCGTGAGAAAGCTGCGCCGCCTGGGTTTCCAGCTGATCTTCCAGTCCGACGAGAACGGCGAGGCGTTCCAGTCGTTCGGTGTCTGCGCCCCCGGAGAAGCGGAACAGGTTGCGCCAGACGCCCGGATCGCGCGAGCAGCCGATCTCTAGGTTTTCCCGGACGGTCAGCTCGCGGAAGACGCTCGGCACCTGGAATTTGCGGCCGATACCGGCGCGCGCGATGCCGAACTCCTTTAGGGTATGTATCGGTGCACCCCGGAAGGCGATTTCACCGGCAGTGATGCGGGACTTGCCGCAGATGAGGTCGAGCGTCGTGGACTTGCCGGCACCGTTCGGCCCGATCAGGCAGCGCAGTTCGCCCGATGCCACCTCGAAATCGAGCCGGTCGACCGCGATGAAGCCTGAAAAGGCGACGGTCACCTGCTTGAGGGCAAGCAGCTGTTCGCGTGCGGCCGTCATAGCGCACCTCCGAGATGGGGCTGGGATTTGGATGGTTGTTCGGTGGCATGGCGGGCGCCGCCCGTGCGTTCCGTCTTAGGGAAACGGCGCGCAAGGGCTTCGAAGGCGCCCGCCAACCCCTTCGGCATGAACAGCACGATGAGGACAAAGAGGCCGCCCATGACGAGAGTCCAGGTTTCGAGGAAAGCCTCCGATTCCGACAAGGCCCCCTGCACGCCGGTCACGAACACCGCGCCCAGCATGGCGCCGATGAGGCTCTGCCGGCCGCCGACTGCAACCCAGATCACGATGGAGAGGCTGAGTGGCACGCCGAGGAAGGTCGGCGAGGCGAACTCCATGACGATCGTGTAGAGCATGCCCGCAAGGCCGGCGATGGCGGCCGACAGCGCGAAGACGAAGGTCTTGTAGAGCGCGACGTCGTAGCCGAAGAAGCGCACCCGCTCCTCCTGATCACGCACCGCCTGAAGAATGAGACCGGTCTTGCTGCGCGATACGGCAAGCGCGAGGAACAGCGTGACGGTGAGGCAGGTTGCGATGAGATAGTAGGTCGAGGCGGAATAGGCATCGAAGGTCAGGCCGAAAACATCGAACTGCGCGAGGTCGGTGATGCCGTTGAATCCACCGGTATAGCTTTGCTGGTCGATGATGATGAGGTTGACCACCACCATGGCGGCGAGCGTGATGATCGCCGCATAAACACCGGCAATGCGGCCGCCAAACATGAACCAGCCAAGCAGCGCGGCCAAGAGCGCGGGAACCAGGATACCGGCAAGCAGCGCGACAGGCATGGAATGGAACGGCACCCAGATCCACGGCAGCTCCGTCACATTGTTCCAGACCATGAAGTCGGGAAGGCCGTCGCTGCCGGTGTGGATCGGCACGGTCTTGAGCTTCAGGAACATGGCCATGCAGTAGGAGCCGATGCCGAAAGTCATCGCCTGACCGAGATTCAGGATGCCGGCGTACCCCCAGGATAGGCTGAGCGCGACCGCGAGCATGCCGAAGATCAGGTAGTGCGCATACTTGTTAAGCAGGTAGGCATCATCGACCAAAAGGGGGACGAGCAGGATCGCCAGGCAGACGACGCCGTAGAGAAGGATTTGGCGGGAGACTTTTCCAGACAAGGCAGAACCTCTCGTTGGAACGGACGGTCAGGCGCGGACACGCAGGGCAAACAGACCCTGCGGCCGGAACCGGATGATGATGACGATGGCGATGAGGACGAGCGCCTTGGCGATCGTGTCGTTGCTGTAGTAGGCGAGAAGCCCGGAGGCCTCGCCGAGCACGGCGGAACTCGCAAGAGTGCCGACAAGGCTTTGCACGCCGCCGAGCACGACGACCATGAAGGCATCGACGACATAGGTCGTTCCCATTTCCGGCGACACGCTCTTCAAGGGCGAGATCAGCGCGCCGGCAAGCCCCGCAATGCCGGCTCCATAAGCAAAGGTCAGCCTGTAGGCACGGGCGGAATTGATGCCGAAGCTCGAGGCGATGGCGCGGTTCTGGGTGATGGCGCGAAGCTTGAGGCCGAAGGACGTGTACCGGTAGATGCACCAGGTCAGCACGAAGAGGCCGAGGGCCACGCCGAGCACGAAAAGCCGATAGGTGGAGTCCGTCGCGCCGAGGATCCTGACACTGCCGGAAAGCGACGGCGGCATCTGGACGTAGCGCAGCTCACCGCCGGCAGTCAGGCGGACGATCTGCTGCGTCATCACGCCAAGCCCCCAGGTCGCCAGGATCGTGTCGAGCGGCCTATCGTAGAGATGACGGATCACCGCGACCTCGATCAGCCAGCCGAGCGCGGCGATTGCCGCGAATACCACGGCGAGACTCGTGATCAGGCTCCAGCCGAACTCGGTCTGCAACAGCCAGGCGCAATAGGCGCCAAGCATCACGAACTCGCCATGGGCGAGGTTGATGACACCGGTTACCCCATAGATGATCGCGAGCCCGAGAGCCACGAGAAGCAGGATCGACGACAGGCTGAGGCCTGTCAGAATTTGCGAAACGACGAAGTCCATCGGCACCTTCTCCGCAGGTTGGACCGGTGACCGTCCGGAAGACGGCCACCGGCTGCTTGGGGGGATCAGACCTGCTTGAGGCCCTCGGCGGTGCACTTCTGGTTGGGATAGGCGCTGTACGGATTGGGCTCGAGCCAGTCGGCCGATTGCGTCAGGATCTCGAACTGCCCGTCCGCCTTGCATTGCCCGATCTTCGGGCGCAGCCAGCAATGTAGGTTCTCCGGCTCGACCTTCACGAGGCCCTGCGGCGCCTTGTATTCCTCGCTCTTCACAGCCTCGCGGATGGTAAGCGGGCCAATGTCGCCCGCCGCGAGCTTGGCGACCGCCTGCTTGAACAGGTGGACCTGGAAGTAGGCGGCTTCCGACACAAAATGCGTGACCTTGTCGCCGCCCCAGCGGGAACGATACGCCTCGACGAAGCGCTGGTTCTCGGGGGAATCGAAGACCATGAAGTAAGGCGCCGACGTGAAGTGGCCCGCAGCGGCATCACCACCCATGGCCGCGACTTCGTTCTCCGATGTGGTGAGGCTGGCCATCGGCATGGTCGCAGGGTCGAGACCGGCTGCACGATACTGCCGATGCAGCGCCACCACGGAATCGCCGACCACCGTCGAGAAGATGACGTTGGGCTTCTCCGAGCGGAACTTGTTGATGACGGAAGAGAATTCCGAATGGCCGAGCGGCACATATTCCTCGGCGATCACCTCCACGCCAAGCCCCTCAAGCAGCTTTTTGCAGTAGTTGTTCTCTTCCTTCGGATAGATGTAGTTCGAGCCGATCAGATACCAGCGCTTGCCGAACTTCTCGACGAGCCAAGGGATGAAATCATCCTGCTGCTGGTTGGGTACGGCGCCGGTATAAATGACGTTCTTGGAGCACTCGCGCCCCTCGTAGAGCGTCGGATACCAGAACAGGTTTTCCTGTTTCTCGAAGACCGGCAGCACCGCCTTGCGGCTTGCCGACGTATAGGCGCCGAAGACAGAAACACAGCGGTCGCTGAGCACCAGCTTGCGGGCCTTTTCGGCGAAGGTCGCCGGATCTGATGCCGGGTCTTCCACAACAGGCGTGATCTTCAGCCCGTTGATGCCGCCATTGGCGTTGATTTCCTCGATCGCCATCAGCGTCGCCTTGTTGAGCGACTCCTCGATGATCGCCGTCGTGCCTGTCAGGGAGAAAAGCACGCCGACCTTGATCTCACCGTCCTGCGCAAAGGCCAGCGAGGAGTTCTTCGACCAGATGTGGGGGAAGCCGACCAGCGATGCCGTACCCGCAGCTGCCCCGATTTTCAAAAATTCGCGCCTGTTCTTGTTCACCCTCTGTCTCCATCAAAAAACAAAGGCCCCGAAGCGCTCCGCCGGAATGGCAGATCGTTTCGGGGCCTCTTCGCCTCTGGATTTGTTTGCGGCGTCCTCGCCGCGGGGATGCGCTTTCGTCTGCGCAGGTCCGGATGCAACGCGGATGCGCGCTTTCACCGGATGATGTGCGTCAGGCCATGTAGAAAAACAAAAAACCCCACGTTCCGCTCTCAGCGAACCCGCGGGGTTTCGTCACCCTTTATGTGCGCAGCGTCTTTGCCGCGGACAATTTCAAAATGCTAACTGAGAAGTTCATGCGAGTCAATCACCGCTGCAGCGATGGCACCGATGGTCACGCGCTTTTCCATCGCCTGCTTGCGCAGGAAGTTGTAGGCCTCTTCTTCGCTCAGGTTTTTCAAGCGGATAAGCAGCGCCTTCGCCCGCTCGACGACCCGCATGGTGCGCAGATTCTCGTCGAGCTTGTCGATCCGCCCGCGAAGGCGCCGCTCATACTGGAAATGCTCACGCGCCATCATCAGCGCCGACTGGATCATCCGCGCCGTCGCCGGATAATGCAGCATGCCGTGCGCCGCGCAGTTGTGCACGAGCTTCAGGTTGAGCGGCGCCTTGCCGTCATCCACGAGGATAAGCGCCGAGGACGGTTCCCCCGGCACCCAGGGTATGCGCTGGGGAAGATCGTCCGACAGCAGGCAGAAGATCGCGTCGTACTGCAAGGGTATCTGCGCCGGCTTCGGCCAGATGTGCCGTACGGCTACGCGCTGACGCTGCAGCTCCCGGATCAGGAACTCGCCATTGTCGTCCCGCTCGACGATGACGGCGACAGTGAATTCGGCCGGCAGGCCGGTCGCCCGCGGGCGTTCCTCCGCGGCCGCGCGGCTTTCCGTTTTTTGAGTGCCGATCCATCGGTCCTGTCCATAGTCGGCCCTCGACATCTCAGGCATCTTTTCCTCCCGCGCGGGACGACGCGTTCCTGTTCCCTGCATTCAGCAATTCTCCAGACAACGACCATAACCGATGAGATAGGGATCGGCCTTCACGCTCGTCTGCGACTGGAAGACGATGTCGAACTGGCCCTGCCGGTTTGCCCGACCGATGCGGGTCCACACGTCCGCATGTCCCCAGACGGGATTGATCGACACACTTCCCTGTGGCGCCTCGAACTCCGCACCCATGACGAAGGTTCGCAACTGCCTGGTGTCAAGGGAGTTGGTCTCTTCCAATGTCCGCGCGAAAAGGTTGACCTGAAAATACGATGCTTCGAGGCACATGTTGGTCGGTTCGTCGCCGCCGTATCGCTTCTGGTAATGGTTGACGAAGCTGTTGTTGCACGCCGTCTCGATGCCCTGGAAGTACGCCGCCGCCGTGTAATGCCCTTCGCCAACGTCATAGCCCATTGCGCGGATCTCCGCCTCCGTCGTGGTCAGGCTGGCGATCGGCACGGTTTTCGGGTTGAGGCCGAGATCATGATAGGCCTGATAGAGGAAGGTGGTGGATTCGCCGACGACCGTGGAAAAGATGACGTCCGGCTGCGCCTGTTTGATCTCGCGCACGAGCGGCACGAATTCGCTCCGATCAGCCTCGAGACGCAGGTATCGCTCACCAACGACCGTGCCGCCATTGTTGCGCACCAGTTCCCGCATCACGCGGTTGGATTCGCGCGGATAGACATAGTCCGATCCGACGAAGAAGAAGCGGTTGCCGAACTGGCTCATCAGCGCCTTGCAAAGCTGCACGGAATTCTGGTTCGGCGTCGCACCGGTATAGATCACGTTCGGCGAGAATTCGAAACCCTCGTAAAGTGTCGGATACCAAAGAAGGCCGCCCAGTCGCTCGACGACCGGCAGGACCGCCTTGCGGCTTGCCGAGGTATAGCAGCCAAAGATCGTGCTGACGCCGTCCTCGACCATCAAACGCTTGGCATATTGTCCGTAGGAACGGATTTCCGAGCCCGGATCGTAGACGATCGGCTCGATCCGGCGGCCGTTGACGCCGCCCCGGTCGTTGATTTCATCGATGGCGATCAGCGTGCCGCGTAGCTGCGTTTCCTCGATGACCGACATGAATCCGGTCTTGGAGAACAGCACTCCGACGCGCCATGGCGCAGACGTCCGCTGGTTTCGGTTGAGAGCTCCCATTGTCTCGTTTCATCCTGTATTTGATCCCCTTTTTTGATCGGCTTGCGCTGGTGAGGTCTTTTCGCCTCATCGCTTCAGCTTGCCGAGGTGCCGTCCGTCCGCGTTCCGCCGGATGCGCCTGTTTTCTTTCTCCCGCCAGAAAACAAAAAACCTCCCAGCCTCGGAACGATGCGAGGCACAGGAGGCGACATTGCGCTCAGAAGTCTGGCGGCAACCTTGCCGCCCGTCACCGGATTGACGTCCCGTTACGATAAGATCGGGAAATGGGGAATGTCAACATGCGGTGCTTCGAGCCGTTATGTCGTCGCCGTGTCGCCCGCTGTCCGCCACAACACGCCGCAAATGCCGGTTGAGAGCGTGAAATCCACTCGCGGATTTGCCGACCACGCTCCCTTGTCGGGAGTCGCTTAGAGAAATTACACCACATTCACATTCAAGTCACTTGAACATAATTGCGATTGTGTTTACAAAAATCACGGAAGCAAGCGGAACCAAAAGAAATCCGCCTTCCACGAGGGGCACCAATTTCATTAACACTTTCCGGCCGAGAGCCGGCGCCCCTTTGCGTGCTTTTCGCCAACCAGAGGGAATCTGATCGTGACGATAAACCGACGTGAATTCATGAAGGCGACCGCCCTCGGCGTCGCCGCGCTTTCGTTGCCAAGCATTGCCAGCCGAGCCATGGCCGCATCCGGCTCGCTCATCTTCGCGGCAGCAGGCACCGTAACGAGCAGCTGGGACCCGACCTCGCACACGGTCGCCCCGCAGATTACCGCCGAGGGATTCCTCTTCGGCCACCTGACCAAATGCCCGATGAGCGAGGCCAACCCGGGTGAGATTCTGCCGGATCTCGCAACTGAATGGTCCGTCATCGACGAGCACACGCTGGAATACAAGCTGCGACAGGGCGTCACCTTCCACGATGGCAAGCCCTTCACCGCAGCAGACGTGAAGGCAACCTACGAATACGCCTCCAACCCCGACCGTCCCGCCTCCGCCTGGTATCCGGGACGCGTGGATGTCGAAGTCGTCGACGACTACACCGTGCGGCTGAACACCAAACAATATGGCTATCCGGCCATCAACTTCTGGTACGTTTCAAGCTTCCTGCCGATCCTGTCGGCCGCCGACGTCGCCAATCCCGACACGCTCAAGCAGAAGCCGAACGGCACCGGCCCGTTCAGATATGTCGAAACCGTCGGCGACCAGATCAAATTTGCCGCCTTCGACAAATTCCACGAAGGCAAGCCGTCGATCGAGGAGATCGTCTGGGCCTATGTGCCGGACGCCAATACCCGTGTCCTCGGCCTCCTCAACGGCCAGTATCACCTCACCGAGCGCCTGGAGCCTGAGCAGTATCTCTCCCTCCACAAGGAGGCGGGCCTCAAGACGGACCGCTCACTTTCCAGCGAGAACAAGTATCTCCACTTCCGTTGCAACAAGCCGCCCTTCGACGACCCACGCATCCGGCTGGCAGTCTGCCACGCCATCGACCGAGCACAGGTCCTTGCCGTCGTCGGCGAAGCTGGCCAGGCGTCCAACTGCCATGTCTCACCGGTGAAGTTCGGCTTTACCGACGTGAAGGACTATCCGGAATACGACCCGGAAAAGACGCAGGCGCTTCTTGCCGAAGCCGGCTTCCCGAATGGGCAGGGCCTGCCCGAAATCGAATACATCACGTCGGTCGGCTTCTATCCGAAGACCCGCGAATACGGCGAGCTCATCACCGCCATGCTGCAGGAGCAGGGCTTCCCGATAAAGCTCACGACGCTGGAACCCGCGGCTTGGGAAGAACAACTCTATCGCCGCGCCGACGGCCAGGGTCCGGGCCATATCATCGACGTCGGCTGGATCACTGGCTCACCCGAACCGGACCTCGTTCTGCGGCCGAACTACCACTCGAAGTTCGCGCTCATCAACGGCGTCAATGATCCCGAGATCGATGCGTCCCTCGACAAGGAGCACGGCGCGACCTCCACGGAGGAGCGCCTGAAGATCCTGCAGGAAGAGACCTTGCCGCTCATCGCCGGGAAGGCGCCGAGCATTTCGCTGTTCTCCTCGGTCTTCCTGCGCGCGATGAGTGCGAAACTCGACGGCGTCACGTTCTACCCGAACGGGCCGATCGATCTGTCCAAGGCGACGCTGTCCTAGACCGTCTGCGGGCGATGCGCGGGCATCGCATCGCCCGCTCTCGCTCCCGTATCGCCGGATACCCACCTATGGCTTTTGCACTGGAATTCTTCTTGCGGCGTATCAGTCAGGGCGTTCTCATCGTCCTGGCCGTCGCCTTCGTCATTTTCGCGCTGCTGCGCATCGCCCCGGGCGATCCGATCCGTATCATCCTCGGCCCTATGGCAACGCCGAGCGCCATGGAGGAGACAGCCGAACGCTTCGGGCTGCGTGATCCCATCCCGGTGCAGTTCCTGCGCTATCTCGGCGATATCGCCAAGGGTGACTTCGGCAATTCCTTCATCCGCGGTAAGCAGGGCGGCACCACAGGTGGCTCCCAGGATGCCGCCGGCTCCCCACCCGTCGAGCGGGCCGCGGTCATCGAGCTGATCGCGAAGGCCTTGCCCTATACACTGCTGCTCGCGGCCTGCGGCTTCCTGCTTGCCTGCCTCGTCTCGATACCGCTCGGTATAATGGCGGGGGTGAGAAACAACGGCTGGCCGCAGAAGGTCGCCCTTTACCTCTCCTCCCTGCTCGTCTCGCTGCCCAATGTCTGGGTCGGCATCGTCCTCATCTACCTGCTCTCGGCCCGTACGGGCTGGCTGCCCGCCATCGGTTATCGGCATATAGGCTATGTGATCATCCCCGCGATCGTCGTCGCGATAGAGCTTGCGCCGGTAATGATCCGTTCTATCTCGGTGGCCGTTGCGACGAATGTGCAGGACCCGTTCTACGAGATCGGCCAGGTGCGCGGTCTCAGCGCAAGGGCCATGCTTTTCCGGCATGTGCTGCGCAACGCAGCCGTTCCCCTGCTCAACAGCTTCGGCGCGCAGATGATCGGCATGCTGCTCGGCGGCCTCTTCGTCGTCGAATACATCTTCAGCTTCCCGGGTATCGGCCTTTTGACGATCAACGCGGTCTTCCAGCGCGACTTCCCTGTCATCCAGACGGTCGCGATCTTCGCGAGCACCGTGCTCGTCTTCATCAACATCGCCGTCGATTTTGCCTCGACGACGATTGACCGGCGCCTGAAGTTCTGAGGGAAATCATGGCCATCATATCCTCAATCCCGCAGTCCAGTGCCCCGGCTCGAAGCCAGAGCGTCAATGCCCGCATCCTGCGTCTTGCCTGGCGATCTCCTGAAATGAAGGTGGCGAGCGCCCTCTTCCTGGCGCTTTGCCTGCTGACGCTGTTCGGCCCTTTCATCATCGACGCGTCGGCGACGAAGATCTCCGTCGCCGACAAGTTCCTGCCGCCCATCTTCATGGACGGCGGCAGGCTCCCCTATTTCCTCGGAACCGACCAGCTCGGCCGCGACCTCCTGCTCCGCTCGCTGGTCGGCCTGCGCAACGCCTTCCTGATCGGCGTCGTCAGCGTCATCCTCATGTTCGCGCTCGGCTGCGCCATCGGCATCTTCTCCGGCTATCGCGGCGGCTGGACGGATGTCGTCCTGATGCGCATCACCGATATCCAGATGTCCATCCCGGTCATCATCCTTGCCATCACCATCCTCGGCATGTCGCGGCCGAACCCGTTCACCATCGTTGCGGTGCTCGTCCTCTCCGGCTGGCCCATCTATGCCCGCGTCGCACGCAGCGTGACGCTTGCCGAGCGGCAGAAAGAATATGTGCGCGCCGCACGCATCATTGGTGCCTCGGACCTGCGCATCATGATTCGGCACATTGCCCCATCCATCCTGCCACCCATCGCCTTCGTCGCGGTCCTGGACGTGGCCCGCATGATGATCTTCGAGGCGATCTTCGGTTTCATCGGCATCGGCATCCAGCCGCCGACGCCAACCTTCGGCACGATCATCTCCGGCGGTACGCAGTACCTGCTGAATGCGTGGTGGATCACCATCGTACCCGGCTGCCTGCTGGCGCTTTCGCTGGGTAGCCTGAACCTCATCGGCGGCGTTCTGGAGAGAAGCCGGAACCTCGTTCTACAGGGAGCAGCGTGATGGGAACGGAACCTCTCCTGACAGTCGAAAACCTCAGCATCTGCCTCGGCACGGGGGACGGCGCGCGCGCGCTGCTTTCGAACATCACCTTCGCGGTGAAACCCAAATCCGTTCTCGGCATCATCGGTGAAAGCGGCTCGGGCAAGACACTCCTCTCGCGCGCCCTGGTGAACTGGGTGCGTGCGCCGCTCCAGGTGACTGCCGGCAAGGTAATCTATCAAGGTCTTGACCTACTTGCCTTGCCGGAGACGCAAATGGCCCGCCTGCGCGGTCGCGAGATCGCCTATATCGGAGCCAACCCGACCACCGCGCTCGACCCGACCGTACCGGTGGGCCACCAGATCGAGGAGAAACTGCGGACCATCGAGCCGGGCCTGTCCGGCCAGGAAGCAAGGAAGCGCGTCATTGCGATGCTCGATGCCGTGCGCATTCCTTCTGCCCGCTCCCGCTTCGACGAATATCCCTTCCAGTTCTCGGGCGGCATGATGCAGCGGGCGATGATCGTCGATGCGCTGATCTCCAACCCGAAGCTGCTGGTCGCCGACAACATCACCCAGCCGCTGGACGTAACCGTCGCCGCTCAAATCCTCCGCCTGCTACGCGACCTGCAGCGGGACTTCGGTACCTCCATTGTCTTCGTCTCCTCCTCGTTCGGCACCATCGTCGATATCGCTGACGAGGTCGTTGTTCTCGACAAGGGAAAGATCGTGGAGGCGCAGGATACCGGCAGGATCCAGAAGAGCCCGGACCATCCTTATACAAGGGAGCTGCTCGCCAAGGTCCCGCGTCTCTGGCATGGCGTGAGTGGCGTGCCGCAGGTCCATGTCGAGCCCGTCGTCCTCAGCGTGCGTGACGTCGCCAAGACCTACGAGGTGAAGGATCGCGCCTCCTTGTTCAAGAAGAACCGCGTGCAGGCGGTCCGCGGTGTATCCTTCGAGGTTCGCCGCGGCGAAAGCCTTGGACTCATCGGTGAATCCGGTTGCGGCAAATCCACCCTGTCGCGCCTCCTTTCCTCGCTCGAGCCGCCGGATCGCGGCGCGATCGAGGTGAACGGTGTCGATGTCGCCACCCTGCACGGCGATGCCCTGCTTTCGATGCGCCGCCGGTTCCAGCTCCTCCTGCAGGACCCCTACAATTCCATCCCGTCGCATGTTTCCATCGGCACGACCATCGCCGAGCCGCTGCGCATCCACCGGCTCGCCTCCGGGAACGGTTTGAGGGAGCGTGTTTGCGCCGTGATGCAGGAAGTCGGGCTCTCGCCCGACCTCTACGACGCCCTGCCTGTCGGCCTCAGCGCCGGGCAGCGGCAGCGTGTCAACATCGCGCGGGCAATGGTTCTCGAACCGAGCGTGCTGATTCTCGATGAGACACTGTCCGCACTCGATCAGGTCGAGCAGGCCAAGCTCCTCGACCTCTTCGACAATCTCCAGCGCAAACACGGCATCACTTACCTCTACATCTCCCACGACCTTGCCATGGTGCGGCGCGCCTGCGCGCGGATCGCGGTCATGTATCTCGGCAAGATCGTCGAGATCGGGGATAACGAGACAATCTTCGATGAGCCCGCCCATCCCTATACACGTACGCTTCTGAGCTCGGTGAGCACAGTCGAGGCAAAACCATTCCTGCCGAAGGATTACCTGCTCGAAGGCGAGCCGCCCGATCCGATCCATATCCCCGAAGGCTGCTCTTTCCGCAGCCGCTGTCCCTTCGTCATCGAAACCTGTCGGAGCGTCGAGCCGCCGCTATCGACCAGAGCCGGCACAAGTGCAGCCGCGTGCCATCTCGGCCTGGAGCGCCTACCGATGCCTTCTGTCATGACGCCAGGGCGCCCCGGATCGGATTTGAAACAAATGGACAGCCTATGACCTCCTTCCTCGAACGGGCGCCGGCATTCTTCGACGAGCGCGCAGCCATCCACCGCGCCTGGCGGCACCATCTTCACCGGAACCCGGAAATTGCCTTCGAGGAACGGGACACGGCCGCCTTTCTGGCGGCACGTCTCGATGAGATGGGGCTGCAGACCCGGCAGGGTTTCGCTGGAACCGGCGTGGTGGCAAGCCTGCACGGAAAGGGATCGGGGCCGAAAATAGGCTTTCGCGCGGATATGGACGCCCTGCCATTGAACGAGCAGTCGTCCCTGCCCTACCGCTCCACCCGCGCCGGTGCCACCCATGCCTGTGGGCATGACGGGCATATGGCCATGCTGCTCGCCGCTGCCGACTACCTCTCCCGGCAGGAGGATTTCGCCGGTACGCTGCATTTCATCTTCCAACCGGCCGAGGAGGCGGCAGGCGGCGGCAGGGCGATAGTCGAGGACGGGCTTTTCGACCATGCGCAATGCGACCTCGTGTTCGGCCTGCACAACTGGCCCTCGATCGAAGCGGGCAGGATCGCGGTGCAGCCGGGGCCGATGATGGCGGCCATGGATCTCTTCACGATTACGATCACCGGGAACGGCGTACACGCGGCCCTGCCGCATCTCGGCACCGATACGATCGTGGCGGCGGGCGCCCTGACGCAGGCCTTGCAGGCCATCGTCAGCCGTTCCATCGACCCGCACCAGCAGCTCGTGCTTTCGATCACCCAGATCCACGGCGGTCATTCCCTGAACGCACTGCCTGACAATGTCGAGATGCGCGGGACGCTGCGCTATTTCGATCCCGACGTCGCACGCACGGCACACAGGCGGATGCACGAGATCATCGAGGGTATCGCCCGCACCCATGCGGTCGAAATCGCTCTCGATCTCAGGTCGCAGTATCCCGTGACGGCGAACGACCCCGACGCCGCCGGCATCATGCTGAATGCTGCAGAACTGGTGCCGGCTGGCGGCGTGGCAATCACGCAGTTCCTGCCGAGCATGGCCTCCGAAGATTTCGCCTTCATGCTCGCCGCGCGCAAGGGCGCCTATGCCTGGATCGGCAACGGCCGCTCGACGGCGCTGCACAACCCGGAATTCGACTTCAACGACGAGATTCTGCCGCTTGGCGCGCAATACTGGGTCGCCTTGGCGCAGGCCTGCCAGAAACACCCCGCATAACGACCTGACCAGAGGAGAAAAGAGATGAGACTTTCGGGCAAGAAAGCCTTGATGATCGGCGCCGCCACCGGCATCGGCAGAGCTGCTGCCGTCCAATTCGTGGACAACGGAGCCGACATCGTCATTGCCGACATCAACCTGCCGGCCGCCGAGGAAACGATCGCAAGCCTTGCGAGATCGGGCCGCCACGCCTCAGCCGTCACCTGCGACGTGCGTGACGAGGCGAGCGTGCGCGATGCCGTCTCCACCGCGGCGAGCCAGATGGGCGGGATCGACACGCTGGTCTTCTTCGCCGGGCTGCAAAAGCTTGGCCATGCCGAGCAGTTCGCAGCCGCCGACTGGGACGCGGTGTTCGACGTCAATGCCCGCGGCACGTTCCTCGCGACGAAATATGCCGTCCCCTTCATTCGCAGGGCGGGCGGCGGCAGCGTCATCACCACCTCGTCGCTGGCGGGCCTGCGCGGCGCGCCGGGAATGACGGGTTACGCCGCAGCGAAGGGCGCCGTGATCGCCTATACCGTCGCGCTTGCGCAGGAACTGGCACCGGACAATATCCGCGTGAACTCCGTCCTGCCCGGTTGGATCGACACACCGTTCAACAACCCGGCCATCGCTCTTATGGGGGGTGTCGAAGCCCATGGCGATGTCGTCAAGCGAATCGTGCCGCTCGGCCGTCAGGGTACGCCGGACGAAGTGGCGCCGATTTATGTGTTTCTGGCGTCGGAGGAATCCCGCTATATCACTGCAAAGCAGATGATGGTCGATGGCGGCATGGCCCATTGAGTTTCAACGACAAGCAACCCAGCACGATCCAGGGCCAAGAAGGAAGCGGAATGAAGCGGGAGAAGAGCCAGGGCTCTCAGCGCGACAGCCTCAGCGACACGAAGAAAAGCCTCGGGGTGCGGCTGCGACTTGCGCGGCAGATGAAGGGGCTGACGCTGAAGGAACTCGCCGAAAGCAGCGGATGCTCGGAGAGCCTCCTGTCAAAGGTGGAAAACGGCAAGGTCCTGCCCTCCCTCCCGATGATCCACCGCGTCGTGCAGGTGTTGGAGACCAACATCAGCTGGCTCTTCGATGAGCCGGCTGATGATGAATCCGTCATCTTCCGCAAGGGTACACGGCCCTTCATCACCCTTGACAAGCATAAGGGAACCTCCCGCGGCCTGATGCTCGAACGCATCATTCCCTACAAGGACGGCCACCTGCTCCAGTGCAACATCCACCACTTGGAACTGGGCGGGCAGAGTGGCGAGACCATCACGCATGAAGGCGAAGAAGTCGGCTATGTCCTCACGGGGACCGTCGAACTGACCCTCAACGGTGACACATTTCGCCTGGAAACCGGAGATGGCTTCTGCTTCCGCTCGAACATCCCCCATTCCTACCGGAACATCGGGGACGACGCGGCCAGCATCCTCTGGGTCTGCACACCCCCGACATTTTAATGTCTCTCTCGCTCCGCGACATCCAAGGGTGATGTCTCAAGCGGGGGCGTGTCGCAATCATTTCGGCAGGTCGCACTCGCCCCAGAGAGCCGTGTTTTTCACGCTTTGTTAACTTTTTGAAGTCCGAAGAGGCGCGCGAGCAAATCGTTCTGATCGCTGACGGTCCACGCACCGGCAAAGCCAAAGCCCTTCCGCAGCCACAGCATCGCTTCGAACCCAGCAATGGTTCGACGTGCCGTGTTGAAGGATTGGAAGCCGCCGATCCTGGGCATGGTCTTCTTCACCCGGAAGTGGTCGCTCTCGATGCCTTGCTGCAGATGCTTGGTGACGTCGTGCACGGGATCCGGGTGCAGCAGCCCATCGTCAACCGACGCTTTAATCGCCGGCGGAAACGTATTGGCACCATCCGTGCCGATCTTGCCGGGCGACAATAATGGATCGTCTTTCAGCATCTTGCGGAAGAAGCGCCTGACGGCATCGAGATCACGCTTGGCCGTCAGCAGAAAATCGACCGGGCTGCCGCATTTATCGATGGCGCGATACAGAAAGCGCCACTTGCCACGAATCTTGACATAGGTTTCGTCGATCCGGACCGAACCACAATGGGGCCGGCGAAACTGGCGCAACCGCTTCTCGATGACAGGTGCGTAGGCCAGAACCCAACGATTGACGGTACTGTGGTCGACCTCAAAGCCGCGCTCGCGGAACATCTCCTCAATATCTCGATAGCTGAGCGGACAGCGAAGGTACCTGGCCACCGCCTGCAGAATCAGCCACGCCTCGAAATGCCGTCCTTTAAAATCATCCTTCGATTGGCACTTCAGCTTTTCGCCATGGAATTCAGAACCAACGCGAAGCTCCGCTACACAGTGAACGGAGTTTCTCCAAGCTTAGTCAACAGCCAGTTAATTGGGAAAATTTACGACAGACCCGTCCTCGTGCTTGCCGATTTGACCGACTGCTATCCGAGTTGCAATAAATGACCGATAAGCGAGCATTATCGGACAAAGAAAGCTCGAATGTTGAGGGCGGATATATTGAGATTCTGATGTTTTACTGCACGGCTAATGCCAGCCGCATCCAGTTGTTTAGATAAACAATACGGATCATGATTTCGGGCCGGTCTATCAGCATGAATTAAAATTTGGCTAGGAATCCTTGCTGGCGGTCGCGTCACTCCCATATAGGCAACGCGGCCGGCGAGAGTCCGCGTAAGCGGGCGAAGTGACTTTTGGTCGGTCAGCCTGTATTACACGATCCTGGATTCCGTCGAGAGGAACATCGAGCGTGTCAAACAGCGGGTTGAGGCTGGCGGCCACGACATTCCAGAAGACGACATCCGCAGGCGCTACGACGGATCCTTGAGGAAACTCTCCGAGGCTCTCAAGATTGCCGACGAAGCTGTCCTGATCGACAACAGCGGGATTGAGCCGCATGAAATGGTCGTTATTAGAAACGGACAAGTTCTGGCCGCCGATCTCGATGAAGCGAGCAGTATGCATATGCAGATCTCCACCACCCTCTTCACAGCATATGGCTTGGTCGGACCTAAGTCGTGGTTCAGGAAGTAGCTGAGTAGAATAAGGCTACCTCCGGTAGACAGCCTTTAGTGTCGCGCCATACCTTCGACCCCGAACCCTCGGGGTCTTGAACTGCCTCCCACAAGGCTTGCCGTCGGGGAGAGGGAGCGGCTGTCGTTCAGACGCTGGTTCATTTGGAAAACAGGCTGCTTCCGGTGCGTGCCGTTGAAGATGGTTTGCGGATCGGTGAAGGTAAATCAAGGATCAGGCTTGCTGACAGCGAACAGTTCGCGAGCTGGCTTAGTGCTGGAAAGGCTGCTGACAGTGTCACGGCTTATTCCTCAGCGCGGAAAGCGATGACCAAAGTTTCCGACGCGCGAATTATCCTCGGCGGCAAGATGGGTTTGCTAGGCTATCCGCAAGACGCTTTCCTGGGGGCCACGCCGGGTATTGTCGAAGAGGCAATTTATGCCCTCGAAGCCGGCCTGCCATGTGTTCCGCTTGGAGCTTTCGGCGGTGCGGCCCGAGACGTGGCCATTGCGCTTGACCTTCTGGCTCCATCGCAGCGGATTCCACGCGGAGAGCAGTTGCCAACCTATGATGCTTCTCTCGAAAGGGTCGGTGACTTGCGCGACCGCATCCCCGGCTCGTTACGACCAGCATTGGCCGCGCTTGCAGATGATGACCGCGGCGAACCAATGGCTTACGACGTTGCCCGCCTTCTAGAGGAGTGGCTGAGCTAGAAGTCAAGTGCTTGCGCCAAGGGTGCTCCGAATGGCCTCAATTTGGATCCGATACGAGGCGCAAGGGAGGGCGACCGCCTCTATCGCTGCTTGCTGAAGCAGCTCCTGTCAGCCCAAAGAGCAAATTCTCAATCTCAGCGGTTGGAATCGACAGACGCTCAGCAATTTCGTTTTTCGTGATCCGTTCAGTCCAAAGTGCGGTTAGCACTTTTTGCCATACGACTGATTGTTCCCGTTGAATCCCGAATGGTTCTGACGTTCGGTATCCGTGGTCTGATGCTTGTATGCAGAACATACGGTACTGCCAGTCGGATATGATCTCTAGCGCATGAAGGCGATAGATCATGGCCATGACCGAAACTGCCCATCTTTTTTTTGCTTCAACGATCTGATTGAGCGTGTGGATGCGAGGCAGCCGGGCAATGACGTCTGCGGCCGGCATCAAGAAGGATGAAGCAAAGCGATTTGCTTCATCCTCTGCTCGTCTCCCACTCGGACCTCCATGTCGGTGCAAGACCAAATGACCTAGCTCGTGGGCGGCATCGAAGCGTCCGTGTTCAGCAGTCTTTATTGTATTCATAAAGATGAAGGGCCGGGTGCCTCGCCACACCGAAAACGCATCGACGGTTCGCGTGTTCTCGGCAAGCGAAAAGACCCTCACACCTTTGGCCTCGAGGAGATGCACCATATTCTTGACCGGCTGCTCGCCTAAGCCCCATTCTTGCCGGAGAGAGCGTGCGGCAACTTCTGGGCTTTCACCCTTCAGGTCGATCAGACATGGCTCTGGCAGGCTGAAGTTCTCATCGACCCAGTCGGAGAAGAGATAGGCCAGCGTGCCAGCGGCAAGCGCCGCGTCACGGTCCTTCGCAGTCATCGACGTAAGGCTGCGAAAGCTCGCGGCGTCACTGATTATTTCATCAACATCAGGCGCACAGAGGAAGGCAGGAGGAAAGTTCAGAATTTGAGCAATCCGCTCCAGAGTTTCAGGAGAAGGCGACATTTCACCGCTCTCGTAGCGTAACACCGTGTGTGGCGTTACGCCCAAGACCTCCGCGAATCCCTTCTTCGTCAGCCCCCTCCGCTTCCGAGCGAGGCTGAGACGACCAGGTGTGAGCATACCTGCTTACTTCCTGCGCACCGTGATATCGAAATCCTGTCCGTCATCCTCGGCCGGCATCTCGACAGCAATCCGTTCCCACTCGCCGGGACGAATGATCCATATGCGCTCGCTGTAGCCGATATAGAAGCCGCCACGAAATTCAATGGGGCGTGAAAGCTCTGCCCGGACATCCTTCCCGTCATCGAACACGCACAGCTGCCAGAGATCGTATATGTCGCGCCTGACCTCACGCGGATTGTCTCGACGGAAGAGATCAAGCTGATTGTTCAGGTCGGTAATCTTCTCCGCCATCGGGCCTTTTTCGGTACGATTGCGGGGAGAGCGCAGAGGGTCGCAGACGCCTTTGTCAGCGTTCATTACCGTCACCTTGCGGCGGAAATCATGATTTACGATGAGTTCGACGCCACTTTCATCCAGCGCGTTCCAGCCTTCCCGGCAAAACATCTGACGCATGCGAGTGATCCCGGCATCCCAGGCAAAGAAGCCGGCAGACGCTTTGGGATTGTGCGCAGTGCAAGAACCGCGGGCGGCAACCATCGCCTTGACGATATCGACCCATTGCGAGCGATTGGAATTGAAATACTGCGAGAGTCGACGATCGCAATCGCGAGCTTCCTGATAGATCACCGCAGCCATGCCGAATCTCCACGTAACTTTTTTCCGCCTCATTTGTGAGGGAAAAAAGTTACGCGGTCAAGCACCGGTCTTCCAACATAATGTTGTCGTCAATCATATGCAAAATCCCTATGATTTCGTTTGTTTTTGCGTATGATTGACGGATGCCATCTCTGGACGATTACATCGAAGAAAAGCTGATAAGCGGGTACTCTACGTTCACCCGCGAAGAGGCCTTGGCTGAACTGCCTCTTAGCTCGGACGCCTTCACCGCAGCATTGACGCGGCAAATTTCAAAAAAGAAATTAGCCAACCCGAGGCATGGATTTTACATCATCCTGCGGCCCGAGGACAGGATTGCTGGCGCTCCGGATCCAGCGCGCTGGATCGACCCGTTGATGAAATATCTGGGCCTCGACTACCGGATATCGCTATTACGCGCGGCCGCGATGCACGGCTCGTCGCACCAGGCCGCGATGGTGTTTCAGGTTGTCGTCCCGCAGCAGTTCCGTTCAATCGTAATCGGGCGCCACCGCATCCAGTTCATCTATTTGGCACCTGGCATCTTTAGCGAGACCAATCGAAAGGAATGGCTGGCGTCCCTTAAAACAGATGCCGGCTACGCCCAAGCTGCAGGCGTGGAGCTAACCCTCCTAGACTGCATCCGTTATTTCAAGCGTGCCACCGGTATCAATGGGGTGGCGCAAATTGCGAAGGACATCGGCGACCGAGCCAATCCGAAGAGATTAGCAGTAATCGCGCAGCACTTTGAAAATACGTCAGTCCGACGTCTCGGCTATTTGCTCGATCTGTCGAACCACAAAAAACAGGCAGATGCGTTACAACCATTCGCGCAGCAAACCGACAAGTATACGCCACTCGACCCATCAGTGAGGCCCTTGATCGAGGGACTTTCCTTCTCCGAAACAAAGGATGAGCGGTGGCGTCTCGACATCAATGAAACCGTGGAGATCGACTTTTGATCCCGAACGCGCATCTAACAGCCTGGGCTTCGCAGGCACCATGGCCGGATTCTCGCCAGATCGAACAAGATCTCATTATTTCGCGCGCGCTCTGTGACCTTTTTTCGGCACCGAAGCTCCAAGGCAAGATCGCCTTCCGAGGCGGAACGGCAATCAACAAACTGCTTTTCAAGCGGCCCTTGCGCTATTCAGAAGATATCGACTTGGTTCAGATCACGGCCGAACCGATTGGGCCTACGATCGATGCAATCCGCGACGCCCTTTCATGGTTGGGGAAGTTCAAAAGAGAGCAGGCGGGTCATTCTACGCACCTCATCTTCCGCTTCGCACCGGAGGCGGAGCCTGAAACCTCGCTCAAGCTGAAGGTGGAGATCAATACCCGTGAGCACAAATCGTTGTTTGGGACTCGCGCGTACCCGTTCAAGGTAGAGAATGAGTGGTTCGTCGGCACCGCGGATATCGTGTCCTATGACAAGGAGGAGTTGTTTGGCACAAAGCTCAGGGCCCTCCTGCAGCGGCGAAAGAACCGCGATCTCTTTGATCTACATGAAGGCTGGCGCGAGCTTTCTCTCGACGCTGGACGGCTCGTGGCTGCTTTCGAGCACTACCTTTCGCTCGAGGAGAATGTAATCACGCGCGCGAACGCTGAGCAACGAATGCTTGAAAAGCTGACAAAAAGCTTGACGGAGGACATCGCGCCGTTGCTTCCCCCAGGAGTGGAGTTCACGGACGACGATGCCATTCATGCATTCGGCGTGATTTGGAACGATGTCCTGCCCCTGCTTAAGGGTGATCCATGGAAATCGTCGGAGAAGGCAATAGAGCAACTTCGAGCGAAGAAATTCCCCAAGCTTCTGCTGTAGTCGACAGTTAGCCTAAAACATTGAAATAATTATGCTGAGCGCCGTCATCGCGCCGCTTGACGAGCGGGTCGATGGTTCGACTCCTTTCAAGACCTTAATTTGCATAGAATTCAAGCGGGACATGGCCGCCGCCTTCATTGTTGTCTGGATAAAGACTATCCCCCTACACAACTTGCGCTGTCGGTCCATCTCGCAAGTCCGCCAACAGGTGTAGCGCGCGCTCGACACTGGCTCTTTGCGGCGGCGCCATCAAACAAAGCCGCACGCCCCCTGCTTTTTCACCCCCTACGGCGGTTGCATCGGGCGGGGTCACGCGAACGCCCTTCTCAAGGGCGAGCCGGGCGAACTTCTCAGCCTGGGCAGCTGCCATAGGCAGCCAGATGTGCGGCGCGCCTTGTGGCATCGGGACGTCAGGCAATTTCAGTATCCTACGGGTCAACTCCACTCGGACTTTTGCTTCGGTGAGAAGAAGGTCTCTGGCTTTTATAAGGACATCAGCCTGCGTGAGCGCGCGGGCCACCTCGATATCGAAAGGTGAGGCGCCCCAAAGCTCGGCGCGAACGCGTGAGATTACTGTCCCTCGCTGCCCACTTGGCGGGATCAAGACGCCGACACGCACCAAAGGTGTTAGGGATTTTGACAGCCCATTGACGTAGTAAACCCGCTCCGGAGCGATCTCGGCAAAGGGTCTGATGCTTGCTTGGCCGTAGATGCTGTAAATGTCGTCTTCAACGATATAGGCATCTGCGCGGCGACACACCTCGACGATCTCCTGCCGCCTTTTCATCCCCATCTCGAAGCCGAACGGGTTCTGACAGACAGGGGTTAGGTAAATGGCTTTGCACGCCGTCTCGAGCAGTGCGCTCTTTAGACTGGAAGGGATCATACCCTGCTCATCATGATCAACGGCCTTTATCGTCAGGCCGAGATTGGCAGCGGCGGCGATCGCGCCGGAGAATGTCGCGGCCTCGGTGGCAATAGTCTGTGTTCTTCCGACAAGATCGGCGAAAGCAAGGTGGATCGCGTGCTGCCCGCCGACGGTGATTACGACGTTTCCGGGATCGACCGTTAGCCGTGTCGTCGCCAACCAATCGGCAATAACCACCCGTTGCTCGCTCCCGCCTCCCGGTTCGGGATAGCCGCCGTTGGGAACGCTTCCAAGTCTAGCCGAGGCGAGCGTTGCCGCCGCCCTAAACTCATCCTCACTGATAACGGGAAGGGGAACGTTGAAATTAAGGTCTATCTGAGCATTTTCGACGTCGGGAGCGAGACTAACGAAGGTCCCTCGACCCGTTTCGCTACGCACGACGCCACGTCGCTCCAGCAGGTCAATCGCTTTGGTCACCGTGCCGATGGCAACGTTGGCGCTTGTCGAAATCTGTCGATGTGTCGGCAGCCTCGCGCCGCGGCCCAACTTGCCGGAAGCGATCAATTTCTCGACCGCATCCGCAAGTCTTTCATGCAATGGGTCCTTGCTTTCGGAAAGGGTCAGCTGAATGGGCTTCGATACGGGCACGGTAATCTCCAGTGATCAATGTCATGATTGTATCACTGGGACTGATGCTTCGACCAGTAATTTGATCGACGATTAGTATGGTAATCCGTCCTTATGTGTGAAGCGCCAGGTTCCGCCATCGCGAACCGCTGCCAGGTCATCCAACGGATAACTGGCTTCGTCTCCTTCCGATCGATCGCCGATTTCGAGATAGAGGAATGGCTTGTCGGATCGGTTTTCGAGATGGTGCGACATGCCATTCGCGGGAAAGCCGGCACACATGCCCGGCTTGAGTGGGACAAGGTCATCTCCCGAAACCAAAACACCATCGCCAGCGAGCACATATATAAACTCATCCTGTCTGCTATGGCGATGCTGAAGTGCCGAAACCGCTCCTGGCTCAAGCGTTGTTAGATTGACGCCGAAGTTCGTCAGTCCGAACAGATCGCCAAGTTGCCGTTTGATGCGTCCTCTCATTCGCGCAGCGAATTCGGGCGGATAATTCGACAGCTTGCTTCGGGGTGCTACATCGGTGGCATTGATCGCTACAGGGTCCTTCATCACACTCTCCTCAACCGACAAGATGACCAAATTAGTACAATGAGTTTGACATATCCATTGAAATGTATCAATCGCATCGATGATATATCAATATTGTTTGGCCGTGGAGGCGCAAACTATGGTTCGTCAGACCTTGCAGGAAGAAACCAAAGCTGCCGTACTGTGTTGGCTGGCCACGATCTCCGCCAAAGGCACTCCTATCGTGTCTCCGAAAGAGGTGTTCTGCCTACATGCATCGAATCTTCTAACCATCGCCGACATCGCCTCGCCCGTCAGCGTTCGCAACGTGCGGGGTAATCCCAATGTCTGTGTTAGCTACGTGGATATTTTTCGCCAGCGGGGTTTCAAGTTCGTCGGCAAGGCCCGGATCATTTCGCCGGAAGAACGCGATTTCGACACATACGGCGACGCGCTGGTGAACATGGCTTCTGGCGCCTTCACGATCCGCAACGTCATTCTGGTGAGCATCGAACGGGTATCGCGCATTCGGGCGCCAAGCTACACATTCTATCCTGACCGCAGTGAGGAAATGCTAATGTCGTCCGCATACGAGCAATACGGGGTAAAGCCGATCCATTGAGTGGATTGGCGGGATGCCACCTTTCCTGCAGTTAAAGCGATGCGTTTGCCGGGTCATCACGGATGCCAAGATGCAGACTGGCCGCGATAAAGCTTACCGCCGCAGTCGCTATCCATATCGGGCTGTAGCTGCCAGTCGTCTGGAGCACGACGCTTCCCAGCCACGACCCGGCGAACGATCCCACCTGATGGCTCAAGAAGCAGATGCCAAACAGCGTTCCCAGATGACTGACGCCGAACATACGTGCCACGAGCCCCGTCGTGAGGGGTACGGTGCCGAGCCACATCAGTCCCATTGCGGCTGAAAAGGTGATGATGCTGACCTGCGATTTGGGCGCCAGGAAGAAAGCCAGCATCACAGCTCCGCGCAAAGCATAAAGTGAAGCCAGCACTGTGCGCTGCCGATAGCGTCCGCCCAGCCAACCGCATCCCCAGCATCCGGCCATGTTGAAGAGCCCGATGAGCGCAAGCGCAAGCGCACCGGCGCTCGGCACCATGCCGCAAAGATTGAGATAGGTGGGCAAGTGGGTGACGACAAACGCCAACTGGAATCCGCAGGTGAAAAAACCGCAGGTGAGCATACAGAAGCCGCCATGGCCAAGCGCCTGTCTGATTACGGTGCCCGTCGTATTCCCAGTCTCGATCGCGGGTAAACTTCGCCCATCCTGTCTACCCACCAGAAAATAGCCCAAGGGTGCTACCGAGAGTGCGAGCAAAGCGAGCGTGAAGAACGCGGCAGCCGGCCCCCAGCCAATTAGGGCGTTCTGTGCTACTGGCACCAACATCACCTGGCCTATTGATCCACCTGCACTTGCGAGCCCCATCGCTGAACTGCGGTTCTCCGGCAGGGCCAGCTTGCCGATGGCAGTCGTGACGACGCCAAAACTCGTACAGCTGATGCCGATACCAAAAAAGACGCCAATCCCAAGAATAAGGACTGTAGGGGACGAGGCGATTGCCGCCAGCCCAAGCCCGATAAACAAAAATACAGCGCCAATCGCCACAACCAACATGGCGCCGTATCGATCAGCTGCCGCGCCGGCGAAAGGTTGGGCAATCCCCATACGAGATTGTGGATGGCGATCGCTAAAGCAATGGCCGTGATCGGGATGTCGGTGCTGATGGACAGCGGCTCGAAGAACAGACCAAAGGTCTGCCGGGCGCCCATGCCGGCGCTCCCAATGAGGCTAGCGGCGGCGAGTGTTAAGATGCTCAGCGGCAAAAGCGGGCCTGGCTTGCTTATTCGGAGGCCAGCGATACGCATATCTGCCTTGTGCCGCATCGTCACGCCTCCTTGACTCGCTTCTATAGATACGATTGATATAATAAATTTAGATCGAAAGATACAATATTGATGACCGATAGCTACATGGCGTTCCTCATTTTTGTTGCCGTCGCCACCTTCAGTCCAGGTGGCGCGACGACGCTCGCAACCGCTTCGGGCATGCTATATGGCTTCAGGCGATCCGTTCCCTTTATTGTGGGTATCGGCGTTGGCCTGGGATTGATGGCAGTCGCGTCAGCGCTGGGCTTGGCTGCGCTGCTATTGGCGCTTCCGGCTGTCGAGTTTGCCGTCAGTGTGACGGGAAGCATCTATTTGCTGTACCTAGCCTGGAAAATCGCGACGAATGGCTCGCCGTCACGGCGGCCCGATGCTTCTGCGCCGGTCAGCCTTTGGGGCGCTATCGGACTAACATGGTACAATCCTAAGGCGTGGGCCATCACAATGGGAGCATCGTCTTCATTCGCCGATCTTGTGAGGTGGCCGCCGGGGCAGGTCGCGCTTATAGGTGCCACCTTCATGGTTTTTGCAACTGCATCCATGGCGTTGTGGTGCACGACTGGTCACGCCCTTGCTCAACTGCTCAAATCCGATTGGCAATGGCAGGTGCTAAACTTGACCATGGCGCTTCTTCTCGCCGCTTCCATCATTCCCCTGTGGCTGGAGTAGCTCGATATCAAGTCGCCCCATCCGGTCGGTCAGGGCCGGCGACGGGTGCGTGTCAGCGCAAGTCTAAAATCGTTTCAAGAGGTCGGGCAGCTTATCGGCCGCCCGACATATCTACGAAGGTACCTGTCACATAGGATGACGCATCACTAATTAGCCAGGTGATCGCTTCGGCGACTTCGTCCGGTTGTCCTGGCCGCCCCATAGGCGTAGTCGCGCCCAGGACTCCAGCTCGGTCTGGACGGCCGCCACTTGCATGGATATCGGTTTCGATGAAGGCGGGCCGGACCGCATTTACCCGAATGCCTTTTGGTCCCAGTTCACGGGAGAGGCCGATGGTTAGCGTGTCGGCTGCTCCCTTACAGGCGGCGTAGTCTACGTATTCGCCCGCCGAGCCGAGCCGCGAGGCAGCGGACGACACAATGACGATCGAGCCGGGTTTACCGGTCTGCGAAAGCGCTCTTGCAGCCCCACGCGCCGTCAACAGCGTTCCCATGACATTGACGTCGACCATTCGGCGGAGACGTTCGATCGACATCTCTGCGAGGGTGGTGGCTGGCGCGACGATGCCGGCATTGATGACAACTCCGTCCAGAGGCCCAAGATCATCAATCGTTTGAAGAAACATGCGCTCGACATCGATTTCAGAAGCGACGTCGGCCTGTACCGCGATGGCGCGAGCGCCAGCATTAACCACCTTCGCAACAACCGCTCCCGCGGCGCCGGCGTCATTCACGTAATTTACGGCGACATTCCAACCCATAGCTCCGGCCTTGAGGGCGGTCGCGCGACCTATACCCCGGCTGGCTCCGGTTATTAGAATTGTGTTCGACATTGTTATCTGCCTCCTTCAATTTGGGATGAAACTTGGAGATTGCCTAGCGCAGGTGGGTCCGGCCTTTTGCTATCGAAAATGCCCGCCTGAGCACTGCCTGCAGCTTTGCGCGTTAATGGCGTCTAGACGGTCCCCAATCTCGATAGTCCATCATGATGGGGGTTTTTCCAGCGAGACGACATGCCAGAGAACTCCTGTCGGATCCCAGAAGTAGGCGACTTCTCCGCCCCATGCCTCCCAAGCCGGAGGTTTTGGAGGTTTGACGCCGTAGAGCTTATCAAGTTCGAGGGAGGCGAGATGGTTCCACCAGACCGAGAGGTTGGGAACCACGATCTGAAGCATTAGATTTTGCGCTAATCCGGGCTCGTAATAGTCCTATAGGAGGAACGAAATGCTGGTTTCGCCGTCACCCAGATGTGCAAGAGCAATCCGCTCGCTTTTCCGACTAACCTGAAAGCCGATGGCGCTGTAGAATCGCTGGCTCAGTTCAAAATCTTTTGACGGTATGAAGGGCCGTAAAATTCCGGATGTACGCAAGCTGGGAGCGGCTGTTCGGTGCGACTGATCATTCATGGCTGTCCTCCTTCACAACAGGCGGCTAGGTAGCGCCCGCCCACAGCCAATGGGCCGGAGATAGATACGATATTCGCCATATTGTATCAAGTATATCGTATCAACTAGAGGAAATGTGTAGTGGCGAACCTTAGTAGACGCCAACTTAAAATGGCAGCCGTTTGGTCAATTGGCCTAACACTTGATAAACAATACGGATCATAATTCCGGGCCCGTCTATCAGCATGAATTAAAATTTGGCTAGGAATCTTGCTGGCGGTCGCGTCACTCCCATATAGGCAACGCGGCCGGCGAGTCCGCGTAAGCGGGCGAAGTGACTTTTGGTCGGGTCACGCCCCGCGCCGGTCGCACTCTCAATTATTGCGAAGTGGTCAGCCATTCAATTGTTTCGCCAGGTGACACATTAGAGCTGAAGCTGTCTTGTTAATTGTTGTGGCCTGCATGGAAGGCTAAGAAGCAGCTGATGCTTGCCGCGAATCGGTCCCCGGATTTTAACGACGTTGGTTCCGAGTGTCCCACGGTCTCGGATTGATCGCAGATAGTGGAAGGTTGTATGTCCGGTTCAATTGATGAGGGGCGAAAGCTTCGAACGCAGGCAATGATCATCTGTAAACAGGTGAATTATCTCAGCACCTGCTCCATCCACGGCACCTATTGGGTCAAGAACGAAGCCGCACAAACTGACGCATTGCGCCTGGCGAACTGGATGGTGAGCCATGGAAGGACGGTCTGCGACCGGGAACAGCTCATCGATTCGATTTTGCTGTTGGGCCGCAACGCCGGGTTGGACTGCGAGATGTGCTCAAGGCAGTCCGAAGGTCTCCAGGATTTTTCATGAGGACGCAGGCGACCCGCGCAGAACGGCTCATTTGCCCTAACCCCGTGGTTTTGAGGAGCCGCGCGGACACTCAATAAGGCTGGGGAGAAGTTTAAGGCAGCCGGCTCCCAACTCGAGCACCGATCAAGTCTTTAAGGCAAACACCTTCACCTCAAACGAGCCCAGGTCGAGACTTCGTGGGTCGCTGTCACTTGTGAAGACCAGGTCACCGCAGGGTTCAAACGAGCACGGGATAGCCGAGAGGTTTGCCCGCAATTGTAATGTTGTCTGGCCAAGTTGCCAGTCAACGAAGACCGTTTCCGCGGGGGAGGGGACAATCGTACCCGCGTATCCCCCCGCCTCGGCCAAAAGCGGAACTATTTTCGTCTGCCTTACGGCCAGGATCTCTCGGATCCAGTTACTCCAAGACGCTCCCTCCGACGCTTCCGCGTGATCCCACCGTAGTTTTGACGTTTGGAAAGTCGACAGCGTGTTGGGGTCGGGAATGTCCTCTTCGGCTAAACCGGCAGGATACCCACCAAAGTTCTCGGCTTCCTGGGACCGGTTTGCGCGAATGATCTCAGCCAGTTCTCCCTCATAGTCGCTGAAATAGTGGAAGCTGTTTATCTCCTTGTAATCGTCACCCATGAACAGGAGAGGGATTTGTGGCGACATTAGCAGGATGCACACAAGTGCCCTGTACAGCCGGTCATCTATCCGGGAAGCCAACCGGTCGCCCAGCGCGCGGTTGCCCACCTGGTCGTGGTTTTGCAGAAAATGGATGAACGCAGTGGGTGGCAGCGACGCCGGAGCAGGCAGGTCCTTATCTACGGTCGGCTGACCCATACTTAAGTAGCCCTCGGCCAGCACCAGACGTAGCTTTTCCCATGGATTACGCTTGAATTCTTTAAAATGCCCGATGGTTTCGCCAGTGGCTATCCGGTGCACGATATGGTGAAAGGCGTCGTTCCAATCCGCAATGAAGAGCCCTTTTGCCCACAGATCCGTGCCGTTGGGCGGGTTCTCTGTCATCAGATGGACATGCCGGTCCGGGAAAGCGGTATATACCGTCTCAGAAATCTCGTGAAGAAGATGCACATCACTGTCATCTTTGATGTAGTCAATGGCATTAAACCTTAAGCCGTCGAGGCGGAATTCGCGAAGCCAATACAGAACATTATCAATGAAATAGCGACGCACCGCGTCGTTGCCATAGTTGATGGCAGGGCCCCAGGGCGTGTCCTGCTCGTCGTGAAAGAAGCCAGGCGCGAAGCGGGGAAGATAATTCCCTTCGATCGTGTCCCAGGAGATGGTGTAGCTTCGGCGATCGCCGTGCCTTCCGGACAGAGCCGGGAATTGATCAGCTTGCTGCTGGCAGGCTGATGAGCGGATCATCGCTCATCGCGGCGAT
>NZ_QFBC01000025.1 GCF_003122325.1 Rhizobium album
TGGCAATCGAAATCGATTTTGGCCTTCCGAAGAAATCTCCGGCATGAGCAATACCCCCGATAACCTGCGTTATAAGGGGTATTGCTGAATATGGTCCTAACGATTCCACATTTAAGTTAGTGGCTGGCGGTCGAAGCCGGGCTTTTTCGTCTGTATTCGGATCGGCCGATCAGGCGGCGTTGGAGATCCAGCTGGAAAGCGCCGTCTTCGGAGCAGCACCGACCTTGATGTCGGCCACTTCGCCGCCCTTGAAGATGGCGAGCGTCGGGATCGAGCGGACGCCGAACTTGGCGGCCAGTTCCGGGTTTTCGTCGATGTTCAGCTTGGCGATCTTCACCTTGCCGGCCAGTTCAGCGGAAATCTCTTCGAGGCTCGGAGCGATCATTTTGCACGGGCCGCACCATTCGGCCCAGAAATCCACGACCACCGGCTCGGCGGAATTCAGGACTTCGGATTGGAAATTGGCACTATCGACTTTCACGGTCGCCATGAGGCTGCTCCTTTGCGGAAGAATTCTGTTGCTTGCTATGTGATGCTGAGATGACGGAATTTCAATGCTCCGTATCTCACTTTGTCTTGAGCGCGGCAAGGCTGGCGTCGAGATCTTCGCGGGAAAGGCGGATCAGGTTGGCCGTCTCGGTATAGACCAGCACGCAGTCGAAGTGTTTATCCGGATAAAGCGGCTTGAGGATTTCCCGGTAGATGGCAAGCTGCGCCTTGTGGGCCAGCGAAACACCGGCTGCATTGACCGGCGGAACGCGGTTGGTCTTGAAATCGACGAGGATGACGCGGTCGCCGTCGACCGCCAGCCGGTCCATGCGGCCGGAAACGGCATAATCCTGATCGTTGATGCGCACCGTTCCCATGACGGCCACTTCGGCACGGGCTTCGGACGAAAAGACGGCCGCAAGCTCGGGATGGGAAAGAACGGAAAGCACCGAGGCGGCAAGGCTCTGGCGTTCTGCCGCCGGCCAGAAACGCGCCGCCCGTTCCAGATAACGAATGGCCGCCGCCTCGCGCTCCGGCGCCGGCATGTCAGGCAGGATCTGCAACATGCGGTGGGTGAGCTTGCCGCGTTCCAGCGACCGGTCGCCGCGTGCTGCCTTCTCGCCGAACAATGCCGACGCGACCACCAGGTCGTCCGCCTCGTCGTCGACGATCAGGCCGGCGCCGGACGGGCTGAGCGGCCGTGGCAGATATTTTTGCGGCGGCAGGGCCTGCCCCAGGGCCGGCGGCAGGTCTTGCGTTGCGTTTTCGATTGTCTCGCGCTGCTTGCGCTCGATCTGCCGGGAAATGCCGGGAACGCGCCAGGAAAGCCCGCCCCATTCGCCATCCGGTCCGGAAAAGCTGGCCGGTTTGCAAAAGGTATCGTGCTGCGCCAGCGCTGCGGCAATCATCTTGTGCCAGGTATCGGGATTGTCGCGCACACCGCGATAACCGCAGACGATCAGCCGGTCGGCGGCCCGTGTCATGGCGACGTAGAGAAGCCGCCGATATTCTTCCTCGGCAAGCCCTTGCAGGCGGGCGGTGTCGGCATCGGTGAGCGCATTGCCAAGACCGCCGACCGGAACCCAGACCGGCAGCGGCACGGTCTCGTCTTCGGAGGCGAGCAGCCGGAATTTCGGCAGATGCGTATGGGTGAAAGCCTTCGATCCGCCGTCGACCAGGAAGACGATCGGTGCCTCCAGCCCCTTGGCCGCATGCACGGTCATGATCCGCACTTCGTTGCGGCCCTTATCCTGCTCGCGCTTGACCTCGGGTGCCTCGAGCTCCAGCGTCGAGACGAAGGATTGCAGGCCCGGCAGGCCGGAACGTTCGTGATCGAGGGCAAAAGTCAGGAATTCGTCGAGGATGTCGCTGACCTCGGTTCCGAGCCGCGCCAGAAATTTTCGACGCCCGCCTTGCGAGCCGAGCACGCGGGCATAAAAATCATGCACCGAAAGCTCCCGCGCCATGCGCAGGAAGGTGCCGAGCCGCCCGACCACCGCCTGCAGGCGCGGATTTCCCTCCGCCGCCAGCTGTTGCAGGTGATGCCAGACGCTGTCTTCGGTCTGCCGCAGGGCGGCGATCTCGAAGACATCTTCCTCGGAAAGATCGAAAAGCGGGCTTTTCAACAGCGCCGAAAGGGAAAGGTCGTCCGCCGGCAGAAGCATGAAGCGACCGAGCGCCAAGAGGTCCTGGATGGCGATGTGGTTCGTCAGCCGCAGGCGGTCGGCGCCCGCCACCGGAATATTGTTGCGCCGCTTGAGGGCGCGGGTGAGCGCGTTGACGAAACTGTCGCGCTTGCGCACCAGGACAAGAATGTCGCCGGCTTCGATCGGCCGTTCTGCGCCACCCTCAATGATGGTTTCCTTGCCGACCAGCGAGGACAGGACATGGGCAATCCGCCCGGCCAGGATGGCGGCGGGCGCGCTTTCCGGCGTGGCATCGAAGGGGGCGGTCCAATCCTCTTCGGCGGCAGCCGGCTCCGGCGCCACCATGTCCCAGAGATCGACGGCGCCGGGATGGCCGATGCGGCTGGAGCGGTGCACGACCGGATCGCCGCGGGCACTCAGCCCGCGGGCGTTGCTATCGAGCGAAAATACCTGGTCGACGGCGGCAAGCACGTCGGCGGTGGAGCGGAACGACAGCGGCAGCCGCACCGGCGAAAACCCCTGCCCGCTCAGCCGCACCCGGCGCGCCGTTTCTTCGCTTTCGCGCGAAAACCGTTCGGGACGCGCGCCCTGGAAGGAGTAGATCGACTGTTTTTCGTCACCGACGGCAAACAGCGTGCGGCGCGCCACGCGGGCACTCTGGCCGGAAAAGAAATCCTCGGCAAGCGACTGGATGACGCTCCATTGCACCGGGCTGGTATCCTGCGCCTCGTCGACGAGGATATGGTCGATGCCCTGGTCGAGCTTGTAGTGCACCCAGGGGCTGACGCCACTGCGGGTCAGAAGCGTTGCGGCGCGATCGATCAGGTCCTCGAAATCGAGCTGGCTGCGGACCTTCTTCAGGTCGTCATAGTCGCTGTTCAGCCGTTCGGCCAGCACCAGCGCTGCCCGCGTCGCCTCGAACATGCGCAGCAACCGCAGCCGGTCGCGGCAGGCGAGAATGTGCTGGCGCACCGTCGTCAGGACGTCGACCAGGCCGGGGGCCGCATCCTTCATCGCCTTGGCGATCAGCGACGTATCCGCCTTGGCCTCGCCCTTTTGCGTCAGGAAAATGCTTTCCAGCATCTGTGCCCTTAGCCGCGGATCGGTCTCGGCGGCGGCACGGCGCAGGCCCTGCGCCACGTCCTGCACCTTCACCCCGCCCTTTTCGTCGGCAAGCCGCAGATAGGTGTCGAGTTGCGGGCCGAAAAGCTCCGGCAGCGGCCAGTAGCGTGCGATGACAGCCGCTTCCGTTTCTCCCGGCGCGATGCCGAGGCGGGCACGCAGCACATCCTCGACCGAACCGATCTCGGCAGCGGCATTGATGAAATGGCGGATCGCATTGCGGTTGGCGACGATATCGCCGAGCAGCGTTTCGAGGCCGGATTCGTCGGCCAGCTCCAGCACCTGCGCAAAGGCTTCCGCCAGCCGTGCATCGCCCTCGGTGGAGGTCGCGGTCAAAAGCGAGCGGCGCGCATCGGAAAGAAGCGTGGCGGCGGCGCGGTCGTCGAGCACCGAAAAATGCCCGGCGACATTGGCCTCCAGCGGAAACTGGTGCAGCAGGGCTTCGCAGAAGGCGTGAATGGTCTGGATCTTCAGGCCGCCCGGCGTTTCCAGCGCCTTGGCGAACAGCCGCCGCGCTTCCGCCAGCTTGAATACATCGGCGGGTTCGCCCTCGATGGTTTCGATCCGCTTGCGCAGTTCCTCGTCCGGCAGGATCGCCCATTCCGACAGCCGCTGGAAGACGCGGTTCGACATTTCCGATGCCGCGGCCTTGGTATAGGTCAGGCAGAGGATCGAGGAGGGGCGCGAACCGGCGAGCAAAAGCCGGATTACCCGCTGCGTCAGCACATGCGTCTTGCCGGAACCGGCATTGGCAGACACCCAGGCGGAGCGGGCGGGATCGGAGGCGACCGCCTGCTGCACGGTCGTCCAGCCGATCCAGGTCAGCGGGTCATCGCCTTCCGGCAGCGGTGCAGTGTCACTCATCGCCGCCAGGCTCCTCGTTTTCGGCCGTCGACCATTCGGCAACGCGGGCGAGATGGTCGTAGTCGCCGCCAAAATCCTGTTCGCTCATCGGGATCAGCCGCGAGGCAAAACCCTTCTCGCCGCTTTGCAGCAGCTGGACGAACTTGATGAACTGATCCATGGAGTCTTCGGCAAGATCGATGGCGGATTTCGCCTTGCTGCGGTCGCCGCGGCCGGAAAGCTCGTTGTTGACCGTCTCGGACTTGAAGCGGTCGCCGGGCCGCAGACGGACGTAGATCAGCTTTTCCGGTTCGATCGCCCCGACCTCGCGGAAGGCGCCGGCGCGAAGGGCGGCCGCCTCCAGCGCCAGCTGCGGATCGAGCAGGGCGCGCGCCTGCGACGGCGAAGGATTGTAGCCGGTCTTGTAATCGATGATGTCGGCGCTTTGCGGGCCGGTGATGTCGATGCGGTCGGCAACGCCGGTGAGCCGGATACCGATCTCACCGATCTCCCAGCCGGCGGCAATTTCCGTATGCGTCTTCTGGATCTCTCCCTGCCGTTCCTGCTCCCAGCGCAGGAAGGCGCGGGCCACCTCGCGGAAGCGCGGCCGCCACACCGTGTCGATATGGGCCGGCAGCTGCTCGGCGTCGAACAGCGCGTTGAGGATGTTTTCCATCGCCGCTGCCGCGGCAGGCGTTCCCGCCCGGTGTTTTTCCCGCGTGAACCGGTCGATGATGCGATGATACAGCGTGCCACGTTCGGAAGCGCCGGGATCGCGGTTGAAGGGATCGACGGGATCGAGCCGCAACACGTTTCGGGCATAGATCGAATAGGGGTCGCGCCGCAGCCGCCCCACCTGGCTGAAGGAATATCTGCGCGGCTGCAGCGACAGCGGCGGCCGGGGTTCGGGGCGCCTTGCGCCTTCCTGGTTCTCGCCGCCATCCAGCAGTCCGGCCCATTGGCGGTAGCGGTCGCCGCGCCGCCTCAGCGTTTCGCCGAACGGCTTGCCGCAGAGCGCCAGTAGCCGCTGCAGCCAGCGCGAGGCGACTGTCGGCGTCGCCCCCTGGCGCAGCGCCCGGGAATAGATCAGATGCCGCGTGCCGTTCGCCATCTCGAAATCGTGGGCGAGCTGGCCGATGCGCTGTTCCGGCGGCTGCAGGCCGATCTCGGTCTTCATGGTGCGGGAGATGAAGGGATTGTTCGAGGTCTGGTCCGGCCACGAGCCTTCGTTCAGGCCGCCGAGTACCAGGGTATCGACGCTCTGCAGCCGTGCTTCCAGCGTTCCGAAGATGAAGACGCGCGGATGGCTCATCGCCCGCGGCTTCACCGCCTCGCCGGTGGTGAAGGCGGCCATGATATCGATCCATTGCGGCCCGTCTGCCTCGATCTGGCCGTCGGTTTCGATGATGCTCTTGAGCAGATCGGCAAGGGCTGCACCCGCTTCGCCCGACCACAGGGCGGCCAGGTCGCCGCGTTCGTCGATGGCGACCGCCTCCAGGGCGCGGCCGGTGCGTTCGGCCCATTCGGTCAGCGTGTACGTCGTCGTCAATCCGCGTCCGTCGCGGCGGCGGCGCACCAGAGCCGAGGCGAGCGGTTCCGTCGCTACGGCGATCCGGGCGGCCAGGTCGCGGGCTTCCTCTTCGGCATCGGCCCCAAGCGACAGACGCCATTGCGGCGCGTGCCGGTCGTCCGCCTGTTCGAGGAGGCGTTTTTCCAGAAGCGGGCCGAGTTCGCTGATATCGACCTCGCTCACGCCGCCGCGCAGCGCAAGCAGTTCCAGCGCATCGACGGCGGCCGCAAGCCGGTCACGGTCGAGGCCGAAACGGGCGAGGGGGTGCTTGAGAAGCGAAACGATGGCGACGGGATCGCCGGGCCGCAACGTCGCCTCCAGCATCAATTGCAGCAGCGTGCCCTGATGCGTGGCCGAAAGCGGCGTGCCGGCAGAATCGTCGGCGGTGATGCCGAAGCGGGCAAGCTCCGCCGTCACCCGCCGGGCAAGCGCCCGGTCCGGCGTGATCAGCGCGGCCTGCGACGGGCCATTGGCACCGGGTTCCTCCAGCGCCAGCCGCAGCGCGATGGCGATTGCCGTTGCTTCCTCGCGCTCGTTGGAAGCCTCGATCAGCGCGACATCGCGGAAGGCCGCTTCGAGCGCTGCCGTCTCGTTTGCTGCTTGCCAGGCGCTCCAGCGGTCGGTGGCGCGGGCTGGCACCATGGCCTGCGACAGGGTTTTGGCGCGCAACGCCATGTCCGGTTCAGCGTGCCCGAGCGGACGGACATCGTCGCGCGTCAGCCCCAGCCGCTTGAGGAGATGGAACAGCCCGTATTGCGGATGGCTGCAGGTGGCGGGGTCGCTGCGTTCGCCGGGCGAAAGCTCCGGGTTCACCAGCCGCCATTCGTCTTCCGACATGGAGAGATCGAGGCCGGGCAGGACGATCACGCCGTCGCGCATGTTGGAGACGGCAAGGATCAGCTCGGCCGCTGCCGGAATGGAACCGGTCGATCCGGCGATGATCACCGGTCCCGGCGCCTGGAAGTGCGATAGCCGATGCGCCTCGGCGCGCAGCAGGGCATTGCGATGCCGGACCGACGAAGACCGGTCGAGTTCGGCCAGCCGCGCCGGCCAGAAGGCGCTGGCGATCTTCAGAAATTCCGTGGTGAGCTGCCACCAGAGCGCATGATCCTGCGCCTCCAGCTTTTCGAGGTCGTCCCAGTCGCGCTCTTCCGTTTCCAGCGAATCGATGAGGTCGGAGAGGTCGCGGGCGAGCCAGATGGCATCGGCCGGGCTTGCCGGCGCCACCAGCGGCGAATCGGAATGGATGTCGCGGACGATCTGCGGCAGCCGGTTGCGCCAGGCGAGAATGAGCCGCGCCAGTTCGAGAAGTCGGGCCGTGCTCGGCAGCGGCTGGGCCAGGTCCAGGATAGCCGGCGAATCGATATCGAAATAACCGCTGTCGTCATCGGTTTCGCCGAGCGGACGAATGACCGGCAGGATGGCGGACTGGCCGCCGAGCAGATCGACGAATTCCGACCGCAATACACGGGCGGCACGCCGCGTCGGCAGGAAGATCGTCATCTTGGCCAGCGAAAGCGGATCGGCCGGGTCGTGGCGAAAACGATCCGTCAGCCGGCCATCGCAGAGCGCTGCCGCCAATGTTTTCAGGAAGGGCAGCCCGGGCGGAATGGTCCAGACGGTTTTGTGGCGCGTCTCCGCCATGGCTCAGACGGGCTCCCGCAGGCGGGCCAGCGTTGCTTCCGCCTCGCCGATCGCATCGGGCGTGCCGACAGTCAGCCAGTGGCCGTGCATCATCAGGCCGTAAAGCCTGCCGCTGGCAATCGCCTTGTCGAAGCAGATGTTGAGATTGAAGGCATCGTCCGGCGCGTCGTCGAGCAGCGCCGGCAGCATGGCGATGGCGCCGGCATACACCACCGGCCGCGGATCGCCCTCGCGATACCGCATCAGCCGGCCGTCATCGGCGAGGTTGAAGTCCTTCTTGCCGTTATGCCCGGTGGTATCCTCCAGCCGGACGCAAAGCAGCGCCATGTCCATGCGCTCGGGGTCGAAAAAATCGGCCAGCGCCTGCAGGTTCGTTTTTTCGGCGGGCGGCTCGATCCAGAAGAGGTCGGCATTCATGACGAGAAGCGGTTGGCGGTCGAGAAGGCGGATGCCTTTTGCCAGTCCGCCGCCGGAATTCATCAGCCGGTCGCGCTCGTCGGAAACGATGATCTGCAGGCGGCCGTATTGCCCGAGATGGGCGAGCATCTGGTCGGCATGGTGATGGACATTGACCACGGCCCGTTCGACACCGGCATCGGCGAGCGCATCGAGGGCATAATCGATCATCGGCTTGCCGGCGATCTTCACCAGCGGTTTCGGGGTCGTGTCGGTGATCGGGCGCAGGCGGGTTCCAAGTCCTGCGGCCAGCACCATGGCATTGGTGATCGTCATCTGAAACTGGCGCCTATGATTCGGGTTCGCCTATTCCAACTGCCGCGCACCAATCGCGCAAGGGGGCAAGATCAGGATGTTCGAGCGCCGTTGCCAGATAGGCGAGCGTCCGCGGCATGTGTTTCATGTAGCCGGCTTTGCCGTCGCGCTGCATCAGCCGCACCCACAGGCCGGCGAGCTTGCAATTGCGCTGCGCCGCCATGATCGACCATGCGGTCAGAAAACCGTCCTCGTCGAAACCGCCCTGTGCCCGCCGGGCGGCAAGATAGGTTTCCATCAGTTGCCGGCGCAAATCGGGGGAGATGGTGACGCGCGCATCCTGGACCAGCGACGCGACGTCGTAGGCCGTCGGCCCGATCATCGCATCCTGGAAATCGATGAGGCCGATGCGCCGCACGCCCTTTTCGAAAGGTCGCCAGATGATGTTCGGAGAATGGAAATCGCGCAACAGCAGGTTTTTTTCCGTCCGTTCCAGGCGATCGACCAGGCCATTCCAGATGGCGCTGTAGCTCTCGCGCTCGGCCTCCGTTGCCGGGGTGCCGCGTTTCCAGGGCAGGTGCCAGTCGATCAGCAGCCGGGCTTCCATCTTGATGGCGGTGCGGTCGAAATCGGGGATGTGGTGCGTGTGGTCGGCCGTCACGGGAATGTCCCGCGCCACCGGCTTTTCATGCAGGGCGGCGAGAAAACGGGCGCTTTCGAGATAGCGCTCGGCAATCGGCCGGCCTTCGTCGTCAAGCACGCCATCGGTGCCGAGATCTTCGAGCAGCAGGATACCTCGATCGTAATCCGCAGCGAGGATTTCGGGCGCGGCAAATCCGCGCTCGCGCAGGGCGTGGGCCAGGGCGACAAACGGATAGGCGTCTTCGGCGATATGCGCCACCTTCGGATAAGGCTTGCCGTCGAGTACGGGCGGGCCTTCCGGCTGGCGCGGCCAGTCCATGAGAATCAGCCGCTTGCCGTGATCGAGCGGCAGATATTCATAGGCCCGCACCGAGGCGTCGCCGGTGAGGTATCGCCGCTTCACCGTACCCAGACCCTGCCGGCTCAAAAAATCGCGGATGGCGAGAACCCGTTCGATCCGCTGCCGTTGCGGCGCATCGGCGATGATCGTCGCCCGCCGGCCGTCGCCTTCGTGTTCGAGGATCAGCCGGATGCGGTTTTGCGGCAGTTCGGATTCGGCCATTTCCGGCCATTCCACCAAGCAGATGCCGGTGTTCAGCGCTTCCTCGAAACCGAGTTCGTCAAGCTCGCTGCCATCGGCCAGGCGATAGAAGTCGAAATGTGTCACCGGAATTCGCAGATCGTAGGCCTGCACCAACGTAAAGGTCGGGCTCGGCACTTCGAGGTCGGGATCGTCGGCCATGGCGCGCAGGAAGGCGCGCGCCAGCGTCGATTTGCCGGCGCCGAGGTCGCCGGTCAGGGCCAGGCAATCGCCGATCCGCAACGCCAGCGCCAGATCCTCGCCGAGCCGGATGGTGTCGGCCTCGTCTGCCAGCGTCAACGTTAGAGCATCCGGGGAAAGGCTCATTCGGCGGCGACAACCTGCGGCAGTTCGGCCGAAGGAATGCGGCACAGCACGGTGGTGCCTTCGCCCGCGCGGCTGTCGATCGTCACCTTGCCGCCGTGCAGGCTGACGAAGCTCTCGACGATGGAAAGGCCGAGGCCGGCGCCGCTGCGCTTTCCGCCCTTGCCGCTGGCGGCAAAGCGGTCGAACACCGAGTTCAGCAGTTCTTCGGGAATGCCCGGTCCCTTGTCGGCGACGGAGAAGACGAAATCCGCATCCTCGCGCCAGCATTTCAACGCCACGATGGAATTTTCCGGCGCGAAGTTTGCGGCATTGGTCAGGATTTTCAGGAGGATCTGCTTCAGGCGCTGCTGGTCGGCCACCACGGTGCCGAGATTGGCCGGCGCGGTGATTTCCAGAGTCACATTGCTTTCCTGCAGCCGGTCGGCGATCTGGATCGAGACGTCGTCGAGCAGGTCGTCCAGCGAAATTTCCGAAAAATTCAGCTGCATGATGCCAGCATCGACGGTGGCGAGATCGAGGATATCGTTGACGATGGTCAGCAGGACCGCCGAGGACGTCGAGATATGATCGATATATTCCGCCTGCCGATCGTTGAGTTCGCCGATGCCGGGTGTCTTCAGGAGATCGGTGAAACCGATGATATTGGTCAGCGGCGAGCGCAGCTCGTAGGAGACGTGCTGGACGAAATCGTTCTTCAGCGCGTCCGCCTTGCGCAGCGCCTCGTTCTTTTCGGTGAGCGCCCGTTCGGCGCGGACGCTGTCGGTCATGTTGACGAAGGTCAGCATGGTTTGGGCGTTCGGCAGCGGAATCACGGCGTAATCGAGCACCAGCCCGGTGCGCAGCTCCAGCGTTCCTTGCGATGACGGACGCTCGTCGTCGAAGCTGGTGATCATTTGGCCGAAGCGGCGCCAGCCATCCGGTTGGTCGTAGGCAACGGCGCAGGCGGTTTCCAGCCCGCGAATATGCGTGCCGGGCTTGGCTTCCGCCTCGGAAATGCCCCAGAGCGCCCGGAAGGCCGGATTGCACAGGCGGATGCGCCCGTCCGGACCGAAGACGGCAACCCCTTCGGAGAGATGGTCGATGGTTTCGCCCTGGACCTTGACCAGCGTGTTGTAGCGGGTTTCGAGATCCACCTGCTCGGTGAGGTTTTCAAACACCCAGGTCGCACCGCCCTGCGGATGCGCCGTGGCGAAGACGCGCAGCGTCTGGCCGTTCGGGAGGTGCCAGAGGTCAGTCTTGGTATCGAGCGCCTGGTAGACGGCCAGCGTGTTTTCTTTCCAGGATTTCCAGCTCAGCTGCTCCGGCAGCTTGTGCGCGGCGCGCAGGCGGTCGAGCAGCTCGCTGTTGTCGGGCTTGGAATCCAGGAACGGAATGTCCAGTTCCCAGAGCTGCTGGAAAGCCTGGTTGTAAAATTGCAGCCGGCGTTCGCCGTCGAAGATCGCCACCGGCGTCGCCAGGTGATCGAGCGTCTCGGCATGCGCCTTCAGGGTGCGTTTCAATTCTTCGCGTACCGCCTCGACTTCGGAAACATCGATGGCCATGCCGGCCGAACCGTCGGGGCTCTTGATGTCGACGACGTCGAAGAAGGTGCGATTGCCGTGCACGACGGTGGAAATCTTGTCGTGGAACGGCGATTCCGGCGTGGCCGAAGCGCGGATGCGCTCACGGGCGACGGTGCTCAGGAGTTCGCGTTCCTCGCGCACCGCCTGGTCGGGCGAGGTCGCTTCGACGGCCTCGCCGAAGGCTTCGTTCACCCAGGCAAGCTTGCCTTCGCGGTCACGCTGCCAGACGGGCAGGTCGATGGCGTCGAGCAGCGTCTGGAAGGTGGACATGGAATGCAGCAGGCGATCCCGCTCGATCTTCAGCTCCGCAAGCTCGGCGCGCAGATTGTTGAGGGCGATGAAGCGCACGAAGGCGCGACCGCCGGACACCCGGCCCTGCGCTTCCAGCACTTCTTCCCGCTGGGTTTCGACCACCATGTCAAAACTCTGGGCGTTGCCGCGCAGCTTTTCGATCGCCTTTTCAAGCTCGCCGGCCGAATGCGATTTCATCCAGCGGCCGAAGGCCAGGAAGTCCCCGTCCTGCTGCGGCGCGCCGGTTTCCGCCGGCAGCTGGCCCAGAAATTCCGGCTGGCCTTCCAGCGCGTCCCAGATGACGATGCGCCGGTTCTTGTCGGCGATCAGCGAATGGTAGCGCGAAATCTTCTGGTTGGCGTCGGACAGCGCGGTGCGGATCTCCCGGCTTTCGCTCTCGATGTTGCCCTTCTGGCGGATCAGCCAGACCGCTGACAGAAGCACGGCGGAAATCACGCCGATGATGACCGACGAGGTGATCATTTCCGTCGATGTGAACAGGCGGGCCGTCACAGCCTCTTCCGCCTCCACGCCGGCAAAGGCAACGCCGGCATATCCCGCCAGCGCCGTTCCCGACAGGCACAAGCGCCAGAAACGCGTGCGCAGGCTGCGTTTTCCGGTTCGTTTCTGTGCCACTATCCCAATACCGGGCTGCTGAGTGCGGGATCTCTCGTCAGATCCCTCGTTCTCGCATCCTCGTTCACCCGTCCCGCCAGACAGGCTGCTTTTCATTACCGTCATTCCCGGTCTGTCTCCGTCCTTCGTGCCGCATGATCGACAAGACATCCGATGGTCGTGGCCACCGGCCGAGTGCCGGAAAACCGCGAATCAAGTTCTAAAACAATACTGTTTAAGGGAATTTGCGGGAAGCCATTCGCCCAAAAAAGAAGCCGCCGGCTTTGTCAAGCCGGCGGCCACCATATGTTGTGGATAAGAAAGTGCTTATCAATATCTGTAGTGTTCAGCCTTGAACGGGCCCTGCTGCGAAACGCCGATGTAGTCGGCCTGGGTCTGCGAAAGCTCAGTCAGCTTGGCGCCGAGCTTTTCGAGGTGCAGGCGGGCGACCTTTTCGTCGAGGTGCTTCGGCAGGATGTAGACCTCGTTCTTGTATTCGCCAGGCTTGGTGAACAGCTCGATCTGCGCCAGCACCTGGTTGGTGAAGGAGGCCGACATCACGAAGGACGGATGGCCGGTGGCGTTGCCGAGGTTGAGCAGGCGGCCTTCGGAGAGAAGGATCATGCGGTTGCCCTTCGGGAACTCGATCAGGTCGACCTGCGGCTTGACGTTGGTCCACTTGAGATTGCGCAGCGCGGCGACCTGGATCTCGTTGTCGAAGTGGCCGATGTTGCCGACGATCGCCATGTCCTTCATCTCGCGCATATGCTCGATGCGGATGACGTCCTTGTTGCCGGTGGTGGTGATGAAGATGTCGGCGCTGGAGACGACGTCTTCGAGCGTCACCACTTCAAAACCGTCCATAGCGGCCTGGAGGGCGCAGATCGGGTCGATTTCGGTGACCTTGACGCGGGCGCCGGCGCCCTGCAGCGAGGCAGCCGAACCCTTGCCGACGTCGCCGTAACCGCAGACGACGGCAACCTTGCCGGCCATCATCACGTCGGTGCCGCGGCGGATGCCGTCGACCAGCGATTCCTTGCAGCCGTACTTGTTGTCGAACTTCGACTTGGTGACGCTATCGTTGACGTTGATCGCCGGGAAGGGCAGCAGACCTTTCTTGGACAGTTCGTACAGGCGGTGAACGCCCGTCGTCGTTTCTTCGGTGACGCCCTTGATTGCGTCGCGCTGCTTGGTGAACCAGCCGGGCGTTGCCTTGAGGCGCTTCTTGATCTGCGCGAACAGGATCTCTTCTTCTTCGGAGCCGGGATTGGAGAGCACGTCCTCACCGGCTTCGGCGCGGGCGCCGAGCAGGATGTACATGGTGGCGTCGCCGCCGTCGTCGAGGATCATGTTGGAGAGACCGCCATCGGCCCACTGGAAGATCTTGTCGGTGTATTCCCAGTATTCGGTGAGCGATTCGCCCTTGACGGCGAAGACCGGAACGCCGGTGGCGGCGATCGCGGCGGCGGCGTGGTCCTGGGTCGAGAAGATGTTGCACGATGCCCAGCGGACGTCGGCGCCGAGCGCGACCAACGTTTCGATCAGCACGGCGGTCTGGATCGTCATGTGCAGCGAGCCGGTGATGCGGGCGCCCTTCAGCGGCTTCGTCTGGCCGAATTCGCTGCGGCAGGCCATCAGGCCCGGCATTTCGGTTTCGGCAATGTTCAGTTCCTTGCGGCCGAAATCGGCAAGACCGATATCGGCGACAACGTAATCTTTTTCAGCGCTCATGAAGCTCTCCAGGATGGATGAACAGCCCCTGCCGCAACGCCGGTCGGCAGGGCGGGGAAGGGGATGCGGGAAATCACCTCCGCAGCATACGCGGATGCTGCAGCCCATGTATCAGGCTTCAAGGGGGAAGGCAACAGTGATATAAAGAAGTCTTTATGTCTTTATATCAACGTGACGGCGATTACATTTCTTCGCCGAAACGGTTCTGGATGAGCCGGTCGAGCGCTTCGAGGACTTCGGCGGCCTGGTTGCCGCTGGTGGTGACGTGGATGGTGCATCCCGGACTTGCCGCCAGCATCATCAGTCCCATGATCGAGGTGCCGCCGACGGTCATGCCGTCCTTGGACACCGTCACCGTGGCGTCGAAGCCGTCGACCGTCTGCACGAATTTTGCGGAGGCGCGGGCATGCAGACCGCGTTTGTTGATGATCAGCAGTTCCCGGGAGAGGTCGGACATGAAAGGGTCTTAAAAGTCCATCATTTGCCGCTGAGAACGCGGCTTGCCACGTTGATATATTTGCGCCCGGCCTCGGAAGCTTCGACCAGCGCCTTTTCCATGTTGTTTTCGCCGCGCACGCCGGCCAGCTTGATCAGCATCGGCAGGTTCACCCCGGCAATGACTTCGATGTGTCCGCTGCTCATGGCGGAGATGGCGAGGTTCGAGGGTGTGCCGCCGAACATGTCGGTCAGAATGATGACGCCATGGCCCGCATCGGCGCGTGTGACGGCTTCCAGGATGTCCTGCCGCCGCTGGTCCATGTCGTCCTCGGGTCCGATGCATACCGTTTCGATCTGTTTCTGTGGACCGACCACATGCTCCACGGCATGACGAAACTCTTCTGCCAGCTTGCCATGGGTGACAAGCACAAGTCCGATCATGATCATTCTGCTCCCTGCGATACGCAAACAGGTGGGCAGATATCGCAACGCAACAATCCCGTCCACCGTCGGCGGCACATCTTGGCAGCGAAAAGACGAAGTGCAAGTTAAAAACGTCGCAAGTTTGGCGAGGAATCCCCCCCGGAAGGCGGTTTTCCGTTAAAAGCGATGAAGGCGGAAAGCACCGCCAGCGGATCCGGAACCGTCGCGGCAATGCGCAGCAGAGGCAAAAGAGCGCCTTCAAACAGTTCGAAATGTTCGCCTTCCGCCGGCAGGCGGTCCGAATTGCGCAGGTCCACCGGCAGCACGGCATAGTGCAGCAGGGCAGGCGACAGGGTCTCTGTTTCGACGATGCCGCTGCCGCGCACCTCGATCAGGCCGGTGATGGCGTCCGGCGCCCGTGCCACGACGCGGCCCGATTGTTGGCTGACGAAAACCTGGTCGTCGCTGACCAGCGCCGAGAAAAGACCCTCGCGCCGCGCCTGTGCCAGGCAGGAAAAGGCAAGGCTCGACTTGCCGATGCCGGAAGGGCCGACAAACAAGAGACCGCAGGTTCCGATGACGATTGCCGTGCCGTGGATATTGACGGCGGGGCGGCTCATAGCGGCTGGTCTGCCGGCAGCGACAGGACGAAGCGGGCGCCGCATAACTGGCCCTCGACATCGAGGATGTTTTCGGCTTTCAGCGTACCGCCATGCGCCTCGGCGATCTGGCGGCTGATCGACAGGCCGAGGCCGGAATTCTGGCCAAAACCTTCCGCTTCCGGCCGGTCCGTATAAAAGCGCTCGAAAATCCGGTCGATATCTTCCGCCTGGATGCCGGGACCGTTGTCCTCGACATGGACGATGCAGCGCGATTTCGAGCGCGACAGCCGCACCAGGATGCGCCCGCCATCCACGGGCACGAAGGAGCGGGCGTTCTCGATCAGGTTGGTGACGATCTGCCCCAGACGAAGGTCATGGCCGGTTACGGTAAAGCGCGCCTTCGGATGCGCCTTGCGATCGACGAGGAAGTCGAGCGTTACCGGTTTCTTGTTGCTGCGGATCTGCCGCGAAATCTCGACGAGATTGCCGAGCAATATCTCAAGATCCACCTGCTTGGCGTCGGAACGGGCCAGTTCGGCATCGAGGCGGGAGGCGTCGGAAATGTCGCTGATCAGGCGGTCGAGGCGGCGCACGTCGTGCTGGATGATGTCGAGCAGTCGCTTCTTGGAGTCTTCCGTGCGCGCCAGCGGCAGCGTCTCGACGGCGCTGCGCAGCGAGGTCAGCGGGTTTTTCAGTTCATGGCTGACATCGGCGGCGAAACTTTCGATGGCATCGATGCGGTCGTAGAGCGCCGTGGTCATCTCGCGCAACGCGACGGACAGATTGCCGATCTCGTCCTGGCGCACGGAAAAATCCGGAATTTCCTCACGCGTCTTGGCGCCGCGCCGCACCCGCACCGCCGCCGCCGCCAGACGGCGCAGCGGATTGGCGATGGTCGACGACAGAAGCAGCGAAAGAACGACGTTCACCAGCGTCGCGACGCCGAAGACGCGCAGAATCGCCAGCCGCTCGGCATGGACGATCTTGTCGATGTCGCCGGCCTGGGTCGACAGAAGCAGCACGCCGAGCACGGCGCGGAAGCGCTGCACGGGAACGGCGACCGAGACGATCAGTTCGCCCTTGTCGGTGACACGCACGACGGCGCCGCGCACGCCGGTCAGCGCATTCATCACTTCCGGATAGATCGAACCGTCGCCGCCCGGCGCTTCCTTGTATTGCGGCAGGTTGCTCGGCTGCAGGATCTTGTTGACCCAGTTGGCAAAGCGGCTGCTCCAGCTGCCCTGCTCGTCCTCGACGGGCGGCAGGTCGAACCGCAGAACCTGGCCGCGCGAATAGAGGTGCCGCGAATCGAGCAGCAGGTTGGCATCGGCGTCGAAGATGCGGGCCCGGGTGCGGGTCGGCGAGATCAGCCGGCGCAGCACCGGCGCCACGCGTTCCGGATCGATCGGGAATTCCAGGTCCTCGTCGTTCGGGATCGGCGTGATGCTCTGGCCGGCCTGCAGCTCGAGCAGCTTTTCCGGGTCGATGGTGATGGAGTTGGTATCGACCGAGGCGGAGGCCGAGATGGCGCCGGCGATGATCTCGCCCTGGGTCAGCAGGCTTTCGACACGGGCGTCGATCAGGCCTTCTCGGAACTGGTTGAGATAGAGGATGCCGCCGACCAGAACCAGCAGGGCTGCCAGATTGAAGAACAGGATGCGCCGCGTCAGGCTGGAAAACACGGCATTGCCGAAGATCCGCCGGATCAGCGTGAACGGGCGCGACAGATAGCGTCGCGTTCCGCGGCGCACGACCGGGCTCTCGGTATCGTCGATATCCCTCTCCAAGGGCACTGTTGCCAAGTCGATCTGCCTTCCGCAGGGGCGGGCTCAATCGCCCGGCCGGTCCTGCCTTTTCTTTTCCGCCGGACGCCTGAGGCGACTCAGGCAGCTTCGCGGAAGCGATAACCCACGCCGTAAAGGGTTTCAATCATGTCGAAATCGCCGTCGACGACCTTGAACTTCTTGCGCAGCCGCTTGATGTGGCTGTCGATGGTGCGGTCATCGACATAGACCTGTTCATCATAGGCGGCATCCATGAGGGCGTCACGGCTTTTCACCACACCGGGGCGTTGCGCCAGCGAATGCAGGATGAGGAATTCCGTGACGGTCAACGTTACCGGCTCGCCCTTCCAGGTGCAGGTGTGCCGTTCCTGGTCCATGACCAGCTGGCCGCGCTCCAGCGAGCGTGCCGCCTGCTGGGCTGCGGTCGGTTTTGCCGCCGTGCCGGCTGCCGCCTGTTCGCGGTTGGCCGCCCGGCGCAGGATCGCCTTGACGCGCTCGACGAGCAGGCGCTGCGAGAACGGCTTGGTGATGAAATCGTCGGCACCCATCTTCAGGCCGAACAATTCGTCGATTTCCTCGTCCTTGGAGGTGAGGAAGATGACGGGAATATCGGATTTCTGCCGCAGGCGGCGCAACAGCTCCATGCCGTCCATGCGCGGCATCTTGATATCGAAGATGGCCATCTGTGGCGGACGGGCGAGCAGGCCGTCGAGGGCAGAAGCGCCGTCCGTGTAGGTTTCGACCTTATATCCTTCCGCCTCGAGCGCGATCGATACGGATGTGAGGATATTGCGGTCGTCGTCAACGAGCGCGATTGTCTGCATGGTATTCGTCTCCATCGTCATAGGTGCGCATCTCCCGGCAGTTGCCTAAGCCCAGGTGGCGATCGAAGCGCTTCATGGGGATAAAGGTGGAACAAATTGTGGCAAAGATAAAGGGTGAAGCCATCCACCAGCGCCGGCGCACCGTCCGCAGCGCTTCCCACCACGCATAAAAATACCTCTTTTAAACGATTTAAAAGAACTGTTATTTTTTTAAATCGATTAATATATTGATATTATTGAATATTTTAGGAGAGGCATCTTGCCCTTTTAAAAATCGCTGTCTATTTTCCCGAAAATTCACCGACATCGATCTTCCCAGCAAAGGAAACGCCACATGGACGAAATGGGCATTCACAACCCGGCTCTCGGGGTTGCGGCAATCGGCCTTCACGAGGCGGCGCAGGTTTATTACAACCTGGACGAAAGCCGTCTCTACGAAGAATCGATTCGTCGCGGTGAAGCCGACCTGACGGCGGACGGAGCGTTGCGGGCGCTCACCGGCCAGCACACCGGCCGTTCCGCCAAGGACAAGTTCGTCGTCCGTGATGCCGACACCGAAGACAAGATCTGGTGGGACAACAACAAGCCGATGTCGCGCCCGCATTTCGATCTGCTGCACCAGGACATGCTGGCGCATGCCAAGGGCCGGACGCTGTTCGTCCAGGACCTGATCGGCGGCGCCGATGCCGAAAACGCCCTGCCGTCGCGGGTGGTGACGGAATTCGCCTGGCATTCGCTGTTCATCCGCAACCTGCTGATCCGTCCGGAGCGTTCGACGCTCAAGACGTTCGAGGCGAAGCTGACGATCATCGACCTGCCGAGTTTCCGCGCCGATCCGGAGCGTCATGGCTGCCGCAGTGAAACCGTGATCGCCTGCGACCTGACCAACGGCCTCGTGTTGATCGCCGGCACGTCTTATGCCGGCGAAATGAAGAAGTCGGTGTTCACCGTGCTGAACTACCTGCTGCCGGCCAAGGGCGTCATGCCGATGCATTGCTCTGCCAATGTCGGCAATGATGGCGATGCCGCGGTGTTCTTCGGCCTGTCGGGCACCGGCAAGACGACGCTGTCGGCAGATCCCAGCCGCACGCTGATCGGCGACGACGAGCACGGTTGGGGCGAACACGGCATCTTCAATTTCGAAGGTGGCTGCTACGCCAAGACCATCCGGCTGTCGGCCGAAGCCGAGCCGGAGATCTATGCCACGACCAAACGTTTCGGCACCGTGCTGGAAAACGTCGTGCTCGATGAAAACCGCGTGCCGGACTTCGACGACGCCTCGCTGACGGAAAACACCCGTTGTGCTTATCCGCTGCATTTCATCCCGAATGCATCGGAAACCGGCCTCGCCCCGCATCCGAAGACGATCATCATGCTGACGGCGGATGCCTTCGGCGTGCTGCCGCCGATTGCCCGGCTGACGCCGGAACAGGCGATGTATCACTTCCTCTCCGGCTACACCGCCAAGGTCGCCGGCACGGAAAAGGGCGTCACCGAGCCGGAAGCCACCTTCTCGACCTGCTTCGGCGCGCCGTTCATGCCGCGTCATCCGGCCGAATACGGCAACCTGCTGAAGGAACTGATCAATCGCCACGGCGTCGATTGCTGGCTGGTGAATACCGGCTGGACCGGCGGCGCCTACGGCACCGGCCACCGCATGCCGATCAAGGCGACACGCGCGCTTCTGACGGCTGCCCTGACCGGCGAGCTGAAGAAGGCCGAGTTCCGCACCGATGCCAATTTCGGCTTCGCCGTGCCGGTGAAGGTCGAGGGCGTCGATACCGGCATTCTCGACCCGCGCTCGACCTGGGCCGACAAGGCCGCTTATGACGCGCAGGCGAAAAAGCTGGTCGGCATGTTCATCGGCAACTTTTCCAAGTTCGAAAGCCATGTCGACGGCAAGGTCCGCGATGCCGCGCCTCGCACGGCGGTTGCAGCCGAATAAATCCTGGCGGGCATGATTCACGTGAAACCCGGTGGCTTCGGCTGCCGGGTTTCGCCGTTCTTGCCGGATGGATTCGGGTTTTCAAGGCGCGGGCGATGTGAAATAGATCGCGCTCGGAGACGGAAACATGGCCAGTGACGCGCTTTACATCAACGACCGCATTACCATTGCCGGCTGGGAGCTGACGGAACAATTCGTGCTGGCCGGCGGTGCCGGCGGGCAGAACGTCAACAAGGTGTCGACGGCCGTCCAGCTGTTCTTCAACATCAGTAATTCCCCGTCGCTTTCCGAGCGGATCAAGGACAATGCGCTGAAGCTGGCCGGCCGCCGTGCGGCCAAGGACGGCACGCTGATGATCGAGGCGAACCGTTTTCGCAGCCAGGAGCGCAATCGCGAGGATGCGCGCGACAGGCTGAAGGAGCTGATCCTCAAGGCCGCCGAACCGCCGCCGCCGCCGCGCAAGAAGACCCGGCCGACGAAAGGTTCGGTCGAACGCCGGCTGAAGGAAAAGGCCGGCCGGTCCGACGTCAAGAAGATGCGCGGCAAGCCGGGGGGAGGCGAATGAGTTGCCGGAGCCGGGTGTTTCGGCCATGATCGTTCTTCCCGGCGGCATCCGGCATTTTCCCGGTTTCCTCGACCGTGCGGCGCAGGAAAATCTCGTGGAGCGCATCCGCACCGTGGCCGCCGCCGCACCGCTATACCTGCCCATCATGCCGAAGACCGGCCAGCCGATGTCGGTGCGTATGACCAATTGCGGCTTGCTCGGCTGGGTGACGGACAAGGAGAGGGGCTATCGATACCAGCCGACGCATCCGGTGACGAACGAGCCATGGCCGCCGATGCCGGAAGAATTGCTGCGGCTCTGGGACACGGTTGCCGAAACGCCGGTCCGGCCCGAAGCCTGCCTCGTGAATTTTTACAATGACGAGGCCAAGATGGGCCTGCACCAGGACCGCGACGAAAAGGATCGGAGCGCGCCGGTGGTGTCGATTTCGCTCGGCAACAGCTGCCTGTTCCGCTTCGGCGGCTTGAACCGCAAGGACAAGACCCATTCGGTGAAGCTGCAGAGCGGCGATGTCGTCGTGCTCGGCGGCGAGGCGCGCCTCAGCTTCCACGGCGTCGACCGCATCTACCCCGAAACCTCGACGCTCCTGAAGAACGGCGGGCGGATCAACCTGACGCTGCGCCGGGTGACCGTGCCCGCGGACTCCGGCTAAGGAACTCCGACGAACGTCAACGGGATCTGTGCAGGCGGAAAGATCTCAAAGCTTGCGCAGGGCGACTGCTTCGATCAGGTGATCCACGCCCTTGCGCAGGATAAGGTCGGCGCGCGGCCGCGTCGGCAGGATGTTGCGGCGCAGGTTGCGCAGGTTGGTCTTGCTCCACAGGCCTTCGGCGATCTCCAGCGCCTCGCTTTCGCCGATCGAGGCGTAGCGGTGGAAGTAGGAGTTCGGATCACGGAAGGCGGTTTGCCGCAGCCGCATGAAGCGGGTGATGTACCAGTCGTGGATATGATCTTCGTCGGCATCGATATAGATCGAAAAATCGAAGAAGTCCGAGACCATCGGCACGATCTTGCCATCCGCCGGCAGGTCGCGGGACTGCAGCACGTTGATGCCTTCGAAGATCAGGATGTCCGGCCGGTCGATGACGGTAAATTCGTTGGGCAGCACGTCATAAGTCAGGTGCGAGTAGCGCGGCGCCGGCACGTCCGGCCGCCCGGCCTTGATTGCCGAGAGAAAACGCAGGACCGCAGCCACGTCGTAGCTTTCCGGAAAACCCTTGCGGTCCATCATCCGCTTGCTCTGCAGCACGGCATTGGGAAACAAAAAACCGTCCGTCGTCACAAGGTCGACCTTCGGGCTCGATGGCCAGCGCGCCAGGAGCTCCTTCAGCACGCGGGCGGTGGTCGATTTGCCGACGGCGACCGAACCGGCAATGCCGATGACAAAGGGCGTCTTCACCGCGCCAGAGAGATTGAGGAAGCGGTTGCGTTGCTCGAACAGCAGCTGCGAGGATTCGACATGCGACGACAGGAGCCGCGACAGCGACAGGTAGATGCGCCGGACTTCCTGCAGGTCGATCGGGTCGCCCAGCGAGCGTAGCCGGCTCACTTCGTCGCCCGTCAGCGTCAGCGGCGTATCGGCGCGGAACTGCGCCCACTCTTCCGACGAGAAGAAGTGGTAGGGCGAAAAGCCGTTGGGCTGGAAATGGTCGAGCGTCTCGGGCACTGCGATTTCCTTGGAAATATCCATCATGTACCCTGCCGGCTGGCCTTTTCCTTGAGGCCGGATTGCGTCGTGCGCCGCTGCAATTCGTCAAGGACCTGTTCCAGCGGAATATCCGCAATCTTGAGGACGACCAGCAAATGGTAGAGGAGGTCGGCCGCTTCGTAGGTCAGGTTTTCGCGATCGTCGGCGATGGCGGCAATCACCGTTTCGATCGCCTCCTCGCCGAGTTTTTTGGCAGCCTTCGCCTGGCCGGCGGCAACGAGCTTGGCCGTCCAGGATTGGTCCTGGGAGGCTTTTGCCCGCTCGGCAATGATCGCTTCAAGATCGGAAAGGGAAAATCCGCTCATTCGCCTGCTTTCAGTCCAGTCGCATGGCAATGCCATGGTCCTGCATATAATGTTTTGCTTGACCAATGGTGAAGGTGCCGAAGTGGAAAATCGACGCGGCCAGCACCGCCGTCGCATGGCCCTCGGTCACGCCGGCGACCAGGTCGTCCAGCGTGCCGACGCCGCCCGACGCAATCACCGGTACCCGCACCGAATCGGCGATGGCGCGGGTGAGCGCGATGTCGTAGCCGCTCTTGGTGCCGTCACGATCCATTGAGGTGATCAAAAGTTCGCCGGCGCCGCGCTCGACCATGCGGCGGGCAAAATCCAGCGCATCGATGCCGGTCGGCTGCCGGCCGCCATGGGTAAAAATCTCCCAGCGGTCGGCCTCGCCCGCAGCCGATACCTTCTTGGCGTCGATCGAGACGACGATGCACTGGTTGCCGAACTTGTCGGCAGCTTCGGCCACGAAATCCGGGTTCTTCACCGCCGCCGAATTGATCGACACCTTGTCGGCGCCGCAGAGCAGCAGCTTGCGGATATCGGCGGTGGTGCGCACGCCGCCGCCGACGGTGAGCGGCATGAAGCAGTGGTCGGCGGTGCGCGAAACCACGTCGAAAATGGTGTCGCGATTGTCCGAGGAAGCGGTGATGTCGAGGAAACACAGTTCGTCGGCACCGGCCGCGTCATAGGCTTTCGCCGCCTCGACCGGATCGCCGGCATCGATGAGATCGACGAAGTTGACGCCCTTGACGACACGGCCGTCCTTCACATCGAGACAAGGGATCACACGGGCTTTGAGGGTCATCGGCCGGCCGCCTTTCCTGTTTGCGCGTCCTCGCCGCAAAGCGGCTGCGGGCGTCGCGGGCCGTCCTTCACATCGAGACAGGCGATCACGCGGGCTTTGAGGGTCATTGTTTTGCCTCCTTGGCAGCCTTGATCAGCGCCAGCGCCTCCTTCGGATCGATGCGGCCGTCATAGAGCGCCCGGCCGGTGATCGCGCCTTCCAGCTTGGCGGCATCGGGCTCCAGCATGCGGCGGATGTCGTCGAGCGAGGCAAGGCCGCCGGAAGCGATGACGGGGATGGACACGGCATCGGCCAATTCCAGCGTAGAAGCCCAGTTGATGCCGGTCAGGATGCCGTCGCGATCGATGTCGGTATAGACGATGGCGGCGACGCCGGCGCCCTCGAATTTTTTCGCAAGCTCGATGACGCCGAGTTCGGAGGCTTCCGCCCAGCCCTCGACGGCCACCTTGCCGCCCTTGGCATCGATGCCGACGGCGATCTGGCCGGGAAATTCCTTGCAGGCCTCGATCACCAGCGCCGGATCGCGCACGGCAACGGTGCCGAGGATGACGCGGGCAAGACCCCGCGTCAGCCATGCCTCGATATGGCCGAGCGACCGGATGCCGCCGCCGAGCTGCACCGGATTGTCGGTGGCCTTCAGGATGGCATCGACAGCCTCGCCGTTCACCGTATGGCCGGCAAAGGCGCCGTTGAGGTCGACGACGTGCAGCCACTCGAAACCCTGGTCCTCGAAGGTTTTCGCCTGGGCGGCGGGGTCGGTGTTGTAGACGGTCGCCTGATCCATGTCGCCGAGTTTGAGGCGAACGCACTGGCCGTCCTTGAGGTCGATGGCGGGGAAGAGGATCATCGCGAAATTCCGATCTGTTGGGGCATGGCTCAGGGCTTCCAGCGCAGGAAATTGGCGATCAACTTGAGGCCGAGCGTCTGGCTCTTTTCCGGGTGGAACTGCGCCCCGACCTTGTTGTCGCGGCCGACGAAGGCGGTCATCGCACCGCCATAATCGGTGGTGGCGATGACGTCTTCGGGATTTTCCGCCGCCAGATGGTAGGAATGGACAAAATAGGCGTGTTGCCCGTCCGGCCCGGTGGAAATGCCGTCGAAGAGCGGATGCGGCCGGTTGAGATTGAGCGTGTTCCAGCCGATCTGCGGTATTTTCAGAGAAGGGTCGGCGGGCGTCATCTCGACGACGTCGCCGGGGATCCAGCCGAAACCGTCGGTGATCGTCTTTTCAAGGCCGCGCGACGACATCAGCTGCATGCCGACGCAGATGCCGAGGAAAGGCCGGGCCTTGGCCTCCACCGCCTCCCGCAGCGCTTCGCTCATGCCGGATACGGCGTCGAGGCCCCGGCGACAGTCGGCATAGGCTCCGACCCCCGGCAGCACGACGCGATCGGAGATCGCCACATGCTCCGGCTTGTCGGTGAGATCGATATGCGCATCGATGCCGGCTTCGCGGGCGGCGCGTTCGAAGGCTTTTGTCGCCGAACGCAGGTTTCCGGATCCGTAATCGATAATCGCGACGCGCATCAGCGTCCTCCATCATAGTCAAAAAGGCCGAATGTGGCGCCGCCCGGGGTGCGGGACGCGCTTGATTGCGAAGTCCTGGACCAATCCGCGGCAACGGGACGGGCCGTCTCTTCTGTCATGGGCAGGCTGCCGAAATAGATGTCTTCGGCGTCGCCGAGCGTTTCGGCAACGACGACGTCGTCGAGAACCCAGCCGCGGTGCTGTAGCAGCATCGACTGGATATGCACGCCTTCCAGCGCCGTCAGCAGCGAAACGGCGAAAAGCACGACTGCGACGACCGGCGCAAGTCCGTCCTGCGCCATCAGCGTCAGGGCGGCGATCTGTATGACGAGCACGGCAAGGCCAAGAACCCAGGCGCGCTGGGTAAACAGCCAGATCGCCGGCAGGACAAAACCGAAGAACGAAAATCCGTCGCGCAGGAAACGGGTGCCGGCATGATCGGCGAAAGGACCGCCGGGCGGTATCAGAACCAGAAAACTTGCCATGAACAGTCCGGCCTTTCGGCTATCAGACCAGCGTGCCCTTCGTCGAGGGAACACGGCCGGCCTGGCGTGGATCGATTTCCGTTGCCGCACGCAGCACGCGGGCGACGGCCTTGAAGCAGGTTTCGGCAATATGGTGGTTGTTGGCGCCGTAATGGTTCATGACATGCAGGGTGATGCCGGCATGCTGGGCCAGCGCCTGGAAGAATTCCCGCACCAGCTCGGTATCGAAGCGGCCGATCTTCGGCGCGCTGAAATTGACGTTCCAGACGAGGAAGGGACGGCCGGAAAGATCGACGCCGGCTTTCGTCATCGTCTCGTCCATGACGAGGTCGAGCGAGGCGTAGCGGGTGATGCCGCGACGGTCGCCGAGCGCCTTGGCAATCGCCTGGCCGATGGCGATGCCGGTATCCTCGACGGTGTGGTGATCGTCGACTTCAAGGTCACCCTTGGTCTCGATGTCCATGTCGATGAGCGAATGGCGGCAGAGCTGGTCGAGCATATGGTCGAAGAAGCCGACGCCGGTCGAGATCTTGGCCGTGCCGGTGCCGTCGATGTTGACGGACACGGAAACCGAGGTCTCGTTGGTCTTGCGGGAAATGCTGGCGGTGCGGCTCAACGTCTCTGCCATGGCAGGCTCCATCCGGTATGATCGCCGCTCCTTATCAGGCGACGGCCGAAGAATCCAGCAGCCGGGGAAGGAAAAGGCCAATCCCCCTACATGGGAAAAGCTGCGGAGGTGTTCAACGGATTGTAATCGCGCCGCAGCCGCTTACATAGGCTCTCAAGCGCCGGGAAAACGGCGGAAACGAAAGCCGGAAGGACCGGCCAATGGGTGTTTGATGACAACGATTCTGACAGTCCGCAAGGGCGGCAAGGTGGTCATGGCCGGCGACGGCCAGGTGAGCCTTGGACAAACGGTAATGAAGGGCAATGCCCGCAAGGTGCGCCGCATCGGCAAGGGCGACGTCATCGCCGGTTTTGCCGGTGCCACGGCGGATGCCTTCACGCTTCTGGAGCGCCTCGAAAAGAAGCTCGACCAGTACCCCGGCCAGCTGATGCGCGCCGCCGTCGAGCTTGCCAAGGACTGGCGCACCGACAAATATCTGCGCAATCTCGAAGCCATGATGCTGGTGGCCGACAAGTCGATCACGCTGGCAATCACCGGCAACGGCGACGTGCTGGAGCCCGAACACGGCGTCATGGCGATCGGTTCGGGCGGCAATTATGCGCTCGCCGCCGCACGCGCCCTCGTCGATACCGACAAGACGGCCGAAGAAATCGTCCGCCGCGCGCTCGATATCGCCGCCGATATCTGCGTTTATACAAATCACAATCTGGTGGTCGAAACGCTCGACGCCGAATAACGCATTTCTTGCGAAGCGATTGCCGCTTTCGGGATCGCTGGAGATAACGCTTATGACCACATTTTCCCCCCGCGAGATCGTCTCCGAGCTCGACCGCTATATCATCGGCCAGCACGAGGCCAAGCGCGCCGTGGCGATTGCTTTGCGCAACCGCTGGCGCCGCCAGCAGCTCGATGCCGACCTGCGCGACGAAGTCATGCCGAAGAACATTCTGATGATCGGCCCGACCGGCGTCGGCAAGACGGAAATCTCCCGCCGCCTGGCCAAGCTCGCCGGCGCGCCCTTCATCAAGGTCGAGGCGACGAAATTCACCGAAGTCGGTTATGTCGGCCGCGATGTCGAGCAGATCATCCGCGACCTCGTCGAGATCGGCATCGGCCTGGTGCGCGACAAGAAGCGTGCCGACGTGCAGGCCAAGGCGCATGTGAGCGCCGAGGAGCGCGTTCTCGATGCGCTGGTGGGCAGCACCGCCTCGCCGGCGACGCGCGACAGCTTCCGCAAGAAGCTGCGTGACGGCCAGCTGGACGACAAGGAAATCGAGATCGAGGTTGCCGATGCCGGATCCGGCATGCCCGGCTTCGAGATCCCCGGCATGCCGGGCGCCAATATCGGCGTGCTCAACCTGTCGGAAATGTTCGGCAAGGCCATGGGCGGCCGCAGCAAGAAGGTCAAGACGACGGTCAAGGAGAGCTACAAGGAGCTGATCCGCGACGAATCCGACAAGCTGATCGACAATGAGGCGATCCAGCGCGAAGCGGTGCGCTCGGTCGAAAACGACGGCATCGTCTTCCTCGACGAGATCGACAAGATCGCCGCGCGCGACGGCGGCATGGGTGCCGGCGTTTCCCGCGAGGGGGTGCAGCGCGACCTCCTGCCGCTGGTCGAAGGCACGACGGTTTCGACGAAGTATGGGCCTGTCAAGACCGACCACATCCTCTTCATCGCGTCCGGCGCCTTCCACGTCGCCAAGCCGTCGGACCTCCTGCCGGAACTGCAGGGCCGCCTGCCGATCCGCGTCGAGCTGAAGCCGCTCACCAAGGAAGACTTCCGCCGCATCCTGACGGAAACCGAAGCAAGCCTGATCCGCCAGTACATCGCCCTGATGGCGACGGAAGATCTGGCGCTCGATTTCACCGAGGATGCCATCGACGCGCTTGCCGATGTCGCCGTGCACCTCAACAGCTCGGTGGAAAATATCGGCGCTCGCCGCCTGCAGACCGTCATGGAGCGCGTGCTCGACGAAATCTCCTTCACCGCACCCGACCAGGGCGGCCAGAAGGTGTTGATCGACCAGGACTATGTGCGCGAACATGTCGGCGATCTCGCCCGGAATACGGATCTGTCGCGGTTCATTCTGTAAGGGACGGGCAAAGCGGGCTTGTCGCAAATTTGCGACAAGCCCAATAGAACTCTTCCTCGGGAGCGGCCCACGGCCGGCTCGATGGCGACGCTCAACGGCTCCACGACCAGACGGAGAGGTCTTTCTCGACCGACATGAGCCGTTCAAGGCAATGCGCGAGCGCCCGGCGCAGGTGACGATCGACCATGTTGCGCGAGATCTGCAGCTTGGCGGCGATCTCGTCCGGGGAGAGCTGGTGAAGCCGGTGCAGGACGAAGACCGCGCGCCGGCGCGCCGGCAGCTCCGCGATTGCTTCGCGAAGGACCGTAAGGCGCGCCTCGATCTCGAGACCGCGATCGGGAGCCATATCCTCCGCCGCAACGATCTGCGCCTCATGCGCGCTGCCGGAAAACAGGCGTGCCTCGAAGCGGTCCCGGCGGAAGCGGTCTATGCCGAGATTCATCGCCGCCCGGCAGAGATAGGCCTTGATCGAGCGCTTGTCGCGCAGGGCGCCCGGCTGGGCGGCAAGTTTCAGGTAGAGGTCGTGGACGATGTCGAATGCCGTCGCGCTCGACCGGCTGCGTCGGCCGGCGGCTGCCACGATCTCCTCGTAATAATCCTCGATCGCCCGATTCAGCAGATCGTTGCTGTCGATGTCGTTCAAGGAAACAGAGCCGGATTGGGTTGGCATCGCTTCGCTTTCGTCCTGGTCCGCCCGTGCCGGCATCCAATGGTTCCGGAACCGGACAGGCGGCCGATCTCCGTATGTCATCATCCGCGCAAGAGTGATCCCTGATTAGAGAAGCGGTGAAAATCGTGCAATAGCAGCAGGTTAAATCAAACGGGCGATACTGGCTCGAACAGGCGAGTAAAGTGGATTTTAAAAGTCATATTTACCCTTTGATTTCGTTGCACGAATCTGGCCATGTACTGAGCGGGCTGCGCTGTCAGCAGCGGCTTTTCGCCGGCATAAACCTCAGCCGTGTTGTCATCGCGCAACAATCATCCGCCGCAGGATGCATGCTGCCGGTGGCGCAGGGGCAGGGGAATGCACATGGGGGTTGCGGTGACGGGATCGGGCACCACCCTCACGGCGACGGAGAAGACATCGGCGATCCGTTCGGCAGTCACCACGTCTTCGGGCCCGCCGGCCGCGACGACGGCGCCGGCTTTCAGCAGCACGATATGGTCGGCATGGCGCGCGGCCTGATTGAGGTCGTGGAGCACCGCCACGACGGTCTTGCCGCGTTCGGCGACCAGCCGCGAGAGCAGTTCCATCACCTCGATCTGGTGGGCGAGATCAAGGAATGTGGTGGGTTCGTCGAGCAGGAGGATCGGTGTTTCCTGCGCCAGCGTCATCGCAATCCAGGCCCGTTGCCGCTGGCCGCCGGAAAGATTGTCGAGTGGCCGGCCAGCCAGTTCCGTCATTCCGGTCAGAGCCAGGGCTTCCGCACACGCCTCTTCGTCCCGTTCCGACGCACGTCCGAACAGGGGGAGGTGCGGGTAGCGCCCCTGCCGGACGAGGTCCAGTACGGTCAATCCTTCGGGCGCGACGGGGCCCTGCGCCAACATGCCCACGCCGCGGGCGATTTCTTTGGTCGTCAGTCGGCTCAAGGGGCGTCCGTCGAGCAGAACCCTGCCTGCCCGCGGCGAAAGCAGGCCGCCCAGCGTTCTGAGGATCGTCGACTTGCCGCTGCCGTTCGATCCGATCAACGCCGTGAAGGCGCGGGGCGGAATGGCAAGGTCGAGGTCTTCGACGACGGCCGCGCGTCCATAGGCGACCGAAACGCCCTCGGCGGCGAGCGCCGTGCCTGCGGTTGCGCTAGCCTGCGGCATGACGATGTCTCCAGAGCAGATAGGCGAAGAATGGGGCGCCGATCAGCGCGGTAACGATCCCGGCCGGCAACTGCGCCGGGGCGACGAGCATGCGCCCGGCAAAATCGGCGGCCATCACCAGCGTCGCGCCGATCAGCGCGGAGACCGGAAGCAAACCCGCATGAGCCGGGCCGACCAGCCGGCGGGCCATGTGCGGCGCGACCAGCCCGACGAAGCCGATCAGCCCGGACGCCGCGATTGCCGCGCCGGACAGAAGCGTGCACAGCATCATCATCAGCGCGCGCACGAGGTTGACCCTCTGCCCGAGGCTTTGCGCCGCGTCGTCGCCGAAGCGGATCAGATCGAGCTGGCGGCTGGCCATCATCGTCATCGCCATCGGCGCGACAAGCCAGAGCGCAAGCATTCGCACGCCTGCCCAATCGGCATTGTAAACGCTGCCGGCAAGCCAGATCATCGCGCGTTGCACGTCGCGAATGTCGCCGAAGGCGGTGAGGAGCGTGGTCGCCGCGCCGGCAAGGGCGGAAAGCCCGATGCCGATGAGGATGATGCGCAACGACGACGTGCCGCCGTTATGGCGCGACAGCATGTAGATCGTGGCCGCCATGCCGCTCGCGCCGGCGAAACTCGCCCAGGGAAGAAACTGGGCGGGCACATCCTTCAGCGCGGCGATGACGATCATCGCCGCGAGCGCCGCGCCGGCATTGATGCCGAGGAGGCCGGGCTCGGCGAGCGGATTGCGCATCACGGCCTGCACGATGGCGCCGGCCATCGCCAGCGCCGCACCGACCAGCATGGCGAGCAACGCGCGCGGCAGCCGCAGGTCGAGAACGATCATTTCCACCTGGGGATTCGTACCCGCCGGCTGCATCAGGATGGCGAGCAGATCGCCCGGCGCGACGATGTAGCCGCCCCAGGCGACGGATGCCAGAAGAACGGCCAGCAGCAGGAGCACGAGCGCGGCGATACGGATCATGGCGCGGCATCCACGCGGCGGCGCGCAAGCCAGATGAAGAAGGGCGCGCCGACCAGGGCCACCGTCACACCCACCGGAAAGCTCTGGCTCGCGAAGAGGGTGCGCCCGAGCGTATCGGCGAGCACGACCATGAGTGCGCCGCCGACCGCGCCGAAAGGGATGATCCAGCGATAGTCGACGCCGACGGTCAGCCGCGCGATATGCGGCACGACCAAGCCGACGAAACCGACGGGCCCGGCAAGCGAAACCGCGCCGCCGGCAAGCAGGATGACGATGACGACGGCAATGCCGCGCCACAGGACCGGGTTCTGTCCGACGGCGCGCGCAGCACTCGCCCCGAGGCTGAGGGTCATCAGGTGGCGGCGGAAAATCAGGGCGGCGGCAAGGCCGGCGAGAATATGGGGCGCGACATCCACGACCTGCTGCATGCTGCGGCCGGCGAGCGAACCGGCCGTCCACAGCCTCACGGCATCGAGCGTGGTCTGGTCGAAAAGAAGGAATGCGGTGGTCAGCGAGGTCAGGAACGTGGTGAGCACGGCGCCAGCCAGCACCAGCTTCAGCGGTGTCGCGCCGGCGCGGCCGCTGGAGGCCAGCGCGTAGACGATGACCGCCGCCGCGCCCGCGCCGCCGAAGGCGAACCAGACATGCGTGCCGCTCGATGCGACGCCGAGCAGCGACATTGCCATCACGACCGCAAAGGCCGCGCCGGCATTGACGCCGAGCAGACCGGGCGATGCCAGCGGATTGTTCGTCATCGCCTGCATGATGGCCCCGGCTACCGCCAGCCCCGAGCCGGCCAGCAATCCGGCGAGCACGCGCGGCAGGCGCAGCGTCATCACCACCAGATGCTCGCGCGAGCCGTCGAATGCCAGGATCGCCGCCAGCACATCGCGGATCGAGGTGCGCGAGGTGCCGAGCGTCACCGACCAGATCGCAACGGCGGCAAGGACGAGGCAAAGAGCCGCCAGCGCGAAGGACCGCATGCCGTCGGTACGCGCGGCGATCCGCCCGCCTAGGCGAGTTCCTGTCATCCGTATGCTCTTCACGGCGCGGTCAGTATATAGCGTTCGACGTCGTCAAGGATGCGGTGGGCGGATGCAACGCTGTTGAAACCGAACCATGCCGCCTTGTCGACGCGATAGGCACGCCCCGCCTGCACCGCAGGCAGCATCTTCCAGAGCGGGTTGGCGATCGTCTCCGCCTCCAATTCCTCGTCCTGTCCGGGGCTGTTTCCTGCGGCCACCACATAGAGCAGGATACGACCGTTCAGTTCGGCAATCTCCTCCCATGTCGGACGCTTCAGGACGGTATCGTCATCGGTGGTTTCGTAGGCGGTGCGCTTCACGCCGGCCTCATGCAGGACGGCATAAGGGGCGTAGGCGGCGGGACCGTCGAGATAGACGTGAAAGCCGTGAATCGCGACGCGGATCACCGACACCTCGATATCTGCGGGCATGCGTGACTTGATGGCCGAGGCGCGCTCGCGAAAGATGCGCAGCGCCTCCTCCGTCTTGTCCGAGCGCCCGGTGACGTCGCCGAGAGTAAGAAAATAGTCCTTCCAGTCCGCCACGTCGATCAGGGCCGTCGGCGCGATACGGGCCAGCTTGTCGTAGAACTGGCCGTGGAGCTGTCCGTCTCCGAGGATGAGGTCGGGCTTGAGCGCGACGATCCTTTCGAGGTCGGGCTGGCGGGTATCGCCGATATCGACGATTGAAGCGGCCTGCGCGCGCACGCGCAACCCGGCGTCCGGAGCCGTGAGCAACGGTGCGCCGACGACCGGCACGCCGATTTCAAGCGCCATGCCGAGATTGTAGAACGGATCGAGCACGACCACGCGCTGTGGATTGCCGGGTACGCAAACCGGCGCCTGCAGGATGTGGCCGGCGATCGTGCGGCCGCTGCAATCGGCCAAGGCGGGCCAGGCGCAGAGGAACAGGATGACGATGAGGGATGGAAGACGCACTGGAAACTCTGCTCGCTCGGATCGAAGGCACGATGACGGAGGGGCGGAGACCGGGCTCCGCCCCCTTTGGATCAAAACCTGACCTTGAGGTTGAGGCCGAAGCTGCGGCGTTCGCCGAGCGAGGCGGCAATGTCGTTGTCGTTATAGACGAAATACTTCTCGTCCAGGAGGTTCTGCGCGAATGCGTTGACTTCCCAGCGTTCCGTCTTGTAGCCCGCCTGCATGTTCACGATCCAGCGGCTGTCGAGAAAATCGTGCGGCAGGCTGCCCAGCCGCGCCATGTAGCTCGACGTGTATTTGGCATCCGCACCCACGAAGACGCCGTTGTCGAAGGTGTAGCGCGCGCCCAGGCCCAAGGACCATTCCGGGGCTTCGGGGAAGGGCAGCCCGGAAAGATTGCCATATGTCAGGTCATTGAAATCCTTGAATTCGGTATGGACGTAGCCGAGCGAGACGAAGGTCTCCAGATTGTCGGTGACCTTGAATGACGGCTCGATCTCGAAGCCCCATGCTTCCGAGGACGCGGCGTTGAGGATGCGGCGCGTGAGCGGATCCGTCGGGTCGAGCTGCATCTGGACCTGCTGGTCCGAATACCGGGTGAAGAAGACGTTCGAGTTCAGGGCCAGCCGGTCGTCCAGGAATGTTCCCTTGTAGAAGATCTCATAGGTCGAGGCTGTCTCGGGATCGTAGGTGTAGGCGGTACGATTGAGGGAATCGTAGCTTGCCCCACCCGTTCTGAAGCCCTGGGAATAGGTCACGCCGATGGTTTGCGTTTCCGTCAGTTCTTTCGAAAGGCCGATCTTCGGCACGAAGTTGACCTCATCGAAGGATGCGCCGTAGTCCGTGAGAACGGACGTCCTGCCACCGAGCGGCTGGGTCCGCACGAGATGCTGCGTGATGTCCTGTTCGGTGTAGTCGAGGCGCCCGCCGACGGTCACCTTCCAGGTGGGGATGAACTCGTATGTCGCCTCTCCGAACAGGGCGGCGTTGAACGATTTCTGCGTATTGTGCTGCACCTGGTTGCGGTTGATCGTGGCGCTCAGCGGAATCGTGCGATCATAGAAGTTCTTTTCGTCCTCATAGGATAAATAAACCCCGCCGACCCAATTCCATTTGTCGCCCTCATAGTTGAGGCGCAGCTCCTGGGAGCCGATCCACTCCTTGTAGTAGCCGTGATAGGTATTGATCTCGCCGACGGTCCCGTAATTGGGCGAACGGCGTTTCGTGTCGGAATAACTGAAGGCGGAAAGCGACGTCAGTTTCAGTTCGTTCGAGAAGTCATGGGTCACTTCCAGTCCGATATTATGCACGTCGGTCGGCCGGGTTTCGATGTAGGCCGGGATCTGGTAATCGCCGCGCTCCTCGTCGAAACTGAAACCCATCGAACCGGCCGGGCCGCCGATGTCGCGGACATAGGGGTCGTCATGCGAGAAGGAGTAGCTTAGCAGCGCCCGTGTCTCCGGCATCTCCGCCGGCTCGAAGAGCACCTTGCCGCGGATCTGGTAATTGAGATCGTGCGTGAATTCGTCATACCCGTCATAACCGGTGAAGGTCGGATAGTTGATGTCGTTCTTGCTGCGCTGGATTTCACCGGCAATGCGAACGGCGATCTGGTCGTCCACCAGCGGCGTGTTCACCATGAAGGCGCCGCCGTAGAGATTGCCCGTGCCGATGGTGCCCGACAGCTCGGCCTCCCGCTCGAAAACCGGATCCTTCGTCTTGATGTAGATGGCGCCGGACATTGCCGCCCGACCGGACAGCGTCGACTGCGGGCCACGATAGACCTCGACCTGCTCGACGTCGAAAAGGCCGCGCGCGCCGCGCCGCGCACCCCGGACCGTCTGCTGTACGCCATCGACGTAAAGCGTCGCGAGCGGGGCGCCCCCGGGGACGAGGCCCTCGGAATTGACGCCGCGGATGATGAAGCCTCCGTCGACCCAGTCGGCATCCATTACGTTTGCAAGGCGCCGGAAGCCGTCACGAAAGCTCTGTATATGGCTGTCGTTGATCTGTTCCGCGGTGATGATGCCGATGCTGGACGACGTACTGGCAAGGGTCGTGGCATTGCGCGCGCCGTAGATGGTGATCGCCTCGAGCTCGGTCGCGCTGCCATTGCCCGCCTCGGCGGTGTCCTCGCCTATCGAGGCTGTGTTGATGCTCAAGACGACCTGTGTCTTGCCGGCAAAGCGCCCGCTGATGCCGGTTCCGGCGAGAACGGCGTCGAGTGCTTCCTCCGGCGTAAGATTGCCGGCAGCGCCGCGCGTGGTCTTGCCCTGCGCCAGTTCTGCCTCGAACAGGATTTGCAGGCCGGCCTGGGCTGCAAGGCGATTGAGCGCCGGGGTCAGCGGACCGGCGGGGATCGAAATGGACTGCTGCGCCATCTGCCCGGGGGCGGCGTTCTGTGCGCTGGCCGGAGAAGTCCAGTTGACGGCCAGAATCGTGCCGGCCCATAGGGCGAGCCGCAGGCGGCCACGGTTTCCGGATGCTGGTCTCGTCTTTTTTTTCGTCGTCATAAAAGCCCCCATTCGAACGGCGTTCAAGGCGCCGCGATCCATTGCAGCGAGCGGGTCGTCTCCCCGCTCACTGACTTGACGATTGGGGAAACCGCGATTGGGACTCTGCCGGCAAAAAAATCCGTGGAAGCCGTCCGGCAGATTTCAGCACCTCAGGAGGAGGTAGGCCTGGTCCGCAGAACATGCTGCCGCATTGCCATGCGCAATTCCGCGTCCCGCCGCTCGGGGGTGTTGAGGACGCATGTCGGGCAGACGGCGCCATCATCCACCGTATAGTGGCGACAGCAGCCGCCCCGCGCCCGGAAGGTATGCGAGATCTCCCCGCAATCTTCATCCGAAAGAGTGAGGTCGAAATAGTGAAGCTGGCGGTTGCAGAGCGGCGATCCGGGCTGCTTGAGGATCGTCATCGCCGCCGCCTTCGCCTCCTCGATCCTGCCGAAGCGCCGGCCCGCATCGAGGAAGGTGGCGGCAACGGCATCCGCCACCAGTCGCCATAGCGCATTGCGCGCGAGGTTGGTCCTGGCGTGAAGCTGCCCGACCAGCGGATGAAAATGGCCCTCGACCGAATGGCGGAAGAGATCGCAAAGCGCATCGTCGTCCAGGTTCCCCGTCTCGCCGGGGCATGGCGGATCAGTCCCCCTGACCGTCTGGATGTCAGGGGAGAGAAAGCGGACATGCGCGCGTCGTGCCTCGTGGACGTGGCCATCATGTTCGATCGGGGTGACGTGGAAATGCAAGGCAAACTGTCGGGGCGACAGGTCCGGGACAATACCGAAACCCACGAACAACGGAACGACGGCCGTCGAAAAGATATAACCGTAGTCGGCCATCATGGCGGCCGCGCAGGTCTTCCTGTCCATGTTCGCATGGAAAGAACCTTCGTAGCGGAGATACTCCTCGATGGCGGCGTCGCTGGCAAACAGCGAGGCCGCCGTCATCCATCCCGGTTCCAGCGGGCCTGTTCCGGTCCGAACCTCGGGCCAGTTTGCCGATTGCGCAGCCAGCGCCGCACGAAACCGGACGCAGGCCGCTCTTTCCCTATCGCCCCTCCCCGCGCGCGTGTTGTGTTCCTGATCCAAATCCGACCTCGATCATCAGGGCGGTTTCCGCCCCGGTCCTCAGCTCACGCCCGGCGCGTAGGCGCCAGGTCCTCATCGATACGACGACTGAACAGGGGTCTTTGGGACTGGCGCATCAAAATAAAGCATGGGAAGAGCGTTCGATTCCTGGCTGAAAATGGTTTGGCCATTGATCTTGAAATGGCAGGAAATAGAAGTCGGTTTCGTGATAGGAACCAGGGTCGCCGCATGTCCATGCGGGCCTGTTTTCCGCCGGTCTCTCAAAGGAGATCATTGCATCGAACTGGCGCCATGTGGTTCGGTCCGGATCGACGAAACCTACGTCAAGATTCGTGGCAAGTGGCGTTTTCTGTACCGCGCCATCGATAAATACGGAAACCCGGTCGATTTTCTGCTGACGGCCAAGCGTGATCTCGATGCCGCCAAACGATTCTTCCGCAAGATGCTGAAAGACGATCCGTTATTGTCGCCCGGCAAGATCGGCACGGATGGCGCCAATACGTTTCCGCCGGCGATTAAAGCGTCGGTTGACGATGGGCTACTGCACCTGGATCCCGTGCACGACGTCACCAAGCATCTGCAACAAGCCATTGAAAGCGACCATTTCCGGGTGAAGAAGACCATGCCCAGGATCGGCGGCTTCCAATCATTCAACACTGCGCGGCGAACCATCGCGGGGTTCGAGGCGATGCTGTGGTTGAGGAAAGACGGCTTTTCCGGCGGCTGGACCGTCAACGATCAGAACGATCTGCTTGCGCGTCTCTTCGGACTGCAAAAAGTTAACAGAGCATGAATGTGGCATCGTTCAGGCCATAGCTGCGGCCGCGGGCGAGGTTTGCGACAAGCCCATACTATTCCATTCTTCTCAAGAGTGTTTCAGATGTCCCAAATCGTTAGGTTTGTTCGTTTCTGAAGTGAGACGACAGCATTCGGGGATATCGCCATGACCGGCAGGCAAAGCACGCGCACGGAGAAAAAACGGCACGAAGAGGCCGCCGGCTGGGTCTTGCGCAACAGAGAGCCAAGCCAGACCGAAGGGGAGAAAGCCGCATTCGATGCTTGGCTTGCCCGCGATCCCGAAAATGCCAGGATTTACCAAGCCGCCGAACGCCTGATGGGCGAGGCGCGCGCGGCTATCGAATCCGATCCCGCATTGCGCGACCTCAAGGTGAAGCCGCGCCAGGTCTCAAGGCCGATCATCCGTTCCGTCGTCGCCTTGTTCCTGGTCGGCGGGCTGTTCGTGCTGTTCGACGGGCCGATGCGCTTGCGGGCCGATGTCATCGCGGGAACCGGAGAAATGCCTGTGATCACGCTGGAGGACGGCTCGACTGTGCAGCTCAACGCCTCCTCGGCGATCTCCCATGACTATAGCGGGCACAGGCGCATCGTGAAGCTGCTGCGTGGCCAGGCGTATTTCGAAGTCGCAAGCGACCCTGAGCGTCCCTTTCAGGTCGAAGCCGGAGACGTCCTCGTAACCGCTCTTGGCACGGCGTTCGACGTGCGGATCGGCGACACGGAAACCGATGTAACGGTCACGCAGCACGCGGTGCAGATCGACATCGCCGACGGAAAGAACACGTCGCTTCGCGTCAACGAGGGTGAACAGGTCAGCTATGACCTCCAGGCGCACAGCAGCGCGGTGAAGGAGACGGACAGCATGCTGGCACTCGCCTGGCGGCGCGGCCAGCTGGTCCTCGACAATGCGCCACTTTCCTATTTGGTTGCCGAAATGCGCAGCCATTTCCGGGGGCAAATCGTTATCGTCGGCGACGAGCTCGCGCGGCGGCGGGTCAGCGGCACACTGGCGATAACCGACACCGATGCGGCGCTGACCTTCCTGGAGCGCTCGCTTGGCGTCAAGACCAACCGGATCGGCCCTTTAATCCTCATCCGTGACTAACATACGGTTCGGATAGGGTAGTTCTGCTGCGGCCGCCAAGCCGAGGGGCTCTGTGCTTTTGTTTTTGCCGCATTGCTGCGGGAGAGCACCTGTCCGTCTCTCGATCGGATTACATTCGAAACGGCACGAATTGTCTCCGTTCGATGCGCCACCACACATCTCTCCGATCTTGCAGGCCACCGTTTACCGTTAGCAATCGTATGAGATCGAGTATCGAGCCGTGATCGCGCGTCTAAATAAATCGGCGTATACAATCACATTGGATTGCTAAAACGCGGCCAAGTCTATAAGCGGAGTGCATTAGTCCAGTTATACACAGCGATAGGCCACCCGTGACGACCAAGGAATCCGAATTCGAGGCTCTTTACGCGTCGGAACGCTTCCGGCTCGAGAAGTTGGCCGGCCGCCGGATCGGCCGCTCGAATGCAGCCGATGTCGTGCAGGATGTTTTCGCCGTCCTTTGGGCTCGCGCGAAGGAACATGCCTCGCTTACGCCAGCGTATCTTTCCCGCGCCACGCAGTTCACGGCCATCACCCATTTTAGGGCTGAGCAGAGGCGCCAGAAGCTCGCTAAAGGCCTGACCGAAGAGCAATATACCCAAGCCGTGATCCCGCCAGACCAGATCGTTGGCGCGCGCCAGGAACTCCGCCACCTTCAGACGGCTATAAGCAACCTCCCGGAACGCACGCGGCAGGTTTTTATGCTGAACCGCCTTCACGCCTGCACCTATGACGAGATTGCAGTTGCGCTGGACATTTCCTACAGCACCGTCGAGCGCGAGATCGCCAAAGCTCTTCTTGCCTGCCGCCAAGTACGGTAATCAGACGCACCTGAGGGTGATCGCGCTCGCCGCGCGATATATTTAGAGGAAGGCCGACTGAGCGCGTCGGATTGCGAGCCAAGGCGATTTCATTCGATGGACGACAGGCAAATCTCTCCGGATAGGGCACGGATCGAGCGGGAGGCGATTGCGTGGTTCACCCGCATGAACGGCAAACCTTCCCATCAAGACAATCGCGACTTTCACGACTGGCTTGCCACCTCGACGCTTCACAAGCAGGCTTTCGAAGATATCGGCGGCCTGTGGTCTGATCTCGGTGCCACCGGTCCGGAAAGAGGTCCTGAGGACGACGAACTCGCACTTCCGCTGGAAAAGATCCGACGGCTGCGTGAGAAACGGATCAGGGGCAAGGCCGGCGCCGTCGTTACCTGTTGTCTCGTGTTTTTGCTGGCCGGAGCGTGGACTTGGCTGGAGCAGCCTCACCTTTGGCAGGATATGCAGGCTGATTTCGTCTCGCCGCGCGGCGACCGTCGCGAATTGGCGCTCAGCGATGGGTCGCATGTTCTGCTCGATGCCGATAGCGCGCTCGACGTCGCAATTTCTGCCCGTGAAAGACGTGTGAGGCTGTTGCGAGGGAACGCCTTTTTCCGGATCTCTCATACCGGTGTGCCCTTCGTGGTCGAAGCCGCCGGCGGGGAAGCGAAAGTTCTCGGAACCGAATTCGATGTCTCGCTGAAGGAGGATCGGCAGGTCACGGTGACCCTTGCCGAAGGCAGCGTGAAGGTTGGCGTGATCGGAGCCGGACAGGATGTCATCCTTAAGCCAGGAGAAAGCGTCGACTACGGATCTTCGGGCCTCAGCCCCGTCAAACAGGCCATCATCGAAGACGAGATGGCCTGGCATGATGGCCGCTATATCTTCACCAATGCCCGGCTCGCGGACGTTCTTGCCCAGATAGAACGTTATCGGACCGGGCGCATCGTGGTTCTGGGTTCGAGCCTCGGCGAACTCAGAGTCAGCGGCAATATTGCGCTCCACGATACCCACGAGGCGCTTGCTGCCTTGCAGTCGACCGTCGGCTTTCACCTCAACAGTTTTGGCCGCATCACCGTGGTCGGCCCCTGACATCCGCCTTTGGGCCGCCAAAGAAAATTCTTGAGAAAATGTGAGGGTGGGCCGGCCCCCAGGACGATATCCCTTATGAGAAGCCGATGCCGGACACCGGCAGGCTGCGCTCGTTTTGCTTGACATGAGGGCGACGTATGAGGGGCAAGGTATTGAGAAACAGGACCATGGTTCTGCTGGCAGCAACGATGATGGCAGTCTTTGCCGTGGATGGTACCGGTGTAACGCCGGCCGCCGCACAGGCTCTCGCGGGGCGACAGCATAGTTTCAACATTCCCGCCAAGCCGATCCGCCAGGCGATGAACGACATCGTTCGCGCCACTGGCATCAATGTCATTTTCCCCGAAACTGCGGCCGCCTCGACAACCGGCCGCAGTGTGCGCGGCACGATGAGCACGGCTCAGGCGATCTCCACCCTGCTCTCCGGTTCGGGGCTTCAATTCAGCTTCACCAACGCCAACACCGTGACCATCGTCAGTATCGTTCAGACAGACAGTGCCGGTGTCACGGGCGACGCAACCGCGCTGGCACCGATCATCTTGGCGGGCGAGGCCGGTGGCGTTGATGGCTATGTTGCAGAAACCAGCACGGCCGGCACCAAAACGGACACGCCGATCCTTGAAGTGCCCCAGACGGTCAACGTCGTGACGCGCAAGGAGATGGACGATCGCGGCGTTACCGATTTCAATTCCGCCGTCGCCTACACACCCGGCGTGCGTATGATCGATTATCCTGGCGGCCAGGGAATGCCGGACATCTATTTGCGCGGCTTCAGGGCGATCGGGCAGTTCGCCAACTATCGCGATGGCCTGCGCAACGGCTTCAACAGCTATGACAGCGATATCGAGATGTATGCTTTCGACCGTCTGGACGTGTTGAAGGGGCCGTCCTCGGTGCTTTACGGCCAGGCGACACCGGGAGGCCTCGTCAATACGACGACCAAACGCCCGACCGAGACACCTTTGCGGGAAGTCGAGGTCCAGTATGGCAGTTTCAACAGGAGGCAGACAGCGCTCGATTTCAGCGGGCCCGCGAACAAGGACGGCACCTTTCTCTATCGCCTGACGGGTCTTTACCGCGATAGCGGTACGCAAATCGACCACTCGCCCGACGACAGCCTCTACATCGCGCCGGCATTCACCTGGAAGCCGGACGATGCAACGAGCTTCACCCTGCTTTCCAATTACCAGAAGACGACCAAGGGCGGTGGTGAGCAGAGCCTGCCGATGGACAACACGATTTTCGACAACGGCGTGCGGATTCCGTCCAGCACTTATCTCGGCGTGGCCGGGCTCACCGAGTGGAAGGTCGAAGGCGAGTCGGTTGGCAACGAGTTCAAGCACGAATTCGACAATGGCTGGACCTATCGTCAGAATGCCCGCTTCAGCCATTCAAAGGTAGATTATACGGCCGGTTTCATCTGGGATTGGCCTACCGCGCTGGTTAATGGCCATTTCGCCAATATCGGCACCCAGAAACGCCCTAAGACCACCAGCAGTTTCCTGTTCGACAACAATGTCAGCGGCGAGATCGATATCGGTCCCGCGACCCACAAGATCACGCTCGGTGCCGATTACGGTTATTATTCCGGCAAGGAAAGCCGCGCCAACTCTTCCAACTTCATCACGATCGATGTTCTCGATCCGGTCTATGGCGGCCCTGCCCTGACCTATGATCCGCTCTGGACGGATGAAAAGGTCGTCACATCGCAGTTCGGCATCTATGCGCAGGATCAGCTCAAGTGGGACAACTGGATCCTGTCGCTCGGCGGACGTTATGATTGGGTGAACGGCAAGGTCTACGACAATCTCTCCGACAGCGTGACGAAAACAGACGATGCAGCCTTCAGCGGTCGGATCGGCCTGGGATACATGTTCGACAACGGCATCGTGCCCTATGCCAGTTACGCGACCTCCTTCCAGCCGGACTCATCGATCGATTTCTCGGGCAACCCCTTCAAGCCGACAAGGGGCCAGCAATACGAGGCTGGCATCAAATACCAGCCGATAGGATGGAACGCGCTGTTCACTGCCTCGGTTTTCCAGATCACCCAGCAGAACGTCTCGACGACCGACCCGCTGCATATCGGTTATGCGGTGCAGCAAGGCGAGATACGCTCGCGCGGCTTCGAACTCGAAGCCAAGGCAAGCCTGACCAAAGAGCTCAGTCTGACGGCCGGCTATTCCTACACGGATGCGCGTGTCACTGAGGACAATCCGAACACGAGCGGCGTCAGCGCGATCGGATCCCGCTCAGCGTCTGTTCCCTATCATACTGCATCGTTATGGCTTGATTACGCTTTTCAGGACGACGCGTTCGACGGCCTGAGACTTGGCGCGGGATTGCGCTATGTCGGCAGTTCGATGGCCGTAATGGACACGACGACAGGATCGCAGGTCAAGGTTCCTGGCCACACACTTCTCGATGCCTCGATCTCCTATGATTTCGGCGCGAAAAACCCCGATCTGAATGGGCTGACCCTGGCAGTCAGCGGCACCAATCTTACAGACGAGAAATATTTCACGCCCAGCTTCTACTCCAACACCGTTGTTTACGGCAACCGGCGCGCCATCAACGCCACCCTTGCCTACAAATGGTAATCGCTTGATCCGGCGACGGACGTCCCGCCATCTCATCCCCCGCCGGGCATTTCTCGGCGGGTTGATATCTCTCACCCTCCCGCCGACATCGGGTGCCGGTAATCCTCTACCACTTCAAATTGCCGCCTTGGACTGGACAAGTGCGCAAAACCTGTTGGCACTCGGCGCAAACGTCATCACGCTGCCCGAGCGCACGCGTTATAGCGAGCGCGTGGTGGAGCCGGAAGCGTCGCCGAACACGCACGATCTCGGTCTTCGTTCGGAGCCAAATCTCGAACTGCTTGATAGCTTGGCGCCAGATCTGATCGTCCTGCATCCGGAACTCGGCATGCTGCTGCCGGAACTGAATGCGATCGCCCCGGCCATTCTCTTCGATCCTGATGCAAACGACGACCTACAACCCGTCGACAGACTTGCCAATGCCCGGGTAAAACTGGAACGGCTCGCCGGCGAGATTGCAAGACCTAGCGCATTTTCCTCGTACATAAATGCTTATGAAGCGGCGATATCGGAGGCTGCAGCGAGATTGCGAGGTTACGATGGCAGGGCGGTCTATATCGTCACCCTGCTCGACACCCGCCGCGCCCTTGTCTTCGGAAAGAACAGCCTGTTTCAAAACCTGTTCGACCAGTTTTCTATCGAAAACGCATGGGATGGTCCGACCTCTTTCTATGGTCATGCGACGGTCACGATCGATGCCCTCGCGCGGCAGTCCCATGCAAGGTTGTTGTCAGTCGGACGCGAAAGCAGATTACTTTTGCAGCCGGCTCTGCAGTCTCCCGTCATCGCCAGCCTTCCCTATGTCCGGGAAGAGCGGGCCGTTGCGATCGACGACGTGCTATTTTACGGCGGCCTGCCGTCGGCGCAACGTTTTGCGCGACTGGCATCCTTTGCGTTGACGGACACCACCGCGCCATGAGACCGGGCGACGTGCTCCACCATCCTGCGGCTGTTCTCGGCATGATGGCGATAACCGCTGCGGTGGTCTGCCTGCAAAACATCCATGGCGTGCTGCCTCCCGGTGCAGGCATGAGCACAATCTTGTTTCCGAACCCGTCAAGCACGGCGGAACTGCTGCTTCACTACACGGTTCTGCCGCGCATCGTGATGGCCCTGATGGCCGGCGGGGCGCTCGGCCTCTCCGGCGCACTTCTTCAGCGCATTCTGAGAAACCCGTTGGCAGAACCCGCAACGCTCGGCGTTTCGGCGGGCGCGTACCTGACACTTGCGATTGCAGGCGTTTTCGCACCTTTCACTCTTCTTGTCGCCCAGACATGGATCGCGATTGCCGGTGCAGCACTTGCGCTTCTTGCCGTTCTAGGCCTGTCCTGGAGAAGCGGTCTTTCACCGGAGACCGTGACCCTGTCCGGCCTGATCGTCAGCCTTTACTGTGGGGCAGCCAGCGCCGTGCTGACGCTATTCAATCATGAACTGCTGCTCGGACTGTTCATCTGGGGCGCGGGGTATCTCGATCAACAGGACTGGACGGGCGTGCTTTTTCTGGCACCCCGTCTTACATGTCTGGCAATCGCCGTGGCGCTCATTCTGCGCCCGCTGACGATCCTCTCCCTTGACGACCGGAGCGCCCGTAGCCTCGGTCTGTCCACAACGATCTTCCGAATTATCGCGCTGGTTCTGGCGACCGCGCTTACCGGGCTTGTGACAGCACAGGTTGGTATCATCAGCTTTATCGGCCTGGCCGCACCGGCGATTGCGGGCGGTCTAGGCATGCGACGCATCGGCGGAGCGATTGTATGGTCGAGCCTGATCGGCGCGCTGCTTCTGCTGCTGACGGACCAGATCGTGCTTTCCTTTCCCGTCACCTATCGGCTCTTTCCAGTTGGGACAATTACGGGCCTGCTGGCGGCACCCTTGTTGATCGTGATGATCCGCCGGCTGAGGCCGACGAATGTGCCGGAGCAAAGGGCGCGCCAGGGGGTGGCTCAAGAGTGGCGCCCAATCCTGCTGATGGCGGCGCTGATCCTTGTTAGCCTCCCACTTTTCTGGTTTGTGGTTGCCTTCGGTCGTGGACTGGGTGGCTGGGAACTCTCCAGTGGTGACACCCTCCTAAACCTGTCGATTTGGCGATTGCCGCGGGCAGTTTGCGCCTTTGCCGGAGGTGCGATGCTGGCGCTGGCCGGCGCCATTTTGCAGCGCATGACATCAAACCCGCTGGCTTCGCCGGAAATTATGGGCGTTTCCTCCGGCGCATTGGTCGGCACAATCCTGTTCATCATGACAGACGCACTGCCCACACGATGGGGACAGATCGGCGCCGGGGCAGCGGGTGCTTTCATTGTGCTCGTGGTCATGCTGATCCTGTCGCGCCGACCTGCTTATGGCGGAAACCGGCTGCTCCTGCTTGGCGTCTCGCTGAGTTCGATTTCCAGCTTTATTATCGCGCTGCTGATGACAAGCCAGGATCCTCGCCTGGGGCAGGTTCTAAGCTGGCTTTCGGGTTCGACCTACGCGGTGACACCCTCTGATGCCATCTCCTCCGCCGCCGTGCTGTTTTTCGGCTTCCTCACCATTCCGTTGATCGCCCGCTGGCTTGAACTTCTGTCGCTGGGTGAATCCGCGGCATCGTCCCTCGGCATACCCCTGATCGGAAGCCGGTCGATCCTGTTTTCGATCGCAGCGGTCATGACGGCCGTGGCAACAACGCTGGTCGGCCCGCTAAGTTTTTCGGGCTTGATGGGACCACATCTCGCTCGTCTCGCTGGTTTTCGACGGGCGGCCAGCCATCTTTTTTCCTCGGCGCTGATGGGCGGGCTTATTCTCCTGACTGCCGATTGGGTTGGCAGAAATCTAATCTTCCCCTACCAAATCCCGGCAGGACTGCTGGCGACGCTCATCGGTGGCCCTTTCCTTCTCTTCTTAATTGGAAAAAAGACATGAGGAGAAACAGCAGTATCGGTACGGATGATGGTGCCAATACGTTCCGCCGGCGATTAAAGCGTCGGTTGACGATGGGCTGCTGCATCCGGATCCCGTGCACGACGTCACCAAGCATCCGCAGCAAGGCATCGAAAGCGACCATTTCCGGGTGAAGAAGACCATGCCGTAGATTGGCGGCTTCCAATCCTTCAACACGGCGCAGCGAACCATCGCGGGGTTCGAGGCGATGCTGTGTTGGGGAAAGGCTTCGGCTTTTCCGGCGACTGGACCGTCAACGATCAGAACGATCTGATTGCGCGTCTCTTCGGACCGCAAAAAGTTAACCAGGCATGAAAGTGGCATCGTCCAGGCCATAGCTGTGGCCGCGGGCGAGGTTTGCGACAAGCCCGGGCAAACAGCGCCGTTTCATTCCATATGCAGTCGCTCCGTTGCAAACGGGTGAGGGTGAGGATGATGGACAGCCCCAGCCGACCTCCGCCGCCACGCTCCTTCATATCTGCGTGAATCCCGCCCAGCGTGCGAAACAACACTCGACAGCGCGCCCTTATCTTCTTATGGAAGGGCTCGTTTTCGGGGATTTTTCGCCCGGAGCATCATTCGGCCAAGATTGTCCAGCATGGAGCGGCCGAAATTGATCCGATGGATTTGCGTGAGGATTGGCTGATCGTGCGGCGCTTCGTCATCTCTTTCATGGTTGCCCTGGCCTGTCTGGTGCCGACGCTGGCGTCGGCGCGCACTATCGTCGTCGTGCCGCCCGGCAATCGTCATGCCGAACAGCCGGCGATCCCCGGCGCCTCCGTCCGCCGCACCAAGGCCGGCAAGACCAGCTTCGACCAGAAATACGAAAAGATCCGCGACCTGCTCGCCTCCGACCGCAAGCTGATGTCGAAGATCAAGTCGACCGCATCCGCCTATGGCATCGATCCGATCCATATCGTCGGTGCGCTGGTCGGCGAACACACCTATAATGTCGATGCCTACGACCGGCTGCAGTCCTACTACGTCAAGGCGGCGTCTTATGCCGGCAACAGTTTCCGTTTTGCCTATGACGACGAATCGATTGCCGATTTCGTGGCGCGGCCGGAATTTTCCCGATGCGGCGGCGATTCCTACAAGCTGTGGAACTGCCGCGAAGCCGTCTGGGAAAAGAGTTTTCGCGGACGGTCGGTGGGCGGCAAGTCGTTTCCCGACAACCGTTTCAGCGCCGTGTTCTTCCAGCCGTTTTACGCCGGCCAGACGTTCGGCCTCGGCCAGGTCAATCCGCTGACGGCGCTGATGCTGTCGGACATGGTGTCGCGCGCCTCCGGGCTCGCAAAGCTTGATGCCAACGATGCGGCGGCAGTCTACAAGGCGATCATGGACCCCGACATGTCGCTCGCCTTCACGGCGGCGGCGATCCGCCGGTCGATCGACGACTACCGTTCGGTCGCCGGCATGGACATTTCCAAGAATCCCGGCCTGACGGCGACGCTTTATAACGTCGGCGGCTCGCTCTCCCGCGCCCGGGCGCTGGCGGCGAGGAATGGCGGCGAAGGCACCGTCTGGCCGGAAGAAAACTATTACGGCTGGCTGATCAACGACAAGCTGGACGAGCTCAAGGCCCTGCTTTAACCTCCTGTTTTGCCGCATTGTCCGACGCCGAAGCGTTCCGCTTCGGCTGGAAATGCTCTGGCGGCGACGTATCTGCGGCACATGTCCGCTTTTTTGCCGGAATGTGCGTGCTCTCTGTTTCAGGCGATAGAGGATGCAAAACGCGTTTCGCGTTTTGCTCGAATTGCCCCGGCATCACGGAAAGGCGGATCCCATGGATATGCGTCCGGAACCCTTCGAACCGCCGGCACCGGTGCCGCGCACCGTGCCGCCGTCGCGGCTGGAAATCATCCGCACGGTGATGCGCAATCCGCTGGAACTCTGGGGCGAACCCTCCTACACGCTGCCCTGGATCCACACGAAATTCTTCAAGGAACGCACGCTGATCGTCAACGATCCCGGCCTGATCCGGCACGTGCTCGTCGATAACGCCGCCAATTACGAGATGTCGGAGATCCGCCAGCTCATCCTCCGGCCGATCCTGCGCGACGGGCTCCTGACGGCGGAAGGCGATGTCTGGAAGCGCTCGCGCAAGGCGATGGCACCGGTGTTCACGCCGCGGCATGCCAAGGGTTTTGCCGGCCAGATGTTGCGGCAATCCGAACTCTACGCCGAAAAATATGCCGGTTGCGGCCCGGAGGGCAAGGTTTTCGACATCTCCGTCGACATGACGGAGCTCGCCTTTGCCATCCTCGCCGACACGCTGTTTTCCGGCGAGATCGCCTCGCAATCGGAAAAATTCTCCGACGATGTCGACCAGCTGCTGCACCGCATGGGTCGGGTCGATCCGATGGATCTTCTGCGCGCACCGTCCTGGGTGCCGCGGCTGACCCGCATCGGCGGCACGAAGGTGCTGGCGAAGTTCCGCGACATCGTTTTCCGCACCATGGAGATGCGGAAAGATCGCATGGCGACGGACCGGGCCAACACGCCCAACGATTTCCTGACGCTGCTGCTTGACCTCGACGGCCCGGACGGGCTGACTCTCGACGAGATCGAGGACAATATCCTCACCTTCATCGGCGCCGGCCACGAAACGACGGCCCGGGCGCTTGCCTGGACGCTCTATTGCGTCGCCAATGCCCCGCATGTTCAGGCGGCGATGGAAGAGGAGATCGACCGGGTGCTCGCCAGCCGCGCCGAGCCGGTGGAATGGCTGGAGTTGATGCCGAATGTGCGGGCGTCCTTCGAGGAGGCCTTGCGGCTCTATCCGCCGGCGCCGTCGATCAACCGGGCGGCGATCATGGATGATTCGTGGACCAGTCCTTCCGGCGAGGTGGTGCGCATCGATGCCGGCGTCACAGTGCTGATCATGCCGTGGACGCTGCATCGCCATGCGCTCTATTGGGAAAAACCCCGCGCCTTCATGCCGGAGCGCTTCCTTCCGGAGAACCGCGGCAAGATCAACCGTTTTCAGTTCCTGCCGTTCGGCGCCGGCCCGCGCATCTGCATCGGCGCCACCTTTGCGTTGCAGGAAGCCGTTATCGCTCTGGCGGTGCTGATGCACCGCTATCGATTCGAGATGACGCCCGAGACAGACCCCTGGCCGGTGCAGAAACTCACCACCCAGCCGCTCAACGGGTTGGCGTTGCGGGTGCGGGCTCGGTCTTCATCTTCGTCGGCTTGAGGATCGTCTTGATCTGGGCGCAGGTCGCCTCGGCGTTCTGGCAGGGTTTGTAGACGACGATCTCGCTGCCGTTGCCGTCGTCCCAGACGACCTGGATGGCGATGGTCTTGGCCTCACCAGGCTTCAGCTTGAGATACAGCGTTTCGTTGGTCGGATCGTCCGGCAGGTTGAAGGGCAGCTGCGGATCGCATTTCGCTACCGGAAACCGCTTGTCCAGCGTCTCGGAATTGATCGAATAGCGGATTTCCGAAAGCCGGCAATGCATGGTCTGCAGGGTGGTGAAATAGATCAGCTCCTGGTCCATGAACTGCCGGAAGGCGATCCAGCCGGTCTGCTTGTTGGCATCCAGCATCGCCTGGTAGATCGAGGCTTCGGGGATCTGCGGCTTGTATTCTTCTTCCTGCGCCGTTGCGCTGACGGGAAGGAAGGCGAGAAGGGCGGCCGCAAGCGCGCCGATCGGTGCAAATGCTTCAGGCTTTTTCGTCATCGTCCCCACCGGAAATCGTCGTTTGTGCGTTGATGCAGGCATATTTGCCGTTGTCAGCCATTTCCTAGATGCCATAACAGCTTATGCGTTTATCTTGAAGATGGCCGCTTCAAGTTGTTTTTCCTGACAGGACCTGGTTCGCGTGAAATCCCAATATCTGCTCGGCATCGATACCGGTGGCACTTACACCGACGCGGTGCTTTTTGACGAAACGCAAGGCGTCGTCGCCAAGGCGAAATCGCTCACCACCCGTCACGACCTTGCCGTCGGCATTTCCGGTGCCGTCGATGCGGTGTTGCGACAGGCCGACGTGCCGGTGTCGGCGATCAGTCTCGTGTCTCTGTCGACGACGCTGGCCACCAATGCGCTGGTGGAAGGGCAGGGCGGCCGCGCCGGCCTGGTCATGATCGGTTTCGGTCCCGAGGACCTGAAGCGCGACGGCCTCGACCAGGCGCTGGGCGGCGATCCGGTAATCTTCCTGCCGGGCGGCCACAATGTGCATGGTCACGAAACGCCGCTCGACATGACGGCGCTGGAGGAGGCTCTGCCCGAGCTTTCGAAAACCGTCTCCTCCTTTGCCGTCGCCGGCTATTTTGCCGTGCGCAATCCGGCGCACGAGATCCGCGTGCGGCAACGCATCCATGAAGTCTCGCATCTGCCCGTGACCTGCAGCCATGAACTCTCGTCCAAACTCGGCGGCCCGCGCCGGGCGCTGACGACGCTGCTCAATGCCCGGCTGGTGTCGATGATCGACCGGTTGGTCGGCGCCTGCGAGGATTTTCTGATCCGCCGCGGCATCGATGCGCCGATGATGGTGGTGCGCGGCGACGGCGCGCTGATTGCCGCCAGCGAAGCAAAAATCCGGCCGATCGAGACGATCTTGTCCGGCCCCGCCGCCAGCCTGGTCGGCGCCCGTTACCTCACCGGCCTCGACAACGGCGTCGTCTCCGATATCGGCGGCACCACCACCGACGTCGCCGTGCTCGACGGCGGCCGGCCGCGGCTCGATGCCGAAGGCGCCGTCGTCGGCGGTTACCGCACCATGGTCGAGGCGGTGGCGATGCGCACCTACGGGCTGGGCGGTGATTCGGAACTGCATATCAACGACCGCGGCCTGGTCGCCGGGCTGCATCTCGGCCCGCGGCGTCTGCTGCCGCTCAGCCTGGCGGCGGCCACCTATGGCGATGCCGTTCTCCCGGTGCTCGAACGGCAGAAGCGCGCGACGCATATGGGCCGGCATGACGGTCGATTCGCGGTGCGCACCGGCGTGCCCGATCATCTGGCCGCCGGCCTGCAAACGCAGGAGCAGGCGCTGTTCGACCGGATCGGCACGACGCCTGTCGCTCTCGACCAGTTGCTCACCTCGACCTCGCAGAAAGCGACGCTCGACCGCCTCATTGCCCGCGGCCTCGTGCACCTCTGCGGCCTGACGCCGTCCGATGCGATGCATGTGCTCGGCCGCCAGGGCCAGTGGAATGCCGAGGCGGCCCGCCTCGGCCTCGAACTCGCCATCCGCATGAAGGATGGCTCCGGCCGGCCGATTGCCGCTTCGCCGGAAGACATGGCGAAAAACATCGTTGCGGCCCTGACCCGGCAATCCGCCGAAGTGATTCTCGCCGCCTGCCTGGCGGAGGATGGCATCGGCGAGATCGATCCCGCCCGGTCGCAGCAGATCGATCGGGCACTGCGGCGCGCGCCCGGCATCGTGCGCTTCACGGCCGCACTCGACCGGCCGCTGATCGGCCTCGGCGCTTCGGCCCCGGTCTATTATCCGGCCATCGCCGAAATGCTCTCGGCCGAATCGGCCATTCCCGGTGATTCGGATGTCGCCAACGCCATCGGCGCTGTGGTCGGCCAGGTAAAGGCGAGCGTCACCGTCTTCATCACCATGCCGGAAGAGGGCATCTTCATCATCAATGGCTCCGGCGACAGTCTTCGCCTTTTCAATGAGGATGACAGTTTTGCCACGGCCCGGCAGCGCGCAGCTGAAGCCGCCCTGGCGCAGGCGCGCCTGAACGGCGCCGACGAACCCGTCGTCAGTCTCATCGAAGAAATCGATGCGCCGGAGGTGGAAGGGCAACGCAAGCTGATCGAGGCACGTTTCATCGCCACCGCCAGCGGCCGGCCCCGCATCGCGCATCACTGAGCGGCAAAAGGAACGATCACTTTTTCCAAAACGGAACAAATCTTTCGAACCATTGCTGAATTGACTATGAATCAAAGCAGGGCACACTGCGGACAACGCATGCAACGAGAAAGAACGGAGCGATCATCATGAGCCGCATTGAAAAGCACGGACTAGCCATCGACGCGGTGCTGCATGATTTCCTGGTGAACGAGGCGCTGCCCGGCACCGGCCTCGATGCCGATGCCTTCTTCGAAAAGTTTTCCGCCATCGTGCACGATCTGGCGCCACGCAACCGCGAACTGCTGCAAAAGCGTGACGATCTGCAGGCCAGGATCGACGAGTGGTACCGCGCCAATGGCGCGCCCACCGACATGGACCGGTATCAGGCATTCCTGCGCGAAATCGGCTACCTGCTGCCGGAAGGCGACGATTTCACCGTTGCCACCGCCAATGTCGATCCCGAGATCGCCAGCATCGCCGGTCCGCAGCTCGTCGTGCCGGTGATGAATGCCCGCTACGCCCTCAACGCCGCCAATGCCCGCTGGGGCTCGCTCTACGATGCGCTGTACGGCACGGATGCACTGGGTGATTCGCCAACTGGTCCCGGTTACGATCCGGCGCGGGGTGCCCGGGTGGTTGCCTGGGCGAAAGATTTTCTCGACACCAGCATTCCGCTCGCCGCCGGCAAATGGACTGATGTCACCGGCTTCGACTATGAGAACGGTGCACTGCTCGTCGATACCGCCGAAGGCCGCACTGGCCTTGCCGATCCCGGCCAGTATGCCGGCTTCAAGCGTGAAAGCGACAGCGCCTATCGCCTTTATTTCAAGACGAACAATCTGCACACCCTGGTCTTCGTCGATCCCGACAGCCTGATCGGCAAGGACGATCCGGCCGGTATCGCCGATGTCGGCCTCGAATCGGCGATCACCACGATCATGGATTGCGAGGATTCCGTCGCGGCGGTCGATGCGGCCGACAAGGTGGTCGTCTATCGCAACTGGCTCGGGCTGATGAAGGGCGATCTGGCTGAAGAGATCAGCAAGGGCGGCCGGTCATTCACCCGCAAGCTCTCTGCCGATCTCGAACTGACCGCGCCTGATGGATCTGCGGCGAGCTTGCCGGGCCGCTCGCTGATGCTGGTGCGCAATGTCGGTCACTTGATGACCAATCCGGCAATCCTCGACCGCGACGGCAGGGACGTGCCCGAAGGCATCATGGATGCTGTCGTTACGGCGCTGATCGCGCTTTACGATATCGGCCCGAACGGCCGCCTGCAGAATTCCCGCACCGGCTCGATGTATGTCGTCAAGCCGAAGATGCATGGCCCGGAAGAAGTCGCCTTTGCCGGCGAAATCTTCTCCCGCGTCGAGGACGCGCTGGGCATGGGCCGCAACACCATCAAGATGGGCATCATGGACGAGGAGCGCCGCACCACGGTCAACCTCAAGGAATGCATCCGCGCCGCCCGCGAGCGCGTCGTCTTCATCAACACCGGTTTCCTCGACCGCACCGGCGACGAGATCCATACCTCGATGGAAGCCGGCCCGATGATTCGCAAGGGTGACATGAAGCAGGCCGCCTGGATCGCCGCTTACGAAAACTGGAACGTCGATATCGGCCTCGAATGCGGCCTCTCCGGCCATGCGCAGATCGGCAAGGGCATGTGGGCGATGCCGGACCTGATGGCGGCGATGCTGGAGCAGAAGATCGCCCATCCCAAGGCCGGTGCCAACACCGCCTGGGTGCCGTCACCGACGGCGGCGACGCTGCATGCCACGCATTACCACAAGGTCAATGTCGCCCGCCTGCAGCAGGGTCTCAAGGACCGTGCCCGCGCCAAACTTTCGGACATTCTCTCGGTGCCGGTCGCCCCCCGGCCGAACTGGACGCCGGAAGAAATCCAGCGCGAACTCGACAACAATGCCCAGGGCATTCTCGGTTATGTCGTCCGCTGGGTCGACCAGGGCGTCGGTTGCTCCAAGGTGCCCGACATCAACAACATCGCCCTGATGGAAGACCGCGCGACGCTGCGCATCTCCGCCCAGCACATGGCGAACTGGCTGCATCACGGTGTGGTCACGCAAGCGCAGATCGTCGAGACCATGCGGCGCATGGCCGCCGTCGTCGATGGCCAGAACGCCGGCGACCCGCTGTACCAGCCGATGGCCGGCCGTTTCGACGAATCGGTCGCCTTCCAGGCGGCGCTGGAGCTGGTTCTGAAGGGCCGTGTCCAGCCGAACGGCTATACCGAACCGGTGCTGCACCGCCGCCGGCTGGAGCTGAAGGCGAAGAGCGTCGCCTGAGGGATGCCGGGAGCATGTCCAGCCGAAGCGGTATCGCTTCGGCATCGGACAATGCGGCAAGAACAAGCGGATAAAGCAAACAAAAAAGGCCGCCGGGCGATGCTCCGGCGGCCTTTCTGCTGCGTTTGACCGCAAGAATTACTGGATCACGATAACCTTGGCGTTCTTGCCGGGGCGGACGCGCTTGTAGAGGTCGATGATGTCCTGGTTCATCAGGCGGATGCAGCCCGATGAAGCGGCCGTGCCGATGGACGCCCATTCCGGCGTGCCGTGCAGGCGGAACAGCGTGTCCTGGCCCTTTTCATTGAAGAGATACATGGCGCGGGCGCCGAGCGGGTTGCGCAGGCCCGGGCCCATGCCGGCCTCGACATATTTCGCCACGTCCGGACGGCGGGCCGCCATTTCTTTCGGCGGATGCCAGGTCGGCCATTCCTGCTTCCAGGCGATGTAGGCTTCACCCTGCCAGGCAAAACCCTGCTTGCCGACGCCGATGCCGTAACGAACGGCCTTGCCGCTCGACAGGATGTAATAGAGATGGCGCTCGCGGGTATTGACGATGATCGTGCCCGGCCGCTCGTTCGACTGGTAGCTGACGATCTGGCGGCGGAACTTCTCGCTGACCTTCTGGATCGGGATCGCCGGCAGGGCGTAACCGGCATCAGTCACCTGGCCGTAGGCGTCGTCGAAGATCTGCGCCGTTTCGGTCTTGCCGTCGTCGGACTTTCCGGCGTCAGCGGTGGTGGAGGTCGTGGAGCAGCCGGAAATGGCGAGCGTCGTCACCAGGCCGAATACAGTCAATGCATCGCGGAAGCGCATGGAATTCTCTTAGGATTTTGATAATGCAGGAGGCTCTTTCGAACCATCGTTGATTATGGTTTATTTTCGATTAAACTTGGCTTTGCAAGCTGTTGCTCTGCAACAAGTTCAATCCGCAGCGCAAATTAGAAGCCCATGGTTTTTTTGCAACATGCTGCGCGACCGAGAAAAACTTATCCCGTGACGATTCTTTCTGTTTACAATAACAATCCGTTAATCGACGGACGACAATCGGACAGGGCCATGCTGGTGCGCCGCGGCATGCAGATTCTCCTGCATGACATGCGCCATGCCGTGCTGCCCGAACTGTCGCTTTCCAGCGGCCGGCGCGCCGATCTGATCACGTTGACGGAAAAAGGCGAGATCTGGATCATCGAGATCAAGACCTCGATCGAGGATTTTCGGGTCGACAGGAAATGGCCGGATTATCGCACCCATTGCGACCGGCTGTTCTTCGCCACCCACAAGGACGTGCCGCTCGATATTTTTCCGGAAGACTGCGGCCTTTTCCTCTCCGATGGTTACGGCGCGCATCTGATTCGCGAGGCGCCGGAACACCGCCTGCCGCCGGCGACCCGCAAATCGGTCACCCTCAGTTTTTCCCGCACGGCGGCGGAGCGCCTGATGCTGGCGGAATGGGCGGCGGGAAAGTCCATCGTGACGTAAAGACAAGGCGCCCAGAGCATGTCCGCTTTTCTTCGAATCGCGAAAACACTCTTCCCTCTTGTTTCTGCGCAATTCCGGACGCAAAACCGCTCAGCACTTTTGCTGGAACTGCTTTATTTCGGCGCCCGCTTGGCGAGAATGCGTTGCAGCGTGCGGCGATGCATGTTCAGCCGCCGCGCCGTTTCGGAAACGTTGCGTTCGCACATTTCATAGACCCGCTGGATATGCTCCCAACGCACCCGGTCCGCCGACATCGGATTTTCCGGCAGTTCGGCCCGTTCGCCCGGCCGCTGCGTCAGCGCCGCGTAGATCTCGTCGGCATCGGCGGGCTTGGCGAGATAGTCGAGCGCCCCCAATTTGACCGCCGTCACCGCCGTGGCGATATTGCCGTAGCCGGTCAGCACGATGATGCGGGTATCCTCGCGCCGCTGGCGGATCGCCTCGATGACGTCGAGCCCGCTACCATCGGTCAGCCGCAGGTCGACGACCGCATGTTTCGGCGGATTGGCTTTCGATTTGGCGATGCCTTCGGCAACCGTCTCGGCCGTCTCGACGGAGAAACCGCGTGTTTCCATGGCGCGGGCAAGCCGGCGCAGAAATGCCGTGTCGTCATCGACGATCAGCAGCGAGGCATCGGGGCCGATGTCGTGGGTGTCGCCGGGCTCGGCAGTTTTCGGCGTTTCGGGTGTCGCTGGCATCTTGTCCGTCTTCTTTCGTGCCTTGCGGGGGGTATAACCCCAATATCGGCACTGGTTATGGCTGCTTCAACCGGGGTGGTAAAGCGTTTTGTTGCCGGCCTCCATCAAGGCCCGCGGCCATGCCACCCGGACGCGGGCGCCCGGCTGGTTTTCGAAGGACAGGCGCGCGCCCGAGCGTTCCAGCAACGTCTTGGCGATAAAAAGCCCGAGTCCCAGCCCACCCGCCGTGTCGTCGCGCTGACGCGAGGTGACGTAGGGCTCGCCGATGCGCGCCAGAATATCCGGCGTATATCCTTCGCCGTCGTCCTCGATCACCACAATCACCTCCTGCGGATTGTGCTCGACCGTCACCGTCACTTTTTCCCGCGCATAATCGACGGCATTTTCGATGAGGTTGCCAAGGCCGTAGAGAATGCCGGGATTGCGCAGGCCGACCGGCTCGCCGGCCCGCCCGGTCTTTTCCACAAGCAGCAGCTTGATGCCGAATTCGCGGTGCGGCGCCATCACCTCCTCGATCAGCGACGACAGCGGCAGGAGCCGCATATGCGCCTCGTCGCCGGACGACAGCGTCGTCAGCCGCCGCAGGATGTCGCGGCAGCGTTCGCTCTGGCTGCGCAGCAATTGCACGTCCTCGCGAAAGCGCTCGTCGTCGCCAAGCTCGCGCTCCATCTCCTTGGCGACGACGCTGATCGTCGCCAGCGGCGTGCCGAGCTCGTGCGCCGCGGCGGCGGCCAGGCCGTCGAGCTGCGAAAGATGCTGTTCACGCTGCAATACGAGTTCCGTCGCCGTCAGCGCATCGCCGAGTTGCCGCGCTTCGCTGGAGACACGATGGACATAAAAGGCAGCGAAGGCGGTGGTGGAGGCGATGGCGCACCAGACGCCGAGCAGCATCACCACATGCACCGAGACGGCGCGATCGGAATACCAGGGCAGCGAAAACGGCGAAAAGGCCAGCGCCGTGGTCGCCGCGATCGCCGCGAGCAGCAGGATCATGCTGTAGCGAATTGGTTGCGACGCGAAAGAAATGATCACCGGTACGCAGACCAGCGGCGCAAAAGGATTGGCAAGGCCGCCGGTGATGAACAGCAGAGCGCTCAACTGCACGAGATCGAACCCGAGCAGCGCGAAGGCCGCCGGTGGTTCCAGCCGGTGCGTCGCCGGATACCGCACGGCGAGATAAAAATTCGCCGCCGCCAGCGAGCCGATCAGCAGCCCCGCCGCCAGCAGCGGCAGCGGAAACTGCAGCCAGAAGGCGACGATGATCACGGTCATCGCCTGCCCGCCCACCGCCAGCCAGCGCAGCCAGACCAGCGTCTGCAGCCGCAACCGGCGGCTGGATTGATGCGGAACCTGTATCTCTGCCGTCACCACTGCCCGTTCCTTCCCGTCACCGTTTTTCTGCGCGCGCATGTCCGCTGCAGGCGGATCAGCGGCAAAACCATGCAAGCATGTGGTTTAGCGCGAAAACGGCATCACCGGAATGCGTCTCTGTCGTCCATCGCCGGCAACCGGCCGGATATCTTTATGTCTCGCGCGGCTTGGCCCGTGTCGTCGGCGCTGCCGCCGCCGGATCTTCGGGCCAGGGGTGGCGCGGATAACGGCCGCGCATGTCGGCGCGTACGTTCTTCCACGAACCGGCCCAGAAACCCGGCAGGTCCCGGGTCGCCTGGATCGGCCGGTGCGCCGGCGACGTCAGTTCCAGGAGCAGCGGCCGGCGGTCGACCCCCACGGCAGGATGGCTGGTCAGCCCGAACAGTTCCTGCACCCGGATCGACAGCACCGGTTCGTCGCCGTCATACCGAATCGGATGGCGCTGGCCGGTGGGCGCTTCGAAATGGGTCGGCGCCAGCCGGTTGAGATCGCGCTGTACCGCATGCGGCACCAGCGACATCAGCCCGTCGATCAGGCTGCCGGCATGAATGTCGGAAAGCCCGCGCGCCTGTCCCTGGAAGGGCACGAACCAGTCGTCGAGCCTGTCGAGAAGGGCGGCGTCGCTCATGTCGGGCCAGGGGTCGCCGCCGGTGCGATGCAGGAAACCGATACGGTCGCGCAACTGTGCCGCCTCCTTGGAAAAGGGCAGCACATCGAGGCCGAGATCCCGCACGCCGTCGGCCAGCGCCCGTGCCGCTGCCTCACCGCTCGGGCGCGGCAGGGGTACTTCGTCGAAGATGATGGCGCCAAGCCGTGTGACCCGCCGGGCGCGCACCTGCCGCGATGCCTTGTCGAAGAAGGATTGCTCCTCCTGCCGGATCGCTTCCGGCATATGTGCCTCGACATCGCCGCGCGAAATTTCCGCTGCCGCCAGGATACGGCCCTGCGCCGCCCGCCCGGTGAGGTCGGCGATGACGAGCATGGTGCTGGCCGCCAGCCGCTCGGTTTCCGGCAGTTCGGCGCCGCGGCCGTTGGCCATCACGAACCGCCCGCGTCCGCCGCGCTGCAGGGCGATCCGGTCGGGATAGGCATGCATCAGCAAGGGACCCGGTAGGCCCTGCAAGCCTGTCTGCCCGCCGCCCTTTTCCACGGAGGCCGCTATCCGCCCGGCAAGTTTGCGCGCCGCCTCGGCACGCTCGCCCTTTTCTGTCCGGAACCGGCGCAGCCGTTCCTCGATGTCGATGCTCTGGCCGCCAAGCCCCTGTTCGGTCATCAGCACCGCCAACAGGCAGGCATCGCGTGCCTGTCCCTCCTCGGCTGCCTGCAGCACCATGGCCGCCAGCCGCGGCGGCAGGGCCATGTCGCGCATGCGGCGCCCGCGCTCTGTCAGGGCAAATTGCCTGTCCAGTCCGCCCAGCATCTGCAGCAGCAGCCGTGCTTCGTGCAGCGCGGCCGGCGGCGGCGGATCGATGAAAGCTAGTGTTTTCGGATCCTGCACGCCCCAATGGGCAAGATCGAGTGCCAGGCCGGAGAGGTCGCTGGAGAGGATCTGCGGCGGCGTGAAGGCGGGCAGGGCCGCCGTCTGGCCGGCATGCCAGAGGCGTAGCGCGATCCCCGGCTCCGTTCGCCCGGCGCGGCCGGCCCGCTGCTCGGCGGAAGCCCGCGATACACGCACCGTTTCCAGCCGGGTGATGCCGGTCGCCGGTTCGAAGACCGGCAACCGCTGCAAGCCGCTGTCGATCACCAGCCGCACGCCGTCGATGGTGATCGAGGTCTCGGCAATCGAGGTGGCGAGCACGATCTTGCGCCGGCCGACTGGTGCCGGGCGAATGGCCGCATCCTGCTCCTTTTGTGACAGGTTGCCGTAAAGCGGCGCAATAATCGTGTCCTCGCCAAAAAGACCCGCCAGCCGTTCCGCCGTCCGGGTGATTTCGCTCTGTCCCGGCAGGAAGGCCAGGATCGAGCCGCTTTCCCGCCGATGGGCTTCGGCGATCGCCCGCGTCATCGTCTCCCAGATCGGTTCGCCCGCCGGCCGCTCCTGGTGACGGATCTCCACCGGAAAGCTGCGGCCCATGCTTTCGATGACAGGTGGATTGCCGAGCAGGCCGGCAACCCGTTCGATATCCAGCGTCGCCGACATCACCAGGAGGCGCAGGTCGTCGCGGAGCGCCGAACGCACGTCGAGCGCCAGCGCCAGGCCAAAATCCGCATCGAGCGACCGTTCGTGGAATTCGTCGAAGATGACGGCGGAGACGCCGGCAAGCTCCGGATCGTTGAGGATCATCCGGGCAAAAACGCCCTCGGTGACCACTTCGATGCGGGTCCGTGCCGAAATGCGGTTGTCGAGGCGCATGCGGTAGCCGACGGTTTCGCCGACCGATTCCCCCAGGATAGCCGCCATGCGCGCCGCCGCCGCCCGTGCCGCCAGCCGTCGCGGCTCGAGCAGGATGATGCGGCCGTCGCCGCGCCACGGCGCATCCAGCAGGAAGAGCGGCACCAGCGTCGTCTTGCCGGCGCCGGGCGGCGCGGACAACACGGCACGACCATGCTCCGACAGGGCCTGGCCGATCTCCGGCAGGACGGCGGTTACCGGCAGTTCCGGCAGATGTATGGACATGGCTGGTTTTCCCGAAGCAGACCGGATGTTTGTTCCTATAAGAAGCGTGCAGGCCTGCGCGCGTCCATGGAAGCTCTTTCAGGAGGTGCATACCGTCTGCACTCTCTTAAGAAAAGCGCTGGGAACATTCCCTTGCCGTTCATCCTTTTGCGCCGGGATAAGAGCGAGAAGAAGCCCCGCTGCCGATTCCGGAATGACGAGGAAGCCGCCCGGTTGCTCTGTCAAATAGCCTTTCGGCGTCCCCGCCCTCTTTGCGAGAACATTTGACTGCTCGGCAAAGCCCTGTGGTTGCGTTTGGGTGATTTTGGTTTTGGCTTTGGTTTGGTTTTTGGGTCGTTTTTGGGATTGCGTTTGAATTTATTGTTTATAATCAGCTGTTTGTGAGTTTTTAGCAGATTTGTGAAAATAGCGTGTTGACTTGTTTGGTGTGAGGGCCTTATAAACCGCCTCACCAACGAGGGCGGCACTGCTGCAGGCGACTGACGGTTGCGCCCTTGAAGCAAGCGCGAAAATTGATTGGATGGCCTGGATTTAGGTT
>NZ_QFBC01000026.1 GCF_003122325.1 Rhizobium album
TTGGGGATGAACTCCTTGGCCTGCCTATCATAACGCAATACTACAGGCATAAACACCTCTCCTGCGAGCATCCCCAAAAACGACAAACCCGCCGATAAAAATCGACGGGTTTGTCAGTAGTCTGAGGCCCGGCGCTCCAAACGCCGGGCCTTTCCATTGCCGGATGACAGCGATCTTAGTTGGTGCCCTGCAGGTTGACCTGGAAGAACAGCGTCTCGCCCGAGGAGTCGTCGACGCCGTCGTTGTCGGTCACGGCGTAGGCCTTGCCGCTCTTGTCGAAGGTGAAACCTTCGAGCTTGTCGACGACATATCCGTTGGTGGCCGACTTCAGGTCCGGGATGAAGTCGTGGACTTCCTGCTTGGCAACGACCGGCAGCTCGCCACCGATCGGGGCAGCCTTGAGGTCGGCGATGGCGACGCGGTAGAGCTTCTTCAGCTTGGCGGCATCGCCGATCTGGTTGTCACGCTCGATGATATAGACGTATTCGCCATGCGCGGTGATCTCGGAAAGACCGACCCAGCCGCTTTCCGCCTTTTCGAGCGGATAGTGCACGGCGCCCCACTCCTTCGAAGCAGGCTTGTACGATACGAGCTTGACGAAGCCCTTCTCGCTCTTGCCCCATTCGCGCTGGACGGCCATCCACAGCGTCAGATCCTCGCCCGTGCCGATTGCGGTGATGCCTTCGAAACCGAAGCGGGTCTCGCCCTTCAAAAGCTCGGCCGGAAGAGCGATTTCCTGCTTGATCTCGCCCTTGGCGTTGACGTTGTAGAGAGCATGCGGGACGAGCTTCTCGCTGTTGCCTTCCGACGCCAGCCAGTAGCCACCCTTGCCGTCCAGCGTGATGCCTTCGATGTCGAGCTTCTGGGCCGGCTGGCCGTCACGCTTGACGCGCAGGACATCGGTGATTTCGGCCGGCTTCCTGGTGGCGTCGATGGTGAAGATCGACGGCTGGTTGCCATAGACCGAGTCGCTGACGGCGTAGAGGATGCCGTCCTTCTCGGCGTCGCCGACGAGACCGGAGAGCGCGCCCCAGCCGATCGGAGCGCCGTCGACGATTGCCGACTGCAGCATCGGATAGGCCTTCTCGCCTTCGGCGAACTCATACAGCATCACGTGCGAGCGGGCACCGCCATCCTCGACGAGATCCACTTCGTTGGCGGTTGCCAGCAGGTTGCGGCCCGGAATGGCAACGGCGCCTTCCGGCGAAATGCCCGAGGGCAGCAGCTGGGTCAGGACGGGCTCGGCGCCGGTATCCTTGTAGACACCGACGATGGAGGCGCGCTCGGCCAGCACGAAGAAATACCTCTGGCCGCCGAACGTGCCGACTTCCAGGCCTTCCGGCTCGGCGCCCTTGGCCTTCGACCGCTTTTCCGGATAGTGGCCGAGCTGCGCGATGGCGTGCTCGAAGGTGTTGCCGGCTTCGTACAGGACCTTGCCGGTCTTGTCGAAGATGGTGAAGCCGCGCGAGCCGCCTTCATAGTCGCCTTCGTTGGCGACGACGATACGATCGTTGTCGAGCCACTTGACGGCGTCAGGCTCGCGCTTGCGGCCTTCCTGCTTGTCGGTGAACTTCAGTGCGCCATCGGTCTTGGTGTCGATGCCTTCCAGATCGACCGTGCCGGCCGAGAAGTGGCTCTTCACGTCGCCGGTCTTGCCGTCGATGATGACGATGTGGTTGTTTTCCTGCAGCGTCAGGGCGATTTCGCCGTTGTCGTTGATGGACACGAATTCGGGTTCCGGATCTTCCGGAGCGATTTCGGTCAGGCCGGTCAGCGTGACGTGCTTGATCGACGCGCAATCGGCAACGCCGTCCTTGACCTGGACGATGACGAGGTCACCGGCCGGCATCTGCGGCAGGATGCCGTCGTTGAGATCTTCGTCACGCTCGTTCTCGATGGCGATGGCTGCGAAGGTCTTGTCGTGCGACAGGGCGATCGAGTCCGGCTGGCCGCCGAGCTCGCAGCTTGCCTCTTCCTTCTGCGTCGCGATGTCGACGATGGAGAGCTTCCCGGACGGCTTCTGCTTGCTTTCGGAGGTGTTGACGGCAACGAGCGCCTTGGCGCCGGCGACGGTCACGGAGGTCGGCTCGCCGCCCATCTTCAGCGAACCGGCAGCCTTCGGGGCCTTTGCGTCGGTGATGTCGATGAAGCCGATCGACTTGAACGGGCTGTCGGAATAGATCAGCATGTTGCCGTCTTCGGTGGCCGTGATGATTTCAGCCGACGTGACGGATGCCTTGTCGGCATCGGCCGGGATGTTGTTGGCGACGGCAAAGGAAGAAATACGGTTGAAAACCTGCTCGGCGCTTGCCGGAACGGCGACCGATGCCAGGAGCGCGGCCGTCAGGGCTGCGTGGGAAAAACGGATCGTCATAGGGAAACCTCCTGTTTCCGTGAAAGGGAACGGGAGGCTTGTGCGCGATGCAGATGACAGGCGGATGACAATCGCGCAACGATGCCGCATGAACGGAAAAAGGCCCGACGCTGCCGGCCGGGCCTCCTTGACGATCCAGGGTTGGCTGGCAGTCGGCCCGCATGGCCGCCACCGCCCCCACCTTGAAATACCTTAGCTGTTGACAGCGTCCTTCAGGCCCTTGCCGGCCGTGAACTTCGGCACGTTGCGCGCCGGGATGTCGACTTCGGCGCCGGTCGAGGGATTGCGGCCCTTCGAAGCTTCGCGACGGGAAACGGTAAAGCTGCCGAAACCCGCGAGACGGAGATCGCCGCCCTTCTTGAGTTCCGCCTGCACGGTTTCGAAAACAGCATCGATGGCGGAAGTCGCGTCAGCCTTGGTCAGTCCTGCCTTTTCGGCGACTGCGGCTACGAGTTCATTCTTGTTCATGTTTCCACCCCTTTCTGATTGGTTGAAACGTCTTGGGTATCAGGGCGCGCAGAATAGCCAAGCATCGGCGCGCCGCAACTCTAAAGCCCCGCAAAACCCTGAAAAGCAAGCACATCCGGTTATTTTTCACAAAAAAAGGCCGGCAAAAATGCCGGCCTTCCGGGGTTTTGATGCCATTTTGGCATTAGTGTGGCCAAATGCCCGTCAATGCGCGATTAGCTGGCCGTCATCGGCGCCTTCGACGGTGGCGATGACGGGCGTCTCGACGACGCCGTCCCACTCGATCGGCTCGGGCATACGGGTCAGGGCATGCTGGAGAACTTCACCCATGCGCGACACGGGAATGATCTCCATGCTGTTCTTGACGTTGTCCGGAATGTCGGCCAGGTCCTTGGCGTTCTCTTCCGGGATCAGCACCTTCTTGATGCCGCCGCGCAGTGCGGCAAGCAGCTTTTCCTTCAGGCCACCGATCGGCAGGACACGACCGCGGAGCGTGATTTCGCCGGTCATCGCCACGTCCTTCGAAACCGGGATGCCGGTCATGATCGAGACGATGGCGGTTGCCATGGCGACACCGGCCGACGGACCGTCCTTCGGCGTCGCACCTTCCGGCACGTGCACATGGATGTCCGACTTGTCGAAGCGCGGTGGCTCGATCCCGAAATCGACGGCGCGGGAGCGGACATAGGATGCCGCAGCCGAGATCGATTCCTTCATCACGTCCTTCAGGTTGCCGGTCACGGTCATGCGACCCTTGCCCGGCATCATGACGCCTTCGATGGTCAAAAGCTCGCCGCCGACTTCCGTCCAGGCGAGACCGGTGACGACACCGACCTGATCCTCGCGCTCGGCTTCGCCGTGGCGGAAGCGCGGAACGCCGAGATAGTCGTGGATGTTCGCCGCCGTGACCTCGACCGACTTCGTCTTGCCCTTGATGATCTCCGTCACCGCCTTGCGGGCGAGCTTCATCAGTTCGCGTTCGAAGCTGCGGACGCCGGCCTCACGGGTGTACTGCTGGATGACCGCCATGAGCGCGTCGTCGCTGACCGAAAATTCATGCGGCTGCAGCGCGTGCTCCTTGATGGCCTTCGGCAGCAGGTGCCGCTTGGCGATTTCCTTCTTCTCTTCTTCGGTGTAGCCGGCAATACGGATGATCTCCATGCGGTCCATCAGGGGCGCCGGGATGTTCAGCGTATTGGCCGTCGTCACGAACATGACGTCCGACAGGTCGTATTCGACTTCCAGGTAGTGGTCCATGAAGGTCGAGTTCTGTTCCGGATCCAGCACCTCCAGCAGAGCGGACGACGGGTCGCCACGGAAGTCCATGCCCATCTTGTCGATCTCGTCGAGCAGGAAGAGCGGGTTGGACTTCTTCGCCTTCTTCATCGACTGGACGACCTTGCCGGGCATCGAGCCGATATAGGTGCGGCGATGGCCGCGGATTTCGGCTTCGTCACGAACGCCGCCAAGTGCCATGCGGACATACTCACGGCCGGTCGCCTTGGCGATCGACTTGGCGAGCGAGGTCTTGCCGACGCCCGGAGGGCCGACGAGGCACAGGATCGGGCCCTTGATCTTCGTCGCACGCGCCTGGACGGCGAGATATTCGACGATACGCTCCTTGACCTTGTCGAGACCGAAATGATCCAGCTCAAGCACCTTCTCGGCGGCATTGAGGTTGGTCTTGATCTTCGACTTCTTGCCCCACGGAATGCCGAGCAGCCAGTCGAGGTAGTTGCGCACGACCGTGGCTTCCGCCGACATCGGGCTCATGCTGCGCAGCTTCTTCAGCTCCGCATCGGCCTTTTCGCGGGCTTCCTTGGAGAGCTTGGTCTTGGCGATGCGCTCTTCCAGTTCGGCCATCTCGTCACGGCCGTCCTCGCCGTCGCCGAGCTCCTTCTGGATCGCCTTCATCTGCTCGTTCAGGTAATATTCGCGCTGGGTCTTCTCCATCTGGCGCTTGACACGCGAGCGGATGCGCTTCTCGACCTGCAGGACGGAGATTTCGCCTTCCATGAAACCGAGCGCCTTTTCCAGGCGGCCCTTGATGCTGGTGGTTTCCAGCATTTCCTGCTTCTCGGTGATCTTGATGGAGAGATGCGAGGCGACCGTGTCGGCGAGCTTCGAATAATCCTCGATCTGGCTGGCGGCGCCAACCACTTCCGGAGAGATCTTCTTGTTGAGCTTCACATAGCTCTCGAACTCGGAAACGACCGAACGGGCCAGCGCCTCGATCTCGACCGGATCGTCTTCCGGCTCTTCGAGAACCTGTGCATGAGCTTCGTAAAACTCTTCGCGTTCGCTGTAACCCTCGATGGTGGCGCGGGCGCGGCCTTCGACGAGGACCTTGACGGTGCCGTCGGGCAGCTTCAGCAATTGCAGGACGTTGGCGACCGTGCCGATCTTGTAGATTTCGGAAGGCGACGGATCGTCGTCACTCGCATTGATCTGCGTCACGAGCATGATCTGCTTGTCGGATCCCATCACCTCTTCGAGAGCGCGAATCGACTTCTCGCGGCCGACGAACAGCGGCACGATCATGTGCGGGAACACTACGATGTCGCGCAGCGGCAAGACCGGATAGGCGGCGCTTTCCTTGGCGACAGACGCTTTTTTCGTCATTATCATTTCCTTTCCATAGACCCGTTTCCGGGCTGCTTTGCCGAATGGTCGAAACCTCACCGGCAAAATTCTGTCCGCTTACAGGTGGAGTGCAGCTGCCCTGTTTTCAAGGCTCGCCCGACCCCTCGTCCGGTCTTTGTGACAGTCATTTTACAATGGGAACGCAAATTACAAATTACGCATAAAACCTGTCGCGTGGCTTACGGGAACGACTGAAAGACAAACAATTTTAGCCTTTCCTCATAAAAAGCGGAAATCCCTGCACTTCAACCGCCTGACTCGACGCAGGCCCGCGAGTCTAGCATCTCAGAAAAGCGAGCACCACGAAAAGGACGGAAGCATCAAAGAAAAAGGGCCTGCACAGGCAGACCCTTTCGGTTTCTCGTTCGATGCCGGGCGCGCAGGCGCCGCGATCAGGCCGAAGCGTTGGCCTTTTCTTCGAGGCGCTCCGCATAGATGTACAGCGGACGGGCATTGCCGCGCACGACATCCTCGGAGATCACAACTTCGCGCACGCCTTCCAGTTCCGGCAGTTCGAACATGGTGTCGAGCAGGATCTTTTCCATGATCGAGCGCAGGCCGCGCGCGCCGGTCTTGCGGATAATCGCCTTCTTGGCGATTTCGCGCAAGGCATCCTCGTGGAAGGTCAGCTCAACGTCTTCCATCTCGAACAGGCGCTGGTACTGCTTGACGAGCGCGTTCTTCGGCTCGGACAGGATCTGGATCAGCGCATCCTCGTCGAGGTCTTCGAGCGTCGCCAGAACCGGCAGACGGCCGATGAATTCCGGGATGAGGCCGAACTTGACCAGGTCTTCCGGCTCCAATTCGCGCAGCACTTCGCCGACGCGGCGATCTTCCGGTGACTTCACCGTAGCACCAAAGCCGATCGAAGTCTTCTCGCCACGGGCGGAGATGATCTTGTCGAGGCCGGCAAAGGCGCCGCCGCAGATGAACAGGATGTTCGTCGTATCCACCTGCAGGAATTCCTGCTGCGGATGCTTGCGGCCGCCCTGCGGCGGAACCGAAGCGACGGTGCCTTCCATGATCTTCAGCAGCGCCTGCTGCACGCCTTCGCCCGACACGTCGCGGGTGATCGACGGGTTGTCGGACTTGCGCGAGATCTTGTCGACTTCGTCGATGTAGACGATGCCGCGCTGCGCCCGCTCGACATTGTAGTCGGCAGCCTGCAGCAGCTTCAGGATGATGTTCTCGACGTCTTCGCCGACATAACCGGCTTCGGTCAGCGTCGTCGCGTCGGCCATGGTGAACGGCACGTCGATGATGCGGGCGAGCGTCTGGGCGAGATAGGTCTTGCCGCAGCCGGTCGGGCCGACGAGCATGATGTTCGACTTCGCCAACTCGACATCGCCGCCCTTGGAGGCATGGGCGAGACGCTTGTAGTGGTTGTGCACCGCCACGGAGAGAATGCGCTTGGCCTGCTTTTGGCCGATGACGTATTCATCGAGGACCTTGATGATGTCCTGGGGCGTGGGGACGCCGTCGCGGGACTTGACCATCGAGGACTTGTTTTCCTCACGGATGATATCCATGCACAATTCGACGCATTCATCGCAGATGAAGACTGTCGGTCCGGCGATCAGTTTCCGGACTTCGTGCTGGCTCTTGCCGCAGAATGAACAATAGAGGGTATTCTTCGAGTCCCCTCCGTTGTTGCCGCTGACCTTGCTCATATCACTTTCCTTCCAGCACGCCGTCGTTTCGCCTGTCGCGAAACGCGGTCCACTCTATCGCTTGCCGGCGAAACCTCGTTCCAAGCCGCCGGCAGAGCTATCAGGGAGACTGTTCGTCGGACCGGGCAACACCGCACGACCCATATCCAGCGACAATCAGCACCCACCGAATACGATGCTATGTCATAAAAATTCAACATAGCATTAATAGGTACTATTACAGCCCTTCCCGCCAGTTTAAACCCACCCATTCATCACAAATGGGATAGAACTGTGGCGGGCGGGACGCATTTCACATGCAATACTCAGGCCGAATCGCCTTCGAGTTCGACGCGTGACGTCAGAACCTTGTCGATCAAACCCCACTTCAGCGCCTCGTCGGCATCCATGAAATGGTCGCGATCGAGAGTCTGGTCGACTTCGTCGTAAGTGCGGCCGGTGTGCTTCACATAAACTTCATTGAGGCGGCGCTTCATCTTGAGGATGTCGCGGGCGTGGCGTTCGATATCCGAGGCCTGGCCCTGGAAGCCGCCGGAGGGCTGGTGCACCATCACCCGCGCGTTCGGCGTCGCAAACCGCATGTCCTTGTGGCCGGCGGCGAGAAGCAGCGAACCCATGGATGCGGCCTGGCCGATGCAGAGCGTCGAGACGGCAGGCTTGATGAACTGCATCGTGTCGTAGATCGCCATGCCAGCGGTGACGACCCCGCCCGGGGAATTGATGTAGAGCGCGATTTCCTTCTTGGGGTTTTCGGCCTCGAGGAACAGCAACTGGGCGCAGACGAGCGTCGCCATGTGATCCTCGACCGGGCCGGTGAGGAAGATGATGCGCTCTTTCAGCAGGCGAGAATAGATATCGTACGACCGTTCGCCGCGGTTCGTCTGCTCAACAACCATTGGCACCAGTGCCATGGCGGTATCGACTGGATTGCTCATGTCCATCCTTTGTATGCTCTTTCCCGCAGCGGCCCGCCGCAAAAGGAATCATTTGGAAACTATGTCAACCCTTACATAGAGTGTCCACGCACCGCACTTCAAGACGGAGCCGTCTTTATCGTTAAACCCCACCCCGGCCGGCCTGCCGGTGCAGGCGACGCATGCGCGCTTTGTGGCAGGCGCGACATTAATTCCCAGTTATGGCAAGGGATACCCCCATGTTTTCGTGGTGGTAAGGTGAAGGATGTATGAAGCGGCGGCTGCCGCCGTACCATCCCGGCGAAGGCGTCTTGACAAGCGTCAGGACAAAACTCCCGAACATTCAAAAAATCAGCGTCTTATCGCAACAGGAATTTAAGCACTGGCAGCGTACTGCTAGTCCGAACCGCACGCCAAGGGAGGCCCAGGACGGTGATAGACGTGAAGACCGGCCTGATATTTTGGTCGGTAGAATCCCTCGCCCTTTCCGCGATCCTGTTGTTCGCGTGGCTCCATGACCGTGGCGCCAGGGCCTACATTCTCTGGAGCGCCGCATTCACGGCGCATGCCGTCGGCGTGCTGCTTATCGCCGCGCGGGGGCAGATTCCGGATTTCCTTTCGATCGAGATCGGCAACGCTCTGGCCCTGGCGTCCTATTCCTTCGGCGTCTCCGGTATACGCAGCATCGACGGCCGGGCCATTCGGCCGATCGTGGCGCTGCCGACAGCCATCTGGATCGCCGGCATGTTCGTTCCCGTCATCCGCGAAAACCTGGGTTACCGCGTCAGCCTGTACAGTATCGCTTGCGCCAGCGGCTGCCTTTTGCTGATGCTTTCCTTGTTGCCGCCCGGCATTGGCACGCCGCGGACGAGACGCTCCCTCGCCAGTGTCTTCGCGCTGCAGGGGGCCATCTCCGTGATCGCCAGCATCGAGATGTCGCTCCGCCCGGCACTCACGCTGCAGGAAATCAGCACCGCGCCGCTTACCGGCTTCACTGCCGCCTTGAGCGTCGTGCTCAGCGTGATGTTCGGTGCCAAGATGTTGATCGAGCGCTCCGAGCAGCGGCTTCGCGACCTTGCCGCCGCCGACATGCTCACCGGGGTGCTGAACCGGCGCGGCTTCTTCGACCGCTTCACCTCCATCAAGGCGGAAGCCGAACGCGGCAACCGGCAACTTTCGCTGCTGCTTTTCGATCTCGACCATTTCAAGCAGATCAACGACCGCCACGGCCATCAGGCTGGCGACGAGGTCCTGATCGCCTTCTCGCGGCTGGTGACCCGCAGGCTGGCCGGACGCGGCGCTTTCGGACGGCTCGGCGGCGAAGAATTCGCGGCTGTCATGCCGATCGATGACGTGGCGGAAGCGAAACAACTGGCCGAAAACATCCGTGCCGAATTCGACGCCTCGCCGGTCCCCTGCATCGGCGGTGGCGTTTCCGCCACCGTCAGCACCGGCCTGATGTCCTGCGACGCGCAGGACGCAACGATAGACCGGATGATCCGCGACGCCGACAAGGCGCTATACGGTGCCAAGAATGCCGGCCGTAACCGCGTGGTCCTCGCCTCCGGCGCCGCCCCAGACATGGGAGAACCGCCGATGGACACGGATGCCCAGGTGGCCGCGCTGCAGCGGGTCGCGAAGGCAGCAAACAACACCAAGGTTTCCAGGCGGCGGACACGTTCCTCTTTAACCGGGCGTTGAAATCCGCTAGGGATGGCGATCATGTCGATATCCCCCTCCCTTCTCTCCATCGATCCCGCCACGCGACACGTTTCGCTCGACGGCCGGGACCCCGCATTCTATTCCGACCCGAACCGGGTCTATGCGGCATTGCATGCGCAATGTCCCACCTTCTATTGGCAACAGCAGCGCAAATGGTTCTTCACCGGCTACGACCATGTGAACGCCCTTCTGCGAGACCGGAGTTTCGGCCGGCAGATCCTGCATATCGCCACGCGTGAAGACCTCGGCATGCCGGCGCCGCTACCCCACACACGGCACTTCGATGCCGCCGAAGCCTATTCGCTGCTGGAACTGGAGCCGCCGGACCACACCCGCCTGCGCACGCTGGTCAACCGTGCCTTCGTGTCGCGGCATGTGGAAAGGATGAAGCCGGAAATCGCAGCGCTTTCGCACACCCTGATCGACCGCTTCGAGAAGGACGGCGAAGTCGAGCTGCTCTCGGCCTTCGCCGACGTCATCCCGGTGACGATGATCGCCCGGATGATCGGCATTCCCGAAGAGATGGGGCCGCAGTTGCTGAAGTGGTCGCATGCCTATGTGCGCATGTACATGTTCGGGCGCACCGAGGCGGATGAATACGCCGCCGACCAGGCTGCCAAGGAATTTGCCGACTATGTGCGCAGCATGATCGCCAAGCGCCGCGCCGATCCGCAGGACGACCTGCTCAGCCACATGATCCATACGGAGCACAAGGGGCAATATCTCACCGACGACGAGTTGATCTCGACGACGATCGTGCTGCTGAATGCCGGCCACGAGGCGACGGTGCACCAGATCGGCAATTCCGTCAAAGTCATCCTCGACAGCGATTATGATCCGGCAAAACTGTTTGCCGACGAACAGAGCACCGAGCGCACCGTGGAAGAATCGCTGCGGATCTGCGCCCCGGTGCACATCTTCCAGCGTTATGCCCTCGAAGACGTGGAACTGGATGGCATCAGCTTCAAGCGCGGCGACACGGCGAGCCTGATCCTCGCCGCCGCCAATCTCGATCCGCAGAAATTTTCCGATCCGCTGACCTTCAAGCCGGACCGCAAGGAAGCGCCGAACCTGTCCTTCGGCGCCGGCATCCATTTCTGCATTGGCGCGCCGCTCGCCCGGCTCGAGCTGAACATCGCCCTGCCGATCCTGTTCGAACGCCTGCCGGGGCTGAAACTGGCGGGTACGCCGACGGTCAAGGACGTCTATCATTTCCACGGCCTCGACCGGCTCGACCTTCGCTGGTAAGGCGGGCCCGAGCTCGGAAACCTCACCGCGAACGTGACCGGCTCTACAGCCGGATGACGTAGTCCTTGCGAGTCGTTTCAATGACTTCCCAGGTTCCCTTGAAGCCGGGCTTGACGATGAGGCGGCTGCCTGCCTTGAGGTGGATCGGCTCGCCGCCCTCCTCGGTCAGCACCGAATGGCCTTCCATGACGTGGAAATACTCCCATTCGTCATAAGAGACATGCCATTTGCCGGGGGTCGCCTCCCAGATACCGGCATAGACGCCGCCTTCCGCTTCGTCGATGTTCCAGGTGCGGAACTGCGGCGTGCCGGAGATCACTTTTTCCGGCGCCGGCGCACCGGCTTCGACGGCAACGCCGGCGAGGTCGAAAGTCAGGAACGTGGTCATGAAAACTCCATCGGGATGAGGCGGGCGGGATGAGGCGGGCGGGATAAGGCGGGCGGAACTGCTTCGCGGATCCGCCCGCGATTGGGGATCAGAGCTTGCCGAGGGACTGCTCCAGGTCGGCGATGATGTCGGCGGCATCCTCGATGCCGATCGACAGGCGCACCACGTCGGGGCCGGCGCCGGCGGAGGTCTGCTGGTCCTCGGTCAACTGGCGATGGGTCGTGGAGGCCGGATGGATGACCAGCGACCGCGTGTCGCCGATGTTGGCAAGGTGCGAGAACAGTTGCAGGCCCTCGACCAGCTTCTTGCCGGCCTCGTAACCGCCCTTGACACCGAAGGTGAAGACGGAACCGGCGCCGTTCGGCGAATAACGCTGCTGCAGGGCGTGGTTGGGATCGTCTTCGAGACCGGCATAATTGACCCAGGCCACCTGCGGATTGCCTTTCAGCCATTTGGCTACGGCGAGCGCATTGTCGCAATGGCGCTGCATGCGCAAGGGAAGCGTCTCGATGCCGGTCAGCAGCAGGAAAGCGTTGAACGGCGAGATCGACGGCCCGAAATCGCGCAGGCCCAGCACCCGGCAGGCGATGGCGAAGGCGAAGTTGCCGAAGGTGGCATGCAGCACCATGCCGGCATATTCCGGGCGCGGTTCCGACAGCATCGGATAGTTGCCGGATTTCGACCAGTCGAAGGTGCCGCCATCGACGATGATGCCGCCCATGGAATTGCCGTGGCCGCCCATGAACTTGGTCAGCGAATGCACGACGATGTCGGCGCCGTGTTCCAGCGGACGGATGAGATAAGGGCTTGCCATGGTGTTGTCGACGATCAGCGGAATGCCGTGCCTGCGCGCCACCTCGGCGATCGCCGCGATATCGACGAAGGTGCCGCCGGGATTGGCGAGGCTCTCGATGAAGATGCCGCGGGTGCGCTCGTCGATCTGGCTTTCGAAATTGGCCGGATCGGCGGGGTCGGCCCAGCGCACCTGCCAGCCGAAATTCTTGAAGGCATGGCCGAACTGGTTGATCGAGCCGCCGTAGAGCCTTCGCGCCGCGATAAAATTGTCGCCCGGCTGCATGATCGTGTGGAAGACGAGCAACTGCGCGGCATGGCCGGAGGCGACGGCAAGCGCCGCCGTGCCGCCTTCGAGCGCCGCAACGCGCTCTTCCAGCACCGCCTGCGTCGGGTTCATGATCCGGGTGTAGATGTTGCCGAACTGCTGCAGGCCGAACAGCGCCGCCGCATGGTCGGCGTCGTTGAAGACGAAGGACGTGGTCTGATAGATCGGCGTCGTCCGCGCGCCGGTCGTGGGATCGGGCTGGGCGCCGGCATGGATGGCGAGCGTGCTGAAACCCGGACTGTCTTTCGGCATGGAATCCTCCCTTTTTGTCGGGCGGATATTAGCCAATTCGATCCGGATGTGAATCGCTAAGTTGCCGGCATCCGCCGCCGCTTCCCCGTCAGTTCACGAGGCGCGGATATTCGATGGCCGGGCAGCGGTTCATGACCACCTGCAGGCCGGCAGCTTCCGCCTTTGCGGCGGCAACGTCATCACGGACGCTCAATTGCCCCCAGATGACTTTCGGTTTCTGCGGCAGCGCCAGCACGTCGTCGACGATCGCCGGCAAGTATTCCGCCGCCCGGAAGACATCCACCATGTCGACCGGTCCGGGAATATCGGCGAGCGTCGCATAGACGGTCTGGCCGAGGATTTCCTTGCCGGCCTGCCCCGGATTGACGGGGATGACCTTGTACCCGCGGCCGAGCAGGAACTTCATGACCCCGTAGCTCGGGCGCTCGGCATTCGGCGATGCGCCGAGCAAGGCAATCGTCTTCACCGACGTCAGAATGCCGCTGATATAATTATCGTCATAACGATCATGGTTCATGAAACTTTTTCCTCGCCGCCTTCGTTGAGTCGCAACCTTGTGGAGATATAAGTGCCTCCCCCCGGGAAAAGGACCCGTCCAATGAAAAAAATCGCCGTTGCCAGGGCGTTTGCCGTCGCCGTCTCCGCTCTCTCCGTCTCGGAACAGGCGCATGCGATTTCCCGTTACAATTCACTGTCGATGAGTTGCGCCGAGGCGCGGGCGACGGTGCAGCGCGAGGGTGCGGCGATCCTGCGTTATCCGTCGAAGCGTGTCGCCGGCATGACGCTTTACGATCGCGCCGTGCGCAACAGCGCCCAATGCGGCAACTACGAGTTCGCCGACCTGAAATCCCTGCCGACGTCGGACGATCCCAAATGCGTGATACGCGTCTGCGTTCCGAAGACCGACGATGACTGGTGGCTGCGCCCCTGAGTTGAAAGTTCTATGTAAGTCCTGTGTTTGTATCCTTATTGTTCCCTGCATTATTAGAATCATCTTATGGTTGCCCTCAGGAAATTAGATCGACTTATGGATGTATTTTCATTTTGATTCTAAGGTAGCGTGCAGCGAATCGCCCCCTGGCCCGGCAGTAAAACTGGTGGTTCGGCGAGATCCTTAGAAATCCGATTGCGCCCGTACAGATTTTAGGCCAAACCTGCGCCGATTTTCGGCTTCCGGGCGTTCGCCCCCTTGAGGTTTTCCCTCCATGTCTGCGGACGTCATCGTTCTTGTGCTGTTCGGCGCATTGTTGCACGCGACGTGGAATGCCATCGTCAAGGCTGGTAGCGACAAGTCGCTGGGCGCTGCGATGATCTCGGCCGGCGCCGGCGTCTCGGCATTGCCGTTCGTGTTTTTCCTGCCGCTTCCGAATGCAGCGGCGGTGCCGTTCATCCTCGCATCCGCCGTGCTGCAGTTCGCCTATTTCCAGCTTGTGGCTGCCGCTTACAAGGCCGGCGATATAGGCCTCGTCTATCCGCTGATGCGCGGCGTCGCACCCTTGATCGTCGCCGCCACCAGTGGGCTGATCCTGAAGGAACATCTGAGCCTCGGCACCTATGTCGGCATCGCGACGATTTCCGCCGGCATCCTGACGCTCGCCTTCGAAGCACGCGCCGGCGGCCGGACGGCGATCCTGCTGGCTCTCGCCAATGCCGTCGTCATCGCCACCTATACCTTCGTCGACGGCATCGGCGCCCGCGCCGCCGGGAACGCGGTGTCCTATACGTTGTGGATGTCGCTGCTGCCGCCGGTGCTGCTGTTCGCCTGGGCCTTCTCCCGGCGCGGCGTCGGCCCGGTGCTGATCTATGTGCGCTTCAACTGGGGGCGCGGCCTGCTGGGCGGCGCCGGCTCCATCGCCTCCTACGGGCTTGCCCTGTGGGCAATGACCAAGGCGCCGGTCGCCACCGTCGCGGCGCTGCGCGAAACCGCGATCCTGTTCGCCATCGTCATCTCCGTCGTCTTCCTGAAGGAGAAGGCGAGCATCTGGCGCTACGTCGCCGCCGGCGTCATCGCCTGCGGCGTGCTGATCATGCGGCTCGGCTGATCATTCGCCTTTCCATTCCGGGTGCCGCTTTTCGAGGAAGGCACCGATGCCTTCTTCCGCATCCCGGGCCAGCATGTTCTCGACCATGACGCTGGCGGCGTAGTCGTAGGCCTCCTCCAGCGGCATGTCGATCTGGCGGTAAAAGGCCTCCTTGCCGATCTTCAGCGTCAGCGGCGACTTGCCGGCGATCACCGAGGCATATTTGTTCACCACCTGCGTCAGGTACTGCTTCGGCACGATGCGGTTGACGAGGCCGAAATCCTTGGCGGTGGAGGCGTCGATCGTCTCGCCGGTCAACAGCATCTCCATCGCCTGCTTGCGATGGGCGGCACGCGACACGGCCACCATCGGCGTCGAGCAGAACAGGCCGATATTGACGCCCGGCGTGCAGAAGGCCGAGGTGTCGGTGCAGATCGCCAGGTCGCAGGAGGCGACGAGCTGGCACCCCGCCGCCGTCGCCAGCCCGTCGATCTCGGCGATCACGGGTTTCGGCAGGTGGGTGATCTTCAGCATCAGCGCGGCGCACAGGCGCATCGTCCGTTCGAAGAAGGCACGACCGCGATCGGCATCGTCGCGATGCGCCGTCATCTCCTTGAGGTCATGACCGGCCGAAAACAGTTTTCCCGCAGCGGCGATGATCACCACCCGGACCTGCCTGTCGGCGCCGGCACGGTCGAGTTCGGCGGACAGGGTTTCCATCAGCGCGATCGACAGGACGTTGGCCGGCGGATTGTTGAGCGTCAGCCGCAGGATGCCATCGGCAAGATCGGCCGTCACCAGCGCCCCGATCGTTTCCGATGCACCATCCTTCTTGAACGAAACAACTTCGGCCATACCGTCTTCCTCCTTGAGCTTTGCCTTTCTTACTGCCATGGAAAGCCGAAAGGAAGCCAGAACGGAGCCGCGGCATGATACCGGTGATGACCATCGACGAACTCCACGCCTTCCTGGAGACGGATTTTCCGCAGATCCACACGGACGGTCGCGTCTTCACCATCATCGCTATCGAGCCCGGTGTCGTGCGCATGCGTTTCGACCCGGCCGAACGCCACCTGCGCCCCGGCGGCACGGTGTCCGGCCCGGCCCTGTTCACGCTTGCCGACGTCGCCGCCTATGCCGCCGTGCTCGCCCATATCGGCCCGGTGGCGCTGGCGGTGACGACAAACCTCAACATCAATTTCCTGCGCCTGCCGAAGCCGGAACCCGTCACCTGCGCATGCCGCATCCTCAAACTCGGCAAACGTCTGGCCGTACTGGATGCCTCGATCTACCAGCAAGATGCCGGCAAACTGGTGGCACATGCCACCGCCACCTATTCGATTCCGCCGCGATAATTTGTGGTATCAATATACCATACATTCAAGCCATTGATTTTACTTGTTTAATTTTTCGACATGCAAAATCGGCAAGCTTGACGGTTCCAAGCCGCACCAGTATAAGCCGCGATGAATTGCTAACCCTCGCCTTCGGGCGTCGTCGCATTCGTTTTGGATCGGTTCTTCCCTCCAATCAAGCAACAAGAAACGCCCCTCGCCTCGCGGTGACGGGGTCCAGATAGAGAGTAACACAATGGCTACCTTCGTTCAGAAGCCCGCTGAGGTGGAAAAGAAGTGGATCATCATCGACGCCGAAGGCCTCGTTGTCGGTCGCCTCGCCACCATCATTGCCAACCGTCTGCGCGGCAAGCATAAGGCAACCTACACCCCCCACGTCGACGACGGCGACAACGTCATCGTCATCAACGCGGAAAAGGTTGCTCTGACCGGCAACAAGTATGCCGACAAGAAGTACTACTGGCACACCGGTTATCCGGGTGGCATCAAGGAGCGCACGGCTCGCCAGATCATCGAAGGCCGCTTCCCGGAGCGCGTCATCGAGAAGGCCGTCGAGCGCATGATTCCGCGCGGCCCGCTCGGCCGTCGCCAGATGAAGAACCTGCGTGTCTACGCCGGCACCAATCATCCGCATGAAGCCCAGCAGCCCGCCGTCCTCGACGTCGCCAAGCTGAACACCAAGAACGTAAGGAGCGCCTGATCATGGCCGATCTTTCTTCCCTGAAGGACCTTGCCTCGACCGAGACTGCCGCTCCGGCTCACGTCCGCAAGGTTGATGCACAGGGCCGTTCCTATGCGACCGGCAAGCGCAAGAACGCCGTCGCCCGCGTCTGGGTCAAGCCGGGTTCCGGCAAGATCACGGTCAACGGCAAGGAATTCGCCGCTTACTTCGCACGCCCGGTGCTGCAGATGATCCTGCGCCAGCCGATCGTCGCTGTTGCCCGTGACGGCCAGTTCGACATCGACGCGACCGTTGCCGGCGGCGGCCTTTCCGGCCAGGCCGGTGCCGTTCGTCACGGCATCTCCAAGGCACTGACCTACTTCGAGCCGGGCCTGCGCTCGGTGCTGAAGAAGGGCGGCTTCCTGACCCGCGACAGCCGCGTCGTCGAACGCAAGAAGTACGGCAAGGCCAAGGCCCGTCGTTCGTTCCAGTTCTCGAAGCGTTAATCGCTTCAAGACTATGGACTATCGAAAAGGCGGGGCTCGGCTCCGCCTTTTTGTTTTGGGCACCGCCGCTTGCGTGTCCTGCATCGCTCGCTTAACAAATCTCCGACCATTCGTTTCGAAGAGAGTGAGAAGCCTGATGGCCAAGACCATTGATCACGCCTTCACCGCCAAGACGCTGACCTCGGCGGCCACGGACCCCACCTATGCCGGCACGCTGTCCTTCATGCGGCGGAAATATTCCAAGCAGGTGAAGGGCACGGATGCCGTGATCTGGGGCATACCCTTCGATGCCGCCACCTCCAACCGTCCCGGCGCCCGTTTCGGGCCGCAGGCGATCCGCCGTGCTTCGGCGATCTTCGACAACGATCCGCAATATCCGTTTTCGCGCGACCTGTTCGAGGCGATGTCGGTGGTCGACTACGGCGACTGCCTGCTCGACTACGGCAACCACTGGAAGACGCCCGCGACGATCGAGAAGGAGACGGCCAGGCTGCTCTCCGGCACCGATTTCCTGCTGACGCTCGGCGGCGATCATTTCATCACCTGGCCGCTGCTGAAAGCGCATGCGGCCAAGCACGGTCCCCTCGCCCTGGTGCAATTCGATGCCCATCAGGATACATGGTTCGATGACGCCAAGCGCATCGACCACGGCTCCTTCGTCGCCCGCGCCGTGCGTGACGGCATCATCGATCCGGCCCGCTCGATCCAGATCGGTATCCGCACCCATGCTCCGGAAAATTTCGGGGTGAGGATCGTCTACGGCCACGAGGTCGAGGACATGTCGGCTGCCGATATCGCCGCGACGATCCTGTCGCACACGGCGGGTGCGCCCGCCTACCTCACCTTCGATATCGACTGCCTCGATCCGGCCTTCGCGCCGGGAACCGGCACGCCGGTCGCGGGCGGGCCGTCCAGTGCCAAGATCCTCTCGGTGCTGCAGCGGTTGAAGCAGCTCGATATCCGCGGCGCCGACGTGGTGGAGGTGGCACCGGCCTACGACCACGCCGACATCACCGCCATTGCCGGGGCGACGGTGGCGATGTATATGCTCGGCCTGCGCGCCGAGCGGCTGGCCCGCTTCCGGTGACAGCGTTAAGAAAATGAATCAGAGGCTTGTTATCCTGATTCCGGAACCTTTCCCAAACCCTTGAAAAGGCAGGAGCTCATATGAAACCGAAGATCTTCATCGATGGCGAACACGGAACCACGGGCCTGCAGATCCGCACGCGCATGGCCGACCGCCGCGATGTCGAACTTCTGTCGATCCCGGAAGCCGAGCGCCGCAATGCCGCCTTGCGGGAAGACCTGCTGAACAGCGCCGACATCGCCATCCTCTGCCTGCCCGACGACGCGGCGAAAGAGGCCGTCGGCATGTTGTCGGGCAACAACAAGGTGCGGATCATCGACACGTCGACGGCGCATCGTGTCGATCCGGACTGGGCCTACGGGTTTGCCGAAATGGACAAGGCGCAACCGGCGAAGATCCGTGCGGCCCGGCTGGTCGCCAATCCCGGCTGCTATCCGACCGGCGCCATCGGCCTCCTCCGGCCGCTGCGTGCCGCCGGCCTGCTGCCGGCCGGCTATCCGGTGACGGTCAACGCCGTGTCCGGTTATACCGGCGGCGGCAAGCAGATGATCGCCCAGATGGAAGACCCGGCAAACCCGGACGCGATATCCTCGCCGCATTTCCTCTACGGCCTGCCCTTGAAGCACAAGCATGTTCCGGAGATGACGACGCACGGGCTTCTGAACCGAGCGCCGCTGTTTTCCCCTTCCGTCGGGCGTTTCCCGCAGGGCATGATCGTGCAGGTTCCACTGTTTGCCGGTGATCTCGGCGAGGATGCCACGCTCGAAAAGCTGCATGCTGCCCTTGCCGACCATTATGCCGGCCAGAACATCGTCACCGTCGTGCCGCTGGCCGAAAGCGCCGCGATGCCGCGCGTCGATGCCGTCGAACTGGCGGGCAAGGATACGATGAAACTTTTCGTCTTCGGCACGCCGGGCGGCGCGCACATCAACCTCGTCGCCCTGCTCGACAATCTCGGCAAGGGTGCGTCGGGTGCGGCCGTGCAGAACATGGACCTGATGCTGTCGGCGTAATACGAAGGCGGCCGCGACGGGGCCGCCTTTTTCTCTCACGAGCGCGGATATTCCCCGTAAAAGCCGCGCCAATGTGCGACGGCAAAGCCCAGAACCAGCAGCGCCCCGCCCTGATGCAGCAAGGCCCAGTGCAGCGGCACCTGCATCACCAGCGTGACGATGCCGATTGCGGCCTGTGCTGTCACCAGCAGGAACAGCACGACGGAGCGGCGGGCATGCGTCGTCTGCGGCGCGGCCCGCAGAGAGCCGATCATGTGCAGCAGCACCAGCGCGAACAGCACATAGGCGCCGAGGCGATGGACGTATTGCACCGTCTTCGGGTTTTCGAACAGGTTGATGAAAGCAGGTTTCTGGATGAACAGGTCACCCGGAACGATGGCGCCATCCATCAGCGGCCAGGTATTGTAAGCGAAGCCGGCATCGAGGCCGGCCACCAGCGCGCCGAGATAGATCTGGAACATGGCAAAACAGGCAATAACCATCGCCATCGTCCGTGAACCGCCGGTCGGTGCCCGGTCGGCGCTGTGCGGTGAAAGCCCGCGCATGATCCACATGCAGCCGGCAAAGATCAGGCAGGCGATGACCAGATGCGTCGCCAGCCGGTACTGGCTGACATCGGTGCGCACGGCAAGCCCGGACGACACCATCCACCAGCCGATGAACCCCTGGAAACCGCCCAGCGCCAGAAGGCCGACCAGCGGCCAGCGCAGCCGGCGCTCGATGCGCCCCGTTGCCCAGAAGAAGATCAGCGGCAGGGCGAAGACGACGCCGATGCCGCGTGCGAGCAGCCGGTGCGACCATTCCCACCAGAAGATCGTCTTGAACTCGTCGACCGTCATGCCCTTGTTGATTTCCTGGTACTGGGGAATACGCTGGTAGAGCGTGAATTCCTCGTCCCATTCCTCAGCCGACAGAGGCGGAATGACGCCGTGGATCGGTTTCCATTCGGTGATCGACAGGCCGGACTCGGTCAGCCGCGTCGCGCCGCCGACCAGCACAAGACAGAAGAGCGTCATCAGCACGACACCGAGCCAGATGCGCACGGCCAGGCGGCCGCGCGGCTGCCGTGCGTTGACGTCCAGAATGGGGCTTTCGTTTGCCGGATGTGAGACTGCCATGATCTTCCTCGTTTCTGGCGGTTGATTTGCCTGACCCGCCTGTGCAAAACAAGGCCCAAGCCTTTGCGGCATCCCGTCGCGGCCGGTTTCGGGCGCTTCAATGGCCGCCGTTCCTGACGAAAGATAGACCATGCCCCTTCGCCTGCGCAAATTCATCGGCACAATCCTGCTGATCGTGCTGGTTCTCGGTTACGCCCTGCTGGCGACGACCTTTGCCTCGCTGCTGCTCGGCCGGTCGCCGTGGTGGGTGCACCTTCTCTATTTCACGCTCACCGGCTTGTTGTGGATTCTTCCCGCCATGGTCCTGATCAAGTGGATGGCGGGGCCGATCAAGAAATAGACCTCTTTAACCGTGCGATAACTGCATTATGCGGAAAAGACGGCCTGGCCGGTCGGCTTAAACCATTTTTCCGGCATCCCTGCCTAGCATCGCGCCACAAGCGCCAACGCCAGGGATGTCCGCCGTGCAGCCAGACAGGATCGACCTATCGCCCATGGGATCGCAAGAAAGCACCATGCCGGCTGCGCCGCAGGGCGCGAGCGGACCGACGCTGCCGATGATAGTCGAGGTCCACCACCGCATGGAGCCGCTGGAGCGTGAATGGCGCAGCCTAGAACGCAACAACGGCAACTCGCTTCACCAAGGGTATGACTGGTGCGCGGCCTGGATCAAAACCCACGACACGCAACCGGCCATCGTCCGCGCCACCGATGGCGACAAGACGCTTTTCATCCTGCCGCTCGAAATCGTCCGCCACAACATGGTGCGCACGGCGCAATTCATCGCCGGCCGTTTCAGCAACATCAACACCGGCCTGTTTTCGCCCGAGTTCCGAAGCCTCACGGATGAAATCACAATGCGGTCGATCGGCGGCCGGCTGATCGAAAGCCTCAGGGACAAGGCGGATATCGTCACCTTGCGGAATGTGCCGCTGCTGTGGCGCGACGAGCCCCACCCGTTTCGATACCTGCCGTCGATCGTCAACCAGAACCACGCCTTCCAGCTGCCGTTGCTCGAGACCTTCACGGCGACGATCGCGCAGTTGAATGCCAAGCGGCGGCGCAAGAAATTTCGCTCACAGGTCAAGCGGCTGGAGGTCTCGGGTGGTTTCGACCACATCGTCGCCCGAACGCCGGTGGAACGCAGCGCACTGATGGAATTGTTCTTTCAACAGAAAGCGGTGCGGTTCAAGGCGCTCGGCCTGCCCAATGTTTTTCACGCGCCGGAAACGCAGGCCTTCTTCCACCTGCTGCTGGAAACGGATGGCGGTGGCCGGGACACGCCGCTGCAACTGCATGCGATCAGGCTGAAAGGCGAGCATGAGGGAAAGATTGCCGCCATTGCCGGCCTGTCGCGCAAGGGCGATCACATCATCTGCCAGTTCGGCTCGATCGACGAAAGCGTGGCGGCCGAGGCGAGTCCGGGCGAACTGCTGTTCTGGCTGATGATCGAGCAGGCCTGCGCCGAAGACGCTACCCTGTTCGATTTCGGCATCGGCGACCAGGGCTATAAACGCAGCTGGTGCCCGGTGGAAACGGTGCAGCACGATATCCTGCTACCGATCAGCGCCGTCGGGCGGTTTGCGGTGGTGGCGCAACGCGGCGTCACGCGGACCAAGGCCGCCATCAAGGGCAATCCGCGCGTCTATGCGCTGTTGCAGCGGCTGCGTGCCAAGACAGGCCCTTCGGAAAGCACCGACGACTGAGGCTGGTCAGGCGGCCTCAGGCCGCCTTGTTCTGACGTCCCGCCTGCGGCAGTTCGCCCGACAGGAAGACGAGGTCGCCGAAACCGGCCTTTTCGAAATCGCCGACGACCGTCATCATCAGGTCCTCGGTCGGCTGCGGGATCGACAGGATGATCTCCGCCTTCCGGGAGCCCAGCAGACGCGCCACTGCCGGCGCCGGAGCAGGGCCGCATTCGACGAGGACGAGATCGTAGACCTCGGACAGCGAGTCGATCACCATCGACAGCCGGTCGGCTGCCCGCATGGCCTTGCGGATGTCGGCGCCGCCCTGCGGGATCAGGTGCACTTTCGAGGCGCGGTCCGAATGGATCGTGTCGGCGAAAGCCACCTCTCCCGTCAACAGGTTGGTGATGCCGGCCAGGCCGGTCGACGACGCCATCAACCGCGTCGGCCATGCCGAGCCGGTCAAATCGATCAGGATGACGCTCTGGCCGCTCTCGGAAATCTTGCGGGCAAGATGCACGGTCGCTTCCGAGCCGTCGTCGCCCGTCGGCGAGATGCTGACGGCGATCAGCGGCATGCGCTCAGCCAGGAACGCTGCAACGGTATCCAGGGAATATTCGTTTTCCGTTGCGGTCGCCGCGGCAGGTTCATCCGCTGTCTCGGGTGCTACCGGCTGCAAGGCGAGCAGGCTCTGCGCGACATTGGTCGTTGGCGCCGGGTTTTCACGCCTGACAGCCGGTTTTTCCCCGGCCTGCGCCGGTTGCACCGGTTCTTCTGCCACGATCACGTCTTCCTGCCTCGCCGTGACGACGGTTGCGGTCGCACCGGTGACGACAGGTCGCAATGCCCGGCCGCTGAAAAGCTCCATCAGCATGATGACCACGGCGCTGACGACGAGCGCCGCCATGGCCGCGACGATGACGATCGGGACAACTTTCGGGAAATACGGTTCCTGCGGCAGGATCGCACGCGAGATGATGCGCGCATCCGCCGGGCTGGACCCCTTGTCGATGCGGGAAGCCGCCTCGCGGTAGCGGGAGAGATAGGTTTCGAGCAGCTGACGCTGGGCAGCAGCCTCGCGTTCCAGCGACTTCAGCTCCACTTCTTCTCCGCCGGCCCGGGCGGTATCCGCCTTGGCGACGTTCAGCTGCTGCAGCAGCTGCTGTTCGCGCAGCTGCGACACGCGTGCTTCGTTTTCCAGGCTGGAGAGGATTTTCTGTGTTTCCCGCTCGCGCTGCGCGCGGATATCGGCCAGTTGCGCCCGCAGGCCCTTCAGGCGCGGATGCCCCTCGAGCATCGAGGTCGACAGATCGGAAATCTGCGCCTGCACCGCCGATTCGCTTTCCTTCAGCCGCTGGATCATCTGGGAACCGACGACATCGGTCAGCGTGTCCAGAGAACGGCCGTCCTTCAACGCGGCACGCACGCTCTGCGCCCGCGCTTCCGCCGTCGCACGCTCGCCGCGCACCCGGGCCAATTCAGCGGAAATGTCGGTAAGCTGCCGGTTGGCGAAAGTGCCGCCCTGCTCCTCGCCGACCAGCAGCAGGTCGCGGGAGGCGCGGTAGTCGGCGACCTTCTTTTCGGCGTCGCGAACCTTTTCGCGCAGGTTGGCGATTTCCGGCTCCAGCCAGCGCGTCGCGTCGGAATTGGAATCGAGCTTGGCGCCGCTCTGCAACGCCAGATAGACGTCGACGATCGCGTTCGGCACCTCTGCCGCCAGCTTCGGATCCTTGGAGGTGAACTGGATACCGATCACCCGGGATTTTTCCACCTGGTAGACGACGAGCTTCTCGGTGAATTCCTTGATGACGCGTTCTTCCGGCAGCAGGTCCAGCGGGTTCTTCTTCAGCCCGAAGAGCACCATGACATCGGAAAGGATGGAAGGATTGACGGTCGGATCGAACTCCTCGCGCTCATAGAGCTTCATGTCACGCGCCACCTGCTTGATCAGGTCGACGGATTGCAGCACCTGCACCTGGCTGGCGATGTTCAATTCGTCGAGCAGCGGCTGGTTTTCCGGCGTGGCGCCCTTTTCGGCGCCGGTATAGGCCGGCGTGCGCTGTTCGATGAGAATGCGCGTCTCGCTGCGGTAGGTCGGCGAGATCAATTGCGCGGCGCCGAACGCCAGCGCGGCGGCGGCGGCGGTGATGAGCAGCACCCTGCCCTTTCTCTGCCAGATCGCGCCGAACAACTGGCCGAGATCGATATCCACATCCTGCTGGTGATTGTTTACGCTCGCCATACCCGCACTCCGAATACTCGTTTGAAACAAGCGTAAAGGAACATGGTAACCCAACCGTTAAGAGCAAAAACGATGGGACCGGGCCGCGACCGCTGCTTTTTTCGAATTCCCCGCCCGGCATTTACCGAGCATTAACCCTAACGGATCGATAACAGCGACATACGAACCGAGTTGGAGCGGCCGACGGATGTCATTCGCGAAGTCAAAACATGTCATGGCACTGGTGTTCGCTGCATCCGCAGCGATCCTGCCGGGCTGCTCGACGTACAAACCGGCACCGAAGGCCTTTCACGAAGTGACGATCCAGCCCTACACGCTGGATGCCGGCGACCGACTGCGCGTCACCGTGTTCGAACAGGAAGGACTGACCAACACCTATACCGTCGACCAGGCCGGCTACATCGCCTTCCCGCTGGTCGGACAGATCCCGGCGCGCGGCCGCACGCTTCAGCAGCTGGAGGGCCTGCTCGCCCAGAAGCTGAAGCAGGGTTATCTGCGGGATCCGGACATCTCGGTAGAGGTGGATCGCTACCGGTCCGTCTTCGTCATGGGCGAAGTGGGACAGGCCGGGCAATATTCCTACGTGCCGGGCATGACCGTCCAGAACGCCATCGCCATGGCGGGCGGCTACAGCCCCCGCGCCTATCAGGGGAATGCAGATATAACACGAAGAATAAACGGAGAAATTCTGACCGGCCGGGTCCCGATCTCGGACCCGCTGATGGCCGGTGACACCATCTATGTCCGAGAGCGGTTCTTCTGACCGTCCATGCAGACCCCCCATCGCCCGCTACGCATCCTCCACTGCTTCAGGTCCCCCGTCGGCGGAATTTTCCGCCACGTGCGCGATCTTGCGGAAGAGCACAGCAAGGCAGGCCACGAGGTCGGGATCCTCTGCGACAGCTCGACGGGCGGCAGCTACGAAGATCGGCTTTTCGATCAGATCCGGCCCTATCTGGCGCTCGGGCTGACACGGCTGCCGATCCAGCGTTCGGTAACGCCCTCGGACATTGCTGCGCTCTGGCACAGCTACAAGGAGATCAAAAGTTTGCGGCCTGATGTTTTGCACGGGCACGGCGCCAAGGGTGGCGCTGTTGCCCGCATCATCGGCTCAGCCCTGCGGGTGAACAGGTATAGCGTAGCCCGCCTCTATTCGCCGCACGGCGGCAGCATGCATTTCGACCGGCGTTCGCTCGCCGGCCAGTTCGTGCTGCGCCTGGAGCGGTTCCAGGAAAGACTGACCGACGCCCTGGTCTTCGTCTGCAACTACGAGCAGAAGACCTATGAAGCGAAGGTCGGCAAGCCGCGCCCGGTGGCGCGGATGATCTATAACGGCATCGCCGACAGCGAGTTCGAGACCGTTCCGACCCGATCGGATTGCGTCGATCTCCTTTATATCGGCATGTTGCGAGACCTGAAGGGGCCGGACGTCTTCGTCGAAGCCTTCGCCGGGGCGGAGCGGCTTGTCGGCCGGCCGCTTTCCGCGCTGCTGGTCGGCGACGGCCCGGATCGCGACCGGTACGAACAATTGATCGTCCAGAGCGGCCTCGGCCGGCGTATCCATATTCTGCCGGCGATGAAGGCGCGCGATGCGTTCACGATGTCGCGCATCGTCGTCGTGCCGTCGCGGGCCGAATCCATGCCCTATATCGTGCTGGAGGCGCTGGCCGGCGGCAAGACCGTCATCGCCTCACGTGTCGGCGGCATTCCGGAAGTGCTGGGAGTGGAAAGCCAGGCACTCGCCGCGCCCGGCGACCCCGGCGATCTCGCCCGCATCATGGCGACGGCGCTGACCACGCCGGGCTGGCATGATGCCGTCATGCCGCGGCCGGAAGCCTTCAAGGCGGCCTTTTCCGCCAAGGTGATGGCGGAAAACGTGCTGAAACTGTACGGCGAGTTGCTCGGGGACGATCAGCCTTCACCCCACTGACGGCTCAGCGTAAGCGTTTTTTAGGGCCTTTCTGGTATTCGCTATTCACTCGAGGGCAGGGTGAACGCGATGAACCATTTTCACAGACCGGAAAACTTCGACCTTGAAGCCGTCCGGCGGAAGGTTTCCGAGATCCAGTCACGCGATCGCGCCGCGGCGACTGACGACGAAAATTCCGGAAGTCCCGAACTGAATTCGTTCGCCCGGCGCATCGCCGCCCAGTTCCGCGAAACCAGCTATTCGCCCAGCATGATCCTCGGGCAGATCAGGTTGCTGGAGTTTCTCGTGCTTTTCGCGATCGGCCTGGGCGTGCACACCTTCTACTGGGGCCGCGATGTCCTGGGGTCGCCGGTTTCGCTGGGCGTGATGGCGCTCGGGACCGCGCTTGCCGTGCTCCTGCTGCAGATCGTCGATGCCTACCAGGTGCAATCCTTGCGCGGGCCGCTGCGCGCCCTGCCACGCATCCTCGGCGCCTGGGCGATCTCGTTTGCCTTGATGGCGTTGGCGCTGTTCCTGCTGAAATCCGGCGACCAGTATTCGCGTCTCTGGTTCGTGACCTGGTTCGGTGTCGGTGCGGTCTATCTCATCGTCGAGCGCAAATTGCTTGGCGACGCTTTTTGTCGCTGGGGCCGCAACGGCATCATGGAGCGGCGCGCCGTCATCATCGGCGGCGGCGATCCGGCGAAAAACCTCATCCGGGCGCTGGAACAGCAGCCGGACAACGATATCCGCATCTGCGGCATCTTCGACGACCGCGACGACAGCCGCTCGCCGTCGATGGTCGCCGGATACCCCAAGCTCGGCACCATCGCCGAACTGGTGGAGTTCGCCCGGCTGGCAAGCATCGACATGCTGATCATCTCGCTGCCGCTCAGCGCCGAAGGCCGCATCCTGCAGATGCTGCGCAAACTCTGGGTGCTGCCGGTCGATATCCGCCTGGCGGCGCATGCCAACAAGCTGCGTTTCCGGCCACGCTCCTATTCGCATGTCGGCGCCGTGCCGATGCTGGACATCTTCGACAAGCCGATCCGCGACTGGGATTCCGTCGCCAAGCGCATCTTCGACATCACCTTCAGCCTGATCGCGCTCGCGCTGCTCTGGCCGGTGATGATCGGCGCGGCGATTGCCGTGAAGGCGACCTCCAAGGGGCCGGTCTTCTTCATCCAGAAGCGCCACGGCTTCAACAACGAGATCATCAACGTCTTCAAGTTCCGCTCGATGTACACGGACATGGGCGATCCGACCGCCCGCAAGGCCGTCACCAAGGGCGACCCGCGCGTCACGCCGGTCGGACGTTTCATCCGCAAATCCTCGATTGACGAATTGCCTCAGCTCTTCAACGTGCTGCGCGGCGAACTGTCGCTCGTCGGCCCGCGTCCGCATGCGGTGCTGGCCCAGACGCACGACCGGCTGTTCGTCGATGTCGTCGAGGGCTATTTCGCCCGCCACCGCGTCAAGCCGGGCGTCACCGGCTGGGCACAGATCAACGGCTGGCGCGGCGAAGTCGACAATGACGACAAGATCAAGTTCCGCACGGCCTATGATCTCTACTACATCGAGAACTGGTCGCTGCTGTTCGACCTGAAAATCCTGTTCCTGACGCCGATCCGGCTGCTCAACACGGAAAATGCCTATTGAGCGCGATCGTTCACCAGAATGTCGTTCTTCGGCCGCAGCTTGCGACCCTGCGGCTGCTCGGTTCGGCGCTGACGACCTTCGGCGTCTTCCTGTCCGGCTTCGTGATTTCGGAACCTGCGCCCTACGAAGTGGTGATGGTGGTGCTCGTCGCCATCAGCTTCCTCTGCGGACTGAAGATCTCCCGCAGCGTCGGGCCGCTGCTCGCCCTTCTGCTGCTCTTCAATGTCGGCGGCATCTTCTCGCTAACGGTCATGTCCGATCTCAACGACGGGCCGATGTATCTGGCCGTGTCGCTGTTTCTGGCGCTGACATCGGTCTTCTATGCCGCGGCGATCGAAGACAACGCGTCACGGTTGCGGCTGATCTTCCGGGCCTGGGTAGCGGCGGCGGTGATCACCTCCGCGCTCGGCATCCTCGGCTATTTCCATGCGGTGCCCGGCTTCGAGGTCTTCACGCTCTATGACCGCGCCAAGGGTGCCTTCCAGGATCCCAACGTCTTCGGGCCGTTCCTGATCGCCCCCTCCCTCTACCTGATGCACGGGCTGCTCAACGACAGGATCTCGAAATCCCCCCTGAAGATCGCCGGACTGCTGGTCATCGCGCTCGGGGTGTTTCTCTCCTTCTCGCGTGCGGCCTGGGCGCTGTTTCTGTTTTCGGCCTGCGCCCTGGTGTTCATCATGCTCCTGAAGGAGCGTACCGGCGCCTTCCGCCTGAAGATCCTGGTCCTGTCGCTCGCCGCGGTGCTGATACTGGTCGCAGCGCTGATCGGCGCCCTGCAATCGGAAAAAGTGTCGAGCCTGTTTTCCAGCCGCGCGCAGCTGGAGCAGGATTACGATGCCGGCCATCTCGGGCGCTTCGATCGCCACCGCATCGGCTTCCTGATGTCCATGGAGGCACCGCTCGGCATCGGCCCGATGGTCTTCAGCCAGATCTTTCCCGAAGACGAGCACAACATCTGGCTGAAATCGCTCACCACCTACGGCTGGCTCGGCTTCGTCACCTATGTGTCGATGATGATCTGGACCCTGTCGATGGGTTTCCGCAACATGCTGCGCCACCGGCCATGGCAACCCTACCTGATGATCGCCTGGATCGTCATCGTCGGCCACGTCGCCATCGGCAATGTCATCGATACCGATCACTGGCGGCATTTCTATCTGCTGCTCGGCATCGTCTGGGGCTGTGGCGCACTCGAAAACCGATATCAAAGAACGGTACGGCAATCATGATGCAAAGGGTCTCTCCCAACCGTCTTTCCATTCTGCAGGTGCTGGAGCCAAGTGGCGGCGGATCCGGACGGCATTTCATCGACCTGTGCGGCGCGTTGAAGGAGCGCGGCCATCGCGTCACCGCGGTCTATTCGCCGCTGCGTGCCGAGGATCGTTTTCTCGATGAGTTGCAGGCGCTGGGCCTTCCCGCTGTCCATGCCATAAGCATGAGGCGCGCGCCGGGATTGTCGGATCTCCACAGCTGGCAGCAGCTTGCCGGCATCCTCCGCCGCGAAGGACCGTTCGACGTCGTCCATGCGCACAGCTCGAAGGCAGGCGCGCTCAGCCGCATCCGCCTGCCGGGGTCGCATGTACCGCGTGTTTATACGCCGCACGCCTTCCGCACCATGGATCCGACGCTCGGCCGGGCCGGCCGGCTCGTCTTCGGCGGGATCGAATCCCTGCTCGGCCGCCATCTCTCCGACTGCATCATCTGCGTCTCGCAGGATGAATACGACCATGCCGTTTCGCTCGGCATCCCGTCCAGGCGGCTGCGGACCGTCATCAACGGCACGACCCCTCCCCCGGAGGGCCGGCGCGGCGACCTGCTGCAGCGCTTCGACATTCCGCAGGAGGCCCTGGTCTTCGGCTTTATCGGCCGCCTCTCGCAGCAGAAGGCGCCGGAGCGGCTGATCGAGGCCTTTGCCAGGATGGCCGGGGCCTTGCCGGCCGCCCATCTGCTGATGATCGGCTTCGGAGAGCTGGAAACGGAGGTGCGCGCCATGATCGCCGCCAGCGGCTTTGCCGACCGTATCCGCCTGACCAGCGAGATTACCGGACGGGATGCAATTTCCTGTTTCGACGTGCTGGTGATGCCGAGCCGCTACGAGGCGATGTCCTACGTCATGCTGGAGGCCGCCGCTGCCGGCAAGCCGATGATCCTCAGCCGTGTCGGAGGCGCCGGCCGCGTGCTCGAAGACGGGCGCAACGGCATCCTCATCGAAAACAACGACGACCCTACGGCGCTGGCGCAGGCGATGGCCAGCTTTGCCGACGGCGAGCGCCGTCGCGCCTTCGCCGAGGAAGCGGACACCCGCAAGGACCGCTATGCCCTCAAGACGATGGTCGACGGCATCGAAGCGATCTATTGCAACCTTATCGATCCGAAAGGCGCACGCCGGACATTGAACACGTCCATCGGCGCACTAGCTTTCGAATCATGACCACACCAGCACAGATCCGCGCTGCCCGTGCCATGCTCGGGCTCACCATCGGCGAAGTTGCAGCCATAACCGGCCTCTCGGAAGCTTCGGTCGAAGAGGCCGAACGGCCAGGCGGCAGTGGCGACCCCGCAGTCCTGCGCATCCTCACCGATGCACTGGAAGGCAGGGGCGTGCTGTTCCTGTCGGCGGGCGACGAGGAAGGCGGCGGCCCCGGCATCCGGCTGAAGCGTCCGCCGCATGCCGACGACGGAACCCGGCCGGAAAATCTCAACGCCGCCAACGACGACTGAAGCGCGCCCGCAAAGCGATCCCCGGACGCTGCTTTCGCTTCATGCCGGCCGGCGCGGGCTCGATGGGCGCTTCAACCCCCACAATTGCATCAATTCCAGCGGCGCCGAAATATCCGTTTCCAGAATGAAGCGGTCGGATTTTACGCCTTTACGGCGATCGGCCGTTCGCACCGGCAGGCCGTGCCCCATGCCGTGGATCCGATAAAAGCTCAAAGCCGGCCGTCCAGCGGCGCTCCAGCGGCGGATTTCCCCCCATGAGCGGCTGATGGTGGTGCCGTCCTCCAGCTTGAGGCCGCGAACGTCGAGCCATTGATCGCGGCAAGCCACGGCGTTGACGGGACTGACGACCCTGTCGTTATCACCCTGCCAGATGGAGAGATCGGGCCAGCGCCGCGGCTGCGGCGAAACCGCCCTGACGAGGTCACCCCATTCCTGCGGGGTGCGGTTGGCGCCGGAATTCATCACCGAAAGGGCGGTCATCGCATCCCGGGCGGAACCGACCGGCAGGCCCGCGACGATCGCGCCGGCGGCAAAACTCTCCGGATAGGTCGCCAGCAGCGCGTTGGCCATCGCCCCGCCCGCCGACAACCCGACGATATAGACCCGCGCGGCATCGAGCCGGTATTCGGCACAGGCATGGTCGATCATCTGCCGGATCGACAGCAGTTCGCCGCGGTCACGGGCGACGGCGCTCGGGCGGAACCAGTTGAAACAGAAGTTGGGGTTGTTGCTGTGCGTCTGCTGCGGATAAAGAACGGCAAACCGCCGCTCCGCCGCCAGCCTGGCAAAACCGCTCGCATCGTCGAAACCCTGCGCCGTCTGCAGGCAACCGTGCAGCACCACCACCAGCGGCGCGCGGGCCGGCAATTGCGACGGACGGTAGAAGTGCATGGCCAGCCGGCCCGGATTGCTGCCGAAGCCGTCGATCTCGACCAGTTTTCTCGGCGTGACGCTACGCGCCCGGTGCACACGCTTCGGTTTGATTGCCGGCCGGGTCGCGCGCACGGCCTTCTCGATCAGGCGGCGAAGCTGCTTCTGGCGTTTGAACAGGCGGGAGAGCGAAATCGGCAATTTCAGCGTCATCGATGGTTCCTTCACACATTCGGTATCGACGCTCGCTCCTGCGGCCTCCCAACCACCCATCGATGCAATTCTGCTTAGTTCAATAGCGTGGCAAAGCCTTGACAGCCACTCACGATTTCCGGCGCAACGGCGTTGTGGATCGGTTCGATGCAGCCACGGACAGCGTGAAATCGTAAGGCACATCGTCCGGATGCAGACTGTCGATACCAGCGACCGGCATGGAAAAACGGCGGGCTGCGCCCGCCGTCTCATTAAGGAATTTCAATCGCTTAGTACGGCGAATTGCAGCGATGGCGACGACCGTCGTTACCGAGATAGGTGTCGGTGCGAACACTGTACGAACGATAGCGGTTAGCGCACCATTCCTGATGCGAACCGCCGTCGTTCCGGCCATTTGCGATGGCGCCGCCGATAATCGCTCCGGCGCCGAAGGCTGCCAGCGGATACCAGTAACCATCGCTGTGGCGGCGATAGCCGCGGCGGCGTTCGCGATAGCCGCGATGCCCTCTCCAGTGGCCACGGCGCTCATTGTACTGAACACCCTGAACATCCGAGCCGGTACTAAAGGATTTGACGGCGATCGGCGCCGCTTCGACCGGAAGCAGCGAAGTCAGGCCGATGACGGCGCCCATGGCGCAGGTGGTGAAGAATTTCATGATATAACCTTTCACGAGACCTTTCCGTTTCTCAGGAGTGACGGAAACGTCATATTTCCTTGTGTTTACAGCGGAGCTTTGGCGCATGCCGGCGGTGCTGCAGACCAGTGTTAACGTCGTCTGGAAGGGATTGTTCCTTGCCTTGTTGATGCCTGCAGCATATCGATCACCACAGCGCTACCGGTTTGCGCGACGATCTTCAGTTCTGCTGCTTGGTACCGGCGCTCTTGCCGTCGGAGCTTCTGGAACGTTCCTCGAAACGGTCGGCGCCCTTTGCGAGGGCCGACCCCTTCTCCGCCTCGACCTTGCGCTCCTCGGCGGCGGCTTCTTTCCGAAGACCCCTGGCGCCTTCCTTGCCCTGCGGTGTTGGTGCATTCTCGATACCCATGGCTGTTCCTCCGTGAAATAAACGGACAAACAGCCGGGACCGCGGATTTGTTCCGCCGGCAGGCGACATCACGCTGCCGATTCGACGAGGGGGATACGTATCACGATGAAGATATTGAAGAAAATGGTCGGAATGGCGGGATTCGAACCCACGACCCCTTGACCCCCAGTCTTGTTGAGTACGTTTTATAGCCATTCCTCGCGTTGCACAATACGCCCACAAGCCGCATGTTTCCAGCACTGTCTAACCGATGCCCGCTTGACTGATTAAATCGCTCGCCTACTATGCTGGCTATATTCTGGCTACAAAGGAATGGGCATGGCTAAAATTCGTATCACCGCGGCGACTGTGACAAGCCTTATGGAAAGTCCCTCACCGCCCAAGACGACTTTTTATTTCGATGCCGATCTTGCCGGCTTCGGCCTCTACAGAACCTCTGGTGGGACCGGCACGTATTTCGCCGAATTTCGCCCAATCGCTGGCGGATCAAAGAAGAGAATCAAACTTGGCCGCGTTGGAACCCTCAAGCCTAGCGAAGCTCGCGAAGCGGCGCGGAAAGCCATCGCCCACGCGGGCCTTGGGAAAGATCTTTCCAAAGATCGCTCGGACGCACGCGCTAGCTTAACGGTAAAGGATCTGGCTTCTAGATATATCGAGGAGTTTGTCGCGACGAATAAGAAGGAGTCGTCGGCGGAATTCTATCGGATGATGCTCCGGAAGCATATCGAGCCCCATATCGGCACGAGCAAAGCTTCAGTGCTTACGCGCGTTGAAGTGCAGCGAGCGCACTCCGCCATGTCCAAGGTCGCTCGCATATCCGCGAATCGCTCCATGAAGCTCCTCGGCGCCGCGTTTGTCTGGGGGGCAAAGAATGGATTGGTGCCAGAAAATTTCAATCCTGCATCAGGCGTTGATTTGAACAGGGAACAAGGTCGCGAGCGTTTTTTAACGCAGGACGAAATGGCTCAACTTGGTGAGGCGATGCGAGAAGCTGAGACTGTCGGCTTCCCTGCCAAAGTAACCGAAGCCAAGCACGCACCGAAGGGGCAGCTGCATGTTATGCATCCGTCCATCACCGGCGCCATCCGACTTTATATGCTGACTGGCATGCGGCTCCGAGAGGTTCTTCATCTGCGATGGGACGACGTCGATGTAGATCGCGGCTTCTTGTTTCTGCCCGATTCAAAAACTGGCCGAAAAACAGTGGTGCTTTCTGCTGCGGCCACCGAAGTCTTGAAGGCCATCCCGAAAGTCGGCGTGTATGTCATTGCGGGTGAAAGTGCCGGTCTCGATAATGAGAGGCCAAGAGCTGACCTTAAGCGGCCCTGGGCGGCAATAACTAAGCGGGCCGGCCTGGATGGGCTACGCATACACGATCTGAGGCATTCGTTCGCGTCAGTCGGGGCCTGGTCGGGGCTGGGGTTGCCAGTGATTGGAAAGCTACTCGGTCATGCTGATGCGAAGACAACCGCTCGATACGCGCACGTTGACGCTGAGTCTTCGCGGCGGGCGGCAGACGCCATAGCGTCCCAAATCGCTATTGCGATGGGAGAAAAATAATGGCTCCCTTGCCGAAACCGATGAGTAGAGCAGCATTTGTTATCGAAGCTGCGATAGCTGAAGGCCGGACAGCCGAGGCGCTGCAAAAGCTCGTTCATGCTCTCCGCCAAGATCAAGACGACAAGGCGGTCAGACGATTGGCCGCGGATTGGATCGAACGCATAGGCCTTCCACCTGGCGCCCCGAAGGCATTGCGCCAGGGAGCGCCAGCACTTCGGGAAGAATGGCTAGAAATCGCAGACATGGTCGCCGGCCTTCAGGCGCAGAGCAAAACTTACACGGAGGCTGTGCAAGAGACTGCTGCGCATTTTGGTTATTCTGAGCGCCACGTCCAGGCCTGCGTTGCCGACTGGAAATCGGCTGTAAGCCAAAGTCAAACAGACTAGCCGCACGAAGTTCGAACTTCGTGCGGCTGATAACTAGGTCGGGTTTGGCTATCTACCGTCATGCAACAACGAACATGGAGGTAAGATGGCAAACTATCGAGTAAAGCAGGCTGCGGAATACATCGGCGTATCGAAATCCCTGCTCGACAAACTAAGGTGCTATGGGGGTGGGCCGGCCTATGCCAAACTCGGATCGAGCGTGATTTATTCGACAATCGACCTCGATGCGTGGGTCGCATCGAAACGAGTTGCGGCGAACAGCAATGAAGCAGCCGCACGCGCATGACCATGCTGGCCCCTCTTTTTGAAATTCCGGTCGCTGCGAACCAGAATTCAGCAAGCTTAAATCCACATTCAAAATCTGCAGAATTTCAATTCGAGCGACCTGATTGGGCGCTTTTCCGTTCCATCGGAACCCTCTCGCAAAAGGCTGGAGTGCCAACAAAACTCTTGCGTCGTCTGGTCCTGAAAGAGCTTGTCGATAATGCCTTGGACGCAGGCGGCGACTCGATGATTGGGCAGAAGGGCGAAACCTACTTCATAGTAGACACAGGTCCGGGCATCGATGGAGGCCCGCAAGACATCGCCCGTATGTTCTCGATCAATCGTCCCATGGTCTCCTCGAAGCTCTGGAGACTGCCGAAGCGCGGCGCCCTTGGTAACGGTCTACGCGTCGTCGCCGGCGCCGTACTTTCATCTGGCGGTAGGCTAGTCGTCACCACCCGGAACACGCGACATGTGCTGACCCCTCGCGAAGATGGCGGCACGGACGTCATGCCGGAACAGGTGGATTTCCCCGTCGGCACGATGATCGAGATTGAATTTGGCTCGGACATGCCGGCCGATCCTCTTGCTATGCGCTGGGGCGAGGATGCAATCCGCATGGCATCCGGCGAAACTTACATCGGGAAGCCTTCACCCTTCTGGTATGACGCTGACCATTTTTTTGAACTGCTTCAGGCAGGCAAAGATCGGCCCGTCCGGGAACTGGTGGCTCAGCTCGACGGTTGTACGGGAGCCAAGGCGGGTCAGATATCGGAAGCATTCAAAGGAATGTCCTGTCAGGCTCTCGACCGTGACCAAGCTGTCGCCTTGCTCGGCGCTGCACGGGCGCATGCAAAGCCGGTTTCGGCCCGTCGACTTGGATCAGTCGGCAAGTCGTCATTCCTACCAGAATGGTACGCCTCCGAAAGCGGCAGCGTGCAGATCGGCGTTCGGAATCCAAAAGCCGAAATTCCGTTTGTGATCGAGGCATGGTGCGACTTTCACGGAAGCAGAGATGACGATGTTAGCATCAGTTCATAGCCTGGCTTGACGGCAAGATGGAGGAGCATGGCGTTTGCAAGGTCGTTCCGCCCGTCGACGTCGTCCGGGAAACCTTGAAGGCCGATATGGAGGAAAACATCCGGACGGCCCTCACACTCGAGATCCTTTTCAATGCGGGCCTGGAAGATAAGGTTACGGCAGCGTCTGACCAACTCGTTCTGCCAGATGACGATGAGATCCAGACCCAGTTGCCGGCTTACCTCGACGAGCACCCTGTTGATCACTGGACGGACTGGGTATCGCGGACCGCCAAGGACATCGCAGCTTAAAATTCGAGGATTTCGCATCGCGAAATAAGCAAGCTGAAGAACTGACTGAAAATCTCAGAATTTCAATATCAGCTCCGATTGGATACATCCATGCGCATCAGATCAGCGCGGCCGGTGCATTTCGCGCCATCGCCGCGGGGATTTCGCACGCTCGCGAAGTTTAACATCCAAATCAATGACGACGTCATGGTCTGCGACTGCACGCTCGTGCAGGCGCCAGACGGGCGCATTATCCTTTATGGGCCAGGGCGCGAGGGAAACACCCTTTCCTGCTCGCCTGAGACCCGCCGTGAAATCGTTGAGATGGCGCTCGCCGCCGTGGAGTTGAAAAATGAACGTGCAGCCGCAGCCTGAACCCGTCTATCTCAACCCGCACGCCGTCGCGAAAGCGATCGGTGGTAAGGTCATCACCGGCACCAACAAGGTCGTCGCACATGCCCCAGGCCACAAGAAGGGCTCGCCCGAGATTTCCATCACCGTCGATCCGTCCGCTCCTCGCGGGCTACTGGTCAATTGTTTCAGCGGCGAAGATCCGGTGGCTATGAAGGACTGGGTTCTTGAGCGTTGCGGCGAGCCAGCCTTTACGCCCGGTCAGAAAGCCGAGGAACCGATCGCGCATGCCGGCCTGCTGAAATCCAAGGATACCCCGAAAGCGTTCTACGACGGTCACCTGACGCGACAGGGCTATTCGACCGTGGCGGAATACGACTATGCCACGCCTGATGGCGAGATCCTTTTTCAGGTGCTGCGCTACGAGGGCGCGGGTCTTAGCAAGACGTTCCTACAGCGGCAGCCTGACGGCAAGGGCGGCTGGCTCTCCGGCCGTCCGGATCCAATCATCTATCGCTGGCCGGAAGTTGCTTCACGGCCTGGCGAGCCGGTTTATGTCGTCGAAGGTGAGAAGGACGTCGACACGTTGATCATCGCTGGCCTGCTTGCAACGACCGCGCCTAATGGCTCATGGCCGACGGACCTATCATCCTTGAAAGGTCGAACGGTCTTCGTCATTCCAGACAACGATGCCCCCGGTGCTGAGAAGGCCGACAAGGTGATCGCGCTCCTGCAGGGCATCGCCACGGTCAAGCGCGTCGTGCTTCCGGGGCTGCCGGACAAAGGCGACGTGACCGACTGGCTGGCGGCCGGCAACGCGGTTGAGCAGTTGCAGGCTCTCGCCAAGGCCGCGATGCCTGCACCGGCCAATGATAACCGTCCCGCTGGTCCCGAACTCATCCACAGTGGTGATTTCGTGAGGGGATTCGTTCCGCCCGACTACGCGGTCGACGGCATCATGCAGTCAGGGTTTCTGTATTCGCTCACCGGCCAGACCGGGTCCGGAAAGACGGCCGTGGCGCTGCTGCTTGCCCTCTGCACCGCTCTCGGATCGCCGTTTGCAGGGCGTGAGACCAAGGGCGGCAGGGTGTTCTACTTCGCCGGCGAGAACCCCGACGATGTCACAATGAGGTGGATCGGCCTCCTTCACGAACACGCTCTCGATGCAGACGAACTCGATGTGCACTTTATCCGTGGCGTGTTCTCGGTGTCGGAATTCCTCGGCCATATAACCGAGCGTGCCCGCGATCTTGGTGGCGTCGATCTCATCGTCGTGGATACCACGGCCGCCTACTTCACCGGTTCCGATGAAAACTCGAACGTGGAGATGGGGAACTATGCCCGCCAGCTCCGGGAACTTGCCAAGATGGAGTGGCGGCCAGCCGTGCTGGCGGCCAGCCATCCGGTCAAGAATGCCGGTGCCGATAACCTGCTGCCTCGAGGTGGCGGTGCCTTCCTGAATGAAGTCGACGGCAACCTCACCCTGGCGAAACGTGGCGAGATGTCGGTGCTGCATTGGCAAGGGAAACATCGCGGGCCGGATTTCCTGCCACTGACCTTCGACTTGAAGACCATCAACGCCCCAGCGCTGGTGGACAGCAAGGGGCGGCCGATCCCGACCGTCATGGCGGCACCAGTCGGCGACGATGAGGTGGCGCAGCGTGCCGATTCCGACAACGGCGACGACAAGGTCATGCTCCTCGCCATCCGGCAGAACGGCAATCGGTCTCTGCGGGACCTTGCTGAATTCCATGGCTGGACGAACACAAAGGGGGAGCCCGACAAGAAGCGGGCGCAGAACTCCACCGATCGGCTGAAACGGGCGCAATACGTCTTGTACGAGCTGCAGCAATGGAAGCTGACCAAGAAGGGAGAGGAAGCAGCGTCATCAGCCGCCGCCGATCTCCACGAGCAGCGAAAGTGGGCGGGTGTCGTCCAGGGCATGGCCGAGAAGGCTGGTCGAAAACAACGCCGTACTGGCTCAGATCGTACCGCGAGGGAATGAGGGCGGTACGGCATTCAGAAAAACATATGAATATCAATGACTTGTAATCGTACCGGGCCATTTTCGTAACAAAACCAAACCAAATTACTTGGACAGAGGGGGGACTTCGTCCCCTCCTGTCCAATGGTCGAAATCATACCGTACCGTACTTACCCTTTCTCTAGGGGGGTGGCTTTCATGGTACGGCATTGATTGAGCAATATTATCAATTAGATACGCCGTACCGCATCAGGATTTTGACGGTACGGGTACGGACATGAAGGGAGCACACCATGATGCAGATCGTACCAACAGCCCCAGGCTATTCGGCTCTTGTCCTCGAGGCCGACTTCGCTGCCGAGTTGCCTATCGTAGCATGGGAGCACTCGGCCGGCGCCACGCTTCCTCTCGTCATCGGCCATCTGCCCGGGGGCGAGACGTCGTTCGATGCAGTTAAGCTGCCCGATGGCCGTGTCTACGATTGCTGGAAGAGGGAGATGTATCGCGATCAGGTTGAGTGGACCCGCGTCGTCGGCGAGTCGAAGGGTCTTAGCATTTTTGGCACGACGGAGGCAGCATGATCACCATCGGAAACGCCAGATTCGCATCCAGCGCCACCCATACCGGCGAACCGTGGCACGGCTGGCCGATCTCGAAGACCCTTCAGCCCTACCGTCCCAAACCGGCCAACGACAACAAGCCTGAGCGCTTCCGCGGCGGCTATCCGGCACTGTCCTGGCTCGCCGAACAGGACCCAGACGCAGTCGTGGCCATCGCCACCATCATGGCCGACTTCCGCCCCGTCTATCGGGATAAGGACGATCAGGGTGACGACTTGGACAGCAGCGACGATCGCATGCGCATCCATCCGGATCCAGACGACCTCGTGGAAGCAGCCAGCGATGGGCGGGCTATCGGCCCCAAGGGCAGGCTAGCTGCCCGTACCGGTGCATTGCGGTCCGGCTTCCCGGCAACGGAGAAGCAATACCGTCTCGGTGGCACCCGCTACCGTCTCGGCCGCGCCGTGTTCACAGTGGACTCCTCTGAAACGCAGCAGGGCCTGCTAACTTACTGGCTCGACGAGAAAGGCACCGTCCAGATTCCACGCGAACAGAGTTCCCAGCGGAAGGGCAGCCGAATTCCCATCGTCTGGGCCGTCGAGCGCTACATGCGATTCCGGAACGACCGTCCGCGCAACGATCGCGATGCGGCGATGGAGAAGCTCTACGACTCCGAGTGCCTGGCGTTCCACCTTCGTCGTCGCGGCACGCCACTGCCTGCACAAGTGTACGGCCCGGCCGGCCATTCTCGCATTGATATCTCGGAAGAGAAGGCGACGCTGCGCGCCTGGCTGGCGGAGCAGACGGACGGCCACGCTTTCACTCGCCTTCCGGATGGCGTTGCTAGCTCAACGACTTGGCTCGGCCGCGTCGGTGGCAACAAGCAAGGCCTTTCGGTTCCGGAAATCTGGCGTGAGCCGGAGGCCGCGCCAGAACTACCGGTTGATGTCTTGCTGACAATCGAGACCATGCTCGCGCGCGGTGACCTGACTGACGTCGCCGAGGCCCACAGGGTCGAGACCACGCGTCCCGATCGTGTTGGCAAGCGTCTGGTACTCAAGGCTGGAAATGCCGCGCTGGCCCTGATGCCGGCCAACGACAACAAAAAAACGAAAAAAGTTGCGGCATGAGTCCATATCGTGGCGCGCCGTTCGCTTTCTGTATGAAGAGATAGTTTCCCAATCGCCGCCGGTTTATCCTTTGTCTGGCGGTGGTCTCCCTGTTGGCGCTGCACAGCGACGCGGGGCCAGTTTCTGAAATTCTGGGGTTTAACACCAACGCTACCCAGAACTCCTGGCCGTCCTTCGGGACGGTCATTTTTTATCACCACAATCGTGACGCCCATCGCCCGTCACCAAACGAAAGGAGGCCGAATGACCTTCGCCACCAGCGACCTAGCAGGCCTCCTCGGCCTCTCGGAAGCTGCCATTCGCCAATGGCTTTGCCGCGCACCAGCATTCCATATCGGGGCAGTTCGCGGTCACGCGCGCATCTACAACCGTGTCGAGGCCCTCTGCATCGCCATCGCAGCCGAACTCTTCCGCCATCGTCTCGGTCGACCGCATGAGGTTCTACCCATCGCCCGCCAGATCGCTGCGTCCGGCGCCGACGCCATCTGGGTTTATCGCCCGCAAGGCGGCCCGATCACCACCGCTACCGACCAACCCGCCGATACTGCCGTACATCTTCCGCTCGCGGAACTGCGGCGCCGGCTCTCGAAGCAATGAAAGGAATCCCGTTGGGAAAACTGATCAATAAAATCCTCGGCAAGCAGTCGTCCAGCGACATTGCCGCCGCAATCACCAAAGCCCAGGCCGAGCTAGAGGCTGCCGAAGCGGCCGTCGCTGCCGCGGAAGAGCAATACGACGCCCACTTGCTGACCGCCGACAAGAAGTCATTGCGCGGTTTTCTGGACGCGAAGACGGAAGCGGGCATTGATGTAGACCAGGCGCGCGCTCGCATCCAGCGTCTCGAGCGGGACCACGAGGCCGCCGTTGAGTCCGAAGCCGAGTCCGAGCGCCAGGCCGCCTACGATCGTGCGAAGGAACTGGCGGCTACTGCCCGGAAAAAGCTCGGAGACTATGAGAAGGCGGCCATGGCGATCCGCGACGTTCTGCGCGCCATCGCCGAAGCCGACGTGGCCGTCGAAGCCGCGAACGCCGATCTGCCCGACGGCGCGGCCCGCATCGAGAAGCCGGAGGAATGCCGGTCTTCGCCAAATTTATATAAGAAAGTCCTGAAGGAAGAGGTCGTCGAACTCTGGGCCGGTATCGGCGACCAGTCCCGGCCCGTCGAGCATCAACACCGTGTACGTGTTGAGCATGTCGGCAAGCGCGTCCGAAGCCGATGGAGCGAGGAAGACTTCGACGAGGGCGGCTGGGAGAAGGGCTACTACGCCACAGACGGCGGCGGGACGATCGAGGTGGTGAAACGCCGGTTCATCAAGCGCACGTACCTTCCGGACGACACGGGCCAGTATGCTGTTTCTCTGGCGAGCGCCGTCAGCCTGCCGCCAGCCATCGTAGGTGGTCCCGTGTTCTTCGAGCCGGGCAGCTACCATGCCCCCGGTCTCCTAGCGAAACTGGATCAGCCCCTGCCACCCTGTCGTATCCGTGCGGAGCGCAAGCCTGAGATCGAATATGTGCTTGCCCCCAAGGAGGTTGCCCTTGCGTCTTGATCTGTTTGGCGTCGTCGGGGAGGACTTTACCCCGACGACCGTCCGCGCCGCGCTGCCGTACAGCGGGGACATCACGGTCACCATAAACAGTGGTGGCGGCATCGCCGTCGATGGCAGCGCCATATACAACATCCTTGCCGCTCACCGCGGCAAGGTTGCGGTCGAAATTATCGGCATTGCAGCTTCGGCCGCAAGCCTGATTGCCATGGCCGGTCACACCATCACAATGCTGGACGGATCGATTTTAATGATCCACGAGCCGCAGAACATCACGGTCGGCGACTCGGCGGCGCATCAGAAGACGGTGGAGCAATTGGAAGCACACGCGGTTGCATATGCCAAGGTGTATGCCAAGCGCGCCAGAATTTCCGAGGCAGCGGCCCGCCAGGTCATGAAGGCCGAGACCTGGTATACGCCGGACGAAGCAGTAGCCGCGGGATTCGCAACCGCCGTGGTGGACCGCCGCGCCGTGCCTTTCGCCTCCGTTGATAAGCGATATGAGGCGCGGATGCACGCCGTGCATGCTCGCGCCGCAGCCTCGCCTCGTGGCCTGAAGAAGGTTGCGGACGCCAAGGCGTCGTGGGCTCGGGTTGTCGCCTCTATGAATAAATCGATGGGCTACGCGCCTGCCGTGAAGCCGGAGGAGGCGAAGCCGAGAGTCGAGCTGACCGGTTGGTCGAAGGTCATCGAGGAGCACAACTCGTTCGTCCGACGGCACCGGTAGGCCCCCATCATAGGGACCGTACACCGCAAAACAGTACCAGCGGGTACGCAGCCGCGAAATCTCCGACATTGCGCAGTCAAAAAACAGGTTGACAGTGCGGACAGGTAACAAATTGGAGTAAAATCTATGGTTGCACAGTTTCTGTCGCAAACAGACTACGCCGAACATCAGCATGTTAGCAAGCAAATGGTAACCCATTGGAAAAAAAAGGGTTTAGTGTCTTTTGGAGTAAATGGGCTTGTCAATGTCCAAGCCACCGACAAGCGCCTTAGGGATTATTATGGACCTGTTACCCGCACCCGGAACGGTGTTACCCGGTCGCTTTGAGGTAACAGATTGCGGACACCTATTGTCCGCACGGCGTCCGCGCTGCGGACACCCATTCCTACCATCTACCCAGCCGCTCGGCGGGCGCCGGCGGCTTTTTCATATGGAGAAACAAAATATGTGGACTGGATCAATGATGATGTCGCCGCAGCCGAGCGGGCCGACGATCGCAGATTATTTTTCTGCCACGACATACGCCGGCACAGGAGCGGGCCGCAATCTGGTGACCGGCATCGACGCCGACCTGCACTGGATCAAGCGCATGGATGTTACGGCCAACCACGGTCTCTACGACAAACTACGCGGCACGACGAAGGCGCTCGCTACCAACAACATCTCAGCAGAGACTACTCTGGCGCAAGGCGTGACTGCGTTTTTGACGGATGGCGCCACGCTCGGGACCGATGCTACGGTCAATGCGAGTGGCGGAACTTATATCGACTGGGCATTTAAGAATGCGCCCGGTTTCTTCGAGGCTGTCGCGTACACTGGTAACGGGGCTTCCGGCCGAGCTATTGCGCATTCTCTGGGTGTGGCTCCTGGTCTGGTCATTATCCGCGAGCGTGGCGGCGGCCCGTGGCTTACCTATGCTCCGGCGGCAACGAACAAGTGCGGGGTTTTGAGCAGTAATGTCGCCTTTACGGCTTCTGCGACCAGCGCTGTAACGGCTGTTTCGAGCAGCACGTTCACTGTGAATGGCGGTAGCGAGATCAACCAGAATGGCCAACAATACATAGCCTACCTCTTCGCCCACGACACGGGGCCGGACGGTATGGTTCGCTGCGGCATCTATACTGGTACTAGTGGTACCCAATACATTGATATTGGTTGGCAGCCACAATTTGTGATGATCAAAGGCACCAGTCTGACTGCCCACTGGTACATTTCCGATGCGGCTCGAGGCTTTTTCCCAACGGCGAGCTATGGCGCCTTACAGGCTAATTCTGATGTGGCTCATCCAACTAGCGGGGCAGCACGAACGGATGGGACGCCGACCAGCTTCGGGGTCACCACGAATGTCGTCAACACCTCCGGCGCTGAGTATTTCTACCTCGCCATAAGGAAGCCCTGACCATGGCGATTACGGCGCGGCCAGATGGATCTGAGTGACGCGTCAGAACGGTGCCGTCCCCGCACCCATTGATGTACGGCAGCACTGATAATAACTGAGGCACACCGTGATAGTGATGCCGGAAGCGTGTTGACCTGGTAAGGCGGGTGCGGGCTTTTAGGGGGCACTAGCCCGCACCCTTACCGCGTGGGGAACCGATATGAACCACCGCGGCATTACGGCGATATCCGGCAGATCAAATGGAAGCAACCCTAAACAGTTAGGGAAGCGCGAGGCTAAGCGCGTCAAAATACCTTACCGTGAGCACTGACGCCAAAGCCAGCAAAGCGCTGCTGGTGATGACTACCTTCGCAAGCATCTTGCGTCTCGTTTTTCTTCCAGTCCAGTCGTAAACCATAAGGCAGGCAAAGCATTCGAAGCTTGCGTCAAACTGAAGCCGGCAAAAAAAGAGGCGCCCGAAGACGCCTTTAGTCTGTGCCGCCCAGATGGATCCAGGGACGGATGACTTCGATCTAACGTCACATCCTTGCGCAGGGCTGACCTGCCCACTGCAATTCCAACCACCCAGCCGCCAGCGACACCGAGCGGGTGGGCGTCTGCGGCTCGCAACGGCAGCACTGATAGTAATTAAAGTCAGCCGCCTACGCTTGTGAGGGCAGCATGAACGTATGGGATGACTGCCCCTACAGCTGACAGCGAGAGACATGCGGCGGCAAGAAGAAATCTGGCTTGGTCAGACACATTACCCATCCCTGATGAGTGGTCCCCCTTATATGTCAATTTTGTAAAAAATTGGGCGGCCCAGCGTTCAGCCGATGGCGCTCACGACCATCCAGACCGGCACGCCTGATGTGACGATTGTCGCTATAACAACGAGACAGACCCTAAACATATAAGAGCGCCGCGCTCGATCGCCATCCCATTCATAAGCCATCATGCTTCCTCATTTCGAATCGGATCACCCGATTGGGGAATGCTGCGTGGTTCGCGCTGAGTTGTCGACTGCAAAATCTTGTCATTTATCATTGCTCATGCGCAGGTATCGATAGATAGATTGCGCTAGTCGAACTGCTAACTCAATGTCACCTTCGCCGAGATAAGCTCGATCAGCAATTCTGGGATTACCTTGGGGCGAAGATCCCGATCAAAAGGGAGAGATGTGAGTTTGCGAATTTATTTCATCCGCAACTTTTGCAAAATGCGCATTTCATGAGCCGCCGGCTCAGTAATAGGATAGGATGACTCCGGAACAGACCCACCACTCCGGAGTCAAAATTCACTTAGACAAAGTCGTCATTTGCCAATTCAGCTACGCCTGTCAAAACCAGCGTCGCGTCTGGAGAAAGCAACCATGTTATGGTTCCGCCAGAGACGGAGACGTTGGTATCGCCAACGCCAATAACATTGTCGTTATTGGAATCGGCTGCGCCGAAGTCGAAACCGATAGCACGGAGATCGAGTTTATCGGAGCCACGAGCAAACCCGGAAATTGTGTCCGTGCCATCAACTAGATTGCGAACGACGAAGATATCCGCACCGGTGGTCCCATTGAGATTGTCGGGGCCTGCGCCTCCAGATATTTGATTCTCGTCGAAGAATATATCCGTCGAATCCGACTTAACATTGAAGGGACCAGTGAATTTCGAATTATTGTTGTCGAATACAACGTTGCCGATAATATCGACATTGTTCACTTCTTTGCTTGCTACCGGTTCATACCCGTTCTCACCTACGGAAATTCCATAGAGTTTGGCCCCCGACACCGTATTGCCGCTGACAGTCACATCCGATTGAAAAACAGATATACCGGTGTGACCCACTCTTTCAATCGTATTGCCTGTAATGGTGCCACCGTCTCCAACATTGTTATCAGCGCCTTTACGCTCACCAAGCATTATACCGCTTCGGACGTAGTCGTGAATGTAATTGCCCTCGATAGTCGTGTTGGTCGAGTAATACGCATAGACACCGCCGTGCCCGTCGCCCTTGCCGTTGTGCATCTCGTTGTTTGAAATCGACGTGTCGTTCGCCCCTTCACTAACGGTGACACCATCCTGGGTATCGTAAATTCTATTGAATTCAACAACAGCACCCTCGTGGTTCTGAATCACGATCCCATCGTCGTTTGCATTATGGACAATATTGAATCGTATTTGCGCGCCTGAGTTCGAAGTATCACCATCGGTAATAATCATGTCGGCCTTGTCGCCTGTCGCGCCGGTCAGTTCAAACCCATTTATTTCCACATTGTTTGCTTGGATCTTGATGAAACCCGTTGCGCCATCGGCATTTACGATACTCTCTTCTCCTCCGCCTTGGGTTCTCAAATGCGCCGCTTGTCTTGGATCAATGTCCATTTGCGCGCCGAGCAACCTTAAACCATCTTGGTCGATTACGATGGGCGCGCCTGCAGTATGATAACTTCCGGAACCAACCACGATAGTATAGTTTGCGCTGGCGGCATCGACCGCGGCATTGATGGGATTAGCGTTTTGGTGCCACAGCGGATTGTCATTAGGGTTTGCTTTAGCGCTGTAGATGGCCACGAGCGTACCAGTCGCGTTGAAAACGTGCACCTCATCGGCCGGCGGAATGACGACGATGTCCAAGCCTGTGGTTGGTGCGATGGTTGCGGCATTGCCTGCATTATCCTCAATTGTACCGCTGTACCCCGCAACCTCAAGATCGGATGCTGACTCGGCGCCTACAGTATATGAGAATTCAAGTGTATTTGTACCGGTGCCGCCGGTCAATTCTGCTTCACGACCACCAGTCAAAAGTAGCTTAGCGTCCGCTCCAGCGTCAACCGATTCTGCAAAGGTCACGGTAAAGACAATTGTTTCGCCTGAGCTAAACGAACCATCACCAGAAGCAGCGACCGCTCCCTCTGGAGCGATAGTATCAATAACAATGTCGAGATCTGTCGTAGGGGTGATACTTCCGACATTACCAGCTGTGTCTTTTATCTCCCCGCTACCCACGACAATACCCTGGATTTCCACATCCGTGGCATTCTCTGAAGCCGGTGCGAAATAGGAAAAGGTAACATGTTGGGTACCAGACCCACCTTCATAATTTGCGGTTCCACCGTTTGATAGCGATAGCTGAAGTGTCGCGGGGACAATTACGTTTTCTAAAAAGTCCACGCTAAATGTGATCTTTTCGCCCGCTTTAAAAGTATGGTCTCCGGCTGAAGAGGGATTGACGGTCCCGATTGGTGCTACAGTGTCTGGGTTGGACCCGCCGCTGCTACTTCCACCGCCAGGTTGCTGACCTTGATCGGTAAAGAGTTGGAGAATAGCTGCATCCGCTTCTGTTTCTGTACCCGGGTCGTCCTTGGTAACCGCGTCCAGGAAACCTCGACCGATCTCTGCAGCTTCGTCTCCACGATACGCTTCTATCTCAATGTCGAGGTCAAGATGTGACGTAAAGATATTGGCAGCGGCAATCTTTGCGTTGACTGTGTCGAGATCTTCGTTCTTGGCACCATCAAGGATGGCAATCGCGATGTTGTTGATGGTCAGACGGCCGGCTTCAAGTTCGCCGACATAGAAGTCAACGCCTTCAGCTTCGCCGTCGCGCTCGAACAGAGACTGGTAAATCGAGTTGATGATCTGCTCATTGGTCATGCCGGTAAAACGGCTCTGGTATTCTGTGGTAGAAGCCAGATCGCCGATTGCCGTCAGGTCGGCGCCATTGTTCGTGGCTTCATTGAAGAATGCAAGGCCGGCCGGGTCGGCCGGACGACCGAAGAGCGCGACATAAATGCCTTGGATGGTAGCCATGATTTACTCCCTCTTACACCTTGATCATGCGAAGTCCAACTTAACCTTATTTTTACCCTTCAATGCAAATCGAAAGTTAATGAAAGGTTAATTTCGTAACTCCTTCCAATAGGCACGCTAACTCTCATGCGTGCGCCGTCCGCAGTTCCGGAGCAGCGCTTCAAATACATCCCTATGCCACGAAGGCCGTGCTTTCAGAACGGACGGCGCAGATCATGAAGGCGATTGAGGTGGTCGGCACGAAAATCGACCGCACCAACGAACGTTTCGACAACCTGATGTCGGCAAGTCGGGTGGCGGATCAGGTTCCGGGGTGGGCACCGGTGCCGCGGCGAAAGACAACACGACGGCAGCTGACAAGGTAGCGCCGAATATAGTCGAGGGCACGCCGGCCACGCCATCGACGTGGACCTTGAATGTGCGCAACGGCAGGCTGCCGGGTCGGGTGTGATGAAGATTACCGTTGCCGGCGCGCAGGATCGAGGCGAACACCAGCTTCTTGCCTTCGAGCAACGGTCGAAAGAAGCGGGGCTTCCGCCCCTCACTATCCCGCAACGGCAAGGGCGACGGACATCGCCCGCCGGCGCTGCCACCAGCGAAGGAGCAGGAGCTAATCTGCGCCACTGTCACCGACCTTACGACCCTCTTCCTCAAGCACTCGACGCACCAACTAGCTCGTTACGCCGCAGATTGCATTTCAGGTCTTACTGAGCGTGAGTTAATCAGCCTGCATGATCGAATGTTCGGTACGAACGCGGGGTCGGTCTTGGATCCGATCGTGCGCTGGACTTTCTCGGCTAACGCCTAGCGATGGCCGCGTGCAAGTTGGCGTGAGCAGCTCGTCGAGCAGGAAGTTCTACGCAGCCTCGCCAAGTGTTCTGCCTTAAGATAAGGCGGGCTTAGAGTCGCCGCTTCCCACCATGCCAGTCGTTGACGCACGCCATCTCTTCGCGGCCGACGTCCGTCACGGTCCAAGTCCGATCGTCTTGAGTGTCCTTGCGGCCTTCCACGACTGCTGCCTTTGCCGCCAGTTGCTCTAAGGTGAAGTCCCTTGCGCCCGGTATTTCAGCGCTCGTTCGGACCTCGGTGTGCTCTACCATGTAACGTAGAGCGCTTAGACAACGTGAACTCAGATCCAACTGCGGCCTACGATCACGTGAAGGCGATCGACACGGTCGGCGCCAAGATCGACCGGACCAATGAGCGGCTGGACAATCTGATGTCGGCGCGGGCGAGGGAGTAGGGGCACTGAAAGGGACGGGAGGGGGGGGCTCCAATTTTGGGGAACCCCCCGTGTGCCGGAAATCCGGCATACCCCCTGTCCTTAAAATTAAGGTATCCTTGCGGATCAAGCACTTAGGTCGACCAACGCATTTTTGAGTTGGTTGTTCACCTGAAAAGTAAGGTGAGCGCGTGAACGCAAAATTGCGTTCACGGACTTGGCCCATTTATGCGTTCAGTGCCGGTTCTCACTTGCAGCTTTTAGGTCCCCGTGGTCGGCTCGAAGCACTTCACCTTTTGCGATAACGCGTCCGTAAACCAGGAGGTCTTCGGAATCGGTAACGCCTGAGGCGTAGGCGCTCAAAATAGAGCGAGCGATCCTCAGAGAGGACACAGTGTCTGCTTTGATGCTGGACTCGGCCAGGAGCGAATCCAAAACGGCCTTTACCTTGTTCAGATCGGAATTGGTGAGCGGCCATGCAGAAAGTTGACGAAGGTTTTCCATTCCATCCTCCTCCATGAATGACCAGAAAGAAATGGGTGCGGGAGGATAAAGCTTCAAGATGCGAGATATCGCCCCCTCGATTGAGGGCACTGTGTTAACCCTGCCACGTCCGAATTTTGCCAGAGTGCGCCGCGAATTGGTAGAAAATCGTGATTCTATTTAATTATATCTATATATATTGAAATTTGACCATACAGTTCTTGGAGCTTCTCGGTAATTATATCGTAATTATTTTCGACGAATTTGCCTGCGTACGCATCAAAGAATGGCTTAGTATAATGGTCGATCGTACTAATTATTGCGCCGAGCGCAACCAATAAGCCTGTCAAAACTTTCTTTTTTGAAGTTTTCGAATTTAATTCTGTTTTGATTTCTCCGACTACTTCCGTAGTTTTGACTGCTGTGCGCTCATTCGTGTCCGGCAGAAGCTCAGGGGGGCCGTTGTGGTTCCGGCGGCGAGCAGCCCGTTCGCGCCTCTTCCACTCTCTTAAGAGTGGTTCTAGTTCCGCAATAGTTTCTAAGGCGGCGCTTTTCGCTTCCAACCTGCGGAGTCGGGTTTCCAAGTCCGTGTCATCTATCCGATCACGCCCATTCAACACAATCTTCGAAACGGGAAGCCGTCGTTTCTTTTTCCTCTGGATTGATCTCGGAATCACCTCAGCCACGAACTCTGCTTTAGCGACAAAGCCTGTCACATTGATGGCTGCTTGCAGCGGAGGCTCGGCGACATTTAGAAGACCATCCATCTCGACACCGCCGATAAAGCCACCCTGATCGGCGACATAATGAGCGTCAACGTAGCCCTCTTCCGAAAAACCGTTGGCCGACCGCTGGGGTTTGGTTTGAAACGCACCACTCTGGAATGCGGATGCGGAAAATGCGCCTGTTGTACTCGTCGTTCCGTTCGGAGTTGATGATGTCCCCGCTCCGTTTTCGACTTCGTCACTCATATTGCCACCTAAAACCGCTGAAAAATGATATCGTTAGAAGTGATATCAAGTGACAGGTCACGATCGACTACGACGAGATTAAAAAAATCTGTTTTTATTGCTACCCGACTTTGCGTCTTTTTTAAGTTTAGCGATTTCGTTTTTCACAGCATTTAAGTTGTTAGTGAGCGCTTGTGGCGGAAGTGGATGTTGATAATGACTGTACAAATCTTGAATTAACCGCTTGTTTGCCGGTTGTTGTGGCCGGCGCTCTTCATGACGTCCGTCTCTGTGGCGCCCAGGTTATAGGCCTGCGTGATGGCGCCGGCACGGGCATCCATGTTCCAGACCGTCTTCGGGATACCGCCCAGATTTGCAACCTTGCGCCAGCGCTCGGTGAACTTCCGGTTCTTGTACGGAACGCTGGTAGCCTCTGAGATGATCGTCGGGCCAATGCGTTTGTCCGCCTTCACCATCTCGCCTTGCTGCGACCGGACAGGGCGCCGGACGAGCTAGCGCACCTGCACAAGGTCGCCGGGCTTGTATATCACTTCGTCTGCCATCGCCCCTCCATTAAGTGCAATATCCTCGCATCGCCCCGCATGGTTGTCGAGAGAATATCTTCGTGCATCGTTCAAGTCGCAATTGTTGCGACTTGATCTGGCCTCGGCCTACTGCCCCTCTGCCTCGCGCTTCTTGCGCTCGCGGCTTCGCTGCCGAAAGATCTTGAGCGCCTCCTCCGTACTCAACCGGTCATACGCCGCTGAGGCCCGCTTTCCTAGCGGCGGCCCGGGGGCCAAGAGCAACGGGATATCGTCGATCGCGATAAACATAGATCGTCCCAGTTTTTTGGCGATTCCCAGGCGTCGTGCCTTCTCCCAGACGGTGCGTCCTGTCATCGTGACGCCTGTGGCGCGAGAGATATGCTCTGCAATGTCTTCCGGCGTCCGGAGGGTATCGAGAAAATCGGTCATATCAGGTCCATGCCTGCTAATTGTTTTCTTGCTCGAAGCGTCTTGCCTGCAGCACTCATGGTCACTTTCCATGGTGCCAAAAGCTGATGAGCTTGGCCTCCTCAATGCCTGCCTCTGTGACTTTCCATTCCGTATCGCCATCACGATCAACGCCATCGGCAACGATAGCACCTTTCTCTGCCAAGCGGTTCATGGTGAAGGCTCCGGCATTTGGTATAGCCACATGCGTCTGCGCGTCGGGATGTGCGACCATGTATAGCAAGACGCTTTGACATCGGCCGTCGAGCCCCAATTGGGGTTTCCTAGCATTTCGCTCTTCCCGTTTCAGCCGCCAGGCCTCCCAGTTATCTTTGCCGATTTCCTGCGTCGATTGGACATAACTCTTTTCCAACCCGAGATAGAGATTGTACCATTTTCGGATGAGGGGGACCGGCCTGCCTCCATGCACTGCGTCTACCCGCGGAAAGCCGCGCGCCTCGAGGATGATTAGCGCGCCTCGCTTCCAATGCGACGCACGTTTTTTTCCCACAATAGCTATCGCGATTTCGTCGTCAGTCGCGAACATTGGAAGTTTGGATAATGGGTCCATCAGCAACCATACCTTTAGAAAAAACAAGATGTTGCCGCCGGCAAACTGCCGACCGCATTCTTCTGGTCTCCTCAGTGTGGTGATGCGTTGGTGAAGCGCATTGGCAGATTAAAAATGTGGCCTGGCTTGGTCAAGGCGTATGAAGATCTGGCTGCGCACAAGCTTTGACTTCGACGAGGGCCGAACCTGCCGATGCTTGCCTTGGATTTAAGGGCAGTAACCTGTCGATTCCAAACGGCCGAAATTCCTCGACGCAAAAATGCGTTCAGCCCGGTTTTGGGCGCAGCAGCACAACAAACAAAAAAGCCCCCGGCGCAGGGCGGCGCGACCGGGGGCAAATGGCGCCGCATGCGGTCGGCGCCGGGAAAATGCTCGCCGCAACCCATACGGCGGGCGCCAGTGGCCGGTGGTGCAACGGCGTGGATGGGGAGCTAGGCGGCCTCGGCGAACTCGATGACACGACCAGCAACGGTCAGGTCGAACTGCTCGACGCTGAAGGCGCATATCCGATCACCGGTCTCCTGATCGGAAAGAACAAACCATTCGTCGTCACTGTCCCATTCGACAAGCACGACCCGCCGGCCGATCGAGAAATTGAAGAGGTACGCGCCGGGACCAGAGAATTTGGTGCTGCCGAAATCGTTTGCTGGAAACGCGACGCCGGCCGCTCTCAGAACTTGTTCTGCTCTGGTGCTCGGCTGGGGAACGTCCTGCCAGCGATTGTTCCGGGGAAAATGAAAGGCTTTGGCGAAAGTATTACAGGGCGCGAATTCTAGCTCGGGATCGAGATTCGGGCAGAGCTCCATCTGAAGAAGTCTGGCCTCCATCCGAAGCCACTCAAGGTACGCCCATCGCGGATCGGTGCGGAAAGTGTCGGCGAGAAAGGTGCTGTGGTCGATGGCGTTCATTGGCAAGCCTCCGCGCGCAGGATCAACGACTGGAGCAGGCTTTCGAGCAGCCCGCACTCGACCACAGTGTCAATCAGGGCATCGCGCTCGCCTACCGTGCCGTGCACGATATACGCCAGTTTTGCCTGTACTTCATCCTCAGTCTGGCAGCGCGCGCCGACCAGCTTTTTGAAGCGCTTATGTTCCTCGGCCAGCGTGTCGCCGGCGCCCTTCTCGTCCAGGACGTTTCCATCCTCGTCGAACATAGCGTCGTCCGCCAGCACGGCCTGGCGATGCAGGTCTATCAATTCACTTATTGGCCGTCTTCTGGGGACCAGGCGGCGGGGAAGTACAAGTCTGTCGGGCAGGTGGGCAAGCGGCGTCGTTCGCATTGTGTGCGTTCTCCGGTTGATTAAAATCGCTCAATGCGATAACTATTACCATCAACTGGGGGCGCGTCAAGCGTAAATAATCACCGTGAGCGAAATTAATCAAATATCGGGCTATCAGCTCGCAGCAGCGCGTGCGCTCATCGGAATCGGCCAGGTGGAATTGGCGGAGAAGGCCAGCGTATCTGCCCCTACCCTTCGACGGATGGAAAGCAGCGAGGGTGAAGTTAAGGGGATGAAAAATAATGTAGCCGCCGTCGTTCGAGCGCTTGCCGACCTTGGCGTTGAATTCATCGAAGATGGCGTTCGGTTGAAGCGATAGACCAGTGCCCACGCCATATTCGGCGTCTCTGGCTACATTGAGGCTATAAATTTTTTAGCCAGTAAAATCAGGGAGAGCTATGCCTTTGATTTTAATGGTCGGAATGGCGGGATTCGAACCCACGACCCCTTGACCCCCAGTCAAGTGCGCTACCGGGCTGCGCTACATTCCGACCCGGCCTAAAAGGCTTGGGTTGTTTATGGTTTTCGGCCCCGGAGCGCAAGGGGGAAAATGCAGCGGGACAACAATAAAATGGATTTCCGCCAACCGCCGTAGGAAGGATTACCGCACCTGATCGAGCAGGCGTTTGCATTCCAGCAGGTCGTAGAGGGCTTCCTGCAGCAGGGCGCGGTCCTCCTTGTTGACGCTGCCCTTGCCGATCGACACTTCCGGCACCGCATCGTCATCACCGGCCATGAACGAAAAGAAGCGGCGGCTTGTCGGCGGCTTGGCGCGGCCGACGATCTGGTCCTCTTCGGCATGGCTGATCTTCGGTTCCGCGTGCGGTTGCGGCTCCTCTCCGGCGGCGGCCAGCGCCTCGACGGTGGCGAGATCGCCGGTGGCGATGGCGGCGCCGAACTTGTTGCCGTTGGTCTTCAACAGCTTCTGCACGCCCTTGATCGTATAACCGTGGTCATACAGCAAATGGCGGATGCCCTTGAGGAGATCGACATCCTCCGGCCGATAGTAGCGGCGCCCGCCGCCACGCTTCATCGGCTTGATCTGCGGGAACCGTGTCTCCCAGAAACGAAGCACATGCTGCGGCAGGTCGAGATCGTCGGCAACTTCGCTGATGGTGCGAAAGGCATCCGGGCTCTTGTCCAAGTTTTTAGATCTCCCAACGCAGCGAAAACATCATGCCGAAAACGGTGCATTCAAGATCCGGCAAAATCCGCTACGGCGCTCCTTCGCTCGAAAGGCCGCCCGGCATTGTCCACATCAAGGTGCATGGATCGAGCCCGGAACTCGAATCATCCATATTTCAACGGCTTATAAAGACAAATTCAAGTCCCCCAGCGCCTTGTCTACGGGTTTCACCGCTCGGTCGGCTGTCAGGTCGCTGGATTAACCGGCTTCTGCTTGGTCTTGCGGACATTGTGCGCCTTGAGAACGCGCTGCTTCAGCACGTTGGATGCCTTGAAGGTCATGACCCGGCGCGGCGAAATCGGAACTTCCTCGCCGGTCTTCGGATTGCGGCCGATACGCTCGTTCTTGTCGCGAACCTGGAACGTGGCGAAGGAAGAGAGTTTTACGGTTTCGCCGCGCACGATGGCGTTGCAAATCTCGTCGATTACCGTCTCGACAAGTTCCGCCGATTCCGTTCGCGAAAGCCCGACTTTCCGGAAAACCGATTCCGCCAGATCCGCACGCGTCACTGTCTTCCCCGCCATGAGTTCCCGCCCATTATCTCAAATGATTTTGAAAGCCGGCAGAGAGTATTGCCCTTGGCCCGAGCGGTCAAGCTCTTGTTTGGTGTCGATTTTTTCGGTTCGCCACTACCAGCGCACCAGAACGGCGCCCCAGGTGAAGCCGCCGCCCATGGCCTCCAGCATCACCAGATCGCCTTTCTTGATGCGTCCGTCGCCGGCGGCTACCGCCAATGCCAGCGGAATGGACGCCGCCGAAGTGTTTCCGTGCTGGTCGACCGTGACGACGACCTTTTCCAGCGGGATGCCGAGCTTCTTTGCCGAACCATCGATGATGCGGCGATTCGCCTGGTGCGGCACCAGCCAGTCGAGATCGTCCGGCCCGGTTCCGGTTGCCTGGAAGGCTGCGTCGATGACGTCGGTGATCATGCCGACCGCATGCTTGAAGACCTCGCGGCCCTCCATGCGCAGGTGGCCGACCGTGCCGGTGGTCGACGGGCCGCCGTCGACATACAGCTTGTCGCGGTGTGCGCCGTCGGAGCGCAGGTGCGATGTCAGCACGCCGCGATCGGCTATGGTACCCTCGCCCTCCGCCGCTTCCAGCACGAGCGCGCCGGCGCCATCGCCGAACAGCACGCAGGTGGTGCGATCCTCCCAGTCGAGAATGCGCGAAAAGGTTTCGGCGCCGATGACGAGAACGCGCCTGGCCAGGCCGCCGCGGATATAGGCGTCCGCCGTCGTCACCGCATAGACGAAACCGGTACAGACGGCCTGCACGTCGAAGGCGAAGCCGTGATGCATGCCGAGCCGGTTCTGGATATTGACCGCCGTTGCCGGAAAGGTGTTGTCGGGTGTCGACGTGGCGACGATGATCATGTCGATATCGGCAGATGTCAGCCCGGCATTGTCGAGGGCGGCGCGGGCCGCCTGCTCTCCGAGGGACGCGGTCGTCTCCCCCTCGCCGGCGATATACCGCTGGCGGATGCCGGTGCGCTGGATGATCCATTCATCGGATGTCTCGACGATGCCTTCCATATCGCGATTGGTGACCACCCGTTTCGGAAGCGCTGCCCCGAAACCGCGAACCACTGAACGGATCATTCTTGTCTTACCCCGCCATTCATGCGGCTTCCGGCCCGACAGGGGGCAAGCGCCTTGCATGATATTTTTTCAAATCGTTCTGTATTTTTTCGGTGAGCCCGTTACGCACCATGTCGTAGCCCACATCCACGGCCGCCGCAAATCCTTCGGCGTCGGTGCCGCCATGGCTCTTGATGACGATGCCGTTGAGGCCCAGGAAGACGCCGCCATTGACCTTGCGCGGATCGAGTTTTTCGCGCAGCCGGTCGAAGGCGCTGCGGGCCAGCAGGTAGCCGATGCGCGACAGGAGCGTGCGCGACATGGCGTTGCGCAGGAGTTCGGCGATCTGGCGCGCCGTGCCTTCGGCTGCCTTCAGCGCGATGTTGCCGGTAAAACCCTCGGTGACAACGACATCGACGGTGCCCTTGCCGAGATCGTCTCCCTCGACGAAACCGTAATATTCGATGGTGCCGAGATTGGCCTCGCGCAGCATGCGCGCCGCTTCCTTGACCTCTTCGAGGCCCTTGACCTCCTCGACGCCGACATTGAGCAGGCCGACCGTCGGGCGTTCGATTTCGAACAGCGCCCGCGCCATGGCGCCGCCCATCAGGGCAAAATCGAGAAGCTGCTGCGAATCGGCGCCGATGGTGGCGCCGATGTCGAGCACGACGCTTTCGCCCTTCAGCGTCGGCCAGATGCCGGCAATCGCCGGCCGCTCGATATTGGCCATGGTGCGCAGGCAGAACTTGGCCATGGCCATCAGCGCACCGGTATTGCCGGCGGAAACCGCGACGTCGGCCTCACCCGTCTTCACCGCCTCGATCGCCCGCCACATCGACGAGTGGTAGCGGCCACGGCGCAGGGCCTGGCTCGGCTTCTCGTCCATGGCGACGGCGACCTCACAGTGATGGAAAACCGATTTTTCCTTGAGCTTGGGATATTTGGCCAGAATGGGCAGGCACTGCGATTCGATACCGAACAGAATGAAATTCACATCAGGATGCCGGTCCAGCGCCTTGGCGGCACCGGGGATGACGACATCAGGACCGAAGTCGCCACCCATGACGTCAAGAGAAATTTTGATCACGCGTTCCTGATCCTTCCGTTTCGCCGAGTGGCAAAAGTTCGGCCAAATTACCTGTTTTGCGGTTGCTTACAACTCTATTATGTCAAAAGCTCAATGCCTATTCGCCCTTTTTCCAGTCCTTGAGCACGGCAAAAGGGTTGGGCCGCACGTCTTTTTCGGCGCTGTCTTCGATATGCCCGGAGAAGGCTATTCCGGGCTTGCGGGGATAGGGATCGATCGCCATCGCGGCAAATTCCGTGACGACGGCGCCGGCATCGATCGTGTCACCGATGAACATTTCCGGCATGTCGGGACCATCGGGGTCGAGCACCATCTCGCCGCGTTCGTCGGTGACGATGCGCGCCAGCTTCGAGCCTTCCGGCACGAAGATCTGGTCGACCGGCTCGTCGATTTCCGACTGGACGGGATCGAGCGTGACGACGCAGGACTGGGTGAGCCGTGCCCGGACGCGCCCCCTGATGCGCACGCCGTCCTTCTTCCACTTGCCGATCTGCAGTTCCGCCGTCAGCGCCTCGACGGAAACGACGTTCCACAGCCGGGCAAGCCCCAGCCGCTCGTCGGCATCCGCCTCCAGATGGACGGTCACCGGGTTGGCGGAAATATGCCCCACCTTGACGTCGTAGGAGAACGGAACCTCGTCCTTGGCTGGCTTTTTCATGGGCGTTGCTCCACGGCGGGGATGGGAAACAGGGCGGAGCCGGTGGCGATGTCGCTTTCCGGCACGTTCGCGAGCGCTGCCTCGGCGTCGAGCGCCCAGCCGGCCAGCCGCACCATCGGCGAAGCCGCATCGCCGGCCTGCGGATGCACGTTGCGCGACAGGGCGGCGGCCAGCGCTGCGGCATCGCCTGCATCGAGTGCCGCGGCATAGGATTCCAGCCGGCCGTAGAACATGCCGGCAAGCTTCTTCATGCGCTTGGGCACGCTGGTATCGCCGATGCCGAGTTCGCGGATCGAATAGTCGATATCCTGGAAGAAGGCGTCGACGATCTCCTGGGCGATTTCCTGGCCGCTGGTCTCGGATGCCCGCGTGCGGCGGAAATAGAGGATCAGCACCAGCGACAGCATCTCGAAACGGCCCATGACCGTGTCCGGCACGTCGAAATCGAGGTAGAAGACCGGCTCGCGCGCCACCGACGTCAGCGTTGCATACTGACGATCGACGATCGAGCGATTGTGATTTCTTTTGCGAAAAAGACCGAAAATCATCAAAAATCCCAGAATAGATCCACGCGATAACCGGTTCGGCGCTCCGGCTTGTTGCATGATTGCCAAAGCTGGTTTACCGAAGCAGGCACGAATTGCAATGCCGTTTGTGCAGGGTTCCCTGCCGTCGGGAAGCTCTTCCGGCGGCTCGCCAAGACCTGTCGTCACATTCATGCCAGCCGGGCGTCGCCGTCCTTGAAAGGCCACAATGAGTGTGCAGCAGGTCTAGAGCCAAATGGGGCGTAGGTGTGGTTAAGTGGGGAAGATGTCGTTGAGGACACGGTATTTCAAGTCTGAGATCAAATTTGTCAGCAGTGCCGCCCTCGCCCTGATGCTCGCAACCGGGACACTGACCGGCTGCGCCTCGACGGGCGAAGTGCTGAACAACGGCTATATCGTCGATGAACAGTCCCTGGCGCTCGCCCCGGTCGGCGCAAGCCGGGAGCAGGTGCTCCTGTCGCTGGGTTCGCCCTCGACGACGGCGACCTTCGACGGCGAGGTTTTCTATTACATTTCGCAGAAGCGCACCCGTCCGGTCGCCTTCATGAAGCCGAAGCTGGTGGATCAGAGCGTGCTCGCCATCTATTTCGACAAGGACGGCGTGGTGACGCAGCGTTCCAACTATACGCTCCAGGACGGCAAGGTCTTCGATACGATCTCGCGCACGACGCCGACGGGCGGCAAGGACCTCACCTTCCTGCAGCAGCTGCTTTCGGGCGGCAGCGCCGCCAACCTGGCGAAGGGCATGATCGGCGGCCAGCCGCAGCAGTAACGGCAGGCCTGTACATCAAAAACCCCGCGGGATGGACAATCCCGCGGGGTCAGACTGCTGACAAACCCCTGGCCTTGACTGGGGGTTTATGATTCACTGGGACATGTTGAAGAAACCCGCTCCCGAACAGACGGCCCTCGAGATGGTGACGCTCGATGGGTTGGTGCCGAAAGAC
>NZ_QFBC01000027.1 GCF_003122325.1 Rhizobium album
GGGCTACGCTCGCGTCGATCAAACCAGGCTGGCGGCCGTGGCTCTGCCGTGGCCGGGAGCGTGCGCATGACCGGGCCCGCCACGATGTTGTCTCGCGCCGAGGCCTACCTCGCTTATCGCCGAAACCTTGGCTTCAAGCTCAGAATTCCGGGAAGACAGATCACCTCCTTTGCCCGATATGCCGACGACAGCGGACACGAAGGGGCCCTCTCCTCCGATATCGCACTCCGCTGGGCGAAGGCCGGCGCGACAATTGCCGACCCCTTCACTTGGGCAAAACGCCTGGAGGTGTTGAGACCATTCGCGGCCTTTCTCGCGGCAGAGGAAGGCGGAACGACGTTCCCGGCCACCAATCCTTTCGGTCGCACCAAGCGGCGGCTCGCGCCGCACATCTTCACGATGGAGGAGATTACGGCGATCATCGAAGAGGCGCATCGTATTCGTCGCGTTCAGGCAGCTGGGACGCTGATGATGCCTGCCCTGATCGGCCTACTGGCCTCGACTGGGCTGCGGATAGCGGAAGCGCTGGGCCTACAGATCCGGGATCTGGACCTCGAGGCTGCGCAGCTCTTAGTGCGGAAGGCGAAATATGGCCGCCAGCGACTGGTCGCCCTCCATCGGACGACTGTTGCCGCACTCGAGACCTTCCTTGATCGGAGGAACGCGATATTCCCATCGAGGCCGGTCGATCCGGTCTTCATGAGCGAGCTATCGGGCGAAGAGCTAAACTACTCGAACGCCTGGCACGCCTGGTTCCGGATTACCCAGAGGCTGGGTATCCGGCCGCGCGGTGGCCACCCGTTCGTGCGCATCCATGACCTTCGGCACAGCTTTATATGCCGCCGGCTTATTCTATGGCAGCAAAGCGGAACTGAGATCGATGCAGCAACGATGATGCTGTCTACCTATGTCGGCCACGCCAATCTGCTCGATACCTACTGGTATATCGAAAGCGTCCCCGAGCTCATGGCAATTGCCGGCAGTCGATTCGAAGGTGCCACCTCCATTGGAGGCGACTTCAATGGATGACACCACACCTTCCTTTCCAACACTGCTGCAGCGCTTCTTCGTTGATCATCTTCGCCAGCAAAGGGCAGTAAGTCCTTGCACAGTCGCGGCCTACCGAGACTCGTTCAAGCTCCTGTTGGCATTCGCAGAAAAGAGGATCGGGAAATCTCCCACAAGCCTGACCTTGCCCGACCTCAACGCCGATCTCATTTTGGCCTTCCTGGATCACCTTGAGCGTGATCGAGCAAATAGTGTCAGGAGCCGAAATGCACGGCTTTCCGCAATCCGGGTCTTCCTCAAATATGCCGCGCACGAGGATCTGACCGCGCTGGCGGTCATCGAACGCAGCCTCGCCGTCCCGCAGAAGCGACATGACAAGGGAGTGCTCGGCTTTCTGACCCGGCCCGAAGTCGAGGCGCTTATTAATGCGCCCGATCCGAAAACCTGGGCCGGCAGGCGTGACCGGGCACTGTTTGCATTCCTCTACAACACTGGCGCGCGCGTCTCGGAGGCTATTGACCTTCAGACCGGTAGTGTCGTTCTTGAGACTGCGCCGGTCGTCCACCTGCATGGGAAGGGACGGAAGCGCCGAAGCGTTCCGCTCTGGAATGAAACTGCACGAACGTTGAAGCGATGGATGCAGGATCTTCATGATCGCGGGGCGGATGCCTACCTCTTTCCAAACAGTTCGGGTGGGCGCCTATCCCGATCCAGCGTCAGGCAGCGCCTCGACCTCGCCGTGGATACTGCCGGTAGAAACGTTCCATCGATCAGGGCAAAGGCGATATCGCCGCATACCTTCCGGCACACCACGGCAATGCACCTGCTGCAGTCCGGTGTCGATCTGACCGTGATCGCGCTTTGGCTCGGGCACGAGGATATCAGCACGACGCATGTCTACATGGAGGCTGACCTTGCGATGAAGGAAGACGCGCTCAGTCGGCTTCAGCCCGTCAACGCGACAGGTGTTCGCTACCGGCCGCCCGACAAATTGATGCAATTCTTGCAATCGCTTTGACATTGCCGCTCCCGGAGGTCCGACCGGGAGCGGTCCGACCTTCGGGACCTAGACGCGGATATAGCGGCGCATGCAATAGAGAAGCGCTGCCTGTTCTTCATTTTCACGAACGCCGACAACGCGCCCGAAGAGAATTCGATGGGTTGCCTCATCGACGGCGTTGGTGAGTTCGCATTCGAAGCTGACCGAGGCATTGACCAAGACCGGGACACCGGTAACACCCTCTGTCCAGTTGCCATGTGCAAATCGATCCTGTGTCGGTGTCTTCCCGCCAAAGACGTTCGAGATATCTTCCTGGCCGGGCATCAAGGTGTTGACGCAGAAATGGCGCGTGTTCTCAAATGCATGAAAACACGAACTTGCGCGATTGATGCAGACCAAAAGCGTTGGTGGCGTGTCGCTGACACTGCAAACCGCCGAGGCGGTGAATCCATAACGCTCGCCATCAGACCGGGTGGTCACCACGCTGACCGCCGAGCCGAGGCGCGACATGCCGTTGCGAAACGTGTCCGTGTCCACGATGCCGAAGCGGTGTTTCGCCATGTTCATGTCGGCCTCCTGCTTTTAGGCCAGCATCAGGCCGAGAGTTCTTTCCGGACGATTTCCGCGCCTGCGGCGAGAGCATTCAGCTTGCCGCGTGCGACCCGCCGGGACAGGGGTGCCATCCCGCAATTCGTGCAAGGGCAAAGCTTGTCGGCATCGACGAACTGAAGTGCCTTTCGCAGGGTCGCGGCGACTTCTTCTGGGGTTTCGATGACTTCGCTCGCCACGTCGATCGCCCCGACCATCACCTTCTTGCCTCGGACAAGCTCGATGAGATCCATCGGCACATGAGAGTTGTGGCACTCCAGCGAAATCATGCCGATGCTGGATTTCTGCAGCTTCGGGAAAGTTCGCTCATATTGCCGCCACTCCGATCCCAGGGTTTTCTTCCAATCGGTGTTGGCCTTGATACCGTAGCCATAGCAGATATGGACAGCGGTCTCGCATTTCAGTCCTTCGATCGCCTTCTCCAGGGTAGCGACGCCCCAGTCGTTTACCTCGTCAAAGAAGACATTGAATGCGGGTTCGTCGAACTGGATAATGTCGACGCCGGCAGCTTCCAGCTCTCTGGCTTCTTCGTTGAGGACCTTGGCGAATTCCCAGGCGAGCTTTTCGCGGCTCTTATAATGGGCATCGAAGAGCGTATCGATCATCGTCATGGGACCTGGCAGTGCCCACTTGATGGGTTCCTTGGTCTGCTGACGCAGGAACTTGGCATCTTCAACGAAGACCGCTTTGGGGCGAGACACGGCACCAACGACCGTCGGCACACTCGCATCGTAGCGATCACGAATCCTGACTGTCTCGCGCTTCTCGAAATCGACGCCATCAAGGTGCTCGATGAAGGTCGTGACGAAGTGCTGCCGCGTCTGCTCGCCATCACTGACGATGTCGATTCCAGCCTGCCGCTGATCGTCCAGGGACAGACGCAGCGCGTCCCTCTTGCCTTCAACCAATTCCTCGTCTTGCAATTTCCACGGCGACCAGAGTTTCTCGGGCTGCGCAAGCCACGAGGGTTTTGGCAAGCTGCCGGCGGTCGACGTGGGCAACAGTCTTTTCATGATGGCAAACCTTGTATTTTGGTGTTTCAGGCGGCGTAGTTCGCAGACCACTGCTCAAGAATGGCCTTGTACGGCTTGATGAAGTGCTCCTCGGCGAATTTCCCCTGCTCGACGGCCAGTCGGCTGCGCTCTTCGCGATCGTAGACGATCCGTGTCAGTGAATAGTCCTGATGCTTGAGACTTGGCTGGTAGCAGGCGCCCGCCGCGGAATTGGCGTTATAGATTTCCGGGCGGTAGATCTTCTGGAACGTCTCCATCGTGCTGATGGTGCTGATCAGCTCGAGATTGGTATAGTCGCCAAGCAGGTCGCCGAGAAAATAGAACGCCAGCGGCGCTACGCAGTTCGGCGGCATGAAATAGCGAACCTGCAATCCCATTTTCCGGAAGTATTCATCCGTCGATGAGAATTCATTCTGCAGGTATTCGACGCCCAGCACGGGGTGCTGGTTGTCCGTGCGATGGTAGATCTTGCTGCTCGATGCGCTCAGGCAGATGACGGGTGGCTTGCTGAAATGCGCCTTGTAGGCGTCGGAGTTCAGGAAGCATTTGAACAGGTTTCCATGCAGATCACCGAAATCGTCCGGCGCGCTGTACTCGGGCCTATTCCTGTTGTGCTCCGGCAGCACGACGCTGAAGTCGTAGTCGCGCACATAGGAGGAGAAATTGTTCCCAGCGATGCCCTCGATGCGCTCACCAGTCCTGCGATCGACGATGTTCGTCTTCAGGATCTCTATCAACGGGAAGGCATCATTGCGGCTTTCGGCACCAATGCTCATCTCAACCGAAATGATGTCGAGTTCGACGGCATAGCGGTCGCCCTTGGGGTTGTCCCAGTAAGCCAGAGCGTTGAAACGATTGTCGATCATCCTCAAGGCGTTGCGCAGGTTCTCCTGGCGGTTCTCCCCCCTGGCCAGGTTTGCGAAGTTGGTCGTGATCCGCGTGCTCTCCGAGGGGTGATAATCCTCGTCGAAAGAAATCTTCGTAATATTGAAGTCGAAATCTCTACTCATCGCGATCGGGCGTCCTAAAGTTCGGGATGGGTCCTGAATTCTCGACATGGTCCAGGATGCATCGGATTCTTCGTTGCCCTTGGTCAGCAGCAGCAGCAGTCAGGCTGCGCAAGCTGGAGGGCGATGCGCGTTTTATGCCTGAGAGATCGATCGGGAAAAATTGGTATTATCTCACGGAAGTATGAGCCGTGTTCATGATTGCCGGACCGCACGGCTCGACGCCTTGGAATCTGAAATTCTCAATCACGTCTTCAGGCGGAGGCATCGAGATTTCCGCTTTTGCCAATTCCATTCGGGGCATCTTGACCGCTTGAGCCGCATGCGACATTGGTTCGTCATCGCGGTTCTCAGGATGACAAGTCCGGAGCTAAGAGGGAATTCGGTGAGGGTGTTGCCGCCTGAAGCCGAAGCTGCCCCCGCAACTGTACGCGGCGAGCGACGGTCCATCATGTCACTGAGGCAAGCCTCGGGAAGACGGACCAGAGCAATGACCCGCAAGCCAGGAGACCTGCCGCGATAGATAACGTCCACGGGCGGGGTGTCCCGGAGTGCCGCTTTCGCGATGGGCACTCCCGTGCCGTCGTCTCTGCGTCATGCCAGTGCCCGGCCGCAAGCTGATGGTAGTGCGATGACAGAGATTACGACGACAGAAAAGCCAGTCCAGCACGGTTCGACGACCAGGCTCATCGATATCGTCTTTCCCGGAGATACCAATCACCACGGCACCCTCTTCGGAGGGACAGGGCTTGCGCTAATGGATCGGGTTGCTTTCATCGCAGCGACGCGTTTTGGTCGCGCGCCCTTCGTGACCGCCTCGTGTGAACGGATCGACTTCAAGCAGCCCGCGCGCGTCGGGAACATCGTCGAATTCACGGCGATACCGGTCAAGGCGGGGCGCCGCTCCCTGACCGTGGAGGTCGAAATGGCGGCGGAGACCATTGTCGGTCACCAGCGGCACATCTGCACGCGCGGCATCTTCAACATGGTCGCGATACCGGAAGGCGAGCACGCGCAGAGTTATGCCTTGCCCGACCTGGTAGCAGCGGACGTCCCGGATACCAAGGACGCCGTTGCGATGGTAGAGATCGTGTTTCCGGATCAGGCGAACAGCGTCGGCCGGATGTTCGGGGGCGAGGCCATCGCCTACATGACCAAGGCCGCATTCGTTGCGGCGTCCCGCTACGCCGGCAAGCTGGTGGTTCTTGCTTCATCCGAGCGTATCGATTTCGCAAGGGCGATCGAGATCGGTGAAATCGTCGAGGCGCAGGCACGGGTCGAGCGCATCGGCCGCACTTCCATGTCCATCGAGACAAAACTCTGGTCGGAAAACCTTCTGACGGGCGAGAGGCACGTTACGGCAACCGGACATTTCACCATGGTTGCTGTCGACAAGGACCATCGTCCGATTCCTGTGCGCGACAATGGTTCGGCGGATGTCGTTTGCGATAGCCAAGGGCGGGCGTAACCATGCTGGACAGGCAACACCTTTCCATCCTGCGAGAAGTCGATCGCCTGGGCAGTCTGACCGCTGCGGCCGAGCGGCTGAACGTGTCCCAGTCGGCTCTCAGCCACACGATCCGCAAGCTGGAAGAACGCTTTGGCGTGGCCATGTGGGAAAAGGATGGGCGCAACCTTCGGCTCACCGAGGCGGGCCGCTACATCGTAAGGCTGGCGCAGCGCGTTCTGCCACAGATCGAGAGAGCCGAGGATGTCCTATCGGATTATCGCGACGGCCAGCGAGGCTCGCTCAAGATCGGCATGGAATGCCATCCCTGCCATCAATGGCTGATGGGTGTCACAAAGCCCTACCTTATGGAATGGGCGGACGTGGACCTTGAACTGACCACATCATTTGCTTTCGGCGGGGTTGCTGCCCTGGCAGGCTACGAAATCGACATTCTGATCACGCCCGATCCGATCGAGACCCCCGGGATTCAGTATGTGCCCGTGTTCGACTACGAATTGGTGCTTGCCGTACCAGTCGATCATCCGTTGGCGGTAAAACGTCACGCCGATCCCGCGGATTTGCTGCAGGAAACACTCTTCACATATCCTGTGCCGCCGGAGCGGCTAGATGTCTTCACGCATTTCCTTGTGCCCGCGAATTGTCGGCCTCGCCACCATCGCAATGTCGAGACCACGGAAATGATGCTTCAGCTTGTCGCGGCAGGCCGTGGGGTTAGTGCCATTCCTGATTGGCTGGTGCGTCGGGAGGCGGCAGTGCTCGGGGTTCATCCGGTCCGCATCGGTCGGAACGGAATCCAGAAGAGCATCCATCTCGGCCTTAGAAGCGGGGACGAGGCTGTAGATTTTATTTCCGGATTCCTCGCAACGTCGCGCCAGACGTCAGCGTCCTATGTGATTTCTCCTTCCAGATAAGTTCGCCGAGATTGTAATCCCCAATGTTTTTCTTGGGTCACAGTCATAGGCGTTGACGAAAAGTTCACTACGTCTACTATATCTTGTGTTCGGGGTTCTCTCGATTCGTAAGGATCGGAGCTAAGACGGGAATACGGTGCGTAGCTTCCATGATGGATGCGCAATGCCGTAGCTGCCCCCGCAACTGTAAGCGGTGAGCATCTGTCCGACAAAGCCACTGAAGTTTCGTGCTTCGGGAAGGCGAGGATGGATGCAACGACCCGTGAGCCAGGAGACCTGCCTCAGAGCGTAACGTCCACGGGCGGGGTGTCCGGTTGGTCGCGTCGATACGCGCAATGTTAGCGCGTGCGCGCAGCCTTTGATCCCCGCATGAGCAAACTTCGGGGTGAGGTCCATGATTAGTCGTTCAGTTCATCGTAAGCGCGAGTAGTGTCGGGCTACGCCGTGTAGGCGCGTTCCTTTTCCCATTTCTAATCCTTCGTGCGGGCGTCGGCGGACGACCGGACGGATCCCTATGCCTTTAGCATCCTACGAGGACACCATGAGCATCACCGTCTACAGCAAGCCAGCCTGCGTCCAATGCACCGCGACCACCCGCGCCCTCGATCGCCAGGGGATCGATTACACCATCATCGACGTATCAACCGATAGCGCCGCCTATGAGCTTGTTCAGGGCTTGGGCTACCGTCAGGTTCCCGTCGTCATCGCTGGAGAACAGCATTGGGCGGGCTTCCGCCCTGACATGATCAGCGCGCTCGCCTGAGCGGCGTACGATGGGCGAGATCGTCTATTTTTCCAGCCGGTCGGAAAACACCCATCGCTTCGTCGAAAAGCTTGGCCTACCGGCCCGGCGCATTCCCATAACAGGCGAGACGCTCGAAGCCATCGCGCCCTACGTGTTGATCCTACCGACCTATGGCGGTGAGGGCGGCAGGGGAGCCGTGCCCAAACAGGTGATCCGCTTCCTCAACGATGCGGCAAACCGCTCGAACCTCCGCGGCGTGATTGCTGCGGGCAACAGCAACTTCGGCGAGACCTACGGGCTTGCCGGCGACATCATCTCCAAGAAATGCCAGGTGCCCTACCTCTACAGGTTCGAGCTGCTTGGCACCGCCGAGGATGTCGCCAATGTGAGACACGGATTGGAACGATTTTGGACACGGCAGTTCTCGAACGCCCTGTAAAGCCGCACGCCGCCGAAACCGGGCTGGATTATCACGCGCTGAACGCGATGCTGAACCTCTACGATGAGGAAGGCAAGATCCAGCTGGACAAGGATCGGCAGGCGGCCAAGCAGTATTTCCTGCAGCACGTCAATCAGAACACGGTGTTCTTTCACAATCTCCGGGAGAAGCTCGATTACCTCGTGACGGAGGGCTACTACGAGCAGGAGGTGCTGGACCAGTATTCGTTCAATTTCGTCCGCGATCTGTTCGACCACGCCTATGACAGGAAGTTCCGCTTCCCGACCTTCCTCGGCGCCTTCAAATATTACACCAGCTACACGCTGAAGACCTTCGACGGAAAGCGCTATCTGGAGCGCTACGAGGACCGCATCTGCATGGTGGCGCTGACGCTGGCGCGCGGCAACGAAGCGCATGCCCGCGACATGGTCGACGAGATCATCTCGGGCCGCTTTCAGCCGGCGACACCGACTTTCCTCAATGCGGGCAAGAAGCAGCGCGGCGAACTCGTCTCGTGCTTCCTGCTCAGGATCGAGGACAACATGGAATCAATCGCCCGCGGCATTAATTCGGCGCTGCAGCTCTCCAAGCGCGGCGGTGGCGTGGCGCTGTCGCTGACCAATCTTCGCGAAGCCGGTGCGCCGATCAAGCAGATCGAGAACCAGTCCTCCGGCGTGATCCCAGTGATGAAGCTCCTCGAGGATTCGTTCTCCTACGCCAACCAGCTCGGCGCTCGCCAGGGCGCGGGAGCGGTCTATCTCAATGCCCATCATCCCGACATCATGCGCTTCCTCGATACCAAGCGGGAGAACGCGGATGAGAAGATCCGCATCAAGACGCTGTCGCTCGGCGTCGTCGTGCCGGACATCACCTTCGAACTCGCGAAAAACAACGAGGATATGTACCTCTTCTCGCCCTATGACGTGGAGCGCGTCTATGGTGTGGCTTTCAGCGAGATATCGGTCACCGAGAAGTACCGCGAGATGGTGGCCGACAGCCGCATCAAGAAGAAGAAGATCAAGGCACGCGACTTCTTCCAGGTGATCGCCGAAATCCAGTTCGAGAGCGGCTACCCCTACATCATGTTCGAGGACACGGTGAACAAGGCGAACCCGATCGCCGGGCGCATCACCATGAGCAATCTGTGCTCGGAAATCCTGCAGGTCAGCGAAGCCAGCGAATACAACGCCGATCTCTCATACGAGCATATGGGCAAGGACATCTCCTGCAACCTCGGCTCGCTTAATATCGCCAATACCATGGATTCGGCTGATTTCGGCAAGACGATCGAGACCGCCATCCGGGCGCTGACGGCGGTCTCGGACATGAGCAACATCACCTCGGTGCCCTCCGTCGCCAAGGGCAATGCCGATAGCCATGCGATCGGGCTCGGGCAGATGAACCTGCATGGCTATCTCGCCCGCGAGCGGATCTTCTATGGGTCGGAAGAGGGCGTCGATTTCACCAACATGTACTTCTACACTGTGACCTACCACGCCATCCGTGCCTCGAACCGGCTCGCCGTCGAGCGGGGCCAGAGCTTCAAGGGCTTCGAGAATTCGAAGTATGCATCGGGCGAATATTTCGACAAGTATACCGAGGCCGAATGGAAGCCCGCGACCGCGGGCGTGGCCGAGTTGTTCGAGACGGCAGGGATCCACATTCCGACGCAGGAGGACTGGCTGGAACTGAAGCAGGCCGTCATGGAAGGCGGGCTCTATAACCAGAACCTGCAGGCCGTACCGCCGACCGGGTCGATCTCCTACATCAACCACTCGACCTCCTCGATCCACCCGATCGTCTCGAAGATCGAGATCCGCAAGGAAGGCAAGATCGGCCGCGTCTACTATCCGGCCGCGTTCATGACCAACGACAATCTTGATTACTACCAGGATGCCTACGAAATCGGGCCGGAAAAGATCATCGACACCTATGCGGCAGCCACCCAGCATGTCGACCAGGGCCTGTCGCTGACGCTGTTCTTCCGCGATACCGCGACGACGCGCGATATCAACAAGGCGCAGATCTATGCGTGGAAGAAGGGCATCAAGACCATCTACTATATCCGCCTTCGCCAGATGGCGCTGACCGGCACGGAAGTGCAGGGCTGCGTCTCCTGCGCCCTCTGATCTCAGGTGAGCAACATGAACATCCAGGTAAAAAACAAGGCCCCGAAGGCTGCCGCCGCCGTGCGCGCCATCAACTGGAACCGCATCGAAGACGACAAGGACCTCGAAGTCTGGAACCGGCTGACCGGCAATTTCTGGCTGCCGGAAAAAGTGCCGCTGTCGAACGACATACCCTCCTGGGCGACGCTGAAGCCGGAGGAGCAGCAATTGACGATCCGCGTCTTCACCGGACTGACGCTACTCGACACGATCCAGAACGGCGTCGGCTCGGTGAAGCTGATGGCGGATGCTGCGACCCAGCATGAGGAGGCCGTTCTTTCCAACATCTCCTTTATGGAGGCGGTGCATGCGCGCTCCTATTCGTCGATCTTCTCGACGCTGTGCTCCACGCCTGACGTCGACGACGCCTATCGCTGGTCGGAGGAGAACGAGTTTCTGCAGCGCAAGTCGGCGCTGATCATGGAGCAGTATGCATCCGGCGATCCGCTGAAGAAGAAGGTCGCCAGCGTTTTCCTCGAGAGCTTCCTGTTCTATTCCGGCTTCTACCTGCCGATGTTCTGGTCGAGCCGCGCCAAGCTGACCAACACTGCCGACATGATCCGCCTGATCATCCGCGACGAGGCCGTTCACGGCTACTATATCGGCTACAAGTTCCAGCGCGCCGTCGAGCGCATGCCGGAAACCAAACGCCAGGAAATCAAGGACTTTGCCTTCGATCTGCTGATGGAACTCTACGACAACGAGGCCAAGTACACCGAAGCGCTCTACGATGGAGTCGGGCTGACCGAGGAAGTCAAGAAGTTCCTGCATTACAACGCCAACAAGGCGCTGATGAACCTCGGATATGAGGCGCTGTTCCCGCCGGAGGCATGCAAGGTGAACGCGGCAATCCTCTCGGCCCTGTCGCCGAATGCCGACGAGAACCACGACTTCTTCTCGGGTTCTGGATCGTCGTATGTCATCGGCAAAGCTGTGGCTACAGAAGACGAAGACTGGGATTTCTGATCTCATTTTTGTGGCGGTCCGGATCCTTTGCTCCCAACCGCCCAACGTTTTTCTCGCCGCCATGGGTGGCGCATCCGGTGTCGCGGTTCGCGAAACGACCGACTAGGATCACAGGCGCGCCTGAACGGGTTCGCCTGTTCCTTATTATGTGCAGCTAAAAACTGCGAACGCCTTGTGAGCTGCCGAGAGGGAGAGCGTGGTGAACATAAGTCACCACGGCTCATATTCGTGCACGATCTCAAGATCGTCTTCGTCATCGAGTTCGTCGGACGGAAGGACGCCGAATTCGTCGCCGGATTTGAACAGGGTGATCGGAACCATGAGGTTATTGCAGAGGTGGAAGGCGTGTGACTGGGCGAGGGAAAGATCGTGTGCCATGTTCAGGTGCTCCATCGGACGCGGGCCAATTCCCGCTGATGGCTCCTCAATGGAACAGGGACGGTCGCGATCACCGCGAAGGCGCAGACGGAGCGGCGGCAGCTTGCTAGCCGACCCCTTGAGGGTTGATCGACGGAGATCCGGACCTGGTCCAGGACGCCATCACAAGAAGCGGGATTGGAGTGCTTCTGGTGCTGTAATCTGACTGCGCACGGTCTTCGGTCTGGAGCTTGAGAGAGCTGCTGTCCGGCAACTTGGCCTAGATTGCGACGAAACACGCCAATACTGTCAAATTTGACAGATATTACAATTACTTACAAAATGTGGCGTAATAACAATTATGGAACTTCATTTATTCATGGCCGCTGCTGACCGCGCATCCTCTACGTGGCCACACGCTGAGGGAAGCCGCGTCGGGGGTTCCGCGACTACCCTCCCTCCCCTAAAAGTGTCATCTTATTTTCGGGATGCGGGCTGTCCTCATACGCTCCCCAGATCGACTGATCGAAATTGATCGTGGCACCCGTCATGAGGCCGCTTTCCTCCGACGAGAGATAGGCGCAGGCACGGGCCACTTCGGCGGGATCGACCAAGCGACCGAAGGGCTGACGGGCGGCGGCTTCGTCCAGCCAGTCGGCAGGCGCGCCGTGATATTCCCGCTGGATGCGATCTTCACCATCGCTTACCATCCAGCCGATGTTCAAACCATTGCAGCGGATGCGGTTCTTGAGAAGGCCAAAGGCGACATTGCGGGTCAGCGTGTCGAGTGCGCCCTTGGAGGCGCAATAGGCGGCGATGAAGGGCTGGCCAGCCATGGATGCCATCGAGGAGATGTTGACGGTTGTGCCTTCGACACCATCACGCAGCATCAGCTTCACCGCATCCTGGATCAGGAAGAAGGGGGCACGGGTGTTGATCGCGAACATGCGGTCAAACAGCGCTTCATCCGTATCAAGAATGGTACCGCGATCGGTGATCGCAGCAACATTCACCAGCGCATCGATGCGGCCAAACTTTTCATCGGCAGCCGCGATGACGCGGCTACAGTCGGAGACCACGCCCAGATCGGCGGCAACGAAATGCACTGGGATGCCATAGCGGTCGGTGATCTCATACGCTTTGGCTTCGCCTTTCTCGCGGCTGCGGCCACAGATGACCAGGCCCTTTGCTCCGCGCTCGGCAAAAAGCCGCGCGACTTCCGCGCCCAGCCCCTGCGGGGCATGTCGCAAACATTTTCGGAGCGCGTGATTATCCTCTGAGCATCCTTGTTTTCATGCTTTGTTAACCTTTTGCAGTCCGAAGAGGCGCCCGAGCAGATCGTTCTGATCGTTGACGGTCCACTGGCCGGAAAAAGCCGAAGCCCTTCTTCAGCCAGAGCATGGCTTCGAAATACGGCGATTGTCCGCCGCGCGGTTTTAAAGGATTGGAAGCCGCCGATCTTGGGCATGTTCTTCTTAACCCGAAAATGGTCACTCTCGATGCGTTGCTGGAGGTGTATTGTGACATAGTGCACAGGGTTTGGCTGAAGCAGACCACCATCCACCGATGTTTTAATCGCGGATGGAAATGTATTAGCACCGTCCGTCCCGATCTTTGCCGGCGATAGCAGGGGCTCGTCCTTCAGCATTTTGCGGAAGAACCGCTTGGCGGCATCGAGATCGCGCTTAGCAGTCAGCAGGAAATCGACCGGATCGCCGTGTTTATCGATGGCTCGGGACAGATAGCGCCACTTGCCGCGGATCTTGACATAGGTCTCATCGATCCGGACCGAGCCGCAATGGGGTCGCCGAAACTGCCGCAGCCGCTTTTCGATCATCGGCGCACAAGCCAAAACCCAACGGTTGACGGTGCTATGATCGACCTCGAAGCCCCGCTCGCGAAACATCTCTTCCAAGTCACGATAGCTAAGCGGGTAGCGCAAGTACCAGGCAACCGCCTGTACAATCAGCCACGCTTCGAAAATGCCTGCCTTTGAAATCGTCCTTCGACTGGCGCTTCAGCTTCTCGGCAATGGCATTCAAAACCATGGCTTGCTCCGCAACTTTCTGAGCGGCAAATTCCATGCCTATAGTCAACATACGGTTAAGCCAAAAAATTTGCGACAAGCCCGGTTCACGGTTGAGGTCGAGGAAATATTCCGCCATCGCGCCCTGCAGATGCAGGAAGAACCGGCCTTGGGCGGTTTCGCTGTCCAGATGCTCTGTAACTTGATGTTGTCGGTGCGCAGCTTGTCGATCGTGCGCATCATCTCCAGCAGCGAGCGGCCAAACCGGTCGAGCTTCGAAACAACCATAACGTCTTCTGGACGCAGATAGACGAGAGCGGCGTCGAACTCCGGCCGCTTGGTGCCGGCCTTGCCAGATTTCTTCTCCTCGAAGATCTTCTCGCAGCCGGCATGCAAAAGCGCGTCCCGCTGCAGGTCGAGGTTCTGTTTGGCGGTCGAGGCGCGGATATAGCCGATGAGCATGTTAGGATATTAAAACGAAAGCTTTTCCCTACAATAGTTTTCCTGACATATTCTCCTTACACTAAGACTGCCAAAATCCAGGGCAAAGCCAAGGATGATTAGAATGTAAGGAAAACGATCATTTTCCGAACACTCGCGTTTCGCGTGCTGAATTTCGGTGCAATCTGTTGACATCTTCTGGGTGTAGACGTCGCTACGGCTGGAGATAGGACGCCGTGATTGCAACTTTCGGCACGGAAGGGGTGGAAAGGCGACGGTCTGCTTCTGAAACGGATTAGCGATGAGCTGCCATTCGTGACAGCCGCCAGTTTTCCCTCAAACGATCGAATTTTGGGAAAGCTCAGGACTTCCAAAATCGCAGCAGCATCGAACCGGAATGCGATGGATGCGCGGTTAGACCAGTTAACCCGCGATAGATGGTCCGAGATTTAGAAACCGGTCGTTTTGGGTCCGTCGTCCAGTGGCCCTTTCCGTAAAACGTCCAACGGTCTTAGTTCGTAGTAGCCCCCACGATGACCGTAGTTGTTTCACCCGGCATGCCCCATATCGGAAAATGAATGCTGTGCGCAAACCAGTGCAACGACGCTGACGGGAATGCCGCTAGCGCGCGGCTGGCCTGACCCAGCAGGCACCACCGGGTCTTGTCTGCCCCGACCAATTACGGTGTCGAACCCCGTGAGCTCTGGGTGGCAACGGCTAATGCATTTACACGCCCGTGCGATTAGGATTCTGTCTAATCTGTTTTATCTTCTGGTTTTCCTGGAACAAATCATGGACCACGTTTGTTGACCACCAAACCGCCGCGGGTCGCGTCCGGTAAAAGGGAGCAGCCCGATGCGGAAGTTCGGTGTTTTGATCGGGTTGGGAGTTGTCACGGTAGCGCTGGCAAACGCCGCCTTTGCCCAGACTGGACGCAGCGCCGCGCTGACGCAGGTGGCGCGCTTCGACCACCAGGTTACCGGCGTCGCCGTCACTGCCGATGGACGCCGGTTCGTCAACTTTCCACGCTGGACCGACGACGCGCCGATCTCAGTTGCCGAGGTGATGGCCGACGGATCGCTTCGGCCTTATCCCGACGTCAAGTGGAACAGCTGGCGTAACGCCAAGGCGAACAAGATGTCGGTCGGCGAGCACTTCGTCTGCGTCCAGTCGATCGTTCCCGACGGCCACGGCAATCTCTGGGTGCTCGATCCCGGCGCGCCCGGCAACGAGAAGATCTTGGAGGGCGCGCCGAAGCTCGTCCGCATCGACCTGAAGACGAACAAGGTGACCAAGGTCATCGCAGTGCCAGGCGACGTCGCGCTGCAGGGCACCTACCTCAACGACATCCGCTTCTCGCCCGATGGTCGGACCGGCTACATCACCGATAGCGGCACGCGCGGAGCAATCATCGTCGTCGACCTGGGCGACGGAAAGAGCTTCCGTGCTCTCGACGGCCATCCGTCGACCCAGATCGACAAGAGCGTCACCGTCGCGATCGAGGGCAAGCCGCTTGTCCGCCCCGATGGGCGTCAGCCCGCGTTCGCCTCCGATGGCATTGCGATCTCGAATGACGGGAAGACGCTGTACTGGCAGGCGCTGACCGGAAAGACGCTTTTTTCGATCGCCACAGACAAGCTGCGCGCCGACGTCAGCGAGCGCGACCGCGGTGGCGCGGTGCAGACCGTCGCCACCACCGCCGTCGCCGATGGGCTGTGGATGAGCAAGGCGGGGACGCTCTACATTACCTCGCCCACCGATTATTCGATCCGGCGGCTCGCCGGGTTAAAGACGGAGATCGTCCTGACCGATAAGCGGCTACGCTGGCCCGACACCTTCGCCGAAGGGCCCGATGGGACGATTTACGTCACCGCCAGCCACATCCAGGACACGCCATGGTTCACGCCGGGCGCTCCCCCGTCGATCCGCACCGAGCTGTACTCATTCGTTCCGACCCGTTGAGGATCGCTATGACCTACCTGCGCTACCGCGACGACATCGAGACCCCCGAGCCCGGCGAACAGGAAACGATCGACGGCATCATCCAAGGCATGACGCATCAGAGCGAGGCGGTCGAGAAGCGCGAGCAGCACGCCGTGCGCGCCAGCCATGCCAAAAGCTCGGCCTGCGTCGTCGGCACGCTGACGATCGCGGACGACCTTCCGCCGGAGCTGGCGCAGGGACTGTTCGCCACGGCGGGCAGCTACGACGTCGCGATCCGCTTCGCCCAGGGGCCGGGCGAAACGCTGGACGACCGCGTGTCAACCCACCGGGGCATGGCGATCAAGGTGTTTGGAGTCGAGGGCGAGAAGCTGCCCGGCCACGATGCACCGACCCAGGATTTCGTGCTGGCCACGGGGCGCACCTTTCCGTCGGGCACGGCGAGCGGCTTCCTCAGCGACGCGAAGAAGATCGGGGCGGCGACGCCGATGCCCGAGGGCGTGAAGAGTACGGTGTCGTCGCTGGCACGCAACTTCAACAAGGTGCTGGGCCTGTTCGACACAGCTTCCGCAAAGGCGGATTTCTTTGGCCATCCGTTCAGCCACCCGATCGGCGACGATTATTTCAGCCAGGCGCCGGTGCGTTATGGCGATTACGTCGCCAAGCTCGGCGCGGTGCCGGCGTCGCAGACGCAGGACGCGCTGAGCGATTGGCGGCTCGACCCGCACGCGGACGAGGACGGCTTCCGCCACGCCGCGATCGACTATTTCCGTGACCATGAGGCGGTGTTTGAGCTCAAGGTCCAGCTCTGGGCGAACGCGGAGACGCAGCCGATCGAGGACGCCTCGATCGAGTGGCCGTCGCAGGACAGCCAGTATCGCACCGTAGCCACGATCCGCATCCCTGCGCAGGAGGCGTACAGCCCGGCGCGCGTGCGCTACTTCGACGAGGTGATGACCTTTCGTCCCGCGAATAGCCTGGCCGCGCATCGGCCGCTTGGATCGGTGATGAGGGCGCGGCTGCAGGTGTATCGTGCGCTGTCCGCCTTTCGCCACCGCGAGAACGGGGTCGCCGAGGAAAACACCGCCGACATCACCGCCATCCCGGCCTAACCCGAAGCAGGAAAGCGCCAATCATGCCGACAGCCATCAACTCCGCCACATACGCCGCCGTGCCGATCGGCACGGTGCCGACCACGCTGACGATCAACGGTGAGACGCGCACCCGCGCGATCGAACCCTGGACGACGTTGCTCGACCTGCTGCGGGAAGGCGAAGACCTGATCGGCACCAAGAAGGGCTGCGACCACGGCCAGTGCGGCGCGTGCACCGTGCTGATCGACGGGCGCCGCATCAACTCGTGCCTCAAGCTGGCGGTGACGCTGGACGGTGCGGAGATCACGACGATCGAGGGGCTGGGTCAGCCGGGCGACCTCCACCCGCTGCAATCCGCCTTCTGCGACCACGACGCGTTCCAGTGTGGCTACTGCACGCCTGGCCAGATCTGTTCCGCGCAGGGCCTCATCAACGAAGGCAAGGCCAGGACTCGGGACGAGGTTCGCGAGCTGATGAGCGGCAATCTGTGCCGGTGCGGCGCCTATTCGAACATCATCGATGCGGTGCTCGACGTGATCGGAGAAAAGGCATGAACCGCTTCGACTATGCCCGCCCGACCAGCGTCGCCGAAGCGGTGCAGGCAGGTGCCGGAGAGCAGGTCCGCTATCTGGCGGGCGGCACCAACCTGATCGACCTGATGAAGGAGAACGTCGATCGGCCGATTACGGTGATCGACATCAACCGGCTGCCGCTGGACGCGATCGAGGAGCTGGACGGCGGTGGACTGCGGCTGGGCGCGCTCGTGCCGAACGCCGATACGGCCTGGGACGCGCGGGTCGAGCAACGCTATCCCTTGCTGTCCTCCGCGATCCTTGCCGGCGCCAGCCCCCAGTTGCGCAACGCCGCGACCAATGGCGGCAACCTCAACCAGCGCACGCGCTGCTATTATTTCTATGACGTCGCCACGCCCTGCAACAAGCGCAAGCCGGGCTCCGGCTGCGGCGCGATCGGCGGGGTCAATCGCATCCACGCCATCCTGGGCGCGAGCAACCAGTGCATCGCCACGCACCCATCGGACATGTGCGTCGCGCTGGCGGTGCTCGACGCGACCGTCCAGGTGACCGGTCCGGACGGCGACCGAGCGATCCCGATCGCCGATTATCATCGGCTGCCCGGCGACGAGCCGTGGCGCGACAACACGCTGAAGCCCGGCGAATTGGTGACGGGCATCGACCTGCCGGCCGAAGATTTCACCCAGAACTACACCTACCTGAAGCTGCGCGATCGCCTGTCCTACGCCTTCGCGCTGGTTTCGATAGCCGTCGCGATGCGGGTCGAAGGCGGCACCATCGCTGAAGCGCGGGTGGCGCTCGGCGGCGTTGCGCACAAGCCATGGCGCAGCAGGGAAGCCGAGAAGCTGCTGAAGGGACAGCAGCCGTCGCCGCAGGCGTTCGGCGCTTTCGCCGACGCCCTGCTCGCCGAGGCGGTCGGTCAGGGCGAGAACGACTTCAAGATCCCGCTCGCGCGCAAGGGGATCGTCCGTGCGCTGAAGCAGGCCGCCGAAGCCACCCCGCAATCGCAGACCGACAAGCGCGTCGCTTAAGGAACAGACATCATGGCTACCGCAGCGAAAATCGGAATCGGCAGCGCGATCAACCGCGTCGATGGCGTCGAGAAGGTCACCGGCACGGCGCGCTATGCCGCCGAGCATCCAGTGGAGAACCTGCTGTACGGCTACATCGTCGAGGCCGCGATCGCCAAAGGGCGGATCGTCAATATCGGTGAGGAAGCTGCGCGCGCCGTGCCCGGCGTCGTCGAGGTCATCACGCACCTCAACCGGCCGCACGTCGCCTGGACCGACCACAGCTACCAGGACGAGCTGAAAATCCCCGGCTCGCCATTCCGGCCACTCTACGATGACCGCATCCAGTTCAGCCAGCAGCCCATCGCGCTGGTGATGGCCGAGACGTTCGAGGCAGCGCGCTACGCCGCCAGCCTGGTCGAGGTCGCCTACGAGGCGGAGGCGCACAATACCGACTTCGAGGTTGCGGTCGGCGATAAGTACGTGCCGAAGAAAAAGCGCAGCGGCTACATGGCGCCGAAAAACCGCGGGGACGCGGCACAGGCGTTCGCGGACGCTCCGCTCAAGGTGGCCGGCGACTACCGGCTCGCGCCGGAACACCATAATCCCATGGAGATGTTCGGCTCCACTGTCGAATGGCACGGCGACGGTAGCATCACCGTGTGGGATAAGACCCAAGGTTCGCAGGGGGTGCATGCCTACCTTGCCAGCGTCTTCGGCTTTTCGAAAAAGAAGGTACGCGTGCTCAACCCCTATGTCGGCGGCGCCTTCGGCTCGGGCCTGCGGCCACAGCATCAGGTGTTCCTGGCGGTCCTTGCCGCCAAGATGCTGGAACGCTCGGTCCGGGTCACGATGACCCGCAATCAGATGTTCAGCCACGCCTATCGCCCCCAGGCGATCCAGAGCATCGCGCTGGGCGCGGAGACGACCGGTAAGCTCACCGCGATCCGCAACGAGGCGACCACCTCCACCTCGCGCTACGAAGACAATATGGAGAACGTCGTCACCTGGGGGCTGATGAATTACGACTGCCCCAATGCCGACGCAGAATATACCGTCGCTCAGATCGATACGGCGACATCGGCGGACATGCGCGCGCCGGGGGCTGCGACCGGCATGACGCTGTTCGAGATCGCGATTGACGAGATGGCCTATGTCGCCAAGGTCGATCCGCTCGAGTTCCGGCTCGTCAACTACTCGCCCATCGATGCGATGAACGGAACGCCATACACCAGCAAGGCGTTGCGAGAGGCGTTTCGCGAAGGGGCCGAGGCGTTCGGATGGAGCGAGCGCTCGGCGGAGCCGCGCTCGATGCGCGATGGCAAGGAGCTGGTCGGCTGGGGCTGCGCGACCGGCATGTGGGACGCGCAATTTTCCAAGACGTCTGCGAGCGCGAAGCTCACGGCCAACGGACATCTGGAAGTAGCGTGCGCGACGTCGGACATCGGCACCGGCAGCTACACGGTGATGACCCTGGTCGCCGCCGACACGCTAGGCCTACCCCCTGAGCAGATCACCGCCAAGCTGGGCGACTCCGACCTGCCGACCGCCCCGGTCGAAGGGGGGTCGTGGGGGGCGGCATCGTCCGGCGCGGCGGTGCAGCTCGCGTGTCAGGCGGTCGGCAAGAAGCTCCTGAAGGCGGCCGGCAAGATCGCTGGTGAACCGCTGGGCGACGCGAAGATAGACGACGTGCTCTTCGAGGACGGCTGCCTGGTGCTGAAGGACACGCCGACCGTCCGGGTGCCGTTCGGCGATGCGATGCGCGCCGCGGACCTGACGGAGATCGAGGAGGAAGCGACCGCTGCGCCCGGGTTCGGCGACATGTGGAAGGGTCTGCAAAAGTCCAAGAACACCCACAGCGCCATCTTCGCGGAGGTGAAGGTGGACGAGGAGCTGGGCGTGATCCGCGTCACCCGCATCGTCGATGCGGTCGCCGCCGGCCGCATCATCAACCCGAAGACGGCGCGCAGCCAAATCATTGGCGGCGTGGTGATGGGCATGGGCATGGCGCTCCATGAGGAGACCTTCCCCGACCACCGGCTGGGACGGTGGATGAACCACAACTTCGGCGAATACCATGTGCCCGTGCACGCCGACATCCACGACATCCAGGTGATCTTCGTCGATGAACCCGATCCCGAGGTGACTCCGCTCGGCGTGAAAGGCCTCGGCGAGATCGGCATCGTCGGCACCGCAGCTGCGATCGCCAATGCGATCTATCACGCGACCGGTAAGCGGGTGCGGTCCTTGCCCATCACGATCGATAAGATCCTGGATTGATTAGGCGATGTGAGCCTCCGCCGTGCCGGGTCTATAGCCGGTCTCAGCCATTCTCCGGTTCTTGGCCTGGCTTGTAGCTGGGCTTTGCGGGCGGAACGATATAGCTCAACGTAACGATCCCCGCGACGATCAGTCCAGCACGCCAATTCCAGAAAGCCAGGACGAACGCTGCCCAATAGGCTCCGGCAGTGACGGCGAATTTGATGGTTGTTCGTCTAAGGTAGGCGTCCGTCAGGCGCGGGTCTGGAAGCCCCCTCGCGGTTGCATAGACCCAACGCACGAACCACCACGTCGCCGGCGCCGCTGCCACGCCCAGATAGGCCAAAACGGCGGTCTTGCTTTCCGCGTCACCGCCGAGATGCTCGATGAGCGGCCGCGCAGGAAATGGCGTGATGCTGACAGCGGCAAGAAAGCCGATGCTCAGCAGATTGTAGCCATGATCGGTTTTTTGCAGAAGCTTGCCGGTTAAGTGGCTGGAAGTCCAGTAAAGGCCGATCAGGATCACGCTAAGGGCGTAGGCCGCATATTCCGGTGCCAGCTTTAGGTATGCCGCTGCTAGGTCGCCGTCAGTCGGCTCTGGTGCGTGTAGTTCGGTCACCGGAAGGGTGATGGCAATTGCCAGCACCGCGTCCATGAACGCCTCGAGACGATCCGATTTGCGTTCGGTTGCTTTGAGAGAGGATGTCGCCATCTGACGCTACAGCATTTCGAGTGGGCGACGGCCCGCTGGCCGGGGAAATGCCGCATCGAGTGTCGCAAGGTCGGCGTCGGAGAGCACGATATCTGCGGCCGCGCGGTTCTCCCGCACATGTGCAATCGAACTCGCTTTCGGGATGGCGATGAGGCCATCGTGGCGCAACGTCCAGGCAAGTGCGACCTGCGCAGGGGTTGCGCCAACCTGGGCCGTTACTTTGTCGAGGGCGGGATGGCTTGAGAGGCGTCCCTGCTCGACGGGACTATACGCCATCACTGGCACTTTGTGCTGGGCGAGCCACGGCAACAGGTCCAACTCAGGGCCTCGCCGGACGAGATTGTAGAGGATCTGATCGGTCACGCAGCCATCCCCGCCCGCAGCGACAAGCTCTTCCATATCGTCGGTATCGAGATTGCTGACACCCCAGTGTCGGATCTTTCCTGCCGATTTGAGCGCCTCCATTGCCTCTATCGTTTCAGCGAGCGGCACTGATCCCCGCCAGTGGAGCAGGTAGAGGTCGAGCCGATCGGTGCCGAGCCGCTTCAGGCTCGCCTCGCACGCACCGGCAAGGCGGGAGCGCGATGCGTTCTGTGGATACGCCTTGCTGACGAGGAATAACTTGTCGCGACGGTCGCCGAGCGCTTCGCAGATCAGCGTTTCCGCCGCACCATCGCCGTACATTTCAGCGGTATCGATCAGCGTCATGCCCAGCTCGACACCGACGCGCAGCGCGGCGATTTCATCGGATCGCCGCTCGGCACGCTCACCCATCTTCCAGGTGCCTTGACCCATTGAAGGAACCTCTTCCCCGCCGGGCAATGTCACGTGTTTCATGTGCTTTCGTCCTATGAGATGAGTTCGACTGTTCGGTCGCGGGAGGCGGATTGGCAGATGACCACCATGTAACGATCATATCGCGGCCGGCCATCTATCGAGTGCCATTTTGGCGATGGAGAGCAGTTCGTTGATCGTAGCGCCGTCGCGCGCCTGAACGGACATGCCTTCCATGACCGTATTGATGAATTTGCCTAGCACGGCCGGATCGGTGTTGGCCGCAAGCTCGCCCTGCGCGGCGCCGCGTTGCAGACGCTCGATCAGGAGGGCCTCCGCCGCGATACGCTTGTCGCGCAGCAGGCATTCGATGGCGGCGGACGCCGGCGAAACGGCTACCGCTGCCGAATACATGAAGCAGCCGGCCGGCGTTCCAGGTTCCGAGAATGATGACGCCGCTCGTTCCAGCAGGCCTTTGACGGCCTCGTAGGTGGACAACGCCGGATCGTTGATGGGTGCATAGAGGTGGACGCTGAACGTCGCGGCGTAGCGCTCGATCACCGCCGCAAACAGCCCCGCTTTGTTGTCAAACGCTGCATAGAGACTGGCGGCGGCGACGCCAGTCTCCGCCACCAGATCGGCCATCGATGTCGCCTCGTAACCGCGCTGCCAGAACAGCCGCACCGCCTTGTCGAGCGCAGCGTCAGTGTCGAACACACGAGGGCGACCTGCGCGGCGACGGGCTTTCGTCTCTGTCATCTCTGGTCCACGATATGGAACGATCGATAAATAATATCTTGAAACTGGCGGTCCGCTACCTTACAGAACGATTATTCAATAATCAAGGAGTCTCCAATGAGCCGCATCGTCCGTATCCACGAATATGGCGACGCCAGCGTCCTCAGGATTGAAGATGTGGCAGTCCCCGCGCCCGCAGCCGACGAAGTGCAGATCGCGGTAAAGGCGATAGGCATAAACCGCGCCGAGGTGATGTTCCGCAACCATGCCTACCTCCAGGAAGCCGAGTTCCCAAGCCGCCTTGGCTATGAGGCTGCCGGCACTGTCGTTACGGTCGGCGCGGACGTGACCGGGTTTGCGGAAGGCGAAGCCGTCAGCGTCATCCCCCCGCTCGATATCGCGCGCTGGGGCACTTATGGCGAGGTCGCCAACGTGCCCGCCCGCCTCGTCGTCAAGCATCCGGCGGCGCTGTCGTTCGAGGAAGCGGCGGCCGTGTGGATGCAGTATGTCACCGCCTGGGGTGCGCTGGTGGAGCAGGCGAAACTCGGCGAGGGCGATTTCGTCATCGTCACTGCTGCCTCCAGCAGCGTCGGCCTTGCTGCCTTCCAGATTGCGCGGATGGTCGGCGCGACGGTAATCGCGACGACGCGTACCGGCGCCAAGCGCCAGGCCCTGATCGATGCCGGTGCACATCATGTCGTCGCGACCGGGGAAGAGGATCTGGTAGCGAGGGTGATGGAGATAACCGATGGTCAGGGTGCGCGCGTGGTGCTCGATCCGGTCGGAGGCCCGTCGTTCGAGCCGCTGACCGAGAGCATGGCACGCGGCGGCATCTTGCTCGAATACGGCGCGCTCAGCGGCGAACCGACGCCGTTCCCGTTGTTCTCCGTGCTGGGCAAGAGCCTCACGCTCAAGGGGTATCTCTACAGCGAGATCGTCTCGGACGATGCCGCCCTCGATCGCGCCAAGGCGTTCATCGTGGCGGGTCTGGAATCGGGCGCGCTCAAGCCGCGGATCGCGCGCACTTTCCCGCTCGACGCCATCCAGGACGCTCACCGCTTCCTCGAATCGAACGACCAGATCGGCAAAGTCGTCGTTACGGTCTGACCGGCATACCGGGGGGAGTGAGCGATCGCTCCCCCCTTCCCCGACATAGGATCGGACCCTCGGCGCCCATGCCAAGGCTGCTCGTGGCGCAGGCTTGAGAGCATGACCGGAACCTCGCCCGATTAGAAAAACGCCCAGCTCTGTGCAGGATTGAAACTCCCCCCCTCTATAGTATACTGGAGCGAATTCTCGGGAAAACGCGATGCCACATTCATCAGAGGACAAGAAGCGAGCCATCACACGCTTGCGGCGTATCAAGGGTCAGGCGGACGCTCTGGAACGCGCGATCGAAGCGGGGGCCGATTGCGCTCCCCTGCTGCAGCAAATTGTCGCCATGCGTGGTGCGACAAATGGACTGATGGCAGAAGTGATGCAGAGTCATCTCAGGGAAACATTCGGTGCGGGCGCAGATCGGGCCGTCGGAGGCGCAGGTGGCGATCACGATGACGGCGTGGAGGGCGTAATGAAGATTCTGCGTACTTATCTTAAATGACAATTTCAGGCTCATTTTCTTGCCCGTGTTCTCCCGCACTTAGTCTAATCCTGCACTCCTAAATGGTTCGTCCGGCGAATTTCTGAGGCGGTGCGGCCAGTCTTACGACGTAGCAGAGTGCGGAGAGTGGCTGCATTATCATAGCCGGTGCGGGCTGCGATCTCATCCATTCCCAATTTGGTTGTCCTCAGGAGATAAGCCGCTCGTTCAACGCGCAGGCTCTGGAAATACGACAATGGAGAGCGGCCCAGCACCATATTGATTCTGCGGGACAGAGTTCGTTCACTTGTCCCGACAAAGGCCGCGGCCTGCTCCAAGGAAAAGCCCGTATCGAGGTTTTCACGCGCCCACTTCTCGAAGAGCATCACCAGGTGGTCGGCGTGGCGCAAATGATCCGGGATGGCATAGGTGGCTTGAGGCGAGCGAGGATCGAGCATTAGGTAGCGAGCGACGGTGTCGGCCAGTTCGGGGCTCCGCTGACGAACGAACCAGAGCGCCAAATCGAAATGTGCGAGCACCGCGCCTGCGGTAACGACCCTGTCGTTACCCACCAGCGCACGGCTGTCATCGAGTGCAACGCTGGGATACCGGGCTCTAAAGAAAGGTGCGAGCCACCAACTGGTGGTGGCCTCTTGTTTGTCTAACAATCCCGTCTCGGCCAGGACGAATGTCCCCGTACAAGCAGCAGCGATAGTCGCACCATTTGCCTGCCAGGTTCGCAATAGTTCGACAGCTCGCTTTACATCGGGATGAGCAAGGGCGTCGGCAATGCCTTCCTCCGTCTTCGCTCCCAATGCGGGCACGAAGACAAAGCCAGGAGTTGGGAGGGCGTCGGCCCGAACCGTAGGGATTGCGAGGCCGTGCGCTGTACGTGTAGCGCGACGAATGCTGGAAACCGACGAGTTCAAAGTTTCACGCAAGGCGGGGGGCGCCAGGTCGCGCGCCGTTGCTAAGGTGTCCTGAAACGCCGCAAGCCCAGTATCGAACACCCCATCAAGCGCTAAAATTGTCGTAGCTGTGCTCATGGCGAGAATGGTATCAGGTTTGTCAGTTTTGCCAAGTGCTATCGCTCCGTTGCAATGATAGTCTAGCGACGCGGCCGATGATGGCGCGATCAAATAGGAAGGAACATGAGGACCATGAAAGTATTCCTGCTCACGGCGGCCCTCGTTATCGCTACCGGCGCGACAAGCGCAATGGCGGATACGACAGGCAGCTCGAAGTCAACCCAACCACAACCAAAGATGGAGACGATGAAGATGACACATATGGGCTTATTCGTGCGGCTCGACGCCAAGCCTGGCAAAGAAGCGGCTTTGGAAAAGTTTCTGAAGGACGCGCTGCCGTTGGCACAAGCCGAAACGGGTACTCCGGTCTGGTATGCTGTAAAGTTCGGACCAAGCAGTTTCGCGATCTTTGACGCCTTTCAGAATGATGGCGACAGAACCGCACATCTCAACGGTCCGATCGCGGCAGCACTCATGCAGAACGCCGATGAGCTTCTGGCCACGCCGCCGGTCATCGAGCGCTGGGATGTTCTCGCGGTCAAGTAAGCTAGACAGAGCGGTATGTGGCATCGCTGCGACCGCTCTGCCGCCATCGTCGTGGTGAGTTTCTTCTTCCACGTAAGCGATGTCGCGCTAGTCTAGAAACCAGCCCCTGCTGCCTTCTTCGGTTTGAGATCCTCGTTAGGACACCTCTTGTATACTGCTAGGGAGTATGGTAAAGATACTCCCTGCCAGTATGAGAATGTCGACGAATTTGCGCTGGGGAGTGATCCGGAGGGTGTTTTCCCGGTGGTTCTGGGCCACGAGGGCGCGGGCATCGTTGTCGAGGTCGGTGAAGGCGTCAACAGCGTCGGGCCGGGCAATCACGTGATTCCGCTCTACACCGCCGAGTGCGGCAAGTGCGACTTCTGCCTGTCGGGCTAGACCAACCTGTGCGTCGCTGTCCGCGACCGGCTTCCGCCAGCCGCTTCCCGCGCCGCGCTATCGCGCGACGGCGTGACCCCGCCGGCTGCTTTCCCATTAGAACAAAAGGACCATCGATCCCATGACCGACACGACGCTTTTCGACCCCTACACGCTGGGCGGCCTCACGCTCGCCAACCGCATCGTCATGGCGCCGCTGACGCGCAACCGCGCGGGCGCCGGCCTCGTCCCCAGCCAATTCGCGACGGAGTATTATTCACAGCGCGCCGGCGCGGGCCTCATCATCACCGAGGCGACCCAGATTTCCAAAGGCGCGCAGGGCTATCAGGACACGCCCGGCCTCTATACGCCAGAGCAGATCGCCGCGTGGCGCGTGGTGACCGATGCGGTCCACGCTAAGGGCGGCAAGATCGTCGTTCAGCTCTGGCATGTCGGGCGCATCAGCCATATTGATCTGCGCAATGGCGAAGCGCCGGTGGCGCCCTCGGCGATACGCGCCGAGACGCAGACTTTCGTCAACAACGGCTTTGCCCCCGTGTCCGAACCCCGCGCGCTGGAACTGCACGAGATCGCCGGCATCGTCGAGGATTTCAGGCAGGCTGCCGCCAACGCGATCGAGGCCGGTTTCGACGGCGTCGAGGTGCACGGCGCCAATGGCTATCTGCTCGACCAGTTTCTGCGCAAATCCTCCAATATCCGCGCTGATGCCTATGGCGGCTCGATCGAGAACCGCGCCCGCCTGCTGATCGAGGTGACCGAGGCCGTGGCAGCGGAGATCGGCGCGGATCGTGTCGGCGTGCGCCTGTCGCCGGTATCGCCCGCCAGCGGCACGGTGATCTCGGATGACGAGCAGCCGCTGTTCAATCATGTCGTCGAGCAGCTCGACGGCCTCGGTATTGCCTATATCCATGTCGTGGAAGGCGCGACCGGTGGTCCGCGCGATGTCGCCCCGTTCGACTATGGCGCGCTGCGCCAGCGCTTCAGCCGCACCCTCATCGCCAATAACGGCTTCGACCTCGCGCTGGCGGAAGGCGATCTCGCGGCGGGCAAGGCCGATCTCTTCGCCTTCGGCCGCCTGTTCATCGCTAATCCCGATCTCGTCGAGCGGCTGAAGTCCGGCGCGGCGCTGAACCCGGTCGACCCCACCACCCTCTATGGCGGCGGCGCCAAGGGATACACCGACTATCCTACGCTTTCGGCCCAATGTGAAGGGCGGTGAGAAAGTAGGCCACGAAGCGGCGGCCCCTTGGCCGGCCACGCCGCCGGATGATATCTTCATGGGCTCGCCAGGAAACAAGTCAACTATCCACTCACTCCAACGGGACAAAGTCATGGTCACACTCAAAGATGCCAAGCGGATTATCGAAGCAGCGGAAATGAAGGCCAAGGAAATCGGCCAGCCGATGAACATCGCCGTCGCCGACGGCGGCGGCAACATCGTCGCCCACGTCCGCATGGACAAAGCCTGGATCGGCTCGATCGACATCTCGCAAAAGAAGGCCTTCACCTCGCGGGCCTTCGACATCGCCACCAAGGACCTCGCCACCCACAGTCAATCGGGCGGCCAGTTCTTCGGCATCCACGCCTCGAATGGCGGCAAGATCATGATCTTCGCCGGCGGCATCCCGCTCAAGAAGAACGGCGAAGTGGTCGGAGCAATCGGCGTCTCCGGCGGCAGCGGCGAACAAGACCATGCCGTCGCCGAAGCCGGCGCCGCGGCGTTCTAGGGTCAGGACCCATTGATATGAGCGTCGCGATCTGATTCAGGCTCCGCGAGGAGACCGGGATGAGCGACCTGTTTTGGCTAACGAATGAGCAGATGGAGCGGCTGCGGCCGTTCTTTCCGAAGAGCCACGGCAAGCCTCGAGTGGATGACCGGCGGGTGCTGAGCGGCATCGTGTTCGTCAACCGCAACGAGCTGCGCTGGCGCGATGCTCCTGGCGCGTACGGCCCGCACAAGACGCTGTACAACCGCTGGAAGCGCTGGGGTGAGGCAGGCGTGTTCACGCGCATCATGGAAGGTCTGGCTGCGGTGGGCGCCGAACCCAAAACGGTGATGATCGACGCGACCTACCTGAAGGCGCACCGCACGGCATCGAGCCTGCGGGTAAAAAGGGGGATCTCGGCCGCCTGATCGAACGCACGAAAGGCGGCATGAACACCAAGCTCCATGCCGTCGCCGACGCGAACGGTCGCCCCTTGAGCTTCTTCATAACCGCCGGTCAGGTCAGCGACTACACCGGTGCGGCCGCGCTGCTGGACGACCTGCCAAAAGCGCAGTGGCTGCTCGGCGACCGCGGCTACGACGCCGACTGGTTCAGGGACGCTCTTCAGGCCAAGGGCATCCAGCCTTGCATCCCAGGCCGCAGGTCGCGCAACGAGCCCGTCCGGTACGACAAGCGCCGCTATCGGCACCACAGCCGCATCGAGATCATGTTCGGCCGCCTCAAAGACTGGCGCCGCGTCGCCACCCGCTACGATCGCTGCCCTACGGCCTTCTTCTCCGCCATCGCCCTCGCTGCCACCGTCATCTTTTGGCTGTGATCAACGAGTCATCGGGTAATTTGTGGTCGCCTCCCTCGGACCTGAAAGATGGATCACACTTGTGGCTATCCAAAGCTGAAAGAAGGACGCAGCCATGACGTATTATGCCGGACTGGACCTGTCGATGGAAACCACGCAGGTCTGCATTGTGGACGAAACTGGTAGGAAGGTCGCCTCGATGAAGGTCGAGAGCAGTCCTGATATGATCGCATATGCATTGCGCGAAGTCGGCGGCGTCGAACGAGCTGTTATAGAAACCGGACGTATGTCGCCGGCCATCTGCCATGGCTTGCGTGCTCTGGATATTCCCATTGTCTGCATCGATGCCCGGCAGGCACATCAAAGCCTAAAGGCATTGAAGGCCAACAAAACCGATCCGCATGACGCTGCCGGCCTGGCCCAACTGGCCAGAACCGGGTTCTACAAGGAGATGCACGTCAAATCTCCCGCGGCGCACGGCGTGCGAAGCATCATTACGACACGCAACCACCTGGTCGAATCTCGAGTTCGCCTCGACAACATGATCCGCGGTCTGTGCGCGACCTTCGGCTTCAAGCCCGGGCCTGGCCAAGGCAAGGCATTTATCGATCGGGTGATGGAGGCAGCCAAAACATCCGGTTTGGGTCAGAGCATCACCGCACTACTAGCAGTGAGAACAGCCCTGACGGCGCAGATCAAGGAGATGGATCGTGTTTTACGTGAGCTCGCTCATCGATCGCAATCTTGCCGGCAACTCATGAGCATCCCCGGTGTCGGTGTGCAAACGTCTGCTGCTTTTGTCGCTGCCGTTGATGAAGTCGGCCGCTTCCGACAATCACGCACTGCCGGTGCCTACTTTGGCCTCGTCCCCAAACGTCATCAATCAGGAGAAATCGATTGGACGGGGCGGATCACCAAACAAGGTGACAGCACGGTGCGGAAACTCCTCTACGAAGCGGCCAACTCGATCCTCACACGCAGTCGCGGGAGCTTTGCGCTCAAGGGTTGGGCAATGAAGATCGCCAAGCGGCGTGGACTGCGGAAGGCACGGGTGGCGCTGGCGCGTCGTCTTGCCGTCATCATGCATGCCATGCTGCGCGATGGCACTTTGTTCGATGCATGAGGTGAGATAAGATCTATTTGCCAGCGGTGAAGCCGGATAGCTGATCCGAGGGCGGTGTCCCGAGAGGGAACGCAGGGACGAATGGTCTGCGAAGGTTACCGGATGGGCCAGAAGCCCGCATCGAGTCAATGCAACGTTCGACCTTGTGAAACCCGATACAGCACGATCGCTGCCTGCAGCCATCAGTGCGGACAGATCCTTGAAACCCTCAAGGGACAACACCGCCAAGCTCTGCAAATTACAGAACCTGACCCTAGAAGCCAGCCCCTGCTGCCTTCTTCGGTTTGAGATCCTCCTTAGGACACCTCTTGTATACTGCTAGGGAGTATGGTAAAGATACTCCCTGTCAGTATGAGAATGTCGACGAATTTGCGCTGACGCAACGGGCTCGCACCAGCAATCAGTTTAACTCAACGAGGGTATCCCAACATGAAATCTCGCGCCGCTGTAGCCTTCGAGGCGGGCAAGCCACTCGAAATCGTCGAGATCGATGTCGCCCCACCCCGGAAAGGCGAAGTCCTCATACGGGTGACGCACACCGGTGTGTGCCACACCGACGCGTACACGCTGGCGGGGAGTGATCCGGAGGGTGTTTTCCCGGTGGTTCTGGGCCACGAGGGCGCGGGCATCGTTGTCGAGGTCGGTGAAGGCGTCACCAGCGTCGGGCCCGGCGATCACGTGATTCCGCTCTACACCGCCGAGTGCGGCAAGTGCGACTTCTGCCTTTCGGGCAAGACCAACCTGTGCGTCGCTGTCCGCGAAACGCAGGGCAAGGGCTTGATGCCCGATGGGACGACCCGCTTTTCCTACAAAGGTCAGCCCATCTATCACTACATGGGCTGCTCGACCTTCAGTGAATATACTGTCGTCGCCGAAGTCTCGCTCGCCAAGATCAATCCCGAGGCAAACCCCGAACATGTCTGCCTGCTCGGCTGCGGCGTCACGACCGGCATCGGCGCAGTCCACAATACCGCCAAGGTCCAGCCCGGAGACTCGGTCGCCGTGTTCGGCCTCGGCGGCATCGGCCTCGCGGCGATTCAGGGTGCGCGCCAGGCGAAGGCGGGTCGCATCATCGCCATCGACACCAATCCGTCCAAGTTCGAGCTGGCACGCCAGTTCGGTGCGACCGAGTGCATCAACCCCAAGGACCATGACAAGCCCATCCAGCAAGTGCTGATCGAGATGTCGGGCTGGGGCATCGATCATACCTTCGAGTGCATCGGCAACGTCCACGTCATGCGCGCCGCGCTTGAATCAGCGCACCGTGGCTGGGGTCAGTCGATCGTGATTGGCGTTGCCGGCGCGGGCGAGGAAATCTCCACCCGCCCATTCCAGCTCGTCACGGGCCGCGTATGGAAGGGGTCCGCTTTCGGTGGCGTCAAGGGACGGACACAGCTCCCCGGCATGGTCGAGGACGCGATGAGAGGCGATATCGATCTGGCCCCATTCGTAACCCACACGATGGGTTTGGAGGAGATCAACGAGGCCTTCGCACTGATGCACGAAGGCAAGTCGATCCGCACGGTCATTCACTACTGACCCGCCGATCCGAAGCGGCGCGAGGCGCTCGGATTGACAACTCGGCCGTCATCATGGCCCGACCCCGGCCATGATGAAGCGCGCTCTGGCAAATGGGCAACGCTTCGCGATGCGGTAACAAGCGCCGAAGTGCGGTCGTTACATGCCGATAGCGGCACGGACCAGGGCCGCCTGGCCCAGGCGCTTACCAGCGGAGTGTGTGTGGCCTCGTCGCGCGACCCAACGGGAAAAATGGTTTTGTCGTAACCTTTGTCTAATGCTGGAAAAATATTTCAAAGGTGCCGAACATCGGGCCAGCCTGGCCGTTGGATGTATTGAGTCGGAAATGCATTCATCTGTTACCCGACTGTGATGAACCACGGGCCGCACGGGCGTATAGGGCAGGAAGACTGAATTGAAGAGCAAGGATATTCACGCGACGACGCCGGCCACCGATCATGGGCATACGGGGCCGCCCGCTTGCGTGAAGGTTCGTGGAGCGCGACAGAACAACCTCAAGAATATCGATGTGGATATTCCCCGCGATGCCTTCGTGGTGTTCACCGGAATATCGGGATCGGGCAAGTCGTCACTTGCATTTGGAACCCTCTATGCGGAGGCGCAACGGCGCTACCTGGAATCGGTCGCCCCCTATGCGCGCCGCCTGATCGATCAGGCCGGCGTGCCGGAGGTCGACGCGATCGACGGATTGCCGCCTGCTGTCGCCTTGCAGCAGCAACGCGGTTCGGCAAATGCGCGGTCTTCCGTCGGCAGCGTGACGACGCTCTCCAGCCTGGTGCGGATGCTCTATTCGCGCGTCGGCGAATATCCCCGCAATCAGCCGATGCTCTATGCTGAGGATTTCTCGCCCAACACGGTCGCGGGGGCCTGCCCGACATGCCACGGAATCGGGCGCGTCTATGACGCGACTGAGGCGACGATGGTACCCGACGATACACTCACCATTCGCGAGCGGGCAATCGCCGCATGGCCTCCGGCGTGGCACGGCCAAAACCTGCGCGATATTCTTGTGTCGCTTGGTTATGACGTCGATACGCCATGGCGCGATCTGCCAAAGAAGGATCGCGACTGGATTCTCTTCACCGACGAAACGCCGACGGTGCCGGTCTATGCGGGACTGAGCCCTGAGCAGACGCGCGTTGCCCTCAAACGCCGGATGGAGCCGAGCTATCAGGGCACCTTCACCGGCGCGCGTCGCTACGTGCTGGAAACCTTCGCCAACACCAAAAGCGCTCTGATGAAGAAGCGTGTCTCGCAATATATCATCGGCCGCGATTGCCCGACCTGTCAAGGCAAGCGCCTGAAGCGCGAAGCCCTGTCAGTGACGTTCGCCGGGCTTGATATTGCCGAGTTCGGCGACCTGACACTGCTGAAGCTTAGGGACTTGCTCATCCCCATTGCGCAAGGTGAGTTCGGGACGGCCGAAGCGACAACGAAGGGGCATATTCTGGGGAAGGCGGCCCGCGATGCGGCAGTAGAACGACGGGTTGCAGCTGGCGGTTCCGCCCACAAGAGCGCGCCCGATGTGCGCCGCACACCCAACCTTTCCGATGAAAAGCGGGTCGCCGCACAGCGCTTGGCCTCCGAATTGCTCGAACGGATCGGCGCGCTTGTCGATCTGGGGCTTGGGTATATCTCGCTCGACCGCAGCACGCCGACGCTTTCATCAGGCGAATTGCAGCGCTTGCGCCTGGCTACACAGCTGTCGTCCCAGCTGTTTGGTGTGGTCTATGTGCTGGACGAACCGTCAGCGGGGCTCCACCCGGCGGATGGAGAAGCCTTGCTCACCATCCTCGAGCGTCTCAAGGCGGCGGGCAACTCCCTGTTCGTCGTCGAGCACGATCTCGACGTGATCCGCCATGCCGAATGGCTGGTCGATGTTGGGCCGGGAGCTGGCGAGAAGGGTGGCGAGGTGATCTACAGCGGTCCGATCGCCGGGTTGGCGGACGTTGAAGCATCGATCACGCGCCGATATCTGTTCGACAAGCGCGTTCCCAATGATCGGACACCGCGCGAAGCCAGAGCGTGGCTCCGGCTGGAAGGCGTAACCCGCAATAATCTGCACGGCCTTGATGTCGAGCTTCCGATCGGCTGCTTTACGGCGGTCACTGGGGTTTCGGGATCGGGCAAGTCCAGCCTTGTAAGCCAGGCGTTGCCGGAACTCGTCGCCGAGCATCTCGGTGGCCCCTCGCCGGCAGCCGAAGAAGATGATGTCGATCCGCTGCTCGACGTCGCGCGGGAGGCAACTGGGGGACGCATTGTCGCAGGCCTGGAGCATGTTCGCAGGCTTGTGCGGGTCGATCAGAAACCGATCGGCCGCACGCCGCGCTCGAACCTATCCACCTACAGCGGCATGTTCGACCATGTGCGACGGATCTTTGCTGATACGCCGCTCGCCCGCCGGCGGCACTACAGCCCGGGAAGGTTCTCGTTCAACGTCGCGCAAGGCCGCTGCCCTGTGTGCGAGGGCGAGGGATACGTCATGGTGGAGCTGCAGTTCCTGCCGAGCGTTTTTGCCCCGTGCTCGACCTGTCATGGCTCTCGCTACAACCCGCAAACGCTCGAAGTCGAATGGAACGGGCGCAATATCGCCCAGGTGCTCGAACTGACGGTCGACGATGCGTGCGATTTCTTCGCTGGCGAGGCATCTGTGATGCGCTCCCTCGACGTGTTGCGGGAGATCGGCCTTGGTTATCTGAGGCTCGGTCAGCCGGCGACCGAGCTGTCTGGCGGGGAGGCGCAGCGCATCAAGCTGGCGACTGAACTGCAACGCGCTCAACGCGGCAACACGATCTACATCCTCGACGAGCCAACTTCGGGGCTTCACCCCTCCGATGGTGACCGGCTGATGCAACACCTTCAGGGCCTCGTAGACGCCGGCAATACCGTCGTAGTCGTCGAACATGACATGCGCGCCATCACACAGGCGGACTGGATCATCGACCTGGGACCGGGGGCCGGGGAAGATGGGGGCCGTATCGTTGCCAGCGGCGTCCCTGGCGTCGTTGCGGAAGCGGAAGGCAGTCTCACCGCCCGCTATCTCAAGGCGGCGCTGTAGGTCGTAAATCTGGCCGAACGCACGTTCGATCAGGTGCATCTCATCCACACGTTGGAATGGGTCGAATCTCGAAGCGGGAGCGGGCGATGTGTCACCGCGGTTGACGCGGCTTAGGCTCAGGACCTATTAAATGACTTTCGTGATGGCCACGGCTTTGATTCACTTGGATCGAAAGGAGCCCTTCGATGAGTGACTTGCTGCTGTTGTCGGAGGCACAGATGCGCCGTATCGAGCCGTATTTCCCACTGTCCCACGGTGTCCCGCGCGTTGATGATCGGCTGATTTTGAGTGGTATCATCTTCGTCTTGCGCAATGGGCTGCGCTGGCGCGACGCACCAAGAGAATACGGTCCTCACAAGACGATCTACAACCGTTTCATCCGCTGGAGCAGGCTGGGCGTATTCAACCGGATTTTTGCCGAACTGACCGCCAGGCGCGGCAAGCCCGAACAACTGATGGTCGACACCACCCACTTGAAAGCCCATCGCACCGCAGCCAGTCTGCTAAAAAAGGGGATGTTCCCAGACATATCGGACGCACCAAGGGCGGCCTGAACTCCAAGCTGCATGCCGTCTGCGATGGCCACGGCCGTCCACTAATCCTGCTTCTGAGCGAAGGGCAGATGAGCGATTATAAAGGGGCGGCAAAGATGCTTCCCGCCTTTCCCAAGGCCAAGTCCTTGCTGGCCGACAAGGGCTATGACGCCGACTGGTTTCGAGACGCCTTGGCCGCCCGCAAGATCGCTGCGTGCATTCCATCTCGGGCAAACCGGAAGGTCGCCATTCCGTATGATCCGGCGCTCTATAAAAAGCGCTACAAAATCGAAAACATGTTCGGCAAACTCAAGGACTGGAGGCGAATTCACACACGACCGATGCGCGCACACATTCTTCTCAAGCATTTGCATAGCTGCAGCCGTCATCTTCTGGCTTTGATTTGACGAGTCCTGACCCTAGGGTTTGAGTGCCCGTCCGGTGCGCCGTGTTCGTGTGATACGCGGCGTGGCGGACGGCCAATCGCTGGCCATCCGCCACGCTTGCTTTGTGCGGACCTTCTCCAGGGAGAGGGCCCTCACATGGTTCGTCGAAACGCCCCGTCTTAATTACCTGCTGCGAGCGCTGCGCCCGCACCTTCTGCGATTTCCTCAACGAGTTTGGCACAGAAGGCGGGCAAATCATTGGGATCGCGGCTGGTAACAAGGCCGTTGTCGACCACGACTTCCTCATTGGTCCATGCACCGCCGGCGTTCTCGATATCGACCTTCAACGTCGGGTAGGACGTCAAGGTGCGACCCTTAAGCACGCCCGCCTCGAACAATGTCCAGGGTGCATGGCATATAGCCGCAACAGGTTTTTTCTGATCGAAGAAAGCCCGGATGAAACCAATTGCCTCGACGCTGCCGCGCAGCTTGTCGGCACCGACAGTGCCTCCGGGCACAACAAGTCCGTCGAAATCGTCGGCTTTGACCTCGGAAAACGTCTTGTCGATAGTATAGCTGCCGCCCTCGTCAAGATCGCTATTGACTGTGCGAGCCTTGCCCGGTTCAAAACTGACCACAGTCACTTTGCCACCAGCGTCCTCGACAGCTTGCTTGGGCTTCGAGAATTCTGGTTCTTCGGTCCCGCGGGGTGCGATCAGAATGGCAACTGATTTGCCTTCCAAAGTCATAATTTATCTCCTATTCCGTCGAAGACTAAGGTCAGGTGCCCGGCTTGAGCACGACCTTCGTCCAACCAGCATCGCGCTCGTCGAAATGCTTGTAGGCGTCTGGCGCCTGATCGAGAGACAGTCGGTGCGAGATGATTTGGGCAGGATTGGCCCGGCCATGCTCGATAAGATTCATCAGCCGCCGGTTATAATGCTTTACATTACATTGTCCGGTGCCGATCTTCTGCCCCTTGAACCAGAAGGTGCCGAAGTCGAACGCAATCTTGCCTTCCTTCTGGAGATCGTCGGGCGCGTTCGGGTCTTCCGCAATGAACACGCCGACGACGCCGATTCCGCCGGTGGCCTTCGTGCTTTTAACGAGGCAGTTCATGGTGTAATTGCTGCGCTCCTTGCCGTGGCGATCGCAACACTGATACCCGACCGCTTCGACCCCCCGGTCGGTTCCGAGGCCGCCGGTTGCGTCAAGGATCTGCTGGGCGGGATCGCCCTTTCGCATATCGATCGAAATAGCGCCCATCGCCTCGGCCAGTTTCAAGCGGTCATCGTGAGAATCGACCACGAAGATCTGAGAGGCACCGCGGATTTGGGCTGAGTGCGCGGCCATCAAACCGACCGGACCAGCGCCGTAGATGGCGATGCTTTCGCCGGGCAGGAAACCGGACAGTTCGACGCCATGCCAACCTGTAGGGAAGATGTCGGAGAGCATGACATAGTCGTCCTCCTTCTCTTTGGCGTCCTCGGGCAGCTTCAGACAATTGAAGTCCGCATAAGGAACGCGCATCAACTCTGCCTGACCGCCTTGCCACGGCCCCATCTCGGCAAAGCCATACGCTGCGCCGGCGGTTCCGGGGTTGGTCGTGAGGCAAAACCCCGTCAGACCGCGTTCGCAATTTTCGCAGAAACCGCAACCGACGTTGAACGGCATGCACACGCGATCGCCCTTCTTGATACGATCTACGGCAGCGCCGACTTCGATGACCTCGCCAAGGTTTTCGTGACCAAAAACCCTGCCCTTCTCGAAGCTGGTACGGCCCTCGTACATGTGAAGGTCAGACCCGCAAATGTTGGTGGTGGTCACCCGAATGATCACATCGGTCGGTTTCTCGATCTTGGGATCATCGATGGTATTGACAGAAACATCTTTGGGCCCGTTGTACACGACAGCTTTCACGGATCTTTTCCTTTCGCAGCTCTTCTCGACGCGTCATCAAATCGAGAGCTTGGTGATGATCCGGTCCATCGCAACAGCGGAGGACATCGCACCCTTCCAAGTGATCTCAGTTTCCTGAACCTTCTGCGACCTGAAAGGTTCCTTCCCCTAGGGCCATCCTGGGATCGATTCACGGCGGTTTTCTGAATGACTGGGCCAGAACGGCCGAATAACGCGCTAAACGGAGGCGACCCGCGCCGCACGGGAGGAGCGCCCGGCGCCGCGCTCCAAGGCTCAGCCGCTCGCGAACGCCTGCGCCGCCGCCTCGGCCACGCCCTGATCTTGCTTGCCGTTGCCGCCCGACACGCCCACCGCGCCGATCACCGTCTCGCCCTCCTTGATCGGCACGCCTCCGGCGAAGATCATCACCTTGCCATCGTTAGAGGCGTGGATGCCGTAGAAGTCGGCGCCCGGCTGGGAGAGCTTCGCCAGCGCTTTGGTCTCGACGTCGAACGCGCGCGCCGTCCACGCCTTGCCGATCGCGATGTCGACGCTGCCGCGCCACGCATCGTCCATCCGCGCGAATGCTAGGAGGCAGCCGCCCGCGTCCACCACCGCGATGTTCATCGGGTTGCCGATCCGCTCGGCCTCCGCGATCCCCGCATCGATGATCGTCCGCGCGTCGTTCAGGTCGAGTGTCTGGATTGTCTGCATAGTGTGTCTCCGTGACCAGTTTGGGAAAACCGCTCAATGCGCGCCGCTGCGCCCGCCCCCCCCACGCGGGCGATGAGAGCGACGTGCTAGGGTGCCGATCGCTCCGCTATTTCGCGGCGAGCAGGGTGAACTTGTGAATCTGCGGCGGTTCAGAAAACAGTTCTTCTGCCTTCTCCATCAGTGCGGCGGCAACCTTGCCGTCAAGATGGGCCTGCCGATCCCCTCCGTGTCGAACGTATCGAAGATCGCGTACGCACCGGGACCTTCCTCGACCGCATACCAAGTCAGAGTGCCCGACTCAGCTTGAACGAGCGGCAATGCCGAGGTCAGGAAATCGGCGACATCGCGCTCTTTTCCGGGCTTGGCCTTCAGTGGTACATACAGGGCTAGTTTGGGCATGAATGACTCCTCAAGTGAAACGGACAGAGGATATGCGGCAAGGTAACGGACGAGCGGGCCGTTAAGTTCCCCATGAGGCGGAGCACACTCGGCCCCGCCTCGTCGAAATCAAAACTCCTGTGCGGTCGGCCGGATGACGATCGCGTTGACGTCGACGTCATCAGGTTGTTCGACAGCGAACGCGATAGCACGCGCCACCGATGCCGCCGGGATGGCCTTTTTGTAGAAGTCCAGCACCGTCTCGGCAGCCGCGCCAGAGGTCGTGAACTTCAAATCGCTTTCGACAGCTCCAGGCTCGATTGACGTGACCCGGACCTTTTCCCCCACCTCGTGGCGCAAGCCCTCGCTGATCGCGCTGACGGCGAACTTGGTGCCGGAGTAGACCGTGCCGCCCGGTGCGAAGACCTTGATGCCCGCAACCGAGCTCAAGTTGATGATGTGACCGCTGCCCTGCTCGAGAAAACCGGGAAGGGCCGCCGCGATGCCGTAGAGCGTACCCTTCAGATTGACGTCGATCATCTGGTCCACTCGTCGGTGTTGACCTCGGCCATCGGACGGATCGGCATCAGCCCGGCGTTGTTGACCAGCACGTCGAGGCGGCCGAAGTCGGCAATGATTGCGGCGACGACGGACTGGACCGCCGATTTGTCGGTCACGTCCAGCGCGTAGCTACGTGCCGTGCCGCCAATTGCGGCGATGTCCGCGACGACCTCGTCGAGCCTGTCCTTGCGCCGCGCGGCGATGGCCACCTTGGCGCCGCGTTCTGCGAGAAGACGCGCGGTTTCCGCGCCGATACCGGTGCTGCCGCCGGTAATGAGAACGACCTTGCCTTCGATACCCTTGGTCATGACTGTATTCCTTCAAGTCAGTCGTTGATTTTTCGCCGGATCGCGGCCCCGCGCCAGCGATAGGCGCGTAGATGAATGAGGCCAAAGAGCCCCGAGCGAAGCGCAGGTGCCAACAGGCCGGTCATCCGCAACACGTCCGTGTCGAACGCCTTTACAAGCCGTGCCGTACCCACCCGCTGTTATGGCGCTCACACACCTAGGTGTGTGAGCGCAAACTTCCGGAAGCTTTTCGATATCCCAGTCGACGAGGACAGCTTCATCCGCCACTATTTGTTGTCATCGGCGGATCGCCTGGAGATTGAACTGCGGAGACGTAATCACAATCGTCTCGGCTTTGCCATCCAGCTATGTCTGATGCGATACCCGGGTCGAATGCTTGGAGCAGTGTCCGTCGTCGAATGATTTGAGACTTTTTGGTCTTTGGAAGAGTGGAGTTTCCGGCTCGGTTTGCGGGTTGATTTAAGCCGCTTTGGCGTGGTGGTTCAAGCGGCGCTGTTTGATGGTGTCTCGTTTGATCCTTTCGCGTTCGAGCAGGATGGTCTGGCCGCGTCCGAAGTAGACGTCGGCGGGCGTGAGATTGTCGAGGCTCTCATGGTATCGGCGATGATTGTAATGCTCGACGAAGGCTGCGATCTGGGCTTTGAGGTCCTCCTGGAAGAAATAGTTTTCCAGCAGGATGCGGTTCTTCAACGTCTGGTGCCAGCGTTCGATCTTGCCCTGGGTCTGCGGATGGCCGGGAGCGCCGTGGACCTGCTCGATCTTGTATTTCTCCAGCCATTCGCCGAGATCTGAGGCGACGTAACACGGGCCGTTATCCGACAGCAGGCGCGGCCGGTGTTCGACCTTGACCTTGTCGCAGCCTGAGGCGGCCAGCGCCAGGTCGAGCGTGTCGGTGACATCGTCCACCTTCATGCTGGTGCACAGCTTCCAGGCGATGATGTAACGTGAGAAGTCGTCGAGAATGGTCGAAAGGTAGAACCATCCCCAGCCGATGACCTTCAGGTAGGTGAAGTCGGTTTGCCACATCTCGTTCGGGCGCGTGGTCTTGTCCTTGAACTCGTCATTGGCCTTGATGACGATATAGGCTGGCGAGGTGATCAGGTCATGGGCCTTGAGCAGGCGGTAGACCGAAGCCTCTGAGACGAAATAGCTTTCCATGTCGGTGAACTTCACCGCCAGCTCGCGTGGCGACAGATCGGCATGATCGAGCGCGAGTGTGATGATGCGATCCCTGATATCGTCGGGGATACGGCTCCACACCCGTGACGGCGCGGATGGCGGAGGGGATGGATCTCAAATCCAACCTTCTCTGCTTTTTCTATTTGAGATCGGGGACAGGAAACTTGTATTCTAGAGCCACTGCTTTCGAGACACCGGTGGCCGCCTTCATCGTCGAGAACGCCTATCTGAACGGTGAAACGATTCGCATCGACGGCGCGTTGCGGATGCGCTGAACCCCCTTGCCCCGCCCCGTCGCGCCCCACCCGCGCAGAAGGAGACCCGATGCCAGACGCCCCCACCGCCGGACGGATTGACTGCCTTATCGTCGGGGGCGGCCCGGCCGGCCTGACCGCGGCCATCTATCTGGGCCGCTTCCACCGCAAGGTGGTGCTGGTCGACAAGGGCGAGGGGCGGCTGAAGATGGTCCCGCGGTCGCACAACCACGCGGGCTATCCGCAGGGCGTGGTCGGCGCCGACCTGCTGGAGAACATGGCCGACCAGGCGCGACGCTACGGGGCCGATCTGCGCCGAGGGGAAGTCACCGGGCTGCGGCGCGACGGCCGGCTCTTCACCGCCCAGACCGATGCAGGCCCGATCACCGCCCGCACCGTCCTGCTGGCGACCGGGGTGGTCAACCACCGCCCGCCGGTCCCCGAGGACGTGCACGCCGACGCCGTCGACCGCGGCCTGCTGCGCTATTGCCCGATCTGCGACGCGTTCGAACAGACCGGCAAGCGCATCGGCGTGCTGGGCGGCGACCGACACGCCCTGGCCGAGGCGCTGTTCCTGCGCACCTACAGCCCGGACATCGTGATGATCTCGCTGACCGGCGAGGGGCTGGACCCCGACGCCCAGGCGCAGTCCGACGCGGCCGGGATCAGCGTCGTCGCGGCACCCGTCTCGGGGTTCGACTTCTCGGGCGACCGGGTGGTGCTGACGCTGGCCGACGGGCAGACCGAGGTGATGGACACGCTGTATGCCGCGCTGGGGTCGCACACCCGCAACGACCTGGGGCGGATGCTGGGGACCGATCTGGTCGGCGGCCAGTGCTATGCGACCGATCCCCACCAGCGCGCCAGCCTGGACGGGGTCTATGCCGCCGGCGACGCGGTCGATGGGCTGGACCAGATCGGCACGGCGATGGGCACCGGCTCGCGCGCCGCGGTGGCGATCCACAACGATCTGCGCGACCAGGACGGGCAGACGCTCGACTAGGGCCTGTTAGCGCCTGCACCTGACTCTATGTCGGTGGCTTTTCCGCCAAGGGAAAGCTGAGATGCTGAGCGACGAACAGTGGGCTGAACTGGAACCGTTGATCGAGGCGTGCCGCCCGCTCGCGAAGATGCCGAGCCCGCACCTGCGACGAACCATCGAGGCTGTAATCTTCTGAAGGGCGATGAGACATCCTTGTTTGGATTATAGGCGTTCGCGGAGGATTTCGTAAGGTGCCTTTCCATTGAAAGCGCCATGCGGCCTTGCAAGGTTGTAGAACCTCTCCCATTCGCTGAGCTTTTGAACGAGGTCGGTGTCGTCTGTATATGACAAAAGCTGGTAGAACTCTTGATCATCAGTGCGGTGTGACCGTTCGACTTTTCCATTTAGTTGGGGCGACGCTGGCTTGATATAGGCGTGCCGGATGCCCTGGTCTTCGACGTGCCAGTGGAATTTGGCCTGGAACTCGTGCCCATTATCGGTGCGCACTTCGCGAATGCGGAACGGGAATTTGGCGATTACGGTGTCGATGAAGTCTATGGCGTTGGCCTGGGTGTGGCGATCATAGACCTTCAAGGCCCGGATGCGGGTGGCATCGTCGATTGCCGTGTATTGGAAGCGCTTGACGACCTTGCCGTCAACGCCTTCAAATTTCAGGAATTTTACGTCGACCTGTATCTGATGCCCCGGCACGCGCTGCTCGTATCTCTGGGTATGGATTTTCCTAACACGCGTACCGCCGGGAAGCCGACTAAGCCCGTTCCGCTTCAGAATTCTATAGATGCAGGCGTCAGAGATGGTGATGGCATGGTACCGGCTCATATACCAGGAAATGCGCATCGGGCCGAGATGATATCTGGTGCGCAGATGCAAGACTTTCTCGATGACTTCTGCAGGCTTCTGGTTAGCGGGATTTTTTGGTGCGGAGGATCGGTTCTCAAGCCCGGCTTCGCCATAGCGCTCGAAAGCCGATTTCCATCGATAGAAACTGGCTCTGCCAATACCGAAATAGCGGCAGGTTTGCGATACGTCACCGTGACGCTCGGCATGTTGAAGAACGCGCATCTTATGTGAAACTTCCCGTCGGAATGTCATCATCGCGATTATCCTTGTGATCGAAAGTCAAAAACAAGGATGTCTCGAAGGTCCCTACTTTTCTACATGTTCCTGCTCGTCCTCTCCTCATCACCAGCGGATGCAATCTTGAACGCCAAGATTTGTGCGCGGTGGATCTGGGGAGGCTCGGCGAACAGCGAAGCAGCGCTTCCGGATAGCGCCGTGCCGATTTCGCCCGACAGATGCGTCTCGCGCCCTGCCTCGTCGGCGAAGGTATCGAGGATGGCGAACCGAGTCTTTCCGAGACGCAGAGCGTACCACGACAGGGTGCCAGGCTCCCGCTCCACGGCCGATCGGGCTCCTTGAAGGAAGCGGGCAACCTCTTCCTCCGCACCGTCCCGTGCTTCAAGCGGAACATGCAGGGCCAAGCGCGGCAGGGCGTCCGCCGCCGGCACCTTGAGGGCGAGGATGTCGGCCGGCTCGATCTCCGGCAATCCGTTGAGGATGGTGAAGGTCTTCACCACCAGCGCCCGGCCGACCGTGCCGAACAGATGCTTCAGCCGGCCGGCATTGCCGGGGAAGGTATCGAAGATGGCGAAGTCGGCGGGGCCAAAGCGCAGCGCGTACCAGTGCCGCGTGTCCTGCTCATGCTCGACCGGCTCCAGCGCACCCCGGAGGAATTCAGCGGCATCTTCCTGGTGGGTCGGCCCGGCTTCAATGCCTACGAACAGTGCCTTGTGCATCTTTTCTCTCCTTGTTTCGATGGTAGCGCCTCGAGCTCCACGGAAGGCGTCCTGGGCCTAAATCATGGGAAGTTCGCGCGGCCGGGCGCCGAGCGGGAACGCCGCGTCGATCATGCCGAGTTCGGCGTCCGTCAGCCGCAGCGCGCCGGCGCCCGCATTGTCGGCAGCGTGCTCCGCGCTGGGCGCCTTGGGGATAGCGAACAGCGATGGCCGACGCACCAGGAAGCGAAGCGCCACTTGGCGTGCGGTCGCGCCGTGGCTGGCCGCGATCTCCTCCGATCGGCATCGATAAGCGTCCTGTTCCCGGTTATTCCGCCAATCAGCCGTGCGGGCGCATAACAACCTTGATCACACCTTCTTCCTTGTCGCGGAATTTAGCGTACATTTCTGGCGCGTCTTCAAGACTGGCCGGATGCGTGATCACAAAGCTGGGATCGATCGCGCCCGCGACGATTTTTTCCAGCAACGGTCTAGTATAGCGCTGCACGTGGGTTTGGCCGAGCTTGATCGTTAGTCCTTTGTTCATCGCTGCACCGATCGGAAGCTTGTCACCCATCCCCACGTAGACGCCGGGCACGGAGACCGTGCCGCCCTTGCGGCAGCTCATGATCGCCTGCCGCAGGACGTGGACGCGATCAGTGGCGAGCATCATGCTTGCCTTCACCTTGTCCATGACCGCGTCCGCCGCCCCGTGCGCGGCCGCCTCGCAGCCGACAGCATCGATGCAGCTGTCGGGGCCCCGGCCCTTGGTTCGCGCCTGCAGCTCGTCATAGACATCGGTTTCGGCGAAGTTAATCGTCTCAGCGCCACCGGCCTCCGCCATGGCGAGTCGCTCGGGCACCTCGTCGATCGCGATCACGCGGCCGGCGCCCATCATCAGCGCGGAGCGGATGGCGAACTGGCCGACCGGACCGCAGCCCCAGATCGCGACGGTGTCGCCATGCTCGATCTGCGCATTCTCGGCGGCCATGTAGCCGGTCGGGAAGATATCCGATAGGAAGAGGGCCTGCTCATCGGTAACGTTGTCGGGAATCTTGATCGGCCCGACATCCGCCATCGGCACGCGGAGATACTCCGCCTGGCCGCCGCAGTAGCCGCCCAGCATGTGGCTGAAGCCGAACAGCCCGGCGGGCGAATGGCCCATCGCCTTGGCGGCCATCTCGGCGTTCGGATTGGTCCGATCGCAGGCCGCAAACAGACCCTTCTTGCAGAACCAGCAATCGCCGCAGCTGATCGTGAACGGCACCACCACCCGGTCCCCGATCTTGAGGTTGGTGACCTCGGACCCGAGCGCCACGACCTCGCCCATGTTCTCGTGGCCGAGGATGTCGCCGGCCTCCATGGTAGGCTGATATCCATCCAGCAGGTGAAGGTCCGACCCGCAGATCGCGCAGGCGGTTACTTTGATGATCGCATCGCGCGGGTGCTTGATGTCGGGATCCGCGACGGTGTCGACACGGACATCGCCCTTACCGTGCCAGCATAGTGCCCTCATGTCGTTTCTCCATCTAATCGGACGTCCCCGTCGTAAGGACCTCATCTGAAGCGCTCAACGCCTTGGCTGCGGGATGGTTCCCGTCTGTCGGATCCGTGAACGAGTAGCCATTTTCGGGCAGCGATCGGCGAGCTCACCCGCGACATCAGGCTCAAACTGTTCGTAAAACGGCCGTTTAATGCACACTGCCTACAGCGGCGGGAAAGCTGGCGTTTTGCTGCGTTGAATTGTTCAACAACCCGTGCGAGAAACTGCGATCAGAAAACCCCTGCCGCAGGTTGAATGTTGAACATAGCTGTTACCCCCCTCCCCGGGCATGCCGGCACACGCCGGATCGGATATGCGCGCGTGTCCACGGCCGACCAGGACCTCGCTCCCCAGCTCGACGTGCTGCGCGCCAAGGGATGCCATCCAATTTATTCGGAGCATGCATCCGGCAAACACGCCGATCGGCCCGAGCTGGCGCAGGCGATGAAGGCCTTGCGTGCCGGCGATACACTGGTGGTGTGGCGGCTCGACCGGCTTGGCCGCTCCCTCCCGGACCTGATCGGGGTCAGAACAAGAGCAGTCCGAAATCGTACGCTAAGGCCGAACGAAACCGGAACGATGCAGTAGATCGGATGTGCAGCATCCGATCTCTGTGGATTGCCGTCGACACGCGCCAATTTTGATTTCTCTGTCCGGTCCGACTCGACAACGCTTCACACAGGTTGGTCGTTAATGGAGTCGGGCGATGGCAAAGCGCAAGCTTCTCAAAGATCAAGATCGCCGGAAGCTTTTCGATATCCCAGTCGACGAGGACAGCTTCATCCGCCACTATTCGTTGTCATTGGCGGATCGCCTGGAGATCGAACTGCGGAGACGTAATCACAATCGGCTCGGCTTTGCCATCCAGCTATGTCTGATGCGATACCCGGGTCGAGTGCTTGGAGCAGAAGAAACTCCGCCTCGCGCCATGTTGAAGTATGTTGCTGACCAGATCGGCGCCGCTCCAGACGAATTTTCCCTCTATGCACGTCGAGAAGAAACCCGTCGGGATCATATGTCGCGGCTAATGGTCTATCTGGATACGAGAAGCGCGACGCTGCAAGATCGCCGCGCCGCGCTATTGGCGGCAATTCAAGCGGCAACCATGTCCGATGACGGGGCTGCGATAGCCAGATCGATTGTCGCCGCGTTTCGCGAACGCGGAGTTCTTTTGCCGGCGATCGACACGATCGAACGCATCGGCCTTGCCGGCCGTGCCATAGCCCGGCGCCGGGCAGAAAAAACTCTGATTGAAAACATCCCGCTCGATAGGCTTCAATCACTGGATAGGCTGTTAGAGGTTGACCCGTCGATCGGCCAGACGCGCTTTCATTGGCTGCGCTCGGCGCCAGAAGCGCCGGCTGCGTCGAACCTCGTCGGGCTGACCGAGCGGATAGCTTTCCTGCGGCGGCTGGAGATCGATTCGGAACTGCAGGCGTGCGTATCATCTGGACGGTGGGACCAGATGATCCGGGAGGGCAACGCAACGCCGGCCTGGCTTGCCAACGACTTCAACACCAGCCGTCGCCACGCTCTGATCGTGGCTCAAGTCATCAAGCTTGGCCAGAAGCTCACGGACGATGCTGTGACGATGTTCATCAAACTGATGGGCAAGTTGTTCTCGCAAGCCAACAATCGGAAGAAGCAGCGGCAGATGGACTGCAGAGCGAACACCGCCAAAGCGCTGCGCATGTTTCTGGATACGATCACCGCCCTGCAGTCTGCCAACGACCATGGTCGGAATGCATTAGATGTTCTCGACCAAAGGGTCGGCTGGGACCGGCTGCTTCGGATGAAGCCTGAGCTTGAGTCGATGGTCGACGACAACGAGGCGCCATCGCTGATCGTCGCAGCCGAGCAATATGCGAACGTCTACAAATATGCTGGCGCGTTCCTTCTAGCCTTCACGTTCCGCTCAGCGCGTCGCCACGATCCACTTCTAGCGGCAGTTGCGCTGCTGAAACGGCTTTATGCCGAGATGCGGCGGACACTCCCGGATCGCATGCCGCTCACTCACCTCAGCCAAACTGATCGACGGCTTATCTTCGAACAAGGAAAACCCGATCGCCGTCTGTACGAAATCGCGACGCTCGCTGCTTTACGAGACCGGCTTAGATCTGCGGAGATCTGGGTCGATGGCAGCCGATCTTTCCGGCCCATCGATGAGCATCTGATGCCGCGGTCGACATTCATCACGATGAAGGTCGAAGATCGTCTCGGTTTGGGGGTCCAGAGCGACGGCGCGCAGTGGCTTGCCGAAGCGCGTCAGATGCTCGACTTCAACCTGACGCGTTTGGCGCACAGAGCACGATCCGGAAAGCTCGAGGGAGTTCGTCTTGAGGCAGGAACCTTGATTGTCACGCCAACCGCCAGCGAAGTCCCCCCGGCCGCCGAGGAACTGAATGCCGAGGTCAGCGACATGTATCCGTTGGTGGAGGTTCCCGACTTGCTAAGGGAGGTGCATGAATGGACCGGGTTTGCAGATTCATTCACGCATGTTCGCACCGGCGACGTCCCGAAAAATGTCTCTGCCATGCTGGCGGGCGTCCTGGCCGATGCTACGAACCTCGGCCCAAAGCGAATGGCGGGCGCATCCAAGGGGATCAGCGCTCATCAGATTGGTTGGATGCGCACATTCCATGCTCGATCGGAGACTTACCGCGCGGCGCAAGAGTGCATCACCGAGTCCCACACCCAGCATCCGCATTCCCGCCTTTGGGGCAATGGCACAACGTCATCGTCCGATGGCCAATTCTTCCGTGCGAGCGATCGTGCTGCAAAGCGCGGTGACATCAACTTGCATTACGGCAGTGTGCCAGGATCGAAATTCTATAGCCATCTGTCAGATCAGTACGGCTACTTCAGTATTTTGCCCATCAGTCCAACCGAAAGCGAGGCGGCCTATGTGCTCGATGGGCTCTTCGATCAGGACACGGTCCTCGACATCCAAGAACACTTTACCGACACAGGCGGAGCCAGCGATCATATCTTCGGGCTGTTCGCCCTGATCGGAAAGCGGTTCTCACCGCGACTACGCAATCTCAAAGACCGGAAGTTCCATACGTTTGAAAAGAGCGGCGCATATCCGGCGCTGTCGAACCATATCGGGACGCCGATTAATGCCAATCTGATCCTCGATCATTGGGACGATCTGCTCCATCTCGCGGCGTCGATCACGACACGGTCCGTGGTGCCGTCTACGATCCTCAAGAAACTGTGCGCGTCTTCAAGGCAGAGCCATCTCGCGAGGGCGCTCCGCGAACTCGGCCGTATCGAAAGGTCGCTCTTTATGATCGAATGGTACTCAAGTCCGGCACTACGGCGGAGATGCCAAGCCGGTCTAAACAAGGGCGAGGCCGCCCATAAGCTGAAACGCGCTGTGTTCTTCCACGAGCGGGGCGAAATCCGCGACCGGTCGTTCGAGAGCCAGGCGTTCCGCGCCTCTGGTCTTAACCTCGTCGTCAGTGCGATCGTCCACTGGAATACAGTCTACCTCGACCGTGCAATCACACAGCTGAAGCGAGCGGGTCGAGATATTCCTGATACTCTGTCGAAGCACATCTCGCCGCTCAGCTGGGAACATATCAACCTTACCGGCATCTACACCTGGGATGCTGAACATCAAATGCCGAACGGATTTCGATCGCTGCGTCTGCCAGCCGGGCTACGGCGGGTCGCATAAGTTCTCTTTCCGTTCGCCCTTAGCGTACGATTTCGCACTCCTCTTGTTCTGGCCCCGATAAGCGAGGTAGGCCTCGGCGCGAGACAACATCGTGGCGGGCCCGGTCATGCGCACGCTCCCGGCCACGGCAGAGCCACGGCCGCCAGCCTGGTTTGATCGACGCGAGCGTAGCCC
>NZ_QFBC01000028.1 GCF_003122325.1 Rhizobium album
GTTGACCGCGCACCGCAGCAACCAGGTCCGTCGGCGCCAGCCCGTCGCCCTCGCGCGACTGCACCGCAACCGTCACCTCGCCGGGCGCCGGTGACCAGACGTCGACGTTGAGGACGCGAGGGTCAGCCGACAAAGCGTGAAAGACGTAAGCACCATGCGCACCCGCAGTCGAGAAGGCTTCTGGCGCGAGAAGAACACGACGTCGGAATTCCTCATTCGATTCCAGGACAGCCGGGGTGTTGCTAGTTGCTGGCGTAATGACGCGCCGGCTCACACCATAGAAAGCCGCAAGATGGTCAAGATCCGCGTCCACCGCAAAAGCGACCATGACGGCTCGCACTGCATCATTGATCGCTGCAATCACCAGCAGTTCGCGGTAGGCGTCGGTCTCTTCAAGGATAACCGCAGGGTCCGCTTCTAGCTGCGAAACGTCGTATGGAATATCGGCAGCAGTGAAAAGCTCAGAGAGCCTCGTCTTGCGTTGGCGAAGGATGTTTTCAAAGTCAATTCCCCGAATTGCTAAGGGAACTGGAAAACGGGAAAGATCCAACGTGGATGCTGAAAATCTCATTGCATCCCTCCAAGCACAAGGCGCAGGTTGGCGTCTTGTGCGACAGAGTAGTCCCCAAGGTGCCCGCGCGGATAGTAAGTGCCGATTACCGCCAACATCAAAGTGCCAGCGGAGTCTGCACGCGTCACCCGGCCTCTGGTCATCCGGAACCGCGGTTCCCATTTTGCAATAGCGCTCGCAGCTGCTGAATAAACAGCAAGAACGTTACGGCGCGTCATCTTGGCGTCGACTAAGTCCGGTAGATCAGATCCAAAATCGCGCCTCATTACCCGAGAGCCTACCGGCGTCATGAGAATTTTGGCTATTGATTGCTGCACATGTTCCCAGTCGGACATAGGCGTAGCCGTAACGGCGCTAACGCCAGTGGAGTGGGGCATTGAATCTCCTTAAACGGGTGGGCCTGACGTGCCTCCGCCTGGGATGACGCCGGCATGCTCGTGGGTGTCGCCGATGTTCTTGCCATTGTGGGTAACGGATCCGCCAACGACATCGAGAGATCCGCGGATCGTCACGTCAGCGATGATCTCAACCGACCCATCACCGATAGTTATCCGCGATCCGCCTTTTGTAATTACGGCTTCCGGACCATTATGAGGGCGCGGATTCGACGTTGATGGAGTGGACATATCAATTACAGCGTCGGTGATGTCTCCGCTTTCAGACACCACATCTACTTGCTCACCAACCGTCGGCGGTATGTGGCTCTTGATGCCGCCACTTGCGATTTCTTTCCAGGGTAGCCAAGGGCTGAGATAGTCCCGGCCATTTGGTTTAGCAAACAGGACGCGCGCCAAGCCTTTTGCATTGTCTACCTCTTTGACAGTACCAGTGCGCTTCCTGTTGCGTGCGCGGCGTTCAATTTCGGCGATCCTGTTAACCAGATACGCCATCTGCCCAGGCAGATCATTCGGAATGACATCACTCACCCGGAGACCTCAGCTGGCTGCGTATCAATCTCGACAAGCTCGATATCAGGCTCGGCGCCCTCAGGCGTCGATAGCAGCAGCGCGTCCATTTCTTCTTTGATCAGGCCATAGCGACGTTGAATGGTCTGCCATTCAAATGACGTGCCGGCGATCTGAGCCTGCATCAGCTCGATTTGTGTCCAGAACATAGAATCGTACAGCTCCTCTGCCTTCGCAAAGAACCGGCCAAGCGGACTTTGATCACCCAAGACTTTGCCGCGAGCGGGATCTGCCCAAAGGTCAACGGTTAACTTGATCTGCTGTGCCGCCAACCGAACGCCCCCGCTGTCACCGCTCGTGCGAGCGCGCTCAATTTTGGCGTTTCCAGAGTGCAGCCCTTGGAAGACCTGCGCCCACTCATTCTCAGGATCGGACAACGCGTCGCCAATCTGGCGGGCAACGATGTCCATCATGAACTCGAAGGCTGAATCCGTGCCGGGAATGCCGGGATAGACCACGCTTTCGCCCGTTTCCGGATTGGTCTCGACATGACTGGCGGTAACGCCCATCTCGAAGAGGATGTCCGTTTGGCCGTTCGCCACCCAGCCGCGAAGAACATAGCTCTCGGACTTGGAAGCATCGGTGTAGACCGAGATGAACGGGCGATCTTCATCCGTCCTCAGAGAGCCGTCGGCGTCGACTTCAAGTGCGCCAATCTGGCTGTCGAGAACGTTGTCACCTACGAGGGTGCGGCCCTTGAGGGCTTGCACAGCCGCGATGCGAGCTGCAATGCGTGTCAGTGACATGGGCCGCTCCGCGAGGGCTACGCCTCGTTCAAATTCAAGACCAGCCGCGTGTGGCTGCGGTCATCGACGTCGGCGACTTCAAACCAAGGCATTCCGTGTCGCGCCAAGGCGCGAACCTTGTCCCCAGACTGCGGTTGCGGCCCGGTATACTTCGCCCGATCTATGTGCAACTGAGCTTTGTCGGCAACGATTCTCGACCGCCAACCGTCACTTCGCGAGCCGGCGATACTGGTTGTTTTGCCCTCACCTACTCGCAGCACAGCTTCAATTTCGATGAGTGGCCGTGCAGGATCGGCCACTCCATTTTTTAAGAACGACAAGCGCACTGGCTCGGCTAAGACGAAATCAACGCAGTCCAACACCTTGTCGCGCAAATTATGAAAACGGGCAGCAACCGGCATGATCCCTGCCCTCCTTCACTTAGGTGTTCTTGGCCCGCAGAAGGGCGCCAGGACGCGTGCAAATATGCAGCGCATTCGTCTGCGTTTCACCGTAGACGCCCTTATCGAGGTCCAACAGCGCCTGCTTGGCGTAGTACTTCTTGCCGAGCGTGTTCACGGTGTCCATGTACGGCGCCGGAGCGTAATACGTCTTGAACATGCCGCGAGCGCCAACTGGGAAGAACTTGGCTTTCAGCGTGTCGATGCCCAGCTTCATGCCGTCGCCTTCGGCAGCAACGGCGCCGTAGTTCTCAAACACGATGCCGCCGAACGTGAAGATCGGATTTTCGGCGCGGCTCGGGCCGACATAGCTGTCGCGAAGGATCGCCGCTTCCGACCAACCCTTGTAGGTCTCGCGGACTTCCTTATGGGAAATCAGCTGGTCGAAGAACGTGTCGCCGACGAACGAGTGCACGTAGCCGAACGGCGAGCCGCCCATCTTGGTGCGCGTCGCACGGACGATGGCGGCGCAGGCCTTGCGGAGGACGCCCTCGCCCGGATTGGCGTTGTCCAGATCGAAGTCGACTTCGTTCGCCTGGGTCACGCCGAACTCATCGAAGAGGTTCAGCGTCGAGCCGTCGGCATAGGTGACAACGCCCTGAACGGCGCCAAGGCGGCTGTACTCGTTCGTGACATCCAGATCGGCCATGTTGTCGGCGATCTTGTCGAGAACGACGGCCATGACCGTTTCGGTCTCGGTCTCCGAGCCAAACTTGCGGACGCCCTGCACCTCATCGGCAATGACCGACCATTCGCGCAGGAAGTGCGGCACGGTCAGGTGCTTCATCGAGCGCTTCTCGGTATCCTTCACGTCGCCCTTGCCGCCGCGGGGAGTGGGCGGGACAAGCTGGATAGAGTCGCCGATGCGCTCGATTGCGACGGAGGTCGTCGAAACGGATTTTTCCTCGAACAGGCCGAGCGCATCGAGTCGGCTCGGGCGGTATTCGAGTTCGTTGATCGAATCCGTCAGGGAGGTGACGGAAAACGCGTCACCCTTGAACACATTAAGAACGCTCATTCGGAGCTCCTAAGAAAAAGGCCGCTCGAAGGCGGCCGTGCAGGTTGATTTTGGGAGCGTCCGATTAGCGGACGATGATGCCCTGAGCGGCAAGCTGGCTGATGCCAAGCGCCTTTTCAGCCGCTGTAATGTCACCCGGCCAAGTCAGCGCGACGCCCTTGACCTGGGCGAGCCGGGTGATGCCGGCCACCTTGCCGGTTGCGCCGGAGCCGGTGACGATGCCGTCATAAGCAATCGCCTTGGCGAACTGCGAACCGTCCGTGCCGTCCTGGTTGTACGCTACGTACTGAATGTCACCGGGCTCGACGCCGACATCGACATACCAGGTGTCACCGACAACATTCGGCGTGCCGCCGGCCGTGATGGTGAAACGAACGCCGCCCTTATTGAACAGCGTGCCGTGCGTCGAAACGCCGATCTGCTGGCCTTCAGGGTCGGTCCAGTCCACCTTCGTCGCAGCGGAAGCGACACCGACATAACGACCGTTCTTGGCGGTCGAGGTCAACGGAGTAGCGTCCATGGCGATCGTACCAGACGAAGCCGTGTTGCCGGCGTCAGCGGAAGCTACTGCGGTGGCGTCGGCGACCGTGACCTTGGCGCCGAGCACCTGGCCAGGGACGATGGTCTGGCTGATTGCGATCTTCAGGTTGTCGCGGCTGTAGCCTGCGGCGCCCTCGGACAGAATGAATTCACCGGCGTGCCGGCCTTCAGTGAGAATGGTCATCTAGACACACCTTCCGATTACTTGTTGAAGCGCTTGTTGGCGCGTGCGACGACCTTGGCCCACGAGGCCTTGGTATCCGGCTGCTTGTCACCGCCACCACCGAGTTCAGCGCCAGCCATGCGGGCAGCCTCGTAGTTCTCAGGCGTCTCACTGGCGACGGGGGCCGGCGCAAGCGCTAGGACTGCCTTGGCGGCTTCCGCGGTGCTGCCGGTCGAGAACAGGTGCTCGGCAAGAGCCTCGCGGCCCTTGGCCTCATCCAGCGACATGATCGCTGTGCGGCGGTCGCGGTCAGCTTTTACGGCGTCAGCGGTAGCGGCCGTTGCGGCTTCCAGGTCGGCCTTGGCCTTGGCTTCAGCGGCGGCCTTTTCGGCCTTCAGCGTGGCCAGTTCGGCAGCAAGCGCGTCCGCACGTTCCTTGTCGTTCATGTCGGTATCCCTGTGGTTCGCAGCGGACGACGCCGCATCGTTTAGTTTTGCCATGGACCACCCCTTGGCCTTGGCCTGGGCGGCGAAACGCTTGGGTGCGTTCGCATAGGCGCGGTAGTCGTAGGCGGCGATCGGCTTGGCCTTTTGCTCGCCCGTGTCGTCGGCAAAGCCCGCCGCAACGGCCTCATCGCCGTCGTACCAGGTCTCCGCCTTCATGATGTCGCGGCATTCAACGGCAGATTTGCCGCTGCGGCGGGCGTAGACCTTGGCGTAGGCGGTGGCGTAGGCCTCGAGTTCCTCGATGGTCTTCGCGTGGTCCGCGGAATTGCCGTAGGTGACGTTTAGCGGGTCGTGGATCATCATCACGGCGCCGTCGGCCATGGTGATTCTGTCACCGGCCATGGCGATAAGGCTGGCGGCGCTTGCCGCTATGCCCTCAATGACAATGTGCACGCTGCCGTCGTAGGTCGCCAGCGCCGCATGAATGGCTGCGCCGTCGGCTGCGATGCCGCCACCGCTGTTCAGCCGGACCGTGATGTCGCCATCCAGCCCAGCTAGCGCGGTCACGACCTCCGCATGCGTGAAGCCGTCGTCAAACCAATCGACGCCGACCGTACCAGAGAGTGTCACCTCCTGGCCGTTGACTTGAACAGTCATCTTATATCCTTGTCGGCTAGTACGGTCGAAACCTGCCGCGGATCGCATAGCGACGACGCGTGCCAGAGCATTTCGAAGAGTGATAGTCGATGAGGCGTTGCAGGGCCGCAGTGTCGGCTTTGAAGTACTGCACCTCGTCTTCGCCGAAGCGCGCCCGCTGAACGCCGTCACCAGAAACGATGGCGGTTAGTAGGCTGCGGAGGCGTTCGGCTTCGGCGCAATGGTCAACGTCTGCCACTATGCCGCCTCCGACGTTTCGTTGCCGTTTGGCATCGCTGCCCCCATAGGTCCGCCACCACCGGTACTGCGACCAAAGGGGATCGGGATCTTCTTTTCGCTAAGATCGACAATCTCGGCGGCGATCTTCTGGCGCGTGACCCCAGCATCCTTGCCCATAAGTGTGGATTCGTCCTCGAGAGAGGACAGCCCGAGCTCGATGCGCTTTGCGGCGGCCATCACCGATTTGTAATCGTCAGCAGTTGGCTGTGCAGGACCGGGCCATTCCGCGTTGCAGACCAGATCACGGTTAGCCGCAAACGCGGCATAACCGCCCTTGAACGGGATGCGCCCGGTGCCGATCATCTCGTCAAGCCAATTTTCGTATGCGGCTTGGCAGTACGGCGCCGCGATCCGCTCACGGCGGCGCGTCACGATCGGCCAAATCGACGCAATTCCCATCCGAATTGACGAATACGTCGCGCCCGAGAAGTCAAAAGTGAACGATTCCGCCGTGATTCCGAGCCTTCGGGCCATTTCTCGCTGCAAATTGCGGGAGAACGGAATGTACTGGCTGCCAGGCGTCGCCGCCGTGTGCATGTGGAATTCTTCACCGGGGCCGAGGTGGTTGATCCGCCCGTGGTCCGACATCGAGATGCCGTGATCCTTGAGCGCGTCAATTCGGTTGCCCCAGACGTCCATCAGGTCGGCGGCGAGGTCCGGATCATCGTCTTCGATAACCTTGATCGCCTCAAATGCTGCTTCCGATGGCTCCGGCGACTTGATTGTCGCAGCGAAAGCCGTCTGCAGCAACGCAGTCGTGAGCGTTGCGTCAGCAAGCTGGTCGTACTGCGCGGCAACCTTGAGTATCGGCGCCAGGACGGAGATGCCGCGGGCACTGTCGGGATTGTCGCCGCGATCCATGACATGCACTACACGCCTTAACGCGCCGTCATATGCTGGCACATCGTAATCATAGTCCTGGCCGTTCTTCTTGCCGATGAACCGATACGCGGCGACACGACCGTTATCGTCGTGGAAAATGCCCTGATCCAGGCCAGTGAACTCGCTGGTCTCGCGCTTCAGCCGATGAGGAGCAATCAATGAGACCTTCGTGCCCGTCTTAACTCCATAGCGCCTGCGCATGCCCTTCGGCATGAAGTCAAAGATGCCAAAGGCCTCTCCGCCGGCAAGATAGTACCTGATGACGCCATCAAGGTTTTCAGCTAGGGTCGCCTTGCCCTTGGCGTCAAACTCCTTTGGATTCCAGACATGCAAATGCCAAGCATCTTCTACGACCTTGCACCACTCTGCCGTCTCCTTGGCATCATATCCAAGAGATGAAAGCAGCGGCCGCGCACTCAGCTTGAGTTCGTCGCCGATCGTGTCGGTGATGATCTGGTCGACGGCACCGGCAATCCAACCGGAGTTCTGGATAAACGACCAGGCCAGCGCCGAAGCCCGCTCTGCAGACTCCCGGACGTCAACCGCACCATCGCGAGTGACCGCGCGCCGCATCGCAAGGATGCCCGTGCCTCCATCTCGAAGGTACTGCGCGCGTGTCCGCTTTCCGCCCGGCGCCGACACGATTGATCCATCGGTCCTTATTCGGACGCGCGGTTTTTCCGTCGGGGTATTCATTATCGATATGCCCCCCAACGTTGGCGCTCACGCCGCTTCGGGCGCTCTTCAGTTTTGGTTTCAGGCTGTTCTTTGATGGCCGGCAAAGACCGGTTATCGTTGTCAGCCTTGGACACCGGTCGCGGTTTCCGCGGCGGCGCCTTGTCGAGCTTCACAGGCAATGACATGCGTGCAGCCAAGGCTAGTACCAAGCAGTCCCAAGCTTCATTTCGTGCACCAACAGCTTTCTTGACCCAGGATCGAGTGATCTTGTCGCCGACTTGCTTTGTGACCGCGTGCTCTGACGTAAGTTGATCGAAGTAGTCTGCACTCAGGCCGGCGGCGGGAAAATGCACCGCCCTCGGAGTTGGCTCAAACTCGTGCGGGACGATGGCCAGCCTCGAAGATAGATCGTCCTTCGCGGTGTCGACGCCGATGATATAGGGCTTGTCACCGGAGTTTTTCGTCCTCGATGCCGTCTTCGGCCAGATCATTCGCGGCGCTTTCGGATCCGGATTGCCACGACCGATCGTCGCATAAATCCGGCGCCTTTTGCGGTCGCGGCAGAATTTGTAGACCATCTCACTGCGATGGCCTGCACTATCGATACATCCCGCCTGTGGGATAAGCCGCCTGCCCTCATCGGTTTCCAGCGGTTCAGCAATCAGCTTGTCAAGTTCATCCCATACGACTGGTTTCGACGTGTCGCCGTGCAGCACTTCATGCCGCGCGACCCACATCTCCCCGTGAGCGCCGTGGCCAACGAACGTGACCTCGATGCGGTCGTCCTGCGTGTCGGCACCGTAGGTGACAAGCCTTACATCGGACGGCAAAGTTTCGTAGTTATAAGGCTCGCAGCGTGACTTAAGCACGTCCGGATCGGCAACATTTACCACTTCCTTGTGCGGCAGACCCAGCACCAGGTTCACAAATGTCTTCTTCTGCATAGGGTCTTTGTAGACCCGCAGCCATTCAGCAGCCAGAAACCGCCACGCCGCATTGGGGAACAGACTGTAGGCCGCCCAAATGTGGAAGCCTGCGTGCCCCGTATGTGGTTTTGTGGCTACCCAATCGCCGCCATTGATGAGAGCGCGCTTGTCCTTTTCCTCAATCCGGCAACCGCCCGCTTCGCAGCGGAAGTATGCCGTATCTGGAAGGTGCTTGCCCTCTTCATCCCTGTCCCATTTGAAGTTTTCCCACTTCAGCGTTTGACGCGCCTTGCAGTGCGGGCAACCTACGAAATAGTGGCGCTGGTCGCTTTCTTCCCAGGACTTCTCAATGCGGCTGATTCCCTGAACTGTCGGAGTTGATCCCAAAATGATCTTCCGATTCCAAAACGTCTCCGACCGCTTCGTGCCGAGTGCGATCTGGTCGCCTTCGTTGCCAGCACCCTGGGCCGGATAACCGTCAACCTCGTCGAACGCGATGATACGGGCGGTGATGCGGCGGAAGCCGGCGGGGCTGTTGGCGCCAACAAACGCGACAGATGCGCCGTTTCGAAAAAGCCTCTTCTCGACCTTCTGCTGAGCGGCCTTTGAACTCAAGTCTCCAGCGATTGCCGCCAGAACAGGCGTATCTCGCAACATGGGCGCGATTTCGGTGGTGCTGTAGTCGCGCGCATCATCCTCTTTCGGTTGCACGACGAGCATAGGCGACGGATCCTGATGGATGAAAAAACCCACCATGTGATCCAAAAGTTTGGTGTAGCCGACACGTGCCGACTTCATGACGGTGATTTTCTGAACCGTCGGATCTGTGACGGCATCCATCATGCCGTCCTGGTATTTGAAAGACTTGAACTTGCCAGTGTGAGCACTCGTCTCACGAGACAAATAGGCAAACTCGTTCGCCCACTGGCTCAGCGTCAATTTCGGCGGAGGACGGAGCGCTTCATTGCGCGCTCGCGACATCCTCCTCAGCAGATGGGCCGAACCGGCCTTGTATCGACTCGCGGAGCTTGTCGAAGTCACGTTCTCCATCGACATCCACCGTCAGCTGGTTCAGCGCTTCAGTCACCTCCGCATCGATGATTGCCTTGATTTCCTCGGCCGACTGAAGCGTCGTGAGATCCGGCGCGATCTTTGCGCCAATACCAAGCAGCCGATTGCGCACGACCGCGTACTCAGCTGCGACAGCCACCACGACATCGTCGATTGCGACAACCGCACCGCTTTGTCGGTCGTATTCGAGCTGCTTTAGTCTCGCCGCATAATTTTCTTTGACCTTTTCGGCATCCGCCTTCGACCAAAGCTCCTCGCCGTCAGCAGACACAAGTCTGGCCGCCTCTTCGCGGATATCGACAGCGTCGGTTACTTGGGAGGTAACATCATCCTCACTTGTTACCGCCGACGACTTGATGCCGTGTTCAAGTAACAACTTGTCCGATGCGGCCACATCCACAAGGCCCTGCCCTGTGATGACTAGCAACCCCCTTTGTTTCCAGAGAGTTACGGTCTTTCTGCTGACGTCGCGGTGTGCGGCATATCCAGCTTGGTTCAGGTAGTCAGGTAACATGGCGTTACCCCCTTTTTTCAAACTGCAATGTCGGAGATTGGGCGGCTGCGTACCCGCTGGTACTGTTTTAGGGGATACGGTCCCTGACCTGGGGGTGGGTGGGGTCGCAGATCCCCATCATATCATACCCCATATCGTCACCCATGTCAACACCGATATCGAAATAAATCAGCATTTTATCGATATTTCTTCATTTAATTGTTTAACTCAATACGTTCTTGGTGATAGCCCGAACCGCACGCTCGATCTCGATTGGCATCCGCGTGTCGGCGATACGGTAGAACGTTGCGGCGCTCTCATCGCGCACCACTTCACGGGGGACAGCCGGCCCCCACAAGGCCTCTATCGCATTGTTGCGCTTGGAGACTTTGTTGAACTTGCCAGTGTTCTTGAAGACATGTCCACCAGCTCGTGCTCTGCCCACCGGGCCAACGCCGCTCGCCGCACGCCTCCCTTTATTCAGGAAGGTGCCATCGTATAGCTTGCGGTTGCCCCATGCTGCGGCAGTGACGCCCTTGCGTGTCTGACGCGGGCCGAAGTCTTTGAGCGGCATGTAACCACCGCGCACATCGATAGCCGCCGTGAGATTGGATGCCGACGCCTTCAGCAGCTTCATCCCGCCGTGCTTCACGACGTTCTGCTGAGACGTGCCCATCTGCTTGGCCACGGCCTTCTTGACGCTGGCGTTCACCGTTGTCGCTGTTTTGTTCAGCGCCATCGCGTAAACGCGCTTGCCCTTGCTTTCCGACCCCAATGCCTCGGTCGCCTGGCTCAGCAACTTAATGCCGTTGCCATGCCATGTCATCGATACGAGGGTCATGGAGTGCCCGCAATTGGCGCAGCGCCGCCAGAGTTGAACTGACACAAGCGGTTTTGGAGACCGCTGCTCTACCGTTGAGCTAGACGCGCTTGGGGTGGTTGCGCAATTTAATTGGCGTTTGATAGGAGATCAGTACTCTCTATTGAGAGTTGCCCAAGTCGGACTCCGAACCGTCTTCGCCTTGCTGCCCCGAATGAGGAGAGACATCAAGAGATGTCAACATGAAAATGGAAATGTAGATATCGTAAAGAACTAAAAGATTGAAAGTCACTATAATTATCGCGGCTGCATGACAAGCGGATATCCAAATTGCGGAAACGACACCGCCTTTGACGAATAAGACCACCAAAAGCACACAAAAAGAAGCGAACATGCTCCAGGCATTTCTTGATAGCTCACCGCGGGCTCGAATGATATTTGCTGTTAAATCGACTCCACTAGCCTTAAGATTGTTTTTAAGTCTGCCGAGAGCAAGATGAATGTTCGCAACCGAAGCCATTGTTATTGTCAACAAGACCACTAAAATCGAGAGGAGCTCATGCGTCACAAGCCCCTGAAGAAATGTGTTTTTTGCAAGAAGCTCGGGGTTGACGCAGGTAGCTAGTATCACAGAGAACGTAACGGCTAACAGGATAAGCCACTTCATTTCGCAGTTCCAAAGAGCATCGACGTCAACTTTCCTATCAAAGCCTCATCCTTCGAGGCGGGCAGGTCTTCCGTCGGGACGTCGACAGTCTTTCGGTTCTTTGCAGACGAAAACACAATCTTTTTCCCCGCCTTCATCTCCACTGAGCCAGCCCCATCAGAAGTGGTTTTTAGAGCAGCCTCAATATACTCTCCCTTCGGGTCCAAAGCGCCCTGAGAGTTCGTGTGCGTGAATTTGGTTTTTTCGGAGCCAACGGCTTTTGCCGCATCAACGATAGCTCTAATTTCCTCTTCCAAGCCGAGCGCATTTGGCGGAACAAACGTGAATTCCAGCCGTGTAAGTCGGCCACGGTACTTGTCGACAGCTGACCAAAAGTCTTGGGCATTTGACACATACTCAACGAACGCGACGTATTCGTGGCCAGGCGTTTTGTTTTCAATTGAGGCGAAGAGAGATTCGATCAACGCTTTTGTTGCAGCCATCCCGGTCTGCATGGCTATCAATTGGGAACTGCTCGACAGATCCAACAAAAACCAGGCAGTCTTCCAATCCTCGATCATTGCAATGGCGTAATCATCGTCGGGACCGCTATGAATCGGTTCTAGCGCCTGCCTTCCGATGCGCCCAACAAGGATGTCGCCAAAGATGCCGTACGTCAGGAAGGAGAACGTACGACCGTAGTGATCGAAGTCTAATCTCTTCCGATTGAAAACCCTCTCTAAGTAAAATCTGCGGGTTATGTCCCTGGCGGGCGAACCATCAGATCCTAGCAACGTCATTTGGTCCGGCTTCGCCAATGAGAGCCTTAAGTACTCGAATCCAGCCATAGTCCCCCCAATGCGGTTTCTTGCATTGAAGCAACTATTCAACCCTATGTGGAGTCTAAATCTACTGACTCGTTGAATTGGGTGCCTTAGCATGGACGGATAAGCTGGCCGAGCGCTGGACGTTGGCGGTCTCGTTTAAGCCGCTGCGTTCGCCGTCGCGGCACCATGAAGCAAAAGCGCCGAGGAGCCGCGGGGCTCAACTCGGCGCACGATTACCTAGCTGCGAAGAGGAGGAGAGACGCGCTGGGTAATTTCGAATGAAGAGCAAGAGGCGCACCCTGTACTGGCGTCGATCCTCCTGCTTGGCCAAAGCGACTTACAACGCCGCTCGGCGGATATGAACGAGACGGCATTGGTAACTTATTAGGCCCCAGCGCCTCCGTCTCGTATTTCGCGAAAACCCGTTGGAGCTTCCGCCCCTGAAAACGCGGCCATGCGGCTCGCGTCGGCAGGTGGGATAGTTACGCCCACCTCAGCGGCTGCAACGACCTGCAGCATGTGCGAGCGTCCGTCTCGCCGTGGAGATCGGAAGTATGTGGGGCCATTCGCGACCCCTTCATATATCCACACCATGGCGGTTACGAAAAGTGGACCTACGCTGCTGTCGCTGCCGAAATCGCGGCCATAAGATTGTCGTTTGCCGCAATTAACGCCCGCCTGCCGCCCTTGCGTCTAGCGTATTCTGGCGACTGGCGAACAGCGAGTCCAATTTCTGCATAGGACTTCGCATTTGCGGCGGCATTCAAAACCGTCAAGTCCTCGTCACTTAGACTCCGCTCAATCTCTTCCCACTTCTCGCGCTCAGCAATCTTGTCGGACAGATCCTGCCAGGCGATCGATCCGCCGCTCCCCTTTGGAGCTTTCTTCATGCCGATGAAGTTGTCGGCATATCGGGCCGTTCCCGCTGCAATGCCGTCCTCGCACTGATAGACCTCCGGCATCACTGGAGTGTTTGCAATCGCCTCCGCCAACATTGCGGCAGCCTCATCGCGACTGAAGCTCCGCCCACTCCGCCTCTTGCCGCCTGGCACATATTCATGGTGGCATACATCAAACGCATCACAGAACCAGGCATTGCTCTCCCCAGGCGACGCGCCAGTCCCACCAAGCGGACGCTCCTGCTGCTCCTTTGTTCCCAACATCGAACCAATTGGCATTCTGATGCTTCCGGCTACAGGCTCGCCGTCAATACCCGCCATCATGCATCGCTCGGTCTGTCCGCCATCGCTGAACCGAAGGTTTCCGATGCGAATGATCGGGCCAGGAACATTCCGCCGCAGCACTTCGCTGTAGACCTCCGGCCCGCGTTCGAAACGAGACTTCGACTGCCGCATCATTTCTTCAGTTGAGGGGCGAAGCGAGATCCGCCGCTCGACATGGACATCCGAGAAATCTTCAGGGTTGTTATCGTTGGCGGCAACCACTGACCAGCTAGTTTGGTCTGGTGCAGAGGTTTCCTCCGGCCGACTTACAAATTCTCGAAGCGCAGTCAACTGATCTGCAAGCGAACCGTGTCGAGCCATACCGCCCTCCTCTAGTGGTTTGAACTTGGTGATACCACTAGATGTAGTAAAATCCGCCCATTTAACAACTTGGCTCGTTGTCGTTCCCGGCCAACCACTTCCGCACCAGTGCGACGGCCTGCGCGGCTGCGTCATCCTCAGTGACTGCCCGTACCACGACAACTGGATGCCCAAGGGCCGCGAGCGCCGGATGTCTCGTGACCTGGCTTGGCTCAAGGGCGGCCCGACCAACCTTGTTCTCGATGAGGCCAAGCCGACCGCCCTTGAGATAAATCCGAAGGTCTGGCTCGCCGGCCGTCATGCCTGCGGCCTTGGCTTGAGCCGACGCCGTCTGGCCTCGCTTTGCAGCGTTCTGGTCGCCGGCGAACAGAAACTGCTTGCCGTATTCCGGCATATCGCGAAGAGCGCGGCACTGCGCGGCCTGGAGTTCCCATTCGAGCGGCAACGCGTCAGTGATGGTCACCTTGCCGTCTGCCCTCGTCTTGATGACCTTGCGGACACCGCCGATGCGGGCCGTCTGTGTGGTGGCGCGTTTGGTGGTGGACTGGCGAGATTGGCGGGGCATTTGTGAGGCTCCTTGGTGGTGGTAAATTCTATCGAAAGATGATCAGTCCAGCGCATCCATCATTTGCCGGGACAAAGCACCGGGACAAATTCCCCCTCTTAAGAGGGGGGAATATGTTGTCCCGCTGGATGCTCGCTGGACAAAGTTGCGGGACAAGCGGGACAAGCGGGACAAAAGTGCCTGTAAGTTATTGATTTTATTTGCCCTGATTTTTCAGGATTTTGTCCCGTTTGTCCCGCTGCCTATTTTTTAGCCGGACAAAAGTGCGGGACAAAGGGGTCTTGCGGGACAAGCGTTTTGTCCCGCTAGGTTGTATAGCTTTCAGCGCAACCATTAGGGGAATTCTTGTCCCGCTGTTTTGTCCCGCCACCCTGTAAACTATTGAAAAACAACCGGGACAAAGCGGGACAAGCGGGACAAAACGGCATTTGGCGCAGGTTGTATCAGCTTGGCCAGTACCAAAGCCCGATATTGTTGACATGCCCGTCTTCAATGAGTTGCTTAGGTGCCCGCTGGAACTGTTTGCGAGCGGTTTCTGCCGCCCCAGCAGACGTCATGTCGCGGCTGGCGTAGAACTCCATTCGCCAGGCCTGCTCGTCCACAACGAGGACGTCTTCGGGGTATTGTCGGCCATCAGGCTCAATGCCGTTCTTGGCCACGGCTCGCCTCAGGGCATTGAGTACGTCGCCTTTAGGGCCTTTCAGCGTTCCGCTGGAAGGCGGCTTTTCTGCTTCTGCGACCACGACGACTGGCGCAGTTGTTGGTTCTCCATCCTCGTTCACGCCAATCTCAACAGGCTTCATCATGAACGCCAGGACGTCGCCATCCTCGCCGTCGTTGGTGCCATCGCAAACCAGTTTGTGGACGTTGCCATCCTTCTTTACCATGAAGCTCGCGTCGACTGCACCGTCCAGGTCGATAGCGCCCTTCCCCCGTTCGCCGCTCCAGGCGCTGTGATGGATTGCTGTTACATGGGCTTTGGTTTCAGTCAGGATGTGGTCGCAGGACCGGACGAACTTGACCATGTCCTTAGAAGCGTTCTGGTCGCCGGCGCCAAACACGCGCGTAAGGGTGTCGATAATCACCCAGACGCATTTGTGACCTGTAATCGTTTCCGCGTCCCGGATGATTTTTACGATCTCCTCCGCATCCTTGAGGTCACGGGTGAAATCGAGCATGCCACCGACAACGAGCAGCGGAACGTCTTGAACGCCGTGGTGCTTTCGGAACGCCATCATGCGCCGCTCAGTGAGTTTCTTGCGCTCCGCAGCCACATAGATGACCAAGCCCTGCTGGACGCGCAGGCCGTGCCAATCCATCCCGGCCGCGATATGGCAGGCTAGATCCGTCGTCACGACACTCTTCCCCGTGCCCGGCAGCCCTGAAATCGTCGTGAACTCCCCGACGCCGAGCCATCCTTTCAGAATGGTCTCCTTCGGCTTGCCCTCAACGATTTCGTCGAACCAGGTGAGTTCGAACCGCTCCCGCTTCTTTGGCGCGGGCTCTTGCTGCGTGCTTTCGATAATCTCTGGGCCGGCGCGCTCCTTCTTCGTCAGGTTCCGCTCGACCATGGCGGCAAGGGCGCCGGGATCCGATCCGGCAACATTGTCATTGTCGCCCTGCGGGATTTGCCGCGGTGAATTAGCGGTTTTGTCCAAGCCTCGTTTTATCTTGTCCCAGCATTTGCGCTCGCCGTCGGTGGCGATGAGACCATTTGACCGAGCCGCGTCAATCAGGCCTTGTTCGGCGTCACTTCGGGAGATATGCCCGCCCGCGACGAACTCCCCGATGTTGCAGGCGCTTGCGAACAGCTGCTGGCCTCGCTGCCCTTTCGGAGCGGAAGCAAGGTTCTCAAGTTCCATCTCGAACGAGCGGCTTGCATATCGTGCTGCGGACGCGTCCTCCGGCTGATAGCGATACTCGCGAGCCTGGCGCTCAACTGGCTGGGGAGCTTTGGCTATCACCAAATCCAACAACCAATCGGGGGCATCCGCAATGTCTGGAATGCCATCGGCCTCGTGGTCGAGCCATTGATACCGCCGGCCGTCCGCCATCACCGAGCCGGGGGCCACGATGTACCCACCCTCGCCCCTGGTATCAACGCCTGATGCGATTGCGGCACGGTTGCGAACGCCGTCGACATGGCGAAAGAATATGTGCGTTCCGCCATTGGCAGTGCTGGCTCGAGCCGTCGGCGGGAGAGCTCCGTGCTTCGCTTCCATATCGGCGAGCCACTTGTGCCCGTCGCGATCGCCGTGTCTGTCGAGGTCAAGCACCCATGCCCCGAGCTTCTCGCCTGTTGGCACGCCGATAACGCCGGTCGGATACTTCTCGCCAAACCAGATATTGACGATACGGGCTGATGTCGTGGCGCCTTTCAAGCCATTGCTGGTATACGGCGCCTTTTCCGAATACTCGATCCATTCGCCAGTGCTCTGGTCCTCACCCCACTGCTTCGATTCACGACACGGGAAAACCGAAATGCCCGCGGCGATATACGCGCGGGCAACATCAATGGGAGCCTTGTCGTCCGCACTTAGCGGCTGCTTTGCCCATGGCTTAGACATTAGGATGCACTCCCTTGCCCAAAGAATAGGTCCACGCCACGTTGGCGCGTCTGGGCGGTTGTGTTATGATCAAGCATGAAACCTCCGAGGTATCGGCATGCAGAGAAATCGATATGACATGCGCCAGGAGGAAGACGAGTCGTGGACCGTCTTCGATATATTCACTGGCTTGCCGGTTTCTGTAAACGGCGTCCCTCAGGACGGCTTGGAGATGGAGCAGGCCGACGACTTGGTCGACCTGCTGAATTACCTGTACGTCACGCGGCGAGACGGGGTGACGCATTGAGGTTGTCGTTTGCAGGCATCGAGGCTTGTATGCGCATCCCTAACCATTGAAATTTAGGGACAGCCCAAGAGTTACCTAAGCTTTTATATCTCGGTCCATCCGCAGCCATGAGCCACCAGCCGCCATTCAAGTCTTTCTCCCACATGTCGGCTGGTCGGTTCTTGGTTATCTTCTGCGTGGCATAGTGCTTGATGGGTATCCTCGTATAATTATCCTCAAAACCCTGAAGGCGTTCGCATTCCATTGGCGTGAGGCGGCGGACGGCGGATGATACCTGCACTGCGTGGCTGTGCGACTTGGACAGCGTAAATGATGGATCGCCGTCATCACCTATCCCCAGGCCGGTTCGCTCACCAAGAGATTGGTGGCGCAGCCCGACTTGGGTGTTGATCGGGCGTACTTCGCAGATAGCCGGCATCACACCAGCATTCGCGTGGCTGCCCGTGAAGCCACCGGCCCGCAAGGTGGGCGACAGGTCGAATTGCGCATCGCCGCCGTAGTCCTTGGCGGTGAAGCACACCACAGCGTCGGGGCCACGATCCACGCAAGGCGAGCCATCGTGGCGAGCAGATAGCGTGCGCGCCACGTCGCTGCCGTCTAGTGTCTGCACAGCCACCATCGTGGTGGTCTCATAGTCCTGCGAGGAACCCTCGCGCGTTGCGTCGCAACGCGCGATCTCAGGTGCGTATGCAACGACGGCTTCCGTATCGAGACGGTGCGAAGCATTGCTCCTTGCGCGCAGACAAGGAGCAATGCTCGCTGAAGGCGTCAATTCACCGCAGCTTCCAAGGCCGCCCGTAGCAAAACCGGCAACGTCTTTCCCCGCTTCTCCGCGCGTCGGAGGATGCCTGCACACGCTTTCGGGCTCAAAAAGAACCGCTGCGGGATCGGCCCCGTTTCCAAAATCTGCGACAACGAGCACACGGCGGCGTCGTTGGGCGACTCCAAAAAATTGGGCATCCTTGACAGCCCACGCCGCCCGTCCTTTTGGTCCAGAGACCATACCATGACGGGGCCACTTTCCTCTTGCCGGCGGATCGATGGGGGCATCAGCGCCCACAAGTCCGGCGAGGAAGCATCCGAAGGCGTTGTCTTTTGTGCTGAGAACGCCGACGACATTTTCCCAGACGGCATTCCGAAGTCCATTGCGATCTGCAAGCTCATGCGCAAGCCTCACGAATTCGAGTGACAGATTGCCGCGCGCGTCGGCAAGTGATTGGCGAAGGCCGGCCACGCTGAATGCCTGGCAGTTATGTACGACTGCGCTCTGCACGACATACGAATGATCTTCATCGACCTCGATGTTGAATACCGTCTCCTCGCCCACGGGGGTGAAGCCGGAGACCGTCCTGAGCATCATGCCGTGCCGAACGCGAGACTTCCGTGACATGGGTTGCGGGTATGCCCGAACCTGATAATAGTCGCGCTGGTTGCACGTCCTACCTTCGATCACGCAAGTGTCTGGCGTCTCGACGAGGGCGACAGACGAGACGTAGCCTTCGGCGGCCATGAGGTCGGAAATGCCGTAGGCGACGGGACGGCTGGTTGTGCTGATGCTGACCTTTCCGTCGTTTGTAACCGAGCCATCTGTGTCGAGGAATCCGCGAAGAAATTCGCCGCGGAAGCTGTGCCCCATAACCCACGACGGCACGGTCTTCATGTGTGAGTAGTGCGCGAATTCGGCCTCCAGCCAATCAGCGAAGGCCGTATCATGGATGGAGACACGCACGGTTGTTCGCTCATGGCTGACTGTGTGGACCGCATTGCCAATGGCGGCCTTCAACTTCACGTATTTCCCGGGGTTGATGCCAAGCACGACGGACTTCTTGGCCTTGCCATCATGCCTACGTATCCATCCGTCACCGAGATACATGCCAGCGATGTACATAGCCGTCTTTACGTCGAACTTGGCGGATTCCGGCGCACGGTTGTCGTTGTCATGACTCAACAACTGGCACCACTGGCGACCAGGCATATCCTTCGCCGCGACCCACTCAGGGTGGCCGCAATGCTCCACTTTGGTGTACAGATTGTCGCGCCTGGTGTTCTGATTGCGCCACTCGACCGACAGGAACGGATGGTCTGCTGTGCAAGTGATTGGTTCGCACATGCCAACGCCGGTCAGGACGCCAACTTCCTTCCGCTCATTGCCGATACGAACGACCGTGCGAAGTCTTCCCTTGTGGGTGACGACTTCGTCGCCGACTCTGATTTCCTCGATGGGCACATACCCCTTCGCAGACAGCACCATGTGACCCGCCGTGAAGCACGGCGTGCCTCCCGCAAGAATGTCCACGCGGCCGAGCGTCGTTGTGTCGATCTTAGTGAAGTCTCCAAGGTTCGGCACGTCTGGATAGTGATGCGCCAGGACGGCAGACGGAAACTTCTCGATTTCCGAGTAGGCCACAGCCTTCCAGCCAAGCGGATGCCAGGCGACAGAGGCTGCTTCTATTCCGCTGCACACGCTCAAGAAGCGCAGGCCGGTGTTGTTATCATTATCGTGTTTCATTGTTCCCCCAATCAAAACGGCGCCTCCCGCAATGCGGCCCTTAGCCGGTCAGCACATCCAAGCCACGCCGCCTTCACCAACATTCGCGCATCTAGCTCGTCCAGAAGCGCCAAGTCCGAAATTCCGCGTTCGGTGAGCCATTCGCCGACCGCCTCGACGCCGCCGTCCAGCGCCTGCAGTTCGAACGGATCCAGCCGCCGCATCTTGGCCAGGTCCTCGATGATGAGGACGCATTCGCCGCAGAGGTAGCCTGGGTCGTCCTTCTGCTTTGTTAGGCCTACGCCCGTTCCGATGGCCCGCCTGGCACAGCAGCGGCAAACCGTCGGCGCGCCCTGGGCGTCAGCTGTGGGCGTGAACGGGATGGCGGGCTTTTTTAGGTTTGGGATGACGGTCATGCGGCTTCCCTGGCCGGATGGTTGTCGTTGGCGGCCGAAAACAAATCTGCGACCGGCTGACCTTTAGTGCCCAGAGAAGCAATGTTTTTGGCCGCCTGTCGGAAGTATGATGGCTTAAGTTCGAAACCGACGCCCTTACGGCCCATCTCGACAGCTGAATAGACCTCACTGCCAATCCCAAGGAACGGCGTCAGTACCGTCTCGCCGTGCATGCTCCATAAGTCGATGCACCGCTCAATGACATCGAGCTGCAGCGGCGAGATATGTTGTTCGTCCTGCTCGTCACGCGCTGATCGATATTGCAGGGTGCGGGTCTGGCGAACATCGCTCCATACAGGAGAGGCGTAGCGTTGCCAGACAAGGATGGACTTCCACTGCTCAAACGGCCACGGCTGCTTGCCCTGCGCCAACGTCTCGGCGGCATGACGGTCATAAGCCTCGCGGCTGATATCCAGTCCGCCATCTTCGCCAGGCTGCGCACCGATCCACTGCGACAACGGACCATGGATCGCGCACTCGTTCTCGCCCGGCTTGCGGAACGACACGATGTAGTCGGCAAGCCCCTGCCCGCTGATGCTGCTGTCCTTCGCCAACTGCTTATGCAGTAGCCGGATAGACTTCGTGCGCTGCTGTGCAACGACGGGGTCTTTCCAGATGCAAACCTCGGAATGGAAGAGCCAGCCTGCATCCTCGTAGGCGCGAATAATCTCACCGCGGAAGTCTCGCATGCCGATGAAGCCATTCCGTCTCTTGCTCGTCGGCAACTGCATGCAGTGCACGCTGTGGATGCGGCCCGGCTTGGTGACGCGCAGCAGCTCTTGGATTAGGAATGCGTAGTGCTCCCAGAACGCGCCGCCCTCGTTGTTGCTGATATCCCGGTCGAAGCTAGAAAACTTGTACAGCCCCTCGAAAGGAGGGGAATGGATACCGAAGTCCACGCTGTCGCCGGGAATGGCGCGGATCAGTTCGCACGAATCTCCTTCGTATATGGCGTAGTTGTCGGTAATAACCTGGTTCACGGCGTTGATGCCTGCGGTCACGGTCGGCGTCGTATGGGTGTTGGTCATGGTGTCTCCTCGTGGTAGCGCTAGGCGGTGAGCCAAGTCGGAATTTGCATCGGGATTTTCGGGTCGTAGCTGGCCTTCTCGCGAGCTTGCGCATTGATTGCCTGCTTCGTGATGTTGGCGGTGTGGAGCACCATGGCCGCAGCCATGCGGTCGGCGTCCGCCTCCTTGCGCTTAAGGTTCGCGACCACAGCGCCTTCCGTCTCGGCGGCAATGAAGTGTGCCGTCACCTCGTTCTGCTGCCCAAACCGCCAGAACCTGCGGATGGCCTGATAGACCTGCTCGAAGCTGTCATTGAGACCGACAAAGCCGGTATCCGCACAATGCTGCCAGTTCATGCCAAATCCGCAAATCGACGCCTTGCTGACCAGCACGCGGATACGGCCTTCGCTGAAATCGATCAGCTTCCGCTCTTTCGCGTCTTCGCTATCTGAACCACGAACCTCAACGGCACCCGGAATTGCCTTGGCAAGCGCTTCGCTTTCGGAATTTAGATTGCACCACCAGACGAATGGGCGATCAGTCGGCGTCAATGACGCCGCTGCGGCCACGCGATCCGCTACGCTGTCCCGACGAGCCTTGATGCGATCTTGCAGTGTGGACGCACGGCCGCCGGCTAGATCATCTGCCGAGTTGTCCACGGCCACCGTGTGATGGATCTGGTGCAGCGTCGGCAGCGAATATGCGCCATCGTCATATCCGAGGTCGGAAGGCTTGCGCAGCATGACAGCCCATGAGGCCATCCAGCGCCAGAAGTCGCTCTCGGCATGCCCTTTCAGCCGCCACTTTTGTGTTTCTCCACCATCGTGGGTGAAGAACGTCGCGAGCATATCTGAATAGGACATGATGCCGAGAAATTCAGCGTGGTTGCCGAGTTCCATGAAATCGTTCGGGGCCGGCGTCGCGGTCGCCGCCAGCCGGAACGGAATGCCATGACAGGCTTCCACCAGTTCGTTGCGGTAATGTCCCGTCTCTGATTTGAGAATGCTGCTTTCATCGAGGATGACGCCAGCAAACTCGGCGAGGTCGAAATGCTCGATCTTTTGGTAGTTGGTGACGTTGATGCCTGGACCGCATTCCGCCTGCGAGCGAACGTGCCGCGCCGGAATGCCGAACTTCTCTGCTTCTCGGACCATCTGAGCCGCGACAGCAAGCGGCGCGAAATGCAGCACGTCGCCGTGCGTGGCCGTATGCACGGCCTGCCCCCAGGAAAGTTCCATTAGGCTCTTGCCAAGGCCAGTGCCAGCAAACAAGGCAGCACGGCCGCGTTTGAGCGCCCACGTCACGATATCGCGCTGGAACGGGAATAGCGCCCCGGGGAGCGACGGAATGTCATGCATGCCAGTTGGTGGGTCAAGGATCGCCTTCCGCGCCAGAAACGCAGCGTAGGCGTCCGTCTGCGCTGTCTGCGCGACGATCGGGTTCATGAAGTCTCCTCTTAGTGGTGTCAGCGCGGTGGTGGCGCGCTATTGTGCGATAGCCGCCCGCAGCAACTGCGAAGCCGCCAGCCGCAGTCCAGCAGCACTTGCGCGATGATGCACGGCGGCCTGTGCGGCACGATTGCGGATTTCGACCGCGATCCGCGGCTCATCGTTAGCAATCTCGTCGCAGGATGCGGCCTGCTTGTCGTGCCATTGGGCGGTCAGGTAGTAGGCGGTGGCGAGTTGGGACGGGGTGGTCATGATGCCACCAGATTGCGCAGCTTACCGACCGCTTCTGTCTGGTTGCTCACGCCGAGAATTTTCCACAATTCGGCGAGTGCACATGACGTCGATTGGGCCGCAATGCTGTCCGACGTGTAGCCCTTCGCCCAGATCGGCCGAAGCAAGTCAGCAGCCGCCACGCGGGCTTCAGCGAGATTGAGTTCATCGGCCAGCATTCTGATCGCCTGAGCCGCAGAACAAGGCCCGTAGCCCGCCTCGTTGGCGGCTTCTATAGCCTCTTCGTACCACGCCTTGTAATCATCCCCGCCCCTTTGTTGCTCGGCAACAATCGGGCGGTCCGAAGTTTCGATGCAATCTTTGGTCACTGGCGCACAACCTCCATCCGATAATCAACGTAGAAATCGACCTGACCGAACCACAGGTCACAGGACGGCGAATAGCCGTCCTCGTCTATGTCGTCTGGCCGTTCAATCCGGTTGTGCTCGACCACCCACGCCACCAACTTGCCCTCGCCCGGTTCTTCCGGGTCGTCGGATTCATAGACCCTGATGTCTTCAACATACTCAGGCCATTCCGGGTCGCACTGATCGCGGTAGGCGTTTATGAGGCTGGTTGCGGATGCGAGGGCCGCGTCCAACGAAGGCTGCGGCGTGTATTCGCAGAAGCCAGGGTCGAAGAGGTAGAGCGTCATCGCCATCCCTGCCGTCGATCGGCCTCCCGGCGCAGTGCGCGATCCTGTGCGGCATCTTCCCGCTGCTGCTCATAGGTAGGTCGCGAACTGCGCACGCGAACCACGGCGGACGGCAGGTCTGCGCAAAGCGAGCAATGGGACATGTGTTCGCCGCAGCGGCCGCAGATGTGGTCGCAGTCAGTGATACCCATCACGCCCTCCCCTCACCCAGCCCATCAATCTGCGCCAGGCAGTAATCGACGCGAGACCGCGCCTGGTTCAATTGATCGCCCCAGTGCGCCCGCTCGCTGGCCACGAGCGTCGCCGCTTCTTGCTCCGTCGCCGGTCGCTCATAGGTGATGCGGATCTGCGGGTAGCTATCGCCTGCACAGTCGAAATAAGGTTCGAAGTCGATCTCAGCCGTTGAGCGATATTCGGCGGGAATTGAAAGCCTCGCTTTGTTAAGGAGTAGCAGGACTTCGTCAAGGCCGTGTGGGGCTTGCCGGTCGCCTGCAACGCTCCAGTTCAGGGCGGTTTCGGTGATTGTGGTCATGGTTTTGCCCTCCCGGAACCAGAGCAGTCAGCGCATGTCTCTGTAGCCATTGAGACGTATCCCGTCTCGTGGCGGGCATAGCGCGAACCGCTGCCGTTGCACATAACGCACTTGACCGGCGTTACGGGCAGTACGCCGAGGCCGCCACCGATCATTTGCTTCTCGGTTGCCATCACACCCTCCTCGCCATCGCTTCGCAATCATGCCCGACGCGCGTCAGATCCATCGACAAGTCCATATGCTTCAGCTCGGTCAGCCGCATGGTGGCCTCGTGAAGCCACATGGCTGCGATTTCGAGTTGCACCGTCGGCGTCTCGGCTCGGGCGGGTGGGGTGGTTGTGGGTCTTCTTTTCGCTGCTCGGTTCATGCGACCTCCCTCATCTCGCCGTTATCGTTCGCCGCTTCGATGGCGGCGCGACCTGCATCAAACTGTTGAATCCCCCACAGGATCGCCCGACAGCACCAAATGTAGTGGTAGGTGTAGTCCTCCAGGTCGTGCTCGTAGAAGTACACGAAGCGCTGGCCGGTGATCGGGCACTTCCAGTCCATGACCTCGCGAACGGCATGGTGGTGATCACTGCCGCACGCATTGTAGAAAAGACCGTCCCATTCGTCGTCGATCTCCTTCCACGCGGCTGCCTTCTGCTCATCGGACTCGAAATGCCATTGCTTAAAGTCTTCGGCGACGGCTTCCTTCAATCGGTCCTCGCTGAACTTGAGGTGGCCGCCATGCTTGTTGGTCGCCTGGATTTTCTCTGCCCAGTAGCAAGGGTTGATCCACTTATCGCGGAAGAACTCGAACATGTCTGTCAGGCGCGAGAACACGAAAGAGCCCATGTCGCCGCTGATGCAGAGATAGCCGGGCCACGTCGTGATGTGGAAGCGGTAGACCGACGAACCAGGCCGGCTGAACGTGATGTGGCGATAAACGCCGTCGATGATGTGGCCAGTGATCTTGTGGTCCGCAACGTCTCGCAGGAAAGTCTCTTGATCGGGTTTGTAGGTGTCGGTCATCCAACGGACCTCTGCTTCGCCCACCACTCGTCGACGTACCCCGGCACCTCATAAAGCGGATTGCCGGTGAACTCCGACTGATAGGCGCCCAATGCTTCATGATGACCGACAACCTTGCCGCCAATGACGTTGGCGGAAGAGCCGGGCTCGCGGCCGGGCGCATACCAACCAGTGCGACGCTCGCCGTCAGACAACGTTCTTCTCTCGTCGTAGGGGCCGATTTCAGACGCGCCACACTTCTCGCAGTGATACGGGCCGCATTGTGTGTAGCCGACCCCGACATCAACGAAATCAGCGTCACACTCCGCGCCGCAGTACGGGCAGGCCTCTTTCGGCTCCGGTTCGCCGTAGCAATACCCGCCGCTCACGCCGCCACCTTCTCATCAACAACCTGGAACCCCGGCACGGCACGAGCGCCACCGCGAACAAGCTCATCGGCATTGCGCTGCGCAACGGCCAGCAACTCCGCCTTGGCGCGCGCCCAGCACCACTCCATCGCAGCTTCCTCGTCCACCAGCTTTGCCGACCAGACTGTCCGCAGCCCGAGACCGGTCGTCGCCGCCTTGTCGGCGCGCTTCGCCTGCTTCTGCAGGGTGGCGGCGTGGGCCAGTTGCTCCTCGGCATCGACGCGCGCCGCGAGGTTGCCCGCTGACGCGCGGATTGCTTCTTGCGCAGCCTGTGCCGCAGCAGCAGCTTCAGCGGCCTTGGCGGCGGCCTCAGCGGCCTTTTCATCGGCGACCTTTTTGCGCCAGACCGCGAGCAGCTTGCCAAGCTCGGACTTGCCGAGATCAACCTTGCCGCGCTTGGCTTGGATCAGCGGGTTGTAGGCGGCTTGGATAGCGGCGATCTTGTCGTCGAGCGGCTTCTTCTCAGCAACGCGCAGCGTGTCGGCACGCTTGCCTGCATCATGCAGCACATCGTAGAGCTTCTCGACGGCATCATGCATTTCCTGGCTGGAAATGGGCTCGCCGTCGCACCAGTTGGTGGCTTCCTCGAAGAGGTCTTCGATTTCCTTTTTAATCAGGTCAAAGGCGCTGGGCTGGTCGTCGTTGGCCGGCGGCTGGTTGTGGTCCCTGGGCGGCAGGTTAACGGCCATAGGGTCGAAGTTGTCGGCAGGCGCGCGTCTTTGTGCGGGCATGATGTCTCCTCTTTGTGGCGGTGGTCAGAGTGCCGGCAGCAATCCCCGGCTTGCAGGCGATAGGCGTGCCGTGACGCCTCGTTTTATTCCCTTACTGACAGGCTCTTACGAGCGGGCCAGTGAGCCCTACCGCACCGCTAACGACGCCTCCGACGAGGCTATACCGGCAAGGGTCTCGCTCTGCTGATTACGCGGTTGCTACCCGCGATTTATGGCTCAGTCCTTGTAGGGATCGAATTCGTTGCTGCCCGCCATGATGACGCCGCGAGGCTTCAGGACGTGCTCGATCGAGATCGTGCCTGCGTGAGCGGCGAGAACCTCAGGCAGGCGTCGGTAGGCCTGCGGTGCTTCGTCGAGGTCGCTGCCAAGCACGGTGACACCTTTGTCGCGAATCCACCGCTGCCACTCATCGTGGCGCACTTTGCCAGGCTGGCGGATCTTCTTCCCGTCCACCTTCACAAACTTGCCGCGAGCTTCGGTTCGCGACATCACACGACCGGCGCCGTGCACGGTGGAGTACAATGATGCTGCCGACTCCGGCGTGTCAACGCCGCGCAAGATGACGGCGTCATCGCCCATGGAGCCACCGACGAAACCATACTGGCCTGGGAATGCCGGCGTTGCGCCTTTGCGAACCACCCACATGTCGATTCCGCCATGGTTCTCGTGCCAGGCAAAATTGTGGTGGTTGTGAACACTGAACGTGACAGCGCCGCCAATGATTTGACGGACACGCTCAACCACCCACTCACGGCCAGCGTAGGCGTAGAGACCACCAAGTTCTATGCCCGCTAGATAGCCTCGCCCCGTATCGCTGTCTGCAGGAAGCAGTGCCGGCGGCACTTCCATTCCATCTTTGGCGCCAGCGAGCGCGAGGTACTTTGTCGTAATCTTGTGGCCGAGCCCGCGAGAGCCAAAGTGCACGCCGATCCACGTGGCGCCGTCGTCGCCCTCGAAGATATCGACATAGTGATTGCCCGAGCCGACAGTGCCCAGTTGAGCTTGCGCCATCGATTTCAGGTCTGCGACCTCGGCAGCGTCCCAAAGGTCGCTCTCAAAAATCTCATGCTCGACACGCTCATCATTTTTACGACCGACTCCGAACGAAACGACGCGGGAGATATCCTGGAGTATCTCACCGATGCGCGGCGCGATATCGGCATAAGGCGTATCGAGGCGGACTGCCATGTTGCCGCAAGCGATGTCGAAACCCACGCCGCTGATGCTGATGTGGTCGGTGTAGCCCACTACGCCACCGATCGGATGCGCGTAGCCCAGGTGTCCGTCAGCGCACAACACGCCTGCGGCAGCACTGCCGGTGTTCATGCACGTTTCCATCTGCCCGATGGTTTTGTCGTCATGTTGACCATAAATCTTGAAGGTCATGATATCTCCTCTTGTGGTGGCGACGCATGGTAGGCGCTGCATGTTGGCGACTACGCCGGTCGCAAACTCAGACGTCAACCGCTAAAATGGGATGTCGTCGTCCATCTGGGCGCGCCAATCGACGTTGTCGTTCGCGGGCGGTTCGCGGTTGTCATTGGCAGCAGCAACCCCGACGCGGTGCGCCATGATATCGGGATACTTGGGATCCCGCTCGTAGTTCAGCTGGATCTCGGTAGTATCCATCAATTCAGCTTGCCGCTCCAGGAACTCCAAAACATCGCGCGGGAACGGGCGCTTTCCGCCGTGCATCATCCACCACCGATCGGCTTTTGATTTCGGATATCCGGTGTGGGCACAGCAGACCCACTCATTCACCTGCTTCATGCCGACGAGGTAGCTGACCTTGACACTGTCCGGCTTGCCGGGCTTGCCTGGGTGATGGAAGAACGACCTTGCCGAAACTACATGCCAAGGCTTTTCGGTTGAGAGCACCGGCGTAATGTCGGCCTTGGCCGTGATCTTCTCTTCCTCATTTGGTGGGAAGACGTAGCCGCAGCACTGACACGTCATGATCGAAATCGGAATAAGCTCACCACACCCGCACTGACCATTTATGTCCGGCGCATCGGGTGGGCACAGCTTCTTCGGCTGCTCGCCAAGACCTTTGCCCGGCTCGCGCGGCCGAATCTGATCAATCGGCCCATGATACGCGAGATTCCGTCCATGGTCGGCCACCAGGCAGTCGGTCTTGCCCGGTGAGTTGCGGGTGCCGCGGCCAAGAATCTGCACCAGCTTTCCGGCCGACTTCGTGCTGATCAGCAGCGATATGAAGTCGACGAAGGGGAAATTCGTGCCGGTGGTAATCATGTTGACCGACACGATCGACCACAACTCCCCGGCCTTAAACGCCGTGAATATGCGGTCCATCTCGTGAGCGTTATCGCTGGTCAATGCTTCGCAGGTCCGGCCGTGTCGCCGGATCGCGTCGCGTATGTGGATCGCATTTTCCTTGCTGGTGCAGAAGAATAACCCCGCCCGCCTGTCGGCGGATGCAATCATGTCTTCGGCGATCGCCTCCTCGATGATGTGTTCTGCCGCTTCGGCCACCTGCCCTGGGATGTAATCGCCACCACGGGTGCCGATGCCCTTCAAATTTATCTTCGCTGCAGTTTTCTGGCTGGTTAGGCGGGTGAGATATCCTTGCTCCATTAGATCGCCAATGCCGATCTCGTAGACGACGTCATCGAATAGTCGGTCGTCGCCTTCCGTCAGGCGACCGGAATCCATCCGGTAATCTGTAGCGGTCGTCCCGCAAACGCGGCTGTCCGGATTGGCTTCACGAACCGCTTCGAAGAATTTTCCGTACTGCGTGTCGGAATTCCGGCTGATCGCATGCGCTTCATCAACAATGACCAGGTCGATTTCGCCAATCTGCGCCACCTTGTTCCATACGGACTGGATGCCGCAGAAAAGCACCTGCGCCGACGCGTCGCGCCGCTTCAAGCCAGCCGAATAGATCCCCGCGGGCGCGAACGGAAGCAACCCGACGAATTCCTTGTAGTTCTGTCCGACAAGATTGGCGGCATGCGTGACGTTGAGGATACGCATGCTGGGATAGTCGGAGAGTAGTTCCTCGATAATCTTGGCAATGACCAGCGCCTTGCCGGCGCCAGTCGGCAGCACGATAAGACCGTTGCCGCCGCCCTTCCCCCAGTATTCGTAGAGAGCATTAATCGATGCCCGCTGGTAGTCGCGGAGTTCAAGCATCACGCCGCGTCCTGCAACGCCCGCCGGCCCAGTTCCTCGCGCTGGCGTATACGCTCTTTTGAAACGCCATACTTTTCTGCGATCTCGCGCAAGCCATCACCCATCGCCCGGCGCAAGACGACTTCGCCATGACGGTTGGCGTCCAGTTGTTCCAGCGTCTGCAAAAGCTCGAGGCGTTCGATTTGGTTCGGCAAGTAGCTTGCCGACACCATCGACTCCTCATCGTCAACGAACGTGATGCGCGTTTTGCGCTTCGCCTCGCGCCGGCGTTTGTCCTGGGCTTTGTGGCGCATGCACAAGGTGATCCAGTTGTAAAAGCCACCGTCTGGGCGGAAGCTTTTCCAGTGGAGCAGGATATATGCGAGTGATTCCTGCACCAGTTCTTCGCGCTCGTCGGTATTGTTGCACAGGCGGGAGGCGAGCCGCTTTAGGTGCGGCATGTAGCCTAGCAGGCGCGCATCGAATTCTGCAGGACGGTTATCGTTGGCCGGGGTCATGCTGCTGCCCTCCCTTGGAGAATTTCAAATTCGATCGACTGCGCGATCATGAAGGCGATTGTTGATCGGGCATCGTGGTCGAGCCCGCTTGCCTGTCTGTGCCAGTAGTCGGCGCCTTGCGGCGTCCGCGCCCAGATGAAGGCGCGCTCTAACGCCGTCATGTCGCCAGCAAGAACCTGATGAGCTCTGGCGATATCGAGGCGCATTGCGGTGAGGTCATAGAAGGGCACGGCTCCGCCTTGCTGCCCGAGGTCAGCAAACATGTCGGTCTCCTCTTTCGATGTGGTGTCAGGCTGCTTGGTCGGCGGCCGGAGTGTTGTCGGTAGCGGCGCCGTCCACCCAAAGCTCGCCGTTGGGCAAGCGGTAGGTAATGGTCTCGCTGGCTTCATCGGCGTTGATCATTTCGAGCCCGGCAAGCGTCGTCGGGATGAAAAGGTGGGCCGGGCATCCGGCTGCTTGGTCGTCGAGCGAGAGCGGTTGATGCCATCGCGCGCAATCCCATGCGGCATTGCCTGTCATCAACGGCGTGCTGTGGATGCATGTTCTGCAGTGGGCGCGCGGCATTTGCTCGCCCCAACACACCGCAGCCTGGCGGCAGAACCGCCCGCGGAAGTCGTCTCTTTTCTTGCAAAGCCGCACGGGCGGCTCGGGCATGTTGATGATGCGTTCAATGCGGGCCACCGCTCTGATGGCAAATGCGGCGTCGTATTCGACCCGCTCGAGGTGCAGATCCTCGTCGTTCTTGTTGCTCATCATGTAGTAGACGCGATCGACGCCCAGGCCGAACATGTAGAATTGAAACGTGGCGTAGTGATCTGGCTTGCCGGCCTTTACGCCCTTATTCTTGACGACGCGGAAAACTTCCTGCTTTGCAGATTTGCACTCCACAATGTGCTCAGTCTTCGGCGCCTCGACGATACCGAGAGCGCGGCCGTCGATCTTGCCGCGGAGGTGCCCGCCAGCGGCGCGAACCCTGTCCTGCTGCCCCCACACCTCACATCCGACCAGCCGCAAGAGGTCAATTAATCGCTCTTCTTCGATGTTGCCGCGCTCGAAGATCCGCCGCTTTTGCCAGTCGATGCGCTCCCCTGGCGAGGCTCGCCGAAACGAAAGCCAGATCTGCCTGTCGCATTCAAGGCCAATGTCGCCGGCTGGCACGCCGACGGATTCCCAGTCGTCATGTCCCGCCTCGAGCGCGGCTTGAATTTCGAGCAAGGTGCTGGATGTGGGCTTGGGGATTGGGACCATTAGACAGTCCACCCCATGAAACGTTGCAGAGTTGCACCCATGCGGGCGGCGACGCTGCAATGCTCTGGGGTACGCCCGTAGGTCGTCATGTGCTCGCCATGGGGCTCAGGGCTGTCGTGGCAGCGACGAGCGTAAATCACGATCTGATCATACCCGTACTCATCGGCGATCCGCTTCGCGGCGGCGATTGGGATTTCTGTCATGTCACGCATCGAGCAGCCTCCTTTCGATTTCATAGCAATCGTCGCCGCCCGTGTAGCCGCCGGTGTGCGTGATGCGGTGAGCCGTTCCATCCTGCATCGTGACCACCAATGCCGTGGAAGTGTACAAGCGGTCCCAGTGGACGCTGGCGACCAGATCCTTGTTGACGGCGAGTTCTTTGGTCAGGCGAGTTAGGGCCATCAAAACATCTCCATCGTTTTCAAGCATCGAGCCGGGAAGCGTGCGTCCTGCTCGAAAGCCAGGCACGCGGCCAGCCCGTCACGTGTCACCCACTCCTCGACTGAATTCCCCGTCATCCCGCAATCCAGGATGACGCAGCAGCCCGGAACGTGGTTGCCGAATTCATCTTCCCAGTCTTCAGCCTTGTCGTGGATGCAATGACGGCACCAATCACGCTCAAACTTTTCGGCTTCGGCTTGATCGGCCGGCCGCCAGAGCCCTGCCGCCGGAGCAGCAGGGACAAAGCCAACTTGAGCGCGCAAAGCCTTGGCGAAGTAGGCTTGCAGGTCTTCCATGGTCAGACCCTCATAGGCATCAGGACGCCGGTCCAACCATCAAAACCCGCCGACGTGATAACGCCCGGCGCGCCGCCATCGAGAAGCGCCAACTTGACCGGGCCAGCCGGCACGACTGAGAAAAGATCGCGGATGTACTGGCTGTTGAACCCAATATCGAGAGGTTCGCCGCCGTATTCCGCGGCGATTTCATCGCTGGCGCTGCCCGATTCCGGGTTGTTGACAGACAGGCTGATAGCGCCCGGCGCGATGCTGAAACGCACAGCCCGACCACGCTCAGATGAGATCGTGGAGACGCGGTCTGCGGCTTTCATGATCTCGTCGCGGTCGACAGTGATGATCTTGTCGTTGGCCGTCGGAATGACGCGATTGTAGTCAGGGAACGTCCCGTCGATCAGCTTGCTGACGATGACCAAATCACCTGCTTCAACACGGATCTTGCTGTCCGACACGGACACCGTCACCGAGCCCTTCGGCAACAGCCCAACAATCTTTCGCGGCACGATGATGCCTGCGAACTCGGCACTGGCCGCAACGTGATGCCGCGAAAGACGATGACCGTCCGTCGCCACTGCGATGGTCTTGTCGAACTCCCCCTTGAAGAAGATGCCATTTAGATAGTAGCGCGTTTCCTCGGTTGAAATCGCAAATTGAACCGGCGCGAACAGGGCGGCGAGATCAATGTCAAAGGTGGCGTTGTATGTGCCGGCTGTTAAATCGGGGAAGTCCGATGCTGGCAACGTTGCAAGTGAAAAGCGCGACCTGCCTGACTTGACGATTAGCTGGTCGCCCTCAAGCGTCAAGCTGACGTCGTCGTTGCCCGCCTTCTTTGCGATGTCCGCCAAAAGCTTGGCGTTGACGCAAGTCTCCCCGGCTGCGTGAACCGAAGCGGCGGCCGAAGCGGTAACTTCGACATCCAGATCGGTACCTCGCAGTGTCAGGCAATCGCCGTCAGCCGACAGGCGCAGCATGGACAGGACCGGGACGGTGTTTCGCGCCTCGACCGCTCTGCCGACAGCAGTGACGGCGCGCGCAAGGTCTGCGCGCTTTATGGAAAGCTGCATGATGTCTCCTCTTGTGGTGGGAATGGCGCCGGTGGTGAGCCGGCGCGGTAGGTTAGGCTTGCGGTCCGAAACGGCCATATGCCTCGATCACGCCCATTGCCTGCGCTTTCGCATCATCAAGAGCGTTGTGGGCGATGCCAACGCTTGGCTGCGTGGTGCCCGTGAGGTCAAAGAGTGTACGGCAGTCCCTAGGCGATCGGTAATGCCAGGGCGTTTCCATTCCACAAGCTTGAAATGCCGATTCAATCAAAACTAAATCAAACGATGGAGGTTTCGCCCACACGCGATCCGCACACGTACGTCGAACATATGTGGAGAATTCTGCTAGTACTCCGCCAACCTGGCGGTCGCCGGCAAATGCCGATCGACGAGCCTCTTCCGATTGTTCCATCCACCATTGAACGGTTGCAGCATCGATGGTCAGACCTGCCTTCGTGGCGCTCGCTGGATTGATGGAAGCGTAAAATTCTTCTCCGAATTCTCCGGTCAGGGCGTCGAAAGTAACTGCTCCGATGCTAAGAATCACGCTTCCCGGTTTCGTGCCAAGGGTTTCAATATCGATCATTAGGTCTCGCATCACTCACCTCCCGAAAGAAGTTCGCCGGCGTCGCCGCGGAAATCGATGTCCGGCAAGATGGACTGCGGCTTGAAAGTGACGCGATAGTGGTAGGCGCTGGCCTTGGCGGGTTCCAACTGCTCGACGAAGAAGGTCACGTTGTCGGACAGGCCGAGGAAGTGTTTCTTGTATGAGGACGGCCCAGTCTTGCAGGTGATCGTGACTTGGCGAGCAGGATCGTTATTGCCGAGCGAACAAAGGCCCTCGATGCTCAGCATGTAGCCGCCGGTAATTCCGTTATAGAACACGACGCGGCGGGTGATTTCGAAGTTGTCAGCCGCCTTCGAAAGATTGTGCGACGCTACATCGGCGTCATTTGTGCAGCCAGTCAGCATCAGAGCAGCGCCAATCGCAGCTGCAGCAATCCGTTTCAACATTTAAGTCTCCTCTTGTGGTGAGGCGGGCCGCTGGTAACGGCCCGCATACGGCGTGGTTACTTGCTCCACGGGTTCTTTTTGGCACCTCCCGCCGCAGCAGCGGGCGCCGGTCTTGCCGCAGCGGGCCGGTTGTCGTTGGCAGGCGTTCTTGCCGCGCCGCTCTTAAACGGTGGGCGTTTCGCAGTGCCGTCGCCGATCAAGCCGAGTTGCGGCACGGGTTCTTTCGCTGCGGCGTCTTCGAAGAAGAAGCGAGCGATCTGGTTTTTGTCTTTGTAGTTGCCCGAGCCGTCAGCCTTCGGGCCGCCTTCTTGGATCTCGATTTCTGCGACGAACGACTTGAACAGCAATTCGTCGGTATCGGTGTCGCCGGTGATATTCACATCGACGGCGCGGCCCAGGCGGTCGAACTGCGGCTTGCCGTATTTGTACTGGCCGTGATTGAAGCCGTCGGCATGGACGATGGTCCAGTATGCCCAAAACTTCTTGCCCTTCAGGTCTTCCGGCTCCTGCACCTCGAAGGTGATTTCGGCCTGATAGCCCTTCGTGTCGTTCGTAGGCTTGAGCTCGATCGCCTCCGCCCAGATGCGGCAATAGCTGTGCGGGATGAGCCCGCCACCGCCCTGTTTGTCGGTATTCTCGAAGTCCACCTCGTAATCAAATCCGAGTTTGGCCATGCATGGTCTCCTTGTGGTGTGGTTTAGAGCAGGTAGTAGCGATAAGGCACGCTACCGAAGGGCGTGGATGTCTGGTCACGCCAGACATTGGTGAGCCAAACCCAGATGAGCCGTCCGCCGCGAGTGCGGGCCTTGACCGGGAACCAGGCGAACCAGGATTCACCGCGGAACATCAAGCCAGCTCCCGCGAAGGACCGATGACATCGGACAGGTCAATGCCGACGAGCTTGGCGATGGCGCGCAAAAGCTCCATCTTCTCTTCGACCTCGCAGTGAGGCTCGTGGTTGTCCTCGTCGTACTTCTTCGCCCGTTTCAGGAGTTCCTTCATTTCCTGCACGTCACGCTTGAGGGCGTCGAACTCATCGCGGGTGATGTCGGGCTTTAGGTTGAAGGGAATGCGGGGCCGTGCTGGCGCGGGGTCCACCTCCCACGGCTGCGGGAAGTATGGTGCCCAAGGGCCGCGCGTCTTATCAGCGAAGTGGTCGCCAACCATCGACACGACACACATCAGGCCGCATCCTCTTCTTCCGCGGGCGCCTCTGTCACGACGTCCGGCTGCGGCGGGAAGTACTGGTTGAGGATGTCGAAGCCCTTGCCCTGTTTGAAAGGCAGCGTCGGCTTGGGGATGGAATACCGGTTGCCGGCGACGTAACCTGGCCTCTCCTGCACAGCGATGGAGACGTCGCCACCGCCCTGCCCGCGGTTGGCAGTCTTCTTGAAGCCGAGATCTTCCTTCTTGATCGACACCGGCTGGTGCAGAAAGCCAATAAGGTCCGATGCGGCGCAGATGGCCGACGATGAATCGTCGCGCAGGTTGAGGTTGTAACGCGGATAGCTGTCCGTGGTGATGCCCGGAACAGTCTTGGCTTTAACGTGAGCAATGAGCACCACATAGAAGCCAGCTTTCTTAAGCTCGAGCACCTTGGCAATGAATTCCAGCCACACGGCATGTGCGGCGGCATAGCCCTTGCCGAAGCCTGGCGCCTCGATGTCGGGCCAGTCGTTGCGTGCGCAAGCCTCTGCGTTGATCATCGTCTCGAGGCCATCAAGTGCGTCAAGAACGAAGGTGCGCCGGTCGTGCTCGGCCTGCAGCATGAATTCCATCTGGTCGATGACGTCCTGGTAAACGTCGGAAACGCCGAAGGACTTCATGGGCGAGCCAGCGGACTGCCTTTCGCCCTCGCTGGTCCGGCAGTAATAAGGCGCGGGCCACTCCGACGCGAGGGTGGTTTTGCCGAGTTTCGCCCCGCCATAGATGGTTACAACGGGCGGGTCGGTATCTGATGTGTCTTCAAGCTTATCCCAAGAGATAGCCATGTAGCTCTCCTCATTGCAGAAAGGCGAGGATGAAAAGGAAGGCGGCGTAAGCGACGACCAGGTGCACGTCGTTGCAGCGCGGCTTGCGCGTCAGTCGGGGTCGAACAGCTTGCAAAGCAGCCACCAACCGATCAGCGCGAAGATCATGAAGAGCACGACCGCTGGGGACGAAACCAAGGCAGCAACGAATGCAGCCGCGCAGCCGGCCGCATAAATGCTACGGCGAAGGGTCGGCGGCTTGAATCGAAACGGTTTAGTTGGGATGGGCGTGGCGTCAAGCCGCGAGACCGGGACATAGTCGAGCGGCGGGCCGGTGAGGTCTGCGTCTTTGGTCATGCTGCGCTCTTGATAAAAACAGACATAAAGCCTCCTCTGACCTCTTGCGCATAGCGCAAGAGGTTTGGTGGTGGTTTGTGATTTTGGTGGCGTTAGGCGGCTCGCGCGGCCCAGTCTTCGACGGCGTTTTTTGCCGTGGCCAACCCCAGTCCCGTAATGGCGCGAAGCTCCTTGATCGCATTGACCTTCTGGCCTGCGGCAGCTAGGCGCTGCCACTCATGGTCATAAGTCGGCTTGGGCACCTGGAACGTACCGTTCAGCACGTAGACGCCGAACTCCTGGCCCTTGTGCTTGGCGGCAAGGCGGTTGGCCTCGGCGGTGGCAGCCCCCACGGTGTTGTGGATGTACGGTCGTGCCGCAGGCTTAGGCTGGCCGTCCTCGATGAGGGCAACGATTGCGGTGGGGTCGACACCATGGGACGCCGCCGACCGCACCAGCCAATCGCAGCTAGACAGACTGTAACGCATCGGAATGCCAAAGGAGTCGATCCAGAAGGAATCTCCTTCAATGTGGGCCACTTCGTAATAACGAAGCCAACCGTTGCCTGGCCACTTGACCCAATCCCCAACCTTGAACTTCGGCTTGGCAACGTTGTCATTGCTCGCCGACGGTGTGCTGGCAGAGCCGCGTCCGTATTCGTCAGACAGGGTGTCGGACTGGGCGGCAACGTTGACTTTGGGCTCGGTCCATTCGGACACAAGGTCCGTAGGTCCTCCTCGATCTATCCGATAATATCGTTCGCCGGTATCGATCCAAAGGCGCCCACTGCCTTCGGCCGCCCAGGTGTCGCCGTTGAACTTATACATCGGCCCGATTTTCTGGCCATCGCGCGTCTTGTAAAATTTGCCTTTCTCTATTTTTAGAGGCGCATGTCGAATCACTGAGGGTGAAAAAAACCACCGGTTTTGTACTTTATCGCCGAGGCTGCCGTCATGGCCGCCCGCCCATCCGTCGCCAAACTCCACAAGCACGGAATAATCGTCGAAAGCCGAAACCACGCCTTCGTGCTCTCCCACTACACCGCCACGCCCCTTTGCAATGACCCGGTCGTCAACCTTAAACTTGCCCATGTTCAAGCCCTCCCCGCGGCACGAACAGCCGCCAAATCGATGATGTCTGCGGACGGTGCATCCGCCGGCGGCTTTGCGGCGCTGCCGCTGTTGTCGAATTCCGGATCTGGCTCAAGCTCGATGAATTCGTACCAGACCGGTTGGAGCACGCCGACGAGGCGCACCTGATATTCACGGCCCCAAGAGCGCTCGCCGATGATCTGGCCGGTAACGAGATGATTGGACGTCAGGCGAACCTGGTCGCCATAGTCGAAGAAGACGCCTTCGCATTCGTCGCACATATTCATGCTGCCACCCTGGCATGGCCGTCGATGGTCGGTATGCGTTTGAGCGTCACAGGCATAAGGCCCGAAGTCGTCGAGCAGCCGCCGTTCCGCGGCGACATGACGGTGATGCGGTCAGGATAGTTGTCGTTGTCAGCGACGGGCCGCGGCGGCTTGCGGCCGTTAATGGCCTCAAGGATAGTTGTCTTTCCGAAGCCGAACTCGTGGGCGAGCGTCTGAAACGATGCTCCCTCAGACTTGCGGGCACGGATGCGCATTAGCATCCCGTCAGGGATCAACTTTGGTCTCATAAAATCTCCTCTGTGGTGTATCCAACTTGGTGGATGGATGTCGCGACCCTGGCGGTCGCAAACTCTATACGCAAGTGAAATCTTGACATCTTAAACGCCAAGACATAGATCTTGCGTTGAGGCCGCAAGGTCTCCTCAATGAGCTGGCGGAGGTTGTGGTGACCGTTGATGCCAGGTCTTAAACGGGGCGGGCTACGGGTGGTGCCGGGCTGTTAACGCCCCGTTTTGTTTTTTGGGGTGTTTGCGGGGTTAGGCGCCCGTTAGCTGGGTTTCGATGGTGCCGTGGCCACGCCCCACAATTCCTTCACCCCATGCACCGGCGCCATTCGGCGAACATCATCCGCAAGAGGCGCTTTTCGGTGTATCGCTTCGCCCGATTTGCGGCGTGGGCGGTATAGCTGTCTTTGCCGGTTTTCGATTCCTTGATGGCTTCACCGGTCTTGTGCGGCAGGCGTTCTGCCTCATAACGGGCGCGATTCGCAAAGACCTTTTGCAGCGTCGTGTATTCCGTGTTGTCGTCGATGACTTCGCCGAACAGCGGACGGAATTTGCCCATACCGAGGATAATCGAGTTTCCGACATTCCACATCAGTGAACGCCGGGTCGGCGAGTACGCGTGAAGCAGCGCTTCGTCTCCAGCCTTACGGCGCTGGCGTTCACCGCCGATGACGGCCAATCCCATACGTTTCCAGACGGCCGAAACAGACTTGAAGTCGCCCAGGCTGTAAAACTCACCTGTTTCGCGGTGATATCCGCTGCACTCGCCAATGATACAGGCGGCCGACACGTCGCCAAGTCCCTTGATAGACTTCACCCATTCGAAGACCGGCAGCTTCTTGACGGCACGAACGAGCTCCTTTTCGTACCTGCCTTGCTGGTCGTCGAGGATCTTGAGCGACATAAGGTAGGGCGAAATTGCGCCGTAGTATTCGTGCTCTTCGTCTTTTGATGCCGCAGCGAAAGTGGCTGCGGCCTGCTCCTTGTCGCCATCGAAATGCCTGCGCAACGAAGCCTGCGCCTGCAAGATCAATTTGGTTCTGGCCTTCACCATGTCCTGGCGTAGGCGATAGTACTCAATGATATCTTCAATCGCCTCGGTATAGATGCCCGACGTTTTGAATGGCGCGGCGGGCATTGTTACGGGCGGAGTTGCAAGTTCGGTATTCAGATACATGGTGGTCTCCTCTTATGTGCCGAGCCAATGGGTTGCGGGCTTCGGCGTGGTGGTTTGGGGTCCAGAAGGCGCGGCAGATAACCGATGGGTTGCACTCCGCCAATGGCCGCGCCTTCTGGGGTTGGTTGCGAGCGGGCACGGCGCATGAAAGGTGCACGTGGCGTCGATGGCGCCTGCTCGTTGCCTGCCGTGCAGGCGATAGGGATGAAGTGGCGCGGCGGTGTGGATGTGGGTTGCGCTTGGCCCATAGCCGCACCACTTCAAACAGGTTGCAGATGGGTGGCAACAACCGCAGGGGCTGCGTTCTTCTCCAGGCCATTCCACCTGCAAAGGATTTGCTCGATGACTGGCGTGTATTCGTTGGGTTGCGCGCTACAAGTGGCCATCCATCGAGCAATTCAAAGCCCAAACCTAGACTTCCGAGGCCAGCGCCTTGCGCTGCAACTCCTCGATCCGCTTGAGCGACAATGACTTGTGAATGGGAACGCCGGGCTTCGCTGCAGATGCGATAGCAGAGAGCCAGCGGCCGGTGCGAACCATAGTGGCACCCTGGCCGAGATAATGGGCGATAGCGGGCGCGAGCTCTTCGGGCTTGGCCTGACCGAGCAGCACTTCGCCGCCTTGGCCGTCTTTAAATTTGGTGAGGTAAAGCCCCGTCAGCACCGCGCCAAAACGGCGGGCTCGGGCATTGCTAGCGGCCTTTGATGCGGCGCTCTGTTCGACGAACGGCACAACAGTAGATGGAAGCGGGTCGTTTGCGGCCTCGTCGACAATTTGGACCGAGCCGATATCTTCGCCGCGCAAGACGCGCTGACGGTCGGATCGAGAAATGGCGCCAACGATTGCTGCTGCGGCTTCCCGCCAGGCTTCTTCATGCAGCGCCGGGCGCTTGCGGAGTTGTGCGATCACAAGCTCAATTGCTTTGCCGCTATCGCGGCCAGCCTCATCGTACATGCGAAGGCATGTGGAATGCAGGTTTTCGGATCTCGCGCCTTGTGGTCTTGTTGCTGTCATAGTGGTCTCCTCTTGGTGGGGTGGCCTGCCGGGCGCGATTTCAATGGGTTGCGTGGGACGGTTGGCTTGGCAGGTATTGGTGTTGCGGGTGGCGGCGCTTGGTGACTGGGTTGCGGTGTCCCTTTGGCATCCACCTGCAATTCGGGTTGCGACGACGGTGGCGTCTTTCCCACGGACCGCGACAATTCCCTGGCCACCGTCGTCACAATGTTTGCTGATCGGCGAACATCTACTGGGCTGCGTAAGGTTCGTGGCCGATCAGCCCGCCTCGCGGCGGAGTGGGATTGAGAGAGGCGGCTCTCGCGGTTTGGGTTGCGGCGACTTCCTGGCCACCCCTCTCAATTTAATCACGAACGGCGCGGCGGCTTCTCGATGGACACCACGTGAATGATGGCCGCGCCGTTCGTATTTCTGGCCGTGTCGCCGCTTGGCGCCATCGGGTTGTTGGGTTGCTTGCCGCTGCGAACGCGGAATGGGTTGCGCGTTGCCATTGGCAACAACAAGCAATAAGGCTGAGAGCGGGGCGGCGCTGTTATGGTTTTCGCGGGCGCTCTGGCCACACTCTCAATTTCTGCTGACCGGCGCGTTTCCGCTGGATTTCGTTGGGTTAATGGCCGGTCAGCGCCCTCTCGGGCATGGGTTGCAAGTGGTGCGGCGCCATGTTCGTGGGTATCGCCGTCGTCCTGGCCACACCACTTGCGTTCGGTCGGGGAGGATGGCGGCGAGGCCGTTTTGAGTTTCGCCGCCTTTCTGGCCGCCACCCTACCCTAGCTAACTTTCCACAGCGCCGCTTGCGGCGTTCTGGAAAGCGGCCCGTCCTTTCTCGCGGGCCTATGGCGGCCCTCTCGCAGGCCACGCTCTTCTTCTATCCACCGCGCCTCGCGGCGCGCGTCTTCTTCTCTCACCTTGTTTGTCCTGATACATAATCCGCCCTCTCAAAAATTGATGTCACCGTCTTGGGTCGGCTAATGGTGGCCCGCGTTCCCGCGCAGGCCTGGTTCTAATTGTGTCTCTATCCTCGTTCGGTAGTCTTGGCATTCTCGGTCCTCCGTGAAGGACCCCTTCAGCGGCGCCCCTGTGCGTCGTTGACGAAAAGACCAATAGGCGATTCATGTACGTTATGCAAATTATTTTTTCACACATTGTACAATTAATTTTTGCTACATGCCACACAATATGAAAAAACCAATTTCGACTGACGAAGTGACGGCGATTATGGCTCAACGTCTTGTGGAGGCGCGGATCGCCGCCGGCTTCAGCAGGCGATCAGATGCCCTCAATCGGTTTACAAGCTGGAGTCCAAGCACCTACGCCAGCCACGAGTTAGGTCGGCGTCGCTTCGACTCCGATTTTGCTGAGAAGTATGCTGTCGCATTCAAGGTGCCGGTATCGCATCTCCTAGCGCACGATCTCTATTCTGCAGAAGAGACGAAGCCGACATCGAATATTGTCCGACTTCAGCGTCCGAGGCCAAACGCGAGCTTCCCTCCGATTTACCAATCGTTCAATACTGAATCGACCCTGCCTCTCCTAGGGCAGACTACCGGCGGTCCAAATGGGCGCTTCATCCTGAATGGAAGCGAAGTCGGCCGAGTCTTTTGCCCACCAATGCTGGAGGGAGTTGAAGGGGCGTATGCAGTGCGCGTCTTCGGAACATCCATGGAGCCACGCTTTAAGGCCGGCGAAACGGTCTGGATCAACCCACACGAGCCCGTTCGCGCCAAAGACGACGTCGTCGTGCAGCTGCTGACCGACGGCGAGGACCAGCCAACAGAAAGCTATATTAAAGAGTTTCGCTCGCAATCTTCAAAAGTTCTTCGCCTGTGGCAGCACAATCCTGACGAGGACGAAAGCCACGAGATGGTTTTTGACAACGAAGACGTCTTCTCTGTACACAAGATCGTATTTCATGCGGTTTGAGCTTCGCCACGCTCTATCCATGTAGGAATGATTGTCAGATTACGCTGCATTAAGGGGCGCTTAGGGCACTCTCCGCACCTTATTTTTCTGCACAGCTGCATGTAATTAGCTACGCCTATCTCATTAACCTTTCGCAGGTTCGAGCGGTAGAGCAGCCTTGAGTGCCCGCAATCATCACACGCAACATAAACTCGCGCCAGCTCGACGACGAGCCGCATTGCGTCAGGATGACTAATCGGAGCACTCGACATTACCTTTCTCCCATGTTCTCGTTATGTTCACATAACAAGCAGGTTGCGATTAAAGAGTCGAGTCGTTTGTTGCGAATCAGTTAAAAAATACAACCAGGCAAACTTGTGTACGTTTTGTGTTTGACAATTTGACGTAACGTACATATAGATCTCCTCACCGCCCACGAAGAAGCTCCCACAAGAGCCGATCTGGCCGGACACCCCACCACCGAGGAGACCGATATGTTCAGACAACCAGACGCCTACATCATTCCATCCCATCTCGACGACAGCGTCGATGACCTGCCTGTCGCGGCCCATAGCGACGAGCCCATGCCGCGCCCGGATCATAAGGCGAAAAAGCATGGCCGTCCCATGCGCCGTCGTTGGCCTAATTTCCCCCATGCTCGCCCGAAGGAATCTATCGGTGCGGGCTATTTCGTATTCAAACGCGGCGCGACGACCGGCCGGATTGAGACAGCGCCGCGCCGGTTCGCGGGCGGCATTCCGTTTGAGCACGAGACCTTTGAAGGCGCGGTCGACGAAGCGGCTCGCCTGACCGTAGAGCGCGGCGGCACGTTCGAGGTGTTCGCCCGTTGCGCGTTGGCCCAGACACCCGGCAGGCCGGAATGAACGCCATCCACGTCACGCCCATGACGCCGCTTCAGCGTTGCGTCGTCGACATCAGCGTTCTGCGACTTCGCGCCGTTGAGGTCGCCACCGCTGCTGGCATCCTGTTTTGGCTTGGCTGGCACGCCGCAGCCAGCTTCTAAACCACCTAACACCACAATTGAGGAGACTTATAACTATGGCAAGATCTGCCGAGAATGATGACGCACGCCTTGACGCTACCCCAGCTGCCAAGCTCGTAACCTATAAGGGCTACAACAAAGACCTGTCCTGCAGCCCCGATGGCGTGAAGTTCCAATATGAAATCGGAAAGACCTACGACAACGGCGGCCGTCCGGTACGCCGTTGCGGCGACGGCGCATTCCATTCGGTGGAAATGCCAATGGACGCTTGGAGCTATTACGGGCCTGCAAAAAGCCGGTACACCTTAACCGAGGCGTTCGGAGATATCGCGCGAGATGCAAACGGCGATTCCAAAATTGCATCAGCCAAGATCACAATCGGTGTCGAGTTGTCCCTCGGCGACCAGGCGCACTCGGCCACCACCGGCAACCGGGCGCACTCGGACGTGAAGGGCGCGAATTCAGTCGCGGTCGCCGTTGGCCGCAACTCCACGGCGACCGCCCACGAAGGCGGCGCCATCAGTCTTGCAGCTTACGACGACAATGTCTGGCCGCCTAAGCTGGTCGCCGTTCGCTCGTCGCTCGTCGGCGAGAATGGCATCGAGCCCGGCAAAAAATACCGGCTCACCACCGGCGGCGAATTCGAACTCGCCGCATGACCCAACACCACTGAGGAGACTGACTATGGAAAGAAGACCGCCCCCGCGCGGATACCAACCAAAGCCGTATCGCGGGACCGACTTGCAGGTAATCGCCAACCTGTCACCCGCGCGCGCCATCAAGCTCGGCATCCCCGCAGAGCGGCTGCGCTGGGTGTCCGAGTGGCACGCCTCGTTCAAGAGCAGCCGACACCAACACATCGCCGGACGGCTGAACCAAATCGCCAACGCGATGGCGTCCGTGAACGACAACCGCCCGCGGAGGACGGTGGCATGATGTCAAACGAGGCGACCGAGATTTTCGTGTTCGGATCCAACCTCGCCGGTATCCACGGAGCGGGCGCCGCCCGCTTCGCGGTCCAGCAGCACGGAGCCATCTATGGGCAGGGCATCGGCTTTCAGGGCCGCTCCTACGGCATTCCTACCAAGGATCACAAGTTAGAGACCTTGCCGCTTTCTGAAATCGAGAGACACGTCGAGGATTTCCTTGAGTTCGCTCGAGATCACGACGAGCTGACCTTCTATGTCACGCCCATCGGCTGCGGCCTAGCTGGTTACAGGCGTCCGCAAATTCGTCCGATGTTCGAGGACATGCCCGCCAATTGCAGGTTCGCCGAAACGTGGGAGGATGAGGAGTGATGACGGATGCGATAACTGACGAAATGGTCGAAGCCGCATGGCGGGCTTGCCCCGTGGGTAGCTTCGATCGTCATGTCGTGCGCGGCATGCTCGATGCTGCATTTTTTTTGGCTCGCACACCAGCACCCCAGGAGCAAATGACGGGCTTCGAACTGCCGGCCGACGTCATCGAAAGTCTGCTGAAAGTTGGCCTTGTTGAATGGGGCCAGACCTTTTGCCAGTCGGACGAAAAGCACATCGAGGATTATCGCGACACGCTGCG
>NZ_QFBC01000029.1 GCF_003122325.1 Rhizobium album
TATCGGGCCGTCCGTATCCGGTCGACGCGCCTTGCTGCTGTCGGCAGTGGCCGCATCAAAACGTCTTTCCGACCGCATCGCGGTCAGCTTCGAGACCGTTCGCCCTCGCACCTATGCCGATGGCTACCCACTCGACAAATCCACCCGTATCGGCACGCCTGTGCCCAACAGACTTTGAGGGAGCGAGCATGCAGCGCAAGGTCAACTTTACCGACAACCAGCAAGTGACGCTGGAAGACTATAACAATCTCGGAAATTTCCCGCGCGAAAGCATGGATAACGTCGTCAAGGATCTCGGCGGCTTTCCGGTCGGGCGCTATTCAGGCTTTGTTGCCGAGCAAACCGGCCAGTCCGTCGTGCGCGTCAGTGTCGGGCGGCTGTTCGCCTCGTCCGGCGCCATCTTCGGCTTCGATGCCGAGGGCGGCCAGACGCTCGACTTCCTGCAGCACCTGCCGGCCGTCGCCCAGAAGATCGCCACCGTCATTGTCTACGGCAACACGATCAACACCGATGTCGAGCCCCGGACGCAACTGGTCGACGTCGAGAGCGAGGACACCCAGAGCGCCGAGCTTTCGACCGAGAACCGCCGCCAGGCCTATGTCGATTTCGTTCTTGGCCAGGAAAACGCCACGCCGCAGGCGCCGGCCATTCAGTCGAACTATATTGCCGTCGCCAACGTGCTGCTGACGCCTTCCGGCGTTGCCTCGATCACCCGCATCACTGCCAACGAGGTCACATCGATCTACGGCAACTCCGAACAGATCGCCGACCATACCCGCCGCTTTGCCCAAGTCGGGCCGCAGATCGATACGCTCAAGACCGATATCTCCGGCCTTGCCGCTGCACTGCGCGCCAAGGCCGATTTTGCGATGGTTTCGGCCATGTCCTACGACCTGGCGCGCGTCAAGGAACGTGTCGATCTGCCGGACGATCATGCCGCCTATGGCAGCGATATCTTCTGGACCGACGACGAAAGCGATACGGCTCACCCTGATTATTCGGCCCGCACCGAACAGGGGCTGCGCTTTCCGTCAGCAGCGGAAGCGGTCGTTGCTCTTGAACTCGACAATCCGATCGAAGACCGCGTCATCGTCAACAATGGCATGGCCCTGCCGAAGTTCTCGACCGTCATCAGGCTTTCCGCGAATGGAAAGGACGGCGAATATCCGCTGACCAACACCACCGTGCAGACCGTGCAGCTGGTGCAGCGCACCGAAGCCCGTACCGTGCGCCGTTACTCCACCACAGAGACGCAGGGCGGCTCGAATGACAGCTGGTGGAAGACGGCCGCCAGCGTCAACGGCATGTCCCTGTCGCAGGTCGGCGCGATCTTCAAGCGCAACGGCGAGCTTTACGAGGTCGTGAACTACTACACCAACTACGATCCTCTGTACGCCTATTCTTATGCCGCCGGCACCCGACAAGCTTATGAGCGCGTCACGCTTCGGAAGTTCACCGAAGAGACGATGAACGACTATTACACCGACCGTGTCGTCTCGACCGAGAACGTGACGGGATCGATCGTCGCGCAGACGATGCTCAATTCGCAGGACGGCTATCTCGTCGGCTTCAACTGGTTCTTCACCCGCAAGGCGTCGGCCGGCGATGTTCGCTATGTCGTTTGCGAGATGAAGGGCAACGAACCGGATCTCAATGCCGTGCTCGTGTCCAACGTGGTGCCGCCGGCGTCGATCGCCATCTATCCCGCCAAGACGGAGGTTCGGTTCAAGCCGATCTTCCAGCAAAAAGGCAAGCGTTACGCCGTGGTGCTGATGTCCAACGGTGCTCACTTTGTCGCCACGGTCGCCGGCAACAAGCTGGCCCAGGGCAACATCCAGTACATGATCGACGGCAGCTGGATCCAGGGCGATCCGTCTGTCGACATGGCTTTCGAGGCCGTCTATGCCAGCTTCACCTCGCCGATCGTACAGGTCTCGCTCAAGGCGCTGGAACTTGCCGGCGGTATCGACAGCGTCAAGCTCAATCTCGACGCTCTCATTCCCGATGGCAGCAAGCTCGATTTTGACGTGCGCGTCGGAGCCAAGTGGGTGCCGCTCGCCGAGGCTGCGGCGCACGTGGCGCTCTTGAGTAACCTGCCGTCGATCCTGCCGATCCGCGCCAACTTCGTCGGCACCACCGATGTCATGCCGGCGCTGGGTCTCGGCGAGGACCGCACCGAGGTGACGTTATCGCGGCCGGACGAAGATCTTTGCCATATCTCCACGGTGCGCACCATGCCGGCGCCCATGGACGAGGCGACAGTCACCCTGCTGGTCGAGAACTGGGACAGTGACGATCACGACATCGATGTCGTCTTGCTCACCGGCGGCTCGTACACGACGACAGTCACGCCCTCGGCGCAGATCATCCAGGTGGATCCTGCCCGTGAGAACGCGGTCAAGGTTGTTGCGAGCTTCACGTTCGGCTCTCCGGTGTCGAGCTTCAAAATCAAAATCACCGGCGAAACCGGCGGCTCGGCGCGGGTCTACCACGTCTCCGAACGTGTCGATGTCGAGTTTACCTAAAAGGAGAGCACCATGGCCAAGGCCCCGGCGAAACCCGCTAATCCGTATGACGATCTCGATGACGATGCTCGCTACCAGGTCGAGATTGCCGCCCCGTTCAAGGTCGGCCGCGCATGGGTGCGGCCAGGCCAGAAAGCCACCCTGACCGGCCGCATCATCAAGGACAATGCCGATGGCGTCTCCGCAGTTCAGCCGCTCGATCGCTGACCAGCTCGGCCTAAAGCCTTCTGGAAAATTCGACTACGAGGCGATCTCCCGCCTGCTGCAGATCCTCGAAAACCGCTTCAAGCCGCTGGAGCTGGCGTCCCGATCCAGCGAGCAGGTCGCCGAGGATCTGCGCACCTTCGTGCTGGCGCGTGTCAACGACATCCTTCTGCCGGCTATCCAGAAGGTGTTCACCTTGACCGAGCGCGGCTTTCTGGTCGCGCGGTCTTCGTCGCTTCGCACCCTTGGCGCCGGCAACATTCTGACCTTTGTCCTCGATGATCCGGTCGAGCGGGAGTTGTTCACGCCGGCGCCATTCACGGCGTTGACCCGCGAAACGACGCCGGATGACTACGGCATCGCCAGGACCATTGCCTACGACCGGGACCACGGCGAATACCTTTGCGAGGTTTTGTCCTTCGAAGGTAGCGCCGGGCCGCACGGCGACTGGGTGATCGGCGCGCTGGCGGGGTCGACGGCAGCAGGGCTGGCAGTGCTCCATCAGTCCGCTGCGGCGCGTGATGCAGCGGTTGCCGCCGCAGGCGCGGCAGTTCCTGCAGCCGCAACGGCGACAACCAAGGCGGCGGTTGCCGCCACGAAAGCGGACGAGGCTGCCGCGAGCGCCCAGACTGCCGCCCAGATCGCGGCATATTTCGAGCAGCTGGAAGGCATCGATCTTGCCGAGATCGCCACAGTAATCGCCGATGCGCAAGCGGCCTTGGAAGATGTCCAAGATCAGATCGAGGCTTGGCTGTCCGGCGGGGTGCCGGCGGCATCCGTCACCGAGAGCGCAACCCGTGTGTTCGTGACGCCGGCACAACGGACCGAGATCGGTCAGCTGCGCACGGACCTTACCGCCATGGACGGCAACTTTAATGGAGGCACGTTTTGAGCCGCGCCGCCCTGCCTACAGAAGCGGTCCGCTTCACGCCCGGCTATTCCTGGCGGCTTGATCTCGACATCCGCTTCGATGGTGAGCGGCCGGATGACTGGCCGGCCTGGACAATCCGCATGCATATCTGGACGGCCGGGCAAGCCTTCACGTTGACCAACGACGCCGGGGTGACCTTCGAGGAAATCGCCGGCCTTCCCGGCGGGGCAGCCGTCATTCCTGTCATCGTGATGTCGGTTGCGCAGACTGAGGCGCTGCGCGATGTCACGGCGCCGATCCAATACCTCATCGACCTCAAGGCGCCCGAAGGCGAGGCCGAAGACTATTTTGCCGGGGCGCTGGCAAAACAACCAGGACCGCCGGCGGAGTTGCTGACATGACCAGGATCGCCGTTACCATGCAGTGCCGCAGGGTCACGGCCAGTGCCGAGATCCGCCACGTCGTCACGGCCTACATGCCGCCGCTGCGCGAGGTTGTGGCGTTGCAGGTGCCGGCGCGGCGCGGGCCACCAGGGCGACAGGGAGATCCAGGCGAGCAAGGTCCGCCGGGCACCCTGCAGAACTCTGGAACAATAATCTTTAATGGGGGTCATTTCTGATGCCGACAGTTGTAATGGATGGCGTGTTTAAGGTCACGCGACGAGCCTCTGGCGGCGCGGCCGGCGCGCCGTCATCGCTCCTGTCGGGGCAGGTGGCTTACAACGAGACCGACGACACCGTCTATATCGGTTTCGGCGACGATGGCTCCGGCAATGCCACGTCCATTCGCGCCTTCGCGGGTGCAGGCACGTTTGCGACCAAGGCATATGTGATCGACGCCATGTCGGACGCCGGCGCCGGCGACATGCTCAAGTCCGAGTATGATAGCGACGATAACGGCAAGGTCGATGCGGCCGACAGTGCCGACCATGTGCCGTGGAGCGGTGTCGACGGCAAACCGGGCAACGCCACCAGCAGTGTGGACGGCTTCATGTCGTCGACCGACAAGGGCAAGCTCGACGGTATCGCTTCGAACGCCAATAATTATTCCCATCCCTCCGGTGACGGCAATCTGCATGTCCCGGCGACGGGCACCGGCAACAACGGCAAGTTCCTGAAGGCGGGAGCGACGGCCGGTTCCGGCGCATGGGACAATGTCACCAAGGCGGATGTCGGCCTCGGTAACGCCGACAACACGTCGGACGCCAACAAGCCGATCTCCGACGCCACGCAATCGGCCCTCGATGCCAAGGCGCCGCTGGCATCGCCGACCTTCACCGGCACGCCGTCCGCGCCGACAGCCTCGGCGGGAAACAGTTCGACGCTGCTTGCCACGACAGCATTCGTTGCAAACGCCATCGCAGCCCTGATCGACGGCGCGCCCGGCGCCCTTGACACACTCAAGGAGCTTGCCGACGAACTCGGCGACCAGGACGATGCGCTTTCGGCGCTCGTCACCACCGTTGCCGGCAAGCTGGCCAAATCCGCGAACCTTTCCGATCTGACCGACGCCGCTGCGGCACGCACCAATCTGGAACTCGGCAGCATGGCGCAACAGTCGTCGAGCAACGTCAGCATTTCCGGCGGCACGATCTCTAATGTCGTCTTTGACGGGGGCACATTCTGATGGGTTCTCTTCTTGTCCCCAAAGGCACGCGCACAACGCTCAACACCAGGGTGTCGGCCAATGCGCTCGTCGAAGGCCGGCTGTATTTTCTGACGGATGACGATCGCCTGGTGGTTGCCACCGGTGTCAACACATTCGTCGAGATGCAGCCCTATGACATCGACACGGCCAAGCTCGATCTCGCGCAATCATTCTCGGCGGCGCAGCGGGCTGCGCCGGTTGCTCTCACCGACGGCGCAACCATCACGCCAAACTTCGCGCTGTCCAACGAGTTTACGCTCACCATGGCAGGCAACCGCACCCTGGCGAACCCGACCAATCTGGTGGCCGGGCAGAAGGGGTCGATCATCATCACGCTCTCAGGCGCCAACAGAACATTGGCCTTCGGGAGCTACTGGAAGTTCTCCGGCTCGGCTCCTACGCCATCAACGGCAAGCGGCGCCGTCGATGCCATTGATTATCATGTCGTGTCATCGACCTTTATTCGCGCCGCTTACACAAAGGCATACAGTTGATGTTTCAGTCATCGATGATGATGGGGGGTGGCGGCCCGAACATTGCCGAGTTGTTTGCCACAACGCTATACACGGGCACAGGCGCAGGCCGAAACCTTGTGACCGGTATCGACGCCGATCTGCACTGGATCAAGCGGCGTGACGCAGCCGCGAGCCATGCTCTCTACGACAAGCCTCGCGGCGTGACAAAAGAGCTTGCAACCGACAGCACGAGTGGGGAAACAACCGTCGCCGCCGGCCTTACGGCTTTTCTGAGCAATGGCGCCACGCTCGGGACCGATGCTGACATCAACGCTTCCGGCGGCAGCTATGTGCATTGGGGCTTTAAAAAAGCTGCGAGGTTTTTCGACGTCGTTGCGTACACGGGCAATGGATCGTCGTCCAGATCGATAGCGCATAGCCTTGGTGTCGCGCCCGGATTGCTCATTATAAAGCGCCGCGCCAACAACGCCTGGCTCACATATGTGCCTGACGGCATCAACAGGTTCGGCCGTTTTGATACGACAGTCTTCTCGAATACGTCGAATAGCATCGCTGGCGCCGATGCAACGGCATTCCAGATAACCGGCACAAGTGACGTCAACTTGTCCGGCAATGATTACGTGGCCTACCTCTTCGCGTCCGACGCCGACCCGTCAGGGGTTATCCGTTGCGGTGTTTACACTGGTAACGGCATGGGAAATCCTGTCAGCCTGGGGTGGCGACCACAGTTCCTTTTGACAAGGCCAACAAGCAGATCCGGTGGATGGCGTATGTACGATACGGCCAGAGGATTTAGCTCCTCGGCTCCATTTCTGTACCCGAACCTCAACTTTGCGGAGGACGCATACAATGTCCAAACATCCTCGGTTGGCTTTGTTGTCAGTAGCACAAACACGGACATGAACGCCTCCGGCGAAGAATACTTCTACATGGCGATAAGGGAGCCGTGACATGACCCTCTACCACGAACAAGAACCGGATATTTTCGTTGCCTGGCGCGGCCAGCCGATCCCCAAGCTGATCGAGCCGGAAGAAGGTGAGGCTTACGAGGATCTGGTCACGCTTCCGCTCTCCATCGAGTATTCCTGGAGCGATGACGAGCTTTCGGAAGTGAGCCTTTACCGCCCGGCCCCGGCCGATCCCGTGCCGGGCGGCAAAGTGGTTGCTTCCACCTCGGTCCAGCGCGTCGATGGCGTCGTCAAATTCGTCGACATGCTTGCCGATGCGCCACCACCGCCTACTGACGACATCAATGCCGAACATGACCGTCGCGCAGCGACAGGCAGGGTGTTTGCGGTAGCGGGATATGGGGACGTCGCCCTGGAGGGCTCGGCCGGCACACAGATGGTGTTGCTCGCGCTGAAGGATACCGCACGCGATATGGTGACGGCCGGCTATTCAGCGCCGGTGCTGCTGTTCACCGACCGCGACAATGTCGATCACCATCTGACGCCGGAACAGGTCATCGCGCTTGTCGATGCCGGCAAGATCTACATGCAGGCACTCCATGCCGCCAAACGGGCGCTCAAAGCCATGGAGCCGATCCCGGCGGATTATGCTGATGATCAGTGGTGGCCGTAGAGGCCTGTGGCCTAAAAAATAGGCGCCCGAAAGCGCCTTTAGTTTGGGCCGCCAAGATGGATCAGAGGCGGGCGCCTTCAGTTACCGTTGGGAGATTGCCCCAAGCTTACGCCGCAGAGGTGACGCGCGTCACCCCCTGAATTTTCACGCGCGCCCGTAGCTTGCCTTCAAACGAGTTTTGAACTCACTTTGAAGGGCGACGCATGTAATGGCTGGCACCACGAACTACGTAGGCGTACGCGTCTTTCCAAACCTCAATTCGTCGTTGGCCAAGATCGATACGCGCGACAGCACCGCCATCGGCATTCCCTTGCCTGCGCCGAATGCAGACAACACGAGGTATCCGATCGGTGAGCTTTCGCGCATCGCGCTCGACAACCCCGAAGACATCAGCAAGCTCGGTGCCGGCATTGTCCAGGATACGGTCAACCAGATCGCCTCCGAAGGCATCGTCACGGACATCGCGTTCGTCCGGACCCAGCACTCCACCGAAAGCGATCCGGAAGACAAACTCGACGCAGAAATGAACGCCATCGTCGGTTCCGCCGGAGCGCAGACCGGTGTCTGGGCGCTGCTGCAGGCCAAGTCGGAACTGAAGATCGAGCCGGGCCTGATCATCATCCCCGGCTATGACAGCCAGCGGATCGGCAATGCCGCCAACGCGGCCGTCACGGCGGCATCGTCCGTCGCCAGCAAGATCATCGACTGCATGGTCGTCGCCAATACCACCGGCACCAATCGCGAGGCGGCCGTTACCTGGGCGGAAGATTTCGCGGCCGACCTCAACATAATCGGCATGTATCCGAGCGCCATCGTCAACCTCGGCGCCGGCAATGTCACCCGGCCTCTGTCGCCGAACGTCGCCGCGGCGATCGTGCGGCGCGATAAGGAGGCTGGCACCCCGTTCAAGGCGTCGTGGAACCGTCAGCTGCAAGGTATCCTCGGTACGTCGGTGCCTGTCGGCTACCAGGATGGCGAGATTTCCAGCGACGCCAACTATCTTGCCCAGCGCGGCGTCGGCACGGTGATCGAGGGTTCCCTGCTATGGAACCCCTTCACGACGGCGACCGACCCGACCACGGTCGGCTGGCGTTCGGTCAAGCGCATTCGCACGCGCAAGGCGATCGACAAGGCGCTGCTGCGACCCTTCCGAAAATACAACGCGGAAGATATCGGGCCGGGAACCGTCTCGTTGATCTATCGCTCGGCCGACCAGTATTTTATGGACCTCAAAACGCTCGGTGCGCTCGTCGATTACAAGCTCTACTGGTCCAAGTCGCTCAATCCGGCCACGCTGCTCGAAGCCGGTGCGCTGCGCGTCAAGATGACGTTCGCCGAGACACCGGACCTCGTCGACCTGCAGATCTACACCGAGCCGCAGCCGGAAGCGTACGAACTGCTTGCCGATAACATCGGCGCGGCGCTCGGACAGCTCGGCTCCTCCAACATCGTCGTCACGGCTTAAAGGAGCGCGGACATGGATCGTCTCATCTATGGTGCCAACTGGTACTGCGACGAAACCAAGCAGTGGCAGCGGGTTGACGAAACCACCTTGCCCGTTCTTGAACGCGAAATGGTCCAGTACGTGATGGGCGGAGGCTACTTCGGCCTGGATCTGCCCGCCGAAATCAGGCCGCTGTCCTGCGAACAGACGGTCAACGGCGAATATGAAGATCTGCGTGTGCACTTCGGCCGCGATCCCGGCGATTGGACGACGCTCCGCTACTTCCAGAAGCTGATCAACGTCTTCCCGGCGTCCAGCAATGGCGACGTCAACCCGACGACGCCGACGCCGGCGCGCGCACTGGGCCGTGTTGTCTTCCTGAAGGGCCTTCTGACGTCCTACACCCCCGGGGCAGTCAAGGGTCTCAAGGCCAGTGCCGCTACGCGGCTGCGCTGGCAGTCGATCGTTTTGTATCACGACATCGTCGACGGCCGGACGATCCACAAGTTCGATGCCCAGAACAACATTCTGATCATCGACGGTCAGAACTATACCGCCGAGCACAATCGCCTGCTGGCGATCTGATTTCTGTTGCCTTGGTGCCGTCGCAAATGACGGCCAACTCGGCCGGCTGCCGCGAATGGCGGCCGGCCTTATTTCTTGAGGAGGATCCCCGTGCAGCTCAAGACCACGATCATTACCCCAAACTCCGAAAAAGACCCGAACGACGTGATCGTTGAAGAGATCACGCTGCCGCCGGTCGAGACATGGCCGGAGGAGGTCAAGGCGGATACAGCGCCGGCATCGCCTGCGATGTCGCGGACGCGGGAGATCGCCAAGCTCGATTTCGATGTTTCCGGCGTCGTCCAACCTTTCATCGTCATCCAGCTGGTGCATCCGTTCCGACATCCGGATCTTGGTATCGTGAAGGAAATACGTGTGCACCGTCTGACGGTTGGCGAAATCGGCGACCTCTTGGATAACCGCCCAACCGGGATGCCCGATCTTTTCGATATCTACGCCCTGCAGACCAACATTCCGGCTCCGGTGTTGCGCGGTCTGATCGACGTCGATGGCGAGGCGGTGACCAAGGTCTGCTACGATTTTTTGCCCCGGTACTTCCGGAGGGTGCCGATCGACCCGCCCGCGCCATCATCGACCTCGCCAAATGGCGAGCAGTGATGGCACGTATCTCGGCATCCTTCGCGACGCCGCTCATGGCCGTCCGCTCGATGCCGTGGGACGAGGCCCTGCGCTGGTACCCTGAGGCCATCTCGATCTACAACGAAACGTGGGGTCGCCGGAAATGAGCGACATGGATGTCTCCCTCAAGCTCCGGCTGGTCAATCAACTCTCTCGCCCCGCCGAGGAAGCCGAACGCGATCTGAAGGAACTGCAGAAGGCGGTCGAGCAGCTCGGTCGCACAAAGGGCGGCTCCGGACTTTCGGACGATCTCGCGAAGGTCGGCCGTCAGGCCGACAGCGCCAAGGGGAAGATTGGTGCGATAGAGGATGAGGCCAACAAGCTGCGCCAGGCCATAGGCCGTACCGGCGATGGCTTTTCCGGGCTGACGGTCGATGCCACAAAGGCAGAAGGCGCCGTCCGGCAGATTTCCGAAGAAGCGACGCATGCCAAGCTCGCCATTCAACGCATCGGCGAGGGGTTTGGAAACTTTAAAGGCGAGGCCAATACGGCTGAAGGCGCGCTGCGCGGCCTGCAGACCGAGGCCAATGAAACGAAGGTCGCGATCGGCAAGATCGATGACAATGCTTTTGGCAATCTGAAATCAGACGCCGCCGGCGCTCGGGAGGCGATCGCCTCGATCGGCCGCGAGGCAACGGAAACCAAAAACAAACTCGATCAGGTGCGGATGCACGACGGCGCTGGCGTGCCCTATCGCAGGCACGATGGCGTGACAGGTGTTCGTGGCCCAGGTATCGGCGCCGCTGCCTATGAGCGATCCGGTCTAGACGCCTATCTTCCGCTTAATGCCGGCGTCGGCTACATGGTCGGCGGGGCCATCGCATCGGGAGGCGTCATCGCCGGCGACGCTATCCGCCGAGCCGCCCAGGACGAATTCACCAGCGACCAATTAATGGTCATGGGTGGATACAGCGAGCAAGATCAGGCCGTCTACGATCGCCTCCTTGCCCAAATCGGCGCACGCAAGGGTGTAGGCTCGCAAAATGCGATGAACGTGTTCGGTACTTTGATGGCAGGCGGGCTTGGTTCTCAAGACGCCGCCGCCATGACGGAAAACGCCATCATCTTTTCGAAGGCAACCCAAGCCTCGACCGAGGACGCGGCCAATACGACGGGAGCGCTTCGCAATACCTTCGGCATCAGCGCTGATCAGATGATGGGCGCCTACGATGCGATTGCGATCGGCGGCAAGGCCGGCAAGTTCGAGGTAAAGGATATTGCCAAGCATTTTCCATCCATCGCGTCCAAGATGTCGGCACTCGGCGAGGATGGAATGTCGGGCACGCGGCTGCTCGTTGCCCTCGGCCAAGCGATCGGCAAGAGGACTGGCAACTCTGATGAGACAGCCGTCAATTTCGAAAACATGCTCGGCAAGTTCCGTGCCCAAGACTTCATCAAGAATGCGAAGGGATTTGGCATCAATCCTGAAAAGACCCTTAATAGCGCCGTCATCGAGGGCAAGTCGCCGGTTCTCGCTCTCCTTCAGGAGATCAAGACCAAGGTCGGTACCGACGGTTTCAAGCTGGCTAAGCTGATGCCGGACGTTCAGTCCCTGGCAGGCCTGGAAGCAGCGCTTGCCGGCCTTGAGGACGTGACCGGCCTGATGAAGGAGATGGAGGGAAACCCGGGCGCAGTCATGGAGGATTTTGTGAAGGCGACGGACAACGCTTCCTCGGCCTTCGATCGCTTCAGCGCCAACGTTGCGGCCAAGGCGACCTATCTTGCCTCCTATGCTTTGCCTCCGCTGACGGCCGCAATGAATGCGATGTCCAACGCCATGGAAGGCGAAGACAGCGGCGGTTTCTGGCAAGGCGCGCTGGATGCTGTCATGCGCGGCATTCCAGGCATCGGACCGGTAAAACATTTGACCGGGTTTGCCGATATTGAAAACAGCGGCCTCCGCGCAATCATCGAAAGCTTTTTCGGCTCGTCTGAAAAGAAGCACGGTGGCCTCTCTCCAGATGAGCGGGATGAGGAAAAGGCACGGCCATCTGGCCAGCAACGGCTCCTCTTCGGTCGCGGACCAGCCGACCCGGATTTCGATTTCCGCCAGGACATGGGTATCAATCTCCGCGGTACCGCCGAGCAGAGTATGGGTGGCTATAACGAGGCGTTGGCTGCGGAAGGCGAGAAGGCGAAAGCCGAGGCGCAGGGCATTGCCGACTACATCAAATCCATTCTGGGCTTCACCGTATCTCCCACGATCTCGCCAACCTATGTTTCACCTGGCGGCGTCGGCGGAGCGCAGCCGACCTCGGGCACCGGCGAAAAGCACTCCTCCGTGACGTCGTCCCAGTCCAGCAACGTCAAGCTCACCCAGCACATCAGCTCTCCGAACAGCCGCGTTGCAGCCCTGCGGGCACAGCGGGAGGCCGACCGTAGTGTCCGGATGGCCCAGAGCCGGGCCTTCTCCGATATGGGGCCGAGGACGGCATGACGGTCTTTCAGCCCAACGGACCGTTGATCTCCATCGGCGGAGCGGTTCTCTATACGATCGGAGGGCTCAATCCACAGCGCCTTTCTCATTCGTCCGAAGCCCGCTTCCCGGCTCATCCCACACCGGCCGGGATCTCGTATCAACGCACCGGTCTGGGCGCGCGCACGAAAACGATTGAAGTGAAGACCGCCCCACATGTCATGGGCGGCCTGGACGCATATGCGATCTTAGAAAATCACCATCGGGCCCAGAATACCGTTCCGTTCCTGCGCTTCTCCAAGAATTTCGTAGGCCTGGTCGACGGGCTTTGCGTGATCGAGACGATGGATACCGATGAAGAGCGGCTCCATCCTTTCGATGGCGTTGGCCGTATCGTCGATGTCACGCTTGGTCTCATCATGCTGCCGATGGTCGGTGCGCCAGTGACGGCTGGTATCTTTGGAGGTCTTTGATGCAGGCAGTTGTCGGATATGGCGGAGAACGGCTCGACCGCATTGCAAAGCGGCTCCTTCAAACTGAGCGAAATGGCGCCGTCGAGGCATTGCTCGCCGCAAACCCTGGTCTATCGGCCGCCGCGGTCAATGGCATCGTGCCGGAAGGTACCATCATCATCGCACCGCCAGATTTCGATCCTGCGCCGGCGGTGAACCAAGTCCTGGCGTGGGAGTAGTCATGCGCCGGCCGATCGTCCAGGTAATAGGCCAGAGCGGTCTGGATCTCGTTCCAGGTTGGGGACCGGCTCTGAAATCTGTTCGTTGGACAGACGTTGACGGCGGCGAGAGCGACGAACTGGAAATCACCTATGCCGTCAGTCCGCCGTTTCCAAACAGCCCGGCCGAGGGTACGCGCTACAGGCTTCTTTATGGCTGGGAAGGCGGCGGACTGCGCGACGGCGGGCTCTATACTTATCAGTCCGATACGCTCGGTGGCGATCCGGAGAGCGGTTACGAGCTGACGATTACAGCCCGTGCCAGCGATTTCGTCGATGGCGACAAGGAAATGGACAGTGAGCATTTCGACGACGAGACCGTGGGCGGCATCGTGTCCAAGATCGCCGGCGCCGCCGGCCGATCGGCTTCAGTCGACCCGTCGATCGCCAACATCCAGATCCCGTACAGGCTTCGTTGGAACCAATCGCGGATTGGTTTCGTCAACGAGCTGGTCTCCGAATACGGAGGTACGCTGAAAATCGCCGGCGAGCGGTGGCTTGTCCCCAAACGAAACGCCGGCACGACAGCGAGCGGCAAGGCAATGCCAACGATCGTCATTCCATTTCGCGAGCACCATTCCTTCAGCCTGACGTCGGAGGGGCGGCCGAAGTACAAGGATATTGCCGCAAGTTTTTTTGACCCTTTGAAGGGCATTCAAGAACTCTTTGAAGGCAGTTCAATCGGCACCGCGTCGCGGTTTTTCAACCTCCATCCTGCCAGGACGAAAGAGGAGGCCGAGCAGGCAGGAAAAGCCCAGGGTGCCGAGCAGGCGCGTGGCAGCGTGAGCGGTTCGTTCGAGACCGATGGCAGCATGTCGGCGATGGGTGGCGCGCCGGTGAAGCTTTCCGGCTTTGGGTCCAGCCGGGATGGCGCCGACCTGGTCGCCTCGTCGATTGAGCACACGATCTCGTTCGATCAGGATGGCGGGTGGCTGATGACCGTGGAGGTGGAGAACAGGGTGAAGTGAACATCCACATCGACTTTTGACAGCGGGTTCGGAATTTACATTTTTCCGATTTCTCGTGACAAAATTCCGGAAAACCGCGTCACGCTACAACGCTAAACCCCATGAATCCTGACTTATATGACGATGAATCCGGACTTATGCGACGAGAGTCCGGCCTGATGTGGCGATGGACAGAAGTGGTGGGCCCGGAGGGACTCGAACCCCCAACCAAGCGGTTATGAGCCGCCGGCTCTAACCATTGAGCTACAGGCCCCGGCCGGATTGGTCCGGCTTCATGCCGCGGGCACAATGGCTTGCCCGCGAGCGGCCTTCGCTCTAGCGTAATTTGCCGTGCTCCACAAGCGCTTGCCGCATTCCCTTCACAATCAAAAGACAAGAAGCCCCAGCAACACCAACCATGAGGATCGACCATGCGCCTTCGGAAAACTGCGGATTTTGCCGCGATTGCCCTTCTCGGCCTTTCATTCCTGGCAGCGGCGGGCGTGGCCCGGGCCGAAGATAACCAGCAGCGTCGCGAAGCGACCATCGTGGTCTCCGGCGAGGGAGAGGCCAAGGCCGTGCCGGATATGGCGCTGATCACGCTCAGCGTCGTTCGCCAGGCCAAGACCGCCCGCGAGGCGCTCGATGACAACAACAAGGCGATGGGCGATGTGCTTGCGGCGCTGAAACAGTCGGGTATCGCCGATCGCGACCTGCAGACCTCCGGTTTCGGCATCATGCCGCAGTTCAACTATCCGACCGATACCGGCGGCCGGGCGCTGCCGCCGGAACTGATCGGCTATCAGGCGACGAACACGCTGACCGTGCGGGTACGTGATCTGACCAGGCTCGGCGCCGTCATCGACCAGGCGGTGACGCTCGGAGTCAACCAGGGTGGCGACGTCGCCTTCACCAACGACAAGCCGCAGCCATTGGTTACCGAAGCGCGCAAGGCGGCCGTCGCCGATGCGCTCGACAAGGCGAAGGTGCTGACGGAGGCCGCCGGCGTCAAGCTTGGCCGCATCGTCGAGATTTCCGAATCGATGCCGCGTGCGCCGCAGCCGCTTTATCGTGCCGCGGCGATGGCGAAAGAAATGTCCGATGCCTCCGTTCCGATGGCGGCCGGCGAAAACAGCTATTCGGTAACGGTCAACGTCACCTTCGCGCTGGAGCAATAAGCCAAAGCAAACGCCCCCGTTCGATCCCCGGCGGGATGGGCGGGGGCGTTTGTTCATCCGGCGGAGGCGATGTCGCAGACGTCGTGGCGCTCTGTCGCTACGAGCGATGGCGTGCGAGGTCCACTGCCGCCGGTCCCGACCGCTACCGGCGAAAATCGCTGTTGGCGGGAAACCGGCGCATTGTTGCGGCGAAACCCTCGATCAAAAGGAAATGCCTGCGGCTCGATCCCATGAGGGGCCCGGGTCGGGCGTCTGGAGGCGAGGTAGCATGTGCGGGAGTTGCTACCGCTACGAGCGATGGCTGATTGTTCGATGCCGCCGGTCGAGCTCGCCGTGCTCGCTATCGCTATCAGGCTTGGCCCCCGACACGGCTTTTGTTCCGGACCCGTCAGGAAAAAGAAACGCCCCTCGCTCGAACCTCTGACAGGTCGTGCGAGGGGCGTCTTGCATCCGTCCACCGGGCGGAAGGCGGACGCAAGAATGGTGGCCGGTCGGCAGTTGTGGTCATCTGCCGGGGCCGATGCTGCACCTCAGGCCGAGCTTCAGGTCAGCGGCGCAGGAGCGGGCAACCGCGGACATTGGCGAACACCATGCGGTCCCAGCCGCCGCGAACGCGGCCTTCGACGACGACCCGTCGCGGGGTGATGTCGACGACCTGGGTGCGGCGCATGCCGTAGTCGCGGGCAATGTCTTCCGCCAGGCGTGGCGAGCAGCCGCGACGGTCCGGACGGCGGCTGTAATAGTCTTCCTGTGCGATTTCGGTACCGATCGTTACCCGGAAGCCTTCGGCGGCCGATGCCACCCCGGCGGCGCCGGTCAGGGTGCCGGCGGCGATCAGGGCTGCGAGACCGGTCTTGGTGATGATTTCAAACATGATATCCTCCGTGGTTGGGGTGATTGCTGGTTAGGCCGCGATCGTGGCGAAAGACGGCGATCGGCGGTTAAATTTCACGATGATGGTTAACGGGCGATGAGCGGGCAGCCGGGCATGTTGGCGAAGACCATGCGTCCCCAGCCATAGAGGCCGCGCCCTTCGACGACGATGCGGCGGCGGCCGACACCGGTGATTTCCGCCTTCTGCAGGCCCTGGCCACGGGCCTGGTCGACAGCCTGTGCCGGAGAGCAGTTGCGCCGCAAGCCGCGCCGGCGTTCCTGGCGCAGTTCCACCCGCGGCTGGTCGGCGACGACGGCGCCTTCGGCGGCAAAGCCGGGCAGGACCACGCCGATCCATCGGCTGCTGTCCTCCGCCGCGGCGGCGGTTCCGAGGCAGACGGATCCGATCGCGATCAGCAGGGCGAAGCCCGTCCTGGCGGAAACTTCCGGCATATCAACTCTCCATCCTCGAGATCCCTGAGCTTGTCGGGATCTTCACTGTGAGACGGAGAATAGGCCGACGAAACTGAATGGCCGCGGAATCAGGCGTTCATCCTGCGTTTATCCGGAACATGTCAGGGGCCGAGGTGAAGAATGATGGTGCGGCGGTGCGGCCGGTCTCGATGTTCGAAGAGATAGAGGCCCTGCCACGTACCGAGCGCCAGCCGGCCGTCGAAGACCGGGACACCGATGGAAACCTGCGTCAGGGCGGATTTGATGTGTGCCGGCATGTCGTCCGGCCCTTCGTCCCGGTGCGTTACCCAGCCCATGGCTGGATCGGACGTCGGTGGGACGATCCGGGCGAAAAAAGCCCTCAGATCATGTTTTACATCCGGATCGGCATTTTCCTGGATCAGCAGCGAGCAGGAGGTGTGCTGGACGAACAGCGTCAGCAGGCCCTCCTCCTGTCCCGCCTCCGCGACGAAAGCGGCGGCTTTTTCCGTGAATTCGTAAAGCCCCTGGCCACGGGTGGAAAGCATGAGAATGGTCTGCGGCATGGGGTCTCCCGGTGGTCGTCGCCCGGACTCCGCCATTGCCGGGCGGATGTCAAGGCAGAAAGCCCGTGCCGTCAGGCAGCCTAGTGGCTGGTCTGGTCCGCACTGTGCTCGACGGCGGACAGCACGTCCCGGCGGGCCTCTTCCGCGCAACGGGTGTGGTGCAGGGCCTCGATGCAGCTCTGTTTCGCCCGCTCATAATAAAGGCCGTGAATGCTCGACCATTCGTGCACAAGATAGCAGAGCGCGTCGCAGGGGCCGCGCAGGATGCGGTGTCCCTGTCCTTCGATATGCAGATCGACGGGGGTGAGCCAGACGATCTGGCTGGCTTCAGGACGGTCTTGCTGTTGCATCACTTCCTCCTCGGGGATTTCCACCAGACACCCAACACCGCATACGCCAGATTGTTCCCGTGAAAGGGCCTTATGTCACGCCCCCCGCGCCGTTGCGCCATGGAACAATATCGAGGCGCTTCTCGTTTGCAGTCCGGAATTTCCAAGCAAGGCCTCGGGGCCGCAAGCGGGTTGCGGCCCAGGCGATACTGGAGGATACCATGTTCAAGCTTCTTTCGACATGCGGCCTGGCCGCTATCATCAGCATCGGCGCCTTCGTCGTACCAGCGGGCCAGAGCCTGGCGCAGGATATCGAATTGCAGATCGGGCCGGACGGCCTCCAGCCGCGCATCCGCGACCGGGATCGTGAAGACGATTTCAGCCGGGACCGTCGCCGCGGCTGCAATCCGGAATATGCGCGCTCGCTGGCGCGTGACGCCGGTCTTCGCCGGGCCGAGATCGTGCGTGTCACCGAGCGCCGCATCGTCATCGAAGGCATGACGCGCGCCGGACCGGAACGCATGACCTTCGCCAACCGGCGTGGCTGCCCGGAAATCTGATCCGGCCGGCTTGCCCAAAAGAAAACCCCGCTTGGCGCATGCGAGGCGGGGTTTCTTTGCGGACAATAGGATTTCGACCATTTCCCCGAAACGTCCAATGCGCTAACGTGCGTCTGCGGGCACCGTCCTGTTTTCCAGCAACGAAACGCATCATGGCCAACCCGGCACCGTCTGGAGCGTGACTGCGGCTTCACGGATGAGAGGTTGTGCGATGAACGATGTCGCCGAAAACGCTGTTCGCTTCGGGCGAATTGCAGTGATGCTGCCCGTCAAGGATATGAACCGTGCCCATGACTTCTACTGCCACGTCCTCGGCTTCAGGAAAACGTTCGAAAACGGCAATCCTGTCGGCTTCATGATCCTGAAGCGGGATGCGGGTGAGTTGCACCTGACGCTGCAGCCACAGCACAAGCCGGCGCATTTCAACGTCGCGCATATGATGGTGGATGATGTCGACGCCCTGCATGCGCTGTGCCAGCGGCATGGCCTGCGGATCATCAAAAGCCTGCAGGACAAGGAATACGGACTACGGGCCTTCGTTTTCGAAGACCCCGACGGCAACCGCATCGATGTCGGCCAGCCGATCTAAAGCTTGGCATGGAAACGTCGCAAAGCCGACCTTACGAGCGGCTTTGCGACGGATTCTGTGTTTGATGCAGCCAACTAGTGCTGCATCTTGCCGTCTTTTTCCTGTTCCATCTGGAACGCGACCGCGCCATTGGCGGAGAGGCGGACACGATTGCCTTCGATATCGGCAACCAGGTCGAGCGGGATGAAGTGATGGTGGCCCTTGTGCGAGCCTTCGCCGCTGTCCTTTTTCGTCAGCTTGATACGGTTGCCTTCGACGCGGTCCACCGTACCGACGTGAACGCCGTCGGCGCCGATGATTTCGGCATGTTCCTTGATCTGCGATGCATTGATCATGAGATCCTCCTTGGATTTGCAAGAGGGGAAACGCATGAGCCGGTAAATCGATCCGTTTTTTAATGCCCGGGCTGCACGGAAATATCTTTCACGTCCGGAAGCCGTGCTTACCGAAAACGGCCTATCGAAAGTATCGCCAGATTCCGCTTTACATTGCCGCCGGTTCCGGATGATTTTCGCCGACCCCCCCAGGGGCGGGTGGAGAAAAGGAGAGTGGCATGACGATCGATCAGGACCTGAAGGATATCGCCGAGCAGGAGGAGATCCTGCATTTCGACCATTTCGACCTGCGGTCCGGCTGGCGTCTCGGCAAGCATTTGCGGGACATGGCGGTGGAGCGCGGTCTCGGTGTCGCCATCGATGTCACGCTGCATTCGATGCCGGTGTTTTATGCCGCACTGCCGGGCTCGAGCCCCGACAATGCCAACTGGATCCGGCGCAAGCGCAACCTGGTGCTGCGCTATTTCAAGAGCAGTTATGCCTGCGGCCTGCAGCTCAAGAAGCAGGGCAAGACGGTGGCCGACAATGGCCTGTCGGACGCGGATTTTGCGCCGCACGGCGGCTCGTTCCCGATCAACGTCCGCGGCACCGGCTGCATCGGCGCCGTCACCGTTTCCGGGCTGCCGCAGCGCGAGGATCACAATATGGTGGTTGAAGCCCTGTCGGCCTTGCTCGGCAAGGATCATGAGGGGTTGAAACTGCAGGCGGAGTAAGACGCAGCGGCTTTGCCGTCGATGGCGGGGAGGAAATCTGCGCCGCCATCACCGCAACACACGACAGAATGCGCCGCCAAAACAACCAGAAAGCCGTTTGGCAGCAGCCTTCTAAATTTCAGGCGCGACCAATATGTGGACGGTAAACGTTTCTGCCGCAAAGCGTGGAAGGACGCCGCCTATCCCTCAACCACGCTCTGCTTTCCTTCATTCGGCTGCCATGAAGTCGAACGGTGTGGCGGAAACGAACTGCTTCGATACCTCGCCGGTAAGGATACGGGCCATGTCCACCCCGAGATCCAGTTTTTGCACATGCGCACCTTCGGAAAAGTCGAGCTTCTTCAAATCCACCCAGAAAACGTTGGGCGAGGTCGCTGACTCGCCGTAGAAAACCATGTCCTTCTGATCCGCCACCACACGCCAGCGGGTGGTGGATAGGTTCGGGGCCTCCGGAATGCTCACGCCGTAAGGCGCCGAAGCGTTGCGGATCACGCTGAACACAGCCGCAGCGGCAATCCGGGGGTCGTCGCTCTGGGTCACCGCGTTGATATAAAAGCCGGCACGTACGAAACGGTCTTCGGAGCGACCGCTCCCGGGAAGAAACTTGAGAGGATCGACCGCGCTCCAGTATTTCTGGTTGGCGAGATGGTCGTCATAGGGCGGGTCGTTCGTCACCACCTGATAGGAACGGTCGTGATGAATGGTCAGCTTTCCGCCGATCCACTCCAGAACGGCACTGTCCCCGGTCGCGTCGGAGAGCGTCAGGTGCAGCGGCGCTAGGCTGCCGGGACGGCCGGGAACCTCGCCGCTCACCACCTCCATCACATGGTTGCGCGTGTAGCCGACCGCTTCAGAGACCGTCGCGAACTGGTCGAGGTAGAACTGTGCCCAGATCGAGAGCGACATGCGGGGCGTCTTCCCGTCATCCTCCGGGAATTGCGTTGCGTTGAGCCACAGCAGGCTGGCGTTGAGGCCGGCTTCGTTCATGCCGTCGACCGTCGAGATGTCGTAGCCGGAAACGGCCAGGCTGCCGAACTTCGATGTCCACTCCAGCGAACGAGAACCGGCGGCGCCGCTACGCTTCATCCCCCGGGGAAAAACCCAGAAGTTGCTGACCATGGGATCCTTGAAATCCATGTTGCGGCCCGTGATGTTCCGCCCGTCAGGTCCATGATAGACGACCCGGGTGCAGGCCTGGGCCTCGGCCGTCAGCAGCGCCGCCGCGGCGGTCAAGGTAACGAGCATGCGTATGAATCGAGACATATTGAACACCAATCCCTAAGAAGGTTTGTGAAACCTTTGTCGCTCAGAACCGATAGGTCAGGCCGAGAACCGGGCCGCTGAGGCGCGTATCGTAGACGTGACCGTCGTGACCGTAATCGACGTCGAGCACCTTGTAGCCCACGGAGGCGGCAAAGCTGTCGCTGAAGGCGTAATTGGCGGTCGCCAGCGCCGACCATGTGAAGTCCGATCCCGCGCCGAAACCGCCGATGTCGACCTGCGCCTGCACCGACAACTTTTCCGTAACCGGAAGGAAGGCGCGCAAACCGACCAATGGATCAACCCAGCCGAAGCTTTCGTCATGGTGGACAGACCCGCTCAAACCGCCAAGGCTCCCGGTCAGCGTCACATCGTTCGAGATGTGCCAGAAGCGCGCACCGCCGAGCGCATCGAGCGTGATCTGCGGCGTATCGACGACGCGGTAGCCGCCCATCAGGGTCGCAGTGAACTGCGTCGTGTCGACCTTTGCATCGATGTTGCCGCCCGGCGGTATCCCGCCGACACCTGGAATCGTCAACGCAGGCAACGGCCCGACCCCATGGCTGTCCGTCGTATTGACATACATGATGTCGCCCGAGACGACGAAGCGGTCGTAGCGTCCCCAGACATTGATGAAACCGCCGAAGTTCAGGTCGTCCATGACGTCGGAGAACGACTTCTCGACGCCGATCGTCGGACCACGCCGGAACGGAGAAATATGCCCGTCGAGCCCGGCCGCCCACATATAGGGCGTGATTTGCAAGGCCCAATTGGGACGCTCCGCCGGAATGGACACTTCCGGCACGTCCAATGCGACATCCGCGCCATACGCAGAAAAGGCGCCACACAGGGACAAGGCAATGACCGCGCCATACCACGGCGACAAATGTGCGCCGATATTGGCGACGATTGGCTGCCGTTGGGAGATGTGCCAGGCTTGATCCCGACCGTTGACCAGATCTTGTGGCTTTTTGCTAGAACGAAACAGAATGATGCACCCCCTCGCCTTCCATCCACGTTAGCTAAATTTCTGATATCCGTGATAAATTGCGATGTTTGATACCTCCCTCCATACATGTCTCGACAAATTTCCGCAACCCAAGGAAGATTTGATCCAAGAAATTAGAGGCCTGCGAAGCTTTGAATCCTTGATGAAAAGAAGGTTGCACGTCGCGAAGGAAATCCCCTAGACCTTGTATAAGCTTTATCCAGAAGCGCTCGAAGCAGCGAAAGCTCCGGTACGAATCAGACAGCCGGGGGCGGATTTCCGCAGCCTTCTTGCCTGGGCCGTCGGCAGCGAGGGGTATCACGACACGGTCTTCGACGAAGACTCCTACTCCGTCGCCTGACAGGCGTCGTCAATCCGGGCAGTTGCGCAGCTGGCGGGAGTAGCTGACGGCGATGCCGGTCGTCCGGCGGGCCGCCTTCTGAACGCCCGCATCCGAACGCCACGATCCGCGGGAATAGCCGGCATGGCCGGAATAATAGGCGAGGTAGAGGTTGTAGGCATCGTTGCGGGCGATGCCGTTCTTTTCGTGGCTCTGGGCGTGATACCAGCCGATGAAATGGATGGCATCGGAAAATTTCGTCCGCCGCGCCGCCCAGCGGCCGGTTTCGCGCTGGTAACGCTCCCAGGTGCCGTCCAGCGCCTGGCTGTAGCCATAAGCGGACGACTGGCGTTTCCACGGAATGAAACCCAGGAGCTTGGTGCGCGGCGGCCGGGCATAGGGGCGGAAACCGGATTCGGTGTAGATCGTCGCCATCAGGATCGGAACCGGCACCCCGAACTCGCGCTCGACGCTTCGCGCCGTGCGGCGCCAGTTGTTGAACCAGCCGTCGCGCTGCTCGAAAATGGCGCAGGCATTGCGGGTTTCCCTCGGCGCCGAGGCGCAGCCGGCCAGCAACAGAAGTGCGACGACAAACACGATACGCATCGTTGAACCTCTCTTCATCGAGAGATTGATAAAGGGTAAATCTTAAAGTTCGGTTTTTATCCGCCCGTGCCGCCCTGCAACGCCGCGAAACCGGATGACATCGCAAGAGATGCGATAAAAATGTGCAGGTTGACTTATTTTCTTGCAGATGACCGGCAGCTTTTTTATTAAACCATCCAGCTGAACGCCTTGAGAGACAGGAACTGTCCGCAGGCGCTCATCGGTCCTGAGCCCGGCGTCCGCAGGGCCTGCCTGTCCGGCAGGTTCGTATTGGCTGGCGGCAGCCGGGCGATCGTTCAAATCCGCAAAGCGGGTTTATCCTAGGAGAAGAAAATGAACTTCAAATATTTGACCAGCGTTGCCTTCGCCGCTTCGCTGATGTTTGCGCAGGCAGCCAAGGCGGACATCACCATCGGCCTCGTCGCCCCGATCACCGGTCCGGTTGCCGCTTACGGCGCCCAGGTGAAGAACGGCGCGGAAGCAGCCGTTGCCGAGATCAACAAGAACGGCGGCATCCTGGGCGAACAGGTCGTGCTGAAGGTTGCCGACGATGCCGGCGAACCGAAGCAGGGCGTTTCGGCCGCCAACCAGTTGGTCGGCGAAGGCATCCGCTTCGTCGTCGGCCCGGTCACTTCGGGCGTTGCCATTCCGGCATCCGACGTCTTTGCCGAAAACGGCATCCTGATGGTGACGCCGACCGCCACCGCCCCGGACCTCACCAACCGCGGCCTCACCAACGTCCTGCGCACCTGCGGCCGTGACGACCAGCAGGCAGCCGTTGCCGCCGACTACGTCCTGAAGAACCTCAAGGACAAGAAGATCGCCGTGCTGCACGACAAGGGCACCTACGGCAAGGGCCTGGCCGATGCCTTCAAGGCCGGCATCAACGCCGGTGGCGTCAACGAAGTGATCTACGAAGCCCTGAACCCGGGCGAAAAGGATTACAGCGCCATCGTCACCCGCCTGAAGGATCTCGGCGTCGAGGTCATCTATTTCGGCGGTTATCATCCGGAAGGCGGCCTGCTGGCACGTCAGCTTCAAGACGTCTCCGTCAAGGCGCTGATCATCGGCGGCGAAGGCCTCTCCAACACCGAGTTCTGGGCCATCGGCACGGATGCGGCCGCCGGCACGCTGTTCACCAATGCCAGCGACGCGCTGAAGAACCCGGCCTCGGCCAATGCCGTCAAGGTTCTCGAAGCTGCCGGCATCCCGCCGGAAGCCTTCACGCTGAACGCCTATGCCGCTGTCGAAGTCATCAAGGCCGGCATCGAGAAGGCAGGCAGCGCCGAAGACGCAGCCGCCGTAACCACGGCGCTCAAGAGCGGCGAGCCGGTCACCACGGCCATCGGCAACCTCACCTACGGCGAAAACGGCGACCTGACCTCGCCGAGCTTCTCGCTGTTCAAGTGGGAAGGCGGCAAGATCGTCGCTGCCGAATAATCGGCCGCTACCGCATATCCTGAAGACGCGACGCCGGGGGAAACCCCGGCGTTTTTCATGGTTCCGGCAATTTTCGGCTCTTCCATTCGTTGCGGGGAATGGCGCCCTTGATGTCGAAGCGGAACGCGGTGATTTCGGTGACCTCGGCATTGGTCTCGCAGCTGAAATCGATCGCGTACCACTTGCCGCCGCTGAAGAACGCGCCGCCCGATGCCGAAAGCTTCGGTCCGGCAATCAGCCCACCCTCATCCGAAAACGGCACCATTCCCTCGGGAACGGAGTTCCGCGCACTGTGCCTGACCTGCTCCAGCGCCTCGATCGTGCAGATCTGCACGATCCGGCGATTGGGCGGCAATTTGCCGAGCGCTTTCTTGACGCGCGGATCGGAAAGCGAGGCCTTCGAAAACAGCTTTTTCGCCTGGGTGAATGCCGAATCGTCAGGCATGACCTCGGCCACAGCCGGCTGATCGCCAGAGGTTGCATCCGCCTTCTCCGCCTCGGCCTTCGTCTCGGCTTCGCCATCCGATGGTGCATCGGTCGCGGTTGCTGCCGTCGTCGGTTTTTCCTCGGGTTTTGCGACAGGATCGGCTTTTGCCAGTTCCGCTTTCGCCTCGGCGGCTTTTGCGTCAGCCGCCTGCCGCGCCGCCAGGATCGCCAAGGCTTCCGCCTTCTTCTGCTCCGCAGCCTGTTTTTCTGCCGCCGGTTTCTGCTCCGCCGCCTTCGCCTCTTCGGCCGCCCGTTGCTGTTCGGCGGCCTTTTCGCGCTCGGCGGCCTGACGCATCGCTTCTCTCAGCGCGTCCTTGTCGACCTCCGTCATCTGCCGTTGGGAGATCTCGCCAGGCTTTGCATCCGCCGTCTTCGGCTTGTCTTCGGTCTGCTTGTCGGCCATCTCCTCCGGCTCTAACGTATCCTTCGCCTCTTCGGTAACCTGCGGCACGGATTCGAAGGCCTGCTGCTGCTCGGTCGGCGGAGCCGCGCCCGATGTCGCGTCCTTGGCATCCTCGGACGGCTGCTTCTCGGCCGACGTCATGCGCGCCTGTTTTTCCGGAGGCTGGGCGGCCTCGTCCTTCTTCTCGGTCGGCTTTGCCTCTTCCTTCGCCTTCTCCGGCGGCTGCTCGACGATATCGACGGAGACGCTGTCCTCCTTCTGCGGTTCGGGCAGCGTCACGGGAAAACCGAAAATCAGAAGCAAGGCAAAAACGGCATGAACGGCAAATGAGGCAACCATGCCCCGCCCCCACCATCGCGCCTGTTTCACGTCGTCATCCTGCATCGACGCCCATGTAGGATCAAACGAAGGCGCGAGCGAGTCACGATGTCTTGCATAAGCGAAAAAAACCGTACTGTGTCCGAAATGAAAAACCCGGCCTGCTTTCGCGGACCGGGTTTCGGATGTTGGACGTCTTCGCCAGCTTAGCTGTCGAGGAAGCTTCTCAGCTTCCTGGAGCGGCTCGGATGCTTGAGCTTGCGCAGCGCCTTCGCCTCGATCTGGCGGATACGTTCGCGCGTCACCGAGAACTGTTGGCCGACTTCTTCCAGCGTGTGGTCGGTGTTCATGCCGATGCCGAAGCGCATGCGCAGCACGCGCTCTTCACGCGGCGTCAGCGAGGCCAGGACGCGGGTCGTCGTCTCGCGCAGGTTCGCCTGGATGGCGGCGTCGATCGGCAGCAGCGCGTTCTTGTCCTCGATGAAATCGCCGAGATGGCTGTCTTCTTCGTCACCCACCGGGGTTTCGAGCGAAATCGGCTCCTTGGCGATCTTCAGGACCTTGCGCACCTTTTCGAGCGGCATGGCCAGCTTTTCGGCCAGCTCTTCCGGCGTCGGTTCGCGGCCGATCTCGTGCAGCATCTGCCGCGAGGTACGGACGATCTTGTTGATCGTCTCGATCATGTGCACCGGAATGCGGATCGTGCGGGCCTGGTCGGCGATCGAACGGGTGATCGCCTGCCGGATCCACCAGGTGGCGTAGGTCGAGAACTTGTAGCCGCGACGGTACTCGAACTTGTCGACCGCCTTCATCAGGCCGATATTGCCTTCCTGGATGAGGTCGAGGAACTGCAGGCCGCGGTTCGTGTACTTCTTGGCGATGGAAATGACGAGGCGCAGGTTGGCTTCGACCATTTCCTTCTTGGCGATGCGCGCTTCGCGCTCGCCCTTCTGCACCATGTGCACGATGCGGCGGAATTCCGAGATCGAGATGCCGGTTTCCGTTGCGAGATTCTGGATCTCCTGGCGGATGTCGCGGATCGTGGTGTTTTCCGACTTGGCGAATTCCTTCCAGCCGCGGGCAGCCAGGTTGGCGATCGACTTCATCCAGTTCGGATCGAGTTCCGCACCGCTGTACTGCTCGAGGAAGCTGTCACGCTTGACGCCGTAGGATTCGGCAAGGCGCAGCAGCCGGCCTTCGTTCTGCACGAGGCGCTTGTTGATGTCGTAGAGCTGCTCGACGAGGCTGTCGATGCGGTTCTGGTTCAGCGACAGCGACTTGACGGCGGTGATAAGCTGGTCCTTGAGCTCCTTGTAGCGGCGCTCCTGGCCGGAAGACAGCGTGCCGACGGCAGCCAGGCGGGCTTCCACCTGCTGGTCCTGCAGCTTGCGCAGCTTCTTGTAGGTGTCGGCGATGACGTCGAGTGTCTCCATCACCTGCGGGCGCAGCTCGGCTTCCATCGCGGCGAGCGAGAGCGAGGATTCGTCCTCGTCCTCTTCTTCTTCCTCAATGGGCAGGCCTTCGCCGCCGACATTGGTGATATCGTCTTCACCGTTGGCCCCACGCGGTCTGCGGGTGCGTTCCTTCTCCTCGGCCGCCTTGCGGTCGGCTTCGATCTTCTCCGGGCTCTGGAACTGCGGCGCAGCCTTGGCTTCCGGGCCGGAATAGGTCGTTTCGAGGTCGATGATCTCGCGCAGCAGCGTCGTGCCTTCGTTGAGTTCGTCGCGCCAGATGATCAGCGCCTGGAACGTCAACGGGCTCTCGCAGAGACCGGCGATCATGGTTTCGCGGCCGGCCTCGATACGCTTGGCGATGGCGATTTCGCCTTCGCGCGACAAAAGCTCGACCGACCCCATTTCGCGCAGATACATGCGCACCGGGTCGTCGGTACGGTCGGTCGGCTCTTTCTTCTTGCTGGCGGCCAGCGCCGTGCCCGACGTCGGCGCCAGTTCGCCGCCTTCGCTCTCGGTATCGGTATCGCCCTCTTCCTCTTCGGAATTGGCGTCCTCGACCTCTTCGTCCTCGACGACGTTGATGCCCATTTCGTTGAGCATCGCCATGATGTCCTCGATCCGGTCGGGGTCGACCTGATCGGAGGGCAGCACTTCGTTCAACTCATCCGTCGTCACGTAGCCGCGCTTCTTGGCGGCCTTGATCATTTTCTTGACCGCATCGTCGGAAAGATCCAGAAGGGGGCCGTCCGGAGCACCGTCGCGTTCGACTTCAGCCTCTTCGTTTTCTTTGACCTTGGTTGCCATCTATTTCGTCGCTTTCCTTGGCGCTTCCATCTTCCCGCGGTAAATGCCCGTCCTGCTCGGGCGCCTCTTCGCGTTCACCGCGAATCGGTCTCCATACCTAATGGGATGACCTTTAATTCCTGATTAACCACGCCTGCCGATGCTACAATCCGCTGCAACTGAGCGTCCGCATTTCCGGTCATGGTTATCGATCCGTTTCGATCCGCTCAACCGTCACTGCCCAAAATGGTGATTCCCACAATTTTCCTTCCCGTCAAGCTTTCCGGGCGGAAAAGCGGGGGAAAAGTCGGGAAAAGCCAGAAATACGGCAATTTCCGGGAGAAACTTCTTTCGATGCTTAAAATAGGAATGAACCCGGCGAAGACAAGGCCACCGGCAAAGACCGCCGTCAAAATCGGCCCATCCGGCAAACATGTCGATCCAAGCTAAATATCCTTGCCGTTGAAGCGGTTGATTTTCAGCGCGTCAAGATCCACGTCCGGCAGACACCGCACATTGATGGCCGCCATGTTCTTTCCATCCGGGGCTGCGGCCTCCGCAAACGGCGCGACACCGCAGGTGGGACAGAAATAATGCCGGATCACATGCTTGTTGAATTCATAACGGGACATGTTCTCTTCCGGCGTCTTGAGAACGAGGTTTCCACGCGGCACGAACGCCAGCAGCGTGCCGCGGCGGCGGCATATCGAGCAATTGCATTCCAGCGCCTCCGAAAAATCTCCCTCGACCTCGAATCGTATGCCACCGCAATGGCAGCTGCCTTCCTGTCGCGTCGCTTCGCTCATGCCCAATCCATCACCACCTTGCCGGAATTGCCCGAGCGCATCGCCTCGAAACCTTCGCGGAAATCGTCGATGCCGATACGGTGGGTGATGACGGGCGCAAGGTCAAGGCCACCCTGCACGAAGGCGATCATCTTGTACCAGGTCTCGAACATCTCGCGGCCGTAGATGCCCCTGAGATTGAGCATCTTGAAGATCACCTTGTTCCAGTCGATCTCGAAGCCCGTCGGCGCGATGCCGAGGATGGCGATCTTGCCGCCATTGTTCATCTTGTCGATCATGTCCCGAAAAGCCGGCGCCGCCCCCGACATCTCCAGCCCGACGTCAAAACCTTCCGTCATGCCGATGGCCTTCATCACGTCGGCCAGGTTTTCCTTCGAGGCATCCACCACGGTTTCGATACCGACCTTGCGGGCAAGATCGAGGCGGATGGGGTTGATGTCGGTAATCACCACCTTGCGGGCGCCGGAGCGCTTGGCGACCATGGCGCCCATGATGCCGATCGGCCCGGCCCCCGTCACCAATACGTCCTCGCCGACGACGTCGAAGGACAGCGCCGTATGCACGGCATTGCCGAAAGGATCGAAGATCGCGGCCACTTCATCCGGCACGTCGTCGGGGATCGGCACGACATTGTATTCCGGAATGCAGACGAACTCGCCGAACGAACCCGGGCGGTGGACGCCGACGCCGAGCGTGTTGCGACACAGATGCCCGCGCCCGGCGCGGCAATTGCGGCACCTGCCGCAGACGATATGCCCCTCGCCCGAGACGCGTTCGCCGACATGCACCTTGGTAACCGCCGAGCCGACTTCGGCGATCTCGCCGCAAAACTCATGGCCGACGACCATCGGCACCGGAATGGTCTTCTGCGCCCACTGGTCCCAGTTCCAGATATGCACGTCGGTGCCGCAGATCGCCGATTTCCTGACCTTGATCAGCACGTCGTTCGGCCCGACCTCCGGCACCGGCACATGCTCCATCCAGAGGCCGACTTCAGGTTTTGCTTTAACCAGCGCCTTCATCATGTTCGTCATCGACAAACCTCCCAAAGTGATTCTGACGATTGGAAAATCTAGATCACGCCGAGCTCCCGCCCGACCTCCTCGAACGCCGCAATCGCCCGGCGGACCTCCGCCTCGCTGTGGGCCGCCGACATCTGGGTGCGGATGCGTGCCTGGCCTTTCGGCACGACGGGAAAGAAGAAGCCGACGACGTAAACGCCCTTTTCCAGCATCCGCGCCGCCATCTCCTGCGCCAGCCTGGCATCGCCGAGCATGACGGGGATGATCGGATGCCCCTCGCCCGCCAGCGTGAAGCCGAGCTTCGTCATCTCGGAGCGGAAGAGATCGGCATTGGCATAAAGCCGCCGGCGCAGGGCGTCGCCATTCTCGACGATATCGAAAACCTTCAGCGAAGCCGCAGCGATGACCGGCGCCAGCGTGTTGGAGAACAGGTAGGGGCGCGAGCGCTGCCTGAGCCAGTCGACGACCTCCGCCTTGCCGGAGGTATAACCGCCCGAGGCGCCGCCGAGCGCCTTCCCGAGCGTGCCGGTGATGATGTCGACGCGGCCCTCGACGCCGCAATGCTCGGCCGAGCCGCGACCGTGCCTGCCGACGAAGCCAACGGCATGGCTGTCATCGACCATGACCATGGCGCCGTATTTTTCGGCAAGGTCGCAGACGTCGCCGAGATTGGCGATGATACCGTCCATGGAGAAGACGCCGTCGGTGGCGATGAGCTTGAACCGCGCCCCCTCCGCCTTCTTCAATTCCTCGTCCAGCGCCGCCATGTCGTTGTTGGCGTAGCGGAAGCGTTTGGCCTTGGACAGCCGCACGCCGTCGATGATCGAGGCGTGGTTGAGCGCATCGGAGATGATCGCGTCCTCCTCGCCAAGCAGGGTCTCGAACAGGCCGCCATTGGCATCGAAGCAGGAGGAATAGAGGATGGTGTCCTCCAGGCCGAGAAACGACGAAATCTTCGCTTCCAGTTGCTTGTGTTCCTCCTGCGTGCCGCAGATGAACCGCACCGACGCCATGCCGTAGCCGTATCGGTCCAGCGCCTGCCTGGCGGAGGCGGCGATCTCTTCGTTGTCGGCGAGGCCGAGATAGTTGTTGGCACAGAAGTTCAGCACCCGCTCGCCGGAGGCAATGGCGATCTCGCCCGCCTGCTTCGAGGTGATGACGCGTTCCGACTTGTAGAGGCCCGTTTCCTTGAGGGTGGCCAGTTCGGAACGGAGATGATCGAGAAAGGTCGCGGTCATGGAGAGGTCGCTTTCGGCGCGCAATGAAACACGCCGAAAGCCTACACCATCACACCGCCCGATGTCTTCAAGTCCGAGCGGCAGAACATGCCGCATCGGGGCAGGATGAGATCAGCCTCTCGCCAGGAACGGCGCTGTGCGGCCGGGCATGGCCGGCACATCGAAATGATCCGGCGCCAGCCCGGACCGCGCCCGATCCGCCATCATGCGATAGGCGTTCTCCAGATGGCGGCAAAACCGTTCGGAATCGAACAGCGGCGCGACGAAGCGATTGTCCACCAGCGTTTGCCGCAAACCGTCGATACGCTCGCGGTTGCGCCAGAGATCGGCCGCAAGGGCGACGTATTGGTCATCGGAATCGGCCACGAGTTCTGGCAATCCGATCGCCCGCAAAAGGCTCTCGGAAACCCGCGAGGCGAAATTGCTGCCCTTCACCGTCAGCACGGGAAGCCCCGCCCACAACTTGTCCGACGTCGTGGTATGGCCGTTACAGGGGAAGGTATCCAGGCCGAGGTCCGCAGCCTGAAGTCTTGCGATGTGCTCTTCGTAGCGTGCGGCCGTGGCGGTGACCAGGCGATCCTGGCCGATGCCGGCTGCGTCGAAATATCGGCGTATGTTCATTTCGGTCGCAGCGGAATGGCACATGAACCACAAGACCGAACCCGGCGTCTCGTTGAGGATGCGCGCCCACAAAGCGGCCGTCCTGCGGCTGATCTTTGCGGGAGAGTTGAACGATGCGAAGATGAATGCCTCTTCCGGCAGGTCCAGATCGGCTCTTTTCGCAGCCGGCGGCAAAGCGCGCGTCAGAGGATCGTTCGGCTGGTAACTGTCGGGCAGCCGGCAGAACTTTTCGTGGTAAAACGGCTTGGAACTGTCCGGCAAAACCGTGGCATCGCCGATGACGTAATCGAGATCGACATGCGCCACGCTTCCGGGAAAGCCGAGCCACGTCACCTGGACGGGCGCGAGCCCCCTGTTGAGAAGCGTGATGCGGGAATTCGCGGTATGGCCTTTCAGATCGACGATGATATCGATGTCCCTGCCGCGAATGGCGTTGGCGGACTCGATATCGTTCAATTTATTCAAATCGACAATCTCGCCCCAGGTCGCCCGCGCCTCCTGAATGGCCGGAGTTGCGGTCAGACGTGCGGGCGTGTGGCAAAAGAGAGTGACTTCGAAATCGTCCTTGTCGTGCTGACGGAGAACATCCGAGAAAAGGCGCATGGTCGCATGCGTCGGAAACAGATCGCCCGAAAGGTAACCCACGCGGATTTTCTTTTTCCATTTGTGGGGTCGGGCCCGCCTTGCATCGACCGACTTGGCGGCACCCAGAACGATGGTGTCCGAATTGCGTGCGAGAATGTTGGCTTTCTCATCGCCGCACCAGCGAAGATTGTCGTGCGGCGTCTCGTGAGCAAGCAAGTCGGCCGACATCCACTCCTGGAGCGGCAGGCGCTCTTCTTCCTCGTCAAAAACGTCGAAATCGCAGAATTCGCTGGCGAGCGTCAGAACGGAGTTGCGAATGGCCGGATCGTCCGGCCTGTGCTTTCGAACCTTGCGCAACAGCGCAAGTGACCGCGGATCATGGCGATCGATGTCGATCAGCTCCAAGGCCAAGTCGAGGTGCTTGACCTCGTCGCTTTCCGCGAGCTTGAATTTCAGCCGGTCGACAAGCTCGTCCCTGGACGGCCGAAGGATGGTGATGATGATGAAGATCAAATCATAGGCATCATCCTTCAACCGGAGGCCCTTCATCGCATTCAGCAAGGCCTTGTCGGAATCACCGACTTCAAGATAGGCAAGTGCGGCATCCCTGTGATTGCGAAACGCCGCAGCCTCATCCAGACCCGCAGCCATTTCGAAGAATTCGGCGGCATCCTGCTTCAAGCCGATGTGCAGCAATGTGCTGCCAAGCAAAGCCGCCGCAGGCTCGTCGACATTTCCGCCGGCAAGAAGCCGTTGAAGATGAGTGAGCGAACCCGTGTAGTCGCCACCGTCGAACGCAAGGCGCGCGGCCTCGAAATGTGCAGATCGAGAAGTCATGGGGCACCTTATAAACAGCCGTACATCATATGGCCGTTTACCTGCTGAAATTGGTGTGAGCCTGACCTTTTCGCCGCCAGGCGACAACCATCCGCGCCGACAGGTGCGACGTCCGCTCAGCCACGATGCTGCCGCAACACCGCCAGAAAAGCATCGCCGAAGCGCTGCAGTTTCGTCTGGCCGACGCCCTGGATCGCCAGCATCTGCTGATGCGTGTCCGGGCGTTCGGTGGCAAACGCGATCAGCGTCGTATCCGGGAAGACGACATAGGGCGGCACGCCGAGGTCGCGGGCGATCGAGGCGCGTTCGCTGCGCAGCGCTTCGAAGACGATTCCGTCGGCACCCGACAGCACCGAGCGGCGCTCGGAGCGTTCCACCTTCTTGCCGCGCCGCTCCGAGGCCGGCCGGTCCTTGCGAAACAGCACCTGCCGCTCATGCTTGAACACCGCGCGCGCCTCCGGCTCCAGCTTCAGCGCACCGAAAGCGGCGTGGTCGGTGCGGATCAGGCCCATGGCCAGGAGCTGACGGAACACCGATTGCCAGGTACGCGCCGGCAGATCCTTGCCGGCCCCGAACACCGGCATGTCGACATGGCCGAATCGTTCGGTCTTTTCGTTCACCTGCCCCATCAAGACATCGACGACATGGGCTGCACCAAAGCGTTCGCCGGTGCGATAGATGGCGGCCAGCGCCTTGATCGCCTCTTCCGTGCCGTCCCAGGTCTCGACCGGCTTGAGGCAGGTGTCGCAATTGCCGCAGCGGCCGGCATGCGCCTCGCCGAAATGCGCCAGGATCGCCTGCCGCCGGCACGAGGCGGTCTCGCAGATGGCAAGCAGCGCGTTGAGCTTGCCGCGCTCGATGCGCTTGATGTCGTCGGCCGCGCCGCCCTCGTCGATCATCCGCCGCCGCTGGATGACGTCGGCCATGCCGTAGGCCATCCAGACTTCGGACGGCAGGCCGTCGCGGCCGGCGCGACCGGTCTCCTGGTAATAGGCCTCGACCGATCCCGGCAGGTCGAGATGGGCGACGTAGCGCACGTTCGGCTTGTCGATGCCCATGCCGAAGGCGACCGTCGCCACCAGGCACAGTTCCTCCTCCTTGAGAAAGGCATCCTGGTTGGCGTCGCGCAAAGCCCGGTCCATGCCGGCATGGTAGGCGAGCGCCCGCACGCCCTGGCCGTTCAGCCATTCGGCGGTATCCTCGACCTTGGCGCGCGACAGGCAATAGACGATGCCGCTATTGCCCTTGTGGCCGGAGAGGAAACGCAGCAACTGCTGCCGCGGCTGGTCGCGCTCGACGATCTCGTAAGAAATGTTCGGCCGGTCGAAGCTGGTGGTGAACACCTCCGCCCCCTCGAGCCCCAGCCGTTCGATGATGTCGTCACGGGTATGCGGATCGGCGGTCGCCGTCAGCGCGATGCGCGGCACGCCCGGAAACTGCTCTGCCAGTTGCCCGAGATCGCGATATTCCGGGCGGAAATCATGGCCCCACTGCGATATTTTCCCGTTTCCCACAAACTGAAGGTATCAGACGTCTATAACTTTTTCGTAATGAATTCAATTTATTGCGAGGGCACATTTAGCGTTTTTTATATACCTTTGCAATAGGAAGCAGAATGGCAGCCGCACTTGAGCAGATACCAACGTGGATTGAGATACGAAAAAAATTGAAATACCGGCTCGTCGAGCAGATTAGCGACCTGGTTGGCTCCGGGACCAAGACAACGGGAGTTCGGAGGTTCTTCAGTTGGGTCGCATCGAGCGGCACCGAAGATGCCGAGTGGATGAAGCGCTACCTGGCAAACGACAACCGCGACGTGGACGACTTGGCCACCATAAGGCGGGTGCACCGCTGCATTGCCAGTTGGACTACCGCCCTTTTGGAAACAAAGAAATGGAAGTCAACAAGCGTACGCGTGCAGCGGACACACCTTTTGACAGCAATCGACCGGCTTCGGGAAATCGACGAAAACAGTTTTCCACTGATTGATCCAAGGTTGATGCCTCTTGGCGCTCATAAGGACAGTACGGGCCGACGCGCACTCGGCGAACTCGACTGGCAAGAATTCGAGAATCTCGATCCATCCAGACGCGATGCGACTGGGATTGCCATCTTGCGGTCAGCAGCATTGCAAATATTTAAGCGATACGAGAAACTCTACGCTTTTGGTCAAAGGATTCTCCATCAGCCCGCCCCTGCTCAAAACACTGCCCTGCACCATATCCGCACGCTGATCGATGATGAGATTGCGTCGTGGTCGGCCCATGGCTACTCCCAGTTCTCGCAACGCTGGGGCGAGGAAAAAAGCGAAGTTATCGCAGCATTGGCGAGCCCAGTCGTTTGGCAGGACCTCGGCCTCGATATTGAATTCGAGACCGATCATCTGCACTTTACGCTGGTAGCCGACCTGATTCTTTCATGCATCGCTCCCACCTACCGGCTGAACCAAGCGATACAGACGATCTTCTGTTGTGATACGGGTTGGAACAGACAGCCGATCCAATATCTGCCCTTGCAGCCATTTGCATATCGAACTGATAAAGAAATTTTTATTGGTTCAAACCGTGTTCTCGCATCGCTCAAGGTACGCGCTGGTCATGTCGTCCACGCCGATCCTGCGAACGCCGAACTTATCCGAGGGTTGGCAGCCACAAACTTCTCTTCAGAATGGGACGATTTGTCGGCCAGCCTCAAGGTCGAAAAAGGCGACGAGCAGTTTCGCCTAAAGCTTGATAGCGAATTGCTTGACCTTCTTCAACGATACCAGGCGATGCAAACCCTGAGCCGTTCTTGGACGAACGAAAAGACGAAAGACCTATTCTTCTATGCTCTCAGTCAAAGGGCTATCGGGGTTCAGGTTGCGGACCGCGACATCAATGTTTTGATGCCAGCTGATAGTCCATTTAAGAGATCGGGGGTAAATTTCTCCGCAATACGCAAGTCGTTTCTGAACAGCCTTTCTTCCGCAGGCTTAGAGCCAAGCTTCATCAGCGAGATAGCCGGGCATCGGTGGGGGAAAATACTACAAGAGAACTACATTATCGGTGCCCAAGCTACCAGGACCTACGAAGAGCCAGCGCGATTCTGGCAGGGCTGCATCCAGGAAATTCTCCTGAACGACAAAATTGCTTTCAAGCTCTCCATTCCGGAAAAAAACCGGGAATGGTTCCGAATGCTCGGGATGCTTACAGGCATCACGGCAGCTTGCGGTCTGGAGCAAATGGAGTTGGATGGCGAGGTCACGGATGATTACATCTTCGTGCCAAATCAGAAGAACTACATCGATCTATTTCTTGCGCACAAGGGAGTAAAGCAACAGCGGTACCAGGTAAGTCAGCATCGCTGGGAGATACAAGGCGAAGCGTTGCTGGGCATCATCAAAGGATATGCATCCACGAAGCCGCCCACGCGGTAGTATTGGAACTCTCAAATATGGGACGTGTCACGTCCGTCGAGGTATTCGACGATGGTCACGACAATTTTGACGCACACGACGCGTTGGGGCGAACGTCCTCAGATTGCCCTGTCCCTGCCCTGAGAACCGAGCAATGGTTCCGCTGGGACATCGCAATCAGCTTAGCCGGGATGGCCGGGGAAGAGCTTGTGTTCGGTGGTCGCTCGACAACAGCGGGTGGGTCACGCGGAAGCGACCTGGCCAGCGCGACCGACGCCGCAGCGCTGATGGTTGCTCGATTTGGTCTAGGAAAACAGCTCTCGGTGTTCCCTGACGATACTGATCGTCCGGTCTCTAAGGTCCTCGAAACTTCACCCCGACTTCGCGCCGATGTGGATCACATTCTACGGGCCGAGTATGCGCGCGCGAAAAGCCTGCTGAAAGCCAACTTCGAGACACTGATCATCCTCGCCCAGGCACTAAAAGACGAAAGACGACTGGAAGGTGACCTTTTGAAGTGCCTTCTAGAAGGCCTTTGCCCTACCGACGGGTCAACAAATCGCCTGGAATTCACCGGTTGACCCAGAGCGGCCCTACGATGGACTTTACGATGCCACTGCCATGCTCGTCGGATGGGCGAAGGAGAAGGGCTTGGCATGGGACTCCTCAAGTACAGAGGCCGGAGAGCTATTCGCGTGCCGTCTCGAAGTCCACGACAACAATCCCTCAATCGAACCTGATCCAAGCAAGCTGATAACAACCCTACTGTTCAAGCTGGCAGACGTATAAAGGTCGCACTGCGGAAACGACCGTTCAAACGTAAGCGTGTAGGCGATCCCACGTAGCGCGTTTGTTCGCGGAAGCTCATTTTCTGCATGAATCATGCGGAGAGTCATATGAGCGACAAGGTGAATCAGGGCCGGACGTTTGAAGTTTTGACGGCGA
>NZ_QFBC01000003.1 GCF_003122325.1 Rhizobium album
TATCGGGCCGTCCGTATCCGGTCGACGCGCCTTGCTGCTGTCGGCAGTGGCCGCATCAAAACGTCTTTCCGACCGCATCGCGGTCAGCTTCGAGACCGTTCGCCCTCGCACCTATGCCGATGGCTACGCGCTCGACAAATCAACTCGTATCGGCACGCCCGTGCCCAACAGACTTTAAGGGGCTATCATGCAGCGCAAGGTCAACTTTACCGCCAATCAGCAGGTGACGCTGGAAGACTACGATAACCTCGGAAACTTCCCGCGCGAAAGTCTCGACAACGTCGTCAAGGATCTCGGCGGTTTTCCGGTTGGGCGCTATTCCGGCTTTGTCGTCGAGCAGACCGGCCAGTCTGTCGTGCGCGTCAGCGTCGGCCGGCTGTTCGCCTCGTCCGGCGCCATCTTCGGCTTCGACGCAGAAGGGGGCCAGACGCTCGATTTCCTGCAGCACCTGCCGGCCGTCTCCCAGAAGATCGCCACCGTCATCGTCTACGGCAACACGATCAACACCGATGTCGAGCCGCGCACGCAGCTGGTCGATGTCGAAAGCGAAGACATCCAGGGTGTGGAACTGGCGACCGAGAACCGCCGCCAGGCCTATGTCGATTTCATCCTCGGCCAGGAAAACGCCACGCCGCAGGCGCCGGCCATCCAGTCGAACTACATCGCTGTCGCCAATGTGCTGCTGACACCTTCCGGTGTTGCCTCGATCACCCGCATCACGGCCAACGAGGTCACGTCGATCTATGGCAACTCCGAACAGATCGCCGACCATACGCGCCGATTTGCCCAGGTCGGGCCGCAGATCGATACGCTCAAGACCGATATCTCCGGTCTTGCCGCCGCCCTGCGGGCCAAGGCCGATTTTGCGATGGTTTCGGCCATGTCTTACGACCTGGCGCGCGTCAAGGAACGTGTCGATCTGCCGGACGATCATGCCGCCTATGGCAGCGATATCTTCTGGACCGACGACGAAAGCGATACGGCGCATCCTGATTATTCGGCCCGCACCGAACAGGGGCTGCGCTTTCCGTCAGCAGCGGAGGCGGTCGTTGCTCTTGAACTCGACAATCCGATCGAAGACCGCGTCATCGTCAACAATGGCATGGCCTTGCCGAAGTTCTCGCCCATCGTCCGGTTCTCCGCTGTCGGCAAGGACGGCGAATATCCGCTGACCAACACGACACAACAGACCGTGCAGCTGGTGCAACGCACCGAAGCGCGCACCGTACGCCGCTACTCCACCACCGAAACGCAGGGCGGCTCGAATGACAGCTGGTGGAAGACAGCCGCCAGCGTCAATGGCATGTCCCAGTCGCAAGTCGGCGCGATCTTCAGGCGCAACGGCGAGCTTTACGAGGTCGTGAACTACTACACCAATTACGATCCTCTTTACGCCTATTCCTATCTGGCCGGCACCCGACAAGCCTATGAACGCGTCACGCTGAGGAAATTCACCGAAGAGACGATGTACGACTATTATACCGATCGTGTCGTCTCGACCGAGAACGTCACGGGCTCGGTGGTCGCGCAGACGATGCTCAATTCGCAGGACGGCTATCTCGTCGGCTTCAACTGGTTTTTCACCCGCAAGGCGGCGGCCGGCGATGTTCGTTACATCGTTTGCGAGATGAAGAACAACGAGCCGGACCTCAATGCCGTGCTTGTCTCCAACGTAGTGCCGCCGGCGTCGATCGCCATCTATCCCGCCAAGACGGAAGTGCGGTTTAAACCTATCTTTCAGCCGAAGGGCAAGCGTTATGCCGTGGTGCTGATGTCCAACGGCGCTCACTTTGTCGCAACCGTCTCCGGCAACAAGCTGGCACAGGGCAACATCCAGTACATGATCGACGGCAGCTGGATCCAGGGCGATCCGTCCGTCGACATGGCTTTCGAGGCTGTCTATGCCAGCTTCGCCTCGCCGATCGTGCAGGTTTCGCTCAAGGCTTTGGAACTTGCCGGCGGCATCGACAGCGTCAAACTCAATCTCGACGCTCTCATTCCTGACGGCAGCAAGCTCGATTTTGACGTGCGCGTCGGATCGAAGTGGGTGCCGATCCGCGATGCAGCGGCGCATGTGGCGCTTCTGAGTAACCTGCCGTCGATCCTGCCGATCCGGGCGAACTTTATCGGCACCACCGATGTCATGCCGGCGCTTGGTCTCGGCGAGGACCGAACCGAGGTGACGCTGTCGCGGCCGGACGAAGATCTTTGCCACATCTCCACGGTGCGCACCATGCCGGCGCCCATGGACGAGGCGACGGTTACCCTGCTGGTCGAGAACTGGGACAGTGACGATCACGACATCGATGTCGTCCTGCTCACCGGCGGCTCGTACACGACGACGGTGACGCCATCGGCGCAGATCATCCAGGCAGATCCTGCCCGTGAGAATGCGGTCAAGGTCGTGGCGAGCTTCACGTTCGGCTCTCCGGTGTCGAGCTTCAAGATCAAGATCACCGGCGAAACAGGCGGCTCGGCGCGGGTCTACCACGTCTCCGAACGCGTCGACGTCGAGTTTACCTAAAAGGAGAGCACCATGGCCAAAGCGCCGGCGAAACCCGCCAATCCGTATGACGATCTCGATGACGATGCCCGCTACCAGGTCGAGATTGCCGCCCCGTTCAAGGTCGGTCGCGCCTGGGTGCGGCCAGGCCAGAAAGTTACCCTGACCGGTCGCATCATCAAGGACAATGCCGATGGCGTCTCCGCAGTTCAGCCGCTCGATCGCTGACCAGCTCGGGTTAAAACCGTCCGGTCAGTTCGGCTACGAGGCGATCTCCCGCCTGCTGCTGATCCTCGAAAACCGCTTCAAGCCGCTGGAGTTGGCCGCAGGCTCCAGCGAGCAGGTGGCGGAGGATCTGCGCACATTCGTTCTGGGGCGTGTCAACGATATCCTTTTGCCGGCAATCCAGAAGGTGTTCACGCTGACCGAACGCGGCTTCCTGGTGGCGCGGTCGGCTTCGCCCGCAACACTTGGCAACGGCAACGTCCTGACGCTGCTGATCAACGATCCGGCCGAGCGCGACCTGTTTACCCCGGCGCCCTTCGTGGCGCTGACGCGCGCTGCGACGCCGGACGACTACGCCATTGCGCGCACCATCGCCTACGACCGCGACCACGGCGAATACCTTTGCGAGGTTGTTGCCTTCGTCGGTGAGGCTGGCCCGCATTCCGATTGGGTGATAGGCGCGCTTGCCGGCTCCACCATCGCCGGACTGACGGTGCTTGGCGATGTCATTGCAGCCCGTGCCGCGGCCGTTGCTGCCGCCGCAGTCGCCGTCCCCGCGGCGTCGACGGCCACCACAAAAGCTGCAGAGGCTGCAGCAAGCGCCCAGACCGCAGCCCAGATCGCGGCATACTTCGAGCAGCTGGAAGATGTCGATCTTCAGGAGGTGGCAAATGCGATCACCGAGGCGCAGCAGTCGCTGACCGAGGTCCAGGAACAGATCGATACCTTCCTGTCTGGCGGTGTGCCGGCGGCATCCGTCACAGAGAGCGCAACCCGTGTTTTCGTGACGCCGGCGCAACGGACCGAGATCGGTCAGCTGCGCGCGGATCTCACCACCATGGACGGCAACTTTAATGGGGGCACGTTTTGAGCCGCGCCGCCCTGCCTACAGAAGCCGTCCGCTTCACGCCCGGCTATTCCTGGCGGCTTGATCTCGACATCCGCTTCGACGGCGAGCGGCCGGATGACTGGCCGGCCTGGACGATCCGGATGCATATCTGGACGGCCGGGCAAGCCTTCACGCTGACCAACGACGCCGGCGTGACCTTCGCGGAGATCGCCGGCCTTCCCGGCGGGGCAGCCGTCATTCCCGTCATCGTCATGTCGGCCGCGCAGACAGAGGCGCTTCGCGATGTCACGGCGCCAATCCAATACCTCATCGACCTCAAGGCGCCCGAGGGTGAGGCCGAAGACTATTTTGCCGGGGCGCTGGCAAAACAACCAGGACCGCCGGCGGAGTTGCTCACATGACCAGGATCGCCGTCACCATGCAGTGCCGCAGGATCACGGCCAGTGCCGAGATCCGCCACGTCGTCACGGCCTACATGCCGCCGCTGCGCGAGGTTGTGGCGCTGCAGGTGCCGGCGCGGCGCGGGCCACCAGGGCGGCAGGGTGATCCAGGCGAGCAAGGGCCGCCAGGTACCCTGCAGAACTCTGGAACAATAATCTTTAATGGGGGTCATTTCTGATGCCGACAGTTGTAATGGATGGCGTGTTCAAGGTCACGCGACGAGCCTCTGGCGGCGCGGCCGGTGCGCCGTCATCGCTCCTGTCAGGACAGGTGGCCTACAACGAGACTGACGACACCGTTTATATCGGTTTCGGTGACGATGGTTCTGGCAACGCCACGTCCATCCGCGCATTCGCGGGCGCCGGCACGTTTGCCACGAAGGCATATGTGACCGACGCCATGTCAGAGACCGGCGCCGGCGACATGCTCAAGTCCGAGTATGATAGCGACGATAACGGCAAGGTCGATGCGGCCGACAGTGCCGACCATGTGCCGTGGAGCGGTGTCGACGGCAAACCCGGCAACGCGACCAGCAGTGTGGACGGCTTCATGTCGTCGACCGACAAGGGCAAGCTCGACGGTATCGCTTCGAACGCAAACAACTATTCCCATCCCTCCGGTGACGGCAATCTGCATGTCCCGGCGACGGGCACCGGCAACAACGGCAAGTTCCTCAAGGCCGGCGCAACGGCCGGTTCCGGCGCGTGGGACAATGTCACCAAGGCGGACGTCGGCCTCAGCAACGCCGACAACACGTCGGACGCCAACAAGCCGATTTCCGACGCCACGCAATCGGCCCTCGATGCCAAGGCGCCGCTGGCATCGCCGACCTTCACCGGTACGCCGGCGGCGCCGACTGCTTCGTCTGGGACGAGTTCGACACAGATCGCGACGACGGCGTTTGTCGCCGGCGCCATCGCGGATCTGATCGACGGTGCCCCCGGCGCCCTCGACACACTCAAGGAACTTGCCGACGAACTCGGCGACCAGGACGATGCGCTTTCGGCGCTTGTCACCACCGTCGCTGGCAAGCTGGCCAAGTCCGCCAATCTGTCTGATCTGACCGACGTCGCTGCGGCTCGCGCCAACCTTGAACTCGACAACATGGCGCAGCAGTCGTCGAGCAATGTCAGCATCAGCGGTGGCACGATCTCTAACGTCGTCTTTGACGGAGGCACATTCTGATGGGTGCTCTTCTTGTTCCCAAAGGCACCCGTTCGACGTTCAACAGCAGGGTTTCGGCCAATGCTCTCGTCGAGGGCCGGCTGTACTTTCTGACGGACGACAAGCGCCTGGTCGTCGCCACCGGCGCCAACACGTTCGTTGAAGTCCAGCCCTATGACGTCGATACGGCCAAGCTCGATCTGGCCCAGACGTTTACGGCGGCACAAAGGGCAGCGTTCGCCACGCTGACCGATGCTGCGACGGTCACGCCCAATTTTGCTTTGGCCAATGACTTCCTGTGGACGATTGCCGGCACCAGGACGCTTGCCAATCCGACAAACCTTGTGGCTGACCAGAAAGGCGCGATTATCATCACCACCTCTGGCGCCAATCGCGGCATTACCTGCGGAAGCTACTGGAAATTCGCAGGCGGTACAGCTCCGGTCCTTTCCACGGCTTCCGGCGCGGTCGATCGTCTCGACTATCATGTGATCTCTTCGACGGTCATCCACGCCAATCACGTCAAGGATTATCGCTGATGTGGACCGGATCCATGATGATGTCGGGCGGCGTTCCCATATTGCCGTATCCCGCCGTCAATTTGACGCCGGGAACCATGCCAGACGGAGAAATTGGATATTCGACCGGTGCTGGTGGTGACTATCCGGCGCGAGGATCGATTTCTGGCCAGCCAATCCCCGTTACTGGAGTGACGTTGATCGACTTCGTCCGTGAAGGGCCATCTTCGACTTGGGTGCATTTCGCTACCCCTTCGGTTGGATACGACTTCCTCTCGCTCGTGTCGGGCCGGAAGCTGTATGTAAATGGCGTCGGATATAGCCCTTCCAACCCATGGCAACTTTACGGTCCGGCTACATGGCGAGCGTACTTCCCCACCGCGGCGCTCGTCGCCGGTACCGTCTACTCCATCCAGCTCGGACCATGACCATGGCGATCACGGCAACCTATAGCACGCCCGCATCCGAATGGACGCGCAGTCTCGACTACGCTTTCAGGCAATGGTCGGCGAAAATACCCGGTAATGCTCAACTGGATGTGGCGATCGCTTTCGATCCGTCCATGCATTACCTGGCCAGCTGCCTGATGATCAACAACGTAAACCTCGGGTCGTTGGGTGGAAAGAAGGTCCTCATTCCTTCGGCTGCCGCCAAGCTGCAGGATTGGACGGGCACCGGGCGGGATTTTCTGATCACAATCAATCCGACCTATCCATGGCACTTCGGGCCGGGAAACCCGCCTGGCGCATACTGTGCGGAGAGTGTCATGACCCATGAGATCGGCCATGCCTTGTTCATGGCCGAACTCCGAGCAAACGCCGACGGCTCGAAGGCCACGCCTTACATGCTGTGGCGCGATGCCCAGCCGCCGGCCATGTTCGCAAATGACCAGCATTTCGCCGGCGGCGACAGTCTGATGACCGTGGCTCTCAATATGGGCGCTCGAAACGTCATCACGGATACCGACATGGCGGCAGCGAAAGCCTGCGGTCTGCCGATCCCCGGAGCCAGCAGGATTTACCTTGCGCCAGGTGGCAGGGTGGATGTTCCCGGCGCGATCGGCGTGTGGCTGGGGAGTTTTTCGGCCTATTCCTGCCGCACCAGCGGCATGTCGATGGTCGAAATGCCAGGCGACAACGCCCTGACTTCCGTGCAGGAGCAGCTCTACCGTCTCTATCGCGCCACCATGGGCCGGTGCCCGGACCTTGCCGGTTATCGGTTCTGGCTGGGGCAGAATATGAGCCTGCTTGCATGGACTGCGGCGTTCATGACGACGCCGGAGTTTCTGGCCAAGAACCCGGCCAATCCCGCCAGCGATCGCCCCGGCTTCGTCCGGGGCCTCTATCGCAATATTCTCGGCCGCGATCCCGAACCGGCGGGACTGCAATGGTGGATCGACAGCGACTTCGATGCGGTCGGCCTTGTCGCCAACATCGCCCTGTCAGGCGAAAACGCCATCGGCGTGCCGATGTTTACGATGTGAGGGATACGACTTCCAACAGACCGCGATGGCTTCTTTTTCTTTGAAGCAAGGCCTCCACAATCATTAGGTGATATGCAAATGTTGTACCTATGGGCGCGTTCATTCAGTTTTTTGGAAAACTTGGCAGCATCACTCTTGCTGTCGCGGCGGTCGTACTAGCTATGGCAGCTGTATCCGCTACTGAAGCCGTGTCTAACCTGTCAAGTTGGGCTGCGCTATTGGGCATGGACTGGTTGGCTGAGATTGTCCGGTATCCGGCGTTTGATTTCTGGCTCAGTGTGATTGGTTTCTGTCTAATAACTGCCGTGGTGTCTGTGCGGGTTACTTTTTGGCGCCTATCGCACTCCTTGACAGGAAGACCGTCGCACAATGTCTCGCAACCGAAGCACTCGGTAACTGGCATAAGGGGAGACGCCACACTCGCCTTGTCTGCATTCGCAGCGCTGGAGCCGGACAATCGCAGAGTAGCCATTTTTTGGACATCTCCCGTGACTGCTCAGGGTTTGAGCCTTGCCGTGGATTTTCGTCCCGCTCGAGGACCGACCACCAGAGTGGTACTGATGCATCACGTCGATGTAGTCGAGAAACAGCGCGTAAAATCATTTCTGTTCGACGCAAGTGGTCAAACATGGCGATGGGCCGGCCCTGCAAATGAGATTGTTTTGTCCGGGGCCTTAACTTGCCTACTGGTGCTTGTCGGCTCGGAAGGCGACATCGCGGCATGGCGGTTCGCTGTCGCTGATAGAGAGTTCAGAGAGGTGCCCAAGGTAATTGGCGAGAACCTCTTCTTGAGACCGCTGGATTAAATCCAAGGGTGGTCAGCCCGACCACGGCAAACTTGCCTGAAGCTGGCCAAAAAAAGAGGCGCCCGAAAGCGCCTTTAGTTTGGGCCGCCAAGATGGATCAGAGGCGGGTGACGCCGTCTTGCCGCCGGCGGCTTGCGCCGGACTGAACTGAATTCGAACTTCACATCACACCCAGCCGCCGGCGCCCGCCGAGCGGCTTTTTTGTTGCCTTACAAGGAGACCCGCGTGGCCGACCTTTCGTACTTCCATGGCGTTAAGCTTGAAGAGAGCCCGGATACGCCGGCGCTCCTGCGCCTAAGCAATTTCGGCGCTACCTACATCAACGGCACGGCTCCTGATGCGGACGCAGCTGTATTTCCCCTCGACACACCGACGCTGGTGACTTCGCTTTCCGCCGCGACCGCGCTTGGCGCAGCTGGAACTCTGCTTGCGGACCTTACGGCGTACTTCGGGGAGGGCGGTTCGCTTGCCGTGGTCAATCGTGTCGAGCACAGCGACACGCCTGCTACGCTCCAGGAAAACCTGATCGGTGACCCGGTCGAGCGCACCGGCTTGTACGGCGCTTTGCGCGCAAAGAGCCTGGGGCTGCCGCAGCCGCGCGTCATTATCACCGCGGGTGACACCGGCGCATATGTCGAGGACGGCGTTGTGTCGGTCACGGTAACGGCGGGCGGTTCGCTTTACACGAGTGCCCCGACGGTTTCGTTCTCTGGCTCTGGTGACGCAGTCGCGACTGCGACGATCAACAAGCACAAGGTCAAGTCGCTCACAATCACAAACGCTGGCGCGGACTACGCATCTGCCCCGACGATCACGATCGCGCCTCCTCCGGCTGGCGGCGTGCAGGCGACAGCAACGGCGACTGTTACTGGTGGCGCGATCACCGCAATCACCATGGGCAATAACGGCTCCGGCTATGTTGATCCTCCGACAGTCACCATCTCCGGCGGTGGCGGTTCTGGTGCAATCTTGACTGCTGTGCTCGGCGGCCCTGTTACCGCTATCACGGTCACTGAACCCGGCGAGGATTACGGCTCGACTCCGACTGTTACGCTTTCCAGCGGCGGTGGTACCGGCGCAACGGCCGTGGCCAACCTCGGCGACGTCGCCAGCCCGTTTGTTTCGGCGCTCAACACGATCTGCCCGCAGATCCGTGCCCGCGCTTACATACATGGCCCGAATACCACGAACACCGAGGCTGTTCGCTTCCGCAACACGGTCAACGGCGGTCGCATCCTGATCATCGACCCGAAGGGCTTGAAGAACGTTGACGGTACGCCCGTCCAGGTTCCAGTTGCCCCGGTCTTTGCTGGCGTGCGTTCTCGTGTCGTTGCGTCCGCCGACGGCGTTTCCGGTTCGGTGTCCAACAAGATCATCCGCACGCTCGACGGCGTGGCGCGCACGATCCAGTATCCGCAGGACTCAAACTACCTCAACGAGCGTCAGGTCTCCACGATCATCAACGAGCGCGGCGGTCTCCGGACCTGGGGTAGCAGGCTGGCCACTGACGACCCGCTTTGGGAATTCGACAGCGTCCGCGCCACGGCCGACATGATCAACGAGGCGCTTGAGGATCTGTACTTCCTCTACGTCGACCGGAAGTTCACGAAGTTCAATCTGAAAATGATGATCGAAGACGGCAATGCCGCGCTTCGAGTTTTCAAGCTGAACAACGACATCCTCGGCGGCCGCGTCTGGCTTTCGGAACTCAATACGCCCGTCCTCAACGCGCAGGGCAAGGTGTTTCTGAACGTCGAGTTCGAGCCCGTCGTCCCGATGGAACAGATTCACATCACCACCCACCGCAACATTCTCTACTTCCAGCTTCTGCTGGATGAGGTTCGCGGCGCGATTGAAAACGGCCCACTGACGCTGGCCGCATAAGGAGCCCAAACTATGGCAAGTAATCTCCCGCGGCTCCTGCTGCGCAACTGCGTCCTGTTTGTCGATCGCGAGAACAAGATCGGCCAGATCGGCGATGTCACACCGCCTGTTCCTCAAGAAAAACTTGAGGAAATGCGCAACGGCGGCATGATCAAGCCGCGCGAGGTCAAGATGGGCTACGAGAAGCTGGAATTCAGCTTCAAGATGCCTGGCTTTGACCCGCAGGTTTTGAAGCTGTTCGGCCTGAAGCCTGGCGCTGAAAACCCCTTCATGATCACCGGCGCTCTGGTCGACGAGGACGGTACGGTTCACTCCGCTGTCCTCACGATCCGCGGCTTCCTGAAGCAGGCGGATGCCGGCACCTGGAAGGGTGGCGACATGGCAGAGGCTGATTACCAAGTTGCTGTGAATTACTACAAACTCGAGATCGACGGCGAGGAAATCTACGAGATTGACGACTTCGACATCCGCGTGGGTGGCGTCTCGCAGTACGCCGACATCCGCAACGCTATGCTTGTCTAGTCGATCAGGTTGGCCCGTGCGATATCGTTCGGGCCAGCCCTGATCGCGGCATTCCGCAACGGCGTGATCGCCACGGATATATCTTTGACATCTCTTCCGAGCAGGTAAGGCATCGCACCCAGGAAAAGGGCGTGCGCATCTTGCAGTTCAAGGGTCGTCTCGCTGTAGCGGATCATGTTGCCCAAAGCCAAAGTGGCGCCAGGGAGATCAGCTTCAGCAAGCTTCGCTGCCACGCTGCGAGACCAGTCGTTTATCCAATCGGCAATCAAGGCGCCCTCCATGACCGTTCGTACAATCACTCCGGCGGCCGGCGAACTCGTCGGCCTGTCAGTCAACGCATCGTTCATATTGGTCAGTGACGCTGAGCATCTGTCAAGCAGCACGCTGTTTCTCAGTGCTGGCCAGGTGCCGAGCGGTTGCGCATCGGTGGGCTTCCACCTTGGCGACAGCGACTACGGCCGCGAGATGGTCGCGGCTGTGCGCGCCACAATCCAGCACATCAACCGACGCTGGGGACTTCTGGGCGACTGGAAGCCTCGCGAATTCGAATTCACCGGCCAAAGCGCCGCACCTTTCCGAAAGAGGAATTCCACATGAAATACACCCTTTCTTCGCCCGTTGAATTCAACGGTATTGAGTACAAAGAACTGACTTTCCGCGAGGCCACTACCGGCGATCTGATGGCGTCCGACGCCGTCAAGGGCGAGAACAGCAAGATGTTTGCAATCCTGGCTTCTATCTCCGACGTTCCGCTGCCCGCATTCAAGAAGATCAAGGTCAGCGACCTTAACAAGATCATGAAGGCCACGGCGTCTCTCATGGGGGAGCCGGAAGAGTCGACGGAAGCTGGGGCCTAGCAGCCTCCCTCGTTGCGTCGACATTGAGCACGCCGATCGATGCGATCGAGCGGTGGCCGCCTGAGAAAACGCTCTCCTATTACGAACACGCCATCGAGATCCGCAAGCTGTTTAGCGGCCAGATGCACTGACGCGAGGCGCCTATGGCCGTTTTGAAGAGTACCCTTAAGCTCTCGCTACTTGATGACGTTAGCGCACGAGCACGCCGGATTACTGGCGTGCTGAATGACCTGCAGCGACGCCAGACGGCGTTCATGACACCACTTCGCAGCGGCCTGGGCTCGCTCCTTGCTCTTGGTGCCGGATACATCGGCGTCACGAGCGGTGTGGATTCCACCGTCGGCGCGGCAATGCGCTTCGAGTCTGCATTCGCGGATGTGCGCAAAGTTGTCGATGGCACTGACCAGCAGTTGGAGTTCATACGCCAGACCATCAAGCAAATGTCGACCGAGCTTCCAATCGCCTCGGAAGACATGGCGGCGCTGTTTGCGGCAGCTGCAGAATCCGGCATCGCCACTGCGGATCTCAAAGACTTCGCCACTATGGCGGCTCGTGTAGGTATAGCTTTCGATATGAGCGCAGGCGAGGCGGGTGAATCCCTTGCCAAACTCAAGACGCAGTTGGGTCTGACGGTCGCTGAGACTGGTGACATGGCTGACGCCATCAATCACCTGTCGAACAACATGGCCAGTAAGGCCAGCGACGTGACGGACTTCATGCTTCGTGTCGGCGCGTTCACAAAGATTGGCGGCCTGGCAAAAGAACAGACCGCGGCACTCGGCAGCGCCATGATCGCGGCCGGCGCAGATCCTTCCACGGCTGCGACTGCAATGCAGAATGTCGTGAAGGCCATGACGCGCGGGGCATCGGCGAAGAAGTCGCAGAAAGCCGTAGCCAAGGCGCTCGGCCTCAATCTGCCGCAGCTTGCCAAGGACATGCAGAAGGATGCACCGTCGGCCATCAAGAAGGTGCTGGCCGCTATCGGCAAGGCGCCAAAAGACCAGCATGTAGCGCTGCTTTCCGATTTCTTCGGCGACGAGGCGAAAGCCTTTGCGCCGCTGATCGGAAATATCGGCTTGCTCGACCAGGCGCTGGATAGCGTCAACGACAAAGCGAAGTACGGCGGCTCGGCATTCCGCGAATATGTGGAGCGCGCCAATACCACGGCCAACGTGTTACAGTTGCTGCGAAACCGCGTCAACAACGCCTTTGAGAGTTTTGGCGAAAGCATGCTGCCTTCAATCAAGGAGGCGGCGCAAGGCGTCAACGATGTGCTCGATACCATGGGCGAACGCGCGACGGCCTTCGACAAGATATCGACGGCTTTCCAGGGGTTCATGCAGGGCTTTGCGCCCGACAGCAACATTCGCACGTTCATCAACGACCTCGGGGATCTGCTGTTCGGCAAGGCCGACGGAAGCGCGGCTGCTGATGCGTTGGGTCGTATCTTTGCGAAGTTTAAGCAGTGGGGTGAAGACTTTCGATATTTCTCAGATCAGGTGCGGAACAGCCCTATAGTGAAGTTTCTTGCCCCGCTGATGGAGCAAGGCTTCAAACTAATGGTCGCTTCGGTGGGTTTTGCGATTGCCGCTAGAAGCTTGCGACTTCTTGGATCTGCCCTCTACTTCCTGTCTGGGGCATCCACAGTCGCGGGCATCCTAAAGACGGTGGCTGGCATCCAGGGGGCGTTGAACGCTTCGACGGCGGCTGGTGGCCTTCAAGGCGCGGCTGCTACCAGCGGTACGGCATTTGGAACATTGTTCGCAGCTGCAGCCGGCGTTGCGATTGCCGCCGGCCTGTTGGTGACGCTCCGCGATCTTGATCCGGAGGGCAATCTTGGCGGGATCACCAAGCCTGTCGATGACTTCATTGAGAAGCATACCGGTTGGAATCCGGCGAAGGATGGATTGTCGCCGTGGGATGTTTTTGAGGGACTTGGCAAAGTCCTGCCGGGCTTTTCTGGCGTGCCAGCGATCTGGAACGATTGGTGGCCAGGTCAGAAGGAACCGTCGGCGGCTTTAACGCCTGTATCGGTGTCGGCGCAGCAGGCGATGGACAATGCCATCGGCGCAAGAAACGCCGGCATAGGTGGCTCGACGACCGACACGTTGCCCGGCAAGACCGCTGACGACCTCGGCGTCACGCAGCCTATGAAGATCGATCCCGGCTCAATTGCCGCGCTTCTGCAGCCGTCAGGCACGCAAGATGTGCGCGTAACCAACCAGCAGCCGGTCAGCGTCAACGTGTCGGCGCCAATTACCATCACGGGCGTCATGGATCCGCGCGCCGCGGCGGCAGCCGCTACCAGCGACCTGGGCGCAAAGACTAAAGCCGCAGTCGAATCCAGCCTTGGTGGTGGCGGAGGCTTTTGACATGACGCAACTTTAATGCGAGGATTCAAAATGCTTCGAGTCCTCGCATTCCTTCTTTTCGCCACGCCGGTCGTTGCCGCCGACATAAGCGGTCGTGCTTCGGTGGTGGATGGTGACACGATAGAGATCAGCGGCGAGCGCATCCGCCTCAATGGCGTTGATGCGCCCGAGTCTCGACAAACATGCACAGATGCGGTGGGCCGTGAGTACCGATGCGGCAAGGATGCGGCGTTCGCGCTTGATGAGTTCCTTGCCGCATCGCGGCCCACTATATGCGTCGCCCTCGGCAAAGACCGCTATAAGCGCGTAATCGCCGACTGCCAGCGTGCGGATGGTGCAAGCGTCAACTCCTGGCTGGTCGCCAACGGCTGGGCGCTCGATTGGGTTAAATACAGCAAAGGCCGGTACGCCTCAGAGCAACTGTCTGCAAAGGCCGATAGGCTTGGCATCTGGAGAGGTGAGTTCCAGCTGCCATGCGAATTCCGCGCGAAGGGCGGCAAGGCAAAGTGCTAGACTGACTCAGAGATTGCAGTAGGCGACGGTGTTTCCATCGCTGAAAGGAGAGTAGATTTCAATTTTCCATCCGCCTTGGAAGACACGTCCGTTTTTGCGCGCCGCGGCTGACAACTGATTGCAGATGATTTTTGCCTCTGCGCCGCGCACGTCCATTGTGATTTGAATAGCAGAATTCCAGCCCGAAACGTCGCATGGTTTAGAAGCAATACCGGACGCATCAACTGCAGCACAGATTAAGTAGGCGGCGTCTATGCTGCTCTCTGGTGTCGCGATAACCGCCGTTTCGGGAACGCTCATGTCTGGCGTCTCCTTAACCTCACATTCCCGATCGCCGCGTTTAGCCAATTTCGATATCGTGTCAGGGTAGTCTCGCAGAGGACTTTCTGAAGCCTTCGCATCGATGAGTTTTGTGCGTTTGCCGTTGACTTCACCTTTTGGTTTTCTTTTTAGCGAAGCGATTGCGTCTTGATCGATTGCGATGAGGCGATTCCCAATAGCGACGACAACTCCTTGCCATGACGGGGAGCAGTAAAGCTGCACGTCGTCGGGCTCTATGTCGGTTGGACGCATCAGCAGTTTGGTAACAGGAACCAGCTTGAAGTCATGCACTTCTGTTGTTTTCTTGCCCTTCCCAGGGACTGACAACTTAAGTTCTTGGCATACGGCGCCGCTTGCAACCAACGTCAAGCAAGCAGCCACTATCAATTTCCGCATTCCACCACCCTCCACATAACACAACCCTACCGCGCCAATGTCGGCTGCGCAAGGATCACCTATGTCCGGACAAACATCCATGATGCTCGGGCCGTTTGGCTTTGAGGCGCTAGGCTTTGGCTACGAGGGCGTCGGTCGGCGCGTACAAACTCCGTGGGCTGATATCCAGGTCGTGCAATCGCTCAATCAACAGCAGTGGACTGGCCCGACCTCCGACGAGGTGACCATTAAGGGTGTGCTCTTTCCAGTGGAATTCGGCGGGCAGGGTAGCCTCGATGGCATCATCGCAGCGGCGAGCGCCGGCGTGCCTCTTATGCTCGTATCGGGCGACGATGTTGAGGGCATCATCCATGGCACTTTCACCGTCCAATCCGTTGACGAAGACCGCAGCTACCACACGCTATTTGGCGGTGCCAGGCGCAACGCCTACTCGATTTCGTTGAAGCGCTATAGCGGCGGTCTTGGCGGAGGATCGATAGGCGCCGCCGTCTCCAGTCTCATTAATCTGCTGGGGTGATCATGCCACAAACCTACACGACCAGGCAGGGCGAAACGGTCGATCTCGTCTGCTCAAAGTTTTACGGCCGCACCCGCGACGTTACGGAATCCGTTCTTGCCGCCAATCCCGGCTTGGCCGCCTTGGGGGCCGTCCTTCCACTCGGGACACAGATCGTAATGCCGGATATCGAAGCGCGCCCAGCCGCTACTAAGCTCATCAGCCTCTGGGACTAACATGCATCCACGCATTGAAGTGACAATCGACGGCAAGGCTGTCGCAGGCGCGTTCTATGAGCGGCTGGTTTCGATCACCGTTACAGATAAGGAAGGCATAACTTCCGACACGGTCGATATCGAGCTCAACGACGGACCGCCGTCGTTCCTGGCGATCCCGCGTAAGGGCGCCATCATCGACGTTAAGCTTGGTTATGGAGCGCTGCGCAGCCTGGGCCAGTTCACGGCTGACAAGGTGACGTGCAAATGCCTGCCTTACAGCATGTCTATTTCTGGCAAGGCGGCGGACCTGCGCAGCGGCAAACTCAAGGAGCCGCAGGAGCGCCATTGGGACAAAAAGAAGCTCAAGGACATCATCGGGGAGATCGCATCTGAAAGTGGGCTCTCTGCCTCCGTGGATTCCGAGATCGGCAATTTTGAATACGAATGGCTGGCGCAGCAGGACGAATCCAACACGCAGTTCTTGCGCAGGCTTGAGAAGCGCCACAACGGGCTGTTCGCGATCAAGAACAAGAAGCTCATCTTCGCCAAGCGCGGGTCTGGCCTTTCGGCAGGCGGACTGTTTGGTGGCTCCGTTGTCGTCACGCCCGCGATAATCATCAACGGCTCGTGCTCTTTCGAGGCCAACGATCGCACGAAGTATAGCAAGGTCGTCGCCTACCACCAGGACAAGGACAAGGCTGAGCGCGTCGAGATCGAGGCCGACGCTGACGCCGATGGAGATAGCGTCTACCGCATTCCAGAGCCATTCGCCAACGTCGCAGAGGCCGACAAAGCCGCCCAGGCGAAAGCCAAAGATTTGAAGCGCGGCGAGGGCGCTGTGTCTGTCACGGTCGTCGGAGATACCGGTATTTCCGCTGGCTCGCCTCTGTTGTTTTCGGGCGTTCGTCCAGGCCTAGATGGCGCGCCATACATCATCGATACTGCCACACACACCTTCAGCAAGGCTGGATATACGACACAGATCAGCGGGAAGCTCTACGACGGCAAGTCGGGATCTGGATCGGGCTCCGGGACAGGGTCGGACGCTGCGACGAACGACAACAACCCAGCAGCCGCAGCGGAGAAGGTCGCGCCCAATACGGTCGAGGGCACTCCGGCGACGCCCACCGGCTGGGCAGCCACTGCGCGCAACGGCTCAACCGACTCGAACTGACCACCGGGCGCAAAGCGTGCCGTTGACCCTAATCTATTTCCTTCAAGAGGTATCACCATGCCCATCACGACCACGTCGAAGCGTGGACGCGCGTTCATTCGCGCCCACGAAGGCAACCCCCTGACCTGCTATCTGGACCCGGTGAAGGTGCCCACAATCGGGACCGGATTCACCATGCGCTCGGCGTCCGTCAAGCGCGCGCTGGCGAAGATCGGGATCACAAAGCTGGTGCCGGGAAAGACGAAGATCACGGCCGAGCAGTCTGATGCGATTTTCGCCGAAGTGCTCGCTGCTGAATTCGAGCCCGCCGTTGTCAAGAAGTCTCCTTCGGAGCGCGCTCAGCACCAGCTGGACGCCGCGGTGTCGGCCAACTTCAATCTCGGCGTCGGCGCCATGGATTGGGAGTGGGCCAAGCTGTGGCGCGCCGGTAAATTGTCGGAAGCTGCAGCCTATCTTGGATCCCACTACAACACGGCCGGTGGCAAGAAACTTCCCGGTTTGGTCCGTAGGCGCAAGGAAGAGGCGGCTCTGTTTGCCAAGGGCAGCTATGCGGGCATCTCCATGGCCGAGCCTGAGGGCGTCCCGCGGCAGGCAACCGAAAAGAAGCCTGCGTTGCAGGACCCGGTTGTCCGCGAGGCGCAGGAAATCCTGTCGGCGAAGGGCTTCAATCCCGGCGCGATCGACGGTTGGATGGGCCAGAAGACCAAGGATGCCCTGATCGCCTACCAGAAGGCGCACCCGCATCTCGTCGCCGACGGCATCCTCGGCCCTGCAACGCTGACGCAGCTGCGCCGTGACGCCGGCACCGCCAAGGAAGTCGTCACCAAGGCTGCATCGAGCGGCGCGGGCACTGCGCTTGTCGCATGGACTGCCGGCCTGCCATGGGGCTGGATTGCCGCCGGTGCGGTCATTCTGGCTGTCGGATACGTGGCGTACCGCAATCGCGATATCATTGCCCGCCACATCAACACTTGGCGCGGCATGGAGGCGGCTGTCTGATGCTCGCGATGCTTCTGAAGTGGGTCGCAAGCGGCCCACTCGATCGCGTGTTGACCTCGCTCGACAAATCGATCGACAACGAGACGGAGCGCCAGCGCATCGCTGGCGACGTCATCGCGCGGTATGTGACGACGGAGGCGGAAACCCGCGCCGCGGCAATGCAGTCCAGAACCTTCTGGATCATCTGGGCGTTGTTCGCGGCACCGGTTGGCATTTGGCTTGGCGCCATCTGCCTCGACAGCGTTTTCCTGTTCTCAGGCCAGATCGCCGACCTTCCGCCATCCGTAAAACCATATGCTTCCCAGATCATTGCGGCCGTGTTCGGTTCCGGTGGCGGCGTCGCCGGCATCCAGGCCATCGCCACAGCGCTGCGAGGTAAGAAATGAACATCACAACTGAGCTCGTCGGGTTCGTCCTCGCCATTATGGGCGCGGTCAGCGGCATCTGGTGGCGCATCGAAGGCAAGGTCAAAGGCGCCGAGGACAAGGCGGACAAGGCCAGCGCGGACCTGGCCGCCCACAAGCTCCATGTCGCAGAGGCCTACGCCACGAAGGCCGGCCTGTCGGAGCAGACTTCGCAAATCATGAAGGCAATCGACACGGTCGGCGTCAAGATCGACCGGACGAATGAGCGGCTGGACAATTTGATGTCGGCTAGGGTGAGGGAATAAAAAACCCGCCGAGATCATCGGCGGGTTCAAGTTTAATCCGGTAAAGCAAACTTAAACGTCGAAAGTCACGCCTACGAAATCGGCAGATGTCAGGCCACCTTGGGCAACGCCAGTAACCGTAGCAACAAGCTCAACTTCGCCTGCCGTGATCGTGTCATCAGCAGAGTCGGCATAGTAAACATAGGCATTATTGTTCTGATAAGCGACCAGGAAGCCGCTCCAGGCGCCGTTGTCGTCGATATTCAGTTCAATTTTATCGGCCGAAAGGGGGATGATAAGTCCGAAGAGATTGCCATCCGTGCGAAGGCCATTAAACAGATCGTTCGTCGAACCGGTGGAAAGATCTCCACCCGACATGCCAAATTCGAACTCAATCACTCCGAACTGAGAGCCATTCTGTATGTTGAGAGTACCATCGGTAAAAATACCTACCCTAGATGCGATCTCGCCAAAAGCGTCGGCATCAGAAGTCGTATTGGCGTTGTTGTACACGAGTTTATCATCGCCGGACGTGAAGCCGTTGATCGTGTCGCTGGAAGAGCCAACTGTGGCCAACAGAACCTGATCGGAACCAGAACCGGCACCTTCTAGTTCGATCGTGTCATGACCGGCACCACCATCAAGGAAATCGTCGCCCAAGTTGCCAAAAAGCTGATCATTGCCGTCTTCGCCATAAAGGTAGTCATTACCCTGGCCGCCGTGCAACCGGTCTTCGCCAACGCCGCCATAAAGGGTGTCATCGCCTTTATTGCCCTGAAGAACATCGTCGCCGTCGAGGCCATAGATGACATCGTCGCCGTCATTGCCATGCAGATAGTCCTTACCGGTACCGCCGTAAATCCAGTCATCGCCGGTGCCGCCAATTAGCCCCTCTCCCGAATCCATGCCGGTTCCACCGTCGCCGCCCAAAATGGTCAGTCCTCTGGAGAGGTGAGAGAAGTTGGCATTATCGATATCGCCATCACCCTTTGCCGTAATCTCAGAAATTGCGTTGAGTTGGCCATCGGTGACGGTTTCAATGTTCGCAAGAGTATCGTCGAGCTTCGCGGTGTATCCCTGGTAAAGCGCGTCATTTCTAGCGCCTTCGATAATTCCAGGGATTCTAACCAGATCCTTGACTTCGATTGAGCCGAGGTCATCGGGTCCATATGCAAGATTATATGCTGCAGGCTCTGTGCCTGGTGCGTAGTCGTAAAGCAACTGTTCAAGAGTAAAGGTGGAGACGCCGCCACCGCCACCACCACCGCCAGTGCCGGGTTCGTTACCACCTTGCTCATCCAGCAGCAACAGGATCGCCGCATCTGCATTAGCGCCTGTGCCGGGGTTTTGCGTGTCGATGGAAGCGAGATAATCGCGGCCAACTGCCGCCGCGTCAGCGCCTGCGTATGCCTCAACCTCGTTGGTCTGATCGAGATGGCTGGTGAACAGGTTGGCAGCAGCAATCTTTGCGTTGACCGTGTCGAGATCTTCGTTCTTGGCACCGTCAAGGATGGCAATCGCGATGTTGTTGATGTTCAGACGGCCGGCTTCAAGTTCGCCGACATAGAAGTCAACGCCTTCAGCTTCGCCGTCGCGCTCGAACAGAGACTGATAGATTGAGTTGATGATCTGCTCATTGGTCATGCCGGTAAAACGGCTCTGGTATTCTGTGGTAGAAGCCAGATCGCCGATTGCCGTCAGGTCGGCGCCATTGTTCGTGGCTTCATTGAAGAATGCAAGGCCGGCCGGGTCGGCCGGACGACCGAAGAGCGCGACATAAATGCCTTGGATGGTAGCCATGGTGAGATCCACTCCCTCTTTTACTCCCCCGCCGTCATGCGGGTTGACTTTAATTAAACGTAGTCGCGATCGTTAATCAATCATTAAGTTTACGATTGGTTAATATGCTTGGAGTCGAACTCGCCGGTTTGCCCCTTCGCCTTGTGTAACGACTATTTTTGGTTAGGAATTTAAAACTTTGTCTGTAGTATCGATTTCGCGTATCTCGATGGTATAGTCGCGATATATATTATGTAACCCACACGCGGAATCTAAAATGTTCTGGTATTGAGGAGGGATAATTGAACGAAGGAATCCTCAGGCGCATCGAGAAACGGATGAGTGAACTAGATCTTACTCAGTCTGAAGTGTCTAGAATTGCCGCAATCGATAGAAGTTTTCTTAAAAATTTGCGTTCATCTATAAAATCTGGCTCTCCTTATGGTATATCAGTTCTTACACTTCAGAAGCTCGCCCCGGCGCTAAAGACGACGGCGTCATGGCTTGCTGAGGGTGCCCCACATCACACTGTCAATTTAACTGCGCCAGCAATGCCCCAAAATATAACGGTGAACAAGGTGCCTGGAGCAGTCATCATAGCGGCCGGATGGACGCCCGTCTCATCTTGGGCCGCCGTTAAAGAAGGCGCAGAAATCTTTCCCATAATGTGTCAAGTGGCGCATGAAAACCAAATTCTTTTTGAAGTGCAATGCGATGATATTCGACGAGTTGCAAGTAGAGGTGACTTCTTGGTGGGAGACATCAGCGAAACAGCCAAAACCAGTCTTTCGAATGGTTCGATCGCGGTTATCGACCGCACGTCAACTGCTGGCGAAAAGGTAGCGCGGGTCGTCTGTCAGGTGAGGCGAAGACGGGACAATTTTGAACTTTGGTCACTATCGGATAAGCAGTTGCCGCTCGGGGGCTTTGCGGCTGAAGCTCTTCACAAAGGCCTTGATCAATATTCAATCTACGCCAAAGTGATTGGTGTTGTTTCAAGGCTGGGCGACCTGTGAATGTTAGACGAAATTCTGGATCGGGTAGATCGTCGATTGGATGCGGTGGGAATGACGGCCGCCGAAGCTTGCTTAAAGGCCGGTCTAAGTAGAACATTCCTAAGTCTGACACGCCGCGCCGTTAGCAAGGGTAAGGCGCATGGAGGATCTGTGACGCTTTTCCATCGATTGGCCAGTGTTTTGGATACATCTGTTGGCTGGCTAATTGATGGCTCTGGAGCAGAACAGATCACCGACAGGGCTCCTAAAATTGGAGAGCATTGCCGATCAGGGACATTGAAGTCTGCATCATGGGATGATGTCTTTGGAACGCGCGGGACCCCTTTATTGGGTTATATCCACGGCCTTCCGTTGGGGACTCAGATTTCTCTGCGTCTGGAATCGTCGCAGCTTCTAGATCTAGGCGGCGAAGGTGATATCCTACTGTGCGTTGTTTGGCGCCCCGGAGATCCGATTAGGGACCAGGAATTGTTCCTTGTCGAGAAATCTACGGTATGGGGAAAATGGAGGCGCCAATCGGTATGCAGAGCCGTAAAAACAGAAAAAGGCTTCGATGCATACTCGTTAGGCAAGAGAAGCGTAAATCGCGGTTCGCTTCATTTGTCGCAACAAAAACTGCGGGACTGTATTTTTCCTTTGGCGCGAATATCCCATACCATTAGGATTCTGTGATCGCATCTCGCTGAAAAGTGAGTTGTATACATTCCCCAACAAGTAAATCAAACCCACACTAGCCCGCCATCCCTAACCGGACGGCGGGCTTTTTTGTTTTTCGCGGGCCTGACCTGTTGACGAGCCGGTTTGCGACCGCCAGCGTCTGACCACCATCACCACACCACCACAAGAGGAGACCCGCCATGTTTAAGATTCGAAATGCGTTACTTGCTTTCGCCGTGCTGGCTGCGGCTTCGGTAGCCTTCCTCGTGCCGCCCATGATGCAGCCAGCCGTCGCCACTGTAGGCGGCGACACCGGCCTTGTAGCAACTGCCCGAGCGAAAGATACCGAAACCGCCGTAGTCAAGGTATCGCGAGGCGGCGGCCACGGCTCCGGCGTCCACATCGGGGACGGCTACATTCTCACGGCGCGACACGTCGTCGAAAACGCGAAGATGGTCAGCGTCAACGCCAAGGACGGCAAGATCAAAGCGGCCGAAGTCCTCTGGGCGAATGCCACATACGACATCGCGCTTCTGAAGGTTAAGGAGCCCGTCGTCGGATCTGCGCATCTCGACTGCCGCACCGCTGCCGTCGGGACCGAAATCATTGCAATGGGCAGCCCTATGACCATCGACTTCGTGTCTGCTTTCGGCCGCATCGCCGGCGAGCCGCGGGAGGTCATGGGGTTGAAGTCAGTGTTTGTGACCGACATCACCACCGTAATGGGACAGAGTGGCGGACCCGTGTTCGATAAGCAAGACAACCTCATCGGAATCACCGTTGCCGTCATGACCGCACCGCTGCCGTCGGGACCGGACAGATACTCGCCATCGCTCGTTGGGTTCGGCTTTGTCGTTCCGTCGTCCGCCGTTTGCAATCTGATGGCGCGGGGAGAAGTGTGATGGACGCGGCAGTTACCAACAGCACCGCCAAACTAATCGTGCTCAACACCTGCTGGGCCGCGCTTGTAGCATGGGCTTTCGTGCAGGGCTACGTCACCTTCGTCTTCACCCATGACGTCTCGGGCATTTCGTATGTAATCGCCGGCGTGCTGGCCGCGGTCCTGGCGGCGATGTTTCTGGGGCACACGCGAGTAATGCCGCACGCCAAGGTGTGGTTCGTGATGCTGGGCCTCATCGGGAATCTCATCGGCTTCGTTCTTGCTTTGCAAGGCATGCAGGCCGGGTCTCTCGGCGATGCGGCAGGCCTGCTCAAGCTGGCGACGAGCCTTATAGATGGCATGAGCGTCGCGTTCTGCTCCACGCTGGTTGGCGCTGTTGCGGCTTTGTGGATCAGCACCAACAGCTATGTCTTGCAGATGGCTGCCGGCGAATGATCCGAACCCTCATCCAAGACACGCTGATGGCAATGTTGCTTGGTGTTGTGGCGGTCGCCATTTTCATCTTGCCGTCCATCAACCCGCCCGCCGAGGCAGATCCGATAAGCCAGCCCGGAAACCTCATTGCCTCGATCTCGTGGCCGTCAGGGCCGATCGATGTCGATATCTGGGTGTCCCATGCCAATGAAAAGGCCGTTGGCTACAGCAACAAGAGCGGCAAGGTTTGGAGCCTGCTGCGTGATGACCTGGGCGAGGCGAACGACGCCACGCCGCTAAACTATGAGTCCGCGTTCACTCGCGGTCTCCCCGACGGCGAGTATGCCGTCAATGTTCGATGCTTCGGCTGCGCGAAGGTGCCGGTGCCCGTGGCGGTCGAAGTCCGGCTCGCGGAAGGCGGGATGGTCTGGGCCGGCACGGTACAGCTTGAACGTGACAAGCAGGAGCGAACCGCAATCCGCTTTCGCGTGCTCGATGGCGCAGTTGTGCAGGGCAGCGAAAGCCAGGTGTTCAAGCAGATGAAGAGGGGGGATGCGTGATGCGAGAAAAAGCAATCGAAGTTTTGAAGATTCTGGGCACGGCCCTTTTTACCTGTGGCCTCCTGATGGCCGTCTCCGACGTCATCACAAGGACGCTGTCATGACCGCCGCCATCACTCTCTGGGTCGCCCTCGTGTTCGGCATTGGCGTCATCGCTTGGTTTGGCACTCGAAAGCAGGCCATCGCCTTCTTGGTGGTTGCCATCCTGACCGCGCCGGCCGTGATTATCCCGCTCGGCCATGCAACGCCGCTTGCGCCGCCGGCCGGGCAGTACAGCGTCCTTGGCGCCAAGATCGAAATCGACACCGCCATTTACGTCTTGCTCGATGATGGTCAAGGCGAGCCGCGCCTGTATCGACTGCCATATACTTCGGCCGCCGCCAATCAACTCCAGCAGACGATGGACTCGGTGCAGTTCGGCCAGAATGGCGGCGGCTCGGTAGGCATGTCTATGGGCGAGGACGGCTCGCCCGGCTTTGCAGAGGAAGGTGTTGCGGGAACAGAGCAGCCGAAGACTGTGGACCAGCCTTTGCTGGTGACACCTTGAACCATCTGCAGTGGCACGCCGTCATTATGGCGGCCTGCTATCTGGCCATGTTCGCCGCGGTTTGTGGCGGCAGTGCCGTGGGCCTTTGGTGGCTCGGTCCCGAATATGAAGAGGATGAATAGGATGGGTGACGAAACCCCCACGCCAGAACGTTTTACGCTCAGCCAGGATAACGACAGCCATTGGTACGTGGTGCCGGTGTCTAAGCAGGAAGAATGGGATGCCTGGCTTTCCCTAAACTCAGATGATGAGCGCGCTTGGGAGCCGCCCTCATTTGCGCGTGCGACAGGTGGCTCTTACAGCCTTGTGACTTTTTCGGATCCGGAGATTGAATGATGGTGAACTGGGACGGTGCGGAAACCCGCCTCCGCAATGAATTTGCCATGGCGGCTTTGCCGAAGATCATTGCCATCAACGACAAAGTCACCGCTCACCGTGACGTGCCCTACGCCGTGGCTTTGAAGGCAGTTGCAACGCAAGCCTATGATATCGCGGACGCGATGCTCGAAGCGCGCAAGAAGGATACCTGATGCCCACACCAAGATTGACAGACGAGCTCGCTAGACAGGCAGTCGACGCCGTATCGACCTACGGATCGCAAGTTGCCGCCGCTCAGGCCCTCGGCCTGCCGCGTTGTACACTCCAGTCCCGCCTGCGCGTAGCCGCTGAGCGCGGCTTGCTCGGGCTGAAGCCCGTGCTCCCAGGATTCCGTATCGCGCAAGTGAGCAACACGCCGAACGGCGACTATGTTCAGCAGCGGCCTGAGCATGGCGCGCCCTTCGAAGTTCCGGCCGGACAGACTATCAAGGGCGTGTCTGCGCTGGTCGATGCGGATGGGCGCGAGATCGTCAAGTGGATTAAGACATCTGCTGAGACAAACCAGCAGATAGAAATCATCCGCGCCGCTGTTGACGAGTTGAAGAAGGACTTGCCCCGGATCTCGATTATGCCGGCGCCCAGACACAGCGATAGCGAGTTACTGAACCAATTCGTCGTGACGGACAGTCATTTCGGCATGCTTGCGTGGAAAGAGGAGACGGGGAGCGATTACGATTTACGGCTGGCCGAGCAGATCCTCCTGGACTGGTTCGCCGCCGCCATCGACATCTGCCCCGATGCACATACCGCTGTCTTCGCTCAGTTAGGCGACGTCATGCACCATGACAGCCTCGAGAGTGTCACCCCGGCGAACAAGCATGTTCTCGACGCGGACAGTCGACTCCAGAAGGTCATCCGCGTCGTCATTAGGGTAATGCGCCAGATCATCGACATGCTGCTCCAAAAGCATCAGCATGTGCGCGTTGTGATGGCTTCCGGCAATCATGACCCAGCGTCGTCTGCATGGCTTCGAGAGATGCTGGCGGCCATGTACGAAAACGAGCCGCGTATCTCCGTCGACAACTCACCGTCGCTCTACTACGCATATGAATGGGGTAAGACCGCGCTGTTTTACCACCATGGCCACAAACGCGGCGTCAACAATGTGGACGCGACCTTGGCCGGCACTTTCCGCGAAATGTTCGGCCGGTCCAACTACGCTTTCGCCCATGTGGGCCATCTGCATAGCGACGAAGGCCGAAAGAGCGCGTTGATGTATGTGGAGCGCCACGAAACGCTCGCCGCTCCTGACGCCTATGCTGCGGGTGGCGGCTGGTTGTCGGGCCGATCCGCTAAGGTCATCACCTATCATAAGGAATACGGCGAGGTCGCCCGGATGACACTCCGGCCCGAGATGGTCGCCGGCGCTTCGGCGCTTGTCGCAGCGAATGACAACCAGCAGGCGAGGGCGGTGGCGTAATGGTCCGAATGAACGACAATAGGTTCCGCCATCCGGTACTCAAAGAGGAAATCATCATGGTTCCCGGCATGGGCGCGCAGCGGATTGCGCTGGATCTCGCCGTCAGTACCTTCGGCCAATTGGAAAAGTACGTCCCGGCTAACGACAACCACCAAGGCGGTCGATACATCGGCCTTGCCAGACGGGAAGAAAGTCAGCCCGTCACTCGTGACGTTCCCGATCAGGAAGCGCGCCAGGGTGATTGGATGCAAACATACACCGGACGGCAATTCTGGCCGCTTGACCCACGATCCGAGGAAGTTGTTATCGACGACATCGCCCATTCGCTGAGCTTGCAATGCCGCTATGCCGGCCATTGCCGGCGCTTCTATAGCGTCGCTGAGCACAGTGTGCTGTTGGCTCGATGGTTGCGGGGCAAGTACGGCGCGATGACTGCGCTCTACGGCCTGCTGCATGACGCCAGCGAGGCTTACCTCGTGGACGTGCCGCGGCCGGTGAAGCCAAGCCTTACCGGCTACAAGGAGGTGGAGGCTAAGGTTCAAGCTGCCGTCTTCCAACGGTTCGGCCTCCCGGCTGATCTGCCCGACACTGTTCATGACGCCGATAACCGAATTATCGGGGACGAGCTCGTCAACCTCCAGCCAATGGAATGGCATGCTCGCCACTCGGATAAGCTCGGCGTCCCGATCATGCTGTGGTCGCCTGCCGAGGCAGAAGAGGAATTCATGTGGACCTTTCGAGCGCTTATGGACCAGACGGCGGATGTGCGCGGGGGCAAAGCAGGAGGGAAAGCCGCATGAGCAAGGCAAGGCGTCTGGCGCACGAACGCAGGAAAGAGACGTGGAACATCTGGCGCATCAAGTCGCCGTGGCTGCGGCTACCCGCTGCCTGGCTATTGGTTTGGATCTATGCGGCGGTGGTCTTCGGACTTGTGGTTGGTGCGGCGGTAGTGGGGGCATGCGTCGGTGCACGCGTTGGCGCACGCGAATACGTTGCCTATGCCGTTAGGGCTGTCGATGTGCGGCAGATTTTGTCCGCCATGACGAAATGGAGGGTGGCATGACCAACCAATTCTTTGTGGGCCAGCAAGTTCAGTGCATCGACGACAGCACGCTGCCAGAGCAATATCTCGAAGTGCGAAAAGGCGAGATCTACACGATCCGCTGGATCGGAATAGCGAAGGGCTACATGAACGGCGAGTATCTTGGCGTTCGCTTGTCGGGCATCCGTCGAGGTGACTGCCCGCAGTTTGGCGAGCAAGATCCGCCCTTCCGAGCCACGCGCTTCCGGCCTCTTATCAACGACCGCCTCGGCTCGCTCAGGGCGCTTTTGGTGCCTGGGCAGCCGTTGGCGCCCGCGCCAGAAGAACCGCGCAGGCAGGCGGATGTGAAGGAAAAGGAGGACGTATGACGGCGATGATTGAGAAGGTGGCGAGAGCGATCTTTGCGGCGGACTGGCCCAAGGACGACTGGGGTCGCTTCGGCGAGATGGATCACGTCCGGGAGCGCTACCGCGCAATGGCCCGCGCCGCCATCGATGCGATGAAAGAGCCATCAGAAGCGATGAGGGCAGCAGGAATGCGGCGAGGTATCGATTGGGAATACGGGAAGACCGGGCACCCAGACAATGGCCCTATTTTGCAATCAGAGGCCTCTTACATCGCCATGATCCAAGCAGCACTGGAGACAACACCATGACCTCAAACGAATCCTTTGACGCTGCCTCGATAGACGTAGCCCTCCGCCCGCTTGCGGCTGCGATTGGCCGGCCGGCAAACGACAACTACCCTCCCGTCATCGCTCTCACGGGCGTCGCCGGTAGCGGCAAGTCTACGGCGGCCGACTACCTGATCCGACATCATGGATATGAACGGGTAAAGTTCGCCACCCCCCTGAAGAACATGATGAGGGCCATCGGTTTCGGAGAGGAGGACATCGAGGGAAGCTGCAAGGAACTCAGCAATAGTCTGCTTTGTGACAAGACGCCGCGGCACGCTATGCAGACCCTCGGCTCCCAGTGGGGCCGAGACTGCATCGGCGAGGACTTCTGGGTAAATCTGTGGAAGGACGACGCGGAGCGCGTGATCCTTCGAGGTGGGCGCGTCGTCGTAGACGACTGCCGCTTCCCAAATGAGGCCTCTACAATTCGGAAGATGGGCGGTGTGATCTATAAACTTGAGGGCAGGGGTGGCATCGCCGGCACCCACGTATCGGAGGCAGGTTGCGGCATCGCTGATGCGGTCATCGAAAATGATGGCGCGCGCATTGATCTTTATGCCGGCCTGGAGCAGGCGATGATGAGGTGGGCTGCCTAATGGTCAATGCGGGAGATCGCCACGTCCGAAGACGACAGGGGCTGCGCGATCTCCCGCGATCACCTGAAGGTCGTGGTGATAAGTGGACCTTAGTAATTCACTGGGGCGACGTCAATGTCTTCTCACCAGACGAATGGCTGCCGCGACCGCTCGGCTTGTTTCCTCATTTTCTGCTTCTGCGGCTTGTCCACATCTAGCTAGCTCGGTCAGCGCATCGAAGACCTCTCGCCGTGACCAGCCGGCATTCTCCGCGGCTTCTACCAAGAGTTCGAACTCATCTTCCAACGCGCACTGACAGTCCATTGCGCGGTCTGCGTAGCCGAAAAGCACCTTCGGTCCATTGATTGGCATCTGCGTCTCCACTTCCTTCAAGAGGACGTAGAGTCGGCGGTTCCCGTGTCAATGTCGGCGCCGTGTCCAAAGCTAGCGCAATTTCCGTATGCCCATGCCCCAACCATCGAGCTCCAGTGCGCCGCCGTCCAGCACGGCACGAACCACAGCCACTCCTGGATGCTCGTTGAATGGTGGCGGCGCGTGTGCCCGGATCAGATCTTCGACTTCTCTGGCATCGAATTCCCCCTCATCCAGAATTTCCCCGTGCAGATGCATCATCACTGCGTAGGTCTCCACCGCCTCCTCCACGCTTGCGGTAATCGGTCCAACAGTGCTCGAAGCAATACCATCTAGATTCGCCGTGGCCAACATCATAGCCAAGGCTACCCCACGCTTTGCAGCCGGGGTGCTCGCACCAGTGCTCCCACAAAACCGGCCTCGCTCGCAATCTGCTTGTGTCGTCGCTTATATCCGGCTCCATTTCGGGCCTCCTGCTTCGCTCAGAGGTTGCTCGCGTCGCACTGGCGAAAGCAGTCCATTGCTGTCCGGAGCGCCGACAGCGATGTCAAAGCTCTCACCAGCCTTCGCCCTGATCAATTCGAGAAGCCAGCGCGGTCGCCCAATCCCCTCGACAGGGAGCGGTTCGGAGGGCAAGCAGCTGACGCGCCACCTGGTTGATGAAGCCGTGGGGTTGCCAAAGTCAGTTGCTTCCGTCTGTCGTCGCCACCTTCGAATTATTATCCCCATTACGCCGGTTTTCTCGGCGGCGAGGTGCAGTCGCCGACTCTCTGTCATGGGCAGCCGCACCAGTTCGCCGACCACCACTGACAAGCCGCCAAACGAAAGAGCTTCTTCCATTGAGGCGAGAACACCATCCTCATTGTCGCTCTCGCAGTGGATGACGCGGTCAGGGTGAAGACCCACCTGCGCCAAGCCTGGCGCGAATAGGTCTGGCCGAGTTAGGCACCAAACAACCGTGCCCTTGGTCCTTGCGGCAATAGACGCAGCAAGGAGCGCAGATACAGCGCCCGCGACCGCATCGGAGCCGCCACCCGCAATTTCATGAAGCGCTCCAAAGGCCAAGCCTCCGCCGGGCAAACGATCATCGATTTCTGGAACGCCGAACGGTAGCGTGGTGCGTTTCCTAGCGCTCCCGCCGGCGATCTTGTCGATCTTTTCTTGAAGCTCGTGTATGAGAGCTCGGCTGGCCGCGCCCGACATCGGAGGGGTACGCGGCGCGGATTAAGCAGCAAGCAGGTCGGCAATTTCGCCGTGCCGGGCGAGCAGGCGCGGCTCGGTCATGTCGCCTGTTTCCTCGTCGACCTGGACGGCATAGGCCGCAACGCCGGCAAAGCGGGGCGCCATTGCGCCGGCGATACGCTCGGCGCTAATGGGGTTGGACGCCTGGCGCATTTCGCCCGGAACGAGGTTGCCGCGGTTCTTGCGATACGTCATCACGATGAACTTCTCAGACATGGTCGCCTCCTTGGTTGTTCACTTTATGTTCTCATAATAAGCGAGAGAGTCAAGGAGGATTCTATGGGAATATCGATCCAGCACAGATCACCTAATGGTTGCGCTTCTGGAACATGTGCCGAACGCATTTTGCAAACTGCGGCACATTTCTGCAAACCGGCCGTAAGGCGCCAGATTGTCAAATTGCAAACAAATCAATGAAAATAAGACCTTAGGTGGTGAGAGCGCAGGGATTCGAACCCTGGACCTACTGATTAAAAGTCAGTTGCTCTACCGGCTGAGCTACGCTCTCCCACAATCGGGGCGGCGAGGCCCCTTCGGAAGTGCGCGGAACATAGGCAGGTGATTTTGCGCGGTCAACCGAAAAAATCATGGAAATCGTCTCTTTGCATGCTTTTCCTCAAGCAAACGCGAAAAGGTGATTGGCGCCGGCGATCCGGCATGGTTAGGAAGGCGCAGTGTACGTCCATCCGGAGTCGTGTTTCGTGATTGCCGATGTCTCCTTCCTGAGTGCGCTGTTTGCAGGCGCGCTGTCTTTCCTGTCTCCGTGCGTCCTGCCTCTCGTGCCGCCCTATCTTTGTTACATGGCCGGCGTTTCCGTGGAGGATTTTCGCAACGGGCAGGCGACGAAGGAGGCTGCGTTCCGGCGACATGCGGTTCTCCTGGCGGCGTTCTTCTTTACCCTCGGTTTTGCCACCGTCTTCGTGGCGCTCGGCGCCGGCGCATCGTCGATCGGCACGCTGCTGCGCCAGCATCTCGATATCCTCGCCAAGATCGGCGGCGTGATCATCATCGTCATGGGCTTGAATTTTCTGGGCGTGTTCCGGATCGGCCTTCTGGCGCGGGAGGCGCGGTTCCAGGGCGGCGGTAAGCCCGCGACATTGACGGGGGCCTATGTCATGGGCCTGGCGTTTGCCTTCGGCTGGACGCCGTGCATCGGCCCGGTGCTCGGCGCCATCCTCGGCGTTGCCGCGTCGCGTGAAACGGTAGCCGATGGCGCGATGCTGCTTGCCGTCTATTCGCTCGGCCTTGCGGTGCCGTTCTGGATAGCCGCCGGCTTTTCCGGCGCCTTCATGCGCTTCCTGACACGGTTCCGCCGGCATCTCGGCCTGGTGGAAAAGATCATGGGCGTTTTCCTTGTGCTCACCGGCCTGGCCTTCATCTTCGGGTTCGTCAGCGATGCGGCGATCTGGTTCCAGCAGACCTTTCCAATCCTGATGCAAATCGGCTAAGGCACGTCCAGACAACAATGCCGGAGCGGTCAGACCGCACCCACGATCGGAAAGCGCATGGCTGCCATTTTCGGGCTGTTGATGCCGTTCTTCGGCCTGATCCTCATCGGTTACGCCGCAGCGCGCATCACGCGCCAGCCGGCCGAGGCGCTGGGCTGGCTCAATACCTTCATCATCTACGCCGCCTTGCCGGCGCTGTTCTTCAAGCTCGTCGCCCGCACGCCGATCGAAGAGCTGACGCGGGTGGATTTCATCGCCGCCGATCTTGTCGCGACCTACCTGGTCTTTGCCGTCATCTTTGCGGCCGGGCGCTGCATGCGGAAAAATTCGTTCGCCGACAGCACCATACAGGCGTTCGCCGGCGCTTATGGCAACATTGGCTACATGGGGCCGGGGCTGGCGCTGCTGGCCTTCGGCGAGAAGGCGGCGGTGCCGGTGGCGCTGATCGTCTGCTTCGAGAACGCGCTGCATTTCATCGTCGCGCCGGCGATGATGGCGCTCGCCGGCGGCGACAAGCGGTCGCCCGGGCAACTGGCCAGCGACGTGGCGCGCAAGGTGGCGCTGCACCCCTTCATTCTTTCCTGTGCCGCTGGTTTTCTGGCTGCGGCACTCGCCTTGCCGATTCCGGCGGCCGTTCAGGGGCTGGTGGATTATCTTGCCCAGGCCGCCGCCCCGTGTGCGCTTTTCGCCATGGGGGTCACGCTGGCGCTTCGGCCGCTGAAGCGGGTGCCGGGGGAAGTCTTCTATATCGTCCCGGCAAAACTGATCGTTCACCCGCTGCTCGTCTACGGGCTTCTGACCTGGGTCGGCGGTTTCGATCCGGTGTGGGTCTCGTCGGCGGTTCTGCTCGCCGCGCTGCCCACCGCGACGAATGTCTTCGTCATCGGCCAGCAATACGGCGTCTGGCAGGAGAGGGCGTCCGCCACCATCCTCTTGACGACGGTCGCCTCCGTCGCCACCGTCTCCGTCTTTCTCTATCTTTTGAAATCCGGCCTATTGCCGCTTTAGCTTTTCCCGGAAAAACGCCGGAAGCGAGCGCAGGCCACGGCCGGGTTCGATGCCCTCGCGCATCACCAGGCCACGCAGCGGCGGCACGCCGGACAAAAGGTGCAGGCCGGCAGCCCGCATCATCTGCACCGGCAGGAAGTCGGAGAGCAGCGAGCGGTTGAGCAGGTCGACACCCGCCGTCCTCGTCATGATGTCGGCGCGCCGGCGCCGATCGAAACTGTCGCCGGCCGTCGCCGTGACCGGCGCACCCGCCTGGCCGGACAGGATCTCGGTCAACGTGATGATGTCGCGCAGCGACAGGTTGAGGCCTTGCGCGCCGATCGGCGGGAACACATGGGCGGCTTCGCCGATCAATGCCACGCGGCCCTTGCCGAAACGGTTCGCCATCATGCCCGACAACGGCCAGGTCTGCACGCTGTCCTCGACGATCACCGCGCCCAGCATCGACTGCATGCGTGCCTCGACGCGCCGGCCGAGTTCGTCGAGCGGCAATTGGCTATAGTCTGCGGCGACCTCGGGTTTGAGAACCCAGACCAGGCTGGAGCGGTTGCCGGGCAGGGGAACCTGGGTAAACGGCCCGCTCTCGGTGTGAAACTCGGTCGAAACATCGCCGTGTGGAATGCTGTGGGCAAAGTTGAGCACCAGCGCCGTCTGCGGATAGGACCAGCGGCGCACGCCGATGCCGGCGCTTTCGCGCAGCGGCGAATGGCGTCCGTCTGCACCGATGGCAAAAGCCGCGGTGATGACACGCTGGTCGCCAAGGCGCACCGTCAAATTGTCGGCGGTGATGTCGATCTCACCGGCACGGTCGGCAAACACCGTGATGTTGCCTTCCGCCGCCACCGCATCGCGCAGCACGTCGCCCAGCAGGGCATTGGGGATGTTGTAGCCGAAGGCATCCAGGCCGACTTCGCTCGAACGGAAGGCGACCGTTGGCGCGCGCAGCAGGCGATTGGTGCCGTCGACGATCTGCATCACGCAAAGCGGTGCCGCCGCGGGTTTTATGCGCGGCCACAGCGCCAGCCGTTCCATCAGCCGGATCGACTGGTCCATCAAAGCCGTGGTGCGACGATCGTCTGTTGCATGCGGCGGCGCGGCAAGGGCGACGGAACGGCCGCTGCGCGCCAGCGACAATGCGGCGATGGAGCCGGCCAGGCCGCCGCCGATCACGACGATATCGAACTCAGTCATCTTCTTTCCTTTATTGGTCCCTCGCAAACTAATGCTTTGACCTGTTGAAATCCATGGGATGAATTGGCGCAGAGGGTGAAATTGCGGTGCCGCCACGCTACGGTGGCGCAAAACGATCGGCGGACCACTGGCAACATTGCGGAAAGAATGCATATTTGCCTGGAATGCCGGTCTGCAGGCTCCGATGGGGCGGATACGGAGAGACATGAAGATTTTCAACTACAAGCGGGTGCCCTATGCCGAAATACGGGCATTTTCCGTGCATATCCTCACCGCCTCCGGCTCGTTCCTGGCCTTTCTCGGCGTCGTCGCCGCCGCGGAACATCGCTTCATCGACATGTTCTGGTGGCTCGGCCTGGCACTGCTCGTCGACGGCATCGACGGCCCGATCGCCCGCAAGGTGAAGGTCAAGGAAGTTCTGCCCAACTGGTCGGGCGATACGCTCGACAACATCATCGATTATGTCACCTACGTGCTTTTGCCGGCCTTCGCGCTCTACCAGAGCGGCATGATCGGCGAGCCATGGTCCTTTGCCGCGGCCGGCATGATCGTCGTGTCCAGCGCCATCTATTATGCCGACATGGGCATGAAGACCGACGAATATTTCTTCTCCGGCTTCCCGGTCGTCTGGAACATGGTGATCTTCACGCTGTTCGTGGTGCAGGCGAGCGCGCTGGCGGCGATGATCGTCGTGACACTCTCGGTCATCTTGACCTTCCTGCCGATCAATTTCCTGCATCCCGTGCGGGTGCAGCGGCTTCGGCCGCTCAACATGGCGCTTTTCGCCGTCTGGTCCATCCTCGGCATTGCGGCCTTGTTGATGCATTTCCAGACCCCGCTCTGGCTGAAGGTGCTCTTCTGCCTGACCGGGCTTTATCTCTATTGCATCGGGGCGGTGCTGCAGCTCTTCCCCGCCCTTGGAAAAAGGATCTGAACCGATGTCATCAAGGAAAACCAGAGCGATCGTCATGCGCCAGACCGGCGGACCGGAGGTGCTGAAGATCGAGGAGATCGACCTGCCGCCGCCGGCTGCCGGCGAGGTTCAGATCCGCCATGCGGCGGTCGGCCTGAATTTCATCGACGTCTATTTCCGCACCGGCCTCTACAAGGCGCCGTCCTTGCCCTTCGTCGTCGGCAAGGAGGGTGCCGGCACCGTGACGGCGCTTGGCGCCGGGGTGACGGATTTTGCCGTGGGCGACCGCGTCGCTTACGCCAGCTCCGACGGCGCCTACAGCGTCGAGCGCAACATCGAGACTCGTCATCTGGTGAAGGTGCCTGAGGGAATCTCGCTGGAGACGGCGGCGGCGATGATGCTCAAGGGCATGACCGTCGAGTACCTGTTGAACCGCACCTACAAGGTTGGCCCGGAAACTGTTCTGCTGTTCCATGCCGCCGCCGGCGGCGTCGGCCTGATCGCCGGCCAGTGGGCCAAGGCGCTCGGGGCAACGGTGATCGGCACGGCGGGGTCCGACGACAAGGTCAAGCTGGCGCTGCAACATGGCTACGACCACGTCATCAATTATCGCGACGACAATTTCGTCGAGCGCGTCAAGGAGATCACCGGCGGCAAGGGCGTCGATGTCGTCTACGACTCGATCGGCAAGGATACGTTCCCGCATTCGCTCGACTGCATCAGGCCGCGGGGGATGTGGGTCAGTTTCGGCAATGCTTCCGGCCCGGTCGAGGCTTTCAGCATGGGCCTGCTGTCGCAGAAGGGATCGCTCTTCGCCACCCGACCGACACTCTTCGCTTACATTGCCACGCCCGAAGAATTGAAGGCTTGTGCAGAATCGCTGTTTGCTGTTGTGCAAAGCAACAAAGTGCGTATCAATATTCCTCAAACCTATCCGCTGGCGGATGCCGGTCGGGCGCACGCGGATCTGGAAGCAAGAAAAACAAGCGGAACAACGGTGCTGATCCCCTGATAGACGGGTGGCCGGCAAGAATCTGAGGGGGCTCAGTGACGGCGAACGAAATGTCGCGATCCGATGCATTGTTGTCGGTTCGCAAGCTGACGAAGCTTTTCGGCAGCTTTGCAGCCTGCGACGGGATCGATCTGGAAATCCGCCCGGGCGAGATCCATGCGCTGCTCGGAGAAAACGGCGCGGGGAAATCCACGCTGGTGAAAATGCTGTTCGGCGTCCTGGCGCCGACCTCCGGTCAGATCCTCTGGAAGGGCGAGCCGGTGCGCATCGCCTCGCCGGGTGCCGCCCGGCGGACCGGCATCGGCATGGTGTTCCAGCATTTTTCGCTGTTCGAAGCCCTGACGGTGGCGGAAAACATCGCCCTGTCGCTCGATCCCAGGATATCGCTCGCCAAGATCGCCGAGGAAGCCGCCGTGCTGTCCCGCAATTACGGCCTGCCGCTGGACCCGAAGGCGCATGTCGCCGATCTTTCGGTCGGCGAACGCCAACGCATCGAGATCGTGCGCACCCTGCTGCAGAATCCGGAACTGATCATCCTCGACGAACCCACCTCGGTGCTGACGCCGCAGGAGGCCGACCGGCTGTTCGAAACGCTGGCAAAACTCAAGGCCGAAGGCCGATCGGTGCTCTATATCAGCCACCGGCTGGAGGAGGTGCAGCGCATCTGCGACCGCGCCACCGTCCTGCGGCATGGCAAGGTCACCGGCGCCTGCGATCCACGGGCGGAAACGCCGGCGTCTCTGGCACGCATGATGGTCGGCAGCGAGGTCGCCAACGTCACCGCCGCAGGCACGAATGCCAAGGGCGGCGTGCTGCTGGAAGCCCGCAACCTTAATGTCGCGGCGCGCACGCCTTTCGCCACCGCGCTCAAGAACATCTGTCTCACCGTCAGAAGCGGCGAAGTACTGGCGATCGCCGGTGTGGCCGGCAATGGCCAGAGCGAATTGTTCGATGCCTTGTCCGGCGAATATCCGGTTGCCGACGCCGATGCGGTGCGGATTTCCGGCAAGAATGTCGGAACGCTCGGGATCACCGCCAGACGGCTGATGGGCGCAGGTTTCGTGCCCGAGGAGCGTCACGGCCACGCCGCCGTTCCGGGCCTGCCCCTCTCCGACAACCTCGTGCTCGCCCGCAGCAAGTCCGATCGAAAAGTGTTTCTCGCCGGCGGCATCCTCGGCATCATCCGTTATGTCGCGGTTCGCCTGGCGACGAAGCGGATATCGGCGGCGATGGACGTGCGCAAGAGCGGCGACGATCCGCCGGCCGGCTCGCTATCCGGCGGCAACCTGCAGAAATTCATCGTCGGCCGCGAACTCGACCGCCAGCCCAACGTGCTGATCGTCAACCAGCCCACCTGGGGTGTCGATGCCGGTGCAGCAAGCCGCATCCGCCAGGCGCTGGTCGATCTCGCCAAGTCGGGTTCTGCCGTGCTGGTCATCAGCCAGGACCTGGACGAGATTTTCGAGGTCGCCACGGAGATCGCCGTCATCAACGAAGGGCAGTTGTCGCCGGCCTATCCGGCGCAAGGCATGACCCGTGAAAAGATCGGCCTGCTGATGGGCGGCTTCCACGGCAAGGCAGAAGAGCGTGAGGCCGCGCATGCGCATTGAACTGGAAAAGCGCGCTGGCGCCTCCACCCTGTATTCCATCCTGTCGCCGTTCATTGCGCTGGGGCTGACGGTGATCGCCGGCGGCATCATGTTTGCGATGCTCGGCAAGGATCCCGTCTCGGCGCTGTACAGCTTTTTCGTCGAGCCGCTTCTCGACATCTGGTCGCTGCACGAGATCGCCATCAAGGCGGCGCCGCTGATCCTGATCGGCGTCGGCCTTGCGGTCTGCTACCGCTCCAACAACTGGAACATCGGTGCCGAAGGCCAGTTCATCGCCGGCGCCATCATGGGCTCGATCCTGCCCGTCACCTTCTACGACTGGCATTCGCCGCTGCTGCTGCCGCTGATGATGATCATGGGCATGATCGGCGGGGCGCTGTATGCCGCCGTGCCCGCCTTCCTCAAGGCGCACATGAACACCAACGAGATCCTGACGAGCCTGATGCTGGTCTATATCGCCCAGCTCTTTCTCGACTGGCTGGTGCGCGGCCCGTGGCGCAGCCCGGATGGCCTGAATTTCCCCATCACCCGCGACTTCGTGCCGGAAGCCGTCCTGCCGGAACTGATTTCTTCCGGCCGCGCCAATCTGGGTTTCGCCTTCGCCATCATCGCCGCGGTGCTGCTCTGGCTGATGATGCGTTACACGCTCAAGGGCTTCGAGATCACCGTGCTCGGCCAGTCGGAGCGGGCAGGGCGTTTTGCCGGGTTTTCCTCGCGCCGGATGATCTGGTTTTCGATGCTCCTGTCCGGCGCGCTCGCCGGTCTCGCCGGCATCGCCGAGGTCAGCGGCGCGATCAACAAGCTGCAGCCGATCATTTCCCCGGGCTACGGTTTCACCGCCATCATCGTCGCTTTCCTCGGCCGCCTGAACCCGCTCGGCGTCATCGTTGCCGGTCTGCTGCTTGCCCTGACCTATGTCGGCGGCGAGGCGGTGCAGCTGACGCTCAGTGTTTCGGACAAGGTCACCCGCGTCTTCCAGGGCCTGCTTCTGTTTTTCGTGCTCTCCTGCGACACGCTGATCCTCTACAAGATCCGGATTGTTTTTGCCGGCAGAACCGCCGAAGACGGAGCGAACTGATGGGTATCGTCGAAGCCATCCTTCTGACCGTCATCACCGCCGCCACGCCGCTGGTGCTGGCCGCCATCGGCGAGCTGGTCACCGAGCGCTCCGGCGTCCTCAATCTTGGCGTCGAAGGCATGATGATCATGGGCGCGGCCCTGGCTTTTGCGGCAACGCAGGTGACCGGCTCACCCTATATCGGCATCCTCGCCGGCATTGTCTGCGGCGCCCTGTTTTCTCTGCTCTTCGGTTTCCTCACCCTGACGCTGGTCGCTAACCAGGTGGCGACGGGCCTCGCCCTGACCATCCTCGGCCTCGGCATCTCCGGCCAGATCGGCGAACCCTATGTCGGCATGTCCGGCATCAAGCTGCAGCCGATCGTCATCCCCGTTCTTGCCGATATCCCCTTCATCGGCCCGCTGCTGTTCAGGCAGGACCTGATCTTCTACATCTCCATCGCCCTGATCATCGGCGTGCACTGGTTCCTGTTTCACAGCCGCGCCGGCCTCAAGCTGCGTGCCATCGGCGACAGCCATGGTTCGGCGCATGCGCTCGGTATCCATGTCATCCGCACGCGTTATCTGGCGGTGATGTTCGGCGGTGCCTGTGCCGGTCTCGCCGGCGCCCAGCTGTCGCTGGTCTATACGCCGCAATGGGTGGAAAACATGTCGGCCGGCCGCGGCTGGATCGCGCTGGCGCTGGTGGTCTTCGCCTCCTGGCGGCCGGGGCGGGTGCTGGCCGGCGGTTATCTCTTCGGGGCCGTGTCGATCAGCCAGCTGCATGCCCAGGCGCTCGGGATCGGCATCCCGTCGCAGTTCCTGTCGGCTCTTCCCTATGCGGCGACAATTGTCGTACTCATTCTCATATCTCACAATCGGCGCGTGACGCTGATCAATACGCCGGCATCGCTCGGCAAGCCGTTCGTGCCCGATCGGTGAGACGAAAAGAACAACAAAATTACTCCAACCGACAGAGGTCGACATGAAAAAACTGATACTCGCCCTTGCCACATCGGCAGCCGTTCTGGGTTTTGCCGCGGCTGCAGCCGCTGAGGACAAAACCAAGATCTGCTTCATCTACGTCGGCTCCAAGACCGATGGCGGCTGGACCCAGGCCCACGACCTCGGCCGCCAGGCGCTGCAGGAAAAGTTCGGCGACAAGATCGAGACGCCGTTCCTGGAAAGCGTGCCGGAAGGCCCGGATGCGGAGCGCGCCATCGAGCGCATGGCCCGTTCCGGCTGCGCCCTGATCTTCACCACCTCGTTCGGCTTCATGGATGCGACCGTCAAGATCGCCGCGAAATTCCCGGACGTGAAGTTCGAGCATGCGACCGGCTTCAAGTCTTCGGACAACCTCGCCACCTACAATTCGCGTTTCTATGAAGGCCGCTACATCCAGGGCCAGATCGCCGCGAAGATGTCGCAGAAGGGCGTCGCCGGCTACATCGCCTCGTTCCCGATCCCGGAAGTCGTCATGGGCATCAACGCCTTCATGCACGGCGCGCAGTCGGTCAACCCCGATTTCAAGGTCAAGGTCATCTGGGCCAACACCTGGTTCGATCCCGGCAAGGAAGCCGACGCCGCCAAGGCGCTGATCGACCAGGGCGTCGATATCCTGACGCAGCACACCGACACCACCGCCCCGATGCAGGTCGCGACCGAGCGCGGCATCAAGGCATTCGGCCAGGCCTCAGACATGATCAAGGCCGGCCCGGAAACCCAGCTGACCGCTATCGTCGATACCTGGGGTGCCTACTACATCAAGCGCACCCAGGCCGTTCTCGACGGCACCTGGACGTCCGGTCAGATCTGGGACGGTCTCAAGGACGGCATCCTGACGATGGCGCCCTACACCAATATGCCCGACGACGTGAAGAAGATGGCCGAAGAAACCGAAGCCAAGATCAAGTCCGGCGAACTGCATCCGTTCACGGGTCCGATCAAGAAGCAGGACGGTTCCGATTGGCTGAAGGACGGCGAGAAGGCCGACGACGGCACGCTGCTCGGCATGAACTTCTACATCGCTGGCGTCGACGACAAGCTGCCGCAATAATGACTACCGAAAGGGCGCCAAAACGGCGCCCTTTCTTTTTGGGGACACCCGCCACCTGCCTCACCTCCGTGTCCCTGTCGAGCTTGTGTCGAAAGTCCGCCGGCCGCAAAACTCATGCATAAAATTAGAATTTCGCCTTATCTATATGTTATAAAATAATAATATTGAGTTTTTCTAATTGTAATGCATTCATTCAGGATATGACTGCAAGATTTTGTTTTCATTTTAATTATGGCGAAAGTGTTTCTTGCCACGGCGCTGTCGATGTAACGGAATATTTGAGCCCGGTTTCCGTCTGTGACTTGCCGCTAGGGCGGTTCAAAGGTTAGGGCAGAAGCCGAAAGATCAAGCGGAATTTTCGGAGATTCTCATGGAACGCAGTTGCCTTGCCGTCATCCTCGCCGCCGGTGAAAGCACCCGGATGAAATCGTCGATGTCGAAGGTGCTGCACCCGGTCGCCAACCGGCCGATGATCGCCCATGTCATGGATGTGGTGGCGCGGACCGGGATTTCCTCCGTCGCGCTGATCGTCGGCCGCAATGCCGACGAGGTGGCCAAGGCCGCCGGCATCGACGGCATCACTGTCGAGCCCTATCTGCAGAAGGAGCGCCTCGGCACCGGCAATGCCGTGCTGGCGGCACGCGAGGCGATCGGCCGCGGCTATGACGACATCCTCGTCGCGTATGGCGACGTGCCGCTGATCACCGAGGGGCCACTGCGCGCTGCCCGCGAAGGCCTTGCCGCCGGCAACGACGTCGTCGTCATCGGTTTTCACACCGACCGCCCGACCGGCTACGGCCGCCTGCTGGTGGAGAATGGCGAACTGGTTGCCATCCGCGAAGAAAAGGATGCGTCGGAAGCCGAGCGCGCCGTCACCTGGTGCAACAGCGGCCTGATGGCGATCAACGGCCGCAAGGCGCTCGACCTGCTCGGCCGGATCGGCAACGACAATGCCAAGGGCGAATTCTACCTGACGGACGTCGTCGAAATCGCCCGCTCGCTCGGCGGCCGGACGAATGCCGTCGATGCGCCGGAGGACGAACTGACCGGCTGCAACAACCGCGCCGAACTCGCCGTCATCGAACGCATGTGGCAGGAGCGCCGCCGGCACGCGATGATGCTGGCGGGCGTTTCGATGATCGCGCCGGAAACCGTCTTCCTGTCGCACGACACCACTATCGCCCAGGACGTGGTCATCGAGCCGAACGTCGTCTTCGGCCCCGGCGTCACCGTCGAGACGGGTGCCGTCATCCATGCCTTTTCGCATCTGGAGGGCGCAGATGTGAAGGCGGGCGCCACCGTCGGCCCCTTCGCGCGGCTGCGTCCGGGCACGGATCTGGCGGAAGGTGCCAAAGTCGGCAATTTCTGTGAGGTCAAGAATGCCGAGATCGGCGCGGGCGCCAAGGTGAACCACTTGACCTATATCGGCGACGCCTTCATCGGCGCCGGCAGCAATATCGGTGCGGGCACTATCACCTGCAACTATGACGGTGTGAACAAGCACATCACCCGCATCGGCGAAAACAGCTTCATCGGCTCCAACTCGGCGCTCGTCGCGCCGGTCAGCATCGGTGACGGCGCTTATGTCGCCTCCGGCAGCGTCATCACCGAGGATGTGCCGGCCGATGCGCTGGCGCTCGGCCGCGCCCGCCAGGAGACCAAGCTGGAACGGGCCAAGATCATCCGCGAGCGGGCGCTGGCCTTCAAGGCGGCAAAGAAGAAGGCGTGAGCCGGTAACGAAGCGAAATCGAAAGTGAGCGGGCCGCCGATTGCGGTTCTGCCGAAAACCGCTACTGCATAGTCCCGACATCGAAACGGATCGAAGGCCACCTTGCGTCGGCATCGACGGGATCTGCGGCAAGCGGACAAACAAACGGAGACGTTCATGTGCGGGATTGTGGGGATTGTCGGGAAGAGCCCGGTGGCGGGGCGGCTGGTCGATGCGCTGACCCGGCTGGAATATCGCGGCTATGATTCCGCCGGCGTCGCAACGCTCAACAAGGGTCGCCTGGAGCGCCGCCGCGCCGAAGGCAAGCTCTTCAACCTGCAGAAGAAGCTGGCCGACGAACCGCTCGACGGCACGATCGGCATCGCCCATACCCGCTGGGCTACCCACGGCGTTCCGAACGAGACCAATGCCCATCCGCATTTCGTCGAGGGCGTCGCCGTCGTCCACAACGGCATCATCGAGAATTTTTCCGAACTGAAGGAAGAACTGGCCGCCGCCGGCGCGCAATTCGCGACGCAGACCGACACGGAGGTGGTCGCCCACCTTCTGGCAAAGTACCGCCGCGACGGTCTCGGCCGCCGCGAGGCGATGCATGCGATGCTGCGGCGGGTGACCGGCGCCTACGCGCTGGCCGTGCTGTTCGAAGACGATCCGTCGACGATCATGGCGGCCCGCTCCGGCCCACCGCTTGCCATCGGTTATGGCCGCGGCGAGACCTATCTCGGCTCCGACGCCATCGCGCTGTCGCCCTTCACCAACGAGATCACCTATCTCATCGACGGCGACTGGGCGGTGATCGGCAGCGAAGGCGTGGCGATCTTCGACATCGACGGCAACCGCGTCTCGCGTCCGCGGCAGATCACCCAGGCCGCCGCCTACCTCATCGACAAGGGCAACCATCGCCATTTCATGGAGAAGGAAGTCTACGAGCAGCCGGAGGTGATTTCTCATGCGCTCGGCCACTATGTCGATTTCGCCTCCCATACGGTGAAGATCGAAACCGGCGCCATCGATTTCGCCAACGTCTCCAGCCTGGCGATCTCCGCCTGCGGCACGGCCTTCCTCGCCGGCTCGGTCGGCAAATACTGGTTCGAACGCTATGCCCGCCTGCCGGTCGAAATCGACGTGGCCTCGGAGTTCCGCTATCGCGAAATGCCTTTGTCGCCGAGCCAAGCGGCGTTGTTCATCTCCCAGTCGGGCGAGACCGCCGATACGCTCGCCTCGCTGCGCTACTGCAAGGACAACGGCCTGAAGATCGGCGCCGTGGTCAATGCCACGGAATCGACCATCGCCCGCGAGGCCGATGCGATCTTCCCGATCCTCGCCGGTCCGGAGATCGGCGTCGCCTCGACCAAGGCCTTCACCTGCCAGCTCGCCGTGCTCGCTTCGCTGGCGATCGGCGCGGGCCGGGCGCGCGGTACGCTCGATGCCGCCGATGAAAAAGAGCTGGTGAGACATCTGACCGAAATGCCGCGGATCATGAGCCAGGTGCTCAACCTCATCCAGCCGCAGATGGAAAGCCTGGCGCGCGACCTGTCGAAATGCAAGGACGTGCTCTATATCGGCCGCGGCACCAGCTATCCGCTCGCCATGGAAGGCGCGCTGAAGCTCAAGGAAATCTCCTACATCCATGCCGAAGGCTATGCCGCCGGCGAGTTGAAGCATGGCCCGATCGCCCTGATCGACGAGAACATGCCCGTCATCGTCATCGCGCCCCACGACCGGTTCTTCGAAAAGACGGTGTCGAACATGCAGGAAGTCGCCGCCCGCGGCGGCCGCATCATCTTCATCACCGACGGGAAGGGTGCCGCCGCCTCCAAGCTGCCGACCATGGCGACCATCGTCCTGCCCGTCGTCGACGAGATCATCTCGCCGATGATCTTCTCGCTGCCGATCCAGCTGCTGGCCTATCACACCGCCGTCTTCATGGGCACCGACGTCGACCAGCCGCGCAACCTGGCAAAATCGGTCACCGTGGAATGATGATCCGCCCGGAAAGGCCGGAGGACGTGGCGACGATCGACGCCGTCACCCGGGCGGCCTTCGCCGATCATCCTCACAGCGACCAGACGGAACACAGGATCGTCGAGCGTCTTCGCAGTTCCGGCAGCCTTGCTCTTTCGCTGGTGGCGGAGGAGGGCGAAGACATCTTCGGCCATATCGCCTTTTCCCCGGTGGAAATCGGCGACGGCATCGACGGCTGGTATGGATTGGGCCCGCTTTCGGTCACTCCGGACCGGCAAGGCGAGGGGATCGGCTCCGCCCTTGTGCGGCAGGGCCTGGCGCGGCTCGCGGAACTTGGGGGCCACGGCTGCGTTGTCATGGGCGATCCCGGCTATTACAGCCGCTTCGGCTTCGGCCACCATCACGATCTCGTGCTTGTCGATTGTGCGCCGCAATATTTCATGGGGATCGCCTTGTCAGGCCCCATGGCTTGCGGCATTGTTCGCTACAATTCGGCCTTCTACGGGTGACGCGGCAAGAGAATGATCGGCGAATGACGGAGATACCGAAAGGCGAGAACTTCGCCACCCGGCTGCGGAACAATTTTCTGACAGGCCTGATCATCTGCGCACCGATCGCCATCACCATCTGGCTGACCTGGACCTTCATCCATTGGGCCGACAGCTGGGTGAAGCCCTATATCCCGGCACGCTACAATCCCGAGAGTTACCTGAAATTCGCCGTGCCGGGTTTCGGCCTGCTGATCGCCGTCGTGTTCATCACCATCATCGGCTTCTTCGGCAAAAACCTCATCGGCCGCTCTATCGTCGATTTCGGCGAATCGATCCTCAACCGCACGCCGCTGGTGCGCACCATCTATAGCAGCCTGAAGCAGATCTTCGAGACGGTGCTGAAGGAACGGTCGAATTCCTTCAAGAAGGTCGGGCTGATCCAGTATCCAAGCCCTGGCTTGTGGTCGCTGGTGTTCATCGCCGGTGACGTGAAAGGCGAGCTTGCCAGCCGCTTCAACGCCATGGGCGAGGAAATGGTCACCGTCTTCCTGCCGCCGACGCCGGTGCCGACGGCCGGTTTCCTGCTATTCGTGCCGCGCGAAAAGGTCATCGTGCTCGACATGAGCCCAGAGGAAGGCGCCAAGCTGTTGATTTCCGGCGGTCTCGTCACCCCGGATTTCGTTGAAAAACATGCGCCGGAGGCTTTGACCGAGGTTCCCGAGCGGATCGACAACGACTGATCAGCCGGCGCGCAGGAAGCGGATCGCTTCGTCGCGGCGATGCAGATAAAGCAGGGTGCGCACCGCTTCCCCACGCGCGCTGGTCAGCTCCGGGTCTTTCTCGATCAGATAGGCGGCATCCTTGCGGGCGATCTCCAGAAGGTCGCCATGCGCTTCCAGGCTGGCGATGCGGAAGCCCGGCGTGCCCGATTGCCGCGTGCCGAGCAATTCGCCTTCGCCGCGCAGCTTCAAGTCCTCTTCGGCAATGACAAAACCGTCCTCGGTGTCGCGCAGGATCGACAGGCGCGCATGGCCGGTTTCGCTGAGCGGCCCCTTGTAGAGCAGGATGCAGGTCGATGCTTCGTCGCCGCGGCCGACGCGCCCCCTCAGCTGGTGCAGCTGGGCGAGGCCGAAGCGTTCGGCATGCTCGATGACCATGATCGTCGCATCCGGTACGTCGACGCCGACTTCCACCACCGTTGTCGCCACCAGCAGCCGCAACTCGCCGTTCTTGAAGGCAAGCATGACGGAATCCTTCTCCGTGCCGCTCATCCGCCCATGGATCAGGCCGACGTCGTTGCCAAAGGCCTGCACCAGTGTTGCATGCCGTTCCTCCGCCGACATCAGGTCGGATTCTTCCGATTCCTCCACCAGCGGGCAGATCCAGTAAGCCTTCTTGCCCTCCGCCACCGCATGCCGCAATCGCCCGACGATATCGCCGATCCGCTCGGTCGGCACGGTGATCGTCTGGATCGGCTTGCGGCCGGCCGGTTTTTCCGTGAGTTTCGACACGTCCATGTCGCCGAAGGCGGCCAGCACCAGCGTGCGCGGGATCGGCGTCGCGGTCATCACCAGCATGTGCGGCGAGATGCCCTTGGCAGTCAGCCGCAGCCGCTGGTGCACGCCGAACCGGTGCTGCTCATCGACGACGGCAAGCACGAGGTTGCGATAGTTCACCGCGTCCTGAAACAGCGCATGCGTGCCGATGACGATCTGCGCCTCGCCGCTGGCGATCCGTTCGAGGATCGCTTCGCGCTCGCGGCCCTTGGTGCGGCCGGTCAGCACCTCGACGGTGATGCCGGCCGCGTCGGCCAGTTTCGAGATCGTCGAAAAATGCTGGCGCGCCAGGATTTCCGTCGGCGCCATCAGCACCGCCTGGCCGCCGCTCTCCACCGCTGCCGCCATGGAAAGCAGCGCCACCAGCGTCTTGCCGGAACCGACATCGCCCTGCAGCAGCCGCAGCATGCGTTCGTTACCCGCCATGTCCTGCAGTATGTCCGCCACGGCTTCCGACTGGCTGCGCGTCGGCGAAAAGGGCAGGGCGGCGAGGATTTTTTCACTCAGCACGCCGGTGCCGCGCACCGGATGCCCGGCCACCTTGCGCAACCGCTGGCGCACCAGCGACAGTGACAATTGCCCCGCAAGGAACTCGTCATAGGCAAGCCGCCGCCGTGCCGGCGCCTGCGGATCGAGATCGCTTTCGTCGCACGGATCGTGCAGATCGCGAAAACTGTCGTCGACGGCCGGAAAGCCCTGTTTCTGGCACAGCGCTTCGTCGATCCATTCCGGCATTTTGGGGACACGCGTCAGCGCGGCATCGATGACCTTGCGCAGGAATTTTGCCGAAAGCCCCGCCGTCATCGGATAGATCGGCTCGACCAGCGGCAGGTTTTCCGCCTCGCCGACCTTCACTATGTAATCCGGGTGCACCATCGAGGCGCGACCGTTGAACCAGTCCACCTTGCCGCTGACCATCACCGTCTCGTCGATCGGCAGCGCCTTTTCCAGCCAGTCGCCCTTGGCGCGGAAGAAGGTCAGCGCCAGCTCCCCGGTCTCGTCGTGCAGGAAGACCCGGTAGGGCACGTTCGACTTGCCCTTCGGCGGCGCTTGGTGGCGGTCGACGCGGCCGGTGATCGTCACGATCACGCCTTGCGGCGCCATGGCGATGCCCGGCTGCTTGCGCCGGTCGATCAGCGAGCTCGGCGCGTGGAAGACGAGATCGATGACCCGCGCATCCTCGGCCGTCTCGCGCCCGAGCAGCTTGGCCAGCAGGTCGGCGAGTTTCGGGCCGACGCCGGGCAGGGAACCGACGGGAGAAAACAGGGGATCGAGCAGGGCAGGACGCATGGGGCGCAAAATGCGATGAGAAATGCACTCTTGGCAAGGCTGACAAGTGGAAAACCAGCCGCTATATAGCGGGTATCCTCTGAACGTTGCAGCCGTCCATCCGGCCGCGGCGGCAATAATGATTCGTGACGATGCCGATGATGTCCGCCGATGCGGTGCCCGGGCTTGCCTCTCACCCTGACTTCTCACCGCGTGCGGGGAGAAATGCCAGCAGGCAGATAAAGGCAATCCGCGACCTCGAAAGACACACCATCGCGCCCAACCGGAAAGACCATCCCATGACCGGCCTTAGCCGCACCAGCGCCGACCTCGAGCCCCGCCGCCGGCGGATCCTTTACCGCTGCTGGCATCGTGGCATCCGCGAGATGGACCTGGTGCTCGGCCAGTTTGCCGAAGCCGAGATCGCCGGCCTCAGCGAGGCCGAGCTCGATGCGCTGGAGGTGATCATGGCCGAAGAGGACAACGACCTGGTCAAATGGGTGACGGGAGCCACTCCGACGCCGGAGCGGTTCCGCACGCCGCTCTTCGACCGCATCGCCTCCTACCGGCCTGACTTCGATCCCGTTACGACCGCCACTCTCAGGACTGCAGAATGATCCCCGGTTTCGATCCCGAATTTCTGGCCTCGCTCGGCACGGCACTGACGGTCGGCAACGTGCCGCCCGGCATGGAGCCGTTCCTGATCGCCGAACTGGCGAAGACGGGGCGGCCAGTCGCCTACGTGCTCTCCGACGGCCAGCGCATGGCCGATATCGAGCAGATGCTGGGTTTCATCGTGCCCGATATCCCGGTGCTGACGCTGCCCGCCTGGGACTGCCTGCCCTATGACCGCGTCTCCCCCAGTGCCGATACCTCGGCCCGGCGCCTCTCGGCGCTCTCCGGGCTGATCGCGCACGCGAAAAAGCCGCATCCGGCCATCGTGCTCGTCACCGTCAACGCCATGCTGCAGAAGATGGCGCCGCGTGACGTCATCGAAAGCCTGGCTTTCTCCGCCAAGCCCGGCAACCAGATCCGCATGGACGACATCGCCGCCCGGCTGGAGCGCAACGGTTTCGACCGCGTCGCGACGGTGCGCGAGGTCGGCGAATTCGCCGTGCGCGGCGGCATTCTCGACGTTTTCGTGCCCGGCACGGAAGATCCGGTGCGCCTCGATTTCTTCGGCGATACGCTGGAATCGATCCGCACCTTCGATCCGGCCAGCCAGCGCACCACCGGCCAGGCGCGTTCGCTCAACCTAAACCCGATGAGCGAGGTGACGCTGACGCCGGATACGATCAGCCGTTTCCGCAAGAACTACCTGTCGCTGTTCGGCGCCGCCACCCGTGACGATTCGCTCTACGTCGCCGTCTCCGAGGGCCGCCGGTATGCCGGCATGGAACACTGGCTGCCGCTGTTCTACGAAAAGCTGGAAACCGTCTTCGATTACCTGAAGGGATTCCTGATCGTCACCGACCATACGGTGCGCGAGGCGGCGGAAGAACGCACAAAACTGGTCCTCGATTATTACGAGGCACGCCAGGGCGCCGGCCAGCCGGCCAAGGGCCAGATGACGCAGGGCGCGCCCTACAAGCCGGTCTCTCCCGGCCAGCTCTACCTCGAAGCAAAACTCTTCGGCCGCACGCTGGATGCCTTCGGCGCCATCCGCCTGACGCCGTTCAACGAGATCGAGGGCGAAAGCCGCAAGGTGGTGACGGTCGACGCGCATGTCGGCCCGCGCTGGGCAAAACCGGCAGCGGAAACCGGCGAAGGCGAGCGCGTCAACGTCTTCGACCTCGCGGTCAGGCATATCGGCGAGAAGCGCGCCAGGGGCAAGAAGGTGCTGGTCACCGGCTGGTCGGAAGGTTCGCTCGACCGGCTGCTGCAGGTGCTTTCGGAACATGGCCTGGAGAAGATCAAGCCGGTTGCCCGGCTGAAAGAGCTGTCGGGCTTCGGCAAGGGCGAGGCGGCATCGACGGTACTTAGCCTCGAAGCCGGTTTCGAGGCCGGCGATCTCGTCGTCATCGGCGAGCAGGACATTTTGGGCGACCGCATGGTGCGCCGCTCCAGGCGCCGCAAGCGCGGGGCGGATTTCATCTCGGAAGTCGCCGGACTCGACGAGGGCTCGATCGTCGTCCACGCCGAGCACGGCATCGGCCGTTTCGTCGGCCTGAAAACCATCGAGGCCGCCGGCGCCCCGCATGCCTGCCTCGAACTGCAATATGCCGACGACGCCAAACTGTTCCTGCCGGTCGAAAATATCGACCTCCTGTCGCGTTACGGCGGCGAGGGCACCGAGGTGCAACTCGACAAGCTGGGCGGCGGCGCCTGGCAGATGCGCAAGGCCAAGCTCAAGAAGCGCCTGCTCGACATGGCCGGCGGCCTGATCAAGATCGCCGCCGAGCGCCTGACGCGTTACGCGCCGCTGTTGACGACGCCGGAAGGTCTTTACGACGAATTCGCCGCCCGTTTCCCCTATGACGAGACGGAAGACCAGATGAACGCCATCGAGGCGGTGCGCGGCGATCTCGGCGCCGGCCGGCCGATGGATCGGCTCGTCTGCGGCGACGTCGGTTTTGGCAAGACGGAAGTGGCGCTGCGCGCCGCCTTCGTTGCGGCGATGAACGGCGTGCAGGTCGCCGTCGTCGTGCCGACGACGCTGCTCGCCCGCCAGCATTTCAAGACCTTTTCCGAACGTTTCCGCGGCCTGCCGATCCGCGTGGCGCAGGCCTCGCGCCTCGTCGGTTCCAAGGAACTGGCGCTGACCAAGAAGGAAGTGGCCGACGGCAAGACGGATGTCGTCGTCGGCACCCATGCGCTGCTCGGCGCCGGTATCAATTTCGCTAATCTCGGCCTGTTGATCATCGACGAGGAGCAACATTTCGGCGTCAAGCACAAGGAGCGGCTGAAGGAACTCAAGAGCGACGTGCATGTGCTGACGCTTTCGGCGACGCCGATCCCGCGCACGCTGCAGCTTGCCATGACCGGCGTGCGCGAACTGTCGCTGATCACCACGCCGCCGGTCGACCGCATGGCGGTGCGCACCTTCATCTCGCCCTTCGATCCGCTGGTGATCCGCGAGACGCTGATGCGCGAACATTATCGTGGCGGCCAGAGTTTTTACGTCTGCCCGCGGCTGGCCGACCTCGCAGACATCCAGGCCTTCCTGCAGTCCGACGTGCCGGAACTGAAGGTAGCGGTCGCCCACGGCCAGATGCCGGCCGGCGAGCTCGAAGACATCATGAACGCCTTCTACGACGGCAAGTACGACGTGCTGCTCTCGACCACGATCGTCGAATCCGGCCTCGACGTGCCGACGGCAAACACGCTGATCGTCCACCGCGCCGACATGTTCGGCCTGGCGCAGCTCTACCAGCTGCGCGGCCGCGTCGGCCGTTCCAAGGTGCGCGCCTTCGCGCTGTTCACCCTGCCGGTCAACAAGGTGCTGACGACACAGGCCGACCGGCGCCTCAAGGTCTTGCAGTCGCTCGATACGCTCGGCGCCGGCTTCCAGCTCGCCAGCCACGACCTCGACATCCGCGGCGCCGGCAACCTGCTGGGCGAAGAACAGTCCGGCCACATCAAGGAAGTCGGCTTCGAACTCTACCAGCAGATGCTGGAGGAGGCGGTGGCCGAGGTCAAGGGCGTCGACGAGATCGCCGATACCGGCTGGTCGCCGCAGATCTCCGTCGGCACGCCTGTGATGATCCCCGATGCCTACGTGCCCGACCTGCACCTGCGCATGGGCCTCTACCGCCGACTGGGCGAAGTGACGGAGCTTTCAGAAATCGACGGTTTCGGCGCCGAGATGATCGACCGGTTCGGCCCGATGCCGATCGAGGTGCAGCACCTGCTCAAGATCGTCTACGTGAAATCCTTGTGCCGCAAGGCCAACGTCGAAAAACTGGAGGCGGGCCCGAAGGGCATCGTCGTGCAGTTCCGCAACCGCGAATTCCCCGATCCTGCAGCGCTTGTCGGTTACATCGCCAAGCAGGGCACGATGGCGAAGATCCGCCAGGACCACAGCCTGTTCCTCAGCCGCGACCTGCCGACGCCGGAAAAGCGCCTGTCGGGCGCGGCGATGGTGATGACGCAGCTGGCCGGACTACTGGACAAGAAGGCTTGAGATTACAGGGAAGAAGACATGGCGACCTATACGGCGACGATCCGCTGGCAGCGTGACGAAACGGAACGTTTCGTCGACAACCGGTATTCTCGCGCCCATGATTGGGAATTCGACGGCGGCATCGTCGTGCCGGCGTCATCCTCCGCCCATGTCGTGCCGCTGCCGTTCTCGGTGGAGGAAGCCGTCGATCCCGAGGAGGCCTTCGTCGCCTCGCTCTCCTCGTGCCATATGTTGTGGTTCCTGTCGCTGGCAGCCAAGGCGGGATATCGGGTGGATGCCTACCGCGACGCCGCCGAAGGCGTGATGGCGAAGAACGCCGCCGGCAAGATTGCCATGACGGTCGTCACGCTCCATCCGGTGGTCAGCTTTTCCGGCGACAAGATTCCCGGCGAGGCGGAACACGAGGCGCTGCATCACGCGGCGCATGAGGCGTGCTTCATTGCCAACTCGGTGCTGACCGAGGTGCGCTGCATTCCGCGCGTCGGATGAGGTTTTAAGGGGCCATGGCCGACGCCGGCAATCAACCCATCAATCCCGCAGCATCTTCCCTTCCTCCGGCGTCACCGCCACGGCCGCCTGGCTGTCGGCAGCCGCGACCGGCGGCGGCAGGGGCGTGCCGCGCTGGCGCTCGCGGATCAGCGTCAACAGCCCGGAGCCGACGATCAGCACGATGCCGATCCAGGTGGGCATATCGATGCTGTCGCCGAAGACGAGATAACCGAGCAGGATCGCCCAGAGCATCTGGCTGTACTGGATCGGACCGATCAGGGCCGCCGGCGCATGGTTGGCCGCATACATCAAAAGCACGTTTCCGGCGGCGGCCAGCAGACCGAAGCCGGCGAGATAGACCCATTGCACGCCGCTGGGCGGCACGAAATTCGAGATCGTCAGCAGGCCGCTGATCGTCATCCAGCCGAGCACGCCGGCGCCATAGAGCGAGATATTCTTTTCCTGCGGCCCCATGGCGCGAAAAATGATGATCGAGACAGCGCCGGTGATGCCGCCGACGATGGCGCCCAGATGGCCGATCGACAGCTCGCGAAAGCCGGGGCGCAACACGACAAGAACGCCGGCAAAACCGACGAGCACCGCCGCCCAGCGCCGGATACCGACCTTCTCCTTGAGAAAGATCACCGACATGATGGTGACGAAGGACGGCAGCAGGAAGATCAGCGCGAAGGCTTCCGCCATCGAAAGATGGGTGAAGGCGGTGACGCTGCCGATGGCGCCGCCGGCCGCCGCAAAAAACCGCAGCATCCAAAGCGGCCGGTTGTTGCTGCGGAACATATCGCTCCAGCGGTCACCCTTTTTCATCAGCAGCGGCAGGGCGAGGAGCCCGAAGATCGCGCCGAAGAAGGCGGATTCATACGGCGACAACACGCCGTCGATCAGCTTGACGCTGGCATCGCTGAAGGAAAAGGCAGCAAACGCGGCAAAGGCGAACAGAACGCCCTTCAGACTGTGGTCCGGGGACACGGCAGGAAACTCCGAGAAAACGGGAGTGTCAGGCAGTCCCTTGGGATGAGGACGGCAAATTCCAGCTGACACGACGGCGTTTTATTTAGCCTTTGCCGCGCGAGTCGTCACCGCCTGTTATTGCGCCTGGGCCTTGAGCGTGGCGATTTCCCGGAGCGCCCCCGCCAGAACGTCGGGCGTCTGCGCGCCGCTGACGGCATATTGGTGCTCGAAGATGAAGAAGGGCACGCCGTTGACACCCATCTGCTTGGCCGAATCGATCTCGGTGTCGATCATTTCGCGATCGGCGTCGGAGGCGAGCAGGCGGGCGATCAGCTCCTTGTCGAGTCCGGCCTTTTCGGCGATGTCGAGCAGCACGGCGTGATCGCCGACATTCTTGCCCTCTTCGAAATTCGCCTTGAACAGCGCCGTCACCACCTTGTCCTGGATTTCGCGGCCTTCGGTATGCGCCCACAGCAGCAGGCGATGGGCGTCCATGGTGTTGGGGCCGATCTTGATGGCGGCGAAATCGAAATCGATGCCGACGTCCTTGCCCAGAGCCGTCAGGGTTTCATGGGCGCGGTCCATGTTGGCCTTGCCGCCGAGTTTTTCGGCGAGCGCCTTCTGCTGGTCGACGCCTTCCGGCGGATAGTCGGGATTGAGCTGGTACGGGCGCCAGTTGATATCGACGGCCACCTCGTCGGCCACTTCGGCCAAAGCCTTTTCCAGCCGCGCCTTGCCGAGGTAGCACCACGGGCAGACGACGTCCGAGACGATATCGATGGTAATCCGCTCCATGTGCTTGTCCTTTTTGCCGGAGAATTATCGCGATCTAGGCGTTCGGCGCTTCGGATTCAACCGGTTACCAAAAGGGAACCTTGGATTATTGCACCCGCGCGTCCCACCATGTCGGCAGCTGGTAGCCGTAGAGCGGCAGGGTTTCCGGCCGGCCGATGCGGCGGTGGCGGGCCACCCATTGTTGGCCGAGATGGTAGAGCGGCACGAAATAATGCCGGGAAATCAGCATGCGGTCGAAAGACCGTACCGCCGCCTGGAAGGTTTCGGCCGTGCGGGCGCCCAGCATGTTGGCGATCAGCCTGTCGAGATCTGGATCGGCTGTGCCGGCATAGTTTTCGCTGCCCTGCCGGTCGCGCGCCTGCGATCCCCAGCGGGAAACCTGTTCGATACCCGGCGAAAGCGACGAGGTGAAACTTTTCATCACCATATCGAAGTTGAAGCTGATGGTGCGGCTCTGGAACTGCGAATCATCGACGGTGCGCACCGAAAGCGCGATCCCCAGCGCCCGCAGCGAGCGCTGGTAGGCGAGCGCCAGCTTCTCCTGGTCGGCATTCTGGGTCATCACCTCGAAGGCAAGCTGCCGGCCGTCGGCATCGACCATAATGCCGTCCTTGATGCTGTAACCCGCCTGCTTCAGGAGATCGACCGCCTGTTTCAGCACCGCGCGGTCGCGCCCGGAGCCGTCTGTGACCGGCATGCGATAGGTGCCGTCGAGCACCGCCGGATCGATGCGGTCGGCGATGTCACCCATCATTTCCCGTTCCAGCGGACTGGCAGGCACGCCGAGATAGGAAAGGTCGGAATTCTGCCAGTAGCTCTGGGTTCGCGTATAGGCGTTTTCGAACAGGTTGCGGTTCGCCCATTCGAAATCGAACACCAGCGACAGGCCCTCGCGCACCCGGGCATCGGCAAAATAGGGGCGACGGGTATTGAAGACGAAACCCAGCATGCCGGTCGGCAGCCGCGGCTTGAAGACGTCCTTGACGATCGCGCCCGAGGTGGCGGCCGGGAAATTATAGGCCCGGTTCCAATGCCCCGGATTGCCGTCGAGATAGAGATCGATCTCCCCCTTCTTGAAGGCTTCGAACAGCGTGTTTTCCTGCAGGAAATATTCCACGGCGATCTCGTCGTAATTGTCGAATCCGACCTTGGAGGGAATATCCTTGCCCCAATAATCCGGATCGCGCACGTAGACGATCCGTTCGCCCGGCGCCACCGACTTGATGCGATAGGGTCCGGAACCGACCGGCGGCGACAGCGACGACTGGTCGAAACGCTCGACGTCGACGGCGTGTTTCGGCAGCACCGGCATGTAGGCGGCGATGATCAGCGGCGTTTCGCGATCGGCCTTGTCGTTGAAGGTGAAGCGGACGCCGTGGTCTCCGATCTTCTCCAGCCTGGCGATCGATTCCATGCGGCGGTTGAAGGGCAGGCGGCCCTTGTCGCGCAGCAGCTCGAAGGTGAAGATCACGTCTTCGGGCGTCACCGGCTGTCCGTCGGACCAGCGGGCCTTGGGATTGAGGTTGAACTGCGCAAAACTGCGCGCATCGTCCCACTCCACGGTTTCTGCCAGCAGTCCGTAGAGGCTGAAAGGCTCGTCGGCAGAGCGGGTCATCAGCGATTCGAACATCATGCTGCCGAATTGCGGATCCCACATGCCGCGCGCCGTCGTGCGCATGCTTTTCAGGATGAAGGGATTGAGGTTGTCGAAGGTGCCGACTACGCCATAGGTAATCTTTCCACCCTTCTTCACATCCGGATTGACGTAGGAGAAATGCCGGTAATCCGCCGGCAGCGCCGGTTCTCCGTGCATGGCAATGCCGTGCATCGGGGCGGCATGCAGCCATGGGGCAAGGGCGAGGCTTGTCAGGGCGGCAATGATCAGACGGCGCACGGTTTTTTCCTTCGATGTCAGTTGCCGGAAGCGGCGTTCCGGCGGGTCGTCCTGGCGAATCCACCACGCGATTATGTTAATAGTCGAGCAGCAGTGGAGGAAGATCAAAGAAATGCTGGATATCCGCCGCTGCCCGATGTAACAGGGGTTCCGGGATTACAGGGTCATCTATTTGCCTCATTTGAACGACAGGTGACGGCAGAATGAACCAAATCAGTCAGGACCGGTGGCAAGCCGTTCCGGCACCGGATTTCAGGAGACGGGTTTCGTTATGACGATCAAGGCAGACACCTTCACGCGGGCGGCGCTTTCCGCCCTTGCTCTTACCTTCGGCGCGGCGTCCATGCCCTCGACCTCGGCAGCGCAGGATGCGGCCGCCGCCGGTCAGCCGCCGCTCGGCTGGTTCAAGACCTGCAGCAAGCAGGAAGACAACGACATCTGTGCAGTGCAAAACATTCTGCGCGCCAACAGCGGCCAGATGATCACGGCCGTTGGCCTCATCACCGTTGCGGGCAAGGTCAACCGCAAGCTCTTGCAGGTTTCCGTGCCCTCCGCACGGCTCATTCCGCCGGGCGTCGTCATGCAGATCGACGGCGGCAAGGGCCAGAAGCTCGATTACGCCGTCTGCCTTCCGGACCGCTGCACGGCCGAAGTCGCGCTCACCGACGGCATGATCGCCTCGCTGAAGAAGGGTGGCGAAGTGATCTTCACCTCGATCAACTTCCGCCGCGCCCCGAACCCGATCAAGATTTCGCTCGAAGGCTTTACCGGTGCATTCGACGGCGAGGCCATGTCGGAATCGAAGCTTGCCGAAAGCCAGCGCAGCCTGGAAGAAGGCATGCAGAAAAAGGCCGAGGAAGCCCGCAAGAAGCTGGAAGAAGCCCAGAAGGCTGCAACCCAGCAGTAAGTTTCCCATCGGCAGAACAAACAGAAAGCCCGGCCATCGCGCCGGGCTTCTTTGCGTTCGGCAGTACCGATTCAGCAAGTCAGTGGGAAATATTGTATTTCGGGCGATACTGCCCGGCCTGGCCCTTTTCGAAGATCTGGCCGATCTGCGGGTTGCGCAAGGGCAGTCCGCTTTCGTCCGCCACGAGATTCTGCTCGGAAACGTAGGCGACATATTCCGTTTCGTCGTTCTCGGCCAGCAGGTGGTAGAACGGCTGGTCCTTGCTCGGACGGATTTCGGCCGGAATGGCGTTCCACCATTCTTCCGTGTTGGAAAATTCGGGGTCCACATCGAAAACGACGCCACGGAACGGGAAAATCCGATGGCGGACGACCTCGCCGATGCTGAACTTGGCGTTGCTCTGCTTCATGGTGCGTATTCCTTTCCCTGCACAATGTGGTGCCAATCGACGCCGACATCAAGAGTTATCGGACCTTGCCGTTAACAAGCTGTCACATTGCCTGCGACCGCCGCGGCAACGGCGCTGTCGCCAGGATAACGCCGCCCATGACCAAAACGATCCCTGCTGCATGATAGGTTTCGAAACTTTCGCCCAGGAAAATTGCCGCAAGCATGATCGAGATCGGCGGCATGAGATAGAGGGAAAGGCCGGCCGTCGAGGCGCCTAACACCCGCACCGCATGCTGGAAGCAGGAAAAGGCGAGCAACGAAGCGAAGACGATGATGCCGGCAATCCTGGTCCAGTCGAACAGGCTGTCGGGCAATGGCCCACCGGCCGCCGCCTCGTAGAGAGCGACGGGTGCCAGCAGCAGCGCGCCGGCAAGGCAGACCGTTCCGAACAGCGATAGCGGCGCCAGGCGCCTCACCTCCGGGCGCCGCAGCAAAAGCGAATAGGCCGCCCAGGCAATGGCGGCGGCAAGGATGCCGAGATCGCCGACGTTGAAACGGAAATGCAGCGCCGCCCGCCAGTCGCCCTTGAGCACGATGACGGTGACGCCGGCAAAGGCGATGACCATGCCGGCGATTTCCCGCCACGAAATCGGCCGCCCGCGCAGCACACGTTCCAGGAGGATGATGAACAGCGACGACGTGGTGTAGATCAGCGTCGCATTCGAGGCAGTGGTGAATTTCAGCGACCAGTACACCCCGCCGCCGCAAACGCCCATGCCGAGAAATCCGAGCAGCAGCCAGATCCCCGTGTGCCGGCGCATGAACGGCAGGCTTTCCTGCCGGTCGCGATAAACGAACGGCAGCAGGAAGAGCGCTGCCCCCGACCAGCGTAGGAACGCGGTGATGAACGGTCCGACATCGGCGCTGATGCCGCGCCCGAAAATCAGGTTGCTGGAAAAGAAGACGGCCGCAAGGATGAAGATGAGCCAATCGATGGGGCGGGCGGTGGAAGTGGTCATGTCACTGCAATGGCGGCCATGGCGGCGCAGACATGGCCGGACCGGCGGTTCGAAGGGCTAAACCATTTCCTCTTAGACCTGTGGCAACGGCTTGGGAAGAGACGGGCGCGGATGGAAGGCGAGGTTTTCGCATGATTTCAACTGTCTGCCGCAAGGTCCGGCTTGCTTGCGCCATGGCGGAAATCGCGCTACCTGACGTGGACAGGCAATTTTCCGACGGGTGACGATCGTGGCCAATCAATGGGGCAGGGATGCAGGCCCGGGTGGCAAATCCTCAGGTGCGATGGGTGTGATCTTTGCCGTCGTCATCAGCCTCGTGCTGGGTGCTGCCGGCAGCTACGCCTATATTCGATTCGGCACGCAGCCGGATACCGCAACGCTGGACGCGCTTCGCGCCGAACGCGATCAACTCAGCCAGCAGGTTGAACGCCAATCCGGCGAGCTCGACCAGATGACCGAAAAGCTGATTGCCGCAGATAGCGGCAAGGGTGATTCCGTTGGCCGTGTCGCAGCCGCCGAGCAGGCGCGCGACGAGGCGCTGGCGGCCAGCAAGGATCTGGAAGAGCAGCTGAAAGCCCTGCAGCAACTCACCGAACTGACCTCTGGCAACAGCGAGGCTTCGGATGCGCAGGCCAGACAGCTTGCAGAAAAACTGTCGGCCGCCGAAAAGGCACGCGATACCGCGCTCAAGGACAAGGCATCGGCGGAGCAGCAACTGGCCGATCTCGAAGAACTGACCAAGCTGACCACCGGCCAGGCCGATGCCTCAGGCGCGGCTCTGAAACAGCAGCTCAGCGCCGCCGAGCAGGCCCGTGACAAGGCTCTGGCCGAAAAATCCGACCTGGCGCAGCAGGTGGCCCGCCTGACGGCGCTTGCGGACGAAGCCGAAGCGGCTGCGAAGAAGGAAGGAGACGGCGCCCTCAGGGCTGCCGAGCATGCGCGCGACAAGGCGGTCGCAGACAAGGCTGCGGCAGAAAAGCAGCTTGCCGATCTGCAGGAACTGACCAAGCTCACGTCCGGAAACAACGACGCGGCAAATGCCGCGCTGTCGCAGAAGCTGGCCTCTGCCGAAACCGCCCGCGACCAGGCGCTGAAGGACAAGGCCGCCCTCGAAAAACGGATCACGGCATTACAGCAGGGAGCCGGCGGCCGGCAGGCAGCAATCGATGAAGAGTTGCAGACGCTCAAGACCAAGACCGTTCCCGGTTTACAGGCGCTTGTCGATCAGCGTCAGGCCGAACTGATCCAGGCGGACGATGCGCGCAACAAGGCACTGGAGCAGGCGAAAGCGCTGGAAAAACAGCTCGACGATGTACGGCGTGCCGTCTCCGCCCTGCAGGACGAACAAGCCAAAGGGTTCGAGGAGCGCCTGCGTCTGGAAGCGGAACTGGCCGAAGCGAAAGAGAAGCTGGCCGTGGCGGCAAAGCCGGAAACGCAGGTGACACGCTCGACTCCATCGGGGACGCCGCGCGATGCCTTCGAAGTCGAACGGGCGCTTTCCGGCGCACCCGGCCTCGATGGCCTGAGCTCCGCGGACCGGCTGACGCTGAAACAGAAGCTTGTCGCCGGCGAATGCGTCACCACGTCGCTGGAATCCGTGCTCGGAAAAGTACCGGTGATTTCACTGCGGAATCTCATCCGCGATCTCAAGAGCAGTTGCTGAGCGGAGGAAGACGAAGGATGCGCAAAGGTTTCAAGGCGTGCATCGCACTGGTGGCGATGGCATGGGCGGCATCGGATGCCACGGCGGCGGAATTCCAGCGCAACATCATGACCGGCGGCGCCAGCGGCACCTATATCCAGATCGGCCGCGACATCGCCGCGCTCGGCAAGACCTGCGGCCAGACGCTGAACGTCGTCGAAAGCGCCGGCTCGCTTGAAAACTTTGTCGGCGTGCGCAACCGTCGCAACACCCAGTTCGGTATCGTGCAAAGCGACGTGCTCGAATATCTCAAGACTTTCGAGGCCAACGATCCGGACGTGCAACAGGCGGTGCGCGGCGTGCGCATCATGTTCCCGCTCTACAATGAAGAGGTCCACATCCTGGCCCGCAAGGACATTGCCAGCGTCAAGGATCTCGCCAACCACAAGATCGCCGTCGGCAAGAAGGACAGCGGCACCTTCCTGACGTCGTCGCTCATCCTCGACATCCTGCAGGTCAAGGGCGGCGAACGCCTGCCGCTCAATCCGGACGAAGCCCTGCCGAAATTGCTCTCCGGCGAGATCGACGCCTTTTTCTACGTGGCCGGCGCCCCGGCACCACTCTTCCGCAACGAAAACATCGATCCGGCGAAATTCCATCTGCTGCCGATTACCGAGGCACCGCTTCTGGCCACCTACACACCGTCGAAGATCGAGGCCGGCACCTATTCCTTCCTCGACAAGCCGATCGACCTGATCGCCGTCAAGGCGGCGCTGATGACCTACGATTACGACGTCAAGCGCAACGCCTACCAGCGCGACAGCTGCAAGACGGTCTCGGATTTTTCCAACCTGATCCTCAACAATCTCGACACGCTTTCGCGGACCGGCCATCCGAAGTGGAAGACCGTCGATCTCACCGCGCTGCCGCCCGGCTGGCAGGTCGGCGTCTGCGTCAAGGCAGGCATGGCACTCGACTACAAGCCGTCCTGCACCACGCCGGCGACGACGACGAACAGCAACGACGGCAATGAGGAATACCTCAATCTCCTGAAGCAGCGGCTGAAGCAGCAGTAGGCGCACCAGACGGAGAGAACAGGACGGCGGCAGCGCCCCTTCCGCCATCCTCGGGCTTGTCCCGAGGATCTGCCGACGCCACCCAAGTCATTGACGATAAACGATATATCTGGCGTGCTTGGATGCTCGGCGCGAGGCCGAGCATGACGATGAAGAGATTTTGCTTCCAACAAAAAAGCGGCCCTCCTTCGAGGGCCGCCCCTTTTTTCATCAGTTGGAGCCCGCCAAGGCGGGCCCCATGCCGCGGCCTCGATCAGGCCGAGTAGTACATGTCGTATTCGACCGGATGCGGGGTCATTTCGAAACGCATGACCTCCTGCATCTTCAGCTCGATGAAGCTGTCGATCTGGTCGTCGTCGAAGACGCCGCCGGCGGTCAGGAACTTGCGGTCCTTGTCGAGGCTTTCCAGCGCTTCGCGCAAGCTGCCGCAGACGGTCGGGATCTTCTTCAGTTCCTTCGGCGGCAGGTCGTAGAGATCCTTGTCCATCGGCTTGCCGGGGTGGATCTTGTTCTTGATGCCGTCGAGGCCGGCCATCAGCATGGCAGCGAAGCCGAGATAGGGGTTCTGGGTCGGGTCCGGGAAGCGGACTTCGACGCGTTTTGCCTTCGGGTTGGAGCCGAACGGAATGCGGCAGGAGGCAGAGCGGTTGCGCGCCGAATAGGCGAGCAGAACCGGCGCTTCGTAACCCGGCACCAGACGTTTGTATGAGTTGGTGGTCGGGTTGGTGAAGGCGTTGATCGCCTTGGCATGCTTGATGATGCCGCCGATGTAATAGAGGCAGCTTTCCGACAGGCCCGCATATTCGTCGCCGGCGAAGGTCGGCTTGCCGGCCTTCCAGATCGACTGGTGAACGTGCATGCCCGAGCCGTTGTCGCCGAAGATCGGCTTCGGCATGAAGGTTGCCGTCTTGCCGTAGGCATTGGCGACCTGGTGGACGACGTATTTGTAGATCTGCATCTTGTCGGCGTTGCGCACCAGCGTGTCGAACTTGACGCCGAGCTCGTGCTGGGCGGAAGCGACTTCGTGGTGATGCTTTTCGACGACGACGCCCATCTCGGTGAGAACCGTCAGCATTTCGGAGCGCATGTCCTGCAGGCTGTCGACCGGCGGAACCGGGAAGTAACCGCCCTTGACGCGCGGACGGTGACCGAGGTTGCCGGTTTCGTAGTCGGTGTCGTCGTTGGACGGCAGTTCGGTGGAGTCGAGCTTGAAGCCGGTGTTGAACGGATCGACCTTGTACTTGACGTCGTCGAACACGAAGAATTCCGGTTCCGGACCGACGAAGACGGTATCGCCGATACCCGACGCCTTCAGGTAGGCTTCGGCCTTCTTGGCCGTGCCGCGCGGATCGCGGTTGTAGGCTTCGCCCGACACCGGATCGAGAATATCACAGAGGATGACCATGGTGGACTGCGCGAAGAACGGGTCCATGTGGACCGTCTCGGTATCCGGCATCAACACCATGTCCGACTCGTTGATGGCTTTCCAGCCGGCGATGGAAGAACCGTCGAACATGACGCCGTCGGCGAACATATCCTCGTCCACAACCGTGACGTCCATCGTCAAATGCTGCAGCTTGCCCTTCGGATCGGTGAAGCGCAGATCGACGAACTTGACGTCGTTCTCCTTGATCTGCTTCAGGATATCACTTGCGGTCGTCATTTAACATTTTCCTTGAGTGAGATGACGATTATGACCCCGTCCTGATGACGGGGCTACTATATGGCATCGATGCCGGTTTCGCCGGTACGGATGCGAATGACCTCTTCGATGTTGGAGACGAAAATCTTTCCGTCCCCAATGCGTCCGGTCTGGGCGGCATTGCGGATGGCCTCGATCACGGCCTCCGCATTTTCATCCGCCAGCACGACTTCGACTTTGACCTTCGGCAGGAAATCGACGACGTATTCCGCGCCACGATAAAGTTCCGTGTGGCCCTTCTGGCGACCGAAGCCTTTCGCTTCCGTGACGGTAATCCCCTGCAAGCCGACTTCCTGAAGGGCCTCCTTCACTTCATCGAGCTTGAAAGGCTTAATGATCGCTTCGATCTTTTTCATGAGAAAATATCTCTCCGCTTCTCCCGTTAAAGCAGGCTCCAGCCCGCTCCGCCTCGTTTATGCACATAGTGTGCCAGACCGAATGCGCATTCGACAAAAATTTGCGCCACTGCTGCCCGTTCCTCCTGTTTGTCGCCTGAATTTGAGGAAAAAACCAGCCGTCTTTGCCTATTTTTTGTTTAAATCGCTTCGATTTCCCAAGGAGTTAGAGCATAGCCGTCCAGATGAGGCAGCAAAAGCGTACCCCGGCCAGAACACAAAATAGGCAAATGCATAAAATATCGTCAAAATTATCGCCGGCTTCGATGTTGCGTTCTGCCGGATTTCGTTCCAGAGATGAAAAATGAGCGTTTCGATCGAGCATTTTCTCCTGACGCCAGCCGAGATGGGCGCCTGCGATTCCGCGGCGGAAGCCTCCGGCATCGATTCCTTCGGCCTGATGGAACGGGCAGGACAGGCGGTGGCCGCTTCGGCGCTGCGGCATTCCCCCGAAGCCTGTCGGTTCGTCGTGCTGTGCGGGCCGGGCAACAATGGCGGCGACGGTTATGTTGCCGCGCGCGCCCTGATGGAAAGCGGTGCCGAGGTCGCGGTCTTTCACCTCGGGGATCCGGCCAGTTTGAAGGGCGACGCAGCCAAGGCGAGGACATCATGCCCGGCCGCCTCGGCTTCCATCGAGGACTACCGGCCGCGGCGGGGCGACGTCGTCGTCGATGCGCTGTTCGGTGCCGGGCTGTCGCGCCCGGTTCCGCCTGTCGTAGCGGATGTCATTAAACGGGTCACAGCGGCCGGCATCGCCGTCGTGGCCGTCGACCTGCCTAGCGGCGTGTGCGGCCTGCGCGGCTTGCCGCTCGGAGCGGCTTTCCAGGCAAAGAAGACCGTCACCTTCATGACGGCGAAACCCGGCCATCGCCTGATGCCGGGGCGCAGCCTGTGCGGCGACGTGGAAATCTTCGACATCGGCATGCCGCACCGCATCGTCGAGGGGCATGCCGGCGTATTGCGGGAGAACGCGCCGGAGATCTGGAACGATCATCTACCGGAAACCGGTGTTGACGCCCACAAGTTCAGGCGCGGCCACCTGGTGGTCTTTTCGGGCGGGCCGACAACGACCGGCGCGGCGCGGCTTTCCAGCCGGGCCGGCTTCCGCATCGGCGCCGGGCTGGTGACCCTGGCGTCGCCTGCCGAGGCGCTTGCCCTCAACGCCGGGGCGCTGACATCCGTCATGCTGCGGGAGGTGGACGATAGCGCCGCGCTGACGGCATGGATCGAAGACGCCCGCCTGTCCGCCTTCGTGCTCGGACCGGGTTTTGGCATCGGCGAAAAGGCACGGCGTTTTGTCGCCGCATTGTGCGAAAGGCCGCTGGTGCTCGACGCCGACGGCATCAGTTCCTTCCGCGAAACGCCGGAGGCATTGTTCTCGCTGTTTGCCGATGGAAAAACCCGGCTGGTGCTGACGCCGCACGAGGGCGAATTTGCCCGGCTGTTTCCCGACATCGCCGCCGATGAGACCCTCGGCAAGACTGAAAAGGCGGCGCGCGCTGCCGCCCGCGCCCATGCCGTCGTCGTCTACAAGGGCGCGGATACGGTGATCGCCGCGCCCGACGGGCGCGCCGCGATCAACACCAATGCGCCGCAGTGGCTCGCCACCGCCGGCTCGGGCGACGTTCTCGCCGGCATGATCGGCGGCCTGCTGGCACAAGGCATGCCGGCCTACGAGGCCGCCTGCGCCGCCGTCTACCGCCATGGCGAGGCCGGCGCCCGCCTCGGCGAGGGCCTGACCTCAGAAGACCTTGCCGAGGCTGTCAGACGCACCTGAGACGCCTTCGACAGCAACGAAGGATCTCGACGCTTCGAGCATGTGGATAACGATGTTAAGCGAAAACAAGCAGATACAACGGCTTCCCATGCCACAGAAAAGCGAAAACACTATGCGTCCAGCTTTGAATGCGACCACTTGTTGATAAACCGTCATTCCCTCGATGACGCAGGAGGCGTTTGCAAGCGGCCTGAAGGCTACGCGTCCACCTGTCTTTGCAGCGCAATTGCCCCATGCGGCGCGTTCACTTTGCCTTCGTGGATCATGAAGGCGAAGACGTCGCGCGGTTTGGTTTCCACCTTACGGCCCTGGTCCACCAGGGGCAGGTCGTCCGGCACCTTGCCTTCAGCCCAGCGCGACAGCCGTGCGGCCCAATCCTTCATATCCTTCTCCGGATAGCAGGTCGGAATATCGTCCGAGCCCTTCTGGAGGCGCGCATAGATGAAATCGGCGGTCACGTCGGCCACCATCGGATAATCGAAATGCTCGGCGCACACCGGCGCAACGCCGTATTTGGCGAGCAGCGCCACGAATTCCGGCACCTTGAAGGAATCGTGTCGGACCTCAACCACATGCCGCAACGGCAAGCCGTCCTGCTTTTCCGGCAGAAGTTTCAGAAAAGCCTCGAAATCCTCGGGATCGAACTTTTTCGTCGGCGCGAATTGCCAGAGCAGGGGACCAAGATGATGCCCGAGTTCGCTGATGCCCGACGAGAGGAATTTCCCCATCGATTCGCCGGCTTCCGCCAGCACGCGGCGATTGGTGACGAAACGTGTCGCCTTGAGCGAGAAGATGAAGTCATCCGGAACATCGGCCGCCCACTTGGCGAAGGTCTCCGGCTTCTGCGTGGCATAATAGGTGCCGTTGACCTCGATGACCTTCAACTGGCGGCTGGCATAATTCAGTTCGTCCTTCTGCTTGAGATCGGCGGGAAAAAAATGTCCGCGCCATGGCTCGAACGTCCAGCCGCCGATGCCGACGCGGATCGTACCCGATTTGCTCATTCGTTCCTCCACGCTGGCGAGGTTCACCCCGCATCGATTGTCTTTGCCATGTCGACAATGGTCCACCCTGGCCGATAGGGGTTGGGCCGTCGACCCGTTTCATGAAAACCGAAGGCCAGATAAAGCGCGATATTCCGCTCCATCCTCGCATTCGTGTAGAGGCGCAGTTCCGGCACCGACCATTCCCGCGCCCTGGCTTCAAGCCAGTTCAAGATCGCCAGTCCCTGTCCCGTCCGCTGGAAATCCGGCGAGACCGCGATGCTGAAAAGCATGGCGTGATCCGAATGGCGCTCGACGACTGCAAGTCCGGCCACCGCGTCGTCCACTTGCCGCAACCAGACTTCGCCGCGCTCTACGCGCGGTCCATAATCCTCCGTCACCGGGATAGGCGGGTAGCCGAAAGCATCGGTGTAGGGCTGGTAGGCCGCCGCCTTCAGCGCCACGACCAACGGCACATCCGCAGCCGTTGCGAGCCGCATCGTCATTCCGCCGCCACCGCCTTCTTTGCTGGTCGCCGCTCCAGCAGCTCCTTGAGGAACTGGCCCGTATAGGAGCGCTCTTCACGTACGATCTGCTCCGGCGTGCCGACGGCGACGATCTCGCCGCCGCCATCGCCACCCTCGGGACCAAAATCGAGGATCCAGTCGGCCGTCTTGATGACCTCGAGATTGTGCTCGATGACCACGACGGAATTGCCCTGGTTGACCAGTTCCTGCAGCATTTCCAACAATTTGGCGACGTCATGGAAATGCAGGCCGGTCGTCGGCTCGTCGAGGATATAGAGCGTACGGCCGGTGGAGCGTTTGGACAGTTCCTTGGCGAGCTTGACGCGCTGCGCCTCGCCGCCCGACAGGGTGTTCGCCTGCTGGCCGACCTTGATGTAGCCAAGGCCGACATCCTTCAGCGACTGCAACTTGTCGCGCACCGCCGGCACGGCGGCGAAGAAATCGACGCCTTCTTCCACCGTCATGTCGAGAACATCGGCGATCGACTTGCTCTTGAAGGTGACGTCCAGCGTCTCGCGATTGTAACGCTTGCCATGGCAGACGTCGCAGGTGACGTAGACATCCGGCAGGAAGTGCATCTCGATCTTGATCACCCCGTCGCCCTGGCAGGCCTCGCAACGCCCCCCCTTGACGTTGAAGGAGAACCGGCCCGGCTGATAACCGCGGGCCTTGGCTTCCGGCAGGCCGGCGAACCAGTCGCGGATCGGCGTGAAGGCGCCGGTATAGGTTGCTGGGTTGGAGCGCGGTGTGCGGCCGATCGGCGACTGGTCGATGTCGATCACCTTGTCGATATGCTCGAAACCGTCGATCCGGTCGTGGTCCGCCGGATTTTCGCGCGCGCCCATGACGCGCCGCGCCGCCGACTTGTAGAGCGTCTCGATCAGGAAGGTCGACTTGCCGCCGCCGGAAACGCCGGTGACTGCCGTGAAGACGCCGAGCGGAATGGCGGCCGTGACATTCTTCAGGTTGTTACCACGGGCGCCGACGACCTTGATTTCCTTGCCCTTCTTCGGCTTGCGTCGCTCGGCCGGAACCGGCACGCCCAATTCGCCGGACAGATATTTGCCGGTCAGCGATTTCGGATTGGCCATGACCTGCTGTGGCGTGCCTTCGGCCACCACCTGTCCGCCATGCACGCCGGCGGCCGGGCCGATATCGACCACATAATCGGCCGTCAGGATGGCGTCCTCATCATGCTCGACGACGATCACGGTGTTGCCGATGTCGCGCAGGTGCTTCAGCGTATCGAGCAGCCGGGCATTGTCGCGCTGGTGCAGGCCGATCGACGGTTCGTCCAGCACGTAAAGCACGCCCGTCAGGCCGGAGCCGATCTGCGAGGCAAGCCGGATGCGCTGGCTCTCGCCGCCAGACAGCGTGCCGGAATTGCGCGACAGGCTGAGATAATCGAGGCCGACATCGTTGAGGAAGCGCAGGCGCTCGCGGATTTCCTTGAGGATGCGCACGGCGATCTCGTTCTGCTTCGCCGTCAGTTTGTCCGGCAGGATCTCGAACCAGTCGCGCGCCACCCGGATCGACATGTCGGTGACTTCGCCGATATGTAGGCGGTTGATCTTGACGGCCAGCGCTTCCGGTTTCAGGCGGTAGCCGTTGCAGGCCGGGCAGGGGGCCGCCGACATGTAACGCTCGATTTCTTCACGCGCCCAGGCGGAATCGGTCTCCTTCCAGCGGCGCTCGAGATTGGGAACGATACCCTCGAAGGTCTTTGTCGTCGTGTAGGAACGCGCGCCATCGGCATAGAGAAATTCCACCTTCTCCTCGGTGCCGTGCAGGATCGCCGCCTGCGCCGAAATCGACAGATCCGACCAGCGATCATTGAGCTTGAAACCAAAGGCTTTCCCCAGCGCTTCCAGCGTCTGGTTGTAATAGGGCGAGGTCGACTTGGCCCAGGGGGCCACCGCGCCATCCTTCAGCCTCTTGTCGTGCTCCGGCACGATCAATGCCTCGTCGATCTTCTGCAACGAGCCGAGGCCGTCACAGGACGGGCATGCGCCAAACGGGTTGTTGAACGAAAACAGCCGCGGCTCGATTTCCGGAATGGTGAAACCGGAGACCGGGCAGGCGAATTTTTCCGAAAACAGCACCCGTTCATGCGTCTCGTTCAGCGACTTGTTGGCCGAACCGCCGGCCGCCGTCTCTTCCACCGGCAGAGGTTTGTCGGCGAATTCCGCGACCGCCAGGCCATCGGCCAGCCTCAGGCTGGTCTCCAGGCTGTCCGCGAGGCGTGCAGCGATGTCGGACCGCACCACGAGGCGGTCGACGACGACGTCGATGTCGTGCTTGTATTTCTTGTCCAGCGTCGGGGCATCGGCGATCTCGTAGAACTGGCCGTCGATCTTGACGCGCTGGAACCCCTTCTTCATCAGTTCGGCGAGTTCTTTCTTGTACTCGCCCTTGCGGCCGCGGATCATCGGCGCCAGGATATAAAGACGCGCGCCCTCCTCGAAAGCGAGGATGCGGTCGACCATCTGGCTGACCGTCTGGCTTTCGATCGGCAGACCCGTTGCAGGCGAATAGGGAACGCCGACACGCGCAAACAACAGGCGCATGTAGTCGTAGATTTCCGTCACCGTGCCGACCGTCGAGCGCGGATTGCGCGAGGTGGTCTTCTGCTCGATGGAAATCGCCGGCGACAGGCCGTCGATCCGGTCGACATCCGGCTTCTGCATCATCTCCAGGAACTGCCGGGCATAGGCCGACAGGCTCTCGACGTAGCGCCGCTGGCCTTCCGCATAGATGGTATCGAAGGCGAGCGACGATTTTCCCGATCCGGAAAGACCCGTCATGACGATCAGCGAATTGCGGGGCAAGTCGAGATCGATGCTCTTGAGATTGTGTTCGCGGGCACCGCGAATGGAAAGCGATTTCAGTTCACTCATGGGGTCACTCGTATCCGGGGACAAGACCGGCGCTATCCGGTAAAGGCAGTCCTTATGTAGTCATGCCGTCGCGCGTGTCGAGGCGAAATCTGCGATTCTATTGACACGATTATAGAGATTTACTAGAACAAATAAAGAACAAAATTGCCTGTGGATTATCAAACAGGGTGAACCATCGAGGCGTTTCGATGGTTTAAGATATACGGATCAATTTTTCTCGTGAGATGCCGCAGGCAGTGCGGCAGGCAGGGTGAAGCGTATGGCTGGCAGCGTCAACAAGGTAATTCTGATTGGAAACGTGGGTGCCGACCCCGAAATCCGCCGCACGCAGGACGGCCGGCCGATCGCCAACCTGCGCATCGCAACCTCGGATACCTGGCGGGATCGAAACTCCGGGGAGCGGCGTGAAAAGACGGAATGGCATACGGTCGTCGTCTTCAACGAAGGGCTGTGCAAGGTCGTCGAGCAATATGTCAAGAAGGGCGCCAAGCTTTATATCGAAGGCGCCTTGCAGACGCGCAAGTGGCAGGATCGCGACGGTCAGGACCGCTATTCGACGGAAGTGGTGCTGCAGGGCTTCAATTCGACCCTGACCATGCTGGACGGACGCGGCGAAGGCGGCGGCGACCGCAGCTTCAGCGGCAGCAGCGGACGCCCGTCCGGCGACTTCGGCGGTGACTACGGTGGCGACGACTACGGCCAGTCGTCTTCCTCGTCGCGTGGCGCACCGGCCCGGGGCAGCTCTTCGTCCTCCTCCGGCGGCAATTTTTCGCGCGATCTCGACGACGACATCCCGTTCTGATCGACTGCTGTCCGTCGGCGGCTATCAGATCCCGAAGGCGGAACGGATGCCGTCGACGACGAATTGCGCGGCAAGGGCTGCAAGAACGACCCCAAGCAGCCGGGTGAGGATCGCCCGGCCGGTGACGCCCAGGAAACGATCGATGCGCTCGGCGATGATCAGCGTGGCGAACAGCAAGAGCGTGCAGAAGGCGATGATCAGGATCAGTTGAAACCGGTCGATTGCGCTCGGCATCGAGCCGGCGAGCAGGATCGTCGCCGAGATGGCGCCGGGGCCGGCAATCAGCGGCAAGGCCAGCGGAAACACGGCGATGTTGTGGATGTGGTCCTTGGTGATCGCCGCCTCCGAGGTCTTTTCCTTGCGCTCCTGCCGCTTCTCGAACACCATCTCGAAGGCGATCCAGAACAGAAGCAAGCCGCCGGCGATGCGGAACGCGCCGATCGAGATGCCGAGAATGCCGAGCACGCTAGCGCCGAACAGCGCGAAGACGGCAAGGATGCAGAAGGCGATCAGCGTGCCGCGGAACGCCACCTGGCGGCGCTGCTCGCGGCTCATGCCGACGGTGAGGCCGAGAAAGATCGGCGCGAGCCCCGGCGGATCCAGCGTCACCAGCAGCGTCGTCAAGGCGTTGATCAGCACGTCCATGGCAGCGGCACCCCTCTTTTTGTTCCCCTGGCGCGATTGTGCCGCCTGCGGCCGGCAAGGTCAAAGCCCTGCGACACGATTTTCGCGCTCCGGCGACGATCCGGGGCAGGGCGGCAAATGCCTGTCGCGCTGCTTGTGGCGGGCGCTGTGGTCGGCGGCGCCCCAGACCACGGTAAAATCCGCCAATTGCCTTGTTTTGGCCGCTGAAATCTGTTCACAACCGCCTGGAAAATTGGCGCCACGAGCCGGTTTCCGCTATAAAACCCCATCTGATTCCGAAACAAGATCGTGATTCAATTTGACTGAACAAACACCCCCGGGTGGCGGCAAATATCCGCCAGGCATCGAACCTATTTCCATTATGGAGGAAATGCAGCGGTCGTATCTCGATTACGCCATGAGCGTCATCGTCAGCCGCGCGCTTCCTGATGTCCGCGACGGGCTGAAGCCCGTGCATCGGCGCATCCTGTACGGCATGTCCGAACTGGGCATCGACTGGAACAAGAAATACGTCAAATGTGCGCGCGTCACTGGCGACGTGATGGGTAAATACCATCCGCACGGCAATGCGGCGATCTACGATGCGCTGGCGCGCATGGCGCAGGACTGGTCGCTCCGCCTGCCGTTGATCGACGGCCAGGGCAATTTCGGCTCGGTCGACGGCGACCCGCCGGCGGCCGAACGCTACACCGAGTGCCGCTTGCAGAAGTCGGCGCACGCGCTTTTGGACGATCTCGACAAGGAAACCGTCGATTTCCGCGACAACTACGACGGCACGCTGAACGAACCGGCAGTCCTGCCGGCGAAATTCCCCAACCTGCTGGTCAACGGCGCCGGCGGCATCGCCGTCGGCATGGCGACCAACATTCCGCCGCACAACCTGTCGGAAGTCATCAACGCCTGCATCGCGCTGATCGAAAATCCGGCGATGGAGCTGCCGGAACTGATGCAGATCATTCCCGGCCCGGATTTCCCGACCGGCGCGCTGATCCTCGGCCGCTCCGGCATCCGCTCGGCCTATGAGACCGGCCGCGGTTCGGTGATCATGCGTGGCGTCGCCCGCATCGAGCCGATGCGCGGCGACCGCGAGCAGATCATCATCTCCGAAATTCCCTACCAGGTGAACAAGGCGACGATGATCGAGAAGATGGCCGAACTGGTGCGCGAAAAGCGCATCGAGGGCATTTCCGACCTGCGCGACGAATCCGACCGCCAGGGATACCGCGTCGTCGTCGAGCTGAAGCGCGACGCCAATGCCGAGGTCATCCTCAACCAGCTCTATCGCTACACGCCGCTGCAGACCTCCTTCGGCTGCAACATGGTGGCGCTCAACGGCGGCAAGCCGGAACAGCTGACGCTGCTGGACATGCTGCGCGCTTTCGTTTCCTTCCGTGAAGAGGTCATTAGCCGGCGAACGAAATACCTGCTGCGCAAGGCGCGCGAGCGGGCGCACGTCTTGGTCGGCCTGGCGATTGCGGTGGCCAACATCGACGAAGTCATCCGCGTCATCCGCGAAGCGCCGGATCCGCAGACGGCACGCGAAACCCTCATGGAACGCCGCTGGCCGGCCGTCGAGGTCGAATCGCTGATCCGCCTGATCGACGACCCGCGCCATCGCATCAATGACGACCTCACCTACAATCTCTCAGAGGAACAGGCACGCGCCATCCTCGAGCTTCGTCTTGCCCGCCTGACGGCGCTCGGCCGCGACGAAATCGGCGACGAACTCAACAAGATCGGCGAGGAAATCAAGGAATATCTCGACATCCTGTCGTCGCGCCTGCGCATCCAGAGCATCGTCAAGGACGAACTCGGCGCCATCCGCGACGAGTTCGGCACGCCGCGCCGCACCGAGATCATCGACGGCGGCCTCGAAATGGAAGACGAGGACCTGATCGCCCGTGAGGACATGGTGGTCACGGTTTCGCACCTCGGCTACATCAAGCGCGTGCCGCTCGCCACCTACCGGGCGCAGCGCCGCGGCGGCAAGGGCCGGTCGGGCATGGCCACGCGTGACGAGGATTTCGTTACCCGGCTATTCGTTGCCAATACGCACACGCCGGTTCTGTTCTTCTCGTCCCGCGGTATCGTCTACAAGGAGAAGGTCTGGCGCCTGCCGATCGGCACGCCGCAATCGCGCGGCAAGGCGCTGATCAACATGCTGCCGCTGGAGCCCGGCGAACGCATCACCACCATCATGCCGCTGCCGGAGGACGAGGACAGCTGGGACAACCTCGACGTGATGTTCTCGACGACGCGCGGCACCGTGCGCCGCAACAAGCTGTCGGATTTCGTCCAGGTCAACCGCAACGGCAAGATCGCCATGAAGCTGGAGGAGGACGGCGACGAAATCCTCTCGGTGGAAACCTGCACAGGTCCCAACCTCGATCTCGGCCTTCCCGGCGACGACGTGCTGCTGACGACGGCGCTTGGCCAGTGCATCCGCTTCCCGGTGGACGACGTGCGCGTCTTTGCCGGCCGCAATTCGGTCGGCGTGCGCGGCATCACGCTCGGCAGCGGCGACCGCATCATCTCGATGACCATTGTCGGCCATGTCGAAGCGGAACCTTGGGAGCGCGCCGCCTATCTGAAGCGGTCTGCGGCCGAGCGTCGTGCCAGCGGCGTCGATGAGGACGATATCGCCCTCGTCGGCGAGGAGGTCTCGGAAGAGGGCCAGCTTTCCGATGAACGCTACGAATACCTGAAGGAGCGCGAACAGTTCGTGCTCACGGTTTCGGAAAAGGGTTTTGGCAAGCGGTCTTCTTCTTACGATTTCCGTACCTCGGGCCGTGGCGGCAAGGGCATTCGTGCCACCGACACGTCGAAGACCGGCGAGATCGGCGAGCTGGTCGCAGCCTTCCCGATCCTCGACGCCGACCAGATCATGCTCGTCTCCGATGGCGGCCAGCTGATCCGCGTACCGGTCGGCGGTATCCGCATCGCCAGCCGCGCCACCAAGGGCGTGACGATCTTCTCCACCGCCAAGGATGAGAAGGTGGTTTCGGTCGAGCGCATCAGCGAGCCGGAGAGCGATGAAGACAATGGATCGGACATCGAGGCCGACGGCAACGGCGGCGAAGCCGGCACCACGGCCGAATAAGCGACCTGTATTGATCCATCATGAACAGGACGGGCGGCACGAGCCGCCCGTTTTGCGTTTATGGCGGCCCTGTCAGGGCAAAGAAAAAACCGGACGGGAGGAGCCATCCGGTTTTTTGCAGAAGCGGCGGGAGGAGGTGCCGCTTTGATAAAGGGATGTGCGTCAGAAGGCGCGGTGAGCCCGCGTCAGTTCCTTCATGTCTTCGCTTTCGCGCCTGAGTTCGGAGAGGGCCGATACCACGGACGCGACGAACATCGAGCTGATCAGAGCGGCGAGTACGGTCAAAGTCAGAAACATGGATCTTTCCTTTCCTTGGTGGCCGGCGATCTCTATCGCCTTTCTTGTCGTCAATATTGACTGAGCTTGTATGAACGCGCTGTTACTTCGGTGACGCCGGTTTTAGCGACCGCGGTGCCGTTTTCGCCGTAGAGCGAGACGGTTGCCGTCAGCATGGCGCCGACCATGCACATCCAGACCAGGCTGATCATCGAAATCTTGTCGAACATGATTTTGTTTCTCTTCAGATTTTTTTGCATATCTGCTTTCCGGTAACTAAATGCGCAGGGTTAAATTTTGTTCCAGGGTCCTGGTGAGACTACCTTAACCAAAATTCGTCTTAAGCCTCTTTGAATGGCTCGTTCATCTGGCGTTCAGCTTTCTGGAGCCGCATCGGCTTACGTTGGGGGCGGGGTCCGGCAATTCCGGCGGCCAGATGGCGCCATGAAGCCGGTGTGCGCCACTCGACGCTGCAGGCCCGGTCGAAGCGGTGAAAGGCCCATTCGAGCACCAGCGATGCGGCCACCGTGGCGAGGGTCAACAACACAAGCATCGTCTTTTCGTCCCGTTTTCTTTGAGGCGCCCCGCCTCATCCCTGGCGCAATCCAACCATTTTCAGGCTGAAACAGGCTTGAATGGCGCATTCATCGGCCGTTCACCTGCAAGGCGCCGGGCCGGGGCAGGGGGAAAGCCGCAAAAGGCTTGCAGCGCCGGCTCTTCCGTGACAAAAGGCCTCGAAACCGAAAGCCGGCCGATCATGATCACAGCGTTTTATCCCGGGTCCTTCGATCCGATGACCAACGGACATCTGGACATCCTCGTGCAGGCGCTGGCGCTGACGCCGCGGGTCATCGTCGCCATCGGTGTTCATCCGGGCAAGACGCCGCTGTTTTCTTTCGAAGAGCGCGCCGATCTCATTCGCCGGTCGATCGCCGACGTGTTGCCGGAAAAGGCGGATGGCGTTTCGGTCGTCTCCTTTGGCAATCTCGTCGTCGATGCGGCGCGCGAACACGGCGCCAGCCTGCTGATCCGCGGCCTGCGCGACGGCACCGATCTCGATTACGAAATGCAGATGGCGGGGATGAACCGGCGCATGGCGCCGGATGTCCAGACCGTCTTCCTGCCGGCGGAACCGGCCTCGCGGCCCATTACCGCCACATTGGTGCGCCAGATCGCAGCCATGGGCGGGGATGTCAGCGGTTTTGTTCCTGCTACGGTTTTCCGGGCGCTCAAGGCCCGTTTTGTGTCTTGAGCCTTAGCCATACGAATGGAGCTCACATGAAATATTTTACTCTCGCCTTTGCGGCGGTTCTCTATGTCGCCTCCTTCGCCGGCGAGGTCATCGCCCAGCAGGCGCAGCATTTGCTGACCATCCAGCTCAAGGACGGCCCCGTCGTCATCGAGCTTGACCCGAAGAACGCTCCGAAGCACGTCGCCCAGATCGAGGCGCTGGCCAAGAACGGCGACTATGACAACGTCGCCTTCCACCGCGTCATCGACGGTTTCATGGCCCAGACCGGCGACGTCCAGTACGGCGACATGAACGACGGCTTCGACGCATCCGCTGCCGGCACCGGCGGTTCGAAGCTCCCCGATATCCCCGCCGAATTTTCCGACGTGCCCTTCAAGCGCGGCACCGTCGGCATGGCGCGCGCCCAGGACCCGAATTCCGCCAATTCGCAGTTCTTCATCATGTTCGCCGACGGCGATTTCCTCAACGGCCAGTACACGGTCGTCGGCAAGGTCGTTTCGGGCATGGAAAACGTCGACAATATCAAGCGTGGCGAAGGCCAGAACGGCGAAGTCAGCGATCCCGACCGGATGATCAAGGTCACCGTCGGCAAATAAACAGCGCGCCAGCGCAGCCATAAAGGAGAAAGACATGGCCGAGATCAAGGATCCCGAAAACACCCTCATCCTCGAAACCACCAAGGGCAAGGTCGTCATCCAGCTTCTGCCGGAAGTGGCGCCGGAGCATGTCGCCCGCATCAAGGAACTGGCCCGCGAAAAGGCCTATGACGGCGTGGTGTTCCACCGCGTCATCGAGGATTTCATGGCCCAGACCGGCGACGTGGAATATGGCAAGCAGGGTTCGGAAACCTTCAACCCGGGCCGGGCCGGCATGGGCGGTTCTTCCAAGCCGGACCTGAAGGCGGAATTCTCCGCAACCTCGCATACGCGCGGCACCTGCTCGATGGCCCGCTCGCAGAACCCGAACTCGGCCAACTCGCAGTTCTTCATCTGCTTCACCGACGCCCCCTGGCTGAACAAGCAATATTCGGTCTGGGGCCAGGTCATCGAAGGCATGGACAATGTCGACAAGATCAAGCGCGGCGAGCCGGTGCGCGATCCCGACTCGATCGTTTCCGCACGGGTTGCCGCCGACGCCGCAGCCTGATCTTTCTCGCCATCGCAAAACCGCCCTGCCTGTCCGGGGCGGTTTTTGCTTTTTCTCGTAGACTACGTTCTTCTAGGGATTCGCTGTCATGGCTGGAATTTTATGGGCGTTGTTCGGCATTGCCGCGGGCGCCTGCATCGCGTTTCAGGCACCGATCAATGCACAGCTCGGACGCGGCCTTGGCCTTCCCGTCGCCGCGGCGATGATCTCGTTCCTGGCCGGCGCCATCGTGCTCGGCATTATCACCGTCGTCTTCACCCGCGTCGAGGGAACGGTGCTGGATTGGCGTGCGCCGGCGCCCTGGCTGTATGTCGCCGGCGGCTGCCTCGGCGGTTTCTATGTAACCGCCGCCGTACTGCTGACGCCACGCATCGGCGCGACGGAGCTGATGGCCTTCGCCATCGCCGGCCAGCTCTGCGCCGGCCTCGTCATCGACCGATTCGGGCTGCTCGACGTTGCCGTGCGCGAAATCAGCGTCGGGCGGCTGGCGGGGGCGATGCTGCTTTGCGTCGGCGTCCTGATGATCCGGATGTTCTGAGCCATGCGCGTCGATCTCTTCGATTTCGATCTTCCGGAAGACAACATCGCGCTCAGGCCGGCCGAGCCGCGCGAAAGCGCCCGGTTGCTCGTCGTCCGGCCGGATGCAGAACCGATGCTTGCCGATCACCACGTCGGCGACCTGCCGTCCTTCCTGCGCCCGGGCGATGCGCTGGTGTTCAACGACACCAAGGTCATCCCGGCGCAGTTGGAGGGGATCCGCAGGCGCGAGGGCGCCGGCGGCCAACAGGTTTCGGCAACGCTTCACATGCGCGTGGCGCCCGACCGCTGGAAGGCTTTCGCCAAGCCCGGCAAGCGCATCAAGGTCGGAGACCGCATCAGCTTCGGCCACAACGGCGACGTTTGCCTGCTCGGCACGCTCGATGCCGCCGTCGAGGAGAAGGGCGAAGGCGGCGAAGTTACGCTGCTTTTCGATCTCTCCGGCCCGGCGCTCGACGAGGCCATCGCCATCGCCGGCCATATTCCGCTGCCGCCCTACATCGCCGCCAAGCGTCCGGACGACGACCAGGACCGGCGCGACTACCAGACCATTTATGCCCGGGAGGAGGGCGCCGTCGCGGCCCCCACCGCCGGGCTGCATTTTACCCCGAGCCTGTTCGAAACACTCGACAAGGCCGGCATCGAACGGCATTTCGTCACCCTGCATGTCGGTGCCGGCACCTTCCTGCCGGTCAAGGCAGACGATACGGCCGACCACAAGATGCACCAGGAGATCGGCACGGTCGATGCCGCGACGGCTGCTAGACTCAATGCGGTGAAGGCAAGCGGCGGGCGAATCGTCTGCGTCGGCACAACCTCGCTGCGGTTGATCGAAAGTGCGGCCGCGGATGACGGCACCATACGGCCGTGGTCCGGCGCCACCGGCATCTTCATCACCCCCGGCTACCGTTTTAAGGCGGTGGACGTGCTGATGACCAATTTCCACCTGCCGCGCTCGACGCTGTTCATGCTGGTCTCGGCCTTCAGCGGCCTGGAGACCATGCGGGCGGCCTATGCGCATGCCATCGAAACCGGCTATCGTTTTTATTCTTATGGCGATGCCAGCCTGCTTTTCCGGAAAGACTGATGAGCGAAACCTTTCAATTCAACCTGAAGAAGGTCGAAGGCAGCGCCCGCCTCGGCGAGATCACCATGCCGCGCGGCACGATCCGCACGCCGGCCTTCATGCCGGTCGGCACGGTCGGCACCGTCAAGGCGATGTATCTCGATCAGGTGCGCGACAGCGGCGCCGACATCATCCTCGGCAACACCTACCACCTGATGCTGCGGCCCGGTCCCGAACGGGTCGCCCGCCTCGGCGGCCTCCACGAGCTGATCCGCTGGCCGCATCCGATCCTTACCGACAGCGGCGGCTTCCAGGTCATGTCGCTCTCCAGCCTGCGCAAGCTAGACGAGCAGGGCGTCACCTTCAAGAGCCACGTCGACGGCTCGACGCACCATATGTCGCCGGAACGTTCGATCGAGATCCAGGGCCTGCTCGACTCGGACATCCAGATGCAGCTCGATGAATGCGTGGCGTTGCCGGCCGAACCGAAGGACATCGAGCGCGCCATGGAAATGTCGCTGCGCTGGGCCGAACGCTGCCGCGTCGCCTTCGGCGAGCAGCCGGGCAAAGCGATGTTCGGTATCGTCCAGGGCGGCGACGTGCAGGCCCTGCGCGTCCGCTCTGCCGAAGGCCTGAAGCAACTCGACCTCAAGGGGTATGCCGTCGGCGGCTTGGCGGTCGGCGAGCCGCAGCCTGTGATGCTCGACATGCTCGACATCACCCTGCCGGTGCTGCCGACGGAAAAGCCGCGTTACCTGATGGGCGTCGGCACGCCGGACGATATCCTGAAATCGGTGGCCCGCGGCATCGACATGTTCGACTGCGTCATGCCGACCCGCTCCGGCCGCCACGGGCTGGCCTTCACGCGCCGCGGCAAGGTCAACATCCGCAACGCCCGCCACGCCGAGGACAGCCGTCCGCTCGACGAGGAATCGACCTGCCCGGCAGCGCGCGACTATTCCCGCGCCTACCTGCACCATCTCGTCCGTTCCAACGAGGCGTTGGGCGGCATGCTGCTGTCGTGGAACAACCTGCATTATTACCAGGAATTGATGCAGGGGATCCGCAAGTCCATCGCCGAAGGACGTTTCCGCGATTTTTACGCCGAAACGCTGGAAAACTGGGCGCAGGGCGACATTCCCCCGCGCTGAGGCAAGACCGTCAGATACCGGTGCTCTGCGTCGTGCGGAGCATCTGCACCCCGTTGATCTTGTAGCTGCCATCGGGCTGGCGCTGCAGCTGGTAGAGCGCCGAATAATCCTTGCCTTCGGTACCGGTGATCAAGAGTTCCTGGATCACCGTCTCGCCGCCATTGATGCTTTTCGAGCGGCCGAAGGCATAATTGCCGGGGCGATAGACCGGCGTGTAGCTTTTCCGCACCATGTCGAAGAAACGATCCTTATCCGGAAAGATCGATTTGATCGTCGGCGACGCATATGAATAAGCGGCATCGGCATCGTTCTTCAGAAAGGCGGCGATCTGGCGCTCGATGATCGATTGCCCCGCCACCACGGGGTCTTCGGCAAGGGCAGCGGGCGGCACGGCAAGAAGAAGGGCACTGACGGCAAGGACTTGCGAAAGGCGCATGGTGATTCTCCTTCGACGAAGGAAGAATATTAGGACGGAATGCTTGTTTGGAAAGCGGCGCCTTCCTTTTGCCTGCTTTGCAACACGAACGCGGAACCAAATCCCGTCCTGCCAGTTCCCTTGGTCATCTAGGATGAATTGGAGAACATCATGTCTCGGTCCATGCCCGCGACGTCAGTCGCGGCAGCGGGTTTCCTGTTGACCGCTGCCTTCCCCGCCTCGGCTGCGCTCGAAAGCGACGTCGGTTTCTCACCACTGCCGGAAGTGCAGGTTTCTTACAACGACGTCACCAATACCGTGCAGAAACGGGCCGGTTGCAACGAAGTCAAGGCAACGATTCTCGTTGATGAAAACGGACGCATGGTGGCGCTGCTCTACACCACCGATCCGGAAGCGGCCTGCTAGAGTCTGGAACATTTGCCCTCTCCCCGGGTTCGGATGGGCAGTTCGAAAAAGGAGAACGACGATGCCCAGAGGCGACAAATCGAAATACACCGAGAAGCAGGAACGCAAGGCCGACCATATTGCCGAAGGTTACGAGGACCGCGGCGTTTCGGCCAAGGAGGCTGAACGTCGCGCCTGGGCGACGGTCAACAAGGACAGCGGCGGCGGCAACAAGTCCGGCTCCGGCCGCGGCCATCCCGATACCAACGCCTCGGCAAAGAAGGGTGGCAAGAAAGGCGGCGAAGCGTCTGCCAACCGGTCGCCAGCAGAACGCTCCGCCTCGGCGAAAAAAGCGGCTGCGACCCGCAAGCGCAACGAACAGCATGCAAGCCACTGACGGTTCCAAAGCATCGATGCGGACGCGCGATACGGATTCGCGCGTTTTGGCATCCGGCATTGCCTATCAGGAGCCCCACTCGCATACCTCCTCGCTGAAACGCATGCGTGACGAGGCGCAAGCGTGTGAACGTTGCGAGCTCTATCGTCATGCAACACACGTCGTCTTCGGCGAGGGAACAAAGGCAGCCTCCATCGTTCTTGTCGGTGAACAACCGGGAGACAAGGAAGATCTGGCAGCCCGCCCTTTTGTCGGCCCGGCCGGCCGACTGCTCAATGAATGCCTGTCCGAGGCAGGCATCGACCGGGCCGACTGTTACGTCACCAACGCAGTCAAACACTTCAAGTTCGAGCAACGTGGCAAGCGGCGCCTGCATTCAAAGCCGAATGCAGGAGAGGTACGCGCCTGTGCCTGGTGGCTCGGCGGCGAACTCGATATCGTCAAGCCGAAGCTTGTCGTGGCGCTTGGAGCGACGGCGCTTCTTGCCCTGCTCGGTCGATCGGTCGGTCTGATGAAGCAGCGCGGAAAGTTGCTGGAGACGCCGGCGGGGCATCCGGTTCTGGTAACCATACACCCTTCATTCCTTCTGCGTCTTCGTGCGCAGGGCGATATCGAAGCCGAACGCCGGCTCTTCGTCCAGGACCTCACGAAGGCAGTTCCGTTTCTGAAGCAGACATCCGCGCAGCACTGAACGTACGGCACGCATCCTCCATCATACCTTCGAGACCGCATCGTCTTTGCCACTTTACCACGGTTGAGACGGCGCGGTATAGGAGGGCAACCTGGGAGGACCTATCCGATGACGAAAGTGCGTGCGCTTGTTCTCGAACGCCAGCATGAACTGGCCCTGCGTGACATCGACCTGCCGATGGCGACCGGCCGCGACGAGGTGAAGATCAAGATCCACACCGTCGGCGTCTGTGGTTCGGATGTGCATTATTATACGCACGGCAAGATCGGCCCGTTCGTCGTCAACGAGCCGATGGTGCTCGGTCACGAGGCTGCGGGTACGGTCGTCGAGGTCGGGGCAGGGGTTGCCCACCTGAAAGTCGGAGACCGCGTCTGCATGGAACCCGGTATTCCCGATCCGAATTCGAAGGCGAGCCGCCTCGGCATGTACAATGTCGATCCGGCCGTGGTCTTCTGGGCGACGCCGCCGGTCCATGGCGTGTTGACACCCTATGTCGTCCATCCCGCCAACTATACCTACAAGCTCCCCGACAATGTCAGCTTTGCCGAAGGCGCCATGGTCGAACCTTTCGCGGTCGGCATGCAGGCGGCGACCAAGGCGAAAATCGTTCCTGGCGATACCGCCGTCGTTCTCGGCGCCGGCCCGATCGGCACCATGGTGGCGATTGCAGCCCTTGCCGGCGGCTGCGCCCGCGCCATCGTCGCTGATCTGGCCCAGCCGAAGCTCGATATCGCCGCGCTCTATCAGGGCGTGATCCCGGTCAACATCCGGGAAAAGAACCTCGTGGAAGAGGTCAAGGCGCTGACGGACGGATGGGGCGCCGACGTAATCTTCGAATGCTCCGGTTCGCCGAAAGCCTGGGAGACGATCATGGACCTGCCGCGCCCGGGCGGCGTCATCGTCGCAGTCGGCCTGCCGGTCAATCCGGTTGCCTTCGACGTCTCGACGGCATCCACCAAGGAGTTGCGCATCGAATCGGTGTTCCGCTACGCCCACCAGTACGAGCGCTCCATCGCGCTGCTGGGCTCCGGTCGCGTCGATCTCAAGCCGCTGATTTCCGATACGTTCGGTTTCGAGGACGCGATCAAGGCCTTCGACCGCGCCGTGGAAGCGCGGCCCAGCGACGTCAAGCTACAGATCGTCATGGAATAAACATCGCGGCCCACCCCTTGCCGCAGCAAACGCGGTAAGGGGTGGGCCGGTCGGTCACCCGACCTGATAGTGTTTCGCCACCTCTTCCAGGTGCCGGTTGGCGAAATAGACGGCTGCCTGCTTGCGCGACAAAGCTTCCCATTGCGGCGCGGCGGACAGGTCCGGCTCGATGCGTTCGGCCACCCGCGTCATCGCGCCGACCGCAGTGTCGAAGGACGGGAACCAGCCGGATCCGACCGCCGCCGAAATACCCGCCCCCAGCGCCGACGCTTCGTTCGAGAGGCTGCGCACCACCGGCAACCCGGTGGAGTCGGCAACGATCTTCAGCCACAACCGGCTGTCGGCGCCGCCGCCGATCACCAGGATCTGCTCCAGCGACAGGCCGGCCGCGCGCATCAGCTTCAGTGCCCGGGCAAATTCGAGCGTGATGGCTTCCAGCCCGGCGCGGTAGAGATGCGCCTGCGTGTGCTGCGGCCCGAGGCCGGTGAAGGTCGCCGTCGATTCGATATCCCAGTAGGGATCGAGGCAGCCCATCAGGTGCGAGCAGACGGTAACGCCTTCGGAGCCGACCGGCATCTTTAGCCCTGCTTCCTCCAGCCGGCGGAACGTCGCTTCCGACCGCCCTCCGGCAAAATTGTCGACGAACCAGTTGACGAAAAATGCACCGGCCCGCTGCACCGATTCCAGGATGTAGCCGTCGCCCGTCGGCGAGACCAGCGTCCGCCAGGCCTTGCTGATCTCCGCCGTCGGCGACCAGACGCCACCGACGACGGCCGTCCCGAGGTTGAGGTAGACGACACCGGGCTTGATCGCCCCGACGCCGAGGCCGGCGCACTGGCCGTCGCCGCCGCCGGCAAAAACCGGCGTCCCGGCCTTCAGCCCGGTTTCGGCTGCCGCCGTCTCGGTAATAGCGCCGACGCGTTCGCCCGGCCGCAGCAGCTTCGGCAGCTTTGTTGTCGGGATTTTCAGATGGTCGAGGATGGTGCGCGACCACTGCTTTTCATGGATGTCGAGAATGCCGAAGGGGTCGGCGCTGGTCCATGTCGCAGCCGAGGCTCCCGTCAGCCGCCGCGTCAGGAAGCCATGCACATCGACGATGCCGGCGGCACTGTCCAACAGCTCCGGCATATATTCCCGGTACCAGCGCAGCCGGTAGACGCAAGGGATACAATCCACCGGCTTGCCGGAGATGCGATGCATCTCATGGTCGCCGATTTCCGCCGCCATGACCTTGGTGATCTCGGCGGCCCTTCGGTCGAGCCAGAGCGTTGCCGGCGCCAGCGGCTTGCCGTCGGCATCGACGAGCGCCATGGTCTCGCGCTGGTTCGAAATGGCTATGCCGTCGATCAAGGCGGGATCGATGGCGCCGGTCACCTGCCGGATTGCCGTCACCGCCGAACGCCACCAGTCCTCGGCATTCTGCTCGGCACGCATCGCATCCGGCTGGAGGATGTCCAGCGGCGCGCGGCCTTCCGCCGCCGCCGTGCCGTCCTTTGCCCATACGATTGCCTTCACGGATTGGGTCGAGCTATCGATCCCAATCACATACCGCTCCTCCCGCGACATCCTGTCCTCCTCGTCAGACCTAGAGCAATTCCAGCAAAAGTGCGTAGCGGTTTTGCGTCCGGAATTGCGTAAAAACAAAGGGATAGAGCATTTTCGCGTTTCGGAGAAAAGCGGAAATTCTCTATTTGCCGAGCAACGCTTCTCCCGTCGCGATGTCGGTTACGAAATGGGTTGCGTAGCCACCGATCAGTGTCGCGTGGATCGCGGTGATCTTGGTTTTTCCTCCGGCAACGCAGATGCGGCTCGGCACCTGCTGCAGCTCTTCCAGCGCAAGGCCGACCATGCGATCGTCGAGATCGCCCAGCAACGGCCGGCCGGCAGCATCGATGAAGCGGCCGATGATCACGCCGACGGCGCCATGGCGGACATATTCGTCGATATCCTCCTGGCTGGCGATACCGGATGCCCGCACCGTGCTCTTCACGCCGATATCGCCGACGCCGAAGACGATCCGATCGGTGGAATGGATCAGCTCGAACTGCTTCTTCAGCACCGGCTCGTCGAGCAGCATCTCCTTGAGTTCACGCGTCGTCAGCACGGCGGGCGCCAGAAGATTGACGCAGCGCGCCTTGATGCGGCTCGACATCACCGAGGTGCAGAGTTCGGCGGAAAAATCCGGGCTTCCGGTCGAACTGCCGGTCACCTGCACGACGGTGAGATTTTCGATCGGCTGAGGCAGCGAAATCAGGTCGGCAACGGCAAGCACCGTGCGTCCCCAGGCGACCCCGATCGTATCGCCCGGCTTGATCTGCTCGGCGAGCACCCGCGCGCCCGCCTCGCCAAGCCGGTCGACCAGATGTCCATCGTCCAGCGACGGAATGATAAAAACACCGTCGAGGCCATATTTTTCGGTGAGTTTTCGCGCCAGCGTCGTCCGGCCGTTGGCTTCGCTGGAGATTCGGATCGACACGATGCCGCGCTCGCGCGCTTCCTGCAGATAGTTGACGATGGTGGCGCGCGAAACCCCGAGCCGCTTGGCGATCTCGCTCTGCGTCAGCTGGTCGGCATAATAAAGCCACGCCGCCCAGACGACGGCGTCGTCGAATTCCGTCGGCAGGTTCAGCGACCGATCCGGGGCCTGGCTCTTTTCTGAAATCATCTCGGACATGAAACGCACCTTGGCGGCAAGCGGTGGCATTTGTCAATTCCGCCTGTCTTCTGTCTTGACAAGTGCCAAGCAAGGGTGTCTTTTGTTCATCAAGAAAAAACGAGCAGGTCTAGGGATATGGAAACGGCATCGCAAACCACGCGCCGGGCCGATGCGCCGGCCGGCGGTTGGACAGCACAAATAGACGACATGGTCGCCGGCCGCTGGGTCAATCCGGAAACGGGCAAGCCCGCAAGCGTGCCTTATGAACGGATCGTCATCGAAGAGAGCCTTGACGGCGCCGAAGCCGATCTGGTTGCCAGCCTGAAGCTTGGCGAAAAATTCACCGTCGTCGCCGATGCCGATACCTGGGACGCCATGGGCTCCCGTATCGCCAAGTCGCTGAAAAGCCTCGGTCCTGTCGATACCGTCATCCTCGATCATCCGCATGCCGACATGGCGCATGTGGAGATGATGAAGGACAAGCTGAAACATTCCGAAGCCATCGTCGCCGTCGGTTCGGGCACGGTCAACGACCTCTGCAAGTTCGTTACCGGCCTCGACGGTCGCCGCTACTGTGTCTTCGGAACCGCCGGTTCGATGAACGGCTACACCTCCTCGACCGCTTCGATCACCCTCGAAAGCGGCCTCAAAGTATCCTTGCCGTCGCATACGCCGGCTGGTTTCTTTGTCGATCTCGGCGTTTCGGCCGCCGCTCCCAAGCATCTTGCCGCTGCCGGTTTTGCCGACTGCCTGGTGCGCTCCGTCGCGCAGGTAGACTGGTGGCTTTCGCACCGTCTGTTCGGAACCCTGTACAAGACGGTTCCCTACACCATCCAGGAACACGACGAGCGTGAACTCAACGCCCGTGCCGGCCTGCTGCCGAAGGGCGATGTCTCGGCCCAGGGCTATCTCTACCGTGTATTGACGCTCTGCGGCCTCGGCATTTCCTTCACCGGCATGTCGAACCACGGCTCGATGGGCGAACACCAGATCTCCCATTACATCGATTGCTTTGCCGGCGACCTGCACAAGGGCACGCTGCACGGCCAGCAGGTGGGCGCCGGCGTGCTCACCATGGGCCGCCTGCAGCAGCAGATGCTGGCGAGCGACAAGCCGCCGGTCATCAAGCAGACCCGGATCGATCGCGACGGCATGGCGAAACGCATGGGCGCCGAAGTCGCCGCGCAATGCTTTGCCGAAATCCAGCCGAAGATTTTTGACGAAAAAGGTGCGGCGGAACTCAACGCCAAGCTCGAAGCCCTGTGGCCCGAGCTGCGCCAGGAACTGCTGGCCTTCATCATCCCCATCGACGAAATGAGCCGGCTGCTTGCCGCTGCCGAAGGTCCGATGACCGGCCGCGACCTCGGCCTGCCCTCGGAATTCTACCGCGAGGCCGTCGTCCATTGCCGCGAAATGCGCAACCGCTATTCCTTCCTGGATCTCGCCGCCGATGCGGGCATCCTCGAAGAATTCGCAGCAGACGAGGTTTAAGCCATGCGCCCGGTAGCCGACATGCCGCTCGAGACCGCCGCAAATATCACGATCCTGTTTGCGGATATCGACGACACGCTGACCCATGAAGGACGGCTTCCGGGCTGCGCCTATCAGGCGCTCGAAGACCTGATGAAGGCGGGCATCGCCGTCGCACCGATCACCGGCCGCCCGGCCGGCTGGTGCGACATGATCGCCCGCATGTGGCCGGTCACCGGCGTCGTCGGCGAAAACGGTGCGTTCTATTTCTCCTACGACGAGGCGGCTCGCAAGATGCGCCGCAGCTTCGCCATTCCCGCCGAGACACGTGCGAAAGATCGCGAACGGCTGGTGTCCGTGCGCGAGCGCATTTTGCGCGAGGTGCCGGGTGCCGCCGTTTCCGCCGACCAGCTTTACCGCGAAGCGGATCTCGCCATCGATTTCTGCGAGGACGTGCCGGCCCTGCCGCGCGGTGATATCGACCGCATCAAGCAGATCTTCGAGGAGGAGGGCGGCGTCGCCAAGGTCTCGTCCATCCATGTCAACGGCTGGTTCGGCGAATACGACAAGCTGACCATGTCGAAGCGGTTTGCCCGCGAAATCCTCGATGTCGACCTCGACGCCGGGAAGGATCGCATCGTCTTCGTCGGCGACAGCCCCAACGACGCGCCGATGTTCGGCTTCTTCCCGAATGCCTGCGGTGTCGCCAACGTCCTGCATTTCCGCGGCCAGATGGAGGCGGAGCCGGCCTATGTGACGCAGAAGGAAGGCGGCTTCGGTTTCGTTGAGGTGGCCGAGCGGCTGCTGGCGGCGCGGCGCGCCAGGGCAGGTGCCGCATGACGACCCGGCGCTTCGACCTCGCAATCATCGGCGGCGGCATCAACGGCTGCGGCATCGCCCGCGATGCGGCCGGGCGAGGCCTCGGCGTTTTCCTTTGCGAGCAGGGCGACCTCGGCTCGGCGACGTCGTCGGCCTCGACAAAACTCATCCATGGCGGCCTGCGGTATCTCGAACATTACGATTTCAAGCTCGTCCGCCATGCGCTGACCGAACGCGAACGCCTCTGGGCGATTGCACCGCACATCATCTGGCCGCTGCGTTTCGTGCTGCCGCATCGCAAGGGCCTGCGCCCGGCATGGATGCTGCGGCTCGGCCTGTTCATCTACGACCATCTCGGCGGCCGCAAGATGCTGCCAGGCACCGAAACGCTCAGGCTGACCACCAATCCGCTCGGCGCGCCGCTGCACGATGTCTCGTCGGTCGGTTTCGAATATTCCGACTGCTGGGTACAGGACAATCGCCTGGTCGTGCTGAACGCCCGCGACGCCCGTTCCAAAGGCGCCGACATCCGCGTTCGCACCCGCTGCACCGAAGCCCGCCGGGAAAACGGCGAATGGCTGGTGACGGTGCAGGACACGGAAACCGGCGAACAGGAAACCATCCGCGCCCGGGCGCTCGTCAATGCTGCCGGGCCGTGGGTCGATCAGGTGTTGTCATCGACGGTCAAGCTCAAGGCGCCGGGATCTCTGCGGTTGGTGCAGGGCTCGCACATCGTCGTCGACAAGCTCTACGACCACGACCGCTGCTACATCTTCCAGAACCCGGACGGCCGGATCTTCTTCTCGATCCCCTACGAGGAAGATTTCACCCTCATCGGCACCACCGACCAGGATTTCAAGGGCGAACTGTCGAACGTCCGCGCCTCGGAGAAAGAGATCGCCTATCTCTGCGAAGCGGCATCCTCCTATTTCAGCAAGACGATCGCACCCGGCGACGTCGTCTGGAGCTATTCCGGCGTTCGCGCCCTGTTCGACAACGGCGCGGAAAACGCCCAGAAGACGACACGCGACTACGTGCTGGCCGTCGACAAGGAAAACGGCGCAGCCCCGCTGCTTTCCGTCTTCGGCGGCAAGATCACCACCTTCCGCTGCCTGGCGGAAGACGCGCTCGAACGGTTGGCGGCAATCTTTCCGGACTGGACCCGCCATGCCGGATGGACAGCCACCAAACCCTTGCCGGGCGGCGATTTTCCGGTCGGCGGCGCCGGCACGCTCGCAACGCACCTTCGGCGCGATTACCCCTTCCTAAGCGAGAAGGAAGCCCGTAGGCTGGTGAAACATTACGGCACGGACGCCCGCATCATTCTTGGCAGGGCGAAATCCGCAGCCGATCTCGGGCGCGACTTCGGAGGGTCGCTGACCGAAGCGGAAGTTCTCTTTCTCATGCAGCGCGAGTTCACGCTCTGCGCCGCGGATATCGTATGGCGCCGCACCAAGAGCGGCCTGAGGATGACAGCGCAGGAGATCGAAGCACTCGATCTCTGGATAACGGAATTACGGAAGGACATGGCGAAGCCGCTGATGAAGCAGGCGGGCTGACACGACAGCACCGGCGAAGAGTTTTCGCCGGTGCGGCAAATGCTTGAGGTACGGAATGCCGTCTAGAGAACCCCGGAGGAGGGGGCGAGACGGCAGGAGGAGGGACTGCAGGAATGGCCGTCGCACAGGTCAAACGTATCGCTATTTCGGATTCGCCGATTCCCTGGCTGGCGCCGCTCGTCGCGCTGCTGGTGGTCTTCACCATCTATCCGCTGTTCTACAATATCTGGCTGAGCTTCCACGAATATTTCCCGCGCAAGCGCGCCATCCAGTTTGTCGGCATGCAGAACTGGCAGCAACTCTGGGAAGACACCCGCTTCTGGAGTTCGCTCGGCGTCACCTTCGTCTATTTTGCCGTGGCGCTGGTCTTCGAGATCGTGCTCGGCATGGCGATCGCGCTGCTGCTCGATGCGGAATTGCCGGGTTTCGGCGGGCTGCGCGCCATCCTGTCGCTGACGCTGGTCATTCCGCCCGCCATCGCCGGCATGATGTTCCTGCTGATGGAGGACGCCCAGTTCGGGGTGCTGACCTATATACTCAACTCATTGGGATTGCTGGACAAGACGACACCGATCCTCGCCACGTCCTCCACGGCGCTGGCCGGCGTGCTGGTGGCCGAGATCTGGCAATGGACACCCTTCATGGTGCTGATCTTCATGGCCGGCCTGCGCTCGCTTCCGGCCGAGCCCTACGAAGCGGCGATGATAGACGGTGCCTCCGCCTTCCAGATGTTCCGCCGCCTGACGCTGCCGATGATGTCGAAGGTGATCGCCGTCGCCGTGCTGCTGCGTGGCATCGATCTGTTCCGTGTCTTCGACTACGTCTTCGTCATGACCTCCGGCGGGCCGGGCACGGCCACCTACACGCTGAGCCTCTATGCCTGGCAACAGACCTTCAGCTTCATCAAGTGGGGTTACGGCGCAACATTGAGCCTCGTCAGCCTGGCGATCATCATGGTGCTCGCCAATATCTTCATCCGTGTCTTCAAGGTGAGGTGGTAAGATGCACCAGAGTCGCGGTATCAGAACGCTTCGTACCATCGCCGGATGGCTCGTTGTCGGCGTCTTCTTCTTCCCGATCTATTTCTGGACGACGGTCGCTTTCCGCAACGCCAAGGATATTTTCAACTGGCCGCCGATCTTCGTCGATTTCGAGCCGACGGCGCGCAACTTCGAACAGGTCTTCGGCATATCGCTGGGTTTCGGTTTCGGTGCCCAGGAGGCGGTGACGCCGGGCGGCGGCAATTTCTACATGGCGCCGCGCCTGTGGGATTCAATCGTCATCGCCTCGATGTCGACCGTGCTTGCTATCGTCGTCGCCACGCTCGCCGCCTATTGCCTGTCGCGCATGCATTTTCGCGGACGGCATGAGTTCGTCAACTGGGTGCTGTCCACCCGCATGATGCCGCCGGTGGCCGTCGCCGTGCCGATGTTCTTCATCTTCAAGCAGTTCAGCCTGCTCGACACCTATCTCGGCGTCATCCTGGTACACGGGTTGATGAACCTGCCGCTGGCGGTGCTGCTGATGAAGAGCTTCTTCGACGACATCCCGTCCGAGATCGACGAGAGCGCGCTGCTCGACGGCGCCTCGCGCTGGACCATCTTCCGGCGCATCGTCCTGCCGATGGCCAAGGGCGGCATCGCCGCCACCGCCGTGCTCTGCTTCATCTTCTCATGGACGGAATTCCTGTTCGTGCTGACGCTGACGCAGACCAGCATCAAGACCGTTCCGGTCGTCTCCTCCACCTTCGTGACCTCGATCGGTACGGCCTGGGGGAACATGGCGGCGCTGGGTGCCGCGGCGATCGTACCTGCCTTCATCGTGATCATGCTGGTGCAGCGCCACCTGGTGCGCGGCCTGACGATGGGATCGCTGAAACAGTAATCCGCCGGACGGGACGGGAGAGCCCGCCGGCAGACCAGAGGATGAATGAACCGCGGGGAACAATGACGTTGCCCCGCATTGAGGAGGAGAGACATGAAAGACAGCATCAGAAAAGGCTATCTGGCCAACATAACGGACAAATATGTCCGCGGTCAGATGGACCGTCGCGATTTCCTGCGCTTTGCCGGCAAGCTTGGCCTCGGCGCCAGCGCCCTCGGCATGGGTTTTGGCAATCGCCCCTTCTTCGGCATGTCCAGCGCCCAGGCGCAGGAAGCCTACCAGCCTTCGCCGGATGTCATCGCCTGGCTGAAGGACGTGGGCAAGCCCTTCGCCGGCACGACGCTGAAGCTGGCAACGGAATCCACCCCGCCGTCCAATGCCATCAACTCGCAGCTCAAGAAATATTTCGAGGAAGCGACCGGCATCAAGGTCGAGATCGAAGTCTTGCCGCTGGAGCAGGTCCTGCAGAAGCTGACGCTCGACGTCGCCTCCTCGCTCGGCACCTACGACCTCTATTACATCGACCAGAGCTGGGCGGCGAGCTTCAGCCAGGACGTCTTCGATCCGCGTGAGCAGTATTCGGCCAAGGCCGACCTCGCCATGCCGAACTACAATCTCGACGACTTCCTGCCGGCGCTCGTCGACGGTATCGCCAAGTACGAGGATCGTTGGGTCGGCGTACCTTACGACATCCCGATCTTCATCATGATCTACCGCAAGGACATCTACGAGAAGCTCGGCCTCAAGGCACCGGCGACGCTCGAGGAGCTGTACACCAACTCCAAGGCCATCACCGACCAGATGGGTCCGAACACCTACGGTTATGCCGGCCAGATGAAATCGGGCCATTATGCGCTGGAATGCGAATGGACCTCGTTCCTCTGGGGCCATGGCGGCTCGATCTTCAATGCCGACAAGAAGTTCAGCGGCAATGACGAGCAGGGCATCGCAGCCCTCGACTACTACAGCAAGCTCCGGGCGATCATGCCCCCGGGCGTCGACGGCTGGACCTGGGACGGTCAGGGACAGGCGGTTGCCCAGGGCGTTGCCGCTTCCATGCTCTCCTGGGGTGAATTCTTCCCCTATTTCGACGATCCGAGCCAGACGAAGATCTCCGGTCTTTGCGAAGCCGTCGTTCCGCCGCAGCCGATCGCGCTGCGCACGGTCAAGGAAACCGGCTACGGCGAAATCCCCGGCGTCGGCCACCAGGGCGGTTCCTCGCTCGCCGTGTCGAAATATTCGAAGAACCCGGATGCAGCATGGCTGTTCATGCAGTGGGCCACCTGCGCCGATACCCAGGTGGGCATCACCGTGCTGGGCGGCGGCACCGGCCCGACGCGCTCCAGCGTCTATGACGATCCGCGCATCAAGGCCAACGCCCGCGTCGGCGCCGGCACGACCCGCCACCTGCAGGTCGTGCGCGAAACCATCGCCAACCACATGGGCTCCGAGCCGGACCTGCCGGAATGGGCACAGATCTCCTCCGACACGATCCCGGTCGGCCTCGGCAAGTATTTCGCCGGCGGCTACGGCTCGTCGAAGGAAGCCATGGACGACATCGCCGGCCAGGTCGAAGGCATCCTGAAGGGCTGATCGACAGCAAGCGTGAAGGCGGCCGGCCGGGCAGGGGCCCGGCCGGCCGTATCCAGCATAAAGGGAGAGGAGCCTCGCCCAGGGGCAGGCTCGTGAATGTCGAGGAGGAGTTCATGGACAAGAAACCGTTGGTCGCCATCACCGGCGCCAGTTCCGGCATCGGGGAATCGACGGCACGCGCCTTTTCGGCAGCCGGCCACCCGTTGCTGTTGATGGCGCGCCGGCTCGACCGGCTGAAAGCGCTCAACCTGCCGAACGCCGTCCTGCGCCAGGTGGACGTGCGCGACCGCGCCGCGATCGCCGCAGCCGTCGCCGACGCCGAAGCGGAACATGGCCCCGTCGACATGATGTTCGCCAATGCCGGCATCGCCCGTCTCGGCGATATCGCCAAGCAGCCGGCCGAAGACTGGGACGAGATGATCGACATCAACGTCAAGGGCGTGATGAACACGGTTCACGCCGTCATGAACGGCATGATCGAGCGCAAGCAGGGCACGCTGGTGATGATGAGCTCGATTGCCGGCCGCAAGGTCTATCCGGATCACACCGTCTATTGCGGCACGAAATTTTTCGTCCATGCCGTCTCCGAAAGCCTGCGGGAATATCTGGCGCCGCACGACGTGCGTGTTATCGTCTTGTCGCCCGGCATCATCGACACGGAAGTGCTGGATCACGTCAAGGACGAGACGACGCTGGCCAACTACAAGGCCAACAAATCGGCGATCGGCGGCGGCATCCCGGCCGATATCGTCGGCGACCTGATTCTCAATGCCTACCAGCTGCCGCAGCGGGCGCTCGTGCAGGAAATCGTCATCACGCCGACACGGCAGAAATACTGAGGCGCGCCGCGCCTCGGCTCTCTTGAAATAATGCAGTTATGGCGCCGGTCGGGCGCAGTGGAGCGTGTTCATGGCAACTGTGGAATATAACAGGATCGGCAAGTCCTTCGGAGCGGTCAACATCATGCGCGACGTGTCGTTTCGCATCGAGGAACACCAGTTCGTCGTGCTTCTCGGCCCCTCCGGTTGCGGCAAGACCACGCTCTTGCGCATGACCGCCGGCCTGGAAACAGTCAGCGAAGGCGACCTGATGATCGGCGGCAAGCGGGTGAACGACGTCCATCCGCGTGACCGTGACATCGCCATGGTGTTCCAGAACTACGCGCTCTATCCGACGATGAAGGTCTACGACAACATCGCCTTCAGTCTCGAAGTCGCCAAGGTGCAGACCGACGAGATCAAGCGGCGCGTCGAGGCGGCGGCCGAAGTCCTGAACCTGACGCCTTACCTGCAGCGTTATCCCAAGGAACTGTCCGGCGGCCAGCGCCAGCGTGTCGCCATGGGCCGCGCCATGGTGCGCGAACCCTCGGTGTTCCTGTTCGACGAACCGCTGTCGAACCTCGACGCCAAGCTGCGCGCCCACATGCGCACCGAGATCCGCCAGCTCCACAACCGGCTGAAAACCACCACCATCTACGTTACCCACGACCAGATCGAGGCGATGACCATGGCCGACAAGATCGTCGTCATGCGCGCCGGCAAGATCGAGCAGATCGGCTCGCCCGACGAGGTCTACGATACGCCGGCGAGCAAATATGTCGCCGATTTCATCGGCTCTGCCGCGATCAACTTCATGCCGGGCACGGTGGTGACGGGCGAGGGGCAGCCGGCGGTCGATACCCCGAACGGCCGGATCCGCGTCCTGCCCGGTGCCGCGGTCAAGCCCGGCCAGAAGGTCATCTGCGGCATCCGCCCGACCGACGCCGTCGTCAGCGACGACGGCCCGATCCGCACCAGGGCGTTGCTCGTCGAACGCATGGGCCACGACGTGCAACTCTGCACCGCCGCACCCGCCGGCCAGTTCCTCGCCATCGTCGATCGCTCGCGACCGTTCGCGGAAGGCGTTGAAGTCCGTTTCGACGCGGCCCCGGAAAAGGTGCACGTCTTCGACGCCGAAACGGAAATGCGCCTCTGAGACACGACAGGGCAGGGCGCAAAGGGCGCCTTCGCAGATCGCATGTAGCACAATCACAAGGCCACGAGATCGTCGCCTGATGCGCCGCGCTTGCATCGTCAATCCAGCGGGTTTCGCACCTCGCTCAGCCGACGGCCTCTATGAAGCTCAGATTCCCGACCCGTCGAGTTCTTCGTCATCCTTGCCCTGCCAGGCGGAAGGCAACATTATCCGATCGACGTCGGCCGCGGGCATGGGCATCCAGCATTTCAGTTCCGGCTCCGCATATTCGATAATCCGGCCTGGAGCCGAATCGGAAGAACGCCAGGCTTCTCCACCGAACTGATCGCCATTCGACCAGTAGGCGAGATCGACGGCGCCCGGCCCCTGTTCCGATGGCCGGATCGTAACGAGGATACGGCTGCCGTCCCTCGGCGCGGTTCGCATATGTCGCCAGCGGCCTGGTTCTTCCATTGTTGTCTCCTTCTCCCTGGATGCCGGAGTGTCACCTCAGACGTCGGAACGGTCAACTCGTAGTTTGCCAGAAGGTCAGCGGCCACGACGACACACCTGCTGAAACAGACGCGCGAAATTCCGCGCTTTCATCGTTCACGCCAGCCTGAGCATCGCCATGTCGCCGTTGCCGAGAGCGGCGAGATTGGCCTCGATCTTGTCGATCGGCCAGGCCCACCAGGCGAGATGAAGAAGCGCGTCGATAACGTCGCCGGGATAACGCATGCGAATAATGGACGCCGGGTTGCCTCCGACCACGGCGTAGGGCGGAACATCACGGGCAACGACCGAGGCCGCGGCGACAATCGCGCCCGCGCCAATATGCACGCCGGGCATGATCGCCGCGTCATGGCCAATCCATACGTCGTGGCCGACAACCGTGTCCTTTACCGGCAGGTCCTTGCAGCCGAAGGTCTCCGGCTTGAAGATCCGAAAAGGGTAGGTGGTGAAACCTGTCGCGAACGCCATGCCCGAGATACGGAGCCAGAATTGCGGCCGTGTCTTCCGGCTTTCCGGAATGCGTATAATAACTGAAATCACCGATCTCCATCCGCGGATGATCTATGACACTCTTCAGATAGACCGTGTCGCGATAGACGGTCCCGTCGGGCAGGGTAATGGGATGAACAGCATTTGCATCGAGAAGAGCCATGAAGAACCTTTGAACTGCCAGTCACGCGGACAAAAGCCTCGTGCCCGTGGCAATCTTTTTCGTGAGGCTAGTGTCTTCGAGCGGGTAAATCCATGTCCAGGGGGAATTCGATGTTTGTTTCAGAGGCTTTTGCGCTCAGTTCGGCAGTCTGTATCGCACTCAGTTCGATGTTCATCAACGAACTCAACGGACGCGTACCGCTGCTCCGGCTTGCACGTTGGCAGATCACGGCGGGCTTCGTGATCACGGCCTGTGCCGCCTTGGCCCTGGGAGGGTGGAGAACGCTCGAAAGCTGGCAGGTTTGGTATCTGGCAGCCTCTGGCGTCTTCGGCATCGCCATTGCCAGCACGACCTATTTCGCCGCCATCTACATTGCCGGCCCACGCCTGACGGCCTTGCTGTTCTCGCTGGCATCTCCCTTCGCGCTGATCATGGGATACGTCGCATTCGGCGAAACGATCACCGGAACTCAGGGGCTCGGCGTCGGTCTGATCCTGACGGGGATCATCATCGCGATCGGTGTTCGCCGCCGTCGCCCGCCGGCAATGATGCCATTTTCCGACGCACAACCGAACGATTCCATCGTTCCTGTGGGGCCGCCGCCGTCCTTGCTTGGAATTTCTCTCGTAATCCTCACGGCTTTTGGCCAGGCGCTTGGCAGCCTGCTGGCACGACCCGCGATGGCGTCAGGCGTCGAACCGTTCACGGCCATGGCAATTCGATCGGGATTGGCAGTGATCTTCTTCTGAGCCTTGCTTGCGCTGCCGGCGGTCCGACGGCAAGCCGCGAGCAGGTTTCACCCGGCCGATCTCGGCATTGCGATCACGGCGGCATTTTTCGGCACGGCGCTCGGCATGTCACTCCTGATGGCCGCGCTGAACACCGGAAATGTCGGGATCGTTTCGACGCTTTCTTCCATGACGCCCGTCGTCATCCTGCCGATGGTCTGGTTGAGAAGCGGCCAGATGCCACGCCTGCATGCGTGGGGCGGAGCCGCGCTCGCTGTTATCGGAACCGCATTGATCAGCGTGCATTAGCGTCGGTTTCACACTGCGGATTGCGACGGGCGAGCAGACAGGGACTGGGCATTCTAACTTTGCGACTACATAAATAAATTGCATAATCTACATTATGGAACTAAAACATATTCCAAATTCACTTCCACGCAGCCGACTGCACAACATCTTGTCGACTTAATTTCCCCAAATCCTTCATCGATAGCCATGTGACTGGAATCGCGATGCAAGTCTTCGATGACTTTTGCAATGGCGGAACAAACAGCCGGTATTCCCGTTGACGACAACAGCGGACGAAGTCAGAGGATGCAGAATTGCGAATGATTATGCTGGCGATACTGGCTGTCATGGTGGGATCGATCCTGGCCATACCGCTGCTCCAGGCCCGTGATACGGGTGCCGTCAAATCGGCCAGTGAAATGATCGAGCCATGACCTCCGAATATTCAGCCCGGCCTGCCATGGTTAATTCCGTGTATCCTCGATTTCAGGTTAATGCCGCTACTGCCTGCAAAGCGATCTTGAGCGGCACAAAACCGCGAAAAATGCGCACGAAAATGACATTTCCTAAAAATTGAATTTTTCGTCTAACCCCAATTTAAGTGCCCCGTGGCATTCAGGTCGCATGGTTCGAGAACCTAATCATTAAGCACTGATAGGGAAATCATGTCTGCCAAATCTCCGCGATCTGGAACGTGCAGCGTAATACCGGCGCTTCTCCGGAACCGGAGCGGGAACTTTGGTGTGCTGACGGCGCTTCTTTTGCCTTTGCTGATCGTCGCCGCCGGCGGTTCGGTCGATCTCGGCCGCGCCTACCTCGAAAAAACCCGCCTTCAGGGCCTTCTCGACTCGGCAACCCTGGCAGCCGTAACCAAATCCGACGACGCCAGCCAGCTCGCCGAAGCCAAGGCGATGCTCGCCAAGCAGGTCGATCCGCAAATCGACATCGACGAGTTGCTCGGCCTCTCCAAAAACCCCGATGGCAGCCTCACCGCCACCCTCGATTCGTCGGTCAAGACCCCGTTCCTCGCTCTTCTCGGCATCGAAACCTTGCCGATCAACGTCGCGTCGACGGCAATCGCCAGCCAGGCCAGCAACGGAGCCTGCGTCTATGTGCTCGGCAATGAGAACCAGGCCGTGCTGATCAATTCCGGTGCCAACGTCTATTCCGAACGATGCAGCATCCAGGTACATTCCACCGCCAATCCTGCCTATATCATGAATTCCGGCTCCAAGGTCGATACCGCCAAGTTCTGCGTCAAGGGCACGCAATACATCAAGAACGGCGGCACGCTGACCAATGTCGAGCATGGCTGCGCCGCACAGGCAGACCCCTATGCCGGCAAGCTGCCGGAACCTGTCGTACCGACGACCTGCACCACCAGTGGCGCCAGGGACGGCCAGACGATCAGCCTCAATCCCGGTGTCCATTGCGACACCACCTTCAACGGCAGCCCGACGATTACCTTCCAGCCCGGTCTGCACATCATCAAGGGCCGGATGATCGTCAACAGCAATGCGACCATCCATGCCGAAGGCGTGACATTCTACTTCCCTGACGTCAACAGCGAGCTGCGCGTCAACGGCGGTGTCAAATTCACCGGAACGGCCCCGACCAGCGGCACCTACAAAGGCATATTGATGTTCGAAAAGACCAGCAATGCCGCCAACAACGCCAGCAAGCAGCAATATATCTTCAACGGCTCGAAGGGCGAAGTGCTGGAAGGCATCATCTATCTGCCGAACAGGAACGTCACCTACAACTCGACCACCAACCAGGTTAGCCGCATCTCGCTGGTGGTCAACACCATGATCATGAATTCCGCCAACTGGCTGATGGAGCCCTATTCCGGCAGCGGCGGCAGCGGCGCTGTGGCGAACGTCCGCCTGGTAAAGTGACGCAAACCGCCCCTGCCCGGCGAAGAACAGCATGAGACCCGGCCAGCGCCGGGTCTTTCGTCTTCAGATCGTCATCGACGGCTGGCTCAGCACCAGGGTTTTGCCCTGGCGCCGCTCTTTGGCCGGGCAAGGCCGAGCGACAGCAACTCGTCGGCCAGCGATTTGCCGCCGCGGGTGAGTATCCTGAACTTGTCATCCTTTCCTTCCCCATCCTCGCCCCCGGCAGGCGCAAGGTCGAACGGGCCGGCGTTCAGGAATTCCTTCAATTTGACGGCGGCTGCAAAGCCGCGGCGGCGTTCGTCGTCGCAACCGGCCTGGTGCATGCCTGGCGCATCGATGCCGGCGAGGCGGATCTTCATGCCCCGGTGCCAGAACGTCGCGCCATCGACGACACAGTTCTTCAACCCGGTGGTGCCGCAATAGGCGAAATGCGCCTTGTAGCCCTCGCCCGCCAACGGCTCGTCGAGCTTGCGTTCCTGCGGCACCGGGATGGCTGCAACATCCTTCTGCGTTTTTGTGCCGGCACGACTTGCCTGTGGCAGCGCACGTTCCTCGACAACGGTCTTGCGGCTGATCGATGCGGTTTTTTCGGGTGACGTCTCCTTGCGCTGTTCGGCCTCCTTTTTGAAGACGACGATCTGGCTCGGCGTTTGCGGCAGCCAGTCGGTGCGGTGTTCATAGGCATAAAGCCCGCCGGCAGTCAGAACCGTCAAGGCCAGCCAGGGCCATGCGCGCTTCGACGTCCGCGGCGCCTTCGACCGGCGGCCCGTCGTCTTGCGCCGAGCCCCACCCTTTGCTTTTGCCATAACCCCGACCCTTCCTGCTTTCGGCGGGATTATGCGACTCTATGGTTTCCGAATCCTTTTCAAGGCCGCCATTTTGGCACGACCACAGAAAATGCCCGGCTGGAACCGTATCAGACGAAGAAGCCGGACAGGCCCTGCCCGGCGCTATAGGCAGCATAGACCAGCACGCCGAAATAGAGCGTCGTCGCCAGAAGGAAGAAATAGCCGGCAAGCACGGTCATCCCGTCGCGCTGCAACATGCCGATGGCCAGCAACAGGATGGCAACGCCCGGCAGCGTGTTGGAAAACGGAATCAGCCCAAGAGGGAACATCAGCAGGATGCCGCCATACATGATGGCGGCACCGTTGAGGCGGTTGGCGAGGCCGGCCATCGTCAGGAATCGCAGGCGCGGCCGCACGAAACGGTCGAGCTTGGACACCATGTCGGCCCCCTTGCGCAGCGTCGGTACCAGCTTTTCCGTCTCGATCTGGCGATTGAGCAAGCGTGCGGGCAGCCAGGGCATGCGATTGAGAATGATGGCGAGGCTGATCATGATGATCGCCGCACCAAACACCGTGCTGACGCCTGGAATGGAAACGGGAATGAGGAAGGGCAGGGTTAAAAGCGCGCACAGGAACAGGAAACCCTGCTCACCCATGGCCGTCATCAACTGACGCAGCGTTATGGTCTGCCCCTCGATGCTGGCAATCGTCCGATAGAGCGTATCGCTCATCTTTTCGGTGCTGTCGGCAAATTCAATGGTCACGTCGCGCATTCCTCGTTGAAGGCGACGAAACTAGCGAATGGAGCCTGAAAATGAAATAGTCGTGGCGCAAGCCACGGCCACAGCGCCACCGTAAACCGGTGGCGCTGTCATGGAGTCGCGATGGATTGCAAGCTCAGCGGCGGCTGAGCACACCCAGCATGTAAGCGATGCCGGCGGTGGCGATCAGCGTGAACAGCGGCTCTTCCCGCACCTTGTCGCGCGCCCGCTCCATCAGCAGGTTTGCCTCTTCCGCCGCAGCCGCCTTGGCGCCGTGGCCGAGGGCTGCAACACTTTCGGAAAGCTTGGCAAGGTCGGCGCGCAAGGTGGCGATCTGGTTGGCAAGATCGTCGGCTGCCATCTCGGCTTCTATCTTGGCGGTGGCGGTCTTCAGCTCGGCCATGGAAATCTCCCTTTGAATGCCTGTGTTAAACGCCGAGTTTGGCTTTTTGGTTCCCGCACCGCAACAGTTTCATCGTCGCAGCCGGCTGATGCGGCGCCCTGTGCTGCTTTTCACCGTACACAGCTTCATTTCCTGTGCAGATTGATTTAAGGAACGTCGATTGTTTCGCCGCAAGGGCGCGGAAATTGACACGAGGTTTGCATACCGATGCTTGAACTGCTGAGAAAGGGCGCCCGCACCTGGGTCGCCAAGGGTCTCCTCCTGCTTCTGGTCCTCTCCTTCGGCATATGGGGCGTTTCGCGTTCGATCGTTCATGATATGTCGAACAGCGTGATCAGCGTCGGCGACCAGAAGGTCTCGGCCAACGAGTTCCGCCTCGCCTATCATCGACAGGTCGCCAATCTCAGCCGCCAGTTCGGCACGGAGCTGACGCCGGAGCAGGCGCGCGCCTTCGGCATCGACCAGCAGGTCTATGCCCAGCTCGTCGCCGGCGCCGCGCTCGACCAGCTGTCGGAAGACCTGCATCTCGGCCTTTCCGAAGACCGCCTTGCGACGCTGATCGCCGAAGACCCGGCCTTCCGCGCCGTCAACGGCCAGTTCGACCGCCAGCTCTTCTCGACGCGCCTGCGCAATGCCGGCCTGCGCGAGGACGACTATATCCAGGAGCGCAGCAAGGTTGCCGTGCGCAGCCAGATCGTCGATGCCGTTTCCGACGGCTTCACGCCGCCGGCAACCCTGGTTGCCGCGCTGAAGCATTACCGTACGGAAAGCCGCGGCATCGACTACCTGCTTTTGACCAACGCCAATATCGATCCGATCAAGACCCCGGCGGACGATGTGTTGCAGAGCTGGTTCGACGGTGCCAAGGCCCGTTATCGCGCTCCGGAATACCGCAAGATCACCTTCGTGAAGCTCGAGCCCTCCGACATCGCCGCGCCCGCCGATATCACCGAGGACGCCATCAAGGAAGACTTCGAGAAGCGCAAGGAAAGCTACCGCACGCCGGAAACCCGCACCATCGAACAGCTGACCTTCACCGACAAGGAAATGGCCGATGCCGCCGCCACGGCGCTGCAGAACGGCACGACCTTCGACCAGCTGGTCACCGACCAGGGCAAGACGCCGGCCGACGTGCTGCTCGGTGATTTCACCCGTGACGGCATGGTCGATGCGGCCGTTGCCGATGCCGCCTTCGCGGTGAAGGCGAGCGGCGGCACCACGCCGGTCGTCCAGGGTTCCTTCGGCCCGGTCATCGTCCGCGTCACAAATATCCGCGCCGAGACCACCAAGACGCTGGATGACGTCAGGGAAGACATTCGCCGCGAGCTGGCGCTTGCCGCCGCAAGCCAGGAAATTCTCAACGTCCACGACCGTTTCGAAGACCTGCGTGCCTCCGGTTCGACACTGGAAGACGCCGCCAAGGAACTCAAGCTGTCGGCAGTGACCGTCAATGCCGTCGATGCCAGCGGTCTCGATCAGCAGGGCGAACAGGTCAAGGATCTTCCGGCCGCAGCATCCTTGATCTCCGATGCCTTCAAGGCCGACGTCGGCGCCGAAACGACGCCGGTGTCGCTCGGCAGCGACGGTTACGTCTGGTTCGAGGTGGACGACGTGATCGCCGAGCGCGACCGCCCGCTGACCGAAGTCCGCGAGAAGGCGCTGGCCGATTGGACCGCGGAGCAGCAGAAGGCAGCGCTTGCCGCCAAGGCCGCCAGCCTCAAGGACGAAGTCGCCAAGGGCAAGCCGCTGGCGGACCTCGCTACGGAGATGGGAATCGCCGTCGAGACAAAGACCGGCCTGCGCCGCAACAGCGACGATCCGGTTCTCGGCCGCACCGCCGTGACTGCCGCATTCGGCGGCCCGCTGGGCACCGTCGCCAATGCCGCCAGCGCCGATGGCGAAGGCCAGATCCTGCTGAAGGTCACCGAAGTCAACGAACAGCCGACCACCGACGTGCTGGCCAACGACGATGCGGAAATCAAGGCGATCGCCGGCGCTGCCGGTGACGACATCCTCGACCAGATGGTCAGCGAACTGCAGACGCAATACGGCGTCTCCATCAACCGGACGCTCGCCGAACAGGCGATGACCGTCCGATAACAGCGGGATTGGGGGAGACATGTCGCTGCTGAAACCCTTGATCGCCAAGGTGGCCAACCGCCAGGCGCTGTCCCGCGAGGAATCGCGTAACGCCTTCGACATCCTGATGTCGGGCGAGGCGACGCCCTCGCAGATCGGCGGACTGCTGATGGCCATGCGCGTGCGCGGCGAGACCGTCGACGAGATCGTCGGCGCGGTCGAGACCATGCGGGCGAAAATGTTGCGGGTCGAGGCGCCCGCCGATGCCGTCGACATCGTCGGTACCGGCGGCGACGGCACCGGCACCTACAACATCTCCACCCTCGCCTCGCTGATCGTCGCCGGTGCCGGCCTGCCGGTCGCCAAGCACGGCAACCGGGCGCTCTCCTCGAAATCCGGCGCCGCCGATGCGCTTTCGGCGCTCGGCGTCAATCTCGATATCGATGCCGAGCATATCGGCCGCTGCATCAGCGAAGCCGGCATCGGCTTCATGTTCGCCCAGATGCACCATTCGGCCATGCGCCATGTCGGCCCGAGCCGCGTCGAGCTCGGCACAAGGACGATCTTCAATCTTCTCGGTCCCCTCTCCAATCCGGCCGGCGCCAGGCGGCAACTCCTCGGCGTCTTCGCGCCGCAATGGGTCGAGCCGCTGGCCGAAGTGCTGCGCGACCTCGGCTCCGAATCGGTCTGGGTCGTGCATGGCGACGGCATGGACGAGATCACCACGACGGGCACCACCAAGGTGGCCGCCCTCGAAGACGGGAAGATCCGCCAGTTCGAACTGACGCCGGCCGATTTCGGCGTCGAAACGGCAACGCTCGCCGACCTCAAGGGCGGCGACGGCGAAGCCAATGCGGCATCCCTGCGTGCCGTACTGTCTGGCGTCCGCAACGCCTACCGCGACATCTCGCTCTGCAATGCCGCTGCGGCCCTGGTCGTCGCCGGCAAGGCATCGACCATCCGCGAGGGTATGACGCTCGCCACCCAGTCCCTGGAAAGCGGCGCCTCCGCTGCCGCGCTCGACCGCCTGGTGGCCGTGTCCAACGAAAAGGAGTGAGCGCGATGACCGACATCCTGCGCAAGATCGAAGCCTACAAGCGCGAAGAGATCGCAAGCGCCAAGACGCGCGTGCCGCTCGACGAGTTGAAGGCCATCGCCGCTGGCCAGCCCGCGCCCCGTGGCTTCCTCGACGCGGTGCGCCGCAAGCAGGCCGACGGAAAATTCGGGCTGATCGCCGAGATCAAGAAGGCAAGCCCGTCGAAGGGCTTGATCCGCCCGGATTTCGATCCGCCCGCACTCGCCGCAGCTTATGAAGCCGGTGGCGCCGCCTGTCTTTCGGTGCTGACGGACACGCCGAGCTTCCAGGGTGCCCCGGAATTCCTCACCGCCGCCCGCGCCGCCTGCAGCCTGCCGGCGCTGCGCAAGGATTTCATGTTCGATACCTACCAGGTGCATGAAGCCCGTGCCTGGGGCGCCGATTGCATCCTGCTGATCATGGCAAGCCTGTCCGACGACGATGCCCGCCGCCTGGAAGACGAAGCCTTCGCGCTTGGCATGGACGTGCTCGTCGAAGTCCACGATGCGGAAGAAATGGAACGGGCGCTGAAACTCGCCTCGCCGCTCATCGGCATCAACAACCGCAACCTGCGCACCTTCGACGTCAGCCTCACGGTCAGCGAACAACTGGCCTCGATGGTGCCGGGTGACCGGCTGCTGGTGGGCGAAAGCGGCATCTTCACCCATGCCGATTGCGAGCGGCTGCGGGCCTGCGGCATCACCACCTTCCTCGTCGGCGAGAGCCTGATGCGCAAGGACGACGTCACCGCCGCCACCCGCACCCTGCTCACCGGTGACGCCGGCACCGTGGCTGCCGCCTGATGTCGGAAGTCCGCCTTACCCATATCGGCGCCTCGGGCGAGGCGTTTATGGTCGATGTCGGCGACAAGGCCGAGACCGTGCGTGTCGCCACCGCCGAGGGATTCGTCCGCATGGCGCCGGAAACCCTGGCGCTGATCCGTGAAGGCAATGCCAAGAAGGGCGACGTCATCGGCACCGCCCGCCTCGCCGGCATCATGGCCGCCAAGCAGACGGCCAACCTCATTCCGCTCTGCCACCCGCTGATGCTCACCAAGGTGAGTGTCGACATCACCCAGGATGACACCCTGCCCGGCCTCAGGATCACGGCGACGGCAAAACTCACCGGCCGCACCGGCGTCGAGATGGAGGCGCTCACTGCCGTCTCCGTCGCGGCGCTGACCATCTACGACATGGCCAAGGCAGCCGACAAGGCCATGGAGATCGGCGGCATCCGCCTCGTCGAAAAAACCGGCGGCAAGTCGGGCGACTATCGCCTGCCGGAGGCCCTGAGATGAGCCTGCTCGCCGTCGCCGCGGCGCAGGAGCGCCTGCTCTCCAGGACCGAACCGCTAATCGACATCGAATCGGTGTCGCTGCATGCCGCCGATGGCCGCGTACTGGCGGAAGATCTCGCCGCCCGCCTGACCCAGCCGCCCTTCGACGCTTCGGCCATGGACGGTTATGCGCTGCGCAGTGGCGATGCCTCACAAATCGGCAGCGAACTAACCGTCATCGGCACGTCGTCCGCCGGCCACGCCTTTTCCGGCACGGTCGGACAAGGTGAGGCGGTGCGCATCTTCACCGGCGCTCCCGTGCCGGCCGGCGCCGATGTCGTGCTGATCCAGGAAGATGCCGAACGGCTCGACGGCAACCGCATCCGCAACAGTTTCGTGCCGATCGCCGGCCGCCACATCCGCCCGCGTGGCCAGGATTTCGCCGAAGGCGAGGTAGTGCTGAAACGCGGCACGCCGCTCGATTTTTCCAGGCTGACGGTTGCGGCGGCGATGAACCATGCCACCCTGCCCGTCTATCGCCGCCCGCTGGTCGCCGTCATCGCCACCGGTGACGAACTGGTGACGCCGGGCAATCAGCCGGGCATGGCCCAGATCGTCGCGTCCAACACTTATGGCATTTCAGCGCTCGCCCGCAATGCCGGCGCCGATATCCTCGATCTCGGCATCGTGCCCGACGACAAGCAGCAGATCACTGCTGCGATCGACCGCGCCCGCGAGGATGGCGTCGATGTCATCGTGACGCTCGGTGGCGCCTCGGTCGGCGATCACGACCTCGTCCAGTCGACCATGGTCGATGCCGGCATGCAGCTCGATTTCTGGCGTATCGCCATGCGTCCCGGCAAGCCGCTGATGGTCGGCAGCCTCGGCAACACGCATGTGCTCGGCCTGCCCGGCAATCCGGTCTCGACGCTGGTCTGCGGCCTGCTGTTCCTCGAACCCCTGCTGCGCAAGCTTTCGCACCTGCCGCCCGCAAGGCGGGAGGCAACAGCCCTTGCCGCCGCAGCCCTGCCCGCCAACGACCAGCGGCAGGATTATCTGCGCGCCAGGCTGAGCCGCGATGCCGAAGGCAACCTTCTGGCGGAAAGCTATGGCAAGCAGGATTCGTCGATGATGAAGATTTTTGCCCATTCCGATTGCCTGATCATCCGCCCGCCGCATGCCCCGGAACTGCCGGCCGGCCTGCCCTGCCCGATCCTGCTCCTGCGCCCCGGGACAGTATCCGCGGACCGCTGAAAACTCTGGCTGGAGGGGCGAAAGCCGCGCCGCAGCGCTTCCTGGCCCGCTTGGCAGGAACTATCCCCGGCATTTTCGGTTGACGACGGAAGATTTGGTGGACCGCCGGAAACAAGCGGCCCTAAATCGATTCCACGGGGAATCAGCCGGATGGGGAAGTAACGCATGCTGGAACGCACGCCGAAGCACAAGGAACTGCAGATCGGCTTCAAGATGCTGTGCGAAAAATTGCTGACGCGCGAAAGCTTCCTGATCATGGAAGCCGGCTGGAAGCAGAAGCATGGGCGCACCGCCGTCTCCACCGCCGACCTGACCATCAAGCGGCCCTCCGAGGCCGACCTGACAGTCGTCGAGGCAAAGTTCTACCGCAGCCGCCGGGTCGATCTCACCCTGTTCCGCAATGCGCTGGAAGAGCTGAAGAAACATCGCGACGCCAAGAAGGCCAAGAACGCGATGATGATCGTCACCTGCGAGATCACGCCGGCGATGCGGGCCGAAACGGAGCGCCACGGCGCCGCGCTTTGGGGCCTCGCCGACCTCCTGCTGCTCACCGCCAAGACGCCGACGCTCGCCGATACGCTTGCCGACCTGCTGCGCGAGGCCGATCCGGGCGCGGCCGGCCGCGAACTGTTTTCCGACGAGCTTCAGCAACTGGAAGAGCAGTCGCCGCGCATCAAGACCAAGAACGAGGGAGCGCGCCTGATCGCCGATCTCGACCAGGTCAAGCCGGGCCGCGAAGGCGTGAAGAAATTCGAGCAACTGTGCGACAAGGCGATCCGCTACCTGTTCGCCGACCAGTTCCAGCGCTGGAATTCGCAGCCGCATATCGACGACCGGCTGCACCGCCCCAACCTCATCGCGCGCCTCGTGCCGAAACACGAATTCTGGATCTCGCTGAGCGAGGATTTTCGATGCCGCTACGTCCTGTTCTCATTCGAAAACGACACGGAGCCGCTGGATCAGGGCGATATCCTGTCGAATGTCCGGCATCTGTCCACCGGCGCCCTGCGTACCGTGCTGGTGATCGTCTGCCGCGGCGGCCTCGACGCCGGCGCGCGGCGGGCCATGCAATCCGCCCTGCGCGAGGACGGGCATTTCATTCTGACGCTCACCTTGGCGGAGTTGAAGGACATGCTGACCGCCAAGGACGGCGGCGACGAATTCAGCGACGTGCTGATCGACCGTTCGGCAGACTTGCTGACGGACCTGACGCCGTAACAATCCCCTGAAATGCAAAAACCGGCCAACGGCCGGTTTTCAACTGCATAAAATCTTTATGATCAGATCCTCGGGCTTCACAAAAAGCCCGAAGACCCCAAAACCTATCAAACCAGCCGGCTCTGCTCCAGCGCGGCCTCGATGAAGCTCGCAAAAAGCGGATGCGGCTCCAGCGGGCGGCTCTTCAGCTCGGGGTGATACTGCACGCCGATAAACCACGGATGATCCGGATACTCGATCGTTTCCGGCAGCACGCCGTCCGGCGACATGCCGGAGAAGACGAGGCCGCAGCTTTCCAGCCGGTCCTTGTAGTCGATGTTGACTTCGTAGCGGTGGCGGTGACGCTCGGAGATGTCGGTCGAGCCGTAGATATCCGCAATCTTCGTGCCCTTCTTCAACGCCGCCTTGTAGGCGCCAAGACGCATCGTGCCGCCAAGGTCGCCGGCAGCAGAACGCTTCTGCAACTCGTTGCCCTTGACCCATTCCGTCATCAGGCCGACGACCGGCTCCTTGGTCGAGCCGAACTCGGTCGAGGATGCGGCTTCGACACCCGCCAGATTGCGGGCCGCCTCGATGACGGCCATCTGCATGCCGAAGCAGATACCGAAATAGGGCACCTTGCGTTCACGGGCAAACCGCGCCGCCAGGATCTTGCCTTCCGACCCGCGCTCGCCAAAACCGCCCGGAACGAGGATGCCGTGCACCTTTTCGAGATAGGGCGCCGGATCTTCCTTCTCGAAGACTTCCGATTCGATCCATTCGAGCTTGACCTTGATATGATTGGCGATACCGCCGTGATGCAGCGCCTCGATCAGCGACTTGTAGGCGTCCTTGAGGCCGGTGTACTTGCCGACGATGGCAATGGTCACCTCGCCTTCCGGCGTGCGGATGCGGTTGCAGACCTCTTCCCACTGCTCCAGGCGCGGCTTCGGCGCCGGCTCGATACCGAAGGCGGCCAGCACCTCGTTATCGAGGCCTTCCTTGTGATAGGCCATCGGCACGTCGTAGATGTTGGCGACGTCGAGCGCCTGGATGACGGCCGATGGCCGCACGTTGCAGAACAGCGACAGCTTGCGGCGTTCCGGTTCCGGAATTTCGCGGTCGGCGCGCACCAGCAGGATGTCGGGATGGATGCCGAGCGCCTGCAGTTCCTTGACCGAATGCTGCGTCGGCTTGGTTTTCAGCTCGCCGGCGGCCGGGATGTAAGGCATCAGCGTCAGGTGGACAAAGATCGCCGTGCCGCGCAGCAGGTCGTTCTTGACCTGGCGGATGGCTTCCATGAACGGCATCGCCTCGATGTCGCCGACGGTACCGCCGATCTCGCAGATCACGAAGTCGTAGTCTTCATTGCCTTCGGTAATGAAGTCCTTGATCTCGTTGGTCACATGCGGGATGACCTGGACGGTGGCGCCGAGATAGTCGCCGCGACGTTCCTTGTCGATGATGTTCTTGTAGATCCGGCCGGTGGTAATGTTGTCGGTCTTGGTCGCGGAGCGACCGGTAAACCGTTCATAGTGGCCGAGATCGAGGTCGGTTTCCGCACCGTCGTCGGTCACGAAGACCTCGCCGTGCTGCGTCGGGCTCATGGTGCCCGGATCGACGTTGAGATAGGGGTCGAGCTTTCTCAGGCGCACGCGGTAACCGCGTGCCTGCAAAAGAGCCCCGAGAGCCGCAGCCGCAATTCCTTTGCCAAGAGAAGAAACCACGCCGCCAGTGATGAATACATATCGCGCCATGGGAGTCACCGGTTACCTTTTCACAAACGATTCCACCAGCCCAAAAATCCATGTTGTGAATTTTTCGGGGTCTGGCAGTGGATAATCAACAAAAGAAAACCGGCAGGGTCTTTCGAGCCTGCCGGCGCTTGATCTGAGAAGTCTGTTACTGACCTGTCGGAACACCGGTTGTGTTGGTGTCCGTCGTGGTCGTCGACGTGCCGTTGCCGGTCGTCGGCTGCGCGTCACCGGTGGCCGGAACGGCACCGTCGGTGTCGGCCGCAGGCTGCTGGCCATTGGTGTTGGTCGTGCCGCCGAGCTGGTCGAGGACGCCGTTGCCCTGGCCCGTCGTGCTCTGGATACGGTCGAGGATGTCGCTCGGCCGCGATTCGTAGCGGGCGAGGATGCCCATGGCCAGCGAGGTGATGAAGAACAGCGTGGCAAGAATGGCGGTCGTGCGGGTCAGCGCATTGGCCGTGCCGCGCGCCGACATGAAACCGGAACCGCCGCCGATGCCCAGGCCACCGCCCTCGGAGCGTTGGATCAACACGACGCCGACAAGCGCCAGCACGATCATGAGGTGAACGACGATCAATACGGTCTGCATGGGTTTCCAGTCCTGCCTCTTGCGGGCAAAGTCAAAACGCGTTGGCGGCTCTTTACATGAGGCTTTCGTCTATTCCAAGCCCCCATGGCATTTTGAAGACGTCAAGCCAGCAATTCTTCGTACGCACGGTAGATGGCGAGGAAGTCCGCGGCTTTCAAGCTCGCGCCGCCGATCAATGCGCCGTCGACATTGGCGACGCCCATCAGTTCCTTGGCGTTGCCGGGTTTTACCGAGCCGCCGTAGAGGATGCGCATGGTCTTGCCCTGGTTTCCAAAGCGGGCAACCAGTTCCTTGCGCATGAAGGCATGTGCCTCCTCGATATCCTTCACGGTCGGCGTCAGGCCGGTGCCGATCGCCCAAACGGGCTCATAGGCGATAACGGTGTTTTCCGCAGTCGCCTCGTCCGGAACGGAACCGGCAAGCTGACGCTTCAGGATGTCGAGCGTCTGGCCGGCCTGGCGCTGTTCGGCCGTCTCGCCGATGCAGATGATCGCGGTCAGTTCGGCCGCATTGGCGGCAATCGCCTTGGCGCGCACCAGATGGTCGGTTTCGGCATGGTCCGTCCGCCGCTCCGAATGGCCGACGATCACATAGGTGCCGTAGCAATCGGCGATCATCTCGGCCGAAATGTCGCCCGTATGGGCGCCGGAGGCATTCTGGTGGCAATCCTGCGCGCCGATGGCGAGCGGGCTGTCGGTGCACAGCGCGGTGGCGACGTAAAGCAGGGTCGCCGGCGGGCAGATCAATGTCTCGACCTTGTCCGAGAGAGGCGAAAGGACGCCCTCGGCCATCGCCTTGATCTGGTCGAGCGAGGCACGCGTGCCGTTCATTTTCCAGTTTCCCGCGACAAGCGGGCGAACATCCGGGGTCATCAGACGATCCATTCTTGGTTGGCGAGAATTGAATGCCGGAGAAAGGCTGACGTAACGAAAGCTCCCCTTGGGACAGCCCTTGAACGAAAGCCCCGCGCCGTCACCGTTTCCCCTGCGACTGATCCCCTTCATAGTCACAATGGGCGGGGAATCAACGAAATCCGGCAAAATTTTACCGGAAAGCGAAAGTTTTCGGGCAGGCACAGTTAATTTTCGCCGGCCGCCCAGAGATCGGCGGCAAAGCGCGGGTCCCGCCAGTCTTCCAGCGATGCCGGCGGGGGCCATGCCTCCTCCCCGGCAAGATCGATATCGACCGGCAGGCGCCGGCCGTCATACGTCCGGGCGATCGCCGCAAGCTGGCCGATGAGCGCCGTCGTCGCCCGCCCGTCCTCGGGGAAAACGAAGAGGAAACCGTCGCGATCGCTGCCCGGCCGGAACTCCGTCAGCACAGGCGTCCTGCCGGCTCTCCGCAGCGCCGCCCGGCACGCCTCCAAAAATCCCGCCGAGCCCGCCGGCGGCACGTCCACGGCAAAACGGCGGAAGGCCGCCAGCAGCCGCGCTCCGCCGGTCCACGGCCATGCCTCCAACGGCCAGAAGAAATCCCACCACGCCACCGTCTTCGCCGCGTCCCCGCCCCCGGTCGCGTGCCAGGCAATCCTGCCCGCGACCTGGACGATGCGCGGTTGAAAAAACCATGGCTGCAGCGGCACGGTCAAAGGCAGGCGGCGGCGTTTCGGCATGTCGGGCAGTTCCGAGCCGGCATCGGCGTGATCGGCGGCGATGACCACACCCCGTCCGGCCCTATCCAGCCAGGCCCAGGCATATTCATGGATTTCCGCCCGCTCCCGGGCAAGCGCCAGCCCGTCCTCCGGCGTTGAAAACCGCAAGGTGTGGCGCTGCACATGCGCCGATGGTACCTTCATCAACTGCAATTCGACGGAGAGGATCAGCCCGGTCAGGCCATATCCGCCCAGCGTCGCGGCAAACAATTCGGCATTGTCCCGGCGCGAACAGGTCAGCACCTCGCCCGAACTTCTCATCAGCCGCAACGACCGCACATGTTCCGAAAAACACCCGCGTTGCATCCGGTTTCGCCCGGCAGGATCGGTCGCGGTCATGCCGCCAATGCTCGCCGCAGCGCTGCCTGCCGTAACGGGAAGAAAGAACCGTTGCGCCACCGCCCTGCCGACGACGGCCCGCAACGTCACCCCGGCTTCGCAGTCGATGACGCCGGTGCCGGGATCGAAGGACAGGATGCGGTTGCGCGGCCGCATGTCAATCAGCCTGCCGCCGTTGCGGACGAGCGCGCCGCCCGACAGCCGCCCGCCGACGCCAAGAAACGGCCCGTTAAGATCGGCCGCCTCGTTTTCAAAACGATCGGCGGAAAGGGTTTGCCTGTCCGGCAGGTTTTGATCGTCCGGTGCCGCCATGCCCGTCAACGGCCCGCAAGCAGCCAGTTCAACACCGCGCGCCAATCGACCATGCGGATCGGCGTGCCGTGCGAGCCCGTCTCGAACAGGGTGAAGCGGGCGGGATAACCGGCCTTGTGCAGCCGGTCGTAGAAGGCGATCTGGTCCGTTGCGGCATAAACGCTGTCCTCGCTTCCGTGAAAGAATGCGATCGGCAGCTTCGCCTTGTGGAAAACGCTCTGCGTAAAATCGGGATCGGTCGTACCGCCGAGGATCACCATGCTAGACAGCAGGCTTGCCTCCGTCTCGCGTGTCACGCCCCAGCAGATGAAGCTGCCCATCGAGGCGCAGGTCAAAATCACCGGCCGTCCCGGCGATTGCGTCACGGCATAACGGATCAGCCCGGCAACGTCGGAAACGCCGGCGGCGTCGAAGCTGCGCACGCTCGGCGCATAATAGACGCCGCCATTTTTGACGGCCAGGTTCTTCAGCCGGTTGAAATTGCCGCCGAACCGGTAGTCGTTGGCGCCCAGCCGCCGGTCGCCGCCGCGTCCGTGGATGAAGATCACCGTAAAGGCAGCGTTTCGGGCCGCTCCGGCGCGAAAGAGATCGAGCTTCCGCCCGCCAAGCCCCAGCGTTTCGTTCGCCTGGTATTTCTTGATGCCGAGATCGACAAAACGCCGCTTCACCCGCTGTTCGGGGATCTGGTCGCGCTCGTAGATGTCGCGCATCTTCTGATAGTCGATGCGCTGGAAATCGCCGTCGTCGCGGCTTTCCAGCACCGTCTGGCCGGAAAACAGGTCGTCCTTGAAAGGCTGCAGCGTCTCCGCGCCCGCCACGGCCGGCGACAGAAACCCGGCGAAAAGTGCCGTCAAAGCAAGAATTCGAGCCAGAATCCGAAAATGAGTTGTGGACATGTGCCGCACCGTTCCTTTGCACTGCGGTTCTGCCTTGCCATCCCCGGCTTCGCAAAGCAATCCTGATGCCAAAGTTTGCCGCTGATTTGCCGGGCATCGCGCTTTTGCAGGGATTCCGTCATAATTCCGGCGATTCGCGACCTGACGAACAAAGCAGGTACAAATACGGTGGCCGTGCGAGCGCCGCGTTCTCCCAGCGCCGGCCCGATCGGCCTTGAAGGATAAGATCTGAAGAATTCGATGGATAACAACGATCTCTTTTCCGCAGTCCCGGCGCAGCCGCAGCCGGAACCGCAGGCCATGGCGCCCGCCGCCAAGCCTGCAACACGCAGCCCGGCGCCCCCGCCGACGTCGAGCGACACCTACGACGCTTCGGCCATTCGTGTCCTTGAAGGGCTGGAGCCGGTGCGCATGCGTCCCGGCATGTATATCGGCGGCACCGACGAGAAAGCGCTGCACCACCTTTTTGCCGAAGTCATCGACAACTCGATGGACGAGGCGGTCGCCGGCCATGCCAACTTCATCGAAGTGCACATGGACACGCAAGGCTTCCTGACCGTCACCGACAACGGTCGCGGCATTCCGGTGGAAAACCACCCGCAGGTGCCCGGCAAGTCGACGCTCGAAGTGATCATGACCAAGCTGCATGCCGGCGGCAAGTTCGACGGCAAGGCCTACGAGACCTCGGGCGGCCTGCACGGCGTCGGCGTGTCCGTCGTCAACGCGCTCTCCGATCTGCTCGAAGTCGAAGTGGCGCGGAACCGCAAGCTCTATCGCCAGCGTTTTTCCCGCGGCCTGCCGCAGGGCGGGCTGGAGGAACTGGGCGACGTCCACAATCGCCGCGGCACCCGCGTGCGCTTCCACCCCGATCCGCAGATTTTTGGCGATCACGTCCGCTTCGATCCGGGCCGCATCTTCCGCATGGCGCGGTCGAAGGCCTATCTGTTCGGCGGCGTCGAAATCCGCTGGAGCTGCGATCCCGGCGTGCTGCCGGAAGGTTCTGAGTTTCCGGAAAAGGCCGTCTTCCATTTCCCCGGCGGCCTCAAGGATTACCTGCAGGCGACGCTCGGCAAGGAATTCACCGTCACCCGCGAGATCTTTTCCGGCCGCACGGAAAAGACCGGCGGCCATGGCGCGATGGAATGGGCAGTCACCTGGTATGGCGGCGATCAGCAGATCCATTCCTACTGCAACACCATCCCGACGCCCGAAGGCGGCACCCACGAGGCCGGCCTGCGCATCGCGCTGACAAAGGGCCTGAAGAACTACGCGGAACTGACGCAGAACAAGCGCGCCGCCATCGTCACCACCGACGACGTGATGATTTCGGCCGTCGGCATGCTCTCCGTATTCATTCGCGAACCGGAATTCGTCGGCCAGACCAAGGACAAGCTCGCCACCGTGGAGGCCCAGCGGATCGTCGAAAACGCCCTGCGCGACCCCTTCGACCACTACCTCGCCGACAATCCGGCCGAAGCGGCAAAACTGCTCGAATGGGTGATCGAGCGTGCCGACGAGCGGGTGCGCCGCCGCAAGGAAAAGGAAGTCAACCGCAAGACGGCCGTTCGCAAGCTGCGCCTGCCCGGCAAGCTTGCCGATTGCTCGCAAAACACCGCCGAAGGCGCCGAACTGTTCATTGTCGAGGGCGATTCGGCCGGCGGCTCCGCCAAGCAGGCGCGCAACCGCGCCAACCAGGCGATCCTGCCGCTGCGCGGCAAGATCCTCAACGTCGCCAGCGCCGGCCGTGACAAATTGTCCGCCAACCAGCAGATCGCCGATCTCATCCAGGCGCTCGGCTGCGGCACGCGCACGAAATATCGCGAAGAAGACCTGCGCTACGAACGCATCATCATTATGACCGATGCCGATGTCGACGGCGCCCACATCGCCTCGCTGCTGATCACCCTGTTCTACCAGGAAATGCCGGAGCTCGTGCGCGGCGGCCACCTGTTCCTCGCCGTGCCGCCGCTCTACCGCATGACCCAGGGCGGCAAGACGCTGTATGCCCGCGACGACGCGCATCGGCAGGAACTGATGGAAACTACCTTCAAGGGCAAGAAGGTGGAAATCGGCCGCTTCAAGGGCCTTGGCGAGATGATGCCGGCACAGCTCAAGGAAACCACCATGGACCCGTCGAAACGCACGCTGCTGCGCGTCGCCATCGACGAGGTGGATTTCGAAGGCACCCGCGACGCGGTCGACGCGCTGATGGGAACCAAGCCGGACGCCCGCTTCCGTTTCATCCAGGAGCGCGCGGCTTTCGCGGAAAACCTCGACATCTGACCGGACAAGCGGATATGGCCGCATCCCGGTGCAGCAATCGATAAACCCTGCCCTGCCATAATGTTTTAGAGATTGGCTGCTAGTATCCTCGCGGGGTGGAGGAAACGGCAGCCGCACTTGCGGACGGAAGCTTGAAACGCCGGCTTCGATCACCCATAGTCTGTGGCAAACGCGAACCTGTAAAGAAGTTGTCTTGACCGTCCCTGATCCCACACGAAGCCGCGGCGAACCGCGATGGCTCGGTCCCTCGACCCCGCTGCGCGCCGCCCTGATCCCGCCGCTCTCGGCCGCCCGCTGGCTTCTGGTGCTGGTTTTTTTCGCCGGTATCTACTTCTTCCACGGTTTCCTGGTGCCGGTTCTGGCCGCCCTGGTCATCGGTTTTGCCAGCTGGCCGATCTATTCGAAGCTGCAGCGCAATGTCGGCGGCAACAGCACCATCGCCGCGACGATCGCCATCACGCTGATCCTCGCCTTCCTCGTGGTGCCGATCACCATCGCGGTGTTCTACACCATCGATGAAGTGCGGCAGTGGTTTACCTGGATCGTCGAAGCCAATCGCGACGGTGCTCCCGTTCCGGAATGGATGGTCGCACTTCCAGGCGTCGGCCCCTGGATCGGCGAGCAGTGGACAAAACATATCTCCACCCCCGGCTCCATCGGCGCGCTGATGCAGGTGGCGAGCGGCGCCAATATCGGCAACATCTACAGGGCGGTTCTGGCGGCCGGCGGCGGCGCCTTCCATCTGTTTTTGACCCTGCTTTTCATGATGATTGCGCTGTTCTTCGTCTATCGCAACGGCGAAGCCTTCGCAAAGCAGGTCGATCTTCTCGGCGAGCGCATCCTGCCGACCCGCTGGGAGCGCATTTCCCGCGTCGTGCCGGCCACCATCAGTTCCACCGTCACCGGCATGACGCTGATCGCCATCGGTGAAGGCATCGTGCTCGGCATCGCCTATTGGATCGCCGGCGTCCCCTCGCCCGTGACCCTCGGCGTCCTGACCGGCGTCATGGCGTTGATACCGGGCGGTGCCCCCCTGTCATTCACGCTCATTTCGATCTACCTCGTCGCCAGCGGCGCGCCCATTGCCGGTATCGGCCTGTTCGTCTGGGGTTCGGTGGAGCTGTTCATCGTCGACAAGACGCTCAGGCCCCGGCTTGTCGGTGGCCCGATCAAGCTGCCGTTCCTGCCGACATTCTTCGGCCTGATCGGCGGCGTCAAGACGATGGGTTTCCTCGGCCTGTTCATCGGCCCGGTGCTGATGGCGCTTCTGGTGGCCATCTGGCGCGAATGGCTGCGCGAGGCGGAAATCTCCGCAGAGGACCCGCAGACGCAGCCCCTGGCGCAGGCGACGGTCACGGCGAAACCAGCCTCCCCGCCCCTCGTCAAGCAGGAAGAGGAATCGGCGGCCTGACGTATGTCCGGCCGCTTTCCCATGACGACTTGCGGCGCGTCGGCGCGATAACGGAAGATTCATAGCCCCTCCGCTATTCTCGGCTCCAACCCGAGCTCTTGATGCGGATCATCGCCATGCACCGCCTGCTGACCCTTTCGCTTTTCGCCGCGCTTTCCGCCTCGACCGCCTGGGCGGTCGATTCCCACGATATCCACTGGACTTACGACGGCCCGCAAGGGCCGGATCACTGGGCGGTCCTCAACGAAGGTTTTCACGCCTGCGAACTCGGCCAGGTGCAGTCGCCGATCGATATCCTGTCCACCAGCACCGCCGACCTGCCGGCGATCCGCTTCCGTTACGGAACCATCCCGACCGAGATCGTCAACAACGGCCACACGATCCAGGTCAACGTTCCCGCGGGCCACAGCATCGTCACCGACGGTGAAGAATACCAGCTGGTGCAGTTCCATTTCCACACGCCGAGCGAATACCATATCGAGGGCAAGGAATATCCGCTGGAACTGCATCTCGTTCACAAGAACGCCAAGGGGGGGCTTGCCGTGGTCGGCGTGATGATCGAGGAAGGCCCGGTCAATACCGAACTCGAGGATATCTTCTGGAATGCCCCGGAAAAATCCGGCACCACCGCCAAGCTGGAGACGATCGAAACCGACCTGTCGAAATTCCTGCCGAAGCAGGATACCTACTTCAAATTTATGGGGTCGCTGACCACGCCGCCCTGCAGCGAAGGGGTGAGCTGGCACATGATGACGACGCCGATCACCGCCTCCATGGCGCAGATCGCCAAGTTCAAGGAACGGTTCCAGATGAATGCCCGGCCGTTGCAGCCGATGAACGGCCGCCTCGTGGTGCGTGACATAAATTAAGCGATGGACCGGCGGATGCGGCGAGCCGCTCAGGCGGCCAGCGTCGCACAGTCGCGCGCCATCTGACGCTGCTCGGCGATGTTCAGCTTCTCGACCATATCCAGCAATTCGCCCTCGGCAGTCGCATCGAGTCTCTCGCTGCGGAACCTGTCGAGCAATTGCGTCGAAACCGATTGCAGCAGCGTGCCGATCGGCAAGGTCGCGGCCCGGCGCCACAACAGCGTCGCCTCGACGAAAACGGCGCTGACATCCCGCGGCAGGCCTGTCGCCTCGTAGAGCGCCCGCAGCGCATGCATCCGGCCCGTCGACAGGATCGAGCGAACGCGCCGGTCGTCGAGCCCTGAGAGATTGACGAGGGCAGCGGCAATAAAGTCCACCTTGCCGCTGCACAGCGCATGCATCAGGAACGCCGGCGTCAGCCGCCCGTCGATCCGCAGGTGCTCGACAAGTGCCGGCAGTTCCGCCACGGCGGTCGATCCGGCGAGCGACACCGTGCCGGCATCCCTCGCCTCGGCCGTGATCCGCCGGGCGCGTTCATTGCCGACGGCAACGCGCACCAGGTCGAGACCGGCCAGCGCCTCGCTCACCCGCAGCATCAGCAGATGCCTGGCATCCGCCGGCAATTCGTCGCGCTGCAGCAGCAGGCTGCGGATGTCGCCGTCTGCGCCATGGCGTTCCGCCAGCCGCTTCAGCGTGGTCCGCGATATCTCGGCGCCGGAGTTTTCGAGCAGCGTCAAAACCTCCGCCCACTCGCCCACCTCGGCGATCGCCGCCGAAACCGCGCGGGAAAGGCTCGCTCGCGATGCCACGAGTGCCCGCGTCATCGTGCTGCCGCGCCCGACGAGGTCGACCAGATCGGCATCCGTCAGCGCCGGCGAACGCAGGATGATCGCCGAGGCAATGTCCGGCTGGTCTTCGGCAAGAGACATCACCACCGCGCGCGGCGCCTTCGGCGTATCGGCCAGAACTTCGGCCAGCGCCAGGCGGACACGCGGCGACGGATCATCGAGCAGGTAGGTCATCGCCATCGCTGCCGCCGCCCGTTCCCGCGGGGTGATACGCGCCATCAGGAAGGCTCGCCCCAGGGCTGCAGCAGCGCGCGCCCGGTCGGCGGTCTTTGCTTTTTCGGCCCAGCGAAGGAATGCCTCTACAATCACGTTAACCTCGGGACTTGGCGCATGACGAACTCATGTCGTGAAAGCTAGCGGCAAAAAGTTTAAGATTGGTTCACCATGTTTGTTAACGTCGGCGGAAGCCGTTGAAACTGCTGGCGGCAGCTTCTATTCAAGGGCAACCGACGGATCGGACGAGGCAAAAAGCAGGAGAGGCTTCCAGATGCAGCGCCAGGCGCGAACCCCTGCAGGACGGCGGCGCTGATGCGCTCGTGGCTTCTCGTTCCCGGCCTCGATTCGCCGACGCTGACCGACAGCCTGCGCTCCGGCGCCGATGCTGTCGTCATCGATCTTCCCGCCAGCCTGCCCGAGCGTAAGGACGAAGCCCGGGGGATCACAGCCGATTTCCTCAAGGCGCGGAAAACCAGGACCTCTGGACAAGCTGCATGTTTCGTGCAGATCCACGGCTTCTCCTCCAATTTGGCGGAACGCGATCTCGACGCCGTGATGGCGGGAGCGCCCGACGGCATCGTTCTCTCCGCGACACGCTCCGCGGCCGATATCCAGCGGCTGGACGTGATGATCTCCGTGAGGGAAGCGATGCACGGGCTGCCGGAGGGCGAGACCGGTATCGTCGCCATGCTCGGCGATACGGCGGAGGGAATAATCGCCGCCGCCTCCGGCCGGGCCTTCGATTCGCCGCGCCTGCTGGGGCTCGCCTGGTCGATGCCGGGGCTTGCCGCCGATCTCGGCGCCGAACGGCTTCACGATGCGGAGGGTCGCATGACCGATGCCCTGCGGTTTGGCCGCACGGCGATGCATATGGCGGCTGCGGCTGCCGGCATCGCCGCCATCGATTCGCCGTCGGGATTGCTGCAGCCGGACCGCCTGCAACGCGACTGCCGGGAGGCCAAGGCAGACGGCTTCGAAGGCAAATTCGCGCTTCACCCCGCGCAGCTGCCCATCATCAACGCCCTGTTTTCGCCGACGATGGAAGAAATCGACACGGCCCGGAAAATCGTCGGCCGTTTTTCCGCACCGCCCTCAGGCCCGCTTTTTGCCGCAGACGGTTCGGTCCTGGCGCAAAAAGATCTCGCCCGGGCACGCCGCTTCCTGCAATACGCGCCCGGCCGAAACGATCGCTGATCAGGGCCTCGGCGGCCGGATCATCTCGAACACGTCGCTGCCTTCGGTATAATCCATGTAGCCCATGCGGGCGACGGGCCGCGCCACCGCCATGTCCAGCCGTCCGTCGCGAATGATCGTTTCGTCGATGTGGATGCCCACCACCTGGCCGAAAACCAGCACGTCGTCGGTGGGCTTGCCCGAAAGATCCAGCGGATTGCGGACCTCGGTCACCCGGCATTCCAGCACCGCCAAGGCTTCGGCGACATAAGGCGCATCGACGAGTTCGCCCTGTCTGGCGGCAAGCCCGGCGATCTCGAATTCATCGACACCGTAGGGCACGGCCACGGAACTGGCATTCATCTTCTCGACCAGATGGCGGCTGACGAAATTGGTGGTGAACACGCCGGTTTCTTCGGCGTTGCGGGCGCTGTGCTTGCGGCCGCCGGAGGAAAACATCACCAGTTTCGGCGAATCACCGATAGCATTGAAGAACGAATAGGGCGAGAGGTTGCGCGACCCGTCCAGCCCCCGCGTCCCGATCCAGCCGATCGGCCGCGGCGCCACGATCGCCTTGAAGGGATCGTGGCGCAGGCCGTGGCGGTTCTCGTCGGCGGTGTAAAACATCAGTCGTCGCTGCCGCCGACCCAGGAGACGATCTCCGCCAGGTCCGGACGCGGCCGTTCCACCGGCGGGAAATCCGACGAGCCGATATGAATGAAACCGGCCACCTTCTCTTCCGGCTTGACGCCGAGCAGCGGATAGGCGCGGGTGTCGAAGGCAAACCATTCCGTCAGCCAGTTGGACACGTAACCATGTGCATTGGCAGCCATCAGCACGTTGAGGCACAGGGCGCCCGCCGACATCAGCTGCTCCCATTCCGGGATCTTGAAGTGCGGCGCAGCCGTGCTGACCACCGCAACGACCGTCGGCGCGCGGGTGAAGCGGGTGCGCTCCACCTCGATCAGCTCGTCGGACAGGTTGGGCTCGGCCGCAAGGCGCAGCTTCAGCAGTTCCTCGCCGATCCTTGCCCGCTCCTCGCCGCGATAGACGATGAAGCGCCAGGGCGCCAGCTTGCCGTGATCGGGAACGCGGGACGCCAGGCGCAGGATCTCTTCCAACTCGCCTTTCGACGGTCCGGGGTCGCGCATCTGGAAGGCGGGGATCGAGCGGCGGACGGCGAGATAGTCGAGGAGGTGTGCGTCTTTCTGCATATCGGTTCGCTTTCATGTCTGCGGATGCGGTTACGGCCTTGAAATTGCCGCCCGGTTGGTTTGAAGTGCCGCCACCTGCAACAGAAGTCAACCGGCCCCGGAAAAGATGTCATCCCTTTCATTTGCCGCACGCGCCGGCTTTGCAATCACGCTGTTTTTCACCGCCTGCAGCCCGCTTCTCGCCCAAGACGCCTTCCAGAGCTTCCGCCAGCTCGACAGCACCTCGAAGATGCCGAAGCTCAATGCGTTTTCCGCCACGCCGGGCGTGGTGCCGTCGGCAGAAAGCGCGCTCAAGGACGTGGCGATGGAGGCCCGCCTGACCCCCGAGGGCGAGGCGATGCAGGAAGGCCTGTCATGGCGGGTGTTCAGCCCGATCCCCGGCGTCGACGGCAAGCTGCCGCTGGTCGCCTCGTCGGAAGGCGGTTCTGCCTCGTTCCAGCTGGTGCCGGGCGACTATTTCGTCAACGTCGCCTTCGGCCGCGCCGGCGCCACCAAGAAGCTGCAGGTGCCCTATACCGGCACGGCCGACAAGCAGGTGCTCGTCCTCGATGCCGGCGGCATCCTCCTGAATGCCGTCTCCGGCTCTGACGTGCGCATTCCGCCGAAGGAACTGAGCTTTTCGGTCTATTCCGCCGAAGTGCGGGAAGACGGCGAACGCGGCCTCGTGATGGCCGATGTCGCCCCCAACACCGTCATCCGCCTGAATGCCGGCACCTATCACGTCGTTTCCGAATATGGCGACGTCAATGCCGCCATCCGCGCCGACATCCAGGTCGAAGCCGGCAAGCTGACGGAAGCGACGATCCAGCACCGCGCCGCAAAAATCACCCTGAAACTGGTGGCCGACGAGGGCGGCGAAGCGATCGCCGACACGGCCTGGTCGATCCTGGCAAGTTCGGGCGACATCGTCGCCGAAAGCGTCAGCGCCTTCCCGACCATGGTGCTCGCCGAAGGCCAGTACACGGCCGTCGCCCGCAACAAGGACAAGATCTACCAGCGCGATTTTACCGTGGAAGCCGGCCGCAACACCGACGTCGAAGTCCTGCTCGCCGAGCCGAAGGTGGCTGAAAGCGTCGAATAAGTTTCTGCCGTCAAGCCGCCCGGTTTGCCCGTTTCAAGAACCGCTTCGGCGGCGGCGCCAGCGAGAACACCGCATCGTAAAGCCGCGTGGTGAGGTTCTTGCGGTCGGTGGTGTTCAGCTCTTCCCAGGAGATCAGGTTGCCGATGCGCGACGAGATGGTCGAGCCCGAGAGCCGGCGGAACTCGCGGATGAGCAGCGAAATGCGCAGCGTCATCGAAATCTTGCTGGCAAGGTGGAAGAGCCGGCCGTTCTGGCCCTCGAAATAGATCGGGATGACGCTGGCATGCGCCGACTGGATCAATTTTGCCGGGAACATCTTCCACGGCAGGTCCTCGGCGCGGCCAAACCCCTTCTTCGCCGTGGCAACCCCGCCGGCCGGGAACACCACCACCGTGGTGCCTTCCTTCAGCAGCCGCACGGCCTCGTGGCGGGTCTTCATGTTCAGCGCCAGCGCTTCCTTGGTCTCCTCGAAGGATACCGGCAGGGAATAAGGCGCAAGTTCGTTGACTTTCAGCAGGTCGTTGTGGATCAGCACCTTGAAAGGCCGGCCGAGCTGCTCGGCCAGCGCCAGAAGGGCGATGCCGTCGCCACCCGGTCGCTTTTGCCGACGATGTCGCGAGACCATGTCTCATAGACGCGGACGTAGCGGTCGCGCCCCGAAAGCCCTTCGATCGAACGGATGAACCAACGCTTGATCCGCGGATCGTTTTCGTTGGCATAAGACAGCTTCTGGAACTGCAAGTGGTTCGCCGGGTTTCCCCGCCCCTCGGCACCGATCCGGAAGCCGCCTTCGGCTTCCATCCAGGATGATGCCAGCATTTCATGATGGATCGCCGCCTTTCGCCGACTGGACTGCGGCTCGCAACGACCTCCCCCGCACTATAACACGCAGATGACAAAATTCTGACAGCGCCTGTACGATCACAGGCGCTGCCACCAATAATGGTCAGACGGCGCGCCGGGCGGCGGCCTTGCGCTTGACGTCCGGCGGGGTTGCTTCGTCCACCAGGGCCGCAAGCGCATCGGCAAGCGCCATCGGCGTCTGCGCCTGCGAGCCGAGCCGGCGGATATTGACCGAGCGCTCTTCCGCTTCCTTCTTGCCGCAGACGACGATCACCGGAACCTTGGTCACCGAGTGTTCGCGGACCTTGTAGTTGATCTTCTCGTTGCGGAAGTCGGTCTCGACGATCAAGCCGGCGTCACGTAGCACTTCGGCCACTTCGGCGCCATAAGCATCGGCTTCCGACGTGATCGTCGCGACGACGACCTGCACCGGCGCTACCCAGAGCGGCATGTGACCGGCGAAGTTCTCGATGAGGATGCCGAGGAAGCGTTCCATCGAGCCGCAGATGGCGCGATGGATCATCACCGGCTGCGTCTTCTCCGAGTTCTGGTCGATATAGAAGGCGCCGAAACGTTCCGGCAGGTTGAAGTCCACCTGCGTCGTGCCGCACTGCCATTCGCGGCCGATGGCATCCTTCAGCGTATATTCGAACTTCGGCCCGTAGAAAGCGCCCTCGCCCGGCAGGATGCCGGTCTTGATGCGCCCGCCCGACTGCTCCTCGATGGTCTTGAGAACATCGGTCATGACCGCTTCGGCGCGATCCCACAAGGCATCGGAACCGACGCGCTTTTCCGGACGGGTGGAAAGCTTCACCACCACTTCCTTGAAGCCGAAATCCTCGTAGACGGAGAGGATCAGGTCGTTGATCTTCAGGCATTCCGCCGCCATCTGCTCGTCGGTGCAGAAGATATGCGCGTCGTCCTGCGTGAAGCCGCGCACGCGCATCAGCCCGTGCAATGCGCCCGAAGGCTCATACCGATGCACATTGCCGAATTCGGCGAGGCGGATCGGCAGTTCGCGATAGGATTTCAGGCCGTGCTTGAAGATCTGGATATGGCCGGGGCAATTCATCGGCTTCAGGGCGAAGACGCGGTTGTCGGCCTCCTTGTCCTCCGGGTGCGTCAGCGCATGCGCCGATTTCACCGCGAACATGTTTTCCTGATACCAGCCCCAGTGACCGGAGGTTTCCCACAGCGCGGTGTCGAGCACCTGCGGCGCGTTGACCTCCTGGTAGTCGGCAGCCAGCCGCCGGCGCATGTAGGACACCAGAGTCTGGAAGATCCGCCAACCCTTGCCATGCCAGAACACCACGCCCGGACCTTCTTCCTGGAAATGGAACAGGTCCATTTCCCGGCCGAGACGGCGGTGGTCGCGCTTCTCGGCTTCGGCGAGCACGTGCAGGTAGTTGTCGAGTTCCGCCTGCTCTGCCCAGGCCGTGCCGTAGATGCGGGTCAGCATCGGGTTGTTGCTGTCGCCACGCCAATAGGCGCCGGCCACCTTCATCAGCTTGAAGGCGGTGCCGACCTGGCCGGTGGAGGCCATGTGCGGGCCGCGACACAGGTCGAACCATTCGCCCTGATTGTAGATCTTCAGGTCCTGGCCTTCCGGGATCGCATCGACGAGCTCGACCTTGTATTTCTCGCCCTTGGCGGCGAAGACGTCCTTGGCCTTGTCGCGCGACCAGATCTCTTTGGTGAACGGTGCGTTGCGGGCGATGATCTCCTTCATCTTCTTCTCGATGACCGGCAGGTCGTCGGGCGTGAAGGGTTCGTCACGGGCAAAATCGTAATAGAAGCCGTTCTCGATGACCGGGCCGATCGTCACCTGCGTGCCGGGCCACAGTTCCTGCACGGCCTCGGCCATGACGTGGGCGGCATCGTGGCGGATCAGTTCCAGGGCGCGCGGATCGCTGCGGGTGATGATCTCGATCCTGCCGTCGGTGACGGCATCGGACAGGTCGCGCACCGTCCCGTCGATCGCGATGGCGACAGCCTTCTTGACGAGCGACTTGGAAATGGATTCGGCGACGTCGCGGCCCGTGGTGCCGGCGTCGAAGGTACGGACATTGCCGTCAGGAAAAGTCAGGGAAACAGCTGCGGACATGAATGGTCTCCTTGTGTCCAGTCCCGCCAACGAATGCGGGTGGTGATTTTCGGGCCGGAACGCCCGGCGCATGAACGTGCGCGATATAGAAGGAAAAGCGCGAAATTGGAAGGGCGAACCCGAAACGAACGCTTAAATGCGATCTTTCGTCAACGACCTGGAAGCGCTACGGTCTCGCTGCATTTTTCCTTCACGAATACCGCGATGAAATCGCCCTGAGCGCAGTCGGGCCGCTCAACCCCGGCTACGCCTACCCAGGGACCAGTAAACCCAGGGCTTGAACCCCGCCCCCGCTTCGATCGCTTCCGGAACCGGATCGAAACCACTGGTCCCGCCCGGCCCGCAGCGACCGACACGAAACAGCGTCAGCCAGCCGCCGCTCCAAAGCCCGTGCCGTGCGATGGCTTCGTAGCCGTATTCGGAACAGGTCGGCAGATGCCGGCAGGAATTCCCGATCAGGCTGGAAAGCGTCAGCTGGTAAAGCCGGATCAGCGCCATGCCGATGAGCCGGCCCGGCGTCCTGCGAAACGATCCGCGATAGTTCCGCGACCGTGCCGGCGGATCGGATCCGTCGCGACGCTCCTTGGCGGCTGGCTTTTCAGCCCCCGCTTCATCGTCGCGATCACGGATGAAACAGAATTCACACATGCCGCCGGACCTAGGCCACGGCCGTTTCGGCGCGTTTCGCCTCGATCTGCCCGACGGCATCGACCACCGCATCGAAGGTCAGCATCGTCGAGGCGTGGCGCGCCTTGTAGTCCTTCACCGGCCGCAAGGCACGCATGTCCTCGAACCGCCCGGAAGGACCTTCGCCGTCCGCTTTCAGCATGGCCAGCATGTCTTCACGTGCCTGCCGCAGTTCCGAGGCAGTGGCGCCGACGACATGGCGGGCCATGATCGAGGACGATGCCTGGCCGAGCGCGCAGGCTTTGACGTCATGGGAAAAGTCGGTGACGGTATCGCCGTCCATCTTCAGGAAGACCTTCACCTTCGAGCCGCAGAGCTTGGAATGCGCCTGCGCACTGGCATCGGCGTCATCCATCATGCCGATCCGCGGGATATTGCCGGCGAATTCGAGAATCCTGCTGTTATATATGTCGTCCATCGTCGAAAGTTCTTCTCAACAACCGTTATCGGGCCACCGCATTCGCCTCAGTGAATCGTTTCAAAAGAAAAAACACACTGTGTCGTAATCCGGCTCTTTGCGTCGCCCTTGACCATATTATATGTTATGTCGTGCCAAGGTCATGAAAAAACAACGGCCTTGATCATAAGTTGATCGGACCCCACATCATTCGCGGTGTTTGGCACGCTGGGCCAGGAACACGGGCCGGGTGAAGTTGGTTCACGCTGAAATGCGTGAATCCGGGGCCGGTCTTTCTACGTCACGATCCCTTGAAAAAGGATCAGGAGGCAGCAGTCATATGGATGCCATTGTAAAGAATTTCCCGCGTACCGGCCAGGAATCCGGCCGTCCGACCCAGCAGGAGGCAGAAGACGCAGTCCGCGTGCTGTTGCGCTGGGCGGGTGACGATCCGCTGCGGGAAGGCTTGCTCGATACGCCGATGCGGGTGGCCAAGGCCTACCGTGAACTTTTCTCCGGTTACGAGCAGTCGCCGGAAGACGTGCTCGGCCGGACATTCGAGGAGGTTGCCGGTTACGACGACATGGTCCTCGTGCGCGACATCCCGTTCTTCTCCCACTGCGAACACCACGTCGTGCCGATCATCGGCAAGGCCCATGTCGCCTATCTGCCGGAAGGGCGCGTTCTCGGCCTGTCCAAGATCGCCCGCGTCGTGGAAATCTACGGCCGCCGCCTGCAGACCCAGGAAAGCATGACGGCGCAGATCGCCCGAGCCATCGACGAAACGCTCGCCCCCCGCGGCGTCGCCGTGATGATCGAGGCCGAGCACATGTGCATGGCGATGCGCGGCGTGCAGAAGCAAGGCTCGACGACGCTGACCACCACCTTCACCGGCGCCTTCAAGACCGATGCCGCCGAGCAGGTCCGTTTCATGACCATGGTGCGGAGCCGCTAGCCGGCTCCCTTCTTCCCGCAGACAAAGACATGACCCTTACCTTCCAGGCGCCCCCCACCGAGAAGACCACCCTTGAGGCGGGGTCGGATTTTACGCCGAAGTTCGACGAAAAAGGCTTGCTCACCGCCGTGGTCACCGACGTACGCGACGGCGAATTGCTGATGGTCGCGCATATGAATGCCGAGGCCCTTTCCCTGACGCTTGAGACCGGCATCGCGCATTATTACAGTCGGTCGCGCAAATCGATTTGGAAAAAGGGCGAGACCTCGGGCAATCTGCAAACCGTCAGGGAACTGCGCACAGATTGCGACCAGGATGCCGTCTGGCTGAAGGTCTCCGTGGCAGGCCACGACGCGACATGCCACACGGGACGCCGCTCCTGTTTCTACCGCAGCGCATCAATCGAAGAAGGTAAGCCGACACTAACTATAAACGACGATCACAAACATTTCGATCCGCAGGAAATTTATGCCGATCCGCTGAACAAATAACAGGCATGGCGCATTATTTTTGGACAGGTCGATCGAAACTAACCAATTTGAAATACAAATGACAGTTTAATGACTTAAAGCATGTCTCCCGAAAGTGGTTTCCGGTTTTGGGACAAGAGATGCGGCAAAAGTAAGAAACTAAAGCGCGTGCGCGAATCAGAATGATCGCGATGCATTTTAGGGGAATGTTCAGCCGAAAGGACCGCTGTGATGCTGAACTGGAGTTTGATCCGTCATACCGCGCCGAATTCCATCGATTCGAGTGCTCCGCCCGTTCCTGACATCAACCTTCCCGCACCACAGCCCAAGAGAAGCAAGATCGCGCTGGCGCTGGGCGGCGGCGCCGCCCGCGGCTGGGCGCATATCGGCGTCCTGCGGGCACTCGACGAGGCCGGCATCGAAGTCGGCATGATCGCCGGCACATCCATCGGCGCCCTCGTCGGCGGCTGTTATCTCGCCGGCAAGCTCGACGAACTCGAAGCCTTCGCCCGCTCGCTCACCATGCGCCGCATCGCCGGCCTGCTCGATTTCACCATCGGCGGCGGCGGCCTCTTCGGCGGCATGCGGCTGACCAAGCGCATGCAGGAGCACCTGCAGGGACTGTCGATCGAGGATCTCGACCGCCCGTTCATCTCCGTCGCCACGGAAGTCAACACCGGCCATGAAGTCTGGATCACCAGCGGCTCACTGATCACGGCGTTGCGCGCGTCCTACGCCCTGCCCGGCATTTTCGAGCCGGTCCGCTGCAACAACCGCACGCTGATCGACGGCGCCCTGGTCAATCCGGTGCCTGTCTCGGTCTGCCGCGCCTACGAGCAGCCGCTCGTCGTCGCCGTCAACCTGCATTACGACGTCTACGGCCGTTCCGCGGTCGTCAAGCACAGCGCCAGCGTCCAGGCCAATCCCGAAAGCCAGCGCACCGCCACCAAGGAAGACCGTATCGGCCTGACGGCGGTCATGGTGCAGGCGTTCAACATCATCCAGGACCGTATCTCGCGCGCCAGGCTTGCCGGCGACCCGCCGGACCTGGCATTGCACCCGCGCCTCAGCGATATCGGACTTTCGGAATTCCATCGCGCCGGGGAAGCGATCGAGCGCGGCTACGAGGAAGCGAAGCTGCGGCTCCCCGAACTCAAGCGCCTGCAGGAAACGTTTGCGCGCTGACCATCGAGCGGCCCGGCCCCTGCCGCACCGCCCGATGAACAACAATCACCCGGCGATATAGGCCTTGATTTCTTCCGCCTCCTGTTCGACCTGGCGGATGCGCGATTTCACCACGTCACCGATCGAAATGATGCCGGCGAGCTTGCCGTCGGTTTCCACCGGCACGTGCCGGAAGCGCCGGGCGGTCATCACTTCCATCAATTCGCCGATCATCGTGCTTTCGTGGCAGCGATGCACATTGGAGGTCATGACGGAGGAGACCGGCTGTTCGAGGGCGCTTGCCCCCGACCGGGCGATGGCATGCACCAGGTCGCGTTCTGTGAAGATGCCGGCGATGCGGCCCTCCATGCCGACAATCACCACGGCACCGATTCTTTTTTCGTTCAGCGTGCCGGCGGCTTCGGCAAGCGTGGCGCTCGGAGCAAGCGTCACGACATCACGACCTTTTTCTTCGAGGATGGTTTTGACAGAGACAGACATGGTATTCCTCCTGTTCAAACGCAGCTTTCATGCTTCGGGATCCGTCGACCCATGCAAATCCTCCGGCCACAGTTCCCCCCACAGGTCGAATGGTGCCCTTCATCCGCAAAGATTGCAATATGCTTGAACGGTGTCAGCGCGGCTTCGGGTCGAACAGCGCAAACAAGAGGAAGCCGAACAGGAAGCCGCCGATATGCGCCTCCCAGGCGACATTGCCGATATCGCCCAGCAAAGGGATGCCCAGCGCGAAAATGACGTTGCCGATGAACCACACCAGCATGAACATCGCCACGGTACGGCTGCGCAAGGAATCGGCGATCGACAGCCGCGGATAAAGATGCACCTGGCGGGCGCTCCGCCGCTGATCCGGCGGGAAGGCGAATCGGCACGCCGCACCCATCAGCGCCGAGATGACGCCGGAGGCGCCGATCAGCAGCGAGGCCTCGTTCCAGTGCAGGCCGAGGTAAAGCGCCGCGGAGGCGACCGAAGAAACCGCCCAGAACACGATGAAACGGGCTGTGCCGATCCGGCGCACGACGGGTGCCCCGAAGGCGGCGAGCCAGAGCGCGTTGAAGCCCAGATGTTCGACACCGCCATGCAGAAAGGAATAGGTGACCGGCGTCCAGAGCCATTCGAGCCCCTGCTCCGCCAGCGGGTAGGTGTAACGCGCCGGGATGAAGCCGCCATAAAAGAACATCGCGTCGCGCGCATCGGCCGAGAGCACGTAGGCGCCGAGCACATAGACGACAAGGATGATCACGATGGACGCCGTGACCGCCGCAGGAAGGTTGAGGGCCGGCGGATTCGATCCCTGCCCGTTGCTTCCACGCTCAGGCAGATCGGACGCATCGCTCATGAAATTCCCTCTTCGGATGACTGCACCGCCCTCTGTTACAGGAGACGCGGCGAAAACGAAAGCGGTGCCCCCTTATGGCGTTGCGCGTCTTCCAAGACACGCTGAGGACGCCGTAGCACTTTAAGATGCCGTCCGTTCCGGCCGATCTCTGGGATTAACAATCGGCTAACCCTGCCGCCCTTGCGATGGCACGCTATTCGCTCCGTGGAGCGTACAGGCCGCAAACCGGCTGAAACCTGCACCGAACTGAGACAGATGGCGGATATGCATACCAGGACGAGCACGGAACTATTCACCTATTGGAACACCATCCGCGGTGCCGAGGCCGGGCCGCTGCGCAGCGCCATCGAACCGGGCGAGATCCGCCACGTTCTGCCGGATATCTTCATCCTGGAGGCCGCCGAAGAGAATCCGGTCTTCCGGCTGGCCGGAACGCGTGTCTGCAGCCTCTTCGATCGCGAGCTGCGCGGCTTGCCGTTCTCGGCGCTCTGGCCGCCGGGAAATCGGGACGAACCTGTCTCGATCGCATCCGGCGTCATGCGCTACAGCGTGCCCACGCTTCTTAACCTGACCGGCTTCGTCCGCGATGGCCGAACCCTGCGCATGGAAATGCTGCTGCTGCCGGTCCGCTCGTCCGGCCGCACCTATGATCGCCTGCTGGGATCGCTTTCGCCGGACATGCCGGCCAACGAGGTCTGCGACAAACCGCTGTGTAGCATCCGTTTCGAACGGAGCCGGATCATCGGCCTGCCCGCACGCAGCGGCGTACCGGGACAGATCGCGTCCGGCGAACCGCACCTGGCGGCTGACGACGGTGACAGGGCCAGCCGCCAGCGCTCGACCATCGCCGCTTTGCTGAAACGGGCAAAGGTCTTCTGACCGCCGGCGGCCGGGAACTCAAATCTTCCGCTTTCGCACAACCTTATATTAACGGCTGCGCTGTAAGAATTTAACCATTGTATCAGCAATTATAGCGAAACCATGTATTCATTTCAGCCGGCAGGAGCAGCAGTACGGGCAAAGCAGGGCAGCGAACAGCGCTCGTTTCAGCGCGTGTCCGTCAATCTGCAGGGCCGACTGATGCTCGCCAACTATGATGAGTTCGATTGCATCGCCGTGGACATGTCGCCCGGCGACGTCAGCCTGAACTGCACCGGTCGCCCCCTGACGGGCGAACGCATCGTCGCCTATATCGATCACCTCGGCCGTATCGAAGGCAAGGTGCTGAAAGTCGGCGACCGCGGCTTTACCATGACGATCAACGCCACCGACCGCAAACGCGAAAAGCTTGCGGCCCAGTTGACCTGGATCGCCAACAAGCATGAACTCGGCCTGCCGGAAGATCGTCGCCACGACCGCCTGACGCCGCGCAACACCGTCACGCAGATCACCATGCCGGATGGCACCCTCCTGCCCTGTCGCCTCATGGACCTTTCGCTCTCCGGCGCCGCCGTCGATTCCGAAGTCCGCCCGCCGATCGGCACGGCCGTCCGCCTCGGCAACATGCAGGGGCGTATCGTTCGCCACTTCATGGAAGGCGTGGCAATCGAGTTCAATTCGGTGCAGTCCCGCGAAACCCTGACCGAATTCCTTTAAATCAAGGGCGCCCAACGCCGGTTTACGATCGCCTGCGGCATGGGCCGCGGGTGATTTCGCGTGTCCTACCCGCGTTTCCCGGCACATTTTAACGGTTCATTCGCCATGAACATCGGTAAAAAGCCGCTTTTCGGCACAAAATAACAACGTTTTCCAGCGCCAATCCCGACCTGAAACAGGGTTGTATCAAAACGATATGGCGCGAACCTTGACGCAACGCGCCGTCTTCGAGGCCGCGACGGCCCCGTTTTCCACCTGGCCACTCTACCCGTCTTCTGCCTGTTTCGCAGGAAAACAAGGGCTTACCGGCCGAATGCTCGAATACGCGACGTGTTTTCGATTAATTTTAAGAAAAAAAGGTTCAAACAAGATGCGTGTTTGAGCCGGATTTTATACGTGTTCGATGCGTATTCTAATTGCATTTAATTCTATTAAGCCATTATTTTTATTGTCTAATTTTGCGACCGATAAAAAGCTTTGCGGCATTGTCTCTTCATCACGGGGAGACAAGAAATGGCAACAACAAAAACGATCAAGAACAGCATTCTGGCCGCCGTCATCACTTTGGGCGCCACCGCTTCAGTCAACGCATCGCCTGCGGCCATGACGATCGCAGGCAAGGCCAATCCGCCGATCGGACATTATGAATTCTGCCAGACCTATCGGGATGAATGCCGCCCGAACGGCGGCGACGCCGGCCCATCCATCTTGACCGAAAAAGCCTGGAAAACGATCCTGCGCGTCAATTACGACGTCAACTCGTCGATCCAGCCGATGACCGACCAGGAAATCTACGGCGTGGAAGAACGCTGGGCCTATCCGCGGACGGTCGGCGATTGCGAGGATTTCGTCCTGCTGAAACGCAAGCTTCTGATGAAGGAAGGGTTTTCGGCCTCCCAGCTGCTGATCACCGTCGTGTTGCAGCCGAATGGCGAGGGTCACGCGGTGTTGACCGTGCGCACCGACCACGGCGATTTCGTGCTCGACAACATGCGCAACAAGGTCCTGTTGTGGTCGGATACCGAATATACATACCTCAAGCGCCAGTCCGCCGCCGATCCGGGCCGCTGGGTCAAGCTTCAGGATGGCCGCGCCGTCGCCGTCGGCAGCGTCAGCAACTGATAAAGCTCGGAAACCCGCAGGCTGCGGTTCGGCCTCGCCTGCGGATTTCCCCTCCTGTGCCCCGGTCTGTCCCCGCATCCCCGTCTAAGACCGGCGCCCGAGCCGATCCCGCTGTCCCCGGGATCGGCTCCCCCTCATGGGATGCATAAAGAACCAATCGAAATTTACGCTTTGTTAACCATGATTGACGAGTCTGTCGGGCAGGAACCGACCGGAGAGTCCCCATGGCCGCCCATCATCATTCCGCCCCGCAGGGCTCGGGCGAACTGCCGCTGATCTCCAATGCATTTCTCTACAAGCTGACCGGCACGATCGCCGCCCTTGCGCTGTTGACCGCCGGCATCAGCGTTTCCGGCCGCTTCTTCGGCGAGCGGATCGCGCTTGCCGGCCATACGGACAGCAAGGAAACCATCAGCCTCACCATCGGCGAGGACAGGCTGACGCTACCGGCCAATGTCATCCGCTTCGCCCGGCAGCGCCAGAACGGCCCGGCCGAACGCGTCGATCTCTACCTGACCTGGCCCGACCTCACCGGCTACGAAGCAGATCGCCGTAACCTGTTCAACGACGTCAAGCTGTCGGATTCGCTGATCTTTCTGCAGATTTCGCAGAGCACCATGTCCCGCGACATGTCAGGCCGGCTGGAGCCGATCTACAGCTACCTGTTCGATAACCAGTCCCGTCCGGCGGCCGATGGGCTCACCATGCACCGGATGAAACCGGAGGCGGGCTATGGCGACGAAGTCTTCTTCACCGCGCCACGGTCCGGCGCTGCCGATTACGTGGTGCGCTGCATCCTGCCGGCCACGCCGGAGGAGGCGACGAGCGGCGATTGCCAGCGCGATATCCACATCGGAAACGATCTTTCTGTGATGTATCGCTTCTCAAGCCGCCATCTGCCGGACTGGCAACACATTGATGCCGAAATTCAGTCGTTTGTCGTCAGTCACCTGGCGAACCCCGCCTGAAGCCTTCAAGCCACAGATCGATAAAATCCGCTCGAAATATGAAACTTCATATTCATCGTAAACAGATTGGTAACGCCTCCACGGGTAATCTTCCGTTCAACGGTCGTTTGTGGAGGCGGCGTCCGGAACCGATCATCAGAACCGCAAGTGAAGAGTAAGCTAGTGTCTCAATCAGCATTGACCGCAAAATTCAAGAATTCCGGAAGATCCCTGATCAAGATATGCCTTAGTCTGACAGCTGCTGCCGTCTTGACGTTTTCAGCTCCTGTGGCTTCGGAGGCAGCCGACGGGCCAAAATATGCGGGCATCGTCGTCGACGCGAAAACCGGAAATATTCTCTACAGCGAAAACGCCGACAGCCTGCGCTATCCCGCATCGCTGACGAAGATGATGACGCTTTATCTCGTCTTCGAAGCCCTGGAAGCCGGCAAGATCCGCCTCGACACCAAGGTTCCGGTGTCGGAAAATGCGGCGAAAGAGCCGCCGTCCAAGCTTGGCCTGAAGGTCGGCGGTTCCTTTACCGTCGAACAGGGCATCCTGGCGCTGGTGACCCGCTCGGCCAACGACGCTTCGACCGCTCTCGGCGAATTCATCGGCGGTTCCGAATCCCGTTTCGCGCAGATGATGACCAACAAGGCGCGCCAGCTCGGCATGACCCGGACCACCTACCGCAACGCCAACGGCCTTCCCAATACGGCACAGATGACCACCGCCCGCGACCAGGCTCGCCTGGGCATCGCGCTGCGTCAGCATTTCCCGCAATATTACGGTTACTTCTCCACTCGCAGCTTCAAGTACGGCAAGCAGGTCATCGGCAACCACAACCGCCTTCTCGGCGCCGTGCGTGGTGTTGACGGCATCAAGACCGGCTTTACCCGCGCTGCCGGCTTCAACCTCGTGACCTCGGCCCAGGCTGACGGCCGCTCGGTCGTCGGCGTCGTCCTCGGCGGCACGTCGGGCGGCGCCCGCGATGCACAGATGCGCAAGCTGATCGGCGCCTACCTGCCGAAGGCGTCCCGCCGCGGCAAGGGCACGATGATCGAGGAACCGGGTGTCGCGGAAGTCGCCGAATCCGAAATCCGGCCCGTCGTCGCCATGAAGCCGGTCACGGCAGCCACGACGACCACCGCAAGCGGCGACCTGCCGGTCAATGGTCCGCTGCCGGGCGCACGGTACGAAGAAAGCGCCGTTGAAACAGCTTTTGCGGCCCCGACCAAGAAGTCCGCGGCGATTGCCGCAGCGGAAGGCACGCTCGACGCCCAGGCTGAAAAGCTCGGCGCCGTCGCCATCCCGCGGCCGGCCCCGGAATACATGCCGGAGACCGAGACGGCGAGCGCGACGACGATCGTCGACGACGTCACCACCGCTTCCACCGGCGGCAAGCCCGGCTGGGTCATCCAGATCGGCGTTTCCCCGACCAAACAGATGGCAATGGATCTGCTGCAGAGCGCGCAGGTGAAAGGCGGCAAGGTATTGCGTTCCGCCACCCCCTTCGCGATCGCCATCAACAACGGCGGAGCCCAGGTCTACCGCGCACGCTTCGGCGGTTTCGACAACCAGAAGCTTGCCATCAATGCCTGCAACCAGTTGAAGAAAAAGGGCATGAACTGCTGGGCCAGCCTTCAGTAAGGCTTGCCTGCCCTGCGCACCGCGGCCGGCCCTGCCGGCCGTTCCAGAGCCAGCCCTCGAAGTGTAGTGAGTACGAGGACCTGACAATGAGCATCAATGAATCCGGTTCCGGCATGACAGGCCCGGCCGGCAGAAAGAACAAGGCGAACGGCCCTTCGCTGCATCCGCTGCACGAAGCGGCGATGCGGATTGCCGATCTCAGTCTGGGGCGAGGCCGCAGCCGCACCCGTGATATCGTCGGTGCCCTGCTGACCCACGGCGCACGCGCCTGGCGCTCGTCTCAGCCGCCGATGCGCATCCACCTTCACGTCACCTCGCAGTCCGGCCAGAGACCGATCTACCTGCGTCTTCGCTGAGACGGCCTCGCCACCGGAATGCCTTTCGGCCGTCATCATTCGGCGGCAATCCTGTCGTCAAAGGACATCGGTCGCCGACGATGCGACCGGTCGAACCGCCGGAGGTAACACATGCAGACCGCGCTGATCTTGATGACAATTCTCGGCTGCGACGACGCCGTCACCCAGTGCAACTACATCGCCACCGCTTCGCCGCGCTATACCACGGTGGCGCTCTGCGACGCGGCGTCGGCAGGCCAGCTTGCCCGTTTCACCGATGCCGGTTACCCCTCTGTCGTTGCCGTCTGCCAGAAGCCGGCCGAGACCGATCCGCAGCAGACCGCGAGCGTCGAAAAGCCGCAATCCCTGCCCGAAACCGTGCCACAAGTCACCGCAGAGCCGGAGACGCAGCCGGGCATCGCCGCCCGGGCCGTGACGCTGATCAGCGACGCCCTGCCGACACTGGACGGCATCAGGACGGCAATCGGCAAGCCCAGCCACTACGCCAGCGCTTCATATTCCTGGCTCGCGCGCAAGATCACCGATTGAGAATAAGCCGCCGAGCGCTTCGCCGGCAGCAGCATAAAAATTAGAGCAGCCCGAGTTCGGCCAGTTCCCGCTTCAGTTCCGGCGGCAGGTCGTTGCCGCCGCCGAGCGCGGCGAGATCGGCCGGCGCTTCTTCCGGCTTGAGATAACGCCAGCCCTGGAACGCCCGGCGCGGCTGCAGCGCCGTCTCGACCACCTCCGGCCCGAGGATGAGGTTGCAACGCGTGATGCCGTCGTTGCCGGTGAAGGGCCTGATGTCGATGATTTTCTGCCGCGCCTGCACCTGCCCCTTGATCACCCAGTAGAGAGAGCCGCCGTCGACGATCTCCTCGATGCGCTTCGGCACCATGCGGGTCGTATGGACGGAATGCGGCTCCAGGCCGGCGGCGATCGCCATCATCGACCGTTCCGCCACCCATTCGCGGAGGTCGTCGATGGAATCGGCGCCGACGCACAATTTCAGGATATGCAAAGCCATCGGATGGTTGAATGCGCTTTACCGCTGTTCGTCAAGCGGCAAGCGCCTCCTTCCACAATCAACATTCGACCACATTGACGGCCAGGCCGCCCGTCGAGGTTTCCTTGTATTTCTCGCTCATGTCGTTGCCGGTCTGGCGCATCGTCTCGATGCAGGCGTCGAGCGGCACGAAATGTTTGCCGTCGCCCTTCAGCGCCAGCGAGGCCGCCGTCACCGCCTTGACCGCGCCGAGCGCGTTACGCTCGATGCACGGCACCTGCACAAGTCCGGCGACCGGATCGCAGGTCATGCCGAGGTGATGTTCGAGGGCGATTTCCGCCGCATTCTCCACCTGCTCCGGCGAGCCGCCCATGACGGCCGCAAGTCCGGCCGCCGCCATCGCCGCAGCAGACCCCACCTCGCCCTGACAGCCGACTTCGGCGCCGGAGATCGAGGCATTGTGCTTGATGATGCCACCGACAGCCGCCGCCGTCAGCAGGTAGTCGCGAATGCCGTGCTGGTCCCAGTCTTCATGGAAATGCTGATAATAGCGGATCGTCGCCGGCACGACGCCGGCAGCGCCGTTGGTCGGCGCCGTCACGACGCGACCGCCGGCGGCATTCTCCTCATTGACCGCCATGGCATAGACGGAGAGCCAGTCGTTGGCGAGCAGCGGGTTGATGCGGTTGCTGCGCCATTCTTCCTGCAGCTTGTCATGGATGGCGCGCGCCCGGCGGCGGACGTTGAGCCCGCCCGGCATGATGCCGTCGACCTTGAGGCCGCGGTCGATGCAGCTGCGCATCGCATCCCAGATGCGGTCGAGGCCGGCATCCAGCTCCTCGCGGCCCATCACCGCTTCCTCGTTGGCGCGCTTCATCTGGGCGATGGTCAGGCCGGAGCGATCCGCCATGTCGAGCATCTGCTGCGCCGAGGCAAAGGGATAAGGCACCTTGGCGCCGCCTGCCGCCTTCTTCGATTTGCGCATCGCCTCCAGCTCGGTATCGGTGACGACGAAACCGCCGCCGATCGAATAATAGACGCGCTTGAGCAGCAGCCGGCCGTCACGGTCGAACGCCGAAAAGCTCATGCCGTTGGCATGGCCGGGCAGCGGGTTCTTCTTGTCGAAGACAAGGTCGGTCTTCGGCTGGAACTGATAGGCGGGATGGCCGGGCGGCGTCACGCGGCCGCTGCGCTCGACGCCGTCGATGATCGCGTCCATGCGGTCTGGATCGACCATGTCCGGCCGCTCGCCCATCAGCCCGAGGATCACCGCCCGGCCCGTGCCATGGCCGATACCGGTATGGGCCAGCGATCCGTGCAGGCTGACCTTGAGGGAGGCAACCGACGCTCCGGAAGGCCGCGGCCATTCGTCGGAATTGATCAGGTCGAGAAAGCGCACGGCCGCCGACATCGGCCCCATCGTATGGGAACTCGACGGCCCAACCCCGATCTTGAAGACATCGAATACCGAAAGAAACATAAAACGCCTCGCGAAGCATGGCAGGAAACTGTTCAAAGGCTACGTCACCGGAAGCATCCGCCAATGCGGGCTACCGACATCGGCTTTCATCGAAGCGACATGCCGCGCATGATCGGCTCCCGGTCTTATCAACAGAGCACAAAGCGCGCCGTCCAGCAAACCGCTTGCCGTTCGCCGCAAAGTGACGCATATCATCCGGCGATAGAAGCATTTACGGTCCCGCCATGACGATCGCCGATTACATCGCCCTCGCCGTCTTTGCCGTGTTGTGGAGCGGTTATGCCTGGATCGTCGGACGAGCCCGCCTCTTCGATCGCACCAGCCTGACGCAGGCGATGACGGAGCACCGGCGCCACTGGATATATAATTCGCTCGGCCGCGACCTCAAGATGATCGACACGCAGATCATGGCCGGCCTGCAGAACGGCACCGCCTTTTTCGCCTCGGCCTCGATGTTTGCCATCGGCAGCTGCTTCGCCCTGCTCGGCGCCACCGACAAGATCGACGCCATCTTCCGCGACGTGCCCTATGCCTTCCACGGCAGCCGGGAGGCCTTCGAGCTCAAGGTCGGCGGGCTCGCCGCGCTGTTCGGGTATGCCTTCTTCAAGTTCGGCTGGGCCTACCGGCTGTTCAACTACTGCACCATTCTTTTCGGCGGCCTGCCGATGGTGCGCGAGACGGAGGCCGACAGGCTGGCGGCCGAGGTCGCCGCCGAACAGGTGATCCGCATGAACGTCATCGCCGCCAAGAATTTCAATGCCGGCCTCAGGGCGATCTTCCTGTCGATCGGTTATCTCGGCTGGTTCGTCAACGCCTACGTCTTCATGGCCGTCACCCTGCTCGTCGTCGTCATCCTCACGCGCCGGCAGTTCTTTTCCGACGCCCGGCTCGCGCTTATGGACAGGCTGCCATGAAAAGGCCGCGCTTGTCGCCTTCACGGCAGGTCTGAAACCATCCCCGAAAGGAACCGTTCCGCATGGCAGCCGTCCCGGAGGCCCCGTCCGCCTCCCCACGCCGATCGCGCATCGGCTTCCTGGATACCGCACGCGGCATCGCGCTGGTCGCCATGGCGACCTATCATCTCGGCTGGGACCTGGAGTTCTTCGGTTATCTCGATCCCGGCACCACCGGCCACGGCCTGTGGAAAATCTATGCCCGCGGCATCGCCGGCAGCTTTCTTTTCCTCGCCGGCATGAGCCTGGTGCTCGGCCATACGCCGGCCGTCCGCTGGCAGCCTTTCTGGCGCCGCTTCCTGATGATCGCCGCCGCCGCCGGCCTCATCACCGCCGCCACCGCCTATGCCATGCCGCAGGGCATGATCTTCTTCGGCATCCTGCACGGCATCGCCGCCGCCAGCCTGGTCGGCCTGGCCTTCCTGCATCTGCCGGCAGCCGTCAGCATCATCGTCGCGCTAGCAGCGCTTGCCGCCCCCTGGTACCTGCGCTCGCCGGTCTTCGATACGCCCTGGCTCTGGTGGGTCGGCCTCTCCGAGACGCTGCCGCGTTCCAACGACTATGTGCCGCTGTTGCCCTGGCTCGGCCCCTTCCTGCTCGGCATGGCCACGATGCGCCTCGCCATCGGCCAAAAGTGGATGGAGCGGCTGGCGACCGGCCCGTCCTCCAACCTGCTGGCCCGTGCCGGGCGCCACAGCCTCGCCGTCTACCTCATCCACCAGCCGGTGCTGATCGCCGTCGTCTATTGCCTGTCTCTCGTCCTGCCGCCGCCGCCGCCCGACCCGGTGGCCGACTATCGGCGCAGCTGCAACCAGGCCTGCGTGCAGAACCAGGATGCGGCGATGTGCACCCGCTTCTGCGATTGCACCCTCGACAAACTCATGGAACAAGAGCTTTTCACGCCGCTCCAGTCTGGCGCAATCCGGGCAGATCAAGATGGGCGCATCCAAGCGATTGCTCAACAGTGCACCGTAGCCGCGCAATGACAGGACGTTGCCGATGAATGCCTATCGTTTAAAGCCGATGAATTTTCCGTGGCCGCCGTTTCTCTACGGAACGGCCATTCTTGTCGCCTTCGCCATCCATCGCGTCGCCGGCCTGCCGACGCCGCACGTCAATGCCACGATCGGCTGGTGCGTGGGGATCTTGCTGATTGCCGCCTCCGGCTGGCTTTATATCTGGGCGATAGCGACGCGCACGAAAATCCGCATGCCGCGACGGGCAGCAAAACACCTCGTCACTCACGGCCCATACCGCTACAGCCGTAACCCGATCTATCTCAGCTACACGCTTTTGACGATGGGAATCGGCCTTCTGACCAGCAATGCCTGGTTCTTCGTGATGGCGACGCTGGCGGCGATCGTCACCACGATGATCGTCATCCGCCGGGAAGAGATGCACCTGCTCGCCCGCTTCGGCGTCGAGTTCGAGAAATATTGCAAGCGCACGCGGCGCTGGATCTGATTGCCTGAAACAACGACGCCGCAGCAGATGCGCCACACCTGCATCAAGGCCAGCGTGCAGGCCCGGCGTCAGCGGGATGCGACGAAGCGTTCCAGCTTGCCCAGGGTTTGCATTCCGAGCTCGATCGCACCAAAACCCTTGGCGTCCTGGAACTCGGCAGCCGTGCTGAACACCATGCCCAGCGTCACTTTCGTGGCCCCGTCCTGTTCCTCGAACGAGGCCCAGGCGTCGGCATGCTTTGGCCCGTTTTCGCCCCAGAGAAGCGTATAGCCGATCCTTTCTTCGGCCCGGACTTCGCCATAACGATGATGGTTGGGGAAGACCGTGCCATCCGGCGCGATCATGTCGAAAACCCACTCGCCGCCCGCCCGCAGGTCTATCCGGGTCGTCCGGCAGGAAAAACCGTCCGGCCCCCACCACTGCGGCAGCGTCTCCGGGTTCATCCATGCGCCCCAGACCAGCGATCGCGGCGCCCGGATCACCTTTTCCAGCACCATGGTCCGCTCGGCCGTTGCCGCGAGATTTTTCAAGCCGGCATCAAAACCCTGCCTGTATCCGGCCGCCATGTTCTCGGCCAGCGAGGAAAGCTGCACCGTCACGGTCAACCGGCTGAGCTCGCCCGCGCCCGACAGATCTGCCGTCACCAGCGCGGCCGATTGCGTCACGCCCGCCGATGAAACCACCTCGTAGTTCACGCTGCGCAGCGCCGGCTGCATGTCCAGCCAGCCGACCTCGCAGCGGATATCCGGTTGGCCTTCCACCTTGCAGAGCGAAACCTCACGTCCGCCCACCCTGCCGTCGGCCTCGACAAACTCCACGGTGACCGAGGATGTGGGCGCCGCCCAGACCATCCGCGCGGCGGGGGCCGTCCAGACCTGCCACAGCACCGATAACGGCGCGGCGATATCCCGTTCGAAGGTCAGCATCGCAAAACGATCCGTGTCTGCCGAAGACGGATTCCGTGTCATTCTTTTCGCTCCTTCATCATCGTCATCACAAATGCATCCAGCCTATCCAGCCGTGCTTCCCAGATGAACCGCTGCTCCTCCAGCCATGTCCGCATGGGATCGAGGGCCTCCGGCACGACGGCGCAGGTTCGTACGCGCCCGTCCTTGGAACTGGAGATCAATCCAGCCTCCTCCAGCACGGACAGGTGCCGCATGACCGTTGGCAAAGCCAGGCCGGTGGGACCGGCCAGATCCGTGACCCGCGCCGGCCCCTCGGCAAGCCGCGTCAGAATCGACCGGCGAGTCGAATCCGCCAGCGCATGGAAGAGAAGCGAGAGATCGGGATCATGCTTAGTCATATTGCTAACTATTGCGATTTCTCATAGCGACGCAACAGAAAACTTCGCAATCTTGCTAAGTTTTTTTCGAAGGCACCATGGCCGCCGGCAATGGAACAGTGTTTTGCCGTACACCATCATTCAAATTCTCAAGCAATTCGGAAGGCGAACCGCTTCACGGTCCGCCTCCCAAATTGTGGGGAATCAAGAAGTTGGAATGGATTCACGAAACGAAAGCCGGCGGAATCGCTCCGGATACCGCCGACACATCAACCGGAAAGGGTCATGTCTCAGGTCCCGACGCCGATTTCCGCCAGGCGGGTCAGGCAGGCTTCCTCGACATTGTCGAGTTCCGCCAGCGTATCCTCGATATCCTTGCGCTTCTGGCGCAGTTCCTCGCGTTTTTCGCCGACCCGCTTCAGCACCAGGTTCAACTGGCCGACCTCGCCCGGCGGTTCCTTGTAGACCTGGATGATTTCGCCGATCTCCGCCAGCGTCAGTCCGATCCGCCGGCCGCGCAAAATCTCCTGCAGCAGATGCCGGTCCGCAGGCCGGTAGAGCCGCGTGCGACCGCGCCGCTCGGGATGGATCAGCCCCTCATCCTCATAGAAGCGCAGCGTCCGGGTCGACACTCCGAATTCGCGGGTCAGTTCGGTGATGGTATAATACTTTTCCAAGCAGACACTCGTGGCTGGAGAGGAAACCGGCCTGCTCATTTAATTGACTTTTACGTAAGATTCAATTCGCCGCGGTCAATGAATGCCGAACCACCACGTAGCGATGCCGAGAAAGGCGAAGAAGCCGGTACAGTCCGTCACCGTCGTCACGAACACCGAGGAGGCGATGGCGGGATCGGCCCCCAGCTTGTCGAGCAGCAGCGGCAGCAGGATGCCGGCCAGCGCCGCGGCGATCAGGTTGATGATCATCGCCGCGCCGATCACCATGCCCAGCTGATAATTCTGGAACCACAGGCCGGCGATAAGGCCGAGCAATGTCGCAAACATCAGGCCGTTGATGATGCCGACACTCGCCTCCCTGCGGATGATGCGGCCGGCGTTGTAGATGTCGAGGTCGCGAGTGGCGAGCGCGCGCACCGTCACCGTCATCGTCTGCGTCCCGGCATTGCCGCCCATCGAGGCGACGATCGGCATCAGCACGGCAAGCGCGATCATCTTCTCGATCGACGCATCGAACAGGCCGATGACGCTGGCTGAAATCATCGCCGTCCCGAGGTTGATGAACAGCCAGGCGAACCGCGACCGCACCGTCGACACGACATTGTCCGACAGTTCTTCGTCGCCGACGCCGCCGAGGCGCTTGATATCCTCGTCCGCTTCCTCGTGGATGACGTCGACGACGTCGTCGATGGTCAGGACGCCGACCAGCCGATCATTGTCGTCGACGACGGCGGCGGAAAGAAGGTCGTATTGCTCGAAAAGCTGCGCCGCCTCTTCCTGGTCCATGACGGCGGGGATAGGATGGTTGGTCTCGCGCATGATCGCCTCGATCTTCACCTGCCGCTTGGTGCGCAGGATGCGGTCGAGATCGACGACGCCGAGCAGCTTGAAAGTGGGGTCGATGACGAAGATCTGCGTAAAACTTTCCGGCAGTTCTTCCTCGTCGCGCATGTAGTCGATCGTCTGCCCCACCGTCCAGAACGGCGGCACGGCGACGAATTCCGTCTGCATGCGCCGGCCGGCCGAGCTTTCCGGATAATCGAGGGCGCGCCGCAGGCGTACCCGCTCGGTAAACGGCAGTTTTGCGAGGATTTCTTCCTGGTCCTCCTGGTCGAGGTCCTCGAGAATGTAGACGGCGTCGTCCGAATCCAGTTCGCCAATGGCCGCCGCGATCTGTTCGTTGGTCAGCTGGTCGACGATTTCGAGGCGGATCGCCTCGTCCACCTCGGTCAGCGCCGTCATGTCGAATTCGTCGCCGAGCAGGCGGATCAGCGCCAGGCGCTGGTCCGGCATGATCGATTCGAGCAGGTCGCCGATTTCCGATTCGTGCAGCCGCGTGACGTTCTGGCGCAGGAAAATGATGTCGCGGTCGGCAATCGCCGCACCGACGAGCGCCAGGAAATCCGGCCGGATCGAGCCGTCTTCGGTATAGATATCGTTATCTTCGTCGCTGGGATTGCTGCGGTTGCGATCGTCTTCGCCGGAATATGTCATTCACGCGCCCTCGCCCGCTCTGATGCTCCCCGGCCGCACCGTTTCGTTTCCCGGCAACGACGAAAAACACATGTTTCAACAATCGGATAGCAGCAGCCTGGCGATGACGGCCGGATGGCGGCGGCAAAACTCTGCTAACCCAATAAACCGCCGAGGTCCAGCCAAATGACGGCGATGGCCACGGCAAGGACAGCGCCCCGCAAGGCTCGCGAAAACGTCCGGCCGGCACGACGTCGCAATCCCACCGGCCGTCGTCGCCGGCGCGGCAAGATCGGCGCTGCAGCCATCGGCTTTTCCTGATAAGGCGAACACGATCTCTCCAGATAGGAACACGACAGACATGGCGATCAGACCGCTGCTCCGCTACCCGGACCCTGCCCTTTCGCTCGCCTGCCTGCCCGTCGAGCATTTCGACGAGGCCCTGCGCACGCTTTGCGCCGATCTGCTGCAGACCATGCGCGCCGCACCCGGCGTCGGCATCACCGCCGCCCATATCGGCGTTCTCCTGCGCATCGTGGTGCTTGAACTCGACCCGAAACTCGGCCCCCGCACCTTCGTCAATCCCGAGATTGGCTGGTTTTCGGAGGAAACGGAAAAACACACCGAAGGCAGCGTCTGCATGCCCGGCGCGACGGAAGAGATCGTCCGCCCCACCGCCATCCGTTTCACCTACCGGGATCTGGACGGCATCCGCCACGAGGAAGAGATGCGCGGTTTTCCGGCCATCTGCATGCAGCACGAGATCGACCAGCTCGACGGCATTTTCTGGGTCCAGCGCCTCTCCCGGCTGAAACGCGAACGGCTCGTCAAGAAATGGCTGAAGACCGCCACCTGACCCAGGGAACGGAAAACAGGACAGACGCACCGAACCAAATCGCCGCGGCCACGTTTCCTCCTCGATTCCATAGAGGAGACGAAGTCATGACCGCGACCTTCAAGAATTCCCGCCTTCCCTCCCGCGAGGAGGATTACGGCGACTACGAGACCCGCGACGTCGATGCCGGCTGGCCCTACAAGGACGGGCCGGAACCGGGCGTCGTCCCGGTCGGAGAAAATCCGGATTACGGCAACGATCCCGCCCCCGCCGACGACGACCCCAACACCGGCTACCGCCTTTCCGGCACCGACGACGACGGCAGGCAAAAACCGTTGCGCGACGCGATCCTGCCATCGACCGATGGTCGCGAAAGCGAGGACGACCTGGAAGAGCGGGTTACGGAAAGCATCGCCACGCTGGACGATGTCGCCACCCAGGCGATCGATGTCCATGCGGAAGGACACACGGTTACACTGGAAGGCGATGTCGACGACATCTACCAGGCCCGGCGGGTGGAACTGGCCGCCATGAGCGTCGACGGCGTCCACCAGGTGCGCAACAACCTCAATCTCCTCGGCGTCGATGCCACGATGCCCGAAGACGATTGACGGCAAGACAGCTGCGCACGTCTGCCGGATTGACGTCAACGGATATCGAGGCGAATCTCCGGCGGTGTATGCAGCGTGTTGCTGATGGTGCAGATGTCTTCCGCCTTGCGGCCGATTGCCTGGCGGGTGTCTTCATCAAAATCGCCGGTGATTTCGAGAACGACGGTGATGGCGGCGATTCGGATCGTTTCATCCTCCGCCTTTTCTCCGCTCGCCCGGGCAACGGCAGCGGAAAATTGATCGAGCACACCGAGCTGGCTCGCTGCGATCCGCGCACTCAGCACCATGCAGGCCGACAGCGAGGCATACAGCAGATCGACCGGATTGAAACCAGGCTGTGAACCGGCCGCCACCAGATCGAGGTTGCCGCCCGTCGCGGAAACGACCGTCGGCGCGCCGTGCCGCCCCACTTGCGCCTCCGCCCCCGTCGGCCGGGCCTTGACGCGAACGCCGCTCATGCCTGTTTGGCAAGCATGTCGCCCGCCTCTCCGCTCGTCGCGCCAAACACCGTTTCGAAGGCCTCGCGCAGCCGCATGTCTACATCGCTCATCATCAAGGGCAACCCCAGATCGACAAGGCTTGTCACCCCGTAGGCGGTGATGCCGCAGGGCACGATGCCGGAAAAATGCTCCAGATCCGGATCGACGTTCAACGACAATCCGTGAAAACTCACCCAGCGCCGCAAGCGGATGCCGAGCGCCGCAACCTTGTCCTCCGCCATCGAGCCGTCCGGCAGCAACGGCTTTTCCGGCCGCCGCACCCAGACGCCGACGCGGTCCTCGCGCCGCTCGCCGCGGACATTCATCGAACAGAGCGTCCGGATGATCACTTCTTCAAGGGCCGCCACATAGGCGCGCACGTCCTGGCGTCGCCGCTTGAGGTCGAGCATCACATAAGCAACCCGCTGGCCTGGACCGTGATAGGTGTATTCGCCGCCACGGCCTGTGGAAAACACCGGAAACCGCTCCGGCGCAATGAGATCGGCGGAATCGGCGCTGGTGCCCGCCGTATAAAGCGGCGGATGCTCCAGCAGCCAGACGAGTTCGTCCGCCTGCCCGTCGGCAATCGCCGCCACCTCCGCCTCCATGACCGCCACGGCGTCCTCGTAGGGAACCAGCCCCTCACTGATACGCCAGCGCACCGGCGGATTTCCCGGCGCGGCAAACATCGTGGTGTCTATATCGGTGCGCAGCATTGTTTTTCCTCGGTTTCCGTCTTTTCGCAAAATCGCCCCGCCGCGGCAAGCAGCCCGGCAGCCGGTTTTCCCGCACCTTTTACATAGGAATGCTCATAGCCGAAAAAAATCTGTCATGATGGCCTTGCACCCCCCGAATGCTTTTGCTAAACGCTCCCTCGCCGGCACAAACCGGCACCTACCACGATGCGGTCGTGGCGGAATTGGTAGACGCGCAGCGTTGAGGTCGCTGTGGGGCAACCCGTGGAAGTTCGAGTCTTCTCGACCGCACCAAATCAACCCGGCTTCGGCCGGGTTTTTTGTTTTTATTCAACAGTTTGAATTTCCTGGGTGTCCCACGCTGAAGCAAGCCCGGGACACATTCACGCGTCCGACGCGCCGGCGCCAGTTTCACTCCTCCTATGCAATCGCTCGTTTTTGCCACCGGACAGCCAATGATTGCCGCAGGCGCGCAATGGCTAAAGGCGAGGTCTGCCGTCAGTCCGGCGAGACACCTTCGGATTCCCTGGGCCGTCGATTCTATCGCTGACTTTTCGCCGCCAGCATTTCACGCTCGCCGTCCTCGTCGACCGGTCCTTCGCCGATCCCGGTCATCAGCCACATGGGAGAGACGCGCAAAAACGCGGCCAGCAGGAAAATCTGCCGGGTCGAGGGTTCCGCCCGGTCGCTTTCCCAGGCCCGCACCCGCTGGCGTTTGACGCCGAGGCATGCGGCAAGCGATTCGAGACTTGCGCCAGCGAGATCATGTGCCAGGGACAAACGCCCGCCAAACGTATCCCTGGCGTCTTCGGACATGCTGTCGCGATAGAAATCGAGACTGGGCATGGTCTTGCCCCCTTTTCCTTGCCGATGGATCGCTCGGGCCTTTTTTGGTGCCCGGCCCGTCCAGATCCGGCTCGCGGCAATAAAGATAGGACAGTTTTTTGCGAGCGGCACCCCGAAAGGCGACGAAAAATGCCGGCATAGGCCCATCGAGGCCTGCTGAGCGGCCATGCGGCTTGCCGCCATCGTCGCGGTATGGTTCATGGCCCTTTCCACCAGCAGGAAAAGACCGTCGTGCCATCCCAGCCAACCACTCCCCAGAATCCGCTGCAGGGCATGACGCTCATGGCGGCGGCCATGCTTGTCCTGCCGGTCATGGATGCGATCGCCAAGGTCATGGCGAATTTCGAAAACATGTCTCCGGGACAGGTGACCTTCTACCGCTTCTTCTTCCAACTGGCCTGTACGCTGCCGCTGCTGGCCTTCGGCGCCGCCGGCGCCTTCCGGGCCAAGCGCCCGTGGCTCAACCTGCTGCGCGGCGTCCTGCACGGCACGGCGAGCCTGCTGTTCTTCCTGGCGGTCAAATACATGCCGCTCGCCGATGTCTTCGCCATCTATTTCGTCGAGCCCTTCATGCTGACGGCTATGTCGGCGCTTTTCCTCAAGGAACGGGTCGGCATCCGGCGCTGGCTGGCGATCGCCGTCGGCTTCGGCGGCGCCATTATCGTCATTCAACCGAGTTACGCGATCTTCGGCTGGACGGCCCTGCTTCCCGTCGCCTGCGCCTTTATCTTCTCGCTGTACCTGTTCCTCAACCGCGCCATCGGCGAGGCCGATTCGCCGCTCACCATGCAGACGCTGGCCGCCGTCGGCGGTGCCGCCGTCATAGGGGCGGTGCTTGTCGCCGGCCACGGCGCCGGCGCCGCCGACTTCCAGATGTCGCTGCCGCATTCGGCCCTCGGGCTGGTTTTGCTTATCGTGCTCGGCTCCATCTCCGGATATGCCCACCTCGTTGTCGTGCGCGCCTTCCGCATGGCGCCGTTGTCGCTGCTGGCGCCGTTCCAGTATTTCGAGATCATTTCCGCGACGATCCTCGGTTATGCGATCTTCGGCGACTTCCCGACCGCCTCGAAATGGCTCGGCATCGCCATCATTGTCGCCTCCGGCCTGTTCATCATCTGGCGCGAACGTGTCCGGGCGGCACAGGAGGCCAGCGGTAATATCGCCGATCGCTAAAATTGCGCGGACTGCAAGAACAGAATTATCAACATCGGCAATGTAGCCTCCACGGATGTTTCGCTCATTGGAGAGAGCGCATGTCCGTCCTCGTGCTTCTCGGCGTCAACCTCGGCCTGTTGTGGCTTCTGATGGCCGCGCCGCTGGGGCGAAGGACCGTTACCGTCCGGTGCCGGGTGAATGCCGAGCCACAACGCTTGCGGCATGCGCTCGACCCCAGAAACGATGCCGAGTGGAACCCGGCCATCGCCACCAGCAGCGCAATCGCCGGTTCCCCGCTGATGATCCGCCGTTCCTTCAACCATCCCGACAGGAGGGGCCGGCCGATCACCCGGACCGTCGAGATCGCCGAAAGCATCGAGACTGCGACGGGAAACCCTGCCTACGACCTTCGCATCGTCGACGACAGCGCTCTGGATGCCGGTTTCTGGGCAGATTTCCACGAGCACCGCGCCCTGTCGCCATCGGCTGACGGGAACGAACTGGTCATTACCCAGACCGACCACTATCGTGGTCTCGCCTTCCTCGCCTTCCGCTATTTTTCGCTCAGGCGTGAGATCGCCGCCCTGCAGGCTTATCTCGAGAGGCGGCGAGCATGCAGCACAGGCTTCCTCGAAAGTCCGGCAACGCAGGCGGCGCTGGCGCTGCTGTCGACGCTGATGCTCTGGCCGTTTTTCGGCCTGACGGTCAACGGCCTCATCCTGTCGACGCTGCTGACCATCGTCATCGTGCTGCACGAACTCGGCCATATGGTCGCCTACCGGGCGTTCGGCCATGAAAGAGTGCGGATGATCTTCGTGCCGCTGCTCGGCGGCATCGCCATCGGCGGTCGTCCCTACAACAGTCATTTCGAGGTGGCCACCTGCGCCCTCATGGGTGCCGGCCTCTCCGCCTTCTTCGTGCCGATCGTGATGCTGCTGCAGGATTTCGGCAGCAGCGGTGTGCTGCCTGCCGTCGTCGGCGACGTTTCGGTCGTGGCACTGCTGATCCTCGGTGCCTTCAACCTGCTCAACCTCCTGCCCATGGATCGCTTCGACGGTGGACAGGTGCTGCGCCAGATCTTTCCAGGTCGGATGCGCGCCGCCGGCAGTTTCTGCATCACCCTCGTCATCCTCTGGATCGGCTGGCGGATCGGCCTGCCGGCAAACGCACTGATCGCCGCGCTCGCCGTCTTCACCCTGATGAGCCTGATGAGCGCCGGTTTCGGCGGACGCGCCAAGCCGCGCGAAGCACTCGACGAGATGAAGCCGGCCGAACGCCTGATGGCCGGCTTCGGCCTTTACGCCGCCGTCGCCATCCATGGTTTTGCGATCGTCAAGGCCTGCGATATTCTCTTCCGGTAGTGCCGCCGGCGGGAAAACCGTGGAGCATGTTGACTTCCGCCGGAAGACAGGCTGAAACGGCAGGATGAGCACCACGTCCAATCCCCCGCTGCCGTTCGGCTATTCGCCGATCCCCGCCGGCAAGATCGTCAATGCCGTCACCTGCCTGGAGATGCTGGCTCCGCCGCCCGCGCGGCCGGACCCCGCCTCGGCCGCCTCGCTGCGTCTCGACCGCTGGCACAAGCCCGCAAGCGACAAATACCGGGCGCTGTATCGCCGTGTCGGCGAAGACTGGATGTGGTTTTCCCGGCTCATCATGCCGGAAGACAAGCTGCGCGCCATCCTCGACGATCCGAAAGTCGAAGTCTCGGTGCTGCGCGACGCAGACAAGGATCTCGGCCTTCTTGAACTCGATTTTCGCGACGACGGCCAGTGCGAGCTCGCCTTCTTCGGCCTGGTGCCCGAAGCGATCGGCAACGGTGCCGGTCGCTTCATGATGAACCGGGCGCTGGCTTCGGCCTGGAGCCGGCCGATCACTCGCTTCTGGGTCCACACCTGCCATTTCGATCATCCCGGAGCACCGGTTTTCTACCAACGCTCGGGCTTCCGCCCCTATACGATGATGGTGGAGGTATGCGACGATCCGCGTCTGTCCGGCATCATCCCGCGCACCGCCTCGCCGCATGTGCCGCTGATCGAAAGCAACGCCTGAGACGCCAGGCAGCGAATGGCGACACTTTGCGGCAGCCGATGTCGCAAAGTGCGCGATCGCCTTGAGAAAGCTTGAAAAACGCCTTTGGCCCCTTGAGGCGCCGGACATCATCATGCAAAAGTCCGGCAAACAAATCACAAGGGAGACCGCATCATGGACGTTCGCGCCGCCGTTGCCGTTCAGGCAGGAAAACCGCTGGAAATCATGACCGTGCAGCTCGATGGCCCGCGGGCCGGCGAGGTTCTGATCGAGGTCAAGGCGACCGGCATCTGCCACACCGACGACTTCACGCTTTCCGGCGCCGATCCGGAAGGTCTTTTCCCGGCCATCCTCGGCCATGAAGGCGCCGGTATCGTCGTCGACGTCGGCCCCGGCGTCACCTCGGTGAAGAAGGGCGACCACGTCATTCCGCTCTACACGCCGGAATGCCGCGAATGTTATTCCTGCCTGTCGCGCAAGACCAACCTCTGCACCTCGATCCGCGCCACGCAAGGGCAAGGCCTGATGCCGGACGGCACCTCGCGCTTCTCGATCGGCAAGGACAAGATCCATCACTACATGGGCTGCTCCACCTTCGCCAACTACACGGTGTTGCCGGAGATCGCGCTGGCCAAGGTCAACCCGGACGCCCCCTTTGACAAGATCTGCTACATCGGCTGCGGCGTCACCACCGGCATCGGCGCGGTCATCAATACCGCCAAGGTGGAGATCGGCTCGACGGCGATCGTCTTCGGTCTCGGCGGTATCGGCCTCAACGTGCTGCAGGGCCTGCGCCTTGCCGGTGCCGACATGATCATCGGCGTCGACATCAACAACGACCGCAAGGCCTGGGGCGAACAGTTCGGCATGACGCACTTCGTCAACCCGAAGGAAGTCGGCGACGACATCGTTCCTTACCTCGTCAACATGACCAAGCGCAATGGCGACACCATCGGCGGCGCCGACTACACGTTCGACTGCACCGGCAACACCAAGGTGATGCGCCAGGCGCTCGAAGCCTCGCATCGCGGCTGGGGCAAGTCGGTGATCATCGGCGTTGCCGGCGCCGGCCAGGAAATCTCCACCCGTCCCTTCCAGCTGGTCACCGGCCGCAACTGGATGGGCACCGCTTTCGGCGGCGCGCGCGGCCGCACCGACGTGCCGAAGATCGTCGAATGGTACATGGAAGGCAAGATCCAGATCGACCCGATGATCACCCACACCATGCCGCTCGACGACATCAACAAGGGTTTCGAGTTGATGCACAATGGCGAGAGCATCCGCTCGGTGGTCCTGTACTGAGGCCGGCAAGCCAAAAGCGCCCTGCGACCAGAAGAGTTGCGGGGCGCGCACGCCACATCCTGCACCGTCTTCAAGGTACGGCCGTGCCAGGCTTGCGTCCGCGAAAACGCCGGAAAGCGTCGAGCGAAGCCGCTTCAGCGCTTCCCTGCCGGTTTGAACCGCTTTATAGCCATCGGCATCGAAAACGGGAACACCAGCCCCAGTGATCTATGTCGACGCCGATGCCTGCCCGGTCAAGCCGGAAATCCTGAAGGTTGCCGAACGCCACGGCATCGAGGTGACGCTCGTCGCCAATTCCGGGCTCAGGCCCTCGCGTGACCCGATGGTGAAAAACATCATCGTCTCCAGCGCCTTCGACGCCGCCGACAACTGGATCGCCGAACACGTCGGCGAAGGTGATATCGTCGTCACCGCCGACGTGCCGCTTGCCGGGCGCTGCGTCGCCGCCGGCGCCCTCGTCACCGGGCCGACCGGTCGCGTGTTCGACCAGGCCAATATCGGCATGGCGACCGCCATGCGCGATCTCGGCCAGCACCTGCGCGAAACCGGCGAAAGCAAGGGCTACAACGCCGCCTTCTCGCCGCGCGACCGCTCGAAATTCCTCGAAACGCTGGACCGGCTCTGCCGCCGGGCCAAGTCCACAAGCTAAGTCCACACGCCAAGCCACGACCAGCCGCAAGGAAGACTGATCCCATGAAAATCCTGTCGCAGAACACCGCCTTCGGCGGCATGCAGGGCGTCTTCGCCCACCAGTCGGACGCCTGCAATTGCGAGATGACCTTTGCCGTCTTCGTGCCGCCGCAGGCGATCGAACGGCCCTGCCCGGTCCTCTGGTATCTCTCCGGCCTCACCTGCACCCATGCCAACGTCATGGAAAAGGGCGAATACCGCCGCCTGGCCGCCGAACTCGGCCTGATCATCGTCTGCCCCGACACCAGCCCGCGCGGCAACGACGTGGCCGACGAACTGACCAACTGGCAGATGGGCAAGGGTGCCGGCTTCTATCTCGATGCGACGGAAAAACCCTGGTCGGATCATTTCAAGATGTACACCTACATCACCGAGGAACTTCCGGCCCTCGTCAGCCAGCATTTCCGCGTCGACATGGACCGCCAGGGCATTTTTGGCCACTCCATGGGCGGCCATGGCGCCATGACCATCGCGCTCAAGCACCCGGACCGCTTCAAGAGCTGCTCGGCCTTCGCGCCGATCGTCGAGCCGTCCACCGCCCACTGGTCGGTCGACGCCTTCGAAAAATACCTCGGCGCCGACAAGGCCGCCTGGCGCCCCTACGACGCCTGCGCGCTGGTCGCCGATGGCGCCCGCTTCCCGGAATTCCTGATCGACCAGGGCAAGGCCGACAGTTTCCTCGACAACGGCCTGCGCCCCTGGCTGTTCGAGGAGGCGGTCAAGGACACCGGCATCGCATTGACGCTGCGCATGCACGAGCGCTACGACCACTCCTACTACTTCATCTCCACCTTCATGGACGACCACCTTCGCTGGCACGCGGAGCGGCTGGCCTGAGCAAACCCGGACCCGGTATCGGGTGGCAGGGCAGCCATGCCATTTCATAACTTGAAAGCCGTGGCCGCCCAATGCATATAGAGATCATCGCAGACGACTGCGGCGCTCCGCCCGAAACGTAAACGGGCGGAAGCGCAAATGTCGCGGGGACGGCCTCGCTCTTTGCAACAAGGAGAGAGACCATGGCATGGTTCCTGCTTTTCCTCGCCGGCGTTCTTGAAATCGGTTGGGCCATCGGCCTGAAATACACCGACGGTTTTACGCGCCCCATCCCGACCGCCCTGACAGCCGCCTCGATGGTAGCCAGCGTCGTGCTTCTCGGCATTGCCGTCAGGACGTTGCCGCTCGGCACCGCCTATGCCATCTGGACCGGCATCGGCACCGTTGGCACGGTCATACTCGGCATAGTGCTGTTTTCCGAACCGGCAACGGCCGTGCGGCTGGCCTGCATCGCCCTGATCATCGCCGGCATCGCCGGCCTGAAGGCAACGGCCTGAAACCCGGCCTATAGCACATGGAATGAGACGGTGCCGTCTGCCTCCTTCTTTCCGCCGGGGTAGAGGGGGAAGGAGGCGAGGTCATGCCATATGCGATAGCCCCGGTCTGAAACCGAAAAGGGGCGGCTGCCCGACAGGCACCGCCCCATTTCATCCTTGCCACAATGCCGCTTAGGGCGTCACGGGCTTGGCTCCAGTCGAGGTCGTCCCGGCCGGGACCACCTCGTCCGTCGTGGTGGACGTAGCCGGCTTGATGGAAATCTTGCCGACGGCACCATCTTCGAGATCCTCGCCGACGGCCGGACCGGAGACGATGACCGGTTTCGTCACCACCTCTTCCACGGCCTCGGCCTTTTCGGGCATGTTGACGGCCTCCATGGCCGGCGTGTCGTCGCTCTGCCGTTTCGCCGCCTGCTCGGCTTCGTATTCGGCCTTGGCGGTCGCAGCCCAGGCGGCCGGGCGTGTCATCACCACCTCACGCGCGCGCGGAAGTGGCGGCGTCATCAGGTCGAAGGCCGAGCGGATGCGCGCGGCGATCTCTTCGGCCAGCCCCAGCTCGGCAGTATCCGCCGAAGTCGAATAGCTGATTGCCTTGAACATGCCATTGGCGAGCAGCGCACCGTTGTCGACGGCAAAGACGTCGACGCTGAACGTCGCCTCGTTGCGGTCGCGGCTCTCGCCGATGCCCTTCACCACCCTGTCGATCTTGACCGACAACACCACCCGCGGCAGCGGCTGCGTGCGGATCGTTGCCGAAATCGCATGCGACACACGCGAATCGACGCCGCGGATCAGCGCCGGCGAAACCCTGCCGTTGGCAAGCACCGCCACTTCCCGCACGTCGTAGCGCGGCAGGCGTTCATCCTGGTATCGCTTAACGGCGGCACAGCCCGTGATGAGAAAACCGACGAGCAGCAAGGTGAAAAGGCGGACGAAGGAGCGGGCCATGAGCGAATCCGGAAAGCCGATTGGTATCGGCTCCAGATTTCGCTTTTATGGTTAATGAACGACTAAGGTTCAGCCGTGCAGGGCGGAAAATGTTCGCGCCGCCGCATCGATTTCCTGGAAACGGGCCGCCCGGCGGGCCTCGGCCTCCTCGTCGGTGCCCCAATGCTCGATCGTCCAGTCCTCGTCGAGATGGGCCAGAGCCCACATCTCGTCGAGCGTCAGCCGGCCTTCGGCAAAGGCCAGCGCCAGGATCGCCGAGCCCGACAGCGTCGTCATCGTGTGCAGGCAGGCAAGGTCCGTAGCGTTATCATACTGACGCAGCGTCACCGCAAAGGCGGCAATCGCCTCACGCGGCTGTTCCTGGTGGATCACCCCTTCGATGAGGATGAAGCGCGCGCCCAGTTCATTGGCCGCCCAGTCGATCAGCGGATCCCAACGTTCTGCCTGCCGTGCCACAAGCTCCACCGGTTCGCCTGCCCGGTAGCAGAGAAGATCGTTGGAGCCGTAGCGGAGAATATCCTCGAACACCGCCTGCGGATCGTCGGCGATACCGTCGATGGCGGTATTCACAAGCCGTGTCACGGGCATCGTCGCCGGATCGATCACCTCGGCCTGCGCTTCCCATTCCGCCTTCAGCAACCCCGCCAATGCGGCGCTGCCGGCAGCAAGTGCCCGCTTCGCCGGTGTCTTGACGCCGCGCCCGTCGAGATGGATGTGGTAGGCACCCTCCACCTCGGCCACGCTGACGTCCGTGTAGAAACGCTTCGGCAGCGGGCGCTTCATCTGCACCTGCGCGCGGCGGATCGGATCGGGATGGCTCAGGCCTTCGGACAGGTCGTTCAGCAGGTCACGCATCGTTCTATCTCACTGAATATGCTGCAGCAGTTCGCGGGGATGGTGGACGATGACGTCCGCGCCGGCCTGCAGCAGTTCCTCGACGGCGGCATAGCCCCAGGAAACGCCGATCGCCCGCGCGCCTGCCGCCTTTGCCATCAGCATATCGTACACCGCATCGCCGATGACAATGGTGTCGGCAGCATTCATGCCGGTTTCATCGCAGCATTCGCTCACCATCGCCGGATGCGGCTTGGAAGGACAGTCGTCGGCAGTGCGCGACACCACGAAATGTTTGCGGAAATCATGCGTATCGAGAATCTGGTCCAACCCGCGCCGCGATTTGCCAGTGACGGCGCCGATCAGGATGTGCTCGCGTCTGCCGATTTCGTCGATCAACGACCGGATGCCGTCGAACAGCGGTTCCTCGAATCCCGCCTCGGCGCGCACGCCGGCGAAGATGGACTTGTAATGGACCATCATCGCATTGGCCTCGCCGTCGGCATGGACCTTGCCCTGCAGCCGGGCGATGGCGATGTCGAGCGTCAGCCCGATGACGGCCTTGGTGTCGGCAAGCGCCGGCGGCACATGGCCGAAATGGCGAAAGGTCCGCGCCATCACCTCATGGATGAGGCCGGCGCTGTCCACCAGCGTGCCGTCGCAATCGAAAAGCACCAGTTGCATCAGTCGTCACTCTCGGTGGCGCTGTCGAGGTCGAGGCCGAGCAGGTTCCAGGTCTGCACCATGTGCGGCGGCAAGGGCGCGGTGACCTTCAGCCGGCCGCCGTTCGGATGCGGAATATCGATCTTGCGCGCATGCAGGTGCAGGCGCCGCTGCACGCCGCCGGGGAAATCCCAGTTCGGGTCGTCGATGAAATATTTCGGATCGCCGATGATCGGATGGCCGATATGCAGGGCATGGACGCGAAGCTGGTGGGTGCGGCCCGTATAGGGCTCCATCTCCAGCCAGGCGAGGCTCTGCGCCGCCGTCTCGATGACGCGGTAGTAAGAGATGGCGTGATCGGCGCCGTCCTCGCCATGCTTGGCGATGCGCATCCGGTCGCCATCGGGCGTCTGTTCCTTGACCAGCCAGGTGGAAATCCGGTCCTCGTGCTTGCGCGGCACGCCCTTGACCAGCGACCAGTAGGTCTTCTTGGTATCGCGCTCGCGAAACGCCGCCGTCAGCTTCTGCGCCGCGCCGCGGGTGCGGGCGATGACCAGCACGCCAGACGTATCGCGGTCGAGGCGGTGCACCAGCCGCGGCTTCTCGCCCCTCTTGTTGGTCCAGGCCTCCAGCATCTTGTCGATGTTGCGGTTGACCCCGGACCCGCCCTGAACCGCCAGCCCCGCAGGCTTGTTGAGCACGAATACCTTGTCGTCCTCATGCAGCAGCATGCGGGCCAGAAGTTCGCCGTCGTCGGAGTGCTTCAGATCCTTGGAAGCGATCGGCCCGCTCTTGGTGCTCTTCAGGTCGACGTCGAGCGGCGGCACGCGCACCACCTGTCCCGGCTGCACCCTCGCATCAGTCTTCACCCGCCCGCCATCGACGCGCACCTGACCGGATCGCAGGAGTTTTTGCAACTGGCCGAAACCCAGCCCGGGAAAATGCACCTTGAACCAGCGGTCGAGCCGCATGCCCGCTTCGTCCGCTTCCACGGTGATATGCTCGATGCCTGCCATTCTGGTCCCTTGAACGTACTTTCGTGCCGATAAACCGGCTTTGACGCAGGCTTTAGAGCATTTTCGGCGAAAGCAAAACCGGAATTGCGGAAATTCGGGTTTTTGACCGATTCGTACGCCGGCGCCAGCGCCCCGCCAAGAGAGATCAAGCAAAAACACGCACAACATATCCAGGCCTTCAAAACAGAAACACCATGACCACTTGCTCAGAAGCGGGTCGAACGACGGTATTACTCATTGCCCGCAAGTCGCGTTTGACAGGGTTACTGAACCTTCCCGGGGAGACACGAAAGAACGTATATTCCGTTAAAATTTAACCTTCTTGTTTAATCGCCAGGGAAGGCATTGCGCGTATCATGCCCTCAAAGGAGAGTAGTAGATACGATGACACAGGTGGTCACAGTTTCCGCGAATACCGCGGCCTATGCGATGGAAGCCCTCAAGCCGGCGCAGCGGGTTGCGCGAAAGCAATATGTGCAGGAAGCAGTCCGTACTTTCGAAGCCACGGCAAACGAAGGCGTCGACGAAACCGATTCCATTCCCGACGTCATCCGTACCGCCTCCGCCGAACTGTCGATGATGAATTTCGGCGACAATCAGCCCCAGGCTTCCGTCCAGGAAGCGATCGACGCCTACAGGCGCGCCGGCGGCTGACGCCGACAGGCATTCCTCCCGCCGAAACCGCCGGAGAACCACAAGGTTCTCCGGCGGTTTCGTTTCCACGATCCGGCGGACTAAAAAGACGGGACGTGCGGCCGGCCTGAGAACGACGTTCGGCGCGACAAAAATTTGTTCTCATACGACATTTGCCCCTTGCCAAGCCGGCCGCGAAACCGATAATTGCCCTCACCCCCGTTGGGAGAAACCGCTTCGATGCGGTGCCGAAGGAGCAACCGCCCCGGAAACTCTCAGGCAAAAGGACCAGCGAGGCCGACAGGAACTCTGGAGAGAAACATCCCTGCGAAGGGAGGTTCGCCGAAGGGATAACAATCTCAGGCAAACGGACAGAGGGGGCTCGTCACCGCGGCGCGTTGCGCCGTAACGTATCGAGCCGCCGCTTTTTTCAAAGCGCGACACCTGGAGGCGTTCGTTTGAACGATCAGACCGCACTCAAGACCACCCCGCTGCACGCGCTGCATCTGTCGCTCGGCGCCCGCATGGTGCCGTTCGCCGGTTACGACATGCCGGTGCAATATCCCCTCGGCGTGCTCAAGGAACACCTGCACACCCGTGCCGCCGCCGGCCTGTTCGACGTCTCGCACATGGGCCAGTTGATCGTCCGCGCCCGTTCGGGGCGTTATGAAGACGCGGCACTCGCCATGGAGAGCCTCGTCCCCGTCGATATCCTCGGCCTCGCCGACGGCCGCCAGCGCTACGGTTTCCTCACCGATGCCAACGGCGGCATCCTCGACGACCTGATGCTGACGCGACGCGACGACCATCTGTTCGTCGTCGTCAACGCCGGCTGCAAGGCCGCCGACATCGCCCACATCGAGCGCCATATCGGCGATCGCTGCGAGATCGAGGTGCTGGAAGACCGCGCCCTCATCGCCCTCCAGGGTCCCCGCGCCGTCGAGGCGCTCGCCGAACTCTGGGCCGACGTCGCCGCCATGAAATTCATGGACGTGCGCCACTGCCGCCTGCACGACGTCTCCTGTCTGGTCTCCCGCTCCGGCTATTCCGGCGAGGACGGCTACGAGATTTCCATCCCGGCCAGCTACGCCGTCGACATCGCCCAGCGCCTGCTGGAACACCCGGACGTCCAGCCGATCGGTCTCGGCGCCCGCGATTCTTTGCGCCTCGAAGCCGGCCTCTGCCTCTACGGCAACGACATCGACACCACCACCTCGCCGATCGAGGCCGGCCTCGAATGGGCGATCCAGAAGGCCCGTCGTGCAGGCGGCGCCCGCGAAGGCGGCTTTCCGGGGACCTCCCGCATTCTCGCCGAGTTGGAAAACGGCACGGCTCGCCGCCGCGTCGGCTTGAAACCGGAGGGCAAGGCCCCCGTCCGCCCGCCGGCAAGACTCTATGCGGATGCAGAGGGCAGCGCCGAAATCGGTCACGTCACCTCGGGCGGCTTCGGCCCCTCCGCCGAAAGCCCCGTCGCCATGGGCTATGTCACCACCAGCCACGCCGCTCCCGGCACCCGGATCTTCACCGAGATCCGCGGCAAATTCCTACCCCTTACCGTCACCCCGCTGCCGTTCATCAAGCCCACCTACAAGCGCTGAAGCGCCCGCCATCCCATAAAGCTTCCGGAGAGGAACCACCCCATGCTGAAATTCACCGCTGAACACGAATGGCTGCAGATCGACGGCGACGTCGCCACCGTCGGCATCACGGCCCACGCCGCCGAACAGCTCGGCGACCTCGTTTTCGTCGAACTCCCCGATGTCGGCTCAAGATTCGACAAGGGCGCAGATGCCGCGACCGTCGAGAGCGTCAAGGCAGCCTCGGAAGTCTATTGTCCGCTCGACGGCGAAATCACCGAAGTCAACGAGGCGATCGTGGCCGACCCGTCGCTGGTCAATTCCGATCCGCAGGGTGCCGGCTGGTTCTTCAAGCTGAAGCTGAAAAACCGTGCCGATGTCGATGGCCTGCTTGACGAATCTGCCTACAAGGAGCTGATCGCGTAATGTCGACGCCCACGGAATTTTCCTTCACCGACTACCAGCCCTACGATTTTGCCAACCGCCGACACATCGGCCCGTCGCCGGCCGAGATGCAAGAGATGCTGAAGGTCGTTGGCTACGGCAGCCTCGACGCGCTGATCGACGCCACCGTGCCGAAGGGCATCCGCCAGGACGCCCCGCTGATCTGGGGCGCGCCGATGACCGAGCGTGAAGCGCTCGACCGGCTGCGCGAGATCGCCAACAAGAACAGGACCCTCGTCTCGCTGATCGGCCAGGGTTATTACGGCACGATCACCCCGCCGGTGATCCAGCGCAACATTCTCGAAAACCCCGCCTGGTACACCGCCTATACGCCTTACCAGCCGGAAATCAGCCAGGGCCGCCTGGAAGCGCTGATCAATTACCAGACGATGGTCTGCGACCTGACCGGTCTCGACGTCGCCAACGCCTCGCTGCTTGACGAGGCGACCGCCGCCGCCGAAGCCATGGCCATGGCCGAACGCGTCGCCAAGTCGAAGGCAAAGACCTTCTTCGTCGACGAAAACTGCCACCCGCAGACCATCGCCCTGATCAAGACCCGCGCCGCGCCCCTCGGCTGGCAGGTGCTCGTCGGCAATCCCGACGAGCACCTGAAGGCGAACGAGGTCTTCGGCGCCCTTTTCCAGTATCCCGGCACCTACGGCCATGTGCGCGATTTCACCGCACTGATCGCAAAGCTGCATGAAAACGGCGCCATCGCAACCGTCGCCGCCGATCCCCTGGCGCTGGCGCTGTTGAAATCCCCCGGTGAAATGGGTGCCGACATCGCCATCGGCTCCACCCAGCGCTTTGGCGTGCCGGTCGGCTACGGCGGCCCGCATGCGGCCTACATGGCGGTCAAGGATGCCTACAAGCGCTCGATGCCCGGCCGCCTCGTCGGTGTCTCCGTCGATGCCCGCGGCAACCGCGCCTACCGCCTGTCGCTGCAGACCCGCGAGCAGCACATCCGCCGCGAAAAGGCGACGTCGAACATCTGCACCGCCCAGGTGCTGCTCGCCGTTATGGCCTCGATGTACGCCGTCTTCCACGGCCCCGAAGGCATCAAGGCGATCGCCCAGCAGGTGCACCGCAAGGCCGTGCTGATGGCCAAGGGCCTGGAAAAGCTCGGCTACACCGTCGAACCCGAAACCTTCTTCGACACGATCACCGTCGATGTCGGCCACATGCAGGGCCTGATCCTGCGCGCAGCCGTCGCCGAAGGCGTCAACCTGCGCAAGATCGATTCGACCAGGATCGGCATCAGCCTCGACGAACGCACGCGGCCGGCGGCGCTCGAAGCCGTCTGGCGCGCCTTCGGCGGCCATTTCCGTCTCGCCGATTTCGAGTCCAACTCCGGCTCCGATTGGCGCCTGCCGAAACCGCTGCTGCGCAAGAGCGCCTACCTCACCCACCCGATCTTCCACATGAACCGCGCCGAAAGCGAGATGACCCGCTACATCCGCCGCCTTTCGGACCGCGACCTGGCGCTCGACCGGGCAATGATCCCGCTCGGCTCCTGCACGATGAAGCTGAACGCAACGGCCGAAATGCTGCCGATCACCTGGCCGGAATTTTCCGATATCCACCCCTTCGTGCCCGCCGACCAGGCGCTCGGCTACAAGGAGATGTTGGACGATCTCGCCCAGAAACTCTGCGCCGTCACCGGTTACGACGCCTTCTCGATGCAGCCGAATTCCGGCGCGCAGGGCGAATATGCCGGCCTCTTGACGATCCGCAACTACCACATCGCCAGCGGCAACGCCCATCGCGACGTCTGCCTCATCCCCACCTCGGCGCATGGCACCAACCCGGCCTCGGCGCAGATGGTCGGCATGAAGGTGGTGGTGGTCAAGGTCACCGAGACCGGCGACATCGACATGGCCGATTTCCGCGCCAAGGCGCAAGAACACGCGGCAAACCTCTCCTGCTGCATGATCACCTATCCCTCCACCCACGGCGTCTTCGAGGAGACGGTGCGGGAAATCTGCGAGATCACCCATAGCCACGGCGGCCAGGTCTATCTCGACGGCGCCAACATGAACGCCATGGTCGGCCTCGCCCGCCCCGGCGACATCGGCTCGGATGTCTCCCACCTCAACCTGCATAAGACCTTCTGCATCCCGCATGGCGGCGGCGGCCCGGGCATGGGTCCGATCGGCGTCAAGGCCCACCTCGCCCCGCATCTGCCCGGCCATCCGGAGACAGACGGCCGTGAAGGCGCAGTCTCGGCCGCGCCCTACGGCTCCGCCTCGATCCTGCCGATCTCCTGGAGCTACTGCCTGATGATGGGCGGCGAAGGCCTGACGCAGGCGACGAAGGTGGCGATCCTCAACGCCAACTACATCGCCGCCCGACTCTCCGGCGCCTACGACGTGCTCTACACCGCCGAAAACGGCCGCGTCGCCCATGAATGCATCATCGACACCCGCCCGCTCTCCGACAGCGCCGGCGTTTCCGTCGACGACGTCGCCAAGCGCCTGATCGACTGCGGTTTCCACGCGCCGACCATGAGCTGGCCGGTGGCCGGCACGCTGATGATCGAGCCGACCGAAAGCGAGACCAAGGCCGAGATCGACCGTTTCTGCGAAGCGATGCTGGCCATCCGCGAGGAAGCCCGCGCCATCGAGGACGGTCGCATGGACCGGACGAACAACCCGCTGAAAAACGCCCCACACACGGTCGAAGACCTCGTCGGCGACTGGGACCGTCCATACTCCCGCGAACAAGCCTGCTACCCGCCGGGCGCCTTCCGGGTGGACAAATACTGGTCGCCGGTCAACCGGGTGGACAATGTCTATGGGGACAGGAACTTGATCTGCACGTGCCCGCCGGTGGAGAGTTATGCGGAGGCTGCGGAGTAAATAGAATGGGGCGGCTCCCGTCAGGGGGCCGCTTCCGGCCAGAGCGGACGGCAGATTAGGTCATGGTGGCGAAACGGTATATCAGTTCGTCTTCTCGCACGAGCCGCTCGATATCTGTCACTTCGACTGAGGTTATGGTTCGTTCCCAAAACTGCCTTGCGGCGTCATTGCCTGTCATGACGCCAAGCTCCCATATTCCGGGATGGCGCTTGAGGAGTCCGGCGAAAGCACCCTTGCCAATTCCCGCACCGCGAAAATCCGGCAGGACATAAAATTCGGCGATCACAAAATCCGTATCTTTTCCCGAAGGAGGCCATGTGTTTACGAGGATGAAGCCTACCGGTTTTTCGTCGTTTTCGATGAAGTAGGGCCAGCGATCATCATCGGTCCAGTAGCTGTCGAAGAACGGATAGTCGATTTCCACATCGCCGCACTGGTGCAACTCGGCAAGATAGGTGGAAAGCATGGCCCGGAGCTGGGCTTTTTCCTCTTTGCGCACCGCTCGTAACTTTGTCGACATCAGTGACCTCAGGGGACCCGACACCCATGCCATGGGCGTGTCTCAGCTCTGCCGCCCTTCCAGCCAGGCGTGCCATTCCTCGACGCTGCCATGGAAGACGTTCAGGTCGATCTTGCCCTCGACGCCATGCGACAGGCCGGAGCCGGAATATTGCCAGAACACCCACTTGCGACCCGGATAGACTTTGGACGGATGCTGGGCGACGGCGCGCAGCCAGAAGGGATAGTTGGTGAAGGCGCCGCGCAGATTGTCCTTGTAGAAATCCGGTGCCGTGTAGATCACCGGCCGCTTGCCGTAATGGCGCTCGAGCTTGTCCATGAAGACCTGCATTTTTTCACGCACGGTCTCCGGAGACGGACGGCGCTTGCAGCGCGACTCGCCGTTCCACTCGACGTCGATCACCGGCGGCAGCGCGTCGGGATCGCGCGGCACGTTGCGGATGAACCAGTCGGCCTGTTCGGCGCCGGTGCGGCACCAGTAGAAGAAGTGGTAAGCACCCCGCTTCAGCCCGGCTTCCTTCGCCTTGCGCCAGTTGGTGCGGAACATCGGGTCGAGGTGATCGCCGCCATCGGTGGATTTGATGTAGGCGAAGTTGGCGCCCTGCGTGCGCAGCTTCGCCCAGTCGATGTCGCCCTGCCAGCGCGAGACGTCGACGCCATGCACCGCCATCTTGCGCGGCGAGCGCGAGCCGAAATTGATCGGCTTGGCATCGCGGAAGCGGTGGCCATAGACCCGCGAGCGCTTGCCGGGCAGCGGATCGATCGCCGGCGTGATCATCGCGACCTGCTCGACCGGCTTTTCGCCCGGCACCGGCATGCTCAGAGACCGTTCCGGCACGAACACGTCGCTGCTCGGAACCTGACCGGCCCAGGCAAGCGCCTCCCGATTCTGTTCCGGCCTGGCCTCGGCAGTCGTCGTCTCGACGCCCCCGGTGCCGACATCGGCAACGGGAACCGGGGCAACGATGCCGGTTACGGAACTGGTCGTCTCCGGCGATGTCAGGCCGGCGGAAAGCGCATCCGGCCCAGAACTCGACGCGCAGGCCGAGAGCGACAGACATGTGAGAAAGAGAGCTGGCACAGTGGATAAACGCATAGGAACCCGCACGCAGAACAAACAGCCGGACAAAACACGCCGACCTTGGGAAACCCGGAGGAACAATGACTAATGGAAATTTACCAAGAAAGACTGAATCCAATCTTTACCGTCCCGGAACCGGACGCCGCCATTTACCGAAAACCGGCAAACAGCCGGGTTTTTCCACACGATTCCGCCGAACGGGCCAGGCCATCCGGAATCGGGAATTGCGTAAAATCAAAAGGCTGGAGCCGGTTTGGGCGTTTTCCGAAGAAGCTGCAGCGTTGCGAATTTTTTACGGCCTGGAAACGGTAAATGCCGGATCGGCAGGTCCCGTCCGGCATTTCTCCAATGCGTTCCGCGTCCCCGAAGGGAAAAATCGTCAGGCGCTGGCAGCCTCGGCCTGGCGCTGTTCGGCGAGTGCCGCAAGATCGGCAGGCTTCAGTTCGACCGACTCGCCGCAACCGCAGGCGGATGTCTGGTTCGGATTGGTGAAGGTGAAGCCGGACCGCAACGTCGTCGTCTCGAAGCCCATCTGGGTGCCGAGAAGATAAAGTACGGCAGAGGGCTCGACCCAGACCTTTGCGCCGTCGCGCTCGATCAGGTCGTCCTTGGCGTTGGGTTCCGTCACCAGGTCGATGGTATATTCCATCCCGGCGCAGCCGCCCTTCTTGATGCCGACACGAATGCCCTTCGCTTCCGGCCCGGAATTCTCGACAATCGCCTTCACCCGCGCCGCCGCCGTATCCGTCATGCTCATCACTGCAAAGCCCATCGGCCCAATCTCCTTCCACAACCGGGGTCGAGGTCCGGCGCTTCATGATTCAGAATGTAATTCCGCTTGGTAAAGGGTTCAATACCAACGTTTCGCCGAACCAGATTCGGCCAATGCCTTGCACCATGGACGACACGAACGATGATCGCATGCGCTCCATCCCGTCGGAACAAAATCAGATAACCACCCTTGGGAAAAGTTCGGATCCCCGGCCTGATATCATCCCGCTCCTGCCCGATCGCTGGCAAATCTCCGAGCATCCTGCAGGTATCGAGAATCTCCCGATACCAGTTCCGCGCGCGGATGCCACGACGTCACCTGCAGAAGAAAACTCCCCAGATCGGACGGCATCCCTCACCAGGGCGCTCAGTTTAGGTGTCAACTCCACATTCAGCCGTTCAATCTTGCCCATTTGCCGCTCGGCCTCCGTGCGCACAATCCTAGCTTGAAAAACGGTTCAATACCAGCCGATGGCGACCTGGGCTTCTTCCGACATGCGGTCCGGCGTCCACGGCGGATCGAAGGTCATCGAGACTTCCACGCCCGAAACGCCCTCGACCGCGCCGACGGCATTTTCCACCCAGCCGGGCATCTCGCCGGCGACGGGGCAACCCGGCGCCGTCAGTGTCATGACGATCTTCACCATGCGGTCGTCTTCGATGTCGATCTTGTAGATCAGGCCGAGTTCGAAGATGTCGGCGGGAATTTCCGGGTCGTAGACCGTCTTCAACGCCGAAATGACGTCGTCGCTGAGACGCGCCAGTTCGTCGGCCGGAATCGTGGAATGGACGATCCCCTCACGGACATCAATCTTCTGTTCGCTTTCGTCCAGGCTCATCGCGGACACTCCTCAGGCAAAAAATTTGCGCGCATGTTCCAGCGCATCGGCCAACGCATCCACTTCGGCACGGGTATTATACAGGCCGAAGGATGCACGGCATGTGGAGGTGACGCCGAAGCGTTTCAAGAGCGGCTGGGCGCAATGCGTGCCGGCACGCACCGCGACACCGCGACGATCGATGACCATCGAAACGTCGTGGGCATGGATGCCGGCAAGCTCGAAGGAGAAGATTCCGCCCTTGTCCGGTGCCGTGCCGAAGATGCGCAACGAGTTGATGGCGCTCAGGCGTTCCTGTGCATAGGCCGCCAGATCCGCCTCGTGGGCGGCAATCGCGGCCCGGCCGATGCCGTCCATGTAGTCCAGCGCATAACCGAGCCCGATCGCCTGCACGATCGGCGGCGTGCCAGCCTCAAAACGGTGCGGCGGGTCATTGTAGGTGACGGCGTCCTCGGACACGTCGAAAATCATCTCGCCGCCGCCCTGGAAGGGCCGCATCTGCTTCAAGCGATCCATCTTGCCGTAGAGCACACCAATGCCCGACGGGCCGTAGAGCTTGTGGCCAGTCATCACGTACCAGTCACAATCGATGTCGCGAACGTCGACCGGCATGTGCACGGCACCCTGGCTGCCATCGACGAGCACCGGAATGCCACGCTCGCGGGCGATGCGGCAGACCTCCTTGACCGGCACGATGGTGCCGAGCGCATTCGACATATGGGTGATGGCGATGAGCTTGGTCTTTTCCGTCAGGCTTTTTTCGAAATCCTCGATATGGAAAGCGCCCTCTTCATCGACCGGCACCCAGACGAGCTTGGCACCCTGCCGCTCGCGGATGAAGTGCCACGGCACGATGTTGGAGTGGTGCTCCATGATCGTCACGACGATCTCGTCGTCTTCGCCGATGTTCGGCATGCCCCAGCCGTAGGCGACCGTGTTGATCGCCTCGGTGGAGGATTTGGTGAAGACGATCTCGTCCAGCGAGCCGGCATTCAGGAAGCGGCGCACCTTTTCGCGCGCCGCCTCGTAAGCTTCCGTCGCCGCGTTGGAGAGGAAATGCAGGCCGCGATGCACATTGGCATATTCGTTGGAATAGGCATGCGTGATCGCGTCGATGACCACTTGCGGCTTCTGAGCCGAAGCGCCGTTGTCGAGATAGACGAGCGGCTTGCCGTAGACCTCGCGCGACAGGATCGGGAAATCCCGCCGGATCGCTTCGATGTCATAGGCGGTCGGCGCCACAAGCTTGTCCATGGTCTTCGTCCTATCCGGCACGCCTCAGGCGTGCCTGTCCAGCCATGCCGAGATGATGCCTTCCAGCGCCTCGACCAGGCTTTCCTCTTCCAGTTCCTCGACGATCTGCGCCACGAAGGCGTAGACGAGCATGGCCCGCGCCGTCTTCTCCGGCACGCCGCGCGTCATCATGTAGTACATGTGATTGCGGTCGATATCGGCAACCGTCGCGCCATGGCCACACAACACGTCGTCGGCGAAGATTTCCAGTTCCGGCTTCACCGAGAAATCGGCATCGTCCGACAGGAGCAGCGTGTTGCATGCCATCTTGGCATCGGTCTTCTGCGCCGCCTGGGCAACGCGGATCATGCCCTGGAAAACACCGCGGGCGCGATCGAAGATGACGTTGCGGATGATCTCGGTCGAGTTCGTATGCGGCACGTTATGATCGAGCACCAGCGTCACGTCGGTATGCGTATCGCCGCCCAGGAGGTTGACACCGCGCAACGTCAGCTCGGAGCCCTCGCCGCTGACGGTGATGCGCAGTTCCTGCCGCACCAGCTTGCCGCCGGCGTTGACGACGAACAGGCGCAGCTTGGCGTCCGCGCCGAGTTCGACGCGGATCTGGCCGAGATGGGTATCGGCGGCGCCCTGTTCCTGCAGCACGATCCAGGTGACTTCGGCACCGTCTCCGAGCGTCAGGGCACTGATCGAGGAGACCAGGGCCGCCTCGTCACCCTCGCCGCGATGGCGCTCGATGACGGTCGCCTTGCTGCCGGCGCCGAAGCGAACCGGGAAACGGGTATGCACCTGGCCGGCGCCGTGCAGCGACTGGATTTCCAGAGGCGCGGCGAGCTCCGCACCGTCAGCGATCTCCAGCACCAGCCCGTCACGTACGAAGCTGCCGTTGATGCGGCCGATGGCATCGTCGGCGCTCGCTTCGCGCAGGCCTTCGGCAGCGGTTCCGTCCACCAAGCTGTCGGCGTAACGGCGGACCGTGACACCTTCCGGTGCAGTTGCCGCATCGGCAGCGCCCTGCCGCAACGTCAGCACGGAGGCACCGGACACCAGCGGCTTGACCGCCGAGAGCGAGGGCGCCGGCTGTACGGCCGGCACGGCGCGCAGCAGCGCCCGCAGGTCGGTATAATGCCAGGATTCGATGCGGCGGGTCGGCAGGCCGCCCGTCTTCAGCTCGTCCAGCAGCCGGTCACGTACCGAAAGCACGGCGCCGTCGCCCGGCAGGTCACCGATCTGGGCGTTGTAGGCGTCGAGCAATGCGCTCTCCGCCGTCGTCAGCCGGTTCGTCGTTTGAATGTTCATCGACGTCATCCTTCCCGCCGCTTAGGCTGCTTCCCCGATGATGTCGGCGTAGCCGTTGGCTTCCAGCTCAAGCGCCAGGCTCTTGTCGCCCGAGCGGATGATCTGGCCCTTGTAGAGGACATGGACGGTATCCGGCACGATGTAGTCGAGCAGGCGCTGGTAGTGGGTGATGACGACCACGGCGCGATCCGGCGACTTCAGCGCGTTGACGCCGTCGGCAACGATCTTCAGCGCGTCGATATCGAGGCCGGAATCGGTCTCGTCGAGAATGCACAGTTTTGGCTCCAGCAGCGCCATCTGCAGGATCTCCGCACGCTTCTTCTCGCCGCCGGAGAAGCCGACGTTGAGCGGGCGCTTCAGCATGTCCGGGTTGATCTGCAGCTTGGCGGAGGCTTCCTTGACCAGGCGCATGAAATCCGGGGTCTTCAGTTCTTCTTCGCCACGCGCCTTGCGCTGCTCGTTCATGGCGACCTTGAGGAACTGCATGGTGGCGACGCCCGGAATTTCGACCGGATACTGGAACGCCAGGAAGATGCCCTTGGAGGCGCGCTCGGCCGGATCGAGTTCGAGGATGCTTTCGCCGTTATAGAGGATGTCACCCTCGGTGACTTCGTAGTCTTCGCGGCCGGAGAGGATGTAGGAAAGCGTCGACTTGCCGGAGCCGTTCGGGCCCATGATCGCAGCGATCTCGCCCGGCTTCACGGTGAGGTTGAGGCCACGGATGATCTCGGTGTCGGTATCGGCGATCTTGGCGTGCAGGTTCTTGATTTCAAGCATGGTTCATATCCAAAAATTCGGGGTCTTCTGGGGGAGCGAGCCGGTGCTCACTCAACGATATCAAGTCGTTTGCCGATGCGCTCGAGCTGGAGCTTCATCGCTGCGATGTCACCGTCCTGCGCCGTTTCATGCGACATGAAGGCAGCCATGTGCTGCTTCATCGACCGCATCTCGGCGCGGATGCCGCTGACTTCTTCCTTGAGGGAAGAGACGTCGGCGCGGATCACACGCAAATGCTCCAGAATGAGGTTCTCGACTTTCTCGTTCATCTTATCCGACGCTGCCTTCCAGCGAGATATTGATCAGCTTCTGCGCCTCGACGGCGAACTCCATCGGCAGTTCCTGGATGACTTCGCGGACGAAGCCGTTGACGATCAGCGCGATCGCCTCTTCTTCCGGAATGCCGCGCTGCATGGCGTAGAATTTCTGGTCCTCGGAGATCTTCGAGGTGGTCGCCTCGTGCTCCACCTTGGCCGTGGAATTCTTGACCTCGATATAGGGCACGGTGTGGGCGCCGCAGGTATCGCCGATCAAAAGCGAGTCGCAGTTGGTGAAGTTGCGGGCGTTCTCCGCCTTGCGGTGCATCGATACCTGGCCGCGATAGGTGTTGTTCGACACACCGGCGGAAATACCCTTGGAGATGATGCGGCTCGAGGTGTTCTTGCCGAGATGGATCATCTTCGTGCCCGAGTCGATCTGCTGGTGGCCGTTCGACACGGCGATCGAATAGAACTCGCCGCGCGAATTGTCGCCGCGCAGGATGCAGGACGGGTATTTCCAGGTGATCGCCGAGCCGGTTTCCACCTGCGTCCAGGAGATCTTCGAGTTGGCTCCACGGCAATCGCCACGCTTGGTGACGAAGTTGTAGATGCCGCCCTTGCCCTGCTTGTCGCCCGGATACCAGTTCTGGACCGTCGAATATTTGATTTCGGCATCATCCAGGGCAACGAGTTCTACGACGGCAGCATGGAGCTGGTTTTCGTCACGCTGCGGCGCGGTGCAGCCTTCCAGATAGGAAACGAAAGCACCTTCGGCGGCGATGATCAGCGTGCGCTCGAACTGGCCGGTGTTCTTCTCGTTGATGCGGAAGTAGGTGGACAGTTCCATCGGGCAGCGAACGCCCTTCGGCACATAGACGAAGGAACCGTCGGTGAACACCGCGGAATTCAGCGTCGCATAATAGTTGTCTGTGGTCGGCACGACCGAACCGAGATACTGCTTGACGAGATCGGGATGCTCGCGGATCGCCTCGGAGATCGACATGAAGATCACGCCGGCCTTTTTCAGCTCTTCCTTGAAGGTGGTGACGACCGACACGCTGTCGAAGACGGCATCGACGGCGATCTTCGACTTCTCGACGCCGGCCAGGATTTCCTGCTCGCGCAGCGGAATGCCGAGTTTCTCATAGACCTTCAGAAGCTCCGGATCGACCTCGTCGAGCGACTTCGGACCGGCGGTGCTCTTCGGCGCCGCATAGTAATAGATGTCATTGAAATCGATCTTCGGATAAGAAACGCGCGCCCAGGTGGGCTCTTCGAGCGTCAGCCAGCGGCGATAAGCCTCCAGGCGCCATTCGAGCATCCATTCCGGCTCCTGCTTCTTTTCGGAAATGAAGCGGATGATATCCTCGGAAAGGCCTTTCGGGGCCTTGTCGACTTCGATCTCGGTTTCGAAGCCGTATTTATACTGGTCCACATCGATCTGGCGGACCTGCTCAACCGTTTCCTGGACAGCAGGCATGTCTTTCTCCAATCCCGCCGGATTCAAGGTTCCAGCGGCTCTCGTTCATAGCGCGGAAAATTCCGCCTTCATGTAGGCGCCAGAGGCGCGTTTTCACACCTCTTGGCAAGCAGAAATTTGTCTTTCCGCAAAATTCGGCCGCGTCAGGCGGCCTCACCGGCCGGTCTGCGCCGGCCGGCAATCTTTTGAAAGGCGGCAAGCACCCGGTCTATGTCGTCATCCGTCGTCGTCGGGCCGAGCGAGATGCGCAGGGCACCCAGCTTGGGATCCTTGCTCATGGCGGTCAGCACATGGCTCTCGCCGACCTTGCCCGACGAGCAGGCCGCGCCGGCCGACAGCGCGATCCCTTCCAGATCGAAGGCGATCTGGCCGGTTTCCGCCTTCAGGCCGGGCAGCGTGAAGAATGTCGTGTTGGCGACCCGCGTTTCATCAAGGCCATGGATCAGCACGTCGCTAGCCGCAATCCGCATGCCATCTTCGAGGCGGGCGCGCAAACGACCGATCGTCGCGTTGCGCCCGGAAAAATCCTCCAGCGCCGCCGCAGCGGCAGCGCCGAATCCGACAATAGCGGCCAGGTTTTCCGTGCCGGAGCGATGTCCCTTTTCCTGTCCGCCGCCCTGGATCAGGGGTTTCGGCATCAGAACCTCGCCGCGTGAAACCAGCGCGCCGACGCCCTTGGGGCCGCCGATCTTATGGGAGGAAACGATCAGGAAGTCGGCATCGAGCGCGGCGATATCAATCGGCAGGCGCGAGGCAGCCTGAACCGCATCGACGATCATCAGGCCGCCCCTGGCATGGACCAGCCTCGCCGCCTCAGCGGCCGGCTGGACAATGCCGGTCTCATTGTTGACCAACATGACGGCAACCATCGGCAGCCCGTCGGCAGCATCATGTCCGGCAAGCAGATCTCGCAACGCATTGAGATCCACCACACCGGCGCCGGTCACCGGAATTTCCGTGACACGATCCTTTGGAAAACGGCCACCCTCCCGCAATGCCGGATGCTCGATGGCCGAAACGTAAAGCCGGCCGATCGACAACGGCGTGCGCCCCATGCGGAAAACCGGCGACAGAACGAGATTGGCGGCTTCCGTCGCACCGCTGGTGAAGACCACATGGCTGGCCTCGGCACCCACAAGCGCCGCCACCTGGCGGCGGGCATTTTCCAGCATCGTCTTGGCCGCCCGGCCCTCGCCATGCACCGAGGACGGATTGCCGGGCAGGTCGAGCGCACGCAGAACGGCCTCACGCGCTGCCGTCGATAGCGGCGCGGTGGCATTCCAGTCCATGTAAGTGCGCGTGATTGCCATGCCTCTTCCGGTCATCCTTGCTGGCTCGTTGCATTTTTCTTGAAATTTCCGAGCGGCTTGCCTTATGACACCTTTCACAACGTGTGGATCCACACCAAGTTTCGAATGGTTCTAAACTGCGTTCTAGAAAACTTGACGGCATCCGTCAAGTCAAACTGGCAAGCGCGTGAACGTTTTGAACCGGAAGCACCGACCGGAGTACCGATGCCCGAAGTTATTTTCAACGGCCCCGCCGGCCGTCTTGAAGGCCGCTACCAGCCCTCCAAGGAAAAAAGCGCCCCGATCGCGATCGTCCTGCATCCGCATCCGCAATTTGGCGGCACGATGAACAACCAGATCGTATACCAGCTTTTCTACATGTTCCAGAAGCGCGGCTTTACGACCTTGCGGTTCAACTTCCGATCGATCGGCCGCAGCCAGGGTGAATTCGACCACGGCGCCGGCGAATTGTCCGATGCGGCTTCGGCGCTGGACTGGGTGCAGAGCCTGCATCCCGATTCCAAGAGCTGTTGGGTGGCGGGTTATTCCTTCGGCGCCTGGATCGGCATGCAGCTGCTGATGCGCCGGCCGGAGATCGAAGGGTTCATGTCGATCGCGCCGCAGCCGAACACCTACGACTTCTCGTTCCTCGCCCCCTGTCCGTCGTCGGGCCTGATCATCAACGGCGATGCCGACAAGGTGGCGCCCGAGAAGGACGTCAACAACCTCGTGGAAAAGCTGAAGGCCCAGAAAGGCATTCTCATCACCCACAAGACGGTGCCGGGCGCCAACCACTTCTTCAACGGCCAGGTGGAGCCGCTGATGGCCGAATGCGAGGACTATCTCGACCGCCGCCTCAACGGCGAGCTGACGCCGGAGCCGGCCGCAAAGCGGATCCGGTAATCAGTCTTTACAATTCAAATTGACCTGTTCGACACGCATGGCACATTGAAGCCATGCGTGTTGTCGTCGATACCAACGTCTTCATCGGTGCTTGCCTTGCCAGAGGCGCGGCCTCCCAGGTCATCGAAGAATGCATGACCGGCAGGCTCGTACCGGTCATGGGGTCTGCGCTTTTCCTCGAATACGAAGATGTTCTTTCCCGCCGGGAGCTTTTTGCCGGGGCGAGGCTGGATGCTGATGAGCGCGATTTTCTGCTCGATGTCTTTCTCAGCAAATGCCGATGGCATGCCATTTATTTTCTGAGGCGGCCGAACCTGCGGGATGAAGGGGATAATCATCTCGTGGAACTCGCCGTAGCGGCGAATGCTACCCATATCGTAACGAACAATCTCAGAGATTTCCGAAGTTCGAATTTACGCTTCGAACACATTGGGATAACCTCGCCACAGGCGTTAATCAGGGATTTGAGGCTGTGAACGCAATCACTTTTCATCTTCCGGCGGAAGCGCACCAAAAATTGAAGGCCGTGGCGGTAGAGCGCGGCATGAGCATAGACGTGCTGCTGCAGGAACTGACGGTTTCGATGATCGAAGAGCACGAAGTCGAAAAGAGATTTCGTGCCCGGGCAGCACGCGGTGCCGGACGGGAAACCGAAGCGCTCGCGCTTCTACGGAGGGACTAGAGGTAGACGACCGGCGACATTTATCTGCCGGGAGCCATCACCCCACCCGTCACCGCCTCCCTCACGCCCGTGGTACCGGCAAATGTCAGTGGCAAACCCTTCACCGACCGGACCGCGAGATAGGCCCAGGCCTCCGCCTCCATGGCATCGCCGTCGAAGCCGGCGTCTTCGGCCGACAGTACGTCTGCGCCCTGGCGGGCAGCGAGATCGCGCAGGTCCGCCATGATGATGCGATTCAGGCGACCGCCGCCGCAGATGATGTAGAGCACCGGCGCCGCCGGCAGGTGGCCGGCGGATTTGAGGATGGCGGCGGCGGCCACATAGGCGAGCGTGCGGGCGCCGTCGGACAGTTCGGCGTCGCTGCCGGCGGGCGGCAGAAAATCGTTCCGGTCGAGCGAGCGGCGATGGGTTGCGTGGAAGAACGGACTGTCGAGATAGAGACCGGCAAGCGCCGGCAGCACGCGACCCTCGGAGGCGATCATCCCTCCCTGGTCGAAGGGGATGCCGGCATGGGTTTCGACCCATTGGTCGATCAGCGTGTTGCCCGGTCCGCTATCGTAGGCGACGATGACGCCGTCCCGGCCGATGGAGGTGAGGTTCGAAATCCCGCCGATATTGACGAAACACACCGGCGAACGGTCGCCCGGAACGTTGCGGGCCAACGCCGCATGATAGGCCGGCACCAGCGGCGCACCCTGGCCGCCGTGGCGCATGTCGTTGGCCCGCATGTCGTAGACGACGTCGATGCCGGTTTCCCGCGCCAGAAGGACACCGTCGCCGATCTGCACCGTCAAGGCCTCGTCGGGACGGTGGAGAACCGTCTGGCCGTGGAAGCCGAGCAGGTCGATATCCGTTGCCGAAAGGCCGTGAGCCTGCAGAAATGCCTTGACGGCATGTGCATGCCGTAACGTCAACTCACGCTCGATGTCTGCGAGATCGCCCGGCCGTTCTTGTCGATCACGAATCGACTTTGCCATGTCCAGAGCAGACTTCAGCCGGTCGCGAAACGCCTTTTCGTATCCGAATCCCTGGAATGGGCCGCGTTCGACGATCGCCTCGCCGTCGGTTCGCAGCAGGGCGACGTCGATGCCGTCCATCGAAGTGCCGCTCATCAATCCGATGGCCGTCAGAAGTTTCGTCACCGCAGGCTCCTTGCGAATGGAATCGATCATCAACATTCATGGCGGAAACGGGTGCACTTTTCAAAAAACAATGCTAAAGCGCCCGGCATTCTTCCCGGATGCGATGCATCAGCATTCCCTCGCCCAGAAAGAGACAGGTCATGTCCAGGTTCAAATCCGATTTCCTTCGCACGCTCGACGAACGCGGCTTCATCCACCAGATTTCCGACGAACCCGGACTGGATGCACTTTTCGCCAAGGAAACGGTGACGGCTTATATCGGCTTCGATCCGACGGCGCCCAGCCTGCATGCCGGCGGCCTGATCCAGATCATGATGCTGCACTGGATGCAGCAGACCGGCCACCGGCCGATCTCGCTGATGGGCGGCGGCACCGGCATGGTCGGCGACCCCTCCTTCAAGGACGATGCCCGCCAGTTGATGACGGTCGATACAATCGAGAGCAACATCGCTTCGATCAAGCGCGTCTTCTCCAATTACCTCAACTACGGCGAAGGCCCCAAGGACGCGTTGATGATCAACAACGCCGATTGGCTGCGCTCGCTGAACTACCTCGAATTCCTGCGCGATGTCGGCCGGCATTTTTCGGTCAACCGCATGCTGTCCTTCGACAGCGTCAAGAACCGCCTCGACCGCGAGCAGTCGCTGTCCTTCCTCGAGTTCAACTACATGATCCTGCAGGCCTACGACTTCGTCGAGCTGTCGAAGCGTTACGACTGCCGACTGCAGATGGGCGGCTCCGACCAGTGGGGCAACATCGTCAACGGCATCGACCTCGGCCACCGCATGGGCACGCAGCAGCTTTTCGCACTGACCTCGCCGCTGTTGACGACGGCTTCGGGCGCCAAGATGGGCAAGTCGCTCAGCGGCGCCGTGTGGCTGAACGCCGACATGCTGTCGGCCTATGATTTCTGGCAATACTGGCGCAACACCGAGGATGCCGACGTCTCGCGCTTCCTCAAGCTTTACACCACCCTGCCGATGGACGAGATCGCCCGGCTTTCGGCGCTCACAGGCTCGGAGATCAACGAGGTCAAGAAGATCCTCGCCACGGAGGTCACCGCCATCCTGCATGGCCGCGAGGCCGCCGAACAGGCGGCAGAGACCGCCCGCAAGACTTTTGAGGAAGGCGCGCTTGCCGACAACCTGCCGTCGATCGACATCCCGGCTGCCGAACTGGACGCCGGGCTCGGCCTGCTGACCCTTGTGGTCCGCGCCGGGCTGGCATCCTCGAACGGCGAAGCCCGCCGCCATGTCCAGGGCGGCGCCGTCCGGATCAACGACAAGGCGATCTCGGACGAACGCCAGGTGATCGGCAGCGCCGACCTTACGGCAGACGGCGTCATCAAGCTTTCGCTCGGCAAGAAGAAGCATCTGCTGATCCGGCCGGCGTAAGCCTCCTGACCGACGCGCTTTTTGCGCGGCCCTCAGAACTCGAAGATCTGGCGGAAGACGCCCGGCGCGATCAGCGACAGCGGATTGACGCTCAGGCGCGGTTCGGCAAAACTTCCCTGCAGCCGGAAGGTGATGCCGAGCAGGCCGCGGTCCCGGCCGTTGCCGAGGATGACGCCGACCAGCGGCAGTTCCGCAAACAGGCGGTTGAGACCATAGGCCGGCATGAATGTGCCGGTCATGTCCATGTTGCCCTGCTTGTCGCGCAGCGTTCCCTGGAACGTCGCACCCACCTGCTCGCCGCGCACGACGCCGTTCTCGATCCGGACGACATCGTTCTGGATGATGACACGGGCAAAGCCGCGCTGGAACCGCTCGGAACTGACGTCGATGTCGCGCCGGACGGCATTGTTGAGACTGCGCCCGTCATTGCCGACGGGTGTCGATACCATCGATTGCAGCTTCTGTTCGTTGGCGAGCCGGAAGGTGCGGATATCGACATTGCCGGCCCAACTACTGTTCTTGCCGGCGCGGAGTTTTAGGTTGAGCAGGCCGCCCTGCATGCGTTTGTAGACGTCGGTAAAACGGGCAACGGCGCCGGCATCGCTGCTGGTGACCTGGATCTGGCTGCCATCGCCGCCGTTTTCCGTCTGGACGACGATTGCCTGGCCGCTTTTGGTCACGCCGGAAAACTCCGCTTTGTCGATGCGCGAACCGCGTGCGGCATAGGTCAGGCTGACATTGGAGATGGTTTCGTCGTTGAATCCGAGAATGCTGTCGAGATCGGCGCGTAGCGTGATGGCCGTATCGTCCTTGTCGCCGGATCCCGACTGCTGCGAACGCATGCGAGCGATGACCGGCCGGATATCGGCCTGCTTGCCGGAAACGGCGATATCGTAGCCGGATTTGCCACGCTTGACCTTGACGCCATAATTGTCGGCGCCGGTCAGCCGCACGCGGGCAAAATCGGCGGAAACCAGTCCCCCCTTGCCGAACTCCAAGCTACCAGTCGCCCCGAACCCTTGGCCGGTCAACTCGAAATCGCGGATGCGCACCTGAGGACCGTCGGAGGACAGTTCGAATTCCGCCTTGGCGGGAACGCCACTGCCTTTTGTCCAGCCAAGCCAGGGAATGGACAGCACGGACCGGGTGAGATCGACCGAAACGGCCTGTCGGTCGTCGTCCAGCCGCGAAAGCTCGACTTTCGTGGAGCCCGACAGGATGTCGCCGAGACCCGGCGCCAGCATGTCGCGCTGCTCGTTGTTGACGGTCGCGGTGATCACGCGCTCCTTCTTGACGGTCGATCCCGAATCCACCGGCTCGACCAGATGGATATCCATCGGCACCTTGTCGACGGAACCCTTGGCATCGAGCACGGCCCGCTGATTGTCGACATCGAGCGTGCCATCGAGATCGCCGATCTTGCGGCCGGCGATTTCCTTGCCGAGATCGACGCCGGCCAGACGCATATGCGTGCGCCACACCGGCGACGGCGGGTCCTGCGCATTGACCAGCCCGAACGTCGCCTGCACGTCGGCGGTGATCGTGCCGGAAAAATCCGTCGGCTCGAATCCGGTCCGCTGCAGCACCTTGATCGGCTTGTAGGTGATGAGTTCGGCCACGGCATCGGCGGCACCGGCAACCGACATATCGATCTCCGCCATCAATGGCTTGTCGTAAGTGGCCGGGATGACGAATTCGCCGCCGCTGATCGCCACCGAGCGGCCCGAGGGGAAAAACGAGGCGCCGCTCTTCAAGCCGACGGTAAGCCGCGGTCCGCTCAGGTCGAAATGCGCCACGACGTCGCGCACCGGCGGAATGTCGCCGGCAACGTTGAGGCGGGCATCGTCCATGTCGAAATTGATGTTCAGCTCGGTTTCGCCGAGATGCAGCGGCCCGCCGCCCGGCGGAATTCTCCCCTGCGGGATGAAAACGGCAATCGATGCGTTGGTGATGGTCCCGCCGTAGATGTTGGCCAGCGCCCAGGTCCGCGCCTTCGGCGCCATCCAGAACGGCCACAACTGCTTCACCGCTCCCGTCTGCACTTTCGGCGACTGTGCACCAAAACTGATTTCCGGCGAGCCCTCACCCTTGAAACGCACCACCATGGAACCGGCCATCGTGCCGAGCGGGCTCGATACCGCCATGCGCTCCAGTTGCAGTTCCTTGATGCCGGTGACATAGCGGCCGGTCACCTTGGCGCCGTAGGCCAGCGGGGCGACGCCTGTGCCGGCGGGCGCGGCCACGCCGTCGCTGACCAGCAGATCGATGCCGAAACCGTTCTGCGATTTGGGGTCGAGCCGATCGAGATCGATGACGGCTGCGGTGAACGGCACGGTCGTCCCACCGAAACGCAAGGTCGATTGCAAGAATTCCAGCGAGTTCTTGTCGAAATCGTAGATGACGCTGACATCCGACTTGCCGACGTCCTGGGCGATGCTTTCGGAATAGAACGTCGCCTTGTCGATGCCGAGATCGAGCGCGAGCGACGGTTTTTCCTCGCCTTCGGCCCGTTTGGCATTCAGTTTCAGGTTCAACGTTCCATCCAGGCCCTGCCGGGGCAGACCTTGCGCATCCCATTTCAGCAGGAAGGGGGTCAGCACCAGGCCGCCGATATCGGCGGAGAGGGAAACGGTGCGCTCGCCCTGATTTTGCGCGTGGGCAACAAGTGTCGCAGGCGCACCGTCGATGGTGACGCCCCCCTTGAGGCTGAGCGAACCGTCGGCGTCGCGGCGCATCTCCACCGCGTCGAGAACGATGGACAGCGGCGTGCCATTGCTGACGGGAAGCCTGAGATCCAGCCCGGCAATCCTGACCGCGTCGGTTTTGCCGCGATCGACGAAGCCGCGCAGGATGTCGAGCTGGCGGAACAGCGTTTCCAGTCCGTTGGGGATCTGGTCGACCCTGAGGCCCGACACGTCGATCGGCTTGCCGGCCGGCAGCAACCCCGCATCCAGCTGGATGCCGTCGGCCTCTATTTCGGTGATGGCGAGCTTGCCGGCAAACAGCGCCAGCGGATCGAGCACCAGCCGGATGGAGTCCGTACGGGACAGATGCCGGCCGCTGTCGCGCTCGACGGTGTTGACGTCGCGCGCCTCCAGGGCCAGTCGCGGACCGGAGGCAAAGCGGATGACGGTGGAACCCACCTGCGCCGTGTAACGGGGACCGATGGCGCTATCGAGCGCCATCTTCGCCCGCGTCGAAAGCGTCTTGTCGAAAAGTCCGGCCTCGACGGCACCAATCAGGCCGGCGAAAACGAGAACGACGAGCAAGACCAGGCCGGCGACGATGCCGAGCACCCGCTTCACCGAGGAGGTCGGCAGCGGGCAATGCACGATCATCGGGTCATGAACCTGCGCGGATGGCAACTCGTGCAGCGCCACGATGTCCTGCCGGCCAAACACCACTCTTTCGCCGCGGATTTCACCCATGCGTGCGCATCTGTCTCCGTGTAGCCTTGGATAACGTCCGAACAAGCTTGGACGATAGCCGCGGCGACTATATATGCTTCGCGACAATATTCTTGCAAAAAATCGGCAGAAGGAAGGTTTCCCCATGGCAGAATTGCGCGCCGGCGACACGGCTCCGGACTTCGATCTTCCGGGAAACGGCGGCGCCAGGCTGACGCTGCGGCAATTCCGCGGGCATCCGTTTGTCCTCTACTTCTACCCCAAGGACGACACGCAAGGCTGCACTGCCGAAGCCGTGTCGTTCTCCGAGCACAAGGAGGCCTTCGCAGCAGCAGGGGCTTCCATCGTCGGCATCTCGCCGGACTCGCCGAAACGGCATGACAATTTCGTGAAGAAATATGCGCTTGGCATTCCGCTCGCCGCCGACGAGGAAAAGAGCGTGATCTCGGCCTACGGTCTCTGGAAGGAAAAGAGCATGTATGGCCGCAGCTACATGGGCGTCGAGCGCACCACCTTCCTCATCGATGCCGAGGGCGTCATCAGCCGCGTCTGGAACAAGGTCAAGGTGAAGGGCCATGTCGAAGAGGTGCTCGAAGCTGTACAGGCGCTGAAATGAACGGACCGGCGGCGGGACAGACCCAGGTCTTCAAGCTGACGTCCTTGCGCGGCGGCGCCACGGAGGCGATCCTTGCCAGCGATCTCGACCTCAAGACCCGGCTGGCGCAGGAAACCGCCAACCGCTGGTTCGCCCGCACGCTTTCGCTGCGTTCGCCGCTCGACCCGCCGTTGCCGGAGCGGCCCGGGCGCCCCGCAAAGCCCGAACTCGTGCCGCCGAAACATATGGAAAAACGCTCCCTTCACACGCTGAAGGGACGCATTGCCTTGCTGCACGCCATCGCCCATATCGAACTCAATGCCGTCGACCTGGCGCTCGACATCGTCGCCCGCTTCACCAGCGAGCCGATCCCGCATTCCTTCTTCGACGGCTGGATGCAGGTTGCTTTCGAGGAGGCCAAGCATTTTCGCATGGTGCGGGCGCGCCTGAACGACCTTGGCGCCGATTACGGCGACCTGCCCGCCCATGACGGGCTATGGCAGGCGGCGCATTCGACCCGCAACGACCTGACGGCGCGGCTGGCGGTGGTGCCGCTCATCCTCGAAGCGCGCGGCCTCGATGTCACGCCGTCGCTGCAGGCGAAGATGGTCGAGACCGGCGACATGGACAGTGCCGCGGTGCTCGACGTCATCTATAACGACGAAAAGGGCCATGTCGCCGTCGGCGCCAAGTGGTTCCGGTTCCTCTGCGCCCGCCAGAAGAAGGATCCGGCCGCAACCTTCCGGCAGCTGGTGCGCGCCAACTTCCGCGGCTCGCTGAAGGCGCCGTTCAACGACATCGCCCGCGCCGAGGCCGGCCTGACGCCGACATTCTATCGCGCCCTCACCTCCACCAGCAGTTGAGGCGAGCCGAGATTCACGGCTGAAACGGCACCACCGTCAAGAGGTTGTTAACCTTAACAGTGTGTAATCACTCCCAGTTGGCGCACCCTAAAGCGCATCCTCTGGGAGATGATCCGTGACCCACCGGCCGGAAAACCGCGTATTCGGAAAACGTGCCCAGCCTCATGTCCTGATTCTCGCCAGCGGCGACAAGGTCCGGCATATGACGATCCGGCCGTGGATGGCGGCGCTGGGTGTCTGCGTTGCCGGCGCCGTGACCATCGGTTACCTGCTTGCCACTTCCTATCTCGTCCTGCGCGACGACCTGATCGGCGCGACGATGGCGCGGCAGGCGCGCATGCAGCACGAATATGAAGACCGCATCGCGGCGCTGCGCGCCCAGGTGGACCGCGTCACCTCGCGCCAATTGCTGGACCAGCAGGTGGTGGAGGAAAAAGTCGACCAGTTGATGGAACAGCAACTCGCCCTCACCTCCCGCCACGGAAAGCTCGGCTCGCTCCTCAACCGCGCGGAAAATTCCGGCGTGCCGACCGGCGACGTGCCGATCCCCGCCTTCAATCCGGATCGCCGCGCAGAAGTCTCCGGCGGCATCCAGGCGATCGAAAGCCTGATGGCGGGCACCCCCCAGGCCGAAGCCGACACGGCGACGTCGGAGCTTGCCTACGCCCCCGCCAGCGAGACAGCCGCCGAAAAGGCCGACCGGGTTTTTTCCCGCGTCACGCGGTCGCTAAAGGCGATCGAGCGTGAACAGCTGACCCAGATCCAGTCCCTCACCGTCGGCGCCGAAGCAACGGCAGGCGCGATCGAGAAAATCCTGGCACGCAGCGGCATTGATGTCGCCTCAAGCGAAACGACAGAAAACGATGCGGTCGGCGGCCCGTTCCTGGAGCCGCAATCCATCGATCCCTTCGAGGATTCGATGGACGACCTCGACGCGGCGCTGAACCGTCTGGACAACGCCCGTGACACGGCAAAACGCCTGCCCTTCGCCAATCCTGCGCCGGGCAAGGATATCACCAGCCGTTTCGGTAATCGCAGCGATCCCTTCCTCGGCCGGCTTGCCATGCATGCCGGCATCGATTTCCGGTTCGGCGCCGGCGAAGATATTCACTGTACGGGTGCCGGCGTGGTAACGGCCGCCGCTGCCGCCGGCGGTTACGGCAACATGGTCGAAATCGACCATGGCAATGGTCTGACGACCCGCTACGGCCATATGTCGCGCATCCTCGTCTCGGTCGGCGACAAGGTGAAGGCCGGCGACGTCGTCGGGCTCGCCGGCAGCACGGGCCGCTCCACCGGCACGCATCTTCACTACGAGGTCCGCCGCAACGGACAGGCCGTCGATCCGATGTCCTACCTCAATGCCGGACGCAAACTTTTGGCCTATCTCGACTGAAATATCGTCCCGATGGCCGGCTGCGCGCGCTTTCCGGGCGATTGCGCGCTATTTACGGTTTCTTTTAACCCTCAAGCAGCGCAAATCGCTTGGTTTCCTTGACTTGATGGGCATTTGAGACTATGCCGCCCAGCAGTTGCGCAGTCTTGCGCCTGAATCATCAGTGTTCGCTAGAACCGGAACGGAAACAGATTCCCCTTTGACAACGTTTGCTGACCTTGGCCTGAGCCAAAAAGTTCTTTCTGCTGTTACCGACGCGGGTTATTCCACGCCGACCCCCATTCAGGCTGGCGCTATCCCTCCTGCCCTGCAGCGCCGGGATATTTGCGGAATTGCCCAGACAGGAACGGGCAAGACGGCCTCCTTCGTGCTGCCGATGCTGACGTTGCTGGAAAAGGGCCGTGCCCGGGCGCGCATGCCGCGCACGCTGATTCTCGAGCCCACCCGCGAACTCGCCGCCCAGGTGGCCGAAAACTTCGAAAAATACGGCAAGAATCACAAGCTCAACATTGCGCTTCTGATCGGCGGCGTGTCCTTCGATGACCAGGACCGCAAGCTGGAACGTGGCGCCGACGTGCTGATCTGCACCCCTGGCCGCCTGCTCGACCATTGCGAACGCGGCAAGCTTTTGATGACCGGCGTCGAGATCCTCGTCATCGACGAGGCCGACCGCATGCTCGACATGGGTTTCATTCCCGATATCGAGCGCATCGCCAAGATGATTCCCTTTACCCGCCAGACCCTGTTCTTCTCGGCCACCATGCCGCCGGAAATCCAGAAGCTGGCCGATCGCTTCCTGCAGAATCCGGAGCGCATCGAAGTCGCCAAGCCGTCCTCGACGGCAACGACCGTGACGCAGCGCCTCGTCGCCTCGCATCACAAGGACTATGAGAAGCGCGCCGTGCTGCGCGACCTGATCCGCGCCCAGGAAGACCTGAAGAACGCCATCATCTTCTGCAACCGCAAAAAGGACGTTGCCGATCTCTTCCGTTCGCTGGAACGCCACGGTTTTTCCGTCGGCGCCCTGCACGGCGACATGGACCAGCGCTCGCGCACGACGATGCTGCAGAACTTCCGCGACGGCAACATCCAGCTGCTGGTCGCTTCCGACGTCGCCGCCCGCGGGCTCGACCTGCCCGATGTCGGCCACGTCTTCAACTTCGACGTACCCATTCACGCGGAGGATTATGTCCACCGCATCGGCCGTACCGGCCGCGCCGGCCGCTCGGGCCGCGCTTTCACCCTGGTCACCAAAAGCGACACCAAATATGTCGACGCCATCGAAAAGCTGATCGTTCAGAAGATCGAGTGGCTGAGCGGTGACCTTTCCGCCCTGCCCGCGCCCATGGAAAGCTTCGAAAGCGACCGGCCGCGCAAGGGGAAGGACAAAGACAGGGGCCGTGGTCGTCGCGGACGCGACAATCACAAATCGGACATCAAGACAACCGATACTCCTGTCGATTCGGATGAAAGAGCAGCAACCCCAGCAAAGGTCGAAAGTGTGAAGACAGAGCGCAGAGCAGAACAGAAGCCGCACAACACCCCCCGCAATACGCGGCCGTATCCTGCCAATGACGACAACCGCGAGCGCCGCAGCCGCCACTACCGCGATCACGACGATGGCCCGACACCGGTCGGCTTCGGCGACGATATCCCGGCATTCATGCTGATCGTCGCAAACGCGAAAGTTTGATGGGTCTTCCGGGAATCGATTTTCCCGGTGTCGGCGCCGGCCTTGCGATCATGCGCGACGGCCGGCTTCTTCTTTGCCGTCGCCTGAAGGCGCCCGAAGCGGGGCACTGGAACATCGTCGGCGGCAAGGTCGACCATATGGAACCGGCCGTCGAAGCAGCCCGCCGTGAGGCTGAAGAAGAGACAGGCCTGACCATCGGCAAGGTGGATTTCCTATGCTCGACCGAACTGGTCAGCGAGACGGATCGGCAACACTGGATTTCGCTGATCTACGTCACCACGGACATAAAAGGTGAGCCGCGGCTTACCGAACCGGACAAGCTTTCGGAGATCGGCTGGTACGATCTCGACGCGCTGCCCTCACCGCTCTCGGACTTTGCCCGCGTCACCGTCGAACACCTGAAGCGGCAGACCGATCATTTGGCCCGCAGCGCTGCCTCGTAAGCCAATCCCACCCATTTCGCCATTTCATCCGGATCGTCATAGGCGACATCCGGGATCGTCCAGTAGAGCATGGCGACGGGCCTGCCCTTCTTGCCCTCATATTCCCAGCGGCGGGCGCCGGCTGATTCCAGTTCTGGCGCCGTTTCCGCATCACCTTTCAGCATGATCTCGTCGCGCAGTTCTATGGCAATGATGCGGCCCAGATGGTAGATGCCCTTGCCGCCGAACATCCGCCGGATGCTGACTGGCCCGAGCGACTGGAACATCTCCTCGATCGCGGTATTGTCCATCGCCCCTATCCTTTCAGCACGCCGCCGGCGGCAATCACCGCTTCCGGCGTATCGACGTCGAGATGCGCCGCCTCGCCGATATCGACATCGATGACCGCCAGCCCGCAGGTCTCGACGATATGGCGGGCGCCGACATCGCCTTCGAGCTTCATCAGGGCATCGTAGGTGGTACGCGGCAGGATGACGGGATTGCCACGCTTGCCGTTCGATACCGCCCGGACGATGGCCCTGCCGCCGGCGCCGCGGAAGGCCGAGACCAGGGAACGCAGGTCCGCCGGTGTGACGCCGGGCATGTCGGCCAGCATCACCAGCACGCCATCGGCATCCGCCACACCGGGCGCCGAAAGGCCCGTCGTCAACGAGCTTGCCATGCCGCTGGCGAAATCCGCATTGTGCGCCAGCGTCAGGTCGAGGCCATCGAGACAGGCGGCGATTTCTCCAGCGCGATGGCCGGTCACCACGACGGTGCGGCCGACGGCAGCGGCAAGCGCCGTTTCGGCCGAAAGGCGCACCAGCGGCTTGCCGTCGAATTCTGCCAGCAGCTTGTGCCGTCCCTCGCCGCCCATGCGGCTTGCCTTGCCGGCCGCCAGCACCACCACGGCGATGGTCAGCTTCTCCGCCTCGTCGCCGGTGAGGTCGCGCGGTTGCGGGCGGGTGGGTATTTCCATCAGCAAACCTCCGACGCCCAGGCCGGTGATGTCCTGCGCGGTCGGACATTCGCCGGCGAGGATGCGGTTGAGGATCCAGTCGAAGCCGTTTTCCTTGGGGCTGCGGGCACAGCCCGGCGCGCCGAGCACCGGCACCTCGCCGATCCAGCCGAGCACGAGCAGGTTGCCCGGATCCACCGGCATGCCGGCATGCTCGACGCGACCGCCGGCCTGGCGGATCGCCTCCGGAATGACGTCGGAAAAATCGGCCATCGCCGATGCGCCGAAGACGACGATCATCGCCGGCGCAGCGGCAGCGGGCCTTGCCAGCGCCTCGCCGATGGCGGCGGCCACCGCCTCCATGCGGTGCGGCACGCGGATCTCGCCGACGATGCGGCTGCCGGACAGCGACAGCCGCTGCGCCAGCAGCCGCTCCGTCTTGTCCATCACCGAAACCTTGAGCGACGGCAGTTCCGTCGCCACCAGAGTCACGGCCCGCGGCTGGAACGGTTTCACTTCGAAAGCAACGGCCTGTTCGAGGATGCGCCGCGCCGCCTCGACCTTTTGGCGCGATACAGCCAGCGGGATGATCTTGATCGTCGCTACCATATCACCGGCGCGGACGGGCACATGATCGGCGAGGCAGGCGAGCGTGATCGCGGCATCGACACGGTTGAAACGGTCGACCACCGTCTTGTCGGCGACGAACAGCCCGTTGGCATCGGCATAAAGATTGACCCGGCCGGTGGCCGCTTCCGAAAACCGCAGGTGATCGCGCGGGATGGCGTCGGCCAGCTGCGCCGCGGCATCGTCTTCCATCAGGTCATCGGGCTCGACGCGGACGGCTATAATACTGGAGAAACCGGAATTTCTTAGCCGGATAATATCCTCGACGCCCAACACATGGCCTTTCGGCAGCCGGCCATCGGCCAGCTTGGCCGCATGCGCAAGCACGGCGCCTTCCGCCTGATCGAGATCGACGGCGCCGAAAATCATGGCGCCTCGCCGCCGGCGTTCCGCAGATCGCGGCGCCTGAAGGCCTGGATCACCTGCGCCAGGATGGCGACGGCGATTTCCGCCGGGCTTGCCGCGCCGATATCGAGGCCGATGGGCGCGGCGATGCGGCTGAGCGCGATATCGCCGATCCCTGCCTCCTTCAGGCGTTCGATCCGCTTGGCATGCGTCTTGCGGCTGCCGAGCGCGCCGACATAAAAACAGCCGGTGCGCAGCGCCTGCATCAGCGGGAAATCGTCGATCTTCGGATCGTGGGTGACGGCCACCAGCGCCGTATAGGCATCGAGCGGCCTGTCCTTCAGCACATCCTCCGGCCAGTCGGCAACAAGATCGATGCCGGCAAACCGTTCCGGCGTCGCAAAGGCGGTTCGCGGATCGATAATGGTCAGGTCGAAACCCGCGAGTCTCGCCATGACCGCCAGGGGCTGACTGATATGCACGGCGCCGATGACGACGATACGCGGCGGCGGCAGGTGGACATTGAGAAACAGGCTGCGGCCATCCGCCTCGACCGTGCCGGACTTGCCGGAGCGGAAAGCGGCGGCAGCTGCGGCTTCCAAATCGCCGCCCAACGACAAGCCTTCGGTGATGACGCGGTCGCTGCCGTCGGTGAGATCGGTGGCCAGGATGACGGCCTTGCGGTCACGCCTGGCGGCGTTGACCGCCTGCAGATGCTCAAGTTTCATTGGCCAAGCCTTTCGACATAGACGCGGATACGGCCGCCGCAGGAGAGCCCGACACGCCAGGCGGTTTCGTCGGCAACGCCGAATTCCAGCATCTTCGCCCCGCCCAAGCCGATGATATCGACGGCCTCGGTGATGACGGCGCCTTCGACGCAGCCGCCGGAAACCGAACCGTGGAAATTGCCTTCGCCATCGATCACCAGATGGCTGCCGACCGGGCGCGGTGCCGATCCCCAGGTTTCGACGACGGTTGCAATCGCCACGTCGCGGCCCTCGGCCTTCCAGGCCTCGGCGATCGACAGCGGATCGAGCGTTTCGGGTTCGGTCATGGTCTTCACCTTGTCATCTGCTTGAGAAAACGTCGGGGATCGGCATCCCGGCTCCTGCTGCCGCTGAGCGAGGCCACCAGGTCCGCCAGCGAAGAGAGATTGTGGACGGTGCGGAATTCGTCGACATGCGGCAGCATGGCGCGCACGCCGCGGGCACGCGCCTCGAAACCCTCGAAGCGCAGCAGCGGATTGAGCCAGATCAGCCGCCGGCAGGAGCGGTGCAGCCGGTCCATTTCGGCGGCAAGCTGCTCGACGCCTTCACGCTCCAGGCCATCGGTGATCATCAGCACGACGGCGCCCTGCCCCAGCACCCGCCGCGACCACAGCCGGTTGAACTCGTGCAGCGTCTCGCCGATGCGTGTGCCGCCCGACCAGTCCCGGACCAGCCGGGCGCATTCGTCGAACGCCTCGTCGGGATCCTTGTGACGCAGCTGGCGCGTGACGTTGGTCAGCCTGGTGCCGAACAGGAAGGTATGCACCCGGCGCCGACGCTCGGTCAACACATGCAGGAAATGCAGGAAGATGCGGGTGTACTGGCTCATCGAGCCGGAAATGTCGGCCAAAACCACCAGCGGCGGATGGATCTGCCTGGCTTCGCGGTAACGCGGCAGGACCAGCGCTCCGCCGGTGCGCAGGCTGGCGCGCATCGTCGCCCGCGGATCGACATGGCGATGGACATGCGAGGTGGCGAAACGGCGCGTCTTCACCATGTCGAGCGGCAGTTCGAGGCGCGACAGCTCCCGTTTGGCGGCAGCCAGCTCCGCCGCCGACATCTGGGCAAAATCCATGCTGCGCAGCAGTTCGTTGCCGGACATGGTGAAGCGGGCGTCGATCTCGACATCCGGATCGTCCTTGCGCTGCGGCTCCCGACGTTTTTCGGCAAACAGCGCATCGCTGACGCGTGACGAACCGGGCTTGGCCTTCTGCCGCTCGCTGTGGTCGAGCGCCACCGGCGACATCATGGCGATCATCTTCTCGACGAGGTCGCGCGACCGCCAGAACAGGCGGAAAGCCTCGTCGAAGACGGCGAGATCTTCGTGCCGCTTGACGAAGACGCAACAGAGGGCGGCATGGAACTCGTCGCGGGAGCCGATGCCGATCGCTTCCACCGCCGCAATCGCATCGGTGATGGCACCCGGTCCGATCTTGAGGCCGGCCTTGCGCAGCGCCCTGCCGAAGAAGACGATGTTGTCGGCCAGCCGGCCATCGCCGACCGGGATGGGCGGGACGATCACACCGTCTGTTGCCGCTCCCGTCATCAACCGTCTACCCCGTGGCCAGCATCTCGGCCTTGACCTCTGCCAGCACCTTGGCGCCCTCGCCGCCCTGGATGCGGGCGATGTCGTCCTGGTATTTCAACAGGGCGCCGAGCGTATCGGAGATGGTCTCGGGATCGAGCGCCATCCGGTCGAGTTCGGTCAGCGCCGTCGCCCAGTCGATGGTTTCGGCGACACCGGGATTCTTGAACAGGTCGAGGGTGCGCAGCTTCTGCACATAGGCGACGATCTGGCGCGACAGCAGGTCGTTGCAGCCTGGCGCCTTGCGCCGGATGATCTCCAGTTCCTGTGCCGCCTGCGGATAATCGACCCAGTGATACAGACAGCGCCGCTTCAGCGCATCGTGGATTTCGCGGGTGCGGTTGGTGGTGATGATGACGATCGGCGGTTCGGCGGCACGGATGGTGCCGAGTTCGGGGATAGTCACCTGGAAATCGGAGAGGATTTCCAGGAGGAACGCCTCGAAGGCCTCGTCGGTGCGGTCGAGCTCGTCAATAAGGAAGACCGGCGCACGACCTTCGACCGCAGACAGTGCCTGCAGCACCGGCCGGCGGATGAGGTAACGCTCGGAGAAGATGTCCGCTTCCATCCGGTCGCGATCGGTCAGGCCTGCGGCTTCCGACAGGCGAATTTCCAGCATCTGCGCCGGATAGTTCCACTCGTACACGGCGGAGGCGACGTCGAGGCCTTCATAACATTGCAGCCGGATAAGCGGACGTCCGAACGCCTTCGACAGAACTTTGGCGATCTCGGTCTTGCCGACGCCTGCCTCGCCTTCGAGGAACAGCGGCCGCTGCATCTTCAGCGCCAGGAACAACACGGTCGCCAGCGAGCGGCCCGCGAGATAATCATGCGCCGCCAGCATCTCCAGCGTCTCGTCGATCGAGCCCGGCAGGGCGCGCGCAGTGTGATCCGTCATGTCGTCTCCAATCCCTCAGCCGAGCTTATAACGCCCTATAGCCCCGGTCCAGATAGATGAGCGAAGGTTTGCGCGGGCCGAAATGAATGGCTTCGACCTGGCCGAAAAGCACCGCATGCGTCGACATGCGCTTCATCTCGGTCACACGGCAATCGAAAGCGACGGCTGCATCGGAAAGCACCGGCGCACCCGTCGCCATCACCTGCCATTCGGCCAGCGCAAAACGCGCCTCGCCGTCCATGGCCGGGCGGCCGGCAAAGGCATCCGCCAGCACTTGCTGGTCGGCATGCAGGCTGTTCAGCGCAAAAACGCCGCTTGAAAAGAAGATCTCGTTGTTCGGATTGCTGCCGTTGAGGCAGACGAGAACGCTGGCGGGATTGTCGGATACCGAGCAGGCGGCGGTGATCGTCACGCCGCGACGGGCCTCTCCCAGCGCCGTGGTCACGATCTGCACATGTCCCGCATATCGGCTCATGGCGTCGCGATAGAGCGCCGGATCGAAAATTTCTTCACGCAACGATGTTGGTCTCCCTGCCCGGCGGCTGCCGTCTTTCCGACATATGGATTCGCAATCCCTGTTTTTCCATGCTCCGGCATGAACTCAAGTCCCGCCGGGACGAAATCCCGCCTTTTTCTTTGACGGCGGAGTTTCGACCGATCATAAGAAGACTGCGTGCCACGACGGCACGGGGCGGGATTTCGGGTTTCATGCGTTTTTCAGGCTATCTGCCGTTCACCATCGCTTTTTCGCTGCTTGCCGGCACCGCGCAGGCCGCCGGCCTGTCCATCGGCGTCGTTGCGCCGACAGAGGGCAATTTTGCGCTGCTCGGCAAGCAGATCTTCGACGGCGCCGCCGCAAGAATCGCCGCCGATGGCAATACGGCCGTGCCGATCGCCGAAAATTGCGAGCCGGACAGCGGTGCGGCGATCGCCAGGCAGATCGTCGATGCCAAGGTGGTCGCCGCCGTCGGTTTCCTGTGCAGCGAGACGCTGGAAGGCGCCCTGCCGGCTCTCAAGGAAGCGCAGGTTCCCGTCGTCACCGTGTCGGTGCGCGCCACCATCCTTATGGAAGACGCGCTGACGGCCGGATGGCCGCTCTATCGCCTGGCGCCGGCGGACGGATCGGAAGCACGGCGGATCATCGATTTCATTCTCAGCGACTGGGCGAGCCAGCCGATCGCACTGGTCGAGGACGGCACGATCCACGGCCGTGAACTGACCGAGGCGGTCCGCAACGCGCTCGAGGAAAAAGGGTTGAAACCGGTGTTCACCGATACCTACCGGCCCGGCCAGGACCAGCAGTTGGCGCTGGTGCGCCGGCTGGAGAAAGCCGGCGCCACCCAGGTCTTCATCGGCGGCGACCGTGCCGATGCCGCCGTGATCGCCCGCGACGCGACGCAGGAAAACATCAAGCTGACCCTGCTCGGCGGCGACGCCCTGAACGCCGCAAACCAGCCCGTGCCACTGAAGGACGGCGTCCGCGCCGTCGTGCTGCCGGATCATGCCGCCGATCCCGCCAATGCCGCACTGGTGAAGGCATTCCGCGCCAGTACCGTGGAGCCGGAAGGTTATGTGCTGCCGGCCTATGCGGCGGCGGGGATCGTCGGGGAAGCGGCCAGCATCGCCGCCAACGAGAACAAGCCGATCATCGAAGCGTTGCAGATGCGGGCCTTCGAAACGGTGCTTGGACCGGTGCGCTTCACCGATACGCATGAACTGACCGAAAATCCCTACCAGGTGCTCGAATGGCGGGGCAATGCCTTCGCGACACCGACACCGCCAACGGAATGAACGGCAGGCCTTCCAAACTCCGGACAAATGGAGCGGGTCTTGTTGTTCCTCCGCGCCTGCGGTGCTAACAACCGGCTTCATCGCCACCGACGGAGTACCTCCATGACCCTGCCCATCCGTATCGCCCCCTCGATTCTCGCCGCCGATTTTGCCCGACTGGGACAGGAAGTGCGCGATGTGACGGAAGCCGGCGCCGACTGGATCCATCTCGATGTCATGGACGGGCATTTCGTGCCGAACATCTCCTTCGGCCCCGACGTCATCAAGTCGCTGCGCTCCTATTCCAAGGCGCTGTTCGATTGCCACCTGATGATCGCCCCCGCCGATCCTTATCTCGAAGCCTTTGCCAAGGCCGGCTGCGATTCGATCACCGTGCATGCGGAAGCCGGCGTACACCTGCACCGCTCGCTGCAGACGATCCGCAGCCTCGGCAAGCGCACCGGCGTAACGCTCAACCCGTCCACACCGCTCTCGGTGCTGGAAAACGTGCTGGACGATGTCGACCTGATCCTCATCATGAGCGTCAATCCGGGTTTCGGCGGCCAGAAATTCATTCCGGCGATGGCCGACAAGATCCGCGCCGCCAAGGCGATGATCAGCGACCGGCCGATCGAACTGGAGGTCGACGGCGGCGTGACGACCGAGACGGCACCGGCAATCATTGCCGCGGGTGCCAACGTGCTGGTGGCCGGCTCGGCCATCTTCAAGGGCGCCGGCGTTGACGATTACCGCAAAACCATCGACGCTCTGCGGCAGAAAGCCGAAGGAGGCCGCGGGTGAAAGGAATATTTAGGATCGCCGTGCCGGTGCGGCCATGACGACGCTGTCGGCTGCCGCGGCAGGCGTTCCCTCAACCCCGGCACAGGCAAGCCGGCTGCGCCAGCGGATAGCCTCGGCGCGCCCGCCCCTGCCCGGCCTGCTGGTCGGCGCCGTCGCCTGGGGCCTGCTGATGGCCGCCGCCGCCCTTCTCGGCCTCTACCTGCGCTTTCGGCTGCAGACGGCGCATCTGCAGGAATTGATGCTGCTCTATTTCGCCGGCGGCCTGCTCGCCTGGCTCGTTGCCGTTCCTGTCGGCCGCTTCCTTGCCTTCCGCCGTTCGCCCGAAACGCGGTTCGCCGCTTTTTTCCTGACGCTGACCTGTGCCACCATCCTGGCGACGGCCTTCCTGTTTGCGATGCAATACCGGCTTTTCTATTCGCAGTGGCATCAGCCCTTCGGCACCCGCATCTGGGTGCTGCAGTTCCTCTTTACCTCGGCTTCCGCCACTTATCAGTTCCTGGTGCTCGGCATCCGCCTCTATCTGCCGCTCGGCCTCGTCTTCCTGATCGCCGCAAGCGTCTTTCTCGCACGCCGCATGCGTTGAGATTATCGGCCGGGTTTGCTAAAGCGACCGCAACTGCCGCTCCAGACGAAAGCGATATCCCATGATCCCCCGTTATTCCCGTCCAGAAATGGTCGCCATCTGGTCACCCGAAACCAAGTTCCGCATCTGGTTCGAAATCGAGGCGCATGCCTGCGACGCCCTTGCCGATATCGGCGTCATCCCGAAATCGGCCGCCGCGACCATTTGGGAAAAGGGCGGCGCGGCCAACTTCGACGTCGACCGCATCGATGAGATCGAGGCTGTCACCAAGCACGACGTCATCGCCTTCCTGACGCACCTCGCCGAATTCGTCGGCCCGGACAGTCGTTTCATCCACCAGGGCATGACCTCCTCCGACGTGCTCGACACCACCTTCAACATCCAGCTCGTCCGCGCTGCCGATATCCTGCTCGCCGGCATGGACCGTGTGCTTGCGGCGCTGAAGAGCCGCGCCTTCGAGCACAAGGACACCATCCGCATCGGCCGCAGCCACGGCATCCATGCCGAACCGACGACGATGGGCCTGACGCTCGCCCGCTTCTATGCCGAGATGAACCGCAACCGCGAACGCCTCGTCGCCGCCCGCGCCGAAGTGGCGACCGGCGCCGTCTCCGGCGCTGTCGGCACCTTCGCCAACATCGATCCGCGGGTCGAGGAACATGTCTGCGAAAAGCTCGGTCTCATTCCGGAGCCGGTCTCGACGCAGGTCATCCCGCGTGACCGCCATGCGATGTTCTTCGCCACGCTCGGCGTCATCGCCTCGTCGATCGAGAACGTCGCCGTCGAAATCCGCCACATGCAGCGCACCGAGGTGCTGGAGGCAGAAGAGTTCTTCTCGCCCGGCCAGAAGGGTTCGTCGGCCATGCCGCACAAGCGTAACCCGGTGCTGACCGAAAACCTTACCGGCCTCGCGCGCCTCGTGCGCATGTCGGTGGTGCCGGCGATGGAAAACGTCGCCCTGTGGCACGAACGCGACATCAGCCATTCGAGCGTCGAGCGCGCCATCGGACCCGACACGACGATCACGCTGGACTTCGCGCTCAACCGGCTTGCCGGCGTCGTCGAGAAGCTGGTGATCTATCCGGACAACATGCTGAAGAACCTCAACAAGTTCCGTGGCCTCGTGCATTCGCAGCGCGTGCTGCTGGCCCTCACCCAGGCCGGCGTCTCGCGTGAGGATGCCTATCGCCTGGTGCAGCGCAACGCCATGAAGGTCTGGGAACAGGGCAAGGACTTCCTGGAAGAGCTTCTCGCCGACCAGGAAGTGCGGGCCGCCCTTTCCGAAGCCGATATCCGCGAAAAATTCGACCTCGGCTACCATACCAAGCATGTCGACACGATCTTCCGCCGGGTGTTCGGCACCGTTTGATCGGCTGCCGACGGCAATCGAAAAAAACATGCCGGCGGCAGTGCCGAAGCGCACTTCGCCGGCGTGAGACTCTGTATTAGACTGCCTGCCGTGCGCTGTCGCACGTATCCCAGGGAGTCTAAGCATGAGGTTTCCTAAAATCCTGTTCCTTGCCGCAATATTTTCTTCGTCCTTTGCCGGGCTCGCCGCGGCGCAAACGCCGCAATCGATCCTGGAACTGCTCAAGTCCGGTTACGACATCATCAACGTGGCACCGATCTCGGAAAGCTATGCGGTTTTCCTCGAAAAGGACGACGCCGTGGTGATCTGCCAGATGGGGTTCAATTCCGGCGCCTTTTCCACCGACAAATGTTACCCGCTGACCAAGTGACCCCGGTCCGGAGTGGCGATGGTGCCTGCAGCGCCATCGTTTCCCCTTGACACGGCAACCGCGCAACCGCACATCACAGCCATGAAAGTATCGGAAGCAGACATCCTCATCATTCCCGGCCACGGCAATTCCGGCCCGCAGCATTGGCAGACCCGCTGGCAGGAAAAGCTCAGCACGGCACGACGCGTCGAGCAGGACGACTGGATGACGCCGGCCCTGGGCGACTGGACGGGCCGGATCATCGAGGCCGTCGAAGCGGCGACGAAGCCGGTGGTGCTGGTGGCGCATTCGCTCGGTGTCGCAGCCGTGGTGCATGCCGCACCGCAGTTCGGCCAGCGCATCGCCGGCGCCTTCCTGGCCGCGCCACCGGACCTGACGCCCTCCGACCTCCTGCCGCAAGAACTGGTGGCATTCGGGCCTTACCCACGCGATCCGCTGCCGTTTCCCTCGATCACCATTGCCAGCCGCTCCGATCCGTTCGGCACCTACGATCACGCCGAGGACATCACCAATGCCTGGGGTTCGCTGCTGATCGATGCCGGCGATTCGGGCCACCTCAACACCGCATCCGGTCACGGCCCGTGGCCGGAAGGCTCGATGGTCTTTGCCCAGTTCCTGAGCCGGCTGCAGGTATAAGGCCGCAGATCCTTTCCCGAAAACGAATTAATGGGGCTTTAAATCTCTCTTGGCACTATAGACCCTTGTCCAAGCGAGTTTTTGCGTTGACGTCACATCGTAAGACCAAGGCTTCAGATAGCGGTCAGATCATGGCCGATGAAAAATGCCTGCGAGAGATCGTTGCAGGCATTTCCAGTGGCCTGGCATTTCTTGATGCCGGTGGCCTTATCCTTTGCCACAACCCTGCCTTTGCCAAACTTCAACCTCAAGGCCTGCCTGTCAAAGGCCTGGCGCTGGTCGATCTTGTCCATCCCGAAAGTCGCGCCGATCTGGCCGGGCTGATCGCCGCGACGCAACGCGGCGAGGTCGACAATGGCCGGATCGAACTGCGGTGCGGAACCCCGGAAGACGGATACCACTGGTATCGCTTCGCTCTGAACGCATCCGCCGTTTCATCACCGGCAACGGTCCTCGTGACGACATTCGATATTCACAGCCGCAAGATCCAGGTAGACGATCTCATCCTGCGGGAAAACCGCTGGCGGGATGCCCTGGTGAATTCCGGCACCGGCGTGTGGGATCAGAATTATGCGACAGGCGTCATGTATTATTCCGACACCTGGAAAGCCATACGCGGACTGGCGCCGGACGAAAAATCCGCCGATGGTTTCGAGAGCTGGCTGCTGCTGCTCCACCCGGAAGACCGCGACTTTGTCGTCGAAGCGATCCAGCGGCAAAACAGCGGCGATCCGAATTATGCCATGTTCCAGTACCGCGAGCGTCACAAGGACGGCCACTGGGTCTGGATCGAATGCCGCGGCGCGGCGGTGGAATGGGATCGCGACGGCAAGCCGACGCGGGTGATCGGCACCGATACCGACATCACCCAACGCAAGGCCGCCGAAGAAATGCTGGCACAGCTGTCGCGGCGCCTCGAACTGGCACTGTCGATCTCCGATATCGGCGTGTTCGAGGCGGATCTCGAAACCGACATGGTTGATTGGGACGACCGCTTGCTGGAGATGTTCTGCATGGAAGGAACACCCAACCTCAAGCCCGGCCAAATCTGGGAATCGCTGTTGCATCCCGAAGATGCGGCAACGGCGCTCGCCTGCGTCGCAGACCACCTCGATGGCGAAAACGAATTCCGCAACGACTACAGAGTGGTGCTGGGCAACGGCAAGGTCCGCCATATCGAATCGCGCAACAAGGCTTTCCGGGACGCCAACGGCAAGCGCAGGCTGGTGGGCGCAAACTGGGACGTTACCGGCGACGTCATCCTGCGCCGCGAGCTGGAACGGGCGAAAACGCTGGCAGAGGCACGCAACCGCGAACTGGAGATGGCCAAGGCGCGCATCGAGCACAACGCCCTGCACGACTACCTCACCGGGCTTCCCAACCGTCGTTATCTGGACGAGGTTCTCGACGCACGCGCCGAGGAATGCCGGCGCAGCGGCTCGACGATGGTGATCTTTCATATCGACCTCGACCGCTTCAAGCAGATCAACGACACGCTCGGTCACCGGGCCGGCGACACCATGCTGCAGCACGCGGCGAATGTGCTCAAATCCAACCTGCGCAGCCAGGATTTCGTCGCGCGCATCGGCGGCGACGAATTCGTGCTGCTCACCGACATGGGCGGCACGCAGCGCAAGCTCGCCTCGCTCGCCGACCGCATCATCAAGGAATTGTGCAAACCGGTGCTTTATGACGGGCATACCATCCGCTTCGGTGCCAGCATCGGCATCGCCAGCGACGGCGGTGCGGAGCTGAACGCCAAGCAGCTGCTGCTGAATGCCGATATCGCCCTCTACCGTGCCAAGAACCTCGGCCGCAACCGCCACGAATTCTTCTCCCGCGACCTGCAGAACCAGATCATTCACAACAAGCGGCTGGCCGACGAGATCCTGTATGCGCTGGAGCAGGACCAGTTCGTCCCGTTCTACCAGCCGCAATTCTGTGCGCGCACGCTGGATGTTACCGGCGTGGAAACGCTGGTGCGCTGGCTTCATCCGGAAAAGGGCATCCTCACTCCCGACAAGTTCCTTTCCGTCGCTGAAGATCTCGACGTGGTATCGATGATCGACGCGCTGGTGCTGGAAAAGGCGCATGCCCACCACCAGCTATGGATGGCCAAGAAGCTTCCGGTGCCGAAGATTTCGGTCAACGTGTCTGCCCGTCGGCTGAACGACCCCGCCCTGACGAAAAAGCTGCGCGGCATGAAGATCAAGCCGGGCACGGTATCCTTCGAACTGCTGGAATCGATTTTCCTCGATACCTGCGATACCGGCGTGGTGCAGAATCTCGCCCGGTTGCGCAAGCTCGGCATCGATATCGAGATCGATGATTTCGGCACCGGCCACGCCTCGATCGTCAGCCTGCTCCGCATCAGCCCGACCACCCTCAAGATCGACCGGGAACTGATAAAACTCATCCCGACATCGGCCGAACAGCGCAAGATGGTCGGCTCGATCATCGAGATCGGTCGGTCGCTGAACATCAAGGTGGTGGCCGAAGGCGTCGAGACCCGCGATCACGTCCGCATTCTTTCCGAACTCGGATGCGACATTCTCCAGGGCTGGGCGCTGGCGCGGCCGATGGCCTTCGAGGCGATAGAGCCATTTCTCATCAGCGAAGCCTGGCGTGCCGACGAACATCCCGTCCACGAGATGCTTGGCAAGATCCGCCGCGCCGGCAAGGGCTGACCCACAAAAAAGCCGCGGAACAGGATGTCCGCGGCCCGGAGTTTGAAACGATTTCGCTCGAAATCAGCTGTTCTGGATCTGCTCCACGGCCTGCGCCAGAAGCTCGAGCATCTTGCTGCGCAGGTCGGTGTCGCTGACGGCTACGCCTGCAGCATCGAAATCGGCGCGGATCTTGCGGAACACGTCTTCGTCGCCGGCTTCGACGAAATCGGAAGCGATCACATCGCGTGCATAGGCGTCGGCATCGGCGCGGCCGAGAAGTTCGGCGGCCCACAGGCCAAGCAGCTTGTTGCGTCGCGCCTCAGCCTTGAACTTCAATTCCTGGTCCAGCGCGAATTTGCTTTCGAAGGCCTTTTCGCGATCACTCATGGTGCTCATATAAGAATCTCCCCGGCGTGTCGTGTTCGTATGGGTTCCGTTTCCATAAATCAAATGCATGACGAAAGTGCAATGCGAAGTTTGCCAAATTGCGGCGCACGCGAAGAAAGCGCCACGCAGGCTGCAAACGGCAGGATGGGGCGGCAAAACCGAGCGGCCGTGGCGAAAGCAGAACGCGGCCGGCCTTACAAAGGTGAAAATCATGGTGACAAATAGAAGCCGCCAAACGCGATTCCCGCGGAAAGATGAGAGGGCTCCGATGAATTCCCCTGGAAGCCGACACAGGCGCATTGTGGATTCCGGACTTTTCCGATAAGGGACCGCACTGACGAACGTTCCACGCGCTGCCCAAGAGCGCCAGCAACAGAGAAAAATACCATGAACCGTCGCCGCCGTATCTACGAGGGCAAGGCCAAGATCCTTTACGAAGGTCCGGAGCCGGGCACCCTGATCCAGTTCTTCAAGGACGATGCGACCGCCTTCAACAAGAAGAAACACGATGTCATCGATGGCAAGGGCGTCCTGAACAACCGGATTTCCGAATACATCTTCAGCCATCTCAACAAGATCGGCATTCCGACGCATTTCATCCGCCGGCTGAACATGCGCGAGCAGTTGATCAAGGAAGTGGAAATGATCCCGCTGGAGATCGTCGTGCGCAACGTCGCCGCCGGCTCTATGGCCAAGCGCCTCGGCATCGACGAAGGCGTCGTCCTGCCGCGCTCGATCATCGAATTCTACTACAAGTCGGATGCGCTTGACGACCCGATGGTCTCCGAAGAGCACATCACCGCCTTCGGCTGGGCCAACCCGGCCGAGCTCGACGACATCATGGCGCTCGCCATCCGCGTCAACGACTTCCTGACCGGCCTGTTCCTCGGCGTCGGCATCCAGCTGATCGACTTCAAGATCGAATGCGGCCGCCTCTTCGAAGGCGACATGATGCGCATCATCCTCGCCGACGAGATCTCGCCCGACAGCTGCCGCCTCTGGGACATCGAGACACGGCAGAAGCTCGACAAGGACCGTTTCCGCGAAGATCTCGGCGGCCTGCTCGAAGCCTACCAGGAAGTCGCGCGCCGCCTCGGCATCATCAATGAAAACGAGCCCGTCCGCGGCACCGGTCCGGTTCTGGTAAAGTAAGTTCTTTAGGGGAAGACGATAGTGATCAAGGCACGCGTGACCATCACGTTGAAGAACGGCGTTCTCGATCCGCAGGGCAAGGCCATCGAAGGCGCCCTCGGCGCCCTCGGCTTCGAAGGCGTCGGCCATGTCCGCCAGGGCAAGGTGTTCGATCTCGAGCTGGATGGCGAAGACCGCGCCAGGGCCGAGGCCGACCTCAAGGCGATGTGCGAAAAACTGCTCGCAAACACGGTGATTGAGAACTATACTATCGCCCTCGACTGAAGGTTGTGGAGCTAGCGATGGCGGAAGTTACCAACGAGCTGATGTACGAATTGCTCAAGCGGATGCACCAGCGCATCGATCGTGTTGATACTTCGCTTGGTGAAATCAAGAGCGAGATCCAAAGCATACGCGGCACGATGATCTCGATGCAGCAGGATGTTCATAATATCTACGGCGTTCTCGCCCGACACGAAAATCGCCTCGACCGTATCGAAAACCGCCTCGAACTCCGTGAACTGGCAGAAGCTCAAGCAAGGTTTGAACCGCACCCATGAAATCCGCCGTCGTCCAACTTCCTGGTCTCAACCGCGACCGCGACATGATCGCGGCGCTGACGAAAATCTCCGGCCAGGCGCCGATCACCGTCTGGCAGACGGAAACGAGCATTCCCGATGATGTCGACCTGATCGTCATCCCGGGCGGCTTCTCCTACGGCGACTACCTGCGATGCGGCGCGATTGCCGCCCGCATGCCGGTGATGCAGGCGATCAAGGAAAAAGCAGAGAAGGGCGTCAAGGTTCTCGGCGTCTGCAACGGCTTCCAGATCCTCGTCGAGGCCGGAATGCTGCCGGGTGCGCTGATGCGCAACGCCTCGCTGAAATTCGTCTGCAAGGAAATCAAGCTGCAGGTCGTCAACGCCGAGACGGACTTCACCCGCGCCTATGCGGCGGGACAGATCATCCGTTGCCCGATCGCCCATCACGACGGTAACTATTTCGTCGAGGCCGAGACCCTGAAGTCGCTCGAAGGCAATGGCCAGGTGGTGTTCAAATATGCCGAAGGCACCAACCCGAACGGCTCGCTGAACGACATCGCCGGCATCATCAACGAAAAGGGCAACGTGCTGGGCATGATGCCGCACCCGGAAAACCTGATCGAAGCCGCCCATGGCGGTTCCGATGGACGCGGCATCTTCGCCTCGGCGCTCGACGTCATCGCCGCCTGAGGCTGGCTGGCAGGCTGCTTTTCCGACGCCGGCAACTCTTGCCGGCGTTTTTTATTGGGCTTGTCGCCACGCCGGCCCTTCAAGGAGCGACACCGGGCAGTTGGAGCCTTGCGCCAAGGCGGCCATCTTTTTTCCGAGAGCTCGAGAAAACCCGATGAAGCGACGAAGGCCGAAACGGCCGCGGATCATGCGGGTAATGGCTGCTTAACCATGGAACTGCTAGAACGGTACTGTAGCAATCGATCAGAGACTGACATGGCCGTTTTCCGCTCTTTCCACCCCTTGCCGATTTTCGGCACCCTTGTCGTCGCATCAGTGCTTGCCGCCTGCCAGACGAAGCCTGAAACCCCGCCGGCCGCAAACCGCGCCGCACTTCCGGTGATGGAGCGCGTGGCGCTCGGCGCCAATGCCTGCTGGTTCAAGTCGGGCGATGCCGCATTCAAGCCATACCGTCTGGCGCCGGAACTGAATTCCTTCTCCGGCCGTCCGCGCATCCTCGTCGTCCACAAGACGCGGCCGGAGGCGCGTCCGCTGCTGGTGGTTCACGCCGAAGGCAATCCTGCCAAGCTGGAGGCCTTTGGCCCGCTGATGGGCGAAGCGGTCGGCGCACGCGTCACCCGGGACGTCAACCGCTGGGCTGCCGGCGGACAGGGCTGCTGACGGTAGTGTAGAAAAACCCTGCGCGGCCGGTTGGGACTGGCAGCGCAGGGCGTTCTTTCCGGCCGGTGAGCCGAAAAAGCGTCAATCCCAGAAATAGGATTTCGCGACTTCCATTCCCGCTTCCTTCCGGCTCACGCCGATATCGAGCAACTGGTCGTCCGTCAGTTCGCGCAACGCCAGGCGGCCGGTGCGTTTTTGCTGCCAGAGACTGAGAAACGTCCAGATCCGGTTGAAAAGACCGGTCTCGCCTTGCCCCGGACCAGGGCTGAGCATTTCGCCGGCATCGCGAAACAGGCTTTCCCGCCTATAGCCGTCCGGATAAATTGTATCTATTGCACCCATATATTGATTTGTGCTGCGCATATTGCACCGCCATTCCTTGAAGCGATATTGAATTCGACGAAAATTGAGATACAATTGACTCATGAGCAGTGACAATAGAGAGAATTGTCATCATGACAAATTGGCTTCCCGACCTTTCCACCGGCACCGGCCCGCTTTATGTGCGCCTCGCCGACAGCATCGAATCGGCGATTTCGGAAGGGACGTTGTCACCTGGGACAAAATTGCCGCCGCAGCGCAACCTCGCCTATGATATCGGTGTCACCATCGGCACGATCGGACGCGCCTATTCGCTGGTGCACGAACGCGGCCTCGTCAGCGGCGAGGTCGGGCGCGGCACCTACGTGCTGCCGCCGCCGCAGAACCAGAATTCGGCCCAGCCCGATCCCGTCACGGCGTCGATGACCGGGACGCGGCCGCTCGATGCGCCACCGGGCGTGGTGCGGTTCGATTCGACAGCGGCGCCGGATGTCGGACAGGGCGACACCATCGCCAGCAACCTGGCCGATATCGCGCGTGACCACGGGCTCGACATCACCAGCTACACCCGCACCTTCCCGGCACACTGGTTCCAGGCCGGCGCCAACTGGCTGGCGAAAGGCAACTGGCGCCCTGCCCCGGACAGCATCGTGCCGGCGCTGGGCGCCCATGCGGCGATCATGGCCATAATCTCCGCCGTCACGGCGCCGGGCGACAAGATCGTCTTCGAACACCTGACCTATTCGCGGATCAGCCGCAGTGCCGGGCTGATCGGCAGGCGGACCGCCCTGGTGGAGTCCGACGACCAGGGTGTCATCCCGGCCGATTTCGAACGCCTCTGCGCCCAGCAACACCCAAAACTCGCTTTCCTGATGCCGACGGCGCACAATCCGACCGGCATCTGCATGCCGGCGGAACGCCGCCGGGCCATCGGCGAAATCGCCCGCAAGCACAATGTCTGGCTGGTGGAGGACGATCTCTACGGCGCGATGAGCACCGACACGACACCGCTTTTAACGGAGTTCGCGCCGGAACGGACTTTCCTCGTCGGGGGATTTTCGAAATCCGTGGCCGCCGGCGTGCGCGGCGGCTGGGTCGCCTGCCCGGCGCATTTCAGCCACCGTGTCAGCATCGCCCACAAGATGGTGACCGGCGGCATGCCCTTCCTGCTTGCCGAACTCTGTGCCCGCATGGTGCTTTCGGGAGAAGCCGCGGAGATTCGCGCAAAAACCATCGCCGAACTTAGCAAACGGGTGGATTATGCCCGCAAAACCTTTGCCGGTTTCGAATTTTCCGCCGCAGCAGGCATTCCCTTCCTGTGGCTGAAGCTTCCCGATCCGTGGCTTTCCGGCATCTTCAAGAACGCTGCCTTCCGCGAGGGCGTGCTGGTCGATGACGAGGACGAATTCAAGGCCGGCCGCTCCGACAAGACCTTCCACCGCGTTCGAATCGGCTTTTCGACCCAGGCCTCGGCGCAAGAGGCCGACAAGGGATTCCAGATCGTCCGCCGCCTCCTGGAAACAGGATCGGCAGGTTACGACAGTTATTCATGAGTGTGGCATATCCGCCCTTTACCAGTGATCAGGGCAAGTGTTAACGTCCCGCCAAATCAGCGATTCAACGGGGATTGGGGGCTTTTCTGGAATGGCATTTCATTTCGGCAAATTTTCGGCAGTGCGCATGGCGGCTGTCTCGGCCGTATCGGTAATAGCGGGCCTTCTTATGTCCTCCGTCTCGATGGCCGCAGACTTCGAGGGCGCCCCTGCGACGCAGGAACCCTTCTTCGACGAGTTGCGTTTCGGCGCCCAGATCGCCGTGGACAAGACCCGCACCAATGACGAACGTGGCAGTTTCTACCAGGTGACCATGTTCTTCGATCCCTTCAACAACGATACGGCTGTCGGCTGGAAGGAGCATATCCTGCGCCCGCGCGTCTATGTCGGCGGTACGGTCGCAAGCGACAGCCGCGAAGCGAGCATGCTGTTCACCGGTCTGGCCTGGAACGCCAACATCACGGAAAAGGCCTTTCTCGAAGTCGGCTTCGGCGGCATGATCCACAATGGCGATCTGGATTATGACGGCACGCGCGGCCCGAAACTCGGCTGCCGCACGCTGTTCCGCGAATATGCAGCCATCGGTTACGACGTGACGCAGAACTGGCGCGTGCTGGCTCAGGTCGAGCACTCCTCGCACGCCAATCTGTGCGGCGACACCAACAACGGCCTGACCCGCGCCGGTCTCGCCGTCGGTTACAAGTTCTGATCCTGTCTGCATACCGCATCGGCTTGCAGACCCTTCGAAATGATCATCGCCGGCCTTGCGATCCTTGACGGGATAGTGGGGCCGGCGTTTGATTTTCCTGTCGCGCAGTCCACGCAACTGCGCTAAAGAGACGCCAAAAGCCGCCCTATCGCACGGATGTCCCAAGACCCATGAACATTTCCAACACCCGCCCGATCACGCCGGACCTGATTGCCTCCCACGGTCTGAAGCCGGATGAGTACGAACGCATCCTCTCGCTGATCGGTCGCGAGCCGACCTTTACGGAACTCGGCATCTTTTCGGCCATGTGGAACGAGCACTGCTCGTACAAATCCTCCAAGAAATGGTTGCGTACCCTGCCGACCAAGGGGCCGCGCGTCATCCAGGGGCCGGGCGAAAACGCCGGCGTCGTCGATATCGATGACGGCGACGTGGTGGTCTTCAAGATGGAAAGCCACAATCACCCCTCCTACATCGAGCCCTACCAGGGTGCGGCGACCGGTGTCGGCGGCATCCTGCGCGACGTCTTCACCATGGGTGCCCGGCCGATCGCGGCGATGAACGCCCTTCGCTTCGGTGCGCCAGATCATCCGAAGACCCGCCACCTCGTGGCCGGCGTCGTCGCCGGCGTCGGCGGTTACGGCAACTCCTTCGGCGTTCCGACCGTCGGCGGCGAGGTCGAGTTCGATGCCCGCTACAACGGCAACATCCTCGTCAACGCCTTTGCGGCCGGCCTCGCGAAATCGGATGCCATCTTCCTCTCGGAAGCCAAGGGCGTCGGCCTGCCGGTCGTCTATCTCGGCGCCAAGACCGGCCGAGACGGTGTCGGCGGCGCCACCATGGCATCGGCCGAATTCGACGAATCGATCGAGGAAAAGCGCCCGACCGTGCAGGTCGGCGATCCCTTCACCGAAAAGTGCCTGCTGGAAGCCTGCCTCGAACTGATGAAGACCGGCGCAGTCATCGCCATCCAGGACATGGGCGCCGCCGGTCTCACCTGCTCTGCGGTCGAAATGGGCGCCAAGGGCGACCTCGGCATCGAGCTTTATCTCGACCAGGTGCCGGTGCGCGAAGAGCGCATGAGCGCCTATGAAATGATGCTGTCCGAAAGCCAGGAACGCATGCTGATGGTGCTGCGGCCGGAAAAGGAAGAGGAAGCAAAGGCGATCTTCGTCAAATGGGGCCTCGACTTCGCCATCGTCGGCAAGACGACGGACGATCTGCGGTTCCGCGTCATCCACCAGGGCGAGGAAGTCGCCAATCTGCCAATCAAGGAACTGGGCGACGAGGCGCCGGAATACGACCGCCCGTGGACGCCGGCCAAGGTCGCCGCACCGCTGGCCAGCAACGACGTTCCGCAGGCCGATGTGGCCGAAACGCTGCTAAAGCTCGTCGGCTCCGCCAACAATTCGTCGCGCCGCTGGGTCTACGAGCAGTACGACACGCTGATCCAGGGCAATTCCGTGCAGCTTCCCGGCGGCGACGCCGGCGTGGTGCGCGTCGAGGGCCATGCAAAGAAGGCGCTTGCCTTTTCCTCCGACGTGACGCCGCGGTATGTCGAAGCCGACGCCTTTGAAGGCGGCAAGCAGGCGGTCGCCGAATGCTGGCGCAACATCACCGCCACCGGCGCCCTGCCCCTGGCTGCAACCGACAACCTCAACTTCGGCAATCCGGAACGGCCGGAGATCATGAGCCAGCTGGTGCATGCCATCAAGGGCATCGGCGAAGCCTGCACCGCACTCGACTTCCCGATCGTCTCCGGCAACGTCTCTCTTTACAACGAAACCAACGGCCAGGGCATTCTGCCGACCCCTACCATCGGCGGTGTCGGCCTGCTCAAGGACTGGACGAAGATGGCGCGCATCCGTTTTGCCGAACAGGGCCAGGCAATCCTGCTCGCCGGCGCGCCGGCAAGCTGGGGCACGCATCTCGGCCAGTCGGTCTACCTGCGCGATATCCACGGCCGCACCGATGGCCCCGCCCCGCATGTCGACCTCGCTCATGAAAAGAAGGTCGGCGATTTCGTCCGCGCCCTGATCGCCGACGGCCTGGCGACGGCGGTGCATGATTGCTCCTCCGGCGGCATTGCGCTCGCCGTTGCCGAGATGGCGATGGCCTCCGGCATCGGCGCCCATCTCAACCAGCTCAACGATCACGATCCCATCCCGGTGTTCTACGGCGAGGACCAGGGCCGCTACGTGATCACCGTCAAGGAAAGCAATCTCACCAAGGTGCAGGAACGCGCCGAAGCCGCCGGCGTCTTCTGCCCGTGGATCGGCCGCACCGGCGGATCGTGGGTGACATTGGGTTCTGCACGGCCTGTTTCAATTGAGCAATTGCGTTCGGCCCATGAATCGTGGTTCCCTGACTTCATGGAGGGCGGCTCGGGAACTGTCGCCGCCGCTGAATAGTCTGAGGAGTGACCCAAAATGCCCATGAAACCCGGCGATATCGAAGACATGATCCGCGCAGGCATCCCTGGCGCCAAGGTGACCATTCGTGATCTGGCCGGAGATGGCGACCACTACGCAGCAGAAGTGGTCGCCGAGGTATTCCGCGGCAAGACCCGCGTCCAGCAGCACCAGATGGTCTACAATGCCCTGCAGGGCAATATGGGCGGTGTGCTGCACGCGCTCGCCCTGCAGACCAGCGCGCCCGATTGAACTGAATACGGCCCTGACTGCGGGAGGAACGCATGGCTGATCTGGTGAAGGAACTGGTCACGGGCATCATGAACAGCGTGCTCAAGGAAATCCTGAAAAAGGGCAAAGGCAAGAGCACCGCGACCAAACGCAAGAAGCGGCAGACCCGGTCGGCGACGACCGGGCGCTTCGTCAAGAAGACTGCGACTGCCGCCAGCAAGCCGGCAAGAAAACAGGTCAGCCGCCGCCGCACGGCGGCGGGCCGCAGCAAGCAGCGCAGCCGATAGAACTCCCCACGTCACGGGAAACCAAAAAGCCATGCCGAGACCGATTGCCTTCGCCTCTCTCGCTGCCGCCTTCCTTTTGACGCCCCTCGCCGCCATGGCCGGCGAGGTGGAATGCCACGCCAACAAGGAATATGCCGTGGCAGTGCAGAGCGACGACGAGGATGCCGGCGCGCAATTTGCCGTGACGGCACTCAGGGGCAAGAAAAAGCCGGCGTCCTGTCGCTTCGATGCCGACAAGGCGGACCTTGTCATCGGAGAACCCGGCGATCCGCTGTGGTACGGCGACCAGTCCGGAAAATACCTGATCCTCACCCGCTCGACCGGGCCGCAGGGCGACCTCGTCGTCTACGACCTGTCCACCGGCAAAGCCGTTCTGGATGTGCCGGCCGACGAATATGAGGTGTCCGGCAACACGCTGGCCTTCTGGGAACGCACAGGCGAGGCAACCGCGGAAAACTGCCCGGGCTTTGCGGAAAACCAGGCAAACGGCATGGGCTCGGCGGTTGTCGAACGCAAGCAGCTTGACCTGAAATCGCTCAAGATCGACAAAACCGGCGAAGAACGCTGCGACGCGACACAATAACGCTGCTTCCGGCCGTTGAAAGCCAACGGTTTCAAGGCGTTTTTTCGTTGCAGCGCTGGAATTCGTTTTGCAGCATTGCTATTTAAGCCGAACGGTCAAAACTGCGGATCTTGAACCCGCATGTGAAAGGAAAGAGCCTCATGAGCGGCATCAACGAATTCATCGACAACGAAGTCAAGAGCAACGACGTCGTGCTCTTCTTGAAAGGCACGCCGCAGTTCCCGCAGTGTGGTTTCTCCGGCCAGGTGGTGCAGATCCTCGACTACCTCGGCATCGACTACAAGGGCATCAACGTGCTCGCCGACGCTGAGATCCGCCAGGGTATCAAGGATTACTCCAACTGGCCGACCATTCCGCAGCTCTACATCAAGGGCGAGTTCCTCGGCGGCTGCGACATCGTCCGCGAGATGTTCCAGGCCGGCGAGTTGCAGACGCATCTGGAGCAGCAGGGCATCGCGGTGCGTGGTGCGGCCTGATATAATCGGACTCATTCCGAATTTTCATTGGAATTTTGCAAAGGCGCCGGATAATAACGGCGCCTTACCTTTTATCCGGGATTTTCCATCGTGACATCCGCATCCGAGACCATGCCCGCCCAGCTCAAGGGCATGGGTAAAGTTGAATTCATCGTCATGATGGCGTTGCTGATGGCGCTGAATGCACTCGCCATCGACATCATGCTGCCTGGCCTCCAGGAGATTGGTGCCAGCCTTGGCGTCGAGAACGAAAACCATCGGCAATATGTCGTTTCGGCTTACCTCGTCGGCTTCGGTATCGCACAGCTGTTTTACGGGCCGCTGTCCGACCGGTTCGGCCGCCGCCTGCCGATGCTGATCGGGCTGATAATATACATCATCTCCGCCCTTGCCATCGTCGCAGTGCCGTCCTTCGGCCTGATGCTCGCCCTGCGCTTCATCCAGGGTGTCGGCTCGGCCGCGACCCGCGTCATCACCGTGTCGATCGTCCGCGACGTCTATGGCGGCCGGCGCATGGCGGAAGCCATGTCGCTGATCATGATGGTTTTCATGGTCGTTCCGGTCATCGCCCCCGGCATCGGCCAGACGGTGATGCTGGTCGGCAACTGGCATCTCATCTTCCTGTTCATTGCCGTCGCCGGACTTATCGTCACGACCTGGATGTACTTGCGCCTGCCGGAGACACTGAACCCCGCCGATGTCCGCCCCTTCACCTTTTCATCGGTGCTCGGCGGCTTTCGCATCGTGCTGACCACCCGTATCGCTCTCTGTTACACCATCGCCAGCACCTTCATCTTCGGCGCGCTGTTCGGATTCATCAACTCGGCGCAGCAGATCTATGTCGGCATCTACGGTCTGGGTGTCCTCTTCCCGGTCGCCTTTGCCGCCGTGGCGCTGTTCATGTCGTTCGCATCCTTCCTCAATTCCCGGTTGGTCGGCCGTTTCGGCATGCGCCGCCTGTCGCACGCCTCGCTTCTCGGCTTCATCGGCATCACCTTCCTGTGGCTGCTGGTTCAGCTTTTCGGGCCGCAACCGATGCCATTCATGCTGTTCCTCAGCCTCTTCGGGCTGGCGATGTTCCAGTTCGGCTGGATCGGTTCGAACTTCAATTCGCTGGCCATGGAGCCGCTCGGCCACGTCGCCGGCATCGCCTCCTCCGTTCTGGGTTTCATGAGCACGGTGGGCGGCGCCGCCATCGGCGCGGCCATCGGCCAGGCGTTCGACGGCACCGCCTTGCCGATGGTGGCCGGTTTCTTCAGCGTCTCCATCGTCGGCCTGATCTTCGTGCTGATCGGCGAAAAGGGACAACTCTTCCACCCCCACAATCCCCGCGTCTGAAAATACTACGCGACGAAAAAAAAGCGCGGGGCCGGCGAGGTCCCGCGCTTTTTTCATTTTGTTTCCGCTTTGATCAGATGGCGGCAAAAACTTCCGACTTCAACTGCTGCCAGGAATCCTTGTCGGTCGCGAGCAGCAGACCGCCGTCCACATGCTTCGGAAGATAGGCAGAGCCGTCGAGACGCGCCACATGGGCACCGGCCTCCTGCGAGATCAGCGCACCGGCCAGATGGTCCCAGGGCATCAGCTTGTTGTACATGACGAAATGTACATGGCCGCCGGCAAAGGCGCGGTATTCATGCGCGGCGCAACGGTAGCTGGCGGCGTACCGCACCTTGGCAAGGTTTTGCATCACTTCGGCGCGGACCGGCTTTTCAAGGTAACCCGTCGATGCCATGCCGACCATATGTTCGAGATCGACAGGGGCCGCCACCTTCAGCCGTACGGCATCGCTGTCCTCCGGACGGCGTAGCCAGGCACCTGAGCCCTTCTCCGCCATCACCCAGTCGTCGCCCATCGGGTCGTAGATGATGCCGGCAACCGTCTCGCCCTTCCAGACGACGGACGCCATGACACCGAAGGCCGGCACGCCGGCCGCGAAGTTGAATGTGCCATCCACCGGGTCGACAACGATCGCCAGTTCCGCATCCGGCAGCTTGTAGAGCAGGTCCGGATCGCTGGCGACGGATTCTTCGCCGATGAAGACGGCGTTGGGCAGCGTCTTCGCCAGTTCGGCGCGCATCATCCGCTCGGCCGATTCGTCCGCCTCGGTGACGAGGTCGGTGGCTTCGGTCTTGGCGCGGACATCGCCCTCGCCCAGGCGCCGGAAGCGCGGCATGATTTCGGCCTTCGCCGCCCGCCGCAACAGATCGGCAAGCGCAGTCACATCAACGGTCATCGGATACATTCCTCTCAACGGACATCAGACTGGAAAAATCGAAGAGTTTCGGATCGAGCAGGTGCGACGGGTTCACATGCGCCAGCGCCCGCAGCATCGTGTCCTTGCGGCCCGGCATGCGCGTTTCGATATCGGCGAGCATCGCCTTCATGGCATTGCGCTGCAGGCCGTCCTGCGAGCCGCAGAGGTCGCAGGGAATGATCGGGAACTGCATGGCGGCGGCAAACCTCGCAAGATCATCCTCGGCCGCATAAGCCAGCGGACGCAGCACCATCAGGTCGCCCTCGTCGTTCAAAAGCTTGGCCGGCATGCCGGCAAGCCGCCCGCCATGGAAGAAGTTCATGAAGAAGGTTTCGAGAATGTCCTCGCGGTGATGGCCGAGGACGAGCGCGTCGCACCCCTCCTCGCGGGCAATGCGGTAGAGATTACCGCGCCGCAGCCTCGAACAGAGCGAACAGTAGGTCGCGCCCGCAGGAACCTTCTCCTTCACGATCGAATAGGTGTCGCGATATTCGATGCGGTGCGGCACGCCGATGCTCGTCAGGTATTCCGGCAGGATATGCTTTGGAAAATTCGGCTGTCCCTGGTCGAGGTTGCAGGCGATGAGCTCGACAGGGAGCAGCCCCCGCCATTTGAGGTCGAGCAGCAGCGCCAGCAGGCCGTAGCTGTCCTTGCCGCCGGAAACGCCGACGAGCCAGCGCTTCTGGCCCTTCAGCATGCCGAAATCCTCGATCGACTGGCGGACCTGGCGCAGCAGGCGCTTGCGCAGCTTGTTGAAGGAAACCGAGCGGGGGGCCTCGGCAAACAGCGGATGGGCGCCGCCTTCGGCCGCCTCGTCCGTAATCTCCGGCTCATCGATGACCGGTATGGCGATGTTCATGGCGTCTCGTTCCGGACAAACCGTTGCGGGCTGATGCGCAAAGGCAATGCCTGCTATGGACGGCAAGATCAAGGTGTTTTTGCCGGCGACAGCGCCGCATGCGCTTTACATGTCGAAAACCGACCAGCCGGTGCGCGCCGCCAGCATTTCCAGCGCCTCCGAGCCCAGCAGCGAATTGCCGACCTTGTTCAGGCCCGGCGACCACACCGCAATCGAGGCGACACCCGGCGCAACACAGAGAATGCCGCCTCCGACGCCGCTCTTGCCCGGCAGGCCGACGCGGTAGGCGAACTCGCCGGAGCCGTCATAATGGCCGCACATCAGCATCAGCGCGTTGATGCGCCGCGCCCGCTTGGCCGAGACCACGGTATGGCCCGTCAGCGGATTGGCGCCGCGCGCGGCCAGATACAGGCCGGCGCGGGCGAGCTGCGCGCAGGTCATCGACAGCGCGCATTGATGGAAATAGACGCCGAGCACATGTTCGACCGGGTGATCGATATTGCCGAAGGAGCGCATGAAGTTGGCAAGCGCGAAATTGCGAAATCCGGTCTGCGTTTCCGAACGCGCGACGGCATCGTCGATCGACACGGTATCGTCGTCGGCCAGGTATCGGACAAAACGCAACAATTCGCCGATCGCTTCCCGCGGCTGGTGGCCGGCCAGCACGGTATCGGTGACGGCAATTGCGCCGGCATTGATGAAGGGATTGCGCGGGATGCCGTTTTCGCGTTCCAGCTGGACGATGGAGTTGAACGGCGATCCGGACGGCTCGCGGCCGACCCGTTTCCAGATGCCCTCGCCGACCTTGCCGAGCGCCAGCGTCAGCATGAACACCTTGGAAATGCTCTGGATCGAGAACGGCGTGGCGGCATCGCCGGCCATGTGCAGTTCGCCGCCGGTGGTGGCGACGGCGATGCCCAGCTGCTTCGGATCGACCTTCGCAAGCTGGGGAATGTAGTCGGCAACGGCGCCTTCACCGAGCCGCGGCAGAAGCGCCTGATGAATGTCTTCAACGATGGTCTGCAAATCCGGCATCCGCGCTCCCTCTCGTCAATAAAAAAGCCGCCCCGAAGAGCGGCTTTCCAAATCTTGAATACCGATTCGCGAAATTAACGCGAATAGAATTCGACGACCAGATGCGGTTCCATGACGACCGGGTACGGAACGTCGGACAGGGTCGGAACGCGAGCGAAGGTCGCAACCATCTTGTTGTGGTCGACTTCGACGTAATCCGGAACGTCACGCTCGGTCAGGCCGACGGCTTCGAGGACCGAAACGAGCTGCTTGGACTTCTGGCGAACTTCGATGACGTCGCCGACCTTGCAACGGTAGGAACCGATGTTGACGCGAACGCCGTTGACGGTGACGTGACCATGGTTGACGAACTGGCGGGCAGCGAAGACCGTCGGAACGAACTTGGCGCGGTAGACGATCGCGTCCAGACGCGACTCGAGCAGGCCGATCAGGTTTTCCGAGGTGTCACCCTTGCGGCGGTTGGCTTCGTCGTAGGTGGCGCGGAACTGCTTCTCGCGGATGTCGCCGTAGTAGCCCTTCAGCTTCTGCTTGGCGCGCAGCTGCACGCCGAAGTCGGAGAGCTTGCCCTTGCGGCGCTGGCCGTGCTGGCCCGGGCCGTATTCGCGGCGATTGACCGGGGACTTCGGACGACCCCAGATGTTTTCGCCCATGCGGCGGTCGATTTTGTACTTGGACGATTCGCGCTTGCTCATCGCATTTCCTTTCAGAACGTTACACCGCACCGTCGCCAGCGCGGATCAAGGAAACACGCCCTCCTCTGAACCTCGTTTTTGGAAGTTCTGACAGGCCTCTCACATTCGCGAACGGAAAGGCCACGGGACATGTCAAATGAAACACCGGACATTGCTGCCCGGTGCTGGCGCGGTCTTTAGGCCGGTGTCATGGGAATGTCAAGCACACCATGACCGCTCACTTGAGAATGTAGCGTTTCTCGCTACATTAGGGGCATGGATATGGAGAAGCCCATGCGCAACACCGTCGCAATTGAGAAGGACGTCTTTGTCGCGGCTGAGGAGATCGCCAGGAAGCAGAACAGGAGCATCGACGACGTCGTGTCCGAACTCGCACGGCGCTCGCTTAAAATTTCGGCTCCCTGGGAAATCCGCAACGGCATTCCCGTTCTCCCCAAGCGCGCGAACGGCGTGCCGGTAACACCGGAAATCGTCAACGCGTTGCGTGATGAGGAACCGTGACCTATCTCCTCGATGTCAATGTGCTGATTGCGCTCATCGACCCCCATCACGTCCATCACGATATCGCTCACAACTGGTTTACGGCGAAAGCAAACAAAAGCTGGGCAACCTGCGCGATTACGGAAAACGGCGTCATCCGCATTTTGGCAAATCCCCGCTATCCGAACTGGCCCGGATCGCCTGTCGTCGTCGTGGACCACCTCAAGGATTTACAGAAAGCTCCCGGGCATCGATTCTGGTCCGAGTCCGTCAGCCTTCTGGACGACAATGTCGTCCGCATCGACCAGATACGCTCTTCTCACCAAGTCACGGATTGCTATCTGCTCAGCCTGGCGGTCCACAACCACGGGCTTCTCGCTACCTTTGATCGCCGCATCAGCGCCGACGCCGTCATCGGCGGCGATGAAGCTCTCCACGTCATCGAAACGTAACTGCTACTCCGCCGCCAGTTGCTCCGTCCCATCCGGCGCATTCGCATCCCCGGGCGAGGTTTCGGCCCCGATATCCGGAAAGGCGACGATGCGCTTGCCGGAAAAATCCGTGTGGACGACAACGACGCCCTGCTCTTCGAAGTAGCCGAGCAACCGCCGGGCGCGGCGGGCGGAATGGGTGCCGTAGGCGCGGGCAAGACGGGCGTCCGAGGGGCAGGCCTCGTTCCTGATCGCCGCACAGGCCAGAAGCAGGAAGACCCCCTGCAGGTCTTCGGAAACGCGTGTGCAGAGATCCAGGGCACCGGCCCAGGCTTCGCCGGCAGCAGTTTCCTCATCGACGCCGGAGCGCGTGATGGCCACCCGCCTGCGAAACTCCGATAGCGGCATCGGCGATCCCGCGATCCGGCGCATGCGGGCGCGAACCAGAAACTCCTGGTAAAGCACGGCATCGGAGCGGAAGGCCGATTCGGAATCGGCAAGGATTTCCGCGAGCACGGCGACGAGCCGCGTTTCCTTCTCTTCCTCGGACATCTCGGGCGCACTGGCCTTCGGCTCCGCAGCGGCGACGGCGGCCGGCGCCGAGCGGGAAAGCTCGGCGAGAATGTCGGTGGTCAGCCGCGGCGCCGGCGGGGCGCGGCGCACCATGGGGCGGTTGAACTCTTCCGGGTCCGGCGTGAAGATCAGGTCCTCGACATCCGCAGGTGCTTCCGGCATCGGCATCAGTTTCGGGCTCGACGACCGCGCCGAGGTTTCCACCGGGCCGATGACGATCGGTAGCGGCCGTCGCGACAGCGCCGGGCCGAGGGCAACAAAATTGCCGCGCTTCAGGTCGCGGAACATTTCCGCCTGGCGCCGGTCCATGCCGAGCAGGTCGGCGGCGCGCGCCATGTCGATATCGAGGAAGGTGCGGCCCATCAGGAAATTCGAGGCTTCGGCCGCAACGTTCTTGGCGAGCTTCGCCAGCCGCTGCGTGGCGATGACGCCCGCAAGGCCGCGCTTGCGGCCGCGGCACATCAGGTTCGTCATGGCGCCGAGCGACATTTTTCGCGCGTCTTCGGAGACTTCGCCGGCAACCGAGGGAGCAAACATCTGCGCTTCGTCGACGACGACGAGCACAGGATACCAGAATTCGCGGTCGGCATCGAACAGGCCGTTGAGGAAAGCGGCGGCGGCACGCATCTGCTGGTCGATCTCCAGCCCTTCAAGCGTCAGCACGCAGGAGACGCGGTGCTGGCGAATGCGGGCGGCGATGCCGGTCAGTTCCGCTTCGCTGCGCTCGCCATCGACGACGACATGGCCGAACCGATCGGAAAGCGTGACAAAATCGCCTTCGGGATCGATGACGACCTGCTGCACCCAGGGTGCGGACTGCTCGAGGAGACGGCGCAACAGGTGCGACTTGCCGGACCCGGAATTGCCTTGAACCAGGAGGCGGGTGGCAAGAAGCTCCTCGATATCAAGCTTCGCGCTGGCGCCGCCCGAGACCACGCCCATATCGATGCCGACCTGCAATGCATTTCCCTCGTTTGCTGTTTTCCGTGACTCGCCGCAGAGCCAAGGCAGATGCTTTAGCAAAGAATGCGGCGCGTTTCTGCGGCGAAGTCGAAAAATGCACAGGCCTTTGCAGGCTGAACGCCTCGTTTCAGGCAGCAGCCCTCTTCCAGCCGACCGCCAGCAGGCCGGCGCCGATCATCAGCGAGCCGCCGGTGCGGTTGACGGCACGCTGCACGGCCGGCTTGCGAATCGTCTGCCGTGCCATCGAGGCCATCAGCCCATAGGCCGCGGCGTTGAGAGTTGCCAGCACCAGGAAGGTCGTTTCGAAAATAACCATCTGTGTGGCGATCGGGCGCGTCAGGTCGAGGAACTGCGGCAGGAAGGCGACGAAAAAGACGATGCTCTTCGGGTTCAGAGCCGTCACCACATAGGTGTGCAGGAAGATGCGCAGCGGTCGTTCCCTGGCCGGCTCCATGTCCTTCGTTTCGCCGGGATCGGTTACCGGGGCGCGCCAGAGTTTTATGCCGAGATAGATCAGATAGGCCGCGCCGACCCATTTCAGCACCGTGAACAGGGCGGCGGACGCGGCCAGCAGGGCGCCGAGCCCGAGCATCGAGGCGGTCATCGCGGTGAAATCACCGAGCGCCACGCCGGCGACGGTCGCCGTCGCCGACTTGCGGCCATGGCTCAACGCATAAGAAATCACCAGCAGGATCGTCGGCCCGGGAATGGCCAACAGAATGGCGGACGCGGCCACGAAGGCAATCCAATGTTCGAATGACATGCGTGTTCTCTCCCAATTTCGACCGAGCAAGCCACCGATTTGCGGGCTTGGCAAGAGACGACGGCGACCGGCAGTGGATTTCCCGCCTGCCGGCCTTGTCAACGAAAAGGCGCCGGTTTCTTGCACAGGACCGGCGCCTTGTTCACCTGACTCTAAGTCATGCCACTCACGCTACGTTAAGCACACTTTCCGCCGCATAGGCTTCATAACCCAATGCTTCGGCCACCGGCCGGTTCGTGACACGGCCCTTGTGGACATTGAGGCCGTTGCGCAGGTGCTTGTCCTCGGCAATTGCCCTGAGACCACGATCGGCGAGCGCCAGGCCATGCTGCAGCGTCGCATTGTTCAAAGCATGCGCCGAGGTAATCGGAACCGCGCCAGGCATGTTGGCGACGCAGTAGTGAATGATGCCGTCGACCTCGTAGGTCGGCTCGGAATGGGTCGTCGCATGCGAGGTCTCGAAGCAGCCGCCCTGGTCGATGGCAACATCGACGATGACTGCGCCCTTCTTCATGCCGGACAACATTTCGCGCGTCACCAGTTTTGGCGCGGCGGCACCGGGGATCAGCACGGCGCCGATAACCAGGTCGGCGGCGAAAACTTCGTCCTCCAGCGCGTCGATCGTCGAGTAGCGGGTGCGCACGCGGCCGGCAAAAATGTCGTCGAGCTGACGCAGCCGCGGCAGCGAGCGGTCGATGATCGTGACTTCGGCACCGAGGCCGGCAGCCATCTTCGCCGCATGCAGGCCGACGACGCCGCCGCCGATGACGGCGACCTTGGCCGGCAGGACGCCCGGAACGCCGCCGAGCAGGATGCCGCGACCACCATAAGCCTTCTGCAGCGCCACGGCACCCGCCTGGATCGACAGGCGGCCGGCGACTTCCGACATCGGCGCCAGCAGCGGCAGCCCGCCGCGGTCGTCGGTGACGGTCTCATAGGCGATGGCGGTGACGCCGGAGGCCAGCAGGCCCTTGGTCTGTTCCGGATCGGGAGCGAGGTGCAGGTAGGTGTAGAGCAACTGGCCGTCGCGAAGCTGCGCCCATTCGGCGGGCTGCGGCTCCTTGACCTTGACGACCATGTCGCACTTTTCGAAGATTTCCTTGGCCGAACCGACGATCCTGGCGCCGGCGGCAATATAGGCCGCATCGTCGGCACCGATCCCGGCACCGGCCTTGGTTTCGATCAGGACGTCGTGGCCGTGCGCCACATATTCTCGCACCGCGCCGGGCGTCAGACCGACACGATATTCATGGTTTTTGATTTCCTTCGGGCAACCGACACGCATCTTCGCGTTCCTCTCCTTGTGGGCATTTTGCCGCTTTCCTCTGTCATCAGGAGATCAGAAAGATTTCGAAATGTCCTTGCGAAGACGGTTTCTTTTTCACTGGTTTATCGAATATTGTTGCAAGAATTACAGGATTCTTCGAAGGATTCATCAATGAGTGCGCTGGATGCCATAGATGCTTCAATCTTGAGAATACTTCAGCAGAACGGCCGGATGTCCAATGCCGATCTCGCCGCCAAGATCGGCCTTTCGCCTTCCGCCTGCTCCCGGCGCCTGGATATTCTCGAAAAATCCGGGGTGATCAGCGGCTATCATGCCCGCCTTTCGAACAAGGCGCTGGATTACAAGATGGTGGTCATCGTCCACATCTCGCTCTCCGGCCAGTTCGCCAAGACGCTGCAGGAATTCGAAGCCGCGGTAAAGCGCTGTCCCAACGTGCTCGTCTGCTACCTGATGTCGGGCGAGTACGATTACATCCTGCGCGTCGCCGCCAAGGACCTGGAAGACTACGAACGCATCCACCGCGACTGGCTGTCGGCGCTGCCGCATGTCGTCAAGATCAATTCGTCCTTCGCGCTGCGCGAAATCATCGACCGTCCCAATGTCGGACTTTGAGGTGTGTGTCGGCGGGAAAGCAGACAATCCGAATGGTTTTTGCAAGCCGGCCGCAACCTTTTTGACCTAGGCTCCCGGACAACGATCACAATATGTCCGGGTGGAACATGAACAACGGCCTGAAGATGGAAACCCGCAAGACGCAGCGCAAGGCAACACGCGTCATGGCCAAGGTGAAGTACGGCCTGCAGGAAATCCAGGGCCGCGTGCTCAACCTTTCGACCAACGGTATCGCGCTGGAACTGGCGGGGCCGCTGCATGCCGGCATCGGCAGCCAGATCAAGATCTACGGCGACGATATCGGCCATCTCGAAGGCTTGGTGCGCTGGTGCCATCGCGGCCGCCTCGGCATCCAGTTCAATCCCAATTCCAACGCCCGCGCGCAGGTCGGATCCTACTTCCGCTTCTTCCACAAGGATATGCGGCCGACATCCCCGCGCTGATCCCCAAAACACGAAGACGCCGCCCCGATAACGCGCCGTTGCAGTAACCAGAAAAAGTTCACCCGATTTCCTGGGCTTGTGGCATTTTCGGCAGCATTGGGAAATTCGCGGGCGCAACGGCAACCTATGCCCGCCCGCTGCGAAAAGCGGGGGTGATCATGGCAGTCTTCTACACGCCACACACGGGCAAGCGGGCAACGATCAAGTGTGGTGACATCCTGATCAACAACAACACGTTTTCGCCGGCGCATTGCGGCATCGTCGTTTCGAACCAAGACGTCATCCACGCCACCGGCAAGGGCATCAAGATCGATGATATCGACATGTGGGGCAACAATGCCGACATGTTCCGCTCCGCAACCGACCTGACGACCGCCGAGGCCGGCAAGCTGGAGCGCATTGCCCAGGAAATCAAGGATTCCGCCTCCTACGGCGTCGGCCGCGCCGCCTTCAAGAGCACCTTCAGCACCCATACGGCCGCCGAAGGCACACACCAGCGCCTCAACAAATATCGCGAGCGCCTGAAGAACCACCAGGGCGTGGTCAAGCACGTCTATTGCTCGGAACTCGTCATTCTCTGCTACCAACTGGCCTGGATCGAGAGCGACGCGATCAACGCCAACCATCGGCTGTTCATCCAGCTCGACGGCAAGCACACCTGGCCGAGCACGCTGCGCCGCTATCTGCGCAGCAACGCCAACTTCAAGGAGCTCGGCGAATATAAGAAGGCATAAGGCAGCATAAAACTACCAGAAAAAGTTAAGGATACGGCCCGCCGCCTGAATTCCCATTTCGAAACTGGCCATATATACTTAAACCACAAAAGAAACTCTTTGCAAAATCGAGGTTTCCAGCATGGTTGTCTTCTATCAGCCAAATATCGGCATGAAACGCGACAAGGTTAAGTCCGGGGATATATTGATAAACACCAATACCTTCAAGCCTGCCCATTGCGGAATCGTGGTGGATGGCCAGATGGTCATCCACGCGACAACACGCGGCATTCTCATCGAGCACATCGACATGTGGAACGAGGAGGCCGACATGTTCAGGGCCAATCCGGAAATGAATGCCGCCGATACCAAAAAGGTCGTTGATGTCGCCAGAAACATCCTGGGGTCGGCCGACTATGGAAAAACGCGGGCGGTCATCAAGAGCACCTTCGGCAGCAGCACGGCCGGCGAAGACCTGTATGCCCGGCTGACGAAATACAACGAACGCCTTGAAGACCATCAGGGCATGGTCAAGAACGTCTATTGTTCCGAACTGGTCATCCTTTGCTATCAGATGGCCTGGTTTCAAGGGAAGATCTCGGAGAGGAACAGCAAGCTTTTCATCAATCTCGATGGCAAGCATGCCTGGCCGAGCACGTTGCGGCGATACCTTCGAAGCAACCCGTTTTTCAAGGAACTGGGCCTGTTCAAGAAGCAGCCAAACGCCTGATCCGGAATTGCCAAGCCGAATGGCGGAGACCTTCTGAACAAGCCGGCGTCTCCGTCAGAGGCATTCTTGAGGTCGACAATGCTGCCACTGCAACGATGTCAGCCCCGGGCCTGCCATTTCATTCGGCTGCCTGCTGCAGCGGCATTGCCTCATCCGCCATCATCGCCACGAAGTCCTGGCGGCTGGGGCAACGTGACAGCCGGCTCGAAAAGGCCTCCAGCATCCAGGCAACGGCCGGCCCCGGCGGGTTCGAATGTTTGCGGATCGCGTAGAGCGGATATTCCCCCTGCTCGTAGGCATCGAGTTGCAGCTGCACCAGCCTGCCCTCGGAAAGATCTTGCCGCACCAGCGAGGCCGGAATGCCGCCCCAGCCCAGCCCGCCGCGCACCAGGTCGAGCTTTGTCGCCATGTCGCTGACCCGCCATGTCTTGTAGGACAGCACATTGAAATCGCGTCCCTGGGTGCGGCCGGAAGCATCCGTCACGACAAGTTGCACCTCTTCGCGCACATCCGCCACCGTCAACGGCCGCGTGATGCGGGCCAGCGGGTGGTCCGCGCTCGCCACCGGCAGCATGAAGGAATGGCCGATCTTTTCCGCCAGCAGCGCATCGTCGTGCTGCAACAGCGCACCGCCGATGCCGATGGATGCCTGGTCGCTCAGAACCATGTCCATCACCGCGCCGAGCTCGCCGACGTTGAGCCTGAGGCCGACCGAGGGAAACATCTCGCGAAATTCACGCAGCACATCGACCACCGCATGCGTCGGCACCATGACGCTGATGGCGACGCTTACCTCCGCCTCCAGCCCCTGCTTCAGGCTTTTCGCCCGCGCCCGCATCACCTGCAGATCGGCGACGATTCGCCTCGCATCGGACAGCATCGCCTTGCCGGCCTCCGTAAGCTTCGGCTGGCGCGCGCCGCTGCGTTCGAACAGCGCCACGTCCAGCTGCGTCTCGAGATTGCCGATCGTATAGCTGATGACCGATTGCGCCCGGTTGAGCTGCCGCGAAGCGGCAGAAAAACTGCCGGTATCGGCAACGGCGAGAAACACCTGCAACTGGTCGAGCGTCGGGTTCGCTTCCATGAATTATCCAAAACCTCGATAATAAACTTCGATATTATCGCGGTTTTTTCGATGGAAATCCACTCCTATCTTTGTTTCCGAAGACGCGGTTCCCTGCCCGCGCCGCCTCCAGAACCAAAGATATTCAAGGAAAGACCATGTCGAACATCCTCCTCGTGACGTCCAGCCCGCGCGGCGCCGATTCGCTGTCGAACAAGCTGGCCACCGATCTCGCCGGCAAGCTGAGCACCCAGGCAGGTTCCAAGTCCATCGTCCACCGCGACCTCGTCAGCCAGCCGCTGCCGCATATCGACGGCGTCTTCGCCGCCGCCATCCGCAAGCCGGCCGACCAGCGCAACGCCGAAGAAGCCAAGGCTGCCGCCGTTTCCGACGAACTGGTTGCCGAACTGCTCGCCGCCGATACGCTGGTCATCGGCACCGGCCTGATCAACTTCAACATCTATTCGTCGCTGAAGGCCTGGATCGACCATATCGCCCGCGCCGGCCTGACCTTCACCTACACCGAAAACGGCCCGGTGGGCCTTGCCACCGGCAAGAAGGCCTATCTCGTGCTTGCATCCGGCGGCGTCTATTCCGATGGCCCCGCTGCGGCGATGAACCACGCCGTGCCTTACCTGAAGACCGTTCTCGGCTTCATCGGCATCACCGATGTCGAAGTCGTGTATGTCGAAGGCCTCGCCTACGGCCCGGAAGCTGCCGAGAAGGCAATTGCCGCGGCGCAGACCCGCGCCAAGGAACTGGCGCTCGCCGCCTGATCGGCAAGACAAGATTTGCGAAATCAGAACGGTCGGCATTTGCCGGCCGTTTGCATAGGGAGCTAAACATCGTCCGGGCCGCCTGAACGGCGCTGCCGGGATCAGACCTGCCGGCTCTTCTCGCCATCGGCGAACAGGCCGGCGCCGTTCTGGTCGATGATCTGCCGCGCCTTGCGCACGGTGAATTCCACCGCATCGTCCGAAGTCGAAAACACGTCGGCGCGGACGAAGGTCCGAACCAGCGTTTCGCCGTTCACCTGCTTTTCGATCCGGCCGGCCAGGCGGAACTGCGAACCCTCGCGCTGCGGCGTCGGATGGATCGTGCAATCGCCATGCGTCTGGGCTTCGGCACTGACGGCGGAAGATTGTTCGGCCTTGGGGCCACCGGAAAACAGGGAAAAAATATTCGACAGGATAGACATGCTTTTCTCCTAACACATTCTTTCCGCCCCCAAAAGGGCGTGACCGCGGGCCTGTTCAGATGATCAGGTTGGAGAGGATCTCGTTTTCGGTGATGTCTTCATAACCCATGCCGGCATTTTCGAACCGTTCGACCAGTTCGGCGAAATTGCCGGAATTTCTGGTTTCGATGCCGATGAGGATGGAGCCGAAGTTGCGCGCCGACTTCTTGAGATATTCAAACCGGGCGATATCGTCCTCGGGACCGAGCAGATTGAGGAAATCACGCAGCGCGCCGGGACGCTGTGCCAGCCGCAGGATGAAATATTTCTTCAGCCCGGCATAACGCATGGCGCGCTCCTTGACGTCAGGCAGCCGCTCGAAATCGAAATTGCCGCCGGAAACCACGGCCACGACACGCTTGCCGGCCAGCCGTTTCCTGCCTATGGTTTCCAGCGCCGTGATCGACAGGGCGCCCGCCGGTTCCAGCACCACGCCTTCGACGTTCAGCATTTCGGTGATCGTCACGCAGATGGCGTTTTCCGACAGCAGCAGCACCTGCTCCGGCGCAAACCCCTTGAGTGCCGCAAAATTGAGATCGCCGATGCGCGCCACCGCCGCGCCATCGACAAAATTGTCGACCTTGGCCAGCGGCACCACCTCGCCCGCCTCCAGGCTGCGCCGCAGGCTCGGCGCGCCGGCAGGCTCGGCAAAGACGAACCCCTCGGGCGAAACCACATCCCTGAGGTAACCCGTCACCCCCGCCGACAGGCCGCCGCCGCCGACAGGCATGATCACCATGTCCGGCGTCGCCCCTTCCGGCAGCTGCTCGACGATTTCAGCCGCCACCGTCGCCTGCCCCTCGATGATATCGGGGTGGTCGAAGGGCGGCACCATGACGCCGTCGATCTTCTCCACATGCCGCCTTGCCGCGGCATAGCATTGGTCGAAGAAGTCGCCGAACAACCGGATGGTGATATATTCGCCGCCGAAGGCCCGGGTCTTGTCGATCTTCTGCTGCGGCGTCGTCACCGGCATGAAGACCACGCCATGCACCTGGAAATGCCGGCAGACATAAGCAAAACCCTGCGCATGGTTACCGGCCGACGCGCAGACGAAGACCTTTTCGGTGCCGCCGCCGGCGATCACTTTGCGGAAAAAATTGAAGGCGCCGCGGATCTTGTAGGAGCGCACCGGCGAAAGGTCTTCCCGTTTCAGCCAGATCTCCGCACCGTAGCGGGCACTGAGGTAATCGTTGAGCTGGAGGGGCGTCGCGGGGAAAAGGCCGCGCATCGCCTCGGCGGCGTTGTTGATCTCGGCTTTGGTCATGGAAAAAGCGTCCGTTGCGTTCCAATTTGACCCCCGCTATGGCATAAGCGGACTGCGGATACAAAGAAACTTTTTTCGCCTCGCGGCTATCATGGTGGGCCTTCCTTGAACGTCAATCTTTTTCGTTCTGCCGTCCATGTTGCGGCGATCTGCGGCCTCTACCTGTCCACTGCCATGGTCATTCCGGCGTTGATCGACCTGCATTTCGGGCATCGCGACTGGACCGTCTTCGTTTTCTCCGGGTTGATGACCGGCGGCCTGTCCCTCGGCGCGGCCCTGGCGACCTCGGGCTCGCCGCCGCCGTTCAACAAGCGTTTCGGCTTTATCCTCGTCAACATCCTCTGGTTGTCCTTCTCGCTGATCGGCGCCCTGCCGATATATTTGTCCAGCCTCAACCTCAGCTTCGCCCAGGCGCTGTTCGAAGCCGTTTCGGCAATCACCACCACCGGCGGCACCGTCATCACCGGGCTGGACAGGGCGCCGCCCGGCATTCTCTTGTGGCGTTCCATGCTCTGCTGGTTCGGCGGCATCGGGATCGTCGCGCTGGGGCTGTTCATCCTGCCGTTCCTGCATGTCGGCGGCATCGCCTTCTTCAAGATGGAATCCTCCGATACCAACGACCGGCCCTTCGCGAAGCTCGGCAGTTTCATCCGCGCCTTCATCGCCATCTACATCCTGCTGACTGTCGTCTGCACCGTCGCCTACGACCTTGCCGGCATGACGCATTTCGATGCGCTGAACCATGCGATGTCGACGGTGGCGACCGCCGGTTTTTCCACCCACGATGCCTCCTTCGCCTATTTCGACAGCACGGCGATGCTGTGGATATCGAGCATTTTCCTGACGCTGTGCAGCTTGCCGTTCTCGGTGCTGATCCTGTTTGCGGTGCGCGGCCGGCTGGATACGCTGCGCGATCCGCAGATCATCGTCTTCCTCGGTTATCTCACGGCCTTTTCGCTGGCGGTCGCGGCCTATCACCATGTCCGCAACGCCGTTCCTTTTGGCGACGCCCTGACGCATGCGGTCTTCAACATGGCCTCGATCCTTTCGACCGGCGGCTTTGCCAGCGAAGATTATACGCTATGGGGACCTTTCGTCGTCGTTATCGCCTTTTTCGCCACCTTCATCGGCGGCTGCTCCGGCTCGACCGCCGGCGGTATCAAGGCTTACCGGCTGATCATCCTGTTCAACATGTTCCGTACCGGCCTGCGCCGGCTGATCTATCCCAACGGCGTCTTTTCCATCCGTTACGGCAACATCATCGTCGACGACGACATGCAGCGCGCCGTGATGCTGTATCTGGTCGCCTTTCTCGCCTTGTGGGTGGCCGGGAGCCTGGTGCTCGCCGCCCTTGGCTATGACGTGGTGACGTCGATATCGGCGGTGGCCACATCGCTTGCCAATGTCGGCCCCGGAATCGGCCCCACCATCGGACCTGCCGGCAATTTCTCGACGTTGAGCGCCCCGGCGCTGCACATGCTGTCGCTGTTGATGCTGCTCGGCCGCGTCGAAATTCTCACCGTGCTGGTGCTGGCGATGCCGACCTTCTGGCGCAACTGAGGCGGCTGCCATGTTTTTGCCCGAAGTGGCGGAAATATCGGTGATCGCAATCACTTGACAGCGCATGCCAATCTTCCAGACTGGCGCCGTTGCCAAAGCTCGAGCGGAAAGGTTACCGATGATTCGTCCTGCGCGGAAAGGCCTGCAAGCAGCCTTTGTCCTTCTGAGTGCCATGGGCTGTCTGACCGCGATGCCGGCGGCGGCGGGGCCGCTTCTCGACGCGGCGACGAAAGCGGAAGAAAAAGCCCAGAGCGGCGACCAGATCGGCGCCTACGACATCATGCGCACCGCGCTCGGCGATTTTGCCGCGACCCTGCCGCTGACCATCGGCAAGGGTGTCTTCGTCGCCGACGTGCCGACCGCCTACGGCATCTACACGCCCCGCGCGGACTCGACCTTCAAACCCGGCGAAAAGCTGATTACCTATGTGGAGCCGATCGGCCTCACCTGGAAACCCGCCGACGGCGGCAAGATGCAGACCAATTTCACCGTCGATTTCGAACTGATGGATGCCAAGGGCGAAGTGCTTGCCGGCCAGAAGACATTCGGCAACTTCTCCTTCATCGGCTATGTGCGCAACCAGGAAATCTTCACCCATCTGACGCTCGACATTTCCGGCGCAGCCCCTGGCGACTACGTGCTACGCTACACGCTGAACGACACCGGCAGCAACCGCAACGTCAAGATCGACCAGCCGTTCAAGATCGCACAGAAATAGGCAGCGACAGCCGACCCCATTGCGCGGGTCGGCCGTTCTGCCCGAGGGATCAGAAGCAAAGATCGAAGACCGAGCCGCCGTCATCCGATGCCGTCGGCAGCCGGCCTGACGCTGCGTCGATATCGATAGGGTAAAACTCGCGGATGGCGGAGAGCGGCAGATGCTCACGCACACCGTTTCGCATCACGACCAGGCCACCGTCTTCGCAGCCAAGCGTTTCGACCACGAACGTCCGCATGCTGCCGCCTGCATCGACGACGCCAAGCGCATATCTTCCTGCCATGCCCCCACCCTCGAAACATCAAAGACCCTTGCGCGGCCGATGGCCTGTAACCGGGCCGCACGCATGGTGTATCTCGCAACCAGCATCGTTAATATAGCGTGAACAAAAGACCGGTTGGCGCCCTGACAAGGCGCCAACCGGCCTCTGCATCTCATCCCTGCCGGCTGGCGACAAAGCTGGCCGCGATCTTTCAGCTTCGCTCTTTGTCTTCGCAAAACCGCCCCGCACTTTTTTAGCGGCTTGAGCGCATAAGAAAAGCCGGAAGAGGAAGGCCCTCATCCGGCATAATCTGTGCAGCAATCACAGGCCGGAAGCGGACGTGACGCCGCCTCCCACCTTGCCAAATCCCGTCAGCCGTTCAATGCGGCTGCGACGGCATCGATCGCGTCCGCCGCCTTGGAACCGTCCGGGCCGCCAGCCTGGGCCATATCCGGACGACCGCCGCCGCCCTTGCCGCCGAGGGCGGCCGAAGCGATGCGCGCCAGGTCGACGGCGCTGAAACGGCCGACCAGGTCTTCGGTCACGGCGACGACGGCGCTGGCCTTGCCGTCTTCGGAAACGCCGATCAAGGCAACGACGCCGGAGCCGAGGCTTGCCTTGCCGTCATCCGCCAGGCCCTTGAGATCCTTGGGATCGACGCCCGAAATCGCCTTGCCGAGGAACTTGACGCCACCGACCTCGCGAACGGCATCGGCCGAGCCGGCCTGCCCGCCGCCCATGGCGAGCTTGCGCTTGGCATCGGCAAGCTCCCGCTCCAGCCTGCGGCGTTCGTCGATCATCGCCTCGACGCGCGAAAGCACCTCCGCCGGCTGCACCTTCAGCGAGGCGGCCAACGCCTTGACGCGCTCGTCCTGCTCGGAGAGATAGGCACGGGCGGCATCGCCGGTGACCGCCTCGATGCGGCGCACGCCGGCGCCGACGGCGCTTTCCGACAGCACGCGCACCAGGCCGATCTCGCCGGTGGAACCGACATGGGTGCCGCCGCACAGTTCGACTGAATAGGCCTTGCCGGACTTCGGGCCGTGGGTTGCCCGGCCCATGGAGACGACACGCACCTCGTCGCCGTATTTTTCGCCAAACAGCGCCATCGCGCCTTCGGCGATCGCATCGTCGACGCTCATAAGCCGCGTCGTGACCGGCGCATTCTGCAGCACGATCTCGTTGGCCATGTCTTCCACGACCTTCAATTCTTCCGCCGACATCGGCTTCGGATGCGAAACGTCGAACCGCAGGCGCTCGGGCGCCACCAGCGACCCCTTCTGGGCAACGTGCGTGCCGAGCACCTCGCGCAACGCCTCGTGCAGCAGATGGGTGGCGGAGTGGTTGGAGCGCAGGCGCGAACGGCGGGCATGATCGACCGTCAGCGCCACGGCATCGCCGACGGCGATCGTCCCGTCCGAGACGGTCGCGACATGCACGAACAGGCCCTCGCCCTTCTTCTGCGTGTCGGCGACGGCCACCTTGGCGGTATCGCTGGCGATCACGCCGGCATCGCCCATCTGGCCGCCGGACTCGCCGTAGAACGGCGTCTGGTTGACGACGACCTGAACCGTTTCGCCGGCCGCCGCACTGGCGACGCTCTTGCCGTCGCGGACGATCGCCTGGACAACGCCTTCGGCGGTTTCGGTGTCGTAACCCAGAAATTCGGTGGCGCCGAGCTTTTCCTTCAGCTCGAACCAGATCGTTTCCGTCGCCTTGTCGCCGGAGCCGGCCCAATGCGAGCGCGCCTCGGCCTTCTGGCGCTCCATCGCATCGGTGAAACCGGACAGGTCGACGCCGATGCCGCGGGCGCGCAGCGCATCCTGCGTCAGGTCCAGCGGGAAACCGAAGGTGTCGTAAAGCTTGAAAGCCGTTTCGCCGTCGAGCATGTCGCCCTGGCCAAGCGTCGTCGTGGCGTCGGAGAGCAAGCCGAGGCCGCGTTCGAGCGTCTTGCGGAAACGGGTTTCCTCAAGCTTCAGCGTCTCGGAAATCAGCGCTTCGGCACGCACCAGTTCGGGATAGGCGCGGCCCATCTGCTGCACCAGCGCCGGCAGAAGCTTCCACATCAGCGAATCGCGGGCGCCGAGAAGCTGGGCATGGCGCATGGCGCGGCGCATGATGCGACGCAGCACGTAACCGCGGCCCTCGTTCGACGGCAGCACGCCGTCGGCGATCAGAAAAGCGGAGGAACGCAAATGGTCGGCAATGACGCGGTGGCTGGCACGACGCTCGCCTTCGGCCTTGACGCCGGTGGCTTCTTCCGAAGCGGCGATCAGGGCGCGGAACAGGTCTATGTCATAATTGTCGTGCTGGCCCTGGAGAACGGCGGCGACACGTTCGAGGCCCATGCCGGTATCGATCGACGGACGCGGCAGGTTGACGCGCTCTTCTTTCGTCACCTGCTCATATTGCATGAAGACGAGGTTCCAGATCTCGATGAAACGATCGCCGTCCTCTTCCGGCGAACCCGGAGGGCCGCCCCAGATATGATCGCCGTGATCGTAGAAGATTTCCGAGCAGGGACCGCAGGGACCGGTATCGCCCATCGCCCAGAAATTGTCGCTGGTCGGGATGCGGATGATCTTCTCGTCGGCCAGGCCGGCGATCTTCTTCCAGAGATCGAAGGCTTCGTCGTCGGTATGATAGACCGTGACCAGCAGCCGGTCGCGCGCCAGGCCGAATTCCTTGGTGATCAGGTTCCAGGCAAGCTCGATCGCCCGCTCCTTGAAATAATCGCCGAAGGAGAAGTTGCCGAGCATTTCGAAGAAGGTGTGGTGGCGGGCAGTATAACCGACATTGTCGAGGTCGTTGTGCTTGCCGCCGGCGCGCACACATTTCTGCGCCGTCACCGCCGTCGAATAAGGACGCTGCTCCAGACCGGTGAAGACGTTCTTGAACTGCACCATGCCGGCATTGGTGAACATCAGGGTCGGGTCGTTGCGCGGAACAAGCGGGCTCGATGCGACGACTTCGTGGCCGTTCTTCTTGTAATAGTCGAGAAAGGTCGACCGGATTTCATTCACACCGCTCATAGCACGCCCTTCATTGCTGCCGGAAAGCCGGCAAAATACCAAAATCAACGGCTTTTATCGTCCGCACCTGCCACTGTCCAGCACAAGCAGGAAAAACCGGCCGCACATCTTGCGAAATGTGCGGCCGGCGGCAGGAAACAGATATTTGGGTCTATATCGGACCGATCAGGCCTCGGCGGCGTCGTCGCCATCCGCTTCCGGACCGCCATTCTGCAGGAAGCGGTCGGCGATCAGGCCGGCATTCTGCCGCAGCGCCGTCTCGATCTCGCGGGCAAGATCGGGATTGTCGCGCAGGAACGTCTTGGCATTTTCACGGCCCTGGCCGAGGCGCTGGCTGTTGTAGGAGAACCAGGCGCCGGACTTTTCGACGATGCCGGCCTTGACGCCGAGATCGATGAGCTCGCCGGTCTTCGACACGCCTTCGCCATACATGATGTCGAATTCGACCTGCTTGAAGGGAGGCGCCATCTTGTTCTTGACGACCTTGACGCGGGTCTGGTTGCCGACGACTTCGTCACGCTCCTTGACCGAGCCGATGCGACGGATGTCGAGACGGACCGAGGCGTAGAACTTCAGCGCGTTGCCGCCCGTCGTCGTTTCAGGCGAACCGAACATGACGCCGATCTTCATGCGGATCTGGTTGATGAAGATCACCATGGTGTTCGACTTCGAGATCGAGGCGGTGAGCTTGCGCAGCGCCTGGCTCATCAGGCGGGCCTGCAGGCCCGGCAGGCTGTCGCCCATCTCGCCTTCGATTTCGGCCCGCGGCGTCAGTGCCGCCACCGAGTCGACGACCAGCACGTCGATGGCGCCGGAACGCACCAGCGTGTCGGTGATTTCGAGCGCCTGCTCGCCGGTGTCCGGCTGGGAAATCAGGAGGTTCTGCAGGTCGACGCCGAGCTTGCGGGCATAGACCGGGTCGAGCGCGTGTTCGGCATCGACGAAGGCGCAGATGCCGCCCTTCTTCTGCGCCTCGGCGATGGTCTGCAGCGCCAGCGTCGTCTTGCCCGAGCTTTCCGGCCCGTAGATCTCGACGATACGGCCCTTCGGCAGGCCGCCGACGCCGAGTGCGATATCGAGGCTGAGAGAACCCGTGGACACGGTTTCGATCTCGATCACGTTCTCGTTGGAGCCGAGCTTCATGATCGAGCCCTTGCCGAAGGAGCGCTCGATCTGCGAGAGAGCCGCTTCCAATGCCTTGCTTTTATCCACCGATTTTTCCTCTACAAGCCGCAACATATTCTGTGACATCGGGTCCACCTTTAGGTTATTGAAGCCGTTGAGGCAACGAAGCTGCTGATGCGGATTTTGTACCTCATTTGTTCTTGTTTTGCAACGCCCATTCAACTCCCTGATTCAAAAAACGAAATGAGCGCGTGTTCTTTTTTTGTTTTCGCCTTGGATAACAGATACTTGGACACGGGTGTCTTTCTCCTCGCATCCGGCGGAACGCGGCGAATCGGGTGTCATCGGGCGAACGTTCCGGGGAAGCGCCATGCATAAGATTCTCGTCCTCGGCGGCGCACATATCGATCGGCGGGGCCGCATCGACGGCGAGACGGCGCACGGCGCCAGCAATCCGGGCCGCTGGTTCGTGGAAGCCGGCGGCGGCGGCTTCAACGCCGCCCGCAACCTGGCGCGGCTCGGCCTGACCGTCCGGATGATTTCGCCGCGCGGCGGCGACGCCGACGGTGAGAGCGTCGCCGCGGCAGCGCTGGCGGCCGGCGTCGACGATCGCCCCTTCATTTTCCTCGACCGGAAGACACCGAGTTATACCGCCATCCTGGAACGGGACGGCAATCTGGTGATCGCGCTTGCCGATATGGAGCTCTACCGGCTGTTTTCGCCGCGCCGGCTTGCCGTCCGCGCGGTGCGCGACGCCATGGCGGAGGCCGACCTGTTGCTCTGCGACGCCAACCTGCCGCAGGAAACGATCGCGGCGCTTGCGGCAAGGGCGCGGCATCTCGGCAAGCGTGTCGCCGCAATCGCCATTTCGCCGGCCAAGGTGCCGCGTTACCGCGACAGCCTCGATGACATCGATTTCCTGTTCATGAACGAGGCGGAAGCGCAGGCGCTTATCGGCCAGCGTCCCGAAACCGCCGAGGGATGGCCGGCGCTGCTGCGCCAGGCCGGGCTTTCCGGCGGCGTCGTGACCCGTGGCCGCGAGGCGGCGATCGGTTTTGCGGGGGATCGGTCCGTCTCGCTGCTGCCGCCGACGATCGACACGATCGCCGATGTGACGGGTGCCGGGGATTCGCTGGCGGCCGGCGTGCTTTACGGCGTGATGCGCGGCCTGGCTTTCGAGGAGGCGATGCGGCTCGGTGCCGCCGCAGCAGTGATCACCGTGCAGTCGCCGCTGGCCACGGCCGAAAATCTCTCCGCAGACGTGCTCCGCGACATGCTGGCCCTTGTGCCGGCGGCGAAAATCCTGTCATGACAGCCATAAATACCAGACAAATGGAGGTGTCCCGATGACCAAAGCCCTCTCCCCCTCGCTGCCGATCGCCTATTCGAAGGAAGTTGCCGCCGCCAGGCAGCGCGGCGCGCCGATCGTCGCGCTCGAATCGACCATCATCACCCACGGCATGCCCTATCCCGGCAACATCGACATGGCCAACAGCGTCGAGGCGATCATTCGCGCCCAGAGCGCCGTGCCGGCGACCATCGCCGTGCTGCGCGGCACGCTGCATGTCGGTCTCGAGGCGGAAGAGCTGGAGCAACTGGCGCAGACGACAGACGCGCTCAAGGTGTCCCGCGCCGACATCGCCTTCGCCATCGCCGAACGCCGCACCGGTGCCACCACCGTTGCCGCGACGATGATCGCCGCAGCCCTCGCCGGCATCCGCGTCTTCGCCACCGGCGGCATCGGTGGCGTGCATCGCGGCGCCGAGGAGAGTTTCGATATTTCCGCCGATCTGGAAGAACTGGCCCGCACCCCGGTCATCGTCGTCTGCGCCGGCGCCAAGGCCATCCTCGATATCCCAAAAACCCTGGAGGTGCTGGAAACGCGCGGCGTGCCGGTCGTTACCTACGGTTCGAAGGATTTCCCGGCCTTCTGGTCGCGCGTTTCCGGCCTCGAAAGCCCGCTGATGCTCAGCAGCCCGGCGGCGATCGCCAATTTCCAGGCGGTGCGCGAGCAGATGGGCATCGATGGCGGCATGCTGATCGCCAATCCGGTGCCGGAAGCAGACGAGATCCCCAGGGACGAGATGGAAGTGTTCATCGCCCGCGCCCTGGAGAATGCGGAGAAGGACGACATTTCCGGCAAAGCCGTGACGCCCTACCTGCTCGCCGACATCTTCAAGCTCACCCAGGGCCGCAGCCTGAAGACCAATATCGCGCTTGTCGAGAACAATGCGCGGCTTGCGGCGGAGATCGCCGTGTCGCTGGCGGTTTGAATGAGAGCAATTCCGGCAAAAGTGCACAGCGGTTTCACGTCCGGAATTGCGCCGGAAAAAACTCACTAAGAGCGGCCGGCTCGTGCTGGCCGCCACCTGTCCGGGGCATGACATGCCGTTGACGCGAATCCTGCTCTATGTGCGCGACGTCGAGAAAACCACGCAATTTTACGCGACATTGTTCGGGCTTGAAATCCATCGGGCGGAAGGCGACCGGATCGTGGAACTGATCGATCCGCGGGGCGGCGCAAACCTGATGCTGCATCCCGCCGCCAAGAGCCAGAAAACGGGGCAAGCAACGGTGAAACTGGTTTTCTCCGTACCGGATGTCGAGAAATTCTGCAGCGAGTGCAGCGCCCGCGGCTTTCCCTTCGGCCCGATCCACCGCACGGGTAATTACGCCTTCGCCAATGCCAAGGATCCGGACGGAAACTCTATCTCCGTTTCCAGTCGCGGCGTACCTGAGAGCTGAAAGACAGACGCACGTCGCCCGTTTGCCGCCAGATGGTCAGGAATCCAGCATTTCCCAGACGGCCTCGGCAAGCTGCTTGAGCGAGAAGGGTTTGGGCAGGAAGCCGAATTTGGCATCGGCCGGCAGGTTGCGGGCAAAGGCGTCTTCGGCATAACCGGACACGAAGATGAATTTCAGGTCCGGATAGGTCTTGCGCAACTCGCCGAGCAAGGTCGGTCCGTCCATTTCCGGCATGACCACGTCGGAGACGACGATATCCACCTCGCCGTTCAACTCTTCCATGATCTCCAGCGCCTCGACACCCGATCCGGCCTCGTGCACGGTGTAGCCGCGGGTTTCCAGCATGCGCTTGCCGCCGCGCCGCACCGCTTCCTCGTCCTCGACGAGCAGGACGACGGCGGATTTTCCGGTCAGGTCGACCGGTTCCCTGGCCTTTTCGGCAACGGATACAGGCTGTCCGCCGGCCGAGGCAGCCGTGGCCGGCTGATGAGCAACGTTCTCGTTGGCGGCAACCACCGTGACGTCGGGAATGTGGCGTGGCAGGAAGACGCGGAAAACCGTGCCGCGGCCGACTTCCGATTCCGGATAGATGTAGCCGCCGGACTGCTTGATGATGCCGTAGACCATCGCCAGCCCGAGGCCGGTGCCCTTGCCCACCTCCTTGGTGGTGAAGAAGGGCTCGAAGATCTTGTCCATGATTTCGGGCGGAATGCCGGTGCCGGTATCGGCGACCTCGATGAGCACGAGATCTTCGTTCGGCAGGTCGGCATAATTGTAGCCGGCGACTTCCGCAGCCAGCAGGTTGCGGGTGCGCACGGTCAGCGTGCCGCCGCCCGGCATGGCGTCGCGGGCGTTGACACAGAGATTGATGAGCACCTGCTCGAATTGCGAAAGATCGGTCTTCACCGGCCAGAGGTCGCGGCCGTAATCGACGTTCAGCTTGACGTTCGTGCCGGAAATCAGCCGGTCGACCAGCATGCGCAGGTCGCCGACGACGTCGGTCAGGTTAAGCACCGTCGGCCGCATGGTCTGCTTGCGCGAGAAAGCCAGCAACTGGCGCACCAGCACGGCGGCGCGGTTGGCGTTGCGCTTGATTTCCATCAGGTCGGCAAAGCTGGCATCCGACGGCCGCACCTGCAGGAGCAGGTGGTCGGACGACAGGAGGATCGCCGTCAGCACATTGTTGAAATCGTGGGCGATGCCGCCGGCCAGCGTGCCGACCGCGTTCATCTTCTGGGTCTGCGCCATCTGGGTTTCGAGCGCCTTCTGCTCGGTCACCTCGACGGCATAAACGATGGCTGCTTCTTCCGGCGTCTCGTCCGTCTGGTCGATGACGGCGTTGACGTAATAGCGGAAATGCCGCGTCTCGTCCTTCGGATGGCGCGAGTCGATCGGCGGAATGTCGCCCTGCCGGTCCTTGGCGGCGGCCAGCGCCTGGGCCAGCCGGCCACGCTCGTTGTCGTGGACGATCGATTCCAGCAGCGCACCGCGATCGACGTCGTCGCGTGATACCACGCCGGAGAACAATTTCAGGAACGGCGCATTGGTGCGCAGGATCCGGCCGTCGCCACCGACGGAAGCGATCGCCATCGGCGTGTTGTTGAAGAAGCGGGTGAAGCGCATCGCCGCCACGGAGGCGGATTGGTCGCTCTCGTCATCCTTCTGCCTTGCGATGACGATGGTGCGGCTTTCGCCGGGCGCCCCGTCGCGCATCGAGGAAACCCGGTGGACGATGCGCACCGGCAGGCTCTGGCCGTTGGAACGGCGCAGGTCGAGATCCAGCGTCTCGGTCTTCTTCGATCCGGGCTCGGCCTGCACCGACTGGATCAGCGCCAGCCCTTCGCCGGCAACCAGTTCGCCGATGCTGAGGGAGCCGGGCACGAATTTCGTCAGGTCGATGCCGAGCCATTCGGCCAGCGTCGCATTGATATAGAAAATCTCGCCCTTGCGGCCGGCGGAAAAGAAGCCGGCCGGCGCGTGGTCGAGATAGTCGATGGCGTTCTGCAACTCCTTGAAGAAACGCTCCTGGTCGTCGCGCTCCGACGTGATGTCGGTGACCTGCCAGACATGCAGGCTGCCCTTGCCCTGCGGCTGCGGCAGGATGCGGGCGCGCAGCCGGTACCAATGGGCGCCGGAGCCATGGCCGGACGATGGACCGAGCGGCTTGAGAAGCCGGAATTCCTCGTGGCCGTCGCGGCCTTCGCGCAAACCGTTGGTCAGGCGGTAGAGCGCCTCGTTCGATTCGCGGTTGCGCGACAGAAGCTCTTCCAGCGTCTGCACCTCCGTCGCCTTGCTGGCGCCGATCATGCGGCCATAGGCGGCGTTGGCGTATAGCAGCCGGCCCTTGTCGTCGGTGATCAGCGTTCCGTCCGGCTGACTGTCGATGAAGCCACGGCCAAAACTGTCCGAGCGGCTCTGCGGCATCACCTCGACGAAACCGATGATCGACGACACGAGAAAGAAGATACCGACCATGGCCAGCACGCCGAGCAGGCCGAGAACGATTTCATTGTTGAGTTGGTCCTTGAAGAAGACGAAAGCGACGGCGGCACCGATGAGCACGAAGGCAAGCAGGATGATGCGCGCAACCGTGCCCGAACGCACGCCGCGATCCACCAAGGGCACCGTGTAATCGTCCGCCTGGGGCAATATCGTCTTCTCCTCGCGCTCGATGTCCGCTCGGGCCGCCGGGATTGACGGAAGGTGGAATCGGAACAGTCCGTTTACCTTTAGCAATTTGCGCCGGACCCACAAAGCACCGCGCGCCGAACGCGGCGACAATTCACAAGGAATACCGCTCACAAGGAATACCGCGGCTTCGGCTAGCAAAGGGCAGCTTTCCGCCGGGTTGCGGCGCCCTATATCCGCAAATACGCCGGCGATCCGCCGGGTTGTCCGAAGGAAGCTGGGGGCAGCCGCTTTTCCGGCTTGACCACGAACCGGGGTGCCGCAACAGTCGGCCATGGAGAATCTTGGTACATGGAAGATCTGATCGCAACCTATGGCGGGCGCCTGCTCGTCGCCGTCGCCGGCGTCGGCATCGCCCTCGTATGCCTAGTCTTCGTCCTGCGGTTCATCCGCAACCGGGCACCGGCACCTTTCCTGCGCGGCGGCCGCAACCGCCAGCCGCGCCTGCAGGTGCTCGATGCCGCAGCCATCGATGCGCGCCGCAGGCTGGTGCTGATCCGGCGCGACGACGTCGAACACCTGGTCATGATCGGCGGCCCGACCGATATCGTCATCGAGACGCGCATCCGCGCCGGAGGCAGCATCGCCGCCGCCGTCGAGGATGAGGACGACCGCCGCCACGAAGATTATTATTCCGCAACCGACGACGATTTCATCGCCGACGAGGAGGAAAACCAGGAGGATTATCGCCGTGACGACGACCGGCCGGTGCCGCCCGTCGCCCGCACCGCCGCCGCTTCCAATCCGCCGGCGCGCCTGTCCGGCACGTCCAATCCGGCTGCCGAATGGCGCAACCGCGCAGAGGCCGTGACCGAACCGGTGGTCGTGACGCCGCCGGCGATGGAGACGCGGCAGCGCTCTCTCGACCTCGACCGGCCGGTGCCGGCCACCCGCGCCGAAGAGCCGGCCGTTGCCGTCAGCCGCCCGGCAGCGCTCAACCCGCTGGAGGCCGCGCGCCGAAAACTGTTTCCCGCCGAGCGGGAAAAAGCCGCAGTGCAGCCGGTGGCCACCCCGGTGCAGAAAAGCGTGCCGACCGAGCGCGCCACCGCAACACCGGAACGGCAACAGACGCCCGTGGCCGGCCGTGCGAGCGCAGCCAATATCGGCAGCGAGATCGACGATTTCGAACGCATGCTCGAAGCCGAGATGGCCGCTCGCCTCGAGGCCAATCGCGGCCCGGGGCAATCACGCGACACCGCCCAGACGCCGCGCCCGGTGACCGTGGTGCAGCAGGCCAGCCGCCCGCAGCAACAACAGCCTGCGGCAAATGATCGCGAACAGCGTGCCATGCAGCAGGAAATGGCCCGCATCTTCGGCGAAAGTGCCCCGCGATACGACAAATAAAGACAGCCGGGAGGAAGGGCGGGCATGTCCTGCCCTCGCCCCCGCTCTGCAATCCACGCCAATAAAAAAGCCGCAAGGACGGTCATCCTTGCGGCTCAATTTTTTCCAAAGTCTGGAGGCGATTTATTCGTCCCGGTAGACTTTTTCCCTGCGCTCGTGGCGCTCCTGGGCTTCGATCGACAAAGTCGCGATCGGCCTTGCGTCGAGACGCTTGAGGCCGATGGGCTCGCCTGTCTCCTCGCAATAGCCGTAGGTTCCATCATCGATGCGCTGCAAGGCGGCATCGATCTTGGAAATGAGCTTGCGCTGGCGGTCGCGGGCGCGAAGTTCGATGGCTCTGTCGGTTTCTGAAGAAGCCCTGTCCGCAAGATCAGGGTGGTTTGCACTCTCTTCGGCCAGATGACCGAGGGTTTCGCGTGCTTCCCGGAGGATGTCGTTTTTCCAGGCAACAAGCTTGGCACGAAAGTAAGCTTTTTGCTTGGAATTCATGAACTCATCGTCATCCGAGAGTACGTAGCTGCTAAGATCGATCTTCTCACTCAACGCGATTCTCCTGAAGAACATCTCAATGCCGGGTGTATATCCCATGAACGGACAAGGATTCAAGCCTCATGGCCAAGTGTTAAGCATTTTTAAATCTGTCACAAAATTCGGCTAAAGGTCTAATTTTTCAGCAGATTTATAGAATCGTGATTCTAGCTCGCCGGACTTGCGCCAAGCCTGCGTCCGGTTTACAGCCCGCCACGACCACGGCTCTGTTGACGGCAGCCGTGCCGAGAAGCTAGGTCATAACCATATCGATCCGAGCCGGAGCTTCGCGCATGCCACGCCTTTCGCCGCCGCCCTCCCGCATCTACCTGCTGCGCCATGCGAAGTCCGCCTGGGCCTTGCCGGGGCAAAGGGATTTCGATCGCCCTCTCGACGACACCGGCTTTGCGGAAGCCGAATATATCGCCGATACCGCCTCCGACCGCGGCTATCGCCCCGACCTGGTGATCTCGTCGACGGCGACCCGCTGCCGGCAGACCGCCGAGGCCATGCGCCGTGTTTTCGGCCCCGAACTGGAACTGCAATATGTCGATGCGCTCTACAACGGCACACTCGACGCCTATATCGAGATCATGGACGCCCAGACGGCCTATCGTTCGGTGATGCTGGTCGGCCACAATCCGACGATGGAGGAAACCTTCGAGGCCCTGGTCGGCCGCGAAGTCGCCCGCCATCGGCTGCCGGAGGGATATCCGACCGCTGGCCTTGCGGTACTCGACGATGCGGGCTCCGATCCGCACTGGGCATTGCGCGACATGCTCGCCCCGCGCTGAAGCAAGTGCGAGGCGGCTCTTTTCCCGCGACCATCGACCGCCTATATCGCAGTCACGCATTTTCAGAATGCTGCAGCCGCTTCTGCGCGTCATAGGCGCTACAAACGGCACGCGCCACAGGGAAAGCCGAAACTTGCCGCCATCGCTCACATCCTTCACCGACGACGCGCTGATCGCCTTCGACAATCTCACCGATCGCGCCGCCAATCTGGTCAATCCGTCCATCCGTCTCGGCGTCACCGGCCTGTCGCGATCCGGCAAGACGGTGTTCATCTCGTCGCTGGTCCACAATCTCCTGCATGGCGGCCGCCTGCCGCTGTTCGAACCGGTGCAATCCGGCCGGGTCTCCGCCGTGCGCCTGGAACAGCAGCCGGACGACGCCATTCCGCGCTTTCAGTACGAGGATCACGTCAAGGCGCTGGTGAAGGAGCGCCTCTGGCCGGATTCCACCCGCGCCATCTCCGAACTGCGCATCACGCTCGACTATCGCAGCGCCAGCGGCTGGAACCGGATGTTTTCTCCCGGCCGCCTGTCGATCGACATCGTCGACTATCCCGGCGAATGGCTGCTCGACCTGCCGCTGCTCGCCCAGGATTTCCGCAGTTTCAGCGACAACACCGTGACGCTCGCCCGCAGCGGCATCCGCGCCGAACTGTCCCGCCCCTGGCTGGAACTGGCATCGGGCATCGACATGGATGCACCCGCCGACGAGATGGTGGCGCGCCAGCTCGCCAGCGCCTTCGCCGACTATCTGCGTGCCTGCAAGGCCGACGAACGCTCGCTGTCGACGCTGCCGCCCGGCCGTTTCCTGATGCCGGGCGATCTCGACGGCTCGCCGGCCCTCACCTTCGCGCCGCTGCCGGACATGCCGGATACCAAGGCGCCGCGCGGCTCGCTGCGGGCGATGATGGAGCGCCGCTACGAGGCCTACAAGACGGTGGTGGTCAAACCCTTCTTCCGCGAGCATTTCGCCCGCCTCGACCGGCAGATCGTGCTCGTCGATGCGCTGCAGGCGATCAATCGCGGCCCGGAGGCCGTGCTCGATCTTCAACGGGCGCTCGCCGACGTGCTGGCCTGTTTCCGCCCCGGCCACAACAGCTTCTTTTCCGCGCTCTACACGCGCCGCATCGACAGGGTTCTCGTGGCGGCGACCAAGGCCGACCATCTGCACCACGAGAGCCACGACCGGCTGGAAGCGATCACCCGCCGCCTCGTCGACCGGGCGATCCGCGGCATCGGCATGAGCGGCGCCGGCATCGACACATTGGCGCTCGCCTCGGTGCGCGCCACCCGCGAGGCCACCGTCAATCGTGACGGCCATACGCTGCCCGTCATCGTCGGAACGCCGATGGCTGGAGAAACGATCAATGGCGAACAGTTCGACGGAAAACGGAAAACCGCCATATTTCCCGGTGACTTGCCGGACAATCCGGATTCATTTTTTCAAGCGCTTGAATCGGATTCAGAGCAGCATCTTCCCGATCTCAACGTCGTCCGTTTCCGCCCGCCGGCGGTGGAGGAAAGCAGCGCGGGCATAAAACTGTCGGTGCCGCACATCCGCCTCGACCGAGCCCTGCAATTCCTCTTCGGAGACCGTTTGGCATGAGACCGCCCGAACCGCAAAAAGCCGACAGGACGTCCGCCCGCAAGCCCGCCGCCTTCCGTATCGAAGAAGAAGAGGCGGAAACGCCGGCTGTCGCACCGCCGCCGCTGCGGCGCAGTCCGCAGAGTTTCGACGAGGCCGTCGTCATGACGCCGGACGAACTCGATCCCTTCCTGTCCGAAAAGGCGCCGGACGAGGCCACCAGCCTCATCGTGCCCGAACCGCGCCGGAAACGGTTTTCGTTCGGCAAGCTTGCCGCCGGCGCCTTCGGCATCCTCCTGTCGCTGGCGCTCGGCCTGTGGACAGACCAGCTGATCCGCGATCTCTTCAGCCGCGCCGACTGGCTCGGCTATACGGCCATCGGCGCCGTCGCCATTGGCATCCTCGCCGTTCTCGCGCTGGCGGGACGGGAGCTTGCCGGCCTCTTCCGCCTCACCGCCGTGCAGTCGCTGAAGACGGACGCAGAGGCTGCAAGGCTTGCAGGCGGGCCAAAACCCGCCCGCGCCGTCGTCGACCGGCTGCTGGCGCTTTTGTCCTCCCGCGCCGAAACGGCAAAGGGCCGCGCTACGCTGAAGGCGACGGAAGGCGAGATCATCGACGGCCCGCACCTGATCGACCTTGCCGAACGCGAACTGCTGACGCCGCTGGACCGGCAGGCGCGCGCCCTTATCCTCGGCGCCTCGAAACGGGTTTCCGTCGTCACCGCCGTCAGCCCGCGCGCCATCGTCGACCTGCTTTACGTGCTGTTCGAGGCGGTGCGGCTGGTGCGCAACATGGCGGAGCTTTACGGCGGCCGGCCGGGCGCGCTCGGCATGATGCGCCTCTTCCGCGACGTGCTGGCGCATCTGGCGGTCACCGGTTCGATCGCCGTCGGTGACAGCCTGGTGCAGCAGGTGCTCGGCCACGGCCTGGCGTCGAAACTCTCCGCCCGCCTCGGCGAAGGTGTCGTCAACGGCCTGATGACGGCACGCATCGGCATCGCCGCCATGGATCTGTGCCGGCCCCTGGCGTTCCGTGCCTTGAAGCGTCCGGGCATCGGCGATTTCATGGGCGACCTCGCCCCGAGCTTCTCCGGCGGTGCCAAGTAGACGCTCATATGGAAATGAAATCAGGCAGCTAGTCTGGCCTGTCCTGGCACGCAGCTTCGCCCATATGCTTACCGGAAAGTGTTTTTTGACGCGGCGCGAAACCAAGCATTAACCATTCTCGGGCAAAACTCCGGGTCAGAATCGGCTATTGCCTACCCAAGGAATGTCTCATGTATCCGCGCTGCATTTCTATTTTTTGCGCCGCCGCAGCGGTGCTTTCTCCTCTGGCCGCCAGCACCGCGGCTGAAGCCGCCAAGAGGGACAAGGCCTTCTTCCAATCCGTTGCCGGCAACTGGAAAGGTCCGGGCGAGATCGTCGCCGGCAAATACAAGGGCACGAAATTCACCTGCGACCTGACGGGTGTGCCGCAGGAAGGCAACAAGGCCGGCGTCAAGCTCGACGGCACCTGCCGCGTCGGCGTCTTCAAGCAGCCGATGTCGGCGGTGATCACCGAGGCCGGCCGTTCCTACAAGGGCAAGTTCCTCGATGGCGGCGCCGGCAAGGGCCTGGACATTGTTTCCGGCGCCGTCAGCGGCGACAAGGTGGTGCTCGGCATCAACCGTTCGAAGCTGAACGGCGCGATGATCGCCCGCCTCGAAGACGACAACGCCATGAAGGTGACGATCTCGGTCAAGGTCGAGGACAAGATGATCCCGGTCATCGGCGTCACGCTCAACCGCCAGGTCGACGACATCAAGGTCGGCTCGATCGAATAAATTCCGCCCGACGGCGGATCGCAGGCGGCCGGAGACATCCGTGCCGCCTTTTGCAGCTCAATAGCCGCGCCACCAGTCGCAATCCGCCTCGGCGACGACAATTCCCGTCGTATCGGCCTCCGCGAGCCACGCCCCGACGCTGCGGCCGGAAACGATCATCTCCGCCGCGAAATCGGCCAGCGGCATCAGCACGAAGCCGCGCACGGTCATGCGAGGATGCGGCAGCTCGAGTTTTTGAGAGCGCATTTCCAGCGCGCCGTAGGTCAGGACGTCGATATCGATCGTGCGCGGCCCCCAGCGTTCGTCGCGCACGCGCTTCATTTCGCGTTCAATGTCGAGGCACAGATCGAGCAGGCGCTCCGGCAGCAGCGTCGTTTCGATGCCGGCGCAGGCATTGAAGAAATCCGCCTGATCCGTCTTGCCCCAAGGAGGCGTGCTGTATAGCCGCGACACGGCCAAGACGCGACAATGCGCGTCCGCATCGAGCCGGCGCAAGACGCTTGCCATGGCGCGCGGCGGATCGCCGAGATTGCCGCCAAGGCCGAGCGTCGCGTAATGCCGGGAAGGATCAGCAGGAATGCTCAACGGTCACCTGAACGTAGTCGAGGATGCCGGGCACCGGTGCAGCCGGCTTGCGCACGGTGATCTTGGTGCGGCGGACCTGGGAAAATTGCCGACAGATCGTCTTGGCGATCTCGAGGGCCAAGGCCTCGATGAGGTAGCGGCGCGTGCCGGTGACGATCGTCTCGACGACCTGAAACACCTCGCCGTAATGCACGGTGGATTCGATGTTGTCGGTCTCAAGCGCATCGCCGGGCTCGACCTCCATCTCCACATCGACGAAAAAGCGCTGGCCGAGGAATTCCTCCTGGTCGAAGACGCCGTGGCGCGCGAAAAAGGCGCAGTTCTTCATCTCGATGACGTAGGTCTTGCTCATGCGCCGTGCTCCGCTCCTGGCTTATGCCTTGCGGCAAGCATAGCATCCGCCACCGCCAGCGCATCCCTGTTGATTGCGACATTATGGACGCGGAAAAGGGACGCGCCCATCAAACGCAGAATGGCCGTGGTCGCCGCCGTCGCCACGTCGCGATCGCGGGCATCACGCCCCGTCGCCGTGCCGAGGAAACGCTTGCGCGACGTACCGGCAAGCAGCGGCAGGCCGAAGCTGGCAAGCTCCTCGAAACGCGCCATCAAAGCGAAATTCTCGTCCGCCGTCTCCTTGGCGAAACCGAAACCGGGATCGAGCACGATAGTGTCACGCGGGACGCCGGCGGCATCGCAGATCGCCAGCGACCGCTTGAGGAAAAACCTCTGGTCCGCGATCACGTCGTCGAGTTTCTGCCGTTCCCTGCCGCTGTGCATCAGGCAAAGGCCGGCTCCGGTCCGGGCTGCCACATCGGCAATTTCGGGCTCGCGTTGCGCCGCCCAGACGTCATTGATGATATGAGCGCCGGCCTCGATGGCCGCAAGCGCCGTACCGGCGCGGTAGGTATCGATCGAAATCAGAATGTCGCTTCGTTTCGCCAGCGCCGCGATGACGGGCAGCACCCGCGCCTTCTCGGCCTCCTCCGTGACCGGAGCGGCACCGGGCCGGGTCGATTCACCGCCGATGTCGATGATGACGGCGCCCTCCTCGACGCAGGCCAGCGCATGGTCGATAGCACGCGCCGCCGTTTCGTGGTCGCCGCCGTCGGAGAAGGAGTCGGGGGTGACGTTGACGATCGCCATCAGCCAGCCCTTCTCGCCGAGTTCCAGGCTGCGGCCATGCGCCAGGCGCCAGATGCCTTTGCCGATCGCTGTCACCGATAAACCATCCTTCCGCAAAAAAGACGGGGAAACAGAAGAGCCCGTTGCCTTCGCCGCCGCTATGCCGCAAGCTAACACCAGTTTCAACCCGGCAGACCAGATGAATGACCTTAGCGCACAGATCCCTCGGCCTTATCGCAGCTATGGCGTTTTTTTCCGGTCTGGCGGAACAGGCCTGCGCTGAAACCATCATCAGCAAGTCGGTTTCCTATTTCACCATCCGCGGCACCACCGCCGAAGAACTCGACCACGAGCTCAACCGCCGCGGCCCGCTGACCAAGACGTCCGGCCTGCGCCACCCCGGCGCCACCCGCATCAAGTTTGGCGGCGCCGTCACCTATTTCGAAAAAGGCGGCCGCTGTCGGGTTCAGGAAGCCAGGATCACGCTTTCGACACAGATCATCCTGCCGCAGTGGAAGAACCGCAAGAAGGCCAAGCCAGGCCTGGCGATGATCTGGGAAACGTTGTCCGCCGACATCAAGCGGCACGAGGAGCGCCACGCCGAGATCGCCCGCAACCATGCCCGCGACATGGAACGCAAGCTGCTGCGGCTGGGACCGGAAAGAAGCTGCGAAGCCCTGCAGGCCCGCGTAGCCGCCGTCTCGAAAGCCGCCATCGACACCCACGACCGCGACCAGGCCCGCTTCGACCGCATCGAAGCCGCCAATTTCGAAGATCGCATGATGCGGCTTCTGCGTCACCGCATGAAGGCGAAAACGCTGAACTGAAGTCCCGATACGGCTGGAAAAATCGAAAACCGGAAGTTTTGGGCCGAAACTTGCCCGAAACTTGTGATTACCCCTGTGAATAACCGATTATTTCTCGGCGTAGATATTGATCGGCTTCTCGATTAATATTTTCATCAGCTTAAAGAGATCAAGCTTAAATGCCACGAGTTCTCCTGGCGCGTCCGATAGCCGCAGGTGTTTCCTCCCTCTCCTGCCGGTGATGCGCCCTCCTCGCCTCGCTTCTCGCACCACGAGAGCGAGGCTTTTTTTTGCGTGACCGCAGAATGGGGAAGCATCGGCTTCCGCCGATGGGCGATGGCCTAAGCCTGCCGCTCCGGCACGTGCACGACGACCCCATCGAGGGCGTCGGTCACCTTGATCTGACAGGAGAGCCTGGAGGTCGGTCGGACGTCATAGGCGAAATCGAGCATGTCCTCCTCCATCGGCTGCGGCGGACCGACGACCGCGGTCCACGCGTCGTCGACATAGACATGACAGGTGGCACAGGCACAGGCACCGCCGCATTCGGCTTCGATCCCGGGGACCGAATTGCGCACGGCATTCTCCATCACGGTCGAGCCGTTTTCGGCGTCGAGGTCGAAACGAGTGCCGTCGAAGGCAACGATGGTAAGCTTGGTCATGATGATCGGAATCCGGTGAAAGACGATGTGGGAAGACGGTTTCTTCCATCAAATTTCCGGGCCAGTCAATCAGAAGGGAAGAATACCGCCGCGGCATCACGCTCCCCCGACGGGAGACAGGGGCGCCGACGGCATCGCCATCGCACCCCAGATCCACCTTAGCGGCAGAGCTTGAGAATGAAATTCTCGGCCTCGAGCACGGCCGCACCGACCGAAGCCAGCAGGGCGGCGTCACCCGGCGTTTCTTCCAGCCGCTCGGCAGCGGTCGATACCTGGAAGGCGCCGACGGCGCTTGCCGCACCCTTGAGACGGTGAACGGCGGCCAGCATGCCGTCGCCTTCGAGGCGCGAAATCTCCTGCAGGCAGTTGCGCGCCTGGCGGGCGAACATCTGCAGGACCTCCATTTCGAGGGCCTTGTCGCCCATCGTCTGATTCGCCAGATGGACAAGATCGATCGGACGCGCCCGTGACGGGCTGCTTCCTCGGACGTTGTCAGGGGCCTCGAATGCGATACTCACCGCTGCCATGTGCCAAATTTCCTTTAGTTTTGTTATTTTGGTAGGCCCATCGTGAGGCCGCGGCACTGCCATCGTGTTAAATTCGGGCACAATCAGGGCGAAATTCTTTCGATATGGTTAATGCCCATTAAACTCTCCTAAAATAAACGCTTTTCACCCTCGTCTTGGTTTAAAAATTGTTAACAACGGCTTAGCCCCCTTCACCGGAGCCGGATGCTGAATTGTATCAAGGGCATGAATGTGTCACTACGGTACTACTAGGTTTTGTAAGTTAGGCGTGAAGACGCCTCAAGGAGTGGATAGCGGTTTCTTAAGATACCGTGTGCTTGAAAAAGCGGATATCTCTGCTTGAGAAGGAAATGAATTCCGGGACGGCCGCCGAGATTGGCGGTTCGTTCTAACTGTAGGCAAACCAACGACATTCCGGCGCCTTGGCGGCGCGCCGGAAGCAAAGTCCGCGGAAGCCGATGTGTAACGAGGCGTAATGGCATGGCGAACAACCGAAACAGCGAGTCGATCGACGAAAAGGCCTACCAGGCGTTGGAAGACGCCTTGCAGATCAATTTTCGCGACGACAAGCCTGCGCCGCGTGGCAGATCCACCTCTGAGTCCCGGGAGGGTAAAGTGTCCGACAATCCCAAATCGCGTCCCAGGCCCGGCGCCGAGCCCGGTCGCCGGCCTGCCGAAGGCACGCGTCCCGAAGCCGCGCCGCGCGGCCAGACACCTGCCCCCGCCAACGACGCCAGCCGCCGTAGTCCGGCGGCGATCCTGAAATCCATCGACGGCGCCTCGACGCAATCGGCGATGCGTAGCGCCATCCTCGTGTCGCTGCTCTGGCTGCTCGGCGGCTTCGGCCTGGCGCAGATCCTCTATGCGCCGCAGATCTGGCAGATCCGCTCCTTCGGCGACTTCCTCGCCCTGCCCGGCGCAGCAGCCCTTCTGGTCGGCATCATCCTGCCGCTGATGCTGTTCTTCGCCTTCGCCGTGATGATCGCCCGCGCCCAGGACATGCGCAACGCCGCCCGTTCCATGGCCGAAGTGGCCCTGCGCCTCGCCGAGCCGGAAACCGCCGCCAGCGATCGCATCATGAGCGTCGGACAGGCCGTGCGCCGCGAAGTGTCTGCGATGAACGAGGGCATCGAGCGCACCATCGCCCGGGCCGCCGAACTCGAAACGCTGGTGCATTCGGAAGTCAACGCGCTGGAGCGCAGCTATACCGACAACGAGATGCGCGTACGCGGCCTCGTCCAGGAACTGGGCACGGAGCGCGAGGCGATCGTCAACCACGTCGAGCGCATCCGCTCGACCATCGTCGGCGCCAACGAGCAGCTCAAGGAAGAAATGTCGCTGGCGACGGAAGAGATCACCGTGCGCCTCGCCACATCCGGCGAGGCTTTCGCGTCTCTGATCGACACGCGCGCAGCGCTTTTGATGGAAAAGTCCGATTCCGCCTCCGAGGCGATCGGCAGCATGCTGAGCAACCGCACGGAAACCCTGCTGCAGACGCTGAATTCCTCCGGATTCGCGCTCGCCAACGAGTTCGATACGCGCCTGGAGGAACTGTCGCACACGCTGAACGACCGCGGCAAGGAACTGCTGGCGCAGTTCGAGACCCGCGCCTCGACGCTCGACGCCAACACCGAGCGCCTGAACGCGGCCCTGAACGAACGCGCCCATCAACTCAACGAGACGCTGATCTCGCGCACCCGTGAAATCAACGAAAGCCTCACCGGCGGCCACTCGACCATCGCCGGCACGCTGGACGCCGTGCTGAGCAAGCTGAATTCGACGCTGGACGAAAAGGGCGCAAGCTTCCGCCAGAGCCTGCAGTCGAGCGCCGACGACACGATCATGGACCTCGACCTGCGCTCGGGCTTCTTCGAGGAGCGCCTGCAGTCGACCGTCAACCAGCTGTCGACCATCTTCGACGAGCGGGTCTCGGAATTCGCCGAAGCCTTCGAACAGCGCGTCGGCACGCTCGACAGCAAGCTGATGGAAAGCCTGACGCGTATCAACGAGACGCTGTCCGGCGGTTCGGAATCGATCGACGGCATCCTCAACTCCAGCATCGAGCGCATCGGCGCCACGCTGAACGACCAGTCCTTCGCCCTGGCCACGGCGCTCAGCGCCGGCCAGGACGTGCTGGAAAGCAGCATCGACGCCAAGGTGCAGGACATTGCCGACCGGATGCATTCCCGCTCCGGCGAGATTACCCAGGTCCTGTCGCAGACCACTGGCGAAATCACCGCGGCCCTCGGCGAGAAGACCGCCGAAATGGCCGCCGTTCTCGGCGCCCGCACCGACGAGTTCACCTCGACGCTCGATAGCCGCAGCAGCGAGATCACCGGCGCGATCGGCCGCAAGACGTCGGAACTGTCGGCGCTGCTGAGCGAGACCGCATCCAACCTGTCGAGCGAACTCGACATGCGCTCGATGGAACTCACCGCGACGCTCGGCGCCCGCGCCGAAGAAATCACCGCGGCACTCGGCAGCGGCACGGAAGAAATGAGCACGGCTCTCAACAGCCGCATGCAGGAAATGACCTCGGCGCTTTCGGCCCGCACCGGCGAGATCACCTCGTCGCTCGACACCCGCACCACCGAGATCACCCAGGCGCTCGGCAACGCCCAGGAACGCATCGACCGCGTCATGAGCGAACACGGCAGCAGCCTGGTCGGCAATCTGGAAAGCAGCCAGGCGCGCCTTGCCGATGCGCTCGCCAGCCGCTCGGAAGCGATCATCGCCTCCGTGGCGGAAAACCACGACCGCCTCGCCGCGACGCTCGACGAACGCGCCTCGGCCATTGCCGGCGTGTTCGAAAGCCGCACCGACGCCATGGCGGCGCGTGTCGCCGAAAGCGAGCAGCGCCTTGCCGCCGCGCTCGACGACCGGGCGGCGACCATCGCCGGCTCGATCGACAAGGGCCATGGCCTGATCGCCGGCGCTCTGTCGGAAGGCGAACAGCGTCTTGCCAGCACCCTCGATGAGCGCGCCGCAACCATTGCCGGCTCGCTGGAGCATGGTCACTCGCGCATCGCCGGTTCGCTTGCCGAAGGCCAGATCCGCCTCGATCACGTGCTCGACGAGAAGGCATCCGCGGTTGCCGCATCGCTCGGCCAGGGCGAACAGCGCATCACCGATGCCCTGGCGGCTGGCCAGATCCGCCTCGATGCGGCACTCGACGACCGCACCAGCACCTTCCTCAACTCGGTGTCCAACAGCCAGCAGCGCCTGACCAACGCACTCGACGAGCGCACCGACATGATCTCCGGCATGCTGCAGCGCGGCGAGGAGCGGATCAGCAACTCGCTCTCCGACGGCCAGTTCAACCTGGACATGATGCTGGAGACTCGCGTTTCCGCCGCCGTGGAAGCACTTGGCGATGCGGAAAACCGCGTCACCAGCAGCTTCGGGACCCAGACCGAAGCGATCCGCAGCGCCTACGAGACCAACCAGCAGAAGCTCGAAGAAACGCTCGTCAGCCAGACAGGCACCCTCTCCTCGCTGCTCGACAACGGCCGCCAGGGCGTGGAAGCCATTGTCGGCGCATCGGTGGCGCGCGTCGAAAACGTGCTGTCGGCCAGCGCCCAGCAATTCGACGCCACCCTCTCCGGCGGCCTCACGCAGATCGAGACCGCACTCGGCGGCACGCACGAGCAGATCCGCGCCACGCTCGACGAGCGCAGCACGGCGATTGCCGCCAGCCTCAAGGATGCCCGCGACACGCTGGAAAACACGCTGGTCGAACAGACCACGTCCATCGGCACGACGATCGCCACCAGCGCCAGCATGCTGGAAATGACGCTGGAAGACCACGAGGCGGCCATGCGCCAGTCGATCGACGGCAGCGCCCGCAATCTCGAGGAGCGCCTGCGCGAAAGCACCAGCCATCTCTCCAGCGGGCTGCAGGAGACCGCCGACGGCATCTCCCGCCTAACAGAAGACATGGCAACCCGCATCGAGCGCTCGGCCGACAGCCTCGCAGGTCGCGTCGCCGAAAGCGGCAGCCGCATCGAGACCAGCTTCTCGCTGCTCGACGGCCAGATCCGCGACGGCACGACCGCCCTCAGCGAGCGTGTCGGCACCGCCGGTCGTGCGATGACCGATGCCTTGTCCAACCAGATGTACGCGCTGCAGCAGGCGAGCAGCGAGGCGGCGGAGCGTCTCAACACGACGCTCAGCAGCGGCACGGCACAGCTGGTGGAAACCTTCGAGGCGCGCACCTCCGCGCTTGCCGAAACAGTCGACACGCGCACCGCGACCCTTGCCGAAACCGTCGATACGCGCACAGCAACGCTTGCCGAAACAATCGATAGCCGCAACGCCGCGCTCATCGACACCTTCGACACCCGCACGGCGCGCATCGACGAACGCCTGACCACGATGGACCGGGCGCTGAACGTCGGCCTTGAAAACGTCAACCGCACGATCGAGGAAAAGGCCGCCGGCCTCGCCTCCACCCTGCGCCATGCCGTTTCCGATGCCACGCAGGGTCTCGATGCCGAAGCCATGCGCACCGCCGACATCCTGTCGCGGGCCGGCGCGCAGTTCGTCGAACAGATCGACACGCGCAACGCCGAATTCACCCAGTCTGTCGAGGAGCGCTCCGAGCGCATCGTCAACCGCGTTACCGAGACCCAGAACCGGCTGGCCGCCCAGGCCGCTGCCGTGGCGCAGACCTTCTCCGCCGCCGGCAACGCCATCGTCAACAAGGTCGCCGAAGCCGAAGGCCTCGTCGGCAATCAGGTCAACGCCATCTCGCAGGCATTGTCGAATGCGGAATCGGCGCTCGATGCCCGTGGTGCCTCCATCCGCGGCGCGCTGCAGGAAAGCTCGGAAGGCATCGCCCAGGCAATGACCGAAGCCGAACGCCTGCTGTCGGCCCGCGGTGCCTCCATCCGCTCGACGCTCGGCAGCAGCGCTGCGGAACTGAGCGACACGCTTGCCGAAGCCGAAAAGGCGTTCGAGGCGCGCGGCTCCGCAGTGCGCGAAACCTTCGAAAACAGCACGGCTCAGCTTGCCCAGACGCTCACAGAAGCCGAGCAGGCGCTGGCCGCCCGCGGCACGTCGATCCGCTCGACGCTGCACGGCAGCACGGAAGAGATCGCTTCGACGCTGTCTGCCGTCGATCGCGCGCTCGAAGCCCGCAGCGATGCGATCCGCGTCAGCCTCGACCAGCGCGCCCGCGAAATCGAAGCGTCGCTCTCCGACGTCGACAAGGCGCTCGAAGCCCGCGGCGCCTCGGTGCGCAGCGCAATCGACGACCGCACCCGCGAGCTGAATTCGATGCTCTCCGGCCGTTCCGCCGAACTGGCGCGTCTGATCGACGAGAAGGCCCGGCCGATGCTCGACGATTATGCCGCCATCGGCCGCACCGCCGCCGAGCAGATCGCCGCCGCCACCCAGACCAGCGCCGACCGCCTGCGCGCCGAAAACGCCGCCCTGATCAACGCCATCACGGCGCGGGCGGACAATGCCGCAAACCAGCTTTCGACCCTGGAAAACAGCCTGACGCAGAACGTCAACAGCCTGATCGACCAGTTGGCCCAGAGCAATTCCGGCATCGCCTCCGTCGTCAGCCGCGCCAGCGAAGACCTGCGCGGCGTCAACGAAAGCCTGGAATCGGTCACCACCCGCTTCGCCGAAACGGCGGAAAAGGCTGCCGATCGCGTCTCGACCTCCACCCGCTTCCTCGAAGGCAAGGTGGAAAAACTGTCGAGCATCTCCGGCGACACGCTGTCCCAGGTCTCGTCGATCGTCGCCCGCTTCAGCGACCACTCCAAGGTTCTCGGCCAGGCTTCCGACCTGCTGTCGGCCGCCCAGTCGAATCTCGTCAACACGCTCGAAGAGCGCGAGGAGGCCCTGCGCACCCTGGCCATGGGCCTCGTCAAGCGCTCCGACGAGATCGAGACCTCGATGCGTTCGCTGGCCGGCATGGTGGAAACCGCCTTCGACCGGGCCGAGCAGCGCTCGAACCAGGTTGCCGGTAACCTTCGTCAGGGTATCCAAACCTCCTTCGCCGAAGTCGGCCGGGTTCTTTCCGATGCCGAACAGCGGGCCGAAGCCGCCGCCGAGGGCCTGCGCGACACCTTCGTCAAGGCGACGCAGGATGTCCGCGCCACGCTCGACGGGTCCTTCGGCGAGGCGGAAAAACGCTCTGGCGAATTTGCCGGCCGCGTCCGCAGCGGCATGACCGCATCGCTCTCGGATATCGACAAGCTGCTGTCCGAAACCGGTAGGAAGTCCGACGAGGCCGCCGAACAGATGCGCGAAACCCTGCGCCAGAGCGTCGAGGAAGCGGTCAACCGCTTCGCTGGCGCCACCGACGAGATCCGCCGCTCGGCGCACGAGATCCGCAAGGAACTCGACGTTACCCGCGGCGAACTCAAGAAGGGCGCCTTCGACCTGCCGGAAGAAGCCCGCGAAAGTGCTGCCGCCATGCGCCGCGCCGTCTCGGAGCAGATCAAGGCGCTGCAGGACATCTCGCAGATCGTCGGCCGTTCGTCGCGCAATCTCGAAGTATCGGAACCCGTCATGCGCGCCATGGCCGAAACCCAGCCGGTCCAGCGCCCGCAACCATCCGTCGCCCAGACTCCGGTACAGCCGACCGCGCGCCCGATGGAGCCGCTCGGCCTGCGCGGCAGCCTGACGACCGACCGCACGGCAGCGACACCTGCCCGTCCGGCGGAAACGGCACGCCGCGAAGAAAGCGGCGGCTGGATCAGCGACCTGCTGCGGGGCGCCTCACGCGACGAGACCGACGTCCAGCCGCAGCGTGCGCAGCAGCGCCAGCAGCCGGAAGCGTCAGCGCCACGCAACGGCGACAGCCGCAACCCGCGCCACGTGGTCGAATCGCTGAATTCGCTTTCGGTGGATATCGCCCGCGCCATCGATCATGACGCTTCGGTCGATCTGTGGCGGCGCTACCAGCGCGGCGAGCGCGACGTCTTCACCCGTCGCCTCTACACGCTGAAGGGCCAGCAGACTTTTGACGAGATCAAGCGCAAATACGAGCGGGAGCCGGAATTCCGCACCGCCGTCGACCGCTACATCGCCGATTTCGAAAAGCTGCTCTCGGATGTCGCCCGCACCGACCGCGACAAGACGGTGACGCAGTCGTACCTGACCTCCGACACCGGCAAGGTCTACACCATGCTCGCCCACGCCGCCGGCCGCTTCAACTAAGCCGCCGAAAGCCCTAAATCCCGATCCCGGCCTGCTCTCCGCGGCGCCGGGATTTTTTATGGAAACCGTGCGAACGACAAGCGTGCCGTCTGGAGCCGGCAGGCTCGCGCTAGTATAACGCACTGTAATTCAATCTATTTTTCGAGAGTCCGCGCAATCACCTCCCGCATACCGCAAAAATTCCCGCCAACCGCGCGCGCAACTCCTTTTGTTCAACAGTTCAAAGTGCTTAAACGGCAGACAGTCACCCGTCGTAGGCGGGTGTGGATTGAAACGCTCGATGCCGTGGGACGAAGCGCTCCGCTGGTAGTCACCCGTCGTAGGCGGGTGTGGATTGAAACTAATTCGGGAATATCGAGCGAACGCCACCATCCGGTCACCCGTCGTAGGCGGGTGTGGATTGAAACGTGACGTGCGCGGTGATCATCGCGCTTGTCGTCGGTCACCCGTCGTAGGCGGGTGTGGATTGAAACACGGCCTCCGCATGATGGACCAGGCCGGTAAATGGTCACCCGTCGTAGGCGGGTGTGGATTGAAACATTCACCCAGGGCTTTGCGATCTGCACGCCGCGCGTCACCCGTCGTAGGCGGGTGTGGATTGAAACTCGCGTACGAGGCGCAATTGATCGCTGCAGTTGGTCACCCGTCGTAGGCGGGTGTGGATTGAAACCGCTGAGATCCGTAGACTTGGTCGTCAGGATCGGTCACCCGTCGTAGGCGGGTGTGGATTGAAACGCCAAACAGATGGACGCGGTTGTCGCGTTTCTGCAGTCACCCGTCGTAGGCGGGTGTGGATTGAAACCTTAAACATGTCCTGGAAGCACTGAAAGGGCACCGTCACCCGTCGTAGGCGGGTGTGGATTGAAACTGCGTTCTGTGTAACTGAAGCCGCCAAGCAGGAGGTCACCCGTCGTAGGCGGGTGTGGATTGAAACCGGTGACCGGGTACGGCGACGTCGCCCTGGAGGGGTCACCCGTCGTAGGCGGGTGTGGATTGAAACTCGATGCGCAGGATATGTACCAGGAGCGCCTGCGTCACCCGTCGTAGGCGGGTGTGGATTGAAACGACATTGCTCAGAAAGCAATGCAGATGGTCGGAACGTCACCCGTCGTAGGCGGGGGTGGATTGAAACCGGCGGCAGCTATGTGCATTGGGGCTTTAAAAAAGGTCACCCGTCGTAGGCGGGTGTGGATTGAAACAGCTACCGGCTGATCACGGCCTAATCCACAAAGGACGTCACCCGTCGTAGGCGGGTGTGGATTGAAACGTGATCAGGTGCCGGTATGGGTCGGCCTTGCACGTCACCCGTCGTAGGCGGGTGTGGATTGAAACCCCGCACCGGGATTTGAGGTGCGGGAAACAATGTGTCACCCGTCGTAGGCGGGTGTGGATTGAAACCGGTATTTCTGGGATGCGGCCACGGCGCCATTCCGGTCACCCGTCGTAGGCGGGTGTGGATTGAAACACGACGATTGCCGCCTGCGAGTTCGTCGATTGGCGTCACCCGTTGTAGGCGGGTGTGGATTGAAACATGCAGGCGTGCCTGGCCTCGATAAGTCGTCGCGTCACCCGTCGTAGGCGGGTGTGGATTGAAACATCGCTCGGAGCCCTCCGTAGTGGCGGCGCGGTCGTCACCCGTCGTAGGCGGGTGTGGATTGAAACAACGTGGACTTCGACCCGTAGGCCATCTGCCAGAAGTCACCCGTCGTAGGCGGGTGTGGATTGAAACCTGTCCTACATCGGCGTCGAGGCTGACGAAGGCCGTCACCCGTCGTAGGCGGGTGTGGATTGAAACCGGCCAGGTGATCGGCTCGCCGTCGAAGCGGATGGTCACCCGTCGTAGGCGGGTGTGGATTGAAACTGCGCAGGCGTGAAGCATGCGGCACATGTCCGCGGTCACCCGTCGTAGGCGGGTGTGGATTGAACCTCGAATGTCGGCGCCCGCTTTGCTGCGGCCGACAGTCACCCGTCGTAGGCGGGTGTGGATTGAAACGTAGCGATTCGAACGGCGAGGCTCCGCGCTCTCGGTCACCCGTCGTAGGCGGGTGTGGATTGAAACTTCCCAGTGCGTCACTTCCTCCTCATGCGGAGCGGTCACCCGTCGTAGGCGGGTGTGGATTGAAACTCGGCGATTTCGGCGCAGATGGCCGAAACGAGGCGGTCACCCGTCGTATAGGCGGGTGGGGGTTGAAACCGGAACTCCTGCGCCTCATCGACAACGATCTGGTCACCCGCCCCAAACGGGTGCGGATCGAAACGAACAGGAGCGACGCGACGAGGTCATGCAATGGCCGGCGCCATCCGGGAATTCTCCGGATGGCGCTCTCGGCAGCGGCTCAGATTGCCCGCAGCGTCCAGTCGACGATCTCGGCGGTCACCGTGGCAAAAGCGGCGTCGAGTGCGCGGATGAAGGCGGTGTTGCCGGCGCTGCCGGCGACGGGGGAAGCGGCTGAGAAGATTTTCTGGGCGATCACGGTGCCGTTGCGGTCGTTGAGGATTTTGACGGAAATCTCGACATTGGCCCGGCGCCCCGCCGTATTGATCTCGAAGGCGCGGATATCGCTGACGATCTGGTAGTCGATCGCCAGCCCCTGCCCCGGCTTGCCGACGCCGCCGAGCTTGCCGGTGTCTTCGAAAGCCTCGACCAGCTTGGCCTGGACCATGCGCGGCAGCTTGTCGCTCCATTGCGCCTTCGACAGATACTGGATCTCCGAAGTCGAAACACGCACCATCACCTGATCGCTGCCGAGCGCGCTCAGCGCCGTCGGTTCCGGCACCAGGATCTGGCGGTTGCGCGCCGCCGGCCCGTCGGCGGAAACGGCGGTGTTGAGGTCGAACGTATCGTTCTTGGCGCCGCCGCCGCAACCGGTCAGAAGTGCCGCAACGAGCGGCAGCATGACGAGAAGGCTGCGTTTGGGGCAACGACGCAGAACCAGTTGCGATCCGACCATACTCTTCCCACCCTTCGTCGTTGCCATGCGTGTCAATGCCGGTTCCGGCCATTATAGGTCTTGACCGTGTCGCCGCCGAAAATCAGCCGTTGCGGGTCACGGTCGAAATTGCTGATCGCATCGTTGAGATTTTCCACCGTGCGGCGCGTCTCGCCGACCAGCGTCTGCACGTCGCGCAGGCCGGTCGAGGAAAAGCGCGACAGATTGTCGGCTATCGGCCCGATGCGGGCATTGAGATTGTCGGCGACGCTGCGGAAGGAGTCCAGCGTCTTGCGTGCCTCCGCAAACAGCGAGTTGGCGTCGCCCGAGCCCAGCAAACCATCGACCTTGGCCAGAATGCCGTCGACGCGGTTCGAGGCGGCGTTCAGCTTGTGAGCCATGTCGGACACGTCGGCGATCGTCTGGTCGATCTCCTGCTGCCGCTTGGAGATATTGTCGGTGACGCCGCGGATCGAGGCGATCGCCTGGCGGGCATCCGCCGTCGCCGCCGAGACATCGTCGATCGAACCGCTGATCTTGGCCGTATCCACCGCCGCCAGCAGGTCTTCGGCCTTCTTGAGCGCCTTCTCCGCCTCGGCGCCGAACCGGTTGAAGGTTTCCGCCGTCTGCCGGAAGGATTTCACCGTCTCGCTCAACTGGCCGCTCGACGCGGCAATGTCGGTGCTGATCTTCTCGGCATTGGTGACGATGGTGCGGATCTGTTGCGGATCGACGCTCTTCACCAGCGATTCGACCCCTTCGATGGTCGAATCGAGGCGGCCGGAAATGCCGGTCACGGTGTCGGACAAGGATGCGACGCTCTTCAGGAACTTGTCGATGCCCTCGGAATTGGCCTTGAGCGAGTTGGTGAACTGCTCGACGTTCTTGACCGTGTTGGTCAGCGGGTCGCGGGCATCCCGCACGAAACCCTGGATGTCGTCGATGGCATCGTCCGCCTTGCCCATGATCTTGTCGGCGGTGGCGAGCAGGTTGGTGACGCTCGACTGGTCGGCCAGTATGATCGCCGTCTGGTCCTTGTCGCGGGCCGCCTGCAGGATGTTTTCCTCGCCGGTCTTGCCGCCGGAAAGCTCGACATAGGCAGCCCCCGTCAGGCCCTGGATTTCCAGCACCGCCTTGGTAGAGGTGTAGATCGGCGTGTCTTCCTTGACTTCGGCAAGCGCGATCGAGAATTCCGGCTCGTCCTTGTCGATCGCCAGGTTGCGGACGGTGCCGACCGCGATGCCGTTGAAACGCACCGGCGACCCGACGCTGAGGCCGTTGGCCGAACCGGGAATGCGGATGATCAGGTCCGTCATCGGCCCGCCGCGGCCGTACTGGGCCATCCAGTAGACAAAGCCGAATGCGGCGGCGATCACCAGAATGGTGAAAAACCCGACGATGGCGTAGTTGGCTCTGGTTTCCATAGATCCCTATTCACTTCAATCCGTGACGCAGCGCCTGCGACGTCTTGCTGCGATCTTGCGGTACGATCGACCGCGCCCGTTTGCCGCGGAAGTAGGACTGGACCCAAGGGTCGTCGAATTCGAGCATGTCCTCGATCGTTCCTTCCACCAATACCCGTTTCTGGCCGAGAACGGCAATACGGTCGCAGACAGAAAAAAGGCTGTCGAGATCGTGGGTTACCATATAGACGGTCAAACCCAGCGTGTCCCTCAACCGCGCAATCAGCTCGTCGAACTCGGCGGCGCCGATCGGATCGAGGCCGGATGTCGGCTCGTCCAGGAACACCAGGTCCGGATCGAGCGCCAGCGCGCGGGCAAGGGCGGCGCGCTTGATCATGCCGCCGGAAAGCTCCGAAGGGTATTTGTCGGCCGCGTCGGCCGCCAACCCCACCATCTCGATCTTCAGCAGCGCCAACTCGTCCATCAGCCATTTCGGCAGGTCGAGATATTCGCGCATCGGCAGCTGGATGTTTTCCCGCACCGTGAGGGCGGAAAACAGGGCGCCGTGCTGGAACAACACGCCGAGCCGCATGTCCAGCTTCATCCGCTCTTCTTCGCCGAGGCTGTCGTAGTCCTCGCCGAGAATGTGGATCGTGCCGGAGCGCCGCGGCAGCAGCCGCAACACGGTGCGCATCAGCACCGACTTGCCGGTGCCGGAAGCCCCGACGAAACCGAGGATTTCACCGCGGTAGATATCGAGGTTGAGGTTGTCGAGCACGACTTTCGGCCCAAAACCGACCGTCAGGTCGCGCACCGACAGAATGGTCTCGCGCTCTGCAGTCTCTTGGGAAGCGGTATTGTCGTCCATCCCCGCCCCCTTAGAAATCGATCGCGGCGTAGAACATGGCGAACAGCCCGTCCACGAGGATGACAACGAAGATGGATTTCACCACCGACGCGGTGACATGCAGGCCGAGCGATTCGGCGCTGCCGCCGACCTTCAGGCCTTCGACGGCGGCGACGACGCCGATGATCAGCGCCATGAACGGCGCCTTGATCATGCCGGACACGATGGTCGAGAGGTCGATCGCCTCGTGCATGCGCTGCAGGAACACCGCAAAGGTGATGCCGGAATAGCCCCAGGCGACCATTGCGGCGCCGAACAGCGAGGCGAAGTTGGCGAGGATGGTAAGCAGCGGCAGCGCGATCGTCAGCGCCACCAGCCGCGGAAAGATCAGCACGCCGACCGGATTGAGGCCCATCACCAGCAGCGCATCGACCTCCTCGCGCATCTTCATCGAACCGATTTCGGCGGTGATGGCGCTGCCGGAGCGGCCGGCGATCATGATGGCAGTCAGGAGCACGCCGATTTCGCGCAATTGCAGGATGCCGACAAGATCGACGACGAACACTTCGGCGCCGAAATAGCGCAGCTGGAAGGCGCCCTGCTGGGCGATGATGGCGCCGATCAGAAACGACATCAGCAATATGATCGGCGTTGCCTTGACGCCCATATGGTCGATCTGGTTGACGACGGATGCCGGCGAAACCCCGCTGGCGCGGCCAAGCTTCATCTGCGCACCGCGCACCGCCGAGCCGAGAATATGCATGGCGGAGAGAAAATCGCCCCAGAAACTGTAGGCGAGTTTTCCGACCGGCTCGAACAGCCGGGTGAAAAGGCTGCGCGTCTCGCTCGGCTCCTCCGCCTTTTCCACCTTGTCGGGCAGGACGGCGATCAATTCCTGAAACCGGCCTTCCCCGCCCGAAAGGTGGGCAGCATGCCCGTTCGCCTCGACGGTGCGGGCAAGCCGCCGTATCATCCAGGCGCCGGCGACATCCATGGCGGCGATGTCGGAGAGATCGATTTCCAGATCGTCGGCGGCGCGGTCGCGGCCGATCTCTTCCAGGTCGTGCAGCACCGCGTGCAGGCCGGTATTGGTCCAGCGACCTCCCAGGCGCAAGCGGTGCCCCGCCCCGTCCGGCAAGCTCTCGATCTTCACATGTGCGGCAGAAGGATCGGCAGGCTTCAAGTCTCTTGCATCTTTCCGGGCTTGCGACAATCTCGCCGAGTCATACCGGCTTGATTCCTCCGTGTCATCGCACATGAGGGAAATAAAGCGGTTCCTGAACCTTTTTAACCGCTTGCCAGGACAAAAATCATGGTCCGTCACCTCGAAACAACAGTCGCCGCCTTCCCCATTGCCGGTGCATTCACCATTTCCCGCGGTTCGAAAACCGAAGCGCGCGTCGTCACATGCATCATCTCGGCCAACGGCAGCACCGGCATGGGCGAATGCGTTCCCTACGGACGATATGGCGAAACCATCGAGAACGTCACCGCCGCAATCGAGGCGATCGCCCCGCGCATCGCCGCCGGAATGGACCGCGCAGCGCTACAGCGGGAGATGCCGGCGGGGGCCGCCCGCAATGCCGTGGACTGCGCGCTCTGGGACCTGGAGGCCAAGCTTTCCGGGCAAACGGTGGCCTCCCGTCTGTCGGAAACGCTACCAGCGCCGCTGACCACCGCCTACACCATCTCGCTTGCCGAGCCGGAGGCCATGGCGGCGCAGACCAGGTCCGTCGCCCATCGCGCTTTGCTGAAGATCAAGGTCGGAACAGAGGACGATGAAAGCCGGCTGCGCGCCGTCCGGGCGGCGGCACCCGACAGCGCCATCATCGCCGATGCAAACGAGGGCTGGACGGAAGAAAACCTGCAACGCCACCTGCAGATCGCGGCACGGGAGCGCATCGGCCTCATCGAGCAGCCGCTGCCGGCCGGAAAGGACGGCCTGTTGGCGCGCATTCCAAGGCCGGTGGCGATCTGCGCCGACGAAAGCGTGCACCACACCCGCGACCTCGCGGCATTGCGCGACCGTTACGACGCGGTCAACATCAAGCTCGACAAGACCGGCGGACTGACGGAAGCGCTGCTGATGCGCGACGAAGCCCGGCGGCTGGGTTTCCAGATCATGGTTGGCTGCATGGTCGGCACGTCGCTGGCCATGGCGCCGGCGGTGCTTCTGGCGCAGGGCGCCGATTTCGTCGATCTCGACGGCCCGTTGTTGCTCGCCCGCGATCGCGAACCGGGCTTGGCCTACAGCGATTCGCTGGTGTTTCCGCCCGAAGCCGCCCTCTGGGGCTGAAGATACCAGGCGACGATGACGCAGCCGAGCCCGACTGCGGCAATGGCCGACATGACGTAATAACCATGCATGCCGAACGCGGCGTAGATGTAGCCGGACGCAAAGGTCGCCACCGCCATGAAGATGCCGTTGTAGAAATAATAGGTGCCCTGCGCCGAGGCTTCCTGCTCTTCATGCACCGCATCGACGATGCGCCGCTGGATACCGATATGGCAGAAGGCGAAGGTGAAGGCGTGCAGGCATTGCAGCACGAAGAAACCGAAATAACCGATATCGAGCGGAAACAGGAGCCAGCGGCAGACGGCGATCGTCGCGCCGAAGCGGATCAGCGTCCAGGCGCCAAAAGTGCGGTTGAGCTGGCGGGCAAAGAAAAAGGCGATCACTTCAGCCAAAACGCCGGCACTCCACAGGATGCCGACCGCGGTGCCGGAAAAGCCGAGTTCGGCCCAATAGATCGAGGCAAAGGCATAAAGCATCGCATGCCCCGCCTGCACCACCGACGAACCGATCATCACCAGGTGCAGGTCGAAACGCGACAGCGACGTCCTCTGCCTGCTCTTGCCGGCAGCAGCAGCAACGGCAGCGCGGCGAGGCGCGCGGCCGATCCGCGGCGCAGCCAGCCCCATGGCCGACATCACGATGCAGCCGACCGTCATCACCGGCAGCACCATGGCGCCGCCGTAGAGGCCGATCAGGTGGCCACCGACCAGCGTGCTGCCGATAAAGGCGACCGACGCCCAGAGCCGCATCGAGCCGTAATCGAAACCCCATCGGCGCACGCCGGTGATCAGCATCGATTCGACCACCGGGATATAGGGAGCAAAAACCGCCCCCTGCAGCGCGAAGACCAGCAGGATCGGCCAGAAGCTCTGCGTCCAGTACAGCCCGACCGCCGTCGCCAGACAGAGCAGGCCCGACCAGACGAGGATACCGGTTCGCTCCTCCATGCGGTCGGCGAACATCGCCAGGATCGGCGCGAAGATGACGCGCACCACCATCGGCACCGCGAGGATGACGCCGATCTGGTGGTCGTCGAGGCTGTGGGTCTCGAGCCAGACCGGGAAGAACGGCAGCACCGTGCCGTTGACGATCATCGGCGCGCAGAAAACCAGCGCGCTGCGCTGCGGAAACCAGCGGGGAGCGTCTTCGCGCGCCGGTGCCTGACTTGCAAGACTCATGGAGTGGAACCTGTGAGGAGAGTGCGCCTTCCTAACACAGGCAACAGGCCTCGCCTATGGCGAAAAATAGCCCTCAGAAAGGAGGGGATTTCGCCTCAGGCGGCGCGGTAGCTGATCGCCTTGACGGTGGCCGGTTCCGCCTCTTCTGCCGTGCCGACCATGTTGCGCCAGGTGATCAGCTCGAAGCGGCCGTCCTCGTGCTCGGCGATCGCCGTGCAGCTTTCCACCCAGTCGCCGGTGTTGATGTAGCAAACGCCGTCGATCTCCTCGATCACGGCATGGTGGATATGGCCGCAGATGACGCCATCGGCGTCGTTGCGCCGCGCTTCGTCGACGACGACGCGCTGGAACTCGCCGATGAAGTTGACGGCATGCTTGACCTGCAGCTTGGCCCAGGCGGAAAACGACCAGTAGGGCATGCCGAGCCGGCGCCGGATGCCGGCCAGCACGACGTTGATCATGATCGCCATGTCATAGGCCCAGTCGCCCAGATAGGCGAGCAGACGGGCATTGCGGACGACGACGTCGAATTCGTCGCCATGCAGCACGAGATAGCGGCGGCCGTCGGCGCCCTCATGGATCATCCGCTCGGCCACTTCGATGCCGCCGAAATGCATGCCCGGGAAGTCGCGCAGGAATTCGTCGTGATTGCCGGGGATATAAACGATGCGGGTGCCCTTGCGCGCCTTGCGCAAGAGCTTCTGCACCACGTCGTTACAATCCTGCGGCCAGTACCAGCTCCGCTTCAGCCGCCATCCGTCGACGATATCGCCGACGAGGATGATGGTATCGGCCTCGTGGTATTTTAGGAAATCGAGCAGGAAATCCGCCTTCGCCGCCTTCGAGCCCAGATGGATATCGGACAGGAACAGTGTCCTGAAATGTTTGACTTCCTGCTGCCCAGCCACGGATGTCATCCTTTGGTTCATGGAATTTTTAAAGCCCGTAAAACCAGAGTCTTGTTGCAACATGATGACAGGGGCCGGGCATGCGCCGGCGCAGCCGTGCGCCCCGCAACATCGAAAAGTGAGAAATTCCCGATTGTATCGCCAAAACGATTGTTGCTATGAGAAACCGACTGAAAAGACATGAGAGGAAGGCGCGCCATGGATACCCACGAGAAATCAAAGGCGCCGACGGTTCCCGCAAGCGGCGACCTCGATGAACAGGCCCTGTTCTTCCATCGTTATCCGCGTCCGGGCAAGCTGGAGATCCAGGCGACCAAGCCGCTCGGCAACCAGCGCGACCTGGCGCTTGCCTATTCTCCCGGCGTTGCCGCCCCCTGCCTTGCGATCCGCGACGAGCCGGAACGGGCGGCCGACTACACTGCCCGCGCCAATCTCGTTGCCGTGATCTCCAACGGCACCGCCGTTCTCGGCCTCGGCAATATCGGCCCGCTCGCCTCCAAGCCGGTGATGGAGGGCAAGGCCGTGCTCTTCAAGAAGTTCGCCGGCATCGACGTCTTCGACATCGAGATCGATGCCCTCGACGTCGAGCGCATGGTCAGCACGGTGTCGGCGCTGGAACCCACCTTCGGCGGCATCAACCTCGAAGATATCAAGGCGCCGGAATGTTTCGAGGTCGAGCGCCGGCTGCGGTCGATGATGAACATCCCGGTCTTCCATGACGACCAGCACGGCACCGCCATCATCGTCGCCGCGGCGATCCTCAACGGCCTGGAACTCGCCGGCAAGGCGATCGCCGACGTCAAGATCGTCGCGTCGGGCGCCGGCGCGGCCGCGCTCGCCTGCCTCAACCTGCTCGTGACGCTCGGAGCCAAACGGGAAAACATCTGGGTCCACGACCTCGAAGGCCTGGTCTACGAGGGCCGTGTCGAATTGATGGACGAATGGAAATCCGTCTATGCCCAGAAGAGCGACAAGCGGCGGCTGGACGAAAGCATCGACGGCGCCGACGTCTTTCTCGGCCTTTCGGCCGCCGGCGTGCTAAAGCCGGACCTTCTGGCCCGCATGGCCGAAAAGCCGCTGATCATGGCGCTCGCCAACCCGACACCGGAAATCATGCCGGATCTCGCCCGCGCCGCACGGCCCGACGCGATGATCTGCACCGGCCGCTCGGACTTCCCCAACCAGGTCAACAACGTCCTGTGTTTCCCCTACATCTTCCGCGGCGCGCTCGATTGCGGCGCCACGACGATCAATGAAGAAATGAAGATGGCCGCCGTGCGCGCCATCGCAGCACTTGCCCGCGAAGAGGTCTCGGAAGTGGCCGCCAAGGCCTATTCCGACGAGACGCCGACCTTCGGGCCGAACTACCTGATCCCCTCGCCCTTCGATCCGCGGCTGATCCTGCGCATCGCGCCGGCCGTGGCGAAGGCTGCCGCCGACAGCGGCGTCGCCTCGCGTCCGATCGCCGATTTCGACGCCTATTTCGACCAGCTCAACCGCTTCGTCTTCCGCTCCGGCTTCGTCATGAAGCCGATCTTCACCGCCGCCAAGAATGCCGGCCAGAAGCGGGTGATCTTTGCCGAAGGCGAGGATGAGCGCGTGCTGCGTGCTGCCCAGGTGCTCATCGAGGAAGGCACCGGCCAGCCGATCCTCATCGGCCGCCCGCAAATCATCGAGACGCGCTTGCAGCGTTTCGGCCTGCGAATCCGGCCGGATGTCGATTTCGCGGTCGTCAATCCGCAGGACGATCCGCGCTATCGCGACTATGTCGACGACTACTTCGCCCTTGTCGGCCGCGCCGGCATCAACCCGGAGGCAGCCCGCACCATCGTGCGCACCAACAATACCGTCATCGGCGCGTTGTCGGTGCGTCGCGGCGAAGCCGATGCGCTGATCTGCGGCGTCGAAGGCCGTTATGACAAGCACCTGCGCGACGTCAACCAGATCATCGGCCGGCGCAAGGGCGTCTGCGCCTTCGCCGGCCTCAGCCTGCTGATCTCGCAGCGCGGCGCGATCTTCTTCACCGACACCTTCGTCAACGACAATCCGACCGCAGAAGAACTGGCGGAGACGACCATCCTCGCCGCCCAGGAAATCCGCCGTTTCGGCATCACGCCGAAGGCGGCGCTGCTCTCGCATTCGAATTTCGGGTCGCGCAACTCCGAAAGCGGCCGCAAGATGCGGCATGCCCTGGAGCTGATCCGCGAAAAGGCCCCGGATCTCGAGGTCGACGGCGAAATGCAGGGCGGCTCGGCGCTGTCGGAGGCGTTGCGCAAGCGCGCCATGCCGAACTCGACGCTGACGGGCGAAGCCAACCTGCTCGTCTTCCCGACGCTCGATGCCGCCAACATCTCGCTCGGCATCGTGCGGACGATGATGGATGCCCTGCATGTCGGGCCGATCCTGCTGGGAGCCGCCCTACCCGCGCACATCCTGTCGTCCTCGGTCACCTCGCGCGGCGTCGTCAACATGGCGGCGCTTGCCGTCGTCGAGGCCTCGCATCCGACGGCACCGTAAACCAAGCCGGAGCAAAAACCGTACCAGCCGGCCGCGCCATGTTGCGACTGGCTGCCGTTGCGGTATGATGGCATTGCTTGGAGAGGCGGTTCGCCGCCATGTGACGATCACCTTAACGGAGAAAAGCCCGTGTTGACGTTTGGGCGTGTGTTTCCCGTCGTGCTCCTGACGCTGGTTTCGACGGCGCCGTTGCGCGCCGAGGCGAGAGCCGTGTGTGAAGAACTGCGCGCCAGCCTTGCCGGCACGCCGACGGTGATCGGCAATACCGGCGACGTGCGCCGCTCCGCCAACGCCATCAACCGCCTGAACCAGGATATCCGCCGCCTGCGCAGCGACATGCGCCGCAGCGGCTGCTCCTCCGGCAGCATCGTCGTTTTCGGTGGCGACAACCAGGACTTCTGCATGCGGGCGGAAGCCGACCTCAACGACATGGAAGTCGAGAAGGACGAGCTTCTGCGCCAGCGCTCCGGCCTGCGCAATCGCGGCCGCAGCGGCGTCCTGGCAGCGTTGCGCGAGAACGGCTGCGACGAGCAGGCCCCTTCCGATACGGCGCTCACCGAGACGCAGGATCTCAGGGCAACGCTGGAAAGCGACGGCGGCTCGATCATTTCGACCAACCGCGTCTTTGGCGCCATCGACCGCCAGCCGACGAGCCTGCTGCCGATGGAGGGCGAACCCTTGCCGCTGGGCGAGCAGCTGCCGCTGCAGCAGGAGGGCGGTTTGAGGACGCTCTGCGTGCGCACCTGCGACGGCGCCTTCTTCCCCATCTCCTCGAATGCGACCAGCCAGAGTTTCCGCCATGATGCGCAGACCTGCGCCCAGATGTGCCCGGGCACGCAGACGGAACTCTATTACCACGCCATGGTCGGCCAGGAGAGCGCCGACATGATTTCCGCCGAAACCGGCGCGCCCTATACGGAACTGCCGAACGCCTTCTCCTATCGCAACCGCACGAGCAGCAAGGATTCGGCCTGCGGCTGCAACCTGAACGCCTATTACGAGCAGAAGCTGAAAGAGAGCAACGCCGGCACGCTGCCGAAGCAGACCAGTTCGAAATCGGTGACCGAAATCGTCACCGAAACCAAGCCGGAACCGCGCGGCACGCTCGACGCCATTCCCGAAGAGCGCGTCTACGACCCGGCCAACTCGAAGATCCGCCAGGTCGGCCCGCAATTCCTCGGCGACGACAGCGCCGCGATCGATCTCAGGAACCCGAAGGGGTCGACAAGCCAGCCGTTGCAATAATTCTTTCCGGACAACCCGGGGAAACGTGCCGCCGCGTCAGGCTGCCGCCGTGCTCGGCCGCATGATCGCGTCGCCCTCGTAGAGGACCGCGCGGTTGCGCCCGCTGTTTTTGGCCGCATACAGCGCCATGTCGGCGGCATGCACGAAGTTGCGGATATTGTGGCCGTCGCGTGGGAAAAGTGCTGCGCCGGCGCTGCCGCCGACCTGCAGCAGCATCTCGTTGAAGACGATCGGCACCTGGGCATCGATGACAAGACCGGCGGCCAGCGCCATGATCGTCGTTTCGTTGGCATTGGGGATGAGGACCATGAACTCGTCGCCGCCGAGGCGGGCAACAAGGCCGGCATCGCCGACGCGGTCGCTGAAGCGTGCCGCCACGGCCTTCAAGACGGCGTCGCCGGCGGCGTGGCCGTGCTGGTCGTTGACGGCCTTGAACTTGTCGAGATCGACAGCGAGCACGGCGATCGGCCCTTCCGGATGCTCTTCCATCATCGCCGTCAGGCTTTCCTCGAAGGCAATGCGATTGGCAAGGCCGGTCAGCGCGTCATGCTTGGCGAGGAAACGGTTGGTCGCCTCGCTCTTCTGCAGCGCCCGCACCACAGCGCCGAAACGCCAGGCGATGAACCCCATGGAGAGAGCGGCGAGCAGCGAGAGGATCGCCACCTTCGGCATCGCCGACTGCCAGATGAACGGTCCCGGCGCGTTCGGCGTCCAAGCTACCAGGAACGGCCCGTCGGTAAATCCCTTGCCGACGGGCGTATAGGCATCCGGCCGGTTCTTGTTTTCTTCGTCGGCGACGACGTGCAGATCCTCGATCGCCAGGCGCTGGCTCATCGACGCTAACATCTTTTCCGAAATCGGCTTGACGGTGATCATGATGATCGGCTGCTCCGACCCTTTCGGAATGAACAGCGATTTCGGCACCACCGCCTGCACCACGACGATGCTCATGCGACCGTCGACCATGCGCATGTCGGCGGCGTGGATGTAGGGCAAGGGAGCCGAAAGCTGCTCGCGATCGCTGTCCATCATACGCAGCCGGAAGCCGTCCTTCTCGGGCTTGAGAGCGGCCCAATAGGATTGGTTCGCTTCGTAGACGAGATCGTCGATCCAGAAAAGCAGGCCGTCAGCCTTGTCTGGAGCCACTGCTACGCCGTTGTTGACGGCAAGCTTGGTCTGATGGCCCGTCTCGCTGAAGACGATCCACGAGAAGCCGAAATCCGACCACAGCCAGTCATGAATGCGACGCTGGACGAAACTGTCGCTGAAGGAGGAGCCGCGCGCTTCCTTGACCGTTTCGTCCCGGAAGGAAAGCTCCGCCTGGTATTTGACGACCTCGTCGATCTGATGCTGGAACTGTTGCTGAACGAGCTTGCGTTCCGTCGAAATCCCGAAGCTATTCGCCTGGTAAACGGAATAATCGAGGACGAGGAAGACGCTGGCGATGAACAGGAAAACGAAGACGGCGCACGCCAGATAGATGCCGCGGACCATCCAACTGCTCGTATTCGCAAAAACTCTTGCGCTGATCTCGCTCATTTCGTCCCCTCGGGCCTGTCCGCCCATTTGCTGTCGGAGAAGCTAGCAAACAAGCGGGAAAAAACGCTTAAGCGCGATGGTTTGAAAAGACTTAATCCGCTGCCGCGCCATCAACCGACGCGTACCGGACATAAGCAAACTCTTCGCCGTCTGCGCGCCAATTCGGAACGTTGATGGTGCCCTGGCCGCCAAACAGCGCAAAAAGCGTGGTCAGATTGCCGCCGTCCATATCCATCAGCCGCAGCCGGACATGGCAATCGCGCGGATGATCGAAGACGTCGGCGTCGTAGGAGAGAATCAGCACCTTGTCGTTGCCCGGCGCGGGATGGGCGAACCAGTTGCCCTGATCGTCGCCGGTCACTTGCGTCAGCGCGGAGCCATCCGGATGCATGCGCCAGATCTGCATCAAGCCGCTGCGGCTGGAGTTGAAATAGATCCATTGCCCGTCGGCCGAATAGTCGGGGCCGTCATTGCGCCCCTCGCCGTTCGTCAGCCGCAGTTCCTCGCCGCCGTCGACGCCGATCGTGTAGATGTCGAAGACGTCGTTGCGAATGCCGCAATAGGTGAGCCGCTCGCCATCCGGCGACCAGCCGTGCCAGTAGGACGGCAGGTTTTTCGTGACCAGCTTCGGCGTGCCCCCCGCAGCCGGCAGGGTGTAGATCCTTCGACGGTCTGCTCCCAGTCGCAGGTCGCCAGCCCCTCGTCGAACGGCGCCATCTGGAAGGCCAAACTCCTGTCGGCGTTGAAACCGAAGCCGGCGCCGTCGAACACATGCTCGCCATTGCCGCCCAGCGCGTTGGCGTAGACCGCCGGCAGATCCGTCTCGATCACCCGGCGCAGGACCTGCTGGTGACGGAGATCGAGCATCTGGCCACCATAGGCGGAGACGGCGGGCACGATCAGCATATCCGCCCCGCTTTCCGCCAGGGTTTCGCAGACGCCCAGCTCGCCGGACAGATCCCGGCCGATGGCGATTCCGAGCCGGACGCCGCGAAACCCGACGGGACCGGTCATCGCGCCTGCAAAAAAATACCCGCTTTCTTCAGGCTGCAGATCGACCTTGTCGCGGATGGCAATCACCCGGCCGCCGTCGATCACGGCGACGGAATTGCGCTTCGCCCGGCCGTCCTGCCGCGGGAAACCGATAACGATCCCCGGTCCACCCTGCCCGGTCCAGCCTGCCAGTGTCTCGACGGCGGCAGCGCAGGCATGAAGAAAGGTCTTGCCAAGCGCCAGATCCTCGGGGGTGAAACCCGCCAGGAACAACTCGGCGAAAACGAGCAGATCGGCCCCTTGCCGCTGCGCTTCCCCGAGAGCCCGACGCGCCCTGGCGAGATTGCCGGCCACGTCGCCGGCGACGGCATTCGTCTGGGCGACGGCGATGCGCAAGCTCTTCTGATCTCGGCTTTTTTCGGTCATGGCCACGGTTTAGCGCGCCGCCGCCCGCTTCGCAACGCGGCAACGGTCTGTCGGCCTCCCGCGCATAGCCCGCCGACCGGGAAAACATGTGCAACATGCCGTTGAACAAAGACGGTTCATCTAGCGTTCATGACAATGATGTGACAGTGGTGTGAAACTTTTAAGAAACTTTTATAACGCGTCCGGAGATCAGCTTGGTCGAGTTTCTGTCTAAGGCAATGGCGGCCACCAGGACCGCTCGCCTTCCTCTTTACCGGCCCCTATCCCGGCGTGGCGAGCAGGCGCTGTCCATCGCCTATGCGCTCGGCAAGTCGTTCATTCTGTCGCTGCTGATCCTGATCGCCGTCGAATGGATCTCGCGCGGCTCGACAACCGATATCGGCAACTTCATCACCTCGTCCGCCCGGCCGGGCATGACCTCGGTAACGGTGATGATGATGCTCATCCTTTGCCTCGACGCCATCTTCGGACGGCGCTACCAGTCGCTGCTGATCGTCGTGCCGCTGGCTCTCATACCGGCATTCGTCTCCCGCCAGAAGCAGCTTTTTCTCTCCGACCCGCTCTATCCCACGGATTTCCTGTTTGCACGCCAGATCATCGAGCTGCTGCCGGTGATGATCAGCCAGCGGCCCTGGACAGCGGTCGCCGTTTTCGGCGGCCTGGTCGCATCGGTCGTGCTGATCGTCTATCTCTGGGTCTGCGCGTGGAAACGCTTTCCACAGCTTTCCGGCCGCTGGCGCGCTGCCAGCCTTGCCCTCACGCTGCCGCTGCTTGCCGGTTTCGTCTCGCTGATGGACTACAGCCAGTATTCCTGGCTGCGCGACCGGCTGCAGGTCATTCCGATGATGTGGGACCAGAAGGAAAACTATCGCCACAACGGCTTCCTTCTCGCTTTCGCCTTCAACGTACCGATGGCCAATGTTTCGGCACCCGCCGGCTACGGCGCCGAAACCATGGCAAAAATTCCGGGAAAAGCGATGCCCTTCGGCACCGGCGGCGACGATCACCCCGATGTCATCGTGCTGATGAGCGAGTCCTTGTGGGACCCGACGCGGCTTTCCAATGTCAAGCTGTCGCCCGATCCGATGCCGGTGATGCGCGAGAACCAGTCCGGCAATGTCTTCTCGCCGGAATTCGGCGGCATGACTGCCAATGTCGAGTTCGAAGCGCTGACGGGCTTCTCGAACGCCTTCCTGCCCTATGGCAGCATTCCCTACCAGCAGTACGTCCGCCGCCCGATGCCGTCGCTGGCGACGTTCTTCCGCGGCGAAGGGTATGTCACCCGCGCCATCCATCCGTATCAGAGCTGGTTCTGGAACCGCGCGGAAGTCTACAAGGCCTTCGGTTTCGAGGAATTCAAGTCGGAGGAAAACCTGCCGGCGCTCGACAAGCGCGGCTTCTTCGCCTCCGACGAGGCGCTGTTCAAGGAGATCATGCGCCAGGCCGACGGCATGGACCGCCCGTTCTTCTTCTTCTCCGTCACCTTGCAGGGCCACGGCCCCTATGAGCCTGCCCGTTATGCCAGGAATGCCATCACCGTCGAAGGCGATCTTCCCGAGGCCGACAAAAGGACGCTGGCCACCTATGCGCACGGCGTCAAGGAAGCCGACGACAGCCTGAAGATGCTGATGGAATGGGCCAGGAAGCGCGAGCGCGAAACCATCATCGTCGTCTTCGGTGACCATCTGCCGCCGCTCGGCTCCGTCTATGTCAACAGCGGCTACATGCCGGAACAGGTCGCGACCCGCAAGGCCTCGATCGAGGTAATGAAGCGCGAGCATGAGACGCCGCTGATCGTCTGGTCCAGCCGCTCCGGCAGGAAGAACATCGGCACGATCAGCCCGGCGATCCTGCCCTACCATGTCGTCAAGATGGCGCGCTTCGACCATCCTTACTACACCAATTTCCTCGGCCGCGTTCAGCGCCGCTACCCGATCATCGACCGGTACCAGCTGGTGGCGCGCGACAACCAGGCGAAGCCCGATTGGCTGCGGGCAAAGGAGCCGCTCGATCCGATGATGCGCGATTTCCGCTATATCCAGCACGACATGATGTTCGGCCAGCAATACAGCGTCGACCGCCTGTTCCCCAGCCATGCCTGGGTCACCCAGCCACAAGGATGACGAGCATTGTCGGCGCGACTCTCCGTCGTGCCGCATCTTCTTGAAAAATCTCCGTTAAAGGTCTAAGGCCATGTCCGGCGGTCGCTTTCCGGCGTCGCCGGTGCAGCCGTCAACCTGGCTTGTCTTACGGAGAACCGCGATGTCATTTCTTCCCGGCTTCGAACATATTCGTTTCGGCCGGAAATCCGGCGGCTTCAGCGAAACAGAAAAACGTATCCTCGAAAAGGCCAAGGAGCGCATGATCGTCGCCACCGACGTCAACGCGGCGCTTTCGGCGCAGGAAAGTTTTGGCGAGCGGCTGTCCGATTCCATCGCCCGCGTCGGCGGCTCGTGGACCTTCATCATCAGTTTTGCCGCTTTCCTGGTCGCCTGGGCGGTCATCAATACGCTCATCCTGGTCGGGCATGCCTTCGACCCCTACCCCTTCATCTTTCTCAACCTGCTGCTGTCGATGCTGGCCGCTGTTCAGGCGCCGATCATCATGATGTCGCAGAACCGTCAGGCTGCGCGCGACCGCTTCGAGGCGGCGAAAGACTACGAGATCAATCTCAAGGCCGAGATCGAGGTGCTTTCCCTGCATCACAAGATCGATATGCAGGTGCTTGCGGAACTTGCCGAATTGCGCCGGGACGTTGCCCGATTGACCAGCCTGATCGAAAAATCGGAATAAATGCGGCCTCTCCGAACAAATACAGTCGTTTGCTCGTTATGACCCTATCGTTGCCTGCCTATAGAAGTCCAACAATGCCAGATAACGCGCTCCATCACCGGCTCCTTACCCCGCCCTTGAGCCGCGAGCAGATCCTGAACCATCCGCTCTTTCTCACCATCGAAGTCGGAATCGCCAGGCATCTCGTCAGCATCCACGAGGAGACGCCGCGCCTCGCCCGGCTGAAGGCCTCCCATCAAAAGTGGATCATGACGCAGATGCTCTATGCGCTTCAACTCGAGCGCGATCCGCTGGCGACATCCACCGGTCTGACGGCGTCCCGGCTCTATGATGTCCTCGCCCGCTATGCCGTGGTCAGCCGCAACACGGTGGCGAGCTATCTTGCCGAACTGGTCGCCTACAAGTTCCTTCGCGACGCCCCCGACAGCCAGGACAAGCGCAAGCGACCGCTCGAAATCACCGACGCGGCGGCAAGGGCGATGTACAGCTGGTTTCTCGGCCACATGACCTGCCTCGACCGGTTGGACGGTGGCAACCGCGCCGAGCGTTGCGACAGCGATCCGGCCTTGTTTCGCCTGGGCCAGCCCTACGCCGCCCGGGCGCTGATCGACGACCCGGCATGGCGCAACCTGCCTGAAACCGTCGCCTCGTTCATCTGGGCGGAATCCGGCGGCATGGTGCTGCACGAACTGATCAGTCGCCTGGCCTCCGACAAGGAGCACGACGGCAAGATCTTCCTCGGCGAAATTTCAATCGCGGAGATCGCCCAGAAATATGCGATTTCGGCCACCAACGTCAAACGCATGTTCGCGCCTGCCGAAGCCGCCGGCTTGCTTGGCTGGGAGCGCCCCCGGCGCCGTGGGCGGCTCTGGTTCTCCCCGACGTTCCTGCGCGATTATTTCCACTGGCAGTCGGTCAAGTTCGCCGCTCTCGATGAAGCCGTGCACTGGGCCGAGCAACAGTCACACGATGACGAAACATCAGGAACTCCCCGCAACCACAAGGCCGGGTGATCCCTGCGCGTAATGCGGCGCATCGTCGGGCAGGCCGTAAAAATCGGCCTTGTCGGCGCAAAATATATGTTTGCCGACACGCAATCCGGTCGGCTGGTCGAAACTGCCGGCAAGCACGGAGAGGTAATCTTCCTTGTCCGCCTGCCAGAAGAGCGCCGATCCACAGGTCCGGCAGAAGCCGCGCCGGGCAAAGTCGCTGGCACGAAACCAGGTGATGTTCTCCTCACCCTCCAGTTCGATATCGCTGATCTGAACATTCGTCGCTGCGTAATAAAGGCCTGTCTGCTTGCGGCACTGCGAGCAATGGCAGGCGATGACATCGCGCAGCTTGCCCCTGGTACGAAAGCGAACCGCGCCGCAAAGACACGAGCCGGTATGGATTTCGGTCATTGCTCTCCCCCGATGTTTTTAGAACTGCAAATCTAGGGTTTCGAGCGCTGCTGTCAAACCCTTGCCGGGCTCCTTCCCTTCCGCCCAGGACATACACCTCATGCGGAAACAAAATATTCCCGCCGAAAGATTATCAACCTGCCGATTTTAAGAGTTAATTAGCAGATATGAAAGCAACATGAGATTTCATTACATGTCTCTAACTCAATCAAAAGAGGCAATTTATGACCTATCTTCGAAAGCTTTTCTTTTGCCGCAAGGGAGCTGCCGCGGTGGAATTCGCCATCATCGCTCCGCTCTTCCTGATGACCGTTCTCAGCCTCATCGGCTACGGCATCTACATTGCTGCCGCCAACTCGGTGCAGCAGATCGCCGCCGACGCAGCGCGCACCGCCGTGGCAGGCCTATCGGCACAGGAGCGCTCCCGGCTTGCGCAGGCTTTCGTAAACGACACCACGCTTCACTATGCCTTTCTCAGCCGCGACCGGCTTCAGGTTTCCGTACAGGACGATCCCAGCAATCCCAACCAATTCACTGTCGCACTCGACTATGACGCTTCCGACCTGCCGATCTTCAAACTCTATTCCTTCGCCCTGCCGGACGAGCGCATTCGCCGGTTTTCGACGATCCGCATCGGAGGAATCTGACATGCGCCTACAAATTGCATTGCTGCGCCGATGGCTGCACGACAGAAGCGGCAACATCGCGTTGTCGTCCGCGCTGGTTGCTCCCCTTGTGATCATGATGCTTGGTCTTGGCGTCGATTACGGCGCGCTGACCCTGCAGAAACGCCAGGCGCAGGGGCTTGCCGACATTGCCGCCATCGTCGCGGCCTCACGCCTCGACCAGGCGGAGGCGAACCTCGCCGAACATTTCCGCACCAACGGCATCAATCTCGTGGTTCGGTCCTCCCGCGGCCTGATCAAGCCCGATGGCACGGTCCTGGCCTCCGACGAGGCGATCTATCCCGATTACCGCGGCATCGCCGCCGTCGAGCGCGGCCGTTATTCCGCCGATCCGGACCTGCCGGTCGAGCAGCGCTTCGTGGCCGGAAACGCTCCCTTCGACGCCGCCCGCGTGCGGATCGAGGAACGAGGCGAGGTCTATTTCGCCGGCATTTTCTCGGCCTCCCCCGTCGTCAGCGCCAGCGGCATCGCGGCGACTCAGAAATACGCCGCCTTTACCATCGGCTCGCGGCTTGCCAGCATCAATGACGGCCTGCTCAACGATCTGTTGGGCGGTCTGCTCGGCGCCAAGCTGACACTCAGCCTGATGGACTACAAGGCGCTTGCCAAGCTCGACATCAGCGCCCTTTCCTTCGTCGATGCTCTCGCGGTCAATCTCGGCCTGCAGGCCCTGAGCTACGACGATGTCCTGCAGCAGGATATCTCCTACGGCCAGTTTCTGGCAGCGCTCGGAAAGGCGAGCGGCGTCACGCCGTCCGTGGCGACAATCCTCAAGGGCGCCGAGCAGGCGGTCGGTAAGACCAGCGCCCGGCTGAAACTCAGCCAGATCCTCGACCTGCATGCCATCGGCGGCAATCCGGTCGGCAGCCATCAGAACCTGTCGGTCAAGGCCAACCTGCTGCAATTGCTGAATGCCGGGGCCGTCGCTGCCGGCGGCGGCAAACAGGTCGCAATCGACCTTGCCGGCAAGCTTCCCGGACTGGCTTCCGTTTCGCTGACCGTGGCGATCGGCGAGCCTCCCGTCGGAACGCCGTCCATCAAGGTCGGCGATCCCGGATCGATCGTCCGCACCGCGCAGACCCGCCTGCTCTTCGATGCAAGCGTCGATGGCCTGGCCCTGCTTGCCGGCCTGAAGCTGCACCTGCCGATCTATGTCGAAATCGCCCATGCCGAAGCCCGGCTTGCGGATATCCGCTGCCTCGGCGGGCTGGACACCAATGCCAACGTCACCGTCGATGCCGTGCCCGGGGTGCTGGAACTCGCCATCGGCGCGGTCGACACCAGCGCATTCGCCAATTTTTCCGACAAACCGCGGGTCACGCCGGCCCGCATTCTTTCCTCGGCAGTTCTCAAGGTGACCGGCATGGCGCATGTCAACGCCACCAACATCAAGCCGACGCGCCTCACCTTCACGCCCGCCGACATCGCGGCAAACAAGATCCGCAGCGTCTCGACCAAGGACGCGCTGACCTCGACGGTGAGTTCGCTGCTCGGCAACCTGACGCTGGATATCGATCTGCTCGGCCTGCCGCTCGGCACCCCGAAGGCGGTCCAGACGGCGCTCGCCAATACGCTGGCAGGCGTCACCGCACCTCTCGACGACCTTCTCTACAACACGCTGCTGATTCTCGGCGTGAAGATCGGCGAAGCCGACGTCAGCATCTCCGACGTCCGCTGCCGGAACGCCGTGCTGGTGCAATAAAAAACCGGGCCTCGCGGCCCGGTTAAATTCATACCTCCGTCGGTCCGGCTCAGCCGTTGACGACGAGGCGCTTTTCCTCGCGGCCGCCCTTCATGCGTTCGGCCAGAAGGAACGCCAGTTCCAGCGCCTGGTCGGCATTGAGGCGCGGATCGCAATGGGTGTGGTAGCGATCCTGCAGGTCCTCGGCGGACACGGCCCGCGCGCCGCCGGTGCATTCGGTCACATCCTTGCCGGTCATCTCGATATGGATGCCGCCCGGATGGGTGCCTTCCGCGCGGTGGATCTGGAAGAAGCTTTCGACCTCGGACAGGACCCGCTCGAACGGCCGGGTCTTGTAGTTGTTGAGCGTTATCGTGTTGCCATGCATCGGATCGCAGGACCACACGACCTTGCGGCCTTCGCGCTCGACGGCGCGGATCAGCCGCGGCAGGTGTTCGGCGACCTTGTCGTGGCCGAAGCGGCAGATCAGCGTCAGGCGGCCGGCTTCGTTGGCCGGGTTGAGGATGTCGATCAGCTCGATCAGGCCGTCGGCCGTCAGCGACGGGCCGCATTTCAGGCCAATCGGGTTCCTGATGCCCCGGCAATATTCCATATGCGCATGGTCGGCCTGGCGAGTGCGGTCGCCGATCCAGATCATGTGGCCGGAGGTGGCATACCAGTCGCCGGAGGTGGAATCGACCCGCGTCAGCGCCTGCTCGTAACCGAGCAGCAGCGCCTCGTGGCTGGTGAAGAAATCCGTCTCGCGCAGGCTCGGATTGTTGTCCGAGGTGATGCCGATCGCCTTCATGAAATCCATGGTTTCGGTGATGCGGTCTGCCAGCTTGCGGTAACGCTCGCCCTGCGGGCTGTCCTTGATGAAGCCGAGCATCCACTGGTGGACGTTGTCGAGGTTGGCATAACCGCCCATGGCGAAGGCGCGCAACAGGTTCAGCGTCGCGGCCGACTGGCGATAGGCCATCATCTGCCGCTCGGGATTGGGAATGCGGGCTTCTTCCGTGAATTCGATACCGTTGATGATATCGCCGCGGTAGCTCGGCAGCGAGACGTCGCCGAGCTTCTCGATGTTGGACGAGCGCGGCTTGGCGAACTGGCCGGCGATACGGCCGACCTTGACCACCGGCTGCTGGGCGCCAAAGGTCAGGACGACGGCCATCTGCAGGAAGGCGCGGAAGAAGTCGCGGATGTTGTCGGCGCCGTGTTCGGCAAAGCTCTCGGCACAATCGCCGCCCTGCAGCAGGAAGCCGCGGCCTTCGGCGACATTGGCGAGCGCCTTCGTCAGGCGGCGGGCTTCACCGGCGAAAACCAGCGGCGGATAGGTTGCAAGCTGCGCTTCCGTCGCGCTCAGCGCCGCCTGGTCCGGATAGTCCGGCACCTGCTGGATGGGTTTCTGCCGCCAGCTGCTCGGGGTCCAATTCTGTACCATCTACTCACCTGTGCTCAAGCATCCTCGGCGGATGCCCCGTCGTGTTGGAAATGCGGGCTTATAAACTTTAACAAAGCGTTTGCATAGCCGCCGCGCCCACGGACGATGCCGGCGGCAAACCGGCGATCGGCGCCGTCAGACCCGCTCGCCGTTGCGGATACGATAGCTCGGCACGTACATGGTCACCAGTTCCTCCGCCGCGGTCGGATGGACCGCCATGGTCCGGTCGAAATCGTCCTTGGTGCAGCCGGCCTTGAGCGTGATGCCGAGAAGCTGCGCCATCTCGCCGGCATCGTGGCCGAGGATATGCGCGCCGACGACCTTGCGGTCGGCGGCATTGACGATCAGCTTCATGATCGTCTTTTCCTGCCGGCCGGACAGCGTCGCCTTCATCGGCCGGAACTGGGCGCGGTAGATTTCCAGCTCGCCGTATTTCCTGGCGGCCGCCTCTTCGCTGAAACCGACCGTGCCGATTTCCGGCTGCGAAAACACCGCCGTCGCGATCAGGTCGTGATCGGCCGGCGTCGGGTTGTTGCGGTATTCGGTCTCGATGAAACACATCGCCTCGTGGATGGCGACCGGCGTCAGTTGCACCCGGTCGGTCACGTCGCCGAGCGCAAAAATGCTCGGCACATTGGTGCGCGAATAGGCATCGACAACGATCGCGCCGCGCTCGTCCGTCGCCACGCCGGCATTGTCCAGGCCCAGCCCCTTGGTGTTGGGGTCACGACCGAGCGCCAGCATCACCGTGTCGACCTCAAGCCCGCCATTGTTCATCGTGCGCACCGACAGGCCGCCAGCGTCGTTTCGCGAGACCTCCTGTATCACGTCCTGGAGCAGAATGCGGATACCCTTGGCGGTCATCGCCTCGTGCAGCCCGCGGCGCATGTCCTGGTCGAAGCGCGACAGGATTTCCTGGCCGCGATAGATCAGCGTCGTCTCGACACCGAGGCCATGGAAGATGTTGGCGAATTCCACGGCGATATAGCCGCCGCCGGCGACCAGGATCGACTTCGGCAGCGTTTCCAGGTGGAACGCCTCGTTGGAGGAGATGCAGAGTTCGTGCCCCGGCAGGGCGGCATGCGGATTGGGCGCCCCGCCGACGGCGATGACGATCCGCTCCGCCGTCACGGTCCGGTCGAGGCCGGTCAGCCGCACCGTGTGCGCATTGACGAGTTCGGCACGGCTTTCGAAGATCTCGGCGCCGGCCGTTTCCAGGCCCTTGCGGTAGAGGCCTTCCAGGCGGACGATCTCCCTGTCCTTGGCGGCGATCAGCTTTTTCCAGTCGAAGCTCGTCTCGCCCACCGTCCAGCCGTAACCCGTGGCATCTTCGAAATGCTCGTGAAACTGGGATGCATAGACAAACAGCTTTTTGGGCACGCAGCCGCGAATGACGCAGGTGCCGCCGAAACGGTATTCTTCGGCAATGCCCACCTTCTTGCCGAGCGAAGCCGCCACACGGGCGCTGCGCACGCCGCCCGAGCCCCCGCCGATGACAAACAGATCGTAGTCGAAAGACGGCATGGCAGGCACTCCTTCAGCGAATGCAGAGACGAGGGGTTGTTTCGCCTTGATATAGGATTTTCGGTGGCAAAAATAAAAGCCCGGAAAAATCCGGGCTTTCAAAAAATCGAAAAAAGACGGAGGTTTATTGCTGTGCGGGCTGCTTGGCCTGATCGCCCTGCGCCTTCACCTGCTCGCCGATCTGCTTTTCGAGCGCCGCATCGCTTTCGTTGGCGAGGTCGCGGGAAATGCCGGACGCCCAGATGTCGGCGGCCTTCATCATTTCGCGGGTGGCGACCGGACCGTCGCGTAGCAGCTTCTTGCCGACGTCGGACTGGTAGAAGGCGGCAATGGCATTCAACTCTTCCGTGGTGAATGCCTTGGCATAGATGGTCGAAGCTTCCCGCTCCAGATCGCCGCGGCGCGAGGCAAGGGCCAGGGCCTTTTCGTCGACGGTCGCGGTGATCATGTCGGTGTAGTTCGGCGAGGCCTGGATCAGCTGCGCCTTCAGCCGCTCGGCAACCGTCGGCAGGATGTTGTCGAACTGGCTCGTCAGGTTGAGCGACTGGATCGCCGCCTTTGCAGCGGCGATCTGCGCGTCGCTGATTTCCTGCGCATGGGCGGCGGAACCGAACGCAGCTCCCGTGAGAACGATGGCTGCAGCGGCAAAACGGCCGAAACCTGCAAATTTCGTCATGAATGAATGCTCCTATTCTGTCTTCGCTTGCAGCGTCCGCGCGCCCGCCGGACCGGCGATAACGGCAAGTGATGCTATGTTGATGAACAGCCCGTGTTCGACGACGCCGGGGATCGAATTCAGTTCGCTCGAGAGTGCCTCTGCATCAGGAATACGGCCAAATGATGCATCGAGAATGAGATGCCCGCCGTCGGTCATGAACAGCCCGTCGCCCGAGGCACGCAGGTCCATGGAGCCCGAAAGGCCGAGCCTTGCGGCAACCTTTTCCACCGCAAGCCGCGTCGCGGCCTGGCCGAAAGGATTGATCTCGATCGGCAGCGGAAAGGCGCCGAGCGTTTCCACCACCTTGCTTTCGTCGGCGATGACGATCATGCGGTCGGAAGCGCAGGCGACGATCTTTTCGCGCAGCAATGCACCGCCGCCGCCCTTGATCAGCGCCAGGTTGGCATCGACCTCGTCGGCTCCGTCGATGGTCAGGTCGAGATGCGGCAGTTCGTCGAGCGATTTCAGCGGAACGCCGAGTTCGACGCAGAGCCGCGCCGTGCGCTCGGAGGTCGGCACGCCTTCCACCCGGAGACCCCCCGCTACCTTCTCCGCCAGGAGCCGGACGAATTCTTCGGCCGTAGACCCCGTTCCGATCCCCAGCCGCATACCGTCCTCGACATGCGCAAGCGCTGCTTCCGCAGCCTTGATCTTCATTTGGCGGGCGTCCATGCGCCACAAGCTCCCGTCTGTTGCGTTGTGTGCTGTTTACACGGCTGCCGACGCAAACGAAAGACAAAATAGAATCGCCCCAACGCGAAATTTGCGATTGCCGCAAACGGCGGAAAGCATATCGGGTTGCAATCGCAAACGCCTTCCCATACTGCCTGAAACCGTTGCCATTCCTGCCCGGAGGCCCTTCCCGTGACCGCTCCCCTCGTCGTCTTCGATCTCGATGGCACGCTCATCGACACCGCGCCGGATCTCGTCGCCAGCCTGAATCACACCATCGCCGCCGCCGATCTCGAGCCGGTCACCTATGCCGACCTCACCCATCTGGTCGGCCATGGCGCCCGGGCGATGATCGAGCGTTCCTTCGCGCTGCGCGGAAAGCCGCTGGTGGAGGAAGAATATCCGGCGATGCTGCAGCGCTTCATCACCTTCTACAGCGACACCATGCCCGGCGAGTCGAGACCGTATCCCGGCCTGCTGGCCGCTCTCGACCGGCTCGCTGCCGCCGGCTTCCGGCTGGCCGTCTGCACCAACAAGATGGAGGGGCTGGCCCGTACGCTGCTCAAGAGGCTCGGGATGACCGATCGTTTTGCCGCAATCACCGGCGGCGACACGTTTACGGTGCGCAAGCCCGATGCCGCCCACCTGCTCGGCACCGTCGAGCGCGCCGGCGGCGATCCCCGCCGCACGCTGATGGTCGGCGACAGTCTCAACGATGTCCTTGTCGCCCGCAATGCCGGCATCCCGTCGCTCGGCGTGCCCTTCGGTTATTCCGACGCGCCGATCGAAAGCCTCGATCCCAGCCATATCATCCGCCATTTCGACGAACTGACGCCGGAACTCGCGCATGTGCTGATCGATCGATAACCTTGCACGCGCTTCCAAAGCAAAAGGCCGCTTGCGTTTTCTCGCAAGCGGCCTTTTTCACGTTATATCGACGATCGGTCAGCCCTGCGCGGCGCGGGCCTTGCTGGTCGTCTCGAACGCCTTGTTGACATAGGCGTCGCGACCATAAACGTCGTCGAAATATTCCACGACATTGTCCTTGTTCGGCCAGGCCGTGAAATAGGCGACGTAGACCGGGAATTTTTCCGGCACCTGCACCGCCTTGTTCTTGCCGGCGGCAATCTGCTTGGCGACGTCATCGACCGTCGTGCCCAGCACAGCGGCGGCCATGGCGCGCGGATCGTCGAGGCGGACACAGCCGTGGCTCAAGGCGCGCACGTCGCGCTTGAAGAAGCTCTTCGACGGCGTGTCGTGCATGTAGATCGCATGGCTGTTGGGGAACAGGATCTTCAGTTCGCCCAGAGCATTGTCGCCGCTCGGCGGTTGGCGCACGGAGATGGCATTGGTCGAGCCGTTCCAGTTGACGCTCGTTGAAGAAACCGCCTGGCCGTTCACCGCGACTTCATAACCCAGCCGGTCGAGATAGCTCGGGTCGGAGCGCAGCTTCGGCAGCATCTCGTTGATGATGATCGATTGCGGCACGCCCCAGAACGGGTTGAACTCCACCGTCTCGATCTCGTCCTGGAAGAAATAGGTCTGGTTCGAGCGCGATCCGACAACGGTGCGCATCGACAACTCTTCCCGGTTGTTGTTGTGGTAATAGACCATGTAGGCCGGCTGGTTGATGAAGACGTAGCGGCTGCCGAGATCGGCGGGCAGCCAGCGGGCCTGCTCCAGCGCCACCACCAGCTTGTTGATCTTGTCGGCATCGCTGTCGCCGACCATGGCGCGCACGGTCGCCTGGCCGATGACGCCGTCCGGCTTCAGGCCGCGCTCCTTCTGGAAGGCTTCCACCAATGCAACCAGCTCCGGCGTATAGTCCGGCGTCTGCTGGTAGGCGGAGAGCGTCAGGGCGTGATCCACCTTCAGCGCATCCGAACCATGCTTGCCGATGGCGGCGACGATGTTGGCCATCTGGTCGGAACTGCCGCCCGGCTTCAACAGGCCGGTGAGCGTGACGACGACGCGGTCGTCTCCATTCTGCTCGGCGCGCAGCTTGGCAAGCTCGGCCTTCAGGAGCGCGAACTGCGGCCCCGAGGGTGTGCGGCTGCCGAGATAGGCGGCAATATCGGGAGAGGCGGCAGCGACCTTCAGGACGCCCGGCAGGTTGACCGTCTTGCGTTTGAAATCGTGGTAGCCGGAGATCTTGTTGGGATCGACACGGCCGCGCACGGTATCCTGCACATAGGCCAGCACCTTGGCGGACAGTTCCAGTTCGAACTGCATCAGCGCCCGGTTATGGCCGGCTTCGTCCATGCTGTCATACTGGTCGGAGGGCGCAAGGACGCTGTAGTCACGGGCATCGAGGCCGACGGCGTCAGCGTCGGAAAGCACCGCGAGGGCGGCCTTGGCCTTGTCGCTGACGGCGTTGTTATCGATCCAGAGCAACGGCTTGTTGCTGCCGTAATAGGCCTCGAGCGCCTTGGCGATCTCGTCGGTGGCGCGCACCCTGGCCTCGGTCAGCAGGCGGCGATGGTCGCTGTCGGCATCGAGGCCGACAGGCGTCACCGTCGCCGTTTCGCCGGCGATCGCGCCGGTCACCAGCGGATCGGCAAATTTGGAGGAAGCGACGAGACGCAGCCCTTCGGCCTTGTAGGTATAATACTGGGGACCGGAAACCTTCGGCAGCGGCTTCACTTCTGCGGCTTTTTCCTCAAAACCCGGCTGAGACGGGAATTCCCCGCGCTCGATGCGTTGCTGGGCCTGCTTCGTCTGGCCATGCTTGTTGCTGCGCAGGAAATCCAGAAGAGTTCCTGCCGATGCCGGCTGCGCGCCAAAAAATGCGACGCCACAGGTCAAAGCCAAGGCCAAAGCCCCGACGCTCTTCAATCTCGTCTGTCTCAAACTCATTCCCCGTCTATTGCGGTCGTCATCGCCTGCGGCCGGCGTTGCAAATCGTCATGCATATCTAGCCGATCGCCTTTCCGTTGAAAAGAAAACGGCCGTGCCTGTCGGCCTATTTGCGGGCCGGTGTTTCCCGAAAGCCACGCGTTGCCGGCGCCCGTGAGACATTCATACAAAATTATGAAATTATTCGTTAATTTTTAGAAATTCTTCTCGATGCGAGACAGGCTTTTTGCCGCCGTTCCAGCCTTGCCGGCATTCGACAATCTTGCCGGGAGTGTCGGAAATATCACGCTTTCATGACGCTTCACGAGGCTTTCGCGACAGCCGGGAATATCCTCCGGACATCAGGCCATTTTCCGTTGCTGCCGGCGATTGAACTGGATAAGAAGGCTCATCTTAAAGCAAGGCGGACCGGTGGCGGCTCATACCGCAGCCCTGAAAACAGGCATTCTTTCGGTCCCCGGACGGTTGGAAAGGCAAACGTCATGACGAAGACGAGAACGGAAACCGATACGTTCGGCCCCATCGAGGTCGCCGCGGATCGCTACTGGGGCGCCCAGGCGGAACGCTCGCGCGGCAACTTCAGGATCGGCTGGGAAAAGCAGCCGCTCTCCGTCGTCCGGGCGCTCGGCATCGTCAAGCAGGCAGCCGCCCGCGCCAACATGGCGCTCGGCCAGCTTTCGCCCGATCTCGGAAACGTGATCGTCGAAGCGGCCCAGGAAGTCATCGACGGCAAGCTCGACGAGCATTTTCCGCTGGTCGTCTGGCAGACCGGCTCCGGCACCCAGTCCAACATGAACGCCAACGAAGTCATCTCCAACCGGGCGATCGAAATGCTCGGTGGCGTCATGGGCTCCAAGAAGCCGGTGCATCCGAACGACCACGTCAACATGAGCCAGTCGTCGAACGACACCTATCCGACGGCCATGCACATCGCCTGCGCCGAGCGCATCGTCCATCACCTGCTGCCGGCGCTGAAACATCTGCACGGCGCGCTGCAGGCCAAGACCGACGCCTTCGCCCACATCATCAAGATCGGCCGCACGCATACCCAGGATGCCACGCCGCTGACGCTCGGCCAGGAATTTTCGGGCTATACCGCCCAGGTCGCCTCCGCCATCAAGCGGCTGGAACTCACTTTGCCCGGCCTCTACGAACTCGCCCAGGGCGGCACGGCCGTCGGCACCGGCCTCAACGCCCCGGTCGGCTTTGCCGAGAAGGTGGCGGAAGAGATCGCCGCCATCACCGGCCTGCCCTTCGTCACCGCACCGAACAAGTTCGAGGCGCTGGCAGCCCATGACGCCATGGTCTTTTCCCACGGCGCCATCAATTCGGCCGCCGCCGCGCTGTTCAAGATCGCCAACGACATCCGTTTCCTCGGCTCTGGCCCGCGCGCCGGCCTCGGCGAACTCGCCCTGCCCGAGAACGAACCCGGCTCGTCGATCATGCCCGGCAAGGTCAATCCGACGCAGTCGGAAGCCCTCACCCAGGTCTGCGTCCAGGTCTTCGGCAATCACGCCGCGCTGACCTTTGCCGGCAGCCAGGGCCATTTCGAGCTGAACGTCTACAATCCGGTCATGGCCTACAACTTCCTGCAGTCGGTGCAGCTGCTCGGCGACGCCGCCGTTTCCTTCACCGACAATTGCGTCGTCGGCATCGAGGCCCGCGAGGACAACATCCGCAAGGGCGTAGAAAACTCGCTGATGCTGGTGACGGCGCTCAACACGCGCCTCGGCTACGACGCCTGCGCCAAGATCGCCAAGACGGCGCACAAGAACGGCACGACGCTGCGCGAGGAGGCCGTCGGCGGCGGTTACCTGACCAACGAGGAGTTCGACCAGTACGTCCGCCCGGAAAACATGATCGGCCCGAAATAAACCTTCCGTTGCCTCATCCGGCCCTTGCAAAAGGGCCGGATAGCTACTTTTTTTGTCCAGTTTTGTACCGATTGCATTCGCGAAAGCTCGACGCTAGAGGGGTTTTGACCCTCTTCGAAAGGCTTTTACGATGGCTGACGCTCTCTTTCCGCTTGGCGACGACACGACGCCTTACCGCAAGCTTTCTTCCGACCATGTCTCGGTGGATAGGTTCAAGGGACAGGAGATCCTCACCGTCGCGCCCGAGGGCCTGCGGCTTCTGGCGGAAGCCGCTTTCGTCGACATCAACCACCTGCTTCGTCCCGGCCACCTGAAGCAGCTCGCCGCGATCCTCGCCGATCCGGAAGCCACCGACAACGACCGTTTCGTCGCCTACGACCTCTTGAAGAACGCCAACATCGCCGCCGGCGGCGTGCTGCCGATGTGCCAGGATACCGGCACGGCGATCATCATGGGCAAGAAGGGCCGGCGCGTCTGGACCGAAGGCGGCGACGAAACCGCCCTCGCAGACGGCGTGCTCGACGCCTATACCAAAAAGAACCTGCGCTATTCGCAGCTGGCGCCGATCAGAATGTTCGAGGAAAAGAACACCAGGAACAACCTGCCGGCCCAGATCGACCTCTACGAAGAGGGCACCGACGCCTACAAGTTCCTGTTCATGGCCAAGGGCGGCGGCTCGGCCAACAAGACCTTCCTCTACCAGGGCACGCCGTCGCTTTTGACCCGCGACCGGCTGGTCGACTTCCTCAAGGAGAAGATCCTGACGTTGGGGACGGCGGCCTGTCCCCCCTACCATCTGGCGATCGTCATCGGCGGCACCTCCGCCGAGATGACGCTGAAGACCGTCAAGCTCGCTTCGGCGCGCTATCTGGACAATCTGCCGACCGAAGGCTCGGAAAGCGGCCACGCCTTCCGCGACCTGGAGATGGAGGCCGAGATCCACAAGCTGACGCAGCAGCTCGGCGTCGGCGCCCAGTTCGGCGGCAAGTATTTCTGTCACGACGTGCGTGTCATCCGCCTGCCTCGCCACGGCGCCTCTCTGCCGATCGGCTTGGGCGTCTCCTGTTCCGCCGACCGACAGGCGCTCGGCAAGATCACCAGGGACGGCATCTATCTGGAGCAACTGGAAACCGATCCGTCGAAATACATGCCCGACCTCGACGAGGCGAAACTGTCCGAATCCGTCGTGCGCATCGATCTTAACCGGCCGATGGCCGATATCCTCGCCGAGCTTTCGAACCACCCGGTCAAGACCCGCCTGTCACTGACCGGCACGATCATCGTCGCACGCGACCTCGCCCACGCCAAGATCCGCGAGCGCCTCGAAGCCGGCCAGGGCATGCCGGACTACCTGAAGAACCATCCCGTCTATTACGCCGGTCCGGCCAAGACCCCGACCGGCTACGCGTCCGGTTCCTTCGGTCCGACGACGGCCGGCCGCATGGACAGCTATGTCGACCAGTTCCAATCCTTCGGCGGCTCGATGGTGATGCTCGCCAAGGGCAACCGCTCCCGTGCCGTGCGCGAGGCCTGCAAGCAGCATGGCGGATTTTATCTCGGTTCGATCGGTGGCCCGGCCGCCCGGCTGGCGCAGGACTGTATCAAAAAGGTCGAGGTGCTCGAATATCCCGAGCTCGGCATGGAAGCGGTGTGGAAGATCGAGGTCATCGATTTCCCGGCCTTTATCGTCATCGACGACAAAGGTAATGACTTTTTTCAGGCACTTAACCTCGGATGACGCCAAGTCTCAAAGGTTGGAAGAAACAGATTTGAACGCGCATCGCCGGCAAACCGGCGGTGCAAAACGGCACGACAATTTTCTCACGGGGTAGAATTCACAGTTCGCACTTTAATATTTTTCGAACAATTTTGCGCTACCATAATATTGGGAAATAAGAGAAAAGAGCTTAGGAGTGGCCGATGAACACGGCGACGGCGCAGAAAGCGCAGATCCCTGACATAGCAGGCCAGATCACGTATGCGATGCGCACCATGGGGGTTGCCCCCATTCCGCGCAACTACGAGCTGTTTTACGAAGCCTATATCGGCTCCAACCCGGCTTTGAGCCGCGACCTTGCCGCGCTCGGCAATCGCGCCACGCAGGAAGAGCTGGATGCGATCAGCAGCCAGCATTCGCTGCATCACCAGACCAAGGCCATCGAGACCGCGCATACGAAGATCATCGGCGAACTCGACGGCCTGCTGCGGCTTCTGAAGCAGGAGCAGACGTCGCTCGACAGCTACAACCGGCTGCTCGGAGAGACCTACAACCGCATCACCAACAAGAACAACAACAGCGCCGACCTGTTGCGCAATGCCATCACCCTGCTCAGCGAAGCCACCGACGATACGATGGCTCATGGCGAGAAGACAGTCGAAAGCGTCGTGCGCAAATCGCAGGAGATGGACCAGGTCCGCCGCGAGCTCGATGAATACAAGCGCATTGCCAACACCGATTCGCTGACGCGCCTTGCGAACCGCCGCGCCTTCGACGAACGACTGATCGCCATCTACGACACGCCGATAACGCTGGCCGTCACCGGCCTCGTCGTCATCGACATCGATCATTTCAAGCGTATCAACGATACCTACGGCCATCCGGTCGGCGACAAGATCCTCGCGACGGTCGCCAGCGTCATTCGCGGCAGCCTGCGCAAGGATGTTTTCGTTGCCCGCATCGGCGGCGAGGAATTCGCCGTCATCATCGACGGCAACACCGAGGAAGAAGTGATGCAGCAGTGCGAGCGGCTGCGGCGCGGTCTTGAAGCCACCCCCTTCAAGAACTCCAAGACCGGCGTCAACTACGGCCCGGTAACGATCTCGCTCGGCATCTGCATGGCCAGCGCCGCAAGCGACCCCGGCGAGCTCTACAGCAAGGCCGACATCGCCCTCTACTCCGCCAAGAATGCCGGCCGCAACCGCTCCATGGTATTCGAGGACGGCATGACCAAGGACTTCCAGAAGAGCTGGCTGATCTACAAGCGATAAAGCAATCCCAGCAAATGTGCTGTGCGGTTTTGCGTCCGGAAGTGCGTGTCGACAAATGGATGGAGAATTTCCGCGCTTCGGAGAAAAGCGGAAGTTCTCCATAGAAATCCAGTGGACATCACCGGATTTCCAGCTCCGCCGGGCTTTGTTCCGGCGGGAACAGCAACAAAAGGCGCGTTCTCCTAAAACATCCCCATGAACACGGACCGGAAGAGAGCTGGCATGAAGCACAGCGCCACCGGTCAACATGGGGAGAATACACATGAACCGCATCGCTGCCGTACTGTTGTCCAGCCTCGCCCTTGCCGGCTCTTTCGCCACCATCGCCTCCGCGGAATCCCGCGCCGACAAACCGGTGCTGATGGCTTCGCTGGAAAACAAGAATACCAGGACCGGCTGGCTTGCCGTGCTCACCGAAGACAAGCCGTCGAAGAAGCAGCGGATCAGGAAGGACATCCATACCTCACCGATCCCGCGCCAGCTGATCGACTTCACGGAAGCCGTCGCGCCCGGCACGATCATCGTCGATAATTCCGACCGCCGCCTCTACCATGTCCTCGGCAACGGCACGGCCGTCGCCTACGGCATCAGTGTCGGCCGCGACGGCTTCATCTGGACGGGCGCAGAAAAGGTCACCGCCAAGGCCGAATGGCCGACCTGGAACCCGCCGGCGGACATGCGTCGCCGTGAAGCCAAGAAGGGCCACATCCTGCCGAAGACCATGAAGGGTGGCATCAACAACCCGCTCGGCGCCCGCGCCCTCTACCTCGGCTCGACCGAATACCGCATCCACGGCACCAACCAGCCGTCGTCGATCGGCCAGGCCATGTCTTCGGGCTGCATCCGCATGGCGAACGAAGATGTCGAACACCTCTACGCCCAGGTCACGATCGGCACCCAGGTCATCGTCCGCGATTGATATTTTTGACGGTGGAACAAGCCGGCGCCCGCAATGGTCGCCGGCTTCGTATGTCAAGGGCAGGCCGAGACACCGGCGCGCCGGGCGATTTCCAGCAGTTCCGGCCGATATTCGAAATGCATCGTGTCGTAGTGGTACCAGCGCCCGCCCCAGATGAAGCCGTGGCGTTCGAAGATATCGACGATCTTCATCGGAAACTTGTTGTGGTATTCCGGCACTCTCCCCGGCTTGCCGCCCGACCAGACCCAATAATCGGCATGCTTGGTGTTAAGATCCAGCGCGGCGCCGAAACTGTGGACGGACAAATTCGACTGCCCGGACACCTTGCGCCAATTGAACACGCCGGCCGACGGCGTCAGGTATTTCTTGAGGGCCGGATCGGCGGCGAGTTCGTCACGCACGGCCGCCAGCGCCTTGTCCACGCCCTGGCGGCGGGTGACGCGCAACGTCTCGCCGAACCATTTCACCGGCACGAGATCGGCCTGCACCGCCTTGGCGGAAGCGCCGAACAACCGCTTGAGCAGCACCTCGCTGCGAATGCGGCCGGGGTCGAAATTGACGGCAGGCCGCGTCTCGCAGGCACCGGCGGGATAGATCTGTTGCAGGCTGTCCTCGACATCGCCGCTTTCCAGCATGGCGAAATGATCGCGGCTCTTGCCGTCGTCGATGACGATCGGATCGCCGTCCTTCATCACCAGCTTGCCGCCTTCGGCCTTGACGATGCTTTCGGGATAGCTGGCGACGAGGATAGCGATCTTTTCGGCCAGCGACGGTTCCGCTGCCGCGGCCGGGCCGGCCGCTCCGGCCAGCAGCGCCGTCAGAAGGGCGAGCCGCCTAGTCGACGGTGACATTGATGTAGTCGCCGCCGTTGCCGCGCCAGATCTGCACGTTGATCGTCACGTCGCCGCCGAGAATGGCGTTGCGGGCGTCGCGGGTGATCGTGCCGTTGCGGATCATCCGCTCGGCGCGCTCGCGGTTCTTGGCCGACGCAAAGAAGCTGTCGCCGTCATCCCCCGGCTGCGAAATGCCGAAGCGGTGGTAGTTGGCGCGGTCCTGGCGGATCACTTGCCACGGCTGCGTCAGCTGCATGCCGTCGGAATTGAAGAGATCGTCCTGGCCGATATAGGCGTTGTATTCCTCGATCAGTTCGTCCGCGAGGGCCGGCTGGCCGAGAAGAACGCCGCCCAGGATCGCAGACGCTGCGAACCAATGTTTCATGTTCATGGTAACCCTCGCTGGAACGAATGAAATTCTATGTATGACGGACGAGACAGGTCATCTATTCTGGCCCACATCAAAATCCGCAGCGACGATCTTTCCAGCAACGGCGCCCGGCTTGCAAGCCGGGCACAGGCTCGATCCTAAAAAGGTTTGCCGCCTACCACATGGTTTTGCGGGCGCGCTCCGGCCATTCGCGATCGTAGGCCTCCTGGTCGAAACCCTGCCTGGCTGCCTTGAGCAATTGCCCCGGCGTCGGCAACGCAGCCGCTTCGACATGATGCTCGGCATTCCAGAGGTCGGCCCGCATCACCGCCCGGGCGCACTGGAAATACACCTCGTCGATAGTGACGACGATGACGCTGCGAGGATGTTTTGCGTCCATCTCGAAGCTTGCCAGCAGGGCGGCATCGACCGACACCACGGCCCGTCCGTTCAGGCGCATGGTCGTCGTCGATCCCGGAATGAGGAACATCAAGGCGATGCGCGGGTCCCGGACGATGTTGGCCAGCGAATCGACGCGGTTGTTGCCGCGCCAGTCCGGCAGCAGCAGGGTTTTGTCATCGCGGACACGCACGACGCCGCCGATATCGCCCCGCGGCGAACAATCGAGCCCCTCCGGCCCGACGGTGGCGAGCGCGACGAAAGGCGAGGCCTCGATCATGCGGCGATAATCGGGCGTCAGAGCCGGCGTCACCTTGACGAGAGCAGCCTCGCTACAGTCGCCGTACAGCGCCTTCAACTCTTCAACCGATCGTACGATCGTCATCCTCGCCTCCTTCTCATGCAAGCCGGCGACGCCCTATCGCGCTGTTGCGACAAACGGATGACGGCATCGCCGGTATCACGTCTGCGGTGAAGCACCCTGCGCGCGTGCCGCCTCCGCCGCCGCTTCGCGGGCAGCCCGCTCGCGCCCGGTGCGTGCCGCGACGAGGTCGGCCGGCTGGGCATTGCCGCGGATCAGCGACCGGCCGGCATAGATGCCGCCGACGACCTCCAGCGCGAAACGTTCGTCATCGACATCGCGGAACTCTTCCACCAGCTGGGCGGCAAGTTCCGGATCCTCACCCATGACATGCAGCACTTCCTCGCTGAAATTCAGCGCCGATTCGAAGGTTTCGCGGATCTGGTAGTTGACGCCGGCATGCAGGAGGTCGATGGCGTGACCGCGGTCGTAGGCGCGCGCCAGCACCGGTATCAGCGGATATTCGTGGCGGACGTGTTCGGCGATACGAAGCGCCGCTTCCTTGTCGTCGATGCAGATCAGGATGGCCTTGGCGGTGGCCGCGCCGGCCGCATGCAGGATTTCCGGCCGCGACCCGTCGCCGTAATAGACCTTGAAGCCGAAATCGCCGGCGTCACGGATGAACTCGACGTCCTTGTCGATCAGCGACAGCGTGTAACCGCGCGCCAAAAGCGGCTGCGACACGATCTGCCCGAAGCGCCCGAAACCGATCAGCAACACCGTGCCCTCGACATTTTCCGGCAGCGCCAGCCCGCTTGTATCCGGCTGCTGCTTCGGTACGATCCGGTCATGCAGGATGATCATCAACGGCGTCAGCACCATGGAGATGATGATCGTCGCCGTGAGGATGGCATTCGTCTCGCCGTTGATGATGCCGACCGCCATGGCGGCGGAATAAAGCACGAAGGCGAATTCACCGCCCTGCGCCATCAGCACCGCCCGCTCCAGTGCCTCGGCGTGACAGGTGCGCAGCAGACGGGCGACGGCATAGATCATCACCGCCTTCACCACCATGTAGCAGACGACGCCGGCGGCGACGAGCTGCCAGTTGGCGGCGATCACCTTGAGATCGATCGCCATGCCGACGCCGAGGAAAAACAGGCCGAGCAGGATTCCGCGGAACGGCTCGATATCCGCCTCCAGTTGGTGGCGGAAGGAGGATTCCGACAGCAACACGCCGGCGAGGAAGGCGCCCATGGCCATGGAGAGGCCGCTCAGCTGCATCGCCAGCGCCGATCCCAGCACCACCAGCAGGGCGGCGGCGGTCATCACCTCGCGCGCATTGGCGGCTGCCAACAGCCTGAACAGCGGGTTGAGGAGGTAGCGTCCGGCAAGCACCAGGGCGACGATCGCACCCAGCGCGATTGCGCCTGAAATCAGCCGCTCCGTGACCGTGACCGTTTCGCCGCCGCTGCCGAGGAAAGCGACCAGCGCCAGCAGCGGCACGATGGCCAGATCCTCGAACAGCAGGATCGAGACGATACGCTGCCCCTTCAGCGCCGAAATCGCGCCGCGTTCCTGCAGCATCTGCATGACGATGGCGGTCGATGTCAGCACGAAACCGGTGCCCGCGACGAAGGCGACGATCGGCGAAAACCCGAAGGCCATGCCGACGCCGGTCAGGCCGACGATGCAACTCAGCACCTGCAGCGCGCCGAGGCCGAAAATATCCTTGCGCATGCCCCACAATCGCGAAGGCTGCATCTCAAGCCCGATGATGAAAAGGAACATCACCACCCCGAGTTCCGCGATATGCAGGATCGCCTGCGAATCGGAGAAGAAGCCCAGCCCGAAAGGACCGATCGCCAGGCCGGCGGCAAGATAGCCGAGCACGGAGCCGAGGCCTATCCGCTTGAAGATCGGCACGGCTGCGACACCTGCCGCCAAAAGCACGACCACCTGCACCAGATCGTTCGCATTTGCTTCCGCTGCCAAACTCTGTCCTTTCAACCCGACTGGAAATCGAATGAGTTACCGCGGCTTTTCCGAATGATCCCGGCTCATGCCCTTTTCCGAAAGCTCGCGCTCATAGTCGGCGAACAGTTCCGCGCCGCGCTCGCCGAGTTCGTAGAGGTATTTCCAGGTGAAGATGCCGGTGTCGTGCATGTCGTCGAAACCGATGCGCACGGCATAATTGCCGGTGGGCGTTGCCCCGATGATGGCGACGTTGCGTTTTCCCGGCACCGTCAGTTTCTGGCCCGGCCCGTGCCCCTGCACCTCCGCCGATGGCGACAGCACGCGCAGCATCTCCGCCGGCAGGTCGAAACGCCGGCCGTCGTCGAAGGAAACCAGCAGGTGCTGCCGGTCCTTGGAAACGCGAAGTTCGGTGGGCCAGGGTTCGGTCATTGTCTTTTCCGCAGTTGCTCACAGGCAGGAGTACGTCGTAAGGGCGATAGGGCGCAAGTGCATTTTGCGTCTATAGTTCGACCATCCGCCTTGACGATCCCATTCCGAAATAACACATTATTGTTTCATCAGGAGGAAACGGCTTGAACAGCATCGTCAGACCCTCGGCCGGTGGCATGCCCCTGGTCGCAGATCCCTCGCCGATGGTGGATCCCTTCGGCCGCACCGTCTCCTACCTGCGCGTCTCCGTGACCGACCGCTGCGATTTCCGCTGCACCTATTGCATGGCGGAAAACATGACCTTCCTGCCGAAGAAGGACCTTCTGACGCTGGAAGAGCTGAACCGGCTCTGTTCCGCCTTCATCGCCAAGGGTGTCCGCAAGCTTCGGCTGACCGGCGGCGAGCCGCTGGTGCGCAAGAACATCATGTTCCTGATCCGCGAGCTCGGCCGCCATATCGACGCCGGCAACCTCGAAGAACTGACGCTGACCACCAACGGCTCGCAGCTCGCCCGCCATGCCCAGGAACTCTATGACTGCGGCGTACGCCGCATCAACGTCTCGCTGGACACGCTCAATCCCGAAAAGTTCAAGGAAATCACCCGTTGGGGCGATTTCCACAAGGTGATGGAAGGCATCGACGCCGCCGAGAAAGCCGGCCTGAAGATCAAGCTCAACGCCGTGGCGCTGAAGGATTTCAACGAGACCGAAATCGCCGGCATGCTGCGTTTCGCCCATGGCCGCGGCATGGACCTGACCGTCATCGAGACCATGCCGATGGGCGAGATCGAGGAAGACCGCACCGACCGGTACTTGCCGCTGTCGAAGCTGCGCGCCGACCTGGAAGAACAGTTCACGCTCGTCGATATTCCCTACAAGACCGGTGGCCCCGCCCGGTATGTCGAAGTCAGGGAAACCGGCGGCCGTCTCGGCTTCATCACGCCGATGACCCATAATTTTTGCGAAAGCTGCAATCGTGTTCGCCTGACCTGCACCGGCACGCTGTACATGTGCCTCGGCCAGAACGACGCCGCAGACCTACGTGCCGCGTTGCGCGCCTCCGAGGACGATGCCTATCTGTTTGCCGCCATCGACGAAGCGATCGGCCGCAAGCCGAAGGGACACGACTTCATCATCGACCGCGTCCGCCGCAAGCCCGCCGTCGCTCGCCACATGAGCGTCACCGGCGGCTGATCGCGATTGTGGCCAGCCCCTTGTAGCCGGACACCACGCTCCATACCTATCAAGGTAGTCCCGGCAGCGGCGTATGCGGCTTCGGGAGCACTGAAACAATCGCTTTGCCAGGATAAAAGCATGGATATGGACAGGATCTTGCAGTCCGTCGTGGCCGTGCGTTCGACGATACCGGACGACGCCTTCACGGCAAATACATTGGGCACGCACCGCGAAGGCAGCGGCGTGGTCATCCGCGACAACGGCCTCGTGCTGACCATCGGTTACCTGATCACGGAAGCCGAAGAAATCTGGCTGACGTGCCAGGACGGCCGCGTCGTCGCCGGCCATGCGCTCGCCTACGATCAGGAGACCGGCTTCGGGCTCGTCCAGGCGCTGGGACAGCTCGATCTGCCCGCCGTCAAACTCGGCAACGCCGCGGATGCCCGGCTTGGCGATCCCGTCGTCTTCGCCGATGGCCTCGGCCAGTTCGTCCGCTCGAAGATCGTCGCCAAGCAGGAATTCGCCGGCTACTGGGAATATCTGCTCGACGAGGCGATCTTCATCGCGCCGGCGCATCCCTCCTGGGGCGGCGCGGCACTTCTTGACGCGGAAGGCCGGCTGCTCGGCATCGGCTCGTTGCGGCTCCAGATGAGCAGGAGGGGCGAGGTCTCAGACATCAACATGATCGTGCCGATCGACCTGCTGGCGCCGATCCTCGACGACCTGCTCAACCGCGGCCAGATCGACAAGCCGGCGCGTCCGTGGCTCGGCGCCTTTTCCGCGGAAAGCAACGGCGACGTGGTGGTGATGAGCGTCGCGGACGGTGGGCCGGCGGCGAAGGCCGGGCTGCGCCAGGGCGACATCATCTCGGAAATCCGCGATGGCGAAGTGGACGGATTGGCCGATTTCTACCGCAAGGTCTGGGAAAGCGGTCCTGCCGGCGCGGAAATCCCCATGCGCATCCTGCGAGGCGGCCGCGACGCCTGGCTGCGGATCAAATCCGCCGATCGCAGCAGCTTCTTGAAAAGGCCGCAGATGCAATGAAGTTGAAATGCAAAAGCCAGTAGCGACCGCCAGCTGCTGGCTTTTGCACAAAAGTGTCGCGATCTTTCAGCTTCGCCCGTTGTTTCTGCATGTCGTTTTCGTAACAGCCCGAACCGTCATGCCGCGTGGCGGGACGATCCTGAGTTGCGGCGTTCATGCCTGCCGATGTCGACCTGCAGGGTAAGATCACGGGTCTTGAACCGCTCGATCTCTTCCACAAGCAGATCGACACGCTGGCGCAGCCCGTGGATCTCGGCATTGTTTTCCTCGACCATGGCGGCGTTCTGCTGGGTGATGAGTTCCACCGCGTTGACGGCCTTGCTGACCTCGGTGATGCCCGTCGATTGTTCGCCGGTGGCGGCGGAAATGTCGGCCACCAGACGCTGCACCTCGGTGACATGGTCGATGATGACCGAAAGCGCCCCGCCGGTTTCCTCGACCAGTTGCACACCGTTCTGCACCTGGGTGGAACTGGCTGAAATCAGCCCCTTGATCTCGCGCGCCGCGCTGGCGCAACGCTGGGCAAGCTCCCGCACCTCCTGCGCCACCACGGCAAAACCACGGCCGGCCTCGCCTGCCCGCGCCGCCTCGACGCCGGCATTGAGCGCCAGCAGGTTCGTCTGGAAGGCGATCTCGTCGATGACGCCGATGATGGTGGCGATCTTTTCCGAAGAGCTGTTGATTTCGCCCATCGCCTGGACGGCGCGGGCCACGACCTCGCCGGACCGCTCGGCATAGGCTTGCGTCTCGTTGACGGAGGTTGCCGTGCGCTTGGCGCTGTCGGCGGTGGTGCGCACCACTTCGCTCAGGTGCTTCAGCGCCCGCGAACTTTCTTCGAGCGCTGCCGCCTGTTGTTCGGTGCGGCGCGCCAGGTCGTCGGCGGAGGCGGCCAGGTTGCCGGTGCCGCCGCGGATCTCCTCCGTCGTGCTGCGCACGTCGGCAAGCGTCTGACGCAGGGAGCCGACGGCATGGTTGTAGGTCTGGGCCATCTCGGAGAAATCGGCGGCGAGGTTGTCGCTCATGCCCACCTCCAGATTGCCGTCGGCCAGCTTGTGCAGCACCTCGGACAAAGCCGTCAGCGCCTGCTTCTGCTCGGCCTCGATGCGTGCCCGCTCGGCCGCGTGCAGGGCCTCTTCGCGGGCCGCAAGCGTACGGGCGGCAGCCGCCTCCTGCTCCAGCCGGACGTTCTCCCGCGCATTGTCACGGAAGACGGCGACCGAGCGAACCATGTCGCCGATCTCGTCGCCGCGGCTGCGGCCATCGATGGCGACGTCGAGATCGCCCGTGGCGAGCCGCGTCATCATCTCGTTGACGCGCCGCAGCGGACCGCGCAGCGTCTCGACCAGCATCAGGCCGCCGACGATGGCGAGCAGCGTGCCGGCGACCATGGCGATGACGGAGATGGTGGCGGAACGCTCGCTGTCCTCCTTGCCGACTTCCTGCGCCGTACTGACGAAATGCTTGAGCGCCGCCATTGACGACGAGAGGATATCGACCGTCGCCGTGCGTGCCGTCTGCCAGTTCGCCGCCGTCAGCAGCACGTCGGTGGACGATTTTTCGACCAGAGAGACAATCGGCATCACCTTGGCGGAAAAGTCGCGCATCGTCGAATTCTTGGCGCCGAGCTGCGAAATCACCGCGCTGGAAATCGTCAGTTCCGCCAGGTCGCTCAGCACCACTTCGCGGGCATCGGCGGTCAGCGTCGTGCGCATCTGGCCGATATGCAGTTGCAGCTTGTCGATGGTCTGCAGCGACTGGTCGACGAAACCAAGGAGATCGCGCAGCTGGCTGACCTCCTGGTCGAGGCCGACGAACCGTTCCGCCGCCGTGTTGGAATTGCGCATGGCAAGATCGGCGAGCTTCTTTTCGATTGCCGGGAAATCGGCGAGAAGCGCCGCCAGGGCCGCACTCTTGGCATCGTCGGCATCGCCTCCCTGGAGGACCGCCTCGACCTTGCCGACGATATCCTTCACGGTTTTGACCGAAGCCCTGCCCTTTTCGGAGACGATCTTTTCTCCCTGGCCGATTTCTTTCGTCAGCGCCACCAGATAGGTGCCTGCCGTCTTCACCTGCTTGCCGGCGGACGACTCCATCTGCACGGCGGCGCGCAGCTTGCCCATGCGATCCGACAGCGCCTTGAAGGCGGCGGCATCATAGAGCAGGCCCTTGGCGAAGGCTTCCTTGTCGGAAAACTCCTTGCGCACGACATCGACCTGCTTCTTGGCAGCCTCGCCATAGTCGCGCAGCGATGCCAGCTCGCTGCCCATCTCCGTGTCGATGCCGTCACGCTGCAGCTTGATCGTCCACAAGGCAGCGGCCTGATCGCGCATGCGCGGCGCCAAGCCGGTGACGCTTTCCACCTGCGCCCGCTGCTCCGGCGTCGAAAGCAGGCCCTGCAGCACGCCGATGCCGGCCTCCTGCTTGTCGATCGTTTCCAGCAGGGCCTGTCGGCTTTCCTCGTTCGGCGCGCCGGTGAAATTCAGGAGCGCCGCCTGCAGGTTCTCGAAATCGCCGATATTCTCGATCGTCGCCCGCGTCACGGTCATATGCCCGTTGAGCATGTTGGCGGTGTAATAACCGACGACGCCGACGCCGGTGATCAACACCACCAGCGGCACGACGAACAACAGCACCTTGGTAACGATCCGGCGGCTCTGCAGGAGACGATCGATAAAAAACACGGCAACCTCGCCCGATGGTCCGACCTGTCGAAAGGTTCATCCTCCGACATACGGAAAGGCATGCCGTTGCGTCATGCAAAAGCCTTGTGCCACAGCCTGCGAAATGAACGTTGAGGAAGCATTAAGAGCCGCACGTACGTTTCCCAAAAACTATTTGTTTTTTAAAGAAAATTTGTGACCTGTGTGGTCATTTTTCATTCGGCTGCACGCATATATCGCAGTTGCACAAAAAGAATTCTTTTCTTTCCCGCGATTGCGGGAATGGCAATTCTGCAGGCCGGTGACTAGAAAAGACAATTCGAATTCGAGAATCGTCGCATGTCTCTGTCGAGAAATACCCGCGGCGCACTGCTGATGATGGCGGCCATGGCGGGTTTCTCCGGCAACGATGCGCTGATCAAGGCGGTGACGCCGGTCATGAATGTCGGGCAGATCATGTGCGTCCGCGGCATCGTCACGACCGTCCTCGTGTTTTTCATCGCCCGGCATCTTGGGGCCTTGCGCCCATGGCGGGTGCTGCTGCAGCCGATGATCCTGCTGCGCGTCCTCTTCGAGATCCTCGCCGCCATCACCTATCTCACCGCCATCGCGGCGATACCGCTCGCCAATGCCGCCGCCATCCTGCAGGCCCTGCCGCTGGTGGTGACGCTGGGGGCTGCCGTCTTTCTCGGCGAACCGGTCGGCTGGCGGCGATGGACGGCGATCGCCGTGGGTTTCGTCGGCGTGCTGATCATCATCCGGCCAGGCGCGGAAGGCTTTGGCCTTGCCTCCGCTTCCGTCGTCCTCTGTACCTTCTTCACCGCCGCCCGCGACCTCGCCACGCGCCAGGTGCGCTCCGAAGTGCCGTCGCTGATGGTGACGCTGGCGACCGCCGTCACCGGCTGCGTCGCCGGCGCGCTGCTGACGCAGCCGATGGGCGGCTGGCGGCCGATGTCGGCGGAAAGTTTTGCCATCCTGCTCTCCGCCTCGGTGCTCGTGCTGGTCGGCTATCAATGCATCATCATCGCCATGCGTACCGGCGAAATCTCCTTCATCGCGCCGTTTCGCTATTTTGCGCTGCTCTGGGCGATCGTGCTCGGCATGATCTTCTTCGGCGACATGCCCGACCTGCCGATGCTCGCCGGCATCGCCATCGTCATCGCCTCCGGCCTCTACACCTTCCATCGCGAGCGGAAACGGCAGGATGAGGCAACGGCAAAGACCGTCTCCATGGAAAAACCGGCTCTGACGGCATCCTCCACAGCAACGGAAAAACCCTGATGACGACCATTGCCAATCCTGAGGAATTGCCGGTTCCGGCCATCGTGCTTGCCGGCGGGCGGTCGAGCCGGATGGGTAGCAACAAGGCGCTGCTGCCGCTCGGCGGCGTGCCGATGCTGCGGCACATCATCGACCGCCTCTCGCCACAGGTGACATCCGTCGCCCTCAACGCGCCGCCCGGCTGGCCCGAAAGCTTCGGGCTGCCGCTGGTGCCCGACACGGTCGCCGGCCAGGCCGGACCGATCGCCGGCATCGCGGCCGGACTGCACCACGCGCTGCGGCAAGACACAGGCACAACCCACATCCTCACCGTGCCCTCCGACAGCCCGTTCTTCCCTGCCGACCTGGTTTTGCGTCTGCACGCCGCCATCAAGGGAACCGACGAGATCGTCATCGCCGTTTCCGGCGGGCAGGATCATCCGGTCTTCGGCCTTTGGCCGCTTTCGCTTTCGGCTGACATGGAGATGTTTCTGCGCACCGACGAACGCCGGCGCTTGCGCGACTTCTTCGGCCGCCATGTCACTCGCGAAGTCGATTTTCCCTTCGTGGAGACGCCGGCCGGCCCTCTCGACCCGTTCTTCAACGTCAACACGCCGGACGATTTCGCTCGTGCGCAAAAATTCCTGGAGCATTTCCACGCATGACCGGGCCTCGCATTTTCGGCATTTCCGGCTGGAAGAATTCCGGCAAGACCGGCCTCGCCGTCCGGCTCGTCAGCGAGTTCACCCGCCGCGGCTACCGCATCTCGACGATCAAGCACGCCCATCACGACTTCGATATCGACAAGGTCGGCGCCGACAGCTTTCGCCATCGCGAGGCCGGCGCCCATGAGGTCACCATCGTCTCCGGCACCCGCTACGCCATCATGCACGAGTTGCGCGGCGCCCCGGAGCCCAACTTCGAAGAGATTCTCGCCCGCATCGCCCCCTGCGACCTGGTGCTGATCGAAGGCTACAAGCGCGAACCGATTCCCAAGATCGAAGCCCGGCGCGTCGAGGCGAAAAACCGCGAGCCATTGGCGCCGGGCGATCCGCACATCGTCGCCATCGCCGCCGACCATGCTGTCTCCGATACCACCCTGCCCGTCTTCGATCTCGACGATACGCCGGCGATTGCCGATTTCATCGCCCGCACGGTCGGCCTTCCCGATCCCGCCTGAAGCGAAGCCAGCAAAAAAGTGCGGCGGTCTTGCGTGGAAACATAAGGCTCTGGCAGCAAAAAGCCCACCGGATCGCCCCGGTGGGCTTCGTCATCGGCTTGCCGTCACTTTATTGCGCCTTGGCCACCGGCCGCACCAGCGAGGTGACGCGGCGCACGGTCACCCGGCGATTCTGCTGTTCGCTGGCCTGGGTGCGCACCTTGAGGTAACGCTCCCCATAACCCTGCGGCACCAGGTTTTCCGGCGGGATGCCGTAGACGTCCGTCAGCAACGCAGCCACCGCTTCGGCACGCTGGTCGGAGAGGATCAGGTTCTTCTGGTCGGAACCGACGGCATCCGTATGGCCTTCGATCAGGAAGGTTTCGCCCGGATCGCGGTCGAGAACCTTCGTCATCGCATCCGCCACCTTGCGCAACGTCTTCGCCTGGCTCATCGGCACCTCGGCACTGCCGGAAGCGAAGGTGATGGTGTCGAGGTCGATACGGCGTACCTTGTCGCGCAGGCGGGCGGAATAACGCACCTCGTCGATCGAATAGGTGCGTTCGACACGCTCGACCGGCGGCTCGGCCAGGAATTCGTAGTAGTCGCGGTTCAAATCCTCGGAGGTATCGACGATGTAGTCGCTGACCGGAATGCGCAGGCGCATCGGCGGCAGGTCGTCGCCGGCGTCGCGGACCAGCGGCGGACGGCTGCGGTCTGCCTCCGGCGCAAAGACCAGCAGATATTCTTCACCGTCGCGGCCGATGCGCGTGCGCTGTATGACGTCGCCGTAGGCATTGTAGATCGTCACCAGCCGCACGCCATTCGAACGCACGATGGTTTCACGGACACGACCGCGCGACAGTTCCTCGTAGAAGCTGTCCTCCGCATCGCGACGCAGCCGCGGCCGGTCGTCGCTGCGCACCACATAGCGGTCATCGACACGCAGCACCGTCCGGTTGTCGTTCTGCTGCACGATGCTGATGTTGTTGATCGTATTGTTCACCGTGTTGTTGCTGATCGTCGTGCCACCAGCCTCAGCATCGCGGCGCGCCGGCAGTTCGAACTCCGGCGTTTCCTTGATGCGCCGGCCCTTTTCCTCGATCTGCTGGCGAATCACCTTCGTCTCGACGGCTGTGGCTGTCGCCTGCGCCTCGGCATCGCTGGTCGGCGGCTTGATGTTCTGTTCCTCGGTGCGTTGCGCCTCGCGCTGCTTGCGCCGCTCTTCGCGTGAGGTCTGGCCGCCGCGGTTGTCGGCGTCTTTGTCGCTGTCGAGCACGGCGGCACCGTTTTCGACCGGAAGCACGACCGTCTCGCTGGTCCGCGACGGATCGGCGGCGATCGCCTGCTTCTCTTCCTGGCTGCGCGTATCGACGATTTCCGGCACCACGACGGGCTGGGTCGCCGTTTCCCCGGCATTCTGCTGATCGGCCGGTTGCTGCTGGCCATCGGCGGTCGCCGGCTGGTTTTCCTGAGCCGGCTGTTCACCCTCGGTCACCGAGGGCTGCTGTTCGCCGCCGGCCGGTTGCTGCTGCTGGTCCTGCGCGGTCGCGGGCTGGTCACCGGTGACCGGCTGCTCGCCTTCCGTGACCACAGGCTGTTCCTGCTGCTGCTGTTGCTCCGCAGCACGCTGGGCATCTTCCGCAGCCTTCTGCTCGGCGGCGCGTTGCGCCTCTTCGGCAGCCTGCTGATCAGCGGCACGCTGGGCTTCCTCGGCAGCTTTCTGTTCGGCAGCACGTTGCGCCTCTTCACCGGCCTGTTGCTCGGCAGCGCGCTGTGCTTCTTCGGCAGCCTGCTGTTCAGCAGCCCGTTGCGCCTCCTGCGCAGCCTGCTGTTCAGCAGCACGCTGCGCTTCTTCGGCAGCCTGTTGCTCTGCAGCGCGTTGTGCCTCCTGAGCGGCCTGTTCCTCAGCAGCCCGCTGGGCTTCCTGGGCTGCCTGCTGCTCAGCGGCGCGCTGCGCCTCTTCGGCAGCCTGTTGTTCGGCAGCGCGTTGTGCTTCCTGTGCGGCTTGCTCCTCGGCAGCCCGCTGAGCTTCCTGGGCAGCCTGCTGTTCTGCGGCGCGCTGCGCCTCTTCGGCAGCGCGTTGTGCTTCCTGCGCGGCCTGTTCCTCGGCGGCACGCTGCGCTTCCTGCGCGGCCTGTTCCTCGGCGGCACGCTGCGCTTCCTGGGCAGCTTGTTGTTCAGCGGCGCGCTGCGCCTCCTCTGCTGCCTGTTGCTCCTGCAACTGGCGCTGTTCGTCGTCGCTGGCTTGTGCCACCTCGTAGGTGCGCAAGGCACCATCGGCCAGCGCCGGCCCCGTCATCAGCACGGCCGAAAGCGGCAGCGCCACGGTGGCGAACAGTGTGGATCGAAGGGTCATGGGCTTGTTTCCTCGTTGCCAGGACATTCGTATTGGCCCTCCTGTACGCAGACACGAACAGGAAGCGCTTCTTCCTAAAAAAGTAGGAAACGGCGCCTTAACCGGCGATGAATGGCGCGCCTTGCGCACCAATGCGCAGAAACGGGGTTTGTTCCAGAACCAACGTCCCGCCATTCCGGCTGCAGCCGTCTTCTCCTTTCGTTGGGTTCGTTTGTTTTCAGGTTGATTTTATGCGAAAGCAGATGAATATCGAAGGAAGGTGGTGCAGGTTTCCACCTTAGAACGGGTGACAGGAAAAAATCAAACGGCAGGCACCCGGCCAACAGAGAGGATCCTCATGCGTATTTCTACCCGTCTTCTGGCGGCTGCCTCCATCGCAGCCATGTCGCTTTTCGCCGGCTCGGCGCTTGCAGATGGCGAAAAAATCATCATCGGCACCGAAGGCGCCTATCCGCCCTTCAACAATCTGGAAGCCGACGGCACGCTCACCGGTTTCGACATCGACATCGCCAAGGCGCTCTGTGAAGAGATGAAAGCCGAGTGCACGTTCGTCACCCAGGACTGGGACGGCATCATCCCGGCGCTGCAGGCGAAAAAATTCGACGCCATCATCGCCTCGATGTCGATCACGCCGGAGCGCAAGGAGAAGGTCGACTTCACCGACAAATATTACAATACCGGCCCGGCGATCGCCGTACCGAAGGATTCGACGATCACCGAAGCAACCGAAGATGCCCTCGCCGGCAAGGTCATCGGCGCGCAGTCCTCGACCACGCACGCCAACTATGCCGAAGCACACCTGAAGAAGTCCGAGCTGAAGCTCTATCCGACCACCGACGAATACAAGCTCGACATCACCAACGGCCGCATCGACGGTGTCGTCGACGACGTCGTGGTGCTGTCCGAATGGGTGAAGTCGGAAGCCGGCGCCTGCTGCAAGATCCTCGCCAAGCTGCCGATCGACATCGAGATCAACGGCCCCGGCGCCGGCATCGCCGTGCGCAAGGGTGACGACGCGCTGCGCGAAAAATTCAACGCCGCCATCAAGGCGATCCGCGCGAACGGCAAGTACAAGGAAGTCAACGCCAAGTATTTCGATTTCGACGTCTATGGTGATTGAGATCGGTCGCGCCTGACAAACGATGGCGGAAGGCTTGCTCTTCCGCCATTTTTGTTTGACAAAGATGACAACAACGACAAGCGGCCGATCCATACATGAAGGCCGCAAAGGGGATGTACCGGCATGAGCGGATTGTTTTCCGCCTTGGGCTCGTTCTGGGCCTGGATTACCTATGCTCTGGATCCGCTGTGCGGACCGGTCGGCCTTTTTTCCCTGTTCGGCTCGTCAAGCCTGGTCGCCTGCGGCGATACCGGCTGGGGCGACGAGATCGCCCTCGGCGTCAAGGTGACGTTGACGCTTGCGCTCTCCACCCTGCCGCTCGGCCTGCTGATCGGTTTTTTCGTGGCGCTCGCCATGCAGTCGAAGGACCGGACGCTCAGGCTCGCCGCCGGCATCTACACCACCATCTTCCGCGGCCTCCCCGAACTCCTGACGCTGTTCATCGTCTATTACGGGGCGCAGATCCTCATCCAGTCGGGGCTGTCAGCCATCGGTTTCGAGGAACGCATCGAGATCAACGCCTTTTTCGCCGGCATGCTGGCGCTGTCGGTGGTCTTCTCCTCCTATTGTTCGGAAGTGCTGCTTTCGGCCTTCAAGGCAATCCCCAACGGGCAATATGAGGCCGGCGACGCGCTCGGCCTGCATCGCGGCCGCACCATGCTGCTGATCATCGTGCCGCAACTGGTGCGCATCGCGCTGCCCGGCCTGGGGAACCTCTGGATGAACCTGCTGAAGGATACGGCGCTCGTGTCGATCATCGGTCTGTCGGATATCCTGCGGCAGACCGGCGTGGCCGCCAAGGTCAGCAAGGAAGCCTTCTTCTTCTATCTTCTCGCCTGCATCCTGTTCCTGGTGCTTGCCGTCGTCTCCTCGGGCGGCCTGCGGCTGATCGAGCGATGGGCGCGGCGGTCGGAGGTGCGCCGATGAGTTTCGTCGAGCGCATGATCCCGCCCCGCCCCGCTCCGGCCGCCAAGGTCCAGTCGATCTCGGCCGCACGCATCGCCGGCATCCTGATGCTGATCGTCTGGGCCCTGCTCGCCGCGGGGCTGGTCTACATGATGATTTCCAACTGGGATACCGACAAGTTCGTCCGTTATGGACCGCGTTACCTCTCCGGCCTGTGGGTGACGGCTTCGCTGGTGAGCCTGTCGATCGTCTTCGGCGCCGCCCTTTCCCTGCCGATCGCCTTTGCCCGTATGTCCGGCAACCGCGTGGCGAACGGCCTCGCCTACGCCTATGTCTACATCTTCCGCGGCACGCCGCTCCTGGCGCAGCTCTACCTGATCTATTACGGCCTCGGCTCCTTTCGGCCGCAACTGGAGGCCGTCGGCCTGTGGTGGTTCTTCCGCGAGGCCTGGTATTGCGGCCTGCTGTCGATGACACTCAACACCGCCGCCTACCAGGCGGAAATCCTGCGTGGCGCGATCCAGAGCGTGCCGAAAGGTCAGCATGAGGGCGCCCAATCCCTCGGGCTGCCGCCGATGGTAACCTTCCGCAAGATCATCCTGCCGCAGGCGCTCATCGTCGCCTTGCGCCCCTACGGCAACGAGATCATCCTGATGATCAAGGGATCGGCCGTCGTCGCCGTCGTCACGGTGCTCGACCTGATGGGCCAGACGCGTTACGCCTTCTCGCGCACCTTCGATTACCAGGCCTACCTCTGGGCGGCGATCTTCTACCTCTCCATCGTCGAGGTGCTCCGTCATGTCTGGGCGTCGATCGAAGCCCGCCTGACGCGACATCTCAAGCGTTGAGCCGTTTGGCAGCACTCTCCGATGTCTGCTGCTAAACATTTGAATTTTTTGCCGAAAAAGCTCATACACGGCCTTTCGTAAAGCATCCGTTAACCGTCGCATGTTTCCATTTCAAGGACCACCCGAAATCAGAGTGGAGCTTTGAAAGCGAGGTTGTCGATGAACAAGGACATGGAACTGCAACTGAAGGGTTATGGTCTTACCACCGCCCATATCCTCTACCGCATGCCCGATCACCAGACTATACTGCAAACCTTCGTCTGGCAGGCCTACGACCTCGCCCCCGACTTCCCGGAAATGAAGACCTTCCTGAAGTTCTGGCAGCAGAAGCTCGACGGCCCGCTGCATTCCGTGCGCTATTTCCACCGCAAGCTGATTTCGGCCAGCGAATGGCGCGGCTTGAGGGGTGAATTCATCCTCAATTGACGGGCTCAAACATGCACTTCGCCATGCGCGAGTTCGCCGTCGTCGGGCTCGACATGCAATGAGCCGAACAGCACGAGGACATAGAAGATTGCCACCGTAGCGATAACCCACCAACCGGACAGCGGTCCGAGCGCCGCATTGGCGACGACGTCGGTCCAGGCGCGCTCCACCGGCAAGCCGTCGGGCTGCAGCTTCGGCGACGTTATCTTCAGCAGCCACGCCAACAGCAGGATGAGATACATCCAGCAATAGTTGCGTCTGAGCCGGCGGAACAGGGCTTCGCGATAGTCCATCAGAAACAGCGGCGACCTGAGGCTTTTGGAAATGGCCGCCTGCCATTGCGTGCCGATCTCGGAACGGCCGCCGAGCAGTTCGGCAAAATAGCCGCGCTCGAGCAATCGCACCCTTGCCCTGTAGACGTCGAAGAAACGGTAGCGACGCGCCTCGATCAACAGGAGGAGCGACACCAGAAGCATGCCGAACAGCACCACGCCATGATGCGACGTCGGCGTCGAAAGCGACACCGAAAGAAGCGCCGCGACCATGGTGATGGCCCAGTTGGAGGTCCGGTCGATGCGGTCGCGCCAGCTGGTCATCCGTCCGAGTTCGCCGCGGTAATAATGCACCAGCGAATTGATCGTCTCTGCCGAATTCGAGGGAAACAGCGCCGGCTTTTCGCCGGCCTCGGCATGCTCCAGTGTGAGTCCGCTCAGTTCGCGGGGCATCGGTCGTCACCTGCATTCGTCCATGGCATATCGGGGAAACGGCCGGGGCGGCAAACCGTTCCCTTGCCAATCGGCCCTGCGGAGCTTAGAGGCAGTCGAAACGACTTCAGCTAGGAACCGGCCATGACCAAGATCGACGAAGAAGCGCTCGCAGAAGCCTATAACCGCGCGCTGGCGCTTGAAAAGGCCGGCGATGTCGATGCCGCCGTCAAGGCCTATGAAGAAGTCCTGGCGCTCGATCCCGAAGATCACGGCGGAGCCGCGGTGCGCATCGCCGCCATGGGACGGGGCGAGACGCCGCCCAAGGCGCCCGACGCCTATGTCGAAACCCTCTTCGACCAGCATGCCGAAGTGTTCGAGGACGTGCTGGTCGAACAGCTCGGTTATGCCGTGCCGATGATGGTGCGGCAGCGGCTGCAGGCGCTCGGCCTCGGCCCGTTCAAGCGCTTGCTCGACCTCGGCTGCGGCACCGGCCTCACCGGCGAAGCGCTGCAAGACATGGTCGACGATCTGACCGGCATCGACATTTCCGAAAACATGGTGGAAATCGCCCACGAAAAGGAAGTCTACGAGACCCTTTACGTCGCCGAAGTCGAGGATTTCCTCGAAGACAATGACGACGAGCCTTTCGATATCATCACCGCCACTGACGTGCTGCCCTATCTCGGCGCCTTGGAACCGCTGTTCTTCGGCACCGCCGAAAACCTGCTGCCCGACGGCATCTTCGCTTTCTCCTCGGAAACCCTGCCGGAAGAGACCTTCGCCGGCCGCGCCTACATGGTCAACGCCAAGCAGCGTTTCGCCCATACCGAAGGTTACGTGCGCGACCGCCTGACGGCCACCGGCTTCGAACTCCTCGACATCACCGACATCAACGTCCGCATGGAGGACGGCCAGCCGACGCCGGGGCATCTGGTGATTGCCAAGCTGAAGTGAGCTGATCACCGCGACCGGGCCTGCGGGCAAGTCTGATCGCGGTGGTTATACCCTTCCCCCGGCCCTGCCTTTCCGCTACTCCTGTCACTCGATTTTCGAGGAGCAGCATGCATGGCAAAAGTCGCATTCATCGGCCTTGGCGTCATGGGATACCCCATGGCCGGCCACCTGAAGACCAAGGGCGGACACGACGTCACCGTCTACAACCGCACCTTCTCCAAGGCCGAGGCCTGGGTGGCGGCTTTTGGCGGCAAGGCCGGCAAGACGCCGGCGGAGGCCGCCCGCGATGCCGATTTCGTCTTCACCTGCGTCGGCAATGACGACGACCTGCGCTCCGTCACCATCGGTGAGGACGGCGTCATCGCCGCTCTCAAGCCCGGCGCCGTGCTGATCGACAATACCACGGCGAGCGCCGAAGTGGCCCGCGAACTCGACGAAGCCGCCCGCGCCAAAGGCTGCGCCTTCATCGATGCCCCGGTCTCCGGCGGCCAGGCGGGCGCCGAAAACGGCGTGCTCACCGTCATGTGCGGCGCCGAGGAGGCCGTCTTCGAAAAGGCGCGGCCGGTGATCGACGCCTATGCCCGCATGGTCGGGCTGATGGGACCGGTCGGCAGCGGCCAGCTGGCCAAGATGGTCAACCAGATCTGCATCGCCGGCCTCGTGCAGGGGCTTGCGGAGGGTATCCACTTCGGCAAGCAGGCCGGTCTCGACATCGAGAAACTGGTCGAAGTCATCTCCAAGGGGGCGGCCGGCTCCTGGCAGATGGAAAACCGCCACAAGACGATGAACCAGGGCAAGTACGATTTCGGTTTTGCCGTCGACTGGATGCGCAAGGATCTCGGCATCGTGCTTTCCGAAGCCCGCCGCAACGGCGCCAAGCTGCCGGTCACCGCGCTGGTCGATCAGTTTTACGGTGACGTCCAGCAGATGGGCGGCCGGCGCTGGGATACCTCGTCCCTGCTCGCCCGCCTGGAAAAGAAATGATGCCTGCGGTCCCGGCGCGCATCCTGGGCTTGTGTCTTGCCCTGTTTTGCGCTGCCGGGACGCCTCGGCCCGCAGCTTCCGCATCCCCGCAGGAGATCGAAACGGAAATTGCCGCCGTGCTGCACCGGACGATCACGACCTGCTGGTCGCTGCCGGCAACGGCGGCAGCACTGCCGGTCATCACCTACCGCATCCATCTGGACCGCGGCGGTGCGCTTGTCGGCGAGCCGGAGCTTCTTGCACCCGCCGGTAAAGACGAAAAGGACCAGATCGTCGCCAGCGCCCGGCGCGCCATCCTGCGCTGCGCCCCGTTCACCGCCTTGCAGTCCTATGCGGAGCACTACGACGTCTGGAAACAGATAGACCTGCGTTTCGACATGTCGGACCTGCAATGAGGGAAGACCTGCAATGACGGGCGAAACGCCCCGCCCGGACTGGGACGCACAACAGCTTTGCGCCTATCTCGAAACATTGCGATCGGAAGACGGCATCGCCGGCATGGCCCGCTTCGGTATCGTCACCGACAGGGCGCTCGGCATTTCCAATCCGGACCTGCAGACAATCGCGCGCAAGGCCAAGTGCAACCATGAGCGCGCCATGACGCTCTGGGACAGCGATATCCGCGAGGCGCGCATGCTGGCGCTCTACACCGCCGAGCCGAAACGCCTGACATCGTCGCAGGCACAAGCCTGGGCCGCTGATTTCAACTCCTGGGAAATCGTCGACACCGCCGCGGACCTGTTCGTGGAAGCCGGCCTGACGGCGCTCATCCCGGTCTTCGCCGACGACGCGCGCGAGTTCGTCCGCCGCACGGCCTTTGCCATGATTGCCGGTGCCGCCGTCCATATGCGCACGGAGCCGGACGAGACGTTCCTCGCCTTCCTGCCGCTGATCGAACTCCATGCCCGCGACCCGCGCAACTTCGTCCGCAAGGCCGTCAACTGGGCGCTCCGCAACATCGGCAAGCGCAACCGCGCCTGCCATGCGGCAGCCCTGGCGCTCTCCCGCACTCTTGCCGAAAGCCCCGACAAGACGGCACGCTGGATCGGCAAGGATGCGGTGCGGGAATTGACCAGCGAAAAGATATTGAACCGGCTGAAGCGATAAAGCCAGCGGAAACGGCAAGTGCCGCCTTACTCTTCGCCGGCCTTCTGGTTTTCCAGAACCATGTAGTCCAGCGGCAGTTGCGTCGTGTATTTGATCTGCTCCATGGCAAAGGCCGAGGAAACGTCGCGAATCTCGATCTTGGCGATCAGCCGCTTGTAGAAGGCGTCGTAGGCCGCGATATCAGGCACGACGACGCGCAGCAGGTAATCGACGTCGCCGCTCATGCGGTAGAATTCCACCACCTCGGGGAAATCCACCACCACTTCCGAGAACCGCTTCAGCCATTCGATCGAATGGGCGTTGGTGCGGATCGAAACGAACACGGTCACCTTGGTGTTGACCTTGACGGGGTCCAGGAGGGCGACGCGGCGGCGGATGACGCCATCCTCTTCCATCTTCTGGATGCGGCGCCAGCAGGGTGTCGTCGACAGGCCGACCTTCTTGGCGAGGTCTGCCACTGCGAGCGTGGAATCCTCCTGCAGCAGACGCAAAATCTTTCGGTCCAGTCGATCCATTACTTCGGCCCCTTGCGAATTATTTTCTCTTTATACCGAAAAATCCGGCCAAAGGAAGAATATTGTTTCAATTATAGGCGTTCTCGAACCTGCTTTCTGAGGAAAGGCAACAATTCCTCCTCGAACCAGGGATTTTTCCGCAACCATCCGGTGTTTCTCCAGCTCGGATGTGGCAAGGGCAGCACTTTTGGCCCGCCTTCCGCCTGCCAATACTGCCGCCATGCCATCACCGTATCGGTCATCGAGGCCTGCCGCCGCGATCCGAGATGCCAGGCCTGGGCGTACTGGCCGACCGCCAGCACCATATCGACCTGCGGCATGGCATCGATCACCCTCTGCCGCCAGAACGGCGCGCATTCCCGGCGCGGCGGCAGGTCGCTGCCCTTGGCGTCATAGCCGGGAAAACAGAACCCCATGGGCACGATGGCGAAACGGCCGGCGTCGTAAAAGGTCTCGCGATCGACATCGAGCCAGGCGCGCAGCCTGTCGCCGGACGCATCGTTGAACGGCAGTCCGCTCTCGTGCACCCGCAAGCCCGGCGCCTGGCCGGCGATCAGGATGCGCGCCGTCGCCGACAGCACCACCACGGGCCGGGGCTCATGCGGCAACCGGTCCCCCATGCCGCGTGCCGGTGCATCGCGGCAGATGCGACAGGCGGCGATTGCCGCCGACAGGGCGCCAGGCGTCTCCCCGCTCATGGCGCCGCCTCCCGCAGGCCGAGCCGGAAGGCGATGTCATCCAGCCAGGACGGCGCTTCCACCATCATGCCTTCGCGGTGACGCCAGTCGGCCGGCCTGTCGAAAGGACCGGACCAGATGCCGGTCTTTTCGAGGCGGGCGGCCTGTTCCTCCGTATCGTATCCGCCGGTGGAAACGGCAAGTCCACGCCGCACCAACGCGGCGGCGGGATCCGTCCCGCCGGCACGACAGGTCACCAGCAGGCGTCCGTAGCGGTCGCGGCGATGGCCCCGGCATTGCACCTGGCGGCCGGCAAGCATGTCCTGCAGCAGCGTGCGGGCCACCTCGCCGCACGCCCAGACCTTCTCGCCCTCGCCGCAGGATTGTCCGCGTTCCGGCGCGTCGAGGCCGACGAGCCTGAGCCGGCTGCCATCGGCAGCCAGCGTATCGCCGTCGACGATCACGAAAGGACCATTCATTTCAGCGTCCCTTGCCGACTGCAGCTTGAGCGCGATCAGGCCGATGAAGGCGAGAAGCGCAAAGGCCGTCACCCCGTCGCGCAGCAGGCGAAAACCGCGTTTCACACTTTCGTCCCTATTCCCAACAAAACCTGAGCAAAGATGGCAAACAAATTCTTTCCCGGCAGCAATCTCTTAAGGATTCGCCGCTAGGCTGCAATCATTGACCGGTATTGCGTTCATTGGACCTATGAATAAAGGCGTCAGCTCCTCGACCGACAAGATCATCGTGGATCTTTCCCGCAGCCACAAGAACAAGGCTGTGGCAAAGGCCGTGAAGACGACTCGCGAGCGCTTGCAATCCAGCCAGTCCGGTGTGCAACTCTTCGACCGCGAGATGATGATGATGCATCTCGGTGCCGTGCTGCAAGGCGCCACGGTGGTGCCGCTGCTCGTGCTCCTCACCGCCGCCACCGGCATCTATTTCAGCCGCGAGCTGGCGCTCATCGCCTGGGCGCTGATGGCGCTGACCTTCCACTCCGTCAACATCCTCATCGCCCGGCGCGCCAACAGCCAGGAGATGACGGCCGAAAACGCGCTCAAATGGCGCAAATGGCTGCTTGCAGGCCAGGTCCTGAACGGCTGCGGCTGGGCCTATTTCGCGCTGCAGGGCTGCGATGTCTGCGGCGGCAATACCTATACCCTGTTCAAGGGCGCCGCCCTGCTCGTGGCATTGTCGGCGACGGCGCTGGCCAATTTCATGCTGCGCCGGGCCGTGCTGTTCGCCTTCGCACCGACCGCAATCGCCCTCGGCATCAAGACGGCCTTCTCGCACGATGTGCTCGACATCGGCCTGACGGCCATGGTCGTCACGGCGCTGGTCTTCTTCATCTACATCACCGACCGCCTGTTCCAGTCGAACCAGAAGCTGCTTTCCTTCCAGTCGGAAAAGGACGACCTGATCGCCGAACTCGAAGTGGCGAAATCCATGTCCGACGAAGCCCGCCGCCGTGCCGAGGAGGCCAACCTCGCCAAGTCGCGGTTCCTCGCCTCGATGTCGCACGAGCTGCGCACGCCGCTCAACGCCATCCTCGGCTTCTCCGAGGTAATGTCGACGGAAGTCATGGGGCCGCTCAACAATCCGATCTACAAGGAATACACCAACGACATCCACCGCTCCGGCCAGCACCTGCTGAACCTGATCAACGAAATCCTCGACCTGTCGCGCATCGAGGCCGGGCGTTACGATCTCAACGAAGAAGCGATCTCGCTGCTGGAGATTTCGGAAGACTGCATCGGCATGGTGCAGCTGCGCGCCCACGGCAAGAACATCACCATCTCGTCGCAGTTCGAGGCAGGGCTTCCCTCCGTCTGGGCCGACGAGAAATCGATGCGGCAGGTGGTGCTGAACCTGCTGTCCAATGCGGTGAAATTCACGCCGCAGGGCGGCGAGATCATGGTCAAGGTCGGCTGGACCGCCGGCGGCGGCCAATACCTGTCGATCAAGGACAACGGCCCGGGTATTCCCGAGGAAGAGATCCCGGTCGTGCTCTCCGCCTTCGGCCAGGGCTCGATCGCCATCAAGAGCGCCGAACAGGGAACCGGCCTCGGCCTGCCGATCGTCCAGGCGATCCTCGCCAAGCACGACGGCCAGTTCACCCTGAAATCGAAACTGCGCGAGGGCACGGAAGTCATCGCCATCCTGCCCGCCAAGCGTGTGCTGCAGAGCCTGCCGGCCGTGGAAGAGGCGCACGCCGTGGCACGCCGCAAGAAGAGTTTCGCCTGACGACAGCTGACGGCAACGGCGTAGACGGTCGCGGCAGGGCAACGCTGCCTTGCCGCCGGAACGATCAGTATTTGCCGCCGATGCGTTTGCCGTTCATTTCGCCCTGCTTGGTGACGAACTTCATCCGCACCCCGTATTCCCGCAACGTGAAGCGCGCATCGAGCCTGCCGACCCGATAGGGCAGCCAGAATGCCGACTGGAACCATTTGACGAAATCGCCGCGGTTCGGAAACCAGTATTCGCCGAAATTCGGATCGAACAGGCAGACGTCCTGCCCGATGAAGGCGGCCATGCAGTGCCCGCCACCGGGGCCATAGACGCCGATCATGACGTAGAAGCCGGCCGTGATCTTCGACGAGACCAACCCGTTCGACAACTGGACGCCGACATTGCCCGACGACTTGTTGCCTTCCATGATGGTCCGTTCCTGCCGCAGCCCGCCGACGCCCTGAACCGTCTTCGTCCGGCGCATCAGGCCCTGCGAAAACAGGTAGATCTCCGAGGCACGATCTTGGTCGGTCTTTCCCGAGGGATCGCGTAGCGTCTCGCCATGAATCTGATTGAAGGCAAGGTTGACGACGGCTGCCTTGTTGATCTTGCCGTTGTCGTCGTAGATCCAGTTGAACAGCGAGGAATCGTTGGCATGCATGGCGATCCATTTCGCCGACGTCGCTTCGCAGATGCCTTCGCGCGTCGTCTCATGCTTGCTGATGATGCTGTTCACCGGCTCCAGGCATTGGGAATAGGCCGACGTCTGGAAACCGTTATGCTTTTTTGCGCTCGAAGCGAGCACCTTGATGTACTGCTTGACGACGAATTGCGCGAGCCCCACGGCAATCCTCCTTTTTTGAAAACGGGCATAGCCCTGCAAAGCCTCTTCGGCGCATGATTTGGACACATCATGCTCCAACGGCTCAAAGGCTTGGCGGGCGATGGGGCCGGCGTCAACATTGCTCACCCGGCAACACCGGACGTGACCAATCTTGGCCGATCCACCAGCCGCTTTCACGCGCAATCAAAAATAATATACACCTTTAAAGCGTATTTCAGAAAGGAATGACCTTGAACATACAACATGTTCTCAGCCTGATTCCCCGTGTTTCGGGATCAATTCCCGCCCATCGCAACCCTGTTGATCCTGCCGTACTGGGTGACGAACTTCATCTTCGGTGCGTATTCCCGAAGATGGAAATGGTGATCCAGGCCGCCGATGCGATAGGACAGCCAGAAACTTTCGTGGAACCATTTTACGAAATTGGCCTGGTCCGGAAACCAGTATTCGCCGAAATTCGGATCGAAAAAGCAGATGTCCTGGCCGATATAGGCGGCCATGGAATGTGCGCCGCTGCTGCCGTAGATGCCGATCATCACATAGTAGCCGGTGATCAACCTGGAAGCCGTCATGGCCTTCGGCAAATTGATTCCGACATTGCCCACCCCTTCGGCAAAGGATCGCGTCGGCACCATTTCCCGTCCGGATCGTTTCATCAGCGGGTTGGTGCGGCGAATCAGTCCCTCGCCGAAGAGGAACTCCTCCGAAGCCCGGTCCTGGCTTTTCTTCGCCTCGCCGGCGCGTTGCTGCGCGGCCAGATCGACGATGGCGGTTCTCTTGATCTTGCCGTTCTTGTCGTGAATCCACTGGAAGAAGGAGGACCCCTTGGCGTGCTCGGCCACCCAGCGCGCCGAACTCGCCTCGCAGATGCCTTCCGCCATCGCCGCATCGCTGATCATGGAGTAGACCGGCTCGAGCGACTGTGAATAGACCGCCGTCTGGAAACCGCCGTGTTGCTTGGCGGTCTTCCCGAGGTGCTTGATGAATTGCTGTACGATGAACTGCTGCAGGCCCATGACGATAGCCTCCCGGCGCTTGTCGCAACCGGCCCGCCGGTTGCCTCCAGACACACTCAACAGACAGACGGGCTACGCCGCAAGGATCATCCGCACGGCAGGCGCCAGGCCACCAAAAATAGTAAGCAATCCGCTAGCTTGCATCTGCACGTCGACGAATGCGTCGAGAGCCACGGCATCGCCCCCTTTCGCCGCCTTGTCATATCGGCCGGCCGCCTCCACCAAAGCATCGGGCCGGCAATCCGACCCGGGCTCGCCGCCAAGATATTTCCCGTTCCCGCGGCACATGCCGGACCCGCCCCGCTCCATACAGGGCGAAGGTCCTTTCCCTGAACCGTTTTAGGAATGGGCAGGCTGTCAGAAACCGACGAGATGGCGGGCGATGACGAAAACAATGAAAAGGCTGGTCGAGACGAGCAGGCAGAGCACGGCAAACGAGCCGAGATCCTTGGCATTCTTGCCGACCGCCGAGATTTCCGGGGAAATGCGATCGACGAGCTCTTCGATCGCGGTGTTCAGGGCCTCGAAGCCGAACAGCAGCAGGCAGAGGATGACGAGCGTCAGGAACTCCGCCAGGCTCGCCCCGATGACGGCGAACAGCAGCACGGCGACGAGGAAGAACAGGATTTCCTGGCGGAAGGCCGATTCCCTCAGCAGGCGGGTAAAGCCGCCCCAGGAATAGCTGGCTGCCGCAAAGAAATGACGGAGGCCCCGCTTCTTTTCAACAACCCTGTCCATGCCTGTCCCCCGTCCTGCCGGATATCAGGCCCAGCGCATATAGGTTCGCCGTCCGCTCCGCAAGACGCGAGCGATCGCCGGTCTCACTGTTTGTTGGAGACGCCGGCCGCGGCAAACGTCGCCATGCCGGAATGGCAGGCGGCGGCGGCCTTGACGATCCCCGCCGCCAACGCAGCACCCGTGCCTTCGCCGAGCCGCATGCCGAGCGCCAACAGCGGCGTCTTGCCGAGCTTTTCGATCGCCTTCAGATGTCCCGGCTCGGCCGAGACATGGCCGATAAGGCAATGGTCGAGCGCCGCCGGATTGGCGGCCTTGAGGATCGCCGCCGCCGCCGTGGTGACGTAACCGTCGAGCAGCACCGGGATTTTTTGCATGCGCGCGGCGAGGATGGCGCCGGCCATCGCCGCGATCTCGCGTCCGCCGAGCCGGCGCAGCACCTCCAGCGGATCGGAGAGATGGTCCTTGTGGAAGGCGACCGCCGTCTCCACCGCCGCGATCTTGCGCTGCAGCAGTTCGCCATGCGAACCGGTGCCCGGCCCGACCCACTCCTCCGCCGTGCCGCCATAGAGCGCATAGTTGATGGCGGCGGCGATGGTGGTGTTGCCGATGCCCATCTCGCCGATGCACAGGAGGTCGGTGCCGCCGGCGACCGCTTCCATGCCGAAGGCCATGGTCGCGGCACAATCGCGCTCCGAAAGCGCTGCCTCGCAGGTGATGTCGCCGGTCGGATAATCGAGCGCCAGGTCGAAGATCTTCAGGCCGAGGTCGTGCGTCACGCAGATCTGGTTGATCGCCGCGCCGCCGGCTGCGAAATTCTCGACCATCTGCTGGGTAACGGCGGGCGGAAAGGGCGTGATGTTGTGGCGTGTCACACCGTGATTGCCGGCGAAGATCGCCACCAGCGGCCGGTTCACCGCCGGCGGACGGCCGCTCCAGGCGGCGAGCCACATGGCGATTTCTTCCAGGCGGCCGAGCGCGCCCGGCGGCTTGGTCAGTTGCGCATCGCGTTCGCGGGCGGCGACGAGCGCATGGGCGTCCGGCCCCGGCAGGTCTTTCAGCAGGGCGCGAAAATCATCGAATGGAAGGCCGGATACGCTCATGGGCGGGGTGTCCTCGTGTTCGTCATGCGATTGTGATGCGCCGGCCTTTGCGATTTCGCTGGCGTCGATTTCGTCACGTCTATTAAAGACGGACGAGGCTGCGAACAACTGCAAAAAGCGCCGGCCCCTGTCGCGTAAAAGAAGTCGTGCGAAGGAAGCAGAGGAGGAAGCAGGAATGGATATCCGGGAATTCGGCGGCGATATCGTTCGTTCGATGGCCTTCCTCAGCCGCATCCCGGTTTCGGCGCGCTTCTTCGAGGGCCGGGATGGCAGCATGCGGCGCATGGCCGGCGCCTTTCCCGCCGCCGGGCTGGTCATCGCGGCGCCCGCGGCCCTGCTCGTCTTCGTCGCCCTGTCCTTCGGTGCCGATCCGCTGCTCGTTGCTTTCCTCGCCCTGGCCTTGCAGACGCTCGTCACCGGCGCGCTGCACGAGGACGGCCTGGCCGACAGCGCCGACGGTCTCGGCGGCGGACGCGACCGCGACCATGCGCTCGACATCATGAAGGACAGCCGCATCGGCGCTTACGGCGTCATCGCCCTCGTGCTTTCCTTCGGGCTGCGCGCATCGGCCGTCGCCGCCCTCGCCCGGCAGGAAGCGCCGCTGACGGTGGCGCTCGCCTGGATCGGGGTGGCCGCGCTCAGCCGCGCCGCAATGGTCTGGCATTGGCATCGTCTGCCCTCGGCACGCGCCGCCGGGGTCGCCGCCTCCGCAGGAACGCCGGGCGGCGGCGCACGAACGATTGCCCTTGTCACCGGCATCGCCGTCTTCCTGCTTCTCACCCTCGGCCTGCATTCCGCGAGCACGGTTCTGTTCAGCGTGCTGACGGTCGCCCTGCTCGTGCTTGTTTTCACCCGCCATGCGCGGTCGCGGATCGGCGGCCACACCGGCGACACCATCGGCGCCACGCAGCAGATCGCCGAAATCGGCATTTTCTCCGCCCTTGCCTTGGCCGGCTGAACATCCGATATAGGCCAGGACGGCAACCCGGACTTCAACAAGATCAGAGCCCCATGGAATCGCCCTGCATCCTCGTCTGTTCCATCGACATGACCACCGGCTATTGTTTCGGCTGCGGCCGCACGCGCGAAGAAATCGGCGCGTGGACGCTCTACAGCGACGATGAACGCCGGCAGATCATGGCAAGCCTTCCGGCGCGACTCGAAACCGTGGAGCGCAAGCCGCGCCGCGAAACCCGCCGCACCCGGATGGCGCGGGAGCGCGGTCTTTCATGAATCGCCTGACGATCGTCCTCGCCATCCTCGGTTTCGGCCTTGCCGTGCTTGTCTTCACCGATGGCAACAGCCGCATCCTCGGCCTGCAAAAGGACGAGTTCGGCCGCTTCGTGATGCTCCTGCCGTTTGCGGCGATGCTGAGCGTCGGCATTCTCGCCAGCCGCCGCTCGCTTGGCGAAAGCATGCGGCAGATGATGATCTGGCTGCTGATCCTTCTCGCGCTCGTCACCGCCTATCTTTACCGCAACGACATGCAGGCCGTCGGCGACCGGCTGCTTGCCGGTCTCCTGCCCGGCCGTGCGATGGTGGTGTCCAGCCAGGACGGCGAACAGGAAGTCATCCTCTACAAGGCGATGAACGGCCATTTCCAGGCCGACGCCACCGTCAACGGCCAGTCGATCGGCATGCTGGTCGATACCGGCGCCAGCATGGTCGCCCTGTCCCACGAGGATGCCGAACGCATCGGCATCAATCCGGAAAACCTCACCTATTCCGTCACGGTGATGACGGCGAACGGCATCGCCCGGGCGGCACCCGTCACGCTTTCGGAAATCGCCATCGGCCCGATCATCCGCCGCAACCTGCCCGCCACCGTCGCCGAACAGGGCAAGCTCGACCAGAGCCTGCTCGGCATGAGCTTCCTCTCGACCCTGAGTTCGCTGCAGATGCAGACGGACGAGTTGCGGCTGCGGAACTGAGCGGCCTCAGTTTCGAAAGCAATCAAGCTGTCGCAAAGGCCGGCGCTGCGAGCCGCCGCGCATGGTCTCTCAGATCCCGCGGCCAGATTTCGCTCAGCCTGTCAAAGGCCGTCCCGTCCTTTGCATACAGCGCCCGGGTCGCCTCTTCGTAGCCGGGCTGGTTGCCGAGCATCGCCAGCAGGAAACGATCCGCCGCCTGCTGGGCATCGCGGACGCCGGGCACGCCGGCAGACCCCTCGTTGCGGGCCGCATCCACCAGCTTGCGCAGCGCCACCGAGGCGCCGCCGGGCTGGCCGGAGAGCCATTCCCAATGCCGCGGCAGAAGCGTCACCTCGCGGGCGACGACGCCGAGTTTCGGCCGTCCCGCCCCGCGCCTGGCCGCCTCCGCCGCCGGCTCCGTGGCCGGCCGCAGCCGCGCGGCAATTTCCGCGTCGGTGCCGCGCAGGTCGAAATCCACCTGGCGGCCGCTGCGGTCGTCGAAGGCAAGAATCGATAACGCGGGATCGCCGGCAAGCGCCGCCTTGATCGACAACGCCACGTCGAGCGGTGCCCCCGAGGCCAGCAGCGCATCCCCGGCAAACGCCGTCACAGTGTTTGAAACAGTCATGATAAATCTCCTGCACAATGGATGCAGGAGATTTATCCGGGTAAAATACCCTTGTCAATAACATCCGGATAAAATTATCCGGACGGCACGATCAGCTCTTCAGCCGGTAACCGGTCTTGAAGATCCAATGCAGGATGACGAGGCAGACCACCAAAAACAGCGTCACCATGCCGAGGCTGATCAGCGGATTGACGTCGGCGATGCCGTAAAAGCTCCAGCGGAAACCGCTGACGAGGTAGAGCACCGGGTTGAGGTGGCTCACCGCCTGCCAGAAGGGCGAGAGCATGTTGATCGAATAGAAGCTGCCGCCGAGGAAGGTCAGCGGCGGCACGACGAGCATCGGCACGAGGTTGAGCTGCTCGAAATTCTTCGCCCAGATGCCGATCATGAAGCCGAACAGGCTGAAACTGACGGCGGTGAGCACGAAGAACAGCACCATCATCAACGGATGCTCGATGCGGATATCGACGAAGAAGGTGGCGGTTGCCAGAATGATGGCGCCGATGATCATGCCCTTGGTCGCCGCCGCACCGACGAAACCGATGATGATCTCGCTCATCGCCACCGGCGCCGACAGGATTTCGTAGATGGTGCCGACGAATTTCGGGAAATAGATGCCGAAGGAACCGTTGCCGATGCACTGGCCGAGCAAGGTCAGCATGATCAGGCCGGGAGTGATGAAGGCACCATAGGAGACGCCATCGACTTCCTGGATGCGCGAGCCGATCGCCGCGCCGAAGACGATGAAATAGAGCGACGTGGAGATGACGGGAGAAACGACGCTCTGCAGCAGCGTCCGCCGCGTGCGCGCCATTTCGAACAGGTAGATGGCCTTGATCGCCTCGAAATTCATTTGTCCTCTCCCACGAGCTGGACGAAGATGTCCTCGAGCGAGCTTTGCCGCGTCGAGAGATCCTTGAAATGGATGTTTTCCGCCGCCAGTTGCCGCAGCAGCGTCGCGATCGTCGCCTGCTCGTGCTCATGTTCGGCATCGAAATCATAGACCAGCGTATTGCCTTCGGCACCGATGGACAGGCCGCGAATGGCGAGCCCCGCCGGCAGGGCAACCAGCGGCTCGGTGAGATCGAGGATCAGTTGCTTGCGGCCGAGCTTCTTCATCAGCGCCGCCTTTTCCTCGACGAGCAGCAGGCGACCGCCATTGATCACGCCGACGCGGTCGGCGATCTCTTCCGCTTCCTCGATGTAGTGCGTCGTCAGGATGATGGTCACGCCGCTTTCGCGCAGCCGCTCCACCACCTGCCACATGTCCTTGCGCAACGTCACGTCGACGCCGGCGGTCGGCTCGTCGAGAAACAGCACGCGCGGCTCGTGCGACAGGGCCTTGGCGATCAGCACCCGCCGCTTCATGCCGCCGGAAAGCTCGCGCAGCATGCTGTCGCGCTTCTCCCAGAGCGACAGATCACGGAGGATCTTCTCGACATAAGCCGGATTCGCTTTCTTGCCGTGCAATCCGCGGGAAAAACTCACGGTGTTGAACACGGTCTCGAACTGGTCGGTCGTCAGCTCCTGCGGCACCAGCCCGATCAGCGTGCGTGTCTCGCGAAAATCCCGGATGACGTCATAACCGCCGACCGTGACGTCGCCGCCGCTGGGATTGACGATGCCGCAGATGATCGAGATCATCGTCGTCTTGCCGGCGCCGTTCGGGCCGAGCAGCGCCAGGATCTCGCCCTCCTCGATGTCGAGGCTGACGCCCTTCAAGGCCTGGAAGCCGTTGGAATAGGTCTTGGTCAGGTTTCTGATGGAAACGATCGGGGTCATGGGGGAAACTTCTGCGGGATTTTTGAGGACCACAGCTATATAGCCGCTCCGCCCCCTGCGAAAAGCCCCTCGCTGAAAGAACGCACTGTTCCGGTTAACGGGATAATCAGCCGAAAACGCTGTAGAAGACCTGCAACGGGATGACGATCAGGGATATCCCGCCACCGCGCCCGCCGCAGCGAGAATATTATCAATCCGAAGGCGGCGGCATGTCTTCCCCTGTGGACAAAGCCTGGGGCACCATGCGGGCAGAGGGTGCGTCCCGGTTTCGTCATCAAACCGTGACGTTCTTCCAGCATAAGGGCCGCATGGCAAGCAACGCGACCCGCCCTGCCGCCTCGTCCTGTCCCAGGCGGGTCCGTGATCACCAATTCATTGCACCGCCGGTTTTTTCGCTTGACCCGACGTTTTTGGCAGCACGCGTTTCAATAACGGATTTTCAGCACCGTCAACGGAGCCATTGCCTCAACCCCTCGCATTGGCTCCCTTTCAGCCGGCCCTGCGCCGGCTTCTTTTTTGCCGTCGTTCAATCACAATGGCGGTAGCCGGATTTGCGGCTGCGAAGATCGAAGTGGAAATGATCCTTATGATGCGGATCGCTGCCCGGGCCGAGCACGGTGTTGAAATATTTGCAGCTGTCGCTGCGCACCGCCTTCAAGAGCCCCTTTTCGCGGAAGGCGAAGAAACCCTTCTTGCGCACGTCGATCTGCTTGCCGTTGTTGAGGACGAACTTGCCGACATCAATGGCATTGCCGCGGGCATGTTCCGACCAGGGATTGCGGGAGCCGGAATTCATCCGGCGGCAGGAATAGCCGCCCATCGGCACCACCGTCTTGACGCCCGACCAGTAGCGGCCGCGCGCTGCCGGCGCCAGTTCGTTCTTCACCCACTTGGCGAAGGCAAGCGTCACCTGGCAGTTCAGCTTCACCGCCGGCTTGACGCCGATGCCGCCGGAAAGCCCCTTGAGTTCGACGGGATAGGGAATGCCGCAGGTCGCGCCCTTGGAGATCGGCGCGAGGTCGGTGAAGATCACGCCCATGCGCTTGAGTTCCGCCCGGCAACTGCGTTCGGAAACCGGCATTTCGCCGGTCGATTGCCGCGCGATCGTCGGGTTTTCGGCGCGCGGCAGGAAAGCCACCTCCTGCTCTTCGTCGATCTTCGGCAGGCGCCGGCGCGGCTGTTCGGTATCGGAGGCGTTTTCCCAGCCCGACTGGCCGCCGATTTCCTGCTGCACTTCGCTTTCCGGCAGCCCGGCCTCGCCTGTGTCCTGCGAAGCAAGCTGCATCGGGTCGTCGGTGCCGATGCCGTCGACCACCGGCTGGCTGGCATTGCCCTCGGCGATTTCCAACGCCTGCTCCTGCGCCAGCCCCACCACTGGTTGCCGGTTGCCGGTAGATGCGACGCCAAGCCCGGCGTCCATGTTGACGCCGCCTTCCGGCACCGTCAGCGGCTGCACGCCCATGGCGGTGTCGAGCCCGTTGCCGGAGGTCGTCGCCTCGTCACTGTCGATCATCGGCAGGCGCCTGCGCCCGACCGGTTGCCCGGCCGTCGTGGTGGTCACCGGCTCGACAACCGCCGTATCGGACAGGGATTGCTGGTTGCCGATCGCCAATCCGGCATCGCTGACGGGGTTGGGTGTCGAATAGGCCGTCTGCCGCTCGATTCGCCGTCCTCCCACCGGCTCGACGGGCTCGATCGCGCCGACGAGATCGCCGTCGTCGAAACGGGCGGATGGCGCAAGGCCGTCACCGGCGGAACAGGCCGCCAAAGCCGTCGACAGGAATACCGGCGCCACGGAACGCCGCAGAAAGGAACCAAACGCCATACAACAGTCTCTTCCGCAACGTTTGCCGCTCCGAAGTGCCGGAACGGATCAACTGTGCCAATTCAAAAAGCCGGGAAACGACATTTCTGTGTCCGAAAGGAACGCAGACGACCCGGAGATGCTCAAAACCGGCAACGGAATCGAACTTTAGCAAAAGATGGTAAACGGAGGGTTTCGGCATGTTTCTCCCCCCGTATCCTGTGACCATTCTGGGGTATCGTCGCCTTCGCGCTTGCCATGCAGGGGGCGGCGCTGTCATCTTCCCACTATCGCGTCGTCTCCATGGAGTCATGCACATGCGCCACAGAACCGGCCTGCCCCTGATCCTCGTCGCCTGCCTTGCGCTCACCTCGACCGCGCGGGCCGCCAGCCAGAATTGCGAGGCGTGGACCGCGGGCCTGGAGGACGACGAAGGCGGCCCGACCATGACGGCCGGCGTCTGCAATTCGCGCCTGGAGCCGCCCGGCCAGATCCGCGTCCAGTGCGGCGGCGAAGGCGCGCTGATGCTGCGGTATCTGCCCGGCGGCAAGGCCCCTTATCCCGGAGACGGCTTCGAAACCGATGCGAGCTTCACCGACGGCACGACCACCGTCGTCGCCCACCTCCTCCTCGAAGCCATGGATGGCGCGCTCACCACGGCGGTCACGGCCGGCAGTCCGCTGGAGGTCTTGCTGGCCAAGGGCAGCAGCCTGACGATCGCCCCCGCCCGCGCCGGCCTGAAGCAGGAGACCTTCACCCTCAAGAAATCGTCGGCCGCCCTCTCCAAGCTCAAGGCGAGTTGCCGATAAACAGCATGACGAAAGCAGGACATTTGCATGACAGACAATGAACGGCCGGCCGGCGAACTGACGCTGCGCACCCTCGCCATGCCGGGTGACGCCAACGCCGCCGGCGATATCTTCGGCGGCTGGGTCATGGCGCAGATGGACCTTGCCTCCGGCATCCGCGCCGCCGAACGCGCCCACGGCCGCGTCGTCACCGCCGCCGTCAAGGAAATGGCCTTCCAGCTGCCGGTGAAGATCGGCGATACGTTGTGCGTCTACACCGATATCGTCGCCGTCGGGCGGACTTCGATCACGCTGTCGGTGGAGAGCTGGGCACAACGATACCTGACGCCGCACATGGAGAAGGTGACGGGCGCCACCTTCGTCATGGTGGCGCTCGACGGCGACGGCAAGCCGAAACCCGTGCCCGCAGAAGAATAAATCAAAAATTAATCATCGACACGACACTATAGACGCCAATTTTTCATTTTATTCTATCGGAACTCAAGAAAATCTTGGTTGACGGCCCATCGTGAAGCCGGGGAAACAACAGACAGGACGAGACGATGACCAACATTACATGGCTCAATCAGGGAATCGTCAGCCCGGCATTGAAGGCGCAGCTCGAAACGTTGACGCGGTCGGCGGCGGATTACATCAACAGTTTTCTGGCACGGCCGGTCAATTTCGATATCTCGATGAATGTCGACAATTCCTACCCGCGCTTTGCCGGCAATGCGACGACAACATCCGGCAACGATCCGGCCCGGCCGGATCTCTGGGAAGGCGTCGGCATCCACCAGGCCCGCACAGGGGTCGAGGTCGGCGGCTACGACACGCAGATGACCATCAACCAGGCCTATCTCGAAGCCCTGTTCCTCGATCCCACCCCGGCCACGAGCAACGACCTGCCGAGCGGCAAGACCGACGGCTTTTCCGTGCTGGTGCATGAAATGATGCACGGCCTCGGCTTCGTCGGCTGGACGGATTGGTCCACCTACCAGAACACCACCGGTTATTCCGCGCCCTACGACTATCTGATCAGCGTCAGCAACGGCCGGCCCTACTTCGTCGGCGAGACAGCCATGCGGGTTTATGGCGACGCCGTGCCCTTGACCGCCGGCAACGTCTTCCATGTCGGCAACAGCAGCGGCGACGGCCAGAATCTCGTGCCCGACCTGATGAACGGAGTCGTCTATAATTACGCGACCCGCTACACGATGAGCGATCTCGACCTCGCCTTTCTGGCCGATTTCGGCATCGGCACGATCCGCTCCGATATCCTGAAGGCCACCGCCGGCGCCGACAATATCGCTGCCGGCGGCGGTAACGACATCATCCGGGCCGCCGGCACATCCGCCGACATCTTCGACGGCGGCGCCGGTTCGGATATGGTCATCTACGCCGGCTCGCGGTCCGCCTACGGCAGCGACTGGCAAAACGACGGTTCCATCCGCGTCTCGAAGGGCGGGGCGACCGACAGCCTCTTCTCGATCGAGCGCATCCGCTTCGACGACGGCGACCTCGTCTTCGACATCGGCAGCGCCAATGGTGCTGCCGCGTACCGCCTCTATGGCGGCGCCTTCGACCGGACGCCGGATGAAGGCGGCCTTCGTTTCTGGATCGACCAGTGGCTGGACGCGGGCCGCTCGCTCAAGGATGCTGCCGCGCAGTTCATCGGCAGCGCCGAATTCACGGGCCTCTACGGCACCGGCCTGAGCGACCGGCAATTTGTCGACCAGCTCTACCTCAACGTCCTGCACCGCGCCGGCGAAGGCGCCGGCACGGCCTATTGGTACGACTATCTGGCAACCCACCGGGGCGAACGGGCGGACGTGCTGGTGCAATTCACCCAGCTTGCGGAGTTCGTCGGCAACAGCGCCGCCAACATCAACGACGGCTACTGGGTTACGCCGGACAGCATTGCCTGACCGGCCAAGCGCCGCTTACGCCCGGAAAACGAAACTGGCGCCGAGTGCGATCAGCGCAAAGCCGATTGCGTGGTTCCAGGTCAGGCCTTCCTTCAGCCAGAAGACGGAAAAACCGGCGAAGACCAGCAGGGTGATCACCTCCTGGATCGTCTTCAGCTGCGCCGTCGTGTACACGGCCGATCCGATGCGATTGGCCGGCACGGCAAGGCAATATTCGAAGAAGGCAATACCCCAGCTCGCAATGATGGCAATCCAGATTGCGCTGCCCTTGTGCTTGAGGTGGCCGTACCAGGCAAACGTCATGAACACGTTCGATGCGATCAGCATGACGATCGGCCACACGGCCGAAGGAGTGAAAAAAGCAGGCATGGGGAATCACCTTGGAAAGTGCGGTTGGACCTGCACCATTTTGCCGGTGGGAGGAAGATTTCAAGAGGCTGGAGACCTAGAAATTCCACGATGCGCGCAAAACGGGTGCGCAGTGCAATATCCGCCCGGCCAACGCGCCGCGCCGGTTCATACATCCCACTGAAATTCTTTGCAGATTTTTTGCGAACGAACTCTTGGTAAAGATTCCGTAAGCAACCTGCGCTCGGCATTGAGCATCTGTATTAAACGAAAATTATCAGATCACGGATATGATCAGACTTGATTTCGATCATCAGTGGTTTGTGGGACGGGCGCCCGTCCGTCGTGGGTGGGTATGGCTGACAATTATCAGACCGAGATCTCCGTCAGGGAGTTTCTACCGGAGATCAAAGCCGCCCAGGCGACGGCGATCATGGCCGCCGTCAAATCCTCGATCTATTTCAACCTGTGCATCTCCGCTTCCGCCGTGCTGATTGCCGTGGTGGTCAACGGTCCCTCGGCCTCGATGTTCGTCTGGCTCGCGATCGCCCACACCATCCTAGCGTTGCGCTTTTCTTTTCAGCGCGGCATGGATGCCCGCTTCGTGGCGGCGGGACGGGCCGATACCGCCCTGCGCGTGCTGAGCTACGGCTCGTTCGCCAGCGGCATGGCATGGGCCGCCCTGCCCTTCTTTATCATGGATTTCAACGGCGGCGGCAAGGATGCCTTCCTTCTGCTGATCATGGTCGGCATCGCCGCCGGCGGCGTCATCAGGCATATCGCCTACAGTCCGGTGGCGCTGACCTTCGCCATGCCGCCGATGATGTCCATCGTCTTTACCCTTGCGGTGGAAGGATCGAGCGCCTCGACGATCCTGGCGCTCAATGTCGTCGGCCTTCTGGTCGTGCTTTACAAAAGCAGCGTCGCCGGGGAAGCCACCTTCGCCAACAACGAGCTGGGCAAGCTGCGGGCCACCCGACTGGCCAACTCGTTACGCGAGGCCAATGCCGACATCATGCAGAAGAATGCCCGGCTGGAAATGCTCGCCAACTGTGACCCGCTGACTGGCCTGTCCAACCGCGCCCTGTTCAGCAGCAGGCTCAAGGAGCATATCGCTTCCGCCGACGCGTTCGGCCAGGACGTCGCCCTGCTGATCATCGACCTCGACCGGTTCAAGTCGATCAACGATACGCTCGGCCACAGTGCCGGCGATTCCGTCCTGGTGCAGACGAGTGCGCGCCTGCGCGCCGTGATCGGCTCCAAGGGCGAAATCGCCCGGCTCGGCGGCGACGAATTCGCCATCATCGTCACCGGCACGGATGCCACCCGGACGGCAAGGCTCGCCGCCCGCGACATTCTCAAGAAGACCAGGGCTCCGCTCACGGTTGGCGGCGGTGCTTTCGTGATCGGCACGTCGATCGGCCTTGCCGCCTTTCCGCAGCATGCCGAGACCGCCGAGGAACTGCTCGCCTGCGCCGACATGGCGCTCTACGAAGCCAAGGAGCGCGGCCGCCGACGGCTGCAGGAGTTCAACCCGCGGCTCAAGTCGCAGGCCGACCGCCAGCGCCAGATCGAACTGGATCTCGAAGAGGCGATCCGCGCCGGTTCGGTCGAGGCATGGTTCCAGCCGCAGGTTCTCCTGAACAACCGCGAAATCGTCGGTTTCGAAGCCTTGGTTCGCTGGACGCATCCGCGTCTCGGCTACATCACGCCGCCGGAAATCGTCCAGGCGGCCCAGGTCATGCATATCACCGACAAGCTGACGGCGCATATCGCCGCCGCCGCCTGCCGTCTGCTCAATCGCCTGCCGGAGCTCGGCCTGCCCGAAGCCACCGTCGCCATCAACGTCTCGCCGCGCGAATTCTCCTTCTACTCGCTGGCCGACGTCCTGGGGCTGGTGACGAAACAGCACGGCATCAACCCGGCCCTGCTCGAAATCGAGATCACCGAAGAGGCGATCATCGACACCAGCATCGTCGGCAACGAGTTGAAGCGCCTGGAAGAAGCCGGCTACAAGCTTGCCGTCGACGATTTCGGCATGGGCCACTCCTCGCTCGCCTACCTGATCAGCCTGAAGATCGACCGGCTGAAGATCGACCGCTCCTTCGTCGAAGGCGTCGCCAACAGCCGTCACAACCAGGCGCTGATCGCCGCCCTGATCGGTATCGGCCACACGCTGCAGATCGACATCGTCGTCGAAGGCGTCGAGCACGAGGAGGATGTCGAGGTGCTGCGCGTGCTCGGCTGCCGCATCGGCCAAGGCTATCTTTATGCCCGGCCGATGTCTCCGGACAAGCTCGACGGCTGGATCGACGCGCACCGCCAGACGATCACCGCCCGCGCCGTCGCCTGAGGCCTGCGCACCGTCGCGACAGGCGATGGATGTTGCCTTTTTGTACTCTTTGCCTCTTTTCTTTCCGGCGGACTCTCTCCATATTCCGCCCATGGCCAAGTCACCGAAAAAATCCGCCGCCTCGAACCCCGGTTTCGAGGAAGCCCCGCAGGCGTCTTTCGAAGGCGCTCCCCTCTCCGGCTCGGTTGCCGACTGGGTGAAGCAACTCGAAGCCGAGGCGGAGGCATCGGGCGTCGAGACGCAGCGCGAAATCGCCTCCAAGGCCGGCAAACATCGCAAGAAGGTGGAGATCGCCGCCTCCAAGGGTGCCGATAAGAACGCCACGGCCACCAAGACGTCGCGCGGTGTTTCCATAGGCGCCTCCTCCGACCCGCAAACGCGTGCCCGTGCAGGCCTCAACCCGGTCGCCGGCCTCGACATATCGCTGGAGGATGCCGGCGCGCTGGCGCCCGGCGCCGTCACCGCGACAGTGGAGGCGCTGTCGAAACTGATCGAGAGCGGCAATCCGCTGCACAAGAACGGCAAGATCTGGACGCCGCACCGCCCGGCCCGGCCGGACAAGTCGGAAGGCGGCATCGAGATCCGCATGAATTCCGAATACCAGCCGGCCGGCGACCAGCCGACGGCGATCCGCGACCTGGTCGAAGGCCTCGGCAACGGCGAGCGCAGCCAGGTGCTGCTCGGCGTCACAGGCTCGGGCAAGACCTTCACCATGGCCAAGGTAATCGAGGAGACCCAGCGTCCCGCCGTCATCCTGGCGCCGAACAAGACGCTCGCCGCCCAGCTCTATTCCGAATTCAAGAACTTCTTCCCCGACAATGCGGTGGAATATTTCGTCTCCTACTACGATTATTACCAGCCGGAAGCCTACGTGCCGCGCTCCGACACCTATATCGAGAAGGAAAGCTCCATCAACGAGCAGATCGACCGCATGCGCCACTCGGCGACGCGCTCGCTGCTCGAACGCGACGACTGCATCATCGTCGCCTCGGTCTCCTGCATCTACGGTATCGGTTCGGTCGAGACCTATACGGCGATGACCTTCCAGATGTCGGTCGGCGACCGGCTCGACCAGCGCCAGCTGCTCGCCGACCTCGTCGCCCAGCAATACAAACGCCGCGACATGGATTTTACCCGCGGCTCGTTCCGCGTCCGCGGCGATACCATCGAAATCTTCCCGGCCCACCTGGAGGATGCCGCCTGGCGCATCAGCATGTTCGGTGACGAGATCGATGCGATCACCGAGTTCGACCCGCTCACCGGCCAGAAGACCGGCGACCTGAAATCGGTGAAGATCTACGCCAACTCGCACTACGTCACGCCGCGCCCGACCCTGAACGGCGCCATCAAGGCAATCAAGGAAGAGCTGAAGCACCGGCTGGCGGAACTGGAGCAGGCCGGCCGCCTGCTGGAGGCACAGCGCCTGGAGCAACGCACCCGCTACGATCTGGAAATGCTCGAAGCCACCGGCTCCTGCGCCGGCATCGAGAACTATTCGCGTTACCTCACCGGCCGCGATCCCGGCGATCCGCCGCCGACGCTGTTCGAATACATCCCCGACAACGCCCTGGTGTTCATCGACGAAAGCCACGTCACCGTGCCGCAGATCGGCGGCATGTACCGGGGCGACTTCCGGCGAAAGGCGACGCTGGCCGAATACGGCTTCCGCCTGCCCTCCTGCATGGACAACCGGCCGCTGCGCTTCGAGGAGTGGGACGCGATGCGCCCGGACACCATCGCCGTCTCGGCAACCCCCGGCAACTGGGAGATGGAACAGTCCGGCGGCGTCTTCGCCGAACAGGTCATCCGCCCAACCGGCCTCATCGATCCGCCGGTGGAAGTGCGCTCCGCCCGCAGCCAGGTCGACGACGTGCTCGGCGAGATCCGCGAGACCAGTGCAAAGGGGTACCGCACCCTCGTCACCGTGCTGACCAAACGCATGGCCGAAGACCTGACCGAATATCTGCACGAACAGGGCATCCGCGTCCGCTACATGCACTCCGACATCGACACGCTGGAGCGCATCGAGATAATCCGCGACCTGCGCCTCGGCGCTTTCGACGTGCTGGTCGGCATCAACCTGCTGCGCGAGGGCCTCGACATTCCCGAATGCGGTTTTGTCGCCATTCTCGACGCCGACAAGGAAGGTTTCCTGCGTTCAGAGACCTCGCTGGTCCAGACCATCGGCCGCGCCGCGCGTAACGTCGATGGCAAGGTCATCCTTTATGCAGACAATATCACCGGCTCGATGAAGCGGGCGATGGAAGAAACCACCCGCCGCCGCGAAAAGCAGATGGCCTACAATGCCGAGCACGGCATAACCCCGGAATCGGTGAAGGCGCGGATCTCCGACATCCTCGATTCCGTCTACGAGCGCGATCACGTCCGCGCCGACATTTCCGGGGCTTCCGGCAAGGGTTTCGCCGATGGCGGCAACCTTGTCGGCAACAATCTGCAGGCCCATCTCAACGCGCTGGAAAAAGCCATGCGCGACGCGGCTGCCGATCTCGACTTCGAAAAGGCCGCCCGGCTGCGCGACGAGATCAAACGCCTCAAGGCCGCCGAACTCGCCGTCATGGACGACCCGCTCGCCCGCGACGAAGCGCGCGCGCAGGAGCGTGGCGACGGCAAGTCATCGAGCCTCGCCCGCACGGCCAAGACTGCCGACGCGGCACCAAAATCCCTGTTCCAGAAACCCTCGCTCGACGACATGGGACCGGGCACCGACACGGCAACGCCGCTTTTCCGCAAGCCGGACCTCGACGAGATGGGCCGCGACACCACCGATCCCGCCGGTAAGTCGCTGTTCCGCCGCAACACGCTGGACGAGATGACCGTCGGCCGCACCGAAAAACCTGTTGTCGGCCGGACGCCGGAAAAGCCGGCGGAAGCGGTGGGGACGAAAAAACGCTTTTCGCCGCTGATGGAAGGCCAGCCAGAAACGACATCCCGAGGATCGGCGGACGACGTTCGTCCCGTCGTTCGCGGCAAGGTCGGCGCCGGCTCCTACGAAGATCCGGCCGAGCAGAAACGCAAGGGGCGGACGAAGGGCAAGACGGGCCGGCCGGGACGGTGACGGGCGACACTTGATCGCCGCCGCGCCGAAGCCCATGATGCCGGCCGCAGTCGTCGCCCTGGCGGCGTCGCTGCCTGTCCATGACCGTCCGCCCTCATTGCGGGCCAAGAAGCCATACGGGAGATTTTCGCATGCGCCTTGCCACCCTCGCCGTCGGCCTGCTGCTGGCGGCAGCCCATGCCCTGCCCGCCGCCGCCGAAACCTACAAGACGCCGCAGGCGCTGCTGAAAGCCCTCTACGCCTTCAGCCTGCACAGCGAGGACGGCGATCCCGATGCGCCGTCGCTTTATTCGGGCTTCTTCTCCGACCACCTCAACGGCCTGATCAAGGCCGACCGCGACAAGACCCCGGAAGGCGAGATCGGCGCTCTCGATTTCGACCCGGTCATCGCCGGCCAGGACGGACAGCCGAGCGACCTCAAGATCGGCCAGCCGCTGATCCTCGACAATTCCGCCGAGGTCGAAGTCGAGTTCATCAATTTCGAGCCGGTCAAGCTCCACTACACGCTGGTGAAACAGGGCGGCGGCTGGAAGGTCGATGACATCGCCAAGCAGGATGGCGAGTACCCGTGGAGCCTGGGGGCGATTTTCGCGGGCGGGCAGTAGGCGCGGCACAAGCAAGGGGGCGGCTGGCGAGGAACCCCGCCCTGGCAAACCCCGCTCGAAGCCGGCGCAGGCATCGCCTTCGTCGTCAGAAAAGGCTGTCGAACACATAACCTTTATCTATCCGCGACTTCTTATACATGGGCTTTTAAATCTCTCTCAACCTCCTCCATGCTATTGCCAAGGCTGCCAGCCAGGAGAAGGAGAGTTACATGGCGCTGATCGATTTCAAGAACACGCACAATCAGCCCGTTTACGTCAATCCTGCGCACGTAGCCTATATTGCCGTATTCGAAGAGGACGTTACGATCATCGCGCTGGCGGTGACCGGCGCTGGCGGCAAGCCGGTTGCTCTGTATGTTCGCGGCGACATCGATCATATCCATCACCGCCTGAGCACGCCGCCGATCCGACACGCGGCGTAAAAACCGCCGCCGGAAGACGTGACTGGCCTTGCCGGTTGCAGCCCGTCAGGACAGCCGGAACCTATTCCGCCGCCTTCGGCATCATCGGCAGTTCGCCACCTTCCAGTTCATAAGAGTATCCCTCGAGCATGGCATAGGCGTGCTCGATCGTTTCGATCTGCGCCTCCGCCTTGCGGATGGCATCGGCGATCGACTGGCTGCGGGCGCGCAGCATCGAGCCCAGCACGTCGTTGCCCGGACGCCGGCCCAGCCGGTCGACATGTTTTCGCACGCGTGAGCGGTGGCGCTCCAACTCCAGAATATGGAAGCGGCTCTTGACGATATCGTCGGACAGCTTTCGCCGCATGGCGGCGACGGGATCGTAACTGCCCGGTTCACGCTCGTCGAGGATGAAGTCGTTGACCAGCATCTCCAGCATCAGCGCGCCTTCCAGATCCTTGGCATCGGCCAGTTGCGGATCATAGCCGGTGTCGTCGTAGACCTTGCGGCGCACGGGATCGCGCAGCAGATCGTAGGCAAGCTGCAGCCGGCCGAAATGCTCGACGTCGCCGCCGGAATCGGGATGGGCGTGTTTTGCCGTCTTGCGCCAGGCAAGCTTGATCGTCTGATCGTCGGCATCCCGTCCAACTCCGAGCACTTCATAGGGATCGATCACGCCATCCGTCCTTCTTCCGTCACCTGCCCGCACCTTGAGACCTACTCCCGCGTTCCGCCGGCTTCAAGCCCCGAAGCACCAGGCATTCGCCGCCATCATTGGCAGCAGTCGCGACGAAATTGTGGTGGGCCAGGCTTTTCCGTGGCAGCAGCCGGTTTCGGCGCCGGCGATTTCCACAGGAGTTTTCTCGGCTAAGTGCAGGAATTCACAGGGCGGATGGCAAGCGTCGAAAAAATCTGTGGTTTGCCGAAGCCTCGCCCGCCTGCCGGCGGCAATGCCGACAGGCGACGGCTGGCACGGAAACCGTAAAATGCCTTCCAAGACGCTTTGTATCTTGCTTTTTACAACATTTGCTGGCAGTCATGTGGCCGTTCGGGCACTAACATCCCGGAGACTGGACAGATTTGTAGATGTCGGCAGGTCCCATGTGTCCGCCGGCTGCCCGGAATGACGGGCGCGTAGACGTTCTTTCCCCGACCGTGACGACTCGACTGACCTTCTGCGGCAACGCGGCAGGGTACACCGCCTGGGCAAAGAACACCCGGGCAATCTAACTGAAGAGGGAAGGAACCTTCATCATGGCCACCAAAGGCACCGTAAAATTCTTCAACCAGGACAAGGGCTTCGGCTTCATCACCCCGGAAGGCGGCGCAAAGGACGTATTCGTCCACATCTCCGCCCTGCAGGCATCTGGCATCCAGACCCTGCGTGATGGCCAGCAGGTCACGTTCGACACCGAGCCGGATCGCATGGGCAAGGGCCCGAAGGCCGTCAACATCACGGCTGACTAATCCTGCCGCGATACGAGATTTGATCCGGCTCACGTCGGGTCCGGACGGCGCTCCTCGGGGCGCCGTTTCTGTTTGAGGCACGCTCAGCGTGTGCAGGGCGCGACGCTCCGGTTCAGGAAGACCTGACTTGCCTGTGTGCAGAACGGGCCGGCATCAGGCACTCCGCACATCGCGCCCGGTATCGAGCTCAACGGCGGCAAAAGCAGCGGCGATTACCTCCGGCCCTGCTCCCGGCCGGTTGGCATCGGTGGACAGGATCTGGCGGAAACGCCGCGCCCCGGCAAGCCCCTGGAACAGGCCGACCATATGGCGGGTGACGTGGTGCAGCTTGCCGCCAGCGGCCATGTGCCGCGCAGCATAAGCCATCATCGTGTCGCGCACACCGTCCCAGTCCGCCGCCCGGGCCGGCGCATCGTAGAAACGACGGTCGACATCCGCCAGCAGCGCCGCATGCTGGTAGGCGGCCCGGCCCAGCATCACGCCGTCCATGTGCTCCAGATGCATCGCCGCCGCATCGAGATCGGCAATGCCGCCGTTGATGCCGAGAAAAACGTCCGGGTTCTCCCGCTTCATCCGGTAGACGAGCGGATAGTCGAGCGGCGGAACCTCCCGGTTTTCCTTCGGCGACAATCCCTGCAGCCAGGCTTTGCGCGCATGGATCCAGATGGCGTCCGCACCCGCACCGATCATCCGCCGCAGGAAATCCGGCAGCACCGCTTCCGGCTCCTGGTCGTCGACGCCGATGCGGCATTTTACCGTCACCGGCAGCGTCGTGACCCGCTTCATCGCCGCAACGCAGGCTTCCACCGTCTGCGGTTCGCGCATCAGGCAGGCGCCGAAGGTGCCGGACTGCACCCGGTCGGAGGGACAGCCGACATTGAGGTTGATTTCGTCATAGCGATAATCCGCCGAAATCCGCACCGCCTCGACAAGCTTGCCGGTGTCCGACCCGCCCAACTGCAGGGCGACCGGATGTTCGGAGACATCATGCCCGAGCAGGCGATCCCGCGGCCCATGAATGATCGCATCCGCCACCACCATCTCGGTGTATAGCAGCGCATGGCGGGTAAGCACCCGGTGGAAATAGCGACAATGAGTATCGGTCCAGTCGATCATCGGCGCAACCGCGAAGATCTTCCGGCCGTTCCTGAGAGCATCGGCATACATGGGCAAAAACCTTTTGTTGGCCGCCCCATACACCAAAATCCGCCGCAAGGCCAGTTTCCACAACCGGCGGAAAAGGTGCTAGGCTGCGCGGCAGGATTCGACCTTTCGTTTGTGAGCCTTCATGTCCGCCGACCGTTCCACCGTTTTCGCCGCGCCGTCCCCCGTCCTTCTTCCGGTCGACGGTTCGACCGACGCCTTCCCCGTCCGCCGCGTCTATTGCGTCGGCCGTAATTATGCGGCGCATGCCATCGAAATGGGCGGAGATCCCGATCGCGAGCCGCCGTTCTTCTTCCAGAAAAATCCGGAGAACCTGCTTCTCGCCGACGGCGTCTTTCCCTACCCGCCGCTGACGGAGGATGTGCATCACGAAGTGGAATGCGTCGTGGCGCTCCAGTCCGGCGGCAGCGAGATCGCTGCCGGGAGCGCGCTCGATTGCGTCTACGCTTATGCGGTCGGCATCGATTTCACCCGCCGCGACCTGCAGGCGCTTGCCAAGAAGGACGGCCGGCCATGGACCGCCGCCAAGGCTTTCGAACATTCCGCCCCCACCTCGCCGCTGGTGCCGGCAGCCCGCATCGGCCATCCCTCGCAGGGCGCCGTCTGGCTCGACGTCAACGGCAGCCGCGCCCAGACCGGCGACCTCAACCAGATGATCTGGAAGGTGCCGGAAATCATCGCCGAACTGTCGAAACTCGTCACGCTCGCCGCCGGCGACGTGATCATGACCGGCACGCCATCGGGCGTCGGCCCGGTGCGGCGCGGCGACACCGTCGTGTGCGGCATCGACGGCATCGCCCGCCTGTCGCTGTCGGTCGCCTGAAGGAGAACCGCCCATGCCCCTTTACGCACTTGCCGACCTGCTGCCGCAGACGCCCGGCCCCGGCCGCTTCTGGATCGCGCCGGATGCGCATGTCATCGGCCAGGTGATCCTCGGCGGCGATGTCGGCATCTGGTTCGGCGCCGTGCTGCGCGGCGACAACGAACCGATCACCATCGGCGAAGGCTCCAACGTCCAGGAAGGCGTGATGATCCATGTCGATCCCGGCTTTCCCGCCACCATCGGCAAGGGCTGCACCATCGGCCACCACGCCATCATCCACGGCTGCACCATCGGCGACAATTCCCTGATCGGCATGGGCGCCACGGTGCTGAACGGCGCCCGGATCGGCAAAAACTGCCTGGTCGGCGCCAATGCGCTGGTGACGGAAGGCAAGGAATTTCCCGACAACTCGCTGATCGTCGGCGCTCCGGCCAAGGCCATCCGCACGCTCGACGACAAGGCCGTGGAGGGCCTGCGCCGGTCGGCGGAGAGCTATGTCGCCAACTGGCAGCGCTTCGCACGCGATCTCAGGCCGCTCGACGACGCCTGAAACCTGGGGAACAGGCAGCAGGAAAATGCCGGTCCGGAAGCCCGGGAGGCCTTTCGGCCCCGCCAGACTTGTTGCATCATGCTGGGACGGACGGCGGGAGGCCGCCGGCAGGAAATGAACCACCAGCGACCCCGGGGGATTCGCGATGCTGTTTCGTGCCGCCTTGTTCTTGTTTGCCTTGCTTTTCTTTCATTCGGCGCATGCCGAACGCAAGGTGGCGCTGCTGATCGGCAACGCCACCTATTCCGCGCCAGCCACCGAACTGCGCAATCCGCCGAATGATATCGCGGCGATCGGCGCGATGCTGACCGGTGCGGATTTCGACGTTACCGTTATCACCAATGTCGGTCGCTCGGCGATGTCGGCAGCGCTTGCCGGCTTCGAGGAAAAGGCCCGCGGCGCTGATGTCGGCCTGATCTATTATTCCGGTCATGGCATGGAAATCAGCGGTACGAACTACCTCCTGCCGATAGACGTCAAGCTCGCCTCCGACCGGGACGTGAAATACGAGGCAATCGCCCTAGAGGATCTGCTGGTGGCGCTGGATGGCGTGAAGACGCTGAAACTGGTGCTGCTGGACGCCTGCCGCGACAATCCTTTCCTCACGGCGATGAAACGGCTGGCGACCAAGGGCATTCCGAGCCGCGGGCTTGCACGCGTCGAGACGGCCGAGAGCAACCTGCTCGTCGGTTATGCCACCGCGCCCGGCGACGTGGCGCTGGACGGCGACGGAGAAAACAGCCCCTATGCCTCGGCCCTCGTCCGCCATCTGGTCGAGCCGGGCGTCGAGGTGGAAACCGCGCTCCGCGCCGTCGCCAAGGATGTTTTCGAAGCGACCGGCGGCAAGCAGAGGCCGTTCAAGACCGGCTCCCTGTTCGAGACCGTGATGCTCGGTCCGCTTTCGGCAACCGTCGCGCCGGCCGCCAAGGGCGATGTCTCCGTCGATCCCTGCCGCGATGCAACGGCGCACTGGACGGAAATCAAGTCCCGCAACAACAAGGCGCTGTTCGAGGAGCACGTAAGACTGTTCGGCTCCTGCGCCTTCGCGTCGCTGGCACGGCAGGAAATCGCGACGCTGGAAGCGGCAAGCCGCGGCACGGAGGAAAACGATTGCGACCACCTGGCCGCGGCGACGAACGATCCGTTCAAGCTCGCCTCCATCAAGGGTATCGATTTCGATGCCCTTGACGGCCCGCGCGCCGTTGAAGCCTGCAAGGCGGCACGCGCCGCCTATCCGACGGAAAAACGTTTCTTCTATCAATACGGACGCGCCCTCGACAGCACGGGCAATTTTGTCGAGGCCATGACCGAATACAGGAAAGCGGCCGATCTCGGAAACACGCTTGCGATGCGCAACATCGGCATTCTCTACGACAATGGCGAAGGCGTCGAGAAAGACCCGAAGGAAGCATTGAACTGGTTCCGGAAGTCAGCCGATCTCGGCAATGCCGCAGCAATGAACTCCGTCGGTTACAAGTACGAAAGCGGTGACGGGGTGAAGGCGGATATGCGCGAAGCAATCGCCTGGTATCGCAAGGCCGCGGATGGCGGCAACGCCGCCGCCATGACCAACCTCGGTTATGCCTATGAGACGGCCAACGGCGTCAAGCGCGACTATAAGGAAGCAATGACGTGGTATGTCAAGGCGGCCGATCTCGGCAGCGCGCAGGCGATGAACAATATCGGCGTGCTTCATGAAAAAGGGCAAGGCGTCCGCCAGGACTACAAGGAAGCGGTCGCCTGGTATCGCAAGGCCGCCGGCAATCGCAGCGAATATGCGGAAAAGAACCTCGCCGGCCTGCTGGACGGAGACAAGGCCGGGCCGCCGGACCGCCGCCAGGCAGCCCTGCATATGGAAAATGCCTTGCGTCTCGGCCATGACCTGGCGCTCAAGGAGATGAAAGAAAAAGCCTCGGGCTGGTCCGTGGAATTCCGCAAGGAGCTGCAGCAGCGTCTCAAGGATGCGGGCGTCTACAATGGCACGATCGACGGGCGTTTCGGACCATCGACCTTTGCCTCGATCGAAGCGATCTTCGGAAAGCGGGCCAACTGAGCGACGAAACCTGCGCGTCAGGCGGCGCAGGCAGAGCAGAGGCCGCGGATTTCGATCGTGGTCTTTTCCGCCTTGAAGCGCTTGGACTTGACGAAGGCGTCTAGCCTGTCGTCGACGGCATGGTCGTGGAATTCCTCGACATGGCCGCAGCTGTTGCAGATCGCGAAGGCGACGGTGCCGTGGCGGCAGCAATTGTCGTTCGGATGGGCGCAGGCAACGAAGGCGTTCAGGCTCTCCAGCCGGTGCACCATGCCGAATTCCAGCAGTTTTTCCAGCGCCCGGTAGACCTGCAAGGGCGCGCGAAATCCATGGTCGCGCAGCTTGTCGAGGATCGTGTAGGCGCTCATCGGCTGGTCGGCGCGCGACAGCACGTCGAAGACGAGACCCTGGTTCTTGGTCAGTTGCTGGGCGTTCATCAGTGATGTCCTCCATGCGAATGTCCGGCCCCCGCCTCGATCTTGCGACCGATCGGCAACAGGCTGAGAATGAAGAGAAGCAGCGCCGCGACGACGATCGAGGGACCGGACGGCGTGTCGTAATGCAGCGAGCCGAACAGACCGCCGACCACCGCCAGCGCGCCGATCAGCGAGGCGAGCACCGCCATGATTTCCGGCGTCGAGGAAAAGCGGCGGGCGGTCGCGGCAGGAATGATCAGCAGCGAGGTGATCAGCATGATGCCGACGATCTTCATGGCGATGGCAATCACCAGCGCCATCAGCAGCATGAAATAGAGGCGTGCCTTTTCCGGCTGCAGGCCTTCCGCCTCGGCAATCTCCGGATTGACCGTCGAGGCCAGCAACGGCCGCCAGAGGTAGACGATGGCAAACAGCACCAGCACGCCGCCGCCCCAGATGAGCTGGATATCGGCGGTGGTGACGGCGAGAATATCGCCGAACAGGAAAGCAACGAGATCGATGCGCACCCATGTCATGAAGGCAACCATCACCAGGCCGATCGCCAGCGTCGCATGCGACAGAATGCCGAGCAGCGCATCCGCCGACAGTGCGCCGCGCCGCTGCAGCAGAAGCAGGATGATCGAGACCAGGGCAGCGACGAAGAAGACGCTGAGGATGAGGTTGAGATCGAACAGCAGCGACAGCGCCACGCCGAGAAGCGCCGAATGCGCCATGGTGTCGCCGAAATAGGCCATGCGCCGCCAGATGATGAAGCAGCCGAGCGGGCCGGTGGTCAATGCCAGGCCGACGCCGGCGACGATGGCGCGAACGAAGAAATCGTCAAACACGACGGGCACCCTCCCCGGCCGGATGATGATGGGGGTGATGCAGGTGCCGGCGGTGATGGCCGCAACCGCATTCCGGCCCATGCTCATGATCGGCGGCCGGATGCGCGTCACGACCGCCTTCGTCGGCGGCATGAGGGTGATCGTGGTCGTGATGGCCGTCGTCGGGATGGCAATGGTCGGTCACCGAACCGTCCTCATGCAGCACGCGGCCGTCCGGCAGATGGGTATGATCGTGATGGTGGCTGTAGACCGCCAGCGTCTCCGACGCCCGCGCGCCAAAAAGCCGGCGGTATTCCGGGCTCTGGCTGACGGCCTGCGGCGTGCCGCGGCAGCAGACATGGCCGTTGAGGCAGATCACCGTGTCGGTCTCGGCCATCACCACATGCAGATCGTGCGAGATCAGCAGGATGCCGCATCCGGCCGTGTTGCGGATCGACTTGATGAGGTCGTAGAGGGCGATCTCGCCGGAAAAATCGACGCCCTGCACCGGTTCGTCGAGCACCAGCAGATCCGGCTTGCGGGCAATGGCACGGGCCAGCAGCGCCCGCTGGAATTCGCCGCCGGACAGGTGCTGCACTTCGGCGCCGGCCATATGGCTCATGCCGACGGAGGCCAGCGCCGCCGCGATCTCCCGGTCCGGCAACGGGCCGGTCAGCGTCATCAGGCGGCGCACGGTGAGCGGCAGCGTCCAGTCGATGGCAAGCTTTTGCGGCACGTAGCCGACCTTTAGCCCTGCCCTGCGCTCGACATGGCCTTCGTCCGGCTTCAGCACGCCGATCGCCGCCTTGGCGCTGGTCGACTTGCCGGAACCGTTCGGGCCGATCAGGGTGACGATCTCGCCGGGCGAAACGGAGAATTCGACGCCACGCACCGGCCAGCGGCCGTTGCGGCGCACGCCGACATTGTGGAGGGACACCAGCGGGTTCGCCGGGGAAACGGAAACCTTGAGCATATTTTTTCCGGAGCAGTGTTGCGCATCGCTATGACACACGTTATAGCATAACGCAATTGATGTAATAACATTACATTTGTTATTCAAGTGGAGCAAAACCCATGAAAGTCGCATCCGCCCTCCTGCTCGCCTCTGCCGCCCTCCTGTCTGCCGGCACGGCTCAGGCCCAAGCGCCCCAGGTCATCGTCTCGATCAAGCCGATCCATTCCCTGGTGGCGGCGATCATGAAAGGTGTCGGCGAACCCGGCCTGATCGTCGAGGGCGCCGCCTCGCCGCACACCTACAACATGAAACCCTCGAACGCGCAGAAGCTGCAGGATGCCGATGTGGTCTTCTGGGTCGGCCACGGCCTCGAGGCCTTCCTCGACAAGCCGCTCGACGCGCTCGGCGGCGGTGCGACCGTCGTTGCGCTTGAAGACGCGCCCGGTCTGACCAAGCTGAAATTCCGCGAGGGCGGCGCCTTCGAGGCCCACGACCATGGTGAACATGAGGGCGAAGAAAGCCATGCACACGCAGGCGAGCACGCCCACGAGGACGGACATGCGCACGAGGAAGGCCACGAGGAAGCCGGCGCGCATCATCACGAGGAAGGCGCGTTCGACATGCACCTCTGGCTCGATCCGGTGAATGCCAAGGCCATGGCCGACGAGATCGAGAAGACGCTGGTCAAGGTCGATCCGGCCAATGCCGATACCTATGCCGCCAATGCCAAGGCGCTCGACGAAAAGCTCGATGCCCTGGACAAGGAACTTGCCGACACCGTCGCGCCGGTCAAGGACAAGCCGTTCATCGTCTTCCACGATGCCTATCAATATTTCGAGCATCGTTATCATGTGCGCGTCGCCGGCTCGATCACCGTCAGCCCGGAGAACATGCCGGGCGCCGAGCGCATCTCCGAGATCCACAAGAAGGTCGCCGACCTCGGCGCCACCTGCGTCTTCGCCGAACCGCAGTTCGAGCCGAAGCTGATCAAGGTGGTGACGGAGGGGACCGCGGCCAAATCCGGCACGCTCGACCCCGAAGCCGCAACCCTCACCGAAGGCCCCGACCTCTATTTCGACCTGATGCGCGGCATCGCGACGTCGCTGAAGACCTGCCTGTCCGAAGCCAGTTGAGGGTATTGGCGCAGGAGGGGGATGAGGGCTTTTCAATAAACCAAGGCGGGCACCTGTCCGCCTTTTTCAGGCCATCAAATGTAATAATATAACATAAAGGAACCACGATGGAAAAACTTCCCGTGACCGTGCTTTCCGGCTTCCTCGGCGCCGGCAAGACGACCTTGCTCAACCATGTGCTTGCCAATCGTTCAGGCCTGCGCGTGGCGGTCATCGTCAACGACATGAGCGAGGTCAACATCGACGCGGCGCTTGTGCGCGACGGCGGCGCCAACCTGTCGCGCACCGACGAACAGCTGGTGGAGATGACCAACGGCTGTATCTGCTGTACGCTGCGCGACGACCTGCTGAAGGAGGTTCGTCGCCTCGCGGAAGAAGGGCGCTTCGACTACCTGCTGATCGAATCGACGGGCATCGCCGAACCCCTGCCCGTTGCCGCCACCTTCGACTTTCGCGATGAAGACGGCCTCAGCCTCTCCGACGTGGCGCAGCTCGATACCATGGTGACGGTGGTCGATGCCGCCAACCTGCTGGCCGACTACGCTTCGGCCGATTTTTTGGCCGACCGCGGCGAAACCGCCGGCGACGGCGACAATCGCACCATCGTCGACCTGCTCGTCGAGCAGATCGAATTCGCCGACGTGGTCATCCTCAACAAGATCGGCACGGCCACCGCTGACCAGCGCGACGCGGCGCGAAAAATCATCACCGGCCTCAATCCGGATGCACGGCTGATCGAGGCCGATTTCGGCCAGGTGGATTCGCGGGAGGTGCTCGGCACCGGCCGCTTCGACAGCCTCAAGGCGGAAACCCATCCGCTCTGGTACAAGGAACTGCACGGCTTTCACGACCACGTGCCGGAAACGGAGGAATACGGCATCCGCTCCTTCGTCTACCGAGCGCGAAGACCGTTCGATCCGATGAAATTCCAGAGTTTTCTCGATAGGAGCTGGCCCGGCGTCATCCGGGCGAAAGGCTTCTTCTGGCTCGCCACCCGGCCGCATCATGTCGGTGAGGTCAGCCAGGCGGGCGCGCTGGTGCGCACCGGGCGGATGGGCCTGTGGTGGGCTTCGGTGCCGCAGGAGCAGTGGCCCGACGATCCGGGCTTCTTGCGGGCGATCAGCCCCTATCTCGATCCGGTCTGGGGTGACCGTCGCCAGGAAATCGTCTTCATCGGCGCCGATCTGATGGATGAGCAACGCATCCGCGCCGATCTCGATGCATGTCTGGTCGGGGCGGATCGCTTCGCTCCCGATCTGTGGCGAAACCTGCCCGATCCCTTCGCAAGCTGGACGCGGCGCGCCGCATGAAACCCGCCGCGGAAAAAACCGGCAGCACCTTTTCCTGTCTGCCCGCCGCCGCGCATGACGGCGGGCACGGCGAAGGCTGCGCGTGCGAGAAAAGGCCGCACGCGCAGCCGACCCCACCCGCTTCGCGCAATAATCTTGGTGGAAACCTCCGCCTTCAGACGGACAACGAGCGGCGGTAAAATCCGCGACAACTATTGCTGTTTGCGACAAAAGTTTGAGGGCGGACGGTGCCGCCTTCATGAAAGAAGCATATTACCGCGCGGCGGCGATGCTCAGGATCAGACCGGTGGCGGCGCTGACCAGCAGGAAGTTGTTGTCGATCTTGACCCACTGTTCGCCGCGGCGCGGTTCGCGCAGCTTGTAGCGCCGGAAGTCACGCGAATTGACGACGTGGCGCCGTTCGGCGCGGTTCAGCTTATGGCCCTTGGCCCAACGATTCCGTTCGACGACCTTCTTCTTGGTGATCGTCTTTTCGATCGTCACGTGACGGCCGGGCTTGTGCTGGTCGGCGGAAGCCGCCACGGGCGCTGCCAGGAACGATGCGGCGAGCAGGACGGCAAAGAGCTTTTTCATCGGGGTTCTCCTTTGTTGATGCCCCGAAACTACGCCCCGGAAAATGAACCGTATATGAAGATCGAAATTACAATTTCGTAACGTTTCCCTTTGCTTGCTAGCATATCTTAAAAATTAGATTTCACTCAAATACTAAGGTTATCATAACAAAACCAGTCGAAATCCGCCGCTTTGCCACGCCCCGATGTATCGAAGGCAAACAGGCCGGCGAAGGCGCCGGTGAATGACCCGTGCTCGCCGCGGCCCCCCTCGTCGGAGATGATGCCGGCATCGAGAACCGGGCCGAGCGGCTGCCAGGCGCCCATGCCTTCCACCTGCCAGAAGAACTGCAGATCGTTGCCGCGCACCTCCATGGACAATTGCACGCGACCTTCGGACGGAACCGCCACGCCGCTTCCCGCCGGGAAACTCAGCCGCCCATCAGGATAATCGCCGTTGCAGGAGAGGATCGTGACGCAGCGGCCGAGCTTTTCGTGCAGCGTCATTGCGACGGCATGGAATTTATAGCGATTGTAATAATGCGTCAGGCCGGCGACCTGCTGATAGGTTTCCGGCTGGAACTCTACCACCGTCTCGGCGCGGAAATCATGATGCTCCTGCCGACGGGCGACGAGCGCCTGCTCGAACCACGAGCCGATGCTTTCCCGCCCGAACAGGCGCAGATGGCCGGGTCGCGCCCCCAGGCTGAACAGCCTCTGCCATTCCGGCGTACGCAGCCACTGGAAATCGAGCGGCAAGACGTCACTATCGAAACCGTATTCGCTGCGCCGGGGTTGTAGCAAAGGCTCGACCGTCGTCGGCGCCGGCACTTCGACCGACGGCACCGGTCCGCCCTCGGCAAGATAGAGCCAGCCGTCTTCCTTCCAAACACACTTCTGGATGGCCGTCTCGCGCCCCAGCGTGCAGCGGCGATGCGGTGGCAGTGGTCGCCCGGTCAGATGGGTGTGGTAAGGTGTGCCGTCGGGCGTCTCGACATACTGGCCGTGTCCGGCCCGCTGCAGCGGCGAATCGGGGTGGTCCTTGGCGGTGATCAGATAGCGGTCTGGATGCAGGTCGTAGGGGCCGGCGATATCGCGCGACCGGGCCATGGTCACTGCGTGGTCGTAGCCGGTGCCGCCCTCGGCAGTCGTCAGGTAGTACCAGCCGTTCTTGCGAAAAAGATGCGGTGCCTCGACAAGGCCGAGCGCGGTGCCCGGGAAGATGTTGGTGATCGGGCGTTTCAGCGCCTGGGTTGCTGCATCCCACTCCTGCAGCAGGATGCCGTCGAAGGCGGTATGGGCCGCACCGCTGTGCACCTCGTCGCGGTGGTTCCACTGTATGTTGACGAACCACTTCCGGCCGTCCTCGTCGTGAAACAGCGACGGATCGAAACCCGACGAATTGACATAGACCGGATCGGACCATTCGCCCAAGACGGTCGGCGCGGTGACGATGTAGTTATGCGCGTCCTTGAAGCTGCCGTCGAAACGCTTGACGTCGGTATAGACAAGCCAGAACTGGCCGTCGGCATAAGACAGGCACGGCGCCCAGACGCCGCAGCTGTCCGGATTGCCGCGCATGTCGAGCTGCGCCTTGCGCTCCAGTGGCCGGCGCACCAGCGTCCAGTTGACGAGATCGCGGGAGTGGTGGATCTGCACGCCGGGATACCACTCGAAGGTCGAGGTGGCGATGTAATAATCCTCGCCGACGCGGCAGATCGACGGGTCCGGATTGAAGCCCGGCAGGACGGGGTTGCGGATCATGGTTTCCTCCCAGATGTATCTTTGCCGGTTTCGGCGTGGGGCGGCTCCTCACCCCAGCTCTTTCCCCGCAGGCAGCATGGCTATCGCATATGAATGAGAGGGTGCCACCTGCCCCTTCTCCCCGCTGGGGAGAAGGGGAAAAAGGCGACATCACTCCAGCTCGGCCGACTTGGTCCAGAGGTTGATGTCGGCCTCGCGGGCGTAGAGATCGATTTCCTGCAGCTCCTCGGCGGTGAATTCGGCATTGTCGAGCGCCTTGACGCAATCGACGATCTGCGAGGCGCGGCTGGCGCCGATCAGGGCGGAGGTGACGCGGCCGCCGCGCAGAACCCAGGCGATGGCCAGCTGCGCCAGCGTCTGGCCGCGGCGTTCGGCGATGTCGTTGAGCTTGCGGATATTGTCTATGATCGACGGGCGGATGAAATCGCGCTTGAGGAAATGGTTCTGGGCCGCCCGGCTGTCATCCGGGATGCCACCGAGATATTTCGTCGTCAGCATGCCCTGCGCCAGCGGCGAGAAGACGATAGAGCCCATGCCGACCTCGTCCAGCGTGTCGAGCAGTTTGTCGTCCTCGACCCAGCGGTTGAGCATGGAATAGCTCGGCTGGTGGATGAGGCAGGGCGTGCCGAGATCCTTCAGGATCGCCGCCGCCTCGCGGGTGCGCTGCGAGTTATAGGAGGAGATGCCGACATACATCGCCCGGCCGGAGCGGACGATATGATCGAGTGCCCCGCAGGTTTCCTCCAGCGGCGTATCCGGGTCGAAGCGGTGCGAATAGAAGATGTCGACGTAATCCAGCCCCAGCCGCTTCAGGCTCTGGTCACAGGAGGCGATCAGGTATTTGCGGCTGCCCCATTCGCCGTAGGGACCCGGCCACATGTCGTAACCGGCCTTGGACGAGATGATCAGCTCGTCGCGCAGGCCGGAAAACTCCGTGCGCAGGATGTCGCCGAAGGCGGTTTCGGCACTGCCGGGCGGCGGGCCGTAATTGTTGGCAAGGTCGAAATGGGTGATGCCGAGATCGAAAGCGGTGCGGCACATGTCGAGCTTGCGCTCGTGCGGCGTGTCTTCGCCGAAATTGTGCCAGAGCCCCAGAGAGATCGCCGGCAGCTTCAGCCCCGACCGGCCGGTGCGATTGTATTTCATCTTCGAATAGCGGTCCGTCGCCGGTGTCCAGGCCATGATATAATTCCTTTGAGAAAAAGCGCGCGGGCCAAAAAAGCCCGCGCGGACAATAGACCCTCAATCGATTACCGCAAGAGCGCCTTCGCCTCTTCGATGCCGAGGGCGGCCGGCTGGGTGCAGGTCGTGCTCAGATCGATGAAGCGGCGCTCCTCGCCGGACTTGAGGATCGAGGTCATCACGTCGACGCCGTGCAGCGTGCGCTCCAGCGAGCAACGCGCGTCGCGCCCGTCGATCAGCGCCATGGCCATGTCGGCAAGGCCGGCGGTGCGGTAGTTGGCCATCATGCCCTGCGGATGCTGCTGGTTCTCCACCGAGAAGGGATGCGCCCAGGCCTCCAGCGTCCTGATCTCCTTGTCACGGCCGCTGACCTCGACAGTGCCGCCGAAAAAGTTCGGATCGGGAACGTAGAGCGAGCCTTCCGTGCCGTAGAGCTCCATGTTCGCATGGCGGTGCGACCAGACGTCCCAGCTTGCCGACAGCGTCACCGTCGCACCGCTGACGAATTCCAGCAGCGCCTGGATCGTCGTCGGCGTCTTGACCTCGATGATCTCGCCGGTGCGCGGCTTGCTGGTGATGGTGCGGGTTGTGTTGGCCATCGAGGTCATGGCGCCGACCCGCTTCACCGGACCGATGAGGTTGATGAGGTTGGCGATGTAATAAGGCCCCATGTCGAGGATCGGACCACCGCCGGGCAGGAAGAAGAAGTCCGGGTTGGGATGCCAGCTTTCCATGCCCGGTCCCATGACGTAGCAGGCGCCGGAGGTGATGCGGCCGATGCCGCCCTCATCGACATATTTGCGGGCAAGCTGATGCGCCCCGCCAAGGAAGGTGTCTGGCGCGCAGCCGACCGAGAGGTTTTTCTCGCGGGCAATGCGATGCAGCTCCTCGCCCTGCTCCAGCGTCAGCACCAGCGGCTTTTCGGAATAGACGTGCTTGCCGGCTTCGAGAATGCTCTTCGAAACGGAATAATGCGCATCCGGGATCGTCAGGTTGACGACGAGATCGATCTCGTCATTGGCGAGAAGCTCATCGATCGTCTGGGCCTTGACGTTGAACTCTTCGGCGCGCGCCTGGGCCGCATTGACGTTGAGGTCGGCGCAGGCGCGCACCTCGATCCCCTTGAAGAGCGGCGCGAGCGAAAAATAGGTGGTGGAAATATTGCCGCATCCGATGATGCCGACGCCAAGTTCTTTTGCCATGGGAAAGTCCGTTCAGTAGGTCTTGAAGGAGGCGATCGAGCGACTGGCAAGCCGGTCGAGATCGCTCGGATTGTCATGCTCGACGATGAAGTGGCGGGTCGGGGTGTTGCGCAGCAGCGGCACCAGTCTGTCCCAGGCAACCGTGCCGTGGCCGACGTCGGCCCAGCCGTCCTCGTCGGCATTCTCGCCGGCCGGCGCGATATCCTTGACGTGCACCGAGGTGATGCGCGGGCCGTATTTCTCGATCCACATGAGCGGGTCGGCGCCGCCGCGGATCACCCAGGCGATATCCGCTTCCCAGCTCAGCCGCGGCCCGCCGGCCAGGATCTGGTCCATCGGCATCGAGCCGTCTTCCAGCGCGAAGAACTCGAAATCGTGATTGTGCCAGCCGAAATCGAAGCCGGCATCGAGGAACGGCTGGCCGGCCTTCTGCAGGCGTGCGCCAAAATCGAACCAGCCCTGGATGCCGGACGGACGAAGCTCGGGCACGATATAGGGGCAATAGACGGATTCCATGCCGAGCGTCCGGGCGATGGACACTGCCTTCTGCGGGTCCTGTTCGAGCAGGTCGAGGCCGAAATGGCCGGTGGGCATGGTCAGGCCGTTGCGGTCGAGATCGGCCTTGAGCGCATCCAGCGCGGTCTGGTCGAGATCGCTGTAAATACCGCCGAAACCTTCGACTTCGGTGTAGCCGGCCCTGGCAAGCGTCGCGAACACGTCGGAAAGCGGCGGATAGTTGCGGGCGCTGTAGAGCTGGAAGCTGAGCTTGGTCATATCGGGTCTCCTCCTGTTGGCCCTTCGGCCTGTTTGTGACGCGGCGCTTGGGAGGCGCCTTGCCTTGTCAATGATGCCGGAACCCTCTCCGGCCGGGCCGCACCGAAGAGTGCGGCGTCAGGATTTCTATGCCTGGCAAGAATGCAGGTCGTAGGCGCGGAACTGCGGCACCTCGCCGTCGGCCAATGGGGTGGCAAGCGTGAAAACGATCCGTCTGACTTCGCCGGCGGCAAGATCGAAGGCGTTGTCGGAATAGCGGCCGGGCGTCTCGCTTTCGAGCATGACGAAGAGGGCGAGGCCGGCCGCCTTGACGGTGATTTCCACCGTGCCGTCGGCAAGCGGTTCGGCGGCAAGCGTCAGGCCGGACGGTTCGAGGTCGAGCGCCTTGTAGGTGCCGCCGACGTGGTGCCCCTCGCCGCTCATGCCGTTCGAGGCGACAAAGCTCCAGGCCAGCAGCGACTGCGGTGGAATGTCCGCTCCATCGATACTGGCAAAGGTCGTGGCGCGATCCGGGCTGCCGACGCCGCTTGCCGTCCGCAGCGGCGTGCGTTCACCCGACAGGCTGAGCAGGAAGAAATTCACGTCGACATCGACCGGGTCGGCCGTATCGTTGACGATCGAAAAGCGGACGAGATTGCGCTTGGCATCCGGGATGGCAACGACCGAAACCGGCTGGAAGAAACGGCGCGCGATATAATGCAAAACCTTCCAGCTGCCGCCGTAATCGAGGCTGGCCCAGGAGGCGACGGGCCAGGTGTCGTTGAGCTGCCAGTAGAGCGTGCCCATGCAATGCGGCTTCAGCGACCGCCAGAAATCCACCGCCGTCTTGATCGCGAGCGCCTGTTGTACCTGGCTCAGATAGACGAAATTGGCAAAATTCGTCGGAAAGCGGAAATAGCGGAACATGGTGCCGGCGATGCGCTCGTTGCCGCCGGCATTCTTCTGGTGAAGCTCGATCACCGGTGAGGCGATGTTCATGTCCTTTTCGGCCGCAAAACCACGGATGACGGGCAGCGAGGTGTAGGACTGGAAACCGAACTCCGAGCAGAAGCGCGGCCGCACGCTGCGATAATCGTCGAAGGACTTGTTCTCGTGCCAGACGGACCAGTAATGCATGTCGCCGGAGCCGTCCGCATGCCAGGCATCGCCGTAGTCGAGATAACCGGACGCCGGGCTCGACGGCCACCACAGCGCATCCGGCGCCGCGTTCTTCATCCGCTGCTCGACCAGGCGGTTGAGCCGGTCGTAGGCGACGAGATAACGGTCGCGATTGTTGCGCGACACGTCGAACCAGGTGAGCGCGCCGACAAGCTCGTTGTCGCCGCACCACAGCACGATCGATGGATGGCTGGACAGGCGGTTGACCTGGTAATCGACTTCGGCCGCGACATTCTCCAGGAACGCGTCGGTGCAGGGATAGAGGTTGCAGGCGAACATGAAATCCTGCCAGACCAACAGGCCCAGCCGGTCGCAGATGTCGTAGAACCAGTCGTGTTCGTAAAAACCGCCGCCCCAGACACGGATCATGTTCATGTTGGCATCGGCAGCGGCCTTCAGCAGCGCCTCAGTCTTCTCCGGACTGGTGCGCGAAAACAGCGCGTCGGCCGGGATCCAGTTGGCGCCGCGGCAGAAGATCTCGTGGCCGTTGATGCGGAAGGCGAAACGGCTGCCGGCATCATCCGGCGTGGTCAGAAGCTCGACGATGCGCAGGCCTATCTGCCGGCTGACCCGTTCGGCGGAGGTTTCGACGTCCAGCGTATAGAGCGCCTGATCGCCGCTGCCCGCCGGCCACCAGAGACGCGGATTGGCCACATGGAAGACGTGATGGATGACCGTCTCGCCGGCACGCACGCCGCAATCGAGCCGCACCCGCTCGCCGTCGAAGCTGAAATGGACGGGAAGAACGCCCGGCTCCTCGGCATGCAGCACGAGCTTGACATGCAGGTCGACGCCGCCGCCCTCCTGGTGAATCTGGCGGGTGACGACATGTTCGATGCGCGCCGTTTCCAGCCGCTTCAGCGCGATCGTGCCGTAAAGACCGAGCGGGGCGATGGCGATGTTCCAGTCCCAGCCGAAATGGCATTGCGGCTTGCGCAACATGTTGCCGTTGGCGATCGGCGAATTGCCGGGGTGATAAGGCACATAGAAGGGTTGCTGCGCCTGCAGCTCGACGCCGGCGGCAATCGCGGAATGGATGGTGATGCGGATGGTGTTTTCACCTGACCGCAACGCCTTGGAGACGTCCGGGCGCCAGCGGCGGAAACAATTGTCCGCCTCAAGCACGACCTTGTCGTTGACCTCGACGGTGGCGATCGTGTCGAGATAGTCGATGTCGAGATACCAGCGGCCGGAAACCTCTTCCAGCGAGAAGCGCCGCTCGATGACCCAGTCCTTGTGTGCGACCCACTGCACCTCCACCTCGTTGCGGCCGGCATAGGGATCCGGGATGCGGCCCGCGGACAGCAGCGCGCTGTGGACGTCGCCCGGCACCGGCATCGACAGGCTATGGCTGCCGTCGGTGCTGGCAAGCTGCCAGGAGCCGGCGAGGTCTAGAGTGGATGGGTCGGCCTGCTGCGTCATGTGGGCGGTCTCGAATGGTATGTTTCTTGGGGTAAACGTCAGCGTGGGAGGGAGGCTGGCCCCTCTCTCCGCCTGCGGGGACAGGGTCAAGGTGAGGGGCAAGCCCGCAAATCTCTCAAATCCGCAACTCCGTCCCCGCATCGAAGAGCGAGGCCAGCGACATGTCGAAGCCGAGCTTCACCGGCGTCCCCGGACGAAAACGGCGCGAACCGTTGATGCGCACCGAAATCGTCTGGCCGGCAAGTTTGAGCCAGAGCAGGTTGTCCGCCCCCATCGGTTCCTCGATATCGACCGTCGCCTCGTAGATATCGATCGTGCCTTCGTTGACCTTGATGTGCTCGGGGCGAACGCCCAGAACCACTTTGCGGCCGGGCGTCAGGCTTTCGCCGGCACCGTAGCCGTCGAGCGGAAAGGTCACGCCGTTGAGCACGAAAGCCGGCTTGCCACCGACCTCCACCAGCTCCCCGCGCAAAAAATTCATCGAGGGGGAGCCGATGAAGCCGGCGACGAAGAGGTTGCGCGGGGCGTTGTAGATCGTCGTCGGATCGTCGAGCTGCTGGATGATGCCGCTCTTCATGATGGCGATGCGGTCGGCCAGCGTCATGGCCTCGATCTGGTCGTGGGTAACGTAGATCATGGTGTTCTTCAGCGACTGGTGCAGCCGCTTGATCTCGACGCGCAGTTCCGAGCGCAGCTTGGCGTCGAGGTTCGACAAAGGTTCGTCGAACAGGAAGACGTCGACGTCGCGGACCAGCGCCCGGCCGATGGCGACGCGCTGGCGTTGGCCGCCGGACAGCTCCGCCGGCTTGCGTTTCAGCAGTGGCTGGATCTGCAGGATCTCGGCGGCGCGGGCGACACGCTTGTCGATCTCCGCCTGCGGCACCTTGGCGACCTTGAGGCCAAAGGACAGGTTCTTCTCCACCGACATCTGCGGATAAAGCGCGTAGGACTGGAAGACCATGCCGATACCGCGATCCTTCGGTTCCTCCCAGGTGACGTTCTTGCCCTTGATGAAGATCTGCCCCTCGCTGATATCCAGCAGGCCGGCGATGCAGTTGAGCAGGGTCGACTTGCCGCAGCCGGACGAACCGAGCAGCACCAGGAACTCGCCGTCCTTGATGTCGAGGTTAAGGGTCTGCAGCACGTTGACCGAGCCGAAGTTCAAAGACAGGTCTTTGATGGAAACGCTGTTGTTGTCGGTCATGAGATCAACCCTTCACTGCGCCGGCGGCGATGCCGCGAACGAACAGCCGTCCGGAGACGAAATAGACGATGAGAGGCACGGCGCCGGTGAGGATGGTGGCCGCCATGTTGACGTTGTATTCCTTCACGCCCTGCACCGAATTGACGATATTGTTGAGCTGCACGGTCATCGGGTAATATTCCGGCCGGGTGAAGACGACGCCGAACAGAAAGTCGTTCCAGATGCCGGTAATCTGCAGGATCATGGCGACGACGAAGATCGGCAGCGCCATAGGCAGCATGATCTTGAAATAGATCGCCCAGAACCCCGCCCCGTCGATGCGCGCCGCCTTGAACAGTTCCTCCGGCAGGCCGGCGAAATAGTTGCGGAAGAGCAGCGTCAAGATCGGCATGCCGAAGATGGTATGGACGATGACCAGGCCGGTCAGCGTGCCGTAGATGCCCAGTTCGCGCAGCACGATGACGATCGGATAGATCATCACCTGGTAGGGAATGAAGGCGCCGACGATCAGGATGGTGAAGAACACGTCCGCACCCTTGAAGCGCCAGTTGGCAAGCGCGTAGCCGTTCACCGAGGCGACGGCGATGGAGATGATCGTCGAGGGAATGGTGATCCGGACGGAATTCCAGAAGCCGCGCGAAAGCCCGTCGCAATTCAGGCCCGTGCATGCCTGTGCCCAGGCCTTGACCCAGGGCTCGAAGGTGATCTCCACCGGCGGCGAGAAGATGTTGCCGAGACGGATCTCTGGCATGCCCTTCAGCGAGGTGACGACCATGACATAGAGCGGCAGCACATAGTAGACGGCGGCCACGAACAGCGTGCCGTAGACGATGATGTTGCGCGACGACAGCATCCGGCGCGGCTTGCGACCGGAAGGGCCGGCAAGTGTCTGGCTGCCTGATCGCGCGGCGGCGGAAACGGTTTTCGATATAGCCGGGTCAAGCACGCTTGCGCCCTCCTCCGAACTCGAGATAGGCCCAGGGAACGATGATGATGGCGACGGTGATCAGCATCATGGTCGATGCCGCAAAACCCTGCCCCAGGTTCTGGGCGTGGAACATGTAGTCATAGACATATTTCGCCGGAACCTCCGAGGAGATGCCGGGTCCGCCGCTGGTCTGCGCCACGATGAGGTCGTAGACGCGGACGATGCCGCTGGCGATGATCACCAGCGTGGTGACGAAGACGCCTCGCATCATCGGGATGATGACGAAGACATAGGTCTTCCACACCGGGATGCCGTCCACCCGCGCCGCCTTCCAGATATCCTCGTCGATGCCGCGCAGGCCGGCGAGCATCAGGCACATGACGAGTCCGGTGCCCTGCCACAGCGCGGCGATCAGGATGCCGTAGATGACGATGCTGGGCGTGTAGAGCGGGTCGAAAGTGAAGCTCGTCCATCCGAGCGCCCGCACCACCGACTGGATGCCGAATTCCGGATTGAGGATCCACTGCCATACGAGACCGGTAACGATGAAGGAGAGCGCGAAGGGATAGAGGAAGATGGTGCGGAACGTGTTCTCGAAGCGGATCTTCTGGTCCATCATCACGGCGAGGACGAAACCGATGACCAGGCTGAACACCAGCGAGAATACGCCGTAGATCGCCAGGTTCTGGATCGACATCAGCCAGCGCGGCGCCGACCAGAGCCGTTCGTACTGGTCGAGACCGACGAAGGACAGGCGCGGCAGCAGCTTGGAATTGGTGAAGGAATAGACGACCGTCCAGATCGTCCCGCCGAGAAAGATCACCACGGCGGTGAGGATCATCGGCACGGAAGCAATTTTGGCTGGCAGATTGCGGAAATATTGGTTTGGCCGGCCGGCTCTCGCTGGACCCGTCATAAAATTTTCCTCCAGGTTCGCGGTCGACGCGTGCCGTTCCGCCAGGCCAGAAGGCTCGTCCGCCGGTCAAATGCGGCAGCGGACGGCATCCGGCAGGCGCCCTCTCAGCAAAAAGGAAGGCGCACGGAACGGGGATCGGCCCCTCGGGACCGGAAAGGACGGCTGCGCCGAACGCAGCCGTCCGCGGGCAACGATCAGTCCGCCGAAGCGATGATGTCGACGAAGCGCTTCTGCGCATCCTCAGGCGTCATCGACGGATTGGCGAAGAATTCGGAGAACAGGTCCTCCTTCTGCTTCTGGCTGTCGGCCGAAAGCAACTGGTCGGTCCACTGCACCACCTCACCCTTGGCAAGGATGTCGAGGCCCTTCTTCATGCAGTCGTTGGCGGTGTTGAGGTCGACGTCGCCACGCACCGGCAGCGAGCCCTTCTTGAGGTTGAAGGCGACCTGCGTGGCGGGGTTGAGCAGCGTCGAAGCCAGCACGGCCTGCGCCTTGGACTTTTCTTCGTCCTTCAGCAGCGGGAAGTAGAAGGCGTCACCGCCGGTGGCGATCACTTCCGTGACGCCGAGGCCCGGAAGGCAGGTATAATCTTCACCGGCCTTCTTGCCGGCGATCTGGAATTCGCCCTGCGCCCAGTCACCCATGATCTGGCCGCCGGCCTTGCCGGTGATGACCATGTTGGTCGCCTGGTTCCAGTCCTGGACGTTGGTGCCCTTCGACATGCGGCGGGCATCGTCGGCCGCCTTGAAGACCTTGGCGATCTCGGGGCCGGCCGCTGCGGCCTCATCCTTGTCGCCGAATACCTTGAGGAAGGTATCCTTGCCGCCGATCGCCAGCATCAGGACGTCGAAGGCGCCCGATGCCTGCCACGGCTGGCCGCCGACGGCGAGCGGCACGATGCCGGCTTTTTCGAGCGCCGGTGCAGCGGCAACGAACTCGTCCCAGTTCTTCGGCACGTCGACGCCGGCCGTCTTGAACGCGGCGTTGGAAAGCCACAGCCACTGCCAGGAGTGGATGTTGACCGGGGCGCAATAGATCTTGCCGTCGATGGTGCAGCTGTCGAGCAGGCTCGACGGACGGACGATCTCCTTCCAGTTCTCCGCCGTCGCGACATCGGTCAGGTCGCGCATCAGGCCGGCCTGGACAAGCTCTTCCGCCTGGCGGCCGTGGTTGAACTGGGTGGCGCCCATCGGGTCGCCGCCGGTGATGCGGCTGATCATGATCGGACGCGCGGTGCCACCGGAACCGGCAATGGCGCCGTCGACCCACTTGTTGCCGGTCGCATCGAACGCCTTGGCCAGCTCGGCCACGGCTGCCGCCTCGCCGCCGGACGTCCACCAATGGGTGACCTCGAGATCGGTCGCAGCGGCGGAACCGGCTGCCAGGGCGACGGACGCTGCCAGCGCAGCTGCAGTCAAACGAATGTTCATGAGTTTTCCTCCCTCACTGAAACGTTGCCGTAAAAACTTAGATCAATCGATTTAATGACGCAACAGGGACGCACGCTTAATTTTTTCCGCAACGAACAACTCTACCTAAAGTTTAAAATGAGAACGTTATCGTCGCGCCGCCTCGCGACAGCGAAATCGCCGATACTGCGCTGCAAAGGCGATTTATATCGTTGTATTCAGATACTTTTCTCATTTTCATCGCCAATTGCGCGACCTGCGGCGTTCGCAAGCGCAAAAATGTGTGAATGAAAGGCCGAAGGACAATTCCCAGATGTAATCACGACTACCAGCGGAAAAACCGCTCGACAAAACGACTGTATCGTTACAGATTTTTCGATCGAGGGAGGACCGTTGCTTATGAGGCTGCGCTTGCGGCACTGCGAAAGCCAAGATAAGGAACGGAGGACGAAGGATGGCAGTGCGGGATGGACAGCAGGGATAAACTCGACGCAAAGACGGGATCGGCGCCGGAACGCCCGACATTGAAGACGATTGCCTTCATGACGGGTCTGGGCGTGACGACCGTTTCCCGCGCCCTCAAGGATGCGCCCGACATCGGCTCGGAGACCAAGGAGCGGGTGCGCATGGTCGCCCGCCAGCTCGGTTACCAGCCGAATCGCGCCGGCGTGCGCCTGCGGACCGGCAAGACCAACGTCATCGCGCTGGTGCTGAGCATCGACGAGGAGATCATGGGCTTCACCAGCCAGATGGTCTTCGGCATTTCCGAAGTGCTCAACAACACCCAGTATCACCTGGTGGTGACGCCGCATTCGCACAGTCGCGACCCGATGGCGCCGGTGCGCTACATCCTCGACACCGGATCGGCCGATGGCGTGATCATCTCGCGCATCGAGCCGGACGATGCCCGTGTCCGGCTGATGTCGGAGCGCAACATGCCGTTTGCAACGCATGGCCGCACCGATATGGGCCTCGCCCATCCGTTCCACGATTTCGACAACGAGGCATTCGGACACCAGGCCATCAAGAGCCTCGTGGCGCGCGGGCGCCGGCGCATCGCGCTGCTGCAGCCGCCGAGCAAGCTGTCCTTCTACACCCACACGCGCATCGGTTTCCAGACGGGGCTGCACGACTACGGCGCCGAGGAGGTGCCGCTGCGCGTCACCATCGACACGCCGCTGCCGGAAATCCGCGACGCCATCGAGGCGCTGATGCGCTCACCCAATGCACCCGACGGCATTGTCTGCTCGGCCGGCAGCGGCGCCATCGCCGTCAATGCCGGCATCGAGGCGGCCGGCAAGCGGCTGGGCCAGGACGTCGACATGGTCGCCAAACAATCCTCCAACATCCTCAACTGGATCCGCCCCGAGATCATCACCATCTACGAGGACGTGCGCCTGGCCGGACGGGAACTCGCCAAGGCGGTGATCGCCCGCATCGATGGCGTGCCGGCGGAAGACCTGCAGAGCATCAGCGCCCCGGCCTGGCCGCAGAACTGAAAAAGCCCGCCGGTAACCGACGGGCTTGGATAGACAATAAAGTCAGGAAACCCTCCTTTGTCACCCTTGGGTTTGTCCCGAGGGAGAAGGAAACGTCCATACCTTCCTTGCTCCGGCCTCAGGCCGCACTCGCGCCGCTGCCCCAGGGGCCGTGATGCGAATCGGCGCCGTCGAGGCGGTCGAAGCCGTGTGCACCGAAGAAGTCGCGCTGTGCCTGAATGAGGTTCGCGGTACCGCGGCCACGGCGATAGGCGTCGAAATAGCCGAGCGCCGAAGCCAGTGCCGGAACCGGAAGGCCGCCGAGAGCGGCGTAGGAGACGACGCGACGCAGGGCGGCATCCGTATCCTTCACCATGCCGGCAAAGGCCGGCGTGACGATCAGGTTGGCAACATGCGGATCCTTGGTGAAGGCCGAGGTGATCTCGTCGAGGAACTGCGAGCGGATGATGCAGCCGGCCCGCCAGATCTTGGCGATGGTCGGCATCGGCAGGTTCCAGCCGAACTCTTTCGACGCGGCCGCCATGACGGCAAAACCCTGCGCATAAGCACCGATCTTGGCGGCGAGCAGCGCGTTTTCGAGATCGGCGATGAAGGCCTTGCGGTCGGATACCGCCGCCGGCGTCACCGACGGCAGGCCGAGAATGCCTTCGGCGGCCTGGCGCTCACCGCGCTGCGACGAAAGGATACGGGCGGCAACGGCGGCTTCGATGGCCGTGGCCGCCACGCCCATGTTCTGCGCCTCGATGACCGACCATTTGCCGGTGCCTTTCTGACCCGCCTGGTCGAGGATCATGTCGACCATCGGACCGCCGGCGATCGGATCGGTGGCGCGCAGCACCTTCTCGGTGATCTCGATCAGGTAGGATTCGAGGCGGCCCTTGTTCCATTCGCCAAATACGTCGGCGATCTCGACGGCGCTCATCTTCAGGCCGTCGCGCAGGATGCCGTAGATTTCGGCGATCATCTGCATGTCGGCATATTCGATGCCGTTGTGGATGGTCTTGACGAAATGGCCGGCGCCGTTCTCGCCCAGCCAATCGACGCAGGGCTCGTTATTGTATTTTGCCGCGATCGAGGTCAGCACCTTCTCGACACGCTTCCAGGACTCCTCCGTGCCGCCGACCATGATCGACGGGCCGTGACGGGCGCCCTCCTCGCCGCCGGACACACCCATGCCGATGAAGGTCAGGCCGCTGTCCTTGAGGTTGTCGAAGCGCCGCATCGTGTCGCGGAAATTGGCGTTGCCGGCATCGATCATGATGTCGCCCTTGGACAGATAGGGCTTCAGAAGCTCCATCTGCTGGTCGACGGCGTCGCCGGCCTTGATCATGATGATGATCGGCCGCGGCGGGCGGATGGCGGCGACGAATTCCTCGATCGTCTTGCACGGCACGATCTGGCCGCGCAAATCGCCGGCGGCGGCTACGAATTCATCCGTTTTGTCCGGAGTGCGGTTGAAAACGGCAATCTTATTGCCTTTTTCCGCAATGTTCAGTGCCAAGTTCGAGCCCATCACACCGAGCCCGATCAGTCCGATTTCTGCCTGTTCCACGCAAAAGCCTCCAGTTGAATCCTTGGCATTTCATGCTGGCTGTTTTGGCACTCAAAACGGCAAACGGCAAGGCAGATTGGCTTCAAACGATTAAATTTCACATGTCGCACTCTGGCCAGTCCCGGCACCGGGCCCTAATCTATTCGCGACAGGAGAACGATCATGAACACAATGACGGCACGCGTGGTCCACACGACGATCGAGCGCCCTTGGCAGGATGTCTACGATTTCGCATCGCAGCCGCAGAACATGCCGCTCTGGGCCTCCGGCCTGGCGTCCGGATTGACGCAGCAGGGCGACGAATGGCTCGCCGATGGCGGGCCTGTCGGTACGGTCCGGGTGCGATTTGCGCCGCAGAACGACTACGGCATCATCGACCATACCGTAACGATGGAAAGCGGCCTGCTGGTGCACAACGCCCTGCGCATAGTGCCGAACGGCGATGGCGCCGAGGTCATGTTCACGCTTCTCCGGCTTCCCGGCATGGACGACAGCGCTTTCGCAGCCGACGCAGCCCATGTCGCGAAAGATCTCGCCGCCCTGAAAGCGATCATGGAAGGCTGAACGGTAGCCGTCAAACGGGCGCGCTGGCGGGCTGAACCGCATCCGACCATACCAGAACCGCACCGAACGCGGCATCCGAACGCGTCCGCAACGGCGCAAGGCGGAAGCGCATCGTCGTTTCCCGCTCCTCGACGATCCTGCAGGCCATCTGGAACTCCATCTTCGCCCCGGCGAAACATTGATCGAGGCTGCCGCGCAACCGCCTCTCGAAACAATCCGGACCGACGAAATCGACGACATGGCGGCCGACAAGTTCGATCGGATGCTTCTTCAGGTAGGCAGCACCAGCCGGATTGAAATACAGGAACCGATAATCCGTCGTGACCACGGCAATGCGATCCGGCAAGGCATCGAGGATGACCTCGTTGAGAAAACTGTCATTTTCCGGATGCGCGGTGTCGGTCGCCCGCTTCCAGCTCAGCTTGTTCAGCATCGCCGCATATTTTGCCGCGGCATTGCCGCCGAGATAGCGATCCAGCAGAACGGACAATGCCGCCGAATGCCGCATGACGCTGGAACGGTCGTCCGCATCCTCCCTGATGAGATTGCTGAGGAACTGCAACTGCATGTAGATGCCGACAATGCCCTCCGCCCTGTAGGCCAGCACCGATTCGATCAAAGGCCCCAGTTCCCGGTCGAGCACACGTACGAGATTGTCGTCACCGAAGCGGACTGCCTGCTGGAGTTGCATACATTTCAACGCGAAGGCCTCGAACAAAGACAGTAGCGTTTGTTCCGCATCCTTAGTCATTCCAACGCGCTCTATGTTTCAATATCCATATATCCCTGCAACGCATCACCACGCCCGCATAGACACGATCCGTTCCAAGTCCTTGTTTCTGCTGCCTGTTACGCTGCGAAAACACCACAGACATCAAGCGAACAGCATTCGCACAGTCTAAAATATTACTGTCATACAATAAAAATCGAATAACATGAATCTCCCTCACATTCAATCAGAATATGCATGACCGACCGAAATGTGAACGGCATCTAAGTCTTTGGAGGAAAATAAAAAAAGCCGCACATACGTGCGGCCCGGCATGGTGCTCGGCCTCTAAGGAAAGACCGAATGCACGCTAAGAGGGAAAGACCGAGCGCGGCCCAGAGGCTTCCGCCCCGTGACACGAAGACGTCAGGCCGCCGTCGGGCGCGGCTGCCGGCGATCGGCGATCTCCTCCATCATCAACAGGGCGCCGACCAGATCTGCATCCTGCGGGCCGCGATAGGGCGACATCCGGCAACGCATCACGCGCGTCCGTCCTTCGGATTGGTCCGCATAGGTGTACTCCACCGCATCGCCGGTGAAGGCGCGATCGAGTTTTTCTTTAAAACCCTGCACGAAACGGTGCAGACCGATGAATTCGCCGATATGGCGGCCGTTGATCTGTCCCTGCTGCACGTTCAAGGCGGCGGCATTCGCCTTGTTGCTGAACAAATAACGATAATCCGGGGAAATGATCGCGGCACGATCGGGAAGATTTTCGAGCATGGCGATGTCGATGGAATCGTCGCTTGCCGAGATCTGAACGGTAAGGGCGAGCGAAGACAGCTGCGCCAGCCGTGGAAGCAGTTCGCTTCCGGCTCCCGGCAACAGATGGCGCTCGACGACGCGCTGCAGATTTTCCGCATGGCGCAGCACGCAGCAGCGATCCTCTGCTTCCTTTTTCAGCAATTCGATGGCGACCAGAAACTGCATCTGGATTTCCAGCGCATTCGTGGCAGTCTGTTCGAAAATACGCTGCAGAAGAGCCTCGACTTCACGGTCGAGCTTGAGCAGCGAACGCTCCTGACCGGTCTCAACCGCCAACTTCAGTTCCGCGTATTTTACCCAAAACAGATCGATGAGTTCCTTCAACGCCATTCTCCCCTGGTTACCACAAGCCCGGATACACGCCGTATCTCTCCAGAAGTGTTTCTTCGGAAGCGTATCCGTTTCATGGCAGCAGTGCGGGCAATGTGCTCGGTATCGCCCACGCCGGACGCCGCGCATTAGGAGGCGCTAAAGCCAAGCTTACACACGCTGAACCATGATTCAACTAGAGGATATTAGGGACGGAAACTTGGCCGAAGCTTTAGTTCATAAATTCCCGACATGCGATCAAGAAGCAACGATGCGTTTGAAATTATTCGCTTTTACAGCGTATTCTTGATGTTCCAGCGATCATGGTACCACAACCATTGCTGTGGATATTCCCGCACCCACGACTCGACCTTGTCGTTCAGCATTTGCGCAGTGGCATTGACGTCCAGCTTGCCGTTGTCATCGTAAGGCAGCACGAACCGTGGCTCCAGTTCCAGCCGGTAGCGATTGCCCGGCAGGCGCACGCAGCGGGCCGGATAGACCTCGCAGCCGAACTGCCGCACGAGCTTGGCCAGCAGCGGATTGGTCTGCGCCGGCCGGCCGAAGAATGTGGTGGCAACGCCCCTGGTGAACTTCTGGTCGACGAGGACGCCGACGCTGCCGCCCGCCTCCAGCGTCCGTGCCAGCGTGAACGACGATCCGGCATGCGAGGGAACGAGACGGCCCATGCGCGCCGCACGAAACTGGAAGACCTTCTCGGCGATGTAAGGATTGTTCGGCGGGCGGAAAAGCACCGTCGACTTGACGCCGAAGGCGGCGCCCGCCACCGGCAGCAGTTCGAAATTGGCCGTGTGCGCGGTAAAGACGATGAACGGTCGCGGATTGTCGCGTAGGTCGAGGAACAGCGGGATACCGGACACCTCCACCCGCCCCGGCTTTTCATTGTCCGGATGGAAATCGAAAAGCTCGTCGAGGAAGATGTATTCCGCCGCCAGGCGCCCCATGTTGCCCCAGCTGGCGAGCGCGATCTCGGCGATCTCCGCCTCGCCCTTTTCGGGAAAGGCGTTGCGCAGGTTGGTCAGCATCAGCTTGTGGCGCCGCTTCACCCGCGGACCGACGAACCGCATCAGCCGGTCGGCGAAATTCATCGCCGCATCTGCCGGCAGAAGTTTGAGGATGTTCAGGAAGGCAAAGGCGAGCTGCGCCATCAGCCATTGCCGAAAGTGCCGGACCTTCAGGACGATGCGCGTGACGAACAGCTCCAAGGGCTCAATCCATCCTCAAGACGATCTTGCCGAACACCTGCCGGCCTTCCATGCGCTCCAGGGCGCGGTCGATATCCTCGAACCGCACCTCGGTGTCGATCACCGGATGCACCAGCCCACGCGCCATCTTCTGCATGGCATCCGCCATGTTTTCCATGCGGCAGCCGAAGGAGCCGAAGAGCTTCAACTGCTGCTGGAACAGCATCATCAGGTTCATGCTGGTGGAAACGCCCGAGGTAGACCCACAGGTGACCAACCGCCCGCCGCGCTTGAGGCAAAGCATCGATCCGGCCCAGGTATCGGCGCCGACATGTTCGAAGACGACATCGACACCCTTCTTTTTCGTCAGCTTGCGCACCACGCCTTCGAAGCGGTCGGTGCGGTAGTTGATGACGTGATCGGCGCCGAGCGCCTTCGCCTTCTCGATCTTGTCGTCGGAGCCGACGGTGGTGATCACCGTGCAGCCCATCTTGTGGGCCAGCTGGATCGCCGCCGTGCCGATGCCCGAGCCGCCGGCATGCACGAGGATAGTCTCGCCGGGTTCCAGCCTGGCATTGTCGAACAGCATGTGCTCGACGGTGCCGAAGGTGACGGGAGCAAGGGCTGCGCCGATGGCATCGACACCGGGCGGTGCCGGTACCAGCAGGCGGGCGGGCAGATTGACTTTTTCCTGCGCAAAACCGTCGAGGTGGAAACCGTGGACGCCGCCGACATGCTCGCAGAGATTGTCGCGCCCCTCGCGGCAGGGGCGACACAGGCCGCAGGTGCGGGCACCGTAGATCGACACCAGCTGCCCCGGCAGGACGTTGCCGACGCCCGCACCGATCGTCTCCACCACGCCGGCCGCTTCCGCGCCGATCACCAGCGGCATCTTGCGCTTGGCAAAGGCCATGCCGCGCCAGCCCCAGACATCGATGTGGTTTAGTGCCACGGCCTTGACCCGCAACGTCACCTCGCCCGGTCCGGGTGCATCCGGCTCCGGCAGGTCGGTTATTTCGAGTTTCCGGTCGTCGATCAGTTGCAGGGCACGCATATCTTGTTTCCTTCCGGGGCGGACGAGCTATGCGCCCGTCGTCATGCTCGGGCCTGTCGCGAGCATCTGCCAACCTTGATTATTGTCCCGACGTTTGCAGATCCCCGGCCAGAGGCCGAGGATGACGTCCCTATCGATGGCGGAGGCCTTAGACTGGTTCAAGCGCCATGACAAGGCTGGCATTCTGGCCGCCGAAGCCGAAGGAGTTCGACAGCACGGCGCCGACCTGCGCATCGCGCTTCCTGTTCGGCACGACGTCGAGCACGATCGCCGGATCGGGATTGTTGTAGTTGATCGTCGGCGGCAGCGTGCCGGTCAGCATCGTCTGCAGCGAGAAGACCGCTTCGACGGCACCGGCGGCAGTCAGCGTGTGGCCGATCATCGACTTGTTGGACGACACCGGAATGGTCGCCAGCCGCGAGCCGAAAACGGCCGACATGGCGCCATATTCCATCTTGTCGTTTTCCGGCGTCGAGGTGCCGTGGGCATTGATATAGCCGATCCCCTCTTCGCCGAGACCGGCGTCGGCAAGCGCGGCGCGGATCGTGGCGATGGCCGGCGCACCGTCCGGCGAGGAGCGCGTGCGGTGGAAATGATCCGCCTTCTCGCCGCAGCCCTTCATGATGCCGAGCACGCGGGCGCCGCGGGCGGTGGCGGATTCCAGCGATTCCAGCACCAGCGTCGCCGCACCTTCGGCGATGACGAAACCGTCCCGCTCCTTGCTGAAGGGCTTCGACGCCTTTTCCGGCGGATCGTTCTGGGTCGAGAGGGCCGAGAGCAACGAAAAACGGATCAGCGATTCGGCGCTGACCGAGCCATCTGTGGCAACCGTCAGCGCCTTGTCGGTGCGGCCCTGCCGGATCGCCTCGACACCGAGCTGGATCGCCGTGGCACCGGAAGCGCAGGCGGTCGACAAGGTCACGGGAAGGCCGCGTGTGCCGAAGCGGTCGGCAAGGCGCTCGGAGATCGAGCCGAACTGGGCGGCCTCGAAGAAGGCCGGATCGGGCTTCTCGCGCATGGCGGCGAGGAAGCGGTCGTAGGCATCACCTTCATGGGAAGACGGCGGCGCGCGGTCGGCAAGTGCGAAACGGTCCGACCATTCCGGCTCGACCGGCGGCGCGGCGAGGAACAGCGGTCCTTCGAAATCGCCGGACAGTCCGGCCTGCGCCAGCGCCTCGATGGTGGTTTCGCGCGCAAAGGCAAAAGAACGCTCCACCGCGTTCGCCGCCGGCAGAGAGATGAAATCCACCGTGCCGCTGATGCGCGTCGAAAGCCCTTCCGTTGGGAAGCGCTTGATCGTGTGAATGCCGGAAACGCCCGATGTCAGGGCATTCCAGTTATCGGTAAGTCCCTGCCCCAGCGACGTGATGACACCCATGCCGGTCACGGCGATGATCGGGCGACCGAGATGATCGGTAAAACGAGATGCCGTCATGATCTACACCTCTCAATTGTTGGCCGAAAGCAGCGCCATGCCTTCGCCGCGCGTATAGCCGACGGTGGTCACGAGCGCATGCGCGACGGGTTTTTCCGTCGGCTTTTCATTGCCGGCATCAAAAACCGGCACCTTCGCCCCGGCGTCGATGGCAAGCGCGGCAAGCGCCAGGCCGAGCGGGAACTGCGCTTCGACGGCATGGCCCGTAGCCCCGCCGTAACCGCGCAGGGTCGCGCCGGGGAAACGTGCCTCCAGCGTCGCCTTCTCGCGAGAAGAAATATCCGGCAGGCCGCTGGCGCCAGACAGGACCAGCAGATCACCGGCCGGAACCTCAGAGGCCATGCCGGCCAGGCGCGTCAACCGGCTTTCCAGCCGGCCATCGGCACGATTGCCGCGGTCGCCTTCGATCGCGTCAATCGTCGCATAAATATGCGCGCCGCGTGATTCCGCGTGCTCGCGGGATTCCAGCACCAGGAAGGTGCCGACGGAGCCCAGAACCATGCCGCCGCCATTGTCCGGCGACCGTGACCACAGCGGCTGCCAATCGCCGGTCGCATGGGCACGAATGCCCTCGACCAGCAGGATGATGTCGGCGCGTTCGGCAATAAAAGCGGCACCGACCAGCGTGTGGGTGGATTGCCCGGCCTTGGTGCGGGCGAAAGCGGTCTCGATGGCGGAAATGCCGGCGGCCTCTTCGCCCATGAAGGTCCGCGACGAGCCCGTCACCTTGTGAACGATGGAAATGTTGCCGGCCATCAGGTTGGAAAGCTGCGCCAGGAACAGCGTCGGACGCAACTCGGTGCGCAGCTTCTCGTTGACCAGCCGCTCACGGTCGTTGCGTTTCAGTCCTTCGTCGATGATCAGCGAATCGACGGCGATATCGCGTTCGCCGCCGCCAGCTGCAACGATCATGTCCATGGTGCTGCAGGCTTCGGCATTGTCCTTGAAGCCGGCGTCGTCGAGCGCTAGTCCGGCCGTAAACACACCGAGGCGCTGCCAGTTTTCCATCTGGCGCTGGTCGCCACGCTTGGCGATCTGCTGCGACCAGTCGATGTCCGGCAGCGGGTGAACCGGGTAAGGCGCGAATTCCTCCGCATCGACCCTCGGCTCCGGCGCCTGCCCGCCCGTCAGCAGCGCCACGTGGGCACCCTTGCCGACGCCCAGAGACGTGACGATGCCGATGCCGGTGATCACCACATCGTTTTGAGACTTAACCATGGCATGTTCCTCTCAGCCTGCCGATGCAGACAGGGCATCCAACAATCCGACTTCGACCGCCCGCTGCCGCACCACGTCGGCCAGCGGCACCGCGCCGAACGGCATTGTGCGCAGCTTCAGCTGCGCATCGCAGATCTTCTTGCCGGCGCTGGCGATCTTGGCCTTGGTCACGGCAAATCCGGAGCCGTCGTGCTCAAGGAAAACCTCGATGTCCAGCACGGCCTCGGGTTCGACGAAACTGCGCATCTTGGCGCCGTCCACCGACATCAAAAAGGGCATTGCGGCAAATTTCGTGGCGGCAAGAACGAGGAAACCGGATGCCTGCGCCATGGTTTCGATCAACAGCACGCCCGGCACCAGCGGCATGCCGGGAAAATGGCCTTCGAAGACCGGGCTCTTGGCCGGGACGACGGAACGGGCCTTCAAGGTCCCGCTGCCGAGGTCGACGGCTTCCACCCGGTCGATCATCTGGAAGTATTCCAGCAACATGACGGCTGTTCCCGCTCAGCCCTTGGCGGCCCTCAACTCGTCGATCTTCGCACAGAGATTCTTCAGCACGAAATACTCTTCGGTCGAGACCTTGCCTTCGTTGACCTCCTGGGTCCACTGTTCCAGCGGGATCTTGATGCCGAATTCCTTGTCGATCGCGAAGACGATGTCGAGAAAGTCCAGGCTGTCGATGCCCAGATCGTCGATCGTATGGCTTTCCGGCGTAATGGTTTCACGATCGATTTCACTCGTTTCCGCAATGATGTCGGCAACCTTGTCGAATGTAGCAGTCACGCCAATACCTCATAAAAAAGTCAATTCAGCCTCTCCTCATAGGGAAAGATCGCTGAAAAGCCAATGGTCAGTTCCGAGGCATCGTCATTTTGGCGGCGGGTGTGGTCAAACGGCCATCGAATGCCGGCCTTTGCCGTTGCCGAGATAAGCGTCGAAGGCGGCGGCAATGCTGCGGGCCATCGTGCGGCCCTGGGCCGTGAGGGAAAAACCTTCCGAATCCACCCGGCAGAGCCCTTCTGTATCGATGGCGGCAAGCTGGCGGGCTTCGGCGACGATCTTGTCCGCACCTACAGGAAAAAGCCGCCGCAGATCGGCAAAGGACAGCGAAAAATCGCACATGATCCGCTCGATGACATGGGCGCGCAGGCGATCCTCGTCGGTGAGTGCGATGCCGCGGATGACGGCCAACTCACCGGCTTCGGCCAAACGCTGGTATTCGCCGGTCGCCGGCATGTTCTGCACATAACCTTGCGGCAGGAAGCCGATGGACGAGGCGCCCAAACCGATCAGCGCATCGGCCACATCGTCGGTATAACCTTGAAAATTGCGCTTCAATGCACCGTTGCGGGCAGCAACGGCAAGGCTGTCATCGGGTTTGGCGAAATGATCGATGCCGATCGGCTGATACCCCGCTTCCACGAGCTTTGCGGCAGCACGCATCATCTGCCGGTAACGCTCTGCGGCATCGGGCAGTGCAGCTTCGGGAATCATCGTCTGATGCTTCTTCATCCACGGCACATGGGCGTAGCCGAACAACGCGATCCGATCGGGAGAAAGCGACAACACGTCGTCGATCGTATGCTCCAGCGTCAAGAGCGTCTGGTGCGGAAGGCCGTAGAGCACGTCACAATTGACCGAACGGACGCCACGGCTGCGCACCTCTTCGACGACCTGCCGCGTCTGCTCGAAGGTCTGGATGCGGTTGATCGCCTGCTGAACCTCCGGATTGAAATCCTGGATGCCAAGGCTTGCCCGCGTCATGCCGATCGCCGCCAGCGCATCGTAACGGGCGACGTCGAGATCGTTGGGGTCCATTTCGACGCTGATCGCCGCATCCGCTGCAAAAGTGAAATGCTCCTTCAACCTCGCGGCGAGATCGATCATGTCCTGCGGCGCCACCATGGTGGGAGAACCGCCGCCGAAATGCAGCGCCCCGACCTCGACGCCGGCGGGAATGAGCGCACCGATGGTGGCGATTTCGGCGGCAAGGCTCTCCAGATAGCTGCGCACCGGCTCATAACGCAGCGTCTGCTTCGTATGGCAGGCGCAGAACCAACAGAGCCGATCGCAATAGGGAATGTGCACATACAGCGACAGACGCTGGCCCGGCTTCAATTCCCCCAGCCATTGCCGGTAGACGTCGGCATCGACACCGGCGTGAAAGTGCGGCGCCGTCGGGTAGCTGGTGTAGCGGGGAACCGATTCCGTGATTCGGCTGGGCAGCGTTTGCGTCATCGCGATTCCTCGGCTCGACCATTTTTCCTGATTGCCGGAATAGACCGCAGCCGGTTCTGCCACTTTGATTTCGATCAAGTGGGGGAACCGGCGTGAAGTTTGACGAAAGTCAAGGATAACCACGCCGCTTTGTTATTAGAACAGCATGTAACCACTCGGAGGCCGATGCCCATGGACGTAGCGCGCAAGGACATCCACAATTCGCAGATACCGGTCGTTTGCCGCTCCTGCGAGGCGCGGCATGGTGGCGTTTGCGGTGCCCTGAGTTCCGGCCAGCTGATCGAACTCAACCGCCATTCCGTGCGCCGCGAAGTTTCCGCCGGCTGCGAGATCGTCGGCCAGGGCGAGGCCGTCTGCCGCTATTCCAGCGTGTTGCGCGGCGTCGTCAAGCTGAGCAAGATGATGTCGGACGGCCGCCAGCAGATCGTCGGCCTGCAGTTCTCGCCGGATTTCCTCGGCCGCCTCTTCCTGCACGAGAGCACGCTGACGGCGGAAGCCGCAACGGATACGGAAATCTGCTCCTTCCCGCGCCCCATCCTCGACCGCATGATTGCAGAGACGCCGGAACTGGGGCATCGCCTGCATTCGCAGGCGCTGCAGGAACTCGATGATGCCCGGGACTGGATGCTGACCCTCGGGCGCAAGACAGCGCAGGAAAAGGTCGCAAGCTTTCTCTACATGATCGCCACGCACATCGATCCCGACAGTGCCGACTGCGCCACCTTCGACCTGCCGCTGTCACGCGCCGATATCGGCGATTTCCTCGGGCTGACGATCGAAACCGTCAGCCGGCAGATCACCAAGCTGCGCAAGCTCGGCATCATCACGGTCGAGAACAACCGGCACGTCACCGTGCCGGATCTCGACCGGCTCAACACCGCGGCCGGAAACGACTGAAAAGCTTGGCCTCCGGCGCTTCTCGCCGTGGAAATCATAGTTTTCAGTGGCTGATCACGATGCGCGTGTTGCCGAGGCCTGCGGTGCTTGCCATGGCAAAAAACTGGGCCGCGTTGCGCGGGTCGAGGCGGACGCAGCCATGCGACGCCGGGCGGCCGAGGCGTTTCGTCTCGAAAGTGCCGTGAATGGCGTATCCACCCTTGAAGAACACCGCATAAGGCATCGGCGCGTTGTTGTACTTGCGCGACCTGTGGTTTTTCGAAAGCCATTTTGCCTTGTAGTTGCCGGTCGGCGTACCGAAGCCGCTGCGGCCGGTGGAAACTTTCCATTGGTAGCGCACGATGCCGTTCTGGGAAACGGTCATCGTCTGCCGGGTGATGTCGATATTGGCGACAAGATTTGCAGCCTGGGCAACAACCGGCTGAAACTGGAAGAACAAACATGCCATGACGGCAGCAATAAACGTCTTCATATGCATCCCCTCTTCAGTTGAACCTACCCCTAGGCCCGTCAGTGGGATACAATACATGCATTCCGACTATGTTCTATTAAATTCTGCAGTAAGCATCGCCATAAAAAGCATAGTTAAATTTTTAAAAACGGCCAAACCTAGCGAAATCGCCTGCGAAAGTATAATGAAGCATCGATATACACGGAAAATTGAACAGGGACTGCCCGAGCCCGCAGGAGATGCAGCCCCGCAAACGCCTTTCGGAAAGCCCTTCGAAGCCCGGTTCACGCCCCGGCGCGTGCGGCAGGCGAGACGTGCATGTTCCACACCCAGTTCTTCGGCACGTAATAACCCGACTCGGCGAGCGCCATGGCGTAGGCCTGGAACTCCTGCAATGTTTCCAGCGTGCACACGTCGCCATAGCGGCTGGCGGGTTTTCCGGCTTTCTGCAGGGCCAGGGGCTGGAAGACGGTGAGCGGGAAGCCGTCGCCATATTCCTCGCCGTCCTTCTTGGTGACCATGTCGGTGGCGGTGAGCGCGCCGAACAGCCGGAACCGGTGCGATTCGGCATTGTGGTGCACCCGGCGCAATGCGCCTCTCTCACCGGTCGCCCCCATCAAACCGTTGAGCGTGTTGATGCAGCGCAGGATGCGCGGCGTCAGGTTGCCCATGTCGCCGTGCTCGCCGTATTTCGATGCCATGAAGATCATCTTGTAGGTGTCTTCGCTGGCGCGGGTGGTGAGGCCGCCGCGGCGATAGCCGCCATGGCCGTCGGCAACCCACTTGCGGGTGGTATCGCCGAGATTGTTGGCATAATTGTTGCGATAGGCGGCCGCACGGTTCTTGAAATCCATGGCCGCCGTGCCGCCGGTCGCAAGGCGTGCATCCAGCACATTGTCCATGCCGACCCCGGCCGCATAGGACAGGCCGTCATGTGTCCTGCCGTTCATCAGGCTGATGCCCGGCTTGCTGATCTCGCGCGACGACTGGCTGCCGTAGTCGCTCCAGGTCGGGCAGACGGCAAAAAGGTCGTAGTCGCCGGTCATCGGCTGGCCGGCGCCGATCTCCAGCGACGTCATCACTTCGAGGGGGATAGCGGAGGAGGCGCCGTTCTTGTCCCGGTCCTGCGCCAGAAACACGCTGTTGCTGACCAATCCCTTCGAGGCCAGTTGCGTCACCGGCCGGACGTCCGTGCCCGACAGGGTCGGATAAACGAGGATGTCGTAGCGCCCGTCCTGCCTTTTGCGCGCCAGGAAGATGACCTGCAAACCATCGCCGCTGCGCCGCGCCGAAAGCGTCAGGTTGTCGGACCCCGGCACCGGCGCCACCGACATCAGCGCCGTGCGCGGCGGACGGCCCTCGGCGCGATAATCCTGTTCGGCAATCTGCTCGCGGGAGAGGACGAGTGTCGTCTTGCCGGCAAAACCCGAGCGAATGCCGTCGTCGTTGGCCTCGGTGCCCCTCTTGGCCTTCTCCCTGTCATATCCGACCTTGCTATAGGTGCCGTCGTAAGGGACGAGGCCGGCATGCGGCCCCCAGTCGGAACTCTTGCCCTTGACGTGAAAATTCTTGGTCGGATAGCCGCGTTCGATCCAGCGTTTCGCCCAGGGACCGGTGGAGCGGAAAATGATGACTTCGTTCAGGTTCGTGGCGGCCGTCGAGCATTGCAGCATGTCGCTTTTCGTCATGCCGTTCTGATTGTGAAGGAAAGACAGATCAAGTCCATGGACGACGGTCATGCTCGGATTTCCTCCGTGTGAAAATGATTGATAAACAAGCTGTCCAATATCGATAGGCGGCAAATCTTGTCGCGAAAAAGCCCGCACCGCCGCAGCGGCACGAAGCGTACATGATCCATACCACTTCCGCAGAAGAAATTTAGCGTAAACGATACGGTAACAATTCTACGAACATGCCGAAGAATCCGCTTCGCGCATCAAATCACCAGGAACAGCGCCAGCAGTGCGGCGGCACAACAGGCCAGGACGGAACAGGCACCGTTGAAGATGGCAATGCCCGTTTCGACATCGCCCACGGACGCCGCGGCGCGCCCCGCACCGTTCATCATCGGCTCGCTGACCTTGATGCCGCCGTAAATGCGCGGCCCGGTCAGTTGCACGTCCAGCGCTCCGGCCATGGCCGCCTCCGGCCAGCCGGAATTCGGCGACCGGTGCAGGCCGCTGTCACGCAACCCGATGCGCAGCGCATTCGAAGCCGCGTCCCGACCGGCGGCAAGCCACGCGCCGGCCGCCAAAAGCAGCATCGAAAATCGCGCCGCCGGCCAGTTGGCGAAATCGTCGAGCCGGGCGGATGCCCAGCCGAAATCGAGGTATTTTTCCGATTTGTGGCCGATCATCGAATCTGCGGTGTTGAGCATCTTGTAGGCCAGCAGGCCCGGCAGGCCGAAAACCGCGTACCACAAGGCCGGCGCCACGACGCCGTCGGAAAAATTCTCCGCCAGGCTTTCGAGCGCCGCGCGGCAGACGGCCGGCTCGTCCAGCGTTTCCGGATCGCGGCCGACGATCATCGACACCGCCCGGCGACCGCCCGCCAGACCATCCCGCCTCAAGCCGGAGGCGACGGCGGCAACGTGATCCGCCAGGCTCTTCTGCGCCAGGAAAACGGCAACGAGGATGATTTCGGCAAGGATTCCGAGAAGCCCGACGCGTGCGAAGGCGGCGTGCAGCACGATACCGGCCACGACGCTTGCCGCAAGCAGGACGACAATGGTGACGACACCATTCCGGCGCCGCGTCCGCGCCAAAAAGTCCGACCGGTTCAGCCATCCGTCCATCCCGGCAATCGCCTTGCCGAACAGCACCACCGGATGCGGCAGGCGGCGCCACAGCCATGGCGGATCGCCGACCAGGCGGTCGGCAAGCAAGGCAAGCACGAGGACGAACAGATTGCCGATCATCGCAGGAGCCCGGCCAGGGCGGTGCGCAGCCGCGCGTCGGCCTCCGTATCCGGCGCCAAGCCGAAACGCAGCCATGCCGGCGCATAATCGAACGTGCGCACGAGAATATGATGCCGGCAGAGATGGTCGTGGATCACCGCCGCCCGTGGATCATCGACAAGCGCAAACAGCGAGGCGCCACCGGCAACCGCCAATCCCGCCGCTTCGAGCACGGAGATGAGCGCAGCCTTGCGGCTTGTGATACGATCACTGATCGCCTTTATGTCGGAACGCATCAACGCCGCGGCGATGGCAAGGGCCGGTCCCGATACCGCCCATGGCCCGAGCCATTGCTCGAAGAGGGCCAGACGGTCTTGCGAGGCGACCACGAAGCCGAGCCGGACGCCAGCCATGCCGAAAAACTTGCCGAAGGAGCGGAAGACGATCAGGCCGGCCTTGGCCCCGTCTGCGGCAATGCTCGCCCCCTGCCGGGCACCATCCGCGAAGGCTTCATCGACCACCAGCAGGCCACCGGACGCCGCAAGCTTAAGGCGCAGCCGCTCCAATGCCTCGACGGCATGAAGCTGACCGGTGGGGTTGTTGGGATTGACGACGACGACGAGACCATGTTCGGGGCGAACCGCGTCCAGTTCCGTGATCGCATCGACGGTCAGGCCGGCCATGGTGAAGGCGCGGGCATATTCGCCATAGGTGGGCGACAGGATGGCAACGCGGCTGCCGGCAGGAACCAGCCGCGGCAGCAGCTGGATCACCGATTGCGTGCCCGGCACCGGCAGAGGCAGGACGGCGCCGGTCCGATAATAGTCCCGCGCAGCCTCACGGGCCGTATCGACAAGATGGCGGTCCGGCAGCCGATGCCAGGCGCGAGCATCGATATCAGGCAGATCGGGCGGACAGGGATTGATGCCTGTCGACAGGTCGAGCCAGTCCTGCGGCCGGCCGCCATAGGCCGCGGCCGCAGCGGTTATGCCGCCGCCATGGACGATCGCAGCCGTCATGCCGGGTTTCCGGCGATATCGATCAGGTGGATGAACGAGCCGGCGACCAGCCCGCGCCGCAGGCCGAATTCGCCGAGATCGGCGCCGAGCGCATCGCTGGCACGGAACAGTCGCTCCGCATCGCCTTCGGAAACGATGGTGGCATAGTGGAATTCATGCGCCGTCATCGCCCGCGTGAAAAAGGCTTCGGAAACCGGCACGACCTTCCGGTATCCGAGATGTCGCTGCCGCTTGGCAAAACTGGTCGCCAGCGGCAGCAGGCCGAGCATGGCATGGGTCTCGCCTGCCGCATCGACAAGCGTCTCGCCCAGAGTCATGTAGCCGCCGCATTCGCCGAAAATCCGGGCACCGCGGCCGGCGGCAGCCAGCATGCCCTGTCTAAAACCGTCCGCTGCGGCAAGTCTGCCGGCATACAGCTCCGGATACCCGCCCGGCAGATAGACGGCATCGGCGTCGGCGGCAGGCGTTTCGTCGGCCAGCGGCGAGAAGAAGGAAATCTCCGCTCCGCGCCGGCGCCATCCGAGCAGCATGTGCTCATAGGAAAACGCGAAAGCCAGATCGCGAGCCACGGCGATCTTCTGGCCGAGCGGCGGCAGCCGGGCGATGTTGGCCTCGGAGGCGCGGTCCGGCACCTGCCGGGCGATATGCAGCATGCGGCCGAGGTCGCATTGGGCGGTGACGGCATCGGCGGCATGCTCCACGAACGCTTCCAACGCCTCATGTTCGCCCGCCTGCACCAGCCCGAGATGCCGCTCCGGCAGCGCCAGCGCCGCGTCGGCGCGCAGCACGGCGAAGATCGGCATGCGGATCGCATCCAGCGCATGCCGCAGCATTGCCTCGTGGCGATCGCTGGCGACACGATTGAGGATGACACCGGCAACACGGGTATCGACCCGGAAATTGGCATAACCGCTGACCAGCGCCGCAATCGAATGCGACATGCGGGCGCAATCCACCACCAGCACCACCGACAGGCCGAGTGTCGCAGCCAGATCCGCCGGCGAACCGGTCCCGTCGGCCGCACCGTCGAACAGGCCCATCATCGCCTCGATCACCAGCGTCCGGCCGCCCGAAGCGTGCAGGGTGGCATTGGCGAGCAGCAGCTCGCGCCGCATCGCCCAGGGATCGAAGTTCAGACAGGGCGTGCCGCTCGCGGCGGCATGGAAGGCGGGATCGATATAGTCGGGACCGGCCTTGCCCGGGGCAACCGGCTCGCCGCGCCGGCGCAAGGCCCGCAGCAGGCCGAGCGTCACCGTCGTCTTTCCGGAGCCGGAAGACGGCGCAGCGATCAAAAGCCCGCTCATGCCGTCTCCTTCCGCTGCGGATCGGAAAACCGCTCCGAGACCAGCCGGCGGCCGGAAAGCGCCCCCAGCCAGTCGAGCGACGGCCGCAACCGCACCACCTCGCCGACCACGACGATGGCCGGCGGCTCGATACCGGCAGCAGCCGCATCGGCTTCGGCGCGGCAAAGCGTCGTTTCCAGAACCGTCTGCATCGGGGTGGCCGCATTGCAGACGAAGGCGACGGCCTCGTCCGCATGGCGGCCGGCGGCGATCAGGTTGGCGCTGATCTGGCCGATATGCTTCATCGCCATGTACATGACAATCACGGGAGAACCCCGCCCGATGGCCTCCCAGTCGATCCGATCCGGCACGAGGCCGGAGGAGTCGTGGCCGGTCAGGAAGGTGACGGCGTGGTTGACCTCGCGATGGGTAACCGGAATGCCGGCATAGGCCAGGCCGCCGATACCGGCGGTGATGCCCGGCACGATGCGGAAAGGAATATCGTGCTCGACCAGCATCAGCGCTTCCTCGCCGCCGCGGCCGAAGACGAAGGGATCGCCGCCCTTCAGCCGCAACACGCGATGGCCGGCCCGCGCCAGTTCCACCAGCCGCAGGGAAATGTCGCGCTGGCGGGCGGACGGTTTGCCGCCGCGCTTGCCGGCATATTCCAGCACGGCGCCGGGACGGGCGAGTTTCAGGCAATCGTCGTTGACCAGTGCATCGTGAACGATCACGTCCGCCTCGCCGAGCGCCTTGGCGGCGAGCAGCGTCAAGAGCCCCGGATCGCCGGGGCCGGCGCCGACCAGCCAGACCGAACCCGGCTCGATCGACGCAAGATGGGAAAATGCACTGTCATTCATCAGGGTTTCCTATGCCCGCCGACGCAAAATTGCAATCTGCAAGGCTACCGGCAGAGCCGCCCCGGCTTGCGTCCGGAAACGCTACCGGCTTTGCCGGAGACGACAGGAACGACATCGCGATGCGTTGATTCACAGTCTGAAGACGCGGATTCAGCTTATGAAAAAAGACAGCTATCCTTCTGGGCGGATTCGCCTTTTGGCGCCGGGCGGCATAAAACGCCCGGCCTTCCCATGGCATTTTCAGGCGCGGACGGACTCGACGAGAGCAGTACGGATGACCTGCAGCACCTTTTCCGGCTGGATCACGGTGCAGACCATCTGGCTCGGCAGATCGTCCCAGGCGCTCGGGCCGAAGTGGCGGCCGTCCGGCTTCTGGATGGTCTGGCCGTCGGCAAGCCCGCCGCAGACCACACGCACGCTGCCGCTGCGGGTCTCGAACAGCTCCGGCGCCACGAGATAGACGCAGGCGCAGCTGTCATGGATCACCATGCCGTCGCCGACACGCTGCTTGTAGAAGTCGATATAGAACTGCGACAGGTCGGCGAGCAGTTGCACGTCCTTGCCGCCGGCGACAGCCATCTCCGCGAGGAAGCCGCCGGTCATGACCGTCTTCGTCGTTACGTCGAGGCCGACGATGGTGACTTTCCACGGTGCGGTGAAGACGATGTCGGCCGCTTCCGGGTCGCCATGGATATTGGCTTCCGCGGCGGGCGTGACGTTGCCCGGCACGTCGAATGCGCCGCCCATGACGATCACTTCCCTGACCAGCCCGGCAATCTCGGGGGATTCGCGCAGAGCAAGCGCCAGGTTGGTCATCCGGCCGACGGCGATCAGCGTCACTTCGCCGGGATGCGCGCGCACGGTGTCGATAATGAACCGGTATGCCGGACGCCGGTCGACCGGCAGGTCGATGGTCTCGGGAACGCCGATATTGCCCAGCCCGTCCTCGCCATGGATGAAGGTCGGCCAGCCGGCATGCGGCCGCGACGGATCGATCGTCTCGCCGGCACCCTTGGCGACGGGCGCGGCAATGCCCCATTCGCGTTTCAGGAACAGCGCATTGCGGGTGGTGGTCTCGATCGACGCATTGCCGAAAACGGTGGTGACGCCGATCAGGTCGATGTCGGGATGGAGATGCAGGAACAAAAGCGCCATGGCGTCGTCAACGCCCGGATCGGTATCGTATATCACTTTGTACATGGTTTCTTCCTTGATTTTCTTCTTGTTCTTGGGCGGGGGAACCGGCAACGGCCGGCCCGCCGAGACGGGGACAAGATATCGATCGCCGGACTTTGCGCAATGGCGGATATGCCGCAGCGCCCGTTTTTTCAGGGCTCGCCGGCAATCGCGGCCGTCGCCTGGCCGGAGCGAATCTTCGCCAGGACGAGGACGGCCGCAGGCCCGGCGGCGGCCAGCGCGGCACTTTCCGCCACGCCATGGCAACCGATCGCGGCAAACACCGAGGCGGAAGGCGTTTTCAGCCGCGGCGTCTCCATCTCCAGCCGCGCCGCGTCGTAGAAGACCGCCGGCAATCCGAAGTGGCGGGCGACGGCGGCGATGCCCGGGTCGTTTCGCCTGGCCTCGAAGGACGCGATCACACCCAGCGCCTCGCGGCCAAGCGAGGCCTGCCGCAGGGCGGTCTCCGCAAGCGCGATCAACTCGTCGGCCGTCGCCCCGGAACGGCAGCCGAGTCCCAGGGCGCAAGTGCGATGTTTCGGGGAAACGGTTTCGACATCAGGCATGGCGGGCGGGATCATGGCGTTGGGACGGCGGGCGGGCACGGCGTCGGCAGCATTGCCCTTCGTCGCCGCAAATGCAACAAAGCAATGCCGACTGCATGCCCGAAAGCCTCATCGTGTCCGATCTTGCCACGCATCTTCTTCTCTTCCTGTTCCTTGCCGCCTTCGTCGCCGGTTTCATCGATTCGATTGCCGGCGGCGGCGGGCTGATTACCGTGCCGGCCATGCTGATCGCCGGCATTCCGCCGCTGGAGACGCTGGGCACCAACAAGCTGCAATCGCTGTTCGGCTCCGCCTCGGCCACCAGCGCCTATGCGCGGCGCGGTCATGTGAAGCTCGGCGAACAGCTGCCGATGGCCGTGATGTCGGCGATCGGCGGGGCGCTGGGCGCGGTTCTCGCCACCATCGTTCCCGGCGATGTCCTGAGGGCATCCCTGCCCTTCCTGCTGATCGCCATCGGCCTGTATTTTGCCATCAAGCCCAATCTCAGCGACAGCGACCGCCACCGCCGCATCACGCCTTTCCTCTTCGGTATGACCTTCGTGCCGGCCATCGGCTTTTACGACGGCGTGTTCGGGCCGGGCACCGGCTCCTTCTTCATGCTGTCCTTCGTCTCGCTCGCCGGCTTCGGCCTGCTGAAGGCGACGGCGCACACCAAGTTCCTGAATTTCGGATCGAATGTCGGCGCCTTCACCGTCTTCCTGCTGAACGGCGTCATTCTCTGGAAGGTCGGCCTCTTGATGGGTCTGGGCCAGTTCCTCGGCGCCCAGGCCGGCTCGCGGCTGGCGATGCGCAGCGGCGCGAAAATCATCAAGCCGCTGCTGGTGATCACCTGCATGATTCTGGCACTGAAACTGCTCTCCGACCCGGCCAACCCGGCGCGGATCTGGCTGGGTTTCTAGAATACCGCCAGCACCAGCGCGCCGCCGGCGATCATCGCAACGCCGGCCCAGTGGACCAGCGACAGCTTTTCGCCGAGGAAGACGACGCCGAACACGGCGACGAGCACGATCGACAGCTTGTCGATCGGCGCGACGCGGGCCGCATCGCCGATCTTCAGGGCGCGGAAATAGGCAAGCCAGGACAACCCCGTCGCCAATCCCGACAGGCCGAGGAACAGCCAGGTACGCCCGGAAATCTCCGATGGCGACCGCCACTGCCCGGTGGCGAAGACGATCGCCGCCAGGAAAACGACGATGATCAGCGTGCGGATCAGCGTTGCCAGATCGGACGGTATGCCGGCGATGCCGATCTTGGCGAAGATCGCGGTCAGCGCCGCAAAGATCGCCGAGACCAGCGCCCAGAAGATCCAGCTTTCGGCCATCAATATTCGACGCCTGCCTGCGCCTTGATGCCGGAGCGGAACGGGTGCTTGAGAAGCTCCATCTCCGTCGCGAGATCAGCGATCTCGATCAACTCTTCCTTCGCGTTGCGGCCGGTCAGCACCACATGCGTCATATGGGGTTTTTCATCCTTGAGGAAGGTGATGACCTCGTTGACGTCGAGATAGTCATACCGCAGGGCGATGTTGATCTCGTCGAGCAGCACCATCGAGTTGCGCTCGTCGCGGATCAGGTCCTTGGCCTTTTCCCAGGCCGCATGCGCCGTGGCGACGTCGCGGGCACGATCCTGGGTTTCCCAGGTAAACCCCTCGCCCATCGTATGGAACTCACAGAGATCGGCGAAATGCCTGACGATCAGGTCGCGCTCGCCGGTCGACATCGCCCCCTTGATGAACTGCACCACGGCGCAACGCTTGCCGTGGGCGATATGGCGGAAAATCATGCCGAAAGCGGCGGAGGATTTGCCCTTGCCCTTGCCGGTATGGACCACGACGAGGCCCTTCTCGTCGGTCTTGGTTGCCATGATCTTTTCGCGGGCGGCCTTCTTCTTGGCCATCTTTTCCGCGTGGCGGTTGTCGTCGTGGTGGGTGGTCTCTGCTTCTTCCATGTCTCTTCCCTTTCAATTTGTTCCGGTTGTGCCCGGTTCCGGAGCATTTTGTTTTTACGCAATTCCGGACGCAAACCGCTGCGCACTTTTGCTGGAATCGCTCAGCCGTCCATCGTCAGCGCCGCGGCCCTGCCCAGGTCGAAGCGCGCCGAATTGGAGCGCGGCGTCCACAGCCCACGATCGATCGCCTCCAGCATCTTCGCCTTGATCTCGTCGAGTGCCGCCGGGTTTTTCTCTGCGAGAAATTGCCGCACGCGTTCATCGACGACATAGGCCTGGTAGACGGCATCGAAATGGTGATTGGAGACCATGCCGGTCGTCGCGGCATAAGCGAAAAGGAAATCCACCGTGGCGGCGATCTCCGCCGCTCCCTTGTAGCCATGCCGCATCACGCCCTCGATCCACTTCGGATTGACGGCGCGGGCGCGCACGACACGGCCGATCTCTTCTTCCAGCGAGCGGATGACCGGTTTTTCCGGGCGGGAATGGTCGTTGTGGTAGACGCGCGGGCCGAGGCCGGAGAGTTTTTCGACCGCCGCGAACAGGCCGCCTTCGAACTGGTAATAGTCGTCGCTGTCGAGCAGGTCGTGCTCGCGGTTGTCCTGGTTCTGGATAACGGCCTCGATCGAGCGCAGCCGCTCCTCGAAGAGGCCGCGTTCGGCATGGCCCTCGGCATCGGCGCCGTAGGCATAACTGCCCCAGACCAGATAGGCTTCGGCCAGATCGGCGCGGTTTTCCCAGCCCTTTTCGTCGATCAGCGCCTGCAACCCGGCGCCATAGGCACCCGGCTTGGAACCGAAGACACGGTAGCCGGCGCGGCGCGCGGCAGCCCTCTCATCGAGGCCGCTGGCGACGAGGCGCGATGTTTCCTGCTGCATGCGCCGGGCGATGGGATTGTCCGATGCCTCTTCGTCCAGCCCGCCAACGGCCCGGATCGCCTTGTCGAACAGCGCGATCTGCTCGGGAAAGGCATCGCGGAAAAAGCCGGAAATGCGCAGGGTGACATCCACCCGCGGCCGTCTCAGCAGCGCCGGCGGAATGATTTCGTAGCCGGTGACGCGCCGCGAGGTCATGTCCCAGACGGGCTTGACGCCGATCAGCGCCAAGGCCTGCGCGATGTCGTCGCCGCCGGTGCGCATGTTCGAGGTGCCCCAGGCGGTCAAGCCGAAACTCTGCGGCCAGTCGCCGTGATCCTGCACATAGCGGCGGATCAGAAGTTCCGCGGATTTGCGCCCCAGCTCGTAAGCCGCCGGCGTCGGCACGGCGCGGCTGTCGACGGAATAGAAATTGCGGCCGGTGGGCAGCACGTCCGGACGGCCGCGCGTCGGCGCCCCGGATGGACCGGGCGGCACGAAACGGCCGGCAAGACCAGCGAGAATGCCGGCCATTTCGGCGGCGCCGCATCCTTCGACGGACGGTTTCAGCCGCGCCTCGATCTCCTCGAGCACCAGCCGCGTCGCCGCCCAGCCTTCCGGGCAGGCAAGCGCGCCGGAAACCAGCCGGCCGGCAAGGATCTCGATGCGCTCGACCGTATCGCCATTGGAGCGCCAGATGTCGCTGGACTGGCCGGCGAGCAAGTCGGGGCGCGAACCGATCCATTCGGCCGCCATGTCGCAATCCAGCGGATCGAATGTGAAACGGCTATCATCGGTCCCCACGGCCAACCCGGCATCTGCCGCGATCGCCCGCTGCAGGCTCTGGTCGCGCCCCTCGCCAAGACCGCGCGGCACGCGGGCGAGCGCCACGGTCAGGTCGGTGAGCATCTTTCCCGACGGCGATACGCCGAAAATGTGCAGGCCGTCGCGGATCTGCATTTCCTTGAGGTCGCAGAGATAGGCGTCGAGCTTTTCCAGCGCCTTCTCTTCCGTCTCGCCCTTCTCGATGCCGGCATCGCGGTCCAGGCCGATATCGGTGACGAGATCGAGGATCTGCTTGCGCAACAGTTTCAGGCGGCGCGGATCGACGCCGGAGGCTTCGTAGTACTCGTCGACCAGCGCTTCCAGATCCTTGAGCGGCCCGTAACTCTCCGCCCGCGTCAGCGGCGGCGTCAGATGGCCGATGATGACGGCAGCGGACCGGCGCTTCGCCTGGCTGCCTTCGCCCGGATCGTTGACGATGAACGGATAGAGATGCGGCGTCGGGCCGAAGACAATCTCGGGATAGCAGCTCTCCGACAGGGCGAGCGCCTTGCCCGGCAGCCACTCCATGTTGCCGTGCTTGCCCATATGGACGATGGCGTCGGCGCCGTAGACCTGCCGCAGATAGGCATAAAAGGCGAGATAACCGTGCGGCGGCACCAGATCGGGAGAATGATAACTTTCCTTCGGATCGATCTGATAACCGCGCGCCGGCTGGATACCGACCATGATACCGCCAAAGCGTGCGAGCGACAGGGCAAAAGACCCGTCGTCGAAGAACGGATCGGCCTCCGGCGCACCCCAGCGACCTGTCACCTCATCCTGAATCTGAACCGGAAGCGACGAGAAGAACGCCTTGTATTGATTCAACGAAAGGCTTTCGCGAATGACCCGGCCGTCCCGCGCCGCATTGGTCGGACCGTCCATGAGGTAGCGGATCAGTGCATCGCCGTCCGCAGGCAGATCGGCGATGGCATAACCTTCGTCTCGCATCGCCTTCAGCACCTCGACGGTGCCGGCGGGCGTATCCAGACCAACACCGTTGCCGAGGCGGCCGTCGCGGTTCGGATAGTTGGCGAGCACGACGGCGATGCGCCGCTCCGCCGCCGGCAGCTTGCGCAGCCGCGCCCAGTTGGCGGCAAGCCGGGCGACAAAAGCCATGCGTCCGGTATCCGGCTCATGAGTGACGATATTGGTCTCGACCCGCTCGTCGAAGCGCACCGCCGACTTGAACGAGACGGCCCGCGACAGCACCCGGCCATCGACCTCGGGCAGCGCCACGTTCATGCCGAGATCGCGGGCGGACAAGCCTTGCGCCGAAGCGGCCCACGCTTGCCGCGACGAGGCCGAAAAGATCGCTTGGAGCACGACGGCGCCGTTCGATTCGAGCACGGTCGGCTTGCGGTCGGCAGCGGGTGCCGAAACCGCAAATCCGGTGGAATTGACGACCACGGCAGGCTGCACTGCCGCGAAAACATCACCGATTGCCGTTATCGAATCGCCGTCCTTGAGACTGTAGGCGAAAACCGGCAGCGGCCTGAGCCCTTCTGCCTGCAAGGCCTCGATCATCGCCTCGACCGGCTTCGTCTCGCCGCTCTGGACGAGGGCGCGATAGAAAGAAATGGCGACGGTCGGCCCGGCCGCCTCCGGCCGGGTCGCGGAAAGCTCGTGCCATTCGTCGATCGTCACCACGCCCCTGCCCGGCCACCAGATGCCGGCCTTGGCCAGCGGCGTTGCCGGCGCCGGCTTTGCCGCACCAGTGACAAGTGCGGCGGCGTAATCGAGAAAAGCACGATAATTCTCCGCACCGCCCTCGATCAGGTAGGACCAGAGCCCGTTGAGATCGTCGAGCGCGACGTTGGAAAACGGTGCGAGCCCTGGATCCGCCTTGGAATCGCCCGGCAGCACCGCAATCATCGCGCCATGGCGCCGTGCGGCCGCATGCAGCGCTTCCAGCGCATAATGAAAATAGCTCGCCCCGCCCAGCGCCCGCACGACGATCAGCCGCGCATGCCGCGCCGTGCGCTCGATATAGGTATCGACCGACATCGGGTGGCGCAGGCTCATCAGGCTGGCGAGCCGCAATTGCGACCGCCCGCCGCCCTCGCCGTGGGCGGCAGCGACCGCCGCAAGCTCGGTGTCGGCGGCGGACAGGAAAAGAATGTCGCCGGGCGACTGGCCAAGATCGACGGCCTCGTCACCATCCGCGATCGATCCTTTCTGGGCAAGAAGAAGATGCATCGCTACCTTTCAATATATGCGTGGACTGGTCTTAGACCAACCCAGCCATCGCCGCCCGCACCGCGGCCTCGTCCATGTCGTGCAGGCCGATGACGACCAGGCGGGTGGCGCGGTCTTCGCCGGGGGTCCAGGCGCGGTCGAAATAGTGGTCGATGCGGCTGCCGACGGCCTGGATCTGCAGGCGCATCGGCTTGCCGGGCACATCGACGAAACCCTTCAGGCGCAGCACGTCGTGTTCGGCGATGACCGGCTTCAGCTTCTCAACAAAGGCGGCCGGATCGGCGACCGGGCCGAGCTCGACGATAAAACTGTCGAACTCGTCGTGATCGTGCGGCTCGCCGCTTTCATGCTCCAGCTCGTGGTGCGACTTGCGGTTGGCGATGTCGGCTTCCGTGCCGATGCCGAGGCCGAGCAGCACGGCGGCGGGCACGTCGCCGTTCTTCGCCTCGATCATCGTCGGCTTGCGGGCCGTGCGCGAGGCCACTTCGCTGCGCACACTGTCGATGCCGGCGGCGTCAAGCAAGTCGGTCTTGTTGAGCACGATGAGGTCGGCGCAGGTCAGCTGGTCCTCGAACAGCTCCTCGATCGGGCTTTCGTGATCGAGCGAATCGTCCTCGGCCCGCTGGGCGTCGACCTTGTCGTGATCGTCGGCAAACCGGCCGGCGGCGACGGCGGCGCTGTCGACCACGGTCACCACGCCGTCCACCGTCACCTGGGTGCGGATATCCGGCCAGTTGAAGGCGGCGACCAGCGGCTGCGGCAGGGCAAGGCCGGAGGTTTCGATGACGATGTGGTCGGGGCGGTTCTCACGTTCCAGAAGCCTGGTCATGGTCGGGATGAAATCGTCGGCGACGGTGCAGCAGATGCAGCCGTTGGTCAGCTCGATGATGTCGTCCTCGGTGCAGTTTTCCGCGCCGCAGCCCTTGAGCACGTCGCCATCGACGCCGAGATCGCCGAATTCGTTGATGATCAGCGCGATCTTCTTGCCGCCGGCATTGGTCAGCAGATTGCGGATCATCGTCGTCTTGCCGGCGCCGAGAAAGCCGGTGATGACGGTGGCGGGGATTTTTTCCTGGTTCATCGGGTCAACCCTTCATCTTCAGCGGCAGGCCTGCCGCGACAAAATAAACGTCTTGTGCTTCGGCCGCCATCCACTGGTGCAGCCGTCCGGCATGGTCGCGGAACGCCCGCGCCATCCTGTTTTCGGGAACGATGCCGAGGCCGACCTCGTTGGAAACGAAGATCAGCCGGGCCTTGGCAAGCGGCACATGGGCGGCGAGCGCACGGCCTTCCGCCTCCACATCCCGCTCCGCCATCATGAGATTGGTGACCCAGAGGGTCAGGCAGTCGACGAGGATCACACGGCCGGGCGCGTCGGCGGACAAAAGCGTGCCCACGAGGTCGAGCGGCTCTTCATGCGTCGTCCAGCCGGCATCGGCGCGGTCGGCGCGGTGTTTGGCGATGCGCGCCTGCATCTCGTCGTCGAAAGCCCGGCCGGTCGCGACGTAATGGCGATCGAGGCCGCTGTCGTGGGCAAGTTTTTCGGCAAAACGGGACTTTCCGGAACGGGCACCGCCGAGGACAAGAGCAGCGTGGGAAAAAGATGCCGGCATGGTCAGTCGGGTCGCCCGCATGCGGCAGCCGCAAAAGACAGGATCCGGCCGCAACCGGACAAAACAGCAGCCATGACAACCTCCGTGCAGGCAGCGGGGATTTTCCCCGGGATGGGCATGATGCCCGGCAGCACGGCAGGTCTCCTGGCTCGCGGTCTCAGGCGCTCGAAGCAGCGCCGGCGGGGCATTCTCGCCTTCCCGGCGGCAATCGTGAAGAGGCGGACGATTCGTAGACTTGAGAGGCGTCCAACCCCGGTTGATCACATTGCCATGCCAGTGGCTTTTCCGATGGCTTCCCTGACTTTCCCGGGCCTGCACCATGCAGCGCCATCAGGAAAGACGGGTCGACACCCGACGAATGCCCCTGACCGTTCTACAGTCGCGGGGTCGGCTGTGATGGGGACGCCCGGCTTGGGTCCGTCCTTCCACATTCCCTTTTCATCCCCGATCGTCTCACGACCAGGGAACCATGCAAAATCATGCGACGATGTAAGCAGTCGCCGTCATCGAGTCAATTGCGGCCGTCGCCATCCGATGCCGCAAATGCGCCGCCGCCCCGATCTGTGAGGCGGCAAGGCAAGGGAACGGCAAAGGGATGGTTTGCGCAAGGTCATCCTGGCATGCGCCTCCGCAGCGTCGGGCAAAAGCTTGGCAACTCAGGCGCCATTGCCGCCCAGCAGCCTGTCCAGCCACGCGGGATCGAGCACGCTTTCCAGCTCGGCGGCAACCTCGTCGAGCGCCGCGTCAACGGAGGCGCGGTAATCCTGCCGCGAACCGATGCCGAAATCGGCAAGCAGCCGGGCGCGAAAGGCGTCGCTGGCGAACAGTCCGTGCAGATAGCTGCCGGCAACGCGGCGATCGGCCGAGACCGCCCCGTCCGGCCGGCCGTGGATGCGAATGAAGGGCCGGTCGCAATCGCCGCCGCGCGTCACGCCGAGGTGGATCTCGTATCCCGTCAGCGGCACGTCGTATTCGACGGACCACGCCTCGCTGTTGCGCACCGTCTTCTCGGGCGCCATGTCGGTCTCGACGTCGAGCAGGCCGAGCCCCTCGGCTTCGACGATGCTCCCCTCGATGCCCAGCGGATCGCGCACCACCCGGCCGAGCATCTGATAGCCGCCGCAGACGCCGATGACCCGGCCGCCGCGCCGCACGTGGCGACGGAGATCGTCATCCCATCCCGCCGCCTTGAAATCCCGCAGGTCCGAAATCGTCGATTTCGACCCCGGCAGGACGATCAATCCGGCATCGGCGGGCAGAGGCTCGCCGGCACGGACGAAAACCAGCTCCACCTCGGGCTCTGCCGCCAGAGGGTCGAGATCGTCGAAATTGGCGATGCGTGGCAACACCGGCACGGCAACCTTGAGCGCCTTGCCCTGCGGCCGCGCCAGCCTTTCGAGCACCACCGAATCCTCCGCCGGCAGACGGCCCGCCGCCTTCAGCCACGGCACCACGCCGAAGCATGGCCAGCCGGTAAACCTTTCCACGACGCGAATGCCGTCGTCGAACAGCGTCACGTCGCCACGGAACTTGTTGATGATGTAGCCGGCAATCATGCGCCGGTCCTCTTCCGGCAGGATCGCGTGTGTGCCGACCAGCGAGGCGATGACCCCGCCGCGATCGATGTCGCCGACCAGCACCACGGGCACGCCGGCGCGTGTCGCAAATCCCATATTGGCGATGTCGCCGGCGCGCAGATTGATCTCGGCCGGCGAACCGGCCCCCTCGACCAGCACGAGATCGGCATCCCTGCCGACGATGTCGAAGCTTTCGAGCACCGCTTCCATCAGTTGCGGCTTGAGGCGCTGGTAGTCCCGCCCCTTCGCCTGTCCCCAGACCTTGCCTTGCAGGATGATCTGGCTGCCGATGTCGGATTGCGGCTTGAGCAGCACCGGGTTCATGTGCACCGAAGACGGCACGCGCGCCGCCCAGGCCTGCAGCCACTGCGCCCGGCCGATCTCGCCGCCGTCATCCGATACGGCGGCATTGTTCGACATGTTCTGCGGCTTGAACGGACGGACCGTCAGGCCGCGGTTCGCAGCCAGGCGGCACAAGGCGGCCACCAATACCGTTTTTCCGACATCCGAGCCCGTCCCCTGCAGCATGATCGCCCGCATCATGCACCTCTCCCCTGCCCAGCCAGAACTGGACAAAAACCCTTGATTTTCCGCATATCAGCCATGCTTTTGCCACATCCCTCAATGGTTTCCGCCTCACCGGCCCAGCTTAAAAACTTCAAACGTGAATATTTGTCGATTTACGACATAACACGACGACTCCAGCCATTGATCAGACGGCCGTCCGGGCGTATATAAGCTTCAACAGAAACACAGAGCCGATCCGGTCGGCATACGAGGAAACCACCCATGCTGTACATCTTCCGCAAGAAAAACTCTGTCGAGATCGCCTGGGGTTCCACGGCGCCGCGTTATGGCATGGACAACCGCCTGCAGCAACTGGACACCAGCTTCGGCACGCTCGGCTTCATCCGCACGCGCAACGCCGGCTGAATTTTACAAATTCCCGTCGCGAATTGCCTCCTTCGCGCATTCCAAATACGAAAAAACCACCGGACGCTCTCGCCCGGTGGTTTTTTTGTAATGGGGTACGGGCGACATGCCCGATAAATCCAGACCCTCGAATGCGAACATGAGAGCTTGGGATCGGTTGGCGAGCTGGGTGCGAAAGCCGCGTGGAACCGATCCTTCCACGCGGCTTGCCAATACAAGGCCGCCTCTTGAACTCAACTCGAGGCGCGCTGCCCCGGTACGCAAAACCTGATCCGGAGCCTGTGTGACCAACTCTCGCCACGCACCAATCTTTAGCCCGACATTCTTACCGGAGCGTTATCAAGCGATTAACCAAAGGTGAATTTCGTTTTTTTTTGCGAAATTTGCTAAAAAAAATCTTTCTCTCGCAAAGGCGCGATCTGGACAGCTTTCGTCTCATTTCGCAGGTGACATTCAGTCATAAAAATATTTCAGCCCTGTCATAAGAAAAAAACAGGGCATTTCCCGCACCGGTCCCGGGCGCAAATGCGATAAATTCGGGCAAATCGAACTGTTACAATGGCTTGCTACGGTGCCGCGACGCCGGATGACGCAGCTGTGAGGTTGATTTCTGTTTCGGAAACCGTAGGCTACCCTCAACCGGTGCAACAAACGTGGCAAAGACAGGGTTCCGCTGCCACTCCAAAAACAAACGCAACGGTGCGTGTTCTGACAGTCCGTCTCCCACGCGGACACGACAGCCGCGCTTGAAAACCTCGCTATCGGCTGGCCGGGATGCCGCAGTGATCCGGTCCGCCCTACTTTCGGGCACTGCACACTAAGACTGGGAGGTCTTAACACATGAAGAAGCTGATCGCTTCGACTTTCCTCGCCGGCGGCCTTTTGGCTTTCGCCGGTGCCGCTCAGGCGGATTGCGGCGACGTATCGATCGCCGAAATGAACTGGGCCTCGGCCGGCGTCGCGGCCTATGTCGACAAGATCATCCTGGAAAACGGTTATGGCTGCAACGTGACGCTGGTCACCGGCGACACCATGCCGACCTTCACCTCGATGAACGAAAAGGGCGAGCCGGACATGGCTCCGGAATTCTGGGTCAACTCCGTGCGCACGGCACTTGATGCCGCGGTTGCGGAAGGCCGCCTCATCCAGGCCGCGCCGCTGCTCAGCGACGGCGGCGTCGAAGGCTGGTGGATTCCGAAATTCCTCGCCGATGCTCATCCGGATATCAAGACGGTTCAGGACGCGCTGAAGCATCCTGAACTGTTCCCGGCTCCGGAAGATCCGTCCAAGGCCGCCGTTATCAATTGCCCCGCCGGCTGGAACTGCGAAGTTTCGACGTCCAACCTCTACCGGGCGATCGAAGCGGATAAAGCCGGCTTCCAGCTCGTCGACAGCGGCTCTGCGGCCGGTCTCGACGGTTCGATTGCCAATGCCTTCGAAAAGAAGACGGGCTGGCTGGGTTATTACTGGGCTCCGACCGCCATCCTCGGCAAATACGAGATGACCAAGCTTTCCTTCGGCGTCGAGCACGACAAGAAGGAATGGGACGCCTGCACGGCGGTGCCGGATTGCGCCGCTCCGAAGGTCAACGCCTATCCGACCTCCGACGTCTATACGATCGTGACCAAGAATTTCGCCGACAAGGCCGGCGTCGCGATGGATTACGTCAAGACCCGCAAATGGGACAACCAGACCGTTGGCAAGGTTCTCGCCTGGATGGATGAAAACCAGGGCACCAACGAAGACGCTGCCAAGCACTTCCTGAAAGACTACCAGGACATGTGGACGACATGGGTCGCCCCCGATGTCGCCGAAAAGGTCAAGGCCGCTCTCTAAGCGAGCGTATCGATGGGATGGCGGGCCTTGTCGGTCCGCCATCCCCACAGGCTCTTGTTGATTTCCCGACGACAGGCAGAACTATTCCTGCAACCTCGGCAAGAAGCACGTCAGCGTCGCAAACAATACACGCTGTCTTTCGGGAGTCCTGTAGACGTATCACGCACGCACGCACAAAACATCGGATGCGCTGGTCCTCACGCAGACCGAAGTCCGGCAAAAGCCGGCTAAGATGGGGAACAATATGGCTCAATGTAGTTTCTTGCCGAATTTATTCTGCAATTTTCCCGCCTTTGATGAAAATCTCATGCGGGAATTCAAGAAATCGGTCGATCTGAGCTTCAAGGCTTTCGTTCGCAGCTATGGTGATGTTCTCACCACCATCATGCAACCGCTGCAATGGTTCTTGAACTGGCTGCAGGATTTTTTCGTCAACACGCCGTGGATCATCATCCTCATCGGCATGACGGCGATCGTCTATCTCGCCAGCCGCAACATGAAGATCGTCATCGGGACGGTGCTGTCCATGCTCCTGATCGGGCTGGTCGGGCTATGGAACGATACGATGATAACGCTCGCCATGGTCACCGTTTGCACGTTGATCTCGATCGTCATCGGTATTCCGATCGGCATCCTCATGGCCCGTTCGGACCGGATCCAGTCGATCGTCAACCCGATTCTCGACGTGATGCAAACCATGCCGAGTTTCGTCTACCTCATTCCCGTCGTCATGATCTTCGGAATTGGCAAGGTTCCCGGCCTGATCGCCGTCGTCATCTACGCCGTTCCCCCGATGATACGCCTGACAAACCTTGGTATTCGCCTGGTGGACAAGGAAGTGTTGGAGGCTGCGGACGCCTTCGGCTCATCCAACCGTCAAAAGCTGAAAAACGTCCAGATACCGCTTGCCTTGCCAACCATCATGGCCGGCATCAACCAGACGATCATGATGTCTTTGGCCATGGTGGTCGTTGCATCCATGATCGGCGTCGGCGGCCTCGGCAAGAACGTCCTGCAGGGAATCACCAACCAGTTCTTCACCGTCGGCTTCCTCAACGGCTTCGCGCTCGTTGCCATCGCCATCATTTTCGACCGCGCAAGCCAGGCATACGGCAGGCGTCTCCAGAAGCATTCGGAGGTCATCCATGGCTAGTCACGGCATCGAGGTCAAAAACCTCTACAAGATTTTCGGCCCGCGCGGACGGGATTTCGTGCAGGCCGTCGAAAACGGCCTGGGCAAGGGCGAGTTGAACGAGAAGTACGGCCATGTGCTTGGCCTGCAGAACATCAACATCTCCATGCCTGCCGGCGGCGTCATGGTCGTCATGGGTCTTTCCGGCTCCGGCAAGTCGACGCTGATCCGCCATATCAACCGGCTGATCGACCCGACGTCGGGGGAAGTCCTGTATGACGGCGTCGACGTCTGCAAGATGAGCGAGAGCGATCTGCGGGAATTCCGGCGCCACAAGACCGCCATGGTCTTCCAGAAGTTCGCCCTTCTGCCGCACCGCACCGTGCTCGACAATACCGTCTACGGGCTGGAGATCCAGGGCATCGACCGCGACGAAAGCGTCAAGCGGGCACGACACTGGATCGAGCGTGTCGGGCTCAAGGGTTTCGAGAAGCATTATCCGAACCAGCTTTCGGGCGGCATGCAGCAGCGTGTCGGGCTGGCCCGCGCACTCACCAACGATGCCGACATCCTGCTGATGGACGAGGCCTATTCGGCCCTCGATCCGCTGATCCGCGTCGACATGCAGACGGTGCTTCTCGACCTGCAGAAGGAACTGAAGAAGACCGTCGTCTTCATCACCCACGATCTCGACGAGGCGCTACGCCTCGGCGACAAGATCGCCATTCTGCGCGACGGACGCGTGGTGCAGCAGGGCACCGGCCAGGAAATCGTGCTGGCGCCGGCCGACGAATATATCACCGCCTTCGTCAAGGAAGTGAATCGCGGCCGCGTCGTCCAGGCCAAAACGATCATGAAACCGCTCACCGGTTCGCCGGAAGGCATGCCCATTGCCGATGACATGGTTCTGGAAGCCATCGCCAAGACGCTCACCGATACCGGCCAGAGCCAGGCACATGTCGTGGATGCCAACGGCAGGCCGATCGGCGCCATCGACCTGCACATGGTCATTGCCGCGATGGTGACGCCGACCAGCCATCTGACCCAGGCTGCCGCCTGATCGCCCTCATCGCAAAACACTCCGGAAAGGCGCCCGCAAGGCGCCTTTCTTCTGTTCGGACAGGCATGCCGGGCGCTTGTCTGTTGCAATCACATAAAGATATATTTATATCTTTCTGAAACTTACCAAAGAGGACCACCATGAGCACCGTCAATCCCCTGTCCGATCTCCTTGACGAAAAAGGTGTCCTGCTGGCCGACGGCGCAACGGGAACCAGCCTTTTCGCAATGGGCCTCGAAGCGGGAGAGGCGCCCGAGCTCTGGAACGAAGCCAGACCGGAAAACATCACCAAGCTGCATCAGGACTTCGTCGACGCCGGCGCCGACATCATCCTCACCAATACCTTCGGCGGCACCCGCCACCGTCTGAAGCTGCACCACGCCGCCGATCGCGTGTTCGAGATCAACAGGAAGGCTGCCGAGATCGCCCGCGCCGTGGCCGATGGCGCCGGCCGCAAGGTCATCGTTGCCGGCTCCGTCGGCCCGACCGGCGAATTGCTGCTGCCGCTCGGCGCCATGACCTACGAAGACGCCGTGGCAGCCTTTGCCGAGCAGATCGAAGGCCTGAAGGCAGGCGGCGCCGAAATCGCCTGGATCGAAACCATGTCGTCTCCGGACGAGATCCGCGCTGCGGCGGAAGCCGCCGTCAAGGTCGGCCTGCCCTACACCTATACGGGCTCCTTCGACACGGCGGGAAAAACCATGATGGGCCTGCCGCCCAGGGATATTCATGGTGTCGCGGCCGATATCGGTGAAGGTCCGGTTGCCGTCGGCGCCAACTGCGGCGTCGGCGCGTCCGATATTCTCTCCAGCCTGCTCGACATGACCGAGGCCGATCCGGCTGCGACGGTGATCGTCAAGGGCAATTGCGGCATTCCCGAATTCCGCGGTTCGGAAATCCACTATTCCGGCACGCCGCCGCTGATGGCCGACTATGCCCGCCTCGCCCGCGATGCCGGCGCCAAGATCATCGGCGGCTGCTGCGGCACGTCGTGCGACCATCTTGCCGCCATGCGCCGGGCGCTGGATAGCTACACCCCGTCGCCGCGCCCGACCCTTGGCGATATCGTCGAGAGGATCGGGCCGCTGCGCAACAAGACGGCAAACGAAGCTCCCGCCGCTCCCCCCCGGGAACGCGGTCGGCGCCGGGGCTGATGGCTCGCCGATCGGCCTGCCGGCGCTCCGCCTGTCAGGCCTGGGCGGCCTTGTAGAACTCGATGTAACCGTTCTTCAGGCCAGGCTTGATATTGTCTGCCATCACCAGCGCGATATGGAAACGCGACATCATATCGACTTCTTCGAGCGCCAGATCGACAAGATACTGCATGGTCTCGCTGTACTTCTCAGGGGATTGCTTGACCTGCCGCAGGTAGATATTGAAGAAAGCACCCGACAGAAAAGCAAGCGCCTCTTGCGATTCCGTCGCCGCAAGGGGCGAGCGAGGTCGGGACAAAAAGACGAAAAGATCGAGAAACCGCAGTAAGGCATCGTATTTTTCGGAATCGGCAGGCAAGCCGGCTTCCACGAACAAACGAACGACCTGCTTCTCGATCTTCTGGATGTTCGACCACTGATCCTTATTGTATTTAAACACCGTGCTCGGATCATAAGCCATCTTCCCATAGGCAAACAGCGCCGTTACCTGGGCCCAATCGCAATAAGCGCCTCTTGTCGGATGATGATCGGCAAAAAGCTGCATCAGATCGGCATAAGGCTCCCTGCGAAAGATGCTGTAGAAAGCGCTGTTGTCGCCGCCCGCCAGCTTGCTGTACTCCATGATCCGCCCTACCGGATCGTTTTCGACGAGTCCGAACTCTTGAACACGTACGACACCGCGACCGGTTAAGAACACTTGTGTCAAGGGCCGGACGCCGAGATGATCGACGGGCAGCGAAGCCAGATCGACGGGTTGGATCTGTGCATTGAAGGCGATTTCGTCATCATCACCCATCATCATCACGAACGGCGTTTCGGCCGCACCGATCGCGGCGAGGAAATTCCGCCCAACATCGAAATCATCAGTGTTCAAGTAGGTCAGGCGCGACGGGTGGCGTGACCAGTATTCCCTCTTCTCGGCATCTCCGGAATTGTCGGCAACGACCAAAAACGCATCCCGAGCCGCACAATAGTCAAGCGCTGTCTCGATGGAACGGCGTGACGCCTCAAACTTGCGGTTGCTGGGCATACAAAGAGACAGCAGTGTCATTTTCGGCTCCGGAAATCCTTGCCCGCGCGAACGACATTCGTCCGTCGAATCGAGGCGATTTCGGCCCGAGCCTTTTGTATGCTGCCAGAATTGTCAACCGTTGCCCCGCGCCGACAGTTGGCTCAGCGAGGCCCCCAGGGACACGTTTCCACCAGCCTTGCGACAGCCTCGCCGCCTAGACTGCCACCAACAGGGAAACGACGACAGGCGCATTGATGTCAATTCATCTTCAAAAGGCTCTTCAAACTTACAAATCCGGAAACTACAAGAAGACCATCACTCTTCTTTCGCCGGTGCTGCAGCGGCCTGTCGTCCCACCCGAAGCACTGCTGATTGCGGCCCAATGCCATTCCAAAACCCAGCAATACCCCGAGGCTGCCGAATATTACGCGAGGGCAGCCAACTTACAGACAGGCAAAGAGGCAGCGATCCTGCGGACGCTCGCCGCGAAGATGCGATCGCGTGCCGGCCAGACGCAGGAGGCTCTTGTCACGGCGCGCGAGGCAGCGCGAGGCCACGGCTTCGATAGCAATGCCGAAGAGGCCTACAGGCGTATCCTGCAGGTGTCGCTTTGTCTGGATGAGGCCGAGCAGGCCCATGCGGATTTTCTTGCGGGGATGAAGGCCGGCAATGCGGTGCTTTTCGGCATCGAGGCGGCATTCGATCACATCACCTGGTGCGGCGACGAAGCGATCAATGCCAGGATTACCCGGGTCCAGGACGGTAAACCCTTCACCGCGGAGGCCCGCGCCGCGCGGCGCGCCCGGCCGCATCGCTGGGGCGAGAAAATCCGCATCGGCTACCTGTCCAACGACTTTTCCGACCAGCATGCGACGATGCGCCTGTTTCAAAGCGTCATCCTCGCTCATGACCGCGAAAAATTCGACGTTACCCTGTTTTGTTATACGCCATCGGACTTGATCGCCCTCGACAAGGGTATGCGCCGGCAATATCCCGGTCTCGTGCCGATCGGCCATCTCGATGACCAGGCCGCCGAGAAACGCATCCGCAATCAGGGCATCGATATCCTCATCGACCTGAAGGGCCACACGAAGGGCGCCCGAATCGATCTGGTCAACCGCGGGCTGGCGCCGATCCAGGTTGCCTACCTCGGTTATCCCGGCACCGGCAGCGGCATCGATTGCGACTACGCGATCACCGATACCGTCGTTACGCCGGACAGTTCCAAGCCCTATTTTCATGAAAAGCTCTGCCGCTTACCGGAAACTTATCAGTCGAACGACGGCCGTTTTCGCGAGCTGCCGCCGCCGGCATCCCGCGAAAGCCTCGGCCTGCCAGAAGACAGGATCGTTTTCGCTTCCTTCAATGCCCACCGCAAGATCACGCCCGCTACGGCAGAGCTGTGGGTGCGGATCCTCGAGGCGACTGGCGACAGCCTTCTCTGGATCATGTGCACCGACGCTTTCGCCCAGGAAAGCTTCCTGCACTACATGCAATCACGCGGCATAGACGTCGAGCGCGTCCGATTTGCCGCCAGCGCCGCCTACGGCCCGCATGTCGCCCGACTGCAAGCGGCCGACATCGGCCTCGACACATTTCCCTACAACGGCCACACCACCACCTCCGACAAGCTGTGGGCAGGCCTGCCCGTCGCGACAAAAAAGGGCAGCAACTTCGCCTCGCGCGTCTCCGAGAGCCTGCTGAACGCACTCGGCGTGCCGGAACTCGTGGCAGCGGATGACGACGATTATGTCCGGCTCTGCGTCGAGCTCGCCAGGGATCATGAGAAACGCGCCGCCATCCGGCAGAAAATTGCCGACAACCGCTTCTCGGCCCCGCTCTTCGATACCGAGCGTTTCACCCGCCATCTGGAACAGGCCTACGAGATGATGGCCGAAAGGGCGAAAGCCGGGCTGGAGCCGGACCATATCGACGTACCCGCCCTGCCGCCGCGCGTGCACCCCTTTGGAACAAGGCCGATGTGAGGCGCTTGCCGCACGCCGGCTTTCTTCCTATGCATTCTTGCTTCGAATCAAACAGACAAGAGCCCGGTTTTACCCATGCAGGCCATCCCCATTTCTTTCCCGGATCGCGATACCGTCGCCGAGAAGCTGGCGAGCTTCGGCGATGCCGACCAGTCCTTTCTCAAGCTTTTGATGGAAAATCCGCAGCAGGACGAGAGCTTGCTCCAGGGGATCGAGCTTTACCTTCACAACGCCTCCAAGGCGCATTTTCTCAACTCGCTGAAGCTTGAGAAGTGCGGCCAGTGGCTTGGGGAGATGGCGCCCGACAGGCTGCAGATTCGCCTCAACGAGACGGCCCGGCAAAGCCAGCATCCCGCCTATGCCGCGTTCAAATCCGGCCTGACGCGCTCCGGCGGCCTGGAAAAGGCCTACCCAAAGGCGAAGATCTGACGCGCGGGCCTCAGCCGGGACGGCTGGTCACCACGGCGAAGATCGGCCCGACGGGAAAGAGACCATCGTGCCGCTTCATCTCCGGCACGTAGAGGCTGGAAATCGTGCCGTCGAAAAACAGCGCGTTGGCGCATCCCAGTTCGTCCCTGAACAGCAGCGCGAGATCGTAGAATCGCACCGCCCGTTCCGAAACCACGGTATGGACAATGCCCTTGCCGTCGACGCCGATGCCGTTGCGGATGTGCAGGCTGTCGCTGTCGGGGATGAAACGCGGATGGATCTTGCCGTCGATCACCAGCATCGGCCCGGATTGCGTCGCGTACCAGGATTTCATGCCGGTCGCGAGATAGGCGGTCGTTTCCATCACGCCGGCTTTTTTGCCGTCGACGTAAAAGATGCCGTTCGGCAGCAGGTGAAAATTCCCCCATCCGGCCTTGGTGCTGACCTTCTGCCGCTCGATGCCGTTTTCGACATAAAGGCCGACCGGCGACAGGTCATGGTGATACATGCCGGCGTTCATGGCGAAATGCACCGTGGTCCTGTCGACGGCAACATCGTCCAGCATTGCGCGAAAACTGCCATACGGCTTGCCGGCATAATTGCTGTGATAGAGCCGGATCTCGCTCCGGGCGGGATCGAAGCTGCAGACCGTATAGGGCTGGCCGAGATGCATCACGCTGCGGCATGTTTCACCGGCCATGGCGACATGACCTGAAAAGAGTGCCGCGGAGACCGCCATCAGCTTCAAGAGAAACCGCATCGCAAAAATCCTTGTGCCGCGGGAATCGCGGCTTTCGATGGAGACGAGACAACATCGCCTGACATTGGCAAGCAATGCGGCAAAAGATGGAATGGTCGCGCCTCACAGCGAAAGTGCTGCCATGTGAAAGCGCAGTTGCGCTGCCGGATAGCGGTATTCGGCGCCGACGGGACAGGCATCACGGGCTAGGCACCCCGCCTGCATGCACCCAACCTGACCTGCAGCCGTGGCAAGATGCGAGCGGCAGGCGCCGACGTCGAAAGCCTGCGCGGTGACCGCCGAGACGGGACAGTTCTTCAGGCAAGGCTTCGTCTCGCAGACATCGCAAGGATGTGGCGCCGCGCAAAAAACTGAAGCAGGTGCAAGTGCCTGCCGGAATGCCAGGGCACCACGATATCCGTGCCAGAGCCCGTATTGCGGGTGAATGAGGATGCCGAGCGGCGAGGCTTTCAGCCCTTCGGCGCGCATCGCCCATTGCTGGAACGGCTGCCACGGCGGATCGGAGGGGAAAAATGCGACGGCGCCGGCCGCTTCCGCCACCGGACGGATGATTGCCTTCGACCAGTTGTCGAGCGGATCGGTTACCGGATGGCTAACGTGCCAGCGCTCGAACGCAGGCCACAGCGATCCGCCGATATTGCCGAGCAGCACCACGGTTTTCGCCCGCTCGCCGTCCGGAAGCAGCGGCCCCCCGCCCGTCTCGCTGAAATCCACCTGTCCGCGCAAAAAAATACCGTGCGGCGCAAGCGCCGCACGGATGTCGATCAGGGGATCGGGGCCGCCGGTCACTGCGGCCCCTTGTATTCATAGTGCGGTCGCCAGACTTCTTTCTGGATCCAGTCGGCGACGGACTTTGCACCGCCTTGCTCCCTGGCGGCATCGGGCTCTCTTCAAGTGAAGGCGTCCGGCATGGAATCCTTGCGCTTCTGGATGTAGTCCAGCAGTGCCTGGTCGATGGCGGGATCGAGCGGCGGTGCTTCATAGTGCTCGAGCCAGGTGCGGCAAAGGGCGTTGGCGCGCTGCTCGATGCGTTTCTCGCCTTCGATTTCCCACTGCTCGAAGGAGTTGTTGTCGGTCAGCGGCGAGCGGTAAAAGGCGGTCTGGAAGTTCGCCTGGGTGTGCGAGCAGCCGAGGTAATGACTACCGGGACCGACTTCGCGGATCGCGTCCATCGCCTGGCCGTCCGCGGAGAAATCGATGCCCATCGCCATCTTCTGCATCATGCCGAGCTGGTCCTGGTCGATCATGAATTTTTCGTAGGACGAAACCAGGCCGCCTTCCAGCCAGCCGGCCGCATGCAGCACGAAGTTGGTTCCGGCCAGCAGCGTCATGTTCAGCGTCGCCGCCGATTCGTGGGCGGCCTGGGCATCCGGCACCTTGGAACCGCAGAGCGAACCGCCGGTACGGAAAGGCAGGCCGAGGCGACGGGCAAGCTGCGCGGCGCCGTAGGAGACCAGCGACGGTTCCGGCGTGCCGAAGGTCGGCGCGCCCGACTGCATCGAGATCGACGCGGCAAAGGTCCCGAACAACACCGGCGACCCCTTGCGGATCAACTGGGTGAAGGAGGCGCCGGCCAGAACTTCCGCAAGGATCTGCGTCAGCGTGCCGACGACGGTGACCGGGCTCATCGCACCCGACAGAATGAACGGCGAAACGACCGAGGCCTGGTTATGGCGGGCATAGACCTTGAGCGCGCCCAGCATCGTCTCGTCGAAGACCATCGGCGAGTTGGCATTGATCAGGTTGAGCGTCACGCAGTTGTTTTCGACGAAATCGTCGCCGAACACCAGCTTGGCCATGGCGACCGTATCTTCGGCGCGTTCCGGTGCGGTGACCGAGCCCATGAACGGCTTGTCGGAATATTTGATATGGCTGTAGACCATGTCGAGGTGACGCTTGTTCACCGGAACGTCGACCGGTTCGCAAACCGTGCCGCCCGACGAGTGCATCGATGGCGCCATGTAGGCGAGCTTCACGAAATTGCGGAAGTCCTCGATCGTCGCATAGCGACGCTGGCCGTCGAGGTCACGCACGAACGGAGGGCCGTAGACCGGGGCGAAGACGGTGGCGTTGCCGCCGATGCGCACGCTGCGCTCCGGATTGCGCGCATGCCAGGTGAATTCCTTCGGCGCGGTCTTGAGCAACTCGCGGCAGAGGCCGCGGGGGAAATGCACCCGCTCGCCCTTGACGTCGGCGCCGGCCTCGCGCCACAGCGCCAGCGCCTCGGCGTCGTCGCGAAACTCGATGCCGATTTCTTCCAGCACGGTTTCGGCGTTGCGTTCGATCAGTTGCAGGCCGTCCTCATCAAGGACCTCATAGACCGGGATCTTGCGCTGGACGTAAGGCAGGGACGGGCCTGGCCCGCCGCCGCTGCGTGAAGCGCGGCGTGCTGCCGCTCCCCGGCCCTCGCCGCGTGCCCGGCGGCCGCCGCCTTCGTTAGACGTTTCCGCCTGTTCGATCTTCTCATCCATGATGCTTCCTCAAATCGCGCTGAATGCGCCTCACCTTTTATCCCATGCTAGCCGATTTCGCATTTGGAACATTCCTCAAAACGCCACCCATTTGCGCAGGGCAGACATGGAAACAGGCTTTTGCCCTCATTTCCGACCTGTCCGCGGATCGTATTTTTTTCCGTAAAATCATGCAATCGTCGCGCTCCCGGCTGACGGAAATCATTTTTCACAGCTGGAGGCCGTCGAAATGCCGGAAAACCGGCGCCGTTATCACGACTTGCCGGATATCGTCGCTTTTTCTTATCGCGACGTCGCTTTCGAAAACAGGTTCCCGGTCATTGAGGTTTAACTGTGGATAAGGCAAGGTCGCCTGACCGATTTGCTCCGCATCACCAACCCGGGAACCCGAAAATGTCCGACGACGAAATCATCCTCGCAGATCTCTCTGACGATGAACTCGTGCAACAGATGCATGACGATCTTTACGACGGCCTCAAGGAAGAGATCGAGGAAGGTACCAACATCCTCCTTTCTCGCGGTTGGGCTCCTTATGACGTGCTCACCCAGGCACTCGTCGAAGGCATGCGCATCGTCGGCATCGACTTCCGCGACGGCATCCTCTTCGTGCCGGAAGTTCTGCTCTCGGCCAACGCGATGAAGGCAGGCATGACCATTCTCCGCCCGCTGCTGGCCGCCACCGGTGCGCCGAAGCAGGGCAAGCTGGTGATCGGCACCGTCAAGGGCGACATCCACGACATCGGCAAGAACCTCGTCGGCATGATGATGGAAGGCGCCGGCTTCGACGTTGTCGATCTGGGCATCAACAACCCGGTCGAGAACTATCTCGAAGCACTGGAGCGGGAAAAGCCGGATATCCTCGGCATGTCCGCACTGCTGACCACCACCATGCCCTACATGAAGGTCGTCATCGACACCTTGAAGGAAAAGGGCATGCGCGACGAATATATCGTGCTGGTGGGCGGCGCGCCGCTGAACGAAGAATTCGGCAAGGCCGTCGGCGCCGATGCCTATTGCCGCGATGCGGCGATTGCCGTGGAAACGGCCAAGGACTTCATCAAGCGCAAGCACAACCAGCTGGCGTCGAACGCCCACTGATCGACAGGCACCGGTGGCGGCTTGATCTGCCGCCACCGAGACCCCATTTTATTGGGCGGCCCTCTCGACCGACCGTCCGGCGTCCTGAGTGGCATCGACGGCATTGGCCGTGTCCCGGCCCATGCCGCGAATGGTATTGCCGCAAGCGGTCAATGCCACGAGCGTCAGGCAGCAGACGGCGATTTTCGAGAATTTTGCAAATGCCATGGCGGGGATCCTTCTCCATGCAAACTGATGATCGCGAACCCGATAGGTCGGGTTCTCCCGGAGAACGCACGGCCGGCGATAAAGTTCATGTGATCGCCTGCGGCGCCATCGCACGCGAAGTTCTGGCGGTGCAGAAACTCAACGGGCTCGACCATATCGAGCTGACCTGTCTTCCCGCCATCTGGCACGCCCATCCGCAGCGCATCGCGCCCGGACTGGAGCAGGCTATCGTGGAGGCCCGCGGCCGCGGCATCGAGAAAATCTTCATCGGTTACGCCGATTGCGGCACCGGCGGCGCCATCGACAAGATCTGCGAACGCGAAGGCATCGAACGGTTGTCCGGCCCGCACTGTTATTCCTTCTTTGCCGGTAACGCGGATTTCGCCGCCCGCTGGGAAGACGATGTCACCGCCTTTTTCCTTACCGACTTCCTCGCCCGCCAGTTCGAGGCCTTTGTCATCGTGCCGCTGGGCCTCGACAGGCATCCGGAACTGAAGGACATGTATTTCGCCCACTACACCAAGCTGGTGTACCTGTCGCAGGTGGAAGACCCCGCCCTGCAGGAAAAGGCGAAGTGGGCTGCCGATTATCTCGGTGTCGCCTACGAATACCGCCACACGGGATATGGTGATCTGCAGACGGAGTTGCTGACGGCCAGCCGCTAACCATTGGTTTACCAAGTCGACGAGGACGGCACCGCCGTTAACACCGTCCTAAGCTCTGCTTTCCCAAACTCCCCCGCATGTCGCACCATGCCGAAACCGCCTCCCATCGCAACGCCGCCGTCATCCTGATGACCGCCGGCGGCGCCAATCCGCGCCTGGTGATCAATGCGTTGGCACCGATGTTTCCCAATCTCACCGTCATCGAAGAACGGCCGGAGGCAAAATCCGTGCTGCTCAGGCGACGCGCGAAAAAACTCGGCTGGATCGTCGCCTTCGGCCAGTTGGCGACGATGGTCGTGTCGCGCCTGGGCAAAAATGCCGTGCGGCGGCGCAGCGAGGCCATCATCGCCGCCCACGGGCTTTCGGATGCTGACAATCCGAAGGTCAGCGTCATCCATGTGCCGTCGCTCAACGATCCGGCCTGCCATGATGCCGTTGCCCGCCTGCAGCCGAAGGCGGTGGTCACCGTCTCCTGTCGCCTCCTCAGCCGGCAGACACTGGCTGCCATCCCCTGCCCGGTGATCAACCTGCATGCCGGCATCAATCCGGCCTATCGCGGCCAAATGGGCGGCTACTGGGCTCTGGCAAACGGCGACCGGCAGAATTTCGGCGCTACGGTGCATCTCGTCGATGCCGGTGTCGATACCGGCGGCTCGCTCTACGAAATACGGCCGAGCCCCGAAAAAAGCGACACGATGATGACCTATCCGCTGCTTCTGACGGCGGCGGCGATCCCTTCGGTCGTGCAGGCGCTGGACGACGCGCTGACCGGAACGCTGAAGCCGTACCAGGCGGGCGGCACTTCGAAAATGCATTACAATCCTTCCCTTTGGACCTGGCTTTGGAATGGCGTCGCAAAAGGCGTGTGGTAAACTGAGCCCACGTCGTTTTTGATCTTGCGCGACGTCGTCGCGAGCCAAGTCAATGACGAGGCGCGCGTGCAATGTGACCCAAAGAGGAGTTTCAACGCATGGCCGACCGCATCGTCGTCTTCTGGCGGGATATCCCCGCACAGGTCATCATCAAGCAGGGGCGCAAATCGGCAAAGCGCGAATTGTCGCTGCGCTTCACCGAAGCGATCGACATGGCCGCCATGCGCACGGGTGCCGCCGAATCCGGCGACTATCTCGCCGAATGGCGCAAGGCCGATCCGGTGCCGGTATCGTCGGACGATCTGGAAGCCGAGGCGGACACCGCCGTGGCCGAAATCGAAGCGGCCTATGACCGCGAGCGGCTGGTCGCGCTGGTCAAGGCCGGAGGCCGCGATAATGGCTGACGCAAAACCCGGCAACGCCGCCCCCGCCAAGAAGGCCGCCACAGGCGCCTTCACCCCGGCCGGCGTTTCGCCGAACCGCCGTGCGCGGCGCAGCTATACCATCCGGCTCTGGGCCGTGCGCCATTCGCGTTTCTTCGAGTGGTTCTACCACCGCTTCGCCAATGCCTTCCTGATGCTGCATCCGCTGTGGAACGCCATCGGCTACGGCCGCGTCGAACGGCCGATCACCTTCATCGAGCGCAACGTCAAGGGCCTCTTGTTCGACTGTCGCATGTGCGGCCAGTGCGCCCTGTCGTCGACCGGCATGTCCTGCCCGATGAATTGCCCGAAGCAGTTGCGCAACGGCCCCTGCGGCGGCGTACGCGCCAACGGCAATTGCGAGGTCGAGCCGGACATGCCCTGCGTCTGGGTGCAGGCCTGGAAGGGATCGCAGAACATGACGGGGGGACAGGCGATCCTCAACGTGCAGAAGCCGGTGAACCAGTCGCTCCGGGAAACCTCGTCCTGGCTGCGCGTCACCGCCGAAGCCGCGGCGAAACGCGAAGCGGAAAAGAAAGAAGTGCAGGCATGAGCCCCGACATCAATCCTTTCGATCCCGGCGCGCCGCTCGATCCGCTTCCCGGCCATTCGTCGCGCGGCCGGCTGGAGCGCGTCTTGCGCCGGGGGGAATTCGCCGTCACCGCCGAGCTCAACCCGCCCGACAGCGCCAATCCGCAGGACGTCTACGAACGCGCCGCCGTCTTCGACGGCTGGGTGGACGGCATCAACGCCGTCGATGCCTCCGGCGCCAACTGCCACATGTCCTCGGTCGGCATCTGCGCGCTGCTGACACGCATGGGCTACGCCCCGATCATGCAGATCGCCTGCCGCGACAAGAACCGCATCGCCATCCAGGGCGATGTGCTCGGTGCTTCGGCCATGGGCGTGCAGAACATCATGTGCCTGACCGGCGACGGCGTGCAGGCCGGCGACCAGCCGGGCGCCAAGCCGGTCTTCGACCTCGACTGCATGTCGCTGCTCGAAACCGTGCGCGTCATGCGTGACAACGGCAAATTCCTCTCCGGCCGAAAACTGACGACGCCGCCGCAGGTGTTCCTCGGCGCCGCCATCAATCCCTTCGCCCCACCTTACGATTTCCGTCCCTACCGGCTCGGCAAGAAGATCGAGGCCGGCGCGCAGTTCGTCCAGAGCCAGTATTGCTTCGACGTGCCGATGTTCCGCGCCTACATGGACAAGGTCCGCGACCTCGGTTTCGACGAAAAATGCTTCATCCTCGTCGGCGTCGGGCCGCTCGCTTCGGCCAAGACGGCGAAGTGGATCCGCTCCAACGTGCCGGGCATCCATATTCCCGACGCGGTCATCAAGCGCCTGGAAGGCGCCGAGGACCAGAAGAAGGAAGGCAAGCAGCTCTGCATCGACATCATCAACGAGGTGAAGGAGATCAAGGGCGTTTCCGGCGTTCACGTCATGGCCTACCGCCAGGAGGAATATGTCGCCGAGATCGTCCATGAATCCGGCGTGCTCAAGGGTCGCAAACCCTGGACACCGGAAGCCAGCCCCACCGATGCGCTGGTGGCCGCCCGCATGAACCAGATGCGCCAGGGCACCGAGCAGAACCAGCAGCAACTGGCGGAAATCGCCGCCCATCATCCGCATTGATAACGACCGGCTGCGACGCGCGGCCGGCCTTGTAACACCAAACCCGGCAGGCTAGACCTCTTTCAACCGCCGCCCTAAAGGACGACATATGACCCGCACCATCGTTGCATCTGCCACACGCGAAATCGTCATCGGCTTCGACCAGCCGTTCTGCGTCATCGGCGAGCGCATCAACCCGACCGGCCGAAAGAAGCTTGCCGCCGAAATGCAGGCCGGCAATTTCGAGACGGTCATCAAGGACGCGCTGGAACAGGCCGCCGCCGGCGCCACCATGCTCGACATCAATGCCGGCGTCACCGCCGTCGATCCGAACGCCACCGAGCCCGGCCTGCTGGTGCAGACGCTGGAAATCGTCCAGGGCCTCGTCGACCTGCCGCTCGCCATCGACTCGTCCGTGACCGCCGCCATCGAGGCCGGCCTCAAGGTCGCCAAGGGCCGTCCGCTGGTCAACTCCGTCACCGGCGAGGAAGAAAAGCTCGAAGCCATCCTGCCGCTGGTCAAGAAGTACAACGTGCCGGTCGTCGCCATCTCCAACGACGAAACGGGCATCTCAATGGACCCGGACGTGCGTTTCGCCGTCGCCAAGAAGATCGTCGAGCGCGCCATGGACCACGGCATCAAGCCGGAAGACGTCGTCGTCGACCCGCTGGTCATGCCGATCGGCGCTCTGGGTGATGCCGGCCGCCAGGTCTTCGCGCTGCTGCGCCGCCTGCGTGAGGAGCTGAAGGTCAACACCACCTGCGGCCTGTCCAATATCTCCTTCGGCCTGCCGCACCGCCATGGCATCAATGCCGGCTTCATCCCGATGGTCATCGGCGCCGGCATGACCTCGGCGATCATGAACCCCTGCCGCCCGCAGGAGATGGAAGCCGTGCGCGCCGCCAACGTCTTGAACGGCACCGACGCCAACTGCAGCAACTGGATCATGACCTACCGCGACCACAAGCCGTCGGAGGGCGGCGGCGCAACCGCCGCTGCCGCCCAAGCTCCGGCCGCAGGCGGCGGCGGCCGCCGCGGCGGCCGTGCGGCGCGGGCCGGCTCGGGTGCCGCTTCGCAGTGAGGTGAAAGCCAAACGCCCTCTTCTCCGCAGCGGGGAGAAGTGCCGAGCGAATGCGAGGCGATGAGGGGGTAAGCGGCGCCGCCGCGAACGGCCGGAGTGTCACTCCGGACGGAAATTGCCGAAGCGTCGCCCCCTCATCCGACCCTTCGGGCCACCTTCTCCCCGCCGGGGAGAAGGGGAGCCGGACAAGTTCTCTCTCCCAAACTCGGAGAGGGTTACCGTGAAGGGCAGTCATTCCAGCCCTCACACTATGATAGCATTTCAGGAAGTACGTCGATCATGACCGAAGCCGCCGAAAAAGAAGCCCTCGTCCTCTTCATGCCGTCCGGTAAACGGGGAAGGTTTCCCGTCGGCATGCCGGTACTCGAGGCCGCGCGAAAACTCGGCGTCTATGTCGAAAGCGTCTGCGGCGGCCGGGCCACCTGCGGACGCTGTCAGGTCTCGGTGCAGGAAGGCAATTTCGCCAAGCACCAGATCGTTTCCTCCAACGACCACATCTCGCCGGTCGGACCGAAGGAAGAGCGCTACGACAAGGTCCGCGGCCTGCCGGAAGGCCGGCGCCTCTCCTGTTCCGCCCTGATCCAGGGCGACCTCGTCATCGACGTGCCGCAGGATACCGTGGTCAATGCCCAGGTGGTACGCAAGGCGGCGACCGACCGCGTCATCGAACGCAATGCCGCGGTGCAGCTCTGTTACGTCGAGGTGGAAGAACCCGACATGCACAAGCCGCTCGGCGATCTCGACCGGCTGAAGACGGTGCTGGAAAACGACTGGGGCTGGAAGAACCTGCTGATCGCCCCGCACCTCATCCCGCAGGTGCAGGGCATCCTGCGCAAGGGCAACTGGGGCGTCACCGCCGCGATCCATCGCGACATGGATTCCTCCCGCCCCTTCATCATCGGCCTGTGGCCGGGCCTGAAGAACGAGGCCTACGGCATCGCCTGCGACATCGGCTCGACGACCATCGCCATGCATCTCGTCTCGCTGCTCTCCGGCAGAATCGCCGGCTCCTCGGGCACGTCCAACCCGCAGATCCGCTTCGGCGAGGACCTGATGAGCCGCGTCTCCTACGTGATGATGAACCCGGACGGCCGCGAGGCGATGACCAAGGCGGTGCGCGAGGCGATCAACGGGCTGATCGGCAAGGTCTGCGAGGAAGCCGCCGTCGACCGCCACGATATCCTCGACATGGTGTTCGTCGCCAACCCGATCATGCACCACCTGTTCCTCGGCATCGATCCGACCGAACTCGGCCAGGCGCCGTTCGCGCTCGCCGTCTCCGGCGCGCTGCAATACTGGGCGCACGAGATCGACATCGACGTCAACCGCGGTGCCCGCGTCTACACCCTGCCCTGCATCGCCGGTCATGTCGGCGCCGATGCGGCGGGCGCGACGCTCGCCGAAGGCCCGTATCGGCAGGACAAGATGATGCTGCTGGTCGATGTCGGCACCAATGCCGAGATCGTGCTCGGCAACCGCAAGCGTGTCGTCGCCGCCTCCTCGCCCACCGGCCCGGCCTTCGAAGGCGCGGAAATCTCCTCCGGCCAGCGCGCCGCCCCCGGCGCCATCGAGCGCGTGCGCATCGATCCGCAGACGCTGGAACCGAAATTCCGCGTCATCGGCGTCGACAAATGGTCGGATGAGGAGGGTTTTGCCGAAGCCGCCTCGACCGTCGGCGTCACCGGCATCTGCGGCTCGGCGATCATCGAGGTCATTGCCGAGATGTATCTGTCCGGCATCATTTCCGAAGACGGCGTCGTCGACGGGTCGTTGGCGGAAAAAAGCACGCGGATCATTCCCAATGGCCGCACCTTCTCCTACCTGCTGCACGATGGCGAGCCGCGCATCACCGTCACCCAAAACGACGTGCGGGCAATCCAGCTTGCCAAGGCAGCCCTTTACGCCGGCATCAAGCTGCTAATGGAAAAGCAGGGGGTGACGCATGTCGACATCATCCGCTTCGCCGGCGCCTTCGGCTCGTTCATCGACCCGAAATACGCCATGGTGCTCGGCCTCATTCCCGATTGCGACCTGGCCGAGGTCAAGTCGGTCGGCAACGCCGCCGGCACCGGCGCGTTGATGGCGCTGCTCAACCGCGACCACCGTCGAGAGATCGAAGAAACCGTCCGCAAGATCGAGAAGATCGAGACGGCGCTGGAATCGAACTTCCAGCAGCTTTTCATCGATGCCATGGCGATGCCGAACAAGGTCGACGCCTTCCCCAACCTTTCGACCGTGGTCACCCTGCCGGAACGCAAGGCGCCGTCCGAGGATGGCGGCGGAGACGGTGGCGGCGGCCGGCGCCGGCGCCGCAGTCGCGAATAAAGGACACCCGAAGGCGGCTCAGGCCGCCTTCGACAGGTCCTGGAAGGCATCGCGGATGCAATCGGCCACCACCTGCACCGGCGTTGCCGCCTGCGGCGCGACGATCATGCGGATGTCGAAAGGCGGCAATTCCGGCAGGCCTTCCTTCTCGCCCAGGATTGCCATGTCCTCCGTGACATAGGAACGCGGAAACGGTGCTACGGCGAGATCCGAGGTGATCGCGGCGCGTTGCGCCATCGTGTGGGCGCTGAGATAGGCGACCCGGTAAGGACGCCGGCTGCGTTCCAGCTGCGCGATCGCTTCCGAACGCCAGAGGCAGCCGTCTTCCCAGATCGAGATCGGCAGCGGATCGCGCAGGTGCGCCGTGCCGCATTTCGCGCCGGCCCAGACCAGGCGCTCGGTGAAGATCACCTCCCCGCCGGTAAAGACCGGGCGGCTGGCGCAATTGATCAGCGCCAGGTCGAGGCGCTGTTCCTCCATCCGGCGGCGAAGCAGCAGGCTCATATCGACCGTGACGTCGATGGTGATACCCGGATGGGTGTCGGCGAATTTCTTGAGAATTCGCGGCAGCAGCCGTTCGCCGAGATCGTCCGGCGCTCCCAGCCGCACCACGCCGCGCATTTCCGGCATCTTGAACCGCGACACCGCTTCGTTGGACAGCGCAATCATGCGCCGCGCGTAGCCCAGCAGGGTTTCGCCATTTTCCGTCAGCGCAACCGAACGGGCGTCACGCAGGAAAAGCACGGTGCCGAGTTGCTCTTCCAGCTTCTTCACCTGCATCGATACCGCGGAGGGCGTGCGCAGCACCGCATCGGCGGCGGTCGAAAAATTGCCGGTCTCCGCAATGGCCACGAAGGTGCGCAGGATTTCGATGTCGAGCAAGGGAAGCGGCTGACGGAAGATTGCGGTCATGTCCTCATCTTTCAATTTTTCTGATTTTAATGACGATATCATTTCGTTTGATTGAATGTCAACCATGAGCGAGACTGCTGGCATCAGAGGAACGAACTCCACACGAGCCAAAAGGAGAAGATCATGAGCCTCTACCGTCTCTGCTTGATCCTGCTGCGCAAGGGCGCAATTCCGGCGGGATCGTTGGATGAAATCGCCCGCGCACGGCGTCTGGCGGATGCTGAAATCGCCCGGCTGCCGCTCGGTCTCGGCCTCGACCTCGACTGGCCGCCCCGCGCCCATCCACGGATCGCGGCGAACCGGCCGATCGGTTTCGCCAATCGAAACACATAAACAAAACTGATGAACCAAATAAAATCTATTCACTTGTTTGATGTATTGGCCGCAAGCATAGTGATCATCGGAGACGATGGCCCTCGGCTTCGCATCAAACGGAAAGGAACCTGACAATGACTTCGCTTGCTCATACCCCGAGAAGTACCTCGCCGGAACGGTTCGTTCCGATTGCCTGCTCGCCTAAGACCGCCGCCCGCTTCATCGATCGCGTCCGCGATGGATGGAAGCGCTGGCAGACGGAACGCGCCATCGAGGCCATGCCGGCTGACATGCGCAAGGATATCGGCTGGCCCACAACCGACATCCGCTGCCAGGCAGGCAACCGCTGATGCCGGCATGCAATAACAAAAGCGACATCCCCAACGGATGAGAAACCGCCGGCCTCCATGCCACCGGCGGTTTTTCCAAGACGCCCCTCCCAACAATATCCTTTAATTTTCAGCATATTACGAGTATATTCGCGACTTCTGCAAGAATATTGCGGTCGCCGCTTGCATCTCCGTGTCGCAAAAATACCGAAAAGGAGGCGTTTTCCATGCTTCCCAAGCCGGAACATTCGTGTCAGTGTCGCTTTTAGGCCAAAACGCCGGCGGAACGAACGATTGCTCCGCAACACCGTGGCATGGATATTCCTCGATGAGCAAAGCGCCTACCAAGAAACGTTCCCTTGTCTTCTTCCTCGTCCCGCATTTCACCATGCTGCCGTTCGCTGCGGCGATCGAAACGCTGCGGATCGCCAACCGGATGCTCGGTTATTCCGCCTATGTCTGGCGGCTGGCCTCGGCCGATGGCGAAAAGGTCTATTCCTCCAGCGGCATCGGCATCGAGGTCACCTCGTCGCTGGCCGACGAGCGCCGCAACCTCGGCGGCGAAAACCGGCCGAACATGGTGCTCGTCTGTTCGGGCATCTATGTGGAAGAGTTCCACAACAAATCCGTCAACGCCTACCTGCGCGAGACCTACAATCGTGGCGTCGCCGTCGGCAGCCTCTGTACGGGCGCGCATGTGCTTGCCCAGGCCGGCCTCCTGAACGGCAAGCGCTGCGCCATCCACTGGGAAAATCTCCCGGGCTTTTCGGAAGCCTTCCCGCAGGCCGAGGTCTATGCCGACCTCTATGAAGTCGACAGCAACATCTACACCTGCGCCGGCGGCACGTCGTCGCTCGACATGATGCTCAACCTGATCGGCCAGGATTTTGGCGAAAACCTCGTCAACCGCGTCTGCGAACAGGCGCTGACCGACCGCGTCCGCTCGCCGCACGACCGCCAGCGCCTGCCGCTGCGCGCCCGGCTCGGCGTCCAGAACTCCAAGGTGCTGTCGATCATCGAACTGATGGAAAGCAATCTCGCCGAACCGCTGTCGCTGATCGAGATCGCCGACGACGCCGGCCTCTCCCGCCGGCAGATCGAACGGCTGTTCCGCCAGGAAATGGGCCGCTCGCCGGCCCGCTACTACCTGGAAATCCGCCTCGACCGCGCCCGGCACCTGCTGGTGCAGTCCTCTATGCCGGTGGTAGAAGTCGCCGTCGCCTGCGGCTTCGTGTCGGCGTCGCACTTTTCGAAGTGTTATCGCGAACTCTACAACCGCTCGCCGCAGCAGGAGCGCGCCGAGCGCAAGCTGACCACGTCGACCAACCGTACCGGCGTCGTCATCTGACGCGGTGGCCGGGGCGCCCGCTCAGGTGGGCGCTTCACGGCCACGGCCCGGCCTGCACCACAAACCCTGACAACCAAAGTGGCCTGCCCGGCCCGCTCTTCAACGGATCATGGCAGGGCACTTTTTATTCCGAGCCAGATAAGGGCCGGATCAGCGCCGTGTGTCGGAGCGGCGCGCGCTCTTGATCTGCACCAGCGTGTCGAGGTTCTGGTTGACGCGGCAATAGAACTCTTCGTCGATGAACGGCCGCAGCATGAAGTCATTGCCGCCGGCCTTGAGGAAGCGGGCCGACAGCAGCCGGTCGGTGGACGAGGAAACGCCGATGATGCGCAGTTCATGCGAACCGATGGACGAGCGGATGCGCCGCGTCAGTTCGAAGCCGTCGATATCGGGCATGTTGTAGTCGGTGACCATCAGGCCGATATCACGGTTCGCCTTGAGGATCGCCAGCGCCTTGGCGCCGTTTTCGGCAACGCTCACCCGGAAATTGTAGCGCTTGAGGCGCGTCGACAACAAGGCGCGCGCCGTGGCGCTGTCATCGACGATCAGCACGTGATGGCGCTGGTTGGTCAGGAACCGGCAGACGGATTCGGCCAGCATCTCGACCGCGAAGACATTGTCCTTCAGCACGTAGTCGACGATATCCTTGGCGAGAATCTGGTCGCGGATCTTTTCCTGGAACGTGCCGGTAAAAACGATGGTCGGGATCGACAGGTCGATCAGGTAATCGAGCGCTTCGCCGTTTTCGGCACCGGGAAGGTTGATGTTGGAAATGGCCAGCGCAATCGGTTCCGACGATTTGTCGAAGGCAAACTGGACCTCTTCGAAGTCGCGGCAAATCTCCACCTCGATATCGAACAGTTCCTTGAGACGCGTGCTGATCATCGACGTGAAAACGTTCGAATCCTCAGCGACGAGAATCCGGGCCTGCGCGAGTGACTCGCCAGAATATTGCATCCCGGAAATACCTAGAAATGACATGAATTGCCCTTGCCTGAAATGAAATGACCCCAATTCAGACAATAAAACAAACCATTTGCGGAAATGTTAACCAGGCAATCCCGCCTGCGGCCGTTCTTTTGGCATCCGACGGAAGGCGCAGAAGGTGTTGTTCACCATAAACGGCGCCAAAGACTTGAAGCCCCGTAGAGCCTACTTGATCACCGCCGAGCCGTTCTGGATTTCCACATTTTCGCCGCCGTCGAGTGCGATACGGTCACCGTTCGGCAGCGTGACGAAGCATCCCGTCGGGCACAACGTTTCCGAGCCGCCGGCATCGAGGACGATTTCCATGCGGCTGCCGTTTTCGACGACCGTGAGGACGACGGTCGCGCCATCCTTGTTTGTCACCGTCGCCGCGGCGGCCGGTGCGGCAAAAATGCAGAATGCAACAAGCGAACCCAAGACTGATTTCATTGCCTATCGGTGTCCGACACCGCCCCTGTGACGGCCGCTCTCGGTCCCATCGACACGATATAACGGCCCGCCTCGGTCCAAGCTTACTGCCGGTCGAGGCGTTTGCCTACTCTCTAATGCAATGGAACTGAATAGCGCCTGAATGGGGCGGATGGCTGCCGTTCAGCCGATCGATTTGCCGCTCTGCGCGTTGACGACCGGCGCTGGCCGCGGCTCCGGCTTGGCCTCCGGCAGCGGCTCGCGCGTTTCGTCTTCTTCCGGCGGATCCTTCGGCACCCCGTCTTCCTTCTTGAAGGGCATGCCGAGCCCCTCCTGGCGAAAACGTTCGAAGATCGCCAGGCGCAGGTCGTTGCGCACCTCGCCGCCATTGACGATATCCGCCAGATAGGCGCGCAGTTCGAAGGTCATGGTCGCCTCGCCGAAGGCGCTGAAAATCGCCATGGGCGCCGGGTTGCGCAGCACCTTCGGATGCCCTTCGGCAATTTCCTTCAGCAATTGCATGATCCGGCGCGGATCGCTGTCATAGCTGACGACGACGGAAATATCGGCGCGGCCGAGCTTGTTGCGGTGCGTCCAGTTGCCGACGGATGCGTTGATGAACAGCGAGTTCGGCACCATGATCGACTGGCGCTGGAACGTCTCTATCTCGGTGGCGCGCACCGAGATCCGCTTGACGAAACCTTCCGTCGTACCCGTCACCACCCAATCTCCGACCTTGAAGGGCCGCTCGACGAGCAGGATAAGGCCGGAGACGAAATTCGAGACGATGTTCTGGAGGCCGAAACCGACACCGAGGGACAGCGCACCGGCAACCAGCGCAAAGCTCGACAGGTCGAGCCCGGCCGCCGAAATGCCGATCAGGCCGGCAACCGCCACGCCGAGATAACCAACGCCCGTCTTCACCGAGTTACGCACGCCGGCATCGACCTGAGACCGGTCCATGACGTTGCCGTCGATCCATTTCTGCAGCCAGCGCGTCATCAGCAGGCCGAAGACGAACAGCAGAACACCGCCGAGAATGCTCATCAGCGAAATACTGATGTTGCCGATGCGGATTTCGGTAAACAGGCGATAGGCCCATTGCTCCAGGTCACCCACCTGAAATCCCCAGGAGAGCAGGATCAGAGGAACGCCGGTCATCAGTGCGAAGGCGTAGATACCGAGCCCGGCGGCGAGGCCGATCTGGTCGAGCGCCACCGGCCCCAGCCCGTAACGCGCGCCGAGATAGACACCAAGCCGGGTCTCCGCAAAGGCCCCGCGCTTGCCGACTGCCTTGCCGCACAGGATGCCGATATACATGGTCGCGACCACTGCGCCTGTCAGCACGATCTGGGTGGCGACGAAGCGGGCAAGCCCGACATAGCCGGTGACGCAGGCAACCACGAGGGCGACGCCCGTCAGCCGCAGGAGGATGGCCATCAGTCGCGGCCATGGCCTGCCCCGCTCCTCCGGATCGCCGCTTACCGCCAGCACGGGCCTCAGGAAAGATATGATGAAAAGGATGAGGCCGACGACCAGCGATGCTGCAAAACTCTTCATCACCGTCAGGATGACGGGGGAGCCCAGCGCCTCGCTGATGCCGCTGAAGACATAATCCACGCCGCTGACGAAGGCCATTGCCAAGATCGCCCAGTCGAGCTGGTGGGCGCCGGTATTCGACACCCTGACCAGGCGCCAGTCGGGCCGTCCGGGGGCAAATACCGCATGCGTCAGCCTGCCGACGAAATAAACGGCACCGGTGAAGCCGAGCGCGGAGGATATGATCGGGGCGATGTCCGCGCGCAGGACGTTAAAACTGTTCATGAAGAAGAACGACGAGGCGAGAAACGCCACCAGCGACAGCGTCTGGATCATCGTCGACCAGAAGGCGAAGGACAGGCGGGCGATATAGGGCGGATCGACGACGGTCCGGTCACGATGGGTGAAATGGCCGAACAGGCGATAACTGCCCACAAGGAAAATCATCGCGGCGAAGAGGGAGAGCAGAACCGCCGTGAGCAGCGGCAGCCGCTTGAACTTCCAGACGAACTTGATCCAGCTCCCGAAAGCCCGCTGCAGATCCGCCATCTCGGCGACCAGCGCCTTTCCCGCGATATTGAACGAATCGACGGAAATGTCCGAGCGCTTGAACAGCGTTTCGGTAAACAGGCGCCGGCGGATATCGGTGATCTGGTTGGACAGGCTGGTGGCGCTGATCGACAGGTCTTCGGCCTCGCCGGTCAACGCGTTGATGAGCGACCGTTCCGCTCCCAGTTGCTTGCGCTCGCTGGTGACGATATCGGCCTCCGGCGGCTGGCCCTCCGCCGGCGGATCGCCAAGCTCGGCCAGACGGCTCTTGATGGCTTCGAACCGCGGACGCAGACTGACGGAAATGGCGATGATCGTGCGCGTCGCCTCCTCTACCTCCGCCTTGAGATCGACGAGGCGGGCATCGTCGTTGGCGTAGGCCGCCACCTGCTGCTTCAGCGCATCGATACGACTGCGGGCGGCGGCAAGATCGGTGCGCCCCTTGTCGATCGTCTCGTTCAGCTTTTCCGCCTGGCCCTCGACAGCGGCCCGGGGCTGGTCCTGGGCGACTGCGGAAGCCGGGGCCGAAGCAGACCACAACGCCAGGAGCAGCAGCAGGTAAAACGGAAAATTGAAGATGCGCAAAGGAAGCCTTCCAGACCAGGGGATTCGTAAAAATACCGCCCCTTCTACCTAAAGGAAAGAAAGGCGGCATGAAGGCACCGACGCTTGTGCCCGGCTCAGAATCCCGCTCCCGGCTGCGCCAGATAGAGTTTTTCCGCCTCGGTGGAAACGCGCCCCAGGAAGGCGTTGCGGTGGGGAAAACGGCCGAAATCCACGATCACCTGGCGGTGACGTTCGGCATAATCGAGATAGAGCGCGTGACCGAGCGTTTCGAACAACACCACGGCCCTGTTCTGATCTACGAGATCTTCAGAATGTTCGAAAGGCATGTAGAAGAAGCAGCGGATAGCCTCGTCGACCTGCAGGTCCGCTCCTGCCTCGATCGCCAGTTCGGCTTCCCGTCGCGCCAACCCGTCGGTGGCAAAAGCCAGCGGCGTACCGCGATAGATGTTGCGCGGAAACTGGTCGAGCACGACGATGGCCGCAAGACGCGCCATGGCCGATGAACGCCATTCCTCGCCGACGCCGTGTGCCAGCGCGAGATGCAGGTCGCGGAACCGCGCCGTGACAGTTGCATCGAGACCGGGATCCGAGCGGAACCAATCCTCCTGTGTCAGTTCCTTGAACCAGAATGCCAGAACGTCGTTCTGCTGTTCGACAACCGTTGCCATGCCATACCTCCACGTCTTTGCGGCCACCATGACACATCCGCTGCCACGATGACGAAAGCAAGACGATAAGCGGTCATGTGATGGAAAACTCGATCGTGGCCCTCGCCCCGATGCCGCGAGCACTGTCATAGACGATCTCGCTGGACAGGCTCGAAGCCATCGCCGTCATGATCTTGGTCCCGAGGCCGGTTCCCTTGATCGGCTCGCTGCGCTCGAACCCCCTGCCGTCGTCCTCGACCGTCACACCGATGCGGTCCCCCGCGTGCTGCTCCACAAGCACGCGGATCTCGCCACGCTGGCCGTCGTCGAAAGCATATTTGAAGGAATTCGTCACCAGTTCGCTGATGATCAGCCCGATGGTGATCACCTTGTCGGTCGGCAAGGACAGCGATGGCGCCGTCAGCTTGACACGATGCGGGCGTCGTTCGTCGTGCATCGAGTTTTCGAGTTCGCCGAGCAGGCTCGACAGGTAATCGTAAAAATCCACCTGGCCGACATGCATACCGGTATAGAGGCGGCGATGAACGCTGCCGATGGCATTGATGCGCACCTGCGTCTCCTGCAGGGCATCGACTGCGGCCTTATCCTTGGTGACCGAAGCCTGCATGCGCACGAGGGCGGCAACCAGGCCGAGGCTGTTGGCGACACGGTGGTTGACCTCGGCGAGCAACAGTTCGGCGCGGTCCCTTTCCCGGCGGATGGCCTCCTGGGCTTCGGCCGTCTCGCGCCGGTAGCGCGCCCGGTCAAGGCCCTGCTCGAGCGCCGCGGCCAGCAGATCGATATAGTCCGCAGAAGCATTCTTGATGACATAATCGTCCGCGCCCATCTTCAGGGCAGCCACTGCGACGCCGGTGTCGCTGGACCCGGTGACGTAAATCACCGGAAGATGGCTCGCCTCCTCGACGATGCAGCGCAGGATGTCGAGGCCGATCTCGCCGCCGAGGAAATGATCGAGCGCCACGGCATCGATATCGCCCTCGCGCATGCGCGTCAGCCCGCTCAGCCCGTCGGTGGCGCAATAGACTTCGTATCCTCGACGCTGCAGGTGCTTGCGCACCAGATGGGACAGCGCCACGTCGTCGTCGATGTAGAGAATCCGGGTTGCGCCCGTCGCTGCCGCTTGTTCGGTCATCGGCATCGGTCGCCCTCACCCGGGAAGCCTGCATCGCCCTGTACAGGCACGGAGAGCGAAACGAAATCGATCGTCCTGTTCATGAACAAGTTGCTCACGGACAAGCCCCGACGGCACCATCCAGCATGTTTCCGCCCAGCATGTTTCCGCCCAGCATGTTTCCGCGGAGAAAACACACCTGGAAGACGGTGGCTAGGCAGCAACTCATCGACGGGAAAGGGCATCAATAAACTCGAACCCATAAGAAAATGAATTATCATCCCTGCAGAGGACCATTGGACATATCTCAAATTTCAGCCGGCATGACCAGCCATCGGGCCATTAACGCGACCCATGGAAGAAAGTTCCCGGCGGTTCGACTTTTATTCAATTTTTTTTGCCTTGCCACCCCGAAGCGACCCGGTTCGATTTTCTTGTTTTCGGAAAGGCTTCTGCGATATGCTGTTTTCGGAGGAGTGAGCCTGCCTGCCTTTCGGGCATCCGGAACCGTATGGCGTGCTTTGCCGTTGTTTGCCAATATGAGGAGGACACGATGAAACAGATCGTCTGGAACCAACCCCTGGAAATCGGCTTCCAGCAGGATGAGATGCGCGAAGTGCACGGCCCGCTCGACGCACTCAATTGCCTGGCCCATCTCTGGCCCGACCGCCGCGGCCCGCAATATGTTGCTGCCCGCAGCATCTGCCGCGCCGCCATAGACGGGCGTAAAAGCGCCGAACAGGCACGCCAGGCCTTCATGACGGCAGCAGAAGAGGCGCACCTCAAATTCCACTAGGCATATCACCTAAGACTGCGCAACGGTTTTGCGAAACCGACGTTCAGGACCAAAGAGCGAAAGCGAAATCAAAGATCGTGACTTGCTGCAAGCGGTTTCAAAAACCCTTGTTGGAGGTTTGAGCGGTACTCGGATCCGTAAATTTTGAAAATCTGATCATACCTCAATTACACCCTCATTTACCGGCGAGAATGCTGTGCGTTGAAGCGTAGGCTTGGGCTTTCGGCCTAGCTTCACATCGTTTCCTATCAACTGGAGACCTCGAATTCCCGCTGGATTGGTGATTAACAGCTTCGAGCCAAATATTGCTTCAACTCTGGCCCTTGTGTATATTATTACATCATAAAGGAGATGGAGATGGCAAAATATATTTATGTGAAAGTGGCGATTGAATTATTGGAAGCGCGACCGAGTGATTGGAATTATGTCGATACACTCAAAATTGGATCATACTCAGTATATTCTAAATTTGACATTGTGTATGATCCGAATGAAACTCCTGCCGATTATTATAACGGTTGGGAATATGACCCCAACACCGGTTACGATTATACAAGAAATTCAATTGCAGGCGTTAGCTACGAAAAACAACAACAAGAGTACTTCTTAGTTCACAATCGTGAAATTCCGCTTTGGTACACGGTCGCCGTTGACGATGACTTCGTGTTGCCTTCCGATATCCCGATAATTGGCGAGAGCCCTGATGGCGAGCCTGGGGAAGACCCCACAGTGGATGAAAACGGCGATGTAAAATTCAATTGGCCCAAAGCTATATGGGATGCGGGAAAGAAGTCGTTTCCGACGCTCTCGAGGAAGCAGGCAAGAACGCAGTAATCAAGATTCTCACGCCACAACTCGGACAGCAGCTAGTCAATAGCCTAATGAACACAGAGGAGGCTCGGGGTTTACTTGTTAATTTCGCAAATGAATCCGGTGACGTGCTAAAAAAGGGTATTCTTGGTTTCGGCACCATGTCTGCGACCGAATACAAGCAAATGAGTGACCGCCTTTTTGTGGAGACCTATGCCAACTTTGCCAATGGCCTGGGGTCTGTTATGGAGAGAAACGGTCTCCTAAAATCGAATTACCTCGACCCTGTATACAAGGCACTGAATATCTCTATCAACAATATCGAGTACGGCACATCTGACGTCAAATTCGGCGCCGGTGAACCCCAATCCTCGAATGGCAACGATTTCATTGTTACTCCTGGAAGCGCAATTGGCATCGACACTGCCGATGGGGATGATGTTGTTCTGATGGGAACGGGAGGAAGCTCCGTCTCCGACAGTGGTGGAAGTGACACCTATGTTGCACAAGGCAACGGAAATGAGGCGTATTTCTCTGCAAATTCGAGTGACGTCTATGTCACAGCCTATGAAGGCGGGGCCTCTATTACTCATTTTCAAACCGGAGATCACGACAACATCTTGGGCTTTAGCCGGGCGCATTTCTACGATCAGAGTGTCGCGTTCGATCGGGACGGAAATGCGGGACAGGCATATCGCCTGTACCAAGCCGCCTTTGATCGCAAGCCGGATGCCAGCGGCCTTGGCCATTGGATCCAGGAACTCGATGATGCGGCCACCGATCTCATTTCGATGGCGAACAGCTTCATTGTCTCAGACGAGTTCAGGATCACGTATGGTACACCTGATACAGTAAGCAATTCCGCGTTTCTCAGCTTGGTCTACCAAAATGTCTTGGACCGGTCACCGGACGATGGTGGCTTTTCGTATTGGATAGCGGAATTGGATGGAGGCCTTGAGCGTGAGAAGATGCTCGCCTCGTTTTCAGAAAGTAACGAGAACAAGGCGAATGTGGCCTTGGATATCGAGAATGGCATCTGGTACGTTTGAGGTTGCGCGGCAAATTTTTTGCCTAGGAGCACAGCGCAGGTGACCGACTTCTTCAAATGGCGTCCGGAGGTGGGTCTCGAACCTTGGTTCGAGGCGGATGCGAGTTATCCGCGGCGACTGGTCCCTATTGCCCCCGCTGGGCGCCGAGCACTCTGGATCCTGATGGCTGGAATGGCATCGGCTATACCAGCAGTTCCCCTGCTGGCGCTTTTTGATCCTCACTACCTGCTGGTCCTCGGAGTAATCGTGCTGGCCGAATTCGGCTTTCCGATATGGTTTCTATGGAGGATACGCGGGCGGGTGAAAGAGGTGGAGTAGGTGGCGCACATGCAATCGCCGCTCGATAGCCCGATCGCTTCGGTGGCCTGTTTTTTTGTACGTCGTGAAAGTTTATGGGCAGCGGTCCATGTGACCTCCGCCCCACGTCCCGAACATCAACGTTATCGCAAAAAGCCCGGAAATGACGGGTTTCGATGCGATGTTCGGGAACGATAAACACGCCTTGTCCCGGTCGATCTTTTCCGTAAAAATGATGGTGGGTGATGTAGGGCTCGAACCTACGACCCGCTGATTAAGAGTCACATCGCAAATCGTTCAAAAACAATGCCGCGCCATGCCTGCGTGTGTAAAATGCGGCATGAAATTCCCCAATCCTTCCAGTGCCACCATATCAAATTTGTAAAATGAAATTTGCTTAAACCTGTCATTCAGATAGCACCTATTGACTCTCTCCACCAGGGAGAACATGAAGAGAACAGGCGATGCGGCCGCCAATCAACAGGACTAGATCTGGAGATTGGAATGAAAGACGACCCCGGCCCCGAGCCTCGGTACAAATGGACCTACACATGGCCGGGCGAAAATCACAAAGATTACGTCGGCTATGATGGTGATCGGCAGATAGGCCGGATCTTCTTCGATGATGCGGGGCCAACGAAGGGGCTATGGCGCTGGGCATCCGGATACATCAAGGAAGCGAAGAAGCGCGGCCCAATCCCTCACAACGGATATAAGCCGTCGGCCCGACTTGCGGCGCAAGCTGTCGAGGACCATTACGAAGCCAAGATGCAGGAGAACAATCTGCCCTATGGCCACGGGAAGAGGAATATCACATGAGCATCGACGGCCACAGCAGCGCACCGGGAGCCAGTATCCACGTCAATCACTGGTGCGAGCATGAGGGGTGCAAGCAATGGGGATGTTACGGACATAGCCCCAGGAAGGACGTGCCGGCTCGGTGGTGGTGCGCGGAGCACTTCCCGCATAAATTCGGGGCCGAGCTTGAGGCGGAGTTGAAGGCGCGGGGTTAGTTGTCGGCCTTCTCCACCAGATCGAGAATTTCCTGCTTAGCCGTCGGCGTCATGCGCTCCCAAGCGTAGATCATCGTCTTGACGTACTGGGGCGTACCTGTCGCCCAGATCCCCCGCAGCTGCTTTGAAACGGTGTTCTCAGCAACGCCTAGCAGCTTTGCCAGCGTCTTCTGATTCAATCCTGCGAGCTTTGCCCGCTTTTGCCACGGTTCGTTGTCCATGTCTTGGACTCGTACCGTTTCGCTCGATTCATCGCAATAGATAGACGCCACGTTGATTTTCCAATTGTAAAAATCAATTTCACGATTATTATAATGAACGCAGAGTTTATTTCAACGTAAACCACGAAAGGTGGGACACAATGGCGTGGCTGGTCAGAGACAACGAAGATGAGCCGTTCCGGATTGAAGCGGCCGAGCCTGAGGCGTGTTGGTGCAAGATGCAGGTATCTGATGAAGTCGTGGCAGCAGCAGAAGCTTGCTACGCCGAAAGCGAGCAGCTGGACACTTACGGCATCGTAGCAACGATATCGAAGTTCCTTCTCGCGGAACGGCAGAAGATCGCGAGCGATCTGTTCAATCGTTATGGCTTCATGGTTCTTACCGAAAAACAAGTGACTATCAGCTTTAGCTCTTCGGAAGAGGCGCGCAGTTTCCATAGCGCCCTCGTCGATATATCCACTTACCGCGACAAGTCCGAAGACAGGACATTTGAGGAGATCTCCGCCCGGAAGGCAGGTGGCGAATGAGCGATATCGTTCAAGAACTTCGAGAGAGAGCCGAAAGTTACCGTCTTGGTGGCCCGTCGTCTGAGCACACAGCTCGAATACTTGAAAAGGCTTCCAACGAAATCGAGCGCCTGCGCGAGACGAACCGGAAGCTTCACCGCCGGGCTCAAATCGGGGAAGCCGTAGTACAGTGCGCGACGGATTACTTGGCCGGGTGGATCAGCGTTTCGAAGCGGTACGACCGCCGTTGGTTTGCGCTGCTTCTCACGCGACACATTCATACGCGCGTCAGAAAGCTGACGGAACGCTACGACGCCATCGCCAAAGCAGAGGGACGCGACAATGGGTGATCCGCAGCAGGAGTTCATCGACCGATTTTACTTCGAGCACGGCAAATGCTGCGCCGGCTGCGATTGGTGGCGATCGATCTCCAGCGTCATAGGCGACTGCACTCGCTCGGCTCCAGTCAGCGGCGCAGAGCGTGCCCACATGATCGGCATCGTTGGTGCTCACCCGCTGATCAGCGCCGGCCATGTCGTAACGCCGCGCGAGCATGTCTGCGGCGACTTCAAAGACGATTTCGACTGGTCAACTTTGCCGCTGCCATATCGCAAGCGGATAGGAGCACCGACATGACTGACCTCCTCCCCCGCGTAGCCAAGGCGATGTCAGATCGCCGACAGGAACTTACAGCCCCGCAGCTTAGCCGGATATGGGAGGAATTGGCGAAGGTGGCGGTTGAGGCCTGTGGCTGGCAGCCTATGGACACCGCGCCGAAAGATCGGAGCATCCTTGTCGATTTCTCTTACTGGTATCCCGGAGACACCAGCCCGACCGTCAATTTCGCGGTAGCCACATACGTTCAGAGGGCCGACGGTTACGCGTGGGACACCGGAGATGAGATATTTCAAAGCGGCGCTGCCAATGGCTGGATCGATATCCCGGCAACGAAAATAAAGCCGATCGACGAAGAGGCCGGTCATGACTGACATCAGAGACACCCTATACTATGAGATGAAGGCCGCTTCCCTTTTAGGCAAGCACAAGCAGGCGAAGATGTTCGCAGCAGCCATTGAGGAGATTGACCGGCTGCGCTTTCAACTCGCCGATCTCGGGCAGGAAGTCGATTGCGCTTGGTCTGTTGCCGGCGACGCTCTGGGGTTGGGCTGCGACCACGACTGGTTCGATTGCAGCAACGCCAATATTCAAGACACCAAGTCGTGCCGGAAGTGTGGATGGACATGCGGCACGGCCAGCGAAGATCGGGGGCTCTATATCAAGTGGCCGTGGATGAAGGAGACCGCCGATGGCTGAAATAGCTATAGTAGCGACCGTAGACTTGCATACGAACGAAGTGTTCCAAGCGCTCCCCAATCTCCGTTGGTTCCAACCGGAAGAAGGACCGGCGCGGCTTCAATCGGCATGGCGGGGCCATATAAGCGGCAAGATAGAATGGCGCGACGTGCCCACGGTGACGAAAAGAGAGACCGCCCATGACAATGGTTGAGAGAGTGGCGAGAGCGATTGCCCTTAGCATGGGAGGGAAAATCACCGTCCGATCGGCTGGCTCTTCTTCAAGAGCTAATGCGGCTCGGATGGGTGAAGGCCTGGCGCGGCGATGACGGCCTTATCTGGTATCAGAGGACTGGCGGGGAATGACCAGCATCGCCACTACCCTCCTGCTGTGCACGTCGCTTGTCGCCGTAGATGGAGACACGGCCCGCTGCAAACCAAGCGGACAATTGCTGCGCCTGCTGGGTGAAGGCGTCGCCGGGGAATACGGCGTCGATGCCCCGGAGATCGGCTCCCACGCTAAATGCGACAAGGAGCGAAAGCTTGCCCTATTGGCAAAGCGCCGGCTGAAAGAGCTTCTATCCCGCCCCGGTATTCGGGTATCATGGGACGGCGCGGTGGACGCAACACCGAAGCACCGGCCGCTCGTGAACATCTATCTTCCGAGTGGTGAAGAAATCGGAAAGAAGCTGCTTCGAGAAGGATTCGCGCGGGAATGGCGCAAGGGCAAAAAGGTGGATTGGTGCAATGAATAGCAACGCAATCATCAAGGTCTGCAGTTATTGCAAAGGCGCCGGCTTCCTCCGCGTGAAGCGAGAAGACGTCCCGCCGCAGATGAACATTGCCCGCGCCATCGTCATTCGGGCCAACGGCCAGAAAGAGCCTGCGATTACGTCTGGCTACCAGGCAGACAACAGGATCGTGGAACTCGAATTCAAGTGCAATCGCTGCCGCGAAACCGGAGAGGTGATGTGGACCCGCGGCAAGTCGATCTCCCCGCTTATCTCTTGAGCGCCCTGTACCCCGCCGCCTGCGCTTCCTTCTCCGTCCGGTAACACCTCGTCGGGATAACCTGATCCCTATAAGGGCTATCTGGGGTATGGTACGCCCTGCCCTGTCCTACCCAGATGGGGCGGTCTTCTGGGCACGGAGGCCGATAGTTGCCGTGTAGGCGGTAGAAGCGGGCTGAGTCGTCTTCTGGCAATGTCGGCATTCTGGTGCCGGCGAGGAATGCCAGGAACAGCGCCAGAGACCCACAGATAACCAGCCAGACGAGATTGGGCATCCTCTCAACCCGGCGGGTGGCGATAGGCGAAAACGTCATCATCGCAAAGCCGGCCGTCATCATCGCTCGGCCAAAGCCAGACGTAGCGGTCCCGAGCCAACTATCCGGCTGCCCTAGCACCACCCACAGGAAGCCGTACAGGCCGACATAGCAGGAGCCTAGCGCCAACAACATGATGCCATAGACCCCCAAGTGACTGTAGGAGCCGAAGTCATCAACGGTGTCGCGCTGCTGCTGAAACACCACCCTGTACGTCTGTGGCGCATAGACAAAGGCCGTGATCGACCCGGACACCAGCAGCGTCAGGGACATGGCGCTGGACAAATACGGGTTCGGCGTCACCAGCCCCGCCAGCCAGTAAAGCGCGATGGCAACAAGCGTACCAAGCAGCAGCCGGTTATTGATTGTCTTCACGTCCGGCCTCCGCCATCATGCGCATAACGCCTGTCATGTTCTTCATCACGCGAGACCCGGATTCGAGCACCTGCGTGCTTTGCCGGATGTCCGCTTTGTGCCGGGCTATCTCGCGATCAATGGCGCGCACCTGGTGGTGCATGGGATCCGGCCCGAACAGCCTTGCGATGAAATCGCCAACAATCGTCATGGCCGCGCCCTGTCCCGCATGAACGTGAGCATTTCCTTCATCGCCTCGGTGTTGGCCGCCATGTTGTTCTTCAAGACCTCACCGAGTACCGCCCACTGCTTGGCGTCTTCCAGGTGCTCTTTCTTGGCCTGCAGCAACTCGTTGTGAGCCGAGCGTAGCCACAGCACCAGGACCACCACCGCGGCCATCAGCAGCACAGCTACGGCGCCGATGATGCCGAAATCAAGGATTGACTTGCCGGCGCCGACTACGAGTTCGTCAGGCATTATTTCCTGCAGCCGGCTTGTTTTTGACATGTGCGATTGTGGCTGGCGACTTGGTTGGCAAAGCCGCGGTCGTTGGCGATGATGAATTGTCGAGTGCCCGCCGACGGCGTCAGCGTTTCGAATCCAGAGCCATCATTCGCACTTGTCGAGCACCCACTTACCGCCAAGCTCAACGCAAATAGCAGCATCAGATAGCTTGCTGATTTCGACATTCGTCTTGCTCCGTTCTCGGATGAGTTCCATGGATCGCTGGAGGGCTGCCGTACGCTCCAGATCGCGTCCGTCGCTACGGCCGCTGTAGTAGGCGGGGATAGAGATGGCTAAGGCGCCGAGCACGCAGCCGGCGCCGATCTTGAGCCAGTCGAGCACGCCGAACATCAGGCCTGCTCCACAGTGCGCTTAGACTTCCACCAGCCATAAATGGCGTAGATTGCAAGGCCGGTACCGATGGCGCCAGAGACCGCCAGCATCGAATTGGCAACGGTGTTCGCCGTCTCGGTGTTGATGCCGGTCACATAGGCGGCCATTTCGGCTATCTGGTCACGAGCGGCGGTAACGAGAGCGAGGGGCGCCAAACTCTTCGCAGCGTCCTTCACTTCCGGCACTTGCGAGACCGGTAGCGCACCCGGCTTTTCTTCTGGCGATGCCTGAAACTCTTTCAGCTTTCGCATGGTCTCAGGGCCGGCGACGCCATCGGCGGTCAGCGAATTTGCGCCCTGGAACCGGCGCAACGCCGTATCCGTGCCGGTCCCGAAATCGCCATCAACAGCAGTCGGGAATCCAGCGCGGGTCAGTAGCACCTGCACTTCACGGACGCCCTGCCCCTTTGACCCCAAGCGGAGCATACCGGCCGATGGATTGAACGTGATCGGCGACGTTCCCTTGGCGTAGCGCTCATAGGCCGCCTTCATCTTCGTATCGTAGGCGTTGGTCTTGTACGCCGGCCCGTTATAGCCGCGAGCGAACCCGGCCCAGTCTTTACGGAGCAAGGCACCGGACAAGTTGAACGCCTTGATGAACCGGACCATCAATTCAACCTGGCCCTCGATCCCGCTCCGGGCCGTCTCGACCATATCGACGACGCTAGAATAGCCGAGCTTCTTCCAATGGCTGCCCATGACCTGACCGGCGCCCCAAGACGCGCTCTCATAGGCTGCCTGCTTATCCAGCGCCGCGGCGCGCTCGAGCAGATCCCACCGCGCCGCCTGATTGGATGGGTTCTTGACGCCGCCTGCCTTCGGGGACGCCAGACCTTCCCGAACCGCCTTGTCCCGCATCATCGGGTGCACCAGCTTGTAGAAGTAGTGGCCCTCATAGCGGATAAGCGGTTCGTCCCTGCCTTTCACGTTGGCGAAGACCTTGCCCGCACTCTCGACCTCAACCACGGCCTTCAATGCCGCCGGGTCATAGCCGTGCGCTTTCGCGATACGGTCAATCGACCGCGCGACTTCTGGAGATAGCATCTGATTGTCCTTTGATGGGGGGATGAAAAAAGGCGGCTCCGCTAAGAACCGCCTTCCTTAATTTGATGTGCTCGACGTTACGCCGGCAAGGTTTCGAGGTAGCCAATAACCGCCTGGATCAAGCGGCCTTCTGCCGGCATCCCACGGACACCGGTGTCGTCATCGAAAGCCAGCTTGAGCGCGGCGATGGCGCCGTCCCTAGTATAGGCTGGCTGGTCCCACTCCTGCAGTAAGGCAAGAGGAGGGCCGTAGCTCTCATCGGTGTAAGCCATCGCCCCCTCATTATCTTCGGGGCTGAATTTGAGCCACTTCTCCAAGCCATCCTGATAATCGCGGATGGCCGAGAGTAGAGGATCGTAGGCCACAATGCCGATGGTGGCAGGCGCGCTAACCGAGAAGGCTATCGCGCCGCGGAGGATGTCGCGGCGCTTCATTATGCCGCCCTCCCCGTCAGATCTTCAATGCGGGCTGCGCCGAAGGACGCTTTCAGGCTAACCGCCTCTTTCACCGCATCCTCATGACTAGCGCCGTCCCACATGCCGATCCGGCCGCCGTCCGTCTCGATCACGCTGACGAAATACCGGAAGGACCCAATCAGGGTCGGCACCGTGCGCCGGCCAAACTCGCCTTCTATGACGGTGGGGCCGGTTACCCGGCCTCCGTCAATTTCGATATGTGACACGTTCTCCATTATGCGGCCTCGCCGCCGATAATGTCGCGCAGCGTCGCGACGATGTTTGAAGCCCAGCGAAGCTGCCGCGCCTGCCCCGTTTTATTGCTGCGCTCGACATCGACCATTACGCCGCCCGCCTTGATGCCCTTTTCGGTCGGCTTCCAAAAGCCATGGCCCTTGCTGTCGCGTCCCCCGATCTGGAAACCGTGCTCCGAAAGGAGGTGATTGACGCGGATTGCGGAAATCGCCCCGAGCTGCTTCCCGATGTCCGTTGCGGTTAGCAGCACATCGTTCTGCGGCGCTTCCATGTGCGGGATGCCCATGGAATCAAGATAGTCGAACCCAGTCGCCTTCCGTGTCGACCGGTTGGCAGCGATCAGCCGCTGATTGCCGGCAAGTCCGGCCAAGCCAGCGATCTGAAGCGCCTGCCGCATGAAGAGGCGGGTCTCGCGAGCGGCGCGGTCGAGGTGAACAACCTTTGCCGTTTCGACGATCTGCTCGACCGCGAAATAGCGCTCGATCATTTCATCGAAAACTTCCCAGGCTTTGTCGTCGCCGAGGGTCTTCGCGATCTTGAGATAGCCCCTTTTCGTGATGAGCGTCGCGCGAGCGGTGCGGCGAGGCAAAACCCCTTCCAACGACATCCGACGGATTTCGTCGGATGTCAGTTCGATGCAGTCGTCTCCATCGACGAAGCGCTCCCGGTTCTCACGGAAAGACCGCCCTGCCGTTCCATCAGGCCGCTTGTGCACCTTATCGATCATGGCGAAGGTCACGACCTGCTGGCCGCGGTATTCAATCTTCCGGATGTCTGTTCCGGCAATTTGCACAGAGTTACGTTTGCTGCTATCTTCCATAGCGCGATCCTTTCTACATGACTGGGTTTAGAAGAGCGGGACGGTTTCTCAGGCCGGTGTCCCGCTCTTTTCGTTTTCGGAGCGCTCCATCTTTTCCTTGAGCGCCAGAACGATCTCCGAATTTTGAGACCGCATATTCGTTGCCGCTTGGATCGCAAGCCAGCGCTTGATTTCCAGCGGAAGAACGACTTTGAACTGCTTGGTTGCTTCGGTCATTTTCTCCTCTATGTACCTAATAGGTTTCTTGTACCTAATAGGTCCGATTGCGTCAAGTACCTTTTTGGTTCACTTAAATGACATGGCGCCAAAACAGACTGACCCACAATTCAAGCTTCGAATGACCCCTGAGATTAAGGAGGCCATCGAAGCCGCTGCTGCGGCTAACAACCGGTCAATGAACGCTGAAATCCTCTCTCGCCTGGATGACAGCTTCAGCACCCACGCCACCGACGAGATCATTGAACTCGACGAACAACTCACCAAAGCAGAGGCCAAGATCGACGTCCTCAAAGAGATGCTGCTGATGGTGACGGTCTCGATGCCCAGCACACCGGCTAACGAGGAAACCTTCTTCGGCATCCGAAACATTATTCAGATGATCGAGAATGATCCTGAAGCAGCCTTGCGCGCCAAGGCGGCCATCAGCGAAAGCCGTTCTCGTCCGCGCGGGCTGGATCCGAAACCCAAGGATTCGAACGCCTCTCCTGCCCAGCCCGAAGAGCCAGACGCCCGCGGCCCCAAACCCAACATCCACGCAAAGGGCGACCGTCGCGTGAAACTCCCTGAAACTGGGGCTGGCGGCCCATCCTCTCAGCTAGGCGCCCCAGCTAGGATGCGTAAGGAAACATTCCACCGCAAGTAGGCGGCGTCTGCGCTTCCGCATCGTTCAGGTTTGTGAGAATTTCGAGGAATGAGCCTGATTCACAACGAGCGAACAAAACTGCTTGCGAATGCGCTGGACCGAGCCTCGACGGCTTGCCTGACGGTAGGTGTATTTGCTCCCATCGCTGCAGCCCTTTATTCGGCGACGAGTTCGATATCGGCCACTCCGGTATTTATCGTGGGCGCCGTTTGTTGGATTTTCACCGCCGTAGTGTTACATATATCGGCGAGACACATTCTCAGGAGGCTGCAATGACTGGACTTGAGCTATTTGCGTTCGTCATTCTCCCGCTCGGTATCGCAGCGGGCGGCGCAGCGTTGGCTTTCTTTTACGGCCGCGGCGGCAAGCGCCACATGCACCCCGGCGAGTAATCGCATAGGATGAACGACCCCGACCGCGATTTCAACAAAGACCTCGACCTGCCTATCATGTCTATGCGAACAATTGCGATTGGCACTGGGGCAGGCTTAACCTTTTGGGCGATCACTACCTATTTGAGCGATCTATCGTACGTTCTGCCGTTTGTGATCGGCGGACTGTTTGCGTCGGCTGTGCATCTCGAAACACAGATCATTTCTCTTCGCAAAGAGATCAAGCGGTTAAGGTCCAACAGGGGCGACATCTAAGTTGAGCGACATCAAAAGAACCCATCCAAAGAATATCGATCTTCACGAATCCGAATGGCACCACTCAGGCAAAACCGAACCTATCCTGGGGTCTGGAGCCAATTGGTTTTTCAAGGTCACGGTGCCGACGATCGCGTTTGGCTTCTTGGCAATGCACGCCGCAAGCTGGTGGATACATACTACCATCAGATTTTTTGGCTTCAATACCGGGCTTGCGATCGGGACGATCAGCGGCCTGGCTGTCGCTTTCTTCTTGGTGAAGCCATCATTCACTCTCTTTTTCTGGTTGCAAGACTCGTTTCTTCGGCTGCTAGGCCGGGGATAAGCCGCGTCGTCCGATGTTCGAGCGCGCCGAGTACTGGCGCGTTACCAGATGCTGCTGCATCGCGCAGCGCACTCGCGCCGCGAAGAGCGGCATTGTCCGCTGCCTTCGATGCGGCGAAGCCGATCCCTCCAGGCACCGCGCTGCCGATCACACCGCCGACGGGGCCGCCAAGGAACGTGCCAACCGCGCCACCGACGCCGACGCCACCGGACAGTGAGACAACACCACGCGGCGCCCATTTTGCGAGCCAGTTTACGGCAGTCGGGGTCATTTCGCCCTTCGCCATTTTCCTCACAAGCGCGACTTCCTCCTGGGTGAAGCCCTTCACTTTGCCAGAGCTGATCTTGCTGTAGAGCTGTGAGGCCTTATCGCGGATCGCGTTCTGCAATCCGGACTGCGAGTACCTGCCGGACTTGACGTCGGCGAGATCGAGCATTTCCTCGACAATCTCGGTCTTCGCCTTTTTCGCCCATAGATCGCGCGCCTCCTTCAGCAGCTTGAAGCCGCCGGCATCGCCGTCCACCTCTGCCCGGCCGGCGCGATCGGCAAATGCGTCCATCGTGCTCTTCATTTGGGTCAGCGTGCGAACGTCTTGCGGATCCGCGTTCTTCATGACAAGGCCGATTGTCTGCCGCAACTCGTCGAATTCGGCTAAGCTTAGCGGCTTGCCGGCCATCGCCTGAATGTCGTCGACGACGCCAGCCGTCTTGGGCCTGAGATCGCGATTGATCCGACCGGCGAGGACGGTCATCTTGTTGACAAGCTTGTCCATGGCCTCCGGCTTGATGACGACCCCAGCCGCATCGGCCTTCTGGTAGAGGGCGCTCGACGCCTCTGCCAATTCATCGACGGATGGCGCTGCGGCCTCGGCAGCCCTACGAGCGGAACGGCCAGCCAAGGCGTCTCCGGCAGCCGAAAGAGCGCCTCCGGTGATCGCGCCAATACCGGCTCCCATCGCAGCGCCGCCAAGCCGTTCACCTGGATCGGACTCCCCTGCACCGGCAACGGCACCAACCGCGGCACCCTCGCCTGCCGCCCGCAAGGCCTTGCCACCCATAGTCGTTGCGCGGCCGGCCGTGGACATCGCTTGTGCTGCCGAACTACCAGCTGCGATCGACCCCGCAATTTCACCCGCGAGCGACAGAACTGGGTTCTGATCGCGTTGCGCCATCTTCTTCAAGTTGGCGTCGGATCTGGCACTCTCGTAATCGCCAGTTAGGCCGCCTGCCGTGTTGACTGCGGCGCTGGCCTCGTCGTCCCAGCCAAGCAGGGCTGCGCGCTGCGCACCGGACGCGAAGGCATCGACGCCCTTGGCGATAGAGCCGAGCGGGTTCATCGATCCTGCGTAGATGCCGGAATTGTAGAAATCGTCGCGATCCTGCTTGGCCGTCTCAAGCGTCGGCCCGCCGCCAATCCCGAGGCTGCCGGCAATCTCCATAACCGTCGCCTCTTGATCCTCCGGGGAGAGGGAAAGGAAACTGTCGTCAACCTCGATGCGTCGACCTTCAATGTCTAGGATCGGCATTATTCCAGCACCTTCCATTTGACCTTGGAACCTGCAGTTCCCGACGTCGGCTTGTCCTCGCCGATGGCGATCTTGTAGGCGTCTAGCGGGTTTTCGAGCGCCTGGATCTGCTGGCGCCCGGCCTCAGGCGTGATGCTACGATCGGCGACGGCATCCGCGATTTCGCCAATCTTTGCGTCGTATTCGGCGATGCCCTTGAGTGTATCGAAGATGAGCTTGTTGCCGCCCGGCTGATTGATGACGCGAGGAAGGGAGTTCCGGTACATCTGGACGTCAGCATCCGACATCGGACCGCTACCTGGCGTGCGCTGCTCAGGAACCATCCTCTCGATCAGCGCAGTTGCCGACTGAAGATAATCCAGGTTTTCGGTGTTGATGCCCATTTTGCCGAGGGACTCCTTGATCGCGGCTTCCGCTCCGGACGGAGATTTCTCCATCAACGCTTCCAGCCGCTCAATCTGGCCCATTCGCCCGCGAGCCTTCACGCCGGCATCGGACATCGCCGAGAAATTTTCAGCGTTTTTCTCGTCCAGCTTTTTGTAGAACGAGTCGCCCTCGCCATTGTTGAGATTGACCGTCGTGCCACCTCCTCCGACTTCGAGGATCTTGCCGGTCTGATCGACCTGATAGGGCTTCTTCGGGTCGAGTCCGCGAGCCTCTTTCTCCGCCGGGGTCAAGTCGCGCACAGTCTCGGTTCGCTGAGAGATGCGATTGCCGGCCTCGTCGGTAATCGGCACAGCCGTAGTTCCCCTGCGCACGTAGTCGCCATCGGTGCCGCGGTAGACATCGCCAGAATTCTGCTCCTGCAGGCTTAGGGTACGCTCTTGAAGCCCCAGAGACTTGTTCCGATAATCAGCGTCGGCCTCTCGGGTCAGTGCGTTCTCACTGGACTGGAATGCGCGGCTTTTTTCATCCTGCTCAGCTTGGAAGTTGCGGGTCTCGGCGGCAAGTTGCCGATCGCGCTCGAATTTCAGTTGGGCCAGGGCCTCTTCGCGCTTCGCCTTCGCCTGCTCGACAACGCCATCGCCATAGCCCTTTGCCATTCCGCCAAGGATCATTCCAAGCCCAACCATATCAAGCCTCCTGCGGCATCAGCCCGCGACCAGCAGGCGTTTGAGATTGATCTTCTGCCGGCGCGCGGCCGCGCTGGTCACGCTCGGCTAAGCCGACCAGCATCTTTTCCAGATCGCCCGACTGATCCATGGCCTGCAGCTTCTGCATGTCCGCCTGCGCGTCTTGCTGTTTGATCTGGCCGGACTCCTGCATCATGACGCGGACGTTATCGAGGGTCCGGAAATACGCCGTTTCGAGGTCGTCTGGGTTCTGGGAGAAATCGTGAACCTCGGCCTCTTTCGAAAGCTCGGCCAAATCCTCAAGGATTTCCGTCCCGGCATGGAAGGCCACGATACCGTCGAGCTCCACACCCGCCTGCTGCGCCGACTGCATGACGCGCGAAATGATCACGGCTGCCGTCTGCGCCAAACCCTCGATCGGATCACCCTCGCCCTCCAGCATCTGGATGACGCGGGGCAGCATCTTCTGATCGTAGGTGATATTCATCGCGTTCGCGACGATCTTGTCGTACTGCTGCTGCTCTTCCGGCGTGGCTTGCTCCTCGCCGAAGTTCGGCTGCTCAGCCTGGCCGGGCTGCTGCGGCGCGCCGCCCTGCGCTTGCGCTCCGTTAATGACTGCGCCTAGACCTGCCATCAGGCTCTCCTATTCAATTGTCAGTTGATTCTCGCCGTGGTCAGGCGTAGCTTTTGACGATCATTTTGGGAGGATGATCATGAAAACTGCACTTCTTCTTGCCGCATCGCTGCTCGCCTCAACTCAAGCCAGCGCCGCTTGCTACGGTACGCGAGCATATCAGAACTGCTATGATGACAGCGGCAACACGTACACGATCAATCGGTACGGCAATACGACCCACATGTACGGCAACAACAGCCGAACCGGTTCGAATTGGAGCCAGGACAGCTATTCGTTCGGCAACTCCGTCAATCACTATGGTCGGGATTCCGACGGGAACAACTGGAGCTCTACCTGCTACAACGGGACCTGCTACTAAGCGCCCACTCGACTCCTGCGTGAATCATGCCATGATGGCCTCGCCATAAGAGGGAGGGGCAAGTGCGTTCTACTGTCGTATTTTCAGCGGACATTACCGTCGCATCCGCGCAAAACTTCGCAACCATTCTATCCAACATGGTTTCCCAGAAGTACACCCATTTGACGATCGGGATCAACAGCACTGGAGGAGGCGTACAGCCAGGAGTGTTTCTCCATAACTTGCTGATCTCGATGCCGATGGAAATCACAACGCACAACATCGGCAATGTGGATTCTATCGCGAACGTCGTTTTTCTTGGCGGATCACATCGTCGAAGCTGCCACTCCTCGACTTTCATGTTTCATGGCGTTGGCTTCGATCTTTCCGGCAACGTAAGAATGGAAGAGAAGAACCTCACCGAGCTGCTCGACAGCGTAAACGCGGACCACGACAGGATTTCCAGAATAATTTCATCTCGAACCGAGTTGGCGGTTGAGGACTGCCGGCAATTGTTTAGTCAACAGAAAACCCGAGGGGCCGAATGGGCACTCGAAAACGGCATGGTACACGAGATCTGCGACTTCTCGATGCCAAGCGACGGCAGTGGGTTTGTCTTTACCGGAGCGTTGGGTTGACTGCACCTTCGCGACGGCCGGCAAAAGCTTCAACGCCGTACGGAAGACCATTGCATGAGACAGGTCTAATCGATGCTCCCAGACAAGCGCCAAGTTCATGGCGCGCGTTTCTGACGCTGCCATAAGGCAGGCCTTCGACGTGTACCAAAACGCCGAGGGCCTTTGCTACGTAATGGATTACGGCTAGACGGACACCCATCTTCATTTCCTCTCAATGTTGTGACATCCTCAGTTCAGGAGGAACGTCTATGCGCTTGATTGCTACTTCTCTGCTTGTGTTGGTTGCTGTCCAGGGCGCGTGGGCCGGATGTGGCAACTATACGGATGGGTCACTCGACGAGCCGGCGCCGATGGTCATCATCTGCTTCGACGGCAAATGCGAAGATGCGAAGATGGAATTCGAATGCGGCAATGCTCATGGCGCCCAGATCGGTTATTCCGGAGGCTGGCGGGTCGAGTATGCCACTAAAGAGCCGGCGCCAGGACAAACGGAGTATTCAGACGATACCGAGTCGATTGTCTCGCGAAACGGCGTGAAGGTCGATGAAACCAAGGTCTCCTGTAAACCGATCACTAAAGATGCGTGCAGGTTCCCCAGCGACCCTTAGGCGAGCGATGTTCGCCCCCATTTCTCTGCCGGCGTCGGGCGGCTGATGTATTTCCCGATAAAAGACTGAACCGGGTCTGACGGCTTTTCAGCGGCGGTCTTGTCGGCCTCCGGCTTGCTGTCCGGCGTTCGCTCATTCCTCGTCCCGCCGCTGTTTGGCTCAGTGCCGCGCGGCGTTCCACCAGCCCCATTGACGACGGAGCCAACGACAGCCTGCCCGATTGTTGGTTTCCCAGCCAGGGTCAGTGCCCCGTTAACAAGACTGGCGCCCAAACCGATGCCTGGCACCATGCCTATACCAACATCAAGGGCACCAGCCGCGACTTTCTCTCCAGTCGTCAAATCTCTTTTTGGGTCAGCATCGACGGTTGCAGCGGCATTTTGGTTTGTGTCGCGCCCTAAATACTTGTTCGCGAACCTGTCAACCGTTCTCGTAGTCGCGCCGGTAGCGCTATCGTCAACACCATAGCCGCGCAGAGACACAGATGGTGCAGTATCATCCGCCCACCCAGAATCATCTTTCGCAGGACGACGACCATTCCACTCGCTGAAAGCGTTTGGCCCTACGACATCGTTGCTGACCAACCCATCAGCGAGGCCTTTCACCGTGGAGAACCCAACAGAGGCCTTGTTGCCGTTGAATCCGTCGTAACTGCTCACGCCCGAGGAATTTGCAAACCCTGCCCACTCTTTACTCAATTTGTTGGCGAATTTGCTCGGATTAATATTTCCGTCTTCGTCGGTCGCCTGGTTCGCGCGATTATCGATCAACCCGGCAGCGATGCGATCTTGAACGGACTTCGTGAACTTCGTCGTATCGGGGTCAATCCCCAGCGACTTCACCGCCATTGCGAGCGTGTCTTTGCGGGTCTGGTATGCCCCGACTGCCGTCGATGGATAGCCAGCCGCGATCATTCCGTCCTGGAGTGCTTGGACTTCCGAAATCGTCATGCCAGTGAGATTTGCGTGCGTGGGGTTCCCTTTCCTGCGGGAATTAACCAATCCATTGTAAGGATCGGTCTTCTGCGCCTCTGCCTGCCGGATTGAAGCAAGCGTGCTTTCCAAAGCATTGTATTTTGCCAGGGATGCGTCTTCTGCCTCGCGAAAGCTCATCGACGCGGCAGCAGTCGTACCGGGTGCCGGCTTGCCGCCGATCGTGCTCAGGCCCGCAGTCTGCAGCGACTTGGCCGCCTGGTTATAGCCGTCCAGCGCCGACGTTCCATCAGACGAAAAACCGGCAACGCTCACACCGGGACCGGCGCCGTTCATTTCCGACGGCGAATCCCCGCGAAATGCAGCGCTGTATTTCGCCGTCGGCGTGTTTTGGGCGAAGCGGCCGTTGTCGAAGGAGACGCCGAGGCCTGGGCCTTGGCCTTTCTCGCTCGGGCTGTCGAGGCCGCCGGCCGCCGTATAGCCGCGCGAAGATTTGCTGAGAGCGCCGCCAAGGCCGGTGCTCGCCGGCCCCATCCGGCCGCTATCGAACGATCCACTCGCTGGTGACGCGCCGAACCGGCCGCTGTCGAAACCTAGTGCGCTGCCGAGGCCGGCTCGCGCAGTTGCGCCTGATCCTTTGGTCGTGCCGACGCCGCCCTTGGCAGAAACGCTCATCGAGCCCTGATTACCAAGGCTGACGCTGCCTACCGCGCCGAGACCGCGTCCGGCGCCAGCTGTGGAAGTGCCTTTTGTCGACGTGCCGGTCGCGGATACGCCCTTTGACGACGTGCCATCGCGGTTGGTCTTGCCAGTCGATCCGGACGCGCTTTTGCCGGCGGAACCGGGCGCTGACGATTTTGAACCAAGGCCGACGCCAGGACCAGGTCCGCGTTCGGAAGGCGAGTCAGCGCCGCCCGCTGCCGAGTATCCGCCGGCCGACTTGCTGGTCGAGGACTTGGAATCCTTGCTCTTGGAACTCGTGCCCTTGGAGCTAGTGCCTGTTGCCATTGCAGTTCTCCGTCAGGTCAGAACGATGCGGCCGACGCCGGGGTCATAGCGGTAGCTCGAGCGCGACGGCGACTGGTGCAGGACACTCGGATCGACCTTGTAAGAATCAGTGACGCGGGTCTGCTGTTCGCGGGCGAAGTCTCGCTGCTTTTCGTACTCGTCCTGCTGCGCGCGCAGTTTTTCGTATTCCATCAGGCCGGTACCGAGGCCTGCAATCAGATTGCCGCCCTTTTCCGAGCCGAGGAAGTTCATCAGCCCATTCCCGGTTGTCTGCTGTGCCGTCGCCGCAGTGGACGCGGTCGGCGTTGTGAGGCCCGTCTGTGTGAGGCCGGTCGGCGTAGAACCGGGAATGGACCCGGTCACAGTAGGATCGACACCCGCGCTGCTGGCGCCGGCCGCGTTCGCCCCGGAGGCGTAACCGGAAATGCCACCAGTCAGCGCGCCGCCAAGGCCGCCCATCAAAGCGCCCTTGCCAAAGCCCTGACCCGTCACCGCGCCGATCGTTCCGCCAATCAGCGCCCCGAAACCCGCCTGCGTCACCGCGCCGCCGATCACGTTGCCTAGCACCCCGCCGCCGGCAAGATTGCCTATGATGCCGGACAGTCCGCCGGACGCCATTGAGCCTGCGCCTGAAGCGGCCCCGGCCGTGAACAGGCTCGACCCCACACCGGCCACCGCCGAGCCGACACGCGCGACCGCGCTGCCGACGGTCGAGAAAACCTTGGTGATACCAGCTGCAACACCGCTCATCGGACGGCCTCCCTGTAAATGACGCCGTAGCGCTTCAAGCCGAGCCGCTTCAGGACAGCGGCCGCCTCTTCCGGATTGTCGCGGATGATCGCTGTCGATCCGCATTTGACTTCAACGACTTCGGGGCAGGACTTCGCCCAATTGATCATCCCCTTCATCAGGGCATATGGGTCGCCAGGCTCGACGATGTTGCTGGCAACCCAGAACAGGTCCGTTGCCATGAGTTTGTCGCCGATGACGCAGACGCGAACCAGCGTCCCTAGTATGAGGCCGGTGACGATGCCGTGGGATTCCGAGACCTGCACCCAGCACGCGCCGCCATGGCTGTAGCCGTGCCGCTGAATGGCCTGCAAAAGCAGCCGCTTTGCCTCTTTGACGTCGATCGCCCCAACATTCTCCCTCGCGTAATGCGAACGCGAGAACGCGTCTTGAAGCAACTCGACGATGGCCGGAATGTCTTCGAACTTGGCGTTTCGGATCATTGGAAGCTCTTGATCTCGGCCTCGATCGTGGCTTTCGGAGTCCCGCCAAGGAGGCGGGCGACCCAATAGTTTAGATCGGCGTTCGTGGCCTCTCTCTTCAGGGCTGACTGATAGACGCTCTGCACGAAGCTACGGGCCTCCGCTTCAGACACGGCAGCCGCCGAGTTCTGCCCCCAATCCAGGCTGACATCGTACATCTGCTCGACAAGGCTCAAAACCTTGTCGCGGTAGGCGTTGGCCGATGCCAGATATGCAGTGCGATCCGCCGCGGACAGGTTGGTGTTGTTCATGATGTTCTGGACCTGCGTATTGTAGAGCTGCTCCATGCCCAGAAGCGTCGAAGCTGCAGAATTGCGATCCGAGCTGTTGAGGTTCCAGCCGGCCAGCTTCTCTTGCAGGGCACGATCGAGTTTCCGCTCTGCGGTCTGGTAGCCGATGTCCTGGGTCTGCAGGTCCGCGGTCGCCTTGATTTGCGCTGCCTGGAGAGCGGCGGCAGACCCGAGTTGCCGCTCCTGCATCCTCATCTGCGCGTCGTAGCCAATATTGGTCAGATTCTCCTGCGCGGCTTGTGATGCATTCTGGGAGGCAAGAGGCACTGCGGCAGTGTAGGCTGAGTCCTGCACGGCACTCGCCGCGATCGACGAGTTGAGCAGCCCGCGCCGGTTGGCTGTGCGGAGACCGGCCGTAGTAGCCTGGCGCATCAACGGGCTTTCCGGGTCCATCAGGCGCATCAGGTTGTTTTGCACGTCATCGTCGCGGCGGGTGTAGTTCCAGCCAGAGGAAGCCTGCACAGCCTGGGGAACCTCAGCTTTTGCCGAAGTATCCTTCATCCCGGTGAAACCGGGGTTGTTTTTCAGGACGCCGTAATCGTTATAAAAGCGATCCGTTTCTTTCGGCGCTGAGTATGTCGGGGCCTTGTAGCCGGACGTGGTCCGCTCTGATGCGCCCGCATCGTAGATCGCTTTTTTGACGTTCGACGCATCGTAGCCGCTGCTCTTCCAATAATCCATCTCGGCCGCACTCGGTGCGCGACCAAGTGCAGATTTATAAGCGGAATAGACGTCTGTATTCCCGACAGCAGTTGCCATAAGGATCTCCTAGATTTTGATAAGGATGGAGAGTTTTCGGCTACTCGTCGTCCGCCAATAGGGCGAGGAGCTTCTTGCGATGATCCTTGCTCATGGCATAGCCGAGTTCATGTATTGTGCGTATGCGAACGCCAAGTGGGCTGAGCTTGTCACGCAGGGCGCTGACGAGGCAGCATATCGCCACGCGCGGAGCTACGGGTGGATATCCGCCGTAGATAATCGTTTCCAATCCCTCGTACGTGGCGGCCTCGCGGTTGAGGACGTTTTCGAGTACCAGCCATTGGCGCCGTGATATTCCGAGTCTCACACGAGCAGCGATTTCGAGAGAGGCACTTGTCATGGTCCAATCTGAATGGAATAAACCGTCCCCGCGACAAGTGCAGATGTTGCAAAATTCGCGATCCAGGTTGTAGGACCATATGTGGACCATCCAGCGCCTTGCGGAGTGTATCCGACGCCGTTCACATATACCTTTCGACCGGAGACAAGTGACAGAAAATCATAACCAGCGGAAGGCGTGCCAAAAACCACCTGAGTTAACAGATATGTGGTTGAGTAAACGAAGTCGATCAACGTGATCCCAGCAACGGGGATGGGTTGCCCAGATATCGACCCACCGGCGGGGTAGTCGCCGCTCGCTCCAGTCGAGTACCCCCTATCACCAGAAATCGTTGCTGCGGTTAAGTTTATGGCAGGATATGGTAATATCGCACCACCGGGATGAAAAAATGGGAACGGAAAAGTCATTGTAGCAACTGCTTCGCTGCGTGGGTGAAGCCATTTACCTTCGTGATGAAGATGAAATAATCATGACCGTTGGTTGTCGTGAGGGTGTCACCGGTGACCTTCGAGAAACCGGAGAACGTGATCGCGCCAGCAGACCCGTTGTTCGTATACTGGATGATGATTGTGTAATCACCAGAAACAGAAGGCGCGGCCAAAGTATGTGCCCCGCCGTTCACGGCACGCTTCATGTTGCCGCCTGCCGGTGTCGGCGTATAGGTGCCTGACGATTTCGTGCCGTCATTCACAGCCGTCGTCGTGAAGCCGGCCGTCAATGCCCCGTCTGTTGCAAGGCGCACGAATACAGAGTTGAGGGCCGCACTGATCCATGCGAGAATTTGCGTACCCGTGACCTTCTTCGATGTGCCGGAATCGTTGACCTCGTACTCCATTCCGGATACGGCGCTCGACGCGGCCGACAGTTGAGAAATCTTGACGTCTGCCATCGGTTACCTCGTAAGTTTCCAAACGCCGCTGTGCTTGGCGTAGATTTTGACGACCTGTTTCCACTGGCCGCTGTTTTTGATGAATGTCGCAGCTCGGTCGTTCCAAACTCCCCCGAAATGCACATCGACGTTGCTGACCGTGATCTCGATGTTCGGCACAACAGAGAGAAAGGTGGATGCGGAGAAGTCCGAACTCGTGACGCGGACATCGCCGTTTTCGGTAATGCGTCGGTCGCCGGCCTGGGTGATACGAGTTACGGCAGTTCCGAATTCCCCCTGCAGCTTGAAGCCACCACGCAAGAGGACAGAAGACGTTATCGGGAAATCGAAGGCCGCGTTGTGGATCAATTTCGCCCCCGCAAAAAAAGCCGATGTCGCGATGAAATTGAAAGACGCCTGCTTGGTGAGCCTCCCGGTCGGCGTAAAAGATGCAGATGAGAGCAGATCAAAACCGATATCTCTCGTAAATCCGGCCAGGAAGAAAACCGCGCCGTCAGATGTCCATTCGAACTCCGCGTTATGGATGACCTTGCCGGCGATGGAGAAGTTTGCGGTCGATGACCAATTGAATGAACCTTCCGACGAACTCTCCGTCGTAAGATTGAACAGGCTCTCCCCCTGCCATGTGAATTCGGCGTTCTTGACCTTGTCTGCCGATAAGGATGTCGATGCCGTAGCGGTCCAGCCAAAAACGCCATAGACCCTTCGAAGGGCCAGGAACATCGTGGCAGCCGGACCGACAAACGAGAATGATGCAGTCGAGAAGCGTTCCGTAATGCGCGGATCGCCGGCTTCGGTAACGCGCCTGTCGCCCGCCTGTGTAAGACGATATCCATCCGGCATCGATCACCACCTGAATGCGGTCAGGCGAGCGTGATGTTGCCGGCACCGATTGCAAAGGACAGCGTATCGCCGTCGTTGACAGTCTTGGGTGCAGCAAGGTTGCCGTAGATTAGCATGGTTCCGCTGGTTGATGCCGTGAAGACGGCTGCAGACGTCACCGTTCCCCAATCACCACCGGAAGCGGTAAAATCGACAACGCCGGTGTTCGAAGTCGTGCCACCGGGGGATGACGCAGCACCGAAAGTGATTGCCTGACGGGCGTAGCCACTGCCGGATACTTCCGTCCCGCCACCGGAGTCGCTTGGTGCCGATGTGAAGAGAGCCAGATACCAAGCCGTAGGCCGCGTAGCGGTCTGGTTATTGAAGAGGAAATTCAGCGCAAGGACTTCCGCTGCATCAGAGAGTGCAGACATCGTTCACCTCGATTTGTTGGGTTGCGTGGTCAGGGAAGGACGCGGAAATGGATGTCGCCGTCTTCGCCGCCGGTGGGCGCTTCCGTCGAAATCGTGATGCGGCCGGGCAGTCGCTCGTCGACGTATTCGACAAGCTTTTCATCGATCAATTCCATGATTTGGGTAGCCGATAGCCCAGCATCGAAACCCTCCGAAATAGCCCGGAAGAGGTTGTTCACCGCCTCGGCGCGCGCCAACGTGGCGCGGGTCAGGGGAGAGTCAAAATTCCATTGTTCGTTTGCCATCAGCGCACCAGCCCGCGATAGGTAAAGTTGAAGGTCAGCGCGCTCAGGGTGTGCGGCTCTTCATAGGTCGCATCCGACAGGATGCCGATCGCCACATTCCGTCCGACCCCGTCGAGGTAAGCTTCCGCGATGCCCTGGATTGGCGCCGACCAATAGAATTCGTTCCAGTTCGCGTTATTCCAGAAGCCGCCGCTACCGCTGATATCGAAGCTCTGTTCTTGTCCTGGCGGCTGATCGGGGTCGCCATAGCCGAACTCCGCCGACATCGCGATTTGCGTGTCCGGCCCGGCATCAACCTCGAGAGTCGCTTTGTGGAACCGTTTCTTCTGCTGCGGGCTGCCGACCGCGTTGAAGGGCAGCAACATGAATGCACTGATCTGCTGGCCGTCGAAGCTTGTCCCTACATCCATCTGATAGACAAAGCCTTGGTCATCACCGACGAATAGCTGCTCGGCATCGCCGACTCCGTCGAACGGGCCGGCGCAGGAACAGGTCACCTGGATCTCAAGCTTGAACGGCAGGATCTCGGGCATCTTGCGGCCCATGTAGATCGTGATGCCGGACTTGTCCGACATGAAGAGCCGGTACTGGTCGGCCGCCCTGCTGCGGATGGAGGCGACAGCGACTGCGCCTGCCTTTTTCTTGGCTTTGAACCAAGGCGTGATCGCCTCGGTGATCGTGCCCATCCGCCAGTTGCCAAACGCCTGGGTCGTGGTCATCCGCCGAACCCCGGCGTCGTCCTGATAGACCGGGTTGCCGATCATCTGCGCCGTCCACTCTACGGCGCCAGCGTCATCGGCCAGTGGAGACAGGACGAAGTCTGTGCTGTCCGAGCCGGTCAGATACGAAACGCGGTTACGACCAAAGATCACCAGCGCCGACGACGCCGACTGCAGCATGTCTGTGACTTTGGAGCCGAACGTGAAGGAGCCAGCGTCATCAATGGCAAGGAACGACAGGGGCTCCCCAAGGCCAGAGAACTGGACTTCGCCGTTGTCGTAGCCAAGGAAGAGGTGGTTCGAGAATTCTGCGATGCGGGTCGGCTTGTCGAGCGCGTCGGTCAGCCCGGTTCGGATCGGCGTCAGATAAGTCCCGTCCCACATGAACGCGGGGCCGACACCGTTGCAGCCGTACATGCGATCAGTTTTGCCCGCGCCATAAAAGTTGTGGTTCACGAAGGCGTAGCGGCCGCCAGCCGGCAAAGTGATCGCAACCTGCGCGCCGGCAAGTGTCGCACTCCCGCTCGGGCTTGTGGCTACGCCGGCCGTAAAGCTGCCGCCAGCAATGTTGCTGACAACCAAGTAGCCGACCGCATCGTCCGTTCCCCAGGTTCCGGACGTCACGACGACGCGCCGGATGATTGCAGTCACGCTGCCCTTTGTGAGTGTCTCACCTTCGAGGAAAGCAGTCGTGCCGGTGTTGAATGCGACGGTGTGCCCGAAACTCTGCGCCTGCCAGCCTGTTGGGGATGACTTGTGCATGATGCACGCGGTGCCGCCAACGTTGTTGCGAAACGCATATACAGCCCCGTTATATGTCCAGACCCCGCGAACTGGGCCAGAACCGGGGACCGCCGCGATGGGCGTGCGCGTAGCCTCGATCGCCGCTCGGAGCCACAGCTTATCGTCCTCGTCGTTATCAGCTCCCTGCTCGATGGCGTCGCCATCAGCTTCCGCCACTTTCACGGCTGAGACTTCAAGGTCTTCACCATCATCGAAGGCGCCAGTCACGGCATAAAGAATGAGGTAGCCTTCAGCGTCGTCGTCCGCGTAACTTCCGCTCGTCACGGTGGCGTCGAACAGCGCCTTTCCCGTAGCCCCGGAGGTGTCACCGGTCACCACGTTTCCAGCAGCGATACCAGTCATGCCACCGGTAAACCGCAAGAGCCAGTAGGAGGCGGAAGAAGGGCGCGGCCGGCCGTCAAAACGCTCGTACCCGCCGATCCGGCTATATCCGCGAACCTCCGGCTCATAGTTGAGCGCTGCAATGCAGCTACCAGGGGGCACGGCAATGGCTGGCGTCACCAGGTTGAGGCCACCGCGGAGAAGTGTGGTTGAAGTCAGTTGCGGCATCAGGCAAGCGGCCCGCCGAGCGTGATGCGAGGCAACTGCTCGCTCTCCAGCTCAGACATCATGCGATTGTATTCGGCATTCCACAGCGGGAGCTGGTTCAGGCTTTCGTCGAACTCCGCCAGCAGCAGAAGCGCCTTCCAGACGATCAGTTCGTGAAACCGGGCGGGCATCTCGGGAACGTCAGCGTTGGCGGCAAGCACCTGCGGTGTCTTCCGGTAAGCACCTCGCAGGGTGTAGGTCGCATCAGGTTTCGGGAAGAAGACCAGGCGGCCGGCGGCATCCATGGTGAAGACCTGAGGCTTGCCGGTCTGATCACGGTTCGGGCCGACCAGATAGGCCTTGTAGAATTCATCCCATGTCTTGCCGTCTAGCAACGATTCATCAGAGACGCCAACCGACGTCTGATAGATCGACAGCGGTTGCGCCGTCACGAACTCGGCCAGACGGTCGAGCGACAGATCGCTGCCGCCATACCGCTGTTGGTTGGCCGTGAGGTTTGCCTGGAACTCGTCCCGCAGCCACAGCCAGCTCGGCCTGCGGTTCTGGATCGCCGTGTAAGCGCTCGCCGTCCACTGCACGAAATGCCGCAATCGGCCGACCTGCTCCACCACTGTAGGGGGCTGACCGACGCCGGAGACAGTTCCGGATTCGAATGCGGCGCGCTGGACGAGCTCGAGGAAGGTCATCAGGCCGCAATCACGCTGAACGGATACTGCGGGACTTCACGCGCGTCGCCGAGGCTGCCGTCGGGGTTGATGTTGTAGACGGTCTTCACGGCGTTCTTCAGCGCCTCGAAATAGGGCCGGCTGATTGGCGACGCGACGCCGCGGTGGACGACCATGGCGACGCCGTTGACGCCAAGAAAGACTGGATCGCTGCCGCCAGGTTCATCCTGTTGAGCGATGATGACCGTGACCGTCTCACGGTGCTCCGTCTGCAGCCCCACTGGTGTGGCAGCCACGGGGATTTCATCGTCAACATCGATCGTGTCGTCCGCAAAGCCAGCCGCCCGCATCTTGGCGATGATGGCTGGAGAGCCCATGCGATAGTTGACCTCAAGGCCGAGGTTTATGGTGGCAAAACTGGCAAGCTGCGCCGGCGTCGCGGTCGCGATCGTAATGGTTTTCATCGGGGGTCCTGTGAGGAAATGGCCGCTCCGGGATTGGAGCGGCCGATGGCGTTAGGTCGAGATCGCAACCGAACCGGTGTTCAGCACGACCTGGCCGTTACCCGCTGCGTCGAAGAAGACGATCAGGCTTTCGCCCGGGGCATTGAGCGTGATCGTCTTGTTCGTCCCATCCCACGTCCCTCGCGTCAGCGTGACGGTGTGCGCCGCCGTGCCGCTGGCTGAAGAGTCAAGGACAGCGAAAAAGCCAGCATGTTTCGATGCATCGGCAATCGTCGCAGCAATGACGACGCTGGCATGGTTCAGGTTCAGGGACTGGACACCCGGCGTCACCGCGCCGGATGCTGTAAGGGTCTGCGCGGTCCCCTCAAGCTCTCGATTGACGAGCGCCGTAAGAACGCTCGCGAGATCCTTGAGAGAACCGTTCGCAGCCTGCTGGATCGCAACAAGTGCGTCTGCTTTAGAGAGAGCCATATCCGGTCCCTCCCCTTACTGGTCAGCCCGGTACGCAACGTAGCGCAGCAGCTTGGCGGATTCGCTCACCGTGGAGCCGATCGTAAAGCCCCGAGCATCCGTGGCCTCGACGCCCTCAAAGCGAGAGAGCGCCGCGTTGCCCGTGGCGGACGCCGCGGCAACAGCGAATGCGACGTTGTGCACGACGTTGGCCGTGACAGTCGCATCGTTCGTGCCGGCGCCAACCTTGACGTTTTCCGAACCGAACGTGCCGGTCAGGCTACGAACGCTGAAGAAGCCTGCGGCATCGCCACCTGCCCACGTACCAGACGACAGCAACACCTCAGTGACCGTAGCCGTTGCGCCGGACGTTGCGCCGACGATGACATCACCAGCCCTGATTTCAGTCGTGCCGCCCGAGGAGAACGGGACGACCCATCCGAGGAATGCCGAGGTGACAAGGTCGCCGTCGGTTACGTTAAAGACTTCAACGAAGTCCGGGATCCAGCCCAGCTTGACGTTGAGAGCCGCACCTGTGCCGACAACCATGCCGACTTTGATCTGACCCTTCATTGGATCAATCCTTTCATGATGAATTGTAGGGATGGCGGGCTATTCACCCGCCACTGGATTGACCGGATCAGAGCGCGGTGGTTGCCACTTCGAGGCGAGCCATCCAGGCCTGGTTCAGGATCAGGGCGGCGTGCCAGGTCTTCCAACCGACGTAGCCGCGCTGACCGAGCGGGTCGTCCTTGGTCTTCTGGCCGACCGGAATGATCGACGGCGAGACCGCGCCCTGACCGCGAAGAGCCACCGTGCCCCAAGCGTCCTGACCGAAGAACAGGATCGGGTAGACGTCGGCGTTCGTGCCAGCCGTCGATACCATCGAACCCTTGGCCGCGCCGGCATTGGCAAACGGCGCCAGATCCGGCGACAGGATGTAGCGAACATCCTCGACGGAGCCGATCTCGTGCTCGGAAATCGGCGAGCGCTGGCCGTAGCTGGCGACAGGCACGAAGCCAGGAAGGTTTCGGATATCCGACTCCAGATCGGTATGGCCGACGGCGACGTAGGCTGCCTCAACCGCCTTGGTGCCGTAGTTCGTCGACGGCGCCAGAATGCGCGTGATCTTCTGCGACTTCTGCGCTTTCAGGGCGCGGACGACGGCGCGCTGCTTGGACAGCGAGATCGGCGTGTTGACGTCGGTGCGAACGGAGCCGTTTGCATAGGCGACGTTCGTGCCGGCCTTCACGATGCCGTAGTTCAGCGCCTCCATGGTGCGACCGATGTTCTCGCCGGACTGGAGAGATGCATCCTGCAGCACCGGGTCTTCGGCGAGGTCTTCGATGACGTCCGTGATTTCCACGACCTGGCCGTACTGCTTGAGCGACGTGGAGACGTCTTCATAGCCGAACTGCGTTGCTGTCGGAGTGACGCCCTCGACGAGCGGCGTGGTTGCCGCGGTGAAGACGCGAGGCCGACGGAACTTGATCGTGTCCGTCTTGTTCTTCGGCATCTGCTTCGTCACGGCGAGCTTTTCCAGCACCATGACGGGCTGGGCATGCTTGAGCATTTCGCGCTCAGCGTAGACGTTTGTACGCGGGGAAATGCCCCCGTCGGAGTAGCGAGTAGTGGTCATGAACTCACCCTTTCAAGGTGAAATTCGCTCGGCTTATCGGCGTGCGCGGGCCTGATCCTGGGCCTCGAAAGCATCCCAGATCGCTTGCGGGTCGCCATCTTCGGGAATCCCGGAGACGACCGGCGCGCGGCTGGATCGCGTTGGAGAGCTGGAGCCAGAAAGCTGGCGCTGTCGCTTGTCGCTGAGCGGCTGTTGAGGAGCTGCCGGCGCGGCCGGCGGGTTGATGAAGGTCTTGAAGGCGGAGATCAATTCGCCGACCTGTTGAGCGTCCGTGATGTTCTCGATGTTCTGAACAAAGGCATGCCGCATCCTGAGCGGCTGATCCTCGATCCAGTGCCTGAAAACATCGGCGTTCTTGTCCAGCAGATCTTCCCATCCGGGATGCTGCTCGGTCAGGAGGCGGGATTGCTCGTCGACGATGCTGTTCAGTTCGCGCTGGGCGGCCTCGATGCGGCCCTGCTCAACCCTGTCAAACGCGTCAACGCGGCCGGCGACAATGTCGATAGCCTGCGAAACCGGCCCGGCAACTTCCGGATATTCTTCCTTGATCTTCTCGATCGCCTTACGATGATCCTTATCGCCGGCCGCAGCGGGCGTCTGGATCGTGTTCTGCAATTCTCGAATGCGGCGCTGAAGGGCGGCTTGGCGGCCCTCGTCCGATCGCAGTTTCTGCTCGACCTTGTTCTTCTCGGCCTGCAGGGCTTCATAAGCCTGCCGGGCCTTCTCGGGATCTGACCATATCTGCGGGTCGATCGCAGCAGGCTGCGCCTGATCGGCCGTCTTCTCGACCTCGGTGGCTACTACGGCAGCCGGTTCACCTGGCGTTCCCTCGCGGCCCTCTTCGAGCGGCGGCTGGTCGTCCGGCTTGTCTGCGGCTTCAAGCTCATCCCAGATCGCGGCCTCGTCGGCGGCGACGTCCTGATTTTGAGCAGCAGTGTCCTTTTCGTCGGGGATAGACGTTTCCGTGGTCATGGCTTCCTCAGTGAATTGAGCGGCCGCAGCGGCTCAGGTGATTGGCGGCCTTATCGGCGGCCCGGTAGTCTCGTCGCGCCCATTGATCAGATGAACGGGACTGTCTCTTTGATCGCAAGCTTCGGATCGGCAAGCGCGAGGACGTCTCGCAGCGCCTTGATCCGGCCGCGTTCGAATTCAGTGGCATCAGGAGCGGTGCCGCGCACTTCAAGCTCGCGCTGTGCCCTAGCAATCATCTCTTCGGCAGCCTTCTTCATGGCAAGCCACGTGGCGCTGTTCGTGTCGATCATCAGAGCAGTCCGCCGCCACTCGGGCCGATGCGCTCGGTGATTGCAACTTCAGTCGCGGCCAGGCGCTCCTTGGAATTGATCTGCGCGTGGGCGATGTCGAGCTTGGCGCGCAACTGATCGACGTTCATGTTCATTTTCTCGGCGAGGACCATCATCTGCGTGTCGCGATTGATGAGTGCGACTTGGCGAGCATTGTCCGCCTTCTGGTTCTCGATCTCGATCCGGCTTTCGATTTCGGCGCGCTTCAGTTCGAGCTCAAGCTTGGCGAGCTCCGGGTCCGGTCCGGGCGGCGCGGACTGCTGGGCTGCTGCCTGCGCTGCCGCAGCGGCCGCTGCCATCTTGGCATCGATCTCGTCATCGCTCAGCAGCACTTCGTCCGCCGGCACCATGTTGGCCTGGAATAGCTTCTTGAGCATGTCCCGGTTCTTGAGCATCGGGCCGTAGACGGGATGGCCGCCGATCTGGAATGCCAGCACCATGAGGTTTTGAGCCTGCATCTCGCGGACCAGCAGCACCGACGAGCCGCGGGCGTCGATCGAGTAATCGCCCTTGATCTCTTCCTTCGGGTTAAACTGCATGTTCCAATCGTAGAAGCGACGGATATTCGGCGTCGTTACGTCGTCGTCGAAGTTCTTGACGATGCGGCGGAACACGACGTTGGCCGAATTCATCAGGATCGCCATGCCCTGAGCGGTCTTTGTGACGCCCGAGCCTTGCTCGCCCTGGGCGATCGCGGGCATCTGCGCGGTGTCGTCCATAAACTGGCGGGCCATGGTGATGATACCGGCCAACTGTGCTTGATTGGACGGAATGTCGAAGGTCTCGAAAGCGCGCTTGTCCCGCGGGATGCCTTCCTTGGCGATCCAGATCTTGTGCGGCGTCAGCTCGAAATTGCCGTCTGCCGGCTCAACCTGGCTCTGAGACACGACAATCTGCGGGCCGGATGAAAAGGCGCCGTTGTCCATCATCGCGCGCCAGCCGGCATTCACTGCCTTCTGAGGGTCGCGGATCATGTACGGCACGCCGTAGCCGAAGATTGATGCCTCGTCCTTGGCAATGTTGAAGACCGAATACATCGGCTCACCACTGTCATAGGGATAGATCGAGAACTTCAGGATTTCGCCCTGGCAGAACCAGACGACGGCGTTCACTTCCGTCAGCGGGTCGATGTCCTGCATGTCCCTGAACGTGTCAGCATCGTCCATTGCCAAGGCAAGTGAGGCCATCTCACTGGCTTCGAGGCAGCCGGTATACTCCCAGACATGGTAGAGATCGTTGGCAGCCTGGTCATTGGCGCCGGTGATGTTGCGCAGATCGGCGATGTATGCAGGCGCAGTCGTCTGCGGCTTTAGTTTCAGCAGGCGGCGGATGGCGTCTTTGTCGAAGCCTTCCAACTGGGCCAGGCCGCGCAACCGCTTCTGGTTCATCAGGTGGCGCTCGAAATTGCCCTCACCTTCCTCGATGCAGCGTGCGTCAGGGTCCGGAAAGAACGACCAGAGGTCGACATAGCGCATCGACGGCTGGCTCTCGCCACTGACGATCTGAAGGCCGAATTCGGCTCGCTCGTTTCCGTTGGCATCGATCTTCTTGCTGAGCTTCCAGCCTTTGCGCACCTTGTCGCCGGTGACCGGTCCCTTGCAAACGCCGGTGCCGAGCTTCGAAGCAATCTCGATGACATCACGCATGACGGCCTGATAAAGACTCTCCGTCAGCTGATCCTCGATCTCTTTCGCCATCAGGTCGGAGCGCTTGCGCGCTTCCTCAAGATCGCCGTTCAGGGCGGATTCCGCACGATCAGCCTGGTCAGCTAGATCCTGAAGCATCTTCATCTGCTGCTGCTGAGCAGGGTCGACGCCATTCTGGGCGCCTTGCTCGATGGCAGCAGCTTCCTGCTGGTCCTTCAGCTGCTGCTTGATTTCACGTGCAGCCTTGGCAGCCTTGGAAGCAGCCTCAGTCAGTTCCGGCACCGGTGTGGGCTTGATGCCCCAGTTACTGTCATCCGTCGGGAACAGCAGATCCATCAGTTTGGCCGACATCGCGTCGGTCTTAGGCTTGGTCAGGTTGATGAATAGCTTGGACTTCTTCGTCTTGTTGAGCGCCTGCTCGGTCATGTTGTCGTACCGACCATGGTACTGCAGCAGGTCGTCGATCCACCGCTTTTCGATATGAGTCCGCCTGCCGACGCGCTTGTTCGCTTCCGACTCGAGCCGGGCGGCGATGGCCTGCAGCGCACTCGCGAGCTTGTCACGACGGACGTCATCAGGGATGCCCTGGTTGTCGTCAGCCTGCATCATCTGGTCCATCAGTATCCTGCTGTGCTGTCGCCGCCGAATGCGGACGGGCCAAAGGTGGCTTTCGGCTTTTGGACGGATGCAACGTCGCGACCCGACTTCACCAGGTAGCGCATGCAGTCCATGAGGTGGTCATGCTTCTTGACAATCTTGCCGTGCTCGTCGCGGCGGTACATCGCGTATTCGGTTTTCAGGTTCTGCAGGACCGAGAAGATCTTGAGCCGTCCGGTCGTCAGCAGCTGCCATGTGTCGTAGAGGCCGCTCTCGACAGAGTTATCCGCCGGCTTGAGCGACAACCCCAGTCCCTTGTAGGTCGCCAGCAGCTGCTCACCGTCTGCTTGCTGCCTGCCCCGCGACGCTGGATCGATGACGCCCCTGATCCAGTTGCCGCGCGCCTTGATCGCCTCGGCGTGGATTGCCGGGACCTCCTGCCCACGATAATGCTCGGCATAGAGGTAGAGAGACCAATCCGACGGATCCCATGCGCCCCAAAGCGCTGCTGTCCGGTTCCAACCGACGTCGAGCGCGTACGCCCGCGGCCAGTATTCAGGGATAGCGAACGGCTTCACCTCAACATCGGACAGGGCGACTGGGTAGATCGCGCCGGCGCCGAGCGACGGGATGCCCTTTGATCGCGCTTCCCGAAGGTGCGGCGGTGTTGCCTCGAGCAGTTCAGCCTTTGTCTTTTCGTCGAGGTGCGGGACGTCATCCCAGCCCGCCCGGACGAGGTAGCGAGAACCTGTGATTGCCGGCATCAGACCGCGGCGATTGCCGCCACCTTGAGACCGGTCGTGCGCAACGTGAACCGGTGCGGGATGTCCTTCGCCAGGAACATGTCGTTCACCGTGGCCGTCGGCGTCGGCGCGAAGGAAACGTGCGCGTCGGTATCGACAACAATCTGGATCGTGTCACAGGCAGCCGACAGCGCGTTTGCCGTGGCTGCGCTTGTGGAGAACGTCACGACCTGAGTGCCGATCGGCGGGACGGCCGGGCTGCCATCGCGCTCACGCGGCCCATTGGCGACGAATTCTGTTACCCACATGGTTGGCATTTCTAACCTCAGTCGTTGTGCGGCTGGAACTGCAGGACCGTGTCCGACAGCCCTTCCAGCGGCGTAAAGGTGAGCATTATGATGCCGTCCGTCGTTGCGGTTCGGATCAGGCATTCACCGTAGACATCGAGCGGAGGCTCTTCATCGAGCCAGATTCCGTGCTGAGCCGTTCCTTCAAACGATCCGCGGCCCTGTTGGTACGACTTCAATCCCAGGACAGACCACTTGCCCGAGACATGCTTCACCTTGATCGTGTCGACCAGATCCGCGACGCCTTGCTTCCAGGTTATGCCGCCGATCAGATCGCCCGGCACCATGCCCGTTCCCGAGACGGTCTTTCGCGGTCCTGCGAACGCGATGTCGCCCAGCAAGGTCGTCTGCACGATATCGCGGGTAGTCTCGTTCGTCTTTCCGGCAGCCCACCATCGCACTGGGCCGTCAAAGCGCCGTCCCTCCCACCAATCGGGGTAAAGCCCGGTCAGGTGGCAAGCCGTCTCGTATCCGCCGCCACCGTATGTCTTGCCGACGCGGTTGGCCGCCATCAGGCAGCGCTCACGGTACTCGGCGCCGACACGGAAGAACTCCAGATGCTTGCCGTACTTGTGACGAGCGTGGACAATAGAGCCGTCAGGCTGGATCGTATCCTCGTCGGGAAACATCCGGTAGAAACGCCGCTGATTTTGCCTGCGCGCCTTCTCAGCCATGAGGCTGACGATGCGTTCCTTCTCTTCGCGACTGTATCCGGAAAGATCCATCTCACTTCCCAGGCTTGGTCAGCATCCCCATCAATTCCTTGTCGAGCTCTTCATCGCTCAACTCCGCGAGATTGTGCGTGACCTCGAGCTTTTCGCGCCACTCGTCAGGCTGGCGGTTTTTGAGCCAGTTGAACGCGGCGCCGGGATCCGGCGGCACATGCTCGACTGTCGAAGCGCGGACAATCGCGCCCTGAAAATTGAACACCTTCTCGCTCTCGAAACTGTATCCGACGGCGCGGTTAAACAGCGATCGTTTGACCCGCTCGTCGCACGAATCCTTGCCGACCACGACCGCCTGACAAAAATCTTCGTGTTCAATGCGCCAGCGATAGATCGTCCGTGTGTCGACACCGAAGAAATCGGCCAGCTCGAAGTCGGTTGCGCCGAGAGCGCAAAGCTTCTTCGCCTGGCCTGCAAATTCCTTCTTGTAGGAGGAAGGGCGGCCTCGTCCCTGCTTTGCCTGGGGCTCTTCTGCTGGCGTAGCCTTAGGCTTGTTCGGTCTTGGCATTGTCGATCCTGAAGTGGTTTATCCCGCCTGCCCTCTTAACCAGCTGAAATGCCCCATGGGCCGCACGGACTGGCTGCCAGCGATCTGGCGTGAGAGAAAGCCTTTTCATCCTGTCGCGGGTTGGGCAGGGTCAGGAGTCCCGTGCGGTGGAAATGTGGGTGACGAGGACCATGTCTTATCCTCACCGGATACGGGGATGGGTTAGGCGGCGGGCACCCCCGTCCGCAGGCTCATACGTCTCCCTGAATATTTCGTCTTTGATTGGGTAAAGCTCACCCTTGACGCCACGAATGATCCAATCGTTCAGGCTCGCCCGCATCTCTCCCTCAAGGGTCTTAATGGTGAAATACGGGTCGGGGCCACCTTGGTACCAGACCCTGCCGTCGTTTAAGGCTTGTGCGAACCACGGGGGGCGCGGGTCAGAGGGGATCCGGAACTGATAAGCTTCAATCACAATCGGCTTCTTCCGGAAATGCGCCATCACTCTCTCCAGATGGAATGAAAAACAATTCCAAATGTGCCGATACTGAACCGCGATTTCCGGCACATTTGGGATGATTTTTCTACGTTTGAGAGGGAAAGAGCCCGGTGACGATCCGGGCTCGAAGAGAAATTCGATGGTTACGCGCTGATGCCGGGGTCGATATGCAGGTAGGCGGCGACGGCGATAGAGGTGTCTGCAAAGGCTTCAGCGCTGGCGATCAGCGTACTTCGCCCGCCGGACGGGGCGGCGATGCTCGGCACTTCGGCCGGGATGGCGCAGACATCATGGATGACGACACTCAAGGCCGGGGCCGGGTAGTCCTTGCCTGCAAGAGGCTGAACAAGCACCTGGGCGTCTACCGGAGCGGCGGTAGCCGGCATCGATGTGCACATGACCGCCGCCATCATGGCGAGGCCAGCGCAGAGAATACTTCGCATGAAGCGCATGCTCTTTCCTTTCTGCTGAGTTGGGAATGAAAACGCCCCGCCGCCGGGATCGGAGACGGGGCAAACTGGTTGGCCGCTACGTGCTGCTTCGCTCGGCGCCCTCACGAAAGGTTCTTCGGCCGAGTACCCATTACCAAATTCGGTTCTGACCAGATTGCAATGCGGCGAGTCTGGCTTGTGTCAACGGTTTACCGCCATCCGCATGTCTACGATTGCCACACCAACGATGCGGCCATGCGCGATTAGGTTTACGCCGCCTCGCACTTCAATTGCTCCATGCGGCGAACATCGGAGAACTTCGCCCGCTGGTGAAGGCAAGAGCCCTGCCGCTTCCACGGCTTGCACATCAGGCAGCCGGAGCGGGTGCTTTTCGGGCGCTTGCGCTTGTGGTGGGCCATAAGGTCTCCAGTTGCAAAATGGTCATGACGGGCCGAGCTTGATATCGGCTACGCCGTCGTACGCCGCAATTGGCGTCAATCCTGCGCCGCGTATGCGGTACTTTGATTGCGTGTCCTTCCACGCCGCCGTCATGATTTCGAAAGTCGGAGGCCAGCATGATACAGCCTCCAGGCCAACCCGTATCGGATACCGTGCTGGGGCGGGGCAAAGTCCATACCTGTGAAGTGGATGTCCGTTCGCCACAGCTTCAATGCGGCGACGATCATCAGTGCTGCTATGCCTTCGCGCATCGTGTCCGCCGTCATGATTGGGTACCGGGAAGGCGGCTACTCGCTGCGGTGTCGTGGTGGCACCATCCGGGTTTTCGCTCTTATCCGACTGCCTTCCCGATCTGGTCTCCGGGGGATCCGAAGATCCGCGCACAAACGTGCTCCCGAACGGTTTCGTTGAGGCATGGCCTCAGAATCAAAAAGGGTGACCCGCTGCTTGTGCGCAAATCACCCAAAGTAAAGATTGACGTCAGAAATTACCCATTTTCGTAAAAAAGTCAAACACGAAAGGCGACTATCAACGCATTACACAGGATACGAATGTCGCCGACCATGTGGTCGAGCCGATGACCTTGGATCACGCAAAGATCGAGCGCCGCCCAGAGGTTCGCCCGGCTTTCGTTTTGCGCCCTCTGGATGACCTTGCGGCACTCGTCGAAGCGATCAACGGTGTTCTGGCACCAGTCCACATAAGTGTCGCTGATATCGGGCGAAGGCGTGCCGACTCCTTCTTCGCTCCGTTCGGCGTTTGGGGCCTTGATCGCCAGCAGATACGACCGACGCAATGCGAGATACTTTTGCGCTGCCTCGTATTGATCGTCGCTGATGCCGTCGACCTTGCCGATGAGGTTGAGATATCCGATGAACGTTGCCGCCTTCTGGTCGCGGGCCAGCTCGACCGGCAGCCTAAGCCGTTTGGCTCGGCGCTCCAATGTGTCGCAGTCCGTGTCCAGAGGCGATCGTGAGATGCGCCCGTTAGGCTCTCGCGCCACGTGCTCGACCTTCGGCCGTCCGCGGGATTCGCGCTTCTGTTTCAGTTTTGCCGCCTTGCTCGCCATTGTCTCGCCTCGTCTGTTGCCGCCAGTCAATTCGCTTTTGTCATGTCGGCGCGAACGCCAAGATGCTCTTCGCTCTTCTCGAAGTAGATATGCTGGAGCCGTTCGTTCGGCTTGAACTCAGGGATAAGATCGGCGCGGCATCCAAGCGCCTCGAATTCCGCGAAGGGGAACGGAACCCAACTGACCGGGTCTTTGCCTTCGTGCCACTCAGGATATCCGAAAGCATAAGCTTTGCCGCACTCCTCGCAGTTGTTCATACCGAACGTGACAGTCTTCGCCAGACCTCCGCACCATGGGCAACACGCCCCATTCGAAAAGCACGAGACCTGATTGGGGATGCGCCGCAGAGCTTTCATGAATTCATCGTCTTCTTGTTTTCCCATTCCCGCCGTCTCGCCTCGTTGCCTGAATTTAGAATGGGTGATCGCCGCTATGATTATGCAATCCACCCAGATCGTATTGCCTTTGCCACCAGAGACGGCGCGTTGACCGTGTTCGATCGGAGCCGCGCGTTTTGCAGCAGGCGCCGCACGCCATGTTTCGTGATGCCCATGATCTCAGCCGACTCCACGTCGGTTTTGCCCGCAGAGAGCCATTGGACCGCCTCGATTTCGCGAGGGGTCAACGGGCACGGCGACTTGGATACGTCCAGCATCACGCGGCCTCCTGACCATGTCGAACACGATTGAGAACGTCGTTCCAATCCTCGCCCTCAGATTTCGGGATCTGAACGCTGACGCTCAAACCTTCGCGCATCAGTCGTTGCCCCAACCCGAACGCGGCGCGCTGTCCTGTAAAGTTGGCGTCGTTGTCACCGAAAACGCTTATCGTCTTCGCGCTAGATGGAGGCTCCCACTTCTCCAAAGCGCCCGCGGTCAAGGCCGCCCATACCGGCATGTCGAACAGCGCCGAGGCCGCGAACGCTGTCTCGATCCCTTCTGCAATACCCATGGCCTCCGCCGCATCGAACAGCCTTACCGCTGCGCCCGCGGGAAACGTGCCAGGCATAAGCATACGCACCTTCTCGACTAAGGCCTTGCGACCATCTGGGGTGAGATAGGTCTTGTGGATGAGCGCCGGGTTGCCGTTGGCGTCGTGGATCATCGCAATCATCGCCGGATGGAAGGACGCAGACTTTGCTTCCTCGTCCCAGTAGCGGCACCTTTCGCAGTACCGGATGGATTTGGTGATATCCACCTTGCCTACCCGCGACGTGAGCCAACGCGCCACAGGGTCACTATCAACGACCGGCTTGCTGGATCGCCACAGCACGTTCAATGCCTTTTTTGTATCACGATCAACGGCCGGCTTGCCGGTTAGGACCGGCGCCGAGCCGACATGCTCCCGCACAAGACGGGCAGCCTCTGCGAAATCGCACCCCTTCAGACGCTGCACAAAATCAAACCCATCCCCGCTACCGCATTGATTGCAAAACCAACGCCCGTCCCCTTCCTTGTCAGCAAAGCGGAAGCGGTCTTTCCCTTCCCCGCAAAAAGGGCAAGGCCCGTGCCGGCCGGTTAGGAAGCTGGATGCCACGCCAAGAGCCGGAAGGATGCCATGCCAGCGCCCACGCGCCGCGTCAGTGATCCGGTCACGCTGCATGCTTCGCCTCCTGCTGTTCTGCTTTCTGCTTCTTTTTCGCCCACGCGATCTGGCGGCTTCGCAGCCAGGACAATGTTTTCCCTGTCGGTTCCTCCGGCTGGACGTCATCCATGCCGCGAGGCCAGACGTCGAACCGCCCCTTGTAGTTGGCCAGAACCCAGCTTTGATTTTTGCCCCGCTCTTCCGCTACCCAAAGAAGCTGGGCATAGAACGAACGTTTTTCGGAAATGGTCGGGGCTTCCTTTTTGCCACGCACTTGAGCTAGTTCGCCTTCGATCTCCATCACGTCCGGCTGCTTCTCCGGGGCAAACCCGCAGTGAGGGCACTTATGGACCTTCGGAGGCTTAAGCATCGAGCACGACGAGCACTCTTTGGGCAAAGGCACCGATTTTGCTTTTCGCTCCCCGCCGCCTTCCTTCATCCGCCCCTTGTCGAGGCTGTCATGATAGATGTCGGTGACGAAGCCGAGCCGAAGTGTCGTGTCACTGTGGTCAAGAATTATTGCGTCCGGCTTTCCAGGCGCGGTTCTGAGCGCTCGACCCACGATCTGAGTGAACAGCATCTCGCTCTTTGTCGGACGGGCTAGGATAAGGCACCTGACATCCCAGTCCACGCCGGTCGTCAAGACGCCGACATTGCAGACCACTTTGATAGCGCCTGCCTCAAATGCCTTTCTGACTTCTTCACGCTCGAACTTGTCGGTGAAGGCATCGACGTATCCAGTGCAGACGCCAGCTTTCTCAAATTGACGCTGGAGGTCCTTTGCGTGCGATCGGTTGACTGCGAAGCACAGCGTTTGCCGTCCTTCGCCCAGTTTCAGCCAAGTCGAAACGATATCCGCCATTAAGGCGCCATCGCTCATGGCCTGGGCCAGATCCTCTTCATGATAGTCGCCAGCTACCGTCCTAACCGCCGAAAGATCCGGATGGCTTGGGGCAAAAACCCTGAATGGCGATAAATATCCAGCCTCGATGAGCTCCTGCGTCGTCGCGGCAACAATCAGTTCGTCGTAGTGCTTGCCGAGCCCCCTCGTCCACGGCGTTGCCGAAAGACCGATGAACAGAATACCGGGCTTGTTATGCATCCACCTGAACACGATCTTGAACGCTTGGTGCGCTTCGTCGACGATCACGACATCCGTGTCAGGCAGAGGCCGCCGAGCGAGTGTCTGGACGCTGGCGACTTGAACCGGTTGCGTTGCGTCGGTCATCGGGTGATCGGCCTGGATCACGCCGACATCGTAAATCCCTTCGGCAGCAAAGGCCTCCACGGTCTGGTCGATCAGAGCAATGGCCGGAACGACGAAGCAAACGCGGTTTCCTTTGGCTCGCGCTCCAGCAACGATATGCGCGGCTGTAAGAGTTTTCCCTGCCCCTGTCGGTAGGCAGACCAAAGGACGACGCTTGCCGGAACGGATACTGGCCTTCAGGTGGTCGATTGCCTTGATCTGGTGTGCCCTCAATTCTCGCATAGCCATCCCTCCTTTGCAGAAAGGTACGGATTGACGACGAGGGCAGAGGCTTTCCTCAAGATTGAAGAAGCATTCCAGCCTGAAGGCAAAGAAACTGGCGATACGGCTAATATACCGTCTGCCAAATTGGCAGGGCGTAACTGTGTAACATTTTGAGAGCAACACGTTGATTTTTCTGCGAAATAATGCCCCGCGTCACCCGATGATGGCGCCATGTCACAAGCATCGACAACTGGCACGCCGTTGTCATCGTAGACAGGCTCGTCACGGTCGTCGGGCACGATTTCAGCGAGGTCGCCTGCGACAACCTGGACGCCAGAAACATGACGAAAGACCCGGGCCATATCCACGATGTACCGGGTTGCCCCGCATCCGCCCTTTTCCAAGGCCGTAGCGATGATGAAGCCAAGTTCGCGGAATTCTTTTAATATCCGTCGGATTGTCCGCTCCGAAAGCTTGCATGCCTTCGCTAGATATCCAGCGCCGGGTCGGATCTCCTTCGCCGCGAAGCGATGATGAAACCAAAGATTCCCAAGCTTTTTCAGGACAGCGATCCGCGAGTGATCCAGACCGGACTTGTCGACGGCGCGGCGGAACGATTGGCGCTCCGCGTGGGCTGATGTTGATCTAAAGTCGCTCACCGCGCTTGCCCTCCGAAACGATAACCTCTATTTTCATCGCGCATGACGTTCCTTTCGTCCTGTTGCGGCAGTGGTGCGCTCGTCGTCGGCAAACTTTGATCGCGCTGCTGCCCGTGCTTTTGTGTTCTGAGTGAAATCGATCGCTCCAGCTTCCGGCATATCTGGTCGAAAACCTCGGCATATTCCCGTTGATCGCGGATGTTGTCGTCTGGCCGCTTGTTCGGACCTCGGGCGAACCGGCCAAGCCAATCGGTCTTGCCGATTTCCGCCTTGCGCATAACGCGCAACAATTCCTCGTCGTCCCTATCCTGATAGATCATCGGCTGCGGCCCTCCGCGAGACGAGACACGACCCGGGCTACAGCATCGCCGAGCGGGATTGGTTCTTGATGAGCCCGGCGCATGACGACGCCCCAGTCTTCTAGAAGTCTAATAGGCTCCTCACGGCCATGCGTGACCGCAAAGCGGATGCCGTGCAGTTCGCAAAGATCCCTGAATTCTCTCTGAGGGGCAGTGAGCTTGCCTGCTTCCGTCTTCAACTCGACATATCCGTGAACGCCGGGGTCGATGACGATAAGATCTGGGAGACCCTTGGTTAATCCGTGCTGGCCCATCGCACCCATATTAGGAATGGTCGCGACAAGAGTTCCAGGCCGCCCGCAATGGCGCCAGTGCGCAACGACAGCCTTATGGATCTGCGATTCTTTAAGAGGCGCGCTCAATTATCTGGCCTCCGTTCCGGCAAAGGATGATCTGCCGGCTCGAATAGGCGGCACGCTTTGGCGCAGTGCGGGATAAGTCGGCTTGCCTTGTTCAGGATGGGCCGATTGCACTTGGCTTTTTTCAGGCCAAGTGGATTCAGCTTGTGCTTTTTTCCGAAATAGCCCGGGTCGGACGCCACCTTTTCGGCGCCCCCCCCTACGACCTTCCGCCATTTCCAAGCATGCCAAAACCGGCATTCACGGCAGGTTCTCCCTTCTGGGCCAGTACCTGCGATATGTGCTTGGCCAAGATAGGTCTCGGCGATTGGCCGGTGAACATCCTTGGCGGTCATATGCTCGCTGAACAAAAGATGCTGTCCCATCAGTCAAGCTCCTCTTGGTTTTCGCAAAGCTCAGGGCAAATCCATTCAGCCAGGCCGGCGCCCCAATCACGAAACATCATCGCGATTGCGTGTCGTCGATCGAAGCTCAGCCATCTGACGAAGAAGGGCGGTTTTTGCTCTGTAGTCTGCATGTTCTTCCCTCGCCTTCCGTACCTGCTCTGCCGTTTCGTAAAGTTCCATCATCTGGAAATGCCGGACGACGCGGCTCTCTTTGTTCCACCACCCTCTCAGGCGGCGTTCCGTCCATTGATTTTCGGGATCTTCACGATGAGGGAACCGTGCCCGCAGTTCCTTGCAGGCGGCGCGGAACATGTCGCCGATGTGATGGCGCTTTGCTCCGATCTCCTCGATCAAGAAATTTGCTGTTGCTACGTCGTCCATCCGTTCGCTCTTTTGGTATTTTAGATTTCCCGAATCTCCGGGTGACTTTCCCGACATTTCCTGTCTCCGCTGCTGCATCTTTGCTCTTGTTCAGGGAGCACAAGATGCCGCGCAGGACCTATATTGTTGGTGATGGAGATAGCCGTGACGCCAATCAGGCCGTCTCCATCACCGCCGGCCCGCCGCCTGTGCAAACCGAAATTCATCCCCGTCGAACCGATCCGCCGCTATTGTCCGGTTCGACAGCCGGAGACCTTACCTCGGGGTCTCCGGCACCATTTGTTGAGTTAGGCGTTGCTGTGAGCGCAGTTGTGATGCGCGTCAGAAACAGCAGGCTTCGTATAAGGGTGCTCGTCCCGGCCTCGGGAGGAGGAGAAGGCCAGGACGAGCGGTGACTGGTCAGAGGGGTCCCCAGCCACATTCGAATGTTCTTCGGGCTCGCCGATGCGGCCCTCGATGATGGCTTGGTTTTTCTTGTCAGCGTCGCGGCTGCCGGCCGGCAAGACCGTGCGGGCTGCGTTGCGGACCATTGGCGAAGGCTGGCTGGTGAAGATTGCCATGGCCTAAATGCCCTCGTCGAAAACGCCGTAGATCACTGCGCCTGCGATGAAGCAGGCAACGAACACGGAGAAACCGGTCAATGGCTCACCAGGGAAGCGATAGTGCCAAGTGGTCGCCCCGAACCAGAGCCACGAAAAGGCCAAAGCAGAACGGAATGCTCTCCACACAAATCTCAACACGCGCTTGTTCATGCTGGCACCGCCAATTTCCTGCTCTCCCATGCCTTGGTGCACGTCGAGCAAGTGATCTTGTTCGGATGATGCGAGAAGTTGCGGATATCCGGCTTCTGGCAGCGCTCATTGATGGCCGGGACATGATTCCCAACGAGAGTCCCGGCCTGATGTGGGTTAGCGGGCGCGGTATCGATTACATGATCGCCTCCTGTGTTGGCGGCGGCGCTTCCCGACCTATGGGGAGTTACGCGCTCGGCGCTGGGGAGAGCCGTCGCTACAGGCGCAACAGCTTCGTGATCGGTATCCGGGCTCGAAGCGTCATCGCCTCGGCGATCGGTTTCACGGGGCGCATCCCCTTCCCGGATAATTTGACCCTGTTCCGCAGCAACAGGTTCGCGCAAATCATTGCCCGCCGTAACTGCGGCATCGACGGGGGCAGCTTGTTCTTCATTCTCGATCATGATGTCGATAGCGGTGATCAAAGCCTTTCGGCCGATCTCCGTCTGCACGCCGTCTACAACGGTCTTGATCAGTTTGGGGCTGGCGTCGCGGTCGAAGACCTCGCCGGTTACGGGATCGTGGCCTGGGCCATCGAAGAGGTCGAATTGCGGGATCATGCCGAGGGCCGCAAGGTACGTGTCGAGGATCATCTCCTCTTCCGTCCGCTCCTGCTCATCCTTCTTGCGCAGCGCGACAACCCGCTTCAAAATTTTCGTGTCGAAGCCCATGCCCTTGGCCTCGCCGTAGACGTCCTTGATATCGTCGGCGATGGTCCTCTTCTCTTCTTCCAGACGCTCGATGCGCTCGATAAAAGCGCGGAGTTGGTCACGGGCGACGCCCTGGACATCAGACATTATCGATCCTCCAAGACAGGATTTCGCCACGGTAGGGATTTGCAGAAAGGTAGCCGGGGACAGCTTCGACGCGCTCGGCGTGCCGCTTGGTCAGCCAAACGACGACAAAGTAAGGGAGTGCTCTGGTCCAAGCGGAGAGCATCAAGCCTCCCCTTTCGGAGCGGCCCATTCGCCGTTGACCTCGGCCACGTCAAGCAATTCGCCTGCTTCACCCATGCGCCACACTTCGCAAAGGCCGACCAATCGCATTGCTCCCGCCCGGGTCACCGTCTGCTCCGGCAGCATGTCGATGTCATAGAGAAGCGAAATGAGCCGGGGCCGATGGTTTATGAACGAGAGATAACCAGAGAGCATTTCCTGAACGCCCGACTCCCGTTCCGCCAACGCCCCGACCTTCTCTGCTTCTGTTTCGGTGAGGTGGGTCATGCGGGGGCTCCGGCATTTCGCTTCTTGCGCTGCTCCCGCATGAATTTCCGAACCTGCAATTCAGTGTCCGGCCAAATCCGTCGGCCCTCGCGAAGGCGGTCGACAAGCCGGCCATTGCTCGCAGCCAAAATGCCAAAGCGGTGTGGTCCCAGCTGGGCCTCTAGCATGAACTTTTCAATTTCGGTGAGGAGATCGTTCTTCATAAAACGCGAGTATACACGCTATCGCGTTCAACGCAATACACGCCATAACGTTCGCGCCAAATTTGCTGGACCGTGGTAGCCATTTGCAATGGGAAGTAAATGGAAAGAGCGGCTTAGAGAGATAATCGAGGCGGACGGCCGGAGTATGCGCGCCATCAGCAGCGCGGCGGGTGGCGGCCCTAATTTCATTCAGCAAATGTTGAATGCTGACAAGGCGCCTGCGGTAGACAAGTTTTTATCCGTCATGAACGCGCTCGGCGACCAACACCTCATGTACGTTCTGACCGGACAAGCACAAAAGAGCACAAAGTCGCCGGAAGCGGCGCTCAGGTCGGCAATGCTTGCGTATGGGGTTGACGCTGGCCAGCTAGATCTCGCTCTGGGTATTATAGGTCAGTTCGTGCGGGCGGAAGTTGGGGTGCAACCAGCACAAACCCCTTCTGATGATCTACAACAACCCGCCAATCCCCACCGTGGATCAGCGCCATCAGGCAAGAAATCTCAGCAGCCTTCCTCTTGATGACAATCTCAGGCGGGGCCGGCGGCGTGGCGCCTGCCGCTTCGAAGAGGTTTGCTACAATCTCTTCGTTCCGGGTTTTGAATTTGGGCCGGTACTGATGGAAAATAGCCACGCCACCGCCTCCCCTTATGCGCGTTCCATTTCGGCGACTTCCTCGGGCAGATCGTCGCCCTTGGCGAAGATCAGCTTAGGATCGCCGTAGTCACCTGTCTTAGGATTGCCGTCGCGCATAAACGCGATGACCATGGATTTCTTGAGGGACAACCGTTCCGCCACACGGCGCGCCTGGTGAAGGCTTTGGGCCTGAATTGGGGCGTCCGGAAAAGTGCCGCCCTTGCCTGATGTGAAGCTTTGAACCACGAAATACGAAGCCATTGTTCTACTCCCTGTACATGTTGGCAGGGATGATGATTCCGCGAAAATGAGAACAAAGCAAGAACAATATTAGGATTTTTTTCACACTCGTTAACGGACACAAGATGTTGCGCCTGCCCGTTTAAAGAGTCGCTTTCTCTTGGAATCGCGGTATCGTGACAACGAAAGGAGCATCCATGACCAGAAAGCCGAAACCACCCCGCGAGCGCGCAGCTCGCGCCCTATGCAGCTACTTCGATATCCCCGAGAACATCGCGCGGGACAAGAAGCCGATGTGGACGCAATACCTCGACATGGCCGACGCTGCGCTGCAGGCGGCGCTGTCGCCGGAGGAATGGGAAAAGATAAAGGCAGAAGGGCCGGAAGTGTGATGCGGCACAGGGATTGATTGAGGTTCAACTCATGCCTATCCGAAAGGCATAAGGGGGAGTTCATTGACTTGCAGAATCACATTTAGAGCCCCAGTCTGAATAGATGGCTATCACCTTCTCCCCGAAACGCGGCGCGATCCTCATGTGCGACTTCGACATGTCATTCGTCGAGCCAGAGATGCGCAAAAAGCGCCAGGTCGCAGTTATCTCTATTGCCTCCAACAATCACCGTCACGGCGCGATGCCCGGAACGTGCACCATCATTCCATTTTCGACAGTCGAACCGAAGACGATCGATCCTGACGACATCTTCTTTCCATTGGGGTCGTATTGGAGCCTAACCGTTCCATGCTGGGCAAGGTGCAAGCTCATCACAACAGTCTCTCATGCCCGTCTCGATCTTGTGCTAAGGAACGGGAAGCGCCATCCAAGTGAGTTTCTTAGGAGCGAGCACATGGACGAAATAGCTAAAGGTATCAACTATTCCCTAGGTTTCTGACGTAAAATGTGATTGGAAATATCCGACGTGGTCTATTATATTGATCTTGTCCCCGAGAGGGGTTTTGGGAGGTCAGGTCCGCCGCATCTCTGAGAGGAGACACCTAGATTCCGGCCTCCCCCATGAGAAGCTCCGCCTAACAAGCGGGGCTTTTCCTTTTCTGGGTCAATCATTTTGCAAGCGCTTCACCAGCCCGCCTCCCCGGCGGGCTTTTTTGTGCTTGCGATTCGAGCGATTGCACGCCTCCTCGCAAAATAATGCACGATATAGCGTTCATTTGCTTGACGCGAACGCTACAGCGTGCATAATGCAGCTCATACCCGCTCCCGACTGACCCGCCGCAAGGCAAGTAGCGAAACGGGATCGGCGGCGGGACAGGTTCAGCGTTCCCGCCGGGCAAACCAAACCCAGAGGATGAGAGATGGCTGATGCAGCCGAATTTTTGAAGGACGACAAGCCTGGCGAGTATGTGGCGCGCTTCACAGTCACCGGAGAAGTGCGGGTCACGATCAAGGCCGAGAGTCTCGACGACGCTGAGACACGAGCATGGGCCATGGCAGATAGCGACGAGTTTGGGCACGGCCTGGACGATATCACCGATGTCGAACTCGACTGGGTCGATAGGTCCCCTCCGATGTTTCTTGTGACCCGCGATGGGCGCTCGATGAGAGTTTCTCATCTTCACGATGGGGATCTTCCGCGGCAGCCCGACAGTAGCGGCTTCTAACCCTAACCGCCTCCGGGCAACAAGAGGAAGAGAACAATGGCGACACTGCGGAAGGGCCGGATTTTCTCTCCCGATATCGGGACGCGGGTTCAGTCCGTGGCGGTTGGCAACAATCCCTCTTTCGTCGGCACCATCGTGGCCGAGTTCCGGAGCTTTTACCACGTTCGAGACGATGCTGGCCGCATTTGGCATCGAGAGCCAAGCGAAATCAAACCTTTGATCGGCCCTATGGCCGACTGATCCCTCAATCTATCGGCCTCCCAACACCCGAGGCCGATATGCGGAGTGATCCAAGAGGATAACTGACATGGCAAACACAGATGATCGATACATCCTCAGCGACGAAGAAGTCCTGCTTATGTTCGGCACGACCCGAAGCGGCATTATCTACGTCAGCGAGAGCACAAATCCCGGCAAGAGCTATACCGTCGACATGCTCCTCGACGAGCCGGGCGACCACTGCCCGCGCATCTTGGCCCTCAACACGAAGACGCTGGTAACGATCGATGTTACCGAAACATTCGCAAAGGCTTGGCTTGAGCGGGCCGACGAGGCTGACGAGTTGGAAGTCGATCGGGAAATCACCGTCGACGATCTGGAAGCTGGCTTCCCAGACTATGTGAAAAACAGCCGTGCTTGGGCGCTATTGAAGGATGATATCGAAGCCTCGGCTCCAGTCCTCCCAGACCCGGATCGCGCCTATGACGAGCGCCGGGACCGGCAGGCTATGGGGTGGATGTGATGGGGTTCAACACCGCAGTTATGGTCCTGAATGACCGTCTTCATGAGATAAGAGATGATCCGAACTTCGGAGAAAAGCTATATCACGCTATTTTGCTCGCGGGCAGGCCATTGCATGATCGCCCGTACGTCCCCCAGGTGTCTGTCCTGCCGTCCCAGCATGCAGATACTGCTCAAGTGGTCGTGATTTCCGCGAACTCTTTGAGGGTTCTAGGTTACGGCGACTGGCAAGACGACGACGCCAACTTGCTCCGGAAGATTGCTGACGACATGGGCTTCCGCCTTGTTCGCAAAACTCGCCGAGGAGCGGCAGCATGACCTGCAACCTCCGCCACCACAACGAATGCGGATGCGCCGGACAGTGCGAGGCCGATCAATACGGCCACCTCCTGCACGCCAAGAGCGTCAGCCACCTCATCATGCAGGCCATCCTTTTCATTTCGCTCGTGGCGATGCTGGCAACCGTTCTCGGTTCCGCATTCGTCCGCACCGATCGTCAACTCGAAATCCAGGCGAGGGTCTAATGTCCGCTATCGCAGAAAAAAGAGACATCATCGATATTGCCGCCATGGTCGAAGCCGATCCAGGGTGCGTCCTGCTCGACGAAGATCTGTATGCCCAGTTCATCGCGGACCTCAAGGCCGGCGTGAAGGCGTTCGTTCCTGATCTGTCAACAGCGACGAGCCGTAAGAAGATCGCCTCCGAGGCCTATGCGATCACGCGCAAAAAGACTGCGATCGACGAAGCTGGCAAGAAGATGAATGAGGATCGCCGCAAGGAGATCAACATCGTCGATGCCAAGCGCCGCGCCGTCAAGGCCGATCTGGACGAAATTGCAGCCGACGCCCGCCGCCCGCTCGATCAGTGGGAAGCTCAAGAGGAAGCCCGTATCGACTACTGCAAGTCGATCCTCAAGCACATCGAAGATTGCGGTAACGGCTTCATCGGCGGCGAGCCTCAGGCTTTCGGAATCCTCCTCCACGAATTGGAGGAGAAGATCGTCATCAACTCAGAACTTGGTGAATTCGAGGAACAAGCCCGCGTTGCTCACAAGATCGCGCTGGACAAGGTGAAGGCAGCATTTGAGGCCCACAAGCGCGCCGAGGCTGACCGTATCGAGCTTGAGAAGCTTCGCGCCGAAAAAGAAGAGCGTGATCGGGCCGAAGCTGCTCGTCTCGAAAAGGAGCGCATCGCCAAGGAAGCCGCCGACCGTGAGGCTCGTGAAAAAGCAGAGTACGCCGAGAATGTGCGGCGTCAGGCCGAAGCGGCAGAGCGCGCCCAGAAGGAAGCAGCAGAACGCGAGCGCCGCGCGGTCGAAGCCGCCCGGCTTGAAGCGGAACAAAAGGCACAGGCTGCAATCGCGAAAGCCGAGGCTGAAGCCCGCGCCATCAAAGAAGCTGCCGAGCGTGCCGAGCAGGAGCGCCAAGCCGCTGCCAAACGCGAGCAGGAAGAACGGGAAGCTCGCGAACGGGACCGTGAGCACCGCGGCAAGATCATGAGCGAGGCCAAGCAGGCAATCATGGCCCAAGGCGTCAAGGAAGATGTTGCGAAGAAAATCGTGCTGGCGGTCATCGCCGGTGAAGTCCCTCACATCAAGATGGAATTCTAACAATGACCAACGCACTCGCAAAACACGACGAAGGGCACATTATCCCGGCAAACGATGCGCCGATGGTCGCCATGATCGAACGCATTGCCATGGACCCGAACATTCCTATCGACCGGCTCGAAAAGATGCTGGCGATGAAAGAACGGATGGAGGATCGCTCCAGAGAGCAGGCCCGAGAAGACCGGGAGTACGAGGCGAAGACTGCTTATTTCACGGCTATGTCAGCATGCCAGAAGGAATTGCCGGTAGTCATGCGGAACCGGCGCAATACCCACACCAAATCGAACTATGCCGATCTAGCCGCTATCGAAGAACAGGCCATGCCGATCATTTACGCTCACGGCTTCGGCGTGTCTTTCCAGCCCGACGGCTACAATGAACTCGGCGAATTACTGGTCAAGTGGGAGATATCTCACTCCGGAGGGTATGTCCGCAACGGCGTCGGGGCAATCCCGGTGGACGGCGCGGGAGCGAAGGGCGCGGTGAACAAGACCGGCACCCAGGCGTTCGGCAGCACGGCAACTTATGGCCGGCGCTATCTCCTCTGCATGCTGTTCAATATTTCGACAGGAGACGACCGCGATGGGAACGCGGCTCCGAAGGATGAGCCGGAATTCATAACGGCCGAGCAAGCGAAGACCATCCGCGCCCTTCTGGAAGATACCGGGTCCGACACCGAGCAGTTCTGCCGCCTCGGGAAAATCGACGCCATCCCCGACATGCTGGCCTCCGATTTCGACGACGCCGTTCGCCTCCTCAATCAGAAAAAGGCAAAGATGGAAAGGGCCTCGGTATGATCCAGATTTTCAACTGCGACCAGAATTCTCCTGAGTGGTTTCATGCGCGTGCCGGCATTCCGACCGCCTCTGAATTTCACACCGTCATGGCATCCGGCCGCAGTGGCGGGGAAAGCAAGACGCGCAAAACCTATCTGTACAAGCTGGCTGGCGAAGTCGTGACAGGCGAGCCAACGGAAGGCTACAGCAATGCGCACATGGATCGCGGCCACGTCATGGAAGGCGAGGCCCGCGAGAAATATTCCTTCATAGCCGACGCAGAAATTCAGAGCGTCGGGTTCATTCGCAACGGCGACAAGGGCGCAAGCCCTGATGGGCTGATCGGGGACCGGGGGATGTTCGAAGCGAAGTCAAAACTCCCACACCTGCTGATCGAAACGCTGTTCCGCGACGATTTCCCTCCGGAGCATAAGGCGCAGTGCCAGGGTGCACTTTGGGTCGCCGAACGGGAATGGATCGATATCGTCGTCTATTGGCCGAAGCTCCCGTTGTTCGTGAAACGGGCCTATCGCGATGAGGCGTACATTGCCACCATCGCCACGGCCGTGAAGGATTTCAACGAAGAACTCGCTGAGATCGTTGAGAAGGTGCGTCGTTATGGTGCGCCCACGTCGCCGAGCAATGAAAGCGAAATCGCCGCCATTCGAAACCATCCACTTATGGCGGGCTGATCATGGCAAAAACAGAAAAGCCCGTCTACGCCTTCATCCGTCGCGGCAACTCGCTCATTCCCGAGATGCAATACGACCTGCAGGCTCTCGACGGCATCGAGCAGGGCCAGCGCGTCAAGCTGGAAATCAAGCAGTGGCGCAACATGGACCGCCTCAAGGCCTATTGGGCGACGCTGCAAGACTGCATCGACGCGACCGGATGCTCGCCGAGCAAAGAGGCGCTGGATGCCTACATCCGGCCCGCCGTGAAATTCGTCGACACCATCCGTCTCGCGAACGGCTTTCTAGTGGGAGTTCCCCGCGCAATCAACACCCGGCAGTGCGATGAACCCGAGATGATCGCGTTCTTCAATGCGGCGACGGAACTTCTCGCTCGCGAATTCGGATACGTCGCACCCACGCCTGAAGAGCGGCAAGAGCAGAAGCGGAGGGCAGCATAATGGCCCGCACCGTCCCAGAATGGATCGGGAAGACCGACGACCAGAAAGTGCCAGACAGAGTCCGCCAGAGGGTTTTCGATGCTCACAACGGCATCTGCCACCTGACCGGCCGGAAGATCCAGCCCTGCGATGTTTGGGAACTGGAGCATATCCACGCCCTCATCCTCGGCGGCCAGCACCGGGAATCCAATCTCGCCCCCGCCCTGAAGGAAGCCCACAAGAAGAAGACGGCGGTGGAGATGGGCGTGAAGGCCAAGATTGCCCGCGTCCGCAAGAAGCACCTCGGGATCAAGCCAGCTTCTGCCGGCGGCTTCCAACAGCGCTTCCGTCGGAAAATGAACGGCGACGTTGTCGACACCAGGACCGGCGTAGTCATCAACAACTATCAGCGCGACGAGGCAATCGACCCATGACCGAGAAACCCGAGAAAACAGAGGGGGCACCCCCACCACCCTCGATGCAAATGGTGGGGGGTGACATTAGAAGGCAAATCCTCGAATTCATCCAAATGTCATATGACCTTTCGACTTGGGCGGCGTGCATCAATTGGCGCAGCAAAGAGAACCAGAAGGAATGGCTGGACGAA
>NZ_QFBC01000030.1 GCF_003122325.1 Rhizobium album
TCGCCGTCAAAACTTCAAACGTCCGGCCCTGATTCACCTTGTCGCTCATATGACTCTCCGCATGATTCATGCAGAAAATGAGCTTCCGCGAACAAACGCGCTACGTGGGATCGCCTACACGCTTACGGATCATCTCGCCGTAGTCGATGTTGTCTGAGTTGCTGGCAATTTCCTGGACGAGCTCGAGGTTCTCGCCGATCAGCGTGGCGACGTATTCGATCGTGTAGACATGGGTCGGTCGCGCCATCAGGCCGCCATCTGCCGTGCGCTGCCGGCGGCGGTCCAGTTCCACGGCAACAGTTCCGGCAGTCGTGACACGGGAAGGTTGGGCATGCGGGCGAGGACATCCGCCAACCAAGCCTGCGGATCGATATCGTTCATCTTTGCCGTGACGATCAGGGAATACATGAAGGCAGCGCGCTCGCCCCCACGCTGGGAACCGGCGAACAGCCATGCCTTTCTTCCCAGAGCGATCCCACGCAGAGCGCGCTCGCCCGCATTGTTCGAAAGGCAAAGCCTGCCGTCATCGAGGAACCGGGTGAAGGCTTCCCAGCGCCCCTCCTTCTCGAACATGTAGTTGATCGCCTTGGCGACGGGATTGTGCTTGGACATCTGGGTGCGCTGCGCCATCAGCCAGTCGTGCAGTTCCTCGACGAGCGGACGAGCATGTTGTTGGCGTGCTGCGAGCCGGTCCTCGACAGGTAATCCGTTTATGTCGTGCTCGATATCGAAGAGAGCGTCGATGCGGGCCACGGCCCCGAGTGCGACCGGCGATATCTCATGAGCGGGTTTGCCCTTGCGCACGTTGCCGGCGATGTCGGCCAGCTCGAAGAACTTGCGCCGCGCATGACTCCAGCAAAGCGCGCTGATTACCGGTGCAGGGCTGCGGTCCGCACGATAAAGATCGTTGTAGCCACCATAGGCATCGGCTTGCAGTGTGCCATGCCACCCAGCGAGATGCGTGTTGGGATGGATTTTCTCGCGATCGGGAGAGAAGTGGAAGAGCGCCGCGGGAGGGGCACCGCCGGCGAAGGGGCGGTCATCGCGCACATAAGTCCATATTCGTGCCTGCCGCGTTGCACCTTTGGCCAGCAGCGGCACGGTTGTGTCGTCGCCATGCAGCCGGCCGGCGGCGAGCACATGGGCGCGGATCAGATCATGAATCGGCTGTAGCACCGTCGCGCAGGCTCCGACCTGATCGGCCAGCGTGGAGAGGCTGAGATCGACGCCTTCCCTGGCGTAGCGCTCAGCCTGGCGGTTCAATGGCTGATGTTGGCCGAACTTCTCGAACAGGATCGTCGCCAGCAAGTTCGGTCCCGCCCATCCACGCGGGGTCGCATGGAAAGGTGCCGGTGGCTGGCTGATCTTCTCGCAGTCCCGGCAGGTGAACTTCTCGCGCACCGTCTGGATCACCTTCCACTGGCGCGGAATCGCCTCTAACGTCTCGGTGATGTCTTCGCCCATCTTCACGATCCGGGCCGAGCCGCAACAGGCGCAGTGCGCCGGAGCCTCGATGATCACGCGTTCGCGCGGCAAGTGCTCGGGAAACGGCTTACGGGCTGGCCGGCGGCGTTCGAAGGCGGAGACATTTGTGATCTTCGCTGCCACGCGTTCCGCGGCGATCTCGTCCTCGGTGGCGTCGGCCTCGAGTTCTTCGAGCTGCAATTCCATCTGGTCGATCAGCCGGGCGCGCCGTTCCGAACTCTGGCCGTACTGCTCGCGACGCAACTTGGCGATCTCGAGCTTGAGGTGCCGGATCATCGCCTCGGACGTCGTCACGACGGCGCGCACCTGAGCGAGATCGGCCTCGGCGGAGGCGGCACGCGCTTCCGATGCTGCAAGCGCGGCGCGTAATCTGGCTATCTCCGAAGCAGCATCATCCATGGCCGAAAGCTACCATGTCACATGCTGAAAGCCCAACAAAAACAGAGGAATGATAGCGATCAGCCTGCCGCCGCAGGCCGTTGCGTCCAGCGAGGATTGCGCCAATCGATCCCTTCCAGGAGATATCCCAACTGTGCCGCCGAGACCGGCACGGCGGAGCCATTCTCGCTGACCGGCCAGATGAACTTGCCCGCCTCAAGGCGCTTTATGTAGAGCGACATGCCGACGCCGTCATGCCACAGGACCTTGATCAGGTCACCCTTGCGACCTCGGAAGCAGAAGACTTCGCCGCCATGAGGATCGCGGCCAAGACCTTGTTGAACCTTCAGCGCCAGGCTGTTCATACCGCAACGCATATCCGTCACGCCGCCCGCGATCCACACCTTCACCCCGGCCGGAAAGGCGATCATGGCGCGTCCAGAACCGGCAGCAGGCGCGCGAGGATAGTCGGATCAAGCGAGGCCGGAATCGTCAGCCGTCGCCCGTTCGGCAGCCCGATCTCGATCGTCTTGTTGTCCTCAGATCGGAGAGGTGGGGCTACCTCGCAAGATGCCGCCGCTGGCGGCGAAATCGAAAGTGGCACGAAGCCCGTTGGAGCGGAACCGCTCAGAAGGCCACTGCGGTATTCCCGACGCCAGCGGGTCAACAATGACCGCGACAGTCCATATCGCCGTGCCGTCACTGAGCCCTGCCGAAAGCCTTGCAGGCTCTCCTCGACGATCCGGACTTTCTCTTCGTCCGACCAATCCCGCCGGCGACCAAGATCATCGGCGGACAAAACCTCAATCGGGGAAATGATTGTAGCGCATGACATAAGCCATGGACTTAACGCCAATCAGCAAGTCAGGGCAGACGGCCTTCGGCGGAGAGATACGAACGATTTACGACTGGCGGCATTACCTTGCCGTTATCCAGCGCAAGCCTGGTGTCTTGCGCAATGGTGCTTCATTACTGGAATTACCGCTAGCGTTTCGACAACGTGAGGACCAAATGCTTCGCCTCCCGGTAGTTATTGAGAGATGGCCGACATCCTCGCTTTGGTGTTTTAGCGCGACGAACAGGTCGTCGTTGGGGCTGTCGAATTGGCTCTGGATCAATGCGTCGCGACCAAAACGCATGTGCTGAGCCTGCCGCATCGTGCGATCGATCGGAAGAAGACTGACGGTCCTGACATCGACATGCCACAGGCACTAACCTTGCTGCGTGAACCGAAGGCAAACGTGGAGCGCTATGATGGCCTGCGTGTCCGGATCGTGGGAGCTAGTGATGCCTCAGCCGTTAGGGACGAACAAACTGTTGCCGGTCAGACGAAGTAGTCGCCAAACCTTGTGTGTTCTCAGGGAGCGCCATTGATCTCGACAACGTTAAAATCGGGGTCGCGCAGGTAAAGCTGGGGAAAGCCTGCCAGGCCCGACCTGAACACAAGCATATGCTTCGGGTCAGCTTCCGCAAGATCGGAGCTGAAGCCGAGGGATTTGAGCTTGCTCACGATGCCATCGAAGTCTTCCGTGTTAAACGCAAAATGCCAGTCATTTCGGTCGATGACGGCTTTGCGCCTGAAGGTGCCATCGGGATGGACCACGAGATGTACCTGAAGCCGTCCGCAGGCTAGCCAGGCTCCCGCGACAGGAAAATCCGGGCGCTTTATCTCGGTGAGGCCGAAGACATCGCGATAAAACGGCAGTGACTTGGCGAGGTCTTTCGTGATGATGGAAACGTGATGCAAGGCCAGTTCAGTCATGTCGGCTCCCCATCGATTGATGCGTCGAAAGATAACACATCTCCTGCGCTTCATACATGTCCGAGGATTGGGTCAGTCTCGGTGGCAATCAACAAACTAAGACCTCGCCTGACGTAATTTCCAATATATGGGCTGCCGAGCAGGCCGCGTTGCTAGGCATTGCCTGCCGCGTTTGAAACTTCGTCTAAGCAATAAAGAATTCACAACTTTTTCAGGTTCTTCTCCTCCTGCAGTTACCGCAGTCCCTTCTTCCCCAGTTCATCCGCCGATATGCCTGCGCCGAAGAGTTGCACGACCTTGCGAAAAGCCTTGCGTTTCATTCGCCCGTCTTATGCCCTTGAAAGTCCAAAAGACCAATCGTCAATAGGCACAGATTACGACGTCAGGCCGCACTTGATTTTGCTGCCCTTTGAAGTTGGGCCTCCATCATAACAACAGCGTCTGAAACCGCTTGCCCTAGCTCAAAAACAAGCAGGGGCGAGCAGAGCTGGCCGTTTTTCAACGCTGTTTCCAACGTCTCACATAGGATCATTGCCCGTTGCGCGCCGGCGCTAGAGCAATTCGACTTCATTGCGTGCACCAGAGAAGCCGCTTCCGTATCTGTGCTGTCGATTGCAGCTCGAACTTTCTCGAAGAAGGTCGGTGCCTGCTGAATAAATAGGGGAAAGACCTTTTTTCTGAGATCGGTGCCGGTCATCTCTAGAATTTCGTCGAACATTGCCAGAGAAGCAGGGGACAAGACAGGCTCCGAAGGGCTACCGGAGTGATCGTCATGTTTTTCAGAAATCCCGTTTTCGCTGGGAATACCTTCTAGAATGGCAAGAAGTTGCCGGATGTTGAACGGCTTGGCAATGTGGGCATCCATACCCTCCGAGCGCCATCTCTCACCTTCTCTCCCTCCGGTATGCCCTGTAAGGGCCACGATAAAACTGGCCGGGCGTTGCGTCGTTTTTTCATAGGCGCGGATCTCATTGGTCACTTGGAAGCCATCGATATCGGGCATCGAGCAGTCCATAAAAATGACGTCGTAATGGCAGCTTCGGGCTCGCTCCAACCCTTCCGTGCCGCTTGCGGCCAAGTCGCAGGTGATACCAAACGACTTCAGAGCTTCAAAAAGCACTTCTCTGTTCACCGCGACGTCGTCAACCGCCAAAACCCGCAGGCGGGAGAAGTCCGAGACAACATGTCCGCTGGAGACGTCCGTCGCCGCTGCCTTCAAAGACGCAATGTCATTTTGATTGATTGCTGAGCATAACCGGTCGAGATTTTGACGATGAAGAGGGAGCGCGAGCTCATGAACGACTTCCACATGCGAGGGTACAGTTGCACCTGTTCCGGCAAAACCCCTGAGTAGGATGACGGGGCAATCGCACGTTTCGAAAGTGTAGTCCTGGCCAGCTTTCAACAACAGAAAGTCCGGCCTGATCGTCGGATCGCCCGCGATTTCGAAACCTCGATCAATCAAGGCGCGTTCCGTCGCAGCCCGTGACAGCCGGTCTTCATCGACGATCCGGACGATACGGCGGTTTTCCAAGCCGACAACTCCGGCATCGTCAGCCCGTTCGCACGGCAGGCTCACGGTGAAGGTTGAACCGGAGCCCTGCTCGGAGCATACAGAAATCCGCCCTCCCATTAATCCGACAAGCTGCCTGGTAATCGATAATCCGAGGCCCGTACCTCCAAAACGCCTGGCAATCGAGGCATCGGCCTGCTGGAAGCGATCAAACACACGTGTTACCTGGTCAGGTGTCATTCCGATGCCCGTATCCGTGACGGATATTTCCAGCATGCCCTGAGGATCAGGGCCGTGAACGACGACGGAGACGCCACCGCGTTCCGTAAACTTCAGCGCGTTATTCACAAGATTGCTCAGAATCTGGGACATTCGCGTTGGATCTCCGTAGATCCGGCGCGGCACGGACCGTTCCACCACGACAGCAAGGGTGAGATTGACCTCCCTGGCGCGCTCCGCAAACAAGCACAGCACGTCTTCGATCACGTCATCTAAGGAATACGCGACTTGCTCTAAATCAATCTTGCCCGCTTCGACTTTCGAAAGATCCAGGATGTCATTGATGATGTGAAGAAGGTTCTTGCCAGATCGGGTGATAATTTCCGCAAAACGCAGGTGACGCGGCGCTAGCGGTGCAGCTGCAAGCATTTCAGCCATGACCAACATCCCATTCATGGGGGTGCGAATTTCATGGCTCATGGTTGCGAGAAAGTCCGACTTGGCGGCATTGGCAGCTTCAGCATCCTCCTTTGCAAGTCGCAGCTGAGCGGTCCGCTCTTCAACTGTTTGCTCAAGGGACTCTCTGTGGCGCGCAAGCAACTGGTCGCGCTCATCGATCCGTCCAAACATGTCATTGAACGCATCGATCAGAATCCCGACTTCATCGTCACGCTCCTTGACGATGCGGGTCGAAAGGTCGGGCTGATTTCCAATATCGTGGAATTGGTCGGCAAGTGAGGAAAGTGGCCGCATGACAGACGTGATCTGTCGCTTCGCGAACCAAGCCACGACAATGACCAGAAAGAGTGCGACGCACCCCGCGCTAAGGAGCGCCTTCAGATAGCGCCAGAGAAGTTCATCATTGGCGGCTTGCATGACGATCGTTCCAACGGTGATTCCAGACGCTTTAACCGTGGCTTCAACGCGTATCGAAGCTGACCAGAAATCCACCATCTCGCCGTCCGGGCCTATCAGGTGCGACCCTGAACCGATTTCCGCAAATGGATGGGCGTTCTGATCCAGCGCCGCGATATAGTTGACGTCGGGGAGATTTTTGACACCTCTCAGGACCTCTAATGCCGCGCGGGTGTCCGATTTGGCCACCGCGTCACTCGAAGCCGCTGCAAACGCATAAGCGGCGCTTTGATATCGGGCTGTTTCTAGTTTGATGGCCTGCCGGAAATCCTGGATCAGAAATAGCCCGACGCTAAGCGTGATGCCTGTTCCCACGCCGATAATCGCGATCCGCGCCACACGCTTGGAAATTGAATGCACAGGCGCCATACGATACTCCACTTGCAGAGGCCAATAGATTAGTCGGCCGGGACTTAAAATTTTGCCTGATCTGGCGGCTTCTCCAAAATTTAGCGCTTAAAGGTAAGACTTTGTTGGGGTGAAGGTGATCAACTCGCCTTGAGGAGACGCTAATGAAGCCCTGCCTGAAATGCCTCATTGTTGACGACGACGAGATATTCCGAACGGTTGCGGAGAGTGTTCTGAGCGCTCTTATCGACGGCGAAGTCGATTCGGCTGCCAGCGGTGATCAGGGTATCACGCTTATGATGGCCAGGTCATTTGATCTCGTTTTGCTGGACCTCAATATGCCCGATCTGGACGGGCTTGGATTTCTTCGCCTCGCTGCTGAGCACGGATTCAACGGTCAGATTGTGATTTCCAGCGGTGAGGCAGCGGCGACCCTACGATCTGCAGGATTGATGGGAGAGATGCTGGGTGTCCGTATTGCCGGCAGCCTCCGCAAACCATTGCAACTAAGCGAGGTAAAGGAACTGCTCGCTAAACTCGAGCGCCGCGAAGAGACCGCAACGATCAAGCCAGATGAAGTCTTCAGCCGCGACTTCTGTACCTTGCAGGCCTACTACCAGCCTCAGTTCAATGTGCGGACCGGCGCTATGGAAGGAGTTGAGGCCCTTATACGCTTGCGCGCGGAGAGTGGCCGCATCTACGGACCCAACCGTGTATTCGATGCAATCGCCTCAACCGATGAACTCGCCAGGGTCTCGCTCGAGATCATGGATATTGTCCTCGACGATATAAGCCGGTGGCAGAACCAGGGACACGATATTCAAACCTCCATCAATTTCGACTCATCGGTCCTGGAACTCCCCGGCATGGCCGGACAGATTACAGAGCGCGTTAAGAGCGCAGGGATCGCGTCTGAGAAGATTTGTCTTGAACTCACCGAGCGGTCACTTCCGACAGATCTGAGTTACCTTGTGGAGGCGCTGGCGCGTTTACGCATTGCTGGCTTCAAATTATCTCTCGACGATTACGGTACAGGGGCATCGAATTTCGAATTGCTGCGTCTGTGTCCATTCTCTGAATTGAAATTCGACCGGAAAATCATTGAGGCATGTCCGTCGGACGCCGTCGTCGTCAAGTTTCTTGAGAATTCCGCACAGATTGCCCGTGATCTAGGCCTGGCCACCGTTGCGGAGGGCGTTGAAACCGAAGCAGAATTGAATGCAGTGCGTAACGCACGGATCGACCTCGTCCAGGGATACCTGTTCTCTCGTCCTGTTCCCTCATCTAACATCCTAGAATTTGTAACTTCCCCTCCAATCCCCCATCAAGCCCAGGCAGCGCGTTGATGCCTTTTCATGCATTCCGAAGATTTTGGCAGTCGCGGGAAGGCCATATGGCCTTGATGTTCGGCATACTTGCACCGGTTCTTCTGGGCGTGGCAGGGGGTGCGGTGGATTTTGGGGCATTCGTCAATCACCGATTGGAATTGCAGGCGGCCGCAGATTCCGCGTCGCTTGCCGCCGCTAAGGAAGCCGGTTTGAGCGGTTGGACGGAGAATGCTGCTAGGGCAGTCGTCGAAAGCTATCTCGATATCAATTTGCGCGCGGGCGGGTCGGGCATCTATACCGCCGACGTCCAGGTGGATGCGACTGCCAAACAGGTTACGGTCGTTCTGGAGCAGGACCACCGGCCATATTTTGTGGTGGGTTATTTCCAGGGGAGTCCGCAAATCAGGGTCAGGTCGACCGCTCAGGCCAGCAATAGTTCGAACATTTGCGTAATTGGGCTTCATCCGTCAGACGAAGGCACAATTTCGATGAATACGAATGCGGTGCTATCTGCTCCCCGTTGCGCTGTTTATTCAAACGCTGAAAGCGAGAAAGGGCTGATTTCCGAAGGGAATGCGAACCTTATCGCGGACTTGGCGTGTACCGCGGGTGGCTTCGGTGGAGCCGCGCGAAATTTTAACAAGCTGCCCCTCACCGACTGTCCGTCAGTCAAAGATCCCTTGGAATCCCGCCCGGCGCCAGAGGTTTCCGCCTGTTCCCAGCATGATGCGGTGTATCAGTCGTTTGTTGGACAGCTAAATCCGGGCGTATATTGCGGTGGGCTCACGATCCGCGCCAGCTCAGAAGTAACCTTAAAACCTGGTGTTTACGTTATCAAGGATGGTCCGCTCATAATCGAATCCAGCTCACATGTAGAGGCGAAAGGCGTCGGATTTTACTTTACAGGCCCTGACGCTCGCTTCGAGTTCGCAAGCAGTTCCATCGTCAATGTTGAGGCACCAAAGACAGGGCCGATGGCTGGATTGATTGCATTTCAGGATCGAGATTCCGCTGAAGCGGATTTCGTCATCACCAGCAACAAGGCCAGGAAACTTCTGGGAACGATTTATCTTCCCATGGGCAACCTCATTGTGGATGCCAACAATAAAGTTGCCGATGCGTCCGCCTATACGGCCGTGGTTGTCAGGCGGCTCCATTTGTCAAAGGGGCCCAATCTTGTTCTCAATGCAGAGTATAATGCTACCTCGGTACCGGTTCCGGAAGGGGTAGGACCCCAGAGTGTAACCACCAGGCTCGTAAACTAATCAACTGCCCCGCCGCTTCGATCTGCCTTGACCAGCATCGACCGGCCATTTCCTTCTCCTCCAGCCCATTATCCGACCGAAAGCCTTGACTGTATATCGGTCGAAAGGCCAGACGACTACCGAACAAGAGCCTTCAACCGTGCCAGATCTGCGGGTCGCGAGAGCCTGTTGACGATAGTTCTCCCCTTGCTTGGTCTGCCCCCTGAAAAGTGATCCTTCATGAAGTATGGCTTATGAGCCTCAGAAGGACATTGAAATGGCAGCGAAAAGACACAAGGCTGAAGAGATCGTCACGAAGCTTCGTCAGGTTGACGTGCTGAATGCGCAGGGGAAATCGATGGCGGAAGCGATCCGGTCGATAGGCGTGACGGAAGTTACATACTACCGGTGGCGGTCCGAATACGGTGGCCTGAAGGGCGACCAGGTTAAGCGGCTGAAGGAACTGGAAGCGGAGAACGCCCGGCTCCGGCGGGCCGTTTCCGATCTCACGCTGGACAAGATGATTCTTGCGGAGGCCGCCAAGGGAAACTTCTGAGCCCCGCCCGTCGCCGCGCTTGCGTGGACCATGTCACCGATGAACTGAAGGTGTCCGAACGTCGGGCATGCCGGGTTCTCGGTCAACATCGCTCCACACAGCGCAAGACCGCCAAGACCCCAGATGATGAAATGGCGCTGACCGCTGACATCACGGCGCTTGCTCTCCAGTATGGCCGCTATGGTTATCGCCGCATAACGGCGATGCTGCATCGGGCAGGCTGGATCGTGAACGTCAAACGGGTCGAGCGTATCTGGCGGCGAGAGGGGCTGAAAGTGCCTCATAAGCAACTCAAGCGCGGGCGGCTGTGGTTGAACGACAGTTCGTGTATCCGGCTTCGACCGGAATACCCGAACCATGTCTGGTCCTATGACTTCGTCGAGGATCGGACGCACAATGGCAGGAAAATCCGCATGCTCAACGTGATCGATGAGTTCACGCGAGAATGTATTGCCATCAGGGTCGAGAGGAAGCTGAAGGCCATCGATGTCATCGACGTGCTTTCTGACCTATTCATCCTAAAGGGCATCCCAACGCATATTCGTTCTGACAACGGCCCGGAGTTTATCGCCAAAGCACTTCGGGAGTGGATCGCGGCAGTGGGTGCCAAGACCGCCTACATCATGCCGGGCAGCCCATGGGAAAACGGCTACTGCGAGAGCTTCAACTCGAAGCTTCGCGACGAACTGCTCAACGGCGAAATCTTCTACACGCTCAAAGAGGCGAAGATTATCATCGAAAACTGGAGACAGCATTACAACACGGTGCGGCCCCACTCATCGTTGGGCTACAAGCCACCGGCACCTGAAGCGGCCGTCTGGCCTCAACAGAATGGGCCAGCGTCAACGCCGGCTGTGGCCACAAGGCCGAGCATGCACTAACATTCCAAACGGATCACCCCATGGGGGCAGACCATCAGCACTGGTGCCATGCGTAAACCCTGTAATCGTCATATGTCGAAGCCTCGCTCGGCGACAACATCAACAATCACGCGCTGATCCGGAAGGTGGGGTAAAGACACCGCTTACCGAAATGCTGCGCCGTGCTATTGAGCTGTATGCCGCAGGCTCTAGGACCGACACGATCCTTGTTCATCGCCTCACCAACGCTCGCCCCCAAGCGCTGAACTAGCCCACTCGACAAGGTGTGCTCGACTCGTGGGTCCAACAAAAGCATAGCCGCATGCGCAGATGGTTCGATCCGCGTGAACGGGGGAAGAGTGCCTACTGGCCAACGTGGTATGCGGGTATGTTTTACTGGTAAGTAGTCAGGACTTTCGCAGGCCCCATTCCTCTTCAAATTCTTCAACGCTTTTCCGGCGTTCAGGATTAGCAGTCACCATAATCGAGTTGGCACGAGGCTTGGGGGTCTTTAAATCAGCGGTGAAGGAAACCTTCTGTCCGATCAGCAACGTATCCAGCTGGGCTGCTTTAAGTGTATTTTCGTGAACGAATACGTCCCCACCGCTGTCTGCTGTAATGAAACCGAAGCGCTTTTCGTGGCTATACCATTTGACGGTGCCAGTGTGCATATATGTCTCCAAGGGAATAAATCCCTTGTCGGATAGCGCAGGTGACTCGTCAAGTCAGTTTTGATGCTAATTACATAGCGAGAATTCCATCCCGAGAGTAATGCAGCTGCGGCGCGGAATGGGAAAAAAGACGCCCCCAACTCTGTTGAGAAACGTATCCTATTTGCAGCCCGGAAAGGCATGAGCGACGACAACATCCGCCCTGTTTAGCATTGCCCGATAATCATCTAAGCGCCGCAAGATTTTGCCCTTGAGACCGGTTGGTCAAATCACCGTTCGAATCATTACAGCTTGACCAGTTGCTTTCCGAAATTCTCACCCTTCAGCATCCTCACGAAAGCATGCGGCACGGACTCAATCCCTTCCGTTACATCTTCCCTTGTCTGAAGCAGTCCCTGTTTGTGCCAAGATAGGAGATCGGCAGTCGCAGTCTCGTATTCTTGTTCATGATCATCGAGCAGAAACCCCTCTATCCGCGCACGGGTGATGAGCGTCCTTCGCAGATGCCTGACACCGATATCGGGCTGGTCAAACCGGTTGGCCAAGGAGATAGTCCCGACCACCACCACCCTGCCAAACGTGTTGAGAGCAAGCATTGCCGCGTCGTGGATCGGTCCCGCCGTGTTGTCGATAAAAACATCGATGCCCTTTGGGCATGCGTTGGCTACATCGGCCGCAAGATCAGTTGAGCTTCTGTGATTGACACCGGTCCGATATCCAAGCTCTTTGCACCATTCCAGCTTCTCATCCGAGCCCACGACAGCCACCGGGTCGAAGCCTTTGATGCGCGCGATTTGTCCGGCAATTTGCCCCACCGCTCCAGAAGCGGCCGAGATCAACACTGTCTCCCCGACTTTAGGTATCGCGGTTTTTAGGAGGGCGAAGTACGCGGTGAGGCCGGGCATGCCAAGATAGCTTAGGGCGGACTGGATCGGAGCATCGTTGGTTTGCAGTAGCTTGGCCGACGTAGCCGGGATAGCGCTGAAAGGCTGCCAGCCAAAATGATCGCTCGTTACGAGGTCGCCTGCCTTGAAGTTTGCGGATTCAGATGTAACCACCTCGCCAATTCCACCCCCGCACATCACATCACCAATTCTAAAACCGGCAGCGTAGTTCTTTGCAGGGTTAATCCGGCCGCGCATATAGGGGTCCACAGAGAGCCACAGAGTCTTCACCACCAATTCGCCATTCGCAGCCATCGGAATTGGACGATCCTCCAGGCTCCAGTTCTCGGCAGATGGCATTGCTGAAGGGTAGCTGCGGAGTATCCAGCTAGGATTAATCGACATGTCCATCTCCTCCATTAAGGCGTTTACAGCAATGATGCATAGAACCGCCGCTCGTGTTAATCAGTGAAAGATAAGAGATACTATTTTGAAATTCGGAAAAATGGCGCATGGATATGATCGAGGCCATGAAGGTGGTCGTAGCTGTTGCCAAGAATAACAGTTTCTCCGCTGCGAGCCGGGAGGTTCGGCTTTCGGCTGCATCAGTCAGCCGCATCGTGGCAGACTTGGAGCTTGACCTCGGTGTCCGTCTTTTCAATCGAACCACGCGACGTATTAAACTAACAGACGCCGGAATGGAGTTCGTTCGGAAAAGCATCAGCCTTTTGGACGAGCTTGAAATGATGCGGAACGCGGTGCGCGAACGCCATGAGACTCCTCGCGGTCATCTCCACGTCTCCTGCGTAACAGCCTTCGGCAACGAGTGCTTGGCACCCGCGATCCCAGAGTTCGTCAAACGATTTCCGCAACTAAATGTCTCAATCGATCTTGGCAATCGGTTGGTCGATCTCATTGGAGAACACTTCGATGTAGCCATTAGGGTTGGCCCCTTGAACGACACATCCTTGATTGCGCAAAGGGTTTCCACGCAGAGGATCGTGTTTGTCGCTACGCCTCAGTTTTGCACGAGATATGGGTTCCCCAAAACCTTGGACGAGATCAGAGCCTGCCCATCCGTTACCCAGGTTAGCGGGGAATGGGGGCGCGTTCATAGTTTTTCGCATCAGGGAAATGTAATCGACTTTGAAGTGCCGCAGCACATTACCATGACCTCGGCGCGAGCGGTTAGAAACGCGTGCCTGATGGGAGCAGGGTATTCCCTATTAAACGATTTCATGGTCGCTCAGGACATAACGGATAATCGCCTTGTCCAGTTGCTGCCGGATTACGAGCCGGTTGAGCAGCCGATCTTTGCGTTTTATGCCCATAAACCTCACATTCCTCGCAAAATCAGGGTGTTTGTTGACTACTTGGCGGAGGTGTTTAGGGGCAAAGCTCCAGAGACCCCGTGACGCTTCTTCGAAGATCGATATTGCTCACCGTAGTCGGCGGCTTCCTATTTGTTTGCTGAACGCACACGCTTGTGTTCTTGAAAGCTCACCGTGAAGTCTGCCGTTTGGGAAGCCGCGCTCGTTAATTTGCATTTTATTAAATATGTTTCCAAACAGTCGCCGAAAGGGCAGACCTTTCAGGGTGTCGACGGAGTTGTTCTCGAAACAGCAAATGGAGGCCGTCTGCATGCCGAAGTCCGTGCTTCTTGTCGAGGACGAGGTCCTTATCCGAGCAGTTTTGGCAGACGCCTTGATTGATGAAGGATACGAGGTTAGTGGAGGCTGGAAATGTCCTGCAAGCAGTGGCAGTACTTGGCCGCAACCCACCCTTCGATTTCTTGATAACGGACGTCGATATGCCTGGCCATCTTACCGGCCTCGACCTTGCGGCCATGGTGGCTGATTTTGCTCCCTCGACAAAAACCATCGTTACCTCGGGACGGCGCATTGGTCGTGAGCCTCTGAACGACTGGCGTTTCCTTCCTAAGCCGTACGGCATTGATCGGATTTTAGAGATTTTAGATGGCGAAGCGTTTGAAGTTGGTGTTGCTGCCCAAGCAGTGAAGGCGTTGTGAAGGCGTTAGCTGTTTCAAGAGTGAAGCCTGACCAACATCTGGGGACGCGATATTTCTCAAATCAAGGCGGCACTCCATCTTGTTAGCGGCGTTTGGCTAACCATCTTCTGTCGCTCGTAAACAGTTGCCGAGGATTCAAATGAACGAGCTTACTCATCCCGAGGACGACGCCCGCATCGAAATTCGGCCGCCGGAAAGGTCCTCAGCTGGAAATGACCGTGTAGTTTGCCTTTGCTGTCGGCAAGTTCGCTCGAAAAACTGGATGGATGAAGACGGCTGTGGCATCTGCGAGGACTGCCTCGCCATGTGACCTATAACCTTGTCACCTCTGGAAAGAGCAAAGTGATTGTCATTGATGGCTATGCCTTCTCAATCGACATCTTCCGTCTTGAAACCGAAAAGACCTGGACGCTGGAAGTGGTCGACTACAGAAATACGAGTCACGTTTGGGAGGAGCAGTTTACCTCTGACGTGAAGGCTTTGGACGTAGCCACCAAAACTATCGAGACAGAGGGTGCACTTCCATTCATGCGGGGCAACAACGTCATACCATTCCGTCAAGCACAATCCGACGTCCCCTGACACGTAAGCGGCGTTCCGCTTGCACCTTGACTGCAATTCTCTATTCGGCGCGTAGTCGCGGCCACGACGGATGTCAGAGTTTCCATAGTGAACTTTGAAAGAATGAACGGTGGGCAGCAGTGAGCGAAAATCCATCAAAACGTTTGGTCGAACAGCGTGCTCGAAATAGAGTCATGGACTCGATGAGTTGGTTGGCGGAGGGCGCTCAGGCCGTTCGAAGAATGAGTTCGCGAGAGTTCTTCGAGATGTTTTATGATTGGGTGGATGACGAGAACCCTGTTTCGCCTTGGCCGAAAGGATCACCCGAGACAATGACTCCTCCGGAGGTGGACGCCGTTACCAAAGTGCTTTCAGTTGTTAACGCTGCAGTTGCAGATATTGGTGATGTCGGTGACGACGCGGTTATTGCTTCCGGTTGGCTGGAACGCATTTCGTCTGTGGCAAAAGCGGCCCTCGACTTGATGCTCACTCGCGGTGTTTTGATGAAGAGTTTGAAGAGCTAAAACCGAGCAACAGGACTTTTGAAGCGGCCTTACGCAACAACCTGAACTAAAGACAGAGGCCGTTGAGCACCGCCAGGGCCTGAAGCTTTTGTATATCTAGCAGCATAGTTCCAAGGCAGCAGTTCCTCAATCCGACTCTGTTTATGACCGGTGCGTAGCCATTCCGGCTGCGCAGCACCACATCACGTCGCGGGTTGATTGTCTGGGCGAACTCGGCAGGTGTCATCCAGCCGAGTCCAGAATGTGGTCGATGATCGTTGTAATCGCTGCGCTAAGATAAGAGCGCCGATCGAGCATGGGTCAGTGACGAGAAGAGCGTTTCATTCAAGAACTCGTCTCGCAGCCGCCCATTGAAGCTTTCGATGAAGGCGTTCTGGATCGGCTTGCCAGGCGCGATGTAGTGCCATTCCACCTTGGTCCGATCCGTCCATTGCAGGATCGCGTTGCTGGTGAACTCGCTGCCATTGTCGCTGACGATCATCTTCGGCTTGCCTCGTCCCTCGATGATCCGCTCCAGCTCACGGGCAACCCGCAGGCCGGAAAGGGACGTATCGGCGACGAGTGCCAGGCATTCCCTGGTGCAATCGTCGACGACTGTCAGCATCCGGAACCTGCGACCATCGGTGAGTTGATCCGACACGAAGTCCAGTGACCAGCGATCATTGGCGGCAAGCGGGATCAGCATCGGCGCGCGTGTGCCCATCGCTCGTTTCCGCGCGCCGCGCTTGCGCACCGTCAGCTTCTCTTCCCGATAGAGCCGGAAGAGCCGCTTGTGGTTCACAAGGTGACCCTCGCGCCGGAGCAGCGCATGAAGGCGTCGATAGCCAAAGCGGCGGCGTTCATGCGCCAGCGCCTTCATCCGCTCGCGAAGGTCATGGTCATCGCTGCGCCTGGTTTCGTAACGGATCATCATCCGGCAATAGCCAATGGCTTTACACGCCCGCCGTTCGCTCATCTGGTGGTGATCCATCAGATGCGCGACAGCTTTCCGCCTTGCTGCGGGCGTCACCACTAATGGGATGGTCCGCCTCGTCCTCCAGCCTCATCATGAGGCGGCCAAACCAAAGGAGGTTGCCATGCCACAACGCAATATGCCGCGCTCTGCGGCCGTCTACGGAATCGATATCGGCAAGAACATCTTCCACGTCGTAGGCTTGGGAAGCGACGGCACTGTCGTCCAGAAGGTTCGCTTTCGGCGCGACACGCTGCTGCAGTTCTTCGAACGCGCAACACCCGCGGTGGTGGGGATGGAATCCTGCGCTGGCTCTCAGTGGATTGCGAGGAAGATCCAGGCGCTCGGTCACAGGGTGCGCCTGATCCCGGCGCAATTCGTGAAGCCTTACGTGAAGTCCAACAAGAGCGACATCATCGACGCGGAGGCTATCGCGGAAGCAGCTACTCGGCCGACGATGCGGTTTGCGGCAATCAAGAGCGAGGAGCAGGCCGACCTGCAGGCGCTGCATCGAGTGCGCGACCAGATGATCGGCACGCGAACGCGCCTGATCAACCAAATGCGAGCCTTTTGCCTCGAATATGGGATCGCGCTCCGGCAGGGAGCCGGGCTGTTCAAGCTCGACCTTCCGCAGACGCTGGAAGATTTGTCGAACGGCTTGTCTGGGGCGATGAGAAAGCTTCTCACCGATCTATTCAATGATCTGCGCCAGTTGGAGCAACGCATCGCCGACGTCACACGCGAGATCGAGGCGATCGCCAATAGGGAGGATGTCGCTCGACGGCTCATGACGATCCCCGGAATCGGAGCGCTGGGTGCGACGGCACTCCTCGCAGCCGTTGGCAACGGCAGGCAATTCCAAAAGGCCCGCGATCTCGCTGCATGGCTTGGCCTCGTGCCGCGGGAATACTCCACCGGCGGAAAGCAGAAGCTTCTCGGCATCAGCAAGCGAGGGAACCGCTATGTTCGCAAACTTCTCGTACATGGGGCACGATCCTGCTTTCGGCACCTCGACCGAACACGAGATCGATTGGGGAACTGGCTGGATGGCCTTCAAGCCCGAATGCACCCGAACAAAGCTGTTGTCGCACTTGCCGCCAAAATGGCCCGGATCGTCTGGGTCGTCCTGACCAAGCCGGGAGCACTCTACGAGCGCAGAGATCCTGCATTCGCCTGATGCTGCTGGTTCGATTGCAAGGCTCGGGAATAGTGATGACGAAACAGTGGATCAACATGCCGTAAGCCCTGTGCAAAAAAGCGGGCTCGTGCCCGAACCATTTATTGGGAACGGCGTGTGCGGATCTCATCATGGCCTGGCTGCAACCGCAGCCCACTCGCGAGAGGCCGGATACATTTATGCAACTGGAATCGTCGTTTACGATGTCGCGTACCCTTGCACGGACGAGGCGGACCATACATTTTTTGATGCGACGTCCTTCAAAATGGCGTTGTCCAGTATCGCCTCCGCCAAAAGCTTCTTCAGCTTGGCGTTCTCATCTTCCAAGGCCTTCAGCTTCCGAGCGTCGGAGACATCCATGCCGCCATACTTCGCCTTGTATTTGTGGAAGGTTGCCTCGGATATTCCGTGCTTGCGGCAGACATCGGCCGTCCTCTGGCCGCTCTCCTGCTCCTTCAGCATCCCGATGTTCTGCTCGTCCGTAAACCGTGCACGCTTCATTCCGTCCGTCTCCTGATCGTGACGGACTCTACCAAAATTTGGAGGAAGTTCTGGGGCTTAGGTCACTGGCTGTGGTCGAGCATATCGTGGGCTCCAAAACAAAAAACCCCGGCGCGAGCCAGGGCTTGTTCAAAACGGTGTGTGAGACTATATTGCTGGAGCAAGGGACAGGACCGAAATCCTGCCCCCCGCTCTTACTTTACGAATTGAACCCGCACACTAGCCTGCCAGCTCGTGCGGGTTTTTCGTATTGTGAGAGTGATGCTAATGGGTATAAACCACATAGCTTCAACTCCAGTTCGTCAGCGAGGCCTTCGCCTGGTCGAGGTGGCCTATCCTCCCCGATGCACCTGGCAGGGTGCGTCTGCTTCCGCTGCGAATCCAGTTCAGGTTTCTCTATCATTCTTTGACACGCAGTCAAAAATCTCGCTTCTACATTCGGAAAATGCGGCTTATGGCGGACGTTGACCTCGACCTTAGTCCGGAGTTGCAGAGAGCGATCAACGCTGTCCCATACCGATTTGTTTCGAATACCGTGGCCACAGCCGTCGTATCTACCAATCGCTCGACGGCGATTGCAGGTCGCGACATCCCGCGACGCCGCCAATGTGTCCTGTTCTTCTGCTGCGATCGGAATCGAAACGGGCAATACTTTTTGCCCCTAACACGTCTCACCGTTTATTCGCTGACAAGGACGTGCCCTGCATGACTCATGCTTTTAAGGATGCAGCGATAGAAGCGCGGCTAATGCGCTTGTAATCAAGCTGAACTTGGAACGTGGTTTCCGATCACCCTACCAGCCTGCTTTTCTGATGCTGTGATTGGTCGTGGCCGGTATGGACAGGCCGGCCGGATGCCACCAGGCTCGGGGGCATCGACTTCGGCGGTGAGCCTGCCAACAGGGCATCAACGTAGGAAAGTGCGTTTTGAAGACCGTTAACGGTATAAGGCTTCTCGATGGCACCAAGCGCCCCAGCGAAATCTTCGGGAATTCGTTTGAGGTTGCCCGAAACGAAAATGTACGGAATTCCTACGGACGCCAGATGTCGTCCGATTTCGATGCCGGTGGGCCCGTCGCGCAGCTGAATGTCCACAAACGCGAACTCGGGGTCCTCACGTTCGATAAGTGCCATCGCTTCGGCGAAGTCTGTTGCCACTCCGATAACGCGATGACCGCTCTCTTCGACCTCGCTCTCGAGTTCCATCGCAAGCAGCATCTCGTCCTCGACAATCAACGTTCTCAAGTCGGTCCCTTTCTAGTCTTCAACCAGGAGCGTTACACGCACGTCCGTACGGTGGCCTTCAACCTGGCGATCAATTTTGGCCCGTAGCTGGCGAAGCGATGCCTCAAGCATCGCCTGACTGACGGCGCTCTGTTCCTTGTCAGCCTCGACCGGCGTGACGGTATCCTCGACGCGGATGAGAAAATGCCCATTTAGTCGGCGGATTTCGAGATGGATTTTGCCGCCTCCGTCGCTCAGGCCACGCCTTACCGCGTCACCGAGAAGTTCGTTTACGATGAGTGCGAGCGGAGAAGCCTTGGAGGCGGAAACAATGACTGGATGCAAGTCGGTAGTAAGCACGATATCAGGACGCTTCAGCGATCCGACAATATCCGTCACGAGGTCTCGGCAAAAATCAGCGACGTCGAAATGGCCCAGCCTCTCATCGTTGAGGAGTTTGCGCTGGACTGTGCTGAGTGCCTCGACGCGATCAAGCACCGACTTCAGGGTCATTTCCACGGTCGAGTCTGTCGTCATCCGCATTTGCAACTTGATAATGGAGGCGATCATCAGGAGGTTGTTCTTGACCCTGTGATCCACTTCATGGACCAGGTCTGTTTTGACGCTCAGGGCCTCGCTTAGTTGCGCCGTCCGGCGCGCGACTTCGTCTTCGGCAATATGGCGGGCTTTAGCCAGTTCGGCTTCCTTGCTCTTGATATTGGTAAAATCGAGCTGTGACGCAAAGAAGTAGATCACCGTGCCGTGACGATCACGGACCGGGCTTACGAACAGAGCATTCCAGAACGTGCTACCATCCTTTCGATAGTTCAGGATGTCGACTGCGACGTCACGCTCGTTTCGGACCGCGTCCCTGATCTTTGAAACGGCCTCTCCGTCAGTTTCGGGTCCCTGAAGAAGGCGACAATTCTGGCCCACCAGCTCCGCCTGACTGTAACCAGAGAGGTCCGAGAAGGCTCGGTTGGAAAATATTATCGGGTTGTCGGCCTGCCTCGGGTCTGTAATCAACATCGGCATGCGGGTTGCCTTGAAAGCGGCTGCAAAAGGATCTTCGGAAACATGCGACGCCACAAGGCGGTCGCCGGCGTCACGCGCGTCTTTCCGATGATCTTCTTGGTTCATTTCACGCTCATCCGTCCAGTCCGGCTAGACTGACGCCTCGAAATTGTTACGGTCCACGGAAGAATCTATTCGCGACCTTTCAGTTTTCAAGGCACGCTCCATTTACGGTAAGCGATCCTCGCAACGTTACGAAATCCACTTGTCGCACAGTTGTTCCGCGCTACATGCGAGCTGTCTGAGATCGGAACAGGATGTTATGAATTCGATTACAAGTGCCTCGTCCGACATCACCTCCTGTGAACTCGAGCCCATCCATATTCCCGGGTCCATTCAACCGCACGGCGTGATGCTGGTGGCGGATGCGAGCTCGCTCGAAATCATCGGGGAAGCGGGGGACGTCGCCGATATCCTCGGCGCTTCCAAAATCGGTCTTACCCTATGGGACGTGGTCGGACCTGCCCTCGTTGAGCATATCGGCGATGCAACGACCGGAAAGATCGCGGTACTAGGTCGGGTTCAGGCCTCGCGCGGCACATTGGATGTCGTTGCGTACCGATCAGGTGAATACCTGGTTGTCGAATTCGACGAGACAGAAGCCGAGGCGATCGCGACAATCCCTTTCCTCGTCACCCTCGACGCCGCCAGTTCACGTTTCGAACGGTCGAGCAGCGTCAGGGAGCTTTGTCGTGAGGCGGCCGCGATTTTTCGTCAATTGACCGGGTATGACCGGGTCATGGTCTACCAGTTCCTCGATGATGACGCAGGGGTCGTGGTGGGCGAGAGCACGGCCGCGGGAACCTCGACGTTCATGAACCACCACTTTCCCGCTTCGGATATTCCCAAACAGGCGCGCTCCCTTTACTTGCGCAACAAATCCCGCGTGATCCCCGACGTGGACTACCTTGCCAGGCCGATCCGCTCCGACTTCGACCTGCGAGGTCTCGATCTGAGCGACTCCATTCTTCGAAGCGTTTCCCCGATCCATATCCAGTACCTCAAGAACATGGGCGTGGGGGCGTCTGCATCGTTCTCGATCATCAAAGACGGTTTGCTGTGGGGATTGATCGCCTGTCACCATGCAACTCCGAGAGCTATCCCCCTGGCGACCCGCATGGGATGTCAGGCCCTCACCAACGCCTTGTCACGGCAGATCAGGTCGAAGGAAGAAGGCGAGCTTTATCGTGAGCGAATCCGCCTTCGCTCACAGGAAGACACGGTGCTGTCCAAGCTTGGCAACGACAGCTCGCTTGAAGAGTTCTTCGAAAATTCGGGTCCTGAACTTGCTCGACTGCTTGCGGCTGACGGTTTCGCGGCGGCACAGGGAAAGGACCTGTTCGTCTACGGAAAGGTTCCCGACAAGATCGATGTCCGCAACATCGCCCAGCATGTGAGGCTTCCAGCCGCGCGCCAGCCGTTCTTAACGACGAGTCTTTCCCGCCAGTGGCCGGTGGCGTCGTCTTTTCGCGAACAGGCAAGCGGGTTGCTCGCCGTAACGATGTCCACCGAAGTCCCGACCATTCTGATGTGGTTCCGCGCCGAACAAATCGAGGTTCTGAAGTGGGCGGGAGACCCTCACAAGGATATCCCGTTGGAGCCTGGAGCGACACTGCAACCACGCGCATCCTTCGCGGCCTGGAGCGAAAGCGTTAGAGGAACAGCCCCGCCGTGGAGCCATGCCGAGGCGGAGGCTGCGACGCGGATCGTTCGCTTGATGCTTGAACAGCGCAATACTCACCGGATGCGCGAATTAAACAGTGAGTTGTCCATCAGCCTCAGAGAGAACGAGAGCCTGTTGAGGCAGAAGGATTACCTCCTCAAGGAGGTAAATCACCGTGTCCAGAACTCCCTGCAGCTGGTTTCGGCGTTTCTTCGACTACAGGCCAAGGACGCCAAGTCGCCGGAGGCGAAGGACAGCCTTGATGAAGCGCAGAAGCGGCTCAACGCTGTCGCCCTTGTACACCGGCGTCTCTACCAGGACGACAGTGTTGAGATCGTCGACCTGTCCCACTATATCGAGACATTGGTCTCCGACATGTTGTCAGGCATGGACGGGACATGGCGCAGGGAGCTGACGCTGGACTTAGCCCCTGTGTTGATCGCGACGGACAAAGCCGTCAATGTCGGTCTCGTTTTAACGGAACTGGTCATCAACGCCCAGAAGTATGCCTACGATGGAAACCCGGGACCGCTTGTCGTGAAGCTCGAGCAACATCGGGGCACGTTCCGTCTCATCGTCGCGGACCGTGGAGAGGGGAAGGCAAACTCCGGAGCCGCGGGCTTTGGATCGAGGATGCTGCGCGCGATCGTGGAGAGGCTCCAGGGCAATCTGGACGAAGAGAACAACTTGCCGGGGCTGAGGGTGGTGTTGACCGCGCCAATCCAGCCGGCGCAGCACTAAAGGACAATGCTATTCACGAAACCGGATTTCGCCAGTTTGAAACATGGCAAGGGGGACATGCACACGCGTGCGAACCCACGCATTGCACACGAATAAGGCGTCTGCTCAGCGATATGCGCGTTGCCAACGCGTCCTTCGATTAGCTTTCAGCCGACAAGTTTAAGCCGGAGGATTTGGTAGCTCAGGAGACTGCCAATCGCAATTGCCGAAAACTTTGGTTGACGCATTTGCTGCCGCAATCCGCCATTCGTCGGTGACGGTGGGAAGCTGCGAGGCTTCTGATTGGAGGAGTCTTAACTAGTTCCATCCCTATCAGACCGCTGGGTAGAGTCTAATGGGCCTCGATGGCGATCCTTGACCGGTGTCGCCATGATGCCCGCCTCTGCGAACCGGGTGAGCTGCATCTGAGTTGCCTCGCTGGTATACATGACATGAACGGCGTCACCATCCTCCGTCAGATATTTTGCCTGGCCGAACGCGGCATCGAAATCCAGCGCCTCGTGCCCCTCAATGTCTCCCGGCTCGTCCTGCCGAAGAACATAAAATCTTGCATCCCGCATGTCGGTTGATTGCATCTGAACCTCCCTGGTTGGACATCGAAATTTGCAGCCGGTGCGATTGTTCCAGGAAAGCTTCAGGCGCGCGGTCAGCCGTCGGTCAATGTTTCGAACCAGCATGCGTAAGGCGTGTTCTTCGCCATGTGGCGATTGTAGTCAGCCGAGCCATCTGTCCACCAGACGGGTCCACGCTAACCGAGCGCCCTCTTCGCTTCATCGACCTGACGCCGTAGTGCCGCGGGGTCCTTCCCCTCACGTCTTGCCTCAGCGATCTGCCGACGCGCGGTCATGAGTTGCGAAACCCAATGCCTGCGGTCTCCTTCCGCCAAACCAGGATTTGTCGTTCGCCATAGGCGCCCCCGAACCACGAAGTACCGCCCGTCTGGCGTTACTGGAAAGCGACTTTGCCTCGCCACGAATCTGCCTTCCCTGATTGCCCTTGAAACCAGGATCTGAATGCATATCTGTGCACCCTCACCCGTTCATGATGGTGTCTTTTCCGAGCGATTGGATGTTCGACGCCGTCCGGGTTTAAAGGGCGCTCCCCGAAAGGGTTGAGCGCCCTTCGTGTTTAATCGGCGAGCTCGATCCACACCGGAGCGTGGTCGCTTGTATGCTTCCAGCCTCTCACATACTTATCGACGCCGCAGCTCAGCAGTCTCTCCCGTAACGAGGGACTGAGCAGGAAATGGTCGATACGTAGACCCGCATCGCGGGGGAAGGCGTTCCGGAAATATTTCCAGAACGTGTAGATGCGCTCACCTGGGTGTAGCTCCCTGACGGCATCAGTCCAGCCGTCAGCCAGCAACTCGGCATACACTGCTCGCACTTCCGGCCGAAACAAGGCATCATCCCGCCAGCGTTCTGGCTTGTAGACATCCAGGTCCGTCGGCATAACGTTGAAGTCGCCGATCAGAGCCACCGGTACATCGAGCTCGAACAGCTCGGCTGCGTACTGCCGAAACCGCTTCATCCAGCGCAGCTTATAATCGAATTTCGGACCAGGTGCCGGATTACCATTCGGCAGATAGAGGCAGCCAATGATCATGCCATCGATTGCGGCTTCGATATAGCGACTATGCGTATCATCCGGATCACCTGGCAAGCCGAGACGTGTTTCGGTGATCGTCTGGCCGCGTGCCAGGATCGCCACGCCGTTCCAAGACTTTTGGCCGTGCCAGATCGCGTTATAGCCGGCGGCTTCCAGGGCACGCTCCGGAAACCGGGCGTCTGGCGATTTCAGCTCCTGCAGACAGACGATGTCCGGGCTGGTCTCATCGAGCCATCGAAGAAGAACGTCGAGGCGACCGTTGATGCCGTTCACGTTGTAGGATGCAAGCTTCATAGCGACGGTCAGCTGCGGCCGTCACCCTTGTCGCCCTCCCCCGGGCTTGGCTTTGTTCTTGGCGTCGTGACGAGCGTCCGCAGACAGCGATCGAGAGACGTCGGCACTCTCCTTGAACTTGCCGTCTTCATCGCGCCGAACATAGCGCTTGTCGGTTCCGGTATCGATCAGTTCTCGTTTCGTCATTGCGTTTTCTCCTGTTGAGTTTGAATAACGCATGACCTGCCGAATGGATGCGCGGTCGAATGGATTGCACAAACTGGCGAAATACTCGTGTTCCAATCAACAGCCACTTGAAAAAGTCGGCTATCCCGACATTGCCTCAGCTATGCAACGGTTTTCTCAAAGCCCACTTCGGTTCCAGAACGTGCGACCAGCCAGACACCTCGCGCGCTCTCCTTTTTCCTTTATGCGCGATATCGACTTGATGAGTGAAGAGGAGATCCTCAACGATCCGATCTACGTCGAGTTCCTCCGGCCGCGGGGCTTAGGGTGGACGGTCGGGGATATGTTTCGGGAGCCTTCAGGCCATACGATCATATTTGATCTCCTGGGCAAAAGCGCTGACGGTCCATTTACGACCGGTCAGGTGGAACACCTGAACATGCTGCGCCCACACCTTGCCAGGGCGGCAACAATGTCAAGCCGCCTGCAATTCGAGCGGATAAATGCCGCCGTTCATGCCCTCGAATTGGTCGGGCTACCCGCATCCGTCATCACGGCGCGATGCAAGGTACTATCGAGTAATACACTGTTTGGGACATTTGCCCCCGAGATCGTTGTGGCAGCGCATGACAAATTGATGTTTGGATCGGAAGATACAAACCGCAAGTTTGCCGAGACTTTGGACCGTTCCCGGTCACAGGCTGTGAGCGTCGGATGCTCCATGCCTTTGAGGCGGGCTGAGGAGCGGCCGCCGACAGTGATTCACCTCGTTCCGGTTAAAGGGAACGCCCGCGATATCTTTACCGGCGCTGCCTACTTCGTCGTGGTGACATCCGCGGACCGCTCGTGCACCATCGATATAGAGACTATCCAGGGCCTATTCGACCTATCACCTGCCGAGGCTCGCATTGCTCGATCCCTCGCTAGCGGTAATGATGTCACAGCGACGGCGCGCCAATTCGGCTTGGGCGTTGAAACAGTACGCTCTCACGTTAAGTCGGTGCTGGGCAAATGTGGTATGAGCCGACAAACAGACCTTGTCGCAAGCATCACCAGTCTCCGGCTGCCGGGCAATCTGAACGAATAGCCAATTTGTGAATTCTGGCGACATCAACTATCACTGCGGGCCAGAACCAACGAAGTAGCGAGCGGCAAAGAGATCGAGACAAGGGGAGATGGCAGATGGAATATGAATGGGACGATGACCGTGCACGTCGCACTCACTTCTTGAAGATGGCTCTCGTGCTTGTCGTGACGAGTGCGACATGCGGCTTGCCGCTATGGTTAATTGTTAGAGCAATCGAATGAGCCCACCGCGGCCGGTTTGTTTATACATTCTAATATAACCCCAGCTTGGAACAAGCTTCGCAAGACACACAGAGGTGAACGTTCGAGAACATAGCGTGTATTTTGTGTGGTGACTTATGGCATACGATTGGGACGGGACAAAAACCCGGCGGATTACCAGGATCAAAATTGGGGGCGCTTGCCTTGTCGGGAGCGCCTTTGCAGCTCTATCCTCTTTTGTCTGGTTGCAAGACCTCATTTGAGGAACGCGATGCGCGATGACGTGGATGAGACTGCATTCGCGAAACGACCGTCATCTGAGGTCGATTTGACTACTCTTGCTGGCAACGCAGGCTTACTCCGTTGATATGGGTTGAACAGGAAGCGTCCCGCCGACGTTGCGCAACGAAAAGCGAGAGAGCGGGCCGTTATCGTGATCTTCAACGCGCGCTGGCAGGACAAACACTCGCCTTATGGCCTCGCTGCTTCGATCCTTATCGTTCAATGCTTCACTAAGCATCGATCAATCTTGAGTCTGTCAAATCCTGATCGTCGGATCGTCCAGATGCTAGCGAACCGCGTTCGCCGCAATTAGCGGAATTGAACACGGATGTACGTCAAGACGCTCATCGCACGCCGGGATTGCTCCGGGTCGATATCAAATACGCTCTCGGTGGCTTGGAAGTAAGCATCCGTTACGGGCCGCGAATGGGGCGGTTTTCCAGCTCATTCCACTTCCGAACGGACGCTTCCGTCATGCCCACCCTTGATGTCGCTTCCGGATGCATAGACGTCGTTCAGCAAGTGGAAGAAGGCGCTTTCCGTAAGGGCGATGCACGGGTCAAAATGCTCCGCGACCCAAGCCCGCACTCGGTCTATCAGCGCCCGCTCGTCCGGGGCAGTCAGGTCAAACTGTTTCGCCCAGCTTTCAACGGAAGCGCTCCCGGCAAAATGAACTTGAAGTGACGGCGAGCCGATCATCTCTGAGGCCTTTCATGGTTACACTGATCTGGGATTACCTATGGTCCCGTGCCTCGATGGCAAGATGACAGCCCGCCCAACGTGCTTGCCCTCACCACTTGGTCAACAAAAAGCTAAGGACCTGCCCGGGTCTTCAGGGCCAGGGTTGCCGGGACGTGCCAGCGCTGATGACCGCTTCCAGCTGCGTCGGGTAATAGGCTTTCGAGAGAAAAGGCCGCGAAAGAAAGATGGCATCCTGCCCCTGGGGAACGGGCTTCAGGTTCGATACCACCACCCACGGAATGCGCGCCAGGCTCAATCGCTCGGCAACGCGGCTGGTTGAGCCGTCGCGGGCAGCGACATCCAGAAAAGCCAGGTCCGGTCGGCACGTGTCCAGGATATGCTCGGCGGCCGCCACTGTGGGAGCGGAATAAACGGAATAACCGAATGCCGCCAGATCCTGTTCGAGATTGATGGCCAGGAGCAGATCGGCTTCTATCACCAACGCGATCTTCCCAGGAGCGGCTGACGGTTCCGTTGCCGCAGTGACCAATGAGGTGGTTTCGACGTCCATGGTGAGCGTGTCAGTTACAACATTTGGCGCAAAAAGATTTATGCGGCCTTGCCGATGTTTCAAGGGCTTCGCCAGGCCAATAGGGGACGTTATCACGCGTCCGACATTGTTTTGTTACAGAACCGCCCTATAAATTAGATATTGGTCTGCCATTTAACGACACGCGGTCATGAGAGCTTGCTCCCGTCGTATGAAAGGGAGCCGCAGGATTTTCAATCTCCTTTCCTACAGTGATGATGAAATCGAAGCCATTCTAGCGGCAGCGACAGCCGCCTGCAGGTGTCTTGACGTCGACTTGAACACCGAGCAGGGCCGCCACATTCTGCAGCGTGCGACTAATCTGGCAGGATCCGGCGTTGTGGATGAGGCAAAAATACTCGCAATGCTTTGTGCCCGTGGTGTTAAAGCCGCAGAGCGAAATTCTGCCTAGCAGCCCTTTTGAAATCAGCCTGACATAACCCGCGATCGCGGTCCCGCGAAATTTCGTCAGGCCCGAGGGTGAGTTCGAACGGTCGGATAGGTCGCAGTCGGACTGAGATTCGGTGTGTTTCGGCGTGGAATATTGGGTCTGACGCAATCTCGATGACATCAGGGTGCTCCCACGATACGTGCCTCAAGCAAATCGAGCTTCCCGCGACCGTACATCTGACGCTTGATGAGTTTCAGCTTGGTGATCTGGCCCTCTGTCTGGCCATTCGACCAGATTGAAGTTATTGTATTCTGAACCGCTCTTTTGTCGCGGATAACGCCGTTGGCGAATGACGCGACCAAGCTGGTCGACGCGCGGTCGATCCACGCGTCCAGATCATCTCTGGACCTGCGCCGCAGCATCTCGTGAAAGCTCTCTACGACATCTCTGGCCTCGACGAGGTACGGTAGTCGTTCCTCGATCGCAGCCACCGTCATCGTTTGAGCCTTGGTCAAATTGTTGCGTTCAAGGGTCATCAGGCGGACGATGGTGCGTGCCGCCGGCGCGTGGCCCAGACCATTCTCGGCCCTTTCGGCGCGCCTTCGCCGCGTTGCCCATTCCGTAACAACGCGGAGACCTCCGCAAAAGCCAGTTAGCCGAAGCTGCCGCCACAGTTCAGCGCCGTTTCGTGATCCAGCATCCCATTGCGCTTCGAGCCATGGCAGATGTGGTTCGAGTGACGTTTGCCGGACTCGGAAGATATCGGTCCGTTGACCACGCACAACGCTGCGAACCAGCCTTCGGCTATGCCCGGTTCTGCGCACGATTTCCTTGATGGGCAGGCCATCGCCGACGAGCACACGAATGACAGAGTTTGTCTCTTCTCGTCGCAGATATCCTTCATACTGCAAACGTTCGGCGGCAGTCAGAAGCTTAGGATTTATCGTTGCTGTACCGACTGCCATGCGGACGTGCCGCATCGACTTGCGGACGGCGTCAAGAAAGGCGTGGCTAGCGTTTTCCATGAGATGCCAGCGGTCGGCGACCTGTTCGGCGTGTGGCAACGCTTGCGCAGCGGCCTGCGCATATGCGCCGCCGCGGTCTCTTGCCACGATTTCGATTTGCGGCTGCTCGATCAGCCAAGCCTTTGCGGTCGCGGGTTCTCGGTCGGGCAATAACGCGATCGTCTTTCGCCGTTCCAGATCGCAAATGATCGTGCCATATCGATGATTGCGACGCCACGCCCAGTCGTCGATGCCGATAACGCTCGGCGGCGGTGGCGGTGGGCGATCATACCGGCGAACGGTTCGAAGCAGTGTGTCATTGCTAACCGGAAACCCGAGACGGTCTGCGAAGCGTGATGCGGGGCGACCACCCAATGCCAAAGCGAGATGGAGCACCAAGGTGTCCAGGCGTGCTGTCCTGCGGGCCATGGGTCGGACTATGTCATCGCCGAAGCGCTCGGCGAAAATCTTTCGGCGGCATTGGTTGGCACTACAGACGAAGCGTCGGACTGTCAGGTGCAGTTCGATCCTCCGGCCCCCACACGGCAGATCGCAAATCATCCGAGGATAGCGGCTATGAACACGATGAGAGGTCGTACCGCATTCGGGACACCTGCAATCTCGGGACTGACCATATGCGGTGACGACGATCACATCTGCGCTGTGGTGCACTGCCTCTACGTTCAACTCGGAAGGGATCAGATCGGAAAGCCGAAACTGGGCTCGCATGGTGCTGATTCTCCATTGGAAACCAGGCCAAAAGAATCCCAAACATCATCGAGATTGAGTCAGACCCAAGATTGGACGCCGATAAAGGGGTCAACATTCCGAACGATGACGTAATTGCTGCCGGCATGTCCCAGTCTCCTCGATGGTGGCAGATTGGTCCCAGTGACAACGGGAGGACATCACAGTGAAACAGTATGTCGGATTGGACGTC
>NZ_QFBC01000031.1 GCF_003122325.1 Rhizobium album
GGGATTTACGCTAAAGCCGGATAAACTGCGCTGCAGTTTACCCAGAGGACGCGGGGTGGAGCAGCCCGGTAGCTCGTCAGGCTCATAACCTGAAGGCCGCAGGTTCAAATCCTGCCCCCGCAACCAAATCCTACGCTACACTATCCAATAATAGCCCAAAACTACGATCCACTACGCTAAATAGCTACGATCAAACAGGCTAAATTCCCGTATGCGGCGTCCACGCCCCATGGATTTTTCGGTTGCAGCGATCAGAGGTGGCTCGATTTGTTTGAACAGCTTTGTACGGATTTGTAAGTGGTTTCCGGCGCTGTTTATGCCGCGAGTGGGATTGGTTGCGGCTGGTTGAAGTAAACCTGATCCGGTGTTTTGCGGTCAAGGGATGAATGTGGGCGTCGGCCATTGTAAAAGGCCAGATATCGGCCGATGCCGAGGCGGGCGTCAGACACGGTTTTGTATGCGTGGAGATAGACCTCTTCGTATTTGATCGATCGCCATAGCCTCTCGACGAAGACGTTGTCCCGCCAAGCTCCCTTGCCGTCCATCGAGATGCTGATTTCGGCATCCTTCAGCAACTTGATGAAGTCGACGGACGTGAACTGGCTGCCTTGGTCCGTATTGAATATCTCCGGCTTGCCGTAACGTGCCAGCGCGTCCTCGACCGCCTCAATGCAGAAAGCAGCCTCCAGCGTGATCGACAGTTTCCAGGACAGAACGCGTCGGCTGAACCAATCGACGACGGCGCAGAGATAAACGAAGCCCCGTGCCATCGGTATATAGCTGATATCCATCGCCCATACCTGGTTGGGGCGGGTGATGGCGAGGTTCTTGAGAAGATAGGGATAGACCTTGTGGCCCGGTGCGGGGGGTTGGAGGTATTCGGGCGACGATAGATCGCCTCAATGCCCATTTTCTTCATCAGCGTGCGAACATGCAAGCGGCCGACATCATGGTCTTCGGCATTCAGCAAGCCTTGAAGCATCCGGCTCCCTGCGAAGGGATAATCCAGATGCAGTTCGTCGATCCGACGCATCAAGGCCAGATCGGCAGCCGAAGCCGGTTGCGGCAGGTAATAGACACTGCCGCGGCTGATGCCGAGTATCCGCGCCTGGCGGGAGACCGACAATTTATGGTTCCGGTCGATCATCGCTTTCCGCTCAACAGTCCGGCCCTGCCGAGCGCGCCTGCTAAAAAATCATTCTCCAGTGTCAGTTCGCCAATCTTGGCATGTAAGTTTTTGACGTCGACAACAGGTTCTGTGGTTTCCTTGCGACCGTCATCGAAGACGTCCGCAGCGCTTGCCTGCAATTGATCTTTCCATTGCTTGATCTGGTTCGGGTGCACGTCGAACTGCTGGGCAAGCTCAACCATTGTCTTTTCGCCCTTGATCGCGGCAAGCGCGACTTTCGCCTTAAAGGCAGGGCTGTGGTTGCGGCGGGGTCGTTTCGTCATCATGGCTCCTGTTCCCGGCATACTGCCGTGTTCAAAAGCCGAAAGCCACTTATCTCAACTGTTCAATTTTCCCGAGCCACTTCTGTCAACGAGCCTTAGCATTACAGTTGCGATTTTGATTTGATGTGAGCTTGTGTGGCTACGGCTTGATGTGCCCGACGCCAAAGCGACCATGCGATAATATGTGCAGGTTCGATATGTCGTCGCGCAAGACGTGTTGCAATCCGGCGGATTTCCTGGATCGACCAGCGGATCACAGCCGGAGCCCTTTCGGTATTCGTTTCATCGCGCTTTTTGGGGGCGTCGCGGCATTGGCGCGATGGCGGATCGCCGCCATCATGGCGAATGCAAGCATGACGAGCGGGATATGGCGATGCCAGTCATGCCAGGAGCGGGTCTCGTTGTGGTCAAGGCCGAGCTCGTTCTTGGCGGTCTCGAAGCTGTCTTCGATCGCCCAACGATGGCCTTCCACCGCCGCCAGCTTTTCCATGGATGTGCCAACCGGGCACCAGGTGGAGAAGAAAGCGAGATCGCCATCGGCGATGCGGCGGATCAGCAGTCCGCATGTCCAGACACCGGGGAAAACCGCATCGAAATCATCGGCGTCGAGATCGGCCAGTTCGAGATAGACCCAATCATGCAACCGTGCACCTTTGGTGCCATCGCCTGCCGACAGGCGTCTCCAGGCATTTTCAGGCAAGGCTTTGGCGATGTCCTTCGCAGCGCCCGCAACGGCTGGAGGTTTGCCCCATGAGCGGAAGGGATGGGTGGCGTTCACACCCACAACATAGCCCTTGGCACCTCGTTTGAGCGCCATTTCGATGTCGCCTACGCCATAAACACTGTCGGCAGCAACCCAAGAAAAGGGCAGGTTCGATGCGATGGCCCGCTCGATCATCGTGAGCGCCAGTGCCGGCTTGGTCAGAAAGCCGACAGGGTCCGGCACGTGAGCCCTGGCCATACGGTTCCGGTCGTCCGTCCAGGCCTTCGGCAGATAGAGCGCCCGGTCGATGAAGGCGTGGCCGTGTCGTGACACGTAGGATGCGAAGACGCCGATCTGGCAGTTGGTGATCTTGCCCGCCGAACCGGTATATTGACGCCCAACCCCGTACGATGCCTTGCCCTGCTTGAGAAAGCCGGTCTCATCGACCACAAGGACTGCATCAGAATCGGCCAGTGTCTCAAGCGCGTAATCGCGAACAATGTCCCGCAGGGCATCCGCATCCCAATGCCCGCGGCCCAAAATCGCCTGCTGCCGCCAAGGACCGCAATCGCCTGCAGCTTCCGCTCGCATCCATCCCGTCTTGCGGCGCTCTTCTCCCAGCAGACCGTCCAAAACTGTCCGACTGAAACCGCGACACGCTCCTGCGTGAACAGCGGGCGTATTCGTGCCTTCGCATCCCGCAATGAAGACGCCCAAACTTCAAGCGTCGCCTCAATCCGACAATCCTGTCATCCACGATCTCCGAACCACGGTGACCTATAGATTCAGACATCAATCAAAATCGAAACTGTAATGCTAGAGCGAACATCGTCCGTGACATTCCTTAACCGGTGCGCAGTTGTTGAAACCTGGTACGCGCCCCTGCTTGGAATCACCGAGAAGGTGCGCGCCGCAATCGGTTTGCGAAGTTTTGGAACCAGGGATGTTTGGCCGCAGTGAGACAAGCAGCAACAATGCTTCTCAGCCTCTCTCCAGGCACGCCGCCAGCGTTTCCAAGAACAGCCGAATGCCGATCGGGATGAGTTCGTCCCTGAAGTCATATTGCGGGGTATGGACCTGCGGCCAATCGGGGCCGGAGCCGAGAAACACCATCGCCGACTTGGCGCCGCTCAGTCCGAAACGACCGAAATCCTCTGAACCCAGCAGGGGAAGCGCCTGAACCTCGTGCTTGACGCCCGCGCGCTCCATGCCAGCTAGCAAGAGGTCCGTCGCCTCTCGGTGGTTCGCGCAGGCGAGGAAGATTTCCGAATAGTTCCAGGCATGAGCCAGCCCATGGCGGCTTGCGATATCAAGAACCAGCGTTTCGGCCTTGGCTGTCAGCCCATCCATGTCCTCGTCTGCGGTGGTGCGCAGTGTGGCGAAGACCTTTGCCTCGCCGGGTGCCACGCCAAAGGTGGGTGCTCCCATGGACGCATGGGTGACGGTCACCATCGAGAAACCGAGGCCGAGCGGCGTGCCGCTGCCGCAGGCTTCAAGCGCAAGCATGAGTTCGGACATCGCCTTCATCGGCGAGCGGCCGTCCGACGGCCGGGAGGCGTGGGCGGTGCTGCCGGTAAGCCTGATTTCCATTCCGCGCGAGGCACAATTGGCTGGACCGGCGCCGAGCCTGCCGACACCGAAGGCGATCTCGGGAATGTTGTGCAGCGAGAAAGCCCAGTCCGGCTTGATTTCCCCGTAAAGTGGGTCGGCGATCACGGCCGCCGCGCCGGCGCCGTTCTCTTCCGCCGGCTGGAACATCAGGATCACCCGGCCACTGGTGGGCCGTGCGCGCGACAGGATGCGGGCAAGGCCCAGAAGGATCGTCGTATGACCGTCGTGTCCGCAAAGATGCGCCTTGCCTGGCACGGTCGAACGATGACCGTCGGCGGCCAGTTCCTGAATGGGCAAGGCATCGATTTCCGACCGGAAAAGGACCGACGGGCCGGGTTTGCCGCTGTCGTAGACAGCCGCTACGCCATGGCCACCCAGCCCCGACAATATCTTGTCGGGTGCGCTCGATTGCAGCATGTCGCAGACACGCCGGGCGGTTTCCTTTTCCTCACCGGACAGTTCCGGATGGCGATGAAGCTCGTGGCGGAAGGCTGTCAGTTCACGGATGTCGTCTTCGGTGGGAAGCGGAAAGGACAGTCGGTTGGTCATGGCGGCTGGCCCTTCTCATGCACCGTTGGCGTCGCGTGCGGGTTCTGAACAACCCATATGATATCGAATTGCCGGCTTGCGTCGGATCAATTTTTCAGAATGGTCCTCAGGAAGGCAGCGCCATCCGCAATGGCCTTGCGGGCCAGATGCGAGGTTGCCATCGCCTCCAGGAACGAATGGATCGCGCCGCGATAGATCTCGAAACGGACATCGTTGCCGGCGTCACGCAGCCTTGCGACCATGGCGAAACTGTCGGCGCAGATGATGTCGCGGTCGGGGATGACGAAGAATGTCGGCGGAAGGTTCCGGATGTCGGCCTTCAGCAGGTAGATTTCCGGGTCGACCATGTCTTCCGCCGTGCGCGTGTAGTTGCGGAAGTAATAGGTGATTTCCGCCCGGTCCATCACGGAGCCCGGGCCGCCGTGCAGGGCCTCGGCTTCGTCGGAGCAATCGGAGGCAAAGCCGGCATAGTTGAACAGCAGGCCCTTGAGCGCGGTATCCTTGCCCTTGTTGCGCAGCCGGATCGCCACGGCCATCGTCATGTTGCCGCCCGCCGAATCGCCGCCCATCGCGACGCGGTCGGGATCGATGCCGAGATCCGCCGTCCTGATCCAGTCGACCGTGTCCTCGATCTGGTCGATCGCGGTGGGAAACTTGTGTTCGGGGGAGAGGTAATAATCCAGCCCGAGAACCTTGATGCGCGCCGCATGCGCATATTCCCGCATCAGCCGGTCGTGCGTGTCGATGCTGAACAGCGTGAAGCCGCCGCCATGGGAATAGATGAGCAGCGGCGCAGCGGCGCCGAGGCCGGGATCGTAGAGGCGGGCGCGCATCGGCCCGTGCCGGGTCGGGATGCTCAGGTCCCGCGTCTCCGACATCTCGGGGCCGCCCTGGCGAAACGGTTCGCGCACGCGCTCGGCGATCCGGCGCGCCTCGGCCGGCGTGACGCTTTCCAGGGCCGGAAACCGCGCCCAGCCGGCGCGCATGCTGGTGAGGAATTCCTGGATTTCCGGGTCGATGGGCGACAGGTCTTCGACACGTGTTGCGGGTCCGGTGGCGTCATTCATCTCGAGGGTTCCGGTTGGCAGATTGCGGGCAACATACCGCCCGCGTCACCGGCATTCCCTCCGGAGAGGGTCGATTGCTATCGACTTCGGGTCCAATTGCGCTCAGGCGCCGGACGCCTGGCGGGCGAGATAATGGCTTGGCGTGAAGCCGAAGGAGCGATGAAAGACCGAGGTGAACGCCGACGGGCTTTCATAGCCGGAATTGTAGGCGACCGACGTGATCGGAAGGCCGGCATGCAGCAGCGACAGCGCATGCATCAGCCGAACCTGCATGCGCCAGGTGGCAAGGCCCATGCCCGTTTGGTTCTTGAAGGCACGGGTAAAGGTGCGCCGCCCCATCCCGGCGACGGCCGCCCAATGGTCGATATCGCTGTGTTCCGCCGGATTGTCGAGGATCAGCCGGCAGACCCTCAGGATCCTGTTGTCCTCGGGCATGGGGACATTGATGTCGACACGCGGCATGCGCGGGATTTCGTCGAGCAGCATCCGGACGATCCGCTCTTCTCGGCCCTCTTCCGGGTAGGGCTGGTGAAAGCTGATGACCTCGCCGATCAGCGCGCGGACCAGATCGGAGACCTCGAAGACACGGCATTTTTCCGGCAGGGCATCGAAGGCGGGGTCGATATAGACCGCATGGAATTTCACGCTCTCGCGACAACTCGTCGTATGGCCGACGCCCGCCGGTATCCAGATCGCCCGGTTCGGCGGCAGGACATAGCTGCCGTCGTCCGTCGTCACCCGGAGCACGCCGGACACCGCGTAGCTCAACTGTGCCCGCTCGTGACTGTGATAAGGGTCGGTATAGCCGGCAGGATATTCGTCGGAAAAGCTGACGACGGGCCGGGCGGTGAGCTGGTAGTCCTGGCTGCGCTTCATGCTTCCCCCGTTTTCCGCCAGATGCGGTCCAATGGCTGTCGGATAAATTGCAATCCGATTTTGGCCCATTTCAAGCAAAAATTCGCGTGGCTCCCTCAAAATGGCCCGCGCGAGGGGCTATTCGTCCCAATCGAGACAGAACTGCGCTTCCGCTCCACATATCGTGCCATCGAAAGCGCGGGAGGCGGATGGATGTCATCGCAACAGACGAAATATGCGGCGCGGTACGAGGATGTGCTGGCGATGGTCGAGAACCATTCCTTTGCGTGGGTCGTTTCGATGGCTCAGGGTTTGCGGGCGACGCCGCTGCCGCTGAGGCCACGGCTTGGGGCGTCGGGCGAGCTCATCGGCTTCATCGGCCATTTCGCCCGCAGCAATCCCCAGGTCGAAGAACTGCGGCAGGCCGGCCGCGCCCTGCTGCTGTTTCTCGGCCCGCATGGTTACATTTCCGCATCATGGATGCGGGATCGCACGCAGGCGCCGACCTGGAACTACATGGCCGCCCAGTTCGACTGCCGCATGACGATGATCGACGATGCCGAAGGGATCGACGACTGTCTCAACACGTTGATCGGCAGCATGGAGGAGGGGCGGCCGAACGCGTGGTCGATAAGTGAAATGGGGGAAAGGGCGGCGCGGCTCGCACGGGGCGTCGTCGGGTTTCACGCCGATATCATCTCGTCCAGGTCCGTCTTCAAGCTCGGACAGGACGAACGCGACGATGTGCTGGCGGATATCCTTCTCGGCCTGGAACGCGAGCCCGGCGGCGAGGCGCTCCTTGCCCCCATGAAACGTTACAACGCCAGGCGGATCTGAGGGCTGGCCCGAACGAGACGATGTTCGATCTAATCTCGTCGGCGGGCCAGGAAAGCATGGGTTAAGCTCCCTCCACGAGCCAGGGAAATCGCTGCCGGATCGGGGGGAATCCTCCCCGGGCGGTGGTCCATTCCATCATCGGATCAGCCGAAACGATGTCTCCGGGTTCGAAGGGGAAAGCGGGCGGCAGCCCGGACAATGTGTTTGCAGCGGATAGGGCACGATCACACACGCCGAGGCGGAGACCCCGCCGAAGCGGGCGACGCTCGTCCTTTGCCTGAACATGAAGAACGTGTGGCACCTACTGGGAGAGATTGAAATGAAACATGCACTTTCACGTGAAGGTCTTGCGACCGGGACGCGCCGGTCGATGGCGTCCGTCTTGTCCGCGACGGGGCTGGCGCTCGTGTCGGTTCTGGCGAGCGGCGTTGCGGCCGAGGCCAATGACATCGGCGATTGCATTCTGAGCGGCGAAGTCGGATCGATCAAACTGCAGCCCGTCAACGAGGGCGTGCTGACGGTGGAGACCGCGCTGCCCAATCCCGGCTGGTGGAACGGCGATACGCCGGAGCAGATCACCACCGGCTTCGAATATTGCCTGGCGGCCAATGTTGCCCACCGCGCCGGTCTCAAGGAGATCCGGCTGGTGATTGCCTCGTTCCCGGCGATGATCGCCAACGTCAATCCGGGCAAGGACATGGCGATGGCGACGATCTCCATCACCGCGGAACGCCAGAAGGTGATGCAGTTCACCGCGCCCTACTTCAACTCCGACATCGGCATCCTGGTGAAGAAGGGCACGGCCGTCGATGCCGCGGCGATGAAGACGTTCCGCGTCGGCGTGCTGCAGGGCTCGACGGGCGCCAAATATGTTGCCGACGAGGTCAAGCCGGCGGAGCTGCGCGAATATCCGGAAAATCCGGCGATCCTCGCTGCCCTGATGGCGGGCCAGATCGACGCCGCGGTCAATGACACCGCCATCCTGCTCGGCCTTGCCTCCAAGTCGAACGGCGCGCTCGAAGTGGTGGGCCAGTATTCGACCGGGGAAACCTATGGTTCGATCCTGCCGAAGGACTCCCCCAACAAGGAAGCGATCGACCAGGCGATCGAGGACATGCGCAAGGATGGCACCCTCGACAAGATGGCCTCGACCTATCTTTCGGACATCTGGGGGGCGGATCCGACCAAGGTTCCCTACCTGAAGCCCTGAGCTGAAGCGGCGCAAATCCATGACCATGGCACATGAAATCAACAAGGAGAGGCCGTCCGGCCTCTTCCCCGAACGGCGGGCCTTCACCAGCGGCGCCGCCCCGCGCGACGTGACCGGCTGGGCAACCACGGCCGTCATCACGGCGCTTGTGATCGTCTTCGCGTTCTGGGCGACGCTCCGGCGGCTCTATGGGGTGTCGCTGACGCTCGGCGTCAGCGACTATGTGCTGATGCCGGCGGCCGTCATTCTCTCCATCGCTGTCCTGGCGATCCTGATCCCGGCCGCCCGAAGCGTATCGCGGGCGCGCGCCGCGCGTCAGTGCGTCTCCTCCGGCGATCTCGTCAATGCGCGCATCCTGACCTCGGCGGCATCCGATTGCGCCTATTATACCTTCGGCTTTGCTGCGCTGCTGGTCGCCGTGATCGGCTTTGCCCAGTTCCTCGTCGCCAATGATCTCGCCGTCAGCCGGACATTCCTGCTGATCCCGCTGATGTGGCACTCGTTCCCGCTGGTGTTCAAGGCGTTCTGGCTGAACGTCTACATCTTCGTCGTGGCGGAGATCCTTGTCCTGGTCTGGGGCCTGATCGTTGCGATCGCGCGGCTGATGCCGGGCGAGACGGCACGGCCGATCCGGGCGATGGCGACGCTCTATACCGACATCTTTCGCGGCATGCCGGCCATCATCACCATGTATCTCGTCGGTTTCGGCCTGCCCCTCAGCGGCGTGCCGCTTCTCGGCAACCTCTCGGCGGAAACCTATGCCATCATCGCCCTGACGCTGACCTTCGGCGCCTATGTCGCCGAGGTCTACAAGGCCGGCATCGAGAGCATCCACTGGAGCCAGGTCGCGGCGGCACGGTCGCTTGGCCTCTCCTACCTGCAGACGATGCGCCACATTATCGTGCCGCAGGCGGTCCGCCGTATCATCCCGCCGCTGCTCAACGATTTCATCGGCCTCCAGAAGGACACCGCGCTGGTCAACGTCATCGGCGCGATCGATGCCTTCAACCAGGCCAAGATCATTTCGAGCAACAATTTCAACCTGTCCGCGGTGACCGTGGTCGCCTTCATCTTCATCGCCATCACGATCCCGCAGGCACGCCTGGTCGACCGCATGCTCGAGAAGGATCAGCGCCGGCTTCGGGGAGGCTGACATCGATGCCCATTCTGGAAATCAAGAACATATCCAAGGCCTATGGCTCCCATCGCGTCTTCGACGGATTGACGCTCGATGTCGAGGAACATCAGGTCGTGTGCCTCATCGGTGCGTCGGGCTGCGGCAAATCCACGCTGCTGCGCTGCATCAATGGGCTGGAGCCGATCGGATCGGGCGAGATCCTCATCCATTCCGACCGTGTGAGCGGGCCAGGGGTGGACGTGAATGCGCTGCGCCGCGACGTCGGCATCGTGTTCCAGAGCTACAATCTGTTCCCGCACATGACGGTGATGGAAAACATCACGCTGGCGCCGCGCAAGGTGCTCAACCAGCCTGCAAGGGAGGCCGAGGTCCAGGCGCGCCACCTGCTGGAGCGCATCGGGCTCGGCCAGAAGGCGAATGTCTATCCTGACAGCCTGTCCGGCGGCCAGCAGCAGCGTGTCGCCATCGTTCGCGCGCTCGCCATGGGCCCGATGATCATGCTGCTCGACGAGATTACCTCGGCGCTGGATCCCGAGCTGGTCTCCGAAGTGCTCAACATCGTCCGCGACCTCGCTGCCGATGGCATGACCATGGTTCTGGCAACCCATGAAATGGGTTTTGCGCGCGAAGTGGCGACCAAGGTCTGCTTCCTCGCCGAGGGCAAGGTCTATGAAGAGGGGCCGCCGGAGCAGATCTTCAGCGAACCGCAGGGGGAGCGCACCCAGGCCTTTCTCAAACGGATCGTCGCGGCGGGCCGGCTTTGATCGAGGCGGAGCGGGCCGGGAGGTTCCCCGACCCGCTCCGCCGATGTCAGCTGCGCAGACGGGCCGCGAACGTCTCGGCGTCCTTTAGTCTTGCCATGTCGATGCCCGTCGAAAGCCCCCGGTTTTCGAGATGCCGCACGAGCGGCAACGTGCTCAGATTTCCCGCGGCGCCCGGCGCATAGGGGCAGCCACCAAGCCCACCGACTGCGCTGTCGAAAATGCCGATCCCGTGGGCGAGTGCGATATCGATATTGTTCAGCGCGTGGCCGAACGTATCGTGGAAATGGCAGGCGAGTCGGGCGGACGGCAGCCTTGCCGTGACCGCCGTCAGCATGGCATCGACACCCGAAGGGGTGGCCCGGCCGATCGTATCGGCCAGCGAGACCTCGACGCAGCCGAGTTCAAAAAGGGCGATGGCGACATCCTCGGCCGCCTGGGGCGCGATCGGGCCTTCATACGGGCATTCCACCGTGCAGGACACATAACCGCGCAGACGCACGCCGTTCCGCCGCGCCAGTTCGGCAACCGGCGCGAAGCGCCCGATGCTGTCCGATATTGAGCAGTTGATGTTCTTGCGCGCAAAGGTCTCGGAGGCGCTGGTGAACACCGCAAGCTCTTCGACGCCGATTGCCAGCGCCGCCTGTGCGCCGCGCTCGTTGGGCACCAGAACCGAGCGTATCAGGCCGTCTGCCGGTGGCGTGCCGCGCAGAACCGCTTCGTGGTCGGCCATTTGCGGCACCCATTTCGGCGACACGAAGGCGGTGATCTCCAGACGCGGCAGGCGGGCGGCGCGCAGCAGGGCGATCAGGGCCAGCTTGTCGTCGGTCGGCACGATCCGCTTCTCGTTCTGCAGCCCGTCGCGCGGGCCGACTTCGATGACGGTGACATCTGCCATCAATGCACCGCGGCATACATGATGGCTTCTTCGGTCGCGACGCGCCGGTCCATCTCCTCGACGACCTTGCCCTGCCGGGCGATCAGGATCCGGTCGGAAAGCGCCAGGATTTCCGGCAGATACGAGGAAATGACGCAGACGGCGATCCCCTCGTCGGCCAGCTGGTTGATGAAGGCGTGGATCTCGGCGATGGCGCCGACGTCCACGCCGCGAGTCGGCTCGTCGAAGATCACCAGCCTCGGCGTCTGCACCAGCGCCTTGGCGATGACGACTTTCTGCTGATTGCCGCCGGAGAGTTCGATGACCTTGGCGTCCGGATCGATGGCCCGGATGTTGAGCCGCTTGCGCCAGATCTCGGCCGATTGCCGCGCCTCGCGCATCGACACGGTGCGAAAGCCGCCGAACGCCTCGCCGCCGATCTTGCCCATATAGATGTTCTCGGCAATGCTCATGGTCTCGAAGAAGCCCTCGGCCTTGCGCTCCTCGGTGACATAGACCACGCCATCGCGCACCGCCGGCGCCGGCACCAGGTAGCGTTTGGGCTCGCCGTCGATCTTGACCTCGCCGCCGTGGAAGAAGTCGCGCTTGAGCACGCCGCAGACCACTTTCAGCGTTTCGGTGCGGCCGGAGCCAACGAGGCCGAAAATGCCGGTGATCTGGCCGGCATAAAGCGAAAAGGAGGTGTTGCGGACCATCTTTCCCATGGAAAGATTCTCGACCGAGACGATCTTGCGGCCACGCTTGCGTGGCGGTCGCTGGCGGTCGCTGTAGATGTCGTCGGTCAGCGTCCGGCCGACCATGTGGTGGATGATCTTCTGGCGGTCGAAGCCGGCGGTGACATCGGAGGCCACGACCTGACCGTCACGCAGGATGGTGATGCGGTCGGCGATCATAAGCGCCTCTTCCAACGCATGGCTGATGAAGATGATGGAGACCCCATCCTCCTTCAGCTTTCGGATAAGCTTGAAGAAGTAGCCTTTTTCCTCCGGTGTCAGCGTCGCGGTCGGCTCGTCGAAGATAATGACCTTGGCCTTATGATGGACGGCGCGGGCGATCTCGACCATCTGCTTCTGTGCCGCGCCGAGCGAACCGACGATGGCCGAGGGGTCGACATGGAAATTGAGCGACTGGAGAAACTGCTGCGCGGAAATGTAGATGCCGCGCAGGCGGTTGAGGAACTTCTCATTGCCGAGATAGATGTTCTGTGCCACCGACATCGAGGGCACCAGGCTGTTTTCCTGATAGACCATGGCGATGCCATGCGCCAAGCCTTCGGCAGGCGTAGCCAGCCGGGCTTCCTCGCCGTCGACGAACAGCTTGCCGCTGGACAGCGTGTGGACGCCGGCGATGACCTTGGTCAGCGTCGATTTGCCGGCCCCGTTCTCGCCCAGGAGGGCGTGGATCTCGCCGGGCTCCAGCCGGAAATCGACATTGGAGAAGGCGGCGATGCCGCGAAAATCCTTGGTTGCGCCCTTCAGTTCGACGATCGGGGTCATTGGGCGGCCTCCGTCTGGATATGGAGATCGAGTGGTTCCTCGAGCTCGGTATGGTCCATTGCAAGCAACTCGTTGCTGCCGCGCGCCGTGATGAGGGCGCGGCCGGCCAGTTCGGCGACGGAGGTGATGCCGTGCCGCTCGCCGTCGGCGCGGCTGTGTGCGCTCCAGACCGGTTGCAACTGCTCGTCGAGCCGCGCCACCAGGCCATAGGACCGCGTCGGCGCCCAGGGTTTGTGTATCCCGAGCCGGATGACGCCGCCCGCCTGCAGGGGTTCCTTGAAGCTCTTGCCGGAGGAGAGCGACGGCGCGATCCAGTATTTGGGATCGATGGAGGCCATCATCTCGCGGCGATACCGCGGCTCGCGCAGCACGAATTCCTGCAGCTGCGAGCGCACGGCAAACAGGCTGAGCCAGTATCCGCCGCCGGCCGCTGCGGCGATCCTTCCCGGATAGGCCGGCAGATCCGCGAGCGCCACCCTTTCAGCCGTCCCGTCCAGACGCAGGCCGATCAGTCGGTGGTGCCAGGCTTCGGAGACCACGACCGTGCCGCCGCCGGCCAGCGAGATACCGGACGGCCAGGCGAGGCGATCGGCCATCGTGCTGGCGGCTCCGCTGGCCAGATCGACCTTGACCACGGATCCGGTCCGGCCGAGGCCGAGCAGGTCCCGCCGCCACTCGGTGGCCGGGTTGACCGCCGAGCCGTTGCAGACGACCAGGGTATCGTCATCGGCAAAAACGGCAGCCGTCGGCGCGCCGATCCGGACCTTGTCATCGATGCCGAAGACCTTGCCGTCATGCCTGCCGCCCAGAATGCGCAGGCCGCCGGTGGCGAGGCCTATGGCGAGAGCGCCCGAGGGAGACAGGGCGAGGCAGGTGACGGGCGCCGTTTCGCGTGCCGTTGCCGTCATCGCGCCAAGCTGATCGACGCGGTACAGGGTCGGGCCGGACGTGAGGTAAGCGGTGACGCCGTCGCTCACCAGGTTGTCGGGCTCCTCCAGCGTGCCGACGGCGGGCAGGCGGTCGAGATAGTTGTTGGGCTTCAAGGCCCCGTCCATGACGGGCACGGTGATGGAATATTCGCCGCTCCCGCCGGTCAGGCGCTGGACGATGCTGCGCAACACGCCCTTCATGGCTTGTCTCCCCAGTAGAACGCCTGCGAGGTCCAGAGCGGATCGGCATTGGGCAGCTTCAGGCGGCCGATGCGGTCATTGTAGAGGCCGCCGAGATACAGATAGCCCTTGTGCTCGCGCATGGATGTCACCATCGGATGGTTCTTGCCGCCCAGGTCCCAGTAGGATTCGAGGATTTCGCCCGTCTGGCCGAATTTCAGCACGCAGCCCGTGTTGATGTTGGGAAACAGCCACTCGTCCTGCGCCACGCGCTTGGCCATTCGTTTTCTCACGCCTGGCATGCGCAGCATCAGATCGAGGGCAGGTGTGCGCATGCCGACCAGCGCCACCCAGAAATTGCCGTCCGACGCACGGTTGATGTTGTCCGGATAGCCCGGCAGGTTGCCGATCACCGGTTCGCACGTGCCCTTTTTCGGCCCTTCGAACCAGTAGCGGTTGATGCGGCACCCCCAGGTTTCGGCAAAAAGCAGGGACTGCCCGTCGCCCGCCATGCAGACACCGTTCGGGAACTGCAGGTTGCGCAGGATGGTCTGCGTCGAGCCGTCCCGCGGGTCGTAGCAGATGAGCCGGCCGTTGCCCCGGCTTTCCAGCGCGTCGGTCGCCCAGTCGTGCATGTCGTAGCGGATCGTCGCCTCGGAGAAGAAGATGCGGCCGTCCGGGGCGATGTCGAGGTCGTCGGCAAGCTTGAGGCGGGAATCGTCGATGACCGACAGCAGCGTGCGCTTGGTCTCGTCAGTCAGCTTGCTCACCGTGCGATCGGGCGAAATCCGGTAGAGCCCCATGCCGCCGATGCAGACATTGAGGTTTTCCGCCGCATCGAAAGCCATGCCAAGCGGATGGCCGCCGATATGGGCGAAGACTTCCCAGCGTTTGTAGTCCGGCGCGAAAAAGCGAATGATGTCGCCATGCCGGTTGGGGCAATAGAGGTTGTCGCTGCGGTCGAAGATGACGTCTTCGGGGCCTTCGATCTCCCCCTTGCCGATGAGCGTGACGTCCTTGAGGCGGTCGTTGAGCGCGTAGGGGCTGCCCGATCCGGCGTCGGTTTCCGGCAGGTCGGCCAGGCGGAAATAGGCGGGCGAGACATAGACCTTGTTGAGGATCTTGTGGCGGTTCTTGAGCCAGCGCACGTCGATTGCCACGACCAGCAGCAGGATGATGCCGAGAATCATCGAGCTGATCCCGCCGGAAATGCCCACGCGCACCATGCTGTCGGTGAGGACGAGGACGACGATTGCGCCGAGGACGGATTTCATGACCGATCCCCGCCCGCCGCCAAGGGAATTGCCGCCGAGCACGGCGGCTGTCAGCGCGGCGATTTCGAGGCCGACGCCGGTATCCGAGCCGGCGCTGTTGAGTCGGGCGGCGAAGAACAGTCCTGCAAGCGACGCAAGCAGGCTCGACCAGACATAGGTCGTGAAGACGGTGAATTTTACGTCGAGGCCGGCGTTGTAGGCCGAACGGCGCCCACCACCGACCGCGCTGATGTGCCAGCCGGCGCGGGCGCGCGTCAGAACCACGTGCCAGAGGCCGACAACGATGACGGCGACGAGAAAGGAGACGGGCATGCCGAGGATGCTGCCCTCGCCGAGAAAGAACCAGAGGTCGGATTCCGGGAAACCGGCCGAGATCTGCACCGCATAGCGAAGGATGATGATATCGACGATCGACCGGATGATGATCAGCGTCACCAGCGTCGTCAGGAACGCGCGGATTCGCAGGTATCCTATGAGGAAGCCGTTGATCGCTCCGCACAGCCCGCCGACGGTGAGCGTCGCCAGCACGCTGGCCCATACCGGCCAGCCAAGCAGGTTCATGCAGATGAGCGCCGTGATGTTGGCGAACGCGAAGACGCTGCCGACCGACAGATCGAGGCCGCCGGCAAGCAGCACGATGCCCATGGCAACGACCACCAGCGAGAATTCCGAAAGCTGCCTGGAGGTTTCGACCATGCTCGAAAACGTGAAGAAATGCGGATTCTGGAACAGGAAGTACCCAATGACCAGCAGCGTGGCGAAAACCGGCACGGCGTTGTCGCTCCACCTTTTGGTGAGCACCTCGCCGAGTATTTTTTCTGGGAAATAGCGGAAATACAGCCGCTCGAGCGCTTCCATGTGAAAACCCTTGGGTAAAACTGCGGAGAATGGCCATCGCGCATGCGCGATGGCCGGCGCCTTGGGAGCTTACTTCTTCAGGAGGTCGAGGTCCCAGCAACTGGTGGGAGACATGGTGTCCTTGCTGATAATCTTGTTGGGCGTATAGAGCGCGAATTTCAGCGCGCCTGCCGGTTCGGGCGACTGCAGCAACACCTTGATCGTGTTGTTCAGGTCGCGCCCCTGTCCCTCGACGTCATAGGAGACGACCTCGTTGAACGTGCCGTTCTCCACGCCCTGGCATGCGGTCTTGTTGCCGCCGCCGGACGTGATCAGATAGATGTCCTTGCCGGATTCCTTGATCGCCGCGCCGGTGCCGGCGTCCATCGCATCCCAGAAGCCGATGATGCCGCATAGGTCGGGATGCTGCTGGATGACCGTCTGCGCGATGCCGCGCGCCTTGGACTGGTCCCAGTCGCCGGTCTGGCTGGAGACGATCTCGATGTCGCTGCGGTCCTTCAGCGTTTCGGTGATGGCGTTGAGCTGGTAGACGCTCGCCGCGGCGGTGGCAGGTCCCTGGATCAGCGCGATCTTGCCGCTCTTGCCGCTGTCCTTGCCGCACTGCTCGATCATGCGGTTGGCGGCGTACTCGCCGATGCCGTACCAGTCCGCACCGACGAAGGCATCCGTCTGATAGCTGGACTTCATGTTGACCTGGATGACCTTGATGCCCGCATCCTCGGCTTTCTTCAGCGTGCGCGCATACGAGGCGACGTCGAAGTTCTGAACGATGATGAGGTCGGGCTTCTCGGTGATGGCCTGCGTCAGCGCGCGTGTTCCGGTATCGGTCGACCAGTTGGCGTCGCGAATGTCGAGCTCGTAGCCGAGGCGCGTCGCCTCCTTCTTCATGATCGCGGCCCAACCCTCTGGCAGGTCGAAGCTCATCGACATGGGCACGAAGACGACCTTCTTGCCCTTGAGGGCATCGAGCGTCGGTTGCCTCAGCGCATCGATCATGCCTTCCTGGGCCTGGGCCGCGCCGAAGAAGAGCCCAGTTGCCAATGCTGCATATGCCAGTTTCCTGATCATCACGTTTATCCTCCCAGTTTAAGATGATGTTCGGTTCAGATGTCTCCCTGCTGCGAGGTCTGCTCGTCGCGCGGGTTGAGAATCGCATCCACGATCAGGGCGCAGAGCAGCACGGTGCTCTTGACCAGGTTCTGGACGATGAAGGAGATGTCGAGAATGGTCATGCCGTTGAGCAGAAGGCCGATCAGCACGGTGCCGACCAGCACGTTGCGAACGCCGCCGCGGCCGCCCGTGAGGCCGATGCCGCCGAGGATGACCACGAGAAGCACGTCGTAGATCAGCGTCGAGTTGACCATGCGCATGTTCATGCTCGCGATCGAGGCCGCGGTGACGCAGCCGGCAAGGAACGCCATGACGGCCGCGATCACGTATTGCAGGATGATCATCGGCCGCACCGGAATGCCGGTAATGCGCGCCGTGGAGATATTGTCGCCGATCGCATAGATGAAGCGGCCAAGCCCCGTCTTGCGCAGGAACAGGCTGAGCAGCAGGGCCGTGACGGCAAAGATCCAGATCGGCATGGGAATGCCGAGCAGGCTGCCGCGGCCGAGGTAAATGAACCAGTCAAGCCCGTCGGGCACGTTGTTGACATCCAGCGTGGCAATGACGCCGCGGCCCATGCCGTAGACGATCGCCGAGACGGCGAGCGTCGCGAAGATCGCCGGGATTTCCACATAGGCGATCAGGAAGCCCATGACGACCGCCACCGCGACGACGAAGAGCAGCCCGGCGGCAAGCGCCATCGGGAAACTGTACCCCTTGTTGGCCAGCACGATCGCCAGCGTCATCGAGACGGCCATCACCGCAATGAGCGACAGGTCGACACCGCGGCCGATCACCACCACGGCCATGCCCAGGCTGAGCATGCCGAGAATGGCAACGTTGCGGATGAAATTGAGAATATTGCCGCTGCTGAGGAAACCGTCGAGGGCAACGGCGAAGAACACGAACAAAACGACCGAAACCGCGACCACGATCAGCTCCTGCGTGAGGGCGATGTGACGAAGCGACCTGCGCGGCGCCTGCTTGGGGATTGTGTCGGACGCGGCCATTATTTCCGGTTTCCTCTGGTGGCGAACGCATCGAGGCCGCGGCGGGCGTCATCGCTGGTAAAGGCGCGCTGGCCGAGGGCCGCCTCCTGCCGGAAAGCGTCCTTGAGCGGCAGGTGTTGAAGCGTCAGGGCCGCCTCCTTGATGGTCTGCACGGCGCTGGCGCTCAGTCGGGCGATACGGCCGGCGATTTCTGCTGCGACGGATTCCACCTCCGCGGCATCGACGAGACGATTGACGACGCCGCGCGCCAGCATGTCGGCGGCCGAAAAGCGCTCTGCCGTGAGCATGATTTCCATGGCATGCGCATAACCGATCTGCCGCACCAGCCGGACCAGCGTGCCGCCTGCCGGAACGAAGCCGTGGCCCGCCTCGGGGAGCTGGAATTGCGCGTCGCGTGCGGCAATGCGGATATCGGTTGCCAGCATGATCTCGAAACCGCCCCCGAGGCAAAGCCCGCGAATGGCACTGACGACCGGCTTGAAAAAACCGTCGACCTTCAGGTGCGCGGGGTCCCATTCGGAAATATCGAAGCGGCCTTCTGCCAATGCCGGAATGGATTCCGTGAGGTCGGCTCCGACGCAGAAGGCCTGCTCGCCGGCCCCGGTCAGCAACACCACATTGACGGTATCGTCGCGGCCGGCTTCGGCAAAGGCACGGCCGAGATCGTCGTACATGGAAAGCGTCAGCGCGTTGAGCTTGTCCGGCCGGTTGAAACGGATCGTGGCGACGGCGTCGTCCTTGCTGTATTCGATCGCCATCAGACCGCCCCCGCCGCCTTCAGCCTTTCGAGCTCGTCTTCGGCGATGCCGAGGAGCTTCGAAAATACCAAGCCGTTGTGCTCGCCGGGCGAGGGGGCTTTTTCGTTGGGTTCCTCCTCCCGTCCGGACAGCTTGATGGGCAAGCCGAACATGCCGATCATCCTGCCGGCGATCGGCACGTCGACGATCATGTTCCGGGCAGCGATGTGCGGATCCTCAACCACTTCGGGGATCGTCTTGATGGCGCTAAGCGGCACCTTGTCGCCCGCCATCTCCTCCAGCTCCGCCTTGGTGTAGGCCGAGAACCAGCGATCGAGCAGCGGCTTCACCCTGGTTTCCGCCACAACCGGGTCGAAGCGTTTTTCCATCGTGTCGATTTCAGGATCCATCGCCTTGTCCGGCTCGCCGAACATCGCACAGGTGATCGCCCAGAACTTGTCGGTATAACCGCCGAAGAACACGTAGCCGTCCTTGCACGGAAACTGGCCGTAGGGACGAACGAAGGGATGGTCGTTGCCGAGCGGCGAGGCGACCTCCTGCCGCGTGGTGTAGCGCACCACGGCATTCTCGGTGAGGGTCAGCACGGAGTCCTGTTGCGATACGTCGACGACCTGGCCCTTGCCGGTCCGCTCCGCTTCCCGCAGGGCGGCGACCGCGCCTATCGCGGCATAGAGGGAGGCGGCGAGGTCGCCGATGATCGTGCCGACGCGAACAGGCGGGCGGTCCGGATAGCCGTTCATCGACCAGAGCCCGCCGGCGGCCTGCCCGGTGTTGTCATAGGCGGGCTTTGAAGCGTTCGGGCCGGTGCGGCCGTAGCCGCTGATGGCGGTGTAAACCAGCCGGGGATTGATGTCGCGCAGCGTCTCGAAACCGAGGCCGAGCCTGTCCATGGTTCCGGGGCGGAAGTTCTCGACAAGGATATCCGCCTTGGCGACGAGCTTGCACAGAAGCGCCTTGCCGTCCGGAGATTTCAGGTTGAGCGTTATGCCCAGCTTGTTGCGGTTGTACTGGGCAAAGAAGGCACTCAGTTGCTCCTCGTCCGAAGCAACGAAGGGCGGAAAGGTTCGTGCATAATCGGGCTCATCCGGATGTTCGACCTTGATGACGGTCGCGCCGAGATCGGCCATCAGCATCGAGCAGAAGGGACCTGCGACGACGCGCGTGATGTCGAGGACCGTCACGCCCGCCAGCGGGCCGGACCGGCGGCTTTGCCAAATATTGAGTTCGTCCAAGTCTGCCATCTGCTCCTCCCAGAGTCCGGATATGCTGCTAAGCGGTTGATGAGGCCGCAGATCCGGTCAGATGAAAAGCCTCCCGATGTGTCGCGTTGTTCAAGCTCTCGCTCCCCATGGTCAAATTGCCGTGACGCCTTGGAGCAAGGTCGCTTTTCTCCGAACAGCGAAACCGCTCCATCTCTATTGTTTTGCGCAATTCCGGACGCGAAACCGCGTTCCACGCTGTTGCTGGAATTGCTCTAAGCCTTCTCTGCCCGCATGGCCTCCAGCAGTTCTTTCGCCCTGTCGACGCGGACGTCATGGTTGCCGGAAAGCGACGCGGCGATCGTTTCGATTTCATCGCCCTCGGCGCCAGCGACGATAGCGATGTTGCGGGCATGCAGCGCCATATGGCCGCGCTGGATGCCTTCGGTGGCCAGCGCCCTCAGGGCCGCCATGTTCTGCGCGAGACCCACGGCGACCGTGACCTCGGCCAGTTCCTGTGCCGATGTCACGCCGAGGATGCGCAGCACGGCCTGCGCTGCCGGATGAGTCTTGGTGGCGCCACCGACGAGGCCGAGCGCCATCGGCATTTCCAGCGTGCCGACGAGATGGCCACTCGTATCGATTTCCCATCTGGTCAGCGAGGTGTAACGGCCGCTGCGCGCCGCCCAGGCATGCGCGCCTGCTTCGATCGCGCGCCAGTCATTGCCGGTGGCGACGACAACAGGGTCGATGCCATTCATGATGCCCTTGTTGTGCGTTGCGGCACGATAGGGATCGACGATGGCGAAGGCGCAGGCTTCGACGATGCCACGCGCGATGCGCTCGCCTTCGTATTCCTCGGTCTTCAGCGTTTCGGGCGACAGCCGCACCATGGCGCGCGCCAGGCGGAGGTCGGCGAAGTTGGAGAGGATGCGCAGGCGTACCACGCCGCCGGTGATTTTCTCGATCAAAGGCGCCACCGCCTCGGCCATGGTGTTGACGGTGTTGGCGCCCATGGCATCGCGAACGTCGACGATCAGGTGTGCGGCAAGCATCGGCCCGACTGGCGTGTCGTCGAAGACATGCACTTCGATATCGCGGCAGCCGCCGCCAAGCGAGATCAGCACCTTGTCCCTGGTATTCGCGGCGGCGATGATGTTGGCGCGCTCGCTGAGGATGCGCGCCCGGGCGCCATGAGGATCGGTGACGTTGAGAACCTGTATCTGGGCGCGCATGAGCGGCCTCGTGCTGGAGGTGACGAAGCCGCCGCCGGCGCGGGCGAGCCTTGCCATGTAGGACGCCGCGGCAACGACGGAGGGTTCCTCTACCGCCATCGGCACGAGGTAATCCTTGCCGTTGACGGTGAAGTTGGTGGCGATGCCGATCGGCAGTTCGAACGTGCCGATGACGTTCTCGATCATGCCGTTGGCGATTGCGATCGGCAAGCCGCCGCGGCCGAAGGCATGTCGGTCGGCGTCACCGAGCGTCGTCGCATCCGCCACCCGCGCCATGCGTTCCGCCGGCGTCAGATTGCGCAGGTTTTCAAGACGCGAATTGACGGAGCGCACCCCGTCCTTTTGTACTCCGGCCAATGCCGCCTCCCGTGAATTCTTCCTCTTGCCCGAACATCAGCAATTTTGATACCGTTGGAAAGGTACGAAATGGAAAAATTGTTTCCAAACTGTACCCATACGGGAGGTGAGGGTGGCGGCGTTTGATGACGAGATCAAGCACTCTGGAACGCTGGTCGATAGGTTGACTGCACAACTGAGCGGGGAAATCCTGAAGGGCCGGATGCCTGTCGGCAGCCGGCTCATGTCCATTCGCAAGGCGGCGGATTACCACGGCGTTTCCAAGAACACGGTTATCGAGACCTATGACCGGCTTGTCGCATCCGGCTATGCGGCGTCACGGCCGGGATCCGGCTTCGAGGTCTGCATGCCGCAGGACGCCAGACGAAACGGCCGGCCACGCCATGTCGCGGAGGCTGTGGACATCGCCTCGCTTTTGAATGCCCAGCTCGAAGAGAATTTCGAAATCCGCGTGGGAGACGGCCGGCCGCCGCCGTCATGGACGGAGGAGTCGGAGATCAAGCGCCATCTCGGCCTGTTTTCCCGTAGCAACGCTGCCGGCGCGGATGCCTATGGTTCGGCGCTCGGATTTCCTGCCTTGCGCTCGGAAATTTCGAAGCGTCTCGCGGGACAGCATTTGCAGGCCTCCGAGGATGAAATCCTCCTGACCTTCGGCGCCAATCATGCGCTGGACCTCATCGTGCGCGCCTTTCTTTCGCCCGGTGATGTCGTCCTCGTCGACGAGCCGGGATATTACCCGCTTTTCGCCAAACTCAAGCTGGCGCAGGTGCGGATGCTTGGCGTCCGGCGCACGCCAGATGGTCCGGATGTGAGTGACTTTGTCGCCAAAGCCGCGGCCGAACGCCCGCGATTGTTCTTCACGCAGTCGATCGGCCACAACCCGACCGGCAGTTCCACCAGCCTGCCGGTGGCTCATGCGCTCCTGAATGCTGCGGCCGTCCACAATGTCACGATCGTTGAAGACGACCCGTTTGCCGATCTCGTGCCCCGTGTGCCGAGTCGACTGGTGACGCTTGACCAACTCAATCGCGTCATGTCCGTCGGGACGTTTTCGAAGACGCTCTCGGCCAGCCTGCGCGCCGGCTTTATCGTCGGCAACCGCGAACAGATAAGCGCGCTCGCCGAACTCAAGATGCTGACCACGGTGAACAGCTCCGGCCATATCGAGCGACTGATACACAGGCTGCTGGTCGAAGGTCACTATGACCGGCACCTCAAACGCCTGGCAAACAGGATCGATGCGGCGGCCGTTCGGGTCATTCAAAGGCTTGAGCGCCAGGGCTACAATGTCTTTTCCGGTAATGGTGGCGGATATTACCTGTATTTGCTGCTGCCAGACGGCGTCGATGATATCGAACTCGCAAGACGTGGCGCCCGGGAAAGCATATTCATCGCGCCGGGAAGCGTCTTCTGCCTCGACAAAAGCAACGCCATCGCGGCCGGCAGCAGGCTGAACGTTGCCCGTACAGACGACGAACAATTCTACAATTTTCTAGCGCGGAATCTCGGCTAGGCGAACGCGCAGGTCGACGCCTGGCTTGCTTCCGGGTTCGCGTAGGCGTCCTTGTTGAGAAAGGCACCCTTGTCGATCTTGATCAGACGGTCGAGGCCGCTTTCCTGCGGCCTGTATTCGGGTGAATATTCGCAGCTCCAGCTGCCGTAACCCTTTTCGATGCGCAGGGAGGTGAGCGCGCGTGCGCCTACGGGGCCTGCACCCAGGTCCCTGCCGGCCTCCAGCAGCGCGTCGTAGAGCGCCACCTGCTCGCCGGCGTCGCAGTAGAGCTCCCAGCCGAGATCGCCGGTGAAGGAGACGCGCAGGGCGACGACATCGATGCCGGCGACGCTCATCCTGCGGGAGTGCATGAAGGGGAAGCTGCCGTTGGCAAGATCTTCGTTCGTCAGGCGCATCAGCAGCTCGCGCGATTTTGGTCCGGCGACGTTGAAGGCGCAGAGACGCTCGGTCATCGACGTGAAGGTGGTGTCTTCGGACAGCGAAACAGCCTTGAAGAACCGCTGGTGGTAGCGTTCGGCCATGCCGGAACCGAAGATCATGAACTCGTCCTCGGCGAGTTTCGTCACGGTGAAATCGCCCGCAATGCCGCCGCGCCTGCCGATAAGCGGCGTCAGGCAGGACCGGCCGACCTCCGTCGGCATGCGATTGGCGAAGAGCGCATTCAGCCAGTCCGCGGGGCCAGGCCCCTTCACCGCATATTTGGCGAAGTTGGAGATGTCGATGATGCCGGCATTCTCGCGCAGCATGCGCGCCTCGCGGCCGACCGATGCCCACCAGTTCTGGCGGGTGAAGCCGGTCGTCTCTTCCTTCGGCTCGCCGGCGGCGGAGAACCGGAGCGGATGCTCCCAGCCGAAATTGAGGTCGAAGACGGCGCCATCGCCTTCTGCTTCTCGTAGGCCGGGCGGGTACGGACGGGACGTCCGGCGGCGCGCTCCTCGTTGGGGAAGTGGATCTTGAAACGATGGCTGTACTGGTCGTGCACGCGCGCCCTGGTGAAGGCCTTGCCCGCCCAGTGGCCGAAGCGGGCCATGTCCCAGCCGAACATGTCGAGCGACGGTTCGCCTTCGATCATCCATTCCGCCGCGAGCTTGACCATTCCGCCCGACTGGGAGAAGCCGGGGATGATGCCGTTGCAGCAGAAGTAGTTCGCCAGCTCCGGCACGGGGCCGAAGAGGACCGCGCTGTCCAGCGACCAGATCATCGGCCCGTTGATCACGCGCTTGATGCCCGCTGCTCCGACGACCGGCACGCGGTCGATGGCGCGCATCATGTTCTCCTCGATGCGTTCGAGGTCGTCGGGAAAGAGTTCGTGACCGAAGCCGGGCGGCGTGCCGTCCTCCGTCCAGAACCGCATGTCGCGCTCGTAGGCGCCAATCAGCAGGCCGAGCCCCTCCTGCCGCAGGTAATATTCGCCGTCGCGGTCGGCGACGGAGGGAAGCCGCCGGTCGAGCGCGGCGATTTCCGGGATCGTCTCGGTCACGAAATACTGGTGTTCCGTCGGCATTAGCAGAAGCTCGAGCCCGGCCATGGCGGCCATTTCGAGCCCCCACAGGCCGGCGGCGTTGACGACCCATCGGGTGCGGATGTCGCCTTTCGGCGTGCGCACGATCCAGCTGCCGTCCGGCTGCGCCTCGGTGCACGTGACGGGCGTGAAGCGGTGGATTTCCGCACCCCGCTGGCGCGCGCCCGCCGGATAGGCCAGCGTCACCCCGGACGGATCGACGTTTCCGCCTTCCGGCTCGTACATGATGCAACGGATGCCGTCGAAGTCGACAAGCGGATGCAGGCGCTCCGCCTCGTCGCGGCCGATCTCGTAGAAGTTCATCTTGTAGCGGCGCGCCTTGGCCTCCTGAAGCCTCAGCTGGTGTTCGCGCGCCTCGGTCTGCGCGAGGTAGAGGGAACCCGGCTGGAAGATGCCGCAGCCTTGCCCGGTTTCCACCTCCAGCTCCTTGTAGAGCGCCATCGTATAGTGCTGGAGCAGGCTGATATTGGTGGAGTCGTGCAGGCCGTGGATATTGGCCGCCGCATGCCAGGTCGAGCCCGACGTCAGCTCGCTGCGCTCCAGAAGCACGACGTCGGACCAGCCGAGCTTGGTGAGATGGTAGAGAATGGAGCAGCCGATGAGGCCGCCGCCGATGACGACCGCTTGAGCATGGGAGCGCATGAAATTCCAGCCTTGAACCGATGACCTCTGCTGCCGGCGGAGCTGTGCCGGCGGGTCTCAGTCTAGGGGCGGCCGGTTTCCTCCAAAAGGCGGCGACGACGGGAAATCGATCCCTTTCGGCGCCGGATGGACAAATAAAACGGGGTCATTGATCCCGCAATTTTCGTTTGTTGCCGGATGGGGTTCGGCTAGGCTGAACTTGGCTCATTGCCGCATCAGGCCGGTCAGCCGATCACCGTCTGCGCCTCGGCGACGATCCAGTCACGCACCTTGGCGACGGTCGTTCCTTTCGATGCCTGCCCTTCTGCGAGATAGTAGTTCCACGCGCTCTTGGCGCGGGTCTGAAAGGGCTCGACGAGCAGGCCGCGATCGACATAGGTCCGGGCGAGAGATTGCGTCGTCACGATGCAGCCGGCGCCGCTCGCCGCCATTTCGAGCGCGATGTCGGTGGAGTTGGTGGAAAGTCGTTTGTCGTTTGCGGAAGCGTCGATGCCGAGTGCGTCGGCCATGCCCTGCCAGAATTCCTGCCGCCCGTGTACCGCGATCCAGTTGGATTTCAGAACGTCCTCCGGCGCCCTGATCGCGCTCTGTCCGTGCACGAGTTGCGGCGCGCAGAGAAGCACGAGCCGATCGTTCCACAATTGCAGGCCCTGCGACGGCAGGTTGTCGAAACGGCGGATCGAAATGAGGATGTCGGCGATCTGCTCCGTCGAGTCCTCCCAGATCGTGCCGTGCAGAAGGATTTCCACGTCCGGATGTTTCCTGCTGAAGCCGGCGACGCACTTCGCCAGCCAGTTTTCGGCAAGGCTGGCGGGGCAGGGAGATGACGACGGTCTTGTTGCGGGCCGAGGCGAGCCGGGCGGAGCACTCGAAGGAGCGAATGTAGTTCAGGGGTGGTGGCGGCTTCATTCCAGATTCCTTTTGGACAAGGCTACGGCCGATCCGCGATGCGCAAGACGTGGATGCGCCATGACATCGTTTTTCTTGGTCATTGCCGCCGAACTTATCGTGTGAAGACCGCGGCGGTATTGGCCATAGTTTCAGTGAGGCGGAACATAAAAAGGGTGCGTGTCCAATACCGGGATCTTCGTTGTCCCGGACGGCGGATACAGGTGCCATGAAAGGCAGTTCTCGATGAGTGACAGACGCGGCGGCGGCCGGCGATCGCGGGCAGGCCGGGGTGGCGGCGGGATTTCGCAGCTACCGTGGCAGGAGGCTACTATTCCGATTTCTCGCGGACCTTCCGCTGCTGTCCCGGCAAGCCGACGCCCTACCAGAAATCGCTCTACCGGATGGCCTACGAACAGGTTCAGCACAATATCCCTATCGTCAAGCCGGGCATGGCCTTCCGCGAGGTCGCCGAAAAGGCGTGGAAGATTCCCGACCGTTTCGTCGACCAACGTTACACGTCGGTCATGCACGGCGTCGGCATGCATGGCGAGACGCCAGCCGGACCTGTTTCTCCAGCGCTATCCGAGGGAGCTTTCGGGCGGCCAGCAGCAGCGCGTCGGCGTCCTGCGCGCGCTCGCGACCGATCCGCCGGTCATGCTGATGGACGAACCGTTCGGCGCGATCGACCCCATAACCGCGAGGTCATCCACGAGGAATTCCTGAAGATGCAGAAGACGATCCGCAAGACGATCATCTTCGTCTCGCACGATCTCGACGAAGCGGTGAAGATGGCGGACAAGATCGCGATCTTCCGCGGCGGCAAGCTCGAACAGTATGCCGCGCCGGACGACCTGCTCGCCCGTCCCGCCAACAGCTTCATCGAGGACTTCCTCGGCTCCGACCGGGCGCTCAAGCGCCTCAGGCTGATCTCGGTGCGGAACGCCATGCAGACCGATTTCATCACGGTCCAGAGCTCGGATTCGGTCGAGAGCGCCCTGGAACGCATGCGGTCGTCGGGCAGCGCCGCCGCCTTTGTGCTCGACGCGGAGGGCGTGCCGCAATCCCTTCTGAGCGCGCAGCTCGCGGGCGGCGCTCCGGTGCGGTCGCCGACCACGCGGAACCCGTGAAGGGCGCCGTGCCGGTCAGCGGCGACCTGCGGCACGCGGTGTCGCTGATGTTTGCCCACGACATGCCCCTAATGCCCTGCGTCGACGAGGGCGGCAGGCTGGCCGGCGTGATGAGCTATCGTTCCATCGTGCACAATCTCGGCCACGGGGAGACCGCATGAGCGCTCCCGCCATCCTGAGCAAGCCGCCACAGGAACGCCGCCGCCCCGCGCTCGCCTGGCTGTGGTCGAGCGGCATGGCGGGGGAGATCCTCGCCTATTCCGACGACATCTCTTACCTCGCCGTGCAGCACCTGGAACTCGTCGCCTGGGCCGGCGGACTGGCCATCCTGACGGCCGTGCCTGTGGGCATCGTGCTGTCCCGCCAGGCCTTCCGCTCCGTTTCGGAGATGGTGATGCAGGTCTTCAACATCGGCGGCACCGTGCCGACGCTGGCGATCCTTGCGCTTTCCATGACGCTGCTCGGTATCGGCACGGTGCCCGCAGTGTTCGGCCTGTGGGCCGCCACCTTTCTTCCGATCGTGCGCAACACCTATGCCGGCCTGCGAGCGGTGCCGCCCCACCTGGTGGAGGCGGCGACCGGCATGGGCATGACTCCGCGGCAGGTCCTGTGGCGCGTCGAGCTTCCAAATGCCCTCTTCGTCATCTTCGGCGGCATCCGCACGGCGCTCGCGATCTGCGTCGGCTCGGCGCCGCTGGTCTTCCTGATCGGCGCCGGCGGGCTTGGCGAACTGATCTTCACCGGGATCGCGCTGGACGAATTCCCGATGATGATGGCCGAGGCCATTCCCACGGCACTGATTGCAGTCCTGGTTGACTTCGTTTTCGGCCAGATCCAGTACCACCTCGTTCCACGAGGGATAAAGGCAGACGGCGCACCGTCCGAAGCAATCACCCGGGAAATCATTGCCGAGGTCTATGGCGTCGAGACGCGCTTGGCGCGCAATTCTTCCGGCGTACTGCAACTTCACCGTCCTGCATCCGCTTTGAACAAACCCTTCGAAAGGTCATCTCGAATGGATAAATCCGATTTCATCTATACAGGCTCCGATGGCTGCCGGCTCATTGCAAGCATGCTGGCAGACACCAAGCTGGACAAAAACGTCGATACCGTCATTGTCATGCTCCATGGCGGCGGGCCGGATCACCACAACGTGGAGCCGTTGGTCCGAAGCCTCACGGCAGGCGCGCGGATTTTCCTGCCGGATATTCGCGGCTACGGCCGTTCGATCTATCGTGACCCGGTGTGTGCCATACCTGGACGCAATATGTCGATGATCTGGACGTCCTCATCGCGATCAGATCGTGTCCCAGGAGATGGTGTAGCTTCGGCGATCGCCGTGCCTTCCGGACAGAGCCGGGCATTGATCAGCTTGCTGCTGGCAGGCTGATGAGCGGATCATCGCTCATCGCGGCGATGGTTTCCAG
>NZ_QFBC01000032.1 GCF_003122325.1 Rhizobium album
CCGAAAACGCCTGTCGCCCCCTCAAGGAGCTGGTCTTTCCACTGTTTGATCTGATTGGCATGCACGTCAAACTGCTGGGATAATTCCACCAACGTCTGCTCGCCTCGGATGGCGGCCAGCGCCACCTGGCGACGGCTCATCACACACCTCCATCATTCGACGAACGAATTGAATCATCAATAAATTCAGCCGTCTATAAATTTCCCCGCACAGGTCTCATAACGCTGACCGTCATGGAGAATGATGGGCTAATGTCCCCGACTTGAGCACCGCCATCGGCTGTCTTACCGCGCCGATGTCCTCAATAGGATTTCCCCGCAACGCGACGAGATCTGCCACCTTGCCGACCTCGATCGAGCCAGCTTGTACCATCCCGCACGCGCATGCGGCCACGACGGTTCCTGCGCACAAGGCCTCTCTGGCCGGCATGCCTAACTCCACAGCAAGCTGGAATTCCATAGCCGCCTCCTTGAGAGGATGGGTAGGACCGCCGATCAGGTCTGTGCCAAGCGCAAAGCGCACGCCGGCTCTCAACCCGAGCTTGAAATCGCGCTTCATGAAATGCCAGTGTCGTTCATAAACGTCGCGTTCCCATTGCGGATAATGGAAGGTCTCAAACGCCGCGCGATGGAAATGGATCTGTGAGAGCGTGGTGACGACGATCTTGCGCTCTGTCACCAGCCGGGTGCGGATCTCCTCGGAAATGCCGTAGCCGTGTTCGATCACATCGACGCCGCCGTCCAAGGCAAGCGTAACCGCGGCTTCGCCGATCGCATGCGCGCTGACCTTCATGCCGTTCCGGTGCGCTTCCTCGACGGCGGCCTTCACTTCGTTCAGCCCATAGGTGGTGACCTGCGCCAACGGATCGTCGCCCCAGGCGTGATAACGGTCGTGCACGCCGCCCTTCGACAGCCCGAGCTTGATGAAATCGGCGCCTTCGCGAACACGCTCCCGCACTGCCCGCCGCAGTCCGTCTGGCCCATCGACGAGTTCGCCACTTCGCTGCGCCATATCGAGAGGCGTGGCATTCGTATCCCAGGTGTCGCCAATGTGCTGCAGCGCAATTCGATTATCGGCATTGTCGCCTGCGGCATGCTGCTGATGATCATCACGGGTGGCTTCGACCTTTCGGTGGGCGCGGTTGGCGCCATGTCCTCGGTCGTCGCCGCAGCCGTGATCGTGCAATATTCCATGCCGCTCGGTATCGTGGTCGCCCTGTTGCTCGGCCTGCTCGTGGGCATCGTCAATGGTTTCTTCATCGCCAAGATCGGCATCAATCCCTTCGTCACGACGCTGGCGACACAGGTGCTGGTGACGGGCTTCATGTTCGTCGGCACTGCCGCGCAGCCGGTCTATGGCGTGCCGGAATCCTTCACTGTCCTCGGCCTGGGCCGTATCGGCCCGATCCCGATCCCAACCATTATCTTCGCCATCGTCGCGCTGGTGACCTGGGCAATCCTGCGCTTCACCACGCTCGGCCACTACATCTATATCGTCGGCGGCAACAAGACCGCCGCCCGCCTCGCTGGCGTCAATGTCGACCGCGTGCTGGTCACCACTTACGCACTGGGTGGCTTCTTCGCCGCCGTCGCCGGGATCGTCCTTCTCGGCCAAACCAATGTCGGTCAGCCCGCCAGCGCCGCCGACTGGCCGCTGACGGCCATCGCGGCGGTCGTGGTGGGCGGCGTGCCTCTCTCGGGCGGTGTCGGCCAGGTGTGGAGCGCCGTGCTCGGCACGTTGCTGCTGGGCATCATCGCCAATGCGCTCAACCTGCTCGGCGTCTCGCCATTCTGGCAGCCGGCGGTCACCGGCGCCGTCATTCTCGTGGCAGTGGGCCTCGACAGCTATCAACGCAAGCGGCGCGAACTGCGCTGAAACACTAGAGGAGGAAAGACATGACTGAGATTACACGCAGAGGCGTCCTTGTCGGCGCATCGAGCATTGCGCTGCTGGCCAGCGCCGGCTTGACCAAGGCCCAGGAAGGCAAGCGGGTCGGCTTCATGATCTGGAACACGTCGGTTCCGTTCTATTCCAACCTGATCAAGATGGCCAACGAGACCGCCCAGAAGCACGGCATCGCGCTCGATCTCCAGAGCGGCAATGGCGACCTCGCCACCCAGATCTCGATCGTCCAGCAGTTCATCACCCAGCAGGTCGACCTGATCATGATCGCGCCGAGCGACCCCAAAGGCATCGTCCCCGTGATCCGCCAGGCCAATGCCGCCAACATCCCGGTCATGGCCGTCAATACCAAGGCCGATGTCAGCAGCGGCGCCAAGGTCGTCACCTATGTCGGCGTCGACGACTTCGTCTTCGGCCAGAAGCAGGGCGAACTGGTTGCCCAGGTGGTCGGTGAGAAGGGCAAGATCGCCTACATCCTCGGCAAGCTCGGCACCTCGGCGCAGCTCGACCGCGAGGCCGGCCTGATGGATACGCTCAAGAAGCATCCCGGCATCGAGATCGTCGAGAAGCAGGCGGCCGACTGGGACAATTCCAAGGCGCTGGCGATCACCCAGGACTATCTCAGCAAATATGCCAATGGCGCGATCGCAGCCATCGTCGACCAGGGTCCGGAAGGCGTCAACGGCGCCAACTGGGCATCCGAGAACGGCCGCACCGACGTCAAGTTCATCATGGGCGACTATCCGGCCGACGTGCGCAACGCCATCATCAAGGGCACCGTCTTTGGTACCGTGAACCAGGATCCGGCGCCGCAGGGCACGACGGCGATCGAGGACGCCGTGCTGATCTTCACCGGCAAGGGTGACACGATCCCGACCCCGAACCACTATCTCGACCTGCCCATCATCACCAAGGACAATGTCGAGCAGTATCCCGCGGCCTGGGGCGGCTAACGAATGGAAAAAAAGTCGATGCTTCTGGAAATGCGCAACATCCGCAAGAGTTTTTCGGGCGTGACCGTTCTTCGCGGCGTCGACTTCTCGCTGAAAGCAGGCGAAATTCACGCTCTTGTCGGCCATAACGGCGCCGGCAAGAGCACACTCATGAAGGTGCTGGGCGGCAACTATCCGGACTACGAGGGCGAGGTCGTCCTCGCCGGCGAGGATGTCCGCCTCATCACGCCTAAGACGGCCCTCGCAAAGGGCATTGCCATCATCTACCAGGATTTTTCGCTGGTCCCGGAGCTGACGGTTGCCGACAATATCGCACTCGGTCGCGAGCCGTGCGGCGGCCTGCCCGGCACGATCGCACACGGCGCGCTTCGCAAGCGGTCCGAACGGGAAGCCCAGAAGCTCGGCATCAGGCTTCCCATGGATGTGCCGGTCCGCTCGCTCGGCGTCGGTGGTCAGCAGCTGACCGAAATCGTCCGCGCCTGCTCGCAGGATGTCCGCATTCTGGTCATGGACGAGCCGACGGCGCGCCTTGCCCCTGCGGAACGCGAGCTTCTCTTCTCGACGATGCGCCGTATGGCCGCCGAGCGCGGTGTCGGCATCGTCTACATCAGCCATTTCCTCGAGGAAGTCTGCCGGCTCTCCGACCGCGTCACCATCATGCGTGACGGCATGGTTGTCGAGACCGGCGTGGGCGCCGGCTACACCGTCGACTCCCTCGCCCATCTCCTGGTCGGCCACGACCTGCCGCAGCACGAGGCGATATCGCATGAGCTCAAGCTGCCACTCGGCGGCGAGGAAGCGCTGTCGGCGAGCCGTCTGACGGTCCACGGCCGCGCGCCGGTGGATCTGAGCGTCCGCAAAGGCGAAATCGTCGGTCTCGCCGGTCTCGTCGGATCGGGACGGACGAGACTGGCGCGCGCCCTGATCGGCGACATTAGCTGCCCAGGCGAGATCCGGATTGGCGGCAAGACCGTCCGGCGGCTCACACCCGAACGCGCGACCCGTCACGGCCTGGCGCTGGTGCCTGAGGATCGCAAGGCATCTGGCCTGGCGCTCGGGGCTTCGGTCGAAGCCAATATCGTGGTCAGCGCGCTCGGCAAGCTCCTTTCTCGGGCCGGTTTCGTCCGACCGGGCAGCCGGCCGCGATTGGCACTCGAGATGATCCGCCGCTTCGTCATCCGTCCGCCGGACCGCAAGAAGATCGTCGGCAATCTCAGTGGCGGCAATGCGCAGAAGGTGCTGCTCGCCCGTGCCGTGGCATCCCAGCCCATCGCAATGATCCTCGATCAGCCCACCGCCGGCGTCGATATCGGCGCCAAGGCGGAGCTGCACAATCAGATCCGCAATGCCGCGCAACAAGGCTCGGGCATCCTCGTCATCACCGATGATCTCGACGAGTTGCTGGATCTCAGCGACCGCATTCTCGTCATGACGTCGGGAACGCTCTCGGGCAATTACCCGAAGAGCGAAATGACCCGTGCACGCCTGCTGGCCGCCATCAGCCGTTCCTGAAGCCCTTGAGCGCCGCGATCATCGCCTGACCCTTTTCGGTGTTGCGTGCGTCCAGCAGGTCGGTCAGCGTAAAGACACAGGCGCCCTCGATCGGAGCATCTTCCATCGCCTCCAGCGCTGCGGCGAATTCATCGGCCGGGATATCCTCAGACCTGCCGCGTCCTGCGTGCATGCCCTCGAGATAGAGCGCCTTGGCCTGCAGCGTGCAAATCGCCTTCTGGCCGCTGCGTTTGACGATGTCGGCCGAGACGGCGGCGGGCCAGGTCTCGGGCTTTGCGAGGATCTGATGATAGGCCATGACCTCGAAAATATCGACGACGGATGCAAGCTTGGTCACATCCTGCCCAAAGATTTCCTCGACCGCATTATCGAAATCGCTGCGAAAGAACGGCAGCGTGTTGATCGAATATTGCAGCCCCGACTTGAACGGCGCCAACGCATTGCGGATTCGAGCGATGGCCCTGACGGTCTGATCGCATCTCCACGCCGTCCATGCACCACGATGTGCACCACGAACCGCGGCCGCTGCCTTTACCGGGTCCGTTGTCGGAATATCCAGCCCGCTATCAGTATTGAAGTGCGCGACGGTTTCGGCCGAGAAGCAATATTCCGGCTTCTCGGCGCGGTCGTCACCTTCGAGCCAGGTTTCCCAGAAGCCTGGCCAGCGGATGAAGCCGAGATGGATCGCATCGGGCTGCAGCGCTGCGACGCCCTTTTCCAAGAGGTCGATCTTGTGGGCGAGATTGGCTTCGCGGATCGGCGGCATGCCGACATACCAGTCCTGTTGCGTGCCGGACCTGCCCCACTGGTCGATGCCCAGTTGGTCGGGATGCACGGCCGAGAAAGTCGGGTCGAAGCAGATGTTCAGAACGGCGAAATAGGCGATGCCGCGCTCGGCAAGCCGCTTGCGGAACGCGATGTCGTTGAGGGCTTCGTAAGCCCGGCGGTCGGCGTCGGTCACGGTGCTGACGACGGCGGAATTCGGCATCGGCAGGTACTTGCTCTGCGCGATGACGTAGGTGATCCCCCAATCGGCAAGCAGGTCCGCCATCTGCTCGGCGCTCAGGCCATGCCTCAGGAACCAGTCATTGTCATAGATTTTTACACCGCGCCTGAGATCCAAGATGCCCTTCCCTTGTCGATGTAGCGTTCGTAGCCCGTGCAGCGCCCCGAGGCAAGAACAAGAAAATACCGACGAACGGCAGTGGATTCAGGCGAAGTTTCATGCGCAAAGCAAGAGCCCACGTTTTCCTGCTCGGCATCGCTAACCGCCAAGCTGGCGCCCTGCCGGTCCATCTCCGCCAGTCGAGTACCCTTATCATGCAAACAGTAAAAAAGGACGGACGGAGTCTGTTCCGCCATCGCAATTTTCAGCAAGTCTGCGAAGCTGGCCCATCCTGACCCCATACCAGCCGCCAGCTTTTCTCATCAATATCCGTTCCGTTGGTCGTGCGGTAAGCGGAGACCTTGAGGTGGATCGCGTCGACTTCCAGATGCCATTCGCCGAAAATCGATGCCTTTGAGAATTTCGAGGCGTCCCTCGGCGGTCGTGTAGGAATTGCTGACATTGCGGAGTGATAGCAGCATTGGACTCGAGTCGATCGATGAAGCGCTCACCTTTATAGGCGTAGGCGGCGGCGTTATAACCGCACATCGGTGTTCATGTTCATTGCGAGTTGGCGCAGCACCAATGTTCGAACGGGTCATTCGGTCCGCGCTATGGCTCCAGACGATTATTCCGGATCAGAAGCTTTGCTCATGATGGAGGAAACAGGCGACCGCCTGCTTGCCGTCGCCGCCCGTCGCCAACGCCGGATCGGATGTCTCGCAAATGGGCATGGCATGCGCACAGCGGCCACGGAAACGGCATCCCGATATTGTCGCGGCGGGCGATGGCGGTTCGCCCTGCAGCGTTGCGGCGGGTCGACTGCGCTCACGGACAGGGTCCGGTGATGGCACCGCCGCCAAAAGGGCCTGGGTGTAGGGGTGGAGCGGGTTGTCGAAGACGCTCTCCGGCGACCCTTCCTCGACGATCCGGCCGAGATACATTACCGCCACCCTGTCGGCGATATGACGGACCACGGCGAGATCGTGGCTGATGAAGAGATAGGTCAGCGCGAAACGCTCCTTGAGATCCTCGAACAGGTCAAGGATCTGGGCCTGAACGGAAATGTCGAGGGCCGAGATCGGTTCGTCGGCCACGACGAATTTCGGCCGGGCGATGACGGCACGCGCAATGGCGATGCGCTGGCGCTGGCCGCCGGAGAAAGCATGCGGATGGCGGGTGGCGACAGCCGGATCGAGGCCGACGATCTCAAGGATTTCGGCGACGCGGGCGCGGGCTTCCGCCTTGCTGGCAAGGCCATGCACGAGCAGCGGCTCGGCCAGCGTCTCGCCGATGCGCATGCGCGGATTGAGCGACGAGAACGGGTCCTGAAATACCATCTGCATATTGCGCCGCAGAGGGCGCAGCATCGGCTCGCCGAGCCCGGTGAGGTCAGAGCCGGCAAAGTGCACGGCACCCTCGCTCACATGTTCGAGACGCAGGAGCGCACGGCCCAATGTCGACTTGCCACAGCCGGACTCGCCGACAAGCGCGACCGCCTCGCCGGAACGGATCGCCAGGTCGATGCCGTCGACGGCGCGGACGGTGGTCGTGCTAAGTTGACCACGCCAGTTGCGCTGACGGGTTTGGTACTGAACCTTGAGGGCGACGGCCTCGGAGACCGGGAGTGCCGTGTCGGCGGGATGGGTCATGCTTGTTCTCCCGTCAGTCGCCAGCAGGCGGCGCGGACCCCCTCGTCCAGAGAGACGAGCGGCGGGGCAGCGGCGCACTTGTCGAAACGAACGGGACAGCGCGGCGCAAAGGCACACCCTGATATCGGCTGGTCCATGGCCGGTGGTGTGCCGGCAATGGCGCGCGCTCGCTTGCCGCGCGGCTGGTCGAGTCGGGCGATGGAGCCGAGAAGGCCTGCGGTATAGGGGTGGCGTGGCATGGCATAAAGCCGATCGACCGGCGCTTCCTCGACCACGGCTCCGGCATACATGACCATCACCCGGTCGGCGACGCGCGCCATCAACGCCAGGTCATGGGTTATCCACACGAGGCCCATGCCATTGGCCTGCTGGATATCGCGGATCAGCCGGACGATCTCGGCCTGCACGGTGACATCGAGCGCCGTAGTCGGCTCGTCAGCGATCAGCAGGTCGGGCCGGCCGGCGAGTGCTATGGCGATCATCACCCGCTGCCGCATGCCGCCGGAGAATTGATGCGGAAACTGGCTGGCGCGCCGCATGGGATCGGGCACACCCGTCCGCTCCAGCAGTTTCACCGCTTCGCCGCGTGCCGACTGCTTGTCGAGCCCGCGATGACGGATCAGGACTTCGCCGATCTGTTTGCCGACCGTCATCAGCGGATTGAGCGCTGCCAGCGGATCCTGAAAGATCAGGCCGACGCGGCGCCCCCGCAGGTCGCGCATCTGCCCATCCGATTTGGACAAGAGATCCTCGCCATCGAATTCCAGCCGATCGGCGGCGACATTTGCCTGCCGTTTCGGATGCAGTCCGAGCACCGCCAGCATGGTCGTGCTTTTGCCCGAACCGGATTCGCCGACAACGCCGAGCGTCTCGCCGGGCGCCACGCTGAAGGACACACCGCGCACGGCATGCAACGGCCCGAAACGCACGTCGAGGTCTTTTACATCGAGAAGGGGACGGCTCATCGGGCGCTCCTCGGATCGAGGCGATCGCGCAGCCAGTCGCCGAACAGATTGACGCCAAGCACGGTCAGCGCGATGGCGAGGCCGGGGAAGGTTGCGATCCACCATGCCTTCTGCAGATAGTCGCGGCCATCATTGAGCATCGCGCCCCAGGAGGGGATCGAGGGATCGATGCCGACGCCGAGGAAGCTCAACGCCGCCTGCGTCAGGATCGCCTGCGCGGTGGAGAAGCTCGCGACGACGATGATCGGCGCGGTGGAATTGGCGAAGATATAGCGCCAGAGGGTGCGTGGAGTACCGACACCGACCGCGCGGGCCGCGAGCACATAATCCTGCACCTTCACGGTCAGCACCTGGGCGCGCACCACGCGGGCGTAATTGACCCAGGTCGCGAGCGCCAGCACGATCACCACCGCATAGAAGCCACCACCCAAAGTGCCGAGCAGGAAGATCGCCAGCAGTGTGAAGGGAAAGGCGAGCTGGACATCGACGAACCAAGAGATCACGCCATCAACCTTGCCGCCGAAATAGCCGGCAAGAATGCCCATGAGGCTGCCGATCACTGCGCCCAGCAATGCCGCGGCCGTGCCCACGGCGAGCGAGATGCGGCTGCCGTAGATCAGGCGCGAGAAAATGTCGCGTCCGAGATTATCGGTTCCCATCAGGTGCTTGATCGAACCGCCATCGACGAAGAAGGGCGGGGCGAGGCGCGCGCGCAGGTCGATCTGGCTCGCCGTGACGGGCGCGATGAGCGGCGCGAACACGGCGATCGCCACTGCCGTGAGGATGATCGTAGCGCCGATGATACCGACCGAATTGCGAAGGAGAAAACGACTGGAGAGAGCGCTCATGTGTTTCTGACCCGGGGATCGATCCGATGATAGAGCCAGTCGACGAAGAGATTGATGGCGACGAAGCAGAAGGCGGAGACCAGCACCGTGCCCTGAAGCAGCGGGAAATCGCGCGACGAAACCGCGCCGATGGCGAGCCGCCCGATGCCGGGCCAGGCAAAAATCGCCTCGATCACCACGGCGGACGAGATCAGATCGCCGAGCTCGAGGCCGGCCATGGTAACGACCGGCAGCAGCGCGTTGCGAAGCGCATGAACCCAGACGATCCGGCTCTCGAACAGTCCTTTGGCGCGGGCCGTGCGAATGAAATCGGCATTGAGCACCTCGATCATGCCGGATCGGACGAGCCGACAGAGGCGCGCGGTTGATTGCATCGAAAGGGTCAGCGCCGGCAGGACCAGCGAGCTCGCCTGATCCGACCCGGAAACCGGGAAGAACTGCCAGGTCACGGCGAAGATCAGAATCAGCATCAGGCCTAGCCAGAAGGCCGGTACCGCAAGACCGATCATGGTGAAGACGGTAATCGCCGCATCGATCTACGTGTTGCGATAGAGCGCCGCGAGCACGCCGAGCGTCACCGACAGTACGAGCGCGATGGCGAAAGAGGCGCATGCCAGAAGAAAAGTGTTGGACAGGCGGTCGGCGACGAGGCTGACGACGCTCTGGTTATAGACGAAGGACTGGCCGAGATCGCCCTGCAGAGCGCGCCAGAGGAAAAGGCCGTATTGCACCAGCACCGGCTGGTCGAGGCCGAGATGGCGGGTCAGCGCCTCGCGCGCTTCTTCCGTCGCATTCGGCTTGACGAGAAGCGAGACCGGATCCCCGGTCGATTGCGCGACCAGGAACGTGGCGAAACTGACCCCGAGAAGGACAAGGATGGCTCTGATGAGCCGTTTCGAGAGGTAGTTCAATGCTCTTGTCTCCAACAGGGCCGCAGCCTTGGCGCTCCGTCAGGGTGGTGGGGCCATCGGGAGCCGGCCCCACCTCATGGGTATGATGCCGGTCAGCCGGTGAGCTTGGCGCGATACATCTCGACATAGTCGTCGGGACGGACCGGAAAGTCGAGGCGGTTGCTGACGCCGTAGATCGCCGGCAAGTACCAGAGATAGATCCAGGGGCAATCGTCCCAGATCATGGTTTCGGCTTCCGTCAGCAGCTTCTGTCGTTCGCCGTCATCGAGCGTCACCGACGCCTTCTTCACCAGCGCATCATAGTCCGGGTTGTTGTAGCCGTTGGAATTGTCGACGGCATCCGATGTCAGGATGACCAGCTCGACCGACGGATTGATCAGCGACGCCCAGCCATAATAATAAATGCCGTTGAACGCCTTAGCGCGGATCATCTCGACGAATTTGCCGGGCTCGTAGGCCTCGATCTTCGGCTTCAAGCCGATGGCTTCGAGATAGGCGGCGACGGTTTCGGAGGCTTCCTTGGCGGCCGGATAGCGGCCATAGGCGATCGGGATCTCGAAGTCGGTGAAGCCGGCTTCGGCCAGCAGCGCCTTTGCCTTTTCCGGATCGTAGTCGAAGGGCTTGAGGTCCGGATTGTTGTTCGGTGGATTGACGATCGAGACGATCGGCTTGGTTTGGCCGCCAAGCAGCGTTTCGACCATGGTCTTGACGTCGACGGCGTAGTTCAGCGCCTGACGGACGCGCTTGTCCTTGAGCGGCTCGATGCCGTTGCAGGAAATGCCCATATGCATCTTGCGCAGGCCGGCGACGGCCACGGCCTTGGACTTGTCGGAATTCGCCTCTTCGGCAGTATCCGGGGTGAGGCCGACGGCGAGATCGACGCTGCCCGCTTTCAGCTCGTTGATGCGCGAGGAGAGTTCGGGGATGTCGCGAAAGATGACGTCCTTGATCGCCGGCTCGCCGTTCCAGTGGCCGGGATTGGCCTTGAGCACGACGCGATCGCCCTGCTTCCACTCGGTGACGACATAGGGGCCGGAGCCGATCGGCTTGGCGCCCACGACATCCGGCGACGTGTCCTTGAGATAGGCCGGGGCGCCGATGAAGCCTTCCTCCAGCCAGTAGAGCATGTTGATGGTCGGCGCGCTGGTGACGAGGTCGATCGTCAGCGGGTCGACGATCTCGATCGCCGTCAGGCCCGTCTGTGGCCACAGCTGGCTTTCGCCGTTGAAGGGCGAAATGTTCATGCGCTCGAAATTGTACTTCACCGCGGCGGCATCGAATTTCTCGCCATTGGTGAAAGTCACGCCGTCGCGCAGCTTGAAGCGCCAGCGCGTAGGCTCGACCTGTTCCCAGGACAGAGCAAGGCGCGGCTCATGCGTGCCGTCGGCATTGCGGCGAACCAGGCTGTCGAACACCGACCAGACCACGCTGCCGATCGGATGGTTGTTGCGGATGAGATGCGGATCGAGCGTCGAAACGTCGTCTTCCGAGGCGATCACGACCGGCCCGCTCTGCGCGAATACGCCACGAGGCATGCTCATGAGCGCGGCAAGCGCCACGGCGCCCCGCCCAAGCTGTCGTCTGGTGAGAATTGGCCCTGATTTCATCTTGCTGTTCCGTATTTTTTGTTGCTGACAGTGAAGGCTTGCGCCTTTTCCCTATTTTGGCAATGGAATTTTTTCGAAAGTTTCTTGCTTCGATCATTCAACATGCAAAATCCTGCATAAAAAAGCATCACCCGACGATCCGCGCTGCCTGTCAGGCCGCCAGCACCTGAAGCCCTTTGGCCTCGAAGGAGGCGACCGTCTCGGGCGCCACATCGCTATCGGTGACCAGCAGGTCGACCATCGAGAGCTCGGCCACGCGGGCGCTGCCGACATGGCCGAACTTGCTGTGGTCGGCCAGAATGACGCAACGGCTGGCCGCGGCGATCATAGCCTTCTCAACCTCCGCCTCCTCCCAGCTGCCTGTCGTGAAGCCCTTGTCGAGATCGATCCCCGTGCAGGAGACGTAGGCGGTGTCGGCGTTCAGCTGGCCGATCACCAGCGTCGAGAACGGCGCGGTGAGCGACCGCTGCATCCCGCGCAGCGTACCGCCCGTGACCACCACGCGAATGCCCGGATGCTCGGCGAGAACCAGCGCGACATCGAGCGCATTGGTAACAACTGCTACGTCATTCAAAGACCTGGACAAGGCACGAGCGAAAGCGAGCGCGGTGCTGCCGGCATCGATCATGATGGTCTCGCCGTCGCGCACCAGGGTCGCGGCAAGCTTGGCGATCCGCTCCTTCTCCTCGGTGAAAGCCTGGCTTGCAAGATGCAGCGGCCGCTCGAAACGGGCTGCCCGAACCGCCAGCGCGCCGCCGCGAATGCGCCTCAGCACCTGCTGCCGTTCGAGCTGTTCCAGGTCGTTGCGGATGGTGACGACGGAGACCCGGAGACTGTCGGAGAGGTGCATCACCGAAACTTTTCCGTCAGCCTCCAGCACCTCCAGAATCCGCTGGTGACGCTGCATGGCATTCAATGCCGTCATCAAAAACTCCTCCGAACGAAACTGCCCAAAATTTAATGTCAAATTTTTCAACTTATCGCTATCGAAATTTTTCGAAATTTTTTCTTGCACAAGAAAGGGACAACCGGCAGCCTCTAGATATTCAGGAGTACGACAATGCCAACGACAACCAAAGACCAGCCCCATATGCTGGTCGACATCCTCCGGCAGGGCGAGGCCCTTGCGCAGCTTCTCGATCGCTATGACAATTTCGCCGCCATCGGCGCCGAGCATCTGACGCCCGGTCCGGGCGGCCAGCTCGCCGCCTTCGGTTGCGGCGACGGTTGGTTTGCCGCCCGCGCCGTCGGCGCCGTCTCGGCCGCGGCCTACGATCTGGCCGTGGAAGGCGTCACCAGCCTCGACTATCTGCTGTCCGAGAGCCGCAAGCCGGGACCGGAGGACCGCGCCGTCGCGATTTCCATGTCCGGAACCGTGGATCGTACCATCGCGGCCGCCCAGCGGATCAAGACCGCCGGCGGTCGATATGTCGCCCTGACCAATGAGGACGGCGCGGCCATGGGCGCTGCGGCCAATGCCGTTGCCTCGCTCAAGATCGACGACATCGCACCTTTCCTGACCGGCACGACCCGCTACAGCGGCACCATTCTCGGCATGATGATGCTGATCGAAGGCGCGGCCCGCGCTGCCGGGCGCTCGCCCAAGGTCAGCTGCCGAGGCCCCGAAATGGCAGCGCTTCTCACCCGGACGATCCCGGAGAGCCTGGAGATCTGCCAGAAGACCCTGCCTGCAATCTGCGCCGAAGTGCTTGGCCAGGGACTGGGTGGCGTGAGAGTGCTCGGTGTCGGCTGCGACTGGGCGACCGCCGACTATGGCGCGGCCAAGCTCGTCAAGGTCGTGCAGGCACCGGTCTGGGCCAGCGAGATCGAGGAATTCGCGCACAGCCTGTTCTGGTCAAGCCGCAAGGACGAGCTCGTCGTGCTGATCGCCTCGACGCCCGAGGTGGCGAAGCTTGCCTCCAATACGGCGGGCGCGCTCGCTCATGCCGGCATGCGGACGCTCGCCATCGAGACATCCGGCCATGCCGTGGAAGGTGCGACCTACCGGTTGAGCCTGCCGGCGACGCCGGCGTGGCTGGCACCGCTTCTCGTGCCCGCGCCGCTGCAGATGCTCTCCTACGCACTGGCCGTGGAAAGCGGCTTCGACCCCAATGTCAGCCAGGACAAGGCCGATCCCGGCCGTTTCCTCGCCGCCCAGCTGCTCAGCCGCCGCTGCGAACTCGTCTGAACAGGAATTGGAAATCGCGGCCATGAGCCAGTCATATGTAACACCGCTTCTGCATCCCGACTCCCCGCTCGACGAAAAGGCGCGGGCGCTCGTCGAAATGCTGTTCGAGAAGGAAGCGCGCCTGATGGACGCGCTGCCGACCGACGATCCGCTCGACGAGAAGCGCAAGCGCCGCGTCGAGCTGACGCGGGTCGAGATCCTCGGCCAGGCCGAGGCGATCCGCAACACGATCCGCGAGGCGCGCGCCGAGACCATCGAGACCGCGAAACATTTCGCTGGTCAGGGCATCAAGCGCATCATCATGACGGGCTGCGGCGACTCGCTCGCCGTCATGTTCGGCGTGCGCGATATTTTCGAGATGCTGCTCGGCATTCCCGCCGAACCAATCCAGGCGCTCGACTATGCCTATTATGCCAGCCGCACGACGGGGCCGGATACGCTGGTCATCACGCTGAGCTCCTCCGGCATGACCACGCGCACGGTCGAGGCGATGCTGATCGCGCGCTCGCTCGGGGCCAAGACGCTGGCGCTCAGCAACACGCCGGGTTCGGCGCTGATGACCGAGTCCGACCGCGGCCTGATGATCCGCGCCGAGCGCAAGGGCTGGCCGACGCAGGCAAGCACGGCGGCGATAGCGCTTCTCGCGCAATTCGCGATCGACTGGGCGCGCGCCGCCAATCCTGACGATGGCAGGGTCGAGGGCCTTCAAGCCGCATTCGACGCCGCGCCGGACCAGATGGCCGAGGTCACGGAGACACTCGAGCCGGCAATCGTCGAGATCGCCAAACGCGAAGCCGACCGCGGCTTCTATCTCTATGCCGCCGGCGGCCCGGCTTTTGCCTCGGCCATGTTCGGCTCGGCCAAGGTCAAGGAATGTTCGCCCGACCAGGGGCTCGCCATTCCGCTCGAGGAGTTCCATCACTACAATTCGCAGAAGGAAGGCGACCCGCTGTTCCTGATTGCGCCCGATGGTCCCTCGATCTTCCGCGCACGGGACACGGCCTTCGAAGGCAAGCGCTGGAAGGGAAGGATCTACAGCATCGTGACCGGCGAACAGGCGATTCTCGACGCATATTCCGACGCAGTGCTCCGGCTGCCGGCCGTGCCGGAATGCCTGTCCGCACTGGTCTACAGCGTGCCGGTACAGCTCTTCGCCCATCATGTCGCGATGGAGAAATTCCGCCGCGCCGAACAGGGCCGGGGATGACCCAGATGAATGATCCGCGCCTTGTCTGCCTCGGCAATCTGACGATCGACGACGTCGTCCTGCCCGATGGCAGCGAGCGCCCCGGATGCACCGGCGGCGATGCGCTCTATGCCTGCTTCGCCGCGCGGCTTTTCGAGCCGCGGACGGAGATGGTGGCGCCCGTCGGCTCCGACTGGCCTGCCTCCACCAGCTTGCAGATCCGCACGGCGGGCTTGTCCGAGGCCGGATTGCCGCCGCGCGACATTCCTTCGCTGCACAATCGTGTTGCCTATGATGCCGACGGCGGTCGCATCTGGACGCTGTTCAACGGTGATGATGCGTTCCACACCCTCTCGCCGACGGTCGCCGATATTCCGCAGTCCTTCCTCAAGGCCGAGATTTTTCTGATCCTCGCCATGACGCTCGAAGCGCAGGTCGACCTCGTCGCCGGCCTGAAAGACCGCCCCGGAAGTCTCGTGGCGCTCGACATGCAGGAGGATTACATCCGCGGCAACGAACAGGTGCTGCGAAACCTGATCGGTCGGTGCGACATCTTCATGCCGAGCGCCGACGAAGCGCAGCAGCTGCTCGGACATCAGGATTGGGACGCCGCGGCCCGCACCTTCGCCGATCTCGGTCCGCAGGTCGTCGTGCTCAAGCTCGGGGGGGACGGCGTGCTCGTCCACGACCGGGCCGCGGATCGGATGATCCGGGTCCCGCCCTTTCCCGGACAGGTCGTGGACACGACCGGCGCCGGCGACAGCTTCTGTGGCGGTTTTCTTGCAGCGCTCCTGCAGGACAGGGGCGATCTTGAGAGCGCAGCGCGTGCAGGGGCGGTGGCGGCGGCCTTCGCCGTGTCGGATTACGGGGCGGATCCGATGTTCAAGGCCGAGCCGGGCGAAGCCCGCCGACGGCTCCAGGCATGGCGAGACGCGCCATGAAAATCTGCATCATCAATCCCAACACGACTGCCGCCTTCACCACACGCCTGTTGCAAAGCGCGCGTGCCATCGCCGCTCCCGGCACGGACGTGATCGCCGTCCAGCCCGGCATTGGCGCGGCCTCGATCGAAAGCCATGCCGAGGAGGCGCTTGGCGCGCTCGGTGTCATGCAGATGGTCGCCGAGCGCGAGAAGACCGGCGTCGATGCCTATGTCATCGCCTGCTTCGGCGATACGGGCCTGCACCAGGCGCGCGAGATGGCGCGCGGCCCCGTTGTCGGCATGACCGAGGCGGCGCTGCAGGCGGCATCGCTGGTCGCGCATCGCTTCTCCATCGTCACGCTGCCGCCGCGCACCCGCGCCCACTCGCTGAGGGTGTTGCAGGATACCGGGCTCTCGCATCGCTGCACCGTGCGTGCGGTGGAAGTGCCGGTGCTCGATCTCGAAGACGACGTGGCGGCGAGCGGCCCGATCATCGAGGCCGAGGCGCGGCTGGCGATCGAGCAGGATCATGCGGAAGCCATCATCCTCGGCTGCGCCGGCCTCTCGGATCTCGTCGAGCCCCTGAGCCGGAAGCTCGGTATGCCTGTGATCGATGGCGTCATGGTGGGCCTGAAATTCGCCGAGGGTCTGGTGGCAGCCGGTCTCCGCACGTCGAAGCGCTCGACCTACGATTATCCTCCTGCTGGCTTCAGCCTGCCGAAGCTGTCCTAGCTATTGCCCGAGAAAAGGTATCGACGCATGTCCGTGCTGTTCCGTAACGTCCTGGTCTACGACGACAGCCATCCCGACGGCGCGTCCGGCCCGACCTCGGTGCTCGTCACCGGCGACAGGATCGCCGCCATCGGCGACGACCTCGCGGCGGTAACGCCCGCCGATGCGCAGGTGATCGATGGCAAGGGCGACCTGCTCGTTCCCGGCCTCGTCAACGCCCATTTCCATTCGCCGGTCAATCACATGAAGGGCATGCTGCCGAGCCTGCCGCTCGAGATCTTCATGCTCTACGAGTCGCCCGATCTGGAGACGCTGCGTCCCTCGCCGCGCGAGGCCTATGTGCGCACCATGCTGGCGGCGATGGAAATGTTGAAGACCGGCACGACGTCAGTGCAGGACGACGCCTTCTTCGTACCGTACCCGACGCCCGAAGTGATCGATGCCGTCATGCAGGCCTATCGCGATGTCGGCATTCGCGCCACCGTGGCGCTCGACCAGCCGGAACTGGCCGAGCTCGACAAGCTGCCTTTCCTCGCTAATCTATTGCCCACGGACATGCAGGCCGAACTCGCCGATCCGCCGGTCTTCGGGCGTGCGCGGCTGCTGGACAGCTATCGCCATCTGATCGAGACCTGGCACGGCGCCGAAGGCGGCCGCCTCTCGGCCGCGGTTTCCTGCTCGGCGCCGCAGCGCATTTCGCCCGACTATATGGGCGCGCTCGACGATCTCAGCCGGAAACATGACCTGCCCTATTATGTCCATATGCTGGAGACGAAGCTGCAACGAGTGCTGGCATTCGAGCAGCCACGCTTCGCCGGCCGTTCGTTGGTGCGCTACACCGCCGACCTCGGCCTTCTGTCGGAGCGGATGAACATCATCCACGCGATCTGGATGGACGATGTCGACTACGACCTGATCGCCGCTTCGGGGGCGAGTGTCGCTCACAATCCGATCAGCAATCTCCGCCTCGGCTCGGGCGTCATGCCGTTCCGCAAGCTGCGCGACCGCGGGATCAACATCTGCCTCGGCACAGACGAGGCGATCGCCGACGACGCGGTCAATATGTGGGGCGTCGCGAAGCAGGCGGCGCTGATCCACACGATCGGCGATCCTGATTACAAGCGCTGGCCGGATGCCGACGAGATCCTCGATTGCCTGTTCCGCGGTGGCGCCGGCGCGATGCGGCGCGGCGACAGCCTCGGCGCGATCGAAGTCGGGCGGCTGGCGGACCTGGCACTGATCGATCTCGATACGGCAGCGTTCACGCCGCTCAACAATATCAGGCGGCAGCTGGTGTTCTGCGAGAATGGCAGCGGCGTGCGCCAGACCGTCGTCGCCGGCCGTATCGTTTATGACGGCGAAAAGCTGACGACGGTCGATGAGCGCGCGCTCCGCGCCGAGGCGCGGGCGATCTTCGCCGAGCGCAAGGCGGCGCTGAATGCCGCCCGCGACGAAGCCGCGCGCTGGCTGCCGCATTACGATGCGATGGTCGCCAGGGCCGCCGCCCGGGATGTCGGCTTCAACCGCTGGCTTGGCTATAGCGGCAACTGACCCGAGACGAAGGAGATCGCAATGCTTCCGACCCATGGCCGCTACGAGTTCAGGCCGATCACCCAACGTCCCGATTTCCGCTGGCCCGACGGCAATGGCCTGGCGCTCTATGTCGCCTTCGGCGTCGAGGAATATTGCTTCGGCGAAGGCATGACCGAGGACCTCATGCCCGGCGCCAGCAAGCCCGACATGGTCAACACCTCCTGGCGCGACTATGGCAATCGCGTCGGCGGCTTCCGGCTGATCGACCGCTTCGCGTCACGCGGCATCCGGCCGGCCATGCTGCTCAACACCGAAGTCTACGACCACGCCCCGGCCCTGATGGACGCGGCGCATGAGGCCGGCATCGAGATGGTTGGCCATGGGCTGACCAATTCCGACACGCTGGCCGGCATGAGCCTGCAGGCGGAACTGGCCTATATGAAAGCGGTGCAGGCGAAGATCACTGAGAAGCAGGGTTTTCCCGCACGTGGCTGGTCGAGTCCCTGGCTGGCCCATACCGAGAACACGATCGACCTGCTGCCAGAGGCCGGTTTCAGCTATCTGCTCGATCTCCGCATGGACGACCAGCCGGTGCACCTGAAAAGCAAGGGTGGATCGCTGCTGGCACTACCCTATGCGCTGGAGCTCAACGACAGCACCACGATGATCGGCCGCCAGACGACGGCGCGGGACTTCGCGCAGATGATTGTCGACGAATTCGACGAGATGCGGATCGCCGCTCGAAGCCAGCCTTTGGTGATGAGCATCGTGGTGCATAGTTTCATATCCGGCCAGCCTTTCCGGCTGGCGTCGCTGACCGCGGCGCTTGATCACATCGTCTCGCATCGGGACGAGGTGTGGCTTGCGCAGCCCGGGGAGATCGAGGCTTTTGTCAGAGGCGATTCCCGACGCCTAATCTGAGTGCACGACTGAGCCCGCAAATGTTGTCGGGTGATGGCGGATCGGTTCGACATTGCGGTCTCCTCTGTGGTGACGTGGTTGCAGCGCCATCGCGCAACTGGTAGCGTCTCGCCTGGCAAGTTGGGCGGCCATCGCCGGCGAATATTGGAGCCGCACCGCGCTCTCATCATCGTGCGGATCGGCGAAGTTATCGGCAGGGAGAAAGACGAGTTCTATCTGAACACGCTCATTGACACGTTCGATGATGTCAATTGACGTGCTCCCCTGATTGTCCGCGTTTAAGTTAGAGTAAATCCATCGATCAATGAATCAATCGTGATGTGACTGGGCGATCCGAAGGTGATTCAACCTCCACAGCGAGGAGGTGAATGATGGCGCGGGCACTGGATGATGACCTTCGATTGCGATTGTTGAAAGCGTCGGCTTCTGGCATGTCTGCCCGGCAGGCGGCGGCTCGCTTTGAGGTTGGCGTTTCGAAGGCGATCCGCTGGATCGCAAGAGCGAAAGACGGTGAGCCAAGCTCCCGACCGCAAGGTTGGAGGCGACCATCGGCACTGGATGCACACGAGGCATTCGTCATCGAACTGATTGAAGAGCGCAAGGACGTGACGCTCGACGAAATGGTCGTGCTCTTGTTTGCCGAACGGCGGGTTAAGATCAGCCGAAGCGCCGTTGGTGCATGGCTGCGCGGCCGCGGCTGGACGTTTAAAAAAAGTCCGCACATGCACTGGAGCAAGCCCGGCCGGATGTCCTGAAGCGCCGGCGCGCCTGGTTCGATGGCCAACTCGATCTGGATCCGGAAAGGCTGGTCTTTATCGACGAGACCGGACTTTCGACGAAGATGGCACGTCTGCGCGGACGTGCACTGCGCGGCGAGCGTTGCCGGGCCGGCGTGCCGCATGGTCACTGGAAAACAACGACTTTCACCGGAGCGCTACGCCTCACTGGAATGACCGCACCGTTCGTCTACGATGGCGCGATGAACGGCCGCGTCTTTCTGGCCTATGTGAGCCAAGTGTTGCTGCCGACGCTTCGTGCGGGAGATATCGTGGTCATGGACAACTTGCCGGCACACAAATCATCCGCTGTGCGCGATGCCATCGAACAGATCGGCGCAAAGCTCATGTTCCTCCCGCCCTATAGTCCAGACTTTAACCCCATAGAGAACGCATTCTCCAAGCTGAAAGCCATGCTGCGAGGCCGGGCAGAAAGAACGATAGACGCTCTGTGGAAGGCGGTGGGCACGCTGCTGCCACGCTTCACGCCAGCGGAATGTACGAACTACTTCAGGGCCGCAGGATATGACCGGATTGAACAGGATTTGCTCTAAGGAGACCTGTGCGCGGAAATTTATAGACGGCTGAATTTATTGATGATTCAATTCGTTCGTCGAATGATGGAGGTGTGTGATGAGCCGTCGCCAGATTGGTCAGGAAGCATTCGGGTTTGCAGTTGATCGGTCCGGC
>NZ_QFBC01000033.1 GCF_003122325.1 Rhizobium album
GCGCAGGGTCATCATGTCGTCGGTCATCGGTGATCTTTCCTTCAGGTTGGTCTTGAACAACCCGACCCTACCGGAAAAACACTGGTGACCGCCGATACCCTGATACACCACCTCCTGGGACACGATCAGTCTGTGCATCTTCTACGGACGGAAGCGCGGCCATATCGCCCATGCGGGCAACGACTTCCTTTGTCTTCACATTCGCCCACCGCGCAACGGAATAGATTTCGCCGTGAATATCGACGGCCACCACGGCACGGCGATCTCCACGGGCGAGATAATAGCCCCGTTGTTCCAATGACTGTTTCAACGCCTTGCCGGAATCGGACGAGGCCCAGCATTGTTGAAACAGCGCCTTGATGTCGCGGGGTCTTGTCCCGTGCGCTTCGCCTGAAACCATTCCTTCTGGTCGAAGTTGAGAGGATTGCGCAACGCCGGATCAATCATGCCGACCGGCATCTTACATCCGTGCTCGATGTAAAGCTCGCGGGAAATGTCCATGAGCTTGCGCTTGGTATGGGCGAGATTGATGGCCGTCATGCTTTCGGCGTCAATCCGCGACCAGACGCAGTGCACATGGCGGCGGCCTTCCTTCTCATGGAAAATCAGGACGCGGGGCTGGCCTTCCAGCCCCAGCTTCTTTTCGATCCGTTGTACGGCGTCTTCAAAAACGGAAACAGGCACGTTTTCCTCTTCCGGTGGATTGAGGGAGCAGGAAAACAGGAACTGTTTGCATTTGGTGCCGCGACTGATCGCATAGGCTTCCCGAAACGCGCCCGCCACCGTATCCGAGACGAAGCCATGGATTTCGTGGACTTCGACATGCTCGTTTTCGGGTTTCATCAAATGGCGGGCCAGATCGTCATGACCCGCCCGTTGCGAGGCTTTCAGGATCACGGGCGTTCGCCTCCGGTCAGACCGAGCGCCAGCAGCAAATCGCGGCGCATGGCAATGACGGCGGCGCAGGCGTCTGCAATCTCCGTTTCGGTTTCCGGTGTGACAGGCAGAGCGCCGATATTCACGGCCTTGGCGAGCTGGTTGAGGTTGCTGGACAGGCGTGAGCCGCCGAGCGCGGCCAGAACCCGCGCCAGCGCGGTTTCGTCCACGGCGGGCTTGCGGGAAGCCCGCCGCTTGCTCTGGACTTCCTCGCCAAGCGCGGCGTTGCGGATGAACGTGCCGAGTGGCACCCGTCCGGCGCGTTCCAGCAGAAGGCGCTTTTCGTCGTCCGTCAGGCGCAAGCAGAAGTTTTTCGTTTCCGGCTTGCGCCGTTTCGGGCGGGCCTCTTGAGATTTGGAAATGTCAGCCATCGGCTCGCCCTCAAGGTGAAGGCGGGGCCGGACGGGCCAGCGATGTATCTTTTAAAATTTGCTCCCATTGAGCCAATTCGGTAAAGACTTGGTTCGACGCTTCCCCTGTGAAGCGCACCACTTTTTTGCGCGAGGCCGCTTTGCAGCCTATCGCGCGGTTGCCCTCGCTACGCTTCGGTGCACGATCTCTTGAGATCCCATCGTCATTGACGAACCTCCCGGCGCAGCCGTTGTTTGCGCTGCGAAAAGGTTTCGATTGTCTTTTTGTCGTCCGCGATGTTAGCTGCAGTGCAGCAAAACCGGATTTTTGACATGAAACTGCCGTTCCGCGACACCTACGAGGCGCTTTACCGCGATTTTTCCTGGGATATTCCGCGACATTTCAACATGGGCGTCGCCGTCAGCGATGATTGGGCGGCACGGGCGCCGCAGCGGGTGTGCCTCGAACATTTCAGCCCGGACGGCCGGCATCGGTCGATGACCTATGGGGAATTGTCGGCGCAGTCGGCGTCTTTTGCCGGTGCGCTACAGGCGTTCGGCCTCGGCCGGGGTGACCGGGTGGCGCTGCTGCTGCCGCAGAGTTTCGAGACTGTCGTCTCGCATGTCGGCATCTACAAGCTCGGGGCGATCGCCCTGCCGCTGGCGCTGCTTTTCGGTGCCGAGGCGCTGGAATATCGCCTCAGGATCGCCGGTGCTGCCGCCATCGTCACCAATGCCTTCGGCTTTTCGCGCCTGCGGGACATCCGCGACCGGTTGCCGGACCTGCGCCACGTCATCCTGATCGATAGCGAGGAGCCGGGAACGTATTCCTTCCAGGATCTGGTGACGCAGCATCCGCCATTGGCGGAGGTGAAGGCGGGTGGTCCGGACGAGCCGGCGCTGATGATCTTCACTTCCGGCACCACGGGGCCGCCCAAGGGCGCGCTGCATGGTCACCGGGTGCTTGCCGGCCATATTCCGGGCATGCAGATGGCGCATCATTTCCTGCCACAGCCGGGTGACAAGGTCTGGACGCCGTCCGACTGGGCCTGGGCGGGCGGGCTGCTGAACGCGCTGCTGCCGGCCTTGATGCTCGGCGTTCCGGTCGTGTCGTCGCCGGCGCAGAAATTCGATGCCGACATGGCGTTTCGCATCATGGCCGAGATGAAGGTGCGCAACGCCTTCATCCCGCCGACGGCGCTGCGGCTGCTTTCGGCGGTGGAGCGGCCGCTGGAAAAATATGCGCTGGACCTGCGCACCATCGGTTCGGCCGGCGAATCGCTCGGCCGCGAAACCTATGAATGGGCAAAGAGGACGCTGGGGCTGACCGTCAACGAATTCTATGGCCAGACGGAATGCAATTTCGTGCTGTCCTCGGCCGCGAATCTCGGCGTCACCAAGGCCGGTTCGATCGGCCGCGCGGTGCCGGGGCACCGCGTCGCCATCCTCGATGCCGCGGGCACGCCCTTGACGCCGGGATCGATCGGCCAGATCGCCATTCACAAATCATCGCCTTCGATGTTTCTCGGATATTGGCAGAATGACGAGGCAACGGAGACCAAGTTTAGCGGTGACTGGATGCTGACCGGCGATCAGGGGCGGCAGGACGAAAACGGCTATGTCGCGTTCTTCGGCCGCGACGACGATGTCATCACCTCCTCGGGATATCGCATCGGCCCGGGCGAGATCGAGGATTGCCTGGTCGGCCATCCGGCCGTGCAGCTTGCGGCGGTCATCGGCAAGCCGGATCCGCTGCGAACCGAGATCGTCAAGGCCTATGTCGTGCTGGCGCCGGGTTACCGGCCCGGCGAGGCGCTGGCGGCGGAGATCCGCGACTGGGTGAAGACACGGCTGTCCATGCATGAATATCCGCGCGAGGTGGAGTTCATCGATGCCTTGCCGCTGACGACCACCGGCAAGGTGATTCGCCGGCTCCTGCGCGACAGGGCGGCCGCGGAAGCGGCCTGACGCCGGATATAGAGCGGGCGATCAGCGCCCGGCCAGCGACAGGATCTTTTCGCGCAGCAGACGGGCCATATTGCGGGTGTTGCGGTAGAGGTGCAACTGAGTGGAGACCTGCCGCACGTCGCGGTCGCCGTTCTGCTGCAGGCCGACGACCAGCGTGCCCATATCCTCGCGCTCTTCCCAGAAACGGCTCATGATCGGATGATCGGGCACGGCGCAGGAATCGGTGCGGGCGATATTGGCGTCGTCGAGGTGCCATTCCGTCAGTTCGGCGACGAGGAGCTTGCCGGGGGAATATTTGGCGAAGCTCTCATCGAAGGCGGTCTTCCACGTGTAGGCCTCGCCGGCGGTGATGAACACCACCATCGAGGCGATCGCCTGGCCGTTGAAATCGAGCGTGTGGATGCGCACCGCATCGGCTTCGGCGAGATTGGTGATCGCTTCGCGGGCAAAGGCTGCGCGGTAACGGTCGACGACCATGGCGGTTCGTTTGGCGCCTTTCCAGCCGCTGGCCTCCAGCGCCAGGAATTCTTCCATGCGATGGCGGATATCGCCCGGCTGGCGCGCCACATTGTATGTCAGCGTTCCATGGGCGGAAAGGGCGCGCCATTGCCGGCGAATGTCGCGCAGGTGTTCCTTGGAGATGGAGTGTTTCAGATAGGTCTCGCCATCCTGCAGGCTTTCCAGCATCGGCCGGCGGAAGGCGCCGATCGTCGAGATCGGCAGGTTGCGGCCGATGGCGATCGCCTTGGCGAGCTGGGCGAAACTGCCGTTCAGGCGCAGGTCCGGCATGACGAGGATCGACGGCAGGCCGGCGAGCTTGTTGCCCAGCGCGTCGAAGAGATTGTCGATGCTTTCGGCCGCGTCTTCGGCGTCGACCAGTGGCGTGCCGAGTGGTCCGAACGGATTGGACCAGACGCGGATGATCGAGGGGCCGACGGAGAATCCCGGTTTTTCGACGGAAAACGGCATCGCCAGCCGCAGGCGGCTGCGGCCGCCATCCTCGTCGCGGATGAGCGCCAGACGCACCTGCCGGTCGTCGAGGCGGGGCATCGCCGGCGCCAGGAAGCGGCCGTTGAAGAAGACGTTGGGCTCCATGGCGCGGTTGGCCAGGAAGTCGATTTCGTGCTGCAAGTCGTAGCCCATGCTGGCCGGATAGAGGCTGAGTTCGCGCCCCGGACGGCCGATCGGCAGATGCACGTCGGCGACCGGCCGGTCCAGCCGCGAGGTTGCGAGTTCGCCGACCATGCGGTTGGCGCTGCTGTTCATGCTTTCATTGTAGACAGGAGGTTGTGCCACGATCACGCGACCTTTGTCTTGAAGAGGGCAAGGGGATCGGCAAAGGCGAAGAGGACGATGCCGAGCGAACGCCGCACGGCAATGTGCAGCAGGAGCGCCTCGACCATCATCGCGCCGGCGGCGGCAGATGCCGCCCCGACCAGGCCGAACAACGGAATGAGGGTGATGTTGAGCAGGATGTTGGCCGACAGCGCCCCGGCGTAGAGCACGACGCAGAGTTTCTGCCGGCCCGCCATCGTCAGCAACACTTCGCCGGGGCCGATCATCGCCTTGCAGAGGATGCCGGCGAAAAGGATCGCCATCAGCACGTAACCGGCGGTGAATGCCGGACCGAACAGCGACAGCAACGGCTCGCCGACGGCCAGCACCGCCAGCCCGACGGCCAGAGACGGCCAGAAGGTCCAGCGCACGGTCTCGCCGGCAAAGCTTGCGAGCGAGCGCATGTCGTTTTCGGCGATCATCGCCGAGAAGCGCGGCGCGGCGGCGGCCTTTACCGAAAAATAGACGAACTGCACCAGGGCCATGGTCTTCGTTGCGGCGAAATAGATGGCGACCTGATCGGGGTCGAGATAGAGGCCGACGACGATGACGTCGGAATTGGTCAGGAGGAAGCTGAAGCCTTCGATCAGGAAGATCGGCACGGCAAAGCGCAGCCAGCCGAAGAAATCGATCTTCATGGCGCCGCGGACGTAACGCTTGCCGAGACGCCAGGTGACGGTGAGGAACTGGCCGAGCGTCGTGACGTAGGTGGCCGCCAGGGCCGCCAGCATCGCCGTTTCGGCCGTATGGGCGGCACCCGAACGCACGGCGATCAGCATGAAGACGAGGATCAGCGTCGGACGGATGATGTAGGTCGGGCTCAACGCCGTCACCGCCCAGCTGTTGGCGCGCGCCGTGCCGTCAAGGACATCGCCGAGGGCGATCATCGGCAGGGTGAAGAGACCGAGGAACAGCGGCACGGCATAATAGCTCTCGATCGAGGCGCTGAATAGCGTGATGCCGATGTAGCCGACGACGGCCAGCGCGCTTGCTGACAGCATCGCGAAGATGCGCACGGTCACCGTCAGCCCGCGAATCTCGTCCAGCGCGCCCACGGCCCTGTATTGCGGCAGGAAGCGGATCACCGTCGAGTGGAAGCCGAGGCAGGAGAGATTGCCGAACAGCACCACCATCACCCAGACGAAGACGAAGATGCCGTACTGGAATTCGCCCATGATGCGGGCCTGGATGATCTGCGAGACGAAGGCGATGGCGGCGCTGACGACGCGGATGACGAAGGCGGTGAGCGCCATGCGCTGCGCGGCGGCCTTTTCCCCGTCACCGGTGATGGCGGCGGAAACCTTGCGCAGCAACGGCGTCACCACGGCCCGCAGGCCGGATGGCAGCAGTCGTTCGGCAGTTTCGATGAACGCCATATTCAACACGCAGAACCTTGGTGACGCAAAACAACACCCGAAGTCTTGTCAGATCAGCGTTAAGAAACGGTTCAAGACCGGTTGCCGGATCGGATGCGACGCAAGGTCGTATCGAATGAAAATGCCGCCCGGAGGCGGCATTCGAAATGTTTGAAAACTTGCGATGCTCGTCGGTCAGACGGCTTCGAAGGCGCCGTGACAATGCTTGTATTTCTTGCCGGAACCGCAGGGGCAGGCCTCGTTGCGGCCGATCTTGCCCCAGGTGCGCGGATCCTGTGGATCGCGCTGTTCCGGCGGCACGATGACTTCGGCTGCTCCGAGAACGGCCTGGCCGCCGAAATCGTCTTCGCCGGTGGTGGCGTCGAGGTGGTGGCCTTCCATGACCGGCAGGCTCGGCGGCGGCGCGTCGGCCGCCTCGCGCACCAGTTCGGCGCGCATCAGCTGCGTCGTCACCATCTGGCGGAGGTTGTTGAGCAGGGCCTGGAAGAGTTCGAAGGCCTCCGACTTGTATTCCTGCAGCGGGTCGCGCTGGGCGTAGCCGCGAAAGCCGATGACCGAACGCAGGTGGTCGAGGTTGACGATGTGCTCGCGCCAGAGGTGGTCCAGCGTCTGCAGCACGATCGAGCGTTCGACATAGGTCATGATTTCCGGGCCGAACCGTTCGGCCTTCTCGGCGGTGGCGGCATCCGCGGCGGCCGTTATGCGTTCGAGCACGTCTTCTTCGCCGATGCCCTCTTCCTTGAGCCAGTCCTGGATCGGCAGATTGAGGTTGAGCGTCTGCAGGACGGCGTTCTGCAGGCCTTCGCCATCCCACTGCTCGGCATAGGCGCGTTCGGGGATGTGACGGGCGACCATGGCCTCGATCGTCTCGGTGCGCATGTCGGCGATGGTTTCGGTAACGCTTTCGGCGTCCATCAGCTCGATGCGCTGCTCGAAGATCACCTTGCGCTGGTCGTTGAGCACGTCGTCGTATTTCAGAAGGTTCTTGCGGATGTCGAAGTTGCGAGCCTCGACCTTCTTCTGCGCCCGTTCCAGAGCCTTGTTGATCCAGGGATGGACGATCGCCTCGCCTTCCTTCAGGCCGAGCTTGGTCAGCATGCTGTCCATACGCTCCGAGCCGAAGATGCGCATCAGGTCGTCCTGCAGCGACAGGTAGAACTTCGAGCGGCCGGGGTCGCCCTGGCGGCCGGAACGGCCACGCAGCTGGTTGTCGATGCGGCGGCTTTCGTGGCGTTCGGTGGCGATGACGTAGAGACCGCCGGCGGCGAGCGCCTTCTTCTTCAGTTCCTGCACTTCGGCGCGGATCGCCTGTTCGCGGGCATCACGCTCCGGACCGGCTTCCATGCCTTCGAGGTCGCGCTCGAGGCGCATGTCGAGGTTGCCGCCGAGCTGGATGTCGGTACCGCGGCCGGCCATGTTGGTGGCGATCGTCACGGCGCCGGGCACGCCGGCCTGGCTGACGATATAGGCTTCCTGCTCGTGGTAGCGGGCGTTGAGAACCTGGAAGTCGTTGAAGCCGGTCTTCTTCAGCAGTTCGGCCAGCAGCTCGGACTTTTCGATCGAGGTCGTGCCGACCAGAACCGGCTGGCCACGCGCGTTGGCGTCCTTGATCTCGACGATGATCGCCTTGTACTTCTCTTCGCCGGTCCGGTAGACCTCGTCGTCCTCGTCGATACGCTTGATCGGCAGGTTGGTCGGGACTTCGACCACGTCGAGACGATAGATGTTGGCGAATTCTTCCGCTTCCGTCGAGGCCGTGCCGGTCATGCCGGCGAGCTTGTCGTACATGCGGAAATAGTTCTGGAAGGTGACGGAGGCCAGAGTCTGGTTTTCCGGCTGGATCTGTACGCGTTCCTTGGCTTCGAGTGCCTGGTGCTGGCCCTCCGAATAACGGCGGCCCGGCATCATGCGGCCGGTGAACTCGTCGATGATCACCACTTCGTTGTTGCGGACGATGTAGTCCTTGTCGCGCTGGAACAGCTTGTGGGCCTTGAGCGCGTTGTTGATGTGATGGACGATTGCGACGTTTTCGACGTCATACAGGGCATTGCCCTTGAGCAGGCCGGCTTCGCGCAGCAGGTTTTCCAGCTTCTCGGTGCCGACCTCGGAGAAGTTGGCCGAACGCTGCTTCTCGTCGATCTCGTAGTCTTCCGGCGACAGCAGCGGCACGAAGGCATCGATGGTGTTGTAGAGGTCGGAGCGGTCGTCCAGCGGGCCGGAGATGATCAGCGGCGTGCGCGCTTCGTCGACCAGGATCGAGTCCACTTCGTCGACGATGGCGAAGGCATGGCCGCGCTGCACCATCTGGCCACGCTCATACTTCATGTTGTCGCGCAGGTAATCGAAGCCGAGTTCGTTGTTGGTGGCATAGGTGATGTCGCAGGCGTAAGCCGCGCGCCGCTCCTCGTCGGACAGGCCGTGGACGATGACGCCCGTGCTCATGCCGAGGAAGCCGTAGAGGCGGCCCATGGTGGCGGCGTCGCGGCTGGCGAGGTAGTCGTTCACCGTCACGACGTGCACGCCGCGCGAGGCCAGCGCGTTGAGGTAGACCGGCAGGGTCGCCACCAGCGTCTTGCCTTCGCCGGTCTTCATTTCGGCGATGGCGTTGTCGTTGAGGATCATGCCGCCGATCAGCTGGACGTCGAAGGGACGCAGGCCGAGAACGCGGCGGGATGCCTCGCGCACCACGGCGAAGGCCGGCACGAGAATGTCCTCGAGGCTCTTGCCCGCGGCGAGCTGCTGGCGAAATTCCACCGTCTTGCCGGCCAGCTGCTCGTCGGAGAGCGCTTTCATGCTCTCTTCCAGAGCATTGATCGCCTGGACCTGTGGCCGGTACGACTTCACACGGCGCTCGTTCGAGGAGCCGAAGAGCTTGCGGGCTAGGCCGCCAAAACTGACCATAACGATGGCCCTTTCTGATTAATGTCCCGGGGCGATCGGACCTGGATCAAATGCCGGATTTCGGCAGATAGGCGCAATACGGCCGGAAACTTTTCTGGACGCGAGGTTGCGTGACAGATAAGAGGGGGGTCGATTGATGTCAACGGGACAAGCCGATACAGAATGGCCACATTCTGGTGTTGAGGACGTTTTTGACCGGAATTGCGAAGAGCTGATAGCCGGTTTCATTCCGAAAGGTTAATTCATGCTGAGCTACAATAAACTGGCTGCGATGGCGTTCGCAACGCTTGTCGGCCTTCACATGCCCGCGCTGGCCGAGGATGCCGTGGTCGCGACGGTCGGCGATCTGCCGATCCACCAGTCCGAACTCGACATCGCCGTTGCCGGTCTCGACCCGCAACTGGCCCAGTTGCCGGACGAACAGAAGAAGATCGCGGCTCTCTCCAGCATCATCGATGTCAAGCTTCTCGCCAAGGGCGCTTCCGCCGAGGGCCTGGACAAGACCGACGATTTCAAGACCCGCATGCAGTACCTTTCCGAGCGCGAGCTGCACAGCGCCTATTTCCGCAAGCATGTCGTCGACGCGCTGAAGCCGGAAGAGGTCAAGGCCCGCTATGACAAGGAAGTCGCAGCCCTGCCGCAGGAAGAAGAAGTACATGCCCGCCACATCCTGGTGAAGACCGAGGAAGAGGCCAAGGCGATCATCGCCGAGCTCGACGCCGGCAAGGATTTCATCGAGCTGGCCAAGGAAAAGTCCACGGATTCCAACAAGTCCGATGGCGGTGACCTCGGTTATTTCGCCAAGGGCCGCATGGTCAAGGAATTCGAAGACGCTGCCTTCGCGCTGGAAAAGGGTGCCTATACCAAGACCCCGGTGAAGAGCCAGTTCGGCTTCCATGTCATCAAGGTCGAAGACAAGCGCATCGCTCCGCCGCCGCCGTTCGAGCAGGTGCAGGACCAGGTTCGCAACATCGTCATCCGCGACAGGTATCTTGAACTCCTCAACAAGGCGAAGACCGAATCCAAGGTCGAGATCACCGACGAAGCCCTGCGCAAGGGCTACGAGGAAGCCAACAAGCAATAATTCACCGGAGCCCGTCTGCCAGACGGGCTCTTTACTTCTCCAGGGTCTGTCAGATGTCCGGTTCCGTTTCCCCGCTCGCACCAAAATCCTTCGCCACCGTTCCGGCCTTGCGCGGCGTGCGCATGGCGACCGCCTCAGCCGGGATCAAATACAAGAACCGGACGGATGTCCTGATGATGGTGTTCGACAAGCCGGCATCGGTGGCCGGCGTCTTCACCCGCTCGAAGTGCCCGTCGGCGCCGGTGGATTTCTGCCGCGCCAATCTGTCGCACGGCACGGCGCGTGCCGTCGTCGTCAACTCCGGCAATGCCAATGCCTTTACCGGCAAGAAGGGCCGCGAGGCGACGGCGCTGACGGCGAAGTCGGCCTCCGCCGCTGTTGGCTGCGGTGAAAACGAGGTCTACCTCGCCTCGACCGGCGTCATCGGCGAACCGCTCGACGCCACGAAATTTTCCGGCGTGCTGGATGCCATGGCCAAGGATGCCACCGGCGATTTCTGGTTCGAGGCGGCGAAGGCGATCATGACCACGGATACCTATCCGAAGGTCGCCACCCGCACGGCCGAGATCGGCGGCGTGAGCGTCACCATCAACGGCATCGCCAAGGGCGCCGGCATGATCGCGCCTGACATGGCGACGATGCTGTCTTTCGTCGTCACCGATGCCGACATCGCGCCGGCTGCGCTGCAGGCGCTGCTGTCGGAAGGCGTCGGCCCGACCTTCAACGCGGTGACCGTCGACAGCGACACCTCGACCTCCGACACGCTGCTGATGTTTGCCACGGGTGCCGCGGCGGCGGACGGGCAGGCCCGGGTGGAAACGGCCGGCGATGCCCGTCTCGCAAGCTTCCGCACCGCCCTCAACGAGCTGCTCAAGGATCTTGCCCTGCAGGTCGTCCGTGACGGTGAAGGTGCGCGCAAGATGGTGGCCGTAACCGTCGCCGGCGCCGAAAGCGACGTCGCCGCCAAGCGTATCGCGCTGTCGATCGCCAACTCGCCGCTGGTCAAGACGGCGGTCGCCGGCGAGGATGCCAACTGGGGCCGCGTCGTCATGGCGGTCGGCAAGTCCGGCGAGATGGCCGATCGCGACCGCCTGGCGATCTGGTTCGGCGGCATTCGTGTCGCCGTCGACGGCGAGCGCGATCCGGCCTATTCCGAGGCGGCGACCTCGGCGGCCATGAAGGAAGAGGATATCGACATCAAGGTCGACATCGGCCTCGGCAACGGCACCGCGACGGTATGGACCTGCGACCTGACCAAGGAATACGTCGCCATCAATGGCGATTACCGGAGCTGACAGGGATTGATGAACGCAGAAACGTCCAACACTGTAGACCTGCCGGCGGTTCGCCGGCTGGAAGCGGTGGGTTTTCGCGCCTGGCCGGCGGCATCCGTGCAGTATGACGGCAGCTGGCAGGTAAGGCTCACGGCGGGCCATCCCTCGCTGCGGCTCAATTGTGTCGTGCCGCTCGATCCGGGCGATTTCCGCGACGCGGCCATTCGGCTGGAAAAGGCACGCAAACGCTTCGAGGCCTACGGCCGGCCGCTGATCGTGCGGGAAACGCCGCTGGCGCCGCCGCCGCTGATCGCGATGCTGGACGGTGAGGGCTGGCAGCGTTTCGAAAGCGTCAGCGTTCTCAGCGCCGATCTCGCGACGATCGAATTGCCCGATACCATGGATCACCTGCCGAGCCATGACATCGGCTATTTCGTCGATGCCAGCCTGAAGGTGGAAGAGGCCGATCTCATCCGCAAGCCGGCGCTGGCCGAGATTCTGAGCGCCATCAAGCCGCCGTCCGGCCTGTTCGTCATCGAGGATCCGGGCAAGGGGGCGATCGCCTCCGTGTTGTGCGTGCAGGACAACGATCTCGCCGGCGTGATGATGCTGGCCGTCGCGCAATCCGAGCGGCGTCGCGGCCTCGGCATCGAAATCCTGTCATCGGCATTGCGCTGGGCACGCATGCGCGGCGCGCGCTCCGCATGGCTGCAGGTTGTGACGACCAACGAGGCGGCGCTGGCTCTTTACGGCAAGCTGGGTTTTGCGGAAGTCTACCGTTATCACTACTGGAGCAGGGACGGACAATCGTGAACGAGGCGGGCGTGAACGAGGCGGGCGTGAACGAGACGGGCGTAACCGGCGCGGGAAAGAAGCTGCTCCTGGTTGCAGCCTGTGCGCTGGTCGATACCGACAACCGGATTCTTCTGGCACAGCGGCCGGAGGGAAAGTCGTTGGCCGGGCTGTGGGAATTTCCGGGCGGCAAGGTCGAGCCGGGGGAAACGCCGGAAGAGGCGCTGATCCGCGAATTGCGCGAGGAACTGGGCGTCACGACCAGGGTCGCCTGCCTGGCGCCGCTGACCTTCGCCAGCCACACCTACGAGACGTTCCACCTGCTGATGCCGCTTTTCGTCTGCCGCCGTTATGAAGGCATTCCGCAGGGACTGGAGGGGCAGGTGGTCAAATGGGTGCGTCCGAATGCGCTGCGCGACTACCCGATGCCGCCCGCCGACGAGCCTTTGATCCCCATTCTTCAGGATTTGCTTTAATTCTCTTTCTCTTAGCGCTGTAATTAACAGATCGTTAAACAGGCTCTGGCATTTATCATCTTCAATCAAGCATGAAGATTGCGCCAAGAGGCTTGACATGATCGACGAGGATTTCTGGAAGACCGTCCAGGCAAAGGAACGGCAATCGCCTAAATCCCAGAAAAGTGGGGCACTGAACATCGCGTTGTTGTTCGGAACGGCGGTGATTGCGCTGACGCTTATCCTGACCCCGATGATGTCTAAATACGGCAGCCAGCGCCGTCTGGCGAGCATGCCCGACAATTACGATAATATCACCACCGGTTCGATCAAGCGGTCGGAAACCGGCAAGCGTTATACCGTGCGCCGCAGCGTGCTGCAGGAGACGCCGGGCTCCGTCTGCATCGTCGAAGGTTACGGTGCCGACAGCGGATGTTGAAATGCCGGAACCGGGCCTGGGCCCTGGGGCTGGAACCGACGAGATGACTTCTTGATCGCAGGTCCGGCAAGGGGCCACCTGTGCATCTTAGCTTTCCGGGAGTGGACAATGTTCGTGCGCAGGGTTTACGAGCTGCTTCGAGACAGGACGGGCACGACGCCGATGGAATATGGCATGATTGCCGCACTCGTCTCGATCGCCGTGCTGGTTTCCGTCGGCGGTTTTGCCAATGGTTTCAAGGATACTTACCTGCTGCTGTCCAGCACGATCGAAAAGTGAACCGGCATCGCGGCATAGTTTTGCACGGCTCGATCTTCTTGTTCCTGCGCAATTCCGCTATGCATCCTTGCTGGAATTGCTCTCATCCAGCTTGATTTCCTGAACTTTCAACGCATCCGCCAGCCGCGCCTTGGCCGAACCAGGCTTCAGCGGCTTCTGCTGGCTGTCATGCGGCGCCCAGCCTGAAACATAGATGATAGAAAAGGTGGCGCGGATGCGCCCATCCGGATCGGAATAGCGTTCGGCATAGAGTTCGGCCGCCCGCAGGAAGAAATTCCGGCCGAGCGGTTTGCGGCTGCGGCCGACGAGCGGATTGGCCATGCCCATGGCATGCAGGTCGCGCATCAGCGGAAACAGCGAGTCATAGCGCACGGTGTAGTTTTCGGCATCGACGACCGGCAGCGCGAATCCCGCCCGCTGCAACAGGCCGCCGACATCACGAACATCGGCGAAGGGAATGACGCGCGGGCTGGCGCCGCCTGTCACCTCGGCTTCGGTCGAAAGCAGCACGTCGCGCAGTTCCTGCAGCGTGCCGCTGCCGGGAATGGCGGCGAGAAACAGGCCGTCCGGTTTCAGCGCCCGGCGTATCTGCACGAAAACGCCCGGCGTATCGTTGGTCAGGTGCAGGCTCAGCGGCGAGACGACCAGATTGGTGCTCTCCGGCGCGAGCGGCAGCGTTTCCAGCGATGCTTCGGCGACTTCGCGTCCGTCGCCGATGTAGGCCGAGGGCAGCTCGATGCGGTTGAGCGTTTCCACCCGGCCCGTTGCAAGCGCGGCGCGGCCGGTTTCTCCCGTTGCCCCGAACAACTCGACGCCCGCCTCGAACCGCCGCTCGACGACCGAAAGCCGTGCGGCGATTTCTTCTGCGGCGATGTCGAGAAGGAAGGCCGCCTTCGGCTCGAAATTCCGCAAGGCCCGGCGGCGGTTGGCGGTGACCAGTTGCTGATCGAACAAGATATCCATGCTTCGTCCCGTCGAGATCGAAAGGTGTTTTGTTGTCGCAAAGGCGCCATGAAGGCTCTATTGTCAACCTGCCGGTTACCGAAAGGGAGAGGATGTGATCGGAGGGGCGATTTTGCTGCGGGCGCTCGGCGCCGTCGCCGATGTGGTCTATCCGCCCGGCTGCTCGGCCTGCGGCGCGGTGGCTGGCGCCCATCGCGGGCTTTGCGGCGGCTGCTGGTCGAAGATCCGCTTCATCGAACGTCCCTATTGCGACGTGCTGGGCCTGCCTTTCTCGCACGATCTCGGCAGCGGCATCTTGAGTGCCGAGGCGATCGCCAATCCGCCGGTCTTCGATCGCCTGCGCTCCGTGGCGCTGCATGAAGGCGTGGCCCGCGATCTCGTGCACGGCCTGAAATACCGCGACCGCACCGATCTCGCCCCGATGATGGCCGGCTGGATGCTGCGGGCCGGTGACGGTTTCGTCGAGACGGCCGATGCCATCGTGCCGGTGCCGCTGCACCGTTTGCGGATGATGTCGCGCAAGTTCAACCAGGCGGCCGAGCTTTCCCGCCATCTGGCCCGGCTTGCCGACCGGCCGCTTCTTGCCGCCACGCTTCTGCGCGTGAAACGTACCAGCCAGCAGGTGGGGCTTGGACAAAAAGCCCGCGAGGAAAACGTTCGCAGCGCTTTTAGCATCGCCGAGGGCAAACAATCCGATATCTTCGGACGGCGCATCGTCCTTATCGATGACGTCTATACCACCGGGGCGACTGTCTCTGCCGCAGCCAAGGTCCTCAAGAAGGCCGGTGCCGCGGATGTCACGGTTTTGACCTTTGCAAGGGCCTTGTCCGGTCCTATATGACAAGGCAGGAACGGCCGGTTCCAAAACCGGCGAGACGGAGACACGCATGGCTTCAGTGATCATTTATACCCGCCAGTTTTGCGGCTATTGCGCGCGGGCGAAAAGCCTGCTTCAGTCCAAGGGGGTGGATTTTGTCGAGCACGATGCCACCTACGCGCCGGATCTGCGCCAGGAGATGATCGAAAAGGCCGGCCGGTCGACCTTCCCGCAGATCTTCATCAACGGGCAGCATGTCGGCGGCTGCGACGACATCCATGCGCTCGACCGGGCCGGCAAGCTCGATCCGATGCTGGCGCAACAGGGATAAGACGATGACCTTCAAGGCTGCCGCGATACAGATGTGCTCCGGCGTCGATCCGGAGAAGAATGCCACCGACATGGCGCGGCTGGTGCGCGAGGCGGCCGGGCATGGCGCCGTCTACATCCAGACGCCGGAAATGACCGGCGCCATCCAGAAGGATCGCGCTGGCCTGCGGGCCGTGCTGAAGGATGAGGCGAACGACCTCATCGTCCGCAAGGCAGCCGAACTGGCCGGCGAGCTGAAGATTCATCTGCATGTCGGCTCGACGGCAATCGCCCTCGATGACGGCAAGATCGCCAATCGCGGTTTCCTGTTCGGGCCTGACGGCGCCGTCATCTGCACCTACGACAAAATCCATATGTTCGACGTCGATCTCGACAATGGCGAGAGCTGGCGCGAGAGCGCCGTCTATCGTCCGGGATCGCAGACGCGAATCGCCTCGCTGCCCTTTGCCGAGCTCGGTTTTACCATCTGCTACGATGTCCGCTTCCCCAGCCTCTTCCGGACCCAGGCGGTCAACGGGGCGCAGGTGATCTCGGTTCCGGCCGCGTTCACGCGCCAGACCGGCGAAGCCCATTGGGAAATCCTGTTGCGTGCCCGCGCCATCGAAAACGGCGTGTTCGTCATTGCCGCCGCACAGGCCGGTGTTCACGAGGATGGTCGCGAGACCTTCGGCCATTCGATGATCATCGACCCGTGGGGTCGTATCCTGGCCTCTGCCGGCGGCACCGGCGAGGCGGTGATCCTGGCCGATATCGACGTTGCGGCCGTGCAGGCGGCGCATCAGAAAATCCCGAACCTCAGGAATGCCCGCGAGTTCTCCCTCGACAAGGTGGAGGCGGTGGCGGGGGGCGTTGCCGCTTGATCCGCTATTCCCTCACCTGTGATTCCGCCCATGAGTTCGAAGGCTGGTTTTCGAAGAGCGAAGACTTCGACCGGCAGAAGGAAAGCGGTTTCCTGACCTGTCCCGTCTGCCAGTCGACGTCCATTTCGAAGCTTTTGATGGCGCCGTCGGTCAGCACGGCGCGTCAGAAGGAGGCGACGCGGACGCTGGTGATGGATGCCATGCAGCAGGAGGCGATGGCCAAGATGCGTGAAGCGATCGCGACCATCAAGGCGAGTGCCGAGGATGTCGGCACGCGGTTTCCCGAAGAGGCGCGCAAGATCCATTACGGCGAGGCGGATGCGCGCGGCATCATTGGCCAGGCGGCTCCGGAGGAAGCCCTGGCGCTGATCGAGGAAGGTATCGAGATCGCGCCGCTGCCGGTTTTGCCGGAAGACGTCAACTGATCCGGATGCGGCTGGCCATCTACAATTTCGGTCTGCATGTCGGCCCCTATGACTCAGCCGAGGTCGAGGGTTTTCGTCTGCGCGAGGCGGTAAATTTTACTGCGGCCGAACGGGCCGATGGTTTTTTCGGCCGGTCGGGTTATGACGGTGAGCCCGGCCCGTCGTCCTGGGGGTCCCAGGTCTTTCCCCGTTTCATCAAGGGCAGCAGCTTCGAAACCGGCCCGTCCTCCCTTTCCTTGTGGCGCGACATCGAATCGCTGATGGCATTTTCCTACAGCGGCGTTCACGCCGACGCGTTGAAGCACGCCCGCCACTGGAACGTGAAGCAGCAATGGCCGCCATTGGTGCTCTGGTGGGTGGAGAACGGTCGTCTGCCGGACTGGGAGGATGGCGTTGCGCGGCTGGAGCGCCTGCACGATCACGGGCCGAGCCCCGCGGCGTTTCATTTCAAGCAGGCCTATGATCCGGCCGGTGCCGCCTATGTGATCGACCGTGCCGTTGTTCGCGCGCTCGTCGACAAAAACAGCGCCGGGCAGGCGGACCTTTTGGCGCGCGTCAAAACCATGCCGGTGTGAGGCGAGCGTCGGCGATCAGCCGCGCTTCGCCAGCAGCATGTAGTTCACATCCATGTCCGGCGACAGGTTCCACTGGTTCTGCAGCGGATTGAAGAACACGCCGGTGCGATGGATGATCTCCATGCCGGATGCGGCAAGCGGCTTTTCCAGTTCTTCCGGCCGCACCAATTTTTCATACTGGTGCGTACCGCGCGGCAGCCAGCGCAGGATGTTTTCGGCAGCGAAGATGGCGAGAGCCGCGGCCTTCATCGTGCGGTTGATAGTGGCGACGAACATCAGGCCGCCGGGACGGACCATCTGCGCGCAGGTCGACATGAACAGGTCGACGTCGGCGACGTGCTCGACCACTTCCATGTTCAGTACGATGTCGAACGTCTCTCCGGCATTGGCGAGATCTTCGGCGGTCACAGCGCGGTAATCGACCGTCACGCCGGTCTGGGCCGCATGTGCCGAGGCAATGCCGATGTTCTTTTCCGAGGGGTCGGCACCGACGACGGAGGCGCCCATGCGGGCAACCGGCTCGGAAAGCAATCCGCCGCCGCAGCCGATATCCAGCACCCGCAAGCCCTCGAGCGGCCTTGCGCTTCTCGGGTTGCGGCCGAAATTCTCGGCAACCCGGTCGCGGATATAGGCAAGGCGGACGGGGTTGAACTTGTGAAGCGGCCTGAATTTGCCGGTGGGGCTCCACCATTCCGCCGCCATGGCGGAAAAGCGGTCGACTTCGGTCTGGTCGATCGTGGTGCGTGCGGCGTCCGTCATCTTCGGCTCCTTGAAGCGTGATGGAAGTGAAGTCGGACGATCCCTCCCGTAAGTCAAGGTCTGCTGTTGTCGCGGCGCGTTTTTCCATCTCGCCGGGCGCCGGGAAAAATGGCCGGCGATCTTAAAAAAGCCAAACCCTGCATTATTTGCTAACAGCAACAGTGGCGACGCTCATGGGCCCGGAATTTCCCGGGTTGCGAGGGTGTCGAGCGGGAGAAATATCGGTGAAATATCTTGTAAGAAGCGTTCTTGCTGCCTGTGCCCTTCTGGCCTTGCCGGCGCTCGCGGCAGCGGCGGACGGGTTTGCCACCTCCAACGTCAACATGCGGTCGGGTCCGAGCACACGCTATCCGGCGGTCACGGTCATTCCGGCCGGTGCGCCGGTGACGATCTACGGCTGCCTGGAGGAAACGCCGTGGTGCGACGTGTCGTACGGGCGCGTGCGCGGCTGGGTTGCCGGCCGTTACGTCCAGGCCGTCTACCGCCAGAACCGCGTCTATGTCGAACCGGAATATTACCGTCCGCTCGGCATCCCGACGATCACCTTCGACATCGACACCTATTGGGACCGGAACTATCGCCGGCGCGATTTTTATCGCGAGCGCGACCGTTGGCGGGACGAGCGGCCGTCGATCACAAGGCCCTGGGAGAACGATAACCGGCGCTGGGACCGTCGTCGCGACAACGACTGGGACAACAACAACCGGTGGGACCGGCGGCGTAACAACGAGGCACTCGACAATGAGCGCAACGATCGCGATCGCAACAGGGACCGTGATCGAGAGAGAAACCGCGATCGAGACAGAAATCGCAATACCGACAATGGTGGCGTGCGCATCGAGGACGGGCAGCAGAACAACACCTCGCGCAACCCCGATCGCGTCCGCAATTATGATGATGGCAATCTCGGTGATCCGATGGGCGGGCGCGAAGCCCGGCCGCGGGTGAGGATCGAAGGAAATTGCGTGCCCGGCCAGGATGGCTGCAACTGAGGCAGCTTCGGGCTCGAAATTTTGCCAACAAACACAAAGGGCGGGGCAGGTCCCCGCCCTCAGACTGCTGACAAACCCTCTTTAGGCTTCAGCCCATCCTTTTTGATTCCGATACGTTCTTCTTTCGATTCAGAGACGTTCCGTGAATCTGACGCTGACGACGAGACGCAGAGGGGTTTGTCAGCAAGCTGAGGGCGGGGCAGGTCCCCGCCCCCAGACTGCTGACAAACCCCTGGCCTTGACTGGGGGTTTATGATTCACTGGGACATGTTGAAGAAACCCGCTCCCGAACAGACGGCCCTCGAGATGGTGACGCTCGATGGGTTGGTGCCGAAAGACCA
>NZ_QFBC01000034.1 GCF_003122325.1 Rhizobium album
TCCCGCCAGAATGGGACGCCTGCGCGCCTACGGCAATGCCATCGTCCCGCAAGTCGCGGCCGAAGTGATCGGCGCCTACATGGAGATCGCAGCATGACGAACCCTGAAACCCCCTCCCCCAAGAACAGGGCGCTGGTGGGGCAGTGCCCCGAAACTAGCGAGGGCGGCCAATGACCAGCTCCATCGCAGCGATCCACGTCGCCAAGAAACAGCTCGGTCTCGACGACGATACTTATCGTGCGAAGCTTGTCCTGATTACCGGAAAAGCCTCGACCAAGGAAATGACCGAGGGTGAGCGGCAGGAGGTACTAACCGAACTCCGCCGCGACGGCTTCCAGCCGAAATCCACCGCTCGACGTCCGGACGGCCGGCAGAAACTGACCGGCAAGTTTGCCGGGAAACTGCAGGCTCTCTGGATCGGCGCGTACAATCTCGGGATCGTTCCCGATCGCGATGACGCCGCGCTGATCGGTTTCGTCCGGCGACAGACGCACATCGATCAGGTGCGCTGGCTACATCACGGCGAGGATGCAAACAAGGTAATCGAGGCGCTGAAAGCCAGGATGGCTCGGGACGGCGGGGTTAACTGGGCGCCCGATACGACCAGCGTGCCATGGCGAAGCAGCCACGGTTACAGGATCGCCATCGCCCAGTGGCGGATCATCAATCCGCTGGCCCCTGGTGATTTCTGGCCCGTTGTCACCGATCTCCTGCGCCAGGGCGGAGCCTACCGCGACGTGACGCAAGCCGAGTGGATCAAGGTCATGAATTATTTCGGCGAGCGTATCCGCCGGGAGAAGGCTGGAGCTTGAGGGCGTGGCTATGCGATCAGTTTCTCTTCTTCCACCGAAGCATATTGGCAAAAAGCTTGCCTTCGGGACCGTAGGCGAGAACACCCATTGCGCAGACCTGCTCTGGTGTAGCCGCGTTCATTTCGGCCATCAGCGGCACCATCTTCTCATAGAGGAAGCCCGCAAATCTTCCGGTCGTCTGCAAGTCATCGGCTTCGATGCCGTTCAGCTCCATGATGATCCCGTAGCTAATATTGTTGAGCTCAAGATAATCGCAGTACTGGGTGACTACTGCGGCTCCCGCCATGATTTCCAGAGCCGTTTTCTGATCCGGCGTCTGCGCCGCCGCCTGACTGGCAGAAACGCTTATCAGCAAAAAGCCCAATACCGATCGCAACATTCTTCACTCCCCTTGGTTGATCCTCCGCAGCGTATTGCCCGTTCTTCGCGCTTGCAATCCTGCCCGGTTGCAATTGCGCCTCTCCGCCTTCATGGCCGGTGCCCCGTCAAAACGATAGAAGTCCCGCGGTCTCCTGAAGAGAGGGCCGCAGCATGACCAACCTGCACGTCTCCGATCATGCTGTCTTGCGTTACCTGGAACGGGCACATGGTCTCGACATCGAGGCCGTGCGCCGGCACATCGCTTATCATTGCCTGACGGGAGACGAATTGCGCGGGCTTGCCAGCCTGGTGAATGCAATTGTCGAGGGCGATACCGTCGTGACGGTGCTGTTACCCAGCATGCGGCCTAAGAAGCGTGCCAGGAGGCGCCGGTCATGACGGACGCTCCGCTGCCGCTCCTCAACTGGCAACGCCTTGTCGAGATCGATCGTCTCGCCAAGCGGCGCGAGGAGCTGTGTCAGCGGATTGCGAAGCTGAAGCCGCATGCCCATCAGCGTGTCGCGCTCGAGGAGCGGATCCGGCAGGTGACGCTGCAACAGATGCAGCTGGAAAACCAGCTTCAGGGGCGGCGCCAATGACCCAGCTACCGGCATTGCTTGTCGAGATTGCGGATGTCATAGGGCTTCCGGCCGCGCTCAAGCTTGCCGAGGCGAAGGGCGGGCAGCAGGTTTTCATACCCAACCAGGTGGAGCCGGACCACTGGCTGGCCCAGCTCCTCGGCCTCAACGATGCGCAGCAGCTCGCCAGCTACTTTACCCATGAGACAGGCGCCAAGGGCATCGTTGTTCCGAAGGCCGAGGCATTGCGTTACGGCCGGCGCATGGAGTTGGTCAAGAAATTGCTTGCCGAAGGCCGATCGGCCAACGATATTGCCGCGAGGGCCAATCTGACCCGCCGCGATGTTTTTCGCAAAAAGCAGCAGCTGCGCGAGCGGCAGCAGCTTCCCCAGCTGGATCTTTTCGCTGACAAGAAGATCGATCAGGGGTGACGCCCGTCACCTCCTAAGACGGATGCTAAGCATCCGATAGTGCCCCGCAGCAGCTTCTCAAGGCGGCTTCAAGGGGCTTTCAAATGGATTTCGACAAATGGGTAATTGAGCGCCTGCGCGTGCACGGTGCCTACGGCGGCGTCGTGGACAACGTGCCGGGCCGGGCCATGATCGCTGGCCTTCTGCGATTTCAGCGTTCCGTCGGCCTGGAAGAAACTGGCCTTGCCAATAAGGCCACGGTCGATGCCCTGCGGGCGCAGCCGTCGAATGGCAAGGTGCTTGCCATGGCGCCGCTCGTTCCGGCCGAGCCGGTATGGATGCGCGACGCTCGTCGTTTCATGGGGCTGAAGGAGGTCGCGGGCGCGAAGTCCAATCCGACCATCATCTCCTGGGCGAAGCGCCTCGGCGGCTGGGTCGCCAGCTATTTCACGAACGATGACATTCCCTGGTGCGGTCTTTTCGTCGCCAACATCATGGCCACCACACTTCCGCGGGAGCTGCTGCCGAAAAACCCCCTCGGCGCCCTGGAGTGGAGCAAGTTCGGCATCCCACTTCCGGAGCCAATACTCGGCGCCATCATGACCTTCACGCGCACAGGCGGCGGTCACGTCGGTCTGTATGTCGGTGAGGACGCCACGCACTACCATATTCTCGGCGGCAACCAGAGCAATTCCGTTTCCATCACCCGGATCGACAAGGCGCGGCTCCATTCGATCCGCTGGCCATCGACGGGCGGTTTTCCCTCGGGCGGCCGGGTGCGGTTGACGTCGGCCGGCGTGCCGGTCTCGAAAAACGAGGCCTGACCATGCGGCTCGTGATCGCTCTCCTCACTGTCCTGTTTTTTGCGATGCTGTCGCTGCTGATCTGGTCGTCGGCATCGCGCGCGCATGATGCGCCGCTCGGCTGGTCGTATCCCTACGAGTGCTGCTCCGGCATCGATTGCCGCGAGATCACCGAGGGAAGCGTCACTGAAGGACCGGCTGGCTATGTGCTCTCCGCTAGCGGCGAGACGGTGCCGTACACCGATCGGCGCGTGCGACAGTCGCCGGACGGCCGCTTCCATTGGTGCACGATCGGCGGCAGCGACACCGGCCGCACGCTGTGCCTGTTCGTGCCGCCCCGGGGTTTCTGACGATGCAGAAGCCCGGCTACAATCTCACCCGGCAGGCCTTTTGGCTTTCCTTCGTGCTCGCCTGGATCGTCATCGGCGCACTTGTCGTCGGCGGTCTGCGCGGCTCCCGCGAAGCCGTCGACCTGGCCGGCCTCACCATCCCGAGCATGATCGCCCTTATCGCCGCTTTGCTCGGCATCCATCGCGCCTTCGGATCTCTCGACTATCGCGCCGCGGCCACGAACATGCCGCGGGACCAGCCGGCCGAGGAGGGCGAATTACGATGATGGCATACCTTTCAAAGGCTGCAATGCCATTCGTCATCGCCAGCGCCATGCTGCTCGCCGCCGCGGGCTTGCATTATGCGGCGCTGGCAACCGCCCGGGGGATGGTCGATGACGTGCGGACGCTGACGATCGCCGAGCGTGACGCGCACTGGTCCGGCGAGATCGAGCGCAGCAATGCGACTGCCAATCGTCAGGTGGCCGACCAGGCCAGGGCGACACTACAGATCCAGGCCGCGGCCGCCGACAAGGTGCGCCAGGCCGAACTGGCACTATCCGAAATGGAGAAAGCGAATGCGGCTCTGCCAAATGGCGACGCTTGCGGCCTTGACCGTGATCGCGTCCGCCTGCTCGCACGATAAGCCCGAGACGGTTGTGCGCACGGTCACCATCCGATCGGAGATCCCGCCGGAGGCGCGTAAGGCCTGCGACAGGCCCGTCGTGCTGCCCGATCGCAATCTGACCAGCCAGGAAACCGCCGGAAACTGGAACAAGGATCGTACGGCGCTGGTTGCCTGCGAAACGAGACGCGCTGCCGCAGTGGCGGCCGTCGATGCGACGCCGACAGGAGACTAGTGTGGAAATGCTTGCAATCATCCCTTGGGTTTCGGGGGCAATCTCGATCATCACTCTACTGACGCTGGTCAAGAACATGCTGTCGAGCGGCGAAAAGGCCTTGGCCGAGCGTGTCTCAAAGTCCGAGCAGGAAGCGAATGCGCGCCTTGCGAAGGTCGAGCAGAAGGCGATCGAGTATGATCGACGTATCCAGGCGATCGAGAGCGACATGAAGCATCTCCCCGATCGCGACGCCGTCCACCAGCTCCAGGTGACCATGGAGAGGATCGGCGGGCGGCTCGACACGATGGACGAACGGCTGAAGCCGATCGCCGCCACCAATCATCGTCTACAGGAATTCTTGCTGGAGCAGGCCCAGAAATGAGCATGGAAAAGATCATGCAGGAAGAGGCGCGGCTGACCATCCTGAAAGAGCTTCAGGCCCAGCCGAACAAGGCAATCACGTCGGAGGCAATGCGGCGCTTCCTGCTCGATTTCCTGATGATTGAGAAGTCGCGCGAGTGGGTCGAAGAACAGTTTGTGTTCCTCCGCGAGATGCGCGCCGTCGATATCGTCGCGGCCGGGACCGTGAAGATTGCGCGGCTGACGGAACGTGGCGAGCACCACCTGGCAGGCAAGGTCACTCTCGCCGGCGTCCTGCCGCCGAGCGCCCGCGGAGGCGCATAAAATGTCCGATGCTCGGCGGACACGTGGCCGTCTCGATAGCCTGGAACTGCTGCCCGATGAGGCCCAGGACGATGTCCGCTGGGCGGTCGGCCAGCTGAACGAACGCCGCCGATCGGCGGCAGACATCCTTTTCGAGTTGAACGACAGACTCGAAGTCAAAGGCATCGATCCCGTATCGAAATCGGCGTTCTATCGCCGCTCGGCCCGTCTCGCCAAACGCTCGATGCAGCTTGAAGAGCGCCGCTTTATCTATGCCGGCATCGCGGAAAAACTGACGCCAGAGGAAATCGCGAAGTCGGATATCGTTCTCGGCGAGTTTCTCAAGGTGCTTATCGACGAGCTGCTCGACAGTGATGGCATCGAGCCGAAGGGCGCCATGGAACTGGCGCGTGCCTACAAGGACACGATTGTCGCTCAGCGGCACTCTGCAGAGCATCGTCGCAAAGCCGAGGATGAGGCCCGCGGCAAGCTCCAGGAGGTGGCTAAGGAGGTGGGCGCGGTTGCCCGCAAGGCTGGCGTCACGCAGGAGACGCTGGACGAGATCAACCGCCGCCTTGGGGTCATCTGATGGGCGGCGCCCTCATAGTCCCGGCAAACCGCGATGCTATATTCTTGCCCTACCAGGGCAAATGGATCACCGATAATTCCCGCCTGAAGCTGATGGAGAAGGGGCGCCAGATCGGTCTGTCCTGGTCGACCGCCTACGCGACGGTATCCCGCACGGCATTGGCAACAGCGCGGCACGATCAATGGGTGTCGTCGCGCGACGACATTCAGGCACGGCTCTTCCTGGAAGACTGTAAGCTCTGGTCAGGCAATCTCGATCTTGCTGCTCGCGATATGGGTGAGATCGCCCTCGACGAGGACGGCAAGCAAACCGCCTACACGTTGCGCTTTGCCAATGGCAAACGCATCAATTCGATGAGTTCCAACCCGGACGCTCAGGCCGGTAAGCGTGGCGGCCGTGTGCTCGACGAGTTCGCGCTGCATCCGGATCCGCGCAAGCTTTGGTCGATCGCCTATCCCGGTATCACCTGGGGCGGCGCGATGGAGGTCATTTCCACGCACCGCGGCAGCCACAATTTCTTCAACGGTCTGATCAGAGAGGCCCGAGAGAAGGGCAACCCGAAGAAAATCAGCCTGCATCGCGTCACCCTTGAAGACGCTTTGAACGACGGGTTCCTGTTCAAGTTGCAGCAATCGCTCCCCGACGACGACGAGCGCCAGGAGATGACGGAAGCCCAGTATTTCGACTGGGTCAAGGCCGGCGCGGCCGACGAAGAAAGCTTCCTTCAGGAGTACATGTGCCAGCCGGCCGACGACGATGCGGCTTTCCTGGAATATGACCTGATCGCCAGCGCCGAGTATCCCGCAACAGCGAATTGGAAAGATGTCGAGCGCGGGCAGCTCTATGCCGGCATCGACATCGGCCGCAAGAAAGACCTGACCGTTCTCTGGATCGTCGAACAGCTGGGAGACGTGTTCTACACCAGGCACGTCGAGGCAATGCAGAACATGCGGAAGTCCGACCAGGAGAAAATCATCTGGCCGTGGCTTCAGCGGTGCAGCCGCAGCTGTTTCGACGCGACGGGCTTGGGGATCGGCTGGGCGGACGATGCTCAGGACAAATTCGGCCAGTACGCTGTCGAGGCAGTGACCTTCACGCCAAAGGTGAAAGAGGAGCTGGCATATCCGGTGCGATCGAGCATGGAAGATCGCCGGGTCCGCATACCCTACGACAAGCATATCCGCGCCGATCTGCGATCTGTCACGAAACAGGTGACGGCTGCCGGCAACATCCGTTTCACGGCCGAGCGCACGCCGGATGGGCACGCCGACCACTTCTGGGCTCTAGCCCTTGCGATCCACGCCGCCGGCGCGCCCACGGAATACGGCTATCAGTCCGTTCGCGATCTGCAGGGCAAGGGCGACGATGACGACGACGATTTCGAATATGGGAGGCGGCATTGGTAGGCACGCGGACATCATCCATTCTTGGTCCGGACGGCCGGCCGGTCGTCTTCTCGACGCTTTCCAAGGAGATTGCCACGCCGACGATCGCCGGCGTGCGGCGGACACACGAAGATCGTGTGGCTTCCGGCCTGACCCCGGAGATGCTCGGGACCATCCTTCGGGATGCGGCCGAGGGCAACGGCCGGTCTTATCTGACACTCGCGGAAGAAATGGAGGAGCGTTATCTGCACTATGGCTCGCAGCTGCAGACGCGGCGCCTGGCGATCGAGAGCGTGCCGGCGACGCTGGAAGCTGAAGGCATCGACGACAAAATCATTGCGGCCGTCGAGGAGCTGCTGGAAGACGACGGTTGCGGTGAAGCGCTTGGCAGCCTGTCTGATGGCATTGGCAAGTCCTACGCCACAGTCGAGATGATGTGGGAGTACGAGCGCAAATACCTTCGGCCGGTGCAGTACATTGTCCGCGATCAGCGCTTTTTCCAATTCGATCGCCTCACACTCCAGCAGCTGCGCCTGGCCGTCGACGGCTCGATCGAGGGCGAGGAGTTGCCACAGGCAAAGTTCCTTCGGCACCTGCCTCGCACGAAGCTCGGCATCCCGATCCGGCGCGGCGTGGCCCGGCCGGCTGCGTGGGCTTACCTTATCCAGCAGTTCACGCTGCAAGACTGGGCGGCTTTTTCCGAGGTCTACGGCATGCCGCTGCGCGTCGGCAAATACAATGCCGGCGCCAGCTCGGCCGACAAGCGCACCCTCCTGAAGGCCGTCGCCTCGATCGCCAACGATGCCGCCGCCATCATCCCCGCCGGCATGGAGATCGAGTTTCACGAGGTGAATGGCGCCAATGGTGCTGCAGTCTTCGGCGGGCTTTTGGAGTATGTCGACAAGCAGATCAGCAAGATCGTCGTCGGCCAGACCATGACATCGGATGATGGATCGAGCCTTGGCCAGGCGAAGATCCACAACGAGGTGCGCCTCGACATCCTGCGCGCGGACTGCAAACAGCTCGCTATCACAATGAACCGCGATCTGATCAAACCGTTCGTGGATTTCAATTTTGGGCCGCAGGACAGGTATCCGCGTCTGCAGCTGCTCGTGCCGGATCCGGAAGACATCGAGGCGCTTTCGAATGCGTTGTCGCGCCTGGTCCCACTCGGCCTCAAGGTCAAGCAGAGCGAGATCCGCGAAAAGATTGGCCTGTCCGATCCTGAAGGCGAGGATGAGCTGTTGGCGCAACCAGCACCGCCGCCGCCTGTCGAGATCGGCGCTGGAAAGGTTTCTCCTCCGACAGATGTGAAGACGCCGTCGCCGGCGAATGACGACGCGAACCCGGCTGACCCGCAGAAGGCCAAGACAACTGCGCTCGCGGCGATCGTCATGGATCACAAGCGCGCCTGCCGCTGTGGCGCTTGCATCGCGCTGCTTGCGGCTGAGGCATCACAGCCTGACGCGCTCGACCAGGTCGATGAGATCTTCGCGACGGCAATGGATGATTGGCAGGCCCTGGCCGCACCGATCGTCGATCCGCTCTTTGCCATCATCGACAAAGCCCAGAGCTTCGATGAGGCTTTGGCCATGCTCGATGCGGCCGGGCCGGACGCGACGAAGATGGCCGAGAAGCTTGCTCGGCTGACGGCGATCGCGCGAGGCATCGGCGATATTGCGGACTGATAGATGACGATCCGGCAGCAGTTTCCCCAGGTTCCTGAAGTCAGCGAGTATTTCGATCGCAAGGCCCTGAAGCCCGGCTTTTCATGGCTCGACGTCTGGGCCGAGGAGCATGCGTATTCCTTCACCGTTGCGAAGGCGACGGAAGTGGAATTGCTGACTGCCTTCCGCAATTCGATCTCGACGGCGATCGCCACCGGCCAGGGCTTTGAAAACTGGAAGAAGGAAATTGCCAAAGACCTGGTCAAGCTCGGCTGGGACAAGCCACGCATGGTCAAGGATCCGACCGGCGAGCAGCCCGACCGTATGGTGAATTTCGGCAGCGATCGGCGGCTGAAACTGATCTTCTGGAGCAACGCCAATTCCGCCCGATCGGCGGGCCAATGGGAGCGAGCGCAGCGGACCAAGAAGGCGCTGCCATATATATTGTATGTGCGCACCACGTCTGGCGATCCGCGGCCGGAGCATCTGGCCTGGGTCGGGCTGATCCTGCCGGTCGATCATCCATTCTGGCGCAGCCACTGGCCACCGAACGGCTGGCAGTGCAAATGCCAGATCCGCCAGATCTCGGCGCGTGAGGCCGAGCGCCTGATGGGAACCGAGCGCGTCATCGGCAAGACGGCCGATGGTAAGGACATCACCATCCGCTACAGCGACCAGGTGCCGGATCTTGGTCCCGACATCCAGCACCGCAACCGTCGCACCGGCGAAGTGACCATGGTGCCGCCCGGACTGGATCCGGGCTGGCACACCAACCCAGGCCTGGCGCGGGCATCGACCCTGGTGGAAAACCTCGAAGCCAGGCTCGCCGGTGCAGCGCCGGCGGATGCGACGGCCGCCGTGAAATCGCTCTGGGCCGATCCCTATGCCAAGTTGGCGCCGCGTCTGCTCGATGACGTGCAGCTGCCGGCCGGCGTCAACGCCCAGCTCGCCGCAGAGACAGGAGCGCGATCGTCCGTCGTGTCGGTTAGCAGCAAGCTGATCGCCGACCAGCTCGCGAGCGGCGCGGTATCGGCCGACGACATCGCCAACCTTCCGGACCTCATCGCTGATGGCACTATGGCCAAGCCACAGAAATCCGGTGCACGTTCCATCGTCCGCAAGATCGGCCGGGCCGTCATGCGGTCGCTCCTCAACCTGGTAGATGGCAAACTGCGCGTCACGTCTTTGAGCAAAAAATAGACGGCCTCAGGACGGCGCAGAAGGGGTGTCATGCCCGCTGATCCCCGCCAGCCTCATGAAGCGCGCCCACGGCCTTCAAAGAGCCTTCAAAATCGATGCTGATCCTGTAGAGTGGACGGCAAGAGCGCTTCCTTCGGGTGGTGAAAGGGAAGTCGCCGGGGTGACGCGCGTCACCCCCTGAATTGAACGCGCCGTCTGGCAGATATTGCCGCATGACGAAGCGCCCCGCAACCCACAGCAAAACGCCATCTGCAAACGCTCTCGATGACATCGAAGCGATCACCGGCTTGACCGTGCTCGATGCGTTTGTCGCCGATCCGGGTGCTGTCGCGGCCAAGCGCGGCCCCGAGTGGATCAAGGTGGCGCCCCGTGGTGCCTTCACCGCTCGGGACGGCCGGAAGTTCGATGTCGATCCCGAACTGCTGACGACCCGCTTTGAGGCTGACGACGTCGATCTTCCTATCGACATCGATCATTCCACGGTAAAGCGCACGTTGTTCGGCGAGACCGCACCCGCGGTTGGCTGGATCTCGAAACTGGAAGCCCGTGCGGACGGTCTCTATGGCCGTGTCGAGTGGCTCGACGAAGGGCTTCGCGTCCTCGCGGCCCGCACGCATCGCTACATTTCCCCGGTCCTGCGGCACGACGAAAAGGGCAAGGTCTATTGGCTGCACTCTGCGGCACTGGTCGCTGCGCCGGCCGCATCCATGCCGGCCGTTGCCTCGGCCGATCTCACCACTGAAACGGAGACACCCATGCTCAAGGCTATCGCCGCCGCTCTCGGCCTTTCCGAGGATGCCAACGATGCTTCCTGCCTCGCCGCCATTGCCGGCCTGAAAGGCCGCATCGATCCTGCCGTGCACCAGGCGGCTCTGACGAACGTCGCGACGCTGACAACAGAGCTGGAGACCTTCAAGGCCGCCGGCCGCAAGGAAAAGGTCGATGCACTGCTCGAAAGCGCGCTGACGGCCAAGAAAATCACGCCGGCGCAGCGCACGGCCTATGAAGCCCTCTGCGCGACCGACGACGGTTTCGGTCAGGTCAAGACGCTGATCGAGACACTCGGCACTGGCCTCGGCCCCTCCGGCCTCGACGACAAGTCGGCGCCCGGGAAGGTTTCCGCCCTCTCGGCCGAGGACCGGGCCATCATCAAGGAAATGGGCCTCACCGAAGAGGAATTCCGCAAGGCGAACGGCCTCGAAGCCGCCTGACGCCGCTTTTGAAAGGGTTTTGAAATGACGGCATTGTCTGCGGCACGCCAGCCGATCGAGGTCGAGGGCAAGTTTGGCCTCGCCCCGGTCAAGGGCTCCACCACCATCTTGCAAGGCGCCCTGGTGGTTTCCGAAAGCTCGCTCGCCGTTCCGGGTAAGACCGGCGCCAGCCTCACGACGCTCGGCATCGCCGAGGACACCATCAAGAACACCGGGGCCGACGGCGCGGTGAAGGTGAAGTTTCGCCGCGGCGTCTTCGACTTCGCCAACTCGACGAGCACCGACGAGATCACCGCCGGCGATGTCAACAAGGATTGTTACGTCGTCGATGACCAGACCGTTGCCAAGACGTCGAACAGCAGCGCCCGTTCCGTCGCCGGCAAGATCATGAACGTCGAGAACGGCCGCGTCTTCGTGCGCGTCGGTTACTGACGTCCACTTTTCCACTTGAGGGGCAATTTTTATGTCTAAGGTCATCACGCCTGATCTGCTCGCCGCCGCGCAGCGCGGTTTCAAGACGAGCTTCCAGAAAGGCTTTTCCGGTGTCGCGGCGCTCTACACGTCACTGGCAACGGTCATCACCTCCACTGCATCCGAGGAAACTTACGGCTGGCTCGGCGACATGCCGAAGATGCGCGAATGGATTGGCGATCGCCACGTCAAAAGCCTTGCAGCCAAGGGCTATTCGATCAAGAACCGCAAGTTCGAGGGCACGATTGGCGTCCCTCGCGACGACATCGAGGATGACAAGCTCGGTCTCTATGCTCCGCGTTTCGAAATGCTCGGCAACTCGGCCGCACAGCATCCCGACGAAATTCTGTTCGAGCTGATTAACGCCGCGACGACGACGAATTGCTACGACGGCCAGTTCTTCTTCGATACGGATCATCCGGTCGGCAAGGATGGCGTGACCACTTCCGTCTCCAATTACGGTGGCGGCTCTGGCGAGATGTGGATCCTCGCTGACATGAGCCGGCCGCTGAAGCCCTTCATCTTCCAGAAGCGCCGCGACTACAGTTTCACGACCAAGGAAGACGCCAAGACCTCCGACTTGGTCTTCATGCGCGACGAATATGTCTATGGCGTCGACGCCCGCGTTTCTGCCGGCTACGGCTTCTGGCAGATGGCCTTCGGTTCGAAGGACACGCTCAACGCGGCCAACCTGAAGGCGGCATACACCGCGATGCGCGACTTCACGGACGATGAAGGCCGCAAACTCGGCATCAATCCGACCCATCTCATCGTCGGTAATGGCAACCTGTTCGCCGCTCGCGACCTGCTTCTCTCCGAGCAGATCGGCGGCACGACGAACACGGTCCGCAACCTCGTGAAGATCCAGGAAGCGCCTTACCTCAACTGATCCGGAGGGGGTGCGTACTTGCCCCCGAAGCCGCCAGCCACTCCTCCTCCCTCGGCTGGCGGTTTTCCGAGAGCAGCTCCACGCTGCTTTCCGAAAACCGCAAGGAGGTATCCCCGATGGCCAAGACGCCAACCAAAGCAAAGCTTCTGCCTGACGCCAACGACATCGCCGGCCAGATGATGATCGCCGAGCGGGTTTTGATCGTCAGTGCCCCGGCCGGTCCGCGCCGCCGCGCCAATATTTCTTTCGGCTCGGAGCCGATCGAGTTGCGGCTTGCAGATCTTGGCGACGATCCTGAAGCCACGCTTGAGCAGCTTCGCGCCGACCCGTTCTTGAAAATCGATGGCCGTTTCGAAGAGCGCCCGGCCGAACCGGCGGATTTGCCGGCCGGAGAGCCGGCCCCCGCCACCTAAATACGTGCCGGGAGCGCCGCGATGGGAACTGCGGCCCGGTTCAATCCGCCGGGCCAGTCCATCCCGAAGCCCATCGGTGGACGAGAGCGCGCTGGACGCGGCTCCATCGACAACAGCGGCACTTGAATACCCGAGGAGGTCTGGTCCCGCTCGCGAGGCGGTCAGCACCCATTGATCGGCAGTCAGATGCCGTAGGGGACGTTCGAACGTAGGGGCTAAGCCCGCCTCCGCCCTTTTCTTGGAAGAGACGATGACCGAACACAAGGGACTGCCAGTCGAGGGATACAAGGCGCAGCCGGAGCACAAGGTGCAGGCTGTCAACCTCAACAAACGCGATGAAGAACGTGTTTTGCGGGTGCTCGACGAGCTTTCGAAGGCGCCTGACGTCGATCAGCGCTGGCTGGCCATCGGCCGCGCGCACATCGAGCAGGGTTACATGGCGATCAATCGCGCCATCTTTCGCCCCTCGCGGATTTCGCTTCCTGAAGACGGAGCGATGCTGTGACCGTCTACGCCACCATCGCCGATCTTGCTGCCCGCTATCCGGCCGAGCTGACCTTGCTCGCCGCCAACGAGGATACCGGTCTGCGCGACGATGTCCGTATCGGCCACGCCCTTTCCGACAGCTCGATCGAGATCCGCGCCATCCTCGCCGCCCGCTATTCGCCGGCCGAGCTGGCCTCACTCGATGAGCCGTCGCTTGATGTGCTGCGCGTCTATTGCGGCGACATGGCACTCTATCGTGTTGCTCTTTCCTTCAGCCGCTCCACCGATGCCATCAAGGAGCGCTACGACCAGGCCGTCAAACGGCTTGAGGCAATCGCCGCCGGCAAGGGCGCTTTGACCACGACGGGGAGTGGGCAAGGTTCCGCCGGCGGCGAAGGCCTGCCCGACGGCGTCGGCCAGAATGAGGTGATCGTCACGGCTCCGGATCGCGTCTTCACACGGGAACGGTTGGGCCGGATATGAGCGGGATCTCGATCGTCGTCGACAGCTCCGAATTTGGAGACGTGTTCCGCAAGCTCCGGCCGCTGCTTGATTTTGAGGCGGAAGAGCTGATGAGCGCGATCGGCGCGCTGGGTGAAAGCCAGACGCGGCGGCGCATCGAGGAGGAAAAGACCTCGCCGGATGGTGCGGCTTGGAAGCCGAACAATGCCGGCACCTCCATCCTGGTCGATAGCGGCCAGCACCTTCTTTATTCCATCGCCTGGCGGGCCGACGCCTCCGAAGCCGAGTGGGGCTCGACCTGGGAATATGCCCATGTCCACCAGGACGGCATGACGATCATTCCGAAAAACGCCAAGGCACTTGTCTTTGAAATGGGCGGCAAGACAATCCGCGCGAAGTCGGTCACCATTCCCGCACGACCGTTCGTCGGCCTGTCTGCCGAAAACCGGCAAGAGATCGTCGATCTCGTCACCGACATGTTCGGAGCGCTGCAATGAGCACACTCGTAATCATGCTGATGGTCGTGCTTTGCATGGGCGCTCTCATGCTCCTTTTAAGTGGGAGTTGGTGGTGACTACTCCTGCGACCCTTTCCCAGCTCATCGAGGCCGACCCGATCGCTCCGGTACAGCGTGCGATCGTGGCCAGCCTCAAGACGCTGATGCCCGGTATCTCGATAATGCTCCATCCGGGCAAGGTCGATATCTCGGAGCTGATCGCCAAGACCGTCGTCAAGGCGCCCGGTGTCGGTATCGGCTGGACCAAGGCCAAGCGCGCCGGTATCAGCGACGGGCATTATAATGTCACCGTCGACTGGATCGCCTATGTCGTCGCCGAAGCTCATGTCGTTGACGCCAAGCGCGTCGAAAAAGAGGTGGTCGGGCTCGCGATCGGCGCTGGCCTCCTGAAGATCCTATCCGACGATACCGCCTGGACGTGGGGCCGTGCCGGCGTGATGCCGCCTGATGGCGCGGGCGAGCTGAAGCCGCTGTTCACGATTGCCGATGCAGCACAGGGCACGGCCTATTATGCGGTCACCTGGTCACAGACGGTCTTCGCCCTTGGCCAGACGCATTTCCCGACCGTCAAGGGCACCGTCGATCTCGAGCATGCCGCCATCAACTATCCGACCGCCGGGGAGCTGGCGGAGATGGACACCTGGCTCGCCCGCGATCCGGAGGATGTCGATGCGTAGCTACACCGCAACCGAGATACGCCGTGTCCGCGAGCAGCTCGACCAGGTCAACCGGCGCCTGGCGCTGATGTCCCTGCCAGGCAAGGCCGGTCATTTCGAGCCGGACAAGCGCCTGCTACGGCTGACACTCGGCAAGACGAAGGACGGCAAAGATATCCTCGGCCCGAAGGTGCGCTGGCAGGAAGCCACCGCCGGCGGAATGAAGATCCATTCGCAGCCCGCGGAAAACGAACAGATGATCCTGGCGAGCCAGTCGGGCACCGTCGGGCAGGCCTCGATCGCCATGCCTGCAACCTATGACCAGGATCACGCGGCGCCGTCGCAATCGACCGATACCGCCGTCTTCGACCGCGGCGGCCGCATCGAACTCAGCGCCGGCGGCATCCGGATCATCGGCAGAGTGACGATCGAGGGCGACGGCGTCACGCACAACGGGAAGAACATCGGTGACACGCACGAGCACACCGGGGTCATTCCCGGCGCTGCCAACACCGGCCCGCCGGCCGGTTGAGAGGAGAGATCATGGCGAAAACAACCACCAAAGCCACCGCGGCCGAGCTGCAGGCGACAGACGGCGCTGCCGATTACGAGATCACCGAACTTGCGCCGCCGCGCATCGCCGGTCGCCGGATTGCCGAAGGCCAGACGGACATCCGCCTGACCGAGGAGGAGGCTCGCGCCGAACTGCTCGCCGGTCACATCCGGCCCAAAGGCATGCCGCGCCGGCAGCGCAAGGCGGATGAGCCACAGCAAGGCACCGCGGCTTTGAACGCGGATTAACACGGCTTCGAAGGGGCTTTGAAACAATGGCAGGCGTCATTCGGTACAGGCGGGGCATCAACGCGACGAACGGCAAGCCGCTCGTCGGCGCGGCCCATCTTGCGCAGTCGCTGCACAAGATCTGGATGACCAGGCTCGAACAGATGCCGATGCTTCTGGCGCTCGGGTCAAACCTCTATGGCCTTCTCGGCGAGGACGTGACGCCTGCGATCGCGCTGGCGATTTATAACGAACTTGTGGCGTCAGCGGCCCGCTGGGAGCCGGAATATGCCATTACGCAGCTGCAACTTGTCCACGTCACCCAGGACGGCTCTCTCGGCCTGCAGCATTCCGGCCTTTACTATCCGGAGGGCCGCTACGGCAATTACGATCTTTCGCAGCCGTTCTCCGCCTTGCGGCAAGGGTTCGGGAGGATCGCGGCATGATCCGGTATTCCGCCGTCACCCTCGACCTCTCGCGCTTTCCGCCTCCGCTGGCCCTTCGCGACATGGACTGGGGCCGGATCTATTCCGAGCGGCTCGAAAGACTGAAAGCTGTCCTCGACGCGAAGGGTTTTGACTATTCCGTCGAAATGCTGGTCACGGATACGGCCGGCTGGGTGCAGCATGGCGATGCCGAACGCGAGATGCTGGTCATCGGCGCGGTCAACGACGCGGTGCGCGCCGTCATGCCCGCCTTTGCCATGGATGCGGATCTCGATCATCTTGCACTCCTCTACGGCATCACCCGCCGTGTCATCGGCCATAAGGACGATGGCACGCCGATCCTGGAAGGCAACGACGAGTTTCGCCGCCAGGTGCTTCTGGCACCGGAGGCATTTTCGACGGCTGGCACACCGGGCGGATACATGTTCTGGGCCCTGCGCGCTGACCCTCGCGTCCTCAACGTCGACGTCTGGTCACCGGCGCCCGGCGAGGTGACGGTTGCGGTGCAGTCGCGCGAGGGCGACGGGCTGGCGCCGACGGACCTGGTTGCTGCGGTGCGCGGTCAAC
>NZ_QFBC01000035.1 GCF_003122325.1 Rhizobium album
CGCAGGGTCATCATGTCGTCGGTCATCGGTGATCTTTCCTTCAGGTTGGTCTTGAACAACCCGACCCTACCGGAAAAACACTGGTGACCGCCGATACCCTGATACACCACCTCCTGGGACACGATCTCGTACTCCCTGCGTACCCTGTAGCCATAGCAGATGTTACCTGGCACCCTGCCGTGCTTGGCGACTGTTTTCATACCCTCGCGGGTTCGATATCGAACCTGTTCAAGAACCTCTTGGTTCAAGACTGCACGAATGCCCAGTTCCATCGACGACACCACACTGCCGCCTTGTACGGTCCAAAGAGCGACATCATTGAAATCAAGAATCTTCTGAATGCGCGCACTGTGCTCCAGATCGCGAGAAAGACGATCAAGCGACAAGCATAGAAGGACATCATATTCACCCTGACGGGCGCCAACAAGCGAGGCCTGTAGACCAGGTCGCGTTTCAAAACTAGCGCCGCTTACTCCAGCGTCTACATAGACCCCGAGGACGGACCAACCCTTTGAAACGGCGAAAGATCGCCCGAGGTCAAGTTGCGTCTCAATCGATGTCGGATTTTGCTGATCGGTCGAATAACGGGCGTATATCACAGTCCGGATTGCCATGCTTTTCTCCCTTCACCAACGGTGTCGGGATCATAGCCTACTCTCCGTATCTTTCGCGAAGTTGTCAGCCCCAGCCACTGCGAATGTCGGTGCGGTGACATTTGGGACAGGCAATGCCATACACGGGCCTATCCTCGCGCTTAGCCTCTCGTCGCTCCTCGGGTGTGAGTACCTCGGTTTCAAACCGATGCCCACAATTCAGGCACTGAAAGCGTTTACGCTCAGTCATATTCGATGCCCGCTTGACCAGTGAATTCTAACCAGAGAGCTTCCGCAGCCTGGGGCGCGTCAAGCTTGCTATCGTCGCGCCCCATCATGCTACCGAAGCCTAAGGTGAGATACATGTTGTAGTCGTCGGCGGCGACGCTGATGGCACCATTCGAAGTGTTGGTGCCAGCATGAGCTTCAAAAACGTAGTTGATATCTCCAAAATGGTGCCGTCCACCTTTCCCGTTATGTACGGTTATGTGCGCTTCCCGACCGCCCTTGATGCCACGGTTGACGACAGTGCAGGTAAACGAGCCTTCGTTCATCTGGTGGAACTTCGCCCTGAGGTCTTCAATTCCATTGATCTCGTCGCAGGAGTTGCGAAAGTAGTCACTGATCACGCCGAACGCCTGATCGGTGAACTCACCTTTCTGGATGGAATCAAATTCCTGCTTAATCTTTATCCGTCGACCAGATGACGCGGGAGATGTAGCCCCCTTGTCCGTCCCCGCGGTTTGCGCGGTGCCCGTCGACACCAGCCGACGAACGCCAGAAATCACATCGAGGTAGGCGACGTTGGAATTCGTCCACTCTGAGATCGGTTTGCCGTCTTTCGGGAGAGCAAGAAACTGACTGAATGGCGAGGAGAGCCAATCGCACGGTTCTACAATGACAGGAAGGATATGCAACTTGCCAGACTCCGCCATGCGAAGAGCAACCTCGAATTCCTTATCGTAGCAATAGTTGGAGGCTAGGTAGTCAGGGCTGACGAGCGCTATGAAAACATCGCTTCTCTCTAGAGCCTGCGCAACAGCGCCGTCTAGTTTCCCACCTGGAACAATCTGGTGATCTGTCCAAGTTTCAATGGCTCGCTCCCTCTGAAGAAGGGCCATATGCTTGTGCAACCTTTCGAGATATTTTTCGTCGGCGTGTGAATAGGAGATAAACGCATTCAAAGCCAAGATACACCTCATGAAAAGATCGGCACCGACATCTTAATATAATTCGAGTGCCACTCTCTACCAAGTAGTGCATCTCTGTATCCACACGCAATTTGGCCGATAGACCGTATGGACATCGCACCTTTATTTGAAACAACGATGCATCCCTGATAGCGCATCAGCGGCTGAACCGAGATCGCCGCAGTCACTGACTACCCACGACAACCGCCAACCAGCACCATCTTCAGATGCCTTCCATTCCATACAACCCAGCGCCTCCCTGATCTCGGTCTCCCGTTTCTCAAAAATTTTCCAGCGGCGACTGGTCAACGTGGGATGCAGATCAAATCCGAGTGAAATAGCCCCTGTAACACCGTCAACGGAGACATCGACCACCACCTTCCTCGTCGCGGTCCTGAGTTTGGCTCCGACCTCGGTAATGGTTGGCGGAAGCGTGAACATTGGACACCGCTTAATGGCGATTGCCCGGAACTTTTCCCAAAGGTCGCTGCTCGCTACACGCGCGTCATCTGGATCACACGAGATTCCTAGAGCTCGACGGGCCGCCGAACGCTCGACGACTGCACTCGAATTGCGCAGACCGAAGCAGGTCGATACACCGATAGCGGACAACTCATCTTCGACCTCGAAGTTCATGCAGCCGAGTGTGGATCGGTAAATTTGCGCGCTGGCGAATCGGCGATGGAAACCAAGCACGCTTTCGCGTCGAAGCACACCGCCCGCCGCCCTTTCCAAAGCACCTAATTCAACGAGACGACTGACGGTTCCATGGTTCAGTTGAACCATGGCTGCCGCTTCAGCCATGGTCACGACTTCGACCTCAGGGGCGTGAACGACAGACCGCGAGTTCAAGCGACGGCGACTTTCAGCAACGACCCTGATCGCACGAAGATCAGCACAACTCGCCGCCCGTACGGTGGCGATCTTTCCGTCCAGCGCTTGAATCAATACAGCGTCTACGGAGAGACCTTTCCGACGGCCGAAACTGCGCAATGACACCGACTCAACGTCCCGTACGGGTACCTTGTCGAGGACCTCCTTTACGAAGCCCTCGACTTCGGAACGGATGAACATCCGCCCCAGCGCAAAATGCCCGAACGAAACCAGCCGCCCGCTACCAACGAGATTTTGCCATTCCCAGGTCTCCAGACCAAGAATGCCTGTGACCTCTGACGATGGGATCAGATCGGCGATAGCGCGGCGCAAAGCATCAGCCTGCGCCGAGTCGAGTTCCCATGGTTCCGCGGACAAGGGAATGACTGCAAGGTGACGGGCCAGTGGGACCAGCGCCTCCATCCTGATATCGAGTTCGATAGCGAGAGCCGACAGCGCCCTCTCGGCATAAAAGTCACCAGTTTCTCGAAAACGCTTCTTACCCATCTTGCCGATCGGCTCGAACGCCTCATTAGAGGCTTGGTTCAACATGTTACCGATCTCGGTACCTGGCAGTTTCGGCCAGGCATTCCACGCCCACCCCATGCTTTCCATCTTACCGTCGCGGCGGACCTGAGACGGCACCATTTCGATGAACCACGCATGCATTGCGGCGACGAGATCGTCTCGCGAACCTTCGAGTGCCGACATGCCGACCGCAAGCTTCTCCATCGGGTCGGCAGGGATCATGCGGGTACGGTCGTTACCGAGCCACATCCCGAGATATTCGCACGCCTCGATCACCTCGAAGAGTTGATACTGTCCGAGCAGAGTCCACGATGTCGTTGGCGAGGCGGTGAGGCGTTCTACGATCAATGCCTCGAGGCTCCGCGCGTGCCAGTCTGCCTGGGAGGGAGCATATGCCGCCAGTGGATTCCCGCTGGTGTCACTTGTGATATCCGCCCACCACCAGCCAATGGGTTGCCCAGCGACATCCACGTCCTCGATAACTGTCCCATGTTCGGGGCATTTGCGGAAGGCGAGGATGTCCCACCACACCCGATGATGCGGCGCGTCCGCCAGGCAGGCCCGACAGAAACGGCGGGTGGTGAAAGACATCTGCCTCTGTCGCAATCTCTGACCACCCAGGTCGTAGTATGCTCCGTCGGCGATCGGACTGAAGCGCCTGAGCGTGTCCTTGTTGTCTTCGTTGATTGGAAGCTTCAGCAAAGTGCCCAGCGCCTCCTCTGGGGTCAAACGGCGACCGTTGAGCCCGATCTCGTTGGCATAGACGCTAGCGCTGTAATGCCCTTCGTTGGCGACAAGGCGCAGGAAATAGCCATGCGCCGGCTCACCGTGACAGGGCTTCACGCTCCAGTTCGAAAACGGGAGATACATCGACGCATTGATGCCCATTGTCATACCTTCCTGAAATAGTTGCGGGTATCGCCGACACGGACAAGCGCATCTGACGATCGCCGCAGGTGATCGAGCATGATGCAGGTCGCGCCGTCGTTCATCGCGAGTGCGGACGCATCGCGGACGAGGTTCATCACCCGACCAATGGACCCGCCCGTGAAGGCGTGGATGTCGGCGGCAACGGCAGAACTGTCGTGCAGAACTGACGGCTCTTTGAACGGAAGACGCGCATCGATCTTGTTTAGCAGCAGACGAAAATCGTCGAACTCTTTGCCCGCGTCACCCAGCGGTTTCAGGACCTCGCGTTTGAAGCCGCCGCGTCCTTCGAGATAGTCCACGCCCGCAATGACATCACGAACGCTCTCCTCTCCAACAAGCAGAACGTTGAGCGTGTGCAAGTCGGCCATCTGCTTCAGGAAACTCTGGAAGCCCGACAGATGGGACCTCGTTCGCCCGAGGAACAGGAACTGTGCGTCGTCGATGATGACGAGTTCCGCACGCACCTGGCGCAGGCGGTCAAGAACCATATTGATCCGTGCCTGCGTCTTAATCTTGGCTGGCAGGGATCGCATGCCAGTCGCTGTCGCGAGAGTATCCGCCAGACTTGACGGCGTTGTCTGGTCGGTCGCTGTGATGTGAAGCACGGGGTATCGCTCGCCATCTTGATCAGGTCCTGGCAAAACGATGCTTTCAACGTAATAGGTGCAGATCGTCGATTTTCCTGCACGCGACGAGCCAAGAAGTCCGCCGATCTTCCCCGTACCATGGGTGCCGCCCACAAAGGGAAAATGGAAGTCACGGATGAACTGTTCGCCCTTCTTGAAGACGGGGTATTTGTAGAGGAGCCGTTCAACCATGAACTGGCGCTCACGCACGCCGAGCGCGGCGGCGGCGAGACGTTCTTCGGGGGTCTTGAAGGGGTTCTCGTGAAAGGTTGTCATATTTAGTCCTCCCATTCTTCGTTGCGAGCGGCGATGTCGGCGATCGAGCTGGTGCCAGCACGCTGAGGTTCCAGTTCAGGCGGCGTAGGTACGTCGGAAACAGCGTCCACGAAGACACCGTCCTCATCGACACCTTCGGATTCGGCGGCGCTTGGCGCGGGCATCCGGGCCTTGGCCATCGGCGAACGGGGTTCCAGTCGATTGGCTTTCGCGGGACGGGCCAGATCAAGACGCTGGGTGATCACGCCATCCTCAACGACGACAGGGCGTGAGCGCTCGATGCGCGTGGCCTGCCTCGTCATGAACTGGGCGAGTTTGATTGCTGTGCCATGCTTCTGGCGCTTGGCGTGGATGTCTACGATTTTCTGCATGAGTTCGGCCTTGGCAGCCATCAACGCAGGCGCGTTCGCGGCTTCGTTCGTCTTGGCGCGATGATGCTCCATGATGCGCTTGTGCTGATATGCCCTGAGGCCCGTCGCGTAGGATGCATAAGCACCGCTGATAGGGACCTCGATGAAGCGGCCCTTCTCCCACGGGATTTCAATCCAGATTTTCGAAAGGTCCGCGGGGTCGCGTGTAGCGGCGTATTTGGTACCGTGGAACTTGCCTTCGCCGCGCTTGTGGCGAGCGGATAGTTTCAGGACATTGGCCGCGGCGGACTGGTATTCAAGGTTATCCCAGCGGATCATGCCGTGGTCAGAGATGCCGACATCGCGCGTCTGACCTGCCAGCCTGACCAGGATGGACGGGTCCTGGATCGGCCGTCTCGGGATATTGGCGATACCGCTTGCCCACAGTTCATCAGGGACCGCTGACATCCTCAGAACTGGGCCAAGCCCCTGATGTGGCGCGCAGTTGTAGATTTTTGCGAAGTAGAAGGCGAGAAAACCGTTCAATTCGGCAATATCAATGTGCGGCAGTGCCTTGAGACGGTCGTCGTCGAACTTTTTTCGCTCGTCGGGTGACAGGGTGGTGCTACCTGGCAGGCGTTCGACGAGACTGACACCCAGGACGCGGAACATGTGTTCTTCCGCGCCTTTTTCCCACGGGTGGCCAGGTCGGTATTTAACGGTCTGCATACCCAGCTGCCGCGCGGCGTTGTGGATGTCCATGCCGATCAGGTGCTTGGCGTTGTCCACTCCCAGACGGAACGGTCTTCCGTACCAGCGATACGTCACGTCTGGCGGCAGGCTGTCAGGGTCCTTTGGAGACATCGCGTGTAGAAGCCCTTCGAGAAAGGTCTCGTAGGACGGCGGTCCGAATGAGATTGCCCACCCGAGAATGATACCCGAGAAGCGATCGCGAAACAGGACGAGATCGGGCCGACCGAACGACACCCCTTCACCGAACACGTTGATGTTCAGCGTCGAGTGGTCAACATCGACAATGTCGAGGAGGTGAGCAGGCCGCAACTGCGTGATGCGATCAGCGAAGGCGAGTTCTGCGCTTTCATCTCCATAGGTGAGACTATGGCGCGTAAAGCGATCCACCTGCGCCAATCGCCGCTGAATGGTCGTATCGCTGAAAACGGGATCGACCTCGCCAATCCTTGTCACCAGGTTCGGCATATCCGCATATTTTCCGCCTGGCTGCGACCACCCCCACAGAAGTGCCTTTACGCCGTTCCAGTCGCCGCCGACGAAAACCGTCTCCTCGACAGCCTCGCGCACGGCATGCTCGGCGCGGTTCGGCTTACGAGGGGTCTGATTGCCGCGCCGAGGCCTGTCGGCAACGGCTGCGGTCCTGTCGAAATTGCGGTCTTTCCTCAGTCGAGCGAGCTTCTCGTAGAGCGATGTCATCGACGGTGGCTTTTCGCCTCGCTTCGCGGCGAGCTCCTGGACAGCCCGTTCCATGACTTTCCGCGACCGGCCGCCTTTGCAGTACTCCCCGAACGCTTTGAAGACCTCATCGAGATAAATGAGCATCCGTTCAGCCTTCTCAAGCCGAGCCCCTTTGATGGACATGCCATACCCAGGCGTGCCGCCGCCACGTCCTTCAGTTGCCGCGGCACCGACGGGCATGATGCGGCCCGCTTTCTCCAGACACGCGATCTGCCAGTTGGTCAGGTGCATCACGAGGGCGTTCTTCGGAGACTTGAGACGGACAAGCATATCGTCGCCCGCTTTACCGAGATCGACCCACTCCTCGACCTTGTACGCGGTGAATACAGTCCTTTCGGAATTGAAGATGTGATAGATGTCGTCGGCACGCATATCGAATACGTGGTCACATGTGCCGTTCGGCGGTGTCACAGGGATGTTTTCCTGCGTGATGACACCTTCAACGAGCTTGGTCGGGTCGAAACGGTCCATTCCCATGTGTCAGGCTCCCCGAAGACTACGTGCGGTGACGGAGGTCGTGGCCGCGAACGGCATGGACAGGTCGATATCCAGTTCACCTGAGATGCACATCTGCATGATGGCGGTGTAGACCGTATCCGCGCCGTCCACGTCGAGAGCGGAGAAAACTTCCCGCAGTTCCTCGTCGGCGTGCAATGCCGATTTCAGCACCCCAATACGTGAGGGAAAATGGCAGCGGCGCAACGCCTCAGTCACCAGCCAAACCTCGGGAGGATCGAGCGGTGTCGCTTTATGTGCCCACATTGCCTTGAGGTTCGGGAACAACGGATGTGCGAGGAGGCAGAGTTCGTCGTGCACTGCATATGCACAGCCATAGTGAGCGGCGATATGGTCCTCGAGGATACGGGTACGCCGCGCAATCCAAGGCTTTTCGGCCTGCTCGTTCACGGGTACGTAGTCGATGAAGACCACACTTCCATCCACGCGGCGAACAGCAACATCGGGAAGATGCTCGCGCTTCACCGCCATGTTATTACGAGTCGGCGCGAAGTATTCGATCTTCATCGGGTACGGCGCGATGGCAGTCACATCGGGATCGGTATCGAGGTGGACAAGACCGTCCGCCATCAGTGGAAGGCGTGCGAAAACCTCACCCGCTGGCGACTTGTCGGTCGGGAACGTGACTGGTAGCGTGCGATAGCGCGTTCCCCACTCAGGTTTCCAGAGCGGCACGTGGTTATGTGTAAACAGTGTTGGCGGAAGGTTCCGCACCCCGAAATCCATCAGGTCCATGGCCTACTCCTGCGCCGAGCAAACAATGGAATCGGAAGTCTCCGCACCGCCGCAAATGAGCAAGGCGGCGACGATCTCCGTAGGTAAGCCACAAAGGCGGATCAGGTCATCCGTGGACACGGGTACCGCCTTCTTAGTCAGGTCCGAAGTTTTCGCAAACATGCGCACTCCCTTCCAGTGCGCGGCATAGCCGCGCGGGTTGAACTTCCACTTGAACGGACTGTTCAGCGGTCTATTCGGAACCCAGACTGGAAAGCGGACGAGACGATACGGGCGTGTTTTTCGCCTTGAGCAGTATCGAAGGTAGAAAGAAATCGGTTCAAGTGGCCACCCTGGTCAGACAGTTAGTCGGGTGGGTCGTCGGCTCTGGATCGGCCGACATCGAAACATCGGCGAGCTAGAGGCCAGCGGCCCGTGCAGTTATTCGTATGACCGAATGCGACGCGATGTTCACGTAGTGCTCCATTCCTGAACTGGTTCGCCGTGTACGCGTAAATTCTTAACAAGTCATTAAAGCCGGACTGCGCGCACGCGTCCTTTGTTAACTTTTCCGATGCCGCCCACTGTCGCGAACGGGGGCGGCATCGGAACCGCTAGCCATCACGTCCTGACAGATGCGGTATTTCTGACCCCTTCGGCGAGAAGCGCTCGAACCTCTGTGCCTTCTACGTGCCCGTCTGTGACGAGCTTTCTGACGACTTGGTCGAGGCATGCACGATGTTCGCCGAGCATGAGGACAGCGCGGTCGAACTGCGCTCTTAGGCGCGCGTCAACGAGACCGCGCAAATGGGGGTCACGTTCACGAAGATACTCAAGCGGACGGCCGCCCTTACCGAATTCGACAGATAGGACCTCTCCAAGTCCAAGGCATCGCTCCATCCGGGTTGCGACATCACTTGCGAGACCCAGATCGGACGAGGGATCGCCACCAGCACCGTCCGACCGTTCGCCGAAGACAAGTTGCTCTGCCGCACTCCCTCCGAGCATCATGGCGATCCTGTTGTCGTAATATTCTGGCGTGCCAGCAGTCTCCGTTGCATGCTGGAAGACTGCGGCACCTACGACACGGCTGACAGGGTTCACCGGAACGTCCCGCTCGACATAGACATAACGGATACTGTCTGGAAACAGCAGGGTTCCGACGACGGCGTGTCCTGCCTCATGAACTGCGACACGCCGCAGTTCATCATCGCTGAGAAGTCGGCGTGCCGGCATAGCCTTCATGACGAGACTTTCACTGATGGGTACGCGATGGCGCCTGGCGAGCCTGCGCACGTCACGAACCAGCTTCTCGATGTCTGCACCGCTCCAACCGCGAGATGCCTGGGTGAACTTCCCGAGGTCTCCGTCAACGACATGGCCTCCAAGATGCTGGCGCAAGATACCAACCCTTGAAACAGCGTCTGGCAAAGGAATGTCGATACGGACTTCAAGCCTGCCAGGCCTCAGCAAGGCGGAATCAATTCCAGACGGATCGTTCGTAGCACCGACGACCACGACCCCTTCGCGGCCCTCAGACGGATCGAGACACTCAAGCAGTGCATTTACAGCCTGACGTTTGTAGTCATGATTATCGCTGTCTACCGCAGCTTCGCGACTGCCGACGGAATCGAACTCGTCGAGGAACAGGATCGAAGGGGCCTTGGTTTGCGCCTGTTTGAAACTCGCGCGCATGGCCTTCAGGTAATCCCCGAGGTGACCAGCAGCTTGCCAGCGTCCAGTCGAGGCCACGACAAGTTCCACCCCGCAAGAGGCAGCCAATGCTTTGGCGTAGCTGGTTTTCCCGCATCCTGGTGGTCCGCAAAGGAGCGCACCCCTGTCGACATCCTCCCACGCGATCTCTCCGCGTTTCCAACTAGAGATGTCTTCCGCAAGCCGCAGGCCCCAGTCCTTGGCTTCGCCATAACCGTGGGTGTCTTCAAGACGCAACGCGGATGGTTTTTCAGCTAATGTGGGCAGCTCAAGGCGCTTCTCCGCCATTCGTCGAAGCTGTCTGATCGAGTTCAGAAGTGGTCGCGTCGGCCTGATAACGGCGGCGATGATGTCGAAAGACTGGGTCGAGAGGAACTCGGCGAATTCCTGTGTCATGCCAGGCACCTTCGCCGTTCTAGAGGCGGCAATTAGATGCGCAGGGGTCGGCGTGACGACATGCCTGACCAGGTCGGCACCTGCGAGGAATTCTGGCGGCAGACTTTCCGCCTTCTCCGTAACAACGACCACCTGACGGCCATGCCTGAGACGGTCGTGGATTGTCCGCGGTTCGATGGTCTGCTCGGCAAGGGTCATTACAACGGCGGTCTCGTTGCAATCCTGATCGACCGGCACTGGATCACGGATGAATGTCGACACGGCGCGGCCGTAGTAGTCCGACGTGCCTTCAGGCACCACCAAAACCGCGACGTAGCAGATATCCTCACGACGAAGGAAATGCCGAAGAGCGTTGCGAATACCACATCGCGCGACTGCGACTGCAAGGCTGGGCGGGGAGTTTCGCCAACTGACTGACCTGTAGGACATGGAACGGCTCTCTTTTGGCTTGGAAACACGGAAACGCGGAACTCGTTACCGCGATATCCGACGCACCGTGGTTTCCGGACCAAGAGGCGCGTCGTCGAGATCGACCTCGACGTAACCGTGGAGAATGAGGGCCGCGATCCCAGGAACAGGTTTTGTTTCCTGGAAAGCCTTGAGGCATTCCGCGAGCGGTAGTGATCCGTGTTCGTCGAGGGCGGAGAGTAGCCGTAGGCGGTCGCCGAGAGGCGTGGTGGCGTAGGCGTATCTCAGCAGATCGCGGGCGTTTCGCAACCTGAATCCGTCGTAGACTTCGGTCCGCCCGAGAAGCCTGTAGCGTGCGTCGCGGCGGATGGCCTCATCATCGAGCAACTGGATATCCACGGAGCGTGCCCTGTCTGGCGCGTCCATGAAAAGAATGCTGCCATCCTCGTTGAACACCTGATAGTCGGCAACGTGGACGATGCCATCGACATCAAAGGGATGCGGCATGCACTGCCAGGAAGTCACAGATGGATTTACGTCGAGAAGGCAAGCGACATCGCGGGCCGCCTGGGAACGGAACAGGCGGACACCATCGCATTTGATTGTGCCGGCAGGGCTATAGGTTTGGATCGACGCGGAAGTCCTCGCGGCCCTAAGCGATGCCGCCTGCTTTGCAATTCCCATGACTACCTCTGACAAACACGGTTAGTCGTCACCGCGGTCATCGCGGCGGCGGGGTTCAACCTATTCGTATGAGGTGCTTCGGGCTGTTTTGCATACTTCGAACATATATAGAACGAAATCAGAGAATCAACTGGGCACTGCATTTTTTTATAGCGCCACCAGTCCGCGTATTTTGATTGACTCCACGCAAAAGTTCTTTATTTGTTCCAAGCCTGAGCGATGCCCCATTCCGCTTGGAGGACAAAAAACGATGACACAAGTTCGTAGGATCAGCTCTCGAATATGACCGTGCCGGCACGCGCCGTGGCGGCGCTTCCTGCATCGTCAACACGTTCGATAGAGGTCCATCCATGTTCGCAGTCCGTCTCCCGTTCCGAATAGGTCGCTGATCCCGAGAGGGATCGCCGCCTTCCTCACCCGGTTTAAAACGACCGCTTACAGCGCGGTCATAGGAGAGAATTGCTATGTTCCATTCAACCCGCATCATGTCCGACTACCTCGCGACGATCGCTGATCTCGATACCTACGGATGCGACCCTATGTCGATCGAAGGCCTCAGGGATGAATTCGAGGTGTTCCCAATCTACGAAGAAGAGTTCGAAGGTTTCACTGGTATCTGAAGTCATTTTGCCAGTGACCAAAACAGCAAGCTTGACCCTCGTAATGAAGGCTAAGCTTGCCCGGACGCATTCTTTTATGACCGATTATGATGCTCACGGTGGAGATTTATGGACCTCGATCAACCTTTCGGTTAGCTATGAGGTTCGTCTTCAGATGCTAGCTTTTGGGGGGGACTTGTGGCTGAAAAGAAGTCAGAACTCGCGCTGTCCGGGTCTTTGATCGAAGCCGTTAAATCACAACGCTGCGTCCTATTCCTGGGAGCAGGCGCTTCTAAAGAAGCCAAAAACCTGAGCGGTGACAAGCCGCCGGATTCCAATCAGCTCAGAGATATACTGGCCGAAAAATTCTTCAGAAAAACCATGACAAACCGTGATGTCATGGGTGTTGCCGAAATGGCTATCGCCAACAGCGGTTCAGCTTCACAAGTCTATGAGGAGGTAAGGAAAGCATTCACAGGATTTACTCCGCAGGCCGCGCATAAACTCATCCCAACGTTCAACTGGCATGCCATCGCTACCACCAACTACGATACGATCGTCGAAGGAGCTTATGAAGATGTAAAAACCCGGATGCAGCAACTCGTTCCAATCGTAAAAGATGATGAGCCCATCGATCAGCGCCTACGTGAGTTTTCCAACCCAGTTCCCTACCTAAAACTACATGGCTGCCTGAATCATATTCATGATTCTGACATTCCGCCTATCCTTTCGAGGGAAGTGTACTCAACCTATTCGAAAAATAGGACACGCCTGTTCCTTCGTCTTCAGGACATGGCATTCGAGCATAGCTTCATTTTTGTCGGATATAGGCTGGACGATTCCCACATACGCGATCTCATCTACAACCTTGGACCAGGACGACGACCACGATGGTACATGGTGACCCCGAACGCCGAGCAAGAGGATATTGATTTTTGGGCAACTAAGAACGTTGAGCTTATCAAAGCTTATTTCGGTGGCTTCATGTCCGCTCTTGATAAGTCGGTTCCCCCGCTTTTCAGACGACTAAGCCACTCTGCGGACGTATCTGACTTCCCGATCCGGAAATTCTACAGCACGCATACCGTAGAGTCGGACTTGGCGAACCGCTCCCTACGCACCGACCTAACCTTCATACACTCAGAAATGCCGATTGAAGCTCAAACTGCTGAACAGTTTTATTCCGGTTACGACACCGGATGGGGAGCAATCGTCAATCGTTTTGATGTGCGCCGCCAAGTCGAAGAAGATATCTTATTCAAGGCAGTTCTTGAAAACGAGGTACCTGATGGTCCCGTTTTGATTGTGGCGAAAGGACCTGCTGGTTCAGGAAAAACGGTTGCGTTGAAACGTTCAGCCTATGAAGCTGCAACGGTGTCAAACGTTATTGTGCTATGGTTTAACTCCGACGGCGCTCTGCGCCCCGCTGTTTTCGATGAGTTATACGAACTCACCCAGAAGCCAATTTATCTTTTTGTGGATGACGTTGGTCTTCACGTTGAAGAACTAACAACTCTTCTTCGTCATGCACGCGTGAATAAATTACCACTGGTTGTTGTGGGCGCAGAGCGAGATTCTGATTGGCATACCTATTGCGGCGACTTGGAACGCGAATTCCCAGGGCCGGAATTGAAAGTAAGATATCTCTCTCGCAGGGAGATAAACGGCCTGCTCGACTTGCTTGAAAAACATAATTGCCTTGGTTTGCTGGCGGCGGAATCGCGGGAGGAGCGCATACGACAATTTGAAACCGTAGCCGAGAGACAATTGCTTGTAGCTCTTCACCAATTAACTCAGGGAAGACCGTTCGAAGAGGTACTTAAACTGGAACATCAGCGAGTAAGTCCAGAGCAAGCTCGACAGCTGTACCTCGACATTGCGACAATGCACCAATACTCCGTTAGTGCTCGCGCTGGTACAATTTCGCGAATATCTGGAATAACTTTTCCCGACTATCAGGAAAAATTCTTCGCTCCGCTCCTTAATATCGTCAAAGCCGAAACGGATAGGTACTCGGGAGACTACAGCTACCGAACCCGTCATGCTCGTGTGGCTCAGTTAGTGTTCCGACAAGCATGCTCTACCGACGAACAGAAGGCTGATCAGTTCGCCAGAATTATCTCTGGCCTTGATGTTGGGTACTCTTCTGATTCAAGAGCACTTGAGCAGATTTCCAAGGGTCGGGCACTCGCTAATACCTTTGCCGAGCCCGAGCCTGGCCGACGTATTTATGAAGCGGCCGCTACCGTAGCGCCTAATCAAGCGTTTATTTACCAGCAGTGGGCGTTGTTCGAACTTCATCATATCAGAGGAAGCTTGGATGAAGCTGAACGACGTGCCAATCAGGCTCATAAGATCGACGAGAAAAACACTGCGGTCATCCACACCCAAGCGGAAATTGATCGTATCCGTGCGACCAAGGTGAGTTCAGCCTTAATGAAGGATCAGCTCCGCCGACGCGCGCGGGAACGCTTGAACACGTTGTCAAACAATAGCCCATATGCAGTCTCGAGCAGATGTAAGTTGCTGGTGGATGAGATTGCAGAGCTTAATCGCGAACTTCGTGACGATGGCCCTGAACACGAAGCCATTTTCTTCGCCGAAAAAACTCAAGAAGCGGAAAATCGAATCCGACTTGCCATGCAACAATTTCCCGACGACCCAGATATCGCCCAGATCGAGGCGCGTTTTCGTGAGGAGATCAATCAAGAGGAGAGAGCTCTCCGGGCGTTAGAGAAAGCACTTAGGCTTAGGCTCAGGACTCATTAATTGATCCAGTAGCAGCAAACTGCAGCGATGATGATAGCGGACAGGAAAGTATGGGCGCACCGATCGTATCGTGTTGAGATGCGATCGTGTCCCAGGAGATGGTGTAGCTTCGGCGATCGCCGTGCCTTCCGGACAGAGCCGGGAATTGATCAGCTTGCTGCTGGCAGGCTGATGAGCGGATCATCGCTCATCGCGGCGATGGTTTC
>NZ_QFBC01000036.1 GCF_003122325.1 Rhizobium album
CCGCGCTCCGCACGTTGAGGCATCCGACCCGAACATCATCATGAGGCCATGACCTCGAAAAGGACCATGACCCCGGCACGGGCAAAACAGGCTTGACTAAGTCCCGCAATTAAAGGGCCGATTGACAATTCGGAGTTCCGTTTGATTGAAAGTTAGCAATATCTGTTTTAAAATTTATAGAGCTTTCACACCGGGCAGTCCCATGAGTTCATTTTTGGAAAAGCAGGCCGATTTGTTGTCGGCAATGGCAAACGCCAAACGTTTGCAGGTGTTGCTGTTAATTACCAAGCGAGAGTGGAATGTGGCCGACCTGGCCCAAGCTGTCGATTTAAGCCAGTCTGCCTTATCCCAGCACCTTGCCAAGCTGCGCAAACAAAAACTCGTGCAAACACGTCGTGAGAAGCAAACAGTATTCTATACTTGTCGCTCCGCGAAGGTGCTTGCGATTCTGTCTTGCCTGGAGCTGATTTCGGAAAAGCTTTGCGAGGCGGCTTAGGGAATATCACCCAGCAACCGACGTTACCGATGATCACTGGCCATGAGCGCTTCGGGCGTGAAGATGCGCGCACTTTCTGCCTGTCTGGGATTGAAGATGAGATAGCCGATCATCAACGTGATAGCCAGCAGCAGGAGAAGAACGGGAAACCCGATCGTAAACTCTTTATCGTTCATGGCATGTCTCGATTTCGATGTTTGGTTCGCGGATTGGCGAACGGAGGCCCTTTCACGTCAAACGCGAAAGGGCACTGCTGTTTTAGTTGAGTACCTGGACGACCGTGTAGGTCTGGGGATCAACGATTACTCGCTGGTTGTTGACCACGGTGTAGGCGTACTGCGGCGAATCCGGCACCGTTACGAGCGTCACCGACTTCGGGATGGGTTCGCCAACTACGATTGGGGTATCGATCACAATCGATTGCGGTACCGGCTGGCTCTGCACGTAAGTGACCACCTTTTCCGGCGGAGGCTCGATCGAACCACCGATGATGGCACCCGCTGCGCCACCCACCACGGCGCCAATCGGACCACCGACCACGGCGCCGGTCGCTGCACCGCCGGCCGCACCGGCAATAGCGCCGTCATCGTCCGCATATGCCGTGCTGAACGATAGAGTGGTGAGAACAGCTGCTGCTGTAATGAGATATGCACGCATGATTAGTTCCTTTCGTGAATATAGCGGTCGCTTACTGCGGCAGCTGGGTTTCGACGGTAGTCGTGTCTTTCACGGGCTTTTCTCCCGGAACGTGAGACATCGTCTTGGTGCGGCTGGATAGATCGCCGCCCTTGACGCGTGTCTTGGTCATCGACTTTGAGAACGTGCCGCTGTCATGAGCCATTGCCTTTGAGTTGCCCTGCAGCATGTTGGGGTTTTCGATGATCTTGGTTTGGCTCTTTGCCTTGCCATCTTCAGTCGCGGCACTGCCGCCAGAAGCAATGGAGCCCGTATAGGAGCCGTCAGCGTCGGTGGCAGCGCCACCGGTCCCGAGGGTGGTTGCTGTTGTACCGTCAGCTGCAGCGGTTCCTCCGGAACCAACCGTACCGGCCGATTGAGCCAACAAGGGTGACGGACCGAGGCCAAGAAGAAGGGAAACGGCCGTTGAGAGAAATACGATACGCATGTGTCTGCTCCTAATCTGTGATGACTACGCAGTCGTTGCCGTTGCGGAGGACAGAAACGCCGCCACTTCCGGACGATGATGCCGAAGCCGAACCATTCCCGTTTGTCTGGGTGGTTACGGTGCTGCCGTTCTGCGTGGTCGTGACAGTTCCATTGCCAGCGGATGTGCTGGAGGAGATGGAACCGGTTGAAGTGCCTCCCGACACCGCGCCGCCGCCAGCGGTGACGCTGCTGGTCGTGCGGCTGTCCGGGGTCTGCGCAGACGCTCTGTCCGAATTCATGTCGCTGCGTTTGATGACGTGGCAGCCCTCGGTCGACTGGCCGGCAGCCTCAGAGCTACCAATGGCGAGCGCGGCGGCGACAAGGATCAAAGACAGGGCAATCTTCGGAAGCGTTTGGGTCGAAGAGGTCATATCATCCTCCCTGGAACGTTATCCGGCCTTCAAAGAGCCGGATAACGTTCGTTTCGATCAGCACTTGTTCTTTTTGGCCTGTCCCGGAGGGCAGTCTTTCTTCTTCATGTCATCGTGAGCCTGACCTGCGGCCGAGCCTGCCGTGCCAACCGACGATGTCGTCGTGCCGTCCGTAGCGGAGGTGCCGCCAGTGCCCAGAGTCGAAGCCGACCCGGAACCGTCACTGCCGGCAGCCGAGCCTGCCGTGCCTACCGAAGACGACGATGTGCCATTTCCGGCAGACGTGCCGCCGGTGCCCAGGGTAGAAGCCGAACCGGAGCCGTCACTGCCAGCAGCCGAACCTGCCGTGCCTATCGAAGACGAAGAGGTGCCATTACCAGCGGAAGTGCCTCCGGTCCCCAAGGTAGAGGCCGAGCCGGAGCCATCAGAGCCGGAGGACGATCCGCCAGTGCCGATCGTGCTGCTCGAGGTGCCGTTTTCGATGGTCGTACCGCCGGTACCAACCGTGCTGCTGGACTGTGCGTAGGTGTTGAGAGCGGTGCCTGCCAGAAGTGAGGCAATCAAAGCCGCGCGTGCCAGTACGTTCATTTTCTCAATCCTTTCAGTGTTATAGTGCTCCACGTTGTCGTGAAGATGACGTAAGAACACGCTTACAGCCGAGCTGTTCCGGCCATAGGTCTTAAGAGGAACGGGGATCGGACTTTGGTCCTAGTCAGCACCGTCAAAAGACTAGGCGAGCATCGGTCTGATTGCTCAAGGCTCGGGATTTTGGGAACGGGATTAAGAAGAAACGTTTTCGAAACTTAGCTTCGCCTGTGATCTTTGGCATAGCTACGAGCGTAGAATTGACAAATGCGGTGGAGGTGCAAATCATGAGCACAATGCCCAAAAGTGTAACAAGCACGACGTTAAAGATTTTCGTGACAGCGGCTTTATTGGCTGCTGTACCCTACGGCCTTACCATTTCCAAAGAAACGATCGCATTCGGCGAGCCAGTCTTGCTGGCGAAGAATGGAAACGGCAATGGGGGAGGGAAAGGCGGAGGAAACGGAAACAACGGCGGAAATGGTAATGGCAACGGAAGCAACAATGCCGGCGGGAGAGGCTCTCAAATTGGCAAAGGGCAGACGAAGTCGAAGTCTGCAGACATGACCGTCAATCACCCCAACGGGATCGCGGAAAGCATTATCAACGATCGTTACATAATGACGGACGCCAAGGGCAGAACAATAATAAACAGAATGTCTCGGCCTGCGGATTTCTCACGCTTAAGAGCTCTAAGCCGATAAACCGCGCAGGTCTCGCAGCACCATTGCCGCTTCAGTGCGATTTTGAACACCAAGCTTTGCAAGCACGCTGGACACATGGTGCTTGACTGTTTTTTCCTGGAGCTCCAATTTCAACGCGATCCTCTTGTTGCTCAAGCCGATTGAGACCAAGTCGAGGATTTCTCTTTCCCGATCCGTCAACCTGCCGAGCCTATCCGGTTGAGCAGGCGCTGAGAGGGACGATATGATCTGTGCCGATAGCGATGGACTAACATATTGATCTCCATCAAAAATGCCCCGGATAATGTTTCCAAGCTCCTGGGAGCCAACCCCCTTGAGGACATAGCCGCAAGCACCTCGTCGCAACGCTTCGGAGACGTCGCCGACTGCTTCTGATGCTGTCAGCATCACAATTCGAGCCTTGGGATGGAAGCTAAGGATGTCGGAAATGGCATCCAGCCCGCCGCCGGGTAAAGAAATATCGAGCAGAATAATATCTGGCTTGAGCTCTTGAGCAATGCGGATCGCTTCGCCGGCACTTGCGCCAGACGCGACGACCTTGCAGTCTTCCTCTTCTGAAAGGCTGAACACGACGCCTTCCCGAAAAAGAGGATGATCGTCAATCACCGCTATCTCGATCCTATTATGTGTCATCAATTCTCACCTGCATTTTCAGTGTTGTTTTGCCCGGTTCAGATTCCAAGTGAAATTTGCCGCCGAGGCTTTCAATGCGCTCTTTCAATCCTAAAAGGCCGAGCTGATCGGTATTGATGGCATCGATATCGAAACCAGGGCCGCGATCGGTGACAACGATTTCCAGAAGCTTGCCGTTCAAATCCTGCCGGACTTCCTGGCCCGTCCCATTTGCATGTTTGAAAGCGTTGTTCAGCGACTCCTGAACAAATCGATATGCTGCGATTTTTACCGGGTGCGTCACAGAAATATCAGGCTGCAAGATCGTAAGATGGACCTTCGATTCCGTTCTCTGCTCGTGCGCGCGCACGACGAGCTCTAACACCTCGCTTAAGCTAAGTGTTTCTATGTGCGGCAAAACCAGGCCGCCGCAGATCCCGCGTATCTCTCGTAGCGCCTCACCCAAAGAGTTATGGATCAAGGAAAGTTCCTGGAGGCGTTTTTCCGGAGAAGAAATCGCTCCCACGATTGTCTTGCTATCCAGCCGTAAAGCAGCGAAAGCGATGAGCTGCACTGGCCCGTCATGCAACTCTGCGCCGATGCGTCGGAGATACCGTTCATTGTAGGCAATAACTCGATTTGAAGCCTGCTGCAGGTGACGGTTAAGCGTTCGATTCTCGTTTAATACGCCCAGAAGTTCTAAATACCTTTGCTTCTCTACGGCACGTTGCTGTGCGATGGTGCGGCTGCCCCGCAAAACGATAAATGAGAGAATGACAAAAAATGTCACAGTAAACAAAGCGACGGCCAACCAAGTCTTGAGCCGTGCGAGCTCGAGACTTTTCTGAAAATCAGTCGCGACCTCGTAAAATTCGGCCACCGCGACAACGTCCCCGGACCAGGGTTGCAGAACAGGATTGTAGATTTCCAGGAGAGGTTTGCCACTATCGCGTTCGGCGACGCTCTCGACGTCTTCATCCTCGTCGAGGTCATTAAACTCGGCGCTCATCTCCCCGTCGAACGCGGCTTTCAGGTCTTCGTTTACAGGAAACTTTTTGCCTATCAATGAGGGATCGTTTGAATACATTATTGTCCCGTCGCGACGCCAAAGGCGAAAGGACATGATGCGTTGCCCAAGAGCACCCTGTCCCAACGTCTCGTCCAGCGCACGGGTGATGCTGTCATCCAGAACCTTGTTTTGCTGCATGTCTGGGAGAATTGGCGCAATAACGCTGTCGACGTAGAGTGCAGTCGTAGCGGCCGAATTTCTTGTTACCGAGGCCTCGATCAGATTTGTAACGAAAGCGCCTACAATTAACATGGCGACTCCACAGACAAGTCCTCCCGCCAACAAGAATTGCACTGCAAGCGATTGTCGGCTCCAGCGCCTGCTCAGGATTTCAAGGTTCACAACGGTTTCGATGTCTGGGTGCGAAGATACGGAAGAGATATGGCAGGGCGCCGGCGCGTCAATCCATCTCGTTCCGAGCTGGGGGATGTCGGCATGCCTGAAATTTAACTTAGGACTTTTGCTTCTCCGGGATGGGAATTTAGCCCTATAGGCGATTGACGGGAGCAGGCCGACAATAGGGCGTGGAGATTGCTATGCCCGCCGATCAACTCGATTTACTCTATGCAAGTCTAAGGAAATGCCGAGAATCAGGAGAAGTGCCTCTCCGGAGTCTGCCGTGTGACGCCGTAGGCATTGCCGTAGAGTTCGGCAATCAAGCCGAAATTATGTGGGTCGTCAAACTGGCAAAGCTTTACCTAAAGCAGGAAATGGCCGGCCGATCCTCCGTCAAGTCGGATAGCGGCGGCGCAGGTGGCTAGTTTACTGGGGGCGAACTGCCTTCCCGAAATGGACCGCCGTTCAGTATCTTTGTGAATTTTACCTCCGGCGCGCGATCGAAATTGTTGCAGCTAAGTCTGCTTATCGAATGATCCGATCAATGCGCTTAGGTCTTAAGTCCTAGATCGGAACGTAAAGGCGTACCTCAGCATTTGATAACGAGTTCTCACATCCTCATAGGTTTCGAAATGTCGACTGAGCTTTGGCACTCAAAAATTGAAGTGACGACGGATTGCGGGAATCACTTCAAGAACATCGGGAACAGCCGAGATGCTTTGGCTTTCTTGATCAAGAATTGGCCAAATCGCGGAGGAAGGTCATATGCAGCCGCAAAGAAAGCGTGCATTGAAGCCCTCCACGGCCGGGTGAAATCTTCGGTCGCAGCCGAAGCGTTTAAACTCGCAGCGGCGGAAGCAGGAATAATTCGGGTTTGAGCCTCGAAACCGGCAATGAGACCTGCATATCTCCCTTGAACATCTACGCGATGGTAGAGCAAGGCTGCCATGTTCGGCCATCCAACATCCGGCACTCGCACATACTGTTCGCAGATCAGGTGCAGCTGGACTTCGCCCTTCGGCGGCCAACAACTTGTATCGAGACTGGTAAATGGCGCCTTTAGTCCCACTACCTTTATTGTGGCATCAACGTTGCGTGTTTTCGCTATGAATTGCTACTGGCTATTGCGCGCTTCTCAAAGCCTATAACAAATTAGCCTGCATTCGCCAGGCGATGGGAATCGAGCGGCGGATTGTCAGTTATTGCCTGCGACGCAAGCTCCTCAGCTGACATTGGCTTGCCAAGGAGGTAGCCCTGCAGTTTGTCGCATCCGAAAGCCGCAAGAGTGCGTGCCTGACGCTCCGTTTCAATACCCTCTGCCGTGACCGGGATTTTCAACGCGTTGGCTAGATAGACAGTCGCCTTTAGTACTTCGCCGTTTTGATCCTCATTGTCCAATGCTTTCACTAGGGATCGATCAATCTTGAGTCTGTCGAATCCGAATTGTCGGAGCGTCCCAATGCTAGCGTAACCGCATCCGAAATCATCAAGCGCAAATTTAACACCGATGGATTTCAAGGCGTTTATCGCACGCCGGGCCTGATCCGGGTTCGATATTAGTACGCCCTCAGTGACTTCGAGCGTCAGCCGCTCTGGTTCGAACGCTTTTTGTTTGAGAAGCGAAATAACACCGGGCGCGAAATTGGGGTTTTTTAGTTGTACGGGCGATACATTTACCGAAAGGCTCACTTGATGCATCAGCTTGATTTGGTCAATGGCGGTAGCCAAGATGTGAAAGCCCAGATTGTCAATTAGTCCGGCGCGTTCGGCGAGGGGAATGAACACTTCGGGGCTGATCCGGCCCATCGGACTATTCCAGCGAGCCAGCGCTTCAACACCGCGGATTTCGCGGCTCTGCGCGTCAAAGAGAGGCTGATAAACAGGGAAAACCTCACCTTGTGCGAGCGATAGGCGCAGTTGTTTTTCCATGGTGCCCAAGCGCATTCTGTCTGCGTCAAGTTCGGTAGTGTATTCTACCGCGCGACCACGGCCCGTTTCCTTCGCTCGGTAGAGAGCAACATCTGATCTCCTTAACAATTCATTCGGATCACAAACATTGTTCGACACCGCGTAGCCAATGCTAGCTCCGATCTCGATGATGCGATTATCGATGTCGAAAGGCTTGCAAAAGGACGCTGAAATAGCTTCCGCCACGGTATTGGCACGTTCCTTAGAACAGATGACTGCGAATTCATCTCCTCCCAGTCGTGCGACAATGGACCCCTCCGGTGCGTTTTTTTCCAGGAGCTCTGCCGACCTTTGAATGACGATGTCTCCAATCCCATGCCCCCACGCGTCATTGACCTCTTTGAAGCCATCGAGATCAATAAGGAGAAGTGTGATAGCGCCGCCGATTTCCTCAGTCAGCAGCGAATTCATCCGAGAGACCAAGCCTTGCCTGTTGAGCAAGCCGCTGAGACTGTCATGCGTCGCTTCATAGCGGGCCTTTTCGGCTGCCCGGGTGAGCTTCCGCGAAACAATATCGCCAACCACGAGGATGGCGAGCAAAAACACGACCAGGATGATAGCTGCGCCCACGAGGTGGAAACGAACGCTCTCATGGATTATCGCAGCTACATTCCGGCCTGGCCACGAAAGAAAAGCAACGGGTATCCCGTTATGACCCGGCAAGCTGACTGCGATCTGATCCTTTCGTGCTGCTCTATCGATGACGAGCCTGTTCAGATCGTGAAGGGTAGCAATTTCCTCTAGTGCTTCTGGCGTGATTATTTTCGCGAAGAGCAAAACTGAAAACTTGTCCGGCGCCGCGATCTCTTTCGAATAAGGTTGAATTGCTGAGGCTCCGAAGACAGCGAAGCCATCCGTGGTTTCGGCGAAAGCTACGACAGGATCAAGCGGTCTCAAGCGAGCTTGAGAAACCAACTCGGCAAATCCTGTACGAAAATACACCTCCGGTTCAAATGGGACGCCCTTGCGATACGCCATCAGAGTTGAGCCATCGGCGGCAACAACTGCCGCGACGTCGTACAGCTCGTATTCCGCCGACGTTTTCCCCCAGTTCTCAACGGCCCATGATGCGTCGTGGTTAGAGGTGTTGGCGTAGGCATCGTCCCATATTGCGTTATCTCGAAGTGTCGCGCTCATTCTTTTTTGAAGCGAAGCAACTGCAGCTGAGCCGGTTCTTAGCGCACGGCTGTCGTCATTGGTATTAGCCGATCGTTCCATCGTGGTAACGACCGACGCTATTAATACGGCAAGCACCGCCGCAATAGCTGCGAATATCAGTGCCGTCAGCCAAACCATTCTGGACGAGCCCCAATCACCTTGGGCCAGTCGGATCAGTTTAGACATGACAGGGACTTTTACGAGGTTAGGTGGGAGGCGCATGCAAGAATATTAGAAAATAGAACAATAAGGAACTCTTAAAATCATGATGCGAGCTTTGACCTGCGAAGAGAGTGTGAGTACGTCATCACTAGTCGCTCTAATGGTCGTTGCGGCAGCGGAACAATTCGAGTCAAACTATGTTCTGTCTCCGCGAAAGGAAGCCGGGATGGGTGACATCGTGAAGGTTTTGTTTGAGCGCAGGTGGGGCGCACCTGTTACGGTCTCTGGCGGTTCGGGGCCAGGCACGCAGATCACCGGTCCGGCTGAGGCGCTAAGCTATTTTCGGGGCTGGTCCCATCAGAAAACTGTTCTTTACGAAGCAGCAGTTCTGACCTGTCGCGAAGCAGTTTTAGGTCAGGCGCCACTTCGCCGTTCGCGAGAGTTGTTTGTGGCTGCATGCAAGCGCGCGTGTTAGATCGTTTGCGAGAGGCGGAGCGCATGGGGCATTGAGCAAAATAAAGCTTCCGCTTGCTTAACAGATCGATCACATCGATATTCAACAGGCTTTCCGCGCCGAAGCTGCACGCTTCATGCATGCTCCGTTGTCGGCTATGGCGACGACGACGCATGCGTTGGCTTTGTAGTCAAGGTAGCCAAACTCAGTGCTCATTGTAACGCTGGATGCCAAGCGGGGATGGCTCTTGCAAGGATTTGACAAGAGCCAGAAAGGCCTTACGCAGCTCTGGCGGCAGTTTCTGAAACCCTTCGTTCAATGCACGTCCCTGCTGCGATTGTATGAAGGCTATCAGTTCCTCTTCCACCTGCGCGCCACCAGACGGTGGCGGGTCGGAAAAAAGATCGGATACGGTTACATTCAAAGCGCTCGCTATTTGCTGAAGCCGGCTGCCGCTGACGCGGTTAAGACCGTTTTCGTATTTCTGAACCTGCTGGAACGAAATTCCAAGGGCTTCCGCGAGCTTGGACTGGGTCATGCCGCCGGCCGTGCGTAAGCGCTGGATTCGGCCACCCACTGTGACGTCTATGGGATTGGGATTGCGTTCTGCCATTGTGTTGCCTCCAACGCAACACTAGCACCCTTATTCCCGGCTGCATTGACGTTATTTATCTGACTCGCTCTCTCAATCCTTGTGATTAAAATTTTAGGATTGGAAAAAGAGCATCCTAAAGAAGCATATGATCATATGTCGGAGACTCCAGGTGACGAGGTATCTACAGAATGATGATTGCGGATTTCGCCCACGCCACCGACCTATCGCTCATTTGTATCGATGCCGAAGGGAACATCCGGTTCGCAAATCCAGCTGCCGCGAAACTGTTCGACTATGAACATGATGAGATGCTCGGTCAGCCAATCACGCTGATTATTCCGAAGCGAATGCAGGGAGCGCACACGGCCGGCCTGGCCCGAGTTGCTGCGGGGGAGAAGCCAAACCTGGGCGGCAAGGCGGTCGAAGTGTCAGCTGTCAAAAAGAATGGTACCGAGTTTCCGATCGAGATCACGCTGTCAGTTTGGCGCGAGAACGGGCAAGTGTGTGCCGGCGCCATCATCAAGGATATTTCCGAACGGCGCGAACGGGAAAGACGTCTTTATCGCCTGGCGTGCCAGGACACGTTGACCGGGCTCCATAACCGGCACCGTTTCATCGAGATCTTGCGGACGGAACTTGAAGCGGGCCACTCTTTGGCGCTCATTCTGCTGGATCTCGATGGCTTCAAGGATGTGAACGACACCCATGGCCACATCGTCGGAGACTCTCTCCTGCAGGCCGTAAGTGTGAGGCTTCCGTACCTACTGGGCAAGACGGCGGAAGTCGCCCGTCTGGGCGGCGATGAATTCGCCATTCTGCTTCCAGGCGTCCACGAACCAGGCATGGCGCTCGCCCAGGCAGACGCGATAATAAGAGCGTTTGAGGTTCCCTTTAATGTTGGAGGCCAGGTGTTGGACCTTGGGCTAAGCCTGGGATTCGCCGTCGCGCCACTCCACGGTACAGACGGTGAAGAACTGCTGGCAGCGGCAGACTTTGCACTTTATCGCGCGAAAGCCGCAGGACGCCGGACAGTAAAGATGTTCGATACCTCCATGCGGCAGGATTCGATGGCCAACCGTATCAAACGAGATAGGCTGCGCCAAGGCCTGAAGCAGGGTGAATTGGTGGTCCATTATCAGCCCCAGGTCGCAATGGGCTCCCGGACGCTGATTGGCGCCGAGGCGCTGGTCAGATGGCAACATCCGGAGGAAGGCCTGCTTCTACCTGGGCGCTTTCTACCTGCCCTGGAAACAAGCGTTCTGGCCCTTGAGATGGGCTGGTGGATCCTTGAAACGGCATGCCAGCAGATCGAGACTTACTGCCGCTCAGGAAAGCCATTAAAAATCGGTGTGAACCTGTTTCCATCACAACTCTGGTCGCCTCAAATCTGCAACCGTGTTTCCGACTTGATAAACCAGTATCAGTTTAATCCGGAGCTCCTTGAACTGGAGGTGACCGAAACTGTCACGCTGCACGACGAAGATAAAGCCTTCAAGGTGCTCTCCGGCTTGAGAGAGATCGGGGTGGGCATTGCTTTCGATGATTTCGGTACCGGATATGCGTCGCTAAGCTCTCTACAACGCTACCCCTTAACGACCCTCAAGATTGACAGGAGTTTCGTGCGCGACCTGCAAGCCGGTTCGCGCGGTCTCGCCATCACCCGAGGTCTGATCTCAATGAGCAATGACCTCGGCCTGCAAACTATTGTCGAGGGGATTGAAACGGTCGAGCAGCAGGACACGATGCTCGCGCTGGGGTGCCTCTATGGGCAGGGTTTTCTTTATGGCAAGGCTGCGGCTGCGGACCAGTTGCCGAATTCGCTAACGACGGCAGTGAACACTTTCGTGCCGGAAGATTTCCGGAAAACGTTATGTACCTTATCGAGCTGAGCACACTGTATTCCAAGCCTCAGGCATCAGAAGACGTTGTAGCTTCGATGTGGTCGAGAGGAGCGTGCATTTCGTAGCAAAGTCCGGTGTATGGGTAATCAATCTGCACAGTTGCGTGCAATTGTGATGTCATAACACGTTCAATCATGCGAGACCCAAAGCCTTTTCGTGTCGGCACGCTGACCGGCGGACCGCCGCTCTCTATCCAGGTCAGGTAGAACAGCTTCTCCTCGTCTCCATCTTGCTTGATATACCAGGAGAGACTGATCTGGCCTTGATCGCTTTTCAGAGCACCATACTTTGAGGCGTTGGTGCTGAGTTCGTGGAAAGCCATGCTCAAGGCCAGAGTGGCGCTCGAGTTCAGGACGATTGAAGGACCTGAAACTGAAAATGCTGACGGTCGGCGTGTGTCGAACGGCAGAAGGATTGTTTCCACAAGTTTGTGTATTTCGGCATTCTGCCATTCGTTTTGAAGAAGAAGATGGTGGGCGCTGCTGAGTGCGCCGATACGCCGATTGAATTCCTGTACGTCTTCCGCGTCGCGACCGGGAAAGGTCTGTCTCGCTATCGCCTGAACGGTAGCGAGTATGTTCTTGACGCGGTGGTCAAGTTCTCCGGCAAGAATTTCTCGTTTCTGTTCGTCGCGAAGCCGCTGGGCTCTAGCGGCAATCAACTCATCCATATACCTGTCGATCGCCTGCCCGACGATGCCAAATTCTCCGTCGCGTTCGGTCATATTGGCGCGAACATCTTCCTGATTTGCGCGCCAGGCGGTTACAGTCTGGACAAGACGACCCACAGGCTGCTGGATCAGTTTTCGGCTCGTCCACCAGGTAAGAACATAGGCCAGAGCGATCCCTAACGCAGCTATAGCGGCGCTGCCGTAGGTCGTTCGGCGGATATCAGCGAATGCTTCAGCCGTGGCGATCCCTGCACTCACATACAAGCCTGATGGTTGAACCGTAGCAGGTTCGTAGCCCAGGATACGCTGGGTGCCGTCCTGGCTTAACACTTCAATGGTTCCGGACTCACGAGCGGCGACCAGCTTTTTGTAGGGCGCCGGGATCTCCGTGCCGACAAAGCGCTCGGGGAAAGGTTCCCGGGCCAGGATAACACCGTTCCGGTCGGCGATCGTAAGGGCGTTTCGTGCTGTAAATTCACGCTCGCGAACCCTGCTGCCGAGCCATCCAAGATCGAGAGAGGCGACGACCGTTCCCGATAGCTCGCCCCGATCGTTCTTGATCGGGTATGCAATGGGAAGCACTTTACGGTGTGTGATCCGGCCGACCGTGTAAGTGCCTACGGCGAAACGACCGGTCCGCGCTGCATCGGTAAAGTACGATCTGTCAGCCAGTGACACTCCCAAACCTTGCCCATTCTGCCCACACCACACGATGCCCTTGGCGTCCGTAACGGCCAAACCGGCGAACTGGGAAAAACTTTTGGAAAGGCGGGTAATGTAGCCAGTGCAGTTGGCGTTGCCGATATCCTGAACCGAAGGAGCGCTGGCGACGGTAAAAAGGATTTGCTCCAGTCCGTCAACAATACGTCGAAGCTCCAGTGATGCCAGCTTACCAGCCTGCGCGGCTTCCTTATGAAGTTCTTGCTCACGCGCCAGGCGGGTGACCACAGTATGATAGACAGTAATTGCAGCCGCCGGCATAACCGCCAGCGAAGTCAGTATAAACAGCCGACGGGATAGTTTCGAGGTCGGCACGTCCGGCTCCTTAGCCTTAGTCTTGCGGGGACGGGAGCGTCTCATGTTCGCTACAAAGTCTCAAGCGCACTTAAGAGGAATGAGATGTTTCTCCAGAGTTGAGAAGATGCGAAACGCCGGTAATCAGCTGGGATATGGCGAATGGCTCGGAAATCATGACGCTGTGAGGAACGCCCTCTGCGCACCATTCGCCAGCACTTGCCGCTAATATATAAGGGGTCAACACTCCGCACGATGACGTAATTGCTGCCGGCATGTCCCAGTCTCCTCGATGGTGGCAGATTGGTCCCAGTGACAACGGGAGGACATCACAGTGAAACAGTATGTCGGATTGGACGTCTCACAGAAGGAAACTGC
>NZ_QFBC01000037.1 GCF_003122325.1 Rhizobium album
AACAAAACGATGAATGGGCAGTCCAACGATCCCGCTATATGACACTGGAAACCATCGCCGCGATGAGCGATGATCCGCTCATCAGCCTGCCAGCAGCAAGCTGATCAATTCCCGGCTCTATCCGGAAGGCACGGCGATCGCCGAAGCTACATGAGCGCGAGCTGGGCAAAGAGCCGAGGGACACGCTGATACAGAACCGAGCGATCGTCACGGCAAGCCTTGTGACCGAGAGCGCAAGCCAGCCAGCTCTTTCCGATGCCTGAGGGGCCGCAGATAGCGAGATTGTCGTGCGCGCCGATCCAGTCACCACCGAGCAGCTTCATAAAAAGCGTACGGTCGAGGCCGCGTTCGGCGCGATAATCGACATCTTCCGGGGTCGCCTGATGACGAAGCTTGGCGAACCTGAGACGCGCCGCAAGTTTACGGTCGTAACGGGAACTCCATTGGCGGTTCCGTCATAGCTTCCCCAGAGCGGAACGGCTTGTCTGGGGTCACGTGCCACGCCGACGCGGATTAGGTCACGATTGCCGACAATGCCATTGGTCGGATCGAACTCGGTCCAGCCGGCGCCGGGCAGGTAGATCTGACACCAAGCGTGGGTCGAGCCGCCACCCATCGTCGTCGAGCCATCTCGATCAGGAACATAGATGTAGCCGGTGACGAAACGTGCCGCGAGGCCAAGCGACCGGGCTGCCTCCATCATCCGCAGTGCAAAGTCGCGACAGGTTCCCCGTCGGAGTTGCAGAGTTTCGAATGGGGCCTGCGTGCCGCGTTCGTGTCGTCGAGAATAGACAAAACCCTCGTGGATCGCGTAGCACATCGTCATCAGCAAACGGCCGGTTTCGGTCGGTTGGCCGGTCCGCACGAACTGGCGAGCCCATTTGCCTAGCTCGTCGCCTTGATCGGGGTAATGCCGCTGAATGGTCTGCGCGAGATCCCGCACCTCGTCTGGATCGTAGGTAAAGGGGTAGGTCAAGGCTTGCTGGTCGATCTGTAGATCGATCGCGACGTGCGGCGTGTGGTCGAGGCGGATCGCGGTCTCGAAGCGAAGTTCTCGGGAGGCTTGCGCGAAGCCGATCACCGCCACGCAGTTTCCGAAGACGTCGTGGATCCATCGAACGTAATCCGGTTCAGGATCGACCTCGAGGCGCGAACTAAGAAGTGTCTGGTCGAAACTGTCACGAGGTCGAAACATCAGCCGATGCTCGTCGAACTCCACCGGACTCATATAACGATAGGCGGTAATATGGCGGACGGAGAATATCGTCATTGTTGATCCCGACTCGTTATGGATATGTCAGCGACCGTCCCTTCCTTTCCAAGGCAATGAGCACCACCGATATCGCGTGTAAAGGATCTTGTCTTTCGCCAAGTCTTTCCAATCAACTCGGCAAGTGATGGCACTAACTAAGCGGGCGAACTGTGGATCTGAGATTAAGAATTGTAGCACAGGTGTTTCACACTGCAAAAATCTCGCACTTGAAGCTTCAACCTTCTGCACCCATTTTTCTTCGGCCATTTGTGAAGGAGGTTGGAATGGAAAATCTTCGTCAGCTTTCAGCATGGCCGCTCACAAGCGCCGATCTCTCCAAAGTCGAGAACGTTCTTGATGCCGTACTCGCAGACGCGCAGATCGAGGGAGACACTAAGCCTGGCCAACGCATCGCTCGGTCGATACTGAGCGCCTACGCGTTAGGTGTAACTGATTCACACGATCTGCTGACCTATGGTCGCGTCATTGCGAAGGCCGAAACGCATCGACCGGATTCGGTGGATTTCGAAGCTGCGCGGAGCGTCTTGAACTGACGGTGTTCTGCGGCAGTCAACATAAACTCGGGGTCAGAGGGAACCTTTTCCTAGCATCGATGTTGCGTCATTGCAAAGCGGAGATGCCCCCACGGAACTCCCCCCTTCCGGTCTCCGTTGAGCACGACAATAATTCCTTTCTCTGGCAGCCCGGCCATTTAGGTGGCCGGGCTTTCTTTGTTGAGCCCGCTGAGCGTACTTTTTCTTCTTATGCTCCGCCCGCCGGATTTTTTAATAGGACTATGGGTTGCGGCAGGCTACGGGAGGGCGGAAATTAGAATTTTGTTCCAATATTTATTTTAGAATTGGTTAAATTAATGAGGGAACTTAGTGTCACCTCGAAAGTATTGCTTCCATCGCAATCAAGCGAATTCGGGAGAAGACAATGCTCAAGACCATTTTGGCCGCAACGTTCGCCTTCGCTATGGCCTCCAGCGCTATGGCGCAGGAAGGTGAAGCCGGGTCCGGCGGCAAGGGCGATAGCCCGGCAAAGCCATGGACCGAGGAAATGAACGATACATTCTTCAGCGACACGAACATGACCATGCGCGATGAAGCAGATGTTAAGGCGCGTTGGGAGAAGCTCAATCCAGAAATGCAGGAACAAGTGAAAGCCGATTGCAAAACCATGAAGTTTGAGGTCGCGGGTGGAATGGAAGGCGCGTGTAAGTGGGTCAACGCGACGAAATGACCTAAAGCCCCGTAGGCTTGCGACACGTTTGGAAGGACTACGTCATGAAAATCTTCACCACCTGCGCCATGAGCGCCATCATCGGCCTCACGTCGTTATTGCCGGTCGAGGCATCGCCGACTGCTGTAAGGTCTATCAACAGCGCCTCCGATGTTCAGAACGTTCAATATCGGGAACGACGCGGCCATTGGCATGGACACCGTGGCTATCGTGAACGCCGCCGTGGTTATCGGCGCCATTCGGATGGCTATTGGTATCCGCTTGCAGCGTTCGGCGCTGGCGCTATCATTGGCGGAGCAATCGCCAATAGCCGTGATAATGGTGGATCGCACGAAGAATGGTGCGCCAATCGATATCGCTCATACAGCGTTCGCACTGACACCTATGTCGGCAATGATGGGCGCCGTCACAGGTGTAACTCACCCTACTGAGTTAGATCGATGACCAGCGCGGCGGATTGAGAAATCCGCCGCACTCAACTTCTTCTCGCCTCAAGATCAGGAGAGAGGGGGTGATGTGCTCCCCGATTTTTGGCCAGATGGACTCGACAGCTTGGCACCAAACGAGATAATTCCCTCTAAGTAATCAAAGTTTGGAATGGCAGCAAAAACCACTTCGAACCGAAGAGCGTTAAGCCAAGATCAACTTGCACGCCTCCGGCGTGTTCCCGGCTCCAGAATTTAAGGCGACGTCGAGGAGCTGCCGCCGTCCATGGCTGTATGCGCCCCAACAACCAGGCGACTGGCCAGCCATACTCCTCCGCCCAGATAAACTGTAGCGCCAATCAAGAGCATGAAGACACCGCCCAGTTGCTGATCCGAAGCCGCATCGAGAATGAATCCAAAACAGGTGGCCTCGTCTGTGCCGTAGAGTGGACGTGGACTAAGCGCCAACAGTGCTCCGAGCAATGTCATGTGGATAGATGTCAAGAGCAGCGCGCTTGCGCCAATGCCGGCTTTGAGGCGTTCTCCGACACCTGCAAGACAACTCCACCAAAGGAGAATTCCGACCGCCAGGAAGATACCCTGCTCCGCAATCGCAACCAGAACCGATACCTCCGCTGCAGCGCGGATGGCCGGCGCGTGCCAGCTCCATACGGCAAGTAGTTCGGCCATCGAAGCGACAAGCGGCAACGCTGATAGCATCGAACGACGTGGTCGCCATTTTCTCGGCAATCCAAGTGCGATCAGCGGTGCTGCGATGGCGATCACGCCCATATGCGCTAGCATGTGGGCGGAAAACGAGGTGCGCCAACTTCCCAACAACGGCCCGAGCCAGATCATCGCGAGCACAATCAGGCCGGTGCAGAGTGCCAACCCCCTCATCGGCTGCACTCCATGATGAAAAGCGTCGGCATGGCGGTGAAGATCACCGCGATAAAGCTGAGGCCCGAAAGCAGAAGCGTAGCATATCCCTGGAACAACAGCCGGTCCTGGCGGGTCGGGTCGTCATGCGGCGGATCTCCGGTACCGAATCCCCATTGCCGCCAAGCCAGCGCTGCCGCGAAAACGATCATGAAAAGCGCCATAACCGTGAGCAGGCCGATAGCGATACGAAGATTGCCGAAATCCGATCCGAGCAGATGAGGTTTTTCGCAAAATACGGCTCCGCCAACATAACACACCAGGAAATGCAATGCCCAAACCACCGGAGCGGTGAATAGCGTCCAGAGCGACTCGACCTGACGCGGAAGCAGATGCCACATCAGAGCGCCTCCGGAAAAAGACCGACAACCGAAAATGTGATAAACGCCGTAACGAACATGAAGTGCCAGTAGAGCGCGACGTTGCAGATATCCATGTCGTGACGCGGCGTCATGCGACCGGCCAGACTGCGCGCAAAACAATAGAGGTGCATGATCGCGCCAACCGCACCGTGGACCGCAGCCCAGATCACCAGGATCCAGACGATTGCGGGATAGACATGGTCGGTCGGATCCATGCCCGTAATCCACGGCCCGGCAATTGCCGCAAGACAGCCGCCTATGGAAAGCGCCGCGCCGGCCAAGCAAAGCATCCGCGCCAAGGCGACGGATCCACGGCGGTTGGTCTCGCGCGCTGCAACAGTGGCCGCCCATGCCGCAACAAACAGGGCAAGTGCCGTCATCGGCCATAAAACGCCGGGTCCGGCAAGCCCGCCGGTAAAATCCTGGTGAATAGTCCAGAAAAAGAAGTAGCCGAAAACCAGGCTGGCAAAGGCCGTGCCATCACCCACCATGGTGATGAACATTGCCCACCACCCAACGGATCTTACGCCAGATGCATAAAGCGGCAGGCTCAGGCCGCGGCCGACATCTTTTTCCTGCTTTTCGGGGATGTGACCGGTGCCTGTCCACAGCCACCAAATCACCGCCGCCAGAAAGGCAACACCCGAGACCGCCGAGACGAACCACCATTTGAATGTGAGCGCGACAAACACCGTGCCGAGCGTCGCGGCACTAACAAGCGTCACATATGACGTGCCACCGACGCGCAAAACCTGCTCCGGCTCGGCGTCGAGCACCGACGTTACAAGTGTCTCCCGGCGACCTTCCCTCGCGTCGGCCAGATACCATTCCCCGCGTTTGACCTCGCTGGCGAGATCCTTCTGGTCCAAAAGCGGATAACGGCTCTCGATTCTCGGGATCGAACGCACCCCCCAGTTTTCCTCGGGTTCGCTGATCCATTCCAGCGTCCCGGCGTTCCAGGGATTGACCTCGCCCCGCGGCTGCCTGCGCCGGTGCAGCGTGACATCGACCACCACCGCAAACATTCCAATACCGAGAATGACGGCGCCCATCGTCGAGATCAGGTTCAGCCAGTCCCATCCCAAATCTGCAGGATAGGTGAAAACGCGCCGTGGCATGCCGCGCAGCCCGGACAGATGCATCGGAAAGAAGGTGATGTTGAAGCCGCCAAACATCATCCAGAAGGCGAACCGGCCGACACGGTCCGACATATGCTTTCCGTCGATTAACGGGTAATAATAGTAGAGGCCGGCAAAGATCGGGAACAGCATTCCGCCGATCAGCACGTAATGCAGATGCGCGACAACGAAATAGGTATCATGCGCCTGCCAATCGAACGGCACGAGCGCCACCATGACCCCTGTCAGCCCACCCATGACAAAGATGGCAATGCCGCCCATGGCAAACAGCATGGGCGTCGAAAACACCACCCGTCCTGCCAGCAGGGTGGCGATGAAGACAAAAATCTGCACCCCGGTTGGAATGGCAACTGCCTCTGAAGCTGCGGAGAAAAAGGCGAGCGATATCTGCGGCAAACCGGTCGCGAACATATGGTGGACCCACAGCCCGAAAGACAGGAAGCCGGTGCCGACGGCAGCAAGCACGATCCAAGAGTAACCGACGATAGGACGGCCTGCAAATGTCGGAATGATCATCGCCAGCAGCGCAATGGCCGGCAGGAAGATGATGTAGACTTCGGGGTGGCCGAAGATCCAGAAGAGATGCTGCCAGAGCAGTGGATCTCCGCCCCGCTTGGCATCGAAGAAAGGCCAATCGAACATGCGCTGCATTTCGAACAGCAGGTCGCCAGCGATCAACGGCGGAAAGGCGAAGAGGATCATGCCCGCGACGATCAGAAGATACCAGGCAAACAGCGGCATCAGATTGATGCGCATCCCCGGAGCGCGGCATTTCATGATGCCGACGATCAGTTCGACTGCTGCGGCAAGCGAGGCGACCTCGATAAACGACAGGCCAAGCAGCCAGATGTCGGCGCCGATGCCGGCCTGCTCGCTGGTTGCAAGCGGCGGATACATGAACCAGCCGGTATTGGGAGCGGCATTGAAGAAAATGGAACCGCAGACGAAGACGCCGCCGAGCAGAAAGCTCCAGAAACCGAAAGCGCCAAGCTTCGGAAAGGGCAATTCCCTTGCGCCGAGCATGGAGGGCAGGAGAAAAATTGCCACCGCCTCGAAGATTGGCACGGCGAACAGGAACATCATCACCGTGCCATGCAAGGAGTAGACCTGGTTGTAGAATTCGGCGGACAGCAGGTCGTTTTCAGGAACGGCGAGTTGCGCGCGCACCAGAAGCCCGAGCAAGCCTGCAAACAGCATGAAGGCGAAGGCGGTTGAGCCGTACCACAGGCCGACCTGCGTGTTGTTGACGGATGTCCAGTAACGCCAGCCGCTCGGATTTTCCCAGACCGCTCGAAGCTGCGCTTCTTCGGCTGCCTTGTCGGATTGAGGCGTCGCAGCCGAGCTCATTTCAACCCTCCCAGCCAGGCAGCGATACTAGAGAGATCATCCTTGGAAAGCTTCGGATAGGCCGGCATATGGCTGCCGGGCTTTACCGAACTGGAATAGGCAATGAAGCGAACCAGATTTCCGCCCTCATTCTTCAACTGACCGGCGCTGATGGTTAATCGTGAGCCGACATGGGAAAGATCCGGCCCCGAAGTGCCGTGCGCCTCGGTACCAGCGACCCGGTGACAGTCGCCGCAGCCCTCGCGCAAGAACGCTTTTCGCCCGGTTTCGGCTGAGGAGACTCCCGCTGAAACCATTATACGCTGGTCGAGCCACGCTTCGAATTCGGCTGCCTCCATAACAAAAGCCGGGAATGCCATAAGCGCATGCGACGTGCCGCAAAACTCGGCGCATTGACCGCGATAGAGGCCCGGACGCTTGGCAAGCAGAGACAGACGGTTCAACCGCCCGGGAACAAGATCCATCTTTCCACCAAGAGCTGGTATCCAGAAGGAATGAATCATGTCAGCGCTGGCGAGCGCGAACTCCACACGCTTGCCGACGGGAAGCCTGACTTCGTTTGCAGAGATGACCCGAGTACCGTCCGCGCGGTGATAGACCACGTGCCACCAGAATTGATGCCCGAGCACCTCGATGCGCAGGTCCGGGTTTTCCTGTCGGTTGAACGGCCTCAACGAGGGCATCAGCCAAAGTGCGTACGCCAAAAGCGCAATGAGAACGCCAGCGGGAAAGATTGCCCCGCCCCAGAGGATAAACCGACCGGCAGCTTGCTCTGATATGGTGTTACGCTTCCAGCGTGCAGCATAGAGCGAGATGGCGACAACGAAAGCCCAGACCGTCAACCCGCCCGCCACCATTACCCAGAATAGGATTGCGACCTGTGCTGCTTCTTCACCCGCTGGATCGAGAGCGGACTGCATGCCGCTGCACGACGTCAATACCGGACAGAGAGCAACCGGCAGCGAAAAGGCTTTCAGCCTTTCAAATCCTGTTTTCGTCTGGTGTCTGGCCGGAGCCTCCCGTATGCCGATGATTGCTCTCTCCGCTTCTTTCAGGTGAGGTGATCCGCCTCCGCATTCTCAGAGGACCTATCTAGTGCAGCCAATGCTGTCCTCTAGTGTCGATACTACGAATGTTGCCGGACGGCGGGTTGGGGAACTGTGCCTTGACCGCGGCGTTATCGTCTCAAAGCGATCCCGGAAAATGGAAGACGTGATCATGGCGGAGAAAGTGACCGGTTATTCAGCCACCCAGATCGCTCTCCATTGGGCTGTCGTCGTGCTCGTCACATTCCAGTTTCTGGCGCATAATGCCATCGAGGCTTCCTGGACGTCTTTCGTCGATGGCGAACCGCCGCCTGTTGGAAACACCGTTTTGACGTACATGCACGTTACCGCAGGCCTGCTCGTACTCGGTCTCGCTTTGTGCCGCCTTTATCTGCGGATCTCTCGCGGTGCGCCCGCACCGCCACACGATGAGCCGCAGTTCCTCAAGCTTATATCGGAAGGCGTCCACGGCATGATCTATCTGCTCCTTCTGGCCCTTCCGTCTTCAGGGGCGGTTGCGTGGTTTATGGGTGTGCGGCCCGCTGCGGGGATCCATGGCTTGCTGGAAAAGCTGCTGCTGTTTCTCATCGCAGCGCACATCGCCGGCGCACTTTTTCAGCATCTCGTACGGCGGTCCGACGTCATGATGCGCATGTTCGATCCGGAGCGTTCTTCCTAGAGAACCTGGAAAAATCCGCGCAGGTCTTTTCACTCGCGCAAGCCGTGATATGTTCGATTTTTGTTCCGATTCCTTTCTCAGTCCAATTGCCGTGCCGGAACACGGTTCTAGCACGAGCAAAAGTTCACATGACGGCAGCCTATCTGGAGAAACTCAATGAACGACAGCGAGAAGCGGTCGAACACGGGGTTGGTCTTGCCGGGGGAAAGATCGGCGGGCCGTTGCTGATTATTGCCGGTGCCGGGTCAGGCAAAACGAATACGCTTGCACATCGCGTGGCGCATCTGATCGTCAACGGCGCCGACCCCAGGCGGATTTTGCTGATGACTTTTTCGCGAAGGGCATCGGCGGAGATGGCACGTCGGGTCCAGCGCATCTGCAAGAAGGTTATGGGCGAAAACTCGGCTGTCATGACGGACGCCCTGTCGTGGTCGGGAACATTTCATGGGATCGGAGCGCGTCTGCTTCGCATGTATTCCGAGCAGATCGGCCTGAATACGGACTTTACGATCCACGATCGTGAAGACAGCGCTGACCTGATGAATCTGGTGCGGCACGAGCTCGGCCTATCCAAGACCGATAGCCGCTTCCCGACAAAAGGCACCTGCCTTGCAATCTATTCCCGCGCGGTCAATGCGGAATGCTCCATCAATGACGCCCTTAAGACCGCTTTCCCCTGGGTGGCCGGGTGGGAGGAGCAGCTCAAAAGCCTTTTTTCTGGTTATGTCGAAGCCAAACTGGCGCAAAACGTTCTCGATTACGACGATCTTCTGCTTTATTGGTCGCAGATGGCCTCCGTACCGGAGTTCGCTCATGAGATCGGCAGTCGTTTCGACCACATTCTAGTCGATGAATACCAGGATACAAATCGTCTTCAGGCGTCGATATTGTCAGCATTGAAACCTGAGGGACGTGGTCTCACTGTGGTGGGCGACGATGCTCAGTCGATCTACTCATTCAGGGCTGCGACTGTCCGCAATATTCTGGACTTTCCCAAGCAATTCTCTCCCGAGCCGGCAGACATCATCACGCTTGACCAGAACTACCGCTCGACTCAGCCGATTCTTGCCGCCGCGAATGGCGTCATCGATCTTGCGCGGGAGCGCTTTACCAAAAACCTTTGGACCGAGCGAAAATCCGAGCAGCGGCCGCTCCTCGTCACGGTAAAGGACGAGAAGGATCAAGCCGCCTATATCGTGGAGCAGGTTCTCGCCAACCGCGAAGTCGGGATCACGTTGAAGAACCAGGCCGTGCTGTTTAGATCTTCCAATCATAGCGGAACACTGGAAGTGGAATTGACACGGCACAATATCCCCTTCGTCAAATTCGGCGGATTGAAGTTTCTGGATAGCGCCCATGTGAAGGACCTGCTTGCCGTCCTGCGTTTCGCCCAGAATCCCCGGGATCGGGTGGCCGGGTTCCGTCTGCTGCAAATGTTGCCCGGGGTCGGCTCCCAGACGGCGGGCAAGATCCTCGATGCCATCGTGAATGATCCTGAACCCTTGCTGTCCCTGCAGGAGATTCCGCCACCGTCCAAGACGGGCGAGCAATGGATGGGCCTTGTCAGCCTGCTTGTCGGTTTGCGCAGAGCTGCCGAATGGCCGGGCGACATCGCAGCGGCGCGGATATGGTATGAGCCTTATCTTGACCGCATTCATGAAGATCCGGAAACACGCAAGGCTGATCTTCTCCAGCTTGAACAGATTGCCGCCGGCTATCCGAACCGCGAGCGGTTTTTGACCGAACTCACCCTCGATCCGCCTGATGCCACCAGCGATCAGGCCGGCGTACCTTTGCTTGACGAGGACTATCTCATTCTCTCGACCATCCATTCGGCAAAGGGACAGGAATGGCGCTCTGTCTTCATGCTGAACGTCGTTGATGGCTGCATCCCTTCCGATCTTGGTGTCGGCTCGACCGCAGAGCTCGAGGAGGAGAGGCGATTGCTTTATGTCGGAATGACAAGGGCGCGCGACCAGTTGACGCTGACGACCCCGCAGCGATTCTTCACCCATGGGCAGAACGCGCAAGGAGACCGCCACGTCTACGCATCCCGGACGCGATTCATCCCTGTCACCTTGTTACAATTTTTCGAGACGGCGAGCTGGCCCAAGGTCGCTGCGACTGCATCCGAACGAAGTACCCATCAAATTCGGATGGACGTAGCGGCGCGTATGCGATCGATGTGGAAATAGTCCGCTCGTTTTCGTTGTAAAACAGATAACGTGGCGAATTCATTCGGGAACAGAGTACGTTCTGCGGAGTTCCTTCAATCCAGCCTATAAAAAGGAGGATTTCAGATGGATCACACCAATCATGTACGCCTGACCACCGCAGAACTGACACCTGCTATTCTCGAAGGCGCAACCGTCTACGGAGCTGACGATCACAAGGTCGGAACTGTCGACCACGTTCACGGCATGGGTACGGGTAGCACCGCGATTATCGATGTCGGTGGTTTTCTCGGCATTGGTGCCAAGCCCGTTGCCGTTCCCCTGACCGATCTCGATTTTATGCGGGACGAAGATGGCGACGTGCACGCCGTTACAGCTTGGACCAAGGACCAGCTCAAAAAGATGCCGGAGCATCGCCACTGAATTCCGAAAGCCCGGCCTCTGTGCCGGGCTCAGACTACTGACAAACCCGTCGATTTTTATCGGCGGGTTTTGTGGTTTTTTGGTATCCCTCCGGCGTAGCTTTCAATTACCCACATCTCCTATGAGCTGGCCGCGACTTGCGTCGGTTGGATCGAATGTGATTCTGTGTGTGACGCCGAATCGCGGAGGCGTCGCTGATGAGCAAGGATACGGAAGCCGGCGGCGCAGGCTGGCTTGGCGATGAAGTCGTTTCGGCGGGGCTACCGGACAAGCGCTTGGCGCGCCGGTTACATCGCCTGCTTGACCAGATGTCGGCGGCGCCCGGCCAACCGGTTCCGGCAGCGTGTGGCGACTGGGCAGCAACGAAGGCGGCCTATCGGTTCTTCGACAATCCGCGCGTTACCGAGCATGGGGTGATGGCCGGTCATTTCGCCGCCACCGCGATGCGCGTTGCGGCGAGCGAAGGGCCGATCCTTGTCCTGCAGGATACGACCGAATTTATCTACAGCCGTGCGCAGCCAGGGAAGATCGGCTTCACCAAGACCATTAATGCAGGTGCCTACAAAGCCGGGCAGCCCAATGTGCGGACCCTGTGTGGCATGCTGATGCATTCGAGCCTGGCTGTCACCCTCACCGGCACGCCGCTTGGTCTGACGGCAGTGAAGTTCTGGACACGCAAGAAGTTCAAGGGGACCTGGACGCTCAAGCGGCATGTGAACCCCACGCGCGTGCCGATTGAGACGAAGGAGAGCTATCGCTGGCTGGAGAACCTGCGCCAGTCCATCGCGCTCGTCGGCGCGCCGGAGCGTTGCGTACATGTGGGTGACCGAGAGAGCGACATCTATGAACTTTTCTGCCTCGCGCAGGATCTTGGCACGCGCTTTCTGGTGCGTGTGCAGACCAATCGGCTGGCCGCCGCGCCCGGCGACGCTGAGCCGGAGCGTGGAGCGCATCGGGTCTTCGAACAGCTCTCGGCTGCGCCGTGGGCGGGACGTCATTGCGTCAAGATCGGCCAAGACGAGACGGCATGCGTGCATGTGAAGTTCGCCACCATCGAAACCATGCCGCCCGTCGGCAAGCAGAAGCGCTACAGTCCTCAGCTTCTCACCTACGTTCACGCCCTCGAGATCGATCCGCCGGCGGACCGTCCGCCGATTGACTGGAAGCTGGTGACCAATCTGCCGGTCGACGATCTCGCCGCGGCGGTCGAGAAACTCGGCTGGTACGCTCTGCGCTGGAAGGCGGAAGTGTTTCACAAGGTCATGAAGTCTGGATGCCGCGCCGAGGCGGCAAGACTCGAAACCGCCGAGAGATTGGCAAAGTTCCTCGCCCTCATCGCTGTGGTCAGTTGGCGCATATTCTTCCTGACAATGTCGGCGCGTGCCAAGCCCAGCGCTACGCCCGACAGCGTTCTCACCGGCGCCGAAATCGCTGCGCTCGAGCGGATCGACGCAGCCCGAACGCGACCGCGTCTCCAACGATCCACGCTCGCCGCCTATCTGCTGCAAATCGCCATGCTCGGCGGCTATCTCGCCCGCAACCATGATCCACCACCTGGTAACATGGTCGTCTGGCGCGGCTTGACCCGCTTGCATGACATTGCTTTCGGTATCTCCATCGGCGCAAGGCAACGATATGGGTGATTGAAAGCCTCACCGTGGGCTTACTCCAATCTTCACCCCCCTGTAGACGATGAGCGCTTGGCCTGCCCGGCGCTGGCCGGGGTTGCAGAGGGAAGGCCAAGTGCGGGTGATGGGTGTCTTCGGCTTTAGCTTTGAGAGCGGTTCTTGAAGCGCCAGGACTCGTTTCCGGTTTCCACGATCTCGCAGTGATGGGTCAGGCGGTCGAGGAGAGCTGTCGTCATCTTTGCATCGCCGAACACCGACGGCCATTCGCCGAAGGCAAGGTTGGTTGTGACGATGACCGAGGTGCGCTCGTAGAGCCTGCTGATCAGGTGGAACAGCAGCTGACCTCCGGCCTGCGCGAACGGTAGGTAACCGAGTTCATCGAGGATGATGAAGTCGAGGCGTGTGAGGTAGTCGACCATCCGACGGAGGTGCGGACGAATTCTTGGACTAACGGGAGATAGTTCATGTATTCGTACGAAGACCGCATGAGGGCCGTGCAACTCTACATCAAGCTCGGCAAACGCGTGAAGGCCACGATCCGTCAGTTGGGCTACCCGACGAAGAATGCTCTCAAGCAGATCGTGTCCCAGGAGGTGGTGTATCAGGGTATCGGCGGTCACCAGTGTTTTTCCGGTAGGGTCGGGTTGTTCAAGACCAACCTGAAGGAAAGATCACCGATGACCGACGACATGAT
>NZ_QFBC01000038.1 GCF_003122325.1 Rhizobium album
CAAATCTGCTAAAAACTCACAAACAGCTGATTATAAACAATAAATTCAAACGCAATCCCAAAAACGACCCAAAAACCAAACCAAAGCCAAAACCAAAATCACCCAAACGCAACCACAGGGCTTTGCCAGATGATCAAGTGTTCTCGCAAAGAGGGTGATGAGACGTTCCGTCGTCCACCGCAGGAAGCAAACGGACAAAAAAGCCAGATACGGACAAGCCTGATATGCATGATGGGGATAAATGTGGATCGCCCTGACAAATTCACAATTCGCTGCTCTACGCAGAAGACTTGGCGGGACTTTTGGTGATTTGCGCTGCGATCACGCATCATGACGAGCGGTCAGAGGATTTGACTCGCCTGCGCGAAATATGCACTTCTGACCGCAACAAGCATACGGACGTGCAATAACGGGGAAAGACACAGGGTCGGCATGGTATCGGACAAGAATATGATCCGCTCCCTGGGCAACGAGCCGCCAATTCTGGCGGACGGCCGCCGCGCGCCCGATCGGCGCGAGATTTCCCTGCGCTGGCTTTCCGGCACCTTTCTAACCGGCATCACCTCCAGCATCCTGATGGGTGTCGCGCTGTTTGCCGCCCTCGACGGCCGCCAGCAGCTGGCCATTCCCGCCGAAGCCTTCGCGACCACCGATATCGACAATGCTGCAGGTACTGCGGAGAACAACGTCAAGCGCGGCAGCCGGTTGTTTGCCACAGCGATCGCCGCCAAGCCGGTCGATCGCCAGATCATGGATGTCTCCACCGTCGTCCACGAGGGTGAGAAGGAAGTCGTGCGCCGCCGCCCCTTCGCCCATGTGAAGATGGCGCTGGCCGCCAGCCACATCACCACCGAGGATTATCCGGCCTTCGACCCGCTGACAATCTTTTCCACCGACGAGAAGATGCCGGTTGCAGCGGCCCGCGCCGGTGTCATCTATGGATCGGACGTGGAATCCGAAGTCAGCCTGAAGACCATTGCCTTCCCCACGCGCAGCTCCCCTTTCACTTACGCGCCGTCTATGTCGCTGGAAGAGGTGGAGGAAAACGTCCGCTCCAACGGCTCGGTCCTGACGGACGGCAATTCCCAGCTCGCGGCCCTCTATTATGTCGATCCCCGGCGCTTTGCCGCCGACGAAAACGACGTCGATCTGACCGAAGGCCTGGCATCCGCGCGTATTCTCGAAGAGAACATGTCGGTTTCGGCGCCGCAATCGATCACGCCGGAAACCCCGGAATATGCCGACGACATCATTCCGGTCAGCCGCGAGACCAAGATCGCCCAGGCGATGGCCGATTCCGGTTATTCGAAGGCCGAGGCGGAAGACGTGCAATCCTATGCCGAACCGCTGCTCGAAGAGCCTAAACTTCTGGAAGGCGATGTCCTGCGCATCGGTATCATCCAGAGGGGCGAAAAGGCCAAGATCGTCCGCGCCAGCGTCTATCGCCGCGGCCACCATGTGCTGACGGTCGCGCTCAACGACAAGGGCAGTTTCGTGCGCGGCACCGAACCGCCGATGCTCGACGCCATCGCGACCGCCTTCGACGGCCGGCCGGCGCAGACAGTCGCCAACCGCGACCTGCCGCGCGTCTATGACGGCATCTACCGCGCGGCGCTGTCTTACGGCATGAACCAGGACATGACCGCCCTTGTGGTCAAGCTGCTTGCCAGCAATGTCGATTTCCAGGCGCAGCTGAAGCCGACGGATTCGCTCGAGGCCTTCTTCTCGGTCGCCGATGAAAGTGGCCAGGCGACGGCCGATTCCGAACTTCTCTACGTCAATGCCTATTTCGGCGACACCCAGACGCGGTTCTATCGTTTCCAGAATCCCGATGACATGTCGATCGACTATTTCGACGAAAACGGCAAAAGCATCCGGCAGTTCCTGCTGCGCAATCCCGTGCCGAACGGGGTGTTCAAGTCGGGTTTCGGCATGCGCCGGCACCCGATCCTCGGTTATTCGCGCATGCATACCGGCACGGACTGGGCGGCCCCCCGCGGCACGCCGATCATCGCAGCCGGCAACGGCGTGGTCGAGAAGGCCGGCTGGGATTCCGGCGGCTATGGCAATCAGACGCTGATTCGCCATGCCAATGGTTACATCTCCTCCTACAACCATCAGAGCGCCATTGCCAAGAATGTCCGGCCGGGGGCGAAAATCACCCAGGGCCAGGTGATCGGCTGGGTGGGGACGACGGGTCTTTCGACCGGTCCGCACCTCCATTACGAACTGATCGTCAACGGCACCAAGGTCGATCCGTTGCGCGTGCGCCTGCCCGGCGGCAAATCGCTGGACGGCGAGACACTGGCGAAATTCGAGGTCGAGCGCAAACGCATCGACGCGCTGCTCGGCACCGACGACAAGGCCAAGCAGGTCGCCAGCCGCTGATCGGGATGGGGCATGTCGCGCAGAAGTGCGCAGCGCTTTTACAAAAACAACATGCGGAAGCAGTAGCGCCGAAACGAAACAAAAAATGGCGGCCCGTGAGCCGCCATTTCGTTTTTTCATCGCCGCAATATCCGCTCAGGCGGCTTTGCCGACTGCCGGCCGGACCGAAAACAGCAATCGGTCCGAACCCGAGGTGACGTGAACCCGAACTCCATCCGGGATCTCCCCGCCAAGAATCTTCTCGGCCAGCGGATCCTGGACGTATTTCTGGAACACCCGCTTCAGCGGGCGCGCACCGTAGACCGGATCGTAACCCTTGTCGGCAAGCCAGATACGCGCATCCTCATCAAGCTCGAGCGTGATCTTGCGTTCGACCAGCAGTTCGGCGAGGCGCTTGAGCTGGATCTCGACGATCGCACCCATCTCCTTGCGGCGCAGCCGATGGAACAGGATGATCTCATCGACGCGGTTGAGGAATTCCGGACGGAAAGACGCCTTGACCACATTCATCACCGGCTCGCGCACGGCCTCGCTGTCCTCGTCCTCGCCGAGATTGGTGAGGTATTCGGCACCAAGGTTCGAGGTCATGATGATCATGGTGTTCTTGAAGTCGACCGTCCGGCCCTGGCCATCGGTCAAACGACCGTCATCCAGCACCTGCAGCAGCACGTTGAAGACATCCGGATGCGCCTTTTCGATTTCGTCGAACAGCACGACCTGGTAGGGCCGGCGGCGAACCGCCTCCGTCAATGCGCCACCTTCGTCATAACCGACATACCCCGGAGGCGCACCGATCAGGCGGGATACGGAGTGTTTCTCCATGTATTCCGACATGTCCATGCGTACCAGTGCCGTCTCGTCGTCGAAGAGAAAGCGGGCAAGCGCCTTGGTCAGTTCGGTCTTGCCGACGCCGGTCGGACCAAGGAAGATGAACGAGCCGATCGGCCGGTTCGGATCCTGCAGCCCGGCGCGCGACCGACGCACGGCGCGCGAGACGGCCTGCACCGCATCGCCCTGGCCGACGACGGACTTTGCCAGCTCGTCTTCCATGCGCAACAGCTTTTCACGCTCGCCTTCGAGCATCTTGTCGACCGGGATACCGGTCCAGCGCGAGACGATATGGGCGATGTTGTCGGGGGTGACAACCTCCTGAACCATGCCGCCGGTGCTGCCGTCCTGCTCCTCGGCGGCGGCAAGCTGCTTTTCGAGACCCGGGATGATGCCGTAGGCAAGCTCGCCGGCGCGCTGGAACTCGCCCTTGCGCTGGGCAATGGCCAGATCGTTGCGCGCCTCGTCGAGGCGACCCTTCAACTCCGCGGCAAGCCCGAGCTTCTGCTTTTCCGACTGCCAGCGGGCCGTCAGGGCATCAGCCTGTTCTTCAAGGGAAGTCAGGTCGGTTTCCAGCCGGCCGAGACGGTCGACGGACGCCTGGTCGGACTCCTTCTTCAAGGCTTCGCGCTCGATTTTCAGCTGGATGATACGGCGATCGAGTTCGTCGAGTTCTTCCGGCTTGGAATCGACCTGCATGCGCAGGCGGGCAGCCGCTTCGTCCATCAGGTCGATGGCCTTGTCGGGCAGGAAGCGGTCGGTAATGTAGCGGTTCGACAAGGTCGCAGCCGCAACCAGAGCCGAATCGGAGATCCGGACCTTGTGATGCTGCTCGTATTTTTCCTTGAGGCCACGCAGGATGGAGATCGTATCCTCGACCGTCGGCTCGTCGATAACCACGGGCTGGAAACGGCGGGCAAGCGCCGGGTCCTTTTCCACATGCTTGCGGTATTCGTCGAGCGTCGTGGCACCGACACAATGCAGTTCGCCGCGGGCAAGAGCCGGCTTCAGCAGGTTGGAGGCGTCCATGGCGCCATCGGCCTTGCCGGCACCGACCAGCGTGTGCATCTCGTCGATAAACAGGATGATCTCGCCGTTTTCGGCCTGCACCTCGTTGAGGACAGCCTTCAGGCGCTCTTCGAACTCGCCGCGGAATTTCGCGCCGGCAATCAATGCACCCATGTCGAGCGCCATCAGCCGCTTGTCTTTCAACGATTCCGGCACGTCGCCATTGACGATGCGCAACGCAAGGCCTTCGGCGATCGCCGTCTTGCCGACACCGGGTTCGCCGATCAGCACCGGGTTGTTCTTGGTGCGACGGGAGAGGACCTGGATGGTGCGGCGGATTTCGTCGTCACGGCCGATCACCGGATCAAGCTTGCCTTCGCGGGCTTCGGCGGTCAAATCGCGGGCATATTTCTTCAGCGCGTCAAAACCCTGTTCGGCATTGGCGCTGTCGGCGGTGCGGCCCTTGCGGATGTCGTTGATCACCTGATTGAGCGAAGCGGCGGTCACGCCGGCCTTCTTCAAGCTGGCGGACGTCGAAGCCGATGATTCGATGGCCAGCGCCAGAAGCAGCCGCTCGACGGTGACAAAGCTGTCGCCGGCCTTCTTGGCGGCGTCTTCCGCGGTGGTGAACACCTTGGCAAGCGGCGGCGAAAGATAGACGGAACCATTGCCGCCGGATACTTTCGGCAGCTTGGAAAGGGCACTGTCATTGGCAAGCCGGGCTTCCTTGGCATTGCCACCGGCGCGCTCGATCAGCGAGGACGCCATGCCCTGGTCGTCATCAAGCAACACCTTGAGCACGTGCTCGGGCGTGAACTGCTGATGGCCTTCGGCCAGCGCATAGGTCTGGGCGGATTGCAGAAAACCGCGTACCCGCTCGGAGTATTTTTCAATATTCATTCCATACCTCCATAAGATCGCTCCGCCCGAATCGGCACGAAACGACGTGACAGGATAGGTCCCCGTTATGGCGAACCTTCTCGGCGAGCCGGTTGGGCCGGCTGGCCTTCAGAGGAGATATGGTCGCTCAAATCGGCAATTTAAAGAGGCCGTTGCAGCAAAAACCCCGGACAGGCCGGGGTTTTGACGTTGGTCAATTCTTGACGATGCAAGCTGCCGGCATGATCCGGCACGCCGTCATTCCGAAGCGGCTGTCTCGAGGGCCGGGGCTTCAGAAGCACCCTCGCCTTCAGCGCCTTCTTCCGCACTGCGGCGCGGCTGGCGGCGGGGGCGGGTGGCTGCACCCGCGCGCCGGCGCGGCGTCTTTTCACGCGGGGCGGCGGCTTCGGCTGCGGTCTCCGCCTCGATGGCGACTTCCGCCGGCGTGCCCTCGATCACCGGCTGCGGGCCAGAGCCGGTGATCACCGGCTGCTCCGCGACGATGGCGACCGGAGCCGGCTGCTGTACGGACGGCTGGCGCTCCTGCTGGCGGCGCGGTTGGCGCGGCTGCTGCGGTGCCTGAGGCTGCTGGGCCACGACCGGCTGGCTGACAGGTTCCTGCTGCTGTGGCGGAGCGGGAGTGGCAGCGACGTCGTCCAGATCGCCGCTGTTGACATCCATGTCATCGCCATCGCGATCATTGTAGTCGGTGCGGTCGTCGCGCTGGAAGCGTTCCTGCATCTGCGACTGCGCAGCAGCGATGATGCGGTTGTAATGTTCGGCGTGCTGCAGATAGTTTTCCGCCATGACGCGGTCGCCGGCACTCTGCGCATCACGGGCCAGGGTGGAATATTTTTCGGCGATATGCTGGGCAGTACCGCGGATCTTCACATCGGGGCCGGAGCTGTCATATGTTCTGGTCAGCGGGTTGGAACCCTTGCGGTTGAAGTTGTTGTTGTTACCGCCGCCACCATTGTTGTTGTTATTACCACGCCCTCGACCGCGCTTGTTCTGCTGTCCTGGCCTCATCGATCGCTCACCTGAATTTCGCTTGTGTGATGGTAAAATGGCATCAGTGCCGGATCCCGCATGGATCGAAGCCATATATGCCGATGGCAGACGACGACCTAGCATCGTTCTGCGCTGGTGAAGTCAAATTAACTGATTCACGCATCAGAAAATCGTCAACCCTCGAACTCTTTTCAAGGAGATAACTTGAGGCCGATCCGTCTGGAACGAATCCACGTTCTTCCCGGCCACCCGATACGTGAGGGCAAACTAGCCCGCTTCCCGCGGAAATCCAAGCCCTTTCTCTTTGCTCCGCCAAATTTAGCTGTGCTCCTGCAACATTTTATTTCGTATTGTTGCAAGCAAACACAAGGACACGATCATTATGTCCGTAGTCCTGTGCCGATTCGGCAAGCAGGAAACCCTTTTGCGTAAAAAGAGCCGTCACGGATTGCTTCTGGTCGAAACCGATTTCGACCGCCACAATCCCGTCCAAGGCGAGGAAAGATCCGGCATCTGCGGCAATGGCACGATAGGCATCCAGCCCATCCTTGCCGCCGTCCAATGCAGCCAAGGGATCGAAATCCCTGACTTCAGGATCAAGCTCATGGATGACACTACTGGCGATATAGGGCGGATTTGAGACGATAACGTCGAATTTTCCGTCGATCCCGGCAAACCAGTCGCTTCTGATCGTACAGTAGCGCTCCGCCACACCATTGAGATGGGCGTTCGCCATCGCCGTTGCAAGGGCGTCCTCGGAGACATCGCTGCCGAGACATTCGGCTTGCGGACATTCCTTGAGCAGGGCAAGGCCGATGGCGCCGGTGCCAACACCGAGGTCAAGGATCCGAGCCCTGCCTTTTTCCGCGACAATGCGCCGCAAGTAAAAAAGCGTCTTTTCGACCAGGATTTCGGTATCGGGGCGTGGCTCCAGCGTTTCGCGCGACAGGCGCAGATCAAGCCCGAAGAATTCCCGGTGACCGAGGATGCGGTGCACCGGCTCACGTTTCAACCGCCGCTCGATGGCGACCGCAACGGCTTGCCGCTCGGCCTCGCCGAGCAAGCGGTCACCGCCGGTAAAAACCTCGGTATTCGAGAGACCCAGCAAACCGCCCAGCAACAGCCGGGCCTCGATCGCCGCATCCGGCAGTCCCGCCGCGGAAAACCGCGCTCTCGCCGTCGCGACCCATTCCCCGAGCGTCGCGCCGTTTGCGGTCACAGTTGCTGCTCGCCCAGTTGCGCAAGTTGTCCCGCCTGGTAATCCGACAGCAGCGCATCGACCACCTCGTCGATCTCGCCCATCATCATGCGGTCGAGCTTGTAGAGGGTGAGGTTGATGCGGTGGTCGGTCACCCGGCCCTGCGGGAAATTGTAGGTGCGGATGCGTTCCGAGCGGTCACCGGAACCGACCTGGCTCTTGCGTTCGGCCGAACGTTCGCTGTCGCTGCGCTGCCGTTCGGCGTCGTAAAGTCTTGCACGCAGAACCTGCATCGCCTTGGCGCGGTTCTGGTGCTGGCTCTTTTCCGAACTGGTCACCACGATGCCGGTCGGCAGATGGGTGATTCGCACGGCCGAATCGGTGGTGTTGACGTGCTGTCCGCCAGCCCCCGAGGAGCGCATCGTATCGATGCGGATGTCTTCGGCGCGGATCTCGATGTCGATTTCTTCGGCTTCCGGAAGAACAGCAACTGTTGCCGCCGAGGTATGAATACGGCCGCTCGCCTCCGTTTCCGGAACCCGCTGGACGCGGTGCACGCCCGATTCGAATTTCAGCCGCGAAAAGACACCGCGGCCGCTGATCGTCGCGATGATTTCCTTGAAGCCGCCGGCATCGCCTTCGCTTGCGGACAGCACTTCGACCTTCCAATTGTGGGCGGCAGCGAATCGCTCGTACATGCGGAAAAGATCGCCGGCAAACAATGCCGCCTCGGACCCGCCCGTGCCGGCACGGATTTCCAGGATAGCACTCTTTTCGTCCGCGGCATCCTTGGGCAGCAGCAGGATCTGGATATCCTTGCCGAGCGCATCCAGCCGGTCCTTGACGTCTGGGAGCTCGATTTCGGCAAGATCGCGCATCTCGCGGTCGACGGATTTGTCGGCGAGCATGGCTTCGAGATCGGTCGCCTCGGCCTGGGCCTTCTGATACTCGCGAATCTTGCCGACCACCGGCTGCAATTCGGAATATTCCGAAGCCAGCTTCACATAGACATCGGCCGGCGGGCCCGCTGACATGCGCGCCTCGATCTCGCCGAACCGGCGCTCCAGTTCGCGCATCTTTTCAACAGGAAGCTGAGCCAATCTTCACTCCGGATTTTGTTCTTGGTGTCTTTTACAGCGGAATATTGTGCGCTTCGGCGAATTGCGCCAGGATTTCCCGGATCGGGGCGCCCGGCTTGCGTTCGTCGAGTGCGGCGTTCAGCACCTCGGAAAGCTGGCCGACGTCGAGCCCGAGCAGCATCGCCTTGATCGGACCGATGGCCGTCGGCGACATCGACACCGAACGGAAACCGATGCCGAGAAGCGCCATGGCCGACAAAGGCTTGCCGGCCATCTCGCCGCACAGGGTCACCGGCGTCTCGTTGCGTTCCGCCGCCCGCACGATATCGCGCAGGATGCGTAGAAAAGGTCGTCCGAGCACGTCGAAACGATCCGCCACACGCGCATTGCCGCGGTCGACCGCCATCGAGAACTGGAAGAGGTCGTTGGAGCCGACGGAGACGAAATCCACCTCGTCCATCAGTTCGTCGAGCTGCCAGAGCAGGGCCGGCACTTCCAGCATGGCGCCGAACTGCAGCTTGCGCGGCAGCTGGTAGCCGAACTTCGACAGGTGCTGCACTTCCTTCTGGAACAGTTCGCGAACCGCCCGGATCTCCGAAACCTCCGTCACCATCGGGATCATCATCTTCAGTTCGGCGCCGCTCGACGCGCGCAGCAGGGCGCGAAGCTGGGTGCGCAGCAGGCCCGGCCGGTCGAGCGCCAGGCGGATCGCCCGCCAGCCGAGCGCCGGGTTTTCCTCTTCATGCGCCCGGAAATAGGAGAGCACCTTGTCCCCGCCGATATCCAGCGTGCGGAAGGTCACCGGCCGGCCGGCCGCCTGCTTCAGCACGTTGCGGTAAAACTCTTCCTGTTCATCCGCCTTCGGCATGTTGGAAGCGATCATGAACTGCAGTTCGGTGCGGAACAGGCCGATGCCGGTGGCGCCCGATTCGAACAGCTGCGGCAGGTCGACGAGCAGGCCGGCATTCATCTGCAGGTTGATGAGCTTGCCGTCCCGGGTGGCCGGCTCGACATCGCGCAGGGCGCGGAACTGTTCCTGCCGGCGGGCACGCAGCCGCACCTTTTCTTCGTAGGCCTTCTGCAGATCGGCCGGCGGGCGCAGATGGGCGGCGCCCTCGTCGCCATCGATGATCAGCGCATCACCGTTTTCCGCCAGCGCGACGATGCCGACTGCCTGGCCGACGACGGGAATGCCCATGGCACGGGCGACGATGACCACATGGCTGGTGACCGCGCCTTCCTCCAGCACGAGCCCGCGCAGGTTCTGCCGCGGATAGTCGAGCAGTTCGGCAGCGCCCATGGCGCGCGCAAGAATGATCGCATCCTGCGGAAAGCCGTTGCCCATCGTGCCCGGTCCGAAACCGGTCAGCTGCCGCAACAGACGGTTGGCGAGATCTTCGAGATCGTGCATCCGCTCCCGCAGGTAGGGATCGGTCAGGCGCATCATCCGCGCCTTGGTGTCGCTCTGCACCTTCTCGACCGCCGCTTCCGCCGTCAGGCCGTTGCGGATCGCCTCTTCCAGCTTGCGCACCCAGCCGCGATCATGCGCGAACATGCGGTAGGTTTCCAGAACCTCGCGATGCTCGCCTTCCATCGACACTTCGCGCCGCGACAGCATGTCATCGATGGAGATGCGCAGCGAGCCGAGCGCCTCGGCGAGCCGGTTGATTTCCTTCTCGGTGTCGTCGTTGAGCAGGTTGGTGACGACGATGCGCGGTTCGTGCAGCACGACGTAACCGAGCCCGATGCCTTCGCTATAGCTGTCGCCTTCGATCGTCACCGGCCGGGTGAGGTCGAGCTCCAGCCCCGGGCGGGTGATCTTCTTCAATTCGCCGGTTGCAATCATTTCCGCCAGCAGCATGGCGGTGGTTTCCATCGCCTCTGCCTCTTCCTCCCGGTAGTTCCGTTGCGCCTTGTTCTGGACGACGAGAACGCCAAGAGTGCGGCCGGCGCGCAAAATCGGCACGCCGAGGAAGGAATGATAAATTTCTTCGCCGGTTTCGGGCAGGTAGCGGAAGGCGGGATGCGCCTGGGCATCGGAAAGATTGAGCGGCTGGGCACTGGCGGCAATCGTGCCGACGAGGCCCTGCCCCATCTTCAATTGCGCCAGGTGCACGGCATCCTTGTTGAGACCTTCGGTGGCATAGAGTTCGAGAACGCCGTCGGCACGCAGCACATAGACGGAGCACACTTCCGCAACCATGTTCTGCGCAATATGGCGAACAATCTGGTCCAGACGCTCCTGAGGCCCAAGCGGTTCCGCCATCAACTCGCGCAACCGCTTGAGAAGGACGCGCGGACCTGCGGACAGGTCTCTCATCGCGTGCATGCTCCCGAAAACTATGCTTCCAACCCGTCCATGGCGACCACGGCGCAAAAAGCACCGCAGGATGTCAAAACAGGCTTACGATCAACTCTTATCGAGACCGTAGCAGGAATGCAAAGTCCGAACAGCAAGTTCGGCATAGGCGCCGTCGATAAGGATGGAAATCTTGATTTCCGACGTCGTGATCGCCTTGATGTTGATGCCTTTTTCGGCAAGTGCGCGGAAAGCGGTCGCCGCAACGCCGGCGTGCGAACGCATGCCGATGCCGATGACCGAAACCTTCACCAGGCCTGATTCGCTCTGGATGACGTCGTAGCCGATCTTCTCCTTGTTTTCGGAGAGAACCTTGCCCGCCTTTTCGAGGTCGCCCGAAGGCACCGTGAACGTCATGTCGGTGCGCGAACCGTCTTCGGAAATGTTCTGCACGATCATGTCGACGTTGATGTGGTTTTCGGCCAGCGGGCCGAAGATCGCGGCGGAAACACCCGGCCGGTCGGCAAGGCGCCGGAGCGAAATCTGGGCCTCATCCTTGGCATAGGCGATGCCGGTGACAACTTCCTGTTCCACGATCTCTTCCTCGTCACAAATCAGCGTACCGGGCGGATTGTCGAAATCACCCATGCCCGGCGCATCGGGGTCTACGAAACTGGAGCGCACGAAGGTGCGAACCTTGAACACCATGGCAAGCTCGACGGAGCGGACCTGCAGCACCTTGGCGCCGAGCGACGCCATTTCGAGCATTTCCTCGAAGGCGATCTTCTTCATCCGCCGCGCCTTCGGCTCGATGCGGGGATCGGTGGTGTAGACGCCGTCGACATCGGTATAGATGTCGCAACGATCCGCCTTGACGGCGGCGGCAATCGCCACGGCCGAGGTGTCGGAACCACCGCGGCCGAGGGTGGCGATACGGTTGTCCGGGCCGAGCCCCTGGAAGCCGGCGATGACGGCAACCTGGCCCTCACCCATGCGGCGGACGATCTCCTCGCCCTCGATTTCAAGGATGCGGGCGGCACCGTGGGCGTTGTCGGTACGGATCGGGATCTGCCAGCCCTGCCAGGAGCGGGCATTGATGCCGATCGACTGCAGCGCGATCGCCAGCAGGCCGGACGTCACCTGCTCGCCGGAAGCGACGATGGCGTCGTATTCACGCGCATCGTAGAAGGGGGCATTTCCCCCCGAAACCTTCGGCATGTTCTGGACCCAGGCGACCAGTTCGTTGGTCTTGCCCGACATTGCTGAGACCACCACGGCAACCTCGTGGCCGGCATCGACTTCACGTTTCACATGGCGGGCAACGTTGTGAATACGGTCAAGATCCGCGACGGACGTGCCGCCGAATTTCATCACGATGCGTGCCATTCGATCATTCCAGATGCGTGACGGCGCTTGCTGGCGCCCGGCCGAAGAGACCGCCCGGTCCCCCTGAGCGGCATAATGCGGCGTCTCTTAGCGAAAAGCCGGCAGGCGTGCAATGGGCAAGCCGGGCAAAGCGGTACTCCCGGAAACCAAAAGGGGCGATCCGTGTTATGGTGGACAAAACGGAGGACGCAAGATGCCTGTCAGTCAGTTCAGGACAAAGGATCGCCCGGCCCAGAGTTTCGATTATGCCGATTTTTTCAAACGGTATGCGAAGGCTTTCGAGCAATCGCTGGCCGATCCGTCACACATCCCCACCCTGCGCTCGTTCTTTGCCGAACACTTCCTTGGCCTCTCCTTCGAGGGCACGGTGGAGGCCGGCACCAACGACGAGAATTTCGGACGGATGCTGGACGAGGGATATGCCTTCTACAAGGCGATCGGCACGACGGCGATGCGTGTCGAAAAGGTGATCGCCCAGCCCCTGCACGAAGACCACGATCGGATCGAGGTCTTCTACACCGCAGAGTACCGGCGGCCCGGCGGCGCGCAATTGTCCATCCCCTTTTCGGTGGTCTACCTGACGCAGCGCCGCGCGGACGGCGCGAAGATCTTCGCCTTCATTGCCGGCGACGAGATGGCGCTTTATCGCCAGTACGGTCTGGTCGACGAGAACGGCAAGCCGACATAAACAAAGGGCGGGGACCTGCCCCGCCCTCAGACTACTGACAAACCCGTCGATTTTTATCGGCGGGTTTGTCGTTTTTGGGGATGCTCGCAGGAGAGGTGTTTATGCCTGTAGTATTGCGTTATGATAGGCAGGCCAAGGAGTTCATCCCCAAGC
>NZ_QFBC01000039.1 GCF_003122325.1 Rhizobium album
GAGGTGGTGACCGTCAATCCCGGCGCCTTCCGCACCGGTTTCAACGACACCGGCATGGAGAGCATGGACCAATGGTGGGGCCAGGGCGAGCGCGTGATCGCGCATTGGCCGGTGCGCGAGCTCGACCGCCAGCACGATCCCGATGACATGATCGAAGCGATGATCGAGGTTATCGAAGCCGTTAACCCGGCCTACCGGACTGTCCGCCCTGCGAGCGCGGCGGACATGGTTCGCAAGGAGCAGAACGAAATCTGGGACCGGAAAGCTTCGGAGGCTTGACATGAAACTTCTGCTGATCGGCGCAACCGGTCTCGGCGGCCACCAGCTCTTGACGCAAGCCCTCGAAGATCCGCGGGTCGAAACCGTGATTGCCCCCTCACGCCGTCCTCTCAGTACCAGTCATCGCAAACTGGTCGCACCGATCGTCCGTTTCGACGACCTGCCGCAAGAGGCCGACTGGTGGAAGGTTGACGCAGCCATCTGCACCCTCGGAACGACGATCGGCAAGGCGGGTTCGCGAGAGGCGTTTCGCGAGGTCGATCATGACTATCCGCTTGCCGCATGCCTTGTTGCCGGTCGGTGCGGGGCGTGTCCCTTAACCGTCGGCATCTTTGACAATACGTGCGCAAGATCGGCCACCGGACACGCCTTGCTAAAGTACCAGCCTTGCAACAGGTCGCATTTCATCCGATGCAGGAGCTTGACCTGATCGACGGTTTCGACACCTTCGGCCGTGACGACCTTTCCGAGGCTATGCGCAATATCGATGACGCCGCGGATGATCGCCCGATCTTCCGGCGACGTCGCCATATTTGCGACGAAGCTCCTGTCGATCTTCAGCCGGTCGATCGGGAGGTGTCGCAGATGGGTGAGCGAAGCGTAGCCCGTCCCGAAATCGTCGAGCGCGATTTCGACTCCGGATTGGTGCAGGTGACGCAATCCGGAGCCGACGCGCTTCTGGTTGAGACCGAGAAACATGCCTTCGGTCACCTCGACACAGAATTGCTCGGGCGGAATGCCGGTCTCTGCGCAGAGCTCGAAGAAGCGGTCGAGAAAGACGTCGGATCGGAAATCCGAATTGGTGAGGTTCATGGCGACGCGGCGCAACGGCAGGCCCTGCGCACGGAACGTTGCGACGTCCTGGAATATGCGCTCGAGCATGAACATGCCGAGCGCGGCCCGCGCAGCCTGGTCTTCGAAGCCTTCAGCGAACTGTCCCGGAGCCAGCAGGCCAAGCCGCGGATGGCGCCAACGCATCAAGGCTTCAAGCGAGAATTTCCCGGCCTCGCGCGCCAGGACGATCGGCTGATAGTGCAGCTCGAACTCTCCGCGCTTGAGCCCGTTCCCGATCTCTTCGAGGAACGCAGCCTTCCGCTCTGCAGATTCGCGCAAATGCAGCTGAAACTTTTCGGCGCGGTCGCGACCGAGGGCCTTCGCCTGATAGAGCGCCAGATCTGAGGCCTTGATCAGGCTTTCCGCATCTGCAGCATCGCGGGGGCAGGCGGCAATGCCGATACTGGCGGAGCAGCGGCGCGTGGTCGCTCCGATCGCTATCGGCTCCCGAATTGTCTCCAGAACGCATTCAAAGAACAGCGAGGCTTCTTCGTCCGACGCTCCGACGAGGATCAACGCGAACTCGTCTCCGCCGACACGCGAGATGAACAGCCGGTCACCTCCGAGCGGCCGCAGCCGCCCACCGACGCTCTGGAGCAAAACGTCGCCGGCGTAGTGTCCGAAGGAGTCGTTGATCTCCTTGAAAGAATCGACATCCATCAGGCCAAAATGAAAAGACTGGCCGCCGGCCGCGTGCTCCGACACCAGCGTTTCCAGGTGCTCCTGGAAGTACCGGCGGTTGGGGAGGCCTGTCAACGGATCGATGTTGGCGATCTGCTTGAGATGCTCCTTGCTCGATAGCAAGGCGCATTCCAACTCTTTTCGTTCGGAGATGTCAAAACGGATCGCGGTGTAGCTATCGATCTTGCCGCGCGCATTCACATGCGGAACGATCGTGGTGTCAACCCAGTAGAGCGAACCGTCCTTTCGGCGATTGCAGATCTCGCCATGCCAATTCCGGCCCTGGGCGATTTCGCGGTACATCGCCTTGAAAAAGGCCTTATCATGGGTGCCGGAGTGCAACATCCGGTGATTGGACCCGACAAGCTCGACCTGCGAATAGCCGCTGATTTCGCAGAACTTGCTGTTGGCGAACGTAATCGTTCCTTGAACGTCCGTGTTCACCACGATTGCTGCGCTGTCGAGGGCGTAGCGGATGAACTCATCTTCAAGGTGATGCCGCGACGAAGCTGACAGCCTGCGGGCGATTTCTTCGCACGCTTCAGCATAGGGCGACTCGTTAACCTTCAACAAATTCTCAACTTCATTTTCCGAGCCCATCTTCTTCACACAATGATATTGACATCCATGCTGCGCTTTCCTCCCAGTTATCGGAGGATAATCGTGCGCGCCAACGCGCGCCACATGGCCAGTTAGACACTTGCTAACGAATTGGTGTTTCAATAAAATTCGGGAAATTTCTGGTTGTGTGTCGCCGCCATCCGGCAAATATCAATATTTTCACCGTCATCGAGGTGTATTGAAGGACCTGACGATGGGGGCGCGGTCACGGATCACCTCGCTTGCACGGTTACGAGACTATTCCGTGCGGACGATGCGCGCGAAATGGGCGGAATCACCTCTTCTGGCCATCGCGTTGGCCGCGGCGTCTTGTCCTTCGGTCACTGCCGCCGCAAAGTCGGCGTGAGCCGTCGCCTTCACGCCGCAGAACAGGTTGAACAGCAGGTTCATCACGGCCTCGGCCCGGCCATCGGCGATCGAATAGTAGATCTGGCGCGATTCCCGCCGCGTCTTGACGAGTCCAGCCTGCCGCAGTTCGGCCAATTGCTGGGAGAGCGCCGGCTGCTTGATGCCGAGCGCCGCCTGGATATCGCTGACCGAGCACTCTTCACGCGCGATCTGGCACAACAGCATGAGACGGTTCGCATTGCTGAACTGGCGCATGAAATCAGCCGCTTCTGGTGCCTTGACGATCATCGTCTCCACGGAGACGGTCGGCTTTCCGTTCATGTCCGTTTCTCCCGGAAGTACCAGGCCTCGCCCGCAGCCGGCTTGTCGCCATCCGCCAGGACGACGGGTGCTTGCTCGACAAGCGCATCCCCGGGCCGCCAGCCCTCGGGCGTGGAGGCATCCTGACGCTCGGCAGCCTGGAGGGCCGCCACAAGACGCAGGAGTTCATCGACCGAACGGCCGACATTCATCGGATACCATATGATGGCACGAATGACGCCCTGCGGATCGATCACATAGGTGGCGCGCACGGTCGCGCTGCTTTCGGAAGCGCTGTCGATCATGCCGTAGGCGCGGGCGATCACCATTGCGCTGTCCTCGACGAGCGGGAAGGTGACCTTCACCCCGAACCGCGCCTCGATGTCACGCAGCCAGGCGATATGGGCATAAAGGCTGTCCACGGAGAGGCCGAGGAGGGCGCAGTCGAGCGCCTCGAAGTCCGCCGCCGCGCGGGCGAGCGCGATGAACTCGCTGGTGCAGACCGGTGTGAAATCTGCCGGATGCGAGAAGAAGAGCAGCCAGCGGCCACGAAACGCCGAAAGCGTGATTGGCCCGGCGGTAGAGCGGGCTGCAAATCCAGGCGCGACATCGTTGATGCGCGGGGGTGGTAGGAGGCTCGTTTCGGTCATGGTCGGAATCCTGACTGCATTCGGATGACCCGTGATAGCCGCAGTTTGTTTGCAAGGCTAGAAAATACATAATTGCATAATTACTGTAAATATGTATTTTTAAGGAAATCAACCACGGAGGACATCGCCATGAACGGCCCTGCTGCAGATCTTCCCCTCGACCATGCCCGCGAGATCATCGAAGCCGCCCTCGCAGATCAGACGAAAAGCCCGGTTGTCACGTCATTCTTCGACGATCAGACCTTTACCATCAGCCACGTCGTGCGCGATCCGCAGTCTAGGGCCTGCGCCATCATCGACAGCGTTCTCGACTATGATGCGTCGTCCGGACGCACCATGAATGCCTCCGCCCAGGCATTGATCGATTACATAAAATCCGAAAGTCTCGAAGTACAGTGGCTGCTCGAAACCCACGCCCACGCCGACCACCTCTCTGCCGCGCCGCTCCTGCAGGCCGAGCTGGGCGGCCAGCTCGCCATCGGGCGCGAGATCGTCCGCGTGCAGCAGGTCTTCGGCAAGATCTTCAACGCCGGCACCGAGTTCCAGCGCGACGGGAGCCAGTTCGACCAGTTGTTCAATGACGGCGACCGCTTCCGGATCGGCCAGATGGAGGCCACGGTGCTGCATGTGCCGGGCCACACGCCGGCCTGCCTGGCCTATGTCGTCGGCGATGCGATCTTTCCCGGCGACACGCTGTTCATGCCCGACTACGGCACGGCGCGCTGCGATTTCCCCGGCGGCGACGCCCGTCAACTGTACCGCTCCATCCAGCGCCTCACAAAGCTCCCTGACGAAGCCCGCATGTTTCTTTGCCATGACTACAAGGCACCTGGCCGCGACCATTATGCCTGGGAGACCACCGTCGGCGCCGAACGGACCGGCAACATCCACCTTCGTGATGGCGTCACCGAAGATCAGTTTTACAAGATGCGCACCGAGCGCGACGCGACACTCGCCATGCCGAAACTGATCCTGCCCTCCGTGCAGGTCAACATGCGCGCCGGCCAGCTTCCGCCCGCCGAGGACAACGGCGTGCAATATCTCAAAATCCCTCTCAACGCGTTGTGATCGGCATGAGCGACCTGAATGTCCTCTGGCCGCTGTCGGGCGGCGTGCTGATCGGCCTGTCGGCCGGCCTTTACCTTCTGACCACGGGTCGCATCGCCGGCATTTCCGGGCTGGCCGCATCGGCCGCCGGACTCACCGGCATGGGCTTCAGCAAGCTCGGTCTCGGCTTTCTTGGTGGCATCCTGGCTGGCGCGGCCCTGGCCGCCGCGTTCATTCGCCGCCCCGAGATCGCCGTCACCTCGTCCGTGCCTCTGCTGGTCATCGCCGGCCTCTTGGTCGGTTTCGGCACCCGGCTGGGCTCGGGCTGCACGAGCGGACACGGCGTCTGCGGTCTGGCGCGGCTGTCGCCGCGCTCACTGACCGCCACGCTGGTCTTCATGGCTGTCGCGGCCGCCACCGTCTTCGCCGTCCGCCTCGTCACGGGAGGTCTTGCCTGATGCTCGCCAGAACCCTTGCCGCCATCGCGAGCGGCCTCCTCTTCGGCGCGGGGCTCGTCGTCTCCGACATGATCAATCCTGCCCGCGTTCTCGCCTTCCTTGACGTGACGGGTCATTGGGACCCATCTCTCGCCTTCGTCATGGGCGGAGCGCTGATACCGTCCTGGCTGGCCTATCGCATCCGCGGGCGGCGAGCGGCGCCTGCCTTCGACGACCGGTTCCACGTGCCTGCCAACGGCCGCCTCGACGGAGCGCTGCTCGGTGGCGCCGTGCTGTTCGGTCTCGGCTGGGGGCTCGTCGGCCTCTGCCCCGGTCCGGCTATCGCTGCCCTGACGATGGGCCGCTGGGAGGTCGGCCTGTTCGTCGTCGCCATGCTCACCGGCATGGCCGCCTATCGCCTGACCTTGGGCCGCCCGGTCTCGGCGGCCCGATAACCTGGGAGGAACCATGGATATCCGCAGACTTACCGATACGTTGTCCGTCTCGCCGCAGATCGCCCTTTCGGATCTTCCGGAGATCGCGGCGGCAGGATACCGATCCGTCATTTCCAACAGGCCGGACGGCGAGGAAGCCGGCCAGCCCACCGCACGGGAGGTGCGGATGGCGGCCGAGGCGGCAGGCATGGATTTCCGGCACATCCCCGTCACGGGCGGCGCCATTTCCGATGTCGACGTTACCGAATTTGCGGCAGCGCTGGCGCAGATGCCAAAACCCGTCTTCGGCTTCTGCCGCAGCGGAACGCGCACGACGACACTGTGGGCGCTTGCGGAGGCGAAGACGCGGAATTCCGAATCCATTCTCGCCCAGGCGAAGGCCGTCGGCTACGATCTCGGCGGCATATCCGAGCGCCTGCACATGCACCGCCCCGGTTCGCCAGTCCTGTCCTGCACCGTACTGATCGTCGGTGCCGGTGCCGCCGGCATCGCAACGGCGGCCAGCCTGCTCAAGCACCGTCCCGGCCTCGGCATCCTGATCGTGGATCCGTCCGAGCGGCATGCCTATCAGCCCGGCTGGACCATGGTTGGAGGCGGCATCTTCAAACCCGAGGACACCGTTCGGCCGATGAGCGACGTGATGCCGGAAGGGGTGCGATGGGAGAAGGCGTCAGTCGCTGCCTTCGACCCCGAAAAAAACGAGGTCCAGCTGAAAGACGGCCGGCGCGTCGCCTATCGCATGCTTGTCGCCGCGCCCGGCATAAAGCTGGACTGGGCCGCGATCGACGGGCTTTCGGAAAGCCTTGGCCACAACGGCGTCACGTCGAATTACCGCTACGACACGGCCCCCTTGACCTGGAGGCTTGTCCAGGACCTGAAGGGCGGGCGTGCCTTGTTCACGCAGCCTCCCATGCCGATCAAATGCGCCGGCGCGCCGCAAAAGGCCATGTATCTTTCCGGCGACCACTGGTTCCGCAAGGGCCGTATCGGCTCCGTGGCGATCGAGTTCCACAATGCGGGTCCAGTGCTGTTTGGCGTCAAGGAATATGTGCCGGCGCTGATGGCCTATGTCGACAAATATCGGGCGGCCCTCAACTTCGGATCGCGGCTGGTCGCCGTCGACGGGCCGGCGAAGACCGCCATTTTCGCCCGGACGACGGAAGACGGCGCCGTCATTCACGAAAAGCGGGACTTCGACATGATCCATGTCTGTCCACCCCAGGTCGCGCCGGACTTCGTACGCACAAGCCCTCTCGCCAATGCTGGCGGCTGGATCGAGGTGGACGAGGCGACGCTGCGCCACAAGCGCTTCGACAACGTGTTCGCACTGGGTGATGCGGCGGCAACCTCGAACGCCAAGACGGCAGCGGCGGCGCGCAAGCAGGCACCCATCGTCGCGGAAAACGTCCTTGCCGTGCTCGACGGAAAGGAGCCGCCCTGCCAATACGACGGTTATGGCTCCTGCCCGCTCACCGTGGAGCGCGGCAAGATCGTTCTCGCCGAGTTCGGCTATGGCGGAAAACTGCTGCCAACCTTCCCCACCTGGATGATCGACGGCACGAAACCCTCCTCGCTCGCCTGGTATCTCAAGGCCGAAGCGCTTCCGCCGATCTACTGGTACGCGATGCTCAAGGGCCGGGAATGGCTGGTTTCACCCCGTCACGGGACAAAGGCCGCCTGACCGGGCAGCGAAAGGCAGCGCATGTATCTGGAACCCGTTCAATATGGCCTCGGCGCGCTCTCGGGCGGCCTTGTCGGATTCACACTCGGCCTGTTTGGCGGCGGCGGCTCCATCCTCGCCGTCCCACTCATGGTCTATGTCGTAGGGGTTCCCAATCCGCATCTCGCCATCGGCACGAGTGCCTTCGCGGTTGCTGCCAATGCCTTCGCCAACCTTCTCGGCCACGCCCGCTTCGGCAATGTCAAGTGGCGTTGCGCCGGGGTCTACAGCCTTGCCGGCGTCGTCGGTGCGTTTGTCGGCTCGAGCGCCGGCAAGATGGTCGATGGCCAGCACCTCCTCGTCTTCTTTGCGCTGCTGATGCTCGTCGTCGGCGCGCTGATGTTCAGGGGGCGCGGCGCCGAAGGCGATCCGGGTGTCCAATGTTCACGCGAGAACGCACCGAAGGTGGCGACCTTCGGTATCCTGACCGGCATCTTCTCAGGCTTCTTCGGCATCGGCGGCGGCTTTCTGATCGTTCCGGGGCTGATCGCCGCCACCGGGATGCCCGTCCTCTTTGCCATCGGGTCGTCCCTTGTCGCCGTTACCGCATTCGGCCTGACGACGGCGCTCAATTACGCGTTTTCCGGGCTTGTCGATTGGGTGCTAGCCGCAGTGTTCATCGGCGGGGGCGTTGTCGGCGGATTGATTGGCGCCACTGCCGCCCGCAAGCTCGCAGCCCGAAAGGGGGCACTCAACACGCTTTTCGCCCTGCTCATCTTCATTGTCGCCGGCTACATGCTGTTCAAAGGCTATACTCAGCTTTCCGCCACGTGATCCATCCGGGCCGCCTCTGTTCCCATCACCATCAAAAGCCGGCACGGCGATTGAACAGTTACTAACTGTCGGTGCCGCTATATAGTCGATACCTGTTATCGGATGTTATCTCATTTGCCGAGACGTGACCGGAAACACGGTTTCGGCCTGCGTGCTTGGATTGGTAAAGTGCCATATCGGCCGCTTCGTACACATCGTTTGACGCAGCGAACGACCGAGATTGGGCCAGCCCGACGGAGATCGTGACGGCGACGTCTTCCTTATTTTTCCTAACGTGATTTGCCTGCATGGATAATCGGAGCCGCTCGGCTATTCTAAATGCTTGATCCGGGGATGCGTCAGGAACGATCGCTGCAAACTCCTCGCCGCCCGTTCGAGCCAAGAATATGTCATCTCCCATAGATTTACGGAGAACCTGTGCGGCAGCCTTGAGCACCTGATCGCCAAAAGCATGCCCATGCTCATCATTTATTTGCTTAAAATGGTCGAGGTCGGCCAGGAGTAATACAAAGTGTGTCTTTTGGCCCATCAGTTGCGACAGCTTGTCGTCAAAAGCGCGGCGATTGGCTAGCCCCGTCAGTGAGTCCGTGTTTGCTATCTTTCGGAGTTCAATTAGCTCGCTTCTGAGAGCATCAACCTCGTTGCGATTCTCTTGCAGTTGCCTCAACAGAGATTCCGTGGCGACGACGCGTCTGTTTCCCGCTTCAGAGAGAATTTCGGCAATTTTCGATAGAACATCTTGAGTTAGCCTGCCCCCACCCGCTGGCTGCGCCAAGGAATTCGTGACCCGGCCGATTACGTCGTTGAACGAAGAAAGCTCCACACCCTCCTTCTTTAACCGTTGGACAAATTCATCCAAGGTCCCGAGGAATATGTTTTGGTGCGTGCGCATGGTGTAGGAGTCGTTCGCCTCCGGGCAGAATTGATCGATGACACGATCGATCTCTTTTTGAGAGGGAAAGCGACCCAGATCACGGACTGCTTTACGGATAGCCGGGTCTGAGTTTGCGACACAAGTGTAGAAAAGATGATAGTTTCGAACCAGCGGCGCGACGCCGACGCGGTCCATAATCGCTATCACCCTATGTCCTAGATGTTTAGCCCTTCCCATTACACGTCCCCGATAAGCTCAGTCTCAAATATTATTTGTAGGTCGCGTTCAGATCTTTCCATCGATCACGAGCCGGGCCACAAATTCCCGCAACAATTTCGGATCGAAATGACCGCGGGCGTTCAGCATCAAATCCACCGCCTGCGCTTGTATCCAGGCCTTCTTATATGACCGTATGGTTGTCAGCGCATCGTAGACGTCGCATATGGCGGCAATTCGGGCTGAAAATGGGATCTCGTCAGCCCTAAGACCATTCGGATAGCCAGATCCGTCATACTTCTCGTGATGGTGCTTGCAAACCTCCAGTATTAATGGCGAGGTATTTTTTATCTGGGCCAGGAGATGATAACCGCGGTCGGGATGAGAGCGGATGACTTGGAATTCCTTCTCATCAAGTTTGCTAGCCTTTTGCAGAATCGAAATTGGAATCGTCATCTTTCCGATGTCATGGACCAAGCCACCAACGCCTAGCAACTCAACGGTATCCTCCCCAAACCCGAGCGACCGTCCGAAGGTAATCATCAATGCGCTGACGGCGAGACAATGAATGAAGGTTCCTTCATCCCTGCTCTTCAGCTTTGTCAGGCCGATCAAGGCACCGGACTGTCCAAGGGTCGATCGCATGATCTCTCCGACAGTCTCGGTCGCAGACGCCATACTTATCGTGCCATGCCCATGCGCAGAAAGCAGTAGTTCCCGAACTTTTGGAGCGGTATTGGCTATCGTTGATTTGGCCTGCTGGATCTCTTCGAGAGAAAAGTCACGGAGCAGCTCTGCTTCATGATCGATCTGCGCTTGCGAAAATTCCGAGATCGACTTTCCCTCCACGTCACGTCCTTTGTCGACGTTGATGACCGCGCTCATCGCGTTGCAATGCAGGATACGTTCGATCTGCTCTGACGTGCGGATCAGAAAAGCACCGGGACATTCACGCCAGTCACGCCCTCTCCCTTCCACCTCCTCGACATACATTCCAATGCGGAGCTGGTGGAGGTGAACCCTTTTTTTCATTTCGTTTTGACCAGTGTCTGATGGGCGGAGAGATGGAGGACATTGCGGAAGGAATTTGAGGCGAAAGCGGCCGACCGGAGCCTGCGGCCAAATCAATCACCGCGCTGCAACAACCTTCAAATGAGAAAGCGGGTGGCGACCGGCGGCGCGGCGGCGGGCAACACCATCGCAGCGTTCTGCTGGGTGATCTGATCGATCGTATTCACCGCGATATTGACCTCCTTCAAGGCAATCGTCTGCCTTTACCTTGCTTTCGGTGATATCAACCGCTGCAAGCGCAATGCTCGCAGTCTTTCCGCGGCGCACCAATGGGAGGAACGAGCCGTTCAACCAGACGACAAAACCGGCCTTGCTCAAAAATCCAAACTGACCCGCTACCCTTTTTTCCTGGCCGAGAGCCGAGAATCTGAGACCACCTGAACCATCTGCCGAAAGCTTCGCATAGGTCAAACCGATCAGCTCGGATTGCGTATAGCCCAAGAAATTGGAGAATGCAGGTTTAACCGATTTTACAACACCATCTAGAGTGAACCCGACGAAGGCCATCGCCTCCTTTATTGCAGAGAGCGTTGCACTTGTGCTCGACGTTGTGATCAAACCGAACATCCTTGCCCTACACTCCATTATACCATTTGATAATTGCGAAATTTGGCAATTCGGCCGAAGACCCGGTCCAAGTGCTGGGAAAATACATGGTCGCCGCAAAACCGCCATCTGACCTGTTAGCCAGTTGTTAATGTTTCTACCCTAATTTAGGGATAGGGGGTGTCTGTTGATACCGTGGAGGTGCGGATGGTAAAAACGGATGGAGACCTCACGTTCGACGTCATGAGCAGCTTGTCACAGGCAACCGAACTCATCGGCCAGGCATCCAGCGCAAAAGAGCTTCTTCGCAACCTCGAAACCTCTTTCAAGGCTTTCGGCTTCGACAGTTTCAATCTTGCCTGTCATAAGGCCGACAAGCACGAACTTGCGCTTAATCCGACACTGACAAACTGGCCAGAACCTTTCATGCTCGATTATGAGCGGCGGTGCTGGGCCGATGTCGATCCAACGCTTGCGCGAGCGGCCCGGGCAGATGGAGCGTTCAGGTGGAGCGTACACGATATCCATCCCGACCGTCGTCAAAGAGACTACATGGAATTCCTCACGAGCACGCCCTTGCGAGGTGGTTTCGCCCTGCCTCTCTCTCGGCTGCCAGGCACTGTCAGCAGCGTCTCTGTTGAGTGCCATCATGACCAAGTGTTCGCTGAATGGGTTCCCCACGCCCTGACGGTTATCGCAAACTGCGCCGCCCTGAAGGCGGAAGTCCTTGGTCTCTGCCGGGTCAAAGCGTCAGTTGACGAAAGCGTGCATGTGCGTCGGCTTTCCGGCACCCAGCTTGAAATTCTGAAATGGGCTGCGGGCGGAAAGTCCAATGGCGATATTGCCCTCATCATCAATCTGTCAGAGCGGGTGGTCAAATATCACATCAGCGAATGTCTCAAGAAACTGGGTGTCGCGACGAGATCTCAAGCCGTGGCAGTCCTTATCCGTGAAGGCAAACTCTGAGCAGATAACCACCAACGAAAGTCTGCTCCGATCGCCTGCATTTCCACGAAATTGAACATATCCATTCGGCGCGGACCGCAGGGGTGATGATTTCGGCTCGTTACACACAATGCGTTCGATCTTTTGCTGATGGCATTGCTCGTCGACGAGGAACTGCCGAACACCTACCTTCCCAGGTAGGGATATCGGCGAGGAATTTCTGCAAGCTCTCGACCCCCGCTTGGTGAAGATGGTGATGCCTTCTTCGATGCCGCCATGGCCATGGATCATCTCACCTTGGGGAAGTCATGGCCCAGCGATACCCGCTTACGCTGCATGAACATGTCAACTATGAAGGCCCGTTTAAAACTGACGGATCTGGTGAGAATCCGGCCCCGTGTATCCGCATAACGTCCTCGTGCTTGCCGATTTGACAGACTGCTATCCGAGTTGCAATAAGTGACCGATAAGCGAGCATTATCGGGCGTTTTCAGTTGCCGACATGGCGTGCTGTTTGGACTAATAATACTAGCACAAACCGCGCGTCCGATTTATGATGCAGCGTATGGATTCGCCTGTTCGAGACCTTTGCGCGGAAATTTATAGACGGCTGAATTTCCTGAATTTTCTTAGGCTTTCGGCGGCATGCGTTGACCTTTAGCGCTCTGGTGCGTCCTGGTTGGGCGGCGGAGCGCCCTGCGTGTGGTTCCACGGCCTATCCGGCCGCGGCAATGATCTGCAAACCCCGTTTCATATTGTAGGCGATGGCGGTCAGGCGAATTTGCACGCCTGCCTTTGCAAGTCCCCACCATCGCATCCGGCGCAGACCGTAGCTTCGTTTCCAGGTCCTGAAGATCTTCTCGATCCGACCGCGGATACGCTGGATCGGCTGGTTCCAGGCATTGAGACGTGTTCGGATTTCGGCTTCGTCGCGTCCCCACATGCCGGTGGCGACAATACGCGGCGTGCCACCCTTCGCGATGACCGCCTTGCCAAAATGGTCACCGCGATAGGCGCTATCGGCATAAACAT
>NZ_QFBC01000004.1 GCF_003122325.1 Rhizobium album
TGCCATTGAGGCCCATAAAGGGCCTCGCCGGCATCTTTCAGAAGTTTTGCGGTCATGCGGCTTCACCTTCGAATTCACGGGCCAGCTCGTCACGGAAGCCGACCAGATACCAGCCGGTCACATTGCTGTTCGGCATAACGCCGTAGGCATGGACTTCGCCGTTACGCTTGATGACGACCTTGTCGGCGGTTTCGAGGATGCGAGCGCGGATCTGATTGTTGGTCATGATATTCGGGCCTCCTTGCCCAGATCGGCGGGACAATTCCCTTCCGTTCATGTCCTAAATCTAGGACATTTATTTCCGGATTGCAAGAGGAATTTTCGATGAGCGATGAAAATCAACACCAAGCTCCCAAGGATAAAATGACGGCCGTTGAAGAGGTCAAGATTACGCATTCGGGTCCGGGCGAATACACGCCGGTTTATCTGACGATAAAAGACAGCATCGTTGCCGTTTTCGCCGGCGACGAAAGAGAAGCCGATCCATACAAATCGGTATGGATGTCTCACAGCCAGTTTGAACAGATTGCCGCATTCTGCTGCGCGCTCGCTAAACCTCAAATGACGGACATCGAGTGGAAAGCACAGGGCGATCAGGCCCGTGTATCCGGGTTCGCCGAAGGCATCGAGCGCGCGGCGAAGATTGCCGACGAACACGCTGCCGATTTCGAAAAACAGGCCGCCGCCGCCTCCTCGGCTCGCATGCATGATGCCTTGCTCTTGGCGTCCGACGCCTGCGAATTAACGGCGGATGCTATCCGCGTCCTCTCCGCCACTACGGAGGGCTCCGATGGTTAACCCGCGTGTCCAGAAATTTATTGAGAAGACGCTCGATTTGTTCGACCGCGCTATTACGCCGCGCCGCTGGCCCGTGTCGATGCGGCGCACTTATGTAATCACTTTCCCCATCTCGTCCCTACTACTCGGCATTGTCACCATTCTGGTCATGTCGACCGTTCTGGTGGCGGCAATTACGTGTTTTTTACTGGCGACCATCCTTGGATTTTTTGAATACGTCCGAGAACTGTGGTCGGCGGAGGATAAGCCATGACCGACATACCCAAGGATAATGTGGAAGGCGTCGATATCCCGCGTCTGCCGGTCGGCACGCCCGTCGTCAAGGTGCTCGGATACCCCTTCCCCGGCACTGTCGTTTCGACCTTCCATACGCTGTCGGGTCAGGAACGGTTTGTCGTCGAGGCAACCGGCGAAGCCTATCGCGGCATGCTCCACATCTTCAACGGTGACCAGCTTCGCGCCACTACGGAGGGCACCGACCGATGACGGCATATTACAACGAGATCGACCCCTACGCTGCGCAGTGGCTCCGCAACCTTATTGCCGCCGGCCATATCGCGCCTGGCGACGTCGACGAAAGGAGCATCGTGGATGTCCAACCGGACGACCTCATCGGATACACACAATGCCACTTCTTCGCCGGTATTGGCGGGTGGTCATACGCCGCCCGCCTCGCCGGATGGCCCGACGATCGACCAGTGTGGACTGGCTCCTGCCCTTGTCAGCCGCTTTCAAGCGCCGGCAAGCAAAAAGGCTATCTCGACGAACGACATCTGTGGCCCGCTTTTTTCGGCCTCATCTCCAAGCGCCGCCCTCCAGTTGTCTTTGGAGAACAGGTTGCTCAAAAGATTGGCCTCATGTGGATGTCAGCCGTTCGAGCTGACTTGGAAGGCGATCAATATGCCTGCGGGGTTGCCTGCCTTCCGGGTTTCTTCGCGGGTTCGCCCCAGCAGAGGGAACGGCTTTATTGGGTGGCCAGCGCCGACGGCGCAGGATGCCACGGGGTCTCGCAACAGAACAAGCAGCAGAAAGCCGGGGGCAATCTTCCATGGCGGCACGACGCTGACAGACGCTGCGGTTCTTTTTGGGCTTCCGCGCTCCCAGTGGAAGGCGCCGACAATACCCGGCGTCTACTGCCACCCGGAGTTAAGCTCCTGGCTGATGGGCTATCCGAAGGAATGGGCAAGCTGCGCGGATACGGGAATGCCATCATCCCGCAAGTCGGCGCGGAAGTGATCGGCTCATACATGGAGATCGCAGCATGACGAACCCTGAAACACCCTCCCCCAAGAACAATTTGCGGGTGAAGCCTCTCAAGTGGCGTGAAGATCGGACAGCAACGGCGCTTGGCGCAAAGTGGATGGTTTGGCCCTACTCCGATCCACTGAACGACGGCCTTGGCAATTGGCTGTGGCAAGTCGTTGATGCGGCTCCGCATGCGTCGGGGCGGTTTCATAGCGAGGCCGAAGCTAAGGCAGCGGCACAAGCAGACTATGAGGCCCGCATCCTGTCCTGCCTCGCCACCACGGAGGGCTCCGACCGTGGCTGATCGCAAATTCCAGAAGGACGATTACGTCCGCAAGACCAAAGGCTCTTGGTGGGAAGGCTACGTGCGCGGCTTTTATGACACCGAGGACAACCCGGACGGCATTTGCGTCCAACTCGACAAACCAAATGGACCGGTCCAGATCTATCCGGCCGCCGCGTTCGAATTGGCTGAGCCGCCCAAGGATAATATGGGAGCGGACGAATGATCCGCGTCCTCGACCTATTCAGCGCTGCGGCCGGCGGCTGGTCGCTCGGAATGCACCGGGCCGGCTTTACCACGATCGCCGCCTGCGAGTTCGTCGATTGGCGCCGGGCGCTCTATTCCCAGAACAACCCGGGAGTACCGGTTTACGATGACGTCAGAACCCTTTCCGCAGATCGACTTGTTCGGGATGGTCATCGACTACCCGACGTCATCGTCGGCTCGCCGCCGTGCCAAGACATCAGTTCCGCCAACACCAAAGGAAAAGGCGTCGAAGGCGAGCGCAGCGGCCTCTACTTCGAAGCAATCCGCATCATCGGAGAATGCCGCCCTCGTTGGTTCGCTCTTGAAAACAGCTCTAATCTCCGAACTCGGGGCGCTGACGCCGTCCTCGCTGCGCTGGAAGCACTCGGCTACTCCTGCTGGTCGTTCGTGGTACGTGCTGGAGACATCGGGGCCAATCACGAGCGGCCCCGATGCTGGCTTGTCGGCTGCGACGTCGGACAAATTGCCGACACCCGTGAAACCAAATGGTGGCCGCTCGCTGACCGTGGAAGCTATCGAGAGCGGCAAGCGGGCGAACGGCGCGAAAGCTCAGATCGATACGCCGAATATGCTGAAGCATGCCTTTCGGATGCTTCCGACCCCTATGGCTTCGGACGGGATGAAGGACGGCAAGGGCGGTGGGGCCGGTTCGACGTATCCGTTTCGGAAAATATTAGCGGAGACGACGAAGCTACCTACGCCAGTCAAAAACGACCGGAAGATGGAGCCGTGGTCAGAGGCTTATTCCCGTCGTCGATCGCCGAAACTGGACGCCCTGATGGACGGTGCGGCGAAATACGAGACCTTGCCGACGCCGACCAAGCGGGACAAGCGGATGGACGCATGGTCGCCGGCCTACGACAAGCGGAAATCGCCGACGATGGACGCGGTGCTCGACGGGGCGATGACGGATCGAGCCTCGGACAAATGGCAGTATGCCCGCCAGATCGCGTCGATGCTCCAATCTGGAAATCTGATTGGTCCCTCGATGACCTTGCCGATCACCTACAACTGGATGATGGGCTTTCCTCCTGGGTGGCTGGCACGCGCATTGCAGTCGGCGGTCCAAAAGGGACTTCTGCAGCTTCCCTCATCGTCGAAGCGTTCGGCGACGCCGTCGTCCCGCAAATCCCCGAAGCAATAGGCCGCGCGATCCTTCGGACGGAACGGGCGCTGGCTGAAGTATATGGAAGGATCGCAGCATGACCACATCCCCCAAGGATAACGTGGCGCCGGCCGATCTGACGAATGAGCAGAAGGAAATCACCCTGCTACGGATCATCGACGCCATGGGCGGCCAGACCGACAGCAGCGAAGGCAAGGGAAGCTGGATCAACTGGTTCTGCAGTGACGAAATTCACAACGTCCAGGATGACACTTTCAACCGCTGCAATGACAAGGGCTGGCTGCATACAACTCACAACAGCGACTGGGATACCAGCACCACGACGTTGACCAAGGCAGGCCGCGCCGTCCTCTCCGCCACCACGGAGGGCTCCGATGCAGGTTGAGATCAAAGGCAAGCCGCCGAAAGATCCGCAAGGCCGCGTTCTGGCGATCGAGGCGGCAGCCAAGGCCATTTGCCAGAGCGCGGGCACCGATCCGGCCGACGCCGTGATGATGCTGATGACGGCAGCTTGCCACCTCTACACGGTCCATTCTGGAAAATCTTCGGCGGACAGCATCACCCACCTTGCTCACTCGCTCGGTTGCGCGACGGTTGCAGCCGACGACTTCTTTAAGCTCAAGACCGTCAAGGTGCAGCCATGACCGACACACCCAAGAACAATGTGACGGCGTCGGCATTCCCTTCCCAGGAAGAGATCCGCGCCCTCGCCGAGAAGGCGCTTGAAGAGATGCAGGCCAAAGGCACCACCGAGCGCGAAGCCTGGGTGTCGTCTTATGAAAACGTCATCATGTCCTATCGCCGCCTCGCGCTGGCGAAGCAGCAGATTGCCGACAAAGAGGCCCTACCGGGCTACTGGCGCCCGATCTCGACAGCGCCGGAACACGTCTGGATACGCACCAAGCTGAGCACCGAAAAGGGTGAAAACGTCTGCATGCGAATCCCTCACAAGGGATACGAGGACGAGTGGGTCGAGCGGGGAACCGGTATCAGCACTGTAACTCACCACTCCTTTGCTGCGCCCGATAGATGGCGGCCGCTGAGCCAGGCAGGAGGAGACGATGCTTGAGGCGTACATCTATACCGCAATTTGGTTCGGGGTCTACAACTGCACCGGACGCCTCTGGTATTCGTTTCTCTGGCCCTATCACGTAGGCCGGTTGCTTGGTGCCACCCTTGTAGTTTTGAGGCCGAAGAAGCAATGAACATGAATTTCATGCCGGCATTTGAGGCCGCAACTACTCAAGCCGAATACGAAATCAAGTCTTTCGCCGAGGCGGCCGCCAGCTATATCGAGCACGGCGGCGAGGCCAAGTATCTGGATGAGGTCTTGCCGCATATCGGTGACAAGATGCTATCACGCATCTTTTCCTTTGATGTCCAGCAACTCGCCAATCAGCTCAAGCCAGAGGCGTCCAATGCCACGAAAAATCGGTGCGTCGTCACGCCGATTCGCGCAGTCTGCAACCACGGCCATGAACGTGGATGGGGCCCGGTCGGTCGGATAAAAGCTTTCAAAATGGAGCGGCCGAAGAGGAAAGATCCGGCCTCTCCTGCGTGGATCATGACCTTCTTGCGGCAATGCGACAAAGACGGACTGCCGCACCTTGCCGCTCTGGTGCTCTTCATGTCGAAGACCGGAGCCCGCGTCTCCGAGGCAATTGCACTTTGCTGGAGCGAGGTTGACCTGGCCCGCCGGACGGCCCTGCTGCTCAAGACCAAAACCGAGCGCAATTCAATCCGACATATGAGCGAGCAGCTTGTATCGCGCCTCAGCGAGATGCGAGTGGGCGCCGGTGAGGATGACCGGGTTTTTGGGTATCGTAACCGCCACTCCGTCAACGATAGGATCAGGGCCGTCTGCGAGCGGGCGGAGATCACCTACAAGCCGAGTCATACGTGCGGGCGGCACGCCTATGCGACAAACACGCTTGCCATGGGCATGGACATAAAATCGACCATGGATGCCGGCGGCTGGCGGAGCATTTCGATTTTTCTTGGTACCTACGTCAACCCGCACGACGCCGGCCGCGCTGTTGCCGCTCGCCACAGCATGTTTGACTTTCAGAACGCGCTTTGAGCCAATCCTTCCGTTCGGCGGAGATTACCTATGACCGCAAGCACTATGATCAAAAAGTCCGAACTCAACAGGATGGCCGACGTTGCCAACGATCGAGGCGTCACTGTTTGGGTGGAGTTTGAAGGCAGGCGTTACGGCGTTACGCCTCCGGCTGCAACGCCGCCACTTGACGACACGGAAGAATCCGATCTTGATCGCGAGCTTGAAGCGTTCAAGGCGAAAAATGGTTACCGTTGAATTGAAGGGCATCCACACCGTAAAAGCTAAGGGCCGCGTGTATTATTATGCCTGGCGCGGCGGCCCGTCGCTTAAGGGCGAGCCGGGCACCCCGGAGTTTATGGCTTCCTATAACGAGGCCGTCACCGGACGTAACGCTCCCGACGAAAGCCGGTTCAAGTCAGTCATCGTCAACTACAAGGCGACGGCCTACACCAAGCTCTCAGCGTCAACGAAACGTGTCTGGTCTCCATGGGTCGACAGGATCGAAGATCACTTCGGAGATCTCAGCATCAAGCAGTTCGCTAAGACGGAAAAGATCAGGCCCTTGATCCGCCAATGGCGCGGCAAATACAGCGGCACGCCGCGATCCGCAGATACTGGCATGCAAGTGCTTTCTCGCATCTTGGCCCACGCTGTCGATCCCATGGGGAAATTGCCGTCCAATCCTTGCGAGGGCATTAAGCACCTGTACACAGCATCTCGCGCCGAAATCATCTGGACGGAAGATGACATCGCTCAGCTGAAAACGGTCTGCTCCCCGGAAATCGCTCTTGCCGTAGACTTGGCAGCGCACACCGGTCTGCGCGTCGGCGATTTGGTCAGATTGTCCTGGTCGCATCTCCGCGAAGACTTGATCGTCATCTCGACCGGAAAGAGTAAACATCGGCGCGAGGCCGCCATACCTCGCTACGACGCATTAAATGAACTGCTTGCCCGCATACCCAAGGTTTCCCCAGTCATCCTCACAAGCAGCCACAAAAAGCCGTGGACGCAGGACGGCCTCGCCAGTTCGTTCTGGACGGCGAAGGTCAAGGCGGAGCTGCAAGACCGCGATCTGCACTTCCACGATCTTCGCGGAACGGCTGCCACGAAATTTTACACCGCAGGTCTTTCGATCCGCGTTATCGCCGAGATCATGGCTTGGGAAGAAGATCAGGTTGAGAAAATTATACGGCGCTATGTGAGTCGTGGCGCGGCTACGCGCGAGGTAATCCGACAGCTGAATGAGGCCAGATCGGGAACAGACATTGTAAAACTGCCTGTAAAACCGCCAAAAAAATAAGGGCGGAAACCCATCGTAAGTCATTGTAATCCATGCTGGAGCGGGTGAAGGGAATCGAACCCTCGTATTCAGCTTGGGAAGCTGCTGCTCTACCATTGAGCTACACCCGCGACAGGGGCACTTTTCCAACAGTTCCGGAAGGCTGTCAAGCGCGGGGCAAAAAGCCCAGATGTTTCTCCGGGAACAGACCGGTGCCCGCATTCGTGGTGAGATCTCCTCATAGACAAGGATTTGAGGAGAAATCGATGCGTATCCTGCTGCAACGCCTGGGGTCCTGCATCGTCGGTTATCTCTGGGCGGCCTTCATTGCCGCCATCGCCCTGACGATCATGCGCGCGACCCGCGACATCTCGAATGGAGCCATGAGCCTTGCCGACCTGATGCTCGCAGTGCCCTATTTCTCCGCGGTGATGACGGCGGCGATTGTGTTTGCGGCATCCGTGCCGGCTCTCATTGCCATCGTCATTGGCGAAGTGCTTCTTGGTCGCCACGAACCGGTCCGGCTTGGCTACTCGCTCATCGCCGGCATGGCCGTCGGATTTTTCCTGGCGATGGAGCCCGGATTGCCGATTTCATCGACCTTCAGCCCGAACAACGCGGAAGCGCTCTTTCGCATCGCAAGCGGCGGTATCGGCGGGTTGGCCTTCTATCATTTCAGCAAGCGCACTGGGAAAAGCGGCGTTCAGCCGGCCTGAGGGACGGACAATTTGTGATGCAACCCTGCTGCCCGCAACACGCCTATGGCAGGCGGAAGTGCTTGGACAGTTTCAGCCCCTGCGCCTGGTAGTTGGAACCCAGCCCCGTACCGTAGAGCCCCTGCGGGCGATCCAGCATATGTTCATAGACGAGGCGGCCGACGATCTGGGCGTGTTCGAGAATGAAGGGCACCTCGTGGCTGCGCACTTCCAGCACCGCCTTCGCGCCGGCGCCGCCGGCATCGGCGTGGCCGAACCCCGGATCGAAGAAACCGGCATAGTGGACGCGGAATTCGCCGACCAGCGTATCGTAGGGTGTCATTTCCGCGGCATAGAGCGGCGGCACATGCACGGCCTCGCGCGACACGAGAATGTAGAATTCATCCGGATCGAGGATCAGTTCAGCGCGGCCACGGCTGTAGAGCGGTTCCCAGAAATCCAGGACGTCGTGCGCCGCCTTGACGTCGACGTCGATGACCGCGGTGTGATGCTTGCCGCGATAGCCGATCAACCCGTCCGGGCCGGTGCCCTCGAGGTCGATCGACACGGCGATACCACCATTGGACACGTTCGGCGCCTCGCTGGCAACCAGGGTTTCGTCGTCGTGCAAGGAGAGCAGATCCGCATCGTTCAGCAGCGCGTGGCCGATGCGGAAGCGGATCTGCGACAGGCGCGAGCCGCGTCGGACGACGATCGGGAAGGTGCGCGGCGAGATTTCGAGGTAGAGCGGGCCGTTGTAGCCGGCCGGGATCTTGTCGAATTCCTGCGCCCGGTCGGTCATCACCCGGGTGAAGATATCCAGGCGGCCGGTCGAGCTTTTCGGATTGGCCGAGGCGGACATCTCCGCCGGCAGGTCGAGGCTCTCCATCAGCGGCACGATGTAGACGCAGCCGGTTTCGAGCACGGCACCGTCGGCAAGGTCGATTTCATGCAGCTTCAGCCGCGCAAGCTTGTCGGCGACGAGATGGCCCGGACCCGGCATGAAGCTGGCGCGAACGCGGTAGGCTTTCGAGCCCAGCCGCAGATCGAGGCTTGCCGGCTGCACCTGGTCGATATCGAGCGCTGCCTCGCTCTTCAGCCGGCCGGCTGCAAAAAGCGCCCGGATGGCGCCATCCGCCAGAATGCCTGTCTGTCTCGTCATTGCCTCTTTCCTTTTGGCGCCGACAAAATCAAACTCAAGGAATTGACGCAAGCCGGGATCGGCAGTATTCAGGGCTTTATCCCGTGGTGATTTGGCCGGTCGGCTTGCAGCCACGTTAAACAAGTGGCTAAAAGGACCGGGTAGAAACCGGTTCGCTTTCGCGACCGGTTTTTTTGTTTTGGAAAGTGATGACGGCATGAGCAACAAATGGCGCCCGGCAACACAACTCGTCCACGGCGGTACGCAGCGCTCCCAGCACGGTGAGACATCGGAAGCGATCTTCCTGACGCAAGGCTTCGTCTACGACACCGCGGAAGCTGCGGAAGCCCGCTTCAAGGGCGAGACGGACGGCTTCATCTACGCCCGTTATGGCAGCCCGACGAACGACATGTTCGAGAAACGCATGTGCGCGCTGGAAGGCGCCGAAGATGCGCGCGCGACAGCCTCCGGCATGGCCGCCGTTTCCTCCGCCATTCTCTGCCAGGTAAAGGCCGGCGATCACATCGTTGCCGCCCGCGCCCTGTTCGGCTCCTGCCGCTGGGTGGTCGACACGCTGGCGCCGAAATACGGCATCGAATGCACGCTGGTGGATGGCCGCGACCTCGCCAACTGGGAAAAGGCGATCCGGCCGAACACCAAGGTGTTTTTCCTGGAAAGCCCGACCAACCCGACGCTCGAAGTCGTCGACATTGCCGGCGTCGCCAGGCTCGCCGACCAGATCGGCGCCAAGCTGGTGGTCGACAACGTCTTCGCCACGCCGCTGTTCCAGAAGCCGCTGGAGCTCGGCGCACATGTGGTGGTTTATTCCGCCACCAAGCATATCGACGGCCAGGGCCGCTGCCTCGGCGGCATCGTGCTCGCCGACAAGCAGTGGATCGACGAAAACCTGCACGACTATTTCCGCCACACCGGGCCGGCCATGTCGCCGTTCAACGCCTGGACGCTGCTGAAGGGCCTGGAAACCCTGCCGCTGCGCGTCAAGCAGCAGACGGAAAGTGCAGCCCGGATCGCCGATTTCCTGGCAAACCGCAAGGAAATCGCCAAGGTCATCTATCCCGGCCGCAAGGACCATCCGCAAGCCGATATCATCGCCAAGCAGATGAGCGGCGGCTCGACGCTGGTGGCGATCGAGCTGAAGGGTGGCAAGCAAGCAGCCTTCCAGTTGCAGAACGCCCTGCAGGTGGTGAAGATTTCCAACAATCTCGGCGACGCCAAGAGCCTGATCACCCATCCGGCAACGACGACGCACAAGAACCTGACGGACGAGGCGCGCGCCGAACTCGGCATTTCCGACGGCACCGTCCGGCTGTCTGCCGGCATCGAGGATACCGACGACCTGCTCGCCGATTTCGAGCAGGCGCTGTCGCGCGTCTCCGCCTGAACCACGACCGGGACGGCACCTGCGTGCGCCGGCGTCCTGCCGGTGCATCGGCCGGCGCATCGCTGTCGGCGGTGTATCTGCCGGCACGTTGAAATATCAACCAATATTAACCTTTACCGGCCATAATGGTGCCGATGTGGTTCAAAACAATACGAGAATGGCGTAAAACCATTTCGTAGGCGCACGCCGTGGCGGCAAAGCATCGAAGATCGGTATTGAGTAAAGGTGTGGGCATGTATCGCGCCCTGACAAGGGACATAGAGGTGGTGGTCGAACCATTCTATCTGGAGGAGCAATCCGATCCGGACGACCATCGTTATGTCTGGGCGTACCGCATCGTCATTTCCAATCATTCGAAGGACAGCGTGCGGCTTTTGAACCGCTACTGGCACATTACCGACCAGAACGGCCAGGTCGATGAGGTCAGCGGCCCCGGCGTGGTCGGAGAGCAGCCGCGCCTGGAACCCGGCGATACCTACGAATATTCCTCCGGCTGCCCGCTCGACACGCCATCAGGCATGATGTTCGGCCGCTACCAGATGGAAACCGACGACGGCGAACTCTTCGACGTCACCATCCCCGCCTTCTCGCTGGATTCCCCCGGCCTCACCCGGACCTTGAACTGACGGGCGCACCCCCAGCTACGCGCGTGTCGCCTGAGGCGCATTCCACGACCAGCATGGAGCTGGCAGGTGGGATCGGCCAATCCGGACGATTGGCCGATCGGAGCCGCCTCGGCGCAACCCTTACTCGGAAAATTCCGCCGGCGCGTAGTGGTAGGTGGTCGAGCAGAACTCGCAGGAAACGGAAATCCGTCCGTCCTCGATGCTGCCTTCGATCTCTTCGGCAGAGAGGCCCTGGAGCACGTCCTTGATGCGGTCACGCGAACAGCTGCAACGATCATGCACGGCCTGCGGCTCGTGGACACGCACCCCGCGTTCGTGGAACAGGCGATAGAGCAGCCGCTCGCTGCCGACCTGCGGGTCGGTCAGTTCGTAGGCGTCGATGGTTTCCACCAGCATCAGCGCTTCGGACCACAGGTCGTCGATCACGTCGCTCTGCGCCGTGTCGCCGTCGCCGCCATGCAGGTCGGGCTGGCGCATGCGCTCCGGCGCCTGCGGCAGGAACTGCGCGATCAGCCCGCCGGCACGCCAGTGATGACGCGACTTGCCGTCGGCATCCCGCTCGTACAGCTCGGCGACGCCGAGGCGCACCCGCGTCGGGATCTGCTCCGACTGGCGGAAGTAGACGCCGGCGATCTCTTCGAGACTGGAACCGTCCAGCGGCACGATGCCCTGGTAGGGCTGCGTGAAACCGCCCTGATCAATGGTGAAGGCGAGGATGCCGGTGCCGAGCAGCTGCTGCGGCTCGGTGCGTCCGGCGGAAACCGCCTCCTGCAGCGCCGCCTCGTCGAAACGGGCGTAGGCACGCACGCTCTCGGGCGTGCGGAAATCGACGACGAGCAGGTCCACCGGCCCGTCACCCTTGGTCTGCACCGTGAATTTGCCCTCGAATTTCAGCGACGTGCCGATCAGCACCGTCAGCACGATGGTTTCGGCAAGCAGCTTGGCAACCGGCAGCGGATAATCGTGGCGGGTGAGAATGGTGTCGAGGATGGGGCCAAGCTGGACCGCACGGCCGCGCACGTCGAGGCCTTCCACCTGGAAGGGCACGACGCGGTCGTCTCCGGCGAAACCGAATTCGCCCAGCTCGGGTGCAGATACTGCCATGATGAATACTCCTTACACGGCGGCCATGACCGCCGGATGAAGTCCGCTGGAGCAATTCCAGGAGAAACGCGGAGCGGTTTTCCGTCCGGAATTGCGTGAAACAAAGAGAGGGAACCTTGTCGGCGAACCCGTGTTCGCCGACAAGGCCCTAAGTGGTATCGCTCGGCCGTGCGGTCAAGCGCCGGCGTCAGAAAATCGACAACAGGCGCAAAGCGCGCCTTACAGCGCGCCCAGGCACCATGCGAGGACGGATTTCTGCGCGTGCAGGCGGTTTTCGGCCTCGTCGAAGACCACCGACTGCGGCCCGTCGATCACTTCGTCCGTCACCTCCTCGCCGCGATGGGCGGGCAGGCAATGCATGAACAGCGCTTGCGGATTGGCCTTCTTCATCAGCGCGGGATTGACCTGGAAGGGCTGGAAGACGTTGTGTCCGCGCGCCTTGTGTTCCAGGTTCATGGAAATCCAGGTGTCTGTCACGACACAATCGGCATTTTCGACGGCGCGGTCGGCGTCATGGCAGAGCATGATGTCGCCACCATTGTCGCGCGCCCAGTTGAGGATGCGGTCGTTCGGCTCCGAACCCATCGGCACCGCCATGTTCATGCGGTAACCGAAGCGGGCAGCACCCTCGACAAAGGAATGCAGCACGTTGTTGCCGTCGCCGGTCCAGGCGATGGTCTTGCCGGCGACCGGGCCGCGATGCTCCTCGAAGGTCATGATGTCGGCCATGATCTGGCAGGGGTGCGTCTCGTCCGTCAGGCCGTTGATCACGGGCACGGTGGCATGCTCGGCAAGCTCGATCAGCCGGTTGTGATCCGTCGTGCGGATCATGATGGCATCGACGTAACGCGACAGGACCTTCGCCGTGTCGCCGATCGTCTCGGCGCGGCCGAGCTGCATTTCCGTGCCGGACAGGAAGATCGTCTCGCCGCCGAGCTGGCGCATGCCGACGTCGAAGGAGACGCGGGTGCGGGTCGACGGTTTTTCGAAGATCATCGCCAGCATCTTGCCCTGAAGCGGCTTGTCCGCGGTTCCGGCTTTCACGGCGGCTTTTCGTACGCGCGCGTCGTCGAGGATGCTGCGCAGATCGTTTGCCGTCATGGCCGAGAGATCGAGGAAATGCTTCGGAGCTGCCATTTTATCGTCCTGTATCCAGTATCAAGCGGATTTCTTGAGGTTTTCCTGCTGCAGTTTGCCGGCGGCGCGCTCGATGCGCGCCAGTCCCTCGCGGGCCTCCTCCGCCGTCGTCGTCAGCGGCGGCAGCAGGCGGATGACGTTGTCGCCTGCGAGAACGCCGAGGATATGCTGGTCGCGCATCGCCATCAGCAATTCGCCCGAGGGAACGCGCGCCTTGACGCCGAGCATCAGGCCTTCGCCACGGACATCCTCGATGATATCGGGGAAGCGGTCCTTGAGCGAGGCGAGGCCCTGGCGGAAGACGAGGGCGACATCACCGACATGCTGGAGGAAACCCTCTTCCAGCACCACGTCGAGAACGGCGTTGCCGATCGCCATGGCCAGCGGATTGCCGCCATAGGTGGTGCCGTGGGTGCCGGCAATCATGCCGGAGGCAGCCTCGGCCGTCGCGAGGCAGGCGCCGAGCGGAAAACCGCCGCCGATGCCCTTGGCGACGGCCATAATGTCGGGGGCGATGCCCGGCCATTCATAGGCGAAGAGCTTGCCGGTGCGGCCGACGCCGCACTGGACTTCGTCGAAAATCAGGAGAAGGCCGTGCTCGTAGCACAGGCCGCGCAGCGCGCGCAGGAACTCGGGGCTGGCCGAGCGGATGCCGCCCTCGCCTTGTACCGGCTCGATCAGGATGCCGGCGGTCGCTTCGGTGATCGCCGCCTTGACGGCGTCAAGGTCACCGAACGGCACCTGATCGAAGCCCGGCGCCTTGGGGCCGAAACCCTCGAGATATTTCGCCTGGCCGCCGGCAGCGATGGTGGCGAGCGTGCGGCCGTGGAAGGCGCCTTCGAAGGTGATGATGTGGAACCGCTCGGGATGACCCTTGGCAAATTGATACCGCCGCGCCGTCTTGATGGCGCATTCCAACGCTTCGGCGCCGGAATTGGTGAAGAACACCTTGTCGGCGAAGGTGTTGGCCGTCAGCCGCTCGGCAAGCTGCTCCTGGCCGGGGCTCTCGTAGAGATTGGAGAGATGCCAGAGCTTTTCGCCCTGCGTCTTCAGGGTCTCGACGAGATGCGGGTGGGAGTGGCCGAGCGCGTTGACCGCGATACCCGCCGCAAAATCGAGATAACGCTCGCCGTCCTCGGTGATCAGCCACACCCCCTCGCCGCGCTCGAAACGCAACGGAATGCGGTTGTAGGTCTCAAAAAGCGGCGTGGCCTGTGCCATAAGCGATGCACTCCTTCGGAAGAGCATGGACGGTCTTGCGATCCACCAGGATCTTAAAATCAAAAATGCCGCCTTTCGGCGGCGCTGCACTATCTCTATTTACCGGCGCGATGTCAACCAAACTGCGGCCTGACGGCATGCGGAAGACGATGGCGGTTGCAACCTTGAAGCGGTGCCGCAACCGTTGCAAAATTGACTCGCTCGTCGAGCAAGTTGGGGAAAACCGCGAAATCGATTCCGGATGATTCCGGCGACTCTTGTCACGGAGTCAGCCTCACACTAGGTTAAAGTTCAATTACTAGACTGCATGCGGCGGAACTAGTCACCAAAAGTATTGAAGCGTTCTGCTCCGGAGATGATCCGGGGCACGAGGATGGATTCTGCCATCAATATGAACGCGACGGCGGAGAGAAGCATGAACTGGACAGACGAGCGTGTCGAGAAACTAAAAAAGCTGTGGTCCGAAGGGCTGAGCGCGAGCCAGATCGCCGCACAGCTCGGCGGCGTCAGCCGCAACGCCGTCATCGGCAAGGTCCACCGGCTCAACCTGCCCGGCCGCGCAAAGGCCGGCAGCGCTCCGGCGAGCGCCCGCACTCCGAAAAGAACGCCCACCGCACCGCGTGCACCGAGCTTCACGCCGCGTGTTGCCACCCGTACCGTTGCCCGCCCCGCCGGCGCGACGATGATCCACGAGGAAATGGAAGTCGAGGGCGTCGAGGAAACCCGCTACGTTGCCAAGAGCAATGTCGTCGTTCCGATCTCCCGCCGCCTGGGCCTGACGGAACTGACGGAGCGCACTTGCAAGTGGCCGGTCGGCGACCCGCTCAAGGACGACTTTCACTTCTGCGGCGGTGAATCCCCGGATAGCTCGCCTTACTGCACCTATCATCAACGCCTCGCCTACCAGCCGGTCGCCGAACGCCGCAAGGCACGCTGAACAGACACGCATAAATCGCATATCACGGATGTTGCGCGCAGGAGGGACGCTTTCTGCGCGTTTTTGTTGCGGCATGTGTATCCGCGGCCCGGTCGGTTTCGGTTGCAAGCATGGTGAAGGCCGCGGCCATCCGCGTCCTCGTCAGGCCGGCAGCCTCAGGCGGTCAGGCTGGCTGCTTTCCCATTCCGTCAGCCAGTTTCTCTGGCGGGCGAAATCGAGGAAATCCGCTCCGCTCATCGGCCGTGCGAAGGCATAGCCCTGCAGGTGGTGGCAGCCGAGATCGCGCAGCAACGCCGCGTGGGCCATGCTTTCCACCCCCTCGGCGACGATTTCGATGCCGCACGCCTGACCGATATCGATGATCGACTCGACGAGCTGGCGCCCCGTCGACGATTGCAGGATGGGGCGGATCAGCTGCCGGTCGATCTTCAGGCGGCGCGGCGTCAGCTTCAGCAGGCTGATGATCGAGGCATGGCCGGTGCCGAAATCGTCGATCTCGATGTCGATGCCGAGCGCCTTCAGCTTCTGGATATTGCCGATCAGCAGCTCGTCGTGCTCATCGAAGGAAATGGATTCCAGAAGCTCGAAACAGACCGAGCCCGGCCGGATGCCGAGGCTGGACAAGCGGTTGAAGAGATTCTGGTCATGCAGGCGCTGGGCGGAGATGTTGACCGACACCTTCGGGATGTCGAGGCCGCTTTTCGCCCATTGCTGGAAGTGCCGGAGCGCATGTTCAAGGACGATCTCGTCGAGCCTGGAAACGACGTTGAGGCTCTCGGCGATCTTCAGGAAGGAGAAGGGCGGCATGATGCCCTTGCCCGGATGGTCCCAGCGCACCAACGCCTCGACGCCGCTGATCTCCAGCGTATGGGCGTCGAACTGCGGCTGGAAATAGGCAATGAATTCGTTCGCCTCAAGGCCCCGGAGGATTTCGTCGGCGGTCTGCTTGGTATGGATGACCGAGGATCGCAGCGTATCGGTGAAGAACTCGCTGCGATTGCGGCCCTTGCGCTTGGCCTCGTATAGCGCGATGTCGGCATCGATCAGAAGCTGCTCCAGCCGTTCGCTGCCATCGCCTTCCGAGGCGATGCCGATGCTGGCGCCGGCGCGGCATTCGTGACCCTCGAAGATGATCGGCGTGCTGAACGCCTCGATGATCTGCTTGGAGAGGGTTTCGTAATAACCGTTTTCGGCCGGCATTTCGGAGACGACGACAAATTCGTCGCCGCCGATGCGGGCCACGAAATCGCGGGGCGGCAGATGGTGCGTCAAAAGCCCGGCGACATGCTTGAGGATTTCGTCGCCGGCCGCATGGCCGAGCGTGTCGTTGATTTCCTTGAAGCGGTCGAGATCGATGTGCAGGATGGTCAGCGGCGATCGCAGCGCCACATTGGCTGCCTTTTCCGCCAGGAGCTGGTCGAGGAACCGGCGGTTCGGAAGATGGGTCAAAGCGTCGTGCAGGGAATTGTATTCCATCTGCCGGCGGGCCTGTTCAAGCTCGGCATTGTGCTGCTCGGCCCGGCGCTTCGCCTCACGCAATTCCTGTTGAAGCAGGACATCCTCGGTGACATCCCAATTCACGCCGATGATCTTCTGGTCTCCGAGGCTGTTGACGTAACTCACGCCGATCGCGCGGACATGGCGGATCTCGCCGTTCTTCAGCAGCAGGCGAAATTTATCCTCGTAGCCCTTCCCGTCCGAGGTCTGGGAAAACTCCCCCAGTGCCCTCTTCCTATCGTCGGGATGCAGGGCATTTTCCCAATCGCTCTTGTCGCCTTTCGCCTGATCCTGCGGCAGATCGTAGATCTGATGCATTCGCTCGTCCCACAGGAGGCGGCCGGTCTCGATATCGATCTCCCAGATGCCGATCTTCGAGGCGTCGATGGCGATCTCCAGGCGCTGCGAAATTTCCTTGAGTTCGTCCTTGCGCTGCTGCAGGACGACGATGTTGCGCTGGCGCTCGCTCATCAACCGCCCGCCCCAGATCATCGGCGCCATCACGACGATGCCGACAAGGGCGGTCAGCAATCGAAACGTCCAGATATCCGGCGGCAACGGGTGCCAGCCACCTTTGGGAACAGCCGCGATCCGCCATGTTTCCCGGCCGAGCTGCACGGTCATATCCACCGGCATATCCTGAAATGTCCGGGCATCCCCGAAAAATGGCGTGCCGTACTGACCCGCCGCGTCATTGCTGGCGAGAGCGATCTCGATCGGCAGATCCTGTGCGAGAAGCCCGGCATCCCGCAAGAGCCGGTCGAGGTCGATGACGGCGGAGACCAATCCCCAGAACTTGTGCTCATGCAGCGGCGTATCGACGAAGACGGGATACCGCGCAATCAGGGCTCTGCCGCCCTGCACCAGCTTCACCGGCCCGGTGACCATGAGTTCGCCGGAATCGCGAACCTGCAACGCCGGCCCGCTCTGGGCGAGATTGAGCCTGTAATCGAAATCGATGAGCTTTTCATTGCCCTTGAGCGGATAGATCATCCGGATGACGAGATCCGGAGCCGCGGCAATGTGGCGGATCTGCGTGTCGTTGCGCAGCAGGCGTTCCACCAGTTGCGCAAAACCGCTCTGGTCGATCGACGGTTCCATTTCCATCATCGCGACCAGACCCTGGACGAGCTGGACGTTGCCGTTGATCTTGCCTTCGAGGCGGGCGCGGATCAGGCTGAGCTGCTCGGTCACGGAGGCGCGGAGGTTTTCATCGGCAATATGCCGCTTCTGGCCATCGGCGAACCAGGCACATAGCACGACCATGACAAGAACGATCAGGGCCGGCATATAAGGCCAGTTCGACGCCTGCCTCAACGCCGTCCCGAAAGAGCCCTTCGCTCGCCTCTCCATTGCCGCCATACCGTTGATCCGTTAGCTGTGCATTGCCATCTATTCCAAGGAAACCTTAAAATTCCGCCCATCATCGCCGGATCGTCAGAAATATCGACGGTTGCAGCCCCATAAACGCGCAAAGGCCCCGCTGATAGCGGGGCCACGAATTTCACAGCGGTCGGACAGGTTACATCCAGTAAGGCGGCACGCCGTAATAATCGTAGATGCGGCGATCCTTCTCGCCATACCAGCTGTCGTCGTTTTCATCGCGGAAGCGCGGGGCGTTCTCGATCTGCTCCCGCGTCAGGTCGACACGGTAGCCGTTCAGGCTTTCGTCATAGGTGAGTTTTTCCCATGGCAGCGGGTAATAGTCGTCACCAAATCCGAGGAAGCCGCCGAAGCTCAGGACGGCATACGCGACCTTGCCGCCGCGCTTTTCGAGAATGACGCGCTCGATGGCACCGATATGCTTGCCGTCGGCGCCGTAGACGGCCGTTCCCTCCACCTTGTCGCTGGCGATCAGCGAACGGGTTTCGCGAATGGTCGGATCCTGGTGCAGCGGCGGATTTTCGTGCAGCATGGCACACCTCCTTCGTTCATCATGTGTTATTCGACAAGGGTTTAACGTGTCCACACGCAGAAGGTTCCTGCCCCGGCTCAAATCCGCGGGACTTGCACCTTGGCGGCAATCGCCTAAGCTGACTTCGGAAAGGGAGGACTTTCCGAACCATGGGCACAGGCATGACAGGGAGCGAGGCAGCATGAGCGAGATTTCCAGCCCAGGGACCGTCTTTGCGATGGAAAAACCGTGGCTTGCTTCCTACCCTAGCATGATACCGCCGGAGATCGTGCCGCCGAAGGAAACCTCGCTTGCCGATCTCCTGGAAAAGAACTGCAAGCTTTACGCCGCGCGGATCGCCTTCACCAGCATGGGCAAGGACCTGACGTTCCGCGACCTGGGGACATATACCGAAAGGATCGCCGCATGGCTGCAGTCAACCGGGCTGGAGAAGGGCGACCGCGTCGCCGTCATGATGCCCAACATCCTGCAGAACCCCGTCGCCGTCTACGGCATCCTGCGGGCGGGTCTGGTGGTCGTCAATGTCAACCCGCTCTATACGCCGCGGGAACTGGAGTACCAGTTGAAAGACGCCGGCGCCAAGGCGATCTTCGTGCTTGAAAACTTCGCCCACACGGTGGAACAGGTCCTGCCGCGCACCGGCGTGAAACATGTGGTCGTCACCAGCATGGGCGACATGCTCGGCCTCAAGGGGACGCTGGTCAACTTCATCGTCCGCAAGGTCAAGAAACTGGTGCCGGCCTGGTCGATCGACGGCCACCACAGGTTCCCCGATGTGATGCGCGCCGGCGAAAAGCTGCCCCTGAAGCCGGTGACGCTCGCCGGAAACGATATCGCCTTCCTGCAATATACCGGCGGCACGACCGGCGTTTCGAAGGGAGCGGTGCTGACGCACGCCAACCTGCTTTCCAACAAGGACCAGATCATTCTCTGGCTGCGGGCGGCTTTCCGCAAGACGCCGCAGCCGGAAATCCTGCGTTTCGTCTGCGCCCTGCCGCTCTATCACATCTTCGCCTTGACGGTGAACTCGCTGATGGGGCTTTCGGTCGGCGGGCACAACGTGCTGATCGCCAATCCGCGCGACATTCCGGCCTTCGTCTCCGAGATGCGCAAATACAAGTTCCACATCTTTCCGGGCCTCAACACGCTGTTCAACGCGATGATGAACTGCCCGAATTTCTCGAAGATCGATTTCTCGTCGATGATCCTCGTGCTCGGCGGCGGCATGGCGGTCCAGCGTCCCGTCGCCGACCGCTGGTTCGAAAGGACCGGCACGACGATCACGGAAGGATACGGCCTGTCCGAGACCTCACCGGTCGCCACCGCCAACCGTTTCGATTCCAGCGAATTCACCGGCTCCATTGGCCTGCCGCTGCCCTCCACCGACATCGCCATCCGCGACGACGCCGGCCATGACATGCCGCTCGGCGAAGTGGGCGAGATCTGCATCCGCGGCCCGCAGGTGATGGCCGGCTACTGGCAGAAGCCGGAGGAAACCGCCAAGGTGATGACCCCGGACGGCTATTTCCGCTCCGGCGACATGGGCTTCATGACGCCGGACGGCTATACCAAGATCGTCGACCGGAAGAAGGACATGATCCTTGTTTCCGGCTTCAACGTCTATCCCAACGAGATCGAGGAAGTGGTGGCGATGATGCCGGGCGTGATGGAGGTGGCGGCCATCGGCGTTCCCGACGAACATTCCGGCGAGGCCGTCAAGCTCTACATCGTCAGGAAGGATCAGGCGCTGACGGAAGCCGACGTCAAGGCCCATTGCGCGGCCAACCTGACCAACTACAAGCGGCCGCGCGTCGTCGAATTCCGCACCGAGCTGCCCAAATCGCCGGTCGGCAAGATCCTGCGCAAGAACCTGCGATAACCGCCCGTCATCCGCGTGTCAGCGCCCCGGGCTAACACTTGCCCGCAAGCGCTGCTTTTGCGTTTCGGCTTTTTTACGTTTCGAAAAGGGCCGAACTTGATTTGCCGCGGCGAATACGACTAGTTTCCGCAACCATTCCATGGACCTCGCCAAGGAGCCATCACCATGCAAGCGATCGTCGAACAATTGAAAAAAGCCGCCGCGGAAACCAGCGCCACCGATATTCGTGCCGCCTTTGCAGCCGATGCCGACCGGTTTTCCCGCTTCAGCGTCTCGCTGGACGATCTTCTGATGGATTATTCGAAGACGGCGGTGAACGACAGGATCCTCGCCCTGCTGCTCGAACTCGCCGACAAGGGCGGCGTCGCCGAAAAGCGCGAGGAGATGTTTACCGGCAAGGCGATCAACTTTACCGAGAACCGCGCCGTTCTGCACACCGCGTTGCGCAACCGCGGCAACACGCCGGTGCTGGTAGGCGGCAAGGACGTGATGCCCGACGTCAACGAGGTTCTGGCCGCCATGGGCGCCTTTGCCGACGGCATCCGTTCCGGCGAACTGAAGGGCGCCACCGGCAAGGCGATCACCGATGTCGTCAACATCGGCATCGGCGGCTCGGACCTCGGCCCGGTGATGGCGACGTTGGCGCTCGCCCCCTTCCACGACGGCCCGCGACTGCACTTCGTCTCCAACATCGACGGTGCCCATATCGCCGACACGCTAAAACTGCTTGCGGCCGAAACGACGCTGTTCATCATCGCCTCGAAGACCTTCACCACCATCGAAACGATGACCAACGCCCAGACGGCGCGCAACTTCATCGCGACAGCGCTCGGCGAAGACGCCGTCAAACATCATTTCGCCGCCGTTTCCACCGCGCTCGACAAGGTCGATGCCTTCGGTATCGCCAGCGACCGCATCTTCGGCTTCTGGGATTGGGTCGGCGGCCGCTACTCGATCTGGTCGGCCATCGGCCTGCCCTTGATGATCGCCGTCGGGCCGGAGGATTTCGGCCGTTTCCTCGACGGCGCGCATGCGATCGACACGCATTTCCGCACTGCGCCGGCGGAGAAGAACCTGCCGCTGCTGCTCGGCCTCATCGGCTTCTACCATCGCAACGTGCTGGGTTACCCGACGCGGGCGATCCTGCCCTACGACCAGCGCCTGTCGCGCTTCCCGGCCTACCTGCAGCAGCTCGACATGGAATCGAACGGCAAGGGTGTCACCATCGACGGCACGCCGGTCGAGGGCAATTCCGGCCCGGTGGTCTGGGGCGAGCCCGGCACCAACGGCCAGCATGCCTTCTACCAGCTGATCCACCAGGGCACGAGCGTCATCCCGGCGGAATTTATGATCGCCGCCAACGGCTTCGAACCGGAGCTGCGCCACCAGCACCAGCTTCTGATAGCCAATTGCCTGGCGCAATCGGAAGCGTTGATGAGGGGCCGCACGCTGGAAGAGGCGAAAGCGCAGCTGACCTCCAAGGGCATGGACGATAAAAAGGCTGATTTCATCGCGCCGCACCGCGTCTTCACCGGCAACCGCCCGTCGATCACTTTCGTCTATGACAAACTGACGCCGTTCGCGCTCGGCCGGCTGATCGCGCTTTACGAACACCGGGTGTTCGTCGAAGGCGTGCTGTTCCGCATCAACTCCTTCGACCAGTGGGGCGTCGAGCTCGGCAAGGAACTGGCGACGGGGCTGCTGCCGGTCGTGGAGGGCAAGGAGAGCGCCGCAGGACATGATTCCTCGACGCAGGGACTGGTCGCGGCGTTGGCGAAGGCTGCCAAATAAGCTTTCGCGACCAGGTATCTGGAATGATGGGGCGGGGCCGAAAGGTCCCGCCCTTTTCTGTGTTTACCGCATCGCCGCGGCAATGTTGCCGCCATCGACCGTCGTGACATCGGCCGTGGTGCGTTCGGCCAGCGCATGGTGGACGAAGGCCTGGGCCACGTCGTCGGCCGTCACTTCCAGGCCGAGCAGGTTGCCGCCCATATAATCCTTCACCGAGAGACCGCGGGCGGCGGCACGGTTGGCGATCATCTCGTCGTTCAGCAGGCCGGAGCGGATGCGGTCGGCATTGACGGCGTTGACGCGGATATGGTCTGCGCCGTGCTCCAGCGCATACTGGCGCGACAGGAACAGCGTTGCCGCCTTCGGCAGGCCGTAGGCGCCGAACTTGGCGCCCGGATTGACCGCCTGTTTCGAGGCGTTGAACAGGAGGACACCGCCGGTGCCCTGCTCCTTCATGATGCGCACGGCATTCTGCGCCACCGTCTGGTGCGAGAAGAAGTTGAGCTCGAAGCTCTTGCGCAGCAAAGCATCGTCCATTGTGGCGATCGGGCTTTCCCAGGCCGCGCCGGCATTGGAGACGACGATATCGACGCCGCCATAGGTTTCGACCGCCTTGTCGAAGGCGGCACGGACCGAGGCCGGATCGGTGACGTCGCAACCGACGCCGATCGACTGGTTGCCGGCCGCCTTGGCCGATTCCGCCGCCTTGGCGCCGTCGAGGTCGAGCACGACGACATGCGCGCCTTCACGGGCGAACGCCCTGGCGACGGCCGCACCGATGGCGCCGGCGCCGCCGGTGACGACGGCGACCTGTCCGGTAAACGGCTTCGGCTTGGCGCCGGCAAGCTTGGCTTGTTCCAGCGACCAGTATTCCAGCTCGAACAGGTCCGGCTTGCTGACCGGCTCGAAGGTCCCGACCGACTCGGCATCGCGGGCCGTTTCGATCCAGGTCTCGGCGACGTCGGCGGCGATCCTGGCGTCCTTCAGCGTGCGGCCGTGGCCGAACAGGCCGAGGCCGGGCACCAGTGTCAGGCGCGGCATCGGATCGAGCATGATCTTCTTGACGCCGCCGCGACCGTCATTGGCCTTGAAGTAGTTGGTATAATCCTCGATGAAACCGGCGGTACGCTCGGCGATCGCCTTTTTATAGTCGGCGAGATTGCCGGCATCCGGTGCCGGCAGAACCATCGGGCCGGTCTTAATGCGGATGGAAAGGTCCGGCGTCGACACGCCGCGGCGCGCCATATCTTCCACCTCAGCCGCATTGACGAAGGCGAGGATGTCCGGGGAGGTACGGAACTCGCTGACCATGTGGTCATAACGGCCCTCGCCCTTGGACACGGCGACGGCGCCGCGCAGCATCGGAGCGATATCGTTCGGCTTCGCCAGATTGGCCGGCAGGGTGACCGGCGTGAACGGGTTCTTGCCGTTGGCGCGGACGTAGTCTTCGGCAACCGTGACGTAGTGGATCATCCGGTCGTAGGCTTCCCTGGCGGTGGCGCCGAAGGTGAAGATGCCGTGCTTGTCGAGGATCAGACCCTCGACGGTCGGATCCTGATCGTAAACCTCTGCGGCGAGCTTGGCGAGGTCGAAGCCCGGCATGACATAGGGCACATACCCCATCTTCGGGCCAAACACTTCGCGGCTGCGCTTGTCGCTGTCGGCGAGGTCGGCAATCGCGAGAACGCCGGTCGAATGGGTGTGGTCGACGAACTTGTGCGGGATGAAGGCGTGCAGCAGCGCTTCCACCGAGGGGTTCGGCGAGGCGGGGTCGATGAGGTTGGCGCGCTGCAGCGTCACCATGTCCTCGTCGGTCAGCTTGTCGAGCTTGCGGGCCTTCAGCAATGCGTCGATCTTGACGGCCGGCAGGCCGGCGGGCTCGATGATGCCCATATCCCAGCCGCTGCCCTTGACGCAGAGCACGTCCCATTCGTCGCCGACGAGATCCTTGACCGTGGTCTTGACGGAGGTATTGCCGCCGCCGTGCAGCACAAGGCGCGGCTCGCCGCCGAGCAGGCGGGTCGTATAGGTGCGCAAGGCGAGATCGCGGTTGATGCCCTTTTCGGCATAGGCCGCCACCATGGCTTCCGCGTCACTGTCTTTCCAGAGATTCTCCACGTCGAATTCCTCCCTCATGAAGTTTGAAAGGCCCGGACCGACCGGGCGGATGATGATCGTTTATCCCTGCGCCTGTTGCGCCATGCGTCGGTTGCCGCCAGCGGCCCAGCGGCCGAGCAGGCGCCGCGCCATGCTGGCGGTCACGACGAGATGGGAGACGAAGCCCCCGTTCAGCGCCGAAACCAGCGGTTCGAATTTCGCATCCTCCTCGACCACCATCATCCGCTTGGGGATGGAGCGGATCGAAGACAGATCGGCGGAAATGCAGCGGCGATTGTGGGCGCACTCCATGCGCTGGCCATTGCGGTCGATGACCTGCCCGGCGATGACGCCGCCGGCGCCGGCCTCGGCAAGCGCCTGCATCTCTTCCTCCGTCAGGGCGCCGCAGCGCACCAGGTGGCTGTCGCTTTCGCAACCGCCGACGGAATAAAGCACCAGATTGCAATCGGAAATCGATGCCAGTTGCTCGCGGATGACGGGTTCGTTGCGCAGCGCGGTGGCAAGATCTTCCGAACTCAGCACCAGCGGCGCATAGATGTTGATGCCCTCGGCATTCAGCCGGCGGGCGATTTCCGTCGTGCACTGGTCCGGCCGATAATTGTAGGGGGCACCGAGATTGCCGCACAGTTGCACGACGGTGACGCCCTGCAGGTCGGCATTGGGCATGACATCGGCGATATGATAGACCGTGCGGCCCCAGGCGACGCCGATGCGATCGCCCTTGTTGATCAGTTCGAGGAAGACGGCGGCCGCGACCACCGGCATTTCCGACGCCGGATCCATGGCCTGCCGGTCCTCCGGGACGATCCAGACACCCTTGAGGCCGATGGCATCCTCCAGCTCCCGCGCCAAAACGTCCTCGGCGAAAAGCTGCGTCGATGTGGAGATGGTGACGACGCCGTTTTCACGGGCGCGGCGCAGGTACATGGCGACGGAGGCGCGGGAAATGTCCAGATGCCTGGCCACTTCGTCCTGTCTCAGACCATGCGTGTAATAAAGCCAGGCGGCTTTGTGCATGATCTGGTCGGCGGGCCGGATGGGCATGAAACGTCCTCAAGAAAAGTCTTTCGACATTATTCATGGGCGCTGACAAAAGTCAAACCACTCTGACGAAAGAAAAGCGGCCCATAGAAAAACCAGCCATGGCTTACGCACATGGCTGGCTGGCGGTGGAAGCGGTATCGCGGCGGCGATTGTGATCAGCGACGCGGAATGCGCGGCAGGAAGATGGTCAGAAGCCCCAGAAGCGGCAGGTAGGAGCACAGGCGGTAAACGAATTCGATGCCGTGCGTATCGGCAAAACCGCCGAGCGCCGCAGCGCCAAGGCCGCCGAAACCGAAGGCAAAACCGAAGAAGATACCGGCGATCATGCCGACGCGACCCGGCACCAGTTCCTGGGCGAAGACGACAATCGCGGAGAAAGCCGATGCGAAGATCAGGCCGATCAGCACGACGAGGATCATCGTCCATTGCAGGTTGGCGTAAGGCAGCAGCAACGCAAAGGGGATGACGCCGAGGATCGAGAACCAGATGACGAAGCGGGCGCCGAAACGATCGCCGATCGGCCCGCCGAGGAAGGTGCCGACGGCAGCCGAACCGAGGAACAGGAACAGCATCAGCTGCGCATCCCGAACCGAAAGCGCGAACTTGTCGATGACATAAAAGGTGAAATAGCTCGACAGGCTGGCCATGTAGACGTTCTTGGTCGCCGTCAGGAGGACGAGCAGCAGGAAAGCCAGCACTACCTTGTTCTGCGGCAGCGGCAAGGCGCGGCTCGGCGCACCCTTGCTGGCGGATGCCCGGCGATGAGCGGCGTACCAGTTGCCGACCCAGGTCAGGATGACCATGCCGAGCATGGCGATGGCCGAGAACCAGGCGACCGTATGCTGGCCGAGCGGCAGCACGATGAAGGCGGCGAGCAGCGGGCCGATGGCCGAGCCGGCATTGCCGCCGACCTGGAAAAGCGATTGCGCGAAGCCGTGACGGCCACCGGAGGCAAGGCGGGCGACACGCGAAGATTCCGGATGGAAGATCGCAGAGCCGAAGCCGATCAGACTGGAGGCGATCAGCAGCAGCGAGAAACTATCGGCGTAACCGAGCAGGAGCAGGCCGACCAGCGTGCTGCCCATGCCGACAGGCAGCGAAAACGGCATCGGCCAGCGGTCCGTCACCATGCCGACGACCGGCTGCAGCAGCGATGCCGTGACCTGGAAGGTCATCGTCAGGAGGCCGATCTGGATGAAGTCGAGATTGTAGTTTTCCTTGAAGATCGGGTAAAGCGACGCCAGCAACGACTGCATGATGTCGTTGAGCATGTGGCAGACGCTCACGGCCACCAGAATGGAAAACGTCGTCTTCTCGAACCGGGCCTCGGTGCCGGTAACAACCGCCATAATCTATTTCCTCCGTGATTCCGCTTATCGATGCGGACAGTCAACCACGGCTTTCTACCTGCCTTGCCTCTGGCCTGCTTTTGTGTTTTGGTCCAATTCTTTCGCGATTGGGCCAAAAGATGGAAAAGCTCACTGCCAAAACCCTGTCCGCGCTGAACGACGACCATTATCGCAATTTGGCATGGATGGAGCAGTCGGAAGCGGAAGTGCTGGTTCACAGCACCGAGATCCCCGGCGGTTACACCGTGCCGGTGCATCATCACCGGCGCACGCAGATCCTTTGCGTCTTCCGCGGCGTGGTGCTGGTGGCGACCGACAGCGGCCGGTGGATGATCCCGCCCGGCCACGCGCTGCTGATCCCGCGCGGGCTTGCGCACGCGGTGGAAATGCTGAGCGACGTCTCGATGCGGTCGCTCTATATCTCGCCGCGTGATGGCAAAGCCGTGCCCGGGGCGCCGAAGGTCCTGGAGGTCACCGATCTTGCCCGCAGCCTGCTTCTGGAAGCACTGAAACTGCGTGAGGCGCCGGCCGGCCACGGTAAGGCCAGGCTCGTCTATGCGCTGCTGCTGGAAGAAATGGAGAGCCTGCCGGAACGGCCGCTCGGCCTGCCCTTCCCGCTGCACGAACGGCTGGCGGATCTGTGCCGGCGTTATCTGCGCAATCCGGCGCCCGATGCGCGCATCGACGACTGGGCCGAGAGCCTGGCGATGAGCCGCCGAACCTTCACACGGCTGTTTCGCGAGGAGACGGGCCTGAGCTTCGTCACCTGGCGGCAGCAGGCCTGCGTCTTCGCAAGCCTGCCGAAGCTGGCGGAGGGCTGGCCGGTCACCCATGTGGCGCTGGAAGCGGGTTACGAGAGCGTGCCGGCCTTCACGACGATGTTCAAGCGTATGCTCGGAACATCGCCGCGCTCCTATTCGATGCAGCACTGAGGCGCTGCGTCAGTTTTTCGGCGCTTCGGCCTTCTTGCGGCGTTCGTCGTCCATCAACTCGTACCACATGGCGTTGAGCACGGCGAAGGCGGCGGCCAGCGGCAGGCCGAGGACCCAGGCAAAATACCACATCGTTCTTTCCTTTCTCAGTAAGCGTGGTCTCAGTAAGCGTGACCGCCCTTGTCGGTGACCGAAGCCTCATCCACCTTGCCCCAGAGCACCTTGTAGACCCAGCTGGTGTAGGCGACGATGATCGGCAGGAAGATGGCCGAGACCACCAGCATGATGAACAGCGTCATGTGGCTGGACGAGGCATCCCAGACGGTGAGGCTGGAGCGCGGATCGAGCGACGACGGCAGGATGAACGGAAACATCGAGACGCCGACCGTCGAGATGATGCCGAAGATCGACAGCTTGCTGAACAGAAGCGTCGAGACTTCACGACCGGCGCGCAGGCCGAAAAACGCGGCGAGCGCACCGAAGAAACCGAAGGCCGGCGCCACCCAGAGCCAGGGATGGGCGGCATAATTGGCGAACCAGGCGCCGCCTTCGGTCGTTACCGTCTTGAAGAGCGGGTTGGAGGGGCCGGTGGTGCTGATCTCGCTGGTGATGCGATATCCATCGACGCCGACCCAGAGGCAAAGACCGCCGAGGGCGAAAAGCACGATGGTGGCCAGTGCCGCTACGCTGCCGAACCGGCCGGCGCGTTCCGCCACCGGGCCGCTCGCCTTCAGCGCCAGCCAGGCAGAACCGTGCATGATCAGCATGGAGACCGACAGCAGGCCGCAGAGCAGCGCGAAGGGATTGAGCAGGCCGAAGAACGACCCCTCGTAGAATATCCGCATGTCATCGGCAAAGCGGAAGGGCACGCCCTGCAGCACGTTGCCGACGGCGACGCCGAAGATCAGCGACGGCACGAAACCGCCGACGAACAGCGCCCAGTCCCAATTGTTGCGCCAGCGGGCGCTGTCGCGCTTCGAGCGGTACTTGAAGCCGACCGGCCGCAGGATGAGCGCGAAGAGGATGGCAAACATCGCCAGGTAGAAGCCGGAGAAGGAGACCGCGTAGAGCGGCGGCCAGGCGGCGAAGATGGCGCCGCCGCCGAGGATCAGCCACACCTGGTTGCCTTCCCAGACCGGGCCGATGGTGTTGATGGCAACGCGCCGTTCGGTATCCGTCCGGGCGACGAAGGGCAGAAGCGTGCCGACGCCGAGGTCGAAGCCGTCGGTGACGGCAAAACCGATCAGCAGCACGCCGAGCAGCAGCCACCAGATGAGACGCAGGGTTTCATAGTCGATGAGTTCGTGCAGGATCATGGCTGGTCACTCCGCGGCCGGGACGATGGTTTCAGAGATGAGCCTTGCCTCCGGCTCGTGATCCGGTTCCGGGCCGTGCTTGATCGCCTTGATCATCAGCGTCATCTCGATGACGATCAGGACGGTGTAGAGCGCGGCGAAACCGACGATGGTGAACAGCACCGTGCCGGCGCCGAGGCTGGAGACGGCCATGGCCGTCGGCAGCACGCCTTCGATCACCCAGGGCTGGCGGCCGATCTCGGCGACGATCCAGCCGGCCTCGATGGCGATCCAGGGCAGCGGGATGGCGAAGACGGCAATGCGCAGAAGCAGCGGATAACGGTCGAGCTGACGCCTTGCCGAAAGCCAGAAGAAGGTGGCGGTGAGCAGGATGAAGAACATGCCGAGCCCGACCATGATGCGGAACGACCAGAACAGGGTCGGCACATGCGGAATCGTGTCCATCGCCGCCTGGCGGATCTGCTCGTCGCTCGCCTGGCGCGGATCGTCGACATACCGCTTCAGCAGCAGCGCGTAGCCGAGATCGTGGCCGAGATCCTCGAAGGAGGTGCGGATGTCGGCGGCAACCTCGGTGTTGGCGGGGGTAGCGCGGATCTTCGCCAGCGCATCATAGGCCTTGATGCCGTCGCGGATGCGCTCTTCCGCCTTCAGCTCGAGTTGGTCGATGCCGGGGATGACCGTCGTCAGCGAACGCGTGCCGATCAGGCCCATGGCCCAGGGGATATGCACGGCGAAATGGGTCTCGCGAGCCTGTTGATCCGGAAAGCCGATGGCGGTGAAGGCAGCCGGTGCGGCTTCCGTTTCCCACATCGCCTCGATGGCGGCGAGCTTCATCTTCTGGTTTTCGGTGGCGAGGTAGCCGCTTTCATCGCCCAGCACCACGACCGACAGCGCAGCCGCCAGGCCGAAAGAGGCGGAGACCGTCATCGAGCGCTTGGCAAGTTCGATATGCCGGCCCTTCAGCACGTACCAGGCCGAAACGCCGAGCACGAAGATGGAGGCACAGACGTAACCGGCCGAAACCGTATGAACGAACTTCGCCTGCGCCACCGGATTGAACACCACCTCGTAAAAACTGGTGATCTCCATGCGCATGGTCTGCGGGTTCAGCGCCGAACCGACCGGGTTCTGCATCCAGCCATTGGCGATGAGGATCCACAGCGCCGAAAAGTTCGAGCCCAGGGCAACGGCCCAGGTGGCGACGAGGTGGCCGACCTTGGAGAGCTTGTCCCATCCGAAGAAGAACAGGCCGACGAAGGTCGCTTCGAGGAAAAAGGCCATCAATCCTTCGATCGCCAGCGGCGCGCCAAAAATATCGCCGACATAGTAGCTGTAATAGCTCCAGTTCATGCCGAACTGGAATTCCATGACGATGCCGGTGGCGACGCCCAAAACAAAATTGATGCCGAACAGGGTGCCCCAGAACTTCGTCATCTGCCGCCAGATCTGGCGGCCGGTCATGACGTAGACGGTTTCCATGATCGCCAGAAGCACCGAGAGCCCGAGCGTCAGGGGGACGAACAAAAAGTGATAAAGCGCAGTCAGTGCGAATTGAAATCGCGATAAATCGACGATGTCGAGTTCCATAGTCTTTCTCCATGGCACCACGGGTTGCAAAGGGGGTCTCTACGCCAGATGGCGATGCGGGCAATTTTTCACGCTTAGAGCATTTCCAGCCGCAGCGGAATCGCTGTGACGTCGAACAATGCGGCAAAAACAACAGGATAGAGCATTTCCTGTGAACCAGTGGTCACAGGAAATGCTCTAATCCGGCCGCAGCCCCTGAAGCGCCATTTCGAACGCCGCCTCTCCACGGCGCGAAATTTCGATGATCCGTCCACGGTCGATATGGACGATACGGTCGGCGATGGCCGCCTCCCGCCGCAGGTGCGTGGCGATGACCACGGTCTTTTCCGCGGCGCGCGCCGCAAGCCGATCCAGCACGTCACAGGCCGTCGGCCCGTCCAGACCGTCGGTCGGCTCGTCCAGCAGCCAGAGTGGCGTGTCGCGCAGGAAAAGCCGCGCCAGGGCCAGCCGGCGCGATTGCCCGCCCGACAGGCCAAGGCCACCTTCTCCAAGCACGATATCGAGCCCGCCCAGTGCTGCGATGTCGTTCTTCAGGCCGGCATCGGCCAGAGCCTGCCAGAGCCTGCCATCATTGGCGTCGGGATCGGCGAGTTTCAGATTGTCGCGCAGCGTGTCCTCGAACAGTTCGGTGCGCTGCGTCATCAGCGTCGACGGCAGGCTGGCGACCGTTCCCTGCCGAACGGGGATCTCGCCGGCGGCGAGGCCAAGCAGCGTCGTCTTGCCGCTGCCGCTGGCGCCGATGACGGCAAGACATTCGCCGCGCTCGACGGCCAGCGAGAGTTCGCGGAAAACCGGATGCGGCGCACCAGCATGAGCCGCCGTCACGCCATCGAAGCGGAGCGCTTCACCGGCGGCCGGTTGTTGCGACAAAGGCACTTCCACATCGGCCGAGAGCCGCGGCGCGATCCGCCGGGCGGCCAGAAGGCTGCGGCCGAGTTCAAGCGCCCCACGGCGCAGGCCGGCAAAGGGTTCGACGGCGGCGAGCGTCAGAAGCACGCCGAAGGCGGCGACGGGAGCAGTGATCGCACCCGCCTCGGCGAGCGCTGCGACCGCCAGCAGGACGCCGCCGGTCAGACAGGCGCCGAGCATGCCGAGCGCCGCCAGCGTGCCGGTTTCGATCCGGTTCAGGCGATCCTCAGCCTTACCGAGGCGTTCGTCGGCATGGACGGCTGCCGCGCGTGCGGCGGCAAGCCGGCCGGTCATGACAAGATCGGTGCGCCCCGAGACCATGTCGATGGTCCGCGCGCGCAGGGCCTCCAGCGCGATCAGCCGCCGGCCGGCCGGGCGTAACGCCTTGCCCGCGGCGAGGAACAGGATGGCGTTTCCGCCGACCAGCAGCACCAGCCCGACGGCAAGGCCGAGCGGAACGCTGAGGAAAGCAAGGGCGATGCCGGCCGTCAATGCCGCGCAGAAAGCCACCAGTCCGGGGACCAGCACGCGCAGATAGAGGCTGTCGAGCGCATCGATATCCGCCGTCAGGCGGAAAAGCAGCCGGGCCGGCCGCTTGACGAGATCGCGTGCGGCACCCGGCGCCGACCAGCCGCGGAACAGCTTTTCCCGCAGGGTGGCCAGGATTTTCAACGTCGCGTCATGGGTGACGAGCCGTTCGCCGTAACGCCCGGCCGTGCGGGCGATGGCGAAGAAGCGGATGCCGGCGGATGGCGCGAAGACGTCGAAGGCGAGCGCCGAACCGGCCGAAAGGCCCGCCAGCGCCGTTGCCGTGACGAACCAGCCGGAGAGCCCGAGCAGGGCAAGCCCGGCCAGCATGGTGGCTGCCGCCAGCACGGCGCCGAGCAGGAGGCCGCGGCGCTGCACGCGCAGGAAAAGCGAAAGCACCGGATAAAGATCGGTAAGCCGAAGCATCAGACTGCCTCCTTCTGCAATGAGGAAAGATCGACGATCCTGTCCATGCGTGCCGCAAGCAGCGGATCATGGGTTGCGACGATCAGGGTGCGGCCCTGCGACAGCGCCATCAGGCCATCGACGATCCCGGCAGCCGTCTGGCGATCGAGGTGGGCGGTGGGTTCGTCGGCCAGCACGAGGCCGGCATCCTCGCCGGCGGCGGCGCGGGCGAGCGCCAGCCGCAACACCTCGCCACCGGAGAGGCCGACGCCGTTTTCGCCGAGCGGCGACGGGCCGTGATGGCGGGCGATCTCCTCGAAGGACACCGTCCGCATCGCCTTGTCGCGACAGACACCATCGACCCCGGGCCGGCCGAGCCCGATATTGGCCGCGACGCTGCCGGCAAAGATGTGCGGCTTCTGGCCGACGAAGGCGATGCCGCGGCGCAGACGATCCGCCGTCTTTGCCGTCAGCTCGGTGCCGCCGATGGAAATGCGGCCGCTATCGGCCGCCGCCAGGCCGGCGATCAGGGCGATCAGGGTCGACTTGCCGCAGCCGCTCGGGCCGAGCAGCGCTACCCGCTCGCCGGCGGCGACTGCCAGCGAGATGGCCTGCAGCGTCGGTTCGGTGCGGCCGGCATGGGTGAAGCTCACGGCCTCGACGCGAACCGAAGGGGCCGGACAGCGGGTTGCTGCAAGCGTCGCCGCGGCATCGCCTCCACCCAGGAGCACGCTGCCCTTGACGGCGAGTTCATCGAGCGCTTTCAGCGCCGCTTCGCCGGCAGCGCGATCGTGCCAGACGGCGGCGAGTTCGCGCAACGGCTCGAAGAAGGCGGGGGCAAGCAGGAGGATGAACAGGCCTTCAGCCAGCGACAACTGCCCGCCCCATGCGCCGATATCGAGATGCCCGAGCAGATGGAAACCGACATAAACGGCCATCAGCGCCACGCCGAGGGCGGCGAACAATTCCAGCACGGCCGACGACAGGAAGGCGATGCGCAACACCGCCATGGTGCGCCGGCGCAGCGAATCCGCCTCCTCGGCCAGCCGGATGGCGGTGCGGTCGACGGCGCCGAGCGCCCGGATGGTGGCAAGCCCGCGCAGGCGGTCGAGAAGGAAGGCATTCAGGCTGCCGGTCCTGACCAGTTGTTTTTCGCTGGCCGCCTGGGCGCGCCAGCCGATCAGCGCCATGAAGATCGGAATCAGCGGGCCGGAGATGAACAAGACGAGCGCCGCCATCCACGAGAACGGCAGCACGGCCGCGACGATGACCAGCGGCACGACGGTGGATTTCAGTCGCGCCGGCTGGAACCGCGACAGATAGGGCACGATCATGTCCGCCTGCTCGGCGACGACGCTGGCGGCAAGGCCGGAGGCCGGCGCCGACCTGTCGAGCGGCGAACGGGCGGCGAGGCTTTGCAGCGCATCGGCACGCTTCCTCGACAGGATGGCCCGCGCATCCAGAAAGGCCAGCCGTGCAGCAAAAGCGTCGAGCAGGACCTTGAGACAGCCGACGACGACGACAACCGCCACTGGCAGGAAGGCGTCCTGGAGACTGCCGTTTTCGGCGATGCCGCCGATCGCATAACTGATCGCCGCCGCCTGGGGCAACCAGAGCAACGCCGCAACCACCTGCAGCCAGGCCGGCCGCCGGGACTGCGGACCCGCCCTGTGCCTCGCCTTCCGCGACGGCTTGCCGCTGGAAGGGGCAAGCGCATCTCGCACCTGCGGCCGGACCTTGCCGGCGACATCGTCGAGATCGGCAGACAATCTGGCGCTGTGATCCATGGTAGTCATTCCTTTTCCGACGTACGGCGTACGCGCCCCAGCGACACGATCTTATCCTTGGTATCCAGAAGTTTCGTGACCTTGGCGCCGAGCGACAGCAGCATGGCAAGACGCCTGGTCTCCAGTTGCTTGACGTCGTCGTACCAGGTGGTCAGCTGCTCGATGAGCACATGCATCTCGCCCATGCGCTGCTGCGCATGGCGCTCGGCCTCGCTGGCCGGTTTCTGCATCAGGATTTCGCGCAGCACGGAGAGCGTCGGATCGACTTCGCGTTTCTTGCGCTCTTCGGCCAGCGTCCGCAGGATCTGCCAGACATCGTCGGGCGTAGTGTAGAAATCACGCCGGTCGCCCGGCCGGTGACGCAACAGCACCAGATTCCAGGCCTGCAGTTCCTTGAGGCTCATCGAAACATTGGAGCGGGAGATGTCGAGCGCATCGGTGATCTCTTCGGCGCAGAGCGGCTCGGGAGAGACGTAAAGCAGCGCATAGATCTGGCCGACGGTGCGGTTGATGCCCCATCGGCTGCCCATTTCGCCGAAATGCAACACGAAAGCCTGGACGAGAGGGGGAAGATCCATAAATTTCGTTCCATCTGAATTTTCAGAAATTTCTGAAATTCTTGTATTCCACGAACCCGAACTTTGCAATTTGCATTTTCCGCTGCGTCAAAGTGTGCCGGTCCTGCCTTCGCCGCATCCGTTGGACCGCAATGGGCTCTAGGATAAAATATGCAGCAGGCATAAAGCGCTACATCGAAGGTCCATGGCGCACGGTGCTTCGGTATCGCCCGGTTTCGCCACGCATCTGTGCATCGACATGGGGCCGCCGGCCTTGATGCATGTCAAGTCCGGAACCTTTGTGATGTTGCGCGCCGCCTCTGGCAAATTCGATGATACGCCTATATGACTTTGCCGGGCGGACGTCCCGTTCACAGGGGTAATTGCGTTTGATGCAAAACATCGTCGCCGGGCGTTTCAACGCCTTTCCAGGAGTTTTGGCCCGGCTTTGCGGCGCCGTTCTAGTCGTTGGCACCGTCCTGATGCTTTCGGGCTGCGGCGGCCGGCCGATCGGGGTCATGCAGCCGACCGGCCAGCAACTGCCGGGCACCACCGCTGTCGACCTTCTCGTCGCCACGACGCGTGCCCCTTCCGAAGACAGGGCGATCCTGTTTACCGGTGAACGGGGCACCGGCCTGCGCGTCGATGCGGTAAAGGTTTCCATTCCGCCGGAGGCCAACCGCAAGGTCGGCCAGGTGCAGTGGCCGGAAAAGCTGCCGGGCGATCCGCTGCGCGACTTCACCACCGTTTCGGTCGAGCCGATCGAAAGCGCTGCCGAAAGCTCCGCCTGGGTGCATCGCCACCTGCCGGCCAATCGCCGTGTCATGGTGTTCGTCCACGGTTTCAACAACCGTTACGAGGATGCGGTCTACCGGTTCGCGCAGATCGTCCACGATTCGCATGCCGAGGTGACGCCGGTCGTCTTCACCTGGCCGTCGCGCGCCAGCATCTTCGACTACAATTACGACAAGGAAAGCACCAACTATTCCCGCGATGCGCTGGAAGAGCTGCTGCAGCGGCTGGCCAACGACAAGTCCGTCGGCGAGGTCACCGTCATGGCGCATTCGATGGGCACCTGGCTGGCCGTCGAGGCGCTGCGCCAGTTGGCGATCCGCGACGGGCGCGTGCCGGCCAAGATCAGCAACGTCATCCTGGCCTCGCCCGACCTCGACGTCGATGTCTTCGGCCAGCAGATGGCGAGCCTCGGCAAGCAGGGTCCACATTTCACCCTGTTCGTTTCGCAGGACGACCGGGCGCTGATCGTCTCACGGCGCATCTCCGGCAATGTCGACCGGCTCGGCCAGATCGATCCGTCGCAGGAACCCTATCGTTCGGCGCTGGAACAGGCGGGCATCACCGTCATCGACCTGACCAAGCTCAAGACCGGCGACAGCCTCAACCACGGCAAATTCGCCGAAAGCCCCGAGGTGGTGCAGCTGATCGGCCAGCGCCTCGTCGCCGGCCAGACGATCACCGACAGCGAAGTCGGCCTCGGCGAGGCCGTCGGCTCGGTGGCGCTCGGTGCGGCGCAGACGGTCGGCAATGCCGCCAGCGTTGCCGTCAGCACGCCGATCGCCGTCTTCGACCCGCGCACCCGCCGCAATTACGGCCGGCAGGTGGAACGGCTCGGCAGTTCCGTCGGCAATACGTTGACATCGGTCGATACGGTCGGTCAGGCGGTGGATATCGGGCAATCGTCCGGTGTGCGCAGCGTGGCGATCGGCGGCGACTGCGCCGCGATCAGAGATAGGCGAAGAGCGGGCTGCAATAGCCGGTAACGGTCCCTTCGGCGACCAGCGGCGGGCCGAGGCGGCCATCCCGAGGCGCAACGACGGGCCGCAGCAGCGCGCCGACCTGCAGGTAGGCGACGATATCGCCCTTGCGCACCGGGCGCGGCGCGGCAGCGGCCGGCATATCGTCGAGCGGATGGTGCGAGCGGAAGAGGCCGGCATGCGGCGCCTGTATCGTCGTCAGGGAAGACCGCGCCACCGCTGCAGGGGACGGCAAGGCATCAGACCGGCCCGCCGGCAGCGATATCCTGCCCGTGGCATCCTCGTACACCACTTCGGCTATGCCGTAGCGGCGCATCAGCGCCCGCAACGCCTCGATATCGCCGCCGCTCATGACGGCGCTCCCCAGCCACCCTGCAGCAGCCGTTCCAGGTGATGGATATCGAAGCCACCGGCGACGAAACCCGGCTCGTCGAGCATGCGCAGATGCAGCGGGATCGTGGTGCGGATGCCCTCAATGGTGGTTTCCCGCAGCGCCCGGCACATGCGGGCGATGGCCTCCTTGCGCGTCGCGCCATGGGCGATGATCTTCGCCACCAGCGAGTCGTAATGCGGCGGCACGCGGTAGCCGGAATAGAGGTGGCTGTCGACGCGGATGCCGGGACCGCCCGGTGCCACGAACTGCGAGACAAGCCCCGGCGACGGCGTGAAGCGGAAGGCATCCTCGGCATTGATCCGGCATTCGATGGCATGGCCGGAAAAAACCACATCCTCCTGCGCCAGCGACAGGCGCTCGCCTATGGCGATGCGTAGCTGCTCACGAACGATGTCGATACCGGTGACCATCTCGGTCACCGGATGCTCCACCTGCACGCGGGTGTTCATCTCGATGAAATAGAAGGCGCCGTTTTCATACAGGAACTCGAAGGTGCCGGCGCCGCGATAGCCGATGGCGATACAGGCCTCGGCGCAGCGGCTGCCGATGGCATCGATGACGTTGCGATCGATGCCGGGGGCCGGGCTTTCCTCGATGAGTTTCTGATGGCGGCGCTGCGCGGAGCAGTCGCGTTCGCCGAGATGGATGGCGTTGCCGTGCCCGTCGGCCAGCACCTGGATTTCGACATGGCGCGGGAATTCCAGGAATTTTTCGATGTAGATGTCGCGGTTGCCGAAGGCGCGGCCGGCCTCTTCACGCGTCATGGCGGCGGCTTCCACCAGGGTCACTTCGGATCGGACGATGCGCATGCCGCGCCCGCCGCCGCCGCCGGCCGCCTTGATGATCAGCGGATAACCGATGCCGGCGGCAACGGCGCGGATGGCGTTCGCATCCTCCGGCAGGGCGCTGTCGGGGCCGGGAACGCAGGGCACGCCGGCGGCGATCATCGCCCGCTTGGCGGCCACCTTGTCGCCCATGGTGCGGATCGCCGCGGAAGGCGGGCCGATGAAGACGAGGCCGGCCGCCTCGACCATCTCCGCAAAACCGGCATTTTCGGAGAGGAAGCCATAACCCGGATGGATGGCGTCGGCGCCGGTGAGCCGGGCGGCGAGCAGGATCTCCCGGCCGTCAAGATAACTTTTTGCCGCCGGCGGCGGGCCGATGCAGAGAGACTGGTCGGCCAGGGCCACATGCCGCAGGTCGGCATCCGCCTCGGAAAACACGGCGACGCTTTCCAGCCCCATGTCGCGGCAGGCGCGCTGGATGCGCAGGGCGATTTCGCCGCGATTGGCGATCAGCACGCGGCGGATCACGGCTCAGGCCTCTTTTTCGATGAGGAACAACGGCGTGCCGGCTTCCACCGACGTACCGTCCGCCACAAGGATCGCGGTGATGCGGCCGGCGCAATCGGCCTCGACCGGATTGAAGGTCTTCATCGCTTCGAGTAGGCCGAGCGTCTGGCCATCCTCGACCCGGTCGCCCTCCTCGACGAAGACGGCGGCATCGGGTGCCGATGCCCGGTAGAAGGTGCCGATCAGGCCGGCGACCACCTTGTGTTCACGACCGGCATGTTCATGCGGCAGCGCCAGCACTTCGGCAATCTGCGCCTCGGCCGACATTTCCGGCGTTTCGGCACGGTCGCCGGCAGGCCCGCTACCACGGACCGATTTCGCAAGACGAATACGGACACCGTCCTGCGTGACGTCGAGTTCTTCGAGCGCGGAGTTTTCCAGCAGGCGCATCAGCTTTTCGATGAGAATGAGATCCATGCTTGGCACCCGGCTCAGATGAAATTGCGGACGACGATGCCGGCGGCTTCCAGCCCGTCGCGCACCGTGCGGGCGATGGCGACGGCCGAGGGCGTGTCGCTGTGGACGCAGATGCTTTCGATCGACGTCTCGATGCGCTTGCCGGTGATGGTCTCGATGGCGCCGTCCCTGACCATGCGGGCCGTGCGGGCCGCCGCTTCCGCCGCATCATGGATGACGGCGCCGGCGATGCTGCGGTGAACGAGATACCCTTCGTCGGTATAGGCGCGGTCGGCAAAGATCTCCGAGCGCACGGAAAGCCCCATGTCGCGCGCCTGTCGCTCCTGGTGGCCGAGCGCGATGGTCAGGCAGATGAGGTTCGGATCGACCGCCTTGATGGCATTGTTGACGGCGCGGGCGACGGTTTCGTCCTGCTGCGTCAGGTTGCCGAGCGCGCCATGCGCCTTGACATGGGTGATCGGATGGCCGGCATAGGCGGAAAGCGCCTGCGCCGCGCCGATCTGGTAGGCGACCAGCCGCTCGATCTCGCCGGCGGAAAACGGAATGTTGCGACGGCCGAAGCCCCAGAGGTCCGGAAAGCCCGGATGGGCGCCGACGGCAACGCCACGCTCCTTGGCGAGCGCAAACGTCGCCGCCATGATTTCCGGGTCGCCGCCATGCAGACCGCAGGCGATATTCGCCGAAGAGACGATGGAGAGCATCGCCGCGTCATCGCCCATCTTGTAGGCGCCGAAGCCTTCGGCCATGTCGGAATTCAGATCGACGCAGAGCGCCATGGTGTTTCCATCCCTGTTCTTTTCTCGGGCATGATCCTAAAACCAACCGCAGGGCTCTGACAACGTCGGGCCGGCCGATAAAATCGATAGGCAAGTTTCGTGAACTGATATATCAGAGAAACAACGAGGCACATGTGAGGCAGGAAGCGCCGGTGCAGGCAGGTCGCAACACACCGAGATTGAGCATGGAGGGCGCCGGCGCCATCCTTCTCGATTGCGCCGGCCAGACCTTCGACGACGATGCGCAAGCCCTGATCTGGGCCGTGGCGGCCGAGTTGCGCGCCCACGCCGGCGTGCTGGAAACCGTGCCCGGCATGAACAACCTGATGATCGTCTTCGATCCGCTGCGCCTGGCACCCGAGGCACTGGAGCAGGCCATCCTGCATTGCTGGCGAACGGTGGTTGCCGATACCGTCAGCGGCAGGACCATCGACGTGCCGGTGACCTATGGCGGGGCGAAAGGCGAGGATCTCGCCGCCTTCGCCGCCGCCAAGGGCATGAGCGTCGCGGCACTGGTCGCCGCGCATGTGGCGCCGCTCTATTCCGTCGCCGCCGTCGGCGCCATGCCCGGTTTCGTCTACCTCTCCGGCCTCGATCCACGGCTGGCGATGCCGCGCCGGGCCAATCCGCGCATGAAGGTGGAGGAAGGTTCGGTCATCATCGGCGGCGCGCAGGCGGGCATCATGCCGCTCACCGCGCCCTCGGGCTGGCACATTCTCGGCCATACGGATTTTTCGCTCTTCGATCCGATGAAGGACCAGCCCGCCGCCTTCCGGCCGGGCGACCGCATCCGCTTCACCGTCAGGGAGATCATTGCATGATCGAGATCCTGTCGACGGGCGCGGCAAATTCGGTGCAGGATCTCGGCCGTTTCGGCTATCTCGACGCCGGCGTCGGTCGTTCCGGCGCCATGGACGGGCTGGCGCTGGAAATCGGCAACCGCATGCTCGGCAATGTGCCCGAAGCCGCCGGCATCGAAGTAACGCTTTTCCCCTTCCGCCTGAGGTTCGACAGCGCGACGGCGTTTGCCGTGACGGGGGCTGATTGCCTGGTACGGCTCAACGACCGCCCGCTGCCGCCATGGTGGGCGATGCGGGCGGAGGCCGGCGACGTGCTGCAGCTTGGCCTGCCGAAATCCGGGGCGCGGGCCATGATCTGCATCGGCGGCGGCATCGACGTGCCGCCGGTCCTCGGATCGCGGGCGACCGACCTGAAAAGCGGCTGGGGCGGCTTCGAGGGGCGTGGATTGAAACGCGGCGACCGGCTGGCGCTCGGACCATCGGCAGCCAGCGGCCTGGCCGATTTGCCCGCCGGCTTCGGCATCGATCCGACGGAGATCCGCGGGCCTGCCGCGGAAACCGGCCAGGCGGGCGAGACAACGGTCCGCGTTCTGCCGAGCGCGGAATTTGCCGATTTTACCGACGCGGCGCGCGACGCCCTCTTCGCCAGCGCCTGGCAGCTGACCAACGATGCCAATCGCCAGGGTTTTCGCCTGCAGGGACCGCATCTGGCGCTGTCGAAAAAGCTCGAACTGTTTTCCCACGGCATCATGCCGGGCACCGTGCAGGTGCCGCCCTCCGGCCAGCCGATCATCCAGCTTGCCGAGGCCAATACCTGCGGCGGCTACCCGAAGATCGCCAATATCGTTGAAGCCGATCTCTGGCGGCTGGCGCAGGTGCCGGTCGGCCGGGCGATCCGCTTCGTCGAGATCGATCGCCCGGCCGCAATCGCGGCCCTGCGGCGCCAGAGAGCGATGATCGACGATATCGCAGCCCTTGCGGCGCTTGCCCGCAAGGATGTCAAACACCCGGAAAAGAGCGGAACCGCCGAATGAGCCCCGAACAGAACACTTCCGTCATCGTCGTCGGCGCCGGCATTATCGGCGCGTCGATCGCCTTTGCGCTGCAGAGCCGCGGGCGGCAAGTGACGCTTATCGACAAGGGCGAACCGGGGCGCGGCACCTCCTTCGGCAACATGGCGAGCATCGCGCTCGATTTCGCCGCCGGTTCGGGGCCGACGACATGGAAACGCATCCCGCGCTGGCTGCTCGATCCGGAAGGTCCGGTCTGGCTGCGCGCCTCCTACGCGCCGAAGATGATCCCCTGGTTCCTGCGCTTCCTCGCCGCCGGCCGGCCCTCGCGTCTGCGCGACATCGAGGATGCCGGCATGAGCCTTTCCGCCCATGCGCTGGCCGACATGCGGACCATGTTGCAGGCGATCGGCGCGCCGGAGCTGATCACCGACGAGGGTTGCCTGGCGATCTACGAGACGGAAGCGGAATTTGCGGCCGACCGCGGCCATCTGGAGCTGCTGCGCCGCTACAGGCTGGACCACGAGGTGCTGAGCGGCAGCGCCATCCGCGACCACGAGCCGACGCTTTCGCCGGGCATCGCCAAGGCGCTGCTTCTGCCGCACAACAAATCGATCCGCAATCCTTACCAGCTGGTGGTGAAAATCGCCGAGGCTGCCCAGGCGCTTGGGGCACAATTCCGCTCCGGCGCGGTGCGCACCGTCGAGAAGAAGCCGGGCGGCGGCGTTGTCGTCGTGCTCGAAAATGGCGAGCGGCTGGAGGCCGGTGCGGCCGTGCTTGCCGCCGGCGTGCACACGCGCTTCCTGGCGGATGCGCTGGGTGAGCCAATCCCGCTCGAAACCGAGCGCGGCTATCATACGCAGATCATGAAACCCGGCATCGCCATGCGTTACGCGATCATCTGGCCGCACCGCGCCTTCATGGTGACGCCGACGGCGGGCGGCATCCGCGTCGGCGGCAATGTCGAGCTGGCCGGCCTCGACGCCGCCCCGGACTATCGCCGCGCCCGGGTGCTGGTGCGCCATGCGCAGCGGGCGCTGCCGGGGCTGAAGGCGGAGGAAACGAGCGAGTGGATGGGTCATCGCCCGGCTTTGCCCGATACGATCCCGATCATCTCCGCCTCGTCGAAACTGCCCGGCGTCTGGTACGCCACCGGCCACGGCCATCTCGGCCTGACCTATTCCGCGACGACGGCGCGGCTGGTCGCCGACATGGTGACCGGCGCGAAGACCAATGTCGACATGGCGCCCTTCCGCATCGATCGTTACTGAGCCGATCGGCGAGCAAGAACATGAATGGCGGCCCGGTGCCGCGCCTGAACGGGAGTTTGAGCAATGAGATGGAAACGGACGATCCAGCTGCTGGATGTGCATGCCGAGGGTGAAATCGGCCGTGTGGCGATCGGCGGCGTTCCGAAAATTCCCGGCGATACCGTCGCCGAACAGCTGCACTGGCTGAACACCGATCCGAAGGGCGACGAACTGCGGCGCTTCCTCGTGCTCGAACCACGCGGCGCACCAATCGGCTCCGTCAACCTGCTCCTGCCGCCGAAACATCCCGATGCCGATGCGGCTTTCATCATCCTGCAGCCGGACCAGGCGCATGCGAGCTCCGGCTCCAACTCCATCTGCGTCACCACGGCACTCCTGGAGGCGGGCATCGTCGAGATGCAGGAGCCGGAGACGGTCGTGACGCTGGAGACGGCGGCCGGCCTGGTGAAGGCGATCGCCACCTGCCGCGACGGCCGTTGCGAAAAGGTCAGGCTGACCATGGTGCCCTCCTTCGTGCACGAACTGGACGTGGCGCTCGACACGCCGGAATGGGGCCGGATCAGCCTCGACCTGTGTTATGGCGGCATCTTTTACGCGCTGGTGGACGTCGGCCAGGTGGGGCTGACCATCGAGAAGGCCAATGCGGCAGCCCTGGTCCAGGCCGGCATGGCGCTCAAGGAGCGCATCAACCGCACCATTTCCGTGGTGCATCCGGAAATCCCGGCGATATCAGGCGTCGCCTACGTGATGTTCCGCGATATCGATCCGGATGGCGCGGTGCGCACCTGCACCACCATGTGGCCCGGCCGCGTCGACCGCTCGCCCTGCGGCACCGGAAGTTCCGCCAATCTCGCCACGATGCATGCGCGCGGCAAGGTCAAGGTCGGCGACATCCTGACATCGCGTTCGACCATCGGCTCGGAGTTCGAGGTGGGCCTCGCCGCCGAAACGACGGTGGCCGGCAAGCCAGCGATCATCCCGACCATCACCGGCCGCGGTTTCACCTTCGGCCTGTCGCAGGTGGCGCTCGATCCGTTCGATCCGATGGCGGCGGGTTTTGCCCTGACCGACGTCTGGGGACCATCTGCAGGTGAAATCGGCGACGCAACGAAATAAACCCGGCACCTCGCCCGTCATACGTTCGAAGAGTTTCAGCCGGACCGCCTCGCCCGACAGGGCGGGGACGGCCGGCACCAGCGAACGAGAGATCTGTTGTGACGAACGATATCCTGCTTTTCCCCTCGCGGAAGCACTCCATCAGCTTTCGTGTCTCCTCGATCTTTTCCAGCCTGTCGGAGGAGGAAGACCGGGCCTGGTCGCAACGCTGTCATGTCCGCTGCCTTCGCGCCGGCGAAACCCTTGTGGACCATGCCGACGAATCGACCGACCTTTTCCTGCTGCAGAGCGGCGAAGTTCGCGCCGTGCTGCGCTTCGGCGTCGGCAAGGAAGCGATTGTCGGCGTCTTCCGCCGGCATGAGGTGATGGGCGAACTTTCCGCCATCGACGAAATGCCGCGCGCCGCCAGCCTGACGGCGGTCAACGATTCCGTCGTGACCGTCATCCCATCGGCGGTCTTCCACGAGATTATCGCCCTCAAGCCGCAGGTGAACAAGGCCGTGCTGCAGCTTCTTTCGCTGCGCATGCGGCAACTCAACGACCGTGTTTCTGAACTGTCCTTCCTCGACACCAAGCACCGGCTCTACAATACGCTGCTGCGGCTTTCCCGCATCCGCATGGACGGCGGCGGCGAACGGGTGATCTCCCCGCCGATCGTGCATTCGGAGCTGGCCGAACATATCGGCTCCAGCCGCGAGACGGTGTCGCGCGAAATGGCCCGCCTGATGCGCGAAGCCCTCGTCGAGCGCACCAGCCGGGCGATCATCCTCAAGGACCCGGGTGAGCTCTCGAGCCGGATCTCGCGGGCATTGCAGAACTGACGGCTCAGAATATCCCGAGAGAAGCCGTATCGAACTTCAATGCCTCCAGCTTGGTCCGGAATGCCGGAAGATGCTGCTGGAATTTCGGATTTGGCTGGTAGGAGCCGTTGGGCTTGAATTTCCCGGCCGAGCCATAGACCTGCTGGTTGGCGCCCATATTGCCGCTCAGATCCACGGCTGCCATATCAAGAAGTTCGTCAAAAATATCGGGGTGGATGCCGGTCGCGTCACGGCCGAGCTTGCCGCCGATGAAATTGATCAGGCCGCCCCTTTTGATCTTGTCGACACTGGTGCGTCCGACGCTGTCCACCTGATCGATGACGGACTTGCCAAAAGCTTTGCGGTCGAAAGCAGCTCCCTTGATATTGAGCCCACCGGCGACGAAGGTATTCACCGCAACGCCAAAATCCTTTTCTTCGAGATAGGCTTCTTTCAGAAAGATCGCCTGCCGCTTCTTGCCGGTCTTGCGGAACTCGTTGACCAGCAGAAAGAAGGTTGCTTCCCCCGTGCAATAGATCAGGGTGGAAAAATTGAAGAAGGCGCGACGCCGCGCCGTCGTGGTGGTGTAACCAAGTATTTCGTTGATCGCCAATGTTTCTTTCATGTTCCCTGCAGACCTCTCGAAACGTCCAGAAAGCTCAAACCCGGCTTGACGGTCGCACCGACTCGCGGACGCACGGTTTCCTGCCGCGAGCGCGTCGCAGCCTGGAGAATTTTGCGAAATCCGCAGTGTCCGACCATCGCGTGAATGGTGTGGCATTGTTCCTGCAATGCTTTGATCTTGCAATCAATCTTGCGTAGTAGTCGCACTTTTGAGACGTCTAATTTTGGGGCAATATCCGATGTCGCCGACGCCGCATCGGACGGAAGCAGGCGCTTCCGGGGATCACGCATCACGCAAAAGCAATCGCGGCAGAGGCAAATCCTCCGCCGCGATTGCTTTTGCGTGAGAACAACGGGTGATCAGATGCCCGTGTCGTCCTTCGAGATCGAACCCACGGCTTCCGGGTCGATGGCGGGCATATCGGCGCCGCTGCTGGCCTGCATCTGTTGCTGCTGTTCCTTCAGGGCCGCGATCATCGCACCGATCGTTTCGAATTTCTGGGCGGCGTACTGGTCGCCCTTTTCGGCAGCGCTGCGATAGAGGTCGGCGGCGGCCATCAGGTTCGACTGCGTGCCTTCGCCGCCCTCGTACATCAAGGCGAGATTGACCATGGCGTCCACCTGGCCCTTGGCGACGGCGATCTTGTACCATTCGATCGCACGGGCATTGTCTTCCGGCACCAGGTTGCCTTCGTCGTAGATCACGCCGAGATTATAGGCAGCCGGGCCATAGTCCTTGGCGGAAGCATCCTCGAACCAGCGGATGGCCTGCGCGGCATCGACCTGCGTGCCGATGCCGTCGCGATAGAGGACCGCAAGATTGTAGGCACCCAGCGCATTGCCATCGTTTGCGGCCTGGTTGAACAGCGCAAATTCCTGGTCTGCGTCACCCATGCGGCCGTAGAGGAAACCGAGATGCACCTTGGCGATGGTATAATTGTCTTCCGCCGCTGCGGCATAGGCCTTCATCGCATCGGCGACGTCACCACGATTGTCGAGGGCACGGCCGAGTTGGAACGAAAAGCGGGGACTGCCGGTTTCGGAGAAAGCAACGCGGCAAGCGTTCACGGCATCTTCGCCACTCTTCAGCGCCGCTTCCTCGACGGGCTTGAAGGCGATGTTGCGGTTGATGTCGTAGCGGCTGCCGGCAAGGCGATCGCAATCGTCCTGGCTGGCGGATGGGGCTGCATGCGCCATGCTGACGGAGGCGGCCAACGCCGCCACCATCACCGCGCCGACACCAGCGGCGCGCGAGAAGCAAGCCTTCGAATGCGATGCGAAATGGGCGAAACCGGCGGACATTGCTTTTCTCCGTTATGTTGATGTGTCCGGATTTAACAACGTATCAACCTGCGAAGTTGTTCCCTGAGGGACAGCCGCCGGCTCGAAAATGTTTTAGAACATCCTAAGATGCCGGGCAGTTCGAGCTTGCACTCGGGTGCGACCGAAGTATCGTGGCGCAAAACAAGCGGCGGGGGTTAGAATGACGATGAAATATGCACAGCGTACAGTGACACTCCTCACGCGTCGCACGTTGATGGTGGGCGCAGGCGCCATGGCGCTCCTGCCTGCCTGGACGCCGGCCCATGCTTCGGCAATCGGCGAGACCGTCAAGGTCAGCGGCGAGGTGACGAGGCGCCAGCAGAAGGCGGAGGACCGCCTTGCGGCCGGCGCGCCACTGATGGACAACGACCTCGTGGTCACCGCAGCCGAGAGCTTTGCCGACCTGAAGCTCGGCAGCGATACCCGTGTGCTGCTCGGCGGCGACACGGAGCTTCTGATCGACAGCTTCATCGCCGGACAGGGCGGCACGCTGGAACTCGGCGCCGGCGCCATGATGTTCGATCGTCCTGAGGGTCTTGCCAAGATCGATGTCAGCGTGCGCACCACTTTCGGCATGATCGGCGTGCGCGGCACGAAGTTTTTCGCCGGGCCGAGCCGCGGCCGTTTCGCGGTTTTCGTCGAACACGGCAAGGTCGCCGTCACCAATGGCGGCACGACCCGCGAAGTGGGCAAGGGACAGGGTGTGGAAATCGCTTCCGTGGATGCGCGGCCGAGCGAACCCGTCGATTGGGGCAAGCAGCGCATCCGCGAGGCCTATGCGCTGGTCGGCGCGCGCTGATCAGGCTTCTGTGGCCGGCAGCCGTTTCGGCGGCTCGGGGCTGAACAGTTCCATCTCGCCGAAGCCGCGGATTTCGTGTGTGCCGAGACTGACCAGTTTGCTCGACGCCTGCCCGGCCGCCTGCGGCCCGATGCAAATCTGCGTGCCCAGGAACTTGTTGGCGTCCTGCAGCCGGGCCGCGAGGTTGATCGCCTCGCCATGGGCGGTGTAATCCAGCTTGCCGCCATGCCCGACCTCGCCCAGCACGGCGATACCGGTCTCGATGCCGAAGCGCGTCCGGCCGAAATCATGGTCGCGAAAGCGCGGCCGCGTGCGCATCTCCTCCGTCAGCCGACGCATCTCTGCGGCGCAGCGGATCGCCTGGTTGACGTGGTCGTCGAGATCTTCCGGTGCATTGAAAAGCGCATGGACGGCATCGCCGACGATCTTGTCGACCATGCCGCCATGATCGGCGACCAGCGCATTGACCTCGGAATAATAGGTATCGAGCATGGCGACGAGGTCGTGCGGCCCGACACGCTTCGTCAGGGCGGTAAATCCCTCGATATCCGTGAACAGCGCCGTCACCGGGCGCTCCTCGCCGGCGACACGCGCCAGATCGGGATTGTCGAGATAACGATCAACCACCGAGCGCGGCAGGTATTGGCCGAACCGCCGGCGCGCCAGCGCCTCGACACGGCGGATATGAGCAAACTGCGCAACGCTGGTGACGACCAGCACGAAAGCGAGCGCCAGCGTCAGCCGGAAACCGTCGGCCAGAATGGCTGTCGTGATGTAGAGCGCAAACGTTCCCCCGAGCACGGCGACGATGGCGGCGGCCCCGGCGGCAGCGGCCGTCACCGGGCGCAGGCGGATCGCCACCAGCGTGACGACAAGGCCGCAGATCAACGCCGCCAGCGCTTCGAACGGCACGTAGCTGTCGTCACGCTTGGGAATGAAGCCGGTCATCAGAGCGTTGACGATGTCGGCATGGATCTGCAGCGACGGTTCGAGCGGCATCGAGGCGCTGGCGCGGAGGCCGCCGAGGCTCGGCAGGCTGGAGCCGATCAGCACCACCTTGCCGGCAAGCCGCTCCGCCGGCACCTTTCCGCCGATGATGTCGCCGGCGGATATCGTCCGGCCGGAAATCGTCGCTTCCTGTCCGGCGACGAAACGCAGGCTGCCGTCGTCGCTGAAATCGATGATCGTGTCGTCGAGTTTCAGCCGCGGCGGATCGCCGCCGAGGATCGGCGTGCGCACATGCCGGGCCAGGCGGAAGATTTCGAGCGCCAGCGCCGGATAGGCGTCGTTGCCGATGATCGAGAAGGCCTGCACCTGGCGCACCTTGGAATCCTCGTCGCCGACGAGAAAATTGGCGGCGGTGGACCGGGCCGCCTCGGCAAGCACCGGGCAGGAGCTTTCCGCCCCGTCGATGAACCAGAGGTCGGGAACCGCCAATGGCCGGCTGATGGCCAGCGGCGGTCGGGGGCGCGGCATATCCCTGGCGATGTCGGCGATCAGGAAACCCAGCACCACCGGTGCCTGCCGCATCGCCGCCGCCAGCACCTGGTTCGTGGCATTGACCGGATCGCAATCGCCGCTGAAGACAAGATCGAAACCGATCGCCGCCGGCTTGGCCTCGGCAAGCGTGCGCACCAGCGCCGCCGTTTCGCTGCGGTTCCAGTCGGCGTTCGGCGCGGCCTGATAAGCGGCGCGGTCGATATCGACGGCAACGATGTCGGGCGAGACATGCTGCGGCGCCAGTTGCGTGAGGGTGTCGAAGAAAAGCTCGCGCTGGGCCTCCATCATTTCCTGGGGAACGGCAAACACCGCAAAGGCCGCCAGCAGGCTTGCCGCGATGCCGAAATGCAGGGGTCTGAGGCGAAAGGGACTTATCGCCATGGCGTGGCTGCGAAACTATGCCTCATCAGGTTCGGCAACCCGAATGAGCCGGTCGACATGGCAGGAGATGATGCCGTCCTTGCGGGAGATCGCGCCTGCCTCCTCCAGCGAAACGATCGCCCGGTTCATCTTCGGCCGGCTGCAACCGACGATGGCGGCGATTTCCGTCTGGCTGAGCTCCATCTGCAGGTTGGCGCGATCGGGCAGTTCCATGCCGTGGATCTGCTTCAGCGTTGCGAGGAAAAAGCGGGCGACGCGGGAATCGAGATCGTAGAGCGCCATGGTTTCCAGCCGCTCGGTGGTTTCGCGGATGCGGGCGCAGAGGAAGCGGATGACCGTCTCGGCCGTTTCGGACCTTTCGGTGATGATCGGCAGCAGGTCGCGCTTGGCGAGCACATAACCTTCCGTCGCGGTGACGGCCGTGGCATCGGCGGATCGCGGCTCGCCGTCGAGGATCGCCATTTCGCCGAGAATCGTGCCGGGTTCCATGTGGCGGATCGCCAGTTCCTTGCCCTGCGGCGTGATCAGCGACAGTTTCACCCGGCCGTTGAAGATGGCGATCATGTAATTGCCTTCGTCGCCGCGCTGGAAGATCACCGTTCCCGGCGACCATTTGCGATAGGTGGCGATGGCCGCGATTTCGGCGATCGTTTCCTTGTCGAACTCTTCGAAAATCGGGAAGGAACGCCAGAAGGCGGGACTCTTGTTCACTTCACTCATGGGACTCTTTCCGCCTGTTGCCGCGTTCGCAAGGACTGGATATGCGGAAAGAAGTTTTTGCCCAGTCGCTCGCATGTTGCAACAGAAAACATGCTTATCCCAGTCCGGGCATCGACTTGGGGGCGTCTTCCGCTCAGCTGCAGACGCGCACACGGGTTTTTGCAGCACCTGCGGCCGTTTCCCGCCTGTCGAGCGTGCGGGTCTCGCAGGCGGTCGGCGCGTGGAAGCTGGCATCGGCATCGACGCGGATCTCGCTGCCGGCATGACCGAACAGCGCCTGGAGGAAGCGCCCGGGGCTATCCGGCGCGGTCAATGCCAGCGCGGCGGCGGTAATCATGGCAGCAGTCAGCAGCAGGCGCATGAAGCCGTTTCCTTCGATCGGTGGCCAAAGGGCGTATTTTGCCCTGGCTCCTCTCTGTCAGATTCGAGCGGCAGCCGGCTGTTCCCGCGGGAACCGACCCCTGACCATCGCCGCCCGACCGGTCACCCCGGTTCGCTGCCGCTCTCGATTTCCTTGAAAAGCACGTTCTGATCGAGGAGATAGCGGGCAAAGATCGGCAGACAAGCACCCCCGATCGCCCGCGCCTGCGCGCCGACCGCGCCTTCCAGCAATTCCGGCATGATGACACCCTGCAGGTCGAGACGCCCGACCGCCCGCACGGTCGCCGCCACCAGCCGCGAGCGTACCCAGGCCGGAAAGCCGCCATCGATGACGGCGGCGGAAAAATCGATGATCGACGCGGCCGAAACGATCGCCTGGGCCAGCGCGGTGGCCGCCTCCTCGATCCAGCTTTCCAGCGGCTCGCCGAAATCGATCCAGTCGTCGGCCGAATACCAGAGCGGCTGCGGATCGAGGCCGCGCTGGCGCAGCATATTTTCGAGCACGAAGATCGAGGCGACCTCCAGCAGCTGCTTCGTCTCCCCGCCCCCGCCGCGCACCGGCAGCGATCCCACCGAGCCGGCCGTGCCGGTGCGGCCGACGAACAGGGCAGAATTCAGCACCACGCCGCCGCCGATGAACGAGCCGATGAAGAAATAGACGAAATCCGGATAGGACGGCCCGACTCCGAAGACCAGCTCCGCGCCGCAGGCGCTGGTCGCATCGTTCTGCAGGAAGACCGGATAGGGGACGACGGCGGAAACCGCCGCCTGCAGGTTGAACGACCGCCAGCTGTCCATGGCGCCGGCCGGCGCGCCCACCTCTTCCGCCCAGTTCCACAATTCGAACGGGGCGGCGATGCCGATGCCGGCCAGCCGCCGGCGCTGCTCGCCGGTCATCTGGCGTTCCAGGTCGCGGATACCGGAGGTGATGAACCCCATGATCTCCTGCGGCAGCGGATAGGCATAGGTCTGGTGCAGCTGCAGCCGGATGCGGCCGACGAAATCCATCAGCACCAGGTCGGCGCTGCGCCGGCCGATCTTGACGCCGAAGGAATAGACCGCGTCCGGATTGAGATGCAGCGGGATCGACGGCTGTCCCACCCGGCCGCGCACCGGCGCGCCGCGGATGAGCAGCCCGTCCTTTTCCAGCGACCGCATGATCACCGACACCGTCTGCGCCGAAAGCCCGGTGCGTCTGGCGATCTCGGCCTTCGACTGGCTGCCGTGACGGCGGACGAGCGACAGGACCAGCCGCTCGTTATAGGCGCGCACCCGCACCTGGTTGGCGCCGCCGGTCGGATCGAGCACCGGCAGGGGCGAGGATATGGCGAGACCATCCTCCAGCGACGACATGAATTTTTCCTCCCGCATTGGCTTGCCGCCAGTGCATTATTTTCCGCAACAATGCCACAACGAATTAATAATTCAATTGGATTTATTTATTGACAGGCCGGATTTCGAATGCTCTAAATTGCGGCGTGGAGCAGAGATCCTGATCGGAGGAGGTCTGGACGAGTCCTGATCCAGGCCCGCCTGCGGACTGTGCGACACGACATTTGCCGGGATGCCGGCCTCAAAAACTCTTGGGAGGAGTTCATGAAAAAAACGCTGCTTTCGGCCACTTTCGGTGCCCTGTCTCTGGGCGTCGCCTTCGTCGCACCGGCGCAAGCCGCCGACGTTTCCGCCTGCCTGATCACCAAGACCGACACCAATCCCTTCTTCGTGAAGATGAAGGAGGGTGCGACCGCCAAGGCGCAGGAACTGGGCGTGACGCTGAAATCCTACGCCGGCAAGATCGACGGCGATTCCGAAAGCCAGGTGGCCGCGATCGAAACCTGCATCGCTGACGGTGCCAAGGGCATTCTGATCGCCGCCTCCGACACCAAGGGCATCGTGCCGCAGGTGCAGAAGGCCCGCGAGGCCGGCCTGCTGGTCATCGCGCTCGACACGCCGCTGGAGCCGGCCGATGCCGCCGACGCGACGTTTGCCACCGACAACCTGCTCGCCGGCAAGCTGATCGGCCAGTGGGCGGCGGCAACGCTGGGCGACAAGACCAAGGACGCCAAGGTCGCCTTCCTCGACCTGACGCCGTCGCAGCCGACCGTCGACGTGCTGCGCGACCAGGGCTTCATGATCGGCTTCGGCATCGACCCGAAGGATCCGAACAAGATCGGCGACGAGGACGATCCGCGCATCGTCGGCCATGACATCACCAACGGCAACGAAGAAGGCGGGCGTACCGCCATGGAAAACCTGCTGCAGAAGGACCCGACCATCAACGTCGTGCACACCATCAACGAACCGGCTGCTGCCGGCGCCTATGAAGCGCTGAAGGCCGTCGGCCGCGAGAAGGACGTGCTGATCGTTTCGGTCGACGGCGGTTGCCCCGGCGTCAAGAACGTTGCCGACGGCATTATCGGCGCAACGTCGCAGCAATATCCACTGCTGATGGCAGCGCTCGGCGTCGAGGCGATCAAGAAGTTCGCCGACAGCGGCGAAAAGCCGAAGCCGACCGAAGGCAAGGACTTCTTCGACACCGGCGTTTCGCTGGTCACCGACAAGCCGGTCAGCGGTGTCGAATCGATCGACACCAAGGTCGGCACGGACAAGTGCTGGGGCTAAACCCGGCTTGCGGCCTTTTCACTGGGGGCGGCCTGCCCGCCCCCTCTTTCGCCGCCACCTTTCATTTTGACAAAACGCCTGAACCGTGAGCAGACTTCCCGTCCTGCCATGGCGCACCGTGACCGGCGCGTCCTATGAAAAAGCAGGGATGGGAAGAGGAGCCCATCATAAAAACAACGGTTTATGAGGCGGGAGGAGCTTTCATGAGCGAGCCGACAGCAGTTTCGCAGCCAGCCCAGGAGTTCGAGAAGGTCCTGAGCGACAGTTCGCGGCAACTCGCATCGTTCGATACCGACGACAAGACAGCCATTCAGAAACTGCAGCATTTCCTGCATTCTCATCCGGCCGGCGTGCCGCTGATCGTGCTCCTGTTGTCGATCATCATCTTCGGTTCGATCCTCGGCACGAAGTTTTTCTCGGCTTTCTCGCTGACCCTGATCCTGCAGCAGGTGGCCATCACCGGCATCGTCGGGGCGGCGCAGACGCTGGTGATCCTGACCGCCGGCATCGACCTGTCCGTCGGCGCAATCATGGTGCTGTCGTCGGTGGTCATGGGCCAGTTCGTCTTCCGTCTCGGCATGCCCGTCGAGATCGCCATCCTCTGCGGCTTCGGCGTCGGCGCGCTGTGCGGTTTCGTCAACGGCTGGCTGGTGGCGCGCATGAAGCTGCCGCCCTTCATCGTCACGCTCGGCATGTGGCAGATCGTGCTCGCCTCCAACTTCCTCTATTCCGCCAACGAGACGATCCGCGCACAGGATATCAGCACCACCGCGCCGCTCCTGCAGATCTTCGGCGCCAATATCCGCATCGGCAACGCCGTCTTCACCTACGGCGTCATCGCCATGGTGCTCCTGTCCATCGGCCTCTGGTACGTGCTGAACAAGACCGCCTGGGGCCGCCACGTCTATGCCGTCGGCGACGACCCGGATGCGGCGGAACTCGCCGGCGTCAACGTCAAGAAGATGCTGATGTCGGTCTACGTGCTTTCCGGCCTGATCTGCGCCTTGGCGGGCTGGGCCCTGATCGGCCGCATCGGCTCCGTTTCGCCGACCGCCGGCCAGTTCGCCAACATCGAATCCATCACTGCGGTGGTGATCGGTGGCATCTCTCTGTTCGGCGGACGCGGCTCGATCATGGGCATGCTGTTCGGGGCGCTGATCGTCGGCGTCTTCCAGCTCGGCCTGCGCCTGATCGGCACCGACCCGCAATGGACCTATCTCTTGATCGGCGTGCTGATCATCGCCGCCGTCGCAATCGACCAGTGGATCAGAAAGGTAGCAGGCTGATGGCTTCCGAACCCATTCTCACCGCCCGCGGCATCGTCAAGCGCTACGGCCGGGTGACAGCCCTCGACAATGCCGATTTCGACCTGCACAAGGGCGAAATCCTCGCCGTCATCGGCGACAACGGCGCCGGCAAATCCTCGCTGATCAAGGCGATCTCCGGCGCCATCCGGCCCGACGAAGGCGAGATCCGTCTCGACGGCGAGGTGGTGAACTTCCGCTCGCCGATCGAGGCCCGCAAGGCCGGCATCGAGACAGTGTACCAGAACCTGGCCCTGTCGCCGGCGCTCTCCATCGCCGACAACATGTTCCTCGGCCGCGAGATCCGCAAATCCGGGCCGCTCGGCAAGGTTTTTCGCATGCTCGACCATGCGGCGATGGAAAAGATCGCCCGCGACAAACTCTCCGAACTGGGGCTGATGACCATCCAGAACATCAACCAGGCGGTGGAAACATTGTCCGGCGGCCAGCGCCAGGGCGTGGCGGTGGCACGCGCCGCCGCCTTCGGCTCGAAGCTGATCATCCTCGACGAGCCGACGGCAGCGCTCGGCGTCAAGGAAAGCCGGCGCGTGCTGGAGCTGATCCTCGACGTGCGTTCGCGCGGCCTGCCGATCGTGCTGATCTCGCACAACATGCCGCATGTCTTCGAAGTCGCCGACCGCATCCACATCCATCGTCTCGGCAAGCGGCTTTGCGTCATCAATCCGAAGGATTATACGATGTCGGACGCGGTCGCCTTCATGACCGGCGCAAAGACCCCGCCACCGGAAGCCATGGCAGCCTGAGAATGACATCCGTACCAGAGATCGCGGCGGAGATCCTCCGCCGCAGCGGCGATGCTCCGCGCTTCATCGTCGCCATCGCCGGCCCGCCCGGTGCCGGCAAGTCGACGCTTGCCGATGCCTTGCGCGAAGCGCTTGTCGCCGCCGGCGAAACCGCCGAAGTGCTGCCGATGGACGGCTTCCACATGGACAACGGCATCCTGGAAGCCCGCGGACTGCTACCGCGCAAGGGCGCCCCGGAAACTTTTGACGTCCGCGGCTTTCTCGATATCCTCGAAGCGGTGCGCCGCGCCGACGAGGAGGTGCTGGTGCCGGTGTTCGACCGCTCCCGCGAGATCGCCATCGCCTCGGCCCGCGCCGTGGCGCCGGAAACGCGTTTCGTGCTGGTCGAGGGCAACTACCTGCTGCTCGATGAAGCGCCCTGGTCGAAGCTCGACGGCCGTTTCGATTTTTCGATCTTCGTCGGTCCCGCCTATGACGTGCTGGAGAGCCGCCTGCGCGAACGCTGGGTCTTCTACGGGCTCGACGAACAGGCCATCCAGTGGAAGCTCTACGGCAACGACCTGCCGAACGGCAAACGCATCACCGAAAACTCCCGGGCCGCCGATATCCGCATCGAGATATTCTGACCGCTCGGGCGGCGATCCATTGTTGTGAAGCGGGCCGTCTTGATGGTATCGGAACCGGACGACAGAGCCGGAGCCGACATCATGACCACGCCGATCACCGAACTCACCATCCGCCGCCCCGACGACTGGCACCTGCATCTGCGCGACGGCGCCATGCTGGAAGGCGTGATCGGCGATACCAGCCGGCATTTCGCCCGTGCCATCATCATGCCGAACCTGGTGCCGCCGGTGGTGACGACGGCCGACGCCCGCGCCTATCGCGAGCGGATCATGGCCGCACTGCCGAAAGGCGACCGTTTCGAACCGCTGATGACGCTCTATCTCACCGAACACACCAGCCCCGACGACGTCGAAGACGGCAGGAAGAGCGGCCTGATCACCGCCGTGAAGCTGTATCCCGCCGGTGCCACGACCAACTCCCACGGCGGCGTACGCGATATCGAAAAGGCGATGCCGGTGCTGGAGCGCATGGCGAAGATCGGCCTGCCGCTCTGCGTCCATGGCGAGGTGACGACGCCTGAGGTGGATATCTTCGACCGCGAGGCCGTGTTCATCGACACCGTGCTCGATCCGCTGCGCAAGCGCCTTCCCGAACTCAAGGTCACCATGGAGCATGTGACGACGGCCGACGGCGTCGACTACATCAAATCGGCCGGAAGCAATCTCGCCGGTTCGATCACCACGCATCACCTGATCATCAACCGCAACGCCATCCTGGTCGGCGGCATCAAGCCGCATTATTATTGCCTGCCGGTCGCCAAACGCGAAAACCACCGCCTGGCATTGCGGGCCGCCGCCACCTCCGGCGACGCCCGTTTCTTCCTCGGCACCGATTCCGCCCCGCATGTCGATCCGCTGAAGGAATGCGCCTGCGGTTGCGCCGGCATCTACACCTCGATCAACACGATGAGTTGCCTGGCACACGTCTTCGAAGAGGATGGCGCGCTCGACCGGCTGGAGGCCTTCACCTCGCTGAACGGTCCGGCCTGGTACGGCTTGCCGGCCAACGAGGAAAAGATCACCTTGCGGCGGCACGCGGACGCCGTCTCGTTTCCGGCCAGGATAGAGACCGGTGCCGGTCCCGTCACGGTTTTCGATCCGATGTTTCCGCTGCACTGGTGTGTTGAAGGCTGAGGCCGGTCGAGCCGCAGATAATTTCACCGGCACGCAAGAATATTTTTGGACCCATACACGTTTCCCTCTGGCAATCCACGACGATGCGAATAGTATCGCCGTGGGGAAAATCGATTGTTTTCGCTTAGGGGGAAAATATGTCCTTTACTGAAGCCGTAAGCTCCGCTCTTTCAAAATATGTTGTTTTCTCGGGCCGCGCCAGCCGTTCCGAATATTGGTGGTTCGTCCTTTTCAACATCATCGTCAGCATCGTCGCAGCCGGTGTGGATGCCGCGCTCGGCATCCAGGCGGTCGGTGCACTCGTCTCGCTCGCGCTGTTGCTTCCCGGCATTGCCGTCGGCGTGCGTCGCCTTCACGATATCGACAAGAGCGGCTGGTGGCTGCTGATCGCTTTCGTTCCGCTGATCGGCTTCATCGTGCTGATCTATTTCTTCGTGCAGCCAAGCCAGCCCGGCGACAACCGTTTCGGCCCGCCGCCGGCCTGAAGCTGACGGCGTTCCATCCGAACCCGTTTTCAGCAGATGCGGTTCGCACCGCATCTGCCTGACGTTTGGGCGTCTGCTCCTGCGGGCCTGAGAGACGATAAATTCCCGCTCTTGCGGCTGGAAACCTCCTGCGTCACCTGCTATGCGCAACGGAACCAGACGAAGGAGAGCGCCGATGTTCCAGACGATTTTCCCCGAACGTGCCGTGATGGCCGAACTGATGGCGAAGATGCTCTGGGAGATCAAGGCGGTGCATTTTGCCGCCGACAAGCCTTACAAGCTGTCCTCCGGCATGATGAGCCCGGTTTATATCGACTGCCGCAAGCTGCTCTCCTATCCGCGCATCCGCTCGACGATCATGGACTTCGCCGCCAGCACGCTGCTGCGCGACGCCGGCTTCGAGCAGTTCGACGTCATCGCCGGCGGCGAAACAGCGGGCATTCCCTTTGCCGCCCTGCTGGCCGAACGGCTCGGCCTGCCGATGATCTACGTGCGCAAGCAGCCGAAAGGCCATGGCCGCAACGCCCAGATCGAAGGCCATATGCCTGAAGGCGCCCGCGTGCTGGTCATCGAGGACCTGACGACGGCGGGCGGCAGCATGTTCAACTTCATTGATGCCATTCGCGCTGCCGGCGGCGTTGTCGAGCACGGCATCGCGCTGTTCTATTACGGCATCTTCCCTGAAGCCGTCGCCCGCTTCGAGACCGGCGGCGTGGCCCTGCACCATATCGCCACCTGGCGCGACGTGCTCGCTGCCGCGCGCAGCAAGGCGTTGTTCGACGACAAGACGCTGAAGGAGGTCGAAGCCTTCCTCGATGCGCCGCTCGCCTGGTCGGGCCGCAACGGCGGCGTCAGCACACTGTAACGCCGGCCGAAATCCTGCTGGCTTTCGGCATGCAAATAAATTAAATCGATTGAATGACGGCATGAACGGGAGGCGGGAATGATCATCTGCTGTGGCGAGGCGCTGATAGACATGCTGCCGCGCGAAACGACGCTCAGTGAAAAGGGCTTTGCCCCCTATGCCGGCGGCGCCATCTTCAACACGGCGATCGCGCTCGGCCGCCTCGGCATCGAGACCGGCTTCTTCACCGGCCTTTCCGACGACATGATGGGCGACATCCTGCGCGAGACGCTGGCGGCCAGCAATGTCGATTCCAGCTTCTGCGCCATCTCCGGCCGTCCGACGACCATCGCCTTCGTCAAGCTGGTCAATGGCCAGGCGACCTATGCCTTCTACGACGAAGGCACCGCCGGCCGGTTGATCACCGAGGCCGACCTGCCTGCCCTCGGCGAGGATTGCGAGGCGATGCATTTCGGCGCCATCAGCCTGATCCCGGAACCGTGCGGCAGTACCTATGAAGCGCTGATGAGCCGCGAGCACCGGAAGCGCGTCATCTCCTTCGATCCCAATATCCGCCCGGGCTTCATCAAGGACAAGCCGAAACACCTCGAGCGCATGCGTCGCATGGCGGCGATGTCCGACATCATCAAGTTTTCCGACGAAGACCTCGACTGGTTCGGCCTCGAAGGCGATCATGATGCGCTGGCAACCCACTGGCTGAAGCAGGGCGCCAAACTCGTGGTGCTGACGCGCGGTGCCGAGGGGGCGACGGGCTATACGGCATCCTTCAAGGTGTCGGTGCCCAGCGAACGCGTCACCGTCGTCGATACGGTCGGGGCCGGCGATACCTTTGACGCCGGCATTCTCGCATCGCTGAAAATGCAGGATCTGCTGACCAAGGCCAAAGTGGCGGCACTTTCCGAAGACGCTGTCCGTCAGGCGCTTGCCCTCGGTGCCAAGGCCGCCGCCGTCACCGTTTCCCGCGCCGGCGCCAATCCGCCCTTCGCCCGCGAGATCGGGCTTTAAGCTTCCAACAAAAAAAGGCGGCCCGAAGGCCGCCCCAAGTCTCCTGGGAAAATTGTCTCCTGGGAAAAGTCTTACTTGGCGTTCGGGTTCGGCATCCAGGCCGGCATGGCGACGTCGGCGTGGGCGAATTGCGGCAGCTTGGCGCCGAGTTCTTCCATGCTCTTGATATCGTTGTCGATCAGGTCTTTCTGGGTGATCAGCGTCGGCGGAACGATGACGCTCTTGCCCGGATCTTCGCCGGCGAGCAGCATGGCGAGCGCACGGACGGAAACCTGGCCGACGACGGCCGGATTGGTTGCAGCCGTCGCAGCCCAAGCCGAACCCGGTTCGCGCATGGCGGCGATATCCGAGGTCGAGATGTCGGCCGAATAGATCTTGACGCTGGAAGACAGGCCGGCTTCGTCGACGGCGATCTTCACGCCCTTGGCGAATTCGTCATAAGGCGCGAACATCACGGTGATGTCGGGGTTGGCCGAAACCACCGAACGGGCCTGGTTGGCGACCGAGTTGGCGATCGGGTTGTCCATCGTGCCGAACATCGCGGCTTCGTTGATGCCCGGATACTTCTTCTTGAATTCCTTCCAGGTCTCGTCGCGGCGGTCGAGCGGCGCGATGCCGGCGACGTAGACGTAACCGGCCTTCCAGCTTTCGCCGTTGTCCTTGATCGCCTGCTCGAGAGCGAGGCGGGCGAGGTCACGGTCGGACTGCTCGATCTGCGGGATCTTGTCGTTCTCGACGTTGACGTCGAAGGCGACGACCTTGATGCCGGCGTCAACGGCGCGCTGTGCCGCTTCCTTCATCGATTCCGTCAGGCCATGCTGGATGATGATGCCCTGGACGCCGAGCGCGATCGCCTGGTCGACCATGTCGGCCTGCAGGGCGGCATCCTGGCGGCTGTCGAGCACGCGCAGGTCGACGCCGAGCGCCTTTGCCTGGGCTTCGACGCCGGCGAGGTAGGACTGGAAGAAGTCACCGGTCGACAGGTAACGCACCAGGGCGATCTTCACGTCGCCGGGCTTGTCGAAGGGAGCCGGCATGTCGGCGGCGAAAGCGACGCCGCCCAGCGCCGAAGCGCCGATGAGGCCGAGTGTCAGTTTTCCAAGCAGTCTGCGCGTAATCGTCATAGGGCTCCTCCACATTAGACGTTCTGTTTGTTGATAGTTCCTTGAGGCCTCTTCCCGCCTTAGCGTTTGCGCTGCGACAGCGCGAAGGTGAAGACGAGGGCAACCACCAGGACACCGCCCTTGACGAAGTCCTGGGTATAATAAGGCGCATTCATCATCGTCAGGCCCTGCAGCAGCACGCCGACGAAGAGGGCGCCGATGGCGGTGCCGAAGGCATTCGGCTTGGCGGCGCCGAGCACGGCAAAACCGATGAGCGCTGCGGCGACGGAATCGAGCAGCAGGTTGTTGCCCGAGGCGATGTCGCCGCGGCCAAGGCGGGCGGCGAGCAGGATGCCGCCGATCGAGGCGAAGACGCCCGAGATCACATAGGCGCTGATCTTGTAGGAATTGACCGGCGCACCGGCCAGCGCCGCCGCCCGCTCGTTCGAACCGACGGCATACATCATGCGGCCGAAGCGGGTATATTCGAGGAAGAACCAGATCAGGATGGCGAGCACGATCAGCACCACCACCGACACCGGCAGCAGGTTCGGCAGGATGAGATCGAAGCGATGGCGGCCGAGCGCCAGAAAGGCGGGCGAGAAGGTGCCGTTGGCGACCGTTCCGTCCGGCAGCGACATGCCGGTGGCGATCGAGCGACCTTCGGTCGGAATGCGCTGCAGGCCGACGAGCAGGAACATCATACCGAGCGTGGCAAGCAGGTCGGGCACACGCATGTAGACGATCAGGAAACCGTTGATCAGGCCGACGACGATGCCGATGAGGATGCAGACCAGCGTCGCCGTCAAGGCATCGCCGCCCATCACCACCATGACGTAGGACGAGGCCATCATCGCCGTCGTGGCGACGGAGCCGATCGACAGGTCGAAACCGCCGACGACCAGCGTCGCCGTGACGCCGAGCGCCAGGATGCCGGTGATCGACACCGACTGCAGGATGAAGACGGCGCTCTGCGGCGAAGCGAAGCCGTTCGTCGAGATGCAGAAGAACAGGATGAGGCCGAGCAGCAGGACGAGGAAGCCGTATTTGATGGCGATTTCGCGTGCCGACATGCCCGGCGCCGTCTGCGCCGTATTCGTCACGGTGACCGAAGTCTTCGACTGTTCCATACTCATTCAACCAACCATCTGATGCTGACCGGCAATTTCGGCCAGAAGCTTATCCACGTTGATGCCGGCATTGCGATGCTCGCCGACGATCGTTTGTTCCGACATCACCAGAATGCGATCGGCAATCTCGAAGGCCTCGTCGAGCTCGGTCAGGAAGACCAGCGTCGCGCGGCCGTTTGCCGATGCCCTGAGCTTGGCTGCGATGTCGCGCCGGGCGGCGATGTCGACGCCCTGGAAGGGTTCGTCGAGGATCAGCATCCGCGAGGCCTGCGTCAGCCAGCGGCCGACCATGACCTTCTGCTGGTTGCCGCCCGACAGCGTGTTCATCTCGTCGCGCTCGCTGCGGCAGACGACACCGAGCGAGGCAATCTGCGTGCGGGCGAGATTGCGTTCGCCACGGCGATTGGTGACGCCGAAATTCGAGATGCGTTTCAGGAAGGGCAGGCTGATGTTTTCATAAATATTAAAACCCGGCACGATGCCGTTTTCGCCGCGGTCCTTGGCGACCAGGAAAACGCCCTTTTCGATGGCCTGGCGGGTCGTCTTCGGCGCGTATGCCTTGCCATCCAGCGTCATGGCGCCGCCGGCGGGCTGGCGGGCGCCGAAGAGGGTTTCGGCCAGAGCGGTCTTGCCGACGCCGACGAGACCGGTGATGACCACCACCTCGCCATCGCCGAGCGTCAGGGAGAAGGGCCGGGAATTGGCCGCCAGCTGCAGGTTTTCCGCCTTGAGCACGGGCGCCGTGGCCGTCTGCACGACGATTTCGCCGGCGCTGACCTTCTTGCCGAGCATGGCGTTGACGGCACCTTCGTAATCCAGCTCCGGACCTTCGAAGACACCGGTGATGCGGCCGTCGCGCAGGCTGACGATGGTATCGGCCAGCCGGCGGATATCGGACATGCGATGCGATATATAAAGTATGGCGACGCCGCGGGCGCGCAGGCGCTCGACTACCTCGAACAACCGGTCGGCTTCGGCCGATGACAGCGAGGAGGTTGGCTCGTCGAGGATCAACACCTTCGGCTCATGCGCCATGGCGCGGGCAATCGCCACCATCTGCCGGTCGGCAAGCGAAAGATCGGTGATGCTGGCGGAAAGATCGATGCTCAGCCCCATGCGGTCGGCGACGGCCTTGGCCTCGCGACGGACGCGGCGGGGATTGAAGATCAAGGGGGCGCCCTTGCCGTTCAGGCGATCGAGCGTCAGGTTCGTCGCGACATCGAGATCGGCGACGACGCCGTCATTGATGTTCTGGTGCACGGTGACGACGCCGGCTCGAATGGCCTCGGCGGGGGTCGAGGGCGCAAAATCCTTGCCGGCCAGCGTGATACGGCCCGCATCCCGGTCATAGACGCCGCTGACGATACGGACGAGCGTGGATTTGCCGGCACCATTGGCACCCATGAGCACGGTGACCGCACCGGCACGCAACTCCAGATCGACGCCGCCCAACACCTGGACCGGCCCGAACGACTTGCGCAGATCGTCTACGCGGAAAACCGCCTCTTGCACCATATGCTCCTCCCGTATCGTCATCTAGGACGGCATCTAATCAAATGTCAAGCCCATTGACATTTGACAGAATGCTGTCCTACGAAAAGAAATATCAAGGCGTGCCGCGTCCCCGATTGCCGCATGCCACGACGGGAGGAATAAGACAAATGAGCGTATTCGAGGCATTGAATGCCGAGACGCTGCCGGTGCGCCTCGGCAGCAACCAGGCCCTCACGGATCGTATCGGCGAAGACACCGGCAGCTGGAAGGTACGCGAAGTCGGCGACGGCAATTTGAACCTCGTCTTCATTGTCGAGGGCTCCAGGGGCAGCGTCATCGTCAAGCAGGCGCTGCCTTATGTGCGTCTCGTCGGCGAGAGCTGGCCGCTGCCGCTGAAGCGGTCCTATTTCGAATATCATGCGCTGGTGCGCCAGGCGGAGCGCGATCCCGGCATGGTGCCGGACGTGCTGTTCTTCGATCGCGAACAGGCGATTATCGTCATGGAATTCCTGACGCCGCACATCATCCTGCGCCGCGCGCTGATCGAAGGCCAGCAGCTGCCGCGCATCGCCTCCGATCTCGGGCTGTTCCTGGCGCGCACGCTGTTTCGCGGTTCCGACCTTGCGATGGAGACGCGCAAGCGCAAGGAAGACGTGGCGCTGTTTGCAGACAATGTCGAACTCTGCGACATCACCGAAAACCTCGTCTTCTCCGATCCCTATTACGAAGCCAAGCTGAACCACCATACGACGCCGCAGCTCGACGGCATCGTCGCGGAGCTGCGCGCCGACCGCGACCTGAAGGTCGAGGCGCAGCGGCTGAAGCACCTGTTCGCCGCCAATGCCGAGACGCTGCTGCACGGCGACCTGCACACCGGTTCCGTCATGGTCACGCCGCAGGAAACCAAGGTCATCGATCCGGAATTCGCCTTCTACGGGCCAATGGCCTTCGATGTCGGCATGCTGCTGGCCAATTTCTGGATGGCCTATTTTTCGCAATCCGGCCATGAAAAGGACGGCGACCGCGAGAGCATGCGCGAATACCTGCTCGATGTCGTCATCGATATCTGGGATGTCTTCCGCGACGAATTCGCCCGCCTGTGGCGCAACGAGCGCAAGGGCATTCTCTACCAGGCCGCCCTCTTCGAAGACCGCGGCGACAGCCTGGGCGCTGAACAGGCCCTCGATGAAGTGCTGCAATCGATCTGGGTCGACATGCTCGGGTTTGCCGGTGTCGAGATGCACCGCCGCATCCTCGGCCTCGCCCACAATGCCGATTTTGAAACCATCGCGGACGCCGACCAACGCGCCCGTTGCGAAACCAAGGCGCTCAAGCTCGGGCGCCACCTCGCCGTCAACCGCCGCAAGATCCACAGCGTGGCTGAGATCAATGCGCTGGCCGAACGGCTCGAACAGGAGATAGTCGCTTGAAAGTCGGAGATCGCCACTACCGCACCATCTGGCTGAACGAAGACGGCCGTTCCGTCGACGTCATCGACCAGCGCTGGCTGCCCCACGAATTCCGCGTCGTGACGCTGAAAACCCTCGACGATGTCGCCGTCGCCATCCGCGACATGTGGATCCGCGGCGCGCCGCTGATCGGCGTCACCGCCGCCTACGGCGTCGCCATCGCCATGCTCTCGGATGCGAGCGACGAAGCGCTGGACGCCGTCTGGGAGGTTCTGCACGAAACCCGGCCGACCGCCATCAACCTGCGCTGGGCGCTGGACGAGATGCGCACGTTCCTGCGCAAGGTGCCGGTGTCCGACCGCGCCGCAGCCGCCTACAAAAAGGCCGGCGAAATCGCCGAGGAAGACATCCAGCTCAACCGCTCGATCGGCGCCAACGGCCTGAAGGTGATCCGCGAGATCGCCGCCCGCAAGAAGCCGGGCGAGCCGGTGAACATCCTCACCCATTGCAATGCCGGTTGGCTGGCGACCGTCGATTACGGCACCGCCACCGCGCCGATCTACATGGCGGTCGAGGACGGCATCAAGGTCCACGTCTATGTCGACGAGACCCGCCCGCGCAACCAGGGCGCCCAGCTGACCGCCTGGGAGATGAACGGCCACGGCGTGCCGCACACGCTGATCGTCGACAATGCCGGCGGCCACCTGATGCAGCATGGCGACGTCGACATGGTGATCGTCGGCACCGACCGCACCACGGCGAACGGCGACGTCTGCAACAAGATCGGCACCTACCTCAAGGCGCTCGCCGCCAAGGACAACAACGTGCCCTTCTACGTCGCCCTGCCCTCGCCGACCATCGACTGGACGGTGCATGACGGCGTCAGGGAAATCCCGATCGAGGAGCGCAACAGCGACGAGGTGACCTTCGTGCAGGGGCGCAACGGCGACGGCTCGATTTCGACGGTGCGCGTCTCGCCGGAGGGCAGCCCGGCCGCCAACCCGGCCTTCGACGTCACCCCGGCCCGCCTGATCACCGGCCTCATCACCGAGCGCGGCATTGCAAAAGCCTCGCCCGAAGGCCTGAAAGACATGTTCCCCGAACGGAGCTGAACCCATGACCCTCTCGAACCAGCAGAAGACGGAAGACGTCGCCGCCGGCATTCGCAAGCGCGTCTTCCTGCATACGATGCGCAACAATGGCGGCTATCTGAGCCAGGCCTGCTCGGCGGCGGAAAGCCTCGCCTTTCTCTACAACGAAGCGCTGAAACTCGGCGAACCGACGCTGCCCAAGGTGCCGCTGCCCTTTGCCGGCGCGCCCTCGGCGCACAATCCGGATGCCTTCACCGGCGCCGGCTACCACGGCCCCTTCGCGCCGGAATACGACCGCTTCATCATCTCGCCGGCGCACTACGCCCTCGTCATCTATTCCGCCCTCATCCAGATGGGCCGGATGGACGAGCATGCGCTCGACCATTTCAACCGTGACGGCGGCTCGGTCGAGATGATCGGCGCCGAGCACAGCCCCGGCATGGAAGTGACGACGGGTTCGCTGGCGCAGGGTCTCTCCATGGCCGCCGGCGTCGCCTGGGCGCGCAAGAAGAAGGGCGAACCCGGCAAGGTCTGGGTCTACATGTCGGACGGCGAATTCCAGGAAGGCCAGACGTGGGAATGCCTGGCGGCAATGAGCTACCACGGCATCGACAACATCCGCGTCGTCGTCGACGTCAACCGCCAGCAATGCGACGGAGCCATGTCCTCGGTGCTCGACCTCGGCGATCTTCCGGCCCGCGTCTCCTCCTTCGGCGTCACCTGCCGCTCCATCGACGGGCACGACCTCGACGCCTTCCGCACGGCGGCCGAAAGCGCCGAGCCTGGCAAGCCGCTGATCATCCTCGCCAACACCTCGCCCTTCCAGGGCATGGAATTCCTCAAGAAGCGGTTCCCGCGGCTGCACTACGTGCGCTTCAAATCCGCCGAGGAACGCCAGGAAATGCAGACCGCCATCGCCGCCGAACTGGGCGTCGACGAAGCCGAAATCGCGAGGGCCTGATCATGGTCGAAATCGTCAACCGTCCCTATGCCAAGGCGTTCGAAACATTCGCCACGGCCCGTCCCGAAGTGCTCTGCCTGTCCGCCGACCTGACCTCGTCCTGCGAGGTCGACGGCTTTCGCGACCGGCACCCGGAGCAGTTCCTGTCGCTCGGCATGGCCGAGCAGAACATGCTGTCCTTTGCCGGCGGCCTGGCGATGCAGGGCTATCGCCCCTTCATCCACACCTTCTCGGTGTTCCTCTATCGCCGGCCTTACGACCAGCTGATCAATTCCATCGCCTATTCCAACCGCAAGGTGCGGATGATGGGTTTCCTGCCGGGCATCGCCACGCCGGGCGGCATCACCCACCAGGCGATCGAGGACATCTCGGTGATGCGCGCCATCCCGAACATGACGATCCTCGAATGCGGCGACGCCACCGAAGTGGAAACCGTGCTCGACGTCGCTGACAGCGTCAACGGCCCGGTCTATGTCCGCGTGCTGCGCGGCGAGGTGCCGCGCCTGTTCTCGACGCCCTTCGAACTCAACAAGCTCAGGACGCTGAGCGAAGGCGACGACGTTTTGGTCGTCACCTCGGGCATCTGCACGGAAGAAGCGTTGCGCGCCGCCGAACCGTTGAAGAGCCGCGGCATCGGCATCCACCACCTGCACGTCTCGACCCTGAAACCCTTCGACCGTGACGGCCTGATCAAGGCCGCCAGGGGCAAGAAGGGTGTCGTGACGCTGGAGAACCACACGATCAACGGCGGCCTCGGTTCTCTGGTGGCGGAAATCCTCGCCGAAGAAGGGCTGGGCGTGAAACTGCGCCGCCTCGGCCTGCAGGACACTTTCGCGCACGGCGCCTCGAAACCCTACCTGATGAAGAAGTACAAGCTGGATGCCAGCGCCCTGGTGGCGGCCATCGGCGACGTGCTGGGCAAGGCGCTCGATATCGACGATGCCGAACTGGAGGCCGTGCGCCTCGACACCGTGCATTCGGCACAGAAGGCGGAGGCACTGTGATGACACGCTTTTCCGTTACCTACTGGGTCGGCGCCAACGACGAGGCGGAAGCCCGCCAGCGGGCGCTCGACATCGCGCTGGAACAGACCGTCGAGATCCCGCGCGATGCGGTTCCGGCCGGTTACGTCGAGGACGAAATCCTCGGCAAGCTGGAAAGACTGGAACCGGCGAGCGACGGCCGCGGCGGTTTCTTCGCTGACATCTCCTATAGCGAAGACGATGTCGGCGGCGATTTCCTGCAGCTGCTCAACATCATCTTCGGTAATTCCTCGATCAAGACCAACATCCGCGTCGAGGACATCACGCTGTCGCCCGGCATTCTTTCGCTCTGCGCCGGCCCACGCTTCGGCATGCCGGGCCTGCGCGAGCTCTGCGGCGTCGACAAGGGTCCGCTGCTGATGTCGGCGATCAAGCCGGTCGGCCTGTCCAGCAAGGAACTCGGCAAGCTGGCCCATGATTTCGCCCTCGGCGGCATGGACTTCGTCAAGGACGACCACGGGCTGGCCGACCAGCACACCTCGCCCTTCGCCGAGCGGCTGAAGGCCTGCGTCGACGGCGTCAACGAAGCGAACGCCAAGACCGGCGGCAAGGCCACCTATGTGCCGAACATCACCGCTCCGGCGATGAAGCTGTTCGAACGCGCCTGGATGGCCAAGGAACAGGGCGCCGGCGGCGTGATGATCGCACCGGCGCTGGCCGGCTACGACGTGATCCACAGCCTCGCCGCCGATCCCGATTTCGGCCTGCCGATCGTTTCGCACCCGACCTTTGCCGGGCCGAACATGATCACGCCGACGACCGGTTTCTCGCATCGGTTCTATTTCGGCCTCTTGCAGCGGCTGATGGGCGTCGATGCCGTGGTCTATCCGAATTTCGGCGGCCGCTTCGGCTTCACGCTGGCCGAATGCCAGTCGATCGTGCGCGGCTGCCAGGCGGAGTTCGGTGGCTACAAGCCGATCGTACCGGCGCCGGGCGGCGGCATGAGCCTTGCCCGCGTACCCGAAATGCGCGACGCCTATGGCGACCGGGTGATGTACCTCATCGGCGGTGCGCTGATCCGCGAACGGGACAATCTCGCCGACGCCAGCCGCCGGCTGGTCGATGCGGTGCGCGCCGAAGACTGATAGGGGTTCTGGCTCTTCTTGAGACCGGAGGATTGCCGTTTGCCACGGCCGTTCTCCGGTCTATGTATGTCGGTACGCCCCACCGCCTGCTGCGGCAAAACCCGAAGGAACAGAACATGGATATCAAGAGCGCCAAGGACCGCCCGGCACGTGCCGCCTCGAAGGATCATTTTACCGGCGCCGTACAGATCACACCGGTGATCGAAGCGGAAGCGCCGGCCCGGCTTCGCGCCGCCAGCGTGCATTTCCCGGCCGGCGCCCGCACGGCCTGGCATACCCATCCCCTGGGGCAGACCCTGCTGGTAACCGAAGGCCGCGGCCTGGCGCAACGCTGGGGCGGACCGGTGCGGTCGCTTGAGGCCGGAGACGTGGTCTGGTTTGCGCCGGGCGAAAAACACTGGCACGGGGCTGCGCCCGACAGTGACATGACACATGTCGCCATGCAGGAAGCGCTGGATGGCAAGGTGGCCGACTGGATGGAATTGGTCACGGATGCGGAGTATGGCGCCGGCTGATCGTCAGAACAATATCGGTTCGTGGTTATGCCGCCTGTAAGGCGGGCAAACACAAGCCCTATTTGTCTTCGACCTCGACCTCCGGGCGGTCGCCGCCCTCGACGCTCTCGCGGTGCCACCTGCCGTCGCTCGACTGATAATCGATTTCGGCATCCTGACCGCCGACCTGTTGTTTCGCCGCCGCCTGCTTGGCCGCCGCCAAGGCGGAATCATGTGTGGGGAAAGGTTCGGACCAGACGTCACCCAGCCTGTAGGCCCAGCCGCCATCGTGCTGGGCGATATGATATGTAATCTGCATGCTGTTCTCCCATTCGGCCGATAAACGGAAAACCAGACGGGAAAGTTCCGCTGGAGGACGGTTATCGCGGCCAATAGGCGTCGGAGCGGAAATCCGCCGGGATAGGTTTTAGGCCGGCCAGCGCTTCGGCAGCATAATTGATCTGCAGCACGAGATAACGCACCGCAGCCGGCACGGGAACGCCGGTCGCAAGATAGCGGGTGTGCAAGCTGTCGAAGCCGGCTACCTTGACGCGGCGCCTGGCTTCGATTGTCACGTCTTCGGGCCGCGGTTCGCGCGCTGCCGGGGTGTCCTGTTCGGCCAGGCCGCCCCTGATCACCATAAAATTCACCGCATCCGCCTCCGAACGTTGATGAGACGGATGATCGGAGCTTTTGCTTGTCCCGGCCTGATGCCGGAACAAAACCGGCCGTGCGACCGTTGGAAACCATCATCCAAGATGGAAGGTTGTATCATGTCCTACCCCGTGGAGCCGGTACCCGGCAATCCGATCCCACCCGTGCCGCCGCCGGCAGAACCGGTGCCGCCGATCGGCGAGCCGGAGCCTGAACGCTTGCCGGACGAGGTGCCCAATCCCAACCCGGATGAAAACGACAGGCCGGAAAAGCGCTTGATCGCCTGAGGAACATTGAGCGGCTTCAGCCGTTCGATGGTCTCCCCGCAAACAGAAAGGAAACACAGATGTCGACACCCAAGGAACTGGAAGCGAAATTCTGGAAGGCCCTGAAGTCCGATCGCACCGTGATGCTCGGCCTCGAAGGCCATGGCGACGAGCATCCACGGCCGATGACAGCGCAGATCGAGGGCGACAAGGGACCGATCTGGTTCTTCACGGCGAAGGATACCGAGCTGGCGGAAGAACTGAGCGGCGTCGAGCAGGCGCTGTTTACCTTCGCCTCCAAGGACCACGACGTCTTTGCCACCGTGCATGGCCGGCTTTCGCTCAGCAACGACCGCGACATGATCGAGCGGCTGTGGAACCGCTATGTCGCCGCCTGGTTCGAGGGCGGCAAGGACGATCCCAATCTCGCCTTGCTGCGGTTCGATGCCGAACATGCGGAGATCTGGCTGGATGAATCCAGTCTGTTTGCCGGCATCAAGATGTTGCTCGGCGCCGATCCGAAGAAAGAATATCAGGACAAGACTGCGGAAGTGACGCTCAAGGAAGCGCATTGACGCCTTGCCCGCCGGCAAAAAAAGAACGGCCTTCGGTTCATAGAACCGAAGGCCTAGGGCGTTTGACGACCCCGCCTACTCCGCGGCAACGGCCGGCGGGACGGGGGCGGCAGCCTTGTTCTCGTTGCCGGGAACGCCGGATTCCACCTTCTTCTTCGGCTCCTTGCCGAAGAACAGCGCGTAGGCCGCCGGCAGAACCAGAATGGTCAGCACGGTGGCGACGAGGATGCCGCCCATCATGGCATAGGCGAGCGGCCCCCAGAACACCCCGCGCGAGATCGGGATCAGCGCCAGCACGGCGGTCAGCGCCGTCAGCATGATCGGCCGGAAGCGGCGCACGGCGGCGCCGATGATCGCTTCCGATCGCTCCATGCCGGCGGCGATATCCTGGTCGATCTGGTCGACGAGGATGATCGAGTTGCGCATGATGATGCCGAGCAGCGCGATGACGCCGAGGATGGCGACGAAGCCGAAGGGCGCGCCGCTGATCAGAAGGGCCGCGGCCGCGCCGATGATCCCGAGCGGGCCGGTGGCCAGCACCAGCATGGCCTTGCCGAAATGCTGCAGCTGGATCATCAGGAGAACGATGATGACGGCAAGCATGATCGGCGCCTTGGCGGCGATCGACTGCTGGCTTTCGGCGGAATCTTCCGCGCCGCCCTGTATCTCCACCTTGTAGCCCGGAGCCAGGCCGTCACGGATGCCCTGGAGATCGCTGTAGAGCTTCATCGTCACGTCGTTGGGCTGGACGTCATCCGGCAATGTGCCGCGGACGGTGATGGTCGGCAGGCGGTCGCGGCGCCATTCGATACCCTGCTCCATGACCGGCACGACGCGGGCGACCTGCGAGAGGGGCACGAAGCCGCCGAAATCCGTCGGGATATAGAGCGAGTCCACCGACGACAGCAGGTGACGGCTCGCATCGGGCTCACGCGCGACGATGGAGACGGTTTCTTCGCCATCGCGGAAATCGTCGAGCGGGGCGCCGGACATGGACGCCTGCAGCATCTGGCGGATGCGCTGCGAGGTGACGCCGAGCGCCCGGGCGCGGTCCTGGTCGATCTCCAGGCGCATGCCCGGCACCGGTTCCAGCCAGTCGTCGTGGATCGCACCGATCTGCGGGGTCTCGTGGAACTTCGCCTTGACCTGGTCGGCGATGCGGCGCACCTCGTCGCGGTCCGGACCCATGATGCGCATCTGCACCGGCCAGCCGGTCGGCGGGCCGAGAAAGAGGCGGTCGACCTTGCCGCGGATCGACGGGAAGTCTTCGGCAAGAATGGTGCGCAGCTTGGCGATCAGCCGTTCGCGGGCCGGTTCGTCATTGGCCATGACGAGCAGCTGGGCGAAGTTCGGATTGCGCAATTGCTGGTCGAGCGGCAGGAAGAAGCGCGGCGCGCCCTCGCCGATATAGGTGGCGATGAACTTCTTGTCCGGATCGTCGATGATGCGGGTTTCCAGCGCCTTGGCCTGGTTTTCGACTTCCTTGATCGACGTGCCTTCCGGCAGCCACAGATCGACGAGAATTTCCGGCCGCGACGATTGCGGGAAGAAGTTCTGCGGAATGAACTGGAAGGCCCAGAGGCTGGTGACGAAGGTGACGATGGTCATCGCCAGCACGATGATGCGGTGGCGCACGGCCCAGGTGACGGTGGTCCGCAGGCGGCGATAGAAGCCGGTGTCGAAGACATCGTGATGATCGCCGGTGTGATGGCGCTGCTTGAGGATCATGTAGCCGAGCCAGGGGGTGAAATAGACCGCCACGAACCAGGAGACGACCAGGGCGATGCCGACGACGTAGAACAGCGTGCGGACATATTCGCCGGCGGTCGACTCGGCAAAGCCGACCGGGATGAAGCCGGCGGTGGTGATCAGCGTGCCCGTCAGCATCGGGAAGGCGGTGGAGGAATAGGCAAAGCTCGCCGCCTCCAGCTTGACCAGCCCCTCCTCCAGCTTGCGCTCCATCATCTCGACGACGATCATCGCATCGTCGACCAGGAGGCCGAGCGCGATGATCAGCGCGCCGAGCGAAATGCGCTGCAGGTCGATTCCGAGTTCGTACATGATGGCGAAGGTGGCGGCGAGCACCAGCGGGATGGTGATGGCGATCACCAGGCCGGAGCGCCAGCCGATGGAGAGCAGCGACACCACCAGCACGATGACCAGGGCCTCGCCGAGCGCCTTCATGAACTCGCCGACGGCCTCGCGCACCACGTCGGGCTGGTTGGAAACCTGGTCGACATGGACGCCGTAGGGGAGAGCCTGCTCGAAGCGGGCATAGGTTTCCTCCACCGCGGTGCCGACATCCGTCACCTTGAAGCCTTGGGCCATGACGACGCCGATCTGGACGCTGTCGGCACCGTTGAAGCGGAACTTGCGCTGGTAGGGATCTTCCAGCCCGGCCGAGACCGTGGCGATATCGCCGAGACGGGTCACCTGGCCGCCGGCGCGCAGGCGCAACTCGCGGATGTCCTCCGCCTTGGTCACGTCGCCCTCGACGGAAATGCGCACCGACCGCGTTCCGGTGTCGACCGAGCCGGCGGGATCGACGGCATTCTGGCCCTTGATGGCGTTCTGGATGTCGGGAAGCGTCAGGCCGCGCTCGGCCAGCGCCTTCGACGAGACGTCGATATAGATCTTCTCCGGCTGGTCGCCGATGATGACAGCCTTTTCGACGCCCGGCGTCGTCAGCAGCATGTCGCGCGCCTGGATCGCGAATTTTTTCAGCTCGGGATAGGAGAAGCCCTCGCCGCTGAGCGAATGCAGGGTGATGAAGGTATCGCCGAACTCGTCGTTGAAATAGGGGCCGAGCAGGCCTTGCGGCAGCTCGCTCTCGATGTCGCCGACCTTCTTGCGCACCTGGTAGAAGGCGTCCTTGACCTCCGCCGTGTTGGTGTCTCCCTTGACCTGCAGGGTGATGATGGCGCTGCCGGCACGGGTGTAGGAGCGGACCCAGTCGAGATGCGGGGTTTCCTGCAGCTTGCGCTCGATCTTGTTGACGACCTGGTCTTCCATCTCCTGGATCGAGGCACCGGGCCAGATGGCCTGGACGACCATGACGCGGAAGGTGAAGTCCGGGTCTTCCTTCTGGCCCATGCGCATCAGGCCCATCACGCCGGTGACGATGATCAGGCCGAACAGGAAGCGGGCAATGCTCGGATGCTGGATTGCCCACCGCGACAGGTTGAACGGGCGCTTTTCTTCAGTGGTCTTGGCCATCGGCGTGGTTCCGCGTAGGTGGTTGGTTAGCGCAACAGTTTGGTCGCACCGGTCTTGTCGGTCAGGGCGGCTTCGTCATGCGAGCCCGCCAGCTTGACCTTGAGGTTCTCGCTCATGAACTGCGTGCCGGCCGCCACGACGGCATCCCCGACCTGCAGGCCTTCGGCGATGCGCACGCCGTCGTCGGTAAAGCCGGCAACCTTGACCTCGCGGCTGCGCACCGTGCCGGTGCCGCGATCGACGATCCAGACCAGCGACTTCTCGCCATCCTTGGCAAGTGCACTCAGCGGAACCGTCATGACCGCCTCCGCCACCGGCGCCGATGCATTGACTGTCGCCGTCATGCCGAGCCGCACGCGCGGATCGTCCGAAAGGCTGACGCGGACGGCGAAGGTGCGCGATGCCTGGTCGGCGCTGCCGGCGACTTCCCGCACCTTGCCGTCGAGCACCAGGCCGGTATCCGACCAGAAGGTCGCCTTGACCGCCTTGCCCGGCTCGAAATGGGCGATCTCGGTTTCCGGCACGGCGATCTGCACTTCCTTTTCGCCATCGACGGCGACGGTTACGACAGGCGTTCCGGCGGAAACCACCTGGCCGCTGTCGGCACTGACGGCAACGACGATGCCGTCGCGGTCGGCAGACAGCGTAGTGTAGTCGATCTGGTTTTTCGCCTGCTCCAGAGCCGACCCGGCGGAATCGCGTGTTGCGACGGCCTGGTTGTAGGCCAGCTGCGCCTGTTCCAGTTGCGATTTCGGCGAAACGTTCTGGCGGAACAACTTTTCGGCGCGGTCGAGCGACAGTTTTGTCGTCTCCACCTGCCGCTCTGCCGCTTCGAGACTCGATTGCGCGCTCGATGCCAGCAGGCCGTAATCAACCGCATCTACACGCGCCAGCGGATCACCCGGCTTGACGCGGTCACCGACATCGACAAGCCGCTCGGTGATCTTGCCGGCGACGCGGAAGCCGAGGTTCATCTCGGTGCGCGCCTTGACGGAGCCGGAATAGTCGAGCGCACGCGTCGTCTCCTTCGTGGAGATCTCCACCACCTTGACCGGACGGATGACTTCTTTCGTCTCGACCTTCTCCTCGGAGCAGGCGGCCAGGGCAAGCATGGAAACGACGGCAAAAGCGGCAGCGGGTCTGATCGTCATGGGGCTTTCGGCGGCGCTCAGGCCACCCTCCTTATACGGAAAACAACGGACTTCGGCGCGGGACGCGCCCTTATTTCTTCAAGGCACGAATGGCGTATTCGACAAGTTCTTCGGGCGTGGCGCGATTTTCCTTGGCGAGACACTGGGCCACCATCTGCGGATGGCAGAGCGTCACCGTCGCCGCACCGAAACAGCGCGACGCCATGTCGGCATCCTGGTCGACGAACTCGCCGGCGGCGATGCCTTCGCGGATGACGTCGGCGATCAACCGGTGGATGCTGTCGACGTGTTTTTCGATGACATGCCAATCGCGCTCGATGGCGACGATGACCATTTCATGGACCTTCTCTTCGTCCATCATGGTTTCGAGCGTCATCTTGTGCTGGGCATGCACATAACGGCGCAGACGCTCGGTGGCGCTGACCGGCAGCTTCGAGATGTCGTCGGCCATCTGGTAGCTGGCAGCGAGCATGCGGCCGCAGATACCCTGGTGGATCTCCGTCTTCGAGGCGAAGAAGCGATAGATGTTGGCCGGGGACATGCCGAGATCCCGGGCAATGTCGGCGACATTGGTCTTGGCGTAGCCGTAATGGCGGAAAAGCCGCTCGGCAGCATCCAGAATGCGCGTGACGTTTTCCTGCCGCGAGATGTCTTGTTCGATGATTTCTGTCATGTTCGGCGTCTTTCGATTTACGACTGACGATTTTCAATTTTCGTCAGTCGTAAATCGAAAGCTGCGCATTGTCAAATGGACGAAGGTCGCAAGCAAATTCCGGACATAAAAACAGGCCCGGATGCGCGATCCGGGCCTGCGATCTGAAAACAGGGAAAAGTCTTATTCTGCAGCAGCTTCGACTGCCAGACGGCGCCGGCCCATCCTTGCCTGGGTGACGATAAAGGCTGCCGCAGCGCAGATGGCGATGCCGGCAACCATCGGCAGGGCCGTGCCGTCGAAGAACAGGCTGGCGATCACCATGGCAACGGCTGCCGTGACGAAATGCAGCGTACCCATCAGCGCCGAGGCGGTGCCGGCAATGGCGCCGTGCTCCTCCAGCGCCAGCACCGAGGTCGTCGGGATGACAAGGCCGAGGAAACCGTAGCCGACGAACAGGAAGCTCGCCAGTACAGGCAACTGGTTCATGCCGAGCCCCATGACCACCAGCATGGCCAGCATCGTCAGCGCATATCCGCAGACGGCGATACGCATGACGCGGACGAGGCCGAAACGCTCGCCGAGATACCCGGTCATCTGCGACACGGTGAAGAAGGATACGGCATTCACCGAGAAGGCGATGCTGTATTGGGTCGGCGTCAACCCGTAGTGCTCGATGAGCACGAAGGGCGAGTTGGCGAGATAGACGAGGAAGCTCGAAATGCCGAGGCCGCCGATGAAGGTGAGCGTCAGGAAGTTGCGATCCTTCATCAGCAGCCGGTAGGCGGCAAGCGCCGTACCGAAGCCGCTTCCGGCCCGGTGTTCCTTCAGCCGCGTTTCTTCGAGCTGCGTGGAAAGCAGGATGAGGCCGATGAAGGCGGCAATCATCACGGCCCAGAACACGCCGCGCCAGCCATAGAACTCGATCACGGCGCTGCCGGTCAGCGGCGCCAGGATCGGCGAGACGCTGAAAACCAGCATCAGCAGCGACATCAGCCGGGCGGCCTTCACGCCGGTATGCATGTCCCGGACGATGGCGCGCGGAATGACCATGCCGGCCGCCCCGCCGATGCCCTGGAGGAAACGGAAGGCGATCAGCGTTTCGATATCGGTCGCGAGCGCGCAGCCGATGCTGGCCAGCGCAAACAGGCCGATGCCGAAATAGAGCGGCGGCTTGCGGCCCCACATGTCGGAGAGAGGGCCGTAAAGCAGCTGCGAGATGGCGAAAGGAATGAAGAAGAACAGCAGGCTGAGCTGCACGACGCCATGGTCGGCGTTCAGGTCCGCACCGATGGTCGGCAGGGCCGGCAGATACATGTCGATGGCAAAAGGCCCGATGGCCGACAACAGGCCGAGGATCAGCGCCACGCGAAAGAATGAAGTCGTCATGATGATGTCTTTCCGAAAAATGCGACCGGAAGCGAACGCTTCGGCGCGCAGACGTCTTCAGAGATGGAATGAATGTGCATCCAGGGTGACCACGCAGCCGGAGGAAAGCTGCGCCCAATCGCGCCGGAACAGAGCGTCCATAAACTTGGACACAGATGTCAAATTAGACAGTATTGTCTAAAACGTCAAGGCGCATTATCTTGGCGGAATGAAAAGACACGATGACAAGCCGATGAAGGCCGGTCGCCCGGCCCAGCGCGGCCAATGCGCCAAGCGCCTCTCCATTCTGGAGGCTGCGGCTGCTGTGTTTTGTCGGGAGGGATTTTCCGGCGCGAGCATAGACGAGATTGCCGCCGAAGCCTGCGTGTCACGGCAGACAATCTACAATCATTACCGCGAAAAGGAAACCCTTTTCACCGCCGTCGTCGAAGACGTCATGGATCGCAGCAATGCAGCGTTGTTTTCGGTGCTCGCCACTTTTCCCGACACCGCCGACAATCTGGAAAACGAGCTGACGGCTTTTGCCGTCCGGCTCAACCAGAGCTGCCTGTGCAATCACGACGGAAAGTTCCTGCGCAAGCTGGTCTATTCCGAGGGCGAGCGCTATCCGCATCTGTTCGAGACATGGCGGCAACATGGGCCGGGCAAGGTGGGCTCGGCGCTTGCGGCGCTGTTTTCAAGGCTGGCGCACAAGGGCGTGCTTGCCATCGACGACCTCGACCTTGCCGCCCGCCAGTTTCTGGCGCTCGTCAATGCCGACCTGCAGATGACCGTGCTTTTCGGCGAGACCCCCTCCGACGACCTTCTGGAACGCACCGCACGCAATGCCGTGCGGACGTTTTTGCGGGCCTACGGCGTGCAGCACCCCGCTCCCGCCGAGGCCTGAGCGCGCGGCCTTTACCGCAAAACGTTCCCCGAAAAAAAATCTAGCCCTTGATGTCGGCAGGAAGGCACCATCTCCGTCCTATGTTCACACACAAGGAAGAGGAGACGAACATGCCGTATGTCGATGGTTTCATTCTCGCGGTTCCCAAGGCGAACCTCGATCAATACAAGGAAATGGCTCGAGTGGCCGGGAATGTCTGGCGCGAATACGGCGCCCTGTCTTATGTCGAGTGCCTGGCCGACGACGTGCCCTACGGCGAGGTCACCTCGTTTCCGCGGGCGGTTCTCTGCAAGGAAGACGAGATCGTCGTCTTCTCCTGGATCACCTATCCCTCAAGAGAAACGCGCGACGAGATCAACAAGAAGGTCATGGCCGATCCGCGCCTGGGCAGCGACAAATGGGAAATGCCCTTCGACGGCAAACGCATGATCTATGGCGGCTTCCAGTCGTTCCTGGACCTTTAAACCGATAGATCGAGGCCCTTCTCCCGCTCGATGTAATCGCGCTGCCGATCTGTGATGTAATCACGCACGATCGGCGCCGCATCCCGCGAGCGGGAAAGCTGCATATGAAAGACGAGCTGGCTGCCGGTGCGGAACATCATTTCCGCGCTGATCAGGTAGAACTCCCACATGCGGGCAAACCGCTCGTCATACAGGGCGACGACCTTGTCGCGGTTGTTCTCGAAGCGCTCGCCCCAATGGGCAAGCGTCGTGGCGTAGTGTACCCGCAGGAATTCGAGGTCGGTAACCCAGAGACTGTTCTGCTCCACCACCGAAAACACCTCCGACAAGGCCGGGGAATAGGCGCCGGGGAATATGTATTTGCGCAGCCAGGCACTGGCCATGCCGGGCGGGCTCATATGGCCGATGGAATGCAGCACGGCAACGCCGTCGTCCGGCATCAAGGCGTTCAGCTTCTTGAAGAACTCGTTGTAGTGATGCACGCCGACATGCTCGAACATGCCGACGGACACGATACGGTCGAAGGGGCCGGTGACGTCGCGATAGTCCCGCAGTTCGAATGTCACCCGGTCGGACAGGCCGGCCGCCCGGGCCCGCTCGGTTGCCAGCGCCTGCTGCTCCTTAGAGAGCGTCACGCCCAGTACCTCGACATCTTCGAGTGCCGCCAAGTACATCGCCAGGTCACCCCAGCCGCAGCCGATATCCAGCACCTTCATGCCCGGCTTGAGGCCGAGCTTGGCCGCCAGGAGCCGCAGCTTGTTGCGCTGCGCCTGTTCCAGCGTCTCGCCCGGCTCGCGGAAATAGGCGCAGGAATAGAGCATGTTCTCGTCGAGGAACAGCTTGTAGAAATCATTGCCGAGATCGTAGTGATGAGCGACGTTCTGTTGTGCCTGGCCCTTCCGGTTCGACTGCTGGCGTTTGCGGAAACGCATCTTGATCGCCCGCAGCACCTTCTGGATCGGATAGGAGCCGAGCGACAGGCGGTTGATCGAGAAAAGCTGCAGGAAATCGCGGAGCGTCGAGCCTTCCTCGAAACGCAGCGTGCCGTTCATGTAGGCCTCGCCAGCGGCAAGCTCGGAATTGAAGACCAGGCTGCGATACAGTGTCCTGTCGGTCAGCCGCATGGTGACCTCCGGTCCGGGACCTCCCGAAAACACATGCCTCCTGCCATCGGCGTCGATAACATTGAGCCGGCCTTTACGAATGAATGACTTCATCATGTGGGAAAGCGGGAACATGCGACATCCTTCCGGAAACGAAACCCAGCGAAGGCCGGCATCGTAACACCGCGAAATCGAATCGCACGGCTTAAATTCGCATCTGCAAGAATGGGAAAACGGCGAAAAGCCAAAAAACGTAAAAGCCCGGCGCGGGAGGAGGATGCGCCGGGCTCTTAAACCTGGCTGACGACTGGGAGGAGGAGGTGTCATCAGCCCTATCGGGCGGCACTGGGAGGAGGAGTGCGCCGCTTCGATGATGTGACTATACACGACAATGGATTAAAAAATAGTCACTACATTGCAGTGCAGCATTGCAAATTATGCATGGCTTTTTCTTGGTGCTTGAAAGCGGAAATTTCCATCTTTATTGATTCGGCCATGAGCCTCGAATCCGTTCGCTCCTTTTTCCAGGAGCATGATCCCAGCATTTCCGTCATCGTCACCGAAGCCAGTTCGGCAACGGTTGCGCTCGCGGCGCAAGCCCATGGCGTCGAGCCGGCCCAGATCGCCAAGACCATCTGCCTGCGCATCGGCGAACGCACTGTTCTCGTCGTCCTCGGCGGCATGGCGCGGCTCGACAACAAGAAATCCCGTGACGTCCTGGGCGGCAAGCCGCGCATGCTCGACGCCGAAGACGTGGTGAAGGCCACCAGCCACCCGGTCGGCGGCGTCTGCCCCTTCGGCCTGCCGGAACCCCTGCCCGTCTATTGCGACGTCTCCCTGCAGGCCTACGACATCGTCGTGCCCGCAGCGGGCGCGACCAATGCCGCCGTGCGGATCACGCCCCAGCGCATGGCGGAACTGACCGGGGCCGAGTGGGTCGACGTCAGCCAGTAGCCGGCCTGCCTCCAAAACTATCCCTTGTGGTGAAGCACATACAGCTTGCGTGTGTGCTCGTGGATCGTCCATTCGCCCTTCCAGCCAAGCGGCAGGACAAGCAGTTCGCCCGGTCCGACTTCCTGGACACGCCCGTCCGCCCCGTGCAGGGAGACGCGGCCCGAAACGATGTGGCAGATTTCCGAATTGTTGTCGCGCGAGGCGGTGAAGCGGCCCGGCGTGCATTCCCACACGCCAATCTCGACGCGCCCATCCTCCGAAGCCCAGAGATCCCTGGCTGCCTCACGCTGGTCGCCCTCGAAGGAGGTCGGCTTGGGGCTGAGTTCGCCCAGGTCGATATCGGCGAGATGGGCAAAGGTCAGGAAATCGATCATCGTGCATATCCTTGGAAAGAGATCAGTGGCCGGTCAGCCGGTCGGCAAAGGCGGCGAGCCGTGAGCTGTGCGGCAGGCCCGCATCCTCGCGTCGGTCGGCGATACGATAGAGCTGGTACATGGAGTGGACGCCGAGCCAGCGCAGCGGCTCCGGCTCCCATTTGCGCACCGAGCGGTTGACCCAGGGCAGCGCGGTCAGTTCGGTATCGCGGCCGAGGACGAGGTCGCAGAGCGTGCGGCCGGAAAGATTGGACGATCCGACACCGAGCCCGACATAACCGCCGGCCCAGCCGATGCCGGTCTCGCGGTCCAGCCCCGCCGTCGTACACCAGTCGCGGGGCACGCCGAGGGTGCCGCACCAGGCATGGTCGATGCGCAGCCCCTGCGTCTGCGGAAACAGCTTGTGGAGAATGGCGCGAAGCTGCGCGATGGTCGCCGCCTGGGTCTGGCCACGCACGTCCGTGCGCGACCCGAAACGATAGGGAACGCCGCGCCCGCCCATGGCGATGCGGCCTTCGCGGGTGCGCTGCGCATAACAATAGGCATGCGCCATGTCGCCGAGCAGTTCGCGCCCTTGCCAGCCGATCTCCTGCCAGAGCGCCTCCGGCAACGGCTCGGTGACGATGAGCGCGCTGTTGAGCGGCAGCCAGAGCCGCCGGTGGCCGGCGATGCCGGCGGTAAAACCTTCCGTGGCGCGGATGACGATCGGCGCCCGCACGGTGCCCCGCGTCGTTTCCACCCGCCCCCGGGATATCGCCGTTACCGCCGTCTGCTCGTAGATCGGCACGCCCAGCCGCTCGACGGTTGCCGCCAGCCCGCGTACCAGCTTGGCCGGCTGCACCCGGGCGACGCCGTGTTTCATCACCCCGCCAAGGGCATTGTGAACATTGACGGTGCGCCGCGTTTCGGCCGCATCCAGCCAGTCGACGCTCTTGCCGTTCTCCCATGCGGCGAAATTCCGATAATAGGCCGCGAGGCGTTCGAGCTGCGCCCGGTTGGTCGCCACCTGCAGGTTGCCGGTGCGGACGATATCGGCGTCGATGCCCTCCGCCTCGGTGACGGCGATGACCTCGTTGACGGTGCCGGCCATCGCCTTTTCCATGGCGATGACACTGCCGCGCGACGAAGTCGCCATGTAGCGCTCGCGAGACCAGCCGAAATCGCCCGAAAGCCATCCGCCGTTGCGGCCGGAGGCGCCATAACCGGCAAACTCCTTCTCGACGACGACGATGCGAAGCGCCGGATCCGCCTTGCGGAGATAATAGGCGGTCCAAAGGCCGGTATATCCAGCCCCGACAATGCAGACATCCGCATCGCGATCCCCCGGCAAGGGGGCCCGATACCCCGGCACACCGCCGATATCGGCATACCAGAAGGACACCGCACCATTCACGCCTGCACTCATCGTCCCATCCATCATCCGCCATCCGGCCCGAAGCGCTGCATCGCCTCACATGCCCAGGGGCACGGCAAGCAGTGTCACCATCCTTGATAGGCTTGGTACGCCAGCCGCGGTATTTTTGAAAGGCGCCGCGATCGCTTTCGCATGGACGGTTGTCTGTCTCATGGCGTGGAACGATCCGTTCAGCCGCGTGTCGAGCGTGCGGTCACAGTAGCCGTTGCGCCATGTCTGGCGGCTGTCGCCACGGACATTATCAGCGACCGTCACGAAACTTCGCTGAATGCAGCATGCACGATCGACGAAGGTCCAAATCTGCGGTGCTTTATCGTGATCCAGAGCGGTCGCCCGCCGGACAGGCGCCGAGGTGCGCCTGACACTTTGCTGACATTGCCTGTCAGCGTCCGTCGGGCAACCTGTGCAACATTGGCGTTGTCTTAAAACATGGAGTGAAAAAATGATGTCATCCAAGCCGAAGTTTGCAATCCTGGTTGCCGTGCTCGTCACATTGCCCGTCGCCGCCCTTGCACAGGCGCGTGCACCGGAAGCCAGAAAAAGCCTGCCGGACGTCGTCTCGTCCCTCAGTGCCCAGGGGTATAGGATCCGCGAGATCGAGATGGACGACGGATATTACGAAGCCTCGGTGATCGATCCGAAAAACGTCCGGGGCGAAGTGAAGATAGACAGCGTGACGGGCGAGATCATTCGCTTCAGGCCGAAGGACTGAAGCATGCAGCCACCGGGCCTGAAGCGGCGTGCCGGCGGTATCATGACGATGAACGCACGGCGCTCGCCGCTGGAAGCGCCAGGCGCACGCGCAGACCCGGATGCATGTTTTCGAGAGCAATCGTTCCCCCGCTCGTCTGAATGATGCTCTCGCAGATCGCCAGCCCCAGTCCCGCACCGCCGCTCGTCGTGTCGAGACGGTTGCCGCGGCGCAGGACGTGCTGGAGCTGCTCTTCCGGGATGCCGGGGCCATCGTCGATGAATTCCGCAACGACGAACTCCGCGTCGCGCCCGGCATAAACGGTGACCTCGGACTTGCCGTATCGCATCGCGTTTTCCGCCAGGTTGCCCAGAACCTCCGCGAGGTCGTCCGCATCCATGCGCACGAGGAGCGGTCCCTGCAGCTTCATCTTCCAATCGATGCGCTGGCCGTCGGGCGTGCGGCGTGCAACTGCAATCACACCGGCGGCGACCTTTGCCAGATCCGAGCTGGCGCGGTGGCCGCTGACGGCAATCCGCGCACGGGTCATTTCATGATCGACCAGTCTGCGCATCGCCTTGATGACGGTGTCGAGGTCTTTCGCAATGGCAGCTTGTCCGGCCGCCTCCAGGCGCGAAACATCACCTGTCAGCACCTGAAGCGGTGTCTTGAAGCCGTGCGCAAGCGCGGAAGCGCGTTCTCTGGCGCGCTGCAGCTGATCGTCACGGACTTGCAGGAGAGCGTCCACTTCCACCGTCAGGGGAAGGACCTCGTCGGGAAAGGCCTCACCCAGGCGATCTACGCTTCCGTTGCGGATCAGGGTTATGCGCCTGCGCAGATCCGCGAGCGGTTGCAAGCCGATAAAAATTTGGATCATGCTCGCAATCAGCAGCACCGCCGCCAGCAGGGCGAGATAAGGGATCATATCGCGGCGATAGGCGGCGGTCGCCTGATCGATCACCGAGCGATCGATGGCGACGGCTGCCTGCACGGGAGTATGACCAAGTCTCGCTTCCGTCGTGATGTCCCTGACGACAGCGATCAGCGAGACACCTGCCGGTCCTGCTATGCTGGCCTGCTGCACTCCCGGCCTGTGGATGTCGGGAAGCGTCAACGCGGTATCCCAGAGTGACCGGGAAAATCGCTGCGTACCCTCGACGTCGATCTGCCAGTACAAGCCGGAAAGCGGCATCCGGAAGCGCGGATCGGCGGGCAGCCGGAGAACGTCGATATGGCCGTTCGCAGTTCGGTCGAGGCCGGCGATGACCTGGTCCAGATGGACCGTGAGTTCGTCCAGGATGCGGCGCTCCACATGGCGCTCAAACAAAAGCGAAAGCCCGAAAAAGGCGAAGATCAACGCCAGCCCGCATGAGACGACGCCCGCAAGCGCAAGCCGCAGCCGGAGGGAACGACGGCTCATTTCGCCTCGTCGGGCATGCTGTAGCCGAACCCGCGGCGGGTGGTGATGACGGAGGCTCCCAGTTTCTTCCGAAGCCGCGTGATCAGCGCCTCGAGCGCGTTCGCCTCCCTCGAGAAGTCGTCGCCGTAAACGTGGTCCAGCAGTTCGCTCGCCGACACGACGCGGTCGCGATGATGCGCGAGATACGAAACGAGGCGATACTCGAATGGTGTCAGGGATTGCGGCAGGCCGCCGAGACTGACGCGCATGCTGCGCGTATCGATCGTCAGGTCGCCGATTTCGATCGTCGCCGCGCCGTGGCCGACGGAGCGGCGAATGAGGGCCCTGACCCTGGCGAGAAGCTCTTCGAACTGAAAGGGCTTTGGAAGGTAGTCGTCCGCCCCGGCGTCGATGCCCTCGACGCGCTCCGCCCAACTGCCACGTGCGGTCAGGACAAGAACCGGCATATGCCGGCCGTTGGCGCGCCATCGCTTGAGGATGGATATGCCGTCCAGTTTGGGCAGGCCGAGGTCGAGCACGACGAGCGCATATTCTTCCGTGTCACCTTTGAACCACGCCGTTTCGCCATCGCGCACACCATCCACGGCATAGCCGGAGGAGGTCAGAACGGTGCTGATATCTTCGCTGATACGTTCGTCATCCTCAACGACCAGAACTCGCAATCAACTGTCCTCGCGCCCGAGAATGACCTTCGTCGTCGCATCGATCTCGATCTCGATGATCTGCCCCGACGGCTGGATGATTTCCATCTCGTAGATATACCGCCCGTCGTCGTTTTCAAATTCGATTTCGATGATGTCGCCGGGTATCTCCTTGCGCACCGTGGCGATGATTTCCTCCAGCGGCCTGATCTTTCCGCTCTTCAGCGCCTGCTGCGCCTCGTAGTGTTCGCGTGCATCGTCATCATCACGCGTGGTGTCGCTGAACGCAGTGATGGGAATCAGTGCGATGAGGATCGCCGTCAAACAGGCTGCGATGAGGTGAATGCCGCTTCGAATTGTCATGCGTGCGCTGTAACGGAGTGAGCCTGACGTTTCACTGACGCCGGCTGTCAGATTACGGGCAGGAAAAGGCTTTTAGAACATTTCCGAGTGGAGGGCGATGCTTTGCCTTCCATAAACCTCGGCAATGAAGGAGCAGATTATGGCACAACTGAGAGGAACCAGGGCAGCGGATCTCATGAAGGGAACGGCAGCCGCAGACGATATTTCAGGACTTGCCGGCAACGACAGCTTGCACGGCTATGGCGGCAATGACGACCTCGAAGGCGGCGACGGCAACGATTATCTCGATGGCGGCACGGGGCATGACGAACTGGAAGGCGGAGCGGGCGACGACACCCTGATCGGCGGCGCGGGTCATGACGACCTCGAAGGCGGCGCGGGGCGCGATCTTTTCATATATGGCAGCGGGCGCGATACGATCGACGATTTCAGCATCTGGGACGACGAGATCAAGCTCGATGCATCGCTGAGAATCGAGTCCTTCGCGGAATTGATGGGCAAGGCACGGATAGTCGATGATGGCGACGACGTTCTCTTCGATTTCGGCAACGGCAACACCCTTCTGCTCGAGGATACGAGCCTGAATGCGCTGAGAGCCGAACATTTCGGCTTCAAGGCAAGCGAGGGTCCCATCAACGGTCCGACGCAAGACAATGATCGATATGTAGGAACTGCAGGCAACGACACGCTTCTTGGCGGGGACGGCAACGACGACCTCGAAGGTGGTGCGGGTAACGATCGTCTCGATGGCGGCGGCGGCCGCAACGAACTCGAGGGGGGCGCCGGCGCCGACACATTCGTATTTTCGAAAGGTATAACGGAGATCGAGGATTTCAAACCAGGCACGGACCGGGTGGTGATTTCGAAATCTCTCGGAGCTTCGAATTTTTCCGAAATGATGGCCATGGCGCGCAGCATCGATGGCGGAGACGATGTCAGGATCGACTTCGGGGGCGCGGCTCTGACGTTCGACGATACGACGCTCAGCCAGTTGAAATCCTCGGATTTCTTCTTCATCTGATTGACGCCATACAGGTATCGGCTGGAATCATTTCAGCCGATACCGATGTTTTCCCGGCAACACGCCCGATCATGCCTCAGGCAGCATTGATCCGCTTGAAATACAGCTTGCCCTCGCCCTGGCGGCGCTTCACACGCGGGCAGCAGCAAGGCGATCTCCTCACGCTTCCCTGGAACGCCTAAAACGGCACTCACATCGTCCTTCGGCAGGGCAAGGCACGGCGCGGCAAGCTCGAAGGGCGGCTGGTCACGATCAAGTGCACGAAGGCCCTGAAGGAGACGCTGGACAGCCTTCCGAAGCGTTCGCCGCGATCGTGACCACCAAGACCGGCCGAGCCTTCAAGAAGCGCTATCTGGCCGATCTATGGGAGCGACCTGCAAAGAGCCCGGCATTGCCGATCCGCACTTCCACGACATTCACGGTGCAACCGTGACAATACTCTTTTAGGCGGGATGCAATCTTGGAGAGATCGTCTCTGTGACCAGGCACTCGCTCAAGCGGGCACAGGACATTTGGACAAGTACCTCGCCTACACCAGCACGATAGCGGACAACGTAATCGCCAAGTTTGAGAACATCTTGGAAACAGAGTTTGCAAAACAGGAGACGTCAAATGAAGGGAAAAAATGGCGCACCCGAAGAGATTCGAACTCCTGACCCCCAGATTCGTAGTCTGGTGCTCTATCCAGCTGAGCTACGGGTGCGCGGTGCAGATGGTCAATTCCGTCTGCGTGGCGATCCTCTAAAGGCTCCCGTTGGGGAATGCAAGAGCAATTTCGCAAAAAACGTCATTTTATCCCGAACTGTTCGACAAGCGTATGAAATCAAGCGTTTCCGGCTGACGCAAAGATCGGGGTGCGGAGAGGCCGATACTCATGCCCGGGCGCGATAGGCTTCCAGCGAGACGGGGCGGTCGGGGATCTCGATGCGGAACAGGGTGCCGGGGGACGGCTTTTCGGCAAGGGCGATGGTGCCGCCATGCGCCAGCACCAGCTCGCGGGCGATCGCCAGGCCGAGCCCGGTGCCGCCGGAACGGGCCGAGCCGCGGAAGGCGGCAAACAGGTTTTCGCGCGCCTTCGGCGGCATGCCGGGGCCGGTGTCGTCGATATCGATGCTGACGACGCTGCCCAGGCGCTGCGCCGAAACGGTGATGCGGCGAACGACGCCCGGCTCACCGGGGCGATGATTGACCAGGGCCTGGTGCGCATTGCGGCAGAGATTGTGGATGATGCGGAAAAGCTGCTCGTTGTCGGCATCGACCGTCAGGTCGGGCGCAATCGTCTCGGCGAACTCGATGCCCGTATCGGCATCGATCGCCAGGATGTCCTTCACCTCCTGCAGCAGAACCACGAAGGCGATCGGCCGGCGGCGGGGCGCCGCCTCCGACGCCTGCCCGTAGGCCAGAACCTCGCTGGTATATCCGACGGCGCGGTCGATGGTGCGCAGCAGTTTCGGTGCAAAACTTTTGACCAGCGGATCCTCGGCATGCACCAGCCGGTCGGACATCAGCTGCGCCGAAGCCAGGATGTTGCGCATGTCGTGGTTGATCTTCGAGACGGCGAGGCCGAGATCGGCAAGGTTCTTCTGCTGCTTCAGGGTTTTCTGCAGCTGGGTCTGCATGGTGGCGAGATGACGGCCGGCAATCGCCAGCTCGTCCCGCCCTTGCTCGGGCACCATCACCCGTTCGGGATCCTGGGGACTTTCGGAAAAGGCCTGCATGCTGTTGGTCAGGCGGCGGATGGGGCGGATCATGATCCGGTTGATAGTGAAGAAGATCAGCGTCGCGGTGATCAGCGAGATCAGGATCGACAGGACCAGCATGTTGCTGGAATAGTGCAGCATGGCCTTGCGCAGGCTGGCATCGGTCATGACGATCTCGATCATCATGTCGCTTTCGCCGACCGGGCCGAAGATGCGGATGGTGCGGTTGCCGCCGAACAGCAGCGTTTCCACCGCATCCTTCACCGCCGTCAGCTGGTCCACGTCGGCGATGTTGTACTGGCCGTCCACCTCGGTGGGAATGTCCGATGCCGCCAGCAACTGCGACGTGCCGTCCTTGCGCAGCACGATCGCCTTGGTGCCGGTGGCCATCAGCGTGTCGTCCTGGACGCTGCGCGGCAATTCGGCCGGCTGCAGGCCGTCGATGACCACGGCGGCGGCAGCGGCGGTGTTGAGCCTGTCCTCCAGCCAGCGCAGGCGCATCGTGGCGACCGAGGGCGCAAAGATCAGCACTTCGGCCAGCATGACGAAAATGACGGTGAGCCAAAGGAGCTTGCCGGAAAGGCCGGCGAACATGCCGCGCAGCCCGCCCTTGACGCAGGCGCGGGGGACCGGGCTTTCCGGCATATGTTCAGACATCGGCATCTCCGCCATCCCCTGCCGCCTCAGCCCAGACGAGCGAGGAACCGGATCAAAAATCGGGTCCAGGGCTTTTGCATCAGGGGCCTATCATACGAAACCGCCGCGCTTTTTCCAATCTCGGAAAAAGTCGGGTAAGGCGGCACATGGGATCGGATGTCGTTCAAGGCAAGCCCCCTGGCCAGCACCAGCGACCAGAAATCGATCAGTTCCGCCGCATTTTCGCCAACGATCGTCACGCCGAGCACTTTTTCTTTCTGATCGACGAGGATGCGGACGAGGCCGGTGGTCCAGCGTTCGGCCCGCGCGCGGTCGTTTTCGGCATAGGGCCAGCGCAGCAGGCGGATATCGCCATGGCGTTTGCGTGCCTCCTCGATGCCGAGGCCGATTTCGGCGATCTCGGGATCGGTCCACACGATGCGGGGAACCAGATGCGGTTCGTCGCGGCGTGACAGGCGAAACAGAAGTTGCGGCAGGATCACGGCGATATGTTGTCGCGCGGCAGCCAGCGAAGATGCTCGCCCGGTCGCCTCGCCGATGGCATAGACGCGCCGGTTGCGACTGCGCAAGCCGGGGCCGACGACAATGCCGCGCTCATCTGTCCGGATGCCGGCGGCGGCAAGGTTAAGACCGGCCACCTCGGCGCGCCGGCCCGTCGCCACGAGAAGATGGCTGCAGTCGAAAACGACGGGACCGTCCGCGCTGTCGCAATGGACCCGGATCGCCGACGGCGCCCGCTCGACATGCGACAACGCCCTGTCCTCGGCCAGCAGGATGCCTTCGGAGCGCAGCCGGTGCAGCACGATGGCGGCGGGTTCTGGGTCGCAGTCCGGCAGCGCCCTTGCCGTATCGACGACCGTCACCTGCGCCCCCAGCCGCCGGAAGCCCTGGGCGATTTCCACCGCTTCCGCGCCGGCGCCGAGCACCAGCAGCCTCTCCGGCACCGCCTTCACATCCAGGGTCGTATCTGTCGTCAGGTACTCGACCGTGGAGAGACCGGGAATATCCGGAATGACGGGCGCCGATCCACCCGCAACCACGAAACGGCGCGGCCGGACGATATAATTGCCAGCCTCGATGGTACGGCGGTCGGTAAAGCGCGCCGGGGAGCGGAGAACCCAGATGCCCCGCGCCGCCAGCCGCTCGGCGGAGGCATCGGGCGCAGCAGCTGCAACGGCAGCGGCGATGTGCGCCCGCAATGCGGTAAAATCCACGGAGACGGGACCAGTGGCGATGCCGAAAGCGTTGGCGCGTTCGATGGTGCCGACATGGCGCGCAGCAGCGGAAAAGGCCCGTAGCGCGATATCCCGTCCCACGCCCTTTTCGCCCCAGCGATCGGGTTCGACGAGGACGACGGAGACGCCAAAGGCCACCAGCGACAGCGCCAGTTCAATTCCGACGGGGCCGCCACCGATGATGCAGATGTCGGGCGAGAGGAGGTCCGCCATGGTCGCTGAAAATCCAACAGGGAGGGGAAGGACAGAGACCGATCTTAGCCGCCGGAGGAACGGCTTCGCAAGCCTTTGCGCCGCCGTAAAATGAAGCCGCCGGAACCGGTGACAAGGACCGGTTCCGGCGGCGATGGTTTCTGGCTGCCGAAACGGCCGCTGCGACGTGGCTCAGAATTCTTCCCAGCTCTGGGCAGCTGCGGCAGACTGGCCGCCGCCGAAAGCGCGGGCAACGGTGCCGGCCATGCGCCGGGCCGGGGAAGCGACAGCGCGATGCTGTTCCCGGTTCGCCAACGCCGGCTGGCGCGCAGATCCGCCGTCGACCCTGAAGCGCACGACCAGGCCGACCAGGCTTTCGGCTTCCGCCGAGAGCTTGTGCGTCGAAGCCGACGTCTCCTCCACCATGGCGGCATTCTGCTGGGTAACCTGGTCCATCTGGTTGATGGCAGTGTTGACTTCCTGCAGACCGGTCGACTGTTCGCGCGCCGAGACGGCAATGGCATGGATGCGATCGTTGATGCCGTTGACCTGGGCTTCGATCTGCGACAGCGCCTGTCCCGTCGCCTGCACCAGCTTGACGCCGGACTGGACTTCATCGCCGGATTTGGTGATCAGCGTCTTGATGTCCTTTGCGGCGGTGGCGGAGCGTTGCGCCAGTTCGCGGACTTCCTGGGCAACGACGGCAAATCCCTTGCCCGCTTCGCCGGCACGCGCGGCCTCGACGCCGGCATTCAGGGCCAGCAGGTTGGTCTGGAAGGCGATCTCGTCGATGACGTTGATAATCTGGCTGATTTCTTGCGAGGCCTGCTCGATCTTGCCCATCGCGTCGATGGCGTTGCGTACGACGGAGGCGGACTGCGCCGCACTCTGCTTCGCCTCGCCGACCAGGGAGGTGGCTTCCTGGGCCCGTTCCGTGGAGTTCTTGACCACGGCGGTGATCTGGTCGAGCGCGGCAGAGGTTTCCTCCAGCGCCGCCGCCTGCTGTTCGGTCCGCTTGGAAAGATCGTCGCTGGCGTGGCGCAGTTCGTTGGTGTTGTCGTTGATCGTCGCCGACGTCTCGCGCACGGACCGCATGGTCTGGCACAACGAGGCGAAGGTCGAGTTGACGTTTGCTTGCAGTTCGGCAAAAGCGCCCTGGAAGTCGCCGCGCATGCTCTGCGTCAGGTCGCCTTCGGCAAGGCTGGCGATCACCCGGCGCGTCTCGCTGATGCCGGTATCTACCGAGGCCAGCAGCGTGTTGATGTTGCGGGCGAAACGATTGAGGTTTTCGTCGCCGTAATCCTTGTCGATGCGCGGGCTGAAGTCGCCGGCTGCGGCGGCCGAAACCACCTGCGACATGCTGGCCTGCAGATCGTCGCTGCGGGCGCGCAGGGCCGCTTCCTGGGCATTCATGCGCTGCACGGCGAGGCCGTTTTCCTTGAACACCTGCAATGCCTTCATGATGTCGGCGATTTCGTCCTTGCGGCCGGTCGCGGGGATATCGACGGCAAAATTGCCATTGGCGACCTGGTCGATCGCATCGGTGGCGTGGCGTAACGGAACGCTCAGGTGATACGTGCCGATGTAGAAACCCATGCCGATGCCGATGCCGATGCCGACGACGGTGATGCCGAGGACGACCATGAAGACGAAATGGCGGAATGCCATGATCGCCTGTTCCTGTGCCCTCAGGGCGGCGATGTCTGCCTCGACAACCTTGTCGATCTCCGCCTGGTAGGCTTTGCGATTGGCGCGATTGGCGTCGTTATTGCCTTGCTCGTTGGCCGCCGCCGGCCCGACCTCGACGCCGAGGCGGGCCGTTTCCATCCGGAAGACCCGGAATTGCTGGGCGCCGGCGACCAGGCTGTCGAACGAAGCTCTCTGCTCGGCGCCGACAATTGGCCGCCAATCGGCAATGACCTTGTCCATCTTGTCGAGGCTGGAAAGAACGCCATCGGCAAACTTCTTGGCGTCTTCCGGCGACTTGGCACCGTAAATGCCACGGGAATCCATGACGACGGCGGTCACCAGCCTGTTGAGCTGCTCGCCGCGGAAGGCGCGCTCGGAGGCCAGGCTGTATTCCTGCACACGATTGCCGTATTCATTCATCGCAACGAAGGCGGTCGCGCCAATGATCAGCGCCGCCAACCCCATGACGAAAACAAGAAGATTAATTTTGCCGCGGATAGACAAGGAGAAACTCCCAAGGACAGATGCAAGCCAGCGACATGCTGGTTGTCCTCATCATGCAGGAAATCTGTTAATCTTAAGTTTCTTCTAAAAATGCACGTTTTACGGTAATCTTAGGCAAACAAATCCGCAGTTTCCGCCTGAAGTGGTCTTTTCTGCGTCGGTTCGGAGCAGGTTCCTGGAATCGATTCCTAAAATTGACATTTCGCAAATACAGGCAACACAGCGGGATGGTTAACGAGATCTGCGAAATCTCGCATTGCCTCCGCCTGCCCATACATCGCCACGACAGTTTATTGACTCCCACGCCCTTCGTGCCTATAAGGCGCGCACGTTCGGCCATGCTATCCATGCCTCGGGCATGGTAAGGTCGTGCGTTTTCCAGAACGCTCTTGCACACTGCAACATCAAGAAGGGCCGCACTCCGCGGTAGTCAAATAAATGAAGCGTACTTATCAGCCGTCCAAGCTTGTTCGCAAGCGCCGCCACGGTTTCCGTGCCCGCATGGCCACCAATGGCGGTCAGAAGGTTCTCGCAGCTCGTCGCGCTCGCGGCCGCAAGCGTCTTTCGGCTTAATCGCCGGGCTTGCCCGAAAAGAGACGCGGGCGAATGACGCATGATGCACCGAAATCAACTGCCGGGCGGCTGAAAAGCCGGCCGCAGTTTCTTGCTGTCCGGGAAGGGGAAAAGCTTCGGGGGAAATATGTCCTCATCGAAGTTCTCGACCACAAAGCTCCCGAACAGGCGCCGCGTGTCGGTTTTACCGTTACGAAGAAGCAAGGCAATGCGGTGGAACGCAACCGCATGCGACGACGCCTCCGGGAAGCCGTGCGGCTTTCCGCCCAGTTTGCAATGAAGCCCGGACATGACTATGTGATCGTCGCCCGGCGGGATGTGCTCGAAACACCGTTCGAGAAACTTGCCGGCGAGCTGACCGACCGCATCGCGAACGGGCCGAAACCGAGGCCGTCCGGAGCGGCACGCCCCAGGAAGGTATGATGGAAAAGAACCGCAATTACTTTATAGCGATTGCCCTGTCCGTGCTGATCGTGCTCGCCTGGCAGTTCCTCTACATGAACCCGCGAATCGAGGCGCAGCGCAAGGCCGAAGAGGCCATGCAGGCGCAACAGGCGGCCCAGCAGAGCCAGCAGACGCAGACGAGCGGCCAGACCGCCGACACGCCGGCCAGCACAGCTTCCGGCACGCTGCCGGGCTCGAGCCAGGCCACCGCGACGGCAAGCCGTGAGGAAGCGCTGGCAAAATCGACCCGCGTCTTGATCGACACCAAGTCGCTGTCCGGCTCTATCAACCTCACCGGCGCCCGCTTCGACGACCTGAAGCTCAAGGGTTACCGCGAGACGGTCGATCCGCAGAGCCCGATCATCACGCTGTTCAATCCGGCCGATACGCATGACGGCTATTTCGCCGAACTCGGCTACGTGCCGGATGCGACGTCCGGCACCCTGCCCGGCCCGACCACGACCTGGACGGTTGCCAGCGGCGACAAGCTGACCGAGACGACGCCGGTCACGCTGAGCTACACCAACGAAAAGGGTGTCGCCTTCACCCGCACGATCGCCATCGACGACCGCTACATGTTCACGGTCACCGACAAGATCACCAATGCCGGCAGCGATCCGGTAACGCTGGCCTCCTACGGCCGCGTCACCCGCTACAACAAGCCGACGACGCCCTCCATCTACGTGCTGCACGAAGGTTTCATCGGCGTGCTCGGCGAGCAGGGTCTCAACGAAACCAAATACAGCGCGGTCGAAGAAGCGCCGGTCACCCCGCCGAAGGCAACGGGCGGCTGGCTCGGCATCACCGATAAATATTGGGCGGCTGCGATCATTCCGCCGCAGACCACCGCCTACGAAACCCGCTTCTCGCACTTCACCGACGGCCAGCCGCGCTACCAGGCGGACTTCAAGGACGACGCGACGACGCTGTCGGCCGGCCAGTCCGCCGAGGTCAAGAACCTCGTCTTCGCCGGCGCCAAGGAAGTTCCGGTCATCGACCGCTACGAGGCCGAATATTCCATTCCCCGCTTCGACCGCATGATCGACTGGGGCTGGTTTTATTTCATCACCAAGCCGATGTTCAAGATGATGGATTTCTTCTATCGCTACTTCGGCAACTTCGGCATCGCCATCCTGATCACCACCATCGTCGTCAAGGGCCTGTTCTTCCCGCTCGCCAGCAAGCAATACGCTTCGATGGCCAACATGAAGAAGGTTCAGCCGAAGATGGAAGAGCTGAAGGCCAAGTTCGGCGACGACCGGATGGGCCTGCAGAAGGCGATGATGGAGCTTTACAAGCAAGAGAAGATCAACCCGGTGGCCGGCTGCTGGCCAATCCTGTTGCAGATCCCCGTCTTCTTCGCGCTCTACAAGGTCATCTACATCACCATCGAAATGCGTCATGCGCCGTTCTTCGGCTGGATCCAGGACCTTTCCGCGCCCGATCCGACGACCGTCTTCAACCTCTTCGGTCTCCTGCCCTACGACGTGCCGCATTTCCTGCATCTCGGCGTCTGGCCGCTGATCATGGGTGTCACCATGTGGCTGCAGATGCGCATGAATCCGACGCCGCCGGATCCGACCCAAGCGATGCTGTTCAACTGGATGCCGGTGATCTTCACCTTCATGCTCGGCAGCTTCCCGGCCGGTCTGGTGATTTACTGGGCCTGGAACAACACCCTGTCGATCCTGCAGCAGTCGCTGATTATGAAGCGCCACGGCGTCAAGATCGAGCTGATCGACAATATCCGCGGGCTGTTCCGACGAAAGCCGGCGACCACGAAATAGCGACCAAAGCCCCGGCATCGTCCGGGGCTTTTTCGTCTCTGCCTACCGTCGATCTGCATCAGCTGCGATGGAAAACGCGCGACACCGGCTTGTCGCGAAAGCGCCGTCCTTATAAGGCGTTGCCGCGTATCAATGGATGGGACTCACGGGGAGGGTGGCGCAATGAGCGAGCAGACGGTTTCTGCCGGACTGCAGACGTCGGTCTACAGCGAGCGCCTCGGCGTTGCCCTGGTGTTCGGCTCCGCCTTCTTCTGGAGCTTTGGCGGCGCCATAGCCCGCTTCCTGCATATCGAAGACAACTGGACGATCGTCTTCTGGCGTTGCCTGTTCGCCGGGCTTTTCCTCATCGCCTTCATGCTAGTTCGCGACGGGCCGGCCGGCACGGTCAGGCTGTTTCGCAACATGGGGTGGCCGGGGATCACCGTCGGGCTCTGCTTCATGATCGCCGCCACCTGCTTCATCATCGCCATCTCGCACACGACCATCGCCAATGTGCTGCTGCTTGGCGCCGGCGTGCCGCTGTTTGCCGCGCTGATCACCTGGATCTGCTTTCGCCAGCGGGTATCGCTGTTTACCTGGTGCGCCATAGCCCTCGTCATCGTCGGCGTTTCGGTGATGGTCTCCGGTTCGTTTACCGGCGCCGTCTCGCCGATCGGCGACGCGCTGGCATTACTCATCGCCGTCGTCTTTGCGCTGGCCACCGTCATCACCCGCCGATATCCGCATGTGCGCATGACGCCGGCGACCTGTTTCGGCTGCCTTGCCGCCAGCGCCTTTGCCGCCACCCAGGCGTCGAGCCTTGCCGTGACCACCGGCGAACTGGGATTGCTGTTCGTTTTCGGCGCCTTCAACCTCGGGCTCGGCATGATGCTGTTCGCCATGGGCGCGCGTCTCATTCCTTCGGCGCTGGCTGCCTTGCTCGGCACCGCTGAAACCATGCTCGGCCCGGTCTGGGTGGCGATCATCCACGGCGAGATCCCGGCCCTGCGCACGGTGATCGGTGGACTGCTGATCCTTGTCGCCCTGCTCGGTTATCTCACCGCCGAATTCCATCGCCAATCGAAGCTGAGAGGCTGAAACGGCCGATATGGGTTGACTTTGCCGGCCAAAACGGTGAAGCCGAAGCTAATTTTATAAATTAGACAAGATGGACGCATGGCCGGACAGACCCCAGCAGCAGACAAGCCGATTTTCGGTCGCCCCTGGATTTTCATCCGCGGCGTGCCGTCGATGAAATTCCTGCCGCCGGAAGGGCCGCTGGAAGTGGCTTTTGCCGGCCGCTCGAATGTCGGCAAATCGTCGCTGATCAATGCGCTGGTCGGCCACAAGGGGCTGGCGCGCACGTCGAACACGCCCGGCCGCACCCAGGAGCTCAACTATTTCGTGCCCGACGGTTATTCCGGCGAAGGCGACGACCTGCCGCCGATGGCGCTCGTCGACATGCCGGGTTACGGTTATGCCCAGGCGCCGAAGGCCCAGGTCGACGCCTGGACCAAACTGGTCTTCGACTATCTGCGCGGTCGTGCCACGCTGAAGCGTGTCTATGTGCTGATCGACTCGCGGCACGGCATCAAGAAAAACGACGAGGACGTGCTGACGCTGCTCGACAAGGCGGCCGTTTCCTACCAGATCGTGCTGACCAAGACCGACAAGATCAAGGAAGCCGGCGTGCCGCGGCTGCTCGCCGAAACGCTTGAGAAGATCAAGAAGCGCCCGGCCGCCTATCCCGCCGTCATCGCCACCTCGTCGGAAAAGGCCAAGGGTCTCGACGAATTGCGCCAGGCGATCGCCGACACCGTCGGCCTGCCCTTCTGAGCCCGCAGACCGAAAGGGCTCCGATCATTCCACCTGCGCCGGACCTTTGGCGATCACCGGCCCCGTCACCTTGCCCGTTGTCGAGCCGCCGAAGGGTTCAACGCTGACTGCCAAAACCACGCCGGCGCCAAGACGCTGGCGCATGTTTTCCGGCACGACGATCTCGCCTTCGCCCGTCTGAGGCAGGATGCCCAGCGACTGCGCCGGCTCCTCTCCCTTGATCAGCCAAAGCTCGAGCGATTTCTCCTCGGGCTTGCCCGCGGCAACCGGCGTGACCTGCAACCGACCGCCCGCCGCATCGTAACGGGCGACCAGGCTGACGGCATTGCCCTCGCCGCTCATCGCCGCCACCAGCTGCCGCCCGCGCGAGGGGGCAAACAGGTCGGCGTCCACCAGGGCGAACCCGGCGGCGGCAGCGACCGCCACCAATGTCAGGCCACGCCAGAACACAAGTGAGTTCCATAGGCCGCCCCGCCGGGCGGCCACGAGGTTGCCTGTGACGCGGCTGCGCCTCTCGATACGTGGACGAAGCCGTGCCGGCGGCTGTCTGCTGGCGTCATCATCGTCGCTGAACGTCGAAAGGTTTTCCTGCCAGCGATAGACGATCGCCGCAAAATTGCGGTCCCGCAGCATGCGCGCCTCGACCTTGCGGCGATCGTCGCTCGACAGCACGCCGAGCACATATTCGCCGGCAAGCACCTCGTCGCGGGAGCGGTCCCCCATGCTGCGGTCGGACGATGTCATCTGTCCAGGCACTCTCTCGATGTCGACAGGCTGCGCCGCCCTGTTCGTATCCTATACCGGGGAACGACCACCTGCACTGCCGGTTCCTGTTCACTCAGCCCGCGGGCTTTTCGATTCCGCTGATATCATAAGCCTCTTCGGTTGCCTCCGCCACCGGCCACGGCACTCGAATCACAGCGATCGCCCGATTTCGGACTGGCCGCTCTTTTCCGGCGCCTCAAAGTTTTGCCGCCATTATTCCCTCTGTCACAAAGTTGAGATAAAAGGCCGCGATCAATCGACGAGGATCTCCATGACCGCTTCCGACAGCGAAAAGCAGGCGCAACTTCTGGCCCAGGCGCTGCCCTTCATGCAGCGCTACGAAAACAAGACCATCGTGGTGAAGTATGGCGGCCACGCCATGGGCGATTCCGAACTCGGCAAGGCGTTTGCCGCCGATATCGCCCTGCTCAAGCAATCCGGCGTCAACCCGATCGTCGTGCATGGCGGCGGCCCGCAGATCGGTGCGATGCTGTCCAAGATGGGCATCGAATCGAAGTTCGAGGGCGGATTGCGCGTCACCGACCGGAAGACGGTCGAGATCGTCGAGATGGTGCTGGCCGGTTCGATCAACAAGGAAATCGTTGCGCTGATCAACCAGACCGGCGAGTGGGCGATCGGCCTGTGCGGCAAGGACGGCAACATGGTGTTTGCCGAAAAGGCCAAGAAGACCATTGTCGATCCCGATTCCAACATCGAACGGGTGCTCGATCTCGGTTTCGTCGGCGAAGTGGTCGAGGTCGACCGGACACTGCTCGACCTGCTGGCCAAGTCGGAGATGATCCCGGTCATCGCCCCGGTCGCCCCCGGTCGTGACGGCGCCACCTACAACATCAACGCCGACACGTTTGCCGGTGCCATCGCCGGTGCGCTGAATGCCACGCGCCTGCTGTTCCTCACCGATGTTCCCGGCGTTCTCGACAAGAACAAGGAACTGATCAAGGAACTCACGGTTTCGCAGGCCCGGGCGCTGATCAAGGACGGCACGATCTCCGGCGGCATGATCCCGAAGGTCGAGACCTGCATCGACGCGATCAAGGCCGGTGTGCAGGGCGTCGTCATCCTCAACGGCAAGACCGCCCACTCCGTGCTCCTGGAAATCTTCACCGAGCACGGCGCGGGCACGCTGATCGTTCCCTGATCGGCCTTTCTCTTCGTCAGGCCGGGGTGTAGACGCCGGCGGCCTGACCCTTCAGCCATTCGATCATCGCCCGGTAGGGGAACGGACCGTAGCTGATGCGGCCGACGCCCGCCTTCGACAGCGTGGCGATGTCGGGCGCACCGGGCTTCATCATGACGTTCACCGGCAGGCTCGACGCGGCGCAGATCTTTTCGATCAGGTGCACATCCGCCAGCCACGGAACGAAGAAGCCGCTGGCTCCCGCCTCTGCATAGGCCTTGCCGCGGGCGATAGCCTCATCGACAAGCCCGGCATGCTTGGCGTCATCGCTTTCCTTCAGGAAAAGATCGGTGCGGGCATTGATGAAGAACGGCAGGCCGCGGCTTTCTGCCAGTGCGCGGATCGCCCGGATACGCACCGACTGTGCCTCGACATCGTACAATCCCGCTCCACCGACGACCTGATCCTCGAAATTGATGCCGATGGCACCGACATCGATCAGCTTGCCGACATTTGCGGCAGCGCCTTCGGGGTCTTCCGAATAGGCGCCCTCGAAATCCACCGACAAAGGCAGGTCGCTTGCCGCAACGATCGACTTCGCCGTGGCGACCAGCGCCTCGAGCGGGATTTTCTGGCCGTCGCCGAACCCTTGCGCTGCGGCCACCGACCAGCTGCCGGTCGCCAGCGCCTGTGCTCCGGCGTCTGCCACCGCCTTGGCGCTGCCGGCATCCCAGATGTTGTAGAGCACCAGCGGGTTGCCCTTGCGGTGCAAGTCACCGAACCTTTTCGCCTTGTCTGCCCGTGTCATTCAAAAACCCTCCGCAAACAGCCCGACGGGCCGCATCTGTCCTTCATGGCGCAACAGCCATTTCTTTCGCCACAAGCCGCCGCCATATCCGGTCAGCGAACCGTCCGCGCCGATGCAACGATGGCATGGGATGATGATGGGAATACGGTTGACGTGGTTCGCCTCGCCGACGGCGCGTGCGGCACCCGGCTGGTCGAGCGCGCGGGCGATGTCGCCATAAGAGCAGGTCTCAGCCAGCGGCACGAGCAAAAGCTCCTCCCATACACGCCGCTCGAACTCCGATCCGTCGTAGAACAGCGGAACGTGAAACTGCGCCGACTTGCCGAGGAAATAATATCGCAACTCGTCCATGGCCTGCGCCAGGGCCGGGCTGTCGCCATCCATGCGGATGATCGCGCCAAGCTTGCGGCCGATGCGCAGGGCGGGTTCCGGCGGCGCCTCTTCGTCATGGAACTCGATGGCGTGCAGGTGGGTGTCGCTCGCCACCACCAACAGCGGGCCGATCGGCGTTTCCAGCCAATTGGCAGACAGGTCAGCCTTTGCCATGTTCCGCGCCTCCCTCGCCGACGATGCCGCCTTTCATACCCTGCCTTGTCTGGCGCTTCAATCGGATGAGATCAATGGAACAGCAGGCCGACGATGCCGCCGACGATCAGCAGGCAGCCGATGATTTCCATGCGGTTCACCCGCTCGTGGAACAGGAAGAAGGACGCCATGAAGGTGAAGACGAGTTCGATCTGGCCGAGGGCGCGCACATAGGCCACCTGCTGCAGCGTCATCGCCGTGAACCAGCAGACCGAGCCGAGCACCCCGGCAAGCCCGACCAGCGAGGAGGAACGCCAGGAGCGCGCCACCTGCACGATTTCGTTCCTATCCTTCAACAGCATCCAGACCAGCATGAAGACGGTCTGGAAGGTGGTGACGCAGGCAAGCGTGACCGCAGCCGCCATCACCGGGTTCGGCGCCTGCAGCGACAACGACGCCGAACGATAGGATACCGCCGAAATGCCGAAGACGGCGCCCGACGCGATGCCGATCAGCGCCGTTCGGCCGGTGAGCGCCGTCACCATGTTGCGGAGGGAGAGCGGCAAACGCGCCATGGAAATCAGCATGACACCGAACACGCCGACGATGATCGAGACGACGGCGCCAGTCGTCAGCCGCTCGCCGAGCAGCACGAAACCGAAAATCGCCGCCTGCACCGGCTCCGTCTTCGAATAGGCGGTGCCGACGGCGAAATTGCGCAGCGAAAACAGATGGACAAGCAGGATGGTAGCGAAGATCTGCGACAGGCCGCCGATGACCGACCAGATCGCAAAGGTCCAGTTCAAGGCCGGAAAAGCGAAGTTGCCGATCAGATGCAGGCCGAGCACATAGACAATGGCGACCGGAAAACCATAGCCGAAACGCACGAAGGAGGCGCCCCGCGTTCCGAGCGATCCCTGCAGGTGCTTCTGCAGGGCCGAGCGCAGATTTTGCAGGAAGGCAGCGGTAATGGTAATCGCGATCCAGGGTTCCATGCTCCGGCGGTACCATGCGTATCCGGACCCGCCAAGGTCGGTTCGGGCCAAAAGCGGAGTAAACGTTTTGTTTGTTTGCCGAGCCGTGGCATAAGGGCGCCATGAGCAAGATCACCACCGCCCCGACCGTTACCGATTTCGACCATGTCCGCGAATGGGTGTTCGATCTCGACAACACGCTGTATCCGCATCACATCAACCTGTTCTCGCAGATCGACCGCAACATGACGGCTTATGTCTCGGCGCTGCTGCAGATGGAACCGGAGGAAGCGCGGGTGCTGCAGAAGCAGTATTACCTCGAGCACGGAACGACGCTGCAGGGGCTGATGATCCACCACAAGGTCGACCCCAACGATTTCCTGGAAAAGGCGCATGCGATCGACTATTCGGCGCTGATGCCGCAGCCGGAGCTGGCAGCGGCGATCAAGGCGCTGCCCGGCCGGAAATTCATCTTCACCAACGGCAGCGTCAGACATGCGCAGGATACCGCCCGAGCGCTCGGCATTCTCGACAATTTCGACGATATCTTCGACATCGTCGCCGCCGACTTCGTGCCGAAGCCGGCCGGCAGCACCTATGACAAATTCATGGGCCTGCACCGTGTCGATACCGCCCATGCGGCGATGTTCGAGGACCTGCCCCGCAACCTGCAGGTTCCCAAGGCGCTCGGCATGCGCACCGTGCTGCTGGTGCCGCAAAACCTCGAACATGCCTTCGAACGCTGGGAAATCGCCGGTGAGGACGACGATCACATCGATTATGTGACCCAGGACCTGACGGCCTTCCTGACGAAGCTCATTTGAACAACATTACCGAAATTTCATATAGGTTACCAATGTTTAAGTGGGCAGCGCCGGCTGCCCGACCTATCTTTTCCTCATCGACGAACGAGGAAGGAAAAGAGATGAACGGTAAGAAACTGGTACTGACGGGCCTTTCAGCGGCACTCGTGCTCGGCGTTGCCGCCGAAGCTTTTGCCGCCCCCCGCCATGGCGGCCGCATGTCGCCCGAAGTGGCCTATGTCCGCATGCTGAAGCAGGACGACGCCAACAAGGACGGCCGCATCACGGCGGAAGAAGCCAAGGCCGGCGCCGAAAAGCTATTTGCCGCCATCGATGCCAACAACGACGGCTCGATCACCCCCGGTGAATTCCGCGCCTATCGCAAGGAGCAGCGCGAACTGCGCCGCGCCGAATGGAAGAAGATGAAGGCGGAACGCGAAACCGCTCAGAACGACGAAGCCAAGATGCCGGACGGCGACCGCGACGGCATGAAGCCGCGCCACCATGGCAACCGTCATGGCGATCGTCACGGCAACAAGTGGGGCAAGGGCGCCATGCTCTTCCGCATCGCCGATACCGACGAGAATGGCCAGTTGAGCAAGCAGGAGGCCGCCGACGCCGCCGCCAAGATGTTTGCACGCCTCGACCGCAACAAGGACGGCGTCATCTCGATCGACGATATGCCGAACCGGTAATCCTACCCCCGTTCCCGGTTCGACAAAGCCCGCTCCGACAGCCGTCGGGGCGGGTTTTTCCATGCGTGGAAATCAGGCAAGCTCGTAAAAGCTGCCGACGACCTGCCAGGCCTCGTCGGCCGTATCGACGAAATGCAGAAGCTTGACATCTTCGGGCGCGATCGTGCCGAAATCGGCGAGCGCCTCGAAATTGATCATCGTGTGCCAGAACGCCTTGCCGAACAGGATCAGAGGAATCGGCGCCATGCGGCCGGTCTGGATCAGCGTCAGCGCCTCGAACATCTCGTCCAGCGTGCCGAAGCCGCCGGGGAACACGGTGATCGCCTTGGCGCGCATCATGAAATGCATCTTGCGGATGGCGAAATAGTGGAAATTGAAGCTGAGCTCCGGCGTCACATAGGCGTTCGGCGCCTGCTCGTGCGGCAGCACGATGTTGAGGCCGATCGAGGGAGCGCCGGCGTCGGCCGCGCCGCGATTGCCCGCCTCCATCACCCCCGGCCCGCCGCCGGTGACCACGACATATTCCTGATAGGAGGATTTCGCCGCGTGTTCGGAGCACAGCCGGGCGAACTTGCGCGCCTCGTCGTAATAGACCGAGGCCGCTTCGAGATTGTGGCGCTGCGTCTCGTTTCGTGCTGCCCAGGCCTGCATACCGGGCGCGGGAATGCGGGCGCCGCCGAACATGACCACGGTCGATTTGATGCCACGCTCGGCGAGCGACATCTCCACCTTCAGCAGTTCCAGCTGCAGCCGCACCGGGCGCAGCTCCTCGCGGCAGAGGAAATCCTCGTCGGCATAGGCCAGGCGGTAGGCGGGCGATTCCGACTGCGGCGTCTTCGGCACGCCGGCGGCGCGCTGCTTGTCGGTGGAGCTGTCCTTGAGCGGATCCCAGACCCCGTCCTTGCGCCGCAACTTGCCGTTTTTCAACTTCGCCATGTCCAATGCCTTTCACGCGCTGCCGGTGTCTCGGACCAGGCAGTATCTGCCGGAAAAATGATTTCATTTTGCCGGATCATATTGTAGAGCAGGTGGCCAAAATTCGGATTTCGACCCGGCTTCCCCACCCTCCAAGATAGACCGCGAAGTTTAAGGAATTCTCATGACCAGCGCCGATCTCGCCTCGCTCGAAAAGACCGTCGAAACCGCTTTCGACAATCGCGACAGCGTCAACACCTCGACCCGCGGCGAAATCCGGGATGCCGTTGAAAGCGCGCTCAACCTGCTCGACAGCGGCAAGGCGCGTGTCGCCACCCGCGGCGATGACGGCGCATGGACGGTGCACCAGTGGCTGAAGAAGGCGGTGCTGCTGTCCTTCCGCCTCAATCCGATGGAAATCGTCAAGGGCGGCCCGGGTGAAAGCGTGTGGTGGGACAAGGTGCCGTCGAAATTCGACGGCTGGAGCGCCAACGAATTCGAGAAGGCCGGCTTCCGCGCCGTACCGAACTGCGTCGTGCGCCGTTCCGCCTACATCGCCCCCAACGCCATCCTGATGCCATCCTTCGTCAACCTCGGCGCCTATGTCGGCGAAGGCACGATGGTCGACACCTGGGCGACGGTCGGGTCCTGCGCCCAGATCGGCAAGCATGTGCACCTGTCCGGCGGCGTCGGCATCGGCGGCGTGCTGGAGCCGATGCAGGCCGGCCCGACGATCATCGAGGACAATTGCTTCATCGGCGCCCGCTCGGAAGTCGTCGAAGGCTGCATCGTCCGCGAAGGCTCGGTGCTCGGCATGGGCGTCTTCATCGGCAAGTCGACCAAGATCGTCGACCGCGCCACCGGCGAGATCAGCTACGGCGAAGTGCCGCCCTATTCCGTCGTCGTCGCCGGCTCGCTGCCATCAGACAAGACCATGGCCAACGGCCAGCCGGCGCCCAGCCTCTACTGCGCCGTTATCGTCAAGCGCGTCGATGCCCAGACCCGCTCGAAGACCGGCATCAACGAACTGCTGCGCGATTGATTTTTCCCGAGGGGTTTCTCAAAGCCCCTCACATTGCCGGCATTGGTCCGGGCCGCCCGCATGTATCCGGACGGCAGCGCCTTCAAGCGCTGCCGCATCACTTGCGGACGGTCAGGTGTACCAGATCCCGTCGCTGATCGAGGGTGCTACGCCGGCGACATTTTCGGGGCTTTCGGAAAAACCGGCAAGAACGTCGGCGCGGGTGAGATCGGCAGCCATGCGGCCGGTCCAGTAGTCGACGCCTGCCGCTTCTCCGGCGCGGTTGAGCACATTCATGTACAGCTGCTCGACAAATGCCTGGTTGGACATGCTGGCGCCGTAGGTGACCATGAATTCCGTCGACGAGATGAAGTCGTGGGCGACGTCCTTCAAGCTCATCCCGGTATCCATCATCTTGATCCAGTATGAAATGCCGCCAGCATCGGGAGTGCGGTCGAAGGCTGCCTGATAGATGCGATAGGCCTGACCGGCAGTGCCATCGATATCGAGCGCCAGATAGCCGTCGTTGAAATGGATACGCTCTATGCCGGTCAGTGTTTCCACGCTGCCATCCGGCTTGTAGACCGCGACGATGTCCGGCGCCAGGCGCTGGATGGTGTAAGCATCGCGCGTGACTTCATACCGGTGGAAATCGAGAGGCCCGCCACCCGTCGAACCGCCGGAACCGAAAACCGTATCGTCCGGCAGATCCACCAGGTTGAGCTTGTCTTCGTTGGCAACCGTGTAACCGAGGTCTTTCAAAATCGCCAGGTCGAGCTTGCCGATCTGCCAGCGGTTTCCCTCGTAATTTCCCCATTCGAACATCAGGCCCGATTGCGCATCGCCTGTTGCCGCATAGTGATCGCGGCTGCCCATAGTCGCGAGCGCAAGATCCTGCCCGAGAAGCGCCTTGGTATTTGCACCGGTGAAAAAATACTGACCGCCGCGTTCGACCGTCAGCTTGTCGAACGCCGATTTCGAGGCACCGTGCTGCGCCGTTGACCAGAACCCCAGCCCGTGAAAGACCTCGTGCACATAGATCGAGAAGAAGTCGTGCGTGCCCGTGGGCACATGCGGATGGACATTGGGATTGGGGTCGGGATCGAAATAGAGCGGATAGCCGTAATTGGTCAGGGCGCCCGAGGTGTTCGGCTCGATATGGGCGCCGACATCGGGCTCGTTGCTTGCCGGATCCCTGCCCGTCAAAGCCTCCTGCATCGCATGCGTCACGCCGTCACCGGTGAGGTTGCCGACCGCCGGCAGCAACCCGCTTCCTTTCGGAGCAGAAAATTCAACGACAAAATCCAGAGTACCTTTCCAGGCGACGTAATCCGATATGTAGTTGATCGCAGCAATTGCATTCTTGGTAATCAAGTCGAAATACGCACCATAATTTCCGGATTGCCCGGTAATCTTGAACGTATAGCTATTGGCAAAATGACCCGTTGTCGTTGCCATTGTCGGCTCCCCTCCGCATTCGACATTAAAACAAGCCCGCAAGAACATCGCGACGGCTGCATTAAAAGTATTTCATTACAACGTCTTTGTTTATATTACGTATTCTTGAAATTCGAAAGTCAATATGTATTTCGGAAATTATCCAATCGCCTCGGGAATTGGCACCGGGACCCCGGAGACACCAATGTAGCTTGCCATGCGTTTCCGGCTGTTCTTGAGAAAAGTGGGGTGGCAGGCAACTTGGCAGCTTCCTGGTCGCGCGACCGACTACCCGATGCGACGCTTTTGCGGCCGGATACGCGTGACAGTCCGGCGAGGATCGGGTACACCACCCCGCACTGATATAGGTATGACAAGGCGGCCTCAAAAGGCCCGGCAATGGCTTTAATCTCATGCTCCCGACCGACCCGATCGCCAATCTCCAGACCCTCATCCGCTGCCCCTCCGTGACTCCTGCCGAAGGCGGGGCGTTGAGCGCGCTCGAAACCATGCTGGCGCCGCTCGGCTTTGCCGTCGAGCGGGTGACGGCGAAGGACGAGGATACGCCCGACATCGAAAACCTCTACGCCCGGCTCGGCGGCGATGGCCCGCACCTGATGTTCGCCGGCCATACCGACGTCGTGCCGGTCGGCGATGCCGGCGCCTGGACGCACCCCCCCTTCGCTGCGGAGATTGCCGGCGGCGAGATGTTCGGCCGCGGCGCCGTCGACATGAAGGGTGGCATCGCCTGCTTCGTCGCCGCCATCGCCCGCCATATCGACAAAAAGGGGGCGCCAAAAGGCTCTGTCTCCTTCCTGATCACCGGCGACGAGGAAGGCCCGGCGATCAACGGCACGATCAAGCTGCTGCAATGGGCCGCCGCCAGGGGCGAACGCTGGGATGCCTGCGTCGTCGGCGAGCCGACCAATCCGGACCGGTTGGGCGACATGATCAAGATCGGTCGGCGCGGCTCGCTGTCCGGCAAGATCACCGTCAACGGCGTGCAGGGCCACGCCGCCTATCCGCATCTCGCCGACAACCCGGTGCGCGGCATCGTGCAACTGACGCAGGCGCTGCTCGATCCGCCCTTCGACCAGGGCACGACGGATTTCCAGCCGTCGAACCTCGAAGTGACGAGCATCGACGTCGGCAATCCCGCCACCAACGTCATTCCCGCCAAGGCGACGGCGAGCTTCAACATCCGCTTCAACGACAGCTGGACGGCAGAGACGCTGCAAGCCGAAATCGCCGGCCGCCTGGCGCGCGCTGCCGCCGACACAAGGCTGCGGCCCGGCCGCGAACCGGTGTCCTACCAGCTCGCCTGGGCCGAACGGCCGAGCCATGTCTTCCTCACCCGCAACAATGCCTTGATCGACTCGCTCTCCGGCGCCATCGAGAAGGTGACGGGCCAGACGCCGAAACTGTCGACGACCGGCGGTACCTCGGATGCGCGCTATATCAAGGATTATTGCCCGGTGGTGGAATTCGGGCTGGTGGGCCAGACCATGCACATGGTCGACGAGCGGGTGGCCGTCGCCGACCTCGAAACCCTGACCCGCATCTACGAGACCTTCATCGAGCGCTGGTTCGACAATGCCGTCGTTTAAGGAAATTCAGATCTACCTGAAGGGGCTGCTGCTGCTGATCCGGCTCGATCCGCGCGGCTTCGGCTATCTCGACCTGACCGATCGCGGCGCGATGCGTTCCTTCTGGGCCATCCTCTGGTGCCTGCCGGCAACGGCGATCAGCTGGCTCTGGTGGCACTCCGCTTTCCTGCGCGCCTATCCGCCGGGAACGCGCACCGGCCTACCCTTCTTCATGCGGCTAGCCATGGTCGAGGTCGCCAACTGGATCGTGCCGCTGGTGCTGGCCGGGTTCCTGTGCCTGCTCTTCGGCCTCGGCCGGCGTTTCCACGCCATCGTCGTGGTATCGAACTGGCTCGCCGTGCCGCTGGCCTATGTCTATGCGCTGATCATCCTGATGGTGCTGGTGCTACCGGGAACGGAAGGGCTTGCCTCGCTGCTGTGGCTTGGCCTGCTGGTGACGCTGGTCTTCGCGCTGGTGCGGCTGATGCGGATGATCTGCGGCCAGCAGCCGCTGATGATCACCACGCTCATTCTCGTGCTGCTGGTGCCGACCATGCTGCTCTCCGACCTCCTGCAGCAATATCTCGGCGTCTATCCCGCCTGATCCAGGCCGGCGGAGATCACCACCTCGCCGTCTTCCTTGGTGAACGGGCCGATATCGGGATTGGCGAGGATCTCCAGCACCCTCTCCGAGGGGCGACACAGGCGCACGCCTTTTTCCGTCACCACGATCGGCAGGTTGATGAGGATCGGATGCGCCATCATCGCATCCAGAAGCGCGCCGTCCGTCAGGCGCGGATCGCCGAGGCCGAGCTGCGCATAAGGCGTGCCCTTTTCCCGCAGCAGGTCGCGCGGCGACATGTCGAGCGCGATCAGCAGCGCCACCAGTTCCTCCCGCGACGGCGGGGTAACGAGATATTCGACGACCTCCGGCTCCTCGCCCGACTGGCGGATCATCGCCAGCGTGTTGCGCGAGGTTCCGCAAGCGGGGTTATGATAGATCCGCACCGTCATCGGTCTGTCCTTGGTTGCCGCGCCGTTCGGGAATGACGGCGGGATAATCGACCTGCAAAAAATACAGCCCTTCCGGCGGCGCAACCGGGCCGCAGGCCGTGCGGTCGCGCGCCTCCAGCGCCAGGCGCACATCCTGCGGCGTCATCTTGCCTTCGCCGGCAAGCTTGAGGGTGCCGGCAAAGGAGCGGATCTGGTTGTGCAGGAAACTCTGTGCCGAAGCGCGGATCTCGATGAGCTGGCCGTCACGCGTCACGTCCAGCCGGTCGAGGGTGCGCACCGGGCTCCTGGCCTGGCAATGTGCGGAGCGGAATGTGGTGAAATCATGATGGCCGACCAACATCTGTGCCGCCGCATGCATTGCCGCATGGTCGAGGGGTTTCGGCACCCACCAGGCGCGTCCGGCCTCCAGCGCCAGCGGCGCCGGCCGGGAGATGATGCGATACAGGTAATGCCGCTTCACCGCCGAAAAACGTGCGTCGAAATAATCCGGCACGGCGTCGGCATCGACGATCGAGACACGCTCGCCCGCCATGCCGAGATGGGCGTTCAGGGCATTGCGCAGCTTGTAGGGCAGCCAGCTGCGCGCCAGGTCGAGATGGATCGCCTGACCCAACGCATGCACGCCGGAATCGGTGCGGCCAGCGCCGCGGATCGATACCGTCTCGCCGGTCAGCGACAGCACGGCGGCCTCCAGCGCGCCTTGCACGGAGGGGCCGTTCTCCTGCCGCTGCCAGCCGACATAAGGCGTGCCGTCATATTCGACGATCAGGCGGAAGCGGGGCATCAGCCGAGCCTCGTGCCCACGGGCAAGGGCGTGCCGCGCAGGAAATCCGCTGCCGAAAGCGGCTTGCCGCCGGCTTTCTGCAACCTGGTCAGCTTCACCGCGCCTCCGCCGCAGGCGACCGTCAAGTCCTCGCCCATGACCGTGCCGGCCGCACCGGTGCCATCGCCCATTTCGCTCGCCAGAACCTTGATGCGTTCCGGCTTGCCGCCGATCTCGGCCTCGAACCAGGCGCCCGGGAAGGGTGCGAGCCCGCGAATATGGTTGTGCACGTCGCGGGCGGGCCGCGAAAAGTCGATGCGCGTTTCCGCCTTGTCGATCTTGGCGGCGTAGAGCACGCCGTCCGCCGGCTGCGGCGTCAGCGGCAGGTCGCCCATCTCCAGCTTGACCATGGCCTCGGCGATCGCCTTGGCGCCGACAAACATCAGCCGGTCGTGCAACTCGCCGGCCGTCATGTTTGCCTCGATCGCCACTTCGCGGGTCAGGGCAACGGGGCCGGTATCCAGCCCCTTGTCCATCTTCATCACCATCATGCCGGTCTTTTCGTCGCCGGCCATGATCGCCCGCTGGATGGGAGCGGCGCCGCGCCAGCGCGGCAGCAGCGAGGCATGGCCATTATAGCAGCCCTCGCGCGTACCGCTGAGGATCTCTTCCGGCAGCAAAAGGCCGTAAGCAACGACGACGGCGACATCCGCATCGAGATCGCGGAACTTGTTCCGCTCTTCCGGATCCTTGAAATTGACCGGCGTGAACACCGGTATGCCGAGCAATTCTGCCGCCTGGTGCACCGGCGACTTCTGCAGGTCCAGCCCGCGGCGCCCACCCGGCCGAGGCGGCTGGCTGTAGACGGCCACGACCCGATGGCCGGCATCGACCAGCAGGCGCAGAGTGGGAACGGAAAATTCCGGCGTGCCCATGAAGATGATGCGAAGAGACATGCTATCCCCCCTGTTGACGATCAGCCGCCTTCAAACGGGTTTACGAGCCGAAGATCAAGCCCCTGGAAGTCTTTTGTGTTGCGCGTCGCCAGCGTGGCGTCGTTGACGAGGCAGATTGCGGCGATCATGGCGTCCTGGACGGAGATGGGGCGGCCCTGCACCTGACGCTCCGCCCGCACGCGCCCTGTTCTGAGGCCGAAGGATGATCGAAGCCCAGAATCCTGCCATGAAAACTGACGAGCAGTTGTGAGAGAATTTGCAGGTATCGATCCGAACGCGTCTGCCGCCAGAAACGTTCGGCCCCGAACGATTGCTCCATGACGACCACGTCGCACAGATAAAGATCCGTATGCGCATGATGCCGCATCCACATCACGACCTCGGGGATGACCCGCGGCTTTACAAGTTCGGAAACGACATTCGTGTCGAGCACGATCACTCGATATCCTCGAGCGGGCGGCCGAAATCACGTTTCCGCTCCGCTTCGATCTCATCCATGATGCGTGCATATTCTTCAGCTTCCGCCGGATCGATATCGGCCAGGATGGCGCGCATGGCCGTCCATGGCGACAGTTCCGGCTGCGGCTCCGGCCGCTTGCCCGCCATCGCCTCGCCGATCAGGGCCTTGGCTTCGTCGGACAGGCTGCGGCCGTTGGTCTGCGCCAGCTCGATGATGCCGCGCTTCAATGCCTCGTCGATGTTGCGGATCAGCAGGTCGCCCATCGCCACCTCCTCAGGATATCGGCGATATCATAGGCAGACGGCGACCGATTTTCAACAATCGGCCATCAGACGGCCTTGCCCTTGGCGGCCTTGGTGAACTTCTTCACCACCATTTCCCGCTTCAGCCGCGAGATGTGGTCGATGAACAGCACGCCGTTGAGATGATCGATCTCGTGCTGCAGGCAGGTGGCGAGCAGGCCGTCGGCCTTGACGGTCTTGTCCTTGCCATCACGGTCGAGATATTGGACCTCGATCTCCGCCGGACGCTCCACCTCCGCATAATAATCAGGAATGGAAAGGCAGCCTTCCTCATAGACCGAACGCGCATCGGAAGAGGACAGGATCTGCGGATTGATGAAGACCTGCGGCTGTTTTTCCTCGCCTTCCTTGGCAAGGTCGATCACCAGCAGGCGCCGCGGCACGCCGATCTGGATTGCGGCAAGGCCGATGCCCGGCGCATCGTACATGGTTTCCAGCATGTCGTCCGCAAGCTGCGTCAGTTCGGCATCGACGCGCTCCACCGGCGCGGAAACCTGTCGGAGAAGGGGATCGGGCAGGATGATGAGGGGCTTGATCGTCATGCGCCCTCCATAACCCATCTTGTTTCGCGAGGGAATTCTCCGCACGCGGCATCATGGCGTTTTTTTGACGACGCCGCCGCTGTCCCCGTTCTTCATCGGCATATTCAGGAAATGTTCACGATTTGATCTTCTCAATGGTTTTTGTTCTGGTAGGATCTTGGAATGGAGAGACCCCTGTTTTCGCACCCTGTTTTCGAAATTGTCACTTCGAGCGGCACGATCCCTGTCAGCCCGCTGGTGCTCGTTTCGGTCCTGCTCGTCATCGCGGCCGTGCTGGTCCTCCTGTTTCGGCGCCGTGGTGGCACCGATGCCGAGGCGCACGCCTTCGAAACGGAAACCCGGCTGGCCGAACTCCTGCGCATCCAGTCCGAGATGCAGGGACGCATGGCGGCGATGGCCGAGGTGTTCGGATCGCGGCAATCCGAGCTGAACCAGGCGATCAGCCAGCGGCTGGACGGCATGAGCCACCGGATCGGCGCGACGCTGACGGAGCAGTCGAAACACACGCATGAAAACCTGCGCCGCCTGCAGGAACGCCTGGCGGTGATCGACGCGGCGCAGAACAATATCCAGTCGCTGGCCAAGGACGTCGTCGGGCTGCAGGCGATCCTGTCCGACAAGCAGACCCGCGGCGCCTTCGGCCAGTCGCGCATGGAAACCATCATCGCCGACGGGCTGGCGCAGGGCGCCTACGCCTTCCAGCCGACGCTGTCCAACGGCGCGCGGCCGGACTGCACCATTCGCATGCCGAACGGCGTGCCGCCGCTTGTCATCGATGCCAAATTTCCGCTGGAGGCATGGAATGCCGCCCGCAAGGCGCAAACGCCGGAAGCCGCCAAGGCGGCGGCACAGCAATTCCGCCGCGATCTCGACGTCCATATACGCGACATTGCCGAAAAATACCTGATCGCCGGCGAAACCCAGGACATCGCCTTCCTGTTCGTGCCGTCGGAATCGATCTTTGCCGGCATTCACGAGCACCATGAGGCGATCGTGCAGAAGGCCCACCGGCTGCGGGTGGTGATCGTTTCGCCGTCGCTGCTGATGCTTTCCATCCAGGTCATCCAGTCGGTGCTGAAGGACCAGCGCATGCGCGAGCAGGCACATGTCATCCAGGGCGAGGTGGCGCACCTGCTCGACGACCTGCTGCGCCTCGACGAGCGGGTGGTGAAACTGCAGTCGCATTTTTCGGCGGCCCAGAAGGATGTGGAGATGATCGCGACATCGAGCGGCAAGATCGCCAGGCGTGGCGCAAAGATCGGTGCGCTCGACTTCACCGAGCCTGCTGAAGAACCCAGCCGCGCCGCTGAAACAGAAGTGCCGGTGCGTGCCGTCGAAAGTCGGACCGGCTTTCTGAAGCTCAGGGTGGTTGACGAGGATTGATGCGGTCGGGCAGTGTCGCGCAAAACCATCGGGAAACGGGAAACGACTTCACATGATCACGGTCTTCGGCTCCATCAACATGGATCTCATCGCCACGACGGAACGGCTGCCGAAGCCGGGTGAAACCGTGGCGGGCAACGGCTTTTCCACCGCCGCCGGCGGCAAGGGCGCCAACCAGGCGCTGGCCGCCCGGCGCGCCGGTTCGGTCGTGCGCATGGTCGGCGCCGTCGGGCGGGATGAATTTGCCGGGCCGGCGCTGGCGCTGCTCAAGGAGGCGGGAACGGATCTTTCGGGAGCCAAACCCGTCGACGGTCCGACCGGCATTGCCCTGATCCTCGTCGGCGGCGACGGCGAAAACGTCATTGCCGTCGTGCCCGGCGCCAACGGCACGTTGACGGCCGCGGATGCCGATGCCGCGCTGGCTCCGATGAAGGCCGGCGACATCCTGATGCTACAGTTCGAAATCCCGGTGCCGGCGGTCGAGCATGCCCTCCTAAGGGCAAAGGAGAAAGGCGTCGTCACAATCCTCAACATCGCCCCGCTGATTGCCGAGGCGCCCCGGCTCGGACGCCTCGCCGACGTCGTCATCGCCAACGAAACGGAATTCGAGCGCCTGGCCGGAGAGAACGGCATGGACGATGCGCGGCGCGAGGCGGCGATGCAGGCCCTGCATGCGCAAACGGGTCAGACGCTGATCGTCACGCTCGGCGCCGATGGTGTGATCGCCATCCGCGACGGCGCCGTTTCCCGCAGTGCCGGCCTGGTCATCGATCCGGTCGACACCGTCGGCGCCGGCGATACCTTCTGCGGTTATTTCGCCGCAGGGCTGGATGCCGGGCTGGATTTTGCCACCGCCCTGCGCAGAGCCGCGGTCGCAGGTTCGCTTGCCTGCCTGGAACCGGGCGCCCAGCCGTCCATTCCTGTCAGCGGCGAGGTCAGCCGTCGACTGTAACGATTCCGGATGCCGTGTAAGCCATGAAATTGCTGCAACGCAAGGAAAACGGGTAGATTTTTAGTCAAATTTAACCGGTTATTTCGTAGGGTTGGGCTCATACGCCGCGACGAACCGTCTCACCTGACGGAGCGATGGCGGTGCGCCCCATGATAGGGCAGTTCCCCATTCATCCCCCGGCGCCGGATCGGCTCCGGCCTTCCCTGCTTTGAGGCGACAATGTCTATTTTCCAAGTGAAGTCACTTGCGGCCAAGCTAATGGCGGTCAGCGGCTTGGCCATCGCACTGGTCCTGCTGGTTTCCAACCTCCTGTTGATCTCGCAATCGCGCGAGCGTGTGCAGACATTGACCATGGCCCAGGCGGATGCAGAAGCCAAGGCGATCGCCAACCAGATCGCCGCCAAGGTCGGCGAACTGTCGGGTGCAGCCCGCTCGATGGCCGGCGTCGTCGGCCGCGCCCACGAGGGCAAGGCACTGGAGCGGCAGGGCGTCATCAATATCCTGAAGGCGAATGTCGAAAAGAACGCCTTCGCCTTCGGCAGCTGGTTCTGCGAAGAGCCCACCGCCTTCGACGGCCGCAAGGACGAGGTCGCCAACAACACGGAGCTGGGTGCCAACAAGAACGGCATCTTTGCTCCGTACTGGACCAAGACGGCATCCGGCGGCTTCGAGTTCTCGACGTTCAACGACGATTACACCGCGCCCTGGTATGCGACCTCGGCGAAATCCATGAAGGGTGGCATGACCCCGCCCTACAAGGCGCAGGAGATCACCGTCCCCACCGCCATGACCTCGATCAGCTATCCGGTGGTATCGGACGGCAAGCTGATCGGCGTTTCCGGCATCGATATTTCGCTCGCAGCACTTTATGACGACCTCAAGGTCCTGCATCCCTTCGGTTCCGGCCGCGTCATGCTGCTGTCGCAGAACGCCCAATGGATCGTCGCGCCGACTATCGAGATGGTCATGACCGATTATGCCGATGCCGGCGGCGACGCGATCAAGAGCGCCCTTGCCACCAGCAAAGGCAGCGTGATCGAAGGCCTCAAGAATACCGACGGCGAAGGTTTCAGCCGCGTCGTCTATCCGTTCGCACTGCCCGACCTCAACACCAGCTGGGTCGTGATCGTCGACGTGCCGTATTCCGCCATTGCCGCTCCGGTACAGGCGCAGACCTACATGATGGTGATCGGCGGTATCCTCGTGCTGGCAGCCGTGATGCTGGCGCTGTATTTCGCCACCCGCTTCTTCATCCAGCTGCCGCTCAAGGCGCTGCTGCGCGATGTCACCCGTCTCAGCGAAAACAAGTATGACGAACCGGTCACCGGCCAGGATCGCGCCGACGAAATCGGCCTCGTCGCCAAGTCGCTGGAAGGCTTCCGCCACGCGCTTGCCGATACCCAGCGGCTGCAGGCCGATGCGGAAATGCAGCGCAGCGCCGCCGAAAACGAGCGCCAGCGCTCCGAGACGGAACGCAATGGTGCAGCCTCGCTGCAGCGCCACATCGTGTCGACCGTGGGTGAGGGCCTGGCGCAGCTGTCGAACGGCAACCTCGCCTACCGCATCGAGGAGGATTTCCCGGGCGACTACGCAGCCCTGAAGCGCGATTTCAACGCCGCCCTCTCCAGCATCGAAGAGACGAGCAACACGCTGAACAGCACGGTGCACAGCATCGGCGGCGGCACCGGCGAAATCAGCCGCAGCGCCTCCGACCTTGCCCGCCGCACCGAGCAGCAGGCGGCCAGCCTGGAAGAAACCGCAGCGGCGCTCAACGAGCTGACCGCACAGGTAAACTCCAGTGCCGACAACGCCCGCTCCGCCGCCGTCAGCGTCAACACCGCCTGTGAGGACGCCGAGCGGTCCGGTGAAGTGGTGCAGAAGGCCATCGCTTCGATGCGGGGCATCGAGCAGTCGTCTCAGGAAGTCTCGCGCATCATCGGCGTCATCGACGAGATCGCCTTCCAGACAAACCTTCTCGCCCTCAATGCCGGCGTCGAAGCCGCCCGCGCCGGGGAAGCCGGCAAGGGTTTCGCCGTCGTCGCCCAGGAAGTTCGCGAACTCGCCCAGCGCTCGGCCAACGCCGCCAAGGAGATCAAGACCCTGATCAACGCCTCGGCCGGCCAGGTGCAGGACGGTGTCGCCCTCGTCGGCCGCGCCGGCAACGCGCTGGACAAGATCGCCGGCCAGGTCATGGAGATCAACGGCCTGATCCGGCAGATTTCCGCCTCCGCCAGCGAGCAGGCTGTCGGGCTGAAGGAAATCAACTCGGCAATGAACCAGATGGACCAGGTGACGCAGCAGAACGCCGCGATGGTGGAAGAGCAGACCGCCGCCAGCATGACGCTGAAGGAAGAGGCCGACGTGCTGAAGTCGCTCGTCGCCCGCTTCCGCACCGGAGGCGTCAATCACGCCGCCGCCCTGCGCCAGACCGCCCAGGACATGCGTGCTCCGGCCCGCGCCCCCACGGCAGCCGCAAGGGCTCCCGCCCGCCGCAGCGTGCCACAGAGCCAGGGCTCGGCCGCCCTCGCCGCCAAGGACGACTGGGAAGAATTCTGAGAGGCGAATTCGACCGCTGAATGACAAGGCTGCCGGATACGCTCCGGCGGCCTTTTTCGTTCGAGCAGGGAAAAGCCTGCCGGCGTCAGAGACGGGCAAACCGTTCGGTCAGCAGGGCGAAGAAACCGTCGGCATCCACCTGGCGCATGACCTTGGCATTGTGCTTGCGATCGGTCACCTGCCACCAGTCGACGACGGTCATGCCCACCGTCAGCGGCGATTGCAGTTCGATCTCGACATTGCAGTCGCGACCGCCGAACAGCTCCGGCTTCAGCAGATAGGCGATGACGGTCGGATCGTGCAGCGGCCCGCCGTCGGAACCGTACTTCTCGACGTCGAACCGCTCGAAGAACTCCAGCATTTCCACCATGGCGATGGCCGGGCGGCTACCGATGGCGCGCATGCGCTCGACGCGGCTTTTCAGCGTCAGCAGCTGGTGCGTGACATCGAGCGGCATCATGACGATCGGGATGCCGGAAGCGAAGACGGCGGCAGCCGCTTCGGGATCGACATAGATATTGAACTCGGCGGCCGGTGTGATGTTGCCGCCTTCGAAGAAACCGCCGCCCATCATCACCAGCTCGCGAACGCGCGGCGCGATATCCGGCGCCTTCTCCAGGGCGAGTGCGATATTGGTCAGCGGGCCGAGGGTGCACAGCGTCACGCTGCCTTCCGGCTCGCGCCGAAGGGTTTCAATGATGAAATCGACGGCATGGCCGCTTTCGAGCGCCATCGTCGGCTCGGCCAGTTCCGGGCCGTCGAGACCGGTCTTGCCGTGCACGTGCTCGGCGGTGACCAGCGGTCGGCTGACCGGCTTGTCGGCGCCGGCGAAAATCTTGATGTCGCGTCGGTCGCAGAGTTCACAGATGATGCGGGCGTTGCGCGCCGTCAGTGCCAGCGGCACGTTGCCGGCAACGGTGGTGATGCCGAGCACCTCCAGCTCATCGGCGCTGCCGAGCGCCAGAAAGATGGCGGCGGCATCGTCCTGCCCCGGATCCGTGTCGATGATGATCTTGCGTGGCGCCATGTCTTGTTCCCCAGAAAATGTGACAAGGGTTGATGGGCGTCCGCCACCCGATTTGTCAAGCTGTGCCTGTCATGGTTTTGCCGGCTTTTCCGACCGTTGCGTCGGAGGGTTCTTGCGCTTGGACGGCCCGGCTCCCATATTAAGGCGCGCTGGATGCTTCAGGAGAAGGTCCGGCGAAGTCGCTTGACCTCGCAAGGACTGTGAAAATGAGCCGGATAACACCCTTCGCCAGCCCGCTGCTGCTGGGCTTCGACACGATGGAAAAGACGCTGGAGCGCATCGCCAAGGCGAGCGACGGCTATCCGCCCTACAATATCGAGCGCATCCGCGCCAATGTCGCCGCCGAGGCGCCGGAAAGGCTGAGGATAACGCTCGCCGTTGCCGGTTTCTCTGAAGAGGAACTGGATGTGACGGTGGAGGAAAACCAGCTGGTGATTCGCGGCCGTCAGGCAGATCCCGGCGAAAGGGACTATCTTTATCGCGGAATCGCCGCCCGGCAGTTCCAGCGCATGTTCGTTCTGGCCGAGGGAATGCATGTTCTTGGCGCCACCTTGAGGAACGGCCTGCTTTCCGTCGACCTTGTTCGCCCCGAACCCGAACGCATGGTGAAGAAAATTAACATTTCGGTCTCACAGTAGGACAACGGCAATGCTGCCGTGACTCCCTCAGTTGTGGAGAACTGCGAATGTTGATGAAAGAAGCCACCGCGCGTCTGACCCTTTCCGAACTCGCCCATCTGGGCGCCGGTGAAGTCGGTTATATCCGCAAGATGCGTTACGACGAGATCAATCGGTGCTTTCCCGAAGCCCCCGAAATCGATCCCAGCCTGGACCTCTGGGCGCTTTTCGGCGCCGACGGCACGCCGCTCTTGCTGACCGACAACCGCTCCAGCACCTTTTTCAAGGCTGCCGAAGACGAGCTCAGAACCGTCAGTCTTCATTAAAAAGGGCTTCACTGAAAACGGACGGGATCAGACCCGTCTGAACGTCAGATAGGCGGAAGACCGCCCCTCGCGCTTGGCCTTGGCTTCGTATCGTGTGCCGGGCCAGCCCGCGAAAGGGGTCAACCAGTCCGCGGCGTTTTTCGCCGTCCATTCGAAGCCGCCATGGTCGCGGCATTTGAGCAGCGTCCAGTTGACATAGGTGTCGATGTCGGATGCGAAGCAGAACAGGCCGCCGGGCTTCAGGACCCGATGGAAGCGATCGAGATTGACCCTCGAGACGAAGCGGCGCTTCCAGTGTTTTTTCTTCGGCCACGGATCGGGATACAAGAGGTCGATCTGGTCGACCGATGCGGCCGGCAGCCAGTCCAGCACCTGTGTGGCATCCTCGTCATAGACCCGCACATTGCTCAGGCCCAGTTCACCGACGCGCGACAACAGCTTCGCCATGGAATTGACGAAGGGCTCGACGCCGATGAAACCGGTCGAGGGCACTTCGCCGGCGCGGTGCAGCAGATGCTCGCCGCCGCCGAAACCGATCTCCAGCCGGATACGCCCGACCGACGATGAAAAGAGCTGCGCCAGATCTTCCGGCGCAGGCTCGGCGAGGTCGATCTTCAGAGAGGAAAGCCCCGTCTTCAACGCTTCCGCCTGCTGGCTTCGCAGAGTCTTGCCCTTGCGTCGTCCAAAAAAGGCTTCCGTGGCGCGGGCGCGGCGTTCCGTCTCCGTCATGGGATCGATCAGTCCTTCACTGCTTCTTTCAATGCCTTGGCAAGGTCGACCTTCTCCCAGGAGAAAGAGCCGTCGCGGCCGGCCTTGCGGCCGAAATGGCCATAGGCCGAGGTCTTGGCATAGATCGGCTTGTTGAGGTCGAGGTGGCGGCGGATGCCCGACGGCGACAGGTCCATGACCTTGCGGATGGCGTCTTCCACCTGGTCTTCCCTCACCTTGCCGGTGCCGTGCAGGTCGACATAGACCGACAGCGGCTGGGCGACGCCGATGGCGTAGGAAAGCTGGATGGTGCAACGGTCGGCGAGGCCGGCGGCAACGACGTTCTTGGCGAGATAACGGGCGGCGTAGGCGGCCGAACGGTCGACCTTGGTCGTGTCCTTGCCGGAAAAGGCGCCGCCGCCGTGCGGGGCAGCGCCGCCGTAGGTGTCGACGATGATCTTGCGGCCGGTGAGGCCGGCGTCGCCATCGGGGCCGCCGATGACGAATTTGCCGGTGGGATTGATGTACCAGTTGCAATCGTCGGCGATCTTGAGATCGGCCAGCGCTTCGCGGATGTAGGGTTCGACGACCGAGCGGACCTTGGCCGAATCCCAGCTTTCGTCGAGATGCTGGGTGGAGAGCACGATGGAGGTCGCTTCGGCCGGCTTGCCGTCGACGTAGCGCACGGTCACCTGGCTCTTGGCATCCGGGCCGAGCTTGCCGACATCGCCCTCGCCCTTCTTGCGGGCGGCGGCGAGCAGCGCCAGGATGCGGTGCGAATAATAGATCGGCGCCGGCATCAGTTCCGGGGTTTCGCGGCAGGCGTAGCCGAACATGATGCCCTGGTCGCCGGCCCCCTCGTCGCCCTGCTTGTCGGCGGCGCTGTCGACGCCCTGGGCGATGTCGGCCGACTGCGAATGCAGGAGCACGTCGATCTTGGCGGTCTTCCAGTGGAAACCGGCCTGTTCGTAGCCGATGTCGCGGATGGCCTTGCGCGCCGCGGACTTGAACTTGGAGGGGTTGATGACGCTGTTGCCGTCCTTATCGGCCTTGAGCAGGCTCGGCGGCAGGCGGACTTCACCGGCGATCACCACGCGGTTGGTGGTTGCCAGCGTTTCGCAGGCGATACGGACGCTCCACGGATCGACACCGGTCTTGGCAGCTTCACGGTAGACCAGATCGACGATCTCGTCGGAAATACGGTCACAAACCTTGTCCGGGTGACCTTCGGCAACAGACTCACTGGTGAACAGATAATTAGCGCGCATGCGGGATTCCCCTCAAAGAATAGGCCTTGCAGTTGTTAGTCAGTTCGACGTCGAAAGACAAGAACAGAAGGACATAAATATATCTTTATATGCGCTGAAATTTAGCAAAAAACCGCATAAAAACGCAAACAGCGGCCAAAATCGACCGCTGCGCGTCGGGACGGAAATTCGGCTTATTCGGAATCGGCTTCCGCGGCCAGGGTCTTGACCAGATCGACGAGCTTGCGGCGGATCTTCGGGTCGGCGATCTTGACGAAGGCGCGATTGAGCTGCAGCCCTTCCGAGGAGGACAGGAAATCGACCACGTAGTTCGGGCTCGACGCTTCCGCCAAGCCGCCCGGAGACGTCTGCTGCTCGCCGGGAGCATCCTCGAAGAAGAAGGCGACCGGCACGTTGAGGATGCTGGAAATGTTCTGCAGACGGCTCGCACCGACGCGGTTCGTGCCCTTTTCATATTTCTGGATCTGCTGGAAGGTGATGCCCAGGCTTTCACCCAGCTTCTCCTGGCTCATGCCCAGCATTGTGCGCCGGAGACGAATCCTGCTCCCGACATGGATATCAATCGGGTTCGGCTTCTTTTTATTCTCGATCATTAGATTTTCCTAAAAAAGTTCCCACGGCCAAAACTCCGGTCGCCCCCCAGGAGGCCCTAACGCCCGTCGCACATAGAATACAATCGCCTGCAGCACGCGATATCGATACCGGTCGCCGGCACTATGCAATTCTAGGGGTTTTTGGTCAATTCACTGCCCTTGATAAAACCTTGACGCGAGATTCCTGCAATCAAGGTAGCACCAAAGATTATCAACCAAAAGTTATTCTTTCTCGAACCGGCATCGAAGGAACTCGCCACCTTGCCACCCATGGTAGCTTCAATTGTGGCTTTTTGATTGAAGTCCAATCCGGCGACGATATGCCCCCGGGCATCGATGACGGCGGAAATTCCGCTGTTGGCGCTGCGAATCAACGGCACCCCTTCTTCCACCGCCCTGATCCGGGCCTGCTGGAAATGCTGGTAGGGGCCGGGCGTATCACCGAACCAGGCGTCGTTGGTGACATTGAGGATGGCGCTGGCCTTGCCGATCTCGGGGGTGATTTCTTCCGGGAAAATCGCCTCGTAGCAGATCAGCGGGTAAAAACTGAGGCCATCCGGCAGCGTCAGCAGCCTGCGGCGCGCGGCCGCCGAAAAGCCGCCAGGCATGTCCGCGATCGCCTTGTCGACGCCGAGACTGCGCCACAGATCCTCGAAGGGCAGGTATTCGCCGAAGGGAACCAGGTGCACCTTGTCGGATGCGCTGACGATCTGGCCCTTGTCATCGATGGCATAGACGGAATTGTAATAGCGTGGCTCGAGGCCCGGACCCATGTCTTCGGCGCGCACGGCGCCGGCAATCAGCACCTGTCCGTCCTGCAGCGTATCGGCGATCCGGGTCAGTGCATCCTCGTTTTCGGTGAGGATGAACGGCACGGAGGTTTCCGGCCAGACGATGATATCGGGGCGCTTCTCACCCTCCTTGAGCGGCGAGACCGACAGGGCCAGGTGTTCCTCGAAGATCGAATCGCGTTCGGTATCGTCGATCTTCTTCGCCTGGTCGATCATCGGCTGCACCAGGCGCACGGTGACCGCCGGCTCCGGGTTCTGCGGCTCCGGCTGGTTCAGCACATAGGCACCGTAACCGAAATGGGCGATAAACAGCAGGGCTGCGAGGCCGATGCCCGGCACAAGGCCGCGCCGCGTTCCCAAAAGCGCCGGTGCCGCAAAGACGAACACCGCCAGCGTCGAGACGCCGAAGAGCCCGATGACATGCACAGACTGCATCATCACCGGCACCGGCATCGCGCCATAACCCACCGCATTCCAGGGAAAACCGGTGGCCAGGAAGCTGCGCAGCCATTCGGCCAGGCCGAAACCGAGCGCCAGCGCCGCAATGCGCCCCATGCCGTCCGACCAGAGAATACGGGCGATGACGGCGGCCAGGCCGTAATAGAGCGCCAGGAAGGCGGGCAGGCCGAACACGGCGAGCGGCAGCGCCCAGGCAAACTCCTCCGCGTCGATCATCAGCGCATGGCCGAGCCACCAGAGACCGGCGACAAAATAGCCGAAGCCGAACAGCCAGCCGGTCCAGAAGGCCGAACGAAGCCGGCTGAAGATACTGCCCGCCGGATTGCCCGTCGCGCCGTCGATCAGCCAGACGAGCAGGGTGAAAGACACGAAGAGGGCGGCAAAGACATTGAATGGCGGCAATGCCAGCACGCCGAATGCCCCCGCCGCCAATGCCAGAAGGGCGCGCCTGACGCCCCAGAGAAGCATGATCCTGCCTGCCAGCCGCTGCACACTCTACCCCGAATTTGATTGTCCCGAATCAGTTCGCAGGCAGTCTTTCAAAATCCGGAGCTTTTGTCGTGAGGGCTGACGTCAATCCCGGATCTCTCAGAGCTCCGGGGGACGTGGTGTCGCCGCATGCGGATCGGCAATCGACGGTGGCGTGTCGAGGATGCCGCCGATGCCCTCCTCCTCGCCGACCTTTTCACGACGGCGGGCGGCGGCGCGCTTGCGGGTGATGCGGACGCGCTTGATGCGGCGCGGATCGGCATCCATGATGTGGAACTCGAAGCCGGGCACCGCCTGCACCACCTCGCCACGAACCGGGATGCGGCCGAGTTCGGAAAAGATCAGCCCGCCCAGCGTATCGACATCCTCGATCTGCTCGTGAACGTCGAAATCCGATCCGATCGCCTCGGCGATCTCTTCCAGTTCGATGCGGGCATCGGCAAGGAAAACGTCGTCGGAAAGGCGCGTGAAGCGCGCCTGCTCGTCGTCATGCTCGTCCTCGATGTCGCCGACCACCATTTCGACGATGTCCTCATGCGAGACGAGGCCGTCGGTGCCGCCGTATTCGTCGATGACCAGGGCCATCTGGGTGCGGTTGGCCTGCATGCGCTGCAGCAGTTCCGACGCCAGCATCGACGGCGGCACGAAGAGGATCTTGCGGATGATGCCTGCTTCCGCCACCGGCTTATCGAGATCGACGCGGCCGAGATCGAAAGCCGCCCTGGGTGTGCGTGCCGGCTTTTCGGCCTTCTCGGCCCCCGGAGGGGCGGCGCTGGCCACAGGACGGCCCGAGCGGCGCTTGTTGCGCGCCTGCTTGGCGACGTAAGACATCAGGTCACGGATATGCACCATGCCGCGCGGGTCGTCGAGCGTATCGGCATAGACCGGCATGCGCGAACGGCCGGATTCCTCGAAGAGGATCATCAGTTCGCCGATGGTGATCGTCTGGTCCACCGCCTCGATATCGGCCCGCGGCACCATGACGTCCTCGACGCGCACCTCGCGGAAGCGCAGGATATTGTGCAGCATCGCCCGCTCCTCGGGCGAAAACACGTCGTTGCTGACCGCGTCGGTCATCAACGCATCGGCGATGTCCTCGCGCAATCGCGAAGCCTGCGCCGGACGCAGCAGGCGCGCCGCACGCGCCCAGAAGGAGGTGGTTGTTTTCTGGCTCGTTTCCGCTCGCTGCGGACTGTGGCCTTCGTCAGACGAGGAGGCGTCCCCGTCATCTTTGGCCTCTCGGGCCGGTCTTATCGAAAAATCGCTCATCGTTCCAAACTGTCAAACCGGGTCCTGACCCGCATAGGGGTCAGATAGGCCCAGAGACGCCAAAATGCGAGTCTCCAGGGCTTCCATTGCTTCTGCTTCTTCCGTCTCCAGGTGGTCGTACCCGAAGAGATGCAGGAAACCGTGCACCAGCAGATGCGTCAGATGTTCCTCGAAACTCTTCTCCAGGTCAACTGCTTCCCGCTCGACGGTTTCACGGGCGACGACGATGTCGCCGAGCATCGGCCCCGGCCTGCCGCTGGGAACCAGCGGAAAAGCCGGGAAAGACAAGACGTTGGTCGGCTTGTCCTTGTCCCGCCATTCCGAATTGATTTCGCGGATGGCCGCATCATTGGTGAAGACGAGCGAGACTTCCGGCGGCATTTTCGGGAAGGGCTGCATCTCTTCCCGCGCCAAAAACTGCGCCGCAGCCCCCAGAACGCGGGCGCAGAGCGCTTCCAGCACGGCCTCATCAGGCCATGCCTCGTCTTCGATGCTGATCTGTATGTCGAGTTGCGGCATGGTGTCTGGAGCCGGCATCACCGCTCCATCTGCTCGCTCTCTTCGACGACGGCATATTCCGCGTCGTAGGCCTTGACGATGCGCGCCACCAGCGGATGGCGCACGACGTCGACGTCCTTGAAGCGGATCACCGAGACGCCTTCGACACCCTTGAGGATCTGCAGCGCCTCGACCAGGCCCGACTTGACGCCGCGCGGCAGGTCGATCTGGCTCGGATCGCCGGTGATGATCATCCGGCTGTTTTCGCCGAGACGCGTCAGGAACATCTTCATCTGCATCGACGTGGTGTTCTGCGCCTCGTCGAGGATGACCGCCGCATTCGCCAGCGTGCGGCCGCGCATGAAGGCGAGCGGCGCGATTTCGATGACGCCGGCGGTAATCGCCCGCTCCACCTTGTCGCCGGGCATCATGTCGTAGAGCGCGTCGTAGAGCGGCCGGAGGTAGGGATCGACCTTTTCCTTCATGTCGCCCGGCAGGAAGCCAAGACGCTCGCCAGCCTCGACGGCGGGACGCGACAGGATGATCTTTTCGACCGCGCCGCGCTCCAGCAACTGCGCGGCATGGGCGACCGCCAGATAGGTCTTGCCTGTGCCGGCCGGGCCGACGCCGAACACCAGCTCCAGCCGCTCCAGCGCCCGCATATAGGCATCCTGTGTCGGGGTGCGGGCGGAAATGGTCTTCTTGCGCGTCGAGATCTGCGCCATGGTGAGCTTGGCCTTGCGCTCCATCGTCGGCAGCGTCAGTTGGTCGTCGGCGGCCTGCGCCATGCGGATGGCGCCCTCGACATCGGACAATTCGACGGAGCCGCCATTCTGCAGCCGGTCATAGAGGAAATCGAGCGCCCGGCGCGCATGGTTGGTGGCGAGCACGTCACCGGAAATGGCGACGGAGTTGCCGCGGGCGGTAGCGGTGATCTGGAGTTTTGCTTCCAGGAGCTTCAGATTCTGGTCGAACTGACCGAAGAGCTCGCTGGCAAGCCGGTTGTTCTCGAACGTCAGGACGAAGTGATTGGCGTCTGTCGCGGGCGGGCGGGACTGGCGCGATGAAGAAGTAACCAATTCGTGTCCGTTCAAGCGGTACGGCTCCTTTGATCTCGGTTCCTGAAAGGTAGTCCTCGCCCGACCGTTTGTGAAGGTGTTGCAGCGCAATCCCCTCATATTTCGCCGTTGCGAGGCCCTTTCACCCCGCGACCAGTTCGGAAAACAAACTGTTCGGACCGGTCCCGGTGATTCGTACCTTGATAATGTCACCGATTTGCGATGCTTTTGCATCAACATTCACAGACTGCAGCCAGGGCGAACGACCGATGAGCTGTCCCGGCATGCGGCCGGGCTTTTCGAGCAGGATGTCGATCTCCTTGTCCATGCAGCCTTCGTTGAAGGCGCGCTGCTGCTCGAAAAGCAGCGCCTGCAGCCGCTCCAGCCGCTCGGTCTTGACCGCGTCGTCCACCTGGTCGCCTAGTTCGGCGCCGGGCGTGCCGGGACGCGTCGAATATTTGAACGAGAAGGCCTGGGCGTAGTGCACGGTCTTGATCAACGCCATGGTCGCCTCGAAATCGGCGTCGGTCTCGCCCGGGAAACCGACGATAAAATCGCCCGACATGGCGATATCGGGCCGCACGGCGCGGATGCGCTCGATCAGCGTCAGGTATTCCGCCGCGGTGTGCCTTCGGTTCATGGCCTTGAGGATGCGGTCGGAACCGGCCTGAACCGGCAAGTGCAGGTAAGGCATCAGCACGCGCAGGTCGCGATGCGCCTCGATCAGCCGGTCGTCCATGTCGCGCGGGTGGCTGGTGGTGTAGCGCAGCCGGGCGATGCCGGGAACGGTTGCCAGCTCGTAGAGCAGGTCGCCGAGTGTCAGGCTCTCGCCGTTGCGGCCCTGGCCATGCCAGGCATTGACGTTCTGGCCGAGCAGGGTGATTTCGCGCACGCCGCCGTCCGCCAGCTTCTTCGCCTCGTCGAGGATCTGCGCCAGCGGCCGCGACACTTCCGAGCCGCGGGTATAAGGCACGACGCAGAAGGTGCAGAACTTGTCGCAGCCTTCCTGGACGGTGAGGAAGGCCGTGACGCCGCGGGCGCGGATCTTCGCCTTGTCGGTCGCCGGCAGGTGCTCGAACTTGTCCTCGACGGCATAATCCGTCTCCACCACGCGGTCGCCGGCGCGGGCGCGCTTCAGCGCCTCCGGCAGGCGGTGATAGGTCTGCGGCCCGATGACGACATCCACCGCCGGCGCCCGGCGCAGGATCTCCTCGCCTTCCGCCTGGGCGACGCAGCCGGCGACGCCGATCATGAACTCCCGGCCTTCGGCCGCACGCTCCTTCTTCATGTCGCGCAGGCGCCCGAGGGCGGAATAGACCTTTTCCGCCGCCTTCTCGCGGATATGACAGGTGTTGAGCAGCACCAGGTCGGCATCCTGCATGTCTTCGGTCTGCACATAGCCGTCGCGGGCGAGTGCATCGGCCATGCGGCCGGAATCGTAGACGTTCATCTGACAGCCGTAGGTCTTGACGAAAACCTTGCGGCTGTTGCTGCCGTCACGGACGGGAAGGTCCGGGGCGTCGAGGGAGGCGATATCCTGGGTCATGGCCGCTATTTAGTGGCTTTTCTGCGAAGTGAAAACGAAAAAATGCCCGGAAACCGGCTGATCTGCGGCGTCACGCGCCCGGACGGCCACGCAGAGAGGCGGAGAGCATACGGCGGATGCGTTTTTCGACGGTTGCCGAGACATGCTTGCGATTGCTTTCGGCCGTGTAGTCGATGCTCTCGCCGAAGCTGACATCGACCTCGATCGCCGCAGCCTTCATCAGGTCGAGAAGGTGCGGCACCAGTTCCACATCACCCGGCCAGGCCGAAATCGGCCGGGAATAACGGCCCATCGGCATGCCGTGGATGCCGGTATAGGCAATGGCGACGGGCTGCACATGCACCATGCCGGTCGGAGAACCGGGCACGGCGGAGGCGGCCGCACCGAAAAGCGAGGACTTCACCTCGAGCAGCCGATTGCCGTCCGAGGTCGTGCCTTCCGGAAACAGCACGACGATTTCCCCGCCCGCCATGCGGTCGCCGATTTCCCTGGCCTGATCGCCGGTGCGGCGCTTGTCCTCGCGCACCACGAAGACGCTCTGCTGCCAGCGCGCCAAGGTGCCGAAGACCGGCCAGGACTTCACCTCGGACTTGGCGATGAAAACAACGTCGGCGATCGACGAGAGCACCAGGATATCCTGCCAGGAGGCATGGTTGGCGGCGAGCATCAGCGGCCGGCGACGGTCGATCCGGCCATGCACCCGCACGCGGATGCCGAGCACCCAGCAGGCGACCTTGTGCCAGATCCGCGGAATGCGGCGGCTGACCCTCCAGCCGAAACGGATGGCGAGGAGATGGACCGGCAGCAGCACCAGCGTGACAAGGCCGAGCACGAGGAGCGAAAACCCGATCCGCAGCCAGTTGATCAAGCCCGATTCCCGCATCCCGGCACCACGACCGTCACCGGTCGTCCTTCTTCAGCGGCACGCCGTAGAGTTCCAGCCGGTGATCGACGAGCTTGAAACCATGCTCGCGGGCGATACGCTCCTGCAGCGCCTCGATCTCCGGCGAGCGGAACTCGATGACGACGCCGGTCTTGAGGTCGATCAGGTGATCGTGATGTTCTTCCGGCACCGTCTCGTAGCGCGAGCGGCCGTCGCGAAAATCGTGCCTGGCGATGATGCCGGCATCCTCGAACAGCTTGACCGTGCGGTAGACCGTCGAGATCGAAATCTTCGCGTCCACCTGCACCGAGCGGCGGTACAGTTCCTCGACATCGGGATGATCTTCGGATTCTTCGAGAATCCGGGCAATCACCCGGCGCTGGTCGGTCATGCGCATGCCACGTTCGGCGCAAAGCTCTTCGAGCGATTTTGAGACGTCTGTCATGGCCTGGAGCCTTGCCTTATCCATCGATCCGAACACAGGCAGGGTTTTTCCGGTGAAAGCGGATCACCTCGAAAGCCCTATCTCTTTGTTTTTACGCAATTCCGGACGCAAGATCGCTCCGCGTTCCTGCTCGGATTGCTCTAGCGAAGATCGCGCTTCATGACAAGCGCCGTTGTCCGCACACCGTTCTTGTCGGTGTAATAGGCCGGCCGTTCGCCGACCTTCTGGAAACCCAGCTTGCGATAAAGGCCAAGGGCTGCATGATTGCCGTCATCGACTTCGAGAAAAAGGCTCTCGCCGCCGCGGGCGCGAACCTCGCGGATCGCCGCCTGCATCAGCCGCCAGCCGAGACCGAAGCGGGCGGCCTTGAGATGGACGGCAATGGTCAGGATTTCCGCCTCGCCGGCCACCTCGCGGGTCAATACGAAGCCGGCCAGCGGCGGCTTGAAGAAGCCGTTGAGCTGGCGCGCCACGAAACCGAAGACGTTCGGCTGCATCAGCAGGCTGTGGAATTCCCCGTCGTTCCACGGCCGCGGAAAACGCTCGCCATGCAACGTCGAGACGAGGCGACAATCCTCGCTTTCCATCTGGACGATTTCGAATTCGGGCTTGCGGGTGAGATAGGCTTCCAGCACGTCGTCTTACACTCGGGAAAGGGCAAATCCCGACTGCGGCTTGGCATCGGGAGCGCGGAGATAGAGCGGCCTTGGTCTTTCCGCCCCTGCGGGTATCTCTGCCGCGAGTCGCGCCACAAGAGCAATAGGAAAATTGTCCGGTTCTCCGCCAGCCGCCTCACCCCGAAGCAATGGCGCGCCGGAACCGGTGGTGTCCGCGCCGTATTTTCCAGGCAGGCCGGCGGCATCGGCGATCGCCAGTTCCGCAGCATCGGTCAGCGCACGGCCATCCGGCGCAAACACCTGGGCATAGACTTCGCCCCGCTTGGCATCCATGGCAACGACCACGTTTCGGCCAGGCGCCGCCTGCAGATGCCGGGCGGCAAGGGCGGCCAGCGTCGTCACACCGACAGCCTCGATGCCGAGCGAGAGGGCAAAGCCGCGCGCCGCGGCCACGCCGACCCGGATGCCGGTAAAGGAACCCGGACCGATGGTCACGGCGACGCGCTGCAACTGCTGCAGATCGAGGCCGGCGGCGGCTAGGGCATCATCAACGATCGCCATCAGGCGTTCGGCATGCCCCTTGCCGATGGTTTCGACCACCTCGGCCAGAACCGTCCCGGTCGTGCTGTCATAAATGGCGGCGGAGCAATTCACCCCCGCCGTATCGAGGGCGAGCACGATCATCCGCGCCGTTCCGGCAGAAACGGCATCAGACGGCTTCCACTTCCCGGACTTCCGGCACGAAATGGCGCAGCAGGTTCTGGACGCCGTGCTTCAGCGTCGCCGTCGAGGACGGGCAGCCGGCACAGGAACCCTTCATGTTGAGGAAAACGGTGCCATCGCGGAAGCCGCGGAAGGTGATGTCGCCGCCATCCTGGGCGACGGCCGGGCGGACCCGCGTTTCCAGAAGCTCCTTGATGGTCTCGACGATGGTCTCGTCGCCGTCGTCGAAAAACTCCTCGCCGTCGGCGAGATCGGCAGCGGCCTGCGCACCGGCACCCATGACCGGCGCGCCGGACATGAAGTGTTCCATGATCGTGCCGAGGATCGCCGGCTTCAGGTGCTGCCACTCGGCGCCGTCCTTGCTGACGGTGATGAAATCATAACCGAAGAACACGCCGGTGACGCCCGGAACGGCAAACAGCCGGGTTGCCAGTGGCGAGGCCACCGCATCGTTCGGATTGCGGAAATCCGCCGTGCCCTCGTCCATCACCACCTTGCCGGGCAGGAACTTGAGCGTCGAAGGATTTGGGGTCGCTTCGGTCTGAATGAACATTTTTCTCTCCATGCGGACCGGTTCAAGGCGCGGCCGCCGTGTTTTATGTGAAGCACGATCGTTTCGGCCTCGTTTCGCTCCGGCCGGATCGTGCTCTAGAATTCTTCAAAAATAAGACGTTCGGCATTTGGCTTCAAGCCCGCATCCGGCATTTGTGGCCGGCCTGCGTCAGCAAAGCGCGTCGATTTCCTCATTTGTCAGAGAATCCGGCAGGATCGTCACCGGAATGGGGAAAGCCGAACCACGCCCTGCAACCGACGAGACCAGCGGTCCCGGCCCTTCCTTGGCAGAACCGGCGGCGAGCACGAGGATGGCGATATCCCTGTCTTCCTCGATCAGGCCGACGATCTGCACCGCGGCGCTACCTTCACGGATGACCATTTCCGGCTCGATGCCGATGGTTTCGCGTACGGTCTGCGCCGCCTTGGCAAGGGTGGCTTCCGCTTCCTCGCGCGCCTCGGCGCGCATGATCTCCTCGACACCCAGCCATTGCTGGAAATCGCCCTCCGGGATCACGTAGAGGAGGATGAGACCGCCATTGGAATTCTTGGCGCGGCGCCCGGCATAATGCACCGCGCGCTGACATTCGGGCGTGCCGTCGATGACGGCCATGAACTTGCGCCTGTGACCTTCCAGACGCGAAAGACGTGTAGATACCATGCTGCAAACTTTGCCACCGGACGGGGGCGGATTGCAATATCCGATTTGGGCAGGCGCCGGCGGCCTGCCCAAACGGTTCGGACATTACTGCAGGAAGCCGATGATGTCGCGTACTTCCTTCATGGTTTTTTCGGCGCGGGCGCGGGCACGCTCGCCGCCGTCGCGCAGGATGGCATCGATATGCGAGGTATCGTCCATCAGGCGGCGCATCTCGCCGGTGATCGGCGACAGCACGTTGACCGCAAGGTCGATCAGCGCCGGCTTGAAGACGGAGAACTGCTGCCCGCCGAATTCGGCCAGCACATCCGCCTTCGACTTGTCGGCAAGCGCGGCATAGATGCCGACGAGGTTGTCGGCTTCCGGGCGGCCCTTCAGGCCTTCGGCTTCGCTCGGCAAGCCGTCCGGATCGGTCTTCGCCTTGCGGATCTTCTTCGAGATCGCGTCCTCGTCGTCCATCAGGTTGATGCGCGACAGGTCCGACGGGTCGGACTTCGACATCTTCTTGGTGCCGTCGCGCAGGCTCATGACGCGCGGCGCCGGACCGTCAATCAGCGGTTCGACCATCGGGAAATAGGCATGCACCGGCTCGTCGCCGACGGAGATATCCGTGCCGTAGCCGGCCTTGCGGATATGCGCCTGGTAGTCGAGGTTGAACTTCATGGCGATGTCGCGGGCAAGCTCCAGATGTTGCTTCTGGTCGTCGCCGACGGGCACGTGCGTGCCGCGATAGACGAGGATGTCGGCGGCCATCAGGCTGGGATAGGCGAGCAGGCCGAGCGAGGCGTTCTCGCGGTCCTTGCCGGCCTTGTCCTTGAACTGCGTCATGCGGTTCATCCAGCCGATGCGGGCGACGCAATTGAAGATCCAGGCGAGTTCTGCATGCTGCGGCACGGCCGACTGGTTGAAGACGATGTGCTTCACCGGATCGATGCCCGAGGCGATGAAGGCGGCGGCAATCGAGCGGATCTGGCCGGGCAGGTCCTCGTGGACGAGCTGCGCGGTGATCGAATGCAGGTCGACGACGCAATAGATGCAGTCGTTGCCGTCCTGCAGGGCGACGAACTTGCGGATCGCGCCGAGATAGTTGCCGAGATGGAGATTGCCGGTCGGTTGTACGCCGGAGAAGACGAGCTTCTGGAATTCACCCATGATCTAGATGTCCTCGATTAGGCTGGTGGAGGGCCTCTTACTGCGTCGCGCGTCCCCCGGACGCGCAAAGGACGCAGTAACACTCTTGAGACTGCGCACAAACCTTTCCGCAAGCCTCTTTCTTGCGGAAAGGTTTGTGCGCGGGCCAACGGCCCATGTTGCTAACGTGGCGGCTTATGCACGGCGGCACGTTAGCAATCAAGGGGCGGCACGGAGCCACTGGAAATAAAAGGGTTTGGCTTATTCCGCAGCGGCTGCAGGCTCGATCAGATCCCAGAGGTTGCCGTACGGATCGGCAAAGACGGCGACCGTGCCGTAGACTTCCTTTCGCGGCATTTCGCGAAATTCCACGCCTTTGGCGACCATCCTTGCATGGTCGCGGGCAAAATCCTGCGTTTCCAGAAAGAAGCCGACCCGGCCACCGGTCTGGTTGCCGATGGCCGCCTGTTGCCTGCCACCCTCGGCCTTAGCGAGCAATAACCCGGCGCCGGCAGCGCCCGGCGGGCGGACGACCACCCAGCGCTTGCCTTCCGGCTGCTCGGCATCGGCGACGCAATCGAAACCCAGCGCGCCGCAATAAAAGGCGAGTGCCCGGTCGTAGTCGTCGACCACGAGGCTGACAAGGAAAACGCCGGCAGGAGCCGAAGAGGTCTTATTCATCGCTGGCGGCCTCCGGTACCGGTTTTGCGCCCTTGCGCTTGAGGTTGCGGCGGACCATGCCGAGATTGGCGCCGCCGCTGGCAAAGGCGATGCCGAAATAGACGACCATGGCCGCCGCGATCAGCGCCGCAAGCGTGCCGGCACGAACCGAAAGGGGGGCTGCGCCGGACAACGGATAGGCCAGCCAGTCGATGGCGAAATGGATGGCCGCCGCCATCACCGCGGCCGCAAGTACCAGGCGGGGAATGCGGGTCAAAAGCGGAATATCCCGCCCCCAGTGGCCGCGCCAGACCAGCGTGCCAAACAGCAGCACCGCATTCACCCATCCGGCAACGACTTCGGCGATGGCGATGCCGGCGCCGCCCAGTCGCGGGAACAGGGTGAGCGCCAGGGTGACGTTGGCGGCAACGGAAATACCGGCAAAAATCATTGGCGTGCGGGTGTCTTCGCGGGCGAAGAAGCCGGGGATGAAGGCTTTGATCAGCACGAAAGCCGGCAAGCCGAGGCCGTATATGCCGAGGATATGCGAGACGATCATCGTCGATTCCGGCGTGAACCGGCCACGCTCGAAAACGAGGCGGACGATCGGCTCGGCCATCACCAGAAGGGCAGCGGCAGCCGGCAAAGTGAGGAACAGGGTGAATTCCACCGAGCGGTTCTGCAGATTGTCGGCTTCCTGGCGGTGGCCGCCGCGCAAGGCGCGTGCCAATTCCGGCAGGAGCACGGTCGCGACCGCGATGCCGACGACGCCGAGCGGCAGCTGGTAGATGCGGTCGGCATAGACCAGCGAGGAGACCGCTCCTTCCTTGCCGGAAGCGATGTTGGTGTTGATCAGGAGGTTGATCTGGGTGATGCCACCGGTGATCGCCGCCGGCAAGGCAAGCACCAGCAGGCGCCGGACGTTGGCGGTAAAGCGCGGCCGGCGGAAACCGATCTTGATGCCGGCATTGCGCACCGCGATCCAGACGATGGCCAGTTGCACGAAACCCGAGGCCATGACGCCCCAGGCCAGCGCATGGCCGACCGTGACGGCATCCATGCCGCGATACCAGGCATAAGCGAGCACGGCGATCAGGATGATGTTGAGGAAGACCGGTGCGATCGCCGCGGCGAAATAGCGGTGCAACGAGTTCAGCATGCCGCCCATCATCGAGGCCAGCGACATGCAGGCGAGATAGGGGAACATAATGGTGGCAAGCGACACCGTGTTCTCGAATTTCAGCGGATCGCTCAGGAAGCCCGGCGCGACGACGGTGCGCACCAGGAACGGCATGGACAGTTCCATGGCGATGGTCAGCACCATCAGCACCGTGAACAGGACGCCGAATACCTCTTCGGAGAAGCGCCGGGCACCATCCATACCCTGCTGCTCGATCTCCTTGGCGAAGAGCGGCACGAAGGCGGAATTGAAGGCACCTTCGGCAAACAGGCGCCGGAAGGTGTTGGGGAAGCGGAAGGCGGCGTTGAAGGCATCGGCCATCGGCCCGGTGCCCAGCGCCGCCGCCATCAGGCTTTCACGGACAAAACCGAAGATGCGACTGCCCAGCGTCGCGCCGCCGACGGTTGCGAATTTCTTGACCAGGCTCATGCGTCGGATTTCGCCTTCTTTGCCACGGGAGCGGACCGCACCACCGTCGGGGCGATGATGCCGGACGGCATACGTGCCCTCGCCTCGTCCTCCTGCTCGCTCATGACCGCTTTCAGGCGGGCGATGACGTTGGCCCGCTTGTTCTCGTTGACGATCTTCTGGCCGACGAGGTCGGTGACATAGAAGGTGTCGATGACCTTTTCACCAAAGGTCGTGATGCGGGCCGAATGGATGTCGAGCGACAGATCGGAGAGCACGGCGGTGATCTCCGACAGCAGGCCGGGCCTGTCCAGGCACTCCACCTCGACGACGGAAAACTTGTTCGACAGCGTGTTGGAGATGACCGCCGAGGGCGGGATGACGAAGGCACGGTTCTTCTTGCGGTTCCTGGTGCGGGTGGCGATGACTTCGGGCAGGCGCTTGGCGCCGGACAGCACGTCCTCGATCATCTTGCCGATGGTGGCGGCGCGGCGCATCTCGTCCTCGTCGTTGGGAAACTCACGGTTGATGAGGATGGTATCGAGGGCGCGGCCATCGGAGGTGGTGAAGATCTGCGCATCGGCGATGTTGGCGCCGGCCGCCGCACAAGCGCCGGCGATGACGGCGAGCAGACGTGGATGGTCGGGCGAAAGCACGGTGATTTCGGTGATCGCATGGAAGGAATGGGTGCGCACCATGGTCGCCAGCGCCTTGCCCGCCTTGTCGGCCTCGCGAATGAACTGCGCGTGGCGCACCTGGTCTTCCAGCGGCACCGAGAGCAAATATGGCTGGTAATGCAGCTTCGAATAGGTCTTGCGGTCCTTCTGGCTCCAGTCGCCCAGCGCATTGTAGAGGTCTTCGGCCGCCGCCTTGGCGCGCTCCTTGCGCGAGACTTCGGAGAAGCCGCCGGCGAGCAGCAGTTCGGTCTCGTAGTAGAGCGTGCGCAACAACTGGCCCTTCCAGCCGTTCCAGACGCCGGGCCCGACGGCGCGGATATCGCAGACGGTCAGCACCAGAAGCATCTTCAGCCGATCCAGCGATTGCACCCGTTCGGCGAAATCGGTGATCGTCTTGCGGTCGTTCAGGTCGCGGGTCTGCGCCACCATCGACATGGTCAGGTGTTCCTCGACCAGCCAGACCACCATTTCCGTCTGCTTCGGGTTGAGGCCGAAGCGCGGCGCGAGCTTGCGGCAGACACGGGCGCCGGCTATCGAATGATCCTCCTGCCGGCCCTTGGCGATGTCGTGCAGCAGCACCGCGACATACAGCGTCTCGCGGTCCTCGATGCCCGGCATCAGCTTGGTGATCAGCGGATGGATGTCATCCGCCCTGCCCTTCTCGATCTCCGACAGCACCTCGACGGTGCGCAGCAGGTGCTCGTCCACCGTATAGTGATGATACATGTTAAACTGCATCATCGAGACGATCTTGCCGAATTCCGGGATGAAGCGGCCGAGCACGCCCGCCTCGTTCATCCGCCGCAGGATCAATGCCGGGTCGCGCGGCGACGTCAGGATCGACAGGAACAGCCGGTTGGCCTCCTCGTTCTCGCGCAATGCATTGTCGATCAGCGAGAAGGAGCGGGTGAGCCGCCGCAGCGCATCCGGATGGAACTCCAGACCGTGGATATCGGCGACATGGAACAGCCGGATGATGCTGACCGGGTCCTTCTTGAAGACATCCGGATTGGCAAGCGCGATGCGGCCGCGATCCTCGACGAACTCGAGGGTGCCGGGGATCTTGCGGCTGCGGTGGGCAAAGCGGCTGATCATGCCGGTCAGCCCCGGCGTCGCCTTCGCCTGCTGCTCTTCGAGAGCGGCGCAGAAGATGCGGGTGAGATCGCCGACGTCCTTGGCGACCAGGAAATAGTGCTTCATGAAGCGCTCGACGGCCGAAAGGCCGGGGCGCGAATGATAACCCAGCGCCTCGGCAATCTCCCGCTGGATGTCGAAGGACAGGCGCTCCTCCGATTTGCCGGTGAGGAAATGCATGTGGCAGCGCACCGCCCAGAGGAAATCCTCCGACTTGAGGAACAGCGACAATTCCTGCTTCGACAGCACGCCCAGCTTCACGAGGTCGGCGGCATCACGCACGTGGTAATAATATTTGGCGATCCAGAACAGCGTGTGCAGGTCGCGCAGGCCGCCCTTGCCTTCCTTGACATTCGGCTCGACGAGATAGCGGGTGTCGCCGGCCTTGCGATGACGGGCATCGCGTTCGGCCAGCTTGGCAGCGATGAATTCCGGGCCGGTGCCGGCGGTGACTTCCTTGTCGAAGCGGGTTTCGAGTTCCTTCACCAGCGCCGCCGCGCCGCAGATATAGCGGGTCTCGAGGATCGCCGTGCGGATCGTCATGTCTTCCTTGGACAGCCGGATGCATTCCTCGATGGTGCGCGAGGAATGGCCGACCTTGAAGCCCATGTCCCAGAGAATGTAGAGCATGAACTCCACCGCCTTGCGCATCGCATCGGTGGGTTTCGGCGGGAAGAGGAACAGGAGGTCGATGTCGGAGCCCGGCGCCAGCGTATCGCGGCCATAACCGCCGACGGCGCTGACGGCGATGTCATCGGCCTTCAGCGGCTGGATGTGGGTGATGACGAAGCCGTAAAGGATGGAAATCAACTGGTCCTGCAGCCAGGAAATGCGATAGGCGCAGTTGAGGCCGCTGCCCTCCTGCAGGAAAAACTGCTTGGCCTTTTCCCGCCCCTCGGTGCTCGCCTTCTTCAGCGTCGAAAGCAGTGCCGAACGCAAGGCATCCGATTTCGGCGGATGTTTTTGCGTCAGCGCTTCACATTCGGCCCTGAGCGCCTCGACGTCGAGAATGGCGGGCCGGCCGGCCTCCTGATTGCCGATCGCAGCCAGGACCTGGCGCGAGGTACGTTGCGTCTGCATGCTGATAGCGCCTCATTGTGGCTGTTGGCGGGCTCGCCCCGAGGATAGTGCGCAAGCCTTGCCAACTCGTTTCCTATATAGGCCGCGCCGCTGCCTTATCACAACCGCTTGCCGCTTGCACGCCACTGGCGCGGGCTGACACCGGTGACGCGCCGGAATTCGCGGTTGAAGTTGGATTTGGTGCCGAAACCGGCGGCGAACATGATGTCCGTCATCGGCGACGACGTGTCCCGCAGCAGCCGGCAAGCCTCCGCAACACGCCGGTTGTTGACGAATTGCGAGACGTTGATGCCCGCCGCGCGATTGATGACGGCGGAAACATCGCGCGACGGCATGCCGGCCCGGCGGGCAAGCTTGGCGAGGCTGAGGTTTTCGTCCTTGTAGAGATCGCTTTCATCCAGCGCCGCCGCGACACGCGCCAGCAGCATCTGGTCGGCATCGCTGACATGGTCCACGGGTGCCGGGACGGGCGTGGCCGGCGGGAGGAATTCGCCGGAAAGATAATAGACCAGCAGCCCGGCGACGACGGCGAGGTTGATCAGCCCCACGGCGGCGGGCACGTCGCTGTTGCCGTAACGGACGGTGTAAAGCGCCAGGCCGGCATCGCTGACGGCAAAGAACAGCATCAGGCCTGCCGTCAGCCGCGCCGCCCGCAGCACCGGAGCGGCCCGATGGAAAGGCGCCGCCACCATGGCGCCGTCGGCAACCAGCGTCAGGCGAAGGAGCGAAATGCCGTAGAAGGAAAAGAGGACAAGCAGCAGCAGGTCCACCCAGTTGGTGTTGACCGCCAGGGCAAGCACCAACGCCAGCGGCCCGATCACATGCAGCCATGGCTTTTGCGGCGGTGGTTCGGCCAGCGCCCGGAAGGCGAGAAAGGCGAGCGGCGGCATGATCGACGCCGTGACCGGCTGCACCGGCTCCAGCACATGGATGCCGTAGCCGAAACGCAGTCCGACGATCATGCCCTGCAGCGCATAGAGCAACAGGAAGGCGGTGAAATAGGCACGCGAGCCCGGCGCCTCGACACCCTTCAGGCTGCGATAGAGCGTCAGCGCCACGGCAAGGCCGACGATGAAGGGCAAGGGAACGGAAAGCACGCAAGGAACCCGCAAAAAGGACGACCGACATCATGATCCGGGAGACCTCTATCACGTTCGAGGTCGAAAAAACTGCCAGCGCGGCATTTTCTCGCGGACATCTTCAACCGCACAAGGTACCACGCAATGCTCCATACCCTCGTCATCTCGGTGTTTACCGCCGCCACGACGCTGATCGATGCCTTGACCCCGGCCGCCGCCTTCGAGGCCGGCACGCAGTGGATCACCATCACCCCGCCCCATCGTTCAGCCACCGAAGCCGTGCTGATCACCTACCCCGCCAAGGCAGACGGCGATGCCTATACGCTCGGTGCCGACGACCTCTGGACCGGCGTGCCGGCCCGGCGCAACGCAACGCCGGTGGCCGAGAAATTTCCGCTGGTGATCCTCAGCCATGGCTCCGGCGGCAACGCCGCTTCGCTTGGCTGGCTGACGACCGAGCTTGCCCGCAACGGCTTCATCGTTGCCGCACCCAACCACCTGCACAGCACGTCGGGCGATTCCATTCCGGTGGAAAGTTTCAAGATCTGGGAGCGGCCGCAGGATATCTCCGCCCTGATCGATAGGCTGCTTGCCGATCCGGACTGGTCCAGGATAATCGACAAGGACCGCATCGGCGGCATCGGCTTTTCGCTCGGCGGCACCAGCATGATGCTGGCGGCCGGCGCCCAGACCTCGCTCGGTGCCTTCGACGACTATTGCCAGGCGGCGGACGGCAAGGATGGCGGCTGTAACTGGTTCCTGCGCGGCGGCGTCGATCTCTCGAAGGTGGACCGCACGGCGTTCGAGGGCAGCTACCGAGACCCGCGCCTTTCCGCCCTCGTCGCCGTCGACCCCGGCTTCGCCATGGCCTACCAGCCCGACAGCCTGAAGGCGATGGCCCTGCCGACGCTCGTGATCAATCTCGGCGAAGGCGACGGTATCCTGCCGGGCGTTCGTTCCGATGCTTTGGTGAAGCAGATTCCGGGCGCCGGATACGCGGCCATTCCCGCCGCCACGCACTTCACCTTCCTCGGTGTGTGCAATCCGAACGGCGCCGAGGTGCTGAAGCGCTACGGCGAGGAGGAGCCGATATGCGAGGACGGCGGCGATGTTTCGCGCGTCGAACTGCACAAGCAGATCTTCTTCCAAGCCGCCGTCTTCCTGCGCAAGGCGCTGGTGGAGAAATAAAAGATAGCAGTTCAAGATAGTTGAGTGAGAGACCTCTCATCCCCTGCCGGCACTGTCTCCCTTTTTGGCCAGGGTTATCGCAGAGGGGCCGCAGGCCGCAGCGGGATGAGGAGATGTCACACGGCAAAACCTGCACTCCTGGCTCCCCCTCATCCGACCCTTCGGGCCACCTTCTGCCCGCCGGGGAGAAGGGGAAAAGGCGACGTCACGCCAAAAGCGACGGCACTGCCGTTTTGACGGGGAGAGTCAGGGTGAGGGGCAAGCACCGGAGCGTTACTACCGCTTCTCCGTATCGAGCTGCTTCTTCAGGTCATACAGCGCATCCAGCGCCTCACGTGGCGTCATGTCGTCGAGTGCCAGGTCCTTCAACGCCTCCTCGACCTTCGAGGGGCCGGCGCGTTTCTGTTCCTCGCGGCGCACGGCCACCTGGAACAGCGGCAGGTCGTCGATCAGCTGGCTGGCCGGGTTCTTGCGGTCGGCATCCTCCAGCTTGGTCAGCACGTCGCGGGCACGCGCCACGACCGAGGCCGGCAGGCCGGCGAGGCGGGCTACCTGGATGCCGTAGGAGCGATCCGCCGCCCCCGGCCCGACCTCGTGCAGGAAAATGACGTCGCCATGCCATTCCTTCACCCGCATCGTCGCATTCGAGAGGCGCGAGAGCTTTTCCGACAGCACGGTCAGCTCGTGGAAATGCGTGGCGAACAGGCCACGGCAGCGGTTGATCTCGTGCAGGTGCTCCACCGCCGCCCAGGCGATCGACAGGCCGTCGAAGGTGGCGGTACCTCTACCGATCTCGTCGAGGATGACCAGCGAGCGCTCGGTCGCCTGGTTGAGGATCGCCGCCGTCTCGACCATCTCGACCATGAAGGTCGAGCGGCCGCGGGCAAGATCGTCGGAAGCGCCGACGCGGGAAAACAGCCGGTCGACGACGCCGATATGCGCCGAGGCCGCCGGCACGAAGGACCCCATCTGCGCCAGGATGGCGATCAGCGCGTTCTGGCGCAGGAAGGTCGATTTACCGCCCATGTTCGGGCCGGTCAGCAGCCAGATGGCGCCCAGCGCCTCGCCGTGTTTCGGTGAAAGGTCGCAATTGTTTGCGACGAAAGGATTGGCCGATTGACGTCTCAGCGCCTGCTCGACCACCGGATGGCGCCCGCCCGAGATGGCGAACATCGTCGAGGCATCGACCACGGGACGGCAATAATTCTGCTCTTCGGCCAGCAGCGCCAGCCCTGCGCCGACATCGATGACGGCCAGCGCCCGGGCACCGGCCTTGATCCTCTCCGCCTCGCCGACGACGGCTTTGACCATCTCGTCGAAGGCGGCCAGCTCGATCGTCAGCGCCCGGTCGGCGGCGTTGGCGATACGGCTTTCCAGGTCGGCAAGCTCGGTGGTGGTGAAACGCATGGCGCTTGCCATCGTCTGGCGATGGATGAAGCGGGCCTTGGCCTCCGGCGTATCGGTCATCGTGCCGGCATTGCCGGCAGTGACCTCGATGAAATAACCGAGCACGTTGTTGTGCTTGATCTTCAGCGACTTGATGCCGGTCTCTTCGGCATATTGCAGTTGCAGGCCAGCGATGACGCGGCGGGATTCGTCGCGCAACGCCCGCACCTCGTCGAGTTCCGGATTGGCGCCCTTGGCGAGAAAACCGCCGTCACGCTTCAAAAGCGGCAACTCTTCGGCCAGCATACCGCCCAGCCAGGCTTCGAGCCCGGCCGGCAAGGCGGCAAGGCCGGCCAGCGCCTGCTGCAACTCTTCCGGCAGCAGCCGTTCGCCGAGGAACCGCGCCACCTGCGCGGCGGCGCCAAGCCCGTAGCGGATGGCGCCGAGATCGCGCGGGCCGCCGCGGTCGAGCGCCAGCCGCGACAAGGCACGCGGCATGTCCGGCACATGTTTCAGCGCATCGCGCAGGTCGCTGCAGAGCGAAGGTTCGCTCATCAGGAAGCCGATGGAATCCAGCCTCTGGCCGATCGCTTCCGCATCGGTGAGCGGCGACATCAGCCGTTCGGCGAGCAGACGCGCCCCGCCGCCGGTCACCGTCCGGTCGATCGCCTTCAGGAGCGAGCCGTTGCGGTCGCCGGCAAGCGTGCGGGTCAGCTCCAGGTTGGCGCGGGTGGCCGGGTCGATGAACAGGGTGGAGGCGGCACTTTCGCGCTCCGGCCGGCCGAGCGGCGGGCGCTCGGCGATCTGAGTCTTCTCCACGTAAGCGACGGCCGCCGCCGCCGCCGCATGTTCGGCGCGTGAAAAACTGCCGAAACCGTCGAGCGTGCCGACATTGTAATAGCGGGCGATGCGGGTTTCCGCCGTGGCGCTGTCGAAGAGCACGGCCGGTTGCGGCACGACGACGCGGCCGAGCACGTCGAAGGCGGGTTTCAGCTCAAGATCGTGGAACAGCGTGTCGGCGACGATCAGTTCGCGCGGATCGATGCGCAGGATATCGGCGAGCAGGCGGCTTGGCTCCGTCTCCGCCAAGCGGAAGACGCCGGTGGAAATGTCGATCCAGGCCAGCGCCATCACCGCGCCGCTGCCGCCGCGGATGCGGGCCAGCGCCATCAGGTAATTGGATTCCGAGGGCGAAAGCAGCTTCTCCTCGGTGATCGTGCCCGGCGTCACCAGCCGCACGACATCGCGGCGGACGACGGATTTCGAGCCGCGTTTCTTCGCTTCGGCCGGATCTTCCACCTGCTCGCAGACGGCGACGCGAAAACCGAGCGAAATCAGCTTCTGCAGGTAGTCGTCGGCGGCATGCACCGGCACGCCGCACATCGGAATGTCCTGGCCGAGATGCTGCCCCCTCTTGGTCAGCGTGATGCCGAGCGCCCGCGAGGCATCGACCGCATCCTCGAAGAACAGCTCGTAGAAATCACCCATCCGGTAGAACAGCAGCGAGCCGGGATTGTTGGCCTTGATCTCGATATACTGCTCCATCATCGGCGTCGCCGATGCCCGGCTTTCGTCGGAGGCGAGCGTCGTTGCCGTCAACGGCTCCGCAATGGGGGAAAAACTGTTTGTCACGATCTAGCTGTTTTCATGTCGGGAAAGTCATGCAACATAACGGCCCGAGCGGAACGAACACAATAAGAAGGACGGCCGATCAAGCGGCTGCCCACAGTTAGGTAGAGGAAATATGTCGGAAGCAGACAAGGGCCGGCGGACACGCGCCATCGTGACGGAACAGGAAGCTCTGGATTTTCATTCCCAGGGTCGGCCCGGCAAACTGGAGATAACGCCCACCAAGCCGATGGCGACGCAGCGCGACCTGTCGCTCGCCTATTCCCCCGGCGTCGCCGTTCCGGTCAAGGCGATCGCCGCCGATCCGGCCACCGCCTACGACTACACGACGCGCGGCAACATGGTGGCCGTCATTTCCAACGGCACGGCGATCCTCGGCCTCGGCAATCTCGGCGCGCTCGCCTCCAAGCCGGTGATGGAGGGCAAATCCGTGCTCTTCAAGCGCTTTGCCGACGTCGATTCCATCGACCTCGAAGTCGACACGGAAAATGTCGACGAGTTCATCAACTGCGTGCGTTACCTCGGCCCCTCCTTCGGCGGCATCAACCTCGAGGATATCAAGGCGCCGGAATGTTTCATCATCGAGACCCGCCTGCGCGAGCTGATGGACATCCCGGTCTTCCATGACGACCAGCACGGCACCGCGATCATCGCCGCCGCCGGCCTGATCAACGCGCTGGAGCTGACCGGCCGCGACCTGAAGACCACACGGCTCGTCTGCAACGGCGCGGGTGCCGCGGCCATCGCCTGCGTCGAACTGATCAAGTCGATGGGCTTCAACCCGGAAAACATCATCCTCTGCGACACCAAGGGCGTCATCTACCAGGGCCGCACCGAGGGCATGAACCAGTGGAAATCGGCGCATGCGGTGAAGACCGACCGCCGCTCGCTGGAAGAAGCGATGAACGGCGCCGACGTCGTCTTCGGCCTGTCGCAGAAGGGCGCCTTCACCGAAGACATGATACGCTCCATGGCACCGAGGCCGATCATTTTCGCCATGGCCAATCCCGATCCGGAAATCACCCCCGAGGAAGTGTCGCGTATCCGCGACGACGCGATCATGGCGACCGGCCGTTCGGACTATCCGAACCAGGTCAACAACGTGCTCGGCTTCCCCTATATCTTCCGCGGCGCGCTGGACGTGCGCGCCTCGACGATCAACGACGCGATGAAGATCGCCGCCGCCCGGGCCTTGGCGAGCCTTGCCCGCGAAGACGTGCCGGACGATGTCGCCGCCGCCTACCAGGGCGTGCGCCCGCGTTTCGGGCCGCAATACATCATCCCCGTGCCGTTCGATCCGCGGCTGATTTCGGCGATCCCGGTCGCCGTGGCGAAAGCGGCCATCGACAGCGGCGTTGCGCGCCGGGATATTCCGAGCCTGGAGGGTTATGCCCGCGAACTCTCCGCAAGGCGCGATCCGATCGCCTCGACGCTGCAGCGTCTCTATGAGCGCGTGCGCCGCCATCCCAAGCGTGTCGTCTTCGCCGAGGCGGAGGAGGAACAGGTCATGCGTGCGGCCGTGTCCTACGCCAACCAGCAGCTCGGCACCGCCGTCCTGCTCGGTCGCGAGGACCTGATCCGCGCCACCGCGGAACGGGCCGGCATCGAGCTCGACCGTCCGGGCCTCGAAATCGTCAACGCCCGTATCTCGACGCGGGTCGAGGCCTATACGGACTATCTTTATGCCCGGCTTCAACGAAAGGGCTACCTGCACCGCGACGTGCAGCGGCTGATCAAGACCGACCGCAACCACTTCGCCGCCTGCATGGTGGCGCTCGGCGATGCCGACGCCATGGTGACCGGCACGACGCGCAACTATTCCACCGCTCTGGAAGAAGTGCGCCGTTGTATCGACGCCAAGCCGGGGCACCGGGTGATCGGCGTTTCGCTGGCGTTGACCCGCGGACGCACGGTCTTCGTCGCCGATACCGCGGTTCACGACATGCCGTCTGCGGAAGAACTGGCCGACATCGCCGAAGAGGCCGCCGGCATCGCACGGCGCATGGGTTACGAGCCGCGCGTGGCGATGCTTGCCTATTCCACCTTCGGCCATCCGACAGGCGAGCGCTCGGAACGCGTCCGCGAAGCCGTCAAGATCCTCGACCGCCGGCGGGTGGACTTCGAATATGACGGCGAAATGGCTGCCGACGTGGCGCTGAACGGCAAGGTGATGGAGCAATATCCGTTCTGCCGGCTCTCCGGCACGGCCAACGTGCTCGTCATGCCCGCCTTCCACTCCGCCTCGATCTCGACGAAGATGCTGCAGGAACTGGGCGGCTCCACCGTCATCGGCCCGCTGCTCGTCGGCCTCGACAAGTCGGTCCAGATCACCTCGATGGGGGCGAAAGACAGCGACATCGTCAACATGGCCGCCATCGCCGCCTACAATGCCGGGACGTGATCGTTCTTGAGACATCCCGTCAAAACCGCTGTACGGTTTTGACGGGATGGCAGAAAAGTAAAAGATGGAGAATGCCGCCGTTCAGACGACGGCGGCTTTTCAATCTCAGCTCGCAAACCGGCCGGCGTCGGCGCCGTAATAATTGATGTAGCGGTCCGAGATCGAGGCGATCGGCAGGACGATCAGCACGTCGGTGGTGTTGAAGGCGTGGTCGATGACCGCTCCTTGGCCGACCATGGCGCCGAGGCGCAGATATCCCTTGATCAGCGGCGGCATGGCCGCCAGCGCCTTGCGGCCATTGATGCCTTCGGTCGGCATCAGGTCCATGTTGTGGTAGAGTTCCGGACGCGCCCTGACGGCCCATTCATCGCGGGCGGCGACATTGTGGTGCAGGAAGGAGAGCGCCAGCGCATGCTCTTCCGGAAACACGCCGTGGAAGGAGGCGCAGCCGAACATGGCGCTCATGCCATGCTTCAGCGCATAGGCCCAGTTGCCCTGCCACAAAAGCTCCACCGTGCGCTTGGTGCGGTAGTCCGGCAGCACGCAGGAGCGGCCAAGTTCCATGAACCGCTTGTCGGGATGGTTTTCGATCAGCTGATCGATCATGAATTCCGATGCGGAATAAAAACCGCCCTTGGCCAGCGCTATTTCCTGGCGCAGCAGGCGATAGGTGCCGACGATCTGGTCCTCGATGTCGCCTTCGATGGCGTTGTCGACCACCAGCAGATGGTCGCAGATCAGATCCCAACCGTCGAAATCGCGGCGCAGACGCATGGCATCGGGGGACAGCGTGGCGTTCATCTCCTCGACGAACACCTTGTAACGGATCCGCTGGGCAGCCTCGATTTCACGATCGTTGCGGGCAAGACGCGTCTCAAGGGTGCCAATGCGGCCGAAGACATCCGCGCCTGCCGGTTTTCCGGCGGTGCCAGCCTGGGCTTGATCGGCCGGTATGTCGCGGTTCAAAAGCTCTAGGGTCATGGCGATTCATCCGCTACCATTTCATTCAGCGTCATAAACCACTTCTATGCGACAATAAAGTGACATCCGGTCGCAAAGCGACCGGCTCCGTCATTTCGCCTCGGTCCAGACCGTGCGCATCGGGCCGAGCGCCTGCACCTCGTCCAGCAGGCGAACCGGGTCGATCGGCTTAGTGAACATCCGGTTGGCGCCGTTGAGCAAGGCCAGGCGCCGCACCTCCTCGCGCCCGTCCGCCGAGAGCACGATGACCGGAACGGCACCATGGCCCTGCTGGCGTTCGGCGGCGCGGATGCGCGCCAGCGCCTCCATGCCGTCGCCGCCCGGCATGTTGAGATCGGTGATGATCAGATCAGGAAATTCCGCTTCGCCGACGGCTTCGAGCAGGCTTGGAAAATCCTGCACCAGCCGGACCGTGTGGCCGCCCTTTTCCAGGGTCGCCCGCACCAGCATGGCGTTGATCGGATCGTCTTCTGCCAGCAGGATCGACAGGCCGGGCGCCGGCTTCTGCACCACCGGCAGCCCGAAGCCAGGCTGGTTGTCGTTCAGCGCGTCGCGCTTTTCCATGCCCCGCATGCGGCCGCGCAGGACATCGACCAGCGAACGCTCGCGTAGCGGCCGGATGAGCCAGGCATCGAAAACGCCCTGCGGCTGGGAATTGCGCTCCTCCGGATTGACCAGGAAGATCGACCGCAGGCGTGCCACATCGGCGCGGCCGGAAACATGGTCGTAGAAAACGGTCGCCAGGCGATGGTCGACGATGACATCGGTAAAGGGCGCGCCGGATTGCTCCGCCTGCAGCAGGGCTTCTTCCGTGGCGGCCAGGCCTGAAGCCAGGACCACCCGTCCGCCGAGCGCTTCGACGGTCGTCACGATCGCGCGGCTGGCGGGGCCGGTCGGCGCCATGACCAGGACGGCGTTGCCGCGCAATTCGCTCTCGCGGATCGAGCGGTTGCGGTTTTCGCCCTTGAGCTGGTGCGGCAGGCGGATGCTGAATGTGCTGCCCCTGCCCTTTTCGCTGACGGCGCTGAGCGAGCCGCCGAATTCGCGCATGATGCGGGCCGAAATCGACAGGCCGAGGCCGGTTCCGGCGCTCTTGTCGCTGGCGTTGCCGGCCTGTTCGAATTCGCCGAAGATGCGGGCCTGTTCTTCCGCCGTCATGCCGGCGCCGGTGTCTTCGACGGTGATCACCAGGTGCCGGCCGTCGAGGGCAGCCGTGACGAGCACGCCGCCGGCATGGGTAAACTTCACGGCGTTGCCGATGACGTTAAACAGCACCTGCCGCAGTCGGGCCGGATCGAAATTCAGGACGTCGGGAATATCGGGCGAGACCGCCGAGGCGATCTCGATTTCCTTTTCGTGGGCACGGTGCGACAACATCTCGACAACACCCTCGATCAGGTGGCGCACCGATTCCGCCCGCGGATGCAGATGGAAGCGGCCGACCTCGATGGTCGAGAAATCGAGCAGGTCCTGTACGAGTTGCGACAGCGCCTGGCCGGATTCGCGGATGCCGTTCAAATAATTCGCCTGCTCGGCGGTCAGCTTGGTCTGGCCAAGCAGATGGCCCATGCCGAGAATACCGCTGAGCGGCGTGCGGATCTCGTGGCTGACGGTGGCGAGGAGACGGGATTTTGCAGCCGAGGTGTTTTCCGCCTTGATACGGGCAGCCTCGCGGGTCTTCGATGCCTGCCGCTCCTCGGTGACATCGCGGGCGATGCTGCGGATCTTGAGCTGGCCGGTGGAAGCATCGCGGGCGATGACGTCGTGCCAGACGAAAATGCGCTGGCCGAAGGGCGTGGCGATCTCGACATCGAAACGATAGGGCTCCGCCTCGGGGCGGAAGGCGAGGCCGATTTCTTCGCAACTGCGCCCTTCGGGCACGGCGCAGCCGGTCAGCGCGCGGAACGTGTCGTTGGCATAGATGATGCGGCGGCTCATGTCGCGCACCACGGCGATATCGCCGAGCGCATCATGGATAGCGCCGAGCAGGCCGACATTTTCGTCCTGTTCCCAGCGCTGGTCCTGCCAGATTTCTTCCTGGCGCTTCGTCGCAGCCGCGGCGGCCGGCTTTTCAGCCCAGGGGACGATGACGGGCGACGGGCGCTGCAGAACATAGATCAGTGCCGAGCCGAACAGGACAGCGCCAAGCGCGCCGCACAAGGTGTAAAAGCCGGTTCCCAGCCCCATGGCCAGGATGAATGCCGCCACCAGCATGCCGCCGCCGCCGAGCCAGAGACGGGCCACCCCGTCGCCATCGCCTTCGGCGACCGCCGGTGTCACGGGATCGGCTTCGGCCGCATGCACTTCGTCATAGCGGGCGAAGGCCGAGGAGATGGCCGCGTCTTCGTGGGTGGAGGAAACATGCGAAGCGGCAGCGGGCCCGAAGGCCGCAGCAAGGCGTTTTTGAAGCTGTGCCAGGTTGCTCATGCATCCTGGCTAACATGCCTCTCGTTCCCATAGGCTTCAGGAGAATGGTAAAATTTTAGTTTTTCTTCGCTTTTGGCCGTACGAATTCGTCGATGACCACCAGGCAGGCGCCGATGGTGATGAAACTGTCGGCGAGATTGAAGACGGCGAAAGACCACGATCCGGTGTGGAACAGCACATAATCGATGACATGGCCATAGAGAAACCGGTCGAGCAGATTGCCGAGCGCGCCGGCGATGATCATGGCAAAACCGGTATGCGCAAACCGGTGGTCGGCGGGCGTGCGCCGCCACAGCCAGACGACAAAGACGACGATGAGCATGCGCATGCCGACGATGAACCAGCCGTCCATGCCCGACAGCATCGAAAAGGCGACACCGAGATTGTAGGTGCGGTAGAGGTACAGGAACGGCACGACCGGCACCGCCTCCTGCATCGGCAGATAGGTATCGACCGCGATCTTGATCGCCTGATCGAGCACGACGGCGATCAGGATGAAGATGAGGATCGGCAGGGGGCGGGCAAACAGGAAGGGTTTCGATCCATTCATGCCGGCGCATCCAGCGTCAGGAGGTGGCGCCGGGCCTCGAAGATCATCACCGCCGTTGCGACAGCGAGATTGAGCGAATCGGCGCGGCCGGCCTGCGGAATGCGGGCAAGCGCATCCGCCTCCTTCGCCAGCGCCTCCGGCAGGCCCGATTGCTCGTTGCCCATCAGAAGCACCACCGGTTTCTTCTTGTAGTTGATCGTGCGGTAATCGACCGCACCGGCCAGATGCGTGCCCACGACCTGCGCGCCCGAGGTCTTCTTCCAGCTCAGGAATTCTTCCGGAGTGGCACGGGCGAGCGGGACGGCGAAAACCGACCCCATGGTGGCGCGCACCGTTTCCAGCGAGAAGGGATCGGTGCTTTCGCCGACGAGGATGACACCGGAGGCGCCGGAGGCATCGGCCGTGCGAATGATCGTGCCGAGATTGCCGGGATCGCGGACGCGGTCCAGCGCCACGTAGGTTTCGCCGTCCTGCGGCCTGATCGCCTTCAGCGCCGTCCAGCGCTGTTCGAAGATGCCGACGACCATCTGCGGGTTGTCGCGGCGCGTCACGGAAGACAAAACCTTTTCCGAGACTTCCAGCACCAGGCCGCCGGAAGCGACGGTTTTCACCGCGACCTGTTCGACCGCCGGCTTGCCCTTGGCCGCCTTGGAATAGATCAGCGTGCGGATCGTCCAGCCGAGCTCCAGCGCGTCGATAACCAGCTTCAGGCCCTCGGCCATGAAGGATTTCGTCTCGTCGCGGCTCTTTTTCTGGGAAAGCGCCTTGATGTCCTTGATGATCGGATTGGAAAGGCTGGTGACTTCCTTCACCTGTCCGACGCGGCGCACGCCGCCGTCACGAAAATCATTGTTCATTTCGGCACCCAGCGGCTGAAGAGCGATGTGGAAAGCGCGCGGCCGGGCGTCTTGCCGTCGAGCCCCGCCTCGCGGATGACGAGTTCGCCCGATTCCACCACACCGCCGCGGCCGCGCATGGTTTCGCGCATCAGCTCGTGGATGGAATAGAAACTCGCCCGGATGGAATAGGCGGTCAGCACCAGGCCGTGCGCCTTCGGCGACAGGATCTCGCGGCAGATGTCAAGCATCAGCGGCAGGTGCTCGAACAGGTGCCAGACCTCGCCATTCGGCCCGCGGCCGAATTTCGGCGGATCGGTGAGGATGATGTCGTAGCGGTTGCCGCGGCGTTCCTCGCGCTGGATGAACTTCATCGCATCCTCGCAGATCCAGCGGATCGGCAGCTTGTCGAGCCGGCCGAGCGACTGGTTTTCGCGCGCCCAGCCGATCGCCTTCTTCGAGGCATCGACATGCGTCACCTCGGCACCGGCGGCGGCGGCCACCAGCGAGGCGACACCGGTGTAACCGAACAGGTTGAGCACCTTCAAAGGCCGACCGGCGGCCTCCACCTGCTGCTTCACCCAGCTCCAGTGGACGATCTGCTCGGGAAAGACGCCGACATGGCGAAAGGAGGTTAAACGGCCGAGGAAATCGATGCCGAGCAGGCTGAGCGGCCAGGTCTCGCCAAGCGCCTCGCGGGGAAACCGCCAGCGGCCCATGCCGTCCTCGTCGGTATCGCCGGTGAAAATGGCATCCGCCTTTTCCCAGACATGCGCCGGCAGGCCCTTCGGCCACAGCGCCTGCGCTTCCGGACGGACGATGCGGTAAGGCCCGTACTGTTCCAGCTTCTCGCCGTTGCCGCTGTCGATCAGGTGGAAATCGCCGGCACCCGTCGATTCCAGGATGACCGGCACCCGTTCGGGCGGCCGTTCGCCGGTGCGCACGATCAGCGGACGCTGCTCGGCTTCCGGCGCCTCGGCGGCCCTGGTTACGGACCGTGCCTCGCCGCCAGTCGCGCTTCGGGCCGGCCGGGATTCCTGGCGCGGCGACGTGTTCTTGTGCTTCGGCGCGCCGCCATGGGCGGGCTTTCCAGCCGTGCCGGCCGTTCTTTTCGGTCCTGGCCGCCGTTCTTTGTTCTTCACGGGCTTTTCCGTCTCAATCTCAATACAGAGGCAGCAAATAGCATTCCGCCGCCGCTTGGCAAAGCGGTTTCCGATCTGCATAGTTTGCCGGAAATGGAGGAGGCCAGACGCCATGGACATGACCGGTGAAGAACGGATCGCCGCGCCGCGCGATGCGGTATGGGCAGCACTCAACGATCCCGAGATTCTCAAGCAATGCATTCCAGGCTGTCAAAGCCTGGAAATGAAGTCTCCGACGGAGCTTTCCGCCGTGGTCAAGATCAGGATCGGCCCCGTCTCCGCCTCCTTTACGGGCGACGTCATTCTTTCCAATATCAATGCGCCGGAGAGCTACACGATCTCGGGCGAAGGCAAAGGCGGCATCGCCGGTTTCGCCAAGGGCGGGGCCGATGTTACCTTGAAAGACGAGGGCGCGGAGACGCTGCTCGTTTACGACGTCAAGGCGCAGATCGGCGGCAAGCTGGCGCAGCTCGGTGCCCGCCTGATCGATTCGACCTCGAAAAAGCTGGCGCAGCAATTCTTTACGGATTTTACCGCCGCGGTGCAGGCCAGGGCCAACGGCGCGGCGTGAGCCGCCCTCGCCTTATTTCGCCGGCAGCTGCCCGTAGCCCGTGGCTTGCGCCGCGAGCTGCTCGGCGCGCTTCTTGTGCGTTTCGGCTTCGCCCTGCAGCTTGAGCGCCACCTTGGCCTCGTTGCGCGCCCGCTTGCGATACCGTCCCTGCGACATCCAGGTGGCGCAGGAGCCGACCAGCAGGCCGAGGATCAGGGCGGCGAAGAGGAAGACGAAGAACGGCGCGGTGATGCCGAGCACCTGGTCTTCCGGCCGGAACGGATTGAGCGCCATCGTGACGCTCTGGCGGTTGGCGACCGAGAGGACGACGAGAAGGATGCCGAGCGGCAGAAGGATGATGAGATTGATGATTTTTTTCGTCATGGCCTTCTGTCCTTACAGCGCTTCCGTGGCGGCAGCGGGGCGAAAATCTAGATAGGGCTGCCGGCCGCAGCGATCAATCCTCGTCGTCGACGTCGGCGCTGCCCGGGTTGAGGCGCTCGCGCAATTCCTTGCCGGTCTTGAAGAACGGCACCCACTTTTCCTCGACGAAGACGGCATCGCCGGTGCGCGGGTTGCGACCGGAGCGCGACGGGCGATTCTTCACCGAGAAGGCGCCGAATCCACGCAGTTCGACACGATTTCCGGCGGCGAGCGCATCGGTGATCTCGTCGAGCACCGCGTTGACGATGTTTTCCACGTCGCGGTGATAGAGATGGGGATTGCGCGCGGCCACAATCTGCACCAATTCCGACTTGATCACGACAGCCCCCTCAAATAATTAGTTTTTTCAATGGCGCCCAACCTGCCAAACTGAAATAAGACCGTCAAGAAACAACTTGTCCGTCGCGACAGTACCGAGGTTGATGTCGCCGTAGCCGAACAGGTTCAGCACCGTGGAAATCGCGCTGGCGAAACCGAAGGCCGAGCCCGTGCGGGGCGCCTCCCATTTGACGATCTTGAGATCCTTGTCAATGCCGCGGCCGGTGAGATAGGTGCGGATCGACTCCTCGCCGCCGAGCGTATCGATCAGCCTGGCCTTCAGGGCCTGGCGGCCGGTGAAGATGCTGCCGTCGGCAAGACGCAGCACCTCGTCGCGCGAAAGCTTGCGGCGGTCGGCGACCAGATCGACGAACCAGTCGTAGCTGTCCATCACCATGGCGCGAATCATCGCCTTGGCTTCTTCGCTGGCATCGTGGAAAGGCGACGGCTCGGCCTTCAGAGGCGCCGACTTGATCTCCTCCAGCGACACGCCGATCTTGTCCAGCAACTGCTTGGTCTGCGGATACTGAAAGATGACGCCGATGGACCCGGTGATCGAGGTTTCGCCGGCAATGATGGTATCGCCGGCCGTGGCGATCATGTAGCCGGCAGAAGCCGCCAGCGTCCGGACGTCGGAAACCACCGGTTTTTTCTCGGCCACGGCGCGGATCGCCTTGAAGATCCGCTCGCCGCCATAGGTGGTGCCGCCGGGCGAGGAGATGGAAACGACCAGCGCCTTGACCCGGTCGCTGTCGCCGATCTTCTTCAGCCGGCCCAGAAGCTCCTCGTCATCCTGGATCAGGCCGGAAATCTCGATGTGGGCGATATGCGGCGAACCGCTGCCCGCCGCCATGTCGCCCCCGGCGAGCCGGAAGGCGGCGATGCCGAGGCCGATGACCAGAACCGCCGCTGCAATCCGCCAGAAGCCGAGCTTGCGGCGCAGCCGGCGCCGGTCCGCTATCGCCGATTGATCCATTACGTCCATCCTTTGCGAAAATCAGGTGGTGTCATTCATAGTCCGCCGGCACCGCCGATCAACGGCACGCTCACGGATTTTTTCACCTTTTATTGTTTGTTGCAAAAAAATCTCCATATTGGCAAGCGGTCGCAGCGCGCATACGGAACGGCGCAGGCACCCGCGGGATGTGAACGAGAATGAGAAAATGCTGAACACGCTGAACAATTCGGGACTTGCCGATGCCGGCTCGCGACCGGTTCGCGACGCCTATGCTCTGGCGCTGCATCATTCCGCCCGTGTTCGCCGCCTGAAGATCCTGCTGCCGATCGCCGCCGTCGTCATTTCTTTCGTCTTCATCGGCGTCTCGCTCATCCGCGCCTATTTGCCCGACAATATCACCATCGAATCGGCCAAGATCGAAAACGGCAAGGTCGTGATGGAAAAACCGGCGATTTCCGGCCGCAACGGCGACGGCATCAGCTATTCCATGGCGGCGCTCAGGGCATTGCAGGATATCCGCAACCCCGCGATGATCACGCTGGAGACGATCAAGGCCGCCGTGCCGGTGAACGACAAGATCATTGCCCGCGTTGCCGCCGCCGAAGGGGTCTACAATCGCGACAGCGACCGGCTCGAAATGACGAAACCCTTTACCATTACCCTCAACACCGGCCTCGAAGCCAAGTTCGAATCCGCCCACCTGGATATCAAGGCCGGCAAGATGAGCAGCGACGCCCCTGTTTCCATTCACTACAAGCAGGCTTCGATTCTTGCGCAGCGACTGGATATGTCGGATAAGGGGCGCATTATCACCTTCGAAGGCAACGTTCGGGTGAACGTCGACCCGTCCACCATTCGCAACCAGGGCAATTGAGAGCTGCGTCCATGACAGCATATTGCATATTTACCCGTTATACTGCAGCGGCTGTTTTTGCTGCTCTCTCCCTCGCCCCTGCTTTCGATACGCTTGCGCAGCAGACGACGGGTTCGATGAACAACCTGAAGCTTTCCAACGACAAGCCGATCCAGATCGAAAGCGACAAGCTGGAGATCAAGGAACAGGAGAACCTGGCGCTGTTCACCGGCAACGTGAAGGTGGTGCAGGGCGAAATGACCCTGCAGGCCGGCACGATGACCGTCTATTACCGCAAGAACGGCGGTTCCGACACGTCGGTCGCCTCGGGCAATGCGGATATCGACAAGATCAATGTGAAGGACAAGGTGTTCCTCAGCTCCGGCACCCAGCAGGCGACCGCCGATTCCGGCGTCTTCGACATGGCGAGCCAGACCTTCGTGCTCGAAGGCAAGCGCGTGGTATTGTCCGAAGGCGCCAACGTCTTCACCGGCTGTAAGTTGACGGTGCTCATGGACACCGGCCGGGCGACGCTCGACAGCTGTGGCGGCCGCGTCAACATCCAGCTCGACCCGAAGTCGCGGCAGAAGAAACAGTAACCGGCAGGCCGTGACCATCTCTCCCCTTTCAAAATTGTTCGGCAAGTCCGGATCGCCGCCGGCAGCGGCCGATGCGGCATCGCCCACCGACAAGGCGCGCTACGAAGGCACGCTGATCGCCCGCGGTTTGACGAAGACCTACAATACACGGCGCGTCGTCAATGGCGCCTCGCTGGTGGTCCGCCGCGGCGAGGCCGTCGGCCTGCTGGGGCCGAACGGCGCCGGCAAGACCACCTGTTTCTACATGATCACCGGCCTGGTGCCGGTCGACGAGGGTTCGATCGAGATCAACGGCAATGATGTGACCTCCATGCCGATGTATCGCCGCGCCCGCCTCGGCGTCGGCTACCTGCCGCAGGAAGCCTCGATCTTCCGCGGGCTGACGGTGGAGGAAAACATCCGCGCCGTCCTGGAGGTGCACGATTCCAACAAGCAGCGCCGCGAGCAGAAGCTCGACTCCCTGCTCGAGGAATTCCATATCCAGAAGCTGCGGAAGTCGATGGCGGTGGCGCTGTCGGGCGGCGAACGCCGGCGTCTTGAAATCGCCCGCGCGCTGGCGACCGATCCGACCTTCATGCTGCTCGACGAACCTTTTGCCGGCGTCGATCCGATCTCGGTCTCCGACATCCAGAACCTGGTGCGGCACCTGACGGCCCGCGGCATCGGCGTGCTGATCACCGACCACAACGTCCGCGAGACGCTGGGCCTGATCGACCGTGCCTATATCATCCATGCGGGCGAAGTGCTGACGCATGGCCGGGCCAACGACATCGTCAACAACCCGGAAGTCCGCCGCCTCTATCTCGGCGACAAGTTCAGCCTCTAGCCCGTCCTTCATGACGGAAATTCGACAGGCGCCCCACTCCTTGCTTGACCAAACCCAATAAAAAAGCAATTTTTGGGCCAGTTGCAATTCCGCGCGGATTTATGCGGGATTGCGACCGAGCCGAAGGGGAGTTTCGCGTCCGTCATGGCATTGTCCGCCAGTCTCTTCCTGCGCCAGAGCCAGTCGCTGGTGATGACCCCGCAACTGATGCAGTCGATCCAGCTGCTTCAGATGACGCATTTCGAGCTCAACCAGTTCATCGCCCAGGAAGTCGAAAAGAATCCGCTGCTCGATTTCGCGCCATCCGATGGCGAATTCGGCGGCACGCGGGACGATGACGGCCCCTTTTCCGGCAGCGACGAGCCGGCCGGCAGCGACCCGGTCGAGACGCGCGGCAGCGATCTCGCCTCCGACTGGTATGAAAGCGAACACACCGGCACGGCCGATCGTCTGAGCAGCCAGCTCGACACCAATTTCGACAGCGGTTTTTCCGACGAAGGCATGGCGCCGCGCCCCGATGCCCCCGAGTTGATGAGCCAGTGGAAGTCGATGCCGGGCAGCCAAGGCGGCGAAAGCGCCGATCTCGACGATTTCGTCGCCGGTCAGACGACGCTGCGCGATCACCTCAACCAGCAGATTCCCTTCACCCTGGCAACGGCTGCCGACCATCTGACCGCCCAGCTTCTGATCGACCAGCTCGACGAAGCCGGTTACCTGCAGGCGGATCTGCGGGAGGTCGCCTTGCGGCTCGGCCGCAGCGTAACCGACGTCGAGACGGTGCTAGAGGCGCTGCAGACGCTGGATCCACCAGGTGTCTTTGCCCGTTCGCTCAGCGAATGCCTGGCGATCCAGCTCAGGCAGCGCGACCGGTTGGACCCGGCAATGGCCGCGCTGGTCGACCATCTCGAACTTCTGGCCCGGCGCGACTTCCTGTCGCTGAAACGGATCTGCGGCGTCGACGAGGAAGACCTGCTCGACATGCTGACCGAGATTCGCAAGCTCAACCCCAAACCCGGCAGCAGCTTCGAAACCGCGGTTTCGGAAGCGATCGTGCCCGACGTGGTGGTGCGGACGGCTGCAAACGGCAGCTGGCTGGTGGAGCTCAATCCCGACACCCTGCCGCGTGTGCTCGTCAACCAGTCCTATTATGCCGAGGTTGCCAAGCACAGGCACCGGCCGGGCGAAGACCATGCCTTCATGTCCGAATGCCTGCAGACCGCCAACTGGCTGACCCGCAGCCTCGACCAGCGGGCAAAGACGATCATGAAGGTAGCGACCGAAATCGTCCGCCAGCAGGACGCCTTCCTCGTCCACGGCGTCGACCAGCTTCGCCCGCTCAACCTCAAGACGGTGGCCGAGGCGATCAAGATGCACGAATCCACCGTCAGCCGCGTCACCTCCAACAAATACATGCTGACGCCGCGCGGCCTGTTCGAACTCAAATATTTCTTCACCGTGTCGATCGGCTCGGCCGGGGGCGGCGACACCCATTCGGCCGAGGCGGTGCGCCATCGCATCCGCGCGCTGATCAACCAGGAGACGCCGGAGGCGGTGTTGTCCGACGACGACATCGTCGATCTGCTCAAGCGGGCCGGCATCGATCTCGCCCGCCGGACGGTGGCCAAGTATCGCGAGGCGATGAACATTCCCTCCTCGGTACAACGGAGACGGGAAAAGCGGGCGCTTTCGAAGGTTTCCGCTTTCTGAGGCGACGTCCCTGTGGATCCGTTAAAAATTCCCTGACGGCCCTTGACTCTCGGGGCACCGGGCGCTAGAAGCGCGCCGCAATTGGAACAGGAAAACCTAGCTCCCGATCATTTCCCCACTTCACGGTTAAGTTTAGCGGCGCAAAACAATGTTCGCCGCGTGAAACGCTTGGATGAGCGAGTGCCTTGGCGTAAACTGATACTCGCAAATCACGACAAGAAGGAAAATTCCATGAGTGTGCGTGTATCCGGGAAACATATGGAGATTGGTGAAACGTTCCGTTCGCGGATCGAGGACCACATCGGCGAGGCCGTAACCAAATACTTCGACGGGGGGTATTCAAGTCAGGTTACAGTTGAAAAGTCCGGTTCGCGTTTTGCAGCGGATTGCAAGATTCACCTGGACAGCGGGGTCAGCCTGCATGCCACGGGTGAAGCGAACGATCCGCAGGCGGCGTTCGATGGCGCAGCCCAGCGTATCGAGAAGCGTCTGCGGCGCTACAAGCGGAAGCTGAAGGACCATCACAGCGGCCTTAACGGCAATGGTGCGGAAATTGCCTATACGGTCATGGATGCCATTCCCGACGAGCAGGAGGAAATCTCGGAGGACTATGCGCCGACGATCGTCGCCGAAAGCAGCAAGTCGCTGAGGACGATGTCGGTCGCCAGCGCCGTGATGGCGCTCGACATGACGGACGAGCCGGTCTTCATGTTCCGCAGTGCCGGCAAGGAAGAACTGAATATTGTTTACCGTCGCCGCGACGGTAATATCGGCTGGATCGATGCCGCCAGTGTAAAGAGCTGAGAATGAACACGGGGGATGCCCGGTCGATACCGGCCGGGCATCCCGACCCCTTTTTCTCGGCACATGAAGGACAAAGAGAATGGCGTTGGCAGATCTCCTGCGACAAGATGCGATTATTCCTGCCCTGAAGGTGAATTCCAAAAAGCAGCTGCTCCAGGAGCTTGCGGCCAGGGCCGCAAAGCTCACCGGACTGCCGGAACGGGAAGTCTTCGACGTAATCCTGCAGCGCGAGCGTCTCGGCTCCACCGGCGTCGGTAACGGCATCGCCATACCGCACGGCAAGCTGAACGCCATCCATTCCATCACCGGCATTTTTGCCCGCCTGGACCAGCCGGTCGATTTCGAGGCGCTGGACGACCAGCCCGTCGATCTGGTGTTCCTGCTGCTGGCGCCCGAAGGTGCCGGTGCGGACCATCTCAAGGCCCTGTCGCGGATCGCCCGCGTGCTGCGCGACCAGGATCTGGTCGCCAAACTGCGCGCCACGGATTCCGCCTCGGCGATCTATGCCTTCCTCAATCAGGAAGAAACGTCCAACGCCGCCTGAGGCGCATGCTCCGGCCGGCGACCGCCGGAGCCATCGTCAGTGTCATCGGCTGCAAACACTCGCGGCCTTTTCGCTTTTCCTCGACAAAGGCCGCAAGGCGCAGTCACCGGGACCGCCCGGCGGCAGGAGAGCCGATGGCTCTCCGCCGTTTCACGCCTCAGGCGTCGCCTTCATTGATGCCGGCCGTGCCCGGTTCGGACGGCTGGGCTTCCGCCTTGGCGCCGCCCTTGGCGACACCGACCATGGCCGGGCGCAGGACGCGGTCGCCGATCGTGTAGCCGGCCTGCACCACCTGCACGACGGTGTTGTTCGGTACATCGGGATTGGGGATTTCGAACATCGCCTGATGGAAGTTCGGATCGAACTTCTGGCCTTCCGGCTCCAGCTTGCGCACGCCATGGCGTTCGAACGCTGAAAGCATGGACCGCTCGGTCATCTCGACGCCTTCGATCAGGGCATTGAGACCGCTTTCGGCTGCGGCCCGCTGGTCGGCCGGAATGGCGTCGAGGGCGCGGCGCAGGTTGTCGGAAACGCCGAGCATGTCGCGGGCAAAAGCGGTGACGGCATAGGCCTTGGCATCCTTCACGTCGCGTTCGGTGCGGCGGCGAAGGTTGTCCATCTCAGCGGCGAGACGGAGGAACTTGTCGCGCAGGTCGGCATTTTCAGCCTTCAGCGCCTCGGTCGGATCGAAGGTGCCGGCCGCCTCCGCAGCGGCGGTTTCGGCGGGACCGGCCTCGGTGTGGTTCACGGCGGCGTCGGGGCCATTCGTAGGGGTCTCGTCGGTCATGACGTATCTCCAGTCACTGTTTTGGGATTTGAGCCCGATATCGAGGTTTGGCGGGAAAAAATCAAGGGTTTACCCGAAGTTTCGGCCGCAACCGCGCCCGTCCGCCGTCGCTACAGCAGCGTCCGTGCCATGCGGCCGACGATCTGGGCGGTGTAATCGACCATCGGCACGATGCGCGAATAGTTGAGCCGCGTCGGGCCGATGACGCCGACGGCGCCGACGATGCGATCCTCGCCGTCCCGGTAGGGCGCGACGATCAGCGACGAACCAGAAAGCGAGAACAGCTTGTTTTCCGAACCGATGAAAATGCGCACGCCCGGACCGCTTTCGGCGAGATTGAGGATCTCGATCAGGCTGTCCTTCTTCTCCAGGTCGTCGAACAGCATCCGCAGCCGGTCGATGTCTTCCGTACCGGCGACGCCTTCCAACAGATTGGCGCGGCCGCGGACGATCAGCCGTGTCGGCTTGTCGTCGTCCTGGCCGCCGGACCACACCGCCAGGCCACGCTCGACCAGGTCCTGGGACAGGCTGTCCAGTTCCTGCCGCACCTGGTTCTTCAGGACCTGCAGTTGCTTGCGCAGATCCGGCAGCGTCTGGCCGATCATGTGAGCGTTGAGGAAATTGGCGGCTTCGGTGAGTTGTGACGAGGTGACGCCGGCCGGCAGTTCGATGATGCGATTTTCCACCTGGTCATGGTCGCCAACCAGCACCGCCAGCGCCTTGGTCGGCTCCAGCCGGATGAACTCGACATGCTTGAGCACCTGGTCAGACTTGGCGGTGACCACCAGGCCGGCGCCGCGAGACATGCCGGACAGCATGCGGCTCGCCTCGTTCATCAGGCCTTCCACCGTCTGGCCGCGCTGCACGGGACCCATCTGGCGATCCATGCTGGCGCGATCTTCCTGCGAAAGCGCGCTGACCTGCATGAAGGCATCGACGAAAAAGCGCAGGCCCATCTGCGTGGGAAGCCGGCCGGCACTGATATGGGGAGAATAGATCAGGCCGAGCTCTTCGAGATCGCCCATGACATTGCGCACCGAAGCCGGGGAAAGCGACATCGGCAACAGGCGGGAGAGGTTGCGGGAACCCAGCGGCTCGCCGTTTTCGAGATACTCCTCCACTATTCGCCGGAAGATTTCCCTTGAGCGATCGTCCAGCGCTGCGCTCACATCCCTGTCCGGCGTCTGCCCTAAACCCATCTTTCCCGTAAAAACCGTATCGTTGATCCTGAAGGGAATATAGGCATGCCGACGCCGATCCACAAAGGGAAATGTGAAAAACGCGTGGGGATGCGTCAGACCTTAGTCGCCACCCGCCACCAGGCCGTCTCCGGCGGCTCGAAGGAGTGCGACAGCGGCTTCAGGCTCTCGGCTTCCTTGTCGTCGAAGCTGCCGAGCACCAGCGCAATCACCGGCGCATCATCGACGGCGCCGAGCGTGCTGCCGCAGCGCGGACAGAAGGCCCGGCTGGAATAATCGGACGAGCGGTAGAGACTGGGCGCCCCACCCTCACCCACCCAGCTGACCGCCTCGCTCGGAAACTCCACCCAGCACAACGTCAAGCCGCCCGAATGCCGCTGGCAGACATCGCAGGAACAGCTGTGCGGATTGCCCGGCCGGCCTTTTGCAGTAAAACGGATATGGCCGCACAGGCACCCACCCTCGTGTGTTTCGCTCATCGACATCCTCGAAGCCATTGGTTCACGCGCCGAGGCTGGCATGGTCAAAGCGTGGCAGCAAGCTTGAAACGGTTGTATTACGGTGCTTCCGGCGGCGGATTCCCGCAGGCGACAGCGCCTTTTCCTTTGCAAAAGGCGTCGGCCAGCCGTAGAAGGCGTCTCACAACAGCAGGAGTTTCACATGCGGCCTTCAGGCAGAAAAACGGACCAGATGCGCAAGGTTTCCTTCGAGCGCGGTTTTTCCAAACATGCAGAGGGTTCCTGTCTCGTCAAATTCGGCGACACCCATGTGCTTTGCACCGCAAGTCTTGAGGACAAGACGCCGCCGTGGCTGCGCAACAGCGGCAAGGGCTGGGTGACGGCCGAATACGGCATGCTGCCGCGCGCCACCGGCGAACGCATGAAGCGCGAAGCCGCCACCGGCAAGCAGGGCGGCCGCACCCAGGAAATCCAGCGGCTGATCGGCCGCTCGCTGCGCGCCATCGTCGACCTCGAAGCGCTCGGCGAACGGCAGATCACCATCGATTGCGACGTCATCCAGGCCGATGGCGGCACCCGCACCGCCTCGATCACCGGGGCATGGATTGCCCTCTACGACTGCCTGAAGTGGATGGAAGGCCGCAACATGGTGAAGGTCGAGCGTGTCCTGAAGGATCACGTTGCCGCCATTTCTTGCGGCATCTTCGCCAACCAGCCGGTCATCGACCTCGACTATCTGGAAGACTCAGCCGCCGAGACCGACGCCAACTTCGTCATGACCGGCGCCGGCGGCATCGTCGAGATCCAAGGCACTGCCGAAGGCAAGCCGTTCACGGAAGAAGAATTTTCGACGCTGATGCAGCTTGCCCGCAACGGTATCGCCGAACTGGTGACGCTGCAGAAGCAAGCGGTGGCGTGAGGAAGAAACGGGCGTAACGCCATGAGCCAGCCGTTGATCGAAGCCATGCTCGAGACCGCGCTTTATGCGCCGGACCTGGATGCGGCGGAGCGATTTTACGGCGGCATTCTCCGCCTTGAGACGATCGCCCGCGTCGGCAACCGGCATGTGTTTTATCGCTGCGGTTCCGGCGTGCTTTTGATCTTCAACCCGCTGGAAACGGTAAAGCCGCCGGAAGACGGCGCCGCCCTGCCGGTGCCGCCGCACGGCACGAGCGGCGCAGGCCATGCCTGCTTCCGGCTGGCAGCGGAGAATTTCGCGGCGATGATCGCAGCGCTGAAAACTGCCGGTGTCGCCATCGAAGCGGATTTTACCTGGCCGAATGGCGGCCGTTCCCTCTATTTCCGCGACCCGGCCGGCAACAGCCTGGAATGCGCCGAGGCCCGCATCTGGGGAATCGAATAGGAAAGACCATGCGCAAGCTCGATACCAAGACCATCGTCGTCGCCAGCCACAATGCCGGCAAGATCCGCGAGATCGCCGATCTCATCGGCCCTTTCGGCTTTTCCGCCAACTCTGCGGCGGAACTGAAGTTCGAAGAGCCTGACGAGACCGGCACGACCTTCGAAGAAAATGCCGCCATCAAGGCCCTGGCCTCTGCCAAGGCGTCCGGCCTTCCGGCGCTTTCGGACGATTCCGGCATCGTTATCGATGCTTTGGGTGGTGCGCCCGGTGTCTACACCGCCAATTGGGCCGAACGCGAGGACGGCAGCCGCGATTTCGCCATGGCAATGGAAAAGGTGGAGCAGGCGTTGCAAAAGGCCGGCGCCACGCATTTCGAAAGCCGCACCGCCCGTTTCGTCAGCGTGCTCTGCCTCGCCTGGCCGGACGGTCATGTCGAGATGTTCCGCGGCGAGGTGGAAGGCCATGTCGCCTGGCCGCCGCGCGGCACGCAGGGTTTTGGCTACGATCCGGTGTTCCAGCCCGTCGGCTACGATCTCACCTTCGGGGAAATGAGCGCCGAAGAAAAGCACGGCTGGAAACCCGGCGATGCCCAGGCGCTGTCGCACCGCGCCCGCGCCTTCAAGCTTTTTGTCGAGACCTGCCTTGAAGCCTGATCAGCCTTCCATCGGTTATGGCGACTTGCTGCCCGATACCGGCGAGCCCGGTTTCGGCGTCTATGTGCATTGGCCCTTCTGTGCCGCCAAATGCCCCTATTGCGATTTCAACAGCCATGTGCGCCACCAACCGGTGGACCAGCCGCGTTTTGCCGCCGCCTTCCTGCGCGAGATGGAGTGGATGCGCAAGCTGAGCGGCCCGAAGACGGTGACCAGCATCTTCCTCGGCGGCGGCACGCCGTCGCTGATGGCGCCGGAGACGGTCGAGGCCATCCTCGACGGCATCGCCCGCCACTGGCATGTGCCAGATGGGATCGAGATCACCATGGAGGCCAACCCCTCCAGCGTCGAGGCGACCCGCTTCCGCGGCTACCGCGCCGCCGGTGTCAACCGCGTATCGCTCGGTGTGCAGGCGCTCAACGATGCGGACCTGAAATTTCTCGGCCGGCTGCACAATGTCGAGGACGCGCTGAAGGCGATCGGGCTGGCCCGCGACATTTTTCCGCGCATGTCCTTCGATCTTATCTATGCCCGGCCGCACCAGACGGTGGAGGCTTGGGAGGCGGAGCTGCGACAGGCGATTTCTTATGCCGTCGATCACCTGTCGCTTTACCAGTTGACCATCGAGGAAGGCACGCCCTTCTTCGGCCTGCACAAGGCCGGAAAATTCATCGTACCCGACGGCGACCAGTCGGCGCTGCTTTACGAAGCGACGCAGGAGATCACTGCCCGGGAAGGCCTGCCGGCCTATGAGGTTTCCAACCATGCCCGGCCGGGCGCCGAAAGCCGCCACAACCTCACCTACTGGCGTTACGGCGATTACGCCGGCATCGGCCCCGGCGCCCATGGCCGGCTGACGCGCGGCCGCGACAAGCTGGCGACCGCGACCGAACGCCGGCCGGAGACCTGGGTGGACCAAGTCGAGAAGAACGGCCACGGCATGGTCGATGAAGAATTGCTTGGATATGACGAGCAGGCCGATGAGTTGCTGCTCATGGGCCTGCGCCTGAAGGAAGGCGTCGATCTCGCCCGCTGGCAGCAATTGTCCGGCCGGGATCCCGATCCGAACCGCGAGCAGGCGCTTCTCGACCACGGCTTTATCGAGCGGCTCGGCAATTCCCGCCTGCGCTGCACGCCGTCCGGCATGCTGATCCTCGATTCCGTGGTCGCCGATCTCGCCTGCTGACCACCTTTCCGGTCATGGCGACGCAGTCTTGCCTTTCCAGGCCTGGGCGATGCGCCCGTCGATCGCAGCAAGGCCGATGGCGATCATCGCCATGCCGGCAAAATGTTTCGGCAGAAGCTGTTCGCCGAGCACGAGGGCGCCGAGCAGGATGGCGCTGACCGGGATCAGGAAGGTCACCAGCATCAGATTGGTGGCGCCGGCCGTCGCCAGGATGCGAAAGAACAGCACATAGGCAATGGCGGTCGACAACAAGGCGAGGCCGGCCAGTGCCGCCAGCGTTTCCGTGCCGGGCATACCGAGCGTCCACGGCCGATCGACGATCAGCGCCACCGGCACAAGCATGATTGCCGAAGCTGTCACCTGTCCTGCCGCCGGCAGCATCGGCGCCATGCCCATGCGCTTGAAACGACGGCCGAAAATGCCGGCGACGGAATAGGACAGCGCCCCGCCGAGCACGGCAAGCTGCGCCAGCGTATTGTCGCCGAGGCCATTGAGGGCGGCTGGCCCGATCATCAGCGCCACCCCGGCAAAACCGGTGAGCACGCCCACAAGCCGTCCTGCAGTTATCTTTTCATCCTGGGTGAGCAGATGCGCGACGATGACGGCAAAAAGCGGCGTCGTGGCATTGAGGATGGAGGCAAGGCCGCTGACAATGTGTGTCTGGCCCCAGACGATCAGCGAGAAGGGGATGACATTGTTGAGCAACCCCATGCCGAAGAACGCCGCCCAGGACTTGCTGTCGCGCGGCATCGCCTGGCCGCTGATGCGCAGGATCAGATGCAGCGCCAGGGCAGCCAGCGCAACACGCGCCGCGACGATGGTGAAGGGCGGCCAGACCTTGACCAGGATGCCGTTGAACAGGAAGGACCCGCCCCAGAGGATGGAAAGGACGATGAGCATCAACCACTCGATCGTACCCATGGATTTTTGCCGAGACATGAAATTTCTCTCCTTGAATTGAGTTTTACTCAGCTGTGCGCAGCCATAGGCTTCTTTGCAAACCGTCAAATTTTGTTCATTATCCCTTGAAATCTGGCGGCCTGACAAAGGAGATTTTTCCGCCTCATGAACGAGTTATTCTAAATCATGGGCGATCTGCTCCCCTCCCTCTCGTCCCTGCGCGCCTTCGAGGCGACGGCACGGCATCTGAGCATGAAGCTGGCCGCGGAGGAGTTGCACGTCACGCCCGGCGCCGTCAGCCTGCAGGTGCGTGAACTCGAGACGACGCTGGATATCCAGCTCTTCACGCGCCGGCCGCGCAGCCTGGCGCTGACGGCCGAAGGCGCCGATTATTTCGCGACGCTGCGCACCGCCTTCCGGCTGGTGCGTGAGGCGACGGCGGCCGTGCGGGCGCGGGCCCGCGGCTCGGTGCTGACGGTCACCTGTACGGCGACCTTCGCGATGCAATGGCTGGTGCCGCGCATCGGCCGGTTCGAGGCGCAGCATCCCGGCATCGACGTACGCATCAGCCCCTCCTACCGGATCATGGATTTTGCCCGCGACGGCGTGGATATCGCCGTGCGGCATGGCCTTGGCGCTTACGAAGGCCTCGTCAGCCAGCGGCTGATCGACGACGACCTGATCCCCGTCGCCACGCCGGCACTGGTCGCCCGCCTAGGAGCCTCACCGGCGCCGGAAGCACTTGCCGGCATGACGCTGATCCACGACGTCTATCGCCGCGACTGGGAATTGTGGCTGGAGGCTGCCGGTGTCGATCCGGCGCCGGCAGCCCACGGCCCGATCTTCGCCGACGGCAACGGCGCCGTGGAAGCCGCCAAGGCCGGCCTGGGGTTTGCGCTGGTCCGCGGCTCCTTTATCGAGAGGGAGTTGGCGGAGGGGCAGCTTGCCGCCCCCTTCCCGCTCGGGCTGGCAAGCCGGCTTGCCTATCACCTCGTTTATCCGGCCGTGGCCCTGGAGCGGCCGGCCGTCGCCGCCTTCCGGCGCTGGCTACTCGCAGAAGCGGCAGGCGCGCCAGCATAAGAAAACCCGGAGAACAGCATTCCATGGAGACGATCTACACCGATCCGGCACTGACGGCGCTCTACGACGCGCTGAACCCTGCGGGCGACGATACCGCCTTCTATCTCGGTCGTGCCGCCCCCGGAGACCGCATCCTCGACATCGGCTGCGGCACAGGCCTGACGGCACAGCTTTTTGCCGAGCGCGGCCATGAGGTCACCGGCGTCGAGCCGGCGGCAGCCATGCTTGCCGTGGCCCGCAACAACGACGTGGACGGTCGGATCAACTGGGTCGAGGCGGATGCGCGCACGCTCGACCTGCCGCAGCGTTTCGACCTGGCGATCATGACCGGCCATGTCTTCCAGGTCTTTGCAGCCGACGACGCCCGCGCCGTGCTGCAGGCCGCCTTCCGGCACCTGGAGAGCGGCGGCCGCCTTGTTTTCGACAGTCGCAACCCGTTGCGGCGCGCCTGGCAAGGTTGGACGCCACAGCACTCGGCCCGGCGCATCGTGGTGGAGGGTTTGGGGCACGTTGACGTTCACCACGCGGTGACGGCGGTGGAGGGCGAATGGGTGACCTTTGTCAGCGAGCATCGATTTATCGAGACCGGCATCGTCAAGGCCAGCCATAGCCGCCTTCGTTTTCCGCCATCGACGGAAATTACCGCGATGCTGCAGGCCACGGGGTTTACCGGCATCGAACTTGACGGCGACTGGAACGGCAATCCTTTCACGCCCGACAGCGCCGAAATCATCGCCTGCGCCCGCAAGCCTTGAGCGCGGCACCAACAGCAAAAAGCCTCACCCTTTTTGCACGAAAGGATGAGGCCTGAGGGCACAAACAGATAAATGCCGGGCCGCAGACAGTCGAACCGTCTCGCCCGGCAACACGATCACTCGTTGATCAGACGCTTCAGAAGCTCGATCTCATGGCTCAGCTTGGTATCGCCGGAGATCAGCTCCTCGATCTTGCGCACCGCATGCAGCACGGTGGTATGATCGCGGCCGCCAAAACGCCGGCCGATTTCCGGGAAGGACCGTGGCGTCAGCGTCTTCGACAGATACATGGCGATCTGGCGCGGCTTGACGATCACGCGCGTGCGGCGGTTCGAGACCAGTTCCTGGCGCGAGACGTTGTAATGCCTTGCGACGATGCGCTGGATGTCCTCGATGCGCACCCGCTTCGGCTCGGAGCCGACGAGATGGGCGAGCAGTTCGTCGACGCGGTCGATCGACAGGTTGGGTTCGAAGGAGCGGCGGAAGATCAGCTGGTTGAAGGCGCCTTCCAGCTCGCGGCCGCTCGCGGTGATGTTGCGGGCGACATGCGAAATGATATCGCCGGGAATGTCGATCGACGGATCGTCCTTGCGGACGGACTGCAGCCGCTGCGTCAGCATTTCCAGCCGCATGTCGTAGTCGGGAACATCGAGTTCGATCGCCACACCGCCCTGCAGGCGCGAACGGACGCGCGGATCGAGCGATTCCAGCTCCCAGGGGGCGCGGTCGGCAGCCACGACGACCTGCTTGGCGCTGTCGAGCAGCATGTTGAGCAGATGGCAGAATTCGTGCTGGATCATCTTGCCCTGCAGGAACTGCATGTCATCAATGATCAGAAGGTCGATGTTGCGCAGCGAGTCCTTCAGCGTCAGCGCGTCATTGTCGCGGATGGCGGTGGCAAAACGCCACATGAAATATTCCGCCGTCAGATAGACGACGCGCGGCAGCCGCGGGCTGTTGACTGCGGCATTGGCGATTGCCTGCAGCAGATGCGTCTTGCCGAGACCGACCGTCGAATGGATGAACAGCGGATTGAAGCGCACCGCACCGGCGCCGGCTTCGGCGATGGTCTTGGCGGCGGCGAGCGCAACGCGGTTCGAAGAACCTTCCACGAAGGACTCGAAGGTGTAGCGGGAGTCGAGCGGCGAGCCGAACAGCGGGCCCGGGGCGGAGGCCGGGCGCTGCGGCACGGCGCCGGCGCTTGCGGCGACCTGGCCGATGCTCTGCGGCGCGCTGCGGCGCGGCTGGGCCGGAGCCGGTTCGGCCGCGGACTGGCTTTCCTCGGCGGCGGAGGGCCGGACGCTCCGGGTCGCCGTGCGCACCAGGATTTCCACCTTGAGGATTTCGGGATCTTCCGCCTGGAAGATACCGGTGATGAGATCGATATAGCGGTTGTTGATCCAGGACTTGAGGAACGTCGTCGGCACCGTCAACCGCACGACACTCTTGGACACCGAATGCAGCTTGAGCCGTGCAAACCAGCTTGCATAGACATCCTGACCGACTTGAGCCTTCAATCGGGCACTGAACCGATCGAACAGTGCGTTATAGGTCATACCGGTTTTATCCTCCGTCACCTCGGAGCATACCGCGTCAAACGGCTTCGGTGCCTTGTCCCCGTCTCCAAGGGCACCGGTCGTCATCATATTCACTTGCATTGTCGCCGCCTTCCAAATTCTCGTTGTCGGGCGAAACTATCCCGCTCGCCCGAGCCTTATTCTTTTCTCCGGTCCGTGCCCCGCTGGCCCGCGCCGGTCATATCCTGTTAAGTTGGGTCACCGGGCCAATCCGGCAACACCGACCTGAAGGAACCGGCCTTGCCGTTCCCTCTGCGGGCTCAACCGCCGCCATCCGATCCTCGCCCTCGTCGTTGAGACTCGAATGTTTTTCATGCCCTCCCTGATCACTCAAAACACCAGAGGACGCGAAGCCGCAAGACAGCCCGCGCGGTATCGATACCGATACCGTTAAATTCCCGTCAACTGTTTGAAAAGACGGCGTAGAACACGCCGCTTCCCAGGAGACAAAACCACTCTTCCGCTTGTTCAGCGTCAAATGAGCCAACATTGTGAAGGTGGTGTCCGCGCCCCCCGTTGAGAGGCATTTAGGCAGGATCATATGCCGAGATCAATGATGAATTTTACGCAAAATTAAGGGACGGGCATTGACTCCGGAGCCGCAATTTGGGTGTCACAAAGGCCTTCATCAAGAATCGCTTTTGAATCAAGGAGATTCAAAAAAGGCCAATTTGGAGCGGCGGGAAAAACAAAAAAAATAAAAAATCGCTTGACTCAAAGACCGGCCCAGCTGCCGCAACGAGAGTCATCCAGAGACCATACAACCTTCCGCAAACCTTTGAAAATAAAAGGATTTTTATGTCATGCCAGTGACATGCGGCCGTCTTGAGAAATTAACCAAGCCGTGGCGGAAGGCCAGAATCCGAAAAGCCCGGTCTCGCGACCGGGCTTATCATTTCACGTCATAATTGACGAAAATTTAGACCGCCAGAGCCTTCACGCGGCTCGCCAGGCGGGACACCTTGCGGGAAGCGGTGTTCCGATGCAACACACCCTTGGTGGCAGCGCGGGCCAGTTCCGGCTGGGCAGCCTTGAGGGCTTCCTGGGCGACGGCGAGATCGCCCGAAGCGATAGCTTCCTCAACCTTGCGGATGAAGCTGCGGACGCGCGAGCGGCGGTTCTTGTTGATTGCGGTGCGGCGAGCGATCTTGCGGGTCGCCTTCTTCGCCGAAGTAGTATTGGCCATGGATGCCTCTCTTCGAATTCAAACCAAACTCCGCCATCGCCGCGCCGGTCGTTGCGACCTTTCGTATCAGCCATGCGGGGAGCATTTGTGGAAGGCCGTCCAAGGCTTTCCGAACTGTGGGCGGGCATATAGCTCGAAAGCCGGGCGACGTCAACGCGCATTTTTCAAGAAAGCCAGCAATGGCCTAATGCTGGCACCGATCGCAATAGAAGGACGAGCGGCCCGACTGGACGATGCGTGCCACCGTGCCGGCGCAATCGGGCGTGCTGCAGGCCGTGCCTTCGCGGTCGTAGACGGAAAAGGAATGCTGGAAGTAACCCAGCGACCCGTCCGTCCGGATATGGTCGCGCAACGACGAGCCGCCGGCGGCGATCGCATCGGCGATGACGTCGCGGATGGCGGTGGTCAGCGCCAGAAGCTCCGGTTTCGGCTTGCCATCCGCGGTCACCAGCGTACCGGCGGCGCGCTGCGGCTTCAAGTGCGAGCGCCAGAGCGCCTCGCAGACATAGATGTTGCCGAGGCCGGCGATGTTCTTCTGGTCGAGCAGCGCGCCCTTCAGCGGCTGTGACTTTCCCTCGAAACGCCGGGAGAGATAGTCGGCATCGAGGCTGTTGCCCGTCGGCTCCGGCCCGAGCTCGCGGAAGGCGGCATAGGTGTCGAGGTCATTCCGCGCCATCAGTTCCATGAAGCCGAAGCGACGCGGATCGTTATAGATGACACGCAGGGCGCGGCCTGCCGCTGCCAGATGGAAGATCACATGATCGTGTTTTTCGTCTTTCGAACGCGGATGATGGAAGTCGCCCGGCACATCGACGGCCGCCCCCTCCTCGATGCGAAAGGAACCGGACATGCCGAGATGGGCGATGATCGTCAGGCCGTTTGCCAGATCGATCAGCAGGTATTTCGCCCGCCGGCCGAGCGAAACGATCGTCTGGCCATCGACCCGGACGGAAAAATCCACCGGAAAGGGAAACCGCAAGTCGCCGCGCCTAAGTTCGAGACGGGTGATGCGCGCGCCCTCCATGACCGGCGCCAGGCCGCGGCGGACTGTCTCTACCTCTGGCAATTCCGGCATGGCGTTCCTAACTTCCTGTTCCAACCCGTGGCAATGTGGTCTATAGACCTGCGCGATCTGCCGCAGGCTCTTTCGAGCGCAGAGATAGTGCGGCGGCGGCGTTTTTGCTATCGTTTTTCGACGATGGCCCTGCAAGATGGAGTGACCCGATGACTGAAAGCCGCACCTCTGCCGACGGCGGCATGTCCACCTCCTACGGCTTCCGCGACGTTTCCGAAGGCGAGAAGCAGGGTCTGGTCAATGAGGTCTTCCACAAGGTCGCCAAGCGCTACGACATCATGAACGACGTGATGTCGGCCGGCCTGCACCGTGTCTGGAAGGACGGCATGGTCGCAGCACTCAATCCGCGCAAGGATGCCTCCTACAGGGTGCTCGACGTCGCCGGCGGCACCGGCGATATCGCCTTCCGCATCGTCGAGGCATCGAATCGCCTGGCGCATGCCACCGTGCTCGACATCAACGGCTCCATGCTCGGCGTCGGCGCCGAGCGCGCCGCCAAGAAGAAGCTTTCCGACAACCTCACCTTCGTCGAGGCCAATGCCGAAGACCTGCCCTTCGAGGCCAACTCCTTCGACGCCTATACGATCGCCTTCGGCATCCGCAACGTGCCGCATATCGACGTGGCGCTGAAGGAAGCCTACCGCGTGCTGAAGCGCGGCGGGCGGCTGCTGGTGCTGGAATTTTCCGAGGTGGAAATGCCGTTGCTCGACAAGGTCTATGACCAATGGTCTTTCAAGGCGATCCCGCAATTCGGCAGGATGATCACCGGCGAGGCCGAACCCTACCAATACCTGGTGGAATCGATCCGCAAGTTCCCGAACCAGCAGGATTTTGCCGCGATGATCCGCGAGGCCGGTTTTTCGCGCGTCACCTTCACCAATTACGCCGGCGGCATCGCCGCGCTGCACTCCGGCTGGAAGCTCTGACGGCATGGCCAGAACACGTTTGATGCCGCTGACGGGCAGGCCGGCGCGATGAGCACGTTCGGCGCCTATTTCCGCCTCGCCCGCGTCGGCTGGGTTCTGGTGCGCGAGGGTGTGGTTTCGGCCCTGCCCTCCGAAGGCATGCCGCCGATGGCGGCGCTGGTGAAATCCTTTGCCGGCCTTTTTGCTCGCAAGCGCCCTTCCGAGGAGCGCAGCGACCGGCTGGCACGCGCCGTCGAACGGCTAGGGCCGTCCTACGTCAAGATGGGGCAGTTTCTGGCGACCCGGCCGGACGTGGTCGGCGCCGACTTCGCCGATGATCTGGCCGGCTTGCAGGATCGCATGGCCTTTTTCCCGGTCGCGGCGGCAAAAGCCTCCGTCGAGGGGTCGCTCGGCCGGCCGGTCGACGAGCTTTACAGCCATTTCGGCGATCCGATCGCCGCAGCCTCTATCGCCCAGGTGCATCCGGGCGAGGTGGAGACACTTGAAGGCAGGCGCAAGGTGGCGATCAAGGTGATCCGCCCTGGCGTGCGCCAGCGCTTCGGCCATGATATCGAGGTCATGTATCTCGTCGCGCGGGTGCAGGAGACGTTCATTCCTTCATCGCGGCGGCTGCGGCCGCTCGAGGTCACCCGCACGCTGGAACAGACCACCAAGGTGGAGATGGACCTGCGGCTGGAGGCGGCCGCCCTTTCCGAAATCGCCGAAAACACCGCCAATGACCCCGGCTTCCGTGTGCCGAAGGTCGATTGGGAGCGCACCGGCCGCGACGTCGTCACCATGGAATGGATCGACGGCATCAAGATGTCGAATGTCGAGGCGCTGCGAGCCGCCGGACACGACCTCAACCTCATCGCCGACAGGCTGATCCAGTCCTTCCTGCGCCATACGCTGCGCGACGGTTTCTTCCATGCCGACATGCATCCCGGCAACCTGTTCGTCGATGCCGCCGGCGATATCGTCGCCGTTGACATGGGCATCGTCGGGCGGCTCGGCAAGAAGGAGCGCCGCTTCCTCGCCGAAATCCTCTACGGCTTCATCACCCGCGATTACCTTCGGGTCGCCGAGGTGCATTTCGAAGCCGGCTACGTACCGGCGCATCACGATGTCGCGAGTTTTGCCCAGGCGATCCGCGCCATCGGCGAGCCGATCCACGGCCAGCCGGCGGAAACCATCTCCATGGGCAAGCTGCTGACGCTGCTCTTCGAGGTCACCGAACTTTTCGACATGGAGACCCGGCCGGAACTGGTGATGCTGCAGAAGACCATGGTGGTGGTCGAAGGCGTCGCCCGCATCCTCAACCCGCGCTTCAACATGTGGAAGGCCTCCGAACCCGTCGTCGGCGACTGGATCCGCACCAATCTCGGCCCGCAGCGCCTGATGACGGATCTGCGCGACGGGCTGAAAGCCGCCTTCAAACTGGCGGAAGCCGCACCGGAAATCGCCGCCAAGACCGAAAAAATTTCGCGCGAGATCACGGCGATGAGCGAGAACGGCCTGCGTTTCGACCCGGCGACGGCCGAGGCGATCGGCAAGTCGGAAGCCCGGCACGGCCGCTCCGGGCGCGTGGCGCTGTGGCTGATCGCGCTGACCCTGCTCTACATCGCCTGGCAGGTCACCTAAGCTGGCCGGGCTCCCTTCTCCTTTCAGGGAGAAAACGGCCCGACGGGTCGGATGAGGGGGCGAGACCCGGCAAGACTTTCCCCCGTAGCCCCCATTCCGCTGCAGACCGGTTTGGCGCGGCAAATAAAATCCCGGCTCGATGCCTGCAGGCCGTCGCGAAGCGGCTGAACGCTTCCTATATGCTCGCCATCGACGGCCGGGTCTCACCGGCCGCGACACAACAACAGCGGCCAAAAGGGAGCCCCATGTCCATTTCCGTCTACGATCTCACCGTCCCGGCGTTCCAGCGCGGCCTCGACGTCCTCTCCCACTATCTCGACAAGATCGAAGCCTATGCGCAGGACAACGGCGTGGATGCCAACGAGTTGCTGGGCGCCCGGCTCGCTCCGGACATGCACCCTTTTTCCGCGCAGATCCAGCGCGTCACGGACACCTCCAAGAACGCCCTCGGCCGCCTTTCCGGCCAGGAAGCGCCGCGCTTCGAGGACACCGAAACCACCATCGCCGAATTTCGCGCACGACTGGCCAAGGCGCGTGCCTATTTCGCCACCGTGACGCCGGAAAGCCTTGATGGCAGCGACAGCCGGGAGATCACCGTACCGCTCGGCCGCACCACCACGAAAGTGTTGTCCGGCAAGGACTATCTGACGAAGTTCGTTTTCCCGAATTTCTATTTCCACATCACCACCGCCCACGGCATTTTGCGCGCCCGCGGCCTGCCCGTCGGCAAGATGGACTATCTCGGCCCGATCGACTGACCTGTCCACCCTCCGCAGCGCTCAGGCCCGCATGAGGGACAGGAGTTCCAGCACCTGCCGCTGAAGACCCTGCCCCGTGCGGGCCTTCGGCCAAGCGATCCACAGCGGCAGGCTGTGGGAGGGATGCAAGCTGACCTGCCGGAGTTCGCCCCCCATCGCCGCCAGCGAAACACTCGGCAGGATGGACAGGAAACCATGACGCCCGACGAGCTTGAGGATGACGGGGATCGAATCGACCTCGACGATTTCCAGCCGCCGGCCGCGGCCATGGCCGAGGAGTTCGTCCAGCACCGGGTCGATCTTCTGCCGGAGGCCACTGCGCAGGCTGGGGATCGCCACCGGATGACGAAGCAGCAAGGCCGTCAGCGCCGCCGGATCGTCGAGGCGGACGCCGTCCATTTCCGACGCCCGGCCGACGAGGGCCAGCGGCGAGGCTGAGAGCAGCCGGCCGTCGAGATCGTCCGGCAGGGTTTCGACATCGAGCAGGACGACGTCGAACAGGCCGCGTCGCAGGCTGTTCAGCAGTTCCTCGGCGATCATCGAGGAAATGAACACCGGCTGGCGCGGATGGGCAAGCCGCCACCCCGCCGCCAGGTCGGCGAGGAAATCGGCGATCTGGCTGTCCGGCCCGAGCGGGATGACCGAGCCGATGCGCACCACCGTTTCGGTACGGCGGAAACGTTCGTCGGCGGCATTGGTCAGGTCGTGCCAGAGCCGTTCGATGCGCCGGATGATGTCGACGGCACGCTCGCCGGTTCGCGTCGGCGCCGCACCGCTGCGACCACGCTCCAGCACCGCATAACCCAGGACCGCCTCGACATGGGCGATCTGCCGCGTCAACTGCGGCTGGCCAAGACCGAGTTCGCGCGCCGCGGCGCGGATGCTGCCGATGCGCGCTACATGCAGAAGGCGGATCAGCGCGTCGAAACTCAGCATCTTGCCGGCAAGGGCTGCAACGCCGGGCGCCGGCCGGCCGTCGGCAATGAACAGCTCCGCGGCCAGATTGCTGAGTTCCTTCAATCTCGGCAGCAGGCGGCTGCCTTCGAGCGTCAGCATCAAGGAGGAGCCGGTTTTCTGCACCAGCGGCATGGCAAGCTCGGCCTCCATCCGGCGGATCGCGGCGGCAACCGAAGCCGGCGGGCGGGAGAGCGCCCGTGCCGTGGCCCGCAGGTTCTTCAGCTCCAGAACGATCGTCGTAGCAAGCACCGTCGCCGTGTCCATGATCGCGCTTTCGCCTTGGTTTTGTTGCCACATCATCCGTTCATGATTTGGGATATCCCACAGACGGGGATGTTTGAATAGTGTTCGCGAAGCAGGAGACGACCAAAGCATGACAGGCCCCCATCCCACCATCGAACTGACCGGCCAGCCGCTCGGCTTTGCCGAGCTAATGGAGATCGGTGCCGGCCGCATCCTGCCCGTCGCATCGCCCGCCGGCATGGCGCGGGTGGAGATGGCGCGCGGCATTCTCGAAGAGGCGATTGCCAGGGGCGTGCCGGTCTACGGCTCCACCACCGGCGTCGGCGCGATGAAGGATGTCGAGTGGTCGCCCGACGAACTCGATGCATTCAATCTCGGCCTGGTGCGGGCCCATCATTTCGGCACAGGTTCGCCCTTTCCCTGCTCGGTGGTGCGCAACGCCATGGCAATCCGCGTCAACACGGCATTGACCGGTTACGTCGGCTGCTCGACGGACCTGGTGGAAGCCTACCTCGACCTGCTTGCCGCCGACGTCATTCCGGTGGTGCGCCGCACCGGCTCCATCGGCTGCGCCGATATCGGCCTGATGGGCCAGATCGGCGCGGTGCTGACCGGCGTCGGCGAAGCCCGTTTCCGGGGTGAGCGCATGTCGGCCGAAGCGGCCTTCCTGGCCGCCGGTCTTGCGCCGCTGCGCATGGCGCCGCGCGACAGCCTTGCCTCGCTCAGCGTCAACGCCGTGAGTTTTGCCGCCGCGGCGGAGGCGACCCGCGACGCGGCCACCGCCATCCGAATGATGCTGGCGACGGCGCTGATGTCGGCCGGTGCGCTCGGCGCCTCGCGCCACCCATGGCAGGCGGTCGTGCATGTCGGCACGGCACGGGAAGCGCTGATCGGCTCCTGGCTCTGCCGCGCCGCGGACGACTGGGACTGGCCGGTCGCGACCCACATCCAGGACCCGCTCAGCCTGCGGATGATCGCCCAGGTTTTCGGCGCCGTGTTCGAAAGCCTTCTGACCGCCGGCCACAAGATCCTCGCCGCCACCGGCCGCTCCGACGACAATCCCGTCGTCGTCGAGGGCAAGGTCCTGACCTCAGGCGGCTCATTGCCGCTCGACGTCACCATCCTGCTCGAAGCCGCTGCCATCTGCATGGCGCATGCGGCCCGTAACTCCTTCAACCGCTGCGTCCTGCTCGGCAACGGCCAGCGGCGCAACCTGCCGGTCAACCTGGTGCCGGAAGGCCGCATCGCCACCGGCTTCGGCCCGGTGATCAAGCTCGCCGGCGAGATTTTTTCGCGCGTATTGTCGATGTCCAATCCGGTCTCGGCGCAGTCGCTGGTCGTGGCCTCCGGCATGGAGGATGAGGCTGCCTTCCTGCCGCTGGTGATCGAGCGTTTTGGCCGACAGGTGGAAGCGGTCAAGCGCCTCTCGGCGCTGGAGGCCCTGCTTTCGGCCCAGGCGATGGATATTCTCGGCGACAAGCCCGGCGGCGTGCCGAAGATGCTCTACGACATCGTGCGCAAGCATGCGGATTTTTACGTCGTCGACCGGCCGCTTTCTTCCGAGGTGGAAGCGATCGAGGAGGAACTGTCTTCGGAGCGTGTCGTCGGAGATCTCGCCGCTCAGGTGCCGATCGCCTCCATCGACGATTTTTTCGCGCTTTGCCCCCATCCACGCGACAACAGCCAGCGTCTGCCGGACGCGCTGTCCGCCTGAGCCTTCGAACCCGGGAAAAAGAGGAAGACCATGGCTGATTTCGATCTGGTTCTGAAAGGCACGGTGGTCCTGCCCGACCGTGTGGTCGAATCCGGTTATGTCGCCGTCAGCGGCGGCAAGATTTCCGAGGTCGGCCAGGGTGTCGCCCCCGCGGCGAAGGAGTGCCACGATCTCGGCGCCGCCTTGATCCTGCCGGGCGCCATCGACGCCCAGGTGCACTCGCTGTCGCAGAAGAACCAGGAGGATTTCATCTGGTCGACGCGCTCGGCGGCCGCCGGCGGCGTGACGACCATCGTCGACATGCCTTATGACGAGGGCAACCTGGTCTGTTCGGCCGAAGCGGTGAAAAAGAAGGTCGATCACGCCGGCCCGCAGGCCCGCGTCGACTTTGCGCTCTACGGCACGATCGATCCGGAGGAAGGTCCGGCGCGCATCGCCGAGATGGTGGCGGCCGGGGTTTCCGCCTTCAAATTTTCCACCTTCGGCACCGACCCGAAACGGTTCCCGCGCATTCCCCCCGCGCTGCTCGACGCCTGTTTTGCGGCGATAGCCCCGACCGGCCTGACCGCCGGCGTCCACAACGAGGACGACGAGGCGGTGCATGCCTACATGGCGAAGGTGAAAAGATCGGGCATCACCGACTGGCGCGCCCACGGCCTGTCGCGGCCGCCGATCACCGAACTTTTGGCCATGCACACCATCTTCGAGACCGGCGCGCAGACCGGTTGCCCCTCGCATGTGGTGCATTGCTCGCTCGGCCGCGGTTACGACATCGCCCATGCCTATCGCCGCGACGGTTTCGAGGCGACGGTGGAATGCTGCATCCACTACCTGACGCTGGACGAAGAAAACGACGTCAGGCGCCTGGGCGGCAAGGCCAAGATCAACCCGCCCATCCGCCCGCGCGCCGAGGTCGAAACTTTGTGGCGCAAGGTCAGCGAAGGCAAGGTCTGGCTGGTTTCGACCGACCATGTCAGCTGGTCGGAAGAGCGCAAGACCAACCCGGACATGCTGGCCAACTCCTCCGGCGTGCCGGGTTTGGAAGTCATGGTGCCGCTCTTCGTCAAGGGTGCGCTGGAACGCGGCATTCCGCTGTTCTGGGCGGCGCGGTTGATGGCTGAGAATCCGGCTAAACATTTCCGCCTTGACCACGTCAAGGGTGCGCTCACCCCCGGCAGGGACGCCGATATCACCGTGTTGACGCCGGAGGAGACGGTCTACGATGCCGCCGCCAGCGGCCACAATATCGTCGGCTGGAGCCCCTATAACGGCATCCGCCTGCCCTACCGGGTCTCCGGAACCTATCTGCGCGGCAAGCTCGCTTTCGACGGCAGCAAGGTGCTGGCCGAGCCGGGGACCGGCGCCTTCGTCCGCCCGCCGCTCCGCCACGTTCTGGCCGGAGCATGAGCCGATGAGCCGCAACCTGCCTGTCGATGCCGACCGTATCGCCGAAGACATCGATGCGCTGGCGGCGATCACCGAGGAAGGCCACCCCTATACCCGTCGCGCCTTCTCGCCGCTGTTCCTCAAGGGCCGCGCCTATATCGAAGCGCGGATGAAGGCGGCGGGCCTCGAAACCCGTATCGATGCCGGCGGCAACCTCATCGGCCTTCGTCGCGGCCGGAACCCGGCGCTCGGCACCATCATGCTCGGCTCGCATTCCGACACGGTACCGAATGGTGGTCGCTTCGACGGCGTTGCCGGCGTCATTGCCGCGCTGGAGGTCGCCCGTGCCCTCGAAGACCAGGGCACGGCGCTGAACCACAATCTGGAGATCGTCGATTTCCTGGCGGAAGAAGTGTCGCCTTTCGGCGTTTCCTGCGTCGGCAGCCGTGGCATGACCGGGCAGCTCCCCGATGCCTGGCTCGGCCGCACCGCGGAGGGCCGCACGCTGCACCAGGCGATCATCGACATGGGCGGCAATGCCGGCGTGCTGGCGCGGCAATCCCGCCCCGACATTGCCGGTTTCCTGGAACTGCATATCGAGCAGGGACCGATCCTGGAGATGGAAGGCCGCGATATCGGCGTGGTCACCGCGATTGCCGGCATCACCCGCATCGAGGTGACCATCGAGGGCCGCGCCGACCATGCCGGCACGACGCCGATGACCGGCCGGGCCGATGCGCTCGTCGCCGCCTCGCAACTTGTGCTCGACATCCGCCAGGCCGCCACCAGTCTCGGCACCGGCCGGGCCACCCATTTCACCGCAACGGTCGGCGAATTCCGCATCGAGCCGAATGCCGCCAACGTCGTGCCGTCGAAGGTGGTGCTCTTGATCGATGCCCGCGCCGAACTGCGCGACGACATGTTGACCTTCATGCGCTGGCTGGACGAGACCGCCAAGCGGATTTCTGACGATTACGGCGTGTCCGTGCTGCCGCCGGTAACGATCTCCGACAATCAGCCGACACCCGGTCACCCGGACCTGCTCACCATCCTCGACCGCGCCGCCGATTCGGTCGGCGCCAGCCATCGCCGCATGGCCTCGGGGGCCGGCCACGACACCGCCTGGATCGCCAAGGTGGCGCCGGCGGCGATGATCTTCGTGCCGTGCAAGGACGGCCGCAGCCACTCCGCCGACGAATGGGCGGAGAACGACGACATAGCGCTCGGCGCGGCGGTGCTTTTGCGCGCCACGCTGGCCATGGATGAACTTCTGCCCACACTTCAGGAGAACCGGAATGGGACGCATACTCGTTGAGAAGGATGTCGAGGCGGCCGTGAAGGGCGGCTCTGTTTACGCAGCCGGCGGCGGCGGCTGGGCCGACCACGGCCGCATGCTGGGTTATGCCGCCGTTTCGATCGGCAAGCCGGAACTGGTCTCGATCGACGAATTGGCCGACAGCGACTGGATCGCCACCGCCGCCGCCATCGGTGCCCCCGCTTCGACCACACCGTGGGAAATGCGCGGCGTCGATTACGTCAAGGCGGTGCAGCTCCTGCAGGAGGCGCTCGGCGAAAGGATCGCCGGCCTGATCATCGGCCAGAACGGCCGCTCCTCGACGCTGAACGGCTGGCTGCCCTCCGCCATCCTCGGCACCAAGGTGGTCGATGCCGTCGGCGACATCCGCGCCCATCCGACCGGCGACATGGGCTCGATCGGCATGGCCGGCTCGCCCGAGCAGATGATCCAGACCGCCGTCGGCGGCAATCGCGATGAGAACCGCTATATCGAGCTGGTGGTGCGCGGCGCCACCGCCAAGGTTTCGCCGATCCTGCGTGCCGCCTCCGACCAGTCCGGCGGCTTCATCGCTTCCTGCCGCAACCCGTTGCGCGCCTCCTATGTCCGCACTCATGCCGCACTTGGCGGCATCTCCATGGCGCTTGCGCTCGGGGAGGCGATCATCGCGGCGGAAAAGAAGGGCGGCGGCGCCGTCATCGACGCCATCTGCAAGACGACCGGCGGCACGATCCTGGCCGAAGGCACGATCACCAGGAAGGACGTCGTCTACACCAAGGAAGCCTTCGACATCGGCACCATAACCATCGGCGCCGGCGACAAGGCGGTAACGATGCATGTGATGAACGAATACATGGCGGTGAACGATGCCGGCGGCGCGCGGCTCGCCACCTTCCCCTCGGTCATCACCACGCTGTCGCCCGAGGGCGAGCCCCTGAGCGTCGGGCAGTTGAAGGAAGGCATGAACGTGCACATCCTGCATGTGCCGAAGGAGATCATCCCGCTTTCCGCCAGCGTGCTCGACCCGACCGTCTATCCCTCGGTGGAAAAGGCCATGGGGATCGATATCGCGAAATATGTGTTTGCAGGGCGGTAGGCCGCCATTCTCTCGATGCCGTCATCCTCGGGCTTGTCCCGAGGATCTACCCTCGGCTGCAAAGACAATGACGATAATGGCTATCTTTGCCGTGCTTGGACCCTCGGGACAAGCCCGATGGTGACGCAGAAGAGGTTTTATAAGTTTGTCACCAAGCCGACGACGTTAACTCACCTTCCTCTCCCCCGGGTGAAAAGATTCCCGTCGGGGTAGATGAGGCGCCGGCCGACGCGCCGTAAACCATAAGGACACCACCATGCCCAAGCCCAACCCGCGTCACCCGAACTTTCCGATCCCCGGCGGCCCGGCGTTGCGCGCCAAGGGCTGGCGGCAGGAGGCGCTGCTGCGCCTGCTCGAAAACGTGCTCTCGGTCGGCGAGGACCCCGACAGCCTCGTTGTCTATGCCGCGTTGGGCAAGGCGGCCCGCAACTGGGCAGCGCATCGCGGCATCGTCAAGACATTGATCGAGATGGACGAGGACCAGACGCTGATTATCCAGTCGGGAAAACCGATCGGCCTCGTCAAGACCCATGCCAAGGCGCCGCTGGTGATCATGGCCAACTGCAACATCGTCGGCCAATGGGCGAAAGCCGAGTATTTCTACGAGCTGCAGCGCAAGGGCCTGATCTGCTGGGGCGGGCTGACGGCCGGTGCCTGGCAATATATCGGCAGCCAGGGCGTCATCCAGGGCACCTACGAGATCTTCATGCGCATCGCGGAAAAGCGCTTCGGCGGCGAGCTGGCCGGGCGTTTCATTCTCACCGCCGGCCTGGGCGGCATGGGCGGGGCGCAGCCGCTCGCCGGTCGCATGGCGGGTGCGGCGATCCTCTGCGTCGACATCGACCCGGCCCGCGCCGAGGCGCGCAAGAAGATCGGCTACCTCGAAGAGATCGCGCCGGACCTCGACGCGGCGCTCGCCATGATCGACGCCGCGGTCAGGGACAGGCGGCCGCTGTCGGTCGGCCTGGTTGGTAACGCCGCCGACATCTACCCGGAAATCGCCCGCCGCGGCATCGTGCCCGACATCGTCACCGACCAGACCTCGGCGCATGACCTCGTCTACGGCTACGTGCCGAAGGGCATGGGCCTGCAGGAGGTCCGCTCCTTGCGCGAGGACGGCCAGGGACAGCTGATGGCGGCGAGCCGCGCCTCGATCGTCGACCACGTGCGCGCCATGCTGGATTTCCAGAAAAAGGGCTCGGAAGTCTTCGACAACGGCAACCTGATCCGCACCCAGGCACGCGAAGGCGGCGTCACCAACTCCTTCGACATTCCGATCTTCACCGAAGCCTATCTGCGTCCGCTGTTCTGCCGGGCCATCGGCCCCTTCCGCTGGATGGCGCTGTCGGGCGAAGAAAGCGACATCGCCCGCATCGACGACCTGCTGCTGGAGATGTTCCCGGATAACAGGATCGTCACAAACTGGGTGCGGCTGGCCCGCCAGTACATCCCCTTCGAGGGGCTGCCGGCGCGCATCGCCTGGCTCGGCCACGGCGAGCGCACCGCGCTTGCCCGCGCCGTCAATACCCTCGTCGCCAGGGGCGAGCTGAAAGGCCCGGTCGCCTTTTCCCGCGACCACCTCGACGCCGGCGCCATGGCCCATCCCAACATCATGACCGAGCGGATGAAGGACGGCTCCGACGCCATCGCCGACTGGCCGCTGCTCGACGCCATGATGTTGTGCTCGTCGATGGCCGATCTCGTCGTCGTGCATTCCGGCGGCGGCGGTTATGCCGGCTACATGACAAGCTGCGGCGTCACCATCGTCGCCGACGGGACGTCCGAAGCCGACGAACGGCTCGACCACGCGCTGACCAACGACACGGCGCTCGGCGTCATGCGTTATGCCGATGCCGGCTACGAGGAGGCGCTGGACGAGGTGGGGAAGAAGGACGTGCCCTACATCCGTCTGGAATGACAGGTCAGGCGCCTGACGCGCGGGACACATCGATATTGGCGGCCTGCGCTGCGGCAAACCAGCTGCAGAGGGCCACCACCAAGGCGACGGAAACCAGGGAGAGCCGGTGCAGCAGCGTCATATCGCCTTACCCATACCCAGCCGACGCAGCCGGATGCGCTCGTATATGGCCGCGAACACCTGCAACCTCCCCGACCGCCGGCAGGCGCGGCGGCACATGGCCAATAGGTACGGATCAGATCGGCTGAGGGTATTCTATTTCGCCGGGACAGGAACTACGCACGGCCTGACTTTTTTTGCGCTTTACACCGTAAGACGCGATGCTTGCGAGCCGGCAGGCGCGTTGCAAGGCCGTGGCTATCCAAGGCCTTGCGTCCAGCGCATCTATTCGCGAGGCAGGCCGGTCAGGCCTGGCCAGCCTGTTCGCCATCCTGTTTTTCGCAGAAGGCGATCCTGTTGCTGAACGGATCGGTGACCGTCATTTCCAGCCCCCAGGGCGCTTCTTCCACGCCGGGCTTCATGTAGCGGTAGTGTTTGCCGATCAGTTCCTCGCGGAACGCCCGCACCCCTGTCATCCACACGAAGGCCTTCGCCCCGGGAGACGCATCGCCGGCATGTTCGGAAAGATGCATGATCAGCCCGCTGCGGGACACCTGGCAGTAGAGCGGAAAATTCTCACCGAAACGATGCTCCCAATCGACAGTGAAGCCGAGGAAATCCCGATAGAATTCCATCGCCTTTTCGACCGAAAAAATCCGGAAGATCGGGATCGGCGGAGTGATGACCACCTTTTCCGCCGGCTTGGCCGGCGCAGACTCGGCTGCCTCTATGCGGGCCGCCAGGATATTCCAGTCATCGCAGCCGAACTGGGCGGCAATGATCTCAAGCGTTTCACTATGGGTCACGGAGACGTTGCGGTCGGCAAAGGCCTGACGAAGAACTTTGGCCATGAGTTTGGCATCGCGGAAATCGCGCATGAATTCATCCTTCCTCTCGGTAGACGACACCGCCAGTGCCCGCATTGCTGACCCGTCTACCATCGGATGCCATCAGGCAAGGACGAAAGGGTTTTTGCTGTCTTCGGATGTATTCACCAAACGCATGAGGCGTCGCGGGGCGGCCGGCCACATCCGGCCAAAACGGACGATATGCGGTCAGCTGCCGGGACGCAAGGGGGATTGGTTAGCGGCGGCGCGCGATGATTTCGCCCAGCACATCGCTGAAGCGCTTGACCTCGTCCAGCGTATTGTAATGCACCATGGAGATGCGGATGGCGCCGGTTTCCATCGTCAGCCCGAGGCGCTTCATCAGCCGCGGCGCAAACATGTGGCCGTCGCGCAGGCCGATGCCGGCCTGGCCCATGTCTTCGGCGATGACCTGCGGCGTGATGCCGGGAATGGAAAAGCAGATGGTCGGGACGCGGCCGGCCACCTTGTCTTCGTCGGAAATACCATAGATCACCGCGCCGTGCTGCTTCAGCACTTGCAGCAGCGCCTTCGTCAGCACCATTTCATAATCGCGGATGGCGCCCATGGCGGCGGCAAGCGCGGCACGGCGGGAGTTTGCTTCCGGCAGGAAACGGCGGCCGAGCGCTTCCAGATAATGGACGGCGGCATTCATGCCGGCGACGTTCTCGTAGGTGAAGGTGCCGACCTCGATCTTGTAGGGCGGCACGTCGGGGATGAAATCCTCCTTGAAGGTCGGCAGCTTGACGAGGGCATCGTAGCGGCCCCAGAGGAAACCCATGTGCGGTGAGAAATTCTTGTAGCCGGAGCAGACGAGATAATCGCAATCCCAGGCCTGCACGTCGATCAGGCCATGCGGGCCGTAATGCACGCAATCGAGGAAGACTTCCGCGCCCGCCGCATGGGCGATGCGGCCGACTTCGGCGACATCGACGATGGTGCCGATCGAATGGGCCGTCACCGTGCAGGCGACGAGGCGGGTTCTGTCGTTGACGAGCGGCTTCAGGTCTTCGGGATGCAGCGTGCCGTCCTCGCGCATCTTCCACCAGACGATTTTCGCGCCATCCGCCTCGAGCGCCAGCCAGGTGGCGATGTTGGCATCGTGATCCATATCGGTGACGACGATTTCATTGCGCTCATCCAGCATCTTGGCAATGCCGAGGCTGACGAGGCGAATGAAGGAGGTGGCGTTGAGGCCGAAGGAGATTTCTTCCGGACGATAGGCGTTCACCAGAAGGGCGACGCTTTCGCGTGCTTCCGCAAGGCTGCGATCGACACCCTGGCTGTGCCGGTACTTCGCCATGCGCTGGACATTGTAGTCGACCAGATGGGTGGCAACGGCATCGACCACCGACTGCGGCACCTGCGATCCACCGGCATTGTCGAGGAAGATGAAATCGCCGGCCTTCTCCAATGCGGGAAACAGCTTGCGGATCTCATGCACAGGAAAATCGATCTGGGCGGCCATGGCAAAATCTCCTGAAATAGGGTTGTGATCATTTGATCACAAGAAATTTTAAAGTTCAAGCATCTCGATGCCGGCCCGTCAGGAATCGGGGCAGAACCGCTGCAGGATATCCGCGGTCCAGGTGATGTCGTGGACAATCGAGGCGCGGACCCGACCGAAATTGCCGTCCTTCAGCGCCGCCAGAACGGCGCCATGCTGCCCTGAGGCCTCGATTTCGCCGGAACGGATCAGCGGCTCCACCGACGTCTGCAGGAGCCGCATATAGGGGCCGAAGCGCAGCCACAGCGTCTCGATCAACTGCAGCAGCACCTCGGAGCCGGAGGCGCGGTAGATGGTGAAGTGGAAGTCGTAGTTCTTTGCCATCAGGTCGTAGACATCGCGGTCACGACCGATGGAACGCTGCTCGGCGACGATCGCCTCCAGCCCGGTTATGTCGCGTGCCGTCAGCCTGGGCGCGCCGAGCTCCGCCGCCAGCCCTTCGACTGCGACGCGGGCGCGGGCCAGATCCTCCAGCCGCGCCACCGTCACCGCCGGCACGCGGGCCGAGCCGTTCTGCGCCAGTTCCAGTGCCTTCTCGGCGCCGAGCCGCCGCAACGCCTCGCGCACCGGCATGTTGCTGGTGCCGAACCGCTCCGCCAGCGAGGCGATGGTCAGCACCTGCCCGGGATCGAAGCTGCCGGCCATCAGCGCATCCCTGAGCCGCTGGTAGACGGCGTCCTGCACGGTCATGCGTGGCGGTATGGGGCCGGGGGCAAGCTTCACGTCAATCGCTCCGTCGCAATTCGATATCGGCAAGGGAGATGCCAGATCGGCCGGCGGAAGGCAAACCGGATCGACGCCGGTGGCGGCCGCCGGAGAGATCAGAAACCCTGGAAGAGGAAATCGGTGGCGGCGATGATGGTGTCGGCTTTATGCGAAAGATCGGCAATCGGCTCCCGCAATTCCTTTGCCGGTACCGCCGCAAGGAATTCCGTCAGCATCACATACATCTCGCCATCGATATCGAAGCGCGGATTGAGCCAGCGAACGAACGTATCGACGTCGCTTTCACGCACCAGCGGAGCCACGATCCGGGTGTGCAGGCCGTCGAGAAGATTGCTTTGCAGATCGAGTGCCAGGGCATCGCCGTGGCCCAGACGATAGACCTCGAACCGAGCCATTCAAAACCGCCGGTATTCTGCAAAAGGCAGTCCGTGCTTCTCGATATACTCGTTGGCGGCCCGGATCGCATCGGCGTTTTCAATGCGCCACCGGCGCTCCTTTTCCGCCTTGATCGCAGCAGCTAAATCATGGGTCGCAATTTGCGCACGATCGATTCCGAGGGCCTTGGCTTCGGCAGCCAACGCATCGTCTCTGTCCTCAGCCTGTCGAGCGCGCGAAACCATGTTCTCTCCGGGGTTGTACGAAGAATATACTGCAGAGATGCAAAATGGCAAAGGTGCTGGAAACGAGCGAGGAAGAACCTCACTCGTCCCCCATCTTCAGCGCGGCGATGAAGGCTTCCTGCGGGATTTCCACCTTGCCGAACTGGCGCATGCGCTTCTTGCCTTCCTTCTGCTTTTCCAGCAGCTTGCGCTTGCGGGTGGCGTCGCCGCCGTAGCACTTCGCCGTCACGTCCTTGCGCAGCGCCCGCACCGTCTCGCGGGCGATGACCTTGCCGCCGATCGCCGCCTGGATCGGGATCTGGAACATGTGCGGCGGGATCAGTTCCTTCAGCTTCTCGCACATGGTGCGGCCACGGCGGTCGGCAGCGGAGCGGTGCACCAGCATCGACAGCGCATCGACAGGCTCGCCGTTGACGAGGATCGACAGCTTCACCAGGTCGCTCTCGCGATAGTCGGCGAGATTGTAGTCGAAGGAGGCATATCCCTTGGAGATCGACTTCAGCCGGTCGTAGAAATCGAACACCACTTCGTTGAGCGGCAGTTCGTAGGTCAGCATGGCGCGGCTGCCGACATAGGTGAGTTCCGTCTGGATACCGCGGCGATCCTGGCAGAGTTTCAGGATACCGCCGAGATATTCGTCCGGCGTCAGGATCGTCGCCTTGATCCAGGGCTCGCGGAATTCCTCGATCTTGACGACATCGGGCATGTCGGCCGGATTGTGCAGTTCCTTTTCGGTGCCGTCCGTCATCGTCAGCTGGTAGACGACCGAGGGTGCCGTGGCGATCAGGTCGAGGTCGAATTCGCGGGAGAGGCGCTCCTGGATGATTTCGAGGTGCAGCAGGCCGAGGAAGCCGCAGCGGAAACCGAAGCCGAGGGCCGCCGACGATTCCATTTCGAAGGAGAAGGAGGCGTCGTTGAGGCGCAGCTTGCCCATGGCGGCGCGCAGTTCCTCGAAATCGGCAGCGTCGACCGGGAAGAGGCCGCAGAAGACCACCGGCTGCGCCGGCTTGAAGCCCGGCAGGGCTTCCGCCGTCGGGCGCTTGTCCTCGGTGATCGTATCGCCGACGCGGGTGTCGGCCACTTCCTTGATCGAGGCGGTGATGTAACCGATCTCGCCGGGGCCGAGGCTGTCGACATTGACCATCTTCGGGGTGAGCACGCCGACGCGCTCCACCTGGTATTTCGCATCCGTGCCCATCATGCGGATCGTCTGGCCCTTCACCAGCACGCCGTCGATGATGCGCACGAGGACCATGACGCCGAGATAGGTATCGTACCAGCTGTCGACCAGCAGCGCCTTCAACGGCGCCTTCTCGCCGCCGGCGCTCTTCGGCGGCGGCAGCTTGTTGACGATGGCTTCCAGCACGTCGGGGATGCCGAGGCCGGTCTTGGCCGAGATCAGCACCGCGTCCGAAGCGTCGATGCCGATGACTTCCTCGATCTGCTCCTTGATGCGGTCGGGTTCGGCCGCCGGCAGGTCGATCTTGTTGAGCACGGTGACGATCTCGTGGTTGTTGTCGATCGCCTGGTAGACGTTGGCGAGCGTCTGCGCCTCGACGCCCTGCGACGCATCGACGACGAGCAGAGAGCCTTCGCAGGCCGACAGCGAGCGCGACACTTCATAGGCGAAGTCGACGTGGCCGGGCGTGTCGATCAGGTTCAGCACATAGGTCTCGCCGTTCTGCGCCTTGTAGTGCAGGCGCACGGTCTGGGCCTTGATGGTGATGCCGCGCTCGCGCTCGATATCCATGGAATCGAGCACCTGTTCCGACATTTCGCGCTCGGCCAGGCCGCCCGTCGACTGGATCAGCCGGTCGGCCAGCGTCGACTTGCCGTGGTCGATATGGGCCACGATCGAGAAGTTGCGGATATGGTCGAGGGGCGTACGGGTGCTGTCTGTGCTCATGGTCGCGCATATAGCAGGGGGCTTTCGCGCCGCAAAGCGGAAAGAAAGACTTTGTTGACGATATTGGCCGGAAAATCAGCCGTTGCGGGCGGTATCGCCGGCTGGCGGATCGGTGAGCCCGGCGGCATTCGGCACCTGCGCCGTCATCATCTCGAAGGTTTCGCGTGCCTCTTCCGGCGCCCGCGGACGCTCGCGCAGGCGCAACGCAACAAAGATCGCATAAGCGACGGCAAGCGCGATCGCGACGTAGATGAAGGTTTTCGGCCCGAAGGCGGGCGTGATCAGCGTCACGGCGAGCGGCGCCAGCGTCGCGGAGATCGACCAGGCGAGCAGCTGCGTGCTGGCCAGCGGCACGAAGTCCTTGGGATCGGTGCGGTCGTTGCCGTGGGCGTTGGCGATCGAATAGACCGTCTCCACCGCCCCGGCCCAGATGGTGAAAACCAGCATCAGCAGCAACAGGCTGGCAAAGGAGACGAACAGCGAGGCGACACCGGCGACCGCAATCAGCGTGCAGACGCCGATCAGCACGTAGCGGCGATCGACGCGATCGGACATCACCCCCATGGGATACTGGATGAAGATCAGGCCGAACTGCATGCAGAACATCAAGAGCGCCACATCCTGCTGCGAAACATTGTTTTCGGCGGCATAGATCGGCGTGAACCCCTGCACCACCATCGATAGCCCGCCAGCGGCAAGCACGCCGACGAAGGCGACCGGCGAATTGCGCCAGGCCATGGCGATGTCGACGCTGACCTTTGCCGGAGCCGGCGGGATCGGCAGGCGCGTCAGGCTGATGGGGATGATGCCGAGCGTCGTGAACAGCACCGTCAGCATCGGCGCCATGTTGCCGTCCGCCGGGATCTGCCCGAAAATCCAGGCGCCCGTGCCGATACCGATGACATAGGTCATGTAGAAGACCGACATCGCCTTGCCGCGCCAGGCATTCGACGAGGCGTGGTTGAGCCAGCTCTGGGCAATGATGAAATTGGTATTGGCCGCAGCCCCGTAAAGCCCGCGGGCGAACACCCAGAGCAGCGGATTGACGCCGAAGCCGATCAGGATCGCCGACAGGATCACGACGGCAAACGAGCAGGGCAGCAGCCGGGCGTGGCCGACACGTCGGATCAGCAGCCCGGTCACCGCGCAGCCGACGAAACCGCCAAAGGCGATCGCCGTCAACGTCGCACCGGCGATCCAGGACGGCGCCTCGTTGCGGGCCAGCAGGAAGGGTACGTAGGCCAGCATCATGCCGTTGCCCAGCGCCACGCCGGTCATCGACACGATGATGCTGAAGATCGACAGAACCGATCCCGTTTCCTCCTTCGGCTGGCTCATCGTTCCCTCCCCGGCATGCGGACGCCCTCAACGCGACTCACTTGATGCAAGACCATAACGGCGACGGGCCGGCGGCAATATCGCCGGAGCGGCATGAATGAAATATTTTCCAGGACGGCCGAGGTTGCTTGATTCCATCAAAAGATCATGCAATTCTATAATAATGGAATCAAATGATACGGGGATCGAGATCGCCCTTGGCGCCCGCCTGAAAGCGTTGCGGACGCAACGGGCGATGACGCTAGAAGATCTGGCCGCGGCATCGAATGTTAGCCGGGCAATGATCTCCCGCATCGAACGCGCAGAAGCCAGCCCGACGGCATCGCTGCTGGCGCGCCTGTGCGAAGCGCTCGGCCTGTCGCTGTCCGCCTTCTTCGCCGATGGCGAACAGACCTATTCTCCGCTCAGGCGGCGTGCGGCACAGCGGCTCTGGCGCGATCCGCACACCGGTTACCTGCGGCGTTCGGTATCGCCGGAAGGCACGCCGTCGAGGGTCGATATCGTCGAGGTGGATTTTCCCGCCGGCGCCCGCGTCAGCTTTCCGCCGCGGCCCGAAAGCCGGGTGATGACCCAGCATATCTGGCTCTTCGAAGGCGAGCTGGAGATGACCATCGGCGAGACGGTGCATCGGTTGCAGCCGGGCGACTGCCTTTACATGGATATCGGCGATGCCTTCGACTTCCACAATACGGGCAAGGCGCCCGCCCGTTACGCCGTGATCCTCGATCGCGGCCACTGAACCGTTCAAGGAGTTCCTGCCATGACGACCCTCCGTCTTCTGACCGGCGCGGAAGCTCGCGCCGCAATTCCCGGCCTGTGCGAGGTGCTTGCCGATTCCGTCACCGGCGGCGCCTCCGTCGGTTTCATGCAGCCTTACGCGGCAGCCGATGCCGAACCCTATTGGCAGGGTGTCGCCGAACAGGCCGAAGCCGGCGCCACGCTGCTGATGGTTGCCGAAACGGATGGCGAGATCGTCGGCACCGTCCAGGTCGGCGTGGCGCAGATGCCGAACCAGCCGCATCGCGGCGACCTGAAAAAGCTGCTCGTCCACAGCAAGGCCCGCGGCCAGGGCCTGGGCCGGCAGTTGATGATGGCCATCGAACAGGAGGCGGCCAAGGCGGGCAAGACGCTGCTGGTTCTCGATACCGCGACCGGCAGCCCGGCGGAATCGATCTATCCGCGGCTCGGCTGGACCCGCGTCGGCGTCATTCCCGATTATGCCATGTGGCCGGAAGGCGGATATTGCCCGACCACCATCTTCTACAAACGTCTCGCCTGAGCGATTTCAACCCAAAAATAAGCCGATGCCACAGAGGGTTGGCCATTTTCGGCCGCCTGGGGCCATGCTAAGGATCGCGTGCAGGCATCCGCCTGTGTTTTGGGGATCGAACGATGAAAACTACATATTCTGTACGGCGCCTGCTTTCGGCCGCCGCAGGCGTTGCGGTGCTGTCTTCCGCACTGCTCGGCTTCGCTTCCAGCGCTTCGGCGGCAGACGTTACCTTCGTGATGCGCAACAGCCATCCGAACGCGGTCGAAGTCGAGCTTTACAGCCAGGATCGCAGCCATGTCTGGCCGGGCGACAACCAGGTCTATTACCTCGACGACGGCGAATCGAAGACCATGTCTCTCGCCTGCAACGAAGGCGAAAAGATCTGCTACGGCGCCTGGGTTTCCGGCGACAAGAGCACCTATTGGGGCACGGGCCCGGACAACGCCGAAACGTGCACGGATTGCTGCTACACGTGCACGGGCGGCGAGACGGAAGAAATCAACCTCGTCCCGTAATCGATTTTGCCGGCCGGACGCCTCTCTCGGGCGCCCGGCCGGCCTTTATGCGCAAGCGGCTTGCCTTTGCCTTCGCAACGGGGCTAACCTGATTTGATCAAAATCATCAGGGTCTTATTATGCGAGTCATTTATTCCGAAGATCACAAGCTGAGAGATGCCAAGACCGAGTTGCACGGCGGCCTGCTGGTCAAGCCGTTCGAAGGTCCGTTCCGCGCCGAATGGATCCTGCAGGCGGTGAAGGAAGAGGGGTTCACCGATGTCGTGGCGCCCGACAGCTATTCGCTGGAAACGGCGGAAAAGGTGCACGACAAAGGTTTTCTGTCCTTCCTCGAAACCGTCTGGGACCGCTGGGTCGCCGAAGGTTTCCAGGGTGAGGTGATCCCGACCTCGTTGCCCTATCGTCGTTCCCGCCACAAGATCCCCAACAACATCGACGGCGTCGTCGGTTATTACGCCAATGCGCTCGAAACCTCGATCACCCAGGGCACCTACAAGGCGGCGATTTCGTCGATGAACTGCGCGCTGACCGGCGCCGACTGGGTGAATGCCGGCAACCGCTTCGCCTTCTCGCTCTGCCGCCCGCCGGGCCACCATGCCGGCATCGACCTCTATGGCGGCTACTGCTTCATCAACAACGCCGCCGTCGCCGCCCAGCGCTTCCTCGATCACGGCGCCAAGAAGGTCGCCATCCTCGACGTCGATTTCCATCATGGCAACGGCACCCAGGATATCTTCTACGAGCGCAACGACGTGCTGTTCGCCTCGCTGCACGGCGACCCGGTCGATGCCTTCCCCTACTTCCTCGGCTATGCCGACGAGACCGGCGCCGGTGCCGGCGAAGGTTATAACCACAACTACCCGATGCCGCCGGGCACGCCCTGGAGCGTCTGGGGGCAAGCGCTCGACGATGCGCTCGTCAAGATCAAGGCGTTCGGCGCCGAAGCCATCGTCGTTTCGCTGGGTGTCGATACGTTCGAAAAGGATGCGATCAGCTTCTTCAAGCTGAAGACACCGGATTACATCACCATGGGCGAGAAGATCGCCAAGGCAGGCGTTCCCGTGCTCGTCTGCATGGAGGGCGGCTACGGCGTCAACGAGATCGGCATCAATACGGCCAATGTCCTGAAGGGGCTGGAGGCTTAAACGCTTTCATTTTGAGGGTGGGGTCGAAAAAAACGACCCCGCCCTCGTCAATTCGTCCCGTTCTCGATAGCCGGCTTACCTTTATCCGCAAGCTGCTTCCAGGAATTCTGCTGCGACAGCATCGAGCGCAGATAAGCGACGTTGGCATCCGCCTGCTGCTGCGAGAGTTCGCGCCGGGCAATTTGTTCCGCCTCATCGAAACGGCCCTGCAGGCCGACGACGAGTGCCAGGTTCTGGCGCACGCGGCTGTCGGCCGCCGCCTGCTGCGAGGCGGAGCGCAGGTAGGTTTCGGCGGTCTTCAGGTCACCGGCCAGCACATAGGACATGCCGAGGTTGGAGAGGATCGACGGTTCGTTCGGCTGGATGTCGAGCGCGTCGCGATAACGACCGCGCGCCTCGTTCGCGCGGCCCAGCTGGTCGAGGATGGCGCCTTCGGCGGATTTCAGCCGCCAGTCGGGCCGGTCCGGCGTCTGGGCGCGGCCGATGGTGGCCAGCGCCTGCTCCAGCTGCCCGGCGGCGGCCTGCGCCTTGCCGTAAGCGGCAAGAACCTCGCGGTCGGTCGGATTGGCGATCGCCACCCGCTGCATGACGGCCAAGGCCTGGGCATTCTTGCCGCTCATGCGCAGGACATTGGCATAACTCATGCCGATCTTGGCGTCCTTGGGGTTTTTCTCGTAAGCCTTGCCGATATTTTCGCCGGCACTGGCCAGTTCCGTGCTATTCATCTCCTCGACCGGCTTCGACATGCGCGGGATCGAACCCGTCGTCAGTTCCTTTCGCGACGATGCACAGCCGGCGAGCGCGACAGCGATCAGCGCCACGGCGATCCCCTGGAGAAGCTTCGACCTGCGTGAAACAATGCGTGCGGAAGATGCCATGGCCCTGCCTTCGATAGCGATTCTGCGCCATTTCGCGAAGTTTTTCGGCGCAACCTTCGATCCAGCAATAATCTGTTAACCCTAACAGAGTGTTAATGCAGCGATTCCCCAGCCAGTCCGAAGGTTGATCATGGCCCCCTACCAATACATCGAACGTCCCTCGCCCTTTACCGTCAAGGGCGGCAGTTCGCTGCCGATCTTCGCCGTGACGCCGGCCCATATCGAGACCGGCACCATCGATCCCGTCGCCCTCGACTGGGCGGGCAAGGCTGGTTACAAGGCCGAAACCGGCTCGCTCCTGTTGATCCCCACCAGCGACGGCCATCTTGGCGGCGCGCTGTTCGGGCTTGGCAAGAACCCGTCGAAGGCACCGTTCCTCACCGGCAAGCTTGCCCGCTCGCTGCCCGCCGGCGAATGGCACATCGAGACCGCGCCGCTGACCGCCAACCGGCTGGCGCTCGGCTACGGCCTCGGCAGCTACCGCTTCGACCGCTACAAATCCGAAAAGTCGGCCGGACCGACCCTGCTCATCCCGCAGGATGCCGATGCCCCCGACATCAAGCGCCAGCTAGCCGGCGTCTTCCTTGCCCGCGACCTGATCAACACACCAACCAACGACATGGGTCCGGCGCAGCTCGAAGCCGCCTTCCGGGCGCTGGCGGCCCATTACGGCGCCGAAACCAGCGTCATCACCGGCGCCGAACTCCTGGATCGCAATTTCCCGCTGGTTCACACCGTCGGCCGCGCCAGCGCCGACGCACCGCGCCTGCTCGAAATGCGCTGGGGCAAGAAGGGACACCGCCGCATCACGCTCGTCGGCAAAGGCGTCTGCTTCGATACCGGCGGCCTCGACATCAAGCCGGCCTCCTCCATGCTCTTGATGAAGAAGGACATGGGCGGTGCCGCCAACGTCATGGGCCTGGCGCTGATGATCATGGACGCCAAGCTGAAGGTCGACCTGCGCGTCATCGTTCCCGTCGTCGAAAACTCGATCTCCGCCAACGCCTTCCGGCCCGGCGACATCTACCGCAGCCGCAAGGGCCTGACGGTGCAGATCGACAATACCGACGCCGAAGGCCGGCTGATCCTGGCCGACGCACTGGCTTATGCCGACGAAGAGGAGCCGGACCTGCTGGTCGACATGGCGACGTTGACGGGCGCGGCGCGCGTGGCGCTCGGCCCCGATCTGCCGCCCTTCTTCACCGACGATGACCAGCTTGCCGACGACCTCAACGACGCCAGCATCGAGACCGACGATCCGATGTGGCGCATGCCGCTGTACATGGGTTACGATCGGGATATTTCCGCACGGCTCGCCGACCTCACCAATGCGCCGTCCGGCGGCATGGCCGGTTCGATCACCGCGGCGCTGTTTCTCAAGCGTTTCGTGACCCAGACGAAGAGCTGGGTGCATTTCGACATCTTCGGCTGGGCGCAGAGCGAACGACCGCACTCGCCTGTTGGCGGCGAGGCGCAAGCGATCCGTGCTCTTTACCAGCACATCCGCCGCAGTCTGCGCTGAAGTCCGGACCGGCCGGCCTCTTGCCAGGGCAGCGGCTTTCCGGGACAATAAGGCAATTCCAGCAAAAGTGCGCAGCGGTTTTGCGGCCGGAATTGCGTGCAAATGCTCTCGAAATGCGGTCTGGACAGGACGGAGTGCCGTGTGAGCTTGGAATTGACGGCGTCGCAGGCGCTTGGCCTGTGGCATGGGGTGATGCTGGAGCAGGTGCGCCAGGACGGTTTCGACCTGACGCTGCGGCAGATGGCGATCCTGCTGCACATCTATCTGGTGCCCCCACCCCACACCGTGCGCGGCCTGGCGGCAACGCTCGGCGTCACCAAGCCGGTGATCACCCGCGCGCTCTACACGATGGGCGAACTCGGCCTCGTCGACCGGGTGCGCGATGATATCGATCGCCGCAACGTCATCATCAAGCGAACCGTCAAGGGTGCGCTTTATCTCGAAGCCCTCGGCGACCTGGTGATGGCGCAGGGCCGCTCACTCACCGCCTGACAGAAGATAGCCTCCAGGCCGCCGCCGGAAAGGAACCGATGCTCGACCGCCGCCTCCACGCCTTCCGGTCCGATCTTGCCGAACAGGATCTTGAAGGGCATGTCGATGCCCTCCGTTTCGTTGCCGGCGACAAGGCCCGCATCGCGACGCCCGTCATCGCGCTGCGGCCCCTCGCGGACATGGAAACCGGCATCGACACCGAACTGCTGCTGGGCGAGGAGGTGACGGTTTTCGAGCGCGCCGATGGCTGGGCCTGGGTCAAGGCATCAGAAGACGGGTATGTCGGCTATCTGCCGGAAGCGGCTCTGACAACGGATGCCGACGCACCGACGCACCGCATCGCCGTACCGCGCAGCTTCGTCTATCCGCGTGCCGAATTGCGCAGCCCGGTGGTCAAGGCGCTCTCCATGGGGAGCCGCCTGACGGTCACCGGTGAGGCGGAGACCCGCGGCACCCGCTATTTCCTGCTGGCGGACGGCGGCGCCGTCATCGCCGCCCATTGCCTGCCGGTAGACGCAGTGCTCGATGACGACGCCGTATCGATTGCGCTGCGTTTCCTCGAAACCCCTTATCTCTGGGGCGGCCGCTCGGGCTTCGGCCTCGATTGTTCCGGCCTTGTGCAGCTATCGCTGATGATGGCCGGCCACAAGGTGCCGCGCGATACCGACATGCAGGCCGCCTTCCCCGCCGAGGACCTGCAGCGCGGCGATCTCCGGCGCGGCGACCTCGTCTTCTGGAAAGGCCATGTCGGTATCATGGAGGATGAGGCAACGCTGCTGCACGCCAACGGCCACACGATGACCGTGGCGCGCGAAAACTTCGACAAGGCGGTGGAGCGCATCGGCTGGCTCTACCAGCGGCCGACCGCCTATCGCCGGCTTGTATTGTGAGGCTTGCGCCATCAAATAGATGTGCGTTCCCGTGATCGGTCATCTCGGCTATTTTCATGGAAAAAGAGGCCGGCCGGATGCGGCCGGAAAGACGAAACGAATGCCTTCCCTGCGCCACGCTGCAGTTCTTGCCGCATTGACCCTGCTTTATGCCGCGCCAGTCATGGCGACGGATTTCAGCCGCGAGGCCGTGACTGCCGGCGATCCTTACCGCGACCTGCCCGGCGTCAAGGAACCGAAAAACAATCTCGGCAGCAACAGCGACGGCTTCGAATGCCGCACCGAACTCGGCGAACGGCGTTATTACCGCCGCGATCCCTTCTACCGCTTCGGCGAACCCGGTGTCGTCTACAGTTGCAATCGCAATGGCGTCACGGTCGAGAGCTTCGAACCGCCGTCACGCGGCGGCCGGTTCCCCGGGCAAAAGCAGGTCGGCTGGCCCTGGCAGGAGTAACCGCTTCCGGCTGCTTGATTTTTCGTGACAAAATTCCGATCCTGCCCGTCAATCACGGAGAATCCGCTGGGAGAGCGGAGGGGAGGAATGCATGTCTGACGATAGGAAGCCGCTGGTCATCTCGGCGCCGGCGCCGCGTACCCTGGATCTGGTTTTCAGCGACGAGGCTCGCCGCGCGCTTCACGTCGGCTACCGGATCGTCGAAGCCGATGCCGAAGACATCGCCGGCCTGCCGGACGACGTGCTGCGGGAGGCGCGCTACATCATCGGCCAGCCGCCGCTTTCGGAAGACACGCTGGCGCGGCTGAAAAGCCTGCGCTGTGTTCTCAATGTCGAGAGCAACCTTTTCAACAACATGCCCTACGAGACCCTGTTCCAGCGCGGCATTCATGTCGTCACCACCGGCCAGGTGTTTGCCGAACCGGTCGCCGAACTCGGCCTTGCCATGGCGCTCAACCTTGCCCGCGGCATCGTCGAGGCAGACGCGGATTTTCGTGCCGGCAAGGAACTCTGGGGCGGCGACGGCAATCGCTCGGCCCGACTGATAAGCGGCGCCGAGATCGGCATCATCGGCTTCGGCGATCTCGGCAGGGCGCTGAACCGGGTGCTGGCGGGCTTTCGCGCCCGCATCCGCGTCTTCGATCCCTGGCTGCCGCCGTCCATCCTCATCGACAACAACGTCGAACCCGCCAGCCTCGACACCGTGCTGCAGAACAGCGATTTCGTGTTCGTCGTCGCCTCCGTCACCACCGAAAACCAGGGTTTCCTTGGCGCGGATGCCTTTGCAAGCATGCGCAAGGGCGCGGCTTTCATCCTGCTCAGCCGCGCCGGTGTCGTCGATTTCGATGCGTTGATCGCAGCCGTCGCAAGCGGCCATATCGTCGCGGCCAGCGACGTCTTTCCGGAGGAACCGCTGCCGCTCGACCATCCCGTGCGGCGGCAGGCGGGTTTCCTGCTCTCCGCCCACCGCGCCGGCGCACTCGACAGTGCCTTCAAGAAGATGGGCGACATGGTGCTGGAAGACATGGCCCTGATGGACCGCAACCTGCCGCCGATGCGCTGCAAACGCGCCGAACGCGAAACCGTCGCCCGCATGCGCTCGAAACCGGTGACGGTGAACTGAGCAAGGCCGGCAGATGCTGCGCCCGGCAGCTATTCGTCAGGGCAAGGAAAAGGCATCTCCGCTGTACCATAACGGCGGAGATGCCTTGAGAGCGGTTTCGGGTCAGGTGCCTGACCCTCAGACGTACCAGATACCATCCGCGATCGCCGGCGCGACGCCCGTGATGTTTTCGGCACTTTCGGAGAATCCGGCGAGAACCGACGCCTTCGACACGCCGCCGTTCATCTGGCCTTCCCAATAACCGATGCCAGCGGCCTCGCCGGCACGGCCGAGCACGTTCTCGTAGAGCTTGGAAATAAAGCCGACATTGTCCGTCACGCCACCATAGACCGAGGCGAATTCCTGCGAGCCGATGAAGCCCGCAGCGACATCCAGCAAGGAGCGGCCGGCATCGATGGTCTTGATCCAGAAAGACAGCCCGGCAGCATCCGGCGTCCGGTCGAAGGCCGCCTGATAGATCCGGTAGGCCTGCCCGGCATTGCCCGCGATGTCCAGTGCCAGGGTTCCGTCGCTGAAACCGAGACGTTCGACGCCGAACAGCGACTGCGTCTGGTCGCCGAAACGCATCGTGATGGTGTCCGCCGTACGATCAAACTGAAACTGCGACATGCTGGAGCGGGCCACGGAATTGTGAACCATGTCGAGCCCGGGCCCGGCATTGGCAGAGAACGATTGCCCGTGCGCGTAAATGATGTCGTCGCCGGCATAAGTGACGATCGCATCGCGCCCGCCGCCCGTTTCGATGATGTCGTTGGCGCGCGTTCCGCGGATATATTCACCAGCAGCAGTTCCCGTCTGGCGCAACGTTTCGCTCGGCGCGTCCCAGGTCCATGCATAGGGATAGGCGGCATCCGCGGAGGCGTTGCCGAAAAGAACCTGAACCGCTTGAATATCGAAGCTTCCGAGACGCGGCGTATAGTCATTGTAGGTCATGACCGTATAGGTGCCGTTATCCATCGACGGATCGAGGATGACGTCCGGATCCGTATCGAAGGGGTGCTTCAACCCAAGCGCATGACCGATCTCGTGCAGGGCGACGTGGGTAAAATCGTCGTTGCTATAGGTGAGGGTGTCCGTGTTGAAACGAACGACGCCGGCACCATCATCGCCCCTGCCGCCATACACCGAAAAGGAACCATCGGCATTGACGAAGGCGCCGCTGGTCGGCAGGCCGGCATCGGCAGCACTTTCGTTGTCTTCGAGTGCATAAAAGCCGAAATTCAGATCGCCCTCATGGGACTTGGTTTCGAGAAGGATTACACCGCTGGCCGATGCCCAGGTGTCGAGCGCTGCACGAATAAGGCCCTGCTTGCCGGCATCCATGGCGCTGGCAAAAGGATTCTTCTCCGGCTCGATATTGCCCGCGGCAGACGAGGTCATGAAGGAATAGGTGAGGATGACCGGTTTTGCCTGAAGTGTCGGATACCAGTAATAACCGGACAAGAGTGCCGTATAGTCTGTAACTGTCGCCATGATTTCCCCTCGGATTGCTGCGGACCCCACACCCGCTCGGTCAGTGTAAGAGATATCGAGATACGACGGATGTCTACACTCGAAAGCTCGCCGGACCGGCTATTTTTGGTGTGATCCGCCGCACTTTTCGCGGCCTTGCAAATAAATAGGAATCCTATATATATGCGATCATGGAAACGCCGAAGAACCCGACCTCGATCCAACACCGAATTCGCGAAGGCCTATCGCGGGTTGCGATGGTGATGCGCGTCGACGACTGGAACCGTGCGAAGCGCGCCGGCATCAACCCGACGCAGCTTTCGATCCTCGAACTTCTTGAGGGTCGCGGAGACGGACTTGGCGTCAAGGAGATCGCCTTCCATCTCGGCGTGTCGCAGCCAACGGCCACGGATTCGATTGCTGCCCTCGAACGCAAGGGCTGTGTCGAGAAACGGCAGACGGAGACCGACAGGCGCGGCGTCAGCGTCGCGATCACAACTGCGGGCCTGACGGCCCTTCGTGCCGGCGATGGCGAGGAAAGCTTGGCCAACCAGGCGACCGAGGCGCTGGCGGCGCATGAACAGGAAGACCTGCTGGTCATGCTGATCAAGATGATCCGGCAGTTGCAGGTCAACGATGCCATACCGATCCAGCGCATGTGCACGAGCTGCCGCTTTTTTGCGCCTTTTGCCCATGCCGATGCGGCCCAGCCGCATCACTGCAAATTCGTCGACGCAGCTTTCGGCCAGCGGGATCTTCGCATCGATTGCCGCGACCACGAGACCGCCGATGCCGCAATCCGGGCTGCCACCTGGGCTGTGTTTGAAAACGGTCGGGACTGACCCCTGCGCTGCCGGCACGACCGGCGCCGCGTTGGGGCAGGACCGCTTCCCGCGATTTATCCGGCAGGGCCGTTCCTGGCGGATAAAACATCGGTCCGGCGACTGCCATCACCGGACCGACAACTCCCTCCCTCCAGGCTATTGAAAGGAAAGAACATGACAAGGATTACTCTCATCGACCCGTCGAATGCAACGGGAACCACCGGTGAACAGCTGGCCCAGATCAAGTCCGCATTCGGCATCGTTCCCAACATGTTCAAGGCAGCGGCAAATTCGCCGGCGGCGCTGAGCAGCATGTGGGGTTCCTTCGGCGCCCTCGGCGGCGGTCGGCTCGGCGCCAAGCTCGGCGAGCAGATCGCCGTCGCCATTGCCGACCGCAACGGCTGCAATTATTGCCTCGCCGCCCATACCGGCCTCGGCCGCAAGGCGGGCGCCACGGCACAGGAAATGGCCGAGGCGCAGGCCGGCCGCTCGACGGATGCCCGCACGGCCGCTGCCCTGCAGTTCGCCATCATCGTTGTCGACAATCGCGCCGGCATCCAACCTTCCGAGGTCGATGCGCTGCGGACGGCCGGTTTCGACGATGAAGAGATCGTCGAGATCATCGCCCACATCGCCCTCAACCTGTTCACCAACTACCTCAACGTCGCGCTCGACGTTCCGGTCGACTTTCCAGGTGTGAAGCTGACGCGCACGGCTGCCTGAGCAACCCCATGCAGGGCGGACCGTTCCCTCCGGTCCGCCTACACCGGAAGGATCCGACATCATGACCCGTTTTAATGCCCCGCTCGCGCCCGAAATCGCCGCCAGCGAATGGTTCAATGCCCCGACCCCGCTTTCGCTGCAGGCGCTTCGCGGCCGGCCGGTCTTTCTTCACAGCTTCCAGCTGCTCTGCCCCGGCTGTGTCGCCGAAGCCATCCCGCAGGTGCTGCGCATCGAACGCATCTTCGCCAATACCGATCTGCAGGTCATCGGCCTTCACACCGTCTTCGAGCATCATGCGGCGATGACGCCGGTGACGTTGCGGGCTTTCCTGCACGAGTACCGGCTGAAATCCCCCGTCGCCGTCGACCTTGCGGAAGACGGATCGGACATTCCGGTGACGATGCGGCGTTTCGGGCTGCGCGGCACACCGTCCTCGGTGCTGATCGGCCGTGACGGCGCCATCATCCACCAGGCATTCGGCGTCGAAGACGACATTGCCGTCGGCGCAAGGATCGCCATGGCGCTCTCTGCCCGCATGCCGGACATCAAGCCGGCCGTGGCATCCGATGAAGAAGGCGCGTGTGCCGATGGTACTTGCGCTGTTTCCCCGTCCGCGCAGGATGCCGCCTGAGGCCGCGATGATCAACACCGCCCGCGTTCTGCGGCATGTCCCCGGCCGGGTTTCGTTCCTGGCACCAACGAAGGCGGACGGTTCCACCGACCGCCGCAGCGATATCGACCAGCATCCGCCTTGATGCCGTTGAACTTGGAGGAAAGACCATGATGACGCTCCCGCTCCTCGGTTTGCTGGTCGGCAAGGTCGTCCCGCTTGGGCCGCGCAGAGTCCTGAGCGGCATCGCCAAGACGCAGGTTCCGGACAGTGTCACACTGTCGGAAACCGGCTTCCATGGCGACGTACAGGGCGATCCCATCCGGCACGGCGGGCCGGAAAAGGCCGTGCATCACTATCCGTTCGACCACTATGCGGCCTGGGCGGAGGGGCTCGGCCCCCATCCGCTGCTCAGCCATCCCGGCGCCTTCGGCGAAAACCTCTCGACCGCGGGGCTGTCCGAAAATACCGTGGCGATCGGCGATGTCTTCGCGCTTGGAACGGCGATCGTCGAAGTCAGCCAGGGCAGGCAGCCCTGCTGGAAGCTCAACGAACGCTTCGGCACGCCGGCGATGGCCCGGAACGTCCAGTCCACGGGGCGGACGGGCTGGTATTACAGGGTGCTGCAGGCCGGCACCGTCACGCCCGAAGACAGTCTGACGCTCATGGAACGGCGGTCGCCGGAATGGACCGTCGCCAGGATCTGGCGCACCTTCTACATCGACCCGCTCAACCGAAGCGAGCTTTCCGGCATTGCCGCGCTTGAACGCCTTGCCGACGGCTGGCGCAGCCACGCCACCCGCAGGCTGGAAACCAACAAAGTCGAAGACTGGAACAAGCGCCTCACCGGCATCGGTTAGAGAAAGACCAGCAAAAGCGCGTCGCGGTTTTGCGTCCGGAGTTGCGTACGAGCAAAGAGACGGAGAATGCCTCCGCCGGCGCGAAAAAAATCAGCCGCGCCGGGCTGCCTCGATTGCGGCGACGTCGATCTTCTTCATGGTCATCATCGCGTCGAAGGCGCGCTTTGCTTCGGCGCCGCCGGCCCGCATGGCTTCCATGAGCACCCGGGGCGTGATCTGCCATGAGATGCCCCAGCGATCCTTGCACCAGCCGCATTCGCTTTCCTGGCCGCCATTGCCGACGATGGCGTTCCAGTAGCGGTCGGTTTCCTCCTGGTTTTCCGTCGAGATCTGGAAAGAAAAGGCCTCGTCGTGCTTGAAGGCCGGGCCTCCGTTCAGGCCCATGCAGGCCACGCCGGCAACCGTGAATTCGACGACAAGCACATCGCCCTGCTTGCCATCGGGAAAATCGCCGGGAGCCCGTATGACGGCGCCGACGGCGCTGTCGGGAAAGATCTCGGCGTAGAAGCGGGCCGCCGCCTCGGCATCCTTGTCGAACCACAGGCAGATCGTGTTCTTGGCCATAACAATACCCTTTCATCCTGGTTGCAGGGTCGCCTTCGACGACCGATGCCTTGAAGACGCACAGGTTTACGGCAATCCGACATCAGGCTGAAAATTGTTTCGCGATGCGGGTCATTCCGCTTTCGAGCGCGGCGTGTCATCGATCTTCGGGAGGAACCACGTCAGCAGGCCGGCGAGCGGCAGGAAGGAACAGAGCCAGTAGACCGCTTCGATGCCGATATTGTCCGCCAGGCCGCCCAGGATGGCGGCGGCGATGCCGGCGAGCCCGAAATTCAGCCCGTAGAACAACCCGCCGATCAGGCCGATGCGGTTGGGCAGCAGTTCCATCGCGTAGATCAGGATCGAGGCGAAGGCGCTCGCCATGATCAGGTTGATCAGGATGGACAGGATCACCGTCCAGTACAGGTCCGCATAGGGGAGCAGCAATGTCAGCGGCAGCGGACCGAGCACGGAGATCCAGATGATCCGGTAGCGGCCGATCCGGTCGCCGACGATGCCGCCGATCAGGGCACCGGCCGCCGAGGCCAGCAGGAAAACGAACAGCATGATCTGCGACATCTGCACCGATGTCCCGAAGCGATCGATCAGGTAGAATGTGTAGAACGACCGGAAACTCTCCATGTAGGCGTTTTTCGAAAACATCAGCAGCGTGAGGACGACGAGGCCGACGGCCACGGTTGCCGGCGCATGGCGATGCAGCTTTTGCGCCGATCCCGCCGCACTCGCCGCGCTCTGCGCCAGTTGCCGGATCAGCGCATGCTGTCCGGCGGTCCAGATCATCAGCGCCATCGCGACAAGTGCCGCCAAGGCAAACCAGGCAAGGCTGGACTGCCCGTGCGGCACGATGAACACGGCAGCGAGCAGCGGCCCGAGCGCGCCGCCGAACTGGCCTCCGACCTGGAAGATGCCCTGCGCCAGGCCCTGCCGGCCACCGGACGCATACCGGGCCATGCGTGTCGCCTCCGGATGGAAAATCGAGGAGCCGATGCCGATGCAGGCCGCCGACACCAGGATGAGGGCGTAGCTCGACGAATAGGCGAGCCCGAGGACGCCGGCAAAGGTGAAGATCATCGCGACCGCCGTCGAATAGGGCATCGGATGCTTGTCGGTGTACAGGCCGACGACCGGCTGCAGCAGCGACCCCGCCGTCTGGAACGTCAGCGTGATGATGCCGATCTGCACGAAATCGAAACCGTGCGCCTCCTTGATGACCGGATAGATCGCCGCGATCAGGGACTGCATCAGGTCGTTGAGGAGATGCGCCAAACCGAGGATGAAGAGGATGCCGAGAAATGCCTTGGGGCGCCGGGCGGTCATGGAGATCGAAGTCATTGGATGCGGACCTGAATATTATGGCGAAAAACGTCTGGATATCATGCGAAATGCTTGCGAAGGACGATCAACGCCGCGGCGACGCGGTCGCGGGCCGTATCGGGCAGCGGGAGAACGGGCCTCAGAGGTTCGACTTTGCACAGGCCGAGGAGTTCGGCAATGACATACACCACCCTGAAACTGCCGAATTCCCTGAACAGGCTCCAGAGTGGCTCGAATGCAGCATTCAGCCGCTGTGTCTGCGCCACGTCGCCGGATTGTGCCGCCCGCGCCAGGGCCAGCGTTTCGACCGGCAACAGGCCCGCGGCCACCGAATACCAGGCATCGCCACCCGCCAGCAAGGACGCGGCGCAATCCCAATCGCCGCTGTAGCCTATGCGGAACGAGGGTGACGTCACTGACCGGATCGCATCCAGTTCGCCGGCGAAGTCTCCATCGGCCGGCAAGGGCATTTTTACGGCCGCGATATTTGCGACTTCGGACAGGCGGCCGATGAGCTCCCTTGAAAAGGTAAACCGGGTCGTGCCGGGATTGTTGTAGATCGCAAGCGGCAGTTCCCCGGACTCGGCGACGGCGGCAAAATGCGCATAGACTTCTTCGTCGCGCAACGGCGTGTAGGAGACCGGGGCCAGAAGCAGGCCGTTCGCGCCTGCGGCCCTGGCATCACGCGCCAGCGCCTGGGCGTCGTCCGTCCTGAGCGCGCCGACACCGACGATGACGGGTATGCGCCCACCCACTGTCGCCATTGCCGCTTCCACCGCCCGTCGCCGCTCCTCCCGCGTCAGGAAGGCGTAGGCGCCCGTACTGCCGAGCAGGCCGATCGAATCGACCCGGGCATCGGCAAGACGGTTCAGAACACGGGCAAGCGCCACGGTATCGACGCGACCGGAGGGATCGGCGGGCGTGATCGGAAAGGCCGACAGGCCTTCGAAGAGCGACATGGTGTTCCTTTCAAATCCGGGAGAGGAGAAACTTCGGCCCGACGAAGCCGAAGGACGCTGCGAGGGCGCCCTCGATGCAGCGGCAGCGCGACGATAGAGGCGAAACATCGGGCCTGTCGAGAAGAGATGGCATAACCGCAGAAAATCGTGATGCCGGGAGCCGCGCATCCCGCGGGATGACGACGATGCCGGATGAAGACGCGCCGGGACACGGCCCGGCCTCCTCAGCGCGATACAGACCAGCATGGATTTCGGGTTCAGCAGGTGCATCTCGCAGGCCGCGCCTGTAAAGCGCTGCCATGGACGCCTTGACGCGATCCTGCCCCGCTGCCGGCGCGCGGTCGCTATTCCCCGGCGATCCGCAATGTCTTGCGTGACGGATACTGTTCGTTTGTCGTCGCCAGGTAATGGCGGAACTGCTCCTCCAGGCAGGAGATGCGATCTCTCATCTCCTGCATGCTGTCATCCGCTGCTTCGAAGCGATTGCCCGTCTCGAAGGAGTTTTGCAACCGCGTCAATATCTCGGCCGTCATCGACCGGTTGTTGAGTGTCGCCGACTTCATCAAATCGCGGCGCATGGTTTCCGGAATGCGAAGCCTGAGATAATATTCGTTTTTTGACATGGACATTCCATTGCAAGCTGTGAATGGCGCCTTCCCGACCGACACCGGTCCGTCCCCGTTGCCGATCAGGGCGATCTTGGCGAAAATGGTATATTCAAAGGGGTCACCTCTTTTCCGAGCATGCCGGCGGGCCGGGCCATCCCCATGGCTCGCCCAGGAAACCACCCGCGGAAGACTGTCTGAATGGCCTGATGCCGCAGTCAAGACGCATGCGAGCGATTTGGACACTGGGATAATTATATGGGACGGGCAGTATAGAGACGGGGCCGGCCGGCCGGAAATCGACGACGAAGGCCGGAGACGGCGCTTGAAAAGCATCGGCGGTGACGCCTATTGTTTTGACCGCCGTCAATCGTTCCTGTCGAAGGCTTCATGACAAAACGCCTGTCTCCCATCGCCGTTTCGACCATCGATTGTTTCAGGATGGTTTTTCCGGAAAACGATCCCCAGGCCTCGGCGGCCTACGGTAAAATGATGCTGCCGCTGTTCGAGTTCGACGTACCGGATCCCGGCAGGAAGACGCCGTTCTCCTGTGAAGCGGAGATCTATTGCCTGCCTGATGTCACGGTATCTCGGACAAGGGCGACGGCCTCTCGGTTTACGCGGACGGTTCGAACGATCGCCAGGTCGGCAACCGACGACATGCTGGTGGTGTGTTATACGAGCGGTCACTTCACCTGTCGCATCGGCGAGAGAACCCGGCGCGTCGAGCAGGGAGAACTCGCATTCTTCGATCTTTCGCAAGAGGTCGTCATCGAGGCGCCATCCGTCGACAATATCAGCCTGGCCATTCAAAGGCGCAAACTGAAGCCGGCCATCCCGCTGCTCGACAGCGCCCATGGTCTCGTCATCCCGCCCGGAGCGCTCTCGAGGGTGCTGATCGGGGTGATGGAACACACGATGGAAATGGGAGCGACGATGCAATCGCCGCAAGCACGACCGATCGGCGAAGCGATCATCCTGCTCATCAATGCCTGCCTCGAAACCCTGTCGCAGCCGAGGACGACGTCCGACATACAGAGCGGTGCCGTGTCGCTGGCAAGCGTGAAGGCGGCCATCGAACGCCGCTTGGCCGACCCCAATCTGGGGGTCCAGTCCTTGCTTGAGGAATTCGGCATGACGCGCTCGACCCTCTACCGCGCCTTCGAACCGCTTGGCGGCGTCACGGCCTACATCACAGAACGGCGGCTGCGGCATGCATTCCGCCGGATGACCGATCCCGCCGAAAAAAACCTGCGCGTCTCGCACCTGGCCTTCGAACTCGGCTTCACGCATGCCTCGGCCTTCACGCGCGCCTTCAAGGCGCTCTTCGGCCTGACGCCCAAGGACATCCGGACGCTTGCCATCCGGCCGGCCGGCGAAGACATTCCGTTCTTCGTGTCGCCGGAGGCGATCCCTTACATTCATCCTCTCACGCCGGCGCTCATCGAATCCGGCTCGCGGGTCCCTCTCGGGCGCAAATCGTGATTCACGCGGGGCGAAGAATTGCACCATTGCGAGAGGTCGCCCGCCGCGTGTTCCGGTCGCCCTGCACGACAACCAGCGGCCGCCCCCGCTGTCGCTCAGCGACAGTGCCGCTTGACCATCAAGGGCGAAATGGGCGATTTCCCCTGTCCGCAGCGGGGTCGATGGCGCGGGCGGCGGGCAAAATATGCCGGATGGCTGCGGTTTGCGCCGGAACGCTCTACTCGCCGGTCCATCCCGAGCGCGTCAGCTCGTACCAGACTTCGCCATGCTCCCTGCCCGGAATCGGATCGGACGACTCGGTCGGCGTCGTGCGGGCATAGGTCATGCCGATCTTTTCCATCACGCGGCGCGAGGCCTGGTTCACCGCCATCGTGGTTGCCACGATCCTGTCGTAGCCGCCGGTTTCGAACCCCCAGTGCACGAGTGCCGAAGCGCCCTCCGAGGCCAGGCCCTGGCCCCAGTCCATCCGGCGCAGGCGGTATCCGAGTTCGGCCAGCGTGTCGCTCTCCGGCCACAGGCAGAACCACCCGACGAAGGCGCCGTTGCCCGTGCGGCGCGCCGTCCAGACATAAGGCTCCGTTCCGCTGGGCATGAGGAATGTCGCGTTCGGATCGACCCGGTCACGATCGACCGTGTGCCCGCCGTTCAGGAAGCGCATGACCTCGGGATCACGCTCGAGCGCGATAAAGTCGGTGCAGTCATCGCGACAGCAGGGGCTGAGTGTGAGGTGCTTCGTCTGCAGAACGGCCATTTTCGAACATCCATCCATGTCCCGGCAATCTGCGACAGTCGCGCAATACGGTCAATGTGCAGGCTGATAAACTGGCATTATGCACAACCATGTCGGAGCAGCGCAGACGGGCGTCTGGAGCAGGAGGCCGGTGATAGAATCCGGTTTGCGGGACGCACAGCGTTACCGGCTTCACGCCGGGTGGTCGCCGTCCGGCTCGGGGTCGTTTTCGTATTCATATGCGTCGCAGAACAGCTTGCCGTTGCGGCCCCAGTCTTCCCGGCTCACGTCGGTGAAGATGAAATTGATCGTTTCGGGTTTGCATTGCGCGATGCGGGCGAATTCACGGGTCAGCACTTCGGCCAGTTCCCGTTTCTGCTCAAGCGTGCGCCCCGGAAACCAATCGACACGAATGAAAGGCATGATGGATCTCCTTCTTGCAGCCGGTTTGCATCCAGCGAAACGACAGGCAACGGCGTCGCCAGCCGATACTGGTTAGCCGGTTGCCGGCGTCATTCCCAATCGGATTTGCCGTTGCCGTCTTATCCGCTTTTCTTATGGCGGCAGTTCGATCGATGCCGGATTGAGGGAAAACCGGCCCGAAAGGTGTTCTTTGTCGCCGGGCCTGCCAGCTTCGCCTCGACGGACGGACGGGAGGAGGTCATAGTCCGGCGGTCGGTGTCGCCGTTCGGTGTGGCGCCTCCTGATCAGTGGGTTCGATAATGCGCGTTTCTCTTCGTCACTTCCGTTTCTTCGTTGCCGTTGCCGAAACCGGGCAGGTGTCGAAGGCGGCCGCGGCCCTGTTCACGTCGCAGCCGGCGGTGACGGAAGCGATCAAGACGCTCGAAACCGACATGGGCGTCAAGCTGTTCAACCGCAGCCCGAAGGGTGTGACGCTGACCTATGAGGGGGCGATCTTCCTGCAGCATGCCCAGACCGTGCTTGCCGCCGCCGTGGATGCGATGCTGGCGCCGCAACAGGTGCAGCGGGACATGGCGGGGCAGATGACGCTCGCATGCACCCATACCGTGGCGGGCTATTTTGTCACGCCGTTGCTGTCGCGGTTCCGGCGGATTTTTCCGGGTATCGAGGTCAACCTCGTCGAATTCGAGCGGCCGGAGATCGAGCGGCGGGTCCTGTCGGGCGAAGTCGACCTGGCGGTCTGCCTGCTTTCACCGCTCGAAAGCGGCGACCGGATCGAGACCGAATTGCTGGTGCGGTCGAAGAGAAGGCTGTGGCTGCCCGCCAACCACGCCTTGCTGGAGCGCAAATCCATTTCGCTGCGCGACATACAGGCCGAGCCCTACATCATGCTGGCGGTGGACGATGCCGAGGAGACGACGCTCTCCTATTTCCGGAATGCCGGCCTGGAGCCCAACGTCGTCTTCCGCACCACGTCGATGGAGGCCATCCGCAACGTCGTGGCCGAGGGTTTCGGTGTCACCGTCCTGTCGGACATGGTCTACCGGCCGTGGTCGCTCGACGGCATCAGGCTCGCTGCGGCCGCCATTTCCGATACCGTGCCGAGCATGGATATCGGCCTCGTCTGGAGCCGCAGCGCCGGGCTCAGCCGCGATGCGAAAGTCTTCGTCGACGTCTGCCGTTCGGGCTCGGGCATCCTGGGCGGCATCGTGTACGACGAGCCGCAGTGAGGCGGCGCCCATTATCGGAAATTCCGAATTTCAATATCCTGCAATAAGATTATCAAACGGCGATCCCGGCCTGTAGCCTTGTTTTCTCACGTTAAAGCAAGGGGATATGGCATGGTCCGCAAGACAATCGACATCAGCTGCGACATGGGGGAAGGGTTTGGCCCCTGGCAGCTCGGCTCCACCAACGACGAACAGCTGATGACGCTGATCAGCTCGGCAAACATCGCCACCGGTTTCCATGCCGGCGACCCGAACCTCATGGACCTGTCCATCCGCCGGGCGCTCGGCAACAATGTCGCGCTCGGCGCCCATCCGGGCTTCCGGGATCTGCAGGGTTTTGGCCGCCGCAGGGTCGAGGCCAGTGCCGAGGAGATGGTCAACGACATCGTCTACCAGATCGGCGCGATCAGGGAGTTCGCCCGGCTGCACGGCGCAAGCCTGCAGCATGTCAAGCCGCATGGGGCGCTCTATATGGCGCTGGCCGCGGACGAGGCTGCATCGACCGTCTTCGTCAACACCATGCGTCGCATCGCCCCCGATACCTTCATCTACTGCATGGGCGCCTCCGCAACCTACAGGATCGCCGCTGAGCAAGGCCATCCGGTCGTGCGCGAATTCTATGCCGACCGCGAATATGACACGACCGGCAAGATCGTCTTTACACGCAAACCCGACGACTACAATCCGAAGAAGGCTGCCGACCGCGTGTTGCGCGCCTGCCTTGAAGGCAAGGTCCGGCCGATCGACGGGGAGGATATCGACGTCGGCTTCGAATCCATCTGCGTGCATTCGGACACGCCGGGCTCGGTCGAACTGCTCGTCGCCATCCGGGAAACCCTCACCGCAAACGGCATCGAGATCGCGCCGCCGTCGGCCGCAACGGCCCGGGCGGCGGACCAAGCCCCGCCGCGCTGAAAGCAGGGGTGGGAACGGGACCGCAAGCTTGTCCGCGGTCCCGCCTTGTCCTCAAGCGTACCAGATGCCGTCGGCAATGGCGGTGGAAACGCCGGTGACATTCTCGTTGCTTTCGGAGAAGCCGACCAGCGCCTCCGCCTTGGAGAGACCGCTGTTCAGGCGGTCTTCCCAGTAGCTGATGCCCGCGGTTTCGCCGGCGCGGCCGAGCACGTTTTCGTAGAGCTTCTGCACGAACTGGAGATTGGTGGGGTCGGCGCCGTAGATCGACTTGAATTCAGCCGAACCGATGAAGCCCGATGCAACATCGAGCAGCGTCTTGCCGCCATCCATGGATTTGATCCAGTAGGACAGTCCCGCCGTGTCCGGCGTGCGGTCGAAGGCCGCCTGGTAGATACGATAGGACTGGCCGGCGGCGCCGTTGAAATCGAAGGCGAGGATACCGTCCTGGAACTGCAGGCGCTCGATGCCGACCTGCTGGAAATCATATCCGGCACCATGCACGGTCACCTTGTGTGTGGCGGCATCGTAGGTGACGCTGACGTCGGAGAAAATCTTGGCGATCGTCGCGAAATCGAGGTCGCCGGTGGCCGGGCCGGGATCGACCGGACCGCCGGTGTTGAATTCCGGGATATCCTTGATCAGGGTCGTCGACGGATATTTCGCAAGAAGAGCGTCGACCGAGTTGACGAATTCGGCTTTGCCGATCTCGAAAAGATGCGGATTCTTCTCCAGTTCCTGTCGGGCCAGATCAAGATTGCTTTCGATTTCGGGGGTTAATTGCCCATAGGCCTTGAGAAGCTGCTCGACCTTATCGAAGAGCGCTCCGAAATCCGTGATGTTTAGACCGGCGACACCCGATTTCGCCAATTGAATAAAACCGGCGAGATCGCCGATCGTCATTTCTACTGCCATTTTAAGCCTCCTTTTGTTGCGGCGAGTAGAAACGCAGTGGTTTTCCCTGTCAATTTTACCCGCGTAAGATTTACGGCAAAACAACGTCCTCTCACCCGAACGGGTGATGCAGCGCCGGGGGGCGAATGAATGTTCTGCGCTCTACTGGACGGATACGGTTGTCAAAGCTTCTCAAGACGTTAAGGTAATCCGGAGTCCAGTGCCGAAGAAATGCGACTGACGGGCTGCAGGTGAGGCGTTTTGCGGCGGTAAACGGGGTGCGTACAATGGGAGATTGTAGATTTCTCTGCAGGCAGGCGGCCGGCTTGCCGGGCGGAGAGGAAAGCGTGGCGCCGTCGCCAGAGAGGGAGCGTCGCGATGCGCCCGCCCTGCGCGGCAGGCCCCGGCACGCCAGACGGGCCTGAGGGAAGGATGTTCGCTCCCGTTTCCCGACTTTTCCTGTTCATCGTCTTGATCGCGCTCGCGATCTTTTTCACGTGCGCACTCGCCTCGAACCAGGCGGCCAGCCATCTCGGCCTGCGGGTGGCAGAAAAGAGACTGGCCGATGGCGGTTTTGCCGGCGTGGTCGATGGCAAACCGGCCGCGATCTTCGGCGTTGCGCGCCTCTCGCCCGGCGGCCACGCGCCGGACCTCGCTTCCGTCGACGGTTTCGAACGCCATGCGGCGGACCGGCCGGACGATGCCGTCTTCTTCGAAGCGGACGATTTTATCGAAGAGCCGGACATGCTTGCCTCCTACGCGGCCAGCAACCGGTTCATGGCGCGCCAGGGCGCACTGGCGGAGATCTTGCGCGGTCCGTTTACGGTCGTTTACAGGTCCGGCGTCGATGCGCCACTTGCGGCCGCCCAAATATTACCGGCGCCGGATCGCGACCTGTCTCAGCTGGGGTCGGATTTTTTCGTGCAGATCGGCGCGGCCTCCTGCATGCTGCTGATTGCCGCCTTCCTCGTGACCCTGCGCCCCGGAAACGGTCCGGCGCTGGCCTTTGCCATGTCGGGGCTCGGAGCCGCGGTAGCGGCGCTGACCGCGGCGATCTACAGCTCGCGCGACATCGCGCTGGATGTCGCCCTTTTCAGGACATTGTCGGTCTTCAACCAGATCGGTACGTTCCTGTTCGGCATCGGCGTGATCTATCTCTTTGCCGTCTATCCGGTCCGTCTCGTTTCCTGGCGGCAGCTGTGGCCGGTGCCGCTCGTCTGTGGCCTGTTGGTGTTTGCCTATCGCCTGCAGCTTCTGCCGCATGAATGGGTGACGCCGCACATCGGCATCGTGCTGCTGCTGGTCGGCATCGTCGTCCTGGTCGTCGCCCAGTATCGCGCCACACGCGGCAATCCCGCCGATCGCGCCGTCATGCTGTGGCTCGGCATGTCGGTCATCACCGGCGCCGGTTCCTTCGTGCTGTTCGTCACCGTACCGGTCGTCATGGGGCTGCAGGTCGTGTTGTCGCAGAGTGTCGCCTTCGTTCCGCTGGCGGCGATCTATGCCGGGATAGCCGTCGGTATCGCACGGTATCGCCTCTTCGATCTCGGCCGCTGGGCCTATCGCCTGGCTTTCTACACGCTGGCGATCATGCTGATCGTCGCCGCAGACCTGGCGATCGCCTTTGCGCTCCGGCTGTCGCCGTCCAATTCGCTCGGCGCGGCGGTTCTTCTGGCCGGCTTCGTCTACATCCTGTTTCGCGACCTGGCTCTGCGCCGCATGCTGGCCCAGCGCCAGCCGGAAATCGTCAACCTCTACCGCCAGACCAATGCGGTGGCGTTCCAGCCCTCGGCCGCCGGCAAGGAGGAGAACTGGGCGCGCATGATCACCGGACACTTCAATCCGATGGCCAGCGAATTCCTTGGTAAATCGAACGACGGCAGGCCTTGCCTGCTGGAAGAGGGGCTGGGGCTCGCCATCCCCGCCTATCCCTGGTCGCGCGCCATGACGCTGCAGCTGGCGGAACGGGGCGGCCGGCTGTTCAACAGGCGCGACCTGGATCTGGTCGAGCAGCTCGCCAGCCTGGTGCAATCCGCCGAAAGCGACCGCCTTTCCTACGAGCAGGGCGTGCTCGAAGAGCGTCGGCGCATCGCCATGGACCTGCACGACGATGTCGGCGCCCGGCTGCTGTCCGGGCTTCATGCCAGAAGCGAGGCGCATCGGCAGGAATCGATCATGGATGCGCTGTCGGATATCCGGCAGATTTCCAGCGGGCTCATCGGCCGCGACGTCGTGCTCTCGGAACTCATCGGACACCTTCGCCACGAAACGCGCAACCGCGCCGAAATGCACGGCTTCACCCTGGACTGGCCGCTGACCCCCGCCGACGATTCGCAGCGCATCCTTCCCTACCAGGTCCATCGCAATTTTAACGCGGCGCATCGAGAGGCGCTGTCGAATGCGCTGAAACACGGCCTGCCCGGAAAGATCACCGTGCGGACCGAAGAGAGCGAAGGCCAGCTCATCCACGAGATCAGCAATGCCTCGGGCGATCCGGAAGACGCCGCACCCCACCGTGAGGGACGCCGGCTCGGATCCGGCAACATCCGGCTTCGGGCAACCAGGCTCAACGGCAGCGCCGAGACGGAATGGCGCGATGGCCGCTTCATGCTGCGGCTGGTTCTGCCGCTCGCGCCGACGGGCGCAGGAGAATAACATGGACGTGGTATCGGCTCGCAACGTCATCGTCGTCGAAGACAACCGGGAAACACGCCAGTGGATCTGCGAGACGTTGCGCCATCATTTCGATCGCGCCAACCCTCTGCCCGCCGCCAATTGCGAGGAAGCCGAAGCCATTCTGGCCGATGCCGAGGCGCATGGGCACAAGATCGACCTGGCATTGGTCGACATCAACCTGCCCGACGGCAGCGGCATCGCCATCATCCAGCGGATCGCCCGCAGCTTTCCGGAAACGCTGCCCGTCGTGGTGACGATTTTCGAGGATGATGCGACGCTGTTCAACGCGCTGGCCGCAGGTGCCCGCGGTTATGTCCTCAAGGGGGTGAAAACCGAAAGCCTGGTGGAGCAAATCCGGCGCATCGAACACGGCGAACCGCCGATCTCGCCGCAGATCGCCCACCGCATCCTTGCCTATTTCCGCGGAAAGCTGCCGCATGTGCCGGTGCAGGATGCAGCTGACAGCACCGACCGGCTGACGCAGAGGGAAATGGAAATCCTGCGCCTGCTCGGCAAGGGCCTGACCGCCATGGACATCAGCGTCGCGCTCGGCATTTCCCGCAATACCTGTACCACCCACATCAAGGCGATCTATCGCAAGCTCGGCATCTCCACCCGCGCCGAGGCAGCGCTGGAGGCGAACCGCCGCGGCCTTGTCTAAGGCATGTCGCGACACGTTTTTGAGCAATGCCGGCAAGGTGTGCGACGCTGCCGGTGGGCAAGGTTCTGGCGAACAGGCGATTTTTGCCGTATTGTCGGTCGTTTACCGCACCGCAAACGGAGTCCGATATTGAGCGTTGCCTTCGTCAAGGAAGAGAGTGCCGAAGCTGCTTCCGAAACCCTTCTGCCCGACCGCCCCGTCTCGCCCCATCCCAACCTGGTGACCCGGGCGGGGCTGCAGGCGCTGGAGCAGCAATTGCGGCTGGCGCGCGAAGCCTATGATGCGGCCGGTTCGATCGAAGACGTCAACGAGCGGCGGCGGCAGGCGGCCGGCCCCCTCAGGGACCTGCGATATCTTGCAGAGCGCGTCCGCACCGCCCAGGTCATGCCCGATCCGGCATCCACCGAGGTCGTCGTCTTCGCGAGCACGGTGACCTTCCACCGGGACGACGGGCGGGTGCAGACCTACCGTATCGTGGGCGAGGACGAAGCCGATCCGAAAGCCGGCTCGATTTCCCACGTGTCGCCGGTGGCAAGGCTGCTGATGGGCAAGGCCGTCGGGGATGTGGTCACTGTCGGCAACCAGGAACTCGAAATCGTCGCCATCGCCTGATCGCATCCTCGTGCTCAAGCCGGCAGCAACGCGGATTAAAACGCGGCCCCGGCAATTGGCGGATTGAGGCGGCCGGCAACACAGGCTATCCACGGCGTTGAGAAAATGCACCAGCCACGAACGAAGGCTCCCTGCCGCATGAATCCAGACTTCCTCGTCACCCATTCCGGTGGTTTCCACGCCGACGAACTCCTGTCCAGCGTCGTCCTGACCCGGCTTTTCCCGCAGGCCCGGCTGGTCCGCAGCCGCGCGCCGGAATGGATCACCCCCGGCGCGGACCGGATCATCTATGACGTCGGCGGCGCCTATGATGCCGAAGGCGGGATTTTCGATCACCATCAGCGCGGCGCCCCGCTGCGCGAGGATGGCCAGCCCTACAGTTCCTTCGGCCTGATCTGGAAACATTACGGCCGCGATTACCTCCTGGCCCTTGGCGTGCCGGAGGCGCATGCCGAAACGATCCATGCGTCCTTCGATGCCAAATTCGTGCTGCCGGTCGACCTGATGGACAACGGCGCGCTCAATCCCTCCGTTGCCGGCCCGCTGGCCGACCTGACGTTTCCGGCGCTGATCGAAACGTTGAAGCCCGTCTTCGACGACAACGAGCCGGGTGCGGACGACCGCGCCTTCCAGGCGGCGCTGTCGATCGCGCGCAGCTTCGTGGAGGCAGGCCTGGCGCAGAGCGCCGCGAAACTGCGGGCGGAAAGCCTGGTCTTCCGCGCCATCGAGGCAGCCGGCCCGTCGCATGTCGTCGAATTGCCGATGGGCATGCCGTTCCGCGCCGCCATCGTCAAGGCCGGCGCCGACCACCTGCTGTTCGTCGTCCATCCGCGCGACAAGGACTGGTGCCTGACCGGGATCCGCCGTGCCGACGAAGGTTTCGAGCTGCGGGCCGACCTGCCGGCGGGCTGGGCCGGACTGAGCAATGGCGAACTGGAGGCGGTTTGCGGCGTCGAAGGTGCAAGCTTCTGTCACAAGGGCCTGTTCATCGCTGCCGCCAAGACCCGTAAGGCGGCGCTGGCGATGGCCGACCTGGCCGTCCGGGAGGCGCTGGCGGCCGCCGCCTGACCGCCCCGCCACCATCACAGCCGCTTCCTGGCCCTTGAATGACGCGCAGGAGTTCTTAAGTGAAGCTTACCGAGGCTTCATGAGCTCGGCACGTCACAATGACTTTGAAAGTAGGTGGCCAATATGGAAAGCAGACAGATAACCATCCGAGACCTCAGCGTCGCCGAACGCCAGGAAATCTTCGTCACCATTGCCCAGACCCTGGAAGGCAACGCCCGCGAAGCCTTCGTCGAAGGCGACAAGCAGTTTGCCCAGCTCTCCAACAACATGGCGGAAGCGATCCGCATCAATGTGGACGAGCTGTCGCGCAACGATCCCGATACGGCCGAACGCGTGCTGCAGCAGGCAGCCGCCATCATCTCCAAGTTCAAGGCCGGACATCCCCACCAGATGCCGAGCACGGCAATCCACTGACAGGTGGCCTGACAGCGGAACGGGTGACGGGCAACGGCCTGTTTCCCGGATGCCGGCGGGAGGCGTCAGCGGCTCTCCACCATCTGGCTGAGATAGGTCGGATCGAACTGCGCCAGCGCCGTCAGCCGCGGCCAGTCGAGAATGGTGATGGTCTGGTTGACCCAGGTCAGCAGGCCGTCACGGCGCAGGGGCTGCAGCGTCTTGTTGAGATGCACCACCGAGATGCCGAGCACATCGGCCAGCTCCACCTGCGTCAGCGGAAAATGGAAGCTGAAATCCACCGTCTTCTTCACCGCCTTCAACCGCACGTAAAGCTCACAGACCAGATGGGCGAGATGCGCCTTCTTCGAGCGTCGCCCCATGGCCACGATCCATTCCCGGTGGATGGCCCCGTCGATCAGCGTGTCCAGCCATAAAAGCCGCGACAGATGCGGCTGGGTTTCGGTAATGTCTTTCAAATAGGTGTGATCGGCAAAGCCGACGTGACAGGCCGACAGCGCGATGATGCCGTGATCCATGGTTTTCAGCAGGAAGGCATGCAGGTCCATGAAATCGCCGGCGACATGCAGCGCCGTGATCTGCCGCGTGCCATCCGCCATGAATTTGTAGCGCGCGGCAAATCCCTCCAGCAGCACGGCGCTCTGAGTGGGTCGCGATCCCTCGCTGACTATATCCTCGTCGACGAGAAAAAACCGGTCTCGCGTCACGATTTGCCTGAGGGTTGTCTGTTCCGCGTTTGTCAGTATGTCGCGGTTCGACAGATTCAATAACAGCGACTCAATCAAAGTATGCCCCGCCAATAGTATATGGCGGTCGGTAATGCATGTGGAGCAGCCGCACATTTAACTTTTACAAGTCGTGGCGCGATTCATCGATATTTATGAAGCCATCCGGCGGCGGCCGGGTGCGTCGACCAAGGTGATTTTCGCCCTGGCCGCGATTCCGCTTGGCGCAATTATGCAGTAGGGTCACGGCCTGTTTCTGGTCGCGGATGCTTTTTCATGACACTTTCCGGCAAGCGTATCCTTCTCATCATCTCCGGCGGCATTGCTGCCTACAAGAGCCTCGACCTGATCCGTCGCCTGCGCGAACGGGGTGCCGGCGTTCGCCCGCTGATGACGGCCGGCGCGCAGCAGTTCGTCACGCCGCTTGCCGTCGGCGCGCTCGCCGCCGATCACGTCTTCACCGACCTGTTTTCCCGCGAGGACGAGCAGGATGTCGGCCATATCCGGCTGGCGCGTGACTGCGACCTGATCCTGGTGGCGCCTGCCACCGCCGAACTGATGGCGAAGATGGCCAACGGCCTGGCCGATGATCTCGCCTCCACCGTGCTGCTTGCCGCCGCAAAACCCGTGCTGGTCGCCCCGGCGATGAACCCGGTGATGTGGGGCGCTGCCGCCACCCGCCGCAATGTCGCGACACTGAAGGGCGACGGCATCCGCTTCATCGGCCCCGCCGCTGGCGAGATGGCCGAGAGCGGCGAAGCCGGTATCGGCCGCATGGCGGAACCGCTCGACATCGTTGCCGCCGCGGAACGCCTGCTCGACGACGGGCCGAAGCCGCTTGCCGGCCGCACGGCGATCGTGACGTCAGGACCGACGCATGAGCCGATCGATCCGGTGCGCTACATCGCCAACCGCTCCTCCGGCCGCCAGGGCCATGCGATCGCCGCGGCGCTGGCGGCACTCGGCGCCGAGGTGACGCTGGTGTCCGGTCCCGTCACCATCCCCGATCCGGCCGGCGTGACGACCGTCCATGTCGAACGCGCCGAAGAGATGCGCGATGTGGTGATTTCGCGCCTGCCCGTCGATATCGCCGTCATGGTTGCCGCCGTCGCCGACTGGCGGGTCGCTTCCTCTTCGGGGCAGAAGATCAAGAAGCAGCCGGGCGAGGCGCCGCCACCATTATTACTGACGGAAAATCCGGATATCCTGAAAACGGTCGGCCATCATGAAAACCGGCCGGCGCTGGTGGTCGGTTTTGCCGCCGAAACCCAGTCGGTGGAAGAAAACGGCCGGGCGAAACTCGAACGCAAGGGCGCCGACATGATCGTCGCCAACGATGTTTCGCCGGAGACCGGCATCATGGGCGGCAGCCGCAACCGGGTGAAGATCATCAGCCGCGACGGCGTCGCCGACTGGCCGGACCTGCCGAAGGACGCTGTGGCCGAACGCCTCGCGGCGCTGATCGCTGAAACGCTCGGAGCAAAGATCGGCGCATGAGTTCGGATCTGTTCAGCCGCGACGGTTTCGATGCCTTCCTGGCCGGCCTGCCGGCCGTCTCCTTCGTCGACCAGTGGGAAGCGCATGTCGCCAAGGTGGACGACAAGGTGTTTGCCGCCCTCGGAGACAGCAATTGCAACTGGGGCGACAAGATCGTCATCAAGGTCAGCGAAGAAAGTTTCGAGATCCTGACGGCAATCGAGGAAATCGGCCAGGCCGCCTATTTCGCCAAGCGCAAATGGGTGTCGGTCGGGCGCGCCGCGCCGCTGGGAGAGAACGAGTTGCGGCATTATATCCGCCGCTCTTACGAACTCGTCGCCGCTGGCCTGACCAGGAAGCGCCGTGGCGAACTGTCGATCAGCCTGCCGCTTCCATGAAGGCCGCCGCGCCGCGGCCGGGCGCCTTTTCCAGCGGCTGGAACAGCGCGGTTTCGAGGCCGTTTTCGCTGACGATGACGGCGCTGCCATCGGGGATTTCCACCCAGGTATCCGCCTCGTCGTTCAGCGGTTCCGAGACAAGACAATAGCCGCCACCCTTGCCGATCGGCGCCGCATAAAGGGTCGGCGCCCTGGCGTCGCTGGCGTAACGCACGGCATAAAGCGACTTGCCGTCGGAAAAGGCGGTGGTGAAGCGCACCAGCACCTCGCCCGTCAGATGTTTCGACAGCCGTTCGACGAAGGCAAGCGTTTCGGCCATCGCGCCGAGCGGATCGCTGCGCAGGCCGAATTGCAGTGCGAGCAGGAAGATCAGCTCGGAATCCGTCGTGCCCATGCGGGCCTGAAACAGCTCGTCATCCAGCATCGTCTCCATCGGCCGGCGCAGCCGGGCGAAGTCGCCGATCTGGCCGTTGTGCATGAAGGACCAGTTTTCGTGGATGAAGGGATGGCAGTTGTCCCGCCGCGTGCCGCCATGTGTGGCTGCCCGCACATGCGCCAGGAACAGCGGCGAGCGGATCTGCCGCGCGATGCTGCGCAGGTTGCAGTCCGACCAGGCCGGCAGGATGTCGCGATAACGGCCGGGGTCCGGCCGGTCGCCGTACCAGGCGACACCGAAACCGTCGCCATTCGTCGCCGTCTTCGCCCGCGTGGCGCAATGCGACTGCTCGATCAACGAATGCGCAGGCGAAGAAACGAGTTCCTCAAGATAGAGAGGATCTCCGCGATAGGCGGCCCATCGGCACATGGTTCACTCCGGTCCAGTGGCGAGAGATGAAATGTCAGCTTTGTAAAAAATGCCTAACGAAGCATTAAAACAAACCGTTTCTCTTCCGAAATCCCGGCAGAATCGTGTTTTTGCCAGTCCTGGCATGGGAATGGCGAGAAATACCGCCTGCCAAAGCGAAGAATCCCCGGTGGAGAATGAGCGGCGCGGCTTCCCATCATGCCGGCTTCGGCTAGAGTCCCTGCCAACAAGAACAGGCGTGGGAGAACAGCATGTATCGGCTTTACGGGTCGGCGGGATCGGGCAGTGCGGCGGTCGAGGCGGCGCTGGCGGAAAGCGGCGCAAATTATGTCACGGTGACCGTCAACACCGGCGAAGGCGAACATCTCGCCGCCGAATTCGCCGCGGTCAATCCCCGCAGACAGGTTCCGGCACTGGAATTGCCTGACGGTTCCGTCATGACCGAGAGTGCCGCCATGATGCTGCATCTCGCCGATGCCTTTTCTGCCGCCGGGCTTGCCCCGCCGCCCGGCTCTTCTGCCCGTGCCCAGCACGATCGCTGGCTGCTGTTCATGGCGGTGAACATCTACGAGGGTGAATTGCGCCGCTTCTATTCCGACCGCTATACCGACGATGCCGGCGGCACTAAAGCCGTCGAAAGCAACGCCTATGCCTATGTGCAGCGCCATTATGCGATGATCGAGGACGCCATCGGCGCCGGCCCGTTCCTGTTCGGGGCGCAGCCGAGCATGGCCGACATCTATCTCTGGAACCTGGCGAGCTGGATGGATCGCGCCTGGCTTTCCGCCGCATGCCCGAAGCTATCGAGGCTGGTCGCGGCGGTACGCGAACGGCCGCTGGTAGCGCCGATCCACAATGCGCATTTCGACGAAGCGTAGGCCGGAGAAAGCGCTTGGCACTTGCCATGGGTTTCGCATCAGCCTGAGATTTATCGGAGAACATAGATGACCACGGCAGACCCACGCCTTTCCTTCGTCGCCGAACTGGCCGTCACCATTGCCGAGCCCTATATGATCGGCAATGTCGGTCCCGGTATCCGCGAGGTGATCCCGATCACCGGCGGCACGGTGACCGGCCCGCGCCTGAACGGCATCGTCCTGCCCGGCGGCGCGGACTGGTGCCTGACACGGCCGGACGGCATTTGCGACATCTGGGCGCGCTACACGCTGAAGACCGACGACGGCGTGCTGATCTCGCTCGTCAATGCCGGCACCTGCGGGCAGGATGCCGAGGGCAACTTCGTCGGCAAGACCGTGCCGCAGTTCGAGGTGGAAGAGGGGCCTTATACCTGGCTGCGCCACGGCCATTTCGTCGGCACGCTTCTCACCGATGCCGGCGGCACGCTGGCCCGGGCGAGATTGTACGAGGTGATGTGAGGCGCGGATGCATATCGACGGCGGATGCCATTGCGGATACGTGACCTATGCTGCGGAGATCGATCCGGAGCGGGTGTCGATCTGCCATTGCAGCGATTGCCAGATGCTGACCGGATCGGCCTACCGGGTCACCGTCACGGCGCGGCGAGCGGATTTCCGGCTGTTGTCGAATGCCCCGAAACTTTATGCCAAGATCGGCGACAGCGGCCGTACCAGCCTGCAGTTCTTCTGCCCGGAATGCGGTTCGCCGGTCTATCGCAGCAGCGACGATCCTGACGATCACGAGATCGGCATCCGCCTGGGCGGCATCCGGCAAAGGCGGGAGTTGCGTCCACGGCGGCAGATCTGGTGCCGCTCGGCGCTTTCCTGGGTGGATGATATTGCCGAGCTTCCGCGATCATCGCAGGAATAGCTCCTCCGGAATGACACTGACGGTCATCGGGCAGCCGCGCGCGCGGCTGCCCCAAACCCTTTTCCGCTCAGACCCGTTCGAGCGCGATGGCGATGCCCTGGCCGACGCCGATGCACATGGTGGAGAGCGAATAGCGGCCGCCCGTCTCGGCAAGCTCCAGAGCAGCGGTGCCGGTGATGCGGGCGCCCGACATGCCGAGCGGATGGCCGAGCGCGATGGCGCCGCCATTGCGGTTGACCTTTGAGTCATCGTCGGCGATGCCGAGTTCGCGCAGCACGGCAAGCCCCTGGCTGGCGAAGGCCTCGTTCAACTCGACGACGTCGAATTTTTCCACGCCAAGCCCAAGCCTTGCCATCAGTTTCCGCGATGCCGGAACCGGGCCGATGCCCATGATGCGCGGCGAAACGCCGGCCGTTGCACCACCCAGAACCCGGGCGATCGGCGTCAGGCCATATTTCTTGGCTGCCGCCTCGGAAGCGACGATCAGCGCGGCAGCACCGTCGTTGACGCCGGAAGCGTTGCCGGCGGTCACGGTGCCGCCTTCCTTGCGGAAGGGCGTCGACAGCTTGGCGAGCGCCTCGATGCTGGTGGCGCGGGGATGCTCGTCCCTGTCGACGACGATGGCATCGCCCTTGCGCTGCGGGATGGTGACGGCGACGATTTCTTTGCCGAGCCGGCCGTTTGCCTGCGCCGCAGCGGCCTTTGCCTGGCTGCGCACCGCAAAGGCATCCTGGTCCTCGCGGCTCACCTTGAAATCCGCAGCGACGTTTTCGCCAGTCTCCGGCATGGAATCGATGCCGTATTGCTTCTTCATCAGCGGATTGACGAAACGCCAGCCGATTGTCGTGTCGTGGATTTCGGCATGCCGGGAAAAGGCGGTCTCGGCCTTGGGCATCACGAAGGGCGCGCGCGACATGCTTTCGACGCCGCCGGCAATCATCAGCTCGGCCTCGCCGGCCTTGATGGCGCGGGCGGCGGCGATGATCGCATCCATGCCGGAACCGCAGAGCCGGTTGATCGTCGTGCCCGGCACCGATTGCGGCAGGCCTGCCAGAAGCACCGCCATGCGGGCGACGTTGCGGTTGTCCTCGCCCGCCTGGTTGGCACAGCCGTAGATGACATCGTCCACCGCTTCCCAATCCACCGCGCCGTTGCGCGCCATCAGCGCCTTCAGGGGTGCGGCCCCCAGATCGTCCGTTCGCACAGACGACAAGGAGCCGCCGAAACGGCCGATGGGCGTGCGGATATAGTCGCAGATATAGGCTTCGGTCATGGTCGCATTTCTTTCCTGCAGGGCCCGGCGGGCCTTTTCGTGTGCCGTTCGGCACCCTCTCCGATTTTTCGCCGCCACATAACCCTCTCGACCGCTTCCCCGTCAATGCCCTGCCGGCAAATCGATGGGATGCCATCATCGCCGCCGTGCGGACTGCAGCGTCTTGACGCACGGCAGAGACATCGCTAAGTTTAGAATAATTCTAAACTGGAGTTGATGACATGCTCGGCCGCCTTTTCACGCGCCACAAACGCCTGTTCTCATCGCTGAGCGAGCAGGAAATCCTCGCCCTGGCGATCGCCTCGGAGGAAGATGATGCGCGGATCTACCTCGCCTACGCCGACCAGTTGCGGCAGCAATATCCGCATTCGGCCAAGGTGTTCGAAGACATGGCGGAGGTCGAACATACCCACCGCAACGTGCTGATCGACATGCACCGCCGGCGGTTCGGCGAGCGTATCCCGCTGATCCGGCGCGACCATGTCCGCGGCTTCTACGAACGCAAGCCGGATTGGCTGCGCGCCAACCAGTCGCTCGAGCAAATCCGCGCCGAGGCCGAACGCATGGAGGAGCAGGCGATCCGCTTCTACCGCGAGGCGGCCTCCGTCACCGGCGATGCCGACATCCGAAAGCTTCTCGGCGATCTTGCCGTGGCGGAGGAAGGGCACAAGGACATCGCCCATATGCTCGGCGAAAAACATCGCCCGGAAGACGCCCGCATCGAGGAAGACGAAACCGCGCGCCGGCAGTTCCTGCTGACCTATATCCAGCCCGGCCTTGCCGGCCTGATGGATGGCTCGGTCTCGACGCTGGCGCCGATCTTCGCCGCCGCCTTCGCCACCCAGGACACGTGGCAGACCTTCCTCATCGGCCTCTCCGCCTCGGTGGGCGCCGGCATCTCCATGGGTTTTACGGAAGCGGCGCATGACGACGGCAAGCTCTCGGGCCGCGGCTCGCCACTCAAGCGGGGCCTTGCCTCCGGCATCATGACCGCGCTCGGCGGCCTCGGCCACGCCTTGCCTTACCTCATCCCGCATTTCTGGACCGCCACGGCAATCGCCGCCGTCGTCGTCTTCATCGAACTCTGGGCGATCGCCTTCATCCAGAACCGCTATATGGAAACGCCTTTCCTGCGCGCCGTCTTCCAGGTGGTGCTCGGCGGTTCGTTGGTGCTGGCGGCAGGCATCCTGATCGGCAACGGATGATGCGTGGATATCTTCCAAACAACAAGGCCCGCCCCTCGCAGGGCAGGCCTGTTGAACAAATCGGTGGATGCAGGACTTATTGCAGCGCGCCGACCATGACGTCGGTGCCGTTCTCGATGGTCACCCAGCGGCCGGTGTTGAAAGTCGCCTGACGCTTCAGGAACGTGTAGGGTGTCTCGGACCACAGCTTGACCTCGTCGACGAGATTATCGAGCACGAAATCGCCTTCGGAGGTGCGCAGCGTCAAGACGGCATGGCCTTCGCCATCCGGCTTGCGCACAACGGTGATCAGCAGGTCGGAGGCCGAAAAACCGCGTTCCATCAGCTTGCGGCGCTTCAGGAGAACGAAATCCTCGCAGTCGCCGGCATCGGTCGGATAGGCCCAGACCTCGTCGCGGCCGAACAGTTCCTGGTCGGTCATCGGCGTGATCGTCTTGTTGACGTCCACGTTGATCTTCTCGACCAGCGACCAGCCGAATTCGGTGACATGCGGCGCAGCCGTGTTGCGGTTGCGGATGTTGCACTCGTCACGATACTTCTGGCAGAATTCGTAATGGCCGATCGGCTGGGAAGTCACGCCCCCGGTGATCATGGCGGGATGCGGCTTGGGCGCCGGCACGGCGATGGTCGCGGATGCAATGACGGCTACAAAAGCCACCAGCAGTCCCCTCGCACTCATTACAGCTTTCATGTGGTCGCCCCTCAAGTCTTAATAAAAAGTTAAGGGTCTTGGGGGCGAAGTGTCAATCATTACCGAAGCGTTAACGGAGAACATCAACGACTATGGTTAATATGCAACGAATCAGCCCTATTCCGCTGCCATTTCCCGGATCGCATCGCGCATGCGCTCGATGTCCTGCGGCCTTGATAGCCTATGGTCGCCGTCGCGGATGAGCGTCAGCACCACGTCGTCGGCCGGCAGATGCTCGACGAGTTTCAATGCATGCGTGTAAGGAACGTCGGCATCCTGCATGCCCTGCAGGATGTGAACCGGGCAATCGGTTGCGATGATGCCCTGCAGCACCCGGTTCTGCCGCCCATCCTCGATCAGCGCACGGGTGAAGATGTTGGGCTCGGGGCTGTAGTCCGACGGCTCCTCGAAATAACCGCGTTCGGCCAGCGACGTCCGCTCGGTTTCGGAAAGATTGGGCTCGATCAGTTCGGCGGTAAAATCGGGCGCCGGCGCGATCAGCACCAGTCCGTGCACCGCCGGCCGGCCGGCCTTCTTCAACTCCTGCAGCAACCGCAGGGCGATCCAGCCGCCCATGGAGGAGCCGACGAGCAGCACGCGGTCCGGCCCGACATGGGCGATGACCGCAAGCGCCTCCTCCAGCCAGCGGCTGATCGTGCCGTCGGTGAACGCGCCGCCGGACTGGCCGTGGCCGGAATAATCGAAGCGGATGGCGGCAAGGTCGAGCGTTTCGGCAAGTGCGTCCATCTCCACCGCCTTGGTGCCGGCCATGTCGGAGCGATAGCCCGAAAGCCACACCAGCGTCGGCCCCTGCCCGTCGGCGGCGGCGGGGCGGACGTGCATGGCGATCCGGCGCGAAGAATCCCCGTCTCCGACAGTCAGGAATTGCGGATCGGACGGCAGAAGGGAAGCAACCATGTCATAACTCCGGTAAAAGACGCGCGCTTTTTAAAGCAGATTCGCGAAAACCCTTACAGGAGGTGCTTTTTTCCTGGAAGCGTGCTATTGACTTCATCGTGGCAATCACGACATTGCCGTCAGTTGCGTTGACGGGCTCACGCGTGCCGCCGCACTCTTGAATCATCAAAGGAGAATACGACCATTCGCAGACCTTTCAAAGCCGATGCCCCAGTCAAGGACGGGCCGCGCGCCAACAGGGAAATCCGTATCCCGAAAGTTCAGCTTATCGACGCCGAAGGCCAGAATCTCGGTGTCGTCGCGACCGACCAGGCTCTCAAGCTTGCGGAAGAAGCTGGCCTCGATCTCGTAGAAATCTCGCCCAATGCCGAACCGCCGGTCTGCAAGATTCTCGATCTCGGCAAGCTGAAGTATTCGACGCAGAAAAAAGCCGCCGAAGCCCGCAAGAAGCAGAAGATCGTCGAAGTCAAAGAAATCAAGATGCGCCCGAACATCGACACCCATGACTATGAGGTGAAGATGAAGGCGATGAACCGCTTCTTCGAAGAAGGCGACAAGGTAAAAGTGACGCTGAAGTTCCGCGGCCGTGAAATGGCCCACCAGGAACTCGGCCTCAAGCTTTTGCTTCAGGTCAAGGAGGATACGCTCGGTATCGCCAAGGTCGAAGCCGAACCGAAGCTGGAAGGCCGTCAGATGATGATGGTCCTGGCGCCGAAATAAGGCCGCCGCCGGATACATGCACGAGCCGTCCTCAGGGGCGGCTTTTTGTTTTCCGGCCGTTCTCGCAAAATCCGTGAGCGGCCGGTTGCACTTTTGTGAAAGCGCGGTTATAAGCGCCCGTCCGAACGGTCCGGCAGGGCATGCCGTGGCCGTTCTTTATGCTTGAAGCTGGCCTCGTCCGCCGCTTCGATACAAGAACAATGGAGTAGCAAAATGCCCAAGATGAAGACGAAATCCTCTGCCAAGAAGCGGTTCAAGATCACCGCCACCGGCAAGGTCAAGGCTGCAGCCGCCGGCAAGCGCCACGGCATGATCAAGCGTTCCAACAAGTTCATTCGCGACGCCCGCGGTACCATGGTTCTCGCCGAACCCGATGGTAAGAAGGTGATCAAGAACTACCTGCCGAACGGTCTCTGAGACTCTTTCGCACTTTTGGATCAGATTTAAGGAGATCATGACATGGCACGCGTAAAACGTGGCGTAACGGCTCACGCCAAGCATAAAAAAGTCCTCAAGGCCGCCAAGGGTTTCTACGGCCGCCGCAAGAACACCATCCGCGCTGCAAAGGCTGCGGTTGACCGTTCCAAGCAGTTCGCGACGCGCGACCGTCGCGCCAAGAAGCGCAACTTCCGCGCCCTGTGGATCCAGCGTATCAACGCTGCCGTCCGCGATTTCGGCCTGACCTACGGCCGCTTCATCGACGGCCTGAACAAGGCTGGCATCGAAGTCGATCGCAAGGTCCTGTCCGACATGGCCATCCATGAGCCGGCTGCTTTCGGCGCGCTCGTCGAAGCCGCCAAGAAGGCGCTCGCCTACCTCAAGGACACGGGCACCCCGAACGAGTTTGAAGGCGCGGTCAAGTAACCAGCGCTTCCCAGACTTTTCGATAGTATTGGGAAACCCGCGCTGGCAGGGCTGGCGCGGGTTTTTTCATGTCTCCGTCACCTGAACGCGATAGGTGCGTTCGGATCATCGCCCGGCAGGAATCTGGAAATGTCCGATCTCGACAGTTTGAAATCATCGCTCCTGACGGAGATTGCCGCAGCGGCGGACGAAGCCGGCATCGAGGCCGTCCGTGTCGGCGCGCTCGGCAAGAAGGGTTCGGTCTCCGAACTGCTGAAGACGCTGGGCAGCATGTCCGCCGACGAGCGCCAGACGCGCGGCGCGGCGATCAATGCGCTCAAGACCGAAGTTACCGAGGCGATCACCGCCCGCAAGGCGGACCTCAAGGATGCCGCGATCGCTGCCCGGCTGAAGGCCGAAACGCTTGATGTCAGCCTGCCGGTACGCTCGTCGCCGGCCGAACGCGGCCGCATCCATCCGATCAGCCAGATCGTCGACGAAATCACCGCCATCTTCGGCGACATGGGTTTTTCGATCGCCGAAGGCCCCGACGTCGAGACCGACTACTACAATTTCACGGCGCTCAACTTCCCCGAAGGCCACCCGGCCCGCGAGATGCACGACACCTTCTTCTTCCAGCCGGATGAAAAGGGCGAGCGCAAGGTGCTGCGCACCCATACCTCGCCGGTGCAGATCCGCACCATGGAAGCCCAGAAGCCGCCAATCCGCATCATCATCCCCGGCAAGACCTACCGGCAGGATTCCGATGCGACCCATTCGCCGATGTTCCACCAGGTGGAGGGCCTCGTGGTCGACAAGACGGCCAACGTCGCCAATCTGCGCTGGGTGCTGGAAGAGTTCTGCAAGGCCTTCTTCGAGGTTCCCTCGGTGACGATGCGGTTCCGCCCGTCCTTTTTCCCGTTCACCGAGCCGAGCTTCGAAGTGGACATCCAGTGCGACCGTTCCGGCCCGATCGTCAAGTTCGGCGAAGGCACGGACTGGATGGAAATCCTCGGCTGCGGCATGGTGCATCCCAACGTGCTGCGCGCCGGCGGGCTCGATCCCGACGAGTACCAGGGTTTTGCCTGGGGCATGGGCCTCGACCGCATCGCCATGCTGAAATACGGCATGCCGGACCTGCGCGACTTCTTCAACGCCGATGTCCGCTGGATGAACCATTACGGTTTCCGCCCGCTCGACATGCCGACGCTGTTCGGAGGGTTGAGCCAGTAAGCGATGCCGACCCTGTTGATATGGCATGGATACAAGTTCCGGTTCTACGCCTCGGACGGGCCTGAACCGCCCCATGTCCATATCGTCAAGGAGGGCGGGTCGGCCAAGGTTTGGCTCGCCAGCATGGAAATGGCCTATAGTCACGGTTATAATGCGCGGGAGATCGCGGAGTTCTCCGCCAAAATCGCCGAGAACCGTGACGACTGGATGGAGAGGTGGAATGAGTTCTTTGGAATTTGAAACCGAAGAGATGCGGCCTGTTTCGGCAAGCTGCGACGCTCATTTCGTCTATGTGACGCTTGCCGACGGCCGGCAGATCCGGGCGCCGCTCTGGTGGTATCCTTTTTTGGCGACTGCGACACCCGAACAGCGGTCGAAGACGGAGTTGCAGTTTTCCGGTGTCTGGTGGCCGGAGATCGACGAAGGTCTGTCCGTCAAAGGGCTTCTTCTCGGCTGGAAGGCTCCCGGCGCAAAAGCCCCCGGGAAGGTTGCGTGATACGATGACCACACATGCAGGCGGCTGCCGCTGCGGTGCGATCCGTTTCGAGGCGAAGGCCGAGCCCATCCACATCAGCTACTGCCATTGCGGCGACTGCCGGCGGGCGAGCGGTGCGCCGGTTTCCGCCTTCGTCGGTTTTCGCGCCGATGATGTGGCTTTCTCCGGTGAGGCGGCCTCCACCTACGGCGCAGCGCCGATCACCCGCAGCTTCTGCGGCCGCTGCGGCTCGCCTATCGCTTATGCCGACGACCGGCTCGCCGGCCAGATCTACATGATGCTCGGCGCCATGGATGCGCCGGAACACTATCCGCCGCGCGTGCACGGTTACGTGCGCGAGCAGCTCGCCTTTTTCCATATCGACGACGGTCTGCCACGGATGGAGACGATCACCGTGCCAAGATCCCAAGGAGCACAGTTATGAAATTCACACTCTCCTGGCTGAAGGATCATCTCGACACCGACGCCACGCTCGACGAGATCTGCACGCGGCTGACGGCGATCGGCCTGGAAGTCGAGGATGTCGACGACAAGGCCGTCTACAAGCCCTTCGTCATCGCCCGTGTCCTGGAAGCCGAGCAGCATCCGCAGGCCGACCGGCTGAAGGTGCTGAAGGTCGATACCGGCTCCGGCGATCCGGTGCAGGTCGTCTGCGGCGCGCCGAATGCCCGCGCCGGCCTCGTCGGCGCCTTCGTGGCGCCGGGCACCTATGTGCCGGGTATCGACGTGACGCTCGCCGTCGGCACCATCCGCGGCGTCGAAAGCCGCGGCATGATGTGCTCCGAAAAGGAACTCAACATTTCCGACAATCACGACGGCATCATCGACCTGCCGGCGGATGCGCCTGTCGGCACGTCCTTCGCCACTTATGCCGGCCTTGACGATCCGGTCATCGAAATCAACCTGACGCCGAACCGGCCGGACTGCACCTCGATCTTCGGCATCGCCCGCGATCTTGCCGCCTCCGGCCTCGGAACGCTGAAAACCCGTCCCGCGCCGTCTTTCGCCGCGGAAGGCGAAACGACCGTCAAGCTCAGCATCGATCTCGACGACGAGAAGCTGTGCCCCGGTTTCGCCCTGCGGCTGGTGCGCGGCGTCAAGAACGGCCCGAGCCCGAACTGGATGCAGCAGCGGCTGATCGCCATCGGCCTGCGGCCGATCAATGCGCTGGTCGACATCACCAATTACATGACCTTCGACCAGGGCCGGCCGATGCACGTCTTCGACGCCGCCAAGGTGAAGGGCAATCTCACCGTCCGCCGCGCCACGGAAGGCGAAACCGTGCTGGCGCTCGACCAGCGCGAATACAAGCTGTCGCCCGGCAACGTCGTCATCGCCGATGACAACGGCGTCGAATCGATCGGCGGCATCATGGGCGGCGAACATTCCGGCTGCGACGACAACACCGTCGACGTGCTGATCGAATCGGCGCTCTGGGACCCGATGAACATCGCCAAGTCGGGCCGCACGCTCGGCATCATCACCGATGCCCGGTATCGTTTCGAGCGTGGCGTCGATCCGGAATACATGGTGCCAGGCCTGGAGCGGACCACGGAACTGGTGCTGGAACTCTGCGGCGGAACGGCGGCCAAGGCCGAAGTCGTCGGTTACAAGGGCCATGTGGCGAAAGTGGTCGAATTCCCGCTCACCGAAGTCAAGCGGCTGACCGGCCTGGAGGTTTCGGCGGAAGAGAGCCTGGATATCCTGAAACGACTTGGTTTCGGACCGCAGGGAATCGGGGATATTGATTCCGGCGCACGCATTCCGGTCACGGTTCCGTCCTGGCGCCCCGATGTCGACGGCAAGGCCGACCTCGTCGAGGAAGTGCTGCGCATCCACGGCGTCGACAACATCCGCCCGGCGCCGCTCTCCAACCATGCGGCCGTCAACGGCAAGATCCTGACGACGCTGCAGATCCGCACCCGCGCCGCCAAGCGGGCGCTTGCCTCGCGCGGCATGCTGGAAGCGGTCACCTGGTCGTTCATCTCCGAGGAGCAGGCAAAGCTGTTCGGCGGCGGCAAGCCGACGCTGAAGCTCGCCAATCCGATCGCCGCCGACATGTCCGACATGCGCCCCTCGCTGCTGCCGGGCCTGCTGTCGGCGGCGCAGCGCAACGCCGACAAGGGTTATGGCGACGTGGCGATCTTCGAAGTCTCGGGCACCTACGAGACGGACGCGCCGGAAGGCCAGCGCCGTGTTGCCGGCGGCGTGCGCCGCGGCACGGCATCGCTTGTCGGCGCCGGCCGCATGTGGTCGAACACGGCGAAGGGCGGCGGCAAGCCGGTCGATGTCTTCGATGCCAAGGCCGACGCGCTCGCCGTGCTGGAGGCCTGCGGCATGCCGATGACCAACGTGCAGATCGAGCAGGGCGGTCCCGACTGGTACCATCCCGGCCGCTCCGGCACGATCAAGATGGGACCAAAGGTGATCCTCGGTCATTTCGGCGAATTTCATCCGAAGACGCTGGAAGCGCTCGACGTTTCCGGCGCGCTTTGCGGCTTCGAGGTCTATGTCGATGCCATGCAGGAGCCGAAGAAGAAGGCGACCCGCACCAAACCGGCGCTCGACCTCTCGCCCTTCCAGGCCGTCAAGCGCGACTTCGCCTTCGTGGTCGATCGCGGCGTCGAGGCCGGCACCATTCTCAAGGCGGCCTCCAGCGCCGACCGCAAGCTGATTGCCTCGGTCAATGTCTTCGACGTCTTCGAAGGCGCCTCGCTCGGTGCCGACAAGAAGTCGATTGCCATCGAAGTGGTGATCCAGCCGGTCGAACGCACGCTGACGGACGAGGATTTCGAAGCCTTGACCGGCAAGATCGTCGCCAACGTCACGAAATCCACGGGCGGCGTGTTGCGCGCCTGAGGCGCAAAGCCATCGTCAAAAAAGAAGCGTCGCTCCGAAAGGGCGGCGCTTCTTTCTTTATAGCCGGGAAGGCGTCACTCGCCCGCGAGCAATTCCTTTTGTGTTTCAGCGGCTTCCGCCACCTTGATCGTCGCCACCCAGGCGCGGGCCAGCGCCAGGCCGGCGGCATCGGCGGGAACGCCGCGGGCGACGGCGAGTTCCGGGTGCTGCTCCAGCCAGCCCGGATGCAGCGTCTCCATCACCTGCGGCAGTTTCTGCCGCCAGTCGTCGACGACGGTGGTGCTGGCCTCGAAATGGAACTGGGTGCCATAGGCAGCGCGGCCGATGCGGAAGGCCTGGTTGCTCACCTTGCCGCTGGATGCCAGGTGCACCGCGCCCTCCGGTAGCGTGAAGGTGTCGCTATGCCATTCGAAGATCGGAAAATCTTCGCCGGCGGCCGAAAGCACCGGGTCGTCCTGCCCGGCCGGCGTCGTGCGGATGTCGTGCCAGCCGAACTCCACCGTCTGGCCGAGAATATTGTCGCCGCCATAACCGCGCGCCAGGATCTGGCTGCCGAGACAGATGCCGAGCACCGATTTACCGGCATCGCCGAAACCGCGCATCAGCGCGGCGAGCGCCGGCAGATAGGGATGCGTGTGGTCGTCGATGGCACTCTGCTCGCCGCCGAGCACCACCAGCGCATCGTGATCGTCAAGAGCGGGCAAGGCACCGCCGTTCCAGGGCTGGAAGATCTCGACCTTCGCGCCGGCTTCCGAAAGCGCGACGCCGACCTGGCCCAGATGAGAAACCACGGTGTTTTCAACCACTGCCACGCGCATGCTCATGCCACCTCTTGCGATCTCACTATCCGAATGGCCCTGCTGGCGACGCAGCGGGGCATTGTCGCGGAGGACAAGATCATGTCCGGCAAGGCGGTTCAAGAGCGGCGTCGGGTCATGGCCTCAGAATTGCCGGCCGATCCTGGCATCGACGGAGTGACGATTGGCGCCGCGGAAGGCGAAGAACAGGGTGATCGCCGCCCAGAGGATCGATTTTTCGGCGCCCATCAGGCCTTCGGCGCGCAGATAACCATGCACGTAGACGGTTACCAGAAGCACGATGGTGGCGGCAACGGCGGCCGGGCGGGTCAGCAGGCCGATGGCCAGCAGGATGCCGCCGAAGAACTCGGTGGCGGACAGCAGCGGCGACCAGAAGGCGCCCGGATAGAAGCCCAGTCCCTCGACCATCCCCGTCGCGCCAAAAGGATTGAGGATCTTGCCGTAACCGTGCACCGCAAAAAGACCGCCCGTCACGACGCGCAGCAGCGTTTCCGTCCAGGGAGTCAGCGCGGCATAGAGCGGTGCCAGTGCCGGAATGATCGGTTTCGGGCGTTCTTCGGTCATTTCCATTCCTTCCGTTCGAATCTGCCCGCATGCTGTGCGAAAACATCGCGGTCCAGGCAAGCCGGCCCAGGTCAAAACTTGACTGATCGAGTTGAATTTTCTGTGAGGCCGGCGTGAGCAGCCGTTGCCCGGCACGGCGGGCATGCTTAGATGACGAAAACAGCCGAGGACAGATCCGATGACCGAAAAACCCCGCATCACCATTCTTTACTGCACGCAGTGCAATTGGCTGCTGCGCGCCGGCTGGATGGCGCAGGAACTGCTGTCAACCTTCGGCGAATCGCTCGGCGAAGTGGCATTGCTGCCGGGCACCGGCGGCAACTTCGAAATCCACGTTAATGATCAGCTCATCTGGGAACGCAAGCGTGATGGCGGTTTTCCCGGCCCGAAGGAGCTGAAGCAGCGGGTGCGCGATATCATCGAGCCCGGCCGCGATCTCGGCCATACCGACAGGGTCTCGCACGAAAGCTGAGGACAGGCCATGCCGCCGGACCGGCGCCGATGCACCGGCCCGGCAGGATGGATGACCGTCAGCCCCAGGGCGAGCGGCATACCCGGTAGGCGCCGCCATAGCTCAGGAACCGGTTGGTGGCCGGATTGTAGGATTGGTAGCGGTTCAGGCACCAGCGGACATGGCGGTTGTAGCCGTGGCGCGGCCGGTAATAGTCACGGCTGTAATATCGCGGCCGGTGGTAGTGGCGATAGCCGTAATGTGGCCGCCAGACGCGACGGCAACCGTAATAGCCGCAGATGACGCGGGCTTCGCTGACATCGCTTTGGCGGTCGAGCACCGGGGAAGGCAGGCCCATCGGGGCAGCGCTTGCCGGCAAGGGTAGAAGTGCGGTCAGGCTGACGGCACAGGCGGTGAGCAACTTGCGGAAGATCGACATGGTCATAACCTCTCGTTCGTTGGTGGGAAAAGCCCCCTGGCATCCCCTGTGACTGCAACGTTTGCCGATGCGGTTTTATTTGCCGGGCGAAATCGGGGCAGGCGCACGGCCGTTGGCCGCGATTGATTGTGTGCCCTGGTTGATCCATAAGGAACGCGTGTTTTTCAGGGCATCTGCCTTCGTTTCGAAGGACCGACCGCCCTGTTTTGTTGATGGATGCAGCTCCTGACGGGCAATCGCAAACGCGCTCCGGGAGCTGTCTTATGGGAGTCCGATCCGTGAGCCTGAAATTCGGCACCAGCGGCCTGCGTGGCCTTTCGATTGATCTCAAGGGCCGGGCTTCGGCGCTGTATGCCACGGCCTTCGCCCGCCACATGCTGGAAAGCGGCCATGCAAAGCCGGGCGACGAAATCCTCGTCGGCCGCGATTTTCGCGATTCCAGCCCAGAGATCGCCGCGATCTGTTTTGGCGCGCTGGAACGGGCCGGTTTTATGCCGGTCGATTGCGGCACGATCCCGACGCCGGCGCTGGCGCTCTACGGCATCGGCCGCAAGGCGGCGTCGCTGATGATCACCGGTTCGCATATTCCCGCCGACCGCAACGGCATCAAGTTCTATCGTCCCGACGGTGAGATCGACAAAAGCGACGAAGCGGCGATCAACGCCCAGGCCGAGAGCCTGCGCGCCAACATGGGCGCCTTCGACGAAACGCCCGGCAGCGGCCGTGACGCGGCCGCAGACGCGCTGGCTGCCTTCCGGGCGCGGTATGCCGCACTGCTGCCGGACGGAGCGCTGTCGGACCTGAAGATCGGCGTCTACCAGCACAGCACGGTTGCCCGCGACCTCTTCGTCGACCTGCTGCAGCATTTTGGCGCCGAGGTGGTGGCCCTCCGCCGTTCCGAGACCTTTATTCCGGTCGATACCGAGGCCGTCTCGCCGGACACGGTGGCGCTGCTCAAGGCGTGGGCCGTCCAGCACCGGCTCGACGCCATCGTCTCGGCCGACGGCGACGGCGACCGGCCGCTGCTTTCCGACGAAACGGGTGAACCGCTGCGCGGGGACCTTCTCGGCCTGATCACCGCCAATTTCCTCAACGCCGCAGTGGTGGTGACGCCGGTGACCTCCAATTCCGGCATCGAGGCCGCCGGCGCTTTTTCCGTGGTGCGCACCAGGGTCGGCTCCCCCTTCGTCATCGCCGGCATGAACGAGGCGCTGGCGGCGGGTAAAAGCGGCGTGATGGGGTTCGAGGCCAATGGCGGCCTGCTGACGGCATCGCCGTTCACCGTCAACGGCGTGTCGCTCGCCCCGCTGCCGACCCGCGACAGCGTCCTGCCGGTCCTGGCGGCGCTTTTCGAGGCGAAGAAAGCGGGCCTGACGCTGTCGGCATTCGCCGGCGGCTACCGCCTTCCCTTCGCCGACGCCGACCGGCTGGAAAATTTCCCCGTCGAAACCAGCGCGGCGCTGATGGCGCATCTGCGCGGGTCGCAGGCGGCGCTGGCGGCCTTCCTGGCGCCTCTCGGTACGGTGGCGGCCACCAGCGACATCGACGGGCTGCGGGTGACCCTCGGCGACGGCCGACTCGTTCATCTTCGTCCTTCCGGAAATGCGCCGGAGATGCGGTGCTACGTCGAGGCGGAAACTGTGGATGCAGCAAAATCGCTGTTGCGTCAGGGGCTTGAGCTGATCCGGGGCTGGTCCGAGAGGGGTGTCTGAGAAGTTTTTTCGCCTATGACGCAAAAACTTCAAAAACCCTGTTGACACCGAAGGGCTACCCCCTTACATCGCTCCTCGTCGCCCAGATGGCGGAATTGGTAGACGCGCCAGCTTCAGGTGCTGGTACTCGAAAGGGTGTGGAGGTTCGAGTCCTCTTCTGGGCACCAAATTCCCGATTTAGATCGTCCAGTACGACGCTAAATATCGCATAAAGCCCCGGTTTTCCGGGGCTTTTGTGTTTTTGGCGTTCAGTGTTGTCCAGTTGTAGCCAGCCGATTTGTTGGTAACTTTGTTGGTACATGCTCGTACCAACGTCGAATTTGAAAAGCCCATGCGGACGCGTCGCACAGCATCGTGAAATGGAAACCCAACACTGGTGCGGACAAGACCGGCTCCTCCGACCCGTTTGCCGTCCACAACTATCGCTCTCCGGAATTCACAGGCTTGCGCGATACCACGAAGCAAACCTGTAGGCTGATCAGACCATTACAACGCGACAAATCGGCCGACGCAAATCGATCCGCGCTTGCTGAGAAAAGTTTCAAGGTCATCGCTGGAAAAAAGGATGAGCAATCCACGACCAACCTTCAAAAAAACTGGGCAACGTAGAGGTGAATAATATGGGAAATCAATCTGTTACGATTGAAAATGGCGGACAGGGAGGGATTCGAACCCTCGGTACGCTTTCACGTACACACGCGTTCCAGGCGTGCGCCTTAAACCACTCGGCCACCTGTCCACTGCTGGCCGTTGCGTGGAAGCAATCGAACCGAACGGGCGCGGTATATAACGAGGATCGTTGCGGGATCAACCGGAATCTGACGGTTTTTTGCAGATCCTGTAACAAAACTGTTTTTTCTGCCGCATTGCGCTGAACCGGCGGCGCATCTATCATCCCTCGCCGGATGGATACAGTGCCAATCGGCGGCATGGGACAAGGAAATCCGGGGCAAGGGATTCGATGCGTTTTCTCTTTCGATTCTTGAGCATGGTTTGTCTGGTGCTGGCCGTCATTGCCGGCACCGTCGATTCGATCCAGTCGGTTTCCGCTTCCGATGTCGTGCTGACCTCGTTCGGCAGCGCCTGGCTGGACCTCAGCCCCGTGACCCTGATGTATGTCGAAGAAATGGTCGAGCATTACCTGCATCCCTGGGCCTGGAATCCGGCCTTGAGCTGGGTGCTGTTCCAGCCGACCTTCGTGGTCTTTCTCGTGCTGGCGCTGGCCTTCTGGATGGTCGGCTATCGCAGGGAAAATGCCGACGAGGGTTTTGCCGTGTAGCGGCCACAACCGAGGGAGAAGCCATGTTCCTGGTCGAGATGTTCAGCCGCAAGACGACGATGCCGACGGCCGAGACAGCCCTTGCCGGCCGCAAGGAGGCGATCGCCACGGCCGAGGCGCATTTCGTCAGCGGGCATCCGCTCAAGGGACCTTATCCGCAAAGAAGCGAAACGATCTATCTCGGCATGGGCTGTTTCTGGGGTGCCGAACGGCTTTTTTGGGCCACGCCGGGCGTCCGGGTGACGGCGGCCGGTTATGCCGGTGGCTTCACGCCGAACCCGACCTACCAGGAAACGATCACGGGGCTCACCGGCCATGCCGAGGTCGTCAAGGTGGTCTACGATCCGACGGTGATCACCGCGGAACGGTTGCTGAAGATCTTTTTCGAGGCGCACGATCCGACGCAAGGCATGCGCCAGGGAAACGACATCGGCACCACCTACCGCTCGGCGATCTATACGACGACACCGCAACAGCTGGAAGCCGCCGAACGGATGCGCGGGATTTTCCAGGCGGCGCTCAAGGCTGCAGGCCACACCTCGAAGGTGACGACGGAGATCGCACCATCGGGCGAATTCTATTATGCCGAGGATTATCACCAGCAATATCTCGCCCGGAATCCGGCTGGCTATTGCGGCCTGCGCGGCACGGGCGTCGCCTGCCCCGTCCTCGAACCAAGCGGCGGATGAAAGCGCTTTCGATGGCGAAAAACTGCGCCTTCGGGCACAGTTTCGCTTTTCCCACATTTCTTTACCAAGCGAAAAATTTCTGGTGAATTTTTCCCCGAGCCATGCAAGGATGATGACACACCGAGCTTCTAAAAAAAGGGGCCGGCAGTTCCGCAGACAGGCCTGACAACAAGAACGGGCGTGCGGGAGGACCCAAAAAGATCAATAGCAACAAGGGCTGCACAATGAAAAAATCCCTCTTCGGTCTCCTTGCCTTGGCTGCCATGTCGACAACGGCTCTCGCCGCCGACATCAAGCCGGCGCTGGTGTATGGCACCGGCGGCAAGTTCGACAAATCGTTCAACGAAGCGGCCTATAACGGCGCCGAAAAGTTCAAGGCGGAAACCGGCATCGACTATCGCGATTTCGAGCCGACCGGCGATACGCAGGGCGAGCAGGCGATCCGCAACTTCGCAAGCCGCGGCTTCAACCCGGTCGTCGCCGTATCCTTCGCCTGGACGTCCGCCATCGAGAAGGTGGCTGCCGAATTCCCCGATACCAAGTTCGTGATCGTCGACTCCGTCGTCGACAAGCCGAACGTCCGCTCCGTCGTCTACAAGGAAGAAGAGGGTTCCTATCTCGTGGGCGTCGTGGCTGGCCTGGCATCGAAGACCGGCAAGGTCGGCTTCGTCGGCGGCATGGACATTCCGCTGATCCGCAAGTTCGAATGCGGCTACGAGCAGGGCGCCCGTGCGGCCAACGCCAAGATCGAAGTCTTCCAGAACATGACCGGCACCACGGGTGCGGCCTGGAACGATCCGGTGCGCGGCGGCGAACTGACCAAGAACCAGATCGACCAGGGTGCGGACGTCATCTACGCGGCAGCCGGCGCCACCGGCCTCGGCGTGCTGCAGACCGCCGCCGACAACAAGAAGCTGTCGATCGGCGTCGATTCCAACCAGAACCACCTGCATCCGGGTTCGGTCCTGACCTCGATGGTCAAGCGTGTCGACCTCGCCGTCTACAACGCCTATGCCGACACCAAGGGCGACAATTTCACCGCCGGCGTCCAGGCGCTGGGCGTCAAGGAGGACGGCGTCGGCTGGGCACTCGACGACAACAACAAGCCGCTGATCACGCCGGAAATCCAGGCTGCGGTCGACAAGGCGAAGGCCGACATCATTGCCGGCACCGTCAAGGTCCACGACTACATGAGCGACAATTCCTGCCCGAAGTGACAGGTTTTTGACGGGGCGTGGGGCGGATCGTTTCGCCACACGCCTTTTTTGTATGTCCCGGGCTTTCCCGAGAGGCGGCCGGTCGGCCTTGTGGCTTTACCGGCACGGATTTGGGCAGGGGATGATGTGTCCGGCGCCACGGCAGGCTTGCGGCCCTGCGTGACCGCCGACGACGCGTGTTCCGTCTGAAACGCCTTTGGAAGGTCCAGCTCTGGAGCCGCACAACGTGAGCCAAGCGCCCGCCATAGAACTCGTGGGCATCGACAAGAAGTTCGGTGCCGTCCACGCCAACAAGAACATCAATCTGGCCGTCGCCAAGGGTTCGATCCACGGCATCATCGGCGAAAACGGTGCCGGCAAGTCGACGCTGATGTCGATCCTCTACGGTTTCTACCATGCCGACAGCGGCGAGATCCGCGTCGGCGGCACGCCCGTCACCATCCGCGACAGCCAGGCGGCGATCAATGCCGGCATCGGCATGGTGCACCAGCACTTCATGCTGGTCGAAAATTTCACCGTGCTGGAAAACCTGGTATTGGGTGCGGAAGGCGGCATGCTGCTCGCCGGCGGCGTCGCCAGGGCGCGCGCCGAGCTGAAGCGGCTGGCGAAAGACTACGGCCTCGAAGTCGATCCCGATGCGGTGATCGAGGAACTGCCGGTCGGCCTGCAGCAGCGCGTCGAAATCCTCAAGGCCATGTATCGCGGCGCCGAGATCCTCATCCTCGACGAGCCGACGGGTGTCCTGACGCCGGCGGAGGCCGATCACCTGTTCCGCATCCTCGGCGTGCTGCGCGACCAGGGCAAGACCGTCATCCTCATCACCCACAAGCTGCGCGAGATCATGGCGATCACCGATACGGTGTCGGTCATGCGTCGCGGCGAGATGGTGGCGACACGCAAGACCGCCGAGACCACGGTTGAGGAACTGGCCGAGCTGATGGTCGGCCGCCGCGTATTGCTGCGCGTCGAAAAGGGCGAGGCCAAGCCCGGCGCCGTGGTGCTGTCGGTGCGCAACCTCACCGTCAAGGACGGCCGCGGCGTCACCATGGTCGACAATGTTTCCTTCGACGTGCGCGCCGGCGAGATCGTCGGCATCGCCGGTGTCGCCGGCAATGGCCAGTCGGAACTGCTGGAGGCGATTTCGGGTATCCGCATGCCGGCATCCGGCGAAATCCTCATCGACGGGGAGCCGATCGGCAAGGCCGATCCGGCGCGGCTGCGCGATCTCGGCCTCGCGCATATTCCCGAAGACCGCCACCACATGGGCCTCGTCTTGCGCTTCGAGGAATATGAGAACGCCATCCTCGGTTATCATCGTGATCCGAAATATGGCGGCCTCTTCCTCGATCTCGATGCGATCCGCAAGGACGCCATCGAGAAGATCGAAAAATACGACATCCGCCCGCCGAACCCGCGGCTGCGGACGGCGAATTTTTCCGGCGGCAACCAGCAGAAGATCGTCGTCGCCCGCGAGATCGAGCGCGATCCCAAGCTGCTTCTCATCGGCCAGCCGACCCGGGGCGTCGATATCGGCGCCATCGAATTCATCCATCGCCGCATCATCGACATGCGCGACGCCGGCAAGGCGCAATTGCTGGTCTCGGTCGAACTCGACGAGATCCGCGCGCTTTCCGACCGCATTCTCGTGATGTTTGCCGGCCAGATCGTCGGCGAAAAGACGGCGGATGCCGGCGAACAGACCCTCGGCCTGATGATGGCCGGCATTGCCGCGTGAGGCCCCGATGAACACCGCATCCCTCCCCCTTCCCGGCTGGATCACCTTCGGCCTCATCCCGCTGATCAACCTGGTGCTGGCCTTCTTCTTTTCCGGCCTCGTCGTCTGGTTCATCGGCGAAAACCCCTTCGATGCGCTGGCGCTGATGCTGGAAGGCGCGCTCGGCAGCGGCGAAGGCATCGGCTTCACGCTTTATTTCGCCACCAACTTCATCTTCACCGGCCTCTCCGTCGCCGTCGCCATCCATGCCGGCCTGTTCAACATCGGCTCGGAAGGCCAGGCCTATGTCGGCGGGCTAGGCGCGGCGCTGGTGGCGCTGTCGCTCGATCATTACGTGCCGTGGTACGTGACGATGCCCTTCGCGATCCTGGGTGCCGCGCTGTTCGGCGCCGGCTGGGCCTTCATCCCGGCTTTTCTGCAGGCCAAGCGCGGCAGCCACATCGTCATCACCACCATCATGTTCAACTTCATCGGCGCAGCACTGATGGTCTACCTGTTGGTCAACGTGCTGATCGTGCCGGGCAAGATGGCGCCGGAAACCCGTACCTTCCTCGAAGGCGGGCAGTTGCCGAAGCTCGACTGGTTGATGGCGCTGTTCGGGCTGAAGCTCGGCCCGGCGCCCTTCAACGTCTCCTTCCTGGTGGCGCTGGTGATGTGTGTCGTCGTCTGGGCGCTGATCTGGCGCACCAAGCTCGGCTACGAGATGCGCACGCTCGGCGTCAGCCCGTCGGCGGCGGTCTATGCCGGCATCCCTTACGCGCGCACCGTCATCATCGCCATGCTGATCTCCGGCGGCCTTGCCGGCATGATGGCGCTGAACCCGGTGCTCGGCTCCTCCGGCCGCCTGCAGGTGGAATTCGTCGGCGGCGCCGGCTTCGTCGGCATCGCCGTGTCGCTGATGGGGCGGAACCATCCGGCCGGCATCATCCTCGCCGCCATCCTGTTCGGCATCCTCTACCAGGGCGGCGACTGGGTGTCCTTCGAAATGCCCAACATCACCCGCGAGATGATCGTGGTGATCCAGGGTCTCGTCATCCTGTTTGCCGGCGCGCTGGAATACATGGCCCGGCCGGCGCTGGCGCGGCTCTATTACTCCATGGCCAGGAAGGCGTGAGGCGAAAGAGATGGATTTCTTCGATATTCTCGTCAGCATCCTCGGCTCCACCATAAGGCTTTCCGTGCCGCTGGTGTTTACCGCGCTGGCCGGGCTGTTTTCCGAACGTGCCGGCGTCTTCGACATCGGCCTCGAGGGCAAGATGCTGGCGGCCGCCTTCTCCGCCGCCTGCGTCGCCTATATCACCGCCTCGCCCTGGCTGGGCCTGGTCGCCGGCATCGGCGTTTCGGTGGCCTTTTCGCTGCTGCACGGCTTTGCCTCGATCACCAACCGTGGCAACCAGATCGTTTCGGGCGTCGCCATCAACTTCGTCGTCGCCGGCCTGACCATCGTGCTCGGCCAGGCCTGGTTCGGGCAAGGCGGCCGCACGCCGCAACTGCTGCCGCAAGGCCGGTTCTCGCCGATCATCCTGCCCGGCGTCGAGGCCCTGCGCGGCATCCCGGTCATCGGGCCGCTCTACGCCAACGTCATTTCCGGCAACAATATCCTCACCTACATGGCCTTCCTCGCCGTGCCGATCTCCTGGTGGATCCTCTACCGCACCCGCTTCGGCCTGCGCCTGCGCGCCGTCGGCGAAAATCCGGGCGCGGTCGATACGGCCGGCATCTCGGTCACCTGGCTGCGCTACCGCGCCGTCATCTGCGCCGGTATCCTCTGCGGTTTTTCCGGCACCTACCTGGCGGTGGCGCAATCGGCGGCCTTCATCAAGGACATGTCGGCCGGCAAGGGCTATATCGCGCTCGCCGCACTGATCTTCGCCAAATGGAAGCCGGTGCCGGTGATGTTCGCCTGCCTGCTGTTCGGTTTCCTCGATGCCTTCGCCAACTTCATGCAGGGCAAGTCGGTGCCGCTGATCGGCGAAGTGCCGGTACAAATCTTCCAGGCGCTGCCCTATGTGCTCACCTGCATCCTGCTTGCCGGCTTCATCGGTGTCGCCAATCCGCCTAAGGCGGGTGGCGTGCCCTATACGAAGGAACGTTGATCGATGTCTCAAGACCTGTTTGCCGCCGCCAAGGGGGCGATGGCCTTTGCGCACGCGCCCTATTCGAAGTTTCCGGTCGGCGCGGCTATCCGCGCCGAGGACGGCAGGATCTATACCGGCGCCAACATCGAGAACCTCTCCTTTCCACAAGGCTGGTGCGCCGAGCCGACAGCGATCAGCGCCATGATCATGGGCGGGGCGAAACGCATCGTCGAGATGGCGGTGATCGCCGAAAAGCTCGCCTCCTGCCCGCCCTGCGGCGGCTGCCGCCAGAAAATCTCGGAATTCGCCTCCGCCGAAACCCGCATCTACCTCTGCGACGATGCCGGCGTGACGCAGACGATGACGATGAACGAGTTGCTGCCCGCCAGCTTCAAGACGGAGATCCTCGGATGACCCTCGATCTGATTACCGGCCGGCTCGGCACGTCGAGACCACGCCACGCCATCATCCTCGGCTCCGGCCTCGGCTCGCTGGTCGATGCGGTGACGGATGCGGTGCGCATTCCTTATGCCGATCTGTCCGGCTTCCCCGTCAGCGCCGTCTCCGGCCATGCGGGCGAACTGGTGGCCGGCATGCTGGGCAGCGTGCCGGTGTTCATCCTCTCCGGCCGCGTGCATTATTACGAAAAGGGCGATGCCAACGCCATGCGCCGGCCGATCAAGATCTTGAAGGATCTCGGCGTCGATACGTTGATCCTCACCAATTCCGCCGGTTCGCTGCGCGAGGACCTGCCGCCGGGCTCGGTGATGCAGATTACCGACCACATCAACTACTCCGGCATGAACCCGCTGATCGGCGAGGAAAGCGACGCCCGTTTCGTCGGCATGACCACCGCCTACGACGCCGGGCTCGCCGCCCGTATGCAGACCGCGGCAGACCGCTGCGGCGTGCCGCTGCAGCAGGGCGTCTACATGTGGTTTTCCGGCCCGAGCTTCGAGACGCCGGCGGAAATCCGCATGGCGCGCATCCTCGGCGCCGATGCCGTCGGCATGTCCACCGTGCCGGAGGTGATCATCGCCCGTTTCCTCGGCCTCAAGGTCGCGGCCGCCTCCGTCATCACCAATTACGGAGCGGGCATGACGGGCGGCGAACTGAGCCATACCGAGACAAAGGACATGGCGCCGATCGGCGGCCGGCAGCTTGCCGCCATCCTTGCCGAGATGATTACAGGTTGACATGCAGGCGCGAGCCGGGTGTTCTTCGGCTCCAGCCTATCCAGAAGTTTGCCTTGAGGCCCTCGATTCGTGAATGATCGAGGTAGGGGAGGACAACCGATCATGGAGCATCACAGCCTGCGGGAGACCGCAGCCTTCGGCCTGTCGCTTCTCGACCTGACCGAACTCGACGAAACCGCTGCGCCGGAGAGCATCGACGCCTTGTGCCGCAGGGCACAGACGCCTTTCGGAAATGTCGCGGCGATCTGCATCCTGCCGCGTTTCGTGCCGCGGGCGCGGCTGACCCTCGGCAACAGCCATGCGATCCGCATCGCCGCGGTCGTCAATTTTCCCGATGGCGGCTTCGAATTGGCCGATGTCGTGTCGGAGGCCCGCCAGGCGGTGGCCGACGGCGCCGACGAAATCGAACTGGTGATCCCGCACCGAACCGTTGCAGAGGGCGATGGCGAGGCGGTGAAGGACATGGTCGCCGCGGTGCGCGAGGCTTGCCCGCCGGCCGTACCGGTCAAGGCAATCCTCGAAACCGGCACGCTGAAGGACACGGTGCTGATCGGGAAGGCGGCCAGCCTTGCCATTACGGCCGGCGCCGAACTCGTCAGCACCTCCGCGGGCCACATGGCTGACGGCGCGACGCTGGAAGCGGCCGACATCCTGCTGCGGGCGATCCGTGCAAACGGCGGCAAGGTCGGTTTCAAGGCCGCCGGCGGCATCGATACGGTCGCAGTGGCGATCCTCTACCTGCGGCTTGCCGAAACCATCCTGGCCTCGGACTGGGCCATGCCTTCCACCTTTCGCTTCGGGGCCGATGGCCTGCTCGACGACATCGTCGCCATTCTCGGCAGCCCGCCGCCTGCCCTTCGTTCCTCAGGATAGATCATGATCCCGCAAGACATCATCCGCCGCAAGCGTGACGGCGAACGGCTGGCGCGCGAAGACATCGCCGCCTTCATCGGTGCCATGGCCCGCAACGAGATCGCCGAAGCCCAGGTCGGCGCCTTCGCCATGGCCTGCTGGTTCCGGGGCATGACGCCGGATGAAACCGTGGCGCTGACGCTGGCCATGCGGGATTCCGGCGAGGTGCTGTCCTGGCAGGAAATCGGCCGACCGGTCGCCGACAAGCATTCCACCGGCGGCATCGGCGACAACGTCTCGCTGATGCTGGCGCCGATCGCCGCCGCCTGCGGCCTGGCGGTGCCGATGATCTCCGGCCGCGGACTGGGCCATACCGGTGGCACGCTCGACAAGCTGGAATCCATTCCGGGCTACGCCATCATGCAGGATGCGGCCCTGTTCCGCCGCACGGTGAAGGAGGTCGGCTGCGCCATCATCGGCCAGACGGCAGCGCTGGCGCCGGCCGACAAGCGGCTCTATGCCATCCGCGACGTAACTGCGACGGTCGATTCCGTGCCGCTGATCACCGCCTCGATCCTCTCCAAGAAACTCGCGGCCGGACTGGAAACACTGACGCTCGACGTCAAGATCGGCAACGGCGCCTTCATGACCACGGCTGAGGAGGCACAGGAACTGGCGCAATCGCTGGTCGACGTCGCCAACGGCGCCGGCGTGCGCACCGCAGCGCTGATGACCGACATGAACCAGCCGCTGGCGGATGCCGCCGGCAATGCGGTCGAGATGCGCAACTGCGTCGATTTCCTCAAGGGCCTGAAGGGCGGCACGCGGCTGGAAACCGTGGTGCTCGCCTTCGCGGCGGAGATGCTGGTGCAATCCGGACTTGCGATCTCGCCCGCCGACGGCGAACTGCAGGCGGTGCGCGCGCTTCAATCCGGCCGGGCGGCGGAGATTTTCGGGCGGATGGTGCATGCGCTCGGCGGCCCGGCGGATTTTGTCGAGAGGTCGGAGGCCTACCTGCCGCGCGCCCCGGTGGAGATTGCCGTGACGGCCGAGCGTGACGGCTGGCTTTCCGCCTGCAATGCCCGCGACATCGGCATGAGTGTGATCGAACTCGGCGGCGGCCGCCGGTTACCGACCGACGCCATCGACCATCGCGTCGGCTTCGACCGCATCGTGCCGCTCGGCACCTGGCTGCAACGCGGCGACCGGATCGCCATGGTGCATGCCGCGGACCAGGCGAGCGGCGAGAAGGCGGCGCTGGACCTTGCCGGCAACTACCGGCTATCGGTCACGCCGCCGGGCCTGCCGCCGGTCATCGTCAAGCGGGTGGACAAGTCCGCTTGACGCGCGTTGCGTCTTTCCGAGTCTCTCTCACGTTGTCGCTCCGTGTTTCCGCATGCTGTTTTCGCAAAACCGTTGCGGCCTTTGCGCTTTTCCCGCCGTGATCGTCCGCAGGCCGGAAGGGCTTGGGATACAGAGCCGCAGCTTCACTGTTTCAGTTGCAGGATACCGCCCGCCACGCGGTAGGAATCGAGCTTCTTGAGAAAGCTCATGCCGACCAGCGTGCCCGACAGCGCATTGTCGCGCAAAACGAAAGCCTCGACGTCGCGAACGCGGATCGTGCCGATCTCCATGCGGTCGAGGCTGATATGGGCGGCCCTGGTCTGGCCGTTGGCGGTGTTGACCGCATATCTGAAATCGAGGCCGTTGCCGGAGAAGCCCAGGCGCCGGGCGGTGCTTTCGTTGATGGCGACATAGGTGGCGCCGGTATCGATCAGCCCGTCGATGCTCTTGCCGTTGACCCGGAAGGTGCCGGCATAATGGCCGCGCTCGTCGGCCTGCAGTTGCACCGTACCGCTTGCGGCCGGCGTCAGCGCCACCGGTTGCGCCTCCTGTGTCACCACTTTTGCAACTGGCGTTTCCGCGTCATCGACCGGTGCATGCAGCAGCGAAGGCACCTGCGTCGCAACGGCGGCGGCGATGGCGGCGATGACGATCACGCGGGTCAGCACGAGGCGCGGCTCCTGGATGAAAAGGACAATCAAATCCCTAGCCGCAAACGCCTTTCGATGCCGCTAAATTGCGCAGGAAAAGGCCCGGAGCGCAGGGCGTCCGGGCCGGATTTTCCATCAATGGTTAAGATGGGCTTACTTCGTGCCGTACATGCGGTCGCCGGCATCGCCGAGGCCAGGAACGATGTAGCCCTTCTCGTTCAGGTGGCTGTCGATCGAGGCGGTGAAGATCGGAATGTCGGGATGGACGGCGCGGAAATTGGTGATGCCTTCCGGAGCGGCGAGCAGGCAGAGGAAGCGGATGTTCTTCGCGCCGCGCTCCTTGAGTTTTTCCATGGCGGCAATCGAGGAATTGCCGGTTGCCAGCATCGGATCGACGACGATGATCAGCCGCTCGGAAATGTCTTCCGGCGCCTTGAAGTAATATTCCACCGGCTGCAGCGTCTCGTGGTCGCGGTAGACGCCGATATGCGAGACGCGGGCGGAGGGAACAAGCTCCAGCATGCCTTCCAGCAGGCCGTTGCCGGCACGCAGGATCGAGGCGAAAACCAGCTTCTTGCCTTCGAGCAGCGGCGACTGCATCGTCGTCATCGGCGTCTCGATCGTCTCCATGGTGAGTTCGAGATCGCGGGTGACCTCGTAGCAGAGCAGGGTCGAGATTTCCCGAAGCAGCCGGCGAAAGCTGGCTGTCGAGGTTTCCTTGCGGCGCATGATGGTCAGCTTGTGCTGCACCAGCGGGTGATCGATGACTGTAACGCCGTCCATGAAAATCCACCTTCCGGGCTGTTGCGCGATGTCATGTTTCTTTCACGGAAAACGCCGCGGCTGCAAGAGAGGATGCGCGTTTTGACGCTTCATCCCCAGATGCGAAAGGTTAAATCGCCCGACGACGCAGGGCGGCCGGTGTGCGGAAAAGCCGGCCGCTCGCGGGATTGCGCCTACCCCTTGTCGTAAGGCCACACCCAGTTCTGGATTTCCGGCATGTCCTCGCCGTGCTTGCAGACATACCGTTTGTGCTCGCCGAGCTTGGCGGTCATCTGGTCGACGGTGTCTTTGGCCCGCGCCGCCAGGCCCGGCACCCGTTCGATGGCGGCGAGCGCCAGGTGGTAGCGGTCGATCTTGTTCAAGACAGCCATGTCGAAGGGCGTCGTGGTCGTACCCTCGTCGATGAAACCGTGCACGTGCATGTTGTCGTGGTTGGTCCGTTTGTAGGTCAGCCGGTGGATCAGGTAGGGATAGCCGTGATAGGCGAAGATCACCGGCCGGTCGCGGGTGAACAGCTGGTTGAACAGAGCATCCGGCAGGCCGTGCGGATGCTGGTCCGGCGATTGCAGCGTCATCAGGTCGACGACGTTGACGACGCGGATGCGCAGGTCCGGCAAGGCCTGGCGCAGGAGATCGACGGCCGCGAGCGTTTCCATGGTCGGCACGTCGCCGGCGCAGGCCATCACCACGTCGGGTTCGAAACCCGGTTCCTCGGTGCCCGCCCAGTGCCAGATGCCGGCGCCGTCCTCGCAATGGCGGATCGCTTCGTCCATCGACAGCCATTGCGGCTCCGGCTGCTTGCCGGCGACGATGACGTTGATGCGGTCATAGGTCTTCAGGCAATGATCGCCGGCCCAGAGCAGCGTGTTGGCGTCCGGCGGCAGGTAGATGCGCACCACGTCGGCGGTCTTGTTGGCGACGAGATCGACGAAGCCGGGATCCTGGTGGCTGAAGCCGTTATGGTCCTGCCGCCATACATGCGAGGTCAGCAGATAGTTGAGCGAGGAGACCGGCCGTCGCCATTCCAGCCCGCGCGAGACTTTCAGCCACTTGGCATGCTGGTTGAACATCGAATCGACGATGTGGATGAAGGCCTCGTAGCAGGAAAACAGCCCGTGGCGGCCGGTGAGCAGGTATCCTTCCAGCCAGCCCTGGCACAGGTGCTCGCTCAGCACCTCCATGACCCGGCCGCGGCGGGCCAGATGTTCGTCATAGGGCTCCAGATCGGCCATCCACACCCGGTCGGTGACGGCGAAGACGTCGCCCAGCCGATTCGATTCGGTTTCGTCGGGGCCGAAGATGCGGAAATTCGCCGACGCCTCGTTGAGCGTCAGCGCATCGCGCAGGTAACCGCCGAGCACCTTGGTCGACTGCACCATCTCGCCGCCGCGCCTTCCCACCTTGACGGCGTGGTCGCGGATATCGGGCAGTTTCAACTCGCGGCGAAGCTGGCCGCCATTGGCATGCGGATTGGCGCCCATGCGCCGGCTGCCGCGCGGCGCCAGGGCCTTCAGCTCGGCGATCAGCCCGCCCTTTTCGTCGAACAGTTCCTCCGGCCTGTAGCTGCGCATCCAGTCCTCGAGGATCTGGCGGTGGCCGGCATCCTTGCGGCATTCGGCGACGGGTACCTGGTGCGAGCGCCAGAACCCCTCGACCTTCTTGCCGTCCACCTCCTTCGGGCCGGTCCAGCCTTTCGGGCTGCGCAGGACGATCATCGGCCAGCGCGGCCGCGTCACCGCATCGCCTTGCGAGCGGGCGATCGCCTGGATCGCGGCGATATGGTCGAAGGCATAATCGAAGGCCGCAGCCATTTGCTGGTGCATGTCCGCCGGGTCGCTGCCCTCGACGAAGATCGGCTCGTAGCCGTAGCCGCTGAAGAGCTGCTGCAATTCCTCGTCCGGCAGTCGCGCCAAAACGGTCGGATTGGCGATCTTGTAGCCGTTGAGGTGCAGGATCGGCAGGACGGCGCCGTCATGGGCGGGGTTGAGGAACTTGTTGGAATGCCAGGCGGCCGCAAGCGGCCCGGTTTCCGCTTCACCGTCTCCGACGACGCAGGCGACCACCAGGCCGGGATTGTCGAAAGCAGCGCCATAGGCATGCACCAGGGCGTAACCGAGTTCGCCGCCCTCATGGATCGACCCCGGCGTCTCCGCCGCCACATGGCTCGGAATGCCGCCGGGAAAGGAAAACTGCTTGAAGAGGCGGCGCATGCCCTCCTCGTCTTCGCCGATCTCCGGGTAGATCTCGCTGTAGCTGCCTTCGAGATAGGTGTTGGCCACAATGCCCGGCCCGCCGTGCCCCGGTCCGCAGATATAGATGACGTCGGCGTCACGCGCCTTGATGATGCGGTTGAGGTGGGCATAGATGAAATTGAGCCCCGGCGTCGTGCCCCAGTGGCCGAGCAGACGCGGCTTGACCTGTTCGGCGGCAAGCGGCGTCTTGAGAAGCGGGTTGTCCAGCAGGTAGATCTGCCCGACGGAGAGATAGTTGGCGGCGCGCCAGTAGCGGTCGATCAGGCTGAGGTCGTGCGGTGAAAGCACGTCGGTCTTGAGGGTCGGCTGAAGCGGCATGAAACGTCTCCTCGGTGGGGGCGATACGGTTGCTGCAAACTGGCTCGGAGAACCTTGGCCATCCTTGATATAGATCAGCTTTGCCGCTTGTCGCCAATTATCAGAACTGGCCTTGCATCCTGCCGTCCGTCGCGCACGCTTTACATCTCCTGCCCGCATCTTCCCCACGCGGCATGGCGATACGCAGCGTTCGGTGGATGATGCGTAAAAAAGAACGTATGCCTTGGCGGATCAGAACTTGTCAGCCACCTGGATGCCGGCCGGGCCGAGGATGACGGCGACCAGCACCGGCAGGAAGAACAGGATCATCGGCACCGTCAGTTTCGGCGGCAGGGCGGCGGCCTTCTTCTCGGCCTCGTTCATGCGTTCGTCGCGGCTTTCCTGCGCCAGCACGCGCAGCGCCTGGGCAACAGGGGTGCCGTAGCGGTCGGCCTGGATCAGCGCCTGGGTGACGTTCCTGACCGCATCGAGCTGCGTGCGGTTGCCGAGATTTTCGAGCGCGACGCGACGATCGCTGAGAAAGGAGAGTTCGGCTGTCGTCAGCACCATTTCTTCGGCGAGCGCCGGCGATTGTTCGGCCATTTCTTCCGAAACGCGCCGCATCGCCGCTTCCATCGAGTTGCCGGCCTCGACGCAGATCAGCATCAGGTCGAGGCCGTCGGGCCAGGCGCGCTTGATGGAATGCTGCCGTTTCGACATCCGATTCGAGACGTAGATGTTCGGCGCATAGAAACCGACATACCCGATCACCACCGTCAACAGGATACGCAACGGCAACGGCTTGTCGCCGAGATTGCCGAGCACGAACACCCAGACGATGCCCAGAACCAGGAAAATGAAGGGCAGGATGAACCGTGCCGCGAGAAACATGTTGAGCGCGTTCTGCGACCGCAGGCCGGCGGCCCGCAGCTTGTTAATGGTGTTGGCATCGACCAGCGCTTCCCTGAGATTGAAGCGTTCGACGATCTGCTGCGCCGACTGGCTCTTCTGCGTTCGCAGCGAACCCTTCGGCGTCGCCTGGTCGACGTTCATGCGGGCGCGTTCGCGGGCGCGGATCTGGTCGCGCTCGACGGACACGGCCTTCATCCGCTTGCCCAGTTCGCCGCGCTCGAAAAACGGCATGGCGAAGGAATAGAGCGAGGCAAAAACGGCGATCGCCACCAGCACCGCCAGGATCGTGGTGGGGTCGGTCAGTCTGGCGGCGAGATCTGCGGTCATAGAGATTCCAATCCGATCAAATGTCGAAACTGACCATGTTTTTCATGACAAAAATGCCGATCGACATCCAGATCGCCGAGCAGACGAGAATGAGATGTCCGCGCGGATCGGTGAACAGCAGCATGATGTAACCGGGCGAGGTCAGGTAGACGAGGAAGGCGACGATGAACGGCAAGGCACCGATGATCACCGCCGACGCCTTGGCTTCCATCGACAACGCCGCAACCTTCGCCTTCATCTTCTTGCGTTCGCGCAGCACCTTGGCGAGGTTGCCCAAAGCTTCGGACAGGTTGCCGCCCGCCTGGGCCTGGATGTTGATGACGATGGCGAAGAAGTTGACCTCCTGCAGCGGGATCGACGTGTGCATGCGGGTGCAGGCGTCGGGAATGCTCATGCCCATCTGCTGCGATTCGACCACGCGCCGGAACTCGGACTTGACCGGTTCCTGGCCGTCGGCGGCGATCATCCGCAGCGCGTCGTTCAGCGGCAGGCCGGACTTGATGGCGCGCACCATGACGTCGAGCGAGTTCGGAAACTCCTCGAGAAACTTGTTCTTCCGCCGGCGGATGAGAAATCCGACCACCCAGCGCGGCAGGCCGATCGAGGCGGCAAAGGCAAGGCCGACGGCCAGCAGCAGCGACGCCCCCAGCAGGAACGCCACGAAAAATGTCACCAGCCCCAGGCCGACGCTGCCGAGGTAAAAATGCTTCATCGCCAGAGGCAGACCGGTCTGCACCAGCCGTGTCTTCATCCCGGCCGTCTTGACGCCCTTCTGGCTGCGCTTCTCCATCTCCTTGATGGAATCCTGCATCGACTTGCGGCGCTTGGACAGTTCGTCGACGCGGTCGCGCGCCGCCTTCACCTTGCCGGCGTCGGTCTCGGCGGACTTGACGCGATTGACGCGCCCTTCGGTCTTCTTCTGGGTCTCGATCGTGGAAAAGAGCACGCCATAGGCAAGCGCGCCGGCGGCGATGGCCACCAGCGCGATGAGTCCCAATATGGACGGATCAATTCCGAACATGCCCCGGTTTCCTTATCTCGACTTGTCTTCCATCGCGTCCAACGCCGCGGCCAGGCGCCGCTCCTCGTTGAAGTAGCGGGCACGGTCCCAGAAATGCGGCTTGCCGATGCCGGTCGACTTGTGACGGCCGATGATGCGACCGTTGGCGTCTTCGCCTTCGAGCTCGTAGCGCATCAGGTCCTGGGTGATGATGACGTCGCCTTCCATGCCCAGCACCTCGGTGATGTGGGTGATGCGGCGCGAACCGTCGCGCAGGCGGGCCGCCTGGATGATGACGTCGACGGAACTGGAAATGATTTCGCGCACCGTCTTGGCCGGCAGCGTAAAACCACCCATGGCGATCATCGATTCCATGCGGCTCAGGCATTCGCGCGGCGTGTTGGCGTGGATGGTGCCCATCGAGCCGTCGTGACCGGTGTTCATCGCCTGCAAGAGGTCGAAGACCTCCGGTCCGCGCACTTCGCCGACGATGATGCGTTCGGGACGCATACGCAGGCAGTTCTTGACGAGGTCGCGCATGGTGATCTCGCCCTCGCCTTCGATGTTCGGCGGACGGGTTTCGAGCCGCACCACATGTGGCTGCTGCAGCTGCAGTTCGGCGGTGTCTTCGCAGGTGATGACGCGTTCGTCGGTATCGATGTAGCGCGTCAGGCAGTTGAGCAATGTCGTCTTGCCCGAGCCGGTACCGCCGGAGATGATGACATTGCAGCGCACCCGGCCGACGATCTGCAGCACGGTCGCGCCGTCGGGCGTGATGGCGCCGAACTTCACCAGCTGGTCGAGGTTGAGCTTGTCCTTCTTGAATTTACGGATCGTCAGGGCCGGGCCGTCGATGGCGAGCGGCGGAGCGATGACGTTGACGCGCGAGCCGTCCGGCAGGCGCGCGTCGCAGATCGGCGAGGATTCGTCGACGCGACGGCCGACCTGGCTGACGATGCGCTGGCAGATCGACAGCAGCTGCGAATTGTCGCGGAAGCGGATGTCCGAGGGGATCGACTTGCCGCCGACTTCGATGAAGGTCTGGCCGGCGCCGTTGACCATGATGTCGGAGATGTCGTCGCGGGCGAGCAGCGGCTCCAGGGGACCGTAGCCAAGAACGTCGTTGCAGATATCGTCGAGCAGCTCTTCCTGCTCGGAGATCGACATCGCGAAGTTCTTGATGGTGATGATGTCGTTGACGATGTCGCGGATTTCTTCGCGGGCGCTTTCCGTGTCGAGCTTGGCGAGCTGCGACAGGTCGATCGTGTCGATCAGCGCCGAGAAGACCTGCGACTTGGTGTCGTAATAGTCCTCGGCGCGGGCCGGGCGGCGGCGCGTGCCGGACGCCTGCAACGGCGGCGGCGCCACCTGCTGGCGGGCAGCCGGCGCCGGCTCGACCGGCGTGCTGGCCGCTGCGGCGGCGGAGACGGCCGGAGGCGGGGCGATATCGGCCTGGGCTATCGCCTGCGGCGGCGGGGCGACGCTGCCGCCGCCCTTTCCGAAACCATCGCTGCTACGTTTGCCGAACATGAGAATGACCCAATCTACGAGACTTCGGTACTATTTGCGTCCGAGAAGGCCGAGGACCTTGCCGAGCCCGCCCTTCTTCGGTTTCTTGACGCTGGCGCGCCCGGTGACGATATGCGCCAGCTGCGAAAAGGTTTCCGCCGTCGGCGACTTGGCGTCGATCTCCGAGATCATCCGCCCGCTGTTGGCGGCGTTGCCGAACAGCTGCGGATCGAAGGTGACGATCGCCACGGGATCGGTTTCCAGCGGTTCGCAGAAATCGGACGTGGAGATTTCCGGCCGCTTCGGCATGCCGACCTGGTTGAGGATCAGGTGCGGCGGCCTGTCGTTGGGCCTGAGTTTCTTCAGCGCATCCAGCATGTTCTTGGTGTTGCGCAGGTTGGCGAGATCCGGAGAGGCGGTGATCACCACCTCGTCGGCGCCAGCGAGAACCGTGCGTGTCCACTCGGACCACATGTGCGGCACGTCGAGAACGGTGACCGGCGCGGTGCGCTGCAGGATCTCCAGGACCGGCAGGAAGGCATCGCCATGGAAATCATAGGCCCGGTCGAGCATCGACGGCGCCGCGAGAAGCGAAAGATGTTCGGAGCACTTCGCCAGCAGGCGATCGAGGAACATCTCGTCAAGACGATCCGGCGAAAACACCGCCTCGGCCATGCCCTGCGTCGGGTCCTGGTCGAAATCGATATTTGCCGTGCCGTAGGGCAGGTCGAGGTCGGCGAGGATCGTCTCGGTGGAAAACAGGTTGGAAATGCCGAAGGCGCAGTTGTGGGCGATGGTCGAGGACCCCACACCGCCCTTGGCGCCGATGAAGGCGATCGAGCGGCCGAGCGGCTCGGCCTCGGGATCGACGAAGATCGTCGAGATCGCCGCCAAGGTGTCGGCCATGGACACCGGCATCACCATATATTCGGAAATGCCGTTGCGGATCAGGTCGCGATAAAGGCCGATATCGTTGTAGCGGCCGATCAGCACCACCTTGGTCGAGGGATCGCAGACCTCGGCCAGCGGCGCAAGCTCGGCCAGCAGGGCCGCCGGTTCGGCTGCGGTTTCGAGGATGATCAGGTTCGGCGTCGGCACGGAAGCGAACATGTTGGCCGCCGCCGAGATACCGCCGGCATTGACCCGCATGTTGACCTTGGCCATGCGCCGGTCCTGGCTGCATTTCTCCATCACCCGCTGCATCGCCTCGCTTTCGCAAAAGGCATGCACGGAAATGCGCGGCAGCGGACGCAGGTGCTCGATATCGCTCGGGCGCGTCTGGTCCTCGCCGTGCGGGCCGCCGGCGTCGCCGGATTTGATGTCGTATTCTATCGCGCTCATCTGTTTCTTCCTGGCCTTCGCCCGTGCCGTCGTTACTCCGCGGTGGCGGTGCTCTTTCCTTCACGATACAATCCGATCACCGTCGTCCGGCGCTTCGCATCGATCGGGGTCATGCCGCGCGGCGCCACCAGATCCATCGGATTGGCGATCTGGGCTGCAAGGTTGCTCTGCGAGGCGCAGCCGAAATTGTAGTAGTTCTTGTTTTCGGCCGTGTTGTTGGTGATGTCTTCCGGCCACTGGCCGCATTCGTTGGTCATGGCGGTGATCGCCACGTAGCTGAGGCGGATCGGTGCCGCGTCGCCGTCCGGGGAGGCGCCGTAAGCGGTTTCGACCATCTTCGGCCGCGGCACGCCGGCCTCGGCCATTACCTGGCGCAGCTCGCGCCGCAGATGGGAGGCGGCCGCCGCATTGGCCGAACCTTCCGGATACTGGATCTGGAAGATGCCCGAAGCGTCGGTGCGGTAGTTCGCCAGGAAACCATGGATCGCATCGCGGGTGCCGACCGTCAGGCGCCGGTCGCCGGAACCGACGGGAATGTCGAGCGTGTGCTCGACCTCGGCCAGCGAGATCGGATGGCGGGTGCGGTAGTCGTCGGGGATCGCCCCCGTCGACATCCGGTCGCGATTGTTGCCGCAGCCGGCGAGCATGCCGGCCGATGCCACGACCAGGGTGATGGCGGCGGCGCGGAGGAAGGGGCGGATCGGCTGCACGAGCATGTCTTTTCCGGAAATCGCGTTCTTGAAATTCGTCATCGTGCCGCCCGCCCTACTTGTAGATGAAGCCGATCGTGCCATGGTAGCGGCTGCCCGGAAGGATGTTTTCCTTGCGGCCGTAGACCTTGTTGACACGATTGAGGAAGAAGGCGGCGGCATCGTTTTCCGGCTGGAAATTGTCATCCGGCCGGGAAAGCTGGTTGCGGGCGACCGGACGCACCAGATAGGGCGTGGCGATGATCACCATTTCGGTCTCGTTGCGCACGAAGTCGCGGCTGCGGAAGAGCGTGCCGATGACCGGGATCTTCGACAGTCCGGGAAGCCCCGAAACCGCCTGGCGCATGTCGTCGCGCACCAGGCCGGCGATGACGATCGAACCGCCGGAAGGCAATTCGACGCTGGTGGAGGCCTCGCGCTTGCGAATGCCGAGATAGGTCACGCCCGGCACGTTATAGTTGGCGGCAGTGACGAACGAACCTTCGAAGGTCGGCTCGGAAACGTTGGTTTCGACCTTCAGGCTGATGCGCCCCGGTGACAGGACGACGGGCGTGAAGTTGAGTTCGATGCCGTATTCCGTCGTCTCGTTCTCACGTTCGACGACCGTCTTGCCGGTGTCGGCATCCTGGCTGATCTCCTGGCTCGACGCCAGGCGGAACTCGCCGCCCACCTTGAAATGCGCCGCTTCGCCGGAAATCGCCGTCAGGCTCGGCTCGGCAAGCGTGCGCATGACGCCGGCCTGTTCCATGGCGTTCATGTAGGCGGAAATATCGACGCCGCCGAAACCGCCGGTCAGGTAGTTGCCGGTAAACCAGTCGGCGGAGGCGCCGAGGTTGGTGGGGTTGCGGAAGCTGATCGCACCGTCGCGGCCGCCGATCGAGCCGCTGAAACCAAGCTGCTTCATGACAGAGCGGGTGACTTCGGCGACGGTGACCTTGAGCATCACCTGGTCTTCGCCCTCGATGGTGAGCAGGTTGACGATCTGCGATTCCTGCCGGTCTTCCGCAAAGATCGCCACGGCGCCGTCACCGTTGCTGTTGCTCGATGCGACCTGGTTGCGCGTCGTCGCCTCACCGCCCTTGAGGAAGGCGGAGGCGAGCTTTTCGGCCTGGGCCGCATCCTGCGGCGTGCGCACGCTGCCGGTGAGGACGATGTTGTCGGAGACGATCTCGACCTTGATGTCGGATTCCGGAATGAAGCGCTTCAGGTTGGCCTGCAGGCCTGTGATGTCGCGTTCGATCTCGATGTCGAGGCTGACGATCTCCTCGCCGCCCGGGCCGAAGACGAAAATATTCGTCTGGCCGACCGTCTTGCCGAACAGGTAGATGCGCCGCGAGGTACGGGTCACCGCATCGGCCATTTCCGGATCGGACACCAGGATATCGTGGGCATCGGTCGGCAGGTCGACGACGATCGCCTTGTTGAGGCCGAGCTTGACGCGCTTGCGCACACCCGGACCGGACTGGGCGATGCGCAGCACCGTGTCGCTGGCATAAGCGGCGCCCGCATCGGGCAGTCCCGGAACGACCTGGCCCGGCAGGCCCGAAAGCGCCAGGCAGAAGGAGAGGCCGCCGGCGATGGAAGCGCGGATTTTTTGTTTTCTCGTGTTCACTGTCTCGCTCCCGCTCATTGTGCTCTCGTCTCGCTGGCTTTGACGATCGAGCCGGACTTGATCACCTGGATCGACGGCGTGCCGGTATCGCCGCTCAGAAGGTAGTCGGCCGCATCGGTGTCCTCTTCCTGGGCGTCGGCGACGGAGCGCAGGGCGAGCGACAGCCGGTCGGCCATCTGCTGGGCAACGGAAATCACCTTGGCCTGGTCGGGCGTCAGCTCCAGCGTCGCGGTGGTGCCGACCACCGTTTTCGAACCGTCGTTCTTCTCCTCGATCTGCTGATCGATCGCCAGCACGCGGACGTTGGAAAGAACCGTCTCGGTCAGGTACTTGGTGTCTTCGCCCTTGCGCACCATGATGACGTCCACCCGGTCGTTGGGCAGGATGAAACCGCCAGCACCGGTCGATACCGAGATATCGGTCGCCACCGCGCGCTTGCCGGAGGGCAGCAGCGACGACATGATTCGGCTGTTGGCGTCGGCGATCTTTTCCGCCCGGACCGGTTCACCCTCGAACATCGGCAGTCGCACCACGGCGCCGCCAAGCTCGGTCAGGGCGTTCGGCCGGTTTTGCTCGGTGATCACGCCCTCGACGACGCTGCCTTCCGGCCAGGCCATCCAGCGGATCGAATCCTCGTTCAGGCGCGAGCCGACCGGCAGGTTCATCGCCGAAACCAGCACGTTGACGGTCGGCTCCTTCTTGATGATCGCCTGGGCCTGCTCGACCACTTTCGTCTGTCCGCCGGCCAGTTTCATGGCCAGGATCCCGGCCAAGCCCGCCGCCGAAATGGCGACAGCAAGGATGATGATGCGAGCGGGTTTCATGGTCATTCCTCAAAGGGGCTCGATAGTTCTCCCCGCAGAAGACCAGCAAAAGGTATAATTATGGTTAATGAGATGCTTACAGGTCTGGTTAATGGACCGTAACCATGCGCTTCGAAAGCGTGCACACGCAGCCGGAGGCCAGCGTGGCCAGCGGGTTTCGAAAAAAACCGAGATTCGGAAATAAAGGATCAGTGCAGACGATGCAGCGCCGCCACCATGAGGGGTGAGGACGGATAGGCCAGAAAACCGGCGATGCCGATGGCGACGCCGTAGGGGATCTTCTTGGCGGCAAACAGCGAGGGCGGCAGCGGCACGCCGACTGCGATCGCGGAATTGGCATGCGCCCGGATCATCAGCACCAGGACCGTCACCAGCCCGCCGATGAGACCGACATAGATCATGAACATCTCGAGCGAGCTGTTGAAGCCGAACCAGACCGCCGCAGCGGTCAGCAGCTTCGCATCGCCGCCGCCCATGACATTGGCGGCAAACAATCCGAAGCAGATGGCGAAAACCAGAAGGCCCGCGAGGAGGTGAAGACCGATCTCGGCAAATCCCAGGCCGGCAAATGGTGCAACGATGAGAAAGGCTGCAAGCAGAATCACCGAAACACGGTTCGGGATTGTCATCGTCAACAGATCGATACAGGCAGAAATCGCCAGGCAAAGCGGGAATATAACGAAAATCAACGCTTCGATCATATGCTCTGCCTCTTCCGCCCTCAGATCGAACCGCAATATCCGGCCGATCTCAGAGGACTCGAAAACAAACCGCCTCTGTGCAAAGAGGCGGCGCTTGCTTTTTCGGTAGACCGCAAAAGGAGATCAGGTCGGTGCGTTGATCTTGGTAGCGAGGCCGTTGAAAGTATCGCCGATCTTGCCCCCGAGGGCGGTTGCGCCGGTGATGAGAGCGACGGAAATCAGGGCTGCGATCAGGCCGTATTCAATGGCGGTCGCACCAGATTCGTCCTTCAGGAAACGTGCGAAAAGCTTGGTCATGACTCTATCCTACTCCACTTGTTTGTTCAGCACTTCCGCCAACTGTTTCCGTTGATCGGATCGACTGCAAACTAGCGAACGGCCATTGCCATCGCCTTAAGGAACGCGGTTACCAGATCCTTAATCGGCGTTTGAAGCCGGCATGGTAAACATCGTTTAAGAGAATTCGCGAGGATTTTAAATATATCCGGAAAGCTTGCGTTTTCGCAAGCCGCGGAGCACTTATCGATACACGATGGCTCCAGGAAGATACACTTCTACTGCATGACAGTGTTCGATATTCATACATTCGGCCCAAAAAGAGGCCGACGCTGAACCATTTAACGCTTCATTCACCATTTCCGGTCATTTTGATCGCTGTTATCGACCATACACTCGCAAAAAAGGCGTCGAATGTTGTTCCGCAACGGTATCGCGATGTTCGTCTTCCTCGCCGCAGCCACATCGGCCGCTGCAGACGACGACATGCTGCGCGTCTATATGGACCATGCCCGGGTGTTGAAGCTCGACCGGCCGGTCAGCAAGGTCATCATCGGTAACTCTGAGGTCGCCGACGCCACCGTTGCCGATGCCAAGACAATCGTATTGACGGGGCGGAGTTTCGGCACGACCAATCTCGTGCTGCTCGATGCCGACGGCAATGCGATCGTCGACGAACGCATTCTCGTATCGATCGACGAAGACAGCACCGTGCGGGTTTTCCGGCGGACGGATCGCTCGGTGCTCTCCTGCACGCCGAATTGCGAACAGCACGCCGCCCATGGCAACGCCGCCAACGCCACCCAGGCGACAGCCCCCTGATATCCGGCATTTCTGTGCCGATACGGAAATTGCCGGCGACCAGTGAAACGGAAAATCAACGAAGCCACCCTAAAATCACCCTGTTCGAGATGGTCCGGATAGAGCCTGATGGGTCGCAATTACCAGGAAGACGAAAAGAAGACGCCGTCCCGGTCCGTCCTGCGCCGCACGGCTCGCAGCCTTGCGCGCTCGGATGACGGCGCGGCGGCCATCGAATTCGCCATTCTTGCCTTTCCCTATTTCCTGATCGTCTTTGCCATCATCGAGACGTTCATCGCCTTTACCGGCGAACAGCTCGTCACCAACGCCGTCGATACGATGGCACGCAAACTGCGAACGGGCCAGATCACCTTCGGCATGGGCCGCACCACCGATATGAACGAGAAGCAGTTCCGCACGGAATTCTGCGACGAGATCTCGATCCTGATCACCTGCTCGAGCACAGAGTTGACCACGCCGAACAAGCTTTACCTCGACATCCGCACGTTCGGGACCTTTGCAGCGATCCCGAAAACCATCCCGCGGATGTCGTCCGACCGCTTCGCGGACATCGATACGACGAGCTTCAAGTTCAACCCCGGCGGCCCGGGCACCATCAACATGTTCCGCGCCTATTACCGCTGGCAGATCATGACAGACATCGTGCGGCCCTACATCACCAATGTCCGGCCGAAAAGCGGTATGCCGACCGATTTCCTGATCATCGCCACCTCCGCCTTCCAGAACGAGGCTTACCCGTGATGCGTCCCGTCGCCGCTCGCCTTTCCAGGATTGCCGCCGGCGCCGGCAAGCGCCTCGGGCGCCTGTGGCGCGACAGGCGCGGCGTCGGTGCGGTGGAATTCGCGCTGCTCGCCCCCGTGCTGCTGATGCTCTACATCTGCGCCTTCGAGCTGACCGTCGGCCTCAGCGTCGCCAAACGCGCCACGAGGGCAACCGGCACCATCGCCGACCTGGTGGCGCAGCAGAACGGAAAAGTGACCAAGGCCTTCCTGGCAACCATGGTCGACGTCGCCGACAGCATCTTCGTGCCGTTCAGCTCATCGAGCCTGACATTGAAGATCAGCGGCATCACCATCGATGCCAGCAACGCCGCGAAGATCAGCTGGTCGTGGCAGAAGGGCGGAACCCGGCCCTATGTCGTCGGCGCATCCGTCATCGTGCCCTCCGAGATGCAGAAACCCAGTACCTTCCTGGTGCGCGCCGAACTCTCCGTGCCGCATGATCTGATGATGTTCATGGCCAATGCCTTTTCGATGAGCACGACGCAGATCACCATCAAACGTGAATATTTCTTCCGCCAGCGCGTCGGCGATTCGATCAGCTGCACCGACTGCTGAACCCGTCTCCTCCAAATTGCCAAGTCTTGCGCCAGCCGCTATGGATGTCGCTTTCGACGGCGCAAGATGCTGCCGGGTTGCTGCAGGGTTTTAGATGGCACGCGCCTTTCTGTTCGTTCTTGATTCCTTCGGCGTCGGCGGAGCGCCCGACGCGCCGGCCTATGGCGACGACGGCGCCAACACGCTCGGCCATATCGCCGAATATTGCGCCGCCGGTGCCGCCGACCGCGCCGGCCTGCGCAGCGGTCCCCTGAAACTGCCCAACATGTCGGCGCTCGGCCTCGTCCACATTGCCAAGATGGCAAGCGGCGTCGCGCCGGCCGGCATGCCGGTGCCGGACCGTATCTTCGGCCTGCACGGCGCAGCCTCGGAAATCTCCCGCGGCAAGGACACGCCGTCCGGCCATTGGGAGATCGCCGGCACGCCGGTCACCTTCGACTGGGGCTATTTCCCGGCAGACGGCGACGCCTTTTCGCCCGATCTCGTGGAAGCGATCTGCGAGGCGGCCGGCCTGCCCGGCATCCTCGGCAACTGCCACTCTTCCGGCACCGAGATCATCGCCCGCTTCGGCGAGGAGCATATTCGCAGCGGCAAGCCGATCTGCTACACCTCGTCGGACTCCGTCTTCCAGATCGCCGCCCACGAGATCCATTTCGGGCTGGATCGGCTCATCGATCTCTGCCGTATCGTCCGCGCCCTCATCGATCCCCTGAACATCGGCCGCGTCATCGCCCGGCCCTTCGTCGGCGAAACGGCCTCGACCTTCGAGCGCACGGGAAACCGCCGCGATTTCTCGGTGCCGCCACCGGAACCCACCCTGCTCGACCGGCTTGCGGCAGCCGGCCGCTCGGTGCATGCCGTCGGCAAGATCGGCGACATCTTCGCCCACAAGGGCGTCACCCGCCTGATCAAGGCAAACGGCAATGCGGCGCTAACGGAAGCGACGCTGCGGACCATGGACGAGGCGAAGGACGGCGATCTCGTCTTCACCAACTTCGTCGATTTCGACATGCTCTACGGCCATCGCCGCGACGTGGCCGGTTATGCCGCGGCGCTGGAAGCCTTCGACCGGCGTCTGCCGGACATCCACCGCAAGATGAAGAACGGCGACATCGTCGTGCTCACCGCCGATCACGGCTGCGATCCCACCTGGCGCGGCAGCGACCATACGCGCGAGCGCGTGCCGGTCATGCTCTTCGGCCCCGGCATCCGCTCCCGCTCGATCGGCATCCGCCCGACCTATGCGGATATCGGCGAAACCATCGCCCAGCACCTGGGAATCCCCGCAGGGGCCCATGGAAGGAGTTTCCTGTGACGTCGCATCTGAAAAAAGTCGAGCTGCACTGCCATTTGGAAGGTGCAGCGCCGCCGGACCTCGTCGTCAGCCAGGCCGCTCGCTACGGCATCGACACCAGTGCCTTTCTCAAGGACGGCAGCTATGCCTGGAACGATTTTGCCGAATTCATCCGCTGCTACGACGCCGTCGCCGCCGTGTTCAGGACGGAGGCGGACTATGCACTTTTGACCGAGACCTACCTGCTCGAACTCTCTGCGGTGAACACGATCTACAGCGAGTTGTTCGTTTCTCCCGACCACGGAGACCGGATCGGCCTGGGAGCCGACGCCTACATGGCCGGCGTGACCGCGGGCATCCTGTCGGCGAAGGAGAAGACCGGCATCGAAGCCCGGCTGGTGGTTGTCGGCGAACGGCATTTCGGCCCGGAAAGCGTCATCGCGGCGGCCGAATATGCCGCCCGGAGCGACAATCCGCTGATCACCGGCTTCAACATGGCCGGCGAGGAGCGCATGAACCGCGTCTCCGATTATGCCCGCGCCTTCGATATCGCCCGCGATGCCGGCCTCGGCCTCACCATCCATGCCGGCGAGGTCTGCGGCGCCTTCAGCGTCACCGATGCGCTCGATCTCGTGCGCCCGGCGCGCATCGGTCATGGCGTGCGTGCCATCGAGGATGCCGATCTGGTCAAGCGCCTCGCCGATCTCGGTACCGTACTGGAGGTCTGCCCCGGCTCGAACATCGCGCTCGGCGTCTTCCCGGATTTCCAGGCGCACCCGTTGCGGGCACTGCGCGATGCCGGCGTCAAGGTGACGATCAATTCCGACGATCCGCCGTTTTTCCATACGTCGCTTGCGCGGGAATACGAGATCGCCGCCGATATCATGGGATTTTCAGACGCAGAGATCGATGCGATGACACGCACCGCCGTCGAAGCCGCCTTCGTCGACGAGGAGACCCGCGCCCGGCTGCTCGTAGCGCTCTGATTGTCTGACGAGCGTTGTAAGGCGTTTCAGGCCTGGTGCGCGTGCGAAAGTATGTTGACGAGATTGCCGAAGGGATCGCGGAGGAAGAACCGCCGCACGCCCCAGGGCTCGTCGGCCGGTCCGTAGACGATGTCGAAACCGGCCGCGACGGCGCGGGCAAAAACATCGTCGATATCGTCGACCTCGATCGAAAGCGCCGGCACAGGCGTGCCGGAGCCGCCTTCGCTGGCAATACTGACCTGCACCGACGAAAGCGCCTCGCCGGCGAAGGTGGTGATCCAGCCATGATCCATCGCCACATCGAGGCCGAGGAGATCACGATAGAAGGAGCGGGCCAACGACGGATCGTCCGCCTTCAGGTTGGCAACGATACGAAGCACGGCCATGATACCCTCCGTTACGCCGCCTTGACGACGTGATATTCCTTGATCGCCACCATGCGGATCGCCGGATAACGCTCCGCCTCGTAGCGCAGCGAAAACGCATCCTGCGCCAGGAAGACCGGATCGCCGTCGAGATCGCGGGCAATGTCGCCGCGCCGCTGGGTGACGAATTTTTCCAGTTCCGCCGGTTGATCCGCGGAAATCCAGCGGCAGACGGAGAAGCGCGACATCTCGAAGGAGACCGGCAGGCCGTATTCGGCCATCAGCCGCTCCTTGAGCACGTCGAGCTGCAGGGCGCCGACGACGCCGACGATGGCCGGCGAGCCGTCTTCCGGCGAAAACAGCTGCACGACACCCTCTTCGGCCATCTGCTGCAGCGCCTCCTTGAGCTTCTTCGCCTTCATCGCGTCCTCCAGCCGCACGCGGCGCAGGATTTCCGGCGAAAAGTTCGGCACGCCCTGGAAAACCAGCGATTCGCCTTCGGTCAGCGTATCGCCGATGCGCAACGTGCCGTGGTTGGGAATGCCCACCACGTCGCCGGCATAGGCCGTATCGGCCAGCTGCCGCTGCGAGGCGAAGAAGAATTGCGGCGCCGTCAGGCCCATCTGCTTGCCGGTGCGCGCCAGACGCGCCTTCATGCCGCGCTCCAGCTTGCCGGAGCAGACGCGGGCAAAGGCGATGCGGTCGCGGTGGTTCGGGTCCATGTTCGCCTGGATCTTGAAGACGAAGGCGGTCATCTTGTCCTCGGCGGCATGCACCGTGCGGATGTCGGCCACCTGGTCGCGCGGCGGCGGCGCAAAATCGCCGAGCGCGTTGATCAGGTCGCGCACGCCGAAATTGCGCAGCGCCGAACCGAAGAACACCGGCGTCATGTGGCCTTCGAGGAAAGCCTGGCGATCGAAGGGCCGGCAGGCCTCGCGGGCCAGCTCCAGTTCCTCGACCAGCGCCGCGCGCTCGTTTTCCGGCAGGTGATCGGCTACGCTTTGCGGGCCGTTGACCTTCTGCGGCTCGACCTGCGTGTCCGAACCGCGGAACGTATTGTTGGCGAGATTGTAGGAACCGCAGAAGCTCTTCGAACGCCCGACCGGCCAGGTTATCGGCGCGGTGTCCAGCGCCAGCTTTTCCTCGACCTCGTCGAGGATCTCGAACGTGTCGCGGCTTTCACGGTCCATCTTGTTGACGAAGGTGATGATCGGGATGTCGCGCATGCGGCAGACTTCGAACAGTTTCAGCGTCCGCGGCTCGATACCCTTGGCGGCGTCGATCACCATGACGGCGGCATCCACCGCCGTCAGCGTGCGGTAGGTGTCGTCGGCGAAGTCTTCGTGACCGGGCGTGTCGAGGATGTTGAAGACGTTGCCGTCATATTCGAAGGTCATGACCGAGGTGACGACCGAAATGCCGCGTTCGCGCTCGATCTTCATCCAGTCGGAGCGCGTCTGCATGCGGTCCTTCTTCGCCTTGACTTCGCCGGCGAGCTGGATGGCGCCGCCGAACAACAGCAGTTTTTCGGTGAGCGTCGTCTTCCCGGCATCCGGGTGCGCGATAATCGCAAAGGTGCGGCGGCGGGAAACCGCCTCGGCGAGAGTTTCGGCCATGTCAGAAATCCTGTTCGTTGGCCGGTTATCTAGCGTTTCGTTCCCCAATATGCAATTGACCGACAGCAAACAAAGGAAGTGCAGATGCAAGACGTTCTCGGCCCCACCCTCCGCCTCATCCGCCTGCCGCATGGCGAGGGCGTGGAACTGCCCGCCTACGAGACGCGCGGCGCCGCCGGCATGGACCTGAAGGCGGCGGTTGGCGAAAACGAGCCGCTGGTGATTGCGCCGGGCCGCCGGGCACTGGTGCCGACCGGCTTCATCTTCGAGATCGCCGACGGTTTCGAGGGCCAGGTGCGGCCGCGCTCCGGGCTTGCCTTCAAGCACGGCATTACCTGCCTCAACACGCCGGGCACCGTCGACAGCGATTATCGCGGCGAGGTCAAGGTGCTGCTGATCAACCATGGCGACGAGGATTTTGCGGTGACCCGCGGCATGCGTATCGCCCAGATGCTGATCACCCCGGTGGTGCAGGCCCGCATCGTCGAGGCCACGCAAGCGAGCGAAACTGCCCGCGGCGCCGGCGGCTTCGGCTCGACGGGCGTGTAATGGACAAGCCCCTCGCCACGCAGGACCTGATTTTCCGCCAGGACTATTTTGACGATCCGGCCGGCTGGCGGGCAATTTCCGACCTGTTGCGGGATGTGTTCGGCGTCGATATCAGCCCGCTCGACAGGCTGGGCGGCCATGACCGCAGCAACATGCCGTCGGCCTGGTTCGATGCCGATGGCCGTTGCGTCGCCAATTTCAGCGCATTCGCGATGCCGCTGATGATCGAGGGCCGCAGGGTCGAGGCAGCCGGCCTGCAATCCGGCGCGGTGCGGCCGGACTATCGCGGCCGCGGCCTGTTCCGCGAGCTGACCCGCATCACGCTGCAGCGCTGCGAGGAAGCGGGGTACGAAGCGATCGTGCTCTACACCGACAAGCCGGGCCTCTACCTGCCATACGGTTTCGTCACCGTGCCGCAATTTCGCTTTTCCGGCCCGGCGCCGGCAGCGGCGGATATGGATGCGACAGCCCGGCGGCTGGATATTCGCCAACCGGCGGATCTTGCCGTTATCCGCACGGCGCTGGCGAGCCGGACACCGGTTTCCAACCGTTTCGCTGTAACCGACCAGTCGTTGATGTTCCTGCTCAATGCCTATCTGGTCGAGGATGTCCGCCTGTCCTTCATGGACGATTTTTCCGCGGTCGTCGCCTGGCGGACGGCAGAGGACGGCCGGTTCGAACTGCTCGACATCGCCGCGCCTGCCATCCCGCCGCTTGCCGCGATCCTGGCAGCCCTCGGGCAAAGGCCGGCCAGCGTCACAGCGCATGTTCCGCCGGACCGGCTCGCCTGGCAGGCGACGGCGGAGAAGGACGAGGGTGGCCTGGTGTTCATGATGCGTTGCGCGCCGGACCTCATCCCGGCCGAGCCGTTCTGCCTGTCGCCCATGGCGGAGTTCTGAGCGGCCGGAGCTTCCACGTTCCTGCGAAGCGGCCCGCTGCCTCCGGCGGTTGGACGGGGACGGGTGCCAAAATAACCGCTTGCACGAATCGACAACGATTCGCCATTGTCCGCCGCGACCCGCCCTGCAGTGTCGGGCCTTGCATTTTGCAAGGCTTCGGCTGCGCTGAAAGCCTGGATTCCGGAGATATGAAATGACCCTGACTGCCCTGTTTGCCTATTGCGTCGCGCTGTTTATCGCCGCCGTCATCCCCGGCCCCGGCGTCACCGCGCTTGTCGCCCGGGCGCTGGGTTCGGGCTTCAGGGAAACCTTCTTCATGGGCCTCGGCATGATCCTCGGCGACATGGTGTATCTGACGGCCGTCATTCTCGGCCTGGCCTTCGTTGCCCAGACCTTCACCGAGGCTTTCATCGTCATCAAGTTTGCCGGTGCGCTCTACCTCGTCTACATCGCCTGGAAACTCTGGACCGCCGGGCTTCTGCCGCAGGACATCGCCGCCAGGCGCTCCAGCAATCCGGCGCTCGCCCTTCTCTCCGGCCTGCTGATCGCGCTCGGCAATCCAAAAACCATGCTGTTCTATGTCGCCCTGGCTCCGACGCTGATCGATATCCGCAGCATCGGCCTGCAGGACTATGCCGTGCTGCTGGCCGCCACCTTCTCCGTGCTGCTGGTCGTGCTGCTTCCCTATATGGCGCTCGCTTCTCGCGCTCGTGCGCTGCTGAAGCGGCCGCGCGGCCTGCAGGTGCTCAACCGCATGGCGGCTGCGATCCTTGCGGGCACGGCGACCTTCATCGCCGCCCGCGCCGCCTGATGCCGAAATGTCGGCGGAGGCGATGCGAACCGGCGTCCAGTCCCCTCTCCCGGCCATTTTCCTTGCGCTGCATGCCGCTTGCGACAGCAAGGCTCTGGCGGAGCGGCGGAATTGATCCTACTTTGCCGCCAACCATGACGAACAGGGAGAAAACCATGTCTGAACCTCGCAAGCCCGGCCGCGGCCGGATCTACGCCTCGATCACCGAAACCATCGGCGATACGCCGATCGTGCGGCTGGACAAGTTTGCCAAGGAGAAAGGCATCAGGGCCAATCTTCTCGCCAAGCTGGAATTCTTCAACCCGATCGCCTCCGTGAAGGACCGCATCGGCGTGGCGATGATCGAATCGCTGGAAGCCCAGGGCAAGATCACGCCCGGCAAGACGACGCTGATCGAGCCGACTTCGGGCAATACCGGCATCGCGCTGGCTTTCGCCGCCGCCGCCAAGGGCTACCGGCTGATCCTGACCATGCCGGAAACCATGTCGGTCGAGCGCCGCAAGATGCTGGCCCTGCTCGGCGCCGAACTGGTGCTGACCGAAGGCCCGAAGGGCATGAAGGGCGCGATTGCCAAGGCGGAAGAACTGGCTGCCGCCGATCCGGACGCAGTCATCCCGCAACAATTCGAGAACCCGGCCAATCCGGAGATCCACCGCAAGACCACGGCGGAAGAAATCTGGAACGACACCGACGGTTCGGTCGACTTCCTCGTTTCCGGCATCGGCACCGGCGGCACGATCACCGGCGCCGGCCAGGTGCTGAAGACGAAAAAGCCCTCGGTCAAGGTCGTCGCCGTCGAGCCGGCCGACAGCCCGGTTCTTTCCGGCGGCAATCCCGGCCCGCACAAGATCCAGGGCATCGGCGCCGGTTTTGCGCCAAAAGTCCTCGACACGACGATCTACGACGAGATCGTCAAGGTGACCAATGACGAAGCCTTCGAAAATGCCCGGCTTGTCGCCCGGCTCGAAGGCGTGCCGGTCGGCATTTCCTCCGGCGCGGCCCTTGCGGCGGCAACAGTCATCGGCCAGCGCGAAGAAAATGCCGGCAAGACCATCGTCGTCATTATCCCCTCCTTCGCCGAGCGTTATCTTTCGACAGCGCTTTTCGAAGGCCTGGGCGGCTGATCCAAAATATCTCCCGGCGGCATGGCGTTACCGCGCCCTTCCGCCGGCATTGTCATCCCACGCATCAAGCCGCCGCCGATAGTCGCTCGCCGGCGATGCGATAAGAAATGGCCTCGGCCAGGTGGATGCGGCCGATAACCTCCTTGCCATCGAGATCCGCCAGCGTTCGCGCCACCTTCAACACCCGGTGATAACCGCGGGCGGAAAACTTCAGCTTCTCCGCCGCATCGCGCAGCAACTGCAGCCCGCCGGCATCCGGCTCGGCCAGAATCTCGATCAGCGCCGTGGAGCAGCGGGCATTGGTGGAAACCGAACCGGCGCCGGCCGCGAGGAAGCGCTCCCGCTGCATCTCCCGGGCACGGGCGACGCGGGCCGCCACCGTGCTGCTCTGCTCCGCCGCCATCGGCCGGAGAAGGTCGGTGGCGGCCACCGCAGGCACATCGATGCGGATATCGATGCGATCCATCAGCGGCCCGGAAATGCGCGCCTGATAGTCGCTCATGCAGCGCGGCCCGCGGGCGCAACTATGGCCGGGTTCGCCCGCCATGCCGCAACGGCACGGGTTCATCGCCGCCACCAGCTGGAAACCGGCCGGATAAGAAACCCGGTGGTTGGCACGGGCGATGAAACATTCGGCGGTTTCGAGCGGCTGGCGCAGCGCATCTAGAACCTGCGGAGAAAATTCCGGAAACTCGTCGAGAAACAGCACGCCGTGATGGGCGAGCGAGGCCTCGCCGGGCCTGGCGCGCGAGCCGCCGCCGATCAGCGCCGCCATGGTGGCCGAATGGTGCGGCGCGCGATAGGGCCGCCGGTCGGAGAGCTTGCCGCCGGGCAACTGGCCGGCGATCGAATGGATCATCGACACTTCGAGCAGTTCCGGCGCCGACAGCGGCGGTAGGATCGACGGCAGGCGCGCCGCGAGCATCGACTTGCCGGAGCCGGGCGGCCCGACCATCAGCAGGTTATGGCCGCCGGCGGCAGCCACCTCCAGCGCCCGCTTGGCGCTTTCCTGGCCCTTGATGTCGGCAAGATCGGGCAGGTTGGCGGCATTGGCGCGAACTGCAGGTTCCGGCCGCGACAGCACCTGCGTGCCGCGGAAATGGTTGGCAAGCGCAATCAGGCTGCGTGGCGCCAGAAGTTCGATGCCGGCACCGGCCCAGGCCGCCTCGGCACCGCTCTCGCTCGGGCAGATCAGGCCCTTGCCGACCGCATTGGCGGCAATCGCGGCCGGCAGGGCACCGGCAACCGCCGCCAGCGTGCCGTCGAGATTGAGTTCACCGATGACGACAAATCCCTGCAGCGTATCGCCAGGGATAGCGCCCAACGCCGCCATCAGCCCGAGCGCGATCGGCAGGTCGAAATGCGAGCCCTCCTTGGGAAGGTCGGCGGGCGCCAGGTTGACGGTGACCCGTTTGGGCGGCAGGGCAAGGCCGGAGGCATGCAGCGCCGCCTGGACCCGCTCGCGGCTTTCGGCCACCGCCTTGTCCGGCAGGCCGACGATCTGCATACCGATCTTGCCGGGCGCCAGCATGACCTGCACGTCGACGGGAACACCTTCTATGCCCTGGAATGCAACCGTACTGACGCGCGCCACCATGTTTCCGCCCCTTGTGCAACTGCAAGGCCCGGTTTTACAGCTTTAGCGGGCCTGCCGGTACAATCTGGCATGGAAGATGGAATAAAACAAGAACATCAGAAGAACAATTTCCCGCTCCTCGCGCATTCAGGTTGCGAGAGGTTGCAGGGGCGGAACAAAGCGGATGAAACGACGGCGATTATGCCCGTTTGCTCTCGATCGCGTCCCAGAGCAGGCTGGCGATATCGGCGCCGCCGAACTTCTTCACTTCGCGAATGCCGGTGGGCGAGGTGACGTTGATTTCGGTCATGTAGTCGCCGATGACGTCGATGCCGACCAGCAGGAAACCACGGGCTCGGAGCGCCGGGCCGATGCGTTCGCAGATCTCCAGTTCGCGCGACGTCAGTTCCGTTGCCTCGGCGCGGCCGCCGACATGCATGTTGGAGCGGCTGTCATGCTCGGCCGGCACGCGGTTGATGGCGCCGGCGGGCTTGCCGTCCACCAGCAGGATGCGCTTGTCGCCCTTGCGCACCGCCGGCAGGTACTGCTGGGCGATGAAGGGTTCGCGGAACATCTGGCCGAACATTTCGAGCAGCGAGGCAAAATTGCGGTCGTCGCGCGAGGAATGGAAAACGCCGGCGCCGCCGTTTCCGTAAAGCGGCTTGATGATGATGTCGCCCATCTCCGCCCGGAAACGGGCGATCTCGCCGACATCGCGGGTGATCAGCGTCTTGGGCATCAGGTCGGCGAATTCGGTGACGAAGATCTTTTCCGGCGAATTGCGCACCCAGGCCGGATCGTTGACCACCAGCGTCTTCGGATGGATGCGCTCCAGCAGATGGGTCGAGGTGATGTAAGCCATGTCGAAGGGCGGGTCCTGGCGCAGCAGCACCACGTCCATGGTCGAAAGATCGACCCGCTCGGCCGGACCGAGCTCGACATGGTCGCCCTTGACGTCGCGCAGCACCATCGGCTCGACGCTGGCATAGACCTTGCCGTCGCGCAGGCTGAGCCGGTCGGGCGTATAGTGGAACAGCTTGTAGCCGCGCGCCTGCGCCTCGAGGCTCATGGCAAAGGTGGAATCGCCGGCTATGCTGATGCCGGATACATGGTCCATCTGGACCGCAACATTCTTGATCGTCGCCATGGGCTGCTCCCGTTCGATGCCGGCTTTATCTAGGATAGGCCGGGCATGAACGCAACGGGGCGACGCCTGCGGCGGATGCAAACTTCCCGCCGCAGGCTGCCCAACAGATCAGCCGGCGAAACCTTTCGGCTTCCTGGCGCGCAGGAAATTGGACAGCCGGTAGGCCGCCGCGACCGGCCCCGGGAAGGGCTTGCGCACGAAGGCGATCTTCTTGACATACTCATCGACGCGCCAGGTCGCCCAGGTGCGGCCGCTGAAATAGCCGATGTCGCCGGCGCGAAGCAGGCGCACCGAACCGTCTTCGGCGGTGACATGCACTTCGCCTTCCAGGATCACGACCGTCTCGTCCCAATGGAAATACCAGCGGAAGGTGCCGGCGGTACAATCCCAAAGCGCCGTCATCGCCGCCTCGTCGGCGCTCCGGGAATGTTCGGCGCTGCGGGCCTGCGGTTCGCCCTCGATGATCCAGGACGGCTCGATCGGGGAAGGTTTCATTTCCATTTCGTCGACGGGCGCCGAAACCAGTGGCCGGCTGGCCCCCGTCAACGCCGATATCGGCAGCGTCCGCACCGCCATGGCCACGGCGGTCGCCAGCATCACCTTCATCACCATTCTTCCCCACCCCCGGTATCAAACAATCCGCATCGATCAGCCTAGCGGGGAGTCGTAAGAAGTCGGTTCAGACGGTCGGTTGCATTTTAACGATGTGCGACGAGACGTCCTGCGCCAAGCCTTTCGGCGGCTGGCGTCGTCGGTGCGGGCAGGCCATTCCCGATACGTTTGCCGGTCTCATTGGCGAAGAAATGCAGCCGGTCGGGGGGGATCGCCAGGTTGATCGCGTCACCCAGTGCGGTTTCCGGCGGCAGGGCGGCGGTCAGTGGCTGATCGCCCAGCGTGCCGTGCACGAGACGCTGCGACCCCAGTTCCTCGACGTAATCGACCCGCAAGGCAAACGACACCTCCCCCTCGCGGGCGATCCGCAGGTCTTCGGCGCGCAGGCCGACCGTCAATGGTCCCGAGGCGGGGGCATAACCGCCAAGCTCGAACATTGCCGGTCCGATCGCCAGCCGGTCGCCATGCAGGTCGCCCTTCACCAGGTTCATGGCCGGAGAGCCGATGAAGCTGGCGACGAAGGTGGAGGCCGGGGTGTGATAGACCTCGAGCGGCGCACCGATCTGCTCAATCTGGCCGCCGTTCAGCACCACGAGGCGGTCGGCCAGCGTCATCGCTTCCAACTGGTCGTGGGTGACGTAGATCGAGGTGGTGCCGAGGCGGCGCTGCAGGCGCTTGATCTCGCCGCGCATCGAAACGCGCAGCTTGGCGTCGAGGTTCGACAGCGGTTCGTCGAAAAGGAAGGCGGCCGGCTTGCGCACAATGGCGCGACCCATCGCCACACGCTGGCGCTGGCCGCCGGAAAGCGCCCGCGGACGGCGCTCCAGATAGGGTTCGAGCTGCAGCATGCGCGCAGCCTCGGCGACACGCTCGGCAATCTCCGCCTTCGGCGTGCCGCGGTTCTTCAGGCCATAGGCAAGGTTTTCATAGACCGTCATATGCGGATAGAGCGCATAGTTCTGGAACACCATGGCAATATCGCGATCAGCGGGATCGACATCGTTGACGACACGGTCGCCGATGCGCACCGCGCCTTGCGAAATCACCTCCAGCCCGGCGACCATGCGCAGCAGGGTCGACTTGCCGCAACCGGACGGCCCGACGAGCACGATGAACTCGCCATCGGCGATGTTGATGTCCACCGAGCGGACAGCGGTCACGCCGCCGGTATAGATCTTCGAGACCTGGTTGATGTCGATCGTCGCCATCGGCGCGTTCCTTTACTTGTCGCTTTCGGTGAGGCCCTTGATGAACCAGCGCTGGAAGATCACCACGATCAGAACCGGCGGCAGCATGGCGAGCACGGCGAGCGCGAAGGCCTCGTTGTAGTCGGGGATCTGCGAGCCGATCCAGACCTGCAGGATGGACTTGATGCCGCGCATCAGGGTGAAGAAGCTTTCGTCCGTCGTCATCAGCATCGGCCAGAGGTACTGGTTCCAGCCGTAGACGAACATGATGATGAAGATCGCCGCCATCATCGTGCGCGACAGCGGGACCAGCACGTCGATGAAAAACTTGAAAGGGCCGGCGCCGTCGATGCGGGCCGCCTCCAGGAGTTCGTCCGGCACCGACTTGAAGAACTGCCGGAAATAGAAGGTGCCGGTGGCCGAAGCCAGAAGCGGCACGATCAGGCCGGTATAGGTGTTGATCAGGCCAAGCTGGGTCATCACCTGGTAGGACGGCATGATACGCACTTCGAGCGGCAGGAGCAGCGTCGTGAAGATGATCCAGAAGGCGAGGTTGGCCATGCGGAAGCGGAAATAGACGATGGCATAGGCGGCGAGCATCGACAGGATGATCTTGCCGGCGGCAAAACCGACGCCGAGGATGAAGGAGTTCATCACCATGCGGGCGCCGGTGACCTGGCCGGTGAATCCGCCCTGGCGGGTCAGCACCGTGGTATAGGTCTCGGCAAAATGGCCGCCGGGCGAGAGCATCAGGCCCTTGCTGTGGATTTCCGCCGCCGTATGCGTCGAGGTCATGAAGGCGACGACGACCGGCGTCATCAGGAAGAGAACACCGCAGATCAGGATCAGATGGTCGAAAAACCGTGTCTTATGCATGGCCGCGCTCCCCTCAGGTGTAATGCACGCGCCGCTCGATGAAGCGGAACTGCAGGATGGTGAGCACGAAAACGACGACCATCAGGATGACCGACTGGGCCGAGGAGCCACCGATATCGTTGCCGCGGAAGCCGTCCATGTAGACCTTGTAGACCAGCGTGATCGGGTTGTTGGCGGCCTTGTCCTTCACCATGACGTCGATGATGCCGAAGGTGTCGAACAGCGAATAGGTGATGTTGATGACCAGGAGGAAGAAGGCGGTCGGCGCCAAGAGCGGCAGCACCACCGTCCAGAAGCGCCGGAAGCCGGAGCGACAATCGATGGCAGCGGCCTCGCGCACGGAGACCGGCACGCTCTGCAGCCCGGACAGGAAGAAGATGAAATTATAGGGGATCTGTTTCCACACCGCGACCACCACCATGGCGAAGGCGGTGTCGACATAGTTGAGCCCGACCTTCATCTCCCAGCCGAAGAAGGCGGCGATCTTGACGAAGGGGCCGATATGCTGGTCGAAGAACATCATGCCGATCAGGCCGGCGACCGGCGGGGCGATGGTATAGACGGATATCAGCAGCGTCTTGTAGGCGGCATTGCCGCGAATGACCGCATCCGCCTTGACGGCGAGCAACAGGCCAAGCGACAGCGAAAAGAAGGTGACGAGCCCGGTGAACACCACGGTGAAGCGGGCGATCCTGCCATATTCGGCGCTGGCGAAGGCATCGGCGTAGTTGCTGAGGCCGACGAAGGTCGAGCCGAAACCGAAGGGATCTTCCAGGTAGAAGGACGACTGGATCGCCTGCACCGAAGGCCAGTAGAAAAAGATGACGATCACGGCGAGTTGCGGCGCCAGGAAGACATAGGGCAGGTAAGGCGACGAAAATTGCACGCGTTTCATGGTCGGGCCTTCAAAAAACGGTTCCGGAAGCGAAACGCCTCCGGAACCCTTGATTTCAGAGGTTCGGAATTCAGCCGGCCGTCTTGGCGAAGCGGGCGAGAAGGTCGTTGCCTTCCTTTTCGATCGTCTCGAAGGCTTCCTTCGGGGTGGTTTCACCGGCGAAGATGCGGCCGTATTCGCGTTCCATGATTTCGCGGATCTGCGGGTAGAAGCCGAGGCGGTAACCCTTCGACCATTCGCCCGACGGCAGCATCAGCTGCTTGATGCCGACTTCGGCAGCCGGCTTCTCGTTGTAGTAGCCTTCAGCCTTGGCAAGCTCGTAGGCAGCCTTGGTGATGGCGACGTAGCCGGTGGCCTGGTGGTAGAACTTCTGCACATCAGGCGAGGTCAGGAACTGGAAGAAGTCGGCGACGCACTTGTTTTCCTCGTCGGACTTGCCAGCCATGGCGAACAGGGCTGCACCACCGATGAAGGTGTTGGTGCCGGCGCCCTGGATCGAACCCCAGTACGGCAGGAAGGTTGCCGAGAACGGCATCTGGGCGGTCTTCTGCAGGCCGCCGAAGGAACCCGACGAACCGATCCACAGGGCGACCTTGTTTTCTTCGAACGGCTTCTGGTTGTCGGACCAGCCGGCGCCGTAATAAGCGAAGTAACCCTGGTCGGCCCAGCCCTTGAGCTTGTCGAACATCATGACCAGCTGCGGATTGGTGAGCTGCATCTTGGTGTCGACGACGCTGTCGTAACCGTTGTTGTTGGTGGCGAACTGGATGTTGTTGCGCGAGAAGAAGTTCTCGGTGAACTCCCAGGTCAGCTGCGACTGGACGAGCGGGATGTAGCCGGCTTCCTTGAGCTTCGGCGCGATGGCTTCGAACTCTTCCCAGGTGCTCGGCGCTTCGACGCCGGCCTTCTTCAGGGCTTCGTCGTTGATGTACATGATCGGCGCCGAGGAATTGAACGGCATGCCGACGAACTTGCCGTCGGCGGCAGCGTAGAAATACTTCACGCCTTCGATGAAGGCGTCGCGGTCGAAGGCGTAGCCTGCCTTGATAATCAGGTCTTCGGCCGGAATGACGGCGCCCTTGGCGTTGATGATCGTCGCCGCGCCGGCGTCGAACACCTGCAGGATGTTCGGCTGCTCGCCCGAACGGAAAGCGGCGATGCCGGCGGCGAGCGCCTCTTCGTAGGTGCCCTTGGAGACCGGGGTCAGGGCGCAGGCCGTCTGGGCGGCGTTGAACTTCTGAGCGACTTCGTTGATCACTTCGCCGTTGCGGCCGCCCATGCCGTGCCACCAGGTGATGTTGGTCGCGGCAAACGACGACGTGGCCGTAAAGGTGACTGCGAGCGCAGCCATCGAGATGGTCTTGATCATGGAAAAATCCTCTCCGCCATTGGTTGGGGTGAGGAGACGCAATAGTCAGGACGTGTGACGGCGGGTTGAAGCTTTTTTGTCAGTTCAGTTACATTTGCCGTCACAATCGCGCCATCAGAAGGCATCGCGAAAATGGCGCGGCCAGCGGCCGGGCAGCACGGCGACGATATCGTAGCGCTGCGACAGGCAGGCGGCGTCGGCCTGGCGGGAAAACCAGATGTCGGAGGCGGCGCGGATGCGTTGCTGGGCGGCAAAACCGACGGCATCGACGGCCAACCCCTCCTCGCGCCGCGCCTTGACCTCGACGAAGACGGCGATATCGCCGCGGCGGGCGATGATGTCCACCTCGCCTGCCCTGGTGCGGTAGCGCATCGCGACGATGCGATATCCCTTCAGGACAAGATAAAGCGCGGCGACATATTCGCTCGCGCGGCCGCGGCGTTCGGCCTTTTTCCGTTTCTTGCCGAGAGGATCAGCGTCCATCCTTCATGTCCAGAAGGCGCTGGTAGAGATCCTTGCGCGGCAGGCCGGTGATCCGGGCGGCCTCCGTCGCCGCCTTGCCGGCCGGCCGGTCGGCGACGAGCGACATCAACAAGGCATCGACATCCGCCGCCTCTGGGGCAGCCGCCGGCAGCGGCGGGCCGACGACCAGCACGATCTCGCCCTTCACCGCCCTGTCGGCGTAGTCTTCAGCAAGCGATGACAGCGTGCCGCGATTGAACTCCTCGAAGGTCTTGGTGAGCTCGCGGCAGACGGCAGCCGGTCGCTCGCCGCCCAATACCTCGGCGGCGGCAACCAGCGTGGCGCCGATGCGGTGCGGCGATTCGAAAAAAATCAGGGTTGCAGGGGCGTCCAGAAGTTCGGCAAGCCGATCCCGCCGCGCCTTGTCCTTGCTCGGCAAAAACCCGGCAAACAGGAAGGCGTCGTTGGGCAGGCCGGAGCCGACAAGGGCGGCCAGCGGCGCCGAAGCGCCGGGGATCGGCACGACGCGATGGCCGGCCTCGATCGCCAGCTGCGCCAGGCGGTAGCCGGGATCGGAGACCAGCGGCGTGCCGGCATCCGAGACCAGCGCCACCGAACGGCCGCCGCCGAGCGCCGCCAGCAGGCGCGGCCCCGCCTCGGCGGCATTGTGTTCGTGATAGGCGTAGGGCTTGTTGCGGATGCCGTAGCGATCGAGCAGCACACGCGTCACCCGCGTATCCTCGCAGGCGAGCACGTCGGCGCCGGCCAGCGTTTCGAGCGCCCGCAGCGTGATGTCACCGAGATTGCCGATCGGCGTGGCGACGAGATAGAGCGCGGGCTCGATCGGCCTTGCCGGCACGGCGACATTGTTCAGCCGGTAGCTGCGGGCCGCATCGGTCGGCTGCTCGGAATCGTCTGCCACGCGTCTTTCTTTCGTCCACAATACGGTAAAGCGCCTTTATGCGGGAGGCCGGCGCCGGCGGCAAGGCGGTTTCTCATGTGGATCAGCGTGCAAATGCCGGTTTTGAGGCGATGCTGCGCTGCATGGCCCTTGCATTTGCGGCTAAAACTCTGCCATTTTGCCCGTCCACATAAGCCGGCTTGCAGCCGGAGGATACATCTGCGTGCGACCGGCCCCGGCCGGGACGCACTGGTCGAAAGCGGTAGCATCTCATGCGCATTACTCTTGAGCGGTCCAATCTCCTGAAATCGCTGAACCACGTCCACCGCGTGGTCGAACGGCGCAACACGATCCCGATCCTGTCGAACGTGCTGCTGCGCGCCGATGGCACCGCGCTTGCCATGAAGGCGACTGACCTCGACCTCGAAATCACCGAAGAGACCCCCGCCAATGTCGAGCAGGCGGGCGCCACCACCGTGCCGGCGCACCTGCTCTACGACATCGTCCGCAAGCTGCCCGACGGTGCCGAAGTGTTCCTCGCCACCACGCCCGACGGCGGCACGATGACCATCGCGTCGGGCCGCTCGAAATTTTCGCTGCAATGCCTGCCGGAAGCCGATTTCCCGGATCTCACCGCCGGCACCTTCAGCCACACCTTCAAGCTGACCGCCTCCGACCTGAAGATGCTGATCGACCGCACGCAGTTCGCTATCTCGACGGAAGAGACGCGCTATTACCTGAACGGCATCTTCTTCCACACCATCGAAGCGCAGGGCGACCTGAAGCTGCGTGCCGTCGCCACCGACGGCCACCGCCTCGCACGCGCCGACATCAAGGCGCCGTCCGGCTCGGAAGGCATGCCCGGCATCATCATTCCGCGCAAGACGGTCGGCGAGTTGCAGAAGCTGGTCGACAATCCGGAGGCGACCGTCACCATCGAGGTTTCGGACGCCAAGATCCGCCTGTCGATCGGTTCGATCGTCATGACCTCGAAGCTGATCGACGGCACCTTCCCCGATTACCAGCGCGTCATCCCAACCGGCAACGACAAGGAAATGCGCGTCGATTGCCAGACCTTCGCCCAGGCCGTCGACCGCGTCTCGACCATCTCGTCCGAGCGTGGCCGCGCCGTGAAGCTGGCGCTGACCGACGGGCAGCTGCTGCTCACCGTCAACAACCCCGATTCCGGCAGCGCCACCGACGAACTCGCCGTCTCCTACGAGAGCGACGCGATGGAAATCGGCTTCAACGCCAAGTACCTGCTCGACATCACCGCGCAGCTTTCCGGCACGGACGCCGTCTTCCTGCTCGCCGATGCCGGTTCGCCGACGCTGATCCGCGACACGGCCGGCGATGATGCCCTCTATGTGCTGATGCCGATGCGCGTGTAGCCGGCGGGGAACCCGGCCGGCGGCATTGCGGTTCTGTTGCGTGGGCGATCGTGCCCGCGGATGGAGGATCGTTTATGGCCGGCCAGGGCATCGTTCGCATCGGCATATCGGGATGGACCTATGCGCCCTGGCGTGGCCGGTTCTATCCCGAGGGCCTGCTGCAGAAATACGAACTCGCCTACGCGGCAACGCAGTTTCCCTCCATCGAGATCAACGGCACCTTTTACGGGCTGCAACGGCCGGACAGTTTCAAACGCTGGCGCGACGAAACACCGGACGATTTTGTCTTCGCGGTGAAGGGGCCACGCTACATCACCCATATGCTGCGGCTCGAGGAGATCGAGGCGCCGCTCGCCAACTTCTTCGCGTCCGGGCTGCTGCGGCTCGGGCCGAAGCTTGGCCCGGTTCTCTGGCAGTTTCCGCCGAGCATGGCGTTTGACGCCGACCGTTTCGAGGCCTTCTTCAAGCTGCTGCCGCAGGATGCGGATGCCGCCACCGCGCTCGGCCGCCGCCACGACGATCACGTCAAGGCGCGCGCCTGGCTGACGACGGATGCGACGCAGCCGATCCGGCATGCGGTGGAGATTCGTCACGACAGCTTCCGGTCACCGGCCTTCATCGACCTGCTGCGGCGACACAACATCGCGCTCGTGGTCGCCGATACCGTCGATTGGCCGCTGCTCATGGATGTCACCGCCGACTTCGTCTATTGCCGTCTGCACGGTTCCGACGAGCTTTACGTCAGCGGCTATGATGACGAGGCGCTCGACGAGTGGGCGCGGCGCGTGCGGGACTGGGCGCATGGCGGTTGTCCCGACCCGGAAAGGCATGTGCTGCCGGACAGCGCGCCTCACGGTAAGGCCCGCGACGTCTTCGTCTATTTCGACAACACCGACAAGAAACAACGCGCACCACGCGATGCCCGGGCACTGATGCAGCGGCTGGACGATCTGGTGCCGGCTGTTGCGCATCCAGCCTCGCCGGCGTGGATGGGCAGACGTGCCGGTGTATAAATTAACGATCCTGCCACCGGGGCCGATGTTCCGACTTGTTTTTGCCGCAGATCCGAACAATCTAAACGACAGGTTAAGAACCGGAACGATTGGTTAGGGACAACATGACGTTGCGCGTGAAGGTGAAGGAACACATAAGCCGGAAATTCGACAATGAAATCCGCTTCTTCCGCGGCTGGATGACCGGCCCCCGTTCCGTCGGCGCGATCATGCCGACCTCCGGCCGCATGGCGCGGCGCATGGCGAGCCTCATCGACACCGGCTCCGGGCTGCCCGTCCTGGAACTCGGCCCCGGCACGGGGGTGATCACCAAGGCGATCCTCGAGCGCGGCGTGCCGGCGGACAAGCTCGTCTCGGTCGAATATTCCACCGATTTCTACCAGCACCTGAAGAAGAGCTATGAAGGCGTCACCTTCATCAATGGCGATGCCTTTGACCTCAAGGAAACGCTCGGGAGCTTGCGCGACCAGACCTTCGATTGCGTCATCTCCGGCATTCCGCTCCTGAATTTCCCGATGCATACGCGGGTGTCGCTGCTCGAAGACCTGCTCGACCGCATGCCGCCCGGCCGGCCGGTGGTGCAGTTCTCCTATGGCCCGGTTTCACCGATCATCGCCCAGCCCGACCGCTACCACATCAAACATTTCGACTTCATCGTCCGCAACATTCCCCCGGCGCAGATCTGGACCTACAGCCGCGGCGGCGAGGCGGCGCAGCGCAAATCATGTACGCGGTGTATCTGACCCATCCGTAGGTGCGGATCGATCCCGACGTGCCGGTACCGGCCTGGGGATTATCCGAGACCGGCGTTTTGCGCACACGGCGGACCGCCGAGGCGTCATGGGTGGGCGGCCTGAAACGCATCGTCAGCAGCGACGAGACCAAGGCGATCGAAACGGCCGGCATCCTGGCGGTGAGCGTGGGCATCGCGGTCGATGTCGTCGCCGGCATGCACGAGAACGACCGCTCCGCCACGGGCTTCCTGCCGCCGCCGGACTTCGAGGCGGCCGCCGACCTGTTCTTCGCCCATCCCGATGACAGTTTTCGCGGCTGGGAGCGGGCGCGCGACGCCCAGGCCCGCATCGTTGCCGCCATCGAAACCATTCTTCGCCAGCACGATCCGGCCGGCCCCATCGCCTTCATCGGCCATGGCGGCGTCGGCACGCTGCTGAAATGTCATCTGTCCGGCCGGCCGATTGCCCGTCAGGCCGACCAGCCGGCGGGCGGCGGCAATCTTTTTGCCTTCGACCTTGCCTCGCGGCGCGTCTCGTGCGACTGGACGCCCATGGAAAACTGGCAGGGATGGCAAACAGATGATCGCACGTGACCGTTTGATTGTCGGCCTCGACGTGCCCACCGTTCAGGAAGCCGAACGGCTGGTGGCGACGCTCGGCGACGATATCCTCTTCTACAAGATCGGCTACCAGCTCGCTTTCGCCGGCGGGCTCGAGTTCGCCCGCGACATCGCCCGGGACGGCAAGAAGGTCTTCCTCGACATGAAGCTGCTCGATATCGACAACACCGTCGCGTCGGGTGTCGAGAACATCGCCAGGATGGGCATGTCGATGCTGACATTGCATGCCTATCCCAAGGCGATGCGCGCCGCCGTCCAGGCCGCCAGGGGCTCCGGCCTGTGCCTGCTCGGCGTCACCGTGCTGACCTCGATGGACGAGCAGGACCTGACCGATGCCGGCTACGAATACGACCCGCACACGCTGGTTTTGCGCCGCGCCGAACAGGCGCGCCAGGCCGGCATGGGCGGCATCGTCTGCTCGGCGGAAGAAGCGAAGGCGGTGCGCGCCGTGATCGGCCCGGACATGGCCCTGGTGACGCCCGGCATCCGCCCCGCAGGCACTGAGAAGGGCGACCAGAAGCGGGTGATGACGCCGGCCGATGCCATCCGCGCCGGTTCGAGCCATCTCGTCGTTGCCCGGCCGATCGTCAAGGCCGCCGATCCGCTTGGCGCCGCCCGCGCCATCCTCGCCGAGATGACGGCAGCAGTCTAAAAAGAAAAACGGAGAAAGCACCATGGCAAAAGGTTACTGGATCGCCCGCGTCGATATTCACGATCCCGAGCGCTACAAGGATTATGTCAGCGCCGCCAAGGTGGCTTTCGAAAAATACGGCGCAAACTTCCTTGCCCGCGGCGGCGCCTACACCGAGTTGGAAGGCCCGGCGCGCATGCGCAACGTGGTAATCGAGTTTCCGTCCATGCAGCATGCCGTCGATTGCTACAACTCGCCGGAATACCAGATCGCCGCCAAGATCCGCCAGGAGGTGGCGACGGCGGAAATGGTGGTCGTCGAAGGCATCTGAACCGCAGGCTCCTTTCGCAACTGCGGCGTGATGGCTCTTCACCTTGCCGGACGATTGGGCTAAGGAGAAATCCACAGCCACGACACGCTTTGCCCTTCAAGGAGCCAGACCATGACCTTGTCCAACCTTCCGCCGCTCGTCACCGTGTTCGGAGGATCGGGTTTTGTCGGACGGAGCATCGTGCGGGCGCTGGCCAAGCGCGGTTATCGCATCCGCGTCGCCGTGCGCCGTCCCGATCTCGCCGGTTTCCTGCAGCCGATGGGCACTGTCGGCCAGATTTCGTTCGTGCAGGCCAATCTCCGTTATCGCGCCTCGGTGGATGCCGCCGTCTCTGACGCCGACCATGTGGTCAACTGCGTCGGCGTCCTGTTCGAGAGCGGCCGCAACACCTTTGACGCCGTCCAGGATTTCGGCGCCCGCGCCGTGGCGGAAGCGGCCCGCGCCCGCGGTGCCTCGCTGACCCACATTTCCGCCATCGGCGCCGACGCCAGGTCGGACTCGGCCTATGCCCGCTCCAAGGGCCGCGCCGAAGCGGCGATCCTGTCGATCAAGCCGGATGCGGTGATCCTACGCCCGTCGATCGTTTTCGGCCAGGACGACGGTTTCTTCAACAAATTCGCCCGCATGGCGCAGACCATGCCGGTGCTGCCGCTGATCGGCGGCGGCAAGACCAAGTTCCAGCCGGTCTTCGTCGAGGACGTAGCCGAAGCGGCCGCCCGCGCCGTCGACGGCAAGCTTGCGCCCGGCGCCACCTATGAGCTGGGCGGAACGGCGGTGATGTCGTTCAGGGAATGCCTCGAAACCATCCTGCGCGTCGTCGATCGCAAGCGCAGCTTCGTGCCGCTGCCCTTCGGCGTGGCGTCGCTGATCGGCAGCCTCTGTTCGCTGGTGCCGTTCATCGCTCCGCCGCTGACGGCCGACCAGGTGACGCTGCTGAAGAGCGACAACGTCGTTTCCAAGGCCGCGACCGACGAAGGCCGCACCCTTGCGGGCATCGGCATCACGCCCGCCATGCTCGACCGCGTGCTGCCGTCCTACCTGGTGCAATACCGGCCGGCCGGCCAGTTCACCAATTCCGGCAGCGCCGCCTGACGTTTGTCAAAGACACGATTCGATTCCGCCCGCCTTGTTCCAACGGGGCGGGTTCTTTATTTCAGGCAAAAAATATCTCAGGAATGACTTTTTCCAGGGCGTTTGCGGAACCGGGCGAGCCCTCGGGAGTTGCACAAATACCGCACTCGAGGAATCGTATTGTTAACCTCGAGTTTAGCAAGATCTACTATTGATGTTTGTGGCCCCGCACCATAAACACCCCGGCGTCCGTGCCGGCGCGTGTTTCCCGGCATGGCGCCATAATCCTGTTCTGAAAGGCATTTTCCATGGGGAAGTCAATCGCACTGTTCTTTGCGTGTGCGGCTCTGGTCATTCTTGCGGGCTCGTTCATGGCCCCCGGCACCGTCGCCGCGTTGAAGAGCGAATGCGCTCCCGCCTATGGCGTCGATCCGTGCAGCACGGGTTCGATTGGCACGACTGCCGCCAAGTAGGAACAGCGACCATCAGGGCCGATCGTTTGACCGGCCCTTTTTGTTTGCCCTGTCAGCCCATGAGGAGCAGGCCGACCAGGCCGGCGGCACCCACCAGGATGCGCCACCAGGCAAACGGCGAATAACCGCGGCGGGAAACGAAATCCAGCAGCGACCTGACGACGAAGAGGGCCGAGACGAAGGCCATCAGGAAACCGACGAAGATGATCGTCGCATCGTCGAAACTCAGCGCATCGCGATTCTTGTAGAGGTCGAGAACGAAGGCCCCCAGCATGGTCGGCATGGCGAGGAAGAACGAGAATTCCGCCGCGGAGCGCTTGTCCGTCCCCATCAGCAACGCACCGACGATGGTGGCGCCCGAGCGCGACGTGCCGGGGATCATGGCAACACACTGGCAGAGCCCTATCTTGAAGGCCAGCGACAGCGGGTAATCCATGACATCGCGATATTTCGGCCGGAACTGCATGCGGTCGACGACGAGCAGCACGATGCCGCCGAGGATGAGCACGATGCAGATCAGCACCGGCGTTTCGAACAGGATGGTCTTGATGAAATCATGGGCGAGCGCCCCGATGACCGCCGCCGGCAGGAAGGCGACGAGAACAGCCGCGACGAAGCGGCGCGCCCGCGGATCGGAGGGCAGAGCCAGGACGATCTGCAGCAGCTTGCTGAAATAGACGAGGAGGATGGCAAGAATGGCGCCCAGCTGGATCAGGACGGCAAAGGTATTGCCCGGCGACTTGAAGCCGAGGAAATGTCCCGCGAGCAGGACATGGGCGGTGGAAGAAACGGGGATAAACTCCGTCAGGCCTTCGATAAGGCCAAGAATGAGAGCGCTGATAATGGATTGGTCAGCCATGTGTGGTCCTTTGGGGCTGCTGGACGGCCTGATTCGCTTGTCTTAGCGATGCCAAACTCATATAGCTTCACCGCATGAGTCATGGCCAGAGCGCTTCAGACGAGCGCGGAATGGCCCGACAACAAGGCAAATCAACGACCGAGTCTCAATGCCAACGCTGTATCATCACCCCATGTCCTCCGCCTCCCGCTTCGTCCGGCTGATCCTGACGGAATACGGTTTCCAGGCCGATCTCATCGAGGAGCAGATTTGGGAAAAACGCCGGGATTTCCTGGCGCTCAATCCGGCCGGCACCCTGCCGGTCTATGTCGACGACAGCATGCGGGCACTCTGTGGCGCCATGGTCATCTCCGAATATCTCGACGAGACGCATGGCGTGCTGAAGCGCGACCGGCGGCTTCTGGCCGAAGATCCGTTCCAGCGCGCCGAGATCCGCCGGCTAGTGGAGTGGTTCATGCAGAAGATGGAACAGGACGTGACGCGACCCTTGGCGCGTGAGCGGGTGTTCAAGCTGCAGATGACCGCCGAACAGGGCGGCGGCGCACCGGATTCGAAAGTGCTGCGCACGGCGCGCTCGAATATCCGCCAGCACATGCGTTATCTCTCCTGGTTGGCCGGCTCGCGGCCCTGGCTGGCCGGCGACCGGCTGAGTTATGCCGATCTTGCCGCCGCCGCCTCGGTTTCGGTGCTCGATTATCTCGGCGAAATCGACTGGTCGGAGGCACCTGCCGCCAAGGACTGGTACCAGCGGCTGAAATCACGCCCGTCCTTCCGCTCCCTGCTGGTCGACCGCGTTCGCGGCCTGACACCGGTGTCGCATTACGCCGATCTCGATTTCTGACCCGATTTCTGGCACAAGGCAACCTATGCCGCATGCAGGAACCGAGGAAAAACGGGAGCGACGCCGCGAGAGCCTGACGGCCTTCCTGCGTGCCGAAGCGCTGGCGCAAGGTTTCGACCTCTGCCGTATCACCGGCCCCGGCTCCATTCCGCAGGCGCCCGCCCGGCTTGCGGAATTCATCGATGCCGGCCGCCACGGCACGATGGACTGGATGCCGGAAACCCAGGCGCGTCGCGCCGATCCCTCCGTGCTCTGGAGCGAGGTGCGCTCCATCGCCGTCTTCGGCCTGAACTATGGTCCCGACGAGGACCCGCGCGGCATTCTCGACAAGCCCGACAAGGCGGCGATTTCCGTCTATGCCCGCAATCGCGATTACCACGACGTCATCAAGGGCCGGCTGAAGGAGATCGCCACACGCTTTGCGGCGCGGGCGAAGGAAGACGTCAAGGTTTTCGTCGATACCGCGCCGGTGATGGAAAAGCCGCTGGCTGCGGCGGCCGGGCTCGGCTGGCAGGGCAAGCACACCAATCTCGTCAACAGGACGCACGGTTCCTGGCTGTTTCTCGGCAGCCTGTTCACCACGGCCGATCTCGTGCAGGACGAGCCGGAGCGCGATCATTGCGGTTCCTGCCGCGCCTGTCTCGACGCCTGCCCGACGGATGCCTTCCCCGCCCCCTACAAGATCGATGCGCGGCGCTGCATCTCTTACCTCACCATCGAGCACAAGGGCGACATCGATCCGTCATTGCGCGTGCGGATGGGCAACCGCATCTACGGTTGCGACGACTGTCTTGCCGCCTGTCCCTGGAACAAGTTTGCCCAGGCGGCCTCGGAAATGAAGTTTCGGGCGCGCGAAGACCTCAAGGAGCCGTCGATCGCCTTCCTGCTGACGCTCGACGACCCGACATTCCGCAGCTTCTTCAGCGGCTCGCCGGTCAAGCGCATCGGCCGGCATCGCTTCGTCCGCAATGTGCTGATCGCCGCCGGCAATTCCGGCGACCGGAGCCTGATCGGTCCCTGTCGCGAGTGTCTGGCCGACGAGATGCCGGTGGTGCGGGCCATGGCGGTCTGGGCGCTGTCGCGATTGATGACACCGCAGGAATTCGGCGGCCTTGCCGAATGGCGCGAAAAGGAACAGGACTCCGCCGTATTGGCGGAATGGCAACGGGCAGGAGCAGCTTTATGCATATGACGGTTTTTGGCGCCGGTTATTCCGGCAAGGCGATTGCCGATCTCTACCGGCAGGCAGGACATGCCGTTTCCGGCACGACCCGCTCAGTGGAAAAATTCGGCAGCCTGCAGGCGCTCGGCATCGAACCGCTGCAATTCGACGGAACCGCGCTTAGCCCCGAGCTGAAACAGGCCCTGGCAAAAACGACACATCTGCTGCAATCCATCGCGCCCGGGCGCGATGGCGATGCGCTCTTGCGGCTCGCCGGCCACGACCTGCGCAGCCTGATGCCGCAATTGCAATGGATCGGCTATCTCTCCACCGTCGGCGTCTATGGCGATCACCAGGGCGGCTGGGTCACCGAAGAAACGCCCTGCAAGCCGGTCTCGGCCCGTTCCCTGGAACGTGTCGAGGCGGAAACGAACTGGCTGGCCGCCGGCAAGCAGATCGGCGTGCCGGTGGCAGTGCTGCGGCTTTCCGGCATTTATGGCCCGGGCCGCAACGCCTTCGCCAACTTGGCGAACGGCACCGCCCGCCGGCTGGTCAAGCCCGACCAGGTGTTCAATCGCATCCGTGTTGAGGATATTGCCGGCGCGACCGTCTTCCTCGCCGACCGCCTGCTCGGCGGCATCTATAATATCACCGACAACGAGCCCTGCGCGCCCCAGGACGTCGTTGTGGAAGCGGCACGGCTGATGGGGGTCGAACCGCCGCCGGAACAGCCCTTCGAAACCGCCGAACTGTCGTCGATGGCGCGCTCCTTCTACGGCGAAAACAAGCGGGTATCCAACGCCCTGCTCAAGCAGCTCGGTTTCGCCTTCCGCTATCCCGACTATCGCCTGTCGCTGCAGCAGCTCTGGGCGTCGGACACGTGGCGCAAGGAGGCCGCCGATCCGGCGTAAGCCGACCGGCTTTTGGTCACGCGTAAAAACATTGCATACAATGAAAAGAGACGAAAATTCTCTCTTCCGGCGGAAACAGAGTCAAATCTACCTCTGCCAGAAAAACCTCCGGGCTGAAAAGACGCGTTTCCGGGCATCAAAATTCATGTCAATAGAAAAAAATTCTTGCGCGATTTTGTGATCGCCGCCACCTGCGGGAAGTCGCGAAAAACCCTTCTCATTTTTTACTGAATCTATTTAATTTTTTCCCTTTTTTCGGAAAAATTTTCCGCATTTTCGATTGCCGGCTAAATATCGCAAATATTACGGTCTGTAATATTGCGTGATGGAACAAGGCACTTTTTCGCCATTTTTGGCCGCCTTTTCCTCCCTCCCATTCCAACGCGGCCAGTGCCGCCTTGAAGGGGACCTACCGATTTGAAGAGATTTTGCCGTTCTGTCGTCACTGCCGCTGCCGTTTTTGCCTGTTCGTCGGCATTGGTTGCCGAAGCCCGGGCCGCTGGATGCGGAGGTGCGTCATGGTACGCGCTTGGCTCGAAAACCGCCTCCGGAGAGCGCATGAATGCCAAGCTTCTCACCGCCGCCCACCGCTCGCTGCGGTTCGGCACCAAGGTGAAAGTCACCAACCGCAACAACGGCCGCAGCGTCGTCGTGCGCATCAACGATCGTGGCCCGTTCATCCGCGGCCGTGTTCTCGACCTGTCGAAGGCTGCCGCCCAGAACATCGGCATGGTCAGTTCCGGCACCGCCAAGGTCTGCTACGAGGTGATCGGCTGATCGGCCGGTCCTTCGAAATGCTTGCTCTTGCGTCCAATCGCAGGTACCACCCGGCTTGAACGGCCGCTCAGGACAGATCCGGCGGCCTTGCGGGACACGGGAGACGATTTCATGCGATTGGGCGGACGGTTGGCGGGAGCCATCGAGGTGCTTGCCGACATCGAGGCGCGCAAGCGGCCTGTCGCGGACGCCCTGAAGGACTGGGGCCTCGCACACCGCTTTGCCGGCTCCGGCGATCGCGCCGCCATCGGCAATATCGTCTATGACGCCCTGCGGATGCGGCTTTCGCACGCCTGGCTGATGGACGACGACAGCCCGGCCGCCCTCGGCTATGCCGTCATGCTGCGCCAGTGGGGCGAAACCGCCGAGACGCTGGCCGCCGAACTCGACGGCGACCGCTTCGCTCCGGAACCGCTGAAGCCCGAATGGCTGTCCGCCTTTTCCAGCCGCTCGCTCGACGATGCCCCGGCCCATGTCCAGGGCGACATTCCCGAATGGGTACAGCCGTCGCTGGAAGCAAGTTTCGGCGCCGACTGGCTGCGCGAAGCCAGGGCGCTGGCGGAACGCCCGACGCTCGACCTGCGCGTCAACACCTTGAAGGCCGGCCGCGACAAGGTGCTGAAGGCGCTGGAGCGGTCGTCGCCGCAGGCGGCACGCATCGCCCGCCAGGGCATCCGCATTGCCGCCGGCGAAGGTCCGTCGCGGCTTCCCAACGTCACGGCCGAGCTTTCCTTCCAGAAGGGCTGGTTCGAGGTGCAGGACGAGGGCTCGCAGATCGTTGCCGACCTTGCCGATCCACGCGACGGCGAACAGATCCTCGATTATTGCGCCGGCGGTGGCGGCAAGACGCTGGCCATGGCGGCGGCGATGCACAACAAGGGGCAGGTGCACGCCTACGATGCCGACCGCAAGCGCCTGGCGCCGATCATCGAGCGGCTGAAACGGGCCGGCACCCGCAATGTCCAGGTGCATGACAGCCGCAACGGCCTGCAGGGTCTCGCCGGCCGCTGCGACCGCGTGCTGGTCGATGCGCCCTGCACCGGCACCGGCACCTGGCGCCGCCGCCCGGATACCAAATGGCGGCTGACGGCAAAAAATCTCGACGAACGCATTTCCCAGCAGCAGGAAGCGCTGGAACAGGCGGCGGAGTTCGTCCGTCCCGGCGGTTCGCTGCTTTATATCACCTGCTCGATCCTGCCGGAAGAAAACGAGCGGCAGGCACAGCGGTTCTGCGAGGCCCATCCCGACTACCGCATCGTGCCGGCGCTCGACACCTGGAAGGCACATTTCGGCGATGCCGCGCCCAAGCCGCGTTCCGCCGACGGCAAGACGGTAACGCTGACGCCGGCCAGCACCGATACGGACGGTTTTTTCTTCTGCCGCATGCAGCGTAACGGTTAACCGGCGCCTCGCCGGCTTGATCACCGTTTGAAATCATTCCAAACTAGAGCGTTTGACACCAGTTTGGTTTTGCGCGAAGACAACCTGTCCGATTGAGGGGACGGCGAAAAACGCCGTCACAGGAGAGATCATGATCCGGAAAACCGTTCTGCGCGCCGCCCTGGCGCTTCTGGCCGCCTCGGCGGCCTATTCTGCCTTGCCTGCCAAGGCCGCGACCGATCCGGCCGCCGTCGTCAAGCATTATGCCGAACTGGCGCATGCGAAATACGAGGACTCGCTGACCACCGCAAAGGCGCTGGACAAGGCGATCGACGCCTTCCTCGCCAGCCCGACCGAAGAGACGCTGAAGGCCGCCAAGACCGCGTGGATCGCCGCCCGCGTGCCCTACCAGCAGTCGGAAGTCTATCGTTTCGGCAACCCGATCGTCGACGACTGGGAAGGCAAGGTCAACGCCTGGCCGCTGGATGAAGGCCTGATCGACTATGTCGATGCCGGCTACGGCACGGAAAGCGATGAGAACGCCCTCTATACGGCCAATGTCATCGCCAACAAGCATATCAAGATCAACGGCAAGGACGTCGACGCGACCAACATCACGCCGGAATTCCTGTCGGACACGCTGCACGAGGCGGGTGAAGTCGAGGCCAACGTCGCCACCGGTTACCACGCCATCGAATTCCTGCTGTGGGGCCAGGACCTGAACGGCACAGGCCCGGGGGCCGGCAAGCGCCCGGCGACCGACTACGACCAGAAGAATTGCACCAACGGCAATTGCGACCGCCGCGCCGCCTACCTGAAGTCGGCCTCGACGCTGCTGGTCTCCGACCTGCAGGCGATGGTCGATGCCTGGGCGCCGGAAGGCAAAGCGACCAAGACCGTCACCGCCGATCCGAAGGCCGGCCTCACCGCCATCCTGACCGGCATGGGTTCGCTCTCCTACGGCGAACTTGCCGGCGAGCGCATGAAACTCGGCCTGCTCCTGCACGATCCGGAAGAGGAGCATGATTGCTTCTCCGACAACACCTACAACTCGCATCTCTACGACGCCGTCGGCATCGCCTCGGCCTATACGGGCGAATACACCCGCACCGACGGCACGAAGCTGACCGGTCCTTCGCTTTCCGCCCTGGTGGCCGAGAAGGACAAGGCGCTGGACGCCGAGATGACCGCAAAACTCACCAAGACGCTCGACGCCATGCATGCCATGGCCAAGCGTGGCGAGACCACGGAAGCCTACGACCAGATGATCGGCGAAGGCAATGCCGAGGGCAACGCCGTGGTGCAGGCCGCCATCGACGGCCTGATCGACCAGACGAAGACCATCGAGCGCGTCATCACGTCGCTCGATCTCGGCAAGATCCAGCTTGAAGGTTCCGACAGCCTGGATAATCCTAACGCCGTCTTCCAATAAGCGAAAAGGCGGGTCACGGCCGATCTCGACCGTGACCCGGACCCCCATGAACCGCATCCCGGCCCGTCGTGTCCTCGCCCTGCCGCTTGCCGTTCTCCTGAGTTCTGCCGTGCTGGCCGCTGCCGAAGCAGGCAGCGACGATCTGCCCGCGACCCGCTCCGATCTTTCCGCCAGGGATGCCGCCCGCGTGGCTGACGTAACGGCGCCGATTGCCGATTTCTCCAAGGCGGAAGCCTACGAGGCGATGCAGGGCGGCGGCGGCACGTCGATCGATCCCGTCACTGCCGATGCCTTTTCGCATGTCTCCGCCAATCTCGCCGTCGAGAAACAGCAGGATTTTCATCTCGGCAACGCGCTGTTTCGAAAACTCTGGGTTTCTGCGCCTTCCTCGACGCAAGCCTCCGATGGGCTGGGGCCGCTGTACAACGCCCGATCCTGCTTCAGCTGTCATATCCGCGACGGCCGCGGCCATCCGCCGGAAGGCGGGCGCGACGCCATTTCGATGTTCCTCCGGCTCGCCCGGCCGGCCGCAACGCCTGCGGAACTGGCGGCGCTGCAAAATCACGAGGCGCTGAATTTTCCCGATCCGGTCTATGGACGGCAATTGCAGGATCTCGCCGTGCCGGGACTGGCCGCCGAAGGGCGGATGGTGATGCGCTACGACGAAGTACCGGTGACGCTCGCCGACGGCGAGGTCGTCTCGCTACGCCGGCCGCACTATTCCGTAGCCGATCTCGCCTACGGGCCGCTGGATGCGGCGACGACGCTGTCGCCGCGCGTGGCGCCGATCATGCTGGGGCTCGGGCTGATCGAGGCGATCCACCCCGCCGACATCCTCGCCGCCGCGGACCCGGACGACCGCGATGGCGACGGAATCTCCGGCAAGGCAACCATGGTGCGCGACCGGTCAGGTGGCAGCCTGGCGCTCGGCCGCTTCGGCTGGAAGGCGCAGAACGCCACGGTGCGCGACCAGACGGCCGCCGCCTTTGCCGACGACATCGGCCTTTCCACCTCCGCCGAGAACCGCCCCCACGGCGATTGCACCGAACAACAGACGGCCTGCCTTTCGCTGGAAACCGGCGAGCAGGAGAGGCTGGGTAGCGCCGAGGCGCCGGACCCGGTGCTCGACCTCGTGACCTTCTATTCGCAGAATCTCGCGGTGCCGGCTCGCCGCAAGGCAAGCTTTCCCGAGGTGCTGAAGGGCAAGCAGGTCTTTTACCAAACCGGCTGCACCGCCTGCCACACGCCGAAATTCGTCACGCGCCGCGATGCGTCGGACAAGGCTTTCGCTTTCCAGCTCATCTGGCCCTATTCCGATTTCCTGCTGCACGACATGGGCGACGGGCTGGCGGACGGCCAGCCGGTCGGCCTGGCCGACGGGCGGGAGTGGCGCACGCCGCCGCTTTGGGGTATTGGCCTGACGAAGACCGTCAACGGCCACAGTTTTTTGCTGCACGATGGCCGCGCCCGCAATCTGACCGAGGCCATCCTCTGGCACGGCGGCGAGGCGGAGACTGCCCGCAAGACCTTTTCCGGCCTGCCGAAAGACGATCGGCAGGCGCTCATCACCTTCCTGGAGTCGCTCTGATGCGCCTGTTGCCCTCTTTGCTGATCAGCCTGTCGCTTGCTTTTGCCCCGCTTGCCGCCCATGCCGAGGAAGAGACGGCAAGTCCGCCCGCCGCCCTCGACGAAAAGACCGTCGAGGCGATCATGGCGCGGGCGGTGGACGAGGTGATCCGCCCCGGCTACCGCGATTTCCATGCCAGCGCCGGCAGGCTGACGGCGGCGATGAACACGCTGTGCGGCGAAGCCTCGGCTCCGGCATTCGACGCCGCCAGGGGCGCCTTTACCGACACGATCAAGGCCTGGTCGCGCATCGAGATCGTCCGCGTCGGCCCGGTGATCGAGAAGAACCGCTTCGAGCGCATCCTCTTTTATCCCGACCGCAAGAGCACCGGCCTCAAGCAGGTGCAGGCGACGCTGGCGAGCGGCGACGAAAAGGATACCGATGTCGATTACGTCGCGACCAAGAGCGTGGCAATCCAGGGCCTTGGCGCACTGGAATACATCCTGCACGGCACCGGCGCCGAAACGCTGACGCAGGAGAAATCCGGTTTCCGCTGCCGCTACGGCGCGGCCGTCGCCGGCAATATCGAGAGCATAGCCGCTGGCCTGGTCGACATCTGGGAAAAGCCCGACGGCATCCAGGCGGCGTGGAAACATCCGGGACCGGACAATCCGGAATTCCGCACCGGCGGCGAAGCGATCACCGCGCTGCTCGGCATCCTCGTCCACGGCGTCGAGACGGTGCGCGACCAGCGGCTGGAGATTTTTTACAAGGGAACACAGCCGAAACCGCGCACGGCAATCTATTGGCGCTCCGGCAACACGTTTGTCTCGATCACCGCAAACCTGGAAGGGTTGAAGACCCTGTTCGATACGTCGGGCATTTCCGACCTGCTGCCGGCGGAGAAAAAATCCGTCGCCGGCGAGATCGATACGCTGCTCGACGGACTTCTGGCGGCAGCGCCGACCATCGATGCCGACGTGGCCAAGTCCGTCGAAACACCGGCCGAACGCCAGAAGATCGAACTGCTGCTGGCCGAGACACGCGATCTCATCCTGCGCCTCAACGACGATCTCGGCGGAGCGCTCGGATTGACGGCCGGCTTCTCCTTCTCGGACGGAGACTGAACCCTTGCGCGGCGCGTTGATCGACCGGCGCGATTTCGTCAGGGCGGCGGGGCTGGCCTTCCTGGCCGGACTGTCGCCCCGGGCGGCGTTTGCGCTCGGCCGCAGCGACGCCGTCTTCGCCTCCGCCTATCGCGGCGCCGACGGCGGATACGGCATCGCGACGCTGACCGAGCGCGGCGAGATCGTCGACCGGTTCGACCTGCCCGCCCGCGCCCACGGCATGGCCTTCAGCCCGGCGACCGGCCGCACCGTCGCTTTTGCCCGCCGGCCCGGCACCTTCGCCATGGTCCTGGACCTCTCCGGCCGTTCGGAACCCGTCATCCTGTCGGCGCCGGAGGGGCGGCATTATTTCGGCCACGGCTGCTTCTCGCCGGACGGCCGGCTGCTCTATGCCAGCGAGAACGATTTCGAGGCCAACGGCGGCATGATCGGCATCTACGATGCGACGGCCGGCTTTGCCCGCGCCGGCGAATATTCCGCCTTCGGCATCGGCACGCACGACCTGACGATCTCCGACGACGGCCGCATGCTGATCGCCGCCAACGGCGGCATCGAGACCCATCCGGATTTCGGCCGCACCAAACTCAACCTCGACCACATGGAGCCGTCGCTGGCCCTGATCGACGCGTCGAGCGGCGCGCTGATCGAACGGCATGGCCTGCCGCCGTCCCTCAGGCAACTTTCCACCCGGCACGTCGATGTCGCTGCCGGCGGCCGCGTCTGGTTCGCCTGCCAGTACGAGGGTCCGCGCAACGACCTGCCGCCGCTGGTCGGCCATTTTGCCAAAGGCGAGGACCTCGCTTTCGTCCCGCTTCCGGAGGACGTGACCATCGGGCTCGGCAATTATGTCGGCGCCATCGCCGTCAACCGCCAAGACGGGCTGGTGGGCATCACCTCGCCGGTCGGCGGCGGCATGGCGGTGACCATCGATGCCGGAAGCGGCAAGGTCACGCAAAGCCGCGTCCTTGCCGATGCCGCCGGCGTGGCGCCGGCCGCAAACGGCTTTGCCGTCTCCTCCTATCGTGGCGACTTTCAGGACCGCCACAGCCCTGTCGCCTGGGACCAGCACATCGTCCGGCTGGCGGCGCGAGGCTGACCGGGGGTCAGGCGATCTCCAGCCCGAACTGCCCGGCCAGGTCGTCCCAGGCGTAACCGACCTGGCCCAGTGTGACCCCGCCGATGGTCACCGCCGCGCGGCCGACCGGCACGGCACCCAGCCGCGAATAGAACCGCCGGTTGGGATTGTCGGCCAGCACCCAGACCAGCATGGACCGGCGATCGCGCTGGACCGCATCGTAAGCGGCGGCCCGCACCAGCCCCTGGCCGATGCCGAACCCCTGGAAGGCGTCGAGCACATAGAGCGAATAAAGCTCGGCCCGATAGGGCATGCGCGGCACACGCGACGGGCCGCTGTTGGCAATGCCGACGATGCGGTCGTCTTTTCTCTGCGCGGCAACGAGATAACTTGCTTCCGGCGCCAGCATTCGCCGGCGATGCCGCTCGATCTGCTCCCCGACCGTCATGGCATCGAGAAACGCGCCCGGCAGCATGTCACCGAAGGTGGAACGCCAGGTGGCGACCAGCACTTCGGCAATGCCTTGAAGATCGGCTGCCCGGCCCTTGCGGATCTCGATATCGGCCCTGTTGCTCATGGCGGAAAGTAGAACATATTTTTGTGCCGGCCCCAAGCGTTACGGCGCTGGAATGCGCGGCGTGCCGCGCTAGATAGAAGCGCATGAAAACGACAACGATCCATGCCCTCTTCATCGCCGCAGCCCTCGGCGGCGGCCTCGCCATCGGTTACCTTTTCCTCCCCGGCGAATGGTACCAGTCGCTGGTCAAACCGTTTTTCACGCCGCCGAATTGGCTGTTCGCACCGGCCTGGTCGATCCTCTACGTGCTGATCGGCATTGCCGGCGCCCGCACGTTCATTCGCGAAAGGGCCTCGCCGCCGATGGCGCTGTGGGTATCGCAGATGGTCCTGAACTTCCTCTGGTCGCCGGTTTTCTTCGGTGCCCAGCGGCCGGCGCTGGGCCTCGGCATCATCATCCTGCTGCTTTTGTCCATCCTTCTGTTCATCATCCGCCGCTGGCGCCTCGACCGGGTTTCGGCGCTGCTTTTCGTGCCTTATGCGCTGTGGGTAAGTTTTGCGACACTCCTGAACGCGTCGATCGTTTATTTGAACTGATTTCACAATTCGACCGCTTGTCCTGACACCGGCCGCATGCCAATTTCGCAACTGCGAAGGGGGCGGGGCTCAGTGATTCACGGCGATTTTCAACAGCGGATACGCAACAGTTTTGCGCGGCAACGCGCCATGGAAACGATCGGCGCGGAGCTGACCCGCGTCGAGCACGGCTCCGTGGAGATCGAGCTGAATTTCGATCCGAAACTGACGCAGCAGCATGGTTTCCTGCATGCCGGGGTGATCTCCGCCGCGCTCGATTCCGCCTGCGGTTACGCCGCCTACAGCGTCATCGATCCGGATGCCTCGATCCTGACGATCGAATTCAAGGTCAACCTCATGTCGCCGGGCCGCGGGGAACGGTTCCTGTTTCGCGGCGACGTCACCAAACCCGGCTCGACCATCATCGTCGCCGATGGCCGAGCTTATGCGATCAGCGACGGACCGGCCAAATTGATCGCCTCGATGACCGGAACGATGATGGTCATCCGCGGGCGCGAAGGGATAACGGGATGAAGTTCGAACTGAAGGAAGTGTCGGGGAAATCGATCCTGTTCGTCATGGCGGCGAATGCGGAATACGGGCCGTTCCTCAAGTCGCGCGTTTCACCGCTGATGACCGGCGTCGGTCCGGTGGAAGCGGCGATCATGCTGACCAAGGCGCTCTCGGCGCTGGAGGCCAGCGACGACCTGCCGAACCTGGTGGTGTCGCTCGGTTCGGCCGGTTCGCCGAAGCTGGCGCAGACCGAGGTCTACCAGGTGACGTCGGTCTCCTACCGCGACATGGACGCCTCGCCGCTCGGTTTCGAGCGCGGCCAGACGCCGTTTCTCGACTTGCCGCCGGTCTTGGAAATGCCGCTGCGCATCCCCGGCATTCCGGAGGCGACGCTTTCTACCGGCGCCGACATCGTGTCGGGCGCCACCTATGAGGCGATCACGGCCGACATGGTCGATATGGAAACCTATGCGGTGCTGCGCGCCTGCCAGCTCTACAAGCTGCCGCTGATCGGCCTGCGCGGCATTTCCGACGGCAGGCAAGAGCTCAGCCACATCGGCAACTGGACGGAATACCTGCATATCGTCGACCGCAAGCTCTCCTACGCCGTCGACAGCCTGTTTACCGCGCTGGAAGACGGCGTTTTCTGGTTCTGAGCAATTCCGGCAAAATGCGGTGCGGATTTGCGTTCGGAAGGGCGTGAAACAAGCGGCAGACCACCGCTTTTTCGGCACAATCAGGACAATATAAATCCGTTCCGGCAATTGCATGCCGTGGTACTTTTCTTTAAAGGCTCGCCATGACCCAGACAGCACCGTCCGACACCGTCCTCATCATCGATTTTGGCAGCCAGGTCACGCAGCTCATCGCCCGGCGCGTGCGCGAAACCGGCGTTTATTGCGAAATCGTGCCGTTCCAATCCGCCGAAGAAGGTTTTGCCCGGCTGAAGCCGAAGGCGATCATCCTGTCCGGCGGACCGGCCTCGACGGTCGATGAAGGGTCGCCGCGGGCGCCGCAGGCGATCTTCGACAGCGGCCTGCCGATTTTCGGCATCTGCTACGGCCAGCAGACCATGTGCATGCAGCTCGGCGGCAAGGTGGAAAGCGGCCATCACCGCGAATTCGGCCGTGCCTTCCTCGAAGTCGAGAAGGATTGCGCCCTGTTCGACGGCGTCTGGTCGCTCGGCTCGCGTCACCAGGTGTGGATGAGCCACGGCGACCGCGTCACGGCGCTGCCGGAAGGTTTCGAGGTCGTCGCGACCTCCGCCAACGCACCTTATGCCTTCATCGCCAACGAGGCGAAGAAATATTACGCCGTGCAGTTCCACCCGGAAGTGGTGCACACGCCCGACGGCGCCAAGCTGATCGCCAACTTCGTCCATAACATCGCCGGCCTGAAAGGCGACTGGACGATGTCGGCCTATCGTGCCCGCGCCGTCGAAGCGATCCGCAACCAGGTCGGCAACAAGCGCGTCATTTGCGCCCTGTCCGGCGGCGTCGACAGTTCCGTCGCCGCCCTCCTGATCCATGAGGCGGTTGGCGAGCAGCTGACCTGCATCCTCGTCGATCACGGCCTGATGCGCAAGAACGAGGCGGCCGATGTCGTCGCCATGTTCCGCGAGCACTACAATCTGCACCTGCTGCATGTCGATGCGTCCGACCGCTTCATTTCGGCGCTGGAAGGCGAGAGCGATCCCGAAACCAAACGCAAGACCATCGGCCGGCTGTTCATCGAGGTGTTCGAGGAAGAAGCCAAGAAGCTCGGCGGCGCCGAATTCCTGGCGCAGGGCACGCTGTATCCCGACGTCATCGAAAGCGTCTCCTTCACCGGCGGCCCTTCGGTTACCATCAAGAGCCACCACAATGTCGGCGGCCTGCCGGATCGCATGAACATGCAGCTGGTCGAACCGCTGCGCGAACTGTTCAAGGACGAGGTGCGCGTGCTCGGCCGCGAACTCGGCCTGCCCGACAGCTTCATCGGCCGCCATCCCTTCCCGGGTCCCGGCCTCGCCATCCGCTGCCCCGGCGGCATCACCCGCGAGAAGCTGGAGATCCTGCGCGAGGCGGATGCGATCTATCTCGACGAAATCCGCAAGGCCGGCCTCTACGACGCCATCTGGCAGGCCTTCGCCGTGCTCCTGCCGGTGCAGACCGTCGGCGTCATGGGCGACGGCCGCACCTACGAATTCGTCTGCGCCCTCCGCGCCGTTACTTCGGTCGACGGCATGACAGCGGATTTCTATCACTACGACATGGAATTCCTCGGCCGCGCCGCCACCCGCATCATCAACGAAGTGCGCGGCATCAACCGCGTCGTCTATGACGTGACGTCCAAGCCACCGGGCACCATCGAGTGGGAATGACCGGTCTTCCCGGCAGCGCCGTCAGTCGTTGACGAGTTGCAGGATAAGGTTGTGGACGTTGCCGCCGGGGCTGAGTTCGACGCGGTCGAAATCGCGGCCCTCCTGGCGCTGGGCCTGGGAAAGCCCGCCGAGCCGCGTATTCATCTCCGCCTTGATCTTGCGGCAGCCCGGATCGTCGGGAACGGTCAGCCCGACGGTGGCGGCCTCGATCTTGCGCACCATCGCCTTGATCGTCTCGCCGTGGACGCGCTCATGCGCGGCGACGCCGTCTATGAAGATCTCCCATCTTTGGCGCAGTCCCTCCGGCAGGCTGCCGGCCGGCTTCGGCAGCGTATAGGTGATGATCAGCTTCGGCCGCGCCGTGGCGAGCACGCAGGCATTGTCGCGCGTTTCATATTTCCGCGTCCAAGTCAGCTTGAAGGTGGTGTGGGCGATGACCCGCCCGCCGACGCCGACATTCGGGCCGCGTTCGCCGATCGATTGATAAAGTGTGGCGCCGGATTGCCCCGATATCGAATAGGTCTTCACCTGTTCCACCGCCTGCCATTCGGCCAGCGCGGCGTTCGGCAACACCATCAGAAAAGGCACGAGCAGACCATAGCGGTTTATTTTCACGGGAACCCTCGGGACATCGTCAAGATCGCGGCGAACCTAAAGGGCGAACGGCCGTCTTTCAATCGAGGCGGCGAGGTATTTCACACACACATGTTCACTTTTTGTTCTTTACACATGTCGGACCGCCGCTATGCTGGGCCCCTTTCCCAGGAAGGTCACGCGTCATGCCCAGAAAATCCAGCCGCCGATCCGCCACCGGACAGCAGGAGATGCTTTTGCCGGGTGTCGGCGAGCGGAAGCCGCCGCCGCACCTGCCGGAAAAAACCGCTCCGCAACGGATCTTCGTTGCCCTGATGCCGGGCATGCAGGCTGCCGCCAAGGCTTGCTCCGTCGCCGAAAATATCAGCCATGAGCAACGATTGGCGGCCAGTCTGCGACCGCCGCGCATTCTCCATGTGACCCTCTGCTTCATCGGTGATTACCTGAAGACGCCGCATCCGGTACTCTTTGGAGCCAGCGAGGCCCTGTCCAGACTTGTTGCCCCGGATTTCGAGGCCAGGCTGGACCATGCCGTCGATTTTCGTGTCAGGAACGGGCAGAGAGCATTGGTGCTGTGCAGCAGCCAATCCAACGATGCCTTGTCGTTTTTGCAGCAACAGGTGGTCGAGGTGCTTTCGGAAGCCGGTGTGATTTCCTCGAAGCCCGGCGGCTTCACGCCTCACATGACGTTGTTTTATCACCAGCGGCAGACGCCGATCGAGACCCGGTGGCTGGACGAACCGATCGTCTGGGGAGCCGGTGGCTTTCGCCTGATCGAAAGTTTTTATGGCCAGACGCGGTATGTCAATCACGGTGACTGGCCGCTGTCGCTGGACCATGGCTGACACCGAAAGGCAGGCCGGAGAGTTGGCGTGACGTTCGGCGGCAGTTCTGCCGCCGAACCTTGCTCCCCGAATTTATACGCCGGCCTTGTCGAGCAGGGCAATCGCGTCTGCCGAGAGCGTGAGGCTGGCCGCCTTCACCAGGCTTTCGAGTTGCGGCAGGCTGGTGGCGCTGGCGATCGGCGCGGTCACCACCGGCTTGGCCATCAGCCAGGCGAGGGCGATTTCCGCGTGTTTCGCGCCGGTTTCGGCCGCCACCTGATCCAGGGCCGCCAGGATGCGCTGGCCCTTGTCGTCGAGATATTTCTCGACGTCGCTGCCGCGCGCCTTGCCCGCCGTGTCGTCCTTCGTGCGGTATTTGCCGCTGAGGAAGCCGGAAGCCAGGCTGAAATAGGTGATGACGCCGATCTCTTCCGCGCGGCAGAGGTCGGCCAGCGCGCCCTCGAAGCCGGCACGGTCGTAGAGATTGTATTCCGGCTGCAGCACGTCGTAGCGCGCCAGGCCGTTTTTCGCGGCCGCATCGAGTGACGCCTGCAACTGCGCGGCATCGAGGTTGGAGCCGCCGATAGCGCGGATCTTGCCCTGTTCCTTCAGTTTCGTATGGGCGGCCAGCGTTTCTTCGTAGGGAACCGAGGCATCCGGCCAGTGCGACAAATAGAGGTCGATGTAATCCGTCTGCAGACGCTTCAGCGAATCCTCGACGGCCTGCACGATCCATTTCTGCGACAGGCCCTTGCGGCCCTCGCCGAGATCGGAGCCGACCTTGGTGACGATGATCGCCTTGTCGCGCGACACCGCGCCGCTCTTCAGCCACTTGCCGATGAGCGTTTCCGACTCGCCGCCCTTGTTGCCCGGTGCCCAGGACGAATAGACATCCGCGGTGTCGACGGTGTTGAAGCCGGCGTCGAAGAAGCCGGAAAGCAGGTCGAAAGACGTCTTTTCGTCGGCCGTCCAGCCGAAAACATTGCCGCCGAACACCAGCGGGGCGATCTTGACGCCGGTTCGCCCAAGGGGACGCAATTCCATGATGAAAACTCCAGGATGATAACGGACTGAAAGACCCGGCGACGCCGGGCTTCAGCAGACTAGCGGCGCATGTCGCCGAATGCCATTCTCTTTCCTATGAAAGGGGCTTGGCCTGCGAAAGGGCTTGACCTCTGAAAGCGCCCGGCGATATCCGGCCGCCATTGCATCACCCCCTGCCCCTGCCTATGGTGCGGCCAAAGACCAGCCAGGGAGATGAAAACATGCTGCGCTTCGGAATTCTGTCCACCGCCAAGATCGGCCGCGAACTCGTGGTGCCTGCCATCCAGGATGCCGAAAACTGCGTGGTGACCGCCATCGCCAGCCGCGACCTTGCAAGGGCGCGCGAAATGGCCGACCGGTTTTCCGTGCCGCACGCCTTCGGTTCCTACGAGGAGATGCTGGCCTCCGACGCGATCGACGCCGTCTATATTCCGCTGCCGACCTCGCAGCATGTCGAGTGGTCGGTCAAGGCGGCCGATGCCGGCAAGCACGTGCTGGTGGAAAAGCCGCTGGCGCTGAATGCCGACGAGATCGATGTCCTGATCGAAGCCCGCGACCGCAACAACGTGCTGGTGACCGAAGCCTACATGGTGACCTATGCGCCGGTCTGGCTGAAGGTGCGAGAGCTGATCAAGGACGGCGCGATCGGCTCGCTCAAACATGTGCAGGGCGCATTTACCTATTTCAACCGCGATCCCGGCAACATGCGCAACGTGCCGTCGCTCGGCGGCGGCGGCCTGCCCGATATCGGCGTCTACCCGACGATCAGCACCCGCTTCGTCACCGGCAAGGAGCCGAAGCGCATCCAGGCGGTGACCGAGCGCGACCCGGAATTCGGCACCGACATCTATTCCAGCGTCAAGGCCGATTTCGGTGATTTCGAGCTGACCTTCTACATCTCCACCCAGCTCGCCCATCGCCAGGTGATGGTGTTCCACGGCACCGAGGGCTACATCGAGGTGAAGTCGCCGTTCAACGCCGACCGCTACGGCGCCGAGGAGATCGAGCTCGCCAACCGCAACCACAACGAATCCCGCGTTTTCCGCTTCCAGGACAGCCGTCAGTACAAGTGCGAAGCCGAGGCTTTCGCCCGCGCGGCGCGCGGCGAGGACCAGGAAGTGGTGACGCTCGAAAGCTCCAAGCTGAACCAGAAGGTCATCGACGCCATCTATCGCGCCAGCGAGAAGGACGGCTGGGAGACGGTCTGAGCCGTCTCAATCCCGGCTGACGAAGCGGGCGTAACCGAACAGCGCAAAGGCGATGGCGGCCAGCGACGACAGGAGGCGCGCCGTCACCGGCTGTATGTCCGGTGAGCCGAACACAAGGGCGGCAAACAGGCCGTAACCGAACAGCGCCGTCGTGAGCAGGAGATAACGCGCTCTCCGGCCCTCGCCGATGACCCACATGACCGCCATGGCGGCGGCGAGCGCGGCAAGGCCGGCCAGGAACGCCGGGCCGCCGCTTGCCCCATGCAACAGGTGCAGCACCAAAACCTCGAGCAGGAAACCGGCGATCAGGGCAGCGGTGAAACGGGCAAGGCGCATCAGGCGTTGATCGCGATCATGCCGGCGACGATCAACACGGCGCCGACGGCATACCGCAATGTCACGGCCTCGCCCAGAAAGATCTGCGCCAGAAGCGGCACGAAGCAGAATGTCAGCCCCATGAAGGAATAGGCGATCGTCAGCGGCACCGATTTCAGCACGTAGATCCAGACCAGCGTGCCGAACCCGTAGAGAGCCAGGGCGGCAAGCAGCAGCGGATTGAAGGCCAGCTGCAACAGGCCGCGCATGCTGAAATCACCGGCCGACGTGCTGGTCAGCTTGAACAGCACCTGGCCGGCCGCGATCAGCAGCGGCGTACCCAGAAGTCCCACCCATGTGCCGACTGGCAGCGACAAGAACATCATCCGCTCCTCAAGCCCGGTCTTCGCAATAAAAAATGTCGCGGCCGATATCGATGCATTCGTGCACCGCCGGCACCGGATGGACGGCGCGCAGGAAGGAATGCGTGTAGGGGAAGAAGTTGAAGTGCGGATTGAAGGTGTAGCGGTATTCCCGCTCCCGCGGCACGACGATGATCAGCCGTCGGCGTGCGATGCGCCTCAATTCCGCGATCGCCTGCCGGTAGTCCAGCAGATGCTCGATGACATGGGTGCAGACCACGGTATCGAACTCGCCGTCGGCAAAGGGCAGGGACTCGATCTTGGCGGCGACATATTCGATGCCCGGCAAGGCCGCCGCGTCCTCGACGACAAAATCGACGCCGGTCAGGCGCGAAAGCGCCGGATGCGCCGCCTGGATGTGGCTGAGCAGCGCGCCGGTGCCGCAGCCGACATCGCAGAGGCTGTCGCCGACCACGGAGGCGTTGATACGGCGGATGGTGGCGGCGGAATTGTCGGTGCCCTGGTGAACCCGCGGATGGTTGCGGTAGAGCGTTTCGTATTCGGCTTCGGTCAGGAACGGCGCCCGTTCGCGGAAGCGGGCGAGATGATTGATGTGGTCACCCCAGGCGAGGCGCGCCATCCAGCGGAAGGCGGCGGAATCGCGCAGGATCGGCGGCATGACGTCTTCGATGACGAAGCGGATGCGGTTGGTGGTTTCCCTGTTCATCGTTGCGCTCCGAGGCCGATCAGGCCGCCCTCACCGTTTTATCGGCAGCAGGCCTGGCGGCGGATGGCCGCAGCCGGCCGACCGGCAGGCTGATGTAATGGATGCGCATCTGCTCCGCCCGGCCCCTGGCGACGGAATCGAGGATGGTGCCGGCAGTAAACATCATGAAGGAAATCATCATCAGCGCCATGGACAGAACCCAGGTCGGCTGGCGGTTCACCAGGCCGGTGGCGAAATATTCGAGCAGCACCGGCGTCATGAACACGGTGCTCGTCGCCATGAAGGCGACGCTGAGCGCGCCGAAAAAGGCGAAGGGCCGCGTTTCCTTCATCAGCATGGCGAACATCCAGAGGATTTTTGCGCCATCCCGAAAGGTCGACAGTTTCGAATGCGAACCCTCCGGCCGCCGGCCGTAATCGAGTTCCAGTTCGCTCACCGGCAGTTTCAGCCGCGAGGCATGCACCGACATTTCCGTCTCGATCTCGAAACCGGCGGAAACGGCGGGAAAACTCTTGACGAAGCGGCGCGAGAAGGCGCGGTAGCCGGAGAAGATATCGGTGAAATCGCTGCCGAAGATCATGCGGTAGAGACGGTTGAACAGCCGGTTGCCGATCGCATGGCCCTGGCGCCCGGCATCGGCATGCACGCCGCGGCGGGTGCCGACCACCATGTCGGCCCCCTCGGTCAGGAGCGTGCGGATCAGGTCTTCGGCATCGTCTGGCGAATAGGTGCCGTCGCCATCGGCCATCAGGTAGACGTCGGCCTCGATGTCGGCGAACATGCGGCGCACGACATTGCCCTTGCCCTGCCGCCGTTCGCGCACCACGGTGGCGCCGGCCAGCATCGCCTGTAGCGCCGTGCCGTCGACGGAATTGTTGTCGTAGACGTAGATGCGGGCCTCCGGCAGCGCCTCGCGAAAGCCGCGCACGACGGCGGCGATCGTGCCCGCCTCGTTGTAGCAGGGCAGGAGTACCGCGATATCCAGGCCCTCGGCGTCAGCAACAACCATGATTTCTACCCGCAACTCAAGAAAACCATCGGCAAACTGCGCGCCGCATTCGGATTTTACTATTTCTTGAGAAGGTTAAGGCATGGTTTCCGTCACCTTCTTGTATCGCGTTAAAGGACGGGCAGCATGGCGAATGCGGCACTGACGACGGAAACCGCCGGCCGGGGTGCGGCTTCACGCACGGCATCCGGGCACCTGCTCGCCCAGTTGCGTTTTGCCGTGGTCCTTTACGGCATTATCACCATGCTCGTGCTCGCCGCGCTGAACATGCCGGGCTCCCACGACTATGTCGGCGCCGACAATGACGATGCCATGCGGCTCGTCGAAGTGCGCGACTTGCTGGCCGGCCAGAACTGGTTCGACATGCAGCAGTACAGGCTTGGCCTCGAAGACGGGACGCCGATGCACTGGTCGCGGCTCGTCGACCTGCCGATCGCCAACCTGATCTCGTTCTTCGACCTGTTCCTGCCGCACACGGCAGCGGAAGCCGCAGCGCTTGCCGCCTGGCCGATGGGCCTCGGTGTCTGCCTGCTTTTTGTCATGGGGCTTGCCGGCCGGCGGATCGGCGGCACGGCGGTGATGCATGCGGCGATGGGGCTGACCGCCATCTACCTGGTCACCGGCAACCGTTTCCTGCCGGGCGCCATCGACCACCACAATGTCCAGCTGCTGCTGATGGCGATCGTCGCCGCCATGCTGGTCGATCCTGAGCGCCGGCCGGCGAGTTTTGCGATTGCCGGGCTTGCGGTCGCGCTGGCGATTGCCGTCGGCGTCGAGACGGTGCCGCATGTCGCCGTCGCCTGCCTGATCGTCGCCGGGCTCTGGGCCTGGCATGGCGCCGACATCGCCCGCCCGACGCGCGCCTTCTGCATCGCGCTCGTCATCGGCATGTCCGTCGCCTTCTTTTCGACGGTGCCGCCCGGCCTCTATGGGCTGGTGACCTGCGACAGCCTGTCGCTCGGCTTCTACGGCCTGACCTCGGTCGGCGCCACCATGCTGTTTGCCTCGACCTATGCCGCCAACGGCTTTTCCATGCCGATGCGGCTGACGGTGCTCGGCGCCTCCGGCATCATGGTGCTCAGCGCGCTGGTGACGCTGGCGCCGCAATGCCTCGGCAATCCTTTGAGCGACCTCGATCCGATGATCGCCAACCTGTGGCTTTCCAATGTCAGCGAAGCGCAATCGCTCTTCAGGCTGATAAGACTGGATCCCGGCTCGGTCGGCGGTTTTTACGGAACGGGCCTGTTTGCGCTGGCCGTCTGCGCCTTCCGCATCTGGCGGCGGGACCGGGTTGAAATGCATGCCGTACTCGGAGCCCTGCTGCTGGTCGGCGTCGCCGTGGCGATGTTCCAGGTGCGCGGCGCGGCCTTTGCCAATCTCCTTGCCATCCTGCCGCTCGCGCTGCTCTTGATGGAGATCCGCCGCATCGCCAATGCCGACCCGGAAAACATGGGGGCGGGTTTCGTCTATATCGTCACGGCGTTTCTCTGCGTGCCCTCCGCCTGGGGGCTCGGCGGCGTTCTCGGCGCCCAGGGGGTCAAAGGCCTTGTCGAACACTCGCCCCTTGCCGAAACGAAACCCGGCCCGCGTTGCTCGTCGCAGGCGGCGCTGGCCCAGCTCTCGGCACTGGAACCGGGTGTCGTGGCGTCGTCCATCGAATTTGGCGCCGCGATGCTGCGCTTTACGCCGCACCGCATCCTCTCTGCGCCCTATCACCGCAACCAGGGCGGCATTCTGACCGAGATGTATATCGGCCTTTCCAATCCGCAGCAGGCCGAGTCCTTCCTGCGCGGCGCCGGCGTCACCGTGATTGCCTATTGCGCCGGCGACTGGCAGACGCACCATTTTGCCGAACTGGAGCCGCGGGGACTATACGCGGACCTGGCGCGCGGAAACATTCCCGCTTATCTGGAGGCACTGCCGGCAGCCGAAGGTTCCGACCTCACGCTTTACCGCGTGCTGCCGGAAGAGAAATGATCCGATCGCGCCCGGCCCCGGGGCCGGACGCGACGCGCGGGGCGGGTTCACAGATGCGCCACCGCCTTGGCCGGCAGCGCCGCATCCGCCATGCGGAACGGATAGAGCGCAATGAAATCATAGTGGCCGGAAGAGACATTGCCGCTCTCGGCGCGGCCGAGATAACTCTTCGTCAGGGTCGTATCGAGCGCAACCGCGGTATTCTGCACCGTTGCTCCGTTGTAGGACCCCGCCTTGCCCGATCCGCTCCAGGCGGCAGCAACACCGAAGGGCGGCAGGGGAGCGGCCGCTGACGCCAGCGTGACGATGCTGCTCGCGCCGAAAACGATGCTGTTCTGCGTGCTGTTGAAGCCGACGAGCCGCGACATCGCGGTTCCGCCGACAATGGCGCCGAACGCCCCGCGCATGCCCTGCCCGCGGATGACGACGCCGGCAGCGGCGCGCTGCAACACCGCTTCGCCAGTCGGCGAGAACCGGCAGACATCGCCGCTGCGTGTGACGGACGCCGTCGTCGTCGGCACGTAGGACGACGGCGACAAGCCGCTTTCCAGCTGCGCGCCGTCGAAGTCCACCGTGCCGGCGCCGCTGAACATCTGCAGCTGCAGCGCCGTGCCGGCCGGCGTAAAACTGAAGCCGACACGGTAATAACCGCCGGGAAAGGCGGTGACGAACGGCGTAGCCGAGCCGCTGCCGGTGCTCGCGGCCGTGCGGCTGGCCCAGCTGACAGTGATTTCGTAGCCGGCGGCATTGGCGCCGTCATAGGCTCGCAACCGCGATTGCGCCGCCGTTCTGGGTTTCATCCAGGCCCAGAAGCAATAGGTCTGGCCGGACGTGACCGAAACCGACTGGGAATACCGGGCATCCGTGGAGGCACCGGTCAGCCGGAAAGCATCGCCATCGCCGAAAAGGCTCGGCTGGCCGCGAACCGCCGCCATGTCGACGGCGGTCCAGGGCGAGGCGGCGAGATTGCGCGACTGCAGCAGCAGATTGGCGACCTGCGCCTCGACCAGCAACTGGCGGCTGCCGTGCGACCAGTCGAAGCGCGCCGTGTCGGCGGCTGCCGTCCTGATCGTGCCATCCGAATCGAGATAGGTGGCCGTCCCGGCGCGGCTGAACAAGAAAAGATCGGCGAAGGCGACGGGGCGCACCGCATCGCCGATTGCGGCGGCCGTGGCCGCTGCAATGCTTGCCGGCGCGAGGCCGGTCAGGACGCAGGCGTTGCGCCGTGCATCGAAGGCGAAAGCCGGCGGTTTGGCCGGCCCGCCGGCGATATCGGCGGCAAGGGCCCCCGGCAGCGCCCAGAAGGGCAACGGGCGCCCGCAACCGGTCAACGAGATCTGAGCATCGACCACCATCAGACCAGGCCCACGATGTCGGTGGCGGTGGTGCCGGTGGCGCGCACGCGCACCGCCCGCAACGGCAGGATCGAACCGGCAAACACATTGGCCAGCGTCACCACCTCACCCGACAGCATCGTGACGCTGAGGTTGCCACCGCCGCCGACATAAAGCGCCCGGACCGTCTCGGCGAGATCGGTCGCATCGTTCGGCGTGATCGAAAAACCCGAGCTTGCGGGCCCGGACAGCGAAGGTTGGGTATTGGCAAAACGGTCGGCCATCGGAAACTCCTTGGAAATGACGGTTCCCCATGATGCGTTCCGCCGGCGGCGCGGGGATCGGCGGGGACGATCTTTTTGACACGCGACCCGATGTTTCCGGTCAAATGCCATGCCAAGCCTTTGACGATGCTGGAACTGGAGGGCCAGTCATGCGGAGAGCGGACCGTCAAGGCGCGAGCCATGCCGCGCAAAATCATCCTCTCCTGCTTTTTCGGGGAAGAGGCGGATGGAGCGGAGGTTTGCTGCTGACCGCGGCGCCGTCATCGGCTAGGATCGCGCCATGGCCAATCTCTTCGACGTCGACACCCCATCGAACCTGACCGAATACAGCGTTTCGGAACTTTCCGGCTCGATCAAGCGCACGGTGGAAACGGCATTCGACCAGGTGCGGGTGCGCGGCGAGATTTCCGGCTATCGCGGCCCGCATTCCTCCGGCCACGCCTATTTTTCGCTGAAGGACGACCGTGCGCGCATCGACGCCGTCATCTGGAAAGGCACGATGAGCCGGCTAAAGTTCCGGCCGGAAGAGGGCATGGAGGTCATCGCCACCGGCAAGGTCACCACCTTTCCGGGCTCGTCGAAATACCAGATCGTCATCGAAAGCCTGGAACCGGCCGGCGCCGGCGCGCTGATGGCGCTGATCGAGGAGCGCAAGCGCAAGCTTGCCGCCGAGGGCCTGTTCGATCCCGAACGCAAGCGGCGCCTGCCGTTTCTGCCGCGGGTCATCGGCGTCGTCACCTCGCCGACCGGGGCGGTCATTCGCGATATCCTGCACCGTATTTCCGACCGCTTTCCGGTGCGGGTGCTGCTCTGGCCGGTAAAAGTCCAGGGCGAAGGCTCCGGCCAGGAGGTCGCCAATGCGATCCACGGTTTCAACGCGCTGTCGCCCGATGGCGCCATTCCGCGGCCGGACGTGCTGATCGTCGCCCGTGGCGGCGGCAGCCTCGAAGACCTCTGGAGCTTCAACGACGAGATCGTCGTCCGGGCGGCGGCCGAAAGTCGCATCCCGCTGATTTCGGCCGTCGGCCACGAGACCGACTGGACGTTGATCGATTATGCCGCCGACGTGCGTGCACCGACGCCGACCGGGGCGGCGGAAATGGCCGTGCCCGTGAAGGCCGAGCTGCAGTCGCAGCTTGCGGCGCTCTCTGCCCGGCTGCAGGGCGGCACCGGCCGCCACATGGACCAGCGCCGCCAGAACCTCCGTTCGCTGGTGCGGGCGCTGCCCTCGCTCGACCAGTTGCTCGCCTTGCCGCGCCGTCGCTTCGACGAGGCTGCCGTGGGCCTGGGACGTGGCCTGTCGCTGAACACCATCAACAAACGCCGCGGCTTCGAGCGGTTCGCCGCCCATCTGCGGCCGGAGCTGTTGACGGGTCGCATCAACGAGCGCCGCCAGCAGGTGAACGAGCGGATGGTCCGTATCGAGCGGTTCATCGAGCGCCGCACCGCCGAACTAAACTCCCGGCTGAAGCGGGCGGATGCCGTGCTCGGGCTGGTGCCGGCCCGCCTCGATACGCAGGTGGCGCGCTTCCGCGACCGGCTGTCCAACCTGACGCGCCATGCCGACAGCACGCTCGCCCACCAGCTTCGCCGTTGGCGCGCCGATGTGCTGGCGCAGGACCGGGTGCTGCAATCGCTGTCCTACAAGAACGTGCTGCTGCGCGGCTATGCGGTGATCCGCGATGCCGACGACAGGCCGGTGTCGCGGGCAGCGGCACTTGGCCCCAGCGCGGCGATCTCCATCCAGTTCGCCGATGCCCGTGTCAACGCCGTCACCGGCAGCGAAGCCGGCCCGCCGCTGCCGCCCGCCGACACGCCGCCTACTCCGTCCCGCAAGCGCAGCGCAAAACCGGCCGCGCCCGAAAAACCGCCGGAACAGGGAAACCTGTTTTGATCATGCGCCTGCTTCTCGTCTTCGCCCATCCGCTGGAACACAGTTTTGCCGCCGTCGTCGCCCGCACGGCGAAGGAGACGCTGGAGGCCGGCGGCCATAGCGTCGATATGCTCGAGCTCTATCGCGAGGGGTTCGATCCGCGGCTGACGGAAACCGAGCGGCGCGGATACCATAGCACCAAACGCAAGGCGCATCTGCAGCGGATCCGGCAGGCGCTGTCGAAGATCTAGAGTATTTCCGACCGAAGCGGGACCGCTTAGGCAACGGAATGTTGCAAAAACAAAGAGTTGGAGCATTTCCGGCTTCACTCGAACGCAGCCAGCAGTTGGCGCAGCAGCCCGTCGAGCGCGGCCTTCTCGTCTGCCGGCAGACTTTCGACCAGCCGGTTCTGGTTGACGACATGCTCCGTCACCGTCTTCTCCACCAGGGAAAAGCCCTTTTCCGTCAAGGCGATGAGTACGCTGCGGCGATCCTGCGGATTGACCACGCGCTCCACCAGACCGGTTTTCTCCAGCTGGTCGATGCGGTTGGTCATCGTGCCCGAGGTGACCATGGTCGTCGCCAGGAGATCGCCCGGCGACAGGCGATAGGGCGCGCCGGAGCGGCGCAGCGTCGCCAGTACGTCGAAGCTGGATGACGACAGACCGTTTTGCTGCAGCACGGCTTCGACCTCGCGGGAAAGATGTGTCGAAAGCCGCTTCAGCCGGCCAAGAATGCCCATCGCGGTGACGTCGAGATCCGGCCTTTCGCGCCGCCACTGGTCCAGAATTCTGTCGACGTGATCCATCTGCCGCCCTCGGTGTTCCTTTCCGATAAGACCCGGACATCTTGACGTCAAGATATTTACGCCTATGCTGCAGTTTATCTTGAAGTCAAGATTATTGAGATGAAGACAAATTCCGGATATGCCGCCGACGTCCTGCTGACCGCCATCGCACCGGCGATCCAGGGGCAGCACCTATTACGTCACCACCAGTTTCCTGCCGACGGGTTATCCGCTGACCGTGTCGCTGCTGCGCGCCCTGCCGGCGGGCCTGCTGCTGCTGCTGCTCGTCCGCCAACTGCCGCATGGCATCTGGTGGCGGCGGGCTTTCGTGCTCGGCGCACTCAATTTTTCCTTCTTCTGGGCGATGCTGTTCGTCTCCGCCTATCGGCTGCCCGGTGGCGTGGCCGCCACTGTCGGCGCCGTGCAGCCGCTGATCGTTATCGCTTTGTCGCGCCTCGTCCTGGCAAAACAGATACGGCCGCTCGCCGTCGTGGCGGGGCTGACCGGCATTTTCGGCGTCGCGCTGCTGGTGCTGACGCCTCGGGCAGCGCTCGATCCCATCGGCATCATGGCGGGGCTGGCCGGTGCGGTATCGATGGCCTTCGGCACAGTGCTGGCCCGCCACTGGAAACCGCCGGTCTCCAGCCTCACCTTCACCGCCTGGCAGCTGACGGCCGGCGGCCTGCTTCTGATCCCGCTCGTGTTGCGGCTGGAACCGGTGCCACCGGTGCCGACGACAGAAAACGTGTTCGGCATGGCCTATCTCGGCCTGATCGGCGCGGCCTTCACCTATCTCTTGTGGTTTCGCGGCCTCTCGCGCATCGAGCCTTCCGCGGCAGCGTCGCTCGGTTTCCTCAGCCCGCTCGTCGCCACCCTGCTCGGCTGGCTGCTGCTCGGGCAGAGCCTGACGCCGCTGCAGATCGCCGGCTTCGTCGCCGTGCTGGCGAGCGTGTGGATAAGCCAGCAGGCAAGCCTGCCCGCTGGCGCCAAACCGGCGGGCAGCCGCGCCGCCTGAGGCGCGGGCCTGCCATTGACGATGCCTCTATTGCGCCCATTCGCCCTTGCGCATGACGGCGACGCGGCTGCCATCCGCCGTGACGCCGTCGATATCCACGTCGCCGGAGCCGATCATCCAGTCGATATGGATCAGGCTGGAATTGCCGCCCTGCGCGGCGATCTCATCCGGACTGAGCGAGGCACCATCGAGGAAGCACTTCGAATAGCACTGGCCGAGCGCGATGTGGCACGAGGCGTTTTCATCGAACAGCGTATTGAAGAACAGGATGCCGCTTTTCGAGATCGGTGAGGAATGCGGCACCAGCGCCACTTCGCCGAGGCGCCGGGCGCCTTCGTCGGTATCCAGCACCTTGTTCAGCACCTCCTCGCCACGGCTCGCCTTGGCTTCGACGATGCGGCCGGCCTCGAAACGCACGCGGATGTCGTCGATCAGCGTGCCCTGGTGCGACAGCGGCTTGGTGCTCGATACGTGTCCTTCGACCCGCAAGGCATGCGGCGTGGTGAACACCTCCTCCGTCGGGATGTTGGGATTGCAGGTGATGCCGTTCTTGGCCGTCGAGGCGCCGCCATGCCACTCGTGGCCGTCGGCAAGGCCGACGGTGAGATCGGTGCCGGGACCGGTGAAATGCAGCGCGGAAAACCGCTTTCCGTTCAGCCAGGCGGAGCGCTTGCCGAGATCGGCATTATGGGCGGCCCAGGCGGCGATCGGATCGGCGACATCGACGCGCGAGGCGGCGAAGATGGCATCGGCCAGGCGGCGCACCGCGTCGTCCTCGGCCAGCTCCGGAAAGACCTGCTTCGCCCAGGAGGGGTTGGGATAGGAGACGATGTTCCAGTTGATGTCGAAATTCGAGATCTTCTCCAGCGCCGGCTTGTAGGCCATCGAATTGGCGCGGTTTGCCCGCGCCACCTTGGACGGATCCTCGGCAGACAGCAGCATCGGATTGTCGCCGGCAATCGCCAGCCGGGCAGCACCGTTGGCAAAGGCCTTGGCCATGCCGTCGTAAAGCCAGCCGGACGCCTTGTCGAAACTTTCGTCGGGCGCATGGCGATAACGGGCGAGTGTCGCCTCCTCGTCTGCATAGAAGGTGGTGACGAGGCCGGCGCCGGCAAGATAGGCATGCTTGGTGATCAGCCGTACCAGCGGCAGGGCGGCGATCGGCGCGGTCACGACGAGATCCTGCCCCTTCTGCAGCTGAAGGCCCACCCGGACGGCAGTTTCCGCGAGCTTTTCGAGTTTGACGGGATCGACGGGGGACGAAGAGGAAACGGTCATGGACGGCCTTCTTTTGTTGTCTGCTTCGCCTGACTATGTAGGCCATGGCCGGGAAAAACTGAATGCGCGCGGCCAAGGATTTTGGCTTTTGCCGAAAAGCCCGCCAATGATATAGGGCCACCAGACGCATTCCTGCCAGCGCGGATCACCATGGACGTTTCGGCCAGCGACGACTATCTCAGCTTTCGCAGCTATGGCGGCGAGGCGGAGCTGCATTGCCACAACTTCCACCAGATCGTCCTGCCGCGGCTCGGCGTGCTGGAGCTGGAGATCGGCGGCAAGGGCGGTGTCGTGGCGAGCGGCCGCGGCGCGGTCATTCCGGCCGGCACCCGCCATGCCTTTCGCGCCGGCGGGCGCAACGGTTTCATCGTCGTCGATGCCCGCTGCCCGGCGCTCGACGAACCGGCCGTCGCCCGCTATTCCGCCTCCGCCTTCTTCGAGATCCGGCCGGCCGTGCAGGCTTTGCTCGACCATCTTTCCGCTGCCGCCGGCGACGGCGAGGTGAGCGCCAGCCTGCGCACCAATTGGTGCAGCCTGCTGTATTCGGCTTTGTCGCAGCCGGCCAAACCCTCGGCCGAAAGCTCCACCCGGTATCTCGACCGCGCGCTCGCCTTCATGCGCGCCCATGTCGACCGCCCGCTCGGTGTCTCGGACATCGCCCGCGAAGCCGGTGTGGGCGAGACGCGGCTGCACGGCCTGTTCCGGACGCATCACGGCACGACGCCGCATGCGATGCTGATGGAGATGCGCCTCGACGCAGCACTCGACCTGCTGGCGAATACAGAACTGCCGATCGCCGACATTGCGCTTTTGACCGGCCATCCGGACCAGAGTGCCCTCACCCGCCGGCTGCGCCAGTCGCGCGGCATCACGCCGTTGCGGTTTCGCAAGGGGCATTGAAGCCAGGCACGCCGTCCTTTCATCGCGTTGCGAAGGATTTGCACAAAATCGTGCAGGATTTGGCTATCCGGCTTTTTGGTGAGCGGTTAGAGCATTTCCAGCCGGAGCGGAATCGCTTCGGCGTCGGATAATCCGGCAAAAACAAAAGGATAGAGGATTTCCTGTGAACTCCTGTTCACAGGAAATCCTCTAGGCATCTGCCGAAACGGCGGCATGAGCGGGTGCGACCTGCCCCTTCTCCCCAGCGGGGAGAAGGGGATGCCACATGCGACCGCGGGAAACGGGACCGACAACGAACAACGGCCTGAGCGCCAAAGAAGGAACGACATGACGACGGCGAACCGCACGAGAGCAACGACGATCGGCATCGTGGCGATCCTCCTCTGGGCCTGCCTCGCCCTGCTCACCGCCAATGCCGGCAGCCTGCCGCCTTTCGAACTTCTGGCGCTGACATTCGCCGTCGCCTTCGTCGCCGGCATCATTCTTCTCGCCGTGCGTGGCCGAGCGGCGCTAGCGGAGATGCGCCAGCCCTGGCAGCCGTGGATCGTCGCCTTTCTCGGCCTGTTCGGCTACCACGCTTTGTATTTTTACGCATTGCAAACGGCGCCGGTCGCAGAAGCCAGCCTCGTCGCTTATCTCTGGCCGCTGTTCATCGTGTTGTTTTCGGCCCTGCTGCCGGGCGAAGGCTTGAAACCGCGCCATGTCGTCGGCGCCCTGCTCGGTTTTGCCGGCACCGGCATCATCATTCTCGCCCGCAACGGCGGCGCGGGCGGTTTTACGGGTGCCGTCAGCGGTTATCTCGCCGCTTTTGCCTGCGCCCTGGTCTGGTCGGGTTATTCGGTGCTCAACCGTCGTTTCGAGGGCACGCCGAGCGGCATGATCGTCGGCATCTGCGGCGCGGTGGCGCTGGCGGGCGGGCTCTGCCACCTGCTGTTCGAAACCAGCACGGCGCCGGATGCCGGCCAGTGGATCGCCATTCTCTGCCTCGGGCTGGGGCCGGTCGGCCTCGCCTTCCTCGCCTGGGACCATGCCACCAAGCATGGCCACCTACCGCTGCTCGGCGCGCTGTCCTACCTGGCACCGCTGATTTCAACCGCGCTGCTGGTGGCGACAGGTGCTGCACCGGCAACGCTGACGCTGGCGCTTGCGGCACTGCTGGTCATCGGCGGTTCGGTGCTGGCAACCGTCGGCGGCAAACGCGGCTGACGCTTTCTTCTTGGAAAGGCGGGCGGCCTGTCGTATCACCGGCCCGTTTCTCCGATCCGAAGGCCCCGGCATGCGCGTCCTGCATTTCTTCAAGACCTACTGGCCCGACACGTTCGGCGGCGTCGAGCGCACGATCCATGCCATCGCCAAGGGAACGGCGCCGCTGGGCGTGCAGACGGACGTGCTGTCGCTCAGCCGCGAGCCGGACCTGAACACCGTGCTGTTCGAAGGGCACTGGGCGCACAAGGCGAAGCTCAACCTCGAAGTCGCCTCGACCGGTTTTTCGCTGGAGGCGTTCGGACGGTTTCGAGCGCTCGCCGCGGAGGCGGATATCGTCCACTATCATTTCCCCTGGCCGTTCATGGACATGGTGCATTTCGCCAGCCGGCTCAACAAGCCGACGCTGGTCACCTATCATTCCGACATCGTCAAGCAGAAGGGGCTGCTGACGCTGTATCGTCCGCTGATGCGGGCGTTTCTCGGCAGCGTCGACCGCATCGTGCCGACCTCCCCCAACTACCTGCAATCGAGCCTCGACCTCAGCGATTTCAAGGACAAGTGCACCGTCATCCCGATCGGCCTCGACCGCGCCTCCTGTGCGCCGGCCAGCGAGGCGAAGAAGGCGGAGTGGCGGCGGAAGCTGCCGGAGACATTCTTCCTCTTCGTCGGCGTGCTGCGCTACTACAAGGGTCTGCATATCCTGATCGACGCCGCAAAACGCACCGGGCTGCCGGTCGCCATCGTCGGCGCCGGGCCGATGGAAGCGGAGCTGAAACAGCAGGCGGAGAGGCTTGGCGCCGGCAACGTGTTTTTCCTTGGCGCGCTCGACGACGAGGACAAGAGCGCGCTGCTGGAGCTCAGTTATGCCACCGTCTTTCCCTCGCATCTGCGTTCGGAAGCTTTTGGCCTGTCGCTGGTGGAAGCATCGATGTTCGCCAAACCGATGATCACCTGCGAGGTCGGCAGCGGCACCAGCTACGTCAACCTCGATGGCACGACCGGCATCGTCACCGCGCCGGACGATGCCGGCGCCCTTGCCGAAGCAATGACGAAACTTGCTGGCGATCCGGCCCAGGCCGCGGCTTTCGGCCAGGCGGCGCTGGCCCGCTACGAGGCGCTGTTCACCATCGACCGCATGTGCGCCGCTTACGCCGAGCTTTACGGCGAACTTCTGTCGCGGACACGCCGGAAATGATCCTGGTCACCGGCGCCACGGGTTTTGTCGGCCAGGCCCTGATGCGGGACCTTGCCAGCCGCGGCATGGCCTATCGCGGTGCAAGCCGCAGGCAGGGCACCGGCCACGTCGTCGTCGGCGACATGACCGGCGACACCGACTGGAGCGCCGCACTCGCCGGAACCGAAATCGTCATCCACCTTGCAGCCCGCACCCATGTGCTCAACGAAACCGCAACCGATCCGCTCGCGGCCTACCGGGCCGTCAACGTCGACGCCACGCTCAACCTCGCCCGACAGGCGGCGCGGGCCGGCGTGCGACAGTTCGTGTTCCTGAGCTCGGTCAAGGTCAATGGCGAGCGCACGCTGCCCGGCCATCCGTTCCGCGAAAGCGATCCGCCCCGGCCGGAGGATGGTTACGGCATCTCGAAGCGGGAAGCAGAAGACGGCCTGCTGGCGCTGGCGGGCGAAACCGGCATGGCGGTGACCGTGCTGCGCCCGCCGCTGGTCTACGGCCCGGGGGTGAAGGCGAATTTCGCCAGCCTCGTCAGGCTGTCCACCACCGGCCTGCCGCTGCCTTTCGGCGCCGTTCGCAACGAACGGTCGCTGGTCTATGTCGGCAATCTCACGGATGCGATCATCCGCGTTCTCGATCAACCCGCCGCCGCCGGGCAGGTGTTTCTGGTCGCCGATGCCGAACGCCCGTCGATCGGCGCGCTGGTAACGGAGATCGCCGCTGCTGCCGGAAAACCGGCGCGCCAGTTTTCTGTCCCGCCATCCTGGATATCCGCCGCGCTGAAATTTTGGGGCCGCGGGGCGATGGCCGAGCGGCTGCTCGGTTCGCTGACGGTGGATACGGGCAAGATCCACAGCCTTCTCGGCTGGACACCGCCCTCTTCGCTACAAGACGGATTGCGTGCCACCCTTGGGTCGGAGCCGCCTGCATAGAAAGCGATGCATCGCAGCGACTATGCCCTGTCATTGCCGTTGGCGACAGCCCGGCAAGCATGCCCGCCGTTTCCGATAACCCACAGTACCGGCGCCCGCATCCTCCCCGATCAATCCTCCAGCGTGCCGGGCTTGCGGCTGGCGCTGCTCGGCAAATCGCAGGCAATCTTCATCAGGTCGCCGCGGCGGCGGGCGAAGCGGCTGGAGACGCGGGTGACGATCAGGCCGGCCTGCGGCGCCCAAACCTCGATCGCGCCTTCCGGAAAGCCGGGACGGGTGACGATGGTCGCCAGCCGTTCGCCGGCCTCGACACGGTCGCCGATGTCGCGGTGGAAGAGCACGGTGCCTGCCTCCGGGGCGCGGATCATCTCGATATTGTCCAGCGGTGCGGCGGGCCTGGCAAAGGCAGGCAACGGTTCCGACACAGCCCTGACGATGCCGCGGGCGACGAGGAACCGGAAAAGCCCCTCGGCATCGGCGGCCGCCATCTCGGGATAGACCTCGCGCGTGCCGCGCAGTTCCAGCGTGGTCGAAAGCCGGCCGGGCAGGCTGGTTCTTCGTTCGCCACCACCTTCGTGTTTCCAGGCATACCCCACCGCTTCCTCGAAGGCGGAGCTTTCGCCATCCGAGAGCAGCACGGCATCCATGGACAGCGCCGAGGCCAGATCGGCCGCCTCCGGCCAGAAGACGGTGTCGATATAGGCATATTGCAGCGATTCATCGTCGCAATGCAGGTCGAGCACCAGCTCGGCGCCGAGCGCCATGTGCAGCAGCTTGCGCTTCAGCCGGTCGGTGGCGGAAAATCGGCCGAGATCGGCCAGCAGCGTATCGCGTTTCTCCAGCGGGATCAGCGGGAAATCGCGGTTGAAATTCGCCCGCGAGCCAAGGTCGAAACGCCCCTGCAACTCGCCGAAATGCGATTGTGCCAGGCCGATCGGATTGGCATGCGGTACGATGGTCAGCGAACCGGCAATCGCCCCCTCGGCTTCGGCGCGGCGCAGCCGCTCGCAGAGGAAATGCACGAGCGCCGTACCCGGCAGTTCGCCGGCATGCAGGGCCGCCTGGATATAGACGGTCGGCGCCCGGCTGTCGTCACCCTTGAAATGGAAGACCGGCAGGCGCCAGGCGATGCCGGGCGTATCGCCTTCGATGGTGATTTCGGAAATATCCATGGCCGTTTCCCTTCCGCGCCGCATCCAGGCTTGTTCTTTGACTATCGCCTATTCCTTCGACTGGGCGAAGGCAAGCTCAGCCTTTCGGTTCGGGGCCAGGTGGAAATCCGCGGTAGAAGTCCGCATGGCTGCCTTCATGATTGGCCATGCCCGGCTTGGTCAGCAGGCCGCGCGGAGCGGCAAAACTGCGGATCGTGCGGCGCGGCATCTCGTGCCACTGGATGTTGACCGCCCAGAGTTTTGGAAAGAAGCACAAGGACGCATAAGGCAGGTGGTCGTGGATCCACCAGGCAAGCGACTGCCAGCCGCCCTCCTCGCGCCGCCGGTCCCAGGCCCAGGGCACGACGATCGTCGCCGTGGCGCCCATGAAGCCCTGCGCGTCGCGCCGGTCCCAGATGTGATCGGCGCAACTGGCCTTGTTGGAGGAGCAGTTGAGATTGTGCCTGTTGCCGAAACCGTTGACGGCGGCATTGCGGTAGGCCGAGCGGATGTGGATGCGTCCGAACGCCTGCTGCAATGGTTCCAGCAGTTCCTCGCACAGCTTCGTGCCGGCGGCGATCGCCAGATCCGGATCATCCGGTATATTGGGGATCCTGTAGAAATCGGCGATTTCCGAATGCAGGAATTCGCGCATGAAGAAATTTTGGGAAAGGCGTACCCGGCCGAACTCCTCCAGCCCCTTCATCGATCCCGGTTTTTTCATGCCATCCTCCGCCCGCGTTCCATGCCGGAAGGGCAAACCGGGTGCCACCCGATTCCTGCACGCCGTTTCTTGCGCGCAAGCCGCCTGGGGTGGCCGGTTCAGCCGTTCAGCTTCAGCTGCAACTGTACGCCGTTCTTCAGAACATATTTCGGCCTGATGGAAAGATCGATGCGGGCGAGCCGCTTGCGGCGCATTTCCATCTCGCGCTCCCGCGCCGCCCTGCACTCGGCCACCATCGCCATTGTCCGTTCGATCACCTGTTCCGCATGGGTCATAACGATCTCCTTTGTTCACTGTATGTTCTCATTGGAATTTGCAGCTGTCAAGAGGCCGGAACGGCGGATTATCGGGCGCCGGCAGTGCGTGAAATCTTGCCGCAAGGGATTGAGGTCGTTAACGTTTCCTCAACAAAGCCTTTAACGCCCCCTTAAATCGCCGCATTTAAAGTTCATCGCCATTGCCGGGGAAAGAACGGCCGCAACGCATGTGCCGTTCGGTCATTTCAAGGCTTTGGGCGGCATGCAGGACGCTGACCGCATCGAACAGAACGGGACGCAGCCGGTCGGCATATGGCAGGGAACGACAGATCACGTCAGCGCATTGAACCTTCCTTCGAGGCGGAACGCCCGCGCGGCGGCGGCGAGATACGGATGGAAGCGGAAGACCGCATCGGCAGCGGATCAGGACGCGGCGCAAAACCGGCGAAGGCAGCCAAGCCGCCGAAGGCCGGCAAGGCCCGCCGCGCCAGGGGCGGCGGCATCACCGGCTTCCTGCGTTTCGTGACCTACTGGTGCCTGGTTCTCGGCATCTGGGGCGGCATCGCGGTCGCCGGCCTCGTCATCTATTACGGCGCGCGCATGCCGAGCGCCAGCACCTGGTCGATTCCCGACAGGCCGCCGAACATCAAGATCACCGCCGTCGACGGCACGACGATCGCCAACCGCGGCTCCACCGGCGGCGAGGCGCTGTCGCTGGAAAACATGTCGCCCTACATTCCGATGGCGGTGATCGCCATCGAGGACCGGCGCTTCTATTCGCATTTCGGCGTCGATCCGCTCGGCCTTGCCCGCGCCATGCTGACCAACGTCACCACCGGCCGCATGGTGCAGGGCGGCTCGACGCTGACGCAGCAGCTGGCCAAGAACATGTTCCTGTCGCAGGAGCGTACGCTGGAGCGCAAGGTGCAGGAGGTGCTGCTCGCCTTCTGGCTGGAGCAGAACTATTCCAAGGACCAGATCCTGGCGATGTATCTCAACCGCGTATTCTTCGGCTCGAACGCCTATGGCGTCGAGGCGGCCTCGCGGCGTTACTTCAACAAATCGGCCCGTGACGTCAACCTCGGCGAGGCGGCGCTGCTTGCTGGCCTGCTGAAGGCGCCGTCGCGGCTTTCGCCGGCGCGCGATCCGGAAGCGGCCGAGGCGCGTGCCCAGCTGGTGCTGGGGGCGATGCGCGAGGAAGGTTTCATCACGGACACCGAGATCAAGACAGCGATGTCGCAGACGCCGACGCAGGCGAAAAGCTACTGGTCGGGCGCCGAACATTATGTCGCCGACATGGTGATGGACCAGCTGCCGGCGCTGGTCGGCGACATCAAGGAAGACCTGGTCGTCGACACGACCATCGATATCGGCCTGGAAAAGAAGGCCGAGGAAGCATTGACCACGGCGCTCGACGCCGACGGCAAGAAACTCAACGCCTCGCAGGCCGCCCTCGTTTCCATCGACGGCACCGGTGCCGTCCGCGCGCTCGTCGGCGGCCGCGACTATGCCGAAAGCCAGTTCAACCGCGCCGTCACCGCCAAGCGCCAGCCGGGCTCGGCCTTCAAGCCCTTCGTTTATGCCGCAGCGCTCGAAATGGGCATCACCCCCGGCTCGGTCCGCAACGATGCGCCGGTCAGGATCGGCAAGTGGACGCCGGAAAATTACGACCTGAAATATCGCGGCCCGGTAACGCTCGCCTCGGCGCTCGCCAATTCGCTGAACACCATCGCCGCCCAGCTCGTCATGGAAGTCGGGCCGGCGCGGGTCGCCAAGGTCGCCCACCGTCTCGGCATCGAATCCTCGCTGCAGGCCAATGCCTCCATCGCGCTCGGCACGTCGGAAGTCTCGCTGCTGGAGCTGACCTCGGCCTATGCGCCGTTCATGAACGGCGGCTACAAGGCGACCGCCCATGTCATCCGCCGCATCTCCACCGCCTCCGGCAAGGTGCTTTACGAAAACACCTACGACAACCCTCCGCGGGTGCTGAGCGAGGCGGTGGTGATCAATATGAACGCCATGCTGATGCGGGTGATCACCGAAGGCACCGGCAAGAAGGCGCGGCTCGACGGCTGGCAGGTGGCGGGAAAATCCGGCACGACGCAATCCTTCCGCGACGCGCTGTTCGTCGGCTACACCAGCAACCTGACCACCGGCGTCTGGTTCGGCAACGACGACGGCAAGTCGATGAAGAAGGTCACCGGCGGCGGCCTGCCGGCGATTGCCTGGCACGATTTCATGAAGGCCGCCCATGAAGGGCTGTCGCCGGCGCCGCTCTTCGGTAGCGGCCAGCCCGCCGAAGAGATCCCGCCGAGCACCATCGAGCCGGCGGAAGAATTGCCCTCGACGATCGGCGACATCATTTCCAACGCCGATCCCGAAACCAACGGCAATTTCCCCGACCTGCCGGCGGACGGCATCGGCGGCGAGGCGACCGCCTCCACCCCCCGCCGGCTGCCCGGCGACCTGGAGGAAGGCATCCCGATGGAGTTCCCGCAGGAAGGCGCCGACGCCGCCCTGAACCAGGACCTCGTGCCGCCGGCGGAGGTGGGCGGAGATGCCGTGATTTCGACGCAAAACCGGCGCCGGACGCTGCTCGACGTGCTCATGGGTCAATGAGGTTTTCATCCGCCCGGGGATGACTTATATCAGTGCGAACGGCGCGCTTGTCCGCTGTGGCCGATTCGCGTGACCATACCCCCTGATTTTGTGTAGCAAAGGGCTCAAATTGCTCGCTTCCGGGCGCTCATCCGCCTTGCAGTCGTCAAAAGCCCTTCTTATATACGCCGCATCGCCGCAGCACACGCTTGCGAAATCCAACAGACCATCCCGTAAGGGGCTGTTTATGGAATGCCTGACAAGGGTCCCGACAGCTTGCTTCAAGGAGAGAATGATATGGCTAAAGTTATTGGTATCGACCTCGGAACCACGAATTCCTGCGTCTCCGTCATGGACGGCAAAGACGTCAAGGTGATCGAAAACGCCGAAGGCGCGCGCACGACGCCGTCGATGGTGGCATTTTCGGATGATGGCGAGCGCCTCGTCGGCCAGCCGGCCAAGCGCCAGGCCGTCACCAACCCGACGAACACCCTCTTCGCCGTCAAGCGCCTCATCGGTCGCCGCTACGAAGATCCGACCGTCGAGAAGGACAAGAAGCTCGTCCCGTTCAATATCGTCAAGGGCGACAATGGCGACGCCTGGGTCGAAGCCAACGGCAAGGGTTATTCGCCCTCGCAGATCTCGGCCATGATCCTTCAGAAGATGAAGGAAACCGCCGAATCCTACCTCGGTGAAAAGGTCGAAAAGGCCGTCATCACCGTTCCCGCCTATTTCAACGACGCCCAGCGCCAGGCCACCAAGGATGCCGGCCGCATCGCCGGTCTCGACGTCCTGCGCATCATAAACGAACCGACCGCAGCGGCGCTCGCCTATGGCCTCGACAAGAAGGACGGCAAGACCATCGCCGTCTACGACCTGGGCGGCGGCACCTTCGATATCTCGGTCCTCGAAATCGGCGATGGCGTCTTCGAAGTGAAGTCGACCAACGGCGATACCTTCCTCGGTGGTGAAGACTTCGACATGCGTCTCGTCGAATATCTTGCCGGCGAATTCAAGAAGGACCAGGGCATCGACCTGAAGGGCGACAAGCTGGCCCTGCAGCGCCTCAAGGAAGCTGCCGAAAAGGCCAAGATCGAGCTGTCCTCGTCGCAGCAGACCGAAATCAACCTGCCGTTCATCACGGCGGATGCGACCGGTCCGAAGCACCTGACGATGAAGCTGACCCGCGCCAAGTTCGAAAGCCTGGTCGACGACCTGATCCAGCGCACCGTGGCACCGTGCAAGGCCGCCCTCAAGGACGCAGGTGTCACCGCCGGCGAAATCGAGGAAGTGGTTCTCGTCGGCGGCATGAGCCGCATGCCGAAGGTGCAGGAAGTCGTCAAGCAGCTGTTCGGCAAGGAGCCGCACAAGGGTGTCAACCCGGATGAAGTCGTCGCCATGGGCGCCGCCATCCAGGCCGGCGTCCTGCAGGGCGACGTCAAGGACGTCCTGCTGCTCGACGTCACCCCGCTGTCCCTCGGCATCGAAACGCTGGGCGGTGTCTTCACCCGTCTGATCGATCGCAACACGACGATCCCGACGAAGAAGAGCCAGACCTTCTCGACCGCCGAAGACAACCAGCAGGCCGTCACCATCCGCGTTTCGCAGGGCGAGCGCGAAATGGCGCAGGACAACAAGCTGCTCGGCCAGTTCGACCTTGTCGGCCTGCCGCCGTCGCCGCGTGGCGTCCCGCAGATCGAAGTGACCTTCGACATCGACGCCAACGGCATCGTCCAGGTTTCGGCCAAGGACAAGGGCACCGGCAAGGAACAGCAGATCCGCATCCAGGCATCGGGTGGTCTCTCCGACGCCGACATCGAAAAGATGGTCAAGGACGCGGAATCGCATGCGGCCGAAGACAAGAAGCGTCGTGAAGTCGTCGAAGCCAAGAACCAGGCCGAAAGCCTGATCCACTCCACCGAGAAGTCGGTGAAGGATTTTGGCGACAAGGTATCGGAAACCGACCGCAACGCCATCACCGCAGCGATCGAGGCCCTGAAGACCGCCACCGAAGCCTCCGAACCGGATGCCGAGGACATCAAGGCCAAGACCCAGACCCTCATGGAAGTCTCCATGAAGCTCGGCCAGGCGATCTACGAGGCCCAGCAGGCCGAAGGTGGCGCCGAAGCGTCCGCGACCGGTGATGACAACGTCGTCGATGCCGACTACGAAGAAGTCAACGACGACGACGATCGCAAGCGCTCCGCGTAAGGCTGAGCCAAGTCTAATATGACACTGAAATCCGGCTGCCTCGGCAGCCGGAACGCTATTGACCGGGGTCTCCAACTTTATGGCTAAAGCTGATTTTTACGAAACGCTCGGCGTCGCCAAGACGGCGGATGAAAAGGAGCTGAAAAGCGCCTTCCGCAAGCTGGCAATGCAGTATCATCCGGACAAGAACCCGGACAGTGCCGAGGCGGAGCGCAAGTTCAAGGAAATCAATGAGGCATACGAGACGCTGAAGGACCCGCAGAAGCGGGCCGCCTACGACCGTTTCGGCCACGCAGCCTTCGAGGGCGGCATGGGCGGCGGCGGTGGAGCCGGTTTCGGGGGCGGCGGTTTCTCCGATATCTTCGAAGACATTTTCGGCGAGATGATGGGTGGCGGGCGCCAGCGCCGCTCCTCCGGCGGTCGCGAACGCGGCGCCGACCTGCGCTACAACATGGAAATTTCGCTGGAGGAATCCTTCTCCGGCAAGACGGCGCAGATCCGCGTGCCGACCTCGATCACCTGCGACCTCTGCACCGGCACCGGCGCCAAGCCCGGCACCAGCCCGAAGACCTGCGCCACCTGCCAGGGCTCCGGCCGCGTGCGCGCCGCGCAAGGCTTCTTCTCGATCGAACGCACCTGTCCGACATGCGGCGGGCGCGGCCAGACGATCAGCGATCCCTGCACCAAGTGCCATGGCCACGGCCGCGTCACCGAGGAGCGTTCGCTGTCCGTCAACATTCCGGCCGGCATCGAGGACGGCACCCGCATCCGCCTGCAGGGCGAAGGCGAGGCCGGCGTGCGCGGCGGCCCGGCGGGCGACCTCTACATCTTCCTCTCCGTCAAGCCGCATGAATTCTTCCAGCGCGACGGCGCCGACCTCTACTGCACCGTGCCGATCTCGATGACGACGGCGGCGCTGGGCGGCAAGTTCGACTGCGCCACGCTCGACGGCACCAAGTCGCGCGTGTCCGTGCCTGAGGGCACGCAGCAGGGCAAACAGTTCCGCCTCAAGGGCAAGGGCATGCCGGTGCTGCGCTCCAACCAGGTGGGCGACCTCTACATCCAGATCCAGATCGAAACGCCGCAGAAGCTCACCAAGCGCCAGCGCGAACTGCTGCAGGAATTCGAACAGATCTCCTCGAAGGAAAACAATCCGGAATCGACCGGTTTCTTCTCGAGGATGAAGGATTTTTTCGACACTCTGAGTGATTGACGCCCATACTGCGTCATTTTGAAGAGGCCGGCGGAAGATCGTCGGCCTTTTGCTTGCCGGAATCGTCACACAAGCGGACGATGGGAAACACTCTCCCGGATTTTGGCGGTTTTCTCTTCAGTTAAATCGATTGTATAACTGTCTACGCAGCTTCAAACGCGGACAAGGCTAATCATTTGACATTTCAAATATTGGTCCCTAGATCATCTGTTACGGCTAGATGTGAACAAACGGACACGGGCGTCGAGACGATGGAAGCGGACAGCGAAACGATCGATCTGGAAATCATCGCCCATGGCGTCCATGGCGGCGGCAAGCCGGAATTGCGCTTGTGGTTACGCATGCTGTCGACCACCAAGCTGATATCCCAGGAAATCCGCCGCCGGCTGCGTTCGGAATTCGGCGCCACCCTGCCGCAGTTCGACCTCCTGGCACAGCTTTACCGCGAGCGCGACGGTCTCCGGCTCGGCGAACTCTCCAAGCGCACCATGGTGACCAACGGCAACATCACCGGCCTGGTCGAGCGGCTGGAGGCTGACGGCTTGGTGCTGCGCGAAACGCCTGACGGCGACCGGCGCGTGACGGTGGCCAAACTCACCAAGCGCGGCGAAGACTATTTCAGCTCCATGGCCAAGGCGCATGAGGGCTGGCTGCGCGATATCATGGCCGATGTCGACCCGGATATGGTGGGGACGCTCCTGACGCAGATCGGCGTCGTCAAGACGTCGGCCAACAACCACCTCTCCGCCGGCGCCTTCGACTGAAGGCACAAGCGCTCAGCGCACCTTTTCTTTCTGGAACCGCTTTTCGAGCAGGCTGACGAAACGCACCATCGGCCACAGGCAGATGATGTAGATGATCGCTGCGCCGATCAGCGGCGAAGGATTGGCATGCAATGCCTGTGCATCCGTTGCCTCCTTCAGCAGTTCCGGCAGGGCGACTGTCGAAGCAAGCGCGGTGTCCTTGAACATCGACACGCAGTTGCTGGTGGTCGGCGGGATGACGATGCGCATCGCCTGCGGCAACACGACAAGCCGCAGGGTGACGATGAACGGCAGGCCGAGTGCCGCGGCGGCCTCGAACTGGCCCGCCGGTACGCTCTGGATGCCGGAGCGGAACACTTCCGCCGAATAGGCCGCCATGACGATCGACAGCGCCAGCGCCGCGGACGTCCAGGACGAGAAGCGCAGGCCGAGGAATGGCAGGGCGTAATAGATCAGGATCAGCACCACCAGAACCGGCGCGGCGCGAAAGATGTCGATGTAGAACACCGCCAGCAGCCGGAAGGGTTTTGGCGCATAGAGGCGCACGAGGCTGATGAACAGGCCGGCCGTCACCCCGAAAACGATGCCGGCGATACCGAGCAGGAAGGTGGTCAGCAGGCCGCGCATCAGGGCCGGAAAGCTGGCGGCCAGCACGTCGTAGTTAAAGAAGGTTTCGACCAGCGTCATCGGCGTTCCAAGCGGCTTGCGGGACAGCTCCAGTTGAAGGCGCGCAGCGCTTCGGCGTCCGGAGATGCATGAAAACGGAGGGCCGGAGCATTTTCGCTTCAGGGACAAGCGGAATGCTGCGGATCACAGGCAATACCCGCGCCGGTGTTGCCACCTGGCGCGGGTTTTCCAGCATGTTCGAATAATCGAGGCGATCAGGGCGTCGGGATCGGCAGCTCGGTAACGGTTGCCGAATCCGCCGGCGGTTCTGTGCCGAACCACTTCTTGTGAATGGCGGCCAGCGTGCCGTCCTTCTTCATCTCTGTGATGGCGGCATTGGCCTTTTCGAGCAGCGGATGGTCCTTGGTCATCATCAGGCCGTACTGTTCGCCGGTCTTGATGCGCACCTTGACGGTCAGGTCCTTCATCTTCAGGAAGGCGTATTCCATGCCCGGGATGTCGCTGACGGCGGCATCGACGCGGCCGGCGGTCAGATCCATCAGCAGGTCCTGCTGGGCGTTGTAGCCCTTGATTTCGGTGATGCCGAGCTTTTCCTGGTTATCCTTAGACCATTTGTCGCCGGTGGAACCGGAGAGAACGCCGACGATCTTGCCCTTGAGATCGGCTTCCGCCGCAAAGCTTGCATCCTTCTTGGAAGCGATGCCCATGTCGGCATCGTAATAGGGCTGCGTGAAGGACTGGCTGCCGAGGCGTTCCTTGGTGATGGTGATCGAGGAGATCGCAACGTCGATGCGCTTCGAACTGGTGGCCGCAAACAGCGCCTGGAAGCCGAGGTCGGAGATTTCGGTGGTCATGCCGAGACGCTTGGCGACTTCGGTGGCGATATCGACTTCAAAACCCTCGAAGGTGCCGCTCTCGGTCTTGTATTCGAACGGCGGGTTGCTCGGATAGGAGCCGATCACAAGCGCTTCGGCAGCGGCGGTATGCGCGGTGGCGGTCATCAGGCCGACGGCGGCCATGATGCCCATGAGATGACGGCGCGTAAAACTCATTTCGTTCTCCCTCTGGCGTTGAGCCATTGTTCACTTGATTGTTCTTCACTTGCCTGCCGGCCGAGCCGGCCGACAATTCCCCTTATGCCAAAGCTTCGACCATACGATCGAGCGCCGTTGCAATCTGATCCTTATCACGGAAAACGCACATCCGCAGGAAGGCCTTGGACGATTCGCCGAAAAGATAGCCGGGCGCCAGGCCGACACGGGCGGCCTCCAGAATCCGGGCGCAGGCGGCCCGAGAATCCGGCTCGCCCTCCAGTGCGAAAAAGGCGTACATGCCACCCTTCGGCTTGTCCGGCAGGATCATGCCCGGAATGAACTTCAGCCGGTTGTAGGCAAGGTCGAGACCGGTCCTGGCCCGATCGCGGATCTCGGCGACCAGCGGTTCGCCCTGGCGGATCGCCGCCACGGCGCCGGCCTGGACCATGCCCGAGGTGCCGCTGTTGATATATTGCGTCATGGCGCCCAGATGCGAAGCCACCCCGGTCGGATGCGTCAGCCAGCCGATGCGCCAGCCGGTCATCGCCCAGGCTTTGGAAAAACTATTGATCGAGATCACCCGGTCGTCGTCGCCGGCGATCTGCAGGACCGACGGCGCGACCGGGCCATCGAAATACAGCCGGCCATAGACTTCGTCGGAAATGATCCAGATGCCGGTCTTGCGGCTGAAATCCAGAAGCGCCTGCATTTCCTCCCGGCTGGCCGTCCAGCCCGTCGGGTTGGAGGGAGTCGACAGGAAGATCGCCCGGGTGCGGGCGTCGCAGCGGGCGAACAGCTTGTCGAGGTCGAGGCGGAAATCCGTGTCGAAATCGAGCGCCACCGGGCGCGGCTCGCCGCCGATCAGGTGGATGGCGTTGTGGATGTTCGGCCATTGCGGCGCGACGTAAACGACGTTGGTGCCGACATCGACCAGCATTTCCAGAGCGATATAGAGCGCCTGCATGCCGCCCGGCGCCACCGTGGTGCGCTCGATGCCGATCGGACAGTCGTGCAGCGCCGTCTGGTATTCGCTGAGCGCGACATTGAGCGGATCGAGGCCGCGCATGTTGGGAATGTAGAAGGTCTTGCCTTCGTCCAGCGCCGCCGTCGCCGCATCGCGGATGAATTTCGGCGTCACGACGTCGCCTTCGCCGTACCACAGCGGAATGACATTGCCGAGTTCGCGGGCGCGCATGGCGAGCAGCGCGATGTTTTCCGTATGCAGGTCCTGGATCTGCGGCCGGATGCCCGCAAGGGCGGAGGGGCCCGAATTGTGTCCCTGCCTGAACGAAGCATGGTTGACGGTCATCGAAACGCTGCCCTTGACATGTTTTCTGCCCACTTCCCGCCAAAGGCAGAAAAAACGGCTCTTATATTGCGAAATGGTGAAACAAATCCCGGCGCATTTCAAGCGAGAAATTTTAAGTTTAAAAAGAATTTTGCCAGGTCAAGGCCGCCGCTTGGCGGCCCTGATGCAATGGCACAACCGTCAATCGACAATCGCTTCGCAATCGATCTCCACGAGGTAGTCGCCGATCAGGTCACCGACCGCAAGCAGGGTGTTGGCCGGCCGGATCTCGCCGAAATAGCGGCCATGAATGCGCGACACCGGCTCCCAGTCATCGACATGCCGGAGGAAGACGCGGGTGCGCACCACATCTTCCATCCGCGCGCCGAGCGCCGCCAGGCTGGCAGCGATCTTGTCGAGGATGAAGACGGTCTGGCCGGCGGGATCGCCGGGGCAGACCACTTCGCCGGAGCCGTTCGTCGCCGTCGTGCCGCTGACCAGCACGCGGTCCTTGACGCGGACGGCGCGGCTATAACCGGCAAGCGGCTCCCAGACGCTGCCGGAATCGACGCGCAGACGCTCCGGGCGGCCGGGCATCGAGGTGGCGGTGAAATATTTCGGCACGCTGTCGAGATGGTGGCTCAAATCGCCCGAGGCGGTGAGGAAGGGCGGGCGGCGATATTCGTCGCCGCAATCGCCCGCCAGCATGCGCGTGCCGGCGAGCGCCTTGTCGATGACCGCATGGTCTTCGCCGTCGAGCGCAAACGAGAAAAGCTTGAGGTTGTCGCCGCGATGCTCGCGCTCGCCGAGCCGGGCGCCGATGATGGTGGCGGCCACCGCCTCATGCTGCAGCACCCAGCGGGTGGCGACGTTGGAGATCGAGACGCCGTGCCGCTTCGCTACCACGTCGAGGGCGGAGAGGATGCCCTGCAGCGCCGGCCAGCCGCCGATCTCATCGACAAAACGCTTGTATTTCGACTTGCTCCAGTCGGCGATGTCGCCTTCGGCCGGTTCCGGCCGGCCGAGCCAGCGCTCCGACATCAGCCCGCCGGCCAGCGTGCCGTAGGCGAGAAGCCGTATGCCGTTTTCCAGGCAGAAATCGCTCATCTCGCCGGCGGCGCGCCGGTCGAGCAGCGAGAAGCAGACCTGGTTGGAAACGACGGGAATGCCGTGCTTGACCAGCACTCGCAGGTGCGCGGTGTCGAAATTGGTCAGGCCGATATGGCCGATCAGCCCCTCCTCCTTCAGCGCCGCCAGGCCTTTCATCGCATCGAGATAGGCGGGATGCTCGAACGTCCACCAATGGAACTGCATGAGGTCGATGCGCGAGACATTCAGCCGCTTCAGGCTGCGCTCGACGCCTTCGCGCACGACGGAAAGCGGCATCGGGCCGGGAACCGGGCACCATTTGGTGAAGGCGACGGGGCGGTTGGGGCCGGCCGCCTCGCCGGCGGCGACACGCGCCAGCAGGCGACCGGCAATGATTTCGGCGCTGCCGTAATGATCGGCCATGTCGAAGCTGTCGAAACCGGCACGGGCGTAGTCGAGCAGCACGGAGGACATGGCTTCTGGGTCGAGGTCAGGGCGATCGCGCTCCATGTCCGCCACCTGCCAGAGGCCGGTGACGATGCGGGAGATGTGGAGATCAGGGGCAAGCTTGAAACGGTCGGGCGCAGTCGGGACGGTCATGGCGTTGTTCCGGAAAAGAGAAGGAGTCATTCGGCTTTGGCCGACGCCGGCGGGGCGAGCGTATCGGCAAGGTCCATGTGGCGGGAAACGATGATCTTTTCACCCAGCAGGCCGCGCGGCCGCAGGATGAGGGCGACCGACAGCAAAACGCCGATGCCGGTGATCTGCAAGGCCGCGGCGCGCGCCTGCTGTTCCGGCGGGAAGATCGCCTGGATGGCGCTGCCCGACAGCGCCCAGAGCGCCCAGATGACCACGCCACCGAGGATGGCGCCGAGATTGTTGCCGGAGCCGCCGATGATCAGCATGGTCCAGACCTGGAAGGTCAGGGTCGGCAGGTAGTTTTCCGGCGCGATGAAGCCGATGAAATGCGCCTGCACCGCACCACCCAGCCCCATGATGGCGCCGCCGAGCACGAAGGCCTGCAGCCGGTAGCGGGCCGGGCTCTTGCCGAGCGACGTCGCCGCCTCCTCGTCCTCGCGCACGGCGCGCAGCACACGGCCCCAGGGGCTGCGCACCAGCCGCTCCAGCGCCAGATACAGCACCAGCACCACGACGGCGATGGTGGCGAGGTTGGCGAAATTGAAGGCCAGCGCATTGCCGGCCAGCCCCCCGAACATCCGCGGGATGAAACCGATGCCGAAGGGCCCACCGGTCAGCCATTGCGCATTCAGCGCCACCAGCTGGATGGTGACGGCAACGCCGAATGTGGCGATGGCGAGGTAATCGGAGCGCAGCCTGAGCGTCGCCAGGCCGATGAAGCCGGTCACGGCGGCGGAGACCAGCATGGCGCCGCCCCAGCCGACGACGATCGGCAGGCCGAAACCACCAAAATGCATGTCGCTCGGCGGCGTGGTGAGGATCGCCGAGGTGTAGGCGCCGACGGCGGCAAAACCGGCAACGCCGACATTGAAAAGACCGGTCTGCCCCCATTGCAGGTTGAGCCCGAGGCAGAGGATGGAATAGCTGAGCGCCGTCGCCAGGAAAAAGGCGATGTAACCGGCCAGGCCAAGATTGAGGAGATCGAGCATCAGGATCTAACTCCGAACAGGCCGGACGGCCGCACGATGAGGACGACGATCAACAGCAGGAAAGCAATAGCGGCGCGCCATTCGGCGCCAACGGTCTGCACCGCCACCGCTTCGGCAAGACCGACGATCAGCCCGCCGATCAAGGCACCCGGCACGCTGCCGATACCACCGAGGATGGCGGCGGCAAACAGCGGTAGAAGCAGGTCGAAACCCATGTACGGACGGATCTGCACGAGCAGGCCGACCATGATGCCGGCGGCGCAGGCAAGCGCCCCGCCGATCATCCAGGTGATGTTGACGATGCGGGCGACATCGATGCCGGCCACCCGCGCCAGATCCGGATTTTCGCTGACCGCCCGCATGGAACGGCCGGTCTGCGTGCGGGTCAGCAGCAGGTGGATGGAAAGCACCAGTGCGGCGGTAAGCCCGATCAGCACCATCTGGTCGGGCGTGGCGCGGATGCCGAGGCCGAGTTGCTTGGCGATCTGCAGCTTCTTGCTGAAATAGGTCGGGCTGGAGGTGAAGAAAAATTCGAGCAGGCTGCGCAGCGCCATGGAAGCGCCGAAACTCGCCATAACAGCGGTGATGGCATTGGCGCGCCGCCGCAGGTGGCGGAAGAGCACGTAATCGAGGCCGAGCGCCAGAAGGCCGGTCAGCGCCATGGCGAAAACGGCGGCGACCAGCAGCGTCCAGCCGAAAGAAAAAGGGCCGATGGCCGGCACCGCGCCGCCCATGGCCCAGCCGAGAATGCCGGAGGTAAACAGCGTCGCATAAGCGCCCCAGGAGATGAACTCGCCATGGGCGAAATTCGAAAACCGCAGAATGGAATAGGTCAGCGTCACGCCGATGGCGCCGAGACCGATGATCGAGCCCGTCAGCAGGCCGTCGACGAGGAATTGCAGGTTCATGCCGGCACCTCCCTGCCGCGCAGCTTGCCGCCGCCGAGATAGAGCGCGGCGATGGCCGGATCGTTCCAGAGGTCGGCGGCGCCGCCCTCATGGGCATTACGACCTTCGGCGAGGATATAGGCGCGGTCGGCGATCGCCAGCGCCGCCCGGGCGTTCTGCTCGACCAGCACGATGGTGACGCCCGCCTTGCGGATGCCGGCGAGATTGACGAAGACCTGTTCCACCAGTTTTGGCGACAGGCCGGCGGAAGGTTCGTCGAGCATGACGACGCGCGGCGAGACCATCAGCGCCCGGGCGACCGCCACCATCTGGCGCTGGCCGCCGGAAAGCCGGCCGGCGAGAAGGTGACGCTGGCGGGCGAGATCGGCAAACATGCCGTACATCTTGTCGAGCTGCGGGGCGCGTTCGGCCTTTGGCAGGATACCGGCCGCCAGCCGCAGATTGTCCTCGACGCTCATCTGGCCGAAGACGTTTTCCGTCTGCGGCACGAAGGCAAGCCCTTCATGCACCAGCCGGTGCGCCGGCAGTGCGGCGATCTCCCGGCCCTCCAGCCGGACCGAACCCGACTGTTTCGGCACCAGGCCGGCAATCGACTTGATGAAGGTGGATTTGCCCGCGCCGTTCGGGCCGAGGATGACGACGATCTCGCCCGGCGCCACCGTCATCGAGGCGCCGCGGACGATCGGCACGCCGGGATCGTAGCCGGAAACGAGGTCGGTGACGGCGAGGATCGGCTGATTTTCAGCCTGCGGCGCGCTCATAACAGGTGCCCTCCGCCGAGATAGGCCTCGATCACCCTGGGATCGGCCGCCACCGCCTCGGGCGTGCCCTCGCAGAGCAGCTTGCCCGTCGCCATGACGAAGACATGGCTGCAGAGGCGGGCGATCATATCCATGTTGTGCTCGATGATCAGGAACGTCGTGCCGCGGCGATTGATCTCGACGATCCGGTCGATGATCACCTCCAGCAGGCTCGGATTGACGCCGGCCGCCGGTTCGTCGAGCAGGATGATGCTCGGATCGGCCATCAGCACGCGGGCGAGTTCCAGAAGCTTGCGCTGGCCGCCCGAGAGCACCTTGGCCGGCTGGCGGGCGAGATGCGTCAGCGTCACGAAGTCGAGCAGCGCCATCGCCTTGTCGTAGGTTTCCTTTTCCTCGCGGGCGACGCGGCCCGGCATGATCCAGTTCGGCAGGATGCGTTCGCCGGCCTGGTTCTGGCGGCCGAGCATGACGTTTTCCACCAGCGACATGTTGGGAAAGGGTTTTGGGATCTGGAAGGTGCGCCCGAGGCCGAGGGTGATGCGCCGGTGCGCCGGGCTTGCCTCCACCGCCTCGCCCCCGATCAGCACCCGGCCGGCGGTTGGGCTCATGGCGCCGGCGAGCAGGTTGAACATCGTCGTCTTGCCGGCGCCGTTCGGACCGATCAGGCCGACGATCTCGCCCCGACCGATCGACAGCGACACACCGTCGACGGCAGCGATGCCGCCGAAACGCTGCACCACGTTGTCCGCGGCAAGCACCGGCCTTTCCTGCGTGCGCTCGCGCCGGCCATCCGGCGGCGCTGCCCCTGTCTCATGCATTCGGCGCAACTCCGAAAAAAGAGTTTGATCTTCAATTTCTGATCACATATCTTAAATCATACGGTAACGCGCACTTAACCCTCTGGCAAGAGTGATCCGGGCAGGCAGATGGCGGATTTTTCAAGGGTGCTGAACATCAAAGGGGGGCCGCCGCAGCCCGCGCCTTTGCGCGACAAGCTGACGCCGGTCGTGCGCGAAACGGTGCAGGACCGCGTCTACCAGCAACTGCGCCAGGCGCTGATCTACGGGCTTTTCGACCCCGGCCAGGTGCTGATCATCCAGGATATCGCCGTGTCGATGCAGACCAGCACCATGCCGGTGCGTGATGCCCTGAGCCGGCTCATATCCGAACAGGCGCTGGAGGCGCTGCCAAACCGCTCCGTGCGCGTGCCTGTGATCGATCCGAAGCGGCTCGACGATCTCCTGAAGGCGCGCATCGTTATCGAGGGCGCGGCGCTGGAGCTTGCCACCCATCGCATCACCGACGAAGAGATCGAGGCGCTGCACCCGCTGATCGGCCATTACGACGAGGCGCTGGCGAACCGCTCGGACTATCCGATCGAGGAGGAACTGGATCTCAACAAGAGTTTCCATTTCCGCATCTACCAGCATTCCGGCTCCGACGTCTTGTTTCCGATCATCGAGAGCCTGTGGCTGCAATCGGGCCCCTATGTGCGCGCCGCCGTGCTGAAGTTCGATCCGAAGAGCGAGATATCGGCGCTGCATTATCACCGGGAAATCCTTGCGGCGCTGAAGGCGCGGGATGCGGAAGCCGCCAAGCGGGCGCTCGCCTCCGATATCAGCCGCGCCTTCGACCTCTTGCGCGATACGCCGCTGACCGACAGCGAACCGGCGCCCCCGGCCAAGAGACGCTACAGGCGCAAGACATGACGACGAACAGGGTGGAACGGATATGACGGCGACGGACGACGGTTTCGAGCTTTACGACCTGCGTGTCGAGGCAGTGGTGCCCGAGGGCAAGCCGATCTATTGCGGCGCCAGGCCGGGCGACCATTTCGAGCTGCGCGGCGAGATGCTGAGCCTGCCGCCCGGCCAAGGCTTTTCCATCTATTCGCTGGCCGCGGTGCTGCCGCTGCTCGCCGCCAAGCAGCGGATGACCCATAAGAACGACTGGATGACCAGCGATGCGGAAATCGCCTGCCCCGACCCCAACTGCGCCAGCCGCCTGAAAATCGTGCGGCTCGGCAAGCGCCGTTTCAGCCATGCCGAAACCACCGCCGTGCCGCTGCCCAAGGAAGAGTGAAAAATGACTGCCAAGACCTACGACCTCCGCCCCGGCTATACGATTTCCCGCGTCATTCGCGGTGGCTGGCAGCTTGCCGGCGGCCATGGCCCGATCGACCGCACACAGGCGGTGGACGACCTGATCGCCGCTTATGACGCCGGCCTGACGACCTTCGACTGCGCCGACATCTATACCGGCGTCGAGGAACTGATCGGCGATTTCCGCGTCAAGCTTGCCGACAAGCGCGGCGTCGATGCGGCGACGAAGGTGAAGGTGCACACCAAGATGGTGCCGGACCTCGACGTGCTGCCGCGCATCAGCAAGGCCTATGTCGCCGGCATCGTCGAGCAATCGCTGAAACGGTTGCGGGTCGAGCGGCTGAACCTCGTGCAGTTTCACTGGTGGGACTATGCCTTTGCCGGTTATCTCGATGCCTTCGGCTGGCTGAACGAGCTGCGCCAGGAAGGCAAGATCCAGAACGTCGGCGGCACCAATTTTGACATGCCGCGGGTCAAACAGGTGCTGGAGGCCGGCATTCCGCTCGCCAGCATGCAGGTGCAATATTCCGTGCTCGACAACCGGCCCGAACACGGCTTTGCCGACCTCGCCGCCGCAAACGGCATCACCCTGCTCTGTTACGGCTCCGTCGCCGGCGGTTTCTTGAGCGACCGTTGGCTCAGCGTACCCGAGCCGGAGATGCCGCTCGAAAACCGCTCGCTGGTGAAATACAAGCTGATCATCGACGATTTTGGTGGCTGGGACCTGTTCCAGGACCTTTTGCGCACGCTGAAATCGGTCGGTGATCGCCATGGCGCCGACATCGCCACCATCGCCAGTGCCTATATGCTGGAGCAGCCGGTGGTCGGCGCCGTCATCGTCGGTGCGCGCAACCAGGCGCATGCGCTCGCCAATGCGAAGATCATGGACATCGCCCTGACGGAAACCGACCGCGCCGCGATCGCCGCCGTGCTTTCGCGCCGCAGCGGCCCGGACGGCGACATCTACACGCTGGAGCGCGACCGCCACGGCCGCCACGGCTCGATAATGCATTACAACCTCAATGCGGGACGGCACTGATGACATCGACCCTTCTCGATATTGCCCGACAGGAAATCGTCGAACTGCACGAATTCTTCGTCCGCTGGTTCGTCGATGACGGCTCACCGGCGCCCGATTTCTCCCGCTTCGAAAAGGCCATGGCGGCCGACATGACGATGATTCCGCCCGAAGGCGTCATCCTCGATCGCGCCGCCGTCGTCGAGCACGTGCGTTCGGCGCGCGGCAAGGTGGCCGGCGATTTCTCGATCACGATCGAGGACGTCTGGTCGGCCTATGAAGATCAAAACAGTATCCTCGCCTGCTACGTCGAGGTGCAGTGGCGCAACGGCCAATGGAGCCGCCGCCGCTCCAGCGTGCTTCTTTCCAAAAATTCATCGGCGCCGCTCGGTATCGAATGGCGGCATCTGCATGAAACCTGGCTGCAGGCGCCGAATGCATCACAGGCTGTTTAATCGTTCGAAATCCAGAGTGTTAAAACAAGGGGAACCCGCATGAAAAAGACGCTTCTTTCTCTCTCCACCGGCCTGGCGATGCTTATCGCCGCCGGTGCCGTCCAGGCCGCCGATTGCAAGATCACCGTCGGCCTCGTCATGGAACTGACCGGACCTGCCGGTGAATACGGCCAGGCCGGCGCCAAGTCGGTGGAAATGGCCTTCCGCGACATCAACGAAGCCGGCGGCGTGCGCGGCTGCGATCTCGTCACCGATACCCGCGACAGCCAGAGCCAGGGCAACGTCGCCGTCGACGCGGCAACGCAGCTGGTACAGGTCGGCAAGGTACCGGTCGTCATCGGCGGCATCATCTCGTCGGTGTCGATCCCGATCCTGACCTCGGTCACCGGCCCGGCCAAGGTGGTGCAGGTCTCACCCGCCTCCTCCTCGCCGACGCTGACGGCGCTCGGCCGCGACGGCAAGACCAACGGCGTCTTCTTCCGCACCATCACCTCGGATGCGCTGCAGGGCGTCGCCGCGGCGAAATACGCCCTCGACCAGGGTTTCAAGAAGCTCGCCGTCATCCACGTCAACAACGACTTCGGCGTCAACATGGTCTCGGAATTCTCCCGCGCCTACAAGGCGCTGGGTGGCGAGATCGTCTCCGTCACGCCCTATAACGAAAAGCAGTCGAGCTACCAGTCGGAAGTCACCAAGGCGATGGAAGGCGGCCCCGACGGCCTCTACCTGATCAGCTATCCGGTCGACGGTGCGACCATCGCCCGCGCCTGGATCTCGCAGGGCGGCGTGCAGAAATTCCTGCTCAACGACGGCATGAACAGCGCCGACTTCATCTCGGCCGTCGGCGCCGAATATCTGAACGAAGCCTACGGCACCTCCTCGGGCACCAGCCCGACGAAGTCGACGGAATATTTCAACGCCAACTACAAGGCCTTCTCGAACATCGAGCCGTCGAATCCTGCGGCCGACCGCTCCTACGACGCCGGCGCCATCGTCGGCCTCGCCATCGCGGCAGCGGGTTCGGAAGACCCGGCGGCGATCCGCGATGCGATCTACAAGGTCGTCGATCCCGCGGGCGAGCCGATCTTCGCCGGCAAGGAGGAGTTTGCCAAGGCGCTCGGCCTGATCAAGGACGGCAAACCGATCAAGTATGAAGGCGTCATCGGCCCGGTTTCCTTCGACAAGTACGGCGACATCACCGGCCCGTTCCGGCTGTGGAAGGTGACGGACGGCGAGGTCAAGACCGTCGGCGAGATGACCACCGACGACGTCAACACGCTGAAGGCCGAAGTCGACAAATAATCCAGTAATCCCGGCAGGACGAAGAGCCCCGGAGCCCGGCTTCCGGGGTTTTTCTTTTCAAGTCTTTTTGCCTGGAACCGGTCTGCGGTGAGGATTTCCATCTTTCACTGGCACAAACTCGACAACTGGTATAATGAGTATATCAACAATCGATTTAATTGCGCCGCTGGGGGACACGGCGACACCATTTCCCGCTTTCCAACCGCTTTAATCCCGCCTAACCATGAAGCGTGCCAAACCGAGACCGACCATGAGCCCGCGATCCGAACCCATCGTCCGCCGCAAACTGTCCGACGAGGTCTTCGACCGCCTCGAGCGCCTGATCACCTCAGGCGAACTGCAGCCCGGCGACGAGATGCCGTCCGAGCGCGAACTGATGGAACGGTTCGGCGTCGGCCGGCCGGCGATCCGCGAGGCGATGCAGTCGCTTGCCAATATGGGGCTGGTGGCGATTTCCCACGGCGAGCGCGCCAAGGTGTTGGAACTGACGGCGAAATCGCTGTTCCGGCAGGTGGACCTCACCGCCAAGATCATGCTGGCGAAATCCTCCGATACGCTGGAACACCTGAAGAATGCCCGCATCTTCTTCGAGCGCGGCATGGCGCGGGTGGCCGCCGAAAAGGCCTCGCCGCAGGACATTGCCGATCTGCGCGTAATCCTGGAGCGGCAGCGCGCTTCGCTCGGCCAGGCCGAAGCCTTCATCGCCGCCGACATGGCGTTCCATACACGCATCGCCGAGATTTCCGGCAATCCGATCTTTGCCGCCGTCAGCGAATCTATGCTGGCCTGGCTGAAGGAATACCACACCGAAATGCTGATCTGGACCGGCAAGGAAAAGTTCACGCTGGCCGAGCACGAGGAGATCATCCACTGTCTGGCGCAGAATGACGCCGACGGTGCCGAACAGGCGGTGCTGAAACACCTGGAGCGGTCGCGGGCGCTCTACGCGCTGAACAACGCCCGCTCCACGGAAGAGTGAGGCGCCGATAGCCGGTCTCCGGCTCGAAAGCCGTATCGCGCCGCGGTCGTTTGCGCTATAGCCAGCCTCGATTGACCAGTACAGTCCGGAGTTTTCCATGGCCGCCACCATCCGCACCCACGAAGGCGACATTTCCGCCGCCGATGCCGCCCGCTACACCGGTGATATCGCCATCGACACCGAAACGCTTGGCCTGGTGCCGCGCCGCGACCGGCTGTGCGTGGTGCAGCTTTCGCCGGGAGACGGAACCGCCGACGTCATCCGCATCGCCGCCGGCCAGACCGAGGCGCCGAACCTCGTCGGCCTGCTCGCCGATCCGACCCGCCGGAAAATCTTTCATTTCGGCCGCTTCGACATTGCCGTTCTCTTCCATACCTTCGGCGTGACGACAACGCCGGTCTTCTGCACCAAGATCGCCTCGCGACTGGTGCGCACCTATACGGACCGGCACGGTTTGAAGGACAACCTCAAGGAGATGCTCGAAGTCGACATCTCCAAGGCGCAGCAATCCTCCGACTGGGCCGCCGCGACGCTGTCGCAGGCGCAACTGGAATATGCCGCCTCAGACGTGCTGCACCTGCATGCCCTGCGAGACAAGCTGACCGAACGGCTGGTCCGCGACGGGCGCAAGGATCATGCGGAAGCCTGCTTCGCCTTCCTGCCGACCCGCGCCAAGCTCGACCTGCTCGGCTGGGACGAGACGGATATTTTCGCGCACAGCTGAACCCGTGTAAAGCATGATACATCTTTGAATTGTTTATTAACGCCGCATTAAGCGTCGCGATCTATTTTCGAGCATATTTCAGAGGCAATATTCTCGGAGGTGTTTCGTGCTGCTTCCCACCCAACAGGCCGGCGGCGATTTCCTGACCGGCTTCATGCGCAACATGCTCGAGCAGATCGAGGAGCGGCGCGCCGAGGACGCGGAAAAGGCAAGCGGCACGAAGTCCACCAAGGACGACGATCTTCTCAAGGCGAAGATCAAGTCGGACAAGGCCCGGCAAACGGCGAATGCCAAGATCAACGAGCATTTCTTCGGCGCGTTGCAGAACGACCAGAACCGCATGGCCGAGTTGATCTCGCGTTTCTCGAACGCACTCGGCGTCGCCCAGGCGGATGGCGAAACCGCCACCGATTTTGCCGACCGGCTGCAGGACGCCCTGACGCTGGTGGGAACCGTTGCAAAGAACTATTCCAACGGCGACGCCATTCCGATCGGCCTGAAAACCCTCAAGGTCTCGACCGAAGATCTCGTGGCAGTGCTGGATGGCACCTTTCCGGAGGGAGAAGAACCGAGTTCGATGACGCTTTATGCGGCCCGCATCGTTTCCGCGGCCGGTGTCAGCACCAGCAGCGACACATTCTACGACGATGTGGTAAAAGCCCTGACGGATTATCGCCAGACGCTGGCCAATTCCGTCGAGGACGTGGAAAAGCAGTCGGGCCTGACCGACCTCGGCATTTCCGCCGCGCAACTGATCGAAGCGATCCGCCATCCCTGGGGCGAGACGGCGCGGGCCGTGACCAAGGCCTTAGACGATCAGGCCGTACAGGACAAGACCCTGACCAAGGACATCGCCAAGGCCATCCAGCGCCTCGAAGACGTCGCCGATCCGAAAACCCTCGCCGAACTGAAGGTCGAGCGGACAGAAACAGATCCGACGCAGGTCGAGGACGAAGAAACCCGCCAGGAACGCGAAGCCGATATCAAGACGCAGGAGGTCTTCGAAAAGGTCGAGGACGTCAAGGACGCGCAGGACGCGATCAGCGAAAGCAACGCGGCCCAGCCGGGACCGGGCGAGGCCGAGCCGGCGGCCGATGCCACGGAAATCATCCAGGCGCTCGCCGCCAGTGCCGAGGCAATCGAACAGAGCGACGACAGCAGCAAGGCGGAAACCGCCGAAGAGCCATCCGCCGTCGACGACGGCGACCCGAAAACGCTCTCGCGCGACGAACAGATCGCCATCGTCGTCGAACACACGCCGGAATCGGCCATGCAGGCGGCGGCAGAAGCCGCCAACGACATCGTCGCGGTTTCCGTCGACGAGATCGGCATCTACGAAATCCTGAAGAAGCAAAAACAAGCCGCTTGAGTTTATTGAGCGGCTTTTACCCCGTTGTTAAGCATTTTGGCGTTTCATAGGCGCCGGCAGATCGGGGCAGATCTCCGCGAGATATCTGCGAGTGCGGTATCATTTGTGTGTTGTGAGTAGGAGTAGGAATGGGAAGTATTTTCCCGGCGGTTCAGGGTTCCGAGGATTTTACCTCGACATCCCTGGACCTGGGTGAGCAGGCCGATATGTTTGCGGCATTGCTCGATCCCGAAACAGCAAGCGCGTTCGATCCCCGCTCGACCGAACCGTCCTTCAACGACAATTCCCACGACGATTACACCGGCATGCGCGGCATGGCGGCGCCATCGGCAAAGAGCGTCAAGGGAACATGGCTCGATGCTTTCCAGCGCGAGAACATGGATGACTACCAGGTGGAAACAGGCCATCTCACCGCCGTCAATTCCGATGAGGCCGGCCTCTACCGGTTGTTTCGCAATCTTTCCCCCTGAAGCACAGGCTTGAACTCGCTCCGGCAAAAAGCGCGTGCGCGTCCTGCCGGCTGTGCGTTTCAAGCCTCTGCGGCACGGGTGCGGATATCGTCGAAGGTCTGGTCGACCAGCAGTTCGCCGTCCTTCCAGACGGGTATCAGGCTGTTGGCCTGGCGGCCGAGTTCATCGAGCCGGATGCCGGCGAGATCGCCGAGCTGGTGCGTGACAGCAAGGCGACCGCTCTTCGACGCCTTCTCGTTCATCATCGCCGGGCGCTTGGCGATATCGTGCCAGTGACCGGCGGCGTCCTGGCGGGCACTGGCCTTCATCGTGAAGGAATAGCTGTCCCGCGTGACCTTCTGCATCAGGCCCGAGCCCATGCCGAACAGGATGTTTTCGGCGGAAAAGCCTGCCGCCTCCATGCGCCCGAGCACCATGGCGATATCCTGCCCCGAAACGCCGTCGCCCTGCAGCACGCGGACATTGTCGTTGATGACCTTGAAACCCTTGGCATTCAGATGGGTGCCGAAGGCATAAGCCAGCTGGGCCACCACCCGGACGGGCGTATCGATCGGATCGCCGCTGTCGGGGCGGACGATCAGCGTGCCGCCGGCAGCCCGGACCCTGTCGATCAGTTGCTTGCCCCAGATCTCCGCCACCGCATTGTTGATGTCGTAGCTGTCGGAAACCACCGAATAGGTTCCCGTGCCGAATTTCTCGATCATGTTGGCATAGGCTTCCGCTTCACGCGGCTGGCCCCAGGAGGTCATCGTCGCATGTTCGGCCGCCGGAAACGACGTGCCGGCCATGCGCGCGCCGTAATATTTGCGGGCATAGAGAATGCCGGCGAGCGTATCGGTCGTCGCAAACTGCACGAGATGGGCAGCACCGCCCAGGCCGGCCTGCTCATGGCTGGTTGCCGCCCGCGAGCCGAAGTCATGCAGCAATGACGGCAGGAGCGCCGCCGGATCCTCGCAGGTCCGCTCCAGGAAGGGCATGAGCATGTCCTTCAGCTTGCGGGCGTTGCTGGCGACGGAGGACGGATACCAGACGGCGCGCAGCAGCGCCGTCTCCAGATAGGACGTCACCCAGGCGCAGGCGGGATCGGTATTGACGATCTGCAGCATCGGCACGCCGCGCCGGACGACGGTTCCCTCCGGCAGCGCCTCGATCGCCACCGGCATATGGCCGCCATGGCGTTCGACGATGCCGAGCCAGCCTTCCCGGTTGAACGGCAGGCCGTGGGCGACGGAAACCTCCGCAGCCTCCAGGATGTCCATCTTGGTTACAGGTCGGGCGAGATATTCCTTGAGGAACATCTGCAACCCGAAGAACACCACCTCGGGTCGCGGCGACAGGCCACGTGCCTCGATATAGGAGGAGATCGCCCGGGTATCGCCAGGATACTGCAGGTAATGACTGAGCTTGTAGCTGTCGGTGTTGAGGATGGGATTGACAGGGCTCATGGCGGGTTCCGACAGGCAGGGTTGATGCGGGCGGGCAGCATGAAGCGGCACGACGATGGTATCTATAGCAATGGCCGGCGGTTGGCATCGTCATTAGCGTTTTATTAACCATTGGATGATAAATTAAAGGTTAATAAAGGAGCATTCACAGGTGCTATGAAGCACCACGCGGCTTTCGGAGTTTGCGATGGAATGCCACGGACCGCATGAGCGGCCTTGTTGAACCCCTGCTTTCATCGCCACCGATACCTGAAGGAGTCACCATGCTGCCTCCGCTTCGCTCGTCGTCCAGTTCGAATTCACAATACCAGAACCAGGCAAGCCTGAACACGTCGGGCCAGGCCGTGTCCGTCTCCACCTACAAGGTGCATTTTGCCGGGGGAGATCGCGACCCGAATTCCAATGCCGCCGGCAAGCTGAGCGTCCTGCTTCTCGCCGGTCGCGACCGCATGACCGATCACCTGGCGATGCTGGCCGATATCGTCGGCGAGACCATCGACATGCCCCGCAAGGACGGGGAAAGCAGCGTCGACTATATCCAGCGCCTCAGCGAGGCGATCCGCAGGCTGACACCGGCGCAGCGGATGGAGGTGGAACGGCAGCTCAACCAGGCAATCCAGGGACTCAAATTACGCTTCCTGCTGGCGGCCTTCCAAAATCCCACCGGTCCGGAAGCCGCCCGCATCGCCGCCTACCTGGAAACGGCCCGCAACGTCGAGCGTGATCTCGCGGCAAAATCCGTGGTGACCTCCTACCGGCAGCACGAAGAAGCCGAAATCCCTCGGGCCCAACAGCCTGACGCGGCTATCGCGCAGCCTGCCCGCGACAGCGCCGCCACGCCCACGCCCGCCGCAGCGGCCGACACGGCTGACACCGGCGAAACCGCCACAGACCATCAAACCACGACAAGCCAGGCATCTGCGGCAGAAGCGCCGACCGAAGAAACACAGGAAGGGGAAACATCCATGCGACGTGAATTTCCGGAGCAATATCTGCTCGAAGCAGAACCGGAAACCCAGGCCACCCCTTTTTCCGAGCTATCGGACAAAACGCCCGATGCCCGCAGCTTGCAGGACATGCTGAAAAAGGCGTTCCAGCAAGGCGAAAGCAGCGACGACGCCATCCAGGCCAAGGCGACGGCGCAACTGCGCGAGGAAGCCTCGCGGGCAGCGCTGCTCGACATCGCCTCCGGTTTCGAAGCCATCCAGGAGGAATTGACCGAGTTCGATTTCGACGCGCAGGCCTCGCTGCCGACCCGCGCCGAGACCTCGGCGAAACGTAACGCCGATAACCGTCCGCAGCAGACTTTCGAGCAGGCGGAACCGCAGGAAGCCAACCGTGGCCAGACTGCCGCCCGCCAGCAGACAACGGCCGTCAATGCCGCGACACTGCGCAACATCTTTACGCCCAACCCGATCCGGGAAGGCGACTATCATCCGACCCTTTACGTTCTCAAGGGCTGGACGGAACTGGCCACACCCGAAGGGCAGCTGCCGCTGGACGAGATGACCGCGCCGCTTTCCCTTTCGGAGTCGGAAATCGAAATGGCGGCGATCCGTTTCTCTTCCAGCGCCGCAAAGGCACCGGTTGGCGGAACGGCCGAGCCGCCGATACCATCCTTGGCCGTTTCGGAAACCGAAGCCGATGCGGAGGCGACACGGGCCGAACGACACGCGACGGCAACAGACGGCGCGGCCGCCAAGACCGCTCCGACCCTGATCGAAAAGCAGGTGCTCATGCAGCTGGCGCTCGCCGCCCGCGACGGCATTCCCTATCCGCTTGTCGGATATCCGTCGGCGCAGGAACTGCTTGCCGACGACACCGAGGAAGCACGCCGGCGCGAGGATGACGAGAACGCCGAGGATGACGAAGACCGGCGAAACGACGAAGAGCGACAGGCCGGACAGGACGACGAACAGCTTTCCCACGAGGAGACGGACGACCTTTCGCCACTCGCCGACAACGACGATGATGCCGAACGCGCCCATGACCTCTACCAGCGCATGGCAGGCTGGTCCTGAGGCTGGCCTCCCACAGCCCGACAGGCAAAACGCCATGAAAAAACCCGCCGGGAACTGCTCCCGGCGGGTTTTCTTATTCTGTTGAGGCCTTGGCCGCCGATGATTATTCGGCGTTGCGGTTCTTCAGAGCCGCGCCGAGGATGTCGCCGAGCGACGCGCCACTATCGGACGAACCGAACTGGGCGACGGCTTCCTTCTCTTCGGCAATTTCCAGCGCCTTGATCGACAGAGTGATCTTGCGATCCTTCTTCGAGAAGTTGGTCACGCGCGCATCGACGGTTTGGCCGACCGAGAAACGCTCCGGACGCTGCTCGTCGCGGTCACGCGACAGGTCCGAACGGCGGATGAACGAGGTGATGTCTTCGTGGTTGACGAGACGCACTTCGATGCCACCGTCGTTGACGGCGATGACTTCAGCCGAAACGACGGCATTCTTGCGCAGTTCGCCGGAAGCGGCGGCATCGCCGACCGAATCCTTGCCGAGCTGCTTGATGCCGAGCGAGATGCGCTCCTTGTCGACGTCCACATCGAGAACGACGGCGCGAACGACGTCACCCTTGTTGAACTCTTCGATGACCTGTTCGCCCGGGCGGTTCCAGTCGAGGTCGGAGAGGTGCACCATGCCGTCCACGTCGCCGTCGAGGCCGATGAACAGGCCGAATTCGGTCTTGTTCTTGACTTCGCCTTCGACTTCCGTGCCAGCCGGATGGCTGTGCGCGAATGCCTGCCACGGATTCTCGAGCGTCTGCTTGAGGCCGAGCGAGATGCGGCGCTTGGACGGATCGACTTCGAGAACGACGACGTCGACTTCCTGGCTCGTGGACAGGATCTTGCCGGGGTGGACGTTCTTCTTGGTCCAGGACATTTCCGAGATATGGATCAGGCCTTCGATGCCCGGCTCCAGCTCGACGAACGCACCGTAGTCGGTGATGTTCGTGACGGTACCGGAAATCTTCTTGCCTTCCGGATACTTGGCCGAGATGCCATCCCACGGATCGCTCTCGAGCTGCTTCATGCCGAGCGAGATGCGGTGGGTTTCCTGGTTGATGCGGATGATCTGAACCTTGACCGACTGGCCGATGTTCAGGATCTCCGACGGATGGTTGACGCGGCGCCATGCCATGTCGGTCACGTGCAGCAGGCCGTCGATGCCGCCGAGGTCGACGAACGCACCGTAATCGGTGATGTTCTTGACGACGCCGTCGACAACCTGGCCTTCTTCGAGATTCTGAACGATTTCAGAACGCTGCTCGGCACGCGATTCCTCGAGAACCGTACGGCGCGAAACGACGATGTTGCCGCGGCGCTTGTCCATCTTGAGGATTTCGAAGGGCTGCGGAATGTGCATCAGCGGGGTCACGTCGCGGATCGGACGGATGTCGACCTGCGAACGCGGCAGGAAGGCGACGGCGCCGTCGAGATCGACGGTGAAACCGCCCTTGACCTGGTTGAAGATGACGCCTTCGACGCGCTCGCCAGCTTCGAACTTGACTTCGAGGCGGGTCCAGCTTTCTTCGCGGCGCGCCTTGTCGCGCGACAGAACGGCTTCGCCCAGCGCGTTTTCGATGCGCTCGACGTAGACTTCGACTTCGTCGCCGACCTTCAGCGTGCCGTCCTTGGCCTTGGCGCCGAATTCCTTCAGCGCGATACGGCCTTCGACCTTGAGGCCGACGTCGACAATGGCGACGTCCTTCTCGATAGCCGTGATGATACCCTTGGCAACATAGCCTTCGGCCAGATCGTTCTTGGCAAAGGACTCTTCGAGAAGGGCTGCGAAATCCTCACGGGAGGGAGTAGCTACAGACATAAAATCTCCTGGTGTGTCCGGTTACGGACACGGCGCGCCGGTGGTTGGCGTTGAACAGGCCTGAACCCAGTCCGCCTCACTGTCAGAGGCTATCCGGCGCATGGACGGAATTTCAGGCTTTTGTCAAAACTAACAGGCCTCGTGCAAGAGCACGCAAACCCGGTAACTTTTAGGCATTCTGGCTCAGGGCCGCGTCGATGATCGATTTCGCCGCCTGAAACGCGGCCTCTATACTCATTTCCGAGGTATCAAGCAAGTGTGCGTCTTCAGCCGGTTTCAGCGGGCTGTCGGCACGCCCCATGTCACGCGCGTCGCGCTGCTTCACATCGGCGAAGATCGCCTCGTAATCGGCTGCCGCGCCCCGGGCGAGGATCTCGTCGTAACGCCGCTGCGCCCGAACCTCCGGCGAGGCCGTGACGTAGAGCTTGACCAGCGCATCCGGGCAGACAACCGTGCCGATATCCCGGCCATCGAGCACCGTGCCCGGCGCCTTTTTCGAGAAGGCGCGCTGCGCCGTCACCAGAGCCTTGCGAACCGACGACATCACGGCAATCTTCGAAGCCGCCTCGCCGATCTCGTGTTTCGACAGGATATCGCGATCGAGCCCCGCCAGTTCAAGGGTTTCCGCCACTTTCGCCGCCACCGGCTCGTCATCGAGCGGCAGGCCCGCATCGAGCAGCGCCTTGGCCGTGGCGCGGTAGGTCAGGCCGGTATCGAGGTGGTGAAACCCGTAGGTCTCGGCAATCCGCCGCGACAACGTCCCCTTGCCGGCCGCCGCCGGGCCGTCGATGGCGATGACAATGGTCAAGCGGCCGCGCCTTCGTGAACTTCGATCTTCGCACCCAGCCGCGCCATCAGGTCCATGAATTCCGGAAAGCTGGTGGCGATCATCGTTGCGTCGTCCACCGTCACCGGATGTTCGGACGCCAGGCCCATGATCAGGAAACTCATGGCGATGCGATGGTCGAGATGGGTGGCGACGGCAGCACCCGAGGCATTGCCCAGGCCCTTGCCGCCGGGCACGCCGCGCACGACCAGCGTGCTTTCGCCCTCGTCGCAATCGACGCCGTTGAGCTTCAGGCCGTTGGCGACGGCGGAGAGGCGGTCGGATTCCTTGACGCGCAACTCTTCGAGACCGTTCATCACGGTCGCGCCTTCGGCAAAGGAGGCCGCAACGGCCAGAACCGGATATTCGTCGATCATCGACGGCGCCCGGTCTTCCGGAACCGTGACGCCCTTGAGCTCGGAAGAGCGCACGCGCAGGTCGGCGACATCCTCGCCGCCGGCGAGCCGCGGGTTGAGGACTTCGATATCGGCGCCCATTTCCTGCAGCGTCAGGATCAGGCCGGTGCGCGTCGGGTTCATCAGCACGTTGAGGATGGTGACATCTGAACCCGGCACGAGCAGGGCCGCCACCAGCGGGAAGGCCGTGGAGGACGGATCGCCCGGAACGTCGATCGTCTGGCCGGTCAGCTTGCCGCGGCCTTCGAGGCGGATGGTGCGCACGCCGTCGCTGCCGGTTTCGACCGTCAGGTTGGCGCCAAAACCCTGCAGCATCTTTTCCGTATGGTCGCGGGTCATGATCGGCTCGATCACCGTGGTGATGCCCGGCGTGTTGAGACCGGCAAGCAGCACGGCCGACTTCACCTGGGCGGACGCCATCGGCACGCGGTAGGTGATCGGCGCCGGCGTCGCCGGTCCGTGCAGCGTCACCGGCAGGCGATCGCCATCGGCGGACGTTACCTGCACGCCCATCTGCCGGAGCGGATCGAGCACGCGGCCCATCGGCCGCTTGGTCAGCGAAGCGTCGCCGATGAAGGTGCTGTCGAAATCATAGACGCCGACAAGGCCCATGGTCAGGCGGCAGCCGGTGCCGGCATTGCCGAAATCGAGCGGGGCTTCCGGTGCCAAGAGCGCGCCGTTGCCGGTGCCGTCGATGATCCAGACGTCGCCATCCTTGCGGATCCTGGCGCCCATGGCCTGCATCGCCTTGCCGGTGTTGATGACGTCTTCGCCTTCGAGCAGGCCGGTGATGCGCGTTTCGCCGGAGGCCAGGCCGCCGAACATGAACGAGCGGTGCGAGATCGACTTGTCGCCGGGGATGCGGGCGGTGCCGGACAGGTTGGACGAGCGGCGTGCGGTGGCGGGTTTGGCGGCGGCCCCATGCGACATGGAAAAATCCTTTGCAAAGCGCTTCATTCTTCCGCACAGTCCCCTGACCTCTCACGGCCGGGCGGCGGCTTCGGCGGGGTCGTTAACACAAACTCCCGGTGCGGTCATCCGCCCGGCTCCAGAAAAAGCAGGCGGAAGCGGCATAAAGTTTGCTTTGACATAAGAAGCCGCAACGATTAAGGGGACCGGCTGATAAATTCCCTTAAAACGCCGGCTAAAACGGCATTTGCCGAATCTTTCATTCGGACATTCTCACGAGGCTTTGACAGTGGCAAAAGCGGAACTTGGAACCAAACGCACCGATCCGGACACCGGCAAGAAATTCTACGACCTGAACCGGAACCCGATCGTTTCCCCCTACACCGGCAAATCCTGGCCGTTGTCCTACTTCGAGGAAAGCTCGGTCGCCGCCATCATGGAGAAGGCCGAGGACGAGGAGGTCGCGGAAGTCGATACCGAAAGCACGGAAGTCGAACTGGTGTCGCTGGAAGACGGCGACGATGCAGCCGGCGGCGACGACCTGCCCGACATGGGCGATGACGACGTCGATATCGGCGACGATGACGACGACACCTTCCTGGAAGCCGACGAGGACGAAGACGAAGACGACGTCAGCGGCATCATCGGCGTGACCGGTGACGACGACGACGTTTAAGCATTTGATTGTGCCCGGCGAGCAAAAAAGTCGCCGGGCATCGTTTTTTGGGCTTGCACTCTGCGAAAACCGGAAGTAATAAGCCGCCACCCCGACGGAAACAACGCCTTCGGACTTCCCGGACCCGGTTCGCCGGACCCAAAAGATGGGGCTATAGCTCAGCTGGGAGAGCGCTTGCATGGCATGCAAGAGGTCAGCGGTTCGATCCCGCTTAGCTCCACCAATCACTTTGTCAGTGATATTTTATCTTTAAATACAGCATGTTACCAAATTGGCATCGCGCCTCGCGTACCCCGGTTCGTACCCCATTCGAGTACCCCGCATTTTAGCGCTGGCACATGAAGCCTCCCGGCAGGCTCATGTTGTGCAATCGCCCATGCGCCTGCTTGGCGGCTTCTCGCCTCCCCAACATCAAGCAGGATACGAAATGAAAAACTCTGCCGGTCTATTCCCCCACGCCGCCTTCAATACCGCGCTCGACATCCGCGATGCCTTCCGCCGCCGCTTCGCCATCGAATATTTCTCTGACCCCGCCAGCGGCGCATTCCGGGGCGTGTTCTTTCGCTTGCCCTTCATCAGCCGCGATATCTGGATAGAGCGCTGGGAGCGGTCGGTCGGCTTCGCTATCGAGCGGATGGACAGCAGCACCATCCAGCTCTTCGCGGGCCGTATTCAGTGCGTCATCGCCGCTACAGCGCAGCCAGAGCGGGCGAGCAACGAGGGGGCGCTGTGACAATGGTCGCTCTTCTCTCCGGCATCGGTGCATTCATCGGAACGAACTCGGCTATCGGCATCGCCCGCGCCATCGCCAGCAGCATGAGCCAATTTATGCTGGTGCTGCTGCGCTTCTCCTACTTCTCCCTGCCTATCAGGATGGTCGGGTGGTTCGCGGCAACGTGGGCGGGCCTGAGCGCCTACGATGCCATGAGCGGGTTTTGAGGAGGCGACAGCATGCGCATTCGCATCATCGCTAGCCGCAACGCGATTAGAGGCGGCATCACCTACCACGCCGAACGGCAGGCGAAATTCCTCTGGTGGACCTATTGGACGTATGTCCAGGGGTCGCTGCAGGAGACGGCAGAAGAAGCCGAAAGAGTGGCGAGGGAGGAACTGAAGCCGGTGCCGCCAGCGAGGGAAATGGATATTTGAGGATGGGCTACGCTGGGGCGATGGGGGATTAGGACCCCCTATAGCATGCCTCACCGACCGCCGCCCTTGCGGCGCACCGAACCGCCGCAGCGTATTTCCGCCAGTTGGGCCGCCTTCTTGTGCTCTCCCACGGCCAACTCCCAAAGGAAAATTATGGACGCATCCAAATTGGACATGGAGAAATTCCGTAAGGTTCGCTCATTAATAGAGCGCGGCGGTACGGAAGGCGAAAAATCAGCAGCCAGAAACAAGGCCGAGGTTTTGGCGAAGAAAGCCGGATTGACGCTTGAAGAGGCGCTGAGGGCCGATGATGCCGACCAGCGGAAAAATGCGAGTGCTGGCAGTGGAACGTCGCAGTGGCAGGCCAATGAGGCGCAGAAGAAGCGAAATGAAGAGGACCGAGAAAAGCGGGCGCAGAAGAGATTCGAGGAGGCTGAGAAGATGTACGGCCCCTATGAGGATGCTTTCAGAGAGACGGATATTGAAATCCGGCTCAATATTGCCTTGCAGGCACACGCCGTCTTTCGGAAATTCACTGGAAGCGATGAAGAATATATCCACGGGTATCACGGCTGGGAGCGGGGTGATTTGTCAGCGTCCATTGTGGACGCGCTCCATTTCGCCCATCCCGTCCCCAAAGACATCCCTGGAGCCTGGAAGGAACATATCTATTGGGATAATCTAAGCGCAAAAAGGTATGCTTATGACGAGTATTATGAGCATCCTGTATATGTCCGATGCCGAGAAGAATTGCTGGGGTCCATTTTGGACAACATGCCTGTGAGGGATTGGCGCGACTTCGACATCCGCATGAAATGGCGGCTGGAGCAAGTGGAGGACGGGTGGGCATCAACCTACGAGGAGAGTCTTGCGCAACACAAGCGCCTTGAAGACGACATGCGCATACTGAGGCAGGCAGCAGAAGCTACCCTTCATCCGTCCAAAGTGGACGCTGTAGCCACTGCGACAGAAGGCGATAACCCATCGTCTGGCATCCATAGTGGACGGTCTTCCACAGCCGGACATGTGACCGGCACAGGCCAACGCCGCTCTGCCGTTCTCAAGCTCTTAGAAACCAGCCCGGAGCTTTCCGACCGGGAGATTGCACGGCGATGCGGTGTCAGTCCGCAGACGGTTGGCAGCTATAGACGCAGTCTGGCAATCGCCAGCAAGGTCGCGTAAATCTTCTCCGAAGCAATCTGGACGCAATGCTGGCTCAACCGGCAAGCCTACCATTGGTCCTTATAAGCGAAGCAGCATCCATTCTGGACAGCAACGCAACTTGGGCAGGGTTCACCGGTCTGGATATCAATGTCCAATCTGGACGGCTCTTTCCGTTGAGCTGTGACTAAAGCTCCCCCTTGAATTCCCTACGAACTTTCTCCCTCGTCACATGCCGAACGGCTGCGACCAATCGCAAGGAACACTATGTCCGAAACAGGAACCGAAAACTCTCTCACCAATGCCCGCCGCTATCGTATTCACACGGATGGAGGTTGCCGCCGCAATCCCGGCCTCGGCGGCTGGGGTGCCGTCCTCCAGATCGTCGAAAGCAATGCAGATGGCGAGACCATTGTCAAGGAGGCTGAAACCAAGGGAGCCGAACCGCAGACCACCAACAACCGAATGGAGCTAATAGCCGCCATCAAATCTCTGGAATGCCTTTCCGACAAATCCATGCCTGTGACCGTGGTCTCCGATAGCGAATATCTCGTGAAGGGCATGAACGAATGGATAAACGGCTGGATACGGCGGGGCTGGAGAAACGGCAAAGGGAAGCCGGTCGAAAACCTCGATCTGTGGCAGCAGCTCGATACGGTCGCCCAGGTATTTCATGAAATCCGCTGGGAATGGATTAAGGGCCATGCCGGGCATCCGTTGAATGAGCGAGCCGACCAGCTTGCAAATGCCGCCATGGACGCGCTTGAGGCGAAGCTGAAAGCGCGGCGGAAGCTGCGTAGCCCGCAAGGGCGAGCAGTGATGGTAAAAACAGCATAGTCCTCAAAGCTAGCAACAGCATAAACGCTGTTTACACCACAGCGACTCACTGACGGGCGGAGCCATCTATTGGCTGCCCCACACGATTGCATGCCTAATGCGCACCATAGGCCGCCTAAGCGTCAACTAGAGCCATGCGCGTTGTCATGAGACCAAAAGGAGAAAGACCATGGATGGAAGCTGCGGTCTTCTTTTCCAGCGAAACGGGAGTTAGGGCCCCCTATAGGAGAAGAGGTAAGGTTAGATAAAGCTGATATAACAGGATATCTTATAAGATGGATATAACAGGCAACACTACAGCATTGCTTTAAGTACCTCTCATCATCCGAACGGACGGTGGAAGATCTGATCGGTCCCGACGACTGAAACATCCGAAGACACAAGTTTGTCAACGGCTGTTTGAACCTCAAGGTCGGTAGGCATGTAGCTCGTGCCTACCGGCTCAAGGAAGTCCCTGCCGAAAGCTTCCGCCCATTCGCCTGCATAAGCTGCCTTCTCTGTGCTTGTATCAAGCTCGCTCATGAACATGTGAGCGGCCATAGTCTTGTTGGCGAACGTATCCCTGTCAGCCCCTTGAGCCGCCAGTGCAATGTTGATTGCAATGTTTTCAATCGTCAGCGCACCGCTGGTTAGCTGCTCTGTCCAATAGGCCATGCCACCGTTTTCAGGAACACGGTTGAACAGGTCTTGGTAGAGGCTGGCGATCACATCGGCAGGCTCACTGCTGGCGAAACGGCTAAGATATTCGGGCGTGCCCGTTATATCTCCAAGGGTGGAGAAGTCGGTTCCCCCCTTGGTCTCATTCGAAAACCAGAGGAACCCCTCAGGGTCTGCAGGCCGTCCGAAGACTGCGATGTAGACGGCCATCGTATTGTTTTCTTGCATGCATTTCACTCCTTATGCGCGAATAACATAGCATGTCGAGGCTGTTATACAACCCAAGGAGAGGCCCGCACTTTGGTAGAGGTTAGACTGCCGTGGGCGGCACCGGGCCGAACTTCGGGATATTAAAAGCTTCGACCTGGGGGGCCGACCGGCAACGCTTCGGCAGCGGCATAGGTCACCACCGGAGCAACGCGCTCGGGCATCGTGACCGTGGCGTAAACGGTCACCTGTTCGATGAGAATGGTTTCGCCCGGTGCCTCGTAGGCAAAGCGGCGGGCGGTTTCTTCGGCGGCTTCAGCGGTCTTCTCAGTCCACGAGACGCCGCTGGGGAGGTGGATGCGGTAGCTCATGCAATGACCCCTTCAGCCAGCATGTCCTTGAACACGTAGGTCGGATAGACGTTGATCTTGCCGTAAGCGTTGTTGCGGCGGCTGCTGTACTTGATGCCCCGCTCCCGGCAGTATGCGCTTGCCCGCATACCGATCTCCGGTGACGACGCTTCGATATCGAACTTGTCGGCAGCTTCGAAGGCGGTGATGAGCTTGCGGATGCGGCGCTCGTCCTTCGGCTTTTCGTTCGGGGCCTGATTACGCTCGGCCAGAAGCTGGGCCAGGAGCTGGTTGGTCACCGCCTGCTGCTGCATCATGAGGTCGAACATCTGGGCGAACGCCTCGGGCAGAGGCATGCCCTGCCGATCATCCGCATGTGCATTGTCGCGGGCTTCCTCGTTGAGGAGATAGCCTCCCGTCTTGCGGATGGAGGGGAGGACATCGCGGGTGACCCAGTCTTGGAACTTGCGGGCCTCGGGTTTGTCCGAGCGCATGATTAGCTTGTAAAGGCCGCTTTCGGAGACAAGCACCACACGTCGCGGTGCCACGGCCTTGCCGACCCTCACTTCAATCCGATTGAACTGAGTTTCGTCTGCATTCAGCTTCTGCACGAGCATAGTAACGTTTGGGTTTCCAGCAGGGCTGAGGTAGGAGCCAGTGATGAAGCAGACATCCCGCGCCACGAACCACGGCTCGCCTTCCTGCATGATGACGCGCAGCTCAAGGCCGGAAAAATTGAAAGTGTGAAGATCAGAATTGGTCATGGGTGTACCTTCCCGGAAGTCGGGTTCAAAAGATTGATGAGGATTTGAGGGGGTCAGCGGTTGCGACCGGTCAGCCGGTCGAGGAGCGTGCGCTGGGGCGCGAAGTGCCTGCCCTCTTCACCGCAGCTGCCGTGGGTGGCACGTGCCGTGCGGGGGTAAGCGTTGAGGTACCCTTCAACGGGGTCCGCGATGCGGAGCGCTGGGTTTGTGCAGGCCAGCCCCCATTCTTTACAGAAGCGGCACTTCACGCAGGGCTTGGGGTTCTCGCTCATGGCCGGTGAGCCTTGGCCAACGCAGCCACGTCGTAGCCTTGCTCCCGCAAATCCGTGGCCATGTGGAAGGAGATGTTACGGCCCGACCGCCAGAGGGCTATGGCCTTACCGAGGGTGGATTGCATTTCGTTCTGGATAATCGCCGCTGCAGTGAAAGGCGTCCTCACCGTAGGGCTGGCCGCAATGATCACCGACAATGCCAATGTGCCGATGCTCGACGGCATCCACACCCCCAAGAATTCCCCAGGTCATTGAAGCGACATCTGCTGCCCCCGCCAACTGGCGTTTGGGGCCGACCAAACATTTTCAAAGGAATTACTATGACGCGTATCATCACGTATTCGTTCGCGCCTGCCAACTTGGTTTTTCCGGCCAACTGGGGTTACAGCATGGCGGGAACGCTGACCAAAAGCTGGAGCACGGTTTATTCAGGCTTCGCCTACAAAGCCAAGACACGCGCCGCGTTTGATCGCTGGGCCGCAACGTGCGACATGGGCGCATTCGAATTGCCGGACCCCGGTACAGCTCCGGGTGCCTCGACTGAGCCGCACGTTCGCTTCCACCTCGGAGCAATCGACGCCCCCACAGCTAGCCCGAATGTGCAAGCATTTGCCTTTTACTCACATGAGAGCGGGGGGCGCGCGTCCGATATTACGTTTGAAAACGATGCTGCCGACGTGGCGTTCGCGCAAATGACCAACAGCGGCGGCTTCACCTACTTCTATAGTTTGATCACCCACGAACTGGGTCACGCTATCATCGACATGCCGCACAACACGGAACCCGGAAGTGTTCTGAACGGTATCGGAAACGCTGTTCCCAGCTCCTACGATGCCTGGTGGGCCGCAAACAAATACGGCGCTGCCACAACGAACGCCCAAAAGCTTGCTCAGGGCAAGGCTCTCGGTATCGTGTGGTCGCTCTATAAGGGTGGAACCAACGGCAATCCTGACTTGCCAGGCACGGCCTATTGGGTCAACGGCATCAAGGCTGGCACGCGGACTGCGCTTGGATTGGCGTCAGCTCTGGTGGGGAACCTGGCCGGATTGGCGACACCGGATTTCATTTGGTTCCTGTACGACCGAATCCTCGCTCGGGCAGCCACCTCCACGGAACTTTCCTACTGGGGAACGCGTGTGTCGTCGGTCGGTCGTGCGCAGGTTTTCCTTGAGATCGCTGATAGCCCGGAGGCCGCAACCCGCCGTCAGGCGGTATTCTCTGGTTCCACGCTTTGGTGGTAAGGATTGGGGCCACCTTCTGGGGTGGCCTCTCCCTCAGTTTATCACGTAGCCGTGGTCAACCGAATGGATATAGGCAGTGATATTGACCTGCGCGACTTCTTCTGACCAAATCGTAGCAGGGTCATTCGTTACTGTATCCAGCCACTCTCGCATATAATACTCGGCTTGGTCGCCCGAGAAGTAGGTTCGCTCTGCCTGCGTGTCGAGTGCAGCCATGAAGTTGTGGGAGGCCATGGTCTTGTTGGCCAAGGTCTCCCTATCGATTCCTTGAGCCGCCATTGCAATGTTGACTGCGATGTTCTCTACAGTGAGCGCTCCAGTTTCTAGTTGCATCGCCCAAAAAGCCATTTCGGCATCCTCGGGCACCCGATCAAAGAGCTCGTGGTAGAGGCTAGAAATGGTCTCAGCAGGGGACTTCTGGGCATATAGCCGCTGGTACTCAGGCGTTCCAGTGATGTTCCCAATAGTCGAGAAGTCAGTCCCCCCCTTGGTCTCGTTTGAAAACCACAAAAAACCTTCTGGGTCCGCGGGCCGCCCAAAGACCGCGATGTAAACTGCCATCGTATTGTTGATGATCATGAAATCCACTCCTTATGCTAGAAATGTAGTTAGTTTATAAAAGCCACGCAATCTAGGCGGAGGATTACAGAGGTGCGCAAGCCGTCTCAAGTTAGGCAAAACGAGATAGGTCTCGCTGTTCGTGGAGATATTCGAATTTGAGATGTTCAGCTTAACCGCGCCCAAACCGACCGTTTCATGTGTCGGAATATTTGAGATTATGCGTTAAACGGCGGATTTTCAGAATATAAATTCGAAAATCGAACGCGATTTATCACAGAATTGATATTTACACTACAGTAATGTTATGCATCTGTGAAAATATTGACTTCCAATAGTTTCCCAATCAAAAATATATGTGGAAACAATTGGAGGTTCCGAAGATGTCCATCTCGTTACGCGGGAATAGCTTTCAGGCTACGGTAAATCATCACGGGCTCCGACAAAGACGGCAATTTCCAACAGCGGCTGAAGCCCGCCAGTGGGAGATAGCGGTAAAAAACACTTGCCAAGGCAGAAACGGGCAATGCCAAGCGTAAGTCACTAGGCCCGCGTTACCGCCCGGCAGACGTTGGAGAGTTAGCGGCGTACATGCTTAATTTCCATTGGAAGGGGATGAAGAGCTACAAAACGGCAAAAGTGAATCTCGACCATATTGTCAGGTTGATCGGTCCGCGTACAAAGCTGCCTTCTATCACTTCGCATACAATCAATGTGGCCATCGCCCAACTCAAGCAGGCCGAGTATCCACCCTGCACGATAAATAAGAAGGTCTCCCCACTCCGGTTCTGCCTGAAGTATGCGGTTGAACAGCAATGGCTTAAGCGGCTTCCAACTATGCCCTTTTACAAACCGACTGAAGGCCGTCTTCGTTGGTTCACAAGCGCTGAGGAAGCGCGGATGCTACGATGGTGCAGGGCGCATCTCTGCGATCTGCTATGGGACTACATTGTGGTCTCGCTTGATACAGGGCTTCGCCAAAGCGAGGTGCTGAATCTCAAAGCTCGAAATGTAAACGAGGGGCGGGTGACAGTTTGGGGCGCGCGAACACAAGACGACTGGGGCACAAAGGCGGGCAACACACGAGTTGTTCCGCTCACGCCCCGCGCTCGTGAGGTTTTGGAACGGCTCTCACTTGACAACCCAGGCCGACTTTTTCCGGTCTCGAAAGACCAGCTATTCGGTTCGTGGCAAAGAATGCGACAAGCGTTGGGATACGCTAGAGACCCAGAGTTTGTGCCCCATGCGATGCGTCATACGTTCTGCACGCGGCTGGTAAAGGCGAATGTGAACCTCGCGGTTATTCAAAAATTAGCAGGTCATCTGCGCATTGAGACGACGTTAAAATATGTGCACCTTGACGATGACGTTTTGGTGGAAGCGATTGAGCTTCTGAACGAGCACAGAGTGGGCATCATCTCAAGTAATGCTAGTGGACGTAGAAGCCCCAAAAAAACTGAGGACATCTTGCTTGATTCATACGACCTATCCTGAATGTTGTCATCGCGCTTGCCGTGGAATCGGCCATGTCCTGGGGGTTGGCCAACGATCCAATTTGGATTGATTGAGTTGGAACCCGAAGCATTTTTTGCCGAAAATTTACGAGCCGCCAAAATCAAATCAAAGGCTATAGGCATTCCCCCCCCTATGGGGGTGGGCAAGTCTCGCGACATTCAAAGAGGTGAATCGCCACGCGCCTACACTACATCCTTTGCGGGTTCAGATACCGTATTTGATGTGTCTTCTTGGATTTGCTCCGATTTAACGAGGGATGGCGCAGATTGGTGTAGTTGATCCACCCAAACTCGAAGGGGACGAACGCCGCTCGCGATTTCCGACAATGCCGCCCGGAGGCTTTTCAAAGCCTGCTCCTCGTCCTGCCAACCCTGAGGTGCGTAAGCGCCCCTAAGAATTTGAAGCTGCTCCACTGGTCGTCCCACAGCTTTAGACATAGCTGACAGCAGGTACGCGACACGCAAGTCTGCCTGTTCGTTTAGTCTCGGCCTTGCCTGAGGGGTGAACCATGCTAGGTCGTCAAAAACTGCAATCAGCTCGACGTACCGCTCCATTACAGACTTGTCAGCATAAAAGTGTACCGGCAAAAGATTAAGGGCGCCAACAAAGTCCGCATTGGTTGGATGTCGCCGCGTCCTCATCATAGCGACGAACAATTCCTGTCTAGATCGCATTCTCGAAGACCGCTCTTGATACCACAGCGTAATAACAACCGCGAAAATCGGCCCGATAAACGTTGCTGCCACTACAGCCCAATCAATGTTTGACCAATCCATTGCTAACGTGTCCCCCTCAGTTTTCTTAAGACTGGTGATAGTTGAAATGCAAAGCAAGACTGCAACTGAAGCAATTTGCTCTGTCTCAAAAGGTATACGGACAGCGGACAGCCAAAACAGGCTCAAAATCGTCCGATATGGATTGACATTTGAATTATCGAACATTATTCCGATTTCATCTTAAACCTTTTCGGACAGTCATTCCCATGAAAATCGGCTACGCCCGCGTCTCCTCCACCGGCCAGAACGAAACAGCACAGGTGGACATACTCACCCGCAATGGAGCGGAACAGGTCTTCATCGACAAGGCCAGCGGCACCAGCCGGGACGGGCGCCCGAAGCTGGCTGAAGCCATTCGTTATGCCCGCAAGGGCGATGCTCTAGTCATAACGCGACTCGACAGGCTGGCCCGCTCTGTCCCTGACCTGCACGCCATTGCCCAAGAGCTACAGGCGAAGGGCGTTGATCTTATCGTGACAGAACAGAAAATCGACACGTCCACCTCCATGGGGCGGCTCATGTTCAATATGCTCGGGGCCATTGCCGAGTTCGAAACGGACTTGCGGAAAGAGCGCCAGCTTGACGGCATCGCCAAGGCAAAGGACGAGGGTCGCTACAAAGGGCGTCCGGTGACGGTCGATGGCGATGCTATCAGGGCCGCCATCGCAGCCGGTGATAAGCCGATGGCAGTGGCCAAGCGGTTTAACGTGGCGCGTTCCACGGTCTACCGTATGAAGGCAGAAGCGATGCTGGATGATGCAGCTATTGCACCTTAGGGTGTGAGGCGGAGTGTCTATTTGCTTTAGAATAAACAAGCTGACAGTGTCTATCGGACATCTCTACCCAGTGCCACATTCTGTCTTTCGGCCCTTAGCCGGACATAGCCACGAATAATGTTTTCTCGAAATCCAAACCACCCAGAACCATATCCGATAATGACAGAACCGTGCCCATCCTTTCTTAGGGCAAGCATTCTCTGATTGAACTTTTCTCTCGTGAGAATTTGTCGCCCTCTTCGTGCACTCATTATCCGTTTGTAAGACGCCTCGTAAATCTCCGTCAGCTGCCTTCGCTCGGAGGTGGTGTCAGCCAAGGACCAAAGCGCTTCTTCGTAGTCTTCTGTGTTTTTCGTTTTCATCGTAGCGCGCTCGTATTGAAGTTTTAATGTGGCCTCCGCGCGACTGATTGCTCCTTCGATGCCATCCTTGTAGTGCTTCGACTGCAGAGACTCGGCAGGAGAGGCATCGTCAAAAGCACTCCAAAACATGGATTCCCCTATCAGATGCACATAATGAGGGAACCCATCGCTAATCTGTCCAACCCTAACAAGAAGTTCGCGATCTATTGCTATTCCAATCTTCTCTGCGGTATGATTTATTATATCCCATAAATAATTGTGATGCAGCTTGGGTAAATTTATTGTTTCCAGTACACGTCCCGCCGATGGATGCGCACCTATCAATTCATTTAGAGTAGAAGCTATTCCGCAAAAAATGAACCTTATTCCATCTCCAACTTCTGGAATATTTTTAATTAACTCTGCAAATTTCTCTTTCTCTCGAACATCGGTTATTCTCTCCATTTCATCTATAATAACGACCTGCTTGTCGGCTCGTACACTTTGAACATATCGAATAATATCAAGTGCTTCATTTATAGTACTCGGTTCATTGATCGTCGCGCGCGGGGCTTCCCCCTTTTTCAACGACCCGCCTACCCCCAACAAGTTCGCCCCATACGCCGATGAAGTGCCACCTTGCTCAATACGTTTCCGGATATCAGTTAAAGAATCTCCAATCGCCTTTACAACACTTCCGAAGGTACTTCCCTGGTTGCAAACGACGTATATTGGTGAGTACTTAGATGAATTTTGAAGGAATGCTGCCGTTTGCGCAACCGACGTCTTACCGACACCGCGATCTCCAAAAATAAAGATTTGCCTTCCCTGTGAGCTGAAGGTCCTGTCAATTGTTTTTAGTGCCGCATCTCGTCCGAATAATCTTTCCGGCGTTTTGATTGTTGCCGATGGGGTAAAATTTTCTGACATAATTTGCCGGAACATTTCTTCCGATACATTTGGAAAAGACATAAGGCACCAGCTCCGCTGTCGAATCAGATCAACGTTAAGTGGCACCATTTTCGCGCTAAACGCATCGGCATAGCAATGCTTTGTTCGAAGAGGGTGTGGATAGCTGGCCGGCAAAACCAAACTATGGACCGCAACCTAAAGCTCATCTTGCGGCAGGCAACCGCACCGCCTCCACACATGCCCGCGCTTGCTCAATAACCGGCCCCGCTGAATACACGCCCAGCGTCATGCCTTGCCGCTTGTGACCGACCACAACCGCGATTAGGCTTTCTGGCTGTCCAGCCCTTTCTGCCGCCGTAACGAACCAGCGGCGGAATGAATGGAAGTTGATGAGCGAACGTCTACGCCCATCACGCTCCTCCCGAACACCAATGGAGCGAGCGTATGCTGTAAACTGGTTTGATGTCTTGAATGACCGTTCTCGTTTCGTGTCTGCGTTCTTCGGTCCCGGCCACTCGGGGAAGAATGGATCATCGGGAGCTTTGCCCTTTGTCCGTCGCTCCACGATTTCTTTTAGGTCTGAGTGGATTGGGCACAAGCGTTCGACCTTTTCCTTCTTTTGCGGCTTGAAAACAAAGACCCCCTCGTCTCTGCAATCCTTCACCCGCAGGCACACGATAGGGTCGAGGCGGCAACCTGTTAGGGCCGCAATCCGCATTAGGTCGTGCATCGCTTGCGTGGTCTCACCAGTCAGCAGCTTAACCATCTCTTCTTGGGTAAAAGGTCGCTCTTTTTCATCGTGAGCGACTGGTGGAGGCATGAGTGCAAGCCCACGCCAAACATCCATGGTCACCTCCTCGCGCTTTTCCAGCCATTGCCAGTAGCGAGAAAGCCGATTGATGTACTTGTTCAACGTAACCGGTGACAAAGAAGGCTCCAGCCCCTGCAGATCATCGACAAAGCGAACAGCGGCCTTCTTGGACGGAAACGATTGCAGGAAAGGTTCGACCTCGTTCTCCTCGCACCAGCGTTTCAGCAGTTTTATCGCCCGCTCATCGTCGCCCCTGGTGCGCGGCTTGACGGTCAGTTGCGCCATATACTGGCTGTGGAAGTGGTCGATAGGTGTCGCCCTGCCCGCGACGATCTTCGCGAATTGCCTGGCTTGCCGCACCTTAGCGGGGTCAAACGCGGGCTCTTCTTCACCGGTTACAGGGTCGATATCAACGCTCGTGGGCTTACCAAGGACGGTATCGATAGCCACGGATATTCCCGTACTGATCGCCTCCACTTCAAGATCGTTGTCTGCCCTGCGCAGTTGACGCCGAAACTCTTCCGCAACGGAACGGAGATCGGCGCCCCCACCTGCCGCCGCCGCTTCCGCAATACGCGCTCGCATCTCGTTCACAATTGGCCATTTGAGCTGGTTTGCTACCGTGAGGCTGTCCGTATTGAGTGGGTGTTTCAGTCGTGTCCCGAGGCGGCTTTGAAGCTCTTTCGGAACGGACATCGTGACCCTCCACTTGCCCCGATGCTCCTCCAGATATTGCGTGTTTCGTGCTGTCGATCTTGCCATAAACGCGCCCCGCGTACCCCAGTACGTACCCCATTGACGTACCACCATGACATTGATATACCGCAACAATATTGAATTTCAATGGAGAATTTGGATGGCCGGTTACTCCCCGCTTAGCTCCACCAATCCGTTTGTCTTCTTGAATATTATAGAGAAATCAAACGGCTACGGCGAAGACGCCGAAATCCTCTGACCAATTTTTAGAATCCACTGATGTTCTGTGTCGCACATCATTGCGGTTGTCGGAATGTTAGTCCCGCCGTGAACTCCCCCGCGCCTCTGGCACGGCCCGCTCAACGGTACGCGCTTGGCTCTGCGCGCGCTATGGCGACGAAAACAAAACGTTAGATATAGCGAACTTGCAGTGCCCGTTGTTTCCGTGCGCGGAGGGCGCGGATGGGTATGCTGTTAAAGAGGCTGGAAAGCCGGTGACCGCTTTCTTGGTGGAACTGATCGCACAGCTCCAAGCCCACGCGACGGTGCCGATATCGATGCTCGGGCATACTCCGCGTGGTTGGCAAAGTGAGCCGACCACGGGTGCAGGATATCGCGCCTCCATCGATGGCGCACTACCACGCCACGGACGGCAGGCCTCACGATCAACCGCAAGACCATCACGACATTATCCCGGTCAGTCTTCGCGGAAATGTGAGCCCGAACATAGTTGCCCCCATGGCCGCTTCTATGCGTGAACCAGTTGGGCGAAAGACCGAGGTCCATCAAGCGATGAAAATGGTCTCCATCCACGATGGCCAGCCGGCCGTCGTTCAGTTGCACTTGAACAATTGGGCAGCCGTCCTTGTCGATGGCCTCGGTCAACAGACGGCGAGCCATCGGATACAGTTCATTACAGCACCATTTTCCTTTTTGAAATCAATATATTGGCGCAAGCGAGCGCTGACCGGCGTCGTGGCGATCAGCCTCTGTCGACTGCATCCTGTCCGTGGCAATTCAAGGGGTGTCACGCTCCGTGCGCAGATTGGTGACCACGCGGCGATTCTGCACCTTGCAGGAGCGATCGGTGCAATCGCGAACCTCGCGGTCGTTGCCGTAGCCCTTGGCCCACATGCGGCTGGACGCCACGCCCTTCGAGGCGAGATAGGCCATTGCCGCATCGGCGCGCTTTTGCGACAGTTTCACCATTGACGATGCGCTGCCGGAATCGTCGGCGAACCCCTGCAGTTTCACCAGCCAGCGTGGATTGCTCACAAGCCAGGCTGCCTGCTTGTCCAAGGTGGCCCTGGCGACGGAATCGAGGCTTGCCGAATCCTCGTTGAAATAGGTCCGGCGTCCGACGTTCAGGATGAAATCTTCCTTGCTGCCCGGCAGGACGCTTTCGAAACCCGGCGCCGGATCGTTGGTTTGCCCGGTCATCGGCACCGCAGCAGGCTCTTCCACCGAAGCAATGTCGGTGGTGGTGCAGGCCGTGAGAGTGAGAAGCGCTGCCATAGAAAACAGCAGCCTTGCATATCCGGTCGGTGCAGACATCAGGGTAGGTTTCCTCATTCGACCGGGGTTGCGTCACTGACCTGCGGGGCTTGGTCGGCAATATGCGGCAGGACCTGTACCGCCGTGCCGATGGGGCAGCGCTGGTAGAGATCGATGGCATCCTCGTTGAACATGCGGATGCAACCGCTGGAGGCGTCCCGGCCGATGCTGCCCGGCTCCAATGTGCCATGGAACCGATAGCCGGTATCGACGCCGTCGCGAAGCAGGTACATGGCGCGCGGCCCAAGCGGATTTTTCGGAGAGCCGCCCTCGACGAATTTCGGCAGTTCCGGGTGACGCTTGCGCATGTCATCGGGCGGCGTCCAGCGAGGCCAGAGCGATTTCTGGTCGATGGTCGCCCGGCCATACCACTTGAAACCCTCACGCCCGACGCCGACGCCGTAGCGGATGGCCGTCTTGTTCTCCATGATCAGATAGAGAAAATGGTGCCTCGTATCGACGACGACGGTGCCGATCGGCTCGCTACTGAAGTATTTGACGACCTGGCGATGCCATTTCTTGTCGATCGCGGCGAAATTGGTTGCCCGGTAGGTCACGCCGTTATCGACGGCCTGACCGGCGAAATAGGATGATGCCGCAGCGAATGCCGGCTTCCCAGCCGCCTCCGCGCCGATCAACGCCAGGCTACCAAGCATCATGTCCCTGCGGGTCCACACCATCGGCACCTTCCCCCGAAAGCCAAACAGTTGACCGACAATAAATCAGATTTTCCACCGGCAACAATGGAAAAATTCCGCTGCCGATTCTTCTACGGAGAGATAGAAAATGTTTTTCTCACGAAAATTACAAATATTCTCGTAATTTCATATTAATTAACGTATTATTTTACAAACACAAAATTTTTATAATTCAAATATATGTAATATTTATGTAATATTTATGAAATATTTTATAAATATTATAGCATAAATATATAATACTCATATATATTTCTGAAAATTATCTACAATATGTTTATATATTTATCTGATCAGAGAAAAGAAATTATTATTGACAGGATCGAGGCGAAAATTCTCAAATCCCACCCGATTTTTTTGGATCGCTCCGATTCCTGACATCGATAATTTCATGTCCTCACCCAAACGGGTGATAAAACAACTGCGTTTTTTGTGCATGATGAGGGCGGACATCCTGTCAAGTCCAACTGCCCAACGCCTTCCCCAACCCCAAGGGAAGGCGTTTTCTGTTTTGCGGCCTGCATATTTTCAAACGCCGCTTTCATTCTTCCTGAAGCGTTCACGCAGCTCGGCCTTGAGGATCTTGCCCATCGGGTTTTTCGGCAGCTCGTCGAGAACGATAAAGCGGCGCGGGCGAGCGTAGTCGGCAAGCTTGTCGCGGCAGAAAGCGGCGATTTCGTCGAAATCGAGGGTCGCGCCCGGCGCCGGCGCCACGGCAGCGGCGACATCCTCGCCGAGATCCTTGTGGGGAATTGCAAAGACTGCCGCCTCGCGGATCGCGGGATGGCGGTAAAGCACTTCCTCGACGGCAATCGAGGCGATCTTCAAGCCGCCGCGATTGATCACGTCCTTGCGGCGGTCGGTGAAGAAAAGATAGCCGTCCGGATCGAGATGGCCGATGTCGCCGGTGCGGATACCGCCGCGAATAAAGGCTTCCGCCGTCGCTTGCGGATTGCGGAAATATCCGGTCGCCACGCCGGGGCCGGTCAGGAAAATTTCGCCGGTCTCGCCCCTCGGAAGCTCCTGGCCCTGTTCGTCGAGGATTTCCAGGCCGCAATAGGGCATGGCGATGCCGATGGAGCCGGCCTTTTTGCGCATCATCGAGGGTTCGAGCACCGTACCGGACGGCCCGCTTTCGGTCATGCCGTAGATCTGCACCTGTTGGACATGCGGCCAGCGGCGGTCGATGCGCTCCACCACCTCGAGCGGCATGGCCGATCCGCCATAGCCGATCCGCCGCAGCGAAGAAACGTCATAGGTGCCGCGCGAAAATTCGTCGATCATGAAATGGATGACCGAAGGCACGCCGTGGTAGAAGGTCGATTTTTCCTTGCCGATCAGTTCCAGCCGGCCGGCATTGCTGAGCGGCTCCTCGAAGACGAGGCCGCCACCGGCGACCCAGCTCGACATGCATCCAAGGTTGAGTCCGGAACTGGTGAAGAATGGCCAGCCACCCTGATAAAGATCGCCACGCTGCAGGCCGAGTGCTGTGCTGCAACTCAGGCCCGCGCCGATCATGGTGCGATGGTTGTGCATCACCGCTTTGGAGCGCGCCGTTGTTCCGGACGTGAACAAAAGGCAGGCCAGGCGCATCGGATCCTGCGGATCGGGCGGCATGGGCAGGGCAAGGCTTGCGGCGGGATCCGGCCAGCGTCGGGCCTGTTCCATATCCGCGCCGTCACCATCGACGATCAGCAGCATCGCCGGCGGAAACAGGCGCCGGATGCGCGCGGCATCGGCGGCGGTGCAGACGACGGCAGCCGGCTCCACCAGAACCAACGCATGCTGCAGTTCTTCATCGGCATAACGGACGTTCAGCGGGCTGACCGAGGCGCCGAGCCGCAAGGCACCGAGCGAGGTCAGGATGCATTCCCTGCCGGCGTCATTGCCCAGGAAGATGGCGATCCGGTCATCCGGCGCCATGCCTTCGGCGGCCAGCCCTGCCGCCATGACATCCATGCGTTCGACAAGCTGGGCATAGGTCAGCCGATCGCGCCAGCCATAGACCGAGCGGGCGGAAAGGGCGAGAAGCGAAGGGCTTTCGCCGGCGCGGCGGCGCAGAAGCTGCGGCACCGTCAGGGAAAGGACGTCGGGTTGCTGTTCGGTCATGGGCACACTGTCGGAGGTTGAATTTGCCCGATTATGCCGGAACTTGCCGCTGGTTTGCATGCCGGTCTTTGGTCTCCGGCGCGGACCAATGACCGGCTTGCCCGCGGGCGCAGACAATTCGATGCTGCTCTTCACGACGCATGACAACGGAGCAGCACATGTACGAGGCGAACCAGGTCCGCATCCACGCCTATGGCGGACCGGAAGAAATGAAAACCGACCGGGTGACGCTGCCGCCGCCGGGACCGGGCGAGGTCCTGGTGCGGCAGAAGGCCGTCGGCATCAATTTCATCGACGTCTATCACCGCAAAGGCGTGTTCCCCATTCCGGCCCTTCCCGGCGCCATCGGCGTCGAGGCGGCCGGTGAAGTCGAGGCCGTCGGCGAAGATGTCATAGCCTTGCGGCCCGGCGATCGCGTCGCCTACGCCGGCCCGCCGGTCGGTTCTTATGCCGACGCGCGCATCGTCGCTGCCGAAAAGCTGGTGAAGATCCCGGACACGATCGGTTTCGACGATGCGGCGACGCTGATGCTGAAAGGCATGACCGGCCATATGCTGATGACCCGCGTCCGACCGCTCAAACAGGGCGACATCGTTCTCGTGCATGCGGCGGCCGGCGGGCTCGGCTCGATCCTGTGCCAGTGGGCGTGTGCACTCGGCGCGCGCGTCATCGGTACGGTTGGATCGCCGGCAAAGGTGGATGCGGCAATCGCACAGGGATGCTCCGACGTCATCCTCTACAAGCAGCAGGATTTTGCCGCCGAGACCCGGCGACTGACCGAGGGGCGCGGTGTCGATGTGGTTTATGAAGGCGTGGGCGGCGACGTGCTGGCGCGCTCGCTCGATTGTCTTGCGCCCTTCGGGCTTGCGGTCAATCTCGGGCAGGTCGGCAACCCGCTGCAATCGATCGAGCTGGCGGCCTTGGGGCCGCAACGCTCGCTGTCCGTCGCAGTGCCGGGCGTCTTTGCCCATCTGCGTACCACGCCCAACCTGCAGCAGGCCGCCGACGAGATGTTTGCGCTGGTGACCTCGAGCAGGATCAGCACCACCATCGGCCATCGTTACGGGCTGAGCGAGGCCGCCGATGCGCATCGCCTGCTGGAATCCGGCGCCTCGACCGGCGCCATCATCCTCGAAAGCTGAGCGAACCATGGCCCGCGCTACGCTTGCAACAGAACCCCGCCTCGTCGAGCGCTCGTTTTTCCCGTTCTGGCATGCGGCGATCATCCGCCATGCCGATCTCGATCCGAACAACCATGTCACCAACAGCGTCATTTGCGCCTGGTTCGATGACGGGCGCTACACGCTGCTGTGCGATGTCGTGCTGCCGCTCCTGGAGCCCGGCGACTATCCGGTGCTGGCCAGCGTCACCATCGATTTCCATCGCGAGATCCGTTTCAGAAGCACGCCGGAGATCGGCACCGCCGTGCATACGCTTGGAAACCGCTCGTTGAACATGGTGCAGGGCATCTTCTGCGATGGGGAATGCGTGGCGACGGCGACTTCCGTCACCGTGCTTGTCGATGGCAAGAGCGGCCGGCCCAGGCCTGTCGGTGAGGCAGTTGCGGCGGCACTCGGCGCCTTTGCCGGCCGGAAGGACGGCTGAATTGGTCTCCTGCCGGGGCCAGCGCATGGCTTGCCGCGACGGAGGCTGGCCGCTCTTATTTCCAACACAGACAGCACCGCCGACCGGGCGGCCATGAATGGAAACCGCGATGACGATGGATTCATTGTTTACGGCCGAGGAACAGGCCTTTCGAGACCGCGTCGGTTCGGCCCTGCGCGATATGCTGCCGGCCGACCTGGCGGAAAAGACCCGCAACTCGGTCCACCTGTCTCGCGAAGACATGGCGCGTTGGAACCGTATCCTGCACGGGAAGGGCTGGTCGGCGCATCATTGGCCGCAGGAGCATGGCGGCCCCGGCTGGTCGCCGATGGAGCGCTACCTGTTCGAGTCCGAATATGCCAATGCGGATGCGCCGCCGATCAGCGTCTTCGGCGTCTATCTCGTCGGCCCGACCCTCTACACCTTCGGTTCGCAGGCGCAGAAGGACCGTTATCTGCCGGGCATCCTTACCGGGGATGAGTTCTGGTGCCAGGGATATTCCGAACCCGAAGCAGGTTCCGACCTGGCGGCCTTGCGCACGACGGCACGGAAGACGGAGACGGGATGGGTGATCAACGGCCAGAAGGCCTGGACCACCGAAGGCCACTTCGCCGACCTGATGATCTGCCTTGCCCGCACCGATTCCACGGTCAAACAGCAGGCCGGCCTGTCCCTGTTCATCGTGCCGATGGATGCGCCGGGGCTTAAAATCTCGCCCGTCATCACCATCGATGGCGCCCACAGCGTCAACGAGGTTTTCCTCGACAATGTCGAGGTTCCCGAGGATGCGCTGATCGGCGAGGAGAACAAGGGCTGGACTTACGCCAAATTCCTGCTCAACCACGAGCGTACCAACAATGCCCAGGTGCATCGCTCCCGTCGTGAATTCGAGCGGCTGAAACGATCCGCCGCCGAGACGCTTGACGGCGACGGCCGGCCGCTTCTCGACAATCCCGCCTTTCGCCGGCGCTTTGCCATCATCGAAATGGAGGTGCGTGCGCTGGAGGCGACCGTGCTCCGGATCCTCGCCGTGCAGACGGGCGGCAAGGAGCCCGGCCCCGAGACCTCGATCGTCAAGGTGATCGGCTCGCGGCTGCAGCAGATGATCAGCGAACTCGCCATGGATGTTTTTGCAGAACGGGCGATCGCCGTACCGGCAAACGGGTTGAACGCGCCTTCGGATGCGGCAGCCTGGGCTGAACGGCATCTCTTCCGGCGGGTGGTGACCATCTATGCCGGTTCCAACGAGATCCAGAAGACCATTATCGCGCGCACCGCGCTTGGATTGTGAGAAGAACCGATGCGGCGTTCAGAAGAAAAGATGGAAGAAGACCGGCTGCTGCGTGACAGCGCACGCCGGTTCTTCGAAGAGCAGCGGGCGTGGAGCCCGACAGGAAAACACAACGGTCAGGCGGCCTATCTCGACATGGGCTGGCCGGGCATGGGATTGCCGGAAGAGCTGGGCGGAATGGGCGCCGATCTTTCCCAGTGCCTGATGGCGGTCGAGGAAGGCGGTCGAGTGCTGTTGCCCGACTGGCTGATCGACGATGTCGCCCTGACCGCCGGCCTTGCGCCGCTGTGCGACAAAAGCGGCATGGGCGACCTGCTGGGACGAGTGCCGTCCGGCTCGGTTCGTTTTGTGCTGGTGACCGGCGACCGGCGCCATCCGCCTCTTCGCCTTGCAAAGAATGGCACGGATGCAACCGTCACAGGCCGCAGCGGCCTCGTGCCGGATGCCCTGCGGGCCACGCATCTCCTCGTCTGCGCCGAAAACGCGGAAGGGGAGGCACAGCTCGCTGCCATCGCCGTTGATGCGGCCGACGGCGTCCATCGTGAAGCCTATCATCTGATGGATGGACGCAAAGCCGGCATCCTGTCCTTCGACGGCGCCGCCATACCCGCCGGCAATGTGCTGGCCAGCGGCGAGGAAGCCCGGCAGCGGATCGCCGAACTCACCGATCTCTGCACCGCCGGTCTTGTCGCCGATTGCATCGGCGCCCTGGATGCCGGGTTTTCGGCGACCATCGACCACCTGAAGACACGAAAACAGTTCGGCCAGCCGCTCTCCGCCTTCCAGGCCGTGCAGCACCTGATGGCCGATGCCTATTGCGACCGGGAAAACCTTCGTTCGCTCACCATCGCCATGACCGCCGCTTTCGATGGCCCGGCCGACGAACGCCGCAAGGCCGTCTCCGCCGCCAAGGCCTATCTCGGCCGCAACGGCCTGGCTGCCGCCAGCCGCTGCATCCAGGTCTGCGGCGGCATCGCCATGACCGAGGAATATTTCGTCGGCCACGTCTACAAGCGGCTGCAGACGACAGCCGCGCTCTTCGGCAATGCCGAAGATCATCTCGCCACGCTCATGTGAGCCGCCTGCCCCACGGAGAACACCATGAAACTGCCCCCCCTGGAAGAACGTTACGAAAAGCTGCTGATCACGCGCGAGGGCCGCAAGCTCACCATCACCATGAACCGGCCGGAATCGCTCAATTCTGCCGACACGCTGCTGCACGAGGAACTGGCGAACGTCTTCTACGACGTGGCGACCGATCCCCACAGCGACGTCATCGTCTTCACCGGTGCCGGCCGTGCCTTTTCCGCCGGCGGCGATATCCCGTGGATGCTGGATGCGATCGAAAATCCGGAAATGTTCGAGCAGACGGCGCGTGAAGCAAAACGCATCGCCTTCTCGATGCTGGAATTGGAAAAACCGCTGATCGCCAAGGTCAACGGCCACGCCACCGGCCTCGGCGCCACCCTGGCACTGCTCTGCGACGTCATCTTTGCGTCGAACACCGCCAAGATCGGCGATCCGCATGTTTCGATCGGTTTTGTTGCCGGCGATGGCGGTCCGGCGATCTGGCCGCAGATGATCGGCTACGCCCGCGCCAAGGAATATCTGCTCACCGGCGATCTCATTCCGGCAACCAAGGCGGCCGAGATGGGCCTGATCAACCATGCCGTAGCGCCGGAAGAGCTCGACGCAACCGTCGACGCCTTTGCGGACCGCCTGCTCAAGGGTGCGACCAAGGCGATCCGCTGGTCGAAGGTGGTGACCAACATGGAACTGAAACGCATCGTCCACGCCGTGCTCGACGCCGGCGTCGCCTACGAGGCGCTCAGCAACTATTCCCAGGACCATAAGGAAGCCGTCACGGCATTTCGCGAAAAGAGAAAACCGCAATTCACCGGCCGTTGATACGGCGCAGCGTGTAACGCTCAATGCAGAATGTCCGCGCGCTGCCGCCGCGGACATTTTTCGTTTCGGCCCTCAGGCGACGGCGCTCGCATAGCTGTCCCGGAAGGTGCCGACATGGCGGTCCATTGCCGCTGCCGCCGCTTGCGCATCGCGGGCCGTGATCGCCCTGACGATCTCGCTGTGATGTTCGAGCAGCAGCGCATCGCGCCCGCCGCCGATGCTGGGATCGGTCAGCGAATAGTTGAAGTAACCCATCACCACGTTTCGCAGCACTTCGGAGACGAACAGATGCAGGGCGCTGCCAGCCGCACGGGCGATGGTCAGATGCAGGTTCAGGTCGAGGTCGATGCGCCGTTGCGGCGTATGCGTCGAGCGGCGCATTTCCGCGAGAATGCGCCGCATGGCCAAAAGATCCGCCTCGCCGGCGCGAACCGCGGCCCGCCGCGCCGCCCAGACTTCCAGGTAATGGCGGATGGCGCACATGTCGCGGAAGCTCGGCACACCTTCGGCGGCGGCATCGGTCAGGCCATTCGCCAGCTGGCCGAGCGGCGGGTCGCTGACCGCATGGGTGCCCGACCGCTCGTTTGCCGCCACCAGGCCGTTCTGCTTGAGGATCGCCAACGCCTCACGGACGGAAACCCGGCTGACGCCGAACATGTCGGCCAGCCGCCGCTCGCTGAGCAGGCGGTCACCCTCCTCAAGCTGGCCGGTGGCGATCATGCCGGCGATCTCGCGGGCGATGGTGTCGCGCAGGTTGCCGGGTTGCTGCGCGGCAAGCTCACGCAGCAATTCGTCCTCCTCCAGGCTGCGAACCGGCGCGGATGGCAAGGGATGCAGCACCGCCCGCAGTAACTGGCTGCGCTCTGCCAGCGTCGCCCTTGCCTCGGACAGCTTTCGCCGGGCGATCTGGTTTGCCAGCCTGATGTTGATGCCTTCCAGCGCCTGCCGCGTCTCTGCCCCTGGCGGCGAGCGGTGGATGGCGTCGAAATAGGTGCGCAGACCCCGCGTCAGGTGCTGAATCAGCAGCGGGAAGACCGGGCTGCCGGTCAGTTCCGCCAGATGCACGCGCCATTCCACCTCGCGGTGACCCTGGCCATCGGCCGGCGCGCTCTGCAGCACGCTGCCGGCCAGCATGGCGAGGCCCTTGTCGGAGCCGTTGGCGATCGCACGTTCAACCAGCATGCCATCGAGAAAATCGCAGAATTCCGAGAGGTCGTCGAGGTTTTCGCGGTTGGCGCGCAACAGCGCCTCGATCCGGTCCGTTTGCGAAACGACACGCGTGCCCGATCCCTGCACCGCTTCGAGATAACCGATCGCCTTCAGCCGGTTGAGCGCCGAACGAACGCAGACGCGGCTCGCTGTCAGGGCATTGGCGATGCGCCGTTCCGGCGGCACCTGCGTTCCCGGCCGCAGGCGGCCGGTCGCGATCATCGCCAGCATGTTGACGGCCAGGCGATCGGAAAGCGCCGCCTTCTTCTGGATCTTCAGCCGCAGGCGCCCGGGTCGGCCGATCGATCGCACGTCGATCGGATTGGGGGTCTCCCCGCGCAGCAGCGACAGCTGCAATTCCAAAGTATCGATCAAAATCTTAACCTCCCGTTTCTGCCGGCCCAGCCCTGCGGAGAAAACCGCCTGCCGGATGCGCTCCTGCGCATTCACGCCGGACCTCCATCCGGCGTCAAAAACTTCGCTGCGTCAGCGAATGAATTGATCGACGAAACCTTCACCCAGCCCGACCGCCGTGTAGTGGCGCCGGCATAGATCGATCTTGGTGAACACGTCCTCGTATCCCAGCACCGCGCCATCCGGATCGACGTAGATCATCGCGCCGTTGACCTGGAACATGGTGATCATTTCCTCGGTAGGGCAATCTTGATTGGTCTTCCGACTCGACCAGCTTCAAGCGGTTCGTCGTGTCCATAGCGGTTCCTCCGGTCGCTGAGATGCGGTTACATTCACTGCATCGACTATCAACGTACAGCCTCCTCCCCAGGAACTCTGCGTTCACTACGGATATATGATACATCAACACTGAAAGAAATGTCCATGGCTAAAACTCTTCAGTACGAGCGGCCGAACGAGGAACCCTCCTTCCCTTACCTCCGGCAGAAGGCCCACCAGTTGCGTCGAAACATGCTGGAACAGGCGGCCGGCAAGGGCCAGGGCTATCTGGGTCAGGGTCTCGGCGTCGCGGAATTCCTGAGCGCGCTCTACTATCACGAGATGAAATTCGATCCGGCGCAGCCGGCGGCGGCCGACCGCGACCGCTTCTATCTATCGACCGGCCACTATTCGATCGCGCTCTGGGCGGTGCTGGCCGACCTCGGCATCATCGCCCACGAAGAGCTCAAGACCTATGGCGCCGACGAAAGCCCGCTGGAGATGAGCACGATCGCCGGCCGTGTGCCCGGCGTCGAGATGACCGGCGGCTCGCTCGGCCACGGGCTGGGCATCGCCGCAGGTGCGGCACTCGGGCTGCGGCTCAAGAAAAACCCGGCACGGGTCTTCTGTGAAATCTCCGACGGGGAGTTGCAGGAGGGCTCGACCTGGGAAGCGGCAACGGCGGCGGTCGCCTTCAGGCTCGACAATCTCATCGCCTTCGTCGACTGCAACGGCATCCAGGCGGACGGGCCGCTGGTGGTGCCGATCGAGCCGGTTGCCGACAAATGGCGGGCGTTCGGCTGGGCCGTGACGGAAATCGACGGCAATGCCATCGAGCAGGTTGTCGGCGCCATGCATTGGGCACGGGCGGAAAACGGCGTGCCGAAGATGATCGTCATGCGCACCCTGCCGGGCAAGGGCATATCCCGCCTGACGCAGCGCGAGAAGGCGCATTTCGTTCGGGTGGACGACGATGAATGGGACACGCTGCGCCGGGAATTGGAGGAAGAATACAATGTCTGACAGAAGAACACTCGGCATGGGCGAACTCGAAAAGATCGAGAACCGCCCGTTTGAAAAGGCCCCCTTCGCCCGCGGCGCCATGGCGGTCAACAAGAAACGCGGCGATATCGTCGTGCTGACGGCCGACCTTGGCAAATATACCGACGTCTATCCCTTCCGGGACGCCTATCCGGAGCATTATTACAATGTCGGCATGGCGGAACAGGCACTCGTCACCGTCGCCGCCGGCCTGTCGCATGCCGGCATGGTCGCCTACTGCACCACCTACGGCGCCTTCGCCACCCGCCGCGCCTACGACTTCCTGGCCATCGCCTGCGCCCATGGCAATGCCAACGTCAAGATGTTTGCCGGCAATCCGGGCCTGACCACCGGATATGGCGGCACGCACCAGGCGATCGAGGACCTGGCGCTGATGCGCGCCATCCCCGACATGACCGTCATCGACCCCTGCGATGCCATCGAAATGGCGCAGGTGGCGGAACAGGCGGCAGAGATCGAAGGCACGGTCTATTGCCGCCTGCTGCGCGGCAACGTGCCCGTCGTCTTCGACGAGACCTACCGTTTCGAACTCGGCAAGGCGAAACGCTTCGGCACCGGCACGGATATCGGCTTCATCTCCACCGGCTTCATGACCGAGCGCTGCCTGGATGCGGTGCAGGCGTTGCGCGCCCACGGCATCAACGCGTCGGTCCTGCATGTCGGCACCATCAAGCCGTTCGACGCCGCCGGCATTGCGGAATTCGCGCAGAGTGTCGACAAGGTGGTCACCGCAGAGAACCACATTCTCATCGGCGGCCTGACCAGCCTGGTGACCGATGCGCTCTATCGCAGCGGCACGCTCAAACCGATGCTGAGCATCGGCATTCCGGACCGGTTCATCGAATGCGGCTCCCTGCCCTACCTGCAGACCAAATACGGCCTGACGGCGGAGCGTGTCGGCCAGCAGGTGCTGGCATGGCTCGATGCCGCTGCACCGGTTGCGGCGACGTGAGGCCCTGATATGAGCGGCCAGGACAGTGCCGAGCCCCGGAAGCTTTTTCCGCGGCTCGTCCGCGATGGGCATCAGGCGGTCCCCTCCGCCTTACCCGTCACCCATTCTCATGCGGAAGGCATCGCCGAAATCCGGTTTACCCGACCGGAGCGATCGAACGCGCTCGATCTCGAAACGACCGCCGCCTTTGCGGAAGCCGTCGAGCGGGCGACATCGGAACCATCCGTAAAAGTCATCGTCGTCAGCGCGGAAGGCCGCAATTTCATCGCCGGCGGCGATCTCGATTATTTCCGGACTGCCGCCGACAGACCGGAAGCGGCGCGGCGGCTGATCACGCCGCTGCACCGGGCGCTTGCCGTGCTCGCCAATGCGCCACAAATCACCATCGGCAAGATCCAGGGAGCAGCGGCGGGCGCCGGCATGGCTATCGCGCTCAACCTCGATCTTGCCATCGCCTCAAGCAATGCGTCCTTCAATTTTGCCTATGCCCGGGTCGGCGCCTCACCCGATTGCGGCGGCTCCTGGATCCTGCCGCGGCTTGTCGGCCAGCGGAAGGCGCTGGAGATTGCGCTTCTGTCGGAAACCATCGACGCCCTGGAAGCCGCCCGGCTCGGCATCGTCAATCGGGTGGTTCCGCCCGAAACCCTCGACGATGAAGTCGCCGGGCTCGCAGCCCGGCTGGCCGCCGGCCCGGCATTAGCGCAGGATCACATCAAGTCGCTGATGCGTCAGTCCTTCGAACGGTCGTTCGAAGAGCAGCTTGACGACGAGCTCGCCGATTTTTCCGACTGTGCCGCAACCGCCGATTTCTCCGAGGCCATCCGTGCCTTCTTCGAAAAACGGCCGCCGGCCTTCGCCAAAACCTGCAAAGGCCCGGGCCTGCGGTCATGAGGGGGGCCTGCCGCGGATACTTGCATGCTTAGCTGCGCAGCATTTCCGCTGCAATCGCCTCCGACTCGTCGCGATCGCTTGCAAGGCGCTTCGGAAAGGGCAGGAATTTTTCCACCACGGGGAAACGGCCCGTCAGCAAGGCGCGCAGATGCGGGTCCTGGGTGATGTAGACATATCCGGCGCACCAGGTGCACAGCTCGTTCCTGTGCCGCTTCAGCCAGATCATCGACTGCTTCTCGTCTTCATGCGGTTCGTCGTCATGGTCATGCCCGGCCGGGGTCCAGACGATGACAAAATGCTGCTTCTGGTCGACGATGGCTTGCAACGAATTGAGGACCCGGTTGACCCGGTCATGCTCGCCGAGATCAGGAAAGCGGGCCTGGACTATAGGCCATCCGCTAATGTCGAACAGATCGGGGTCGGGAAAGGGGGCGGTGAAGGCCATGAGGGTCAGTTTTCACTCCTGAAAATACGCGGATTGGCGGCAAGCAGGACGACGACGAGGATGACGGCGCCGACGCCGTAGAAGGTGCTCCAGTCGACACGGCCGGCCACCTGCGCGGCGACGATGGTGAGAATGGTGCTGGCAAGCCGGCTGATGCCGTAATAGGCGGCATAGTCGGTCGCGGGCTGGTCGCTCGCCGACCAGCCGAGGATTTTCGCCATCAGCGTCACATAGATGCCGCTGATCGCGGCCCCCATCAGGATGCTGCCACCGATGGCCAGTGAACCGTCCGAAAGCAGGCTTGCCAGCAACAGCAGCACGACGGACAGGCATCCGGCGATGCTGAAGACGAGATAGGTGACGGAAAGGCCGAACCGCGCCATCAGCGGCATCGACACGAAGGAAACCAGTAGCATGCTGACGGGGCCGAGCGTTCCGACGACCCAGCCGATCCGCTCCAGCGGCACGCCGATATCCACCAGCATGATGCGGTTGAGGCCGGCGAGCGGAAAGATGACACAGGAAACGGCGGTCACCAGAGCCAGGCGCCGTCGCCGGTCGGAAAGCAGCAGGACACGCAGCAGGCTGGGTTTTTCCGATACCCGGGCTGCGGCAGCGGACTGCCGCCGCTCCCCGATCGCCAGCAGCGGGATCAGCAGCACCGTCATCAGACCCGCCAGCAGCAGGAGGGTCGTCGTCCAGCCGTAACGGCTGAAGAAAACGACGAAAGCACCGTTGCCGATCATGGCACCGGTGGACAGGGCCGCGAGTTTCAGACCGGAAGCCAGCGGGCGTCTGCCCGGCTCGATCCTCTCGACAGCAAACGCGTCGAGCGCCGTGTCCATGGTCGCCATCGCCAGCGTCACGGCAAAGCCAAGGCCCGCCAGCAGGGCGACCGGCCATTGCCCGCCCAGCGCAACGAGTACGATGGCGGTGATGGCGATCGCCTGCATCGCGACGATCCAGCCGGTCCGGTGCCCGAACACCGGCAACCGCATCCGGTCTATGTAGTGCGCCCACAGGAAGGCCATTCCGAACGGCAGATAGAAGGCATAGATCCATCCGACGGCGCCGATGTCATGCCCCTGCTGGCGCAAGACGGGCGGCAATCCCCCCTGGACCGTGCCCAGAACCGCGCCGAAACCGACATAAAGCGCATTGGCGGCAACGAGGGCGGCAAACTGGCCGGATCGCCCGGCGGAAGGGGTGCTCTCATGTGCGGAAACGCTGGTCACGGCCGTCACCAGCGGTAGGAAAGCGAGCCATAGATCGCCCGGCCGTTGCCATAGTTGCAGAAATTGTTGGAAAGGCAGGTGACGTAGGACTTGTCGAAAAGGTTGTTGACGGTGACCTTGGCCGTCAGACCTTCCAGCGTCGGCGCCTTCTTGCCGAAATCATAGCTGATTGCGGCATCGAACAGCGTATATCCGGGAACATCCAGCGCTTGTGCCGTCGCGCTGTAGACGTTCGGGGCATAACCGCCGACGGTCTTGCCGACATACCGTACGCCGCCGCCGATTTTCAGCCCTTCCAGCGTACCGTCGTTGAAGGTGTAGTCCGTCCACAGCGAGGCGGTATAGTCGGGAATACCGATCGGATAATCGCCGACATCGGCCCCCAGGCCTTTGACGACTTCCGCCTTGGTGTAGCTGAAGGCGCCGGTCAGGTTGACGCTGTCCGTCACCGCCACCTTGGCTTCGAACTCGACGCCGCGCGAACGCTGCTCGCCGGTTTGATAGCTGGTCATCGGGTTGAGGGAGGTCACCACGTCCTGCTGGGTGATGTCGAAATAGGCAAGCGTGAACAGGCCGTCGAAGCCGGTCGGCTGGTATTTGATGCCGATCTCCTTCTGGTCCGCCGTGGTCGGCTTGAAAGCGTTGCCGTTGGCATCCGTGCCGCTCACCGGCAGGAAGGAGGTGGAATAACTCAGATAGGGCGCCAACCCGTTGTCGAAATTGTAGATCAGCCCCAGCTTGCCGCTGAAGGCATCATCCTCCTGGGTGCGCGATGTGCCGGTCAGATGATTGTCGGTGGTTGTGCGGACAGTATCGTACCGGCCACCGGCGACAAGGGTCCAGTTGTCGATTTCGATCTGGTCCTGCAGGTAGAAACCGGCCTGGCCCAGGCTCTGCGTCTGGTTGGTGATGCGCGCCAGGGTCAGGTTCGTCGCCACGCCGCGCACAGGATTGAGGAAATCGATGGAGGGTGCTGCGCCATAGTCGCGGAGCTGGTCCCAGTCGGAATACTGATAGTCGAACCCGAACAGCGCCGTGTGCTGGAAACGGCCGGTATCGAATTCGGCCTGCAGCTGCAGGTCCGAGGTCACGCCGCGCAGCGTTTCGTCCGTCCCCAGCCCGTAGCGGGTTATCGTATGGCCGTCGGCGGCCATCCCCTGGGTTCCGATTGCCTTCGTCACGGTCGAATGATCGAGGTAGCGCAGATTGTGCCGCACGCTCCATGTTTCGTTGAAGCGGTGCTCGAACTGGTATCCGATCGTCGCCTGCTTTCGATCGAATTCGCTATAAGCAGGATCGCCGTCGTTGAACGAGCGGGGGATCATGCCGACCGGATTGTACCAGAGGCTGCCGAGTGTCGGCAGGACGCCGTAGAACCCGCCCTCCGGATCGCTCTGGTAGCTGCCGCTGACGGTGAGCGTGGTGTCGCTATCCGGCGCCCAGGTAAACGACGGGGCGATATAGAGGCGCTCCTCCTCCGTATCGAGGACCTGCGTGTCGGATTTCCTGCCGAGGCCGACCAGCCGGTAGAGCAGGCTGCGGTCCTCGTTGACCGGACCGGTGAAATCGAAGCCGAGCTGCAAACGGTCATGGCTGCCGTAGAGCAGCTCGATTTCCCGCCGCGCCTCCTCGCTCGGGGCTTTCGAAACCGTATTGATCATGCCGCCGGGATTGACGCCGCCATAGAGCGTCGATGACGGTCCTTTCAGGAATTCCAGCCGTTCGAGGCCATAGGTTTCGATTTGCGGGATCGCATAACCGCCGCCCCGCAGCATGCGGAGACCGTCGAGATACTGGTTGGAATCGGTCGGCGAGCCGAAACCGCGAATATAGGGCAGGTCGTAGCGCGAAGCGGAACCGCGGACCTCGGCGGCAACGCCGGCCGAATAACGCAGCGCCTGCGTCAGGCTCTGGGCACCCTGCGCCGACGCCTGCTCCTTGGTGATGACGCTGACGGATTGCGGCGTGCGGATGAGAGGCGTGTTCGTCTTCGTGCCGGTGCCGCTGTTGCGGGCGACATAACCGACGACGGGACCGAGCCGGTCGGTCTTTCCTTCGACGATGATCGGCGCCAGGGCGGTGGCGTCGCCGTTCGCGCCGCCCGGTATCGCCGAGGTCGTGCCGTTGATCGTCACCGTATTGCCGCTGACCTTGTAGAACAGGTCTGACCCCTGCAGAAGCTGGGCCAGGGCTTCGCCGCGCGTCATCGTTCCCCTGGCGCCGGGCGAGGTCTTCCCGCGCACCAGCCCGGCATCGAAAAAGAGCTGCAGGCCGGTCTCGCTGGAAAAGCGCATCAGGGCGGAAGACAGCGATTGCGCCGGGATATCGTAGGACGCCGTCCGCTCCACCGGGGCGGCACCGCCGGTCTGGCCGGCGGCGGGCAATGCCTGCAGGGTCAGCGCCGTCGACACCAGCAACCCCCAGACAAATCCCCGTTTGCGGGAGCCGATCCCTTCTGCCGCCATTTCGCACCCAGCGATAACCGTCGTTTCGCTTGCCCGCATTCGTCCCGTCCCCATATGTCCAGTCCCGCATCATGCGGGATCGTTGTCATCCAAGAGGGATCCCCGATTTCGTCCCTCGCATGGTTAGACACCCGGCGTGAGCGAACGAATGATCGCGGCAACGAATTTTTTGAAATTTCTCAGCGACGGGAAACGATCGCCACGAAGCCGGCGGCGTCCACCACCCGGACCGGCAGCGTTTCGGCGATGACGGCGAGCGCGCCGTTCGCCTCCTTCGTATCGAAGATCGCGGTGACGGGAATATCGCCCACCGTATCGTCCATCAGGATGATCTTGCCGCGCCGATACCGCTCCAGCTCTCTCAGCACGCGCCGCAGCGGCACGTCCTCGAAAACGATCCTGTCGCGCCGCCAGGCCTGGACCGCCTCGACGTCGATCGGCCGCGGCGACGTGGCGCCCCGCGGATCGTAGCTGACCTGCCACCCTTCCTCGACGGTGACGGGCACGGAACCGGACGGGGTGACGCGCACGGAATGCTCGATGACCGTCACCGTCACGTCCCGTTCACTGAACTTGACATCGAACCGCGTCCCCAATGCCTGGATGGTCCCTGCCGCCGCCTCGACGACGAAAGGACGCGCGGTATCGGCGGCGACGGTGAAGAATGCCTGGCCCCGGTGGAGGATCAGGCGGCGCTCGCCATCCGTGTAGAGGACCGACAGCGCCGAATAGCTGCCCAGTTCGACGGCACTGCCATCGGGCAGGGCAAAGGCGCGCCGCTCGCCGATATCGGTGACATGATCGGCAAGAAGCCCCGCCGGCAAGGCCCAGTAACCGCCGGCGGCGGCAAGCGCGGCAAGGCCGCCGAGAACGACGCTCCGCCGGCTGAGCGCCCGGGAGCGGCGAAGCCGCTGATATTCCGGCTTGACGATCTCGAAACGGTCCCAGAGCTGCTCGGCCCGCTCGTAGGCGTCGGCATGGGCCGGGCTTGCGGAGATCCATTCGGCAAAACGCGCCCTTTCGCTCGCCGACACCTGATCGTCCTGCATGCGGGCAAGCCATTCCAGCGCTTCGATGAACAGGGGATCGGTATCGTCGTCTTTCATGGGCTCCAGCGCAGCATCTCACCGTTCGGTTCCGTCATAGGCGACCGTCCATACTGTTAAAGACACTTCGCAACGGGTAATCAATGATCGAGAGGCAATGCTTCAGCGCAGCGCGCGGTCGAGATCGACCATTGCGTTCACGATCGAGCTGATGACCGTGTTGCGCGAGATCCCCATGCGCTCGGCAATCTCGTCATAAGACAGGTCCTCGATCCTGTTGAGGACGAAGGCCTCGCGACGGCGGGGAGGAAGCGAGGCGATCGCCTCCAGGAGGCGGCGCAACTCGCTGCGATAGAGCGCGATCGCCTCCGGCGTCGGCTGGCCGTCGGCAACATGCTCGACGTCGGAACCGGCGATTTCCACGGCCGATCTGCGCTTCATGTCTCGCAGGTGGTTCAGCGCCAGGTTGCGGGCGGCCATGCGGGCATAGGCCGGGCTTGGCGGCAGATCGTGGCGATGAAGCTTCGCGATCATGTTGGCGAAAGCCTGCTGGACAACATCCTCCGCCGTAATGGAATTGCCGACTATGCGCCTGACCAGGGAGCGAAGGCGACCGTGCTCGGCTTCATACAGCTTTTCGATGTCCAACAAGCGCGCAGCCATCTGCCGGTCGCCCCTTCAACGGTTTCGTTCCATTCCGAGCCAATTTGTCTACGTCGATCGAAAGTTGCCCGCAATCATCCAGTTTTCATTGGGAAATCCTGCGCGGGCAATTAAACAGGTAAATTATAGTCAAGTTTATCAATAAAAACACGAGCTTGTGATCGGACCTGGCGTTGTCTGGCTTGATGCGGCGTACGGAGCCGAAAAATCGCGCTTTTCGGACGCCGTGTCATAAATACAACATCAGGTCAGCGACCTCTTTTGCCGGAACGAGACGTGGTTCCATCGGCCATGCTTGAGAGGATCGCGCACATATCAAAGTCATGACACCGATCCTCGGAAGTTGTGCTGGCAGCCGGTTCTAGTTGCATGGATAACGGCGCAGCCCGGAGGCTCCGCTTCCGGAGCCTTTTGGCCGAAGGCTTTCCCGCCGCGATGTAGCAACGTCTGGATGTTTGGCCCCGGCAACGCACCGGGTCCGGGCTTGCCTCGCTCGCTGAGCAACCCCATATCCTCCAGCGCTTCAAAATGCACGCAGCCGCGGATGCTGCGCCGCCCTCCGGTCAGCGCTATCGCATGCAAGGGAATCCGCCCGCTGCCCTCATGTTCACCGTCAAGGCCTGCTCCTCCCAAGATCCATTTCCCCAAATCTTGGCGGCGGCATCACTGCCCTGTTCCTCTGGAAAGGTCGATGATCGAGACTGCATAAATTTGACATTACTCTGCAAGTTTATACGGTCGGGCTCTTGTCGGCAGGCCGCGCAGGATGCCGTATCGACCGTTTTCCGCATGAGCCAGCCCGATGACCACCTCAGCGGCTGACATTCACGACGACCTCACGTCGGTGTACCTGCGCCACCGGAAAATGTTGCGCACTGCGCTCAAACGGCGGCTCGGCTCGCATGATCCCCGGCAGCGACAGTCACTGGACGGTTCATTGCGGCTTATCTTCAAGCACAGAACGCGTCGCCTCGAACACGAGATCCGGGAGCACTTCAAATGTGTAGGGGCCGTGAGCCCGCTCCCATTTTTGATGATAGTCACGGCCCCATGGGCCAATGTTGACAACTGGAAAACTCAGAGCGTCATCCGCACCCGCGTCGGAATAGGCAGCCGCTGGTGTGTTGTTGGCCACGAGACGAGCCTGCGCTGAATCCTGCCGAGCACCAAGGAAACTCATGTCGGAGATACCGGCGAATATATGTCGGTCCCTGATCGTGGTGTCGTATCGGTCTTCGATCATCGGTACGATCGCACGGACAGCACGATGAAAGTTGTTGCCAGCTTGCCTTTGCTGTTCGAGATGAACAAGTGGATAGTGCAGGCTCCCGAAACCGATGACGACGGCAGGTCCTTCAATGTCCGCTTCTTTCACCATGGCGGCGACGATTGAGCGCGTCGTCTCAAGCGGATTGTCGTTCAGTGGAGGCGCTGCTTCATATGTTTCGATGCGCCGGGCCACATCGGGGTCGCCCTTGGCCAGAATATGATCGCGCAACTCGGCATAGGTCAGAATGCGCGCAGCGGCAGTGGGCGCCTCAACGCCTGCTTTCCTACCGTTCCGGATCTGGCGCTCGATCGCAGCATCTGCAGCATTCGCGACTTGTTGTTTGAAGTCGTTCAGCAGTTCGAGTGCGGTGCGGCGATGGGTAAGCCAGTTGAAGGCGATCCAGACCCTGTCGGGCGTGGTAACATCGTAAGAATCCCTGAGGTCCTTGACCTCAAGGCAAACGGGCGCCGGTGACATTTCGCCGAAGGCTTCGTCACGCAAATCTGCATTGGTATCGATCGTACGGACAATTTCGGATGCTATCAGATGGGCGCTGACGCCGTCGAAGGGGTAACCGGCATGGGTCGGCTTGCCTATGACGAAGGCGAACGGCAGAAATTTGCCGATCGAACCCAGATAAATGGCGCGGCCATCCACCCCGTCGCCTTCGCAACTCGACGCATCGAGGTTGATCGCTCCTGCGATGTCGAGATCGAAACGACGAGCGATGTCCGGCAACGCATCACGGAAGCTTCGCATACCGCGTGAACCGTTCTCCTCGTCAGGCGTGGCAACGAAAAGGATATTGCCCTCGGGCGCTTCCAAGGCTGCGAAACGCTCCATCGCAGCTATGCCGGCGGCAAGACCACTCTTCATGTCGAGCAGACCACGCCCGGGAACAAAGTTTCCGCTGCGCAAATCCGCGAGCGTCTTTTCCTCCGAGGCGCTGCGGGGGCGACCTGACAGCTCTTCGATCAATGCCGCGCACAATGGATCCGGATCGCAAGCGAGCGACGACAACGAGCCGTAGTTCGAAATCGATACGGTATCGAAATGTCCCGCAAGGACGATTGTTCGTCGTCCGGTCCCGCGCACGAGAGCGACAACATTCGAAACGGTTGGATCGCCGTGGCTTGGAACAAGGAAAAGCTGGCTGCCACGGCTTTGGAAATAGGGTGTGCTGCCGAGAAACTGGTGGAGCCTCTGCGAAAAAGCGGCCTCATCACGGGTTCCCGTGACGCTTGGCCACGATGTCAGTTGATATGCCACTTCCCGCGCCCGGCTGGCGGACAACCTTGCACCAACAGATATGTCGTTCGTCATTTTACACTCCAGGGATTTTAGATACGACAGTTGTCAAGAAGTCTGAGGGGACACCCATCTACGCCGTAACAGGATGCAGGTGCCAAGGTATATCTGTTTGGAGCGTGGAACTGAATTGGGTTGGCACCGCAGAATCTGATATGGGTGTGCATAGGTAACGCGACGAACCAGGGAGAGAGGCAATGGTGCTCAAAACCGACACTCGACAGGCGAACTGGCGTCGTGCCAATCCTGCGAAATACGATGCCCACCTTGCCGTGCAACGAGCGTTGAAGTCAGGCACGCTCGAAAAGCAATCCTGCGAGGTTTGCGGGCAAGAATCTGTTGACGCTCATCACGAGCAGTATGACCAGCCCCTCAGAGTACGCTGGCTATGCCGCCTCCATCACACTCGGCTGCACCATTACGGCGAGGACATGTTTCCTGTACGGAACACTCGTTAGAGAAGCCAGAAGCCCGCAGGCAATCGTTGCCTCCCGCCTGAGGAAGGTTTGCGATCGTGGATGCCTGGCGCAGGTCGGTGTTAGGCCGCCCAGTCGCCGAGATTGTTGCGCGGCTCGCTCCCGGCATGGAAGACGCCGACGTGCAGCCGCTCCGGGATGTGAGGACCATCGGCAATGACCAGCAGCCTGCATGTGAGCTTGCCCGATGAAATGCGCGCCTTCGTCGATATGCGCGCGAACGGGAAGAACCAGTACGCGACGCCGAGCGAATATGTGCGCGCGCTGATCCGCGAGGACATGGCGCGCGAAGAGGACCGGCTCTATGCGGTTCGCCCCTGCTGCGAGCCGAGCAGGAATTCCGTCGCGGAGAAATGCTTCCCCTCTCCGCGCTGGATGAAATCGACGCGGAACTCGACAAAGAGCTGCGATAGTGGCTCCCCGTATCCTTATCCTGCCGACGGCCATGGAGAACTATCGTCTGGCGGTGCGGGAGACGGAGCGGAAATTGTCGCCGCAACAGGCAAAGGCTTATGGCCGCCGACTTCGGCAAGGCTTCGAGGAGACCCCCGCGGTCCATGCGCGCGTCCGCAACAGAAAAGACGAGCGCGTCGGCACATCCTTGTTCCGGCTCCACAAAATCGAGTACCATTATGCCGCCTATATCGTCGTGGACGAGACAACCTTCGTCATTGCCGCCGTCCTGCACGAGTGGATGGACATACCGGCGCAGTTGCTCACGGTCGAGCGATTGATCGAGCTGAACGAAGCGAGTTGCGGTAACGGCAACCGGTGTGTCGGCACGCCCGTGGCTCAGCCCTTTGCGGCCGTCGTGCAAAGCGTCGCCCGGTGTGCTTCGATCCAGATCATCCAGTGGTGATCGGCTGAAACCAATGCCAGTCGCGACCAGCCGACGGGCGAGCCGGGTATACCCTTGATATGACCGACGACATGCGCGAGGTCGGCAAGTTTGCCGGCAAAGATGCCGTAGCGGCAATCGTCGAATGCGACGAGGGAGCTTTGGCTGTTCAGCGTCGCCTCGAACCAGAGAACGACGCTGCAATCGGAGCCGCGGGTATGGGCGAGTTGTACAAGGGTAGCGGCAATCGCCTCCCCTTCGTCAGGCAGCCTGGTGTCTGCAACGACCGAGCCGCCCCAATTCGGCAACATCGTCTCAACGGCGCGGCTGGTCGCAGTTTCCGCTGCCGTATCCAATGTGTATGCGTAATTGGAGGCACGCTCGCGCAGAACGGCATGCAGCGGCTCCAGCATCCTCGACCGCTCCACCAAGACGGCGGCTGAGGCCTTGTCGCGCAGTTTCCGCTGCAGCGGGGTCAGATGCGTCATGTCTCGGCGATCGGACATCAAGCATCTCCGATTGGGAATGGGGCCATCCTAATGCATGCCGCGCAAAACTGCGCCACGGTTTGCGAGAACCACATGCCGAAGACCGTGACGGCAGAAAAGGACGGCACGTGAGGCCGAGGATGGATGCGTAATTTTGTCGTCTGTTAAGTCGGGCGGGAACCCGCGTCTTTTCAGGCGCAGGTCCTCTGCATGCTGCCGTTAGTTGCAGATGCGAACCCGCTCGTAATAGACATCGCCATACTCATCATACCGGCGAACCTTCTTCCACCAGCACTGTTCTTCCTGGTAATAGTTCTTCTTCCTGTAGTTCTTGCGGCGATGGCCGTAATAATGATCGACAGGAACGACATAATCATCCACCGCGAGGGAACGATGGGTACCCACGGCTAGATTTATCGGGGATGCATCCACCATAGGCGTGAATCCGGTGATAAAAAATACTGACATTGTTGCAGCGACGATGAATCTTCTCATTTTCCTTCTCCCAAATAGACATTATCAAGTGAAAAATTCACGTATTGCACTCTATACGTTTCTTTTCGCTCGTATATTTCATCTTCCAACATTTAAGCTACTGCGAAATTACACTGGCGCAAATTCTAGTCCTAGGCAATTGGAAATGTGATTCCGGATAATAGATTTTCAGCGTCCACCAGGATTCCCGTCACGGGAAGAACCAAGTTTGGCCTTGCATATGCTGGAACTGGAAAACCTGCCGCGGTTACGGGCATGTTGCGCAGGTCGAACCGGCCGCCGCGTCCCCCGCAAACTTTTGACTGCATGGGGCAATTCCAGCAAGGTGCGCAACGGCTTTGCCGGATTTTTCTGGCGGCGGCCAGGGAGAGGGTTGCCATTTCAAGGGAGGATTTTATGAAACGTTTCGAAGGCAAGGTGGTGATCGTCACCGGCGCCGGTGCCGGCATGGGCGAGGCGACCGCGCGGCGATTTTCGGCGGAGGGTGCCGCCGTCGTGCTGGTCGATGTCGAGGAAGGACGTCTGCAGGTGATCGCCAGGGAACTGGACCCCGCCCGTACGCTGGTGCGCACGGCCGATGTTTCGGTGTCGCAGTCGATCGAAGCCGTGGTGGCGGCGGCCGTGGAAACATTCGGACGGCTCGACGTCATGGTCAACAATGCCGGCGTACACGATGCCGGCCAGCCGGACGAGATCACCGACGAACGGTGGCGCCGGGTGATGAGCGTCGATGCCGACGGCGTGTTTTACGGTTGCCGTGCCGCCATTCCGCATCTGGAAAAGACGAAGGGCTGCATCGTCAACAATGCCTCCGTTTCCGGCACCGGCGGCGACTGGGGCATGAGCGCCTACAACGCCGCCAAGGGCGCCGTCGTGAACCTGACGCGGGCCCTGGCGCTCGATCTCGGCAAGCGCGGCATTCGCGTCAATTCCGTCTGCCCCAGCCTGACGCGCACGGCGATGACGGAGGAAATGCTGGAGAACAAGGCGCTGGTGGCAAAATTTCGCGAACGCATTCCGCTCGGCCGCGTCTGCGAGCCGGAAGAGGTGGCCGCGGTCATCGCTTTCCTGGCGAGCGACGACGCGAGTTTCGTCACCGGCACGAACATCGCCGTCGATGGCGGCGTTTCGGCATCGAACGGCCAGCCATCGGGCTGATTTGACACCGGCCGGCAACGGTCACCCTTGAAACGGCGCGACAGTCAACCGCCGGCCCGGAAGGTGCTTCTCTCACCCGCCGGGCCGGCGGTCTCCTGCAGGGAATTCTACTCGATTGCAGCAGGCGTCTCGGTTTCCGTGCCGGCTGCCCGCCCCGTCTTCAAAACGGTCCCGTCCTTCAAATCCGACTTTTCCGTCACGATGCTGGCAGTGGTCATCGTCCGGTCGATATCGGCCGAGGCTGTCGTCCTGGTGTGGCCGATGCAGTCGGCAAGCGCACCGGTCGCCGAAAGTCCAAGGACGGCGGCGACTACAAGCAATGTCTTCATCGTCTGTCTCCTTTTCGCTGTCGTTGCACCGCAAGGGTAATACCGGGGCGGCGTATCCCCTAATCACGATTTGGCGATGGGTCCGGCACGCCGGACCGGGCCTATGCATAAGACCGGCTTCCGGCGGCAGCGTCTCGTCGCAGACACCCCCCTTTCCCCGGAGCGAAAAAATGCTCCATCTTTTTGTTTTCGCGCCGTCCCGGATACAAAACCGCTTCGCACTTCTGCCGGAGTTGCTCTAAGCTGCGAAGAGGGGCTGGCCGTATCTTCTCCTCCGAAACCGACGGCAGCATGGATGGAATGACACGGCAGAGACGCAGGCGGATCATCGCGGCACGGCGCACCGGGACCGGGCTTGCCCTGGTGGCAGCCATTTCTTTCGTCGCCGGCATGACCGACGCGGTCGGCGTCATCATGTCGGGCGACTTCGTGTCCTTCATGACCGGCAATACGACCCGCGCCGCGATTGCGCTCGGCAACGGCAACCTGCACCATGCACTGGTGCTTTTCCTGGCGATCGCCACCTTCGTCGCCGGCAATGCGCTCGGCGTCGTCGTGGCGTATTCGGCGCCGCGGCCGATCTTTGCCGTGCTCGCCGGGGTCAGCATGGTGCTGGCGGTCGCCTCGACGGTGCGGGCGCCGGATCTGGCGCTTCTGCAGTTCCTGCTGATCGTGCTCGGCATGGGCATGGTCAATGCCACCGTCGAACAGGTCGGCGGCCTGCCGATCGGCCTGACCTATGTGACCGGGGCGCTGTCGCGGTTCGGGCGCGGCATCGGCCGGTTCCTGATGGGCGACAGGCGCCTCGACTGGACGATCCAGATCATCCCCTGGCTCGGCATGATCGCCGGCGCCATCGCCGGCGCGCTGCTCGGCGGCTGGCTGCAATCGGATGCCCTGTGGATCGTGGCCGTCGTGACGATGGCCGCCGCCCTTGTCTCGCGGCTGATCCCGCGCCGCCTGCAAACGCGCTTCGGGCACCAGGCCGCGCAACGGCCACAGCCGGTGCAGCAACGGCGCTGATGCGTCTCGCGCAAGTCCACGTGGCGGTTATCAAGCGCGGCTCACCGGCCGCAAAGGCCGGCTACATCCCAAAAATGCTCTGCCGGCCGGGAAGGATGGTCATTCCCCTTTAAGAAGAATCTGCTACCAGAAAGAAGAGGGCGAGCCCGCTCGGTTGCGAGCTTCGCAGTTTCGAGGGGCGGACCATGAGCTTTACGGAAACCACCACCACATCCTGGCTGTCGCGCATGAAAGGCGCCGTCGGCCGGATCTTCTTCGGCATCATCCTGGTGATCGCCACCACCGTCCTGCTGTTCTGGAACGAGGGCCGGGCGATCAAGACCTACCGCGCCCTGGTCGAGGGCGCCGGCCTGGTCGTTTCGGTCGACAGCGCCAGCGTCGACAGCGCCAATGACGGCAAGCTCGTGCACATTTCCGGCCTTGTGAAGCCGCTCGCCACCCCGCAGGACGATACCTACGGCATCGCCGCGGAAAACGCCCTGCGCGTCGTCCGCGAGGTCGAGATGTATCAGTGGGTGGAAAAGAGCGAATCGAAGACAGAAAAAAACGTCGGTGGCAGCGAACAGACGACCACGACCTATACCTACTCGAAGCAATGGCGGACCGACACGGTCGATTCCAGCGATTTCAAGCAGCCGGGCGGCCATGAAAATCCGTCGCGGCCGATCGACGGCGAAACCTTCACCGTCGAAAAGGCCGCTGTCGGCGCCTTCACCCTCGACGGCAGCGATGTGGCCGCTTTGGGCTCCTCCAAGCGTATTCCGCTGGGTCAAGAACAGGCGAACACCTTCCAGACCTCGCTCGGCATGAACGTCCGCCCGCAGAACGGCGAACTCTATGCCGGCAGCAACCCGAGTTCGCCGGCGATCGGCGACCTGCGCATCCGCTACGAGCGGGTCGATCTTTCCGAGGCAAGCTTCGTCGGCGGCCAGCACGGCGATAGGCTGAGCGGTTTCACCGTCAGCAATGGCCGCGAGATCTTCCTGAGTGCCGCCGGCAGGCAGAGTGCCGCGGAGATGTTTGAAACCGCGCAGACGGAAAACAACATCATCACCTGGATCGTGCGCGTCGCCGGCCTGCTCGGCATGTTCATCGGCTTTGCCTGCTTCCTCTCGATCTTCGGTGTCATCGGCGATGTCATCCCCTTCGTCGGCTCGATCGTCAGCTTCGGAACGACGCTGCTGGCAGCGGTCGCCACGCTGATCCTCGGACCGATCGTCATCGCCATCGGCTGGATCGCCTACCGGCCGATCCTGGCGATCTCCATCATCGTCGGCGGCCTCGTCATCGCCTTCCTGTTCATCCGCCTGCGCCGCAAGCAGCCGCAAACGGCGCCGCTCGGCCGCCCGGCGACCTGAGCGCGGATACCGTAAGCAGGGCGGCAAGCATGGCGCCCTGCGGCAGGATAGGGTAACGAGACCTGTTTCGTTGCCTACCTGTCCAAGGGAAACCTGCTTTGTTTCTATTGTCGAAATTGTTCTGGCTGTTCGCGCAGCCCTTGTCGCTTGCGTTTTTGCTGATCGCGTTCAGCCTGCTGGCCGGCCTGTTCGGCTGGCGCAAGCTGCGCGGCCTGTCGGCTTTCCTGGCGGCGCTCATCCTGTTCGTCACCCTGTTCACCAGCAGCGGCACCGTCCTGCTGCAGGAACTCGAAGCGCGGTTTCCACGGCCGCAGGAGCCGGCGGCGGCAAGCTGTATGATCGTGCTCGGCGGCGGCTTCGAGACCGAGGTGACGACGGGACGGGGCGGATACGAACTCAACCAGGCGGGCGACCGTTTTACGGAAATGCTGCGGCTGGCGCTGGTCCATCCGCAGGCGCGCATCCTCGTCTCCGGCGGCGACGGTTCGCTCAGCGGCCGCTACGAGGGCGACGCCGCGGTTTCGGAGCGCTTCCTCCAGGCCTTCGGCGTCAATCCGGCCCGGCTCGTCAAGGAAGACGCCTCCCGCACCACCTTCGAGAACGTGACCAATACCAAGGCCTTGCTGGAGCAAAACGGCCTCTCCGATTGCCTGCTGATCACCTCGGCCTTCCACATGCCGCGCGCCATCGGCCTGTTCCGCAAGGCCGGCATACCGGTGATCCCGTGGCCTGCGGACTACCGTACCAGCGGCGACGTCAAGCTCGGCTTCGACTTCACGCAGCCGTCGCTCAACGCCCAGCAGACGACGACGGCGACGCGGGAATGGATCGGCCTTCTCGCCTATTACCTGACGGGCCGCACCGATACGCTCTATCCCGGCTGACGCTTATTTTTTCGAGATCGTCACCATCTTGGCGCCGCGCACGCGCACTGTCATCAGGCACGGTTCCGAATCGGTGCGTTCGCAGAAGCGCGGGTGCATCTTCATGACGAAGACCATGTTGCCGAAACGCTTGATGAAATCGTAGCTGTAGATCTGCGCGGTGGCGATCATGAAATAACCGCCCTCCTTGACCTGCAGGTAGAAATTATAGGGGCAACCGTCGTCGTTGCAATCCGGGCCTTTCTTGCCGTCACAGATCAGTTCGCCCTCGTTGACGACGGCGTCGGTGATGCCGTCATTGTTGATGTCGATGCGGCTGATGTAGCCGTCACCGAATTCCGCCGTCTGGCACTGTTTCTGGAAATGCGATTTTTCGTAGGTCTCGGGATCGCCGATCAGCTCCTGCTGCGAAAAAGCCGGCAGCGGCGCCAGAAGGAGAGCGATCTGTGCGAGAATGGCGATGACGTATTTCATGAATGGCTCCCTCCGAGGCGGGCAGCGCGGCAACGGCCGGCGATGCTATCGGCGAGGCACTAGCAGCTTCGGCTTGCGCCGCCCTTGACATTGCCGCCGCGACAAGGTGCCCTGATGCCGATCGGCGTAAAGCAGCGCTGAGGCCGGGGGAGCATCGATGTCGCCGTTGGAAATTCTCGATTATGCCGGCGTCGCGGTATTTGCGGCGACGGGCGCGCTTGCCGCCTCGCGCAAGCAGCTCGATATCATCGGTTTCCTGTTCCTGGCGGCCGTCACCGGGCTCGGCGGCGGCACCGTGCGTGATGTCGTCCTCGGGCGCTCGGTCTTCTGGGTGATGAACCCCACCTATATCCTGGTCTGCGTCGGGGTCGGCATCCTCGTCTATTTCACCGCCCACGTCATCGAATCACGCTACCGCCTGCTGATCTGGCTCGATGCCATCGGGCTTGGCGCCTATTGCGTGCTCGGCGCCGCCAAGGGCCTGGCGGCGACGGGATCGCCGACCGTGGCGATCATCATGGGCATGCTGACGGCCAGCTTCGGCGGCATCCTGCGCGATGTGCTGGCCAGCGAGCCATCCGTGCTGCTGCGGCCGGAAATCTACCTGACGGCGGCGCTTGCCGGCGCTGCGGTGTTCACCGCCATGCATGCGTTCGGCCCGCCGTTGTTCGTTTCGGCGGGGGTCGGAACCGTCGCCGGTTTTGGCGTGCGCGGCGGGGCGCTGCTGTATGGCTGGACACTGCCGCGCTACAAGCCGCGTCCGGGCCGGCACCCGGACGACGTGCTCTGAAAATCGAACGCGGCGATCAGCGGCTCTTCGGCCGCAGGCGGATCACCACGTCGACATGCGAGATTTCCATGCCTTCCGGCGGCTCCGGCAGGTTGGAAATCGAGATGTTGCTCACCGGGATGTCGAGAACCTCGTTTTCTCCCTCGATGAAGAAGTGGTGGTGATCGGAGACGTTGGTGTCGAAATAGGTCTTGGCGCTCTCCACAGCGAGCACGCGGATCAGGCCGGCCTCGGTGAACTGGTGCAGCGTGTTGTAGACGGTCGCCAGCGACACCGGCACATTGGCGGTCACGGCTTCCTCATGCAACTCCTCGACCGTCAGATGCCGGTCGCCCTTGGCGAAAAGCAGGTCGGCAAGGGCGATGCGCTGACGCGTCGGACGCAGTCCGTAGCGCCGAAGCCTCGCTTCCACAGTCATGATGCCTTCAGCCGTCATGGGGGCCAAAACGCTCTTTCCTCTTCAAATTTCGTCCACGGACATTCTGCCATATAACTTTTACTTGAGCGGCTTTCAATAGTTCGGAACGCGCCGCAAACGAACGCGAACCGGAACAAGCCCCATAAAGCTGCCTGCAAAGGCCGGGATTTGCCATTTGCCTCTGGTCCCTGGCCTGCGCTTCCTGTATGCGAACCTTCATCAACGATCGCAAGGATCACACCTTACAGGCGGTTGCGGGAACAAGGTTGTTCGTGTTGCACTTCAATTCGGACCGATCTTGCTCTAAAGCTGCAGAACCGTCGGCGGCATTCTGAGGAAACCAGGGTTCATGGCAACCAAACAATCGAGCTACACTTACGAAGAAATTCTCACCTGCTCCCACGGCAAGATGTTCGGCCCGGGCAATGCGCAGCTGCCGCTGCCGCCGATGCTGATGTTTCATCGCATCACCGAGATTTCCGAAACAGGCGGCCCGAACGACAAGGGTTTCATCCGCGCCGAGTTCGACATCACGCCGGACCTGTGGTTCTTCCCCTGCCATTTCGAAGGCGATCCGGTCATGCCGGGTTGCCTCGGCCTCGATGCCATGTGGCAGCTGACCGGCTTCTATCTCGGCTGGCTCGGCGAGCCCGGCAAGGGACGCGCGCTGTCCACCGGCGAGGTGAAGTTCACCGGCATGGTGACGCCGAAGACGAAGCTGGTCGAATACGGCATCGACTTCAAGCGCGTCATGCGCGGCCGGCTGGTTCTCGGCATTGCCGACGGCTGGATGAAAGCCGATGGCGAAACTATCTACAAGGCGAGCGATCTGCGCGTCGGTCTTTTCCAGGAAAAGGCCGCCTGAAATTTTCGGAGCACGGTCGGCTTTTCCTGCAGCACATAGAAAAAAGAGGTCCTGAATATGAGACGGGTGGTTGTTACGGGTCTGGGCATCGTTTCCTCGATCGGAAGCGATGCTGCCGAGGTTGCCGCTTCCCTGCGCGATGCCAGGTCCGGCATCTCCTTCTCGCCCGATTTTGCCGAGCACGGTTTCAAGTGCCAGGTCTGGGGCAAGCCGTCGCTGGATCCGACCGACCTGGTCGACCGCCGCGCCATGCGCTTCCTGTCGCAGGGCGGCGCCTGGAACCATGTGGCGATGAAGCAGGCGATCGCCGATTCCGGCCTCGAAGAGAAAGACATCACCAACGAGCGCACCGGCATCATCATGGGCTCGGGCGGTCCTTCGACCAACACCATCGTCGAGGCGGCCGAAATCACGCTGAAGAACACCAGTCCGAAGCGCATCGGCCCGTTCGCGGTGCCGAAGGCGATGTCGTCGACGGCGTCGGCGACGCTCGCCACCTGGTTCAAGATCCACGGCGTCAACTACTCGATCTCGTCTGCCTGCTCGACCTCGGCGCACTGCATCGGCAACGCCGCCGAAATGATCCAGTGGGGCAAGCAGGACGTGATGTTCGCCGGCGGCCACGAGGATCTGCACTGGACGATGTCGAACCTGTTCGACGCCATGGGCGCCATGTCCTCGAAGTACAACGACACGCCGGCAAGCGCCTCGCGTGCCTATGATGCAAACCGCGACGGTTTCGTCATCGCCGGCGGCGCCGGCGTGCTGATCCTCGAAGAGCTGGAACATGCCAAGGCCCGCGGCGCCAAGATCTATGCCGAAATCACCGGCTACGGCGCCACCTCCGATGGCTACGATATGGTGGCACCTTCGGGCGAAGGCGCCATCCGCTGCATGCGCCAAGCACTGTCGACGGTAAAGACCGAAGTCGATTACATCAACACCCACGGCACCTCGACGCCGGTCGGCGATTCGAAAGAAATCGGCGCCATCCGCGAGGTCTTCGGCGACAAGATCCCGCACATCCAGTCGACCAAGTCGCTCACCGGCCATTCGCTGGGTGCGGCAGGTGTTCAGGAATCGATCTACTCGATCCTGATGATGCAGGAAGGTTTTATCGGCGAAAGCGCCCACATCACCGAGCTCGACCCGGAATTCGAGGGTGTGCCGATCGTGCGCAAGCGCATCGACAACGCCAAGATCGATACGGTTCTTTCGAACTCCTTCGGTTTCGGCGGCACCAACGCCACGCTCGTTTTCCAGCGCTACAACGGATAAGATTTCATGACGGGAATCATGCAGGGCAAGCGCGGTCTCATCATGGGGGTCGCCAACAACCATTCGATCGCTTGGGGCATTTCCAAGGCGCTGGCGGCACAGGGCGCCGAACTCGCCTTCACCTACCAGGGCGAGGCGCTCGGCAAGCGCGTCAAGCCGCTGGCGGCGGAACTGAACTCGGATTTCCTGCTGCCCTGCGACGTCGAGGACATCGCTTCCGTCGATGCGGTCATCGCCGCGATCAAGGAACGCTGGGGCGGCCTGGACTTCGTCGTCCACGCCATCGGTTTTTCCGACAAGAATGAATTGAAGGGGCTCTACGCCAACACCACGCGGGAAAACTTCACCCGCACCATGGTGATCTCCTGCTTCTCCTTCACGGAAATCGCCAAGCGCGCCGCCGAACTCATGGGTCCGGGCGGCACGATGCTGACGCTCACCTATGGCGGTTCCGTGCGGCTGATGCCGAACTACAACGTCATGGGTGTTGCCAAGGCGGCGCTCGAGGCTTCGGTGCGGTATCTCGCCGGCGACTACGGCCCGCGGGGCATCCGCGTCAATGCCATCTCGGCCGGCCCGATCCGCACGCTGGCCGGCGCCGGCATTTCCGATGCCCGCGCCATGCTCTCCTGGCAGCAGAAGAATTCGCCCTTGCGCCGCACCGTGACGATCGAGGATGTCGGCGCCTCGTCGCTGTACCTGCTCTCCGATCTCTCCAGCGGCGTCACCGGCGAGATCCACTATGTCGACGCCGGTTACAACATCACCTCGATGCCGACGCTGGAGCACCTGCGCCGCGCCGACAGCGATTGAAACCTGCGGGTGACAGACATAAAAATGGCCGCTTCCGCGGCCATTTTCGTATCCGATCCTATTTGCGCGCCCACAACACCTTGTAGCGGGCGTTGCGGCAAACCTCGCCGCTTTCCTTGAACCCTTCCGCCAGCACCGGCTCGTAGGGCAGGCCGCGATTGGCGACCAGCAGCAGGCGGCCGCCATTCTTCAAGACGCCGGCGGCGCGGCGGATGAAAGCCTGACCAAGCGAAGGCTCGGCGGCGTGCCCCTCATGGAAGGGCGGGTTCATGATGACGAAGTCGTATTTGTCGCGGATGTCTTCGGCCGCCAGATCGTGCCAGAAGAAACGCGCCGGCGTATCCGGGCAGTTGGCTGCCAGGTTGGCCTTGGCGCTCTCCAGCGCCTCGTAATCGGCCTCGTAGAGGTCGATGCGGTTGGTCCGCGGCGACCGTTTTGCCAATTCCACCGAAAGATAACCCCAGCCGGCGCCGAAGTCGGCGGCGTTGCCGTCAAAGTCGGTCGGCAGGCGTGCCGCCAGCAGCTCCGAACCGGCGTCGATGCGGTCGTGGGAGAACATGCCGGCAGCCGTGTCGAAACGGCCCTCGACGCGCACCGGCTGCCTTGCAAACCTGGCGACGGCAGCCGACACATCGGCGGGCCGGAAAAACGAAAGGGCGACGCCATGATATTTTGGCGTCGATTCAGCATTCAGCCCGAACCCTTCGAGACGCTTGCGCAACGACTGGATTCCGTCTTCCTTGGCTCCGGCGATGACGATGGTGCCGCCTTCGCGCACCTGGGTCAACGCCGTGGCGATCCGATCCTCGTTCTCGCCCTTGTGTTTGCCGCAGAGCACGAGGGCGTGGTCGTAGGCGCCCTCCTCCAGCACCGGCGCCACATCGGGATAGGCGGCCTGCAGCGGACGGAACAGCGCCCTCTGGCCCTGCACCGGAACAAGCGTCGCCTCAAATCCCTTCGGCAGGGCAAAACCCGCTTCGGCGCCGAGGAACAGGACACGTTCGCCGGCGGCAGGGTTTTGCACCACGCCGCTGGCAAAGGGATGGAACAGGGTCTTGACGGCATCGCGGGCCATGAAACACCTCATGAGTGAAATAAGAAAAAGGCGCGGAAATCATCCCGCGCCTCGAACTCGCAACAGCGTGGCCGATTATTCGGCGGCTTCGCCGTCGTCCTTCTTCTTCTTGTCTTCGCCGGCAACTTCCTTGCCGGTTGCCTGGTCGACAGCCTTCATGGAGAGGCGAACCTTGCCGCGCTCGTCGAAACCCATCAGCTTGACCCAGACCTTGTCGCCTTCCTTGACGACGTCCTGGGTCTTGGCAACGCGCTCGGAAGCGAGCTGCGAGATGTGCACGAGGCCGTCACGGGCGCCGAAGAAGTTGACGAAGGCGCCGAAGTCGGCGGTCTTGACGACCGTGCCTTCATAGACCTGGCCGACTTCCGGTTCTGCAACGATCGAGTGGATCCACTTGCGGGCCGCTTCGATCTCCTTGCCGGAGGACGAGGCGATCTTGACGGTGCCGTCGTCCTCGATGTTGATCTTGGCGCCGGTCTTTTCGACGATTTCGCGGATGACCTTGCCGCCCGAACCGATGACTTCACGGATCTTGTCGACCGGGATGTTCATCACTTCGATGCGCGGAGCGAATTCGCCGAGCTGGCCGCGGCTTTCGGTGATGGCGTTGGCCATTTCACTCAGGATGTGCTTGCGGCCGCCCTGCGCCTGGTTGAGCGCGACCTTCATGATCTCCTCGGTGATACCGGCGATCTTGATGTCCATCTGCAGCGAGGTGATGCCGTCGGCGGTGCCGGCGACCTTGAAGTCCATGTCGCCGAGATGATCTTCGTCACCGAGGATGTCGGAGAGGACGGCGAAACGGTCGCCTTCGAGGATCAGGCCCATGGCGATACCGGCAACCGGCTTGGCGATCGGAACGCCGGCGTCCATCAGGGCGAGCGAGGTGCCGCAGACCGTGGCCATCGACGACGAGCCGTTCGACTCGGTGATCTCGGAAACGACGCGCAGCGTGTAGGGGAACTGCTCGGCAGACGGCAGCATCGGGCGGATGGCGCGCCATGCGAGCTTGCCATGGCCGATTTCGCGGCGGCCCGGCGAACCCATGCGGCCGGTTTCACCGACGGAATAAGGCGGGAAGTTGTAGTGCAGAAGGAAGCGTTCCTTGTACATGCCGGTCAGGCTGTCGACATACTGCTCGTCTTCGCCGGTGCCGAGCGTGGCGACGACGATCGCCTGGGTCTCGCCGCGGGTGAACAGGGCAGAGCCGTGGGTGCGCGGCAGCAGGCCGACTTCCGAGACGATCGGACGAACGGTTTCCAGGTCGCGGCCGTCGATGCGGCTCTTGGTGTCGAGAATGTTCCAGCGAACGATCTTGGCCTGCAGGTGCTTGAAGATGGCGCCGACTTCTTCGGGCGTGTACTTCAGCTCGACGGCGCCTTCCGGCAGGAAGTGGGCCTTGACCTTGGCCTTGACGGCGTCGACGGCGGCGTAACGAACGGCCTTCTGGGTGATCTTGTAGGCTTCGCGCAGCTCGGCCTCGAAATGCTTGAGCATTTCGCCTTCGAGTTCGGAATAGTCTTCCGGCTGGAAGTCGCGCGGCTCCTTGGCGGCGACTTCGGCAAGCTGGATGATCGCGTCGATCACCGGCTGGAAGCCCTTGTGGCCGAACATGACGGCGCCGAGCATGATCTCTTCGTTGAGTTCCTTGGCTTCGGATTCAACCATCAGCACGGCGTCCTGGGTGCCGGCGACGACGAGGTCGAGCGAGGACTCGTCCATCTCGTCGAGATGCGGGTTGAGAACGTATTCGCCGTTGATGTAGCCGACGCGGGCGCCGCCGACCGGACCCATGAACGGAACGCCGGAGAGCGTCAGGGCTGCGGAGGTGGCAACCATGGACAGGATGTCCGGGTTGTTTTCAAGGTCGTGCTGGACGACGGTGACGACGACCTGGGTGTCGTTCTTGTAGCCTTCCGGGAAAAGCGGGCGGATCGGGCGGTCGATCAGGCGGGAAACGAGGGTTTCGTTTTCGCTCGGGCGGCCTTCGCGCTTGAAGTAGCCACCCGGGATCTTGCCGGCGGCATAGGTCTTTTCCTGGTAGTTGACGGTCAGCGGGAAGAAGTCCTGGCCCGGCTTCGGCGCCTTTGCCGAAACGACGGTGGCGAGAACGACGGTTTCGCCGTAAGTCGCGAGAACGGCGCCGTCGGCCTGGCGGGCGATCTTGCCGGTTTCGAGCTTGAGCGGGCGGCCGGCCCACTCGATTTCAACGGTATGGGTATCGAACATATCTTGTCCTTACATGATGCGGAAAGCGGGCCGCGCTGGTGTGCGACGGACCGGCTCAGGCCGCATAAATATGACGTATCACGGGCAAGACAACGGGAGGCTTCATTGGCCGGGGCGGCGCGCATCCTCTTTGCACGCGGCAGGCAAGGCCGTTCGTCCGGTGCGCCCCTTGCGGGGTTTTCTCCTGCACCGCCGCCGAAAACTTCGGCAAAAGCATCCGGCAATCCTGCCCCATGACAGGTCATCGGTTGGTTCTGGCAGATCCGGCCCATCCGGGCCTGCCGGTCTTACAGCATCCGACTGCGGCAACACAGAGGCGCCATCGGATGAAGTACAAGGGCCAAGGCCCTTAAAGAACTGGCGGGCGCCCCGTCACGAGGCGGCCCGCCAGGCAATCTTAGCGGCGGATACCCAGGCTGGAAATCAGCTTGGAGTAACGGCCTTCGTTCTTCTTCTTGAGGTAGTCAAGAAGCGAGCGGCGGCTGGAAACCATCGTCAGGAGACCACGACGGGAGTGGTTGTCCTTCTTGTGGCCCTTGAAGTGCTCGGTCAGGTTGTTGATGCGCTCGGTAAGGATCGCGACCTGAACTTCCGGAGAACCGGTGTCGCCTTCAACGGTTGCGTATTCCTTGATGAGTTGCGCCTTGCGCTCAGCAGTGATCGACATCGGACAATCCTTTCTAAGAGGAGGAAACAAGTCGCCAAAAGCCGGGATGTCGTCCAGCTTTGGCCGCGAAAAGCAACGGAACCCCGTGTGCTGGCGCTGCCTATAAACCATTCAGGGCGCAAAGGGAAGAGGCACGCTCTTCCCGATCCTTGCGGTCCGTTGCGGTAACCGTCAGGCGAAGACGCGCTTTGGACGGAACTCGCCTTCGCCGATCTCGCCGATGGCGATCAGCTTGCCGCGCGCCGTGGCATAAGCCTCGGATTCGGCCACCGGCGCATCCCGGCCACGCAGCAGGATGGGATTGCCCATTTTCAGGCGATGTGCCTGGTCGTCGGAGATGACGATATGCGGCAGGGCCGACAAGGCTTCGCCGGTATCGATGAGAAAGGCGTCGAGCGCGGCGATCCGCTCGTCGCGGTCCTCGATCGCTTCCAGCGCCGTCAGCGTGGCCAGCGGCACCATCACCTCTTCGGCGAACGGGGCGACGAAGGTGCGGCGAAGTTGTGAGATATGGCCATAGCAGCCGAGATCGCGACCGAAATCGCGCGCCAGGGCCCGCACATAGGTGCCCTTGCCGCACTCCACCTCGAAATGCGCCGTATCGGCATCCGGGCAGGCCAGCAGCGTCAGGCGGAAGACCTCGACCTCGCGTGAGGGGATCTCCACCACCTCGCCTTCGCGGGCGAGATCGTAGGCGCGGTTGCCGTCGATCTTGATCGCCGAAAACTGCGGCGGGATCTGGCTGATCGTGCCGGTATAGTTCGGCAGCAGGGCGCGGATCGCCTCCTCAGTCGGGCGCCGGTCGGAAGACTGGGTGACATCGCCTTCGAGATCGTCGGTCGAGCGTTCCTCACCCCAGCTGACGGTGAATTCGTAGATCTTGCGGCCATCCATGACGTAGGGCACGGTCTTGGTCGCATCGCCAAGCGCAATCGGCAGCATGCCCGACGCCAAGGGGTCGAGCGTGCCGGCATGGCCGGCCTTCTGGGCGTTGAACAGCCATTTGATCTTGGAAACGGCTTCGGTCGAGCCGAAATCCACCGGCTTGTCGAGGATCAGCCAGCCGGAAATCGGCCGGCCCTTAGGCTTGCGGGGTTTTGACATGCTTTTTCTTCTACTTCTCGTCTTCGGCGTCAGCATCGAGGTCGCGCTGGACTTCCGGCGAGCGGAGAAGCGCATCGATCTTGCTGTAGTTGTCGAAGGAGGTGTCGTCACGGAAACGCACTTCCGGCATATATTTCATTTGCCGGAGTTGGTTGCCCAGCCGGCCGCGGATGAACTTGGCATTGCGGTTGAGCGCGGCGATGACGCCCGTATGGTCGGCGACGCCGAGCGGCGTCACATAGGCGGTGGCGATCTTGAGATCGGGCGACATGCGGACTTCCGAGATGGAAATCACCGTCTTCTCGATCAGGTCGTCGCGCACTTCGCCCCGTTGCAGCACCTGCGTGATCGCGGCGCGCACCTGTTCGCCAACACGCAACATGCGCTGCGAAGGCGCCGAGGAGGTTGCTCTTGTCATGGTTTTTCCGTTTGCAGCGCTCAAGGGAACGCACATAAAGGCGGTGCAATGACTCTTTCCGTGGGAAAAATCAAGCCAAAGCGACCATGCAGCGCGTGAAATGCCCGGGGGGAACGGCTTTTAGGCCGTGGCGGGCAAGATCCGCGCCCCGCTTCATTCGCCAATCGTCAGGCGCAGCGGCTGATAGGACTGGATCTCGACCGCTTTTTCCCTCAGCAGATCCACCTGCCTTCCGTCCGCATTGGCCGTCGCCCTCACCACGGCAAAGCCGGTGACATTGCAATCGGTCTCGATCTTCACCGCCTGCTGGGAATCCATTCCCGACGTGCCGAGCGATTCCAGCGTGATCGTCTCGTCCTGAAGCTCCGTGTTGCCGGAGGCGGTGTTCTGCGGATCGTATTGCGGACGCAGGGTGATCTGGACATTCTCGTAAGCATTCGCCTGCTCGATCACGGCGAAATCATAGGCGCAATAGCCCTGGCCGCCGAACCAGCTGTAAGTGTTGACGAGGACGAGGGAAAAGAACTGGGCGAACATGGCGATCTCCGGTGCCTGTCTCCGCATGACGTGTCAGCGGCGGATTCCAATTGGAGAATTTTCGCACTTCGTCGAAACGCGAAAACGCTCCGTTTCTTTGTCTCTATCGCAATTCCGGACGCAGAACCGCTCCGCACTTTTGCTGGAATTGCTCAAAAAAAACCGCCGGCGCAAGGCCGGCGGTTTGTAACATAGGTCGGAGACACCGGAAGTTTAGAGCGTCCGCGTGATATGTTCGACGCGGAAGCACTCGATGGTGTCGCCGGCGCGGATGTCTTCGTAGTTTTCGAAGGCCATGCCGCATTCCTGGCCGACCGGCACTTCCGAGACTTCGTCCTTGAAGCGCTTGAGGGTCTTGAGCTTGCCTTCGTGGATGACGACGTTGTCGCGCACGAGGCGAACGCCGGCACCACGCTCCACCTTGCCTTCGACGACGCGGCAACCCGCGACCTTGCCGACCTTGGTGATGTTGAACACCTCCAGGATCTCGGCATTGCCGAGGAAGGTTTCGCGACGCTCCGGCGAGAGCAGGCCGGACATCGCCGCCTTCACGTCATCCACCAGATCGTAGATGATGTTGTAGTAACGGATCTCGATGCCTTCGCGCTCGGCCAGCGAACGGGCCTGGCTGTTGGCACGGACGTTGAAGCCGATGATGGCGGCGCTGGATGCTTCGGCCAGCGAAATATCCGATTCCGTCACGCCGCCGACCGCCGAATGGACGATACGGGCACGCACTTCGTCGGTGCCGAGCTTTTCGAGCGCGCCGGCGATGGCTTCGATCGAGCCCTGCACGTCGCCCTTGATCACCAGCGGGAATTCCTTCACGCCGGAGGTCTGCAGCTGGCTCATCATCTGCTCGAGCGAACCGCGCGAACCGGACTGGCGGGCAGCCGCCTTGTCGCGGGCCAGACGCTGGCGATATTCGGAGATTTCACGCGCACGGCTTTCGTTCTCGACGACGGCGAACTTGTCGCCGGCTGCCGGGGTTCCCGAAAGACCGAGGACTTCGACCGGCATGGCCGGACCGGCCTCCTTGACGTGTTCGCCCTTGTCGGTGACCAGCGCGCGCACACGGCCCCACTGATCGCCGGCAACGACGATCTGGCCCGGACGCAGCGTGCCCTTCTGGACGAGCACCGTCGCCACCGCACCGCGGCCGCGGTCGAGCTCGGCTTCGATGACCGTGCCTTCCGCCGTGCGGTTCGGGTTGGCGCGCAGGTCGAGGATTTCGGCCTGCAGCAGGATGGCTTCGAGCAGCTTGTCGAGGTTGGTGCCGTTCTTGGCCGAAACCTCGACGTCGAGCACTTCACCGCCCATGGATTCGACAAAGACTTCGTGCTGCAGCAGCTGCGTGCGGACACGCTGGACGTCTGCCGTCGGCTTGTCGACCTTGTTGATCGCCACGATGATCGGCACGCCGGCCGCCTTGGCGTGGTTGATCGATTCGATCGTCTGCGGCATGACGCTGTCGTCGGCCGCAACCACGAGGATGGCGATGTCGGTGGCCTGGGCGCCACGGGCACGCATGGCGGTGAACGCCGCGTGGCCGGGGGTGTCGATGAAGGTGATCTTCTGGCCGTTCTGCTCCACCTGGTAGGCGCCGATATGCTGCGTGATGCCGCCGGCTTCGCCCGCCACGACGTTGGCATGGCGGATGGCGTCGAGCAGCGAGGTCTTGCCGTGGTCGACGTGACCCATGATGGTGACGACCGGAGGACGCGGCACCATTTCGCCTTCGTCGTCGGCAACGTTGAAGATACCCTCTTCGACGTCGGATTCCGAAACGCGCTTGACGGTGTGGCCGAATTCGCCGGCGATCAGTTCAGCCAGGTCGGCGTCGATGACGTCGCCCGGCTTCATCATCTGGCCTTCCTTCATCAGGTACTTGATGACGTCGACGGCCCGCTCGGCCATACGCTGCGACAGTTCCTGAATGGTAATGGTTTCCGGCAGGATGACTTCGCGCATGACCTTTTCGCGGGTTTCCTGCATCTGGCTGCGGCGGAATTTCTCCTGGCGGCGGCGCATGGCCGAAAGCGAACGCGTGCGCGTCCCGCCTTCGTCGTCGACGCTGGCGGCGGTCACCGTCAGCTTGCCGCGGCGGCGCTCGTCCTCGGTCTTGACGCGGGTCGGCTTGGCCGGCTCGGGACGAACGACCTTGCCGCGGACCGGAGTACCGCCGCCACGGTTGGCGCCGCGGTTTTCTTCCTCTTCGGAATCCGGCTTGCGACGGTTGAGACCGGGCGCGGCAGGCGTTGCTGCCGGCGCGGAGGCCGGACGCGGCGCACCGCCCTGCGGCCGGCCGTCGGCACGGCGGGCAGTCGGCGTCACCGACGGCGCGGCCTTGGCCTGTATCTCGGCGGTAGCCGGAGCAGCCGGCGTGGCATTTTCCTGTGCGGACGCGGACGCAGCGGCAGCAGCCGCCTCTTCGGCGGCGCGGCGGACAGCTTCCTCGCGTTCGGCGACGGCGCGGGCTTCTTCCTCGGCGCGACGCTTGGCGTCCTCGAGATCGCGGGCCTGGGCTTCCTGCAGCGCGCGGCGGCGGGCTTCCATTTCGCCGGCGGACAGGCCGTGCAGCACGGCGCCGCCACGCGGACGATCACGGTCGCGATCCCTGTTGTCGCGGTCACGATCCTGGCGCTGCTGGTAACCCTGCTGCGGACGCTGCTGGTTCGGCTGGTGAATGCGCGTCGGCTGGGCCGACGGGGTGGCCGGGCGTGCCTGCACGGGCTGTGCTTCGGCAGGCTTGGCGGCAACCACCGGCGGTGCGCTCGGCGTTATCGGTTTTTCGTCTTCAGGGCGCATCGGGCGCCGCTTACGGGTTTCGACCACGACCGCTTTCGTGCGACCGCGGCCCATATCCTGACGCACCGTTCCCTGGCTGACGCCGGAGGGCTTCAGGGTGAGGGTCTTCTTGCCCGGTACGCTGATTGTCTTGTCGTCGTTGTTGTCGGTCATTCCGTTCCGTTCCTTCGGACAGGAGCGGATGGCGACCCATCAACTCCCGTCGTTCAATTCCTGTATCTCGATCCCGCGCCCGGCTCTTGCCGGTGACCGCGTCATTGCCTTTGCCGGCCAGCGCCGCCAGATGCCCGGGACTGACCGCCATTGCGGTACTGTTCGAGCAGGTTTGCGCGCTTCACTACACCCTCACCCGCCTGCCCTGCAAGCGCCGCGGCATGGATAAAAGCATTCTGGCCCATCAGGTCCTCCAATTCCGCATCGTTGAAGAAGCGAAACGAAGGTATTTCCTCCTCGGTCTCCATTCCGAGGTGCCAGGCCTTGCGGGCCTGGTCGATCTTTCTCACGCCGTCGTCAGCGGCGTCGAGCGAATGGAAGACGGCAAGCGCCTCCCCGGATCGCACGGCGGCATCGACCTTCATCGAGCCGATCACCAGTTGCCCCGCCTTGCGGGCGAGGTTCATCATTCCGGTCAGCTGCTTGACGAGCAGCCTGTCGACCATGGCGCCGAGATCGCCCGACGCCTTGACATCCGCCTTCAGGGCGCGGGCGAAAAGCTTCTTCGCCACCGCCTTGTCGACCAGGGCGCGCTCGGCCTTCACCCAGCAGCCCCGCCCGGGAAGCTCACGCTTCAGGTCGGGCACCACCGCGCCATCCGGCGCGGCGACGAAACGGATCAGTGTTTCCGGCGTGCCGCTTTCGCGAGTGACGATGCACGTGCGACCGTTCATCTCTCCACCTGCAACGCCATCATCTCCCGGCAACTCGTCCGATTGGGCCGCGTTCATCACGCGTCCTGCTCAGCGGCGTCACCGTCCTCAGCTTCTCCGGCTTCCTCGGCGGCCTGTTCGGCAGCCAGGTCCTCTTCGGTGATCCAGCCGGCGGCAAGGCGCGCCTGAACGATCATGTTCTCAGCCTCGACGCGCGATACGTCGAACTTCGAGAACAGGCCCTCGAACTTCTTCGTCTCGCCATCCTTGCGCTCCGACCAGCCGACGAGGTCGTCGGCCGCGCAGCCGGCAAAGTCTTCGACCGTCTTGATGCCGTCCTCGCCGAGCGCGACCATCATCTGCGCCGTCATGCCGTCGATGGTGCGCAGTTCGTCGGCAACGCCGAGCGCCTTGCGCTTCTCGTCCATCTCGGCTTCGAGGCGGTCGAGGAATTCACGGGCACGCGTCTGGATCTCGACGGCCGTGTCTTCGTCGAAACCGTCGATCGAGGAGATTTCGTCGAGATCGACGTAAGCCAGTTCCTCGACGGCGGCAAAACCTTCCGAAGCCAGCACCTGGCCGACCATCTCGTCGACGTCGAGCGCGTCCATGAACAGGTTGGTGCGCTCGTTGAATTCCTTCTGGCGGCGCTCGGACTCTTCCTGCTCCGTCATGATGTCGATATCCCAGCCGGTCAGCTGCGATGCGAGACGAACGTTCTGGCCGCGGCGGCCGATGGCAAGCGACAGCTGCTCGTCCGGCACCACGACTTCGATGCGCTCGGCATCCTCGTCGAGAACGACCTTGGAGACTTCCGCCGGCTGCAGGGCGTTGACGACGAAGTTCGCCGGCTCGTTGGACCACGGAATGATGTCGATCTTTTCGCCTTGCAGTTCGCCGACGACGGCCTGGACGCGGCTGCCGCGCATACCGACGCAGGCGCCGACCGGATCGATCGACGAGTCGTTGGAGATCACGGCGATCTTGGCACGCGAACCCGGATCGCGGGCAACCGACTTGATCTGGATGATGCCGTCGTAGATCTCGGGCACTTCCATGGTGAACAGCTTCACCATGAACTGCGGATGGGTACGCGACAGGAAGATCTGCGGGCCGCGCTGCTCGCGGCGGACGTCGTAGACGAAGGCGCGGACGCGATCGCCGTAGCGCATGTTTTCGCGCGGGATCATCTCGTCGCGGCGGATGATGCCTTCGCCACGGCCGAGATCGACGATGACGTTGCCGTATTCGACGCGCTTGACCGTGCCGTTGATGATTTCGCCGATGCGATCCTTGAATTCGTCGAACTGGCGGTCACGCTCGGCTTCGCGCACCTTCTGGACGATGACCTGCTTGGCGGACTGGGCAGCGATGCGGCCGAAATCCATCGGCGGCAGCGGATCGGCGATGAAGTCGCCGAGCTTGGCGTCCGGGTTGCGGTCGCGGGCAAGCTCCAGCGGGATCTGCGTCGAATAATCGTCGGCCTTTTCGACCACTTCCAGAAGACGCTGCAGGCGGATTTCGCCGGTCTTCGAGTTGATGTCGGCGCGGATGTTCGATTCGGTACCGTAGCGGGAGCGGGCCGCCTTCTGGATGGCATCGGCCATTGCAGCGAGAACGATCTCCCGGTCGATCACCTTTTCGCGCGCCACAGCATCCGCGATCTGCAGAAGTTCTAGCCGGTTCGCACTGACTGCCATTTGGGTCTCCATGGTCTGAATTGAGTGTGCCCTCGCAAAGGGCTGTTTACTCGAAGGACTCGTCTTCTTCTTTTTCGTTCTGGTTCGCCGCCTGCGCCTTGGCCAGCTTGTCGGCCCGGAGCGCATCGCGAATGAGATCGTCGGTCAGGATAAGCTTGGCTTCTGCCAGCGCACTGAACGGAATGACGACCCGCGGCTCCTCGCCGTAAGCAACCTGATCACGCTCGAGCGTAAAACCGTCGGCATCGACATGAGCGATCTTGCCGCGGAACCGCTTGCGATTGTCGACCAGGATCGACGTCTCGCACTTGACGATGTGCCCGAGCCAGCGGGAGAAATCCGACTTGCGCACCATCGGCCGGTCGATCCCAGGGGACGACATTTCAAGATGATACGCCTTATCGACCGGATCTTCCACATCCAAAACCGGTGAAATCGCCATGGACAGCGCTTCGCAGTCTTCGACGGTCATGGTGCCGTCGTTCTTTTCCGCCATGATCTGCAGCGTCAGGCCGTTCTGGTTGAGCAGGCGCACGCGCACCAGCTTGTACCCCATCGAGACGATCACCGGCTCGATGATTTCGGCGATGCGCAGGTCGACGCCGGTCTCGACGATCAGCCGCGGCTCCTGGTTTTCTTGCAGTTCGGTCATTTCCGACAATCGACGCCCTCCTGGCGTTCGGCCTCCGCCATCATCGGGATGGGACGGAACGCCGCTTGACATCTTCGCTCCACCGCAGGGTTGCCCGTCGATTTCGGGCCTCGACATGCGGGACGGAACGATCGTTTCATGATCGCGGTAATAAAAAAGAGCGGGTCCTCGCGGTCCCACTCTTCATCTGTCGATCAAGAATTTGAGACGCATATAGTCCGAAATGGTTCAAATTGCAAGAACTGCTTACCGAAGCGCCGATTTCAACGATTCATCGGGATAGCAACTCGGCTGCAAGCCGTTCTTCTGCTGCCAGTCGCCGAGCGACCGGCGGGTCTTGTATCCGGGCAGGCCGTCAACCTTGCCGACGTCGTAGCCCTTGGCCACCAGCGCCTTCTGCATGGCAAGCACGTCGGAGCGCAACATCTTGCCGACGCTGCCCCATTCGGCCTTGAACGGGCCGGAGCCGAAGGCGATACGATCGGCAAGATTGCCGATGAACAGGGCATAGAGGTCGGAATTGTTGTATTCCTTGATGACGTAGAAATTCGGCGAGACGATGAATTCCGGCCCGTGCCGGCCGGCCGGCAACAACATCATGCTTTCGGCCTTCGCTTCACCTGACGGGAACGCCTTGCCGGTGATACGCCTGATGCCGAGCGCGCTCCAGTCGCCGAGCGGTTTTGCGAGATCGGGACCTTCCTGGGCGCAGCTGACGCCGGCCGGGATCGTCACTTCGAACCCCCAGTCGCGGTTCGCCTTCCAGCCCTTTTTGGCAAGATAGTTGGCGATCGAGGCAAGGCTGTCCGGCACCGAGGTCCAGATGTTGCGATGGCCGTCGCCATCGAAATCGACGGCATATTTCAGGTAGCTGGTCGGCAGGAACTGCGGCTGGCCCATGGCACCGGCCCACGACCCCTTCATCTCGCCGGCCTTGACGTCGCCGCCGTCGATGATGTGCAGCGCGGCGATCAGCTCGCGGCGGAACAGATCCTTGCGCGTGGACATGAAGGCCTTGGTGGCCAGAACGTCGATAGCCGAGTAAGGAATGGCGGCGCGGCCAAAACCGCTTTCACGGCCCCAGATCGCCAGCACGACGGAACCTGGCACGCCGTAGGTGCGCTCGATCTTCTTCAGCGTCGCGGCATGCGTCGCCGCCAGCGTCTTGCCCGAGGCGGCCAGCCCCTGCAGGCGTTTCTCGGAAAAGTAACTGGCCGGCGAGGAAAACTCGGCCTGGCTCTGCTTCTGCTCACCCTTGGGCTTTTCGCCCGGCGGCACGAGATCGGGCAGATCCCAGTTGAGTGTCACGCCGTCAAAGGCGGCCCTGATCGTCTGTTTCGAGACGCCGGATTTTTCCGCTTCAGGGGCGAGATCCCTGGCGATCCAGGCGCGGAACTGCTTTTCGATGGCGGCCTTGTCGGCCGCCATGGCCGGCAAGGGCAGGAAGACGGAAAGAACAAGCAGAACAACCAACGATATCCGCATGCGTTTCCTCCCCTAGATGGCCGTGCGGGCGCGCAGCGCCGCCGTCAGCGTTCCCTCGTCGAGATAATCCAGTTCGCCGCCGACCGGGACACCGTGCGCCAGGCGGGTGATCTTGACTTCCAGCCCGGCGAGCTGGTCGGTGATGTAATGGGCCGTCGTCTGGCCCTCGACGGTGGCGTTGACGGCGATGATGATTTCGCGCACGCCGCCTTCATGGACGCGGTCGATCAGGCCACGGATGTTGAGGTCATCGGGGCCGACGCCATCGAGCGGCGACAGCGTGCCGCCAAGCACGTGATAGGCGGCATTCATCGCGCCGGCGCGCTCCAGCGCCCAGAGATCGGCGACATCCTCGACGACGATGATCACCGACTGGTCGCGGCGAATATCGGTGCAGACGGTGCAGGGATCGATGGTATCGACATTGCCGCAGGTCGAGCAGACCTTCACCTTGTCGTAGGCATCGCCCATGGCATGCGCCAGCGGACCGAGAAGCTGGTCCTTCTTCTTCACCAGATGCAGCGCCGCCCGGCGGGCGGAGCGCGGCCCCAGTCCCGGCACCTTGGCCAGCAACTGGATAAGTTTTTCGATTTCGGGACCTGTGACTCGCTTTGCCATCCGGCGCTTTTATCCCATGTTTTCCCGTGAAGGAATCACCCTGACGAGAGTTTGACCGATGAAAATCCTTGCCGTCTCGACCGGCACCGCACAACGGCTCGCCGGCAAGAACTACAAGACCGGCATCGAGAAGCACCCCGTCAACGGCCCGGTGCTGATTGATGCCGAGGGCCTGGTTGGCGACGCGATCTGCAACCGCAAGCATCACGGCGGTCCCGAGCAGGCGGTTTATGTCGAGGGGTCGCTGACGCTCGACTGGTGGGCCGCCGAACTTGGCCGGCCCATTCCGCCCGGCACGTTTGGCGAAAACCTCGTCATCGAGGCCATCGACAACCGGCTCGTCGCGGTCGGCGACCGGTTCGCTTTCGGCGACATCGTACTGGAGGCCACCTCGGCGCGTATCCCCTGCGCCACGTTCGCGGCGCATATGGACGACCCCGTTTTCGTGAAACGATATTTCAGGGCCGGGCGACCGGGCATCTATTGCCGTGTTCTGTCGGGTGGTGTCGTCCAGGCGGGCATGCCCGTCATCTATACGCCTTATGGCGGCGAAAAGGTGACGATGCCGGAACTGATGGAAACCTACGGCCGCATTCCCGCAGCCGATCATACCCGTTATCTCTCGGCGCCGATCAGCGCCAAGATCCGCAAGCTTCTGACGGCAGGCTGATCAGCGTGCGGCGATCGCCACCGCCGCCCCTGCCATGGCGCCGGCGCTGGCGCGGTTGGCAAACCGCACCGCACGCGGGCTCTTGAGGAACTGCCGCGCCTTGGCGGCGGTCGCCACCCAGACGAAATCGACGACGACCAGCACCACCAGCATGGTCGCCACCAGTTCCACCCAGCCGACGAGCGTGACGCCGGCAAGATCGATGATCGACGGCAGCAGTGCCACGTAAAACATCATGATCTTCGGATTTCCGAGCGTCACCGTCAGGCCGGCGAAGAACAGTTTTGCGGCCGACGTCCGCTCCGGCAGGGCATCCTCGCTCATCGTCGCCGGCGCGAACCACATCTTCCAGGCGAGGTAGAGCAGATAGGCGACACCCAGCCACTTGATCGCCACGAAGACGACGTGGAAGGTTTCGGCAATCGTCGCCAGGCCGGCAACGGCAAAGGACAGCCAGACGGCTTCGCCGATCCACATCGCAGCGAGGAAGGGCAGCACGTCGCGGTAGCCCTTGGAGAGCACGCGGGCGACGAGCGCCGCAATGCTCGGCCCCGGCGAGCCGGCCGCCACCAGCAGCGCCCCGGCAAAAACAAGCAATGATGTCAGCGTCATGATGGCCTCCCCGGCGTTGGCGGGAAGACTAGCATGGTTCTGGCGCAGCCAGAAAGATCAGAACGGCAGCTTGAAACCGGGCGGGATCGGCAGGCCGGCGGTCAGCGCCTTGGTCTTTTCGGCGGTCATTGCCTCGGCCTTGCCCTTGGCATCCTTGTGGGCGGCGACGATCAGGTCTTCGAGGATCTCGGCTTCGTCTTCCTTGAACAGCGACGGGTCGATCTTGAGACCGAGCATTTCGCCCTTGCCGTTGAGTTTTACCGTCACGAGGCCGCCGCCGGACTTGCCTTCGACTTCCAGGGAGGCGATTTCCGCCTGCATCTGCTCCATCTTGGCCTGCATTTCCTTGACCTTGCCCATCATGCCCATGATGTCGCGCATCGGTTTTCTCCTTTGAATTTTTTAGAATTCGATATCGTCGCCGGGAAGGATGTCGCCCTCGGCCGATTCGGCAGCGGCCGGCAGCGCCTGGTTTTCTTCCTCTTCCGCCTCGGGTGCACGGATGCGCACGTCGATGATCTTTGCGCCGGGGAAACGCGACAGGATGGCGGCAACGTCGGGGTCCTGCCGGGCGTCCTGCAGGCGGGTCGCCTTGTCGTTTTCTTCCGCCTCGGCCAGCGTCGGCCCGCCTTCCTCGCGGCTGAGGATCACCATCCAGCGGATGCCGGTCCATTCTTCCAACCGCTTCTGCAACTCGCCGACCATCGATTTCGGCGCGTCCGGCTTGAGGTTGATCTCGATACGGCCGGGCTCCAGGCCGACGAGGCCGACGAAAGCGCGCAACAGCGCCCTGAGCTTCGGATCACGGTTCTTGGTGCAAAGCTCGGCGATATCCGCGAGCGAGGCGATCTTGACCTTGGGTTCGGGCTGCGCAGCGGGCGCCATCTCCACCCGGCCGACCGGCACAGCGTCCGGCCTGGTTTCCGGCGCGGGCACGGAACGAAGCATGGTCACGGGTGCCGTTGCCGGACGGGCCGGCGCGGCTTCCGCTGCCCTTGCCAGAACCGACGACTGATAGGCTACCGGCGTGCCGCCGCCATTGCCACCCGAAGGCGCAAGTGACCGGGGGGCGGGTGCCTCGCCAGATGCGAATTCGGCGAGCCGCCGCGCCGCATCTTCCGGCGACGGAAGGTGGGCCGCATGCGCAAGCCGGATCAGCACCATTTCGGCAGCCCCCGCCGGCCGCGACGCGGTCTCGACCTCGGGAATGCCCTTCAGCAACATCTGCCAGATACGCGACAGCGTCGTCACCGCGATGTTTTCGGCAAATTCCCGGCCTCGCGTACGCTCGATCTCGCTCAGCGACGGATCGTTGACCGCTTCGGGCACGTATTTGAGGCGGGTGACCAGATGGGTGAAGTCGGCCAAATCGGTCAAGACGACGCTCGGATTGGCGCCGGCTTCGTATTGGGCGGAAAATTCCTGCAGGGCAGCCGCGACGTCACCTTTGACGACAGACTGGAAGAGATCGACGATGCGGGCGCGGTCGGCCAGACCGAGCATGGCGCGCACGGCGTCGGCCTCGACCGCGCCGCCGCCATGGGCGATCGCCTGGTCGAGCAGCGACAGGCCGTCGCGCGCCGAGCCTTCGGCGGCTCGTGCGATCATCGCCAGCGCTTCGGGATCGACCGAAATCTCTTCCTTGGCAGCGATGACGGAGAACAGCCCGACGAGATCGGCAGCGCTGATTCGACGCAGGTCGAAGCGCTGGCAGCGCGACAGCACCGTGATCGGCACCTTGCGGATTTCCGTGGTGGCGAAGATGAATTTGACATGCTCGGGCGGCTCTTCGAGCGTCTTCAGCAGGCCGTTGAAGGCCGCCGTCGACAGCATGTGCACTTCGTCGATGATATAGACCTTGTACCGCGCCGACACCGGCCGGTAGCGCACCTGCTCGATGATTTCCCGGATATCGTCGATGCCGGTATGGGAGGCGGCGTCCATCTCGATGACGTCGACATGCCGGCCTTCCATGATCGCCTGGCAATGGTCGCCGGGCAGGCGCAGGTCGATGGTCGGCTTGTCGATTTCGGCGGTCTTGTAGTTCAGGGCGCGGGCGAGGATACGGGCGGTGGTGGTCTTGCCGACGCCGCGCACGCCGGTCAGCATATAGGCCTGGGCGATGCGGCCGGTCTCGAACGCATTGGTCAGCGTGCGGACCATCGGCTCCTGGCCGACCATGAGATCGGAAAAATCCTTGGGGCGATATTTGCGCGCCAGAACGCGGTATCCGGCGCCGCCCTGGCCCGCCTGCGCTGTTGTCGGTTCGGTATCGCTCATCGCCCTGCCAGCGTTGTTGGATGACCCGGACCGCCGGGCATGAGCCCGGCCATGTGAAAACGCAGGCCAGACGGAAGAGGTGGGAGGCTGGAACGATGACCCGTGCCGGGATCGTTAGGGCTGCTTCCTTCCGGACCTGACCCGGTTGGCGAGCGGCGCGTCCACCACCAACCTCCCGCCGCACATATCGGCAATATCCTCAGCAATTGCAAGCCAGCGCTTCAAAAAACTGCTAGAGAGAGGGAAATGCGGAGAGGAGGCTGGGCTTGCAAGGCTTTGAACTGGACGGAAGATTGGCCCGCGACAGCGATTTGCTGATCAAGCTCGGGCTGACGCAACTGCGGCTGCAGGACGACCGCCGCTGGCCCTGGCTGGTGCTGGTGCCGCAGCGCAACGGGCTGTCGGAAATCTTCGACCTCACGCCGCTCGACCAGGCGCTCCTGACCTTCGAGACCAATCTGGTGGCCACCGCATTGAAGAAAGTGACGGGTGCGACCAAGATCAATATAGGTGCTCTCGGCAACATCGTGCGCCAATTGCACGTGCATGTGGTCGCCCGCTCGGAAGGCGACGCCAACTGGCCGGGACCCGTCTGGGGGCACGGCACGGCGGAAGCCTACGACCCGCAGGAAAAACAGATTTTCATCCGCAGGATACTGGAAGCTCTCTGACAATGAAGACCTCTATTTTCGACACCGATGCACCGCATCCGGAGGCCAGCCGCCTCACCGCCTTTTCCGAAAACGACCTTGCCCGCGATTCGGAGCACCGCGACGACGATTGCGTCGAGAAGGCGCTGGCCGTGGATGGCGCCCATATCTTCGCCTTCACCGGCAACCGGCTGATCCTCAAGCATGACGGCCAGGTGCTCGACCCGCTGTTTGCGCCCTACGAACTCGCCGAACTGCAGCCGGATTTCGACAATGCCGTGCTGCTCGGCCACCGCGCATCGGGCGAACCCCGGCTTGCCGTGCCCGTCGGCATCGCCGAGGACGAACTTGCCAGCCACTACAAGCCGACGGACGGTCGCACGCTTTTCCGTGACCAGCTGGTCGGCGATGCGCTGCTCGGCGAATTCGCGCAAGGCTCGGCGCTTCTGACCTGGAACCGCGACAACCGCTTCTGCGGTCGCTGCGGCGGCGCCATGGAACAGAAGATCGGCGGCTACAAGCGCGTCTGCAGCGCCTGCGCCCACATGATCTTCCCGCGCACCGATCCCGTCGTCATCATGCTGGCGATCGATGTCGAGCGCGATCTCTGCCTGCTCGGCCGCAGCCCGCATTTCGCGCCCGGCATGTATTCCTGCCTTGCCGGTTTCGTCGAACCCGGCGAAACGATCGAAAACGCCGTGCGCCGCGAAACGCTGGAGGAATCCGCCATCCATGTCGGCCGCGTGTGTTACCATGCCTCGCAGCCCTGGCCGATGCCGCATTCGCTGATGATCGGCTGTTACGGCGAGGCAACCTCCTTCGAGGTGCTGCGCGACGAGGCGGAACTGGAAGACTGCCGCTGGTTCAGCCGCGAAGAAACGGCCGAAATGCTGGAGCGCGCCCAGGGGACGGGCCATAGCTCGCCGCCGAAAGGCGCCATCGCTCACCGGCTGATGCGCGACTGGGTGGAGTGGAAACGCTGATCCGGTGACGGTCGCCCGTTCCGAACGGTTGCTGGTCCTGCTGCAGGCGCTGCGCCGCCATCGCCGGCCGGTCAGCGGCGCGACGCTGGCGGCGGAGACCGGCGTCAGCCTGCGCACGCTCTACCGCGACATCGCCAGCCTGCAGGCGCAGGGTGCCCATATCGAAGGCGAGGCCGGGCTGGGTTACGTGCTCAAGCCCGGCTTCATGCTGCCGCCGATGATGTTTTCGCCGGATGAAATCGAGGCGCTGGTGCTTGGCTCGCGCTGGGTGGCGAAGGTGGCGGACAGCAAGCTCGCCACGGCGGCAAGCGATGCGCTGGCAAAGATCGCCGCCGTGCTGCCGGCCGATCTTCGCGACGAGACCGATACGTCGACGCTGCTGGTCGGACCGCGGCGGCAGCATCCCGTCGAGATCGACCTGGCGATGCTGCGGGCCGCCATTCGCCGGCAGGATGTCCTGCACCTTGTCTATGCCGACGAAGCCGGTGCACAATCGCAGCGTTTCATCTGGCCCTTCGCGCTCGGCTTCTTCGAGGAGGTGCGCGTGCTCATCACCTGGTGCGAGCTGCGCCAGGATTTCCGCCACTTCCGCACCGACCGCATGATCGCCATCGAAAGCGCCGGGCGTCGCTATGTGAAACGGCGCGCAACCCTGCTCAGGCAGTGGCGGGATGTCCACGGCATGACCCACGACATGTGAGGCTGCTGCCATTATCTGACAGCAGGCGCGTCTAGGGTCGCTGCATCCAAAACAAAGGAGCACGACCCATGACACTGCCCAATCTCATCATTCTCTACGTCAAGGACACCAAGGCGAGCACCGCCTTCTACCGCAGGCTTTTCGGTCGGGAGCCGGCTGTCGAAGCGCCCAATTTCACGGCCTTCCCGCTCGACGGCGGTTTTACCCTCGGGCTTTGGGCGGAAGCAAACGTCAAGCCGGATGCGAGGGGAAGCGGTGCGCGCAGCGAAATCGCCTTCACGCTCGACGGCAAGGGTGCCGTCGCCGCAAAGTACGAACAGTGGAAGGCTGACGGCTACGATATCGAACAGCCGCTGACGACCATGGATTTCGGCCCGACCTTCGTCATCAACGATATTGATGGCCACCGCATTCGCGTCTGTGAGCCGGATAAATAATCTGTTTCATGGAGCCATTTTCGGCATGGAACCCGGCCTGTCGTCCAACGACGCCAGGCTGGCTTGCGCGCCAGGCATCACGTGTTTCGCGGCGTTCCCTGGTGAAAGGCCATGCGCCATTGCCCATCGGACCATGTCCAGATCGAGCTGCGCAAGGTCTGCCGTTCGCCTTCCCCGTCGGCGCCCTGCCGGCGGGTTAGATAGGTTAGAAGGACTGCACCGGGTGCTATCACCGTCAGCGCGTAATCGGAGGCGACGGGCGCCGCCGCTTCCGAAATTTCACTTTCTTCCGCCAGAAGCCTGATCGTCTGCTCACGGCGATAGACCCGTCCGGAACTGCCGAACTCGAAGAAATCCGGTGCCAGAAGTTGCTCGACCGCTTCCGGCGACCGCCGGACATCCGGTCGATGCAGCGCTTCTTCAAGCCGGCGGATGTCTTCGAGTTGTGGCATTTCGCTCATCATCTCCGCCCTGACGGTGAAAAACGCTTAAAGCTCACCCCGCATCGGATGGCCCTTGTAGACCCCGAGGATGCGAACCTTCTCCGAGAAGAACCGCAGTTCCTCCAGCGCCCGGCGCACGTTCGCATCGTTGGGATGTCCCTGGATGTCGGCATAAAACTGCGTCGCCACGAACTTGCCGCCAAGCTGGTAGCTTTCGAGCTTGGTCATGTTGATGCCGTTGGTGGCAAAACCGCCGAGCGCCTTGTAGAGCGCTGCCGGAATGTTGCGGACGTTGAAGACGAAGGTGGTGACGATCATCTCTTCCGGCGTCGTGCGCGAGATCCAGTTCTCGTCGCGCGACAGGATGACGAAGCGGGTGACATTGTTTTCCGTGTCCTCGACGTTTTCGGCGATGATGTCGAGGCCGTAGAGGTCGGCGGCCAGCCGCGGCGCCAGGGCGGCCATCGTCCGGTCGCCGCGTTCGGAGATCAGCTTGGCGGCACCGGCGGTATCGCCGGCGACCACGGCCTTCCAGCCGTTGTGGCGGATGATCTTGCGGCACTGGCCGAGCGCATGAATATGGCTATGGACGGTGCGGACCTCGTCCTTGCCGACGCCCGGCAGAACCATCAGCTGGAACCGGATCGGCATGAAATATTCGCCGACGATGTGCAGCCGCGATTCCGGCAGCAGGTAGTGAATATCGGCGACACGACCGGCGATGGTGTTTTCGATCGGGATCATCGCCAGATCCGCCTCGCCGCTTTCGAGCGCCACGAACGCATCCTCGAAAGTGGGGCACGGCAGCGGCTCCATGGAGGGAAACATGTCGCGGCAGGCCATGTCGGAATTGGCGCCGAAGTCGCCCTGGAAGGCGATGCGGTTTGTCTTGGCTATCATGGGAATATCCGTCAGAGAGTGCGCGCGGACACAATATGCCGCGCCTTTTCGAGGTCGGCGGGAGTATCGACGCCGAGCGGCACCGAGTCAACGATTTCGACGTCGATGCGCATGCCCGCCTCCAGCGCCCGCAACTGCTCGAGCGATTCGCGCTTTTCGAGCGCCGAAGGCCCGAGCGAGACGAATCTTTCCAGCGCCCGGCGCCGATAGGCATAAAGGCCGATATGGTGATAGAGCGGTCCCTTGCCGTAAGGCGCGGTGGCACGGGTAAAATACAACGCCTTGAGCCGGCTGTCGGAGAGCGGCGAACCGACCACCTTGACGATGTTCGGGTTGAGCTTGTCGTCCTCGTCCCTGATCTCGACCGTCAGCGTGGCGATATCGACCTCCGGCGTTGCGAGTGGCCGGAGTGCGGCGCGGATGGTCTCCGCCTCGATCGTCGGCAGGTCTCCCTGAACATTGATGACGGTTTCGGCGCGGCCTTGCGGATCGGCGGCCTGCAGGGCCTCGAAAATGCGGTCGGAACCGGACTGGTGATCGACACGGGTCATCACCGCCTCGAAACCGGCTGACGTCACCGCATCGAAGATATCGGCATGGTCGACGGCGACGATGATTCGCCCGACGGCCGCTTCCGCAGCCCGGCGCGCCACCTGGACGATCATCGGCGCGCCGCCGATATCGGCCAGCGGCTTGCCCGGAAGGCGCGTCGAGGCCATCCGGGCCGGGATCAGAACCAAAGTTCGCTCAAAAATTTCTTTATTCATGGCCCGGCCTTCTAATCCCCGGAAAAAGGTGGCAAAAAGTCTCAGTCCGGTGATGACAATCACTGTTGCAACTGCGGATCAAAAGACATAGGTTCCGCGCGATTTCAAGATGGGACCGGTTTGCGGTCTGCCGGGGTGCAAGGGGAGCATTTGTAGATGAATTCATACGTGAATATGGGCGTTGGCGCGTTGCTTGGCACCGTCTTTGTCCTGATGTCCGTGTCCATCGCCTCGGAAGGAATTTTCCATTCGCCGGAACCCGAGAAGGAAGGTTTTGCGATCGTCGCCGAAGAAGGCGCGAGCGAAGGCACCGGTGGCGAAGCTGCCGCTGCCATGACCCCGATCGCGGCCCTTCTGGCGAAGGCCGATGCGAAGGCCGGCGAGGCTGTGTTCAAGAAGTGTCAAAGCTGTCACACCGACACCAAGGACGGACCCAACAAGACGGGTCCCAATCTTTGGGGTGTCATCGCGCGTCCGGTCGCTTCGCATGAAGGTTTTGCCTATTCGGCAGGCATGAAGGACTTTTCCAAAGGCGGTTCGGTGGTCTGGGACTTCGATCACATGAACCACTTCCTGCTGGCACCGAAAAAATTCGTCCCGGGCACAGCCATGGGTTTTGCCGGCCTGAAGAAGGACGACGAACGCGCCAACCTGATCCTTTATCTGCACACCATGTCCGACAGCCCGGTTCCGCTGCCCGATCCGGCGGCTGCCGATACGCTGGCGGTCACGCAGTAAGCTTCGGTTTCACCGTTATTTTCGAGAACCCGGCCGCGACAGCGAGCCGGGTTTTTGTTGCCTGCCTCACTGCCCGAGCAGCAGGCTCCAGAAAGACACGGAGATGACGCCCAGCGCCGTGGTCATGGTGATGGTCGAGGCGGCGAGGCTATGGCCGACGCCGAAACGGTTGGCGATCAGCCAGGCGTTGACGCCCGTCGGCACCGAGGAGGTCAGCACCATGGCCGCCGTCCATTCAGGGCTGAGGCCGAGGAGGCGGCTTGCTGCCCAGACGCTCGCCGGCAGGAGCAGCAGTTTCAGCACCGACATGGTGCCGGCAATGCCGACATTGCCCGATATGCCGTATTTGCGCAGCGCCATCCCCAGCGAGATCAGCGCCGCCGGTCCGGCCATTCCGGCGATCTGATCGACCACCACCTTGGCGACACCGGGCATCGGCAGGCTCGACACGTGGAAGACGACACCCAGGAGCAGGCCGATGACCAGCGGATTGCGCACGAGATTGATCCCGACCTGGCGCAGCAGCAGGGCGAGGTCGCGCTTTTCGCCGCCCTTTTCCTTGCGCTCGGCATTTTCCATCAGCACCGTGCCGACGATCATCATCACCGGCAGGTGCACGGCAAGCAGGATCGACAGGGCAACCACCCCGTCATCGCCCACCGAACGGCCGACCAGCGGCAGGCCGATGAAGACATTGTTGGCGAAGGCGGAGGAGACGCCGGCCAGCACGCCGATACGCGAATCACGCTTGAACACCATCGTCGCCAGGAAATGCCCCGCCGCCCAGGTGACCGCCACGCCGGAAAAATAGGCGATCCACAGGCGAAACGGTGAAGCGCCATGGAAATTCGCCTCGGCAATGGTGCGGAACAGCAGGACCGGCACGGCGATCTTGAAGACGAAATCGCCGAGTGCGTCGCCGATGCCATCCTTGAGCAGGCCGGTGCGGACGATCAGCCAGCCGATCAGGATCAGGATGAAGACGGGGAGAACATTGAGCAGGATGGGAGACATGCGCGGAGGGCTTTCGCAGGCGAAGGTCGCTCGGCTGTAAAGGAAGTCGGCGCGCCGTACAAATGCTTTGGGCATCGAACCGTTGCCAGGAAGCGGACAAACAAAAAGCAGGGGAGTTACCGCCCTGCTTTCCATTGCCGGTCCTGCCGGCTCTCGAGCCACTTGCTGCTGCCAGTTCATCCGTGGTCAACAGAAGCAACGTCGAAATGCGGGTCATTCATGACCCGAACGCCAACCGGAGACCCGAAGGTTTCCGTCCATGTCGGCGACACTTGCGGTGCACCATAAGGGGGAATCGTGACGCAAGTATGACGCGCATGAGTTTTTCGGCCGTGCCTGCCGATACTCTTTTTTCTTCCAAACTTCAAAGAATCCGCTATGACCAGACCCCGGCTACCACCCACAGCCCGACACGGGCGGTCAACTCCGGGATCTTCTCTTCATGGCGAAATTCGACGTTCTCACCATTGGCAATGCCATCGTGGATATCATCGCGCGTTGCGACGACGCCTTCCTCACCGAGAACGCCATCACCAAGGGCGCCATGAACCTGATCGATGCCGAACGGGCGGAACTGCTCTATTCGCGCATGGGACCGGCGCTCGAAGCCTCCGGCGGCAGCGCCGGCAACACGGCGGCAGGTGTTGCCAATTTCGGCGGCCGCACCGCCTATTTCGGCAAGGTGGCCGAAGACCAGTTGGGCGACATCTTCATCCACGACATCCGCGCCCAGGGCGTCTATTTCGAAACCAGGCCGGAAGGCACCTCCCCGCCGACCGCCCGCTCGATGATCTTCGTGACGCCGGACGGCGAGCGCTCGATGAACACCTATCTCGGCGCCTGCGTCGAGCTCGGCCCGGAGCATGTCGAGGCCGAGGTCGTCGCTGAAGCCAAGGTCACCTATTTCGAGGGCTATCTCTGGGATCCGCCGCGCGCCAAGGAAGCCATCCTTGAGTGCGCCCGCATCGCCCATGAGAACGGCCGGGAAATGTCGATGACGCTCTCCGACAGTTTTTGCGTCGGCCGCTACCGCGCCGAATTCCTCGACCTGATGCGCAGCGGCACGGTGGACATCGTCTTCGCCAACCGCGACGAGGCGCTGTCGCTCTACGAGACCGACGATTTCGACCTGGCGCTGACGAAGATCGCCGCCGACTGCAAGCTGGCCGCAGTGACGATGAGCGAGGACGGCGCGATGATCGTGCGCGGATCGGAACGCATCCACGTGCCGGCGACGACCATCCACCAGCTGGTCGACACGACGGGCGCCGGCGACCTGTTCGCCGCCGGTTTCCTCTACGGCTATACCCAGGGCCGTTCGCTGGAAGATTGCGGCAAGCTCGGCTGCCTGGCAGCCGGCATCGTCATCCAGCAGATCGGCCCGCGGCCGATGAGCTCGCTTTCGGACGCCGCAAAGGCCGCCGGTCTTATTTGAAGGCTTCGCCCGGATAGGCGCCCCAGACTTCCGTCTGCGCCACCCAGCCATCCGTGCCGTCGGCATCGGCATGGCACCATTCGCCGTTGCATTCGCCGACCTTCAGCACCACGCCGGGCTCGACCTTGGCGATGACGGTGCCCGAAGGCTGCGGATCGCGGCGCATGTTGACGAAGATCGCTTCGCCCTTGCCGCGCATCCACGGGGCGGCGATCGCCGTACGCTCGCCGGACAGAAGCGAATGGTTGACCCAGCCTTCCGTGCCGTCGGCGTCGCGGATGCGGCGCCAGTTGTCATATTCCTGGATGATCTCCACCGGCAGGCCCGACTTCAGGTACATCCACGAGACGGCATAGGCCGTGCCGGGACCGACCCGGAGATTGACTTTTTTCGACTTCAGGCTCACGAAACGCGGCAGCGGCAGGCCGCTGGCGCCCTTGGCGGCGCTCTGCGCTTCGGCGCTCGAAAAGCTGGCCGCCAGAACGGCCAGGCCGATGGTGAGGGCAATGCTGGATCTGACGAGAACACGACGCATGGTACTTATCCGTTGTTCCGGTTTATCGAAGGCTTATGATTTGATTTCCTTACCTTTCCCGGCTCCGCCCACAAAACCGGCGGCCGTGGCTGCGAGTTTTGTTTGTCTTCGCGGACGGGAATGATAGAAAATGCCCTGAACGGGAGAATTATCGCCCAGCTTGGTTAAAGACCTCTGAACAAGGCACCGAACGGCCACCATGACAGCGAAGAAAAAACCCAAGGTCTACATCACCCGCAAGCTGCCGGACGCGGTGGAAACGCGCATGCGCGAGCTCTTCGACGCCGAGCTGAACATCGACGACACGCCGCGCACGCAGCCGGAGCTGGTGGCGGCGGTGAAGGGCTGCGACGTGCTGGTGCCGACCGTTACCGACCGGATCGACGCCGCATTGATCGAGCAGGCCGGCCCGGACCTGAAGCTGATCGCCAGCTTTTCCAACGGCACCGACCATATCGACGTCGAGGCGGCGGCGCGCAAGGGCATCACCGTCACCAACACGCCGAACGTGCTGACCGAAGACACTGCCGACATGACGATGGCGCTGATCCTCGCCGTGCCGCGCCGGCTGGCCGAAGGTGCGAGGGTGCTGACCGACAAGCCCGGCGAATGGGCCGGCTGGTCGCCGACCTGGATGCTTGGGCGGCGGATCTGGGGCAAGCGTATCGGCATCATCGGCATGGGCCGCATCGGCACCGCCGTCGCCCGCCGCGCAAAGGCCTTCGGCCTGTCGATCCATTACCATAACCGCAAACGTGTCAGCCCGGCGACCGAAGACGAGCTGGAAGCGACCTATTGGGACAGCCTCGACCAGATGCTCGCCCGCGTCGACATCGTTTCCATCAACTGCCCGTCGACGCCGGCGACCTTCCACCTGCTGTCGGCCCGCCGCCTGGCGCTGCTGCAGCCGACCGCCTACCTGGTCAACACCGCCCGCGGCGACGTGATCGACGAAGCGGCGCTGATCAAATGCCTGCGCGAAGGCAAGCTCGCCGGCGCCGGCCTCGACGTCTTCGAAAACGAGCCGGTGGTCAATCCGAAGCTGGTGAAGCTGGCGAACGAAGGCAAGGTGGTGCTTTTGCCGCATATGAGCTCGGCGACGATGGAAGGCCGCGTCGAGATGGGCGACAAGGTGATCATCAACATCCGCACCTTCTTCGACGGCCACCGCCCGCCGAACCGGGTGCTGCCGGGGCGGTGACGGGCGCTTTCGCGTGCCCGATTGTCGGACAAGGACTATGGAATGAGAGGGCGCCCCTTGCCCCTTTTCCCCTCGGGGAGAAGGTGTAGAGGCAGCCGTCATGCCGGCTGCCTCACCCGCCGACGCCTGTATTTGACCGTATCGAACCGCGCCGTCAGCGAATCATACATCAGCAGCCGGCCGACCAGGGGTTCGCCGGCACCGGTGACCAGCTTGATCGCCTCCATGGCCATCAACGTGCCGATGACACCCGTCAGCGCGCCGATGACGCCGGCTTCGGCGCAGGACGGCACGAGGCCTGCCGGCGGTTTTTCCGGAAACAGGTCGCGGTAGGAGGGATAGAGGGCGCCTTCGGCATCGGCCTCATAGGGTTTCAACACAGTCAGCGAACCATGGAAACGGCCGACGGCGCCGCTGACCAGCGGGATTTTTGCTGCTTCCGCCGCATCCGCCGCCGCATACCGCGTGTCGAAATTGTCCGAACCGTCGATGAGCAGATGGAAGCCGGCAAGCTGCCGGCCTGCCGTTTCCGGCGTAAACCGCTCCTCGAAACGGATGACGGTGACATGCGGATTGAGCCGGGCGATGGCGTCGGCGGCACTCTGCGACTTCAGTTCGCCGATGGTGCCGGTGTCGTGGATGACCTGTCGCTGCAGGTTGGAGAGCGAGACGCGGTCGTCGTCGGCGATGCCCAGCGTGCCGATACCGGCGGCGGCGAGATATTGCAGGATCGGCGCGCCCAGCCCGCCGGCGCCGACAACCAGGACGCGGGCGCGCTTCAGCCTCTGCTGGCCGGCACCGCCGACTTCCGGCAGCAGGATGTGGCGGTGATAGCGGGCGATTTCTTCAGAGCTGAGCGTATCCATGGCCGAGCTATAACACCCTTCCCGCGCCCGCGAAACGGCCTGGCCTCAGCCCTCCAAGGTGCCGCCGGAAACGGTGAAGAACTGCGCACGGTCGCTAAGAGCACCAAACATCGCCCGGTCGGTGCCGGTCATGAAGGCCTGGCCGCCAAGCCCGTCGACGAGGTCGAACAAGGCGGCACGACGGCCTTCGTCGAGATGGGCGGCGATTTCGTCGAGCAGCAGCACCGGCGCATGGCCGGTCATATTGGCGACCAGGCGGGCATGGGCGAGGATAAGGCCGACCAGCAGGGCCTTCTGCTCGCCTGTCGAGCACCGTTCCGCCTCGATATCCTTGGCCTTGTGGCGCACCAGCAGATCGGCACGGTGCGGGCCGTCCAGCGTTCGGCCGGCGGCGGCATCGCGGTGGCGGCCGTCGCGCAGCAGGGCGGCGTAATCATCTTCCAGATCGATGGCCGGGCGGTCGAACTGGTTGTCGAAGAAGCCGGAGAGTTCCAGCACGGCCGAGGGGAAAGGCATTTCCTCATGGCGCTCGTCGATGAGCCGGCTCAGCAGGCCCAGCATTTCCTGCCGCGCCAGCGCCATGGCGACGCCGAGGCTCGCCATCTGGTTTTCGATGCCGGTGAGCCAGGCAGGATCGAAGCGGCCTTCCGACAGCAGGCGGTTGCGGCTGCGCATCGCCCGCTCGAAATCGCCGGCGCGGCGGCCGTGCGCCGGGTCGAGCGACAGGACCAGGCGGTCGAGGAATCGCCGGCGGTCGGAGGAGGTGCCGGTGAACAGCCCGTCCATCGCCGGCGTCAGCCAGAGGACGCGCAGGTGATCGGTCAGTTCGTCGATCGTCTTCGCCGCCGTGCCGTTGAGCCGGAGTTTGCGCGAGGTCGATTCGTCGCTGCTCTCGATGCCGGTGCCGATCGCCACCTCGCCTTCCATCCCGTCGACATCGGCAAAGATGGCGAAGCCGCCTGCCGCGCCGACACGGGTGATGTCGGCATAAGCGGCGCGGCGCAGGCCGCGGCCAGGCGACAGGAAGGAGACTGCTTCGAGCAGGTTGGTCTTGCCGGCGCCGTTATCGCCGGTCAGCACTACATGGCGAGCGTCGAACGTCAGTGCCACTTCCGCATAATTGCGGAAATCCGTGAGCTTCATGCGGCCCAGGCTGACCTTGTGCACCATATTTTCATCCCGGACCGGCCGAACGTTTCGGGGCAGAGCTATGCCGAACGGGCCGCAATGGCAAGGTCAGGCGATCATTTCGCCAGCATGTTGGCCAGCATGAAGCCGGAACCCGCGCCGGTGCCGGCACCCGGCCAGGTGGCGGCGCCGCAGAGATAGAGCGATTTCACCGGCGTCTTGTAACGCGAATAGCCGGCGACCGGGCGGAACAGGAAATTCTGGTCGAGATGATGGCTGCCGGAAAGATTGTCGCCGCCAATGAGATTGGGATTTTCGCGCTCCAGGTCAAGCGGCGAAAACACCGAGCGGCCGAGGATTTTTGCGCCTAGGCCCGGCGCATAGGTTTCCAGCAGGGCGAGGACACGGTCGGCATAGGCTTCCTTGGCGCCGTCCCAATCGGTCGCGCCGATCTCGCCCCTGGCATCGCCGCGGATTTCCGCCGGCAGCACGCGCACCTGCACCCAGAGCACATGCTTGCCATCGGGCGCCCGCGACGGATCGAGCGCTGTCGGCTGGCCGACCACCAATGCCGGTTCGGCCGGCAGCAGGCCGTTCATGGCTTCCGCATAGACCCGCGACATCATTTCGAGATCGGGCGCGACATGCACATACGCAAAATTCTTCAAAGCCTCGCCCGCCTTCCAGTCCGGCAGGCCATCGAGCGCCAGATGGATCATCATCGTGCCCGGCCCGGCCCGGAAGGCCTCCACCTTCCTGTCGAAGGTTTCGCGCTCGGCGACCTTGGGCAGGAGCTTGCCGAAGACAAGCTTTGGATGGGCGTTGGCGATGACCGCCTTGCGCGCCGAGAGAAGCCGGCCATCGGCCAGCCTTACGCCGCTTGCCGAACCGCCGGAAAGCTCGATCTGTTCCACCGGCGTGCCGAGGATGATCTCTCCGCCCTTGGCGGTGAACAGGCTGGTCATCGAGGTGATGATCGTATCCGCCCCACCCTGGCCGATCACCATGCCGAAGGCCTGGTTGGCCATGGATTCGAGATAGGGGAACAAGGCACCGCCGGCGACATCGGGGGCGAAATCGAGATGCAGGCCCCAGGCGGCCATCATCGTCTTGACCTTGGCGTGCTCGAATCGGCTGTCGAGGAAATCGCGCGGCGAAGCGAGCAGCAGCCGGGCCGTGTCGTAAAGCCACCCCGTGCCCTTTTCGCGCCACGCCTTCCACGCCACTTTGGCCGCCTTGAACGACGGCATCGGTGCGCCGAGCAGTCCAAAAATATGCGGCGCATCGCCACCAAAATCCTGCAGCATCTGCCGCCAGGCCGCCGCATCCTTCTGCGACAGCGCTGCGATGCCGGCGGCGGTCTTTTCCAGGTCGGTGCTGACGCCGAGATAGCTGCCATCGCGGAAAACGCTGGCGAAACAGTCCGCCGCCGGCACGAAGCCGAGACCGTTGGCGAGGAGCGCCTCCTTGTTGGCATTGAAGAAGGCGGAGCCGGCAAACATCGACAGGTTCATGGCGCAGAGATCGTGCCGGAAGCCCGGCAGCGTCACCTCACGCGTCTTCACCGCCCCGCCGGCCACCGGCTTGCCCTCGACCACGGCAACCGACCAGCCCTTCGATTGAAGTTCGACGGCGGCGGCCAGGCCGTTATGGCCGGCACCGATCACCACGGCATCGTATGTCATCGTCATTCTCCTGCTGGGCCCCTGCTGCAGGGTTCGTTCGATACCCCGACTTTATTCGCATATGCATACATTTTTGAAAAATCGCTGCAAGCCATGGAATGCCGAAAGCGCCGGCGCATGGAGGGAAGATTGCCGGGCATTGCGCGGCAAAAGCCGATCATACGGCGTTTTCCTTGCATTTTCCGGGCCTTGTCCGCTGTCGCGACGGGGTGGAAAAACGCGCACCGCGTCGCCGGCCTGTTACTTGCAATCTCATATTTTGTGTCATAGGCTCGCTTGCCTGGAACGCTGCCGCGGGGTTTCGAGGAGGCCGGCAAGACCGTCGGCTCCCCCGTGGCGAACGCCTTCTATTTTGGGGAACAGACAATGACATCATCCGATATTCTTTCCGGTTTCGCCTCCGCGCTTCTGTCCGGCGCCGTCAAGGTCGTCGATCTCAGCGCGCCGCTCGGTCCCGATACGCCCGTGCTTTACCTGCCGCCGCAGTTCGGCAAGAACACGCCGAAGGTGAAGGTCCACACCATTTCCGAATACAACCAGGACGGTCCCTTCTGGGCCTGGAACTGGCTGGAGCTCGGCGAGCACACCGGCACGCATTTCGACGCGCCCTGTCACTGGATCACCGGCAAGGACAATCCGGAAAACACCACCGACACCATTCCGCCGAAAAACTTCGTGGCGCCGGTCAATGTCATCGACCGCTCCAAGCAGGTGGCCGCCGACGCGGATTATCTGCTGACGGTCGAGAGTATCAAGGAATGGGAAGCCGAAAACGGCGAGATCGAAGCCGGCAGCTGGGTGCTGTTGCGCAGCGACTGGTACAAGCGCAACGGCTCGACCGACACCTTCCTGAACGCCGACGAGAACGGCCCGCATTCCCCCGGCCCGACCGCCGAAGCCATCCAGTACCTGCTGGACAAGGGCATCATCGGCTGGGGTTCGGAGACGGTCGGCACCGATGCCGGTTCCGCCGGCGGCATGAACCCGCCCTTCCCGGCCCACAACCTGATGCACAAGGCCAACCGCTACGGCCTCGCCAGCCTGTGCAACCTCGACCAGCTGCCGGCCAAGGGCGCCGTGCTGATCGCCGCGCCGCTGAAATTCGTCAAGGGCACCGGCTCGCCGGTCCGCGCTCTGGCGATCGTCGCCAACTGATGGACTAAAAACCTCCTCGTCTCGCAGACAGAGGGGTTGCATCTGAAATGAGAGGGGCCGCTTGCCCCTTCTCCCCAGCGGGGGAAGGTCGCGGCAGTGGGATGAGGGGGTGCCACAAGGGAGAGCCCTAACGTGTCTCACCCCCCTCATCCGCCCTTCGGGCCGCCTTCTCCCCGGCGAGGAGAAGGCTAGGCCCCGTTCTCTCCCTGCCTAAAAAATTACGCTGAAAGAAGCCTGCCATGAGCACCCATGACTACATCATCGTCGGCAGCGGCATCAACGCGCTGGTAGCGGCGGCCGTGCTCGGCAAGAAGGGCAAGAAGGTACTCCTCCTGGAGCGCAACGACCGTATCGGCGGCTGCCTGCGCACCGAGGAGATCACCGCGCCGGGCTTCATCCACGACGTGATGGCGACGACGATGGTGCTGTTCCTCACCTCGCCCGCCTATGGGGCGCTCGGCAAGGATCTGGAGGCTCGCGGGCTGGAATTCGCCCATGCCGACCTGCCCACCGGCGTCCTGCGGCCGGATGGATCGCACATGATCTTCTCCAAGGACCGGCAGCGCAACATCGCCACCTTCGAGGCGCTGGCCGCCGGCGACGGCGCCGCATTCTCCCGCGAGATGGACAAGCTCGGCGCCGATGCGCCCTTCCTCTTCTCGCTGCTCGGCGGCGCCCTGTGGTCCGGCAACATCGCCAAGACGATGGCGAAGGAAGCGTGGAGGCGGGGCTTGCGCAATCTCGCCGGCTGGTTCGGCGAGGCGCTGATGCCGGCGCGTGCGCATCTCGAAAGCACCTACCGGTCCGAAGATATCCAGGCGCTGTGGGCGCCATGGGTGCTGCATTGCGGCCTCGGTCCGGAAAGCGCCTATTCTGCCGAGATGGTCAAGGTCATCGGTTTTGCCATCGAACTGGCCGGATGCCCGGTCGCCAGGGGCGGTGCCAAAACGCTGCTTTCCGCCTTCGAAAAACTGATCACCGACAATGGCGGCACCATCCGCACCGGCACCGATGTCGAGGCCCTGATCCAGGGTGCCGGCGGCCGTGCCACCGGGGTCCGGCTTGCCGGCGGAGAAACGCTGTCAGCCACAGGCGGGGTCATCGCCTCGGTGACGCCGACCCAACTCTACGGCCGCTTGCTGAAGGACTGGCCGGCGCCGCCCGCGGAGGTCAACGACGGCGTCAAATCCTTCCGCTACGGCAAGGGCAACATGCAGATCCATTATGCGCTGAATAGCCCGCCGCGCTGGAAGCACAATGCCGAGCTCGGCCAGGTGGCGCTGCTGCACCTGACCCCCGGCCTCGACGGCGTGTCGCGCGCTGCCAACGAGGCCGAACGCGGCATGCTGCCCGCCGTGCCGACGATCTGCGTCGGCCAGCCCGCCTCCTTCGATCCGAGCCGGGCACCCGAAGGCAAATCGATCCTCTGGCTGCAGCTTCCCGAAACGCCGCGCTTCATCAAGGGCGATGCCGCCGGCCAGCTCGACATTCCGGCGGACGGCCGCTGGAACGAGGCGCTGCGGGAAAGCTACGCCGACCGCATCGAGGCGATCCTCGAAACCCATATCGACGGGTTCCGGGAAACGGTCATTGCCCGAAAGAGCTATTCGCCGGCGGATCTGGAAACGATGAACATGAACCTTGTCGGCGGCGATCCCTATGGCGGCTTCTGCGGACTGGACCAGTTTTTCCTGTGGCGGCCATTCAAGTCTTCTGTTAACCACCGCACCCACGTGCCGGGGCTGTATCATATTGGCGCATCGACGCATCCGGGACCCGGCCTTGGCGGGGGCTCCGGTTTCCTTCTGGCTTCATCGCTGAAATAACGTCACGGAACACGGAAAGGTGTCATGGAGGATCGATTCGCAGGCATGGCGCTGAAGCGCAAGCGGGAGATGACCGAGGCGCGCCCGACCATGGGCGAGATCGGCCTCAACCATTTCGCGCCCTACCTGATGAACCGCATCATTTCCCGCTGGAACGCCAACCTGGCGGAAGAGCTGAAGCAGATGGAGATGACCACCGCCAAGATGCGGGCGCTCGCCATCCTCAGCATCACGCCGTCGGTGACGATCAACGAGCTTTCCGTCTTCGCCGTCACCGAACAGTCGACCATGAGCCGGACGCTGGATTCGCTGGAGGAGCAGGGTTACATCCGCCGCCAGCCGCGCCCCGAGGACATGCGCATCCGCGACGTGACGATCACCGAGGAGGGGCGCACCATCTTCGAGAAGGTGTGGCCGACGATGTATGATTCGCTGTTGAAGATGTTCGACGGCGTCGAGGAGGAAGAATACCGCGCCTTCATCTCGGTGCTGCACCGTATCCTGCATAACATCCGCAAGCACGAGATCTGAGGCCGGCTTCAGGCGGCCGTCACCGCCTGCTGCAGATCGACCACCGCCTTGACCGGCAGGTGGTCGGAGGCCATACGCGCCAGCGGCGTGTCATGCGTCTGGAAGCTGGAAATCAGCCCCTGGCGATTGGCGATGATGCGGTCGAGCGCCAGCAGCGGCAGACCGGAAGGGAAGCTCGGCACCGCCGGCGGCATATGCCCGAAGGCGGGATGCAGTGTGTTGAGCGAGGAGCGATCACCGAGACGCCATTCGTTGAGATCGCCGAGCAGCAGCGTCGGCGTTTCGTCGCGGCTCTTCATCAGTTCGATGATCGTATGCAGCTGCTGTGCCCGGGAACGCCTGAGAAGGCCGAGATGGGCGGCGATGATGCGCAGGCTGCCGCCCTGCTTCAAATCGATCTCGACGACGACGGCACCGCGCGGCTCCAGCCCCGGCAGCGTGACCGGGTGGAGGTCGCGCACCACGCCCTGGCGGACGAGCACGACATTGCCGTGCCAGCCATGCGCCTTGGGAAAACCGGCCGCACCGACCGAGACGAGGCCGGTTTCCCGCTCCAGATGGGCGAGATCGAGCAATCCGGCCCGTTCGCCGAACCGCTGGTCGGCCTCCTGCAGGGCGATGACGTCGGCACCGATCTCCTGGATGACGCGCGCGGTACGCTCCGGATCGAAGCGGCGGTCGACGCCGATACATTTGTGGACGTTGTAGGAGGCGACGAGCGTGCCGGACGGGGATGTTATCTGCTTGCCATCAGGACGGTTCTTCCTGTTTCGAAGCGCCTCCAGAACGGTGGAGGAAAGAGTTCCGTTCTTTCTTTGCATCTCTTCGCCGTTTGCCTCAAAGATAGGGCGAGCCCAACCACAGGATGCGGTCGACCAGGCGCCAAAGGAAGGGCCGCGCCCGCAGGCTTTCCAGCGTTACCGCCTTTGCCGTGCCGATGGCGGCCCCGATCCGGGTATCGATTTCCCTTGCAAAATTGGTGTCGAGCACCTCGATGTCAACCTCGAAATTGAGCCTGAGCGAGCGGGGGTCGATGTTGGACGAGCCGATATAGGACCACTGTCCGTCGACGGCGAGCAGCTTGGAATGGTCGAAGGCACCCTCCGCCCGCCAGATCCGGCAATAATGCTTCAGCACCTGGTCGAACTGCCCGGTCATGGCGTGATCGACGAGCATCAGGTTGTTGCGGGCGGGCACGACGATATCCACCTCGACGCCGCGGCGGGCGGCGGTGACCAGCGCGGTGATCAGTTCGCGGTCCGGCAGGAAATAGGGCGACATGATGCGGATCGTCCGGCGCGCCACGGAAAAGGCGCCCATCAACACCTTGTGGTTGGTTTCCAGGCTTTTGTCCGGCCCGGTGGCGATCGCCCGCATCAACATCGGCGAGCCGGCCTCCGAACCCGGTTCGGCGATCGTCCAGCAGGGATCGTCGAGCAGTTCGCCGCTGGCAAAGCGCCAGTCCTCGGCGGCGATGGCGAAAAGATCGGCGACGACCGGTCCGGTGAGGCGGAAATGCGTGTCGCGCGCCGCTTCGTCGCCGGCGAACTCCTGCGAAAACCCCTCGCGGATGTTCATGCCGCCGGTAAAGGCAACCGCGCCGTCGATGATGACGATCTTGCGGTGGGTGCGCAGGTTGGCATAGGGCAGGCGAAGACCCATGATGACATTGCCGTTGAACACCTCGATGGTGACGCCGCGCTTTTTCAGATGGCCGAGGATGCTCGGAACCGAATAGCGCGCCCCCACCGCATCGACCAGAACCCGCACGATGACGCCGCGGCGCACGGCGGCGACCAGTGCTGCGGCAATGCGCAGGCCGATGCGGTCGCGGTCGAAGATATAGGTTTCGAGGATGATGCTGCGTTCCGCCGAGGCGATGGCCGCCTCGATGGCGTCATAAGCCTGCAGACCGCCGTCGAGCAGCAAAACGGTGTTGCCCGTCGTCAGCTGGTGGCGGGTTACCCGGTCGGCCAGCGTTTTCAGCGCGGCAAAACGGTGGCCGAACTTTTGGGCGACCTCTTCATGCACGGCATCGTAGCTGACATAGGGATCGGGGAGATCGGTCCAGGACGGCAGATGATGGGCGGCGAGCGAGGCACGGCGCATGCGGTTGATGCCGGCAACCGCATAGATCGCCGCGCCGACGAGCGGCGACAGCACGATGACGCCGACCCAGCCGATCGCCGAGCGGACATCCTCCTTCGTCATGGCCGCATGCACCGCGGCAATCGTTCCGGTCAGCAGCGACAGGGCGCCGAGAATATGCGGCCAATAATTGACGAGAAGATCAGGCATGCGCTCAGATATAACCTTTGCCGGCCGCTCTTCAATCGGATCGAAAAGACGCGTCCGCTGCCATACGGTAAATCATCGCCGCCCCGGCCGGCAAGAGGGCCAGCCGCAGGGGTTTTGAAGGCATTCTCGTCCGAAAATGCCTTATCTTTTTGTTTTCAAGGCAGCTGCCGCCGTGAAAGATCAGGCTGCCCCGGCCTTGGCTGCCGCAGCAAACATCGGCCCGCCACGATAGGCGGGGAAACCGTAGCCGTTGATCATCACCAGGTCGATATCGCTGGCGCGGGCGGCGATACCTTCGGCAAGAAGCGCCTGACCCTCGTCGGCCATTGCCTTCAGAAGCCGGCTAACGATTTCGTCGGCATCGATGGCGCGCGGCGTCAGGCCCTTGGCGGCACGCGACGCCTCGATCAGTTCCGTCACCGCCGGATCGATGGTGCGCTTGCCGTCGACATATCGATACCAGCCGCGGCCGCTCTTCTGGCCGAACCGACCGGCTTCGCAAAGACGGTCGGGGATATCGACATAACGGGCGGCCGGATCGCGGGTCGCGGCCTGGCGCTTGCGGCGGGCCCAGGCGATCTCCAGTCCGGCGAGGTCGAAGACGGCGAAGGGACCCATGGCCATGCCGTAGGCTTCCATGGCGGCATCAATATCCTGCGGCAACGCGCCGTCTTCCAGCAAAAATTCCGCCTCGCGGCGATAGGCGGAGAAGATGCGGTTGCCGATGAACCCTTCGCAGACGCCGGTGACGATCGGCAGCTTGTTGAGCTTGCGGGCGACGGCAAGGCCGGTCGCCAGCACATCCGGGAGTGTTTTGGCGCCGCGCACCACTTCCAGTAGCTTCATCACATTGGCCGGCGAGAAAAAGTGCAGGCCGAGCACGCGCTCGGGATGCTGGGTCGCGGCGGCGATCACATCCGGATCGAGATAGCTGGTGTTGGTGGCAAGGATAGCATCGGGACGGACGATGCCGTCGAGCCGCTGGAACAGCAGCGTCTTGACGTCGAGATCGTCGAACACCGCCTCGATCACCAGATCCGCCTTGGCGAGATTGCCGATATTGCCGCTGACGATCAGCCGCGACAGCCGCTCCGCCTTGCCCTTGGCATCGATGCGACCGGATTTCAGGTTGCGGTCGAGAAGCGCGGTGATGCGCTCCTTGCCCTTTTCCGCCGCTTCGCTGGTCTGTTCGATGCCGATTACCGTATAACCGGCATCCAGCGCGGCGACGGCGATGCCGGAGCCCATCAGGCCGGTACCGACCACGCCGATGGTGGAAACGGGCCGCGGCTCGACGCCCTCCAGCCCTTCGACCTTGGCCGCGGCACGCTCGGCGAAGAAGACATGCCGGAGGGCGGCAGCCTCTTGCGAATCGCGCAACCGCAGGAACGTGGCGCGTTCATCCGCGATGCCATCGGCAAAGGCGGCATTTTGCGTCGCCAGCACCAGCCGCACGGCTTCGAGCGGTGATGTCTGGCCTTTTGCCCTGGCGCGGGCCTTGGCAGCGGCGGCCTCGTTCTCTTCCGCGGTCGATGTGGGAACGGCGAGCTCAGCAGTGCGGCGAAGCGATTTGCCGGCAAGGTCCGCCGCCGCTGCAACAGCCGCGTCGAGCAGATTTTCCGTTGCAACGGCATCGACGATGCCGAGCGACAGGGCTTCCGCCGCCGGCACCATGCGGCCGGAGGCGATGATGTCGATGGCGGCAGGAATGCCGGTCAGGCGCGGCAGGCGCTGCGTGCCGCCAGCGCCGGGAACGATGCCGAGCTTGACTTCCGGCAGGCCGAGTTTCGCACCGGAAGCGGCAATGCGGTGGTGGCAGCCCAGCGCCACTTCCAGCCCGCCGCCGAGGGCAGCCCCGTTCAGCGCCGCCACGACCGGCTTCGAAAACCCTTCGAGACGGTCGATCACCGCCGGCAGCATCGGTTCGACCGGCGGCTTGCCGAATTCCTTGATATCGGCGCCGCCGATGAAGGTCTTGCCGGCGCCGGTGACGACGACGGCGCGGATCTCCGCATCGCCTTCCGCCGCCGCAAGGGCCGCCATCAGCCCGCCGCGCACGTCGGCGGAAAGGGCATTGACCGGCGCATTGTCGATCGTCACCACCAGCACGCCGGCGGTCTGCATACCGCGGACGGTGCCGGAGAATTCATGGGCGGCAGTGGCGGCGGACTCTGTGTCGGTCATAACCCGTTCCTTTTTATTCCGGCACGACGGCCGTTGCCTGGATCTCGATCTTGGCGCGGTCTTCCACCAAAGCGACGACCTGCATCGCCGCCATGGCCGGGAAATTCCGGCCGATCGTTTCGCGGTACACCTGCCCGAGATTCTTCAGGTTGCCAAGATATTCCGTTTTGTCGGTGAAATACCAGGTCATCGAGGTGATGTGTTCCGGGCCGGCACCGCCGGCGGCCAGAACCGCCACGACGTTTTTCAACGTCTGGCGCACCTGGTCGATGAAATCGTCGGATTCGAACTGGCATTGTTCGTTCCAGCCGATCTGGCCGCCGACGAAGATCACCTTGCCTTGGGCGGCGACCCCGTTTGAATAACCGATGGGTTTCGCCCAACCTTCAGGTTGCAGGATTGTGTGCATCATTGGCCTCCAGATGCTGTCTGAGCGCGGCGCGGATATCCTCCGGCCAGGCAATGGATGTGTGCGTCTCGGTCGAGGTCGCGACGACGCGGTGTTTAGCCGACCACAACAGCCGGTCGCCGACGCGGATCTCGTGATCCAGGTCGAGCGAGCTGCGGCCGATGGCGCGGACGCGCAGGGTGAAATCGAGCTGGTCGCCGTGATAGCCGGGGCTGACGAATGTGAGGTCCAGCCGCACCGTCGGCCAGCTGATCTTCCGCTCGTCGATCATCTGGCGGATCGGCAGGCCGAGGTCGGCGAAAAAATCCTCCATCACCCCCACCAGAATGTTCAGGTAGGAGGGGAAATAGGCGATGCCCGAAGGATCGCAATCTCCGAAGCGCAGGGGTCTCGTCGTCGCAAACATCGGCCTTACGCCCTCAGTTGAACGCGGCGATGCCGGTGATGGCGCGGCCGAGGATCAGCGCATGGATGTCGTGCGTGCCTTCATAGGTGTTGACGACTTCGAGGTTGACCAGGTGGCGGGCAATGCCGAATTCGTCGGAAATGCCGTTGCCGCCCAGCATGTCGCGGGCCGCGCGGGCGATGTCCAGAGCCTTGCCGCAGGAATTGCGCTTGAGGATCGAGGTCAGCTCCACCGGCGGATGACCGTCTTCCTTCATGCGGCCGAGGCGCAGGCAGCCCTGCAGGCCGAGCGAGATTTCCGTCACCATGTCGGCGAGCTTCTTCTGGATCAGCTGGTTGGCGGCGAGCGGCCGGCCGAACTGCTGGCGGTCGAGCACATATTGCCGCGCCGTGGCGTAGCAGGCTTCCGCCGCCCCCAGCGCGCCCCAGGCGATGCCGAAGCGGGCGGAGTTGAGGCAGGTGAACGGACCCTTGAGGCCGGTGACTTCCGGGAACATGTTTTCTTCCGGCACGAAGACATTGTCCATCACCACTTCGCCGGTGATGGAGGCCTTGAGGCCGACCTTGCCATGGATGGCGGGGGCGGAAAGACCCTTCCAGCCCTTTTCCAGCACGAAGCCGCGGATCAGCCCGTCCTCGGTCTTGGCCCAGACGACGAAGACGTCGGCGATCGGCGCATTCGAGATCCAGGTCTTGGCGCCGGTCAGCGCATAACCGCCATCGACCTTCTTGGCACGGGTGACCATCGAGCCGGGGTCGGAGCCGTGGTTGGGCTCGGTAAGGCCGAAGCAGCCGATCCATTCGCCGGTGGCGAGTTTCGGCAGGTATTTCTGCTTCTGTGCCTCGGAACCGAAGGTTTCGATCGGCACCATGACCAGCGACGACTGCACGCTCATCATCGAGCGGTAGCCGCTATCGACGCGCTCGACCTCGCGGGCGATCAGGCCGTAGGAAACGTAGCCGAGGCCGGCGCCGCCATATTCCGGCGAGATCGTCGGACCGAGCAGGCCGAGTTCGCCCATCTCGCGGAAGATTGCCGGATCGGTCTGTTCCAGGCGAAAGGCATCCGGCATGCGCGGCAGGAGCTTTTCCTGCGCATAGTCATGGGCGGTCTTCAGCACCAAACGTTCGTCGTCGTTGAGCTGGTCCTCCAGCTTGAAGGGATCGGCCCAATCGAAGGTTTCGCGGTGTTTGCTCATGGTTGTTCCTTTCGTCTCAGGCCTTCAGAAGCTCGCGGGCGACGATGAGTTTCTGAACCTCGGTGGCGCCCTCGTAGATGCGGAGCGCGCGGATTTCGCGGTAGAGTTTTTCGACGATCTCGCCGCTCCTGACGCCGCGGCCGCCGAACATCTGCACGGCACGGTCGATGACCGTTTGCGCCGTTTCCGTCGCCGTCATCTTCGCCATCGCCGCTTCCTTGGTGGTCGGCAGTTTCTGTACGTCGCGGCGCCAGGCGGCGCGGTAGGTCAAAAGCGCCGCGCCATCGATGCCGGTCGCCATGTCGCCGAGTGCCGCCTGCGTCAGCTGCAGGTCGGAAAGCGTGGCGCCGAACATCGGCCGCGCCTTGGCATGGGCCAGCGCTTCATCGATGGCACGCCGGGCAAAACCGAGCGAGGCGGCGGCGACGGAGGCGCGAAAAATGTCGAGCGTGCGCATGGCGATCTTGAAACCTTCGCCGGCTGAGCCGAGGCGGCGCGAGGCCGGGATGCGGCAATTCTCGAAGCGGATCGTCGCCAGCGGATGCGGGGCGATGACATCGATGCGCTCGGCGATGGAAAAACCAGGATCGCCGGCAAAAACCACGAAGGCGGAGATGCCGCGCGTGCCCGGCGCCTCGCCGGTGCGGGCAAACACGGTGTAGACATCGGCGATGCCGCCGTTGGAAATCCAGGTCTTCTCGCCGTCGAGCACGTAAGAATCGCCCTCGGCGCGGGCGGCGCAGGCCATGGCGGCGACATCAGAACCGGCTTCCTTTTCCGACAGGGCGAAAGCCGAAAGCCATTCGCCCGACGTGACTTTCGGCAGCACGGCGCGCTTCAAATCGTCTGACCCGGCAAGTCCGATGGCCCCGGTGCCGAGACCCTGCATGGCGAAGGCGAAATCGGCAAGCCCGTCGTGCCAGGCAAGCGTTTCGCGCGCCAGGCAGACAGCCCGCGAATCGATGACGTCGGCGCCGGCATTGCCGGTCGCCGCGGCGAGCAGGCCGGCTTCGCCGAGCAGTTTTACCAGCGTGCGGCAGGCGCCGTCGGTATCGCCGTGATCGACGGCGGCCAGCGCGCCGGAGGCGGCAAAGGCATCGAGCTTTTCGACGAAGGCGCGGTGATGCGGTTCGAAGAACGGCCATTCGAGATGCTCACGGCTCGGGCCGGACAGGGAGGAGGAAGCGGCCATGATCTCAATTGCCCTCGAAAGCCGGCTTGCGCTTTTCGGCAAAGGCCTCGAAGGCGCGGCGGAAATCCTGGGTCGCCATGCAGATCGCCTGGGCCTGGGCTTCCGACTCGACCATCTCGTCGACGCCCATCGCCCATTCCTGGTTGAACATGGTCTTGGTAATGCCATGGGCGAACCACGGCCCGTCGGCCAGTGAATGCGCCAGCTTCAGCGCTTCCGCATCGAGCGCATCGGCCGCATGCAGCGCATTGTAGAAACCCCAGGCGTGGCCTTCGGCAGCGCTCATCGAGCGGCCGGTGAACAGGAGTTCGGCGGCACGACCCTGGCCGATGATGCGCGGCAGGAAACCGCAGGCACCCATGTCGGCGCCGGCCAGGCCGACGCGGGTGAAGAGGAAGGCGGTCTTGGCTTCGGGCGTCGCGACGCGCAGGTCGGAGGCCATGGCGAGGATGGCGCCGGCACCGGCGCAGATGCCGTCGACGGCGGCAATGATCGGCTGCGGGCACTTGCGCATCGCCTTGACGACATCACCGGTCATGCGGGTGAACGCGAGCAGGTCGGGCATCGCCATGCGGGTCAGCGGCTCGATGATCTCGAAAACGTCACCGCCGGAGGAGAAATTGTTGCCGGCACCCTTCAGAACGATGGCGCGGACGTCGGAAGAATAGGCGAGATCGCGGAACAGGTCGCGCAACTCGGCATAGCTGCCGAAGGTCAGCGGATTCTTGCGCTCCGGCCGGTTGAGGGTGAGCGTGGCGACGCGGCCGTCCTCGCTGACATCCCAGAGGAAATGTTTCGCCTGGTAATCGCGGAAGCTGCGCTTCATGTCTTTCATTACGTCGCTCATGTCTTTCTCCTCTGTGTGCAGGGCGCTGTGGCAATCCCCTCATCCGCCTACCGGCACCTTCTCCCCGAGGGGTGAAGGGGTTTGCCGCGCCGTTTTCCGCACAATCGACGTCAGGCAGGGCAAGTCCCCTCTCCCCACCGGGGAGAGGGTTAAGGTCAGGGGATTCCCCCTTAGTCGTTCGCTTCCGGCGGCAGGAAATTCACCTCTCGCTCGGCGGACAACCGCACGATTTCCGCAACGTCGGTCTTCTGATCCAGCGCCTTGAACAGGTCTTCCAGCTGACGGGCCGGCGAGACCCAGAACAGCGCCCGGCACGGCTTGTCGGACTTGTTGAAATAGCCGTGCGGAATACCGCGCGGCATGCGCACGAGATCGCCGGCCCTGGCGGTCGTCCACTCACCGTCAAGCTTCAGTTCCAGCTGGCCTTCCTGCACCAGGATGAACTCGTCCTGCGTCGGATGAATATGCACCGGCACGAACTGACCGGGCTCGCTGTTGGTTTCGAAGGCGAAGGTGTCGTCCGAGACCGCCTTCGGGAAATACACCTGGCCGAGGATGTTCCACTGCACATCCTTGTAGCCCGTGCCGTCTTTGGTAATGCCCTTTTCCAGTTCCATGCTTTGCTCCCAGCTTTGGTTCCCTTGGTTCATGCCCGGGCCATGTCTGCGCATGCGATCCCGGACACAAAACCGTTTCATATTTCTGCGGGAATTGCTCTAGCCCGCCATCACTTCTCCACCGGCGACGACGATCGCCTGACCGGTAATCGACGACGAACCGGGCGAAGCGAGCCACAGAACCGTATCGGCGACCTCTTCCGGCTTCACCAGCCTTCCCTGGGGATTGGATTTGACGAATTCGGACAGCGCCTCCTCCTCCGAACGGCCGGTCTTGGCGGCGATGGCGGCGACGGAACGCTGGATGATCGGCGTATCGGTGAAGCCCGGGCAGACGGCATTGACCGTGACGCCCTTGCGGGCCAGCTCCAGCGCCAGGGCGCGGGTGAGGCCGACGACCCCATGCTTGGCGGCGCAATAGGCGGAGACGTAACCGTAACCGACGAGCCCCGCCGTCGAAGCGACGTTGATGATCCGCGCGCCGTCGCCGACGGATTTCAGGTCGGGCAGCACTGCCTGCGTCACCTGGAAGACGCCGGTGAGATCGACGCCGATCACATGGCTCCACATGTCGAGGCTGGTCTTTTCGAACGGCGCGCTCGGCGCTTCGCCGGCATTGTTGACGAGGATGCCGACAGGGCCAAAAGCCTGCCGCGCCGCCTCCAGCCCCCTGGCGATGGCCGCGGCGTCAGTCACGTCGAACCCATCGGCAACGAAGACGTCGCTGCCGGCAAGCTCGGCCGCCAGCGCATCCAGCGGCTCGCGGCGCCGACCGGCGAGCGTGACGCGTGCGCCGTTTTGCACAAGCGTGCGCGCAATCGCCGCACCGATGCCGCTGCCGGCACCGGTGACCAGCGCATGCCTCCTGCCAAGCTTGCCCGTTCCGCCCATCGTTTTCGCCTACTTCACGACGGCCGGCGCATTGGCGCGGGCGAGGTTGGTTTCGTACTGGTACTTGCTCGACTGGTACTGTTTCGGCCAGGCGACCGTCGTCAAGCCGATCTTGGCCGCCTCGTGCAGCGCCCAGGCCGGATCGGCAAGATGCGGGCGGGCGACGGCGCAGAGATCGGCGCGGCCGGCGGCAATGATCGAATTGGCGTGGTCGGCCTCGGAAATTGCACCCACGGCAATCGTCGGAATGCCGACCTCGTTGCGGATCTTGTCGGAGAACGGCGTCTGGAACAGGCGGCCGTAGACCGGTTTTTCTTCCTTCGATACCTGCCCCGAGGAGCAGTCGATCAGGTCGGCGCCGGCATCCTTGAACATCTGCGCGAAGATCGCCGCATCCTCCGGCGTGTTGCCGGCACCATCCACCCAATCGTGGCAGGAGAGGCGCACGGAAATCGGCTTGTCGTCCGGCCAGACGGCGCGGACGGCCTTGAAAACTTCGAGCGGGAAACGCGCCCGGTTCTCGTGGCTGCCGCCATAGTCGTCGTCGCGGTGGTTGGTGAGCGGCGACAGGAAGCTCGACAGCAGGTAGCCGTGGGCGCAGTGCAGTTCCAGCCAGTCGGCGCCGGTGGTCGCCGCCAGTTCAGCGGACCGGACGTGATCGGCAAGCACCCGGTCCATATCGGCCCGATCCATCGCCTTCGGCACCTGGCTATGCTTGAGGTAAGGCATGGCCGACGCCGAATAGAGCGGCCAGGCGCCTTCCTCCAGCGGCTGGTCGATGCCTTCCCAGGCCAGCTTGGTGGCACCCTTGCGGCCGGCATGGCCGATCTGGATGCCGACCTTGGCGGCGCTGTTGCCGTGGACGAAATCGACAACGCGCCGCCATTGTGCGGCCTGCTCCTCGTTCCAGAGGCCCAGGCAACCGGGAGTGATACGGGCATCCGGCGAAACGCAGGTCATTTCGGCAAAGACCAGGCCGGCGCCGCCCATGGCGCGGCTGCCCAGATGCACCATATGGAAATCGGCGATCAGCCCGTCCTTCGCCGAATACATCGCCATCGGCGAGACGACGATGCGGTTCGGCAGGGTGACGCCGCGCAGCTTATAGGGGGTGAACATCGGCGGCAAGCAGCGGTCGTTGCCGACGCTCAAGCCCGACTTCTTCGCAAACCAGCGCTCATAACCTTCCAGCCAGGTCTTGTCGCGCAGGCGCAGGTTTTCGTGGCTGATGCGCTGCGAGCGCGTCAGCATCGAATACATGAATTGTTCCGGCTCCAGCGTATCGGCATAACGACGGCCGACCACCTCGAACCATTCCATGGCGTTGCGGGCGGCATTCTGGATGCGGGCGACGTCGACGCGGCGGATTTCCTCGTAGGTTTCGAGGACGGCCGGGATCTTTTCCTTCTCATGCCCGTGCAGCTGGAACTGTCGGGTCAGCTCGATGGCATCGTCGATGGCGAGCTTGGTGCCGGAGCCGATGGCGAAATGCGCCGTGTGGGCGGCGTCGCCCATCAGCACGACATGCGAGTTGCCGTTGAAATGGCTCCACTTGCCGCAGATCAGCCGGTTGAAGTTCAGCCAGGCCGAACCGCGCAGGTGACGGGCATTGGTCATCAGCGAGGCGCCGTCGAGCACTTCGGAGAACAGGTTTTCGCAGAAATCGATCGAGGCCTGCTGGTCCATCTCGCCGAGGCCGTGCGCCTCATAGGCCTCTTCGGTGGTCTCGACGATGAAGGTCGAGGTCTTGTCGTCGAACTTGTAGATATGCGCCTGGAACCAGCCGTGATCCGTCTTGCGGAAATCGAAGGTGAAGGCGTCGTAGAGCTTGTTGGTGCCGAGCCAGATGTAGCGGTTCGGCCGCGTCACGAGATCCGGCTGGAAGACATCCGGATACCGGTTGCGGATCTTCGAATTGAAGCCGTCGGAGGCGATGACCAGATCGGCATCGGCATAATCCGTATCGGAATCGACGTCCGTTTCGAACACCAGTTCGACGCCCAGCTCCTCGCAGCGCTGCTGGAGGATGTTCAGGAGCTTCTTGCGGCCGATGCCGACGAAACCGTGGCCGGAGGTGCGCTGGCGCGTGCCCTTGAACAACACCTCGATATCGTCCCAATGGTTGAAGGCGTCCTGGATGATCGCGGCACTTTCCGCGTCCCAGACCTTCATCGACTCCATCGTCGCATCGGAAAACACCACGCCCCAGCCGAAAGTGTCGTAGGGCTTGTTGCGCTCGATCACCCGGATGTCGTGGGCGGGGTGAAGCTTCTTCATCAGCAGTGCGAAATAGAGCCCTGCCGGACCGCCACCGATACAGACGATACGCATCGCTTTTTCCTTCCCGGTCGATTGGGCCGATCCTGCGGCGGACGCTCCGCCTCGGCGCCAGTTATTTTAAGTTTAAAATATAGACGGACGAAACAGGCCGTCAAGGGCAAAAAGCCCGAAAAGCAACGATCCTGATGACAGGACGAAGATTCATTGCGCGCGATGAATCGTTGGCATGGCAATTCGCCACGCCGATCCATAGCGCGCTATTTTTAAAGCAGGTGCGGATGTGATTATGCGACCGCCCGGCGAATGCCCTCGCTTTCGAGGATCGGCAGGACGTGATCCCGGAAATACGGGAATTCCTCTGCATAATCAACAAAAGAAAGCGTCGTGCCGTTAAAACCTGCCTTGTGCAGCGCCAGGATGCCTTCGGCCACCTGCTCCGGCGTGCCGACCAGCGGATAGCCGCCATGACCCGCCGCCATCCGATCGCGGATCAGCGCCAGGAGGTCATGCGGGAAGGATTGCGCATGGGCGAACTGCAGCCGCACCAGATTGTCGACCGCATCCCAATCGGCATTGTCCCTGCCGAAATGCTGCAGATAGTCCTGGGCTTCCTTTTCCGTCGGGCGGCAGACGACATGGGCGAAGGTGAGCACGCCGACGGAGCGGCCGGCATCCGCGCCCTGCTGCTTCAATGCCGCCACCTCTTCGCCCGAGCGCGAAAGGTCGATGGCGGGGGTGAAGAGAAAATCGGCATTCTGGGCGGCAAAGGCCCGTCCCTGGCCGGAGCCGGCGGCGTTGAGGATCGGTACCCGGGTGGTCGGCCTCGGGTCGCCGAGAATGTTCTTCAGCTGGAAATGTCTGCCCTCCCAGTCGAAGGCTTCGGTGCGGCTCCACAGCGCCTTGACGACATCGAACCATTCCTGGGCGTAACCGTAGCGCTCCTCGTGGCCGGCCGGCAGGTTGAGGCCGAGCGCTTCGTATTCCGGCTGGTTCCAGCCGGCGACGATGTTGAGGCCGATGCGGCCGCCGCTGATCTGGTCGATGGTCGCCAGCTGCTTGGCGACGACGGCGGGATGGTTGGCTGCGGTGTGGATGGTGGCGAAGACATTGATGTTGCGCGTCTTGGCCAGCAGGCCGGTGGCCCAGGTGATGGTCTCGAGCACGTTGCCATGGAAATTCGTCTCGCCGCCGTAACCGATCCAGCGGGCGATCGGCAGCATGAAATCGATGCCGGCATCGTCGAGCAGATGGGCGAGGCGGAGATTGTTGTCCCAGGAATTCACCCAGCGCTCCGGCACCTTGGTGACCGACATGCCGCCGGAACAATTGGACGCGAACGTGCCGAGCAGAAACTGATTGCGATCGAACATGCTGTTCTGATGGGTCATGGCTGTTCCTCTTTGTTTTAAATTTCAAATAAAAAATCTATCGTAAATTCTATTCTTGTCAATCGCGACTGGGCGTGGACGCGGGCCGCATGTGGCAGTATTTCTAAAGCTTGCATTCAGGAAGGCAGGCACGACGCATGAAAACGCCCGAAAAGACCCCCGACGCCCTCGACAGGCGCTGGCACCTGGCGCGCACCCCCGTTGAGGTGGATGTCGCCGAGATCGAATATGCGCTGATGCGCGCCTACGAGGCGTTCGGCCGCTGGCAATCGGAATGCCTGGCGTCGGTGATCGATTTTGCCGCCAGCGGGCCGGAAAACGCCATGCTGCACATCATCCGCATGAACGACCGGCCGAAGACCATCAAGGATCTTGCCCGGCTTGCCAACCGCGAGGACATTCCCAACATCCAGTACAGCCTGCGCAAGCTGATTGCCGCCGGCCTCGTGGTGCGCCAGGGCAGCGGCCGCTCCGGCGTCACCTATTCCGTGACGCCGAAAGGTCTGGAGGTGACGGAGCGGTATGCCGAAATCCGCACCTCGTTGCTGATCGAGGCCGTCCGTTCGGTGCCGAACTTCCCGCAAAAGCTGGAGGAGGCGACCCGCACGCTCGAGCTCTTGACCGGCATCTACGAACAGGTGGCGCGCATCGCCGCCACCCATCGCCGGTCCAGCCCCTGACGGGCCGTTACTTCGCCGGATTCTTGGGGTCCCAAAGCACCGTCTTGGCATCCTTTTCATAAGCCATGCCCTCGGGATAGCTGATCGCCTCGAACTGCATGCCCCAGGGCGCCTGGAAATAGAGGATGGTCTGGCCGGCGGCCGGACCCTGCTCGATCGGCAGCGGCCCGAGCCGCGTCGCCACACCCTTGCCGTCTAGGTAAGCCTTCGCGGCGGCGATGTCATCGACATAGAGCGCGATGTGGAAGGCGCCGATATCGCTGTTCTTCGCCTTGAGGTCGCGCTGGTCCGGCGCCGAATACTGGAAGAGCTCGATATTCGAGCCGAAACCGCAGCGCACCAGCGTGATCTCGTGGATGACCGCCTTGGCATCGACGCCGACGAGATCGGTCATGAAGGTGCCCTTATCGTCGGCAAAGGGCCCGAAGGACATCGCCTTTTCGCAACCGAGCACGCCGGTGAAAAAATCCACCGCCTGCTTCATGTCGGGCACGGTGACGCCGGTGTGATCGTGGCCGCGCAGTCCCGGCAGGCCATCGGCCAGCACCGGGCCGGACAGGACGGCAAGTGCGGCAAGCGTCCGCAGCGATGTCGCAAACATGGTTTTCATGGCATTCCCCTCTTTCGCGAGCACGAAAAGACCCTCGCGCCGGAGGCCCGCCTGCCCGGCACGTGTTCGTCGAATTGCAATGTCCTGTCGGTCAGCCGTTGGATCATTTCCTCGCTTCTTCGAAACGTGAAAATGCTCCATCCTTTTGTTTCTACGCAATTTCGGACGCAAAACCGCTACGCACTTTTGCTGGAATTGCTTTATGCAGCGTCTTCAATTCCAGTCTTGGGATCCAGCCAGCCGGGATTGATTTCCGGCAGCGGGATGGCATCGAGCAATATGCGGGTATAATCGGATTTCGGATTGGCGAAGACCTCGGCGCAGGCGCCTTCCTCCTCCACCTTGCCGAAACGCAGAACGTAGACGCGGTCGCAGACGGCGCGGATGACGGAGAGATCGTGGCTGATGAAGGCCATGGCGAGGCCGAGATCGACCGAAAGGCCTTTCAGCAGTTTCAGCACCTGTGCCTGCGTCGAGACGTCGAGGCCGGAAACGATCTCGTCGGCCAGCACGAAATCCGGCTCCAGCAACGCAGCGCGGGCAATGCCGATGCGCTGGCGCTGGCCGCCGGACAATTCGTGCGGATTGCGGTCGAGACAGGCCGCCGGGAGGGTGACGCGTTCGAGGATTTTGGCGACGCGCGCCTCCGCTTCCGCAGCATTTTTCGCCAGGCCATGTAGCAGGAGCGGCTCGACCAGGATGCGGCGGATCGTGTGGCGCGGATTGAGCGAGGCCATCGGATCCTGGAAGATCATCTGGATGCGCCGGCGCAATGGCCGCATCTCTGCCTCCGGCAGATGGGTGATTTCGCGCCCGTCAAAATGGATCGAGCCGGCGGAGACATCCACCAGCCGCAGCAGGGCGCGACCGAGCGTCGTCTTGCCCGAGCCGGATTCACCGACGATGCCGACGGTTTCGCCGCGGCGGATGGCGATATCGACGCCGTGCAGCACTTTTACGCCGCGCCTGCCGCCGTAGATAACTTCGAGGCCGGTGGCGGTGAGGAGGTTTTCAGCCATGTTTTTCCAGCCCTCTCAACGGATGCCGATTTCGGCGCGCAACTGCTCGAACACCGCCTGCGGCACCGGCTCCAGCCCGGCATCCGGCCGGTCGTAGCGCGGGCCGGCGGCCATCAGCGCCTTCGTGTAGGCGTGCTTCGGGTTCTGCAGCACATCGGCCGTCGCCCCCGCCTCGATGACCTTGCCGGCATAGAGCAGCGTGACGCTGTCGCAGATCTGCGCGACGACGCCGAGATCGTGGGTGACGAAGATGACGGCGGTGCCGTGCACCTTCTGCATGTCGCGGATCAGCCGCAGGATCTGCTTTTGCACGGTAACGTCGAGCGCCGTCGTCGGTTCGTCGGCAACGACCAGTTTCGGCTCCAGCGCGAAGGCGGCGGCGATCAGCACGCGCTGGCGCATGCCGCCGGACAGTTCGTGCGGGAAGGCGTGCAGCACGCGTTGCGGATCGCGGATCTGCACTTCTTCCAGAAGTTTCAGCGCCCGGGCATGCGCTTCCCTGCTCGACAGGCCGCGGCGCAGGCGAAGGCCGTCGGTCAGTTGCGCCTCGATGCGCCGGCCGGGATTGAGCGCCGTCTGCGGGTCCTGCGGGATCAGCGAGATCTGCGCGCCCATGATGTCGCGCAGTTCGCGCGCCGGCATCGTCAAGAGGTCGCGGCCTTCGAACTGGACGGTACCGCCGGTGACGCGCACGGTGCGCGGCAGGATGCCGAGCAGCGCCTTGGCGATGGTGGACTTGCCGGCACCGCTTTCGCCGACGAGGCCGCGGACTTCGCCTCGCTCCAGGCTCAGCGAAACGTCGCGTAGGATCGGCATGCCGCCTTCGCGGTCGGAAACGGCGGACAGGCCGGAGATGGAGAGCAAGGAAGCGGTCATCGGCGCATCACCGGATCGAGCGCCCGGCGCAACCCGTCGCCAAGCTGGTTGAAGGCAAGCACGGTGGCAAACAGCACGACGAGCGGCGCGACCAGCACCCACCAGCCCTGATAGATGATCTGCCGCCCCTGCGCGATCATGCCGCCCCAGGTGGGCGTATCGGAGGAAACCGACAGGCCGACGAAGGACAGGATCGCCTCGACGATGACGGCGATGCCCATTTCCAGGCTGACGAGCGCGATCAGCACCGGCGCGACATTCGGCAGGATTTCCCGGATGAGGATGTGCAGGCGTGGAAAACCGATGGTGCGGGCGGCAACGACATAATCCATCTTCGCCTGCGCCTGGGTTTCGGCCCGCACCACACGACAGAACCGCGTCCAGTCGATGATGACGATGGCGGCGATGACGGAATGGATGCCGGAACCGAGCACGGCGACCAGCAGGATCGACAACAGCACCGGCGGAAAGGCCATCCAGATATCGACGAGCCGGGAGATCACCTTGTCGGCCCAGCCGCCGTAAAAGCCGGCGATCAGCCCGAGCACCGTTCCGAACAGGGCGGCGAGCCCGGCGGCGACAAAAGCGACGGTGAGCGCGATGCGGGTGCCGTAGATGACGCGGGAGAGCACATCGCGACCGAGATCGTCGGTGCCGAGCCAGTAGCCGGGTTCCGTGCCGGGATATCCGGCTGGCGGCAGGTTGCCGAGCATCAGGTCCTGTTCCAGCGGGTCCTTGGGCGCCAGCCAGGGCGCGAAGATCGCGACGAGCAGCAGCAGGAGAATGAAACCGCCGCCCACAAGCACCTTCGGCTCACGCAGCATGGCACGCAGGTTTTTCGAAAGGCCGGAGCGCCGCACGGCGGGTGGGGTCAGAGCGACATCAGCCATGACGCAGCCTCGGATTGAACGCGACGACGAGCATGTCGACCAACAGGTTGATAACGATGAACAGGGCGCCGAACACCAGCACGAGGCCCTGGATCAGCGGCAGGTCGCGGTTGATGACCGCGTCGATCGCCATGTTGCCGATACCGGGATAAGCAAAGATGCGCTCGACGATGACGGTGCCGCCAATCAGGAAGGTGAACTGCACGCCGGTGAGCGCAATGGTCGGACCGATGGCATTGCGCAGCGCCTCCTGCAGCACGAGGCGGAGGCTCGACATGCCCTTGAGCCGAGCAAGCAGGATATAATCCTGCACCATAGCCTCCAGCAGCGCCTCCTTCAGCACGCGGGTGATGATGGCGGCAAGCGGCAGGCCGAGCGCCAGCACCGGCATGACCATGTGGGCGGCGACATCGGCGAAAACCTTGAAGCGCAGCGTCACCAGGCTTTCGATGAGATAGAAGGGTGTTGCGAAATCCACCTGCACGCCGGGATTGATGCGGCCAGACAGCGGAAAGACCGGAAAGGCGACGCCGAGGACCAGCACCAAGGCGAGGGCCCAGACGAAATCCGGCACGGCAAGACAGAGGCCGTTGACGGTATCGACCACCGGCTCGCCCGGGGTGCGGCGCAACAGCGTGCCGAGAACGGCCACGGCACCGCCGAGAACGACGGCGACCAGAAGCGCCACGATCGCCAGTTCCAGCGTTGCCGGCAGGCGCTCGGCCAACAATTCCAGCACGTTGCGGCGCAGCGAAATCGAGGTGCCGAAATCGCCGACGACCACCGCCTTCAGCCAGACGAGGAATTGCACCGGCAGGCTGGCATCGAGCCCGTATTGCGCCCGGAGCGCGGCGATGCTTTCCGGGCTGGCGCCGGGCGAGATCATCATGGCGATCGGATCGCCGGGAACGACCCGCAGCAGGACGAAAACGATCACCGCCACGCCGAACAGCGTGATCGCGGCCATCAGAAGTCGTTTGAGGATAGAGACGGCAATCATGAATGCTTCATTTCCTGGCCGCACGAAGGCGACAAGCGTAGCGACGGGGCTGCACGGTGGCAAGCGGGGTTGCAGCGGCGCTTGTGGCGCCCCCTTCTCCCTGCCGGGGAGAAGGGGGAATGCCTCATCAGGCCGGCGACACCAGCGTCGGCTGCAGGGCGCCCGAAACGTTCGGGGTGACCTTCAGCGTCGCCTTGTAAAGCAGCGGCTGGGCATATTGCAGCAGCGGGATCACGTAACCCTCTTCGGCAATATACTTGCTGACGGCCTTCCAGCCGGCGATGCGCTTTTCTTCGTCCTTCTCGCCCCAGAGCGGGCCGATCATGCCGTCGAGGTCGTCGGTGTTCCAGACGGAATGCGGCGACGGGCCGAACATGGCAAAACCGGTCGAAGTGGTCGGATCGCCGATGGCGTTGCCCCAGTTGTAGAAGGCGGCAGGCGCCAGCTGGTCGGCGGCACGCAGCTCGTAATGCTTGGCGATTTCGTAGACTTCGATTTCCGCCTCGATGCCGACCTTGCGCCACATGCCGACGATCGCCTGGATCATCTCGTAGTCCTTCGGCTTGAAGCCGCGCGTCGTCTGGATCTTGAACTTGGCCGGCTTGTCGGTGGAGAAGCCGGACGCGGCCAGCAGCGACTTTGCCTTTTCCGGATCGAAACCGACGACGATGGAGGGGTCGTAGGCATCGTACTCCGGTGCTTCCAGCGTATCGATCGGCACACCGTAACCACGCAGCAGCCGGTCGACGATCGCCTTCTTGTCGATGGCGTGGTGGGCGGCGAGGCGGACGTTCTTGTCGAGCATCACCTCGATGTTGTTGAGGAAGATCATGCCGATATCGGAAATCGGCGTGGCGACGCCGGCAAAACCGTCCGTGCCCTTCAGTCGGTCAAATTCCTCATAGGGAATTTCGAGCGTGATGTCGGAAGCGCCCGATTCCAGCTCGGCAACGCGGCTGGTGCCGTCGGGCACGAACTTGAAGACAACCGTATCGAAAGCCGGCTTGCCGCCGAAATAATTCTCGTTGGCCTTGAGGCGCAGGAAGGCGTTGCCCTCGTAGGCGTCGACCATGTAGGGGCCGGTGCCGATCGGCGCCTTTTCGAAACCTTCGGGCCCGACCTTTTCATAATAGGCCTTCGGCAGGATGTAGCCGGTGAGGAAAGCCATCCACTTGAAGAAGGTCGGCTCGAAACGCAGCACGTCGCCGGTGATCCTGTTGCCGTCGATCGTGTAGTTGCCGGCGGTCGACCAGATGAACTGGATCGGGTTGCCGGTCTTTTCGTCGGCGGCGCGGTTGAGCGACCAGACGACGTCTTCCGGCGTGAACGGCGAACCGTCATGCCACGTGACGCCTTCGCGCACGTCCATCCACACCTTGGTCTTGTCGTCGTTCCACCCCCAGGCCGTCAGCAGGCCCGGCTGGAAGGAAAGATCCGGCCCCTGGCCGATGAACTGGTCGAAGACCGAGCGATAGATCGCCTGGATCGACGGATTGACGGCGGAAGGACCGACCGTCGGATCGAAGGACGGCAGGTTGACGTTATAGGCAATCGTCAGCGTGCCGCTTTCGACGGCAGAGACGAGGTTACGCCCGGAAAATACACCGGTCAGAAAGGCGGCAGCACCCAGGCCCAGCGCCTGGCGTCTGGAAAGCGTCATCATGGATTGAACTCCGTCGGTTCCCCTGGTCCCGGCAAGACGGCTTCCACGCCACCCTTGCCCGGGCATTTTTATTGATCGGAATGCTTTAATGTTAAAATAAGCAATTTTTGCTGGCAAGCGCTTTCTCGCAGAAGCGATGCGTTACGGGTGCGGCGATGGGGTCATATATATGCCATCGCATATATATACCGACAGTCGTCCACGTCCTGTTCCTGCGCTTGTTTCAAAGGCTCGACCCTCCTTTCCGAGACCACGGAATTTGCGCATTGACACAAAGCCGCGTCGCAAAATATGATTTTGCAAATGATTATAAGATCACGCTCCGCTTGGGAGCAAGGGGAATTCTCGAAATGGCAGAACGGTCTTTTGCACGCGAGGTCGAAGATCTCAAACTGGGCGAAGGCGACATCTTTCGCGGCGAGGGAATCCTGGCGATCACCAAGGCGCTCCTGCAGTCCGGCGTCTCTTATGTCGGCGGTTACCAGGGCTCGCCGATCTCGCATCTGATGGACGTGCTGGCGGATGCCAAGGACGTCATGGAAGAACTGGGCGTGCATTTCGAGACCTCGGCTTCGGAAGCAGCCGCCGCCGCCATGCTGTCGGCATCGGTGATGTATCCGGTGCGCGGCGCCGTGACCTGGAAATCGACCGCCGGCACCAACGTCGCCTCCGACGCGCTCTCCAACCTCTCTTCCGGCGGCGTCACCGGCGGCGCGATGATCATCATCGGTGAGGATTACGGCGAAGGCTCCTCGATCATGCAGGAACGCAGCCATGCGTTTGCGATGAAATCGCAACTCTGGCTGCTGACCCCGCGCCCCAACCTGCCGTCGATCGTCAAGGCAGTAGAGGAAGGCTTCGAGCTGTCCGAGGTTTCCAATACGCCGGTGATGCTGCAGGTCGGCATCCGCAGCTGTCACGTGCACGGCCAGTTCGTCGCCAAGGACAACAGGCGGCCGGACTTCACCCTGCGCCAGGCGCTGGAAAACCCGGTGCGTGATGTCAGCCGCATCGTGCTGCCGCCAGCTTCCTTCGTCCATGAGAAAGAGAAGCTGGAGCGCCGCTGGCCGGCCGCCGTCGCGTTCATCAAGGACCGCAAGATCAACGAATATTTCGGCCCCGAGGAAGGCGAAGTCGGCATCATCCTGCAGGGCGGGCTCTATAACGGCGTGATGCGCGCTTTGCAGCAGCTCGGCCTTGCCGATGTCTACGGCAATTCCTCCGTGCCGCTCTATGTGCTCAACATCTCCTATCCGCTCGTCGACGATGAGATCGCCGATTTCTGCGTTGGCAAGCAGGCGGTGCTGATGGTGGAGGAAGGCGCGCCGGAATATATCGAGCAGATGCTCAACACCATCCTGCGCCGCCGCGACATCCAGACGAAGGTCTCCGGCAAGGATGTGCTGCCGATGGGTGGCGAATATACCGCGCCGGTGCTGGTGAAGGGCGTGCAGGCCTTTCTCGAAAAATACCAGCGGGTGCTGCTCGGCAACCAGCCGCCGATCCCCGATCCGACGCCGGTGCTGCGGGACCCGAAAATCAAGGCGCTTGCCGAAGTCGTGCCGCCGCGTCCGCCGGGCTTCTGCGTCGGCTGTCCGGAAAGGCCGATCTTCGCGGCCATGAAGCTGGTGCAGGGCGAACTGGGAGACCACCACGTCTCCGGCGATATCGGCTGCCACCTGTTCTCCATCCTGCCGCCCTTCAACATCGGTTCGACGACGATGGGTTACGGCCTGTCGCCGGCGGCGGCCTCCGCCTTCAATGTCGCATCAGACAAGCGGGTGATCTCGGTGATGGGCGATGGCGGCTTCTGGCACAACGGCCTTGCCACCTCGATCGGCAACGCCGTGTTCAACAAGCAGGACGGCGTCATCCTCGTCGTCGACAATTTTTATTCGGCCGCGACCGGCGGCCAGGACGTCATGTCTTCGCGCGCCATCAACCCGCGGCGCAAGACCAATAACTCCATCGTCAACGCGGTGAAGGGCATCGGCGCCACCTGGGTGCGCCAGATCGACCGCACCTATGACGTCACCAAGATGCGCGACACGTTGCGCGAGGCGCTGACGACCAAGGAAGAAGGCCCAAAAATCATCGTCGCTTCGTCCGAATGCATGCTGAACAAGCAGCGCCGCATCAAGCCGCTCTTCGCCAAGGCGGTGAAGGATGGAAAACGCATGGTGAAGGAGCGGTTCGGCGTCGACGAGGATGTTTGCACCGGCGATCATGCCTGCATCCGCCTTTCCGGCTGTCCGTCGCTGTCGGTAAAACACACCGACGATCCGCTGAAGGACGATCCGGTGGCGGCGATCGACAACAACTGCGTCGGCTGCGGTAATTGCGGCGAGGTTTCGGAAGCCGCCGTGCTCTGTCCGTCCTTCTACCGTGCCGACATCATCCATAACCCGACCGGCTGGGACCGTTTCCTCGCGAAACTGCGCGGAAAAGTCATCGGCTGGCTGCAGGCGCGCCGCCAGGCGAGCCGCATCGTCTTTGCGGATTGAGGCCTGTGATGAGCGAACACGTCTCTCTGCCGGCTACGCGCCACTCCACCGACAAGCCGTTGTCGCTCGCCATCCTCGCCATGGGCGGCCAGGGCGGCGGCGTGCTCGCCGACTGGATCGTCAACATGGCGGAAGCGCAGGGCTGGATGGCCCAGACCACCTCGGTGCCGGGTGTCGCCCAGCGCACCGGCGCGACCATCTATTACGTCGAGATGCTGCCGGCCCGCGACGGCCATGCGCCGATCTTCTCGCTGATGCCGACGCCAGGCGATGTCGATGTCGTCATCGCCGCCGAACTGATGGAAGCCGGCCGCTCGGTGCTGCGCGGCCTGGTGACGCCGGACAAGACGGTGCTGATCGCCTCGACGCACCGCTCCTTCGCCGTCAGCGAAAAGCAGACGCCGGGCGACGGCATCGGCAATCCGGTGGTCGTCATCGACGCCACGGATTTTGCCGCGAAAAAAACCATCGCCTTCGACATGGAAAGCCTGGCCGTGAAAAACGGCAGCGTCATTTCCTCGGCGCTGTTCGGCGGACTGGCCGCCGCCGAGATCTTGCCGTTTACAAAGCAGGCATTCGAGGCGACCATCCGCGCCGGCGGCAAGGGTATCGAGGCGAGCCTGAAAGCCTTCAACGCCGCTTATGAACGCGCCAAGGACAAGCCGACCGAAAAGCTGTCGGCGACGCCGGTCAAACGCTTCGACGTCCTGCCGGAAACCGCCGGCCACCCGGCGCTCGACCGCCTTGTCCACCGCATCCGCAGCGAGTTTCCGGAACAGGCGCAGCAGATGTTGTTTGCCGGCGTCAAGAAACTCACCGATTTCCAGGACCCGGCTTATGCCGGCGAATATCTCGACCGCGTTTCGGCGTTGCTCGCTCTCGACCGCCGTCACGGCGGCGAAACGAAGGATTTCGCATTCACCGTCCAGGCGGCAAAATATGTCGCCGTCGCCATGGCATATGATGACGTCATCCGCGTTGCGGACCTCAAGGTGCGCGCCTCGCGCTTCGAACGGGTACGCAAGGAGGTCGGCGCCCGGGACGGGCAGATCGTCTATACGACGGAATACATGCATCCGCGCATGGAAGAGATCTGCGGCACGCTGCCGAAAAAGCTCGGCCTGTGGATCGAAAACCGCCCCACCTTGTTCAACCGCCTCGACAAGCTGGTCAACAAGGGACGCCGGGTAAAGACCGGCACGCTGTTCTGGTTCGGCGGTCTCTATATCGTCTCGGCCCTGCGCCGCGGCCGGCGCGGCACGCTCAGGCATTGTCGCGAGATGGAGCATTGTGAAGCCTGGCTGAAGACGGCAACCACGGTGCTCGGCGACAACTACGATCTCGCCGTCGAAGTGCTCGGTTGCCGGCGGCTGGTGAAGGGCTATTCCGACACCCACGCCCGCGGCCTGTCGAAATTCGACCGCGTCCTCTCCGCCCTGCCGCTCATCCGCCACCGCGACGACGGCGCCGCCTGGCTGAAACGCCTGCGCCAGGCCGCCCTGCTCGACGAAAAAGGCATCGCCCTCGACGGCGCGCTAAAAACCGTGGCGACGCTGGACAGCTGATGCCGATGGAGAAGCTGGCAAGGGCAGCGGACTGCCATTCGCCCACCGCGCCTGAATGTGCTGGCCGGCAATTTTGCTGGCGAATTGATGTGCGCTGCTGATCATGCCGGCGCAAAAGCCAAACGACGGCGCACACGAGGCCCCTTGGGCTGCAGACGAAATGTCAGCCCTTCGAGGTCAGCGTATATTTCCCCAGCAGTTCCATGCCACGGGTATCGTTCGGGCAGGCTCGCCCGAGCGCTCCAGTCCATGTCGCCGGAGGCGACGCCGGGATATGTCTGATGGCAAGATTTACCCGCACGATCGAACATCCGCTATCGCATGACCTTCTCGAACTGAAAGCCCTCGCCGCCCACAGGATCGTCTGATCCGGGGTGGTGAGGGTCAGGATGAAGCGCGTGGAAGAACGCGATGATCTTGAAGCCGCACTTGTTGACGTAAAAGTGGATGTTTCTCTTCTCAAAGTAAGGCGTATGCGTCCGCCATGTGACGGTCTGCGGATAGCGTGCTTCGATGGCAAGCCAGGCCTTGTGACCCAGACCATGCCCGTGCTCGCCGACCTTCAGGAAGAACAGGTCGAGTGTGTTGTGATGGGTCTCCTGATCGATCGTTACCACCGCACCGCCGACATTTTCGCCGTCGCGGAGAATGCGCAGCGCAACAGCACCTGGAGCGTTGTTCGCTTTGTCGAGATCTTCGTCAGAAGGGATGGGGCCGTTTGGCAGCTCCCCGAATTCCTCGATGACTGCGATGGCGAAAGCCTCCTGAAGGTCTTTCTTGAACTCAGCGAGATCGTTCGGACTTGCGACGGCGAGGCTTACATTATGACTGGTCATGACTTCTCTCAGATTGTTCAAGGCGCGAACGAGTTTCATGGATGGAACGTCGGGGGCAATTCCGCGTCATCCTTTAAAAACCCCAACCTCGCGTGGCATCGATTGCCGCTTTCGTGCCTAGCAAGTCGAGCTTGATATTGTGTGGAGGACCTGTGGAGATTGTGTGGAATTGGCGGCCGGGCGTGGAAACGACAGGGTGATCCTCGCCGTTCCGGCCCTGGCAAGCGGGTATCAGGAAACTGGCCTTCCGAGAGAAATCTCGAACATCGCCCCGCCTTTGCTGGAAGGCGCGTAGCGGACCTTGCCGCCATGCGCCTCCACAATGGCACGAACCACCGACAGGCCAAGGCCATTTCCGCCTTTCTCCAGCAAGTGGGGTTGCCTGCCCCTGCGGAAGGGTTCGAAGGCCGAGGACGCGATGTCGGCGTCGAGACCGGGTCCCTCGTCGGTGACCCTTAACATCACCTGCCCATCCTCCACCTGCAGGCTGATCTCGACGTCGCCGCGCACTGCATACCGGCGGGCATTGGTGACGAGCGCGAGGAGCACCTGGCGAATCCGCATGGCATCGGCGGACACCAGAGGATCGGAAAGTTGAAGCCGAAGTTCGAAACCGTCCTGTTTCAACTCCTGTTCCAGCGCTTCTGCCAGCCGTTCGATCTCATCCTTGAGCCGGATGGGCTGAAGACGGAGGTCGAGATGGCCGCTATCCGCCAACGTCACCGTTCGCAGATCCTCGACGAGCCTGGCAAGCGAATCGACCTGCAGCACCAAAGCACGAAGAGACTTTTCATCCGGCTCGAATACGCCGTCGATCATGCCTTGCAGGCGGCCTTTCAGAATCGTCAAGGGCGTGCGCAATTCATGGGCGATCGTCGCATTCCAAAGGGTCATATCGGAGGCCATGTCCTGCAGACGCTGGGCCATGGCGTTGAAGTCTTCGACGAGAAGGGCCGTCTCGCCAAGCGAATGGTCGCCGGGAATTGCGCGAGCCGAAAGATCGCCGTCCTTTATGCGCCTGGCGCTCATCGCCAGTGATTCCAGCGGCTCGAGGATGCGCCGCGCCAGACGGACCGACGCCATGGCCGCAACGATTAACGCAATAAAGATAAGGACAGCCAGGATAATGAAATCAAAGCCTGTCAACCAGTTGTCGGTATCTTCGGACCATGGAAAGAAATAGAAGAGCGCGCTGAAAGCAAGGTAGGTCCCGAAAAAGACCAGCAATCCGGCCGCCACGGTCACGGACGCCATGGCGAGCAGTAATTGCCGGCTGAGTCCCTTCATGAGCATCATCAGTCGACTGCCAGACGGTAGCCGATCCCTCTGATACTCATCAGCATCCCTTCACCGCCAGCCTGTTCGAGTTTCCTGCGCAGTTTGCTCAGATGACTGTCGATGGTCCGATCCAGCGCGTCGGAACCGGGCAGGCAGGCATCGACGAGTTCGCTTCGCGAAAAGGCCTTGGTGGGAGTGCGGGCGAGGTGCGCCAGCTGCCGGAATTCGGTCAGGGTCAGGGAGAGGGCAATGTCCACGCCGTCCTGTTCAATCCTGGCCTGATAGCTGTCCAGATCGATTGTCAGGTTCCCGGCACGGATCATCGCGCCCGCCCGGCTCAAGCCTGTACGCCTCAGGACGGCCTTTGCCCGTGCAACCACCTCTATGGGATTGAAAGGCTTCACGATGTAGTCGTCGGCGCCGATACGCAGCCCTTGCAAACGATCGATGTCTTTATCCAGAGCTGTGATGATGATGACGGGGGTACGGCCTCGCCGTTGAATTTCGGCGAGAAGCTCCCAGCCATCCAACCGAGGCATGGTTATATCCGCCAGCACGATATCCGGTTTCAGCGAAAGATGCAGATCAAGGGCGACTTGCCCATCGCGGGCGTGCACCGTGCGAAATCCCTCGCGGGTAAAGTAGGCATCGAGAATACCGGCGATCTCCAGATCGTCCTCGGCAATCAAAACAAGTTCCGCCATGATCATCGCCCTCCTTTCGACTGCAATGCCACCGCACCGCCTCGCGGTCGAGTAGGCGTTTCTCGCCTCCACACAATCGCAACAAAACCTCCACAAAGCCCCAACGTAACCCTCTTAGAGAATCACCATCAAGCTCTTTTCAGGGAAGTGGATGGTGAATGCTGATGCAACGGGGCACTCGTTTCTGGAAATTCGGCATGCTATGCCTGCCGGTATTATTCCTCTGCGCATGCAGCGATCAGCCGGATGCCGGGGCCAGCGCAGTTTCCGCGCCGCGGCCCGCTCGCGTCGGCGTCATGACAGTGCAGCCGCAGGCCGTCACTGTCTACGATGAGTTGCCGGGGCGGGTTTCGGCCTTTCGGACGGCGGAAATCCGGGCGCAGGTTAGCGGCATCATTCAAAAGCAGCTCTTCCAGGAGGGAGCCTTCGTTAAGGCCGATGCCCCGCTATTCCAGATCGAGCCGGCTCCCTTCGTCGCGGATGCCGATGCAGCAACCGCCGTGCTGGCGCGTGCCGAAGCGGAACGCGTGAATGCTCAGGTAAAATTCGAGCGCACCAAGCTTCTCTCGGCACAGAAGATCACAAGCGACGAAGCTTTCAACAATGCGACTGCCGCATTGGCCCAGGCCAAGGCGAGCGTTGAAGAAGCCAAGGCCAATCTGGCGCGGCGAAAACTGGAACTGTCCTACGCCACCATCCGGAGCCCGATAAGCGGTACAATCGGGCAATCCTTCATGACGGAAGGCGGACTTGCTTCTTCCTCCGCAACCGCACCGCTTGCGGTGGTTCAACAGATCGATCGGGTCTACGTGGATGTCCGTCAATCCTCCATGAGCCTGGAAAGTCTGCGCGAAACAGCGTCCGGAGCGGGGATGAGCGATCCGGAAGAACTGCCGGTCGGGATCAAAACCGTAACGGGCAAGGTTTACGGCCATGTCGGAAAAGTGATCTTCTCCGACATCACGGTCGATGGCGCCACAGGTAGCCTTGGGATCCGGATACTTGTCCCCAATCCCGAGCAGCAACTGCTGCCGGGCATGTTCATCCGTGCGATGGTGCCGCGGCAGGTTTACCCGGCTGCATTTCTGGTGCCGCAAGAGGCGGTTACACGCGACCCGGCGGGAAGACCGGAACTCATCGTCGTCTCCGCGGACAAAACCGGCACGAGGCGGATTGTCGAACTGGGACCGGTCATCGACGGGCAGTACCTCGTGAAAAGCGGTCTTTCGGCTGGCGAAACCATCGTCGTGCTGGGGCAGGAGCGGGTCCAGGATGGACAACCGCTTGAGACGTCGCCGGCGCAATCTTCCAGCCAGACGCAGAATTAAGGAGCGGATGATGCCGCAATTCTTCATCGACCGGCCGGTCTTCGCCTGGGTCATCGCGATCATGATCGTCATTGCCGGGCTGATCGCCATTCCACAATTACCCGTGTCGCGCTTCCCCACCATTGCCCCGCCGAGCGTATCCATCTACGCCACCTATTCGGGTGCGACGCCGCAGGCGATCAATGACAGCGTCACCAGCGTGATCGAACGCGAAATCTCGGGCGTGAAGAATGTCCTCTATTTCGATTCCTCGGCAGATACGTCCGGATCCACGACCATTACCGTGACGTTCAAGCCGGGGACCGATCCGGAGCTTGCGCAGGTGGACATCCAGAACAGGCTGAAGGCGGTGGAGCCCCGGCTTCCCGAGCAGGTGCGCCGGGCCGGGCTGTCCGTGGAATCCGCATCCTCCGGCTTCCTGATGATTGTCTCCTTGAAATCGAAGGACGGGACGATCGATGCGCTTTCGCTTGATGATTATCTCGTGCGCAATGTCGCCCCGGAGCTCAAGCGCGTGGCCGGCGTCGGCCGGGTCCAGTCGTTTGGCTCGGAAGCGGCCATGCGGATCTGGCTCGACCCTGCACGCCTGCTGGCGCATTCGATCTCGATAGCCGAGGTGACGCAGGCGATCCAGTCCCAGAACATCCAGGTCACGCCAGGACGCTTGGGCGATACCCCGACAGTTCCCGGGCAGAAAGTCAGCGTGCCGCTCAACGTCACAGGCCAGCTCCAGACGCCGGAAGAATTCGCCGAGATCATTCTCCGATCAAGCCCGGATGGCTCGCGGTTGACCCTGGGCGAGATCGCCAGGATCGAGGTGGGATCGCAATCGTCGAGCTTTGCCATTCTCGATGGCGGCAAGCCTGCCACCGCAGCCGCCATTCAGATGATGCCGGGCGCCAATGCCGTCAGCACATCGAGCGGGGTGCGCGCCCGTCTGGCGGAGCTTGCCCTCACCATGCCGGCAGGGATCGAGTACGCCATCTCCTATGACACCGCACCTTTCGTGAAGATCTCGATTCAGAAAGTGGCGCAGACGCTCGCCGAAGCCATGGTGCTCGTCTTCCTGATCATGTTGCTGTTCCTGCAGAATATCCGCTACACGCTCATTCCGGCCATCGTCGCTCCGATAGCATTGCTCGGCACTTTCGCCGTCATGCTGGCGCTCGGATATTCGATCAATGTCCTGACAATGTTCGGCATGGTTCTCGCGATCGGCATCATTGTTGATGACGCCATCGTGGTCGTCGAAAATGTCGAGCGGCTGATGGCGACAGAAGGTCTGTCACCGCGTGAGGCGACGCGCAAGGCCATGACCGAAATCACAGGCGCGGTGATCGGGATCACCTTTGTGTTGACCGCTGTCTTTCTTCCTATGGGATTTGCATCCGGTTCGGTCGGCGCGATCTACCGTCAGTTCACGGTGTCGATGGCCGTCTCCATCCTCTTCTCCGCCTTCCTGGCGCTCAGCCTCACGCCAGCCCTTTGCGCGACCCTGTTGAAGCCGGTCAACCACGGCCACCTTCAGCGAAAAGGCTTCTTCGGTTTGTTCAATCGTGGATTTAACCGTTTGACGGAGCGCTACACGGGCTGGATTACGAGACTTGTGCAGAAGACAGGTAGAGTGATGCTTGTCTACCTTACCATTCTCGGCGCAGTGTCCTATGGCTACACAACGCTGGCGACCACATTCGTGCCGGAGGAAGACCAGGGCTCTTTCATGACATCCTTCACGCTGCCGGCAGAGGCGACAGCTGAGCGCACGCGCGACGTGGTCAATCTCTTTGAGAAACATGTGCAAACCCGACCGGATATCGTCAACAACCTCACGATTATGGGCTTCGGATTCTCGGGTTCAGGTCCCAACACAGCAATGTCGTTCACGACGATGAAGGATTGGGACGAGCGCACGACAAGCGTGGACGACGAAGTAAATGCCGCAACCGATGCCATGGCCGGCGCGAACGAGGGCGAGATCCTCAGCCTCAAGCCGCCGGCGATCGAGGAACTGGGCACCACATCAGGCTTTTCGTTGAGACTTCAGGATCGCGCCAACCATGGCGACAAAGCGCTTGCCGCCGCCGCGGATCAACTCACCCAGTTTGCATCGCAGAGCATGCTGCTGAGCGATGTCCGCGTCGACGGGCTTCCCAGTGGTCCGAGCGTCACGCTCAAGGTCGATCGCCAGAAGGCCCGTGCCCTTGGTGTCGAATACTCCACGATCAGCGATACGCTGGGCGGCGCCGTGGGTTCGACCTATGTGAATGATTCCCGCGAGATGGCCGGTTGCAGCAGGTCATCCTGCAGGCAGAGGCGGCAAGCCGCATGCAGGTGGATGATATTCTCAACCTTCATGTCCGAAGCGACGCCGGCAAGATGGTCCGCCTTTCGGAGATCGTGACACCCCAGTGGTCGAACATGCCGCTGCAGGTCACCCGCTACAATGGCTACCCGTCGACCAGTATTTCCGGCTCGGCGGCGCAAGGTGTTTCCAGCGGCAAGGCCATGGACGAGATCGAGCATATGGCGCTCACGCTTCCCAAGGGTTTTGCTGTCGAATGGACGGGACAATCCTTGCAGGAGCGCCAATCCGGCGCCCAGGCGCCGATACTGATGGCTTTCTCGTTCCTGATCGTGTTTCTGGTGCTGGCAGCGCTCTACGAGAGCTGGACGGTGCCGCTCTCGGTCATGCTCGTCGTGCCGCTCGGCGTTATCGGGGCCGTCATTGCGGTTTATCTGCGCGGCCTTGAAAACGATGTCTTCTTCAAGGTCGGCCTGATCACCCTCATTGGTCTTTCAGCAAAGAACGCGGTGTTGATCGTGGAGTTCGCCCGCAAGCGGCAAGTGGATGGTCAGGGCCTCGCCGAAGCTGTCGTCGACGCCGTGCGTCTGCGTCTGCGTCCCATCATCATGACGTCACTTGCCTTCACATTGGGCGTGGTGCCACTGGTCATCGCCTCAGGCGCAAGCTCGGAAACCCAGCATGCCATCGGAACCGGGCTGTTCGGCGGAATGATCTCCGGCACTGTTCTGGCGGTGATTTTCGTGCCGGTTTTCTACGTTTTCGTTACGCGGCTCGGGCGGCGGCGCCAGCAGCAACGAACGCTGGGCAATGAGGCCTGAACAATGCGGCTTTCTGGAAGAGGAGCTCATAAACACGGTATGTCTGCTTCTATCTTCCACGCTACAGGAGCGGAGCGTCCGCAGTCCGCCCCGAAGTCCGCCATGCGAGAGGAGATGAGCAAATGGCAGGTTTCCGGTGGCGGAGAAGCACACCGCACGGCGGGACTGATGTCGAGAGCGGAAATTCAAGCTGAGGCACCACCGGAGCGACATTCGCCTTGCTTTGGCGTTTTTCCGTACCATGAACCAGAAGGGAAAAGCCCATGCCATCCGTATCCAAAAGCAAGCACGAACTTAAAACCGACCTTATCGAACTGCGTGTCGTCCAGAAGGTCGTCGTCGGCAAGACACCGGGCCACCAGCCGGCAAGCCTGCAGGTCCATGGCCTGATCGCGTCTATTCTCGTGCAGATGGACGTTCTCGATTACATGAGGAGCCACTTTATTTCGAGATCCACGACGATTTTATGGAAAGGCCGGAAGCCGTCGAGATCGACAGCGAGGAGAAGAGAGAGATGATGCTCGACATTTACCGCGAGGAATTGCTTGAGCGGTTTCCCGAGTGGGAGAATTTGCAAATGTCATTGGTTGCGGGGGCAGGATTTGAACCTGCGGCCTTCAGGTTATGAGCCTGACGAGCTACCGGGCTGCTCCACCCCGCGTCCTCTGGGTAAACTGCAGCGCAGTTTATCCGGCTTTAGCGTAAAT
>NZ_QFBC01000040.1 GCF_003122325.1 Rhizobium album
CATCTTGGGCTTTCATTCCCGCTTCACACCACGCCGTTACCGACGTCGCATGGGGAAAGTGGCGACAGAGTTGAACACTACTCATGGACCCATGGGTCACTCCTTTCATGCGACTTTCACGTCGCACAGCCTGTTTGAATGTCATCCACATCGAGGAGGAGAAACCGCGCGAAACCTGTTCCGACCACAACAGGAGCACGTTCATCCCCGAATAGGGCAACCCGTTGTGGCGTACCGGCCGGGCAATCCGACCACTGGTATTGGCGGCGCTCCATGGTTTGATCCAGGGGCGGACACCCTGCTCGAGATCCTCGACAATCCGATCGGTGATCCGCGTGTAAATGTCGATGCGATCCGCTTCCGTTTTCCTGGTCATAACTTCTATCTCCTTCTCTTCAGACCGCGCCTGTCGCGGTCCGTCACGGAGGTCCGAAGTCAGGGGCCGGAGGTCGAGCCCATGCACCGGAACGGCCGCAACAGCGTGGAGGACGGCAAAGCCGTTGCATGGGCGCCCGGCTCCTGCAGGACCGCCGAGCGGGACGGACCGCGACAGGCACGTCTCCAGCTTTCACTCTCGACATGGGAAAAAGGCCGGCGCTTTCAGGCGCCAGCCTCGTGGTAAAGGAAAAAGGGCGGGGTTGACCCCGCCATGGTGTCATCCGAAAGCCGCCATCTGAGCCTCGGCTGCCTTGCGGTCGAGCGATGCGCCCGGGTTCTCGACCGGCCGGTCGAAGGGCTTCCAGGTCTCGCCGACGACCTGTTCGTAGGCGGCCACCGCACCCTCGGCCGCCATCCGCAGCGCATGGGACTGGACACCCATGTCGGCGGCGAACTCCCGCTTGCGCTGGGCGCCGCTGTCATAGCCGACCGGACCGTCGAGATCCTCGTCGCGAGCATCGTTCGATGCCTTGGCCGTTGCGTCGCGCGCTTCGGTGACGGCGCGCGAGTAGAACTGTCCGGCGCCATGCGCTGATCCGACGAAGGCCCCGACGATCCGTTGCAAATGGATCTGCATCGCCTTTTCGCCCAGGCCTTCGGAAAGGCTTTCGGCGGTCTCGACGATCAGCCGCTCATGCAGGCTGCGGATGCCATCGCTGTCGACGATGGCCGTGCTGAAGCTTTCGGCGATCTTGAGTGCCTGGACGGCGTCCGGGCAGGAGAGGCGGACCATTTCGAGGGTGGTGCCGCGGCGCGATTGTGCCGATCGGGCGGTGGAGCGATTGGGGGTGGCGGGCTTGGCCATGTCTGTTCCTTCCGTGGCTGCCGAAGCGGTTCCGGCCCGTGCCGGTCTGCCCTTCGATGCGGACGACCAGAACCGGCAAGGGACGGGCGGCTTCACAGGTTCGATCCAGCTGAACCAGCAGGGCAGGTTTGCGGGCCAGCAGGTCTTGACCTGAGCAGCCCGCGGGCCTGCCCTCGCGCAGAGAGACTGGATCGGCCGCCCCGCGGCGCGCAAGCGGCCTTGAAACGACCGGCCGCCGGTTCAGACCGCAACAAAAAGAAGGGCAGTCCGGCACGGCTCCGACGTCAGATGCACGCTAACGGGGGACGACATGGCCGAGCCCGCAATCCTGGGAGATGAGATGGCCGCAAGATGAACAGACCCGCCGAATGCAAAGCCCGCTAGAGGTCTTCCTATCTCGCTCCTGGCGAAACAGGTGCATCACCGCAATGCTCGAGCGCGTCGATGATCTGCTCTTGCACCGCCAGCCGTGATGCGAGCGTGTCGAGTTCGCCCCACCGTTCGAAGGCCAGGCGGTCGACAAGCTCCTGATGATACAGACGGGGACCGGATCGGCGTCGCGCCCGGCTCCGAACCTTCACCGTGATCGCCTGCCGGCCGGCGCGCGCTGCAATCTGCCGGTTTAGACAATCGAGATGCCGCTGGGTCTCACACCGGGCGCCGATTGCCTTCGCCAGCGGTTTCGGGGCGAGGACGTCGATCATGACCCATTCTCCCGGCCTCGCCAGCCGACGAAAGAAGACGGCCCATGATACTCAGCATGACGAACTGGATCGATGACGAAGCCAAACCGGCCACGCCCGGCATACTCGTCGCTCGGAACAAGGAAGCGACGCTCATCAACGTCAGTCCGTCGGTTACCTCCGAGAACAGCCACAACCTCGGTCATTCCGGGGTGCTGACCGGAGAAGATTGCCGACATGACGATGTAGTCCGTAGCATGACGGTCATCGAACGCATTGCGATCCTTGGCCCAGCTTTCGCCCTCGACCAGCTTGGCACCGTGAATTGCCTCCCAGGCATCCGGCCAGGTATTGCGGATGGTCTTTTCGGCCGCGGCCCGCTCATATCCGGTGAACAGGTCCGGAAAGCTGAGCGCCACGATCGCCCATTCGTTGTCCTCCTCGTACCAGGGGGTCTCCTTCCGCAGCTGCGGATGGACTTTAGCATTCCGGTCGGAAGAGAGGTGAAAGCCGCCATGGCCGGCCGTACTATGGGCGACGACGCCCTCGGCATAGATGACTGCGATCTGCGAGCCGCCCCAGGGCGTGCTTGCCGACATGCGCGTCTGCACGCGGCTTAGTTTCGCCAGATCGCGTTTGTGACCTGCCGTGTCCGCGACGCGCCTCCGGAACTCGGCCTCGTCACCCACCCGGCCGTCGTGCCCGATGAAATCGGCGCGCGTGAGCTCTGCCAGAGACCGGCGAACGAAGACTGCACTCGCAAGGAATGCGAAGCCGCTGGGCGACGTGACCATGCCCAGGACGAGATCATCAATGCGGGCGACAGGCATGCCGTCCGCGCTTGTGGCAAACTCCACCCCCGAAAGATCGGGGGTGGGTGGTGCTGGGTTCGATTTGAGGGCGGTCATGCTGCCGCCCTCTGATCGAAATCCTGATCGTGCTCGTCCACGGAGCCGAGATCGGTGCCGTGCGGATCGTCGTGATCCGCTTCTTCGCCGGCGTGGCCTTCCTGCTCCTCATCATGACCGTCGTCATCCTCATGCCCACCCGAGCCGATGACTTCAGTGGCTGCACCTGCGCGGATCCAGTCGAGCAGCTCGTCGGCCGGCGGCGCGAAGCGGCCCGCGGGATGGACGAAGTGCTGAGTTGCGAAATGCTCGACCAGCGCTGCGCGGGTCTCACGGACCTTCTGCCGCGGCTGAACCGAGGCCTCGGCGCAAGCCGCTTCCAGCGCCTGGCGCGACAGGCACAAGAGGAAGTCTTCCGAGCCCATGTTCGGCAGGAATTCGTCGGCGCCGATCGCCTCACCGGCGATGCGCGCAACCATGCCGCTGTTCGACATGCCACGGCGGCACGAGAGCACATCGATCAGCACAGAGCGAACGGCGACCCGAAGCGCATCCTGATCGGAGGCGAGCTTGCCATGCTCATCGAACAAGCCGATTGCATGCCGTGAGAAGCGCTTTCCGCCATAGAAGGTCCCGTCCGCACCGGAGTCGACACGGACGTTCTGTCCAGCAAAGGCGAGCACCATCAGCGCCATCAGCATGTCGTCCTCGATCGGCGCGCGACCGAGCGCATCGTGCAGCGCATCCGTGCGATAATCGCCGATCATGTCATGACCCTTCTGGGTCACATCCGGCCGCGCCTTCGGCGTAACGATCGCATCTGCGTCGTCACCGCCACCAACAGAGCCTTCACCTGCAGCACCCTTCGGCTTAGCGGCTTCCGGCATTCTATAGTGGACAGTCTGCACCTTGCCGTCGCGATCGAGGTACATCGCGGCGTGGTCGGATTTGGACGGCTTGCCATAGACCTGAGAAGCCTTCTTCGGCAGTTCCGGTTGGCCCCAGCTGTTGACCTCGACGATCCCGCCCTTCTTCGGCAGGTTGCTTGTCATCCACTCATGTTGCGCACCGAGAAACCCTTCGACATTCGTGGTATAGCGACCATCCTGGTCGGCCGGCGCGAAGAGATCCTCGACCCATTCAATGCCGTAGGCCTGAGCGAGATCATCGCCAAAGCTCGCATCTTTGGCATACATGCGCTTCTTGGTCAGCGCATTGGCAACCTGCCACCAGGGCGCGGTGTCGCCCTTCTTAGGCTTGTGGGCTTTCCAGACCTCCTTCTGGTCGACCTGGCCAGCGGCCGCAATCACACGCAGCTGTTGCTCGTTCGGCATATCGCCTAGGGCCATTTGTTCGAGCATCGCCGGCAGGACGTTGGCGAGAAGGCGCAGCTTTCGGATCTGGCGGACGGGAAGGGCGAGAGCGACGGCGATTGCCTCCTCGGTCCAGCCGAGGGCTACGAGCCGTTCGATACCGCGCCACTGGTCGACCGGGTTAAGGGCTTCACGAACACTGTTCTCGACCATCGAGCGCATCGCGCCATTGTCGTTGGCCGCATCCACGACCAGGATCTCGATTTCTTCGAGGCCGGCGGCGATCGCAAGCCGGACGCGGCGATGGCCGGCATCAATGATATAGCCGTTTCCACCGTCGGCTTCCGGCGCGACCACCGGCGGCTGGACGATGCCGACCGCCTTGATTGTCGCCAGCATCAGCGCGTCGGCCTGTGGCGACGACTTCGACTGACGCATCCGGTCTGGGTTTTCCTTCAGAGCGCGCGGGTCAACCTTCATGATCTGCATGGGATTGTTCCTTTCGGGAGAGTTCCGGACCGGCGCCTTGCCAGCCCTTCCTGTCTTCATTTTTTCTCGAAGACACCTCCCGGACCGCCGAGCGGCCGGACTGACGCAACTGCGACCGAGCATCCCTGCCGCGAAAGACAAGCGGGGCTTACAGCCCTGCGAAGGACGAGTGGCCGGGATGTCGCAGGTGGCGGTTGAGCGACAGCGGCGGCAGGAGGACCGATCGGCGACCGGTTCCTCCCTCCTCCTTCTCTTCCGTTCCCTCTCTTGAAGAACCGACGCGGGCACGCAGCGGCCCGAACTGCACGTGAAGACCTCGGCTGGAAACAGAAACGCAAAAAGGGCGCTCGACCCACGAGGGGGAGCGCCCTTTTACCGATCCCGGACGACATCGAAAGCCACCGCGATAGCGGCGACAGGACATCATCTGAACGGGAAGTGATCCTCAGATATTATCGGGGTTGAGGATTTTCAAGTATCGGCCCCCGCCATCTGGCGAAAGCTATGGCGGGAGCAGGACCAAGCCGCAAGACCGGCCTGGACTTACGTTTGTCATGCGGCGATCTGGCCTGCTTCAGCAATGGCGGAAGCAGCCAGTTCTTCCTCGATCTCGCGAAGCTGTCTCCTTTTCGCGCCGAGTTCCTCGGCGAACTGAAAGGCGCTACCGATCCGCGATTTATAGGAATTCAACCGGCGCTCACCCTCTTCGAGCCGCCTGCGATACTGGCCTTGCTCTTCGTTGAAGCCACTTAGCGCGTGCTCCAGCCGTGAGATGGCACCAAGCGGCGTGACCGTGATCGCCAGATCGATCTCGTATTCCGCGCCGGTTCGCTGGAGCAGCGTCTCGAAGCGATAGCCATCGCCCTTGCCGAAGCGCTCCCCCTCATACACCAGATCGAAGCCGCCGATCGTCGCCAGATGAACCTCTCCTCCCTGCTGGAGTTGCAGCAGTGTGAGGATCTCCTTCATCAACGCGCGACCGGCCTCCTTGCGCTCGGTATGGCTCTGGCCGAGCACCGTCATCGTGAAGGCGTCGCCAGTCGTCGGCCGCAGGCGTGCAATGTCCTTGCCGATCTCGCCGATGCGCCGGGTCGAGACCTCGATGTCACGCTCGGCATCGCGCATCTGCCGGCGAACGGCATATTGGTCGTCCTCGTGGGCGGCGCGCAGGCGCTCGAGCCGAGCAATATCGGCCTCAAGTCCAGCCTTCTGCATCAAGCGTTCGTCGCCAGATGCGATGGCCTTGGCCATGGCGAACTGGTTGGCTGCGCCTTCACCGACATCGTCGAGGCGCCGGATCGAGGTATCGCCGGACAAGGCGGCCGCGATGAACCGGGCCTTGCGCTCATTGTTTTGCCACATGCTGGCGTCGAGACTTCCTTCCGTGGCATAGGCGAAGATATCGACCTCGTCATGCTGATTGCCCTGCCGCACGATCCGGCCCTCGCGCTGTTCGATCTGCGAGGGAAGCCACGGCACATCGAGATGGTGGAGGGCCTTGAGCCTCAGCTGAGCGTTGACGCCTGTGCCCATTGTTTCGGAGCTGCCGATCAGGAAGCGGACCTTGCCGGCCCTGACATCGCCGAACAGCCGCTGCTTGGCCTCGGTCTTCTTATAGTCCTGCATAAAGGCGATCTGCGCGGCGGGCACGCCAAGCCGGACCAGCTCGTCGCGGATAAAGCGATAAGCCGAGAAGCCACGCGATTTCTCGACATTGATCGTGCCGAGATCAGAAAAGATCATCTGGGCGGCGCCCTTCAGATCGAAATCCTTGCCATCAGAGCGGCGATAGATGGCCTCGCCAGTCTTCTGCCATATCCGGTAGGCATTGCGGACCAGAAGATTGAGCTTGTTGTCCGCCTCATTGTCCGCCGCAGGCATGACAAAGCGCAGGTCGATTGCGGCATGGCGGCCATCGGCGATGACCGAGAGCAGGATGTCGTCGCCGGGCTTTGCCGGACCCTCGCGCTTCTCGATCGCCTTGATCCGGCCATCGAGCATCTGCTGATAGGTCTTGAACAGCGCCGTCGGCTTGGCCGTCAGGATCTGCCTGCGCCCAGTCGAGATGTTCGGAACCTTCACATGCTGCCGGAGATCGTCCGGCATGACGACATCCGCGAAGGACCGGAACATGGCGATGAGCTCGGGCACGTTGACGAAGGAGGAGAAGCGGCTGACCGGCTTGTATTTGCCGGATGGCTGGATCTCCAGTTCCGTGGTCGTATCGCCAAAGCAGGATGCCCAAGCATCGAACTCGTGCAGCCCGCGCTCAGCAAGGGCGGCATGACCGAGCAGGCGCTGGATCGAGAACATTTCTCCGAGCGTGTTGGTGATCGGCGTACCGGAGGCGAGGACCAGCGCCCGGCCGGGATTGCGTGTCTCGATGTAGCGGGATTTGACATAGAGATCCCAGGCGCGCTGCGACCCATTGGGATCGATGCCCTTCAGCGTCGACATGTTGGTGGCGAAGGAAAGCTTTCGGAACTCCTGCGCCTCGTCGACGACGATCTGGTCGATGCCGATCTCGGAGATGGTCAGCAGGTCGTCCTTGCGAGTGGCGAGTCCCTCCAGACGCTCTTGCAAACCTTCCTTCAACCGCTCAAGGCGCTTGCGCGAGACGCGATCCTCGCTGTCGACTCTGGTCAGCAGATCCTCATAGAGCTGCAACTCATCTTGGATCATCGCCTGCTCAAAGGTGGAGGGAACCGCGATGAAGCGGAAAGCGGAATGGGTGATGATGATCGCGTCCCAGGTCGCGGTCGCTGCACGCGACAGGAACCGGGCGCGCTTGTCCTTCGTAAAATTCGTCTCGTCGGCGACGAGTATTCGGGCATTGGGATAGAGCGCCAGGAATTCGCGGGCCGCCTGCGCCAGGCAATGGCCCGGCACGACCAGCATCGCCTTGGCGATCAGTCCAAGACGGCGCTGTTCCATGATGGCGGCGGCCATCGTCATCGTCTTGCCGGCGCCGACGGCATGGGCAAGGTAGGTCGAGCCATCGGCGATGATCCGCCAGATGCCACGTTTCTGGTGCCCATAAAGAACAAAGGCGCCAGAGGCGCCGGGAAGTTTCAGATGGGAGCCGTCGAATTTGCGAGGCGCGATATTGTTAAAGCGGTCGTTGTAATCCCGCGCCAGCCGGTCTGTGCGATCGGGATCGCTCCAGACCCAGTCCTGAAACGCCTGCTTGATCCTCTGCAGCTTGTCGCGCGCGGCTTCGGTGTCAACGACATTGAGGACACGCCGCTCGCCATCGACGTCCCTGAACACATCGAAGATCTGTGGGACCCGGCTGTTGAGCGCATCGGCGAGCAGATCGCCGGCATGGCGGCGATTGGTGCCCCATTCGGACGTGCCGGCGGCGCTATAGCCAAGTTGACGGGCCTCGACCGTCCAGGACCCGAGCTCCGGCATATGGTGGATGCGGATGTCCGCCTCCATCTTCTCCTTAACGAAGGCGACGACATCGGAAGCCGGAATCCATGGCGCGCCAAGACGCGCAGTGATGTCGGAGGGACGCAAGTCTGCCGGCTGAACATCGGTCAGAGCGCGGACATTGCGCTCATAGGTTGGATCGAGCTCGGCCGCGGCCTGCGCGGCGGCCAGTTTGGTGCGCACTGCTCCGGAAAGATACCCGTCGGCTGTCTGCCACGATCCATCGGCCGGGTCATGGAAGATTGCCGCGCCCAGCTCGTCGACCACGTCAGCCGGATCGCTGTGGAGCAGCTCGGCGATATGGTCGATATCGACACGGCCGCGTTCGTTCAGCACAACGGCGAGCGCATCGGCAGGCGATGTGATGGTCGGGGCCGCTGGCGGCGCGATCACACGTTCGGAAAAGATTGGACCTGGCTTCGCCGTGTCGGTCTCCAGATCATAGTCTTCGATCGACGCCACCAGCCAGCAATCGGGGTCGTCACGGAAGGGTGCAAGGTTCGGCTGGCGATGGGTTTCCTTGACCTCGCCTGTTTCGGCGTCTTCCTGAATCGAAACGGTGGTGTGGTTGACCGGCCCGAAGTCGCGGACAAAACTCGACCAGGCGATCCGCAGCCGAACCTGCAGATCACGCCACGGACGATCGGTTTCCTGCGCCTTCAGCACCTCGCGCACCGCATTGCGGATCGGGATCAACTTTGAAATGATCCGGATGTGCTTTTCCGGGATACCATCCCCGGTGCGGCCCTTGCGGACCGTGACCGGCACGGCCTCGCCGTCGAGCATCTGCATTAGGCCCTTGGCCCGGTCGAGGAAGAAGCTGCCCTCGCGAACAGGCCTGTCCTTCGGCTGCAGATCGACGATCTCGGCGAGTTCGTCTTCCAGATCGATATCGATCGGCGTGGGTTCGCCGTCGTAGAGATCGGCCGGCAGAAGATCGATGGCAGCGCCAAGCGCCGCTTCGAGATCCACGCCATCGCGAGGCCGGCATGTGTAAGTCTCGCCGAACGGCCCCGACGTCAGCGCGTGAGTGCCGAGGACGAAGTCGGGGTGGCGTGTGAACCACCTGTTGACGCGTATGGCGCCTTCATCGTCGGTGGCCGGCCTGACATCATCGACATCCAGCCACATCTGATCGCCTTCCGGCTCGCCCGGCTTCCGCTTGCGGAAAAAGAGGATGTCGACGACGACATCCGTGCCGGCATCGCGGCGGAAGCTGCCCTCGGGCAGGCGGATCGCCGCGATCAGATCGGCCGATTTGGCGATATGTTTGCGCGCCGTCGTATCGGCCTTGTCCATCGTCCCATGCGAGGTCACGAATGCGGCCAGCGCGCCGGGCTTCAGCAGGTCGATGGATCTGGCGATGAAGTAATCGTGCAAGCGAAAGCCGAGCGATCGATAGGCGCGGTCCGAGCGGACTATGCGATCGGAAAAGGGCGGATTGCCGATGGCGAGATCGTAAATCGGCGCCAGATCGGTGCGGGCAAAGTCGCCGTTGATGATCCGGGCCTTCGGCTGCAGCAGGCCGACTATACGGACCGTGACCGGATCGAGCTCGATACCGGTGACATAGGCCGCGTCGCGATAGCGGTCCGGCATGAGAGCAGGGAACAGACCCGTGCCGATACCCGGTTCCAGCACCCGTCCGCCGCACCAGCCGAGTTTTGCGATCCCGACCCAGATCGCCCGAATGATGAACTCGGGCGTGAAATGCGCATATTGGGTGCATCGGGCAAGCAACGCATACTCTGCTTCCGAGACCGCAGCTTCGAGCGAGGAGCCGAGGTCGTCCCACCCTTGCCGGAAATCAACCTCGCCCGGCCGGCGGAACACACCGTTGGCCAGCTCGCCGGCGCCGAAGCCGGTAAAGCGGATCAGCTGCGCCTGCTCCTTCGGCGTTGCCGGTCGGTCCTGCTTGGCGATGCCGTCGGCGACGAGGATCGCCGCGACATTGGTGCGGGCGCGATCCTTCCAGGTGGCGCCCAACGCGCGGTCGCCATCAAGATAGAAGTTCGCCCGAGACCCTGCTCGCCGAACAGCCGCGGGAATGACGGGGAGGGCAGGGGCCGATGCGGGCGGAGTGGGATCCGGGTCGTCATCATTGGCGGCATCGGGAGAGAAACCGCCAAACGCGGTCACACCAAGCCCGAGGCCGGAGGAAAGGGCTGAACTGCCGAATATGTCGAAAGTGAAGGGATCGTTGCTCATGGGAAAGGCTCCTTTGGAAAGCGGGCGTGCGAAAGCGTCCGGTCGAGGATGCGACCGGCTGCAGTGCCCGGATTGTAGGGATTGGTTCTGGCTTAGGCCGCAAGGACCGTGGGAAGGTGGCGCAGATGCACCGGCAGCTTGGCCGCGATTTCGTCGTCGGTCAGCGTATCGAGCAGCTTCAGGAACGTCCCTTCCTTGCCGCCATAAAGCATGACCGTGCGATGGCCCTGGACCGGCTTTGGCCAGCGAGGCCCAGCATAACCACGATAGTCGTCCGCGGTGGTGCTCCAGATATGTTCGAGCCGCTCCTCCCGGCTCATCGCCCGCACCGGCCGAGTTTCGCGATCGACGATTGCCGAGCGCATCGCCTCGACCGAGTTCGGATCGGACAGGTCGCAGTAGGTGTGGAAATAGCGGACGGCGTCATCGATATGGATCGCGTAGAATACCGAGGTCACGGAACCGGTCATGAACTCGCACATCGCAAAGATCGGTCCCCGCATCCAGAGTGGCGGAAGGATCTCGAGCATGTAAGTGTAGGAGGTCTCGTCGATTTCGAACCACTCGCCGGCATAGGTGGCCGACTGATCACCATCAAAACGATCTGGGCGCTTGGCGTGCCGATCGAACATCCGGAACATGTCGGCGCGTTTGGCCACACCCTGAAACACTTTGCGGGGGAGGGATATCGAACTCATCTGCTTGTCCTTTCGAAGTTTGGGGACGAAAGGCAGCGATGTCGTTTCGACCTCACCATCCTCTTCAGTCCTTCATGACCCCTCCCGAGCGGCCGGCCTCGCGTCCGGACGGGTCAAGGGCCGGCCTTGGCTGGGCGAAGCTTCCCTTGATGCGGCCGACGCGCATGCGGCAGGCCTCATCTTCTTCTCCAATTTCCTTTCCCCTCTCTCCTTTTCCCTGGTTTTCAGAACCTCGTTCCAGTCGTCCGCCGGCGGACGTAGCCTCTGCCAGTCGCAACCCCATGCCTCGGCAAGCGCACGCAATCGCTCTGCGTAGACGTCCCCTTGGGAATTGGCATCCGTCGCAGCCACCAGTGTCAGCTCTGGTCGTACAGCGAGTTCGCGGAGCGCGGCATCGGTCGCCGGTGACCATCCGCCGCCGGTGCTGAGATAGAGCGTACCCTCGCGTAAACCCTCGAGCGCTGCGAGGCTCATCGCATCGATCGCGGCCTCGGTGATGCAAAGGCGGTTAGCGTCGCTCGGACCCAATCGGAACAGAAGCTTGGAGCCCCCGGTTGAGAACCCGCGCCATTCGGGCCCTCGCTCTTCCCAGCCGACCACTCGGCCATGGCTATCAACATGCGCCGCCCAAATGCTGCCGAAAGGTCCTTCCCGCAGTATGTCTTCCCGAATGGCCTGCCGGACTATAGCAGGCGGGATTGAGCGCTCCCAAGACAGATAGTGCCACGCGCCCGATCCGGGCGGAGGCGAGCGCCGGCATCGCCAACGGTCACCAATGGCCTCGTTTGCCACCGAAGACCGCGACGGACGCCATTCTGGCCGGGAAAGCTGAAACCCGACCAGCGCTGCGACAGCTTCCGCGGCAGCTGGGAACGGGGTCTTTTCCAGAAACATCGCGAGGCCGAACACGTCACCCTTCTCGTCACCCAGTGGATCGAACCAGCCTCGTCCATGATGGGTCACAATAATGATGTTGCCACCGTGTCGGTATTTGACGGCACGACGGGTGCTTTCCTTCAGATCGACTTCATATCCAGCTCGTTCCAGCAGCGCTTCACAACTGACCCTGGCGCGCAGCGCCTCTAGTTCATCTCGTTTCATATTTTCTTCGGCTGCACGGCGGCCGTCCTTCCTTCACTCCCGCAATCTGCGGGCCACCTCTGTCCCGTCGCGAAGAGCGGAGGGGGCAAGGGCGCAGCGCGCAACTGACAAAAGTTGCAGCAGAGCGCTGCGGCGAAGCTTCCCTTGCGGCCGACAGGTCGCCAGCGGCAGGAACAGGCGGGTCTCAATGAGACCCGCGAGGGAGATACTCGTGCTTATGCTCATCTCCGCATAAGCACGAATATGAGCCGTGGTGACTTATGTTCACCTCAGGCTCGATCGCCCTGCTTTGCAGAGCATCCTCGACTTTCACCTGCACATAATAAGCTCGTTGCCCGTCAATCCTCAGCGTCGGGCACAGG
>NZ_QFBC01000041.1 GCF_003122325.1 Rhizobium album
GGGGCGTCCTGTCGGACAAGAGGCACGTTTAGGCGTGCGACTTGAGGCGAGCGAGGCACGCAAGGGCGTCAACACACGGGCTGGCGAAAAGACCAAACGATAAGCCATCATTCGCCGCCATCCACATGCTGCGAGGGCGCTGGTGTGGTGTCTGCGCTCATTCGACATCTCCAAGAAAAGGCAATTGCAGCGGCGGCTTGGGAAGAGCGAGCATCGGCTTGGCCTTAGCGGACCGTTTGGCTGAAGCTGGTGGCGCCATCTGCGCAGCGCGGATTTCCTCCAACTCGCGGAGAAGAAATCCGAGGGCGGCGTGATCATTGACATGGATATGGATCGTGACGACAGCTTTCGCGCCGGTAATCTTCGCGCCATAACTGGAGAGGCGGCAGTTGCCATCTAGATAGATGCTGCTCACGACAACGCCTCCTGCAGACGCCAGGCGATCTGGGTCAGGTTCACCTCGGTGACGATCACCTCTCCACTCTCCGCCTGGACTTCCAGCCGCGCGAACCATTCGTTCGCGCCGACGACGACGGCAAAGCCCTCGGCCTCGACAGCGCGAATGAGGGCTTGCTCCAATTCTTCGGCTTCGCGATTGCGCCTCATCGGACTATTCCTTCAAGGCCGCGAACCTCGCAGAGGAATGCATCGAGTTGCGCCTGGGAGTAACCGGCGATGAAGAAGTCGAAGATTTCCTCGGCCGACTTGCCCTCTTTCGCCGTCATTTTCAGGGTGACGTCGATCGTAGCGCCGACGTCACCGAATGCGGTAGTCACCTGATGGAGGGTGTATTTGGAGCCGTCCGGCTCCATGTAGATCAGAACCTGTCGATCGTCGGTTTCGAAGATGCGAGCGAATTTCATTCCGCATCCTCCTGCGCTTCGAACTCCTCTATGGCCTCCTGATCGAGTTTGGCAGCGGCTTCTTTGGTAATCTGCGTGCAAGGAATGCGGCTGTCGATCTCGCCGTCATCGGAGACCGAAAACTCCGCACCGCAGTCAAAGCGCACGGCATAGACGTCGTCGGGATTGCGGAAGATGCGCTCCGGTCCACTATCCGTCTCCGCTTGCCACGCATTGCAGACGGGGCATCCGTCAATGCCTTCCAAAGTCTCCACCGCGATTTCAATACGTGTCTTGCTCATGGCCGTACCTCAAGCCTTTGCCATGTCGATCGTGATCGCCATCCAGTCATCCTGGACGCTTTTGCGGTGGTAAAACCGCACATACTCCTTGCTGCCGGTGATCCGGATCGCATCGCGGATCGCCTCCATGGCACGCTTCCAACGATCGTCCTGGATTTCGAGATTGAGCAGCATGAAGATGTCGGCCTTGTTGACCTGGCCTTCGCGATCGGTGTTAAACGCCCGCGTCACAACGGACTGGATCTCCGGCCGGCTGTCGGCCGACCATTCGATCAGGCACTCGTCGATCAGGGATTTCGCGATCTGCAGTTCCGGCCCGAAACTGATCAGATCGGAAACCTGCACCTGCACGCGCATCAACCCGTCATAGGTCTGATAGGTGCGGTTGCCCTTCGGTCCGCCGATCTTCACCTCGTATTTTTCGGCGAGGATCGCGTCGAGCGCGCCGAGATCGGCGACGGTGTGGCCGCGAAAGCGCCCGATCTGGGCGCTGAGGTCGAGAGCAAATGCGATGCATTTGCGCACCGTCTGGTCCTGCAGCTTGTGCTGCGGCTTGACGGCATCGATCGGGTCGAGGCCGCCTTTCGAATTGGTCATGAACTGGCGGCCGCTGATGACAACAATGCCTTCAGCCGACTTTTCTTCCAGAGTTGCGTTCTGCATATCGGTATCCTCTAGGGGTTTTGAAGCTGGGAGAGTGCGGTTCGAACCATCTTTGAAGCCGTTTCAAGTCGCGTTCGGGCGGGCCGCTCATCGCGGGTGCCCAGGGCGTTTTCCAGACGCGTGACCGCTTCGGAAAGCTTTCGGCACGCGTCGAGGAGCCTGTTCACCGAACCGAGCTGATTGGTTGGAACTTGCGTGGTTCCCGGCCTGACCCCGCGTGCCTCGCGCGCGAGATGGGTGCCGATCGCATCGAGGAGCGGGCCGGCTGGAAGTTCGATCGTAAGGGGGATCGTCTTCATGCCGCGCTCCCCCCATCGTCGGGGCCGCATGTGATCAGGCGCAACGTGGGTCGGCTCTGTCCATTCCCCTCCGGACGCTGGGTGACACGCCACAGTTTCCTGAGAATGGCAGTGTCTTCCTCATAGTCGTCGGCGATCGCGGCGCAGGTATTGATCGAGGCAATGACCGTCGCGACCATCATGTCGGAAAGCACGCGGCCCGGCTTGAGAAGCTCGGTTGCGGTATATCGCAACATCCGCAGGTGATAGGACGGCAGGGTTTCATCGGGTGTCATGACCGCTTCCCCCTGAAGTCCGGCCGCACGACCTTGTCGGCCGTGTCGAACATCATATTGCCCATTGCCTCGCCGGCGAGCTGCTCGACCGTCGCACGGCCTATTCGGCCGGCATCCTCAAGCCGGTAGAACTGGAGCTCGTGTTCGATGTTGAGCGCGAGTTTTCCGAGGGTCAGCAGCCGAGCAGCCAAGATGCGCTGCTCTCCGGTCATCAACGGCGACCCGCTGGCAACATTTGCCCGCAACTCCTCGACGAGCTGGCTGATCTGCTCTTGAAGCGACATCATGCGATATCCTCCACGTCGCGGTTCTTCCAGGCTGCCTGGATATGCGGGAGTGCCACCGCGTCCCCTGCTGCCATGGCAAGCATCGTCGCCATGCGCATGGTCTTGTCGATCTGGCGAAATGCACCGCCTTTCATCCCGACGCCGGTCAGGAACTTGACACAACCCTCGTCTTCGATGCCCCAGGCCGCGATGTAGGCCTGCAGATCCTCGATGTAGGGCTTGGCCCGCTGCAGACGTTTGCCAACGCGGCTTTTCAGCTGCGCATAAGACGGCCCTTGCTTGGACTTCGAAAACCGCCGATAGACCTCCTCGTTTCCGACGATCGCCACGCCGCAGCGATAGACGTCGACGAAGTGCCGCAACTGGTTGATCGCCTCGTCGTTGGCATGCTGCCCTTCATCAACGATGAGTAGCGTGCCCGCCCCTGTCCGCTTCAAGCGTCCGCCGATCGCGCGCGCCAGGCGCGCCGGATTGTGTTCCTGCACATCAAGTTCGGAGGCCAGCTCGGTCAGCATGCCGTGCACCGTTTTGGTGCTTTCCGTCAGCGTCGCGAGAAAGACATGCGGATTGGTTTTCGCGAAATGCTCGCAGCTCGTCGTCTTCGTCATGCCGGCGCCGAGCGTGATCATCACGAGATCTGGGCAAAGCTGTGCCCAGGCCAGCGTCTCCATGACCTCGATCGAGCCCCGCAGCCGCATGTAAGGTGGCGACTGCGGAATGGTGGCCGCAAAAGCCGCGTTCTGTTCCACGAGCTCGATCCACCGCTGTACGATGGCATTGCTGTTGTCGAGACGGCCTTGGCCGAGGTTGCCGGAAAACCACTGCGAAAACGTGCTGCCGGGCATATTCAGCCGGCGGGCTACCTCGGACTTGGTCCAACGGTAGTGCGTGGCGACCTCGATCACGCGATCGACCAACTGCCACCACAAATCTACGTCTTCCTGGGTACGGTTGGAGGTCAGCTCCGGGGCGCGGATTGGGCGTTCCCAGGTGGTCCCGCCACCGAGCTGACTTGTGTTTATGTGCTTGTTCATCTAAAAAGGCTCCGTTGTAAGCCCTTGCGGGCTGTTGTTGGGCCGGAGTGATCCGGCCCTATTTTTTTGTCGGAACCGCACTCTTTACATTTCGGCTCTGCTTGGTTTGGCCGGCCGAAGCCGACGTATTCCCTGTCGGGAATTCGAGGACCGCACCGGATCTCACCATCGTGAGGGCGCGGGAAAAGGATGTTTCAAATTCGTGGTCGCTGATGGCCTCTGCCGGCTGTGGCAAGACCGCGAGATTGCTGGTTGCCAGACGAGGCACAGCAGGCTTCGTCGGCTCTTGCGGTCTGCTCTTGCGGCCTTTGAGCAAAATCGCACCGAGTTGCTCCGCCGAAAGCGCCGCCTCGGCATGGTGAGCGATCTTGAGTGCCTTGTTATAATCGGCCACCCGCCGGGCATGGATCCGCGCATCATCCTGGCTGGCAAATCCGGTATCGTCGATGCAATCCGCTTCGCAGATCAGCCGGTTTTTGATGTCGTAAACCTTTAGCGGACGCGACAGCTGGTCCGGATCGAAGCGGATGATGACCTGTTTGCCCATGTGCTGGTTTAGCGCCACATTCCAGTAGCGATTGCCGAGCAGGTGGATTTCGCCACTGCCCTTCTGGGTCTTGATCGGCTCCGAGGCGAGCAGCCACAAAGCGCGCTGTGCGGCGGTTGGCTGACGCACGATCGTCGAGGGCAAACGCATGCTCTCGGCAAAGACTTCTGCAAAGCTGCGCTTCTTCGCCACTTCGGTACGGCGCCCGGTGCGGGCGTTGTGCTCTTCCACCTGGTGCGCCACCAGCTGCTTGAGGTCTTCCAGATCGATCGCCGACTGCATGTAATTGGATGGCTTCGCGGTCGGGTTCTTGCCGGTGTATGCTCCAGAGCAAATCGGGTGTTTCGATATGTTCTCGGCAAAGTCACCCCAGGCGCGCTCGATCGGCTTCGACTGTCCGGAACGCGGCTTGACGAAATGCGGCGTGATCTTCAGGGCGACGAGTAGGCCTTCAGGATCCTCCTCGCGGATCTTGAAGCGGTAGCGAGTGCGCGCACCGCCCGAAATCTTCTTCGACGCGAAGGCACGGCCGTTGTCGATGTACATGTCTTCGGGGATGCCGAATTTCTCGACCATGTCACCAACGACCAGCCGGACAACCTCCCACGTCTCAGCCTCGGCGAGGCGCCATGACAGGATGGTATTGGAATAGAGATCCTGGATGCCGACCAGGTACATGCGTGTCGGCTTCGTCCGCCACGGCACTCGTACATGCAAGTCGAGCTCGTGGCCGTCCATGTTCACTGCCTGCATGGCATGCAGGTGAGCACGCGTACGTCTCTGGGCCGGATGCAGCTTTCTCGCGCGTTCCTTGCTCTGACGGGCAACCACCTGGACAGCCTCGGGCACTTCGGCATCCATTCGGCGACGCAAAGAGCGTTCCGATGGGATCGGTGCCCATCCCTGGATCTCGGCCGCTTCCTGCATTCGCCGGTAACAGGCCGAGAATGCCGGTTTCTCGGGCCGAAGAAAGTCAGATTTGATAAAGCTCCAGGCCATCGGATGGCAATCCGCCATGGGGCTGGCGATGCCGTCAACGGCCGGGCTGAAGGCAGGGCCGAGTGCAGCGAGCCAGTCTTGCTGCGGATACCCCTCCACCATCTGCCGCCACTCGTAATATGCGGACTTGCGGACGCCCGCCTTTGCGGTGGCGGCATCGACAGCCTGCTTGGCGGAATGACCTGCAGTCACCATGGCAAGCACTTCCCGCAGGACGGCGAGCCGCTTCTCGCAGATCTCTTTATGCTCTTTCGAAAGACGTTCGAAACGCTGCCACAACAGCTGGCGGCGTTGTTCCTTTCCCGCATCCTCCTGCGCCTGGCCATAGCATAGGCGCTGGCGCGCGATCTCCGGCAGCACCCGGATGTGGTATTCGACAAAGCTCTTGGTCTTGCCGGCGGAAACGCGGTAAAACTGCGGATTGGCGCGCCATTCCGCTCTGGCCTTCTTGTCCAGGCCTTTTTCGGATGTTGGCAGGCCGGGAAGCTGCAGCCCGGCAAGTTCGGCGATGGAGTACCACTCTCTCATGCCTCGTCCGCCTTTTTACGGGCGATGTATTCCCGGATGTCAGCTTCATGCGTCTTGCAAAACTGCAGCGTGTCCCGGATTGCAAAAATGCGATCCATCAGCATTTTCCGTTCTTCTTCGCGCATTTTCCCCTCTCGCACGAGGCGCGGATACAGGCTTTCCCTGTGTCCTATTTCTCGGTCGATTTCCGAGATCTGCCCTATGATCGAAATTTTCCCCGCCATCAGCGTCCCCGCCGAATGAGGTTGACCGGCCGAGCCGATTGTCGGCGGATCTCTGCCTCGATTTCTTTCCGCTGCTGTCTCAACCGAGCAAGTTCGGCAAGTCGAGCTTCATCGCCGATCAGCACGGTGACACCGTGGATCGAGGCAACCTCATCCCAGAGCCAGACCGCGCCGGTGGCATGCACGAATGCGGAAAAGCGGATCAGCGTCACGTCGTGGCCGGATTTGCTCTCGGCCGTGTAGGCGTCGAGCGCCGCCTTGCTGATCGACGGCAGGCCGAGATACTGCGCCATTCGCGCCGCTATCGTCGGGCGGTCGTACTGGCATTCGCGAATTGCCCGCGCCATGGCCCGCTTGATTTTTGCCCGGTAGCGCTCGACATCGATCTGCGCGGCCGGCAGGCGTACCGGGAAAACGGGCTCGGCAAAAAAGTCCATCTGGAAAGGATCGAGTTTCACGCTGCGTCCTCCAGAAAGGAGAAATCACGCAGTTCGCCCAGATGATGCAAGATCCTCAATTGCGTCGCGTCGTCGGCCTTCGTCAGCAGCGCAACGACCTTGCGATAGATTTCGGCCTGCGGATCAACCTGCGGTTTCTCCGGCTTCGCGAATGACAAGGCTCTCTTAAGGTCCGCCCCCTCGCGCATTGCCGCAGCAATGCCGAGCTGCTCTTCGACGGTCAGGCGGGATAGTGCCAGGAGACGTGTTTGATCGTCAGCCGCCGAGGTACCGCGCAAGACCGCGCGCAATTCCGGACGGATGTTCTGGCCAATACGATTGACCCGCTTGTAGCTCGCGGGCCCGAGGCCAAGCCGTTCCTGCACGCTTTCGGCAAGTTGCCGGCCGCTGGTTGCGATCAAAGGATCACGATGATCCTTTGATTTGCGATCACCTCCGCGTTGAACCTTCCCATACTTGTCGGTCCAGACTTCACGAAATTTCAGCACGAACAAAGCCCGATCGAGCTTTGTCAGTTCGTTGCGATAAAGGTTTTCCTGCAATTCTATCAGCTGGCCTTCTACGGCATCAGCTTCCACAACAATGGCGTCGATTTCGGACCATTCGTTGATGACGCCTCCGCGCAGGCGATGCCCGCCCGCGACAAGAGTAAACGGCGTAGCTCCGTTGTTGGCCGCAGGAGTTCTTCGAACCGTGATCGGGTTGATCAGCCCGCATTCGGCCATGCTTGCAGCAATAGCCTGGGCGCAGTCCTCATCGATCGGCCTTTCCCGATCGCCTATGTGAATTTTCGAAAGCGGAATGCGAAGGTACTCAGCCATTACGCGGCATCCTCCATGCGGGCGGTCAGCGAGCCGCGCGCGGCGCTGACCATCCGGTCGTAGTGATTGCGGAAACGTGGGGTCTCAAGGCGCCGCTCGACGACGCGTAGGCCACGATTGACGGCCTCGCGCGAACGCGCCTGATGCTGGGCAACGCTGCGCTTCGGGAGACCGAAGGCACGCACCATGATGTGGATCACAATCTGACGGGCAAGTGCCGCGTCAAACCATTCGTGCGGCGGATCGATGATCGCTTGCGCCGTAAGATGCGGAAAGCCGTCGCGCACTGCCATAATACAGGCGTGGTAGATGCCATCGTGCCGGGAGCGGGCCGAGTGCAGATTGATCAATGGATCGCCACTCACCGCATTGCTCCCAACTGGAAAACGATCGTTGAAATGCCGGCAACGATGCCGGCGACGGCGACGCTCCAGATGAGCACCGTTTCCAGCACGCGGCAGACTGGGGAGCGGGAAGGAATGAAATAATTTCTGTCTATTTTGTCGTGCGCTTTGGCCATTGTGGCACCCGGGATGAAAAGGGATTGTCGGGGTGTGGCGCGGACGATCGGACTGGACAGCCGGGGCAACAATGAAACGCAATACGACATCGCCCTGCCGAGCGGCCAAAGGGCCGCTACCGGATACGAAAGGCTAGAACAGCCGTCCGCCCGCGCCACGTCTCAGGCAGCCCTTTGGCTGTCTGTGGACTCTGCAGCGTACTCGTGAGAAAGAATTGTCGTGGTCTTCTTTGGATAGCGGTCCGGAAAAAGCTCTTCGACGGCGACGCCGATAAACTCGGCGATAGCCGCTTCCGATGCCTGGTTCGGCCTGCTCCAGATAGTGCGAAAGCCGCCGGGGCTGACGCCTCTGATCTCTGCCAATCTCGTCAGCGTCATGCCACGCCGACGAAGTTCAGCGAGAATGGAGTGCTTGTCCCATTTGGATTTCGCCATCGGGAACCTCCTGCAAAGGGCGGATGCGTCAACATCCGCTTTTTGTTGATCGTATGTGAGCAATCGCAGCCGCTGTTCGCTGGCTGCTAACGATAGGGATAGACCACATTTGCGTATTTGTAAATACGCAAATGTTGTCTTTGCGTGAGCGATTGTCGAAGCCGGAAAATGAACCGAAAACGGCGCTTGGAGCACGCTTGCGGGACGTGCGGCGTAGGCTAGGCGACCCCGATAGACATCAGTTCGCTGAACGTCTGGGCATCAGCAAAAACACGCTTGCGTATTATGAGCGTGGTGAACGCACTCCGGATGCCGACGTTTTGGCATCCTATCGCCTGCTGTTTCGAATAGATGTGAATTGGCTGACGACTGGCGAGGGCGAAATGTTTCAGGGACAGCTACCGGAGACGCTCGAAAGCGGCGCTGAGCCGCTCGATGAGGCTCTTATGGAGAAACTCGCGCACGTTGTCTGGTCGGTTTATGGTGAGGCCAAACAGAAGCCGCCTATCGGTCGCGTAACACGCGAGGCCACCTCTCTTTTTAACCGCCTTCGCGAGGAGGTCGCCGATTTGTCGGATATCGATCTCGTCGAGGCGACGATCCCCAGGCTTCGCTTGCTTCTGAAGCGCCGTCTCGATGACGCAGCCAGAGAGCCTGGCACTGGCAAACGCTCGGCTTAATGCTCGTGAGAATATGTATTGTATGTGTTAAGACAATATTTACGTTTCAAACTCTTAGCGATTACGATTTCTAATACACGATTTATTGTTGTGCCTGGTTGAGCCAGATCAAGCGACAGGAGAACTCGATGCACAAAGATCCGGCATTGTACTTCCAGAGGCTTGGGGAGATCGCTGATCGCCTGGCCGAACTAAGCAGGAGTTGGAAGGAAACGACGGCGCCTCTTGAAACCGAAATGCTTCTCGTCACGGGTGCTTTATATCTTCGAAAGCTTCAAGAACACGGCTGTATCAACGACAGATTTCGATTGAGCGGCAAAACCATTAAAATGGATGACGGCTCGCATTCGAGTATGGAGGACATAGCGAACCGTTTAATCCATTCTCTGTTGATCGAAAGCGGCACACCGGATCGCATCACATTCCGATCGGATCGAGGAACCGAACTGCACCTGAGCTTGGCTGCTTTTGCCCAGCACTTCCGCGAGTACGCAGGCAAAGCGCGGTAGGGGTAGCTGGAGAGAGGCGGAAATCTTTTGACAAGTCGCCCTGAATTAAGGCATTGAAATCGCTAAACAATGCCTCTTCAACGTAGATTTCCGCCCTCAGGCGGGAATTCAAATTGGATTTTCCAGCAATTTCGGCGATAAAATTCCTCTCACCGCCCGCCGAGTTTCAAAAGCAGAGCTGTTGTATTTCAATATCTTGAAGGCGCTTCGAAGCTGTTTCGAAGACTTTTGAAAACTTGTTCGAAGACCTCGGCGATTTTCCCTATTCCGGGCATCGCGTGGCAAGTTTTCCGCCAAGTCGTGTCAAAATCGCTTTTGCACCGCTGCCAGTTTATTATGCACTATCGGCTTGATATATCGGTGCTTTCCGCCTGTTCCCGGTTATTCCCGGTAATTCCCGCCTTTTCCGGATCTCTCTGTCAGACAACAAGCGTCGCTTATTCGATTTCTATAGACGTGGCGACAGGCCCCTTGCGATTGAATCTGATGGTAAAGCGGAGATTTGTCCCGACACTCATATCCTCAAATTCACCTTCAACGATCGATGATTTGTGGGCGAATATTTCTCTGGGATACGCACCGCTACGAACAAAAAACATGTGCCCTGAAATGGATTGCACATAGCCTGATTGTGTCGGGATTCGCTTGATGAAAAGGTTTTCGCGGTTTGCGACAGGCCGAAAGGTCTGAGGCGCTTTTTTGTCGATCTCTTCAAAGAGAGCGGCCGATTTCACCATTTCTCCACGGTAAAATAAAAACTGAGCGAGTTCGAATCTTGCTTCGAAATTTCCATCGCCTGTGGAATACGCACGACGAAGATGGCTTTCCACAACTTCGTCATTAGCTGAGGCTTCCGAAAAATGATGTCTAGCGACCTCGGCATGCAAAGCTTTGTCATCTGGATTGGCCGATAGGGATTCTGTCAGCACCTGTAACGCCGCGCCTGCTTGATCCCTTGATCTATAGATTCGTGCAACCCGTATCGCCGCGCCAGACCCTTTCGGATTAGGCTCAGGCCCTATTAATTAAATTTCTTTGCAATCGGCTTCGGTTCTGATTCACTCTCGGCAGGAGGAGTTTGCCATGAGTGATTTGTTTTTGCTGACACCCACGCAATTTGGCCGGATCCGGCCGTATTTTCCGTTGTCGCACGGCGTTGAGCGGGTTGATGATCGTCGGGTCGTGAGTGGGATTATTTATGTTTTGAAACATGGACTTCAGTGGAAAGATGCCCCGAAGGACTACGGCCCGCACAAGACGCTCTACAACCGCTTCATCCGCTGGAGTCGGCTTGGCGTGTTCAACCGGATATTCGAGGCACTTGCCGGCAAGGCAGGCCAACCCGACAGGCTGATGATCGACGCCACCCATCTCAAAGCCCATCGCACCGCAGCCAGCCTGCTCAAAAAGGGGCTCTTTCCAGATGTATCGGGAAAACCAGAGGCGGCCTGAACTCGAAGCTCCATGCCGTTACCGATGGCCTGGGGCGGCCCCTGCTGTTTTTCCTCACCGCAGGTCAGGTCAGCGATTACAAGGGAGCCCGGCATCTGATGGAACGTCTGCCCAAGGCAAAGGAATTGCTGGCGGATCGTGGCTATGATGCAGACTGGTTTCGCAACGGATTGATCGAAAAGGGCATTTCGCCCTGCATTCCGCCACGCAAAAAGCGGAAACATCCCGCCGAATACGATGCCGTTCTCTATAAACAGCGACATCGCATCGAAAACATGTTCGGCAGGATCAAGGATTGGAGGCGCATCTCAGATCGTGTCCCAGGAGGTGGTGTATCAGGGTATCGGCGGTCACCAGTGTTTTTCCGGTAGGGTCGGGTTGTTCAAGACCAACCTGAAGGAAAGATCACCGATGACCGACGACATGATGACCCTG
>NZ_QFBC01000042.1 GCF_003122325.1 Rhizobium album
CGCAGGGTCATCATGTCGTCGGTCATCGGTGATCTTTCCTTCAGGTTGGTCTTGAACAACCCGACCCTACCGGAAAAACACTGGTGACCGCCGATACCCTGATACACCACCTCCTGGGACACGATCTGACTTCGCGCTGGAGATTTGCGAACGCGTGCTCGACGTGTGGCAGCCGACGCCGGAACGCCCCGCGATCCTGAACCTGCCGGCGACGGTCGAAGTGGCGACGCCCAATGTCTACGCCGACCAGATCGAATGGTTCTGCCGCAATATCTCCCGTCGTGATGCCGTGGTCATCAGCATCCATCCGCACAACGACCGGGGAACCGCCGTGGCCGCGGCTGAACAGGCCTTGCTCGCCGGCGCTGATCGTATTGAAGGCTGCCTGTTCGGCAACGGCGAGCGAACCGGCAATGTCGACCTGGTGACGCTGGCGCTGAACTTCTACACGCAGGGGATCGATCCGAAACTCTACTTTCCGGCCATCCGCGACGTGGTGAAAACCGTGGAGCATTGCAACGGGTTGCCGGTCCATCCGCGCCATCCCTATGCCGGCGAGCTGGTGCATACCGCCTTCTCCGGCTCGCATCAGGACGCGATCCGCAAGGGTTTCGCTGCCCATGGACAGCGCAATGACGGCATCTGGGAGATGCCTTATTTGCCTGTCGATCCGGCAGACATCGGGGAGACATATGAGGCGGTCATCCGCGTGAACAGCCAGTCCGGCAAGGGCGGTGTCGCCTGGGTGATCGAACAGGACAAGGGCCTGAAACTGCCACGGCCACTCCAGGTCGACCTCAGCCGTCGTGTCCAGGAATTCGCTGACAGCAGCGGCAAGGAAATCACAGCCGCGATGATCTGGTCGATCTTCGAGCAGGCCTATCATTTGACAGGCCCACAAGAGTTCGAGCTGGTCGAAGTCTGGCCGCCCCTCAAGCTCTCAACTTCCCGAAAAGGAAACAAACATGCGTGTGCAGTATGATCGCGACGCGGATCTCAACCTGATCAAATCGAAGAAAATAACAATCGTCGAGGCGCCATCCAAGCTTACGAAAAATGCGGCTTCGTCATTGACGGCCGGGAAAGAGAGGCAGCTTTCGTGAACGATTCCTGGCACGACGATGTCATGATGGGGCTGCTTGAAGGCGAGTTTTCGTCGCAGAGCTCCTGAATGCCGCTATGTCGCAAGTTTGGACAAAGTGCCCCAAAACCCTCCAGGCAGGTGCTTGTGGACAAACCCTTAGCCCTGGTCACGCAGATTTCTTATGATCGGCACTCACAGTTCAGCGTGCATGTCGCGGAACAACCTCGGGGCGACGCCAAAGCGACGCTCGAAGGCTTCGGCCAGGCGGGTGGGCGGGAACAGGCCCACTTGCGCCGCGACCGTTTTCTGCGATAGCCCGCGCGACAGAAGCATACGCGCGGCGTCGAGCCTCGCGACCTCGACGAAGCGGGCCGGCGTCTCGCCAGTCGCCGCCACGAACCTGCGATGGAACGTGCGTTCGCTCATGCTCGCGCGGGCCGCCAGCGACGGCACGTCCAGGGCCAAGTCGAGGTTCGAGTGTATCCAGCCGATCAGGTCGATAAATGGACTGTCGCCCTTCACCTGCGCCTGCAGCACCGGGCTGAACTGGGACTGGTAACCGGGGCGCCGGGCATAGAGGACGAGCCGCTTGGCGACCTCGCCGGCAATCGTCGCATCGAGGTCATGTGTGACCATCGCCAGCGCCATGTCGATCCCGGTCGTCACCCCGGCCGATGTCCAGAGCCGGCCGTCGTTGACGTAGAGTGCCTCGGGATCGACTGTGACCTTCGGAAAGGCCTTTGCAAAGGGCGTGCAGGAATCCCAATGGGTTGCGACGCGACGGCCGTCGAGCAGTCGGAGCGCCGCCAGCACAAAGCCGCCGGTGCAGACGGAGCCGAACCGTTCGGCCTTGCTGATCAGTCGTGGGAGGGAAGCCCGCAGGACCGGGTCTGCCACCGCCTGCATCAACGGCTCGCGCTCGGCCCCGGCAACCAGAACGGTCCGGGCCTGTCCGTATCGAAGTTCGGCGATCGGTCGCGTCTCGACCGCGACGCCGGCGCTGCTTTCGACAGCGCCGCCTTCGGTCGAAGCGATCACGACATTGTAGAATTCCGGCTTGCCGCGCTGGCGCAGGGCGCGGTTGGCTCCGTTGAAGACGGATGCCGGCCCGGAAACATCGAGCAGCTCGAAACCCGGATAGACGATGAAGGCCACAGGATGCATTGGCAGAAATTACCATCCTTTTGTCATTTCTGCCATGGGCCGTAATTGCTAGATTCGGCTCAGCCGATGAGAGCGCCGGAAGGCCGGGCAACCGACCGAAGGCGCTTCCCGTTTCATTCGCTGGAGAAGCTCTGCCATGTCCAGATCCTGGCTCATCCGGGGCGGCGTCGCCCTCGTCGTCCTCTCGCTGGCCGGCTTCGGCGGCTGGGTGCTCAGCCTGCCTTCCGCAACGGCTGCGGCCGAAGCGCCAGCGGTGCCGCAGGAGGAGATGGACGCCATGCTGGCCGCATTGAAGCCACCGAAGCGGCAACGGCCTCTGATCGCCATCATCGGAATCAATGATGCCACCGAGACGACCGACTACCTCATGCCCACCGGCATTCTGCGCCGCGCCGACGTCGCCGACGTGGTGATGCTGGCGACCGGTCCGGGTCCGGTGCGGCTCTATCCGGCGCTTTCGGTAGAGGCGGATGCGACGATTGCGCGGTTCGACGCCGAGCATCCGCAAGGCGCCGACTATGTGATCGTGCCGGCCATGGAACCCCACGACGATCCGGCTGCGCTGGCCTGGATCAGGAGCCAGGCGGAAAAGGGCGCGACCATCGTCAGTGTATGCGTCGGCGCCACCGTGGTCGGCGCGGCCGGCCTGCTCGACGGCAAGCGAGTGACGACACACTGGTACTACCTCAAGCAGATGCGCGACGAGGTCCCCATGGTCCGGTATGTCGCCGACCGAAGGCTGGTGGTGGACGGCACGGTTGCGACGACGACCGGCATCACCGCCTCCATGCCGATGATGCTGATGCTGATCGAAGCGATTTCCGGCCGGATGAAGGCGGAAGCGGTCGCACATGACCTCGGCCTCGAGCAATGGGATGCACGGCATGCGAGCGGTGCATTCAGGCTCACCCGGCCGTTTGCGACGACGGTGCTCGCCAACCGGATGGCTTTCTGGAACCGCGAGGAGCTCGGCATAAGGCTGGAGCGGGGTATGGACGAAGTATCGCTGGCGCTGGTTGCCGACGCATGGTCGCGAACCTACCGTGCGAATGCGACGAGCTACGCCGGTTCGCCGGACGTGGTTGTGACCATGAACGGCGTCCGCATCGTGCCCGACCGGTCGGGCGCGAACTGGCCGGAAGGCCGGCGCGTGTCGGCCTTTCCCGGCCGCAAGCCGGCCGATGCGCTCGACCTCGTGCTCGACGCAATCACCGCGCGCTATGGAGCGCGCACCACCGATGTGGTCGCCATGCAGCTCGAATATCCGCAGAAGACCGCAGACCAATGACAAGTCGGAACGGCGCCCGGATTTATTGCGATGGCCTGTCGGATCCTCTCGCCTTCGTTCGTCTTAACTGCATCGGGCGGCAATTGGCCGCCCGCGAGATGCGCCACAGCACGACTGTTTGAACTCCTGCTCCGATCTCACCGCTAAGGACGATCGAGCAAACCCGATGAAACTGAACCCCAGGGAGAGTTCCATGCCCAGCACTATCCGCCTGCACCGCGTCATCGCCACGAAGCCCGAGAAGCTGTATCGCGCATTCCTCGAACCGGACGCGGTGGCGAGCTGGCTTCCGCCATACGGGTTTGTCTGCACCGTCCATGAGCTGGATGCAAAGGTCGGCGGCAAGCACAGGATGTCGTTCCGGAACTTCACGGCTGGCCACAGCCACTCCTTCGGCGGAACCTATCTGGAGCTCGTTCCGGGCGAACGCCTCGTCTACACCGACAGCTTCGACGACCCCGGCCTGCCGGGCGAGATGGTGGTGACGGTGACGTTGAAGGCTGTGTCCGTGGGCACGGAGGTCAACATCGAGCAGCAGGGTGTGCCGGACGTGATTCCCGCCGAGGCCTGCTATCTCGGCTGGCAGGACTCGCTCGACAAGCTCACGAAACTCGTCGTGCCCGAGATTAGCGAGTAGGCGGACGACCGGGTCGGCGTTCGGGGACGGATGGACGTCCGGGATGGTCCTCAACAATCCCGGCCAGCCGGCGCCGCTACCTGCTTGACAGAAACAACCCATCGGCGTTTCAAGGAGGAAACCCATGATTATCATTGCCGGTTATACCCGCACTGACGCTGAGAAGCGGGACGGTGCAGTGGAAGGTTTCAAGAGCATGGTCGAACGCGCGAGGACGTATGACGGCTGTCTCGACTTCTCCATAAGCGCAGACGCGGTCGATCCAACGCGCGTCAATCTCTTCGAATGCTGGCGCGACCAGGCCACGCTGGACGCCTGGCGCAAGGTTGCGAGAGCAGGGCCGAGGGGCAAACCCCGGGAGGTCGCCGTAAGCCTCTATCGCACCGACAAGGCCGAAAAGCCTTTCTAGGCCCCGTTCTCAAGAGGTGAAAAGATGAATGCCGACAGCAAAACCACCCTCGAAATCGTCACCCGTTTCCATAATGCGTTCGAAAGGCATCGCCCTGAAGATCTTGATGATCTCATCGGTGAAGACTGCGTTCTCGAGAATACCGCGCCAGCACCGGATGGTGCGCGCTACGAAGGGCGTGAGGCTTGTCTCGACTTCTGGAAGGGGATTGCATCCTCTGCGAACCTTGTCTTCGAAGCAGAGGAGATTTGGGCCGGCGAGGATCGCGGAATCATCCGTTGGCAGCTTCGCTGGAGCAAGAGCGAGGCGGATCGGATTCGAGGGGTAAACATCATGCGCGTACGGGACGGAAAGATCGTTGAAGGTCTGGGATACGTCAAAGGATAGACATGCCCCTGCTCGGCGTACTGAAAGGAAAAAATCTTCAGCTCCGGCAAGCTTCTGCAGATGACGTGGAAGCTCGCCTTTCCTTGGGTAATCATGCAGAAATAATCGAGATGTTTGGAGTGAGCCGAGGCGCTGTACGTCCTTTGACAAGAGACGGTGCGCTGCGCTGGGTGCAGAGGCTCATCGATCATCCTTATGCCTGGGTGATCGAAGTCGGCGGCAGGCTCGTCGGTGAGATCAGGCTGGATAATGTCGCTCTCCATGACCGACGTGCTTCGATGGCCGTTGGAATTCTCGACCCGACGCTGCTCGGCCAAGGCTTGGGCAGCGAAGCTATTTCCTTGATCCTGCGACACGCTTTTGCCGACTTGCAGCTTCATCGGGTCGGAGTCCGGGTGCTTGCCTACAATCAACGCGCCATCCGAGCTTATGAAAAATGCGGTTTCGTCATTGAAGGCAGGGAACGAGAGGCAGCTTTCGTGAACGGTGCTTGGCACGACGATGTCTTGATGGGAGTACTCGAGCACGAGTTTCTGCCATTCGACTGGACGTAAAAGCCGCGCCAACTAAAGTTGGTGGAGCCTCCTACCGCCTTCTTTACGCGGTCGCCGTCTACGACGATCATCTTGTTGTGCTGCAGCTTGCCCATATGCTGGCGTTTGACGTTCTCGGCGCCGGCGGATGCGATCAGGATGTCGGCGGATCGCGTTTCGCCCGAATGGGCCGCGCCGTGCTTTCCATCGTCGTCAATGATGATCTTCAATCGGCCTCCGAGTTGTCGTAGCCGATCGACGAAACCGCGCTCGCTGAAATCACAGGCCACGACGTAGACCCGTGCGCTGGGATCGGCGATTGCCTCGTCCAGGGTCTCATTGATTGCGCGCCGCCTTCGAACCCCATCCACGCCAATGCCTGCTCCGCCTTCGCGCCTGAGCTCTATGTCGGCGGTCTGAGGTTCTTCATAGCTCAGCCGTCGTGCCACATCCATGAAGACCGGCGTGACCATATAGGTGTATTCGCCGCTCTTCTTGGCGTCGAACGGGAAGTGAACCCAGCGAAACTTCTGTATTGGCGACAGCCGCGAAGACAGCTTGTTCGGATTGCCCGCACCATCTTGGTCAGGAAACGCGATGCGATTGGATACTGCGAGAAACCGCGTGCCGCCTGGAGGCCGGTATTCAATCGCGAATCCAACAAAGTCGGGCGGCGGCGGACCGCCGCGCCAGTTCATAGCGACCAAGGCCATGCCTTCGCCCCGATGAACCCTTAGAGAAAAAAGCGAGCTCGCGCTTTTGCCGTTGACCTGGAATTCGCCAGCCATGCGCGCGCCCTACCACAAGCTCAGCGCCACCGCTGCGAATAGTGCACTAAGTAAAAGCGATAGTCCGAAAACTTATCACGTTCTGCAATGCTAAAGCCTCGTTCACAAAACGTGAATCGTTATCTATTTGCGTTCAGTGGATTTCAAGATTCCCTCCTTGGCTGAGGTGTTTCATGGGCAAATTGCATTCTCTTGATATCCGTGAGCGGGTTGTTGCAATGGTTGAAGCAGGATATTCCTGCCGTGCAGCAGCGCGCCGTTTCGCCATTGGTGACAGCACGGCCATCCGCCTCATGCAGCGCCGGCGCGAGACGGGAGCCGTATCGCCACCCCGCCAGGGTTGTCCGTCCGGCAGTGGCAAGCTTGCGGCCTATCGGCGCTTTCTGATTGCTCAGCTCGAGGCCAGACCCGACATCACCATGCCGGAACTGGCCGATAGACTTGACGAGGTCCATTGTCCGTCGTCGAATGATTTGAGGCTTTTTGGTCTTTGGAAGATTGGAGTTTGCGGCTCGGTTTGCGTGTTGATTAAGCCGCTTTGGCCTTGTGGTTCAAGCGGCGCTGTTGATCGTGTCTCGTTTGATCTTTTCGCGTTCGAGCAGGATGGTCTGGCCGCGTCCGAAACAGAGGTCAGCGGGGGTGAGATTGTCGAGGCTCTCGTGGTATCGGCGATGATTGTAGTGTTGTTTCTCGGAGCAATCCACGCAGATGATTGTTGTCGAACCCCTTGTCGGCCAGCAACGCCTCCATGTCGACCTGCTCCTGGCATGGCTGGCATCGCCATGTCTCGCTCGTCATGCTTGCATTCGCCATGACGGCGGCGATCCGCCATCGCGCCAATGCCGCGACGCCCCCAAAAAGCGCGATGAAACGAATACCGAAAGGGCTCCGGCTCTGATCCGCTGGTCGATCCAGGAAATCCGACGGATTGCAACACGTCTTGCGCGACGACATATCGAACCTGCACATATTATCGCATGGTCGCTTTGGCGTCGGGCACATCAAGCCGTAGCCACACAAGCTCACATCAAATCAAAATCGCAACTGTAATGCTAGGGCAGTCCGGCCTGCCCATGTGCCATATCGCCGCCGAATGCGGATTTTCCGGCACCGCGCATTTCACCCGCCAGTTCCGCGCCGCCAAGGGCCTGCCGCCGATGCGCTACCGGCGCGAGTTCAAATCGTCCGCGGCGGGCGGCTATGCCGGGCCTTGAACGGCTTCAGGCGGGAACGGTGACGGGCGGGGCGGAGCGCTTCACGATGTTCCGCCCGGCCTCGATCATCGGCTTTTCGATCACGCGATGCAGCACGATGGCGACGGCGACCGAGGCGCAGTAGCAAATGACGAAGAGCGCCAGCCACGGCAAGGCGATGTTCAGCTTCGACAGCGCCAGCACAACCACATTCATCGCCAGAACATGCGTGAGATAGATTGCGTAGGTCAGCCGTCCGGCGGCGGCGAGCGGAGGCAGGGAAAGAGCCCGGTTCAGCCACCTTTTCTCGCCAAGCCAGAGGCTTCCGATCAGGCCGGCGGCGAAGAAGGAGATCAGTACGTTCCACAGGTACGGATGCGGAGAGACCAGCGAATCCGCATAGGCGATCGCAATTCCCGCCAGCGGCATCCAGATGGCGCTGCGCGAGCGGAGCCAGTCTGCGAGGCCCTTCGACTGGGATGCGGCGACCGCCAATGCCGCGCCGAAGCTCAGGCCCGCATAGCCGCGGATCAGAAGTTCCGGGTTGCGCCCGATCCAGGTCAGCACCAGCAGGCAGCTCACCAGCGCGATGCCGGCCAGCAGGCGGTTCTTCCACAGCAGCACCATGATCAACGGCCAGATGATGTAGAATTTTTCCTCGATGCCCAGCGTCCAGGAATGCCCGAACAGGGTTCCATCTTCTTGATGCATGTATTCGCCGTTGAAGGTTCCAAAATAGGGAAGCCCGTTGCGGAAATCGATGATTTCGGCATCGCCTCCCGTCAGGTAGCCGAGGCTTATCGCCGCCAGTCCGTACAGGACGATAGTGACGGCATAAAGCGGCACGATGCGGAAGACGCGCGGATATAATAGGAAGAAAGCTTTGCCGCCTTGCCGACGGTGGTGTCATGGATCAGCAGCCAGGTTATCAGCCACCCGCTGAGAGCGAAGAAGATATCGACGCCCACCGAGCCGTTAATGGCCCAAGGCGTGCCGGGAATATGGTTTGCCATTGTAAACAATATGCAGAGCGCGCGGATCCCGTCGAGTTCCGGCTTGTAACCAGCATGAGCGGCGTTCATGGTCGATCTTCTATCGTTGTTTGACCGGGTTTGATCTTTTCGCATTCGGGAATGGCGTAAGAATATCCGCTAATAATTGCGCATGGCGTTGAATAATGGAACCACGGAACTTCCGCTTGCCGCTTCTAATTCATATTTGCGTTAACGGTTGTAATTGTGCGAATGCCGTAAGAGCTGCAGCGCGGTGACGAATTATTTACCATTCTCGGCAAGATTGAACGGGCAGATGCGCCTGTAACGGCAGGCCGCCGCTCGGATCTGGAACATGACATCGCCGAAAATCGAGAGCTTCGCGATCTATGCGCTGATGGGCGTGTCGCTGTGGAATCCGGGGGCCAATTCGCTGTTGGGCGGGCTGGGAGAGCCGTTGCGCTATGCGCTGTTCGGCGGCCTTTCCCTCGCGATCATCGTCTATACCTATATCACCCGCGGCATCCGAGTTTCGCTATCGGCCGAATGGACTCTGCTGCTCGCTTTCCTGGCTTATACGATCGCTTCGGCGGCCTGGAGCGAGGGCGGTGCGAGCGCCATGATGAAGGCCACTCTGATTTCCCTGACCGTGATGGTATCGATCTGCATCGTCAACCTAAAGTGGCTCGATGAGATTCTGGTCATCCATTACCGCCTGGTAGGCTGCTTCGTGACGGCATGTTTCGTGACCGTGCTGCTTTTCCCCGACATCGGCATCGAAACGGGCTGGGAGCTGGAGGGTGACTGGAAGGGGCTGGCGGGTCAGAAAAACGAGCTTGGCGCTCTCGCCGCCTATGTCGTGGTCAGCTCGGTTGCGATACCTCTGCCTAAAAGCCGGATCGCCGTGGCGATCCGGGTGGTGGTGTTTGCGATCGCCGGGACTTGCCTTGTGTTTTCAGGATCGCGAGGCGGCCAGCTCATCGCGGTCATCGGTATTGCAGCATTGATCGCCTCCCGGCTTCCCAAAACGGCGCAGCGTGTGTCGCTGCTGCTGTTGCTCGCCTGCATGATACCGCTTCTTCATCTCGTCGCGTCGACGATTTCGCTGACGGACGACAGGATCGGGGTGCTGGGCGCGACATTCAATACCAGCAACCGCACCACGCTATGGTTCTATGGCCTCGAACAATTGCGCGACCGCCTGTTTCTCGGGTTTGGCGTCGGCGGCTTCTGGACCACGCCCCGGCTGCTCGCTTTTCAGGACACCCATGGCTGGGTGCTGGACAACTTCCACAATGGCTATGTCACGATCCTGATCGAAGGCGGCCTCGTCGGCTTGCTGCTGCTCATGGGCGCGCTCGCCTTCATAATGCTGCTGCTGCTCATGGCGATCGGCCATCTGCGCGATGCCCATCTCAGCCTGGGCTTCGCCTTCGTCGTCATGACGCTCGTCAGCAATGTGGTGGAAAACCTGATCGGCCGCTCCACCTCCCTGTCCTTCATGACCTTGCTGATCGTCTGTTTTTCCATCCATGCTTATGTAAGCTGGCTTGCCGGCAGGCAGACGGATCAGGATTTCTCCTATCCGCGCGGCTATCGTAACGATCTGCTTGCGCGTCTCTTCGGATTGCAAAAAGTTAACAAAGCATGAAAGTGGCATCATTCAGGCCATAGCTGCGGCCGCGATCGAGGTTTGCGACAAGCCCTGCCGAACTCTTGAAGCTGGCTTGGGACGATCGACTTGTTTCGGCGGTCGACCACGCCGATGACGCGCTGCAGTCCGGCCGTCCCGCGTCGCTTGCCGCGGTGGACTTGGTGAGCGCCATCTATGCGGCGCGGCCGGACGCCGAGCGGCTCGCCTGGATGTTGGCCGATCTGCCGATCGCCGCGCGGCTGAAATGGGATTTTGCCGTATCGCTGCTGATGGCCCAGCGCTAGATCTCGCGCCCGAGCCCTATTGTCGGCGGTCTGAGGTTCTCCATAGCTCAAGCGCTCATCGTCTACAGGGGGGTGAAGATTGGACGCTGATAAGGGAGGTGCGGACGAATTCTTGGACTAACAGGAGATAGTTCATGTATTCGTACGAAGACCGCATGAGGGCCGTGCAGCTCTACATCAAGCTCGGCAAACGCGTGAAGGCCACGATCCGTCAG
>NZ_QFBC01000043.1:0-2500 GCF_003122325.1 Rhizobium album
TTGGTTGCGGGGGCAGGATTTGAACCTGCGGCCTTCAGGTTATGAGCCTGACGAGCTACCGGGCTGCTCCACCCCGCGTCCTCTGGGTAAACTGCAGCGCAGTTTATCCGGCTTTAGCGTAAATCCCTATTGGATTTATCGCGTCGAGCATAAACGGCTAGGTTTATGCGTTGTTTCGGGCAAACCCCTTTGGGATCTGCCTCCTGCGAGGGGCGCAGAATGATGCCCCCCCGGATTATTTCAGGTATTCGCAAAAGCGAAAGGCCGCTTCATGCGGCCTTTTACCGGCCGTTTGGCCTTCTTGTCGAGAGAAGATTGTTGTTGCGTTTCGCAGACCTGGCAGCGACCTACTCTCCCGCGTCTTGAGACGAAGTACCATTGGCGCAGGGGCGTTTCACGGCCGTGTTCGGAAAGGGAACGGGTGCAGCCACCCCGCAATGACCACCAGGTCAGCGAAGCGCAACAAATGAGAAGCTGGTACAGGCTAAGCCCGTTTGATTTTTGAACACGTCTTTGACATTTCAACCTTTCGCATGGCACCCGCAGCCGGCAGAGCCGCGCCGCCGGATGTCCGGGCGCGCCCGCGCAGCACAGCCCGAAGGGCGGTGCGTGCGTGAGCGAGAAGGTCGATGTTCATCTCGCGGCAAGCGCGAAGCGCTTGTCCGCCGATGAACATGAGCATTGATAATGGGAACGAAGAAGTTCGATCGAGCGATTAGTACCGGTAAGCTTCATGCATTGCTGCACTTCCACACCCGGCCTATCAACGTGGTCGTCTTCCACGGCTCTGATAGGGAATACTCGTTTTCAGGGGGGTTTCCCGCTTAGATGCCTTCAGCGGTTATCCCGTCCATATATAGCTACCCTGCTATGCCGTTGGCACGACAACAGGTCCACCAGAGATATGTCCATCCCGGTCCTCTCGTACTAGGGACAGATCCTGTCAATATTCCTACACCCACGGCAGATAGGGACCGAACTGTCTCACGACGTTCTGAACCCAGCTCACGTACCGCTTTAATTGGCGAACAGCCAAACCCTTGGGACCTGCTCCAGCCCCAGGATGCGATGAGCCGACATCGAGGTGCCAAACAACCCCGTCGATATGGACTCTTGGGGGTCATCAGCCTGTTATCCCCGGCGTACCTTTTATCCGTTGAGCGATGGCCCTTCCACGCGGGACCACCGGATCACTATGACCGACTTTCGTCTCTGCTCGACTTGTCAGTCTCGCAGTCAGGCGGGCTTATGCCATTGCACTCGACGACCGATTTCCGACCGGTCTGAGCCCACCATCGCGCGCCTCCGTTACTCTTTCGGAGGCGACCGCCCCAGTCAAACTACCCACCATACACTGTCCCGGATCCGGATGACGGACCGCGGTTAGACATCCATGACGATAAGGGTGGTATTTCAAGGATGGCTCCACGAGAACTGGCGTCCCCGCTTCAAAGCCTACCACCTATCCTACACATGCCGACACGAATGCCAGTGTAAAGCTATAGTAAAGGTGCACGGGGTCTTTCCGTCTGACCGCAGGAACCCCGCATCTTCACGGGGAATTCAATTTCACTGAGTCTATGCTGGAGACAGCGGGGAAGTCGTTACGCCATTCGTGCAGGTCGGAACTTACCCGACAAGGAATTTCGCTACCTTAGGACCGTTATAGTTACGGCCGCCGTTTACTGGGGCTTCGATTCAAAGCTTGCACCTCTCCTCTTAACCTTCCAGCACCGGGCAGGCGTCAGACCCTATACGTCGTCTTTCGACTTCGCAGAGCCCTGTGTTTTTGATAAACAGTCGCTACCCCCTGGTCTGTGCCACCCCACCTCACTTGCGTAAAATGGGGTCACGCTTCTTCCGAAGTTACGCGTGCAATTTGCCGAGTTCCTTCAGCATAGTTCTCTCAAGCGCCTTGGTATGCTCTACCTGACCACCTGTGTCGGTTTCGGGTACGGTCTATACGGTGGAGCTCTTTCCTGGAACCGCTTCCCTGCACGACCAATCCAATAAGATCGTACAAGTTACGCAATCCGTCACTACCACCAGGCCCACGATTATTAACGTGGTTCCCATCACCTACGCATGTCTGCCTCGGCTTAGGGGCCGGCTAACCCTGCTCAGATTAACTTTAAGCAGGAACCCTTGGTCTTTCGGCGAGAGGGTCTCTCACCCTCTTTATCGTTACTCATGTCAACATTCGCACTTCCGATACCTCCAGGACCCCTCACGGGTATCCCTTCATCGGCTTACGGAACGCTCCGCTACCACACATACGGTTAAGTATGCATCCTCAGCTTCGGTGCATGGCTTTAGCCCCGTTACATTTTCGGCGCAAAGACCCTTATTTAGACCAGTGAGCTGTTACGCTTTCTTTAAATGATGGCTGCTTCTAAGCCAACATCCTGGTTGTTTTGGGATCCTCACATCCTTTCCCACTTAGCCATGACTTCGGGACCTTAGCTGGAGGTCAGGGTTGTTGCCCTCTTCACGACGGACG
>NZ_QFBC01000044.1 GCF_003122325.1 Rhizobium album
CTTGACCGGCAGACGCCGGATCGGGCCTACTTCAATGCGCTGACGCCGATGATGGTGGCAGCATAATCGAGGCGGAAATCCACTTAGCAAAACGCCCGAAACTGTTCAGACAAACCGAGCCACCTCTGGTTTCCAGGACTATGTGGAGATTGGCATGGCAGATGATGGATTTGTTGGGCGCTACGAGGTTGTCGAGCCGCGTCGTGGAAACCGACGTTGGCCGGATGATATGAAGGCGCGGATTGTCGCGGAAAGCTTTGAGCCTGGTGTTCGTGTTGCTGATGTCGCGCGCCGTCACGACGTTGTTCCGCACCAGCTTTCCTTCTGGCGCCGGCAAGCGCGCGAGGGCATTCTGGCCCTGCCTTTTGAGGCTATGTCGGGCCCGTTGGAGATCGGGGATGGCGAGCCTGCATTTGTACCTTTGGCGATTGCGGTGGAGGCGAGCGAGACTGTGAATGTTTTGGCGCCGCCGCTGCCGGCGGCGGTTTTGCCGGTCTTGACGCTGGAGATCGGCCCGGACGTTGTGATGCGGGTTCCCGGCGATGTGCCGGTTGAGCGCGTGGCGGCTCTGGTGCAGGCAGTACGAGGGACGACATGATCGTCGCTGGCCAGCGACTGCCAATCCTGATCGCAACGCGTCCGGTGGACTTCCGCTGTGGGCATCAGGCGCTGGCTTTGATGGTGCAGACCGAATTGAAGCTCGACCCGCATTCCGGGGTGACGGTTATCTTCCGGTCGAAGCGGGGGATCGCCTGAAGATCCTGGTATGGGATGGCACCGGAATGGTGCTGATCTACAAAATCCTTGAACAGGGAAGCTTTGCCTGGCCCAAGGTGCAGGATGGAACAATGGGGCTTTCCAGGGCTCAGTATGAAGCTTTGTTCGAAGGTCTCGACTGGCGACGGGTCATGGCGCAACGGGTGACGGCGCAACGGGTGACGGCGCCGGCGGCGGCAGGGTGAGTATCCGGCTGTCTTTGCATTGTTTTATTTGGTTTTTTTATGCTGCCTTGCTATAAGACAGCATGTCGTCGCCGCTTGATCTCAGCCTGTTTCCGGACCTTCCGCCAGAGGTGGTGAAGGCGTTCGCGGCGATGCAGTTCGAGCTGTCGGTCGAGCGTGCTGCCCGTCAGCATGAGCAGGCTGTGGTGGCCGAAAAGGATGCCTTCATCGCCGAGCTGAAGGAACTGGTCGAGAAGCTTGAAGGTCAGGTTCACGACTATCGGCGCACGAAGTTCGGGCCGAAATCGGAAAAGCTCGATCCGGCGCAGATGGAACTGGCGCTGGAAGACCTTGAAACGGCGATCGCCGAGACACAGGCGCGGATTGCCGCCGTCGAGAAAAAGATCGAAGCCAGCGCATCCGATCCGGACAAGGCCTTTCCTCGCAAGGGGCGTAAGGCCCGTGCATTGCCCGAACACCTGCCGCGGGTCGAGAGAGTGATCGAGCCCGAGAGCATCGTTTGTCCCTGCGGTTGTGGCAACATGGTCCGGATCGGCGAAGACCGGACGGAACGGCTCGACCGGATGCCGGCACGCTATCAGGTGATCGTCACGATCCGCCCGAAATACGCCTGTCCCAAGGGTCGAACGGGCGTCGTCCAGGCCAGAGCGCCGGCGCATCTTCTGGAAGGGAGCTGGCCGACGGAAGCCCTTCTGGCTGAGATTGCCGTCTCCAAGCATTCCGAACACATGCCGCTCAACCGGCAGGCCGAGGTCATGGCGCGGCACGGGGTGCCAATCGATCGCACGGTCCTGGCTGATTGGATGGGGCGCACGGGCGGCGAAATCGCTCCGGTAGTCGATCACATGGCCAAACGGCTGCTGTGGGAAAGCACCCGGCTCTATGTCGACGAGACAACCGCTCCGGTACTCGATCCGGGGCGAGGTAAGACGAAAACCGGCTATCTCTGGGCCGTGTTGCGTGACGATCGCGGCTGGAATGGTTCGGCGCCGCCGGGCGTGGTGTTCCATTACCGGCCCGGGCGTAAAGGCGAATATGCCGCTGAAATCCTCGACGGGTTCAACGGCACGATCCAGGTCGATGCCTATGGCGGCTACTCTCACCTCGCCACATCGGACCGCATCGGTGGCAATCCTTTGAAGCTGGCTTTCTGTTGGGCGCACGGGCGCAGGAAGCTGATCAAGGCTACACCAAAGAGCGGATCGCCCATCGTCGACAAGGCGCTGGTGCGGATCGCCGCGCTCTACAAGATCGAAGACAGTATCCGAGGCTCAGATCCCGAACATCGCCGGGCAGTTCGACAGGACCTGTCCCTTCCGCTGGTGGACGCGTTCTTCACCTGGCTGTCAGCGCAAGCCAAGCGCATCTCACGCAAATCTGACCTTGGAAAAGCCCTGGCCTATATGCTGACGCGGCAGGACGGCTTCTGGCCGTTCCTGGACGATGGCCACGGCGATATCGACTCCAACCTCGTGGAAAACGCGATCCGCCGACCGGCCATGAACCGCCGCAATGCGCTCTTTGCCGGGCACGATGAAGGGGGCCGCAATTGGGCCCGGTTTGCCAGCCTGATCGGCACTTGTAAAATGAACGGCGTTGAGCCCTACGCCTAGCTGTGCGACCTCTTCACCCGCCTCGCGAACGGCCACCTCGCCAAAAACATCGATGCTCTGATGCCATGGGCCTACGCCGCCCGCGTCAAGGCCTAACAATGAACTCGTCAGGCACTATTCGGTGAGCTCATTTGACGGCCGATATTGCCGTTAGATCGCTGCAACCGAAAAATCCATGGGGCGTGGACGCCGCATACGGGAATTTAGCCTGTTTGATCGTAGCTATTTAGCGTAGTGGATCGTAGTTTTGGGCTATTATTGGATAGTGTAGC
>NZ_QFBC01000045.1 GCF_003122325.1 Rhizobium album
AGAAGCCGCGAAACTCCAACCTCCGCTGGTCCAGAAACCTGGGGAGGATCACTTCCCGATAGCCATGCGTGTGCGCCTTGGGTCGGTTCGGCTAGCTGTTTCATTGAGGGAAATCCCTCATTTTGCTGAGCTTGGCACCACGATAGTTTTTGTCATCGCAAGAAAGAACTCAACGAGGCTAACATGTCCGACCAGACAAATTCCGACAAGCACCCGCAACCCGATCCGGCGGAAGACAATGCGTTCTTCCCCTCGAGCTATTCCCTGAGCCAGTTCACGTCGCCCAAGTCCGATCTGAGCGGCGCCGACTATCCCAGACCATACACAGGCGGGAAGAAGGTGCTGATGATCGGCGCCGACGAGCGCTATCTGCTGACGGACAACGGCTCGTTCTTCTCGACCGGCAACCATCCGGTGGAGACGCTGCTGCCGATGTACCATCTCGACAAGGCCGGCTTCGAGTTCGATGTGGCGACGGTATCCGGCAACCCGGTCAAGTTCGAATATTGGGCGATGCCCTCCGAAGATGCGGAGGTGAAGGGCTTCTTCGCGAAATATCACCCGCAGTTCAAGCAACCGCTGAAACTGTCTGACGTGGTCGAAAGCGGTCTCGACGACTATATTGCGATTTTCATTCCCGGCGGCCATGGCGCCCTGATCGGCCTGCCCGAAAGCAAGGACGTCGCGGCGGCGCTCGAATGGGCGGCGGCGAAGGACCGGTTCGTCATCTCGTTGTGCCACGGGCCGGCGGCTTTCCTGGCGGTCGGTGACAGCACCATCTATCGCGGCTACAGGATTTGTGCGTTCCCGGATGCGCTCGACGCCAAGACGCCCGACATCGGCTACATGCCGGGCCACCTGACGTGGAAATTCGGCGAGAAACTGAAGGCGCTCGGCTTCGAGATCGTCAACGACGACATTTCGGGCGCGGTGCATCGGGACCGCATGCTTCTGACGGGCGACAGCCCTCTCGCCGGCAACGCGCTCGGCAAGCTTGCCGCCGCGACCCTGCTTGAGGCGACCGCTGTCGGATGACCGGTTCTCCAGTAGCAGAGCAGGTCCTGCGAAGCGCCCTCGCCATCGAGGGCGCGGAGAGCCTTGCCGCGATCGAGGCCGAGGTTCGCGCCATCGCGTCGCCGCTGGGCTATGACCGTTTCATATTGTTCTCTGCGTCTGCTGTTGGGGACCAGGTGGTCGAGCGTATCTACTGGGTCGAGGGCGACTGGTTCGGTGACGGCGAAGACGTCGATGCCGAGACCTATGTCCGGCGCTGTCCGGTGACCCGCCACGTCCTCGAAACCCGCGAGCCGTTCTTCTGGACCAAGACGATCGCAATGGACGGCGAGCTTTACAAGATCGTCCGCTACCCGCGCGGACAGGGCATTCACGGCCTTCAAATCCCGGTATTCGGTCCCTTGGGACTGGAAGGCGCCATGAGCCTGGGCGGCAGTCAGATCGATGCGTCGCGCCGGGCACGATTGAGCCTGGGGCTTATCGCGACGACGGCGTTTTTCTCCGCACGCAGGCTGCTGGAAGCTGCGGCCGAAGCTGTCGGCCCGTTGTCCGAGCGAGAGCGGGAAGTGCTGTCGTGGACCGCCGCCGGCCGAAGACAGGTTGAGATCGCCGCAACGCTGGGGCTTTCCGAACGGACAGTGGAAAATCACCTGCGGCGGATTCGCAAACGGCTGGGTGTCGCGACGACGCCGCAGGCGATCCGGGTGGCGATCCGCAACGGCGATATCGCGGGCTGACACGATGAAACAAGGGAAAAGCATCATGGCAAAGACGGTCCTCATCACAGGCGCGGCATCCGGTTTTGGACGTGGCGTCGCGTTTAGCCTGGCGAAGCGCGGCCATAAAGTGATCGCGGGATGCCAGATCTGGCCACAGGTCTGGGAACTGCGCAACGCGGCCAGGGCCGAAGGCGTCGAGATGCAGGTCATCAAGCTCGATGTCCTCAACGAGATCGACCGTGCCAACGCGCTCGGAATTGAGATAGACGTTCTGCTCAACAATGCCGGCATCATGGAATCCGGGCCGATGGTCGAGATTCCGATGTCCGTGTTCCGTTCGGTATTCGAGACCAACGTATTTGCGGCGCTGGAACTGGCGCAGGGGTTTGCCCGCGCGATGGTCAGGCGTGGTTCGGGCCGCATCGTCTGGACGTCGTCGGTCGCAGGGCTGGTCAAGGTGCCGTTCGATGGCGCCTATGCAGCTTCCAAGCATGCCGTCGAAGGCATCTGCTCGGCGATGCACGAGGAATTGAAGCCTTATGGCGTCGAGGTGGTGACCGTCAATCCCGGCGCCTTCCGCACCGGTTTCAACGACACCGGCATGGAGAGCATGGACCAATGGTGGGGCCAGGGCGAGCGCGTGATCGCGCATTGGCCGGTGCGCGAACTCGACCGCCAGCACGATCCCGATGACATGATCGAAGCGATGATCGAGGTTATCGAAGCCGTTAACCCGGCCTACCGGACTGTCCGCCCTGCGAGCGCGGCGGACATGGTTCGCAAGGAGCAGAACGAAATCTGGGACCGGAAAGCTTCGGAGGCTTGACATGAAACTTCTGCTGATCGGCGCAACCGGTCTCGTCGGCCACCAGGTCTTGACGCAAGCCCTCGAAGATCCGCGGGTCGAAACCGTGATTGCCCCCTCACGCCGTCCTCTCAGTACCAGTCATCGCAAACTGGTCGCACCGATCGTCCGTTTCGACGACCTGCCGCAAGAGGCCGACTGGTGGAAGGTTGACGCAGCCATCTGCACCCTCGGAACGACGATCGGCAAGGCGGGTTCGCGAGAGGCGTTTCGCGAGGTCGATCATGACTATCCGCTTGCCG
>NZ_QFBC01000046.1 GCF_003122325.1 Rhizobium album
GGTCGGGTAGCGGGGCAGCGTCGCCGCTGCCCCGCCCCCTCAGAACCGTGCTTGCGAGTTTCCCCGCACACGGCTCAAGCAAACCGCTTGCGATCCCGTACACTCCTCTCCGCAGCGAGAGCCTGGAGATGGCAGTAGAGGTGCATGAGGCGCTGATTATCGAGCGTGCGTTTCCCACCAAGGCGAGGTGCCGTGATGTGGTGAACGCACAGGGCCTCGTCGTTGTGCAGGGTCTCACCGCAGCGGAAGCACATGCCTCCTTGTTCTTTGGCGAGAGCCTGTTGCCGACCGGAAAGCTCGGCATGCTGACGCGATCTTCGCCGCACCCAATAGTCTCGGAGGGCTGGATCATCTGGCGATGCGCCCCCTTTCACAAGGATATGTCGAACGATCGGGGTCCACGCAAATTTGTTGAGACGGCCACCGTCTCCGGCAGCATCGCCGAAGACCCAGTAGTCCATTCTCTTGGGGTGTAACTTACCCCAGTATTTGCGCGTGACCCAGTACCATGGCTTTTGCGGATGTGTCTTCCGCGCCCAACGGACCTCTTTGCCAAAGATCCAGCTGTCGAGTTGGGCGAATAGCCGTTTCGATACTACGCTCCGGTAATAGTTGCTCCAGCCTCGAATGATGGGGTTCAGCCGAGTAAGGACGGTGACTATGTTCTGACCGTCCAGTCCTCGCCATTCCCGTACCATCCTGGCTTTCAGCGACTTCACCGATTTCCGGGAAGGCTTGATCAACAGCTTCCAGCCCCATCGGGTTTCCGGACTCCGATATTGGCGGATGTTGAAGCCGAGGAAGTCGAACCCATCGGATAGATGCACTATCCGCGTCTTCTCGTCTGAGAGGACAAGGCCCCGCGCTGCCAGCCAGGCGGATAGTTCCACCCGAGCCTGACACGCATCTTCTTCGCTATCGCAGAAGACGACAAAGTCGTCTGCGTAGCGGATCAAACACCGCTTGCCGACATTGTCGCCGCGGGTGATGTATTGCACACCAACCGCAGCCTCCATGCCGTGCAGGGCGATGTTGGCGAGCAGAGGACTGATCACGCCACCTTGCGGCGTACCACTATCGGTGTCGTGAAAGACCCCGCGCTCCATGTACCCCGCTTTCAGCCACTGACGGATGAGCTCCTTTGCAGGGAACCCTTCAATGGCGTTGAGCAGAAATTCATGGTCGATGTTATCGAACGCCCCTTTGATGTCAGCATCGAGAACCCATCGGCGGCGGCGCACTGGTGCGGCGACATTGTAGATTCTCGCTATGGCATCGTGGCATCCCCGTCCCGGCCTGAACCCATAGCTGCAAGGCTCGAAGCGTGCCTCCCAGAAGGGTTCGAGCGCGTTTTTCACCCGCGCCTGCAAAGCTCGGTCGCGGATGGTTGGGATTCCAAGGGGGCGCAGTTTCCCGCCTGCCTTCGGAATATACACCCTACGCGCTGGCGCTGCTCGCCACGGCTGAACCGACATGAGGCTGTCGGCCAACTCGTTGCGATCCTCGACGGTCGTCGTGACGATGCCGTCTACGCCAGCAGTGTATTTTCCCTTGTTCTCCTGAGTGACCTGTCGCACGCTTTTCAGCGTGTTTGAGTAACTCCGAAGCATCAAGTTCTGTAGAGAACGCACCTTGGCAAGGTCGTTCTCACGGGACGCCCGGAAGATGCGCTGTCTCAGATTGCGGACGCGTCGATTGACTTGCCGCCAGTTGACGGCATTCCAGTCGGTCTGTCCCTTGGTTACGTTTGCAGAAGAATTCCGCACCTAACTTTTCCCTCGGTTAGCAATCATCACAACGTCTTCGGACGGTTCACCAAACCCACGTCAGCAGCCTTTCGGCTTGAGCATTGCTCTATCCGGCAGGTTATGGATTCCCTTGATCTTTCGATCTGCCGGCATTCGCTTCTTGGGTCTTCCTGTTCCCGCTGGGCATTCAGCTTCCCTTACGGTCGGCCTACCGGCGTTGCCACCGGTTCCCATCGGGGTTTCCGTGTTCCACATGAAGGAGATGCGGTCGGGGCGGGCGCTCTCAGTACGCCGGGGCGCGGTGTTCGCGGTGGGGCCAAGCTCACCCCAGTTCGCATTTGCCCAGCTCGGCCGTGTCAACCAACGGTTACGGCCTTACTACCTCACGGCGCGTTTCGATGAGAATTCACTCGCGTTCGCCCTTCCGACCTTCGCCTCGCCCGACAAAATGCGTTGGCTGCATTTCCATCTTGGGCTTTCATTCCCGCTTCACACCACGCCGTTACCGACGTCGCATGGGGAAAGTGGCGACAGAGTTGAACACTACTCATGGACCCATGGGTCACTCCTTTCATGCGACTTTCACGTCGCAC
>NZ_QFBC01000047.1 GCF_003122325.1 Rhizobium album
ATTCATCCCTTGACCGGCAGACGCCGGATCGGGCCTACTTCAATGCGCTGACGCCGATGATGGTGGCAGCATAATCGAGGCGGAAATCCACTTAGCAAAACGCCCGAAACTGTTCAGACAAACCGAGTCACCTCTAAGCATGCAACCTTGTCCTTGGCCAACGCGGCGCCGACCTTTTGCAAGCTTGCTCGAATCCCTTTGAGGTTATTGCGTCTCTGAATCGATGATGCCCGATGTTCACGCATGAGTTCGGCTATTCCGCGATCATTGTCGCTCACGATCTCATTTTCCTCAATCTCATGGATGTCGGATGATGACATGGTGAAGAGAAGATGCCTGTCCTCCTTCCTGATGCGGTCGATCTCGGCGGCGAGTGCCGTTAGGCTGGCGGAAAGGACTTCTCTGGTCATGCTAGGTTCCTCGATCTGCTCGGTCATCGCCCCGGCCAGAATCCTTGCGCGACGACGTGCTTCCTCTGCCGAAATCGGACCGAGACTGATTCTGATGGGGGATGACCCCCATTTTTCCCGGAACCTAGCCGGGACACGTTGTTGGAACGTGAATCCCGAAGACCGTCGCCAAAGATACATAACGAACCTTTCAGTGGGCGGCGATGTGTACGGTCGTGTGTACATCAATGTGTACGACGGAAAATGGTCGCCTAAACTATTATGTAAATTCAGAGGCTTAGGATGGTGTAGATCGTCACATTCGACGATTTTCCAGCCTTTGAAAACATTGAGTTTTCTATGAGCTATCGTCACCAACGATTAGCCCTGTCGTCACATTCGTTGCTCCTGCGGCATCCATTTCTCATATTCGATTGTTCTGGGGGATACCTCGTGCCGAGAAATTCCCATGCGACGTTTATTGAGAGCTTCTAGGGGAGCGTTTCTTCGGATTGCAATCAAAAGCGTTAATGCGCTTGCTTGCGCTCGCTTGCTATTCGATAGTCGTACTCAACCTCTACAAGAGCAACGCGTTTTCGCGCGAAAGCATGGGGAGGCTTTGGTGCGGGGGCGCAATTGCCATTCTACATTAGAAAATCGGTTTCGGCGGGTCCATTCCGCTTCAACTTCTCCAAGTCTGGGGTCGGCGTGTCTGTAGGCGTGAAAGGCCTGCGGATAGGAACCGGTCCCCGCGGACACTACATTCATGCTGGTCGCGGCGGCCTCTACTATCGGGCGACGCTTGGTAATGCTGGAGGAAGTCGGCAAGCTTCGGTTTTGCCGCAACATCAGGCATCGCCGAAGCTTACTTTCGACAACGGTGATGTCGAAATGATCGAGATCGATTCCGGCGATGTCATGCACATGCGTGACACTTCCTTTTCGGAACTCCTTGACGAGATAAACTCCAAGGCGCGGCAGACGCGCATGTCTGTGGCTCTTTCTTTGACCGCTCTTGCAACGGGTGCGGTGGCAGGCCTCGCCACGGGAGGACCTGGATTGCTAATTTGCGCCGTGGCGCTACCAGCAGGGGCAATCGGCAGCTGGCTGGATTCATATCGCAGGACAACCGTACTCTACTATGACCTCGAAGGTGACGCGGAAACAGCCTACGGCCGACTGACAGAAGGGTATGACGGCCTGAACGGGTGTGCTGCCAAATGGCATATCGAAGCCGGAGGCGCTATCCAAAGTCTCACAGCCTGGAAGTGCAATGCAGGAGCTTCCCACCTCGTAAACAGGAAATCGACCACGCTCGCTTATACCCTCCCGTCTATTATCAAGAGCAACGTCATACCTCCTGCTCTGCATGTAGAGTAGGCAGGTCATGTTTTTCATGCCTGATATTGTGCTTGTGCAGGACGGTAGTCGGGTAGGTGCTGTCAGCTACGCCGACCTGAACGTGCGGTGGCAGGACTCCAGGTTCATCGAGACCGAGCGTGTGCCAAGTGACGCCAGGATCGTAGGTCACACTTGGAAGCATCCGAACAAAAGCGGCGGTCCCGACAGGCGCTTCAAAGACAACAGGCAGATTCCAGTCTGCCTGTACGAAACTATGCACCTCACGAGCAACAGTGGCGTTAACGAACTCGTGGAGTTTTCCAGGACCGGAGTGGTGGCCGCTTTTGTGGATGGATGCCGGATGCTCGCCGCACTGCCTCGGGAACGGAGACCTACAGTCGCGTTGCCACGAGCGCCTGCAAACGATGCCGTGGATGTCACTCCCGTCAAGGCCACTGAAAAGAAAGGCAGCTTCCTCAAGGGCCAGCCACTAACGTAAATGTGGAATCGCTAAAATTTTAGTGATTCCACATTTTTTGGCGGAGGCGCTCACTCGAAATACAGGACATCCTCGAAGCGAACCGCGCCCTTTGCGAGGCCCAGACGCATC
>NZ_QFBC01000048.1 GCF_003122325.1 Rhizobium album
CGTAAGCGTGTAGGCGATCCCACGTAGCGCGTTTGTTCGCGGAAGCTCATTTTCTGCATGAATCATGCGGAGAGTCATATGAGCGACAAGGTGAATCAGGGCCGGACGTTTGAAGTTTTGACGGCGACGCCGTCGCGACGTTCGCCGCGGCATTGGTCTGATGACGAGAAGGCGCGGCTTGTGGCGGAAGCGTTTTCGCCGGGAGGGACGGTGGCGGAGGTTGCGCGCGCCTATGAACTGGCGTGTCGCAACTTTATGCGTGGCGCAGGAAGGCGCTTTCCACGGGGACGATGGCGCCATTGACGGTGCCATTGGGCGGTCGAACCATGATGGAAAGCGAGCCGGCGAAGTTCACGCGCTTTGAGGTGAGCGGGGGCGCGACGGTGGAGATTGTGGTTGGCGATATCGTCATGCGGGTACGCGGCGATATCGATCCGGATCAGTTGGCGGGCATTATCGGCGCGGTGCGCAAGGCATGATCGCTTCCGGCGTTGTGGTTTACGTGTCTTGCCAACCGGTCGACTTCCGCAAGGGAGCCGCATCATTGATGGCGTTGGTACGGGATGGCGGCCTCGACCCGTTCAATGGCGCGCTTTACGTCTTCCGGTCGAAACGGGCGGACCGTGTCCGCATTGTCTGGTGGGACGGCAGCGGGGTCTGCCTCTATTCGAAAACCCTGGAAGAGAGCAGCTTCTGCTGGCCGGGCATATCGGCGGCGCGGGTGCGTCTCGACCATTCGCAACTGATGGCGCTTCTGGCCGGAATGGATTGGAAAAAGATCCGTCCAGCCAAGGTCCGGCGACCGCTGCTGACGGGCTGATACCGGCCTGCGGCAAGATGAATCATGTGGCGGGAACGCTTGGGAAAACGGCCGCTTTTGTGCTCTATTCCTCCCATGGTTTTGCCTGTTTCCGAATTGCCAGATGACGTCGATGCGCTGAAGGCGATGGTCCTGGCGATGGCGCGCGAGCAGGCGGCAAACGAGGCGCGGATAGCGGTTACAGAAGCTCGGCTCGTAGCCTCCGAGGCAGAGGTTATCCGGTTGCAGGCGGTGGAGGCGGCGGCCAACGAGCGGATCGCCAACCTCACGACGATCATGAAGGTCCTGCAACGCACGCAGCATGGCACGCGGTCCGAGCGACTGCGCCTGGCCGTTAATGACGACCAGGTGTCCTTTGCCTTCGAGGAGGTCGAGACCGGCCTTTCGGAAATCCAGAGCGAACTCGACCGCACTGCCGGGGACAAGCCGAAGCGTGCGCCGCGTCCGCGCAAGGGCTTTGCCGCTCACCTCGAACGCATTGAGGAGATCATCGAACCGGAAATCCCTGCTGAATGCGAGGGTCTGGAAAAGGTGCTGATCGGCGAGGACCGCTCCGAACGGCTGGATGTCGTGCCGCCGAAGTTCCGGGTCATCGTGACGCGCCGCCCCAAATACGCTTTCCGGGGGCGTGACGGCGTGATCCAGGCTCTGGCACCGGCGCGCATCATCGAAGGCGGCCTGCCGACGGAGCGGCTGCTGGCCTATATCGCGGTCTCCAAATACGGCGACGGCCTTCCGCTTTACCGGCAGGAAGCGATCTATCTGCGCGATGGCGTCGAGATTAGCCGGAACTTGATGGCGCAATGGATGGGGCATCTGGGCTTCGAGCTTCAGATATGCGCCGACTACATCCTGGAGCGGGTCAAGGAAGGCGAGAGGGTCTTTGCCGACGAAACGACGTTACCCACCCTTGCGCCCGGTTCGGGCAAGACCACGAAAGCCTGGCTTTGGGCTTACGCACGCGATGATCGGCCCTATGGCGGAACCAGCCCGCCGATGGTCGCCTATCGCTTCGAAGACAGCCGAGGTGCGCAGTGCGTGGCACGGCATCTCGTCGGCTTCAATGGCATCCTGCAAGTCGATGGATACACGGCCTACACCAGCCTGGCCAAGACGCGGGCCAAAGGCGGCAACAACGAGACGATCCAACTCGCAGGCTGCTGGGCGCATCTGAGGCGCAAGTTTTACGACCTGCACATCACCGGGGTCTCGCAGGCCGCGACGGATACGGTCGTCGCCATGAGCGCGCTATGGAAGGTCGAGGATG
>NZ_QFBC01000049.1 GCF_003122325.1 Rhizobium album
TGGCAATCGAAATCGATTTTGGCCTTCCGAAGAAATCTCCGGCATGAGCAATACCCCCGATAACCTGCGTTATAAGGGGTATTGCTGAATATGGTCCTAACGATTCCACATTTAAGTTAGTGGCTGGTCCTCAAGGGAGCATTACTGACAGTGCTCGCACTATGGTCGGAATTCCGACATTTGCCGTCTTTTGGGGTCCCCGTCACAAGGAGGCGGATACCGGGTTAGCACCTCGTTTGGTTACGGAGATATCCCAAACGCAGGCCGCAGGGGAAAAGGATGGGGCGCTGCCCGAGAAAATCGAAATTGAACCCACACCTCAAATGGCGACGGTCAACAAAACCGAAATGGTTCAGTCGGGGCCGGTCACCAATGACAAAGCGGAGCTTGCCGCAATCCGCTATGCGAAGACCGACGCTAATCTGCGCGAGGGACCGGGCACCAAATTCGCCGTGATTATCGTTGTCCCTAAAGGCGGACAGGTCTCCGTCATGGAAACCAAAGGTGGATGGAGTCGTGTCCAGGTAGATGTCAATACGGCTGGATGGATGGCGAATTCTACTATCGTGAAAGATCGATCCTAGACGCGCGTCGGAACCGTCAGTTGCCGTTGTGAAGGAGACGAGATGAATGATCTGAACCACGCGGCCACGCAGTTCCGCGATCTCATCATGAGGACCCAGAAAAACAGCCTCCCGATTACGTTGCAGGATTTCCCGAATGGTGCCTGCGGGGATACGGCCCTGCTTCTAGGACACCATTTCGCAGAACTCGGGCATGGTGAGTTTCGCTACTATCTCGGATGGCGTGACGGGAGGTCTCACGCCTGGCTCCAGTCCGGATCGGTGATCGTCGATATTACCGCCGATCAGTTCGAGGATTTCGATGACCCGGTTTTCGTCTCGGATTGGTCGTCGTGGCACGAAGAGTTCGCTGGAACCGACCAACATGCGGCCAATCTGGCCGTTTTTGGAGAAGCGACAGAAGCAATGCTTCGTAGTACCTATGGGGCTATCCTAGCTTCGGGCAAATGAGACGATCAGAATCTAAAAGGCAGGGTTTCCCCTGCCTTTGGTGCTGGCCCACAGGCCAGAAAAGAGACTACATCTCGTTTCCGAGATGGGTGCCGACCCGCAGGTCAGACCCAATGTTTACCGGGCACCAACATGGCCGTCAACGGCCCTGCTACGATTTCCCGGAGCCGTCAATCGTTCAAGGATTTCGTCCTCGACAAGCGCAATACGGCGCTCGTGTTCAAGAGCGAGTGCAGCCATTTCGGCGGCATGCCTTTCCCCGACCCGGTTTTCGATAAACGAACGCAGGGGAACAATGGCACTTGCGACACCTTCGAGGATCGCTTCGAAATCCTTTTGCAATACCTTCGGCACCAAGTGCAGGCCACCCCGACTGAAATCGACATAACGCTCAAGTCTGCAGATGCCGGCGGTCATGACCTTGTCGCAGATTGCCCAAACCGTGCGCTCCTTGTCCGGCCCCGGATTTTCCGACAGCTGCCGGCAGTATGGAGGAAGCGGAAGGCCCAGTTCGATTTCACGAGGCGGTTCGCTCGTCAATGGTACGAAAACGACCGCGCCATCCATCGGTGACATGGAGGCTGGCGGACGCAGGATCACCCCTGGGTGATAGCCGGTGAACTCGGGTTTACGCGCGCCCTTCGCGGCCGCAATCCAATAGACTTCGCGAGATGCTGGTTTCCTGAGGATCGTCAGCACCTCGTCGTTCCAGCTATCGAGCGCTCCCCTCGGCCTGATCGGCCTGATCGTGTCCCAGGAGATGGTGTAGCTTCGGCGATCGCCGTGCCTTCCGGACAGAGCCGGGAATTGATCAGCTTGCTGCTGGCAGGCTGATGAGCGGATCATCGCTCATCGCGGCGATGGTTTCCAG
>NZ_QFBC01000005.1 GCF_003122325.1 Rhizobium album
CAACCGTCAGTCGCCTGCAGCAGTGCCGCCCTCGTTGGTGAGGCGGTTTATAAGGCCCTCACACCAAACAAGTCAACATCCAATCGTCAAAAAATTGAAACATTCTGAAAAGTGGCTGATTTTGTTGGAGAAATTCGCCTTTTCAGGATTTCTTGCGCGCTTTGCAGGCTTCGGAGAGGCAGCTCCTTTCAGCAGAAGCGGGCGGATATTCGGACCAGGCATCAATCCTCGGCCGCAACGGAACTTTTTCGCTTCGGCGGCGTTGACGATTTGGTGGCGTAAGCCGGTTTTCTGGGCATCGCTGCCCGTGTCCCGCCAGTTCCTTCGCAAAACAGGAGGCAAACATGCTGTTCAAGGATCGCACCTTTCATGGCAATCCGCCACAGGATGAACAGTTGCACGCCCGGTCAGCGCTGGAGGCGGCGGTGGCATCCAAGCTTGCTGCTGCCGGCACCCTGGATGCGTCCGACCTGAACGTCGTCGTTCGGGGATCCGAGGTGGCCATCAGCGGCAGCCTCTCCTGCCGGGAGGAAATCGACCGCGCCATAGAAGTGGTGATGTCGATACCCGGCGTCACCGCCGTCAATCACACGATTTTCGTTCGTTCGCTGTAGTCGTCGATATTGCCTTTGCTGCGCCTCCCGGCGCGGCTTGATCTTTTCAGCCGGAGTTTTCCCGATGATTCTCATCCTGACCGCGGTCGTTTTCGCCCTCCTCGGATTGGCACTGGCAGGCGGCGGCGGCTACCTGGTCGTGCTGGGCGGCAGCTTTTATTACCTGATCACTGGTATCGCCTTCCTGCTCACCGCCTTCCTGCTATTGAAACGCCACGCCGCGGCTTTGTGGGTCTTTGGCCTGATCGTTCTCGGCTCTCTGCTTTGGGCGGTCTGGGAAGTGCAGTTCGACTGGTGGCAGCTGGGGCCGCGCGGCGGCATCGTCATCCTGCTCGGACTATGGCTTCTGACACCGTGGATCCGCCATCCGCTTGGCGTCGTCAGCCCCGCGGGCTATCGTTACGGCGCCAATCCCTGGCCTCTGGCGCTTCCGATCATCGCCGGCATCGCCGTGGCGCTGTATGCGATGACCACCGACCCGCATGACATGGCCGGCGACCTGCCGCAGCAGACGGCGGCAACAACCGTCAGCTTCGGTGGAGATGTTCCCGATGGCGAGTGGCACCAATATGGCCGCACCCCTTATGGTCAGCGCTACTCGCCGCTGACGCAGATCACCAAAGACAACGTCGCCCGATTGACGGTTGCGTGGCAATATCAGACCGGCGACGTCAAGCTCCCCGAGGATGTCGGCGAAACCACCTACCAGGTGACACCGCTCAAGGTTGGCAACAGCCTCTATCTCTGCACGCCGCACAACTGGGCGATCGCGCTCGATGCCGCAACCGGCAAGGAGAAATGGAAATACGATGCCAATGCCGGTCTCAACCCCGACCGGCAGCACCAGACCTGCCGCGGCGTGACCTATTACGCCGACCCTGCGGCACAAGCCGGAAGCGCGTGCGCCACGCGTGTCTACCTTCCGACCTCGGATGCTCGCCTGATCGCACTGGATGCAGCAACCGGCCAGGTCTGCACATCCTTTGCCGAAAACGGCGTGCTGAGGCTGGAAACGGGGATGCCCTACAACCCGGCCGGCTATTATTATTCCACCTCGCCGCCGGTAATCGCCGCCGGCAAGATCATCATCGGCGGCGCCGTCAACGACAACTATTCGACGCAGGAGCAATCCGGCGTCATCAGGGCTTTCGACGTTCAGTCCGGTGCCCTCGTCTGGAACTGGGACTCCGGCAACCCGACCGAAACGACGCCCCTGCCCGCCGGCCAGACCTATACCGCCAACTCGCCGAACTGCTGGTCGGTGTTCAGTGTCGACGAACAGCTCGGCCTCGTCTACATTCCGCTCGGCAACCAGGTGCCCGACCAGCTCGGCATGGGCCGCAGCGAAAACGTCGAGCGCTATTCGTCGTCGATCGTCGCGCTCGAGATCGAAACCGGCAAGGATCGCTGGGTGCGGCAGACGGTGCACCACGATCTCTGGGACATGGACGTGCCGGCGCAGCCCGCGCTTCTCGACATCACCAGGGCCGACGGCACGACGGTGCCGGCGCTGGTCGGCCCCACCAAGCAGGGCGACATCTACGTGCTCGACCGGCGCACCGGCGAGCCGATCATTCCGGTCAAGGAAGTTGCAGCACCCACCGGCGCCATCCCCGAGGATTTCACCGCCCCGACGCAACCGGTCTCCGACCTCACCTTCATGCCGACGGCCCTAACGGAAAAGGACATGTGGGGCGTCACCATGTTCGACCAGCTCGCCTGCCGCATCGCCTTCCACCAGCTGAAATATGACGGGCGCTATACGCCGCCGTCGCTGGAAGGCAGCCTCGTCTATCCCGGCAACTTCGGAACCTTCAACTGGGGAAGTGTCGCCGTCGATCCCGAACGGCAGGTGATGTTCGGCATGCCCACCTATCTGGCATTCACCTCCAGGCTGGTGCCGCGGGCGCAGATCCCGGCGCGCGGACAGGACGAAAAAGGCAGCGAACAAGGCCTGAACCGCAACGACGGCGCTCCTTACGGCGTCTATATGGGGCCGTTCCTCGGCCCGCTGCAGATCCCCTGCCAGGCGCCGCCATGGGGTTATGTCGCGGCGGCCGATCTCAAAACCGGCAAGATTGCCTACAAGCACAAGAACGGCACGGTCTACGACATGACGCCCCTGCCGCTGCCCTTCAAGGTCGGCGTGCCCGGCATCGGCGGTCCGATCATCACCAAGGGCGGCATCGCTTTCCTCGGCGCCGCCGTCGACAATTACCTGCGGGCCTACGATCTCGACAACGGCCGCGAACTCTGGCGCGCCCGTCTTCCGGCCGGTGGCCAGGCGACACCGATGACCTACGAACAGGACGGGCGGCAGTTCGTGGTGATGGTTGCCGGCGGCCATGGTTCGATCGGCACCAAACCCGGCGATTATGTCATCGCTTATACGCTTGCGAAGTGAGAAGGATGGTCGCTGCCCGACCAAGCCGGGACTATCGCATATGAAGCGAGGGGGTGCAGCCTGCTCCTTCTCCCCACGGGGAGAAGGGGAAAGGCGATGTTCACTCCCGGCGGGCGACGACCGGGACGTAATCCTCCAGTTCCGGCGCAGGAAAGCGGATCGTTTCCCCCCGCTCGGCGGACAGATAGAGACCCATCAGCATCTCGACCACGGCCAGGCCGTCCTCGAAGGTTTCGATCGGCCTTTCGCCCTTGCGGAAGCATTCGACCATGTGGCGGTTTTCGTCGGTATAACCGTAGACGCCAGCCTCATCTTCCAGCACCGGCATCAGTCCCTGTTCGGCATTCTGCTTCTCGACCAGATCTTCGCCTTCGCTGCCATGCACGGCGCGGGACATGAAGATTTTCAGGCCGGTGTTGAGCGAGCTGTATTCCAGCGCATATTCCGGGCCGAGCAATTCGAGCTGGATGCGCAGGCCGGCGCCGACATAGGCCCAGGAGGTGGTTGCCTCGATCATCAGGTCGTTGCCCTCCTCGTCGACCAGCGTGACGGTGGCGCGGGCGAAATCCTCGGACGGATGGTTGCGGTAATCGACCTCCCGGCCGAAGCGGCTAGCCAGCTGGTCGGCGTAATGCGGCCGGGTCCATTTCAGGTTGGCGACCGTGCCGTTCACCGCCTTGACGGTGAGCGAATTGCGCGGCTTGCCGGGCTCGGTCAAGAGGTGGCGGGCGACCTCGACGCTGTGGCACATCATATCGGACAGAACGCCGCCGCCCTGCTTGTCGCCCTGCCAGAACCACGGCTCGTGCGGGCCGGAATGCTCTTCCGCCGCGCGGGCGAGATAAGGGCGGCCTGTGGTCAAGGCGGCACGGCGCCAGATGATTTCCTTGCCGCGCAGCACCGGCGTGGCGAAAACCTGGTTTTCGAGATAGCCATGGTTGAGGCCGGCGTCTTCGACCAGCCGCAGCATCTCGCGGGCTTCGCCGACCGTCCGCGCCAGCGGTTTTTCGCAGGCGACGGCAAAGATCCTGCTGCGTTCCGCCTTGACCGCAGCGTGCAGGGCACGCATGACGTCGAGGCGCGTATAGTTGGGCGACAGGATCCAGATGGCGTCGACATCGTCGGCCGACAGCAGGTCATCGAGCGAGGCATGGCTGCGGCATTCGCCGAGCCCGAGCACGGTGACCTCCTCGGAAAAACGAGCGCGCTTTTCGGCGCTGCGGCTATAGACGCCGGTGACTTCGACGTTGCGCACGCCGACCATGGATTTCAGGTGAAAATGGGCGATGAACCCGCTGCCCACGAACCCGACACGCAATGTCTTCTTCGGCAATTCCGTCATGATCTGCTCCTTGAAAAATACGAATATCAAGCCGTCGGCGGCGCCGTGCTGGCGCGAATGAGAAGTTCCGTCGGCATGACGATGGGTTCTGCAGGACCGGCTTCGCCGGCGAGGATGGCAAGCAGTACGGTCATCGCCATCCGGCCGATGTCGAGGCGCGGCTGGCTGACCGTGGTCAGCGGCGGGTAAAAAGCCTGGCTGAGATAAAGATCGTCGAAGCCGACGACGGAGACATCGCCGGGCACATCGCGCCCCATGCGCCGCAGCTGGTGGATCGCGCCGTATGCCATTTCGTCGTTGGCGACGAAGATGGCGGTCGGCGGCTCCGGCAAAGCCAGCAGCTGGCGCACGGCATCGCGGCCGGACTCCAGGAGGTAGTTGCCGTGCTGTTCGTAACCCTCAGGTATATCGAGACCCGCTTCAGCCATAGCGTGACGATAACCGTCGCGACGGCCGACGCTCATGGTTTCCGGCATCGGGCCGGTGATATGGGCGATGCGCCGGTGGCCGAGATCGACGAGGTGGCGGACGGCCGAGCGCGACGCGGCGATATTGTCGATCTGGACATGCGGCAGCCCGGCATTCTCGACGATTTCGAGCGCCACCACGACGGCAAGGTCCTCGATGCCGGCGGGCTGACCCGCAATGTCCCCCGGCAGTTTGCCGGTCATCAGGATCATGCCGTCGGCGTGGCCGTCACGCAGCATGTCGAAATATTCCGCCTCGCGCTCCGGGTCGTTTTCCGTATTGCCCATCAGCACCGAATAGCCGGTGGCGCGGCCGACCGCTTCGACGCCCTTGAGAACGTCGAGATAGAAGGGGTTTCCGACATCGCGCACCACCAGCAGCACTGCCATGGATCGTTGCGTGCGGAGATTGCGTGCCCGCACATTCGGCCGGTAGTTCAGTTCGCGGGCAATCTCGTGAATGCGCCGCCGTGTTGCCTCCGTCACCAGGCCGGAATCGGTCAGCGCCCGGGAGACGGTCGCGGGGGAAACCCCCGCCCGCTCGGCGATGTCCTTGATCTTCGGCCGGTCGTTCATGCCCGCATCGCCCGCCCGCGTCCGTAGAGCAGCATCAACAGCAGCAGCGTCGCGCCAAACACCATCTGGCGGCCGGAATCGGCGATGTTGACGGTGGTCAGGATGCTTTGCAGGATCACCAGCAGCACGGCGCCGGCCATCGTGCCGGTATATCCGCCCTTGCCGCCGGCAAGCGAGGTGCCGCCGAAAACGACGGCGATGATCGACGGCAGCATGTATTGTTCGCCGACATTGGCGAAGGACGAACCGGAATAACCGAGCAGGCAAAGCCCGGCGACGGCGGCGAACATGCCGGATATCACGAAGACGGAGACGCGCATCAGCTTGACGGGGACACCCGCCATGTAGGCAGCGTGCTCGTTGGAACCGATCGCATAGATGCGGTGGCCGAAGACGGTTCGGGTGAGCATCAGCGCCATCAGCACGCCGATCAGCACCCAGAGCCAGATGATGCCCGGCAGGCCGAACAGGAACGGCTGCGTCACGAAACTGGAAAGGCCGGGCGCGGCCTGGCCGGATGGAATGCCCTGGCGCACGACGATCAGCAATCCCTGCAGCACGCCGAGCATGCCGAGCGTCATCACCAGCGGCGGAATGCGCAGCAGCGTTACGCCGAGGCCATTCAGCAGGCCGAAGAAACCGCCAACCGCGAGGCAGGCCAGCACCGCCGGCACGATGCCGATATCGGCGCCGTTCATCACATTGCCACCGACGATGGCCGACAGCGACACGACGCCGCCGACGGAGAGATCGATGCCTTCCCGGCCGCCGAGGATGACGACGTTCTGACCGGCGGCGACGATGCCGAGCAGGGCCGCGACGATGAGCAGGCGGAGGATCTGCTGGCCCGAGGCGAAGCCGGGCGACAGGGCGTTACCGGCAAACAGCAACACGACGATCAGCACCAGGGCGATGACCAGCGGCCGCTTGAGGAATTCGGAGATCGCAGCACCGGTCTTGCCGGCGCCGGTTTCATTCACCATCGTCATGCCCTTGCCCTCCTGCCCACCAGGATACCAGCCATCAGTACGACGAGGATCGCCAGTCCCTGGACGAAATTCTGCCATTCCGACGGCGTGCCGATGAAGAAGACCAGCGAATTGATCAGGCCGATCGTCAGCGCGCCGAGCAGCGAGCCGACCACGGTTCCCCAGCCGCCGGCAAGCGCGCTGCCGCCGAGCACCACCGCCGCGACGCTGAACAGGGTCATCTTGCCGCCGACCAGCGGATCGCCGCTCGCCGTATCGCCGGTGACGCAGAAGGCCGCCAGCGCCGAAAACAGGCCGCAGAGCAGATAGCCCTTGATCCGGATCGGCGTCACCGGAAGGCCGGTCTGGTAGGCGGCCTGCGCGTCGTCGCCGACGGACAGAAGCTGCAGGGCCAGCCGGGTGCGCGAGATGACGAACAGCAGGATTGCCAGTGCGGCGACGATGTAAAACACGAAAGGCAGGCCGAGAAGCTTGCTGCCGTAGGTGCGCCAGAACAGGGCCGGCGCCGGCGTGCCGGCAACCGGCATCACCCAGAGTGCAAAACCGGTGAAGAAGATGCTGGTCGCGAAGGTGGCGACGATCGCCTGCAGCCGCAGGCCGGCGACGACGATGCCGTTGATCAGGCCGCAGACGAGCCCGGCCAGCACGCCGACGCCGAGCGCGGCAAACACCGCCAGTCCCCCGCCCCCCATCTTCTCCATCAGCACGATGATGACGACGTTGACGAGCGAAACGACGGCGCCGGCGGAAAGATCGATATCGCCGGCGAAAATGACGTAGGTCTGGGCGATCGCCAGCATGATCAGCGCCAGATAGGTGCTGACAAGCCCCGTCAGCGAGCGATAGCTCAGGCTGTTGGGCGAGAAGATGCCGTTGAGCGCCAGGAGAATGATCAGGATGCCGAGTGCCGGCAGGAACGGGTAGCGCTCGATCAGGCGCTTGAAGCCGCCCGGTGTCGGCGCTTTTGCGGAGCCGGTTTCAGCCATCACGCAGCCTCATAAGCAGCTTGGTAGAGATTGTAGCGCGTGCGGTCCGCGCCGGTGAGTTCCCGCGTCACGGCGCCGCCGTTGAACACGAGGATGCGATTGGCATTGCCGAGCAGTTCGGCATCCTCCGAAGAGTAGAGCAGGATCGCCATGCCTTCGGCGGCCAGCTGCCGGATCAGGTTGAAGAGATCGGCCTTGGCGGCGAGATCGATGCCTTTGGTCGGATCGTCGAGCAGAAGCACCTCCGGCCGCTCGATCAGCCAGCGGGCGATGACGATCTTCTGCTGGTTGCCGCCCGACAGCGAACCGATCGGATGGGCAAGGCTGGCGAACTTGGTGTGCAGGGCGCCGAGCGCCGGCAGGACCTTGTCGCGCAGCGCCGATGGCCTGGCGAGCAGCAGGCGTTCCTTGAGATAGTGGATCGGCGCCGCATTCTCGACGATCGGCCGGCCCTGGATCACGCCGTCGCGGCCGCGGTCGCCGGACACATAGGCAAGCCCGCTGCGGATCGCCGAGCGCGGATTGGCCACGGCAAGCGACCGCCCCGAAAGCTCCAGGCTGCCGCCGGAAATACTGGAAGCGCCGAACAGCGCGCGCAGCACCGCCGACTGCCCCTGGCCGTGCAGCCCGCCGAAACCGAGGATTTCGCCCGGCAGCACATCGAAGCTGACATCGCGGAAACCCTTGCCGCTCAGATTGCGGACGGAGAGCAGCGGCGCACCCGCGCTCGGCCCGGCCGCCGGCAATTCATGCTCGGCCGACGGCAGGTCGCTGTTTTCGCCGACCATCAGGCGGATCATCTCAGCCGGATCGGTTTCCGACAGTTTTAGCGTCCGGATCGTCTCGCCGTCACGAATGACGGTGGCGCGGTCGCCGATGGCGGTGATTTCGTCCATGCGATGCGAAATGAAGATGATGCCGCGACCCTCGGTCTTCAATTGCCGCAGGATCTCGAAGAAACGATCGACCTGCGCCCGGTCGAGCGCCGATGTCGGCTCGTCGAAGATGATGACCGGCGCTTCGCTGGACAGCGCCTTCATGATCTCGACCAGCTGGCGCTGGTCGGCGCGAAGATTGCCCACCAGCGCTTCGGCGGAAAATCCTTCCCCGGCAACACCCGCAAACAAGGCGATGTAGCGGCTGGCGCGCGCTTCCAGCGCCGCGCGATCGACGAAGATGCCGGATTTTCCCGGCAGGTCGGCGAGGCAGATGTTTTCCGCCACGCTGCGATGTTCGGAGAGGCTGAGCTCCTGGTAGAAGATGCCGATCCCCAGCGCCCTTGCCGCCTGCGGCCCGGAAATGGTCACCGGCCGGCCGTCGATCAGCACCTCGCCCTTGTCGGGGCGGACGCTGCCGGCGACGATCTTGCAGAGCGTGCTCTTGCCGGAGCCGTTGGAGCCGAGCAGCACATGCACTTCGCCGGCTTCGATATCGAGGTCGCCCCGGCGTAGCGCCAGGGTCGCGCCGTAAGCCTTGCTTACGCCGCTGAGGGACAGCTTTGCCATGGTTTCGATCCGTAGGAACCTGAGGGCAATTCCGGCAAACGGGCAGAACGCGGCGTTGCGGGCGGAATTGCGTCAAACAAGGAGGCGGAACATGTTTCGCCTGTCAGGAAAAGCGAAGAGATGTTCCCGGAAAGCCTGCGCCGGAGCCCGTGGCATCCGGCGCAGGATGACTTGCAGCGCTTACTTGAAGAGCGCCGAAGCTTCGTCGATCGACAGGCTGCTCGTGTAGGAGTAGTAGCCCGGCTTGCCCTCAAGCTGCTTGGCGGCATCGGCAACGTTGTTGCTGTCGATGAAGGGGATCGGCAGGTACATGGCGTTCTTGTACTGGCCAGCCGTTGCCGGCTCCTTCAGTTCCTTGCCCTGCAGCATCAGCACGGCGACGTTCAGCGCGCTGGCCATGACGCCGGGCGGGTTGACGGTTGCGCCGGAATTCAGCTTGTCCTTGATCCACAGGTCGATGAAGTCCTTGCGGATTTCACCGGTTGCGGCGATCTGGCTGGTCTTGCCCGCATCCATGATCGTCTTCCACGCACCCGCCGCCATGCCGTCCTGCACCCAGACGCCGTTGATATCGGGATAGGTGGCCAGAATGTTCTGCATCGCCTGCTGGCCCTGCGCCTGATCCCAGTTGGCGTTCACTTCGTTGACGACCTGGATATCCGGATGCTGGCTGAAGACGCTCTTGTAGCCGGCAACGCGCATTTCGTTGGCCGGATGGCCGGCAACACCGTTGATCGCCACGACCTTGCCCTTGCCGCCGAGCGTTTCTGCGAGCCACTTGGCGCCGGCAGCGCCCCATGCCGTCTGGTCGATACCGACATAAACGGCATCCGGCGACGAGACTTCGGCATCGGTAGCGACGACGAGGATACCGGCTTCCTTCGCCTGGGCGAAGATCGGATCGAAGGCCGTCGGGCTGTTCGGGTTGATGATGATGGCGTTCACGCCTTCGCTGATGAAGTTGCGAACATGGGCGATCTGGCCGGGCACGTCGACATTGGCGCTCTGGACGACGACTTCGACATCGACGCCCTTTTCTTTCCACGCCGCGGCCGCAGCCTTGGCTTCGTCGATCATCTGGGTGCGCCACTCGCTGCCGACCCAGCCATTGGACAGGCCGATCTTGAAGCTCTCTGCCGAAGCGCCCGTGGCGGAGACGGAAAGGGTTGCGACGGTAGCCAATGCGATTGCGATGAATTTCTTCATAAAGTCCTCCCAAACTTTGAATGAGAGGATGAAACCAGAAAATGAAATCGATTTCAATAGCCGTTTTTGCCGTTAACGGTAACTTTTCCACGGTTCCGCGAAACGTAGCAGACCGCGCCGTGCCGGCGCGGCCTCATGCCGGGGCAAGGTCAGGCGAGCGCAAAGAGGATGGAGCGGCCAGGCAGTTCACCATCGCTTGCCAGCCTGTCGGCAGCAGCGGCTGGAAGCCCGTAAAGAACCGGGCCACGGATACCGGGGCTTGGAAGCGGCACATCGCCAAAATTGGCTCGCAACTCCAGCCGGCTTCCACCCAATGTCCAATCCACCGCCACCAGCCCCTCCTCGGCCTTGAGGATCTGGCCGCTGTTACCGCCGGCCGTCTGCAGCAGGGGCACGATGCGGGCATGGCGCAGGGCAAGCAGTTCGCCGACCATCGCCAGCCAAGCCCGGCCGTCCGGCCCGCCGCGCCGCGACCAGTCGAGGCGGGATTGGCGAAACGTCTCCCCGTCGAGCGGATCGGGAATGTCGTCCGCCGTCCGGCCTTCGGCGAAACCGCCGAACTTTTCCGCCTCGTCGCGCCGTCCCTCGCGAACACTTTCCCCCAACGCTCCGTCCATGTCGCTGAAGAAATAGAACGGGGTGGTTTCGCCATATTCCTCGCCCATGTAGAGCAGCGGTATCTGCGGCGAGAGCAAGAGCATCGCCATCAGCAACCGGACCGTTGCCGGGTCCGCAAGCGTCGTCAGCCGTTCGCCGAAGGCGCGATTGCCGATCTGGTCGTGGTTCTGGATGAAATTTATGAAGGCGGTGGGCGGCAGATGGCCGCTCGCTTCACCCAGGGGCCGGCCATCGCCAATCTTCGGTATCTCACCCTGATAGACGAAGCCTTCCGCCAGCGACCGGGCAAGCTTGCACCAGCGGTCGTCGAGATAATTGCCGTAATATCCCCTGCCCTCGCCGGTGGCGATCACATGGGCGACATGGTGGAAGTCGTCGTTCCATTCGCCGTCATAATGGGAAGCGTGGCCGTTCTCGTCGCGCTCGTGCAGGGAGGTGATGTTGCGGGCATCCTCCGTCATCAGGTGGATATGGCGGTCGGAAAACGTCGCCCTCACCCGCTCGGACAATTCGATGAGGACATGCTTCGCCGCTTCGTCGTGAATGCTGTCGACGGCATCGAAACGCAGGCCGTCGAGGTTGAACTCCTCCAGCCAATAGAGCGCATTTTCGATGAAGAATGTCCTGACGGGTTTTTTCGTGTAGTCGATCGCCGTTCCCCAGGGCGTGTTCCGGTCGGCATGAAAAAACTGCGGCGCATAATGGTGAAGGTAATTTCCATCCGGTCCGAAATGATTGTAGACCACGTCGAGGAAGACCATCAGGCCCAGCCGATGCGCCGCGTCGACAAACGCCTTCATCGCGTCCGGCGAGCCATAATGCCGCTGCGGCGCATAGAGGAAGGCGCCGTCATAACCCCAGTTCCGATCTCCGGGAAAATGCGCGACGGGCATGATTTCCACCGCGGTAATGCCGAGATCCGCCAGGTCGGGCAGCCGAGCCGTAGCGGCATCGAAGGTGCCCTCGGATGTGAACGTGCCGATATGCAACTCGTAGATGACCGTCTCGTGCCACGGACGACCGCGCCATAACGGCACCTGCCAGCGATAGGCTGCGGGATCGGTGACGATGGAGGGGCCGTGCTGGTCGACCGCCTGGGCGCGGGCGGCAGGATCGGGCACCGCCATCCCGTCCGACATCACGAAGGAATACTGCGCCTCCGGGCTCACCTTTGGCACGACGACTTCGAACCAGCCGTCATCCCGGCCGGCCATCGGCTTGTCCGCGCCCCCAAGCCTCAGCGACACGCTGGACTGATTCGGCGCCCAGATTCGGAAAAGCACATTGCCGTCGTCGAGGATTTCCGCACCCCAGCTCTTGCGGAACCGGCGAAGCCGTCTTTCGGCAGAATGCGTGGAGGAAGGGAAGGCAATCGAGGGATTTTCCATGCAGTCTCCGTGATCTTTCCGTTGGCCTCCAGAAACAGCCGTACCGCACAATTGTTCCGCTCCGTCGATTAACGCTGTCAGGCATCCTCTCCCAATTCGGTCAGCAGCTGCCGACGGGCACGGTTGAGGCGGCTTTTGACGGTGCCGACGGCGCAATCGCAGATTTCGGCGGCGGCCTCGTAGCTCTCGCCCAGGACCACCACCAGCGTCAGGATCTCGCGATATTGATGCGTCAGTTTGGCGAAGGCGTCTTCCACCTCGCGAGCCCGGATGCTCCATTCCTGCGTCGCATCCAGGGAGAGCATTTCATTGGAGCAATTTTCCAGTCCCGGCACCTCCCGCTTCTTCACCTTGATGCGCGTATAGAAGGTGTTGCGCATAATGGTGAACAACCAGGATTTCAGCCGCGTGCCGGGCTCGAACTTGTCGAGATTTGCGAGCGCCTTGAGAAGAGTTTCCTGAACGAGGTCGTCGGCATCGGCAGGATCGCGGCAAAAAGTGCGCGCAAAGGCACGCAGAGCGGGGATAAGCTTGACGATATCGTCACGTGCAACGTCGACGCTCGGTTGTAAATCGGACACCGGTTTTACCTCTCCAGCGCAATATCGGGAAGTGACGCTAGTCAACGTCGCTGCTTCGGGTTTGGTTCCGTGTCCTTGCGCTGGCGAAGGCCAAGTTTCCGCGGCGCAATGCTCGATCAAGTCAACGGCGATAAAACGCATCGACACGGTTGTCCGCCGATCCCCGGATTTGCATTGGCACCGCTTTGCAATATGCTTGCTCGCACAGACAATGGGCCTGAAATGACGACGACCGACAAAGATGAAAATGACGTGTTGAGCCAGGAAGTGGCGCTGCTGCTCAAGGAAATCGAGAAGGAGGCCGTGCCGGACCGGCTTCTGGTGTTGGCGAAACAATTGCAGAAGGCCCTGAACGACCGGAAGCCACAGTCATAGTTCCTTCAAGGGCAACGACAATCCGTCACCGTCACCTTGCCATCCCGATGCGAGCACGCTCTTGACGTCTTCTCCGAGCAGCAAAGCCGACGACACCCTAAACGCCTTCTTCGCCCGCGATGCCGTCGAGGTCGCCCGGGAGCTGATCGGCTGGCAGGTCGCCGTCGAAGGCGTCGGCGGCATTGTCGTCGAAACGGAAGCCTACCGCCCGGACGACGAAGCTTCGCACAGTTTCCGAGGGCCGACAAACCGCAATGCCGCCATGTTCGGCCCCGCCGGGCATGCCTACGTCTATCGCTCCTACGGCATCCACTGGTGCCTGAATTTCGTCTGCCTGCCGGGAAGCGCCGTGCTGATCCGGGCATTGCAGCCGACGCTCGGACTTGCCGACATGCAGAAGCGCCGGGGAACGGACGACCTGCGCAAGCTATGTTCGGGGCCCGGCAAATTATGCGCCGCACTTGGGATCGACATCACCCGGGACGGGCTGCCGCTCGATTCGCCGCCGTTTCTGCTGACAGCGGGACAGGCGGAGCACGTGCTGTCGGGTCCCCGGATCGGCATCAGCCGCAACATCGCCGCACCGTGGCGCTTCGGGCTGGCCGGCTCGGCTTTCATCAGCCGAAGGTTTGCCCCGGCAGCACCCTGACAGCGAAAACCCTGTCCTGCGCCAGCGCGGTGAAAAACGCCGGAACATTGCCCGGGCCTGCGAGTTTGATGCTGGCAACACCCGTTCACAGGAGAAAAATCAATGGCGGACAAAACCCTCGACGATCTTTTCTACGAAACCCTCAAGGACATCTATTACGCCGAGCGCAAGATCCTGAAGACGCTGCCGAAGATGGCGCGCGGCGCCCAGGACGAGAAATTGCAGGCGGCCTTCCTCAAGCATCGCGACGAAACCGAGACGCATGTCGAGCGCCTGCAGGAGATCTTCGAGAAGATCGGCAAGCGTGCACGTGCGAAGACCTGCCCCGCCATCGACGGCATCGTCGAGGAAGGCGAGGAGATCCTCGAAGCCTTCAAGGGGTCGCCGGCCATCGATGCCGGGCTTCTGGCGGCCGCCCAAGCGGTCGAGCATTATGAGATCAGCCGTTACGGCACGCTGAAGGCGTGGGCCATGCAGCTCGGCCACGACGACGTCGCCAAGCTTCTCGACACGACCCTGCAGGAAGAAGGGAAAACCGACGAGACGCTGACCAAGCTCGCGGAGACCGCCGTCAATGGTGCGGCAAAGCAGCGCGCCGCCTGAGTGATCCTTCGCGTCCGCGAAAGCGGACGCGTCCCCCCGCCGGATCGAGATAGACACGAAGAAGCCGGCCATGCGAAGCATGGCCGGCATCAAAACCAATGGAGATCGACACGATCAGTTTGCGCGTTTTTCACCCGGGTTGGATTTCACGCCGGTGACAGCGATGCGCATCATGTCACCCTTTAACGTCTGGCAGCGGAGCACGATGCGCTCATGCTGCCTGACGCGCTCGGCATGTTCGTTCGCGGCCTTCACCGCCAGATCGTAATTGGGGTAGATGGCAGACTGGAAACCGTCCATGACGAACATCCAGCCATTGTCATGCGGTAGAACATCACAAAAATATTGGTTCATTTCTTCCTCCCATACCTACAGAATTCCGCAGGAGGCCGATTGTTCCCGACGCACTGCACAATTTTTTCATGGATTGGGCGATCGCGGCAGGTTTCCGCGCTTTCCAATCCACCACGCCTGTGGAACTATCGGTGTTGCGTCGTCGTTTAACGTGCTGTCCATACGGGGAGATCGATCCATGGCGGAAACCGTGTACGAACGAGTTAAAAAACGAGCCTACGAAATCTGGGAAGAAGAAGGCAGGCCTTGGGGCCGGGATGCCGTGCATTGGGAACGTGCCAACCGCGAGATTGCCGATCAGACGGATACGGAAACACCCGTTCGAGTGGCATCGATTATCGAGGAAGCGACAACAGAGATCGTCGATGCGGACGTAAAGGCCCCGGCCAAACGCCGCACCAAAAAAGTCGCCGTTTAAAACCCGCGTTACAATTTGCTTGCGTCCGGGCGCCCGCGTTGCGGGCGCTGTGGCCTTTTGACCTGTTGACGGTGGGGAATCCGTCGTGATTTAATCCTTCTGCAGCGGAACGGTTTGTGTCTGTCCTCGTTATGTCTGGCGAGCGTGAGTTCCGGTCTGTTTTCCTTTTCCCGGCCTGTTGCTGGATCTGCGTTACTCGTTTGCGCTTCACATTGATTGTTTGTGTGCAGGCGGCTCGAAGGAGAGTCCGCCGATGCAAGGGGATGCGGCATTCATGAAGATACTCTCGGTTACATCGGAAATATTCCCACTGATCAAGACCGGCGGCCTGGCGGACGTTACCGGATCCTTGCCGAAATTCCTGAAGGCCTGCGGCGTCCATACCAAGACCCTGGTGCCCGGATATCCCACCGTGTTGCGCAAACTGAAGGCGATGGAACCGCTCGTGGTCTTCGACGAGGTATTCGGCGAGCCGGCAACCCTGATGCAGGGCCGCCATGGCGACCTCGACCTTCTGGTGTTGCATGCGCCCGGCCTGTACGACCGGCCCGGCGGCCCCTATGTCGACGACGGCGGCAATGACCACGAAGACAACTGGCGCCGCTTCGCGGCCCTCTCCGTCGTCGCCGCCGAAATCGCCGGCGGCCTGCTGCCGCACTGGCAGCCGGATGTGGTTCACACCCACGACTGGCAATCGGCCCTGACATCCGTCTACATGCGGTACGGCAAGGGCCGCGACATCCCCTGCGTGCTCACGGTTCACAACCTGGCATTCCAGGGTCAGTTCCATGCCGGCATCCTCGAACATCTCGGCCTGCCCTTCGACGCCATGAACATAAACTGCCTCGAATATCATGGCGATGTCAGCTTCCTGAAAGGCGGCCTGCAGACGGCCAATCTTATCACCACCGTCAGCCCGACCTATGCGCGCGAAATCCTGACGCCGGAATTCGGCATGGGCATGCAAGGCGTGCTCAACGAGCGGCGGCCGGACCTGATCGGCATCGTCAACGGCATCGACCCGGACATGTGGAACCCCGCGACCGATCCCGCTCTCCTTGCCAACTACGATTACCTCGGCCTCAGGTCGCGGCGCATAAATCGCCGCCGGGTCGAAGAGGAATTCGGGCTACACCACGACGACAGCCTGCTGTTTGCGGTCGTCAGCCGGCTGACCTGGCAGAAAGGCCTCGACATGCTTGCCGAGGTCGCCGACGACCTGGTGGCGAACGGCGGCAAGCTGATCGTCTTCGGCAAGGGCGATCGGTATATCGAGGACATGCTGGCCGGTGCCGCCGCCCGCCATCCGGGCCGGATTGCCGTGCGCATCGGTTACGACGAGCCGACGGCGCATCTGATTCATGGCGGCGTCGATTCCATCGTCCAGCCCTCCCGCTTCGAACCTTGCGGCCTGACGCAGCTTTATGCGCTGCGATACGGCAGCGTGCCCGTCGTATCGCGCACCGGCGGGCTGGCGGAAACGATCATCGACGCCAACGATGCCGCCGTATCGGCACGGGTCGCCACCGGCTTCCAGTTTCATCCGGTCGACACGGAAGGCCTGCGGCTGGCGCTGCACCGGGCCTTCGCCGCCTATCGTGATCCGCGCCGCTGGGCGCGGCTGCAGCATCAGGGCATGAAAGCGCATTTTTCCTGGGATCGCAGCGCACAGCAATATGCTTCGTTGTATGGCTCGCTGATCGCCCGCCGAAGCCCAACGCTGGACTGGGCAATCAGGGCCACCGGCTGACAGGCGACGACCCTGGCGAAAAGGGCGGGAGCCGAGCACCCACCCTTCTGTTTCCGACCGCGCATATTACCGGCTGCGCTTCTCAAGCCCGGCGAAAAAGCGCCAGGCTGCGGTTTTCCATTTCGAAGACATCGCCCGTCGAGAATGTTTCACCGGATCGTTCCGGGTCGACGGTGCTGAGTTCCAGCGCCCAGGTGCCGCTATGCGACGCCGGCAGGACGAAGGGCACCGCCCCGTCGTGCGGGTTGAACAGCATCATGACCTCCGTCCAGGTGTCGGCATCGCCATCATCGCCGTTCATCGACAGCTGCACGCCGATCGTCGTGCCGCCCGGATCATCCCAATGCTCCGGCAGCTGCTCGCCGCCATTGCAATTGAGCCATGTGACGATCATCCCGTCACGCCAGCTGTCGCGGCGGAAGATCGGCTGCTCGGCGCGGATCTTCGTCAGGCGCCGCACGAAATCGCGCAGGATCTCCGCGGACGGCGGCAAGTCTTGCCAGTGCAGCCAGCTCAACTCGCTGTCCTGGCAATAGCCGTTGTTGTTGCCCATCTGGCTGCGGCCGAACTCGTCGCCGCCGAGCAACATCGGCGTGCCGTGCGAAAGGAGCAGCGTTGCCAGGAAATTGCGCTTCTGGCGGTCGCGGACGGCATTGATTGCCTCGTCATCGGTCGGGCCTTCCGCACCGTAGTTGAAGCTTCGGTTGTGGTCGTGGCCGTCCTTGTTGTCTTCGCCGTTCGCCTCGTTGTGCTTCTCGTTGTAGGAAACGAGATCGTTGACGGTAAAGCCGTCATGGGCCGCGATGAAATTGACGCTTGCCCAGGGGCGACGGCCGCGCAGATCGTAGATATCGCCGGAGCCCAGTACGCGCGCGGCAAAATCCGGCGCGGTGCCGTCCGCATCAAGCCAGTATTCGCGCACCGTGTCGCGGTACTTGTCGTTCCATTCCGCCCAGCCGGGCGGAAAACCGCCAAGCTGGTAACCACCGGGACCGACATCCCAGGGTTCGCCGATCAGCTTCACCTTGGACAGGACGGGATCCTGCGTCATCACGTCGAAGAAGCCGCCGCGCTGGTCGAAACCTTCCGGCTCGCGGCCGAGGATGGTGCCGAGATCGAAGCGGAAACCGTCGACATGCATGTGCTCCACCCAATACCGCAACGAATCGGTGATCAGCTGCAGCACGCGCGGATGCGAGGTGTTGACGGTGTTCCCCGTGCCGGTGTCGTTGATGTAATAGCGGTGGTCGGTCGGCATCGTCCGGTAGTAGGAGAAATTGTCGATGCCCTTGAACGACAGCGTCGGGCCAAGCTCGTTGCCTTCGGCCGTGTGGTTGTAGACGACGTCGAGGATGACTTCGACGCCGGCATCGTGGAAGGCACGCACCATGGCGCGGAAGCCGTCGACGCCGTTCGGGCCGAAATATCGGGACGCCGGCGCGAAGAACGCGAGCGTATTATAACCCCAATAATTCTTCAGCCCCCTGTCGATCAGGTAGGAATCATCGGGAAACTCGTGGACCGGCAGAAGTTCGACGGTGGTGATGCCCAACCCCTTGATGTAATCGACCGCCGCCTTGTGGCCCAAGCCTTCATAGGTTCCGCGCAGCGCTTCGGGAATGCCGGGATTGAGCTGGGTGAACCCTTTGACGTGGGTTTCGTAGATCACCGTCTGCGACCAGGGGATGTTCGGCTTCACGTCGCCGCTGGCATCGTAGGTCGAGGGGTCGACGACGCGGCATTTCGGCATGCCGGGGGCGCTGTCGCGCTCGTCAAAGGTCAGGTCCTTGTCCTCGTGCAGCAGGTCGTAACCGAACAGCGCCTCCGACCATTGTATCGGACCGACGAGCTGGCGGGCATAAGGATCAATCAGCAGCTTGTTGGGATTGAAACGATGGCCGTTGCCGGGATCGTACGGGCCATGGACGCGGTAACCATACAGCGCTCCCGGCTTAAGGCCGGGGACGAAGCCGTGCCAGATCTCGTTGGTGAATTCCGGCAGCGTCAGCCGTGCGATCTCGGTCTGGCCGCGTTCGTCGAAAAGGCAGAGTTCCACCCGTTCGGCATGGGCGGAAAACAGCGCGAAGTTGACGCCGTCGCCCTGCCATGTTGCGCCCAGTTCGGTCCAGGTTCCGGATTGGATCGAATAGCCGCCATTCGTCGATGTCATGTGTGAAAACCCCCGAATTTTCTTCGGCAGGTTAAATCCTCACGGCCCGCTTGGTTCCGTTGCAGTGCAAAAAATTCAATCGGGCCGCATCGACACCCGTCATACGGGCGCAGACGATGCCAGGCGTTTCCAGATCGGCGTCATCGCATCGACGATGTCGCGGTGCAGGGCATAGCGGCGGTCGTAGAGTGCCTTGAGCTGCGGATTGGGCTGGTAGCTGCGGACCACCTCGGTCATGGCGGCAGCGCCCGCCTCGAAACCGCCGAACAGGCCGACGCCGATGCCCGCCGCAATCGCCGCGCCCAAGGCGCCGGTTTCCCGCGACCGGGCCACGGAGACGGGCACACCCAGCACGTCGGCGAAGATCTGCGGCCAGACGGCGCTGCGCGAACCGCCGCCCGACAGGACCGCCTCGTCGAAACGCGCACCGGCGCGCCGCAGATTGTCGATGTGCCAGCGATGCCCGAAGGCGACGCCTTCGAAGACCGCGTGCAGCAGATGCGCCTTCGTATGCCAGCCGCCGACGCCGTAGAAGCCGGCGCGGGCGTTGCCGTCCTGCTGCGCGCCGTAGACATAGGGATGATAGTGCGGATTGTCGTCGACTGGCGCCACCGATCCCGCCAGTTCGCTGCAGAGTTCGAAGGGTGAACGGCCGTCCGGCCGCTCGTCGGCAAAAAATTCCCGCACGATCCATTCCAGGTTGGCGGCCGAAGTGGCGCTCGATTCGATGGCCATGTAGCGTTCGTGGTCGAAGCTCGACGACATGAACACCGGGCCGTCCAGGGCCGGTCGGTCGATGACCACCTGGTTGATGCTCCATGTGCCGGCGATGATCGACGCAGCCCCCGTGCGCGCCACGCCGGAGCCGAGCGCGCTGGCGATGACGTCGAACAGCCCGGCAATGACGGGCGTGCCCGCCTTCAAGCCGGTTTCCGCCGCCGCCTTTTCGCTGACATGCCCGGCGATCTCGGCGCTTTCCAGCAGCCTTGGCAGGGTGTCGAATGCCTCTTCCAGCCCGTAGGCCAGCATCAGCGACCGGTCGTAGCGCCGCTCCGCCACATGCAGCAGCCCGCAGCCGATCATGTCGGAGACTTCGCTGACCCGTTCGCCGGTCAGCCGGTTGACGATGAAATCCTTGCAGAGGAAAACCGTGCCGATCCTGGCGAACATCTCCGGTTGGTGGCGCTTGAGCCAGGCCATCAGGGTCGGCGTCTGTGCCGGCCAGGGACGCTGCTGGCCGATCGGATAGGTCCGGTCGCCGACGCCGGCGGCCTGCCACTCCTCGACAAGCGCCGAAGCGCGCGTATCGATCGACTGGATGCCGAGCAGCGGATCTCCGGCCTTGTCCAGGGCATAGAGACCGTTGCCGTGGCCGGCGCAGCCGATGGCGGCGATTTCGGCCGGCGAAATGCCAGCCTGTTTCAGGCAGGAGGCAATGACGAGGCGGGCATTCTGCCAGAGTTCATCGAGACCGCGCTCGACATGGCCCGGCCGCGGCATGCGGCTGTGGCCTTCCTCCGCGGCAGCGGCGATCTCCTTGCCCTGCAGGTCGAAGATCACCGCCTTGATGACGGTGTTGCCGGCATCGATCCCCAGCAGATATTCACCCATATGTGCCTCCTCCCAAAGGTTTTCGCTGGCCTATCAGCCCTTCTGATACAGTTCAAAGGCCTCTTCGCCGCCGGCATCGTCATGGACGATCGCCATCAGCCCGCGCACCACGGCGCTGGGATTGGCATGCTGATAGATGTTGCGGCCGTAGACCATGCCCTTGGCGCCCTGCGCCATCAGCGCCGCCGACTTGTCGAACACCGCACGCAGGTCTTCCTTGCCACCGCCGCGGACGAGCACGGGGCAACGGGCCGCCTGCACCACGCGGTGGAAATCCTCCGGGTTGGTGGTCGGGTCGGCCTTGATGACGTCGGCACCCATTTCGCTCGCCAACCGCGTCAGCGTCACGATCTTTTCGGCGTCGCCGTCGACCATGTAACCGCCATGTTCGGCAACAGGCAGCATCGCCAGCGGCTCGATCATCAGCGGCATGCCGTATTTTTCGCAGTCGGCGCGCACGCGGGCGATGTTCTGCACGCACTGGCGGAACAGGTCGGGCTCATCCGGCAGCATGAACAGGTTGACGACGACGCAGGCCGCATCCATCTGCAGCGCGCCGACCAGCGGTTCGGCCTCGTTCTGCAGCACCGCCCACATGGCGCGATGGCGGATCTTGTTGTAGGGGTTGCCCATGTCGATGCGCATCACCAGCGCCGGCTTGTCCTTGCCTTCGATCGACTGCAGCAGATCGGCGGCACCATAACTCATCTGGATCGCGTCCGGATTGGCCGCAACCAGCGCCTTGACGACGCCTTCCATGTCTTCGAGGCCGGAGAGAAAGCTCGGCTCGTTGCAGACGCCGTGATCGATTGCCACGTCCAGGCAGCGGCCACCGCCGAACAGCCGGTTCATGCGGGCCTTGTGGTTGGTCTTCATGTTCAGTCTCCTTGGGAGTTGCGTGCGATAAGGGTTTTAGCGGAAACGCCGTGACGTTCGGCCATGAGATCGAGGAAAAGCGCCCGCTCTGCCGCACGGCGCTCGTCCGGCCACTGCCGCTCGGTGGCGAGAAGATCGAGAATGGCATCCGCAAGCTGCATCGATATTTCGCCGGTAATGGCAAGCGTCGTGCGGCGCAGGATAATGTCTGCGGGATGTTCGACCGCCTCGTTGCGGATAAGATACAGGATCTCCCGGCGGGAATAAGCCGCCCCCGGCAGCGGCGCATCGTCGCCTTCGGCGATAAACGCCGCAATGGCCGCAGCCTTGGTGCCGTAACGGCGGAAAAGCAGCTCCGCCTGCGCCAATGTCAGACGGTGCCTTTCCGCCAGCCGCGCCACCCAGTCGTTGCGGTTGGCCGGATAATCGCGGCCGCCGCCGATCGCCCGTTCGGTGGTCTCGACGCGGCGCGGCAACGCCAGCCGTTCGAGCACCATGTCGGCGGCCAGCTCCCCGAAGGAGCGGAACGTCGTCCACTTGCCGCCGATCATGCACAGCACCGGCTGCTCGCCTTCGATGACGGTGCAGAAATGATCGCGCGGGATGCGGCCGGTAAAGCTGTCGTTGCTGGCCGGCAGCGGCCGGACGCCGGCGAACTGGAAGACGATCTCCTCCGGCCGGATGCGGATCTCCGGCAGGACGAAAGCCAGCGACTGCAGGATGTAGTCGCGTTCATCCGGCTCGCAGCGCACCACTTCGGGATTATCGACGCGAATATCGGTCGAACCGATCAGCACCTTTCCGAGATAAGGAAACAGGATGCAGATGCGGCCATCCTCGTTTTCGTAATAGATCATGTGGTCGCCGAGTGCCGACTTGAGCGCGTCATTATCAACGATGAGGTGCGAACCTTTGGTGCCGCCCATCAGCGGCCGTTCCGATTTCACCTCCAGAGCACCGTTTGTCAGGTCGATCCAGCCGCCGGTGGCATTGACAATCATTTTCGGCGTAACGGAAACCCCTTCGCCGGAAATCCTGTCCTCGATCACCAGCCCGCCATCCGTCCCGCGATGCGCTTCGGCGTAATTCAGCGCATGCGCGCCGGCATGGGCCGACAGGCCGTCCTCCAGCAACTCGATGCCGATACGTTCGGGATGGCTTACCCATGCATCGTAGTAGGTGGCCGAATTGCGGATCGACGGATTGAGCGCCGGCCATTTCGCCAGCGTTTCCCGCCGGCTGCGGAACTGGTGCTGCGGCATCATCCGCCGCGCCTTGGTGAAGAAGTCGTAGATGCTGAGGCCTGCCTTGATGACCACGGCGCCACGGCGGCTCGGGCGCCGGGTGAGGCCGAGGAAACGGACGATGCCGTTGCCGATGCCGGAGAAGACATCGAAGATCGGCACCGTCGTCGGCAGCGGGCCGACATAATGCGGCGCATTGGCCAGAAGCCGGTCGCGCTCGAACAGCGATTCCTTCACCAGCTTGAACTCGCCGTTTTCCAGGTAGCGCAAACCGCCATGAACCATGCGGGACGGAGCGGCGCTGGCACCGGAACAGAAATCGTGGCGCTCGACGAGCAGCACGTCGACGCCCTGTAGCGCCAGTTCGCGGAAGACGCTGACACCATTGATGCCGCCGCCCACCACCAGCACGTCCACCTGACCGCGGACGCGGAGTTCATCCATCACATGTTTGCGGTTCATGACCTGTCGTCCGGTCCTTATGAGTCCATCTGCGCCAGCCGACCGGCAATCGCCGTGTCGATCAGGCCGCGCTCTTCGTCGCTCAGCCGGATGGTTCCGGCACGGGCATTGTCGAGCGCCTGGCGTGGGTTGCGGGCGCCGCAGAGCGCAAAGGTGATGCCCGGCTGCGCCAGCGTCCAGGCGATGACGACCTGGGCGATGCTCGCCCGGTGCGCGTCGGCAACGGGGCGGATATCGGCGGAGAAGGCCGCGACCTTCTCCCGGTTGGCAACGGAGAAGCGCGGATTGTCGCGCCGCTGGTCGTCGCCTTCGAACTCCCGGTCCGGGCCGATGACGCCGGACAGCAGGCCGAGCGCCAGCGAGGAATAGCTGAGCGTCGCAATGCCTTCCCGCGTCGTCACCGGCAGCAGCTCCGCCTCGATCTCGCGGTCGACCATGCTGAAGCGCTCCTGGATCGCATCGAGCCCGCCGATCCGCGCATAGTCTTCCAGCTCGGTGCGGCTGACATTGCTGGCGCCGATGGCACGGATCTTGCCGGCCTTGCGCAGATCTTCCAACGCCTCCATCGTCTCGGCGATCGGCGTCGTCGGGTCCTGCCAATGGGTGATGTAGAGGTCGATGTAATCGGTGCCGAGCCGTTTCAGGCTTTCCTCCACCTCGTGGAAGATCGCATCGCGGCCGAGATAACGGTGCACCGGCTTGCCGTCCTGATCGAAGAAATGCCGGCCCTTCTGCGTGTGCCAGACGAGGCCGCATTTGGTTGCGATCACCGCCTTGTCGCGCCGGCCGTTGAGCGCCTTGCCGACGATCTCCTCGGAGCGGCCGAGGCCGTAGGCGGGCGCGGTATCGATCAGCGTCACGCCGGCATCGAGCGAAGCCTGGATCGCGGCAATCGATTCCTTTTCGTCCGTGCCGCCCCACATCCAGCCGCCGATGGCCCAGGTGCCGAGGCCGACGGCCGATGCGGTGACGCCGGATCTGCCGATGTCGCGAGTGATCTGGGAAGCGGTCATGCAGAAACTCCATGGGCAAGATCGAGGATGCGGGCGCTGGTGCCTTCGTCGGTCACCAGCGTATCGAGATGGCCGCCGCGCAGGACGCTGAGGATCGGCCCGGCCTTGTTCGGGCCGCTGGCGACGCCGATCTTGTTGGGGATCGAGGCGAACTCGTCGAGCGTCAGGGAAACCAGCGAGCGGTTGAGGCTGTAGTCGCAGACGCCGCCGCCGGCATCGAGCAGGTGGGCCAGCAGTTCGCAACTGGCGCCGGAACGTTCGATGGCAGCACGGTCCGTGGCGGAGGACGGATGCAGGTCGTAATAGCTCGAATCGTCGCTCATGATCGAACCGATGCCGACGACGGCATGGTTTGCCTCACGCGCCAGCCGGAAGACGTTCGAGACCGAACGCATGTTGATCAGCATTTCACGCTGGTCGGCATCGTCGGCGAAGAGCGGCGCGTGGATCTGGTAGGCCCGGCCGCCGAGCTTGTCGGCCATCAGCGTCGCGACATGGTTGACGTCGGTATAGTGCTTGCCCTGGACGCAGCCGGTGGCCGGGATAACCTCGACATCGTAGCGCCGCGTCGGCTTCAGCCCGGCGACGACGGCGCTGACGCCCTTGCCGCCGGTGATGCAGATGGTGTCGCCGTCCTTGATCGTGTCGAGCAGCAGCCGTGCCGCCGCCTCGCCCGTCGCCTGCAACGAGATCTGCGGATTGTCGGAGACCGTCGGCACCACAACGGCGCGGTCGATGCCGCCGAGCGCCAGAAGCTGTTCCTCCATGTCGACGAGCTGTTCGACCGGCGACTTGATCTTGATCTCGACCAGTCCGAGCTGCCGGCCGCGCTTGATCAACCGGTTGACCGTCGCATGCGAGATGCCGAGCCGGTCGGCGATCTGCGCCTGCGTCAGCCCTTCGAGAAAGTGCAGCACGAGCGCCTGGTGCATCTGCCGCGCGATGACGATCTCTTCGCGGGGGCCGGAGGAACCGGCGGATTTCTTGACGAGCTTGCCGATGGCCATGCTCAGGCCTTTCGCTTGTGCAGGAAGTGGTCGATGGAAACCGCCGCCAGCAGGATGCAGCCCTTGATCATGTCCTGCCAGTAGACCGAGACATCGAGCAGGATCAGCGACGAGGCGACGACCGAGAGCAGCGCGATGCCGAGGATGGCGCCGAGAATGGTGCCCGATCCGCCGTTCAGCGAAGCACCGCCGATGACCGCCGCCGCGATGATGTTCAGTTCCATGCCGACGCCGAAGGTGGGGGTCGCCGCACCGAAGCGGGACATGTAGATGACGCCTGCGACACCTGATAGCGTCGAGCACATCACCGTCACCCAGAATTTCACCTGCTTGGTCTTGATGCCGGAATATTGCGCCGCCTTCTCGTTGCTGCCGGTATAGAACACCTTGCGGAAGGCGGTGGCGCGGCGCAGCAGGAAGTCGAAGACGACGACCACGGCGATGAAGATCAGGATGACATAGGGCACGCCATAGAACGTCCCCTGCCCCACCGCCTTGAATTCCGGCGGCATGGTGAACAGCGACAGCGGCGTTCCCTTGGTAATGATCAGGCAGAGACCGCGCACGATGACCATCGCCGCCAGCGAGGTGATGAAGTGGTTGAGCCCGACCACGGTGACGAAGAAACCCATGATCGCCCCGATCGCCGCGCTGGCGAGGATGCCGAGCAGCGAGGCGCTCCACGGATCGAGCCCGAGCAGGAACAGCGAGCCGGCAAACACCATGGCGAAGCAGACGACCGAGCCGACGGCAAGATCGATGCCGCCGACGATCAAGAGCACCGTCATGCCGACCACGACGATGCCTTCCACCGAGAACGACATCAGCATCGCCCGGAAATTGCCGAGCGTCAGGAAGTGCGGCGACGCGAACGTCATGATCACGCACAGTGCCAGGATGATGGCGATCAGTCCCGCCTCGCGCATGGAACCGAGCCGGCGCCAGGAGGAGACCCGCTCCCCGCCGCCTGCCATTGTATCGACTGCCATCTTCGTCTCTCCCTTATCCTTCTCAGACATGCGCGGACGCTCTCCGTTCGTTGTCCGCCGTCTCCATGGTCACGCCGGAGGCCAGTCGCATGACATTTTCCTCCGACATGTCCTCTCCCGTCAGTTCCCCGGCGATATGTCCCTCGCGAATCACCGCCACCCGGTCGCAGAGGCCGAGCAGTTCCGGCAGTTCCGACGAGATCACCACGATGCCGATGCCGGTTTCGGCAAGCTCGCGCAGAAGCCGGTGGATTTCCGACTTGGCGCCGACATCGATGCCGCGCGTCGGCTCGTCCATCAGGATGACCTTCGGATTGACCGACAGCTGCTTGGCGATCGCCACCTTCTGCTGGTTGCCGCCCGACAGCGATGAGACGGGGTAATCGATGCCGCCCATGCGCACGCCGAGTTTTCTGGTGAAATCGCGGGCGAGGTCCGCTTCCGCCCGGGCGTTCAACAGCCCGAAGGCCGTCGTCAGGCGCTTCAGATCCAGCGCCGAAATGTTCTTGGCGATCGACAGGTCGAGGAAAACGCCCGATCCCTTGCGATCTTCCGAGAGATAGACGATGCCGCTCTTCACCGCGTCCGCGTAGGAGCCGATCTTTTGCGGCACGCCGTGCAGCAGCACGCCGCCCGTCGTCACCGGCCGCAGGCCGCAGATGCCTTCGGCAATCTCCGTCCGCCCGGCGCCGATCAGGCCGCCGATGCCGAGGATTTCGCCCTTGCGCACCTCGAAGCTGATCTTCGAGAACCGTGCGCCGTCACCGAGATCGCACACCGACAGGATGACGTCGCCCGGCGCGCCCGCCAGTTTCGGCGGATAAAGCTGGGTGATTTCGCGACCGACCATGCGGCGCACGACATAATCCGCATCGACATCCTTGATCCGGTCCGTCGACACATAACGCCCGTCGCGGAACACGGTCACGCGGTCGCAGAGGCTGAAGATTTCAGCCATGCGGTGGCTGATATAGATGATCGAGATGCCCTGCGCCCTGAGATCGCGGATGATGCCGAACAGCACCTTGGCTTCCGCTTCCGTCAGCGCCGCCGTCGGTTCGTCGAAGATCAGCACGCGGCAGTCGAGCGTCAGCGCCTTGGCGATCTCGACGAGCTGCTGGTTGGAAATCGACAGCGTCGAGACCTTGGCGTCGACGGGGATCGGCGCCAGCCGGTGCATGATGTCCTGCGCCCGGCGATTGAGCTCACGATAGTTCATCAGCGGCGCCTTGCGCAGGCTGGTTGCCGCCATGAACATGTTTTCCGCCACCGTCACGTCGGGGCAAAGGGCGATTTCCTGGTGCACCAGGCCGATGCCGAGTTTCTGCGCCGTCGCCGGCGAGGCGATGCGCACGACAGTGCCGTCGACGCGGATCTCGCCCTCGCTCGGCTGCAGCACGCCGGCGATGATGTTCATCAGGGTCGATTTGCCGGCACCGTTTTCGCCGCACAAGGCGTGGATCTCGCCGCGTTCCAGCGTAAAATCGACGCCGCTCAAGGCCTTTACGACACCGAAATGTTTGGAAACGTTGCGGATTTCCAGAGCGGGACCGCTTGCGGCCGAAACCGTCGATGCCATCGGGGTACTCCTCGTCTTCTCCTGTCCGGATCGCCGGCGGACGAAGCGGGCCGGAACCGGCCCACCCCAGACCGCCGAACGACGGACTTACTCCTCGATACCCTTCGTACCACGACGCTTCAGGTACTTGTCCCAATAAAAATCATCGGCGTTTTCGGCCGTGACGATCGACAGGCCGTTGTCGACGAAGGGAACGCTCATCGGGTTGAAGCCGGAACGCTTGGCATCGTTCATCGGGTCGATGAGTTCCGGATGCTTGGCGAGCCAAAGCAGCATGAAGCCCATGTAGCCCTGCATGCCCTGGTTCGGGTTGATCGAACCGAATACTTCGCCGGCCTTGATCATGTCGAGGATGTTGGCGTTGACGTCGGCGCACATGACGAGCACCTTGCCGCCGCTTTCCTTCGAGGCCTGCGCCGCGCCGATCGCCGAGTTGGCTTCCGGCATGAAGACGGCGCCGAGGTTCGGGTTGGCCTGGATGATGCTGAGCAGGCCCTGATAGGCCTTGGTCGGGTCCTGGTTCGACGCGGCGCGACCGACCAGCTTCATCTCAGGCCACTTTTCCTCCATGCGGCCGATGAAGGCGGCGATGCGCTTGTCGTGATTGTCCTGGCCGGGGTTTTCCAGGACCGCATATTCACCCTTGCCGCCCAGCTTCTCGGCCAGCGCGTCGGCGGCGTAGATGCCTTCGCGGGTGTTGTCCGAGGTGATGAACGAGATGCGCTTCGACAGCGGCGAGTCGGCGGCGAAGGTGACGACCGCAGTGCCCTGGTCGATCGCCCGGTTGATCGGCTCGATGAACGGATCGGAGTTCATCGGATGGACGAGAATGCCGGCCGGGTTCTGCGCCAGGGCCTGGTCGAACGTGGCGATCTGCTTGTTGACGTCGTATTCCGGCGTGCCGGTATAAGCTGTCTCGCAGCCAAGCTGCTTGCCGGCCTGCTTGAACATCTCATAGACCGGGAACCAGTATTCGACGCCGGAAACCATGACGTTCATGACGTATTTTTCGCCCGGCTTGCAGCGGAACGGGTTCTCGGTTTCCTGAGCCGACGCCGTTCCGGACAAAAGGGTGGCTGCCAGGGCCGCGGTTGCGGCCATGCTGAAAAATGTGCGCAAATGTCCTCCTCGAGGCCGAAGCCCCTCCCAAAAATAACCCTCGGCGCTCTGCGCCTGATCTGTGGAACCGCGGGTTCTCCTCGATCCGCGGTGAAGGCAAATTGCGCGGTTCCCCCGGCATTGTCAATATAATTCATGCAATGAAATATATTTCACATCCATGCATCGGAGAACACCTCTTGGAAAGAGAGGCGGCCCGAATAATTCCCCCAGCCAACGCGTTCTCGAAATATCAGCACCGAAATCTTGAAAGCACCAATGTAGTGCTTTATATATTTTACCATGGGTACAAAGCTTAAAGCCGCTGTCACGCTTGTCCTTCAACTCGCTGAAAAGGAGCGGGGGATGCTTGATGAAACCCTGACTGCCTATCGGCGGGCCATGGCGATCCTGGACCGCACGCGGGGTGCCAACCTGGTGGCGCTGCATGAGGCGGCCTATGAAGAAATCAGGACGAAGACCGGCCTGCCGTCGCGAATGGCCACGCTGGCCCTGCGCGATCACAGCCGCCGCCGGACGGATGAAACCGTCTCGGACATTCCGCTCGATGCCAAGCTGTTTGCGGTCAAGGGCCCTGACAGCGTCAGCATCGCCACCGTCGCCGGACGCATCGTCGTGCCCTATGCGGTCAGCGGGTATCGCAGCGGCTGGAGCGATTTTGCCGAGGCGCGGCTGGTCTTCGATGGAAATTCGATCCGCATTCAGGCCGGTATCCAATCCGGCTTCCAACCGAACACGGAGGCTTCCATGACCAATGAAGGTATTCTTGTTCGGCTCGGGCGTGTCATCGCCGGTGTCGTCAACAATGCAGTCGATGCTGCAGAATCATCCAATCCCACTGCCGTCGCCCAGCAGGCCGTCCGCGAAATCGGCAAGATCGCCGAGGAAGCACGCACGGCGCTTGGCATCGCCGTCGCCGCCGGTCACCGCCTGAAGGCCAAGGCCGGTGATCTCGACGCGGAAATCAAGGATCTCGACGAGAAGATCAAGGTCGGTCTGGAGAATGGCCGCGAGGATCTCGCCCGCGCCGCCACCGGCCTGCAGATCGACCTCGAAGCGCAGCGCGAGGCGCTGTCCAAGGCGATCCTTGAAAATGCCGCCGAAATCGCCGAGGCGGAAACGACGCTGCGCAGCATCGCCTCGGCCCGCGCCGATGCGCAGAAGCGGCTTGAGGACGCCCAGCGGGCGGAACGGGCGGTGCCGACATCGGCGGCCACGCCGTCGCAACGAAACGACCGCCGCCTCGCGGATGCCCTCGGCGCCGTCGAGCGCGTCACCGGCGTTCCCGCCAAGCCGACCGATGGTGCCGCCGAAGTCGAGGAACTCGGCCGGATGCAGCGCGACAACGCCATCGAGGCGCGTCTCAGGGCCTTCCGGGAAGGTCAGCGCTGATGGAGAACGTCGTCCAGCCCGGCACGGCCCCGTTCTGGATCGCCTTGCTGACGGTGGCGGGTCTCGGCATCGTCGAGCTCGTCTCCGTCCTGCTCGGCGGCTCGGCTTCCGGACTGATCGACGACGGGCTCGGCCATCACGGCCATCACGTTCCCGACCATTCGGAGGCCGGCCTGCTCGGCGGCTGGATGTCCTGGCTCAATGCCGGCGGCGTACCGATCCTCGTCCTGGCGGTGATCCTGCTGTCCGCCTTTGCGGCGGCCGGTTTTGCCATCCAGGCGATGTGGTCCAACGTGACGGGCGGCCCGATGCCGCTTTATGCCGCCATGACCGGCGCCGTGGCAGTGGCGATCCCGGTCACCCGCTGGACCAGCAACGGCATTTCGAAAATCATCCCGCGCGATGAGACCAACGCCGTCGAGCAGGCCGATTTCATCGGCCTCGTCGGTATCGTCACCCTGGGACCGCTCGACCAGGGCAATCCCGGCACGGTTCGCGTCAAGGACCGGTTTGACAACATCCACATCCTGCGCACCCGTGCTGCACCCGGCCATGTCATCGCGACGGGCGAACAGGTGCTGATCGTCGACGGCGAGGCAGGTCTTTTCCAAGCCATTCCGGCGCCGCCGGAACTGGGTCATTCCCACACTGAGAATCACGGGGGCTAAACGACCATGGACTTTCTTTCGTTAGGACTGATCGCCGGCGTCATCGTAGTGGCTGTCGTCGTCATCGGCATCATCATGACGTCGCTTTATACGCGAGCGACGCGGGACAAGGCATATGTTCGAACCGGCCTCGGCGGCAAAAAAGTCGTCCTCGACGGCGGCTCGATCATCCTGCCGATCTTCCACTCCTTCTCCTGGGTTTCGCTGAGCACGCTACGACTGGAAGTCAAGCGCTCCGAACATGAATCGCTGATCACCCAGGACCGCATGCGCGCCGACATCACGGCCGAATTCTACGTCCGGGTCAAACCCGACGCCGAAAACATCGCGCTGGCGGCCCAGACGCTCGGCGACCGCACCAACGATGCCGACGCCCTGAAGGCGCTGGTCGAAGCGAAGTTCGTCGACGGCCTGCGTTCCGTCGCCGCCACCATGACCCTGCGCGACCTGCAGGAGCAGCGCGCGGAATTCGTCAAGTCGGTGCAGGCGGCCGTCGCCCATGACCTGCAGTCCAACGGCCTGGAACTCGAATCGGTGTCGCTGACCCGCCTCGACCAGACCGATATCAAGCACTTCAACCCCAACAACAGCTTCGACGCCGAAGGTCTGACTGCGCTCACCAAGATCACCGAGGAGCGCAAGCGCGAGCGCAACCAGATCGTTCGCGACAACGAAGTCGAGATCGCCACCAAGGACCGCGAAGCGGCGCTGCGGCGGCTGACCATCGCCCGCGAGCAGCGGGACGCCGAACTGAGCCAGGAACGCGACATCGCCAACAAGACCGCCGAGACCCGCGCCGAAGCGGCGAAGGCGGAACAGCTGGCACGGCTCAGCGAAGAAACGTCCCGCCTCGACACCGAACGCGGCATCGCCGAGCGCGACGCCGAGGCCCGGCAGATCCGCGAAACCGCCCGCATCGAAGCCGAGCGCGGCATTGCCGAACGCGAAGCCGAGGCCCGCAAGATCACCGAAACGGCCCGCATCGACGCGGCGATCGCCGTGGCGCAGAAGGTCGAGCAGGAACAGGCCGCCCGCGCCAAGGCCGACGAGGCGAAGGCTGCGGCAACCACCGCCGAAGAACAGGTCATCACCGCCCGCGAGGTCGAGATCGCCGAGCGCGCCAAGCGCATCGCCGTTCTGGACGCCCGCAAGGCCGCCGAGCAGGAAGCGACGGCGCTGACCGTCAAGGCGGAAGCCGAACGCCAGGCCGCCGAAAACCTTGCCGCCGCGACGAAGATCGAAGCCGACGCCGAGGCCGAGGCCGCCAAAATTCGCGCCGCCGGCGTGATCGCGCTCGGCGAGGCCGAGGCGCAGGCCGAACGGGCGAAGAACGAAGCCCGCAATGCCCTGGCCACCAGCATCATCGAGTTCGAGCTTGCCCGCGCCCGCATCGCCATCGTTCCGGATGCGCTTCAGCAGGCCATGAAGCCGATCGAGAAGATCTCAGACATCCGCATCTTCAGCGCCGGCAATCTTGCCGGGGCGATGGGTGGAGCGAGCGGCGAGCATACGGGCAATGCCGTTGGCGATCTCAGCAGCCAGCTTCTCAGCTTCACTGCGCAGAAGCCGATCCTCGACGAAATCCTTGCACAGGCGGGTTTCAAGGGCGCGGACGCCACACAGGCGCTACTGGCGGCTTCCGTCGGTGCCGTCGGGGAAAAGGCCGCCGCACCGAAGAAGCAGGCCAATTCGACGGTTCAGAACGCGACGCCGAATCCTTCGGGCAACCCGGAAATCTGAGCGAATATTCGATAATACCGCCTGCCGGACATCCGGCAGGCGCCTATTGCTCCTCGACCGCGAATTGTGACCGCTCGAACAGCAGGATCACGATCAGGGCGATGACGAAAGGGATGAGAAGGTAGAACAGGCGGAACACCACCAGCGCCGCCAGCACGTCCGCCTGGTCCATATCCGGCAAGCCGGTGATGAACACCAGTTCCAGCACGCCGAGGCCGCCGGGCGCATGGGAAACCAGCGCCGCGGAAAAGGACACCAGGAAGATGCCGAGCACGACGAAATAGCCGGGGTTCCCCGCCTCGGGCAGGGCGAAATAGATGATGCCCGCCGCCGCCAGCAGTTCCAGCGGCCCGATCACCAGTTGCTGCACCACCACCGGCGGACGCGGGTAGGAAAGTTCGAGCTTGCCGAGCGACAGGGTGCGAAATCCCAGCATGCTGCCGATGACATACAGCGACACGAGAGCGAGCAGCACGAAGCCGGTCGTGCGCGACGCATCCAGCGGCAGGACATCAACGAAACGTTCGACGATCGTCGGCTCGAACACCAGCACGATGCCGCCGAGCAGGACGGTGCCGAGCATGAAGGTAAACGAGCAGAACGCCACCAGCACGCCCACCTCCTGCCCGGTCAGGCCGCGGGAGGTATAGGCCCGGTAACGCACGACGGCGCCGGACAGAACGGACGCGCCGACATTGTGGGACAGGGCGTAGGTGGTGAAGGAGGCGAGCGTTATGAACAGCCACGGCACCTTGCGCCGGAGATGCAGAAGCGCGATGCGATCATAGCCGGCAAGGGCCGCATAAGCGAGCAGCGTCGCCGCGCCCGACAGCAGCCAATTGTGCAACGGGATCGCCCGAAAGCTGGCAATCATGTCGTCGAGGGAAAGGCCGCGCAGTTCCCGATACAGCAGCCATATCGAGAAGACGACGGCAGCGAGACCGATTACCGGCCAGATGTATTTCTTCAAACTCATCCAGCCAGCCCGTGTTCTTTTCCCGTCAAACCCATGGTCCTCCACGTTATGATGATGCGTCCATCTACCCACGGCAGGTGCGGGCGTGACAAGTGTATTTTTACCAAAGCCGCCGATGTGGAACCAAGCGATGCGGGTATTTGCAGCGGTCTTCTGGCAATCATCCGTCCATTCCCTTTCCTTTTTCTGAACGGCCGCGCATTTTTGGGACACGAACCAAAAACGGCGAACGGCCTGTTCAGGCCAGTGTTCCAGCAGCCAACGCCGGATATGCAATTTTTTCCGAAAGCGGTGGAATAGCACCGGCCGGGCTTGCGTATACTGGGTCATGGAAAAGAAACGCAGCCCTTTCGACATCGTCGGCCAGTTGGAGACCCTGCGGCGTTACGCGCGCTCGCTGGTGCGCAATGCCGACGAGGCGGAAGACCTTGTGCACGATGCGCTCGTCCGGGCCTATGAGCACGAAAGCAGCTTCCGGCGCGGTGCCAACATCCGCAACTGGCTGCTGTCGATCGTGCACAACACCCATATCGACCGCATCCGCCGCGCCCGGTCCCAGACGCGGCGCGTGGAGGCGGCGGCACAGGTGACAGAACAAGCGGCCCCCGCCGATCAGGACCATGCCGTCCGCCTGCGCCAGGTGCGCGAGGCGTTTTTCGCCCTGCCGGAAGAGCAGCGCGAAGCCCTGCATCTCGTGGCGATGGAAGATCTGTCCTACCAGGAGGCGGCCGACGCGCTCGGCATTCCGGTCGGAACGCTGATGTCGCGCATTTCGCGGGCACGGGAAAAACTCAGGAATTTCGAAGACCAGGCCGGTGCCGCCAAGGGCGGCCACCTGCGACTGATCGGAGGAGCAGACAATGAAAAGCGTTGATCCCATCGTCGAGACCGATCTGGCCGCCTATGTCGACAACCAGCTCGGCATCAATCGCCGCATCGAAGTCGAGGCCTATCTCTCCGAAAACCCGCAGATCGCGGCGCAGGTGATGGCCGACCTCAGCCTCAAGGGCGAATTGCGGCTGGCGCTCGCCGACCAGAACAGGGCGGCGCGCCCGCAGACCCGCGATGCCGCGCGTCGGCTCGAAGGCGCGCTGTCGCGCGGCCGCCTCTTCTCGACCCTGCGCCGGGCCGCGGCCGTCATCCTGCTGATCGCCACCGGCTGGCTGGCCAATGCCTATGTCGGGCCGTTCGGGGCGACCAGCGTCGTCGCCTCCGTGCAGCCGCCGGCTTTCGTCGAGGAGGCCGTTCGCGCCCACCAGACGACGCTGCTGCGCGAAACCATGCACTCGCAGCGCGAGACCGCCGATTACGATGCCAACGACATCCGCGCCGCGACCGGCATCGTCATGCCCGCTGTTCCCAAGGGCTGGCGGGTGATGGACGTGCAGATCTTCCCCTCCGCCTTCGGCCCCAGCGTCGAAATGGCGGTATCTCCCGGCAAGGGCGAAGTCTTGTCGCTCTTTGCCGTGCGCCCCGGCAATTTCACCGTACAGCAGGCCCTGCCCTTCGCCAGCGGCGTGACGCAGGCGTCCTACTGGCAGATCGGCGAGGTGGCCTACGCCCTGGTTTCAGACACCCGCAAGGCCAACGAACTCAACGGCATAGCCCAGAAGCTCGCCGGCTCGCTCTACTGATTTTTTCCATTCATCGAATCGGACAAGGAGAACGATCATGAATACAAACCCCAGTCGTTTTGGGTATAATCCCGCCGCGCAAAGCCAGGCGGTGTTCGACGAAAGCCTGCGCAAGCACATGCTGCGCGTCTATAACTACATGGGCGCCGGCCTGGTGCTGACCGGCCTCGTCGCCTTCATCGTCAGCTCGACGCCGGCGCTCTACGTGCCGATCTTCTCCACGCCGCTGAAGTGGGTGGTGATGCTGGCGCCGCTCGCCTTCGTCTTCTTCTTCTCGTTCCGCATCCATTCGATGTCGGCGCGTACCGCACAGTTGACCTTCTGGGCCTTCTGCGCCGTCATGGGCCTGTCGCTGGCGTCCGTGTTCCTGGTCTTCACCGGAACCAGCATCGCCCGCACCTTCTTCATCGCCGCAACGATGTTCGGCGCCACCAGCCTCTACGGCTACACCACCAAGCGTGACCTGTCGCAATTCGGCTCGTTCCTGATGATGGGCCTGATCGGCGTCATCATCGCCTCGGTCGTCAACATCTTCCTCGGCTCTTCGGCGCTGCAGTTCGCGATCTCGGTGATCGGCATCGTCGTCTTCGTCGGCCTGACCGCCTGGGACACGCAGAACATCAAGGAACAGTATGCGGAAAACTTCGACCAGGAATCGCAGCACAAGCTCGCCGTCTTCGGCGCGCTGTCGCTCTACCTGAATTTCGTCAATATCTTCCAGTTGCTGTTGTACTTTACGGGCGAGCGCGAGTAAGCCGCCCGCCGCAAAGGAGTATTATCCCATGGACCAGAACGACCGCCAGGCGATCGACGGCCTCTTCGGCAAGCTCTCCCAGGTGGAGCAGCAGAGCGGCCAGCGTGACAACGAGGCCGAGGCCTTGATTCGGGAACGGGTCGCCGCCCAGCCCGCCGCGCCCTATTTCATGGCGCAGACGATCGTCGTGCAGGATCAGGCATTGCAGGCGGCGCAACAGCGCATCGAGCAGCTCGAATACGAGGCGGCCAACCGGCCGGCTTCCGGCGGCCTGCTCTCCAGCCTGTTCGGCGGCGGCAGCCGCCCCGCGCCCCGGCCCGCCCTTCAAGCCGACCAGGGCCAGACCTATCAAGGCCAGAACGCCGGTAACGGCATGGGCGGCGTTCCCAACGGAGCGCCGATGGGGCAGCAGGCGGGCGGCCCGTGGGGCCAGCAGGCAAACGGCGCCCAGCGCGGCGGCGGCTTCCTTGCCGGCGCGGCCCAGACGGCGATGGGCGTTGCCGGCGGCGTGCTGCTCGGAAACGCCATAGCCGGCATGTTTGCCGGCGACACGGCCAACGCCGCACCGGCGGCCGAACAGCCGCAGGACGACGCGGCCGATCAGGATGACGATTTCGGCGGCGACGCCGGCATGGACGACATGGATTTCTGATCGCATCCCCGCAATCGGCTTGCCGCGCTCCATGGGGCGCGGCAATTGCCTTTGTGCCATGACTGCTCTATCGAAAGACGAAAGAGGCCCGGCCGAGGTGCCTGCCGTTCAGCCATCAAAGAGCAGGTCATGCCGTTACGCCGTTTCATAACCGACCGACGGGAAAACCGGGTCGCCATGCCCGTGCTCCTGTGGCGCGACATGTTTCTCATCGGCACGACGCTGAACCTTATTTTCCTCGCCCTCGCCGTGACGGCAGCAGCTTCGGGCCTGCCGGATTGGGCCGCCCTTCTGATTTTTCTGCTGCCGCTTCCCTACAATCTTTTCATCTGGTCGTCGGTATGGCGCAAGGGCGGGGTCATGTCCGCGCTGGAATGCTGCGTCAGCCGCAGTATAGCCAGCCTCTGGCTGGGCGCATCCCTCGTCATCTGAAGGATCTATTTCGGTTCACTCATATGTTTCGGCCGGAAGCATGAATATTTACTTTCATTTAACCAGAAACGGCCGACATGGTTAATTAATTCCTTACAAAATCTCCGAATCACAGGATTTAAGTTATTTCGTCCTGAATCTTCTCTCTTTCCCTGAAAAGATGTTCTTCCTCGGAACATATTTCCATCCGGATCGTTTTGGCGTTTCAAAGGGCAAGAATACAAGCCCGAGTGTAAACAGTGACGTGACACATGACTTGAAGGATTGGCATGACCCCAGCGTGTCTGCTCGCCGGACGGGTCATCGGATCGGAAAGGATCAGGTTATGGAGACCAGCAAGGACCAGGATGGGGACGATATGAATCATCGTGTGCTGATAATCGAGGATGAATACCTCATCGCCATGGACGTCGAGGACATGGTCTCCTCGTCGCCCGTCGAAGCGGACGTCGTCGGCCTTGCCAGCGACAAGGAAAACGCGCTCATCCTCGCGCCGCTGGCCGATATCGCGCTTGTCGATGTCAACCTGTCGGATGGTCCGAGCGGTCCGGAAATCGGACGCATCCTCGCCGAAGATTTCGGCGTAACCGTCATCTTCATGACGGCCAATCCGGAAATCGTGGCCATGGGCGTCAAGGGCGCGCTGGGTGTCGTCAGGAAGCCCGTCGATTCCCGTACCATCGAGCAGCTGCTGCAATACGCCATAGCCCGCCGCAGTCACCAACGCGCTCCCGCGCCGAGAGCCATGCAGGTTTTTGCCGCGTAGGAGCCGGTGCGGGGCTTCAAGCCTCCTTGATGACGAGACCGCCGGAAACCGGGTCGATCATCGTATCGTAGACCACCGCTTCGCTGGCGGAATCCGTTTCCAGCATGGCGTGGATCTGCAGGCGCAGGACACGGTCCATCCAATCCTGGTTCTGCACGAGTTGAACCGAAAGGTCGCGGAAACGCGGCTCGAAGCGCTGGATGATCGACTGCAGATGATCCTGAAATTTTCGCTGCTGCACCGGCGTCGCGACATGCTGTCCCTGCAGCGATGGCAGCCCGAAGGCGAGAATCGATTTCTGCAATTCCTCCAGTGCCGGATCGATCGGCAAATGTCGCGGACGGGTATTGAACAGAATCTCAAGATCGCGCCGCACCGATTCCCGCAGTTCACGCATGGCGCGGTCGGCATTTTTGTCCGTCTCGACGCTATCGCCCTGCAGAAGCCGGTCGAAAAGAGCCAGACGGGGCGGTGCCTTGGGCGGATGCCGTGCCATCTTACCTTGTCCTCGTCGTCTGGATTTCCGTCCGCATCTTGAACCCCGAGACCACCTGGTCGAACTGGAAATGCGGTTGCAGGTGCATGACGCAACTCATCGTACCCGGTCGGCCCGGAACCTCCCTCACCTCCAGCCGTGCCCCGCTCAGGGGATAACGCGCCTTGAGATCCGGCCCGGCGTCGGTGTTGCCGATGGTATAGTTGCGCAGCCATTCCTCCAGATACCGCTCCAGATCCTGCGGCGTCGAATAGGCGCCGACCCGATCCCTGGCCATGACCTTGACGTAATGCGCGAAGCGACTGATGCACATGACATATTGCAGCATCGAGGAAAGCCGGTCATTCGCCCGCTCGGCAACGTCGCCCTCTTCCGTGGGCAGATGCAGCGACTGGGCGCCGAGCATGACCATGGAGCGGGTGAAGTTGCAGGGGCTGAAAGAGATGAAGCCGAGGTCCTCGAGCGCCTTCTGCTTCTTGTCGGTCAGTTCGACCTCCAGCGGCCGTCGATAGCCGGCAATTTCCTTGGTCGAGAAATCCGGAGAGGGCAGATCGGAAATGACGCCGCCACGATTGCTGTCGCCGCGCGTGCCGCAGACATCGGCAAACCAGCCCCATTCCTTGAAGGCCCGGATCGCCACCACGCCGAAGCCGAATGCGGCATTGCCCCAAAGCCACGAATCGAGACCGATGCCGCCTTCGATGTAGCGAAAACCATCCTGCCGGACGGCACTATCCTGGTAGCGGTCGCGCAAAAGAATTCGCGGCAGGGCGATGCCGACGAACCGGCTTTCCTCCCGCTCCCGCAGCTTTCGCCAGCGCTGATATTCGGCGAGACGGAAACTGGTGTCGAGGCGCTGCGAATAGGACAGGTCGGCAAAGGTCGAAACGCCGAAGAGTTCCGGCGCCGCTCCGATCACGCAGGGAGAAAAGGCGGCGGCCGCAACCTGGGCGATGCTGGACAGCGTGCTGACATCGTCGGTCACCGGCCCGGCGCCGGACGAGAAGCGGTGGCGCACGGCATAATCGCAGATCAGCAGGCCGTAAGGCACGCCGCCCGGCATGCCGTATTCCTCATTGTAGACCTTGGCAAAAAGGGTGCTCTGGTCGAATTCGATCGACCGGTCGAAATCCCGCGACAATTCCAGCCATGTCGCATTGAACAGCCGCAGGCGAATTTTCTCGTCGTCGTCGCTTTCCGCGATCAGCAGGTCGACACCGCGCCACGCGGCTTCCAGGCGCTTGAACTCCGCGGCGTGGAGGATTGCATCCACCTGGTCGCCGATCAGCGCGTCGAGCGCGGCGATATCGCGCATGAGCATGGCGGAGATACGGCTCGGCTCGGTGCGGGCGACCTGCTCTTGCGAAAACCAGCGGGCCAATCCGGCCGTCCGATCGTCTTCACCGAAAAAATCGTCGAGCGCGGCGGCGAGTTCTTCGCCGCCGCGCCCCAAAACAGCATCGACAATGCTGCGCCGAAGATCGAGGCTTACGGGCTCGCTGTCTGCAGCGGGCCCATCCGCATCAAGAACCCCGGCATTCATCATGCGATCAACCCATCTGCGGGATGCGCGCAACCAGACGCATGGAAGCGGTCAGTTCTTCCATCTGCAGCCACGGACGCAGGTAGGCAACGGCGTTGTAGGACCCCGGAGCGCCCGGAACTTCCTTGACCGTGACCTGGGCTTCGGCGAGCGGATACTGTGCCTTCATTTCGGCGCTGGCTTCCGGATTGCCGTTGACGTAGTTGCGGATCCAGTTGTTCAGCCAGGATTCGCAATCGCCGACTTCCATGAACGAACCGATCTTGTCGCGGCCCATGACCTTCAGGTAGTGCGAGAAGCGCGAGGTCGCCATGATGTACGGCAGGCGGGAGGAAATGGCGGCATTGGCCGTTGCGTCCGGCTTGTCGTATTTCTTTGCCTTCTGGGTCGTCTGCGCCCCGAAGAAGACGGCATAATCCGTGTTCTTGTAGTGGCACAACGGCAGGAAGCCGAGCTTGGAGAGTTCGGCTTCGCGGCGATCGGTGATACCGATTTCCGTCGGGCACTGCTGGTCGGCATCGCCGTCATCGCTGGTGAAGGTGAAGCTCGGCAGGTTCTCGACCTTGCCGCCGCCTTCCGCGCCGCGGATGGCAACGCACCAGCCGTACTTGGCGAAAGCCGTCGTCAGGCGCTCGCCGAGCGCGTAGGAGGCGTTCATCCAGGTGAACTGGTCCTGCTCCATCTTGGTCACGATGCCGTTGGCATCGATCGGCGCTTCCTCGAACTTGAACTCCTCGATCGAGGTGCCCTGCGAACCGTACGGCACGCGTGCGAGAACACGCGGCATGGTCAGCGTCACGAAGCGGCTGTCTTCGCTCTCGCGGAAACCGCGCCACTTGATGTATTCCGAGCTCTCGAAGATCTTTTCGAGGTCACGCGGCTTGGACAGGTCGGTGAAGCTTTCCAGGCCGAACATCTTCGGGCTTGCGGCGGAGACGAACGGCGCGAAGGAAGCGGCCGCGACATTCGACATGCCCTGCAGGATTTCCAGGTCCTCGGTGCCGTTGCCGAATTCATAGTCGCCGATCAGCGCGCCGTAGGGCTCGCCGCCGGGGGTGCCGAATTCGTTTTCGTAGATCTTCTTGAAGACCTGGCTCTGGTCGAATTCGACGGCCTTGGTCAGATCCTTGTGCAGTTCCTTCTTGGTCTGGTTCAGAACGCGGATCTTCAGCGTCGCCGACGTTTCGGAGTTCTTCACCAGGTAGTTCAGGCCGCGCCAGGAGCCTTCCAGCTTCTGGAAGTCCGGGTGATGCATGATCGCCGTCAGCTGCTTGGACAGCTTTTCGTCGATCGCCTGGATGGCTTTGTTGAAGGTCTGCGTCAGGTTCTTGGAAAACGTCACCGTGCCCGAGAGGGCTTCGTCGGTCAGCGTCTTCAAGAGGTCCTGCATCTCATCCGGTTCGGCGGTCTTGGTAACCTGGATGGCCTGGTCGAGCAGGCTTAGCGAGCCGGTGGCTTCCGCGGCTGCTGCGCCGCCTTCGGTTTTGACTTCGGTGCTCATCTATCAGCCCTCCTTCTTCTCGCTGCCCAGCTCGCCGGCGAGCGCCGACAGTTTCTCGGTGTTCTGCAGAACCTCTTCGAGCAGGCTTTCCAGTTCTTCCGAACGGTCGACCTTCGACATCAGGTCGCGCAGCTTGTTGCGGACGGCCAGCAGCTTGCGCAGCGGCTCGACCTGGTCGACGATCGAGCCCGGCTCGAAGTCTTCCATCGAGTTGAACTTCAGCGAAACCGCCATCTGCGACTCGTCGCCAGCCAGCGTGTTGTCGACCTTGAATTCCGCGCCGGGCGTCATGCGCTTCATGACGTCGTCGAAGTTGTCGCGGTCGATCTGGATGAACTTGCGATCGCGCAACGGCTTCAGCGGCTCGTAGGGCTTGCCGGAGAAATCGCCGATCACGCCGACGACGAAAGGCAGTTCCTTGCGAACCTGCGCGCCTTCGGTCTCCACGTCATAGGTAATGTGGACGCGCGGAGCGCGCACTCTCTTCAGTTTTTGTTGAACGCTCTCTGCCATGACAATCCCTCTGTGTCAGTTGCCGTTTGGAATCAATGCGATGCTACGTTTTATACTCAGTATCCGGAGGATTCTACTTCCGGCGGCTTGATGCCTGCCGCAAGAAGTATTCTCTGGATATGACTTGGATCTTCCGCCAGTTCGGCGAGAAGTTCCGGCAGGGTGAGGCGCGCTCGCCGAACCGCATCCTCCAATGTGTAGGATATCGGCGAGTGAGGCTCGGTCTTGCGGAAATAGTTCGAAATCCGAAGCAATTCCGCCAAAGCTTCGTCACGGGAGGCGTAACCGTCGATCTTGCGGACCTGCACCATCGTGACGGTGCCGTCGGCACCCGTGGTTTCCACCGCCTCGCCGCTCTCTTCGCCGGCGCCGGCTTGCGCATCACCATAAGAGGAAACGGCAAGTTTGTCGGCGGCAAAATGCTTGAGCGAGCCAAGAATCTGCTCCAGCAACTCGCGGAGTGCGGACGTCGGCGGTGCATCCACACCGGCAACCGCATCGAAGGCGGCCGACATCTCCGCCAGCGCCGCCAGCGTCTCCTCGATCAGCGCTGCCGTTTCGCCAAAGCGTGCTGCCGGGGTTTCGGCAACGCTCTGATTGAACTGCTCCATGGTGATGGCGCCGTTGTCAATCCGTTCCTGGCGCTTGTAGGTGTCGGTGATCTTCTCGAGATCCGTCGCCTGCTCGAAATTCCACAAGGAATAATCCGCGAGCGAACCGAAGGTCAGCGGGACGAGACGGGTCGGCTGGATCAACGTTCCCACCGCGCCGGCGCCGCTGAGGCCCGCGACGGCGGAAACCTTGCTTTCGATGCCGTCCTCGTCAAGCTCCGGGAAACACGGCTCCCAGAAATTCTGGACGATGCCGGTGATCACCCTGAAGCCGTCTCGCAGCCCGGCAAATCCTTCCTGGCGCAGCAGGGCCTCGACGAACCAGGCGGCAATTTCCAGATCCTTGGCATGGTTGGCGAGGATGGTCGCCGCCGTCTCGGCAACGACATCCCATTCCTCCGGCGGCGGACCACCGAGATCGACGGCGGCACGTTCGGCCGAACGCGCGGCGTTGCGCGCATCCTTCGTCTGGTAATAAAGCGACGACGAAGAGGTATCGGCACGCGGATCCGTTCCCGCCGGCGCATCATCGCTGATGGGCTGGAGCAGAGCGTCGATATCGATGACCGGCGTCAACGCCATGAGCAGGCTTCCTTTTCAGAGAGAAGAACCCGGACGAGCTTTGTCCCCTTCACCGCGGGCGCGGCAGAAACAACAAGGACAGTCGACTGTAATTCCACTCTTATGCGCAAAATGTTAAAGAGCTTGAAAAGCCCCGATTGTTTCTTCGCAACCCTAGCCTGCCGACTTCAGCGGCCGGTCGTCCTTCAGCCAGCCATTGCCGCCGTTGGCGATGTTGATCCCGCGCACCACCGACGCTTCGAAGCGCTTCAGCAGGCTCTGCGGCGCACCACCGGTGATGGACAGCAGGACGGAAGCGCCGACACCGATCGGTCCGAGCTTCGGATCTGCAGGCGCGTCCGGCATGCCTTCCGGCGCCAGGCTGCCTCCGGACCAGAACACGGCCAGTGCCGCATAGGCCGCCGCACCCTCGAACTTCGCCTGTTCGGCAACGGCAAAACATGCCCGCCTGCGCTCTTCGTTGGGACCGTAAACCCAGGCGGCGGTCCGTTCCAGGCACGTCGCCTCCAGTTCGGTCGGCTGGGCGATATTCGTATGCGCCACGACGCAGGCCCACCAGACCGCCTCACGCACGGGCAGCGAGAACGCCAGGAAACGCACGGCATCGCCGACCTGCTCCGAATCGACCAGCAGGGAAAAATAACCTTGCGGTGAAAGCTCCGGAAGCAGAAAGGCGCGCGCCTCGGTGGATAGGTCGACGCGTTCGCAAATCTCCGCTGCCGTCGCGGCACTCACCTTGCGGAACGGTTCGTTCTGGATCTTCACAGTCCGCGCTCCTAGTTTATCTTCACGATACCGCCCTTGACGGTGACCATGCCGTCACCGGCAACGTCCACAATCGGCGCCTGCAGGCCTGCCTTCGCATCTCCCTTTATCGTGATCTGAACCGCCTTTATGTTGATGCCGGCCGGCGTCAGCTCGATGGTGCTCGTCCCGCATTTCAAAGTTATGCCTTGTCCTGCTTCCAGGAGAATTTTTCCGGCACTCGCCTTGGTTGTCTGATTTCCGAGCGAAACGGTTAACGTATCGTCGCCCTTGTCGAGGGTCGTCGTCCGGTTGCCCATCGAAAGGGTCAGCGCATCGTTACCCTTGTCGAGCTTTGCCGTCCGGTTGCCCTGCGACAGCGTCAGCGTATCGTTGCCCTGGCCAAGCGTCGTCGTCCGGTTGCCCTTGTCGATGTCGAGGGTCTCGTTGCCGGTCTCGATCTTCTCGACACGGTTGCCCTTCTTGATCGTGAAGGTATCGTTGCCTTCGGTGATCGTCGAGGTGCGGTCGTTCTTGATCGTCCGGGTCTGGTCATGGCCGACATCGAGCACGTCGTCGTTTTCGACCTCGCGCGTAAAATCCTTTTCCGCATGGAACAGGATTTTTTCGCTGCCCTTCTTGTCCTCGAAAGACAATTCGTTGGCGTTGGCGACCTGGCCGTCCTTCGTCGAGCGCGTCAGCAGGCCGCTCTTCGTCATGTTGTCCGGCAAGGCCCATGGCGGCATGTTGTCGGCATTGTAGACGGCGCCCGTCACCAGCGGCCGGTCGGGGTCGCCGTCGAGGAATTGCACGACGACTTCCATCCCGACGCGCGGAATGAACATCATGCCCCAGGCGCTGCCTGCCATGCTTTGCGCCACGCGGATGAAGCAGGAACTCTGCTCGTTGTTCTTGCCGTGGCGATCCCAGAAGAACTGGACGCGAATGCGGCCGTATTTGTCCGTATGGATCTCTTCCTGCGATGCACCGACGACCTTCGCGGTCACCGGCCCGCGGGCGATCGGCCGCGGCACGGGCAGAGGGCTTCGCGCCGGCTGCGTGGAAATCACGCCGGTAAAACGGTTCGAATAGGACGGCTCGCCGCCGCTGCCGCCCTGCATGGTAAAATGCGTGCGATTGTAGGCCTCGTGGTAGACCTCGGTCAGCACGTAAGTCTTGTTGCTCTCGGCATCGATCGGATGTTCGAGCGTAAAACGGTGGCCGGGCAAAAAGCTGGCGCAGCTCGAATCGCCCGAAATCGTCTCGGTGACGCGGTCCGAGGCGTCGACGGCGGCGGCCGAGAGGCGGTTGAGCGTCGCCTTCTGGAAGGAATCGCCGGGAAAGCGGAAATGCGACCACGACTTGTCGGCGGCCGGCGCCTTCTTGGTGGTCTTCGTTCCCGAGACGTTTTCGCTCGGAACTTCGAAATTGTAGTCCTGAAGCTCCCATTTGGTGTCGGTGAGCCCGCGTCCGATATCCAGGACCGAAATCGAGTCCACCGTATTGCCGCCGTTGGGACGATAGACCACCTTATCCTGCAGGCAATCCTTGTAGCCGTTGGCGTCATCGGCAAGGACCAGGGTATGGGCGCCCTGCGCATGGGTGAAAAAGTAGAAGATCCCCTCTTCGGCAAGCAGCCGCTCGACGAAGGCACGATTGGTCTCGCCGTACTGGACGCAATAGTCGCGCCGGTCATACGTCGCGTTCAGCTTCTTCTCGAACTTGATGCTGTCTTGGCCGAGGATTTCCTCGACGATCTCGACCGCGGTCTTGTCCTGGAAGATCTTGTAGTCCGAGGTCCGGTCGAGGACCCAGAAAGTCGGCGAAATGGTCAGATTATAGATACGGTAGCCGCTGCGCGTCAGCGCGCCGCCGGAAAACGCCGTGACGATGCCGTTCACCAGGCGCCGCTGAGCCGCCGGGTGCGACATCTGCAGCGTCACGCTTTTGCCGAGAAGGTCGCCGGGCGCAATTGTTTCGCGCTCGCAGAGAGCCTCCGCGTGGAATTCGAAAAGCCGCGAGATGCCTTCGACCCCACGGACACCGGTTGCGACAAGCACATCCTCGCCGAGCGGCGTGTCAAGGGTCAGCCAGCGCTCCGCCTGAGTCAGTGTCGTCGTCATGGAAGCATGATCCTTAGAGGCGCCTGGCTAAACGCCAAGCGCCAGGATTTGGTCAATATCAGCCGCTCTTGGTGGTGGAGAGGTCGTAGCTGACGGTCACCGGCGTGCCGGCCTTGTTGTTGCTGTCGTACGGAATGAACTTGTATTCGATCTTGGTGAAGTTGATCGAAATGGACTCGCTCGGCCGGTCGCCGCCGGTGCTGATCGAATAAGCGGAGACCAGCGCATTGGTCAGCGTGTATTCGGCATAGGTGTTGCCCGGGCTACCGGTGCTGACGAGATGGATTTCGACCTTCTTGCCGGCAGCGCCGGTCGCCGATTCCGTGAACAGCTTGGAGGAAGAGCTGTCGAGCATCTTCGTGACGGTGACTTCGCTGACGCTCGGCTCGCTTGCTTCGCGGTTTGCTGCCGCACCTGCCGGCGTCGAGATCGCACGACCGAGGCCGAACTGCAGGCTGCCGATGTCGATCCATTTCTGGTGCTTGTCGTGCGTTGCTTCGCCGTCAATACCTTCGTACTTGAGATAAATTGCCATTCGTTAGCTCCCGTTGGTGTGTCAATTTCAATTATTGGGCTTTACTCTTCGCAGAACATGCTTATTCGGCGGCAGCGACCGGCTCTTCTTCCACTGGCTCGTCGATATCGGCAGGCGAGGCGACGTTGTCGGCCGACACCTGTTCCACAAACTCGAACTGACCATCCGTTCCAAGGACTGCCTTGAGGCTTCCGACCTGCCTGCCGTCCGCCATGATCGACAGGACATGGGCGGACAGGCGCGGCAGCAATCCGCGGGACAGGATATATTCGATATTGCGCGCGCCGCTTTCTACTTCGGTGCAACGGCTGGCAATATCGGCGATCAGCGACGCATCCCATGTCAGGTTTGCGCGGTAATTTTCCAGGAACCGCTTGCGGATGCGGTTCAATTGCAGTTCCACGATCTTGCGGATGATATCGTCCGCCAGCGGGAAATAAGGAACGACGGAGCAACGCCCCAGGAACGCCGGTTTGAAGCTCTTCAGCAGTTCCGGACGTACCGCCTCGGTCAGCGTATCGACGTCGGGCCGGTTGTCCGGATCGGCATAGAGCCTGTGGATGAGATCCGTGCCGGCATTCGACGTCATGATGATGATGGTATTCTTGAAGTCGATGTCGCGGCCTTCGCCGTCGCGCAGCATGCCCTTGTCGAAGACCTGGTAGAACACGTCCTGGACGCCGGGATGAGCCTTTTCCATCTCGTCGAAGAGCACCACGGAATAGGGCCGGCGGCGAACCGCCTCGGTCAGAACGCCGCCTTCGCCGTAACCGACATAGCCGGGAGGCGAACCGACGAGCATCGACACCTTATGCTCTTCCTTGAATTCCGACATGTTGATGACGGTGAGGTTCTGCTCGCCGCCATACAGGAGGTCGGCCAGCGCCAGCGCCGTTTCCGTCTTGCCGACGCCCGAGGTGCCGACCATGAGGAAAACGCCGATCGGCTTGCGTGGATCCGTCAGTTTGGCGCGCGAGGTGCGGATCGTTTCGGCGATCGCTTCCAGCGCATGCGACTGGCCGATGACGCGCTCGCTGAGCTTGTCCTTGAGAGCCAGAACCGTCTTGATTTCGTTGGACACCATGCGGCCGACCGGAATGCCGGTCCAGTTGCCGACGACTTCGGCAATCGCCTGGCTGTCCACCGTGACGCGCATCAGCGGATTTTCGCCCTGCAGTTCGGTCAGTTCGGCACCCAGTGCCGCCAGTTCTTCGCGCATCTCGTCCGGGGACTTGGCGTCGGCGGGCTGTTCGGCCCCCTCTTCCAGTTCGCCCAGCGCTTCCTGCAGCGCCCGGATCCGCGACACCAGGTCACGTTCCTTTTCCCACTGCGCTTCCATCTCGGCCAGTTCGGAGGCCGTCTTCTCACGATCGGCCTTCAACTCGGCGATGCGCTCTGCATGATCCGCGCCGATCTTCACTTCGCGTCCGAGAACGGCAAGGTCCGTATCGATCATCTCGATCCGGCGGCGACGGTCTTCGACCACGGCCGGCGTTCCATGCGCGGCGACGGCGACGCGGCCGCAGGCCGTATCCAGCAGGCTGACCGCCTTGTCCGGAAGCTGGCGGCTCGGAATGTAGCGCCGCGACAAGCGGACGGCATCTTCCACCGCTTCGGCAAGCACGCGCACGCCGTGATGCTGCTCGAGCGTCGGGATCAGGCCGCGCATCATGCCGATGGCTGCCTCATCGCCCGGCTCGTCGACCTTCACCACCTGAAAGCGGCGGGTCAGGGCCGGGTCACGCTCGAAATATTTCTTGTATTCGGCCCAGGTCGTAGCGGCGATCGTGCGCATTTCGCCACGCGCCAGCGCCGGTTTCAGCAGGTTGGCGGCATCGTTCTGGCCTGCCGCACCGCCCGCACCGATCAGCGTATGGGCTTCGTCGATGAACATGATGATCGGTCGCGGCGAGGCTTTCACCTCTTCGATGACGTTCTTGAGCCGGTTCTCGAACTCGCCCTTCATGCCGGCACCGGCCTGCAGCAGGCCGAGGTCGAGCGACAGAAGCTCCACGTCCTTAAGGGCCGGGGGCACGTCGCCGGCGGCGATCTTCAGGGCAAAACCCTCGACGACGGCCGTCTTGCCGACGCCGGCTTCGCCGGTCAGGATCGGATTGTTCTGGCGGCGACGGGTCAGGATGTCGACGATCTGGCGGGTTTCGGCGTCACGGCCGAGAACCGGATCGATCTTGCCGTCGCGAGCCCGCGCCGTCAGGTTGATGGTGTACTGGTCGAGCGCCGAGCCGGAAACGACGGCCGGACGGGCCTGGCCTTCGGCCGTTGCGCCACCGGCACTGCCGCCCGCTGCAGCCGCCGCGGCACCGGCTTCGCTGGTGCCGGACGTGATCTTGCCGACGGACGTCCGCAGCGCTTCGGCGTTGATGCGGGCGAACTGCGAAGACGCATCCCGCGCCAGCGCCGCAAGCGTGTCGTCGCACAGAAGCGCGGTCAACAGATGACCGCTGCGCACGGCCCGCTCATTATATTGCAGCGACGTGAAGATCCAGGCTTCGCGCATCCACTTGACGATATTGGGAGCCAGCGCAGGAGAGCGGCTGTTGCCGGTCTTCTGGCGGTCGAGCACCTTGTTGAGATCGGCGGCTAGCCGGCCGGCGTCGATTTCGAAATGCCGCAGGATGGCGGCAATGTCGGTGTCAGCAGATTCGAGAAGCTTCACCAGCCAGTGCTCGATCTCGACGTTATAATGCGTGCGCGACAACGTCAGCCCGACGGCGCCTTCGAGAGTCGAACGGCAAATCGGATTGAGGCGTGCGATCAACGATTGCAAGTCAACGTTAAGCAAGCATATCCCCTCTCATGCTGCAGGGCGCCAAGCAAATAATGACGCATGACTTGAAAAACTATTATGACAATTCGGTCGCTGTTGGCGCGACTGCGAAAGCTAGAACCGATTTGCCCCTAAAAGTCCATGTCCAAAATTGGGTCATCCGGCGAGGGCCGCGTCCACCGTCGGATAAATCGGAAATAGCCTTAAGAAACCACTCATTTCGAATACCAAACGGATACGGCTGTTGAGACCGGTCAGCGCCATTCGCCCTCCGGTTGCACGAATCTTCTTTGCAGCCGACAAAAACACGGAGAGTCCGGTGCTGCTGATATATTCCAGCCCGGCGAGATCGACGATGATGTTGGTATCACCCCGATCGATGACGGCGGCGAGATGGCGATCGAACACGCCTGACGTCATGCTGTCTATTCTGCCGTTCGGCGAAACAATAAGGTTGCCCTCTCGGCGAGTCTCGGCGATGTTCATGGCGTTGGTACCCTCGTTATTCACACTTGATCGGGAAACGGCCCGCGTGACGAACCGCAGCATTATGGCCCGTAATGATTTCAGAAAGTGGCGCCACGCGCCAGAATGTTTTTCAAGCATGAGAGGGGAACGACATCGATGACAAGCGCTGATTCCCTGCGCCACGACCTGGCCGGACTGATGCAGCGGGCCCTTTTGCCGCCGCGGTTTCCGGTGCGGCGCGACCTGGAAGTCGAATCCGGCATCGGTTCCGCAAACACCACGGTTTCTTTCTACGACCATATTTGGGTGGAAACGCAGATCTTTGCCGCGGCCGCCATCCGCGTGCACCAGACCGGCCTCGACGGCGCCTGGACGGCCTCCGGCCTCCGCCAGATGCTGCGAGCGCTGCTGACGCGAATCAGCGATCCGCACGCTGTGCTTGCAACGGTTGCCGACCTGGCGCCGCAGATCCGGTTCGACGCCGCCCTGGCCCGCCTCGATGTCGTCTCCGGCCAGGTGAGCATCGCGACGAAGGGCGAGGCCGGCGCCCGTCTCGGCGACGGGACGGAGGCGTTCGACGGTCCCTCGGTCACGCCCGGCAGCATCCTGTGGCTGACGGCGGGTGAAATGCCGGGCCTTTCTGACGACAAGGTGCCGATCGAGGGGCTGGAAGGGCTGGTAAAGCCCGCCCTGCAGGGCTCCGCGGGCGTGGGCTGCGCGGTCCTCTACAAGACCGCCGCGAAGTCGAACAGGTCGGCCACTTTCGTCATGACCAACGATCTCGCCGGAATTCCGCCGTTGCTGGAGGATATCGGCCGCTTCTTCCTGCGCCAGTCGCTCGACGAGGAGGCGGTTGCCGGGCTGGACGTCGCCCTGGACGAAATTCTTACCAATGCGGTCAACTACGGCTACAAGGACGGCAACGCCCACGAGATCCTTGTCTCGCTTTCGGTCGAATCAGGGCTGCTGAGCATCGAGGTTCGCGACGACGGCGGGCCTTTCGACCCCCTGAGTGTGCCGGAACCGGACTTGTCGGTGGAGATCGACGACCGTCAGATCGGCGGATTGGGCATGCATTTCGTTCGTACCTTGCTTGACAGGGTCGAGTACAAACGAAGTAATGGCTGGAACGTCCTTCTCCTTGAAAAGAATTTGCCCCCTGCCGGAGGAAATGCGCCATGAACGCCGCTCGCATGGGAGACATGATCCTGCAGGATGCGCCGCATTGCCATGCGCCCATCCATCCCGCAGCGCTGGTGCCGACGCCTGTCCCGCACCCGGCGCTGCCGCTCGCCATCGTCACCGGATTGCCGACCGTCATGATCGGCAACATGCCGGCGGCCCGGCTGAGCGATATGTCGGCACCCTGCGCACTTCCCGGCTGCGTTCCCGGCGGGCCGGGCATGATCATGCTGGGTTCGGCAACGGTGCTGATCGGCAATATGCCGGCCGCGCGGATCAACGACATGACCATGCATGCCGCCTGTATCGCTCCGATTCCGAGCCCAGTCGGCAAAATTCTGCCGCCCGGATGCCCCACCGTCATGATCGGTGGCTGAGGAGCAAGGTTCTTGCGTCGGTATCATTTCGAATCGCTTCGTCCGGTCTGCCCTCTTTGCCGCCGGCAGGGAAACCAGTGTGCCCTTGCCATCATGGTGGTCGAGGCGGAAGAGGACGACGACATCCGGAGCGGCATCCTCTCCTGCGGCGCCTGCGGGGCGGAATTTCCAATCCTCGACGGCTTGCCGGTCCTCGTCCCCGAGGTCCGTCGCTACGTTCAGGACAATCTCTTTTATATATTGGCGCGCAACGACCTGACGCCCGCCGTGGAAGGACTGATCGGCGACGCCGCGGGGCCTGGAAGCGGATTGGAAGCGATTCGCCAGCACGTCTCCTCCTATGCGTGGGATCACTGGGGCGACCGCGATCCGGAAGGCGCCGGCAATCTCCCGGGCGGAGCCACGCCGGGTGCCGTCATCCGCAACCTCGCGTCCGGGCTGGAGATGATTGCCGCCGATATGGCGGACGGGCCGATCCTCGACATCGGTTGCGGCACGGGAAGAACCACGGCAGAACTGGCGGAGCGCACCGGGCGGCTGACGCTGGGCATCGACATTTCGATGTCGCTGGCCCGCGCCGGGCGGCAGGCCGTCGTCGGCGGGGTGGTCGATTACGCCTTGCGCCGCAACGGCCTCGTCTACGACCGCAGGCGTTATGCCGCTGACCACAAGGCGGGGAAACTGGCGGACATCTGGATCTGCGATGTCATGGTCCTGCCGTTCGAAACCGATACGTTCGCCGCCGCCGCTGCGATGAACGTCGTCGACTGCATGGTCGATCCGCGCGCCGGCCTGACGGAAATCAGCCGCGCCCTGCGGCCGGACGGCGCCGCGATCCTGTCCGTGCCTTTCGACTGGTCGGGACAGGTGACGCCTGTCGAGGCCTGGCTCGGCGGCCATTCGCAGCGCGCCGCCCATCGCGGCAGCCCGGAGGCCATTCTCGACATGCTGCTCTCGGACGGACCGCTTGCGGCCGGCGATCTCAGGCGCAAAGGACCCTCACAGGAGGTTCCCTGGCACGTCAGATTGCACGATCGTTCCTGTATGTACTACTCAGCCCATCTTGTGGCAGCCCGAAAAACCGTGAAATAGTATACCGAGCTATAAAAGATTCATCACAAGCCGTCGTATCGCGGGGAGTTCCATGCGACTGAAACTTTTGTTGAGAGGCCCCGCACGCCTAATGCAGACCATACCAGAAAAGGTTCTTGAATCTGGTGGCCTCGTCATAGGACGTTCACCGGAGGCGGATTGGATGATTCCCGATCCTGATCGTGTGCTCTCCAAGGCGCATTGCCGCATCGATCGGACGGAGAGAGGCTTTATGGTGACGGACACGTCAACAAATGGCGTGCGCATTAACGACGTACCCGTGGGGCGCGGTATTCCGGGGCTGCTGTCGCACGGGGATACGTTGCTCCTGGGCGACGCGATCATCGGCGTCGAGATAGAAACGATGCCGGCGGCAGTGGCGGACATGGCGAACGCGAATATATTGGGCGCGACGATACCCGGCGCGGCGGCCATCGAGGCGGTGCCGGGCGAGGTGTTCATGGACGGCCCCTTCGGCTTCGACGACAAGGCGCCGGAGCCGTCCGTTGCAATTTTACCGGCTTCGGAGGAGCCAGCGACACAGCCGGGCCAGGGGCCGCTGCTGCAGGATTGGTGGGATCCCAAGGCAGCCTCGAGCAAGCCCGAACTGCCATTGTCCGCCGATATGGTGGCCAAAAATGCGCCCTTGTCCGTGGACATGGCGGGGGGCAATCAAGGAATAGTGCCGTTTTCGAGCGGCGAAACGGGGACGCTTTTGCAGGCCGCCGGGAACATCGACGCAAAAACGTTGATCCGGGCTGTCGAGAAGGCGATGCTGGCTTTGTCAGACAGTGAAAGACAGGTATTTGACGCCCGGCTTCGCGGGCTTCTCCAGGAGGAGAGGTCGCGTTGGCAGTAGTGTCGTTTCCTATGAATGCCGGACTGTTCCCGGCCATTCGAGGAGCCAGTTCGCTTGTCCTCAAGGTTCTGATCGTCTGCGTTCTGGCGGTCGGGCTGTCTGCGTGCGGCATGTTCGGCAAGAAGAAGCCGCCGCCGACGGAAATCGAGATCAAGCCGGCGCCGGCCGCTGCCAGCATCGATTTCATCGCGGTCGCCTCGCCGCTGGCCAATCCGGGCCCGGACGGTGTGCCGTCACCCGTCGTGATGCGGCTCTACCAGCTGAACGGCGAGACGAATTTCGTCAACGGCAGCTTCCGGCAGCTCTGGGAAGAAGACGAAAAGACGCTGGGCGCGACGATGCTCGGCAAGACCGAGATCTACCTCACCCCGGGCGGGGTCGAGCGCATAAAGGCGAATCTGATTGAAGGCACCACGATCGTCGCGGTCGTGGTGGGTTACAGGAATTTTGAGGATGCAAAATGGCGGGCAATGGTGCCGCTTCAGGGTGACAAGCGCTTCAAGCTGAAAGCCGACCTGAAGACATCGTCCGTCGAGCTGGGACCGCAGGATTGATATGTCGCGTTTTGACTGGAACAAGAGGGCGGAGCTCCCGCCGCGCCTGAAGGGAGCGGACGATGTCATTTGACAAGGTGATATGGTCGGAGGGCATGTTCATCCGTGCCCAGCATTTCCAGCAGGATGCCCGTTACGTCGAGCGCCTGGTGCGCAACCGCACGCGCGGCCTGCGACCCTACGCCTGGGGCCTGACCGAACTGCGCCTCAACCGCGAACTGCTGTCGATCGGCCGGTTCGGCGTCGAGCGCGCCTCCGGCGTCTTCGCCGACGGCACGCCGTTTTCCATTCCGGACGACGCGGCGGAACTGCCGCCGTTGCAGCTCAACGAAAACATCCGCAACACCATCGTCTACCTGACGCTGCCGATCAGCCAGCCGGGCGGGCGCGAGACGGCCGAACTGTCGGCGGAAACGCTGACCCGCTACGCCTCGACCGAGATCGAGATTTCCGACGCCAACAGCAGCGACATTTCCGCAGCGCCGATCGTCGTCGGCAAGCTGCGCCTGCGCTACGCGCTGGAAAGCAGCGACCGCAGCGGTCTCGTCAGCATCGGCCTGGCACGAATCATCGAGGTCCGGGCCGACAATTCGGTGGTGCTCGACGAAAGCTACGTGCCGCCGGTGCTCGATTCCCAGGTTTCGAGCCTGTTGTCCGGTTTCATGACCGAGATCGTCGGCCTGCTCAACCACCGCGGCGAGGCGATTGCCTCGCGCCTGGCCGGGTCCAGCTCCGGCACGGCGTCGGAAATCACCGACATGATGATGCTGCAGACGATCAATCGCTGGCAGCCGGTCTTCTCGCACCTGGCGTCGGCCTCCTTCGTCCATCCCGAGCAGCTTTTCATGTCGGCGATCGGGCTTGCGGGCGAACTTTCGACCTTCACCAGCGGCTCGCATCGCCCCCGGCCCTTCCCGGTCTATGACCACGAGCGGCTGCAGCTGGTGTTCACGCCCGTCGCCGCCGCCATCCGCCAGGCGCTGAGCGCAGTGCTCGAACGCAATGCCATCGCCATTCCGCTGACGGAACACCGCTACGGCATCCGCGTGGCCGAGGTTCCGGACCGCTCGCTCTATCTGAAATACACCTTCGTGCTGGCCGGAAAGGCCGACATGCCGGCCGAAGCGCTGGTGCGGCGCCTGATCGGCCAGGTGAAGATCGGCGCCGTCGAGCAGATCACCGAGCTGGTCAACACCGCGCTGCCCGGCATCATGCTGCGCGCCCTGCCGGTCGCGCCGCGCCAGATCCCGTATCACACCGGCAAGGCCTATTTCGAACTCGACCGCTCCAGCGCCATCTGGAAACAGGTGGCCGCCGGTGCCGGCCTTGCCATTCACGTCGCAGGGGAATTTCCCGGACTCGAGCTCGATTTGTGGGCTGTCAAAGATTGAGGAGGGGAGACGCTGAGCGATCCGTTTGCTTATTACCCCGGTTCCGACGACACGATCCGCCGCCCGCTTTCGGGTGAGCAGCCCCGTCAGGCTGCGGTCTTCGTCGAGCCGATGGCTGGCAAGGGCTTCGAGCCGCTTGCCCGTCCCGGCACGACCGCGACCTTTTCCGACGATTTTTTTGATCCCAAGCCGAAGACACGACAAGGGTTTACCGACGATTTCGGCCTGAACCAGCCGGTGATGGAAAAGCCGTCCCGGCGCAGCGACGCCGCCATCGACAAGGCTTTCGAACTCGCCGCGATCAATCCGCTGGTCAGTGCCGCTTCGCCGCTGCTGTGGCTGGCCGGCCGTCTGAACGAAAGCGCCCCGCCGGAAGACATTCCGGAATTCCGCGGCCGCGTCATGGACGAGATCCGTCATTTCGAAACCGCCGCCATGGCGAAGGATGTGCCGGACAGGCTGATCCGCGTGTCCCGCTATGCACTCTGCGCCGTGATCGACGACATCATCCTCTCCACTCGCTGGGGCGCCTCCAGCGGCTGGGCGAGCAGCAGCCTCGTCAGCATTCTTTACAACGAGACCTGGGGCGGCGAACGCTTCTACGACCTGCTGTCGCAGGTGATGCAGCAGCCGGAGCAGAATATCGACGCCCTGGAACTGATGGCGATCTGCCTGTCCATCGGCTTTTCCGGCAAATACCGGGTGGCGGAAGGCGGCCAGGGGCAACTGCAGCGCCTGCGCCAGGATCTCTACCGCACCATCCGCCGCATCCGCGGCCCCTACGAGCGAAATCTTTCCGCTGCCTGGCAGACCATGCCGGTGCCGCACCGCGCCCCGATCAGCATGGCGGCGCCGTGGGCGGCTGCCCTGCTGCTGCTGCTTCTGCTCGCCGGCCTCTGGGCCTTTTCCAGCATCAGCCTGAGGGCCAGCGTCGAGCGTTCCGCCGAACAGATCCGTGCGCTGGTGCCGACCATTCCGGTCATGGTCGAGCGCGCCGGCATTCCCGATATCCCCGAACCGGTGCCGCCGGTGCGCAAGACGCAGATCGAGCGGATCACCGAAGCGCTGGCCGCCGAAATCGCCGCACGCCGCATCGAGGTCGCCACGGTCGACGACAAGGTCGTCATCCGCATGCTCGGCGCCTCCTTCCCCTCCGGCGGGCTGGATCTGGCACTCACCGAAGAGCCGCTGATCGCCAGGATCGGCGCCGCGCTCGACCCGGAACCCGGCCCCATCCTCGTCGTCGGCCATACCGACAACGTGCCCGTCGGCGCCGGCAGCCCGCTCGGCGACAACATGGCGATTTCGGTCGCCCGGGCCCGCTCGGCGGCGCAGATGCTGCAGAAGCATGTCGAGGACCAGTCGCGCGTCAGCTTCGAAGGCCGCGGCGAGACCGATCCGATCGTGCCGAACACTTCGTCGGAAGACCGTGCCCGCAACAGGCGCGTCGAATTCCAGATCCCCGCGGAAAAGACGCCATGAGGCCGGCCGCGCTGATTTCCTGGTTCATCGGGCTTCTGGTCGCAGCCGGCGCGAGCTGGCTGATCTGGACCCGTGCGGCGGATTTCCTTCCCCTGGATCTCCGTCAGGACCTGCGTTTCGGCGTGGCGCTGCTTCCCCTGATCGTCTGGGCCATGGTGCCCGTCTTGTTTTCCCGGCTGTTCTTCAAGGCGGCCGGGCCGCAGGAATCGCCGACGCTGCGCGGCCATCGCCGCGCCGCCATCGCCTTCCTCGCCAATCGCGGCGTCAAAGGCCGGCGCGGCCGTTACGGCAAGCCGTTCTTCCTGCTCGTCGGCCCCCCCGGCAGCGGCAAATCGAGCATTCTCGAACGCTCCGACATGCGGCTCGGCATGCCAATGACGATCGGCAATTCCACATGGTGGGTGGGGCCGGACGCGGTCTTCGTCGAAACGACGTTCGGCATGGAAGAAGCCACGACCCGCGAGGTCTACGATCTTCTGCGCAGCCTGCGGCCGAAACTGCCGGTCAATGCCACGCTGCTGACGTTGAGCCCCGCCGACCTGACGCTGGCCGATCTCGCCGAACAGCGCTCCGTGATGCATGCCGTCACCAACAGCCTGCGCCTGCTGGACGAGGTCACCAAGACCAGCATCCCCGCCTATCTGCTGCTCTCCAAGACCGACCTCGTGCCCGGTTTCCGCGAATTCTTCGACCGCTACGAACCGCAGGAGCGCGAACAGCCCTGGGGCTTCATCCTGCCCTATGAGACCATGGCCAAGGGCAAGACGGCGGTGGAACGGCACGCCGAAATCGACAAGGGTTTTCAGGACCTGCTCGCCGCCATGCGGGCGCGCCACATGGAATGGCTGTCGCGTGAGGCCGATCCGGTGCGCTGCGGCCACCTTCAGGGCTTTTCCGCGCAGATCGCCGCGCTGCAGAAAACCATCACGCCGCTGCTCGAAAACCTGGCGCCGGAACACGACCGCAACTGGAAGGGCGCGCTGATGCGCGGCATCTTCCTGACCAGCGCCCGTCAGGAACCGCTGTCGATCGACGCGCTGCTGCCGGAACTGTCGCGGCGTTTCGCCATGCCGCGCATCGGCATGCTGCCGCCCGATCTCGGCCTCGACGAAGAGGACCAGGGATATTTCATCACCGGCGTCTTGAAACGCATCGTCATCCCGGAGGCCGGACTGGTGCTGCGCGGCAAACGCCGCGGCGCCGGTTTCTTCTTGCAATGGGCGCTGATCGCGGCGACCGTGCTCGCCTGCCTCGGCAGCGGCTACTGGATCTTCCGCACTTTCGACGAAGAGATCAAGTTCGCCGGCAATCTCTCCGACCGCCTGGCCGTGCTGAAGCCTGTCGCCAATCCGGCCAAGCGCGAAGACCTGCCGGCGCTGCTGCAGAGTTTCCGGCAGCTGCGGCAGATCGAGGCGGCACTCGGCACGCCGCGGCTGGCCGTCGCCTATCCGGTTCCGGGCCTCTCGGTGGGGCCGCAGCTGGACAAGCGCTTCATGCTGGCCGAACGCGGCTTGCGGGTCAATGCGCTGGTCTTCCACCTCGCCGCCCGCCTCGAAGCCGACCTGATCGACGTCAACGCCGATGCAGAGACGCTGCGCAAGCGTCTGGCCGTCGCCACCGATGCGCGCAACGTCGATTCGCCAATCCTGCTCGACTGGGTGGCGCAGAACGCCGCAAGCCTTGCGGCCGATGACAAGGCGACGCTCGAAAGCGAGGCGCCGGTCGCCATCCGCGAAGCGGGCGGCCTGCGCATCGGCCCGTCTTACCTCGAAGCGGCGCGCCGGCTGATCGCCTACAAGGAAAGCCTGACGTGAGCCCGCGCAAGCTCGTCAGATGGCTGGGCAACACTTTGCGTCGTCCGGGGGTCCTGATATCCCTCGGCCTGATCGTCCTGGCGCTTTTGATCTGGTTCGTCGGGCCGCTGATCGCCTTCGGCGACTTCCAGCCGCTCGGCCCGGTCGCCGTCAGGCTGGCCTGCCTGCTTGCCATCGCGCTTCTCTGGGGTATCGGCAGCCTGTTCTTCCGCACCGTGCGCAGCAGCGAGGAAACCTCGATGCTGGCCGCCCTGCGCAAGCAGCAGGAAGAGACCGAAATCGCCGAGGAAAAGGAGGGAGCCGCGCTCGACGCGGAAGTCTCCGCCTTCCGGGAGGCGGTCCGCACCGTCATCCAGTTCCTGCGCAGGGGCCGTAGCAGCCTGTTCGTCAGCGCCCGCTATTCCCTTCCCTGGTACATCGTCCTCGGCAACGATCGCGCCGGCAAGTCGAGCGTCGTCCGGGCAAGCGGCCTTGCATTGCCCTTCGAGACGGCCGCGCCGTCCGTCGCCGGCAGCGTCCATTTTCACATTACCGATCGCGCCGTGTTTGCGGAATTTCCCGGTGCATTCCTGACCCAGCCGGAAAGGCGTTTCGTGCTGCTCTGGCAGCGCATGCTCGATTACATCAAGCGGCAACGCGCCCAGCAGCCGATCAACGGCATCCTTGTCGTCACCAGCACCGAAGAGCTGCTGGCGATGCAGGAAGAACAGATCACCGATTACGCCGCCGCCATCCGCAAGCGGCTGGACGAAACGATTGGCCGCCTGCGGACCGTCGCCCCGGTCTATCTGCTGGTCAACAAGCTCGATCTCGTCGTCGGGTTCGAAGAGTTTTTCGAAAGTCTGACGGCCGAAGAACGGACATCCGTGCTCGGCGTGCCTTTGTCGGCGCTGCGGTCCGTCGATGGCGCCAGCGCCAGCGGCAGCTTCGCCAACGGCTTTTCCAGCATCATCGAGCGTTTCTCGCAGCAGCAATTTTTGCGAATGCAGGAAGAGCCGGACGAATTGCGGCGCAGGCGGATCTTCGAATTCACCGGCCAGTTCGCGCTGCTGGAAACCAGGCTCGAGCCGCTGCTGCAACATCTGGCATCGACGCATCGCTTCGGCCAGGCGCCCAACATTCGCGGCCTGTTCTTCACCAGCACCAACCAGTCCGGCGAGTTTTCCGACCTGCTCGGCCAGTCGCTGTCGACGAATTTCGGCCAGCGGCGCGGCGGCCTGGCCCTGCCGCAGGATGCCGGCGTGCGCCGCACCCGGCCGTTTTTCCTCACCGGCCTCTTCCGCGACGTCATCGTTCCCGAAGCCAATCTCAGCGGCTTGACCAAGCCGGCGCTGCTGGTGACGCGCCTGCAGGACGTCGCAGCCAATATCGTCCTGTTCATCACCCTGCTGGTGCTGCTCGGCATCTGGTGGCTGGGTTTCAGTGAAGGCCGCGCCTATACGGCGCGCATCAACGAACACGTCACCGTCACCCACGCCAACATCACCGAGGCGACGCCGGACGGCAAGATTCCTTCGAAATTCGAGCCAGTGCTCAACGTGCTCGACCGCTTGCGGACGCTGTCGCAGGAAGAACCGCGCAGCACCACCTTCGGGCTCTATACCACCGGCTCGGTTCGCCAGGCCTCCAGCGAGGCCTACGACCGCGCGCTGGCCAACCTGTTCTTCCCCTTCGTCTGGTCCTATCTGCGCGAGGGGCTCGACAATCCGGCCACGCCGGCGGCGCTGCGGTTCCAGCAGCTGAAATTCTACCTGATGCTGACCGGGACGCGCCCGACGGACCAGGAAACGGCCGCCCTGATCAGCCCCGATTTTGCCGCCAACTGGCTGACCTATGAGCGCAATGCCGATATCGACCGGCGCATTTCGGCGCATTTCGCCGCGCTGGCCGGCACGAGGGTAACGGCGCCGCCCGCCGATCTGGCGCTCGTCGATCGCGCCCGCCGCCGCATCGCCGACTATACGCTGGCGCGGCTTGCCTACGACAACGTGCTGGCTTTGCCGGACGTGCAGCAGCTTCCCGTCTGGCGGCCGGTCGATCACATGGGCCTGCAGGGGCCGCAGGCGCTGGCGCGCGCCAACAATGGCAGCCTGTGGGACGGCATTCCCGGCATCTACACCCGCACCGGCCTCAAGGACGTGATGCTCGGCAGCGCCAACCGGGTGGCGCGGCGCATCGCCGACGACCTGTGGGCGATGGGCAATGCCGACAATCTGGTCGAACAGGAACGCGAGGCAGCCCGCATCCGCGACGGCCTGCTCGACCTCTACCGCGTCGACTACATCACCCAATGGGACACGCTGCTTTCCGATCTCAGCCTTGGCGGCGGAACGGCGGCCAGCGAAGTGGCCCGCTCGATGGCGATCATCACCGGCAACCCGTCGCCGGTGAAGGAGCTCGTCACCGCCATCGCCGCGGAAACCGATCTGGAAGCAGCGTCGACCACCGTGCTCGACGCCATCCCCGGCGCCGGCGCCAAAGCTGCCCAGGTGAATACGGCCCTGCAGCCCCGGCGTGTCGTCAATGTCGCCAAGACCGTGGCGGAACATTACAAATCCTTCCGCAACGCCGTGACCGCGCCGGAAGGCCAGCAGGCGCCGGTCGATGCCATGCTGGTGGCGATGCAGCCGCTCTACCGGATGCTCAACCACGTCGCGACCGGCAACGACGTGCTCGAACTCGGCGCCGAGCCGCAGACGCTGCTCAACCAGCTTTCGGAACGCAACGGTGAGCTGCCGGCCTCGCTGCAGCCGCTGTTTGCCCGGATCCTGGCGCAGGTGGCGGCGATCACCGGCGGCAGTTCCCGCGAGCGCCTGTCGCAGATCTGGAAGACGACGGTGCTGCCGCTCTGCGAGGCGACGACGACGGCGCGTTATCCCTTCGATCCGAACAGCATCAACGACACCTCGCTGGAGGATTTCGCCCGCCTGTTCGGTCCGAAGGGCGCCATTGCCGGTTTCCGCGAGAACTACCTCAAGCCGTTCATCGATTCGTCGACGCGGCCGTGGCGCTGGAAGACCGGGCAGCAGATCGGCCTCGGCTACGACGACAAGACGCTGGCCGAGCTTGAGAAGGCCGACAACGTCACGACGGTGTTCTTCGGCGACCAGGAAAAACCCTCGGTGCAATTCACGATCACGCCGGGCAAGCTCGACATGCGTGCCCGCGCCTTCGTTCTCGATATCGGCGGCCCCGCCTTGCTCTACAATCACGGCCCGCCGGTCGATATGCAATATCAGTGGCCGTCGGAGAACATTTCCGTCGGCGCCAACATGTCGATGATGCCGGAGCTGGAAGGCGAGCGGAACATTCTGTCGCGGCAGGGGGCATGGGCGCTGTTCCGGATGCTGAAGCTCGGCCGCGTGCTGGAAAAGAGCCCGACCGATATCGTCACCTACCAGTTCCGCGTCGGCAGCCGGCAGGTTCTGCTGCGGCTCGCCGCGCCGCCGAGCCGCAACCCCTTCGCCCGCGATATTCTCGCCGACTACAGCTGCCCGGTTCTGTGACCGGCGCGACCGTTCGACGGCCGGGATCGCCCTGACTTGATCGCCTTGACTTGATCGCCTTGACTTGGCGGAAAATCTTCCGCCAATGTTCGTTGAAAGACCGGTGCCGCGCCCCCAGCCGGACGCCGCGACAGAGAGGAATGAGCCCGGCCCATGTCCGATGACCTGCTGGTTCACTATAACCGGGAATTGCTGAACATCCGGCGGGCAGCAGCCGCTTTCGCCAGCGAGAATCCGCGCATCGCCGGCCGGCTGCGTCTTTCGGAAGATGCGATCGAGGACCCGCATGTCGGCCGCCTCATCGAAGCCTTCGCCTATCTGACCGCCCGCGTGCGGCAGAAGATGGACGACGATTTTCCCGAGCTGACCAATGCCATGCTGGGCATTCTTTATCCGCATCTCGACCGGCCGATCCCCTCCATGTCGATCCTGCAGATGGACCCGAAGCAGGAACTGCAGGACGTCTACACCGTGCCGGCGAAGACGCTGATCGACACGGAGCAGGTGGACGGCGAACGCTGCCGTTATCGCACCGCTTTCGACGTGGCGTTGCATCCGATCACCATCCGCTCCGCCACGCTGACCGGCCGGCCGATCACGGCGCCGGAAACGACGCGGGCGCTCAACGCCACCGCCTGCCTGCGCCTGACCCTCGACGTCTCGGTGCCGGACGGCAGTTTCGCCAGCCACGCGCCGCAATCGCTGCGCTTCTTCCTTCGCGGCCAGCCGCAACTCGTCTATCCGCTCTACGAACTGCTGCTCAACGACGCGATCGCCGTTGCCTTCGCCGAGGGCGCCAACGATCCCGATCCGGTTTTTCTGGATGGCAGCGCCTTTTCGCCCGGCGGCTTCGCGGAAGACGAGGGACTGCTGCCCTATCCGCAGGCGTCGCATCTCGGCTACCGCATCCTGACGGAATATTTCGCCTTTCCGGAAAAGTTCCTGTTCGTCGATCTCGCCTTCCCGGCGCGGGAACGGCTGGCGCGCAAGGGACGCACCCTCGATGTCTTTGTCTACCTCAACCGTCCCTCGCCGAGCCTCGAACGCTCGTTGACGGCAGCGGCCTTCGCGCTCGGATGCGTCCCGGTCGTCAACCTCTTTCCGCAGACCGCCGAGCCGATCACGCTCAACCAGAAGAGCCCCGAATACCGCGTCGTTCCCGACAGCCGCCGGCCGCAGGGTCTCGAAGTCTACAGCATCGAGTCGGTCGTCTCGATCGATTCCGACGGCAACCAGAACGACGTGCACCGCTTCTACAGCGTCGAGCATGCCGCCGGCGCCGATCGCCTCAAGGAAGGCAGGAAGGATGAGATCTGGTGGCTGTCGCGGCGCGAGGCGGCGGCCCCGGAAAATCCGGGCAGCGAAGTCTATGTCTCGTTCGCCGATCCGGATTTTCGCGCCAGCGTGCCGGCCGACGAGGTGCTGGCGATCGAAACGCTCTGCCTCAACCGCAACCGGCCGGAACGGCTGCCGTTCGGCGGCGGCCAGCCGCAACTGCGCATGGTCGAGCCGATGCCGATGGTGAAATCGATGCGGCTCCTGACGGCGCCGACCTCGACGCTGCGGCCGCTGTTCGGCCAGGGCGGTCGCTGGCGGCTCATTTCGCATCTGTCGCTCAACCACCTGTCCCTGGTGTCGGACGGCGGCATCGAAGCGCTGCGCGAAATCCTGCTGCTCTACGATTTCCGCGATTCCGCCGAGACGCGGGCACTGATCGACGGCATCGTCGGGCTCTCCTCCAAGAGCGGCACGGCCCGCGTGCGCAGCCAGGGGCAGAGCGCCTTCTGCCGCGGCATCGACGTCAACATCACCTTCGACGAGCCGAATTTTTCCGGCAACGGCGTCTACCTGATGGCAAGCGTGCTGGAACGCTTCCTCGGGCTCTACGCCAGCGTCAATTCTTTCTCACGCCTCACCGCTCTGGTGAAAGGCCGCACCGGGATATTGAAGACATGGCCAGCACGCGCCGGCGACCGCGCACTTCTCTAGAGGCGGATCTCTTCGAGCAACCGCAGCTCTACGAACTGTTCCAGGCGATCCAGCTGATCGAGGCGATGGCGGCGCAGGACAGCCGTCGGCTGGGCCTGCCGCCGGTCGATCCGGTGGGACAGGGTGTCGATCCGGCCAATGCCGCGCTCAACATCCGGTCTGCCGTGCCGTTGGGCTTCGCCGCCGCCGAGGTCAGCTCCGTCCGCCGGCCGCGCAGCGGCGGCCCGGTCGAACTGACGCAGACCATCGTCGGGCTGACCGGCCCCTCGGGTGTCCTGCCGCATGCGCTCAGCGAACTGGTGCAGGTCAGCGTGCGCGAGCGCAACATGGCGCTGCGCGAATTCTTCGACCTGTTCAACAACCGCCTTGCCGGCCTGCTTTACAGCGCCTGGGCGAAATACCGCATCAGCGTCGAGCGCCAACGCGCCGCGATGCTGACCACCAGCCAGCCGATCGATCATGCGCTGAAGTCGATCGTCGGGCTCGGGCTGCCCTCCACCGCCAATCGCACCGCCGCGCCTGATTCCACCTTCGTCTTCTTCGGCGGCCTTCTCGGGCGCCAGGGCCGTTCGGCCATGGCCATCGAAAGGGCGTTGTCGGGAACGCTCGGCCACCAGCTGAAGATCGAGCAGTTTCATGGCGAATGGCTGGCAATCGCGCCCGCCGACCGCAGCCGCCTGCCGCATCGCGACGACCGTGACGGCGCCTTCGCGCGCCTTGGGGACGACCTGGTGATCGGGGAGCGCACCTTCGACATCCGTTCGACCGTGCTGATCTGCGTGCGGGCCCTCAACTATCGCGACTTTCGCTCGCTGCTGCCGGACGGCAACCGTTCCCAGCTCCTCAGCGACGTCGCCGCCAATGCGCTCGGCCCGGACAAGGTTTTCCGCATCCGCCTCGAACTCAAGGCGGCGGAGGTGCCGAACCTGACGCTGGAGGCCGACAGCCAGAGCCCCACCGCCAGCCGCCTCGGCTGGAACACCTGGCTCACCTCGCCAAAACCGCGCACGCAGGCGGTGACCACCGAATTTAAACCGCTCCCCCATTTACGATAGACATATCAGGATGTTTCAATGAACGACTGGACGCAAGGTTACGTTTCCGACATCGAATACCTGCCAGGCTTCTACGCCGAACAGACGCCGGCGCATCTCGATGCCGTCTGCATGCTGCGCGGCGTAGAGCCGCCTGTGGCGCAGGGACAGCCCTTCACCTATTGCGAGCTGGGCTGCGGCGTCGCGGAGACGGCCCTGGTGATCGCTGCCGCCAACCCGAAGAGCCATGTCTGGGGCTTCGATTTCAATCCCGCCCATATTGCCCGCGCCCGCGCGCTGGCGGGGGCCGGCAAGGTCGGCAACATCCAGCTCGAGGAAGCGTCGTTCGAGGAGCTCAACGCCGGAAAGGTCAGCGGCCTGCCCTCTTTCGACTACATCGCGCTTCATGGCGTCTGGAGCTGGGTAAGCCTGGAAAATCGCCAGCATATCGTCCGCTTCATCGACCGCTATCTCAAGCCCGGCGGCATGGTCTACGTGACCTACAACGCCCTGCCTGGCTGGGCGTCCGTCATCCCGCTACAGCGCATGCTGCTGATGTTTTCGGGCGTGGGACATGACCGTTCCGACCGCCGGGTGGTGCAATCGCTGGAACGTGCATTGCAGTTCGCCGATGCCGGCGCCGTCGGCCTTTCGGAAGAGATGCTGAAAGGCCTCAAGAAAGAGCGGGACAACGCCAATGTCGCCTATCTGTCCCACGAATATCTCAACGAGCACTGGGCTCCTTGTTATCAGATGGATGTCGCCAGGGACCTCTCCGGCGCAAAACTGTCCTTTGTCGGCACCGCCAACCTGCTGGAAAACTTTCCGGACCTTTCATTGAGCGGAGAGCAACGCGACCTCCTCGCCCAGTTGCCACCGGCATTGTCCGAAACGGCGCGCGATTATTTCCTGCAGCGCACGTTCCGCCGCGATGTCTATATGCGCGGCGCCCGGCCCATTCCCGAGCGGCGGCTGGATCATCGGATCAGCGAAAAGCGCCTCTCCCTGGTCGTCCCGCCGTCGGCAATCACCCGCACGGTGAAGATCCCGCGCGGCGAAGCGACCTTGAACGAGGGTTTTTACACGCCAGCCTTCGAGGCGCTGACGGAGAAGCCGCATACGATCGGTGAACTGCGCGACCTGCCGCATGCCGCAGCCAAAAGCGCCTCCCCGCGGGAAGTGCTCGGCATGATGGTCGGCACCCGCCAGGCCATGCTCATGCCCAATTCGATCTCGGAAGAGGCGCTTGCCGGCGTGCGTGCCTTCAACCTTGCCCATCTCGCCGCCTGCGCCGACGAGGGCCGCGCGGTCTGCGCCCTGGCCGCGGCGGCGACCGGCTCGGCGGTCACGGTCCGCCTGATCGAAATGCTTGCCTACGAGGTGCTGGTCACCGGGACGGCGCCGGAAATAGAAGCGTTGACGGACGCCATGTGGGCCCTTCTCGAAAAGCGGGGCGACCGCCTTCGCCAGGAAGGTGAACTCATTCAGGATGCCGAGGAGAACCGCCGCATCCTGCGGGAAAACGCCGAAGTCATCCTCGCCGGTGCCCTGCCGCTGTGGCAACGGATCGGCGCGATCTGATCGCCGCCATGTCGAAGAAAACCCCGCCTGCCTGCCTCAAGCTCCTGCGGCAAGCGGGCGGGCTGCGGGTCTACGAAGCCGTCTCGACGACCGGCCGGCCCATGGTCGTCAGGCATTTCTCTCAGGGCTTCGACGGCACCGATCCGGTTGCGGCACGGCGTTTCGAGCGCGAGAAGCGACTTGCCTCGACGCTTTCCCATCCGCAGCTCTCCGCCCTCCTCGAAGCGGGCGGCGACTGGCTGGGGTTCGAATATCTGCAGCCTTCCCTCGCCACGCCGGAGCAGGCGGCGCGCTTCGACGACAACATCGCCGTCAGGCGCCTGCTGGGCACGCTCGCCGAAGCCGTCGCCTATCTTCACGCCCGCGGCGTCGTCCATGGGGATATCAAGCCCGGCCACATCCTGTTTCGCGGCCAAGAACCGGTGCTGATCGATTTCGGCATAGCGGCGCTGTCGGCCGACGATCCGCTCCATGCCGTCGAACTGGCGGGAACACCGGCCTGGATGGCGCCGGAACAACTGTCAGGGGAAACCGGTCCGCCGGCCGATATCTGGGCGCTGTCGGCCGTTGGCCTCTGGCTTTTGACGGGCGAGCGGCCATTCAGCGGCGATGGCGAAGACATCATACGAAAAAGACGGCTGGGCGCCGTCCCTGAATTCGATTGGGCTACCGCCAGGCGACGGGCGGATCCGGATCTGGTGACCGCGCTTGCGCGCGGCCTCGGTCCCCGGGAAGACCGGCCGGCGGCAAGGGAACTTGCCGCCCTCTGCCTCAGACGATGACGAGAGCGACCGCCGGGTGAAGCTTCTTCAGGTTCGGCAGCGACTTCGACTGCCACGGGATGCGCGTCGATCCCTTGACGGACAGGCCGATGCCCGGCTGCTTGCGCACTTCGATGGTGAATTTCGCCAGGAGGTTGATGCCCGAGCTGTTCAGGAACTCCAGTTCGGTGAGGTCGAGCAGGATGGTCTGCGGCTTCGAGGCCATGACCTCCTGCATCAGTTCCAGGATGGGAGCATAAGCTTCCGTGCCCGAAAGGCGCATCGTTCCCTCATAGTGTATCGCCGCGCCGTCGCTCCACACACGATATTCGTTTGTTTTGATTTCCATATGACTCAATATACTCCAAAAAGAGCCCGACCTCAGGCGAAATCAAGGGCAGCAAAAGTTTCTAGACGAATGTTGTTGCCTTCGGCAACAGGGCTGAATCGCCATCCCAGTCGGGCGCCATAGTCGCTCATTAACGTCAGAAGGCCAAGCCCCGATCCACTGGAAAATGCGTCTTCCGCATTGGCTTCGATCCGTTCGATCAGCAGTTCCCCGGGATCGCGCGAGGTCAACTCGGCGAGCAGGGGCTGGAAACGGTCGGAAGTCTCCACGTTGATCAGATTGGTGACTTTGACCTCGAAATGGTTTTCATCGAGCGTCGTTTCGATGACGATGTCACCCGGTGCGCGGAACTTGATGGCATTTTCCAGGAGCTCGTTGACGAGATAACCGATGCTGTGGCGCGCCTCGTTGTAGTCCATGTTCGTCGCGCCGCACCGCAGCGCGAAAAATTCGCCGAGAAATTCCGATGTCACGCTGCAATGATACCAGTTGAGGTCGATGGGACCTTCCGCCAGCTGCAGACGGTTGCCGAACGCCGTCGGCTCGTTCTTGAAAATGATGTCGCCGAAATGAATTGTCATGGCCTTCATCTGTGCCTCATCACTACGAGTGTGATGTCGTCGTGGATCTTCTGGGTCGCAATATGTGCCATAAGGTCGGCGATGATGCCTTCCTTGATGTCTTCGGCACTGTCGCAATCCCTGTATTTGCGGGCGCTTTCGCAAAGCCGCTCCAGCCCGAAGAGTTCGCCCGTCGGGCTTTCCGCCTCGGTCACGCCGTCCGTGTGCAGCACGATGATATCGCCGCTGTCGAACGGAATGTCGCGGGTCGAGATGAACGGCGCGATGTCGCTTTCCAACCCGATCGGGAAGCCGAGATCGACCGTATCGATCCGTTCGACTTCACCCTGCTTGCGAACGAGCAGAACCTCCTCGTGCTGGCCCGACAGCGTGATCTGCTTGTCCTGGTAGTCGAGGAAGGCGAGCGAAAGATGCTTGTCTGTCTTGGTCCGCTCGATGTTCTTGTAGATCGCCCGGTTCAGGACCTCGAGGAACGTCCGCGGGTCTTCGTCGCCCTGCTCCTGCAGCGCGCGGGCGACCGACTGGACCATCAGCATCAGGACGCCGCTTTCCAGGCCGTGGCCGGTCACGTCGCCGATGCCGACCTTGATCCGGGAGCCGTCGTGCAGGACGTCGAAATAATCGCCCCCCACCTCGTCGGCCGGTTCCATGTAGCCGGCAACCTCGATCTTCTGGATAGCGCCCAGTTCCGCCGGCTTCGGCAGCACCATCATCTGGATGTGACGGGCGACGTCCAGTTCTGCGCCGAGGCGCAGGTTCTCGCTCTTGAGCTTCTTGTTGAGTTCGTTGATCTCCGTGTTGGCGTTCGCCAGTTCGTGCGTGCGCGCCTCGACCAGTTTTTCCAGGTTTTCGGTGTGGAAACTGATCTCCTCGGCCATCCGGTTGAAGGCGATGCCGACGGCGCCGACTTCGTCACGGCTCGGAATATCGACCCGCACCGAATAATCCTTGTTCTGCAGCCGCCGCGCCGCATCGGCGAGTGCGCTGAGACCGGCGGTGATACGGCCCGAAATCGCAAAGACCGCGATGAAGACGATAAGCAGGCTGACCAGCAGGGCGATGATCTGGTAGTTGACGATCCGGCTCGTGGCCGACGACAGGGCGTCCTGCGCCGCGATCAGCGACTGGTAGATCTCCTTCTCGGAGACGACGAAGCCGAGCGTCATCGTTTCCTTGACGATACCCTTGCCGTCCCAGAGATTGGCGGGCTTGAGCTGCTTGAGCACGACGAGATGCGGAATATCCTCGCCGTTGCGTTTCAGGTTGATGTGCAGGATGTGCGTGCTGCCGTCGCTCGGCAACGCCAACGATGCGATCGCCTCCTGGGTGCTGCCCTTCAGCGACCGGTCGATGCCGGTGACGCCCTGCCCGCTCTGGTCGCTGGATTTAAGGCCGAGCGTCTCTTCGCCGATCTTGCTGGTCGTGATGACGTTGCCGTTCGACATCGCCAGGAAACCGAAGCCGGTCTCGGCGATGTTGACGCTCTGGACGAGGCCCGAAAGCTGGTCGAGAGTGATGTCGACGGCGGCCATGCCGTCGACGTCCTTGCGATCCGCCGTCCACAGCGGATGGAAGAAGCTGACGATCAGCTTGCCGGTGATGGCATCGATATAGGGCGCCGTGGTGACGATATCGGTATCGACGGGACGGGAGGCGGGATTGGCGATCCAGGACTGCCAGCCCTCATAGACGCCCGGGAAGAAGAAATCCCAGAAATTCGGCCCGTTATTATGGCCGGGATACAGCTTGTCGAAGGTCTGCGCCTGCTCGGAATAGGGCGTGGCGCGCATGATCGAGGCCGACTTGGGGCCGACATAATACATCTGCAGTTTCGGCGAGCCGGTCGTCATCAGCGCCGGGCCGAGCAGGCCGAGGATCTCGCTGTTGCGCAGTTGTTCCTGCGCCGCAGGAACCGGCTGGTGATCCGGGCCGAGCAGATAACCCCAGACACTCACCGCCGAGGATGCGCCGGCGGAATTCTGCGCCCAGCCGCCCTTCTGGTCATAGACCAGCGAGGTCGAGAATGCCGGGCTTTTTTCCAGCGCCGTACCGATCGCGGCCTCGACTTCGGGATGGTCGCTGAGGCTCTGCATCGTGTTGGCAAGCGTGGTGACGTCGGAATGCACCTGCTCCAGGAGCAGGTCGGCGCGCAACGCCGTCGTCTCGATGTAAGTCTTCAGATATTCCTGGTTGGCCTCCGTCAAACCTTCACCCACCTGGTTGGCGGCGTCGCGTGACAGATGCTGCACGTTCCAGATCGCAATGCCGCCGCCCAGAAGCAGGTCGAACAGCACAGCTGCGCCGACGACCAGGATGAACTTGGCCCGGAAACTGCGTGGAGAAAGATAGCCTACCTTGCCGAGGCTATCAGAATGAGCCTGGATATCGGTCATAGCGGCTTCCGTCCCGAAGCCACCCAGATCGGCCAGCCGGCATATCCCTTGGGATGCAGCGCTGCGAAGATATGGTCGTCGAAGCCGCGCTTGAAGCGCTCGATGAATTCGGGCGAGTCACCGCGCTGCTTGGCCATGTCGCCGGCAAACAGGTTCTTCCAGGACTCGATGATATCGGCGAAATCCTGCGGGTCGCCATCGAGATTGGTGACCATGAAGGATTCCATCTGGATCTTGTCGAAACCGCTGTCCTGCAGCAGCCGGCGGCTCTTTGGACCGCATTCGATGTCCATGTTGAAATGGTGCCAGAGCTTGGCGACCTCGGTATAGGTCCACTGGATGGACTCGCCATGCGGCTCGCCGAGGCAATGGGAGTTCTTCTCGTTGGTCACGTAGACACGGCCGCCCGGCTTGCAGATGCGGAACAGTTCCTTGAGGATCAGTTCCGGCCTGTCGAAGACCTGCAGCGCGTGGCGGCACGTGACGAAATCGAACTGGTTGTCTTCCAGCAGCATTTCCGAAGCGTCGCCGTAGACATATTCGATACCGGAAATGCCGAATTCTTCGGCGACGCCGCGCGCATAAGCCAGGCTCGACTTCGAATGGTCGAGCGCGACGATGCGCGACGGGTTGAACTCCTTCTGCATCAGCACGGCAAAATCGCCGATGCCGGAGCAGATGTCGGCAACCTTCATGCCCGGCTTCAGGCCGTGACGGGGCAGGATGCTGCGCTCGTGGCGCCAGGTCATCTTCGTCTGCGTGCGCAGCACGTGGATGAAATCGCTGTTTTCGACGAAGGTCTGCCCGGGATAGAATTCGTTGTCATATTCCTCGATGATGAGGTTTGCGTTGACGGCGCTGAGCACGCCGAACTTTTTCGTCGACCAGCCGACCACGCTGGAGGTGATGATCTTGATCTTCAGGTCCGGCCGTTCCGTCGCGGCGTTGACAAGTGCTGCCGCCAGGATGCGGAACGCGATGTTGTTGACCCGCACCAACCGCTTGACGTTGATGTAGAGCGTGCCGCGCACCAGGCGCAGCGACTGTTCGAGCACCTGCAGGCACTTGGCCATGTCGGCCTCGTGCTGCGGGCGCATCGAACCGATGAGCGAAAGTTCCTGGCTGTTTTCGTCAAACCGGGCCGTATAGGTTGGCGTTAACGTGTCGAGCATCACTGGTTTACATCCTCAAGAGACAACTCTGCAACGAGTTGGATAGCACGGTCACCCGCTGCTGCTATGGAAAGGCGGGCCTTGTAGTCGACGGCCAGTTCCATCAGGCCGATGGAAGGCTGCAGCGGCCCGTCCGAGAAAAGCGCGGAATGATAGCGCTCGGCTAGGTTGCTCTCGCCCAGCGTGTCGACGGCGTCCTTGTAGAACGCGCTCAACTCAGTATCGCAGGGAATGGTCAGCTCGATCCGGTCGGTCGGCCCCTTGCGCCAGATGCGGCAGACGAAATCGCTGCCGGGCGCGTGAATCCGGAAGGCCGTCTCCAGCAATTCGTTGAATGCAGACGAGAATAGGTTCGAATACAAAAGGGAATCCGTCCTGTTGTGGCCGATCATCCGCGCCACGAAAGAGGATAAGCGATCGCAATAGGCCCAATTGGACGAAAAACCGTCGATCTGCATGTCGAATTGCAACAACAGCGCGAAGTTTGTTTTTTCTGATGGTTCCGCTCTTGAATTCATACCGCAATTCCAGTGTAGATTGATCGATCACCCGAAAAGATAACCGACCGGACGAAGGGTTACAGGAAAGCCGAGAACATTTCACTCCAGGCCTGAAACGAAAAGAACGATGCCCGTCGCGAGATTTTTTCTCATTGTTTCAAGTTTAAAGTGTAATCAAGCACTTCTCTCGGCGACTGGCAGCCAAAATCACACAGAAACATGAACGAAATGTCAAATCCTCAGTCTGACCAACAATCCCTGTCCCAGGACGAGAAGCAAGCGGAACTTGACCGCGCCCATGCGGAAATCGAGCGGCTCTCGGCCGAGTTCGAAGATCTCAAACTGCTCTACGAAGCCATGATCGAGCATGGCGAAGCGGTGGAAGATCAGTTGGCCGAGAAGAACCTGCTTCTCGAAAAGACCCAGGCGCGCCTGGAAGAGGAACTCTCCGACGCGACGCGTTACGTCTTTTCCATCCTGCCGGACAAGAGAAACCAGGCGCCGAAGACCGACTGGCTGCTGGTGCCGTCGACGGAACTGGGGGGCGACTCCTTCGGTTATCACGCCCTTGACGACGACCACTTCGCTTTCTACCTCCTCGATGTCTGCGGCCATGGCGTCGGCGCCGCCCTGCTGTCCGTCACGGCGATCAACGTGCTGCGCGCCTCGGCGCTCACCAATGCCGATTTCCGCGATCCGACTCAGGTGCTTGCCGCGCTCAACGCCACTTTTCCGATGGAAAAACAAAACAATATGTTTTTCACCATCTGGTACGGCGTTTACAACAAGAGCACCGGGGAGCTGCGTTATGCGACCGGCGGCCACCCGCCGTCGATCCTCATCCGCGCCGATGCGCCGGAGGCCGAGCCGGAACTGCTCATCACCATCGGCGGCATCGCGATCGGCGCCTTCCCGGATATCGACTACGAATGCAAGTCCGTCCATGTCGGACCCGGCGACCGTCTGCTGATCCTCAGCGACGGCACATTCGAGGTCAACGGCCCGGAAGGCGACATGCTCTCCGTCGACGATCTGGCGGCGTTCGCGGCGAAAAACGGCGACACCCCGACGGCTATCCACGAATGGGTCCGCACCTTCAACAGCGACGGGCCGCTGCCCGACGATTTTTCGCTGCTCGAAGTGCGTTTCTGACATGCCTGCGGGGGAACAGCGGCCTCACCCTCGCAGGCGACCAAAATAAAGCCCAAAAATAGTCGCGGAAAAAGCCGCGCCGAAGATTTTTCTCGGGCCGGCGAATAAATTCCCACCCCCTTCCGTTGAAAACCCATGTGGTCCGGAAAGATGACTTTGCGGAACGCGTTGGCTTAAATTCAGTATTGATTCGTCGGGGACACCTCTTTTGGTTGCAATCACGCATCACGCAGACGGTCGCATGACCATGCGTTGACAAGCCGTGCAGAAGCCGGAAGACTGGACCGATAAACGGGCAGCGTTGGGAGGACTTTATGTCTATGCGCGCACTCATCCGCTTTACCGCCTTTCTTCTCCTTCTCTTCGCCCCGTTCCTTCCGGCGACGGCCGCGGAAACGAAACGCGAGATCGTCACCGTCAAGGACGGCGACTATTTCGGTTTCGACCTCAGGACCGAAACCGAGGTGTCGCTCGATCAATGCCAGACGATCTGCCTCGGCGATCAGGCCTGCCGGGCATTCACCTACAATCCGAAGGTGAAGTGGTGCTTCCTGAAGTCCGACTTCAGTAAAATCAACAGCTTCCCCGGCGCTATCGCCGGCAAGGTCGTCGATGTCAGCGCCGAAAAGGATATCGGCGCCGCTCCTTCCCTGCCCTTCGTCTCCGACGAACTGGTGCAGCAGGCGCGCGAATTCAGGGACAGCCTGACGGTCGACGACCAGAGCGGCCAGGGCATCCTCGGGCTTTCTTCCGCCGGTCTCGCCGAACGCGCGGTATCCAATCTCGAACGGGCGATGACGGCGTTCAAGTCGGCGCTCGCCTACGACAAGGACAATGTCGGGCTGTGGATCGAGCTGACGCGCACCGGCGCCAAGGCATCGAGCGGCACGGACCTGTCCCGGCAGGGCACGCTCGCCGGTCTCAACGCCTATCAGGCCAGCCGCACGACGGGGACGCGGGCCCAGGCCCTGGCTGCCTTCGCATCGGCGCTGGCGGGTTCCGAAAACTACCGCAACGCGCTGAACGCCTATAAGGCAAGCCTGGCGCTGGTCGACGATCCGCTCGTCCATTCCGACTACGTGACGCTACGCGAGCAGCAGGGTTTCCGCGTCACCAACCACACCATCGACGCCGACAGCGCCACGCCGCGGGCCTGCGTGCAGTTCTCCGAGGCGCTGGTCAAGAGCGGCACGGATTATTCGACCTTCGTCACCATCAACGGCGCCGCGCCGCAGGGGCTGGAAGCCAAGGGCACGGAAATCTGCATCGACGGCCTCGTGCATGGCGACCGCTACCGCATCAGCCTGCGGCCGGGCCTACCCTCCTCCGTTCAGGAAAACCTCGAAAAGCAGGTGGACATCGACATCTACGTCAAGGATCGCTCGGCGAGCGTCCGCTTCACCGGCGACAGCTTCGTGCTGCCGGGCACGGCCCGCCGCGGCATTCCGCTGGTTTCGGTCAATGCCACCAGCGCCAATCTCCAGCTTTACCGCGTCGGCGACCGCAACATCGCCACGCTTTTGACCAATTCGCAATTCCTGACGCAGATGGATGGCTACAATGCCAGCCGCATCAGCGACGAAATGGGCGAGCTCGTTTGGCAAGGTTCGCTGGAGATCACGCCTGACCTCAACAAGGACGTGGTCACCAGCTTCCCCGTCGACGAAGCCCTGCCGCAGCGCAAGCCCGGCGTTTACGTGCTGACGGCGCAGGTGCCGGAGGCGCACCAGGAATATTGGGACAACCGCGCCACGCAATGGTTCGTCGTCTCCGACACCGGTCTGTCCACCTATACCGGCACGGACGGCCTGACCGTCTTCACCCGGTCGCTGGCCACCGCCAAGCCGATCGCCGGCGTCAAGCTGCAGCTTCTTGCCAAGAACAACGAAATCCTCGGCGAAGCGACCAGCGACGCGGAAGGCCGCGCCACGTTCAGCGCCGGCCTGCTGCGCGGCACGGCCGCCATGGTGCCGGCGATCATCACCGCACAGAACGGCGAGCAGGACTATGTCTTCCTCGACATGACCCGCGCCGGCTTCGATCTGTCCGATCGCGGCGTTACCGGCCGCGCCTCTCCCGGCGCCATCGACGTGCTGAGCTGGACCGAACGTGGCATCTACCGCGTCGGCGAAACCGTGCACGCTTCGGCGCTCGCCCGCGACAGCGCCGGCCTTGCCATCGAGAACCTGCCGCTCACCTTCATCTTCAACCGCCCGGACGGCGTCGAGGACCGTCGTGTCGTGCGCACCGACACGATGGGCGGCTATACCTACGATCTCGACCTCCTGCCGAACGCCATGCGCGGCACCTGGTCGATGCAGATCTTCACCGATCCAAACGGCACGGCGATCGCCGAAAAGCAGTTCCTCGTCGAGGACTTCGTGCCCGACCGGGTCGAATTCGACATGACGAGCGCGGCGAAGGAAATCGAGATCGGCACGCCGGCCCAGGTGGATATCGACGGTCGCTACCTCTACGGCGCACCGGCCGCAGGCCTCGAACTCGAAGGCGAAGTGGCGCTGAAACGCACCCGCACCAGCGACGCCTTCAAGGGGTATTTCTTCGGCCTTGCCGACGAGGATGCCGGCGACGACGAATCCCGCTTCCCGCTGGAAGGCTTGCCGACCATCGGCGACGACGGCAAGGCGGTGATCGACGTCACCGTCGCCGACGTGCCGTCCACGACACAGCTGCTCAGCGCCGACATCACGGTACGGATGCGCGAAGCCGGCGGCCGTGCCGTCGAGCGGTCGCTGACGCTGCCGGTCAAGTCCGATGCGGCACGCATCGGCATCAAGCCGGAATTCGGCACCGACCTGGCCGAAAACACGCTGGCCCGCTTCAACGTCATCGGCGTCGATGCCGCCGGCAACAAGCAGGCAATGCAGGGCCTGCAGTGGAAACTCCTGTCGGTTTCCCGCAATTACCAATGGTATCGCGACGGCAACAGCTGGCGTTACGAGCCGATCCTGACGACCAGCCAGGTCGCCACCGGCACGGTCAACGCCACCACCGACGGCGCCGCCATCGAGGCCCCGGTCAGTTGGGGACGCTACCGGCTTGAAGTCGAGACGGCCGCCGTCGACGGCCCGCAGTCGAGCGTCGAGTTCGATGCCGGCTGGTACGTGGAGGCGACCTCGACGGAAACGCCGGATGGCCTGGAAATCGCCCTCGACAAGGAGAGCTATGCGCCGGGCGAAGTCGCCAGGCTGAAGGTTAGCCCGCGCTTTGCCGGCGAACTGCTGGTGACCGTCGGTGCCGAAAACCTGCTGAAGACCAAGCTCGCCAGCATTCCGGCCGAAGGCGGCGAAGTCGAACTGCCGGTCACCGCCGATTGGGGTGCCGGTGCCTATGTCACCGCCACGCTCTACCGGCCGGGCGACGCACAGGAAAGCCGCATGCCGATGCGCGCCATCGGCATCAAATGGCTGACCGTCGATCCCGGCGACCGCAAGCTGAAGATCACGCTGAGCGCGCCGGAAAAGATCCTGCCGCGCGGCGAGCTTTCCGTGCCGATCCAGGTCAGCGGCGCCGATGTCGGCAACGAGGCCTATGTGACACTCGCCGCCGTCGATGTCGGCATCCTCAACCTGACGCGCTACAAGGTGCCGGATCCGGATGGCTGGTATTTCGGCCAGCGCATGCTCGGTCTCGAAATCCGCGACATCTATGGCCGTCTGATCGACGGTTCGCTGGGGGCCATGGGCCGCCTGCGCACCGGCGGCGACGGTGGCGAAGGGCCGCTGAACGGCAGCCCTCCGACCGAAAAGCTGGTCGCCTTCTTCTCCGGCCCGGTCAAGCTCGACGCCGAAGGCAAGGCGATCGTCAACTTCGACATCCCGCAATTCAACGGCACGGCGCGGGTGATGGCCGTCGCCTGGTCGAAGCATGGCGTCGGCCATGCCACCTCCGACGTGATCATCCGCGATCCGGTGGTGGTGACGGCCAGCCTGCCGAAATTCCTCGCTCCCGGGGATCTTTCGGACCTGCGCATCGATATCGCCAACACGGATGCGCCTGCCGGCGACTACCAGCTGCAGGTGACAAGCAACGACGTGGTAACCGTCGATCCGGGCGCAACGGACAAGACCATCCGCCTCGAAGCCGGCGGCAAGTCGGACATCACCCTGCCGCTGATGGGCGGTTATGCCGGCGACGGCCTGATCACTATCCGCCTCTCCGGTGCCGATGGCACCAGCTGGGAACAGTCGGTCAATATCCCGGTGCGGCCGTCCTCGCTGCCGATCACCACGCGCCGGCCGATCACCGTTGCCGCCAATGGCAGCCTGACGATCAATAGCGAGCTTCTGGCAGACAGCATGCTGCAGGGCGCGTCCGTCAGCCTCAACGTCACCCGCTCCGCCGCCTTCGACATCCCGGCACTGCTGATGAGCCTCGACCGCTACCCTTACGGATGCGCCGAACAGACGACCAGCCGCGCCATGCCGCTGCTCTATCTGAGCGAGCTTTCCAGGCAGTCCGATATCGCCGAGGACACGGAAGTGCCGAAGCGGGTGCAGGACGCGATCTACCGCGTGCTCTCCTACCAGTCGTCCACCGGCAGCTTCGGGCTGTGGAGCCCCGGTTCCGGCGATCTCTGGCTCGATGCCTATGTCACCGACTTCCTGACCCGTGCCCGCGAACAGAAATACGACGTTCCGGAACGGTCGCTGGTCGTGGCGCTCGACAACCTGCAGAACGCCGTCGGCTACGACACCAACATCACCGGCCGCGGCAACGAGATCGCTTATGCGACCTATGTGCTGGCGCGCAACCGCAAGGCCGCGATCAGCGACCTGCGCTACTATGCCGATACGGCAATCGACGAGTTCCAGACACCGCTCGCCAAGGCGCATATCGCCGCGGCATTGGCGCTGTATGGCGATGCGCAGCGTTCGCGCCTCGTCTTCGCCAAGGCGCTGGACATGTCGTCGCTGGTGACCAACGTCAGCCTGTCGCGTTCGGACTACGGTTCGGCCCTGCGCGACGACGCTGCCGTGCTGGCGCTGGCCGCCGAAAGCCGCCCGGTTCCGGAAATCATCCCGGCGCTCTCGGCGATCGTCGCCAGGGACTGGGAAAAGTCCCGCTACACCAGCACGCAGGAACAGACCTGGATGCTGCTGGCTGCCCGGGCGATCAAGAACTCCGACACCGACCTGAAGATCGACATCAACGGCAGCGAGCACCAGGGCGGCTACCAGAGCCGGATCACCGGTGACGAGCTGCTGCAGCAGCCGGTCACCGTCACCAACCGGACGAACGACCCGGTCACCGCCGTGGTGACCACGGTCGCGGCACCGCTGCAGCCGCTGCCGGCCGGCGGCGACGGCTTCGAAATCGAGCGCACCTACTACACGCTCGACGGCGAAGAGGCGAATGTCAGCCAGGCAAAGCAGAACGAACGCTACGTCGTGGTGCTGAAGGTCGTGGAGAAGAACTCCTGGGCTTCGCGCATCCTGATCAGCGACCTTCTGCCCGCCGGGTTCGAGATCGACAATCCGAGCCTGGTGGACAGCGCCCAGCTTGCGAATTTCGAATGGATCGGCGAACAGAGCGCCGCCCACACCGAATTCCGCAGCGACCGCTTCGTGGCTGCCTACACCCGCGAGGAAGGCGACAAGAGCGATATCACGCTTGCTTATGTCGTCCGCGCCGTGACACCCGGCACCTACGACCATCCGGCCGCCAATGTCGAGGACATGTATCGCCCGCAGTTTTCAGCCCGTACGGCGACCGGCCGTATGGAAGTCCTGAAAGCAGAGTAAGGCGGTCATGGCGATCTGGCGCAAAGTCTGCATCGGACTCGTGGCGGCAGCCGGCATCGCCGCTGCCGCCGCCTACGGGCTCGATGCCGCCGACCGCGCCTATCCGCCGCCGCTCGAAGGGGCGGCGACGGTTTCTGCCGAGGTCCTGGATGCGGAGGGCCAGCTTCTGCGCGCCTTTGCCACGCCGGAAGGCCGCTGGAGGCTGAAGGCGACGACCGAAGATGTCGATCCGCAGTTCCTCAAGATGCTGGTCGCTTATGAAGACCGGCGCTTCTACGACCACGCCGGCGTGGATTTCATGGCGCTTGGCCGCGCCGCCTACCAGCTCGTCACCAATGGGCGGATCGTTTCCGGCGCTTCGACGCTGTCGATGCAGGTGGCGCGGCTGATCGAACCGCGCGACAGCCGCAGCTTTGGCTCGAAACTGCGGCAGATCGTCCGCGCCGTGCAGATCGAGCGGCGGCTCGGCAAGCAGGACATCCTCAATCTCTACCTGACCCGCGCCCCTTATGGCGGCAATCTCGAAGGCGTGCGCGCCGCAAGCCTTGCCTATTTCGGCAAGGAACCGCGGCGGCTGACCGTGGCGCAGGCGGCCCTGCTCGTCGCCCTGCCGCAGCTGCCGGAAAAACGCCGGCCGGACCGGCATCTCGCGGCGGCGGAAGCGGCCCGCAAGCGGGTGCTGAGCCGCATGGCCGTCGTCGATGTCATCGGCGAAGGCGAGGCCGACCGTGCGGAGCTTTCCGCCATTCCGACGCGCCGGCTGCAACTGCCGGCCTTTGCCGCCCACCTGGCGGAAGCGGCGTTGCGCAAAGAGCCGGGCGTGATGCAGCATAAGACGACGCTGCGCCGCAAGGTGCAGCAGGGGCTGGAAACCGTCGCCCGCGAGGCGGCCGCCAAGCTCGGCCCGAAAGTTTCCATCGCCATGGTCATGGCCGATGTGCACACCGGCGAGATCATCGGCGAGGTCGGCTCGGCGGATTATTTCGATACCAGCCGCTCGGGATGGATCGACATGAGCCGGGTGTACCGCTCGCCGGGCTCGACGCTGAAACCCTTCATCTACGGCCTGGCCTTCGAACAGGGCCTCGTCGCCCAGGAAACCATCATCGAAGACCGTCCGGCGGATTTTTTCGGCTACCGGCCGCGCAACTTCGACATGACCTACCAGGGGGACGTCAGTATCCGCCAGGCGCTGCAGCTCTCGCTCAACGTGCCGGCCGTGCGGCTGCTCGATGCCGTCGGCGCGACGCGGCTGATGGTGCGGTTCCGCCGCGGCGAGGTGCAGACCGTGCTGCCCGCCAACGAAACGCCGGGCCTTGCCATCGGCCTCGGCGGCGTCGGCATCACGCTCAAGGATCTGGTGCAGCTTTACGCCGGCCTCGCCAACCGCGGCAAACCGGTGCGGCTCGGCGATGGCATCCGCGACATTCCGGGCGAGATCGACGGTGAGCCGCTGCTGGAACCGGTGGCCGCCTGGCATGTCGCCGACATCCTCTCCGGCGTCGTGCCGCCGCTCGGCGCCGTCCAGCGCGGCATCGCCTACAAGACCGGCACCAGCTACGGCTATCGCGATGCCTGGTCGGTGGGCTTCGATGGCAATTACGTGCTCGGCGTCTGGGTCGGCAGACCGGATAACGGCGCGGTGCCCGGCCTGACCGGTTTTGCCTCCGCGGCGCCGATCCTCTTCGAAGGGTTTGCAAAATCCGGCATTGCCATCACCGCCCTGCCACGGGCGCCGTCCGGCGCCATCCGCATCCAGCAGGCGGACCTGCCGATCAGCCAGCGGCGTTTCTCCATGACGTCGAGCGGCCTGCTCGCCTCGTCCACCCGCGAAGCGGCGCCGCAGATCATCTATCCTCCGGAAGGCGCCCGCGTCGAACTCGGCAGCCTTTCGAGCGGCGAACTCATGCCGCTCGCCCTCAAGCTGCAGGGCGGACGCGCCCCCTTCCGCTGGCTCGCCAACGGCAAGCCGCTGGAAGAAGCCTCGCGGCGGCGGACAACCCAATGGCTTCCCGACGGCAACGGCTATTCGACCCTGACCGTGATCGATGCCATGGGTCGCGCGGCCACCGTCAGGGTTTTCATCGAGTGACGGCGCGGGCCGACTTGCTCTCGATATTCAACTCTGGGATGCGGCCGCCGTCCTGACATAAGGGTGCGCATCATCCCGTCCGCCAAAATTGCGGCCGAAAAGCGTCGCAAACAAGCACAACCCGCCGAAACGGCCGAAATCTCCTGTATCCTCGGATACACGGCATAGCTGTCCACCACCCTAAAATCCGGACATCACGGCGTGAGAGCGTCCCGTGACCGCATGACCGGCCCAGCGTGCAGAACCGCACCGCGCGGCCTGGCGCGGGCTGGGACGAAACATCACGCCGAAGTGACGGACCGGCCGGAGAAACGGCGCGCAGGCGCTTTTCCGGCAGTCCGCATGGAGTATCGGATGCAACACAGGAAAGACCCGGCTATGCCGCAATATGTCCAGGAGCGCAGACCTGCCGCCAGCATGGCCACCGTCATTACCGGCCTTTTGGTTTACGCGATCGTCATCGGTGTAAAACTGATCGGCAATTTTTCCTGACGGAAACCCGCCGCCGGTATGGCGCTTTACCGGCGAGACAGCGTGAGCAGGCCTTCCGCGGTCTTGCCGACGGGCAGCGCCTCATAGCTATCCATCGAAAAATGCGGCGTGTCGTGGGCGCTGGCATGTGTCGTGGTGATGACCACCACCTCCGCCCCGGCGGCTTCTCCGGCAAGGATTCCGGCAACGGCATCCTCGAAGACGACGCATTGGTCGGCAGGAACACCCAGCCGCTCGGCGCCGAGCAGGTAACATTCCGGGCTCGGTTTGCCGGCGGAGACATCCTCGCCCGTCACCATCACCTTCGGAAACGGGATGCCGGCGGCGATCATCCGCCGATGCGCCAGATCTCGCGGCGCCGAGGTGACGATCGCCCAGCGGTCCTCCGGCAACGCGGCAAGGAAATCCAGCGCGCCGGGGATCGGGATGATGCCCTCGACATCCTCCATTTCTTCCTGCAGCAGATCGTCGGCTTCCTTCTCGGCATCGACGCCCGGCAATGCGAGATTGCGGATGGTATCGACGGCGCGGACACCGTGAACGGTTTTCAGAAACACCTCCGGTTCGAGGCCGTGACGCTCGGCCCATGCGCCCCATACACGCTCGACGACGGCGATGGAATTCAGCAGCGTGCCGTCCATGTCGAACAGGAAGGCGGCATGCGGGCGGGAAAAGATCTTGCGGTCGGCGGCGGACAAGGGAGTTTCCTTTGCGGGGGGCGGGAAGCGGATGAATATCCGGTGCGGACAGGATATCCGGAAAGGATGACATGTTTAGGCAATGTCGTCCGGCAAGTCGAGAGCCGGCATCCGCCGCCGCGCCGTTCTACGGTAAAATACCGGGTGCCGCCTGCCGCAATCTCCCGCCGGCGAAGGTTGGAACCAAACATGGACAAAGCCAGTTTTTCCGGGGCAACCGAAAGAGGAGGCTTTCCATGGCCGAAGCACCGAAACATCTGCGCGCCGGCTTCACCGGCACTGTCAACGAAGAAAAACCGAAGGTCGGCGAGCGCGCCAAACAGGTGGCCGCCACGGTGCGGGAGGAAGCCGCTGCCGTTGCCGACACCGCCCGCGATCATCCGACCGCAACGACCGGCGCCCTGCTCGCCGTCGGCGTGATCGGTTTCGTGCTGGGGTATCTGCTGGGGACGGGGTCCAGCCATGGTGATCGTTCCCGCTGGTAGAAAGGCCGCAAACAACGTTAGATGGAGAGGTTGGAAACCGGCGGAGCAGACGCGGCATGGCTTACGAACTGTATTATTGGGACGGCATTCCCGGCCGGGGCGAATTCGTCAGGCTGGCTCTGGAGGATGCCGGAGCGGACTATGTCGATATCGTCCGCGGCCCGGAAGCCCGGGGACAAGGCACGACCGCGATGCTGGAGATCCTCGACAACAAGCAGGAAGCCTGCATTCCCTTTGCGCCGCCGTTCCTCAAGGACGGCGCGTTTCTCGTCTCGCATGTCGCCAACATCCTGTTCTATCTTGGTCCCAGGCTCGGCCTCGCCCCGCAGGATGAGCAGGGCCGCGTCTTCGCCAACGGGCTGCAGCTGACGTTGACCGATTTTGTCGCCGAAATCCACGACTGCCATCACCCGATCGCAAGCTCGCTCTATTACGAGGATCAGAAGACCGAGGCCAAGCGAAGGACCGAGAGTTTTCTGGCGGAACGCCTGCCGAAATTCCTGAAGTATTTCGAGCGCGTGCTGCAGCAGAACCCCGCCGGGTCGGATCATCCGGTCGGTGATACGGCGACCTATGTCGACCTGTCGCTTTTCCATGTCATCGAAGGCCTGCGTTATGCCTTCCCGAAGGCCATGGCATCAGCGGAAAAGGACATACCACTGCTGCTTGCGCTGCACGACGCGGTCATGCAGCGCCCGAGGCTCAAGGCCTACCTGGCATCCGAGCGCCGGCTGGCCTTCAACGAAGCCGGCATCTTCCGCCATTATCCGGAACTCGACCGGTAAGGCGGCTGACATCAGCAGGCCTTGCCGACGCCCAGGCCGACGTCGAGGCATCTGTCGGCGACCCGTTCGGCCGCCGCATAGGCCTGGCTGACGATTTCCGGCACGAGATCGATATCCGGGAGGCTGCCGAGGCCGAGCGGACCGACGGCATAAAGATCATCGGTCGGTTTGCCGTCCACCAGCAATTGCCCGGTGGCGTTGACGAGAAGGCCAAGCCCGAGTTCGTCGGGAACGGCCAATCCGGCCTGCAGCAGACCGGCCAGCAGCGGGGCTGCAAGATCCGGGGCCGCGCAGCGGCAATCGATCACCGGATCGGCCGCCAGGAATTCGTCGCTCGCCGTATCCCGCCAGCGAACCATCGCACCCTTGCTCGTCACCGGGCCGGCACGGCCCTTGCGGATCGTCGTGTTGCCGATGGCAAGCTCGCGCTGCAGGCGCAGGTAATGCGGCTCCGGCAGCCGGTTGCGGTGGCTGTCGTAAATGGCCCGCAGATGCCGGTTGAACTGGCGTTTCTGCCGCGCCGGCAAGGAGCGCCACAACGAACGCGCCTGCTTGCGGAAGGCGTTCATCACCGATTGCCAGTCCTGGCCGGAGGCTTCCGCCTGCTGGCAGGCCTGGCGCAGATGCCGGACGATGTCGCGCAGATTGGCCGGCAGCGGCGCCGTCAACTCGACGGGATCGGCGGCCAGCCGCGTATGGCTCTGCGGCAGAAAACCGTGTGCTGTCAGAATGGTGATGCGGCCGGCAAAACCGCTGTCGCGCAGCTGGAACAGACGATCGACGACACGGATGCCGCTGCCCAGAAGCAGCGCATGCGGACAATCGACTAGGCGACGCGCCCGCACCGTCCCTTCCACCACAGGTTCCGCGGGTGCTGCAGCGTGGCCCGTGCCGTAGCCGGTGGCCAGAACCACCGTATCGTAAAGCGCCGGTTCGCCGTCGCAGGTGGCGATATGGTAGCGGCCATCCGGCATGCGGTCGACGGTCTGGACGACATCGGTGCAGATGCGCACGGTGACATCCCGCCGGGAGGCAAGCGCCTCGGAAAAGCGCCGGTAGGCATAATCGCTAAAAATGCTTTTCGGCACGAAGATCTGATGGAAACCCGGAATTGCCGCCGAAACGGCGCTGCGGAACTCCGCATTGTCGAGCAGCCAGCGATTGAAATCATCGGGATCGCCGTCGGCGACGGAGAGATCGCGAACGCGGCTGTTGAGGATTTCACCGATCTGCAGCGACGCCAGCGCCTGGCCGCCGCTGACATTCGGATTGGGATCGAACAGTTGCAGGTCGAAAGGCCGCCGCACGACACGCAACAAGGCGATCGCCATCATCAGCCCGGAAAAGCCGCGGCCGATCACGGCAAAACGCGGAACGGGAATCCCCGGCTCCCCAAATCGCGCCTGGGGGAGGAAACTGCCATGAAGTGTCATGTCATCTCCTTTTTTGCTCAGCAGGCAGCGTCACAGGGCGGCAAGATCAACGCAGGAAACTTCGAACGTCCGCACGCACGGCCTGGTTTATCTTCTTCAGGAAGACTCCGTCGATGAGGCTGGTTCTACCCGCCTCGCCTAACAATGCGCCACATCCTCTTTGCGTTCCGGCGCATCGCTTGCAGATGATTGCCGGCATGTTCCGGCACGTTCGACCCTCTCAATAGTCTATTATTTTAATTATTTATTAAAGGCACGAAACATCGGCCGATTCAACCGCATTGTTCCGCGCCCGTCCTAACCGTCTCTGTTCATTGGCCTTTTTCTGCATTTCAGCCGTCATCCCGCCCGGGCCCGGCTACGGCGCAGGGCGTTCGGTGGTCTCGGCCATGTCTTGTACCGGATTGCCTTTACCGCCCTTGCGGCGGCGGCCTCGTGCCCTCAGAAGCGACAGGAGATCGTAGCCGCCGGTCCACCGGCCGAAGCCGCTGGCGATGTTGATGTGCCCGGCCTCGCCGAGATCGACGATATCCGCCTGCCATGCCGAAGCGTGACGGCGCAGCCCGTCAAGCGGCATGTAGGGATCGTTGCGGCTGCCGACAACCAGGGCCGGAAACGGCAACGGCGTCTGCGGCATCTCGCCGAAGCGCAGCAGCCCCGGATGAAGAACCCCGGTAAGGCCGACATCGCAGGGAGCGACCAGCAACGCGCCCTTGACCAGCCGCCCCGCCGGCCGGTCGGCCAGATGCGCAATCAGCACCGAGCCGAGGCTATGCCCGACGAGATAGGCGCCAGATGTCGCAAGCAGGGCGTCCTCCAGCCGTGACAGCCAGTCGCGCAGGACCGGATATTCCCAGCGGTCCTGTTCAATCAAAACCGCATCGTCATGATCGGCAGCCCAGAACCGCTGCCAATGCCCTTCACCCGAACCGTTCAGGCCGGGAACGAGCAATGTCTTCGACATGGCGCACCTCGCTGATGCGGACCGGCGCATGGTTGTCGTGCCGGTCTGTTTCTGCCTAGTATGCTTGCCAACGACAAAAGCATAAGGAATGAAAGTTCAATCTCTACAAGATCGATAGAATAACTTCTCTTATTCCGGCCGCATGCATCAGGCATGGAAAGTCATCTGACACTGGAGTTGGCCCATGGGAACCGTATCGCATCTTCACGACCGGACACGGCCAGTCGCGCACCGTATCGCCAGCGAGGAGGAAGCCCTTGATATCGCCCGCACTCTTGCCGGCGAATTTGCGCCAGGGGCAAGCGACCGGGATATCAACCGCGTCCTGCCCTACGCGGAACTGGACCTTCTGGCACAATCCGGACTTCTGGGGATCACGCTGCCGAGCGAATATGACGGCATCGATGTTTCCAATGCCGTTCTCGCCGATGTCATCGCCATCCTTGCGGAAGCCGACAGTGCTATTGCCGAGGTGCCGCAGAGCCATTTCCAGTTCATCGAGGCGTTGCGCCTGGCGGGAACGGAGGAACAGAAGAAATTCTTCTATGCGCGGGCGCTGGCCGGCGATCTTTTCGCCGGCGCCATCGTCGAACAGCCGCGGGCGGAGAACGGGCAGCCGACCCGCCTCACCTCCGAGGGCATCGGCCATCGCATCAACAGCCGCAAATATTATTCGACCGGCGTGCTCTTCTCCGATTGGGTCGTCGTCTCGGCGCTCGATCTCCAGGAAAAACCCGTCTTCGCCCTTCTGTCGCGAAAAGCGGACGGCCTGCAGGTCATCGACGACTGGGATGGTTTTGGCCAGCGCACCGCCGCCAGCGGCACGACCGTGCTGCAGAACGTCTATGTCAACGCAGACTCCGTGGTGCGCGACAAGACCGCCGAGCCGCATTCGACCATCGCCTCCATCGGCCAGATCATTCATGCCAGCATCGATCTCGGCATCGCCCGCGCCGCCTTTGCCGATCTTCTCGGCTTTCTCAGGAGCAAGTCGGCAACCGACATCGTCGGCGACCCGCTGGCGCATTCCCGCATCGGCCAGATCGTCGTCGCCCTCGAGGCTGCAACCGCCATGCTAGAGCGGGCCGGCAAGAAGATCGATTTCGCCCAGGTCAACGGCAATGACGCCCAGATCGCGCAAGCCGTCGTTTCCGCTGCCGCCGCCAGAGCGACGGCCAGCCGGACCGCGCTTGATGTGGTGGACGCCCTGTTCGAACTCGCCGGCCCCGCCGCCACGAAGATCGGCCTGAATTTCGATCGCCACTGGCGCAACATCCGCACCCATATGGCCGATGAGCCCCTGCGCCGGATTCACCGCGAACTGGGCACGACACAACTGAGCAGCGCCTCGATCGCTCCGGGCAGCCCGGCCTGACGTCTGCCTGACACCCAAGGCAGGCACTGCAACTGAAAACCCTACAAACAAGACGACCCCGGCCATGACGGCCGGGGTCGCTTCAGTTTATCCGGTCTGGTCTCAGCGGGCTGCGTCCAGCGCCTGCTTCAGGTCGGCGAGGATGTCGTCGATGTGCTCGATGCCGATCGACAGGCGGATGTAACCGGCCGATACGCCGCTGGCAGCCTGTTCGGCTTCGGACAGCTGCGAGTGGGTGGTGGTGGCCGGATGGATCGCCAGGCTGCGGGCGTCCCCGATGTTGGCAACGTGGTAGAACAGCTTCAGCGCGTCGATGAACTTGCGGCCGGCTTCCAGGCCGCCCTTGAGTTCAAAGCCGACCAGGCCGCCGAAACCGCCCTTGAGGTATTTTTCGGCACGCTCGCGGTCGATGCCGCTTTGCTGCGACGGATGGATGACACTCACCACGTCCGACTGCTCGGAGAGGAACTTGGCCACGGCCGTGGCATTCGAGGAGTGACGCTCGATGCGCAGCGGCAGTGTTTCCAGGCCCTGGATCAGCTGGAAGGCGTTGAACGGCGAAAGCGCTGCACCGAGGTCGCGCAAGAGCGTGACGCGGGCCTTGATGATGTAGGCGACCGGGCCGAGCGGCTTGACGGCTTCGGACCAGACGGCGCCGTGATAGCTCGGGTCCGGTGTGTTCAGCGCCGGCTGGCGCTCCTTGTGCTTCTCCCAGTCGAAATTGCCGCCGTCGATGATGACGCCGCCGATCGAGGTGCCGTGGCCGCCGATATATTTTGTTGCCGAATAGACGACGATGGCCGCGCCATGGTCCAGCGGACGCGTCAGGATCGGCGCTGCGGTGTTGTCGACGATCAGCGGAATGCCGAATTCACGGCCGATGGCGGCCACTTCGGCGATCGGGAAGACGGCGAGCTTCGGGTTCGGCAGGGTCTCGGCATAATAGGCGCGGGTCTTGTCGTCGGTGGCGCGGCGGAAACCTTCCGGATCGACCGGATCGACGAAGCGAACTTCGATGCCCTGTTCCTTCAGCGTGTTGGCGAAGAGGTTCCAGGTGCCGCCATAAAGATTGGTCGAGGTGACGACGTTATCGCCGGCGCGTGCCAGGTTCTGGATCGCCAGGGTCGATGCCGCCTGCCCGGAGGCAAGGGCGAGTGCCGCGACACCGCCTTCGATGGCGGCCAGGCGCTTTTCCAGCACGTCGACGGTCGGGTTGCCGATACGCGTGTAGATGTTGCCGAGTTCCTTCAGCGCGAAGAGATTGGCGGCATGTTCGGCGTCGCGGAACTGGAACGAGGTCGTCTGGTAGATCGGCACGGCAACGGCGCCGGTCGCCTCATCGGCTCGCCAGCCGGCGTGGAGCGCCAGCGTTTCGGGACGAAGGTTTGCTTCAGTCATATGAATACTCCCCAAATAGACAGAATGAAAATTCGCGTAGGACACTCCGCACCGCGTTCCGCCCCACCTCTCGGGCGCCATCTTATCGATATCACCGGCTTTTCATGGGACGATTGTTGCGATCTTTGCGGCCTGTTTGAAATAGTTGTTGCCGTAGCGCGATGGCAAGGAAAAGATTTCCCGAAGCGGAGAAGAATCCCGCTGGAAAGGCGGCAAAAGCCGCTTTTTCCAGCGGCGACATGCCTGAATTTTTTGCATGATCTCCCCAAAATCCTCCGGATTTAACCCGCTTCCGCCGCCAAACGCCCGCCGGATAACGGTAAATCTCTTATATTCTGCGCAGCGCTCACTATATGGAGTGCACGCGCCGCATCATCATCGCGCGTGAGGAGAACTGAATGTTACGTCGTCTTTCGCGTTATTCCGGCCTGGTCGCAGCGCTTGCGATCGGCCTTGCCCTGTCGCTCGCCGCCATCGATGTGGCCGAGGCGCGGCGGGCAAGCGGCGGCTTCGGCAGCCGTGGCAGCCGGACGTTCGATACGCCTTCGGTCACCCGCACCGCGCCGTCCGACGCCTCGCCGATCAACCGCACCATGACTCAGCAGAATTCCGCCCAGCCGCAACGCAATGCCGGCCAGCAGCAGGCACAACGCCCCGGCCTCTTCGGCGGTTTCGGCAGGACGCTTTTCGGCGGCCTGCTGCTCGGCGGCCTGTTCGGCATGCTGCTCGGCGGCGGCTTCGGCGGCATGATGGGTTTCCTCGGCATGCTGCTGCAGATCGCCCTGATCGTCGGCCTCGGCATGCTCTTGATGCGCTTCCTCGCCAACCGTCGCCAATCATCGGCCTATGCCGCCGGCGGCAACATGCAGCGGGAAGCTTACGCTGGTGCGGGCGGCAACAAGCCGGGCTTCCAGATCCCGAGCATGGGGTCCGGTACGGCAGCCACGGCCCGCACCACCAAACCGGTGACGCAGGATATTCAGCTGTCGCCGGCCGATCTCGACCGCTTCGAAGCACTGCTGTCTGAAATCCAGTCGGCCTACGGGCGGGAAGATTATCCGACGCTGCGCCGTCTTTCGACGCCGGAAGCCATGTCTTACCTGGCGGAAGAACTCGGCGACAACGCCACCAACGGCGTGCGCAACACGGTATCGGACGTCAAGCTGCTGCAGGGCGACATTTCCGAAGCCTGGCGCGAAGGTCCGGTCGAGTATGCGACGCTCGCCATGCGCTATTCCAGCATCGATGCGCTGGTCGATCGCACCACCGGCAAGGTCGTCGATGGCGATGCCGTCAACCCGAGCGAGACGGTCGAGCTCTGGACATTCGTCCGCAAGAGCGGCGGTGACTGGCTGCTGTCGGCTATCCAGTCGGCCTGACCGACATTAAGCGATGACGGGATAGGCTGCGGCTTCCGCAGCCTTTTCCATGTCCAGGAGCCCCTGATAAGCCGCATCGCCGAGGATGGCGAAACTTTTGAGCGCAAGGGCAGCGCGCGCCGGTGCAAGGACCGGTGACGCGATGGCGGCGGCAAGCGCCTGCCGCAAGATCTCCACCTCCGCATCGGAAGCCGACGTGCGTGTGACGAAGGGCAGGCCTGGCCCTTTCGGCGTTTCCCCGATGATCCTGAGGCCGGAGACGCGCTCCGGCGCATGGGTCGCGAAGTTGCCGTAGGTGACGCAATCGATCGCCGCGACATCTGCCTGACCGGCCGCGACGGCATCGATGCTGGCCGCATGGCTGCCCGTCTCGACCACCGATGCGAAAAACCGCGTCCCATGGGCCAAAGGCGCCACCGCAGCGCGGAAAAGATTGGCGCCGGTATTGCTGTCATAAGCGTTGAGCGCGGCAATCCTGCCCCGAAAATCCGCAAGCATAGCACCCGTTTCGCTGCGGCGGGCGATCAGCAGGCTGCACATCGAGGGTCCGTCGCAGCCGGGCCGATCATAGACCGGCGTCGCGACGAGACGGACGATGCCGCGCAGCGATTTTGCGTAGGGGTAACCGCAGGTCTGCGCCAGAAGCAGCCGCGGATCAGACCATGCAGCATTATAAGCGACCGACCCGTCGAGCTGTTCCGGCACCTCCGCAACGCCTGCCTGTTTCAGCCAATCATGCAGAAAGGCCCAAAACTCTTCCTGTGCCCGAGCGACTTGTGGCGGACCGACATACATGGAGAGGCTGGCAAGACGCATGAGGCAACCGGGATAAAAGGGCGGAACTTTTCGAAAGGCGCGATGTTGATATCACGGTCCGACACGACAGGGGAGCCGCGGATGAGATTGACCGGCAAGGTGGCACTGGTAACCGGCGGCGGCTCCGGCATCGGCAAGGCGACGGCGCTGGCACTGGCCAGCGAGGGCGCAAAGCTGGGGGTACTGAGCCGTACGACCGCCGACATCGAACAGACCTGCGCAGAGATCGGCCATCTGGGCGGCGAAGGTTTGCCGATCACGGCCGACATTGCCGACGAGGCGGAAATGTCGGCCGCCATCGAAAGTCTCGTGGCGCGTTTCGGGCGGCTGGACATCATCGTCGCCAATGCCGGAATCAACGGCGTCTGGGCGCCGATCGACGACCTTCGCCCCGCCGAATGGGACAAGACCATCTCAGTCAACCTCCGCGGCACCTACCTGACGCTTCACTACGGCGTGCCGCACCTCAAGGCGGCGGGCGGCGGCTCCATCATCGTGGTCTCCTCGATCAACGGCACCCGCACCTTCTCGACGCCGGGCGCCACCGCCTATACCGCCACCAAGGCGGCGCAGGTGGCGATGGTCCAGCAGCTGGCGCTGGAGCTTGGGAAATTCCGGATCCGCGTCAACGCCGTCTGCCCGGGTCTCATCGAGACCAACATTCCCGAAAGCACCAGTCAACGCGGCCAGAGGGAAACGGAAATTCCGGTCGTCTGGCCCGAAGGCGACATTCCGATCACCCGCGGCGAGGCCGGCAGGAGCGAGGACGTTGCCGACGTGGTGGCCTTCCTGGCATGCGATGCCTCCCGCCACGTGACCGGCAGCCCTATCTGGGTGGACGGCGGCCAGGGCCTGTTGCGATAGACTGTGTCAGCGGCGGTTTACCAAGCCGGCCTCGCCGGCCGTTTACGCCGCGGGACTTTCAGCCGCCACTTCTTCCAATATCCATGAAATGAACGCCGCCACCGGCGCGTGAGACATGCGCGCATGCGGCGCCACAATGTAATAGGCGCTGGGGCTTTTCACGGCATGCGGCACCGCGATCAGCAACTGGCCGCTCTCCAGCTCCGAACGGATCATGAATTGCGGCATCAGCGCGATGCCGAGGCCGGCGATGCAGGCCTGCGAGACATTCGAGAATTGCTCGAACCACATGCCGCGGCCGGAGGCCGGCTTCAGGCCCAGGCTGCCGAACCAGTGATCCCAGGCGCCCGGCCGCGATGCCATGTGGAACAGCGGCAGGCCGAAAAGATCCTCCGGCGCCTCGATCGTGTGCTGCGCGAAAAAAGCCGGGCTGCAGACGGGCACGACGAACTCATCCATGAGAAAAGTCGATACCGCGCCGGGCCAGTCCGGCTGGCCGATATGGATCGCGGCATCGATCGCCTCACGCTCGAAATCGAAATGGCCGATGCGTGTCGCAAAGTTCAGCGTGACATGCGGATAGCGGGCGACGAAACGCGGAATGCGCGGCATCAGCCAGCGCGTGCCGAACATCGGCAGGATGGCAAGATGCAGGCTGTTTGCCTGGGTTTTCGTCATCGCCTGCAACGAGGCCTGGCGGATCATCCGCAGCGCCGGGCCGATGCTTTCCGCATAGGCCGTGCCGACCGGCGTCAGAAACACGCCGCGGCTGTTGCGCTCGAAAAGCCGTGTGCCCAGTTGTTCCTCCAGGCCCGCCACCTGCCGGCTGATCGCGCCTTGCGTCAGCGAAAGCTCGTTGGCGGCGGCCGAAAAACTGCCCAGCCGCGCCACCGCATCGAAGGCCGCCAGCGCACTGCTCGAAGGCAGGAGTTTTCGTGGTATACCGATCATCCGCTATTACTAGATGGAATAGATCGATGCGTAAACGTGGATTGCGTGACAAGGGCGTCGGCGCTATTTCATGCTCAACCTTGGAGGCGATGATGACAGAGCGTGTGGAATTTTCCTGGAGCGATCCTTTCCTGATCGAAGATCAGCTGACCGAAGAAGAGCGCATGATCCGCGACACCGCGGCCGGTTTTGCGCAGGCGGAACTTCTGCCGCGCATTCACGATGCCTATCTGGATGAGAAGACCGATGCCGGCCTGTTCCGCCTGATGGGGGAAACGGGCCTGCTCGGCATCACCGCGCCGGCACAATACGGTGCCGCCGGTGCCGGTTACGTCGCCTACGGCCTGGTTGCCCGTGAAGTCGAGCGCATCGATTCCGGCTATCGCTCGATGATGAGCGTACAGTCCTCGCTGGTCATCTATCCGATCCAGGCCTACGGCTCGGAAGAGCAGCGGCAGAAATACCTGCCCGGCCTGATTTCCGGCGAGTTGATCGGCTGCTTCGGCCTGACCGAGCCGGATGCAGGTTCCGATCCGGGCGGCATGCTCACCCGCGCCGAGAAGATCGACGGCGGTTACCGCCTGCGCGGTTCGAAGATGTGGATCTCCAATGCGCCGATCGCCGACGTCTTTGTCGTCTGGGCGAAATCGGCTGCCCACGACAACCAGATCCGCGGCTTCATCCTCGAAAAGGGCATGAAGGGTCTTTCGGCACCGAAGATCGGCGGCAAGCTTTCGCTGCGGGCATCGATAACAGGCGAAATCGTCATGGATGGCGTCGAAGTCGGTGAAGATGCGCTGCTGCCGAATGTCTCCGGCCTCAAGGGCCCGTTCGGCTGCCTCAACCGCGCCCGTTACGGTATTTCCTGGGGTGTTCTCGGGGCGGCGGAAGATTGCTGGCACCGCGCCCGGCAATATGGCCTCGACCGCAAGCAGTTCGGCAAGCCGCTGGCCGGCACCCAGCTCTTCCAGAAGAAACTGGCCGATATGCAGACGGAAATCACCCTCGGCCTGCAGGCCTCGCTGCGCGTCGGCCGCCTGATGGACGAACACAAGTTCGCTCCGGAGATGATCTCCATCGTCAAGCGCAACAATTGCGGCAAGGCGCTCGATATCGCCCGCCAGGCCCGCGACATGCATGGCGGCAACGGCATCCAGATCGAATACGGCGTCATGCGCCACGCCCAGAACCTGGAGACGGTCAACACCTACGAGGGCACCCACGACGTGCACGCGCTCATTCTCGGCCGGGCGCAGACGGGTATCCAGGCATTCTTTTGATCGCCGGGCTTGGCAACAGCAACGCCCTCATCTTATGAACATCGGCGAATGGAAGCGCCGATGTTCACCCTGACCGAAACTGCCACTTTTGAACAGGACATCAAGAAGAGTCGGTTTCTGGCGATCTGCGGTCCCATTTCCAGCGAGGAAGACGCCAAACGTTTCCTCGCCGACCATTCCGATATCGCCGCCAATCACAATTGCTGGGCATGGCGCCTCGGTCAGGCCTACCGCTTCAGCGATGACGGCGAGCCGCGTGGTACGGCCGGCAAACCGATCCTGCAGGCCATCGACGGCCAGTCGCTGGATGGTGTCGCAGCCGTCGTGACGCGCTGGTTCGGCGGCATTCTGCTGGGCAGCGGCGGGCTTATCCGTGCTTATGGCGGCACCGCCGCCTCATGCCTGCGCAATGCCGCCAAGGTGGAGCAGATCACCACCGTCACCGGAACCATCGCCTGCGGCTTTTCCGATCTTGCGCTGCTGCAGGCGAGGCTTGCCGCCTTGCCGCATGTTCAGGTGCTGTCGGAGGAGTTTACCGCAAGCGGCGCGGATATCTCCATTCGTATCGCGCTGGAATGGGCAGCGCCCATCCAGGCGATGATCAAAGACCTGACCCGTGGACAGGTGCAACTTCGCCTGGGCGACTGACATCGACGGTAAGCCACGCATTACTGCTGCGTGCCATCCGGCGTGACCTGCTGCGATGCGCCGCCGGTGCTGCTTTCAGGCGTCGGATCCCGGTCGGTGGGAACGGTCTGCTGCGGTTCGCCGGCCGGCGTGTTGTTGTCGAACGTACCGCTGCCGCTCGGCTGGTTGGCGACGGTATTGTCCGTCGTGGATGTCGTCGTCGTGGTTGGCGCGGCGGAATCGCGGTCCTGGCTTCCGCCCCACATTTCCGCGCCGCCCCAGGCCAGAAAGGCAAGGATCAGGCCACCAATCAGCACCATGAGAACCGGCCGGCCCAGCAGGCCCTGGCGCGCCTCGACCGGCGTCAATTCTTCTCGCCTGTTGGTTTGCGCGGTCGAAACCACATCGCCACGCTCGTCGATATATTGTGCCATGCTATCACCTCCGGACGCCGGTTTGCCGGATTGCAATGAAGAAGGCGTCCGGATTGGAAACGGCGCCCGGCGGCAAATGTTCCTTGCAGGCAGCGTTTCCGGCCGCCCGCCCGCCCGCAGAAAAGGCAGGGAGGCCCAATAAAATCTAAACTCGGAATGCAGGCGAACGACGATCCGCGCCACATCGAAAGACCGCCGCGCCATGGTATATAAATCATTTCAAACATATCTTTAATATAAAATAAGTATATATCCTGAAAATTACTTGGGAATTTACCGGCAATTAGCAAGACAACGCCTAAGGATACCGGAGCGCATTTTTCGCCCCGAGGGATCCGACCATGAACCGCCTGAAGCTCGCCTTCATCGCCGCCACCGCTTTGCTCGCGACCACTGCCGCTTCCGCCGAAACCACGACCTTCGAGGATGATGTCAGCGGGCTGACCGAAAGCCAGATGGAAACGACGGTCGAGTTCGCCTTCGACAACGGCCTCTTCTTCCTGTTTCACGAAATGGGGCACATGCTGATCTCGGAATTCGACCTGCCGGTGCTCGGCCGGGAGGAGGATGCCGCCGATACCCTTTCGACGCTGATCCTGCTGGAGATGGACGATGCCGTGTTCGACAAGGCGCTCGCCGACAGCGTCGAGGGCTGGAAAATGTCCTACGAGGCCGGCGAGGAGCCCGATCTCTGGGACACCCATTCCCTCGATCGGCAGCGCGCCTATCACATGGTCTGCATGATGGTCGGCAAGAACGCGGAGAAATTCCGCAAGGTGGCCAACGATCTGGAGATGCCGGACGATCGGCGCGAGGAATGCGCCGACGACTACACAAAGGCGCATGCCAGTTGGTTCGGCCTGCTGGAAAAGCACGTTCGCAAGACCGGCAAGGAACCGGGCTTCACCGTCAGCTACCAGAACCCCAAGGACAAGAACCTTTCCGACTATGCCGAACTGGTCAAGGTTTCCAGCATGCTGGAAATCGTCCAGCAGGTCGCCGCCATGTACAAGCTCAAGGACGGCATCAAGCTGACGGCTTCCGAATGCGGCGATGCCAATGCCTACTGGTCGGCGGACGACCGGGAACTGACCTACTGCTACGAACTGTCCCAGTGGTATACCCAGGCCATGGCCGGCACCTTCCAGCAGGAAGTCGGCGATGCGGGCGACGTCCGTGATGCCGGTAGCGCGAGAGAATAATTGCAGCTTTACGCGAGGCCACCGTCACGCCGCAGATGCCGAGGGTGATCTCCACCGCAACAGAAAAAGGCCGGAGCGGCGAGGTTCGCTCCGGCCTTTGTTTTAACTCGCCTGCCGCTCGGCGAGGCGCCTGTCCACATAGGTCTTGAGACCGGCGAAATCCGTCTTGCCGGAACCGAGCAGCGGCACGCTGCCCTGCAGGATCTCGCCGGGGATGGCCAGTTCGCTCACCCCCTTGGCCCGGGCATGGGCGAGCAGGTCTGCGCGGCTCGCCTTGGGATTGTCGATCACCATCACCAGGCGTTCGCCCTTCTTGGCATCGGCGACGGCAACCACGCCCACCGGGATGCCCGGCCAGACTTCGCCCGCCAGCGCCTCGATCGCCGCCAGCGACACCATCTCTCCGCCGATCTTGGCAAACCGCTTGGCGCGGCCGCGGATGGTGACGAAACCGTCCTCGTCGATGGTGACGATATCGCCGGTATCGTGCCAGCCATCGGCCGGGACTTCCAGCACGCCGGGATTTTCCGTCCGCAGGTAACCGGCCATGACATTCGGACCGCTGACGAACAGGCGGCCGCCCTCATCGACACCCGGCACCGGTTCCAGCCGCGCCGTGATGCCCGGCATCAATTTTCCGACCGTTCCCGGCCGGTTGTACATCGGCGTGTTGAGGGCGATAACGGGGGCTGCCTCCGTGACGCCGTAGCCTTCCAGGATACGGATGCCGAACTTGTCCATGTAGGTTTCGCGGGTCGAGCGCTTCACCGGTTCGGCGCCGGCAAAGCAGTAGCGGATCGAGCGCAGGTCGTAGGGATGGGCGGAGCGGGCATAACCGGCAAGGAACGTATCGGTGCCGAAGATGATCGTCGCATTGCTGGAATAGATCGCCTCCGGAATGATCCGGTAGTGCAGCGGCGACGGATAAAGATAGACCGGCACGCCGCTGGCGAGCGGCAGGATGGTGCCGGCCGTCAGGCCGAAGGAATGGAACACCGGCAGGACGTTGAACACCTTGTCGCCATTGTGGAAATCGACACGCGCCGCGGCCTGCGAAACGTTGGCGAGAATGTTGGCATGGGTCAGCACCACGCCTTTTGGCGTTCCCTCTGAACCGGAGGTAAACAGGATCGCCGCACGGTCGGTGGTCTGCCGCGCCGTCAACGGCCGCGACCGGCCGATCAGGCCGCGGATCTTGTCGAGCTTGGAAACGGTTCCCCGCAGGTCATCGAGGTAAACGATACGCGTGCCGCTTTCCGTCAGGCCATCGATCACCGCTTCGAGCCGTGCCTGCTTGATGAAGGCCCGCGATGTCAGGATGGTGCGGATCTCGGCGGCGGTGCAGGCGGCGCGCAGATTGGCGAGGCCGGCGGTAAAATTCATCATGGCCGGCACCTTGCCTGCGGAGACGAGGCCGAGCAGGCTGACGACCGCGCCATTGGCATTCGGCAGCAGCAGGCCGATCGTTTCTTCGCCGGAGAACATGCGGTCGAATTTCGCCGCCAGAACCCGCGCGCCGGTGAGCATCGTCGCATAGGAGAGCCGGCCGGTCAGCGGATCTTCGAGCGCGTTGCGCTTCATGCCGTAGGTATGGCCGGCCTTGATGATCTCTTCCAGAATGGTGCCGGTCTTGCCGCTGGTGGCGAAGACGAGGCCCGACATGATGCGGTAGAGGGCGGCGGCGGCGGCCTGCCGGCGCTTGCGGCCCTTGAGCTCGGGCGAAACGGAGAGTTTAACCGGCTCGATGATGGTGACGCGCACCTTGGGGAAAAGCTGTTTGCGGGTGTGGAAGGAGCTGAGACGCGAAAAGATGGTGCGCTCCAGGCCGTCGATCTTGATCGGCACGATCATCGAGCCGGTCTTGTCTGCCACCATCGCCGCACCGTCATAGACCTTCATCAGGCTGCCGGTCACCGTCAGGCGGCCTTCGGGGAAGATGACCAGCGGCTCGCCGCCTTCCACCGCGCGGATCAGCGAGCGGGTGGCCATCGGCCGGGTCGGGTCGAGCGGGAAGGCGTTGGCGAGTTTCAGGAACGGTCGCACCCACCAGCGCTGGGCGATGTCGGTGTTGATGGCGAAGACCGGCTGGCGCATGCCCTGGGCATCCGAGAGCGCCAGCGCCAGCGCGGCATCGAGGAAGGAGACATGATTCAGCGCCAGGATCGGCGTCGGGCCGGCTTTTGCCAGGTTCTCGATGCCGTCGACTTCCAGGCGGAAGAAGGCGCGCATCAGGATAGAGATGAAATCGCGGAAGGGATCGGTCGGCAGGAACCGCAGCATCAGGCCGGCCGCCACCAGGGATGCGACGCCGAGGCCGACAGTGATGAGCCACAGCGGCGCGCCGGCCGCCTGGATGGCTGCGACCGCGACACCGCCGACTGCCATGAAGACGGCATTCAGCACGTTGTTGGCGGCGACGGCACGGGCACGCTGCTCCGGCTTCGCCCAGGCCTGCAGCGCGGCAAAGCTCGGCACGATCAGGAAGGCGCCGGTGACGGCGGCGAGCGCCAGGTCGACGGCGACGCGGATCGTGCCGGGAGAACCGAAGAAGCTGGAAAGATCGGGCGCAACGGTGGCGGCCGGTGTCAGGCCGGAGATGACGATGCCGAGATCGACGGCGACCAGGCCGAAGAGAATGGTGCCGATCACCGCCTGCAGCAGCACGATGCGGCCGGCCGAAAGCCAGGCGGCGATGGAGGAGCCGATGGCGATCGAAACCGCGAAGATGGTGAGGTAGGCGGTGATGGCGATCTCGCTGCCGCCCAGCGTCTTGACCAGCGGCGGCAGGATGGAGAGCACGATTGCGCCCATCAGCCAGAACCACGAGACCATCAGCGAGGTGACCAGCATGCGCCGCTCACCACAAATCTCCCGCGTCAGCCGCCAAGTGGAACGAACGATGTTGGCATCGATGCGGAGGTCCGGAGCCGCGCTGCCGGTGCGCGGGATCAGGCAGCTCGCGCCCCAGGCGATGGCGGCAAAACCGATGATCAGCGGCCCGAAGATCGCCGGGTGATCGCCGCCGCTGGCAAAGGAGATGCCGGCAAAGATCGTGCCCGAGAGGATGGCGATGAACGTCGCGCCCTCGATCCAGGCATTCGCCGCCGGCAGTTGTTCGCGGTCGAGATGATCGGGAAGGATGGCATATTTGATCGGCCCGAACAGCGCCGATCCGACGCCGAACAGGAACAGCGCCGCCATCATGCCCTCGATCGAATGAAAGGCGATGGCGCCGACCGCGATGGCGGCTGCGGCGATTTCGCCGAGCTTCAGCCAGCGGGCGACGACCGCCTTGTCGAAACGGTCGGCCAGTTCGCCGCCAAGCGCGGAGAGCAGCAGGAAGGGAGCGATGAAGATGGCGCCGGCCAGCGTCACCAGCGAGGCCGCCTCGGAGGCCGACATTTTCGCCAGGATGAGGAAGACCAGCGTGTTCTTCAGGAAATTGTCGTTAAAGGCAGCGAAGAACTGCGTCCAGAACAGCGGCGCAAAACGCCGCGACAGGATCAGCGGCCCGGCTTTCTGTTGCTCTTGCATCGTAACTCCATCCCCGGTTGGGAGCCGCCAACTTCGACCGGCTCGACAATTGAACTTGAACATCGTTCATTTTAAGATAGAATGAATTTGAACGCTGATCAATCTCATTTTTGATCATTGCTCAAAATAAAATCGATGCCGTGCCCCAGGGAACCTCCATGCCGATTTCCGCCGAACAGAAAGAAGAGCTCACGCAACGGATCCTTGACGTGACAGAACGACAGATCGCCGAAAACGGCCTGGCTGCCGTTTCCACCCGGTCGATCGCGCGCGGGGCGGGATGTTCGGGCGGCTCCATCTATACACGCTTTTCCGATTTCGACGATCTGGTGCTGGCAGTCAATTCGCGGGTGCTCTCCCGCTTCGGCTCGATCCTCGCCGACCTTCGCGAGAGTGCGAGAAATTTGCCGGTGGAGCAGCGGCTTTGCGGCATGGCGGATGCCTATCTCGATTTTGCGCTGGGCGAGCGCAATGCCTGGAGCGCGCTGTTCGAGCACCGGCTGCCGGATGGCAGGTCCCTGCCCGATTGGCACCGTGACGATCACTACCGCCTGTTCGCCATGATCGAGGAACCGCTGCTGGAACTCGACCCGAAACTGACCCCGGCCCAGGCTGCCGCGTTGGCCCGCACCATCTATTCCGCCGTCCACGGCATCGTTTCGTTGAGCATCGAGGATCGGCTTGGCCGCGTCGACGAGGCAAGTTTGCGCGGTCAGTTGCGGCTCGTGATCCTGGCCCTGGCCGCCGGTCTGCGGCAGACACCCCCGAGCGGCAGCCTATGACGGCACCCCATGGAGGAAATGCCCATTCCGCGTTTTCCGACGCATTTTAACGATTTGCTAACCATAATTATAGAAATCGTTTTTCGATCGTTGTTAAAGCAAACAGCGGGTTAGCTTGTGTCACAGGGTATTCCCTGCCTGCCGACATCATCGCTTCGATTTTACCCCTGCAGAGCAAAGCGGCCCGTGACCTCGGAGGAAGAGCGGGCTCTCAGTTGCGCCCCTTGTCCTTGCGATTCGCTTTCAGGAACTGAAGATAAAGCTGATCCAGCTGCGCCGCAACATATTCCCCGAATTCCGGCACGATCTTGTTGTTGAACACCAGCGATGTCTGGGCGCGCCGCGCCTCCAGACGGGCCGCCTTCACGGTGCCGTTGATCACAATATCGCGGTCATTCGAGGCGTTCGAGGCAGTGGCCGGCGCCAGGGCGTCGAACAGCTTGACGAAACGGCCATCGCTATCGGCCATCAGGAAATCGCGCTGGCCGGTCAGTGCCTCGGCATTGTCCATGGCATCCGCCACTGTCAGCCGATCGGCCATCGCCAACCAGCGGGCGCGGCCGGCCTTGGGGGCAGGCCCGATCTGGTTCAGCAGGCTTTCGGGGATCATCCGCGCCACGGCGATATAACGGCTCAGGTCCGCCTTGTCAGTGGAAAGGGCGGCCATGATCGTCACGCGATCGAAACCCTTTTCCTCCAGACGGCGCGCGAACAGCGCCTTCTCGATGTAGGAGAGATCCTTGCGGTCGAGATTTTCCTTACCCTGGGCGATCACCAGCTCGTTGTCGCTGAGCGGCTGAACCACCGCCTTGACCGGAATGCCGAGATGCTGCGCGGCGCGCAGGCGGCGGTGGCCGTAAGCCACCTGATAGCGCTCCGCATTTTCCGGATGCGGCCGCACCAGGATGGGAACCTGCTGGCCGCTCTCGCGAATGCTGGCGACAAGCTCCTGGAAATCCGGATCGACATCGATGATCAGCCGGTCGTTGACCATCGAGCCGTCGACCATGGCCGGATCGAGGTCGACGACGACCATACCGCTGGCAATCTGCTCCTTGAGCTTGCTTGCAGCACGGGCGCCTTCCGTCAGCTCCTGCAGCGACGCGCCCATGGCGGAGACGGCGCCGGTACGGACGCGCTCGCGCTCCTTCTCCGGCGGCGTCGGGTTGGGAGATCCCAACTTCATCATGAAAAGCGAATTGACGGTGTCTTTCCGGCTCATATCAGAATCCTCGTCGTAACCGTTACCCACAACATCATGTCGGGCTTGCACCGCACTGTTGGGAGCTCCCAACGCACGGCGCGTCGATCCTAACGAGAAGTACGTCCCCAAGCGGCGCGGATCAAGCCTTCGATTTCACCATGCACAGCATCCAGCGCTTCCAGGGCGCGATCATAGGTCGATCGGGTCATGCTTTCCCTGCCGATTTCATACAGCGTCTGCTTGGTCAGCCCGGCATCGGAGACCGCTGCCGACTTCACCATCGGGTTGAGCAACACGGCATCGCCGAAGAGATTGCGCAGCAGGGCGACCACTTTCGTCTGCGGCGCATCCTGCGGCTCGAAGCGGGTAATGAGGTAGCGGACGAAATCGTAATGCAGCGTGCCGCCCGCCTCGCGGACGACGGAAAGAAGGTCTTTCGTCATCAGCAGGAACTGGCTCATCGAGGCGATGTCCATCATCTGCGGATGGATGGTGATGATCATGCCCGTCGAGGCGCACAGGCCGCTCAGCGTCAGGTAGCCCAGCTGCGGCGGGCAATCGATGACGACGACGTCGTATTGATCGGCAACGTCATCGATGGCCGCCGCGATGCGCGTAAAAAAAATCTCGCCGCCCTTGCCATCGCCGGTGGCAAGCGCCCGCGGCGTGGTGTGCTCGAACTCCATCAGCTCCAGATTGCCCGGTACCAGGTCGAGACCATCGAAATAGGTCTGCCGCACCACCTCGCGCAGCGGTCGCCGTTGATCGTCATAACGGATCGCGGCGTAAAGCGTTTCGTTGCTGGCGAGGTCGGTTTCCGGCAGCACGCCGAAGAGCGCCGAAAGGCTGGCCTGCGGATCAAGGTCGATCGCCAAGACGCGATAGCCGCGAAGGGCGAGATATTGCGCCAGGTGCGCCGACGTCGTGGTCTTGCCGGAGCCGCCCTTGAAGTTCGTCACCGCCAGCACCTGCAGGTGATCACCCGCGCCGCGCCGCGGGACGAAGTCGTAAGCCTCCCGGCCCCGCGCCGTGCTCGCCAGTCGCCGGCGGATTTCGTTGATCTGCGGCAGGCTGTAGAAGCGGCGGCCGGCTGGACTGGTGGTCGGCTCCGGCCCCTCGCCGGCCAGCGCCATCTTGCGCAGCGTCGAGTCGGAAATCCCCATGAGCCGGGCCGCCTCTCCAGAGGTGAAACGGCGTAGGGTCTTGTGCGACGTCGGCGGGAAAAACGCCTCGCTCATCGCCTGAAGTTGCGAACTCAGGATCGACGCATGCTGGCCGATGGTCTCATCGACCGAAGGAAGATTGTCCAGATGCCTGCGATTGCTCACGCTCATTCTCCCTGATCACGGTTATTTCCGTTATCGGAGATCATTACCGTGACAAGATGAAAACGCAATGATACCGGCTGCTGCCTCTGTCAGATATGCAGAGAGTGCCCCAGAATGCGCAGGCTTGCCTCATGCAAGGCTTCGCCCAGCGTCGGGTGGGCATGGACCGTTCCGGCGATATCCTCCAGCCTCGCCCCCATTTCGATCGCCTGGGCAAAAGCCGTCGAAAGCTCCGAGATCCCGGCACCGACTGCCTGGATGCCGAGAACCAGATGGCTGTCGGCCTCACAGACCACGCGGATGAAACCGTCGTCCCGACCCATGGTCATGGCGCGGCCATTCCCCTGGAACGGAAAGCTGCCGGTCTTGACCTCCAGCCCCGCGGCCCGTGCCTCCTCCGCTGTGCGGCCGACCGACACGATCTCCGGATCGGTAAAACAGACGGCAGGGATGCAGCGTTTATCCCAGCCGCGCCGGAGGCCGGCGATGATCTCTGCCACCATTTCGCCCTGGGCCATGGCCCGGTGCGCCAGCATCGGTTCGCCCGTTACATCGCCGATGGCGTAGACGCCGCGCATCGACGTGCGGCACCGCTCGTCGATGCGGATGAAGCGCCCGGCCATGTCGAGGCGGATTTCGTCGAGGCCGAACCCCTCGGTCAGCGGCCGCCGACCGACCGTCACGAGCACCCGCTCGGCGGCAATCGTCTCATCCGTGCCATCAGCCCGGCGCACCACCAGTCCCTCGCCATCCGGCGCCAATCCCCTGGCGGCCGCCCCGGTGAGCACGCGCGCACCCAGCTCCTGCAGCCGCTTCGTTACGGGGCGCACCAGCTCGGCATCGTAGAGCGGCAAGATCTGTGCTGCCGCCTCGACCACCGTCACGGATGCACCGAGCTTGGCATAAGCCATGCCGATCTCCAGCCCGATGTAACCGCCACCGACGACGGCCAGCGTCTTCGGCACCGCCGTCAGCGCCAGGGCTTCGGTGGACGACAGCACCCGGCCGCCGAACGGCAAGGTCGGCAGCTCGACCGGCACGGAGCCGGTGGCGATGATGACGTTTTCGGCGCGGATGATCTGTTCGCCCATGTCCGTCTCGGCGGCGAGGGTCTTGCCGTCGAGAAACCGCGCCGTGCCGAACACGATTTTCACCCTGGCCTTTTTCAGCAATCCGGAAACGCCGGATGTGAGGCGCGAAACGATGCCGTCCTTCCATTCGACGGTGCGGCGCAGATCGATTGCCGGATCGGACGCGGTGATCCCCATGGCGCCGCCATCGGCAAAATGCCGCAACCTTGAAAATTCGTCGGCCGCATGGATCAGCGCCTTGGACGGAATGCAGCCGACCGTCAGGCAGGTGCCACCCGGCATCTTCTTCTCGACCAGCACGGTATCGAGCCCGAGCTGCCCGGCCCGGATCGCCGCGACATAGCCGCCGGGGCCACCGCCGATCACCGCCACCTTGCAGATGATATCTTTCATCGCTCAGCCCCCCACGAACATCATTGCAGGCATTTCCATCAACGTTTTCAATCGCTTGACGAATATAGCGGCATCCCAGCCGTCGATCACCCGGTGATCGAAGGACGAGGAGAGGTTCATCATCTTGCGCGGCACGAATTGTTGCCCGTCCCAGTGCGGCCTGACCGCAATCTTGTTGACGCCGACAATCGCCACCTCCGGCCTGTTGATGATCGGCGTGGTCGCCACCGCGCCCAGCGGACCGAGGGAGGAGATGGTGATCGTCGATCCGGAAAGCTCCTCGCGCCGGGCCGTTCCATTGCGCGAGGCCTCGGCCACCCGGGCGAGTTCGGCAGCGGCGGCATAAAGCCCCAGTGTCTCGGCATGGCGGATCACCGGCACCAGCAGCCCGTTCGGCGTCTGTGACGCGATGCCGACATGCACGCCGCCGAACTGGCGGATGATTTCCGCCTCGTCGTCGTAATGGGCATTGAGCGCCGGCTGCTCCTTCACCGCCTTGACGATGGCGCGGATCAGGAAGGGCAGCACGGTCAGCTTCGGCCGGCCCGCAACGCCTTCGGCATTCATGCGTGTCCGCAGGTCCTCCAGGGCGCTGACATCCACCTCCTCGACGATGGTGATGTGGGGAATATGCGCCTTGGCCTCGGCCATGCGTTCGGCGATCTTGCGGCGCAGCCCCACCATCTTGATTTCCGTGACGGAGAGATCGGCCCCCGGCGTGGCGGATGGCCGGGCCGTGTCGTCCTGTTGCTGAAAGGCGTCGAGATCGTCATGGGTGATCCGGCCCGCCGGCCCGGAGCCGCGCACCCGGCGAAGATCGATGCCGGCCTCGCGCGCCCGCAGCCGCACGGAAGGCGGCGCCAGCGGCTTTTCGCCCTCGGGCCGCCTGGGACCGGCACCGGCAAATGTCCGGCCGAGCGGAGACGGTGCTTCCTTCTCTGAAGCAGCAGCGACCGGAGCCGGCTTTACACGCTCCTGCTGCCGGACCATCTCCGGCTCGACCACGGTCGGGGGAGCCTGTTCCGCGACGGCCAACTCGCTGTCGTCTTCGCCTTCGACTTCGATCCGCACGATGTCCGAGCCGATGGCGACCGTTTCGCCGACCGTGGCGCCGAGCCAGATCACCTTGCCGGTGACGGCGGAGGGAATTTCCACCGTCGCCTTGTCGGTCATCACGGCCGCCAGCAAGTCGTCCTCGCGCACCATGTCGCCCAATTTCACATGCCACTCGGTAAGCTCGGCCTCGGCAATGCCTTCGCCGACATCGGGCAATTTGACCGAAAACACACCCATGTTCAGGCCTCCATGATTTGCTGCAGCGCCCGGCCGACACGATCCGGGCCGGGGAAATAGTCCCATTCCTGCGCATGCGGATAAGGCGTATCCCAGCCGGTCACCCGAAGGATCGGCGCTTCGAGATTATAAAAGCAATCGCGCTGCACCACGGCCGCCAGCTCGGCGCCGAAACCGGAGGTCAGCGTCGCCTCGTGAACGATGACGCAGCGTCCGGTCTTCTGCACCGAAGCGACGATCGTCGGTGTATCGAGCGGCAGCAGCGTGCGCAGATCGATCACCTCGGCATCGATGCCGGTGGCCTCCGCAGCCGCAAGCGCCACATGCACCATGGTGCCATAGGCCAGCACCGTCACCGCCTGCCCTTCGCGGCGAATAGCGGCGCTTCCGAGCGGCACCAGGTGATGCCCGTCCGGAACCTCGCCGAGATCGTGCTTCTTCCAGGAAACCACCGGCTTTTCATGATAGCCGTCGAAGGGACCGTTGTAGAGCCGCTTCGGCTCCAGGAAGATCACCGGATCGGGATCGGCAATCGCCGCGAGCAGCAGGCCCTTGGCATCCGCCGGTGTCGAAGGCACGACGGTCTTCAGGCCGGCGACGTGGGTGAACAGCGCCTCCGGGCTCTGGCTGTGCGTCTGCGCCCCGAAAATCCCGCCGCCGGTCGGCATGCGCACCACCAGCGGGCAGGTGAATTCCCCGGCAGATCGGTAGCGCAGCCGCGCAGCCTCCGAGACGATCTGGTCGTAGGCGGGATACATGTAATCGGCGAACTGGATTTCGACGCACGGTTTCAGGCCATAGGCCGCCATGCCGATGGCGGTTCCGACGATGCCGAGTTCGCTGATCGGCGTGTCGAAGCAGCGCGACGTACCGTATTTCTTCTGCAGGCCGGCGGTGCAGCGGAAGACGCCGCCGAAATAACCGACATCCTCGCCGAAGACGACGACCTTGTCGTCGTCGCCCATGGCGATGTCGAGGGCGTTCTGGATCGCCTCGATCATGGTCATCTTCGCCATGGCTCAATACCCCGCTTCGTGGCGCTGCTTCAAAAGATGTGCCGGCATCTGCGCATACACGTCTTCGAACATGTCACGCGGCGACGGTCGGCGGCCGGTATGCAGCGTGCCGATCGCCTCGGCCTCGCGCTGCGCCGCCAGAACGCCGTCCAGCACCTCGGCTTCCGCCTGCTTGTGCCGTTCCTCGGACCAGAGGCCGCGGGCGATGAGGTGCAGTTTCAGCCGCAGGATCGGATCGCCGAGCGGCCAGGCATCGCTTTCGGTTTTCGGCCGGTAGGCGGCAGGATCATCGGAGGTGGAATGACCGCCGGCGCGATAGGTGACGTATTCGACGATGGTCGGTCCGAGATTGCGGCGCGCCCGCTCCACCGCCCATTTGGCGACGGCATGCACGGCAAGATAGTCGTTGCCGTCCACCCGCAGCGCCGGAATGCCGAAACCGTGGCCACGCGCCGCGAAGGTGCCGGAGCCGCCGCGGGCGATGCCCTGGAAGGTCGAAATCGCCCACTGGTTGTTGACGATGTTGAGGACGACGGGCGCCTTGTAGGTCGAGGCGAACACCAGGGCCGCATGGAAATCGCTTTCCGCCGTCGAGCCGTCGCCGATCCAGGCGGCGGCGATCTTGCGGTCGTGGCTGATCGCCGAGGCCATGGCCCAGCCGACGGCCTGGATGTACTGCGTCGCCAAGTTGCCGGAAATCGAGAAGAAACCGTGTTCCTTCGAGGAATAGAATACCGGCAGCTGGCGGCCGTGCATCGGGTCCTTGTCGTTGGAATAGACCTGGCACATCATGGTGACCATCGGATAGCCGCCGGCAATCAGCAGCCCCGCCTGGCGATAGGTGGGAAAGTTCATGTCGCCGGGTTCCAGCGCCATGCGGAAGGCACAGCTGATCGCCTCCTCGCCCAGATGCTGCATGTAGAACGAGGTCTTGCCCTGGCGCTGTGCCATCAGCATGCGCGCATCATAGGCCCTGAGCGTCATCATGTGCCGCAGGCCGTCGCGCAGTTCGTCGTCGGTGAGCGTTCCCGCCCAGGGACCGACGGCCTCGCCCTGCCGGTTGAGGACGCGAATGATCGAGAAGGCGAGATCGCGCATGTCCTCTGGCTTTTCGTTGATCTCGGGACGACGGATGGTGCCGGCGCGCGGGATCTTCACATGCGAAAAATCCGGCTGGTCTCCCGGCCGCCATTCCGGCTCCGGCACATGCAGGGAAAGACGTGGCGCGTCAGGCATCGGTTTCCTCCTCCTCGGCAGGAACAACGCCTGCGCCTGCCGGCCGGTTCGATTGCGGCGGCACATGCTGGCGTTCTCCTCTCGCCGGTCTCCTCAAACGGGCGGTTGCTCCGGCAAAAACTGTTCGCAACGGCGGGCCGAGGCAATGCGGTTTTTCTGAAGCACTGTTCGAATTGAGCCGAAAACCGCCCTTTTGGCGAGACCCTTGCGGCCCGCCGCCGATATTCGCAGCAAAAGTGCGATTCACGATGTTTTTACGATCGTTTCGAACCGGAAAGACGGTTCCTGCGTTTCTTTCGGACGCCGACCGGCTGGCCAGCGCCGGGTGATTTTACAGAATCGGATTTCAGAGGAGTTTTTGGCGAAATGGAGCAGATCGTTGCCGACATGTATCACCAGACCCAGACACCCTATCCCGTCATCTTCGCACGGCTGGTGGCAGCGATCCTGTTCGGCGGCGTCATCGGCCTGGAGCGCGAAGCGAAAGATCGGCCCGCCGGCCTGCGGACCCATATCCTCATCAGCCTGGCGGCGGCGATGTTTGCGATCATCTCAATCGAGAGCGTCCACATGCCGGGTTTTGCCGACGACCAGGTGCGCATCGATCCGCTGCGCGTCATCGAGGCCGTCACCGCCGGCGTCGCCTTTCTCGCCGCCGGCATGATCGTCTTCGCGCGCGGCGAGGTGAAGGGGCTGACCACCGGCGCCGGCATGTGGCTGTCCGGCGGCATCGGCCTGGCGCTGGGTTTCGGCCACTGGTTCATCGCCGCCTTTGCCACGGGCGCTGCCCTTGTCGTGCTGTTCATCCTTGCCCGCATGCAGGCCGCCCTGGGACAGGTCGCCTCGGAGGTGGAGGAAAAGCAACGCCTGACGACCGCCGGGAATGAAAAAGCCGGCAGCTAAAATGAAAATCCCCGCGCCGGCGAAAGCCGGCACGGGGAAAGATGGAAGAAGCGCGAATTCAGACCGACGATTCCGTCATCGGTGGCCCGCCAGCAGAAACTGCCCCGGAAAATTCCGCCTGGTCTGCCGATTTCCTCACGGTTACCGGCGTTTGCGCCTCCGTCTGTTCCATCTCGCGACAAAAAGACAAAGTGGCGATACCTCGTATATCGCCACCCGTTGTTCAGCCACATCCCAAACGTTTCCGGAGGCGAATGGTTCCCGAAAAAAATTCAAGCAGTCGATATTTTTTTCAACCCATGCGCTCGGAAGCGTAGGAGCCCGGGCTCGCCGGGAACACGACGGTACGGTTGCCGTTGATGAAGGTGCGGTGATGGATATGCGCATGCACGGCGCGCGCCAGCACCTGGCTTTCGACGTCGCGGCCGATCGAGACATAATCTTCCGCACTTTGGGCATGGGTGATACGGGCGATATCCTGCTCGATGATCGGGCCTTCGTCGAGGTCGGCGGTAACGTAATGCGCCGTGGCGCCGATCAGCTTCACGCCACGCTCATAGGCCTGCTTGTAGGGGTTGGCGCCCTTGAAGCTCGGCAGGAAGGAGTGGTGGATGTTGATGATCTGGCCGGACATTTTCTGGCACATCTGGTCGGACAGGATCTGCATGTAGCGGGCGAGCACGATCAGCTCGGTGCCGGTCTGCTCGACCACGTCCATGATCCGCGCTTCGGCCTGCGGCTTGTTGGCCTTGGTCACCGGGATATGGTGGAAGGGAATGTCGTGGTTGACGACCACCTTCTGGTAATCGAAGTGGTTGGAGATGACGCCGACGATATCGATCGGCAGCGCGCCGATCTTCCAGCGATAGAGCAGGTCGTTGAGGCAGTGGCCGAAGCGCGACACCATCAGCAGCACCTTCATGCGATGCTCGCTGTTGCGGATTTCGGCATCCATGCCGAAGCGGGTCTTCACGGCTTCGAAACCGGCCCGCAGCTTCTCCAGCGAGGCGCCTTCCTGGCTGATGAAGGTCAGGCGCATGAAGAAGAGCCCGGTCTCCATGTCGTCGAACTGCGAACTGTCGGTGATGTAGCAGCCTTCTTCGGCAAGATAACCGGTGATGGCGGCGACGATACCCCGTGTCGATTTGCAGCTCACCGTCAGAACATAATTCGTCATCGATCTTCCCTTTCAAAGCAGGCCTTCGGCGGCTTGCTTAAATCAAATCAAAAGCGCCGGAAAGCCTCCGGCGCCCGCCTCCTGACCGAAATCATCGCCTTGCCCGGCGGCGCTAGATATCCAGCGTCGTCTGGCGCTCCCATTCAGTGAAATGCGAAGCGTAGGCGTTCCATTCGTTATGCTTGAGCTTAAGGAAGGCTGCGGAAAATTCCGTCCCCATTGCGTCTTTCAGGCGCTGATCGGCGTCGTATTCGCGCAGCGCATCAAGAAGATTGAGCGGCAGGCGCGGCACATTCTTCACCAGATGCCCTTCGGCATACATGTCGATGTCGTAATGGGGGCCGGGATCGGCCTTGCTCTTCAGCCCGTTCAGCCCGGCGGCGATGATCACCGCCTGCAGCAGGTAGGGGTTGACCGCGCCATCCGGCAGGCGCAGCTCGAAGCGGCCGGGGCCGGGCACGCGCACCATGTGGGTACGGTTGTTGCCCGTCCAGGTGACCGTGTTCGGCGACCAGGTGGCGCCAGAGGTGGTGCGCGGCGCGTTGATGCGCTTGTAGGAGTTGACCGTCGGGTTGGTGATCGCCGCCAGCGCCGAGGCATGCGCCATGATGCCGCCGAGGAAGTGCCGGCCCTCGGCGGACAGGCCGAAGTCGGCCGTCTTGTCGGCGAAGACGTTGACCTTGCCGCCCGCATCCCAGACCGAGATGTGGCAATGGCAGCCATTGCCCGTCAGCCCCTTGAACGGTTTTGGCATGAAGGTCGCCTTCAGCCCGTGTTTTTCGGCAACGGACTTGACCATGAACTTGAAGAAGGAATGCCTGTCGGCAGTTATCAGCGCGTCGTCGAATTCCCAGTTCATCTCGAACTGGCCGTTGGCATCCTCGTGGTCGTTCTGGTACGGCCCCCAGCCGAGTTCCAGCATGTAATCGCAGATCTCGGCGATGACGTCATAGCGCCGCATCACCGCCTGCTGGTCGTAGCAGGGTTTTTCCGCCGTATCGAAACTGTCCGAGATCGCCGAGCCGTCCGCCGTCACCAGGAAGAATTCCGCCTCGACGCCGGTCTTCACCCGCTTGCCCATGGCCGTCGCTTCGGTAACCAGCGCTTTCAGCACGTTGCGCGGCGCCTGTGCCACCAGCTTGCCGTCCATCATGCAATCGGCCGCCACCCAGGCGACATCCTTCTTCCACGGAAGCTGGATCACCGAAGAGGCATCCGGCAGGGCGAAGAGGTCGGGATGGGCCGGCGTCATGTCGAGCCAGGTGGCAAAGCCGGCAAAGCCGGCGCCTTCCGCCTGCATGCCGGATATCGCCTGGGCCGGCACCAGCTTGGCGCGCTGGCCGCCGAAAAGATCGGTATAGCTGATCATGAAATATTTGATGCCATGCTGTTTGGCATAGCCTGCAAGATCCAGTGTCATATGTTCCCCTTTTGGATTTTCGAGACACTTATGGTCGATGCGGATGGGAGTGTTCTCCTCATCCTGATCCCTCCCCGAGACCGGGGAAGGAAACGCTTACCTGTCATTCGGGTCCGCGCATCGCCTTCCGTCTCCTCCTTACGGGAAGCTTGGCTGGAACCGATCAGAACCCGCCTTTTCCGGGTATCCAGCTGGTGCCGGCCAGCGGCACCTGGGCCATGGCCGAGGCTTCGATCGTCAGCGCGCAGAGATCTTCCGGCTCGAGATTGTGGACATGGTTCTTGCCGCAGGCCCGCGCGATGGTCTGCGTCTCCAGCGTCATGACCTTCAGATAGTTGGCGAGCCGCCGTCCGGCCGCAACCGGATCGAGACGCTGCGACAATTCCGGGTCCTGCGTGGTGATGCCGGCCGGGTCCTTGCCCTCGTGCCAGTCGTCATAAGCACCGGCGGTGGTGCCGAGCGCGTTGTAGTCCGCCTCCCAGCGCGGATCGTTGTCGCCGATGGCGATCAGCGCCGCCGTACCGATGGACACGGCATCGGCACCGAGCGCCAGCGCCTTGGCCACATCCGCACCGGAGCGGATGCCACCGGAGATGACGAGTTGCACCTTGCGGTGCATGCCGAGATCCTGCAGCGCCTGCACGGCCGGGCGGATGCAGGCGAGCGTCGGCATGCCGACATTCTCGATGAAGACTTCCTGCGTCGCCGCCGTACCACCCTGCATGCCGTCGAGCACCACGACATCGGCACCGGCCTTCACCGCCAGCGCGGTATCGTAATAGGGACGCGCACCGCCGACCTTCACATAGATCGGCTTTTCCCAGTTGGTGATTTCGCGCAGTTCCAGGATCTTGATTTCCAGGTCGTCCGGGCCGGTCCAGTCGGGATGCCGGCAGGCGGAGCGCTGGTCGATGCCCTTCGGCAACGTGCGCATATCGGCGACGCGGTCGGAAATCTTCTGGCCGAGCAGCATGCCGCCGCCGCCGGGCTTGGCGCCCTGGCCGATGACGATCTCGATAGCGTCGGCGCGGCGCAGGTCGCGCGGGTTCATGCCGTAGCGCGACGGCAGGTACTGGTAGACCAGCGTCTGCGAATGGCCGCGCTCCTCCTCGGTCATGCCGCCGTCGCCCGTCGTCGTCGAGGTGCCGGCCAGCGTCGCGCCGCGCCCCAGCGCTTCCTTGGCCTGCCCGGAGAGCGAGCCGAAACTCATGCCGGCGATGGTGATCGGGATCTTCAACTCGATCGGCTTCCTGGCAAACCGCGCGCCGAGCACGACACTCGTCTCGCATTTCTCGCGATAGCCTTCGAGCGGATAGCGCGAGATCGAGGCACCGAGGAACAACAGGTCGTCGAAATGCGGCACCTTGCGTTTGGCGCCGCCGCCGCGGATGTCGTAGATGCCGGTCGCCGCGGCCCGGCGGATTTCGGAGGTCGTAAAATCGTCGAAGGTGGCCGATTTGCGCGGTGTGGTCGGCGGGTTCTGATAGCTCATGGTCTTGCCTCAATAAGCATCGGCATTGTCGATGTGGAAATTGTAGAGCTTGCGGGCCGAGCCGTAGCGCTTGAACTCCTCCGGCCGCACATCGGCGACACCCGCCTTGTCCAGCAGGCCGGCGAGGATTTCGAGATGTGCCGGCCGCATCTCCTTCTCGATGCAATCGGCGCCTAAGCTTTTCACCGCGCCGCGCACGAAAATACGCGCCTCGTAGAGGGAATCGCCCAGCGCCTCGCCGGCATCGCCGAGCACGACGAGATTGCCGGCCTGGGCCATGAAGGCAGACATGTGGCCGATATTGCCGTGCACGACGATGTCGATGCCCTTCATCGAGATGCCGCAGCGCGACGAGGCATTGCCCTCGATCACCAGCAGGCCGCCGCGGCCGGTGGCGCCGGCATACTGGCTGGCATCGCCCTTCACCACCACCGTGCCGGACATCATGTTTTCGGCCACGCCCGGGCCAGCCGACCCATGGATGGTGATCGTCGCCTGCTCGTTCATGCCGGCGCAATAATAACCGACGCTGCCCTTCACATCGACGGTGACCGGCTGGTCGACGCCGACGGCAACGGCGTGGTGCCCACGCGGATTGATGACTTCGAAATGGGTATCGTTGCTGCCCGAGGTGAGATCGTGGAGGGCCTGGTTGAGTTCGCGCAATGGCGTGACCGCGAGGTCTATGACCGGCATGGAACTGTCCTTGTCGTCGTCTTCAATCGAAATAACGGGCGAAAAACCGGGGCGGATCACGCCGCCTTTTCATGTTCCCAGAAATAGACCGTCGCCGGCTCCGGCTCCCAAATGCGGGCGGTCTCGATGCCCGGCAGGTTGACCAGGGCGCGGTATTCCGAGCCGAACGCGACATATTGGTCCGTCTCGGCCATCACGGCGGGTTTGCAGGCGATGGCGTCGCGCAGCACGCCGAAACCGGATCTGGTGCCGACGACGAAGGTGAAGAAGCCGTCGAGATCCTTGACGGCGCCATCCAGCGCCTGCCCGAGGTTCTTGCCCCGTGCCATTTCCGCCGTCAGGTAGGCGGCGGCGACTTCCGAGTCGTTCTCCGTCTCGAAGGTCATGCCTTCGCGAACCAGTTCGCGGCGCAGATTGTTGTGGTTGGAAAGCGAGCCGTTGTGCACCAGGCACTGGTCGGCGCCGGTGGAAAACGGATGAGCACCGAGCGTCGTCACCGCCGACTCCGTCGCCATGCGCGTGTGGCCGATGCCGTGCGTGCCGCCCATCGCACGGATATCGAAACGACCGACGACATCCTTCGGCAAGCCGGTTTCCTTGTAGATCTCGATGGTCTCGCCACTCGACATCACCCGCACGTCCGGCCGGATCGAGGCCAGCACGGCGCGGGCGACACCCAGCCATTCGGGATCGACGCCGATGACGGCATGGCTGTCCTTGACCACCACCTCGACCTTGTCGCCGATGGCCGCGCCGAGATCGTGCTCGAGGTTTTCGAAATCGCGGCCGGGATGGGGCGATTGCACCGTCAGCTTGGCGCGCACCGGATCGGGCGCGCCGTAGATGGCGATGCCGGCGCTATCGGGGCCGCGATCGGTCATGGTCACCAGCATGTCGGAGAGCAGCGCCCCCAGATGCGGCTCAAGGGCCCGATCTTTCAGAAACAAACCAACAATCCCACACATAGACGATCTCCAGAAACCAGCCTCGACAGAGGCCTAACAGCAGCGGGTGAAAAAATCAACTTACAAGAAATTATATTTCATAAAAAGAAACACGCCTTCCGTATACACTTCAAGGCCCGCATTCCCTATGGCGGCTCGAAACCGGAGACCGGCATGGCGCCGATGATCTTGACGGTCCATCGGACCCGTTCTCTTCGACCTTTGCTAACCACGTCCCGAAGCTCCAACCGGGAAAGCCGGAAATACACCCGATGTTAAGGGGTCTATCGACCATTTAGAGCGGCCCGGCCTTGCCTCCGCAAGCCGTTATCCGCCCATGCGTCTGACGACGCTGCCAAAGCCCAGTGTCCCCAGGTGCCCGATGAACATGATCTCCACCGCCACCCCACAGGCGCTCCGCCGGACGAACGGCACCGCGCCGCTGATCGTCCACGTCACCCGGCAGTTTGCGCCGAGCCGCGGCGGGCTGGAGGATGTAATCGGCAATCTCTGCCGGCAATTGCTCAAGCGCGGTTTTCGCGTCCGTGTCGTCACCTGCAATTCGGTATTCGCCGAGCCCGGCCCTCTCCTGCCGGCGCATGAGATCGTCGACGGCATCGAGGTGGTCCGCATTCCGTGGTCCGGCTCCACCCGTTATCCCATCGCTCCCCAGGTTTTCCGGCATCTCGCCGATGCCGACCTGATCCATGTCCACGCCATCGATTTCTTCTTCGACGCGCTGTCCTGGGGCCGTCTGCTGCACCGCCGGCCGATGGTGGCGACGACGCATGGCGGCTTCTTCCACACGCAAAAATATGCGGCGCTCAAGAAGATCTGGTTCCGCACCGTCACCCGCGCCTCGGCGCTCGGCTACCGGCGGCTGGTCTGCTGCAGCCAGTCCGATGCCGCCCTGTTTTCGCAGATCGCCGCAGAGCGGACCGTGACGATCGAAAACGGCGCCAACACCGAAAAATTCGCCGGCCGCGCCTCCCCGGCACCCGCCCGCCATATCGTCACGATCGGCCGCTTCTCGGTGAACAAGCGCCTCGACCGCCTCATCGCCATGATGCGGCCGCTCGTCCAAAGCAACCCGGAATGGCATCTCGACATTATCGGTGCCCCGTCCGACCTGTCGGCGACAGACCTTGAGAGGCAGATCGTGCAAGCCGGCCTGTCGCAACATGTTTCGATCCACGCCGGCGTGGCGGATGCCACGATCGCCGAACGCATAGGCAAGGCGTCCTTCTTCGCCTCGGCATCCGAATATGAGGGCTTTGGGGTCGTCGCCATCGAGGCGATGAGCGCCGGCCTCGTGCCGCTGCTGCACCCCAACGACGCCTATCGCAATCTTGCCGGTCGCCACGACTGCATCCGGCTCGTGGATTTCAGCGAAGCGGACGGTGCCGCCCACGCCTTCGAGGATGCCTATCGTCATGCCCTCGACGGCACCGGCGCCTCCGGAAAGCGCATCGTCGCGGAAGCCGCCACCTACTCCTGGCACAGCGTCGCGGACCGGTATGTCGATGTCTACGAGACGGTCCCCGCCAAACCCCGTCCCTGAAAGCGGGTCAGTCGCCGGCTCGGCGTCAGCATCGGCGCTGTGCGGAATGGGCACAGCGCCTTGTCACAAACACCGAATTGCGGACAATCCGATACAATCGACATGCAGAACCTTAAGCTCTTTCGCATAAAAAACCCATCCGGTTGCCCCGCAGAAGGACGAGGCCGGCGACAGGCGTTGCAACGGAGGTGGTGCGCAAGATGAGCAAGGGCATCATGGCGAATTCGCTGCTGAACGCGGCGGCCGGCTTGACCATGCTCGTCACGGGTTTTGCCTGCTCGATCATCGCTGCCCGGCTGCTCGGCCCCGAGGCGAACGGCATCATCACCTTTTCCTTCTGGCTGTCGACGACGGCAACCATGATCGCCGGGCTCGGCACCGACGTCATCCTGCCGCGCATGCTGCCGCAGCTGAAGGCGCGCGGATACGACGCCATGGCCCGCCGCGGTTTTGGCGCCCATCTCGCCCGCGTCGTCGTCACCGTCGTGTTTTTCATCCTCTGCCTCTACGCCGCCAGCTATTATGAAACCGAACGGCTGCACTGGGCCTCGACGGCACCGGACGTGCTGATCATCACCGGATTGCTGTTCCTCGTCCAATCACTCGGCATGATGTCGATCAGCTTCATGATCGGCGAGCAGCAGGTCTCGACCTTCTTCAAGCTGACGCTCCTATCGGCGGCGCTGCAGTTGAGCGTCGTGCTGTTCGGTGCCTTGTATTACGGCGTTGCCGGCGCGCTCGTCGGTTATGTCGTCGGCCAGGGTGTTTTCTTCGTCTACGCCATCCGGCTGTTTGCCGTGCGGCCGAATGCCTGCGGCACCCATGCCGGGACGCTCGCCGGCAGCTCCGCCGTCATCTCGTTGCAGATCGTCATCGATTCGATCTTCCTCAACCGCATCGAGCTTCTGTTCCTGCAGCAATTCCACGGTGTCCAGCTCGTCGGTTTTTACGCCATCGGCCTGTCGCTCGCCAATCTGGCGCTGCAGCTGCCGGTGCAACTGACCGGCACCCTGGTCCCCTATTATACCGAACAGCTGCAGGCGCAGCCGAACGGCAAGCTGCCCGTCCGGCTGTTCGAGGACCTGATCCGCAGCCTTGCCTATTTCACGCTGCCGATGAGCCTCGGGCTTGCCGCCATCTCGTGGGAAATGGTCTCCGAGGTCTATGGCGAAGCCTTCCTGCCGGCCGGCAACATCGTCGCCATCCTGGCGCTGAGCGCCCCGGTGTCGGTTTTCGTGCAGATCGCCACCAAATACCTCTTCGCCATCGACCGCGAACGCGACCGGCTGAAGATCGGCATTGCCGGCGCCATCGCCATGGTGCTCGGCTGCCTCGCCCTCGTTCCCCATTTCGGCGGAGAAGGGGCGGCGCTGACGCGTGTCGCCGCGCTGCTGATCATGAGCGTTCTCCTGGTGCGCCGCATGGATTTCGACGGATCGCTGGCACCGATGTTCGCTTCTCTGGTGCGGATTCTCGTCGCTTCGATCGGCTGCGCCGTCGCCGCCTTCTTCGTCGCCGATGCCGTCGACGGCCTCGCCGGCGTCGGTCTCGCGATCCTCGCCGGGGTGGCAGTCTATGCCCTGGCGTTGCGCCTGCTGCGTGTCGTGCCGCCCGACGACATCGCGCTGATGGAACGGCTGCTGCAAAAACTGCCCGGCCGGCTGAAAGGCCCCGGCCGGCACATGCTCAACCTGATCGCCAGCGGCAAACCCGTCTGAGCTGCAACGAGAGGAGACCGATGCGACGATGACGATACACGCGACAGTCCAGCCCTCGGCCGTAGCGTCGGATGAAAACGCGCTCGCAAAGGCGGCGGCTCTTCCGGTCACCTTCTCGCAGACGGTCGGGCTCTACATGCCGCCAAAACCAGGCACTGCCAGCAGCAATATCGCGGTCCTGCTCGTCAGCCCCTGGGGCTACGAGGAAATGTGCGTGCGCAAGTTTTGGCGTATGCTGGCGGAAGATCTGGCCGCGGCGGGCATCGCCAGCCTGCGCTTCGATTATCCCGGCACCGGCGATGCCCTCGATGTAACCGATACCGCCTCCGGTCTCGACCTGTGGCGCGACAGCATTCTCGAGGCGGCGACGCAGCTGCGCAGCCTGTCCGGTGCCGGCGACCTCATCCTTGTCGGCCATGGCCTCGGTGCCGCGCTCGCCTGCGAAGCCGCTGATACTATCGGCAATGTCGAAGGCGTTGCGCTGCTGGCGCCGGTCATCTCCGGCCGCGCCTATCTGCGCGAGCTTTCGGCCTGGTCGCGCATGGTCCGGGGCGCTGCGGAAACGGGAGACGGCCTGACGGTCGCCGGTATCACCATGCCGGACGCCATCGGCGCCGGCATCAGGCAGATCAACCTCGGCAAACACGAGACGGCACCGGCCCGCCATTGCTTTGTCGCCGCCCGCGCCGACAGGCCCGGAGACGGCGAACTCGGGGCACGGTTCCAGGCGGCGGGTGCCTCGGTCGAAACCGTTCCTTACGAGGATTACGACCAGCTGGTCGGCAATCTGGTGTTTTCCAGGCCGCCGCTCGCCGTCATCGAGGCCGTCGTCAACTGGGTAAAATGGGTGGAGGCCGCCAGGCCGCAAGCTCCCGCCCTGCCCGTCAGGATGCCAGCTGACCCGCCGCCGCTCCAGGGCGAAAACTTCCGCGAAACACCGCTGCGCTTCGGCGACAACGGCCGGCTGTTCGGCATCCTCTGCGAACCGGCCGATGGCCGGCGCAGGGGCGCCACCGTCATCATGCTGACCACGGCCTATGAACGCATGTCGGGCTGGGGCCGGGTGGCGACGGAAACCGCCAGAAAGCTCGCCGCCGCCGGCATAGCCTCGCTGCGCTTCGACGCCGCCAATGCCGCCGACAGCCCGCCCGTTGCCGGCGCCCCGCAGCAGATCATCTATTCCGATGCGCAATATGACGATGTCGATGCCGCCGTCGCGCTGATCGCCAGCCGCGGCCTCGGCCCGGTCGTCATCGCCGGGCGCTGCAGTGGCGGATACCTTGCCGTCCGGGCCGTTGCGCGCGACGCCCGCATCCGCGGCGCGGTCTCGGCAAACCCTTACGCTTTCTTCTGGGATGGCAGCCAGTCGATCGAGGAACTGTTGCAATTCGTGCCGCAGCAGCTCTCCACCTACGGCGTCAAACTCTTCCGGGCGCATACCTGGCGGCGGATCGCCAGCGGCCAGGTCAACCTCAAATACGCCGTCATCAACACGCTGCGGTCCTTGCGCAAACGCAGCCTCAAATTCGCCGGCCCGCTGTTCGAAGCCATTCCCTCGCTGTCGCGCGAGCGCCGCGAGGTGCATCACGTCTTCCAGGCGATCGAGGCGCACGGCACGGAACTGTCGCTGCTCTACAGCCAGGCCGATGTCGGGCTCAACCATTTCAGCCTGCATTTCGGCAATGACGGCGCCGGCCTGGCGCGGTATCCGAATGCCCGCTTCGTGATCGTTGCCAACGCCGATCACGATCTCACCACACCGCATTTCCGCGCTCTCTATCAGCGAGAAATCGAAGCGGTGGCGCTGAAGTGTTTCCCCGAAGGGCGGGAGCCTGCAACGGCCCAGGCTTGCCGATAACCTCCCCTCCGTTATCCTCTGGCTCGTCCCGAGGACCTGCCAACGTCTCTCAAGCCATTGATGATAAAGGCTGTATCCGATGTGCTTGGATGCTCGGAACAAGGCCGCGAATGACGGGGTGGAGGCAGTGGCTGCTTGTCCGCGGCCCGACCGAACGGCTTTCCCTAAAATCGAATGATCCGGCGGCTGCCAATGTGGCTGATTTCGCCGCCGGGCAAGGCGGACACATCGACACCGTACCGCGGCAGCAGCCTTATCCGTTTGCGGCCGCCCGGCGGCAGATGGAACCAGTCCTCTTCGGCCCGATATCCCTCCGCCTCGATGTGCAGCGACTGGGCAAAACGCTTCGTCTCCAGATCGAGGCACCAGCCGCGGTCCGACTTCACCAGCGAAACCTCGATGTCGGTATCATAAAACGCCCTGCTGCGGCCGAGCGGGAAATCGAAGGCTTCGGCCATCACCTCGCCCGCACCGTCCAGCAGGCGCGCCACCGTCACCTCGTGGGAGGGCGGGCCGAAGCGGAAGGCATAGGTGGTGTCGAAAAACGCGCCGAACAGGTCCGTCGCCGCAAAGCTCTGTTTTCCACGCGGCGGCAGTGTCAGGGAATGGCGCCCGGAGACCACCACCTGTTCGCCATTGCGCAGGCAGGCAAGTTCGAGTGTGCCGGTCCATGTCTGCGGCGTTTCGTTGAGCACATGGGCATAGAGCCCGTTGGTGCCTTCGTCGGTCAGGATCACCTGCAGCGGGCGGAAGGCGCGGCGCAGGCCGTACCAGACCGGTTTCGGCTCGCCGGTCGCGTCGATCACGCCCCAGCCGGCACCGGGCAGCAGGTCCTGCAGGGTCCAGACGAGCGCGCCGTTGCAGAAAGAGCCGGGCCGGCGCCACTCGCCGTAGATCGCCTCCACCACTTCGGCCGTGACGGCACGGGAGAGATCGAGATAGCTGTCGGGCTCCTCGCGGCGCAATCGTGCGGGGTCGGCGGCAAAGATCTCCTGCAGGTAAAAATCGCGGATGTCCTCGAAATCCCAGGAGGCAGAACGATCCCGCGGCACCCGCTCCTTCCAGCGCGGATGATGCAGCGCCGGCACCGGCAGGTGCTGCATAAGCGTGCGCGCCTGCGGCACATGGGCAAAGGCAAGGCTTTCGGCGGCAAACCGCACCTGGGCGCGCCGCGCATCGTCGAGCGGCCGGCAATAGGCGCCGACGCCGTAATAATGGGTCACGCCCTCGTTCGGCGAAAACGGCATGGCGCCGCCGCACGGCGAATTGGCGACATAAGGCACATCTGCCCGCCCCTTGCCGCAGACATCGGGAAGGATCTCCTCGGTCAGCGTTCCCTTCCATATGCGTTCCGGCAGCCCGAGCATCGCCCCCTGCTGGTAGATCTCGCTGCCGCCGCAGAGGACGGCGAGCGACGGCGATGCCTGGATACCGTCCAACAATTGCTCCACCTCGCGCCGCACATGCGCGACAAAGGCGTCGTCCTTCGCCGGATAATCGAAATTGGCGAACATCAGGTCCTGCCAGACCATCAGGCCGAGTTCATCGCAGATCTCGAAAAAGGCCGGCGTCTCGTAGGCCATCGTGCCGCCGATGCGCAGCATGTTCATGCCCGCGTCCCGGGCGCTCAGAAGCCAGGGGCGATAGTCCTCCTTGGCGCCGGGAAGGCGGACGATATCCGCCGTCGTCCACACCGCGCCGCGGCAGAACACCCGTTCGCCATTGACGACGACGGCAAAATCCTTGCCGTCCTGCCCGCGATCGATCTCAAGACTGCGGAAGCCGACCTTGCCGAGCGGGATGGTTTTTCCACCGACGAAAAGATGCGCGTCGTAAAGGTGCGGCTGGCCATGCGTATGCGGCCACCAGGCCTCGACCTGCGGCAGCGTCAGCGCCGCCTGCCAGCGACCATCGGCGGCACGCGTGACGGCGCAACTCTCGCCGGCGCATTCGAGGCGGACATCGGAGAGATCCGCGGCGCAGGCGAAGGAAAGATCGAGGACACCTGCCCCACCCTCGGCCAATCTGGCGGCGAGCGACAGGTCGGTGGTGATGTGTTCCACATCGTCCACTTTCAGAAGCGAAACGGCCCGCCAGGGGCCAATGGCATCGATCGGCGGGCACCAGCCGGGCATGTGTCCGAGTGCCGTGGTACGCACCAGCCGCAGGCCTTGTGTCTCCATCATCTGCGGCCGCCAGCGGGCACGCGGTCCGCTCGCATCGAGAAAAGGACGCAACGCCCTAAAGCAGATCGCCAGCCGGTCTTCCGCCCCTGTCAGGACGACATCCACCGCATGCGCTTCGAACATGCTGCTGGAAGTCAGGAAGCGCTCGTCGTTCAGGTAGACTTCGGCAACGGTCGCCAGTCCCTCGAAGCGCAATTGCGCCGCACCGCTGCCGAATTCCGTCAGCGTGCGAACATACCAGACGTCCTTGTCGTGGAGTGGTTGCGGCTTCTCGCGGTCGAAAAGCCCGGCATGTTCCAGCGCCTGCGCCACCGTGCCCGGCACCGGCGCCGGCAGGCCGGCCGTTGCGTCGACGGTTGCCGGTCCGGCATGCGCCCCGGCGGCGGTCACCACCAATGCCCACCCTTCGGAAAGCGGCCTGTGCGTGCCGCCGGAAAGAGAGAGGCTACGTGGCATGATGAAACGCGCTCCGGTTGGACGTTGCTGTCGTTCTCGGTGATTCCCGGCCGTCTTGCCAGCCGGCCGGCTCCGTGTATGGGTGAAAATCAGCCGATCCGGCGGCCGAGATCGTCCATGAGGCTGTCCCAGGCATCCGCAGCCGGCGCCAGCGCTGTCGCCAGCGGTTCGAATTTCTTGCGCGTCACGGCCCGGGCAAGCTGGAACTGCACGGATTTCGCCACCTCGGAAATCCGTCGCGCCTGCGTTGCCGCATGATCGAATTCGCCCGGCGCCAGCCAGTCCAGGTGGCTGCCCAGCAATTCGAAATTCGCCCCCACCTGCCTGAGCGTGTTGAACGCATATTTGTGGAAAAACCCGAACGGACGCTCGGCAATCGCCTCCACCTGCTGCGGGAAGACGGCCGAAAAGGCGCGGAGCGGATTGGCCTCCGGCCGGCGGCGGAAATGGACCTGCAGCAGGCGCCGCGCTTCGGCGTGCTGGTGTTCTCCGCCGGGCGCGACCGCCGGGAATTTGGCGAATTCCGTATAAGGCAAAAACGGCGGATCGGTTTCGTCGAGGTGGTGCTGAAACAGGCCGTCGAAATCATCCCCCTGCAGGCCGAAATAACCGCCATTGTGGAAATATTCCATTGCCCGCCGCTCCGGGTCGAGGCGGTTGATGGCAACCGTTGTCTTGCCGTGCTCCTTGCGATAGGCCACGCCCTGCGTGTCGGGCATGAAAAAGCTGTCCATTTCGAGCAGGCACAACCGCCCGCGGCCGATCTGCTGCGCGACATGGCCCTTGACGTCGTCGAAGATCGCCAGCTCCGCCACCCGGATACCGTAGAGGCTTTCGAGATCCTCCAGCGGCACCTTGAAGAAGGTCAGCTGGTCGCCCTCGAAATCCTGCGTCAGCGTAAAGCCGAGCATCGCTTCCGGCGCGACGCCGAAGGACGACAGCACCTCGATCCACAGGTCGACGTAACAATTGGTTTCCGGCCACATCCGCCCGGCCGCATGCAGCGCATGCGGCGCGTAGGTGGCCGGATCGAGTTTGGCAAAGACGGCCTGCATTGCGCCGGTCAACCCCACAGCGCCTTGCGGACATGCGCCGGCCAATCCTTGACGTCGAGACCGTGATGGGCAAACAGCGCCAGCGCGATGCGCTCCAGGCCGAAACCGACGCAGGCGGTATGCGCCGTGCTGCCGTCCTCCAGCTCCAGGCCCCATTTGGTGCCGAAGGCATCCTGGTGGTAGTTGAAGCTCATGCAGGCGGTCGGCTTGGCGGCCGAGGTCACCGGGATCAAAAGCTCGAACTTCAGGTTCTGGTCGCGCTGGTTGTTGGCCAGCATGCGGCCGGCGCGGCCGAAGAACGGGTCGTTGGCGACGTCGATCTCGACGGTCAGGCCAACGGCATCCATCATCTGCACGCCGCGATCCATCCAGCGCTGGCGGAAATCGGTGACGTGGTCCTGCGTGCCCATGCAGACATATTCGCGCATGCGGAACAGTTGCTGGCGGGCCGGATCGGTGGAAGGCTCGTGGCGGAAGCAGTAGGACTGCAGGTCGTAGAGCCCGCCTTCCGCCGGCAAGCGGCCACGCTTGGCGACCGTCGGATACAGCGGATAGCAGGCAGCCGGCGTCAGGACGATGTCGGTCGCCTTCTGCTCGCCCGTCCAGTCGCCGCCCTCATCCATGCACTTCATCAGGCTGACATGGTCGAGTTCGCAGCCGCAGAAGGAATGTACCGTGCCGGCGAGCTGCGGAAAGCTCTTCATGTAACCGCTCTTCTCGAAATAGGCGCGGTTCATGCCGGGCGGGAAACGAATGGCTTCTGCGCCATCGGCACCGCCGAAACGGTCGATCAGGCGCTCGAAAGCAGCGATCACGTCTTCGAACTGGCCGCTGCGGCCATAAAGGCCTTCGACGCCCGTGTCGATGAGAAGACCGGCTTCGAAAAGGCGGTCGAGAAACGATACCTGCATATCCATGGTCTTACCCCAATAGGCTCGTGTCGAGTTTGTGGACGAGCAGCATGGTCGACATGTTGCTCAGGATGCGGTCGTTGGAAATCATCAGCTGCGCCGAATGGGCGTCGCGCAGATGCCGGCCGAGGCTGAAAGGCGTGCCGTTCTTGTAGCCCATGATGCCGCAGATCAGCATCGCATGGTTGACGATCGGCAGGATCATCTCCGACGAGCAGATCTTGACGCCGTTCATCGCCACGGAGAACCCCATGGAGGCCAGCTTGTCCGGATCGTCCTTGGCGTCTTCATAGGCTTTCAGGCCGGCAACGACGTTGGAGCGCAATGTCTGCAGCATGTTGGACAGTTCCGCCAGGCGCAGGGCTCCCGGCGGCATGGCGCCCGGCGACTTGCGTGCGGCGGCGCGGACGAAAGCCTGCGCGCGGGAGACGGCATCGGCGGCAATGCCGTGCCAGACGCCGCTCCACAGAAGATGCGACGCCGCCAGCATCGATTGCGCAGCGATTTCCGCAAAAGGTTTCGGGAAGATCTGCTCGGCCGGCGCCGTTCCCTTGAACAGGAAACCGTCGGAGCAGGTGCCGCGCATGCCGAGCGTATCCCAGACATGCGTCTTCTCGAGCGTATATTGCTCCTTAAGGAAGACAGTCATCACCTGGTCGGAGGATGCGGCCTCCGGGTTGGACCGCGAGGTAATCAGGATCGCATCGGCATAATCGCCGTAGGAGATGACAGTCGCATCCTTTTCGAGATGGCAGACGCCGTCCTTCACCGTGATGGCGCAGATGGAATTGCGCAGGTTGCCGCCGATGCCGCCTTCGGTCGTCGCCGAGCCGAGCAGCAGTTGTTCATCGGCGACGCGGCGCATGAAGGCCGTGTGCCAGGCGCTTTCGCTGCCGTGCTGCACCAGGCTGGACAGCTTGATGTGGTGCATGGCGAACACCATGGCGCTGGCCGCGCAGGCCTGCCCCAGGATCGAGCAAAGCTCGGCGATCTTGGAAAAATCCGCGTCTTCGCCGCCATGGCTGCGTGCAATCTGGATGCCGAGCAGCCGCTCGGCGATCATCGCATCGACGGCCTCCCGGGGGAAACGTCCCGCCGCATCGACCGCATCGGCATGTTTGGCCGCGATGGTGGCGACACGCGCTGCGCGTGCCATAAGTCCGGCATCGGCGATGCTGACGGACATGTTCATCAGGCAACATCCCTCTTGTCGAGGATCTGTGTCAGCGTCGCGGCGATGGCGTTGATGCTGGAGAAGGATTTGCGGTTGAGCAGCGTATCGGGAAACTCGACGTCGAAGGCATCTTCAAGGCCCAGCATCAGCTGCACCGACGCGAAGGAGGACAGGCCCGCGCTGTAAAGATCGGCATCGTCTGCAATCTGGTCGACGGCGACCGGCAAGCCGCCAAATTTCGTCACCAGACCTCGAATTGTCTCGTTCATCTCGACATCCTTCATAACACGAACACAGAAGAGCGGCCTGATGCCGCCCGATAGGGAAATCCTGTAGAGAAAAAAGCATAAGATTCGTCTAAGCGACGTGGTAAAGCGACGGTCAGACAATTGCCTCGCATTTGAATGATCGGGCGGGCCCCCACCCCGTCATCGGCAAAAGATCGCCGTGGCCGGCGCTCCGCACGTCGCATTTGCGGCCGATTGCATCGTTTCGGAACGGGCGCGCCGGTCGTCCCCGCGACAGCAGGACGCGGCTATCCGTGCAAGATCGGCTCGCCCTGTGCCAGAATGAACAGGCTCAAGGTCCGGCCGGCGGATAGAGATGATCCTCGCCACGATAATCGGACACCGAATAACAGCCGTCCCCGACCGCCGTCACGGCTTCCGCACCGATCGGCACCTTGCCGTAACCGCCGGGGATATCAAGGATATAGGTTGGCTGGCAAAGCCCGGATATGCGTCCGCGCAAGGCGCCGACGATCGCCCGGCCCTCCTCGATCGACAGGCGGAAATGGCCGGTGCCGGGCGCAAGGTCTGGGTGATGCAGATAATAGGGCTTGACCCGGATCTCGACAAAGCTGCGCATCAGTTCGGCCAGCACTGCCGGATCGTCGTTGACGCCGCGCAGGAGCACCGACTGGCTGATCATTGCGAAACCGGCATCGACCAGCCGGCCGCAGGCAGCCCGCGCCGCCGCTGTCAGTTCCCGCGGATGGTTGGCGTGCAGTGCAATATACACCGTCTTGCCGCACGCTCGGATCGCGTCGATCAGCGCCGCATCGATCCTGTCAGGCGAGACCACCGGCACCCGCGAGTGGAAACGCACGATCTTCACATGATCGATATCGCGCAGCTCGGCCATGATGGCGGCAAGTCGCCGCGGCGACAGCACCAGCGGATCGCCGCCGGTGAGGATAACTTCCCAGATTTCCCGATGGCCGCGGATGTAATCCACGGCGGCCGCCAGCTTTTCCGCCGTCAGCGTTCCCTCGCCTTTCGGCCCAACCATCTCGCGGCGGAAGCAAAAGCGGCAATAGACCGGACAGATATGCACCGCCTTGAGCAGCACCCGATCCGGATAGCGATGTACGATGCCTTCCACCGGGCTATGGGCATGGTCGCCGATCGGATCGGCCCGCTCTTCCGGCGCGGTCAGCAGTTCGGCCGGATCGGGCACGAACTGCCGGGCAATCGGATCGGCGGCCATGCCGGGTTCGATCAGCCGGGCGATGTCTGGCGTGATCGCCACGGCATACCGCGCTACGACGGCCTCGATCCCCGCCCGTTGGCCTTGATCGACAAGGCCTGCGGCTTCCAGTTCATCCGCAGTGGTGATGGCGCGGGCAAAACTCATGGGCCGTAATCCGCGACCGGCGCCCACAACACCTGGTCGATGCGCGCAGCGCCGGTCGCCAGCATCACCAGGCGGTCAAAGCCGAGCGCCGAGCCGCTTGCAGCCGGCATCAGCGCCAGAGCCTGCAGAAAATCCTCGTCGATCGGATAGGTCTCGCCATAGATGCGGGCCTTCTCCGCCATCTCGATCTCGAACCGACGGCGTTGTTCCGCCGCGTCCGTCAGTTCGCCGAAGGCATTGGCGAGTTCGACACCGCAGGCATACAACTCGAAGCGCTCCGCCACCCGCGGGTCGCGCGCCGAAGGCCGCGCCAGGGCCGCCTCGCTCACCGGATATTCGTCGAGAATGGTCGGGCGGCCGAAACCGAGGTTCGGCTCGACCTTTTCGACGATGATGCGGGAAAAGATATCGGCCCAGCCATCATCGGCCGCCACACGAATGCCGGCAGCACTTGCGCGTGCCGCAAGGCCATCCCGATCCGTTTCGCCCGATGGCGTAACGGCCGCGAGCAGGTCGACGCCGGCATACCGCTCAAAAGCTTCGGCGACGCTCAGCCGCTCCGGCTCGGCAAACGGATCGCAGGTCTCGCCGCGATAGGTAAGGCTCGCCTGTCCGGCCGTTTCCGCCGCCAGCGCCAGCAGGGCGGCACAGTCGGCCATCAGTGCCTCGTAGCTTTCCCCGGCGCGATACCACTCCAGCATGGTGAATTCCGGATGGTGTAGCGGCCCCCGTTCACGATTGCGGTAGACATGCGCAAAGCAGGCGATGCGCGCCTCTCCCGCCGCCAGCAGCTTCTTGCAGGCAAACTCGGGCGAGGTATGCAGATAGAGCGGCGCCCGTCCGCCGCTGGTGGTTATGCCCTCGGTCGCGAAAGCATGCAGATGCGCCTCGTTTCCGGGTGAAACCTGCAGCGTCGCCGTATCCACCTCGACAAAATCGCCGGCCGAAAAATATCCGGCGAGTGCCGCGCGAATGCGGTTGCGCGCCATCAGGAAAGGCCGGCGGTCGGCATGCACGCCGGGTTGCCACCAGGGCGACGGTTTGAAGGAGGAAGCTGTCATTTCCAACGGTTTCTTTACGGCTTTCGATCACGGAAGGCTGGCTATTTCCGCCGATTTGCGGTAGTGGCGCCCCAGAAAAACAAATAAAGCGTCTCCGGCATGGCTGTTGCCAGTCCTCTACGACGCCATGGCGCGAGTTACAAGGAAGTCTTATGGTCAAGATCATCGCCTCTTCGGTCCGCAAGGGCAACGTTCTCGATGTGGACGGCAAGCTGTATGTCGTTCTCACCGCCCAGAACTTTCATCCCGGCAAGGGCACGCCGGTAACGCAGGTCGACATGCGCCGCATCGTCGACGGCGTGAAGGTTTCGGAACGCTGGCGGACGACGGAACAGGTCGAGCGCGCCTTCGTCGAAGACCGCCCGTTCCAGTTCCTCTATGAAGACGGCGAAGGCTTCCACTTCATGAACCCGGAAAACTACGACCAGGTCGCCGTCGATGCCGATACGGTCGGCGATGCCAAGCCCTACCTGCAGGAAGGCATGACCGTCACGCTGTCGATCCACGAAGGTGTGGCGCTCGCGCTCGAACTGCCACGCCACGTCATCCTCGAAATCGCCGAGACCGAACCGGTCGTCAAGGGCCAGACGGCATCGTCGTCCTACAAGCCGGCCATCCTGTCCAACGGCGTGCGCACCGCCGTGCCGCCGCATGTCAGCGCCGGCACCCGCGTGGTGATCATGACGGAAGACAATTCCTACGTGGAACGCGCCAAGGACTGATATTCAGCCGAATACCGCTTTGACAAAGCCTCCGGGACCCAGGGTTTCGGAGGCTTTTTCTTGCCTATCAGAAAAAGTTGCGCGGTAGATAAAAAAGAGCCCCGGATCGCTCCGAGGCTCTTCTTGTCATATCACTCGATGCCGCCGAGGCAGAGATATTTCAGCTCGGTGTAATCCTCCAGCCCGTACTTTGAGCCCTCGCGGCCGAGGCCGGATTGCTTGATGCCGCCGAAGGGGGCGACTTCGGTGGAGATCAGGCCGGTGTTAATGCCGACCATGCCGTATTCCAGCTGTTCGGCAACGCGGAAGATCTTCGCGACGTCCTTCGAATAGAAGTAGGAGGCAAGACCGAATTCCGTGTCGTTGGCCATCTCGATGACCTGCTCTTCGGTGTCGAACTTGAAGAGCGGTGCCACCGGACCAAAGGTCTCTTCGCGAGCGACCATCATCTCGGAGGTCACGCCGGTCAAAATGGTCGGCTGGTAGAACAGGCCGCCCTGCGCATCGCGATTGCCGCCGACGGCAACCTTGGCACCCTTGGAAACGGCGTCGGAAATATGTTCTTCCACCTTCTTCAGGGCATTCTGGTCGATCAGCGGTCCGGCGTTGACGCCTTCCGCCATGCCGTCGCCGACCTTCATCTTCGAAACCCGCTCGGCCAGCTTGGCCGCAAACGTATCGTAGACGCCGGACTGAACGTAGATGCGGTTGGCGCAGACGCAGGTCTGGCCGTTGTTACGGTACTTGGAGATCATCGCGCCTTCGACGGCGGCATCGACATCGGCATCGTCGAAGACGATGAACGGGGCGTTGCCGCCGAGTTCCAGGCCGAGCTTCATGATCTGGTCGGCACCCTGACGCATCAGGATCTTGCCGACATTGGTCGAACCGGTGAAGGTGACCTTGCGGATCTTCTCGTTCGAGCACATTTCCTGGCCGATCATCGCCGACTGGGTGGAGGTCACCACCGAGAAGACGCCGGCCGGAACGCCGGCGCGTTCGGCCAGCAGCGCCAGCGCCAGCGCCGAAAGCGGCGTCTGCGCTGCCGGCTTGGAAACCATGGTGCAACCTGCCGCCAGCGCCGGCGCCATCTTGCGGGCCAGCATGGCGTTCGGGAAGTTCCATGGCGTGATTGCGCCGACGACACCCACCGGCTGGCGGATGACGATGATGCGCTTGTCGGCCTGGTGGCCGGGGATGGTGTCGCCGTAGACACGCTTGGCTTCTTCGCCGAACCATTCGACGTAGGATGCGCCGTAGAGGACTTCGCCGCGGGCTTCGGCCCAGGGCTTGCCCATCTCGATAGTCAGGATGGTGGCGAGGTCGTCGGCATTGGCGACCATCAGGTCGAAGAGCTTGCGCAGGATCGTCGCGCGCTCCTTGGCGGTCTTTTTCGCCCAGGCCTTCTGTACGGCATGGGCGGCATCGATCGCCTTGGAGACCTCGACCTTGCCGAGATCGGGCAGAACGGCGATCACGTCGCCGTTTGCCGGGTTGGTCACTTCGAAGGTCTTGCCGCTTTCGCTGGCCGCAAGCCACTGGCCGCCGACCAGAGCCTTATCGGGAGCAAGCGACGGATCCTTGAGCTTGGAAGACAGTGCGTTGGAGATGCTCATGATTATTTCGCCTCTGCGGCGCATTCGCGCATGGATGCTTCGATGATGTCGAGACCTTCCTGGAAGACGCCGTCCTGGACGGTGATCGGCGACAGGAAGCGGATGACGTTGCCATAGACACCGCAGGTCAGCAGGATCAGGCCCTTTTCAAGCGCCTTCAGACGGACCGCATTGGCAAAGTCGGCATTCGGCTTTTCGGTGCCCGGATGGTTGAACTCGACGGCGACCATGAAGCCCGGACCACGGATATCGACGATCTGCGGCACGCCTTCGCGCAGGGATTCGAGGCGCTGCTTCAGGCGGTTGCCCAGCAGGTTGGCGCGGTCGCAAAGCTGTTCTTCCTCGATGACGTCAAGAACCGCATGCGATGCGGCAATGCCGATCGGGTTGCCGGCATAAGTACCGCCGAGGCCGCCCGGTCCGGGCGCATCCATCAGTTCGGCGCGGCCGGTGACGGCAGACAGCGGGAAACCGCCGGCAAGGCCCTTGGCCATGGTGGTGAGATCGGCGACGACGTCGTAATGTTCCATGGCGAACAGCTTGCCGGTCCGGGCAAAGCCGGTCTGCACTTCGTCGGCGATGAGCAGAATGCCGTGATCGTCGCATAGCTGGCGCAGCGCCTTCATCAGCACGCGCGGGACTTCGTAGAAACCGCCCTCGCCCTGCACCGGCTCGATGATGATCGCCGCAACGCGCTTGGGATCGACATCGGCCTTGAACAGCTTGTCGAGAACATCGAGCGCCATGTCGACGGTGATGCCGTGCAGATCGACCGGGAACGGCACGTGGAACACGTCGCTCATCATCGCGCCGAAGCCGACCTTGTAGGGAACCACCTTGCCGGTCAGCGCCATGCCCATGAAGGTACGGCCATGGAAGGCGCCGGTGAAGGCAACGACGGCGGAACGGCCGGTGGCAGCACGGGCGATCTTGATGGCGTTTTCAACGGCTTCCGCACCGGTGGTCGCAAAAATCGTCTTCTTGGCGAAATTGCCGGGGACGGCGGCGTTCAAGCGTTCTGCAAGCGCCACGTAGTTTTCGTAAGGCACGACCTGGTGGCAGGTGTGGGTAAAACGATCGATCTGGTTCTTGACGGCTTCGATGACCTTGGGGTGACGGTGGCCGGTGTTGACGACGGCGATACCGGCGGCAAAATCGATGTAGCGGCGGCCTTCGACGTCCCAGATCTCGGAGTTTTCGGCACGGTCGGCATAGACCTGCGTGGTCATGCCGACGCCACGCGAAATGGCTTCATTCTTGCGTACTGCAATATCGACGTTCTTCATCCGCTTCCCCATCATGTTGATCGTCGGAGCAGGACGCTCCGCGACGTCGGTTCGCATGGAGGTATGAACCCAAATCCGGACCTTGGCAACGGTTGCCAAGGGTTTCGTCAAAAATTTCTTGCAGTTTTACTGCAAAATATTTCCCCTCTGCCGATCACTGCAGAGCGCCCTGATCATCGGATAGACCGAGAAGCGGCCGGTCTCGGCCTTCCCGGTCAAATTCCGCAGATATCCACCGGGAGAGCGGATATCGGTGCCGCGCTGGAGGATGGCGGCAACGGTGACTGCGGCCCCGAGCTCGCCCATCGCGCGGCGGGCTTTCCCCCATGCTTCCGGCGAGATCCCCAGCATGCCGCGGACGAAGTCGGCAGTGTGGGCGACATCGTTCCAACTGCGGATGGTGTCGCGGTTATAAGCCGACAGATCGGGGCAGGCCTGCAGGAACTGCTTGAGTGAAAGCTGCATTTCTTTCGTCTCACTTAAGGCATGCCGTTGATCTGGCACGATTTTGGCTGTCGATTTTTCCGGAGCGATCGATTCAGATTTATATTCTATATTTGAATCTTGAATATGCCGCTCAAAATCGGATTCATTGGCGCTCATTTCTTGTTCGCTGAGGCTTTCGAGATAGGTCTTTTCCACGCTGTTGCGCAGCAGAAGCAGGGCATCGCGGCGCAGATGGAGGCCGTCCATGTCCGCAGCGCGTGAGATCCGGCCGGAAAGGGCAGCGAGCTGTTCGGCGAAATCCGTCCAGGGCCCGGAACGCTGCTCCATGTGGGCGGCCTGGATGGTTTTGGCGATGTCGCGCAGGTGCAGCGTGATTTCCATGCGCAGGGCCTGCACGGCCTTGGCACGGGCACGGGCGATTTCCGCATGGGCGTGGATTTCACCCGCAAGCAGTGCCAGGGGTGCGAGGTCGAAGCCGAAGGCGCTTTCGACAGCACCATTGTCGTCACGGCGGCAGAAGCGTTTGCCGTTGGCGCTGTCGCGACGCATGATCAGGCCGGCCTCGACCAGCAGAGCCAGATGCCGGCGCAAGGTTGCCGGGGACATGCCGCGGGCGCGCAACGACAGTTCGGTGTTCGAGGGAAAGACGATGATCGGGTTGCGGCCGTCGAGCACACGTTCGCCGTGGAAGCTCGTCAAAGCTTCCAGCACGCAAAGCGTCCTGTCGGATAGGCCGTAGGCGTCCCGTGCCTCGGTCAGGGCCCGCAGCAGCTGCCATTTGTCGGCACTGCCGGTCTCGTCATTACCCTCGCCCTTTTTCAAAACCTGCTGCCGCCGGGCGATAGCGGCCTGCAGGCTAAATATGTCCGCACGCATGCGTGCGCCGCCAAAAGGCGTCGTCGCTAATCTTTCCATGCCAAAGGGTCCTCTTCGAAAGAGGCAAGAGGCACCCGCGACGGACATTTCAGGGCATAACGAATCATCCCGTCAGCAAAAGATGCCGGCGGCGCTTGACTTTGATTGCTGGAAGTGATTCTCTTGAATTGCTACATAGAAGAGGGCTTCCGAAATGGCGACGTTTTGGGGGCCTTTTTTCTTGCTCTCGATATTCCTTTCTCAAGCTCAATTCGGTTTTAACGCGGTTTACCAGGGCTTACGTCATGGTAACACGAAACAATGTGCCGGGGATCAGCGACCCCACGCCGTGTGAATCAGGCGTTCGATCTCGCTGTTGACGGCATGCAGTGATTCCATCGCGCGGTCGTAGGTCGCGCGGGTGAAATTTTCTCGTCCAACCTCGTACAGCGTCTGCTTCGTCAGTCCGGCGTCGGAAATTGCCGTCGATTTCAACATGCTGGCGGTCAGAACACGCTCGCCGAACAGCGAGCGCATGAAACCGACGATTTGCGCCTGCGGCCCGTCATTGGGCTCGAAACGCGTGACGAGGTAACGCAGGAAGTCGAAATTCAGCTGCCCGCCGGCCTCGCGCACGACGTTCAGCAGATCCGAGGTCATGAACAGGAACTGGTTCATCGAGGCGACGTCGAGCATCTGCGGATGTACGGTGACGACGACGGAAGTTGAGGCGCAGAGCGCCGACAGCGTCAGATAACCAAGCTGCGGCGGGCAATCGAGCACGACGACGTCGTAATCGTCGGCGACGCTCTGCAGGGCGGCGGAAATCCGCGCGAAAAACAGCGGCCCGGCATCCTTGCCGTTATGGCGCTGGCTGAGCGCCTGCGGCGTCGAATGTTCGAATTCCTGGAGTTCCAGGTTTCCCGGCACCAGGTCGAGGCCGTCGACATAGGTCTTGCGGATCAGATCCTTCAGCGGCCGTGCCGAACCGTCGTAGCGGATCGCGCCGTAGATCGTGTCGTTGCCGTCGAGATCCAGTTCCGGCTGGTAGCCGAACAGGGCCGACAACGACGCCTGCGGATCGAGATCGACCGCCAGCACGCGGTGACCGGTCAGCGCAAGATGCTGGGCGAGATGCACCGACGAGGTGGTCTTGCCGGAGCCGCCCTTAAAATTGGTGACCGAGATCACCTGGATATGTTCGCCGCGTGCTGCATTGCGCCAGGGAAGATAGGTGCGCGCCTTGGCGGCGTTGCCCTTGGCGATAGCCTGGTCGGCGAGGTAGCGGCGCAACGCGTTGATATCGGCCAGCGAATAGAAGCGCCGGCCGGCAACGCCGATGCTCGGCTGCGGCCCGTCGCCGGCAAGCGAAAGCTGCCGCAGGTAGCCATCGGAAACACCGATGAGCTTGGCCGCCTCGCCGGAGGTAAAGCTGCGCAGCGATTTCTGCGATGTCGGCGGAAACAGCCGCTCGCGCATGGCCTTGAGCTGTTCGGACAGTGCGCGTGCATCGGCGGCTATCGCCTCGTCGGCGGGCAGGCGCATGTCGCCTTCCGCGTCCCGGCTTGCAAGCTGTCTCGATACCGATGCCATATGCATGCTTCTCCGTTATCCACCGCCGGTGTCGTCAAACTGCAGCCTTCTCATGAAAGCTGAGTTTGCCTTGTCGTGCGATTCCATCACTCGTGTAAATACGCTGGACAGTTACTCTAACAGACGATCGGTCCGGTTACGCCGGAATGAAGAATCTGCGTCTTTTTCCGTTAGAGCGTGGTGAAATTGTCGAGTCGCGTCAAGGGCGTCGATCAAGTCTTTATTTTTCAATGACTTACAACATTACACCAAGAATAAAAAAGATGAATTCCATCAAAAGGCGATGGAATCAATCCGTCGAAAAAGGCCGGCCGGAATGTCAGCCGCGCCTCACATTTTCAGTCGCTGGCTGCGATCCTTCAGGCCGGGCGTTGCCAGGAATTCGTCTGCGCCCTCGACAAAATCGTGGAAAAAGTCGTCATCGGGATATTTGCGCGCCATGCGGGCGGCATAGTTGCGCATGTCCTGCAGCGGATAGACATCGGGCTCCGGCCGGCGGGTGAGAAGCAGGCGCACGCCGTGGCGGGACGGCCAGTTGGTGCAGACTTCCTCGAGGAGATAACGCAGCTGCTCGGCGGATTTGGAGAGCGCCTTCTGGATGAACTGCAGCAGCGTCTTGCGATCGAGACCGAGCGACAGCAGGCGATGCATGTCGACGGTGGAAAACCATTCCGCCGAGCGTTCCGCCGGCACCGACGACATTCTCAGGTAGACAGTGGAAATGCTCTCGACGAGATCGTTTTCGCTGAAGACGCAGGGTTCGCGCGATTTGCCCTTCGTCATCAGGCCGAGCTGTTCGGCAAAGACTTCGAGGACGATCAGCACGGCGAAAGGATTGACGCCTTCCTTGAGGGTCAGGCCGGTCAACACTTCCACCGGATGTTCGCACCGGGCAAACAGCCTGTGCAGTTCGCGGAAGGCGCTTTGATGCGTCATGCCGAAACCGGTCGAAACGGTGGTGTCGTCGAGTTCGAGCAGCGCATTGAGCAGGCCGACGGGTTCGGGGCCGCCTGGCAGCAGCCGGTCCAGCCCGTCGAGGAAGGACAGGAGCAGCGGCTTGCCGTCCGAGCGGCGGCGGGAAAGCAGCGTCTGCACGTAATTGCGTGCCTTCGGCAGGTCACTGCCGATCTGGCGAACGTAGCCCCATTCCTCCTGGGCGATGACATCGGTGTTCGGGAAGGATTGCAGGTAACATTCCCACCCCTCCCAGCTGTAGAGCGGATAGCGGGTATCCAGCTCGTGCAGCCGGTCCTTCGGGTCGGGTGCCGCGCCCCCCAGCGCCTGGGCGACGTTTTCGAACGTATGCGCCAGGGTATCGGCGACCGCGTCGCGGTTGATCTTGCTCGCCTGGGCGATGCCCGCTTCGATGAAGGCGCGGTCCTCGGCATTGACATCGGCGGTCGACATGCCGATCCGCGGGTGGAAATAGATGGCGTGGCGCATGATCCAGTCGAACACGTCACGCTCCTTCAGGCGCAGCATTTCCAAGCGCATCAGGTCGGTGGTGCGGATCGAGCGCCCGGTGGCGGCATCGGCGAAGACGAGCGCGTTGCGCAGGCGGCCGACGTCGCGGGGCGTGGTAAGCAGCACCCGGCGGCGCTTGAACGTCTGCATCAGGTCCTGACGCTCATTGGCATCCAGCGGCGTGCCAAAAATATCGCCGGCATGTGCCAGCAGGGCTTCGAGCAGCCGTTCGCCGGGCACGCGCGGCAGGTCGAGGTCGACCTGCACGATCTTTTCGAGAAATTTCGGCAGGCCGTTTTCGTCACCGTCCTCGCCGAGTGCCTTTTCCAGCACCGAACGGTCGTAACCGATGAGATAGGTGATGTTCGGCAACTGCCCGATCGCCTTCATCATCGACAGGAGCGACCGCACCTCGTCCGGGCGCAGGCGATCGATATCCTCGATGACCACGAGGATGCGGCAGTTCTTGAGCTTGTCCAGTTGCGCTGCGAGCTGGTCGCGCGCTTCCTGCAATGTCTCGGGGATCGGCGTCGCCGTCACCTTGCGGAACAGGCCCTTGAGGAAACCGGTGCGCTTGGCGCCCTCCTGCTTGTCGGCCAGCGGCCCGCCGCCGCTGGCCTCGGCATAAAGCGCCAGCAGCCGGCCCATGCCGGAGGAGGATTGCCGGGTCAGATCCATGAAATCCGCCAGCCGGCTGGCGGTTGCGCGGATATAGAGGCGGATCTCGTCGTCGAGAACCTCGTCCAGCCGGTCGCCGAGGACACGGAAGAAATCCGACACCAGCGTATCGTGGCCCGACGCAAGCCAGGGATTGTAACGCACGATCACCGTCTGTCCGCCGGCCGCCCCGCCCCATTCCCGCTCCAGCGCCGTGAGGTGTCGGGCATGGTCATCGGGGTGGACCCGGCCGATCAGCGTGTCCATCGCCTGGATTTCGTCTCGTTCGGAGGCGGCGTAGCGGTCAAGGCCTGCCTTTTCCATCGCCATCAGCCAGGCGACGGCCATGTTCAGCACGCTGGTCTTGCCGCCGCCCCAGACGCCGTTCAGGCCGACGACCATGTTTTCCCGGGCCTGCGCCGTCCGCAACACCCGCGCCAGGCGCTGCGAAAACGGCGAAAGCGAGAACAGGTCCTGCTCCGGCGAAAAGATCGGGGTATCGGGCAATTGCTGCATTGCAGTGACTCCTTGCGTGCGCGAATTGAATGGCAACACGGCGCCCGACGCAATCTGCAAGGTGTCGGTTTCCAGCACTTTCAACCGAAAAATCACGCGTTCGGAACATGCTCCTAGGTGCAGGTAACGGCGCATGGCGGTGCGCAGCAAACGTGACGAATGTCACACGACATGCTGCAGCCGCAATGGCATCGAAACTTCGCCATAAAACCGGCCGCACAATATCCCGCATCGATATTGCTTCACGGGAGACCGCCACATGCCGCTCACACGCAATCTTTTGACTGTTGCCCTGCTGGGCGGCTCGCTGTTTTCGCTGCCTTTCCCGGCTTTCGCCGCCAATGGCGCCCCGCGCATCGAAGTGGCCTTCGTGCTCGATACGACGGGATCGATGGCCGGGCTGATCGACGGCGCCAAACGCAAGATCTGGAGCATCGCCAACACGATCGTCGATATCAATCCCGATGCCGATATCCGCATGGCGCTGATCGGCTACCGCGACCGCGGCGACGACTATGTCGTGGAGACGCATGACATGAGCCCGGATCTGCAGGGTCTTTACGGCAAGCTGATCCGTTTCGAGGCTGATGGCGGCGGCGACACGCCCGAATCGGTCAACGAGGCGCTCGATACCGCCGTGCGCAAGCTCGGCTGGGACAAGGCGGAGGCGACCCGCCGCATCATCTTCCTGGTCGGCGATGCGCCGCCGCACATGGATTACGACAATGCGCCCTTATATCCCGAGGTTTTGAAGACGGCGGCGGAGCGCGATATCACCGTCAATGCCGTCCAGGCCGGCGACGATCCGGATACCCGCGCCATCTGGCGGGAAATCGCCCAGATGGGGCATGGCGAATACATTCCCATTCCGCAGGACGGCGGTGAAATCGTCGTCATCGAGACACCCTACGACGACGAGATCATCCACCTGCAGCGCGAGATCGACGGCACCGTGATGCCGTATGGCGATGCGGAAAAGCAGGAGGAAGTGCGCAGCAAGATGGAGGCCAAGGCTGCCGCCCCCTCCTCGGTCGTCGTCGAGAACTCCGAATTCTATTCCAAGCGGATGATTTCGCGTGAAGTCATCACCGGCGGCGGCGATCTCGTCGCCGATATCAAGAACGGCGCAAAACGCCTCGAAGAGGTGGCCGACGACGCGCTTCCCGAGCCGATGCAGTCGAAGACCTCCGGTGAACGCGAAGTCTATCTCAAGCAGAAGATCGAGGAGCGCGACCATCTGGAAAAACGCATGGCGGATCTGGTGAAGAAGCGGGATGATTTTACCGCCGAAAAGCGCAAGACCGAGGACAAGAAGGACAGTTTTGATTCCGTCGTCGCCGAAACCCTGCGCAGCCAGCTTCGCTGAGGGTTTTCAAGGCGTTGGGCACTGACGTAAGGAGTTGCTCCTCGCCCTCTCATCCGACCCTTCGGGCCGCCGTCTCCCCGCGGGGGAGAAGGGGAAAAGGCTACGTCGCGGCAGGGGGATGAAGAGCCGCCGCGCTGCCTCAGATCGCAAACGCCTTCAAGCGCCCCGTCAGCCGGCCGATCGTCTCCGAGGTGGCATTGGCGAAGGCAAAGCGCAGGTAGGCGTCCTGCGTCGGGCCGAAATAGACGCCGGGCAGGCAGACGACACCGGCCTGTTTGGCAAGCTTTTCAGCCACCAGCGCGGAAGGCACGCCGTCGAAAGGATGGCGGATGAAGGCGAGATAGGCGCCGATCGCATCCATCTTCCAGGCCGGCAGTTCGGCCATCACGCCCTTCAGGGCGGCGGCGCGGTGCATGATTTCGTTGCGGTTGCCGTCGCGCCATTCCTTCAGGGCGGGCAAGGCCCTGGCGGCGGCGGCCTGCGCCGAGCGCGGCGCGCAGATCTGCAGGTTGTCCATCACCTTGGCGACCTGCTCGACCACCTCCGGACCTGCCGTCACGGCGCCGAGGCGATGGCCGGGGATGCAGAAGGATTTCGAAAAGCTGTAGAGCGAAATCAGCGTGTCCTGCCAGTCGGCAACGGCAAATAGCCCATGCGGCTGCTCTTCTTCGGCCGGAAGGAAATCGCGGTAGGTCTCGTCGAGGATCAGCCAGGCACCGTTTGCGCGGCAAAGATCGAAAATCTGCCGCAGCAGGCCGGCCGGATAGATCGCCCCGGTCGGGTTGTTGGGCGTCACCAGCACCAGCGCCTTGACGCCGCCGGCAAGGACCGAGCGAACGGCATCGATGCCCGGCAGGAAGCCGCCGGCATGATCGCATTCGATCGTCACCGGCCGGATGCCCAGCATGGCCATCGTCGTTTCCTGGTTGAAATAGAAGGGGTTGGTCAGCGCCACGCTGTCGCCGTGGCCGGCAACGGCCATCAGCACGCTGATGAAGGCCTGGTTGGCGCCGGATGTGATGTGGATGTTGCCTGCTTCCAGCGGGGCGCCGTAGAGCGCGGTTTCATGCGCGGCATAGGCCTGGCGCAGCTCATCCTCGCCTTCGATGGCGCCGTAACCGGTAAAGCGCCGCGATCCGGCCGCCTCGGAAAGCCAGGCCAGCATATCAGGGTGCGGCGGATAGCCGGGCACCGCCTGGCTGAGATCGATGAGCGGCCCCCTGTCTCCCCCGTATTCCCTGCCCCAGGCCAGCACGGAGGGAACCGGCGGGGCGGACAGGGAGCGGATCAGCGGATTGAGGGTCGGCAGGGGCATGGCGGTTCCTAAAAATACGATGGAATAAAAGACGTCTCGGCAGGGCGGCGCGGCCCGGATAGCGGCGTGGTTTCGGCAGCGATGTCGTCATACCATTTTCCTGTCGTCAGGAACCATGCGGCGGCGGGTTTTCCACCACCTCGGCCTTTCCGGCCCGGCTGCGGACGATATGGCGGGCAAATCCCTGCGGTTCGGCCAGGCGTTCGCTTTCAAGGCTGGCAAACAGCCAGTCGATGAACACCTGGGCGATCGGTGTCGCCTTGGCGGCCGGGCGGCAGGCGACATAATAGGCATCCTTGGCCGGAACGGAGAGATCGAACGGGATGATGAGGTCGCCGCGGCCGACCAGCGTGCTGGCGGTGATCGCATCGCCGAGCGCCACCCCCTGCCCGTTGAGCGCGGCCTCGGTCGACAGCCGTGCGTCGCTTATGAAATGCTGTTGCGCCCGCGGCAGGTCGAGCGCATCGGCGGCGGCCAGCCATGTCTGCCACTCGCCGCCGTCATCGCCGTGCAGCAGCACATGGTCGCGCAGATCGCGGACGGACCGAAGCGGCCGGCTGCTGAGAAGCGTCGGACTGACCACCGGAAACAGCTCGAAACTGCTCCACAGCCGCACCCAGGCCTCCGGCCAGCGGCCGTTGCCATAGAGCAGGCAGAGGTCGATGTCGGGCGCATGCAGCAAGGCCGGGTCGTTCGAGGCGATCAGGGTGAGGCTGATATCGGGAAAGCGGCTGGTGAACTGGCTGAGGCGCGGCAGCAGCCAGAAGGACAGAAGGGCCGGAACGCAGGCGACCTTGAAGGCGCCGCTGGTCTGCGGCTTGGCAAGCAGCGCCGTCGCCGCGGCGATATCCTCGAACGCCTTGGTTACGGCGGGAAAAAGCAGTGCGCCCTCCGGCGTCAGGCGCAACCGCTTGCCGCCGCGTTCGAAAAGCCTGACGGCGAGCGTATCTTCCAGGGTCTTGATCTGGTGGCTGACGGCGCCGTGCGTGACATTCAGTTCGCGCGCGGCGGCGGAGACGGAACCACGTCTGGCGGCGGCATCGAAGGCGCGAAGCGGATTGAGCGGCGGCAGGCGAACTGACATCGGATCGAGACTATCCGTGAATTTTTCTCACAGGAAACGCTACAACAATATCAATTGCCTTTCCAGATCAGTTGCGCCCTAATGTCTGCAATTCCATCGGGAACGCCGCGTCGTTCGACGAGAAGCGGTCCCCAAACAAAGAGGTGAACGACAATGACATGGGACAACAGCAAGCTCGACGCGCTGCGCGCGAAATATTCCGACGGCCAGGCCGGCGAAATCTTCGATCCCGCCTTCGCCAAGGTTGCCGACAAGATCTTTTCCAACGGCACGCGCGTGGCGCCTTATGCCGGGGTGCCGACATTCCTGAGCGCGCCCTACCAGCCGATGGATGCCGCCAATCCGGATTTCGGCGACCTGCAGGTGGCCATCACCGGCGTGCCGATGGATCTCGGCGTCACCAACCGTCCGGGTTCGCGTTTCGGGCCGCGGGCGCTGCGCGCCATCGATCGTATCGGCCCCTATAACCACGTGCTGAAATGCGCCCCGGCCTTCGAGATCAAGGTTGCCGATATCGGCGACGTGCCGTTCGCCAGCCGCTACCGGCTGGAAATGAGCCATGACGATATCGAGCGCCGCATCGGCCAGATCGTCGAGGCCGGTGTCTTGCCGCTCTCCGTCGGCGGCGATCACTCCATCACCCATCCGATCCTCAAGGCGGTCGGCAAGAAAGCGCCGGTGGGCATGATCCACATCGACGCGCATTGCGACACCAGCGGCCTGTTCGACCAGACGAAATTCCACCACGGCGGTCCCTTCCGCAACGCGGTGCTCGACGGCGTGCTCGATCCGACGCGCACCATCCAGATCGGCATTCGCGGCCCGGCGGAATATCTCTGGGAGTTCTCCTACGAGGCCGGCATGACGGTGGTGCATGCGGAGGAAGTGACCGGCCTCGGCATCCCGGCGATCATCGAAAAGGCGCGCGCCATCGTCGGCGATGGCCCGACCTACGTTTCGTTCGATATCGACAGCCTCGACCCGAGCTTTGCGCCCGGCACCGGCACGCCCGAGGTGGGCGGCCTGACCACCCGCGAGGTGCTGGAATTGCTGCGCGGCCTGAAGGGCCTCAACATCGTCGGCGGCGACGTCGTCGAGGTGGCGCCGCAATATGACGCGACCTTCAACACGGCCCAGGCGGGCGCGCAGGTGCTGTTCGAAATTTTGAGCCTGATGGTCTTCAGCCCTGCTCTGCGCCGCTAGGCGTGGCCAAATCGATGCCGTGAGCAACTGCCGGTGCCCCGCCGGCGGTTTTTTGTTGTTTGCCGGCTCAGGGTTTCGCGCTGCACCAACACGATCTTGTGAATCCTGCCTTCGGCGTCAGCCATTGCCGCCGCCGTCTCGGCTTCCTATTTCCACCCTGTTGCCGATCTTGGGAAGGAGTCTGTCGATCGGGAGCGCTTCGGAAAAAATCAACTTTTCACGTTGCCGCCTCCTTTTCGTCATCAAATGGAAAAAAATTCTATCTAAGGTGTTTTTTGCCATTGAACGGGAATCGGGATTGAGGTAGATAGTTCGAGTTGATCGAATTGTCTTTCGATCCGGGGTCAAACCGAGCGCAACACCAACTGGGGAGAGTGACATGTTCAAAAAACATCCAATTACGTCCATCCTTGGACAGTCGGCGCTTGTGGTGAAATGCTCGCACCCCACCTCCCGTTCGTCCTGTCGAATGTCGTTCTGAGTCCACTTCCGGATTTTTCACACGTCAATTCGCCTAGTCTGCGCCGTCGCGCGGAGGGAGTACGCATATGCAAAAGCAAGTCATTGAATTCGCAGGGGTTCCTGTAGGAATTGTCATCCCGGACGACGATCGTCTGAAGTTTATCGCCGTGAAATTCCACGTCCATGACCTGGATGAGCAGCATTTCGATTCACCGGCAGCGGTGAAACGCGCCATCGCCGATCTGCTGGCCAGCAAGAACGAAGCTGTTCCCTACGCCTGAGGTGCAGGGTAAATCGTGCTGCGGTTGTGCCGGAGCAGGGGTATTTCGGTCCTTGTTTTCTCAGTCGGAGAGAAAAAGATGACCGTCAGGTGAAAGTTCAGGATTAGAATATTTTTTCAGGGCGATGGAACTTTTTCCATCGCCCTTTTCATTGTCATTCGATGCCGTTGACGGCGAGCAGATGGCTCATCCGGCGGATCGCCAGGTCCGGCCTGTCGAGCACGTTTGCCTGGTCGGCAAGGCGGAAGATATCGGCATAATGATGGATGCCGCGGGCCGACTGCATGCCGGCCGGCATGGTGAAATGATTTTGGTGGCCGTTCAGCCAGGCGAGGAAGACGACGCCCGCCTTGTAATATTGCGTCGGGGCCTCGAAAATCTTGCGCGACAGCGGCACGGTCGGCTCGATAACGGCGCGGAAGGTCGCCGTGTCGCCGCTGGCGAGGGCAGCGAGTGCCTTGGAAGCCTGCGGTGCGACGGCGTCGAAAATGCCGAGCAGCGCATGGCTATGCCGCTCGCCGTCGCCTTCGATCAGTTCGGCATAATTGAAATCGTCGCCGGTGAAGCACAGGACGCCATCCGGCAGGCGTTTGCGCAGTTCGATCTCCCTGGCATTGTCGAGCAGCGAAATCTTGATGCCTTCCACCTTCGACCGGTTGTCGGCGATGATCGACAGCACCGTTTCCAGCGCCGCCTCGAATGTGTCGCCGCCCCAATATCCGGCCAACTGCGGATCGAACATGTCGCCCAGCCAGTGCAGCACCACCTTGTCCTTCGTCTGGCCGAGGATCCGGCCATAGACGGCAGCATAGTCGTCGCTGGAGCGGGCCACCCGCGCCAGCGCCCGGCTGGCCATCATGATGGTGCGTCCGCCGTGCTTTTCGACGAAGGAGACCTGGGTTTCGTAAGCGCGGATCACGTCGTCCAGCGTCCTGGTCTCGGCCGGCGACAGGTGGTCAGTGCCGGCGCCGCAGGCGAGATAGGCACCCTCGACGGTTTTTGCTTCCGTCAGCGACTGCCGGATCAGTTCCTGAGCGCCGGTCCAGTCGAGGCCCATGCCGCGCTGCGCCGTGTCCATCGCTTCGGCGATCCGGAAGCCGAGCGACCAGAGATGATGGCGAAAACCCATCGTCGCTTTCCAGTCGATCGCCGGGCGGTTCCACGGATCGCGTTCATGGCCCGGATCGGACACGACATGGGCAGCCGCATAAGCGATGCGATTGAACGTCGGCACGGCCGCCGGACGCCCGGTCGGCGTGCCGGTCAGGCTGTAGGTCTCGACCGTCCCATCCGCCTTCGGGAGCTTTACACTTGTCATCGATTGGGTTCCTCCGCGATTTTGGAGGGTGATAATTTAGATCGTTCCAAATTGCAAGGGCGAGTTGGTGATGTGGGGGCGGCGCCCGGGAAGGGCTCTCCGATACGCCGTGCCGAGCATGCCTATAATCCGCAGAGGCGTTCACCGTTGCCTGCCTCCCTCTCCTCTTTCGTCATCCTCGGGCTTGACCCGAGGATCTGCGGTTCTGTCATTATTTTAATTATATCAATAGAATAAAAGCCTATCGAGAGGGTGCCTGGATGCTCTGGTCAAGCCCGAGCATGACGGGGTTCGGGGGATTGTCGCCCGTTCCATCTGGCCTTTGCATTCATGGCAGTTCGAGCCTAGCGGCGCTCGGCAGCGTGAAATAGACCTCCCTATTCCATACATTCCCTATTTTCACGCTTGACAAATTTGGATCGATCCAATTATGAACGACACAAAGGCCGGGAGGGCCGCGGAGGAAACGATGAGCAAGGGACGGGTGACAGTTGTCGATATCGCGCATGCCGCCGGCGTGTCGAAGTCGACCGTTTCCCTTGTCCTGCAGGGCAGTCCGCTGGTCAACGAGGCGACCCGGGCGAAGGTCAATGCGGTCATCCGCGATCTCGGCTACGTCTACAATCGTGCCGCCGCCAACCTGCGCCAGACCGCGTCTTCAAAAATCATCGGCATCGTCGTCAACGACCTGACCAACAGCTTCTTTGCCGAGCTGGCCGTCGGCGTCGACATGGTCGTGCAGTCGGCGGGTTATGTGCAGTTCCTGTCGAACACCGGCGAAAGCATCGACCGCCAGCGCGAGGTCATTGCCTCGATGCGCGAGCACGGCATTTCCGGGCTGATCATTTCGCCTGCCCGCGGCACGGAAGCGGCGGATTTCAAGCCGCTGGTGGCCAGCGGCATTCCGGTGGTGCTGACGGTGCGCAACATTTCCGGCGCCAAGGTGTCGTCGCTGCTCTCCGACAACCGCATGGGTGCGGCACAGGCGGTGGCGCATCTGGCCGGTCTCGGCCATCGCCGTATCGCCTTCCTCGGCGGTTTTCCCGATACCGCCGTCTTCGAAGACAGGCTGAAGGGTTTTCGTGATGGCTTGGCGGCCGCTGGCCTGCCGTTTGCCGAGGAGTTGATCGTCGGTTCGGCGCCCTCGCGTGCCGGCGGCGTCGAGGCGATCGAGCGCGCCATGCTGATCGCCGAGCGGCCGACGGCAGCGCTTTGTTTCAACGATGCGGTCGCCTTCGGCGTCTGCGACGGCCTGCGTGCCCGGCGCATGGAGCCCGGCGCCGATTTTGCTGTGATCGGCTTCGACGATGTGATCGAGGCGAAGACGGCGGTGCCGGCGCTGACCACGGTCAATGTCGATCCGCAGGGTATGGGCCGGCGGGCGGCGCAGCTTTTAATGAAGCAGATCAATGCCGGCAAGGCGGAGCCGGAAGCGATCGTCGGTGCGGTGCGCCTCGTCGTCAGGCAGAGCTGCGGCGCCGGAATGAAAAACCAGCAGTGGAGGAATGCGGTATGACGCGGTGGGGTTTGATTGGCGCCAGCACGATTGCCCATGAATGGGTGATCGATGCGATCCGGGCGGTCGGAGGAGAGATCGTCTCGGTGATGAGCACCAGCGCCGAGCGCGGCGCCAAATATGCGGCCGACCACACCATCCCGAAATCGGTCACCTCGCTTGAGGCGCTGGTCGGCGATCCCGAGATCGATGCCGTCTATATCTCCACCACCAACGAGCTGCATCGCGACCAGGTGTTCGCCGCAGCGAAAGCCGGCAAGCACATTTTGTGCGAAAAGCCGCTGGCGACCGGCCTGGACGATGCCCGCGCCATGGTCGAGGCGGCGCGCGCCGCCGGTGTCGTCATGGCCACCAACCATCATCTGCGCGGCGCGGCCACGCACCGCGCCATCCGCGATGCCATTGCCGCCGGCAGGATCGGCAAGCCGATCGCTGCCCGCATCTGCCATGCCGGCTACCTGCCGGAGCACCTGCAGGGCTGGCGCCTCGACAAGCCGGAAGCCGGCGGCGGCGCAATCCTCGACCTGACGGTGCATGATACCGATGCCCTGCGCTTCGTTCTCGGCGAAGATCCGGTGGAGGCGATTGCGCTCACCCAGCATGGCGGCATGGCCAAATCCGGCCTTGAAGACGCAGCGATGAGCGTGTTGCGCTTCAAGTCCGGCCTGATCGCCCATTTCCACGACGGTTTCACCACCAAATATGCGGTGACGGCGCTGGAGGTGCATGGCTCGGAAGGTTCGCTTCTCGGCAGCCATTGCATGACCCAGAAGCCTGTCGGCACCGTGATCCTGCGCAATGCCGAGGGCGAGCAGGCCCTGCCGCTCGACCACCGCAATCTTTATGAAAACACGCTGGCCGCCTTCGACGCGGCCATTGCCGGCAAGGGCAAGCCGCTGTGCACCGGCGAGGACGGCGTCTGGTCGCTGGCAACCGGCCTTGCCGTCGCCAAGGCTGCCGCAAGCGGCGCGACCGCCAAGATCGAACCCGGACTCTGAGTTGTTGACATGAACAAGCATATCACCCCCGCCGAGGCTGCAGCCCTGATCCCCGATGGAGCGATCGTTTCCGTCTCGTCGTCGAGCGGCCTCGGCTGCCCGGACCTGATGCTGAAGGCGATCAGCGAGCGTTTCGAGACCACCGGTCATCCGCAGGACATCACGACGCTGCACCCGATCGCCGCCGGCGACATGAGCGGCATAAAGGGAGTGGATTATATTGCTAAAAAAGGGCTGCTGAAGAAGATCATCGGCGGCTCCTATCCTTCCGGTCCGTCTTCCTCCGAGCCGCCGCTGATCTGGCAGATGATTTCCGGCAACGAGATCCCGGCCTACAACATCCCCTCCGGCGTGCTGTTCGACATGCACCGCGAGGCAGCGGCGAAGCGCCCCGGCGTCATCACCAAGATCGGCCTCGATACCTTCGTCGATCCCTCCCGCCATGGCTGCGCCATGAACGAGGCGGCGAAGGCCGAAGCGGTGGTCGAAAAGATCACCTTCGCCGGCGACGAATACCTGTATTTCCCGGCCATCGTGCCGCAGGTGGCGATCATCCGCGCCACGACGGCCGATGAGCGCGGCAACCTCACCTACGAACATGAAGGCGCCTATCTCGGCGGCCTCGACCAGGCGCTGGCCGCCCGTAATAATGGCGGCATCGTCATCGCCCAGGTGAAGCGCATCACCAAGGAAGGCTCCTTGAAGCCGCATGACGTGCGCGTGCCCGGCATGCTGGTCGATTATATCATCGTCGATCCCGACCAGAAGCAGACGACGCAGACGGTCTACGACCCGGCGATCTCGGGCGAAATTTTTCGCCCGCTCGACAGTTTTCGCGTGCCGGAATTCAACATCCAGAAGGTGATTGCCCGCCGTGTGGCGCAGGAGCTGGAGGCCGGAAGCTGCGTCAACCTCGGTTTCGGCATTTCCGCCAACGTGCCGCGCATCCTGCTCGAAGAAGGCCTGCATGGCGCCGTTACCTGGGTGATCGAACAGGGCGCCGTCGGCGGCGTGCCGTTGCTCGATTTCGCCTTCGGCTGCGCTTCGAATGCCGATGCCTACATGCCCTCGCCCTACCAGTTCACCTATTTCCAGGGCGCCGGTTTCGACGCCTCGCTGCTCTCTTTCCTGGAAATCGGTCGCGACGGTTCGGTCAACGTCTCGAAACTCTCTTTCCGCCCGCATGTGACGGCCGGTGCCGGCGGGTTTGTCGATATCACCGCCCGGGCAAAGAAGATCGTCTTCTCCGGCATGTTTAATGCCGGCGCCAAGCTCGCCATCGAGGCCGGCAGGCTGGTGATCGAAAAGGACGGCAAGCTGAAGAAGCTGGTCAACGACGTCGAGCACGTCACCTTCTCCGGCCGCCGCGCCGTCGAGCAGGGGCAGGATATCACCTATGTCACCGAACGTGCGGTGATGAAGCTGACGCCCGAGGGCATCGTGCTCACAGAAATCGCACCGGGCGTCGACCTGCAGGCCCATATTCTCGACCAGGCGGAATTCCCGCTGATCGTCTCCGACAATCTCAAGACCATGGATGCCGCGCTGTTCAGCGAGGCGCCGCTCCACCTGACGCTGCCGACCAAGGCGCCGCGCACGCTGAGGGGAGCGACCCATGGCTGAGAAGGGCGTGCGCATCGACATTGAAGGCGCCGTCGCGATCATGACCGTGTCGCGACCCGAAAAGCTCAATGCCTTCGACATCGACATGTTGAAGGCGCTCGCAGGCGCCTGCGATACGGTGGAGGCCAATGCCGATATCCGCGTCGCCATCCTCACCGGCGAAGGCAAGGGCTTTTCCGCCGGCGGCGACATCAAGGCCTGGGGCGGCATGAGCGCCAACGACTTCGGCCATCAATGGGTGCGCTTCGGCCACCGGGTTTTCGACCGGCTGGCGACGCTGCGCATGCCGTTGATCGCTGCCATGAACGGCCATGCGCTGGGCGGCGGGCTGGAGCTTGCCGGTGCCGCCGATATCCGCATCGCCGAAAGCCAGATCCGCATCGGCATGCCGGAAACCTCGCTCGGCATGGTGCCGGGCTGGTCGGGCACGCAGCGGCTGGTCAAGCGTTTTGGCGCGCAGATCGTCCGGCGCATGGTGCTGGGCGGCGAGATCTTTTCCGCTTCCGAGGCGCTGGCGCTGGGGTTGACGGATGCGGTGGTCGAGACCGGCACCGTCGTCTCCGCGGCAAAAGAATACGCCGCCCGCATCGCCAGCCGCGGACCGGCAGCGCTCGAAATTTCGAAACTGATGCTCGCCGTTGCCAACGGTGAAGACAATGGCGCAGCCGTCGAGGCGCTGGGCTCCATCCTCGTCGCCAAGACCGGCGATCTGAAGGAAGGCGTCGCGGCCTTTTCGGAAAAGCGCGCCGCACATTTTACGGGAGAATGGTAATGACGATCGAAATCCGCCCGAAGCCCTCAGCGGACCTGAAGCTGCGCGAGTTCTCCATGCTGATCGGCGGCTCCTGGGGCAAGGGCGCCGAAGGCCGCACCATCGAGCGCATCGCGCCGAGCCACGGCGTCACCGTCAGCCGCTATCAGGCGGCCACCAGGGCGGATGCCGAGCGCGCCATCTCCGTCGCCCGCCAAGCCTTCGACACCGGCCCCTGGCCGCGCATGACCGCTTCGGAGCGCTCGCGCATCCTATTGAAAGTCGCCGACCTGATCGCCGACCGGGCCGAAGAACTCGCCTTCCTCGATGCCATCGAGGCCGGCAAGCCGATTTCCCAGGTGCGCGGCGAAATCGCCGGTTCCGTCGATATCTGGCGCTATGCGGCAGCGCTTGCCCGCGACCTGCACGGGGAAAGCTACAACACGCTGGGCGACGGAACCCTCGGCGTCGTGCTGCGCGAGGCGGTTGGCGTCGTCTCGATCATCACGCCGTGGAATTTCCCCTTCCTGATCGTCGGTCAGAAACTGCCCTTCGCGCTCGCCGCCGGCTGCACGACGGTGGTCAAGCCCTCGGAACTGACCTCCGGCTCGACGCTGGTGCTCGGTGAAATCCTGCTGGAAGCCGGCGTGCCGGAAGGTGTCGTCAACATCATCGTCGGCACCGGCGCCGAAGTCGGCCCGACGCTCACCAGCCATCCCGATGTCGACATGGTGTCCTTCACCGGTTCCACCGGCGTCGGCCGGCTGACCATGGCCAATGCGGCGCAGACGCTGAAAAAAGTGTCGCTGGAACTCGGCGGCAAGAACCCGCAGATCGTCTTCCCCGATTGCGATCTCGAAGCCTTCGTCGATGCCGCCGTGTTCGGCGCTTATTTTAACGCCGGCGAATGCTGCAATGCCGGTTCGCGCCTCATCCTGCACAAGAGCATCGCCGGCGATGTTGTCGCCCGCGTCGCCGAATTGTCGAAGAAGGTCAAGGTCGGCGATCCGCTCGACCCCTCGACGCAGGTCGGCGCGATCATCACGCCGCAGCATCTCGACAAGATAAGCCGCTATGTATCGGGGGCAATGGAAGGCGGTGCCACCATGGCCCATGGTGGCGGTGCGCTCGATCTCGGCCTCGGCCAGTTCATGGCGCCGACCATTCTTTCCGACGTCAAGCCGGACATGGCCGTTGCCCGTGAAGAAGTGTTCGGGCCGGTGCTCTCCGTGCTGACCTTCGAGACGCTGGACGAGGCGATCCGCATCGCCAACTCGGTGGATTACGGCCTTTCGGCCGGCGTCTGGAGCCGCGATTTCGACACCTGCCTGACGATCGGCCGCAAGGTGCGCGCCGGCACGGTCTGGATGAACACGTTCATGGACGGCGCTTCGGAACTGCCCTTCGGCGGCTACAAGCAGTCCGGCCTCGGCCGCGAACTCGGCCGCCATGCGGTGGAGGATTACACCGAGACGAAGACGCTCAACATGCATATCGGCAATCGCACCGGCTGGTGGATGCCGCGATAATCGTCGGAAACGAAGCGGCTCTCGAAAGAAAGGAGGGAAAAGATGACAGGACATGCCGGGCGTCTCGCGCCCTCCTTACTTCGTGTCCGCGAACGGCACCTGCGGACAGAGCAGCACCTGCAATTCCTGCATATCCGTCTCGCCGGCGATGCGTTTCTGCAGGATGCGGCCCATATGCTCGCCGGTCGCCATCAGGTCCTCGTAGATGCTTTCGACCTTGGGCTGGATGGCGGAGAGAAGCTGCGAGGTCTGCTTGGCGACGATGTCGTATTCCACGCCCAGCGTCAGGCCGCAGTCGCTCATGCCGGTGATCGTCGCCAGGGCGCAGACCTCACCGCCGCACATATAGGCATCCGGCGCATCGCCCTGCCGGTAGCGTGTGGCGATCCGGTCGCGGATCACGCCTGCGGGGTGGTCGAGGTCGATATCGGAAATGATCTCGTAAGGGCAGCCGGCCTCGCGCACGGCCGTCATGAATCCGTGCAGGATATGGCTGGCGAAGGTGAATTGCGACGGACCGCTGATCAGCGCCGGCTTGCGCCTTCCCTTGGCGATCAGCCGCTTGGTGGCCTCGTAGGTGAAGGTGAAATTGTCGTAGTCGACATAGGGGTGGGAACTGGAAAGCTCCGTCCTGCCGTGGGTGACGAACGGAAAGTCGTTCTCCATCAGCAATTTGACGCGCGGATCGAGCGGCTCGGTGCGCGAGATGATCAGCCCGTCGGCCATGCCGTTGCGGATGATGTAGCTGACGGCGGCGATGTTGCTGGCGTGCAGCAGGTTCGGCATGACGATAAGGTGGTAGGCGGTGCCCTGCATCGCCTTGGCGACGCCGGCCATGATCGAGGTGCCGTAGCCGAGGATTTCCTCGTGCGGTTCGAGCAGCACGGCGATGACATTGGTTCGCCCGGTCTTCAGGCGCTGGGCCGCCCGATCCGGCGAATAGCCGATCTCGGACGCCACCTGGTGAACGCGACGACGGGTCTCGGCGGAAATCTGCGGCGCATCGCTCAGCGCGCGGGAAACCGTGGTCACGGCAAGGCCGGTCAGCTCCGCGATGGTGCGCAGGGTGGGCTTGCCCTTCGCGGCGGGAAATTTCGGTATGCTGGACACGTCGGTCGTCTTCCCTCTCGGCATTTGCGGCGGCACCATAACGCGGTCGGGCAAGGCAGGCAATCTTGCACTGCAAACGATTTAAATTGTGCGATGCGGTACGTAAGGCATTATGCGTACTCAGGAAAAAGCATTGGAATTCAACAGGTAATGATGTCGGGGTCAAATTCCCCGGTCAATGGAAACGGATCTTGACTTGACAGGATTTATAACGTTTTAAATGGCACCAACGGCCGGGAGGCCGTGGCCCACTCGTCCTCGGGAAGGACGCGATGAGCACAGCAGGCGGAGAGGGAGTTTCCGCCGATACAACTTGCAAACGGGAGGTATACGATGCGCAAGTTTTTGACGACGACGGCAGTAGCATTGGCAATGATGGCAGGCGCCGCACAGGCTGCCGAGAACGTGGAAGTCCTGCATTGGTGGACTTCAGGCGGTGAAGCTGCCGCGCTCGACGTCCTCAAGAAGGACCTCGAAGGCAAGGGCATTTCCTGGACCGACATGCCGGTCGCCGGCGGTGGCGGCACGGAAGCCATGACCGTCCTGCGCGCCCGCGTTACGGCCGGCAACGCGCCGACCGCCGTGCAGATGCTCGGTTTCGACATTCTCGACTGGGCCAAGGAAGGCGCGCTCGGCAACCTCGACGAGGTCGCTGCCAAGGAAGGCTGGGACAAGGTGATCCCGGGCGCCCTGCAGCAGTTCTCGAAGTATGACGGCCACTGGATCGCCGCGCCGGTCAACGTTCACTCCACCAACTGGATGTGGATCAACAAGGCTGCCCTCGACAAGGCCGGCGGCAAGGAGCCGCAGAACTGGGACGAACTCGTCGCCCTGCTCGACAACTTCAAGGCCCAGGGCATCACCCCGATCGCCCATGGCGGCCAGCCGTGGCAGGATGCGACGATCTTCGACGCCGTCGTTCTTTCGCTCGGCACCGACTTCTACAAGAGCGCCTTCATCGATCTCGACCCGGCGGCTCTCGGCGGCGACAAGATGAAGACCGCCTTCGAGCGCATGACCAAGCTGCGGTCCTACGTCGACGACAACTTCTCGGGCCGCGACTGGAACCTGGCATCCGCCATGGTCATCGAAGGCAAGGCCGGCGTCCAGTTCATGGGTGACTGGGCGAAGGGCGAGTTCGTCAAGGCCAACAAGGTGCCCGGCACCGACTTCGTCTGCATCCGTTATCCGGAAACCCAAGGCGCTGTCACCTTCAACTCCGACCAGTTCGCGATGTTCAAGGTTGCCGACGACAAGATCCCGGCGCAGATGGCCATGGCTTCGGCAATCGAAAGCCCGGTCTTCCAGTCGGCCTTCAACGTCGTCAAGGGTTCGGCTCCGGCACGCACCGACGTGTCCAACGAAGCCTTCGACGCTTGCGGCAAGAAGGCGATCGCCGACCTCGCAGACGCCGACAAGAACGGCAAGCTGTTCGGCTCGATGGCACACGGCCATGCCAACCCGGCTGCCGTCAAGAACGCCATCTACGACGTCGTGACCCGCGAATTCAACGGCGAACTGAGTGCCGAAGATGCCGTGAAGGAACTGGCTGCCGCCGTCGAGGCTGCGAAGTAAGCATCAACACCCTGCCGGGTGAACAGGCTTCACCCGGCAGACGCTGGAGAACTTCCCCCTCACCCTGCCCTCTCCCCGAGGGGAGAGGGGATGTCGAGCGAGCCGCAAAGGCCTTCTCCCCAGCGGGTGGAAGGGTCCGCAGGACGCAGCCGGATGAGGGGGCTTGCTCTCCACTTTCTTTCAATAAAAGCGCCCGCAGAGGCGCATCCAGGTGGTGATCGACATGGACAGTCGCAGCCGATTGCAGGAGTTCTTGCCCAAGCTGGTCTTGGCGCCGAGCTTCGTCGTCATTCTGATTTTCGTCTACGGCTTCATCGCCTATACCGGCTATCTGTCGCTGACAGACAGCAAGATGCTGCCGTCCTACAACCTGATCGGCTTCACCAACTATTCGAAGCTCTGGGCCTTGCCGCACTGGTGGCGGGCGATCACCAACCTGGCGATCTTCGCTTCGCTCTACATCATCATCTGCTCGGTGCTCGGCCTGTTCCTCGCCATCCTGCTCGACCAGAAGATCCGCGGCGAAGGCTTTTTGCGGCCGGTCTATCTCTATCCGATGGCGCTGTCCTTCATCGTCACCGGCACGGCATGGAAATGGTTCCTCGACCCCGGCATCGGCCTTGAGAACACCATGCACATCTGGGGCTGGGAAAGCTTCTCGTTCAACTGGATCAAGGACCGCAACTACGCCATCTACTGCGTCGTCATCGCCGCCGTCTGGCAGTCCTCCGGCTTTGTCATGGCGATGTTCCTCGCGGGCCTGCGCGGCGTCGACAACGAGATCATCAAGGCGGCCCAGATCGACGGCGCCTCGACGCTCACCGTCTACCGCCGCATCATCATCCCGCTGATGCGCCCGGTCTTCCTCTCCGCCTTCGTCGTGCTCGCCCACCTCGCCATCAAGGCCTATGACCTCGTCGTGGCGCTGACCGGCGGCGGACCCGGGCAGGCGACCGAGCTGCCGGCGACCTTCATGTATTCCTACACCTTTACCCGCAATTCGATGGGCATCGGCGCCTCCTCGGCGATCATCATGCTGGCGATGATCTTCTCGATCATCATCCCTTATCTCTATTCCGAAATCCGTGGAGGGAAACGCTGATGAGCGGAGCCGCCAACCCCCAGAACGCCATTTCCCACGGCCACCTGACCCGCACGCTGATCTATGCGGCGCTGATCCTCTTCGCCGTCTATTACATGCTGCCGCTCTACGTCATGGTGGTGAATTCCTTCAAGCCGCTGGACGAGATCCGCCAGGGCGGCATGCTGAACCTGCCGCAGGTCTGGACCATCGAGCCGTGGATTTCCGCCTGGTCGACGGCGCAGATCGGCGTGCAGCCGACCGGCCTGAAGCCGTTCTTCCTCAATTCCATCCTGATGGTCGTGCCGGCCGTCGCCATCTCGACGATCCTCGGCGCACTGAACGGCTATGTTTTGACCAAGTGGCAGTTCAGGGGCTCGAACATCTTCTTCGGCCTGCTGCTGCTCTCCTGCTTCATCCCGTTCCAGATCGTGCTGATCCCGATGGCGCGCATTCTCGGCATGCTCGGCCTCGCCGGCTCCATCTGGGGGCTGATCATGGTGCACGTGATCTACGGCCTCGGCTTCACCACGCTCTATTTCCGCAACTATTACGAAAACTTCCCGACCGAGCTGGTGCGGGCGGCACAGATCGACGGCGCGAGCTTCTTCCAGATCTTCTACCGCATCCTGCTGCCGTCTTCCGGCCCGATCATCGTCGTCTCGGTCATCTGGCAGTTCACCAACATCTGGAACGACTTCCTGTTCGGCGCCTCCTTCTCCGGCGCCACCTCGACGCCGATGACCGTCGCGCTCAACAACCTCGTCTCCTCCTCCACCGGGGTGAAGGAATACAATGTCCACTTCGCGGGCGCGATCCTCGCCGCCCTGCCAACGCTGATCGTCTACATCGTTTCCGGCCGCTACTTCGTCCGCGGCCTGATGTCCGGCGCCGTCAAGGGGTAAGAACCATGTCGTTCCTGAAAATCACCAATTTGCGCAAGTCCTACGGCGCGCTCGAAATCCTCAAGAACATCAACCTGGAGATCGAGGAAGGCGGCTTCCTCGTGCTGGTCGGCCCCTCCGGCTGCGGCAAGTCGACCCTGCTCAACACCATCGCCGGCCTGGAGCCGATTTCATCCGGCGAGATCGCCATCAACGGCCGCAACGTCGCCGACCTGCCGCCGTCGAAGCGCGACATCGCCATGGTGTTCCAGTCCTACGCGCTTTATCCGAACATGACGGTGGCGGGCAACATCGCCTTCGGCATGGAAATCCGCGGCGTGCCGAAGGACGAGCGGGAAAAGGCGATCAAGGAGGTCGCCGACATGCTGCAGATCGGCCACCTGCTCGACCGCAAGCCCGGCCAGCTTTCCGGCGGCCAGCGCCAGCGTGTCGCCATGGGCCGGGCGCTGGTGCGCAACCCGCAGGTCTTCCTGTTCGACGAACCGCTGTCGAACCTCGACGCCAAGCTGCGCGTCGACATGCGCACCGAAATCAAGCGCCTGCACCAGCGGATGAAGACCACCATCGTCTACGTCACCCACGACCAGATCGAGGCGATGACGCTGGCGACCAAGATCGCCGTGCTGCGCGACGGCATCCTGCAGCAGTTCGGCTCGCCCGCCGAGATCTACAACAACCCGGCCAACATGTTCGTTGCCGACTTCATGGGCTCGCCGGCGATGAACCTGCTGTCCGCCACCATCGAGAAGAACGGCGATGCCCTGCAGGTGTCGCTGGAGCGGCCGAACGCAGCGCCGCTCAAGTTGCCCGTCGCCCCCGGCCGCGATGCGCTCGCGGGATATGTCGGCAAACAGGTCATCTTCGGCATCCGCCCGGAAGCCCTGACCGATCCTGACGGCGCCGACCGCAACGCCCAGACCATTGCCGAAGGCGACTGCGCCATCGAGGTGGTCGAGCCGGCCGGTTCCGACACCTTTGCCGTCACCAAGCTCGGCATGAAGGAAGTCGTCGCCCGCCTGCGCGCCGATGCCAAGATCGCCGCCGGACAGGTCGCCCGCCTGGCATTCAACCTCGACAAGGCGGTGTTCTTCGATCCGCAGAGCCAGTCGCGCATAGCCTGAGACGGACCATGAGCACACAACCGGATATCGTCATCATCGGCTCGGGCATCGGCGGCTCGACCGTCGCGGCAGGGCTTGCGGCGACCGGCGCCGATATCCTCATCCTCGAGGCGGGCAACCACATCGAGGACCGGCCGGAGAACCGCGACCAGCGCGCCATCTTCCAGCGTGGCCACTTCCGCCCCAAGGAATTCTGGTACGAGGCGGATGGAACCGCCTTCAACCCCGGCAATTATTACAATGTCGGCGGCAATTCGAAATTCTACGGCGCGGTGCTGGTGCGCTATCGCAAGGAAGATTTCGAGGAAATGGCGCATCTGGAAGGCGTTTCGCCCGCCTGGCCGTTTCCGTATGAAGAGCTGGAGCCCTGGTATTCGAAGGCTGAGCAGATGTACCAGGTGCGCGGCGCGCTCGGCGAGGACCCGACCGAGCCCGCCCACTCCATCCCTTACGCCTTCCCGCCGGTTCCCGAGGAGCCGGCCATCGCCAAAGTGCGCGCCCGGCTGAAGGCGAACGGCATCCATCCCTACTCGCTGCCGCTCGGCGTCGATATCGATCGCTGGCTCGCCAAGGCGAAGACGCCGTGGGACGCGCACCCCAACAGCGCCGACGGCAAGATGGATGCGGAAACCGTGGCGCTGGCGCTTGCCCTGCAACATCCGAACGTCCGGCTGCAGACCGGCGCGCGGGTCACCCGGCTGGTCACCGCCGCCGATGGCGGCGCCATCGAAACGGTGGAATACGAAAAGGCCGGCGAGCGGCACAGAATTTCGCCGAAACTGGTGATCCTCTCGGCCGGCGCCGTCCAGAGCGCCGTGCTGCTGCAGCGCTCGGCCAACGACAAGCATCCGACCGGCCTTGCCAACGCCTCGGATCAGGTCGGCCGCAACTTCATGAACCACAATTCGAGTGCCGTCATCGCGCTTTCACCCTTATACAGAAACGACGCCGTCTACCAAAAGACGTTTGGTTTCAACGATTTCTATCTTTCCGACGGCGAAGGCGGCCCGCCGCTCGGCAATGTCCAGCTGCTCGGCAAGGTTTCGGGAAAGATCCTCAAGGCCAACATGCCGAGCGTTCCCGAATGGCTGCTGGATCGCGTCGCATCGCATGCGATCGATTTCTACGCCATGAGCGAGGACATCCCGCATCCGGAAAGCCGCATCATGGTCGATGGCGACCGCATCGTGCTGAAATGGCACCGCACCAACTGGCAGGCGCATCTCGATCTCGTCTCGAAGCTAAAGGGTGTCTTGCGCGCCGCCGGTTTCCCCATCGTGCTGTCGCGCGCCTTCGACAAGCGCACGCCATCGCATCAATGCGGCACGGTGGTGATCGGCACGGACCCGGCGCAAGCGCCGCTGGATGTCTATTGCCGCGCCTTCCAGCACCAAAATCTGTTCGTCGTCGACGCCAGCTTCCTGCCGACCTCGGCCGCCGTCAATCCGGCGCTGACGGTTGCAGCGCAAGCCCTGCGGGTTGCCGACCATATCACCAAGACGGAGTTTGGCGCATGACCCGCCCCGTCGCCATCGTCACCGGCGGCCGGCGCGGCATCGGCCTCGGTATCGCCAAGGCGCTGGCCGGTACCGGTTTCGATATCGCGCTCACCGGTATCGGCCCGGAAGATCCGGCGGACCCGGCCCTGCAGGAGCTGCGGGATCTCGGTGCCCAGGCAATCTACGTCCAGTCCGATCTTTCCGACCTCGCCACGCATGAGGCCGCCCTCGAGACCGTCGTCGGCCGCTTCGGCCGCATCGATTGCCTCGTCAACAATGCCGGCATGGCCTCGGTCGTCCGCGGCGATTTCCTCGATCTGACGCCGGAAAATTTCGACACGATCCTGGCGACGAATCTGCGCGGCACGGTGTTTTTCACGCAAGCCGTTGTCAAGCGCATGTTGGGAGCCGCCAACTTGGATGGCCCCCGTTCGATCATCAACATCACCTCCGTCTCTGCCGCGCTGAGTTCGCCGGAGCGGCTGGATTACTGCATCAGCAAGGCGGGGCTTGCGACCTTCAGCCAGGGATTGGCGCTCCGGCTGGCGGAAGACGGCATCGGCGTCTTCGAGGTCCGGCCGGGCATCATCCGCACCGACATGACATCAGGCGTTGCCGGCAAATACGACAGGCTGATCGAAGCCGGATTGGTGCCGATGAAGCGCTGGGGCGAAGCCGGCGATATCGGTTCGATCTGCGCTGCGCTGGCCTCCGGCCAGTTCGCCTTCGCGACGGGATCGGTGATCCAGGCGGATGGCGGATTGGCGATCGGGCGGCTTTAGGCGCTGCGGCGCCAACTGCGTCCGCCAAATCATTTGAGGAACGACGACATGACCTATGATTACATCATCACCGGCGCAGGCCCGGCCGGTTGCGTGCTTGCCAACCGCCTGACCGAGGATCCCGCCGTCACGGTGCTGCTCATCGAGGCCGGCGGCAGCGACTGGAACCCGTTGTTCCACATGCCGGCCGGGTTCGCCAAGATGACCAAGGGCGTCGCCAGCTGGGGCTGGGAAACCGTGCCGCAGAAACACATGAAAGGCCGGGTCCTGCGCTACACCCAGGCCAAGGTCATCGGCGGCGGCTCCTCGATCAACGCCCAGCTTTATACCCGCGGCAATGCCGCCGATTACGACCTGTGGGCCAGCGAAGACGGTTGCGCCGGCTGGGACTACCGCTCGATCCTGCCCTATTTCAAGCGCGCCGAGGACAACCAGCGTTTTGCCGACGATTACCATTCCTACGGCGGCCCGCTCGGCGTTTCGATGCCGGTCTCGGCCCTGCCGATCTGCGACGCCTATATCCGCGCCGGCCAGGAACTCGGCATTCCCTACAACCATGATTTCAACGGCCGCCAGCAGGCCGGCGTCGGTTTCTACCAGCTGACGCAGCGCAATCGCCGCCGCTCCTCCGCATCGCTCTCCTATCTCTCGCCGATCCGCCACCGCAAGAACCTGACGGTGAAGCTCGGCGCCCGCGTCACCCGCATCGTGCTCGAAGGCCGGCGGGCGGTCGGTGTCGAAGTGGTGACCTCGGGCGGATCGGAGATCATCCGGGCCGAGCGGGAGGTGCTGGTTACGTCAGGCGCCATCGGCTCGCCGAAACTGCTGCAACAATCCGGCATCGGCCCTGCCGATCACCTGACCTCCGTCGGCGTCAAGGTGAGCCACGACCTGCCGGGCGTCGGCTCCAACCTGCAGGACCATCTCGACCTGTTCGTTATCTCCGAATGCACCGGCGACCATACCTATGACGGTGTCGCCAGGCTGCATCGGACGTTGTGGGCCGGGCTGCAATATGTGCTGTTCCGCTCCGGCCCCGTCGCCTCGTCGCTGTTCGAGACCGGCGGCTTCTGGTATGCCGACCCGGATGCCCGCTCGCCCGACATCCAGTTCCATCTCGGGCTCGGCTCGGGCATCGAGGCCGGCGTCGAAAAGCTGAAGAATGCCGGCGTCACGCTGAATTCCGCCTACCTGCACCCGCGCTCGCGCGGCACGGTGCGCCTCTCTTCCTCCGATCCGGCGGCGGCGCCGCTGATCGACCCGAACTACTGGTCCGATCCGCACGACCGGACAATGTCGCTGGAAGGCCTGCGCATCGCCCGCGAAATCTTCCAGCAGGCGGCGTTGAAGCCCTACATCCTTGCCGAGCGCCTGCCGGGGCCGAAGGTCAATACGGAAGAAGAGCTGTTCGACTACGGCTGCGCCAATGCCAAGACCGATCACCATCCCGTCGGCACCTGCAGGATGGGCACCGATCCGATGGCCGTGGTCGGCCTCGATCTGAAGGTGCATGGGCTGGAAGGCCTCCGCGTCTGCGATTCCTCCGTCATGCCGCGGGTTCCCTCCTGCAACACCAATGCGCCGACGATCATGGTCGGTGAAAAGGCGGCCGATATCATCCGCAACCGCGATCCGCTGCCGCCGACGATTTTCAGCCATGAGCGCAACGATGCTCGCCCCCGCGCCCGCGCCGATATAAGGTGACGCCGAAATCCTGGAGCGAGATGAAGCATCTCTCTCTCTAACCTTTTGTTTTCATGTATGATTATCCGAAGAATCTGCAGATTTTCCGGTGCATGCTCCAGACAGGTGATTCCGTGACGTCCATCGACCCCCGCTCCTTCCTGACATCCTTGTTCGAAACTGCCGTCATCGCCGCCGATCCGCTGGCGGCGATCCGGGCGCACCTTCCGGCCAAACCGAAAGGCCGGACGATTATTGTCGGCGCCGGCAAGGCCGCAAGCCAGATGGCGGCGGCCTTCGAAGCCTGCTGGGATGGACCGATCGAAGGTGTCGTCGTCGCCCGGCATGGCCCGGTCGAGGCGTGCGAACGGATCGAAGTGCTGCAATCCGCCCATCCCGTCCCCGACGAGGCCGGCCTTGCCGGCTCGGCGGCGCTTTTGAAGCTGGTGGGAGGGCTGACGGAGGACGATCTCGTCATCGCCCTGATCTCCGGCGGCGGATCGTCGCTGCTGCCGGCGCCGCCCGAGGGATTGACGCTGGCGGACGAGATTGCCGTCAACAAGGCGCTGCTGGCCTCGGGCGCGCCGATTTCGGCGATGAACGTCGTGCGCAAGCATGTCTCGCGCATCAAGGGTGGCCGCCTGGCGTATGCCGCGGCACCGGCAAGGGTGGTCAGCCTCATCGTCTCCGACGTGCCGGGAGACAATCCGGCCTTCGTCGCCTCCGGCCCGACCATTCCCGATGGATCGACGGCGGAAGACGCGCTTGCCATCATCGCCGAATACCGGATGGTGTTGCCGCAGGCGGTGATGGACCATCTGCGGTCGCCGGCCGCCGCCGCTCCCGACCCCGGTGACGCCGCTTTTGCAAACCATGAATGCCATGTCATCGCGTCGGCGCGCGTCTCGCTCGAAGCCGCCGCCGAACGCGCCCGGCAAGCCGGCATCGAGGCGGTGATCCTCTCCGACGCCATCGAAGGCGAAGCCCGCGACATCGGCCGCATGCATGCGGCGCTCGCCCGCGAGGTTGCCGGCCGCAACCGGCCGTTCCCCAAGCCTGTCGTCATCCTGTCCGGCGGCGAAACGACGGTGACGATCACCGATCGTTACGGCAAGGGCGGCCGCAACAGCGAATTCCTGCTCTCCTTCGCCGTGGATATCGAAGGCACCGAAGGCATCACCGCGCTGGCCGCCGATACCGATGGCATCGATGGTTCGGAAGACAATGCCGGCGCCTTTGCGGATGCCGCCAGCGTGTCGCGCATTCGGGCGGCCGGCGGAGATCCGCGTGCCTTCCTGGCCGGTCACGACGCCTGGTCGGCCTTCCGGCTTTCCGGCGATCTGTTCGTTCCCGGTCCGACAGGCACGAACGTCAACGATTTCAGGGCAATACTGATTGTTTGAGGGCGCGCTCAGGGGATTTCGCTTGGCCGTGATATCATCCGGGCCTATATGATAAGGAAGCTTACGAAAAGCAGGCTTTCTTTCTCATGAGCACAACACCCACCCTCGGTTTTCTGCTGCACGATGTCGCCAGGCTGCTGCGCAAGCGTTTCGAACAGCGCGCCCGCGGGCTCGGCCTCACACGCTCGCAATGGCAGACACTGGCCTATCTCGCCAACAACGAGGGCATCCACCAGGGCGGGCTTGCCGATATCCTCGAAGTCGAGCCGATCACGCTGGTGCGCATTCTCGACAAGCTGTCCGAGCGCGGGCTGATCGAGCGGCGCCAGCACCCGACGGACCGGCGTGTCTGGCTGCTTTACCTGCGCGAGGACGCCCGGCCGCTGCTCGACGTCATGCGGGAGATCGGCGACGTCACCCGCGGAGAAGCGCTTGAGGGCATCTTGGCGGACGACCGCGAAAAACTGTTCGGCATGCTGGCGACGATGAAGGTCAATCTTCTCGAAGCGTGCCGCATGCCGCTCGACGGGAAGTCCGCGGACAGCTGACCGCTATTCCAGCGGAAAATGACAGGCGACTTCGCGTCCGCTGGCAATGGCCGTCAGCGGCGGTCGCACCTCGCGGCAGATATCGCGGGCATAAGGACAGCGGCTGGAGAATTTGCAGCCGGCGGGCGGTGAGAGCGGGCTCGGAATTTCCCCCTGCAGCAGAATGCGCTCGCGCCGGCCGCGATTGTGCGGCTGCGGAATGGCGGAAAGCAGCGCTTCCGTATACGGGTGGTGCGGCCGGGAATACAGCGCCTCGGTTTCGCCGGTCTCGACGATGGAGCCAAGATACATCACCGCCACCCGCGTCGAGACATGGCGCACGACGGCCAGGTCGTGGGCGATGAAGACATAGGTGAGGTTCAGTTTTTCCCGCAAATCGCCGAACAGGTTGACGACCTGCGCCTGCACGGAGACGTCGAGCGCCGAAACCGGCTCGTCGGCGACGATCAGCTTCGGCTCGACGGCAAGCGCGCGGGCAATACCGATGCGCTGTCGCTGGCCGCCGGAAAATTCGTGCGGATAGCGGTCGAGATATTCGCGGCGCAGGCCGACGAGTTCCATTAGCTCTTCCAGGCGCGCATTGACGGCGGCGCCCTCGCGGATGCTGTGGACGCGCAATACTTCGGCCAGCATGTCGCGGATACGGCGGCGCGGATTGAGCGAGGCGGACGGGTCCTGGAAGATCATCTGCATCTTGCGCCGCACCGGTTTCAGCGCGGCGGTGCCGGCCTTGGTGATGTCGGCGCCGTCGAAGGTCAGCTGTCCGGAGGTGATGTCGTAGAGCCGGGTGAGACAGCGCCCGAGCGTCGATTTGCCCGAGCCGGATTCGCCGACGAGGCCGAGCGTTTCGGCCGGATAGACATCGAGGCTGATGGCATCGACGGCATGCAGGGTGCGGCCGGAGCCCGGCTTGAGTGTCTTGCCGACGGTAAAGTTTTTCGTCAGCGTGCGCGCCGACAGCAGCGGCGTGGCAGCGGAGGTTTCCGCGCTCATGGGGTTTCCTCCAGGGGAAGGGCTGCCCGCCTGAGGGCCGGGCGTTCGGTGTCGTCGATGATGCAGAGGGCGGCCTGGTCGCCGGCGCGATGCAAAGGCGGCGGCTCGGCACAGGCCGGCTGCACGAAGGCGCAACGCGGGGCAAAACCGCAGCCCGGCGGGATCGTCTCCGGGGTCGGCGGCATGCCGGGTATAGAGCGCAGCCGCGGCAGGCGCGCGCCCGAAAGCGGCGGTATCGAGGCCATCAGCCCCCAGGTGTAGGGATGCATCGGCGCCGAGAACAGCTGTTCCGTCCGGCCACGCTCGACGATGCGGCCGGCATACATCACCGCCACCTCGTCGGCCACTTCGGCGACCACGCCCATGTCGTGGGTGATCAGGATGATGGCGGAGCCGAAATCCTTGCGCAGCCTGAGGATCAGGTCCAGCACCTGCGCCTGCACCGTGACGTCGAGTGCCGTAGTCGGTTCGTCGGCGACGAGCAGTGCCGGATTGCACGACAGTGCCATGGCGATAACGGCGCGCTGGCGCATGCCGCCGGACAACTGGTGCGGATAGCGGTCGACGGCCTCGCCGGGGTTGGAAAGGCCGACTTCGCCGAGCAGTTCGATGGCACGCTTGCGGGCAGCGCGGGCGGAAATCGCCTCATGCGCGCGGATCTGCTCGGCGATCTGCCAGCCGATCGTATAGACCGGCGTCAGCGCCGTCATCGGGTCCTGCGAGATGAGGCCGATCTCCTTGCCGCGGATCGCCCGCATCCTGCTGGCCGGCAGGTCGAGCAGGTGCTGTCCTCGGAAGGACACGGCGCCCTGAACCTGCGTCGTCTTGCGATCGTGCAGGCCGAGCAGCGACAACAGCGTCACCGACTTGCCGGAGCCGCTTTCGCCGACGATCGACAGGATTTCGCCTTCGTGTACACGAAAGGAGACGTCGCTGACGGCGCGCACCGGGCCGCGGTCGGTGGCAAAGGATACCGACAGACCGTCGACATCGAGAAGGATGGGTTTGTCTTTCTGTTCCATCGTCTCAATCCGCCCTGACCCGCGGGTCGATCAACACATAGACGACGTCGACCAGCGCATTGGCGAGCACGACGAAGAAGGAGGCATACATCACCGTGCCGAGGATCATCGGCAGGTCGAGGTTGAGCAGCGCCTGGTAGGTCAGCCGGCCGACGCCGTTGAGGCTGAACACCACTTCCGTCAGAAGCGCTGCGCCGCCGACCAGAACACCGAAATCCAGCCCGAACATCGTCACGAAGGGGATGAGCGAGGTGCGCAATGCGTGGCGGATCATCACGCGCGCCGGGCTGAGGCCCTTGGCGCGGGCGGTGCGGATGAAATCCTCCTGATAGGCCTCGACCAGGTTGGCGCGCAGCACCCGGCCGTAGATGCCGATATAGAGCACGGCAAGCGTGAACCACGGGATGATCAGGGTCTTGAACCAGCCGACGGGATCGACGAGCAGCGGCTTGTAGCCAAGCGCCGGCACCCAGGAAAACAACCAGGTGTCGTGGAAACGGCTCTGGGTGACAAGGTTCATCACCTCACCCAGCCAGTAGACCGGCATGGAGACGCCGATCAGCGCCAGCGCCATCAGCCCGCGGTCGATCCAGCTGTCGCGCGTCAGCGCCGCGACGACGCCGACGAAGACGCCGCCGATCAGCCAGAGGATGGCGGCACCGGCGACCAGCGACAGCGTCACCGGCGCGGCGGAAGCGACGGCTGGCACGATCTTGTAGCCGCGGTTGACGAAGGACGTCAGGTCCTGGGTGATGAACAGCCGCTTCATCATGATGGCATATTGCACCGGCAGCGGCCGGTCGAAGCCGAATTCCTTGCGGACCGCCTCGACCGTTTCCGGCGAGGCGTTGCGGCCGGCAAGGCGGGCGGCCGGATCGGAGCCGGGGGTGGCGAAGAAGATCAGGAAGACGAGCGCCGAGATGCCGAACATGACGAAGATCATCTGGCCGATGCGCTGGAGAACGGCAAAAACCATAAGACCCTCCTCAGACCAGTTTCGTGCGCGGATCGAGCGCGTCGCGCAGGCTGTCGCCAAGCACGTTTAGCGAGAGCACGGTCAGGACGATGGCGATGCCCGGCGCCAGCGCCACGGCGGGCCGGGTGTACAGCAGCGTCTGGCCGTCCTGGATGATCGTCCCCCAGCTGGCATCGGGCGCCTGCACGCCGATCGACAGGAAGGAGAGCGAGGATTCGGTGATGATGTTCAGCCCCATCATCAGCGGCACGAAGACGATCAGCATGGTCGAGACGTTGGGCAGGATGTCGTAGACCAGGATGCGCCAGGCCGGAATGCCGAGCCCGCGCGCCGCCAGCACGAATTCGCTTTCCTTCAGCGACAGCACCCGCCCGCGCACCGGCCGGGCGACATAAGGCACGTAGATGATGCCGATGATGAAGATCGGCAGCAACAGGCTGTCGCCGGTGATTTCCACCGGACCGATGACGATGCCCTGCGAGATGAAGACGATGGAAAGCGAAATCGCCAGGAGGTAGACCGGAAAGGCCCAGAGGATATCGAGGATGCGCGACAGCACCTTGTCGACGACGCCGCCGAAGAAGCCGGCCGATATGCCGACCACCGCGGCGAAGAAAAGACAGATCGCGGTGGAGGACGCGGCGATCAGCAGCGAATTGCGGCCGCCATAGAGCAACCGGGCGGCGACGTCGCGTCCCTGCGTATCGGCGCCGAGCATGTATTGTGCGCTCCAGGTCGGCCCGATCGGCGTGACGCCGAGGCCGAGGCCTTCCGTCGAGGCCTGCATGACCTTGGTCCGCTTGCCGTCGATGGTGATACGGGCGCTGAGGTTGGAGCGGAACGGATCGGTACCCGAAACGTAGCGCGCGTAAAACGGCGCCGCCAGGCTGGACAGGATGATGAGGATCAGCACGGCGGCGGCAAGCAGCGTCGCGCGGTCGCGCTTGAGAATGCGCCAGGAGCGCTGCCATGGCCCGGAGGCGGGGCGAGCGGCAACCGCAGTCGGGAGGGCGGGGTCGTTCAGAACGGTATTGGAAGCGTCGGTCATTTCTTATCCGAAGGTCCGGATGCGCGGGGCTGTGCGGATCGGCAGGCAGGCGGCGCGGTCACGCCGCCTGTCCCTTGTCTTGATTACTGAACCCAGGACTGCGAGATGATCCAGCGGTTCTGCTTGTTGAACAGGTAGTTACCCAGCCGTGCCGAGGTGAAGTTGACGCTCTTCGGCGTAAACAGCGGCGCCATCGGGGCCTGCTCCATGAAACCCTTGTCGGCTTCCGCCCACTTGGCATTGGCCGCATTCTGGTCGGTCAGCGCCAGCGTCATGGCGTCCTTCATCGTCGCATCCAGGTCCTTGTTGCAGTAGCCGGACATGTTGACGGAGGAATCGCTGCCCGGCGTGAACGACGCGCACGACAGCAGCACGTTCAGGAAGTTCGAAGCGGCCGGATAATCCATGTACCACTGCGAAATGCTGATCTGCACGTTGTTGTTGGTGTTCTGGATGTAGGTGAACTGGATGTTGGGCGAAACCGCCTTCATCGAAGCGTCGTAGCCGAGTTCCGACAGGACGCTCTGGATGTAGGTGCCGATGCCGCGGGCAACGGCGTTGTCTTCGGCAATGACGGTGACCTTCTGGCCCTTCGTGCCGGATTCCTCGACGAGCTGCATCGCCTTTTCCATGTCGGGCTCAGCCCAGGTCGGGCCGGGTTCCTTGGTGTAGATGCAGTCGTCGACATGGCCGGGGAAGTCCGGCGGCAGGATCTGGCAGGTCGGCTGGGCCAGCACTTCGCCGCCGAACAGGCCGACGAGCGAATCGCGGTCGAGTGCGTAGTTCACCGCCTGGCGAACCCTCACATCGTTGAAGGGCGCGAGGTTGGTGTTCATCGGCGCGTACCACAAGGCGGCCAGCGGGTCGATCTTGATCTGGCTTGCATATTTCGAGCCGATTTCCGGCAGGCGGTCGGCCGGCGGCGTATCGTACAGCCAGTCGAGCTGGCCGTTGATGATGGCGTTGATCGCCGCTTCTTCCGTCAGGCCGAACTTGTAGATGACCTCGTCGGCAAAGCCATCGGGCTGCGCATCGACGCTCCACTCCTTGAAGTGCGGATTGCGCTTCATGACCAGCTGTTCGTTGGGATTGTAGCTTTCGAAGAAATAGGCGCCGGTGCCGGGAATGGGCGTCGTGCCGGCATCGGCCAGCGGCGCGTCGGCCGGCAGGATCGAGGCGTGCGGCACGGCGAGCTTGGAGAAGAACTCGGCATCCGGGGCGGTGAGGTTGATCGTCACCGTGCCGGCTGCGTCGTCGGCGATCACGCCGCCTTCGAGCGTGCAGGTTTCCGCCGTCTCGATGCACTTGTCGGCGCCGACGATGCCGCCGTAGAAGCTGCCGGTCGTCGGGCCCTTGACCTTGAAGATGCGCTGGAACGAGGCCAGCACGTCGGACGGCGTCACTTCCTTGCCGTTGGAGAACATGATGCCCTTGCGGATCTTGAAGACATAGGTCTTGCCGTCGTTTTCCGCCTGCGGGATCGCCTCGGCGATTGCCGGGACGATCTCGAAGCCGTCGGTTCCGCCCGCCTGCTTGAACTTGACGAGGCCGTCATAGGTCATCTGGTAGATCTGCCAGAACTGGGCGGTGTAGTTGATCATCGGATCGATGGTGCCGGCAGCGGAAACGGCGGCGAGCGTCATCGTGCCGCCGCGGTGTTTCGCCATCAGCTCCGCACGGTCTTCGGCGAGTGCGGCGCTGCACAGCGCCGTCTGCGCCAGCAGCACGCCGGCCAGCAGCTGGCCGGTCTTGCGGGTAAGGAAAGAAAAATTGAGACCCATACTATTGTTCCCTCTTGTTTGAATTGAACTGTTCGGTGTGCACCCTTTTGCGGGCGGCTTTTTGGGACTTTCGTCCGGCAGGCAAAGGTTTCAGGAGGCTTTCTCGTCGAGGAAGGCTGAGACTTCCGCCATGCAGGCCGCGCGCTCCTCGACATGCGGCATATGGCTGGATTCCTCGAAGATGCGCCAGCGCACGTCGGGGATCTCCTGCGAATAGGGCATGACGCAGGCTTCCGTCGCTTCGTCGTAGCGGCCGGAAATCAACAGCGTCGGCACCGAAATGGTCGACAGGCGGCCGACGATGGACCAGTCCTTCATCGTGCCGATGACGTGGAATTCGTTCGGACCGTTCATGGTGTGGTAGACGGTCGGGTCGGCGTCGATCGCGTCGAAGGTGCGCTTGACCTCCGGCGGCATCGGCACGACGCGGCAGACATGCCGTTCGTTGAAGACATCGGTGGCTGCCTTGTATTCGGCGCTGCCGGTGGTTTCCGCCTGCTCGTGACGAAGCAGGGTCGCCTGGACATCGGCCGGCAGTTCGTCGCGCAGGCGGTTGGCTTCCGAAATCCAGGTGACCATGGCGGCCGGCGAATTGGCGATGATCAGCGCCTTCAGGCCCTCCGGCCGGTCGACGGCGAATTCCGCGCCCAGCATGCCGCCCCAGGACTGGCCAAGCAGGCAATAGCCGGAGCGGATGCCGAGATGGTCGATGAGGTTGTGCAGTTCGGCCTTGAAGAAGGCGACGGTCCAGAAATCCCCGCCCTTTTCCGGCAGGTGGGTCGATTTGCCGTTGCCCACCTGGTCGTAATGGACGACGGCGCGGCCGGTGGCGGCAATGTCCTTGAAACTGTCGACGTAATCATGGGTGCAGCCCGGCCCGCCATGCGCCACGATCAGCGGCGGCTTGCCCGATGCGAGATCCCCCGTCACGCGGTACCAGGTCTTGTAGTCGCCGTAAGGGGCAAAACCTTCAGTGATCGACACTTGCATTCTCCTTGTTCCACTCTCTCTCAGGCGCCGCTGCGCGTGCGCCGTTCGTCGCGGCAGATCGCTTCCGCCGCCTCCTCCACGGTCATTCCCCAGTCCATGGCGATCTTGCGCAGCCGCTTCCAGGCGCCGGCCTCGTCGGAGCGGTTCTGCTGCATCAGTTTCAGCACCGCATGGACCACGGCCGGCCGCTGGCGCAGCCTGTCCTCCAGCGTCTTGATGTCGTCGGCCTGGCTGCGGGAAAGCTGGTAGGCATGCGCCGCGATCAGCAGCGCGCTATAGGCGCCGGTCGAGCCGATCGGCTTGAGCAGATGGGCGTTGGACCCCTGCGCCAGGGCCCATTCGACGCGCCCCGGCGCTTCCGAGCCGATCAGCGCGACCATCGGCATCGGTGCGAAGCCGGCGGGCCAGGGAAACTGGCCGTCATGCCCCATGTCGGCATCGAAGAACACGACATCGGCGTCGGCATCCGTTTCGTCGAGCTGCGGCCAGACGGTGCTGACGCGGATGTGCATCAGCTCCAGCTGCCGTTTCAGCGCATCGACGGACGGATGCTCCCGGTGCAGGATGATGGCGCGCCAGGTGGCGAGCGGAAGACGGTCGCCACGGCTCATTTGATCACCTTCAACACCGTTCCGGTGTTGTCCCTGCCGACGGCAGGTTTGCCGAGCGCGTGGACCAGAAACGGGTCCGCCTCGATGGCGGCCGGCGCGCTGCTGATGATGCGGAACTCGCCGTTCCGGTCCGAGAACGCCAGATGCGGCCGCAGGCTGGCGTGCTGGGTGCGCGGATCGATGCCGACCTGGCCGATCGGCGTGTCGAACAGCCGGGAGGTGACAGTGCCGCGGATGGCATCGGGTGCATCGGTGGCGGCATCGGCGATGGCGCGCGCCAGGATGGAGACGCTCATGTAGGCGCCGACGAAGGAGGTGGTCAGCCGGCGTTCCCGGCCGTGCCGCAGCGCCATGCGCGCCTTGAAATCACGGTTCTCCGGCGTGTCCAAGTCGTCGAAATAGATCGATGTCGAGATGTGTCCGGCCCGGGCCGGGACGTCGAGGTTTTCGAGTTCCAGTTCGGTGACGTTGCAGGTGGCGACGGGCGGCACCGATACTGTTTCGCGCAGGGCGTGATAGGCGGCGATGAAGGCGGTTGCCGATTCGCCGACGAGATTGCAGAGCACGAAATCCGGCTGTTTCTGGTGGATCTCGGCGATCAGGTGCTCGATCTCGGTCGAGCCGAGCGGCACGAAGCGTTCCGCCACCACCTGCCCGCCGGCCGCTTCCGTGACTTCGCGGGCCAGCCGGTTGATTTCCCAGCCCCAGATGTAGTTGGAACCGACGATGAACGGCCGCTGGCCGTAGCGGGGCAGCATGTGATCGAACAGCGGCAGCAGGTGCTGGTTCGGACAGGCGCCGAGATAGATGGCACTTTCGCTCGCCTCGTAGCCCTCATAGGGAAAACCGTACCAGAGCAGCGCGCCGCGGCGCTCGACGATGGGCAGTACGTCCTTGCGGCTCCAGGAGGTGATCGTTCCGATGACATGGCGACAGCCATGGTCGCGGATCGCCGCCTCCGACAGCAGCGCATACCGTTCCGCCCGGCCGGCGGGATCGTCGATCCGCGGCTCGATCCGGAAGGCAAGGCTGGAATCGGCATTGACCTCGGAGATCGCCGCCATGGCGCCGGCCAGCGCCTCGCGGCCGAGACTGGCATAGGCGCCGGTGGTCGAATAGAGGATGGAGACCGGAACGGTGTGGCGCGTCATGGGCACGGCACCTGTCGTCCGCACGCCTGGCGCGGCGTCGCGAAACCCATCCATGCCGTATGCAGCGTCGTCGCCAAGTCAGGCTCCCCGTTATCGGCGGCAAAAAAAGCACCAGAAACGCAAAAAGCCCCAAACCGCGTTTGCGGTGTCGGGGCTCTATTGCCGTTGGCATCTTCTGCCGTTTTCGAGAGTGAGGCTAGAACATGACCCGGTTTTAGTCAATTCTTTCGTTTGCCCAAAAATTGGGTATTTCCACCTCTTTCGGCATGGCCCCAGCCCATTCCGTCAGCGTCAATAAATTCCCAGCGCGTCGGGATTGAATCCGACAGCTTTCAGCGCACCGCGGAATTTCAGCGTCTGGGTGGCGAATTTGCCGAAGGGCTGGTAGTGCAGATGCGGCTTGAACGTCGCACCGGCGCCGCCGTCGTCGCCAAAACCGTGGGCATTGTTGGAGTCGAGCATCTCGACCACCCGCGATTGCGGTTCGTCGAAAACGCCGGCCGACAGCCTGTTATCACCGGTTTTCTGTTTCAGCGCCCCGAAGAAGCCGGTGATGCCGCCACCATGGTTTTTCGCCTTGTCGGCAAAGGTGCGTCCGACGGCGTTGACGGCGTCGGACGCTCCCTTGCTGTATTCCTTGCGAAGGTCGGAGGAGATGTTGATCTGGCTGAGATAGCCGCCTTCCTGCAAATCGTCCGGGATCTTGCCGTCGATGAACCAGTCGTTCAGGAAAACCGCCTGCCTCTTGCTGCGATAGGTGCGATAGGCCTCGACGAGTATAAAGAATATCGCTGCGTCCTGAATGAAAAATTTTGTAGAATAACAATAGAAAGAATTTCTTCTCTGCGGCGTATTCGTGTAAGATTGAAAAACTGACAGGTCAGCCATTTCGCAACTCTTTCTTTGTAGTGTGGTATTGCGAAGTAATTTTCGTGAACGCGGGTTTTCTTGCATCGACGGGATATGTCGTTGCAGTGTTTTCGGTTTCTCATGCGTGCATTGCTGCAGGCATGCTTACCTCATATGTTCATTGAAAGTTAGTGAGAGCCAGCAGCCAATTTTGGTCAGATTGCTTCCGGACGGCGGTGCCGGTGCGTTGCGGGTGACGCTGTCCGGCAGCGGGCTTCGTATTCGGCCAACGAGGCGGTGTTTGCGCCGGCTTAAGTCGCTCGGCAGCGGCAGTGCGTGGAACAAGGGGGAGGCTCAACCTCCCCCTCGCCGTATCATCAGGCCAGCGTGTAGGCCGTCTTGACGGTTGTAAAGAACTCGCTCGCATACTTGCCCTGCTCGCGCGAACCGAAGGAGGAGCCCTTGCGGCCGCCGAAGGGCACGTGGAAATCGACGCCGGCGGTCGGCAGGTTGACCATCACCATGCCGGCTTCCGAATTGCGCTTGAAATGCGTCGCATGCTTGAGGCTCGTTGTGGCGATGCCGGCCGACAGGCCGAACGGCGTGTCGTTGGCAACGGAAAGCGCCTCGTCGTAATCCTTCGCCCGGATCACGGCGGCAACGGGCCCGAAGATCTCTTCGCGGGCGATGCGCATGCTGTTGGACGCCTCGGTGAACAGCGTCGGCTGCAGGTAGAAGCCGGGCGTCTCGTTCCTGACGAGTTCGCCGCCGAAGGCGAGTTTTGCGCCTTCCGACTTGCCGATCTCGATGTAGTCCGTGTCGGTCTTCAGCTGCTTTTCGTCGACCACCGGGCCGATATGCGTGCCGGCCTTCAGGGCGTTGTCGACGGTCAGTGTCTTCAGCTTTTCGGTGAGGGCTGCGACGAACCTGTCGTGGATGCCTTCGGTGACGATCAGGCGCGAAGAGGCGGTGCAGCGCTGGCCGGTGGAGAAGAAGCCGGAATTGGCGGCGGCTTCGACGGCGACGGTCAGGTCTGCGTCGTCGAGCACGACCAGCGGGTTCTTGCCGCCCATTTCCAGCTGGAACTTGCGGTTATGCTCGATGGAGGCGAGTGCGACGCGTTTGCCGGTGCCGGTGGAGCCGGTGAAGGTGATGCCGGCGAGATCCGGGCTGTCGAGCATGGCCTGGCCGACGACGGAGCCCTTGCCCATGACGAGGTTGAGCACGCCCTTGGGCAGGCCGGCGCGATGCAGGATGTCGACGATGGCCCAGGCGCAGCCGGGCACGAGGTCGGCGGGCTTGAAGACGACGGTGTTGCCGTAGGCGAGTGCCGGGGCGATCTTCCAGGCGGGAATGGCGATCGGGAAGTTCCACGGCGTGATGACGCCGATGACGCCCAGCGGATCGCGGGTGATCTCGACGCCGATATTCGGGCGCACCGAGGGCAGCACCTCGCCGGCGAGGCGCAGGCATTCACCGGCGAAGAAATCGAAGATCTGGCCGGCGCGGATGGTTTCGCCGATGGCTTCGGGCAGGGTCTTGCCTTCCTCGCGGGCGAGCAGGCGGCCGAGTTCTTCCTTGCGGGCGATGATCTCGTCGGAGGTCTTCTTCAGGATCGCATGGCGCTCCAGGATGCCCGAGCGCGACCAGGCCGGGAAGGCGGCCTTGGCGGCGGCGATCGCCTGGACGGTGTCGGCAGCCGATGCGCGCGCATAACGGCCGACCACATCGTTGGTATCCGACGGGTTGATGTTGTCGCTGGCATCCACGCCGGTCCATTCACCGGCGATCAGGTTCTGATGGATGGTCATAATGTCTTTCCGATCGAATTAGATAAGCTGGCGAGCGGCAAGGTTGCGCATGAGCTTTGATGCGCCGAACGTCCACGGAGCGCACTCCGTGGAAAGCCGCACACGGTTGGTCAGGGCGCCCAGCAGGCCGTTGGAAATCGTCACGATATCCCCGACCTTGTGGGTGAAACCCTGGCCCTTGGTATCACGGTCTTCCGTCGGTGCAAACAGCGTGCCCATGAACAGCATGAAACCATCCGGATATTGATGATGGCGGCCGATGGTCTGGGAAACGAGGTCCAGCGGATCGCGGCTGATTTCTTTCATCGAGCTCTTGCCGTGCAGCACGAAACCGTCCTCGCCCTCGACCGTCAGGCTGAGATCGGCATTGCGCACGTCGTCGATCGAATAGGTGGTGTCGAACAGGCGGATGAACGGGCCGATCGAGCAGGAGGCATTGTTGTCTTTCGCCTTGCCGAGCAGCAGCGCCGAACGGCCCTCGACGTCGCGCAGGTTGACGTCGTTGCCGAGCGTCGCGCCCTGCACCACGCCTTTCGAATTGACGGCAAGCACGATTTCCGGCTCGGGATTGTTCCACTTGGAGATCGGATGCAGGCCGACATCGGCGGCATAACCAACGGACGACAGCACCTGCGCCTTGGAAAACACCTCCGCATCCGGGCCGATGCCGACCTCCAGATATTGCGACCAGACACCTTCCTCGATCAGCGCTTCCTTGACCTTGGCGGCCTCCGGGGAGCCGGCCTTGAGATTGCGCAGGCTGTCACCGATGATTTCGGTCACCTTTTCGCGGATCTTGAGGGCGAGTTCGGGATTGCCGGCGGCGCGCTCCTCGATGACGCGCTCGATCATCGAGCGGGCGAAGGTGACGCCGCAGGCCTTGACGGACTGCAGGTCGTTCGGCGCGATCAGGTGCAGTGCCGCCGTATCCAGTGCGCCCGCTTTCGCGGCGAGAAGATCGGCAAGGGTGGCGACGACCGGGCCGGTCGCCTTGGCGACATAGGCTGCGGGATCGTCGAGTTCCAGGAGATCGCGCATCGTCGGCACGGTCTTCGAGGTGATGTCGATGATATCATTGCCCCTGACAGCAACGAGCAGCGGACCTTCGACCTTCGGGTCCCAGACACGGCCGACGAATGTTCCGGCCCTGGCGAAATCGGATGACGACATGAAATGATTGCTCCCTGAAATTCTTTTGTTCTGGCGCATTCTCTGACGCCGAAGCGATTGCGTTTCGGCTGGAAATGCTTTGGGCGCGACCATAGCGCGCGCCCACGGCGGAAACCAGCCTCAGCGCCGCTTGAAAACGGGGGCGCGCTTTTCCTTGAAAGCGGCCCTGCCCTCGGCGGCGTCGGCGGTGGCAAAGCAGATGGTCTGCAGGTCGCGCTCGTATTCGATCGCCTTTTCGAGCGGCATCGAACTGGCGGCCTTGAGGTTGAGCTTGGCGGTCTCGGCGGCAATCGGCGCACGGGCGGCGATGACCTCGGCGATGGCGCGGGCACGGGAGATGAGGTCGGCCTGCGGCACGACCTCGCTGACGAGGCCCCAGGCGAGCGCCTTGTCGGCCGGGATCGGATCGCCGGTCATCAGCATCAGCGCGGCATTGGACGCGCCGATGGAATGCATCAGATGCGCCGCCATGCCGCCGCCACCGATCCAGCCGAGCTTGATCTCGGGGGCGGCGAACTGGGCGTTGTCGGACGCGATGCGGATGTCGCAGGACATTGCCGTCTCCAGCCCGCCGCCGAAGGCATAGCCGTTGACGGCGCAGATGGTCGGCTTCAGCAGGGCGCGAAAGGCGTCGCAATAGTCGGGGCGGTTGCGGAACTGCCAGGGGGTCTCGTAGGTGTCGAGTTCGCGAATATCCGAACCGGCACAGAAGGCACGTTCGCCCGCACCCGTCAGGATGACGCAGCGGATCGTGTCGCTGTCGTTGCAGGCCTCGACCGCCGAAACGATGGCGTCGGCCATTTCAGGCGTCACGGCGTTGAGTTTCTGCGGCCGGTTGAGGGTGATCGTCGCAATCGCGCCGTCGATGGTGAACAGGATGTCTTCGGTCATTGTTATCCTACCTTTCGCCACCGGCGCCGCGATGGTCGGTGTAAAGTGCCTGCAGGCGGTCGAGCACGGCATCTGCCGCCGCTCTTTCTTCGAATGCCTGGCGCAGGAAGGCCGAAGCCTGACCCTGGAAGGCGATGTAGCCGTTGTGGCGCGGGCGCACATAGGCCTGCTCCAGCGTATCGGCGGTGTTTTGGTAAAAATCGCCCCAGCGGGCGTTGAGGCCGGCATCGTGCCAGGCATCCCGCCGGGACGGCTGGCCTTCATGGCCGGGGATGAAGTGGGTCTGCGCGTCGGTGCCCATCAGCCAGAGCAGGTGCCGGCGCAGTTCCGGGGTCACGCTGCAGCGTCGCGAAATGCCGATGCCGGTGCCGCCGAGCGTCGAGCCCGGCCGGCCGCCGGCGGTTTTCCGCGGGGCGTTGTGGAAGGCGAGCGGCCGGCCGGATTGCGGGGCGACGTAATTCACATACCCGTAGACGAGCGGGCAGAGCACCACGTCGTCATGGGTTGCCATGTGGCCGAGAATGCCGATCGGGTTTTTTTCGCGCACGGACAGCGGACTTTTGGCCGCAAGCTGCAGCATCAGGTCGTAGACTGCCCTGCCCGTTTCCTTCGAGACCAGCAGGTCCGGGTCCTTCTCCGCCGGCGGCTCGCCGAAGGCGGCGGCGATGGAGAGGAAGGAGAGCGCGGCATGCGGGCCTGCAAGCGACAGGGCCACCTTGCCGGTCTTTTCCGAAAGGGTGACGACCTCGTCCCAAAGAGCCGGGATGCCGTCGATCAGATCGGCGCGTGCGGCCATGACTTGCGTTGCCGCATCGAGCGGCAACGCCCAATGCGATCCGGCAAATCGATAGCTGCGCAGCGATGGGCCGATACTGTCCGCCTCAAGCCCGGCGATCAGCTCGGCACCGAACACCTCTTCCAGCGGCTGCAGGCAATCGCCGGCAACGGCTTCTCCGACATGCGGATGGTCGAGCACGACGAGATCGTAGCGGGCACAGAGATCGGCGATCGGATGCGACTCGAAACCTTCGAGAGGCTGCTTGTCCCAGTGGATGGCAGGGCCGGCTTCGGCAAGCTCGGGGCGCTGCGCGGCAGCCGCCAGCGCATTGTAGCCGCGTGGGTGATCCCATGTCAGCGCTTTCAGGCGATGCATGTCAGAGCTCTCCAGAGGCGATGGCGCCCGCCTTTTCCAGGGCGTCGATGCGGGCATCGTCGTATCCGGCTTCGCGCAGGATATCGCGGGTGTGCTGGCCGGTGACAGGCGCGCCGCGCTCGACCGTCGAGGGCGTCTTGGAGAACTTGATCGGGAAGCCCGGCGTCTTCACCAGGCCTTCGGTCGGATGTTCGTATTCGACGAAGGTGCCGTTGTGCTTGATCTGCTCGTCCTCGACGAGATCGGCATAACCATAGACCGGACCGCACCAGATATCGGCGGCGCGCAGCAGCGCCAGCCACTCTTCCGAGGTTTTCGTCTTCAGCTTTTCGCGGGTCTTGGCGAAGATTTCGTCGCGGCGGGACCAGCTGTCGACCTCATCGACCATGGTGAGGAAGCTGTCCTCGCCGATCACCTCGCCGAGCGTCTTCAGCTTCGGGAAGGCGACGATGATGAAGCCGTCGCTGGTGGCGAAGGCGCCGTAGGGGGCGCGGATGTAGACATGCGCATGCGGCTCGGCCGAACGCTGCTGCGGCTTATGGCCGACGGTGTAGACGGAGAGCTCCTGCATCTGGATGGTGGTGATCGCATCCAGCATGTTGACCTGCACGAGCTGGCCTTCGCCGGTGCGCTCGCGGTGGAAGAGCGCTGCCAGCGCGCCTTCGAAGGCGGTGTAGGCGGTGATGGCGTCGACCAGATATTGGCCCGCCGCCGTCGGCGCCTCGCCTTCGCGGCCGGCGGACAGCATCGCGCCCGACATGCCCTGCAGCACGAGGTCCTGGCCGGGGCGCTGGACATAAGGGCCGTCCTCGCCGTAACCGGACATCGAGACATAGACGAGACGCGGATTGAGCTTCGACAGGGTGTCGTAGTCGACGCCGAGGCGTTTTGCGACGCCGGGGCGGTAGTTCTGCAGGAAGACGTCGGCGGTCTTGACGAGGTCGAGCAGCACCGCCTTGCCTTCCGGCGATTTCAGGTCGATCGCCAGCGACCGCTTGTTGCGGTTGAGCGACAGGAAGGAGACGTTGACCTTGTTGCCTTCGGCGCCGCCGGCGGCGACATGGCGCTGCCATTCGCCGGTCACCGGCTCGACCTTGACGACATCGGCGCCGAGATCGCCGAGACGCTGCGCCGCAAACGGGCCTGCCATCGCGATCGAGCAGTCGAGAACGCGGAAGCCGCTAAGAATACCCATTGTTTTCAATTCCTTGTATTGAACGAACGGTCAGTGCATCACCCAGCCGCCATCGACGTTCAGCGTCTGGCCGGTGATGAAACCCGCGGCATCGGAAATCAGGAAGGTCAGCGCGTTGGCGATGTCGGCCGGGCCGCCGCGGCGCTTCACCGCCTGGTGGTCGAGCACGAAGCGCGCATAACCTTCCGGATCGGGATGGATCTTTTCGGCGTCGGTCGGGAAAGCGCCCGGCGAGATGGCGTTGACGGTGATGCCGTAGGCGCCGAATTCGCGCGCCCAGCCGCGCGTCAGGCCGACAAGCGCGCCCTTCGACTGGACGTAGGGCGACAGGTTCGCCCAGCCGCCGTAGAAGGTGACGCTGGCGATGTTGACGATACGGCCCCAGTTGTTGGCGCGCATATGCGGCAAGGCCACCTGCACGCAGACGATGCCGGCATCGACGTTGACGCGCTGCACCGCCTGCATCTCCTCGATCGTATAGTCCTCGAAGGGTTTCGAGGGATAGATCGCCGCATTGTTGATGACGACGTCGAAGCCGCCGACGTCCTTTGCCACCGCTTCCAGTTCCTGCCGCAGGGCGGCGAGGTCGGAGAGATCGATCGCCTTCACCGTCAGGCCCGACAGGTTTTCGCGGGCAGCGGCTTCGAGAAGCCCGGCCGTCTTTTCCGGATTGTTGTCGACGGCCACGACCCTGGCGCCGGCGCGCAAAAAGCTCAGCGTCGTTTCGGTTCCCAGCCCGCCGGCCGCGCCGGTGTAGAGAATGACTTTGCCTGCGATCGACATCATCGACACCTTCTCCATGGTCTGCGTCAGCTGCATGTTCATGCCCGGCCCCCGATCGGCAGGTGATTGCCGGAAGGCTGCGGGTATTCTTCGGCCGGCTGCTGTGCCAGCGCCGTGATACGGCTTTCGCTGGCCGCAATCGCAGCCGCATCGCCGAGGATGCGGAAGGTGGTGTCGTAGCGGCGCTCGTCGCCGTGCTCCAGCCAGATCAGTTCGCCGCGCTCGCGGGCGGCGGTGTGGCCGAGCACGTGGTTGGTCGAGGGTTCGATGCCCAGCGCATACTGGCCGGATTGCAGGTTCTGCCACTCGTACATGCAGGGGAACTGGTCCTTGCGGGTGGTCACCTCGAAGCCGATGCCGAGCGCATCGTTGACCAGCGCCACCGGCACCTCGCCGTTCGCATCGGCCGCCATCTCGTGCTGCCAGACCTGTTCGTGGAAATTCAGCTGCGGCGCCGGCAGGGTGCGGTAACCGACGCCCTGCTTGCGGTAGTCGGCGCCGGCATGCGCCGCCCAGACGACGTCCTTGACTGGTGCGATGTAGCGCGAATTCTCCGACAGCACGGGATGGCCGACATTGATGTGGTAGCAATACATATGCGGCGTGCGGTAGAAGCCGCGGTTGACGACGCGGTCGGTGAGCCTGATGTCGTTGGTGCCGGCCTTGATCTCGATGCGGCGGATCAGCTCTAGGTGTTCGCCGAACACCGTGCCCTGGGTCACGACGCCTTCGCACCAGAGGGTGCAGTCGTCGCCCTGCCATTCCTCGCCGTAGCCGGTGAGCTTGGCCGGTATGGTGCCGATGCGGCCGTGCAGCGAGTGGCTGATCGTCTTGCGCGGGCCGTAGACATAGGTGTCGCCCGGCTCGTCGTTCATGAACAGGATGTGGTCGAGGCCGCAGGTGACCATCAGGCCGGAGAAGGAGCGCAGCCAGGCAAGCCCGCCCTCGCCTTCATATTCGGCAAGGCCCGGATGCTTGAAGCCGGCCGGCGAATTCCAGCCGATCGCCATGCCGCGATAGTCGCAATCGGCAATGTCCATGGCCCGGTCGATGAGGACGGTGAAGCGCAGGCCGGTGCCGCTGCGAAACTCCAGGAGGCGGATGCCGCGTTCGACGCCGTCGCCGAGCGTCATCAGGCGGACGCCGGCAAATTGCGAAAAGGAACCGGCGCTGGCGGCGATGTCGCGGCGCGACCGCGCCTTCCCGTAGAGTTCGACCATGGTCTTCTTCCTGTTTGTCTTAACCGCAAGCGACCCTTGCGTTGTCGGTGGTGAGGTGCCGGGCGGAAGGCCCGGCAGTCGTTTGTTTGGGGAACCAGCCTCCCTCTCGTCATGCTCGGGCTTGACCCGAGCATCTGCCGCACGGTGCTTGGATCCTCGGTCAAGCCCGAGGATGACGGGAGGAGAAGTCGTTGGCGGCCCGACCGAAGGCCCGGCCGCCAGATGCATCAAAGCCCCAGAGCGCGCAGCTTGCCGTCGAGGAACTTCTTGGCGCGCGGAACGTCGCTTTCGTCGAGGTGCTCGATGATCATCGGGATGTTCGGGTGCTTCTGCGCCAGGCGCTTCAGGTACAGGTCGTAGTTCAGCGAGCCGAGGCCGGGGGCCGGCAGTTCGATTTCACCGACGCCGCGGAAGGTGTGGCTTTCGAGCGCGTCCGTATCGCCGATATCGGCATGCTTCTCGGTCTTGTCGTCGCCCGAACGCTTGACGTCCTTGGCATGGCCGATCTTGATCTTGTCCGACAGCGTGTCGAAGACCTGGTTGAGGATCTGGTCCATGCGGTCGATGTTGTGGGACTCGAAATAATTGGTCGGGTCCATCAAGAGGCCGAGGCCGGGATGATCGACCTGGGCGAACATTTTTACGGTCTCCTCGACCGAGCCGACGACGTTGTTGACGTAGGTTTCGAGCAGGAAGACGGCGCCGTGGTCATAGGCATGCTGGGCGAGGTCGGCGATGACCTTGCGGCATTCCTCGAAGCCTTCTTCCGTCTTGTTCTTCGGGTGATGCACCCAGTCGGATTCGGTGTTGTAGGTGCCGGTTTCGGAAATCACATAGGGGCTGCCGAGATACTGGGCGTGGCGGATGATTTCCTTGAGGTAGCCGACGCGGCGGGCGCGCTCGTCCTTATCCGGATGGATGATGTTGGTGTAGCCGGAAATGCAGGAGATCGGCAGGTTGTGATCGCGGAAGGTTTCGCGGATCTTGACGCATTTCTCCTTGGTGATCTGGCCGGCCGAAACGTCGACGTCCTTGAAGTGCATGTCGAGCTGGACGGTGTTGAAGTCCAGCGCACGGATCTTCTTGGCGGTCTCTTCAAGGCCGTACGGGAAATAGCCCGTAAAAATACCTGCTTGCATCATGATAAAAATCCTCCCTTGGAATCAGTTGATCGAGATTTCGGAAAGCTTGACCGTGCGCCCTTCGGCGATGGAGCGGTAACCCGCCTCCACCAGCGCCACGGTCTTGACGTTGTCGGCGACGGAAAGTGCCGGCGGCTCGCCCGTCTTCACGGCGTATTGCAGTTGTTCCATGACGCCGACGAAGGCCTGCGGGAACCACATCGTCTCCCAGGTGGGGGTGACCCACTTGCCGCCGGTGGTGGTCTTCGAGGCATAGGACAGGGTCGACGGCGAGCCGTCCGGCCAGCCGATCGTGCCCTGCGCCACGCCGTCGGTGCCTTCGACGCGCCACTTGATGTAGATGTCGCTGTCGAAACCCTCTTCGCGCGGGCCGGACCAGACGTCTTCCATCGATACGGCGAGAACGCCGCTCGGGAAGGTCAGCGTCGAAACGGTGATGCCGTCCTTGTGGTCGAATTTGGTGCGCGGGTCGGTGCGGGTCACGGTGGTGATCGCATCGGGATCGCCGAAGAGGAAACGCAAGACGTCGAGATGGTGCACGCTCATGTTCGACAGCGTCAGGCGGTCGTAATCTTCGAGGAAGGTCTGCCAGTGCGGGATGGCGCGCATCTCGATGGTGGCGATGACGACGGTGCCAAGCTCGCCCTTGTCGAGGATCTGCTTGAGCACGCGCATCGACTGGTCGTAGCGCATATTCTGGTTGACCGAGAGGATCTTGCCGGCGGCGGCCGCTTCATCGCGCAGCGCCTTGGCTTCGTCCAGCGTCAATGCCAGCGGCTTCTGCGCCAGGATTGCCTTGATGTGCGGCTGCTTCAGCGCTTCGCGGATCAGCGCCGGCTGCTGGTCAGGCGGATAGGCGATGTCGAGGATCTGCACGTTGGCATCGGCAATCAGCTCGGACGGCGTGGCGTGGACGGTCGGGATGCCCCAGCGCTCGGCAACGGCCTTGGCCTTCTCCTGCGTCCGCGAGGCGATGGCGGCGACCGGGAAACCGGCTTGGCTGTAGGCGGCGAGATGGCATTCCGCCATGATCATGCCGGCGCCGATGCAGCCGATCTTGAAATCTTTTGACCGTACCGGCGGGTCGGGCACGAAGCCCTTGGCATCACTCATGGTATCCTCCCATTTCATATGCTTGTTCGTTCGAGCTTACGCACGCAACGTCTCGCCCGCTGCTCCGAAGAAATGTACCCGTGCCGGGTTGCAGCTCAATGCCACGGCGCTGTCGAGCGCGATTTGCGGCTGGCCACGCATCAGCGCCCGGAGTTTTTGCGCACCGGTATCCAGCGTCACGACCGTGTAGCCGCCGAGCGGTTCGACTTCGTAGACCTTGGCCGGCTTGCCGGTATGACGCTCTGCCCATGGCTCGACCTTCAGGTCTTCCGGGCGGATGCCGAGACCGGAAACGCCCTGCGGCGCGGCGTCCAGCGGCAGCACGATGGTGCCCTCGCCCGCTTCCAGCCGGCCGGACGTCGTGGCGTTCATGATGTTCATCATCGGCGCCCCCAGAAGCTGGGCGACGTAGCGGCTGGCCGGCCGGTCGTAGATATCCACCGGCGTGCCGATCTGGCGGATCGAGCCCTGTTCCATGATCGCCATGCGGTCGGCCACCGACATCGCCTCCTCCTGGTCGTGGGTGACGTAGATCAGCGTCTGGCCGAGATCGCGCTGGATGCGCTTCAGCTCGACGCGGGTCTCTTCGCGAAGGCGGGCGTCGAGCGCCGAGATCGGATCGTCCATCAGGTAGGCGACGGGATCGCGCACCAGCGCACGGGCAATTGCCACGCGCTGGCGCTCGCCGCCGGAAAGCTGTGCCGGCGGCTTGTGCAGCAGGTGGCCGATATGCAGCTTGCCGGCCACTTCATCGACACGCGCCTTGATCGTCGCTTCCGGGATTTTCCGTTCGACCAGCGGAAACCGCACGTTTTCGCCCGCCGTCATATGCGGGAAAAGCGCGAGGTTCTGGAACACCATGGCGACGTTGCGGCCGGCCGGCGAGACATGGTTGACCGGCTTGCCGCCGATCAGCACCTCACCCTCGTCGGGCGTTTCGAGGCCGAGGATCAGCTTCAGGATCGTCGACTTGCCGGAGAGCGGCGGGCCGAAGAAGCAGAAGAATTCGCCTGCCTGGATATCGAAGCTGGCATTGTCGACGGCGACGGTCTTGCCGTAGCGCTTGGTGACGTTGCGGAAGGAAATGCCGGCCATCGTCATGCTCCCTTGATGCTGGCGCCGCTCCGGGCGTCGAAGAGACGAACCGAACCCGGCTCGACGGCGATATGCGCCGTGGTGCCATTCTCGACCGACACGTCGTTGTCGAAAACCGCCTTGACCCGCTGCTCGCCGTCGCCGAGATGGACGACGGTGCGCGCGCCGATGCGCTCGACGAAGGTCACCGGCAAAGCCAGGCCCTCGCCGGCGGCCGATAGGGTCGCCCGTTCCGGACGGAAGCCGTAGATCACATCCTGTACGCCGGCCTTGCGGGCTGCTGCCGCAAGAGCCGCATCCAGCGGCGCGCTGCGGCCGAGGCCGCCGAGATCGACGATCAGGCCGCGGTCGCTGTCGGCAAGCTTGCCCTTGATCAGGTTCATGCCCGGCGAGCCGATGAAGCTGGCGACGAAGAGGTTGTTCGGGTTGTTGTAGACGTCGAGCGGCGTGCCGACCTGCTGCAGGACGCCGTGGTCCATGACAGCGATGCGGTCGGCCATGGTCATCGCCTCCAGCTGGTCGTGGGTGACGTAGACCATCGTCTGCCTGAACTGGCGCTGCAGGTGCTTGAGTTCGGTGCGCATGACGGCGCGGAAGGCGGCATCGACGTTCGACAGCGGCTCGTCGAGCAGGAAGATCGCCGGCTCGACGATGGCCGAACGGCCGATCGCCAGGCGCTGCAGGATGTTGACCGACAGTTTTGCCGAAGGCTGCTTCAGCATCGGCGTCAGCTGCAGGAAATCGGCGATCGCCTTGACGCGGCGGTCGATTTCGCTGCTTGCGACGCCGGTGACCTTCAGGCCGTAAGCCAGATTGTCGTAGACGCTCATATGCGTGAAGATCGCATAGTTCTGGAAGACGAAACCGACGCCGCGGCGGCCCATCGGCACGCCGTTCATGTCGCGGCCGTCGAAGAGGATCTTGCCTTCGGAGGGCTCCTCCATGCCGGCGATCATGTTCATGGTGGTCGACTTGCCGCAGCCCGACGGGCCGAGCAGCGCCATGAATTCGCCGTCGCGGATTTCCAGGTCCATGGTCTTCAGCGCCGTGAAGGCACCGAATGTCTTGACGAGGTTGTTGAGGTGGATCGAGGTCATGGATCAGGCTTCCTTCCGGTTCATCCGGCTGATCGCCAGCGATACGACGATGGAGAGCACGATGAGGATGACAAGAGCGATCGCTGCGACATAACCCCAGATCAGGTCGTTCTGCGTCACCTTGTAGATGTAGACGGAGATGGTCTCGGTCGCGACGCCGGGGCCGCCGCCGGTCATGATGTAGAGCGTGTCGAAGATCTTGAAGTTCTCGATGACGCGGATGGCGAGCGCGATGATGATGATGGTCTTCATCTTCGGCAGCACGATGGTGCGGAAGCGCTGCCACCAGGAGGCGCCGAGCAGCGTCGCCGCCTTCACCTGGTCCTCCGGCACGCCGACGAGGCCGGCGAGCAGGATGAGGAACATCAGCGGCGTCCACTGCCAGATGTCGGCGATCATCACCGCAATCATCGCCGTGGTCGGGTTGGAGAGCCAGGCGAGCGTGATCGGCTGGCCGGTCAGCGTCGAGAGGATGTCGTTGATCGGCCCGCCCGACTGGAAGAGCATGAAGAACATGTAACCGGCGACGGCGGGCACGACCATCATCGGGATCAGCATGATCGAATAGAACACCCGCTTGCCGGCGAAATCGTCCATGAACAGGATGGCGAGGCCGAGGCCGAGCAGGAATTCCGCCGGGACGCAGATGGCCATCACCAGAGCGGTGCGGCCGAGCGCGTTCCAGAAGCGGGTATCGCCCATCAGGTCGGTGTAGTTGGCAAAGCTGTTCCAGGAACCGTAGGCCTGCCACCAGCTGACGCCGTCGAGCGGCGACCAGTCGGTCAGGCTGATATAGAGCTGCATCAGCAGCGGGAAAACGGCGATGAACAGCACCAGGATCTGCGCCGGCAGCGTCAGCAGGAAGCCCAGCCGGCGTCCGCCGTCTTCGGCGCGGGGTGACGTGCTGGCGAGATCGTGGGCCAAGGGGATTTTCTCCTCAGTAACGAGAGCGTTCATTGCTTCAGCGCTCCGAAGGTCAGTCCGCGGACCAGATGTTTCTGGATGGCGATGCCCATGATGACGGGCGGGACGGCGGCGATGAGGCCGAGGGCGGCCTTGGCGCCGTAGAGCTGGCCGGTCATCGACGACGACAGAGAGGCCATGTAGACCGGGATCGTCACCCATTCGCGGGTCGTCAAAAGCAGGGCGATCAGGTAGTCGGACCAGTTGAGGATGAAGACGAAGAGGGCGGAGCTGGCGAGCGCCGGGCGCATCATCGGCAGGGTGATCTTCATGAACACCCGCATCCGCGAGCAGCCTTCGACCAGCGCCGCATCCTCGATTTCGCGCGGCATGTCGTCGAAGAAGGTCTTCATCAGCCAGAAGGCGAAGGGCAGCGTGACGATGCCGTAGATCAGCGCCAGGCCCCACCAGGTATCGACCAGGCCGAAGAAGGCCCACATGATCATCACCGGGATCATCACCGCCATCGGCGGGAAAAGGCGCAGCTGGATCAGCGCCAGCGGCAGGTTCTGCCCGGAGCCGAAGCGCGACAGGCCGTAGGCCGCCGAGGTGCCGCAGACCATGGCGATGATCGTGCCGAAGACGGCCGACAAGAGCGACGACAGGATCGGCTTGCCGGCGGTGCGGTCGAGCGCGACGATGAGGTCACTGGTCGAGGTGCCGAAGATGAAGCGGAAATTGTCGAGCGTCGGCGCCTTGGGCCACCAGGTGAGATCGCCGCCGGTGGCCGACCATTCCGCGATCGGCTTGAAGGCCATCGAGGCCATCCAGAGCGTCGGGATCAAGGTGACGGCCAGCGCCAGAAGGATCGCCGCATAGCGGAAGATTTCAAAGGGTATGGAGCGGTTCATCGGATCTACAGCAGCATCGGTGCGAGGGGTCCGGGATGCCGGCGGGATTTTCTCCCGGCCGGCATCCCGACGATCGGCGGCCGGCTCAGCCGGCGGCGGAATCGAGCACGGTGGGCCACGCCTCCTTGTTCGCCTTGATGGCCGAGATCAGCTTGTCCTCGCCGATGCGGCGGGCAATGCGCGTCCACTGCTTTTCGGTGTCCGCCATTGCTTCTTCCGGCGATTTTGCCTTGGTCAGTGCGGCGACGAGGTTTTCGTCGAGCGCATTGTGGAAGGCCGTCGCACCCGGATAGTTGATGGTCGGCACCGTGCGGGCCACCGTGTCGCGCACCACGTCCATGTGGTAGTCGTGATAGGTTTCGCGCACCAGCGGGTCGGCGAAGTTCGACAGCTGGAAGGGGTCGAAGTAACCGCCCGGATTGGCCGTCATCCACGAATAGATGCGGCTGGAGCCGAGCCACTGCAGCAGCAGGTAGCAGGCTTCCGGATGCTTGCTCTGCGACGAGACCGAGGCCGAGAGGTTGAGCCACAGAACGGAGCGGCGCACCAGCTGGCCGTCGATTTCGCGGCCGGGCGGCAGCATCGAGCCGATCTTGCCGGTGACCTTCGAACCTTCGTTCGCCTTGTTGTCGAGGAACTTCGGCAGGTTGGAGAAGGCGCAGGTCATGGCCGCGCCGCCGGAAGCGAAGTTGCCGTACTGTTCCGGCCAGCCCCAGGAAATGGCGTCCGGCGAGTGGTAGGACAGCGAGTCGACATATTCCTGCGTCGCCTGGAAACCGGCATCCGAGTTGATCAGCGGCTTGCCGTCGTCACCGAACAGGAACTGGTTGGGCGAGCCCATCGAGACGTAGCGCTGATACCAGTTGGTATAGCCCCAGCCCTGGTTGCGCAGGTCGGTGCAGCCGAACAGGCCCTGGTCGGGACGGTGGAAGAAGGCCGCGACTTCGTCGAGCTGCTTCCAGGTCTTCGGCGCTGCCAGCTCGTAGCCGTGCTGGTCGGCAAAGGCCTTTTTCTCGGTCTCGTCGTTGAACAGGTCGGTGCGGAAGTTCCAGGTCTGGAAGTCGCCGTCGAGCGAGACGCCGTAGGTCGAGCCGCGATACTGGTTGAGCAGCGAAACGCCCTTCTGGCCGTTGACGTAGCCGCGCTCGGGATCGTCCCATTCCGGCTTGTGGGCGGCGACGAAATCGTCGAGCGCGATGATGCCGCCGGTTTCGGCGAGGTCGCCGAGACGGTTCCATTCGACGGCGTAGATGTCGAACGCCCCACCCTTGGTGGAGATGTCCTGCATCGTCTTGGTGAATTCCTGGCCGTTCGGCACGCCGACGATGTCGAGCGTGATGCCGGTTTCTTTCTCCCAAAGTTCCTTGATCGACGGCGCGCCGGCCGGGAACGGCTGCGTCAGCTGGCCGATCGAGCCGTCGGAAAGGCCGAGAACGATCTTGTCAGGCGCCTTGCCGGCACCCTTCAGCGCCTTGACGGCCTCGATGGCGCGGCCTTCCGGCGTCTCGGCGCCGTACTGATAACGTTCGGCACCGGCAAAGCCGGTCGGGCCGCCGATCATGCCGGCGGCAAGCGCGTCGGCTGCGTAGGCGCGGCCCGGGCGAATGAATTGCGGCGCGATGCCGGCGGCGGCGGTCAGCGCGAAAGCCTTGGCACCGGTCGACAGCAGGCTGCGCCGCGACATGCGGATCAAATTGGACATATTGAGCTCCTCCCCATCCGGCAGCAATCCTCCTCTGCCGATGTGCGGGGATTATTGACGTGCAAAATGATCGAAGTCAACATCATAATAAATCATTTTACATCATAAAATTCTTCAATAATGATGTTTACGGGAGTCTCAAACCCATCATGGAGGTGATGGCTTTGAGGAAGAGGAGGTTTTTTCGGTGAAAAACAACAGTCTATGCCAAAGATTTCGAGCGAATTGCCCGATTGACCCCTTGCATCGCGCCAAAATGGAAATACATCAATTTACATCATTTGGCGGAAGGGAATCGCTTTGCGATCAACATTGACGGACATCGCCCGTGAGGCTGGTGTTTCGAGCGCGACCGTGGACCGGGTGCTGAACAACCGCTCCGGCGTCAAGGAGCGGACGCGTGAAATCGTCATCGAAACGGCCCGCAGGCTGGGATATCTCGGCAACGGCGCGCCGGCGCTGATGCCGGAGACGCGCGTTCGACTGGATTTCGTGCTGCCGGCCGGCACCAACACCTTCATCGCCAACCTGCTGCATCAACTGGAAAAGCAGGCGGCGGCCCAGCCTGATCTCGACGTGCATATCCATTCGATCGAGGGCTTCAATCCCGATACGCTGGCCCGGACGCTGCACGAGCTGCAGGGGCAGACCATGGGCGTCGGCGTCATCGCCCTCGACCATCCGACGGTACGCGAGGCTATGCGGTCGCTGGCCGCCTCCGGCGTGTCGATCGTCACGCTTGTCTCCGACATCCTGCATGTTTCGCGCATCGGCTATATCGGCATCGACAACCGTGCGGCCGGGCGCCTTGGCGGTTACCTGCTCGGGCGCTTCCTCGGCAGCGGCGTCCGGCGCAAGATCGCGCTGTTTGCCGGCTCGCTGTCCTATCGCGGCCACGAGGAGCGTGAGATGGGTTTTCGCCATATCATCGGCGAGGATTTTCCCGATCTTGAAATCGTCGAGCTGCGGGAAATCCGCGACGACCGCACCAAGGCTTATGAGGAGGCCATGGCGCTGTTCAAGCGCCATCCCGATCTCGCCGGCATCTACAATATCGGTGCCGGCAATACCGGTATCGGCCAGGCGCTGGCGGAAACCGGCCGGGCGAAAAACATCATCTTCGTCGGCCACGAGCTGACCGAGCACAACAAAAGCCTGCTGCTCAACGGCACGATCGATGCCATCATCGACCAGAACCCGCGGGTCGAGGCACGTGAGGCGCTGTCGATGCTGAGCCGCTCGGTTCGTGGCCAGTCGATCGATTATCATCCGCCGCGGCTGCAGGTGATTTTTCGCGAGAACATCCCCGAAAGCTGAGCGTCAGTCTTCTGCAGGTCCCTGCAGACCCGCCTGCTGCAGCAGGGTGACGTAGCGGTTCGAGAGCATGAGCAAATCGCGAGCCTGCGCGGACGCGAGCGAAAGACGCTCCGTCGCATCGCCGGCAGCCTCCAGCGCGCTCCAGATGGCAGCCGATTGCCCGGCGAGTGTCCGCAGTTCGGCAAGCACGGCCGGATCGGCGGCGATTTCCGCCACATGCTGCGCCGTCACCTTGCCGACGCCGGCAGCACTTTTGGCACCGGCGTCGACAAAACCGTCCGGCAGCGTGCCCTTGCGGTTCGTGACGCGCCGATAGCGGATGACATCGACGATCTGGTCGACGGCCTGCTTTGCGCCGGCAACGCGCGACGGGTGATCCGTATCGGCCGCGGCATGCGGCAAAAGCTCCGTCTTGCCGGGATGGCGGGCCGCCAGCGGCAGATAGGGCAGCATGGGACCGGAGAGTTCGCCCGTGGCGGCATTCTTGAACAGGTCGGCATCGATGGCCGCGTGCCGCACCTTGCCGCCGGCAAGGGCCGCGTCGAGGGCTGAGGCATCGACAACCTCGCCACGGTCGTAATTGACCAGCACGGCACCCTCGGCCATGGCGTTCAGCACGTCCGCACCGATCAGCCCGGCATTGGCGTATCGCCCATCGGCGCCGATGCTGCCAAGGCCGGTATGGACGCTAAGGAAATGCGCGCCGGAGGCCGCCTCGACGGGGGTGGATGCATAGCCGAAACCTTCGGACTCGATCCATTGCCGGTGCCGTTCGCGGGCGTAGATCGTCACAGTCATGCCGAAGGCCCGTCCGAGCTTGGCGACTTCGCGGCCGATATTGCCGTAACCGATGACGGCGAGCCGCTTGCCCTCCAGCTTTTCCGTCGGGAAATCGCGCAACTGCCGGCCGGTGTCGAAATCGCCGGCGGCGACCAGCGCGTGCAACCGGTCGACCGGCAGGTCCGGCGAGACCTTGAGGATCGCCTTCAGCACCATCTGCGCCGTTGCCCGGCTGTTGAAGCCCGGCGTGTTCATCAAGGGCGCAATGCCGCCTTCGCCGCCGCCTCCGCCCCAGGAGGCGGAGCCCATATTGCCCGTTCCGGCGCCGATGCGGACACCGCCGAGATCGAAACGGGCGGCCCTCGGGATGAAGGTCGCCGCCGCAATCAGCGCGTCGTAACGGCCATCGGCGGTTTCGGCCAGCAATTCGGCTTCGGTGCTGAGGTCAGGCTGATAGAAGAAATGGATGACGCCTGTTGCCAGGGCGCCTGCATCTTCAAGCGGCCCTTCGTGGAACACGCCGCCTTTTTCCTCGATATGGGCACGAACCTCGCGCGCATCGGGCCTGCCGTCGGGGCCGAATTTCAGGCCGACCAGGTCGGCGATCAGCACCTTGTAGGCGCGGCCGGCCTCGTCGTGGCGCGGCCATTCCCCCTGCACCGGCTGTTCTTGTGCCTGCATCGCGGACCCTCCTCCATTGATCTGGGAGGATCTAGACGAAAATTACGATCGCGTGAAAGCTCTCCGCGGGCGAAAAGCGTCCGGTCGGCCGAAAAAAGCGCGCCGGTGAAGTGCCGGCGCGCCAGGGGAATGAGGGGCGGAGAGGTTAGGCCGCCAGCCTCAGCAGGTTCTTCTCGATCTCGGGAACCGGCATCTGGGCATAGTCCTTGGGGATTTCGGCTGTAATGGCCGTGCCGGCCGCGTTGCCGAGCGATTGCCGGAGAATGCCGAGCGCCGTCGGTGGCGCCACGAGAACGATCCGTTGCGTTTCGTTGCCCGCGGCGATGTCCGAGATCCTGGCCGCGACCTCCTTGAGAAAATCCTCTTCGGCCTGTGCATGCCAGTCCGTCTCTTCCATCGCGCTACGGGAAACACCCGGCGGGGAATAGGCGCGGCCGGGCCGGTCCGTGCCGATCTCTCTGGTCTTGTCGTTCGGCTGTGTCAGCGTATCGACGACTTTCAGGTTGATGAGGTCGGCATCGCCGTCGTTGCGCAGGATGAGCGCCTTGGCGCCGTCGCAGACGACGACCCAGGATTTCCAGGGGATTCGGATCGGGTCCATCAAATTCCTCCATTGGCTAGGCCGGACCGCAGGTTCTGCACCAGTGCAGTCGCGGACCGGTCGTGGACTGCGGCCGCCCTTACAGACGACCGCACCAAGGAGTAACTCGCCTTCCAGGCGCAATGTTCCCGCCGTCAGGCGGTTGCTTCTTCGGTCGGGGTCTCGGCCTCGACACGCTTGCGGCGGGCAGTCCGCCAGTCGCCGAGGAACAACAGGATCGGCGCGGCGATGAACACCGACGACGATGCGGCGACGACGATGCCGAAGACCATCGGAACGGCGAAGCTTTCCACCGCGCTGCCGCCCCAGATCGCCATCGGCAGCATCGCCAGGAAGGCGGTGACCGAGGTGTACAGGCTTCGTGCCAGCGTTTCGTTGATCGACAGGTCGATCAGCTCGCGCAGCGGCATCGTCTTGTAGAGGCGCATGTTCTCTCGCATTCGGTCGTAGACCACCACCTTGTCGTTGACCGAGTAACCGACAAGCGTCAACAGCGCGGCGATGGCCGTCAGGTTGAAGTCGAGCCCCGTCAGCGCGAAGAAGCCGATGGTTTTCGTCACGTCGAGCACAAGGGTGACGATGGCGCCCACGGCGAACGGCCATTCGAAGCGCACCCAGATGTAGACGAGCATCGCCAGGCTGGCGAGCACGACGGAGAGGATGCCGGCCGTCGCCAGCTCGCCGCTGACCTTGGGACCGACGACTTCCGTGCGCTCGACCTTGGCAGTCGGATCGATCTTGACGACTTCGGCCTTCAGGTGCTCGACGGCGGCCGTCTGCGCTTCCTCGCCGCCGGGCTGGCGTTCGACGCGGACGAGCAGATGGTTGACGTCGCCGAATTCCTGCAGCGCCACTTCGCCGAGCCCCAGTTCGTCCAGGCCGGCACGGAATTTCGCGAGATCGGCGGGCTGCTGGGTGACGACTTCCATCTGGATGCCGCCGCGGAAATCGACGCCGTAATTGAGGCCCGGCGTGATGAACAGGATGATCGAGGCGATCGACAGGAAGGCCGAGAAGCCGATGCCGAAGAAACGCGCATTCATGAAGTTGATGCGCGTGCCGTCCGGGATCATCTGGAAGGGCAGCAGCGGCCTGATCTTGATCGACTTCAGCTTGTAGCGGCCGGCGATGAAGATCATCACGACGCGCACGATCGAGACGGCCGTGAACATCGAGATGGCAATGCCGAGGCCCATGGTGACGGCGAAGCCGCGCACCGGTCCGGAGCCGAACCAGAAGAGCAGGACGGTGGCGATCAGCGCGGTGACGTTACTGTCAACGATGGTGGAGTAGGCACGCTTGAAGCCGGCGTCGATGGCGCCGAACACCGTTCGACCCTTGCGCGTCTCTTCCTTGATACGCTCGTTGATGAGAACGTTGGCGTCGACGGCAAGACCGATGCCGAGCACGATACCGGCGATGCCGGGCAGCGTCAGCGTCGCGCCGATCAGCGTCAGACCGGCAAAGGTCAGGATGACGTTCAGCGCCAGCGCGAAGTTGGCGAGAATGCCCCAGGCGCCGTAAAGCACGAACATGAAGACGACGACGAAGGCGAAGCCCAGGAGGCCGGTATAGACGCCCATGCGGATCGCGTCGCTGCCGAGGTCGGCGCCGACGGTGCGTTCCTCGATGACGGTCAGCTTGGCCGGCAGCGCGCCGGCGCGCAGCAGGGCCGCCAGCGTATTGGCGCTCTGCACCGAGAAATTGCCGGAGATCTGGCCGGAACCGCCGGTGATCGGCTCGCGGATGACCGGCGCGCTCAGGACCTTGTCGTCGAGGACGATGGCGAAAGGCTTGCCGACATTGGCGCGGGTGATATCGGCAAAGCGGACGGCGCCGGCATTGTCGAAGCGGAAGTTGACCACCGGCTCCTGGGTGTTCGGATCGAAGGAGACGCGGGCATCCGACAGGCGGTCGCCGGAGAGTTCGACGCGGTCCTGGATCGGATAGCTGGCGCCTTCCTCATCCTTCAGCACGGTGACGCCGCGCTCGCCCTGATTGCCGAGCATGTGGAAGCTCATCTTGGCGGTGGAGCCGAGAAGCTTGCGCAGCTGCGACGGGTCTTCGGCGCCGGGAAGCTGGACAAGCACGCGATTGCCGCCGACGCGCTGGATCGTCGGTTCGGACACGCCGACCTGGTCGACGCGCTGGCGAATGATTTCAAGGCTCTGCTCGACGGCGGCGCTGATATTGTGTTCCAGGCCGGCTGGGGTCATGGCGATGCGGATGCCGCTCTCGCCGTCCGCCGTGATCGCGAGGTCGGACTGCCCGGCGGTGAGGCCGATGCCGACCGGATTGGACAGCTTGGTCAGGGCGTCGATGGCGGCCTGGCGCTGGCTGGCGTCCGTCAGCGTGATCAGCAGGTAATCCTGGACGCGGCGGGCGGAGGTGCTCTGGATGTTGGCTTCGCGCAACGTGCGGCGGGAATCCTGGATCAGGCTCTGCAGCCGCTCCTTGACGAGGTCTGCCGCATCCACTTCGAGAACGAGATGCGAGCCGCCGCGCAGGTCGAGGCCGAGGGAAACCTGGCTGTGCGGCAGCCAGGAGGGAAGTTTTTCCAGCGTTTCCTTGGAAACGACGTTCGGGAGGGCGATGAGGATGCCGATCACGATAATGATCGCATAGCTTATCACCAGCCAGGGTGAATTGCGCATGGAGAAGTCCTTGAAAAGACGGATGCCAACCGCTTGTTCCACGGCCGGCCGGAAATAAAGATGGCAGGGAGGCGCCAGGCGCCGCGCTCAGGCGATCGTCGGCGGGCCGCGGGGAAGAAAGCCGTGCGGATCGGCATGCAGGCGGGCGGGCGATGCCGCCACGATGCCTTCGGCTGCCTTGCCGGGGAGAATGTAGAGAAGGATCTGCCCGGGAGGCAGGGCCGGCTCGTCACCGTTCCAGCCGGTCTGCGGCAGGTCCTTGCGCTCGGCGACCAGCACCAGGCGACCCACGTCGCGCGTCGCGATATGGGAGCCTTGCGTCGTTCGTTCCGTGCCCGTCGCACCGGCGCGGGCGGCGGAATGAATGACCTGCGCATTGCCGAGCGTGAAGCTGAAGATCGCAAAGAGGAAAACCAGGAAACTCGGCGCGAGCGGCGCAGGCGAAATCAAGGCGCGCCGCAGCTGCGCCGTCTTCGCTTTCACGTTCCTGCCCATTCGGCTCAAAACAAGCTTTCCGTTCGTTGGTTTTTTGCGGTCAATCCCGTCGCATTATACGTTTCGGCCGCCGCGGGCAAGCTTGGCGGCGGAAATCGGCGACGCCGATATTTGAAGAACGCCGGTTGACCTTCCAGATACTGGAAGGTCTAGTGATGCGTCATCGACAGGGAGACAGGCCATGAACATCGGCAGCGCCGCGCGCAAATCCGGCCTTCCGGCCAAGACCATCCGTTATTACGAAGAAATCGGCCTTCTCAAGGCGGATCGGGCCGCAAACGGGTATCGCGACTATTCCGCCGCCGACGTCAATCGCCTGCAATTCGTCCACCGCTCGCGCAACCTCGGTTTCAGCGTCGAGGAATGCCGGCAGCTTCTGTCGCTTTATGACGACAAGCAGCGGGCAAGCGCGGAGGTGAAGGCGATCGCCGAGGCCAAGCTCGACGACATCGACCGCAAGCTCGCGGAACTCACCAGCCTGCGCAGCGCTCTGCGACATCTCGTCGACCATTGCCACGGCGACGACCGGCCCGATTGCCCGATCATCGACGGTCTTTCCGGCGCGACCGTCGCCTGCGAGACGCATTGAGCTTGGATGGAAACCGTGCCGGAAAACGTTTGAAGAAGACAGAGGAGATTTTTACAACCTTTGTCCGGTGACTTCTTCAGGAGAATTGGGACGATGCTTGGCGATTTCTCGATGAATGGACGAATTTTCGCCGGCACGCTGGCTTTGCTGGTGATGGCATCGCCAGCCGCGGCTGCCGGTGAGCCGGGGGTCCAGCAGATGCCGCATGCCAGCACAGAGCAACGGCAGCCGGAGCGCAGGATCGAGCGGGACATGCCGGAGGACCTGGAGCCGGATATGCCCGAGGAGGTGGAGCCGGTGTTTGCCACCCGCCCGGTCACCGGCGGCGAAATCTGCCAGCGGCAACGTTTCACCATCGGCGAAGCGACGGTCTGCGTCAGCTCCATACTCGAGCCGCAGTTCGGCAACCGCTACGGCTCCCTCAACCTGACGGACGGCAGGAAGAGCACGGCCTGGGTGGAGGGTGCGTCGGGCGATGGCATCGGCGAATATGTCGCCGTCGAGTTCGACGCGCCCGTGATCGTCTCCGGCCTGGAGATTGCCAACGGATACACCAAGAACAGCGATATTTTCGACAAGAACAACCGGGTGCGCAACCTCACCGTTTCGACCGCCAGCGGCAGCGCGCAAACCGTGGAATTGACGGATAACGAGGACTGGCAGAACCTCGGCGTTTCCCTGCCGGAAAAGACGACGTGGCTGATGTTGACGATCTCGTCCGTCTATCGCGGCTCGAAATACCGCGATACGGCGATCAGCGGACTGGATATCCGATGAAACGGCGGTTGGCGGCGATCGTGCTTGCCGTAAGCCTGACCACACTGTCTTTGGTCGGTGCCGGCGAGCGGCCGCCCGGGTTTGCCGACCTGCGCGCCATCGATCCGACGATCCGGCAGGATATCCGGTATGCCACTGACAATAATTTCACCCGCAGCGTCGTTCCCGGTTATGTCGCACCGGCCTGCATCCTGGCGGAGCCGGTGGCGAAAGCCCTGGCGCAGGTGCAGAAGGCGCTGAAACCGCAGCAGCTTGGCCTGCAGGTCTTCGATTGTTACCGTCCGTCGCGCGCGGTAAAATTTTTCGTCGCGTGGGCGTCGGAAAAGGGCAAGCCCGATCCGGAGTATTATCCTGAGTTCGCCCGCAACACGCTGATCGCCAAAGGTTACATTGCCGCCCGCTCTGGCCATTCCAGCGGCGGAAGCATCGACCTGACCCTCGGGAAACTGACGCCAACGGGCTTCGAAGCGCTCGACATGGGCACGGATTTCGACTTTTTCGACCCGCGCAGCCATACCCGCTCGAAAGCTGTCAGCGCCGAGGCGCTGGCAAATCGCCAACTGCTGGTCAAGGCGATGCAGCAGGCCGGTTTTGCCAACTACGATCGCGAATGGTGGCACTTCAGCTTCCGCAAAGAGCCCTTCGCTGGCAAAGCCTTCGACTTTGACGTTCGAGAATAGGATAATCGAGGCTCTTACCAGCCCTCTTCCAGCACCCGCGCCAGGCAATCGGCAAAGAAATCGGCGCTTTCCCGCGTCAGGCACAGCGGCGGCTTGATCTTCAGCACGTTGAGATGATCGCCCGTCGGCTGCATGATGACCCCGAGCGCCAAGAGCCGGTCGCAGATCGCCGCGGTTTCCTCCGTCGCCGGCTGCAATGTCTGCCGGTCGCGGACGAATTCCAGCCCGAGATAGAGGCCCATGCCATGCACGGCGCCGACGATGGGGAAACGCTGGCCGAGCGCTTCAAGCCGCGCCTTGAGATAATCGCCGGTGTCGCGGGCGTTTTCCTGCAGTTCCTCGTCGGTCATGATGTCGAGCACGGTCATGCCGACGACGCAGCTGACCGGGCTACCGCCGGCCGACGAGAAGAAATAACCTTCCTTCTCCAGCGCATCGGCGATGGCGCGACTGGTGATGACCGCGCCGAGCGGATGGCCGGCGCCCATGCCCTTGGCGACGGTGATGATGTCGGGCACCACACCCTGCTGGTCGAAGCCCCAGAAATAATGGCCGAGCCGGCCGTAGCCGACCTGCACCTCGTCGGCGATGCAGATGCCGCCGCGCCGGCGCACTTCCGCATAGATCTCCTGCAGATAACCGGGCGGCAAGGCGATGCCGCCGGCATTGCCGTAGACCGTTTCGCAGATGAAGCCGCCGAGTTTTTCGCCCTTGGCATCCAGCGCGTCGAGTGTCGGGCGCACCGCGGCGACATAATCGGCAGTCGAGTTCGGCCCGCGATAGGGGCCGCGATAGGTGTTGGGCGCCATGACGGGATGAACCCAGTCCGGCCGGGTCGTCAGCGCCTGCGGATTGTCGGCGATCGAGGTGGAGACGGCGTCGCTGCCGACCGTCCAGCCGTGATAACCTTCGAGCAGGCACAGCATGTTGCGGGCGCCGGAGGCCGCCCAGGCGAGCCGGAGCGCCAGGTCGTTGGCTTCCGAGCCGCTGTTGACGAGGAAGACGGTGTCGAGATTGTCCGGTGCCAGTCGCGCCAGCCGTTCGGAGAAGGCCGCGACCACCTCGTAATGGAAACGCGAATTGGTGTTGAGCATCGACCACTGCTGGTACACCGCTTCCGCCAGACGCGGGTGGCCGTGGCCGACGGTGGCGACGTTGTTGACCATGTCGAGATAGGTGCGGCCGGTGACGTCGAACATATGCTGCTTCCAGCCGCGTTCGATCTGCGGCGGCCGGGTGTAATAGTTCTTCTGCGGCTTGGCGAAATGGCTTTCGCGGCGGCTTAAGATTTCCGCACTGCGCGGCGGCGGCGCATCGCAATCGACGCCCAGCAGCCTGGAGGGCGACGGCGACAGCCGCGACCAGGCGGAAGCATGCGATGGCCGGGCGAAGAAGGGCGGCACGAGCCCCGCTTCGGTGGCGAGCTGGATGCGCAGCAGGCCGAAATGGCCGCTGGAGCCTTCCACGGTGCCGAGCGGTTCGCCTTCGGTCAGTGCCATGCCGGCCTCGTGCAGGCAATCGAGGCCGAGCAGATGCAGGCGGATCGAGTCGCCGGCAAGCACGGTGCGTTCGCCATACCGCTCGACGCGGCCGGCGAAGGGTGCTGCCGCCTGGAAACCGGCGGGCAGGCAGATATCCATGTGCAGCGCATAGGTCTGCGGCTCGGAGGCCGAGTCCGGGATCGTCTCGCTCAGCCGGTATTCGCCGTAGCGTGTCACGGCGATGCCGGTTTCGCGGGCGGCCGATTCCAGAAGCTTGAGCTCGATGCCCGGCCGCGACCAGGTGTCCTGCGAAAGGTGCGGGCTGAACAGGTCGAGTTCCAGCAGGCGGATGGCATCGGGGCTGACGCCGGGCAGCAGCAGTCCGAGCGAGGATATCTCCGGGGCGGGCGTTTCGAGACCGACCGCCTCGAAGATCGCATGTTCCATCAGCGTCAGCGGCACAGAGGTCGCCACCTCGAAGATTTCGCGTTCGTGGGCGGCGTTGCCGATGACGTATTCGTTGTCCGGATCGATGGCGAGCTGCTGTTCGGTGCTGGCGATCAGGATGCAGGCGCGGGCGACGATCAGCGGCCACAGCACCTTCAGTTCCGTTTCCGTCAGCGGGTTGACGGCGTGGTAAGCCTTGACGGCGGGCAGGATGAAGAAGGGATCGCCGTCGGCGTGGTGCAGCAGTGCGGCGCAGGTGACCGCGAGGTCCGCGACCAGCCAGCCGTTGACGAGGTCGCCGAAATCGATGACGCCGTCGACGATCGGCCGACTGCTCACATCCGGCCGGCTGACGACGTTGTCGTCGGTCACGTCATGGTGGATCGGCTGGATGCGCAGCAGGTCGCCGAGCGGCTGGATGCGCCGGACGGCGGCGACCATGACCTTGGCGATCCGGTCGCGGGCCTGCTGGTCGGTCACCGCCTGCAAGAGATGCAGCGCAACGGGACCCGCGCGGCGCAGGTCCCATTGCAGGTCGCGCTCGAGGCCGGGATGGTCGAAATCGGCGAGGTTGACGGAAAGGCGTGCCGTCATCGCGCCGAGCGCCGCGACGGACGGTTCCGCCAGATATTTGCGGCGCGTCAGCGGTTCGCCGTCGAGATAGGAAAGCAGCCGCACCTGGTATTCCTCGCCGCCGACGGCCAGGAAAAGAATGTCTTCGCCATTGCTTGCCGGGAACGGCTGCGGCACGCGCGGGCTGTCCGGCTTGGCGGAAAGATGCCGCATCGCCGCATTCTGCGCTTCCAGCTCGACGGTCGCATAATCGACGCGGCAGATCTTCAGCACGTAACGGGCGCTGCCGGTATCGATGCGATAATTGCGGTCCTGCTGGCTGCCGAGTTCCTTGATGTCGCCCCTGAGGTCGTAGAAACTGTCGAGGATCGCCGCGGCCTCCTCGGCCGTCACATCGGGCCGAGGCAATTGCGTACGGTGTAAAAGCGCATCGTCCGGCATGGATATCCCCCGAGAATCAGTCATTTGCGACTCTAGACCGGAGCATCGGCCAAAGAAAAGGGTGAGAAACTTGCCCGTCTGTGCCGTTCCACGGCGAATTCCCGCCGAAGCGGTGTTTTTCGGGCAGGACAGGCGGGCAACGGCTGAATGTTGGTCAGGAAGCGACGGCGGCACTCTGCCGGAAACCGAGGACCGACCGGTCTATGGCAGCGAGCGCCCGGTTGAGATGCCCCTGGAAGACAAGATTCTGTTCGTCGGCCGCCACCGAAAGCGGCGGCATGCCTTCGAGGCGGACGATCTGCGATTGCGACAGCCCCTCCTCCATTCCCTTCTGCAGCAGGTCGAAATACCGCGTTCCCGGCCCGGTCAGCACCACCGGCATGCGGTCGTGCAGGCTGAACATGCGGGCAAGCCCGTTGCCGAGGGCAAGGCCGGCCTGCCGGAAGGCGAAGCCGGCGATGCGGTTGCCCTGGCGGGCGCTGGCGGCAATCTTGTCCATTTCGGCGAGCGGCACGAATTTCGCCGGAATGGTGTCGGTCGGCACCTCGAACGCGCCGCGCAGCACCGCATAAAAACCCGCATAGGCCTCGATGCAGCCCCGCGAGCCGCAGCGACACAGGGCGCCGTCGGGCACATGCAGCATATGGCCGAAGTTGAGCGCGCTGACGTGATGGTCCGTTCCTGTCTGCGACACGATGCCGAGGCCGATGCTGTGCCCGAGCGACAGGGCCGCGAGCGAGCGGAAACCCGGATGCAGCCCGGTCTTCTCCATCGTCGTGCCAAGGGCGCTCGCCACCAGCAGGGTCTCGTTGGCCAGCATGATCTCGGCCTGCCAGTCGGGCCGCAGGGCGTCCGCGAAATCGATCCGGTCGGCGCCGAGCACCGGCGACCAGACGAGCACGGGGCGCCCCGGATCGACGATGCCCTTGCTGCTGATCGAGATGACCAGGATACGGTTGCGCTCGATGCGTGCGCGCCCTGCCAGCCGCTCGAGGCCGTCGCGCACCGTCCGGGCAAACAGGTCGGCACCGGTCGTGGCCGGGCGAAGCTCGGCAAAACGGTCGAGCAGCCGGCCGGAATAATCGACGAGCGAATATTGCACGGCATCCGAGGAGATCACCACCACGGCAAGATAGGCGCAGTCCCGACGCTGCTCGAAGAGCACGCGCGGCCGCCCGCGGCCGCCGACCGGCTGGACCTCCGTGCGTTCGATGAGATGGGCGCGTTCAAGCTCGGCGGTAATCGCCGAGACCGTTGCGGAGGCAAGCCGGGTCTGGTCGGAAATCTCGGTATGCGCCAGCCGGCCATGGCGGCGCAAGGCAGACAGCACAAGCATGCTGTTCTGCTGGCGTACCAGTTCCGTGCTCGATTTCGTCAGTATGACGCGCTCCCTGGCCCTGCTGCGGACGGCTTGCCGCTGCCTTTCTCTAGCGCTCCTCCCAGAGCAAGAACAGCCACCCCGCATCCCGGAATTGCCGGTGTTGACAGCCCCGAAAATCTCTGACATCTAATTTCTCGACTGTCGAGAAAAAACTTTTTGGAGGTTTCGGCAGCTTGTTGGGAGCGGCAGCGGGGAGACCTTGTGCGCCCGGCCGCATGTCACTTGGGAGGACAATATGAATTCGTTTCTGAAGCTGATGGCCGGCGCGGCCATCGTCGTCACCATGCATTCCGCTGCCATTGCGGCTGATCTGGTCGTCGGTGTTTCCTGGTCGAACTTCCAGGAAGAGCGTTGGAAGACCGACGAAGCCGCCATCAAGAAGGCGCTTGAGGCCGCGGGTGCGAAATACATTTCGGCCGACGCCCAGTCTTCCGCCGCCAAGCAGCTGACCGACGTCGAGTCGCTGATCTCTCAGGGCGCAAACGCCCTCATCGTCCTGGCGCAGGACAGCGACGCCATCGGCCCGGCCATCGAAAAGGCCGCTGCGGAAGGCATCCCGGTCGTCGGTTACGACCGTCTGATCGAAAATCCGGCAGCCTTCTACATCACCTTCGACAACAAGGAAGTCGGCCGCATGCAGGCGCGCGAAGTCTTCAAGGCCAAGCCTGAGGGCAACTACGTCTTCATCAAGGGCTCGTCGTCCGACCCGAATGCGGACTTCCTGTTCTCGGGCCAGGTCGAGGTGTTGAAGGAAGCCATGGACGCCGGCAAGATCAAGAATGTCGGCGAAGCCTATACCGACGGCTGGAAGCCGGAAAATGCCCAGAAGAACATGGAGCAGTTCCTGACCGCCAACGACAACAAGGTCGATGCGGTCGTGGCTTCCAACGACGGCACGGCCGGCGGCGCGATCGCTGCCCTCGATGCCCAGGGTCTTGCCGGTTCCGTTCCGGTGTCCGGCCAGGATGCCGACAAGGCGGCGCTGAACCGCGTCGCGCTCGGCACCCAGACCGTTTCCGTCTGGAAGGACTCGCGTGAACTCGGCAAGAATGCCGCCGAGATCGCCCTGGCGCTGGCCGGCGGCAAGAAGATGGACGAAATCGCCAACGTCACCACCTTCACCGGCGGCCCGAAGGGCGCTGAAATGAAGTCGGTCTTCCTCGCTCCGCTGCCGATCACCAAGGACAACCTCAACGTTGTCATCGATGCCGGCTGGATCAGCAAGGACGAAGCTTGCCAGGGCGTCAAGGCCGGCTCCGTGGCTGCCTGCAACTAAGACCGACCGCCCGGGCTGAACGACTTGCCGACGCTGCAGCGCCCCGTTGCAGCGTCGGATCGTGCAGGCAGCGTTGCCGCATCACGCGTGCCGCTGGCCGTTCGGTCGCCCTGGCCTATTTAAAGACGAAATGGCGCGTCGGCGATGATGGTTTTCCTCTCGCCTGCCTGCGTCCAAACGGGGGGAACGGCAAAGAAAATGGCCGATACGCTACAATCCAGCACATCCGGCGGCGCCCGCCAGGCGGAAGCCAATCCGGTGACGCGCTTCTTCCGCGCGACCGAAATCGATACCCGCCTGCTCGGCATGGTCGGCGCGCTGCTGATCATCTGGGTCGGTTTTCACATCATGACCGGCGGCCTGTTCCTGACGCCGCGCAACCTCTGGAACCTCTCGGTGCAGACCGCGTCGGTGGCCGTGATGGCGACGGGCATGGTGCTGGTCATCGTCACCCGCAATATCGACCTGTCGGTCGGCTCGATCCTCGGCTTCTCCGGCATGATCATGGGCGTGCTGCAGGCGCAGATGCTGCCGCAGCTGATGGGCTTCAACCATCCCGCCACCTGGATCGTGGCGCTGGCCGGCGGTCTGCTTGTCGGCGCCGCGATCGGCGCGCTGCACGGCTCGATCATCGCCTTCCTCAACGTGCCGTCCTTCATCGTCACCCTCGGCGGCCTGCTGGTCTGGCGCGGCGCCACCTGGTTCGTCACCAGCGGACAGACGGTCGCGCCGATGAATGCCAGCTTCCGCCTGATGGGCGGCGGGACCGAAGGTTCGATCGGTGCGACGGCCAGCTGGGTGGTCGGCGCGCTCGCCTGCATGGCCATCGTCGTCGCCATCATCAATGCCCGCCAGCAGCGCAAGCGCTTCCACTTCCCGCGCCGGCCGCTCTGGGCGGAATATTTCCTCTGCGTGCTGAGCTGCGCCATCGTCATGGGAGCGATCTTCGTCGCCAACAGCTACTACTGGCCGGTCAACATCGCCCGCAAATATGCCGAAGCGAACAATATTCCCTGGCCGGAAACCGGGCTGTTCATTCCCCACGGCATCGCCATCCCGGTGCTGATGGCGATTGCGGTCGGCATCGTGATGACCTTCATCGCCACGCGCCTGCGCTTCGGCCGGTATGTCTTCGCCATCGGCGGCAATCCGGAAGCGGCGGAACTGGCCGGCATCAAGACGCGCTGGGTCACGGTGAAGATCTTCACCCTGATGGGCGTGCTCTGCGCCATCGCCGCGGCGATCTCCACCGCCCGCCTCAATGCCGCCACCAATGCGCAGGGCGAACTCGACGAGCTTTATACCATCGCCGCAGCCGTGATCGGCGGCACCTCGCTTGCCGGCGGCACCGGTACCATCGCCGGCGCCATGCTCGGCGCCCTGGTCATGCAGTCGCTGCAGTCGGGCATGGTGCTGCTTGGCATCGACACGCCGTTCCAGCGGATCGTCGTCGGCGTCGTGCTGGTGATGGCCGTCTGGCTCGACACGATCTACCGCGCGCGTGCCAAGTAAGAGGAGTTCCAGACAATGACGGAACATCGCACTCCACTCGTGGAAATGAGAAACATTTCCATCTCCTTCGGCGGTATCCACGCGGTCGACAACGCCTCGATAGACCTCTATCCCGGCGAGGTGGTCGCCCTGCTTGGCCATAACGGCGCCGGCAAGTCGACGCTGATCAAGATCCTCTCCGGCGCCTACAAGCGCGACAGCGGCGACATCCTGATCAACGGCGAGGCCGCCGAGATCCGCAATCCGCGCGACGCCAAGAAATACGGCATCGAGACGATCTACCAGACGCTCGCCGTCGCCGACAATGTCGACGCCGCCGCCAACCTCTATCTCGGCCGCGAGCTGCAGACCCGCTGGGGCACGCTCGACGACGTCGCCATGGAGGCCAAGGCGCGCGAGGTGATGGGCAGGCTCAACCCGAACTTCAAGCGTTTCAAGGAGCCGGTCAAGGCGCTCTCCGGTGGCCAGCGGCAATCGGTGGCCATCGCCCGCGCCATCCTGTTCGACGCCCGCATCCTGATCATGGACGAGCCGACGGCAGCGCTCGGGCCCCAGGAAACGGCCCAGGTCGGCGAGCTGATCAAGCAGTTGAAGAAGGAAGGTATCGGCATCTTCCTGATCAGCCACGACATCCACGACGTCTTCGACCTCGCCGACCGCGTTTCGGTGATGAAGAACGGCCAGGTCGTCGGCCATGCCCGCACCGAGGACGTCACCAAGGACGAGGTGCTTGGCATGATCATTCTCGGCAAGGTGCCGCCGAAGGCGATCCCCGGTCCCGGGGCAATGAAGATCTGAGGTGAATGGAAAAAGGGCGGGTAGCTGAAAATACCCGCCCTTTTCTCGTTTATTCGGCCGCGTGGGCATGTCCCAGTTCGCGTTCGCGCCGGTTGTGGCGGATCGAGGCCCAGAAGGAGATGCCGATCAGCGTCGCGCCGCCGAGGCCGGTGATGACTTCGGGGATGTGGAACAGCGTCTGGACATACATGATCACCGCCAGGATCAGGATGGCGTAGAAGGCGCCGTGCTCCAGGTAGCGATACTCCGCCAGCGTGCCCTTCTCCACCAGCATGATGGTCATCGAGCGCACGTACATGGCGCCGATGCCGAGGCCGATGGCGATGATGAACAGGTTCTGCGTCAGCGCGAAGGCGCCGATGACGCCGTCGAAGGAGAAGCTGGCATCGAGCACTTCCAGATAGAGGAAGGCGCCGAGGCCGCCGCGCGCCGCCTCGCTCATCGCCCGCTGCGAGAAGTCGAGCAGGCCACCGAGCACTTCGACCGCCAGGAAGGTCAGGAGACCGTAGATGGCCGAATAGAGGAAGGTGGTGGATGCCTCGCCTTCCAGCAGTGCCGCGAAGATCAGGATCGTCAAGAGCACCACGGCGATCTCGATGCCCTTGATCGATGAGAACCGCGCCATGTGTTTTTCGATGAAGACGATCCAGTGCACGTCCTTCTCATGGTTGAAGAAGTAGGTGAGACCGACCATCATCAGGAAGGTGCCGCCGAAAGCGGCGATCGGCAGGTGCGCATCGGTCATGATGCGGGCGTATTCCTCCGGTTTTGCCGCGGCCAGCAGCAGCGCGTCGATCGGGCCGATCCGGGCGGCGATCGCCACGATGGCGAGCGGGAAGACGATACGCATGCCGAAGACGGCGATGACGATGCCCCAGGTCAGGAAGCGATGCTGCCAGACCGGCGTCATGTCCTTCAGCTTGTTGGCGTTGACGATGGCGTTGTCGAAGGACAGCGAGATTTCGAGCACCGCCAGCACGACGCAGATGAAGAACACCGTGGCGGTTCCGCCCAGCGTGCCCGTCGTGGTCCATCCCAGCCAGCCGCCGAGGATCAGACCGGTGACTGTGACAATGAACGCCCATTTGAAGTAGCTGAGGGTTGTCTTGGTGGCGGCGCTCATGAGCGGACCTCCACGACATGCGGGTTGAAATCGGAAGACAAGACAGAATCCGCCATGCCGAAACGGGCATGCGGGTGAGGCATGATAAGACTGATCATGATTTTTGAATCCGCCGGCTAATTTGCAGGCGATACCGACATCACGAGAGCGCCGTAAAAACTCTCGCCAGAGGGGCCCGGCACCAGGTTCTGTCCGCAGGCCGATGTCTGGCGTGCGGAAACGCGGTAGTAGTTATAGGCAAATTCCAGAAGGTCAAGACCCCGGACGGCGTCCGTCGCGGCGTGCAGCCGGCATGGTTACGCTTTTGACGGCGTGTCCGCGCGGCATTTTCCGCCCGCCCGGCATGGCGAACTCAGCGCGCTCAAATGCTTATCCCGACGGTTCTTGTGCAGGGGATCACGCCACGCCGGCGGCGGCATGACGGGCAGCGCGGCGCGATACAGTCCGCCGCGGCCCGATTTACGGTTACCAGATGGCAGGGCGGGTAAAATGCCAGCGAAAAGCGCCGTCGCAGCCGCGGCCTGACGCCGCCCGAAGGGGGGAGCGGGTTACCGGAGCCCGTCCTTGCCCTCGATCTCGCTCGTTTTCAAGCCGCCGACGCGCGGCAGCGGCCGGCCGCTGTCGGTGATGGCAACCGCAACCATGATCTCGTTGGCACGCGGTGCATCGTTGAGGCTGACTTCCATGCCGTCGAAATGCGAGCGGACATAGGCTGCATCCTTGTGACCCAGCGGAATATCAAGAACCTGCCCCGGCCCGCCGCGCTTCTTGGACGACGGTACCAGCGCCGCGCCCTTTTCCACGGCGGCGCGCAACGGCTTGCCGAGGGTGGGATGCAGCAGGGCGGCGGCATGCTCCAGCTCGCCGTTTTCGCCGACCAGCGCCGCCTTGCCGTAGCTTTCCGCCTGCGCCGGCAGGATGCCGAGGGCCGCGACGCATTTTTCGCCCAGCAATCCGCCCAATTCGGCGCCGATATCCATCAGCGGCGTCAGGTCCTCGACATATTGCCCCGCAAACGGGTTTTTGATGACGGCAACCGCGGCCGCCTTGCGGGTCGGCGGCGAGACGGTCTTGCCCATCTCGCTGTGAACCTCTTCGACGAACACGGCAATCTTGCGGATCTCGGCTTTCATCGCAGACCATCCTCTCCCTTGATGTCTTCGGCACGCAACCCGCCGACGCGGGCATGAATGCGCGAGCCGGTCGTCATCACCAGCGCCACGACGATTTCGTCGGCGCGCGGTGCGTCGGCAAGGCCGACTTCCATGGCGTCGAAATGGCTGCGGACGTAGGAGGCGTTGATATGGGTCACCGGCACGTCGAGCCGGGCGCCGGGGCCGCCGACCTTCTTCGTCGAGGGCACGATGGCCTTGGCGTCACCGAGCGCGCCGCGCATGGCGTAACCGCCCGGCACGTGCCAGAGCGCGCCGTGTTCCAGTTCGCCGCCCTGCCCGACGATGGCGCCCTTGCCGTAGCCTTCGATCTTGTCCCTGCCGCCGAGGGCTTCGACCAGCTTGTTGGCCATCGAGAGGCCGAGCGGTTCGAGGTCCTTCATGAAGCCGTCGATCTTCTCGTGATAGCTGCCGGCGAACGGGTTCTCGATCACGGCGAGGATGGCGCCGCGCTTCAGCGGCGTTTCCACCGGCGTGCCACCCTCGTGGTAGACGTCCTCGACAACGGTCAGAAGTTTGCGGACTTTCGGTTCAGGCATCTGTCATGCTCCATTGCTGATGGTTCGGGCACCAGGCGGGAAAAAGGCGCAGGCTCCTTCGGAGCCTCCGCGATCCTCGCCTGATCCTGCAGGAAAAGGGCGGCTCTGGCGATATGCCCGGCCGCGATGAAACGCTCCGCCTCCTCGACCCCGCGGGCGAGCGCGGTTTCGACGTCGCCCGGCGCCAGCCGGCCGCAGGCGCGCACGACGAGCCGGGCGCCGAGGTCGCTGTCATCGACGAGATCGGTGGCCGGGACGCGGTCTATGGCCGGATGGCCGGGCAGGTCGACGGCATTGCCGACGAGGCTGGCGGCGGCATCGGCGGAAGCGGCATTGCCGGCCAGGATGGTGACGCTGTCGGCGATGCCGAAGGAGAGGCTGCGCCCTCCCCGGCCGCTGGTGGCGATGCCCCGCTGCGGGCTCGACCCCTCGACGCGGAAATAGCCGAGCGTCGCGCCGTCCTCGCGGGCGATCTTCACCTGGAAGGCGGCGTCGGCCTGCAGATGCAGGGCGATGTCGCCGCCATTGTTGACGTAGACCCGGGCCGGCTTTTCGCCTGTGGGAAACGGCGCCAGCATGGTGTCGAGGATTTCGTCGGCCACGGCGCCGGCGACGGCGGCCATGGGGGTGATGAAATGCGTCGAGGCGAAGGGCCGCACGGCGTGCTGCATCCGGCGCGCGACGCTGCCCTGCAACATCGGCGCATCGGCCCGCATTTCGGCCTTCAGCATCGGCAGTTCGGCAACTAGTTCTTCCAGCACGCTGCGGAAACGTTGCTCCGCGGCGGAAAAGGCGGCGTGGCGGCGATCGTCATCGCAGCCATCGACACCGATGATCAGGTCGATCGGGCCGTGCTGCAGATGCAGCCGGCCGTCGGCCCGCTCGTCGTCCGGCAGGAAACGTTTGCCCGGCCCGACCAAGGCTCAGGCCCGCCACTTGAAGTTCTGCTTCTCCGTCGGCCAGGGGGCGTGTTCGCGGGGGTCGACCTTGCGTTCGGCCACCTTGAGCGCGTCCTCGATCGGCACCACCGCCTCCATATGGCCGCCCAGCGCCCGGTAATCGTCGAGCCGCATGGTGAACTCGATGGGGGCGACCAGCGCCGGCGTCGGCACGTAACCGAAGGAGTTGGCCGGCATCTGCGTCACGTCGGCCATGACGGTGATGCCGCCGCCGGGCCAGACATAGGCTGGTGCGCCGCCGCAGGAGACATAGGTGATCGCGTCCTTGACCGAGCGGGTCAGCTGCACCGGGTTGCGGGTGACGCCGGCGCGCAGGCTGCCGCCGGCGCCGCCCATGAACAGCACGGTGGCGACCGCCGGCTCGCAATTGTCCTCGACCAGCTCGACCGTCTCCCGCACCGCCGCCGGCAGGTCGGTCTGCAGCACGGGCCTGAGGGTCTCGTCGAGAACGTAATAGCCCGACTGTTCCCCCGTCGTGGAGACCATCAGCATCCGCAGCCCCGGATAGGCGACCTTCGGGTCGAAATCGCCGATGATATCGAGCGGGTCGGTGATGTTCGTGCCGCCCCAGCCGGTGCCGGGCTCGGCCACCTGGAAATAGCGGCCGGGCGTCGAGCGGCGGCCCTTGATCTTGATGCCGGTCGGCTTGACGTCGAGCAGTTTTCCCGCCTGGTGTTCCGAGAGAACGCCGGTGATGTGGTCGTCGACCACCACCACCTCGTCGAGGAACGGCGCCCATTGCTTGGCGAACATGCCGATCGTCGCCGAGCCGCAGCCGACCCGCATGCGTTTTTCCTCGACGCCGTTGATGACGGGCGCAGCGCCCGCCTTGACGGTGAGCTGGGCGCCGCCATCGATCACCATCTCGACGGCCTCGCCGTTGCACAGCCGCATCAGTGCGTCGCAGGTCACCCGGCCTTCCTTCTTGGAACCGCCGGTCAGGTGATGCACGCCGCCGAGGGAGAGCATCTGCGAACCGTATTCGCCCGTCGTCACATGGCCGATCTGCTCGCCATCGACCCGCACGGGCGAGGATTCCGGCCCGAGGAAACGGTCGGTATCGATCTTCACCTTGGCGCCGCAATAGCTGAAGATGCCTTCGGTGACGACCGTCACCATGTCGACGCCGCGTTCCTTCTGGCTGACGATGAACGGCGCCGGCTTGTAGTCCGGATAGGTGGTGCCGGCGCCGACGGCGGTGACGAAGCTGCGCTTGGCCTGCACCAGGTCGCCGTCCCACTCGTCGCTATCGGTTGCGGGCAGGAAGGGCACGACCTTGCCGCCCTCGCTGATCGTCGCCTCGATGATGGTGAGCGGATCGACGCGGATCAGGTCGCCGCCCATGTTGGCGTAGCGATCGCAGGCGCCTGACTTGCCGTCGGCGATGTAACACATCACCGGGCAGGCATCGCAGCGGATCTTGCCGTTGACTGCACTTTCGGTGCCGAGCTTGACCATGGTCGTCTTCCGTTACTTCTGCTGTGCCGCGCGGATGGCGGCACGGACTTTCGCCGGGGTGGCCGGCAGGTGATGGATCTTGGCGCCGCTCGCATGCCGGATGGCATTGAGGATCGCCGGTGCGGTGGGGATCAGCACGTGTTCCCCCAATCCCTTGGCGCCGTAGGGGCCGTGGGCATCGCCGGTCTCGACGATGATCGTCTCGATCGGCGGAATGTCGCCGAAGGTGGGGATCAGGTAGTCGTGCAGGTTTTCGGTGCGGCCGGGGATGAATTCCTCCATCAGCGCCAGCCCGACGCCCTGGGCGATGCCGCCCTGCACCTGGCCTTCGACCAGCATCGGGTTGATCGCCTTGCCGACGTCGTGGGCGGCGGTGAATTTTTTCAGCTTCACCGTCCCGAGCGCCAGGTCGACGTCCAGCTCCACGACATGGACGGCATAACCGAAGACGGCGTAGGGATTGCCCTGCCCGTTCTTGTCGAGCGGCGAGGTCGGCGGATCGTAGCTTGCTTCCGCCACCAGCACGTAACCTTCGGCATTGGCAGGCATCGCCTCGGCGATTGCCACCGTGCGGCGCTCGCTGCCGTCGATCAGGTGGATCTCGCCGTTTTCGATACGGATACGCGCCTGTTCGGACACATTGCCGAGCCGCAGGATTTTCGCCCGCAACGCTTCGCCGCACAGCCTGGCGGCATTGCCCGAAACATAGGTCTGGCGCGAGGCCGAGGTCTTGCCGGCATCCGGCGTGATGTCGGTATCGGCGCCCAGAAGCTTCACCGAGGTGAGCGGCACGCCGAGCGCCTCGGCGAAGATCTGGGTGATGACGGTGTTGGCCCCCTGGCCGATATCGACGGCGCCCTGGTGCAGCACCACGGTGCCATCCGGCCGGACACCGGCCTTGATCGTCGAGGGATTGGGCAGCGAGGTGTTGCCGCAGCCGTACCAGCCGGAGGAAACACCGACGCCGCGGCGCAAGGGGCTGCCATTTGCCTCGGCTTCGGCGTTCAGCCGTGCGGCGTCTTCCAGCGCCTTGTCCCAGGCCGGCTGCACGGCTTCCAGACAGTCGGCGATGCCGACGCCGGTTTCGAAAACCTGGCCGGTGACGGTCGGCTGGCCGTTGCGCAGCGCATTCAGCCGGCGCAGCGTCAGACGGTCGATGCCGAGCTGCAAGGCCAGTTCGTCGAACAGCTGTTCCTGTGCCACGGCCGATTGCGGCACGCCGAAACCGCGAAAGGCACCGGAGGGCGGGCAGTGGGTGTGGATGGCCCGGCTTTGCGCCAGGTAATTGTCGATGAGATAGGGGCCGGAGGCATGCACCGGCACGCGGTTTGCCACGGTCGGTCCCCAGGAGGCATAGGCGCCGGTGTTGAAATCGCCCCGGAAATGGAAAGCGGTGATCCGCCCGTCGCGCGTGGCGCCGATCTTCAGGTCGATGGCGCTCGGATGGCGCTTGGTGGTCGACTGCATGGATTCGATGCGGCTGTAGGTGATCCGCACCGGCCGTTTCAGGATCCAGGCGGCAAGGCCCATATAGGGCTGCATCGAGATATCGAGCTTCGAGCCGAAACCGCCGCCGCAGGCGGTGGGCACGACACGCACCATATCCGGCGCCAGCCCCATGATCTCGGCCATGCTGTCGCGGTCCATGAAAGGCGCCTGCGTGCAGCCGTAGATCTCCAGCCTGTCGCCGACGCGCAGGGCATAACCGGCTTCCGGCTCGATATAGGCATGCTCGATGAAGCCGGTGGAATAGGAGCCTTCGACGATGATGTCGGCGCTCGCAAAACCGTCCTCGACATCGCCTTTCTTGACCAGGCCACGGCACATGATGTTGCCGGCGCGGCCCTCATGCAGCTGGGCGGCCTCGGGGGACAGCGCATCCGAGACGGTCATGGCCGGCGGGCGCTCTTCCCAGAGGATCGGGAAAAGGCCGAAATCGAGCGTGTTGACGGTATCCGCATCGCCGGCCACCGCGGCAATCGCCTCGCCGCGAAAGCGGGCGATGCCTTCGGCAAACACCGGCTGGTCGGCAAACGGCGGGATGACGCCGAAACAGTTTTTGCCCGGAATGTCCTTGGCCGTGAGGATGAGATGGATGCCGGGGTGACGGCGGCGGTAGGCATCGAGATCGCCGAAACTGAAGGCGGCATACGGATAGGGCGAGCGCACCACCCGCACCACCAGCGCATCCGCCGGTGCCGCATCGTCGCCGAACACTTCGGTGCCGGTGATCTTTGGCAAGCCGTCCAGCCGCGGAATGGGGGCGCCGACGATGGCATCGACGTCGGCGGCCGGCCCGGCGGTTTCCGGCACGGCCAAGACGCCGCCGGCATCCATGATGGCATCGATGATCTTGCGGTAACCCGTGCAGCGGCACAGAACGCCGCCGAGCGCATCCTGCACGACGGTTTCCGTCAAGGCTTCGCCCGAGCGCAGCAGCGCCGCTGCCGTGACCATCACGCCCGGTGTACAGATGCCGCATTGCGCCGCGCCGTGTTTCTCGAACGCGGCCTTGAGATCCGCAGCCATGGCATCGGTCTCGACGAGGCCACGCAGGGTCTCCACCGACCGGCCCGCGACCTGCGCCGCCGCCGTGGTGCAGGAACAGACGGGCGCGCCGTCGATCAAGACGCTGCAGGCGCCGCAATCGCCGGCGTTGCAGCCGACCTTGACATCCCGGCAGCCCAGCTCCTCGCGCAGCACCTCAGAGAGGCGGCGGGCCGGCTGCACATGGGTTTGCACGGCCTTGCCGTTGAGTTCGAGGGCGATCGGCATCACGGCCAGCGCCGTATCGAGGGACATGACCTTGTTCATGCGGCCATCTCCCTTGCGGAACCAAGTGCCTGTTGCAATGCGCGTTTCACCAGTTCCTCCACCACCTCGCGGCGATAGGCGCCGTCGGCGCGAACGTCGTCGATCGGCGACAGCACGGAAAGATGATCGGAACGGACCGCGGCGGCGAGTGCCCCACCCTCCATCGGCAAGCCGGCAAGCGCTGCCTCAAGCCCCGGAAGACGGCGCGCCACCGGCGAGCAGGCGCCGACGGCGATCCGTGCCGCCTTGACGCGACCATCGGCGGCGGTTTCGATCGTGCAGGCGACCATGGCGATCGAGATCACCAGGTAGCGACGGGCGCCGAGTTTCAGGAAGGCGGAGCGGGCATCGATATCGGGGATCAGGATGGCGGTGACCAGTTCGCCGGGATGCAGGTCGATTGACCGCACGCCCTTGATGAAATCCGAAAGCGGCACCGTGCGCCGGCCTTGGGGGGAAAGGATTTCCACCCTGGCGTCGAGCGAAAGCAGCGGCGGAACGCCGTCTGCGGCCGGCGACGCGTTGCAGATGTTGCCGGCAATCGTACCGGCATTCTGGATCTGCGCCGAGCCGACTTCGCGAGCGGCGGCCTGCAACCCGTGGAAGGCGGGCGGCAGCTTGGCACGGGCGACGCTTGTCCACGTCGTCGTCGCGCCGAAGCGCCAACAGTCGCCGGAATGCTCGATGCCGCGCAGTTCGGCGATACGGGAAATATCGAGGATGTCGGCCGGCGCCGGCCGGTCGCGCAACGACGGATAGACATCCGTTCCCCCCGCCAGGATCGTGAACGGTCCGGACGCCAGGGCCTCGACAGCCTCCTCGGCGCTGTGCGGCGAAAAGTAACGCATCATCGTTCCCATTTTTTTATTTGTATGCAAACGAGTATCGGACTGGACAGGCCCCCTGTCAAGTGACCTTGCGTAAAAGCCGACGCGGCGTCTGTTTCTCTTAATTTGCTGTTTTAAAAGATAAAAAATGTTATCCGCCATTCTGCTTCCATGTTAGGGTGGCGGAGAGGCTGGATTTCCGGCCAAAAAACACATAAAGAATTCTCGATAATTCGGATGCCGGCTCGACTGCCGGCGCGAAGGGATGGGGCGCTCATCCAGGAAGCAGCATCGCAGCGATGGATACGGTGATGGAGAAGAAGAAGGCCGGGGCCGCGCCGCGGGATTATGCGCTGCACGAGCAGATCGGCTTTTTCCTCCGTCAGGCAAGCCAGCGGCATGTGGCGATCTTTGCAAATCGGATCGGCGACAAGCTGACGACGACGCAATGGGCGGCGCTCAGCAAGCTCAAGGAAATCCAGCCCTGCTCGCAGAACCAGCTGGGGCGGGAAACGGCCATGGACGTCGCCACCATCAAAGGCGTCGTCGACCGGCTGGCGAAGCGCGGCCTGCTGACGACGCTGCGCGACGAGACGGATGCGCGCCGCCTCGTGCTGTCGCTGACCGAAGACGGGCACAAGGCGATCGCCCGCAATGTCGATGCCGCGCTCGACGTTTCCGAAGAGACGCTGAAGCCGTTGACGACGGCGGAACGGATGATGCTGGTGGAACTGCTGCGCAAGATCAGCTGACGCCGACATAACGCTCCAGCAAGGACGGGTCGTCCCTGAGGGCTGCAACCGGCAAGGCCGGATGCGCCTTGCCGTTCTCGACGAAACATACCCGGTCGGCCACCGAAAGCACCGCATCGACGCGCTGCTCGACCAGCAGGATCGCCTTGCCCTGGTCGCGCAGCTGCAACACGACATCGCGGATTGTCGCGATCATCGACGGCATCAGCCCTTCGGTCGGCTCGTCCAGCAGGATGACGGACGGATCGATGCACAGCGCCCGGGCGGTGGCCAGCATCTGCTGCTCGCCGCCGGACAACGTGCCGGAGACCTGCCCCAGCCGCTCCCGCAGCCTCGGAAACAGTTTTAGGGCGTTCTCCAGCACGTCGCGGCCGGTCTTGCGGGTCATCAGGCCGATGTCGAGGTTTTCCTGCACGGTCAGCTCGGAAAACAGTCGCCGGCCCTGCGGTACGTAGCCGATGCCCTGTTTTGGTACCTCGTAGGGCCGCAGGCTGGTGAGCTCCCGGCCTTCGAGCCGGATGCTGCCCGATTGTGCCGGCAGCAGGCCCATGATCGATTTCAGCGCCGTCGTCTTGCCGGCGCCGTTGCGGCCGAGCAGGCAGAGCACCTCGCCGGCATTCAGCGCCAGGGAGAAATCCTTCAGCGTCCGGCTGCTGCCGTGATAGACGTTCAGATCCGTGATTTCGAGCATGGTCACGATCCCAGATAGGCCGCCTGCACGGCGGGATTGGCACGGATTTCCGCCGGCGTTCCATTGGCGAGGATCTCGCCGGCATTCAGCACGGTGATGCTGTCGGCAAGCTGCATGACGACGGGCATGTTGTGCTCGATCAGCAGGATCGTGGCAGTGCGGGCGATATCGCGCACGAGATTGCAGAAATTGTCGATCTCGGCATCGGAAAGTCCCTGGGTCGGCTCGTCGAGCATCAGCAGTTTCGGCCGCAGCGCCAGGCCCATAGCGACCTCCAGCAGCCGCTGATGCCCGTAGGACAGTTCCCCGGCCTTCATCCGGGCTCTGTCGGACAGGCCGACCTTTTCGATGGCCTCGGCGACGGCGCGGTCGAGATCCTTCTTCCTGACGGCGCCGCTGCGGCTGAGCGCGCTCTGCGCCGCCAGCGCAACGTTTTCATAGGCCGTGAGCTTGGCATAGACGCTGGTGATCTGGAACGTGTAGGCGATGCCTTTTCGCACCCGTCGCCAGGCGGGATCGCCGGTCACCTCTTCGCCTTCGAAGAACACCTGGCCTTCGCTGGGAACGATCCTCCCCGACAGCAGCGAGACGAAGGTGGTTTTTCCCGCGCCGTTCGGGCCGATCAGCGCCCGGATCTCCCCCTGTTTGAGGTCGAAATCGACGTTCTGCACCGCCTTCAGCCCGCCGAACCGGCGGCTGAGGCCCTTCGTATGGAGCAAGGTCACGGCAGCCATGTCATCCACCTTTCCCGGATGGTCCCCAAAATGCCCTTCGGGAAGAACAGAACGAGGGCGATCAGCGCGATGCCCGTCACCAGCAGGTAGGCGACGGTAAAACCGCTGACGATGTCGATCAGGTAGAACATCGCGAAGGTGCCGAGGATCGGGCCGAGCACGGTGCCTGCCCCGCCGAGCAGCGTGAAGAGCAGCGCCTCGATCGAATACTGGATCGAGGCGAAGGACGAGCCGACATAGGCAAACAGCAGCGCATAGGCGGCGCCCGCGACCGAGGAGATGGTGCCGGAAATGACGAAGGCCTTCAGCTTGATCAGGAAAGTGTTGTAGCCGAGCATGAGGGTACGCGGCTCGTTTTCGCGGATGGCGATCAGCACCCGGCCCATCGGCCCGCGCACGACGATCAGGATAACGATCAGCGTCACCGCCAGCAGCAGCAGGGCGATGTTGTAGCGCAGCGACGGATCGGTGAGGCTGAACGTCACCCCGAACAGGTCGAAATGCCGCGCCGCCTCCGGCATCACCAACCCCTCTTCGCCGCGCGTGTAGGTGGTGAAGTAGAGGCTGGCGAGATAGGCGACCTGCGAGAACATCATGGTGACGATCATGAAGGCGACGCCGCTGGTGCGCAACGCCACGACGCCGATCACCAGCGAAGCGAAGAAGCCGGCGCCAACGCCGGCGGCGAAGGCGGCGGGTACGCTCCAGCCGAGATGAAAGGCCGTCAGGCCGGCGCCGTAGAGGCCGGCGGCGAAAAACAAGGCATGGCCGAGGCTGAGCAGGCCGGTGTAGCCGAACAGCAGGTTGTAGCCGAGGGCGAAAATCGCCAGGATCATCACGCGGGTGACGGCGAGATGGTGGTATTCGGGCAGCACGAACTGCGCCAGGAAAAACAGGACGATGACGGCGAGGTGCAGGCCGACGACCTTGAATGCAGAATGTTGCCTCATCGCGCCTTCGCTCCGAACAGGCCTTCCGGCTTGAAGACGAGCACCAGCGCCACCAAGAGCGTCGAGAGCATTTTTGCCAGCGTCGGCGAGAAGAACACGGAGATGATGCCGTCGCTGAGGCCGATGATCAGCGCCGCGACCACCGTGCCGCGCAGGCTGCCGAGGCCGCCGATGATCACCACGATGAAAGAGAGCAGCAGCGGATCGAGCCCCATCAGGTAATGCGCCTGGCGGATCGGCACGATCAGCACCGCCGCGACGGCGGCCAGCATGGCGCCGGCGGCGAAGACATAGCCGTAGACCTTGTCGACCGGGATGCCGAAGGCCTGCGCCGTCTCACTGTCGAATTGTGTGGCGCGCATGATCAGGCCGAGGCGGGTGCGGGTGAGGATATACCAGCAGCCGATGAGCAGCACCACGGCCGCGGCCATGACGAAGAGGTTATAGGCGGAATAGCCGAACCAAGGCAGGCGGATGCGGTAATAGAAGGGCGCCTCAACCGGCCGCGCATCCGGCCCGAAACCGATCAGCACCACCTGCTGGATGACGTAGAGCATGCCGATTGTCGCGACGATGGTGGCTTCCGGATCGTATTTCAGCCGTTTTAGGATCAGCCGCTCGCTGGCATAAGCGACGAGACCGACCAGCAGCGGACTGATGACCAGCGCCAGGAAAAAGCCGACGGCGGGATGCAGCGACAGCAACGAGGCGACGAACCAGGCGATCACCGCGCCCAGCATGTAGAATTCGCCATGCGCCACATTGACGATGCGCATCACCCCGAAGACCAGCGACAGGCCGAGTGCGATCAGCGTCAGCACCGCTGCCTGCAGCAGGCCTTCCAGTGTCGCCAGCACCAAAAAAGGACCGAGATCCAAACCGAAAATCCTCCGCTCTCGCCACGCCCACCCGTCCCTGCAAACCGAGCGGAAATGATGCCCGCCGTCAACAGGAACCGGTCATGGCCGGCCGAAAACAAAACCATCCACCTGCCGCGGCGCATCCTGCTGCACCCGGCCAGATCACACTCCGGTGACTGTGAAACCCTGCCCGGCGGCGGGAAAGACGGCGGCCTGGAAGAGGCCGCCGTCGGAACCGACCGCTCCGGTCAGAGAGACATCTTGGTGTAGTCGGCAGTGATTTCGTACATGCCGTCCTCGATCGCGGTCTTGTGCACCACATCCATGCGGCCGCCGGCGACCTTGGAAATATACTGGCTGCCATAGACCTGGTGGTTCTTGCCGTTGAAGGTTTTTGCGCCCTGCGGATGCTCCTTGCCCTCCTCGAAGGCGGTGAGCGATTCCATCGCCTCGACGAAACCCTGCTTGTCCTTGGCGGTCTGGCCGGAATAGCCGCTCATCTCCATCGCCTTCTTGATGACGTAGAGCGTTTCCCAGCAGCCGAACATGTGGGCGTAGGTGGAGATGTCCTTCGGGTCGCTGGTGCTGGCGCCGTTGGCGTCGACGCCGACCTTCTCGCGGTAGAACTTGTCGTATTCCGTCTGGTTGGCCTGCGCATAACGCGGGTTGCCTTCCCAGAAATAGGTGCCGTCGAGGAATTCCAGCTGCGGCGTGTTCAGGTCGACGGCTTCGAGGCTGTCGATGAAGCCGAAGATCTGCGGCCGTTGCGAGCCGTAGAAATCGCCGAGCTCCTTGACGAAGGTCAGCACGGCCGGCCCGACCATGACGTGATAGAGCACTTCCGTCGACGACGGGATCTGCGGCAGGTAGCGGGTGAAGGAGGATTCCGTCGGCGGAATGGCGATCATCTGCACGATCTCGCCGCCCTGCGCCTTCATCGCCGCCGAGAAATAGTCGCGGTGATCGTGGCCGAAGGCGTAGTCGGGGAAGACCATGGTGACCTTCTTGCCAAGGTTTTGCGACACCCAGGGCGCCATGGCGCTGACCTGCGAGCGCACGTCGGTGATGCCGGGCTGGAAACAGTAGCGGTTGAGCGCGCCGGAAGCGACGTGATAGCCTTCGGAAACCACGACATAAGGCATCTTCAACTCGCCGGCGCGCGGCGCGGAGCCGATGACGACGTGTGAGAACAGCGTCCCGTAGATCAGGTCGACCTTGTGCTGCGTCGCGAATTTTTCGACGACTTCGGCACCGCGCTTCGGATCGGTGCCGTCATCCTCGATGATGACCTCGACCGGGCGACCGTTGATGCCGCCGGCATCGTTGATTTCCTTGACGGCGGCGGCCGTGACGCGCTCGTACCAGCGGCCGTAGGAGGCGCCGATGCCGGTGCGATGCAGCTGCAGGCCGATCTTGATCGGCTCGGATGTCTGGGCCTGGGAATAACGCACGAAACCGGGCATGACCTGGGAAGCCAGGCCCGCACCGGCCGCTGCACCCATTCCGAGCAGCGTCGAGCGTCTGGTAAGGCCTTTCTTGGGCGTAATGATTGTCTTGGACATGGTTTTTTCCCTCTGCTGGAAGCGGACGTCTGCCGTTTGTTTATGCCGTGTCAGATCGTTCGTCCGCTAACAGAACACGAGACATCCGCCTTGACAAGTGCCGTTGGTGCGCATGGGACGCGCCAGGCCGGGAACACGTCCTCCGTGCAGGAAAACAGCCGGGATTTTTGCGGCGCTGCGACGTTTTCCAGCATTGCGGCTTGTCCTTGGCTCCGTGCCGGTTCTATTTTGCCAATGCGTGTGTACGTATCGTTTGCGGTCGGGGTCGCTGCGCAAACTGATGCCGGCGCATATGCCGAACACCGCAGTGCAGCCGGAGCGGCCTGCTTTGTGTATTTGCATGCAAACGAATTTGGGGATGTCGATGGAGCAATTTATACGGCGTGCGGGGGGGAAGCAGGGATCGACGGTCCGTTCTGTCGCCAGGCGCGGCCTGCCGTTCGCCGCCTGGGCATCGTTCGCGCTTCTGTCATCTGCCGTTGCGGCCCTGGCGCATGGCAGTGAACGGGGGCTGGTGATGCTGCTGCCCACCGGTTTTGCCCAGACGGGCGGGGCCATTGCCGTCGCCTTGTCCTTCGTCGCCCTCGCCATGGTGCCGGCCCGCTGGATGCGGTCGGTGTTTGCGGCAAAACTTCCGCTCTTTCCGGCTGTCATGGCCGGCCGCAATGTCCTGAGCTGCCTCTCTTTTGTGTTTCTCGCCCTGATCGTCGGCATCGGGCTGTTCGGCACGCACGACCCGCTGCGCAATCTGCTGCCACTGACGATATGGACGATGTGGTGGGTGGGTTTCACCCTGCTGCAAGCCGTCGTCGGCAATCTCTGGCCGTGGCTCAACCCGTGGACGGGGCCTTTGGCGGTGCTGCGCGGCCTGTCCGGGACGCAGCTTGGTCGTGTGCCGCTCTTGCGGTTGCCGAAGTCCTTCGGTTATGGCCCTGCCATCCTGCTGTTTTTCCTGTTTGCCTGGTATGAACTGATTTCGCTGTCGCCGCAGGACCCGCCGGAACTGGCCGTGACCGTCGCCCTCTATTGGCTTGCCACCCTGTGCGGCATGATCCTGTTCGGCGGTGCGGTCTGGCTGGAGCGTTGCGAGCCCTTTTCGATCTTCTTCCGGTTCGTCGGCCTGCTGGCGCCGCTGGTGCGGATCGCCCAGCCCGGCCATGCCGGCCGGCGCTTCCTGGCCCTCGCCTGGCCGGGCGCGGGCTGCATCCGGCGCAAGCCGCTACCGGTGAGCGCCACGCTGTTCATCCTGCTCGGCCTCTCCAGCGTTTCTTTCGACGGTCTCGCCCTCACCTTCCGCTGGCTTTCGGCGAACGGCATCAATCCGCTGGAGTTTCCCGGCCGCAGCGCCGTGACCATCGCCAACAGTTTTGGGCTGGTCGGCGCGGCGCTGCTGCTCGGCTCGGTCTTCTACATCGCAGTCGCTCTCGGCAACCGCATGGCCGGCGTTCCCGGCGGGGCGCTGCTGCGCAGCATGGCGGGCCACCTCGTCTATTCGGTGATCCCGATCTCGATTGCCTTCCACTTCAGCCACTACCTGACCATCCTTCTGATCAACGGCCAGTATTTCGCGCTGGCGCTGGCGGATCCGTTTTCGCTCGGCTGGCAGTGGAGCGCCGCGGGACCGGCGCATGTGACGACATCCTTCACCAGCAACCTCGACAGCGTCACGCGGCTATGGATGGTCCAGACATCTGTCATCGTCGGCGGGCACGTCGTCGGTATCCTGCTCGCCCATATGATCGCGGTGGAGCGGCTGGGAGCCAGTTTCAGGGCGGCGGTCAGCCAGGTGCCGCTGGCGGCGGCGATGGTGGTTTATACGGTGTTTGGCCTGTGGCTGCTGTCCACCCCGGTGGCCGGCTGACGATCAGACGGCGACGAGCAGGAAGACATAAGCGAGAACGGTGACGACGAGGCCGCGAAAGGCGTAACCGGCAAAACCGTATTTGGCCCTGGCGATTTCGGACAGCGTATCGACGTTGGAAACATATTCGTTGAAAAGATAATGGGCATCGTTCATCCGCGCCGCCTGCAGGAATTCGATGCGGTGCTGGCCCCAGGCACCCCAGAACAGCGAGCTGGTCTTGGTGCTCTTGCGCGGCAGCACCACACAAATGGCGCAGATGATCGAGAATACGGAGGCTGAGGCAAGCAGCGCCGAAGCAATGATGCCGGGCAGGCTGCCATTGACGTAACGCTCCATGGTAAAGACGCCGCGGCCTTCGCTCGAAGACACCAGGAAGGCCAGCATGAAAGTAAAGATATACGCCGCCTTCTGATCCGATATCTTGATCTGGTCGTAAAAAATGTCGTTTATCTTGCGGATGTGGTCGAAATATTCCTTGTGTTTTTCGAAATCCAGGCCCGTATCGTCCAAAAGCTCCGTTGGACCACCTGCGTCGATATCGGCCAAAACACGTCTCCCCGGCTTGTTTATGTAGCCCTCATAATACACTTGGCCTGCAAAGCAACAGGCGGCCGCCTGTGCTTATTGACTTTTTCGGTCCCTCTCTTCAGTGATGACCGATGATTGACTGGGGGTGGTGATGCGGTCTCACTTGGCGAGAGTTTTGCTTGCGGGAGTGGCATTTTGCCTGGCCTGGCCCGCCATGGCGGAGCCGGTCCTGCGTTCCCAGCCTGCCGCCGGTGCCGTGATCGCCCGCAAGTCCGGCGAGGAAGTGCGGTTCGTCGATATCAGCAATTGGCAATATGTCGACCTGCAGCAGAACCTGCTGGCCGGCGACGTGCTGCGCACCAATGCCACCGGCCAGCTCGCCGTCCTGTTTTCCGATCGTACCCAGGTACGCCTCGCCCGCAATACCTCGCTGCTGGTCAAGAACATGAACGGCGGCAGCGCCGAAACCGGCCTCGAACTGCAGTCCGGCACCATCTGGGCGCGTGCCGAGCGTGGCGGCCAGGGTCTCGCCGTGGATACGCCCGCGGCAACGGCGGCGATCCGCGGCACCGACTGGACGCTGACGGTCGACGCCAGCGGCAAGACCTCGCTGATCGTGCTCGAAGGCCTGGTCGAGCTGAAGAATGCCCAGGGCAGCGTGCAGGTGGCGCAGGGTGAGGCGGCGGTGGCGTCCATCGGCCAGGCGCCGCAGAAGGTGGTCATCGTCGATCCCAAGGATCGCGAACAGATGCTGTTTTACCTGCAGTTGCGCGATTCGTTCGGCTGGATGCCGGCCTCGCCGCTGTCGGTGCGCGGCATGAGCGCGGAAAAGCAGCGCATCGAGGCGACCGCGCCGCAAACGCGATCCGCCGAAGACTGGCTGACGCTGGCGGAAATCGACATGAGCCTGAACGGCCGCAGCAACGCCGAAGCCGCCCTGGCGGAAGCGGAAACCCGCGGACTGACGGCCGGGCAGCGGGCGCGCGCCGCGCTGATCTCGGGCCTGATCGCCGGTTCCGAGCGCCGCTACGACGACGCGGCCAAACTCTTCAAGCTCGCGGTTCCCGGTCTCGACCCGCAGCGCCGGACGATTGCGCAATATGGCGGTTATTACGCCCGCTCGCTTCGCGATCCCAACCGCGTCGAACAGCCGCCAGCCTCTTATGCCGGTCCCTACGGGGCGCTCGCCGAAGCCTGGACGGCCGGTTTCCTGAAAGACATCAAGGCGGCCGTCGATATTCTCAAGAAGGCGGAGCAGCGTTTTCCCGACGATGCGACCCTGCCGGCGGCGCGGGCGCAGTTTGCCCTGCTGATCGACGACCGAGAACAGGTGATGGACGCTTCAAACCGCGCCCTGTCGCTCGATCCGACGCATCCCATGGCGCTCGAAGCGCGAGCGCATTACAAGGCCGGATACGAGGCGGACCTGAAGGGCGCCATTGCCGACCTCAACGCCGCGCTAGTCGTGGCGCCGGGTTCCACCTCGGCATGGAATTCGCTCGGGCTTGCGCTGTCCGCCATCGGCGACAACCGCAAGGCCGAAGAGGCTTTGAAGACATCCATCGCCCTCGATCCCCGCGACCCGGTCTCCCACATCAACCTGTCGATCCTCTATCTCGACCAGGGCCGGGTGAAGGAAGCGAAGAAAGAAATCGACACCGCCATGGCGGCGGATCCCTCCTTCGATCTCGCTTTGATCGCCCGGGGCCGCTACTACATGCAGACCGGCGAAATGGACAAGGCGATGAGCGACCTGCTCGCCGGCTCGACCGCCAATCCCGGCTATTCGCAGGCGCAGCTGATGCTCGCCGCCGTTCATTACGAGACAGGCAACCGCGATGCCGCCGCGCAGGCGATCGACAATGCCGACCGGCTCGATGCGAACGACCCCGTCGTTTCGTCCGTCCGCACCGCGATCGCCATCGACGACTACGATGCCGCAGGCGCAATCCGCTATGCGCAGGAATTCTTGCGCCGCGCCCGCGCCCGCGGCGGTTATTACGGTGCGCTGAGCGCCAACCAGGATGCGGGATCGACGCTCAACAATGCGTTCCGCCTGCAGGGGCTGGATGCCTGGGGGCAATATTACGGCGATGTCGTCTTCGATCCGTTCGCCGGCAGCAGCTATATCGACCAGACGCTGCGCGGCAGTCCGAACCCCTATTCGAACACGTTCGGTTATGAGGACAACACCGCCGCCTATTCCGACAACAGCGCGAGTTTTTCCTCCTTCATGCAGGGCCTGATGCTCGATCCGCATATGCTGACGGGACGGTCGCGCACCGCCAACCTGCTGCGGCGCCCGTTTCTGGAAGGATCGATCGGCGGCACGCTGACGCGCCCGGACGGCGAAGGAAAGGATGGCCGCGTCAAGGAAGCAGAGCTGCAGGGCTACAGCAACACGCCCTTCCCGGTCAGCTTCTACGGCACGGCACGATTCGAGACCAATCCGGATACCCGCGTCTTCGAAGGTCTTCCCGGCGGCTTCGTCAGCGAAACCGATATCAGGAGTGGCACCGCCTACATCTCGGCATCGCCGACTCCTGACGATCATGTGGTCGGCTTCTTTTCGCGCAACAAATCGGAACAGAACGTCGTCACGCCGCTGCTGCTCGGTGATATCCTTGCCGGCGCAAGCAGCAGCTACAATCAGGATTCGACCAATGCCGGCATCGCCTGGAGCCATTCCTTCGGCTATCGCAACAACCTGAATGCCGCCGTCTTTTATGGCGATATCAAGAAGGACAGCCGCGAGATCGGCGTCTTCGGTGATTTCCCGCTTGGGGAAAATTACGGCCTCGATACGCAGAAGAATCTGGTCGGCGCCATCAACCACACGGTCGGCGATGACGATCTCACCTGGCGCTATGGCGTCGAGGGCGGGCGCATCGACGCGCATTGGCAAAGGTTGGCGATCACATATACCCCGCCGAGCCTTACGCCTACGGATGTCACCTTCAACGACGTGGAGGACGAAATCACAGTCGGCCGCGCCTATGTCGATGCGCTGTACGAGGCGACACCCGACCTGAAATTCGAGGGTGCCCTTTTCGGCCGCTATCTCGATGGCGACACGGTGCAGGTGTCGCGGCTGGAGCCGCGCGCCGGCGTTGCCTGGTCGCCGGCGGAAGGCCACTGGCTGCGTGCCGGCATCCTGCGCGAAGGGTTCGACCTCAACATCCCGACGCTCGCGCCGATCGGCATGGTCGGCATGCAGTCGAACCAGCAACAGCTGGGTTTCAATGGTTATACCGACACGTTCGCAGCCCGCTGGGAAGCCGAGTGGAACGACCGTTTCTTTACGGCCGTCGATGTCCAGCACCAGCAGATGCACAATCTGTCGATCGATATTCCGCTGACGACCAACACCATCGATCTCAACAGGGGCCGCATCGACCGCGTCAGCGTCACCGCCAATCTGGCGCTCGACTACGGCTTCGGGATTTCGGCCACGGCCGTCTATGCCGATTCCGAAAACCAGGATCGCGACAGCTTCGGTTATGGCCGCGGCCTGCCCTATGTTCCGGAAAAGGCGGCACAGGTGGCGCTCACCTGGGTCAACACCAACAATGTGAAGACCACGCTTGCCGCAAACTACACCGGCAAGCGCCAGGGCGACGACCTGGGGACGGAACTCGACGGATATTGGACCGTGGACGCCAAGCTGGAATGGGAGCCGCTGGACAAACGTTTCGCCGTCAACCTTGCCGTCTATAACCTGCTCGACGAGGATTTCCTGGTCTCGACCTTCATTCCCGGATGGGGGCGCACCTATATGGGCTCCCTCAAAGTCCGCTTCTGATGGTGTCGATCTTTCGCGCCGCCGGGCGGGCCGCGCCGACGCCGGGCACGCGGCGGCGTTACCGGCTGATCGAGCTGGCGGTGCTGTTTGTCGCGACCGTGGCCATCGTTTCGGCGCTGACCTTCACCTCGCCCTGGTCGCTGATCGAGCTGCGCAGCTACGACTACCTGACGACCCTCGACAATCCGCCCCTGCCGGAGAAAGGGCCGGTGATCGTGGCGATCGACGAACCGTCGCTTGCCGAGATCCAGCATCAGTGGCCATGGCCTCGGGCGCTGCATGCGCGGCTGATCGATCAGTTGCGGGCCGCCGGCGCCAAGGCCATCGGCCTCGATATCATCTTCTCCGAACCGGCCGCAGCGCCGGAAAACGACGATGCCCTGCAGGCGGCGCTTGGCCCCGATGTCGTGCTGGCCGGCGACGAAACGCTGATCACCACGCCCCAGGCCGACCAACTGGTGCGGACGGAACCGCTGCCGCGCTTCATCGATGCCGGCGCCCGGGTGGGCATCGCCTCCGTCGGCCTGGATGGAGACGGCGTGTTGCGCGCGATGCCGCATTACGACGACAGCTTTGCGGCGGAGACCGCCCGTGCGGCGGGGTTTTCCGTGCCGCAGCCCGGCGGCAACAGCATGATGCAGTCCTTCGGACCGGCGCGAACCTATCCCACGGTCTCCTATTACCAGGGTCTCGACCCGGAAGGTTTCCTGCCGCCCGGCTATTTTCGCGACCGCATCGTTCTCGTCGGCCTCAGCCTGCAGACGGCGCCGGACGTCAAGGCCGGCGCGCCCGACACCTTCGCCACGCCGTTTACCGTCCATACCGGGCGGCTGACGGCCGGCGTCGAGGTGCAGGCGACGATCCTCGACAATCTCGTCAACGGCCTCTCCATCCGCCATGCGGGCATGACGGTGACGCTGCTGCTCGTGCTGTTCGGCGCGCTTGCCGGCAGCCTGGCGGTCTATCGCGACAGCAACTGGTGGACCGCCGTCGCCGGTGCCCTCGTCGTGGCGCTGTTCGTTTTCGGCAGTTATGCCGCGATCCGCTTCGGCCAGGTTTTCGCCTCCCCGGTCGGCCCTTCCGTAGCTTTCCTCATGGTCGTCGTCGGCCAGGCGGGTTTCGACTATGCCGCCGAGCGCCGCAGCCGCAAGCAGATCATCCGTGCTTTCTCGCAATATCTCTCGCCGGCCATGGTGGAGCGCCTTGCCGGCGATCCGACGCAGCTCAAGTTGGGCGGCGATACGCGCACGCTCTCCATCCTGTTTTGCGACGTGCGCGGCTTCACGACCATCGCCGAACGGATGAAAAACGATCCGCAGCAACTGACGACGCTGATCAACCGGCTGCTGACGCCGCTGTCTGAGGAGATTCTTGCCTGCGGCGGCACGATCGACAAATATATCGGCGACTGCGTCATGGCCTTCTGGAACGCGCCGCTCGACGACGACCGGCATGCCGTCAATGCCGTCAGGGCATCGCTGCAGATGCTCGATGCGATGGACCGTTTTAACGAAGAGTTGCGGCTCGAACTGGCGGCGCGTGGCGAGGAGCCTTATGGCCTCAGGATCGGCATCGGCATCAACACCGGCGATTGTGTCGTCGGCAACATGGGTTCGTCGAGCCGGTTCGATTATTCGGCGCTCGGCGATTCCGTCAATCTCGCTTCGCGGTTGGAGGGTGAATCCAAGAACGTCGGCCTGGCGCTGCTGATCGGCGAGGAGACGGCCCGGCAGGCCGCGGACGCCTATTGCACGATCGAGCTCGACCGGATCACCGTCAAGGGCCGGACCGAACCGTCACCGGTGTTCACGGTGCTGCGGGAGCGGCCCTCGCCCGAGGTGCTGGCCAAACACGAGCGCTTCCTGGCGGCGAAATACGACGGAACGCTCTCGACCTCCGACCCGCTGCTCGACCATCTGGCGCAAGCCATTCCCGCACTTTCGCCCTACTACGCGATGATCCGCAGCCACCTGCCCTGAAGGGGTTTTCGCCCGGCTGCACGGTGAAGGGAATGGCATTTCATGAAATCCCCGTAACTCGCGATTATCGTTCAAGAGTTGGTCGCTTGCGCGAAGTTTGTTCGCTCAATAGGCGGAGGCTTTCCGATATCCTTCGCCCGACAGAACCATAGACGAGAGAGGTCAGCCATGAGCCTGCGCATCAACGAAACCGCGCCCGATTTCACTACCGAGACGACGCAGGGAACCATCCATTTCCATGAATGGATCGGCGATGGTTGGGCGATCCTGTTTTCCCACCCGAAAAATTTCACGCCGGTCTGCACCACCGAACTCGGCGCCATGGCGGGCATCGAAGGCGAGTTCCGCAGCCGCAACACCAAGGTGATCGGCATTTCCGTCGATCCGGTTGAAAGCCACGGCAAGTGGAAGAACGACATCAAGGTCGCCACCGGCTTCGACGTCGAATATCCGCTGATCGGCGACCGCGACCTCAAGGTCGCCAAGCTCTACGACATGCTGCCGGCCGAAGCGGGGTCCAGCTCGGAAGGCCGCACGCCCGCCGACAACGCGACGGTTCGCTCGGTCTATGTCATCGGCCCGGACAAGAAGATCAAGCTGATCCTCACTTACCCGATGACCACCGGCCGCAACTTCGCGGAAATCATCCGCGCCCTCGATTCGATGCAGCTGACCGCCGCCCACAAGGTGGCGACGCCGGCAAACTGGCAGCAGGGCGATGACGTCATCATCACGGCTGCCGTTTCGAACGACGAGGCCACCGAGCGTTTCGGCAGCTTCGATACGGTCCTGCCCTACCTGCGCAAGACCAGGCAGCCGGCTCTTTAAAGATGAAACCCCGCTTTGCTGCGATGGCGGAGCGGGGTTTTTTCGTCCGGCTCAGGGAGGCTGGAGGCGGAAATTGCTGCCTTCGGGCAGAAGCTGGCCGCCGTCGACGACGATGGTGGTGCCGGTGATATAGGCCGCCTCGTCGGAAGCGAGGAACAGGAAGGCGTTGGCGACGTCCCGCGGACTGCCCAGCCGGCCGAGCGGAATGGCATCCTCCATGTTCTTGATGAAGGCCGGGCCGCGGTGAAGCTGCATTGCTTCCGTCAGGATGTTGCCCGGCTCGACGCCGTTGACCGTTATCCCGTATCCCGCAAATTCCAGCGCTGCGGCGCGGATGAAGCCGTTGATGCCGGCCTTGGTGGCGGAATAGTGCCCGTGGCCGGGGCTGGTGACATGCGGCCCGGTGATCGACGAGGTGAAGAGGATACGGCCGTAATGCTGCTGCTTCATCGGCGTCAGCGCGGCGCGCGCCGCGTTGAAGGAACCGCGCAGGTTGACCGCCATGACCTGGTCCCAGTCCTCCGGCGACGTGTCTTCGATCAGCTGCCAGGGATAGACGCCGGCATTCTGCAGGATGATGTCCAGCCGGCCGTAATGCTTCAGCGCCAGCGCCACCGCCGCTTCGGCATCGGCCATCTTCGAAATATCGGCATGGATGAACGGCGCGTCGAATTCGCTCGCCGCGAACTTGCCGCCTTCCTCCTCGAAATCGGCGATGACCAGCTTCGCCCCTTCTTCATGGAACCGTTTTGCCGTTGCCTTGCCTATGCCGCGGGCGCCGCCGATCACCAGCGCTACCTTGTCTTCCAACCGTCCTATCATGCGAGCCTCTGACGCAGTCGTTGCTTGAATGTATCGAGAAGCACGGCGGCCAGAACCAGGAATCCATGGATCACCTGGGTGAAGTTCGCCGGCAACCCCATCAGGTTTATCGCCGTGTTGATGGAAGAGAGCAAGAGCACGCCGGCATAGACACCCGGCAAGGCACCGATACCGCCCTTGAGGCTGACGCCGCCGATGACGACGGCGGCAAAGGCGTTGAACAGCAGGCCGACGCCGAGATTGGCGGTGGCGCCGGAGGTGCGGATGGCGAGCAGCCAGCCGGACAGCCCGGCGATGGCGCCCGCCAGCACGAAGGCGATGATCAGGTTGCGGGTGACGCGGATGCCGGCGCGAAAGGTTGCGGTCTCGTTGCCGCCGATCATCATCAGGTGGCGGCCGAACCGCGTCTTGGCCATCATCACGGAAAAGGCCACGAAGCAGAGGATGGCGATCCAGGCGGTCAGCGGAATGCCGAGCAGGCGCTGGATGGCGAACCAGCGGATGGCGGGTGCCAGATCCTGCGCCGACCGGCCGCCGGACACCGCGAGCACGACGCCGCGTACCCAGATGTAGGAGGCAAGCGTGATGATGAAGGCATTCATCTTCAGCTTGACGATGAGAAAACCGTTGAACAGGCCGATCAGGCCGCCGACGGCAAGCGCCACCATGAGCGACACCGGCACCATCAGCCATTCCGGCGACAGTTTTATCCCGAGGCCGATGCCGGCCGAGCAGAACAGCACGCCGACCGCCATCGCCGACAGGGCGGCGACGGATTCGACCGAGAGGTCCATGTGCCCGGCGATGATCACCAGCGACAGCCCGATCGACATGACGCCGAGAACGCTCGAAGCCTCGATGATATTGGCGAAGATGCCGAGCTGGAAATAGTTCGGGATCAGTGCCGAAAAGACGATCAGCACGAACAGCAGCATGAACCAGACGAGGTTGTCGAGTATGAATTCCAGTGTTTTGCGCGTGCGTGGCGTCATGCGGCTGTTCCGGTTTGAATGTTTTGGTGCGCAAAAATCAATGCGCCGTGTTTGCGATTTCCCCTTCGCCCCCACGGGGAGAAGGTGGCCCGAAGGGTCGAATGAGGGGGAGGCCAAACAGACAGGTCTAGCCGTATGGCACCCCCTCATCCCCCTGCGTCTTACGGCCCCTTCTCCCCGAGGGGATAAGGGGCAGGCGGAACCGTCCCGACCTTACGGTACGGACTTCACTTCCGCTGTCGGCGGTTTCAGATTGCCCCAGAAGGCCGGGTCGTCGACGTTGTCCTTGCTGATCGCCGCACCGGGGATCTTGATGTTCGGACCCCAGGCCTCGATCGTCACCGTACCCTTGAGGCCGAGGACGTCATAGTCGCCGGCCTTGATCTCCTGCTTGCCGGCGATCTTGTCCATGAACATGGCGACGGCGGCAGCCTGGGCGTAGAGCGGCTGCTCGACTTCGACGTTCAGCCAGCCCTTGCGGATCAGGTCGAGGCCGACGGGGGCGCCGTTGGAGCTCATCATCATCACGTCGCCCGGCTTCTTGCCGGCGGCTTCGAGCGAAGCGACGGCGGCGACCGAAAGATGGGCGGCGTGGCTGAAGATCAGGTCGATATCAGGATTGGCGAGCATCTGGTCGGCGACGATGGTGCCGGCATTGCTGGCTTCCCACTGCATGGCCGGGACGGAAACGATCGTCACGCCCGGAAACGCCTTCATCTTTTCCTCGAAACCCTTCTGGATGTCCAGCGTATAGGGGTCGCCTGGATCGCCGAGCACCTGCAGCACCTTGCCCTTGACGTCGCCGTGCTTGGCCTTGAGCAGGGCTTCGGCCTGTTCGGCGGCGACATAACCGATCTCGATGGTGCCGGCGACGGAGGTGAAGTCCGAAACCGTCGAGGTGATCTGCCGGTCGAACTCGACAACCGGAATGCCGGCGGCACGCGCTGCCTCGATCGACGGTTTCAGCGCGTTGAAATCGACGGCGGCGAGGATGATCGCCGAAGGCTTCAACGCGATGACGTCGTTCATCTGCGATTGCTGCGCATCGGTCTTGTTGTCGGCGTTGAGCGTTTTCATCTCGTAGCCGGTCTGTTTCAGGAACATTTCAAGAGCACTGACCGAGCCGGTCTGGAACTCGTCGAGCAGCGTCGGCACGAGGTAATAAACCACGCCCTTCGATTGCGCGAAGGCGGGCGTCAATAGCGACAGGCCGAGGGCCAAGACGGCCATCACGGCTAAAACTATTCGCTTCATAGCGTTCTCTCCTGTTTTGCGCCGGACCCTCTTTGATTATTGGCCTGCCGGTCCGGCACCGGCGAGGTTTTGCCCGGTGATCATTTCGATCACCGCGTCTGGACTGGTTTTCGAGCGCTCCACGTCGCCGGCGACGACCCCCTGGCGGATGACGACGATGCGGTCGGCGACCTGGAAGGCCTGCTGCATGATGTGGGTGATGATGACCACGCCGATGCCCTGGTCGGCGACCTGGCGGATCATGTCGAGGCCGCGGCGCGTCTGCTCGACGCCGAGTGCTGCAAAGGGTTCGTCGAGCAGCACCAGCTTGCCGCCCCAGTGGACGAAGCGGTTGAGCTCGATCGCCTGGCGCTGGCCGCCGGAGAGATGCTCGACCTTGGTGCGCAGCGAGGGGATGCGGGTGCCGGCATTGGCGAGCGCCTTCTGCACCACCGTTTCCATCGCCTTTTCGTCGAGGAACGGCACGCCGAGGATTTTTCGGGTGATCTCGCGGCCCATGAAAAAGTTGGCGACGACATCGACATTGGTGCAGAGCGACAGGTCCTGGTAGACCGTCTCGATGCCGGCATCCTTGGCTTCCGCCGGCGTCTTTGCCTGAAATTCCTCGCCTTCGAACAGCATGCGACCCGAACTCGGCTGCAACCCGCCGGAGATGATCTTCACCAGCGTCGACTTGCCGGCGCCGTTGTCGCCCAGAAGCGCCACGACCTCGCCCTTACCGATGGAAAAGGTGATGCCTTTCAGCGCTTCGATGGCGCCGAAATTCTTGCGGATAGTGTCGAGGACCAGAAGCGGCTCTCTCATGCGGCAATGCCTTTCTCGTCGGCGGTCGAAAACATCTGTCCGAAGCGGGGCGATAGCACGCCGGATACGGCAAGCGCTGCGGCGCCCCTGAGCACCGATTGCTCGCAATCGCTGGCGACGACGATGCGCGGTTGCGTGCGGTTGCTGCGGGCGGCAACGGAATTCGGCAGGTCGGTGTTGGCGGCGGCCAACTGCTCGATCAGCGCCAGCGGCGCCAGGCCGCCGAGCACGATGGTCTGCGGATCGAAAAGGTTTTCGATGGTGCGGACGGCATTGCGGAAGATCGGCGCGATCTCCGCCACCCATTGCGCTTCCGAAACCCCGCGCCGGTTGAAGGCCTCGAGCGAGAGATAGCGTTCCAGGCAGCCGCGATTGCCGCAGGGGCACGGCTCGCCGTCGAGCACGGCCGGGATATGGCCGATTTCGCTGGCATTGCCCCAGGCGCCGCGCATCACCGCGCCCTCATGCACCATGGCCCCGCCGAGGCCGACGCCGAAATAGAGGTAATAATAATCGGAAAGCTGCAGGCCCAGGCCGTAAAGCTGCTCGCCGAGGGCGGCGGAGGCCGTATCGGTCTCGATGAAGGCCGGCAGGCCGGCCGCTTCCGCCAGCCGCGAACGGATATCGACGTTCTTCCAGCCGCTCATCGTCGTCGGGCCGACGAAACTCATGGATTCGACACCGAACGGTCCCGGCAGCGCCATGCCGGCGCCGAGCACCCGGCTTTCTGCCCGCGTTGCCCGCATCTCGGCCACCAGTTCGCCGATCAGGGTGAAGGCATGGTCCGGAGCGACGTTCGGCGCCTTGCGCATCGCCCGCTCGACGATGTCGCCGCGCAGGTTGACCAGCGCCGCATCGATGCCGAGCGGCGTCAGGTGGATGCCGATGGTATAACCGCCTTCGGGGTTGATGCTGAGCGTCGAGGGCGGAATGCCCCTGCCCTTCGGCTCTTCGCGGGTGGAGAGGATGTAGGCCTGCTCCTCCAGTTCGCGGACGATGGTGGAGACGGTCTGGACGGTGAGGCCGACACGCTTGGCGATCTCGCCGCGGGTCGTCGGGCCGTTGAGCCGGATCGTTTCGAGCACGATCCGGCGATTGTACGGCCGCCCCGATTCCTGATTGGTCCCCCGCAACGTCATGTCACTCGCCCCTTGGAATGCAGGGAGATTGACACCGGCTTCGGATTTAGTCAAATGGATTTCAAAAAAGATCGGCGGAACGAAACTGCGGCGTCAGGCGCTTTTCGGCTTGTAGGCGACGCAGTCGATTTCCACCTTGCAATCCACCATCATCGAGGACTGGACACAGGAGCGCGCCGGCGGATGGGCACCGAAATAATCCTGGTAGATCTTGTTGAAGGTCCAGAAATCGCGGGGGTCGTCCAGCCAGACGCCGACGCGGACGATGTGTTCCGGCCCGTAATCCGCTTCCTTGAGGACGGCGAGCAGGTTGGCGATGGTCTTGTGCGTCTGGGCGACGATGTTGCCGTCGATGATCTCGCCATTCTCCATCGCCACCTGGCCGGAGACGTAAAGCCAGCCGTCGGCCTCCACGGCGCGGGCGAAAGGCAGCGGCTTGCCGCCGGCGCCCGTCTGTCCGGTCCCATAACGTTTGATGCTCATGAAGCAGTCCTTCCCTTTTCGTTTCGATCGTCGATTGACAGCCGGACGGCGCTCGGCAAATCCTCCCGCAACCATGCGGGATTCTCCCGCCCGTCCAAACCCCGCCGGAGCATAGATCATGCTGCACGCCCGTCCATATGAAATGCTTCCCGAGGTCGGCGACCGGATCGCCGATATTCCGACGCCACGGCCGATCATCGACGAGGACGTGATGGCGGCGAACATCGCCCGCGTGCAGGCCTATATGGACGGACACGGCCTCGCCTTCCGCCCGCACATCAAGACGCACAAGCTGCCCTCGATTGCGAAAGCGCAGGTGGCGGCCGGTGCGCGCGGCATCAATTGCCAGAAGGTCACAGAAGCGGAAGTCTTTGCCGATGCCGGCTTCGACGACATCCTGATCACCTACAACATCCACGGCGCCAGGAAGCTCGACCGGCTGGCCGCGCTGAACGATCGCCTCGCCAGCCTGAAGGTGGTCGCCGACAGCCGGGAAACGGTGGAAGGCCTCTCCCGCCGTTTTGCCGGCGAGAAGCCGCTCGTCGTGCTCGTCGAATGCGACACCGGCGCCGGGCGTTGCGGCGTGCAGACGCCGGCAGACGTTCTCGAACTCGCCCGTCTCATCGCCGGGCTGCCCGGCTTGATCTTCGGCGGACTGGCCAACTATCCGAAGCCGGGTGCGGCTTCCGCCGTGCAAGCTTTTCTCACCGAGAGCATCGCGCTGCTGCAGCAGGCCGGCATCGCCTGCCCCATCGTCAGCAATGCCGGCACGCCCAGCCTGTTCGACGCCCATCTGGTTCCCGCGGCGACGGAGCATCGCGCCGGCACCTATGTCTTCAACGACCGCGGCATGCTGAAGGCCGGTCATTGCACCGAAGCGGACTGCGCCATGCATGTGCTGGCGACGGTGGTTGCCCGCCCCGCCCCTGGCCGCGCGGTGATCGATGCCGGCGCCAAGACGCTGACGCCGGATCTTTTCGGGTTCCAGGATTTCGGCCTCGTCGTCGGCCATCCGCAGGCGGTGATCAAGGGGCTGTCGGAGGAGCACGGCGTTCTCGACATCTCCGCCTGCAACGATACCTTCCCCGGCATCGGCGAGATGGTCCGCATCATTCCGAACCATACCTGCGTGGTCACCAACATGTTCGATACGATGGTGTTTCATCGCAACGGTGTCGTTACGCGCGTCGAGGATATCGCCGCGCGCGGGCTGGTCTGGTGATATCGGCTGCCATGCCGGCAGCGAAAGGCCCTTTCCCTGCCGCCGTTCATTCCTAAATAGAGGCTCAGGGAAATATCGGCGGAATTCATGGCATGGCGGAGCATCACCACTACGACGACGGAAACGGCCTGGCACGGCGAGGCCTGCCATCCCGCCTGAAATCGGCGTGGAGGCGCATCGCATCGGCGGTGACGCGGCCCGATGACGTCGTGTCCCCCAACGATCGCCTCGCCCACTATACCTTCTGGCACTACAAGGGCGTCGTCTACGAGGTGGACCGGCATCGGACCTTGCGACGCGGCGTGCCGACCATGGATTTTTCGCTGCACCGGCAGGAAGGCGATATCCATGTCGAGATCGCCGGTTACGACTTTCCCATCGCCGACGGGCACGAGGTGACGATCGTCTGTGCCCGCGGCCTCGACGTGTCGGTCGGCCATACGATCTGCTATATCAACCGCAACATGCGCATTTCCACGACGATGGTCAGTTATCTGCAGCGCGTCGCGCGGGAGGCGGGCAGCGGACGAAAGCGACTCGAATACGAATTGCAACGCTACATGAAAACGCTGGAGCCACGGAAGGGCTGACGTCCGGCCGCCGCTCCGAACAGGTTTTCCTGAATAAATTGCCACAACTGTCGGAATGCGCACTGCCAGTTCGTCTTGTCGATGAGCTGCATGATGTCCAACGCGAACCGGGTACCGTGATGACCGTAGAGCAATCCACCTCGACCGACGCCTTGCCAAGAGATGCGATGCCGAACGAGGCATCGGCCGCCGATCACCGCGCCCGCAACCGGCTGGTTCTCGGCCTGCTGCTGGTCTCCGCCTTCGTGGTGATCCTCAATGAAACCATCATGGGCGTGGCGCTGCCGCATCTCATGAGCGATCTCGGCATCAGCGCCAATGCTGCCCAATGGCTGACCACGGCGTTCATGCTGACCATGGCGGTCGTCATCCCGGTGACCGGCTATCTGCTGCAGCGCCTGAACACGCGGCCGGTGTTCATTCTCGCCATGAGCCTGTTCTGCGCCGGAACGCTGCTCTCGGCACTGGCGCCCGGATTTGCCGTGCTCGTCGTCGGCCGCATCGTCCAGGCATCCGGTACGGCGATCATGATGCCGCTGCTGATGACCACGGTGATGAACCTCGTGCCGCCTGAATCGCGCGGCAAGACCATGGGCAACATCTCGATCGTCATTTCCGTGGCGCCCGCCATCGGCCCGACGCTGTCCGGCCTCATCCTTTCGATGCTCGACTGGCGCTGGCTTTTCCTCGCCGTGCTGCCGGTCGCCGTTGCCGCATTGGCGCTCGGCGCCGCGAAGATCGAGAACGTGACGGTGCCGACGAAGGCGCCGATCGACGTGCTCTCCGTCATCCTTTCGGCCATCGGGTTCGGCGGTTTCGTCTACTGGCTGAGCGGCCTGGGGGAGATGGTGCTGCATCCGCCGCCGGTCTCGCCGTGGATTCCGCTCGGCGTCGGCATGGTCGTGGTGGCGCTCTTCGTTCTGCGGCAGTTGCAGCTGCAAAAGCAGGACCGTGCGCTTCTCGACCTGCGCACGCTGGCGACAGGCGCCTTCACCATCGCCACGCTGTTGATGTCGATCCTGATGCTGGCGATGTTCGGAACCTTCATCCTGCTGCCGATCTACATGCAGAACGTCCTCGGTCTTTCGACGCTGCAGACCGGCCTGCTGCTGCTGCCGGGCGGCCTGATCATGGGGCTCTGCGCGCCTTCCGTCGGCGGGCTTTACGACCGGGTAGGGCCAAGGCCGCTGGTCATTCCCGGCGCGCTGCTGTTTGCCGTCGTCATGTGGATGCTGGCCTTGCTGCTACAGGCGGATACGCCGGTCTGGCTGCTGCTGGCCGCCCATATCCTCTTCAGCATCGCGCTTGCCCTGATGTTCACGCCGCTCTTCACCGTCAGCCTCGGCTCGTTGCCGCCGAACCTCTATTCGCACGGCAGCGCCATGGTCGGCACGACGCAGCAGGTGGCGGGAGCGGCCGGCACGGCGCTGTTCGTGGCGATCATGACCATGCAGGCGGGGGCGGCTGGCGCGGACGGTGCGGCGGCGCTGACCGCCGGTATCCGCGCCGCCTTCTTCTGCGGCGCCCTCATCGCGATCGTCGGCGTCGTCACGGCCCTGTTCATTCGCCGCTCGGCCTCCGGCGCCGAGCCGCATGGCGGGGCGCACTGAATTGCCCGACTGAACGAGACAAGGCCCGGGCCTGATGCATCGGCCATGGTGATGACCGGGGATTATTCCGCGGCGGCGGCAGCGGCCCGTTTCGGCAGCTTCCAGTTCGGGCGCGGGAAATGGCAGGTATAGCCGTTCGGATAGCGCTCCAGATAATCCTGGTGCTCCGGTTCCGCCTGCCAGAAATCACCGACCGGCTCGACTTCCGTCACCACCTTGCCCGGCCACAGGCCGGAGGCATCGACGTCGGCGATGGTCTCTTCGGCGATCCGCTTCTGGGTGTCGTCTTCATAATAGATCGCCGAGCGGTAGCTCGTGCCGACATCGTTGCCCTGGCGGTTCGGCGTCGTCGGGTCGTGGATCTGGAAAAACAGTTCCAGGATGTCGCGATAGCTGGTCTTTTCACGGTCGAAGATGACTTCGATCGCTTCGGCGTGGGTGCCGTGGTTGCGGTAGGTCGCGTTCGGCACATCGCCGCCGCTATAGCCGACCCGCGTCGAGACGACGCCCGGATATCGGCGGATCAGATCCTGCATGCCCCAAAAGCAGCCGCCGGCCAGGACTGCCCGTTCGGTCGATGTCGTCATAACGTCCTCCTTGGGTTTTCTCGTGCCGTTAAAATGGCGATCCGCGCGCCGATCTTCAACGGCCTTTTTGCACGACTTTCGAAACGCTGCGCGGTTCACGCGCTACCGTCGTCATGGAGATAGCTGTATGATTGCCGCTCACGCAGGAGGCATGTCATGTCGGAAGAAGAGTTCCAGCAGCGTTTCGTCGCGCATATGCTGGCGCAGGCGGGGATCGTCCATTTCGAGGACGGCACGCCGGTCCGCTATTATGCCGAGGAAATGGCGCAGATCTACTGGCAGGACCCGGATTTCGAAACCATGTCGCCTGAAGACTGCGCCGAAGACGACATGGCGGGTTGGGAGACGGCCGAGGAGGCCGAATGACGGCTGCGGTCCTGCCGCTGGGAAGCAGCCGCAGGCCACGGCGGTCGTGCGGACCGCCGCAATCTTTCGTCTCTATCTTTTTTATGCAATTCCGGACGCAAAAGCGCTCCGCGCTTTGCTGGAATTGCTTTATACCGGCCGCCATTGCGGCACCGGCACGGTCTGCACGATCGGGCCGGGAACGCTCATGCCGAGCCTGGCCACCACATGGCCGTTCTCGATCATCGCCGGCGGCGTGTGGATCGGCAGCAGGTAGCGGTAGGTGTTGAGCAGTTTCTTGATCGCGCCCTTTTCCGCCCGCTTGGAGCCGGCATGGTTGCCGGTGACGCGCGGTTCCATGTCGTTGACCCGCCAGCGGTCGGAAACGATCTGGTCGTTGAAATCGTAGATGACGTCGCCGCAGATGCAGGCGAGGCCATCCGCCGTTTCGACGATGACATTGGCCGAGCCTTCCGTATGGGCATTGGCCGGTTCGCACCAGACGCCGGGAATGATCTCTTCGGCGCCGGTGATCTCCAGGTCGAGGAACCGCATGGCGTCGCGGGTATGGATGCGCTCGATCAGGTGCTGGATATCCGGTTTCGGATATTGCGGATGCATCAGCCCGGAGACGGAGCATTCCATTTCGCGCCGGTTGACCACCACCGTGGTGTTCATCGGAAAGATGTCGTCCTTGCCGGCATGGTCGATATGCAGGTGGGTGTGCACGACGTAACGCACGTCACCCGGTTTGACCCCGTGTCTGGCAAGCTGGTTCTGGATCAGGTTGTCATGAAACTGCAGCCCGCGCATGCCGAGGCTTTCCATGATCGCATTGTCGCGATAGCCGGTATCGACGACGATCGGGTATTTGCCGCCGAGGATCAGGAAGCCGTAGACCGGCACCCGGCGAATGCGGCCGCATTCCAGCCCGAGCACCAGGAAACTGGTTTCCAGTTCGATATCGCCATAATCGAGCAAGTGAATCTGCAGCGCCATCCTCGTCCCTCCTCCTTTTCCGTCGTCCGATGCCCGGCAATGGGCACGGAGCGGCAACCAGGCCCTCCCGGCCCGGCGCACCACGACCGATTTACGCGGAAGAATTTTCCCGGTGGCAAGACGAGGTCCGGCCGCCGATGACGAAAATCATACTGTTTGCTATATCAGCGCTGCCGCCGGACATGTGGACGGCACCGGCAAAGGCTCACTTGGCGACGGCTGCCGAAGCGACGACCGGGGTTTCTCCAAGGCTGAGCCACAGTGCCGGATCGGCCGACGCCTGCCGCTTGACGAATTTGTACGGCGTCTGCGTCCAGAGTTTGACGCTGTTGTCGAGATTGTCGAGGATGAAATCGCCGGTATCGAGATGGACGGTCAGAACGGCATGGCCTTCGCCATTGGCCTTCTTGACGGTGGTCAGCAGCAGCGCGCCGGCCGGCAAGCCTTTTTCGATCAGCTTGCGGCGCTTGAGCAGGGCAAAATCCTCGCAGTCGCCGGCGGTGGTCGGATAGGTCCAGAATTCCTGCTTGCCGTAGAGGTCGATATCGAGGACCGGCTTGATCGCGGCGTTGACCTCGCGGTTGACCGCGTCGATCATGGCCAGGGAGGCTTGCGCCGAAACGGTCGTGGCGCCGGTCTCGCCCGGATGGCGCAGGCATTCGGCCGGATGCGACTTGCAGAAATTGTAGTGGCCGATGGGAACCGTGGTCACCGGTCCGGGCTGCATCCATCTTGCGGTTTCACTGGCGGCATTGGCGGAAACGGCGCCGGTCAGCAAGGTGGCAGCCAGAAGAACAGCGAGAATGGAATTCTGCATGAAGGCGTCCCGAACAGTGAAGTTTTCGGCGATTCCGTGGAGCCGCTTCGTTAACCGATGTTTAATCGATCGGCAGATCACAGCTATTCAAAATTCTTGCCCCCAATTTCTCACGCCGGGCTTGCCGGATCCTTGCGTGCCGAAAGTGCGGTCCATCGGTAATCAGATCAGCGACAGTCGGGTCAGGAAGACCGCCCGGCCCTTGCCGGCCCGGTCGAAGAATGCCCGGTTGCGCATCATCGCCTCGGCTGCGGCGCGGATGACTTCGCCCCTGCCCGCGCCGACCCGCTCCAGTCGGCTGGCGGCCCTGAGAAGTGCTGCGGGAACATGCTCCGGCCGTTCGGCGATCTTTTCGAGCCTGCGCAAGGCAATGCGGATACCGCGCCGTGCGCCTGCAGGCAGCGAGGCATCTTCGACCTCGGCATGCATGGAAATTGCCGCCAGCCCGAGCGCGTGGACTGCCAGGCCGCCTTCGGCTGGCGAAAACGTCCGCTCCCCTGACGTCTGCGCCAGCCGCACCAGCCGCAGCAGCCGGTGATAGAGCCGCGCCCGCCAGACCGGGCGGTGTTGCAGGGCATCCGGCGCGGCGGCGATGCTGCCGATTTCGCGCACCATCATGGCGATCAGCGTTTCGAGCCGTCGCCGGGCATCGGTCGGGAACACCAGCCTGTAGGCCAGCAAGGCGATCGCCGGGGCAACCACGACGGCGGCCGCGATGGACAGCGAGGTGGAAAAGGTGCCGGTGAGCGGATAGACCGGCTGCGACAGCAAGAGCAGAATCATCACGTAGTCCGTCCCGCCAAGCAGGGTGCGCCGGTGCGACAGCGGCAGGACCCCGCTGAGGATGAACGGCATGATCAGGAAGACCAGCCAGATTTCGGACGGGGCGAAGGGCCAGACCAGCCAGCGGCAGGCCAGCGCGGCACCGGCACCGGCCAACTGGCCGGCCAGCACGTTGCGCATCATGAAGGCCGGGTTTTCGAAGGTGGAAAACAGGGAAATCATCACCGAGGTGCCGAGCAGCACATAAGGCCCCGCATGCCAGTCCGTCACCACCCAGCCGAGGCCGACGAGCATCATGACGCCGAATGCCCTCAGCGCCGCCTGGCGCGCGCCGATCCAGTCGCGATGCAGCACAACGGCATGCAGCAGGCGGTCCCGTTCCTCGTGCAGTGCTGCGGCGTGCTCGGGATCGGCGCGGTCGTGGCCGCTCCAGTTCCGCAACGCCACCGCCTGCCGCTCCAGGATGTCGCTTAATCCAGGGTGGCCGTCGGCAAGCCGGGCTGCCTGTTCCAGCGCCACGGCCGCCGCCGCGATGTCGGCGTCTTCCAGCGCCTGGCCGGCGCGGTCGAACATGTCTGCGAGCGTATTGCCGGGCAGGCCGGAACGGGCCGTGCCCAGATGCACGACGGCGGAAACCTGGGCGGCGATCACGGCGCGCAGGGCGCGGGCGGATTGGCGCGAGGCCAGCGAGCCGGCACCATGCGGATCGATGCCTTCGTCGATCTCCGCCATCTCGGCCAGCAGGCTTGCCTGGACGTCGGCCGCCGGGGCCTGGCCGTCGCGGGCGAAATCGGCCATGGCGCGAAGCACGCGGGCAGTCAGCCGCCGCGTCCGGCCGGCGATTTCGGCTTCCGTTTCCTTCGGCAAAAAGATCATGGCCAGGACGACGCCGGTTGCGACGCCGACGAGAACCGTCAGGGCGCGATCGAGGCCCAGCGCCCAGAGATGCCCCGGATGCGCGGTTTCAAGCAGGGCCACCATGGCGGCGGAATAACCGGCGAGGATTGCGCCGTAAGAAACGAAGCCGCGCAGGACATTGCCGAGCCCGGCGCACAGGCCGACCCAGAGGGCGAGGCCAACCACCAGCAGCCAGCTATCCTGTCCCGAACCGACGATGAGGCCGATGCCGACGAGCACGCCGGCGACCGTGCCGAGCGCCCGGAAAAAACTCTTCTCCACCAGCATGTTGCGCACCGGCTGGGCGGCGGCGAACACGGTCATCGCCGACCATTGCGGATGTTCGAGGCCGATGGCCCAGGCGATCAGCAGAGCCAGGCAACCACCCAGGGCCGTGCGCAAGGCAAAGGGAAAGCGGGCAGGCAGGAAACCCCAGTGGGCGGATCGTTCGTTCCAACTCACAGCGCGCGCTCCGCCTGGTCGAGATGGGGTGCGATGCGGGCAAGCACATCCAGCACCAGGGCAAGCTCCTGATCCGAAATTCCGGCAAGGAACTCCGATTCCGTGCGATTGAGCTCGATGCGGATGTCCCGGACGGCGGTTCGCCCTTTCTCCGTCAGGTAGATCTTTTTTGCCCGGCGGTCTGTTTCGTCGGTACGGCGCTCGATCAGGTCCTTGCCGGCAAGGATGTCCAAGAGCCGTACCAGCGTCGAGCCGTCGATGCCGACCAGGGCGGCAAGCTCCTTCTGGGTGACGCCGTCGCCGTGGGCGGCAAGATGAACGAGCGGTGACCATGTGGCATCCGTCAGGCCGGAGACTTCCAGCCTTTTGTAGATGACGCGCCGCCACTGGCGGGCAAATAGCGAGAATTGCAGACCGAAGCGGTCGCGAAGGGGGAGATCTTTGAGCAGCATGAAATGATTTATCATCAAAATAGTTTTAATATCAAATCATTTGTATATGCATGTAGTGCAGGGCTGCCGTGTGTTGATCTCCAGCCTCTCGCTGCGCATTCGGATAAATAAGCGCAGCGACCCCTTGCGAGCATCGCTGCGCCTTTGCCGATGGTGGCTTTACTTCAGCAGGCTGTCGACGTTTTCGGTCGTGACGCGGTCGAGGCCGGTATAGATGATGTTGTCGACGGTCTCGCCCTTCTTGATCTTCAGGAGGGTCTGAATGGCGACTTCGCCCATTTCATACGGCCGCTGGCCGACGAGCACGTGGACGTAGCCATCCTTCAACAGCTGCAGTTCGACCGGCAGCGTGTCGGCGGCGACCAGCGCCAGCTTCTTGGAGTCGACATCGGCCTTCAGCGGCTCGACGAAATTTTTCCAGCCGTCCGGAGCAAACAGCGGCCAGCCGCCGACCGGCACGATGGCGCCGATATCCGGATTGGCCGTCTTCAGGTCGGACGCCTGCTGCACGGCAAGCGCGATGTCGTCGTTGGAGAAGGTCGGCGAACCCGAGACTTCCGTCCACTTCGAGCCGGCCAGCGCTTCGCGCACGCCATCGACGCGTTCGGCAAGGTTGGGGGCTGCGGCGCCGCCGGAGATCAGGCCGTAGGTGCCGCCTTCCGGCTTCAGCTTCAGCAGTTCTTCGCCGAGCGCCTTGCCGAAATCCTTGTTGTTGGTGCCGACATAGGCGGTGCGCTTGGAATCGGGCGCATCGGAATCGAAGGTGATGACGGCGATGCCGGCTGCTGCGGCCTTGTCGATGACCGTCGAAGCGGCGGCGATGTCGGAAACGGAAATCGCCAGACCGTCGACGCCCTGGGTGATCAGGTCGTCGATGATCTGTGCCTGGGTGGCCGGCTCATGCTCGACGGGGCCGAGATAGATGCATTCGACATTGCCGAGCTTGGCGGCCTCGGCGACGCAACCGTCCCGCGTCAGGTCGAAGAACGGGTTGTTCATCGCTTTCGGGACGACGGCGAACTTGTAGCTGTCCTGGGCCTGCACGCCGCTGTAGATCGCGACGGACGCCAGGGCGGCAAGCGCGAAGATTTTCAGAGATTTCATTTTTCTTCCTCCACTTTGCGCCTGGAAATAGAGCCAGGCTCCCTTTTTCGGCGGTTGTCCGCCTTTTCCCCGCGCCGTTTAGCCGTTGCGGAGAGATCTGAAGCGGTCGACGAGAACGGCGGCGACGATGATGCAGCCGACCAGGGTCTGCTGCCAGTAAGGGTCGACGCGTGCCAGCACGAGGCCGTTGCGGATCACCTCGATCAGCACGCAGCCGATGATCGCACCCGCAGCCCCGCCGATGCCGCCGGCAAGATTGGCACCGCCGATGACGGCGGCGGCGATGATGGTCAGTTCGTAACCGGTGGCGAGGTTGGCCGGCGCCGAGCCCAGCCAGCCGGAGATGATGATGCCGTTGATGCCGGCGCCAAGCGCACAGAGGACGTAGACCTGGATCTTGACCCGGTCGACGGGTACGCCGGTCAGCCGCCCGGCCGCCTCGTTGCCGCCGATGGCATAGACGTGCCGGCCCCAGGCCGTGTGGTTGAGCACGATCCACATGATCACGGCGATGAGGATGAGGTAGATGAAGCCGATCGGGATGCCGGCGACATGGCCGGAGGTGATGGCGAGGAACAGGTCCTTGTCCGGGCCTGTCGGGCTGGTGCCGCGTCCGTAGGTGGCGACGTAGGTGAGGCCGCGCACGATCGACAGCGTGCCGAGCGTGGTGACGAAGGGTGAGAGTTTCAGCTTGGCGATGGCGACGCCGTTGCCGAAGCCGATCAGGGCAGCGACGGCGAGGCCGGCGGCGATCGAGACGATCAGCGCGAAGCCGGGAAAGGGATGGAACGCCGCCTGGCTGAGGCCGGCCATGGTCAGCGAGGTCACCGTCGCTGTCAGCGCGATCGTCGAGCCGACCGAGAGGTCGATGCCGCCGGTGATGATCACCAGCGTGATGCCCAGCGTGGCGATGGCGATGAACGAGAAATTGCGGACGATGTTGCCGACATTGCCCGCCGTCAGGAAGTTCGGCGATGCGAAGCTCATGAAGACGATCAGGACGATCAGCGCGGCCAGCACATAGGCCGACTGGCTGGCGAGAAAGCCGCGCTGCCAGAAACGCGTGCGCCGGACATTCGAAAATCCCTGGGGCGGGGAAGCTTGGGTCGTATCGGTCATCATGCGGTCTCCAGCGCACCGGTGATCAGCGCGGTTACTTCTTCGGGAGAGGTGTCGGCGATGCGCTTGTCGGCGACCTTCCTACCGCGCCGCATGACGATCACCCGTTCGCAGACCGCAAAGACATCGGGCATGCGATGCGAGATCAGGATGACGGAAATGCCGGCATCCTTCAGACGATGGATCAGGTTCAGCACCTCGGCCACCTGCCGCACGGAAATCGCCGCCGTCGGCTCGTCCATGAGGATGAGCTTGGCGTCGGAAAGCCGGGTGCGGGCGATAGCGACCGCCTGGCGCTGCCCGCCGGACATCTGCCGCACATAGTCGTCGGCCCGCGTTTCGGATTTCAGTTCGGCAAACAGTTCCACCGCGCGCGCATTCATGGCGCGGTGCCTGAGGAAGCGGAACGGGCCGATGTTGAATTTCAGCTCGCGTCCGAGAAAGATATTGGCTGAGGCGGTGAGATTGTCGGCGAGCGCCAGGTCCTGGTAGACCGTTTCGATGCCCAGTTTGCGGGCCGATGCCGGCGACTGGATCTGCGTCGCCTCGCCACCGAACCGCAGCGTGCCCGCCGTCGGCTGGTAGATGCCGGACATGATCTTGACGAGCGTCGACTTGCCAGCGCCGTTGTCGCCCATGAGCCCGACGATCTCTCCCGGACCGACGGAAAAACTGACATCGCTGAGGGCGCGGATGGCGCCGAAATCTTTCGTGACGTCATGAAGTTCGAGTAATGCCAATATCTCCTCCCGATTTGGCGTTGAGGTACGTGCCCGGCGAGTCGCCTGTTTTATTTTTCGCCCGAAGCCGGCTGTTGCACTCCTTGCTTGCCCTGTGATGTTTGCCTTGTGATGAAACCTTACCGGCGCGAAGCGAAGACCGCCGCGCCGCCGATGAACGTCCCTGGGCGGCGCATCCTCAACGGTGAAGACGCCCGCACGAAATTATTCCCGAAATACAGGGCAACGCCCCTCCCGAGCGGGAAGGCAATTCCCCTGTTTTGACTTGTCTGCCTCCACAGCACATTCCGCTCGTCTCCCGGAACGGATGGCATTTAAGCGCAACTTATAAAATAATACAATATGACTTTAAAAATGGACGCAAGGGACGGATGATGATTTCCGTCCTGCCGGCAAAACGAATCCGCGGTCTGGCATGCCGGACCGCGGATTGGTTACGATATGGAATGGATTTGCTCTTGCGGCCGGTCGTTCAGGGGAGCCGGTTGACGCGGTAGGTTACCGGCGGCGGATTGGCCTCATGCATCTGCGCCAGCTTTTCCAGCCACTTGGCCAGTTCTTCGGGAACGTCCGCATTGCCCACTTCGAGCGCTTCGATCCACGAGAGGTCACATTGAAGCGCCGATGCGATGTTGATCGGCGTCCAGCGTATGTGACGCAAACATTCGTTGAATCGTTCGGGCGTCATGAAATGCAATCTCCTATTTTTTGACGCGACAACAACCGGGTGCGGGCTGTTGGCCAATGTGGGCCATAGCATTGCTACGCCGACTTCGTGACGAGCAGTCGACGAAGCGGTGAAGTTTTACCGCCGCCGATTGCCGTCGCGATGCAATGACTTTGTTAAACCATGGAACCGGTAGCTTATTTCAATGTCTTACGGCACAAAGATGGCGGTGTCCAAGAGGTTCGGTCGCGCCTCACGTCCCGGTTGCAATTTAACGGTATCGCAGCAAGCCGCCTCGATTGCCGCACACTATGCCGCCCGCGCCGGAAATGCCATCACAAACCGTAGATCCTAAAACCTGGGCGCCCGGAGAGTTCGCGCACGCCGCCGAGGCTTTCCAGCCGCTCGAAGAACCGGCGGCTCGCCCAGCGGGACAGGTTTGCCCCCGGCGCCGAAGCGAAGACCGCATCCTCGTCGAGAAGCTGCCGGATCACCACGCCCGCCCCCTTGGTCCGCACCTTCGGCGCGACGGCGAGCAGGGCGTCCGCCCGGCGTTCGATGTCGTTTGCCAGCCGCAGGGCATCGGCGACCGCCTGCACGAGCGCCCGGCACAGCGCCCGGCCAAATCCGTCTTCCCCCGGCCGCAACCGTCCCCGCCCCGTCGTCGTGCGGAAGGATGCGCCGAACCGTTCCGGCAGCAGCAGGCAGACCGGGCGCGACCAGCCGAGCTTTACCGCCAGCAGCCAGTCCGCCAGCCACCAGGCCAGCACTTCCGCCTCCGGATAGGCCGTCCACACGGCGGTGATCAGGTCGGCGGCGGCGAAGGGAGCGGCACGCTTGGAACGCGCGGCATCGGCGACCAGTCCGGCAATTATTTCGGCCTCGTCACCACAGGGGACCGAGAGGAGACCGGCGAGTTCCTGCACCAAAGCTGCGTCGATAACCGCCCTCCGGTCGCGGAGCTTTGCGTAGCCAAGGAAAATGCGTCCCGCCGGTCCCGGATCGCTTCCGGGCGTGCATAGGTGGATGGCGTCCCGCAGCGCGGCCTCGTCCTCGCGACGGCCGAGCAGCCGCACGGCGGAGAGTGCCGATTTCATCACCAGCCGCCCGCGCCAGCAGCCCGCCCAGACAGGCTCGGATTTGACCAGTGCGTCCAGAGAGTGAAGCGCCGCGCCGGCGGCAAACGCGGCATCCGCCTCTCCGGGCGCTTCCGTCCTGGCGGAAGCCCAGTCGGGCAATGTTCTGGCGCGCGGGCGCGGTTGCGGGGGTGGCAATTTCTGCGAATCCATGGGACGCAGTATAGGCATCGTGGCCGTCTTTGGCCAAGGGAGCCTGTTGTCCTGTCCGAACCGGAAACAATCGAGCCGAAGGCTGTGGAAATGGTTTCCCGAGCGGAAAAGCTTGTTTAACAAGGCGATCCGATCATGCGGGAGAAAAATCGATGGCGTTATCCCTCGGCAATGGTGCGGCACGCATCCTGATCCGGCCGGATCTCGGCGCCGGGCTTGCCGCCTTCGATATCCGCCGTGGCGATGACTGGCTGCCGATCTTCCGCCGGGTGGACGAGGCAACGACGCATCCCTTCGCGCTCTCCAATATTCTGCTGCTGCCGTTTTCCGGACGGGTATCGGGCGGCGGTTTCCGCTTCGGCGATCGGTTCCACCCGATGGAACCCAACATGCCGGGTGAAAAATACCCGCTGCACGGCAGCGCCTTTTCCGCCGTCTGGACGATCGTCGAGACGACCGGAGAAAGCGTGACGCTTGCGGTTTCCGCGGCAGGCCCGGGACCGTTCCTTTATGATGCGACGATGACCTACCGCCTCGACGGCACGACGCTGACGATGACGCTGGGCGCCACAAACCGTGCCGCGTTGCCGTTGCCTTATGGCGGCGGGTTCCACCCCTGGTTCGTCCGCGACGGCAATACGCTTCTGACGGCGCCGGCTGAAAAAGTCTGGTTCGAACGGGACGATCACCTGCCGGATGGTCTGGGGGACGTCAATATGCATCCGGAGATGGATTTTTCGTGGCCGCGAAAATTGCCGCAGGGATGGATCAACAACTGGTTTTCCGGCTGGCCGGGGAAGGCCCGGCTCGATTGGCCGGATCGCGGTCTTGCCGCCGACATCATCGGTGGCAGCGGTCTTGACCAATACGTCCTCTTTTCGCCTTCCGGCGATGCGGATTATCTTTGCTTCGAGCCGGTGTCCCATCCGGTGGATGCGTTCAACCTGGCGGAAGGCCCGGTGGCGCACGGCATGGTCGTCCTGCCGCCGGGCGCTACGCTGTCGTTGACCGCAAGCGTGCGCGGCATCCTGGCGGCCTGAAGAAAACGAAACGGGGAAAAGAAACCGGGCGTCCAGATGAAGAGGAAATGGACGCCCGGAGTGCACCAGAAAGGGGTACTGGCCCCTTGGTAAAGGCTCGCCGCGCCGCGATCCAACGAATTTGCTCAATCGCTGGTATGAATAAAATTTATTACAGGTGGTATCGGGAAGCCCGGCATCCGGATTTGGCGACCTTGTGGTTTAAATTCGTCCCATCCGGCGGGCCGCTGCCCGTTCGAGGGCGGAAAACGCGTCATAGATCAGCACGGCAAGCGCTGCGACCACCAGGCCGCCCTGCAGGACGAAGGCCAGGTTGTTGGATTGCAGGCCGGCGATGATGACTTCCCCGAGCGTCTTGGCCGCCACGGTGGAGCCGATCGTCGCCGTGGCGAGGCCGATGACGACGGACAGCCGGATGCCGGCCAGCATCACCGGCGATGCCAGCGGGATCTCGATGCGCACCAGCCGCTGGAAGCCGGTCATGCCGGCACCCCTTGCCGCTTCCATCACCGAAGGCGGCAGGGTGGTCAGCCCGGTCAGGGCATTTTCGAAGATCGGCAGCAATCCGTAGAGAAACAGCGCGATCAGCGTCGGTTTTTCGCCAAAACCCACCGCCGGCACGGCAAGCGCCAGGACGGCGACGGGCGGAAAGGTCTGGCCGATATTCACGAGGCTGCGGGAGAGCGGCAGGAATTCCGCTCCGATCGGCCGCGTCACCAGCACGGCGAGCGCGATGGCCACCACCGTGGCGCCGAGCGTGGCGATGGCCACCGTGCGCAGGTGCAGCAGCGTCAGCGTCAGCAGGTCGCCCTGATTGTAGATCGCCGGGGCGCCGTCCTGGACGAGCGGCTGCAGCAGACCGGAAAACCAGGCCGGCCGGAACAGGAAGGCGAGCAGCAGCGCCAGCAGGCCAAGACGCAGGAAAGGCGGCAGCCAGCGGCTCATTGCGGCCTCGCGGCGCGCTGGAGCAGGGCCTGCAGACTGACATGGCCGAGGATCGTGCCGTCTTCGCCGGCCACCGGCAGCGTTTCCCGGCCGGACCACATCAGCGCCGACAGCGCGTCACGCAGCGAATCGGTGGCGGACAGCGGTTCGCCCTCGGCAGCACCGGGTTCGACGACTTCGGCCGCTTTGGCGATGGACAGCAGCCGCAGCGGCCGGTCCGCCGCGCCGATCAGCGTCTCGACGAACGGCGTGGCCGGCCGCAGCACCAGCTCGGCCGGCGCGTCGTATTGCAGCAGCCGGCCCTTATCCATCACCGCCACCTTGTCGGCCAGGTGGAAGGCCTCGTCCATGTCATGGGTGACGAGAATGATGGTCGTGCCGAAATGTTTCTGGATCGCCAGCAGATCATCCTGCGCTTTCGCCCGGATGATCGGATCGAGCGCGCCAAAAGGTTCGTCCATCAGGAGCACGTTGGGTTCGGCGGCGAGCGCGCGGGCCACGCCGACACGCTGCTGCTGGCCGCCGGACAGTTCATGCGGGAAACGGTTGCCGAAGGCGGCGGGATCGAGCTGGAACAGGGTCAGCAGTTCGGCGACCTTGGCGTCGATCCGCGCCCGGTCCCAGCCGAGCAGTTCGGGCACCGTGGCGATGTTCTGCGCCACCGTGCGGTGCGGAAAAAGCCCGTGGCCCTGGATCGCATAACCGATGCGCCGGCGAAGCTGGTATCCGGGGATCGCCAGGATATCCTCGCCGTCGATGCGGATCGTTCCCTCCGAGGGTTCGACGAGCCGGTTGATCATCCGCAGCAGCGTCGTCTTGCCGGAGCCGGAGGTGCCGACGATGACCGTGATCGTTTGCGGCGCAATCGTCATCGTCACCGCGTCGACCACGGTGTTTGCGCCATAACGCTTCGTGACGGTGTTGATTTCGATCATGCTGTTGTCTTCCGGTTGGACGCTTTCGCGTTCATGTCGATGAGGGCATCGAGAACGATGGCGGCGACGAAGGCGAGAAGGACGGTCGGGGCGGCGCCGAGCAGCACGAGGTCCATTGCCGTCTGGCCGATGCCCTGGAACACGAAAACGCCAAAACCGCCGCCGCCGATCAGCGCGGCAATCGTCGCAAGCCCGATGTTCTGCACCAGCACGATGCGGACGCCGGTGAGGATGACCGGCAGCGCCAGCGGAAATTCGACACGCCACAGCCGCTGGCTGTCCGTCATGCCGAGGCCGCGGGCCGCCTCGTTGACGTCGCGGGGCACGCCGCCGAGACCGACCACGGTGTTGGCGACCACGGGCAGCAGCGAATAGAGAAACAGCGCCACGAAGGCCGGCGCCATGCCGATGCCCCGGATGCCGATGGCGGCCGCCCCCGGCACGTTGAGGGCGATCCAGCCGAGCGGCGCGATGAGAATGCCGAACAGGGCGATCGACGGGATGGTCTGGACGATGTTCAGGCTGTTGAGCACCGCGCCGCGCAGGGCGGGCGTGCGGTGGCAGAGGATTCCGAGCGGCAGTCCGGCGACGACGGCGGCAAGCAGCGAGCCGAGCGCCAGCATGACATGCCGCCCGGCCTCCAGCCAGAAGGTTTCGGCCCGGTTGGCATATTCCTTCAGCAGCGACAGCTCGTCCCAGCTTCCCGACAAGAGGACGAAGGCGATGACGAGAAGCGCTGCGGCCAGGAACAGGATGCGGGCCAGAGGTTTCGGCTTCAGCCGCGTGATCGCATCGGCAGCCAGCAGCGCGAAGGCGAAACACAAAAGCCAGAAACCCGATGCCGGCGAAACGCGCGCATAGCTGTTTTCCGGCGGTGTCAGGTGGAGCGCGGCAAGGCCGATGCCGAGCAGCAGCGCAACGAGGCAGACGGCAGCCACGGCAAGCCGGACGACGGCCGGCGAGCGGGCAAGCGCCACCAAGCTTGCGGCGATGACGGCGGCGAGCAGGAGAAGGCCGGCCCAGGCGGGCAGCGAGTCGAGCAGGGATTTCGCTTCGCCCGGCACGATGCGGTTGGCGCGAAACAGGCTGAAAGGGGCAAGCAGCACCCCGCACAGCGCAAGCGCGGCGATCACGACGCCCAGCTTATCAGGTCGAAATCTCACGCGGCGCCCCTGTCGAAAAGAACGAGGGCCGGCCCGTTCGCCGGCCCTCCCATGCGTCTTACTTCAGGAAGCCGTTTTTCTTCAAGAAGTCTTCGGCTACGGCCTTGGCGGGCTCGCCGCCCACCTGCACGCGACCGTTCAGTTCCTGCAGTGTCACGAGATCGAGCTTTTCGAACACCGGCTTCAGCAGGGTTTCGATTTCCGGATGCTCCTTCAGCACCGCTTCGCGAATGATCGGCGACGGCTGGTAGACCGGCTGCACGCCCTTGTCGTCCTCGAGCACGACGAGGCCGGACGGCGCGATGCCGCCATCGGTGCCGTAGACCATGGCGGCGTTGGCGCCGTTGGTCTGGTTGGCGGCAGCGGCAATGGTGGCGGCGGTGTCGCCGCCCGAAAGCGTGATCAGCTGATCGGGTTTCAGGGTGAAGCCGTAGGTGGTCTGGAAGGCCGGCAGGGCCGCGGCGGAGTTGACGAACTCCGACGATGCAGCGAGCACGACGGTGCCGCCGTTCGAGACATATTTGCCGAAATCGGTGAGCGACTTCACCTGATTGCCTTCGGCGACGTCCTTGCGCAGCGCGATGGCCCAGGTGTTGTTGGCCGGCGACGGCGTCAGCCAGACGATCTTGTTGGCGTCGTAATCGAGTTTCTTGGCTTCTTCATACGCCTTGGCGGCATCCTTCCAGACCGGGTCGTCCGACTTTTCGAAGAAGAAGGCGGCATTGCCGGTATATTCCGGATAGATGTCGATCTCGCCGGCGGCGATCGCCTTGCGGACGACCGGCGTGGCGCCGAGCTGCACCCGGTCGGTGGTCGGGATGTTGTTGGCATTGAGAACGGCGAGGATGATGTTGCCGAGCACGCCGCCTTCCGTATCGATCTTCGACGAGACCACGACCTGTGCCTGAGCGATGGTTGCGGTGAAGGCAAGGGCAAAGGCTGTTGCGATAAAATTCTTTGTGATGGACATGGAAGTTTCCTTGAAATGAACGTGCAATTTTGACCACGGATCATCGGCGCCGTCCGGGTACGCAGTGCCATATATGGCGGCGCTTCCGAAAAAACAGAGCGCCGAAGCCGCCCGCTGAGGGTTTGAATTTGCGGGAAGGATTTTACGTCCTGGCAAGGCTGAAGGTGAAATGGCTGCCGCGGTGATAATCGATGGCGTAGATCACCGGCATGCCGCTCGTATCAAAACAGGTTTCGGTGATCAGCAGTGCCGGGCCGAAATCCCTAAGGTCGTTTCGCCCCACGACGTCGTCCGGCAGCATCACTGCCGAGACGTTTGCCGCCGACATGCGCGGGCGGTGGCGATGTTGTTCGAGCAGCGAGAGCAGCGATCCGCCCCAGTCGATGTCGTAGAGGCGGGTGGGAATGATCCGCCTCGGAATGTAGTCGAGGCAGTACATGATCGGCTCCTGCTGCTCGAGCCGCAGCCGCTCCAGCCGGATGACACGTTCGCCGGCCTCCAGCTTCAGCTGCTCGGCAACCGATGCTTCCGGTGCTTCCTCGGAAATCGACAGTACCTTGTTGACCATCTGGTAGCCGCAATGCCGGCCCATGTCGGTGACACTCTCGAACACGGTGATCGGCCGATCGACCTGCACGGCAGACAGCGCCGACACGAAACGGCCGCGGCCATGCTCGACGTAGATGACCGCGTCCTGTTCGAGCAGTTTCAGCGCCTCGCGCAGCGCCGGGCGGGAAATCTTGAACCGCTGCGTCAGTTGCGCCTCGGTCGGCATCTTGTCGCCCGGCTGCAGGCCCTCGGTGCGGATCAGATCGGCAATGCGGTCGCGAAGCTGGATGACCAGGGTGCGCGTATCGCGAAAAGGCTCTTCCAAAAATTCCGACCTCGTGGGGTGCAAAACATCTCCTCCTTCCTGTCTGACAAATGACGCAAGGTCAAGGGCGGTCAGTTCCGCGCAAAAATCCCGGCCGGCCTTGCGTTTTGATCCATCCAGCGTGTTCCCGTGGCCTCGCTTCGTTGCAGCGCTTGACAGAAAAAATCGAAGATGTCAGTTGTCTTACAATATGGTGTTCCCATGGAAATGGAACTGGAGACATGTCGTGGCGTCGAGGGGCTGACCGTGGCCTTCGCTTCCGCTGAAGGCGGCGACGACGAGGCGGAACGTGTCATCCGGGACTTGCTGTCGGATGGTGCCCGGTTCGCGGTCGTGACGCGGGGCGCCCGAGGTGCCATGGCCGGCAGTGCTGAGGGACATTTGGCACGAAGCGGCATCAAGCCGGTCGACGTGGTTGATACGACCGGCGCCGGCGACAGTTTTATTGCCGGCTTTCTGTCGGGCTTTGTCGCCGGGCGTTCGCTTCAGGCCTGCCTCGAAACCGGAGCCGAGCGGGCGGCGCTGACCTGCACGCATGTCGGCGGCTTTCCGCAGAAGCTCTTGCCGCTCGTTCTTCCTGCCGAAGCACCAGCCACCCTGAGGCGATGATGATGCCGGCGCCGATGATCGTGTAGATCTTCACCGGTGCGGCAAACAGCACCCCGCGCAGGTTGGAGCGCGGTCCGATGCCCAGGGCGGATGAGGCAGGGATGTCAGCGGACATTGAAACGACCGAAACGCTCCTCGATGCGCGCCTGCAGGAACTCCAGGCCGATGGACAGGATCCAGTAGATCATCGAGGCCGTGATCAGCATCTCGATGTGGCGGAACTCCGTTTGCCCCTGGGTACGGGCGAGATACATGATCTCCCATACGCCGACAACCGAGACAAGAGACGAGTCTTTCAGCATTGCGATAAACTGGTTGCCGGTCGGCGGAATGATCACCCGCATGGCCTGCGGCAGGATGACCAGTGCCATCGTCTGGCTTGGGCTGAGGCCGAGGGCCGTGGCGCCCTCGCTCTGGCCGCGCGAAATGCTCTGGATGCCGGCGCGGAAGATTTCCGTCATGTAGGCGCCGTAGCAGAGCGACAGCGCCAGGATGCCGGCGGGCACGGCGCCGATGACGTAACCCACCTGCGGCAGGCCGAGATAGATGATGTAGATCTGCATCAACAGCGGCAGGCCGCGGAACAGCGATGTGTAGAAGGTGGCGAGGCCGTAGATGACGCCGTTCTTCGAGAGTTTTGCAATGGCGCCGACGAGCGCGATCACCGTGGCGATGACGATGGAGATCGCCGAGATGTAGAGTGTCGTCACCACGCCCTGGGTGATCAGGAAGCCGATCTTCTTGGCGATGAAGGCGAAAGACAGGTCGAAGGAATAGAAGAACAGCATCAGGAGCACGAACAGCTCCAGCCAGACGCCGATCACCTGCTGCCGGCGCGGCAGAAGCCTGAGCAGCTTCCAGTTGGCGGCAAGGATCAACGCAATGGCGATGGCGGCCAGCAGCCGGCCAAGGCTATCGTTGGCGGCCAGCCATTCGGAAAGCGGCGGAACGAGCCGCCCCAGCCAGACCGAACTGACGCCCATGGCGAAGAGAGCGAGGGCGACGAGGCCAAGCGCCAGCAGCACGCCGGTGCGCCGCGCCGCCTCCGGATAGTTCAGGATGAACCTGCCGATCATCTGCGTTCCCCTCCCCCTTGGAGCATTTCCGCTTTTCTCCGAAACGCGTAAGCGTTCCATTCCCTTGTTCTGGCGCAAAACCGCTGCGCAATCTTGCGCGACATGCTCCATCCTTTTGTTTTTCGCATTGTCCGCCGCTGAAGCACCTCTGCTTCGGCTGGAAATGCTTTAGGCGGCGCGTTCGCGCCACCAGTCCTGGGCCTGCAGTTTCCAATAGGTCAGCTGCGCCACGGCCAGCCCGGCGATGCCGCCGGCCCAGACGAGGCCGAAGGGTTCGAACAGTCTGTAGCGCTCGCTGGCACCGAGAATGCCCTCGGCAATCACCTTGCCGCCAATGGCCGTGGTGTTCAGTCCGTGGCCGCCGAAGGCGGTGCAATACCAGACGCCCGGCTGCAGCCGGCCGATCTGCGGCATCAGGTGGCGGGCATAGGACATCAGCCCCGACCAGGCGAGTTCGGTCTTCAGCTCTTTCAGCTGCGGATAGGTGCCGACCATTTCGCGGCGCAATTCTTTCGCCAGCGCCTCGGCGGAGGCGGCGCGCGTGGTGATCCGCCCGCCCCAGAGCAGGCGCCGGCCATCGTCGACGACGCGGTAATAATCGCCGGCCCGGCGGTCGTCGCCGATCGCATCGGTGGTGGCGACCGCCTGGCGGATGAGATCCGGCGCTTCCTCGCTGACCATCACATAGGTGGCGATCGGCAGGAAGGCGCGGTTGAGCTTGCCGACCAGTGCGCCGGTGTAGCCGCCGGTGGTGAAGACGACGTCGTGGGCGCGCACGGTGCCCTTGGCGGTGCGGACGATCTTTTCCGGCCCGGAAAAATCGGTACTTTCGGCGGCGGATTGTTCGTAGATGCGTCCGCCCAGGCGCTCGATTTCCGCCGCCAGCGCCCGCAAATAGTTCAGCGGGTGCATGTGGAAGGCGGTGGGATTGCGCAGGCCCTGATAATAACGTTGCGATTTCAGCACCGCGCGCACCCGGTCGCGGTCGTAGAATTCCAGCTCGTAGCCATAGGTGCGGGCAATCTCGTCGGCATAGGTCCTGAGACTGTCGCCGCCGTCGTAGCGCAGCACGCCGAGAATACCGCTCTGCGGCTTGGCACCGGTTATCGACAGGTCGCGGATCGTGTCGCGGATAAAGTCCACGCCCTCCATCGACAGCCGATGCAAGGCCTTGGCCGCTGCTTCACCGGCGTGGCGGGCGATCTCTTCGCTGCCGGTGGCATAACCGGCGCTGACGAAGCCGCCGTTGCGGCCGGAAGCGCCGAAGCCGACGCTTTCCGCCTCCAGCACGGTGACGGAGCGGCCGGCGCGGGCCAGCTGCAGCGCCGTTGTCAGACCAGCAAGGCCGCCGCCGACAATGACGGCATCACAATCGATGTTTTCCGCAAGGACAGGCCTGACCTTCGCCTCGCTCAGGGTGCGTTTGTAATAGGTATCGGGATAGGACATGGATGGGCTCGTGCAACCGAAACAGAGAAACGGGCGGCAGGGCCGCCCGTATCGGAAATCAATCGGCGCTATAATCCTTGCCGTACCACTTGGTGGTCAGCGTCCCGAGCGTGCCGTCCTTCTTCATTTCCTGGATGATGCCGCCGACCTTGGCGGTCCAATCCGGATCGACCTTCTCGGCGATGACGACGAGCGGCTCGCGGAAGGCGTATTCGCCTTCGATCACCTTCAGCGGATAGCCGTTCTTGATGGCGTTCATCGCTGTCTGCTCCGGCGCGATCACCGCGTCGAGGCGCACGCCGTTGCCGAGGCGCAGGTCGTCGAAGGGCAACATCGAATCGGCGAAGGTGCGGACTTCGCCCGGTTCCAGCTTGTATTCGATCGGCGGCAGGCCGGGCGCGTCGATTTCAAGCTTGCGATTGATAAAATCTTCCGATGTCGTCGCCGTTTCGACGCCGATCACCTTGCCGTTGAGATCGGTGACGGATTTGGCGTCGCTGTCCTTGTGGACGACATAGACATAGGGGCTGTAATAATAGATGCCGACGAAATCGATGACCTGGGCCCGCGCCTTGGTGGGCGTCACCGAGCCGACGCCGAGGTCGTAGCGACCCTGCCAGCGGCCGCCGGTCAGCGTCTGCCAGTCCGGTGTCTCGAAGCTCACCTCGACGCCGAGGCGCTTGCCGATCTCGCGGGCGACGTCGATGTCGAAGCCGACCATCTCGTTGTTGTCGTCGAGAAAGCTCTGGGGTGGCCAGCCGCTGTTGGTGGCGACGACCATCGCCTTCTTGCCCATGACACGGTCCAGCGTTTCACCGGCCTGGGCGGTCGAGGCAAAAGCCAGCGCGGCGCCGACCGCCAGATATGCGAATAGTTTCTTCACGAAATCCTCCTTCGTCGCGGATCAGACCTTGTTCCCGTTTCTATAAGATGTCTGACAACTTCAGTTGATCCGAAGACACGAGCTTCGTCAATAGCGACTCAAGGGGATCGGCGAAACAAAATCGCCGACGCGAATGATTGCCGTATGGACCGTCCCGCCTCTGGCATTTCGCTCCATTCTTTGGCTAGTGTAGCGGCGAAGATCCGCCGAAGGCGGTTGTGGAGAACAAGCGAGTGGCAGGCATGTCGAAGAACAAGGTCATCATCACCTGTGCGGTCACCGGCTCGGTGCACACGCCGTCGATGAGCCCGCATTTGCCGGTGACGCCGGCCGAGATCGCCGAACAGGCGATCGCTGCTGCAGAGGCCGGCGCCTCGATCCTGCACCTGCACGCCCGCGATCCGTCCGACGGCCGGCCTTCCGCCGATCCCGCCGTCTTCCTGCAGTTCCTGCCGGTCATCAAGCAGGCGACGGATGCGGTGATCAACATCTCCACCGGCGGCAGCTCTTTGATGACGCTCGACGAGCGGCTCGCCGCCGCACTCAAGGCCGAGCCGGAAATGTGCTCGCTCAACATGGGCTCGATGAATTTCGGCATTTTCGGCCTGGCCAAACCGGGCATGGAATGGAAACACGACTGGGAACCGCGGCTGCTGGAAGCGACGCGCAGTGGCATCTTCAAGAACACCTTCGCCGATATCGAGGACATCCTGAAGCGGCTCGGCGAGGGCTGCGGCACGCGTTTCGAATTCGAATGCTACGATGTCGGCCATCTCTATTCGCTGAAACATTTTTACGATCGCGGGCTGGTGAAGGGGCCGTTGTTCATCCAGTTCGTGCTGGGCATCCTCGGCGGCATCGGCGCCGATCCGGAAAACCTCGCGCACATGAAACGTATCGCCGACAAGCTGTTCGGCGACGACTATCGTTTCTCCGTTCTGGCCGCCGGCCGCGCCCAGATGCCGTTGATCACCATGGGGGCGACTTTGGGCGGCAATGTCCGTGTCGGGCTGGAGGACAGCCTCTATATCGGCCGCGGCGAACTGGCGACATCGAACGCGCAGCAGGTGGCGCGTATCCGCACCATCCTCGAAAACCTTTCGCTGGAGGTGGCCACGCCCGAAGAGGCGCGCAGCATGCTGGCGCTCAAGGGCGGCGACCGGGTGGCCTTCTGATGGTGACGGCAAACCGAAATGCGCTGCTGATCCGCAAGGCGACAGCCTCCGATGCCGAAACCATCCTGGCCGGCATCCGCATGATCGGCGATCATCTCGGCACGCCGCACAAGATCAGCGCCACGGCCGAGGATTTCCGCCGCTATGGCTTTGGCCCCTCGCCGGCCTTCGAGGTGCTGATTGCCGAAATCGACAGCGCGTTCGCCGGGCTCTGCCTGTATTTTGCGAGTTTTTCCACCTGGCGCGGCAAGCCGGGGGCCTACATCCAGGATCTGGTGGTCGACACGGCGTTTCGCGGCACCGGCGTTGCCGAGGCGCTGTTACGGCAGACGGCACGGCATGTCCGAGACAAGGGCGGCGTCTACCTGCGCCTTTCCGTCGATGCGGAAAACCTCACCGCCCGGCATTTTTACGAGCGGGTCGGCCTGCTGCACCAGCCGGAAGAACATATTCATGCTATTTACGGTGACGCCTTCGATGCCCTCGCCGGCCTCGATGAAAGCGGCGTCTGACAGACGATAGGATACGGAAGCGAAATGAAGACCTTTTTTGCCGAAGAACAGGCGATCCACGACCCCCGAATGTTCTTGTCCAGCGGGGCGCAGAAACCCAATCCGGAAAAGCCGGAGCGCACCAACCGCCTGCTCGCCGGCGCCAAGGCGGCCGGGTCCACCATCGAGCGGCCCCGCGACCACGGTTTGAAGCCGATCGCCGCCATTCATACGCCGGAATACCTCGCCTTCCTGCGCACCATCTTCGAACGCTGGCAGCGCATCGAAGGCGCCTCCGAAGAGGTGATCCCCAATATTCACCCCTTGGCACGCGCCGGCAGCTATCCGGCCTCCGCCGTCGGCCAGGCCGGTTACCACATGGCCGATACCGCCTGCCCGATTTCCGCCGACACCTGGCTGAGCGCCTGCTGGAGCGCCTGGAGCGCGGTGGAGGCCGCCGAGACGGTGCTGTCCGGCGCGCGGGCCTCTTATGCGCTTTGCCGCCCGCCGGGCCACCATGCCTTTGCCGATGTCGCCGGCGGCTTCTGCTTCCTCAACAACTCCGCCATCGCCGCCCAGCATCTGCGCAGCCAGGCGAAACGTCTCGTCATCCTCGACGTCGACCTGCATCACGGCAATGGCACGCAGGGCATCTTCTACCGCCGCGACGACGTGCTGACGGTTTCCATCCATGCCGATCCGATCCGCTTCTATCCGTTCTTCTGGGGATATGCGGACGAGCGCGGCGAAGGCCCGGGCCTCGGCTACAACCTCAACCTGCCGCTGCTGCGGAAATCCGGCGACGCGGAGTTTCTCGAAGCGCTTTCCGCTGCGGCCGAACGCATTGAAGCCTTTGCCCCGGATGCGCTGGTGGTGGCGCTGGGGCTGGACGCCTTCGAAGGCGACCCTTTCGGAGGGCTCTCGGTGACGACGCCCGGCTTTGCCCGCATCGGCGAAGCGATCGCCGACATGGGCCTGCCGACCGTCATCGTCCAGGAGGGCGGCTATCTCTGCGATGCGCTCGGCGATAACCTGACATCTTTCCTCGGCGGCTTTATCGGCGCGGGCGGGGCGCGATGAGGGGTTTTCGGCCGGAGGCGATATCGAGGACGGCGGAGGCCGATGGCTCGCCGCTCTGCTGCCGGTGCAAGGGAGCGCGCTGAACCATGGTCGCGATGCCAGACACCGTTCCGACGTTCTGGCTACTCGCGGCAGCGACTGCTTTCCTGCTCAAGCATCTCGCCGCGGATTTCCTGCTGCAAACGGACTGGATGGCGCGCGGCAAGGAGGCGGAACGCGGTTGGCTGGCGCCTTTGGCGGCGCATGTGGCGGTGCATGCCGCCATCACCGCCCTGATCTTCACTGTCGCCGCGCCGGCGCTTGTCTGGCTCGCCGCGGCCGATTTCGGCGTGCATTTCTTCATCGACAGGATGAAGGGCATCTTCGGGCGCAAGCTGACGCTTGCCCCGTCCTCATCCGGCTTCTGGTGGCTGATGGGGATCGATCAGACGCTGCACCATGCGACGCATCTGGTCTTCGTCGTCGCCCTTGCCGCGGCAAAGGCCGCCTGATCAGAACGCCGTGAACGTCAGCGTCGTCAGCGAGCGCATGATGCCCGGAATGTTGGCGATGTGCTCGTTGATGAACTTGCCGATGTCCTTGTCTTCGTTGACATAGACCTTCATCAGCAGGTCGTATTCGCCGCTGGTGGAATAAAGCTCCGAGACCAGTTCGGTCTTGTAGATCGCATCGGCCACCTGGTAGGTCTTGCCGGGCGCGCATTGAAGCTGGACGAAGATCGGTTTCATGCTGGTTTCCTGCGAAATAGCGATGCCGCCCTTCTTAAAGACGAGAGCGGCCGAAAACAATATGGGCGAAATCGGTACCAGCATGCAAGGCATGCTTATGTCGCGGCCGCCTCGCGAAGAATCCATTCGCGGAAGGCGGCGAGCGGCGGATAGGTCAGCCGTTCGGCGGGACAGACGAGATAATAACCGCCCGCACTCTGCATGTCGGCGCCGGCTGCCACCAGTTCGCCGCGCCGCAACTCCTCCTCGATCAGGAAGGTCGGCAGAAGCGCCACCCCGAGACCGGCCGCCGCCGCCTGCGCCGCTGTGGCAAACTGGTCGAACAACATGCCGTGGACGCTCGGCTCCGGCACCGCATGGTCGATCAGCCAGCGTTCCCAGGCATCCGGCCGGCTGGTCAGGTGCAGCAAGGGCACGGAAAGGAAATCCGCCGGCTGTTCCAGCCGGTGACGGGCGCGAAAGGCCGGGCTGCAGGCCGGCACGACGCGCTCCGACATCAGGAAGGCAAGCTCGGCACCCGGCCAGTGCGGATGGCCGAAATGAATGGCGGCATCGATCGAATCGAGCCGGAAATCGAAGGGCGAAAGCCGTGTGACGAGATTGACCGTCGTACCCGGATTGCTTTCCAGAAACCGCCCGAGACGCGGCGCCAGCCAGCGGGTTCCGAAGGTCGGCAGGATCGCCAGCGTCAGGGCGCCGCCGTCCGGGTTGGCCCGCAGGTTCAGCGAGGCGCTGGAAATGCGCCGCAACGCCTCGCGGATTTCTCGCGCATAGGCGTCGCCGGCGAGCGTCAGCCGGATCGTCTGGCGCTCGCGCACGAAAAGTGCGACGCCCAGCTGCTTTTCCAGCGCCTTGATCTGCCGGCTGACCGCGCTTTGCGTCAGGTCCAGTTCGCGGGCGGCGATGGTGACGCTGCCGGTGCGGGCGGCGGCTTCGAAGGCCGCCAGCAGCGACAGCGAGGGCAGGAAACGGCGGGCGGGCAGCATGGGTCATTCCCAATCAGAATGAACTCTTGATAATAAGTCGATATTCATCATCATGCCGTGGCTGTAAAGACGGACGATCGCAGATTTCGGCTGTCCGATCAGGTGCATTCGGGCAGATCCGCAGACGGTCTGGCGACAGGGAAGACAACGATGCTGAACGACCCCCGCTCCCACGGTCTCTGGGAAAAGACCGCCCCGCCCGCGCCCGTGACGTCGTCGCTCATCGGGGATGTCACCGCCGATGTCGCCATCGTCGGCGGCGGTTTTACCGGGCTTTCGGCGGCGCTGCATCTGGCGGAGGCCGGTCGCAAGGCGGTGGTGCTGGAGGCGACGGAGGTCGGTTTCGGCGGCGCGGGCCGCAACGTCGGGCTGATCAACGGCGGCATGTGGGTGATGCCCAACGACCTGCCGGGCGTGCTCGGCCCCACCTATGGCGAGCGGGTTCTGGAGCTTCTGGGCGGTGCGCCGCTGGTCGTGCGCCAGCTGATCGAAAAACATGCCATTGCCTGCGAGCTGGAGACGAACGGCACCCTGCATTGCGCCGTCGGTGACGATGGCCTCAAGGAACTGGAAGAGCGGCACCGTCAATGGAAGGCGCGCGGCGCGCCCGTCGAGCTTCTCTCGGCGGAAGAGACGGCGGCGCGGATCGGTTCGACCGGATATTCCGGCGCCTTGTATGATCGCCGGGCCGGGACGCTGCAGCCGCTTGCCTATGTGCGCGGCCTTGCGCATGCCGCCCTTGCTGCCGGCGCCGGCCTCCACACCGGCAGCCCGGTGGAAGGTTATGAAAAGACCGGCAGCGGTTGGCGCGTCAGGACGCCCGGGGGATCGGTAACGGCGCAATGGATCCTCGTTGCCACCGATGCCTATTCGACCGGCCCCTTCTCGTCCGTCCGCACAGAGCAGATCCACCTTCCCTATTTCAATTTTGCCACGAGGCCGCTTGGCGACAACCTGTCGCGCTCGGTGCTGCCTGGCCGCGAAGGCTGCTGGGATACCAAGGAAATTCTGTCGTCCTTCCGCATGGACCAGGCCGGACGCCTGGTCTTCGGCAGCGTCGGCGCCCTGCGCAACACCGGTTATGCCGTTCACAAGGCCTGGGCGAAGCGCGCGATGAAACGCCTCTTCCCGCAGCTCGGCGATATCGAGTTCGAGTCCGAATGGTATGGCAAGATCGGCATGACCGCCGATGCCGTGCCGCGTTTCCATCGTTTTGCCGAGCGTGTCGTCGGTTTTTCCGGCTATAACGGTCGCGGCATTGCGCCCGGAACCGTTTTCGGCCAGACGCTCGCCCGCCACATTCTCGGTGACATCGCCGAGGCCGACCTGCCTCTGCCGGTCACCGATCCTAAAGACCAGAGCTTCCGCGCCGTCAAGGAAGCGTGGTATGAGGCCGGCGCGCAGGTGGCGCATTTTGCCGGCGAACGTTTCTGACGCATGTCCAGCCGAAGCGAGGCGCTTCGGCGTCGGACAATGCGGCAAAAAAGAATCGAAAGCATTCCATCCGTCGTCGTGACAACCACAAGAACCATTGGAAAGACCAACATGACCCTCGCACAGCTTGATCTCGCCGCAGACGTCAAAAAGATCCTTGCCGACCTCGGCGTTTCGGAAGCACGCTTCACCGGCGGCACGCTGTCTGTGACGTCGCCGATCTCGGGCGCCGAAATCGGCCGCCTGCCGGAGGACAGCGCCGCCGCAACGGCCGAAAAGATCGAAGCTGCCCACAAGGCCTTCCTCGAATGGCGTCAGGTGCCGGCGCCGAAGCGCGGTGAGCTGATCCGTCTGCTCGGCGAAGAACTGCGCGCCGGCAAGGCCGCGCTCGGCCGCCTCGTCTCGATCGAAGTCGGCAAGATCACCTCCGAAGGCCTCGGCGAGGTGCAGGAAATGATCGACATCTGCGATTTCGCCGTCGGCCTGTCGCGCCAGCTCTACGGCCTGACGATCGCCACCGAGCGCTCCGAGCACCGCATGATGGAAACCTGGCATCCGCTCGGCGTCGTCGGCATCATTTCCGCCTTCAACTTCCCGGTGGCCGTCTGGTCGTGGAATGCCGCACTGGCATTGGTCTGCGGCAACGCGACGATCTGGAAGCCGTCGGAAAAGACGCCGCTGACGGCGCTGGCCACGCAGGCGCTGTTCGAGCGTGCCGTCAAGCGTTTCGTCGCCGAAGGCGGTACGGCGCCGGCAAACCTCTCGACGCTTCTGATCGGCGGCCGCGCCATCGGCGAGGTGCTGGTCGATCACCCGAAGGTGCCGCTGGTTTCCGCCACCGGCTCCACCGCGATGGGCCGCGTGGTCGGTCCACGTCTGGCGCAGCGTTTCGCCCGCTCGATCCTCGAACTCGGCGGCAACAACGCCGCCATCGTCTGCCCGACGGCCGATCTCGACCTGACGCTGCGCGGCGTCGCCTTCGCCGCCATGGGCACGGCCGGCCAGCGCTGCACGACGCTGCGTCGTCTTTTCGTGCATGACAGCGTCTACGACCAGCTCGTTCCGCGCCTGCGGAAGGCCTATGGCTCCGTCGCCGTCGGCAACCCGCTGGAGTCAGGCACGCTCGTCGGCCCGCTGATCGACAAGGCCGCTTTCGCCAACATGCAGACGGCGCTGGACGGTGCCAAGGCCGCCGGCGGCACCATCACCGGTGGTGACCGCGTCGACAACGGCTCGGAAAACGCTTTCTACGTGCGTCCGGCGCTGGTGGAAATGCCGTCGCAGAGCGGTCCGGTCGAGCACGAAACCTTCGCGCCGATCCTCTACGTCATCAAGTACAGCGATTTCAACGAAGCCCTGGCGCTGAACAATGCCGTGCCGCAGGGCCTGTCGTCGTCGATCTTCACCAACAACATGCAGGAAGCCGAAACCTTCGTTTCCGCCCGCGGTTCCGATTGCGGCATCGCCAACGTCAACATCGGCCCCTCGGGCGCTGAAATCGGCGGCGCTTTCGGCGGCGAAAAAGAAACCGGCGGCGGCCGCGAATCCGGTTCGGATGCCTGGAAGGGCTACATGCGCCGCTCGACCAACACCATCAATTACGGCAAGACCCTGCCGCTCGCCCAGGGCGTCAAGTTCGACGTGGAGTGAGGGCTTCGCTGTTCGGAGGAGTGCGTCTCCACCCTGAAAAAAAGGCCACCCCGATTGCGTGTCGGGGTAGCTTTTTTTCGTCTCACCCCCTGAATCGCTTCAGACGCATGGCATTGCCGAGCACGAAGATGCTCGACAGCGCCATGGCGCCGGCAGCCAGCATCGGCGAAAGCGTCGTGCCGGTCAGTGGATAGAGCACGCCGGCCGCCACCGGGATCAGGATGACATTGTAGGCGAAGGCCCAGAACAGGTTTTCGGAAATGTTGCGGATCGTCGCCTTCGACAGTGCGATGGCCCGCGACACGCCGAGGAGATCGCCCGACATCAGCACGACGTCGGCGCTTTCGATGGCGATGTCGGTGCCCGTGCCGATGGCGATGCCGACGGCGGCCTCCGCCAATGCCGGGGCATCGTTGATGCCGTCGCCGACGAAGGTGACCACCCGCCCGCCTTCACCGAGCCGCCTGACCACATCCACCTTGCCGCCGGGAAGGACCTCTGCCACGACCTCGTCGATGCCCAGTTCGCGGGCGATGGCTTCGGCGGTGCGGCGGTTGTCGCCGGTGATCATCGCCACCGTCAGCCCCATGCCGTGCAGGGCCCGGATCGCCTCCGGCGTCATCGGCTTGATCGGATCGGCAACGGCGATGACGGCGGCTAGCCTGCCATCGACGGCGGCATAGAGCGGCGTGCGCGCCTTCTCGCCCATGGCGCGGGCCTTTTCGGCAAAGGGCGCGACATCGAGGCCGAGTTTTGCCATGTAGCGATCCGCGCCGATGGCGACCGTCCTGCCGTTCACGGTGGCCGAGACCCCATAACCGGCTTCCGCGGCAAAATCGCTTGCCGCGGCGGGCGAGATGCCCTCCTGCCGCGCTGCCGCGACGATGGCTTCCGCGACCGGATGCTCCGACCGCGCCTCGACGGCTGCCACCAGCGCCAGCACGTCAGCTCTTTCGAACCCTTCCGTCACCTCGAAATCCGTCAGTTCCGGCCGTCCGGCCGTCAGCGTGCCGGTCTTGTCGACGGCGACCACCTGCGTGTCGCGCAAGGTCTGCAGGCCGTCGCCGTTGCGGAACAGGATACCGAGTTCGGCGGCGCGGCCGGTGCCGACCATGATCGAGGTGGGCGTCGCAAGCCCCATGGCGCAGGGGCAGGCGATGATGAGCACGGCAACCGCGTTGACCAGCGCAAAGCTTAGCGCCGGCTCCGGACCGAAGACCAGCCAGACGAGGAAGGTGAGCACGGCAGCCGCCATCACCGCCGGCACGAACCACGCCGTTACCCGGTCGACCAATGCCTGGATCGGCAGTTTCGAGCCCTGCGCCATCTCCACCATGCGGATGATCTGGGAGAGCACGGTATCGGCGCCCACCTTGGTGGCGCGGTAGGTCAGGCTGCCGGCCTTGTTGACGGTGCCGCCGACCAGTTCGCTCCCCGCCGCCTTGGCGACCGGCACCGGCTCTCCCGATATCATCGACTCGTCGACGAAGGACTGGCCTTCCGTCACGAGGCCGTCCACGGGGATGCGTTCGCCGGGCCGCACCTGCACGATGTCGCCTTCTTGCACCGCGTCCATCGGCACGTCGACAAACTGTCCGTTGCGCTCGACGCGGGCGGATTTCGCCTGCAGGCCCATCAGCCGCTTGATCGCCTCGCTCGTCCTGCCCTTGGCGCGAGCTTCGAGGTAGCGGCCGAAGAGGATCAGCGTCACGATCACCGCCGCGGATTCGAAATAGACGTTGCGGGTGCCCGCCGGCAGCAGCGACGGCAGGAAGGTCGCCACGGTGGAATATCCCCAGGCGGCCCCGGTGCCGAGCACGACGAGGGAGTTCATGTCCGGAGCCAGCCGGAAGAGCGCCGGAATACCCTTGGCGTAAAACCGGAGGCCGGGGCCGAACTGCACGATCGACGCCAGCACGAAGCAGAGGACGAACACCGCCTGTTGCCCGACCGTCATCGCCAGCCAGTGATGGAAGGCGGGGAAAAGATGCGCGCCCATCTCCAGCACGAAGACCGGCAGGGTCAGGACCGCAGCAAGGATCAGGTCGCGTTTCAGCCGCCGCATCTCCTGCTCGCGGATCTCGGCGCGCGCGTCCCCGGTCGTGGAAAGCTGAGGCGCCCGCGCCTCGTAACCGGCCTTATGAACCGCCGCCGCGATGGCGCTGTTCGGCACGCCGGCAATGGCGCGGACGCTCGCCCGTTCGGTCGCAAGGTTGACGTTTGCCGCGATGACGCCGGGCACGGCGGCGATCGCCGTTTCGACGCGCCGGACGCAGGAGGCGCAGGTCATGCCTTCGATGTCGAAGTCACGCAGGGTCGTTTGCACTTCATAGCCGGCCTTGTGGATCGCCTCGATGACCGGCGCGGGATCGACGGACGTCTCGAAGGTGACCTCGGCCGTTTCGCTCGCCAGATTGACGTTGGCCGCGCTGACGCCCGGGACCTTGCGGATCGCCGTTTCGACACGACGCACGCAGGAGGCGCACGTCATCCCCTCGACCGGAAAGCTCTGCCGCAGATCTGCCGCCATGGTTTTATCCTCGATCCAATTTCAGTTGGAAACGGGTCTAAAGCTTCCAGCAACGGGAAGGTCAACAGCAAAAAAGGGCCGTTCTTGACGGAAACCAGCTAAGCTTGCCGGGTCAGCGCATATTGCGCATAAGCGATGGCCTCGATCAGGCTGCTCGGCTGCGCCACGCCCCGACCGGCGATGTCGAAGGCGGTGCCGTGATCGACGGAGGTGCGGATGATCGGCAGGCCGAGCGTGACGTTGACGCCGCTAAGCTCGGTCCACGTCCCGGTCGCAGCGTCGATGACGAAGCCGAGCAGTTTTACCGGAATGTGCCCCTGGTCGTGATACATGGCGATGACGGCGTCGTATTGGCCTGCCCGCAGCTTGACGAAGACGGTGTCGCCCGGCACCGGGCCGAGAATCCGCCATCCCTTCGCCTGGTAGTCGGCGACCACGGGGGCGGTGATGTCGATATCGTGGCGGCCGAAGATGCCGCCCTCGCCCGCATGCGGGTTCAGCGCCGCAATGGCGATACGCGGATCGTTTATGCTGAGCGCCACGAGTGCTGCATGGGTGAGATCGACGACACGGCGAATGCGGGCAGCCGTCGCTTTTTTCGGAACGTCCTCAAGGGCGCAATGGGTGGTGACGTGGCTGACGCGAAAGTTCTGGTGCGCCAGCATCATGACGCTGTCGCGGACGCCGGTGAGGTCTGCCAGCATTTCGGTGTGGCCGGGATAATGGTGGCCGCCGAGATGCAGGGCTTCCTTGTTGAGCGGTGCCGTCACCATGGCGCCGATCCGGCCGGAGAGCGCGAGGTCCACCGCCATGCGCACGGCCTCGAAAGCTTGACGCCCGCCTTCGGCGGAGACGCGGCCGGTCTCGATCGGTTCCGCCGGCCGGCTGGTCGGCAGGATGGCCGCCGATGGCGCGGTGTCGAGATCGTCCGCCTGAATGACGGGCGGTACGGGGAGGCCGAGCTTGCTGCCCGTCGCTGTCAGCGTTCCGGCGTCGCCGATCAGCAGCAGGCGGGTGTGCGCGGCGTCAGACGCCGCGGTGAGGGATTGGATGGCCTTGAGGGCGATTTCCGGGCCGATGCCGGCCGGGTCTCCGAGCGTGATTGCGATCGTCTTCATGTCAATTCTGTCCATCCTGCGGGTCTTGTGGCGGATTTGTACCAGATTATCACCCACCAGAAAGAGAATTTTTGAATGTTTTGAAATTATGTGGAATTTTTTGACGCGTCTTGTGACGCCAATTGATTTGGCCTAACGTTCGTAAAATTCGATTTCGAGGTGAAACTTGTTCCCGGCACAACGGCGCGCGCGCATCATCGAGCTTCTCCGCGTCGAGCAATCGGCATCGCTGCGGGAGATGGCGGATAAGCTCGCCATCTCGCTGTCCACCGTGCGGCGCGATGTCGATTATCTCTGCGATACCGGGCATCTGCAGCGCACTCATGGCGGCGCCATGATCGAGGCGACGGCGATGCGCGGTTTCGAGCCGGAAAAAGACATCGCCCGCGCCATCGCCAGCGCCGAGAAGAAGGCGATCGGGGAGCGCGCCGCGGCGTTGATCCAGCCGGGGCAGACGGTGATTTTCGACAGCGGCACGACGACGGGTGCGGCGGCGCGCTCGGCGCGGGAGCGCACCATTCCGTTCACGGCGGTGACCAACGACCTGCATATCGGCACCCTGCTTTCCGACAATGCGGCGATCCAGACCACGGTGACGGGCGGCACCGTGCGGGCGGGCTCGACCACGCTGCTGGGCGTTGCCGCCATGCGCACGCTGGAGCGCCTGCATGCCGACATCGCCTTCATCGGCACCCATGCGCTAACGGCGGAGGTGCTGTCGGATACATCGACGGAACTGGCCGATATCAAGCAGACCATTTTGCGGGCTGCGGACCTCGTTGTGCTTCTCGCCGACAGCAGCAAGTTCTTCAGCCGGTCCTTCTGCAGCTTCGGATCGCTGAAGGACGTCCACCTCATCATCACCGACGACAGGCTCGACCCCGATCATGCGGCAACGATCCGCGCGCTCGGTATACCGGTCGAATGTGTCGCCGCCTCTTCGTAGTCAGGACCGATCACGCATGCCGAACCTTCGCCTCATCGCCGACGATCTGACCGGCGCACTGGACAGCGGCTGCGCCTTTGCGACGCAGCAGGAGTCTGTGCTGATCGGCCTGCCGTGGCAACCGCTGCCGGAAGGCCCGCGCATCGCCGTCAGCACGGAGACCCGCGATCTCGACGAAGCGGCGGCAGTCGCCGTCGTGGCGGACGTTTTGCAAGGCTTGGAACCCGGGAGCCACGCCCCAACGCTATGGTTCAAGAAAATCGACAGCGTCATGCGTGGCCATCCCGTGGCGGAGACGGTCGCGGCCATGCACACCGGCGGGTTCGAGCACTGCGTTTTTGCTCCCGCCTTCCCGGATATGGGCCGTGTGACGGTGGATGGCAGGCAATATCTTGCCGGGGCGGAGCGGCGACAGGTGGGGCCGGATTTCTGCGTGGATTTCGAAGCTCGTGGGTTTTCTGCCGGGCTGCTGGCTTTCGATGGAGACGGCCGCTCCATAACGGCATCCGGCGATCAAACGGTTTCGATCATCGATGCGGAGACACAGGAGACGCTGGTGAAACGCATAACCACCCTACGGCACAAGGCAAAGCAACGCACTCTATGGGTCGGGACCGGCGGGCTGGCTGCTGCGCTGTCGCGACAGCGATCCCTCCGGGCCATGCCGCCGGTCCGGGCGGTCATCGTCGGCACCACCCATCCGGTGACCCTGGATCAGATCAGCCACGCGGTGGCATCCGGCCTGGCAGTGCCGGATGATGCCGAGCCCGAAAAGGATGGAAGGCCGGCCCTGATCGCGCCGTCGCTTTCGAGCGCGGACGCCTCGGAGACGTCGGCGCGCCTGGGTGACCTGGTGCCGGAGATCAGCATCGGCAATCCGGCGGAAACGGCTTTCATCATCGTCGGCGGCGACACGCTTTCGAAGGTGCTGCAATCGGTCGGCGCAAAATTTCTGGAATGTTTTGGCGAGGTGGCGACGGGCGTGCCGATCTGCCGCATCGCTGGCGGCAGGTGGCAGGGCGTGACGCTCATCACCAAATCCGGCGGTTTCGGCAAGGAAAGCCTGCTCAGCGACCTGCTTTCGGTGAAGTGAGGGAGCGTTTCGATCCGTTCGAAACGCTCCACGCCTCATCCGAGCGGCCGTCCGCCATCGACGGGGATGACGGCGCCGGTCATGAAGGTCAGCGTTGTCGCGGCGGCGATGACGGCCTGCGCAACCTCGTCGGGATCGGCGAGCCGTTTCAGCGGCGTTCGCTCGGCCTGCTGGTTGCGCCAGGAGACGTCGAGGGACTGCACGAATTCCGTATCGACCAGTCCTGGCGCCACCGAGACGACACGCACCTGCGGTGCCAGTGCCCGGCCGAGTGATTTCGTCAGGTTGTCGACGGCGGCTTTCGAGGCGCAATAGGCGATGTTGCTGCCCATGGCCGTGTTTGCCGCAATCGAGGAGATGTTGACGACGAGGCCTTCTTTCCCCGCCCGAAGAAGCGGCATCATTGCCCGTGTCACGGCAATGACGCCGCGGACGTTCACGGAGAGGATATCGTCGATCAGCGCATCGTCCAGCGCGTCGAGATCGCCATGCGGTACGAAACGGGTGATGCCGGCGCAATTGACGAGGATATCGAGCCCGCCGAATTCCGCCTTCAGGCGTTCGGCGGCCGATGCCAATGCCGGCGTGTCCGTCACCGGCGCATGCACGGCCAGATGCCCCTCGCCCGGCAGCGAAGCGACAAGCGCTTCTGCCTTGGCGGCGGTGTTGTATCCGACCGCGACACGGGCGCCGCTTTTCGCCAGCGCCATGCAGATCGCCTTGCCGAGGCCGCCGGCGCCGCCGGTGACGAAGGCCGTCTTGCCATCCAGCCGCATCATTTCCCCTCTTCCTGTCTCTTGCGGAAGGCCGCGAGCCTGGTGAGATAGGCATCCCGCCAATCGCGCCGGCCGGCAAGGTCTTCGGCCGGCAGGGCTGCCCGCCGTTCGGCGGTGACGTCCGCGATCAGGTCCGCCGACCATGGGCGCGGCGCGGTGCGCGACTGCGCGATGCCGTGGTAGAGCGGCCCCAGCCGTTCGGCATAATCCTTGACGCCGCCGGGGGCGTTGAGGTCGATGGTTTCGAACGGTCCCATGAACGACCAGCGCAGGCCGAGCCCGTAGGACACGGTCTTGTCGATATCGGCGGCGCTGGCATACCCTTCCTCGAACAGAGCCCAGGCCTCGTTGAGCAATGCGCCCTGCAGGCGGTTGAGGATGAAACCCTCGATCTCCCGCCGCACCAGAACCGGCACCTGCCCGACGCCTGTCATGAGCGCGTCGACGGCGGCCACGGCGCCGGCATCGGTCCAGGGCGCCGGCACGATTTCGACGACCGGCACCAGATGCGGCGGATTGACGGGATGCGATACCATGAAGCGCGCCCGGTTGGCGCACTGTTCGGTGAAGGCCGAGGCCGGGATGCCGGAACTGGAGCTGCCGACGATGGTTTTCGGCCCCATCACCTTGTCGATCGCCAGCGACACCTCGGTCTTGACGTCGACACGTTCGAACACCGATTCCTGCACGTAGTCGGCCTGGCTAACCGCTGCCTCCAACTGGTCGACGACGCTGATGCGGTCGAGCACCGCGGCAGGATCGTCGACGAGGCCGGCGGCCTGCAGGTCCTTGAGGCCGGTCTCGATATGGCCCTTGACCTTGGTCCGGATCGCCTCGTTCGGATCGAAGATCGTCACGTCGAGGCCGGCGCGAGCAAAAACGATGGACCATCCGGAGCCGACGAGGCCGGCTCCGACGATGCCGATGCTACGGATATCCCCGCTCATGCCGAAACCTTGGAGGGTTCGCCGTCCGCGAGGCAGATTTCGGTGATCCGCAGGCCTTCCGCGGTGATCCGCGACGGGAATGTATCCCGCAGGCGCTCCTCATGGATCGGGATGACGCGATGGGCGTCATGGCCGGCCTGCTTCATCATCTCTTCGGTTGCCAGCACCAGGTTGGTCTGGCTGCCGACGGCAAGGCCGACCGGCACGTAGATATCGTCGAGATCGACGGCGGACCCCGGTCCCTTGATGTTTTCGAAGACATAGACGAGGTCGCCGGCGAGCACCCAGGGATCGGCCGATTCCGTCTTGCCGTCATTGCGAACCGTCACCCACATCGAGCCGTAGGTGTGGCTGTCGAAGGCGGCATGCAGGTCGATGCCGGGCAGCACGTCGGTGAGCGAGCCGTCCACCGTCACCAGCCGGCGGTCGCGGGCAAGATCGACGCCGCGGACGATATCGCCCGGATCGACGGCGACCATCATCCAGCGCATGCGGTCCGGCAGCGACATGGCCCAGACCCATTTGGCGATTTCGCGCTCCTGGATGTAGAATTTCGCCTTGGGGAAATCCTCGACATTGCCGAAATGGTCGAAATGCGCGTGGGTGATGAACACCGTGTCGACATCCTCCGGCGCCACGCCGATTTCGGACAGCACCACCTTGGGGCTGCGCCAGTTCTCGACGCCGAACTTGTCGCCCAGGTGTTTTCCGTAGGCCTTGTCGTTGTAGCCGACATCGACCATGGCAATGTGGTCCTTGCCCTTGATGACGACGTAGCAATAGGGAAGCTTCACGTAGCCCTGGTTATGTGCGCCGTAGAGCACGCCGCTCTTGTGGTATTTGGCCACGAAACTGTATTCGCAGACCCAGATCGAATAATCGCTCATTTCTCCTCCCTTGGATAAAAATCAGTGCTGCGGCCCGCAGCTGCAACAGGCATGGCTAAAATCGACCATGGCAAGACCGGCCTTCTCGCTCGCCGTGGTCTGCAGGGCGCGGTAGGCCTCCTTGATCCGGTCTCCGGCCTGGTCGAGCGCCTCTTCGGTGCGGTCCGGCCGGCCGAGTTTTTCGATATGCGCCAACACCTCGCCGCAGCAGATCGTCGCTGCCTCCAGCCGGCGGCGGTGTTCGGCAAGCGGCGGTGGCGCGATCAGAGCCGAAAGGGCGGCGACACATTTCTGCCAGCGCTGCCGTGCCGCTTCCATTTCCGGCAGGTCGAGCAGCTCGCGGCGGCGCGTCAGCCGCGCCAGGATCAGGAACCCGGCAAGCTGGCCGACGATGCGGCGCAGGTCCTCGAAAACGACGCGGGCGGCTAAGGCATAAGATCCGGCGGCATCGCTTTCGAAGTCGCGGGCAAGCGTGCCCTGGTCGATCGCCGGTGTCGCGGCAAACGAGCCAGCCGAAGCCAGCAATTCGCAATCCGGCCGGTGCACGGTCACCAATCGGTCGAAAAGGGCACGGGCTTCGCTCATTCCGTCTCCTCCATACGCCAGCGTGTCGTGTTGCGTTCGATGACGCCGCTTGGAACGATGCGGCGCACCACCGGCTTTTCCTCCGGATTGGCGGCCAGCGCCCGGGCGAATTCCACCGTCGTCGCCAGCATCTCGTCCACCGGCTGGCGGATGGTGGTGAGGCTGTGCGAGGGCCAGTGGGCCATGGAAATATCGTCGAAGCCGATCACCGAAAGATGTTTGGGCACATCCAGCCCCAGCTTCTCGCGTACGCCTTCGATGAAGCCGATCGCCAGGATGTCGTTGGCGCAGAACACGCCGTCCGGGCGGAACGGCAGCGCGGCGAAGGCGTCGGCTGCGGCATAACCGGCGTCGTAGCTGAAGCGGCCGGCCTCGATGACCACCGGTTCCGCCAGGCCCCGCTCCTTCGCCCGGTCGACAAAACCTTCCTTGCGCTCGACATTGGTCGAGGCGTCGGGAAAGGCCGAGACATAAGCAAGCGCGCGGTGGTTGCGGTCGATGAGGAAATCGGCGGCGCGACGCCCGCCTTCGCGGTTGTCGCAGCTGACGCCGAAACATTCCGGATCGAGCGACAGGCGGTTGAAGAAGATGCAGGGGCTGCCCGCCACCCGACATTCCCGCATCGCTTCCGACGACAGCGAGGCTGCCAGGATGATCACCAGGTCCGGCTGGTAGGACAGGAGCAGCCTCACCGCATCGTCGACCTTGGCGGAATCGCTTGCCGCCACCAGCATGACATTCATGCCGATCGCCTGCAGGTCCTCCGTCAGCCGTGTCATCACCTCCGGATAGAAGGGGTTGTTGATGTCGGAGACCACCATGCCGACGATCTGCGTCTTCTTGGTGATCAGGCTCTGCGCGAAGGGGTTCGGCTTGTAGCCGATCTCCTGGGCGCGGGCGAGCACGGCCTCGCGGGTGGTGGGAGCGATGACGGCATCGGCATAGAAGGCCCGGGAGACGGTGGAAACCGACATCCCGAGATCCCGCGCCAGATCCTTGACGGTCACGCGCGGCTTACTTTGACGATTCAGGGTCTTGGCCTTCATGCGCTCCTCGCTGGTTTTCCCGATCAGGCCGAGTTGGAGCCGCCGTACCGACGAACACGGATGTTCGCCTGTTCGGCATGGCCGGCAAAACCTTCGAGCTGGCACAGACGTGAGCAATATTCGCCCACGAGCGCGCTGGCCTCGTCAGTGACAACCCGCTGATAGGTGCATGTCTTGATGAATTTTCCCACCCACAGGCCACCCGTATAGCGGGCCGCCTTCTTCGTGGGCAAGGTGTGATTTGTGCCGATCACCTTGTCGCCGTAAGCGACGTTGGTGCGCGGCCCGAGGAACAGCGCGCCGTAGTTGCTCATGTTGTCGAGGAAATAGTCGGGATCGGCGGTCATCACCTGCACATGCTCGTAGGCGAGGTCGTTGGCGACCGCCAGCATTTCCTCGTCGCTGTCGCAGACGATCACCTGGCCGTAATCCGCCCACGACTTGCGGGCGATGTCGGCGGTGGAGAGGATGTCGAGCTGGCGTTCGACTTCCGCCATCGTGTCATGGGCGAGCTTTTCGGAGGTGGTGAGCAACACCGCCGGGCTGGTCGGCCCGTGCTCGGCCTGGCCGAGCAGATCGGTCGCGCAGATCTCGCCGTCCACGGTCTCGTCGGCGATGACGAGCGTTTCCGTCGGCCCGGCGAAGAGGTCGATGCCGACGCGGCCGTAGAGCTGGCGCTTGGCTTCCGCCACGAAGGCGTTGCCGGGGCCGACGATCATGTCGACCGCCTCGATGCTTTCGGTGCCGAGCGCCATGGCGCCGACCGCCTGGACACCGCCCAGCACGTAGATCTCGTCGGCGCCGCCGAGATGCATGGCGGCGACGATGGCCGGATGCGGCTCGCCGTTGAACGGCGGCGCGCAGGCGATCACCCGCTTGACGCCGGCGACCTTGGCGGTGACGACGCTCATATGCGCCGAGGCGACCATCGGATATTTGCCGCCGGGCACGTAGCAGCCCACGGCGTTGACCGGGATGTTCTTGTGACCGAGGAAAACGCCGGGCAGCGTTTCGACCTCGAGGTCGAGGATGCAGGCGCGCTGCTTTTCCGCAAAATTGCGGACCTGGGCCTGGGCGAAACGGATGTCGTCGAGATCGCGCGGGGAAACCTTGGCGATCGCCGCTTCGATCTCGGCTTCCGTCAGCCGGAAGGCCTTCGGCGTGTATTTGTCGAATTTGGCCGATAGTTCCCGAACGGCCGCATCGCCGCGTGTGCCGATATCGGCCAGAATACCTTCCACCGTCGTCTTCACCGCGGCATCATTGGCGGCGATTGCGTCGGCATCCTGACCCTTCTTCAAAAATCTCATGTCTGCGTACCTTTTCGACCTTTCGGGGAGGGACAGCGCACGGCGCGCTGCCCCGATTTTTCGTGTGATGCAGCTTACGGCTGGACGGTCGGTTCGATCTTCGTCAGGTGATAGAGATCGGCCGGCGGCTCGCAGCCCTGGCAATTGATGTCCGGCTCGTTCGGAGCCTGCTTGACCTCTGCCGGCAGGGCCTGGATCGTCGCGCCTTCGACGGGCGTGCCGTTCAGGGCGGACTGGATGGAGAGTTCCGGCAAAAGCACCGGATCGAGCACTTCCGTCACGAAGGAGGAAGGCACGACGCCATCGGCAAAGGCGTTGCAACCGTCTTCGAATTTCTCGCCCTTGCAGATCTTGACCTTGTCGGCCGGGACCCACGGCAGCGGATATTCGATGTTGGTGGCGGCCAGTTCACGCTTCTTGGTGAGGATTTCCATCATCAGCTTGAAGGCGTAACCCGACTGAGCCGGCGGCGAGCCGGCGGAAACGCCGCGCAGGCCCTTTTCCTGCATCGCCGGATCGGCTAGCGCCAGACGGAAGCCGTTGGAGTTTTCACCGGTCATCGGCACCAGCTTGCCGCCCTTGTCGAGCAGCGCCTGGATTGCGCCGTATTCGCCGGCCTGCGCCCAGATGCCGTCGACATCAGGATGGGCGACGAGCGCCTTGGCCGTTTCCTGCTGCGTCGTGCGGTCGTCCCAGTAGGAATAATATTCGGCAGCGATCTCGATGCCGGGATATTTCTTGAAGATGCTCAGCGCGCCGTCCGTATGACGCTTGTCGACCGAGTTGCCGGGAACGCCGCGCGACAGGAAGATCTTGCCCTTGCCGCCGAGTTCGTTGACCAGCGCCTGGGCGGAGTTTTCGCCGAAGCCCGACGTGATGTAGCTGACATTGTAGGCGCAGGGCTGCGTCACGGTGGCGTCGTACATGAAGAACAGCACGCCGGCTTCGCAACCGCGCTTGATGGTGCGGTTCAGCGCCGTCGAAGAAATCGGGAAGCTGACGATACCGTCGGCGCCGGCTTCGATCATGCTTTCATAGGCCGAGATCTGCGCCTGCGGATCGGTGCCCGATATCACTTCGGTGAGTTCCACCATATCGTTGTAGGGCGGTGTGGCCGCCAGCGCCTTGACGATGTTGGCGGCTTCCGACTGCCAGGAATTGCCGCTGTAGCTCAAGCTCAGGTAGATCTTGAACTTCTTGCCGTCCTGGGCATGCGCCGGCTGGCTGACCATGCCCGATCCGAAGGTCGCCGCCATCATGGCCGTGGCGAGCATAAACATTGAACGCTTCATCAGTCTCCTCCTTTAAAAGCCTCTGCGGACTTACAGTGAGAACGTTCCCACTATTCTTCAAAAAAATGCCTGTGCTTCCCCCAGGGTCATTTCGCTTTTCCAGGAAACGCTAAAATGCCCCTGTCCTTTTGTTTTCACGCAATTCCGAAGGCAAAACCGCTCCCGCGCTTTTGCCGGAATTGTTTTACCCGCCCGACCTTGGTTTGCCGGACAGTCCTCGAAGCCGCTCGAACAGTTCCTCGCGCAGCAGGAGGAGAGCGACCAGAATGATTCCGCCTTCGATGATGGTACGCAGCCCCTGCTCCAGACCGATGGCGGCGATGACGGTGCCGACGGTGGTGAGCAGGATCGCGCCCCCGACCGTGCCGGCGAAGTTGCCGTTGCCGCCGAGGATGGAGGAGCCGCCGATGACGACGGCCGCTATCGACGGCAGCATGTAGTTGTCGCCCATGCGCAGCGTCGCGCCGTTGGCATACCCCACCAGCATCATGCCGACGAAGCCGGCGCAGACGGCGCTGATGACGTAGGGCAGCACGGAGACCAGGGTGATCGGCACGCCGGCGATCCGTGCGGCATCCCTGTTGGTGCCGAGCGCATAGAGGTAGCGGCCGAAGACGGTGCGGCTCTGCACGATCCAGCCGACGACGGCGAAGATCACCAGGAAATAGACGGGTGCGGGGATGCCGAGCCACGAGCCCTTCATCAACAGCAGCAGCACGTCCGGCGAGGCGCCGCGCGGCGTGCCGTTGGTGAGGCCGAGGGCGGCCGACGAGACGATGATCGACGTCGCCATGGTCATGATGAAGGGCGGTACCTTCAGCCATACGATGCCGATCGCCGAGGCCAGCCCGACGCCGCCGCAGATCGCCAGCACGAAGGGCAGCATGTACCAGGCGCCCGGCCCGTTGCCGATCCAGGTGGTGGTCAAGACGCCGCCGAGGGTGATCACCGCCGGCAACGACAGGTCGAGGCCGCCGGTGAGGATCACCAGCCCCTGCCCGAAGGACAGGACGACGAGGAAGGAGGCGAGCGTCAGCACCGTCAGCACCTGCTGCCAGGAGCCCAGCGACGGGCTGACCAGCCGCGATGCGAGGATCAGCACGACGCACAGGACGAAGACGGCGATGGCGCTGACCGTGTGCCGGTCGATGCGGCGTGCCTTGCGTGTATCCTGCTCTGCTTGGAATTTGCTCATCACGTCTACCTGCGATGTCATGCGGTCGTCCTCCGGCCTGTCAGGCGGGCGAAGGCGCTGCCGAAGACGATGGCCAGCACCAGGACGACGCCCTGGAAAATACCGGTGTAGAAAGAGGATACACCGCCGGAAAACAGCACTTTCTGCAAAAGCATCAGCGTCGCCGCGCCGAGGATCGAGCCGATCAACCCGCCGCGACCGCCGGAAAGCGAGGTGCCGCCAAGCGCCACGGCCGCAAAGGCCAGCATCAGGAACGGCGTGCCGGAGTTCGGATTGCCGGTCGCGGTCTGGGCACTGAGCATGAAGCCTGCGAGCCCGTAGATCATGCCGGCGCCGACAAAGGCGGCGAAACGCACCTTGATGACCGAGATACCCGAAAGCGAGGCGGCCTGCTCGTCGGCGCCGACGGCATAGAGGCCGAGGCCAAGATTGGTGCGCTTGAAGACAAGCCAGGCGAGGACGACGGCGAGCACGAACAGGCCGGAGATCGGCAGCACGCCGAACAGGCGGTCGGTGAGTTCGTAGCTCACCCAGTCGGCCACCATGCCGCCCGGCGCATCGAGGATCACCAGCGCCAGCCCCTGGCAGACGATCATCGTCGCCAGCGTCGCGGCAATCGCCTGCAGCCGCAGGATCGCCACCAGCCAGCCGTTGACCGCACCGACGATGCCGCCGACAGCCAGACATATCGCCAGCGAGACCAGCGCGCCGAAAGGCCCTTCCTGAGGATAGACCGCCATCAACACGTTGGTCAGCGAGATGACGCCGGCCACCGACAGGTCGAAGCCGCGCGACAGCACCACCAGCGTCTCGCCGGCGGCGGCGATTGCCAGCGGCACGGAATTGTTGACGAGGTTGGTGAAGGTGCTGGACGACAGGGCGCTCGGCTGCAGGCTCGCATAAATGGCGTAGAGCAGCACGTAGAGGACGAAGACGATACCGGCGCCGCTGGTCAGCAGCTTCATCGGCTGGGCGCGTCGCATACGGTGCGGGGTGGAATGGGTGAGACTGGCCATCAATGCACTCCTGCGCTTGCCCGGCGCTCTGCGCCGCCATGGCCGATCAGGGCTGCCACCAGTGCCTGTTCGTCGATGTCCTCGCCGGTGAATTCGCTGAAGATGCGGCCGCCGTAGAGCACCATGCAGCGATGGGCGAGCTGGACGATCTCCGGCAGTTCGGAAGAGTAGAACAGCACCGAGCCGCCCTGTTCGGCAAAATTGCTGATCGCCGCATAGATCGATTGTTTCGTGCCGACATCGACGCCGCGGGTCGGGTCGAAGAGCAGCAAGGTCTGGGCGCCGGTCGCCATGACGCGGGCGAGCAGCGCCTTCTGCTGGTTGCCGCCCGACAGGTCTCCGATGGGGAAGGAGAGATAACGCTGGCTCATCTCGACGCGCTGGGCATGTTCTTCGCTCGCCGCCCGCTCGTTGCGGCCGGAGACGAGCCCCGCCTTGCTCACCGAGGGCAGGATCGGCAACACGATGTTGCTGGCCGCCGAGAGGCCGGAAAGGATGCCTTCCGTCTTGCGCTCCTCCGGCAGGTAGGCGATGCCGCCGCCGACGCGCAGAGCATGGCTCGGGCCGCGCAGCGCCTGCGCCACGCCATCGACGGAAATCGTGCCGGAGGCCGGCTGGCGCAACCCCGCCAGCGTGCGGAACAATTCACGCTGTCCCTGCCCTTCGAGCGCGGCGATGCCGAGGATTTCGCCCTTGCGCAGCTCGAAGGAGACATCCTTCAGCGTATCGCCGGCCATGCCGGAGACGGACAGGACGACGGGTGCGTTCAATGTCGCTGCCGTGCTGGTTGCGGCGCGGCGGGCCGCATGGCCGCGGCGGCCGACCATCATCTCGAAGATGTCGCCATCGGTGGCGGCGGAAAGCTCCACCGTGGCGATGGAGCGGCCGTTGCGCAGCACGGTCGCCCGGCTGCACAATGCCCGCACCTCGCTCAGCCGGTGGGAGATATAGAGTACGGCCATGCCCTTCGCCGTGGCGGCGCGAACATGGTCGAAAAGCCATTGGGTATCGGCAAGTGCTGCCGTCGGCTCGTCGAGCACCAGCACATGGCGGGCATTGACGAAGGCGCGGACGATTTCGACGCGCTGGCGATCGGCGAGCGGCAGGCTTTCCAGCGCAGCACCCGGATCGATATGGTCGAGGCCGTAACGCGCCAGGATCTCGGCGCCGGCCTGCCAGGTGCCGGCCGCCGACGTCATGCCGGCAACGCCTTTCGGCAGCCTGGGCAGAAGCAGGTTTTCGGCAACGGACAGATTAGGCAGCAGGCTGAGTTCCTGGAAGGCGGTCGCCACGCCTTCGGCGCGGGCTGCGGAAATGGAGGTCGGCGCATAGGGCCGGCCCTTGAGCACCATGCCGCCGGCATCGGGACGCACGACGCCGCTCAGAATTTTCACCAGGGTAGATTTGCCGGCGCCGTTTTCGCCAAGCAGCGCATGCACTTCGCCGGCCATCAGCGTCATCGCCGCTTTCTCGACGGCGACGGTTGCGCCATACGCCTTGCGGATCGCTTCAATGGACAGGGCCACCTCCCCCGCGCCAACAGGCACGGCAGGCCCGGAAACCGGCTCTTGCATGCATTCCTCCCATGATCCTCAGAGCGCTGGTAACGTTCTCTGAGAACGTTCTCATTCGTAGATCAACGTATTTTCCGTGTCAACGGGGTAATTGCATGCGCAGAGGATTCGGATGGGTTAACGTCGCTGCCGGGGATGACCGGAAAAGCTGCAAAGCTCCAACGTCCGTCATCTCAGGCCGTGAACTGGTGATCTTATAACCTATTGATATAGTTTAATTTATCGTCTCGCGACCGAGGATGACGTAGCGGACGCTGCAAAATACTCAACAAAAATGGGCGCAACAATCTTGCGCCCACTCAATTGCAGGGATGAAACTCATGTGTGCGGGTATTGATGTTGCGGTCCCAGCCCGCATTGGCCCGCTTTGAGCGGCTTTACGCCCCGGACGCCGCCGAAAGAATGCTCTTCAAGCCGGCCTCGTCGAGCGCCACCGGATTGCCGCCGGCGCAAGGATCGACGACGCCCATGGTTGCCACCTTGTCGGCGTCGATATCCGTCAGGCCCATGCCGGAAAGCTTTTCGGGGATCGACAGATCGCGGCGCAGGTCGAGGATCCAGTCGACGACGCCCTCCGCGTCATGGCGCGGCAGGTCGAGGAAGCGGGCCAGCAAGGCGAGCTTGTCGGCAATCGCCGGCGTGTTGAATTCGACGACATAGGGCATCAGCACGGCGTTCAGCAGGCCGTGATGGGCGTCGTAGAGCGCGCCGAGCGGATGGGCGAGCGCATGGATGGCGCCCAGGCCTTTCTGCAAGGCGACGCAGCCCATGCCGGAGGCGATCAGCATCTGGCCGCGGGCTTCAAGATTGTTGCCTTCGTGCACGGCGCGCGGCAGCCATGTCTTGATCAGGCGCAGCGCGTTGAGGGCGATGCCTTCCGCCATCGGATGGAAGGACGGCGCGCTGAAGGCTTCGAGCGCGTGCGACAGGGCATCCATGCCGGTCGCGGCGGTGATGTGGGCCGGCAGGCCGACGGTCAGTTCCGGGTCCATGACCACGATGTTTGGCATCATCTTCGGATGGAAGACGATGACCTTGCGCTTTTCCGCATCGTGGGTGATCACCGAGGAGCGACCCAGTTCGGACCCGGTGCCGGCGGTAGTCGGAATGGCGATGACAGGCACATGGCGGTCGGTGTTGGCGCGCGTCCAGTTGTCGCCGATATCTTCCAGATCCCACATCGGGATCGTCTGGCGGGCCATGAAGGCGACGGCCTTGGCCGCATCCAGCGCGCTGCCGCCGCCGATGGCGACGACGAGGTCATGATCGCCGCTGACGAAGGCGTCCACTCCGTCGGCGACATTGGCGCCGGTCGGGTTGGGCTTGACGTTGGAAAACAGGCCGGCCGGCAGTCCGCCGGCCTTCAGCACTTCGAGCGTCCGCTGAACCGGGAACAGGTCCTTCAGGCCGGCATCGGTGATGACGAGCGGGCGGCTGGCGCCGAGTTCGCGCACCATCTCGGCAAGGCCCGAGATGCGGCCGTTGCCGAAACGGACGGCGGTCGGAAAGCTCCAGTTGCTGGTGGTGGCAAGCGTATCGATGGGCATGGGTAAACTCTTGATCTGTCAGGAAGACGGAAGGGATGCCGACTGGCGTTTCAGCGCACGGCGGCGGAAAACCTCGGCGGTGACGACAAGCAGCAGTGCGGGAATGAGATTGAGCGTCGCCAGTGCCGGATAGATCGGCGATGATCCGACGGCGATGCCGCTATAGACGAAGATCGGCAGCGTCCGCGCCGTGCCCGCCAGCGAATAGGAGACGTAGAAATTGCCCCAGGAGAGCAGGAAGGCAAAGATGGCGGCGGAAAAGATCCCCGGCCACAGCAGCGGAAAGGTGATTTCGCGAAACACCTGCCAGCCTGTCGCGCCGGCATCGCGGGCGGCATCCTCCAGCGTATCGTCGAAGCCGTAGACCTGGACCGCGACGATGACGAGGGCGAACGGCGTGATGTAGACGACGTGCCCGATGACCACGGTGACAAGCCCGGTCGAAAAGCCGAGCCAGTTGCCGAGCACGGAGAACCACAACAGCATGACGACGCCGAGCAGCAGTTGGGGAAACAGAAGCGGTGCGAACGTCACGGCCCGGAAGACCGATTGTAGACGGAAACGATAGCGGATCCAGGCGACGGCGCCGGCCGTGCCGAAGGCCGTGGCGAACACCATCGATATCGCCGCCACCACCGCGGAGTTCAACACTGCGGGGAAGAAATCCGGGCGGCTGACCAGTTCGCCATACCATTGCAGCGAAAACCCTTCGATCGGCAGGGTCAGGACCCGGCTCGACGTAAAGGAAAAGGCCACCAGCGTGATGATCGGCGCGTAGAAGAACAGCAGCAATACCAAGACGCTGCCGATGAGCAACGTATCGAGAAGGATATTCTTGAAGCGCGGCGACATCAGGCGGCACTCCGCTGGTTCGGCCTGCGGCGCAAGGTCAGCGCCGCGGAGACGGCGAGCGTCAGCGCACCGATGGCGATGAGCACGAGGGTCAGCGCCGCCCCGAGCGGCCAGTTGACACGTGTTTCAAAACTCTGGCGGATCAGTTCCGACGCCAAGGGCGAGGTGCCGCCGCCGAGAACGCGGGGTTCGAGGAAGGCGCCGAGGCTGAGCACGAAGACCAGCACCGCGCCGGAATAAAGGCCCGGACGCGATAGCGGCAAGGTGACCTCGAAAAAGGTCCGCAGCCGCGAAGCGCCGGCATCATAGGCGGCCAGCACCAGGTCGCGGTCGATGCGCACGAGCGACAGATAGATGGTGAACATCGGATAGGTGACGAGATTGTAGACCATGCCGATCATCGTGCCGGCCGGGCTGAACAGCAGGTTGAGCATTTCCGGCGGGAAGCCGATATGCATCAGCAGCCAGTTCGCCACGCCGTTCTTGTCGAGGATGAGGATCCAGCCGAAGGTCTTGAGCACGGCATCGGTAAGAAAGGCGAAGATGATGAGGATCTGGATCTGCGTCTTGTAGGACTTGAGCCGCGTCGCCATTGCGTAGGCGGCGGGATAGGCGATCAGCACGCAGAGAAGCACGCAGACCACCGCCATGCCGACCGTGCGCAGCATGATCGTCCAGTAATGCGGCTTGGAGAAGACCTCCGTCCAGATCTTCAGGTTCCAGGTCCAGGACAGGCGGTAATATTGCGTTGTCTGGAAGGTCAGCACCGCCGTCATCAACAGCGGGATGAGGAAGAAAACCACCATGACGATCGCCAGCGGCGCGACCATGGCGATCAGGACAGGATCTTTCCAGGATTTCTGCTCGATCTGCATGCTCACTCCGACAGAAGAAAGGCGTGAGCGGGCTGGAAACCGACCCGGACGCTTTCACCGACGCGGGCCGGCAGCACGATGGAGCCGGGCAGGTCCATGACGACGGCGGCGGGCAGGCCGGCAACGCGGATGCGATACTGCGTCGAGGCGCCCTTGATGAAATATTCCTCGACTTCGCCGTCCAGCACCCATTCGCCGGGAGACGCGTCGCCCTTGACGAACCGCGTGCTTTCCGGCCGCACCAGAAGCGCGGTGCCGGCGGCGGACAGGGCCGGCGAGACGTGCTCGGCCGGGATTTCGGCGGAGGCGCCCGGTATCAAGGGCGAGGTGACGGTCGCGCCGGCGGCGGTTTTCGTGGCGGTAACCGGCAAAAAGTTCGTCTCGCCGATGAAGCCGGCGACGAACATGTTGGCCGGACGGTAATAGATGTCGGCGGGCGTGCCGATCTGCACGACATGGCCGCTGCGCATGACGCAGATGCGGTCGGCAAGCATCATGGCTTCTTCCAGGTCATGGGTGACGAGGACGAAGCTGGTGCCGATCTCGCGGTGCAGCTTCTTCAGCTCCGCCTGCAGCGATTTCTTCAGCTTGGCATCCAGCGCGCTCATCGGCTCGTCGAGCAGCAGGACGCCGGGCTGGGAAACGAGCGCCCGCGCCAGCGCCACGCGCTGCTGCTCGCCGCCGGAGAGCTGCGCCGGGTAGCGGGTGAGATATTCCGGCTTGAGATGCATCAGGTCGAGCATGGCGCGGACGCGGCTGTCCGATTCCGGTTTCGCGACCTTCTGCAGTTTCAGCGGGAAACCGATGTTTTCGGCGACGGTCTTGTGCGGGAACAGCGCCAGCTTCTGGAAGACGATCCGTGTCGGCCGGTTGGCGGCGGGAACGCCGCGCATGTCCTTGCCCTGGATTTCGAGGCGGCCACCGGTCGGCTCCTCGAAACCCGCGAGGATCTTGAGCAGTGTCGTCTTGCCGCAGCCGGACGGTCCCACCAGCGCCAGAAATTCGCCTGCTCCGACTTCCAGGGAAACGCCGTGCAGTGCGCGCGCCGACCCGTAGTCCTTCACAATGTCGGCGGCATCGATAATGGGGCCTACCAAGCTCAGCTTCCTCGATCTCTGAATAAAGAAATGGAACAGGACGGGCCGGCCCGGGGGCAGCCCGTCGCAACAGCATTTCACACCCGGTCAGCGGGCTGCAAGTTCTTCCTGCCAGATCGCCAGCATATCGTCGATATTCGGCGCGACGGTGTGGAACTGGCTGTTGTCCCAGGCCGTCCACATGTAGTCCATCTGCAGGGCCTTCTTCTCCTCTTCGGAGAACAGGGCTTCCGCCTTGCTGTTCGGCACGAGGTTGCAGGTGGCTTCGGTGATGGCAAGCTGCTTTGCGACTTCCGGAGAGACGATATACTTCAGGAAGTCGGCGGCGATCTGCGAATTCTTGCCGTTGTCGATGAGGCCGGTGGCCTCCATCCAGATGATGCCCTGCTTCAGGCCGTTCTTCGGCTCGGGGACGATCGACTGGATGTAGTCGTGGCCCTTCATGCGCAGGGCGGAGGTGGCATAGGTGCCGCCGCCGATCAGCGCGCGGAACGAACCGTCGATCAGGCCCTTCTGGGCGACGGCAAGGTCGGCGACGATGGCGCGGGTGTTCTTGAAGGCGGCGCGCAGCACCTTGCGGACTTCTTCCAGCGCCGCCTCATCGAGTTCTTCGTAGGGGTTGATGCCGGCATAGAGGGCCAGCGGCATGATCGGCCAGTCACCCCAATCGAGCAGGCAAATCTTGTCCTTGTAGGCGCTGTCGAAGACGGGCGCATAGCTGGACCAGGTCTCCAGCTTGTCGAACTTGGTGTTGACGGTCGGGCCGACCCAGCCCCAGCGCGTCGGCAGGCCGGTCGCCTTGCCTTCGAAGGCAAGCGGCGCGAAGGGGGCGCGAAACTGCGGATAGAATTCCGCAAACTGCCCGGCGAAATCCGCCTCGTCGATGAAGCGGCAGAAGCCGGCCGGACCCATGCGCTGGATCCACGGGCTGTCGGACGAAACGAGGTCGAAATCGCGCGATGCGCCGGCCGCCAGCTTGGCGAAACCGCCGGCGGAATCGGTGATCAAGTCGATGGAGATCGACGCGTCCTTCTGCTTCTGGAAGGGCTCCAGAATGCTGGGGGCGTTGTAGCCTTCCCAGCACATGTAGTTGAGGCTTTCGGCCGCCCTGGCATCTCGCGACGCCAGGAAGTTGCCGGCGACCGCGGCAAGGCCCAGACCGCCCATGCCCTTGAGGACCGAGCGGCGGCCGATGCTGCCGAATGTGTTGCCGATATCTGCTGTTCCCTTTTTCATTTTTTCCTTCCTCTCTTCTCACTATCGATCGACTGGAAATGCTCAGACGACACCGAGGTAGCGCCTGATCTCCCACTCGCTGACCTGCCTTTGGTATTCGGCATGTTCCACGGCGCGGCTTTCCGCGAAGCTTTCGACGAAATCATCCCCGAATGTTTCGCGGGCGAATGTGCTCGCCCGCAGGCGGGCGGATGCTTCGTGAAGATCGCGCGGGAAAACCGCCTGCGGTGCCGGCGTGCCGGCGTAAAAATCCTCGCCGCTGCTCGGCGGCGGCTCGATGCCCTCGCGGATGCCGGCAAGGCCGGAGCCGAGCAGCATGGCCAGCGCCAGATAGGGGTTGGTGTCGGCAGAGGGCACGCGAAACTCGATGCGGGTCGCCTCGGGCGTATCGTTGATGACGCGAATGGCAGCCGTGCGGTTCTGCACGCCCCAGTTCGCCGCGGTCGGCGCCCAGGCGCCCGGCACCAGCCGCTTGTAGGCGTTGACTGTCGAGGAGCACATCGCCAGCAGTTCCGGCATGTATTTCAGGAGGCCGCCGACGAAGTGGCGGGCGGTCGCGCTCAATCCGTCCGGCGCGGAAGGATCGGCGAAAACGGCATTGCCGGCCTTGTCGCGCAGCGAAAGATGCAGGTGCCCCGATTGACCGGACAGTTTTGGCGAAAGCTTCGACATGAAGCTCACCGTCTTGTTGTTGCGGGCAAAATAGGCGCGGGCGAAATTCTTGAACAGCATCGCGTCGTCGGCCGACTTGATGCCTTCAGCATGCACCAGCGGCGCTTCGAAGCAGCCGGGGCCGAGCTCGGTGTGGATGGCATCGAGCCTGACGTCCATGGCCGCCATGGTCGCATCGAGGCCCTGCAGCAGGTCGCCGTAGAGCGCCGAGGTCTGCAGCGAATAGGTGCGGTTTCCCTGGGCGAAATGCGTCAGGTCGCGATATTGCTTCGCACGCATGCTTTCCGCCGTTTCGTCGAAGACGAAGAACTCGAATTCGAAGGCGGAATGGACGTCGAAGCCGAGGTCTGCGGCCCGCTCAAGCTGGGAGATGCAGACATTGCGCGGCGACCGGCGGCCGAACTCGCCACTGAAATCGGCCAGGCACAGTGCGGTATTTTCGGCGAAGGGATAGCGGCGGACGCTGTCGGCAAAAATCGTTGCCGAACGATCCACGAAGGAGCCGTCGCGATAGGTTCTCTCGGCGATATCCCAGAAATACAGGACCTCGCAGAAGGGATAACCGCCCTTGGCCAGCTTGACGGCTTTTTCCGCCGAGACGAGCTTGTCGCGGAATTCGCCTTCCGGATCGACCATGCCGATATGCACGGTGCGGGCACCGATTTCCTGAAGCTTTGTTTCGAAGGTTGTGGACGGATCGCTTGATTTCGGCATGGCTCTCATCTCAGTATCGGATTAAAGCCTAGGCGGGCCGCCGAGACATGGAAATATCCCGATGGGGATAGAAGCACATGCGGCTGGCAGATAAAGCGTTGGGGAAGTGGCGGAAGGACAATCATTGGACAGGGGATTTGCCGCGTGGAACAGCGCGGTCGCAGCCACCGTGGAGACCATCGGAACCCATGATTTTCCGCGGCGCCTGGAAGCGGCGCTGAAATCGATCATCGATTTCGATATCCTGATGGTCTTCGGTTATGACGGGCCGGTCAAGCCGGTCTGCTGCTATCACAACATCGACGAGCACCGCGCCCGCACCGTGGTAGATGCCTATATCTCCGGTCCCTATCTCCTGGATCCCTTCTACGGTGCGGCCATGGACAAGAAGATCGGCGGCATGCGGCGGCTCAAGGATATGGCGCCCGACCATTTCTACAGTTCGGAATATTACAAGCAGCATTATGTCCGCACCGGCATCCGCGACGAAATCGGTTTCGTCTGCCGTCCGGCAAACTGGGCGGCCGTGGTGGTGAGTTTTACCCGCCCGACGACGGCGCCCGCCTTCGGCCGGCGCGAGCTTGCCTTGGTGCGCGACGCGGAACCGCTCCTGCGGGTGCTCGGCGAGCGGCACTGGCGCCGGGACGATCCGGCCTCGGGCGCTCCCCAACGCCTGTCATCGCCGCAAAATCCGATCAACGAAACGCTGAGCCGCATGACCGACGGTATCCTGACGCCGCGGGAAATCGAGATCACTTCGCTGATCCTACGGGGGCATTCGAACGCGTCGATCTCCGAAAAGCTGAAGATCACCGCGGGCACGGTGAAGATCCACCGCAAGAACATTCACCAGAAGCTGGACATCTCCAGCCAGGCCGAACTGTTCGGCATGTTCATCCAGCAGCTTTCCTCCTCGAAGTAGCGCGGCAGAGAAAATTCCGGTTGACCTTCCAGTTACCGGAAGGTGCATACCGGCACTATCGAAATCTCAGGAGCACATCATGCTGAAATTTTCCGTCCCCGACATGTCCTGCGGCCATTGCGTCGGCGCGATCACCAAGGCCGTCAAGGAAATCGATGCGACCGCCAAGGTGGATGCCGATCTCGACCGGCAGACCGTCTCCATCGAAACGCTTGCGGGCGCCGACAAAATCGCTAAGGCTCTCGACGACGCCGGTTATCCGGCAACGATTCAATAAGCCTGCCAAAGCGTCCGTCGCGGCGGTCGTGCCAAGGGAAACACCCGGACCGCCGTCATGCGTTTGCTTTATCTCTGTCTTGGCTGGATCATGGTCGGCGTCGGCATCGTCGGCGCCTTCCTGCCGGTGCTGCCCACCACACCCTTCCTGTTGCTTGCCGCCTGGCTTTTTGCCCGATCTTCGCCGCGCCTCGAAGAGTGGCTGCTGTCTCATCGCATCTTCGGCCCGCCGCTTCGGGATTGGCGGGAGCGCGGCGCGATCAACCGGAAGGCAAAGATCACGGCCTGTCTCCTGATGGCGGCAAGTTATGCCGTCTTCTGGTTCGTCCGCCAGCCGGGGCCGCTGGCGGCGATCCTGCTGGCCGCCGTCATGCTCTGCAGCGCGACATTCATCCTCACCCGGCCGGACGGCCGCCGATAGGTTGCGGCGTCTGGCGGACGTGAACCGCCGCTCCGATCAGCGCCGGCCGGCCGCAAAGGTTTCGGCAATCGCCAGCACGGCGGCATGCACCGGCCCGGAGGTGATCGTCGGGATCACCGAGGCATCGACGATCGACAGGTTGTCCAGCCCGTTGAAACGCAGGTCGGCATCGACGATGGCGTCGGCATCCTTGCCCATCCGGCAGGTGCCGACCGGGTGGTGATGGGTGATGACCGCCCTGGCGATGAAATCGTCGATCTCGGCCGTGGTTCGGACACCTGGTCCCGGCAGCAGTTCCTCGGCTTTCCATGCTGTCAAGGCTTGTGCGCTGCCGATCTCGCGGGCGACGTCGAGTGCCCGGCGGAAGGTCGTCCGGTCGTGATCCGTCTGCAGGTAGGCGGGATCGATCACCGGCTTGTCGTGAAGATCCGGGCCGCCGATCGAAAGATAACCCCGGCTCGACGGATGGGTGACGCCGAACAGGAAGGTGTAGGCGAAACCGGGTGCGACGGCAGCAAAACTCTCCGAAACCGAAGGTCCGGTGACGCAGCCGAGCACGATATCGGGCACACCCTTCGCCTCGGTGATGTCGGCGGCATTCAGGTACATCAGCGACTCGGAATGCTGCAGCTTCGTCGGCGGCACGGCCTGGCTGGACCGGTAGACGTTGCCGGCGCCGAGCAGGTGGTCGTGCAGGTTTTGGCCGATTGCCGGCCGCGACAGGCGGCATTCGACGCCGGCCCGGCGCAGGACGTCGGGATCGCCGAGGCCGGAGCGCATCAGAAGCAGGGGTGTCGCCACCGATCCCGTGGAGAGGATGATCTCGTCGCCGGTGATCGTTTCGTCCCGCCCGTCGCGCGTGACGGCAAGGCCGGTCACCCGGTTGCCGTCGATCACCAGCCGATGCACCGAGACGCCGGTGAGGATGGTGAGATTGGGCCGCGCCCGCACATCATCGGTCAGATAGGCATCGGCGACGCTGACGCGTTTGCCGTCGCGGATGGTCAGCGAGTTCGGGGATGTGCCGTTCAGGTTGCGGCCGTTGTGATCCGGCAGGGTCGGCACGCCGCGTTCATGCCCGGCGGCGATATAGGCACGGACGACGGGATTGACCTCTTCGTCCGGCAGCCAGACCGGCAGCGGCCCGTCGCCGCCGTGCAGTTCGGATGCGCCGCCGGAAAACCGCTCGCTGCGCAAAAAGCCCGGCAGCAGCCCGTCATAGGACCAGCGGTCGGAACCGGTTGCCTCGGCCCAGACGGCAAAATCGTCGGGATGGCCGCGGACATGCGCCATGGCGTGCAGGCAGCTCGATCCGCCCAGCACCCTGCCGCGCGGCCAGGGATGGATGCGGTTCGCCGTGCCGGGCTGCGGCACGGTCTCGTAGGCCCAGTCGTAGTCGCGGCCCTGGATGAAGGGCCACATGGCGGGTTTGGCGATGTCGGGATCGGTCGGCGCGACGCCGGCCTCGATCAGCGCCACCTGCCGGTCGTCGTTTTCGGACAGCCGCGCGGCGAGCACCGAGCCCGCCGAACCGCCGCCGACCACGACCACGTCGAAATGTTGTGCGGTCATCTCGGCTGCCTCACCGCTGCTCGGCCGGAACCACCTTGCCGTCCTTGGTCATCGCCTCGCCGTCGAGCGAGAGCGAGCAGTTGCGTAGCGGAATATCGAGATGGCAGGGCACGTCGCGCGTGCCACCGGCCTCGGTGTTCGGACCGGTGGAGAACAGGAAGTTGCCGGCAAACGAGCGGGCATCCATGCCGAGCTGGGCTTCCGGGTTGGTGAGGCCGAGCACGGTCCAGTGGGCACGGGTATGCAGGCCCCAGCCGACATGCGCCATGGCATAGGCTTCCGGATCATCGAAGGAATCCATGAAGCGGCGCAGGAACTCGGCGTCGAAACCGCCGTCGATCTTGGTGACGTAGCCGTTCTCGACGGTAAAAGTCACCGGGCTGCGGGCATACATCTTCATCGGCAGCAGGATATCGCCTTCCTCGATGACGATGGTGCCGTTGGCGGTCTTTTCGGTCGGCCAGGTGGCGACGAAGCAGCTCGGCCAGTGGTCCCAGCGGCCCGGCTCGTCGGCAAGGCCGTATTGCGTCAGCACCGGATACTGGCCGAGGTCGCATTCGAAATCCGTGCCGGCCTTGGAGGTGACGGTCATCTTCTTGGCCACGCCGAGCTTCTTGGCGCCGGCGAGAACGCGGGCCTTGTCCTCTGGCTTCGGCAGCATGCGCAGCATGATTTCCGGAGGCTCGACGGCGAGCAGCATGCGGGCGCCGGTCTTGAGGATTTCTTCCTGCTCCTTGGAGAACAACAGCTGCAGCGTGTCTATGACGAAGTCGCTGGCCTTGAGGCAGGCGAGTGCCGCCTTGTTGTGCTCCAGCGCGGTCTTGCCGATGTAACCGGACTTGTCGCGCGAGATCGCCTTTTCGCCGTTCATCGGCGCCAGGTTGAGGTTGGTGACGACGGCGCCCATGTCGGCTGCGGCAAGGCGCGCCATGCCGGCGATCTGCTGGTTGGAATCGTCCGAGGTCAGAATGGTCAGCTGTTCGCCGGCCTTGAGATTGCACATGGCGAGAACTTCTTTCCACGCCATCATCAATGCTGCATCGCTAATCGCCATCGTTTTGTTCCCTTATGATTTAATTGGTTTGTCGTTTCAGGCGTCGTCCTGGCCCGGCAGTGAAAAGAAATTGCGGTTGAAGTGCAGCAACGGACGCTTGGCGGGATTGAGCCGCACCTTCTTCACCGTGCCGAAAAACACCGAATGGCTCTCCGTCTGCGTCACCTCCGAAACGACGCAGTCGATGTTGACCAGCGCGCTGTCGAGCGCCGGAGACCCGGTCGCCAGTTCCAGCCAGTCGGCATCGAGGAACTTGTCCTGGCCCACCGCGCCGCCATGGCCGGCAAAACGCTTGGCGATCTCTTCGTCGGTCTCGGCGAGGATATTGACGCAGAAGGCGCCGGTCGAGGTGATCGCCGCATGCGCTTCGCCCAGACGATTGACGCAGACCAGCATGCTCGGCGGCGTCATCGACAGGCTGCAGACGGCGGTTGCCGTCAGGCCGCGGCGGGCCTCCTTCTGGCCGGCGGTGATGATGGTGACGCTGGCGGCCAAAAGCCGCATCGCCGCCTTGAAATCGTCGACGAGATCATGAGCGGCGAGGTCTGGTGAAGTCTGCGCCGCGTTCATGCCTTGCCCCTTTTCTGGCTCCAGTGATCCTCGACAGCCGCGGCAACCGCCAGCGTCCGCCGGTCGTCGTAGCGCCGCCCCACCACCTGCACGCCGACGGGAAGCCCTTTCGGCCCGATGATCGCCGGCACGTTCAGGCACGGGCCATGCAGCACGGTCCAGGCACGATTGAACAGCGGATCGCCGGTCGGCATGCCTTCGGGCGCCTCGCCCGGGGCGGATGGCGTGATCAAGGCATCGAAACCCTCGATCAAAGCTTCGAAGCGGTTGCGGATCTCGGGAAGGCGGCGGCGCGCATCCATGTATTCGTCGATCGTCGTCAGGGATTTGTCGTGCATCATCTGCCGGGTGGCGACGCCGAGCTGCGGCGAGAGATGTTTGCGCTCATAGGCCAGCGACTGGGTCACTTCCCAGCCCATGATGGCGTCCTGCAGGTTGAAGATCTCGTCGAACCAGTCCGGTACGGGGATTTCCTTGACGGTCGCACCGGCGTTCGACAGAAGCTCGGCCGTCGCTTCCACGGCCTGTTGCGACGACGCTTCCGCCTGGTCCCAGCGCGATGTCCGGAAAACGCCGACGGTTGGTTTGCTCATCGCCTCTTCGACGACGAAGCCCGGGTTGTCGGCAATGGCGGCCGTGCACCAGGCCGCATCCCGCACATCGCGGGTGATGATGCCGAGGGTATCGAGATTGTCGCACAGCACTTTCACGGCGGTGCGGTTCAGCAGGCCGAAGGTCGGCTTGAAGCCGACGACGCCACAGAAGGAGGCGGGGCGGACGACCGATCCGGATGTCTGGGTTCCGAAGGCAAGCCGGGCATGCCCGGCGGCAACCGCGGCGCAGGAGCCGCTGGACGAGCCGCCGGGCGTGTGGGCGGTATTGTGCGGGTTGCGCGTCTTGTTCGGGTTCATCATCGCGAACTCGGTCGAGACGGTCTTGCCGAGCACGACGCCGCCAGCGCTGCGGGCGATGGTCACGCAAGGCGCATCCCAGGCCGGACGGAAGCCATCATAGACCCGCGACCCATAACCGGTCGGCATGTCGGCCGTATCGATGACGTCCTTGACGCCGACGGGCACACCGGCGAGCGTTCCCCTGGTCGCCGCCTTGTCGATGCCGCGGGCATGGACCAGCGCATTGTCGCGCGCCAGATGTTGCCATGCCATGATCGGCCCGTCCGTGGCCTCGATGTGATCGAAGAAGGCCGTCGTGACATCGACGGCGGAGAGGTCGCCATTGCCGACCTTTCGGGCGATGTCGCGGGCGGAAAGTTCGAGAATTTGCGATGTCGCGGCCATGATCCGCCTCCTTATGCTGCGTGGCCGAACGGGGCCGGCGGGCGGCGATCGAACCAGGGAAATGCCTGTTCTAGCTGCGCCGCCAGCGAAAACAGCAAGGCATCCCGCCCGAAGGCGGCGCCGAAATGGATGCCGATCGGCAGGCCGTCATCACTCATGGCGAGCGGCACGCTCATCGCCGGGCAGCCGGAAGCGTTGAAGGCAGCGGTAAACGGCCCGTGGCTCCAGAAGCGGGCGAAGAATTCGTCGAGGTGCCTGCCGCGTCCGGCCAGTTCGCCGAGTTTTGGCGCCGGCGTGTCCGCGACCGGGCTGAGCAGGATGTCGTAGCGGGCGAAGAAACGGCCAAGCGCCCGTGCCGTCGCATGCAGCTGGTTGATCGCCCACATATAGTCGATGCCGGAGCGGCTGCGGCCCTCGCGCACCCATTCCTGGTTGACCGGTTCGATCTGCTCGATCGGATCCGGCCCGCCCGGCTGCTGACTGAAGCTGATACCGGTGGCGGCGCTGACGCCGGCGATGATCCGCCATGCCTTCATCAACGCGTGCCCGTCGTAGCCGGCATCGGCCACGTCCTCGACATGGTGGCCGAGACCTTCCAGCTTCCTTGCCGTATCGCGGACGGCTGCCAGTACCTGTGGATCGATCGCCGTGCCGGTCGGCGCCGTCAGCGTCATGCCGATGCGCAGGCATTTTGGCGGGCGGGCGAGGCTGGCGAGATAGGTGCCCTCCTCGGCCGGCGCGGCATAGGGGTCGCCGACATCGGAGCCGGCGGAAACATCCAGAAGCGCGGCGTTGTCGCGCACCGACCAGGAGACCGCATGCGGCGTCGACATGCCAGCAATTGCCTCGACGGCGACGGGGCCGAGCGGGTTGCGCATGCGGGTCGGCTTGAAACCGAAGAGGCCGCAATGGGATGCCGGCAGGCGCGTCGAGCCGGCGCCGTCGGAACTGTTGGCGAAGGCAACGAGGCCGGCCGCCACGGCCGCCGTCGAGCCGCCGGAGGAGCCGCCGGCCGTACGCGTCAGGTCCCACGGGTTATGCACCGGCCCGAAGGCATCGGATTCGGTGGTAAAACTGAGGGCGAATTCCGGCGTGTTGGACTTTCCGAGGATGACGAGGCCGCCGGCCTTGTAGCGTGCCGCCAGCGTGCCGTCCCGCCTCGACACCGTATTCCGGTGCAGCTCCGAGCCGGTGGAGAGGATCATGCCGTCCACCTCGAAACCGGTATTCTTGATCAGGAACGGCACGCCGGTAAAGGCGCCGTCCGGCAGGCCATCGGCGATTGCTTTGCGGGCGAGGTCGAAATGCGCATGCACGACGGCGTTGAGCTTCGGGTTCAGCGCTTCGATCCGCGCGATGGTCGCATCGAGCAGCTCTTCGGCCGAGATCTCCTTGCTGCGGATCAGCCCGGCCAGTCCGAGTGCGTCGTATCGGGTGAAATCGAAAGCGGCCATTTTTCGTCACGCAATCTGTTGTTTGAAGCTGTCGAGGTTCCAGAGATCCTTGGTGCCGATCAACCCGTCATCGGAAAACTCGAAGAGATGCAAGCCCTTCAGCACCACGGTCTTCGGCTGCGGCACCTCTTCGCCCTCCTTCGGGCGCGGCGTGAAGGTGCCGCGCATCGTGTAGAGCACGGCCGCCTGCCGGCCGGAAAGGATGCGCTGCTCTTCGCTCCAGGTGACGTCGGGCAGCATGCGGAAGAAGCCGGCAAGCCCTTCGGCCACCGCTTCGCGTCCCGTCCTGCGTTTGCTCATTGCGACTTCCTCGTGCCAGCCGTCTTCGGGGTAAAGCGCGCCGGCCTTGGCCGCATCGCGCTCGGCGTAGGCCAAATAAAAGGCATCGAGGATGGAATGGAAATCGGCCATGGGAAATGTCCCCAGCAAGTGCTGGCGGCCCCTGCCCCGATCCGGGCGAGGCGGCCAGATTCAGGATGTCGGCAGGCGCCCGCAAAGGCGCCCGCCTTGCCGATGAAGGCCGGCTTATTCGATGCCGGCGAGCTTCTTGACCTGGCCGGTGAACTCGTTGCGCTTGATCTCTTCGTAGAGACGGGCGCGCAGGCGCGGAGCCGGGCTGGCATTGACGTTTTCGAACAGGGCGACACGGCCGGCAAGCGCACCGGAGGTCATGTCCCAGATGAAGTTCATCAGCTGTTCCTTGACCATGGCGGAAACGCCGTGGCCGGGCAGCAGGTCGTGCAGGTAGTGACCGATCTCGGGATTGTCGTACGCCTTTTTGCCGAAGCGCATGACGAGGCCCTGGCCGCACATTTCCTGCAGGATGTGAATGATGCGCGGATAATGCTGGATCGAGTAGAGGCGGCCGGCGGTCAGCATGCCGGCATCCGGTGCCATCACGCCGCCCTCGGTCGGCTTGGCAAGCGCTTCCGCCGCCAGCACGAAGGCGCGCAGCGCCTGCTGGTATTCGATCAGTTCGCCGAGCATCAGCTGCACGGCCGGGATCTTGCCGGTGCCGAGGTAATCGAGCACGAGCTGGCCAGCGCCGACGAACAGTTCCGCCTTGACGGCAAGGCGCGTCAGCACGTGCCAGTGCGCGAAAATGCAGACCGGGCCGTAATACTGCATCGCCGTCGGATCGCCGAGGTTGAAGATGCGGTCCTTCGGAACGAAGACGTTGTCGAAGATGATGAACTGGTCGGCTTCTTCGCCCATGGAGGCGATCGGATGGTCGAATTTTTCCGAACCCGGCTGCGACACCATTTCGCGGGAAATCAGCTTGATGCCTTCGGAATTGACCGGGATCGACCCCCAGATGCAGGCGTCCGCCGGCGTTTCCTGGATGCCGCCGAGGTTGGTGAAGAAGATTTCCTTGGCCTGCGCTGCGATCGAACCGACCGTCTTGGCGCCGTAGATGCGGATGCCGTCCTTCTCGACGCTCTTGACCTTGAGAAGCGATGCTTCGGACGCCTTCGGAGAAGAGCGGTCGGACTGCGGGCCGGCAAGGCTTTCGGAGGCCGTCAGGTTGTTTTCACGGCCGTATTCGACGTAGCGCTCGATGTTTTCGGCGAAATCCGGATCGATGCCGTCGATCAGCGACTTCTTCTTCTTGAAGGTCGGCAGGTAGGCGTAGAGGCCGACGGCGATGGCGGGCGCCAGATCCGGCGGACGGCCGAAGGTGCCGCCGGTCTTCAGGCTGGTGTATTCGATCATCTTGCGGCGATCGACCAGCTCTTCCTTGGTGCGCGGGATCTGCCAGGCGCGGCTGACGACGGCTTTGGCGGCCTCGTCGTAATAGGTGGTGGCATCGGCGTGCTCGTCGGTGAACTGGTCGTCGAACATGGATGCGAGAAGATCGACGCCGGCGGCGAGAGCCGGCTCGTCCGTCACCTTCTCGATCTGCTTGCCGCCAACCCAGATCTGGCGGCCGTCGATCAGCGACTCCTTGAATTCGGCACCCGTCTTCAGACGGTGCTCCGTCGCCGATTTGAATTGCCTTTGCGTGTTTGTCATACGCGTGTTCCCCTTCGGATATTTTAAGATAAGGCAGATATGTGAAGCGCCGTCAGGCGGAAATGCTCGGCTATTCGTGCTCCCGGATCACTTCTGCGGCAACGCGCATGCAGTCGAGCGCGGCCGGCACGCCGCAATAGATGGCGGCCTGGAGGATGACCTCGACGATCTCCTCCTTGGTGACGCCGTTGTTCAGCGCGCCGCGCACATGGATCTTGATTTCATGCGGCCGGTTGAGGGCCGTCAGCATCGCGAGGTTGAGGAAGCTGCGCGTCTTGCGCTTCAGGCCCGGGCGGTTCCAGATCTCGCCCCAGCACCATTCCGTCACCAGTTTCTGCAGCGGCGCCGTCAGGTCGTCGACGGAATTGAGCGAGCGGTCGACATAGGCGTCGCCAAGGACCTCCCGTCGCACTTTCAGGCCTTTTTCGAAGAGTTCCGTCTGGAACTCGGGGCGAGTCGTCATCAATGTCCCCCATTTCTTATTTGTTGTCGCCGGGCGCCCGGTTTGCAGGCAACTGCCACCCTTCGCCGTTGATGCCCGGACCATAACGGCCACGATATTGACCGTCAAGAGATTGTATGACAGGATTACAATAATATAAAAACGGGACAGGCGAAGGCGCGGTCTCGACAGGGGCGGCGGAATCGAACATCAATGCCGCAGCGGTCGAAGACCAAAGCTTCCGATGGGGCGGAAAAACGTGTCGATAGAACCATTTGAGCTATACGCCATCCGTTACGCCAATCATTCCGGCCGCCATCTCTCCGACAATTACCTCGGCGGCGACAGCCATGAAGGCGGTGCGGATCTCGACTATTATGTCTGGGTGGCGCGGCGTTCCGATCGCGTCTTCGTTATCGATACGGGCTTCGACGAAGAGGCGGCGCAAGCGCGGGGCCGCACCCTGCTGCGCATGCCCTCCGAGGCGCTTTCCCATCTCGGCATTGCCGCCGCGGATGTCGACCAGGTGATCCTCACCCACCTGCATTACGACCATGCCGGCACGCTCGACAGCTTTCCGAAGGCGCGCTTTCACGTGCAGGATGCGGAGGTGGCTTATGCCACGGGGCGCTGCATGTGCCATTCGCCGTTGCGCGCGCCCTATTCCGTCGAAGATGTGACGCGCTTCGTGCGCTGCGTCTATCATGGCCGTGTGGCGTTCCATGACGGCACCACTGAAATCGTGCCGGGCCTGACGCTGCATCGCACCGGCGGCCATACCGCCGGGCTGCAGGTCGTGCGGGTGTGGACGAAGCGCGGCTGGGTGGTGATCGCCTCCGATGCCTCGCATTTCTACGATAATGTTTCGAGCGGCCGGTCCTTCCCGATCCTGCACAGCCTCGGCGACATGCTGGAGGGTTTTCGAACCATCAAGGCGCTGGCCGAGGACGAGGACCACATCGTACCCGGTCACGATCCGCTGGTGATGAAGGTCTATCGTCCGCCAAGCCCGGAACTGGAGGGCATTGCCGTCCGGCTCGACGAGGCGCCGATCAAGCCATGGAGAGATCTGCTGCCATGAGGGGAAAAACTGCGCTGATCACCGGCTCGACGGCCGGATTGGGACTGGCCATCGCCGAACGTTTTGCCGCCGAAGGCTGCAACACCGTGCTGACAGGCCTGGATACCCAGGAGGACGGCGAGGAGACCGCCGCCAAGCTCGAAGCAAAACACGGTTGCTGCGTCGTCTACAAGCGCGCCGACCTGCGCAATCCGCAGGAGATCGAGGCGCTGCACGCCGCCGCCGTCCGCACCTTCGATACGGTCGATATCCTCGTCAACAACGCCGTCATCCGCCGTTTCGCCCCCGTCGAGCAACTGCCGCCGGAGGACTGGAGCCAGGCGCTGGCCGTCAATCTCTCCGCCGCCTTTCACACGATCCGGCTGGCCTTGCCCGGCATGCGGCAGAAAGGCTGGGGCCGGATCATCAATCTCGCTTCCGTCTACAGCCTGATTGCCCTGCCCGGCCGGCTGGACTACGTCACCACCAAACATGCCATCGTCGGCATGACGCGGACGGTGGCGCTGGAAACGGCATCGGAGGATATCACCTGCAATGCCATCTGCCCCGGCCTGATGCACACGCCCTCGGCGCAGGCACGGATCGAGGCGATGGCGGCGGAGAAGAACATTTCCGTCGAGGAAGCCACCCGCGACTTTCTCTCGACCCGCCAGCCCGGCGGACGCTTCATTTCCATGGATACGGTCACGGCGCTTGCCGCCTTTCTCTGTGGCCCGCACAGCCGCGATCTCAACGGCGCGCTGCTGCCGGTCGATAACGGCTGGTCCATCGCCTGATTTCCTATCGAACGCATACGGCGCATCAAGCGCCCTGGAGGTATCATGTCTAAAACGGTTCTGGGTTTCGTCGGTCTCGGCAATATGGGGGCGCCGATGGCGTCGCGCCTCATCGATGCGGGGTATGAGCTGGTCATTTACGACCGCAGCGAAGCCGCCCTGCAGGCCCTCGTTGCCAAAGGCGCCCGCGCTGCCGCTTCGCCGGCTGCCGTCGCTTCCGAAGCCGAGACCGTGCTGATCTCGCTGCCGACGCCTGACGTCGTCAAGCTCGTCTGCACCGGCGCCGACGGCCTGTCATCGGGCACGAAAATCCGCCGCATCGTCGATCTCTCGACCACCGGCCCGCAGGCCGAGGCCGATGTCGCGACCAGGCTGCAAGGCACCGATATCAAGCTGATCGATTGCCCGGTCAGCGGCGGCGTGGCCGGCGCCAGTAAGGGCTCGCTGGCGCTGATGGCCTCAGGCGACCGCGACGCCTTCGATCTGCTCGTGCCGGTGCTCGAAAACCTCGGCAAGGTGTTTTATGTCGGCGCCGAGCCCGGCATGGCGCAGACGATGAAGCTGATCAACAATATCTGCTCCGCAGCCGCGCTTGCCATCACCTCCGAAGCCATGGTGCTCGGCGCCAAGGCCGGGCTGGAGGCGGAGACGATGATCGACGTGCTCAACGCCGGCAGCGGCCGCAACAGCGCCTCGGTGGACAAGATCCCACGTTTCGTGCTGCCGCGCACCTTCGATTTCGGCTTTGCCGTCGGCCTGTCCGCCAAGGATATCCGGCTGTGCGTCGAGGAAGGCGAGCGTCTCGGCGTGCCGATGATGGTGGCGAGCGCCGTTCGCCAGCTGTTTTCGATCACCAGGAGCGAATTCGGCCATGATGCCGACATGACCGCCGTCATCCGCACCGTCGAGCAGTGGGCCGGCGCCGAGGTCAAGGGCAAGGACGCCAAGGCGTGAGCATGGCGATGCAGACGGGAGCGAGCCGGCGGCTTGCGGCCTTCGCCGCGGGCCTGGCATGGGAGCAGGTGCCCGCCGAGGTGCGGCACGCGGCGAAACGCTGCCTGGTCAATTTCTTCGCAACCGCAATCGCCGGCAGCGGCGAGCCGGCGCTCGACAAGGCCTGCGGCGTTCTCGGCGCCTTCAGCGGCCCGTCGTCTTCCACCGTGATCGGCCGTGACGAACGGCCGGACATGCTGTGGGCGTCGTTCCTGAATGCCGCCAGCGCCAATGTCTTCGATTTCGACGACACGCATATTCCGACGATCATCCACCCGACGGCGCCGGTCGCTCCCGTCGTTTTCGCGCTGGCGGAAAACCGTCCGCTGCGCGGCGAGGAGCTTTTGCTGGCCTTCATTCTCGGCGTGGAAATCGAATGCCGCATCGGCAATGCCGTTTCGCCGAGCCATTACAGCCGCGGCTGGCACATCACCTCAACCTGCGGCACGTTCGGCGCCGCCTTTGCTGCCGGCAAGATTTTGGGTTTCGGCGAAGGGCAGTTCCTCGACGCCCTCGGCAATGCTTCGGCGCAGGCCTCCGGTCTGGTCGAGACGCTGGGCACGATGTCGAAAAGCATCAGCGTCGGCAATGCCGCCCGCAACGGGCTGCTATCGGCGCTGCTTGCTGCCGACGGCTTCTCCGGCCCTGCCTTGCCCTTGGAAGGTCCGCGCGGCTTTCTGGAGGTTACGGCGGAAAAGCCTGACCTTGCTATTCTCCTCGATGGCCTCGGAACACGCTGGGAAATCCTCTCCAACACGTTCAAGCCTTATCCCTGCGGCGTCGTGCTCAATCCGGTGATCGATGCGTGCCTGACCTTGCGCGGCAAGCCGGGTTTCGACGCCGCGGCCATCGAAAAAATCACCCTGACGGGTCATCCGCTGCTGCGCCAGCGCACCGACCGGCCCGGTGTTGCGACCGGCCGCCTGTCGCAGGTCAGCGCCCAACATGCGGTGGCGATATCCTTGCTCACCGGCAAGGCCGGCCTGCCGGAATTCAGCGACGAGAGCGTTGCCGACCCGGCGGTGCGGGCGCTTGGCGAAAAGCTCTCTTTCGTCGACGATCCCGCCTTCGATGTCGAAGGGGCACGCGTCGAGATCACCCTGGCCTGCGGAAATCTGGCGGTGACGGTGGAAAAGGCGCGCGGCAGCCTCGGCAATCCCTTGAGCGATGCCGAACTGGAGGACAAACTGAAGGTACTCAGCCGGTATCGCGGTCGAAGCTTCGATATCGACCGCTTGCTGTCGGCCATCTGGGCGCTCGACCGAACGGACGATGCGGGTGCCGTTATGAAACACGCGGCCGGCCACTAAGCCATCGCTGCAGGAACAGGAGTGAAGACCATGAGCAAACCCACCCAGACCGATCCGATTTTTACGCTGACCACCGGTCCTGTCGATTCCTATCCGGCGGTCCTGCGGGCGCTGGCGCGGCCGGTGCTATATGATTACGATCCGGCTTTCCTTGAGCATTACGAAAATGTTTCCCGCAAGGTGCAGAAGGCGTTCGCCTCGCGCACCATGCCGGTGATCCTGCAGGGCGAGCCGGTGCTCGGCCTCGAAGCCGCTGCCGCCTCGCTGCTGGCCAGGGAGGATGTCGTCCTCAATCTGGCTTCGGGCGTTTACGGCGCCGGCTTTGCCGGCTGGGCGAAGCGTTATTGCGCCGAGGTGGTGGAAATCCGCGTTCCCTATAACGAGGTGATCGATCCGCAATCGGTCGCCGACATGCTGAAGGCCCGCCCGGAGATCCGCGTCGTCGCGGTTTGCCATCACGATACGCCTTCCGGCACCATCAATCCGGTCGCCGAAATCGGCCGGATCGTCCATGCGCATGGTGCCCTGCTGCTGGTGGATGCCGTGTCGTCCTTCGGCGGCATGGAGGTCTATCCCGACACGATCCATGCCGACCTGTTTGTGACTGGCCCCAACAAGTGCCTCGGCTGCCCGCCCGGCCTCTCGCTGCTGTCGGTGAGCGATGCCGCCTGGGCGAAGATGAAGGCCAATCCGGCTGCGCCGCGGGCCTCGATGCTGTCGATCCTCGATTGGGAAGACGCCTGGCGCGCCGACCGCCCCTTCCCTTTCACCCCGTCGGTCGCCGAAATCAACGGCCTCGATGCGGCGCTCGACCTCTACCTTGACGAAGGCCCGGAAAACGTCTGGCGCCGCCATGCGCTGACGGCCGAGGCCACCCGCGCCGGCATCCTGGCCGCCGGCCTGAAACTCTGGCCGGCCAGCGAGGCGATTTCATCGCCGACGACGACGGCCGTTCGTGTTCCCGAGGGCATCGACGAAGCGGTGCTGCGCAAGGAGGCGCGGCGGCGGTACGGCGTGGTGTTCTCCTCCGGCCGTGGCGAAACGCTCGGCAAGCTGACGCGCATCGGCCATATGGGGCCGACGGCGCGGCCGATCTATGCCCCGATCGCCATCACGGCGCTGGTCGGCACGCTGTCGGCCATGGGTGTTGCCGGCCTTGATCTCGGCGCCGGCGTGACGGCTGCCATGGCGGTGATCGACCGCGATCTGTGACGTCAGACGCTGCCGTCGGCGCAGGCGGCAGCGGCCCACCTGAAAAAGGCGGGTTGGCATAGTATTATATTCGCGTATTATGCGAATCTGATGGGGGATGAGGCCAGAAGCGGTTTTCACGGGATATTGCCGCCGGGGCATGACGCCTTCGACGAGGTTGACGTCTGTCAAGAATGGCGGGGACTGAAGCTCGCAGGTCGGTGGCGATGCTTGGTACAGTTCCCCGGACTATGGTATGAAGTGCGTGGTTGTCGAAGCTTTGGCCGGATAGCTGCGGTCGCGCACGGGACAGGATACGAAACCGCTGATGCTGAATAACAACGGTAAGAAGAAGATGCCGGTTTTGTCCAAGGACGCGCCCCAGTATAATTTCAAGGTCACCAAGACGGCTGCACCCTTGCGCCACAGCGTCACGGAAAGCATTCGCAATTCCATCGCCGCCGGCATCTACAAGGCCGGTGACCGGCTGACGGAACGCGATCTCTGCGAAATGACTGGCGTCAGTCGCACGGCCGTGCGCGAGGCGCTGCGCCAGCTTGAATCCGAAGGAATGATTCACGTCCTGCCGCACCGCGGCCCGATCGTCGCCGGTGTCACGCCGGAGCAGGCCGAAGGCATCTACCAGGTGCGCATGGAACTCGAAGGGCTGGCCAGCGAATTGTTTGCGCAGCGTGCGACGCCCGCCGACCACAAGGCATTGCGCAAGGCCTTCAAGAAGATGAAGGATTCGTCCACCTCGACGGATTCCATCGTCCGCCTCAAGGCCAAGAACGACTTCTACGATTGTCTGATCTCCGGCGCTTACAACGAAGCGCTGGGCCAGACGCTCTCCATGCTCAACTCCCGCATCATGGTGCTGCGGGCCACGTCGCTGCAGGCGCCGGGCCGCACGGTGCAGAGCATGGAGGAACTGAGCGAACTGGTGGAACTGCTGGTCGCCCGTAAAGATGCCGAGGCGCGCAAGGCGGCGATCAAGCATGTGTCCAATGCCGCCAAGGTGGCGATCGGCATTCTGCGCGCCCAGTTCGAGGAAGCGGCCGCGGAGTAACGGCGGCAGGTTTGCCGCCGCTGCCGCATGGCGGATCGTTTCAGATCCCCGGCGTCGCGCCGCCATCGACATTGATCACCGTGCCCTGGATATAGGAGGCCTTGTCGGAAACGAGGAAGGCGACCGTGTGGGCGATCTCTTCCGGCGTGCCGTAGCGGTCGATGTGTTGGGCCAGGCGCATCTCCTCGCGGGCCTGCTCGAAGCTGATGCCCTGGTCCCTCGCCCGGACCTTGATGCGAGCTTCCAGCCGATCGGTAACAATATGACCGGGGCACAGCACGTTCATGCGAATGTTATCCACTGCTGCCCGCTTCGACAGCGCCTTGGTGAAATTGATGATGGCGGAATTCACCGAGCCACCGATGGTGAAATCCGGTTCCGGCGTGTGGGCGCCGATGCCAGAAATGTTGACGATGCTGCCGCCGGCCTTGGCAAGCGCCGGCCATGCGGCGCGGCAGAAGCGCACGGTGGCATGAAACTTCAGCGCGAAGCCGCTGATGAAATCCTCTTCCGTCAGGGTGAAGAAATCGCCGCGCTTGGTGGCGCCGGCATTGTTGACGACGACGTCGATCCGGCCGAACGCATCGAGGGCGGCCTTGACCACCGCGTCGGGCGCCTCGGGCTGTGAAAGATCGGCGGCGACGGCGAGTGTCGCCGGCGCGCCCGCGGCCTTTGCCAGTTCGACCGTTTCGTCGAGGCCGGCCTGGTCGCGGGCGGCAACCACGACGGCATAACCGGCCCGGCCGAGTTCGATGGCGATGGCCCGTCCCAATCCCTTGCTGGCGCCGGTCACGATCGCTGTCTGCATTGTCTTTTCCTTCGTGTTTCACAAGGTTAAACAGGCAGTTTTCCAAGCTTTTTCAAGGCGATGGAGCAGGCTGCCGATTTCCCCTTTTCGCGCCTCAATGCGCTTGACAGATTGTATTACGGTATGAGAGTGTTATGCCCATTGAGGCGTGTCAAGCCCAATGGTCCCCGGTTCGGGAAATTGTTCCGAACGGCTTTTCTGAACAGGTGCAGGAAAGGCTTTCCCGATGCAAGTCGATTGGCGTATCCACGGTGCGATGACTGCCTTGCGGCAGGCTTCCGGCCGTCCGTGCGCCGGTCTTGCCGGCGGCGGGGGCGAAGGCGGCAGGGCCGCCCCCTCTTCGTCTCATATCGCCTTGCAGGTCATCCGGTTTTCGGCCTGGGTGCAGACGAGATTTTCCGCCGCCGGCGTGTCTCCGGCCCGACGTGACAGGACGATCTCGGCGCGCGTCTCCCAGGAGCGCCCCTCCAGGCCGCACCACAGCGACTGGATCGGCATGCGGTCTTCCTTGTCGTTGAGCAGGAAGATCTCGCCGCTTTTCGGATCCGACCACAGCTCGACGCTCACCTTTGCGCCCTCTGCGGCAATGCCGAGGTCCAGGGAATACCAGTGGGCGATCGCGCTCTTGCAGGCCATCGGGGCGGGGCCGGCATTGGTGAAGGTCATCGGCACCTTCACGAGCCCGTCACGGCCGCGCGCCACCACATGGACTTCCTGTGCGGCGGTCGTGCCGGCCAGGGCAATCAGGAACATTGAAATCAGGGAGAATTTCATCGTCGACTCGTTGAGTTGAATGAATATTGTGTTTGTTATTTGCAAAATACGAATAACAAACATATGAATTACAGGCAAACAAAAAGGGGAACCTAAGAAATGAAGAGCATTCTGAAAAGAAGTGCGAGTGTTATTACTTTTGTTGCGCTCATGAATACTTTTGCGCTTGCCGCGGAAGTCAAGTCCATCGCCATCCTGACGCCGGAACAGGGCACGGATTTCGGCTGGAACCAGCAGGGCATCGATGCGGCCAAGGCTGCCGGCGCCAAGGCTGGCGTCGAAGTCACCGTTGCCGAAAACCTCGGTTACGGCGACGTTCGCCCGACGCTGCGCGAGCTTGCCGAAGACGGCGCGAGCCTGCTGATCGCCCATGCCAGCGGCTACAACACCGCTGCTCCGGAAATCGGCGCCGAGCTCAATGTTCCGGTTGCCATCGTCGACCGTCCGGACCAGTTGAAGGCCGGCGCCGTTGCCGACTACACGGCAAGCGGCCATGAAGGCGCCTATCTCGCCGGCCGCCTCGCCGCCAAGATGTCGCGCACCGGCGTCGTCGGCATCGTCGTTTCCGGCGAGCCTCCGTCGTGGAACGCCATGTCTTCCGCTTTCGCAGAGGGCGTGAAGGCTGAAAAGTCGACCGTCGAAGTCCGTTACGCCGTGATCGGCCCGGCTGCTTATGCCGACGTCGCAGGCGGCAAGCGCGTTACGGAAACAGTGATCGCGGCTGGCGCCGACGTCATCTTCGGTCAGGGCAACGGCTCGTCCTTCGGCATGCTGCAGGCTGTCGAAACCACCAAGGCGACCGATGGCGGCAAGGTCTATTTCATCGACGTCATCGGCGACAAGACGTCGCTCGACAAGGGCTTCCTGCTGTCGTCCGTCATCTGGGACCTGACCCCGGTCTACGTTGCGATGATCGAGGACCTGAAGGCCGACAAGTTCGGCAGCCACAACTACGACATCAAGCTCTCCGACGACTCCGTCAAGCTGCTCAAGACCAAGAGCATCCCGGACGATGTCTGGTCGCAGATTTCGGCGCTGCGCGACGACATCATTGCCGGCAAGATCAAGGTCGAGCCGCATTTCGATGCCGATACCGTGCACAAGCTTGTCACGGCCGTTCCGACGGCGCAGTAATAGAGCGCAGACGATCGTTCGCCGCGCCGACGGGGTTCCGTCGGCGCGTGCGATGCCTTTTCGGACATGAAACAGAGTTGCAGATTTATGGTGGGCAGTTCCGCTTCTCCGGTTGCCGCACAAGGGCCAGTCGTGTCCTTGCGCCAGGTGACAAAGCGATTCCCGGGCGTGGTTGCCAACGACCACGTGACGATCGACCTCTGGCCGGGAGAGGTCCATGTTCTTCTCGGCGAAAACGGTGCGGGCAAATCGACGCTCGTCGGCATGCTTTCGGGGCTGCAGAAGCCGGATGAGGGCGAAATCCTCATCGACGGCTCGGCTATCGATATCGCCTCGCCGCGCCAGGCGCTCGATCTCGGCATCGGCACCGTCTTCCAGCATTCGATGCTGGTGCCTTCCTTGACGCTGGTCGACAATTTTACCCTCGGCGGCCCGTGGTGGAAGCGGCCGGACCGCGAAGGTGTCGCGGCGCGGATGCGCGAGCAGGCGAGCAGCATCGGTATCCGCATCGATCCTTATGCGCTGGCGGGTTCGCTGTCGCTCGGCGAACAGCAGCAGGTCGAGATCGTTCGCGCCCTGATGCGCGGCAGCCGCTGCCTGATCCTCGACGAGGCGACGGCGATGCTGACGCCGCGCGATGCCGAACAGCTCGGCGAACTGATGCGCCGTCTCGTGGCGCGCGGGCTGGCCGTGGTGTTCATCACCCACAAGCTCAACGAGGCACTGGCTTATGGTGACCGCATTTCCGTGCTGCGGCTCGGCAAGAATGCCGGCGCCATGGAGCCGCAGGTCTTGAAGAGCGCCGATACCTCCGCCGCAATGGCGGAAGTCGTGCGCATGATGTTCGGCACCAATGCTTTCGGTGAGGCAGAATCCGGCGCTCGCGAGATGCGTGCCGTTGGCGGCAGGCCGGTGCTGGCCGTCGATGGGCTTGCGGTCGACGATGGTTCGGTGCCGCTCTCCGGGATCTCCTTCACCGTGGCTGCGGGCGAAATCCTCGGCCTGGCCGGTATCGACGGCAATGGCCAGAAGCAGCTGGCGGAAGCGCTTGCCGGGCAGCGGCCGATCCGTTCCGGCTCGCTGAAGCTCAAGGGCGTTTCGCTGGAAAAGGCAGGCGTCGGCGAGCGGCGCAGCCATGGGCTGCGATACGTCACCGACGACCGCCTGGGTGAAGGCACCGTCGGCACCTTCCCGGTGTCCACCAACCTGCTGCTCAAGCAGATCGGCGACCGGCCGTTCTGGAAAAGCGGCGTCGAGCAGCCGGCGGCGATTGCCGACAATGCCCGGCGCTATGTCGGCGAATTCGACGTGCGCACGCCGAGCATCGAGACCCCGGTTGCAAAACTTTCCGGCGGCAACATCCAGAAGGTTCTTTTGGCGCGCGAGCTTTCGGGGGCGGCCGAGGCGGTGATTTTCGCCAAGCCGACCTATGGGCTGGATGTCCAGAACATCCGCTCCTCCCGCCGGCGCATCCGCGAGGCGGCGGAGGCCGGCCGCGCCGTGCTTTTGATCTCCACCGACCTTGAGGAAATCCTCGAACTGGCAGATCGTATCGCCGTCATGTCGCAAGGGCGCATCGTCGGAACGGTGGACAACGATGCCGATGCTAGGCGCAAGATCGGCGAATTGATGAGTGGGATGACGGTATGAGCGCCGCACAGACAACACGCACGGCGGACAAGCCGACCGAGGCACCGCCGGAGCATCGCCGCGAATGGGCGCATATGGCGCTGATCACCATCGGACCGGTCGTCGTCGCCCTTGTCATCGGCGGGCTGGTGCTGATCGCCATGGGCGTCAATCCGCTGACCTATTATTCCTACGTCGCCGGTCGCGGCCTGTTTTCGCCGTCCGGCCTGCAGGCGACGCTGACGCGGATGGGGCCGCTGCTGTTGATCGCCGCCAGCCTGATCGTCGCCTTCCGGGCGGGGATCTGGAACCTCGGCGGTGACGGGCAGTTCCTCTTGGGCGCGGTGCTGGTCGCGGCTGCCGGTCCGGCTCTGGTCGAGATCTTTCCGGTGTGGGTCGTGCTGATCGTCGGGCTGCTGATCGGCGCTGTCGTCGGCATGCTCTGGTCGGTGGTGCCGGCGCTGCTCAGGGCCTATCAGGGCGTCAACGAGATCATCACGACCTTGATGATGACCTTCCTCGGCGTGTCTCTGGCCAATGTTCTCGTCAAGCTGGCCTTTCTCGATCCGACCACGACCGTGCCGCAGACGCGGACGCTGCCGGTGGAAGACCGCCTGCCGCGGCTGTTCGATACCACAGTTTCGTCCGGCCTGCTGATCGGCCTCGCCGTCATCATCGTCGTGCATCTGGTGATGACCCGCACGGCTTTCGGCCTGAAATTGCGTGTCGTCGGTGCCAATTCCAAGGCGGCGATCCATGCCGGCCTGCCGGTGCCGCTGTTGACGGTGCTGGTGTTCGGCATCTCCGCCGCCCTTGCCGGACTGGCCGGTGCCGTCGATATCCTCGGCACGCAGGGCAATGTCCGCGCCGACTGGAACCCGGCCTACAGCCTGACGGTGGTGCCGCTGGTCTTTTTGGCGCGCTTCAACGGTTTCGGCACCATCGCCTTCGTTTTCCTGTTCTCGGTGCTTTCGATCGGCGGCGAGAGCGCGGCGCGCAAGCTCGGCGTGCCCAACTATTTCTCGCTGGTTATCGTGGCGATCCTGCTGGTCGTGCTCGGCCTGACCGAATATCTCGACCAGCGCCGGCAGCAGAAGGTGAGGAGCTAAGTCATGGGTCTGTTTACCGAAGCTTTCCTTACGTCTCTGGTGCTCGGCGCCGTCGTCGCCGGCATTCCGCTGCTGCTGGCCGGTCTTGGCGAGCAACTGTCGGAAAAGGCCGGCGTGCTCAACATCGGTCTCGAAGGCATGATGCTGATCGGCGCCTACATGGGGTTCCTGATTGCTTATGTCTCCGGCTCCACCACGCTCGGCTTCGCCTTCGGCGCGCTGGGTGGCATGGCGGTGGCGGCGATCATGGCGCTGCTCTGCGTCCGGCTCGGCCTCAACCAGATCGTCATCGGCATCGCCCTGACGCTGGGCGCCGAGGGGATCACCGCGCTCCTGCACAACATCCAGTTTTCGCGCACCTATCCGCGGCTGGATGCGATGGACACGTTGCCGATCCCGCTCCTGTCGGGCATTCCGGTGATCGGGCCGGCCGTCTTCGATCGCCCTGTCATCGTCTACATCGCCATCCTGCTCGTCTTCGTGATGATCTACGTCTTCCGCGCCACCCATCTGGGCAGCGCGCTGCAGGCGGCGGGCGACAAGCCGGCGGCGCTGGATGCGGCTGGCGTCGACGTCATCTGTACCCGCACCGTCGCCGTGTTGTGCACCGGGCTGTTCGCCGGGCTCGGCGGCGCCTTCATGTCGATCGTCGGCGCCGGCGTCTTCGTGCCGTTCATGACGCATGGCAACGGTTTTATCGGCATCGTGCTCGCTATGCTGGCGCGCGGCAAGCCGCTCTGGGTGCTGGGCGGGGCGCTGCTGTTTGGTGCCTGCCTGTCGATGACGACGGCGCTGCAGGTGGCCGGTGTCGATATCCCCACCGACGTCATCCAGATGCTGCCGTTTGCCATGGTCATGCTGGTGCTGATCCTTGCCGGACGCCGCGCCAGCCTGCCGCTGGCGCTCGGCTCCAGCTATGTTCGTGGCGCGCGCTGACCCTGCCTCGAATGCCTGATTGAAATCCGCCGCCGGCCCTCTGGCGGCGGATTCGTTTTCATGGTCATGTCCGGGACCAGACGAGATTCTGCGCATAAGGGGCGGGCTTTGTGACCTTCTCCGGCGGGAAACAGGAGGAGAGCCACACTATGTCCAAGCCCCGCACGACCAGCACCGGCAGCAGCTACGGCGTCGATCACCTCCCCAAGATTGCCTATGCCCGCGGCAGCTATCTCTTCGATGTCGACGGCAACCGCTATCTCGACGGCTCGGGCGGCCCGGCGGTCTATTGTCTCGGCCACGCCCATCCGGAAGTGAATGCCGCCGTCGCCGAGCAGATGGGCAAGATCGCCCATGCCTATCGTTACCTCTTCTCCAGCGATGCGGTGGAGGAACTGACCGACATCATCACCGACCGGACGGGCGGGCATTTCCCCAATGCCGTCTATGTGACCAGCGGTTCGGAGGCGGTGGAATCCTGCCTCAAGATCGCCCTGCAATATCATGCCGCCCGCGGCGAGATGAGCCGCCGGCGCTTCATATCCCGCCGGCGCTCCTGGCATGGCAATACGCTGGGCGCCTTGTCCGTCTCCGATTTCAGGACGCGCCGCGCCTCCTTCGAGGGCAGCCTGCTCGATGTCTGCTTTGTGTCCGCAGCCAATGCCTATCGTCCGCCCGAAGGTGTGGCGCCTGCCGATCTGGCAGGGTTTCTCGCCAGGGAGCTGGAGGAAGAGATCCTGAAAATCGGCCCCGACAAGGTGGCGGCCTTCATCTTTGAACCGGTGGTCGGCGCTGCCGGCGGCGTCGTGCCGGCACCGGAGGGGTATGCCAGGGCCGTGGAAGCCGTCTGCCGGCGCCACGGTGTGCTTGTTATCGGCGACGAGGTGATGTGTGGCTCCGGGCGCACCGGCACGTGGCGGGCGCTGGACCAGGATGGCGTGGTGCCGGATATCATGAGCGTCGCCAAGGGTTTGGCCGCCGGTTACGTGCCGCTGGGTGCTGCGCTTTACACCGATGCCGTTCACAAGACGCTGGTCGATGCCCATGGCGGCGCGCAGACCGGCCATACTTTCACCGGCCATACCGCTGCCTGTGCTGCTGCCGTCGCCGTCCAGAAAATCATCAGCCGCGACGGGCTACTGGATCATGTGCTGGCGCGGGGCGAGACATTCCGGGATGAGCTGCGGAAAGCCTTCGCGGATGTGCCCGAGGTTGGCGATGTCAGGGGGTGCGGTTATTTCATCGGCCTGGAGATCGTCTCCGATCCCGAAAGCAAGACGCCGTTCAGGCCCAACCTTTCCGTCCATGCCGATATTGGCCGGCGCGCCTTCGAGGCCGGGCTGATCTGCTATCCTTGCACCGGCAATGTTGGCGGCACGGCGGGCGATACGGTTATCCTGGCGCCGCCCTACAATGCCAGCGAGGAGGAGCTGGCCGAAATCCTCTCGAAGCTCACCGTCGCGGTTAAGGATTCGGTTCATGCCGCCCGCAAAGGGGAAAAGCTGGCATGAGCAGCCATTCGACCGCCGCGCATTATCAGGCCGTTTTCGGCCGCTATTTCGAAACGCCGGCCAATCTGCCGCCGGGCACGCCGTTCCTCTGGGCCTATGCCGACCGGCACTCCTATGGCGCGGGTGAAACGGTCTGCGTGCACGTCAACACCACGGCGAACCGTTTCCGCGCCACGCTGGTCCGCGACGGTTTTGTGCCGGTGACGGTCTGGCAGAAGGGAAACATCGAAGGCGCCGCTTACGAGACGCCCGACCAATGTTCCGCCGAGGGCTGCGGCTGGCTGGTCTGTTTCAGCTTTACCATCGAGGCCGGCTGGCCGTCCGGCGGCTACAAGCTGATGCTGTGGTCGGAGGAAAATTCCCGGTTGACGGCGGAAACCATCCTGATCGTCCGCCCGACGCCGGGACAGGGTCGTGGACGCCTGCTCTTCGTGCCGCCGACCTGCACCTGGATGGCCTATAACGACTGGGGCGGCTCGAATTTTTACGAAGGCATCAGCGGGCCGGAACGCAACCAGTTCTCGCCCGTCGTCAGCGCCGACAGGCCGTTCTGTCGCGGTTTCGCCAGCCTGCCGCCGGATGCGCCGCGGGTGGCGCTCGACCATGTGCCCGGCCTGCTGGCGCCGCCGCGTTATCCTCATATGGAATGGGCGTGGCGGACCGGCCACAGCAAGAAATACGCCTCTTCCGGCTGGGCCAGCTACGACCGGCACTTCTTCCACTGGATGGAGCGGCAAGGCTATGCGGTCGACATCATCGCCCAGACCGACCTGCACTACCGGCCCGATATCATCGACAGCTATTCCTGCCTCGTCTTCGCCGGGCATGACGAATACTGGAGCTGGCAGATGCGTGATGCCGTCGACGCCTATGTCGAGGCCGGCGGGCATGTGGCGCGGTATGCCGGAAACTTCATGTGGCAGATCCGCCTGGAGGACGAGGGTCGCCGGCAGATCTGCTACAAATACCGTGCTCGCAACGAAGATCCCGTCTACGGCACCGGGAACGCCCGTTTCGCCACCACGAGCTGGGAAGCGGCGGAAATCGGCCGTCCGGGCGCCCTGACCTTCGGGCTGAATGCCACGCGCGGCATGTATACCGGCTGGGGCGGCGCCGTCGCCCGCGGCGCGCGGGGTTTTCCGATCTACCGCCCGGAGCACTGGGCCTTCGCCGGCACCGGTTATGGTTACGGCGACGTGCTGGGTGCCGCTTCGCATGCCTTCGGCTATGAGGTCGATGGGCTCGACTATGTCATCAAGGGCGGCCTGCCCTATCCTTCCGGCGAGGAACAGGTGCCGGAAGGGCTGTCGATCCTGGCGCTCGGTCTCGCTTGCAATGTCGAGGAGGGCGATGCCGTGAAGGCCGGCGATGTATTCCTCAACAGTGAGGACGCGGTGTTCATCGCCGAAATCCTGTATGGCGAGACCGGGCCGGAAGCGGTGGACCGCGCCAAGCGCGGCAGCGGCATGATCGTCAACTTTCCAAAGGGCAAGGGCGAGGTGTTTCACGCCGGCAGCTGCGAGTGGGTTGCCGGCCTCATCCGCGGGGATGCCGGCGTGGAGGCGGTAACACGCAACGTTTTCAACCGGTACCTGGCTTAGGCGGGGATGGGCCGCCACGGCCCTACCCCCCAATCGGGGGGCTCGGTGGATCGAGATATTTTAAACTTGAAATAGATTGCGGCTGGTGTAACGTCTGAGTCAGGGAACATAAAACAAAGGGAAACAGATACGATGTTGAGCCCTTCAGCGCATATCGACACCTTTACACGCGACAACCTGCCGCCCCGGGAGGAATGGCCTGAGTTTCTCATGGGCGATTTCCAGTATCCCGATCACCTCAATGCCGCTGTCGAACTGACCGACCGCATGGTGGAAAAGGGTTTTGGCGACCATACGGCGCTGATCGGCAACGGCCGGCGGCGCACCTACAAGGAACTCACCGACTGGAGCAACCGGCTCGCCCATGCGCTGGCCGAGGAATATGGCGTCAAGCCGGGCAACCGCGTGCTGATCCGCTCCGCCAACAATCCGGCGATGATCGCCTGCTGGCTGGCGGCCACCAAGGTCGGCGCCGTCGTCGTCAACACGATGCCGATGCTGCGGGCCGGCGAACTCAAGAAGATCGTCGACAAGGCGGAAATTTCGATCGCGCTCTGCGATACCCGTATCATCGACGAGCTTGTCGCCTGCGCCAAGGACAGTGATTTCCTCAAGCAGGTGATCGGCTTCGACGGCACGGCCAACCACGATGCCGAACTCGACCGCATCGCCCTCGACAAGCCGGTGAAGTTCGACGCGGTGAAGACCGGGCGCGACGACGTCGCCCTCTTGGGCTTCACCTCGGGCACCACGGGCGTGCCGAAGGCGACGATGCATTTCCACCGCGACCTGCTGATCATCGCCGACGCCTACGCCAAGGAAGTGCTGCAGGTGACGCCGGAGGATGTCTTCGTCGGCTCGCCGCCGATCGCCTTCACCTTCGGCCTCGGCGGCCTCGCCATCTTCCCGCTGCGCTTCGGCGCCGCCGCCGCGCTGCTCGAAAGTGCGACACCGCCGAACATGGTCAAGATCATCGAGACCTACAAGGCGACGATCAGCTTCACTGCGCCGACTGCCTACCGCGCCATGCTGGCGGCGATGGATGCCGGTGCCGATCTTTCGTCGCTGCGTATCGCGGTTTCGGCCGGCGAGACGCTGCCGGCGCCCGTCTATGAACTGTGGGAAGCAAAGACCGGCAAGCCGATCCTCGACGGCATCGGTGCCACGGAAATGCTGCATATCTTCATCTCCAACCGTCTCGACGACCGGGCACCGGGTTCTACGGGCCGGCCGTTGACCGGCTACCAGGCGAAAATCGTCGACGACGAGATGAACGAGGTGCCGCGCGGCACCATCGGCAAGCTCGCCGTGCGGGGTCCCGTCGGCTGCCGCTACATGGCCGATGCGCGCCAGCGCGAATATGTGAAGGCCGGCTGGAACATCACCGGAGACGCCTTCTACCAGGACGAGGACGGCCGCTTCCATTTTGCCGCACGCGCCGACGACATGATCGTTTCCGCCGGCTACAACATCGCCGGTCCGGAGGTCGAGGCGGCGTTGCTGGCCCATGACGACGTTGCCGAATGCGCCGTGATCGGCGTTCCGGACGAGGATCGCGGCCAGATCGTCGCCGCCTACGTCGTGCTGGCCAAGGGCAAGAATGGCGACGAGGTGATGACCGTGGCCTTGCAGAATCACGTCAAGGCGACGATCGCTCCCTACAAATATCCACGCTCCATCCGCTTCGTCGACAGCCTGCCGAAGACGGAGACGGGCAAGATTCAACGCTTCCAACTGAGAAACGGCAGCAGAGTCCAATGACCGACCTTTTTGAAAGGACAAAGGCGCTCTTCGAGATCCCCGAAGGCGTCATCTATCTCGACGGCAATTCGCTCGGTCCGCTCGCCAGGGCGGCCAAGGAGCGGCTGGCGCGGGAAGTCGCGGAGAACTGGGGCGGTCAGCTGATCCGCGCCTGGAATACGGCCGGCTGGATCGACCTGCCGGCGCGCATCGGCAACCGTATCGGCGCGCTGATCGGCGCGCCCGAAGGATCGGTGATCGCCGCCGACTCGACCTCGGTCAACCTGTTCAAGGCGCTGACGGCAGCGCTGTCGCTCACCGGCGAGCGCAAGGTGATCCTCTCCGACAGCGGCAATTTCCCCAGCGATCTTTATATCGCCGAGGGTGTTATCCGCACGCTCGACAAGGGCCACCGACTCAAGATCGTGGCGCCGGAAGAGGTGGAAGCCGCCATCGACGAGACCGTGGCCGTGCTGATGCTGACGGAAGTGGACTACGCCACCGGCCGCCTGCACGACATGAAGGCGCTGACCGCCAAGGCGAAGGCCGCCGGCGTCGTGACCATCTGGGACCTCGCCCATTCCGCCGGCGCCCTGCCAGTCGATCTGTCCGGTGCCGGCGCCGATTTCGCCATCGGCTGCGGCTACAAATATCTGAACGGTGGGCCGGGTGCGCCCGCCTTCATCTATGTCCGCCCGGAACTGCAGGACAAGATCCGGCCGTCGCTTTCCGGCTGGCTCGGCCACGAAGCGCCGTTCCTCTTCGACCTCGACTATCGTCCCGGTCCGTCCATCGACCGCATGCGGGCCGGCACGCCGCCGATCCTGTCGATGACGGCGCTGGATGCCGGGCTTTCGGCCTGGGATGGCGTCGACATCCATGCCGTGCGCGAACGCTCGATTGCGCTCTGCGACCTGTTCATCAAGGAAGTGGAAGCGCGTTGCCCGGATCTCGTCCTGGCGTCGCCGCGCGACGGCAGCCGCCGCGGTTCGCAGGTGTCCTTCCGCCATCCGCAAGGATATGCGGTGATGCAGGCGCTGATCGCCAACAATGTCATCGGCGATTTCCGCGCCCCCGACATCATCCGCTTCGGCTTCACGCCGCTTTATATCGGCTTTGAAGAAACCGTCGCGGCGGCCGAGGTGCTGGAAAAGGTCATTAAGGAAAAACTCTGGGATTGCCCGGAATTCCTGAAGAAGAGCAAGGTCACATGACGAGCAAAGACCTGTCGCCGGATGGCGCCGAGCTGAATTTTCGCGACAAGATGTCCTATTCGAACTACCTGAAGCTCGATCTGGTCCTCAATGCCCAGGCGCCGCTGTCCAGCGCCCATGACGAACCGTTGTTCATCATCCAGCACCAGACGTCGGAACTGTGGATGAAGCTTGCCATCCACGAAATCCGCGCCGCCTGCCAGTCGATCCGCAATGACGACCTGCAGCCGGCCTTCAAGATGCTGACGCGCGTCGCCCGCATTTTCGAGCAGCTGAACAGCGCCTGGGATGTGCTGCGGACGATGACGCCCAGCGAATACACCCTGTTTCGCGATGCGCTGGGGCAATCCTCCGGCTTCCAGTCGTGGCAATACCGCGCCATCGAATTCCTCGCCGGCAACCGCAATCCGGTGATGATGAAGCCGCACGAGCACGATGCGGGCATCAGCGAAAAGCTCGAAGACATCCTCAAGGCGCCGAGCCTCTACCAGGAGGCCATTCTGTTGCTCGGCCGCAACGGTTTCGACATCGGCAACGAGGCGGAACGCGACACGCGGTCGACGCGTGAGGAAAGCGAGGCGGTGCTGTTTGCCTGGCGGGACGTCTATCGCGAGCCGTCAAAATACTGGTCGCTGTACGAGCTGGCTGAAAAGCTGATCGACTTCGAGGATTATTTCCGCCGCTGGCGCTTCAACCACGTCACCACCGTGGAGCGCATCATCGGCCTGAAACGCGGCACCGGCGGCACGGCGGGGGTTTCTTATCTCCGGCGCATGCTGGAGGTGGAGCTTTTCCCGGAATTGTGGAAGGTTCGCACCGTACTGTGAGCCGCAATGGCTCACCTTTGATGGAGCGGTGGCATGGCGGATGCGTGGTTTCGGTCGGTGACGGTATCGCCCGGCGTGGTAAAGATCTGGGAGCCGGCGGTCCATCCGTTTTTCCAGGCAAATCTTTACCGCATTTCCGGGCGCGATCGCGATATCCAGCTGGATTTCGGCACCGGCGTCCAGTCGCTCCCAGCCTTTGCTCCGGCAGGCGACAAGCCTCTTCTGGCCATCGCCTCGCATGTGCATATCGATCATGTCGGCAGTTTTTTCGAATATGCCGACCGGGCGGGGCATCCGCTGGAGGCGCCGTTCTTTGCCGATATGCGCGACGACATGGCGTTCGGGGCGATGTTTCGCGACCATCCCGAGCCGCTGGCCGTGCTTCCCGAAGGTTTCGTTCTCGCCGACTATCGCATCGAGCCGGCGCCGCTGACGCAGCTTCTCGACGAGGGCGATACGGTGGATCTCGGCGACCGGCTGTTCACCGTGCTGCATCTGCCGGGGCATTCACCGGGGTCCATCGCCCTGCTCGACGAGCGCAACGGCGAATTCTTCGCCGCCGACGCGATCTACGACGGTTACCTGGTGGATGACGTTCCGGGTGCCGATATCGAAACCTATCTCCGGACGATGGAGCGTTTGCGCGCGCTCGACGTTTCGATGGTTCATGCCGGCCATGGGGAGAGTTTCGGGCGTCAGCGGATGCAGGAAATCGCCGAGGGATATTTGCGCAAGCATGGCGGCTGACAGTGCCGCCGCGTTTCAGCCCGGCGGCGCAGTCCCCAGTCTCGTGATCGAAGCCAGCAGGGCCTGCGCATGCTGCAGGGCGGTTCCCGTGGCGTTCAGCATCTGTGGCAGGATCATCCATTCGAGTGTCCACGCGGCGCCGGAGCGCTCCTGTTCGTGGACCAGCGCCTGATGCAGGCCGGACAGCTGCACGGCATTGAACCGGGCAAGCGTCACGAGAACTTCGGCAAGAACCGGATTGTGCTTGTGCGCCATGGCCGACGAGCCGCCGGCGCTGTCGATAACCACCTCGGCGATCTCGTTCTGCGCCATCAGCGCGATATCCTGGCCGATCTTGCCGAGCGCGCCGGTCACCTGGCTCAGCCAGTTGCCGAGGCCGGCGATCCGGTCGCGGGCGGCATGCGGCACGTAGTCGGGCGCTGAAAGCTCCAGGGCCGAGGCGATGTCCCGCCGCACGCCGGATATCTTGCCGCCGAATTTTTCCGCCGTGCCCGCCGGCCCGGATAGGCTGAGGATGAGGTTTTGCCGACGCACTTCCCCTATTTGGCCTTTTGCCCGCTCGACCAGGCCGCACCAGACTGCAAGCCTGTCCCCCGCAGTGATCGGGATCGCCGCCTGCATGCGCGTTCGTCCCATCATCGGGTTATTGCCGAATGTCCGTATGAGCGCCTCGAGACGCGCAATTACCGCCTCCAGCCGCGTTTCGAAAAGGTCGAAGACTGGCTTGAGCTTCAGCGCCAGTGCAGTGTCGATGACATCCTGGCTGGTGGCGCCGAAATGGATATGCCGGCCGGCCGGCTCTCCGACATGCTGACGCAACTGGCGAACGAATTCCGGAACGACGACGCCGTCCTTCAAGGTCGCCCGTCGAAGCAGGGCGAGATCCGGTTGGAACGTCGCGGCGGCGGCCGATATCTCGGATGCCGCGGCCTGCGGGATCAGGCCGTGATCGGCTGCCGTCCGGGCCAGCGCCAGTTCGAAGCGCAGCATGGCGGCGCAATCGGCCGTGGTGCCGATCAGGCGGGCCAGTTCCGCATCGCCAAGAAGGTCGTCGAGAAAGGTGGAAAGCAATTCGGTCACCATCGCAGCCCCGGTCCAACGCCTACATATCGAAGAAGACGGTTTCGTTCTCGCCCTGGAGATGGATATCGAACCGCACCGTCTCCCCCTCGCGCGCTCCGATCAGCGTGCGGACGCGCTGGCGATGCTCGATGCGGGCGAGCACCGGATCTTCCGCATTGGCGGCCTCCTCGTCGGAAAAATACATGCGCGTCTGCAGCCCGATATTGATGCCGCGCGCCACGATCCAGAAGAGAATATGCGGCGCCATCAGCCTCGGATCGTTCGGGCGGAACGGCGTACGGCCGGGCTTGACGGTGTGGAAGACGAATTCTCCCGTCTGCATGTCGCCCGGCTGGCGGCCCCAGCCGAAAAAGTTCGGGTCGGCGCGCCCGCGCGTTTCCGCCGGACTGTTGTAGAGCCCGTCGGCATCGGCCTGCCAGATTTCGACCAGGGCATCCTTGAGCGGACTTCCGAGCCCGTCATAGACGAAGCCGCGAATGGTGATGCGCTCGCCGCGCGCCTGTTCGTTGGCGAGCGGTCCCGAGCCGAGATCGGTTTCGAAGATACCGGAAATGCCGGAAAAATTCGGGGTGCAGCCGATATGTACATAGGGGCCGGCCGTCTGCGACGGCGTTTCCTTGAGGTAGGCGAGCGTCTGGACCATCTCAATTGCCCTCCTTGCGGTTCTCGAACAGCGTCGACCGACGGCCGCGCAAAACAATGTCGAACTTGTAGGCGCGCATGTCCATCGGCACCGTCGCGTTCCAGTCAAGGGGCGCGATCAGCTGTTCGATCGCCTGCGGGTCGGGGATCGTCCTGACGATCGGACACCGGGCGATCATCGGGTCGCCTTCGAAATACATCTGGGTGATCAGCCGTTGCGCGAAACCATGGCCGAACACGGAGAAATGGATATGCGCCGGCCGCCAGTCGTTGACGCCGTTCGGCCAGGGATAGGCGCCGGGCTGGATGGTCTTGAACCAGTAGCCGCCCTCGTCGTCGGTGATCGTGCGGCCGACGCCGCCGAAATTCGGATCGATGGCGGCGAGATAGGTTTCCTTCTTGTGGCGGTAGCGGCCGCCGGCATTGGCCTGCCAGAATTCCACCAGAACGCCGGGCACGCCGCGGCCGCGCTCGTCCAGCACCCGCCCGTGCACGAGGATGCGCTGGCCGATCGCCATCTCGCCGGGCCTGGCATAGTTGACGATCAGGTCGTTGTCGGTGGGGCCGAGCATGTTGTGGCCGAAGACCGGCCCAGTCAGCTCCGTCGTCGTGCCTTCGAGCGAAATCAGCGCCTTCTGCGGTGAGCGCAGCACGGATGTCTTATAACCCGGCGTCAGCGCCGGCGGATGCCAGATCCGGTCGCGGGCGAAAAATGCCCCGGTCTCGGGCGGTGCGGTCTTCATCATTCTCCTCCCCGGGGCGCTTGCGCGTCCCGCATCTCGTCCAGCGTCTTCTTGACGATCTTGATTGCCGTATTGGCCGCCGGTACGCCGGCATAGATCGCTACATGCAGCATGGCCTCGCGCATATCCTCCGGCGTCGCGCCGGTGTTGGCGGTGGCGCGGACATGCATGGCAAGCTCCTCGTGATGGCCGAGTGCCGCCAGCAGCGCGATCGTCACCATCGAGCGCTCGCGCTTGTTCCAGTCCGGCCGCGACCAGACGTCGCCCCAGGCGGTTTCGGTGATCATCGCCTGGAACGGTGCGTCGAAATCCGTCTTGTTCGCTTCGGCGCGGTCGACATGGGCGTCTCCCAGCACGGCACGCCGCGTGGCCATGCCTTTCACAAAGCGATCGGACGGCGGGTTCATGTCATTCCTCGTTGATGAAGTCGGCCAGCAGTTCCGCCAGCTGGCCGGGCTGCTCGACACAGGGAATATGGCCGCTCCCCTTGATGATCTCGAATTCGGCGTCCGGGATGAGGTCGGCGGTGGCCTTGACCAGATCGGGCGGCGTCGAGCCGTCCTGATCGCCGACCACGACCAGCGTCGGAACCTCGATTTTCGGCGCGTCTTCGGTGTAATCGGCCTCGCGCAGCGCGATGCAGGTGGCGACGTAGCCTTCCACCGATTGCCGCACGAGCATGGTGCGATAGCCGGAAAGGTCCGCCTTGCGCTTGGCGTGGAAATCCGGCGTGAACCAGACCTTCATCACCCCATCGGCAATCGCTTCCAGGCCCTTTTCCTGCACCGTGGCGATGCGGGTGTTCCAGCTCTCCTGCGTGCCGACCTTGGCGGCGGTGTCGCAAAGGATCAGCTTCTCGACCAGCTCCGGCTTGAGCTTGTAGAGGCTCTGGACGATGAGGCCGCCGACCGACAGGCCACAGAAGGCCGCCTTCTTGACGCCGACATGTTTCAGCAGGCCGATGAGGTCGCGCGCATGGTCCTCGATGCTGTAAGGCACCGTGCCGAGATCGGAGAGGCCGTGGCCGCGCTTGTCGTAGACCAGGATCGACCAGTCCTCCGCCAACTCGTCGATCAGCGGCAGCCAGATGCGGAAATCCGTTCCCAGCGAATTGACGAGAACGAGCACCGGATTGCTCTTCGACTCGGTCAGGTATTCGTAATGCAGGACGGTGCCGTTGATCGCTGCGAAGGCCATGTGAATTCTCCTCGAACTTCAGTTACATGATGGTTATTGGCATTTATAATGATATTTTCCGACGAATTCATAACGGGATGGATATGATTTGGACAGCCGGATCAAGTTTCGACACCTCCACACCTTCGTTGAAGTCGCGCGGCAGAAAAGCGTCGGCCGCGCCGCCGACGTGTTGTCCCTCACCCAGCCGGCGGTGACCCGGACGATCCGTGAGCTGGAGGACTATCTTGGCGTCGATCTGTTCGAAAGGGAAGGTCGCGGCATCGTCATAACACGGTTCGGCGAGGTGTTCCTGCGCCATGCCGGCGAGAGCATCGCCGCGGTTCGCCGCGGCGTCGATTCCATTTCCCTGGCGAAAACCTCCTCCGGCCCGCCGTTGCGGATCGGCGCCTTGCCGACGGCGTCCGCCAGCTTCCTTCCGGATGCGGTGGCGGACTTCATCAAGGCGGGCACGGGCAGCGTGGTCACCATCGTCACCGGCGAAAACCGCTGGCTTCTCGACGCCTTGCGGGTGGGCGAGCTCGATCTCGTCGTCGGCCGTCTCGCCGCCGCCGAATTCATGGCCGGCCTGACCTTCGATCCGCTCTATTCGGAAGAGGTCGGCTTTGCCGTCCGCGCCGGCCATCCGCTGCTGCAGCGCCGCAGCTTTTCGCTGGCCGAGATCGCGCATCATACGGTGCTGATGCCGATCAAGGGCTCGGTGATCCGGCCGTTCGTCGACCGCTTCCTGTTGTCCCACGGCATCGGGGAACTGAGGAACACGATCGAGACCGTCTCGGACAGTTTCGGCCGCGCCTTCCTGCAGACTCAGGATGCCGTCTGGATCATTTCGAAAGGCGTGGTGAAGCGCGAGATCGAGGCCGGGACCATGGCATTTCTCGACATCGACACATCGGAGACACGGGGCGCCGTCGGCTTCACCATGCGGGCCGACGTCGCGCCCACCCTGCCGGTGTCGATCATGATCACGACGATCCGTGCCCATCTCGCCGGCAGCGGCCAGCAGTTCTAGCTACAGGATGGCGAAGGGCATTCCGGGCGAGCCGGTCGCGCCTTCGATCCGCAGCGGCGCGAAGGCGTAGACGAATTCCGAGCGGCCGGTTTCGGCAAGGGCATCGAGGTTCATGCCTTCGTGCAGGTAGATGCCGTGGCGCATGATCAAATGCTGGTGGCAGGGCAGCACCATGTCCGGATCGACCGGCGGCACGACGTCGATGGCAAAATTGTCGGCGCCGACGACGACGGGCTGCAGGGCGGAAAGGAATTCCGCCGCTGCCAGGCCAAGGCCCGGCTCGCCGTCATACCAGTTGGCGGCCTCCGAGAAGAAGCGCGAGCCGTGGCCGGTGCGGATCAGCACCACGTCGCCGGGCCTCAGCCAGTCGTTGTGATCCAGCCCCTGCCGGTCGATGCACTGCAGCAGGTGCTCGGGGGTGATTTCGACGCCGTTTGCCAGCGGTTCGCCGAACAGCGCTTGCACGTCGAGCAGCACGCCGCGGGTAAAAAAGATCGGCGCCTTTTCGATGCCGAGTTTTTTCAGGCCGTAGGGCGACCAGATCTCCGAGAGCTTGTTGCCGTTGTAGACGAGCGTGTCGCAATGGCCGCAGGGATAGGTCACCTGGTGGCCGAGATGGCCGAGCGCATCCATATGAGTGCCGATCTGGCCGATCTCGGTGCAGACGAAGTCGTCGTTCCAGACGGTGCGGCTGACCGCGCCTTCCGGCCCGCCCGTGGGGCCGCCCGGCATCTTCAGGCCAAAAGTCCGGCCGGGGGAGAGCGGCATGCCGACGCGGTAGGGAAAGCCGAGCGAGACGGTCTCGCCGGAGCGGATGAGCCGTGCGGCCTCCAGCACCGTGTGGGGGCCGAGCAGGTTGCCGGCGCCGATCTCATCCTCCGCGCCCCAGCGGGAGGGAAACCAGGCCTGGCCGAGGGCCGGATTGTCTGCGTCGCTCATTCTGTCTCTTTCACGCTGCAGGCTGCGCCGAAAGCGCAAACTTTCGGCGGCGCACGACATGGCGGATCACCGCCTCGCCGATGATGACGACGATCAGCAGGGCGCCGGTCGCCAGGCTCTGCATCCAGAACGGCGCGCCGAGCGCGGCGATGCCGCTGACCAGGAAGCGGATGGTGAAGAGGCCGATGAGAATGCCCGGAATGCTGCCGCGGCCGCCGGAGAGCGCGATGCCGCCGATCAGGCAGGCCGTCACAGCCTCGAGGACGACGGCTTCGAAGCCGAGCGGGCTGGCGCTGCCCGACTTGATCGACAAGAGCGCGCCGGCGAGGCCGGCCAGGGCCGCCGACAGGGAGAAGATCAGCACGATCGGCCGCTTCATCGAAACGCCGGCGGCGCGCGCCTCGCTGCGCCCGCCGCCGATGGCGAAGACTTCGCGGCCCCAGAGTGTCCGTCGCGACAGGAAATCCACCAGCAGCACCAGGAGCAGCAGGATGATGGAGGGGATCGAGAAGATGAAGAATTTCGTCGACAGGATGTCGGTCTGGGCGATGTCCTCGAAGGGGATGAGCGCCGTTTTTTCCTGCGAGATCACCAGCGTCAGGCCGCGGAGCGCAATGAGCGTGCCGATGGTGAACACCATGGAACTGATGTTGAGCCGGTAGATGCAATAACCCTGGATCGCGCCGATGACCGCACAGACCAGGATGACCAGCAGGAAGGCCGGCAGTATGCCGAAGGCGTAGAATTTTATCGACAGGATGCCGGCAAAGGCGGCCATCGATCCTACCGACAGGTCCATCTCGCCGGCGATCATGGTCAGGCCGACGCCGATGGCGATGATGCCGGCGAGAACCGCACCGTCGAGCAGCGCGGCAACGCCGGCCATCGAATAATAGCTCGGAATGCGGCTGGCGAAGATCAGGTAGACGCCAAGCATCAGGGCGATGCGGGCGAGGTTGCTTCTGGTTTCCGCTGTCATTTTCATCGCGATTTGCCCTGCAGGACGTGGAAGAGGCTGATGGAGACGACGACGAGGAAACCGACGATCGTCATTCGTAGTCCGGCGCTGAAGCCGTTGAGCAGCATGAAATTCTGCAAGAGCGCGATCAGAATGGCGCCAAGTGCGGCCTGCAGCGGCGAGCCGCGCCCGCCGCGCAGTGCGATGCCGCCGACCAGCACGGCGGCGATGTAGTCGAAATCATAGCCCATGAACAGATCGGCCTTGGCCTGTGAGAATTGCGACACGGTCAGCATGGCCATGATCGCCACGCCTGTCGACAGCGCGATGCAGGCGACCGAGGTGACCATGCCGACCCGCAATCCGCTGGCGATGGCCGCCTGCGGATTGGCGCCGCACAGCACGATCTCGCGGCCGAGCTTGAGGTGGCGGATGACGAACCAGCTGAGCAATGCGGCAACCACGAAAGCCCAGCTTTGCGTCGGTATGCCGAGCGGACGGGCGGTGCCGATCCACAGAGCGAGATCGCTTTCGATCCGCAGGATGGAATTGCCGCTGAGCAGCGCGGCCAGCCCGCGAAACACTGTTCCGAAGGCGAGCGTGGTGATGATCGGGTTGCCGATCAGCGAGATGGCCACGCCTTGCGCTACGCCGGAAACACCCGCCAGCAGCAGCGTCAGGACGACGCCGGCGGCAAATCCGAACTGCGCCGTGATCAGCGCGAACAGCACGGCGAGCAGGGCGCCGAGCGAGCTGGCCGACAGGGCGAACAGGTTGCCGGAAATGGTGATGTAGCTCATGCCGATGGCGACGATGCCGGTCAGAGAGGCGGCGCGGATCACCACGAACAGATTGTCCAGCGTGGCGAAAGACGGCGTCGTGAACCCGGCCACCGCAACGATGGCGAGGATTGCGGCGAGGCCGTAGACCGGCCTCGGGATGCGTATCCTGCGCTCTGCCGTCGGATTCTGGCTTGTCATGGTCGTACTCATGTTCTGGTCCGGTCAGGCGGCCTGTTCGGCCCGGGTCACGTCGCGGGTGAGGCTTTCGGCGGTCGCGGTATCGGCAGCGACAACCTGTACCAGCTGCCCATGGAAAAAGGTGGCGATCCGGTCGGCAAGGCCGAGCACTTCCTGCGTATCGGACGAGGCGAAGATGATCGACAGGCCGCCATCGGCCAATTCGCGCAAATGCTTGTAGATTTCGGCGCGGGCGCCGACATCGACGCCGCGCGTCGGTTCCTCGACGAGAAGGAGTTTTGGGTTGAGCCCGATCCACTTGCCGAGCGCCACCTTCTGCTGGTTGCCGCCGCTGAGATTGCCGGCGAGCCGGCTGAAATAGCGCTCGTCCAGCCCGAATTTCGCGGCGATCGAGCGGATGTGCCCCTTTTCGAGGCTGCCCGACAGCAGCTGGAAGCGGCTGATGGCGGAGAGCGCCGGCGCGGACAGGTTTTCCGGCACCGAGCGCACCGCAAAGATGCCGTCGCGCTTGCGGTCGTCGGAGCAATAGACGACCTTGCTGGCGATGCCGTCAGCGACGCTTTTCGGTGCGTAGGCGTTGCCTTCGAGGAAGATCGCGCCGGAGCCGAGAGGGGTGACGCCGGCGAGCAGCCGCAGGATCGTGCTGGCGCCGCTGCCGACCTGTCCGGCCAGCGCCAGGATCTCGCCGGAGCGGACGGAGAGCGAAACGGGTGCCTTTAGGCCCGGCGTCATGCAGCTTTCGAGGCGAACGGCTTCGGCGCCCAGCCTTGCGGCGCGGGGCGGGAACATTTTTCCGAGCTGGCGGCCGAGCATGGCCTCGATCAGCGTGTCGATGGAGAGCGTTGCCGTTTCCATCGGCGCAAAACTCTTGCCGTTGCGCAGCACGGTCACCCGGTTGGTGAGTTCGAAGACTTCCGGCATGCGGTGCGTGACATAGATGACCGCGCAGCCGTCTGCAGCAATCGCCCGAACCGCCGCCTTGACCCGGATGATCTCGGATTCGGAGAGCGCCGCCGTCGGCTCGTCGAGGATGGCGATGCGTGCCTTGCGCGACAGCAGCCGGGCGATTTCGATGAGTTGCCGCTCGGCGACGGAATAGTTTTCGGCCAGCGCCAGCGGATCGACATAATCCAGCCCGACGCGGTCGAGATAGGGCCTGGCCATCTCGGCGAGCTTCGCGGCAGAGCGCATGATGCCGATCGAGGAATCGCCGAGAAAGACATTTTCGGCCACGGACAGGCTGTCGATAATCGACAGTTCCTGCGCCACGTAGCCGACGCCGGCGGCGCGGGCCTGGCCCGGCGAGCGGATGGCGACGGGTTTGCCGTCGATCTCGATGCGGCCCTGGTCTGAGGGTTCGATTCCGGCGAGGATCTTTACCAGCGTCGACTTGCCGGCGCCGTTCTCGCCCATCAGCGCCATCACCTCCCCCGCCTTGACGGCGAGGCCCACCCCGTCGAGCACCAGAGTGGGGCCGTAACGCTTGACGATATCGGTCATCACGAGCATGGCAGAAATCCCGGTAGAAAGGCGTCGCGCCTTGGCGCGACGCAGCAGGTATCAGAAATTGCAGAGCTGGTCCGCGGTCTTGCCCCAAAGCTTGGCGGCATCATAAGCGGCCTGCGTATTTCCGACAGCCGGGTTCGGCAGGAAATTGTACTTGTAGAGCGGATCGGCATCCGAGGGGGCGGCGTCCGGCGTGCCCTCCAGGTATTTCTCGCCGTCGACGACCTTGCCCTGCGCGACATATTTGCCGAGCGCCTGCACCGCCATCCAGCCTTCCCAATAACCGGACTGGATTGCCGTGCCGGCGATTTCACCGCTCTTCACATGCTTGGAATCGCCATGGCACGTGCCGCCGACGATGAAGATGTCCTTGCCCGGTGTCAGGCCGTTTTCCTTTGCCGCTTGTGCTGCCGCGCCTGCGAGCGAATCGTTTTCCGTATAGAGCCAGGTCAGTTCGCCCTTGTGGGCGGGGATGATCTGGGCTGCGACCTTGTAGCCCTCGTCTTCGAGGAAGCCTGCGGTCGGGACGACGTCGAGCACGGTCAGCTTGCCCTTGACCGCATCCTGGAAACCGGTGGCGCGGTCGTCACCCGCAGAAACGCCGGCCGGGAAACGGATGATGGCGCCCTTGTCGCACTTGATCTCGGCCTTGGCGCATGCTTCCAGCAGGATCTCGGCGGCGGTCTTGCCGCTCAGGAAGTCGTTGGCGCCGGCATAGGCGGTCCAGAAGGCTTCCGTACCCTTGATCGGATACTGGTTGGAGACGATGACGGGCGCGCCGGACTGCGATAGCGCCCGCAGCGAAGCGACGCCGGCGGCATTTTCGAACGGCCACCAGACATAACCGGCAACCTGTTCGCCGGACGCAAGCTGCTGCTGCACCTGGCTGTCCTGCTCGGCCTGGTTGAAGTTGTTTTCGATCACCTTGACGTCGTAGCCGAGTTCCTTGGCCTTGTCCTTGGCGCCCAGCTGGAACTGGCCGATATAGGGGTTGGTGCTCGATGGCACGAAGACGACGACGGAGCCCTTGCTTTCGGCATAGGCGGCGGATGCGGCAAGGCCTGCAACGAGCGATGCGGCGATTGCGAGTGTCATTTTCAGTGTCATGTGGTCTCCTCCCATGGCCATCGAGGCCTTTTAAGCCGCCAAGCGGCGTTTCTCATGCGATACTTTCATTTTCGTTTCTCCGCCCCTCCTGACGGGAGAACGGAAATCTAGATGCCCCCTCCCTCGCCGAGGGAGCCGAAATGCCGGATCATGCGTTCGGCATCGGGTGCGATGCCGGTGAAGAGTTCGAAGGCGCCGACGGCCTGGTACACGGCCATGCCGCCGCCATTCACCACCCGGCAGCCACGCTTGGCGGCTTCGGTCAGAAGCGCCGTTTCCAGCGGAAAATAGACGATCTCCGCAACCCAGTGCCGGGGCTGCAGCAGGCTGACATCGAGCGGCAGGCCGGGATGGGAGGCCATGCCCGTCGGCGTGGCATGCACCAGCCCGTCTGCGCCCCGCAGCGCCTGCGCCATGTCGAGACCCGGTCTGAAGGTGCAGCCGGGATGTTTGGTCGCCAGTTGCAGGATCAGCGCCTCCGTCCGGCTTGCGTCGAGGTCGAAGACATGCACCCTCCGCGCCCCCATGGTCGCCAGTGCATGGGCCACGGCGAGGCCGGCGCCGCCGGCGCCGATCAACACGACCTCATCGACCTGCACATCCGGAAGCCCGCGCCAAAAACCCTTGGAAAAGCCCGACCAGTCGGTGTTGTGGCCGACCCGGCGGCCGTTGGTGAACGTAACGGTGTTGATGGCGCCGAGAACGGCCGCGTCCATGGAGAGTTCGTCGACGAACTGCGTTGCCGCTTGCTTGCAGGGATGGGTGATGTTGAGGCCGGCGAAACCTTCATGCTGGACCTTGTCCATCAGCTGCGGCAGCGCATCGACGCCGAGACCCAGCGCCGACAGATCGATCAGGTCGTATCGATAGTCGATGCCGTTCATGTGCCCTTCGCGGACATGCATGGCGGGCGTACGCGACCTGCCGATATCGCTGCCGATCAGGCCTACGTGAACAGCCCGCGTCCTTGTTTCTGCCACCGAAGAAAAACTCCACCCAAACCCTGCCGATCCATCCCGGCATAATCCTCGTTGTCAAAATGTACGAACTGGTTAGTAAAGTCAATTGCCGTAAAAGGCTTTTCCCAGCAAGTGGCATTTTCGTGCGGTGGCTCAAGAAGGAATGGAAGGGCGGCGGCGCGCCCAAACCGGAGCACGATCGACAAAATCGCAGTTATGTCGAAGGGTTGCGGAGAGCCCGGTGGTCAGGACCGGAGATAGGCGAGGATCATGTCGCAGATCATCTGCCGGTGCCGGGCCTTGAGTTCATCGTTCATCAAGTCGCGATTGAAGATCGCACCGAAAGTATGCCGGTTCGAGACCCGGAAAAAACAGGCGGCGCTGATCATCTGGTGCAGGTCGACGGGATCGACCTTGCGCCGGAAGGCGCCGCTGGCCTCGCCGCGGGCCAGGATGGCGGCGATGATATCGATGGCGCCGGAATTGGTCCGCCGCAGCACGTCGGAACTTTTCAGGTGTTCGGCGCGGTGGATATTCTCGATGCTGACCAGCTGAACGAAATCGGGATTGGCGTCGTCGTGGTCGAAGGTGCTGGTGATCAGGCTGCGCATCGCCTCTTCCGGCTCGAGATTTTCCAGGTCGAGGCGGCTTTCCAGCGACCGGATCTTGGCATAGGCGCGTTCCAGGACGGCGAGATAGAGGCCTTCCTTGCTGCCGAAGTAATAATACAGCATGCGCTTTGAGGTCTTGGTCTTTTCGGCGATGGTATCGACGCGGGCGCCCGAAAATCCGGCATCGACGAATTCTTCCGTCGCAACCTGCAGGATGTTTTCCTTCGTGCCATCAGGGTCGTTCTTGCGTCCCACGCGTGTCTGCGCAAGGTTCACTGTGCCGTTCGCTTTCTGAAAATCATGCTCGTCCTCGCCGTCATGGATAGCCTCACGAAATGCTGCCGGTCAACTGCGCGGCATCGTTTCGGGTCGCATGTGCCGCTTCTGCGCGGCGATGCGGAAAATCGCGTTGGGCGCGCCGTAGCCGCGATAACCGCGTCGCTGGACGATCTCGAAGAAGAAACCTTCGCCGTAAACCGGGCTGTAGAGCTGGAAATAGTCTCCGCCTTCGTCCCGGTCGTAGAGGATGTTGTTGGCCCTGAGCGTTTCGGCGAAATCGGGCTCCAGTCCGAACCGGGCCTCGATGTCGTCGTAATAGTTGCGGCTGATCTGCAGCGGCCGGAAGCCATTGGTTGCAAGGGCCACGGCCGTCGCCAGGATGTCGTCGGTGTGAAATGCCACGTGCTGGATGCTGGGGCCGAAATTTTCGGTGATGAAATGGCCGGCAAGCGTCCGGTGGTTTTCGGCGCCGTTCAGGGTGATCCGCATGCTTCCCGTCTCGTTCGCCACCACCTGGCTGCGCACGACGCCGGCGGGATCGATGATGTCTACCACCGGCGTTTTCTCCGTCTTGAAGAGCGAGGTGTAGAACAGCACCGTCGACAGCAACTCGTCATATCGGACGGTCTGGGCGATGTGGTCGATGCTGGCGAGCCCCGCCGGCAGTGTTGGCGCATTTTCGTTCTCTGCCACAAATTCCGTCGTCCAGATATTTTCCAGGTCTTCGCCATGGTCCAGGAAATAGTAGACGCCGCCGCCCGGGCCGAAAACGCCCGGCAGCTTTGTTTCGCCGGGACCGGGTTGCTGGGTAAACTCCTCAGCGCCGAGGCCCACTGCCCGCAACACCGCCGCCCGGGCATCGGCGACTTTCAGCCCCACCGCATAAGCCGTCGTGCCGTGCACGTTGAAGGCGGCATTGGCAAAACCGACGCTCTCGGTGTTGACGACGATGCGAATGCGGCCCTGCTGGTAGACGACGACCGATTTGCTGGCATGCCGGGCGACCTTGCGGAAACCGAGTACGCGCAACAGCGCGATCATCTGCTGCGCCTCGTCTTCGTCGGCGGCAAACTCGATGAAGACGAAATCTTCCACCTCGATCCGGTCCGGCAGATGCGGCAGCGTCAGGGCGGCGTCCGGTTCGATCCGGCGCACCTGGTCGCCGAGATAGACCAGCGACCGCCGGCCATCGGCGGCGATCATCCGCGTCGAGCCGCCCCGGAACTGGTCGTTGAAGATCTCCAGCGAAAAATAGCCGTCATATCCGGTGGCCGCGACGGCGCGGGTGAAATCGCTGACCGGCAGATCGCCCTCTCCCGGCATGTTCCTGTAATGCCTGCTCCAATAGAGCAGATCCATGTCGATCAGCGGCGCATCCGCCAGCTGGACGATGAAGATCTTCTCCTTCGGGATCGAGCGGATGGAGTTGACCTCGATCTTTCTCGCCAGCGTATGAAAACTGTCGAGGATCAGCCCGACATTGGCATGGCCGGCGCGCCGGACAATTTCCCAGGCGTCACGGTGGTCGTTGATATGGCGTCCCCAGGCGAGCGCTTCGTAGCCGATCCGCAGGCCGCGCCTTGCGGCCCGTTCCCCAAGCGCGTGAAAATCGGCCGCAGCCCGGTCGAGGCCGCCGAGCGCGACCGGGGAGACATTCGAGCAGACCAGCACAAGATCCGTTCCGAGTTCCTGCATGATATCGAATTTCCGCTCGGCCCGGTCGAAGTTGCGGCTGCGCTGCGGTTCGGGCATGCCTTCGAAATCGCGGAACGGCTGGAACAGGGTGATTTCCAGGCCTTGATCGCGGACGATACGTGCCACTTCCTGCGGGCTCTTGTCGAAAACAAGCAGGTCGTTCTCGAAGATTTCGACGCCATCGAAACCCGCTGCGGCAATCGCGGCAAGTTTTTCGTCCAGTTCCCCGCTGACCGACACCGTGGCGATAGAGGTTTTCACGGCAGCCTCCCCATATGTACTAACTAGTTCGGATATAAATATAGCAATTTGGGAGACAAGGAAATGGCAGTTCGATGATCGGTAGGAAATCGTCAGGTGCAGCATCCGCAAATGCCTGACGTGTATCGCGATCTTTCAGATTCGCCCTCGTGCGTGCGGCAAGTCCTGTGAAAACGGGGCATTGTTGAAAATGCCGTATTTCCTTGTTTTCGCACGTCGTTTTTGCAAAATCGCCATACGGCGTAGTCCGGTTGCGTCGGACATAGGTCATCAGGAAAAGCCTCAGCAGGAGGCTGGATCGTGTTTTGGCAGGCTGGTTTCAAAGAGAAGCTCTTGCCTTTCCAGTTTCCGGGGCGGCGATCAGGCCGCTCCTCCATCCTGAATTCGAACCAGGCGGCAAAAGGGTCAAGCGTTGCGCAGCCGCCCCTGCATCAGATCCAGCACCGCGCGTGCCGCTTCGAGCACGTTGGTCCCCGGACCGAAAACCGCCGAGACGCCGTGGTCGAGCAGGTACTGGTAGTCCTGCCGCGGGATGACGCCGCCGACGACGACGATCACGTGTTCCGCCCCCTTTGCCTTCAGGGCTTCGACCAGTTGCGGTGCCAGCGTCTTATGGCCGGCGGCCAGCGACGACATGCCGACGACATGCACCTTGCTGGCGATCGCGAGGTCGGCCGCCTCCTCCGGCGTCTGGAACAGCGGGCCGGCCAAGACTTCGAAACCGATGTCGCCGAAGGCCGAAGCGATGATCTTGGCGCCACGGTCATGGCCGTCCTGGCCGAGCTTGGCGACCATGATCTTCGGCCGGCGTTTCAGCTCGGCAGCAAAATCGTCGATGCGGGCGACGAGGTTCTGATATTCGGGGTCCTTGTCGTAGGCCGGGCCGTAGACATCGCGCACGACGACGGGAACGGCGGTATGGTCGTTGAAGACGGCGCGCATGGCATCGGAGATCTCGCCGACCGTGGCGCGCTCGCGGGCGGCCTCGACGGCGGCGGCGAGCAGGTTGCCGGTGCCGGAGCGGGCGACGTCGGTCAGGGCTTCGAGGGCTGCGGCGGCACGCCGGGAATCGCGGCGCCGCTTGGTGTCTTCGAGGCGGCGGATCTGGGCATTGCGCACGGCGGCATTGTCGACTTCGAGGATGTCGAGCTGGTCCTCGGTTTCCAGGCGGTACTTGTTGACGCCGACGATCACTTCTTCGCCGCGGTCGACGGCGGCCTGGCGGCGGGTGGCGGCCTCCTCGATCAGCCGCTTCGGCAGGCCTTCGGCGACGGCGCGGGTCATCCCGCCCATGGCTTCCACCTGTTCGATCAGCTCCCACGCCTTGGTGGCGAGGTCGTTGGTCAGGCTTTCGACGTAGTAGGAGCCGGCGAGCGGATCGACGACCTTGGTGACGCCGGTCTCGTGCTGCAGGATCAACTGGGTGTTGCGGGCGATGCGGGCGGAAAAATCCGTCGGCAGGGCGATCGCCTCGTCAAGCGCGTTGGTGTGCAGCGACTGGGTGCCGCCAAGGGCCGCCGAAAGCGCCTCATAGGCGGTGCGGATGACGTTGTTGTAGGGGTCCTGCTCCTGCAGCGAGACGCCCGATGTCTGGCAATGGGTGCGCAGCATCAGCGACGACGCCTTTGTCGGCTGGAATTCCTCCATGATCCGCGACCAGAGCAGGCGTGCGGCGCGCAATTTTGCGGCTTCCATGAAGAAGTTCATGCCGATGGCGAAGAAGAAGGACAGCCGGCCGGCGAAATCGTCGACATTCAGCCCTTTGTCGAGCGCGGCGCGGACATATTCGCGGCCGTCGGCCAGCGTGAAGGCCAGTTCCTGTACCAGCGTCGCCCCGGCTTCCTGCATGTGGTAGCCGGAAATGGAGATGGAGTTGAACTTCGGCATTTCCTTCGACGTGTACTCGATGATGTCGGCAATGATCCGCATCGAGGGTTCCGGCGGATAGATATAGGTGTTGCGAACCATGAACTCCTTGAGGATATCGTTCTGGATCGTTCCCGAAAGTTCCGCCCGCGAACAGCCCTGCTCCTCGCCGGCGACGATGAAATTGGCGAGGATCGGGATGACGGCGCCGTTCATGGTCATCGACACGGACATCTCCTTGAGCGGAATGCCGTCGAAGAGGATCTTCATGTCCTCGACCGAGTCGATCGCCACACCCGCCTTGCCGACATCGCCGACCACACGCGGGTGGTCCGAGTCGTAACCGCGATGGGTGGCGAGGTCGAAGGCGACCGACAGGCCTTTCTGGCCGGCCGCGAGGTTACGGCGGTAGAAGGCGTTCGACTCTTCCGCGGTGGAGAAGCCGGCATATTGCCGGATCGTCCAGGGGCGGCCGGCATACATGGTGGCGCGCGGGCCGCGAACGAAGGGCTTGAAGCCGGGCAGCGAATTCAGGTGGTCCATGCCGGCCAGATCGTCGGCCGTATAGAGCGGCTTGACGTCGATGCCTTCGGGCGTATGCCAGACGAGCGTTTCCGGCGAGGCCTTCAATTCCTTCTCGGCCAGTGCGGCCCAGTCCTGAACGGTTTTTTCCGACATCGTTTTTCCTCGACATGGATTGCGCCTGAGAGCGCTGGATTCAACTTGGACGAATGCCCGGCGCTGCGGTCGATCTTGACCGGAGTGCTACTCAGTAGTAAAATTTAGAGAAGACAGGAGTTATCTGATATGGTCGTAAAAACCTCGGTCTCCATCTCCAATCAACAGGAGAGTTTTGCGCGCAAGCTCGTCGAGGACGGGCGTTATGCAAGCCTGAGCGCGGTGGTCCAGCGCGGGCTGGAACTGGTTCGCGAAGAGACGGAATTGAAGGATGCCGAGCTTGCGGCGCTGAAGAAGCTGCTGCTGGACCGTATGAACGGCGAATTCCTGACGATGGAAGAGAGCGACAGGCAGATCGATGCCATGATCGCAAGAAAGAAGGCCGAACTTGGCCTATAGGATAGTCCGCTCGCCGGCGATTGAACGGGATATCGACATCGTTTTCGACCATGTGTTTGAGTCCTACCTGACAATTGGCGACTCTGTGCCGGAGGCATTCGAACGCGCCACGCAACGCATCGCGGCCCTGTGGTCGGACATGAACAGCTTGGCGCTGGCGCCGCATCAGGGAACGCTGCATGCAGATCTCAGTTCGAGACTGCGCCACGTCACCAAGAACCGGGCCATATTTTATTTCGACGTCGATGACACCGCGAAAACCGTGCGCATCCTTGCGGTGTTCTTCGGCGGCCAAGACCACCAGCGGCGTATGCTGCAGCGTCTGGGCAGCGACTGACCACATCACTCGAATTCCATGATCAGTTCGTCGACCGCAAGGCTCTGCCCAGCGGCAACGGCAACCCGCTTCACCACGCCCCGCTTCTCGGCGCGCAAAATGTTTTCCATCTTCATCGCCTCGACGGTGGCCAGTGCCTGGCCGGCCTCGACCTGATCGCCGCCGGAAACGGCAACGGATGTGATGACGCCCGGCATCGGGCAGAGCAGCATCTTCGAGGTATCCGGCGGCAGCTTGACCGGCATCAGCCGGGCAAGGGCGGCGACGCGCGGCTCGCGGACATGGGCGACGACGTCCATGCCGCGCCAGCGCAGGCGGATGCCGGTGCCGGCCCGTCCGACCTTGATGCCGAGCGGCGCGCCGTCGATGGTGAAATGTGCGTGCGTCTGGCCCGGCAGCCAGCCACCGGCGACCGTGATCCTTCCGCCATCGGCAAAGACGACGGCGGTGCCGTCAGCGGAGGTTTCCAGCGTGACGGGGAATTCCTGGTCGGCGAGCTTCACCACCCAGTGCTGGCCGATGATGCGGCGGTGGTTGCCGATGGTGCCGGAAATCTGCACGGCGCGGGCCTGCAGCGTCCGGTTGACGGTGGTGGCGATCGCCGCGAGCTTGCGCAGATCCCCCTCCCCCGGCTCGACGCCGAGAAAACCTTCCGGGAATTCTTCGGCGATGAAGGCGGTCGTCAGGCGTCCGGCGCGAAACCGTTCGTCCTGCATGACGGCGGAGAGGAAGGGCAGGTTGTGGCCGATGCCTTCCACCTCGAAATCGTCGAGCGCAGCGCTCATGGCATCGATGGCGGTCAGACGGTCGGGCGCCCAGGTGCAGAGCTTGGCGATCATCGGATCGTAATACATCGAGATTTCGCCGCCTTCGAAGACGCCGGTATCGTTGCGCACGATGGTGCCGTCGCTTGTTTTGCCTTCGCCCGGCGGGCGATAGCGCGTCAGCCGTCCGATGGAGGGCAGGAAATTGCGGAACGGGTCTTCGGCATAGAGGCGGCTTTCGATCGCCCAGCCGTTGAGCTTGACGTCATCCTGGCCGAAGGAGAGTTTTTCGCCCGAGGCAACGCGGATCATCTGTTCGACGAGGTCGATGCCGGTGATCAGTTCCGTCACCGGATGCTCCACCTGAAGGCGGGTGTTCATCTCCAGGAAGTAGAATTTGTTGGCCTTGCCGTCGACGATGAATTCCACCGTGCCGGCGGAATGGTAACCGACGGCTTTCGCAAGCGCTACCGCCTGCTCGCCCATGGCCTTGCGGGTGGCGGGATCGAGGAAAGGCGACGGCGCCTCTTCGATGACTTTCTGGTTACGGCGCTGGATGGAGCATTCGCGCTCGCCGAGGTAAAGCACGGTGCCGTGCTTGTCGCCCAGCACCTGGATTTCGATGTGGCGCGGTTCGGTTACGAATTTTTCGATGAAGATGCGGTCGTCGCCGAAGGAGGATTTCGCCTCGTTCTTCGAGGACTGGAACCCTTCGCGCGCCTCCTGGTCGTTCCAGGCGATACGCATGCCCTTGCCGCCGCCGCCGGCGGACGCCTTGATCATGACGGGATAACCGATGGACGCCGAAATCGTCACCGCCTCTTCGGCATCGGCGATCAGGCCCATATGGCCGGGCACGGTGGAAACGCCGGCTTCGGCCGCGAGTTTCTTCGAGGTGATCTTGTCGCCCATCGCCTGGATGGCGCCGACCGGCGGGCCGATGAAGGCCACGCCTTCCTTCTCCAGCGCTTCGGCGAAGGCTGCGTTCTCCGAGAGGAAGCCGTAACCCGGATGCACGGCATCGGCACCGGTCTTGCGGATCGCTTCGATGATTTTCTCGATGACGATATAGGACTGCGACGATGGCGCCGGGCCGATATGCACGGCCTCGTCGGCCATGCGCACATGCAGGGCATCGCGGTCGGCATCGGAATAGACGGCGACGGTGGCGATGCCGAGTTTTTTTGCCGTCTTGATGACCCGGCAGGCGATTTCGCCGCGGTTGGCAATCAGGATCTTCTTGAACATGGCGTCAGGATTCCTTGGTATTCTCGAAGGCGGCCGGAAAATTCTTGCGCGCCAGTGGTTCGTTGAATTTCAGCAGCGCCTCGTAGGAGGCGGGATCGAAACCGCGCTCGGCCGGCAGGATTTCCCGGCCGAACAAGCGGCACAACCGCTCGCCATCGAGATTGCCGCGCTGGAACGGCTCCGTGCCGAAATACTGCCACACAGCCTCCACGAAGCCGATGTCGGCCAGCGCGACCGTCTGGTCCATCGTGCGGTGCCGCGGCCAAGCGCTCAGTACCGTCGGCTTTGGGTTGGCCCGACGCAGGGTATATTGCCATTGGGTGCCGAGCAGGCCTGCCGGGAAACCACGATGCTTTGGCATTTCGGGGGTCTTGGCCATGGCGTCAGATTTCCATCACGTCTTCGAAAGCCTGCGGGAAGTTTTTCCGCGCCACACGCTCGTTGATCTGCAGCATCGCCTGGTAGGAGGACGGGTTGAACGGTTTTTCGGCCGGGACGACTTCCCTGTCGAACAGCCGCGACAACCGGCCGGCATCGAGATTGCCGCGCTCGAACGGTTCGGTGCCGAAATAATGCCAGAGCGCGTGCAGGAAGGCCGCATCGCCCAGCGTCTCGTTCTTGTCGCGATCGTTGTTGCGCGGCCAGGCGGCGAGTTTCGTCACCTTCGGATTGGCCCGCCGGATGGTGAATTGCCATTTCATGCCGGTGAAACCGGTCGGGAACCCGCGATGCCGGGTCATTTCGGGGATATCTGCCATCAGTCTTTATCCATCGCTGTGTGTGCCAATCTCATACCGGATGATATAACACTCACAGCGGGATCGTATCGTGCTTCTTCCAGCGCGTATCCAGCTGCTTGCCCCTCAGCGAGGCGAAGGCGCGGGCGATGCGGCGGCGGGAGGAATGCGGCATGATCACCTCGTCGATGAAACCGCGTTCGGCGGCGACGAAGGGATTGGCGAAACGCTCTTCGTATTCCTTGGTGCGGGCTGCGATCTTTTCGGGGTCGCCGAGCTCCGAACGATAGAGGATTTCCGTTGCGCCTTTGGCGCCCATCACGGCGATTTCGGCGGTCGGCCAGGCATAGTTGACGTCGGCGCCGATGTGTTTCGAGGCCATCACGTCGTAGGCGCCTCCATAAGCCTTGCGGGTGATCAGCGTCACCATCGGCACGGTCGCCTGGCTATAGGCGAACAGGAGCTTTGCGCCATGCTTGATGACGCCGCCGTATTCCTGCGCCGTTCCCGGCAGGAAGCCCGGCACGTCGACCAGCGTCAGGATCGGGATCGAGAAGGCATCGCAGAAGCGCACGAAACGGGCGGCCTTGCGCGAACTGTCGATATCGAGGCAGCCGGCGAGCACCATCGGCTGGTTGGCGACGACGCCCACCGTTTCGCCTTCGATGCGGATGAAGCCGGTGACGATGTTTTTGGCGTAGGCTTCCTGGATCTCGAAGAACTCGCCTTCGTCGGCCACCGCGTGGATCAGCTCCTTCATGTCGTAAGGCTTGTTGGAGCTGTCGGGGATCAGCGTGTCCAGGCGGTTTTCGAGGCGGGCCGGATCGTCGTGGAACGGGCGGACGGGTGGCTTCTGGCGATTGTTGAGCGGCAGGTAATCGAACAGCAGCCGGACCTGTTCCAGCGTTTCGATATCGTTTTCATAAGCGCCGTCGGCGACGGAAGATTTTTGCGTGTGGGTGCGGGCGCCGCCCAGTTCTTCGGCGGTGACGATCTCGTTGGTGACGGTCTTGACCACGTCCGGGCCGGTGACGAACATGTAGGACGAGTCGCGCACCATGAAGATGAAGTCGGTCATGGCAGGCGAATAGACGGCGCCGCCGGCGCAGGGGCCCATGATCACGGAAATCTGCGGCACGATGCCGGACGCCTCGACGTTGCGCTTGAAGACCTCGGCATAACCGGCGAGCGAATCCACGCCCTCCTGGATGCGGGCGCCGCCGGAATCGTTCAAGCCGATCACCGGGGCGCCGTTACGAAGCGCCATATCCATGATCTTGCAGATCTTCTGGGCATGCGTCTCGGAGAGCGAGCCGCCGAGCACGGTGAAATCCTGCGAGAAGACATAGACCTGCCGGCCGTTGATCGTGCCCCAGCCGGTGACGACGCCATCGCCGGCAACCTTCTGCTCCGCCATGCCGAATTCCGTCGCCCGGTGGGTGACGTACATGTCGTATTCCTCGAAAGAACCCTCGTCGAGCAGCACCTCGATGCGCTCGCGGGCGGTCAGCTTGCCCTTGGCGTGCTGGGCGTCGATGCGGCGCTGGCCGCCGCCGAGCCTTGCTTCGGCCCGGCGGGCTTCGACCTCGGCGAGAATGGCGCGCATGGATTGTCCTCTCATTGTCTCGTTTCCGGTGCGCCTGTGCCGGCGCCCGGATGTCTCTGTCTCCCATAGCGCCGCAACCGGCGGAACAAAACAGTTGATCAGGTGCAACAGCGTAATGTACAAAATTGCAAACTGTAAATTGCGAATTTGCGAATATGGCGATCGGCAAACTTTTCATCGGCAGGAAGGTACGGGAACTGCGCGAGGCAAACCGCGCGACGCAGGGCCAGTTCGCCGAACGCATCGGTATCTCCACCAGCTATCTCAACCAGATCGAAAACAACCAGCGGCCGGTTTCCGCCTCGGTGCTTCTGGCGCTGGCGGAGAAATTCCAGATCGACATCGCCGATCTTTCCTCCGGCGAAGGCGATCGGCTGTTGTCGGCGCTCTCGGAGGCGCTCTCGGATCCGCTGTTCGAAAACTATTCGCCGAGCTTGCAGGAACTGAAGCTGGTCACCCAGAATGCGCCGGGTTTGGCCCATGCGCTGATCAGCGTCCACCAGGCCTATCGCCGCAACAGCGAGCAGCTTGCCAGCTTCGACGATACCCATGCAGCAACGCTGACGGAGACGACACCGTATGAAGAAGTCCGCGACTTCTTCCATTTCGTCGACAACTATATCCATGACATCGATGTCCTGGCCGAACGGCTGGCGGCGGCGCTGGGCATCGGCGAAGGCGACAGCCATGGGCTGATGTCGACATATATAGAGCGGCACTACGGCGTGCGGGTGGTGCGCGGTGCCGCCGATAGCGAGGAGTTGCGCCGCTACGATCCGAAATCCCGCATCCTGACGCTCAGCCCTTATGCGCCCGCGCCCACCCGCGATTTCCAGATCGCGCTGCAGATCGCCCAGCTGCACGCCGGCAAGGAGATCGATACGGTGATAGCAGGTGCCGGTTTCCGGACGCAGGAGGCCGCGGATATCTGTCGCATCGGCCTGCACAATTATTTCGCCGGCGCGCTCACCCTCCCCTACCAGCCGTTCCTCAGGGCGGCGCGGGAGTTGCGACACGATCTGGAATTGCTGGCAGCCCGCTTCGGCGCGTCTCTGGAGCAGGTCTGCCACCGGCTCTCGACCTTGCAGCGGCCGGGCGCCAAGGGCATCCCGATCTTTTTCGCCCGCATCGACCGGGCCGGCAACATCACCAAGCGCCACAGCGCCGCCAAGCTGCAGTTCGCCCGCTTCGGCGCCGCCTGTCCGCTCTGGAACGTGCATCAGGCCTTCGAGATGCCGGGACGGATGATCCGCCAGTTGGCGGAAACGCCTGATGGCGTACGCTATCTCTGTCTGGCGACGCAGGTGACGAAGGGCGGCGGCAGTTTTGGCGCGCCGCGGCCGAGTTATGCCATTGCGCTCGGTTGCGAGATATCAGATGCTGCGAACTTCGTTTATGCCGACGGCCTGGACATGGGCAGCCGCGGCGCCTTCGATCCGATCGGCATTTCGTGCCGTATCTGCGAGCGGACGAAATGTGCCAGCCGCGCCGTGCCGCCGCTGAAGCGCAAGCTCACCATTGACCACACCTTGCGTGGCCCCCTCCCCTACCGGATTGCCGATTGATCCTCAGACCCAGGAGGCCGGGGTTTTCGGCAAGCGCGCATCCGGATCGACTGCGCTAAGCTTCGGGCCTTTCGCGGCGTTCCACCGCCACAAGGCAAGGCATGTCCCGCCGGGCGACATATAAGAGGGGTAGATCACGCCGTGATAGTCGTCGGCGATGAGAGCTTCGCGGGTGGTATAGGTCTGCGGTACGCGGCCGGCATCGACATCGTCGCGCCACTCGCAGGCATGGATGGCGCTATCGATACCGAGCGCCTTGCATTCGCCGGCGTCGGTCAGGTCGGCGAGTTTAGCATCTGTTAATTCTAATTGGACGATCAGCGCCGGATGCTGGACGAAACCCTGGTTATATTCCGCCCAGGCGGTGGACAGTTCCAGCGCTGCATAGATGGTCGGGGCACCAACCGGATTCCAGCGGCCGCCGAAGCGGCCGGCGCCGTCTCCAGACAAGGGCATATAGGCCCAGCGCGGCACGTAGGCGCGCCAGAGCCTGAGCGGATCGGCTCCGACGATCACGCATAGACACCGGAGCGGACAGCCTCGAGATAAGCAAGCACCTTGTCGCTCTTGCCTTCGCCGACCAGATCATAAGCGGTCTTGCCGGCCCAGCCGGGGATCGGCTGGTGCTTGAACCAGATGACGGCGCGCTTTTCGTCGCCGGCCATCTCGCTGGCCATGGCGATGATGCGGACGATGGCGCTGAGCGCACTATCGACCTTGCGGGCACTGGATTTTGCAGTCAGCGTGTTGCGGGCGATGCCGGCAAGGCGCGCAAGCTCGGACAGCGTCAGGCCCAACTGTTCGGAAACCCGCCGCGCCGAGAGAAACGGCGCCTGTTCATCGCTGAAGCGGGCTGCCGGAATATCGAAAGAAACGGCTCCCATGGCAAACTCCTGGCATAGATTGATCGTTCATCTATCAATCTATGCTCAAAGTCGGCTTGTTTCAAGCGAGCGAAGCGGCCGGCGAACCGAATATCACACAGCCCAGAGGTAATTCGAGACCGAGACCCGGTTCCGGCCTTCATGTTTCGCGGCGTAAAGCGCCTTGTCGGAGGCGTTCAGCACGGCGTCCAGCGACAGGCCAGCCTCCGTGCCGAAGGCGACGCCGGCGCTCACCGTGCCGCGGATCGTTCCGCCATCGACATTGATATCGCAGCCGCCGAAGGCGGTGCGGATGTTTTCGGCAATTCGTTCGGCCGTACCGGGTTTCACCCCTTCGAGCACGAGCGCGAATTCTTCACCGCCAAGCCGTGCGGCCGCATCCGTCGTACGGCAATGAAGTTCCATCTGGCGGGCAAAGACTTTCAGCACCTCGTCGCCGGCCGCATGGCCGTAACGATCGTTGATGGACTTGAACATGTCGAGATCGAACAGAATGGCGGCAGTGCCGGGACCGATGGCCTTATTATTGTAGCGATCGAACAAGGCCCGTCGGTTGAGCAGGCCGGTCAGGGCGTCGGTCGTCGCTTCTTTCTTGTGTACCTGTGCCAGACGCCACTGGTTCAGCCCGAACGACAGGGCGCCGATGCTGCTGAGGCCGGCGATGCAGGCGATCAGGTTGACGGTCTCGGCCCAGTTTTGCGGCGGCCCGGCAATAACCAGCTTGCCATCGGCGATCAGCACCGTGGCACAAAGGGCAAAAGACAGGCTGATGAGGGAATAGAGCACCGCAAGCGCCAGAACGGGTGTCGGCGCTTCCTTGTAGTTTCGGACATATTCCAGCGCCGTCAGCAACAGCAATATCGTCGCAAAGACATTCATCAGGATAATCGTCACGGCAGTCCATTCCATGACGATGCTGGGCATGGCGACAACGGTGGGAATGAGGAGGGCAAGCAACACGCGCGGGATCGGCAACCGATGCGCGCGAAACTGATAGGCGGCGCCATAGACTAACGCAAAACCGCCGGTGAGAAACATGTAGGTGGCGATCAGCAGACCATGGGCGTTATATTCCGCATAGGCGCTGTAGGTGAAAACCGTCGCGACGATACAAAAGGCGCCGCAAGCCCAGGACAGGAGGAAACGTTCCGTGCGCGCCGCAACCCAGCTGCCGAGCAACGTCACGCCGAGACATCCGGCCGAAAAACCGGTGGCGAGCAGCAGGGAATTATAATCGAGCGACATGGCCAGCCTTCTTCTACGCCATGGCTTCATGCCGGCGCAGATGAAAACTACCACTCAAGAGGTATCTGAAATCTTACCGTCATTGCGTGCGACTTTGAGGCATTCTGTCGCTTCAGTAACATTTCCGTTGAAAACTGTCGCAGGATTGCATCAGCCGGGCGCCCGCCAGCGGCCGGTTCCGCTTTTGACGAGCAGCGGCGTGGTCAGCACGCCCTGGACGTTCTTGAGCGCTCCGGAGGCCTCCAGCGCGAGTTTGTCCCTCCAGCGCTCCGATTGCAACATCGCCGCGCCAATCGCAACGATCTCGATGCCGCAGGTCGCCATCAGCGCCAGGCCCGCCACGATGGAGGTGCCGCTGGAAATGACGTCGTCGATCAATGCCACGCGTCGGCCACGAAGCAGCGGCAACATGCGCGGATCGATATAAAGCCGCTTGCCCTGCCCCGGCGTGGTGATCGATGACAGCGGTACGGATAGTTCGTCCACGTACCAGAACTTTCGCGACGTACCGAGCGGCACATAGCGCGGATGTCCGAGCACGCGCGCAACGGCTGCTGCCAGCGTCAGGCCGAGCGTCGGCAGGCCAACCACCACATCGGGCGCAAAGGGTCGCAGTTTCTTCGCAAGCGCTGCAGCCAGCATGTCCTGCACCGGAAAACTCGCCTGATTGATGATCAGGGAGGCGAGTGCATGCTTGCCGTCCGAAAGAGGCCGGATCGGCAGGAGAATCCGTCGCCCGTCTTCCAGGTGGGCCGGAAAGGCGGTGTCGAATTCCGTATCCTCTTCCTGGGCAGCCGGCAGGATGTCCTGCCAGAATTGTTCCGGCGCAATGCTCATGGTCTCTCCGCGAAGTTCCCCCTCCCCTATCGTCCAAACCGCAGCCGCGCAAATCGGCCGAGCGGAAGGGATGGTCGTTAACCTTTTGTTAACCAAAAAAAACTGGACAAATCAGCGGCTGCTGCCTCATACCTGTGTTGACGGTTTTTATCCCGATTGCGCCGAAAAAGCATCAATCGAACGCCTGGAACGGACATCATGAACCAAGCCGCCGCCCGCGAGGAGACTCCGGAAAAGATCATCCGCTATTCGGAGTTGCTGTCGGAAAAGCTGTCGGCCCTGCGCCTGGCGCTTTATCCGCCGGAAGCCCGCAAGACGTTGCGCACATTCACGACGCTGGAGGTGGCGCAGATGCTGGGGCTGTCGGAGTCCTCGATCCGCACAATCGATCTTTCGGGCACGGGGCCGGAGCCGCAACGGCTCGCCAACGGCCGGCGCGCCTTCACCCTGGCGCAGGTCAACGCATTGCGCGCCCATTTTGCCGGTCGCCGCAGCAATGCCGCCGATGCTGCCGAGATCATGCCGCGCCGCCGGTCGGGCGACAAGCTGCAGGTGATTGCGGTTTCGAACTTCAAGGGCGGCTCCGGCAAAACGACGACCTCCGTGCATCTGACACATTACCTCGCTTTGCAGGGATTGCGGGTGCTCGCCATCGATCTCGATCCGCAGGCATCGTTGACGTCCATGTTCGGCCTCCAGCCGGAATTTGATGTCGGCCAGAACGAGACGCTTTATGCCGCCCTGCGGTATGATGCCGAACGCCGGCCGATGGCGGAGGTGGTGCGCAAGACCTATTTCGAAGGCATCGACCTCGTGCCCGCCAATCTCGAACTGGCTGAATACGAGCACGACACGCCGCGGGCGCTGGCGACCCGGGAGGCGGGGGCCGAACTGTTTTTCCAGCGGGTGGCGGCAGCGCTTGGCGAAATCGAGGATCTTTATGACGTCGTCGTCATCGACTGCCCGCCGCAACTGGGCTTCCTGACGCTTGGCGCTCTGTTTGCCGCCACCGGCGTGCTGGTCACCGTGCATCCGGCGATGCTCGACGTCGCGTCGATGAGCCAGTTCCTGCTGATGGCCGGCGAGCTGATGAGTGTCATCCGCGAGGCGGGCGGGCGGCTGGAGCACGACTTCCTCAAGTTCGCCTTGACCCGGCATGACCCGAACGACCATCCGCAGCTGCATGTCGTCGCCCTGCTGCGCAGCCTGTTCACCGATGCCGTCCTGAAACATCCGATCGTCGAGACGACGGCGATCGCCAATGCCAGCATCGAACGCAAGAGCCTCTACGAGATCGAGCGCACCTCGATCGGCCGGGAGACATTGAACCGGGCGCTGGAATCGATCAGCGCCGCCAATGGCGAAGTGTTCGACCTGATGAAACAAGCCTGGGGCCGCAAATGAGCAAGAAACCTTCCTCACGCAATTCGATGCTGAGTGCGTTGATGACAAGCCAGGCGGCGCCTGCTGCAGCACCCGAGCAGAAGACGGCAGCCATCGAAACGCCGGCACTGGCGCCGCGGGATGGAGACTTCCAGCCGCGCGTCAGCGCCGGCGCGGTCGGCGCATTGAAGAACACGCTGGCACACATCACCAAGGAGGGAAGGGTGGTCGAGATCGACCCGGCGATGATTTCGCCTTCTCCCTTCCCTGATCGGATCGACGGCGCCGAGGATGCCGAGGCGATCGAGGCGCTGGCGCAGTCGATCGCCCGTTCGGGGCAGGAGGTGCCGGTGCTGGTGCGATCGCATCCCGTCGAACCGAACCGGTACCAGACCATCTATGGCCACCGCCGTGTCAAGGCGATTGCGGCCTTGGGGCAGGGGCTGAAGGTCCGGGCAATCGTTCGCGAGCTTTCCGATGGCGAGTTGCTGATCGCGCAAGGCATCGAAAACTCCGCTCGTCAGGATCTTTCCTGGATCGAAAAAGCGATGTTCGCCCGCAGGCTCGAACAGTTCGCCCGCGACAGCGGCCGCGATCCCACCGCCTTTGCCATGGAGGCTCTCTCCCTGCACGCACCCGACGTCAGCCGCTTTCGCACGACGCTGGAAGCCATTCCCGACGACATCGTCACGGCCATCGGATCCGCGCCAAAAGTCGGGCGGACGAAATGGCTGAAACTTTACGGCCTGGTGAAAGAGGACGGTACGGCGCTTGCGCGCATGCGCCGCCTGAAGGACGCGAGGGGATTTGCCGGGCGGACAAGCGACGATCGTTTTGCCGAGATGCTGAAAGCCGCGGCCTCGAAGCCGGGACTGGAAAGCGTAACGCCGGAAGGCGTGCTTGCCGGCAGCGACGGCCAGCCGATCGGATCGATCGATCGCCGGCGATCGGCGACGAAGTTCACGCTCACCGATCGTGCTTTCGCGGATTTTATCGAAGACCGGCTCTCCGCCCTGCATGCGGAGTTTCTCGCAGGCCGGGATGACCGCGATTAGCAGCTGCTAAATGCCGGCATTGCGGTCGCTGACGTTCAGAAGGCAAAAGCCGGATGGCCGCCGCCGCCCTGTGGACCATGGCCTGCTCGCAGCCAATTGAAACGGCATTTCGTTTCTCACGCTCTTTTCTTCCGCGGTGGTTGGTGTGCACGAGCAAAACAGGCGCCATCATCTGGAAATTCGGGAAAAGTTAACCATACCGACCCCGCAAGCCCGTCTCCCGTTAGGTGAAGTTGGGTAAAAAATCAAAATAGCTCAACAAAATCAGCCACTTTTCAGAATGTTTCAATTTTTTGACGATTGGATGTTGACTTGTTTGGTGTGAGGGCCTTATAAACCGCCTCACCAACGAGGGCGGCACTGCTGCAGGCGACTGACGGTTGCGCCCTTGAAGCAAGCGCGAAAATTGATTGGATGGCCTGGATTTAGGTT
>NZ_QFBC01000050.1 GCF_003122325.1 Rhizobium album
CGGCACGGTTGACGGCTTCGCCGCTGATCTCGGCATCCTTGGCGGACTGGCGGGCGATCTTTTCCGTCTGGGCGGCGTTGTCGGCGTTCTGCTTGATGTTGGCGGCCATCTGCTCCATCGAGGCGGAGGCTTCTTCGGCTGACGCTGCCTGCTCGGTCGCGCCCTGGGAGACCTGCTCGGAGGACGACGACAGTTCCTGGCTGCCGGCCGAGACGTTGTCGGAGGCGGCGAGCGCATCGCCGACGACGCCGCGCAGGCGCTCGACCATATTTTGCAGCGCGATGCCGAGCGTATCCTTGTCCGACAGCGGCTGCGGCAGGGCGGTCAGGTCGCCGTTGGAAATCTTGTCGGCGACGGTGGCGTTGGCGCGCAGGTTGGTGACCATCGCGAGCATCGACAGGCCGAGGGCGTCTTTGTCGGAGAGCGGCTTGGGATCCTGGCTCAGATCGCCGGCGGCGATGCTGTCGGCAACATCGGCCGTGCTGCGCAGATTGCTCGTCATGACATTGATGGTGTTGACCAGATCCTTGATTTCGTCATTCGTCTTGACGTCGATGCGCTGGTCGAGGTCGCCGATGGCGACGGCATTGGCAGCGGCGGCGATCTTGGAGAGGCCGCGCATGATGCTGATGCCGATCCACAAGGCGGCGGCAACCGACAGCAGCACGCCGGCGGCGGCGGCAATCATCAAGGCATAGAAAGTGTCGCTGGATGCCGCATCGGAGGCCTGGTCTTCCGCGGCGATCGCGGCGCGCGTCATGGACGCCAGTTCTTCGGTCAAGTCGTTGAGCGTCTTGGTGGCGGCAGCGCCCTCGCTGTGGTTGACGACGACGGCCTGGTCATGCTGGCCGGTGAGGGCCAGATCGCGGATGCGGCTGCTCAAGGCGGAGAAGCCGACGGAGAAATCGCGGATTTCCGCCCATTTCTCCTTGAATTCCGCCGGGGCGTGTTCTTCGCCTTCGCGCAGCGCCTCGTTGAATTCGCCGTGATGGCGCTCGATCGCCTCGATGGCGGCCTTGATGTCCTGGCCGTTGCCGGAGAGCAGCAGATCGGCATTTGCAAGCGACATCGAGTCGAATGCATGTACCAGCCTGGACGCATCGGCATCCTGGCGAACGGGGCCGCTCAGCAGGGCATTCTGCATCGAGGCGACTTCGCTCACTCCATGCATTCCGAAACCTGCGCAGCCGATGGTGACGGCAATCAGCAGCCCGAAAGCGACGATCAATTTGGCCTTTATGGTGAAGCGCATATTCTCCATCCTCAACGCGGTTTCGATGTCTTGCGGCTGACGTGGTTATCCGGAAAGCTCTGCCGGTCGCCAGATAACCCGGCAGAGCGTTTTGCCTGTTCAGCAGTCATTGCGCACCCCGGCCGCGGGCCGGGGTGCGGTTCGATCTCAGGCGATTTCCTTGAAGTCGAGGTCGTCCTGATCCGGCCCGCCCTGGGCGAGATCCAGGGCAAAACCCTTGACCCGAGCCTGCTGGCCGGCAATCGTCTGTCCGGCAGGCTTTTGCGAACGCAGAACCGGCTTGACCGGTTTCGCCGCTTTGACGCCGCCGCGTTCCGGGGCACGACCGCTTTTCGTTTCGACCTTGAAGAAGGCGATCGAGGTCTGCAGTTCTTCGGCTTGGGCCGCCAGTTCTTCCGAGGTTGCCGACATCTGTTCGGAGGCGCCGGCATTCTGCTGCGTCACCTTGTCAAGCTGCTGGATCGCCTCGTTGATCTGTGCTGCGCCGATATCCTGCTCGCGGCAGGCCGCGGTGATCTCGGCCACCAGTTCGGCGGTCTTGCGGATATCCGGCACCAGGCGTCCGAGCATGTCGCCGGCTTCCTGGGCGGCCTTGACCGTGTCGCCGGACATGGCGCTGATTTCGGCGGCGGCCG
>NZ_QFBC01000051.1 GCF_003122325.1 Rhizobium album
CCAGCCACTAACGTAAATGTGGAATCGCTAAAATTTTAGTGATTCCACATTTTTTGGCGGAGGCGCTCACTCGAAATACAGGACATCCTCGAAGCGAACCGCGCCCTTTGCGAGGCCCAGACGCATCGCGGGTGTCTTGCCGTCTTTTCCCTTGGCGATGTAGTTGAAATAGGTCCGGAAGATCACAAGCATCTTCTCCACCATGTCCGGCGAATAGAACCCGTACAGGTACCATTTTCGCGAAGCCCGCCTCGGGTAGGATGGCGCTCGTTCGAGCCCTGCTATACTGCGCCTGACCTGCATGAAAAACCTGTCGACCTGATGCAGCGATGTGTCATGAAGGATCGTCGCGATCTCGATCCCGGTTCGACGGCCGTCGTCGGTGTAGAGGACAACCCGCTTTCCCGGCTCTGACTTGTTGATGAACGGGTATTCGATGCCTTTCTTGCGGAGCCTCTCTCCGCGCTCGGTGCGACTGATCTGATCCAACCCGCTCGTCACCAGGAAGTAGGTCAGCCAAGCCTTGAAGGGGTGCAGATGGGGATAGGCCTCCTCCGCCAATGCTCTGAGCTTGGCGGCCTCAAGCACGCGGCGGTTCTTCTCGTCGATGGTCACTCCCTTGTCGAAGGACATGACAGCGACATCGATCTTCTTGGCAATCGCGCGGTCGACCCAAGTTGCCAGCACAGCGGTCGGGAGACCGGGATCGGCATCGAGCGAAAAATAGACATGATCTGCGCTTCCGAGCAGATGACGCAGGTATTTGAAATGCCCGATCATGAGGTAGTCGATGTGAACCATCGCGCCCTGCCTCGGGAGCTGCCGATCAGAGGTCATATGCTCGGGGGCTTCCTGGTCTTCGCGCGTAGGCCCGAAGGTATAGGATGGCAATTGCATCGCCCTGGCGTAGTCCTCGAAGTTCCAAAGCCTTGCAAACTCTCGGAAAGCAGGCTTTCGAAGGAGGTCGCCACACTCTTCGACAAGCTCGTGGACTTCCAGCGTCGTCATCCGGAGGTCTAGCTGAGGGTGGCATGCGAGGACGTATCCGGTGCTCAGGCAGCTTGTCGCTATGGCCCGGAACTGGATGGTCTTCCGCATCTCCTTGGTAGGCCAGTTCACCATGTAGTCTTGCATGTCGGTGGCAAGCCGCATGTCGCCCAATCGCATCTCTGGAAGCCGTCGTTCGCGATCCGCGACGAACTTCACGCACTGGCCGTGGATGAAGTCGATCTTGTCGTAGACCGTCTTGGGATGGAGCCCCGTGACCTGTGCGATCCTCGCCAGTGCGACCTTGGCGACGAGAAGCTGGAAGACGGTCTTGTTCTCGTGCGATGTCCGCTGCCTGGCGTGGCCCTTGGACATCGAAAATGTTCCCCGGCACTCCCGGCATCGGAACCTAGCCTCGCCGCTCGCGTTCGTCCCGTGCCGGTAGTATCCTTCCGGGTGCGAATCAAGCGGTTTTGCGTGGTTCGAACAAGCCTGGTTCAGGCATCGGTGCCCGTGGGGGAGAGCAAGTGCCTGGAGGTGCCTGTCGAACTCCTCCCAGACCGCCTTGTTGCTCTTGATGACGGAGTGAGTCCCGCAGAATTTGCAAAAGATCGATGCGTCGGTCGAGGCCCCCGTGACCCGGTATGGTGTCCTGTGGTTCCCCGTTGGTCTACCTCGCGGTTGCGCTTCAACTTCGGCAGCGATGCCGAAGTTTGGACAATGCGGGTTTTTGCAAAAGTTGACGTTCACGCCCCTGTAGGGGAGTGGCAATCGAAATCGATTTTGGCCTTCCGAAGAAATCTCCGGCATGAGCAATACCCCCGATAACCTGCGTTATAAGGGGTATTGCTGAATATGGTCCTAACGATTCCACATTTAAGTTAGTGGCTGG
>NZ_QFBC01000052.1 GCF_003122325.1 Rhizobium album
GCTGACCCTCGCGTCCTCAACGTCGACGTCTGGTCACCGGCGCCCGGCGAGGTGACGGTTGCGGTGCAGTCGCGCGAGGGCGACGGGCTGGCGCCGACGGACCTGGTTGCTGCGGTGCGCGGTCAACTGACCCGTGCCGACATCAAACCGCTGACCGATGTGGTGAGCGTCCGCTCTGTGACCAATCACAGCTACTCCGTTTCGCTCGACGCCTACATTCTTCCCGGCCCCGACCCGCTGACAGTGAAGACCGCAATAGAGGCCACGATCACAAAGGAAGCGGCGGCCAGGCGCACTCCGGCGCGCGACATGCCGCGCTCGGCTTTGATCGCCGCAGCACAGTTGCCTGTCGTCGACAAGGTGTGGCTGGTCACGCCTGGTGGCGATATCGCCCGCGATTATGGCGAGGTGCCGGTGCTGGCCGGTTTGGACGTGAGGGTGCAGACCTATGGCGGCTGACTTCGTCTCCCTTCTGCCGCCGGGTTCCACAACCCCCTACGAGCGCGCGATCGAACAGACATCCGGCGAGCGCTGGCTTGCCCTCGATGTCGATATCATCCGCCGCTACAAGGATCCGTGGACGTGCCCGGAGCACCTGCTCAACTTCCTGGCATTTGAGCGATCGGTCGATATCTGGGATGAGACGTGGGACGTGCTCAAGAAGCGGGCCGTCATCGCCTCGGCTCCCGCCGACCATCGCCTGAAGGGAACTGAAGCAGGCACTCGCCGCTACATCGATATCGCCGGCGGCAAATTGATCCAGACGGTCACCCGGCCGCAGGCTATCTACGCGACACCGAACCTGTCGAAAGCGGAGTGGGACGCCTATATCGCCCGCCATCCGAAGGTGCGGATCACACTGGCCCGTGCAACCGGCCGCTGGCGCGTTCCGAACGGCACCTACGTCGGACGGACCTTTGTCGGGCGCGATTGCATCTCCGTCGACACCGGGCCGGCCCTGCACGGCCGACGCGCCTATCTGCTGAAGGATGGCGTGCAGACGCCGCTGCAGATCGAAACGGTCGCGATGTCCGATGAGGACAGGATCGGCAAGACGATCGAGCGCGTTATTGTGCCCGGCCGTGCCGCGCCGCATAGCCATATCGGCCAGATCTTTGTCGGCGCCAGTTACATCGCTGCGTGGAACGTGCCGACACGGGCTTACAGTTTTGCGCTCGATCGACAGTACCTGCATCGCGAAAGCAGCCTTAGTCTAACGGCGGTGCCTGTCGGCTACATGCCGCGCGATACCCGCTACGTCCGCGAAAGCATGAAAGGCGAGCGTGGACCCTGGCAGTTCGTCGGCGATCATATCGGGCAGTCCTTCATCGGGCGCGATCGCGGCGGCGAACTGCTTGCCGACGTGCTGCATGTCATCGATCCGGCCATTCCGGTTCCGAAGACGTTGGGGGCTAGTTTCATCGGCCATGGCCGTATCGGCATGCCAGCGCACCGGGCTGAGTTGCTGATCGATTGGCGGGCCAAGCGAAACCGCAAGCACGTCTACATCGGCCGGACCTTTGCCGGCCATGGCTTTATCGGGCCGTCCGTATCCGGTCGACGCGCCTTGCTGCTGTCGGCAGTGGCCGCATCAAAACGTCTTTCCGACCGCATCGCGGTCAGCTTCGAGACCGTTCGCCCTCGCACCTATGCCGATGGCTAC
>NZ_QFBC01000053.1 GCF_003122325.1 Rhizobium album
TCAGACTGCTGACAAACCCCTGGCCTTGACTGGGGGTTTATGATTCACTGGGACATGTTGAAGAAACCCGCTCCCGAACAGACGGCCCTCGAGATGGTGACGCTCGATGGGTTGGTGCCGAAAGACCACCTGCTTCGCAAGATCGACGCGGTGATCGACTTCTCCTTCATTCATGATCGCGTCTGCGGGCTCTACTGCGCCGACAACGGCCGTCCGGCGCTCGATCCGACCTTGATGTTCAAGGCTTTGTTCATCGGCTACCTTTTTGGGGTCCGCTCCGAGCGCCAATTGGTGCGCGAGATCGAGGTTAATGTCGCCTACCGCTGGTTTCTGCGCCTGAAGCTGACCGATGCGGTCTTCGACGCCTCCACGCTCAGCCAGAACCGCCGCCGTCGCTTCAACGATACCTCCGTGGCGCAGGACATCTTCGATGCGATCGTGGAGCAGGCGATCCGGCATGGCCTGGTCGATGGCACGGTGCTTTACACGGATTCGACGCATCTGAAGGCCAATGCCAACAAGGGCAAGTATGACCTCGCCATGCTCCAGAAGTCCCGGGCCGACTATTGGGCCGATCTCGACCGGGCAATCGAGGCCGAGCGGGCGGCGCATGGCCAGAAGCCGCTGAGGGAGAAAGAGCGCGCGCCGGAGGTGAAGGAGACCAAAGTCAGCCGCAGCGATCCCGACAGCGGCTATATGGTGCGCGACGGCAAGCCCAAGGGCTTCTTTTATCTCGATCATCGTACCGTCGATGGTCGCTTCGCGATCATCACTGACACCCATGTGACGCCGGCCAATGTGCATGACAGCATCGTCTACCTCGAACGGCTGGACCGGCAGCGGACCCGCTTCGACTTGGCGGTTGGCGTCGTCGGGCTGGATGCTGGCTATGCCACATCCGGCATTGCCAAGGGCCTGGCGGACAGAGACATCCTCGGCGTCACCGGTTATCGCAACCCGACACCGCCCAGAGACGGGATGATGCGCAAGTCGAAGTTTGTCTATGAGCCCGAGATGGACGGCTATGGCTGCCCTCAGGGTCAGCTGCTCACCTACGTCACCACCGACCGCAACGGCTACAAGCACTACCGTTCCGATCCATCCATCTGCCGCGACTGCCCGCTTCTCGCCTCCTGCACAGCAAACGCCAAAGCGGAGCGCATCATCACCCGGCATGTCTGGGCCGATGCTCGCGACCGCACCGACGCCAACCGCAAGACACCCTGGGGCAAGGCGATCTACACCAGGCGAAAGGAGACGGTCGAGCGTTCCTTCGCCGACGCCAAGCAACTACACGGGCATCGCTACGCCCGATTCAGAGGCCTGATCAAGGTGCAATGGCAGTGCCTGCTGGCCGCCGCCGCCCAGAATATCAAGAAAATCGCAACGGCGATGACAAGAGCCCACGCGCAAGCTTGGGGATGAACTCCTTGGCCTGCCTATCATAACGCAATACTACAGGCATAAACACCTCTCCTGCGAGCATCCCCAAAAACGACAAACCCGCCGATAAAAATCGACGGGTTTGTCAGTAGTCTG
>NZ_QFBC01000054.1 GCF_003122325.1 Rhizobium album
GCACGAATATGAGCCGTGGTGACTTATGTTCACCTCAGGCTCGATCGCCCTGCTTTGCAGAGCATCCTCGACTTTCACCTGCACATAATAAGCTCGTTGCCCGTCAATCCTCAGCGTCGGGCACAGGAGCGAAGGCAACCTCGCAATCGCAACTCAGCGAAAAAGGAGAACGCGATTGCCGACCCCACTGCACCTCCGTCTTCGAACCGAAGACCCAGACAATATTCTTTCGCCACTCGCTCGAATGGTCCACGATCATTATGAGCGCCGAGGTTATGACGTCGAACGCCGGCGCCAATACACCGCCGTCGTCCTCCATTTTGGCTACTGGCTGAGCGATCATGGCGTGACCATGGAGAGCTTCACATCTGACCACATGGAGGCGTTTCTGGCAGAGCACGAAAGTGGTTGCCGTTGCTCCGGTTTCTGGAAAATGCGCACCGGGGTGACATCGATGCGCTACGCCTTGAATCTTGCGGTCAAAATGAGAGCGCAACGCCTGATCCCGCCGATGAACCTCGCGGCGATCGATCGCGAACTCCAGGCGTTCGACAAGATGCTGGAAGAGGCTTGGGGCATGTCCGCGGGTTCACGCCGCAAGCATCGCGATCTCGCCCGGCGGCTGCTGGTTGGCGTTGTGAAGAATGGCCGTGTTGATATGGCCGACCTATCCCCCTTGCATATTCGTCAGTTCGTGCTCGCCGGTCGCGGATGGAAGCCTGCCACCATTCGCAGCTATGCGGTGTCTATCAGGTGCTATCTCCGATATCGAACGCTTCTGGGCGACGATGTCCGGCAGCTGAAAATAGCCATCCCAGCACCGGCGATGAAAACGCCGGCGAAGCTGCAAACGGGATTCAGTTCGGCGGAACTGGCGCGATTGCTGGAGGTCTCGGCGGAAATCGGTCGAACCCGGAAGAGAGTTCATGCCATCGTCAGATGCCTCGCAGACCTTGGGATGCGGGCGATCGAGGTAACCCGGTTGACGCTCGATGACATTGACTGGGAGAAAGGCTTGATCTGGGTACGCTCCAAGTCGCGCCGATCAGATCCCATGCCGCTTCCATTTGCGACCGGTGAAGCGATCGCCGACTATATCGTACACGAGCGGCAGGCCACACAACGACGGGAGGTCTTCGTTCGGCATGTGGCGCCGCTCGGAGAACCGATCACTCCGCGTTCGGTGCAGCGAGCAGTCTATGCGGTCTACGAACGGTTGGGCTGGGACTGCACGAGAATCCATATATTCCGCCACACGATTGCGAGCCGTCTGGTAAACGGCGCCGTGCCTCTGAAACAGGTTGCGGACATCATGAGGCACAGGAGTGTGGTGACGACTGCGGGCTACGCTCGCGTCGATCAAACCAGGCTGGCGGCCGTGGCTCTGCCGTGGCCGGGAGCGTGCGCATGACCGGGCCCGCCACGATGTTGTCTCGCGCCGAGGCCTACCTCGCTTATCG
>NZ_QFBC01000055.1 GCF_003122325.1 Rhizobium album
GCCCTTTAATTGCGGGACTTAGTCAAGCCTGTTTTGCCCGTGCCGGGGTCATGGTCCTTTTCGAGGTCATGGCCTCATGATGATGTTCGGGTCGGATGCCTCAACGTGCGGAGCGCGGTTGTTTGTGCCGCAGCCGATTGAGCGAGGTCATCGCAACCACCGTCCCGGCGGGACATCACAGGCCCAAAGCAGCCCTGCGATCTCGGGTGAATGTTCAGTGTCAGGCCGGCTCTTTGCCCCACTGGAACGAGGTGCCATCGATCCAGATGCAGTGCAGGATGACGGCCAGTTTGCGAGCAACAGCGACCTGCGCCTTCTTCATTCCGTTGCGTTTCGCCAGCCGCAGTCCCCAGGCTTTCAGCGCGCACCAGCGCCGAGTCCGATGGAGCAACACACTGGCTGCCTCGAATAGATACGTTCGCAGCAAACGATCGCCCCATCGAGACACATGGCCGAGACTATCCGTTTCGCCCGACTGCTTGCGTCGCGGCGTTAGACCGAGATAGGCACCCACGGATGTTGCGCTTCGAAAGCGGGACGGATCGTCGATCGTATGACGGAAGGTCAGTGCCGTTACCACGCCGATGCCCGGCACGGTCATCAACCGCCTTGTCGTCTCGTCTGCTCGAGCCATCTGTCGGACCTGGCGGTCCAACCCATCAAGCTCTCGGCAAACATAGGCATGCACGGAGAGCAGTGGTAGCAAAACCCGCCAAAGAACGTGACCGTCTCCGGTCAATTCGGTGACGCAGCGCTGGAACTGACCTGCGATGGCGCGAGGGAAGATTAGGCCGCATTCTTTCAACATTGATCGGACCTGATTTTCGAGATCTCGTCGCATCGTCACGAGCCGGGACCGCGCGATCAGCATCGAGCGGACCTGTTGGCTGGCCTCACTCTTTACCGCAACCTCGCGATACCATCCAATCCGAACCAGTTCGGCTAAGCCGCGCGCGTCGTTCTCATCGCTCTTGTTCATCCGGACGGACAGAACCGCATGTGCGTGCCGCGCGTCGATACAGACCACCGGCACGCCAGTCCTCTTCAGTTCATGCCAAAGCCAGCTCGACATAGCACCGGTCTCGAAGCCAACGCGCTCCGCATGCGGGGCCTTCTTCGCCAGAAGCGCCGCCAAAGCGCCAGGATCCGATTTCGCCCGGCCCTCGAAGAGCAGGCGACCGGTCTCGTCAACGACGCAAACAGCAGTTTCCTTCTGTGAGACGTCCAATCCGACATACTGTTTCACTGTGATGTCCTCCCGTTGTCACTGGGACCAATCTGCCACCATCGAGGAGACTGGGACATGCCGGCAGCAATTACGTCATCGT
>NZ_QFBC01000056.1 GCF_003122325.1 Rhizobium album
GATCGTGTCCCAGGAGGTGGTGTATCAGGGTATCGGCGGTCACCAGTGTTTTTCCGGTAGGGTCGGGTTGTTCAAGACCAACCTGAAGGAAAGATCACCGATGACCGACGACATGATGACCCTGCGCTCGCTCGTTGAGAAGAGCGCTGATGCCGATTTGCTCCGGGAGATGATCGGCTTTGCTGCCGAGAAGTTGATGTCCCTGGAGGTCAGCACGAAGACGGGCGCGGGCTATGGCGAGAAGAATGGCTTTCGGCTGGCTCAGCGTAACGGCTATCGCGACCGGGACTGGGAGACACGTGCTGGTACAGTCGAGCTTCGTATCCCGAAGCTGCGCACCGGCAGCTATTTCCCAAGCTTCCTTGAGCCGCGCCGGATGGCGGAGAAGGCCCTGACGGCGGTGATCCAGGAAGCATACATCCAGGGCGTCTCGACCCGCTCGGTCGACGACCTCGTCAAGGCCATGGGTATGAGCGGCATTTCCAAGAGCCAGGTGTCCCGCCTGTGCGAAGAGATCGACGACAAGGTGAAGGCCTTTCTCGACAGGCCCATCGAAGGCGAATGGCCCTACCTCTGGATTGACGCGACCTATCTGAAGGTCCGGCGCGGCGGGCGCATCGTCTCGGTCGCTGTCATCATCGCAGTGGGTGTAAACACCGACGGCCGACGCGAAGTGCTTGGCATGGAGATCGGCACATCCGAGGCCGAGGCGATCTGGACTGAGTTTCTTCGAAAGCTGACCAGACGGGGCCTGCGCGGCGTCAAGCTTGCTGTCTCCGACGCTCATGAGGGGATCAAGGCCGCCGTGTCAAAGGTGCTCTCTGCCACCTGGCAGCGCTGCAGGGTTCACTTCATGCGCAATGCGCTTGCCCATGCGGGAAAGAGCGGACGGCGTGTCGTCTCCGCCTTCATCGCCACGGCCTTCGCCCAGGACGCGCCAGAGGCCGCAAGCACCCAGTGGCGCAATGTCGCCGACCAGATCAGGCCGAAGGTGCCGAAACTCGCCACGCTCATGGACAGCGCCGAGCAGGACGTGCTCGCCTACATGACCTTTCCCAAGCAGCACTGGGCCAAGCTTCATTCGACCAACCCGATCGAACGCCTCAACGGCGAGATCAAGCGACGCACCGAGGTCGTCGGCATCTTCCCCAACGACGATGCCATCGTCAGGCTAGTTGGCGCGCTGCTACTCGAACAAAACGATGAATGGGCAGTCCAACGATCCCGCTATATGACACTGGAAACCATCGCCGCGATGAGCGATGATCCGCTCATCAGCCTGCCAGCAGCAAGCTGATCAAT
>NZ_QFBC01000057.1 GCF_003122325.1 Rhizobium album
AAATGACGGGCTTCGAACTGCCGGCCGACGTCATCGAAAGTCTGCTGAAAGTTGGCCTTGTTGAATGGGGCCAGACCTTTTGCCAGTCGGACGAAAAGCACATCGAGGATTATCGCGACACGCTGCGCATGACCCGCGAAGGCTATGAGATCGAAGCGGAAGAGACGACTATCAGCTATGTCGCGCTGGCAGGCACATCCATTGTCCTCGCGAACACCGGAAACAGCCCGAACTCGCGTCAGACCGCTCGCATTCTCGTTGGCGCGTGGAACCAGCTTGTCGAAATCGCCATGGCCTCCACCACCGCGGAGGGCTCCGAGCCGTGACAGCCTATTACAACGAGATCGACCCTTACGCTGCGCAATGGCTGCGCAATCTTATTGCTGCCGGGCACATCGCGCCTGGCGATGTCGACGAAAGGAGCATCGTGGATGTCCAGCCAGACGACCTCAAAGGCTATACCCAATGCCATTTCTTCGCTGGTATCGGTGGATGGTCATACGCCGCCCGCCTCGCCGGATGGCACGATGACCGACCTCTTTGGACAGGTTCATGCCCCTGTCAGCCGTTCAGTGAAGCCGGCAGACGCAAAGGTCAGACGGATGAAAGACACCTCTGGCCAACGCTCTTCGAACTCATCCGTGCCCGCCGACCCGATGTCGTCATGGGAGAGCAGGTTGCGGCTGCGATTGGCCAAAATTGGCTCGACGGAGTGCATTCTGACTTGGAAGGCATCGGCTACTCCTGCGGGGCGACAGTTGTTCCGGCTTGCGCCGTCAACGCGCCGCACCGGAGAGATCGCCTTTGGTTTGTGGCCGACACCGCGCGTCCGGGTCAATCGCACGAGCCCGAATGCGCTCAACCCGAAGACGAAGGCAGGGCAGTCGTCTTCGTCCGCTCTAAGCTTGGAGCAGATAGCAGAAGTGATGATGGGGCTACTCCCACAGGAGGTTCGGACGGCACAAGTCGCGAACCGTCTTGGTCTTCGGCTGGATGGGCCACCGGCGCAGACGGGAAGACCCGGCGCGTTGAACCCGGCCTTAGCCTCTTGGTTGATGGGGTTCCCGCCAGAATGGGACGCCTGCGCGCCTACGGCAATGCCATCGTCCCGCAAGTCGCGGCCGAAGTGATCGGCGCCTACATGGAGATCGCAGCATGACGAACCCTGAAACCCCCTCCCCCAAGAACA
>NZ_QFBC01000058.1 GCF_003122325.1 Rhizobium album
CTCGGTTTGTCTGAACAGTTTCGGGCGTTTTGCTAAGTGGATTTCCGCCTCGATTATGCTGCCACCATCATCGGCGTCAGCGCATTGAAGTAGGCCCGATCCGGCGTCTGCCGGTCAAGGGATGAATGTGGGCGTCGGGTGTTGTAAAAGCTCAGATACCGGCCGATGGCAGCTCGGGCCTCGGGAACGCTCTTGTAGGCATGGAGATAGACCTCCTCGTATTTGATCGACCGCCAGAGCCGTTCGACGAAGACATTGTCCCGCCACGCGCCCTTGCCATCCATCGAGATGGCGATCTCAGCTTTTTTCAGCACCGCCGTGAAGTCCACCGAGATGAACTGCGATCCCTGGTCCGTATTGAAGATGTCAGGCTTGTCGTAGCGAGCGAGTGCCTCCTCGACAGCTTCGATGCAGAAAGCGGCTTCCATCGTGATCGACAAACGCCACGATAGAACCCTTCGGCTGAACCAGTCCACGACGGCGCGGAGATAGACGAAGCCGCGAGCCATAGGGATGTAGGTCAGGTCCATTGCCCAGACCTGATTAGGCCGGGTGACCGCCAGCTTGCGCAGGAGGTAGGGATAGATTTTGTGACCTGGCGCTGGTTTGGAGGTGTTCGGGCGACGGTATATCGCCTCGATGCCCATCTTCTTCATCAACGTCGCGACGGGAAGCCGCCCAGTTTCCAGCCCTTCTCCCCTCAAGAGCCCTTGCAACATCCGACTTCCGGCAAATGGGTAGTCGAGATGCAGCTCGTCGATCCGCCGCATCAGGGCAAGATCGTCCTCCGACACTGGACGTGGAGAATAGTAGACGCTGCCACGGCTGAAGCCGAGAAGCTTCGCCTGACGTGTGACCGACAGTTTGTGTGCACGGTCGATCATTTCTTTCCGCCCAGCAATCCCGCCTTGCCGAGCGCTCCGGCTAAAAAATCGTTCTCCAGTGTCAGTTCGCCGATCTTTGAGTGCAGCGTTTTGACATCGACGGTCGGACCCGCCGGCTCCGTCTTCGCTTCATCGCCGAAAACGCCTGTCGCCCCCTCAAGGAGCTGGTCTTTCCACTGTTTGATCTGATTGGCATGCACGTCAAACTGCTGGGATAATTCCACCAACGTCTGCTCGCCTCGGATGGCGGCCAGCGCCACCT
>NZ_QFBC01000059.1 GCF_003122325.1 Rhizobium album
TTCGGTCGGGGCGGTGTCGGGTCGGCTTCCAGCTTCATCTTCTGCAGCCGATCATAGACCTTGGGGTGAATGTGCATGAGGACACCGGTCAGCGGCATGGATGGTGAAGGCATGATGCTGATAGCGCCGACCGCTTTCACTGCATCAAGGACAGACTGTGCGGCAACCTCGATGGCGTCTCGCTCGCTAGCGTTCATAGTGCGGATCATGTTTTCGAGATCAGTCGAGTTCATGCTGCCCCACTTTCCAGCATCAAGGCGCGTTCCGCTGCCTTCTGCTTTGTTGTTTCGGCTACCCATTCCGAAAAACCGTCCAGGATCGGGGCTACGTTTCGATCATCGGCCCATCCAGCGAAGCCGATGAATCCGTTGCGGCCGAACGTGACAGCTTCACGATTTTCGAAATAATAGGCTTTGCAGGTGAGGGCGGCCCATCCGTTCGGCCAATCGACGAGGCGCATGCCTCGGTCCATTTTGTAGCCTTCGATGGTGCCGGCCTTCATCAGGTGTCGGTCTAGCGTTTTGCGAAGGCGCTCCAGATCATCACGTCCCAAATCGGCATAGGTCAGGCCGCTCTGGGAAAACTCGTCGCGAGCCATGTTGCGTGGTTCGACGGTATATCTCATCGGTCGGAGCCCTCCGTGGTGGCGGAGAGAGCGGCGCGGAGAGCGCGTTGAGCCGTGGCATGGTGCACATAGACGCCTTCACGACCCAGCTCTGCCTGCAGTCTCTCAACGGCCGTGTCAAATGCCTGAACAGGCAGAATGTCTGCTACAGCAGCGACGGCTTTGAGGATCGTCGCGGCTTCCTGCACCGCTTCAATCTTCTCACGCAATTCGTCCAGCCATTCCTTCTGGTTCTCTTTGCTGCGCCAATTGATGCACGCCGCCCAAGTCGAAAGGTCATATGACATTTGGATGAATTCGAGGATTTGCCTTCTAATGTCACCCCCCACCATTTGC
>NZ_QFBC01000006.1 GCF_003122325.1 Rhizobium album
AGGCCCATAAAGGGCCTCGCCGGCATCTTTCAGAAGTTTTGCGGTCATGCGGCTTCACCTTCGAATTCACGGGCCAGCTCGTCACGGAAGCCGACCAGATACCAGCCGGTCACATTGCTATTCGGCATAACGCCGTAGGCATGGACTTCGCCGTTACGCTTGATGACGACCTTGTCAGCAGTTTCGAGGATGCGAGCGCGGATTTGATTGTTGGTCATGATTTTCGGGCCTCCTTGCCCAGATCGGCGGGACAATTCCCTTCCGTTCATGTCCTAAATCTAGGACATTTATTTCCGGATTGCAAGAGGAATTTTCGATGAGCGATCAAAATCAGGGCCGCGCGCCCCAGGACAATTTGCGAGTGAAGCCTCTAAAGTGGCGCGAGGATCGGACAGCAATTGCGCTTGGCGCGAAGTGGATGGTCTGGCCCTACCCCGACCCACTGAATGACGGCCTTGGCAATTGGCTGTGGCAAGTCGTTGATGCGGCCCCACATGCGTCGGGACGGTTTCATAAATGGGACGCCTGCGCGCCTACGGCAATGCCATCGTCCCGCAAGTCGCGGCCGAAGTGATCGGCGCCTACATGGAGATCGCAGCATGACGAACCCTGAAACCCCCTCCCCCAAGAACAATTTGCGAGTGAAGCCTCTAAAGTGGCGCGAGGATCGGACAGCAATTGCGCTTGGCGCGAAGTGGATGGTCTGGCCCTACCCCGACCCACTGAATGACGGCCTTGGCAATTGGCTGTGGCAAGTCGTTGATGCGGCCCCACATGCGTCGGGACGGTTTCATCGCGAAGCCGAAGCCAAGGCAGCCGCGCAGGCTGACTTTGAGGCCCGCATCTTGTCCTGCCTCGCCACCACGGAGGGCTCCGATGCGTAGCTTGGATCATTGCCCGAATTGCAAACGCGAGTTTTATGCCCACGCGCAGGATGCCTACTGCGAAGAGTGCTGGCGCGCATGGTGCAAAAATGACGGGACGTTCGAAGAGCGCACCAAGCCCTGGGTCTCGTTGATCGAAACGCCGGCCCCCAAGAACATTCTGGTGGCGCCCAACCTTCACACACCGGAAGTCTCTGACCGAACGTGCGAAGTCCAACGGCGAAACCATCTGGTGGGTGCGGTGGGCTTGGTTCCAAATCACTTATTCGAGGTGGGTATGATGACCGACACACCCAAGACCAAAATGACGGACGTCGAGTGGAAAGCACAGCTCGATCAGGCCCGTGTATCCGGGTTCGCCGAAGGCATCGAGCGCGCGGCGAAGATTGCCGACGAGCACGCCGCTCATTTTGAAAAACAGGCAGCCACCACCTTATCGGATCGCTCGCATGATGCTTTTCTATTGGCGGCCGATGCCTGCGAGTTAACGGCGGACGCCATCCGCGCGATCATGGGAGGCTCCGAACCGTGAGCTTCCTACGTCAAGCAGCATCCAATGATGACACCAAAAGGCGAATTGGCGTCAAGATTTGCCAGTTCGCCAATGGTGAGTGCGATTGCGCTGGTCGTGAGAGGCTATGCGAAAGGGTCGAGGCCCTTGCCGCACTCGTCATTACGCTGGCGAAATCGGAGGGTTCGCGATGAGCATCGTTGTCTACCAGCGATCAGCTTCATACGAAGATATCGCGGCCGAGATGGATAGGCGCGGCCGGGTGATCGAGGATCTTGAGCAGCAGAATGCGGCGCTCAAGGACGCGCTCAAACTGTCCGACCCCGACCGCCGGCAGTGGTTCATATCGTTCTGCCTCAAGAAATTCGGGCACTTCAATCGCTTCGAAATTTGCCAGACGTTTGGGGTTTCGGCTCCGCAGGCGAGCCTCGACGTTCGCCGCTGGCTGGAGATCAACCCCGGCGGGGCGACCTACAACGCCAGCCGCAAGCGGTACGAGGCCAATCATGTCTAATGACTATACGCAAACACCAGCGCCCTTAAATAGGGCGGTGGTGCCATGAAGCACGATAATGACAACGGCCCTCGCCTTCTCGGCAGACGCGAGGCGGCGGCTTACTGCGGCATCGCGGAATCCACATTTTCTATGTGGGTGGCAACTATGAAGATGCCGCGGCCCATCGCTGGCACGCGGAAGTGGGACAAGCGGGCGATTGACTCTCGGCTTGACGAACTTAGCGGCCTGGGCACGAATGACAACGAAGATCCGTATGAGAAGTGGATGAGGGAAAATGCGGGTTCGGCTTAAGGGCTTGATGAAGGTCAAAAAGACCTTGGCCAGTGGAAAAACCATTTATTACTGCTACGCTTGGCGCGGCGGGCCAATGCTTAAGACAAAAAGCGGCGAGCCTATGCAGCCTGGCGACCCTATGCTGCCTCGCGCATATGCTGATGCGACAAAAGACAGGCAAGTCGACAAGTCAGAGACTATGAATGCTCTGATTACCGAGTATCGCGCATCAACTGACTTCTTGAACAAGGCTGAGAAGACCCGCCGAGAATACGATCGCTATCTCGATATGATCCGGGAAAAATTCGGAAAAGTTCCGATATTTGCAATCCAGGACAAAAGGCACCGTGGCGAGTTTAAGAAGTGGCGTGACAGCATGGCTGACCGGCCGCGCACCGCAGACTATGCGTGGACCACCCTCGCCCGCGTCTTGTCGCATGCAAAAGATAGCGGGCGAATATCAGTGAATGTTGCCGAGCGCGGCGGGCGGCTCTATTCAGCTGATCGCGCTGATAAAATCTGGACCGACGAGCTGATTGGGCGTCTTATCGCGGCCGCCAGCGTCGAAGTTCGCGCGGCGCTGATGATGGCGTTATGGACGGGTCAGCGAAAGGGCGATCTGCTTCGAACTCCATGGAGCGCCTACGACGGGCGCACACTGCGTTTCAAGCAATCCAAGACCGGCGCCAAGGTGGTCATCCCTGTCGGGCAACCGCTGAAGGAGATGCTTGATACGATGAAGAGGCGTTCACCTGTTATCTTGACGAATACGCGCGGGACGCCATGGACGCTGGACGGCTTCAGTTCATCGTGGAGTAAAGCGGTCGGCAAGGCAGAAATCGAAGGGCTAACCTTCCACGACCTACGCGGAACGGCCGTCACGCGCCTGGCCCTCGCCGGTTGCTCGAATGCACAGATCGCAGCAATCACGGGCCACAGCCTGCGTGACGTCGATGCGATTCTCGATGCTCACTATCTCGGCGGAAAGACTGAACTGGCTGAGCAAGCAATGGCAAAATTGGTGGACTTTCAAGATCGATTGAAATCAGATTGACTCAACCCACAATGGAGACGTACTGTATTGCGAGTTTGGCGGTAAGAGGAATTTCTTGGTTTGCAAACATATCATAACATATTGAAAATTTATGTTCGATTTAAGAGGCGGTTTGCACTTACATATTTTGAATAATTACATAAAATCCTGACTTTTAATCAGTAGGTCCAGGGTTCGAATCCCTGCGCTCTCACCAAAAAAATCAAAGACTTACAATCAAAATTGTATTATGAGTTAGCTTGAATATTTCGAGTCGCGGGATAAAAGCCGCGCGGGCCAGTTGAAGCAGTTTAACAGGGTGCTGGCGGACTGCGAATTGAAGTTTGACCGCGAAGGAAATCGCCGCTCCGCTTACAGCCTCCGGCTACCTATATCTGCCCGCGCCTGCTGGAAGACGCCGACATCTACCAGATTGCCAAAAACTGCCGGACGAGTGTGGAGATGATCGAAAAGCACTATGCCGTGCACCTTAAGAACACCATTGATGCCAGGGCCATCAATCTCCGGCGACGAAGGAGCCTACCCTTCATGAGTGAACAGAACCGCGCTGTAGCGGTTATTCCAATCTGCTTTCTTTAGCATGCAGCGCTGCAAGGTCTTCCTTGAGGCGTACCGCCATATCCATGCGTTCATGCAGGATGCTCGTGACACCGAGATCACCGTTTCCCAGTTCGCGGAAGAATACATAGTGGTGCTCGTACCGGCTGAAATAAGCTTCTCGCTTGATGTCGGCCGGGACCGCCATTTTTTGCGGGAGTCTCCGCCAAATCAGGCGACTCTCGCAAAGGCACTGCAAATGCGCATGCAGTCCCCGAATATAGGCGTCGGCCTGCGCCTCCCCCCAAGTCTCCGCGGTGTCATGCCAAATCCTGTCCTGCGCGGCGTCCGCGCGGGGATAAAAGCGATATCCCGCCATGGTCAGCGGCGCTTGTTACGACGGATGACGTCCTCAGCCGAGACGGTGACGAATTCACTGTCATCGGCGCGCATGGCGGGGGCTAGCTCCTTTTGCAAAGCCTCCCATGCCTCGTCGCGGCTTTGCAGGTCCCGGCGTATAAGCGCGCGGATGTATTCGCTGGCGTTCTCATATAGGCCATCGTCGCCAATCTGCTGCTGGATGTGATCTTGCAGCGCACCGCTGACCTTGACGTGAATGCTACCTGACGGCATCGGCGTACCCTTTCGTTCTACCCAGACTATGGGAAGCGTGACAAATATTGTCAATATTCATCACCTGATAGGGTTTCCGTGAACTATAGAATTGCGATCTAGCTCAGGGGCGATTGCGACCGCATCCTGCTTCATCAGTTCCTACCTTGAACCGGCACGGCAGGCATGTATCAATGCGTACAGCGCACCTAAGCATCGCCCCAATATGGTACGCATTGGGTGTCGGGCGATGCGTTGCACGGTTTTCCAACCAGCCACAAGACGGACTGGAAGAAAACCGGCAAGTGCGCCAGGGGCAAGCCCCTTGGAACCCCTTATGACATGCAGCCACAGAATGAACGGTTGTGCCGCCCGCGCAAGCGCTGGACCACCAGAATTTCGAATATTTATGGTTAATCGAGTATTAACGAATGTCCTCCACAACTCGATATAGGAAACGCTTAGGCGATTCCTTTCGAAACGGGAGGCACGCATGTTCAAGTTTCTTTCACGCCAGCGGGAAATGGAAATCGGATCGCTCGTCGTGCTTCCGCCGACCTTCGTCGATCTTGGCCGCATCGATCTTTCGCAACGCCGTGACGATGAAAAGCGTGTCGCCTTTACTCGCGACTACACGTCGGGCCGCGTCGTCAGCGAACCGGAGCCCTGGGTCTGCTGACGCGAGGGTTTATAACAGGCGCCTAATCGCCGATCACCGTCTTGCCCGGTTTCGTCAGGATGCTGGCCGAAGGCACCGTGGGGTCGTTTTCGCTGCGGTCGCGGTGGAGTGCCGCCCTGGCGAGCAGCATCAGCGTAACCGGCGTCGTGACGGTGACGAAGATACCGATAAGGATTTCGTGAAAGACCGGTCGCCCTTCCGTCACCGTGAAGAAGATCATCGAGGCCGTCAGGATACCGCCGGTGCCCCAGCTGGTGCCGAGCGTCGGCGCATGCAGGCGTTCATAGAACGACTTGAAGCGCAGGAAGCCGACGGTGCCGAGCAGCGACAGGCCGGCACCGAGCAGCAGGAAAAACGAGACGAGAAGGGCCGCCCACATCGGCAGTTCGTCTGGATAGCTCACTCGATCACCTCCCCGCGCATCAGGAATTTGGCCAGCGCCACCGTGGCCACGAAACCGAGAAGACCGATGATCAGCGCGGCTTCGAAGTAGATGGGGCTTCCAACGCGGATGCCGTAGGTGATGAGCAGCAGCATGGAATTGACGTAAAGCGTATCCAGCCCGAGAACGCGATCCTGTGCCCGCGGGCCGCGGAACATCCGCAGGCAGGCGAACGCCATGGCGACGGCGAGCAGCACCTGCGCGATGGCGATCGACCAGTAGAGAATGTCGGCGCTCATTCGAAAACCTCCATCAGCATGCGTTCGTAGCGATTCTTGATCAGTTCCAGCCATTCCTCCTCGTTCTTGAGGTCGAGGATATGGATGAGGAGCGTGCTCTCCGTCGAATTATATTCGAGCCAGGCGGTGCCCGGCGTGCTGGTCAGCAACACCGCCAGGATGGCAAGGCCCGTCGGGTTCGTCATCTCCAGGGGAATGGTCATGAAGCCGGGTTTGCGCCGGCCTTTGCGGTCGTTGAGGATCTGCGACGCCACCGACAGGTTCGAGAGAATGATGTCATAGAAGACCAGGGCCAGCAGCCGGGCAAACGAGCCGATCTTCTTCAGCTGCGGCTTGTCCGGCCGCAGCGATGCCATCGCCGCCGATGCCAGCAGCGCGATCACCGAACCGAGCACCAGATGCCCCAGGGAGAACCGGTTGAGCGATAGCCACATCAGCACCAGGGAGACGAACAGCAGCGGATAGGGAAGGATTGTCCTCATGGCTGCCCCCCTTCCTGTGGCTTGATCGGCTGTGCGCTCATGACGTCGTTCATATAGCTTTGCGGGACATGCAGGTTGCGGGCGGTCTCCTCGAGATAGGCCATCACCGAGCCGCCTTCGAGGGTCAGCATCACCGTGAGGAACAGCAGAAGGATCACCGGCGCCATTTCCATCACCAGCACCCGCGGCACGGTTCCCTCGATCGAGGCCCAGAAGGTGCGGATGCCGGCGCGCGTCATGGCGATCAGCGCCGACAATCCCGACAGAATGATGAGGGCGACCAGCCACCAGGCGGACGGGCGGATGGCAAGGTCGCTGCCGAGCCCGGCGGGATTGAACATCGACGACATCATGGCGAACTTGGCGATGAAGCCAGACAGCGGCGGCAGGCCCGCCAGCAGAATGCCGCACATGCCGAAGCAGATGCCGAGCGCCGCCAGCGTTCCGGGCATCGCCACGCCCACCTCGTCATCCTCCTCTTCCTCGTCGGCGTCGCCATAGGCTTCCATGGTGACGGCAAGAACGTTGGCGCCGGCATCCTGTCCTCTTTCGACCAGTTCGATGAGCAGGAAGAAAGCGGCAATCGTCAATGTCGAGCTGACCATATAAAACAGCGCGCCCGCGGTGACGCCGGTCGAGCCCCAGCCGACGGCGGCGAGCATCGTACCGGAGGAGACAAGAACGGAATAACCGGCAAGCCGGCCGAGCGCCTGGGACGCCACGACCCCGACGGCGCCGAACGCCATGGTGATCATGCCGCCATACAGCAGAACGTCGAAGCCGAAGCCTGCCGATTCCTGGGCCTGGTCACCGAACAGCAGCAGCGAAAGCCGCATTATGACGTAGACGCCGAGCTTGCTCATGACCGCGAAGATGGCCGCAACGGGAGCGGCAGCGGCGGTATAGGCCGGCGGCAGCCAGAAATTCAGCGGCCACATGCCGGCCTTGACCAGGAAAGCGACCCCCAGCACGGCGCAGCCGGCCTCCAGCAGGATGCGGTTTTCATGCGGCAGCTCGGGAATGCGTGCCGCGAGATCGGCCATGTTCAGCGTTCCGGTGATGCCGTAGATCAGGCTGACGCCGATCAGGAACAGCAATGCCGCCGCCAGGTTGACGGCGATGTAGTGCAGGCCCGCCTTGACGCGCGCCGGGCCGGAGCCGTGCAGCAGGAGCCCGTAGGAAGCCGCCAGCATCACTTCGAAGAAGACGAAGAGATTGAAGAGATCCCCCGTCAGGAAGGCGCCGTTCAGCCCCATCAGCAGCAGTTGGAACAACGTGTGGAAATGCGGCCCCGCCTTGTGCCAGCGCGCCAGAGAAAAGATCAGCGAGGCCAGCGCCAGAAGCGCGGTCAGCACCAGCATCATCGCCGACAGCCGGTCGGCGACGAGAACGATGCCGAAGGGCGCCGGCCAGTTGCCGAGCATGTAGACGGCGGTCACGGACGCGCCCGGCGCATGTACCGCGCTGACATAACGCATGATCTGCACGGCGACGACGAGCAGCGCCAGCGTCGACAGCACGCTGATCATCGACTTGGCGACACGGCGCTTTTCGTCGAGCAGCACCAGGATGGCGCCGACGACGAGCGGGATTAGAATAGGCGCGATGACCAGGTGTTCGGACCAAAAACTCATTTCGACTGCTCCCGCCCGTCGACATGGTCGGTGCCGGTCAGGCCGCGGGAGGCCAGCAGTACCACCAGGAACAGCGCCGTGGTGGCGAAACCGATGACGATCGCCGTCAGCACCAGGGCCTGCGGCACCGGATCGGTGAATCTTGCCGGATCGGCGATACCGCCCTCCGGCAGGATCGGCGGCGCGTGCCGCTTGATGCCACCAACGCCGAAAATGAACAGGTTGACGGCATAAGACAGCAGCGAAAGCCCGACGATCACCTGATAGGTGCGCGGGCGCAGGAGAAGCCAGACACCGGAGCCGGTCATCACGCCGATACCGATTGCGAGAACGAGTTCCATCACGCCTCCTCCGACTTGAGCGGTTCCGGCGAACGGACGCGGTAAACGCGGATCGACTGGTGGGCAAGTGCGATCAACATCAGAACGGTGGCGCCGACCACGAGTGCGAAGACGCCGAGATCAAAGAGCATCGCCGTCGCCAGCGGAACCTTGCCGATCAGCGGAATGTCGACATATTGCGCATACGTCGTCAGGAACGGCCGGCCGAACAGCCACGACCCCATGCCCGTAGCGGCGGCGGTCAGCAGGCCGGCGCCGATCCAGCGGACCGGCAGGATGCGCAGGCGGTCTTCCGCCCAGCGCGCGCCGCCGGCGAGATATTGCAGCAGGAAGGCGATCGCCATGGCGATGCCGGCGGCAAAACCGCCGCCCGGCAGATCATGGCCGCGGACGAACAGGAAGGCTGCGAAGGTGATGATGACCGGGAACAGCCACTGCATGATCACCGACGGCACCAGCAGGTAATCGCGCACGGTATCGCCCGGCGCGCGCTCGGGACGGGCATCGTCATAGGCATTCTGGATGCGCTGCTGCTCCGGCACCGCGACACTGTCGGCGGCCGGACGGAACCGGCGCAGCAGGGCAAAGACGGTCAGGGCGACGATGGCGAGCACGGTGATCTCGCCCATCGTGTCGAAGGCGCGGAAATCGACCAGGATGACATTGACGACATTGCGCCCGCCGCCTTCGGTATAGGCTTTTTCCAGGAAATAATTGGCAATGGCATCCGGCACCGGCAGCGTCATCACCGCATAGGAGAGCAGCGACATGCCGATACCGCAGGCGACCGCGATGGTGAGGTCGCGCAGGCGGCGGAGCCGGCCGGAGAAGTTGACGGTGTTGTCGATCTTCTCGTTGCGTTTCGGCAGCCAGCGCAGGCCGAGCAGGATGAGCACGGTGGTCACAACCTCGACCAGCAGCTGGGTGAGCGCCAGATCTGGGGCGGAAAGCCAGACAAAGGTCAGGCAGGTCATCAGCCCTGCCCCGCCGAGCATCGTCAGCGCCGCCACCCGATGATATTTCGCCTGATAGGCAGCGCCGAGGGCGGAGAAGATGCCGATCAGCCATATCATCGAGAAGACCAGGTCCGGCCGGGCGAAGGACAGCGGCCGCGGATGGAAGCCGCCGAAATACAGAGGCACGAAGGCGGCGACGAAACCCAGCGCCGTCAGAAGCCGCAATTGCGGCTGCAGCCGGCGGGTGCCGCTATAGGCTTCCAGCCAGCGAGCCCATTTCCACGAAACGGTAACGAGGATGCGCTCGAAGATGCGCTGTCCCTGCAGGTGACGAAAGAGCGGCGGTCCGTTTTCGCAGGTGGCAAGATAGCGGCGCAGCAAGAGGTATAGTAAAGTACCTGCGGCTAACGCCACGATACTCATGACCAGCGGCAGGTTGAAGCCGTGCCAGACCGCAAGGCTGTATTCCGGCGTTTCGGTGCCGAGCACGGCGGTGACGGCGGTGTGCAGGAACGGGCCGATGGACATGGCCGGAACCATGCCGACGATCAGGCACAGCAGCACCAGAAGCTCGATCGGCAGGCGCATCCAGTGCGGCGGCTCGTGCGGCTCGGCCTTCGGCAGATCGGTCGGCGGCGGGCCGAAGAAGACGGTGTGGATGAAGCGCAGCGAATAGGTGACGGCAAAGGCGCCGGCGATGGTCGCGATATAGGGCAAGGCCTTGTCGAGCATCGAATCCGCATGGGTTTCGACGGTTTCGGCAAAGAACATCTCTTTCGACAGGAAGCCGTTGAGCAGCGGCACGCCCGCCATGGCGGCGCTTGCGACCATGGCGAGCGTCGCGGTGATCGGCAGGAACCGGAAGAGCCCGCTCAGTCGCCGCATGTCACGCGTGCCGGTCTCATGGTCGATGATGCCGGCTGCCATGAACAGCGATGCCTTGAATGTCGCATGGTTCATCATGTGGAAGATCGCAGCCACCGCCGCCAGCGGACTGCCGAGGCTGAGCAGCGTGGTGATCAGCCCCAGATGGCTGATGGTCGAATAGGCAAGCAGGCCCTTCAGGTCCTGCTGGAAAATGGCGAAATAGGCGCCCAGCAGCAATGTCGCCGTGCCGGCGAGCCCGACCAGCCAGAACCATTCATAGGTGCCGGACAGCGCCGGCCAGAGCCGCACCAGCAGGAAGACGCCGGCCTTCACCATGGTCGCCGAATGCAGGTAGGCCGAAACCGGCGTCGGGGCCGCCATGGCGTTCGGCAGCCAGAAATGAAAGGGAAACTGCGCGCTCTTGGTCAGAGCCCCCATCAGCACCAGGATGAGCGCCGGCAGATAGAGCGGGTGGGCGCGGATCGCATCGCCCGCCGCCAGAACCTTGTCGAGATCGTAACCGCCGGCGATATGGCCGAGCAGCAGCAGGCCGACAAGGAGACAGAGGCCGCCCATGCCGGTGACCGTCAATGCCATGCGGGAACCGTCGCGAGCTGCGGCGTTCTGGTGCCAATAGCCGATCAGCAGGAAGGATACGATGCTCGTCAATTCCCAGAAGATCGCCAGCAGGATCAGGTTTCCCGACAGCGCGATCCCCAGCATCGCCCCCATGAAGGCGAGCAGGAAAGAGAAGAACCGCGGAACCGGGTCCTCCTTCGACATGTAGTAGTGGGCATAGACTGCCACCAGGAGACCGATGCCGGTGATCAGCATCGCAAACATCCAGGCAAACCCGTCCATCCGCAGGGTGAAGTTCAGATCGAGCGTCGGCAACCACTCGAACGATATGCGCACGACATTGCCGCCGGCAACCGACGGATAGAGGGCCGCGGTGATCACCAGGGCGGCCAGGGCGACCAGTCCCGCCAGGGACGCCGCGGCGGTGCGCGCTGCCGTCTTCAGCAACGCGGCGGCGAAGCTTCCAAGGAAGGGAAGCGTCAGGAGAAGAAGGAGAAGGTCCTCGTCGTTCATGTCGTTTTCGGCTTGCAGCTAAGGCTTCAGGAAAACACTGGAAGGGTCACAATTCCGTCCGGATCGGCAAAGGACGGCTTGCGGAACCCGACAGTTCCTTCCTGCAAGAAGACCGACGCATCACCGCCCCGGCCAGCGGACAGGCATGTCAGAAACGAGAAGCCGGCGGGCCGCGCGACAGCGACGACAATGGGAAATCAGCGACCCGAACGGCCGAAAGCCTGGCATTCGTTGCACCCGGTCCCAGATCGGCGGCGCCGGTCGTTGGCGGCACGAGCACGAAAAGCCGTTCCATCGCGACGGGAGCAATTACAAAAAGACGCTCGAAAGATGCAGCCGCGTCTCCCGACCCCACCTCGTCGGGCGCGGCAGCGCGCTCCAGCGCCATGCGCTCCGCACCGGCGGAAGCAGCGCCGTTCATGGACAATGTCACCAAAAGCACGGCAACGATAGCGGAAAGACAGGGTGAGCAGCGACGTTTTCCGAAAAAGGATGAAAACGCTCCGATCAATCGTGCCTCCGGCCTGCTTTGAATATCCTCGGGAATCGCGGCTTTTCCACCACTTTGAGCACTTTAAGGCATCCCATCCTCCGATGTCCACACGAAAAAGATGGAAATTGGTATTTTATTCTGGCGCCACAGCAGAAGCATGAGGAAGACGGCACAACGGAACACGGAAATGGTGATGGAGCGGTATTTTTTTCTATTTTGAAGGCTTTTTTGCTTCGGTCCCGAGGGTAAATCCCGGCATGCGGCCACACCAATTTGCCATGATCGGCGAGGATGATCCTTCCGGCTCTTGCGATCGAATGCAAGGCACAGGGAACAATCCTTGTCCAGGGACGTTTAGATGATCGCGAGGAAGAACCGGATATCCTGTCGGAGGGCACCATGAAAGCCATTATCGCAAGTTCGGCCTTATTGCTGGCAACCACACCTGCCTTGGCCGCTGATCTCGTCTACCAGGAGCCCATCGCTCCGGAAGTGATCGCAACGCCCGAGACCTTCAGTTGGAGCGGACCTTATATCGGTCTGCAGGGCGGCGGCAGTTGGCTTAGAGGCGATCTTGACGGTCCTGGATTCAATGACCGGGAACATTTCAATGGCGGCATCCTCGGCGGTTTCGTCGGCTATAACTATCTCCTCGACAACAATGTGGTTCTGGGTGCCGAAGGCGACCTGAACTACAACTGGAACGAAAAAGGTATCGGAGGTGGCGTCGATGCCGGAACGGATCTGAGTGGATCGGTGCGCGCCCGCGTCGGTTATGCGCTTGACAATGCATTGATCTATGCGACGGCCGGCTGGGCAGTCACTCGCGGCTACGCCGACGTGCCCGGCGCTGGCACGGATCGCGCCACGTTCAACGGCTATACGGTCGGCGCCGGCGTCGATTACGCCTTCACGCAAAAAGTCTTCGGACGCGCCGAATACCGCTTTAGCGACTATGGCGAAAAGAGCATTTCCGGCATCGACGTCGATCCGAAGCAGCATACGCTGATGATCGGTATCGGCGTGAAGTTCTAAAAATCGTTGCCTTCAGCCGTAGCACCACCCATTTATTCGCCATCCTCGGGCTTGTCCCGAGGATTCAGGCATGTTTGATTTATTCTTTATCGTCAATTGCTTGGCAGGCGACGGCAGATCCTCGGGACAAGCCCGAGGACGACGTTGGAGAGGGATCAGCCCATCCCCGAAAAACTCACTGCATCTCGAACGTCCCCGTCAGGGACGCCTGGCTGATGATATGCCGACGCGCTTCCCGCCACATCGCTTCCACTCCGGCAGCCGCCGTGACCGGCAGGCTCGGAACGTCCAGCGCCGCCAGCTTGAAGTGATAATGGTGGAGGCCGTGGCCGCGCGGCGGCTGCGGACCGTCATAACGGGCGTAACCGAAATCATTTTCGGAAAAATGCAGGCCGCCATGTTTCGCATCCATGCCAACCGGCAGGTCGCGCCAGTCGGCAGGAATGTCGAAGATGCCGCAGTGGCGGAACGTTCCGCTCGGCGCATCGGGGTCTTCGACGATCAGGGCAAAACTCTGCACATTGGGGGGCGCGCCTTGCCAGCGCAGGGGCGGAAGCAGGTTTTCTCCGGATCGCGCATATTTCTGGGGAATCTGGTCGCCCTCGGCAAAAGCCGTGCATACGAGGGTCAAGGTCATTCCATGCTCCTTTCTCCTGTCGTAAGTTCGATGAGCCCTCAAAAGCAACAGACTGTTGATCCTATGCGGGCCATCGATGGAAAACGCCCATGACGGCGGGAAGTTCCGCCGGAGGTCAGCTTTCCACCAGCAGATAGGGTTCCTTCGCCGGCTGCGTGACCGAGAAGACCGAAGGCCCGATCGCGTGGAAGAAGCGCCGGAAGATTTCGATGAAGATGCGCACGAAAAGCGGCTTGGCCGCGCCGTACATGTCGGCGACGATCAGGGTCGGCGGCGGCAGATCGTCGAGGATCGGCCGCCGCACGATGGCGGCGCCGTCCGACGTCGCCCGGCCGATCGGGCGCATGTTGAGCACCGACATGCCGAAGCCGGAGGCGACGGCGGAACGGACGGTCTCGTAGGAGCGGGTGTGAAAGCGCACCTCGGGGCGTTTGGCCAGCACGTCGAACAGGGTCAGCAGGTAGGTCGCCGTCTGCGGCATGTCGAGCAACACCAGCGGCCGGGTGGCGAGATCCGACAGCCAGACGGCATCGCGTCCGGCCAGCGGATCGTCGGCATGCAGCACGGCATGCGCCGGCACGCGGCAGATGCGGGTGACGCTGTCGGTGTGGATCGGGCCGATATCGTAGAGAATGGCCAGATCGATCAGGCCTTCCGCAAGCCAGGCCTGCAACTGCACCTGGTCGCCTTCGAGAAGATCGATTTCGACGTCGCCGACATTGTCGACGTAGCTGCGCAGCATCTCCGGCATGAACAGCGCGCCGAACGGCTCGAAGCAGCCGATCCGCAGCACCTTGGGAACCCGGTCGCTCAGATCGCCGATCGCCCGGTTGAATTCGTTGGCCGCCGACAGCATGACGCGCGCGGCACTGACGAAGCGTTCGCCCGCCGGGGTGATCTGCACGCCCCGCGCCGGACGGCGGTCGAAGATACGGGCGCCCATCTCGCCTTCCGCCAAAGCAATGGCCGCCAGGATCGAGGATTGCGAAATGTAGAGCGCCTTCGAGGCGGCCTGGACGCTGCCCAGCCGGGCGACCTCGCTGACATACCGGAGCTGACGAATGGTGAGGTTCATGGCACGCCAAAATTGTTACATAAAATAGAAAAAGTTCTTCTGAATAATACATTTTGTGAAACGAAAAGAAAGCGGCAGACTGCCCTCGTCAAATCAAATCCGCCGATAGAGCGGATGGTGAAGACAAGGGGTTCAAAAGCAGAATGTCGAAAACCAACCCACTTTCCGGGATCAATTCCCTGTGCCTTCTGGATGCCGCGGCGCTCGCCAAGGCGTTTGGCGCAGGCGACGTTTCGCCCGTCGAGGTCGCGACCGCGGTCATGGACCGGGCGGAAGACATCAATGCGTCGCTGAATGCCTTTACCTTCGTCGATCGCAAGGGCGCTCTCGAAGCTGCCGCCGCATCGGAGAAGCGCTGGCGGGCCGGCGAACCGCTTTCCGACGCCGACGGCGTTCCCACCACGCTCAAGGACATCGTCTGGGTCGACGGCTGGAGCGTTCGCTACGGCAGCAAAACGACGCCTGCCGAGCCTTATCGCGCCGATGCGCCCGCCGTCGAGCGGATGCGCGCTGCCGGCGCCGTGTTCATCGGCCAGACGACGACGCCGGAATTCGGTTGGAAAGCCGTTACCGACAGCACGCTGTGCGGCATCACCCGCAATCCTGTCGATCCCAGCAAGGGTTCCGGCGGCTCCTCCGGCGGTGCGGCGGTGGCGGCGGCGACCGGTGCAGGCGTCTTCCATCTCGGCACCGACGGCGGCGGCTCGATCCGCGTCCCGGCCTCCTTCTGCGGCATCGTCGGCCTGAAACCGACCTTCGGACGCGTACCCGCCTACCCGGCCAGTGCTTTCGGCACGGTTGCCCATCTCGGGCCGATGACGCGTAGCGCTGCGGATGCGAAAGCGATGCTGAAGATCATGTCCGGCCGCGACCTGCAGGACTGGGCACAGGGCGCCGGCCAGTTGGCACCGCTCGATGACGAGGCAGTGGATCTGTCCGGCCTGAAGATCGGTTACTGGTCAGAGCCGCCTGTCGGCGCGGTCGATGCCGACGTCAAGCGTATCGTCGATGCCCGCGTGGCGGAACTGCGGGCGGCGGGCGCCAGCGTCGAGCCGATCGTGCTGCCGGGCGAAAACCATCTCGATCTCTTCCACCATCACTGGTTCACCGGTGCTGCTGCGAGACTGGCGCTTGTTCCCGAAAGCGAGCGTGCCGGCATCGACCCGGGCTTCCTCGATATTGCCGCGCAAGGCGGCCGGATCGATGCCAAGGGCCTGATTGCCGCGCAGGTGCGCCGCTCCGAATTCGGCAGCGCCATGGACCGGCTGCTGGAGACGTACGACTTTGTCGTCTCGCCCGGCACGGCCATCCCGGCCTTCGAAGCCGGTCTCGAATTTCCCGCCGACGGCCGCTACCGACGCTGGACGGAATGGGCCGCCTTCAATTTTCCGATCAATCTCAGCCAGCAGCCGGCCTGTGTGATACCGTGCGGTGCGACGCCGGAAGGCCTGCCGGTGAGTTTCCAGATCATCGGAGCGCGTGGCGCCGATGCCCGCGTCCTTTCCGCCGCGGCGAGCCTGGAGGTGCTCTTCTCCAGGTAAGCACATGACTGACGCATGACGACTGACAACCAAGGATAAAAGGGGTACCGTTATGATGAAGAGACGTGCAATGCTACAGGGAGTGATCGGCGCGGGAGCCGCCGGTACACTTCTCGCCAACATCAACAGCACTGCCCGCGCGCAGGACACGACGCCGATCCCGGTCGGTTCGGCCTTGCCGATGTCGGGTTTTGCCGCGGCTGACGGCATCGAGTTCAAGAACGGCCTCGATCTCGCCGCCGAAGAAATCAACGCTGCCGGCGGCATTTTGGGTCGGCCGATCGAAATCCACGTCGAAGACACCAAGGAAATGGGCGCCGACATCGTCAGCCAGGCGATGCAGCGTCTCATCGACCGCTTTAGCACGCCGGTGCTGATGAACGGCTACAATGTCGGCACCAACATGATCGAGATGGACATTGCCGCCGACAATGACGTCATCATGATGCACTACAACACGCTGATTTCGCACAACGAAAAGTTCAAGACCGATCCCGATCGCTACTACGGCTGCTTCCAGGGCGACCCGCCGGAATATTGGTACGGCCCCGGCTGCCTCAACTTCCTGAAGACATTGTCGGAAGGCGACAAGTGGAAGGCGCCGAACAAGAAGATCGCCATCATTCCCTCGGCGAACGAATATTCGATCGTCATCGCCAACGCCATTCGCGACAAGGCGACGGAATACGGCTTCGAAATCAGCCTGTTCGAGACCGTACCCTTTCCGACCAACCAATGGGGACCGACGCTCGCCAAGCTGCGCCAGGATCCGCCGGCGGCAATCATCGTCACCCACTTCCTGCCGCAGGACCTTGCCCAGTTCATGGTGCAGTTCCTGGCGCAACCGATCAACAGCCTGGTCTACATGCAGTACGGCCCGTCGCTGCCGGCCTTCCGCGAAATCGGCGGCGAAGCCGTCAACGGCGTCATCTATTCGACGGTCGTCGGCTGCCTGCCGGACGATTTTTCCAAGCCGTTCCGCGAAGCCTACCGTGCCAAGTTCGGCCCGAATTCGGCCTATATCACCGGTTCGCAGACCTATGACGGCTTGTGGATGTGGGCGATTGCGGCAGCCATCGCCGGCGGCCCCAGCGAGCCGTTCAACAAGGAACAGACGCAGAAGGTGGCCGCCGCGCTGCGCCGCAACGTCTACCGCGGCGTCAACGGCACCTACCGCGCCGATCCGGCCGGCCAGTCGACCTATTGCTACCCGACGCAGGTCGCCGACCCGTCGCTCGGCATGCCGCACCAGTTCCTGCAGCACCAGGATTACAAGACCGACCCGAAGCTCATCGCCCCGGCGCTCTACGCCACCGACAGCTTCGTCCTGCCGCCGTGGTTCAAATAACCACGACGGATAACCATCATCGGTGAATGCGGGTGATGCGGGCCGGAGCTTTCGGCCCGCAGGCTCTCCGCATGAAGGAGCAGGTCATGAGCGACGATATGGGTCCCATGCTCGTATGCGAAAATGTCGTGAAGCGTTTCGGTTCGCTTGCGGCGGTGGATGGCGTATCGCTGTCGGTGAACCGGGGCGAGATCGTCGGGATCGGCGGCCCGAACGGCGCCGGCAAGACGACGTTCTTCGATGTCATCACCGGCATCATCCCGGCGACGGAGGGGCGCATGCGTTTCGGCGATACGGATATCGGCGGGCTTGGCGCCGACCGGATCTGCCAGCTCGGCATGGCGCGGACATTCCAGCTCAACGCCGCCTTCGACAGCCTGACGGTGCGCGAAAATGTCGACATCGCCGCCTATTTCGGCCGCGGCAAGCGGCGGATACCGGGTTTTCGCCTCGGCAACGAGGTGCGCGACCAGACGGAAGAGGCGCTCGCCTTCGTCGGCCTCTCCGCCAAGGCGGACGAGACGGTGGCACAATTGCCCGTCCTCGACCGCAAGCTGCTGATGATCGCCGGCGCGATCGCTACCAAGCCGCAGATTCTCTTTCTCGACGAGCCCGTCGGCGGCCTCAACGGCGACGAGATCGACCACATCATGGCGCTGGTGCTGAAGCTGCGCGACCAGGGCATGACGGTGGTGCTGATCGAGCACGTCATGCGTTTCCTGCTTGCGCTTTCGAGCCGGGTCATCATCATGCATCACGGCAAGGTGATCTTCGAGGGGCCGCCGAGCGCCGTTGCCGAGGACCAGACCGTTGTCGAGACCTATCTCGGCGAAGGCACGCAGAAACGACTGAAGAAGTATTTCGCGGAAGGGGAGACGCAACCATGACGGCTGCGACGTTACCGCCTGTCCTGAGCCTGAAGAATATCGTCTCCGGTTATGGCGGGCTCGATATCCTGAAAGGCATTTCGCTCGATGTCGGCGCCGGCGAATTCGTCACCGTCGTCGGTCCCAACGGGCATGGCAAATCGACCCTGCTGAAGACGATTTCCGGACTGGTGCCGCTGCGCGCCGGTTCGATCAGCATCGACGGCACCGAGGTCACCGGCAAGCCGCATACCGTCGCCGGCCTCGGCGTTGCGCATGTGCCGCAGGGCGACATGCTGTTTCCGGAAATGAGCGTGCTCGAAAATCTGCTGATGGGCGCCTATCTGGCACCGGGCAAGGCGGAAATCGACCGCCGGCTCGATGAGGTCTATACCCTGCTGCCGAAACTCTCCGACCGCCGCCACCAGATTGCCTCGACGCTGTCGGGCGGCGAGCGGCGCATGGCCGGCATCGGCCGCGGGCTGATGATGGGCGGGCGTATCCTGCTGATCGACGAGCCGTCGCTGGGGCTCGCGCCATTGATCATCGAACAGATCTACGGCGTCATCGCCGAACTGAGCAAGGCGGGCCGCACCATCCTGCTGGTGGAGGAAAACCCCGCCCGCGTCGAAGATCTCGCCGACAAGCTGCATCTTCTCGACGACGGCGCGATCGTCTGGTCCGGCCCGCCGGCCGACCTTCTCGCCCGCGAGGAACTGCTCGCAACCTATCTCGGAGGCTGACGGATGACGCTCGACATTCTCATGTCCATTCTCGTCGCCGGCATCACCACCGGCGCCCTCTACGCGCTTGCAACCGTCGGCCTCTCCCTCGTCTGGGGCTCGATGGGCATGCTCAACATGGCGCACGCGGCGATGCTGACCATGGGTGGATACGCCGCCTTCACGGTGTCGTCGGCGCTCGGCCTGCCCGTCATCGCCGGTTTTGCTGGAGCAATCGTCATCGGCATGATCGGCGGCAGCCTGCTTTACATGCTGATCGTCCGCAACCTGCTGAAGAATGACAAGTCGACCTTCGAATCCAACGTCATGATCGCCACCGTCGGCATCGGCATCGCGCTGGAGAACGCCATCCTGATGATCTATGGCGGACAGCCATTGAAGCAGCCGCTGTCGATCCCCGGCACGCTGATGCTCGGGCCGCTCGCCCTGCCCTACCAGAACATCGTCATCATCCTGACCGTCGTGGTGCTGATGGCCTTCATCGCGCTGCTGCTCAACCGCACCCGCATGGGCCGGGCGATCCGCGCCACGGCGCAGAACCGCGATGCGGCGCAGCTGATGGGTGTTGCCGTCAACCGCGTCTATTTCCAGGTCCTGGTACTGTCCGGCGGCCTTGCCGGCATCTGCGGCGTCATGGTGAGCTCGATCACCCAGCTGTCGCCTCCGCTCGGCAACGATCCCATGCTCAAGGCCTTCATCATGTGTGTCGTCGCCGGCCTCGGCAACCTGCCGGGCGCAGTCGCCGCCGCCTTCGGCCTCGCTTTGCTCGAAGCCTTCATCCAGTATGCTGCCGGTGCCCGCTGGGGTTTTCCGTCACTGCTCTTCGTCGTCATCGCCGTGCTGATCTGGCGCCCGTCCGGTCTGTTCGGCCGCGCCCAGATCCGCCGCCTGTGAGGGGAAACCATGTCGAACCAACCCGTTTCCCGCCCCAACAGCCCGACCGGCTCGGCAAAGACCGACCTGGCGATTACCGTCGTGCTGATCGCCATCGCCATCGCCCTGCCCTTCTTCGTCGATAGCCGCTACGTCATGGGCCAGATCGTGCTGGCACTGTTTTATGCGACCATCGCTTCGCAATGGAACCTGCTGTTCGGCTTCTCCGGCATCTTCTCGCTGGCGCAGATGGCGATTTTTGCCTTTGGCGGTTACGCCACGGCGATGATCTGCTTCTATTTCGGCTGGAACGTCTGGGCCGCCGTCGTTCCGGGCGCCGTCGGCGCGATGATCTTCTCGCTTGCCGTCGGGCTTGCCTGCCTGCGACTGACGGGCGTCTATGTGGCGCTGCTGACGCTTGCCATCGCCCAGACCATGTACCAGCTGATCGTCACCGACACCGAGTGTTTTACCATGGTCGGCTCGATCTGCCGGCAGTTCACCGGCGGCGCCGTGGGATTTGCCCGCTTCGGCGAACTCGGCACCCGCGCCCTGCTGAAAGGCCAGTGGCTGGTGGGCAACTACGCCATCGTCGCCACGCTGTTCGCGATCACGATGCTTTTTACCTATGCGATCATCAAGAGTCCCATCGGCCTCGCCTTCCGGGCGCTCAAGGATAATCCGGGTTATGCCGTCGCCCGCGGCGTCAACCGTTTTCAGGCGCAGCTGCTGGTCTTCGGCATCTCCGCCTTCTTTACCGGCCTTGCCGGCGGTTTTTACGCCGCGCATTTCCAAGCGATCGGTCCCGGCATCCTGTCGATGTCGCAGCTGATGTTCATCATCGCCGTGGTCGTCGTCGGTGGCGTCGGCACCTTCTGGGGTCCGCTGGTCGGCACCGTCATCCTCGTCGCAGCCGACGAACTGATGCGCGAAGCAGGTGAATTCCGCACCTTCGGCCTCGGCATCATCATCGCACTTTCCATCATCCTCATGCCGAAGGGGCTCGTCGGCCGCTTGGGCGACCTCGTCCGCTGGAGCCGCAAGCGCGGCCAGGCGGCCCACCGGGAAAAGCTTGCAGAAAGCCCGGCGCCAGCCGGAGAATAAACGTAGAGGGGTTCCATGTACGACACCATCATCATTGGCGCCGGCTCGGCCGGCTGCGTGCTCGCCAACCGCCTGAGCGCTGATCCCGACCGCAAGGTGCTGGTCCTCGAAGCCGGCCGCGCCGCGCCGATCGCCTCCGACATTCCGTCCGACTGGGTGACGATGTTCAACACCGGCGCCGACTGGGGATATTACACCGAACCGCAGGCCGGCTGCCGCGGCCGCCGTATCTTTTGGCCGCGCGGAAAAATGATCGGCGGATCGGGTGCGCTGAACGCGATGATCTATATCCGCGGACTGCCCTCCGACTACGACGCCTGGGAAGCGATGGGCAATCCGGGCTGGGGCTGGAAGGATGTCTTCCCGGTCTTCCTGCAGTCGGAAAACAATGCCGACATCAAGGACAGCCCCTATCACGGCAATGACGGGCTGCTGCACATCGGCAACGTGCCCTACATCGACAAATACGAGCAAATGTGGATCGAGGCGGCTAAGGCGGCCGGCTACGCGTACAATCCGGATTACAACGGCGAAAAGCAGGAAGGCGTCGGCCTCTTCCAGTTCACCATCAAGAACGGCGAACGCTGGGGCACCGGCAAGGCCTATCTGCGCCCGGCGCTGGAACGCCCCAACCTGACGCTGAAATCCGGCGTGCTGGTGACAGGCCTGATCATCGAGAATGGCCGCGCCAAGGGCGTCAAATACTTGGTCGATGGCGTGCCGGAAGTGGCTTATGCCGAGAGCGAGGTAGTGTTGTCTTCCGGCGCCGTTGGTTCGGCGCAGCTTTTGATGCTTTCCGGCGTCGGCCCGGCCGACGAGTTGAAGGAAGCCGGCGTCAAGCCGGTGCACGACCTGCCGGGTGTCGGCAAGGACCTGCAGGACCACCTCAACATCCCGATCAGCTTCTACACCAAGCAACCGATCGGCATCGGCGCCTGGACCGACGAGCTGATCTCCGAAAGTTTTGCCGAATGGCGCGACAAGCGCACCGGCATCCGCACCTCGCCCTGGGTTGCCTCCGGCGGTCATGTCTGCTCGCGTCCCGGCATCGAGCCCGACCTGCAGCTTTACGGCGCGATCAGCCCCCACCGCGACTATGCCCGCTTCCTCGGCGGCCAGGCCGGCGTCACCGGCCACTCGACGCTTCAGCGGCCGAACAGCCGCGGCGAGATCAAGCTACGCTCCGCCAACCCGATCGAATATCCGTCGATCGATCCGAAATATTTCGTCAGCGACCCTGACGGCACCGACCTTGCGACCATGGTCGCCGGCGTGCGCATCAACCGCGCCATCCTGCAGCAGTCGCCGATGAAGGAACTGATCGCCTACGAACTGTCGCCCAGCGCCGAATGCCAGACGGACGAGGAGATCGCCAACTACGTCCGCGGCCACATGACCACCCTCTACCATCCGTCGAGCACCTGCCGCATGGGCACCGACGCCAGGGCGGTGACCGATCCCGCGACATTGCAGGTGCACGGACTGGAAGGCCTGCGCATTGCCGACGCGTCCGTGATCCCGAAGATGGTATCCGGCAATCTCAACGCGCCGACGATCATGGTTGCCGAACGGGCCGCCCAGATGATCCTCGCCGGCTAGAACAATTCCAGGAAAACTGCGAAGCGGTTTTCCGCCCGGAATGCGCAAAACACAGAAAACCAGGCTCGGTAACTGTAATAATTAGGGAGGAAACGCCGTGAAGAAGACAGGCTGGAATTTCCACGAACTCTACCTCTGGCACGAGACCGGGCCGGCATCGATGTTTTTTGCCGCCGGCCTGACGGTCGAGCCGGGCGAGCACGCCGAAAACGCTTCCACCAAGCGGCGTTTCCGCAACCTGATGGAGGTCTCGGGTCTCGTCGACCAGCTGGTCAAGGTCAATTCCGTCGAGATCAGCGAAGACGATATCGCCCTCTTCCACAACCGCGATTATATTCGGCGGATCAAGGCGGAGAGTGACCATCGCGGCGGCGAGGCAAGCTTCCTGACGCCCTTCGGCCGCGGCAGCTACGAGATCGCCGTCCTGGCGGTCGGCGGCACGACGGCGCTGATGGACGGCGTCCTGAGCGGTACGATCGACAATGGTTACGCGCTGGTTCGCCCGCCGGGCCACCATGCCGAGGCCGAACAGGGCATGGGTTTCTGCCTGTTCGGCAACATTCCGATCGCCATCATGAAGAACCGGCAGAAACACAGGTTCGACCGCGTCGCCACGGTGGATTGGGACGTACACCACGGCAACGGCACGCAGGCGGCCTTCTATTCCGACCCGAGCGTGCTGACCATCTCGCTGCACCAGGAACGGCTCTATCCGCCGGATAGCGGCGACCGCGAGGAACGCGGCACGGGTGCCGGCGAAGGGTTCAACATCAACATCCCGCTGCCTGCCGGCAGCGGCCACGGCGCCTATATCGCCGCCTTCGAGCAGGTGGTGCTGCCGGCGCTTGTCCGCTACAAGCCGGATCTCATCGTCGTGCCCTCCGGTTTCGACGCCTCGGGCGCCGATCCGCTCGGCCGCATGATGCTGCACAGCGAAACCTACCGCGAGATGACGCGGATGCTGATGCAGGCAGCCGATACGCTTTGCGGCGGGCGGCTGGTGATGTCGCATGAAGGCGGTTATTCCGCAGCCTACGTTCCCTATTGCGGACTTGCCGTCATGGAAGAACTGTCGGGGATCAAGACCCCCATCGACGATCCTTTCCTGCCGATCTTCCAGGGCTATTACGGACAGCTCATTCAACCGCACCAGCAGGATGCGATCGCCAAGGCGGCGGCGCTGGTCGGGGCCATTCCCGCCTGACTTTGTTGGCACTCATAACGAAACGACAAAGACCGGGGCGGCTGATGCCGCCCCGGTCTTTTTTCAAGCAGACGCAATATCCGCGTTTCAGAAGCGGTAGGTGACGCCGGTTCCGATCAGCCAGGGGTTGAGCTTCGCCTTGCCGGACAGCGACGTGCCGTTGAGATCGACCTTCCACTTGGGCTCGAGGAAGAGCTTCTTCACGTCGAAGTTCACGCCCCAATGATCGTCGATCATGTAGTCGAAGCCGACCTGCAGGGCGCCGCCCAGCTTGTTCTCGACATCGAGATTGGAAAAGGCACCGGAACCGGACTGATTGTAGAAAAGCGTATAGTTCACGCCCGCACCGACATAGGGTTTGAAGGCGCCGAAATCGGTGAAATGATATTGCAGCGTCAATGTCGGCGGCAAAAGCCACGTCTTGCCCACCTTGCCGAGTCCGGCAATCGCCCCATCGGCCTTGACGTTTGCATAGGTCGTGCCGAGAATCAGTTCGGCGGCGATGTTGTCGGTGAAGAAGTAGGAAATATCGAGTTCCGGAACGACCGTGTTCGAATAGGAGAGATCCGACCCGGCTATGCCGTTCACAAACCCGGAATCTTCGGTGATGACGCCGAGGCCGCGCACGCGGATCTGCCAGGGGCTTTGGGCCGCCAGATCGGTTGCCGCTTCCGGCGGCGCCATGCGCTCTTCGAGGTCGGCGGCCAGGGCCTGGTTGCCAAGCAGCATCAGGCCGGCGGCAAGCATCGCTATCCTTGCCCGTTCCATCCTGTTTTTCGTCATTTCGTCTCTCCGTCAGTCAGACTCGTCTTTGCGGAGCGACTATGGGGCCGGCGGGAGACGTGCTTCTTTGCGCTAGATCAAACGATCCCGCCCAGGGAACGGCATTGAGGCGAGATTCGCGCAGATATTGACAATTGCTCAGTGAAAACAAGGAAAAACGGTAGCGGACGTCACGGCGAATCCGACTGTCGCCTTGCCGGGGACGGCGCGTTGGCGTCATCCGAAGCCTTGTCCGTGCCTTCCGGAGTCCAGGTTTCTTCTCCCAGCCTCTGGTCGCCGTTGAACGCCCAGCGGCCTTTCCAGCTCTTGTCCGGCTGCAGCACATATTCGACGATGCCCATCGAATCGCCGGTTCCGAAACCGACCACGAAGCGGCTATCCGCAGAGCCGGACGATTGCCCTTCTATGCCGACGCCGACAACCTGCGCGCCGGCGATATCCCATTTAACGGAATAGGCGGCACCGCTTTTGTTCACCTCGACCTGCCCCGTGTAATGGCTGCCGTCGGAGGGGTTCGTGCCGTTCACCGCATAAACGCCAGTGGGATCTGCGAGGGCCAAACCGGGCACGACGACAAACGCCAGGGAAAAAAGCGAGAGGGGACGAAAAAACACCGCTGTTGCACCTTTCGAACGATTTCCGGGAACATAGTTCAGCCGAGAAAGCCCATCCGATTGAAAATCGGAGGAAAATTACCAAGATTTCACTTTATCAGCGGCCATCGCCTATGTCACATCCGAATGAAACAAAAGGATGAACGAATGACGGCTGACAGCAACAACGAGGGCAAGAGCGTGGCGAAAGCGGAAACGCCGGATCTTGCCGCGATCCTCGGCAAGACACGCAAGAAGCGCGGCGGGGCTCGCTGGCTGGTGCGGTTTCTCGTCGTGTTGATCCTGATCGGCTGCGGTGCCGGGGCCTATTTCTATTTCGGGCAAAGCGGCGAGACCTATGCCTACACCACCCAGCCGGCGAAGAAGGGCGAGTTGACCGTCATCGTTACCGCCACCGGATCGGTGGAGCCGACGGAAAAGGTCGATATTTCCAGCGAGCAGTCCGGGACGGTCAGAAGCGTCTCGGTCGACTACAACAGCATCGTCAAGGCCGGCGATGTCCTGGCGGTTCTCGACACCAACAAGCTCGAAGCGGATGTGCAGAGCGCCCAGGCGAAACTCAACTCGTCGAAGGCGAACGTCCTCAAGGCGCAGGCCGACCTCGGATCGGCGCTGAACGGCCTGGAGCGCCTGAAATCGCTGGTGCAGAACAAGGTATCGACGCAACAGGACCTCGATGCCGCGCAGTTCAAATACGATGCCGCCGTTGCCACCACACAGATCAACGAGGCCGACGTGCTGGCGGCGGAAGCATCGCTGAAACTTGCAGAGGTCAACCTGTCGAAGGCGCGCATCGTCTCGCCCATCGACGGCATGGTGCTGACGCGCGCCGTCGATCCCGGCGCGACGGTGGCCGCATCGCTGCAGGCACCGGTGCTCTTCACCCTCGCCGGCGACCTGCGGCGGATGGAGTTGCAGGTGGATGTCGACGAGGCCGATGTCGGTCAGGTTGCCGTCGGCCAGAAGGCGACCTTCAGTGTCGACGCCTTTCCCAACAAGAAATTTCCGGCCGAGATCCAGAAGATCCGTTATGCTTCCGAGACGATTTCCAACGTCGTGACCTACATGGCGGTGCTGACCGTGCAGAACGACGAACTGCTGTTGCGGCCGGGCATGACGGCGACGGCGGATATCGTCGTCCAGTCCATCGCGGATACGGTGCTGATCCCGAATGCGGCGCTGCGATATTCGCCGCCGTCGGAAGGACGCTCGCGCGGCCTGCTGAGCCTGTTCCGCCCGCCGCGCATGCGGAATTTCTCGGCCCCGCCGCAGACGGGCGCAAAACGCAATGTCTGGGTGCTGCGCAACGGCCGCGCCCAATCGGTAGCCGTGGAAATCGGCGCCACGGACGGCCAGTTCACGCAGCTTGTTTCCGGCAGCCTTTCGGACGGCGACGAACTGATCACCGACGCGACGGCACTCGGCCGGTGAGCGGGAGGCTGGGATGACAACGCCGCCGCTGATCGAATTCCGCAAGGTTTCCAAGCTCTACGGCTCCGGGGAAGCGACGATCCGCGCCCTCGACCGGATCGACCTGTCCATCCGGCCCCAGGAATTCGTCGCCATCATGGGGCCGTCCGGATCAGGCAAGTCCACGGCTATGAACATCATCGGCTGTCTCGACGTGCCGACCGATGGCGACTACCTGTTCCAGGGCATCTCCACCAGCGGCTTCGACCGCACGCAGCTGACGCTGCTGCGGCGTCACATGCTCGGTTTCGTCTTTCAGGGTTTCAACCTGCTGCCGCGCACTTCCGCCATCGAGAATGTCGAACTGCCGCTGGTCTATCGCGGCATCGACACCAAGGAGCGGCGTAGCCGGGCTGCGGATGCGCTCGCCCGCGTCGGCCTCGCCGGGCGCGAACATCACACGGCCCAGCAGCTTTCCGGCGGCCAGCAGCAGCGCGTCGCCATCGCCCGCGCCATCGTCACCGATCCGGCCGTGCTTCTGGCCGACGAGCCGACCGGCAACCTCGACACCCGCACCAGCATCGAGATCATGGAGCTGATCACCGGCCTCAACCGCGACCGCGACATAACGGTCATCATGGTCACCCATGAAAACGATATAGCCGCCTATGCCAGGCGCGTGCTGCGCTTCGTCGACGGCCGTCTGGAATCCGATCGCATGAATAGCGAGGTCGCCGATGTTTCTTGAGACCGTAAAACTCGCGCTGCGCGCCATCAGCCGCAACCTGCTGCGCTCGTTCCTTACCGTGCTCGGCGTGGTGATCGGCGTTGCCGCCGTCATCGCCATGGTCACCATCGGCAACGGCACGACGGCGCAGGTGACGGCCGATATCTCCAAGCTCGGCACCAACATGCTGTTCGTCCGTCCCGGCCAGTTCGGCCCGCGGCGTGCCGCGACGGAACCGAAACGTTTTACCGAACGGGATGTCGATGCGATCCGCAGCCAGATCAACGGCCTCCGGGCGGTTTCGCCGGTCAGCCAGTCGACGGCGGTGATCATCTATGGCGGGCAGAACCATTCGAGCACGGTGGCGGGCGTCACCAACGACTATCTCATCGCCCAGAACTGGGAGCTTGCCAGCGGCCGCAGCTTCCTGGCCTCGGAGGAGCGCGGCGGCCAGACCGCCTGTATCCTCGGCGAAACCGTGCGGCAGGAGCTGTTCGGCGCGGCGCGCCCGGAAGGACAGCTCATCCGCGTCGGCAAACTGTCCTGCTCGGTCATCGGCGTGCTGGAGAAAAAGGGCCAGTCCGGCATGGGCAACGACCAGGACGACACGGTGCTCGTGCCCTTGCGCGTCTACCAGCGCCGGATCGGCGGCACGACGGATATCTCGACGATCATGCTGTCTGCCCGCGACGGCATCTCGACCGCCAAGGTGCAATCCGACGTCACGGCGCTGCTGCGCGAGCGCCGCAAGATCGGGCTCGGCCGCGAGGACGATTTCAACGTCAACGACATGACGCAGATGGCGGCGACGCTGACGGGCACCACCACGCTGCTGACCGGACTTCTGGGCGCCGTCGCTGCTGTCAGCCTGCTCGTCGGCGGAATCGGCATCATGAACATCATGCTGGTGTCGGTGACCGAGCGGACCCGTGAAATCGGCACGCGCCTGGCGATCGGCGCACTGGAGGGCCAGGTGCTGATGCAGTTCCTGGTCGAGGCTGTCACCCTGTCGATCTTCGGCGGTGTCGTCGGCATCCTGCTCGGCCTTGGCCTTGCCTATACCGTCGTTTCCTTCCTCGGCGTGCCGTTCGTCACCAGCCCGACGATCATCGCCGTCGCCTTTTTCTTCTCGGCCGCGATCGGCATGATCTTCGGTTATTTCCCGGCGCGCCGGGCAGCGCAGCTCAATCCGATCGAGGCGCTACGCCACGAATGACGGATCTCACTTGATCGAGTAGTCGTATTTGCCGGCGGTCCAGCGGACCGCCCGGAAACCGTCGGCAGTGGCGACCGGCTTGCTGAGGCGGGAGACGATCTCGCTCAGCGCCGCCCGGGCGTTCAAGGTCGCTTCGAGGCCCTGGTCGGCCGGCACCAGTTGCGAAAGATCGATGTCGTCGTTGATGACCAAAGCCACGAGGACGCTGTCGCCGCTTTCGCCGGCCTCGAAATCGAAGCCGTAATATTCGTCCGGAATGGTCAATGTCTGGTTCGGCGACAGCGGCGTGATTTTTTGCGCGACGGTGTTGGGGAAAATCTGCGTCGCCTCGCCCTTGGCGTTGACGTCGAGAAGCACGAGTTGCCCGCCGGACACGCTTTTTATCGCGATCTTGAAGACGTCGCCGGCATGCAGCGTCGTCCCCCGGTCTATGGAAACCGCCACCGAGCCGTTGTCATAGCCGCCCAGGATATCGCCGACCGACTGGACGGGATCGGCGGCGACATAGAACGGCTGCGGCGTCTGCAGCGTTTCGACCTTCTGGAGTTCCGGTTTTTGCTCCACGGCCGGCTTGGTATAACCGGCAAGCTCCGCCCCCAGCAATTGCGGCGAGGCTTCGATCTGCGGGTCGAGCGACTGGCAGTCCTTCTTCAGCTTGCAATATTCGCCGGATTTCAGTTTCAGGTACTGGAAGAGTTCCGAAACACTGGTGACGCCGTTGCCGTTGGCATCGGCCTCCCCCTTCACCAGCCCCGCGACGAAGGCGGCGGTGAAGACGCCGTGCCTCTCGTCCGGCGGCAGCCGGTCGTCGTCCCAGGCAACCTGATAGGGCGCGGCAGCACTCCAGGTGGTGAGCGATCCCTCGATCACCGCCTCCGGCTTGGTATCGACGGCAAGCTCGATCTTCAGGCCGCGCGTGGTCGGTTGGCTGTTGTCCTTCGAAGGCCGCGGCAGGTATCGCATGCCGGCAACATAATCATCGAGCGAGCCCTCCAGCGAGCGCGACAGGGTGCCGGAGTGGCAAGCATCGATGATCAGCGTCACCATGCGATCCTTCATCTTCTCGGTGAGCGCCTGGATGTCGTCGTCGCGAATGATGTTGGTCCAGTCGCTTTCACCGGGGGTGATGTCGTAAGTGGCAATCGCCTCGTCGAGCCCGTCCTCCTCGTCGCCATTGTCGTCCTTCACCTGCAAGCCGTGGCCGGAATAATAGAAGTAGACGCGGTCGCCCGGCTTTGTCCCGGCGACGAGCCATTCTTCGGCTGTGGCCAGCATCGCGCTGCGGGTCGCTTCCTTGTCCAGCAGGACCTTGATGGCTTCCGGCTTGAAGCCGAGCGTGCCGGTAAGAAGCGTCTTCATCGACACCACGTCGTTGACCGGACCATGCAGGAACATGCGTTCCGGCAGCTTTTCATATTCGCCGATGCCGATCAGCAAGGCCCTGTCTTCCGCGCGTGCGGCGAAAGAAGCCATCAGCACCGCGGTGAGGACGAACACGAAGCGGAATGGAAATCTGGGCATCACAGCTTTTCCCGGCTATAGAGCGGCTGGATGGAAATCTGTACGTCCTTGCCGTCGAAACGTTCCGGCAGTGCCTTCAAAAGATCGGAGGCGGAAACATTCGGCTTGTTCAACAGGGCGCTCAGTGCATCAATCGGCTCGTTGGTGGCGAGGACGATGAGGTGATCGGCACCGAAAGGCTTGACCACCTCAAGATCCGGCAGGCTGAACGGCTTGGTGTCCTCGCCGCCCGATTGCGCGTCGAGAAGCTGGGCTTCGCCGGTATTGGCAAGGTTGAAGACCAGAAGGTTCTTGTAGCTGGAACGGGGAGCATCGAACTTCATGCGATCGCCGGCCGCATAAATGTCCTTTGCCGGTGTCAGCGTTACTGTTCCGGGATTTTGCGCCGCCATCGCCTTCAGGAATTCCAGCAGGATGAATTTGTCGACCACCTGCTGCAGGCGGTCTTCACCGATCTTTTCGCCGGCGACATCGCCGTTCGGCGTGAAGAAAGTGCCGCTTGCCGCATCCCAGCGATAGGGTGCGGCACCGCCGTCCACGACGCGTTCGGGCCGAAAGCCGCTGCCTTCGACGGCAAGTGCGATCTGCGGTTTCCAGCCCTCTTCTTCGACGGGCACGGGTGTGGTCTCGGTGCTGGCGCCTGCCAGCCGAACCACCACTTCCTTCTCCGAGCGCGCCACGCCGGGCACGAAGTTCGGCACCTGCAGTGCTTCCGCCTGGCTCTTGATGGTGCTGAAGACGTAGTCCTCCAGTTCGACGCGGGTCAGGACGCCGTCATGGTTGCGGTCGGCCTTGCCTTCCAGCGAGCGGGCGAAACTCCAGCTCAGGGCGCCACGCGGCACGCCGTCGATGATGACTTCCGGCGTCGGCTGGCTCTCGAGCGAGGCGGCAAGCACCGTAACGCGCTTGAAACTGTCGTCGGAAATACCGGCGCCGGCGACCGATTCCTGGCTGGGATTGTCGATCTTGGCGGTAACGGCCGGCGCCAGCCGCGTCTTGCCAGACACCGCACGGCTCATGCCGCCGGAATGGCAGCTATCGAGGATGAAGAGGACCTGGATACCCTTCGCATCGGCCTCCATGAACCAGCTGTTCAATTCGTTGTCGATGATGCTTTCGCTGAAGGTTTCCTGCAGCCGCTCGACATTGAAGCCGGGCAGCACCAGAAATTCGTCCTTGCCGTCCGGTTCCGATCCTTCCACCAGTTCCGGCATCTGCGCGCCATGGCCGGCATAGGTAAAGATGATGGTATCGCCGGCCACGGAATTGGCAACGGCCCGCTCCCATGAAGCACGGATCGCATCCTTGCGCGCTTCGGCATCATAGAAAGTCGTGATGTTGGAGATACCGGCCTTTTTCAGCGCGTTGTCGATATCCTTGGCATCGTTGACGGCACCATTCAGCGATGTCGTGAATGGATAATTGTCGACTCCGATGACGATCGCCGTGGTTTCGGCCCAGGCACCGACCGGAAGAAACCAAGCCATTGCCGCCGCCGCAAGTACTTTGCGCATGCTATTTCTCCAGGTCGGCTTCCACGCGGCGTTGAAGCTGGTTCATCGTCTCTTCGTCGTATGCCGTGGGATCGTCGGGTTGGAACGGATCACTTTCCCCCCGGCCCTCGACCTTCAGCGTTCCGCTATAACCGGCCGCGGCGAGGTAACGGCTGAGAGTTTCGGCGCGTTGCACCGAAAGCCTGAGATTGCTCTGCTCCGAGCCGACCGGATCGGTATGTCCGATCAGCGTCACGGCTTTCGGCTTGGCCGATTTCAGGCACTCGGACAGGTCCTGCGCCGCCTTCTCGCCTTCCGGCGTGAAATCGGCCGTTCCGAAAACAAACCGTATCGGCGTCGTCTTCTTTTTCAGCGCTACGCCTCGATAGGCGATCTGGCAGCCGTTGCGCAGCAGGCTCACCATTTCCCGCACGGGAGCGGCCAGCTGCATTTCGGTCGCCAGCTTGTCCATGCGCCGGATGTAATCCTCATTCGGCGCCATCCAATCAGGCGTGAGCCGCGGGTTGTCGGCATCCACCAGCGCGGACTGATACCAGCGCGCCGCCTTGGCATACTCCTTGCGCTCGCGATAGACGTCGCCGAGCGCGTCCAGCACCTGCCAGGGGCCACCGAACCTATCGCGCAGCGCTTCGAGTTCGATAGTATGTTTTTCCAGACTGTCGCCGGTCGATACCGATGAGGAGATCCGGTTGAAGGCAAGCAGGGATACGAACCTGCCTGCCATCACCTTGTCTTCCGGCGCGCAGTTGACCGTCTGAAACGCGCCATAGGCTGCGCTTGCCGCCTGTTCGTCGTTGGCATTAAAGGCGTTGATGGCCGCCACCAGAGGCTCGCAGGCCACCGCCTCCACCAGCCCCGCGGCCATGAATGCCGTTACCCAAACAAGCTGTTTGCACGCTTTCATCCCGTGTCCCTCAGTTTGCCTTGATTTCGAACGTCACCATCTGCAGGCCGCTCGCACCGTTATCGGCCTTGGCCTGCTCGGCCAAATTGATCGCGATGCCGCGCGTGGTGGGCTGATGCGAGTCGGCCACCAGTTTCTTGGCCTTCTCCGCCGTCAGTTTCTGGTCGCCAAGGCCACCGACACGGCAGAAGGCAACCATGGTCTCGGCCGCCGCCGGCGTATCGAAGGTCAGGTTACCGGTGCCGGGCTGCGGTATCTGCCGCTTTTCGTCCGGATTGAGCGTCGTGTTGCCGATCATCACATCAGGAATGATTTCGACGTTTCCGCCTTCCTCGACATACAGCACCTGCAACTCGCACGCCTGGTTGGTCGAAAGCTCGAAGGAAAGCTTTTCGCCGACCTTGGCGGTGGTGGAAGGAACATGCAGGGCAAGCTTTACCTTGCTTTCCTGCTCTTTCTCTTCCTTGCGATACTCCGGTATCGCCGCTTCAACCGCCGCAGATGTGGCAGTCGCCGTTGTTGCCGCCGTGTCAGTTGTGGCTGTAGTCGTTGTCGTCGCCACGGTTTGCGTGGCCTCCGCCTTCGGAAGCGATTTCAGTCCCATCATCGGATCGAGGAGGAAGGCATACTGGTCTTCCAGTTCGACACGCGGAATGGTGCCGCCGGATTCGAGTGTCGCCATCCAGTCGATCACGACGCGCAGCAGCGCCGGATCGGAAATCCGCTTGGCGGCATCCTCGAAGTCCGTCGGGGTCAGGTCGAATTCCGCCGCCATCGCCTCGTAGTCGAGTTCGTCCTCGTAGAGGTCGGCGAAATAGGTCACCAGTTCGGCATTGCCCGGCGCCTGCATGCTCTGGGCCAGACCGTCCGGGGTCGGCTCGGTGACCTGGAGCGTCTTCAGCGCTGCGACGAAGCGTTCGCGGTCCTTGTTGTAGGCGTTATCCAGTTCTTCCTGCGGCACGTACATTTTCAGGAGCAGGTCACGCTGGTCGCGGTTGAACAGTGTCGAAACCTGGATGTGTTCGCGCAGCTGGTCGCGCTTCGACAGGATGCCGTTGGCATGGCAATCGAAGCAGGACCGGGCATTGATGATATCGACACCCTTGCCGATCGGTCGCTTGCGGAACGACACGATGCTGGTCGGGCCTACGTCGAGCTGCTTGCCCTCGGAGGTCGAGAGGTAATAACCCTGCAGGCCGTTCGGGAGCGAGAAGATCATTTCGCCGCCGTCGTGATGGAAGGATTCCAGACCGGTTTCGAGCGGTTCAAGTTCCTTCGGTCCATGCGGGAAGCGCTTCAGCACCTGTTTGCCGATATCGCCGCCGAAGTCATAGGACTTCCAGTAATAGCCGCCGAAGGGCATGTCATGCCGTTCCAGCATGCGGTTGTGGTCGGAAACGCCGGACGAACCATCGGCAAAGCCGGCACGGATGATGCGCAGATCGCGGATATTCTGGTCGACATCGATGTTGAAGCGTTTTTCCAGTTCACGGATGTCCGTCGGCAGCCGCATCAGGTGGTTGTAGATCTTCGGCCGTGCGGCGTTGCTCATGAACCAGTCGATGCGCATGATTGGCAGTGGCGTCGTCGTGCTCTTCGAAAGGGCCGCGAGCGACGGATCGCTGGCGGGATCGACGCCATAGAAATACTGCTTGATCAGGAAATCGTAGTCGTCCGCCTTCCAGTCGAGGTCGCGCAGGTCGACACGGACGAGCATGCCGTTGGTGCCGTCGACTTCCTTCGGGATGACGAGATTGGGGGCGTAGGACAGCGAATTGAGGAGCTTCTTGAAGCCGCCGGCCAGGATCGGCATGCGCTTCATGAAGGTGTTTTCCTCCTCGCAGCCCATCATGCCGTTATACTGGCTGCGATAGCTGAAATACCGCTGGAAAGGCCTGTCGCGCTCATCGAGCTTGGACACGTCCTTGAGGGCGGCCTCGACGAAACCGAGATAATTGAGCATCGGTCGCGAACGCGCCGGCTTGCTGGCAACGCTTTGTGCCGCAACCTGCTCGGTCAGCGAATTGATCCAGTCGCCGAGCGACTTGACCTCTTCGTCGCTGGGACGCTTGCCGAGCGGCATGCGGCCGCTGGTGACGCTGGTGAAGAGACGCGATTTCGACGCATCGCCGGGTGTGACGAAGGCGGCGTTCGTGGCAATCGACGACAGGTCGCCGGCGGGATAGCTGCCCTGCGAGCTTTCCCCGGGGCCATGGCAGTTGCGGCAATATTTGCCGATGAAGGCATCGGCGGCGGTCGCCAGGGCGGCATTGTCGCCGCTCAGCGCTGTGTCCGGCGTGCTTTCCTTGCACACGGCCTGGCTCGACGTCGCCACCGGCGCGGATTTGATTTCCCGGTCGGCGAGATAGGCATACATGGCGTTGCGGTCGTCTTCGCTCAGCGCCTTCATGCCTTCGGCCAGGCGATGCATGACCGGATCGGCGATCGGCGAACCGCCGAGCTTCTTGCCATCGTCGATGAATTGTTTGGTAAAGACCTCCGGCGAGGCAAGCCCGGCCATGCGCGCCTTGGTGATGTCGGGCGCCACCGCCCCCGTCAGCCCCTTCTCGCCCTCGAAGACGCGGTCCTTGTCGAGGCCGTAGGTGGTCGTGCGCGGCGTATGGCAATCGCCGCAGGCGCCGACGTTTTCGATCAGGTAGCGGCCGCGCTCCATCTGCGATTCGCCCGTCGGTTGGTAGGCCGCAACGGTGAAATGGCTGCGCTTCCAGAGCGTGATCGTCGTCTGGCGGCTGAACGGGAAGGCGATTTCATGTTCCTTGGACGCCGCGTCCGACTGCTGAAGCGTCTCGATATAGGCCTTGATGTCGAGGACGTCTTCCGGCTTCATGCCGCCATACGAGGTATAGGGCATTACCGGGTAGAGATTGTTGCCGTCCTTGTCGATGCCGTTCATGACGGCATTGAGAAAGGTCGCATTCGACCAGCCGCCGATGCCGTTCGGATGGGCGGAAATGTTCGGCGCGAAAAATTTGCCGATCGCGGTTTCCATTTCCAGGCCACCGGACAACAGCTTGGTGTTGTCGCCGGCACCGTGACAGGCGCCGCAGCCGGCAGCGTCGAACATGTATTTGCCGTTATCGACATTCGCCTTGTAGCCGCTGAAGGCGCTTTCTTCGAAAAGGTCGCGCGCTTCCGCCTGAGGAAGACAGAGCGTCATCGCCATCGCGATGACCAGCGGGCCAAGCGTGCATTTCGCGTATGCCATCCGTTCTACAGCGGATCTTGCTCCGAAAACCATGATCTGTCCCTCTCCATCCACATCCAGACACGCATTCACAATGCTTAACGGAACTCAAAGCGCTCGTATTCGACCCGCCTTGGTTTTTGTCCCATTTCTTTCAGGCCGGCCTCGATCGCCCGGCGCAGTTGCGGTGGCCCGCAGAACCACAGGTCGGCTTCACCCGGCTTGAAGGCGACGACGCCGGCGGCGAGTTTTGCGGCATCCATACGGCCACCGGTAGCCGAATCGTGCAACACGAAGGTGAAATTCGGCAATGTCTTCGCCTGGGCCTCGAAGGTTTCCACGCCGATCGCCTCGGAGCGGTCGCGCACGCAATAAACCATGTGGATATCCTGCCCCTCGTCGCCTTTCAGCTTCGAGGCCATGGCGAGAAACGGCGTGACGCCGATGCCGCCGGCAAGCCAGATCTGCTTCTTGCCGCCGCGCCGATGGTTAAAATGGCCGTAGCCGCCCTCAAGCCGCAAAATATCGCCGACGGCGATGTTTTCGCGCACCTTGTGGGTGAAATCGCCGAGCGCCTTGATGGCGAAACGCACCGTGCCATCCTCTTCCATGCCGGCGATGGTGAAGGGATGCGGCTCTCGCAGGCCCGCCTTGCTGGCCCGGAAGAATCCGAACTGGCCGGGCTTCGCCCTGAGCTTGCCGCCGGTGGGACAGGCCGTGATGATGGTGGCGCCGTCGTGACGCTCCACGTTCGTCACCTGGTAGCGCCTGGTTTTCACGAAGGCGAGAAACTGCGTGTAGACATAGCTGGCGATGCCGATCAGGGCGAAGATGTTGAGATATGTGGCGATCAGGGCCGTGCCGTCATAGGGACGCTTGATGAACATCTGATGGAACGCAACCATCAGGAACAGGATGCCGATCAGCCGATGCGTCCAGCGCCAGAAATGATAGGGCAGGCCGATCTTCGTCTTCGGAATGACCTTCACCAGACTCAACACCAGAAGAACGACAAAGCCGTAGAAGGCATATTCGCCGGCATTGAGGGCGATGGAATTGAGGCCGCTGGTCAGCGCCAGCCCCTTGAAATTCGGCGCAATGAAATAATGCACCAGAATCAGTCCCAGGACGGTCATGCCGATGGCGCGATGTACCCGATAGATCCGGTCGAGCCCGCCGAAAAGCTTTTCGATGAAAGGCGGACGGGCGGCAAGAAACTGGGCGATGGCCATCAATACGAAGGCCATCGACGATGCCAGAAGCGAGATCGTCGTTTCGGCATTGGTCTGGCTGACGGCCGGCACGGCAAGAATTGCCGCGACCAATGTCAGAATAATAACAAGAAAAACTCCCAGGCTCAAAGTCTCTCTCCGCATGAAACCATTGAAAGCGACATTGAGACTACAAGCCGGAAAGTTGGCGTCAATACCTTGGGAGACATCTTGCCCGGCTAAAATATGCGTCGCGGCCGGAGTTTAGACGAAACGGCGCGAATAGAGCCCGGAAAATCGGCCTGACGATCCGCAAGAGTTGCACGGCAACACATTTGCCGTCCCGACAAGGCTGGGCAGGCATGCCTTGGCCTCCCTGTCAAATGCGCAATTTTCAATTTTTCGGCTCGCGACAAGGCATCAACCACACTTCTGACGCAGCTCGACGTCTCTATGAGGAATACATTCCTATTTCACCCTGATATATCAGCAGATTTGCAATCAAAATCGAGCTGTGGCATTTTCTGATATATCACAACGGAGAATGAGATGCCCGACGCCGCCGGCTCGCTGAGCCACCTCGCCTATCTCAGCCTCGAAAACCTCATCGTGACGCTTCGGCTGAAGCCGGGAGCCCTGGTGACGGAAAAACAGTTGATCGACATGGCCGGCCAGGGCCGCACGCCGGTGCGGGAAGCGATCCAGAAGCTTGCCTGGCAGGGCCTGATCCTCGTGCGTCCCCGCGTCGGGCTGCAGATCGCCGAGATCCGGCCGGGCGACCATGCGCATATCGTCGCCATCCGGCGAAAGCTGGAGCCGATTGCTGCAGCACTCGTCGCCACGGGCGCCAACGACGATCAACGGACGGCGTTGCTGGCCTGCGCCCAGGAAATGACCGGGTGCGCCGTCACCGGCGACATCGGCAGCTTTCTCGCGGCCGACAAGGCCTTCGACGAAATCATGGAGGAATCCTGCTCCAATACCTTCCTGACCGCCGCACTGGCGCCGGTGCAGACGCATTTCCGCCGGATCTGGTATTCAAAGGCTTCGGTGGAACGGATGGACCAGTCGATTTCATTGCATGTCGGCGTCATCCGCGCCATCCAGCAGGGCAATGCCGAGGCAGCGGAGACGGCGATGCAGACGCTGATCAACCATGTCAGCCAGACATGAAAAAGGCGGCCCGCAGCCGCCTTTTCAAATTCTGCATCCAGCTTAGGAAAACCGTTAGCCGACGAAAGCACGCTCAATGACGAATTCGCTCGGTTTGTTGTTGGCGCCCTCTTGCATTCCGGCCTTCTCGAGCAATTCCTTGGTATCCTTGAGCATGGCCGCGGAACCGCAGATCATGCCGCGATCGATCTCGGGATTGAGCGGCGGAACGCCGAGATCGGAAAACAGCTTGCCGTTCTCGATCAGGTCGGTGATGCGGCCCTTGAACGGATAGTCCTCGCGGGTCACGGTCGAATAAAGGCGCAGCTTGTTGCCGACGATTTCGCTCAGCATGTCGTCGTTGCGGATTTCCTCGACGAGATCCTGGCCGTATTTCAGCTCGGCGACATCGCGGCAGGTGTGAGTGAGGATGACGTCCTCGAATTTTTCATAGGTTTCCGGATCGCGGATCAGGCTGGCGAAGGGTGCGATGCCGGTGCCGGTCGAAAACATGTAGAGCCGCTTGCCGGGCGTCAGCGCGTCGAGCACCAGCGTGCCCGTCGGCTTCTTGCGCATCAAAACGGTATCGCCCGGCTTGATCGCCTGCAGATGGGAGGTCAGCGGACCGTCCGGCACCTTGATCGAGAAAAATTCGAGTTCCTCGTCCCAGGCGGGGCTGGCGATCGAATAGGCGCGGTAGATCGGCTTGTCGCCGACCATCAGGCCGATCATCGCGAACTCGCCCGAACGGAAACGGAAACCAGCCGGCCGTGTCATGCGGAAGCGGAACAGCCGGTCGGTGTAATGCTGCACGCTGAGAACCGTCTCGGCAAAAACGCCGGCGGGGATGGAAGCTGCGAAATCTTCGGTCTTGGCGGGTGCGTTCATGTCGATCGGAAATCCTGAAAATCGTCTGCGGACGGCTTATTTCACGTGTAGGCTGATACTCTAACTTCGCCACCGAATAAAGGCAAAGCATGCCTTTGCCAGGCCCTGCGACGAAATATGCTTTTCATCCTCAAGTTTTCGGCGGCATCGGCGCCGCAAAGCGCCCTGCCCTGTTCAGGAGATGGTGCGCGACACCCGGCGCCAGCTGTAGGAGCCCGGATCGTCGGCCTTACGCACAGTCGGCTGGTAATGGTGCGGAATGCCCGGCAGCCGGTTTTCAGCAAGCCGCTTCAACGCCGTTGCGTTGGTCACTGCAAAACTGTCGATGCCGACACGCAGCATCAGCGGAACCTGGTCGATCAGAACGTCGCCGACCGCCCGCAACTCGTTGGCGTAGCCGAGCTGCTGGCGCAGCAGCGATGCATGGCTGAAGGCCCGTCCGTCGTTGAAGGCCGGGAAGGCGACCGCAACGATTTCCAGCCGATCGAGATAGGGCTCCAGCTTGCGAACATCGTCTGCCGGCTTGATCAGCACGCCGAGTCCGACATCGTTGCTTTCCTCGGCCCGGGCGATCAGCGCGTCCAGCGGCAGCAGCGGCTTCTGGTTCTCGGTGGCCTTGGTTTCTTCGGTTTCGATCACCCACGGATCGTTTTCGACAAAACCGGTTTCCTTCCAGATCTTCGTCATCGCCGTCCCCTTACGCCGCTTCCGCGGTCGAGCCGCCATAGAGCGCATCCTTGAACGGCTGCGGGCCGACGCGGCGATAGGCGGCGAGGAAGGTCTCGGCCTTGTCGAGACGCAGGCCGAGATAGGTATCGACAATGGTCTCGATCGCGTCCGTCACCTTGTTCGGCTCGAAACCGCGACCGATGATCTCGCCGATCGAGGTGTGTTCGTCGCCGGAACCGCCGAGCGTGATCTGATAGAGTTCCGCGCCCTTCTTCTCGACGCCGAGCAGGCCGATATGGCCGACATGGTGGTGGCCGCAGGCATTGATGCAGCCGGAAATCTTGATCTTCAACTCACCGATCTCCTCCTGACGCTCCGGCGAACCGAAGCGGCTGGAGATTTCCTGCGCCACCGGAATGGAGCGGGCATTGGCGAGCGCGCAATAGTCCAGCCCGGGACAGGCAATGATGTCGGTAATCAGGCCGGCATTGGCGGTTGCAAGACCATGGGCGACGAGCGCGCGGTAGACCGGCTCCAGATCGGCCAGCGCCACATGCGGCAGGATGAGGTTCTGCTCATGGCTGACGCGGATCTCGTCGAGAGCGTATTCTTCGGCGATATCGGCGACGGCATCCATCTGGCTGTCGGTCGCATCCCCCGGAATGCCGCCGATCGGCTTGAGCGAAATCGTCACCATGCCGTAGTCGGGGTTCTTGTGCGGCTGGACGTTCTGCTGCACCCAGCGGGCGAAATCCGGATCCGCCTTCTTCCAGCGGGCCAGGCTTTCCCAGCCTTCGGCGCGCTCGGCCAGGGCCGGCGGTGCGAAATAGGCGCTGATCGCCGCGACATCCGCCTCCGGCAGCTTCAGTTCCGTGTCGCGCAACTGGGCGAACTCGACTTCCACCTGGCGGGCAAGCTCTTCGGCGCCGGTTTCGTGCACGAGGATCTTGATGCGGGCCTTGTACTTGTTGTCGCGGCGGCCATGCAGGTTGTACACGCGCATGACGGCGGTCGTGTAGGACAACAGGTCCTCTTCCGGCAGGAACTCGCGGATCAGCTTGGCGACCATCGGCGTGCGGCCCTGACCGCCGCCGACATAGACGGCGAAACCGATCTCGCCCTTGTCGTTCTTCTTCAAGTGCAGGCCGATATCGTGGACCTGGATGGCGGCGCGGTCGCGCTCGGCGCCGGTGACGGCGATCTTGAACTTGCGCGGCAGGAACGAAAACTCCGGATGAACCGACGACCACTGCCGCAGGATTTCGGCATAGGGCCGCGGATCGGCGACTTCGTCGGCAGCGGCACCGGCGAAATGATCGGCGGTGACATTGCGAATGCAGTTGCCCGACGTCTGGATCGCATGCATCTCGACGCTGGCAAGCTCGGCCAGAACGTCCGACATGTCGGAGAGCTTCGGCCAGTTGAACTGCAGGTTCTGGCGGGTGGTGAAGTGGCCGTAACCGCGGTCGTAGGTGCGCGCGACATGGGCGAGCATGCGCATCTGCTTCGAATTCAGCGTGCCGTAGGGAATGGCGATGCGCAGCATGTAGGCGTGAAGCTGCAGGTAGACGCCGTTCATCAGGCGCAGCGGCTTGAACGCATCCTCGGAAAGCTCGCCGGACAGGCGCCGCTCCACCTGGTCACGGAACTGCGCGACGCGTTCGGCGACAAAAGCGTGGTCAAATTCGTCGTAACGATACATAACTTCCTCAGACTGCGATGAATTCGGGATCGGCGGGCGCATAACCCTTTGCATAGACCATCGTCGGCCCCTGGGCGCGGATGCGTTCGCGCAGGCGCAACGGCCAAAGGATACCCTCGGTTTCCTGGACCTCGACGACGTTCACGTCAACGACCTTGTTGTCGGCATAGGCTTTCTTGCCGATGTCCTCAAGCGCGGAAACGGCCTCTGCATGGCGGGCGACGAGGGCGTCCTGCAGCGATGTCGTCCATTCGCCGCCGGCATCCAGCCATACGGCAATGCCATCCGCCAGCCGGTTCGCCGTCAGAACCTTGTCCACCATGTCATTCCGCTCCTTGCATCTGTTTTTCGAACCGGATTCTGGCACGGACCAGTGGCTCCGACAATTCAAAATTGGCGCCGGCGACCGCATCGCCGATGATGACCATGACTGGCCCGCCGAGATCCTCGCGATGCTGCAGGTCTGGAAGATCGCGCAGGATGCCGTGCAGCAGCCTGCGGTCGGTCCGGCTGGCGTTTTCCACCACCGCCACGGTCGTTTCGGCCGGCAACCCGGCCAGCATCAGCCGTTCGGCGACCGAAGCCGCGACGGTGCGGCCCATGTAGACCGCAATCGTTGCGCCGGAGACCGCCAGGCTCGCCCAGTCCGGCAGGACGTCGCCGGTGAGATCATGACCGGTGGTGAAGACCAGCGACGAGGCGACGCCCCGCAATGTCAGCGGCAGTTCGAAATCGGCCGCGGCGGCGAAGGCGGAGGTGATGCCGGGCACCACCTCGTAACCGATGCCGGCGGCCCGCAATGCCGCCATCTCCTCGCCCGCCCGGCCGTAGACCAGCGGATCGCCTGATTTCAACCGCACGACACGCTTGCCGGCGCGGCCGAGTTCGACGAGCAGGTCGTTGATCTCGTCCTGCGACTTGCTGTGGCAGCCCTTGCGCTTGCCGACGGAAATGCGTTCGGCGTCGCGGCGGCCCATGTCGACGATCGCCTGCGGCACCAAGGCGTCGTAGACCAGGACATCGGCCTCCATCATCACGCGCTGGGCGCGCAGCGTCAGCAGATCCTCCGCCCCCGGCCCGGCGCCGACCAGCCAGACGCGGCCGGCAACACGCTCCGTCGACGACAGCAGGCGGTCCGCATGGGCAACGGCGCCTTCGTCGTCGCCCGAGGCAACCGCCGACGCGACGGCGCCGGAAAAGAAATGCCGCCAGAAGACCCGGCGCGTCACGCCGCGCGGCAACAGCCGGTCGACGGCGGCCCTGTAGTCGGTGGCAAGACGGGCAAGGCGCCCGAGCGAAGGAGACAACAGTTGATCGACCTGGGCGCGAATCATCTGCGCCAGAACCGGTCCGGCGCCCTCCGTGCCGATGGCGACCACCACCGGGGCGCGGTTGACGATCGCCGGCGTGAAGAAGTCGCAATGGTCCGGCTGGTCCACGGCATTCGCCGGAATTTTGAGTGCACGGGCGGTGGCGGCGATGCGGGCGTCGAGCGCCTGATCGCCGGTGGCGGCAAAAACGAGCGTCGCACCCGCGACCTGCCGGGCGTCGAATGGTGCTGCGATATACTCGATACCGTTCGTTTCGATGTAGGCGCGGAAGTCATGTTCCGGAGCATCGGCGAAGACGACGATGCGCGCCTGCGTATTGGCGAGCAGGCGCACCTTGGCAAAGGCCTCGTCGCCATTGCCGAAAACCGCGGCAACCTTTCCCGCAATGCGGAAAAAGGCCGGAAAAGCGGTAAGCCGTTCACTGCCCTCAGTCATCATGCCGTTCCGTTTCAGATTGCCCTGTTATCGTCGATCCGGGTAAAATATTGAAGAAACAGAAATTTACAGGGTCGCGTCCGAGCGTATTGTTTTGCTCGACAAAGGCGGATTTTGAGCAAAACTCCGCGTGCGGATGCGAAAGGAGTGCGGAGCGTTGCGTCTTGGTTGACACGGCGGATGATTTGCCCTTCTTGATCCGGGGAAGACCATCTTGCAGAGGAATGTGCCTTGCCCCCTCCCGTTCCCGCCGCCCGCCTGCTCAATGTCATGGAAACGGATATCCTGCCGCTCACCGAAAAAGGCGTGGCAGCCGGTAACAAGGTTTTCGGCGCCGCCATCCTGCGCAAGTCGGACCTGTCGCTCGTGGTTGCCGAAACCAACAACGAGCTGGAAAACCCGCTGTGGCATGGCGAGGTCCACACGCTGAAGCGCTTCTACGAGCGGCGCGAGCGGCCCGACACCCGGGATCTTGTGTTCTTTTCCACCCATGAGCCCTGCCCGATGTGCATGGCGGCGATCACCTGGGCGGGTTTCGACAATTTCTACTATTTCTTCAGCTATGAGGATTCCCGCGACAGCTTCGCCATTCCCCACGACCTGAAGATCCTCAAGGAGGTTTTCGGGCTGGAGCCCGGCGGCTATCGCAAGCGGAACGCCTTCTGGACTTGTTTTTCCGTCGGCGATCTGGTGGAGGCGGAAGAGGAAGCGGAGCGAAAATCGCTGAGGGTGCAGATGGCGCGCATCCGCACCGCCTACGATACGCTTTCGGCCACCTACCAGGCCTCGAAGGGCGACAACGACATCCCGCTCAACTGAACATCCAGACACGACGACAAACGGAGGCGCCCCCATGGAGGCATCGAAGGATATTTCGCGGCTGATCGACATCATGGCCGCCCTGCGCAATCCGCAAGGCGGCTGCCCCTGGGATATCGTTCAGACGTTCGAGACCATCAAGCCCTATACGATCGAGGAAGCCTATGAGGTTGCCGACGCCATCGAGCGCAACGACCTCGACGATCTCTGCGACGAACTCGGCGACCTGCTGCTTCAGGTGGTGTTCCATGCCCGCATGGCCGAAGAGGCCGGCGCCTTTGCCTTCGGGGACGTCGTCGAGGCGATAACCGCAAAAATGATCCGCCGCCATCCGCATGTCTTCGCCGTCTCCGGCGCCGAAACCGCCGACGACGTCAAGCTGCAATGGGACGACATCAAGCGCCAGGAAAAGGCGTTGCGCGCGGCGCGGCGCGCCAAAAGCGGTATCGTCGAGGATTTCAAGGCCGGTCATCTTGGTTCGGTGCAGCGCAGCTTTCCGGCGCTGACCGAGGCGCTGAAAATCCAGGAACGGGCTGCCAAGGTCGGCTTCGACTGGTCGGAGCCCGAACCGATCCTCGACAAGATCGAGGAAGAAATCGCCGAATTGCGGGAAGCCCTGAAGGAGGGGCGCAAGGACAAGGTGGCCGACGAACTCGGCGACCTCATCTTCGCCGTGGTCAATATCGGCCGCCACGTCAAGGCAGATCCGGAACAGGCGCTGCGCGGCACCAACACCAAATTCCGCCGCCGTTTCCACCATATCGAGACGGAACTCGCGGCCAACGGCGAAAACCTGGACGACGCGACACTCGAGCGGATGGAAGCGCTCTGGCAGGCGGCAAAACAGATAGAGCGGGCGCTGGGGTAAACCGCGATCGACCGGGCCTCGCCCGTCTCGCGGCAATACCGCCCGGCGAACTGAGTCTTGGCCGATGATGCCGCAGCGTGCTGGACCCGCCGGACTGCTCTGATAGTATGCAGCCTTTCCATCAAGGAAAGTTGCATGATCGTTCAAGCCTGCATCAACGGCGCCCGCCCGGTGGATTTCCACCCGCACCTTCCCCTGACGGCTGAAGCGATGGCGACGGACAGCGCGGCCTGCATCGCCGCCGGTGCCGCCGAATTGCACATCCATCCTCGCGGGCCGGATGGCCGGGAAAGTCTCAACGCTATCGACGAGACCATGGCGGCCGTGCGGCGCGCCTGCCCCGGCACGTTCATCGGCGTCTCCACCGGCGCCTGGATCGAAAACGATGTGCAACGGACGCGGCGCGCCATCGACGCCTGGAGGCAATTGCCGGACTACGCCTCCGTCAACCTCTCCGAACCGGACGCGCCGGCGGTGATGGACCTGCTGCGGAAGAAGGGCGTGGGCATCGAGGTCGGCCTGGCGACGGTCGGCGACGCACACCGTTTCGTCGGACTGCCCGATACGGACAAGGTTCTGCGCATCCTGATCGAGATCGATATCCAGAAACTGCATGCGGCCTATGACGTCGCCAAGGAGATAGCGGCGGTGCTGGACACGGCCGGTATCGGAAAATCCATCCTGCTTCACGGGGCAGACGAAACCGTCTGGCCGTTCGTCGAACGCGCCCGCAAGCGCGCCTGGTCGACGCGGGTTGGGCTCGAAGACGGCAAGCATCTTCCTGACGGCACCGTTGCCGCCGACAATGCCGCAATCGTCGCCGCAGCGGTGGCGATCTTTCGAGGGGGAATCATCAAAAAGCAGCAAGCAGCCATGGCGACCTGAATAGCGGGCGACCTGAAACATGGACCACCTGAACAGGGTGGCGGCAAGAAGCCGGGATGACGGGCGTCGAGCCCGCTACCGTTCCCAGCCTTCGCGCTCCGGCTTCGGGCCGTTGCCCAGCCGGCGGTCCAGTTCCAGCGCCTGCTGTTCCGAAAGACGGACGTCGAGGCTGACGGAGCCGTCCTCCAGGTCCTCGCGGCCGTCGACGATGGCGCTGTTGTAGAGCCATGGCAGGATGCTCAGCTTGTCGGCCGGCAGGACGATCGTCGTTTCGGTCATCACGCCGGATAGGCGGTGGGCGATATCGTCGAGCAGCGCATCGACGCCCTGCCCGCTCACTGCCGACAGCGCCACCGCATTCGGCTGCGTCTCTGCCCTGTGGGTCAACGCTTCGGCCGCCTCCGGCTCCAGCCGGTCGATCTTGTTCCAGACTTCGATCATGCGGTTTTCGCGATCTTTCTCGTCGATGCCGAGGTCGCTCAGGATTCGCAGGACATCGGCCGCCTGGGCGCCGTTGTCGGGATCGGACATGTCGCGAACATGCAGGACGATATCCGCTTCCAGCACCTCCTCCAGCGTGGCGCGGAAAGCGGCGACCAGATGCGTCGGCAGGTCTGAAATGAAACCGACGGTATCGGACAGGATGACGGTGCGGCCGTGCGGCAGCTTCATCCGCCGCAGCGTCGGGTCGAGCGTCGCAAACAGCATGTCCTCGGCCAGAACGCCGGCGCCGGTGATGCGGTTGAACAGCGTCGACTTGCCGGCATTGGTGTAGCCGACCAGCGCCACGATCGGATGCGGCACCTTGCGGCGCTTGGCGCGATGCAGCTGGCGGGTGCGCACCACCTGCTCCAGCTCACGCTCCAGCCGGACGATCCGCTCCTGCAACAGGCGTCGGTCGGCCTCGATCTGGGTCTCGCCCGGACCACCCATGAAACCGGCGCCACCGCGCTGGCGTTCAAGGTGGGTCCAGCTGCGGACCAGGCGGCCCTTCTGGTAATTGAGATGCGCCAGCTCGACCTGCAACGTGCCTTCCTTGGTGGAGGCGCGACGGCCGAAGATTTCCAGGATGAGGCCTGTGCGGTCGATGACCTTGGCGTTCCATTCCTTTTCGAGATTGCGCTGCTGCACCGGGGTCAGCGGATGATCGACGATCACCAGGCCGGCATCATGCTCGTCGAGCGCCGCCTTGATCTCTTCGATCTTGCCGGTGCCGAGCAAGGTCGCCGGGCGCGGCTGCGCCACGGAAACCACAAGTCCGAGCACCACGTCGAGATCGATCGCCTGCGCCAGACCTTTGGCTTCCTCCAGCCGGCTTTCGCTGGATCGAACGGGCGGTTGCGGCGCCGCTTCGCCGGCTCCGCCCCTTCCGCCGCGTCGCTCGGCTTTCAGGACGGGGACGATGACGACGGCGCGCATGTCATCCCGAAGTTTCTTGTCTTCCGGGATGATCGATTCGCTGGATGTATCGCGGTTTGTAATGTGGTTCTGTCCTGTCAGGATGCGGCTTCTTCGCTCTCGAACATCTGCATCGGCTGGCCGGGCATGATGGTCGAGATCGCGTGCTTGTAGACGAGCTGCGAGTGGCCGTCACGACGCAACAGAACGCAGAAGTTGTCGAAGGAGGTAACGACGCCTGTCAGTTTAACGCCGTTGATGAGAAATATCGTCAGTGAAATCTTTTGCTTGCGTACAGTATTGAGAAACAAGTCCTGCAAATTCTGAGAACGTTCCGCCATCGCGCCGCTTCTTTCTTTCGTTTTTTGCCGGTCCCGCTCGACCGGTTGGATATACCGAAATTGTCCCAAAGGGCGCGAAGCTGTTGCCGCACCCTGTCCCTCAAAGCCTAGGTATCAAATCGCAGTCTTTTCCGCAATGTCGAAAAAGGCCTCACGAATTTTCTGTGACATGCCGCCGGGATGGCCGTTGGCGATCGTCCGGCCGTCGATTTCGACGATCGGGAAGCAGATCGATGTCGCGGCGGTGATGAACACCTCGCGGGCGGCCAGCATCTCTTCGACGGAGAACGCCTCCTCGCGAATCGCGATACCCTTGGCGGCGGCGACATCCATCAGCGTGGTGCGGGTGATACCGCGCAGGATGCCGTGCTCGGCCGGTCGGGTTCGCAAGACACCGTCCCGATCGACGATCCAGACATTCGTCGCGGCCCCTTCCGTGACCATGCCGTTTTTATCGACGTAGATGGCTTCCTGGGCACCCGCTTCCTTGGCCTGCTGGCGTGCCAGCGCATTCGGCAGGAGACCGACGGTCTTGATATCGACGCGGTCCCAGCGGTTGTCGGGCAGCGTGATCGCCTTGATGCCGTTGGCATTCTTCTTGGCGACGATCGAGGGATCGGTGCTCTTGGCCGTCACCACCACCGTTGCCGGCGTGGCCTCGGGCGGGAAGACATGATCGCGCCGGGCAGCGCCCCGCGTGACCTGCAGGTAAAAAAGCCCGTTCCTGACCCGGTTGCGGCGCAACACTTCGCGGATCACCTGCGACAGAGCCATCCGGCTCATCGTCAGGGTGATTCTGATCTCGCCAAGCGAACGCTCCAGCCGGTCGAGATGCCGTGTCAGGTCGACGATGACACCGTGGCGCACCTCGCAGACTTCATAGACGCCATCGGCAAACTGGAAGCCGCGATCCTCGATATGGACCGCTGCATCCGAATGCGGCAGGTAGCGTCCGTTGACATAGGCAATTCTGGGCATGACGCCTCGACCTCGTTTCGTTCAAAAATACTGGATGGAGACCCGGAACAGCTGTTCGACATGGCGCACGGCGGCAAGCGTGGCGAACAGCACGACGCGGTCCCGCGCCTTGATCTTCATATCGCCGCTCGGCTGCAGCACCACGCCGTCGCGGTAGAGAGCGCCGATGCGTACGCCCTCGGGCAGGTCGAGTTCGCGAAACGTCTTGCCGACGAGTGGCGAGGTTTCCAGTGCCTCCGCCTCGATGACCTCCGCCCCGCCCTTCTGCACGCTGTAGACCGAACGGATGCGGCCCTTGCGGACATGCTGCAGCACGCGCGACACGGTCACGGCGCGTGGGTCGACATAGGCCTCGACGCCGATCGAGGTCGCCAGCGTCTGGAAGGACAGGTCGTTGAGCAGCACCAGGTTCGACTTGCAGCCAAGCTGCTTGGCCATCACGGCGCTCAGCATGTTCGACTGGTCGTCATTGGTGAGAGCGACGAGCAGGTCGGCATCCTGCACGCCCGCCTCCAGCAGGATCTTCTGGTCGAGAACGGAACCGTGGAGCACGATGGCGTTGCGCAGCTGGTCGGAGATCGCTTCGGCGCGGGCACGGCCGCGCTCGATGATCTTGATGCGGGTCCGCGGCTGTTTTTCCTCGATGGCATTGGCGACGTAATATCCGATGTTGCCGCCGCCGGCGATGACGATACGCTGCGCTTCCTTTTCCTCGTGACCGAAGAGATCCAGCGTCCGCTGGATATGGTCCTTCTTGCAGATGACATAAGCGAGGTCGCCGACGGCGAGCTGGTCCTGCGAACGCACGGCCTCGGCCTTGCCGTCGCGGAAGACGCCGACCACCGTCGCGACGAGGTCGGGAAAAAGCTGGCTCAGCTGCGCCAGCGGCGTGTTGACGACCGGGCAATCCTCCATGCACTCGATCGCCATCATGACGATATGGTCGTCGGCGAAGCGCACGATATCGTCGGCGCCCGGAAAAGCGATGCGGCGCAGCACCATCTTGCCGACCTCGATTTCCGGCGAGATGATGACGTCGATGGAGATGTGCTCGCGGCTGAAGAGATCGGCATATTCCGGCTTCAGGTAGTTCTGGGCGCGGATGCGGGCGATCTTGGTCGGCACGGAAAACAAGGCATGCGCCACCTCGCAGGCGACGATGTTGACCTCGTCGTGCAGCGTCACGGCGATGATCATGTCCGCCTGGTCGGCGCCCGCCTTGGCCAGCACATCGGGATGGGCGCCGTGGCCGACATAACCGCGCACGTCGAGCGTCTCGGTGACCGTGCCGATCAGCGCCTCGGACGTATCGATCATCGAGACGTCGTTGTCTTCCTGGGCAAGCCGCTCGGCGATGCCGAACCCCACCTGCCCTGCACCGCAAATGATGACCTTCATGCTGGCTGTTCCGATCGAGATGTCAGGCGGTGCCGGGGCTTATACCCCCAGGGACTTGAGCTTGCGGTGCAGCGCCGAGCGTTCCATGCCGACGAATTCCGCCGTGCGCGAAATATTGCCGCCGAAACGGTTGATCTGGGCGATCAGATAGTCGCGCTCGAACATTTCGCGGGCCTCGCGCAGCGGCAGCGTCATGATGTGGTAGTCGCCCTTGGTCGAGACCTTCGGCAGCATGTCGCCGAGATCGGTCGGCAGCATGTCGGCGGTGATGGCCGAATCCGGGCCGTCGGTGCGGGCGAGGATCATCAGCCGCTCGATATTGTTGCGCAGCTGGCGGATGTTGCCCGGCCAGTCATGGGCCTGCAGCACCGCCATGGCGTCGTCGCCGATCTTGCGGGCGCGGATGCCCGCCTGCTCGGAAATCTGCCGCATGAACATATCGACGAGGAACGGAATGTCCTCGCGCCGCTCGGCCAGCGCCGGCACGCGAACGGGCACGACGGCCAGGCGATGGTAGAGGTCTTCGCGGAAGGAACCTTCGGCGATCAGGCTTTCGAGGTTGTAGGCGGTGGAGGAAATCACCCGGACATCCACCTTCACACGTTTGGAGCCGCCGACGCGCTCAAACTGCTGATCGACCAGCACGCGCAAGATCTTGTTCTGGGTTTCGCGCGGCATTTCGCCGATTTCATCCAGATAGAGCATGCCGCGATGGGCCTCTTCCAAGGCACCGATCTTGCGCGCCTGACCGGGGCTGCCCTCGGTGCCGAACAGGGCGATCTCCATGCGGTCGGGCGTGATCGTCGCGGCGTTCAGGGCCACGAAGGGACCGCTGGCGCGGGCCGATTTCTTGTGCAGCATACGCGCCACCAGCTCCTTGCCGGAACCGGAGGGGCCGAGGATCATGATGCGGCTGTTGGTCGGCGCTGCCTTGTCGATCGTCTGGCGCAGCTGCGAGACGGCGACCGAGGTGCCGATCAGTTCGACGGCATCGCCCGTGCGTTTCTTCAGCTCGGTGACCTCACGCTTCAGCTTCGAGGTTTCGAGCGCCCGTTCGGCGATCAGGATCAGCCGGTCCGACTTGAAGGGTTTTTCGATGAAGTCGAAAGCGCCGCGGCGGATGGCCGAGACGGCGGTCTCGATGTTGCCGTGGCCGGAGATCATCACCACCGGCAGGTCCGGATGGCGGCTTTTGATCTCGTCCAGCAGCGACAGGCCGTCGAGCTTCGAACCCTGCATCCAGATGTCGAGGAAAACAAGCCGCGGCACGCGGTCGGAAATCGCCGCCAGCGCGCTGTCGCTGTCATAGGCGGTACGCGTTTCATGGCCCTCGTCGGAGAGGATGCCCGAAACGATCTCGCGAATATCTTCCTCGTCGTCGACGACCAGAATATCAGACGCCATATGCACTTTCCTTGCTATCTTCTGTCGCCAGGGCCGGCGGAATGTCGAGGCGCGGCAAAAGCACCCGGATCATCGCTCCCCTGCCATGGTCGAAATCGGCGGGCGCATCGTGCAGTTCGAGCTGCCCGCCATGTTCCTCGATAATCTTCTTGACGATGGCGAGGCCAAGGCCCGTGCCCTTGTCGCGCATCGTCATGTAGGGTTCAAGAATGCGATGCCGGTTTTCGACCGGCAGGCCCTTGCCGTTGTCGATGACATCGGCGGTGAAGCGATCCAGGGCCGGATCGAAATGGCAGCGCACCAGGATCTTGCGTTCGTCGCGCACCTCGTCGCTCGGAACCGCCTCGATCGCCTCCACGGCGTTCTTGATCAGGTTGCCGAAAGCCTGGCCCAGCATGCGTGCATCGAACATGCCTTCGAGCGGCTGGTCCCCGAGCTCGCGGATGAAACGGACGTGGGTGTTGCCCATCTCGCGCAGGAACACCGCGTCGCGCAGGATGTTGCGCAGGTCCGTCGGTTCCTTGGTTGGCTTCGGCATGCGGGCGAAGGCGGAGAACTCATCGACCATGCGGCCGATATCCTCCACCTGGCGGACGATGGTGTCGGTGCACTGGTCGAAGACACCACGGTCGACATCGGCGATCTGCTTGCCGAAACGGCGCTTGATGCGTTCGGCCGACAGCTGGATCGGCGTCAGCGGGTTCTTGATTTCGTGGGCGATGCGCCGGGCGACATCCGCCCAGGCGGTGGAGCGCTGCGCAATGACGAGATCGGTGATGTCGTCGAGGGTGATGACATAGGAATCCTTGGAATCGCGGGCTTCCTCGCGCGTCACCTGGACGCTCAGCGTCCGCTCCTTGCCGCTGCGCATCAGGTTGATCTGCTTGCGGAAATCGGTGCGGTAGCGCGAGGCTGCCTCGCTGAGCACATGGTCGATCTCCGGCGCCACCTCGGCGAGGTTCTTGCCGATAAGGTCATCCGCCGGCAGCGCCAGGAAAAGCTCGGCGGACGGATTGACGATGCTGATACGCCGGTCGTCCTCGACGCCGATGACGGCGGCGGTGACGCCCGACAGCACCGCCTCGATGAAACGGCGGCGATCGTCCACCTCGTCCTTGGCTTCGAGGATCTCGTCGCGCTGGCCGCGGATTTCCGAAATCATCTTGTTGAAGGTGCGCGACAGGCTGCCGACGTCGCCATCGGCGGCCCGCACCGGCACGATGACGTTGAGATTGCCGGTGGCGACGCTGTCGGCGGCGCCGATCAGCAGGCGGATCGGCCGGACGATACGGTCGGCGACAGCAATGGCGGTCCAGATGGCGGCCAGCAGGACGATGAGCGCGAAACCGAGATAAAGCACCGCGAAGGCGATCTGCAGCGAGGTGCGCGACGCCTCCATCGCCTTGTATTCGGCGGTGTTCTCTTCCATCATCCGCATGGCGGACATGACGCGCGGATCGACGGCGCGGATCGTGTAGAGGAAGGCGCCGGGAATGTCGTCCAGCTTCATGATGGCGCCGACGAGATTGGTGACACCCGGCGGAATGAGCGTCGGCTGGCCGGCGGCGGACGATTCCAGCGCGTCCTTGGGGATCGCCGGCAGCGGCTTCTCTGTCTCCACATCCGCCTGGACGATCGGAGAGCCGTCGGCGCGCACCAGGAAGGCGCCGAGCATGCCGCGGCCTTTGGCCTGGCGGGTCATGAGTTCGATGAAACCGTTTCGATCCAGGTTGAAGAGGGCGCGGTTGCGCTCCAGGTCGTTGGACATGGAGACCGTCTGGCCCTGCAGGTAGCTGGCGTTTTCCAGCATGTAGGCCTGCGCCACGTTCATCGAGGAACTGACGATCGATTGAGTGCGCAGCGAGAACCAGCGGTCGAGGCCGACATTCAGGGTGATGCTGGCGAAAATCGCCACCAGGATCGCCGGCGTGATCGCCACGATGGAGAAAAGCACGACGATGCGCACATGCAGGCGCGCTGCGGCGCGGCCACGTCGCCTCGCCTTCAGAAGCCTGCCGATCTCGCGGCCGATCAGCACCGCAAGACCCGCAACGAACAGCGAGTTCAGCACGGCGGAAGCGATGACGACATTGGTGGTCGGCGCAATCGGCGTCAGCCCGAGCAGCACGAACAGCGTCAGGACGGCGCAGACCAGCGCACCGCCGGCAAGACCGATGCCCGGCAGAGCGAAGGACGCGCGACGATCCTGCGCATTCGCGCCGGTCTCGTCATCCACCAAAGGCGTCATCATCCCCTCCGCCATTGCCTGCCACCGCTTGCGCCGCAGGCTCTTCAACCAGCGCACCAATATAACTGCAGCGCCCGACGCCACCATGGGAGGCTAAGGACGCCAGAACAACTTTCAGTCATCGACATGGCGCCGGGAACCGGCACCATGCGTGCCAACCGGAAATTGCAAACGATTGCAAGGCGGTAACGGCAAAAACTCCGGCCGCCATCCGAAAGTCGCGTCGCGACTTGTCCCCAATCGTTCGGAAAATCCCCGAGCCACATTCCGAAATACCCGGCCGGCGCCCCAAGGAAAACCGAACGCTCCGGCGAATGCGGAGCGGGACCCGGTCGATACCTGGAACAACCTGCTGCGTGACCTTTAAGCAACGCAATGTGGCGAAAATGCAACGCGGCTTCCGGCGATGTCAAGCCGTCCGCGAGCTGCGATAGACCGATACGCCCAGTTCGCGGATCTTTTTCCGCAAGGTATTGCGGTTGAGGCCAAGCAGGTCGGCGGCCTTGATCTGGTTGCCGCGGGTTGCGGTCAAGGCCGCGAGAATTAAGGGATATTCCATTTCGCTCAAAACCCGGTCGTACAATCCGGGCGGCGGCAGCTTGTCGCCGAAGGAGGAGAAGTAGACGCGCATGTTCTCCTCCACCGCCTGGGCGATGGTGACCGAGCCGGAACGGACGCCGGCCTTCTCGATCGGACTGTCCGGCACGTCGGAGCGCAGCTCCTGCTCGATGATCTCGCGGGTGATGACATCCTGCGGATAAAGCGCCATCAGCCGGCGGATGAGGTTTTCCAGCTCGCGCACGTTGCCTGGCCAGGCATAGGCCTTCATCAGTTCCAGTGCTTCGGTGTCGAAACGCTTGGTTCCGAGACCTTCTTTCTCCGCCTGCTGGATGAAATGGCGGACGAGATCGGGAATGTCCTCGGCACGGTCGCGCAGCGGTGGCAGGCGCAGCGGCACGACGTTGAGGCGGTAATAGAGATCCTCGCGGAACAGGCCCTGGTTGATCGACTGCTTCAGGTCCTTGTTGGTGGCGGCGACGATGCGCACGTCGGTGCGGATCGGCGTGCGGCCGCCGACGGTGGTGTATTCGCCCTGCTGCAGCACGCGCAGGAGCCGCGTCTGCGCGTCCATCGGCATGTCGCCGATTTCGTCGAGGAACAGCGTGCCGCCCTCGGCCTGTTCGAAGCGTCCGGTGGAGCGGGTCTGGGCGCCGGTGAAGGCGCCCTTCTCATGGCCGAACAGCTCCGATTCGATCAGGTCGCGCGGGATCGCCGCCATGTTGATGGCGACGAACGGGCCGTTGCGGCGCTTGCCGTAGTCGTGCAGCGCCCGGGCCACCAGTTCCTTGCCGGTGCCCGATTCGCCGGTGATCATCAGCGTCAGGTCCGTCTGCATCAAGCGCGCCAGCACGCGATAAATTTCCTGCATGGCGGCGGAGCGGCCGACCAACGGCATGCCGTCCTGCATGTCGTCGTCGAGCTTGGCCGGCTTGCGTTTCGGCTCGGACAGCGCCCGGCCGATGATGGCGATCAGTTCCGTCAGGTCGAAGGGTTTCGGCAGGTAGTCATAGGCGCCCTTTTCCGACGCCTTGATGGCGGTCATGAAGGTGTTCTGGGCGCTCATCACCAGCACCGGCAGTTCGGGCCTTGCCTTCTTGATGCGCGGCAGCAGGTCGAAGGCATTTTCGTCCGGCATCACCACGTCGGTGACCACCAGGTCGCCCTCGCCGGCGGAAATCCAGCGCCACAGCGTCGCAGCGTTGGATGTGATGCGCACATCGTATCCGGCGCGGCTAAGGGCCTGGTTCAGCACCGTCCGGATGGCTGCGTCGTCATCTGCGACAAGGATGGTGGCGGTCATCGGTTGTTTCCTGTGGCAATGGGAGGAGTATCGTCGAGCGTGGCGTCCTTGGAGACGGGCATCAGCACGCGGAATGTCGTTCGGTGATTCTGGCTGTCGCATTCGACGATGCCACCATGGCCGCCGATGATCTTGGCGACCAGCGCCAGGCCGAGACCGGAACCATTGGTCTTGGTGGTGATGAAGGGATCGAAGAGATGCGGCAGCAAGTCGCCGGGCACGCCGGGGCCGTTGTCATGGACGCAGAATTCCAGCGGCAGCGAAATCTTTTCCCGCGTTCCGGCGACCGAAAGCCGAATGCCGGGGCGATAAGCGGTCGTCAGCGTGATCTCGCCCTCGGGCCGGTCCCTGACGGCTTCGGCGGCGTTCTTGATCAGGTTGAGGAACACCTGCACCAGCTGGTCGCGATTGGCGAAGACCGGCGGCAATGACGGGTCGTAGTTCTCGCTGATCTTGATGTTGCGGGCGAAACCGGCCTTGGCCACCGCCTTCACATGGTCGAGCACCGAATGGATGTTGATCGGCTGGCGGTCGACGGGCCTCTCGTCGGAAAACACCTCCATGCGGTCGACCAGCGAGACAATCCGGTCGGTCTCGTCGCAGATCAGCCGCGTCAGCGTCCTGTCCTCGTCGCCGACGGAGGTTTCCAGAAGCTGGGCGGCGCCGCGGATGCCGGAAAGCGGGTTCTTGATCTCGTGCGCCAGCATCGAGGCAAGGCCGGTCACCGAGCGGGCGGCGGCGCGATGCGTCAGTTGCCGGTCGATCTTGTCGGCCATGGAGCGCTCCTGGAACACCACCACCACCGATCCCGGCTCGTTGGAGACCGGCGCGACATAGATATCCACCAGCTTGTCCTGCCCCAGGCGCGGCGAACTGAGATCGACACGATATTCGTTGACCGGCGCCCGGCGCTCGCGCACCTGGTCGATCAGCGCCAGCAGCGGGCTGCCGAAGGGAATGAAGGTCGAGATCCGGTATCGGGCGAGATGAGCGGCGCTGGCGCCGAAAAACGCCTCCGCCTCCCAGTTCGCGAAAGCGATCAGGCCGCTCTCGTTGACGAGGATCACCGGATGCTGGATGGAGTTGAGCACGGCCATCGCCAGCGCGTTGCCGCCGGCTTGGGCCGGGGTGTGGTTCGAATCGGAACTCATGCTGCCTCCCGTTCCGGTGCGCTGGCAAAGGACGTGTCGTTCAGCGCCTGTTGCAGCAGCCTCGCGACGGTCTCCGCCTCCTTGCCGGTCATGATCGCCACCTTGGCGTCGGCGGGCAGGCCGGGCGCAAAACGCTCCAGATACCAGCCGAGATGTTTTCTCGCATGCCTGATGGCAACGTGCTCGCCGTAGAACTCCAGCATGGCACGGTAATGCTCGACGGCGATGGCGGCGATCTCACCGCGGGCCGGAGCCGCATGGCCGGCGAGCCAGCCCGCATGCCATGGACGTCCCTGGCAGGCCCGGCCGACCATCACCGCATCGGCGCCGGAGCGGCGCAGGATTTCCAGCGCGTCTTCCGGCGTATCCACGTCGCCATTGGCGATCAGCGGAATGCGCACCGCGTCGCGCACGGCGCGGATGGCGTCCCAATCCGCCCTGCCCTCGTAAAACTGCATGCGGGTCCGGCCGTGTATGGTCACCAACTGGATGCCGGCCTCTTCGGCACGGCGAGCGATTTCGGGGGCGTTAAGGGAGTTTTCGTCCCAGCCGAGCCGCATCTTCAGCGTCACCGGCACGGAAACCGCCTTCACCGTCGCCTCGATCAGCGACAGGGCAAGATCCGGTTCGCGCATCAGCGCCGAGCCGGAATAACCGCCGGTCACCTTCTTGGCCGGGCAACCCATGTTGATGTCGACGATATCGGCACCGTTGTCGGCGGCGATACGCGCCGCTTCGCCCATCCAGTAGGCCTCGCGGCCTGCAAGCTGCACCACGTGCGGTTTCAGCCCCGCGCCTTTCAGCCGCGCCCAGGATTCCTGGGTGTTGCCGACCAGCTCGCGGCTCGCCACCATTTCCGTGACGACCAGGCCGGCGCCGTAGCGCCAGGCCAGTTGCCGGAACGGCAAGTCGGTGACGCCGGACATCGGAGCGAGGATGACGCGATTGCGCACCGGGACGGACCCGACTTCGAAAGGCGCAGCAAGAAAAGCGGATGTCAAATGGTCATCTTTCGGGCACATTTCATCGTTGCCCTATTTTTAGCCAGTAATAACGCACTTGCCAAGGGGGCACCGAGGCAACCGGTATTTTTTAGGCAAATGCTGGAAAAGACCAGGCGGAGCCTGTAGAGCTTGGGCGATAGCGTCCGTGTAAAGGAATTTGCCGAACAAATGCAATCCACCAGTGTGATGTCCATCGGAGTGGTGGTTGTTGCTGCCGGACGCGGCGAACGGGCCGGCTCTCCGCAAGAGGGGCCGAAACAATACCGGCCGATCGGCGGCAAGCCGGTGATCGCTCATACTTTGGACCAATTCGCCCGCTGGCCGGTCCCTGTGCGGATGTGCGTGGTCATCCATCCCGACGACGAAGCGCTTTTCCAGGACGCATTGCGATTCGTGGACGGACTGGACAATCTGCTTGTGGTGCATGGCGGCCCGTTGCGGCAGGAATCTGTGCTCAACGGGCTACGCGCGCTTCAAGGCACGGATGTGACACATGTAATGATCCATGATGCGGTGCGCCCGTTCATCGATCACGCCGTGCTCGACCGTGTCGTCTCAGCCTTCGAAAACGGCGCCGAGAGCGTGTTGCCCGCCGTTGCGGTGGCCGACACCCTGAAGCGCGGCTCGCCGGAAGGCTTTGTGGCCGAGACCGTGCCCCGCGCCGGCCTTTTTGGCGCCCAGACGCCGCAATCCTTCTCCTTTCCGCTCATCCTCGACGCGCACGAAAAGGCCGCCGCCGCCGGCCTGACGGCCTTCACCGACGATGCCGCGATCGCCGAATGGAACGGACACCGCGTGACCCTCGTCGAAGGGTCGCCCGACAACGTCAAGCTTACCGTGAAACGGGATATCGCCATGGCCGATGAAAAACTCTCCGCCAGCCAGCTTCCGGACGTCCGCACCGGCAACGGCTACGACGTGCACCAGCTGGAAGCGGGCGACGGTGTGACGCTCTGCGGCATCTTCATTCCGCACGACCAGAGACTCAAGGGGCATTCGGATGCGGATGTGGCCCTGCATGCCTTGACCGACGCGCTTCTCGCCACCTGCGGCGCCGGCGATATCGGCGACCATTTCCCGCCGTCGGATCCGCAATGGAAGGGTGCGGCATCGCGCATCTTCCTTGAACACGCTGCAAAGATCGTGCGCGAAAACGGCGGGACGATCATGAACGCCGACGTTTCGCTGATCGCAGAAGCGCCGAAGGTCGGGCCGCATCGCCTGGCGATGCGGGAGAAGCTTTCGGAGATTCTGGGCATCGACCTCGACCGCTGTTCGGTCAAGGCGACGACCAACGAAAAGATCGGTTTCATCGGCCGCCGCGAAGGCATCGCCGCCATCGCCACGGCGACCGTGGTCTATCGGAGGAGCGGGACATGAGCCTTTTCCCGGCTGATATCGAGGCACAAGCGGCTGAAATCGTCAAATGCTTCACGCAACGTCAGTTGATGGTCGCAACGGCAGAATCATGCACGGGAGGACTGATCGCCGGGGCGCTGACGGATATTGCCGGATCGTCGGCCGTCGTCGACCGGGGATTTGTGACCTACACCAACGAAGCCAAGCAGCAGATGCTCGGCGTCCGGCAGGACACGCTGGTGCAATTCGGCGCGGTATCGAAGGAAACGGCGCTGCAGATGGTTCACGGCGCGCTCTTCCGCTCGCGGGCAAGCGTTGCCGTTGCGGTCACCGGCATCGCCGGGCCGGGTGGCGGTTCGAAGGCAAAGCCGGTCGGCCTCGTCCATCTCGCTGCCAAATCGAGGAGCGGAGCATTGCTGCACCGGGAGATGCGTTATGGCGACATCGGCCGCAACGCCGTCCGGCTTGCAACAGTCAGAACGGCGCTCGACATGATCCTGTCGCTGTCGGGGGAGTAAAAGCGGGCGGTTTACGCCCTTCCCTTCAGTTCCTGTGTGTCAGTAGCCGCCGCCATCATCCGGCACACGAATGACATTGGGGCCGCGGACCGGTTCCTCGCCGTAGATCGCGTCTTCGCGGCGATCGCGGCGCGCACGCTCGCGACGGCGCTCCTCGAACGCATGCCGTTCGGCACGCTCACGGCGGCGCTCATAATATCGGTCGCGCTCGAAGGAGCGATCGACATAATAACCGCTATAACCGTCATAACTGCTGTAACTATATCCACGTTCGCCATCGACGCAGCCTGCCAGGGGCAGGCTGGCGAGCAGGATGATCGCCGGTATACTGAATGATCTCACGGGACTCTCTCACCAAAAGGCATTGTCTTCGACGAAGACGTGCAACGACATGACATTATTCGCCGCCGCCGCGATGTCCAAATGAAATCAGGCCGACGCCGCCGTTCCATAGATCGCATCCGCCCGCTTCTCGAAGGCTTCCGCGAACATGCGGAAGGCGCGGTCGAACATCGAACCCATCAACGCGCCCAGGATACGGCTCTTGAATTCGTAATCGATGAAGAAACGCACGTCGCAGCCGTTTGCGGCAGCCTCGAAGCGCCAGCGGTTGTCGAGATATTTGAACGGGCCGTCGATATATTTGACATCGATGATGCGCTCGTCCCTGTTGAGCAGCACCTGGGTGGTGAACGTCTCGCGGATCGCCTTGTAGCCGACCGTCATGTCCGCGACCAGCAACACCTTGCCATCGCGCTCCTTGCGGGAGCGAACGGACAGCGCCTCGCAGAGCGGCAGGAATTCGGGATAACGTTCGACATCGGCGACAAGATCGAACATCTTCTCGGGGGAATGCAGGACGGGACGCGTGGTTTCGAATTGAGGCATGGCCGAGAGCTAATGATCCTATACCATTCTTGCAAGTAGCCACGTGGTCGCTGCCCGGGATTTCAACACCAGAACCGGGACATCCGGTCCGTGACTCGCCAGGTTTTCCTCGATTTCCGGACTTTCCGTCTTCTCGAAATTCCAGATGTAGCGCAGGAATTCGAGGTCGATCTTTTCCGGACAGCCGTCCGCCATGTCCGGACGCGACCGTCCGTAAAAGCGCAGCCAGCGGGAGATGACGCCATAAAGCGACACCCGGCGCGGCGGGCGGAGCCAGAGGACAAGATCCGTGCGCGGCAGCCGCAACGCCAAGGTGCCGGGGCTGGTGCCGTCGATGATCCAACGTTGCCGTGCGACGACAGCCTCCAGCCGCGCCCGCGCTTCCGGTCGCGACCGCATCTGCCAGCCGGGCAACCAGAAGATTTCCCGGTCCATGGAGACATAAGGCAAATCAAGACGCGAAGAGAGTTTTTGCGATAGCGTGCTCTTGCCGCTGCCGGAGCAGCCGATCACCAGCACCCGTTCGGCGGTCTTCAGCCTGCCGGCCGCGTCGTCGATCGTGATCGAAGCAATCATCGCCATTCCCTTCCCGAAACGAAAAACCCCGCCATCGGGCGGACGGCGGGGCTTATAGGAAGATGGGAAAGATGTCTATTCCGCTGCGGCGAGAAGCTTCTTTTCGCGCGCTGCCCGCAGCCGGGCGAAGTCGTCGCCGGCGTGGTGCGAGGAACGGGTCAGCGGGCTCGACGCCACCATCAGGAAGCCCTTGGTATAGGCGACCGTCTCGTAGGACTTGAACTCGTCAGGCGTGACGAACCGTTCGACCTTGTGGTGCTTGCGGGTCGGCTGCAGATATTGGCCGATCGTCAGGAAATCGACGTCGGCGGTGCGCAGGTCGTCCATCAGCTGCAGCACTTCGTTGCGCTCCTCGCCGAGACCGACCATGATGCCGGACTTGGTGAACATCGTCGGGTCGAGTTCCTTCACCCGCTGCAACAGGCGGACGGAGTGGAAATAGCGCGCGCCCGGACGGACGGTCAGATAGTTGCCCGGAACGGTCTCCATGTTGTGGTTGAAGACGTCGGGCTTGGCGGCGACGACGCGCTCCAGCGCACCGGGCTTCTTCAGGAAGTCGGGCGTCAGGATTTCGATAGTCGTCAGTGGCGAAGCGGCACGGATCGCCCAGATCACCTTCTCGAAATGTTCGGCGCCGCCATCGGCGAGGTCGTCACGGTCGACGGAGGTGATGACGACGTGGGAAAGCCCCATCTCCCTCACCGCCTTGGCGACGTTTTCCGGTTCGGCCATATCCAGCGCATTCGGCTTGCCGGTGGCGACATTACAGAAGGCGCAGGCGCGGGTACAGATCTCGCCCATGATCATGAAGGTGGCGTGCTTCTTGTCCCAGCACTCGCCGATATTCGGGCAGCCCGCCTCCTCGCAGACGGTGACGAGCTTGTGCTCCTTCACGATCGAGCGGGTTTCGGCATAGCCTTTTGATGTCGGCGCCTTGACGCGGATCCACTCCGGCTTGCGCATCACTTCCGTATCGGGCCGATGGGCCTTTTCGGGGTGACGGACGCGCTTTTCCTCGGGATTGATCCTGTCGAGAATGGTGACCATGATCTTCCAACTTTCCGCCGCCCCATGCGGCACTGAGCCGGTCGTGAACCGCCCTGCTTTACCGGCGAACGAGCTTCACCAGGACTATCAGCAGGCACGCCCCGATAAATCCGGTGATGAAGTAGCCGAGCCTGCCGCCGGCGACCTCGATATGAAACTGCGCCAGGATCGCCGTCGCCACGACGGAGCCGACGATGCCGAGCAGGATATTGAGAAGCACGCCGTATCGCACGTCCAAGAGCTTGCCGGCAAGCCAGCCTGCCAGCCCGCCGATGATGATTGCCGCTATCCAGCCGACGCCTTCCATTTCCGCTCCCTCACGCAATCACTCTTGCGATCAACACCACGACGATGGCCCCGACAGTGGCATGAATGATCTGCACCACCAAGGCATTTTCTATTCCGAGCGAAATCCCCAGCGCCTGAAACAGAAAGCCGCCGACAAAGGCGCCGATGACACCACTCAACAGGCAGCGGATCAATCCGCCGCCGCCGACCACCAGACTGGCGAGAAACCCCGCCACCAGACCGATCAGCAGGAAGACGATCCAGGCTTGCGCTCCGACAGACATTGACATGACGATTTCCTTTCCGTTTTTCCACCCTCAGATAGAGAGCGGAGTGGAATAAAATCAAGCATTCAGCGCCCGGCCGTAGGCGTCGAGCACGCTTTCCTTCATCGTCTCGGAAATCGTCGGATGCGGGAAGATGGTGTGCATCAGTTCCTCTTCCGTCGTTTCCAGGTTCATGGCGACGACAAAACCCTGGATGAGTTCGGTCACCTCGGCGCCGACCATATGGGCGCCGAGCAATTCGCCGGTCTTCTTGTCGAAGATCGTCTTGACCAGGCCCTGGTCCTCGCCGAGCGCGATCGCCTTGCCGTTGGCGACGAAGGGGAAGCGGCCGACGCGAATGTCGCGGCCCTCGGCCTTCGCCTTGGCCTCGGTCAGGCCAACGGAGGCGACCTGCGGGTTGCAGTAGGTGCAGCCCGGGATCTTCGCCTTGTCCATCGGATGGACGTTCGGCAGGCCGGCGATCTTCTCGATGCAGATCACCGCCTCGTGCTCGGCCTTGTGGGCGAGCATCGGCGGGCCGGCGACGTCGCCGATCGCGTAGATGCCCGGCACGTTGGTCTTGCCGTAACCGTCGCTGGCGATGAAGCCGCGGTCGGTCTTGACGCCGACGGCCTCGAGGCCGATGTTTTCGACATTGGCCTGCACGCCGACGGCGGAGATCATCCGGTCGGCGGTGATGGTTTCCTTCGCGCCGTCCTTCTTCTCCACGGTGGCGGTGACGGAATTCGGCCCCTTCTCCACCTTGACGACCTTGGCGTCGAGCAAGATCTTCATGCCTTGCTTATCGAACTGCTTCTTGGCGAGCGCCGAAATCTCGGCATCTTCCACCGGCATCACCTGGCTCATCACCTCGACGACGGTCACGTCGACGCCCATGGTGCGGTAGAAGGAGGCGAATTCGATACCGATGGCGCCGGAGCCGACGACCAGCAACGACTTCGGCATCTCTTCCGGCTTCATCGCCTCGAAATAGGTCCAGATCAGCTTACCGTCCGGCTCCATGCCCGGCAGCGCCCGCGGGCGGGCGCCGGTGGCGATGACGATGTGCTTGGCAGTGTAGGTGCCCTCGCCCTTGGCGTTCTTCGGCAGCGGCGCCTGCGGTTGCTGGATGGGCTTGGTCGTCTTGCCGACGACGATTTCGCCCGGCTTGGTGATCTTCGCCTCGCCCCAGATGATATCGACCTTGTTCTTCTTGAACAGGAAGCCGACGCCGCCGTTCATGCGCTCGGCGATGCCGCGCGAACGGGCGACGATGGCCTTCAGGTCCGGCTTGATCGTGCCTTCCAGCGTCAGGCCGTAATTCTTGGCGTGCTGGGCGCTGTGCAGCACGTCCGCGGAGCGCAAGAGCGCCTTAGTCGGGATGCAGCCCCAGTTGGAGCAGATGCCGGCCAGATGCTCGCGTTCGACCACGGCCACCTTCATGCCGAGCTGCGCGGCCCGGATCGCCGCGATGTATCCGCCCGGGCCGGAGCCGATGATGATGACGTCGTAGTTCTCAGCCATGGTGTTTCTGCCTCCGTCTCAAGCCGCGTTGCGGGTCATCAGGACCCAGTCGTGCTTCTTGCTGTTGTCGTATAGCGGCATCGCCTCGCAGCGCGCCGCCTCTGCAAATCCCAGGCTCCCGTACAGCGCCTGGGCGGCGTCATTGTAACTCTCGGTGATCAGGCTGACCGGGCCGCCGCCGGAGCGGGCGATCTGATCGGCCATCAACTGCCGCCCGATGCCGTATCGCCGATGGCGGCGGTAGACGGCCAGGCTGTCCACGAACCAGTGCCCGGCAAGCGGCCGCTGCAGGACCAGCAGCGGCTCCAGCGCCGGATGGTCGGACGGCGCCGTCGCAACCGTCTCGTCCAGCCGGTAGCCGACCGCCAGGCCGGCGACGTCGCCGCCGATTTCGGCGATCACCGCATCCCGCCAGCCGCCCTGCTGCCGGTCGTCGCGCATGCGGGCGCGGCCGTGCTCCATCGCCGTCTCGCTTTCACCGCGCAACACGCCGCCATACCAGAGCCAGGTGGCGAAACTGTGCGAGGCGATGTCGATCAGCACCGCCAGTTCCGCCGCATCCCGCCGCTCCGCCGGACGGAGCACGACGGGCATGATCACAATCCCAGCATGACGCGCACGATCGGCTCCAGCCCCCGGCCGATGGCGCGGGTGTTTTCCGCATCGAGGTGCACGCCGTCGAGCGGCGTCGTTGCGGCTACCGATCCGGCATCGAAGAAACCGCAGCCGAGCTCGTCGGCAAGATCGCGGTAGAGCGTCGCGAGATGCGCGGACTCCTCGACACCGCCGGCAAACATCGCCGCAAAGGCGGCATTCGCCGTTTCGCAGATCGGCGGCGGCGAGACGATGAGGATTTCCGGCTGTTCGCTGCCGTCGAAGGACCAGGCGTGATGGCGCACCAGTTCCACCAGCCGCTGCACGCCCTGGGCCGCGCCGAAGGCCGTGCCGCAGAGCACCGGCTTCATGTCGTTGGCGCCGAGCAGGATGATCACCAGATCGATGGGATCGTGGCTGTGCAGGATCGTCGGCAGGATGCGCGCGCCATTGCGGTCGCAATCGGCGAGATGGTCGTCATAGGCGGTGGTGCGGCCGTTCAAGCCTTCCGCAATCACCGTGACGGAAGGGCCGAGCGCCTTGGCAAGCACGCTCGGCCAGCGATCCTCGTAGGCATGGCGGCCAAGCGTGGCCGCATCATACCCCCAGGTCAAGGAGTCGCCGTAGCACAGAACGGTTTTCATCCCGCACGCCTCCGTTCAAATGCTCAGACGAGCATACCCATCGGGTTCTCGATGTAGCCCTTGAACGCCTGCAGCAGTTCCGCGCCGAGCGCACCATCGACGCAGCGATGGTCGGTCGAGAGCGTCACGCTCATGACGGTGGCAATCGCCAGCGCGCCGTCCTTGACCACGGCCCGCTGTTCGCCGGCGCCGACGGCCAGGATGGTCGCGTGCGGCGGGTTGATAACGGCCGAGAAATGCTTGACGCCCATCATGCCCATGTTCGAGACCGACGAGGTGCCGCCCTGATATTCCTCGGGCTTCAACTTGCGTTCCTTGGCACGCTTGCCGAGGTCGCGCATCTCGTTGGAGATGGCCGACAGCGTCTTCAGCTCCGCCTTGCGGATGATCGGCGTGATCAGGCCGCCCGGGATCGACACGGCAACGCCGACATCGACATGCTTGTGCTTGACCATGGCGCTCTCCGTCCAGGAGACGTTGGCATCCGGCACGTCGCGCAGCGCCAGCGCCATGGCCTTGATGACCATGTCGTTGACCGACAGCTTGTAGGCCGGCGCGCTGTCCTTGCGGGGCGCGGCGTCGTTCAGCTGGGCACGCAGCGCCAGAAGCTTGTCGAGCTCGCAATCCACGGTGACGTAGAAATGCGGAATCGTCTGCTTCGATTCGACCAGGCGTTTGGCGATGGTCTTGCGCATGCCGTCATGCGGCACGAGCTCGTAGGAGCCCTGCTCGAACAGTTTCAGCACGGCATCGTCGGAGGCACCCTTCGGTGCAACTGCCGGGGCCGATGCCGCAACCTGCGTTGCCGAGGCCATGGTCGGCGTCGATTGCGCCGGAGCGGCTGCCTTGGCGCCATCGCCGGAAACCGCCTTTTCGATATCGCTCTTGACGACGCGGCCATGCGGGCCGGAACCGGCAACCGCCGACAGGTCGATGCCGGCTTCCTTAGCCAGACGGCGAGCAAGTGGCGAAGAGAACGTCCGCGACGCACCGGAAGAAGCCGATGCGGCAGGGGCCGCAACGGGTGCAGGCGCGGCGGCCGGTGCCGCCTGGACAACCGGTTCGCTCTTGGCAACGGCCGGTTCTTCAGCCTTGGCAGCAGCAGCCGGAGCAGACGATGCCGCACCGCTTGCGGCGGCCTTCACATCCTCGCCGTCAGCGGCGAGGATGGCGATCAGTGCGTTGACCTTGACGTTTTCCGTGCCGGCCGGGACGACGAGCTTGGCAACCACGCCTTCATCGACCGCTTCCACTTCCATCGTCGCCTTGTCGGTCTCGATCTCGGCGATGACATCGCCTGACTTGACCGTGTCGCCTTCCTTCACCAGCCACTTGGACAGGTTGCCCTCTTCCATCGTCGGCGAGAGGGCCGGCATCGTGATGTTGATCGGCATCGAAAAACCCTCCCTTATTTGTAGCAGACGGTCTTCACCGCCTCGACGACTTCACCGACATTCGGCAGCGCCAGCTTTTCGAGGTTGGCGGCGTAAGGCATCGGCACGTCCTTGCCGGCGATCGTCAGGATCGGCGCATCGAGGTAGTCGAAGGCCTGCTGCATGACGCGCGTGGCGATTTCCGTGCCGACCGACGACTGCGGATAACCTTCCTCGACGGTGACGAGGCGGCCGGTCTTCTTCACCGATTCGATCACCGTCGGCAGGTCCATCGGACGGATGGTGCGCAGGTCGATGATTTCGACGTCGATGCCGAGCTTGGCCAGCTCGTCGGCAGCCTTGACCGCATAGGTCATGCCGATGCCGAAGGAGACGATGGTGGCGTCCTTGCCAATCTTGTGGATGCGTGCCTTGCCGATCGGCAGGACGAAATCGTCAAGCTTCGGCACTTCGAAGCTGTGACCGTAGAGGATTTCGTTTTCGAGGAAGATGACCGGGTTCGGATCGCGGATAGCCGCCTTCAAGAGGCCCTTGGCGTCGGCTGCCGTGTAGGGCATGACGACCTTGAGGCCCGGAATGTGGCTGTACCAGGCAGCATAATCCTGGCTGTGTTGGGCGGCGACGCGGGCAGCCGCACCGTTCGGTCCGCGGAAGACGATCGGGGCGCCCATCTGGCCACCCGACATATAAAGCGTCTTGGCGGCGGAGTTGATGATCTGGTCGATCGCCTGCATGGCGAAGTTGAAGGTCATGAACTCGACGATCGGGCGCAGCCCGGCCATGGCCGCACCGACGCCGACGCCGGCAAAACCATGCTCGGTGATCGGCGTGTCGACGACGCGGCGCGCACCGAATTCCTGCAGCAACCCTTGGGTGATCTTGTAGGCACCCTGGTATTCGGCGACTTCTTCGCCCATGACGAAGACGTCGTCGTTGGCGCGCATTTCTTCTGCCATGGCGTCGCGCAGCGCTTCACGCACCGTCATCGTCACCATTTCCGTACCGGCCGGGATGGCCGGATCGGCAGGCGTTTCGCTCTTCGGCGCGGCCGGAACCGGAGCAGCCGCCTGCTTGGCAGGCTCTTCGGCGTTGGCCGCGGCAGGTGCAGCCTCTTCCGCCTTCGGCGCCGGCTTGGCGGAGCCGATATCGTCGGCGCTTTCGCCGTCCTGCAAAAGCACGGCAATCGCAGTATTGACCTTGACGGCCTCGGTGCCGGCAGCGATCAGCAGCTTGCCGATCACGCCTTCGTCGACGGCTTCCACTTCCATGGTCGCCTTGTCGGTCTCGATCTCGGCGATCACGTCACCGGAAGACACCTTGTCGCCTTCCTTCTTGAGCCATTTGGACAGCGTGCCCTCTTCCATCGTCGGGGAGAGCGCGGGCATCAGAATTTCGATGGGCATGGTCTTGCCTCCCGATCAGATGAGAATGTCGGTGTAGAGCTCGGATACATCCGGCTCCGGATCGGACTGGGCAAAATCGGCACTGTCGGCAACGATGTCGCGGACATCCTTGTCGATCGCCTTCAGATCGTCCTCGCTGGCCCAGCCCTTCTCGATCAGACGGGCACGCACCTGCTCGATCGGATCGTGCTCGGAGCGCATCTTCTGGACTTCGTCCTTGGAGCGATATTTCGCCGGGTCGGACATCGAGTGGCCGCGGTAGCGGTAGGTTTGCATTTCGAGGATGATCGGACCCTTGCCGGAACGGCAATGCTCCACCGCCTCGTCACCCGCTGCCTTCACGGCGCGGACATCCATGCCATCGACCTGGAAACCGGGGATGCCGATTGCCGAGCCGCGCTGCGAGAAATCGACGCCTGCCGAAGCGCGGGCGACCGAAGTGCCCATGGCGTAGCGGTTGTTCTCGATGATGTAGATGCAGGGCAGCTTCCACAGCGCCGCCATGTTGAAGCTCTCGTAAACCTGGCCCTGGTTGGCCGCGCCGTCGCCGAAATAGGCGAGCGAGACGTTGTCATTGCCACGATACCTGTTGGCAAAGGCAAGACCGGTGCCGAGCGACACCTGGGCGCCGACGATGCCGTGGCCGCCGTAAAAATTCTTCTCCTTGGAGAACATGTGCATGGAGCCACCCTTGCCCCGGGAATAACCGCCCCGGCGCCCGGTGAGCTCGGCCATGACACCGCGCGCAGTCATGCCGGTGGCCAGCATGTGGCCGTGGTCGCGGTAACCGGTGATGACCTGGTCGCCTTCCTTCAGCGCCATCTGCATGCCGACGACGACAGCTTCCTGACCGATGTAGAGGTGACAGAAGCCGCCGATGAAGCCCATGCCATAGAGCTGGCCGGCCTTTTCCTCGAAACGGCGGATGAGCAACATCTCACGATAGGCACCAAGTTCCTGATCGCGGTCGAATTCCGCAATCGTGCCACCCGTGAAATCTTTCTTGGCAGGCTTTGCCGTCGTCTTGCGGCCGGATACGGACGCGGATTTTCGCGGCGCCATTCATCCCTCCCTGATGTTTCGATTGCGTTTCAAGCGTGCACACACCATAGGCAAGTTTGCACGTCACAGCAATGCCAGAAATGCATGGCTAGCATTCTTGGTAAATACATGAATCTAAATAATTATTTCACATTAACCTAAGTTCGGTTAATTAGTATTCCGTGTTGAAAATGACGATTTCGTCGCTGCGCGACACATTCAGCGCATAGCGGGCTTTCTCGTCGAGAATGTCCTTCTCGAGAGAGCCGTCACTCATCAGGGAAACCTGCCGCTCGAGCGACTCACGCGCGGCTGTCAGCTTCTTCAGTTCGCCATCAAGCTCGACACGCTTGCGCTCGAACGCCTCCGTGGCGATCAGGCCGAAATCACCATGAACGGAATGATAGCTGAAGTAGGACACGAAAGCGACGGCGATCGCAGGCAGGATCAGGCGGCCGAACTTCCGTTTCTTATGATGTTTTGTCCACATTTATGCGAAGCTCTGGATACGCAGTACACTATGCGGAAAATTACCGCAGAGAGATTAACCGTCCGTTGACCGTGTTTGCGACCAGGAAAAGAAAAACCCGCAGCGGCGACGCTGCGGGTCCAGTGCAGGCGAAAATTGAGCTGATGGCTATCAGCCGCGCAGGATCGAGCGGCCGGCGTAGACGGCCTGCGGGCCAAGACCTTCCTCGATGCGGATCAGCTGGTTGTACTTGGCCAGGCGGTCGGAGCGCGACAGAGAGCCGGTCTTGATCTGGCCGCAGTTGGTGGCGACCGAAAGATCGGCGATGGTCGAATCCTCGGTCTCGCCGGAGCGGTGCGACATGACGGCGGTGTAGCCCGCCTTGTGGGCGGTTTCGACGGCGTCGAGCGTTTCCGACAGCGAGCCGATCTGGTTGACCTTCACGAGGATCGAGTTGGCGACGCCCATCTTGATGCCGTCGCGCAGGCGCGCCGAGTTGGTGACGAACAGGTCGTCGCCGACGAGCTGGCAGGACTTGCCGATCAGGTCGGTCAGCGTCTTCCAGCCTTCCCAATCGTCCTCGGCCATGCCGTCCTCTATGGAGATGATCGGGTACTTGCCGGCGAGTTCGGCGAGGTATTCCGCCATCGCGCCCGATTCGAGCGTACGGCCTTCGCCTTCCAGCACGTACTTGCCGTCCTTGAAAAATTCCGTCGAGGCGCAGTCGAGCGCCAGCATCATGTCGTCGCCCGGCGTGTAGCCGGCCTTCTCGATCGACTTCATGATGAAGTCGAGGGCATCGGGGGCGCTCTTCAGGCCCGGAGCGAAACCGCCTTCGTCGCCGACATTGGTGTTGTGGCCCTGTGCCGACAGTTCCTTCTTGAGGACGTGGAAGACTTCCGAACCCATGCGCACGGCATCGGCCAGCGTCTCGGCGCCGACCGGCATGATCATGAATTCCTGAAAATCGATCGGGTTGTCGGCATGCGCGCCGCCATTGATGATGTTCATCATCGGCACCGGCAGGACATGGGCATTCGGGCCGCCGACATACCGATAGAGCGGCAGGCCGGACGACTGGGCGGCGGCCTTGGCGATGGCAAGCGACACGCCGAGGATGGCGTTGGCGCCGAGGCGCGACTTGTTCGGCGTGCCGTCGAGCTCGATCATCAGCTTGTCGATCTGGATCTGGTTTTCGGCATCGAGGCCGCCGATGGCATCGAAGACCTCGGTGTTGACCGCATCGACCGCCTTTTCGACACCCTTGCCATGGTAGCGCTTGCCGCCGTCGCGCAGCTCGACCGCTTCATGCGCACCCGTGGACGCGCCCGACGGCACGGCCGCACGGCCCATGCTGCCATCTTCGAGATGAACGTCGACTTCGACCGTGGGGTTGCCACGGCTGTCGAGGATTTCGCGAGCGACGATATCGGTAATTGCCGTCATGGTTTTTTCCTGCCTGGTGGGTGATAAAATCGTTTGAAATGCTGTCTTAGACGATGTGACGCAAATTACAATGCTGCGGTTGCGCCACCGGGTAGCCTGTCGAAAATGCCTACTGCACCTTCATGTCAGTCCTTTGAACGCGAGGTACGGCGCGGCCTCTTCCTTTGGCGGATGGCGCCGTCAGGCCGATTTCGATACCGCATCGAAGGCCAGCAGCGTTTCGAGAAGCCGCGGCAGGTCGTCGAGCTTGATCATGTTCGGCCCGTCCGAGGGCGCGTTGTCGGGATCTTCATGCGTCTCGATGAATACGCCGGCGACACCGACGGCGACCGCCGCCCGCGCCAGCGTCTCGACGAACTCGCGCTGCCCGCCCGACGAGCCGCCCTGCCCGCCCGGCTGCTGCACCGAATGTGTTGCGTCGAACACCACCGGCGCGCCCATCGCTGCCATGATCGGCAGCGAGCGCATATCGGACACCAGGGTGTTGTAGCCGAAGGACGCGCCACGCTCGCACAGCAGGATATTGGCGTTGCCGCTGGCGTTCAGCTTGTTGAGGACGTTCTTCATGTCCCAGGGCGCCAGGAACTGGCCCTTCTTGACGTTGACGGCGCGGCCGGTCTTCGCCGCCGCCACCAGGAGATCCGTCTGCCGCGACAGGAAGGCCGGGATCTGCAGCACGTCGACCACCGGGGCCACCAGGGCGCAATGCTCTTCGGTGTGGACGTCGGTGATGACCGGAAAGCCGTATTCGCGTTTCAGGTCGGCAAACACGTCCAGCGCCTTTTCCAGGCCGATACCGCGCTCGGCGGAAAGAGAGGTGCGGTTCGCCTTGTCGAAGGAGGATTTGTAGACGAGGCCGAGGCCGAGCGTCCTGCAGATTTCCGTCAGCCGTCCGGCCACCATGAAGGCGTGGTCGCGGCTTTCCATCTGGCAGGGACCGGCGATCAGCGACAGCCGTGCGCTGTTGGAGAAGGTGACCTTGCCGTTGCCTTCACCGACGACGACGCTGGAATTGGTGGTTACTGCAGTCATGACATGTCCTCAAATACGAAAACGGCGCCCTGGCCCGGAGCCGGCGGTACGATCAACCTGTTGTGCCTGGCGGTGAATGCAACAGCACTGGCGCTCAGAACCCGATGCGCCGCATCGAGGTCACGAGTCCGGAAAACGACGGCCTGCCCGCGCAGCCCACGCGAATGGGTCGATGTCCGCAAGCCGAGGCACTCCTCCATGGCCTCGGGGTCGAGGACGGTCAGACGCACATTGGCGGCTTCGACGGAGAGCGCACCCTCCCCGCCATCGACCGGTTTTCCGGAGACGATAGAGGTCAGGAAGTCTCGGAAATCAGCCGGACCCGGCTCGGAAAACAGCAGTTCCGAAAGGCCTGACGCCCCGTTTCGATGCGCCTCCAGCGCCGAGCGGTCGGCAGGCAGCGGGTTCTTGCGCTCGCAGGTGAAAAAGGTGAAATCCGGCGAACGCAAATCGGCGGCAAAGGCCAGCAGGAAAGAAGCGGTCAGGCTCGCGCCGTCCGGCATCTTCACCGGCCGCGAAAAGGTCAGCATCGGCCCGCCGGACAGGCCGGCCTCGCGAAAAGCCCGGTCGTCTTCCTCGGCATCATTGCTCGCGAGCGCAATGCCGGAAAACCCTTCCGCGCCGCGCCGGAAGCGAAAGGCCTGATCGCGCGCCACGAACATATTGCCAGCCTTCGCCGCGGCCGCGCACTCGCCGGCATCGGCAACGGCAAGCGGCTCCAGATAGGTCTTGTCGGCGAGATAGACGCAGGCGTTTTCGGTGCCGAACGGATGGCGGGCGTCACTTGCGACGGTAAAGCCAAGTTCAGTGAGGCGCTGTCGGGCGAGGTCGAGGCCGGCGGTCGGCAAGACAAGATGATCCACCGCCCGCGGGCCGGATGCCGAAGCTGACATCAAGACGATCCTCCATTAAATGCGTGGATGCTGCTTTGCTCTTTTTGAACCCGGATTGCAAGCGCTCGCGAACAGCCGCCCGACATTGCCCGCACGGGCTTTTTCCTTGCGCAAGGGGGTGAAAATGCGAACTTATCCATCAAAATTGGGGTCTTGCGGAACACATCCCGAACAGATAGTGTCTGTTCTGGATTTGTTTCGCGATTCTGGGGATGAAAACGATGCTGACACGCAAGCAACAGGAACTTCTGCTTTTCATCCATGAACGCATGAAGGAATCGGGCGTGCCGCCGTCCTTCGACGAGATGAAGGATGCGCTTGAACTGGCATCGAAATCGGGCATCCACCGCCTGATCACCGCCCTGGAAGAACGCGGTTTCATCCGCCGCCTGCCGAACCGGGCGCGGGCGCTCGAAGTCATCAAGCTGCCGGAGGCCTATTCCCCTGCCCCGCAGCCGCGGCGCGGCTTTTCCCCGAGCGTCATCGAAGGCAGCCTCGGCAAGCCGCAGCCGGTTGCGGCAGCCCCTTCCAAGCCGGCCAAAACGACGGCCGACAGCAATCCTCACTCCGTTTCCGTGCCGGTGATGGGCCGCATCGCCGCCGGCGTGCCGATCTCGGCGATCCAGAACAACACGCATGAAATCGTCGTTCCGGCGGAAATGATCAGTTCCGGCCAGCATTATGCGCTTGAGGTCAAGGGCGACTCGATGATCGAGGCCGGCATTCTCGACGGCGACACGGTGATCATCCGCAACGTCAACAGCGCCACGCCCGGCGATATCGTCGTCGCGCTGGTGGACGACGAGGAGGCGACGCTGAAGCGCTTTCGCCGCAAGGGCGCCTCGATTGCGCTCGAAGCGGCCAACCCGGCTTACGAAACTCGCATCTTTTCCTCCGACCGTGTCAAGGTGCAGGGAAAGCTGGTCGGCCTCATCCGCCGCTATCACTGAGCGATCAATGCGGCGACCGGCGTCGGCAATGCCGTGTCGAATTCGCCGCTGCGCCAATCGTAGCTGCGATGGCGCATCCAGGGGCGTTCGGCATTTTTGAAGGCCGGTGCAAGGATGGGGTTTTCGGCCGGATTTTCCGGCAGGTTGATTTCCAGCGCGCCGGTGCGCCGTAGCGTCGTGGAGGTGATCAGCAGGGCACCGGAGCGGCAGGCATCGAAACGCAGCCGCGCCGGGACGATGACAAGCGTTGCCGCATCGCATGCGGCGCCGGCATAGGCAGGATCTTCGATCAGGGCAATCCTGCGCGCGCCGAGCCGCAGGACGCACCAAAGCTTGGCCGCGCAGGCAAAACGTCCCTCCTCGCTTTCCGCCAGCGCCTTGCCCATGGCCGCGTTCGCCTGTTTCACCTCCTCGGTCGTCAGACGTTTTCTTTTTTCATGCTTTTCCGCCGGTTTTGCGGTGGTTTCGAGCTGTTGCGGTCGCCTCGGCTCGCCGAGAGCAAGGGCACGTTGCCACTGGGCGAAAATAAAGTCGGGCGGCCGCTCGCGATTGACGCTCCATTGGCCGTCGAGGCGGACAGCCGCAAGGCGTCCATCCTCGGCGACAAGCAGATTTGCCGTGCCCTGGCGATCGCCGAGAACAGCAAAAAGAATGCCGGCCACGATCAGGATGCCGCCGAGATGGCGAAGGCGGGTCTGCAGCAGGGTCATCACCAGGAAGCCGGCGACCGACACGGGAAAGAAGGCTGGATGCAGGCGACCGAAGGCCAACTCCCCGCCCCAGCCCGCAACCATCCGGGCGATGGCGATCACCAGTTCCAGGCCCGCCCCCATGATCCGGAGCGGTACGGCGTCGAGTCCGAAAGGCATCAGCAACATGCCGATCAGGCCGGCCGGCATCACGATGAAGGAGATGACCGGCATGGCGGCAAGATTGGCAGCCAGGCCATAGGTCGCAAGCTTGTGAAAATGCTCGATCGAAAAGATCGCTGTCGCGAGGCCACCGATCAGCGAGGTGAAGAAAATGCCGCCGAAGAAACGAAACACCCAGACGGCCGCGCGCAGGCCGGGGATTGCCAGGGTCTGCTCGCTCGCCGGCCGCTCCTTCCACAGCGCATATCCCGCCACCAGCGCCAGCGTCGCCGCAAAGGACATCTGGAAACTCGCTCCCATCACTTCCGAGGGCGAAATGGCGATGATGACGATGGCCGATAGCGCGACATTGCGCAGGCTGATCGAGGGGCGGTCGAAAAACACCGCAATCAGCATGATGGCCATCATCAGGAAGGCCCGCTCGGCCGAAACGGCAAAACCGGATATGAGGTAATAGGCGAACGCCGTCACCAACGCCCCGAAGGCGGCAATCTTCTTCACCGGATAGGCCTGCGCAAAACCGGTGAAGACGCTGAGCGCGGCCCGCACGCCGACAAAAAAGATGCCGGCGGCAAGCGCCATGTTCAAACCCGAGATGGCGATGATATGCGCCAGTCCCGACAGGCGCAGCGCCTCCGTCGTTTCTCCGGATATCGCCCGCCGCTCGTCGGTGACGATGGCGGCGGCGAAGGCGCCGGCATCTCCCGGAACGATGCTGCGGATGCGATCGCCAATAGCACTTCTGGCGGCGTAGAGCGCCCGCTCCAGGCGTTGCAGGAGACCGCCCTCGCCGCCTTCGGCAACATGTGCGGGTTGCGGTGCCCCATAAAAATAGCCGACGGCGCCGATGCCGTCGTAATAGGCGGAAAAGGTGAAATCGTTGAGGCCGGGAAGCGCCGGCCCCGACGGCGGCGAAATCCGCACCCGTCCGCCGATGCCGGCACCGATGGCGATCGGCTCATGCCGGCTGCGGGCCAGCAGCGACACCCGATCCGGCGGGCGCTTGAGCGTCGGCTCCGCGGTCGTCGTCAGCCGGACGATGTAGCGCCAATGCCCCGCGCCGCTCGCTTCGCGCCGTTCGATGACGCCGCTGATCATGGTCGTCACAGGGCTGTCGAGCACGATCGTCGAGCGCCGCCACGTCTCCCATTGCGCCAGCAACATGCCGGCAAGCAGCAATGCGGCGGCCGCTGTGCCATAACGCGCCAGACCCTCTGAAAAACGACAGCGCCACGCCGCAACGAGAAAAACGGCAAAACCGGCGCCGACCGCCTGAACGGGCGGATCCACGGGCAGCGAAAACCAGATGACGGCCCCCGTCCCCAGGCACACGGCAGCGAAGAAGAACGCCCGCCCATGCCGCTCTTCCTCCGCCACCATGGCGCTGCATCGGCCCCGCCAGCACGACATGCCGAAAGAGGCAGGCGATGCCCGAGTCCGTTTTAGCGGAAGCGATACCTCCTGGTTACTCCTGAAAACCAACGGAAAATCCGCAGATTCCGCCATCGGCTCGTAAAGCCGTTCCTTCCTCAGGGAATCACCGTCTTCGTCATCGGTGCGTGGCATGGAACAGTCAGAACTGGTGTTTCGGTGGCAATCATCATGCAACCGAAGATAGGGTTTTGCAACCCATGTGATAGGCCTTCCATCTGGATTTATCGCTTCGCGAGCGGGGTTTTCCGGCCCCTGAACCGCGTTGAAAAAAAGCCGATATTGCAGCGCCCAAAAGTTGATCATGCGGCGCACAAAATGCCTATCGGATAGCTTGGCATTAACTTCCGTATCATATAGCTACAGTGATGGACGTTAAAACATGTGACGCTTTTGAGGCGCCACACCGCCAGTTCGGAGGACCAGCATGACGGATAAAAACGCTGCATTGACGCTCGGGGAAAAGTCGGTGGAACTACCGGTCAAGACCGGAACCATCGGGCCGAGCGTTCTCGACATCGGTGCGCTGTACAAGAACACCGGCTCGTTCACCTACGACCCAGGCTTCACCTCGACCGCGTCCTGTGAATCGAAGATCACCTATATCGACGGCGACGAAGGCATCCTGCTTCACCGCGGCTATCCCATCGAACAGCTTGCGGAACATGGCGACTTCCTGGAAGCCTGCTACCTGTTGCTTTACGGTGACCTGCCGACCGCGGCCCAGAAGAAGGACTTCGATCATCGCGTCACGCACCACACCATGGTGCACGAGCAGATGTCGCGCTTCTTCACCGGTTTCCGCCGCGATGCGCATCCGATGGCCGTCATGTGCGGCTGCGTCGGCGCTCTCTCCGCCTTCTATCACGATTCCACCGACATCACCGATCCGCATCAGCGCATGGTCGCCTCGCTGCGCATGATCGCCAAGATGCCGACGCTTGCCGCCATGGCCTACAAGTACCATATCGGCCAGCCCTTCGTTTACCCGAAGAACGACCTCGACTACGCATCGAACTTCCTGCGCATGTGCTTTGCCGTGCCGTGCGAAGACTATGTGGTGAACCCGGTTCTGGCGCGCGCCATGGACCGCATCTTCATCCTGCACGCCGATCACGAGCAGAACGCCTCGACCTCGACCGTTCGCCTTGCCGGCTCCTCCGGCGCCAACCCCTTCGCCTGCATCGCGGCCGGCATCGCCTGCCTCTGGGGCCCGGCACATGGCGGCGCCAACGAAGCGGCGCTGAACATGCTCACCGAAATCGGCACCGTCGACCGCATTCCGGAGTACATCGCCCGCGCCAAGGACAAGAACGACCCGTTCCGCCTGATGGGCTTTGGTCACCGCGTCTACAAGAACTACGACCCGCGCGCCAAGATCATGCAGAAGACGACGCATGAAGTGCTCGGCGAACTCGGCATCAAGGACGACCCGCTGCTCGAAGTCGCCATGGAACTGGAACGGATTGCCCTGACGGACAGCTACTTCGTCGAGAAGAAGCTTTACCCGAACATCGACTTCTACTCCGGCATCACGCTGAAGGCGCTGGGCTTCCCCACTACCATGTTCACCGTACTGTTCGCGCTTGCGCGCACCGTCGGCTGGATCGCCCAGTGGAACGAAATGATCGAGGATCCGCAGCAGCGCATCGGCCGTCCACGCCAGCTCTACATCGGCGAGCCGAAGCGCGACTACATCCCGGTTTCCAAGCGCTGATCTCTGCTTAAAGCCGATCCCAGACAGACAAAACCCTCGAAAGCAATTTCGAGGGTTTTTTCATGGGATGACGTCGTTCTGGAAGCACGACGAGAGCGCTCAAGCCCGCCCTTTTTCCTCCAGGAGCCGCAACACGATGCGTGCGCTCTCTTCGCCCGGCGAGCGGGCGGTGTGCAGGCGGTTCCAGACGCGCTCGAAACCCTGGCTCATCGCCTGCCGTTCCGGGGTCTGCGTCGAGAGACGTTCGATCCAGCGCGCCAGCCGGCCATGGCGGATGGTGTGGTCGACATATTCCGGCACGACCGGATAATCGGCGACAAGATTGGGCAGCGCCGCACTCCAGGTCGTAATCCGCCGCGTCATCAACCGCATCAGCCAGTCCAGCTTGTAGACGGACACGACCGGGACGCCGGCAAGGGCGAGTTCGAGCACCACCGTGCCGGAGGCCGCCAGGGCAGCATCGGCGACGGCAAAGGCCCGCCATTTATCCGCCGCCCCGACGAGGATCTCCGGCTGCACCGCCCATTCCACCGTCAATTCGCGAACGAGCCGTTCCTGGTGCGGCACGGTGGGTAACAGGAAATGCAGGTCGCTGTTGCGCTCCGCCAGAAGTTCGATGGTCTGCTTGAACACCGGCAAAAGGCTGCGGATCTCGCCGCCGCGCGATCCCGGCAGCAGCAGGACGGTGCGGCCATCGCCGGCAGACGGAACCGCACGCGCCGCCCTTGCCTGGCGCACACGCAGGAGATCCGGATCGGCGGTCAGGCGGTGCCCGACAAAACTCGTCGCCGGGCCGCCCAGCCGTTCCATCACCGCCGGCTCGAACGGCAGCAGGGCCAGCACATGGTCGACATAAGCGAGCATCTTGGTTGCCCGGTATTCCTTCCACGCCCAGACGCTCGGGCAGACATAGTTGACCACAGGAAGGTCGGGCAAGGCCCGTCGAACCTTCCTGGCGACGCGATGGGTAAAATCGGGGCTGTCGATGATGATCAGCACGTCGGGTTTTGCTTCGACGATGGCCTCCGCCGTCTCGCCGATGCGACGGATCAGGCTCGGCAAACGTGCCAGCACCTGGGTCAGCCCCATGATCGACAATTCGGAAAAATCAAAGAGCGACTCAAGCCCCTGCGCTTCCATCGCCTCGCCGCCGACGCCGACGATCTCGATCTCTTCCGGTGTCAGCTTTTTCAGCGCGGCCAGCAGATCGCCGCCGAGGAGATCGCCGGACACTTCCCCTGCAATTACGGCCACCTTCAAGACCATCTCACATCATCCGTCGGTTAGAGCATTTCCAACCGAAGCTCAATCGCTTCGGCGTCGGACAATGCGGCGAAAACAAAAGGATAGAGCATTTCCTGTAAACCCCTTTTCACAGGAAATGCTCTATCCCGCGGTCAATGCCGCAGACGAAAAGACCGGAGGCATCGGCTGCCGCGATCATTGCCTGGCGATCGAGCACCAACGCCCGCCCCGCCTCCACCGCGATACCGGCGAGACCGGCCTTGCGGGCATTGTCCACTGTGGACACACCGATCGACGGCAGGTCGGCGCGGACATCCTGTTGCGGTTTGCAAAGCTTGACCAGCACGCCCCTGCGCCGGGCGGAAATCCGCCCCTCTGCCCGCAAGGCAGCCACTCTTTCCAGCATGCGATCCGTGCCCTCGACACCTTCGAGCGCCACGACCCGGCCACCGACGCAGACGGCGCCCTGGCCGACATCCAGCGCTCCGAGCGCCATGGCGGCGCTGGCGGCCTTCTCGATATCCTTCATGTCGTCTTCGCCGGGCGCATGCTGGCCGAAGGGGCCTGTCTGCGCCAGGAGGTCGGGGGCGATTTCATGCGCGCCGATCACATGGCGCCCATCGGTCTCGATCAGCCCGATGACCATCTGCAGCACCGTATCGTCTCCCCCGGACAGCAGCGTCCGGATGACCCTGGGCACCTTGAGCAGATGTTTCCAGGTCGGCGTGATTTCCCGCCATTCCGGCCGGCGTGAAATGGCGCCGGAGAGCACGACACGATCGACGCCGCGGCTGCGCATCGCCGCGTCGAGGCCCTTCATGTCGCCGACGCCGATCAGGGCGCGCTCGAAACCTTCGAAATCGATGTCGGATTCATTCCTGATGGAAATGATCAGCGGATCTTCGCCGGCAAGGCGGGCCGCACCGGCCACATGCAGCGGCAGCATGCCGCTGCCGGCGATGATGGCCAGGCGCCCCTTCGGCTTTTGGCTGTCGCTTGCCACCGATCAGCCCTTGCTTCCCCTGTTGGGCGAAGACAGGGCACGGTCGCTTTCGACCGCGATGAAATCGAGAATTTCCATCGCTTCGGCGCAATCGACATATTCGTCGCGGATGGCCGCCGCATTCGCCCGGACCGAACCCTCGCCCTCGAAGATCTGCTTGTAGGCGCGCCGCACGACGTGGATGACCGACCGTTCGATACCGGCCCGCGACATGCCCACGACGTTCAGGCCGCCCAGAATGCCGGGATTGCCGTTCAGCATGCCGTAGGGAATGACATCGTAGCTGACGGCGGAGAGGCCACCGATGAAGGCCTGGCGGCCGATACGGGTGAACTGGTGGACGGCGCAGCCGCCGCCGAGAATGGCGCGGTCAGCAACATGCACATGGCCGGCCAGCATGACATTGTTGGACAGGATGATGTGATTGCCAAGCTGGCAATCATGCGCCACGTGCGAATTGGCCAGGAACAGGTTGTCGTTGCCGACCACCGTCTTGCCGCCGCCGCCGGAGGTGCCGGTGTTCATCGTCACGCCTTCGCGGATGGTGCAGCGTTCGCCGACCGACAGCGTCGTCTCTTCGCCGCCGTGGTGCACGCTCTGCGGATCGCCGCCGATGGCGGCGAACGGAAAGATGCGCGTTGCCTTGCCGATCGTGGTGCGGCCGGCGACGACGACATTGTTGAGCAGTTCGACGCCGTCACCCAGCGTGACATGCGGGCCGACATGGCAGAAGGGGCCGATGACGGCGTTCTCGCCGACGATGGCACCGTCTTCCACCACGGCAAGCGGATGAACGCGTGCGCTTGCGGCAATCTTGCTCATTCGGCGTCCCTACGCATCATCGCGCCGATATCCGCTTCGGCGACGAGGGCTCCATCCACCTTGGCATCGCAATGGAACTTCCAGATGTTGCCGCGCTGCTTCTGCTTGGTCACATGGAACTCGACGCGGTCGCCGGGCACGACCGGCTTGCGAAAACGGGCATTGTCGATGGTCATGAAATAGACGAGGTTGCCGGCCTGGCCCTGCTTGCGGGCACAGATGGCGCCGGCCGTCTGGGCCATGCCCTCGATCAGCAGTACGCCGGGCATGATCGGCTGGCCGGGAAAATGGCCGGTGAAGTGCGGCTCGTTGACCGTTACGTTCTTGATGCCGATCGCCGAATTGTCGCCGTCGATCTCGACGATCCTGTCCACCAGCAAGAATGGATAGCGGTGCGGCAAAAGGGTCATGATTTCAAGAATATCGGCGCTGGAAAGGGACGCCTTGCTCTCCTCGGTCACTGTGTGTCTCCAGTCTTTTTCGAACGGCTGTTGGCGCGTGCGGTCATTTCGGCGATATCGCGCAGGAAGTCTTTCATCGGCCGCGCCGGAACGCCGCCATAACGCTCGCCGGCCGGAACGTCGCCGACGACGCCGCTCATCGCCGCGATCTGCGCGCCGCTACCGATGGTGATGTGACCGTTGATGCCCGAGGCACCACCGATCATGACACCGTCGCCGATGCGGGTGCTGCCGGCAATGCCGACCTGGCTGACGATGCCGCAATGACGGCCGATGCGGACGTTGTGTCCGATCTGGACAAGGTTGTCGATCTTCGTGCCCTCGCCGATGACCGTATCGTCCATGGTGCCGCGATCGACCGTGGTGTTGGCGCCGATCTCGACGTGATCCTGGATGATGACGCGACCGATCTGCACGATCTTCAGCATGCCGCGTGGTCCCGGCGCATATCCGAAACCGTCCTGGCCGATGCGCGCACCGTTGTGAATGATCACCTCGTTGCCGAGATAGGCGCAGAGAATGCTGGCGCCGGCGGCAATCGAACAGTTCCGACCGATCTTGACCCCGGCACCGATGATCGCACCGGCACCGATGCGTGTGCCCGTGCCGATCGCGACATCGGCGCCGATGACCGCCATCGGCTCGACGATCACGCCGGGCTCGAGGTGGGCGGAGGGATCGACAAAAGCGGCCGGAGAAACATCGGGCTGCGAGGCCACGGTCGCCAGCGGCCGCATCGCGGACGGATACAGCAAGGCGCCCGCCATCGCGAATGCCGTGTGCGGCCGAGAGGACAACAGAACGGGAATGTGTGCGGGAATGATCGATTGCAACGCTTTGTCGCACAGGATGGCCGAGGCGTAACACGTCTCCAGCTCAATGCGGTTCTTGCGGGACAATATGTAACACAGCTCGCCTTCGCGCGCACGAGAAACCGGGGCCACGGCATGGATCAACCGTTTCCCCGTGCTTTCGTCAGCAAGCTCCGCCCCAAGATATTCGGCCAACGCAGCAAGCGTAACGCCTTCCCGGGGCGGGAAAAATTCATTCGATTCCATCAGCCGAGGCTCCAGAACGTTTCTGTTCGCAGTTCTGGACTGCTGATATCAGAACTGGTTGGAGATGCCAAACCGGAAGCGCTGTTCCTCGTCGTAGTCTTCCTTGAGCACGGGAACGGCGTAATCGAAGCGCAGCGGACCGAAGGGCGAAGCCCAGACGATGCTGGCACCGACCGACGCACGCAGCGAAGAGTCCGTACCGGCGACACCTTCGCCGAGCGTGTTGACCTTGTTGCCGTAGAGCGTGCCGGCGTCTGCGAAGAAGGCGCCGCGAACGCCGATATCCTGCGGGATACCCGGCATCGGGAAGCTTGCTTCGGCCGAAGCGGTGAAATAGGTCGTGCCGCCGAGCGGGTCGCCATTGGCCATGCGCGGGCCTATACCGCTGCTGTCGAAGCCGCGAACATCGCGACCGCCCAGCATGAACTGGTCGAAGATGTTCAGGTTGTCGCCAGTCGCCACAACGTGACCACCACCGACCGACAACGAACCGATGACATCGGCTTCGTCGGAGAGCGTCGTGTAATAACGGACCTTACCGTAGATCTTGTAGAACTCGGAATCGCCGCCAAGACCTGCGAATTCATGCGTCAACGTCGCATAGAAACCTTCGCGCGGAAGGGTCATGTCGTCGAGCGTGTTGTAGGTCAGCGTCTGCGAGATCGACGAGCGGGTCCACGGGCTGCCGTTGATCAGCGCTTCATACGGAGCGGACAGGTTGTCGCCGACGTTCCAGTCACCTTCGCCATCATATTCGAAGCGCTTGTAGTTATAGCGCAGCGTCGTCGACAGGTCTTCGGTGATCGGTGCGGTCACGCGCAGCGTGAAACCCGTTTCGGCGTAGTCGTAATACTTTTCGCTCGACGAGGAGTTGCGGAAGATATCGAAACCGGCAGCGAGGCGGTAACCGAGGAAATAGGGCTCGGTGAAGGCAACGCTGTAGTTGCGCGCATCGTCCTGACCGCCACCGGCAGCCACGCGGATGTACTGGCCACGGCCGAGGAAGTTCTTTTCTTCCACCGACGCTTCAAGAACGAAACCACCGTCGTTACCCGTCGCGTAACCGGCACCGATGCCGAATGCGCCCGTCGGCTGATCCTGTACATCAACGATGATCACGACGCGGTCAGAAGAACTTCCCGGCGCCGTCGAGATGTTGACGGCGGAGAAATAACCCAGCGCATCCAGGCGACGCTTGGCGCGGGTCACCATTTCCTGGTTGAAGGCGTCGCCTTCGCTCATATCGAACTCACGACGGATGACGTAGTCACGCGTGCGGGTGTTGCCGCGGATCTCGATACGCTCGACATAGGCGCGCTCGCCCTGGTCGACGAGATAATCGACGCCGATCGTGTTGTTTTCGAAGTTGCGGTTGCCGCGCGGCGTGACGCGGGCAAACGGATAACCGGCATTGGCAACACGCTTGGAAATTGCCTCCATCGTCTTCTGGACGTCGCGTGCATTGTAGGTATCGCCGCTGCGGGATTCGATCAGGCCCTGCAGGTCTTCGCTGTTGACGCCGTCAACGGTCGATTCGACATTGACCGAACCGAAATCGTAGCGGGCGCCCTCTTCGACCGTGAAGGTCAGCACATATTCATTGGTCTGCTCATCCAGCGTCGCATCGGAAGAAATGACGCGGAAATCGGCATAACCATGATTGAAGTAGAACTGGCGCAGCGCCTCTTCGTCGGCGCGCAGCTTGTCTTCGTTGTAAACGTCCTTGCGCGTCAAGAACGACAGGAAGTTCGAGCGCTTGGTGTTGATGACAGCCGACAGGCGACCGTTGCTGTAGGCCTGGTTGCCGACGAAATTGATGGCAGAAATCTTCGTCCGCTCACCTTCGTTGATCACGAAAGCGAGGTTGACGCGACCTTCGCCGACCGGAACCACCTGCGTGGTGACGTCGATATCGCTGCGGCCGATCCCGGCATAGGCGCTCTTGATCTGCTGGATGTCAGCCTCGATCAGGCCTTCGCTGTAAGGGCCCTGCGAACGGGTCTGGACGATCGTCGCGAGCTTGTCGTCCTTGATCTTGCGGTTGCCGTTGAAAACCACCTGGTTGATGAGCTGGTTTTCGGAAACGTTGACAACCAGGGTGCCTCCGGAAACGCTGATGCGGACGTCGGAGAAATAACCCGTGCCGTAAAGCTGTTTCACCGAAGCGTCGATATCCGCATTCGAGAAACTTTGGCCCGGCTGGATCGTCAGGTTGGAACGAACGGCGTCGGCACCGACACGGCTCGCACCCCGAACATCGATACGCTGAACGACAGCGGCGCGGGCAGACGTTGCAGAAGCCAGCGTGAGAACGCCCGTACCCGTCGCAACCATACCAGCAGACAGCGCAACCGCCGATACTGCGTTCAAAAATCTTGAACCAGCCTTCATTTCACTTATTACCCTTTTTCCGTTGTCCCTCACCGGTTTAACCCGACTCCAGCCACGTGTGTCGTTTTACCCGCTTTTCCCATACAAGCAAGGGAGGGCGTTAATTTCTGTTTACTTCATTTGGAAGCGTGGCCCAATCGCCACTGTTGCCTGCAAACAGCGTAAACAGTCAGTAAATTCCCATAGTTGTCCAGAACGACATTAACCAATCAAATTGCTAATATCATTCCAGGTGGCGAAGACCATCAGCGTCAGAACCATGGCCAGGCCGATACGGAAGGCAATCTCCTGCGCCATCGCACCGACCGGTTTTCCCCTCACGGCTTCTACCGCATAAAACATCAGATGGCCGCCATCAAGTACCGGAACCGGCATCAAATTCAACAGTCCAATAGAAACCGACAGCACAGCCGCCAGCTGAAGGACCGCGGAAAAACCTATCGTCGCCATCTGGCCGGAAGCTTGCGCCACGCGGATCGGCCCGCCAAGCTGGTCGGCATTCATGCGCCCGGTCAGGAGATTGCCGAGATAATCGAACGTGCCGGTGACGATATGCCAGCTCTGAACCGCACCCTCCCCCACCGCCTGCAGCGGCGTGAAGGTCTGGGTGCGAAAATTACCCGTCTCCTGGTTGGTGACGATGCCGATGATTCCAAGCTCGATCTTGTTGCCGAACTGATCGGTGATCTCGGTGCGCTTCGGCGTCATCGGCAGGTCGAGCTGCGTGCCGGCACGCTCCACGGTGACGACGATCGGGGTTTCCGGCCGAACGCCGACATAACGGCGCACGTCGTCGAAGGTGGTGACATGCGAACCGTCGATGGCCACGAGGAGATCGCCGGGCTGTACGCCGGCTTCCGCCGCGGCGCTGTTTTCCTTGACCTCGGCGACGACCGGATCGGCGACCTGCTTACCGTAAACACTGAAGAGAACGGCAAAGATTGCGATGGCGAGCAGGAAATTGGCGATCGGGCCGGCAGCCACCGTCGCCGCCCGCTTCCAGAGTTTTGCGGCCGGGAATGCGCGCGCACGATCCACGTCGCTCATCATCGCCAGCCGTTGCAGGTCCGGCTTGCTCGATGCGTCCTCGTCTCCGAAAAACTTGACGTAACCACCGAGAGGAATCGCCGAAATCTTCCAGCGGGTGCCGTGGGAATCGGTAAAGCCGACGAGTTCCGGGCCGAAACCGACGGAAAAGGCAACCACGCCGATGCCGGACCAGCGTCCGACGAGGTAGTGCCCCATCTCATGCACGAAGACGAGAAGCGACAGAACGAGGATGAACGGCACGATGTAGCCGATCAGGAACGCAAAAAATCCCGTCATCAATTTTCCTTCCGATCCGGCCGGCGCATCATAGTCCCAATCCCAGGAGAAAGGCGCCCACCGAGGTCAGGATGCCATTGTTGAGCATCGAATGCCATACGGCCAGCAGAAACGCTGCAAAACAAGCGAAAACAAGTCCGTCCACCCGATCCATCACGCCGCCATGGCCGGGAATGATCTTGCCTGAGTCCTTCACGCCGAAACGCCGCTTGATGAAGGATTCGAACAGATCGCCGATCTGGCTCGACACCGAAAGCAGGAAGGCCACGAACACGATCCAGAGGCCGGTGCCCGGAAAATGCGCGAAGGCGACCGCGGTGCCCGCGGCGACGCCCGACACCGTGCCGCCGATGGCGCCGGACCAGGTCTTGCCGGGCGAGATTCGCGGCGCCAGCTTCGGCCCCTTGAGCGCACGTCCGACAAAATAGGCGAGGATATCCGTCGCCCAGACGACGGCGAAGACGAACAGCATCGCCACCAGGCCGACGGCATCGTCAGCGCGGATGGCGGCAAGGGAAATGCCGGACAGCCCGGCATAAAACACGCCACCCGGCAGCCACCAGGTGCCGGACTTGCGCAGTCCGGCAAACAGCATGGCAGTGATGGTGAAGCCGCCAAGCAGCGGAATGGCGTAGTCTTCGGAACCGAACAGGATGTTGGCGGCAATCGAGGCGATAGCAAGCCAGCCCAGCGCGTTGCCGCGGAAATCCTGCGACGGCAGGCGGGTGATCGTCGACCACTCCGAATAGATCAGCAGCGCGATCAGCGCCGAAAGCGCCCGAAACGCCACGCCGCCGTACCAGGTGGCGGCCAGGACGACGATGGCAAGCACGATGCCCGAAACGATTCGCAGTCGCAGTTCCCGGCTCATCAGGAACCTGCCACGAGCGTCTTCGACAGTCCGCCAAATCGCCGGTCCCGTGCGGCGTATTTTTCCAGCGCCTTGAAAAACAGGTCGCGGTTGAAGTCCGGCCAGTATTCCGGAACGAACATCAGCTCCGAATAAGCTGCCTGCCAGAGAAGGAAATTCGACAGCCGCTCCTCGCCGCTGGTGCGGATGATCAGGTCGGGATCGGGAATGCCGGCGGTATCCAGGCGCGCATTGATCGCCTCCGCGTCGATATCTTCCGGCCGCATCCGGCCCGCCGCGACGTCAGCAGCCAGCCTGGCGGCAACGCGGGCGATCTCGTCGCGTGAGCCGTAGTTGAAGGCGATGACCAGCGTCAGCGCCGTGTTGGCGCGCGTCGTCTCTTCAGCCTCGAGCAGCAGCGGCAAAAGGTCGCCGCGCAGGTTCTCACGGTCGCCGATGATGCGGATTCGGACGTTCTCGCGATGAAGGTCGGCAAGATCGCGACGGATGAAGGTGCGCAAAAGCCCCATCAGGTCGGTGATCTCACTTTCCGGACGGCGCCAGTTCTCGGAAGAAAACGCAAACAAAGTCAGATATTTGATATGCGCGTCACCGGCGGCGCGCACGATGTCGCGAACCGATTCGACACCCTTGCGGTGCCCCATGGTGCGCGGCAGGCCGCGCTGTTTCGCCCAGCGGCCGTTCCCGTCCATAATGATAGCAACATGTTCGGGCACGGCCGAAAGGTGATGATCTGACATCGATGGTCCGGTTTCTCGCAACGGTAGGTGCAGGCAGGCAGACTTAGACCTGCATGATTTCCTTTTCCTTGTCGGCGAGCAAGCGGTCGACTTCGGAAATCGTCTCGTCGGTCATTTTCTGCACCTTTTCCGAAAGCGACCTGCTTTCGTCCTGGCCGATCACGCCGTCCTTTTCCGACTTTTTCAAGGTGTCCATGCCGTCGCGGCGCACGTTGCGAATCGCCACCTTGCCCTTTTCGGCATAGTCATGCGCAACCTTCACCAGCGAGCGGCGACGCTCCTCGTTGAGTTCCGGCAGGGGAATGCGCAGGTTCTGGCCGTCGATGATCGGGTTGAGGCCGAGGTTGGCTTCGCGAATCGCCCGATCGACAGCGCCGACCATCGACTTGTCCCAGATGGAAACGCCGAGCATGCGCGGCTCCGGAACGGTGATGTTGGCGACCTGGTTCAGCGGCACCCGCGAACCGTAGGCTTCCACCGTGACCGGATCGAGAACGTTGGCCGACGCCCGGCCGGTGCGGAGCGAGGCGATATCGCTCTTGAACGCGGTGATTGCGCCATCCATGCGGCGCTTCAATTCCTTGAGATCAACACCCTGGCTCATAATTTAACTCCCGTCTTCAGTGCGGCCGCCGGCAGGAAATGCCGGCTCCGCCTCTCTCAATTGTCCTTGACGATGGTCTTGCGGCCGCCGCCCGTCAAGATTTCCGCGAATCCACCCTTCTCATGGATGGAGAACACGATGATCGGAATGGAATTTTCGCGCGCCAGTGCCACCGCGGCCACGTCCATGACCGCAAGGCCGCGCGAAAGCACTTCGCTGTGGGTCAGGTGGTCGAATCGGGTCGCAGTCGGGTCCTTCTTCGGGTCGGCGGAATAGATGCCGTCCACCTGCGTTCCCTTGAAGATGGCCTCGGCGCCCATTTCGGCGGCGCGCAGCGCTGCGGCGGAATCGGTGGTGAAGAACGGATTGCCGGTGCCGCCGGCAAAGATCACCACACGACCGAGGCCGAGGTGATACAGCGTCGCACGCTGCGAGAAACTTTCGCAGATTTCCGGCATGGCGATGGCCGACAGCACCACGGTGTCGATGTTCAGCTTGCGCAGCGAGGTTGCGAGCGCCAGGGCGTTGATGACGGTCGCCAGCATGCCCATGTGGTCGCCGGTGACACGGTCGCCGCCCTTGGACGCCACCGCAACGCCGCGGAAGATATTGCCGCCACCGACGACGACGCCGACCTCGACGCCCATCTCGCGGGCTGCGGCGATATCGCCGGCGATGCGATCGGCCACGGCAACGTCGATGCCAAAACCCTGGCTTCCCATGAGGGCCTCACCCGACGCTTTGAGAAGAACGCGCTTGTACAACGGCTGGGGGGTCATTCGGGGCTCCTCGAAAGGCATGTCGTCTATTTCTGATGCCGGATACACGAAGGGCACCGCGTTGTCACGCGATGCCCAAAGCTTTTCATCGAATAAGCAAGCGATATCAGCCCTTGGCTGCAGCAGCCACTTCGGCGGCGAAGTCGGTCTCTTCCTTCTCGACGCCTTCGCCTAGCAGCAGGCGAGCCATGCCGGTCACTTCGATCGGCGCGCCGACAGCCTTTTCGGCTTCCTTCACGGCAGCGGCAACCGTCAGGTCCGGGTTGATGACGAAGGACTGCGACAGAAGGGCGACTTCTTCGAAGAACTTGCGCATGCGGCCGTCGACCATCTTCTCGATGATGTTGTCCGGCTTGCCCGAAGCGCGGGACTGCTCGATGAACACGTTGCGTTCGCGCTCGGCAACAGCCGGATCGACGTCTTCCGGACGCAGTGCCAGCGGGTTGGTCGCAGCGATGTGCATAGCGACCTGGCGGCCGATGGCGTTCAAGGCTTCCTTGTCGCCGGTCGACTTCAGCGCGACGAGAACGCCGAGCTTGCCGAGGCCGTCGGCAACCGAGTTATGGATGTAGGTGGCGACGACGCCGTCTTCGACCGACAGCGCGATCGAGCGGCGGAGAGCCATGTTTTCACCGATGGTGGCAACGGCATCCTTGATCGTGTCGGAAACCGACTTGCCGCTGGCCGGATAGGTAGCGGCGGAAACGGCGTCAACAGTACCATCGGTGGTCAGCGCAACCTGCGCGACGCCACGAACGAGGTCCTGGAACGCATCGTTGCGGGCAACGAAGTCGGTTTCGGAGTTGACTTCGACGACGACGGCCTTGGTGCCGTTGCCGGCAATGCTGATCAGGCCTTCGGCGGCGGTGCGGCCGGACTTCTTGTCGGCCTTGGCGATGCCCTTGGCGCGCAGCCAGTCGATGGCGGCTTCGATGTCACCATTGGTTTCAGCCAGCGCCTTTTTGCAGTCCATCATGCCTGCGCCGGTCTTTTCGCGCAGGTCCTTCACCATTGCTGCAGTTACGTTGCTCATTCTTAGCCTCTTGTCGGTTCGTTCGGGCGCCGCGTTCATTCAGGATCGAGCGAAGCTGCACCCGGTTTGGGAAACGAAATGTACCCGGAACTATGACAGCGTGATGAACAGGCATCACGGGCAGTCCCGGGGGTCGGATCGCCATGCGAAGGCGAAAATTCCATGCCCGGAAAACGGGCAAGGCCGCTCGTACCATCGGTCACAAACGGCCTTGTCCTGATATGTTCCCGGAAGGGGCGGAGTTTTGAGACCCCGCCTTCCCGCCTGATCAGGCGCCGGCTTCTGCTTCCAGCGCCGGCTCGATCGGAGCTTCGGCGGATGCGCCGATGTCGCGGCCGGATGCGCCCTGCTGACGGGCAATGCCGTCGATCGCAGCGCGGGAGATCAGGTCGCAGTAGAGAGCGATGGCGCGCGAAGCGTCGTCGTTGCCCGGGATTGCGTAGTCGATCAGGTCCGGATCGCAGTTCGAGTCGATGATCGCGACGACCGGGATGCCAAGACGCTTGGCTTCGTCGATGGCGATCTTTTCCTTGTTGGTGTCGATGATGAACATCAGGTCCGGAACGCCGCCCATGTCGCGGATACCGCCGAGGGCCTTATCAAGCTTCTCGCGTTCGCGCTCGAGGGTCAGGCGCTCCTTCTTGGAATAGCCGGAGCCTTCCGTGTTCAGAATCTCGTCGAGCTTGCGCAGACGGGCGATCGAGTTCGAGATGGTCTTCCAGTTGGTCATCATGCCGCCGAGCCAGCGGGAATTGACGTAGTACTGGGCCGAACGCTTGGCGGCATCGGCGATGATCTCGGATGCCTGGCGCTTGGTGCCGACGAACAGGACGCGGCCGCCGCGGGCAACGGTATCGCTGACGATCTGCAGGGCGCGCGACAGCATCGGGACGGTCTGAGCCAGGTCGATGATGTGGATGTTGTTACGATCGCCGAAGATGTACGGCTTCATCTTCGGGTTCCAGCGATGGGTCTGGTGGCCGAAGTGAACACCAGCTTCCAGAAGCTGGCGCATGCTGAAATCAGGCAATGCCATGCCTTTTTCTCCTTTTCCGGTTGAACCTCCGCGGGGCGAACAGCCTCCTCTTCGAGGAAGCCACCGGCGGAACAGCCCGGATTTCTCCCGGACGATCCCATGCCCCACGTGTGGAATGCCGGTGCCCATACAGGCGATTTGGCGGAATTGCAAGGCTTTTGGGTAAAAAACCATGAACGAGGCGAGGCTTCCGACGCCTACGTCGGGAGCGTCTCAGGCACCGCGCCTAGTGGCATTCCCCCGGACCGAGCAGTTCCAGCTTCGACAGCCGGCCCGTCAGCACGAAATCGCCGTAATCCATGGTGAGATCGCGGGTGATGCCGTTCTCGTAGAGCTTGAAGGACATGCGATAGATCGGCAGCGAATCGCCGGTGCTGGTGTCGTTGAAATAGGCGATCGTCACCGGCCAGAAAGGCGACTTGGCGAATTCGCCGGCCTTGGCTGCATCGGCATCGTCCGCCTTCGGCGTGTCCTGCTTGCCGACCACGGTCGTGGTCAACAGCGTCTTGTCGCCATTGTCGCTGCCGTCGAAGACACGGGCCTCGAAGAAGGTCGGGCCCTTGCGGGCGTTTTCGATCACGTCCAGCATGTGGGCGGTCGGGAATCGCCCGTCGGCCAGTTCGACCTCGCGCTTGTCGGGCTGGTTCAGTTCGACCTTCAGCTTGTCCTCTTCGTCTTCGGCCGCACCGCTGACCTGCTTGTCGAGCTGTTCGTCGGTAAAAGTCTTTGTTTCGAACCGGAACTTGCCGCCCTTCAGGTCCTCGAAGGTCGTGGTCTGCTGGTCGGTGAGCCGGGTGTCCTCGCCGGTGTCGATCGAGGTGACGAAGCGGAAATTCGTGGTGTAGCCGGCACATTCCGAGCCGAGGAATTCATAGACCATGCGGCCGTACATGCCGGAAATACCCGACCGCTCCGAGGCGTCCTTGAGCTGCAGGTCATAGACGGCCCGATGCGGGATAAGGCTGCCGGCGGCGGCCTGTGCGCTGGCAGCCGTTGCGCCCAAGGTGCCGAAAGCGGCGATGGCCACAGTGGCGAAGCTCGTCCGGAACATGCATTATCTCCTGTTGGACTCGGCAGCGATGATATAAGAACGCTTTCGACCGAAACGAGGCATTCCCGCCTTGCATGCAGGATTTTTAGCCATTTTACAACAAAACGGGAGACGAAATTGTCGGACGCCATCGAAAGCCGCCTGAAGGAACTCGGCATCACCCTGCCGCAAGCCGCCGCGCCCGCCGCAAACTACGTGCCCTACACGATCAGCGGCAACCTGCTGTATCTCTCCGGCCAGTTGCCGATCGAGGGCGGCAAGATCGCCGTCAGCGGTCTCCTGGGGCAGGACGTCGACGTCGCGGCCGGCAGCCGGGCCGCCGAACTGTGCGCCATCAACATCCTGGCGCAGGCGAAAGCGGCGCTCGGCGGCGATCTCGGCCGGATCGTGCGCATTCTCAAGCTCAACGGCTTCGTCGCCTCCGTGCCGACGTTCACGGAACAGCACCTCGTCATCAACGGCGCATCGAACCTGCTTGCCAACGTGCTCGGCGATGCCGGCAAGCATGCCCGCGCCGCCGTCGGCATGGCGGCCCTGCCCCTGAACGCCGCCGTCGAGATCGATGCCGTCATCGAGATCGCGCCATGAGCGATGCCTCCTGGATCATCGAGCGGCCGGTGGCGCATCGCGGCTACCACGACATGAACCACCAGGTCTGGGAAAACACCCTCTCGGCCTTTTCCCGCGCCATCGAGGCGGGTTTTGCCATCGAATGCGACCTGCAATATGTCTCCGACGGCGTTCCGGTGGTCTTTCATGACGACGACATGGAACGCCTCTGCAACATCAAGGGAGACGTGCGCGCCCGCACCAGCGGCGAACTCGGCCTGATGACCATCGGCGGCACCAGGGACCGGATCCCGACGCTGCAGAAACTGCTCGACCTGTGCCAGGGCAAGGTTCCGCTGATCATCGAGCTCAAGGGCCGCGAAGGCGACGACGAAGGTTTCGTCGAAAGCGTGCTGGAGATTCTCGAAGGCTACAAGGGCAAAGTGGCCTTGATGAGCTTCGACCACTGGTTCCTGAAGGAGCTGAAGGCGCTGAATTGTCCCTACCCGATCGGTCTGACCGCCTGGGGCAACGACCCGGAACAGTTCTTCGTTCACGAAGAAGCGATGCATCTCGGGCTTGATTTCATCTCCTATGCGCACGACCATCTGCCGAATGCCTTCATTACGGCGCAAAGGCAGCGTGGTATTCCCGTCATCACCTGGACGGTGCGCGACGAGGAGGCCGTCAAGCGCACCTTCCGCTACGCCGACCAGATGACCTTCGAAGGCTTCGACCCACGCGAAAGCCCTGCCCTGACCGCATGAAGACCGCCTATACGATCCGTATCGAAAACTCGTTCAAATCCATCCTGCCGGAGCGCTGGTCCAGGCTCTCCGGCACGCTTTCGGCGAACGGATCGTACAATCCGTTCCTGTCGCATGCCTTCCTGTCCTCGCTGGAAGAATCCGGCTCGGCGAGTGCCAAGAGCGGCTGGATGGGGCACCATCTTTTGCTGGAAAGCGACGACGGTACGCTGATCGGCGCGGTCCCCTGTTATCTCAAGAACCACAGCCAGGGCGAATATGTCTTCGACCAGGGCTGGGCCGACGCCTTCGAACGGGCCGGCGGCCATTATTATCCGAAGCTGCAGGCGTCCATACCTTTCACCCCCGCCACCGGGCCGCGCCTGCTGGTCGCCGGCGGCGAGGATGAGGCGATGATCAGGGCGGGCCTTGCCGGCGGACTGAAAGAAGTGACGCGCCAGCTCGGCGTGTCCTCCGCCCATGTCACCTTCGTGCCCGAGGGCGAGGTGCCGTTCTTCGAAGACGAAGGCTACCTGCACCGCACCGACCAGCAATTCCACTTCATCAATGACGGGTACGCCAATCACGAGGCCTTCCTGGAAACGCTGTCGTCGCGCAAGCGCAAGGAGCTGCGCAAGGAGCGGCGGGCGGCGCTGGAGGGCGGCATCTCCATCGACTGGCTGACCGGCAAGGATCTGACGGAAGACATCTGGGACCAGTTCTTCGCCTTCTACATGGATACGGGCAGCCGCAAATGGGGCCGGCCCTATCTCAACCGGCTGTTCTATTCGCTGATCGGCGAACGGATGGCCGACGACATCCTGCTGGTGATGGCCAAGCGCAACGGCAAATACATTGCCGGCGCCATCAACTTCATCGGCGCCGATACGCTGTACGGCCGCCACTGGGGCTGCATCGAGGACCACCCGTTCCTGCATTTCGAAGTCTGTTATCACCAGGCAATCGATTTTGCGCTGGAGAAGAAGCTGGCCCGCGTCGAGGCCGGGGCGCAGGGCGAACACAAGCTCGCACGCGGCTATCTGCCGGTGACCACGCATTCCATGCATCACATTGCCCATCCGGGCTTGCGCCGGGCGATCGACGACTATCTGCAGCGGGAACGTCGCGAGGTCGAGGCAATCGGCGACATGCTCACGGAGCATGCTCCCTTCCGCAAGGGCGAACGCCAGCAGGACTGACCGCACAGACAAGACATTCAAGGAGAGGATTTCATGAGCGCTTACGACACCAACAACATCTTCGCCAAAATCCTGCGCGGAGAAATTCCGTCGACGCGGGTCTACGAGGACGCCGATACGGTCGCCTTCATGGACGTCATGCCGCAGGCGCCGGGCCATGTGCTGGTCATTCCGAAAGCGGGCTCCCGCAACATCCTCGATGCCGATCCGGCGGTTCTCGCCAAGACCATCCCGGTGGTGCAGAAAATTGCCGTGGCGGTAAAGGAGGCCTTCGAGGCCGATGGTGTCTATGTCGCGCAGTTCAACGAGCCGGCGGCCGGCCAGACGGTTTTCCATTTGCATTTCCATGTCATTCCCCGGCACGAAAGCAGCCCGCTGAAGCCGCATTCCGGCAAAATGGAAGACCCGGCCGTGCTGGCCGCCAATGCCGAGAAGATCCGCCAGGCCTTGTGATCGCAACACGACCGAGAGAGGTGATCGGCCGTCACAGGCCGATCGCGTAAAGCCCTGCTGCAAGAAGAACCAGCGAAACCCCAACGCCGACGGCCACCCTCTGCCCCGAGACGAGAAACGCCGCAAAGCCGAGGCCGGCAGCGCCGAGCCGCATCCACAGCGGCGATGCCTCCAGCGCGCCGGTAGGGAAGACGACGAGCTTGGCGGTCACCGCCATGACCAGCGCCGTCGCCACCGAGCGCACCCAATAAAACGCCTCGGAATCCTCCCGCAGCCGGTTTCCGGCCAGCACGCCGAGCCAGCGCCAGAAATCGGTCGCAAGCCAGCCGGCAACCGCGATGAAGACATAGGGCCACAGGTCCTGCATCACGCTTCGCCCTCCCCGGCCGCGGCCAGACGCTTGCGCCTGACGACATAGCGGTCGAACAGATAGGCCAGCGTGCCGCCGCCGATTCCGACATAGAGGATATCGAATTCAGGCTCGATCAGCGCAAACAACGGCCCGCCGACGATACCGACGACAAAGGCGATGCGCACCACCGAATGCCGCGCCGTCGCCCAGATCGAGGCGATGAAATAGACCGGCGTCAGGAAAAACAGGACGCCTGCCATCAGCGGCGGAAAGGCGGAAACGGCGCCGTAGGACAGGAAGACGATCAGCGTGTTGACCAACGCCAGCGTCATGCCGAAACCGGCGAAATAGGCGACACGCGCCGGGCGCGGCACCTGATGGATATTCTGGCTGGTAAAGACCCAGGCGGTGATGGCGATGAAATGCGATAACAGCAGCAGCAGCCAGACCGGCGTGCCCTTGCTGCGCATTTCCGGGACGATCGAGGCAACCATCGGCATCATCCGTACCGAAGACAGCGTCACCGCCAGAAAACAGGCGGCCAGGCTGGCGCCGCCGGTCATCATGCCGATCAGGATCATCTTTGCCGGCAAGGCCCAGACAATGAAGGTCATGAACACCGCCTCGCTGCGCGGAATGCCCGATTCCAGCGCAAAAGCGCTGAACCCGACGAAAGAAGTCATGAGGATGAGCGACGGAAGGGAAAAAAGCCCGCGCATGCCGGCCAAAAACCAGTAGAGGCGCGTCTTCGATTTATCTGAAACCATTGGGCGGAACCGACAAAACAATTCCAGCATGAGTGCGCAACGGTTTTGCTGGAATTGCATAAGAATGAAATGTTTTGGAAACAAAAAAAACCGGGCGCGTTTTCGGCCCGGCATCGCGGCTGCCAGAACGGCAGCTTATTTCTTCTTCGGCACCTTCGGAACCGTGCTGCCTTTGCGGCGGCCTTCCTCTTTGGGCTCACGCTCCAGTTCGGCAACCGCATCCGACGTCACGTCGGCCGACTTGGCAATTGCCGTAGCGGCAGGTCCGCCGCCCTTTGCCCGGGCCTTGGAAACCTTGGCCTTCGGCGCCTCGGCCTCGTCGCCATCGGTCTCGAGCACCTCAGCTTCCGGCTTCGGCTTGACCGGCGCGCTGTCGGGAATGGAGTCGAGCACCAGGCCCGTCTTGCCATCCTCCAGCGGTCCGATCGTCACCTTGACGACGCCGCCCTTGCGCAGCTTGCCGAAGAGAATCTCGTTGGCAAGCGGCTTCTTGATGTGCTCCTGGATGACGCGGGACAGCGGCCGCGCGCCCATCTTCTCGTCATATCCCCGTTCGGCGAGCCAGGAAATCGCATCTTCGTGCACGTCGAAGGTGACGTTGCGTTCGGAGAGCTGCGATTCCAGCTGCATGATGAACTTCTGCACGACCTGGTGGATAACCTTGGTCGGCAGCGGCGCAAACGCGATGGTGGCATCGAGACGGTTGCGGAATTCCGGCGTGAACAGCCTGTTCAGCGCCTCGGTATCCTCACCCGTCCGCTTCGACGAACCGAAGCCGATGGCGGCCTTGGCCATTTCGGATGCGCCGGCATTGGTCGTCATGATCAGGATGACGTTACGGAAGTCGATCTTCTTGCCGTTGTGGTCGGTCAGCGAACCATGGTCCATGACCTGCAGCAGGATGTTGAAGATATCCGGATGCGCCTTCTCGATCTCGTCAAGCAGCACGACGCTGTGCGGATGCTGGTCGACGCCGTCGGTCAACAGGCCGCCCTGGTCGAAGCCGACATAGCCGGGAGGTGCGCCGAGCAGCCGCGAGACCGTGTGGCGTTCCATATATTCCGACATGTCGAAGCGCAGCAGTTCCACACCCAGCGACGAGGCAAGCTGCTTGGCGACTTCCGTCTTGCCGACGCCGGTGGGGCCGGAGAAGACGTAGCAGCCTATCGGCTTGTTCGGCTCGCGCAGGCCGGCACGGGCGAGCTTGATCGAGGTCGCCAGCGCCTCGATGGCGGCATCCTGGCCGTAGACCACCGAGCGCAAATCCTTCTCCAGGTTGGCGAGAACCATCTCGTCATCCTTGGACACGGTTTTGGGCGGAATGCGCGCCATCGTCGCGATGGTCGCCTCGATTTCCTTTTCGGTGATCAGCTTGCGGCGCTTGGAGACCGGCAGCAGCATCTGCGCGGCGCCGGTCTCGTCGATCACGTCGATCGCCTTGTCCGGCAGCTTGCGGTCAGAGATGTAGCGGGCCGAGAGCTCGACGGCGGACTTGATCGCCTCGTTCGAGTACCGCAGCTTGTGGTATTCCTCGAAATAGGGTTTCAGGCCCTTCATGATCTCGATGGCATCCTCGACCGTCGGCTCGTTGACGTCGATCTTCTGGAAGCGGCGGACGAGAGCCCGGTCCTTTTCGAAGAACTGCCGGTATTCCTTGTAGGTGGTCGAGCCGATGCAACGGATCGCACCGGAGGAAAGCGCCGGCTTCAGCAGGTTCGAGGCATCCATGGCGCCGCCCGACGTCGCACCCGCACCGATGACGGTGTGGATTTCGTCGATGAACAGCACGGCGCCGGGATATTCCTCCAGCTCCTTGACCACCTGCTTCAGGCGCTCTTCGAAATCACCGCGATAGCGGGTGCCGGCGAGCAGCGTGCCCATGTCGAGCGAGAAGATCGTCGCGTCCTGCAACGCCTCCGGCACCTTCTTCTCGACGATGCGCTTGGCGAGGCCCTCGGCGATGGCCGTCTTGCCGACGCCGGGATCGCCGACATAGAGCGGATTGTTCTTCGAGCGGCGGCACAGCACCTGGATGGTGCGGTTGACCTCGGCGTGACGGCCGATCAGCGGATCGATCTTGCCGTTCTTGGCCTTCTCGTTGAGGTTGACGCAGTAGGCCTTCAAGGCGTCCTGCTGTTTCTTGGAGCCGCCGTCCTCCTGCTCGCCGCGGGTCTGCTTGCTTTCGGCCTCGCCTTCCTCGACTCCGCGCGGCGCGCGCGCCTGGCTGGCGCCGGGACGCTTGCCGATTCCATGGGAAATGAAATTGACGGCGTCGTAGCGCGTCATCTCCTGCTCCTGCAGGAAATAGGCGGCATGGCTTTCCCGTTCGGCGAAGATGGCGACCAGCACGTTGGCGCCGGTCACTTCCTCGCGTCCGGAAGACTGGACATGGATCACCGCACGCTGGATGACGCGCTGGAACCCGGAGGTCGGTTTGGAATCTTCGTCGTAACCGGTCACCAGGTTCGACAATTCGTTGTCGACGTAGTCGGTGACGGTCTTGCGAAGCATATCGAGATTGACATTGCACGCACCCATGACCGCGGCGGCATCGCCGTCGTCGATCAGCGCCAGGAGCAGGTGCTCGAGCGTCGCATATTCGTGATGCCGCTCGTTGGCATAAGTCAGTGCCTGGTGCAGCGCCTTCTCAAGATTCGGCGAAAATGTTGGCACGATCAGATCCTCACTTCTTTTCCATAACACATTGCAGCGGATGCTGATGCTGTCGGGCAAAGTCCATAACCTGACTCACCTTCGTTTCAGCCACTTCGTAGGTAAACACACCACATTCGCCCACGCCGTGATTATGAACATGAAGCATGATGCGGGTCGCGGCTTCCAGGTCCTTCTGAAAAAAACGCTCAAGGATATGAATGACAAATTCCATGGGCGTGTAATCGTCGTTCAGAAGCAATACACGATACAAATTCGGTTTCTTGGTTTTCGGTTTGGTACGCGTAATAACGGAGGTGCCGCGATTGGCGTTATCCCCGTCCTTGTCTGAATCCTGTTGCATCCGGATCGGCTTAGCGATCATCTTTCTTCATTCCCAAAACGTGGCGGCTCATGCTTCAGGGGCATCGCAAGCCAAACATCCGTGACCATAATTTAGGTCTTTGTTTGGGGATTTTAAGCCCCCTGTCCAACACTGCAACGGGAATTCGCCTTTACCGCTGCAGTAATCTTCACATTTCTGACATGCCAAACGGGTGCCGGGCTTTCGTCACGAAAAAGGCCGGCCGCCCCGCGGGGGGCGACCGGCCTCTATCCGTTCAAGAATTCCTGGCGGGTGCTCAGGCAGCCGGCGTCAGGGCCGTCGAAGCGCGCGAAAGCGGTGCCTCGTAGGGCTTGTAGGCGGCCTTGGCCAGATCGACGTACATTTCGTTGAGCTTGGTCGCCTCGGCAACGAACCCTTCGTAGGCAGCCTTGACGAAATTGGTCTGCAACTCGAAAGCGGTTTCGACGCTCTTCACGCCGGCAAGGGCCTCGACGTGAGCGACGGTATCCTGGAAGGACTTCTTGGTGTATTCGGCGGATTCAGCGGCAATAGCCTGAAAACCCTTGGCAACTTCCGAATAGCCCTTCAACATGGTGTCTGCGGCTTCCTTGCTCTTCTTGCTGGCTTCATCAAAGTTGAACATAGCCCGTCCCTTTTGGTTGGTTGATCCTCAAGATATACGTGCAATGCACAAGATAAGTCAAGGAATTTGTGCGCCGCATGAAAATCATAGATTGCATTAACGTCACGATTGACGTCTGCGGCCTCTCCATCGCCCGAAAGGAGGATTTCCTCCTTTATTTTAAAAAAAACAGCCCTCTTTTTTACCAATTGAACAAACTAACATCAAAAATCGTCTGCCCATGTGCATTCGCTCAGAGAATTTGTCATTTGGCAAAAATGGATCGTCGGCCGCAACCGGTGTTTCCACCCTCGGGAAAGATAACGATATACAACCATAAATAAATGTTTTCCGCCTGTTCCACCGACTGCATTTCGCACATGCAGCAACACGGGAAGCAAGGCATCGCCATGGTTTTCAAGGTTTTACGGAGAGCTTTTGAGGGGCTTTCGCATACTTGCCCGGGGCAAGCGAACAACGACGGGCAGAGGCCTCGCCGATGGCGGTCCAGTCCTGAACATGTGGCCGGACAAGACGGCAAAGCCGGCGAGGCAAGGCCCGCCGGCTTGGATATCGTTACTCAAAGATCGTCTTCGAGAATAGCCATCGAGAAGCTGTAGGAGAGATCGCCGTCCTCGTCGTCGCGGAAGATCACGCCGAGAAACTCGTCGCCGATATAGACTTCGGCAGAATCGTTCTTGCGCGGCCGCGCCTTGACGACGATGGCGGGATTGAGCGTGCGCTTGAAATACGCGTCGAGTTTCTTGATTTCGTCCGGCTTCACAATTGTCTCCGTCAGCAGTTATCGGGTTGCGCCGCTTGTTGCATGGGAAAAGACGCAGTGTAAAGGCCCGGCAACAATGCTCAATCGATCATAAACGGGATTATGGCCACGCCCGTTCCCTGGCACGATGGGAGCATTTCCGCTTTTCCCCCAAACGCGAAACGCTTCCATTGTCTTGATTTTACGCAATTGCGGGCGCCAAAACGCAAAGCTACCCGAAAGCCGTCGCCGAGCGGAGGCCGGCGACGGGATAGGATCAGTCGATCGCGTTGATCAGCTGGTCCATGGCGCGGGACGGCTCGGAACAGCCCGCCTCGCCGACGACGCGCGCCGGCACGCCGGCCACCGTGGTCTTCGGCGGCACCGCTTTCAGAACCACCGAACCGGCCGCGACACGCGAGCAATGGCCGATCTCGATGTTGCCGAGGATCTTGGCACCGGCACCGATCAGCACGCCGTTGGCGATTTTCGGATGGCGGTCGCTGCCTTCCTTGCCGGTGCCGCCGAGCGTGACGCCGTGCAGGATCGACACGTTGTCGCCGATCACCGCCGTCTCGCCGACCACAAGACCCGTCGCATGATCGAGGAAGATGCCCTTGCCGATCCGCGCGGCCGGGTTGATGTCCGTCTGGAAGACGCTGGAGGCACGGCTCTGCAGATAGAGCGCGAAATCGCGCCGTCCGTGGTTGAGGAGCCAATGTGCCAGCCGATGCGTCTGGATGGCATGGAAACCCTTGAAATAAAGCACCGGCTCGAGGAAGCGCAGGCATGCGGGGTCACGGTCGTACACCGCCTGGATATCGACGCGCAGGATATTGCCCCATTCCGGCCAGTCGGCCAGCATCTCTTCGAAAGCCTGGCGAAGAAGGCTCGCCTGGACCTCCGAATTGCCGAGGCGTTCGCAGATCCGGTAGATGACGCAATCTTCGAGCGAGCGATGGTTCAATACGGTCGAGTAAAAGAACGCCGCGAGGATGGGATCCTGTTCGGCGGCGCTGCGCGCTTCCTGGCGCATGCTGTCCCAGATGGGATCCATCGTCTTGACATGTTCGCTCAGGCGAACTTCAGTTTTCGCGACCATATTCGGTCTCCTCATTACCCGTCGGTCGCCATTATATACGACAAATGGCAAACAAAACCAGATGGGGGTCCACGGAAGAAATCCACTGCCTCAGGCGGCAGCGATTTCAGCATAAAAATCCAGCGCCGCCTTCTTGAACACCCGGTCGCCCACCGCCAGCATGTGATCGCGATTGGGGATATCCAGCGCCCGCGCATCGCGCATCAGCGCCGCCAGCGCCTGAGGCGAGCCGGCGATATCATCCTTGGTGCCGACGGCGATCAGAGCCGGGACGTCGACGCGGCCGATCTCCTCGGCGCTGATCGGATCACGCGAGGTGCGGATGCAGGCGGCCAGCGCCAGCCGGTCGCTTTTGGTCTGGTCGGCAAAGGCGCGGAACATCTTTCCACGCTCATGGGTAACGTCCTCTATGGAGGAGGCCAGCAACGCGTCGGCGATCGGGTCCCAGTCACCGACGCCGTCGATCAAACCGATGCCCAGACCGCCGAAGATGAGCGAACGCACGCGGTGCGGATGCCCCAGCGCCAGGAAAGCGGAAATGCGCGCACCCATCGAATATCCCATGACATGGGCGTCCGGCAGGCCGAGATGATCGAGCAAGGCGGCGGCATCCGACGCCATCAGCGGCACGTGATAAGCTTCCGGGTCATGCGGCTTGTCGCTTTTTCCATGACCGCGGTTGTCGATGGCGATCACCCGATATCCGGCATCGCCCAGCGTCTTGAGCCAGCCCGGATAAACCCAGTTGACGCTGGCGCTGGAGGCGAAACCATGGATCAGCAGCACCGGTTCGCCGGCGGCATCGCCCTCGTCGAAATAGGCCAGCCGCAGCCCGTCATGCATGAAGTAGGAAAAATCGGGGGGATCGAGATTCATCGACAGGTCCTTTTTTTTGCAGCGACCATAAGAGATCGGCACGCCGCGGTGAACCCTGCCTGGCCGAAACTTCTGTGTTTTCCGCGACACTTCGCATCTACACATTTGAAACGAAGGCATATAATGTCCGCCGCAAACAGACGCATTGGAGAATGACATGGCAGCCGGACACGCAATCCCGCATTTTCAGAACGACGGCGGACATCGGATGATCGAGATCGGCGTCAAGGAATTCATGTGCACCGGCGCTTCCATTCCCTACGATCACCCGCATATCTTCATCGACATGGGCGACGAGACCGAAAAGGTCTGTTCCTATTGCTCGACGCTTTTTCGCTACAATCCGTCGCTGAAGGCATCCGAGACCAACCCGCCGGGCTGCATCTTCCACGTCAAGGCCGCGTGACGGCCGGCAATCATGCCCGTCGGTAACGTCGCAATCGTCGGGGCCGGCATCGCCGGCTTGACGGCGGCCCTGTCTTTTGCCCGCAAAGGCATTTCCTCGACCGTCATCGAGCAGGCGCCGGAACTGACGGAAGTCGGCGCCGGCCTGCAGGTGTCGCCGAATGCCTCGCGAATCCTCGCGGAGCTTGGCGTTCTCGCCTCCCTCGAAGCGATCTGGATGGAACCGGACATCATCGAGTTGCGATCCGGCACCAGTCTGCGCCGGCTTGCGGCCGTTCCCAGCGGCCGGAGCGCCCGGCAGCGCTGGGGCGCGCCTTATGGCCTTCTGCACCGGTCGAGCCTGCAACAGGCCCTGCTCTCTGCGGCGCAGGACCAGCCGCTCTGCCGCCTCGTGCTCGGGAAACGGCTGGATGTTGCCGACAGGCGAGCGATTGCGGACATCGCCGGCACGGAGCCGGATCTTGTCGTCGGCGCCGACGGCGTGCGCTCCGTCATCCGCAGCCTCGTGCCCGGCGCGCCGCAGGCACGGTTTTCCGGCAACGTCGCATGGCGCATCACCGTACCGGACGCGCAGACACCGGATTTCATCGGCCGGAAAAACGTCACCGCCTTCCTCGGCTCCTCCTCGCACCTCGTCTGTTATCCCCTGAGGGAGGCAGGCTGCATCAACCTCGTCGCCATCGTTTCCAAAGCCGATCCGGAGGCCGATGGCCGCGGCAGGACATTGAAGCATGCCTTCAGCCGCTGGCATCCGGCCATCCAACGCCTGCTTTCCGACGTCACGGCACCGACATTCTGGCCACTCTACGAAGCCGGGCCCGGCAATTGGCAGGATGGGGCGAAAACCGTGCTGATCGGCGATGCCGCCCATGCAATGATGCCGTTTGCGGCCCAGGGCGCGGCGATGGCGATCGAGGATGCCTTCGAACTGGCCGGACGGGTTGCCCGCATACCACTGGGCGCAGCACTGGCGGATTTCGAAACCCGTCGCCGCCAGCGCGCCGAGCAGGTGCGCAGGCGCGGCGCCTTCAACAAGTTCGCCTACCATGCACGCGGTCCGGTGCGGCTTGCACGCGACCTCGTGCTCGGCCTGCGTCCGCCGCAAGCGCTTGCGGCGGATCTGGACTGGCTCTACGGCTACCGCGCCGAAGACTGATCAGACGGCTGCGGCGGCCGCAAAACCGGCATCGAGATCCTTCTTGAGATCGGCGACGTCTTCGAGGCCGATCTGCAGCCGCAGGACCGGCCCTTCGGCCGGCGCCTTGCAGATGCGGCGATCGCCGAGGCCGACATGCACGGCAAGGCTTTCATACCCGCCCCAGGAATAACCAAGGCCGAAGTAGCGAAGGGCGTCGAGGAAGGCATGCGCCTTCGGCTTGAACTTTTCGGGGCTATCCGCCGCCAGCACGAAGGAGAAGATGCCGCTGGACCCCTTGAAATCGCGCTTCCAGAGATCGTGCCCCGGGAAACTCGGCAAGGCCGGATGCAGCACGCGGGCGACATCCTCCCTGCCCTCCAGCCACGATGCCACGGCAAGCGCGCTTTCCTGGTGCCGGGCAAGACGGACGCCCATCGTCCGCAAGCCGCGCATGACCTGGTAGGAATCGTCGGGCGATCCGCAGATGCCGAGCGTGCCGTGCGTTTCCAGCAGTTGCGGCCAGGTCGCGGCATTGGCCGAAACGGTTCCGAGCAGAACGTCGGAATGCCCCGCCGGATATTTCGTCGCTGCATGGATCGAGACATCGACGCCGAAATCCAGCGGCTTGAAATAGACCGGGGTCGCCCAGGTGTTGTCCATCGTCACGACCGCGCCGTGCCGGTGCGCCACCGCCGAGATCGCCGCAATATCCTGCATCTCGAAGGTGTTGGAGCCGGGTGCTTCGGTATGCACCAGCCTGGTGTTCGGCTTGATCAGCGTCTCGATGCCCGCGCCGATCGCCGGATCGTAATAATCGACGGAAATACCTAAGCGTTTCAGCATGGTATCGCAGAAATGCCGGGTCGGAAAATAGACCGAATCGACGATCAGCGCATGGTCGCCGGCAGACAGGAAGGCCAGGAACGGCACGGTGACGGCAGTCAGTCCGGATGGAACGAGAACCGTTCCCGCCGAGCCTTCCAGCTCGTTGATCGCATCGCAGAGTGCGTCGGTGGTCGGCGTGCCGCGGGTGCCGTAGGTATATTTCTGGTCCCTCGTTTCCATCGTCCGGGCATTGGGGAACAGCACGGTGGAGGCGTGGACGACCGGAGGATTGACGAAACCGTGAAAATCGTGCGGCGACGGACCGAGATGGGCAAGCCGCGTGTTCACGCCGGCTTCGTCTTTGGAATTGTCGTGTGATGTCATGGATGGATCTGCTTATGATACGGACGGAAACCGCCAGTCTTCGCCAAGCCGGAGACAATGGTCAACCCCTCAATCTCCATCGTTTCATCCGCAGCGCTTCGGGTGTTGCGCCTGCCGCAACGGCAGAATTTTATGCAGCCGGCTGCCCGGATCGGGCGGTTCTGCCTGTTTTTCCGGCCCTTATCGGTAAAAATGAGCTTTCAAAATTGAATTTCGAACGCGACACTTGACCCTAGGCCTATTTGCGACTGTGATAGCAACACTCGCACCGGGAGGTCAGCGAGAAATGTGAGGCATCGAAAGCCGGCTTGTCCGCGCATGCGTTCACGATGACAAAAACAACAGAAAAAAGGTTGGGAAAAATGAATTACAAGCTTCTGTCGGCGGCAATTGGCGCAGCGGTGGTGGCTCTAAGCGCTTCGGGCGCGTCCGCAGCCAAACTCGACGACGTCAAGGCGAAGGGATTCGTTCAGTGCGGCGTCAACGGCGCCGGTCTTCTCGGTTTTGCGTCGCAGGATAGCAGCGGCAACTGGTCGGGCCTCGACATCGACTACTGCAAGGCCGTGGCGGCCGCCGTTTTCGGTGATGTGACCAAGGTAAAATACACGCCGCTTTCCGCCAAGGACCGCTTTCCGGCGCTGCAGTCCGGTGAAATCGACCTTCTGGCGCGCAACACCACCTGGACGATCAGCCGCGATACGCAACTCGGCTTCAACTTCCGCACCGTCAACTATTACGACGGCCAGGGCTTCATGGCCCGCAAGGAACTCGGCGTGAAATCGGCGCTCGAGCTGTCCGGCGCTTCGGTCTGCGTCCAAAGCGGTACGACCACGGAGCTCAACCTTGCCGACTACTTCAAAGCCAACAAGATGGAATACAAGTTGACCGTCTTCGAAAAGCAGGAAGAAGTCGACCAGGCCTATGACGCCGGCAAGTGCGACGTCTACACCACCGACCAGTCCGGCCTCTATGCCATCCGCCTGACGCTGTCGAAGCCGGACGATCACATGATCCTGCCGGAAATCATCTCGAAGGAGCCGCTCGGGCCGGCCGTTCGCCAGGGCGACGACCAGTGGTTCGACATCGTCAGCTGGGCGCACTATGCCATGGTTTCAGCTGAAGAATTCGGCATCACCCAGGCAAACGTCGATGAGATGAAGACCTCGGAAAACCCGGATATCAAGCGCTTCCTCGGCACGGAAGAAGGCTCGACGATCGGCAAGGACCTCGGCCTCGACAACAACTGGGCCTACAACATCGTCAAGCAGGTGGGCAACTACGGCGAATCCTTCGAGCGCAATGTCGGTACCGGCAGCCCGCTGAAGATCGAGCGTGGCCTCAATGCGCTTTGGACCAAGGACGGCCTGCAGTATTCGCCGCCGATCCGCTAATTCCTCGACTTTCGGGGAGGCGGTTCGCCGCCTCCCCTCGGCTGACAATAAAAAAACGCCCGCAAAACAAGGGCGAAAACAGCACCAGGGGAAAACATGGCAATGATGCAGGACAAGCTCGCGCATTCGCGGGCGCCGGCGGCTTCACCTCTCTACGACCCGAAAGTGCGTGGTGTCTTTTACCAGGTACTGACGATCATCGGGCTCGTGGCCTTTTTCTACGTCATCTACTCGAACACCGTCGACAATCTCAGGCGCGCCAACATCTCGTCGGGCTTCGGCTTCCTTCAGGGACGCGCCGGCTTCGACCTCGGGCAGTCTCTGATCGAATATTCCAGCGACCACAGCTATTTGCGGGCGCTGGAAGTCGGCTTCATCAACACGCTGCTGGTTGCGTTCGTCGGCATCGTGCTCGCCACCGTCATCGGGCTGATCATCGGCATCGGGCGCCTTTCCAGCAACTGGCTGATCGCCAAGCTGTGCACCGTCTATGTCGAGATTTTCCGCAACATCCCGCCGCTGCTGGTGATCTTTTTCTGGTATGTCGGCGTCATCAACGTCCTGCCGCAGGTTCGCGCCTCGATCGAATTGCCTTTGGACGTGTTCCTCAACAATCGCGGCGTCTTCTTTCCCAAGCCGATCTTCGGCGAAGGTTTTCTGTTCGTCGTCTTGGCGTTCGTGGTGGCGGTCGTGCTGTCCGTCATGCACATGCGCTGGGTGTCTGCACGGCAGATGGCGACCGGCAAGCGTTTTCCGGTTTTGCCGGTGGTTCTGGCCCTGGTGATCATCCTGCCGCTCATCGCCTTCGTGCTGGAAGGACGACCGCTCAGCTTCGACGTGCCGACCGCCGGCAAATTCAACCTGACCGGCGGAGGCACCATCGGCCCGGAATTCATGTCGCTGCTTTTGGCGCTGTCCTTCTACACCGCCTCCTTCATCGCCGAAATCGTCCGCGCCGGCATCAGGGGTGTCGCCCACGGCCAGAGCGAGGCCGCACATGCCCTCGGCGTGCGCCCTGGCCTGACGACGCGGCTGATCGTCCTGCCGCAAGCGCTTCGAATCATCATTCCGCCGCTGACCAGCCAGTATCTCAATCTCATCAAGAACTCGTCGCTGGCCGTCGCCATCGGTTATGCGGACCTCGTCGCCGTCGGCGGCACGATCCTCAACCAGACTGGCCATTCGATCGAGATCGTCGCCATCTGGATGGTCGTCTACGTCACGATCAGCCTGCTGACCTCGCTGTTCATGAACTGGTTCAACGCCAAGATGGCACTTGTGGAGCGCTGAGCCGATGGCAGACACATTCAACACTCCTTCCCTCTTCGTCCGGGGAAAAATGCTCGGCCCCGAACGGGCGCCGCTGCAGACCACCGGCGTCGTCGGCTGGCTCCGCCGCAATCTCTTCGGTTCGGTAACGGACGCGATCCTGACGGCTTTCGGGATCATCATCCTGGCGCTGCTGGTTCCGCCGATCGTCGAATGGCTGTTCGTCAACGCCGTCTGGCTGGGCAACGACCGCTCCGTCTGCGCCACGCTGGGACAGGGCGGCATCCAGCCCGACGAATGGAGCGGCGCCTGCTGGGCCTATGTCGGCGCCTATTTCAAGCAGTTCATGTTCGGCACCTACCCGATCGACCTGCGCTGGCGACCGACGCTGGTGGGCATCCTTTTCGTCGCCCTGCTGACACCGCTGCTGATCCCCAGGGTCCCCCACAAGGGATGGAACGCGCTGGCGCTGTTCGCGGTCTTTCCGATCGTCGCAGCCGTGCTTCTGCTCGGCGGCGTCTTCGGGCTGGAGCATGTCGAGACCGCCAGCTGGGGCGGCCTGATGGTGACGCTGATCATCTCCTTCGTCGGCATCGGCGTTTCGCTGCCGCTCGGTATCCTGCTGGCGCTTGGCCGCCGTTCGCAGATGCCGGTGATCAAGATGCTCTGTATCGCCTTCATCGAGCTGATCCGCGGCGTGCCGCTGATCACGGTGCTGTTCATGGCAAGCGTCATGCTGCCGCTGTTCCTGCCAGCCGGCTGGACGGTGGACAAGCTTCTGCGCGCGCTGGTCGGCGTGTCGATCTTCGCCTCCGCCTACATGGCGGAAGTCATCCGCGGCGGCCTGCAGGCCGTTCCCAAAGGGCAATATGAAGGCGCCGATTCGCTCGGCCTCAGCTATTGGCAGAAGATGCGGCTGGTGGTGATGCCACAGGCGATCAAGCTGGTCATCCCGGGCATTGTCAACACCTTCATCGGCATGTTCAAGGATACGTCCCTTGTGTCGATCATCAGCATGTACGATCTTCTCGGCAACGTCCGCAAAAGCTTCTCGGATCCCACCTGGGCCTCGCCCGTGACGCCGATGACCGGACTTGTTTTTGCGGGATTCGTTTTCTGGCTTTTCTGCTTCGGAATGTCCCGCTATTCAAGTTTCGTGGAACGACGTCTCGATACCGGTCACAAACGATAAAAATTCTCAAGGGGTATAGACTTTATGGCTGAGGCACTCACCAAGAAACTGACGGTTTCCGCGACCGATGTCGCTGTCCAGATCAGCAACATGAACAAGTGGTACGGCGACTTCCATGTGCTGCGCGACATCGACCTGAAGGTCATGAAGGGCGAACGCATCGTCATCGCCGGCCCGTCGGGCTCCGGCAAGTCGACGATGATCCGCTGCATCAACCGGCTGGAGGAACATCAGTCCGGAAATATCGTCGTCGATGGCATCGAGTTGACCAACGACCTGAAGAAGATCGACGAAGTGCGCCGCGAAGTCGGCATGGTGTTCCAGCACTTCAACCTCTTCCCGCACCTGACCATCCTGGAAAACTGCACGCTGGCGCCGATCTGGGTTCGCAAGATGCCGAAGAAGGAAGCCGAAGAAGTGGCGATGCACTATCTGAAGCGCGTCAAGATCCCGGAACAGGCCAACAAGTACCCCGGCCAACTCTCCGGCGGCCAGCAGCAGCGCGTGGCGATCGCCCGCTCGCTGTGCATGAAGCCGAAGATCATGCTCTTCGACGAACCGACCTCGGCGCTCGATCCGGAAATGGTCAAGGAAGTGCTCGACACCATGGTGAGCCTGGCCGAAGAAGGCATGACCATGCTCTGCGTCACCCACGAAATGGGCTTCGCCCGCCAGGTCGCCAACCGCGTCATCTTCATGGACCAGGGCCAGATCGTCGAACAGAATTCGCCGGCCGAATTCTTCGACAACCCGCAGCACGAGCGCACCAAGCTCTTCCTCAGCCAGATCCTGCACTAGGCAGGCACGGCCTGCGAACGGCAACGGTCGTCCGCAGGCCTCTTCGGCGATATCCCGAAGGGATGCGACAAAGGGGTGTACAAACACGATTTTAGCAGTTGCGATGCCGGGGGGAACCGTGTATCTCCCCGTCATTGCCGGCACGGAGTGTAGCGCAGTCTGGTAGCGCATCTGGTTTGGGACCAGAGGGTCGGGAGTTCGAATCTCTCCACTCCGACCACTTCAGGTGGTTGATGCCGTCATATAATCACCGTTTGTAAATCTTCCGAATTTCCGCTTTGCGACAGCAATGGGGGACAAATCGCTTGACCTGCCACCGGCACGGGAATCGCCGAGGACTGGGAGAAAGCCGGCATTGGAAACAGGGCGGGAAAACTTGAGGCGTTCTTAACGTCTTCCCGTCATTGTGGATTGATAAACTCCGCCGACACCGTTATTTGTCCCATAGGATTCGACTTGGGGCTGTACAGGCCAAGGGGAGAATCGTTCCGCTTCGGCAAGCTGCGGCTCGTCCGCCACGCCTGCCGGCGGGAATATGGTGACACGACTTTGGAGCATGGTGCCAATGCCTGCGAAGATTTATCGTCCTGCAAAAACCGCAATGCAGTCCGGCAAGGCGAAGACGCATCTCTGGGTGCTGGAATTCGATCAGGACCAGCCGCGCACGATCGATCCGATCATGGGCTATACCTCCTCCGGCGATATGCGCCAGCAAGTGAAGCTGACCTTCGAATCGCAGGAACAGGCGGAAGCCTATGCCCAGCGCAACGGGATCGAATACCGCGTGATCCTGCCGAAGGAAGCAACACGCAAGGCCGTTTCCTACTCGGACAACTTCAAGTTCAACCGCACGCAGCCCTGGACCCACTGAGGCTGCCCGACAATACCGCGGAAGGTGGCGTCTTCGTCACCCTCCGCAGCTACAATCAGATCGCAAAGGCGATTCGGTCCCTTAGCTCAGCTGGATAGAGCACCTGCCTTCTAAGCAGGTTGTCGCAGGTTCGAATCCTGCAGGGATCGCCACTCCCCCGAAAAATCCAATCAGTTGACGTTTCCGATCTGGCGGCTGGAGACCCTGTCTCCTTCGTGGATGCCGAGTGCCGCGGCGGTGCCGCCGTTCAACTCCAGCACATACATCACCGAACCGTTGGAGGAGATGATGTCCTCGGAATACGGCACGGCATTATGATGGATGCGGTGGATCGAACCGTTCTTGCCGATGAACAGCATGTCGAGCGGCAGGTCGGTGTTTTTCATCCACATCATCACCGGCCGGCTTTCGCCGAAATCGAAGAGCATGCCGGCATCCCGCCCCATGCTCTTGCGAAACATCAGGCCCCGCTCACGCTGGGCCGGCGTAACCGCAAGATCCACGGTGAATTGATGCTTGCGCCCCCCGGTCGAGGTGATCGTCAATAGCTCCGAAGAAAACTTGACCTCATCGGCAAAAGACGAGGTGGCAGCGAGCAACGACAAAAAAAGCGCCAGCACGGCGCTTTTCAAATATCCGGCAAAAGAAGCCATCGGCATCAGTGCGAACGCGTCGACGGATTGGGCATGTCCGGATGGATTTCCGCCGCCATCAGACCCTTGTCGCCGTCGCCGAAACGCACCAGCACAGTCTGTCCCGGACGAAGCTCCGTCAGGCCGAAACGACGCAGGGTTTCCATGTGGACGAAAATGTCCTCGGTGCCTTCGCCGCGCGTCAGGAAACCAAATCCCTTGGTGCGATTGAACCATTTTACCAGCGCCCGCTCGAGGCCGCTCGTCGGCGTAACCTGCACATGCGTGCGCACCGGCGGCATCTGCGAAGGATGCACGGCCGTCGATTGATCCATCGACAGGATCCGGAACGCCTGATAACCCCGGTCGCGCTTCTGAACCAGAGCAACGATGCGGGTTCCCTCCAAAATCGTCTGATAGCCGTCGCGGCGCAGGCAGGTCACATGCAGAAGAACATCCTGCATGCCGTTATCTGGAATGATGAAGCCAAATCCCTTGGCAACGTCAAACCACTTCACGACTCCCGTCACTTCGATCAGCTCAACAGGTTCGCTCGAAAGCTCTTCGAAAAATGCGACGCCCTTCGACGAAATCTTGTCCACCATATTCTGCCAGCCCCTCGAACACGCGTCACTTCGTTACGGTTAACTGATTCTTGACGAACAGATTAACATCGTGGCGATGCATCAGCGCAAGTCCTAGTTTTCATTTTACCCAAATCGATTTTTAGCTGCGAAGGCTTGCTTGAAGCTGATTTCAAGCCAAATATCTGGCCGCAATGACAAAAGGAGAATAGTCGGATGCGCTACCTTCACACGATGGTGCGAGTGAAAGATCTCGAAGCCTCGCTGCATTTCTATACCAAGCTCTTCGGCCTCACGGAAATCCGCCGCATCGAGAACGAAAAGGGCCGCTTCACCCTGGTTTTCCTCGCCGCCAGTGACGATCTGGACGCTGCCCGCGCCAACCTCGCCCCCTGCGTCGAACTCACCTACAACTGGGATACGGAAGACTATACCGGCGGCCGCAATTTTGGCCATCTGGCCTATGAGGTCGACGATATCTACGGTTTCTGCCAGCACCTCATGGATAATGGCGTGACGATCAACCGGCCGCCGCGCGACGGCCATATGGCCTTTGTCCGCTCGCCGGACGGCATTTCCATCGAGATCCTGCAGAAGGGCGCGAACCTGGCGCCGGCGGAGCCCTGGGCTTCGATGCAGAACACCGGCAGCTGGTAAAAATCGCAGCCACGCGGCAGGCGCCCGCTTGCCGCGTGAAAGCTTAGCGCAAGTCACGCATGTTTTAAGTCCTTCGATTTTGGCAATACCGGGTGCCGGCAAGTCTCATGCGCCATTCCGGTACGGTCGCATCCACATGATTGTGGAGCGGCCGCGCGAACGAAGGAAATATGTCTTGTTTTTGTGCACGAAGCAGGAATTGCCGCGGAAACGCCATGGCTTCGGCCCGGCGCTCATGGTCTCCGTCTTCGCCCTGTCGCTGGCGGGCTGTGTATCGTCCCCCTCGGGATCGCTGACGGCCGATGGCGGCGATCTGATTACCAACAGCACCAAGACAACCGGGCAGAAAAAGCAGAAGCTGCACGCCACGCAACAGGTCGAATCCACGACCGATGAGGCGGCGCTGCCGCCGATCGACGGCGAGACCGACCTCAATTCGCCCTCCCCCGAAATGCAAGCCGATGCGGCAACACAGACACCTGCCGACATCGGCGGTCTGACGATGCAGTCGACGGGAATCAATGCGAGCCGCTCCAGCATTTTTTCGACACGCACGGCGCAACCCGTCGATACCGGCGAAACGATGTCGGACGTGCCGGCCTATGCGCCGACATCGGGGGTAAACCCCGCCTTCAACAGTGTCTACAGCCGCTCCCCGGCAACGGACGCGCAGCCGGTAGCAGAAGCCTCGGACAAGGTTTCCGATGCCCGTAACAAGGGCAAGAAGGAGAAGATGGCCGCCGGTGACAAGCCGATCAACGCGCTGGCCTTCCGCAACAACGACTATATCGGCGCCGACGACCTGCCGCTGTCCATGGCCGCCAGCTTCTACGCCTCCAAAGATCTTTATACGCCCGGCGACGAGAATGACGACAAGCCAGCGGGCCTGATGAAGCTCGCTTCGCTGTCCGGCCTGGCGCGTGCGGCGGCCCACGGGCTGAAGATCCAGAATGGCGGCGTCAAGGTCGGCTGCTTCAAACCGGAACTGGTGGGCCTGATCAAGGCGGCGGAACGGCATTTCGGCCGCACCGCCGTGGTGACCTCGGGCTACCGCGACGTGGCGCACAATCGCCGCGTCGGCGGCGTCGAAGGCTCCATGCATCTGAGCTGCAATGCCGCCGACATGCAGATCGATGGCGTGTCGAAGTGGGATCTCGCCGCCTTCCTGCGCTCGCAGCCCGGCCGCGGCGGCGTCGGCACCTATTGCCACACAGCATCCGTGCATATCGACACCGGCAGGACCCGCGACTGGAACTGGCGCTGCGGCCGCCGGGAAGCCTGAATCCATCTGGCAGCCGCAATCTCCCCCTCCTCGCAAACGGCCTGCGCATAACGGGTCGTTTTGTCATGAAGGTCGCCCGGGCCAATTTCCGGGTGCCGGCAAAGCCGTGCGGCGTGATCGGCATCACCCCTGCAAATCGATCCCGCCGTCATTTTTCCGTGGATAAGCCCTTGTTTTTAAGCGTTTATCAACAGATTTTTCAGATGCGCCAGCGACTGTCATTTTTTTGAAAAAAATCGAATTTCCGGCTTGCGCGATTTTTATGTCCTGACTATAAGGGCGCCACAGCACGCGCCCTTCGTCTATCGGTTAGGACGTCAGATTTTCATTCTGAAAAGAGGGGTTCGACTCCCCTAGGGCGTGCCACTTTCCCTTACGAAAACAAGATCTACGACAGAACGCCTCAGGTGTTTTGACAGGTTGCCTGCACCATCCTCAGATGGCGAGGGCGGCATCGAGAACGCGGATCTGCACGCGCCTCGTTCCCTGCCAGAAATCGGCGCTGAGCGTGCCGGCGACATGGATCTGCCGGCCGCGGGAATTCAGGAGCATGTCGCCCAGGGCGGTTCCCCCCGCTCTGAACGCGATGCCTTCCAGCCGGGCACGATCCGCCGCCTCCAGCGTCACCTTGATATGCGAGGCGCCGACCAGGCGCGAATCCGCCAAGCGGTGCATGGGGACGGCGAAAATCGGCTGCGGGTGGCCGGATCCGTAGGGACCGGCCGTTTCCAGCTGGTCGATCAGCTCGAGAGTGGCACCGGAAGCGCCGAGCGCGCCGTCGATCTTCAATGACTGGTTGGAGACGAGCGAGGCGACCCCCTTCTGGGCACGTTCTTCGAAGAAGGTCCGCAGCCGGCCAAGATTGCCGCGCTCCACCGTCAGCCCCGCCGCCATGGCGTGACCGCCACCCTTCACCAGCAATCCCTCGTCCAGTGCCCCACGCACCATCCTGCCGAGATCGAAGCCGCTGATCGAGCGGCCGGAGCCGGTGCCCTTGCCCGACGGGTCGAAGGCGATGGCGAAGGCGGGACGGCGGAATTTTTCCTTGAGCCGCGCCGCCAGCAGGCCGACGATGCCGGGATGCCAGCCTTCGCGCGCGGTGACGATCACCGAGGCGCTCGAACCGTCGCCATATTCGGCAGCGGCCTCGGCTTCCGCCTCTGCCAGCATCGCCGCTTCCATCGCCTGGCGTTCGCGGTTGAGGTCATCCAGCTGCGCGGCAATGGTTTCCGCCTGGGAATTGTCGTCGAGCGTCAGCAGCCGGCTTCCCAGCGCCGCATTGCCGATTCGTCCGCCGGCATTGATGCGCGGGCCGATCAGAAAACCGAGATGATAGGGTGTCACCGGCCCGCCCAGCCCCGCCTTGCGGAACAGTGCGGCCAGGCCGGCATTGCCCATATGCCGCGCCGCCAGCAGTCCCTTGACCACATAAGCGCGGTTCAGCTCCTTCAGCGGCACGACGTCGCAGACCGTCGCCAGCGCCACCAGGTCGAGCCAGGCGAGAAGATCAAGGGTGCGGGCGCGCGGATCGCCGCCTTCGCGCAGGACTTTTGCCGTGGCGACCAGAACGAGGAAGACGACGCCGGCGGCGCAGAGATGCCCCTGCCCCGACAGATCGTCCTCGCGATTCGGATTGACCAGCGCATGGCAGGCCGGCATGTCGTGCGACATCTGGTGATGATCGATGACGACGACGTCGATGCCGCGCCTGGCCGCGGCGGCGAGCGCGTCGTTGCTGGTCGAGCCGCAATCAACGGTGACGATCAGTTCGGCGCCCTCGTCGATCAGGTGATCGATGGCGGCGGGATTGGGGCCATACCCTTCGAAAATGCGGTCCGGAATATAGATCGTCGCCTCTATACCGAAATGACCGAGGAAACGCGACATCAGGGCTGAGGATGCCGCCCCGTCGACGTCGTAGTCGCCAAAAATCGCCACCTTTTCGGCGGACCGGACCGCCCGCGCCAGGCGTTCCGCCGCCTTGCCGCAATCCGCCAGCGTCATCGGGTCGGGCATCAGGGTGCGGATGGTCGGATCGAGGAAAGCCATGGCCTCGTCGACGCCGACGCCGCGGCCGGCAAGCACCCGCGCCGTCAGGTCCGGCAGCCCGTGGACCTGGGCGATCGCCAGCGCCCGGTTCTGCCCCGCCTGGTCAAGGCGGGACACCCAGCGCTGGCCGGAGACCGAGTTTTCGACGCCAAGAAAGGCGCGCGGGACGGGATCGGGCGAAAGATCGGCCATTATGGCTCCTCGTTTGATGTCGTCGCGCCGTCGTTCGGCATGGCCCGAACGAACCGTCCTTGCCGGCGGATGGTCAGGCCGTCTTCGGCCGCTCGATGCGGATGACCTGCGGTTCGCCGATCAGATACCCTTCTCCCTTGATGGCGGCAACGGCCTTGCGGACCGCATCCTCCATCGTCGCATGGGTGACGAGGATGATCGTCTTCGGCTCGGCGGCCTCGACATGGTGTTTCGGCCGTTGGACGATCGATTCCAGCGAGATACGGTTTTCGGCCATGCGGGCGGCGATGCTGGCGAACACGCCGGCGCGGTCCTCTACCGTCATGCGGATGAAATAACCGCCTTCGTGGCTCTGGATCTGCGCCCGCTGGTAAGGTGCGAGTTTTGCGGCAGGACGGCCGAGCGCCGGTACCTGCTGGGCACCCGGGCGGCTCTTGGCGATGTCGGCGATATCGCCGAGCACGGCGGAGGCCGTGGCATTGCCGCCGGCGCCAGGGCCGACCATCAGGAGTTCGCCGAGGATATCGGCCTCGATCGCCACCGCATTGGTGACACCATCGACCTGGGCGATGACCGAATCGAGCGGCACCATCGTCGGATGGACGCGCTGTTCGATGCCACTTTCGGTGCGCTGGGCGACGCCGAGCAGCTTGATGCGGTAGCCGAGATCGGCGGCCGCATGGATGTCCTCGATGGAGATGTTGGTGATGCCTTCGAGATAGATGTCATCGGCGGCGATCTCGCTGCCGAAGGCGAGCGTCGTCAGGATGGCGAGCTTGTGGGCGGTGTCGTTACCTTCGATGTCGAAGGCCGGATCGGCTTCGGCATACCCCAGCCGCTGCGCTTCCTTGAGGCAATCGGCGAAGGACAGGCCTTCCTTCTCCATCTTGGTGAGGATGTAATTGCAGGTGCCGTTCATGATGCCATAGATGCGCGAGACGGTGTTGCCCGTCAGCGATTCACGCAGCGCCTTGATGACCGGAATGCCGCCTGCGACGGCCGCTTCGAAGTTCAGCAGCGCGCCCTTTTCTTCCGCCAGCGCAGCCAGCGCCACGCCGTGGCGGGCAAGCAGCGCCTTGTTGGCGGTGACGACATGCAGACCGCGCGACAGGGCCGCCCTCACTGCGTTGTCGGCCGGATCTCCGGCGCCACCCATCAGTTCGACGAAAACGTCGATATCGGCCTTGGCAGCCAGCTCGATCGGATCGTCGTACCAGGTGATATCAGTAAGGTCGATGCCCCGGTCCCGCGTGCGGTCACGGGCGCTGACGGCCGTGATCGTAATCGGCCGGCCGCAGGTAACAGCCAGCTTTTCGCTGCGATCCTGAAGGATGCGCGCCAGGGAAGCACCGACGGTGCCCAGGCCCGCAATGCCGATTTTAAGGGCATCTGACATAAATTTTTTCCTGATTTGCTTTGGATGGAAGAAGCGGCCGCGGGCGCGGCCGCCTTGGTCAACGATGCGCGTTCAGCGAAATGACGTTGTGCATCGTATTTTCGGCCGTCGACAGGAAGCGCTTGAGATTGCGCGCCGCCTGCCGGATGCGGTGTTCGTTCTCGACCAGCGCGATGCGGACATATTCGTCGCCCTGCTCGCCGAAGCCGATGCCCGGCGCCACCGCGATGTCGGCCTTCTCGACCAGGAGCTTGGAGAACTCCAGCGAGCCGAGGTGGCGGAATTTTTCGGGGATTTTTGCCCAGGCGAACATGGTCGCGGCCGGCGGCGGCACGTCGAAACCGGCCTTGCCGAAGGCATCGACCAGCACGTCGCGGCGGCGGCGGTAAACGTTGCGGACCTCGGCGATATCGGAACCGTCGCCGTTCAGCGCGTGGGTCGCCGCCACCTGGATCGGCGTGAAGGCGCCGTAATCGAGATAGGACTTCACCCGCGTCAGCGCCGCGATCAACCGTTCGTTGCCGACGGCGAAACCCATGCGCCAGCCGGGCATAGAAAAGGTCTTCGACATCGAGGTGAACTCGACGGCGACGTCCATCGCGCCAGGCACTTCCAGCACCGATGGCGGCGGCGCGTCGTCATCGAAATAGATCTCGGAATAGGCAAGGTCGGAGAGCACGATGATGTCGTGCTTTTTCGCAAAGGCGATGACGTCTTTGTAAAAATCCAGCGAGGCGACGAAGGCGGTCGGATTGGACGGATAGTTAAGGATCAGCGCCAGCGGCTTCGGGATCGAGTGTTTTACGGCACGCTCGAGCGGCGGGAAGAAGCTGTCGTCCGGCTCGACCGACATGGAACGGATCACGCCGCCGGCCATCAGGAAGCCGAAGGCATGGATCGGATAGGTGGGGTTCGGGCACAGGATGACGTCGCCCGGCGCGGTGATCGCCTGCGCCATGTTGGCGAAGCCCTCCTTCGAGCCGAGCGTGGCGACAACCTGGGTTTCCGGATTGAGCTTCACGCCGAAGCGGCGGGCATAATAGGCAGCTTGCGCGCGGCGCAGGCCGGGAATGCCCTTGGAAGAGGAATAACGGTGGGTGCGCGGGTCCTGCACGACTTCGCAGAGCTTGTCGACGATCGCCTTGGGGGTCGGAAGATCCGGGTTTCCCATGCCGAGATCGATGATGTCGGCCCCGCCCGCTCGCGCGCTCGCCTTCAAACGGTTGACCTGTTCGAAGACATATGGCGGCAGACGCCGGACTTTGTGGAATTCTTCCATCTTTCACCCCATGGAAAGCGCAGTTTTTGCCTGCGTGCGAGTTCATCCTGTTCGAAGGTCCCGGCCACGAACTCCAGTGCGCCGGAAAGACATGCATGCTATGAAGTTGCGGTATTTCTTAGGCGTCTGGCGGCGGCTTTCTGCCGCCAATCGACCGGTGAAACCGACCCGCCCCTTGCGAAAAGGCTTTGCGGCCAAAACGGCGGAAAGGCAAGCCTTAATTGGCGATCTCGGCCTGCGCCTGCGCACCATGTTCCGCAGCCAGCTTGCGCATTTCGGCGACACGCCGCTGATATTCGGCTTCGCTGATGGCGCCCGAGCGGCGCGCATGTCCGAGAGAGGCCAGCCGTTGCTGCATCGTCGTCGCCTCGTCGTCGCTCATCTGCGCATTCGCGGCGGTGAGCGGATCGGAAAAACTCGGATAGGCGCCGGTGTTGCGCGGAGCGGTCTCGCGTTGCAGCGAGGCGCCATCGGCCGTCACGGTCACGACGGGCTGGGCCTGGGTCGGCGGCAACGGCTGAGTCGAGCAACCGGCCGCAGTGGCGGCAGCCGCGATCGCCGCGCCGAGAATCGCCGTTCGTGCCGTTTGCCGGATAATGACCATGTGCCCGCCTCGAAAATCACCAAATGCTGCCGCATCGACGCGGACAGTTAATTTTACTGCCGCCCCAATGCAAGCCACATGAATTCGCTTCGCTGGCTCTTGTATTGAATTTCGTGCAGAATGTACAAAAGAAAACAATAAAGAGTGCGCCGGAGGGAAATGCGTGACCGACGACACCCAGCAGTCCAGAGACAACGGCGCCTTCGCGGGCTTCGATCCGGAAACCGTAAAACCCTACGTCGTCAAGGATCCCGAGGCGATGGCGCTGAATTTCGCCCGGACGCTGGAAAACCTCGGCAAGGCGGCCTCGGCCTGGCTCGAGCCGCGCGAACGCGGCGAGATCCAGGACCCGGCAACAGATCCGATGGCCGACATGGTCAAGACCATGTCGAAGGTGACGGAATACTGGCTTTCCGACCCGCGCCGGACATTCGAGGCACAGACCCAGCTTCTCTCCAGCTATTTCGGCATCTGGTCGCGCACGCTGAGCAAGATGAACGGCGAGGCCGTGCCGCCGGAGGATGAGGCGATCAAGAAGGAAAAGCGTTTCGCCGACCAGGACTGGCAGCGCAATCCCTTCTTCGATTTCCTGCGGCAAGCCTATTTCGTCACCGCCGGCTGGGCCGAAAAGATGGTGGCGGAGGCCGAAGGCCTCGATCCGCATACGCGCCACAAAGCGGCCTTCTATACCAAACAGATCACGGCCGCCCTGTCGCCGGCCAATTTCGTCGCCACCAATCCGGAACTCTACCGCGAGACGGTGGCGACCAGCGGCGCCAATCTCGTCAAGGGCATGGCGATGCTGGCCGAAGACATCAAGGCCGGTGGCGGCGACCTGAAAATGCGCCAGACCGACGCGACGAAATTTGCCGTCGGCACCAACATGGCGCTGACGCCGGGCAAGGTGGTCGCCCAGGACGACGTCTGCCAGATCATCCAGTACGATGCCGCCACCGACACGGTGCTGAAACGGCCGTTGCTGATCTGCCCGCCGTGGATCAACAAGTTCTACATCCTCGACCTCAACCCGCAAAAATCCTTCATCAAGTGGTGCGTCGAACAGGGCCATACGGTGTTCGTGATTTCCTGGGTCAATCCCGACGAGCGCCACCGCGACAAGGACTGGTCGTCCTATGCCCGCGAAGGCATCGACTTCGCACTCGACACGATCGAGAAGGCGACCGGCGAGAAGGAAGTCAATGCCATCGGCTATTGCGTCGGCGGTACGCTGCTTGCGGCGACGCTGGCCCTGCACGCCAAGGAGAAGAACAAGCGCATCAAGACGGCGACGCTGTTCACCACGCAGGTGGACTTCACCCATGCCGGCGACCTGAAAGTCTTCGTCGACGAGGAGCAACTGGCGGCGCTGGAAGAGCAGATGCAGGCGACCGGCTATCTCAAGGGCTCGAAGATGGCCACCGCCTTCAACATGTTGCGCGCCTCGGAGCTGATCTGGCCCTACATGGTCAACAACTACCTCAAGGGCCAGGCGCCGATGCCCTTCGACCTGCTCTACTGGAATTCCGATTCCACCCGCATGGCGGCGGCGAACCATTCCTTCTACCTGCGCAACTGCTACCTCACCAATGCGCTCGCCAAGGGCGAGATGGTGCTGGACGACCAGGCCCTGTCCTTGAAGGACGTCAAGATCCCGATCTACAACCTCGCCACCCGCGAGGACCACATCGCCCCGCCGAAATCGGTGTTTCTGGGCAGCCAGCTGTTCGGCGGGCCGGTGGACTTCGTCCTTTCCGGCTCCGGCCATATCGCCGGCGTCGTCAATCCGCCCGACAAGCACAAATACCAGTTCTGGACCGGCGCTAAGCCGAAAGGCGAATACGAGGACTGGACGAAGGACGCACAGGAAACCGCCGGCTCCTGGTGGCCACACTGGCACGGCTGGATCGAGGCGCACAACGACAAGCGGGTGCCGGCCCGTAAACCGGGGGGCACGGCACTCAACGCCATCGAAAACGCCCCCGGCTCCTACGTGCTGGAACGGTCCTGATTGCTCGCCGCCCCATGATCTTCGATCCGCCCCTCGTTCCCGCCACGCTGGTGCAGCGCTACAAGCGTTTCCTTTTCGACGCGATCCTCGACAGCGGCGAAGCGATCACCGGCTCCTGCCCGAACACCGGCTCGATGCGCGGCCTGACGAGGCCCGGCTCCCGCATCTGGATGTCGGAGCATGAGAGCAAGACGCGCAAATACCGCCACATGTTCGAGATGATCGAGGTGGGGGACTTGCCGGTCGGGATCAATACCGGACTGCCGAACCGGCTGGCGGAAGAAGCGATCCGCGCCGGCCTCGTCGGCGATCTCGGCAGCTACGACGAGATTGCGCGCGAAAAGAAATATGGCCGCGGCTCGCGCATCGACATCCTCCTGTCTTCGCCAGGTCGCGCCGCCGCTTACGTCGAGGTGAAGAACGTCCATTTTTCCCGCGTGCCGAAACTTGCCGAATTCCCTGATACGGCCACCAAACGTGGCACCAAGCATCTGGAGGAACTCGGCGACATGGTCGAGGCCGGCCATCGGGCGGTGATGCTCTACCTGGTGCAGCGGCAGGATTGCGAGATGTTGCGCATCTGCGCCGATCTCGACCCGGTCTATGCGCTGGCCTTCCGCCGCGCCGTCCAGCGTGGCGTCGAGGCCTATGCGGTCAAATGCCGGGTGACACCCTTCGAAATTCGCCCTTGCGGATTGATCCCGATAGACGAACCCGGCATAGCTGCATTATGAACGACGGGTAACAGCATTTCCGAAAGCAGTATGATGGTAACCTATATCGAGGCGCTCTCCGCGCCGATGAAGAACACCGGCGCGATCCGCCTCTACGGGCAGGACGGCTTCGACGGCATGCGCAAGGCGAGCCAGCTGACGGCGCGCTGCCTCGATGCGCTGGTGGACATCGTCAAGCCGGGCGTGACGACCGATGCGATCGACCGATTCGTGCTGCAATACGGCCTCGACCATGGCGCCCTGCCCGCGACGCTGAATTACCGCGGTTACACAAAATCCTCCTGCACCTCGATCAACCATGTGGTCTGTCACGGCATTCCCGACAACAAGCCGCTGAAGGAAGGCGACATCGTCAATATCGACGTCACCTTCGTGCTCGACGGCTGGCATGGTGATTCCAGTCGCATGTATCCGGTCGGCGAAATCAAGCGCTCGGCCGAGCGCCTGCTGGAAGTGACCTACGAATGCCTGATGCGCGGCATTGCCGCCGTCAGGCCCGGCGCCCGCACCGGTTCCATCGGCGAGGCGATCCAGGCCTATGCCGAGGCCGAGCGTTGTTCGGTTGTGCGCGACTTCTGCGGCCACGGTATCGGCCGGCTGTTTCACGATTCGCCGAACATCCTGCATTACGGCCGCGCCAACGAAGGCCCGGAACTGCGCGAAGGCATGATCTTCACCATCGAGCCGATGATCAATCTCGGCCGCCCGCACGTTAAGGTGCTTTCGGACGGCTGGACGGCGGTTACCCGCGACCGGTCGCTCTCGGCGCAATACGAGCATGCCGTCGGTGTCACCGCGACGGGCTGCGAGATCTTCACCCTGTCGCCCGCCGGTCTCGACCGGCCCGGCCTGCCATCACGGTAAAACCCATGACAAAGCTCCCGGCCGGTTCGACAGAAGACAATTCCGCTTTTGCCGCCGACCTTTTCAAGGGCGCAAACGACGATGACGTCGGCATGGACGAGCGTGCCTTTTTCGCCGAGCAGGCGGCAAAGCCGCCGATGCTGAACAAGGCGTCGAAACTGCCGGATACCGACAAGGACGCGCACTACCACGGCCACCGGGAGAGGCTGCGCACGCGTTTCCGCGAACAGGGCGACACCGCGCTTGCCGATTACGAAATCCTCGAACTCCTGCTCTTCCGGCTGATCCCCCGGCGTGACACCAAACCGGTGGCAAAGGCGCTGCTCGACCGGTTCGGCACGCTTGCCGGTGTTTTCGGCGCACCGGCGGCCCTGCTCCAGGAAGTCAAGGGCGTCGGGGAAGCCGTGGCACTCGACCTGAAGCTCATCTCCGCCGTCGCCCATCGCTCTTTGAAGAGCGACCTGCGCGGCCGGCAGGTTCTGTCCTCCTGGTCGTCGGTCATCGATTATTGCCACGCGGCCATGGCGCACGAACCGCGTGAACAATTCCGCATTCTCTTCCTCGACAAGCGCAACACGCTGATCGCCGACGAGATCCAGGGCAAGGGCACCGTCGACCATACGCCGGTCTATCCGCGCGAAGTGGTGAAACGCGCCCTGGAACTGTCGGCTACAGCCTTGATTTTAGTGCATAATCACCCTTCCGGGGACCCAACCCCGTCGCGTGCCGATATCGACATGACGCAGTTGATCATCTCGACGGCCAAGCCGCTCGGCATCACCGTGCACGACCACATCATCATCGGCAAGGACGGTCATGCCAGCCTCAAGGGGCTGAGACTGATCTGATTGAAAACGGGTTAGCTGCCAATTTTCACCCGTAAACGCCGCAAACAGCCGCTAACGAAACGGTTATATTGATCTGTTAATCATGTTCGGCGCACGCTTGATGCAGTGCAATATGATTCTTTTCTCCGGGGCTTTTCATGATTAAATACGATCTCATCGTCGTCGGCAGCGGACCGGCAGGGCGCCGGGCTGCGATCCAGGCGGCCAAACTGGGCAAGAAGGTGCTCGTGATTGAACAGGGCAAGCGGGTCGGCGGCGTTTCCGTCCACACCGGCACGATCCCGTCGAAGACGCTGCGCGAAACCGCCCTCAATCTTTCCGGCTGGCGTGAGCGCGGCTTTTACGGCCGCGCCTACCGCGTCAAGCAGGAAATCAGCGCCGAAGACCTGCGCCGCCGCCTGCTGATCACCCTGGACCATGAAGTCGAGGTGCTTGAACACCAGTTTGCCCGCAACCGGGTGCAAAGCATTCGCGGCAAGGCCAAGTTCGTTACGCCGGACACGCTGTCGATCGAGAAGGATGACGGTGAAATCGTTCACGTTGTCGGCACCAGCATCCTGCTCGCCGTCGGCACGAAGCCGTTCCGGCCGGACTACATGCCGTTCGACGGCAAGACGGTGCTCGACAGCGACGATTTGCTGGAAATCGAAGAACTGCCACGCTCGATGGTGGTCATCGGCGCCGGCGTCATCGGTATCGAATATGCGACGATTTTCAGCGCTCTCGACACGCAGGTGACGCTGATCGATCCGAAATCGACGATGCTCGACTTCATCGACAAGGAAATCGTCGAGGATTTCGCCTATCAGTTGCGCGATCGCAACATGAAGCTGCATCTCGGCCAGAAGGCCGACAAGGTCGAGAAGCTGCCCGATGGCAAGGTATCGGTGCTGCTCGACAGCGGCCGGAGAATCGTCAGCGACATGCTACTTTTCGCCGCCGGACGCATGGGCGCAACCGATACGCTGAACCTCGCCGCCGCCGGCTTGGAAGCCGACAACCGCGGACGTCTTTCCGTCAATCCGGAAACTTTCCAGACCTCGGTGCCGCACATCTTCGCCGCCGGCGACGTCGTCGGTTTCCCGAGCCTCGCCTCGACGTCGATGGAACAGGGCCGTATTGCCGCCCGGGTCGCCGTCGGCGCCATCGCCAAGGAGCCGCAGAAATATTTCCCCTACGGCATCTATGCCGTGCCGGAAATCTCCACCTGCGGCCTGACCGAAGAAGAGGTGAAGCAGCGCGGCATCGGCTACGAATGCGGTGTCGCCCGCTTTCGCGAAACCTCGCGCGGCCATATCATGGGTCTCGATAGCGGTCTCCTGAAGCTGATCTTCTCGTTGAAGACGCGCCGTCTTCTGGGCGTGCACATCGTCGGCGAAGGCGCAACGGAACTGGTGCATATCGGCCAGGCCGTTCTGAACCTCAAGGGTACCGTCGAATATTTCGTCGAGAACACCTTCAACTATCCGACGCTGGCCGAAGCCTACAAGATCGCCGGCCTCGACGCCTGGAACCGCATGGGCGAGATCAAGCACGAGGAATGACGGGCGACGCTCGTTCCCTCACCCGTCGCGCCATGCAAGTTTCTCCATGCCGGCCCTCCGGCATGGCCTCGCTCTCCCTGAGACCGTTTATAGTAAGGTTGACGAAGTAGTTTCATCGTTCATTTTTATTGAACGGTTTGTCAACCGCGCTTCTCACGCACTCGTTACGCCATGTTATCGGCGGTCGATTGTTTCGGTCATGGTCCTTCGCTAGCGTCCGGTTCAAAGCAACCCGGCCGAGCGATCGAGAACCATGCTGCAACAGATATTTCTGACGACCATCGTCCTTCCCCTCGTTCTTGGCGTGCTGCTTTCCATTGCCGGCAACGGACATTCTTTGGCTCGGCTCGCCTTTACTGCATTGGCTATCCCGGTGGCCGCAGCGCTCGTCAGCATGGCGATCGAAGGCGTGCCGCCGCTGCCGCCCGTCGCCGCCAAGCAGAAATTTCCGCTGCTCTTGATCGGCGCCGGCATCGTCTTCGCCCTCCTTCCCTTCGTGCTGAAGCAGGGTTTCGGCAGACTGGTGGCGATCATCCTTGCCGTCATCTCGCTTGCCATTCCGGCCTGGTGGCTCGGCCGCAACGTGCTTGCCGTCAATCCGGTCAAGGCAACGACAGTGGCAATCGTGCTGGTGATCCTGTCGGCGCTGTTGGCGCTGTTTTCTGCAAACCGCAACGGCCAGACGCGGCAATCCGCTGCCGCTGCCCTTCCGGCAGCCCTTCTGTGGACGGCGATCGCCTCGGCGCTGGCGGCGATTTTCGGCGGTTATATCGGCATGGCACAGATGAACGGCGGCCTGGCGGCCCTCTTCGGCGGATGGCTGCTGGTCCGCTACGTCTCCTACCTGCGCGGCGCCGACGATGCTTTCGCGTTGACCGGAATGGCGGCCTTCGCGGCGATCTGGACGGCAGCCCTGTCGCTGGCGATGACGGTGCTTTTCGCGCCGAGCGCCGCACCGGCAGCACTCGTCCTCGCAGCCCTGCCGCTGGCCGTCGCCTATGCGCTGCAGGCCCGGGGCGTCGACCTGAGCGGCCAGCCCCGCTTCCTGCGGCCGCTGGTTTCCGGCGTCATCACCGCTATTCCGGCCGTCTGCGCCATTCTGATTGCGGCCCTGCTCCAGGCATGAGGCCGCCCGTCGTCCGGGTTTTCCCGGCAACCACAGCCCCAAAGGGCATATGATAGGAGAAACTGATGAAACTTTCGGGCCTTATTGCCGCCGTCGCCGGCGTTCTCATGGCTGGTTCGGCTTTCGCCGCCGATGCCTATGACATCGACCCGGCCCATGCCTGGGTTGGTTTCAAGACCAATCATGCCGGCTGGGCGCATGCCCATGGCGCCTTCAAGACCGTCTCCGGCAGCATTTCCTTCGACAAGGAAGACGTAACGAAGAGCAGCGTCGAGATCACCATCGATGCCTCCAGCATCGACACAAACGACGACAAGCGCAACACGCATCTGAAGAGCCCCGACTTCCTCAACGCCGAGGAATTCCCGCAGATCACCTTCAAGAGCACGGCAATCGAAAAAACCGGCGACAAGACCGCCAAGGTCACTGGCGACCTCACTTTGCTGGGCACCTCCAAGCCGGTTACCCTCGACGTGACCTGGAACGGCGAGTCGCCGCTGCCATGGGATGCCAACACCATCAAGACCGGTTTCTCCGCTACCGGCTCCTTCAACGGCGTCGACTTCGGCATCACCAAGATGGCCGATTTCGGCCTTGGCCCGGACATCGCCCTCGATATCGACGTCGAAGCGGTCAAGAAGTAAGCATTTCCGCAGATACAATAGGCAGGCGGCCGGATCTGACGATCCGGCCGCTTTCTTTTGCGCACAAAAAACCCCGCCGGCGGCGGGGCTGATCGTTTGGCCAGGAGCGCCATCCGGAGATGGCGCCGCCAGCTTTGATTATTCGGCGCTGTCGTCGGCCTTCTTCTTCGAAGCGGCCTTCTTCTTCGGAGCAGCGGCTTCTTCGCCTTCTGCAGTCTCGGCCTTGGCAGCCTTCTTCTTCGGCGCAGCCTTCTTTTCGTCAGCCTTTTCCGAGCCTTCGGCTTCGTCGTCGGCCAAGAGCTCTTCCTTCGTTACCTTCTTGTCGGTGACGTCGATTTCCGAGAGCAGGTGATCTACGACCTTTTCTTCAAACAGCGGTGCGCGCAGCGAAGCGGAAGCGCCCGGCGTCTTGCGGAAGAAATCGAGGATTTCCTTTTCCTGGCCCGGGAACTGGCGAAGCTGCTCATAAAGAGCGCGCTGCATTTCTTCGTCGCTCACCTGGATGCCGGCCTTCTCGCCGATTTCCGAGAGAACGAGGCCGAGGCGAACGCGGCGCTCGGCAAGCTTGCGATATTCTTCGCGCGCCTTTTCTTCGGTGGTGTCTTCGTCTTCGAAGGTCTTGCCGGACTGGGCGAGATCGGTGTTGATCTGGCGCCAGATGTTGTCGAACTCGGCGTCGACCAGACGGCCGGGGGTTTCGAACTGGTAGACTTCGTCGAGCTGGTCGAGGATCTGGCGCTTCACCTTCTGGCGGGCCACGGACGAATACTGGCTTTCGATCTGGCCGCGAACGACTTCCTTCAGGCGGTCGGCGGATTCGATGCCGAGCTTGGAAGCCAGGTCGTCATTGATCTCGACGGCGCCGGGAGCGGCAACTTCCTTGACGGTGATGTCGAAGGTGGCTTCCTTGCCGGCGAGGTTTGCAGCCGGATATTCGGTCGGGAAGGTGACGGTGATGACCTTCTCGTCACCGGCCTTCAGGCCGACGAGCTGCTCTTCGAAGCCCGGAATGAAACGGTTCGAGCCGAGAACCAGCTGGGCATCTTCGTCCTTGCCGCCGTCGAACGGAACGCCGTCGACCTTGCCGAGGTAATCCATCGTGACGCGGTCGCCATCGGCGGCCTCGCCGTTCTTCTCTTCGTAGGAGCGGGCGCTCTCGGCGATCTTCAGGATCTGCTCGTTGACTTCTTCATCGGCGATCTCGACGACTTCGCGCGTGACCTTGATGCCGGCGGTCGACTGGATCTCGATCGGCGGGATGACTTCGTAAGACAGGGTGAATTCGAAATCGGCCTGAGCGGACAGGATCTTGTCGGCTTCTGCTTCATCTTCGGTCATCTTGACGTCGGGCTGCGTCGCGGACTTTTCACCGCGCTCGGACAGGATCGACGTCGGCTGGTCGCGGACGATCTCGTTGACGAGTTCGGCCATGATCGACTTGCCGTACATCTTCTTGAGATGCGAGACCGGCACCTTGCCCGGACGGAAACCGTTGATACGGATCTTGTCCTTGGCTTCCGCCAGACGCTCGTTCATGCGAGCTTCCATGTCCTTGGCCGGAATGACCACCTTGATTTCGCGCTTCAGCCCTTCAGCGAGCGTTTCGATAACCTGCATCTTCTTACCTTCATTTCATGGCGGCCGTGCCCTGACAGCCGTTGGTTTCGACGAGCACGACGCCGGAATTCAATTCCCGGACGTGGCTTTAAAATGCAATCCATTGGCATTTTGACGAGCAAAATGGCGCAGTGGTCCCAAGCAAACGTGAGGTAGCCTCTCCCCCGCCGCTGCGGCAGTCTTGGTGCGGGTAGAGAGACTTGAACTCCCACGCCTTGCGGCACCAGAACCTAAATCTGGCGTGTCTACCAATTTCACCATACCCGCGTTCCTGAACCGCATGACACTGCTGGCGCATGAGGCCGTCCGGAGCGCGGCGTCTCTATATCACCCGTTCGCCCCGGCGCAAAGGAAAAATGAAGCTTGGATGACGGTGAAAAAGCCTCTTTTTTGGCCTGCCGCCTCAATAAAGAGGCTCGTCATAGACCGGCTTGCCATCCATCAGCAGACTACGGATCTGCGCCTTGCCGCCGGACGACACGCGGGCGGCAATCGTCAGCGCTTGCTCGTTGCGGGCCTGCTCAAGCGCCTTGCCCTCGCCTTCCGGCACATAAAAGCGCTCGATGCCATACTGCACCTGAAGACCGCTATCGGAGTACGGCGGATAGAACTGGAACGGCAATGTCTTCAGCACGACGTTTCCGTCCGTCGGCTCCAGGCGCTCGAAGGACGCTTCCCTGACGGTCCAGAATTCGTCCGCTCCCTTGGCAAGCCTCACCCAGAGTACAGCCTTTTCAGCCTCTTTCGGTTGCTGTCCGACGATGGCCGAGGCGGGAACGACGGACGCCTCGTAGTTGAGGACGACATAATCGCCGCGCAGCAGGTCTCGCGGATCGACCGGAGCGGTCTTCAGGAGAATTTCGGTGCCGGACCGGAGGATCGCCGCACGGCTGCCGATGATGTAGCCGAGGATACCGGTCTGCAGCACGCAGACGGCAAGTGCTGCAAGAAGAATGCGGAAAAACCGGGTCATGCCTTCACCTCCGCCGCCCTGCCGGCAAGGCGTTTTTCAAGCTGGATGACGGCCCAGGCCGTAAAGCCGACCACCAGGCCCGAGACGAGGAAGAGACCGGAGGTGCCGATGATCGAACCGACGGTCATCGACGAGAGATACAGAATCTCGCCGGCAAAGACGATGTAGCCGAGATACCGGACGACACCATTGTCCCGCCCGCACACCGCAATCGACGTGACGGCGGCGATCATCGTCAGCACGCCCACCACCAGGCGGCCCATCGATTCGTCATATTCGATGTGCAGCAGGCCAAGGCCGATCATGCACAACAGGCAGGTGTAGAAGGCGGGCGCCGCGCCGGCGCGTTTTGCTGCCGGATGGATTGGCGACTGCGACAGGCCCGCCAGCAGGAAACCGACGGCGCCGACAATGGCGAGCAGGATGGCGGTCGGCACGCTGTCATGGCTGAAATAATACCAGACCAGCCAGGCCAGCATCAGCAGGTAGGCGAGATGGCGCACCTTCTCGGCCTTCGTGTAATAGACAAGCGCCATGACCACCAGCGCCATGGCCGGCACGACAAGCGCCGGCAGCAGGTTCCAGTCGAAGTCGAAATCGCTGCCGAGTGAGATGAAATAACCCCAGGCGAGAAAGCCGGTGATCGCCGTGAGCGCGCCGGAGCGGAACGCAACGGCCGAAAACGCCGCCGCCGCGAACCAGGCCGTCATCATGTCTGAGGCATCGCCGGACAGGTGGTACATCTGGCCGATCAGCGACATGGCGCCGCCGAAGGTCATCGTGCCCATGATCAGGCTGGCCGCCGCCAGACCCTTTCGACCGCGCGCGAGAAGAAGCGCTGCCGCGCCGTGAAAGACCCAGATCAGCCCGACGAGCGTGCCGACGCGCACGAGACGCGGAATGGCCTCCCAGTTCGAGGCAACCAGCATCAGGATCGCCGCCGAGATCAGCACTGCAGCCAGGATCACCAGGAACTGGCCGACGCTGAAACTCGACTCCCGCGAATCCAGTTCCTTGAGCAGGCTGTCGGCGACAGGACGCGCGATCAACCCCTTCTCGACCCAGAGCCCGAGATCCCTCTCCAACCTGCCACGATACATTCCGACCCTCCGCACGCCGCACCGGCGCCTTTCCTCAGAACGCGCCACGCAGGCTTTATATTCGCCGATCGCACCGCTGTCGCCATGGCGGACGAGCGAAACCGCAAACGCCAAACAAGCCATGCATTCCACGCATGACTTCCATGTGCATATTGCGCTGCACAAAACGGGGTAAAACAGCCTATGGTTCTTGTGTCGAGCGGCAGCGGAAAGAGCCATGACGGCTCTGTCATCTGTGGACCCGGGGCCCTTTCCGGAAACAGCAGGACGCTGCTTCGACAAACAAGACTTTGACAGCGACAATTGTCGCGAAACGGCTTCGGAGCAGCGCACTCCTCCTCCCAGCGCTTCTCCGATCGGACTGACGGCACTCCTCCTCCCAGTCGTCAGTCACATCAAACACGCCCACCGGACCTCCTCCCCCGGTGGGCGTTGTTGTTGTTACCCCCGCCCCGGCGCCCTCGCCTCACTGCCTCCTCCCCAGCCGTCCCATGCCCCCGTCAGGACTTAACCGCGCCTTAACCAGTGTGGCGGAAGTGGTGACGAATGCTTACAAAATGGTCAGCAAAAAGGCGGAAAACCCGCCTTGAAATGCATAAGGCGCATAGGTGGCATGTGGCATTGGCTCTTTTGGTTTTTTGCGCCGCAACATATATTCCTCTCATCGAATTGAACGGCGCCGAAGGGCAGCCGGCAACACTGAGGAAAAGGGGTAAGACCATGAACATCGCACGCAGCTTCAATTCCTGGCGCAAGTATCGTCAGACCGTTACCGAACTCGACCGCATGAGCAACCGCGAACTGCACGACCTCGGTATCGACCGTTCCGACATCCGCCGCGTTGCCCGTCAGGCCGTCGGCTTCTGATTACTGCTCCACCGGCCCTGCCGGAACGGAGTTCGAAAAACGCCCCTGGCAACCGCCTGGGGCGTTTTCGTTTGCGCAATTGTTAATCGGCATTCACCGTTGCGGCGCAAATAAGATGCCCATTTTCCGGCCCTTGGCGAATTCTTGGACATTGCACTGCACAAATGCATAGCAGTCGCTCGTTTTTTGCACTGCACATTTTTGTTTTACAAGCGTATAAAGTGGTCAATCGCTGATGCGGACAACACCGCAAGAGCAATCCAACAAGCTTAGAGGAAACCACCATGAACCCGCTTCGTATCGCCAAGAACTGGATCTCCTACCGCCGCACGCTCGCCGAACTCGGCAACCTGTCCAACCAGGCTCTGACCGACATCGGCATCACCCGCTACGACATCCGCAATATCGCTTCCCGTTCGTTCCGCTAATCGCGGATGCTGATTTCGGGAATGCCCAAAACGGCGCCATGTTGGCGCCGTTTTCGTTTTTGGCCTTCGGTAATCGCCGAGCGGCAGTCTCGACGGCAAGTCCCGGTCGCCGGCCGGCCACGGCTGATTTTACCCGGAACAATTCCCTCGCCTCGGTGTTTTGCCCCCGTTCTCTCGACAGGATGAAAAGAGTGAAACGAGGAGAAAGACAATGAAGAAGGTAATTTTGGCGAGCGCCGTCGTTGCGCTCGGTGCGTTCGCGACGGCAGCCCACGCAGATGACGGCGCCGTCAACGGTGCGGCAGGCGGTGCGGTCACCGGCGCCATTGTCGGCGGCCCTGTCGGCGCTGCGGTCGGCGGCGTCGCCGGCGCCGTGATTGGCTCGGCCATCGACCCGCCGCCGGAACGCGTCGTCACCTATGTGGAAAAACAGCCGGCGCAGCAGTCCATCGTCGTCGAGCAGCCCGTGGTGGTCGGCCACGTCATCCCGCAGGATGTGGTGCTGACCCCGGTGCCCGAGGACCCGCGCTACGCCTATACGATCGTCAACGAACAGCGGGTCATCGTCGATCCGCAGACCTACACCGTGGTGCAGGTGCTGCAATAAGCGATTTTTCGCTTCGGAAGGCGCCGTGCATGGCGCCTTCCCTGCCAACGGCAGCCGGCAAAGCCGGCGCCGTTTTCACCTTGTGGTGATTGGAACCGGCGGGACGGCGTGATAAGCAGCCGCCATGACAAATGCATCATCCTATTCCCCCATCCACATCATCGGCGGCGGCCTCGCCGGCTCGGAAGCAGCCTGGCAGATCGCCGAAGCCGGCATCTCCGTCATCCTGCATGAGATGCGCGGCGTGCGCGGCACCGATGCCCACAAGACCGAAGACCTCGCCGAACTCGTCTGCTCCAACTCCTTCCGGTCCGACGACGCCACCAGCAATGCGGTCGGTGTCATCCATGCGGAGATGCGGCTGGCGAATTCGCTGATCATGGCCTGCGCCGACAAGCATCAGGTTCCGGCCGGCGGTGCGCTGGCGGTGGATCGCGACGGGTTTTCGGCGGCCGTGACGGCAGCGATCGAAAACCATCCGCTGATCGAGGTCAGCCGCGAGGAAATCCGCGGCCTGCCGCCGAAGGAATGGGATCTGTCGATCGTCGCCACCGGGCCGCTGACCTCGCCGGACCTGGCTGCGGCCATCCAGGCCGAAACCGGCGCCGATGCCTTGGCCTTCTTCGATGCCATCGCCCCGATCGTGCATCGCGACAGCATCAACATGGATATCTGCTGGTACCAGTCGCGCTACGACAAGGTCGGCCCCGGCGGTACGGGCCGGGATTACATCAATTGCCCGTTGGACGAAACGCAATATCATGCCTTCATCGATGCGCTGATCGCCGGCGATACGGTCGGCTTCAAGGAATGGGAAGGCACGCCCTATTTCGACGGTTGCCTGCCGATCGAGGTGATGGCCGAACGCGGCCGCGAAACCCTGCGCCACGGGCCGATGAAACCGATGGGCCTGACCAATTCCCATAATCCGACGGTCAAGGCCTATGCCGTCGTGCAGCTGCGCCAGGACAATGCGCTCGGCACGCTCTACAATATGGTCGGCTTCCAGACGAAGCTGAAATACGGTGCCCAGGCCGATATTTTCCGGATGATCCCCGGCTTGGAAAACGCCGAGTTCGCCCGTCTCGGCGGCCTGCACCGCAACACCTACATCAACTCCCCGACCCTGCTCGACCGGTCGCTGACGCTGAAGACGCGGCCCGGCCTGCGGTTCGCCGGCCAGATCACCGGCTGCGAAGGTTATGTGGAAAGCGCCAGCATCGGCCTGCTTGCCGGCCGGTTTGCCGCTGCGGAGCGCAAAGGCGAAACCATCCCCCTGCCGCCGGCCACGACCGCTCTCGGTTCGCTGCTCGGCCATATCACTGGCGGGCACTTGGTGAGCGACGAAGAGCCCGGGAAACGTTCGTTCCAGCCGATGAACATCAATTTCGGGCTGTTTCCCGAGCTGGAACCCGGCTCGATCGTCAAGCCGGACGGCGTCAAGCGGTTCCGTGGCAAGGACAAGACGATCATGAAGCGTCAGTTGATCTCGAAGCGGGCGCTGGCCGATTGCGCCCGCTGGCTTGGAAAGGCCTGACGCCGGTCAGTGCTGCGCCGATGGCCGGGCAAGATCGATCTTGTCGGCCATCGCCACCAGGTTGCCAAGCAGCCACAAGGAAACTTCGGCGGCATCCTCAGCGGAAGCGAATTCGAACTGGCCGCTATGCACCGGCGTTTCGGTGAACTCGATGATCAGGCCCTTGCCGCTTGCCGTGGGGCGAACGCGCGCCATTCCCGGCTCGATCAAATGGCAGGAATAATGGCCGCGCATGTTGCGCATGAAGCCGGCCTTGTTGTCGTGCAGGCGGACGAAAACGGTGTTGCCGTCTTTCGTCGTATGCAGGTCGCGGATGGCTTCGTTCGGGAAAGCGCGCCCGAATTCCATGATCGCCAGCCCCATATCGTGCAGATTGTCCTCGGAGGTCTGCTTTGTCATCCGTGTGGTCACGAATGCAAAGACCACGACGAGCACGACAACCACTCCCCAAGCCACCAGACCCAAATCGCATCTCCTTGCAAGCCGGCGGCACAGGCGCCGCTCTCGGCTGTCTGATAACCGTTGAAGCTTGCGCGGATGTGATGGCTGCATGTGCCGCGCCGGAAATCCACCGCCAAACCCCACGCGAGCCGGGATTTCATCATACTTCGACCATAAATTGGAATTGAGCAGCTAGAATCGTTGCCGGAAAGCCGCCCGCATCAGCCGCAACTGTCTCAGCCATTGTGGTGCCTGCAGTGAACGGTCGAACAGCGATGCGCCAGCGCGTTGCGCCTTGCGCAGGACCGGTTCCGCCAAAGCCACAGGCAGGAAGGCCGGAAATGTCGAGCGCGAAAGGCTCGCGGCCCGGCGGGCCTTGGCGAGGTGATCGAGCCCCAGCCCGGCAAAGGCGTCGATGGCAGCAGCCACGCGCGCTTTGTCCTCACCCGCCAGAAACGCTGCAGGGTCGAGACCTGTGGCGGCCAGCAGATCGAGGGGAACATAGGTCTGGCCGCGCCGACGGTGCAGCGGCATGAGCAGCAGCAGGCCGGCGATCGCCTGCGCCACGCCCGCATGTCCGGCCGCCTCGGCCGATTGTGCCGCGGCGTCGGCATCGAGCACCAGGCTTGCCAACTGGATCAGCGCCGACGCCGTCTCGCCGGCATAGCCTTCGAGCGCGGTGCGGTCCTCCATGGGGTCGTCATAGAGGTCGAAGATGCGCGCTTCCGTCATTGCCACGAAGGTTGCGCGCGGCAGGCGGTAGCGCTCGATCGTCGTCAGAAGGGCTGCCGCGAGCGGATTGGCTTCGCTGGAGCCGTGCGCCTGCCCTTCGAGCAGGTCGCGCCAATATTGCAGCCGCACCTCGCCCGGAAGCGGCTCGTGCACCAGATCGCGGATGCGGGCAAGTTCGGCGGAGAAGGCGTAGATCGCCGCGAGCGGGCCGCGCCTGTCCTCCGGCGACAGCAGGCAGGCGAGATAGCGGTCGCGATCCGTGTCGCGCAACGTCGCCAGGCAGATATCGAAATTGGCTTGTTCGGACACGCTCAAGCGACTGCCTTGCCGGATCAGACCGCGATCAGCGCGGCAGCGACCGCACGCGCTTCGGAGAGCATGATGTTGAATGTCCGCACCGCAGCCCCGGTGCTCATCGGATCGGGCGCAATACCGCGCGCCTTGAGTGCTGTTTTCAGCGCCGGCGGCAGAAGCCGCAGGTTGGTCCCGGTTCCGACCAGCAGAACCTCGATGTCAGACGCCTCGTCGAGAATTCGCTGGAAGTGATCGACCGTCAATGGCGTGTCGACGGCCATGTCCCAGCCATGGATGCCGGAAGGAAGGCAAAGGATAGACCCGCGATGCGACATGTCGGCGAAGCGGAAGCCGCCATTGCCGTAACTGTCGATCGGCGCGCGGCCGGGAAAATGCGCCGCGCGGATTTCTATGCCCTTTGCCATGAAACCTTACCTGCCCGCTGCAAAACCAGCGGTCCTTATTCCTTGCCGCCTTCGGTCTTGACCGGCTCGCCCTTGACGCGAACTTCGCCTATGAAGGCGCGGACGACGCGGATGCGCACGCCTTCGGCGACCTCGACTTCAACTTCCCGCTCGTCGATGACCTTGGTGACCTTGCCGACGATGCCGCCGGCCACGACCTGGTCGCCGCGACGGATGCTCTTCAGTGTCTCTTCGCGCTTCTTGGCCTGGGCGCGCTGCGGACGGATCAGCAGGAAGTACCAGACGACCATCAGCGGTACGAAGAGGAACAGCATTTCCAGGCCCGAGCCGAAAGCGGAAGGCGCTGCGCCGGTTGTCGATTGGGCGAATGCCTCGGTGATGAACATGAAAAACTCCTTGAAACTTCTGGAACGACCGGGCTCTGGGCCATCTTTCGTCGGGTGGCCGGAATATAGTTGCGCACCGGGCGAATGCAACAAAAACAGCCGGCGACAGTACCGATTTCCCGCCTCTTAACCTTTTCGACCCGCAAACGCCATGCTACCCGGCTGCGAATTGCCGGGATAAGCCCCGGGGAAACGGTAAATATCGAAGGAAGAGCACCATGGGCCAAAAGAAGTACGACGCTCTGATCGCTGAAATCCGCCGTCTCACCGATGCCGTCGAGCGGCTTGCAGGGCCGGCGGCGGTCGAAAATGACTGGGCGGTCGCCGATTGCTTCGTCTGGGCGCCGACGCGCCAGCATTTGCAGCCGATTGCGCGCCCCAATCGTGTCGCCCTGTCGCTGATCCGCGGCGTCGACCATGTCCGCGATATCCTGCACGAGAACACCAGCCGGTTCGCCGAAGGTTTCCCCGCCAACAACGTGCTGCTCTGGGGCGCCCGCGGCATGGGCAAGTCTTCGCTGGTCAAGGCGGTGCACGAGGATGTCAGGCGCGAAAGCGGCGTATCGCTAAAACTGGTCGAAGTGCATCGCGAGGACATTTCCAGCCTGCCTGTGCTGCTCGACATGCTGAAGGGCGTCGATCACCGCGTCATCGTCTTCTGCGACGACCTGTCCTTCGATCACGACGATACGGCCTACAAGTCGCTGAAGGCGGCGCTGGATGGCGGCGTTGAGGGCCGGCCGGACAACGTTCTGTTCTACGCCACCTCCAACCGTCGCCACCTGCTGCCACGCCACATGATGGAAAACGAGCAATCGACCGCGATCAACCCGTCGGAAGCGGTGGAGGAAAAGGTGTCGCTGTCGGATCGCTTCGGCCTCTGGCTCGGCTTCCACAAATGCAGCCAGGACGACTACCTCAAGATGATCGACGGTTATGCCGCCCACTTCAACCTCGACATGGATCCGGAAAAGCTGAAGGCCGAAGCGCTGGAATGGGCGACCACCCGCGGCGGCCGCTCGGGCCGCGTTGCCTGGCAGTATATCCAGGATCTTGCCGGGCGCATGCGTGTCCGGATCGGCTGAACGAATGTGAAACGACAAACCCCGCCATCATGACGGGGTTTGAGTATCCTGTAAAATGCGAACCGAAAGCCGGTCCTATTCGAGGAACGTCATCGGGTTGACCGGCGTGGCGTTCTTGCGGACCTCGAAATGCACCTTCGGCGACTTGGCGTTGCCGCTCATGCCCGAGGTCGCCAGTTCCTGACCGCGCGTCACCTTCTGGCCGCGTGCGACGTTGAGCGCGTCGGCATGGCCGTAGACGGTCACCGTGCCGTCGTCATGGCGGACCAGGACGGTGTTGCCGAGTTCCTTCAGGCCGTTGCCGGCATAGATGACCACGCCGTTTTCGGCGGCCTTGATCGGTGTGCCCTCCGGAACGGAGATATCGATACCGTCGTTGCGGTTGCCCTCGACATTGGCGCCGTAACCGGCGACCACCGCACCGCGCACCGGCCAGCGATACTTGCCGATGCCGGTCGTCTCGGGTGCAGCCTCGGTGACGTCGCTCTTCTTCTCGACGTCGGCGACGGTCTGCTTCGAGATCGGGGCCTTGTATTCCTCGGGCTGTTTGCCGGTCGAGGCGGTCTCCACCTTCTTGGTGTCGCCTTTCTTCGTCTCCTTGCCGGTCGGGATCGACGCGGTCTTGACGTCGTCGGCATTGCCGGTGCCGGCCGGAACCTTCAGCGTCTGGCCGATGCGCAGCGACGCGGTGTTCATGCCGTTTGCGGCCTTGAGTTCCTGAACGGAAACGCCGGTCGCCTTGGCGATCTTGGCGAGCGAGTCGCCGGGCTTGACGACATAGGCGTCCGTTGCGGCAGTTGCCGCCTTGTCGCCCTTCTTCTTGCCGCCATCGGCCGGCGTCAGCTTGCCGTTCGCGGCGTCGGCGGTTGTCTGGGACTTGTCGCGGCTCGACGACGTGGTCGGCAGCACGGCAACCTGGTCCGGCGTCTTTTCCGGAATGGGGATCTTCTTGTCGGAGGCAAGGTCCGCGGTCTCCGCCGTTTCCTTGGCAACGCTGCGCGGCTTGCCATAGGTCGGAATGACGATCTTCTGACCGGGAACGACGGCGGACGCATTCTTCAGGCCGTTCGCCTGCAGAATTTCCTTCTCCGGTACACCGTACCGCTTCGACAGGGTCGCGACGGACTCGCCCGGCTTCAGCTTGACGCTGGGTGCATTGAAGGTGGTCCAGCCGCCCCTGGATGTCGTGCCGGTCGTCAGCGGATCGGGCGTGGTCTTTTCCGTCGTATCCTTCTTCGAGGTGGGAAACGGCTGCGCCAGCGCCACGTCGCGTTCGGACTTGGTGGTTTTGCCGACGGTCGGATCGGCAAGCTCGGAGCGCTGGACCTCGACGGGGGTCGTCGCCATGCGCGCACCGGAACCGTTTGCCGTGGCCGTGCTGATCGGATCGTAGGAAACCTGGCGTTTTTCGGGGAACGGCTGGTTCAGTGCCTCGTCGCGTGTCGACAGCGGCTCGCGCCGCGTATTGACGCCCTGCGCCACATCCTGGGACGGGATCGGAGCTTCGCCATTCAAACCGGTAATGGGACGACGCGGAATCGAGTTCGTCGTGATGTTGTCGGACTTGGAAAACAGTCCGCCGAAACGCGAAACATCGGAACTGCAACCACTGACCGCGCTGGCCAGCAATGCCGCGGCAAGAACACGTATGGCAGACTTTCCGATACTCGGCGATACACTGTGACGCATGAAAACGACCTACTCAATACGCGACTGATACAGGTCTTATTAAAGCGCGTTAGTGTTACCACGCAGTTAAGAGCGCCGGTCGAAACGCCCTGTTTTGACAAATTGATAACCATGCGCAATCTGGAGGATTGCTAAAACGCCTCGAAATCCCGGTACTTGCGGCAGTTTTCTCACAAGATCGAGGCGAGTTTGGGGACGATCGGCATATAAGGGACCTCGAACAGGTCGTCGCGCTCGAAACGGCTGCCGACACGCGTCAGCCGCACCATACGACAGCTGTCTTCCGATGCTATCAGCGGCGCGATCATCGATCCGCCGGAAACGAGCTGTTCGACATAGAAGCGCGGCATGGCAGGAAAGGCGGTGGTAACCAGGATGCGGTCGAAGGTTCCCTCGCCCTGCAGGCCAACGCTGCCATCCGCCTGGCGGACGATGACGTTGCGCAGCGACAAGGCATCCAGGCGCTGCTGCGCGTCGTTGACCAGCGTCTTGTAGCGATCGATGCTCAGGACCCGTTCGACGATGCGGCCCATGACGGCGGCGGTAAAACCGCTGCCCGTTCCCACTTCCAGAACACGATGGCCCGGCTTCAGCTTGAGCCGGTCGAGCAGGCGCACCGCCATGTCGGCGCCCTCCATGAACGAGCCGCAGGGGATCGGCAGCGTCCGGCTGGAATAGGCGCTGCCGGCAAACTCCGGCGGCACGAACTGCGAGCGCGGCGTCTGCTCGACCGCCGTCAACAGATCGATATCCGAAATGCCTTCGGCACGCAGCCGCAGCACCAGGGCGGCAAAACCCTCCCGTTCTGCGACTCGCGCCGTCACCCCGCAACTCCGGAACCAAGCGCCTCGGCAAGCCGGTCCTGAACGGCGTAGTCCGTCAGGTCGAGCTTGAGCGGCGTCACCGAGATCTTGTTGTTCTTCACCGCAGCCACGTCCGTGCCATCGCGGAAATTGCCGACCCGCTCACCGAAACGCAGCCAGTAATAGGGGAAACCCCGGCCGTCGGCGCGCTCTTCCACCGTCAGGGCGAAATCGGTCTTGCCCTGCGATGTCACGGCAATGCCCTGGATCTCCTCCGGCTTGCAGTTGGGGAAGTTCAGGTTGAGGAAGGTGCCGTCGGGCAATTCCGTATCCATGACCTGGCCCAGCAGTTTTGGGGCAAAGGTCTCGGCAATCTCCCACGGCACGATACGGCGGCCATCGGCATAGATCGCCGCCTGGCTGAGCGCGATCGAACGGACGCCCTGCAGCGTGCCTTCGATCGCCGCGGCGATGGTGCCCGAATAGGTGACGTCGTCGGCGAGGTTGGAGCCGGAATTCACACCCGAGAGAATGAGGTCCGGCTTGCCGCCGAGCACTTCGCGCAGCGCCATGATGACGCAATCGGTCGGCGTTCCCCGCAGCGCATAATGCTTGTCGGAGATTTTTCGCAACCGCAGCGGTTCGGAGAGCGTCAGCGAATGGGCAAGCCCGCTCTGGTCGGTCTCCGGCGCGACGATCCAGACATCGTCGGAAATGGTCCGGGCGATGCGCTCCAGCACCGCCAGGCCCTCGGCATGGATGCCGTCGTCATTCGTCAGCAGAATCCGCATCGTGTCCTCGTCGCCGCGTTCAGGCCCGTTCGATCTTCGTCAGTCCGCCCATATAGGGCAGCAGCACATCCGGCACCGAGACGGAGCCGTCCTCGTTCTGATAGTTTTCCATGACCGCGATCAGCGCCCGGCCGACGGCGATGCCGGAGCCGTTCAGCGTGTGCACGAACTTCGTGGCCTTGTCGTCCTTGCCGCGGTAGCGGGCATTCATGCGCCGCGCCTGGAAGTCGCCGCAAACCGAGCAGGAGGAGATTTCCCGGTAGGTATCCTGCCCCGGCAGCCACACTTCGATATCGTAGGTCTTGCGGGCGCCAAAACCCATGTCGCCGGTGCACAGCGTCATGGTGCGGAAATGCAGGCCAAGCAGCTTCAGCACCTTTTCGGCGCATTCCGTCATGCGTTCATGTTCGGCAATCGAGCTTTCCGCGTCGGTGATCGACACGAGTTCGCATTTCCAGAACTGGTGCTGGCGCAGCATGCCGCGCGTATCGCGACCGGCCGAACCGGCCTCCGAACGGAAGGACGGCGTCAGTGCCGTAAAGCGCAGCGGCAGCTTGTCCTGTTCGAGGATTTCGCCGGATACGAGGTTGGTCAGCGTCACCTCGGCGGTAGGGATCAGCCAGCGGCCATCCGTGGTCTTGAACAGATCTTCGGAAAATTTCGGCAGTTGGCCGGTGCCGTACATGGCTTCGTCGCGCACCATCAGCGGCGAACTGACCTCGGTATAACCGTGCTCGCGCGTGTGCAGGTCGAGCATGAACTGGCCGAGTGCCCGTTCGAGACGCGCCAGCGGACCGGTCAGAACCGTGAACCGGGCACCCGAAAGCTTGGCCGCGCGGTCGAAATCCATGAAGCCCAGAGCTTCGCCGATTTCGTAATGTTCCTTGGCCGGATGGTTCCAGCCCGGCTTCTGACCGATGACATGTTTGACGACGTTGTCGTGCTCGTCCTTGCCGACCGGGACATCGTCGAGCGGGATGTTGGGAAGGCGCGACAGGACGTCGGTCAACTCGGCGCTGATCAGCCGTTCCTCTTCCTCCGCCGCCGGCAGCGAGGTCTTCATCTCGGCCACTTCGGCCTTGAGCTTTTCGGCCAGTTCGGAATTCTTCTGCGCCATGGCCGCGCCGATTTCCTTGGAGGCCGTATTGCGGCGGGCCTGCATGTCCTGCAGGCGCTGGATCACGGCGCGACGTTTTTCGTCCAGCGCGATCAGGCTCTCCGATTGCGCATCCGCGCCGCGCTTCTTCAGCGCGGCGTCAAAAGCCTCGGCATTGTCGCGGATCCATTTAATATCGTGCATCGTCGTCCCGGGTCGTTGAATTCACGCATACCGGACCGAGGTGTGACCAGACCCTGTGCCGGCGAAACCGCCGTCATCAGAAGCACCGGCGGTGCGACAACGGCATGAGCCGGCGTCAGGCGTCGCCGGCGTTGACAACGTCGGAGGATCGGTCGTCACCGGCGACCTCACGGGCCCGGTTGCGCTCGATGACTCGCGCCGCATAGATGGAAATCTCGTAGAGAAGGATGGCCGGCAGTGCAAGGCCGATCTGGGACATCGGATCGGGCGGCGTCAAAACGGCCGCGACGATGAAGGCGATGACGATCGCGTATTTGCGTTTTCCGGCCAGCCCGTCGGCGGTGACGAAACCGACGCGGGCGAGAAGCGTGGTCACCACCGGCAACTGGAAGACCAGGCCGAAGGAAAACACCAGCGTCATGATCAGGCTCAGATATTCCGACACCTTCGGCATCAGCGAGATCGCCACCTCGCCCTCAGCCGGCGCCTGCTGCATGGCGAGGAAGAACCACATCACCATCGGCGTGAAGAAGAAGTAGACGAGCGCGCCGCCGAGAAGGAAAAGCAGCGGCGAGGCGATCAGGAACGGCAGGAACGCCGCCCGCTCGTTCTTGTAGAGGCCGGGTGCCACGAACTTGTAGATCTGCGCCGCGATCACCGGGAAAGCGATCACCATGGCGCCGAACATCGCTACCTTCACCTGGGTGAAGAAGAATTCCTGCGGCGCGGTGTAGATCAGTTCCGATTTGGCAACATCGAGCCCTGCCCAGATCACCGCCCATTTGTAGGGAATGACCAGATAGTTGAAGAGCTGCTTGGCGAAGGCGAAACAGACGATGAAGGCGATGAAAAAGGCCCCCAACGCCCAGATCAACCGTCGGCGCAACTCGACGAGATGTTCGATCAGCGGCTGCGGCTTGTCGTCGATATCGTTGGTCATGCCGCTCCGTCCTTCTTGTCTGCCGCAACGGCCGGCTCGGACACCGGCGAAGTTCCCGCGGCGGCAGGCTTGTCGGTCGAAGCGACATCAATCGATATCGCCGTAGCCGGACCATTGTCCGCCGCAGCAGCGGCAGATGCGGAAGCAGCTGCGGTATCGACGGTGGATGCAGGAGAAACGACCGGGGGCTGCGCCAGCGCCGTATCGATGTCCGGCAATGTCACAGTCCCGGAAGCGGCTTCCGCCGCCGCTGTCGCTGTCGCTGTCGCCTTCGTTTCCGAAACAGCCGGCGTTTCGACGGTCGCGGCGCGCTGAAGGTCGGCCTTGATCTCGTTGGCTGTCTGGCGCAGAGGATTGATAGCATCGCGGATGCTATTCATCGGGTTGAGCTTCTGCGCATCCCCGATGGTCTTGCGGACATCGTCGAGTTCCGCCTCTTTCAAGGCTTCGTCGAACTGCGAGCGGAATTCGCCCGCCATCGCCCGCAATCGTGTCGTCATCTTGCCGAACGCGCGCAGCATCGGCGGCAAATCTTTGGGACCGACCACAACGATCAGAACGACCGCTATGACCAGAAGCTCGGTCCAGCCAACATCCAACATCACTCAGGCTCCAGAAGTCATTGCGGCTGATCAGCAGCCGCGCCAGACCGGGCGTTACGACTTGCTTTCATCAGCCTTGTGATCGACCGTCTTCGCTTGATCGCGAGCTTCTTCGTCGGTCATGCCCTTCTTGAAGTTCTTGATGCCCTTGGCGACATCGCCCATCAGCTCCGGAATCTTGCCGCGGCCGAACAATAGCAGGACGATCGCCAGAACGATCAGCCAGTGCCACATGCTGAAAGAACCCATAACTCGTTACTCCCTGTTTTCACGTCGTATCGATGTAAGACGTTTACACATTTTTTTCAAACACCAAATGCCCGCAGCCTTAATGCGCCGGCCGGAATGCGTAAACGCGGTGGATATCTCGTCACGGATACGGTCGCGCGCCGACGTCTTTACGGTAACGCTCTGTCCTGCGCGGTTCTACCCCGTCAGATCCCATCCTAGCAACGATATCGGCCAGTATTGTGTCCATGGAACAAGCGGCAAAGACGGAAAGCTATTCGTCCCCCGGCCCGCCCGGAGGCAACAGGCCAAGCTCTTCGAGATCCATCTGCGTGATCGGATCCTCGTCCTCGGCAAAATCATCCTGCGTCAGGGGCACGGGAATGTTGAAGCCCGGCGGGATGCGACCGGAAAGCAGCCCTGCCCCCTTGAGCTCTTCGAGACCCGGCAGGTCACGCACGTCCTCGAGGCCGAAATGATCGAGGAAATCGCGGGTCGTGCCGAGGGTGACCGGCCGCCCCGGCGTCCGCCGCCGGCCGCGAAACCGTACCCAGCCAGCCTCCATCAGCACGTCCAGCGTGCCCCGCGAGGTCTGGACGCCGCGAATATCCTCGATTTCCGCCCGCGTCACCGGCTGGTGATAGGCGATGATCGCCAAAACCTCCAGCGCCGCCCGGGAAAGCTTGCGAAACTCGGTGTCGTCGGCCCGGATGAAGAAGGACAGATCCGGGGCGGTGCGAAACGCCCAATAATCGCCCACCTGGACGAGATTGACGCCCCGCAAGGCATAAAAAGCCTTTAGCCGGCCCAGGATCGCCCTGATATCGACGCCCTTGGCGACCCTTTCGGCAATGAAACTTTCGGAAACGGGCTGCGCCGAGGCAAAAATCAGGGCTTCGGCGATGCGCTCCGCCTCAGCCGCATGGCGCTCCGCGGCATTGGCCTCTTGCTCTTCCGCCTCGGGCGGCGCAAGGCCGGTGGTGTCCTCACCCAGATCGCTCACGCCTCACTCCCGTTCCGCGCCGCTATCGCGCTTCTGGCCGCGGCGCATGTAGAGCGGTTCGAATGCGCCGTCCTGGCGGATCTCCAGTTCCCCCTCGCGCACCATTTCCAGCGATGCGGCGAAAGCGGAGGCGATCGCCGTGGCGCGGTCGCGGGGCGAAGAAAGATAGCGCAGGAGGTAATGGTCGAGGGCCATCCAGCCGTCCGTCTCGCCGATCATCCGCGACAAGATATCGCGGGCCTCGGCAAGCGACCAAACCTGCCGTTTCTCGATGGTCACCGCCGTGACGGCGTGACGCTGGCGCAAGGCGGCATAGGCCGTCAGCAGGTCGTAGAGATTGGCCTCGTAGGCCGATTGCCGCATATCCGGGATATGCTCCGGCGCTCCGCGCGGAAAAACGTCGCGGCCCAGCCGGCTGCGGTTCACCAGCTGCGTGGCGGCGTTGCGCATCGCCTCCAGCCGCTTCAAGCGGAAGGCGAGTGTCGCGGCCATTTCTTCGCCGGACGGACCATCGTCTTTCGCCTGCTGCGGGATCAGCAACCGCGACTTGAGATAGGCGAGCCAGGCGGCCATGACCAGGTAGTCGGCGGCAAGCTCGATGCGGATCCGCCGGGCGCTTTCGACGTACTGCAGATATTGTTCGGCCAGCGCCAGCACGGAAATGCGCGACAGGTCGACCCGCTGGTTGCGGGCGAGATGCAGCAGCAGGTCGAGCGGGCCTTCGAAACCGGCGACATCGATCACCAGCCCCTGCTCACCGGTGGCGCGTTCGGCCGCCCCCTCCTGCCAGAGGCTGTCCATCGGCGCACCGGCTGCCCGCTCCTTGCCTCTCTTCTTACTCACGCCGCAGAACTCCCGAACATCCGGCCGTTCAAACTCCAGCCGTCAAACTATCGCGAAGAGCGCCTCGAATTCGGCCCGGACTGCCGTCTCGTCCAGCCCGTCGGTGTTTCCGAATGCCGCTTCCACTGCCTTGGCCCGCGCAAGCGACGCGCCCGCCAACGGCGGGACGTTGGCGACGACCTGCCTCATTTCATCCATCGCGCCGTTGCAATGCAAGACAATATCGCAGCCGCCGGCGACAATATTGGCGGCCCGTTCGCCGATCGTGCCTTTCAGCGCGTTCATCGAGGTGTCGTCCGACATCAGCAGCCCCCGGAAGCCGATATGGCCGCGGATGATCTCGTCGATGACGATCCTGGAGGTGGTCGCCGGATGGTCGGGGTCGATGGCGGTATAGACGACATGGCAGGTCATCGCCATCAACTCGTCCTTCAGCGCCACGAAGGGCGCGAAATCATGCGCTTCCAGTTCCGCCCGGCTCGCACCGACGACAGGCAGTTCATGGTGCGAATCGGCCATGCCACGGCCATGGCCGGGCATGTGTTTCATCACCGGCAGGACGCCGCCGGCCTTCAACCCTTCGGAAGCCGCCTGCCCCATCTCCGTCACCGTCACCGGCTCGAAACCGTAGGCGCGGTTGCCGATGACGTTGCTGCTGCCCTCGACGGGCACGTCGAGCACCGGCAGGCAATCGACGTTGATGCCGAAACGCAGGAGATCGAAGGCATGCAGGCGCGACATCAGCCAGGCGGCGCGCAGGCCCGCGTCCCTGTCCTGCCGGTAAAGGTCGCCCAGCGCCTGCCCGGAGGGATAATGCGGCACGACTGGCGGACGGATACGCTGGACGCGACCGCCCTCCTGGTCGATCAGCACCGGCGCGTCGCTGCCGACGCTGTCGCGCAGGGCGGCGACAAGGTCGGTGATCTGCGCCGCTTCGGAAACATTGCGCCCGAACAGGATGAAGCCCCAGGGCTGCTCGTCACGATAGAAGGCGATTTCGTCCGGCGTCAGCGTCAGGCCGCTGCAGCCGAGAATCATGGCTTTCGATTGGCTCATTTTTCTACTCTGCGGAATGGAAATCGGGACGGTCTCTACAAACAGGAACGGCGGGCCAGCCCGCCGTTCGTCTTGTTGCAATGCGCCGATGGTTACTTCGAGATCAGGCAGGTACCGCCAGCGGCGCGATATTTGACGCAGAGCGCCGCCGCATCGTCCTTCGAGCCGACCGGAATGCGGACACGGTAGAACGTGCCCTTGCCCGCCACCTCGACCTTCTTGATATCGACGCCGCGGCCACCAATGACGCTGCCGAACTTCGACGACAGGCTGGCATAGGATTTCTTCGCTTCCGCTTCGGAAGGCAGCGAGGCGATCTGCATCACATAGGAACCGGGCTGCAGGCTGGCGACCTGCGTCTGCTTGCCGGTATCGGTTGCGGCGGCGGCTTCTTTCGTCGTATCGCGCAGGTTGCCCTGATCGGTCACCGTGCCGACGATGTTGACCGGCTGATCCACCGGACGGCTTTCCGGGATCGGCGCCTTGTCGTCGACCTTCGTGTCTTCGACCTTGGTGGTCTTCACCACCCGCACCGGCGGATCGGCCAGGCTATCGGTGGCAGCATCTTCCTGGCCGGCTGTCGCAGCGGCGCCCTGCGTCGTCTCGACCGGCGTCTGCGTGACCGGCTTGATTTTGTCGAGATTGAGATCGGCGCTGCGGGTGGTCCCGGTCGGTTCGGCCAGAACGGAGCGTTCGGCGGTTTCGGTCGCAGCCGCGGTGGTCGTCTCTTCCGCGATCGTCTCGCGCGGCACCAACGTGCCGTCCGACTTGACGATCATCGTCCGCACCTTGCGCGGCGAAACGCCGGCCGTCGCGTCCGTCTCGGCAGTCGTGTCCGTGGCCGTCTCGTTGCCGAGAAGCCGGGCATCCTCGGTTTCACCGACGGGCGTCGGGTTCACGTCGTCGCTATCCTCGGCGCCTTCCAGCGGCAATGTTTCCGGGATCAGCGTCCGCTGCACCACATCGATCGGCTCCTCCTTGGAGGAAAGCAGCGAGTCCTGCTTCGGATCTGCCGTGACATTGCCGGCGACGCGGTCGTAGACCGCCTTGTCTTGGTTGGGAACGGTCACGCCGCCGCGGTTCTCCGGAACGACCTTGATCGGTTCCTTGTCGGCAACGATGACGCGCGGCCCGGTCGTGGCCGTCGACGTTTCACCGCCACCCGACAGGTAAAGATAGGCGCCGGCGCCGACCGCCGTGCCGCAGACCAGCAGCAGAGCCAGGCTGAGAACCAGACCGCGTGACAGGCCGCGGCGCGGACCGCGCTCGACATAACCGCCATTCGGTCCCAGCGTCATCTTGGCAACACCGGCATCGTCTTCGGCCGGCTGTGTCATCGTTCGGCGGAAATCCTCTTCCAGAGCCCGCTCGAATTCGTCGAATTCGTCGAACGACGCCTTGACCGGGTCCGGGTTGGCGTCGTTGGGGGCGGCGGCCCAGGCCGGATTGGCAAAACCGCCGTCATTGACCGGAACGCTCTTTGCCGACACCGCCGGCGCATGGCCGATCGGCTGGAACAGATTGGCCATCTCGGCATCGATATCGATGTCGTATTCCGGCGGGTGAACGACCTTCTCCTCCGGTTCGACGACCGGCAGCGAGGGCACATCCATATCCGCGATCGCTTCGGGAATATCGTCCGCATCGGCAATCTGCGAAGGATCGAACGGCAGGACGGTTTCACTCTCCGGCTCGATACGCGGCTCGGCACGGCGGGCCACCGGCTGCCGCATCGGCGTCTCGGACAGATCGGTGATCTTGGTAGTCACCCGGAACGGTATGGCCGGTTCGGCCGCGCGGCTGCGGGTTTCCGGCTGCCTGATTTCGGCGACGGGCTTGACCTCTTGGGCAGGCGCCTGCACGGCCGGCGCCAACGGCTCCGGATCGTCAAAACTCAGATCGGCGAGATCGAAATCGATGTCATCAAAATCGAAATCGAATTTCTGGTCGGAGAACGGATCGTCGAAAGCCGGCTCGGCCCGCTTTTCCGAAACCGAAAAATTGTCCGTTTCCGGCGCGCGCAGGGTGGCGACCGGTTCGGGCCGGCTCTCTTCGGACTGGTCCCGCTTGTCGGCACTCCTGGCCTCGGCCCGATCCTCGCTGCCGAACAACGGCGAAAGGCGCTGGTTGGGAACGGGGTAACGGGCGACATCGGCCAGCAGGTCGTCAGCATCGAACGGCTCGGCACGCCTTGCCGAAGCTATTTGCGGCACCTCGACGGCTTCCGTGGTCGGCGATGCTGCCCAATTGTCCTGCGGCGCGCGCTCAGCCGCCAGATCGGAATCAAAGGCAAAATCAAATGCCGGGTCTGCGGAAGAACCGGGTTGGTCGAACGCCGGCTCGATCGCCCCGGTAAAATCCGGTTCGGCAACGACGTGCGCCGGCGCTTCGTCGGCGAGCCTGTCGAACTCGACGGTGGGCATCTCCGCCGCCATCATGTCCAGGGCATCGCCGCCGGCAGCTTCGTCGACACCCGACGGACGCGAATCCAGGCGCGGCTCGGCGCGATAATTGCTGCGCTGAACGCTGAAATTGGTCACAGGAAGATGGGGCCGCGATTGCGCCTTAACCTGGAATGCGGGCTCGGGTTCGATCGTCGGGACCGCACTCTCGATCGCCATTTCCAGTTCCTGGGTGAGATCGAAATGCTCGTCGGCGCTGTCGAAAACCGGATCGACCGGCTCGGCCCGCGAAAAAGCCGGTTCGACGGCCGAGGTCACCGGCTCTTCGGTCACAAATACCGGCGGAGCATCGCTGGCGGGCCACGAAAAATCCGTGTCCTGCGGATTTTCATCGCGGATATCGGAAATGACGGCCGGCTGCTCGAAAGCCTGGGCATGGTCGCTGACAACAGCGACTTCAGCCGCGACGGCAGCAATCGGCGCGGCAGAAACCGCCACCGGCTCCGGTGCATCGAACGGCTCGGCATCGGCAAACATCGACGCGAATTCGCTGTCGTCGACCAGATCGCCGTCAGGGCTGCTTTCGAAAGAATGAGATTCCGGCGCCTCGAAAACGGGTTCCGTCCGTGCAACGGCCTCGTAAACAGCCGGAGACACGCTCTCGGCAACCGCCTCGGCGGCTTCGGTTACGACCGGCTCCGGCGCAACATCTTCGACCGTCGCCTGCCGTTCGTCCACGGCGACATATGCCTCGCCGGCAACGGCCACGGGCTCCCGGCGGGGAGCCTCGTAACGCTCGAATTCACGGGTCAGTTCATCCTCGAGGTTGAAGAGCGGATGCTGGGGTTGTTCAACCGCCCGCTCCGGCGCCGCTTCCGTCACCGCCGCCACGGGCGACGGGACGGCGGTGACGCGCGAATCGCGCTTCTGGTCGTTTGCAGCAACCGGCTTCGGCTCGAAGCCAACGATACGGGCGAGTTCTGCGAGCGGATCATCCTCCGCAAAGAACTCCAGGCTATTGCCCCCGCTACGCGCGAATTGTTTTTCTGCCATACGCTCCACTCACCACCGACAAAAACTGATTGCCAGCGCATTGTGGGGAAATGGTGACGTCTAACGCATTTCTTCCGGTGCAGCAGTCCCGGTTATACCAAGACCGGACTTCAGAACCGAAGCGACGGCACTCACCAACCCAAGTCTGGCAATGCTCAATTCTCTGTTCTTATCGTTAACAAATCGTAATTCCGGAGAATCCTTACCTTTATTCCAGTGCGCATGGAAGGAGCTGGCCAGATCGTAGAGGTAAAAAGCGATGCGGTGCGGCTCCTGGGCGTTGGCCGCAGCCTCGACGACGCGCGGATATTCGGCGAGCTTGGCGACAAGCTGCAACTCGTTGGCATCGGTGATCTTGCCGGCGACGGCACCGGCGAAATCGATCGATTGAAGATCGAGATCGGGGAAGGCTTCCTTCGCCTGGCGGAAGATCGACGAGCAGCGGGCATGCGCATACTGCACGTAGAAGACGGGATTGTCCTTCGACTGCTCGGTCACCTTGGCGAAATCGAAGTCGAGCGGCTCGGAGCTCTTGCGATAGAGCATCATGAACCGCACCGCATCGCGGCCGACCTCGTCGACCACCTCACGCAACGTGACGAAGTCACCCGAACGTTTGGACATCTTCACCGGCTCACCGTTGCGGTAGAGCTTGACGAGCTGGCACAGCAGGACGGTGAGCTTCGACTTGCCTTCGGAAATCGCCCGCGCGACGGCCTCCAACCGCTTGACGTAACCGCCATGGTCGGCGCCGAGCACATAGATCATCTCGCTGAAACCGCGGTCGTACTTGTCCTTGAAGTAGGCGACGTCGGCGGCGAAATAGGTGTAGCTGCCGTCCGACTTGATCAGCGGCCGGTCGATATCGTCGCCGACTTCGGTGGAGCGGAACAGCGTCTGCTCGCGGTCCTCCCAATCCTCCGGCAGTTGTCCCTTCGGCGGCGGGAGCACGCCCTTGTAGACGTGGCCCTTGAAGGTCAGGTCGTTGATCGCGGTGCGGATCGGGGTCGCGCCGTTGGCATGCAGCGTGCGTTCGGAGAAGAAGACATCGTGCTCGACGTTCAGCGCCTTCAGGTCCTCGCGGATCATGGCCATCATTGCGGTTATCGTCCGGTCCTTGACCAGCGGCATCCAGTCGTCTTCGGCCATGCCGCGCAGCTTCGTGCCGAACTCTTCGGCCAATGCCTTGCCGACCGGCACGAGATAATCGCCGGGATACAGGCCGGACGGGATCTCGCCGATGTTCTCGCCCAATGCCTCCCGATACCGCAGGAACACCGAGCGAGCGAGCACGTCGACCTGCGAACCGGCATCGTTGATGTAATATTCCTTGACGACACCGTAGCCGGCGAAAGCCAGCAGGTTCGCCAGCGCATCGCCGACGACCGCACCGCGGCAGTGCCCGACATGCATCGGCCCGGTCGGATTGGCCGAGACATATTCGACATTGACCTTGTGGCCGTTGCCGACCGTCGAGCGACCGTAATCGAGACCGCTGGCGATCATCGCCGACAGGACACGCTGCCAGTAGCCGACGCCGAGGCGGATGTTGATGAAGCCGGGACCGGCCACCGAAACCTCGGAGACGTCGCCGTCCTCCTTCAACCTGTCGGCAATGATTTCGGCGAGTGCCCGCGGGTTGGTGCCGAGCGGCTTCGCCAGCACCATCGCCGCATTGGTGGCGACGTCACCATGGCTCGCATCGCGCGGCGCTTCGACCGTAATGCGTCCGAAATCGAGATCCGATCGCTTTTCCTTGACGATATCAATCGCTTCAAGGGCGTTTTTAATTCTGTTCTCGAAATCGGTGAAAAGGTTCATAGCGTCATCCACGGGAAAAAAGAACGCAGGTCGCCGAAAACCGGCGCGCCTGTCGTGCCCGCTGCCTAGCGCAAATCGGGTGTATGGTCAAACAACCGGCCGTGAGTCTTCAACGCATAGGTGTCGGTCATGCCGGCGAGATAATCGCCGACATGGCGCGCCCGCGCCGCTTCGCCAAGCTGCGGAATGCAGTCCACCCAATAATGCCCCTGCATCAAGCCGGGGTCGGCCATGTAGGCATGGAACAGGTCGGTGACGATGGCGGCGGCGCTGGCGCGGATGCGCATGATCTCCGGGTGGCGGTAGATGCGCTTGAACAGCATCGCCTTGATCAGCCGGTCGGTTTCCGCCATGCTTTCGGAAAAGGTGGCGATGACCCGGTCGGCCCGGCGGATGTCGGTGGCGCTCTGCGGCCGCAGTTCGCGCAGCCGCTCCTGCGAAACGCTGATCACGTCCTCGACCATGCGGGTGATCTGGCGGCGCATGATCTCGTGGGTAAAACGGCTTGCCTCCAGGTGCGGATAGCGGTCGCGGACTTCGCGCATCAGGCCGGCCAGGAAAGGAATGTCTTCCAGCATCTCGAAGGTCAGGTAACCGGAGCGCAGCCCGTCGTCGATATCGTGGGTGTTGTAGGCGATATCGTCGGCAATCGCCGCCACCTGGGCTTCGAGGCTGGCGAAGCTGCGCAGCTCCAGATCATGGATCTCGCAATAATCGAGGATCGGCTGCGGCACAGGGCCACGGGTGCCCTCGCCGTCCGGCGTCAGCAACGGACCATTGTGCTTGACCAGGCCCTCCAGCGTCTCCCAGGTCAGGTTCAGGCCGTCGAATTCGGCATACCGGCGCTCGAGCTTGGTGACGATGCGCAGCGACTGGGCATTGTGGTCGAAGCCTCCGAACCGTTCGAGAACCTCGTGGAGCGCATCCTCGCCGGTATGGCCGAAGGGCGTGTGGCCAAAATCGTGCACGAGCGCCACGCCTTCGGCGAGATCCTCGTCCAGCTTCAGGGCACGCGCCAGGGCGCGGGCGATCTGCGCCACCTCGATCGTATGCGTCAGCCGCGTGCGGTAATGGTCGCCGTCCGGGCCGATGAAAACCTGCGTCTTGTGCTTCAGCCGCCGGAAGGCCGTAGTATGGACGATGCGGTCCCGGTCGCGCTGGAATTCCGACCGGGTCGGGCTCGACGATTCAGGATAAAGTCGCCCTCGCGTCGTCCAGGGGTCCGCGGCATAGATTGCCCGTTCGCCACTTCCGAAGCCCAGTGCATGCCTGTCGATCGTCATCGTCTTTCCTGTCCCGGCGCCAAGCCATTGACGTCCGCATTGCGCATTCATACCTATAGACCGGTATGCCAGCAAACCACGCCATCCGCGCGACAGGGCACTTACGGGCAAACGCCGGTGTCTTTCGAAGCGGAATCATTATAGTTCAGTGGTTTAAGCATACCATAGCGAAGTTGGATCTATTATCTCTCCGGAACTTGACCCCGGCAGGAGGCAGAAAATGAACCCAGACACCGTCACGCTTTCCGATTCCGCGGCAAAACGAATCGCCAAGATCCTCAGCTCCGAAGCCGGCAAGACCGCGATGCGCGTCTCCGTCGAAGGTGGTGGCTGTTCCGGATTTTCCTACAAGTTCGATCTCGTCGATGCCCAGGAGGACGACGATGTCGTCGTCGAGAAGGGGGACGCGACCGTGCTGATCGACAAGCTGTCGCTGATCTACATGCTCGGCTCGGAAATCGACTTCGTCGACAATCTCCTCGGCCAGTCGTTCCAGATCAACAACCCGAACGCCGTCGCCAGTTGCGGATGCGGGACGAGCTTCTCCATCTGACATCGGCCATCGATCGATTTTGCATGCGGCCGGGGCGATTGTCCCGGCCCTTTTGTTGCATGCATGCTGGCAAAAGCCGCGCCATCGGCTAAAAGGGTTTTACCCGACATGAAGAGGCCAGCATGAAAATCGCCACCTGGAACATCAACGGCGTCAAAGCCCGTATCGACAACCTCCGGGACTGGTTGAAGGCCTCCAATCCCGACATCGCCTGCCTGCAGGAAATCAAATCCGTCGACGAATCCTTTCCGCGCATGGAAATCGAGGAGCTCGGCTACCATGTCGAGACCCACGGCCAGAAGGGCTTCAACGGCGTCGCCCTGCTATCGAAGATCCGCCCCGATGAGGTCAATCGCGGCCTGCCGGGCGATAATCTCGACGAGCAGTCGCGTTTCATCGAAGGCGTCTTTTCCGTCAATGGCGGCGTCGTCCGCGTCGTCTCGCTCTACCTGCCGAACGGCAATCCGCCGGACGATCCGGTGAAATACCCCTACAAGCTCGCCTGGATGGAACGACTGCAGCATTTCGCCGAGCAGCGCCTGACGCTGGAGGAACCGCTGATTCTCGCCGGCGACTACAACGTCATTCCCGAGCCGCATGACTGCCACGATCCGCGTGTCTGGGCCGGCGATGCGCTTTTCCTGCCGCAGACCCGGCAGGCCTTCCGGCGTTTCGAAAACATCGGACTGACCGATGCCGTCAGGGCGACCACGGACGCCACGAAACTTTATACATTCTGGGATTACCAGGCCGGCGCCTGGCAGAAGAACAACGGCATCCGCATCGACCATCTGATGCTATCGCCGGAAGCCGCCATCAAGTTGCGCTCGACGGCGATCGAAAAACATGTGCGGGCCTGGGAAAAACCGTCCGACCACGTGCCGGTGATCGGCATCTTCGATTTCTGAGGCTGGCGATCAGCCTCAGTCGCCCATCTCGACGCTCTGGGCGCGGGCAATCGCAACGCGCCGGTCTTCTTCATTGGCGATGGAGAAGGCTTCTTCCTGCAGGGACTGCATCCAGCCGCAGTCCTGCGGGTGACACTTGTCGAGCGCCGCCGTCATGAAGGCGAGGCCACGGGCCGACTGGCCCTCCTGGAAGAGAATGTTGCCGAAGACGGCCATGGCGCCGGCATGGCCGTTCTTGCGCGCCGCGTTCAGCCATTTCTTCGCCTGCTGGACGTTGGCCTTGCCGCCCTCGCCGTTCAGGATCATCTTTGCAAGCTGGAACTGCGCCTCCGCGACACCGAAAGCGGATGCCGCCTGGAAATAAAGCTGGCGCGCCTGCGACAGATCGACCTTCACCGGGCTGCCGGGAATGCCATGCTGATAGTAGGTGGCCAGCGACAGCAGCGCGTTGACGAAGAAACCGGTATCCTCGGAGCCCGGCTCCACGCCCTGGCTGGCGATCTCGCTATAGATCTTGAAGGCCTCGAAATCGTTCTGGGTAACGCCATCGCCATCGGCGTACATGTTGGCGAGCGCCCAGCGCGATCCGGTGTGCCCCTTCTCTGCGGCATAACGGTAAGCTTCGACGGCTTCTTCCTTCTGACCGTTCTTGTAGGCCTTGAAGCCGAATTTGAACAGGTCGAAAGGACCCGAGTCCTTGGTGACGCCCGCCTTGATGTCAAAGGCGAAAGCGTGTCCGCCGACGCCGCTGGCCAGCGTCAGCGAAAGACCAAGAAGAAATGCTTTTACGGATCGATACTCAGAAGTCAGCATAGCGGTGCAGTTTCTTTCGCTTCCCGCAACGCCGCGATGATGCCGATACACGCATCACCTGGCCGTCGGGTGTATATCCGCAAGGCCGAAAGGGAAAAGCCCACGCCACGGCGCGTCACGCGACGGCCGGCAGCGACGGGATTTCCTCCCACCTTGGTTGTCGTTCTTTCGCCAGCCGCAGCCAGGCTGCGTGCCGCCGGTTCCTTGTTTTTATGACGATAACGCGCATTTCCGGCGAGACTGGGGCCGGCAAACCGGGCCCTCCTGTCGGCGACGAATAAACTGTCCTGCTGCTGCGTCATGCCTGTATCCGAAAAGGCTGCCATGTGAGCGAAAAGGGTCGAAGAGGCTGCGGCAAATGGCCAAAAGGCGAAGGATTCGCCCCTGTCATTTCCCCAGCGCTGGTCGAAACCACATTCGTTCATCTGTTTTGATATGCGCCCATTCCGGTTGTTCTGCCGTTTACCGCTGCGCCCAGTTTGTGGCGGGAAATGGACAGATTTGGCCCGCAGCCACCATAGCGAAACTCTTCAAAAAAAGTGTTGCGGAATCATCACAATTGAAAAAAGCAGCCGCGCGCCTGCGACGGCCTCTTGAAGATCGAAACCGGAAAACCAGCGGCGCGCGTGCAAAAAACAAAATCAGAACTTGACGAGATAGGAGGTCGTCACGCCGACCGCCCAATTGCCATCCGACGTCGCGTCGAACGAACCGCCCTTGGCGAGGCTCTGGGTGGTGCCGGTCATGTAGGACAGCCCGGCGCCAACGCGAAAGGCACCCGGACCGGCCTTGATCTGCGTTCCGGTGCTGACGGTCCAGGTGTCGCTCATCAGGTCCGCGCCGGTGCCGACGCCGCGGTCCCAGGTGAGGCCGATCGTGCCCGCGACGCGGTCGGTAAAGGCATGGGCGATGCCGCCCTCGATGGTCCAGCCGTCGCGGAAGTTGAAGTTCTTCTGCTGCGGACCGATGCCGGCGATGGTGTAGTTCAGCTGCGGCAGGACGCTCCAGTCCATCCATTTGACCGAACCATAAGCCAGCCAGCCCTCGGCGATACCGGTTTCAAGGCTGACCTCCAGGGATTTCGGCAGGCTGCCGCCGCCGGTGACCGGCGCCGTGAAGCCGGGCGGCAGGCGGAAGAAGGCCGCGCCGATATCCGAAACGGCGAAATAGCCATCGCCCTTATGCTCCACTTCGGAACGATAGAGCACCTGCGCCCGGAAAGCATATTCGGGAATTTCGTAAGCCGCACCCAGTCGGTAGCCGAACGCGCTGTCGTCTTCGAGGTGCAGCTTGCCGAGCGTGGTCGGCTCGTCGTAATCGAAGGTCTGCAGGAACACGCCGCCGATCAGGTAGGCATTGCCCCTGCCCGCCGCAAATTTGCCGGCACAGGTCGCGCCATATTCATGCGTCAGGAATTTCGAGTTGATCGTCGCATTCCGGGTTGCCGCTAGATCGGCCGCCTGCGCCTGGTCGCCAAACGTCGCGGAGGCGCCGAAGGGCTGCGCGTAGGTCGCGGCGCAGGAGAAGGAATCGTAGAGGCGGATCTTCGCGGCAAAGCTCGGGACAAAATAATTGTTGGAGAAAGGGCTGTCATGGGCCGGCGCGCCGGCGATGGTGTCGTATCGGCTGGAAGGCGCGACATAAGTCACACCGCTGCGCACGGCCACCGACGCGTCTTCGTACAGAATATCGGTATCCGCCGTGCCACGCGAAAAGCCGCCGGCCAATGCCGGCACGGATGCCCCTGAGACCAGCACCACGAGAGCGCCCCTGAGAAAAGCGTTCGATGCCATTTGTATCCCCCACTCATGCAAATGCGTATTAACAGCGACCCTAAAGAGATCGTCGGCCCGTGCAACCAGCCGCCGGCCGCGCCGCCGTGACCATCCCGCCCGGTGTCCCGTCGCAGCACAGAGTTTCTTCTCAAAAACCTGCCCGCAATGGATTTCTATTCGCTGAATTCAAGAAGTGTGCTGCAGAACCGGTAAAAAATTCCTTACCACTGTTTGCATGTCACTTTGCGGGCACAGTCGGCTTTTCTCTCCGGCGAACAGGTCATCAACAGGGCGGAACAGGAAATTTCCCGTTAGGCGGGTTCTCCTGCGCAAGCACCTGTTAACATTTGCGAATCAGGACAAAGAAAAACCGCGGGCCATGACGACCCGCGGTTTTTTGCATTCAAGACCGCTGGCGGCAGAAAATCTAGCTCGCTTCCGCAACACGCTGGGCAGCAATGACCAGACTTGCCTTCTGGGCCTCCAGTTCGACCAGACGTTCGCGTTCGGCTTCGACCACCGCCGGGTCGGCATTGGCGACGAATTTTTCGTTCGAAAGCTTGCCCATGATGCGGCCGATCTCCTGGTCGACCTTGGCGGTGGCCTTGTCGAGACGCGCCTTTTCGGCCGCCAGGTCGATCAGGCTGCCGAGCGGCAGGCAGGCGGTCGCCTCGCCGACGACGATCTGGGCCGACCCCTTCGGCGCCGTATCCGCCGTCGAAATGGTCTCGACGCGCGAGAGACGCTTGATGGCGGCATCGTGTCGCTCCAGGCGGGCGCGGGTGATCTCGTTGGCGGCGACGACGACCAGCGGTGCGGTCGCCGACGGCGGCACGTTCATTTCCGAGCGAACCGAACGAATGCCGGACACCAGGTCGATAAGCCAGTTGATCTCGTCGGCCGCCGTATCGTCGGCATACGAAGGCGCCGGCCACTCGGCATGGCAGAGCAGCGACGGACGTTCGACGCCCTCGCCGGCCGTATGCGCCCACAGTTCTTCCGTCATGAACGGCATGAAGGGATGCAGAAGCTTGTAGATCTCGTCGAGAACGTAGGCGACGCAGGACTGCGCCTCTTCCTTGGCACCGGCATCCTCGCCGCCGAAGACCGGCTTCAGCAATTCGAGGTACCAGTCGCAGAACTGGTTCCAGACGAAACGGTACAGGCTACCGGCGGCCTCGTTGAACCGATAGCTTTCGATCGCCTCGGTCACGTCCCGCTGCGTGCGCGCCAGCTCGGTCAGGATCCAGCGGTTGATGGTCAGCGAGGCGGCCTCCGGCACGAAACGCGGATTGCGCTTGACGCCGTTCATCTCGGCAAACCGCGTGGCGTTCCAGAGCTTGGTGCCGAAATTGCGGTAGCCGGCGATGCGGGCCGGATCGAGCTTCACGTCGCGCCCCTGCGCCGCCATGATGGCCAGCGTAAAGCGCAGCGCGTCTGCACCATATTCGTCGATCAATTCCAGGGGATCGATGACGTTGCCCTTCGACTTCGACATTTTCTGGCCGGCCTTGTCGCGGACCAGCGCATGGACATAGACCGTGTGGAACGGCTCGACCGGGTTGCCCTCCTCGTCCTTCATGAAATGCAGGCCCATCATCATCATGCGGGCGACCCAGAAGAAAATGATATCGAAGCCGGTGACGAGCACGCTCGTCGGATAATAGCGCTCCAGTTCCGGCGTCTGCTCCGGCCAGCCGAGCGTCGAGAACGGCCACAGGGCGGACGAGAACCAGGTATCGAGAACGTCTTCGTCGCGCGTCAGGATGGCGCCCGGCTCGAAATTCTCGAGCTTTTCCTGCACCCAGGCCTTCCAGGGACCTTCATGGGCGAGATAATGCTGGACAGCGGCATCGAGCGCTTCTTCCTCGGTCTTCTCGACGAAGCACTGGCCGTCCGGGCCATACCAGGCCGGGATCTGGTGACCCCACCAGAGCTGGCGCGAGATGCACCACGGCTCAATGTTTTCCATCCATTCGAAGTAGGTTTTCTCCCAGTTTTTCGGGACAAAGTTCGTACGGCCCTCGCGAACGCTTTCGATCGCGGGCTTTGCCAGCGTCTTGGCGTCAGCGAACCACTGGTCGGTCAGCATCGGTTCGATCACGACGCCGGAGCGGTCGCCGAACGGCTGCATGATCTTCTTCTTCTCGACGTAAGGCACGGCATTGCCTTCGGCATCGAGCGTGGTAACAGCAAGCCCCTCGGCGTTGATCGCGTCGACGATACGCTTGCGCGCCTCATATCGGTCGAGGCCGCGATATTCGTCGGGAACGAGGTTGATGTCGTCGACTTCCGACTCGCTCGGCAGCGCGCCGGTCCTGGCGATCTCCAGCGCCTGCGCGGCGTAAAACGCATAGGGCTCGCCGTCGTCGCGCATCTGCGCCCTGGTGTCCATCAGGCGATACAGCGGAATGTTGTTGCGCTTGGCGACCTGGTAGTCGTTGAAATCGTGGGCGCCGGTGATCTTGACCGCGCCGGAACCGAAAGTCGGGTCCGGATATTCGTCGGTGATGATCGGGATCAAACGCCGATGTTCCTTCGGACCGACCGGGATTTCGCAGAGCTTGCCGACGATTGCGGCATAACGCTCGTCCGAGGGGTGAACGGCGACCGCGCCGTCGCCCAGCATCGTCTCGGGACGGGTCGTGGCAATCGAGATGTAGTTGCGCTCCTCCTGGAGAACGACGTTACCGTCCGCATCCTTCTCGACATAGGTATAGGTCTCGCCGTCGGCCAGCGGGTACTTGAAATGCCACATGTGGCCGTCGGCTTCCTTGTTCTCCACCTCGAGGTCGGAGATCGCGGTTTCGAACTTCGGGTCCCAGTTGACCAGCCGCTTGCCGCGGTAGATCAGCCCTTCCTTGTAGAGCGAGACAAAGACTTCCAGGACGGCCTGCGACAGGCCCTCGTCCATTGTGAAGCGCTCGCGAGACCAGTCGCAGGAGGCACCGAGGCGCTTCAACTGGTTGAAGATCAGGCCGCCGGACTCTCCCTTCCACTCCCACACCTTGTCGATGAAGGCTTCGCGGCCCATCTCGCGCCGGCCGGGCAGCTTTTCGGCGGCGAGCTTGCGTTCGACGACCATCTGCGTCGCAATGCCGGCATGGTCCATGCCCGGCTGCCACAGCACGTCCTTGCCGCGCATACGCTCGAAACGGACCATGATGTCCTGCAGCGTATTGTTGAGCGCATGGCCCATATGCAGCGAGCCGGTCACGTTCGGTGGCGGGATGACGATGGTAAAGCTCTCCGCACCCGGCCTGGCATTGGCGCCGGCGCGAAATGCATCCGCTTCATCCCATTTCTGCGCGATCTTGGGTTCGACGGCGACGGAATCGTAGGTTTTGTCGAGCATTTTCTGGCCAACTTCGATGTTTGATGATGTCAGGTTCTAAATAGGATGGCTCTCGCGGAGTCAATGACAAAGCCGCCCCGGAGACCGGAGCGGCTCTTCAAACACAAGAGCGTCGCGGTTCGGCTCAGCGGCGATGGCCGCGCGCCACGCGCTCGATCTCTTCACGCACCAGCCGCTCGACGAGCGTCGGCAGGTTGTCGTCAAGCCATTCCTGCAGCATCGGCCGCAGCATGTCCTCGGCAATCTCGTCGAAAGACCGGCGCGCGCCGCTGTCGAACGCCGCAGCCAGTTCGCCGAACGAGCGGGCCACCATGTCGCCGGCAACGCTGGAAAGCAACGCCTTGCTTTCCGTTTCCGGCTGCTCCGGCAGGTCGACCTCAGCATGGTCGCGAACCGGTTGCGCCTCGGGCACCGAACGGGCTGACGCCGTTTCATTGCCCGTCGGCGCCGCCGTGCGCGAAATCGGCTGCACGACCCGGCTCAGGGCCGCGATCGGCTCCTCTTCGGAAAAATTCTGTTCGTTGCTGTAAGCGGTGATCGGCTTCGGCATGCTCAGCCGCGGTTCGTTGGCGGCTGTCAATTGCGGCGGCTGCCGCAGTTCCACCGGACGGGTCGCGGAGACGGCACGGGGAGCCGGCGCGGCTTCCGGCCGCGGCTCCTGCACATCGCGCTGGACGCCGCCACGTTCCGAAGCGGCGCGCACACGGGCAGCGACGTCGGCGAGCGACATTGCCTTTCTCTCTTCGATCACCCGGAGATTCTCCCTTTCGACGGGACGCACCTGCGGCACATCTTCACGCGCGAAGGCGGCTTGCGAAACCGCATCCTCATCGGCGCGCATGTCGTCCTCGAAGGAAGGAATGACGCCGTTGTCGTTGTCGATGGTCAGTTGGATCTCCTCTTCCGACTCATCCTCTTCGGCATAGACCGGAGGAAGGGAACTGGAGATCGTCTTGCCGGCACCCGGCTCGTTGCTTTCGATGATCCGGCGAATGGATGCCAGAATTTCTTCCATGGACGGTTCACGCGCTACATTTGGCTGAGCCATTTTCATCCCCGTATAAGGTAAGACAGCAACGGAACCGATGACATCGCTTCCGAATCATCGTCAGTCTAGGATACTCGGAAGGCAAAAAAAATCACTGCGAATCAACATTCGCGGATGATACACAGTTTTGTTAAGGCTTTGGAAACGATGGCGGCCGGCAAAACCAAACAGGATTGCAAAACCTCAACGGCCATCCACCGTCCGCAATCCGAACCACTTGTCCTTGACCGCCTCGTAATGTTCTTCCGGGCGATATTCGGCAACCTGCAAACCCTGATCACGAATTGTCAGGCGCCCCGTCGCGGCGATGACCGAATAGCTGGCGACGACGCTGTTGTATTGCGAGGCAACCAGGCTTTCGCGGGCGTTGAGCACGTTCTGCTGCGAGGTCAGCACGTCGAGCGTCGTTGAGGTTCCGACGTTGCGTTCCTCGATGACGCCGTTCAAGGCGAGCTGCGCGGCGGCAAGCTGCTTCTTGTTCGCCGCGATCGCCGCCTTGGCGGCTTCCATCTGCGCATAGGCGGCAACCACGGACTGCTGCACGTCGGCGCGGGCGGAATCGACGAGGATGCGACGCTGACCCAGTTGTTCCTTCGCCTGGCGGATCTGGCCGTATTCGGCGCCGCCCTGGTAGATCGGTACGGTGATCTGCGCCGTCACCGAGCCGGTGTTGTAATCGGGGTTGAGCGCCGAAGGCGCCTCGCTGGTGGTCAGCCGCTGCACGGATCCGCGGATGACGACGCCGGGCAACAGCACGCCTTCGGCCGTCTTGACCTGGTATCCCGCCGCATCCACGGCATGCAAGGCCGCGAGGACGGTCGGGTTTTCGCGAATCGCAATCGCAACGGCATTGTCCAGACCGCCCGGCATCGCCTTCGATGCCGGCGACGGCTGCTTGATGCCTTCCGGCATGACGCCGACGATCTGCACATAGGTCGCCTCGGCGATCTTCAATTGCGAAATCGCCTGCGCGAGAATCGCTTCAGACGCCGCCAGCTGGGCTTCGGCCTGAGCGACATCCGTGCTCGTGCCCTCGCCCACTTCAAGGCGCGCATTCGCCGCCTTCACCTGCTCGCGCAAAAACGACAGGTTCTGCTGGCGGATGACGACGATCTGCTGGTCGCGGGCGACGTTCGAATAAGCCTGGGCAGCGGCCAGCAATGTCTGGATCTCGTTGGCCTTCACCGTTTCGCGCGATGAAAGAACGGATGATTCCGCCTGGCGAACCCGGTTCAGCGTCTGGAACCCGTCGAAGATTCTTTGCGTGATCGAGATACCGACCGATGCCGTATTATACTGGTAGCCGTCTTTGCCAGTGCTGATGTCCCGAACTCCGATGGCCGTAAGGCTGGAGGTTGCTTCGATCTGGGGCCGAAACCCGGCCTTGGCGATCGTGACATTCTCGTCGGTTGCCCTCAGCGCGGCACGGGCGGCATTCAGATCCGGGTTGTTGGCATAAGCCTTGGCCATTGCCCCGAAAATCGTCTCGGCCGAAGCGGCATGCGGTGCCAGCATCAGGGCGGCGACGGCGGAAGCGAGAATAGCTTTACGGATGATGGGCACGGCCTTACTCCACACTGAACAAAGGTCTGAACTGAAAAACATCGCTCAGCTTGCCGCCCTTTTCGGGCGACCCAGACCAATTTGCGCAATGCTTCAGGCTCAACATAGCCAAGTTATTCACAGGTATCACAACTTGCCGTCCCGATTCGAGCCATGTTGGCATGTAGATCCGCCGGCGCAATCATGTTGGCAACAGTTCTCGGCTGCTTGCCGCCAGAAACAACCGCGTCGTTGCGCGACGGCAACAAACAATCGACATTGTGGCAAAATCGAGGTCAACGGCGGCACAAATATGGTGGCTTCGGCAGGGCCGTCAGAAAACGAATTCTGCCGCCTTGCGGAAGCCCGGCAGCGGCTTGACGGAGAGATTGAAGAAAACGGACTCGGCGTAGGCGCCCCTCTCCCGGGCTATGACCTTGGCATGCGACGCATTGCCGTATCCCTCGACCAAAACGAGGCGGCCGCCGTCGCGCACCTGCGACAGCAATGCTTCCGGAACGCGCTCTACGGCACCATTGATGAAGATCAGGTCATAAGGTGCTTCATTGACATAACCAGCCTCCAGATCGCCGGTCACCACGGCGACGTTGTCGCAGCCGAGCGTCGAAAGCCGCGCGGTCGCTTCGGCGGCAAGCGTCGCATCGCTCTCCAGCGAGACCACCGAGCCGGCAACCTGGGACAGGATCGCCGAGGCATAACCGGTGCCACAGCCGACTTCGAGCACGAGGTCGTTCTTGGTGATCGCCGCGAGCTGCAGAAGCTTTGCCATCGGCGAGGCTTCCATCAGATACCGGCCGGGCGCGATTTCGATGTCGGTGTCGATATAGGCGAGCGGCTTGAGCTTTTCGGGCACGAAAGCTTCGCGCGGGACGGTGAGGAACGCAGACAAGATCGAGTGCGAGGTGACGTCCGTGGTCCGGATCTGGTTGTCGACCATTTTTGTGCGTGCTGCTTCGAAGTCCATCATTGTCCTGTCACCCCTCGGAAATCCGGGTTGCCTCGTCATATCCGTCTCTTACTTCCCGGCGGAGAAGCTTTCAAGACGCAGGCGCGAGCCGACGGCTTTATTCTCCCGCGGGAAATCCGGTGATCATGGCTGAAAAAGCGGGATTCGGGAGATGAAAAGAAAACGCCCGTTATTGGATTTCTCAACAATAACAGGCGTTTATCTTTTAATTGGCTCCCCGGGCCGGATTCGAACCGGCGACCTGTCGATTAACAGTCGAATGCTCTACCGCTGAGCTACCAGGGAATGTACCGCTTGCCGCGGTGTGAGTGGGCTTCTACAAATGCTTTTCCGATTTGCCAAGCGGTTTTTTCAAAAAAATGACAGGCAGCTTGTTTATTTTTGCTTCTGCCCCCATGTCCCTGTGGAGAACCAGGTCCGCAGAAGGGAAAATCATTGGCTCGATCGACCGAGGAAACAAGCCGATTTGGCATCGATCACAAGACGGGCAAGCTGGCGATCGGGCGCTGGCGCATAACCATGCCGCAGTCGCGGGCTGCACGCATCGGCATCGGCGCCGGACTGATCGTCGGCGGCTGTCTTGGTTTTCTGCCGATCCTCGGTTTCTGGATGATCCCACTCGGCGCCCTTGTCTTGTCACACGACCTTCCTTTTGCGCGGCGGCTGCGCCGGCGCTGGTCCGTACGATGGGCCAAGCGCAGGCAGAAGCGGGATTCCCCGACAAAACAGGACGCAGAACCGGCAGCGGAACATTCCGACGTACATTTGCGAAATCGCCTCTTGCGCTAAACCTCGATTCGTTCTAAACGCCCGTCACCACACGCTTTTAATAGTTCGGATGGCCTCGTGGCGGAGTGGTGACGCAGAGGACTGCAAATCCTTGCACCCGAGTTCGATTCTCGGCGAGGCCTCCATTAAATTCCCAAGTGTTTTCAGATACATACGAGCCATAACGCAGGCGCTTGGGAAATTTTCATGTTGCACCTTGTTGCGTATCAGTTCCCTTGAATTTCAGGCATTTCCACAGGGCCACGGCAAATCCATGCAACATGGAATGCAACATGTCGCGCCTGCCCTCGCCCCGCTATGACCGCCTAACTGCGCCTGGTTTTCTCCGGTACGTGCCCCCGTATTCTCATCGCCATGCCAACTTCTTTCTCTGATTGAGCCATCGCGTCCATGGTGCCGATGCAGCGATGGACAGCCGCGATTCGATCGATTTGCCAAGCCCATATGAGCGGTGGATTGATCTGGGAGAAAAGGGCAGTTGGCCGCCAGTCTTTGTGATCGGCCTGAAGGATCCATTCTGCCGGCATCCCGACGACACGCTTCAGGTGGACCGGCCCGGCGCCCTCCGGCTGCATGCCCGGGTGAAAATGAACTGCGACGAGGTCACCGACGGCAACCGGCTCGAGGCGGCTGAACACCAGGCGGTCGCCGGATCTGATCAGCGGCATCATGCAATCACCATCGGCGATGCAGGCATAGACATCCGGCAGCAGGCCGGGGTTGATGATCGACATGCGTTCTCCTTCCGCCAGCAAGGGTGTGCTGGCCGGTGCGCGGCGTTGAGTTCGATGGGAGTTTGCTTTCGCCTTGGAACGGCCGTTCTAGGTCAGGCCAGGATGGCTGCGAGTGCGGTTGCGGCCCGGCCGATGGCGGCGCCATCGTCAGCGCCGGGATAATCGAGCTCATATGCCAAGGCGACACGAGCCTTGAAACCGGCCTCCTTCTTGCCGGTCACCTCCAGTTCGGCGGCGCGATCGGCAAGGCATTCCGCTTCGCGCTGGAGGAAATGCAGGATGCCGCAGAGATAGTCCCCGGCTGCCTCACCTTCACCTCTGTTCAGCAGCGGTGTGGCGGTATAGGCGCCGGCAACCTTCATCAGCGTCCGGACGGCGTCATAGGCGGCGTGCACGGTGGCAGCGTCATTCATCTCCATGATGCTGGAGGGCAGGTGCGATCTCAACATGACTTCCTCCTCAGCTATCCTGGCAGAGCTGCTGCAGGACCATGACATCGCGGACCTTGATGTCGGCGACGACATAAGCAAGGACCACCTCTTCGAACTCGGCTCGTGTCATGATCCGTTCGGTCGAGTAAGCGGGGTTGTCACTCTTCAGCAGCACTTTACCACCGAGGATGTTCTGGACGCGCAGCAGGGTGCCGCGGCCACCTGGTACCAGGTCGAAGAGATAGATCCCCTCGCAGCAATAGGTTTGAACCGGCATCAGCAAGACATAGTCGCGGCGCTCGCTGAGCCCGGGCTCCATGTGGTCACCCTCAACGGGATGGATGCGGAACCGATTGGAAAATACCTTGTCGGTGGAAGGAACGGGGAAAAGGTTGGTCATCGTCTATACCTCCAGGCTGATCGGAACAGGGCACTGCTTAACCGTCACCGCGACCGTCAGGGTCGCGTTGCAGTTATGATTTTGTGTATGGAACCAAAATTGATTTGTACGTTAACCATGAACCGCAATTTGCTTGTGGTCAACATGAATTTGTGTACAGTACCAAAATAAATAGCGTGGAGCCCAAATGCCAATTACTGGATTTCAAATACGTGCAGCCCGGTCGCTCATCGGCATGGAGCAGATCGCGTTAGCCGAAAAAGCAGGAGTGAGTGCGAACACTATCCGCAACATGGAGGCATTCGGCGCCGAACGTGTGAAGGTGCGCACCGACACCCTTGATGCTGTTGTCGATGCCTTGAATAGCGCCGGCGTGATCATCGTTGATGAGGGTCAGAGTCACGGCGGACCTGGCGTGAGGCTGAAAACATGACATCTCCAAGGCGCCCTGCTGTGATTCCGCCTGGAAGCTGGCCACCTCGAATGATGGCAGAGCTCGCCGCTGGTTACTGCGGTGAGAAGACAGTCGAGGATTTTCTTTCTCGCGTCGGGACAACTTATCCATCACCGCGGATAGTTGAAAATTCCCGTCGAAAATTTTGGTATCGTGACGATCTCGATCGGGCGATGGGCATAGCTGAAGCTTTTCAACAGCCGGAAGGAATGGGCGAACGCTTCGTGCGGAAGATTGCCGAGCGCAAAGCAGAACGAGAAGCTCAACAGGCGGCCGCCGCTGATCGTAGAAAAACGATCGCAGGGGCAAAAGCCGCTCGAAGCGTGGCAAGAAATGCTGGACGAAGGGCGAAATCGGCGGAGGAGTAGAATGCAGATTGACATCGGCCAAACCAAATCCGGCAAGACGATCGCGCTTCCCCTCGCCCGGGCCAACCGGCATGGGCTGATCACCGGCAGTACCGGGATGGGAAAGACGACCTCGCTCCAGCGCATGGCTGAGGAATTCTCCGCCGCCGGCGTCCCTGTCTTTGCCGCCGACGTCAAGGGTGACCTGTCGGGCGTCGCGGCCACCGGCGATGCAGAAAGCCCGCTGGCGGCCCGCTGTGGGGCACTGGGACGGCAGTTCACCGCCAGCGCGTTCCCCGTCCAGTTCTGGGACCTGTTCGGCCATGACGGTCTCCCAATTCGCACCTCCGTGCATGCCATGGGGCCGGAGCTGCTGGGCAGGATGCTCAGGCTCAATGAAACCCAGCAAGGCGCCCTGTCCGTTCTGTTCAAGCGATGCGAGGACAACGCCGATTTCAAGCTGACCTTGGACGATCTCCGCTGGGCGCTGGACGACCTCATGGAAAACCGGGAGGATGTCTCCAAACGGTATGGCCACATCACGGCAGCATCCATTGCAACGATCCAGCGTAATCTCCTCGCCTTGGAAGTCCAGGGTGGCGGTCACCTCTTCGGCGAACCGCCTTTCGACATCACGGATCTGATCAGAACTGGCCCCGACGGCCGCGGCATCATCAATCTTCTCGCCGCCGACCAACTCATGGAGTGCCCGAAGCTCTATGCCGTCTTCCTGCTCTGGCTGCTGACTGAGCTCTTCCGTGTTCTCCCCGAAGCCGGAGACCTGGACAAGCCGAAGCTCGTCTTCTTCTTCGACGAGGCCCATCTCCTATTCACGGATGCGCCGAAGGAATTGGTCCAGCAGGTCGAGAGGCTGGTCCGCTTGGTCCGGTCAAAGGGCGTCGGCGTCTATTTCGTCACCCAGTCCCCGGCCGACATCCCGGATACCGTGCTGGCCCAGCTTGGCAGCCGGATCCAGCATGCGCTGCGCGCCTATACGCCGAAGGATCAGCGGATGGTGAAGGCCGCCGCCCAGGCCTTCCGCGAGAACCGTGGTATCGACGTCAAAGCTGAGATCACCGCGCTGGCCGTCGGCGAGGCCCTGATTTCAGTTTTGGACGAGACCGGGATACCGACGAAGGTGGAGAAGGTCGATATCCTTCCCCCGGCTGGGCAGGTCGGACCGATCTCGGCGATCGAGCGCAGGGCGATCATGGAGGCATCCGCGCTGCGCAAGAAGTATGCCTATGACCTCCCCGAGGGCGAGGCATCGACGGTATTCGCGAACAGGATGCGCCGAGACCGAGGTTTGCCTGAAGTGGTGAAGACTGGCGACTGGCAGCCTGGCGATTTCCGACAGTTTGTCCCGTCGTTCGTTCCCGAGGCGCCCGCCGGCCCGAGCCGGCTTGATCACCTAACCGGAGTCCTCGTTTCGGGACTTATCGCCGCCGGTGGTTTGACCTATCTGACTTGGCTTGTTGGGTAATACGCGCCTCACCTGGCAATATGGCCAGGACCGGTATCTCAGAAGCAGGCGCTCTTACCAATATGGCAACCTGTGACCAAGATCTTTCCGCATTGATAGACGATCTCCGAACAGTTCCAATCGATCTTACATTAGACGTACCAGAAACCGTTTTGAATAGCTGGCGCCACGCCGGCTACGTTCTCGGCGCTCTCGGAAAAGCTTGCAAGCACCGCTGCTTTGTCCATGCTGCCGCTGTCGATCTGACCGCTCCAATATTGAAGCCCGGCGCTCTCACCTTCGCGGCCAAGGACGTTATGGTATAGTCTCGCAACGAAGTTTGCGTTTGAGAAATCTTGTCCAAACTCTGGTGAGCCGACAAAACCTTTGCTTACGTCGTAAAGGCTTAGCCCTGCATCCATTTGTCGGATCCAGTAGCCCAGCCCAGGTGGATCTGGTACACGGTCAAAGGCCGCCTGATAAATACGATATGCTTGCCCGGCTATACCGTTGATATCGAGAGCAAGGGTGAAGTCTGGAAAAGCGATTCGCTCAATGTTCAAGAGCAAATCCGTTCCATCTTGGCCCATTCTATGCGCGACACTCAGGGCACCAGTGTCCTGGTATTGCAGATCGTAGTTAAAAGCGCTGTCGGCATAGATTGCGAAATCAATCCCATCGCCGCCGTCAATATTGTCATCACCCCCGTTGCCACGCAGGCGATCATCACCACCATGTCCGTTGATCGCCTCCCCAGCGGCACCTCCCTCATAACTGTCACCCAAGTTACTACCATCCCAGCCTCCAGGCGGAGTGGTATCGTTCGCCGGGCCATAGATAAACTGAACACCCGCAACGTCACCCATTGCTAAGGACGAGATGTAGACGATCGGGTTCATGATCAGGCTTTGATCATCAATATGATCCAGCCCAATCGCGTGACCAATTTCATGCATCGCTAAGCCAAGGAAAGTCTCAGAGGATATATTTGCAGTTTTTAGGGGATCAAAGCGTATCTCTGACGTAATCTCAAAGATGCCATTAACGGTATAAGCTGTATGAACTTGCTGGGCGAAGTGAGAGGGCACGTCGATTTCATCCCATCCAAGCCTGATGTCAGATGCCGCGCTGTCAGCGACTTGTACAAAGTCGATATCCGCAACATTTTCCCACGCCTGAAAAGCTTGAACGATCAAATCCTGGTAATAGGGTTGGGAAATTATCGTATCGAATGCAAAGAAAGCGCCGACGGTTGTGGCAAAGCTCCAAGTAACCTGACCTCCACTCGTTCCCCACTCTTGGGATCCGAACTTGAAGTCTCTGAGTACATATCCATTTGCCATAGCCAAACCCAGTTCTGCTGAGAGATTTTTTCCACACTTATTGCCGTTTCAAAGATAGACAACATAATAAATTACGTCTAGCTAACTTATGAAATTCACCACGTAAGAATTGGGGATCAATCGGCATTTCGGCCCAAGATGGGTTTATATCTGTGATGCAGATCTTCCCTGGGTGTGAAATCTGCTGAATACCGCCGATGACGGTCAGATAAGCGGTCACATACGATAAGGTCTGTAATATGTACGGACTTTTCACGTGACGAGGGAGATTGTCGGGCAAGTTTCCCCGGCGTCCTTATGTTGAGCGGAGCCGGTTCGCATTTGTCGATCCTAAACGTGGCAGTCGAACCGAGACGAAGTGACCGGTTCAGGAACGGTCAGAGCTAAGGTTGCTCGCCATCCGACTTGAAACCGTGCGTCGTCACCGATATGGCTCGCACGCCACACCATCACCGTCGGCATCGAGTTCCGGCCGATAGTTCGCGTCACCTCGACGAATCGGGGCGATGCCCAGCGCCCGCGCGGCTTGGCAGCCGGTAAGATTCCCCGTGCGGCTCGTGAATGATGAAGGTGTGCTGGCGGCCAGACCGCTCCCAAGGAACATCCGCCCGTAGAGCACGGCACTGCCGGCGAACACCAGCGCCAAGATCGTAATCCACGCCTTTATGCCGGAGCCCTGGCGACGATAGCGCCGGCGACCCGGTTTCGGGAATTTATGTGTGGCGTAGCTCATGGTCGGATGATCGCCGATGAGACTTAACCGATCCCGATATCAGTCGATAAAATGCGATCTATCGGCAAGATCAATCATCCGCCGGCGACACGCTGAGACGCGATCGCCATGATCGCGGCGTCAGCCTCCTCTGTTGACCAACCGGCACGCCCGGTTGCTCAGCGCGATCATGACGTCCGAAAGCTCGCCGGCCGCGAGCTTTTGCTCATCCTCGGTTCCGGCGTTGATGTGGTCCATGTACGCCGGCTCGATCGCATTTCGGCAATCGGCGGCGCGTTCCGGATAGGCGCCGTGGTGGCGGGGGCCGGGAATGTCTTTCAATTCGGTCATAATCTTCTCCTTCGACAAGGAGATAGTGCGGCTGGGCAACCGGACTAGCTCGCACCGAATACAGGTGCGCAGCGGAAATCAGAACTCGTCGCACCCCTCGGTAATTTGCTGCCGCAGTGCCGGACACTCCTTGGTCAGTTGTTTGATAGCCGCGGAAGACCCAGACAGGGAGATCGTTCGGGAATCCGAGAGCTTCTTAAGATCGACTTCACTGGCAACGACCATCGATTTCCCGGCCTGTTCCACCGTCATCTTGTAGCCATCGCTTTCAAAATTCAGGCTAACGAACTTTCCGCTCAAAAACACGATCGACGTCGAACGCTGCATTTCTGCAATTTCGCTATCGCAATATGCTGCGATCCTCTCGAAAAATCCGGCGGGATTTTTTTGATAAACGAACGCCCCACCAACAGAAAAGGGCTTCTTAAACATCGTCATCACCCCACCGTCTGGCTGGGCGGGATCATTAACGATGCCAGAGGTCATTCTGTGTGACACGACAAAGCTGCCTTGATCGCCGACGCAGGCGATACCGAGAGCAGCATCTCCGACTTCGACGTAAGCTGATCGGCCCAAGACTGGATGATCTCCATAGGTCCAGCGGCCTTCTTGCTTGGACGATGCCTTCGGCTGCTCCTCAGCTCCGCCCCCTTCGCAAAGTCTTTCGACGCATTCAGGATATTTTGCACTCTCCGTGCCGTAGTTTGCCTGGCACTGCCAGATGCACCGCTGCAACTCCATGGGGTCTTCCTCCGCGAAGACCGGGAGCGAAAGGAGCGAAAAGCAGAGAGTTCCGATTGCGGTCGAGCGCATGACATTTCTCCAAGGCATCAGACGTACCAGATCCCATCGGCAATCGCCGGGGCGACGCCAGCCACGTTTTCCGTGCTTTCCGCAAAACCCGCGAGAAGATGCGCCCGGCTGTATCCAGCCTCCAATTGACCGACCCAATAGGCAATGCCACCGCTATCGCCTTCCCGGCCCAGAACGTTGTCATAAAGACGGTCAACGAATTCTCGGTTGTTCGGGTTCGTCCCGTAAAGGCCATTGAATTCCGCAGAAGACATAAACCCGGCGGCGACGTCATCAAGCGTGGCGCCGGCGTCCATGGCCTTGATCCAATAGGAAAGGCCGGCAGTATCTGGCGTGCGATCAAAGGCTGCTTGATAAATCCGGTAAGCTTGGCCAGCGTGCCCGGCAACGTCGAAAGCTAAGGTGCCGTCGCTGAACTGCAAGCGTTCGACGTCATACAGATAGTCGGCTCCTGATGGCCCGGTAACGGAGATAGAGCGTCCCGCATGCTGGATTCCGTAGCTTTCGCGGACGGCGTCAAAAACAGCGGTATCGAGTCCTTCACCGCCGTCGATGTAATCGTCTCCCGCGCCGCCGTTCAGAATGTCATTGCCCGCATAGCCTTTAATGCGGTCGTTGCCTTGTTCGCCAAAGACAGTATCCCGACCGTCGTTGCCGAGTATCCAATCATTTCCTTCGCCGGCATAGATCCGGGTATCGATGTAGGAAAAACGCACCGAACTCAGATCGAGGATGTCATCACCCAATCCAAGGAAGAAACGGTCGATATTGTACAGTGACTGCTTTGAAAGGGATAAGTGACCGAGGAAAATGAGGTCGTTCGAGTTGGTGCCGGTAAGCGAACTGAACTGATCCAGCCGCCCCCAGTCGTCCAGATTAAATAATCCGGAGACGTCGTATGTCAAAACCTCTTCCGGGTCAGCTGGACTGCCAAGGTCATGCAATATCCTGTTCCTGACTTCACCTGTCCACTGCAAGTCCATGCTCACTCCCGAATGTTAACTTTCCCACAATTCACTCAACGCGCGAAACCTTCGATAGGCTAGACGGTCCTAGCCTCAGTAATTCATGATGCCGCACGCACCTACGATCTGAAGAGCGACCAACGGATTGCCTTGAACAATTCCTGCCATTAGATCATGCGAATATTGCAACTGATAGATGTTGGGATAAACGGCGCTGCCCAAGCGTGCCAAACACCCGCATCCAGCCTCGCCGTGAATTGGCCTACATGTGCTGATGAAAACGGCCTCGCCACCTGAACTGCTGACCTTATTTGACCTGATGATACTCGCAATATTCTCGAGTATTATGTCCGCGCCCTCGCAGTTCAAAGCACGGGCCGACAAGTTGCCGGCGGAAAAAGCCGTTATACCTTGCGCCTGCGAGCCCATCATTTTTCCAAGGTCGTCATTTCCCCACTGATTGCCTACCATCGCTCTCTGAGCGACCGCATAGGCAAACGACTGCGCTTCAGCGAGATCATCGTCATTCAGATTTCCGCGGCTGCAGGTCGACAAAAGCTCGTAGGCAACACCTCCTGTAAAGAGATAGCTTACGTCCGAAAACTCAAACGGCTGGCCGCCTGATATCCGCGCCGCGTGTTGCTCATAGCCAGATGCTCTCAGTACCGGTTTGCGGCTTGAAGCGATTGCGCCATCCGCCACTGGCTGCTCCGCTACGACCACTTCCTGCTTCGGCGGCTCTTTAAGCACCGCTTTCACACCGCCAAGGAATTCCGAGGTTTGCGAACTGTCGATAAGGACTGCTCGATAGTAGTCCGTTCGCAAATACTGGCCACAGTCAACGTGGATGTTTTGTTTTGGGAAAGGTGCATCGCCCCAAATATCTTTACATCGCGGATCACCTCGCTCACCAAAGGCATCGCTTTTCGTCCAGCTTGGTCCCCAGATCATCCCTTCCTTTGCGCCCAGATCAACGCCTTTTCCATGAGCAGAAATGATTTGTTGAGACATCGAAGGTTTTGAGGCGGTATCGATCTGCCTGTAGATCGCTGCGATCCCCGGCTTGCCGGCAGTGTAGAGCTCAATTCTCTCGCGTTTGCCGCCTGACAGATCAACATCATACGCTGCGACGAGTTCAAGCTTCCGCTTCAACTCGTCCTCACATTCTGCAACGAGCGCGCCGCCCCTTTCTGCCAGGTCTTCACAGGGGGTTAATGAACCAAAGTTTTTACCGGTGTAGTATTTTGTCTCGGTGAGTGTGGCACCGGAGTAAAAAGTCTTGATGTGCTCGATCGCATCTGAAGCTTCCATTCCAAGCTCGACAGATGATAGCTGGAGATCCGCGGCAGATGTTGCGGAAGCGGAGATCATCAAAAGAAAAGGCGCCGTCAAGCCGATTACCGCGAGGTACATAGCCGATCGCTTGAACGGGTTTTTTCCTCTGCTGCATCGAGAAATTGGCATTTGACCCTCCAATATTTTCCGAACAGTAGTCAGGGGTTGAGGGCTTGGCAATTACAAGAAATGAGAGTTCCTGTTGATCTCCGATCTTGAGGCGATGAAGATGAAGAAGATTGCCTGTTGAACAATTTGTCGCGCCCGGGATGCACGGGAAAATCCCGTGATTGGCCGAAAACAGTAATGTTCCCATTGTGTTGCAATACGGGGCCGGCCACGCCTTCTGCCTATTAAGTGGTAACAAGTGGGTGTCGAGGCCTGCTCGACACCGGTGCACCGGCCGTCGGCCAGCAGACGATGTGCTCCATCTTCGCCGCCGGCATCCGGTCTGGCGGGACGAGACCCTCGGGACGGGCTTGCGCCGCGGTCGCGCCGGTGTCAGATGGCGCTGACATCGCTCCATCGCCGCCACAGGTAGGTGATGCGCCTGCTTGACAATGCGGAATGGTCGTTGTGGTCGGATCGAGAAATCGCCAAGCAATGCAGGGTCGGGTACACCTTGGTGGCCAAGATGTGGGTAGATCTCGCCCCGTCTAATACTGCCCGCGCGGGCAGTATACAGCGGAAATTCAAGCATCCTAAGACGGGTAAACCGACAACGATGAAAACCAAGGCGATCAACAACGATCGCCGCAGCAAGGCCACAGCAACACGGGAACAGCCTGCAAAGACGGAGCCGCCGGCGCATTCTCCCGTGAACGGGACGCCGATGAAACGTCAACCTCTTTCCCGAGGAAAGAAGTGTCGAGGTGAGCGTATTTCACAATCTAGCGGTCTTGTCGTGGGGGGCCTTGACGAGAAACCTCCAACACTCTTGGCAGTTTGCCCGCCGCGACCAGATCGGCAATGAGGACCTGATCACCGGCACGGCGGTAGCGCCCTGAACTGGCCCGGCGACGAAAGTGAAATCGTCTCGACCTTGACCGGTGCAATACACCGGATAATCCGGTCTTCTCGAGCCCCCACAGTGGCGGGTCCGGCCCTACCTCCCTGTCCACCTCCCTGCGCAATACCAATTCCCTGGCATATCGGTCCGCAGATCGGTTGATGCACGACAACAGCACAGTGGCATCGGCTATGGCAGGCCCGCCCATGGCCGCCTTGCCCATAGGCCAGTATACCGCCCCCTTGCCTGCCTGCGCCTCCCGGCGCCTACCGAGCCGCAGCGCCACCATGTCTTGGCCACCCCAGGTCCGCACAGCAAGCCGTGGGGACGTGCAAGTTCCGGATGATGTGCGGCATGTAACGCTCGCTCCACGCCCGCCCTGGGGCGGCCCTGTGGCAAAGCGAAGATTTTAGGGACCGTACCAAGGGGCAACGGCCTGCGAGGCGCAGCATCGCCGTCTGTCGGGCAAATTTGTTTTCGGAGGGGGAGGTCATCTCCCCTTGTCGCGTTCACGGTCAGGAGGTGACCGGTGCCTGGCTCAAAACCCCGAAAATCAGGCATTTTGGGGCAATATTCACTGTTTGTTCCCGCTGGGCTCTGATAGTCTGAAATCCTTAAATTCAGCTACAGAGGAGCTGCAGAGATGCCCGAAAACACCATGGATCAGACCGAGCCGCAGGCGCCGGTTGCTGCCTACATCGAAAACCCTGCTGCCCGGGAAAAGCTGGTCTCGCTGCAGTGGCCGGTACGATTCGGAGAAACCCTTGTCACCGAGATCCGGGTGCGCCGGATCACCGGCAAAGAGGTCCAAGACTTCTTCGCCAGGCTGAAGGACGGCGGATCCTTGATGCCGCCGACGGTGGACTGCCCGATCGAGGTCTGGGATGCCCTAGATGCCGATGACCAGGCGGAGGTCGACCGGGAGGCAGCAGATTTTTTTCCCCGCGCTCTGAAGGTATTGCTCGCATCGTCCCTGCCGGCTGGAGGGGCTACGCCGCCATCGTCGCCTGCACCCTGAAGACGCCAATCGGCGAAGTCATGAACATGGAATGGTGCGAGTTGCTGGGCTGGTACTGCGAGGCGGTGAACATCCAGATGGCTCGAGCTCGGTTTGATGTCGCACTGGCGACAGGAAGGCGGATTTGAAATGGCGAGGACATTCATCGGCGAGCTTCTCCTCCGGCTGAAGGATGAGGCATCGGGGCAGGCAAAGGGATCGGCAGATCGGATCACAGGCAGCATGGATGCTATCCAGCGCGCCGCGGCGCGGCTGAATTCGGCGCCGTGGGGCGGCCGGTTTCAGAGCCAGATCGACAAAATGGGAGCGTCGGCCCGAGAGCTCGATACCTTGCGCAATTCCTGGGAGCGGCTGCAAGCGGCTTTCAAGCAGAAGAACCTTTCGGGCGCCTTGCGGGGTGCTGAAATAAGCCGCTGGCAGCTTGGGGCACTCAGCCATCTTCGGGAGATGGCGGCCGCGGCAAAGGCTGCTGAAGACCACACCGGGCGTCTGCGCGATCGCATCAACGAACTCAAAAGATTGGGTTTGTACGCCCTCGGTAGCGGCTCCGCCATTTACTTCGGTGGCCAGGCCATCCGTGAAGGTACCGTTGCCGCCTCGGAATGGCAGCGTGAGAAGTTCAGGCAGGAGATGGGCAATATCCCTGAGGGCGAAAAGGATCAGATCATCGCCAAGGCGGAGGAACTCGGCGGGCAATATCCTTCGGTCTCGATCACAGAGATAGCAGAGCTCGCCCGAAACGCCCGAAACATGATGGGATCGGTTGAGGCCGGGCTGGAAATCTTGCCGGATCTCGTCAAGGGCATGGTGACCCTGCAGAGCGCGAAGGGCACGGATGTTGCCGTCGGTGAGCTTCAGAACCTTCTCCGGGGCATCGACAATGCGGGCAAGAACAGCGGTGGCGAACTCGGTATCAGAAATACCCGCGAAATCATTGCGGGGTTGATCCGGGCCGCGCAGGTCGAAGGCGCGGATCTTGACGTCGGCAAGCTCTTCCAGTTCGCCCGGCGCGGCAAGATCGCCGTGCCCGGCTTGTCGACCGAGTTTCTCGCCGGCAAGGCGCCAGCGTTCATGCAGGATATGACCGCTGAGGGTTTCGGCGCAGCGCTCTCCTCGGCCTATCAGGCTTTCGTCATCGGCTCGAATGCCGTTGCCTCGAAGAAGAACATTGCGGAACAGGAGCGCATCGGTATCCGGAGAGGAGGTGACCTCGTCGGCGCCGATACCTTTGGACGAGATCCTGACGAATGGGTGAAGCAGGTTCTGATACCGGCCCTGAAGAACGACGGCGTCGACATGAGCAATGAGACCGACGTCGCCCAGGCCGTCGCCAAGCTTTCGAGAAACACCAATGCTACTGGTCTCATCACCAGGATCATAACTCAGCAGGAGCAGGTCAACCGCCTGTTCGAACAGTACAGCAACGCCATGGGACCGGATGCCGCTGACGAAGCCCGGTTTAAAGATCCGTTCGTCGGCGCCACGGGGTTCGTGACCTCGCTTCGCAACCTCGCCGCCGCCGTTGGTGACGATATCCTGCCCACCGCCACGGCGGGTATGAATTCGATGACGGATGCCATCAACAAATTCCAGCAGTTGTGGCGCGATGGTGACCCGATGGCAAAGGCAGGGATCGCTGGCAGTGCGGCCATGGCTGGTTACGGCAGCTGGAAGCTTCTGGCTGGCTTGTGGTCGCTGGGAACCGCTGGCCCCGCTCTCAACGCCGCGGCGGTATCGCTCGAGGCTGCTGCCGTCAGCCTGGCTGCTGGTGGCAAGGTCGGTGCTGCTGGAACCGTAGCAGCCGGTGCAGCGAGCACCACGGCCGGCGGAGGGGCACTCGCCGCCGTGGCATCATCGCCGACGTTCTGGACTGCGGTAGCCGCACTCTCCGCCATCATCGGTGTTGGCCTCGTCGGACGGGATGCGACGAAGGAGAGCAAGAAGCCGCCCTACAAATACTATCCCCAAGGACCGGAGCAGGACCGGGACAATTGGCAACGGCAGTTTGGTCAGGTTGCTTTCGAGGGCGGCCGTCACCGCGTCGGGCTCGGTGCCGGGCCGGCGCCGTCCGACAGCATCCAGGCCGCGGTCGACCAGGCCGAAAACGCCGGCTCACAGATCCAGCAGGCCCTTTCGGTAACCGCCACGCCGGCCGTCGACACATCCGCATTGCAAGAAGCAGTTCGGCTTGCCCAGCAGTTTGTGGCCACGATGAAGGCGGCTGCGACAGTGGCAGCCAATGCGGCTGACAACGTGCCTCGCACCGGCTCCAGCTCTGTCAGCCGGCAGATGAACCGCAACTTTACTGACCACGGGACATTCTGAAATGGGTATCGTTTCTACTTCTTATCAGGTCATCGTCGCCGGCCAGGATGTTACATCCCGGTTCGAGCCGCGCCTTTTATCAATTAAGATCACGCGCGCCGCAGACAACGCCGCGGATGAATGCTCGATCGAACTGGCAGACCCTTATGGTGACATCGTCCTGCCTCAGGACCGGGCGCCGGTGATGATCAACATCAACGGCGACCAAGCCTTCATGGGCTTCGTGTCCGACGTCGACTACAGCTTCAGCAAAGGGGATGGCCGAAGAATGAGTGTCGGTGCTTCCAGTGTCGACTTGGGCAGCAAGGTCAAGGAACCGTTCTTGAAGCACAAGGACGACGCCAGCCTCGCCGACGTCGCCTCGGAGTTCGGCGGCCGGGCCGGGCTGCAGGTTTCCGTGGCCGGGTCGATAAAGTCGATCCAGCGGCCGTACTGGCTGGCCCAGAATGAGAGTTTCATGTCCTGGGGGCAGCGGATCGCCAACGAGGTCGGCGCATCCTTCAAGATCATCGGCAACCGCTGCTATATGGTCGCGATCAACGAGGGGATCTCGGTATCTGGTCAGACTTTGACGCCGATCGCCGTGACCTACGGGGTCAACCTGATCAGCGGCAACATTGCCCCGATCATCTCCCGGCCGAAGTTCAAAAACGTCGAGATTTCCTACTTCGACGTGAAGAAAGGGCAGCGGATGAAGGTCGATGTCCCGACAGGAGTCGACGATGTTTCCAGTGCGCTCCGCACCGTGATCACCGCGTCGGACGAGGCGCAGGCCAAACAGCAAGCCACGACACAGGGGAAAAAATCGGACCGTGAAAAAGGTGGCGGTTCCGTCACCATCCTCGGTAACGTCTTTGCTGAACCGGAAGCGCTCTGCAATCTCTCCGGCATCCGCCCGGGGATCGACGGCTCCTATCGCATCGCGTCCGTCGAGCATTCTTTGACCAAGGCTGCCGGGTTTGAGACCACGTTGAACCTGAAACAGCCATCCGGCGGCGCCGGCGTAGATACGCGCGGGACACGTCCTTCTGGTTCCCCCGCCGGACCATCACCACAAATTGCACCCCCAGCACCGTAACCGAGGTAATAGCTGTCAATACCTTTCCTAAGGCAATTGTGGATAACGGGGATATTCGTCACTATATAGGAAATCTCGTGACGGCGAGTCGCTTCGCCGCCCAATTCTACCACATACAGGGAGGTATTCATGAAGTATCATAATCCGCTCCCTACCGGAGCGTCCAAGCGAGCTGTTTCTGACTTTGCTGAAGAAGTCGCCGACGAAGTAAATTATCAGCCTGGGATGCCGATCGAGCATCTTGTGGCTGATCTCAACGGGTACATATCCTACCGGAACGCTGTGGGCGATAAGCCGGAATCCATCCTAATTGAGCCGGATCGTTCATTCGAAATTTTCCTGCCAACAATGACATCAATGGCGAGGAACCGTTTCACAATCGCGCATGAACTAGGCCATCTATTTTTGCATTTCCCTCTCGTCAGTGAAGAGTTTCCCGGCGATGGGATGAGGGCTTACCGTTGGATCGAAGGAAACGACCAACGTTGTGAATGGGAAGCAAACTGGTTTGCGGCTGCATTCACCATGCCCGAGGCTATGTTCCGCAAAATCGTGGATGAGGAAGGGATTGACGCCGCGGCCCGTTTTTTCGGTGTCAGTGGTCAGGCCGCCAGGGTCAGAGCGAAAGGCCTTGAGGGTACTTGAGCACACCAAATTACCGAGTGCGATTGTTTTTGACCGTGGACCTAGTTGGCTCCACGGCTTTTAAGATGGCGCATCAGCAACACAAGCCTGATCCAGCGAATCCACACCCCCACTGGGTTCATGAGTTTCGACAATTTTACAGGCAATTTCCTGAAACGCTTCGCGGCCGTTATCGGCAGGCAACGAATGTGCAGGGTGATCCTAATGCCGAGCCACCCGGTTGTCCGAAAATCTGGAAGACGATAGGCGATGAGATATTGTTCTGTTGCCGCGTAGAATCGGTGCAGCACATAGCTTGTTGCGTCCAGGCCTTTCTTGCAGCACTGGACGAATATGGAAGCCAGCTCGATGGCAATGTAGCCTTGGATGTAAAGGGCTCGGGCTGGCTGGCCGCCTTCCCTTCCGAAAATATCAGTATTGAGGTGTTGAGCGGCAATGCAAACACCCCTACAGAATCTGACGAGCCCGATGAGGATTTTGAGAAGTCCGCGGACGATCAGCCTAGCAAGTTCGATTTTCTCGGAACCGGCATTGATACTGGTTTTCGCATCTCCAAGAATGCCACATCAGATCGTTTCACAGCGTCAGTCGGTTTGGCATACCACCTTTCAAAAGCAGCCACCCTGCATCTCTTCAACGGCGTTTTCGAATATCATGGGCGTGAGAGTTTCAAGGGTGTGAACCGAGATCAGCCATATCCGGTCGTGACGATAGTTTCGGAGCGCAACGAAAAAAAGCGTGAAATGAGGGACAGAGAACGGCTTGTTCTTCGCCAGGAAAGCGCGCCCCCACTCGCCTTGTTTGATTTCCTCAAGGCCTTTATGGAACACGAAAACATAGACCCACCGACGCTTCCTCTTCGTACTGGTGACAGCGCTCCAAATCCCCCTCCTTCCTATCAACGTTATCTTGAGGGCTTGCAATCACAGCGAAAAGAGAGCGCGAAACGTGACGCAGGAATGGTCAAAGCTGCCGAGATAGCCGACGACACCAATGTCCCTATCCCTAATACCGTCCGAGCCTTCCTCAAAGGTGAAGTAAAAAAGTCGCCTCATGAAGAGCCGACAAATGTCATGCAAAGCAAGAAGGTGCATCGCCGTGGCCGTGGTCGGTTGGTACGTCGAAAACTGAGAGATCAGGATCGTGACTGACCGCTCAACCGTGCTTATCGTCAAGCACGGCGTCATAAAGTCTGTCACCAATCACACAATCCGCGACTCGCTTCAGTAAAGCTTCTGGCGTGATGCCCCTTTTACTCGCTTCTCTGATCAGCAATTTTTTCCGATAGGTATCGAGCTTCACCACATAGCCACTTTTCGATTCCTGCATTGGAAGGCGCCATCGGCGGATCATTGCCCGGATAGTTTCCTGGCTGGTCCCGTCCGCCAGGAGTTTTGACACCTCACCGGATGTCTTGTGGTTTCCAAGCCAAAACCCGATGTGTGCAGCTTTTCCGTTCGTCCACCTTTCCACTAGACGATAGCCCTTGAAACGCTCGGTGTGGTGACGCTTTACATTCGCCATCTTGTTGCGCGGTCGGGAGAATTTATGCTTGGCATCGGTCATAGAGCATCCTCGAGGCAAAGAATAAGGGCGCCCCAGACAGGCGCCCGAATTGGAGACATTTGATTTGGTCAACCGATCGCCTGCTCGACGCTTTCGAGTTCCGGCCACGGCACGGGCAGCCCAGCCAATCTGGCGATCGAGTTTTCTGACAGCCGTGTCGATCCAAGTTCAATCGTTGCGGCACGCTGACGCAGCCGATTGGAGAACATCGACTGCAGCGCCGTTGCCGTGTCCAGAGGTGGTTCCGGCACCTCCCGTCCGATCCAGTCGGGCTGCTGGACCCTTGGGTTTACCAGCCGGACCAGGATGCCCATATACCCGAACCTGTTATCGTACGTCACGTCGAACAATTCGGGCAGCTCTGCCGCTACGAGCTCCGCGACAAGTGCGGCCATGCCTTCCCGCCTGGACGCCAAGTCAGCACGTCCCTCCGGCCGCTCCGATGGGCGCTTTGTGCTATGCGTTGGCCACAAACCATCGTCATCGGCAAGCTCAGCGCCGACGGACCGAATAAGCCGGGCCAGCGTCGCGGCCGCCTTTTTCAATTCCGGGGCCTTGGCATCGATCGAATCGGCGGCGCGGTTCAGCCTGGTTACTTCGGCATTGCGGCTCTCACGTTCACGAGCCGAGGTCAGGCGGGCCTGGGCATCGATGATCTGCTGGTCAATCTCACCAAGGAGGTCGGCATGATCGGCCGCTTCAGTGGCAAGACGCCGGATTGTTGCCGTCACCTTCTCGACATCGCCGTCCTCACTGGACAGGGATTCGCGCCGAAGTTCCTTGGCTTCCTCGAGCGCCTGCATCGTTTCGGAGCGCTGCCGCTCCTCATCGGTTTTGCGCTTCTCAAGCGTAATCAATTCCCGCTCGATCTCTGCAACGCCATCGCGTTTCTTAAAGGGATTTTTCATGGTCCTGATCTCCTTATTTTCAGGCGAAACGGTTTGCTTGCGCGATTGCCGCCGCCCAAGCGTCTGATGTCGTCTTCGGTTTCCGCTGCTCCAGGTCCTCGGCACTGGCACCGCCGTTCGTGGTGGCAACGGCCTTTTGCCAGCCGGCGGCGGCGGCCTCGGCACTGATGCGGCCCGGCTCTGGTCGACTGGCAGTTCCGCTTATCGGCGCCGTGGCCATGCCGCCGGCGATGGCTGCCAGAATGGTCAGAGCATCCCGGTGCGAAACGGTGGTTTCAAATGCCAGAATGTGAATCAGTCCCGGCATGCTTTTGGCGTATTGGCAGGTAAGAATGCTCTGGCAGCGTTCGGTCTCCTGGGCGGCGGCCGCGGCGACGATGCCGGCGTGGCTTGCAGCTTGAATGCTCATTGTCGGTTCCTTTCTGGACGGCCAAGCCGCTCCCTTGTTCCGGATCATCCCGGCGATAACGGCCTCGAATTGGCCGACGTCATCGGCCATCCCAGCGGCGACCGCCTTGGCGCCCACTTTCATGCCGCCGCCGCCGAAGTTGCGGGTGACGGTGTCCACGCTGACGCCGCGATGCTTTGCGACGGCAGCCACGAAAACTCCGGCGAGGTCGTCAACAAGGGTCTGGATCTGGGCGCGGCCTCTGTCGCTGCTCGGATCCGGCCGCTTGCCCGGCGACTGTGACGAGACGAATTCCATGGTGCGCACACCGCGGCGGCGGTCGGCTTCCGACCGATCAGGAAGACCGAGAACGACGCCGATCGAACCGAGCATCGCGGCATCCGAGATCACCACCCGGGAGGCCGCTGAGGCGATCCAATAGCCGCCGCTGGCGGCCATGCCGCTGACAAACGCGGTGATCGGCTTCTTCGACCTGGCGGCATAGATGGCGCTGGCGAGCTCGTCACAGCCGTTGGCCTCGCCGCCAGGACTATCGACATAGAGCGCGATGGAGTGGATGCCCTTGTCATCCAAAGCCACCTGCAGATCCCGGCGCACCATCTCGTAGGACGTCGCTCCCGACATCGAAACGAACAGATTTGCCTTTTTGAAAAGCGGTCCCTCGATGCGAATGATGGCAACACCGTCGCGCTCGGTGGCACGTTCGGCCCGAGACAGTGAGGCAGACCGATAGGCTTCCAGCGCCTGCGGGCTGACCTCGTTCGACCGCTCTGCGATCGACAAAAGTTCACGAGCTTTTTCCGGTGGCATCGCCCATCCGCTTGAGCCGATGTAGTCAGTGAACATGTTCGCTACCCTCGTGTGTCGGGGTGGCGGCCAAGGGCAAGACCAACCCACAATCCCTGGCCAGGGCCTCGAAAATGCTGTCGCACTCGCAAGGTCCGACCCCCGTTTCGAATGCGAGAACGTTGGCGACGCTGCGAAACTGAACGCCGCCTGGCGAGGTCAAGATTGACCGGATCCGGTCGACCTCAGACAGATTGTTCATCGTTTGTTCCTTTCGCAAATGCAGCCGGGTCGATGCCTTCCACCACCCGTAGGATTTCGGTAACCGCGGCGTCCCTTATGTGGCCGACGGCGAGGTCGTAGATCGGTTGAGGCATCTGCATCTTGGAGAGATCGACCTCGGCCGCAGCAATGAGATAGCCGAGCTCACTCTTCACGACGTTGACGGGGGTGAGGCTCCTGACCGCATGCTCCGCGATGAGATTGCCAATCGTCCGGCCGATCTTTCGGGCCTCCGTCACGGCGACTTGCTTCGCCTGGTCGACAGTGACGACCTGCTCTTGTCGGCGGATCCGGGGAACTCTCACAACTGGATCTCCCGCAACAAGTCATCGACATCGCCGCTATCGAAAACGCCGCTGATCGGACGGCCGGAGCGCAGCAGTTTTTCCGCCGCGGACCTCAAGACAAATTCGTTGACGCTTCGTCCTTCCCGATTTGCTGCATCGAAGAGATTTTCGCGGAACCCTTCGGTAACTCGCCCTCCGCGGAGCATGAGATTAACGCTTCGATCATCCGCCATTTTGGCCACTCCTTCTTGCGTCTTGAGGGAGTAAATCAGACGCTTGGCGGCCTGGCGATTGGTCACGAGTGGTCGCGTTTCCCCAGTTTCTCCTTCCGTTCCCGCGCCTGCAGATGGCTGATGCCCAGATGGTCGAAATATCTTTGTACCCGCGGATGATCCCTCCTGTTCGCGCGCAACAGCTCCAGCGCGACCATGTCGCCGGAAATCACCATTTCGAACGCTGGACCGCTGATTTGAAGCGGCGCAGATCGACCTGTCTGCCGAGCGATGGCGTGCATTTTGCACAGGCGCCGAACGGCCTTATGATCGAGGTCGGCACGAAACATGGCTTCCTTGACGCTGATGATATCGTCAGGCTCCATCAGGATCGGCCAAAGGCTATCACCGCCGCGGATCTCCGGCATCTCTTCAGCAGAAAAGAGCGACGACATTCTCAGCCTCCGTTCAAGGTCATCGACGCGAGCGCCACGGTTGCAGCAACGGCAACGACGACTGCGGCGGCAGCAATGCCGACGAGCTGCCGGGTCGTGGGCCGCTTGGACAATGCCCGCTTGATCTCCCCAAACTCGGCTCTGAGGGTCCGTAGGTCGTCCATTCTAAACCCTCCCAGCTTGCCGAAAGACCGCGGAACTGAAACCGCGATTCGCTCGTTGATGCGCCAAACCGGAGGAGATGACATGACGAGATTTTTCGACAGCACGACGATTGACGAAGTCGATGATTGCGCGGCGGTCGCGGAGCTTGCTCACCCCGATTGCGCCGATGTGTTGGTGGCCCGGGGTCAAAACGAAACCGACGCGTTCGCCCGTGACTATGCCGCCGACCGACAGGTCGTCCCTTACGCCGTCGGCTTGGTGTGATCTCCGATGATCGACGGATTTGAAGCAATCGTTTTGAGCCATCAGGTCGATGGCCGGTATTGCACGATCAATTCGGCCCGCACAGCTGCCGTCTACTTGCGGCGGAATTGGCCGGCGAAACGTGGGCCGGCCCATAAAACTGCACTGCGGACCTGCCTTGATGCGCTCAACCGCAAGGAACACCCGGATGCTGCCCGGGCCGCGTTCTTGGCCGCCCTGCGAGAAGCGGGAATTGGGCTTAGATAACTCGGCCCCAAGAACTTTGCCCAAGGAGAGAGGCTTGTGTGTCATGCTACACCTCGCAACGCTCTATCCAAGGCTTCTTCCCACGGGATCAATGGATCAGCGTTAAATGCCTGACGCATACGGTCATCAAGATCGTCCGGCAGTTTCACAGCTTCCGCGTATTTCTTGGCATCCCTTTCAAGCTTGGCAATGTCTGCCGCGAGATGGTGTAATCCGATGACCCGCCGAGCATGTTGCTCGACCACGGCGGCTGGAGGGATTACCTTTTCCACGCCATGCGCCTGCAGCTCTGTTTCGAGCCATTGAACAAACAGGTCCGACGACATTGCGTTCAACTCAATGCGCTGGCCACCGAGCAGGAATTCTATCTCATCTCGGCTGGCGCCGTGTTGACCAAGCCGGTAAGCGGTCTGTGACTTGTCTCCTTTGAACGCTTGAGGCTCTGCATCCAAACCCATGGACCGGGCTTGACGCAGCTTGAGACCGATACGATGGACATCCGGCGTGCTGCTAAAGCGGTACCGGGCTCCGTCGCGCCCAAGTGTTCCGAAGATGTCAAGGCCGCTGATATCGAGATCATGGGCAACGAGGATCTTCAGGCCCGACGACGATAGGCGATCAACCATCACTCGCGCAGCCACAACACTCATGCCCTTCGTCGACATGATCGCCAGGTCGAAACGTTCAGCGATACGCGCCGCCCGAAGCAGTGGTTCGAACCCCTCTTTTTCGATGAATAACGCGGCGCCGTACCGGTCCCCTGGCCCAGCCGTGGAATGAAAGCCGGCTGACGTGGCGATCAGTCCGGCGGATTCGTTTCGCGACTTACGCTGAAGGTATTGACGGACCTGGAGTGTCCCAAGAGGCAGACTGTGGTCGGTGTGTGGTTCGACCATGTGACCACGGGCGTCATAAACGACGTCCCAGTCTGCAGTTAGATGGGGATTCTCATCCAGGAATGCAGGAAGCAAATTCTGAGTGAAGTAGGCATCATTCAGCTTTCCGTTGCCAGTGCGTTCCAAAATGTAGCCGCGGGCCGCATACATCACCTGACGAGCGTTCGCCGGCAGTGTGCCGTTGGCGCTCGCTTTCAGATAAGCCTCCTCCATGATCTCGAAAGCGGCATCCTTGATCGAGACGCCCCGCGATTTCGGCCGATGAGAACGACGAAGCGAAGATCCCACGGACTCGGCAAGTCCAGCCTTGAATGGAAAGAGATCAGGGGTTTTCCCATCGCTGATCAGCGCGATAGAGGGAGTTGTGATGGCGATCGTGATGTCATAATCGCCCTTTGGTACCGTTCCAATGGAGATGTAACCCATACCACATCCGCTGATGTAGGAGGAACCGCCGACGTGAACAGATACGTGCGCGACAGCAGGCGTGCGGTTGACAAGCAGAAGGACACTGTTCCCCGTCCCACGATTTTTCTGCTCGAAGCTCCAGACCTGGACGATTGCCGGTACCGTTGCGCCGGCAACTCTGGCGTCAATCCGCTCGACCTTGTAAGCGCCACCGAAGGTGTCTTCGGGAATTGGAATTAGCTTTGGCATCGCCGGCGCCAGCTTCTTGAGTAAGTCGAGCGTGAGCCCGCTCGCCGGGCCATCGGGGTCGATGTCACGCTGGCCGCCTTCGGGTTGACCTTGCTCAACTCCCTTATCGGCGGCGTGACGCAAGTCGACGCCGAACAGGCTTGCCAAATCCTGAGCGGTTCCCCGCGCTGCGTCAATCAGCTCAGCGAACGCCAAATCAGAATACCAGTCTGGATGTGTCAACATGGGTTTTGCCGCTGCGCCGGCGAGGCGAATGGCGATATCACCCCACATGGTAGCAGCGGGATCCCTTGGCAGCGCGGGTCCGAATTTGATCGTAATGCGCGTCCCGTTGTTCAACTCGCTGGCGGTGCGTGCTGTGACCACGGTTTCGCCGGTAGTTCGGTCAAATGACAACTCTTGGCGTGCGCCGCGGCTCTCAACGACGAGGAAACCACCGCTTGCAAAGGCGGCGCCGGCGACGACACGGTTACCGTTCCCGACCATGCCGCGTGTCGGACGGCGGACCAACTTCGATGACATCATCGGCCGCGTCACCGAAAACATCATAGCCACCTTCGCGGGGTCAATGCCGGGACCATCGTCTTGAATAACGAAGGTGTCATCATCGATTGTGGTTAGCGTGACGGTGGGTGCAGCATCGAGACCATTATCCGCCAATTCCTTTAACGCCATACGGCGGAGAAGATGCTTAGGAGCGCCGGCCTTCTGGCTGAGCCGGTCGGGATGGAGATAAAGGCTGGCATCGGTCCGGACAAACTGGATTTCCGCCGCCTGTTTTTTCCGAGCTCTTTCCCGACGTTTCCGTTCTCGTGCCAGATCCCGCGCTGATGTCACGCTGGCCTCGCCGGTATTGACCTTGCTCAGATCATTGTCGGATTTCGTGACATTGTCGCTCTTCACGGAGAGTTTCCTTCAGCAGGTTCGAAAACGTGGGGGAGGATGCTGTGGATGCGCTGGAGGGCCTTGGCCTCCTCACGTTGGGCGAATTTCGCAACAACGCGATGCATCTCAGTGTTGATGCGCCGCGTCGTATCAACGCCGATTTCGTAGAATCGATCACGTAGATCGATCATCTCTCGCCGATCACCCGCAGCGATGACGAGTGACCGACACAACCTCTTTTTCAGATATGCCCTCCAGTGCGTCACCATTTCGTCAGCGTTGTAGGTCTTTGGCATGACCCAGGACACACGGTAGAGATGGAAGAGTTCGTCACATGAAACGTGGTCCCATCCCCCGCCTTGACTCGCAAATTTTTCAAGGTGCTCAGCTAAAGTGCAGTCATACGGACCGAATGGCTCATTGAAGGCCAGAACCCACTGACCCGGCTTGATGTCGACAAGGGGCGTCATGCTGCACCTCGCTTCAGCGGCACAAGCTCTCCACTCTTCGGTTTCGGAGGCCACGGTTCGGCTGCGATCTTGGTGATGATCGCCGGCATGATGTCGATGACCTCCGCCGTCGGGCGTTTTGCTGCCCAATCGAAAAGACTCAGCTGTTCGGGCTTCATGCTGCACCTCGCGTCTCAAGGATTCCTTCAAGATCGTAGTGAGAAAGGTTGCCGGCCATCATTTGCTTCAAGCAGGTGTCCATCTTGGATGCAGGGACACCCATCCGTGCGAGGAAAGCCCGGCCTTCCGCGGCTGAAGATGGAACTGGGTAAGGCGTAAACATCGCCTCGCGCGTATTCGTACCCCCTTTTTCCTTTTCAGCAGCAGAGCCATCTGGTTTTGGCTGTGCCTGTGGGTCTGAATATGAATGTGATTGTGGTTGTGGTTGTGGTTGTGGTTGTGGATGCTTAGGCCCGGCTTTTTCCGGGCTTAAGCCCGGCTTATAGCCCGGCTTTTCATTTGCACGGGGGCGACCGCCTCTCTTGCCTGCTTCTGACCGCTTCCGGTGGGTCTCTTCAGCCTCTCCGCGGAGGGCCTCGAGGCGAGGGTGACGCCAGCCATCCTCAAAGAGTGACCACAGAGCATCCCGTACGATCGCCCACCGTTCGGCTCCGCATTTGGCAATTCGCGCCAGCCGCTCGTCGTCGCATGGCAACCGTCCATGCTGCCAGAGATGCATCTTGAGCAAGGCATAGGCACCGTACTCTTCGGCGTTCAAGTGAGAGGTTTCGGCGAGTTCGTCACCGACGTAAACCGGCATCCAGGGAAGATGTGTCAACCGAATGTCCCCCTCGCCGTCTTGAAATCTCTTGCGAGCTTGAGGGCCTGTGTCGCCTCCAGCGCGGTGAGCCCCTGCTCCCTCAACCAGACAACAGGATTGGCTGGAGCCTCGGCCAAATCGGCATAGACTTGCGCCGCGGCCACAACGCTCGGTGAATATCGTTGTGATAGGTCGGCGAACGCGGGCACGCCGCCGCCGGCGGCCGGGGCTGATTTGCTCGGCATGATTGTTCTCCAAATTGTCAGATGGTCGAGATTGCGGCCTACCGTGGCCGCGACATGATCGGCTTAAGCAGCGTCACCCATGAAGAATCGGATGAGCTGGTTGCGCTCAGCCACCCATCGGCCACCAACCTTTTTTGCCGGGAGCTCGCCATTATCGAGCATGTGGAAAGTCGAACGCGGCGATCGGCCAATAAGTTTAGCTATCTCTGCGGCTCCCCAGACAAGCTCAAGCGAGCTGTCAGGCATCTGGTCCTTTGTCATTTTAAGGCATCCCTTGTTAATACCCACTGGATATTACATAGCCAAAGGATATGATTGACGTCAAATGAAATTATATCCATTGGATATGTTTCAATGGGAATTGGGCGCGATGACTGTCAATCGAACGAATTCAGATCAGTTTCAGCTGAGATTGCCGCCGGGGCTGAGAGAGCGAGTAAAGGTATATGCTGAACGGCACGGACGCAGCATGAACGCAGAGATCGTTAGAATCTTAGAGCGCGAATTTCCCGAGCCTCTTCCTATTTCTGAAAGGCTTGCGGCGCTATTCGAAGTCCTCGACGTTCTGAAAAGTGGTGCCACCGATGGAAACATCGATCAACTTGTCACAGGTGTGGAAGAGACTGTGGAAGATCTTCTGCAGGGACGCATTTCCGGTATCGATCCCGCTGCAAAGAAGCAGCTGCAAACCAAGTGGCAGGAATATCTGGCCGAACAAGCCAAAGAAGCGGCGTCTTCGATGAACCTTGATATCGAAGAAGAGCACGCATTCAATGCGAGCGGAACCACTGGCAAGTATGTGGAAACACATGATCTTGACGACGACGAGGATCCGCGAAAATGAGTGTCCGCAAGCGCACATGGGTCACGCCTAGGGGTGTTGAAAAGTCAGCCTGGGTCGTTGACTACAGCGACACCGCGGGTAAACGCCGGCTAAAATCCTTCGCAAGGAAGAAGGAGGCAGACCAGTTCGCCGCTACCGCCTCCGTGGAGGTCAGGGAAGGCGTTCACGTCGCGGACAGCGCCAGTGTCACGATTGAGAAGGCCGGCACTCTCTGGGTAACGTCGGGCGAAAGCGCAGGCCTTGAGCGATCGACGGTCAACCAGCGCAAGAGCCACCTCGAACATCACATCGTACCGCTGATCGGCCAAATGCTTCTTTCACGCGTCACGGTCCCGGCGATCCGCGATTTTGAGGACAAGCTTCGCAAGGAGGGACGCTCACCCGCCATGGTGAAGAAGATCATCACCTCCCTCGGCTCCATTCTTTCCGACGCATGCGAGCGCGGTCTTGCTATGCGCAATCCGGTTCGGGATATCCGATCGAGTCGTAAGGGTCGCGACCGCCGCCAGGAGAAGCGCCAGAAGGGGCGTATCGAGGTCGGGATAGACATTCCTACCCGCGAGGAGATCAAAGCGCTCGTAGGCGCTCTCACGGACCATTGGCGCCCTCTCCTCGTCACGGCGATCTTCACCGGCATGCGCTCGTCCGAGCTGCGCGGTCTTCGCTGGCAGGATATCAACTTCAAGCGCGGCGAGATCAGCGTCAGCCAGCGCGCCGATCAATTTAAGGAAATCGGTCCTACCAAGTCGGAAGCAGGCAACCGGACTATTCCGGTCCCTCCCCTGGTCATCAATGTGCTGAAAGAGTATCGGCTGAAACAGCCGAACGGGACGGCTCTTGTTTTCGCCAACCCCGATGGCGAGCCACGCTCGCACACGAACATCGTGAATAAAGGGCTAATCCCTACGATGATCCGCGCCGGCGTAACGACTTTGACGGGTAAGGATGCAGAAGGCAACCCGATCGTCGAGGCGAAATATACCGGCCTGCATGCCCTGCGCCATTTCTATGCGAGCTGGCTGATCAACCGAAAGGAAGACGGCGGGCTCGGTCTGCCGGCTAAAATGGTGCAAGAACGGCTCGGCCATGCCTCTATCGTGATGACTATGGACGTCTACGGCCACCTCTTCCCGCGCAGCGACGACGGGACAGAACTAGCACAGGCCGCGAACATTTTGCTCAACTGACTGCAACATGTCTGCGACACACGGGCAAAAAGCACAATCTTTTCAAAGCTGGGAAAGAGACTGCAAATCCTTGCACCCGAGTTCGATTCTCGGCGAGGCCTCCAATTTCCTTTCATAGTATAATAGAGAGCAGGACGGGACGAAGCCCGCGGGCGTCGATCCGTGACCAGTTCTCAAGCCGTCCATGGATGGATTTCTGCCGTGTTCTCTGGCTTTCGGCTCGTCCGCGATAGAGCGGCAGGCTTTTTCTTGCCTCGTGCCCGTTCCGGCGCCTGCCGGCACCCTTAACCAAAATCGTAGGCAGTCTCCGCGGGAAATGACGATTGTCCATTTACATTAGTATTATAATATGATTTTTCTTTCCCGGCTGCACAGTGCAGCATCTGTGGGAGGAAATCATGAAATTTGTAAACGCACTCGCGAGTGCCACGGTTCTGGCTGCCTGCTTTCTGTCGCCGGTCAATGCGGCGGACCTGACGGTCGGCTTTTCGCAGATCGGTTCGGAATCCGGCTGGCGCGCGGCGGAAACGACGCTGACCAAGCAGCAGGCCGAGAAGCGCGGCATCGACCTGAAATTCGCCGACGCCCAGCAGAAGCAGGAAAACCAGATCAAGGCGCTCCGCTCCTTCATCGCCCAGGGCGTCGACGCCATCTTGGTCGCTCCGGTCGTCGCGACCGGCTGGGACGAAGTGTTGCAGGAAGCCAAGGATGCCGAAATCCCCGTCATCCTGCTGGACCGCACGGTCGATTCGAAAGACGACCTCTACATGACCGCCGTCACCTCCGATCTCGTCCATGAAGGCAATGTCGCCGGCAAGTGGCTGGTCGACACCGTCGCCGGCAAGCCGTGCAACGTCGTCGAACTGCAGGGTACGACCGGCTCCTCGCCGGCCATCGACCGCAAGAAGGGTTTTGAGGAAGCGCTTGCCGGCAAGGACAACCTGAAGATCATCCGCAGCCAGACCGGCGACTTCACCCGCACCAAGGGCAAGGAAGTCATGGAAAGCTTCCTGAAGGCGGAAGACGGCGGCAAGAACATCTGCGCCCTCTATGCCCACAACGACGACATGGCCGTCGGCGCCATCCAGGCGATCAAGGAAGCCGGCCTGAAGCCGGGCACCGATATCCTCGTCGTCTCGATCGACGCCGTTCCGGATATCTTCCAGGCGATGGCCGCCGGCGAAGCCAATGCCACCGTCGAACTGACGCCGAACATGGCCGGCCCGGCCTTCGACGCGCTGGAAGCCTTCCGCAAGGACGGCACGCTGCCGAAGAAGTGGATCCAGACCGAATCCAAGCTCTACACCCAGGCAGACGACCCGAAGAAGGTCTATGAGGAAAAGAAGGGTCTCGGCTACTAAGACCGGAGCCGCACTTGCGGGACCGTGCCGCTTGAGGCACGGTCCCCATTCCCAAAGAGACGGCGGGACGAACGGCAGCGCGCCACAAGCGAATGCCGCCCGTCGGCTGATGCCACCTTCTCGAAGAGACGACATCGCATGCAGGCGGACCCGGACATCATCCTTGCCGCCACCGGGATTTGCAAAAGCTTTCCGGGCGCAAGGGCACTCGACACCATCGATTTCACACTGCGGCGCGGCGAGGTGCATGCGCTCCTCGGCGAAAACGGCGCGGGAAAATCCACCCTCATCAAATGCCTGACCGGCGCCTATCACCGCGACGAAGGCACGATCCTGCTCGACAACAGCGCAGTCGATCCGCGCAACACGCTGGATGCCCAGAACATGGGCATCGGCACGGTCTACCAGGAGGTCAACCTCCTTCCCAACCTGACCATTGCGGAAAACATCTATCTCAACCGCCAGCCCCGGCGCTTCGGCTTCACCGCGACGGGCGTCATGAACCGCATGGCGGCGGATCTCCTGTCGCAATACGGGCTGGATCTGGATGTCACGGCAGCGCTCGGCAGCTGTTCCGTCGCCGTGCAGCAGGTCGTCGCCATCGCCCGCGCCGTCGATCTGTCCGGCAAGGTGCTGATTCTCGACGAGCCGACCGCCAGCCTCGACGCCCAGGAAGTCGAGATGCTGTTCCGCATCGTGCGCCAGTTGAAGGCGCGCGGGCTCGGCATCGTCTTCATCACCCATTTCCTCGAACAGGTCTATGCCGTCTCCGACCGCATCACCGTGCTGCGCAACGGCCGGCTCGTCGGCGTGCGCGACACGGCTGCGCTGCCGCGCAAGGACCTGGTGGCGATGATGCTCGGCCGCGAACTCGAAACCGAGGTCGAAGCCGGCGCCAAGCGTAACGACGCCGCCGGCAAGGTGCGCTACCGTTTCTCCGGCTATGGCAAGGGCGGCAAGATCGAGCCCTTTGACATGGAGGTGCGCGAAGGCGAGGTGATCGGTATCGCCGGCCTGCTCGGCTCCGGCCGCACGGAAACGGCGGAAGTGCTCTTCGGCGCCGTGCGCGCCGACAAGGGCACGGCAGAAATCGACGGCCAGGCCGTGACGCTCAATTCACCGCGGGCGGCGATCCGGCATGGCTTCGGCTTCTGCCCGGAAGACCGCAAGATCGACGGCATCGTCGGCGACCTCTCGGTGCGCGAAAACATCGTGCTGGCGCTGCAGGCCCGACGCGGCTGGTCGCGGCCCCTTTCCCGCGCGGAGCAGGACCGGCTGGCCGATCGCTACATCAAGGCGCTCGACATCCGCACCAGCGACCGGGAAAAACCGATCCGTCTGCTTTCCGGCGGCAACCAGCAGAAGGCTATCCTCGGGCGCTGGCTGGCCACCGATCCAAACTTCATGATCCTCGACGAGCCGACCCGCGGCATCGACGTCGGAGCGCATGCGGAAATCATCCGGCTGATCGAGGAATTGTGCGCCAAGGGCATGTCGCTCGTCGTCATTTCTTCGGAGCTGGAAGAGCTGGTGGTCTACAGCAGCCGCGTCGTCGTGCTGCGCGACCGCCGTCACGTCGCCGAGCTGTCGGGAGACGAGATCACCACCAGCCATATCGTCAACGCCATCGCTTCGGCCGAAAGCCCCGCATCATGATCCGCACCGTCCAACAGCTCGCCTTGCGGCTGCTGCCGCAGGTCATCGCCCTCGCCATCGTGCTGGCCATGATCGCTGCCGTCTTTCCGGGCTTCTTCTCCTTCTCCTTCCAGAACGGCCGGCTCTACGGCAGCATCATCGACATTCTCAATCGCGGTGCACCCGTGGCGCTGCTCGCCATCGGCATGACGGTGGTGATCGCCACCAAGGGCATCGACCTGTCGGTCGGCGCCGTCATGGCGATCTGCGGCGCCGTCGCCGCCGCTTCCGCCACCCATGGCAATCCGCTGGTCGTCACCCTGGCGCTGGCGCTGGCCACCGGCATCGTCTGCGGCATCTGGAACGGCTTTCTCGTCGCCGTGCTCGACATCCAGCCGATCATCGCGACACTTGTCCTGATGGTCGCCGGACGCGGCATCGCCCAGCTGGTGACCGAAGGCGCCATCCTGACCTTCAACGACGAAGGCCTGATCTTCATCGGCGGCGGCGCCTTCGGCGGCCTGCCGATGCCGGTGGTGATCTGGATCGTCTTCGGCATCGCCATCACCGCGCTGGTACGCCGCACGGCGCTCGGCATGCTGATCGAGGCGATCGGCATCAACAGGCGCGCCAGCACGCTCTCCGGCATCCAGACGCCGGTGCTGCTGATCGCCGCCTATACGCTGTCGGGCCTCTGCGCCGCCATCGCCGGCGTCATCGCCGCCGCCGACATTCGCGGTGCCGATGCCAACAATGCCGGTCTGTGGCTGGAACTCGACGCCATCCTTGCCGTGGTCGTCGGCGGTACCTCGCTGCTCGGCGGACGCTTCAGCATCGCCGCATCGCTGCTCGGCGCCATGATCATCCAGGCGATCAACACCGGCATCCTGCTGTCCGGCTTCCCGCCGGAGTTCAACCTGATCATCAAGGCGGTGATCATCGTCGTCATCCTGGTCGTCCAGTCGCCGAAAATCCGGACGATCTCGTCCTTTTTCGCCCGTCCGGCCCGGCAAAACGGCGGGGAGCGCTGAGACCCATGAAACCGAAATACCTGCCGCTCGCCGCCACCATCGCGATCTTCATTCTCGCCTATGCCGTCTGCGCCCTGCAATATCCGGCCATGCTGTCGACCCGTGTCGTCGGCAACCTGCTGACCGACAACGCCTTCCTCGGCATTGCCGCCGTCGGCATGACCTTCGTGATCCTGTCCGGCGGCATAGACCTGTCGATCGGTTCGGTGATCGCCTTCACCGGCGTCTTCCTTGCCGTCGTGCTCGAACATACCAGCATTCATCCGCTCGCCGCCTTCGTGCTGGTGCTGGCGATCACCACGGTGTTCGGCATGATCATGGGCGCCATCATCCACTATCTGGAAATGCCGCCCTTCATCGTGACGCTGGCCGGCATGTTTTTGGCGCGCGGCATGGCCTTCGTGCTGTCGATCGACAGCATTCCGATCAAGCACCCTTTCTACGCCACGATGAAGAGCTTTTATTACAAGCTTCCCGGCGGTGGCCGCATCACCCTCATCGGCGGCCTGATGCTGCTGGTGTTCATCGCCGGCATGGTGCTGGCCCACCGTACGCGTTTCGGCACCAATGTCTATGCGCTCGGCGGCGGCACGCAGACGTCACGGCTGATGGGCGTGCCGGTTGCCCGCACGACGATTTTGATCTATGCCCTCTCCGGTTTTCTGGCAGGACTCTCCGGAATTGTTTTCTCGCTCTACACATCGGCAGGCTATTCGCTCGCCGCGGTGGGGGTGGAACTCGATGCCATCGCAGCCGTGGTGATCGGCGGAACGCTGCTCACCGGCGGAGCCGGTTTCGTTGGCGGCACGCTGGTCGGATTGTTGATCCAGGGATTGATACAGACCTACATCACCTTCGATGGATCGCTGTCGAGCTGGTGGACAAAGATACTGATTGGCCTGCTGCTTTTTGTTTTCATCCTGATGCAGAAACTCATTCTGTATCTGTCGCGGAAAAAGGCGGGGTAACATACAGGGGGGCGTGCAGTGCAGAGGGGGATTCTCGACACGGTGATCAGCGGCGCCAGGGCGCGCAACAGTCATGCGCAGGTGGTGCATGCCCTTGGCCGCTCGATCATCGCCGGCCGGTATCCCGTCGGATCGACGCTCCCCGGCGACGCCGAACTCGCCGCCCTGTTCGGCGTCTCGCGCACCGTGCTGCGCGAAACCATGAAGACACTGGCCGCCAAGGGACTGATCGTCGCCCGCGCCCGCATCGGCACGCGCGTCACGCCGCTGCCGCAGTGGAACCTCTTCGACAAGGACGTGCTCAACTGGTATTTCGATGTCGGCGTCACCGAGGAATTCATGCTGCATATCAGCGAGATCCGCATGGCCTTCGAGCCGCATGCGGCAGCGCTGACGGCGCGGCAGGCCTCGTCGCAGGACATCGCCAGGATCATGGCGCTGGCGCAGGCGATGGACGATCCGCAGCACGATGCCGAAACGCTGGCCTTCGCCGACCTGAAATTCCACCTCGCCATCCTCGACGCCTGCGGCAATCCGTTCATGCGCAACGTCGGCAGCCTGATCGAAGCGGCCCTCACGGGCGTCTTCAAGCTCAGTTCGCCGGCCGCAGATCAATCCAGCATTCACGATGTCGCCCAGGCACACATCCGCATCGTCGATGCCATCGCCGCGCATGACGAGCAGGCTGCGCGTGAAGCCATGGAAAACGTCATCCGCGTCGGCCGCGACCGGGTGGTCGCGGCGCTGGAGGAGAAGCAGGGCGCGCCGCAGACCTGACGCAAGTGTTGCGCCGCTATCGTTGTGGACGGGACAAGCCTACTCGTCCCCGTCGTCCAGAACGCGCCAGGCCGCACCCTCCAGGTCTTCATACTGGCCGCTCAGCAGCGACCAGACGAAGGCTGCCAAGCCCAGCCCACCGAGAAAGAGCGCGATGGGGATGAGATACAGGAGCATGTTCATGCCGTTCTCCTTGTCCCGGCCAGAACCGGGCGAACCTGTCTCTGCGGCATGGCCGGCTCGCTGCGGCGATTGAGACGCAACGCATTGGCGACGACGATCAGAGATGACGTCGACATGGCGACGGCGGCGATCAGCGGCGTCGCGTAGCCGGCAATGGCGATCGGCACGGCTATGACGTTGTAGCCGATGGCAAGGGCGAAATTCTGCCGAATCAATCGCCCTGCCCGCCGCGAAATATCGATCGCCATCGGCACGGCGTCGAGACCGTCATGCATGAAGACGAGATCGGCCGCCTGGCGTCCGACATCGGCAGCCGTCGCCGGCGCCATCGAGACATAGGCCGCCGACAGTGCCGGGGCGTCGTTGATGCCGTCGCCGACCATCAACACCCGCCGCCCGGCCGACTGCAGCTTTTCGCACGCCTCCACCTTTTCCTTTGGATTGAGCTCGGCAAACCACAAGGGAATGTCGAGCCTGCGGGCGGTCTCCTCCACCACCGCAATACGGTCGCCCGAAAGCACGGTGGTGGCAAAGCCTTGCTTGTCCAGCGCACGGATTGCCGCCGACGCGTTCGGCCGCAGCATGTCCTCGAAGTAGAACCGGGCAAGCATCACGCCATCCCGCGACAGCACCACTTCCGAAGCGGCGCGCCTGGGTTCGTCTCCGACCGGTTCCCCGGGGCAGGCAAAGCCGTGGCGGCCGAGGCGATAAATGCCTTCCGGTGTTGCCGCCTCCAGCCCCTCGCCGGGCTTTTCGGTCACCGCCTCGAAGCCGAGCGCCGGCGTTGCGGCATGCTCGGCCAGCGTCCGCGACAGCGGATGCAGCGAATGCGATGCCAGTGCCGTGGCGATCGCCCAGTCGCGGTCGTCGGCGTCCACGGCCTCGGTCAGGCGCGGCCGTCCCATCGTCAGCGTCCCGGTCTTGTCGAAGGCGACGCTGTCGATTTCTGCCAGCCGCTCGATCGCCGAGCCGTCCTTGACCATGATGCCGTGCTTGAACAGCCGGCCGGAGGCCACGACCTGCACCACAGGAACGGCCAGCCCCAGTGCGCAGGGGCAGGTGATGATCAGCACGGCGACGGCGACCAGCATCGCGTGTTTCCAGTCTCCGTCCAGAAAACCCCAGCCGAGAAAGCAGGCGAGCGCCAGAGCGTGGACGACCGGAGAATAATAGCCGGCGGCGCGATCGGCGATGCGGCGGTATTTCGCCCGGCTGCCTTCCGCCGCCTCCATCATGCCGATGATCTCCGACAGCAGCGAATCCTTCGCCGTCGCCGTCGCGGCGATCACCAGCGAACCGGTGAGGTTGAGGCCGCCCGACTTCAGTTCGTCGCCGGCGCCGACAGGCAAAGGCACGCTTTCGCCGGTGACGATCGACAGGTCGACATCGCTGACACCGCTGACGATTTCGGCATCGACGGGAATGCGCTCCCCGGCGGCTAGCGCGATCCGGTCGCCGACCTTGATCTCGTCGACAGGCACATAACGGCGTGAACCGTCCGCATCGACGACGAGCGCGCCGCGCGGCGCCAGGCGGGCAAGGCCGGTGATCGCCGCCCGCGCCCGGTCACGCATGATATGGTCCAGCGTGCGGCCGATCAGAAGGAAGAAGAGCAGCGAGACGGTCGCATCGAACCAGGCGTGTTCGCCGTGATTGATCGTTTCCCAGAGCGAGATCGTGTAGGACAGGATCACCGCGAGCGAGATCGGCACGTCCATGTTGGTGCGCCCGTGCTTCAGCGCATTCCAGGCCGACAGGAAGAAGAATCGCCCGGCATAGATCAGCGCCGGCGCCGCGATCAGCGCCGAGATCCAGTGGAACATGTCGCGCGTCGCCGCATCGGCGCCCGACCAGACGGAGACCGACAGCAGCATGATGTTGGCGGCCGCAAAACCGGAGATGCCGACGGCAACCAGCAGCTTGTTGCGCAGCGTATCGCTTTCATCCAGCGCGCCGGCGGTGAAAAGATGCGTGCGGTATCCGGTCGCCGCGATCGCCTTGAGGATATCGACGGGATCGGCGGGCTTGCCGCCGATTTCTTCCGCCCAAACGCAGCTCACCCGCCTGGTGGTGAGGTTGACGCGGGCGCTGCGAACGAGCGGCAGGCGCAGCACCGCCGCCTCGACGGTCGAAATGCAGGCGCCGCAAAACATGTCGGGCACGCTGAGATCGAGCTGGCGCAGGCCGTTGCCCAGAGGCTTGCTGGCCAGCCAGACCTCCTCCCCGGAAGGAACGCGGTCCGGGCCGAGCGCCAGCACGCCTTCGGTATCGACGGCGCAGCAGGTCACAACGCGCCCTCCCCGACATAGAAGCGAAACGCCTCGTGCATGATGGTTTCTTCGCCGCGCTTCGAGACGATTTCGGCAATCCATTCGCCGACAGGAACGTCGTAGGCCTTCTCGAAACGGCCCTCGCCTGCCTTGGCCAACTCCGTCGCAAAATCCTGATGGTCGCCGACGGGCCGCTTGAAATGCACGGTCACCGAATCGGCTGCCGCCGGCGAGCCGTCGCGGTTGCGCAGATCGTATTCGATCACGCCGCCGCGCACCGAAATCTTGCCGGCGATGCCGCTTGCCGCCATCGCCCGCATCGCCGCCGCCCGGCCGTTGAACTGCTGGCTGGCGACATAGGTGTTTTCGACAATCAGGCCGCTCCAGCTTGTTGTCGCATACCAGGCCATCAGCATGTTGACGCCGATGACCACGCCGAAGAAGGCGAGCATGATCGCCAGCATGTGGCGCCCGGTAAATCCCTTGCCGGCCGGATTGTTTGGAATGGCGTTCATTTCGTCTCTCCCGGCCCGTTGAAGGCTGCCGTGTAGGTTACGTGTTCCTGCTCCTGCAGGTCGTCTGCGATGAAGAGGAATTCATTGACCGGCTGGTCGGTGTCCTTCCAGGTGACGAACACCTTGAGGCTTTTCGCGCTGTCGGGATCGGCCGGAATATCGAAGCTGCGGCCATCGGCGCCGGCAAGTTCCGGTATTTTCATGGTGGCGCCGGGCAGGCCCTCGAGCGTCAGGCGGATGGTGCGCGGACGCGGCACCATGTTGAGGATACGCACGGTGTAGCCGTTGCGGATCGAACCGTCCGATTCCATGACGAATTGCGGATTGCGATCGTGCAGCACGTTGAGTTCCAGCCGCTGCCGCATGCCGAGATGCACCACCATGGCGATGCCGACCGCCGCCCAGATCAGCGCATAAAAGACGACTCGCGGCCGCAGGATGATGCGCCAGTCGAAATGCCGTACCTCCGGCACGAAGCTGCCGTTCGCATCGCGCACCGCCTGCGGCCGTATTTCGGTCTTGCCGCCATCGGTGGCGAGCGCCATGTTGGAGGCATATTCGCTCAGCGTCGCATAAGCGATGAGGCCACGCGGCTTGCCGATCTTGTCCATCACTCCGTCACAGGCATCGATGCACAGCGCACAGGTGATGCATTCGAGTTGCTGGCCCTCGCGGATGTCGATACCCATGGGACAGACTGCAACGCAGGCATTGCAATCGACGCAGTCGCCGACCGGCCGGCCTTCTGCAACGGCCTTCTTGGCATGGCGCGAACGCGGCTCGCCGCGCCAGTCGTTGTAGGTGACGACCAGCGAGTTTTCATCCAGCATGGCCGCCTGGATACGCGGCCAGGGACACATGTAGGTACAGACCTGCTCGCGCATCAGTCCGCCGAGCACATAGGTCGTCGCCGTCAGCGTCGCCACGGTCGCGTAGGCCACCGGCAGGGCATCGCCGCGGAGGAACGACGCGGCAAGCGTCGGCGCGTCGGCGAAATAGAAGATCCAGGCACCGCCGGTGGCGACGCCGATCAGCAGCCAGATCGCGTGCTTGGCGACGCGCTTGCCGAACTTGGAAAAGCTCATGGGCGCGGCGTCGAGCTTGATGCGCGCATTGCGGTCGCCTTCGATCGCTCGTTCCACGACGAGAAACAGATCGACCCAGACGGTCTGAGGACAGGTATAGCCGCACCAGGCACGGCCAACGGCGGTCGTCACCAGGAACAGCCCGAATCCCGCCATCACCAGCAGCCCGGCGACGTAGAAGAATTCCTGCGGCCAGATCTCGATGAAGAAGAAATAGAAGCGGCGGCCGCCCAGATCGAGGAGGATAGCCTGGTCGGGCGCATGCGGGCCACGATCCCAGCGCACCCAGGGCAGCAGGTAATAAATGCCGAGCGTGATCGCCATGATGATCCACTTGAAGCGACGGAACCGCCCTTCCGCCCGCTTCGGGTGGATTTTCTTGCGTGATGCGTAGAGCGGCTGGCGTGGCTGCTTCGGTGAATTGACGGGCTTGACGTCGATCCGTTCGACGGACGGTTCGTTGTGGTCGATGCCGGGAGCAGTGTAGAGATTCATGGGACCCATCCTTTGTCCCCTATTTCGCACCGCCGACGTTTCGTGCCCTTGACTTAAATCAAGTGCGGCGCCATGCCGCGCATATCCTTCGGCGCCCACCTCGCCCCATCCTGCTGGCGAAAACCCGCAAAAGACATTGTCTTCACGCCAAACGGCAGATCGTCATGGGTCTGCACAAGCTGGAAAAAGAACTGACGGACGACCTTTTGTCGCGGATCGATTCCATTTCGGCCCGCACCCATAATTCACGCGCCGAAGTGGTGGTGGAAACGCTGAAGGATCATCTGCCCGCCGAGCCGGCCACCGACCGGAAGGCGATCGAGAGACGCCGGCCTTCCTGAACGAGATGTTCGAGCAGGCTCCGCGCTGTTCGTCCAACCTGTCCGATGCTGAAATCATGCAACAGGTCCGAGAGTCATGTGGTGATGAATAACGGCCGGGGCATTCGCGCCCCGGCCGGTATGCAGATCCGTCGGTTGTCGGAAGAGGGTTAGCCTACTCGCCGCCACCGAGCGAATGGACGAAGATCGCCAGCTGCTTCACCGTCGTATCGCCCAGGCGCGCCGTCCAGGCCGGCATGACGCCGTGCCTCGGGGTGGAGATCTGGCGGATGATCGCCTCCTCGCTCTTGCCCTTCAGCCAGATGGCGTCGGCGAGATTGGGCGCGCCCATCTCGCGGTTACCCTTGGCGTCTTCGCCGTGGCAGCTGGCGCAATTGTCGACGAAGAGCTGCTTGCCGGCTTCGACCAGCGCCGGGTTGGAGGGCGTGCCCGTCAGGCTGACGACATAGGCTGCTGTCTCGCGGATCTGTTCCGGCTCCAGCACGCCGGCAAAAGCCGGCATTTCCGAAAAATGCGTGTCCGCATCGGAATCGTCGCGAATACCATGGGCAATCGTATGGTAGATCGCGTCGAGATTGCCGCCCCAGAGCCAGTCGTCGTCGTTGAGGTTCGGGAAGCCGGGGCCGCCGGCCGCACCCGAGCCGTGACAGGTGCTGCAGTTCACCTTGAAGGCGGATGCACCGCCGGCGATGGCAAACGTCCTCAGCGTCGGATCGGCATCGATTTCCGTCACGGGCTTGGCAGCGATCTGCTCCAGGAACGTGGTCTGCAACGTCGCGGCGCTATCGACCTCGGCAGTGAATTCCGCACGGCTCGAATATCCCAGCCAGCCCTTCGTCGTGTCGGTGATCAGCGGGATCGAGGGATAGGCGATCGCATAACCGACCGCCCAGAGAATGGTGGCGTAGAAGGTCCACACCCACCAGCGCGGCATCGGGTTGTTCAGCTCGCGGATGCCGTCCCATTCGTGGCCGGTTGTCTCGACGCCGCTGAGTTCGTCAACATGTTTGTCAGCCATTCTCAGTCATCCTTCAAAGGTATGTCGGCGGCGTCCTGGGCGCCCTTACGGGCACCCGGACGAAGCGTGAAAAGCACCGTTGCGACAAAAAACAGCGCCATGGCGAGCAGGCCCCAGCTGTCGGCGAAGTGGCGCATCGCGGTATAGGTTTCCATCGAATGTCCTCCTCAGCGGTAACCGGTTGCGTCGTCGTAAGTGGAGAAATCGACCAGCGTGCCGAGCATCTGCAGATAGGCGACGAGCGCGTCCATCTCCGTCAGCCGCTTCGGATCGCCGTCGAAATCGCCGATCTTGGCCTTGGGATAACGCTCCAGCAGTCCTGCCGTATCGGCATCCGGATCGGCCTGTGCCCTGATGTCGGCATCGGCATTGGCGAACATATCGTCGGAGTACGGCACGCCGACCGCCCGGTTGGCCTTGAGCTCGGCGGACGCATCGTTGATCTCGAGTTGCGTCTCCTTGAGGAAGGCATAGGCCGGCATCACCGATTCCGGCACCACGTCCTGCGGCCGGATCAGGTGTTGTACGTGCCACTCGTTGGAGTAGCGACCGCCCACACGGGCGAGATCCGGCCCGGTGCGCTTCGATCCCCACTGGAACGGATGGTCGTACATGGATTCCGCCGCCAGCGAGTAGTGGCCGTAACGTTCCACCTCGTCGCGGAACGGCCGAATCATCTGGCTGTGGCAGACGTAGCAGCCCTCGCGGATGTAGATGTTGCGACCGGCGAGTTCGAGCGGCGAGTAGGGCCGCATGCCCTCCACCTTCTCGATGGTGTTCTGCAGGTAGAAGAGCGGCGCGATTTCGACGATGCCGCCAATGGACACCACCAGCAGCGAGCCCACCAGGAGAAGCGTCGCGTTGCGCTCGAGGATTTGATGTTTGTCGAGGATGGACATGGATGTCTCCTTATTCGGCAGGCTGTGCGAGGGCGGCGCCCGGCATTGGTGCTTCGTCGCGCTGGTAGCCGAGGATCGTCATGGTGACGTTCCATGCCATGACCAGCCCACCCGCGAGGAACAGGGCACCGCCGACCGCACGCAGCAGGTAGTACGGGAACATGGCAGCGACGGTTTCGGCGAAGGAATAGACCAGGAAGCCCTGGCTGTCGTATTCGCGCCACATCAGGCCCTGCTGGATGCCTGCGACCCACATGACGGCGGCGTAGACGACGATGCCGAGCGTGGCGAGCCAGAAGTGCCAGTTGACCATGCGCAGGCTGTAGAGCCGCTCGCGACCCCAGAGCTTCGGCGTCAGGTGGTAGATTGCGCCGAAGGTGACCATGCCGACCCAGCCGAGCGCGCCGGAATGCACGTGACCGATGGTCCAGTCGGTGTAGTGGCTGAGCGAGTTGACGGCCTTGATCGACATCATCGGGCCTTCGAAGGTCGACATGCCGTAGAAGGCGATGGCCATGATCATCATGCGGATGATCGGATCGGTGCGGATCTTGTCCCAGGCGCCCGAAAGCGTCATCAGGCCGTTGATCATGCCGCCCCAGGAGGGCATCCACAGCATCACCGAGAAGACCATGCCGAGCGTCTGCGCCCAGTCGGGCAGCGCGGTATAGTGAAGATGGTGCGGGCCGGCCCAGATATACATAAAGATCAGCGCCCAGAAGTGAATGATCGACAGGCGGTAGGAATAGACCGGACGATTGGCCTGCTTCGGCACGAAGTAGTACATCATGCCGAGGAAGCCGGCGGTGAGGAAGAAACCGACGGCGTTATGGCCGTACCACCATTGCGTCAGCGCATCCTGCACGCCCGAAAACAGCGAATAGCTGCGCGAGCCGAGGAACGATACCGGCACCGCCAGATTGTTGACGACGTGCAGCATGGCAATGGTGACGATGAAGGCCAGATAGAACCAGTTGGCCACGTAGATGTGTGGTTCCTTGCGCTTCAGGATCGTGCCCAGGAAGGCGATGAGATAAGCGACCCAGACAATGGTTAGCCAGATATCGACATACCACTCCGGCTCCGCATATTCGCGGCTCTGGGTGATACCGAGCAGGTAGCCGGTGGCTGCCATGACGATGAAGAGCTGGTAACCCCAGAAGACGAACCAGCCGAGGCTGCCGCCGAAGAGGCGTGCCCGACAGGTGCGCTGCACAACATAAAACGACGTGGCGATCAGCGCGTTGCCGCCGAAGGCGAAGACGACGGCGGACGTGTGCAACGGCCGCATGCGTCCGAAGTTGAAATAGGGCGCGATGTTCAGCTCGGGATAGGCGAGCTGCAAGGCGATCACCACCCCGACCAGGAAACCGACGACGCCCCAGAAGACCGTGGCGATGACGCCGTAGCGGACGACGTCGTCGAAATATTCGGACGGCGGGTGCTGGGGAAGGGTCTTGCCCGCCGGAGAGAACTTGACCCGCCCCAGCATAACGATCGCACTGCCGAGCAATACGAAGAAAAGCACCCACATGTGGGCGGAAAACAGGCTGTCGTGCGCCATGCCGGCGCCAAGAAGTGCCAGAAAGGCTGCGACAGCCAAGCTTATGGTTGAAAACGTATAATTCATTGATATCGCCCCCGAAGCGAGATGAGCGGGTCCGTGGTGAAACAGACCCCCGGTAATCTCTGCTGACATGCGGGAAGCGTCAGAGCCTTGACCTAGATCAAGAGCGGGATGGTTGGCGGAAAAGCCCGTCGTTTATATTGTTCGGAAGGGATAAGGAGGGTTGCTTGCCGATGCCGCAGCGGCAGGGTTTTCGCATATGCACGACGTCGCCTCGCCTTCTCCCGGCAGGGAAAAGATGGCCCGAAGGGTCGAATGAGGAGATATGCGATGGCGCTTGCAGCGCCGCCTCATCCCGCTGCCGCGACCTTCTCGCCACTGGGAGAAGGAGGCAGGCATCACCCCCATTCCGCATGCCAAAGCACTGCCGCAGGCCGAGAGAGACAGGAGAAGAGGCGGCCGGCGAATCGCCGGCGGGCTCAGTCGAGAAGTTCGCGCAGCCGCACCGCCAGTTCGCGGGCGCTATAGGGTTTTTTGAGCCAGCTTCCGGACTGCGCCAGTTCGCGCCCGGCAATCGTCGGCTCGGCGTAGCCCGACGTGAACAGGATTCTGATCGCCGGCTTCAGCTGCCGCACATGGTTGGCAAGCTCGTCGCCTGTCATGCCGCCCGGCATGACGATATCGGTAAACAGGAGCGCGATATCCGGATGGTCGCGAAGCCGGTCGAGCGCCGCGGCGCCGTTTTCCGCCTCGACCACGCCGTAGCCGAGCTCGGTCAGCCGCGCCACGGCGACACGGCGCACGCGGGCATCGTCCTCGACGACTAGGATTTCTTCCGAACCGCCCGGCATGCTGGCGCGCAGCGTCGATTGCGGCTCCGCCGCGATGGCGGCCGCATCGGCCTTCTGCGCAGCCGGCAGAAAGATACGCACGCTGGTGCCCTGCCCCACCTCGCTGTACAGCTGCACATGGCCGCCGGATTGCCGGGCAAAACCGTACACCATGCTCAGTCCCAGGCCGGTACCCGAGCCGACGCCCTTGGTGGTGAAGAACGGCTCGAAGGCCCTTTGCTTCACCTCCTCCGTCATGCCGTTGCCGGTGTCCGTGACGGAAATCATCACGTAGTCGCCGGTGCGAACCTGCGGATACATCTGGGCGTAATCGGCATCCAGCCGCGTGCCGGTGATTTCCACCGCCAGCCTGCCGCCGCGCGGCATGGCATCCCTGGCGTTGAGCACCAGGTTCAGGAGCGCGTTCTGCAATTGCGACGCATCGACCAGCGCCTCGTTGGCGGCACCGGCGATGATCGTGCGGAATTCGATCGCCTCGCCCAGGGAGCGACGCAGCAGGTCGGAAAACCCGGAAACGAGCTGGCCGACATCGACCAGCTTCGGATTGAGCGGCTGGCGCCGGCCGAAGGCGAGCAGCTGGCCCGTGAGCTTCGCACCGTCCTCGGCGGCGCTTTGCGCTTCCAGAAGCAGGGGCCGGAGCTTTTCGTCGCGCAGCTTCATCTCGATCATTTCGAGGTTGCCGCTGATGACGGTGAGCAGGTTGTTGAAATCATGCGCCAGCCCGCCGGTCAGCTGGCCGATCGCCTCCATCTTCTGCGACTGGCGCAGCTCTTCCTCGATCTTGTGGCGGCTCGTCAGGTCGCGGATGAAGCCGGTGAAGATGCGCTTGCCGCTGGCGATCGCCTCGCCGACAGAAAGCTCCATGGGAAAATGCGAGCCGTCCTTGCGCTGCCCGGTCACCACCCGGCCGTAACCGATGATTCGCCGCTCGCCGGTCTGCAGATAGCGGGAAATATAGCCGTCATGCGCCTCCTGGTCCGGCGACGGCATGAGCATGCGGACGTTTTTGCCGCACACTTCCGCGGCGCTGTAGCCGAACAGTCGTTCCGCCGCGGCACTGAAGGAAGAAATCGTTCCGACGTCGTCGATCACCACCATCGATTCGGGCACGGTGTCGAGGATGGAGCGAAGATGCGCCTCTCTCTCCGCCAGATCGTTTTGCGCTCTTTTCATGTCGGTCACGTCGTTGTTGGTCTGAATGATCACCGGTTCCGAATCGGCAGAGGGCTGGGTCAGAACCCAGCGGCTGGCAACGAAGACGATCTTCCCGTCCTTGCTGCGATGAACCACCTCGCCTTGCCAGGAGCCAAATTTGCGAACCTCTTCGCGAATTTGGTCCAGCGGCATGGGAAAGGTCGTCGCCAGCAATTCATGGACGACCTTGCCGACCGCCTCCTGTCGCGACCAGCCGTAAAGCTGCTCACTACCGGCCGTCCAGCGACTGATGACGCCGGAAAGGCCATGAAAAATCAGGTTTGCCTCATCGAGAAGGCGGGCAATTTCGTCAAGGTCCGCCTTCGTGGTGAGTTTGGTCTTCGTCGCGTCGTTCATTCTACCTTCGATACTGGCAGTCTCAGTGGTGCTGCCGCGCCCAGCAAGCGACCATATTGCGCTCGCCGGCGTATTCATCGTCATCTCCGCAGAGCTGCGCAAGGGCTGCCTGCCGGATAATGCGCACGACATGGCGGCCGGAGATCGACAGGATGCCCTTGTTGGCCAGCTTGGTCAGCGTCCGCGACACGGTTTCGATCGTCAGGCCGAGATAGTCGGCAACGTCCAGCCGTGTCATCGGCAGTTCGAGCATGGCGCCGATCGCACCGTTCGCCGCAGCCCGGCGCATCTCCGCGCGCAGGAAGGTACAGAGCCGCTCTTCGGCATTCTTGCGCGACAGCAGCACCATCTGGTCCTGCTGGGCGGCCAGTTCATCGCACATCCGCGCAAACATTTCCGGCCCCAGTTCCGGCGTGCGCACCAGTTCCTGCTCCAGCGTCTTGCGGGAAACCCTTTGAACACAGGCGTCGCCGATCGCATCGGCGCTGTTGAGATAGACATCCTTGAGGGAGACGCCGATGATGTCGCCGGCATGCAGGAAACGGGTGATCACGCGCCGGCCGTCCGAGATGATCTTGAAAATCCTGATCGTGCCCGAGATCACCCGGAACAGATGCCTGGCGGCATCACCTTCGAAGAACAGCGCCTGGCCGGCGGAAAGCTGCTCGACGGGCTGGCGGACGAACAGATCACTCAGACTCGTCGGCTGGACACCGAGCGCAACGCCGTCGCGATTGTCCACGACCAGATGAATCGAGCGTGCCTGCAACATGATGTATCTCCGCGTTTTCGATGCGGATAATTGACAATACGCAGGTGACACGCGAATGAGCCGCATGTTAGACACGGTGCGATCGTGTAACAGTTTGTAACAAACCGGTTTCCGGCCGGTCCGCCAGGTTCGAATATGTCCGTTTCCTCCCGCCACGAGGCCCATCTTCTTGTGGTCGATGACGATCCGCGGATCCGTCAGCTGCTCACCACGTATTTTCTGGACGAAGGTTATGCCGTGACAGGCGCCGCGAACGGAGCGGAGATGCGCGATCATCTCCGCCAGCGGAACTTCGACATCATCCTTCTCGACCTGGTGCTGCCCGGCGGACAGGACGGACTCGATCTCGCCCGCGAGATCCGGGCGCAATCCGACGTGCCGATCATGATGCTGACCGGCCGCGACGATGTCGTCGACAGGATCGTCGGCCTGGAAGTGGGCGCCGACGATTACATCGCCAAACCCTTTCACCTGCGCGAGGTGCATGCGCGGCTGAAATCGATCCTGCGCCGCCGCAAGCCTGCCGCTCACCAGCCCGAGCCGCAGACGGAGGAAACCATCGGCTTCGAGGATTGGAAACTCAATCTCGTTCGTCGCCGGCTTCTCGACCCCGAGGGCAACGAGGTGGAACTCAGCACGGGCGAATTCGACATGCTAGTGGCATTCCTGCGCCATGCCGGCCGCGTCCTGACCCGCGAGGTGCTGATGGACATGACGCGCGGACGCAATCTGGAAGCCTTCGACCGGACGATCGACGCGCAGATCGTCCGGCTGCGCCGCAAGATCGAAACCGACCCGAAACGGCCGCAATTCATCAAGGCCGTCCGCGGCGTCGGCTACGTCTTCACCGGAAGGCTGGACTGACGGCGTTCAAACCCGGCCCGGGCGTCACGAAGCCCGCGACTGTAGGCGGCTTTCGATCAGGAGGCCGCTTTCGTCGAGGATCGGATGGGCGACGGAGACGATATGGGCGTTGATACGCTTCAGGTCGCGCAGGATATCGAGATGCAGCGAACTGGTCTGGAAGCTTTCCGGCTTGTCGTCCCTGAGACGCTGCAGATGCCGCTCGGATGAAATCTTCTCCAGCCGGCGAACTTCCACCTTCACCTCCATCAGCCGCTTCGCCAGGGTGAAATCGCGGGTGACGAAAATCGTCTGGGCGATGCGCAGGTTCTCGGTGGTGAGGTTGAACAGGCCAAGCAGTTCCTCGAACCCGTCTTCCGAAAAGCGCAGACCCTTGCTGATCTTCTTGCTCACCTCTTCCGACAGGCCCTTTTCGATGATGTCGCCGATGTGCTCCAGATTGATGGCATAATCGATGATGACGATGGAACGGCGGCTGTGTTCCTCGTCCAGGCTGCGGCGTCCGAGGCTGGAGAGATAGACCTTCACCTCCTGCTGCAGCCGGTCCACCTGCTTTTCCAACGTCGGGATGTCCTTGAGCCGCGTCAGGTCGTTCTTCTGGAACGCGTCGGCGGCGTTGGTGAGCATGCGCTCGATCAGGTCGCCGACACCCAGAACTTCGCGTGTCGCGCTCGTCAGGGCGACGACCGGCGTGGCGAGTTCATCCTTGTCGAGGAAACGCGGCCCATCCGGCTCGGCGTCCTTGTCGGGAATCAACCGCAGCATGGCCACCGAGAGCAGCCGCGAGAACGGCAGGGCGACGACGGCCAGCACGATGTTGAAGATCAGGTGCGCATCGACCGGCAGGTGTGCCACGGACAGAGGCAGTGACGCCAGCAACCGGCCTTCGTAGGCGGCGAAGGGCAGGACGAGCGCACAGCCGAGCGCCCGGACCAGCAGGTTGCCGACCATCAGCCGGCGCACGGCCGGCGCGCTCGAGAGCGTCGCCAGCACCGGGGAAACGGCACCGCCCAGATTGGCGCCGAGCACCAGCGCGATGACGAGGCCCGGCGACAAAACGCCGGTTGCGGCGATGGACAGGATGAGCACGACCATCGCCAGGCTCGACGACGAAGCGCAGGCAATGCCGGCCGACAGCAGCAAGGCGACCGGCCAGGCATCTTCCAGCAGGCGGATGAAGGCGACGAGCGCCGCCGATTCGCGCATCGGCTCGGTGGCCATGCCCAGCAGATGCAGGGAAAGCAGCATCAGGCCGATGCCGATCAGCGCGTTGCCGACACCCTGCCGTGGCGAGGAGCCGCTGCGGAAGAGAACGAAACCGGTGATCACCAGAAGCGGCGACAGCCATTCGATGCCGGTCGCCACGATCCAGGCGGTGATCGCCGTGCCGACATTGGCGCCGAGCAGCACCACCTGCGCCATGCGCGGCTCGATCAGCCGCCGCTCGACGAAGGAGGAGGCTATCAACGCCGTTGCCGTCGAACTCTGCAGGGCAAGCGTCGCCAGCAGGCCGGAAACGAAGGAGCGGAAGCTTCCCCTCGTCCCCCGCGCCAAACCGGTCCTCAAACGCAAGCCGAAAGCCTGCGTGACGCCGTCCTTCACCTGACGCAAGCCGAACAGAAGCAGGGCAACCGCTCCGAACAGATTGATCATGACGATCGCAGATGTCATGGCTTGCTCCTCCTGGATCGTTTGGCTGTGGAGATCGCGCTATTCGCGCGACTCATGAAAGCTTTTGAGTTTACAGCGGTTCCTTTCGCGGTGTTTGTCTTTTATGACAGTTTTATGACACTTTCAGCGACATCGAGGAAGTCCCACATGCTCTCACTGTTCCGGAAACTGCTGCCCCGCGAGGACCGCTTCTTCGATATGTTCGAGCAGCATTCACGCACGGTGGTCGGCGCTGCCGAGGCATTGAACGCGCTGCTTTCCGGCAACGACATCGACGGCAACTGCAAACGCATCGTCGCCCTCGAAAACGAGGCAGACGACATCACCCGCGACGTGCTGCTTGCCGTGCGCCGCAGCTTCATCACTCCGTTCGACCGCGGCGACATCAAGGACCTGATCCAGTCGATGGACGACGCCATCGACATGATGCACAAGACGGTAAAAACCATCCGCCTCTACCAGCAGACCAGCTTCGACCCCGGAATGCAAGAGATGGGCAAGGCCGTCGTCGAAGCCGCCCATCTCGTTGCCGAGGCGATACCGCTGCTCAACAAGGTCGGCGCCAACGCCCAGCGGCTTTCGAGCATCGCCGAGGAGGTCACCCGCGTCGAGGGCCGTTCCGACGATCTCTACGACCGCGGCCTGCGCGACCTCTTCCAGCGCCACGGCGTGGCGGGCAACGCCATGGCCTACATGATCGGCAGCGAAATCTACGGCGAACTGGAAAAGGTCGTCGATCGCTTCGAGGACGTCGCCAACGAAATCAGCGGCATCGTGATCGAGAACGTCTGATGGAAGCCTCCCTTGCCTTTCCGCTGCTCGCGGGCCTGATCGGCATCGCGCTGTTCTTCGATTTCCTCAACGGCCTGCATGATGCGGCGAATTCCATCGCCACCATCGTTTCCACCCGCGTGCTGCGGCCGCAATATGCCGTCGCCTGGGCCGCCTTCTTCAATTTCATCGCCTTCATGTTCTTCGGCCTGCATGTCGCCGAAACGCTGGGCACCGGCATCATCGATCCCCACATCGTTTCGCCGCAGGTGATTTTTGCAGCCCTGATGGGCGCCATCCTGTGGAACATCATCACCTGGGTCTTCGGCATCCCCTCCAGTTCCTCGCATGCGCTGATCGGCGGCCTGGTCGGCGCCGGGCTTGCCAAGGTGGGGTTTTCATCGATCGTCTGGGGCGGCCTTTTGAAAACCGGGGCAGCGATCTTCATGTCGCCGGCCATCGGTTTCTTCCTGGCGCTGGTGCTGGTGCTGGCCGTCTCGTGGATCTTCGTGCGGCAGACACCGTTTGCCGTCGATCGCACCTTCCGCATCATGCAGTTCGTCTCCGCCTCGCTCTATTCCCTCGGCCACGGCGGCAACGACGCGCAGAAGACCATGGGCATCATCGCCGTGCTCCTGTTTTCGCAGGGCTATCTCGGCGAGAGCTTTTACGTGCCGTTCTGGGTGGTCATCACCTGCCAGTCGGCCATGGCGCTGGGCACGCTGTTCGGCGGCTGGCGCATCGTCCATACGATGGGGTCGAAGATCACCCGGCTCAACCCGATGCAGGGGTTTTGCGCCGAGACCGGCGGGGCGCTGACGCTGTTCGGCGCCACCTGGCTCGGCATCCCGGTCTCGACCACCCACACCATCACCGGCGCGATCATCGGCGTCGGCGCGGCACGCCGCGTCACCGCCGTTCGCTGGGGCCTGGCCGGCAACATCGTCGTCGCCTGGGTCGTCACCCTGCCCGCCGCCGCCATGATTTCCGCCGGCTTTTATTTCGTCGCCGGGTTTTTTGGCTGAAAACCGGACAGATGGACGGCCTTGCGGCGCATGATTGCTCCCGGGCCGTTTCGCCGCAGACCTCGCAGACCTTTTCCTCCGCCGGAAATGCCCTAGATCTCAACTATCCTTTGAATAAAAATGAAAGGAAGCCGAGATGACTCCGAAGCAGATCCGCGGGGCAGCCTATACGTTTGAACAGTTCATGGAAAAATACGGATTGACCGCAGAAGAAGCCCAGATGCTCTTTGCAAAATTCGGTCCATCCAGCGTCGATCTCGACATCCTGATGCGCGCCAAGGGCAGGACGCCGGAAACGACGACGGTAGCGGCTTGATATGCCGGCCTCGCCTGCCGGCCGCTTCTCCGGCAGGCGCCATGTTTTATGGCCGATTTAAAAAATCAATAAAACTCATCGCCGTTGTTTAATTTGTTTGGAACAATTTTACCAAGCTGGCGTTACCTTGTGACATTCCGGGTGAAGACTTGTTTTTATGGGGCTTTTCATGAAGCATGTGGAAGCGGAGCAGGTGCAAAAATCCGGCCTGCAGGAAGTTTTGAGCGTCAGGGATTTCGCCAGGCGCCACCGTCTCAAAAAAGATGAAGAGGAGCGCCTCGTCACCCTGTTCGGCGGGTTTGCGACGCGGGCCGAACTTCTCTCCAATGCCCGCCGCAGCGCGGTTTTCCGCTGATCCAGTCCAGGCAAGGCAAGTGTCTTAACCGCTTGCACTTGCCGAACCGATCCTAAATGGTCGATCGCCGCCCTGGCAGCGGGGTTTTCGGATCGTCCCTCCCCTCGCTCCGGCAACCGGAGCATCGTCCCATCATGATCCGGGGTCTTTCATTGTCCGCGCAGGTTTCCTCCGCCGTCCTCCTGTGGTTTCGCAAGGATCTCAGGCTCGACGACAATCTTGCCCTCGTCTCGGCGACACGCGCCGGCCAGCCGGTGGTTCCGGTCTATATATGGGATGCCGACGACCGGCAGGCGGGCTCGCTCGGATCGGCGCAGGACTGGTGGCTGCATCACTCCCTCGCCGCGCTCGACGACCGGCTGCGCGCGCTCGGCAGCCGACTGGTGATCCGCAAGGGTAAAGCACTGCCGCAACTGCAAGACCTCTGCCGGCAGACGGGCGCCCGGAAAATCATCTGCAACCACCGCCGCGATCCGCCGGCTGCTTCCATCGACCGCGCAGTCTCGGCGGCACTTGCCGAAGACGGCATCGAGACGGAGAGCCACGCCGGCCAGCTGCTGCACGATCCGGCCCGGCTGCTGACGGGAAGCGGCGGACCTTACCGCGTCTATACGCCGTTCTGGAAAACGCTGGAGCGCTGCGGCGAACCGCGCGAACCGGTCGACGCGCCCGAGAGCCTCGAAGCGCCGTCCTCCTGGCCCGATTCCGAAACGCTGAAGAGCCTTGGCCTTCTGCCGCAAAAGCCCGACTGGGCATCGGCCTTTCCCGAGGTCTGGACACCTGGGGAAGCCGCTGCCCTCGAAAAGCTCGAAACTTTCCTGGAGGACGGGCTCGACGGCTACGAAACAGGCCGCGATTTCCCGGCAAGGCCAGCAACATCCCTTCTGTCGCCGCATCTCGCAATGGGTGAAATATCGCCCTATCGCATCTGGCACGCTACGCGTGGGCGAAACGTTTCCGGCGGCGATCTGGTGCGCTTCCGCAAGGAGCTTGCCTGGCGGGAGTTCTGTTACCACCTGCTTTTCCACTTCCCCAACCTCGCCGACAAGAACTGGAACAGCCGCTTCGACCATCTCCGCTGGCATGGCGATGAAACAGCCTTCCGCCGCTGGACCGAAGGCAAAACCGGCTATCCGATCGTCGATGCCGGCATGCGCCAGCTCTGGCGCCACGGCTTCATGCACAACCGCGTGCGGATGATCGCCGCCTCCTTCCTCGTCAAGGACCTGATGATCGACTGGCGCGAGGGCGAACGCTGGTTTCGCGAGACGCTGGTCGATGCCGATCGGGCCTCCAACAGCGCCAACTGGCAATGGGTCGCCGGCACCGGCGCCGATGCCTCGCCGTTCTTCCGCATCTTCAATCCGATCCTGCAAGGTGAGAAATTCGATCCCGAAGGCACCTATGTGCGGCAATTCGTGCCCGAACTCGCCGGATTGGACGACAAATATATCCACCGCCCGTTCGAGGCGCCCGCCAAGGCATTGGAAAAGGCCGGCATCGCCCTGGGGGAAACTTATCCCCAGCCGATCGTCGACCATGGCAAGGCGCGAACGGCGGCACTTGCCGCCTACGGTGCGCTCAAGGACCAGTCCTGACGAGACCGGCGCCGATTTTTCCTCTTGGCATTTTGCCGAAAACCGTCAGGAAAAAAATTTCCACGGATTGCCTTTCATCGGCTGGAAGCTGCGCTATCCTTTCAGGAAGATACCCTTCGGAAGAAGATCCGCCGGGGCATGCCGGAAAGCGATGCCAGAACCCGTTGCCGGCGTTGAGATTTTCGGCTGGCAAGCCTGTGCGCTTACCGTCGGCGTTCGTCGGCAGGCATAGAATTTGTGAATAAGGGAGGCTGGATGGTTCCACGCCCTCTTTCCCGGACAAAACAGCAAGCCGGATGCGATTCTTCGTTTGTCGATGCGGAAAACCGAGGTTAAGTTAGGCGAAATTGTGTCCGGGATATGGCGGCACCAAGGCATTGCGCCCTCATAGCCCGGTCATGCACAGGCGATGATTGCTGGAGACCGTTCAATGATGAACACGCCCGTCTGGGATATGCTTTTCAGGAATGCCGAGCACCTTTCGGCGGAAAATATTTCACGCGCCCTCAAAGGCCTGCCGGCGAAGGCGCAGATCATCCTGCGCGGGCTGGCCCATCTCGAATACGGATCGCTCGCCCTCAACCTGCCTGACGGCCGCAGCCTGCTGGTCAAGGGCAAGAAGCAGGGACCGGCTGCCGCCATCCGCCTCAACAACTGGAACCTGCCGCAACGGGCGCTCACCGGCGGAACCATCGGCGTCGCCGAAAGCTACATGGACGGCGACTGGGACAGCCCGGATGCCGGGGCCTTCATGGAACTGTTCCTTGTCAACGACAAGGTCGGCTCGAACATTCCCAACGGCGCCCGCGGCATATTGCGACTGGTCGAACGTTTCCGCCACTGGCGCAACGCCAACACCAAAACCGGTTCGAAACGCAACATTTCCGCCCATTACGACCTTGGCAACGATTTCTACAAGGAATGGCTCGATCCGACGATGACCTATTCCTCGGCGATCTATTCGACCGGTGCCAACGACCTGCGCTCGGCACAGACGGCAAAATACCGCGCGCTGGCGGAGGCCGCCGGCATCCGTTCCGGCGACCATGTGCTGGAAATCGGCTGCGGCTGGGGCGGTTTCGCCGAATTCGCCGCGTCGGAGATCGGCTGCAAGGTAACCGGGCTGACCATCAGCCGCGAACAACTGAAATACGCGCAGGAGCGTATCGCACGCGCCGGCCTGTCGGAGAAGGTCGATCTGAAATTCCAGGATTATCGCGATGAGACCGGCCTCTACGACCGCATCGTCTCGATCGAGATGTTCGAGGCCGTCGGCGAAAAATACTGGCCGACCTATTTTGGCAAGCTGAAGCAATGTTTGAAACCCGGCGGCAAGGCGGGGCTGCAGATCATCACCATCAAGCCGGAATCCTACCAGGAATACCGCGACAATCCCGATTTCATCCAGCGCTACGTCTTCCCCGGCGGCATGCTGCCGACACCGGACCACCTGGCCGAACTGGGCCGCAAGGCGGATCTGGCGCTGACCAGGGATTTCGGCTTCGGCCTCGATTACGCCCGCACGCTCGGAGAATGGCGCGAACGCTTCTGGTCGGTCTGGGACCGGCTGAAGCCGCTTGGCTTCGACGAACGTTTCCGCCGGCTCTGGGAGTTCTATTTCTATTATTGCGAAGCCGGATTCCGCGCCCGCAACATCGATGTGCGGCAGGTGGTTTTCACCAAGGCCTAACCCGTTCCGGACCGTGCGGAGCCGGTCTTTGTCGTTACAGACCAAGCAGCAAAGGATGGGTCCGATGCCGAAAACGCCAGAGAGACACGTCACAGTCACACCGCAAATCTGGCAGGCCCTTCGCGCCTGTGTCGAAAGCGGCGAGTTTGCCACCGTCGAGGACGCGCTCGAAGACGCCGTGCGGCTTTGGCAGCACAGACGCATGCAGGAGACGCGGGAGGCCGACAGCATCGGCCGGCGCCTGCGCACCTCGATGGAGGATACCCGGCCAAGCCTTTCCGAGAAGGAGGCGGACCGGGAGATGCACCACTTCATCGAAAACCGCAAGAATGCCGTCCGGCACGGGCCGCACTGAAGAGACCGCCGATCACAACCGGCACTCCCGCGCTCTGCATGGACGTTCGATGAAAGGCCAGCGCCCAGCAGGCCGATCACGCGAGCGTGACGGGCAACTGGAAGCCGGATTCGGCAGTTCAAGACAAATTTTGCCGCGGGTCGTCGCTCAGCGAAACAGAATTTCTTGCCATCGCGTCCTTGTGAACCGAAAAGACGGCACCTATTCTTATCGTCAAACGAAAAGGCACGACCACATGGCGTTTCATCCCTCCGTTCTGGAAGCAATCGGCAACACGCCGCTGATCCGTCTCAAGGGAGCCTCCGAAGCCACCGGCTGCACCATTCTCGGCAAGGCCGAATTCCTCAACCCCGGCCAGTCGGTCAAGGATCGCGCCGCCCTCTTCATCATCCGCGACGCCGAAAAGAAGGGCCTGCTGAAGCCCGGCGGCGTCATCGTCGAGGGTACGGCCGGCAATACCGGCATCGGCCTGACGCTCGTCGCCAAGGCGCTCGGTTATCGCACCGTCATCGTCATCCCGGAAACCCAGAGCCAGGAAAAGAAGGACGCGTTGCGTCTTCTCGGCGCCGAGCTGGTCGAAGTTCCCGCAGTTCCCTACAAGAACCCCAACAATTACGTGAAGGTATCCGGCCGGCTTGCCGAACAGCTCGCGAAGACCGAGCCCAACGGCGCCATCTGGGCCAACCAGTTCGACAACGTCGCCAACCGCCAGGCCCATATCGATACCACGGCGCCGGAAATCTGGAAGGATACCGACGGCAAGATCGACGGTTTCGTCTGCGCCGTCGGCTCGGGCGGCACGCTGGCCGGCGTCGCGGCCGGCCTGCGCGGCTTTTCCGACAAGGTGAAGATCGGCATCGCCGATCCGGACGGTGCCGCCCTCTACGAATTCTACAGGAACGGCCAGCTGAAGAGCGAAGGTTCGTCGATCACCGAAGGCATCGGCCAGGGCCGCATCACCGCCAACCTGGACGGCTTTACGCCGGACTTCGCCTACAACATTCCCGATTCCGAAGCACTGCCACTGATTTTCGACCTCACCGAAAAGGAAGGTCTCTGCCTCGGCGGCTCGACCGGCATCAACATTGCCGGCGCCATCCGGCTTGCCCGCGACCTCGGTCCGGGCCATACGATCGTCACCATCCTTTGCGATTATGGCAATCGTTACCAATCGAAGCTTTTCAACCCCGACTTCCTGACCTCCAAGGGCCTGCCCATTCCGGCCTGGATGGCTAGGACACCGGATATTTCCGTCCCCTACGAAGCCGCATAAGTGATCCCATGCCCGTCAATGCCCTGTTTCGAGATGATTTTTACCTGTCGACCTGCGAAGCGGTGGTAACGGCCGTCCATGAGGACGGCGGCATAGAACTGGACCAGACCTGCTTTTATGCCACCTCCGGCGGCCAGCCGGGCGACACCGGATTTCTCGAACGGGCCGACGGCTCGAAGATCGCGCTCGGACAGACGAAGACCGGCGCGACCAAAGACATCATCCTCCACGTGCCGCTCGAAGGCGAAGCAGCACCGCTCGTCGGTGAAAAGCTGGTGCTGCACATCGACTGGCCGCGCCGCTACAAGCTGATGCGCATGCACACCGCCTGCCACCTCTTGTCCGTGGTCTGCCCCTACCCGATCACCGGCGCTGCCGTGGGCGAGGATGAAAGCCGCGTCGACATCGACATGGGCGAAGTCGCTGACAAGGATGCGGTGACGGCGAAGATGATGGAACTGGTCAACCAGAACCACCCGGTCTACCTGCAATGGATCACCGACGAGGAACTGGCCGCCAATCCCGGCATCGTCAAGTCGAAGAACGTTCGCCCGCCCGTCGGGCTCGGCCGTGTCAGCCTTGTCTGCATCGGCGAAAATTCTGCCATCGACAGCCAGCCCTGCGGTGGCACGCATGTCTCCGAAACCCAGGAGGTCGGAGCGATCTACATCTCGAAGATCGAGAAAAAGGGCAAGGAGAACCGCCGGTTCCGCATCCGTTTCGGAACGCCCGGCGACAACGCCTGATAGACGAGGAGAATCCCATGAGCGAGACCAAGAGCCGTTTCGTCGTTTCGGCCGACTGGCTGCAGGCGGAACTCGGCAGCCCGGACCTGCGTGTCCTCGACGCCTCCTTCTATTTGCCGGCGCAGAACCGCAACGCCGATGCCGAATATGCCGCCGGCCACATTCCGGGCGCCCTCCGTTTCGATCAGGACAAGATCGCCGATCATTCCTCGCCCCTGGCGCACACCGTGCCTTCGCCGCAGGAATTTGCCGCCGAAGTCGGCAAGCTCGGCATCCGCGAGACGGATCGCATCGTCGTCTACGATGGCCCTGGCATCTTTGCCGCGCCGCGCGTCTGGTGGCTGTTCCGCACAATGGGAGCGAAAAACGTCTTCGTGCTCGACGGCGGCCTCGACGGCTGGAAGGCCGAGGGCCGGCCGCTGGAGACCGATGTCCCCAAGCCCGCGCCGGTCACCTTTGCGGTGAATTTTAATGCCGACCGCGTCGTTTCCTTCGAAGCCATGGAGGAAATCGTCGCCGAAGGCACGATGCAGGTCGCCGATGCCCGCAGCGCCGGCCGCTTTGCCGGCACTGAACCCGAGCCCCGCGCCGGCATGCGCTCCGGCCATATGCCCGGCGCCAAAAACCTTCCCTCCGGCGTCTTTTCCGACAAGGGGCATTTCAAGTCGCTGCCGGAATTGCGCCGGACGATTACGGACGCCGGCATCGACCTGTCGAAACCGGTCGTCACCACTTGCGGTTCCGGCATCACCGCTGCCATCATCACGCTGGCGCTCGAATCGCTCGATCATGCCGACAACAAGCTCTATGACGGCTCCTGGTCCGAATGGGGCAGCCGGGAGGATACCGCCGTGGTGACGGGTAAGGAATGACATGGCTGCCAAGAAGCCTGTAGCGCTCCCGGTTCACATCACCCGCCTGGAAATGACGGCGCCGCCGAAGGCTAGCCTGCCGGTGCCCGTCAATATCCAGACCGCGATCATGCGCACGCCGGATATCCCGCTCGCCTTCTATCGCTATCTCTACCGTCAGGTGGGAGCCCGATGGCATTGGGTCGACCGGCTGCGAATGAGCGACGAAGAACTGGCGGCCGCCATCCACTCCCAGGCCAACAGCATCACCGTGCTTTACGTCAACGGAGCGCCGGCCGGCTTTTTCGAATTGCTCAATAGCGACGAGCACACCGTCGAATTGATCCATTTCGGCCTGATGGAGCATGCGCTCGGGCTCGGCATCGGCAAGTGGTTCCTGCTGCAGGCGCTGTATTCTGCCTGGCAGGCCAATCCGAAGAAGGTGGTGACCACCACCAACAATCTCGACCATCCGCGCGCCCTGCAACTCTACCAGATGTTCGGCTTCTCGCCGGTCTCTACCAGCAGCGGCAGCATCCTGCCATTGAGCGATGCCGAACTTCTTGCATTCGCCCGACAAATGTAAACGGCGGTTTACCTTCATGGCCGGCGCATGAATGGGTGGTTCATCGGCTCTTCAGCTTCGGCATGCGAAATTGCAACCCTCAGCAGATAGAGAGGGACCGACATCATGAACCGCCGCTTCTTCCTCACCGGGCTTGCCGCCCTCGCCGTCGCGCCCGGGATTTCTTTTGCCCAGGAAACCCCGTCCGAAGACGCGATCATCCGCCGTCTCGATGCAGCGCCGAGCCGCCGCGTACGGCCGGACGAACGGGTCACCATCCGCGAATTCAAGCACCGCCGCGAACTGCGCGACCGCGCGCCGTCGATCGACATCCAGTCGATCAATTTCGAGTTCGGCTCGTCGCAGATCGCCCGCTCGGAATATCGCAAGGTGCGCATCATCGCCAACGCCCTGCAGCGCATCACCCGCCGGCGTCGCGGCGCCCGCTTCCTGATCGAAGGCCATACCGATGCCGTCGGTTCGGCCGCCTCCAACCAGGTGCTTTCCGAGGACCGGGCCGAAGCGCTGAAATGGGTTCTGGTCGAAGAGTTCGGCATCCCCGAACGCGCGCTGGAAACCGTCGGTTACGGCGAGGAATACCTGCTGGTGCCGACCGAGCGCGAGGAATGGCGCAACCGCCGTGTCACGCTACGCCGCATCGACGAATTCCTTCGGTAAGTTCAGACAACGCTATCGGGGTCTGCAAGGCGGCTCTTCGAAAGGTTCGAAGAGCCGCTGTCGATTCCCGGCAATGCGGCGTCAGACCCGCAACCCAAACCCTTGCATCAGCCGTCGCGTCGAAAAATCCGGATTTCCCGAGGTGAAGACGGCGAGATCGAAACCGTCGGGGTGTTCGGCGTTGTCGATGAGCGGCACCTTGCGGCGCGCCTGCCGGGCGATGGCTTCGGCGGGGTCCAGCCAGTCGACCGGCCAGGGCGCGAGGCGGCGGAAGACATTGGCCATGAACGGATAATGGGTGCAGGCGAGCACGACGATATCGGTCTTGCGGCCATCGCTGTCCAGAAAGCACGGCTCGATTTCGGAGAGCACATCGCCGTCGGCGACCGCCTCGCCGCGAATATAGGCTTCCGCCATGCGCGCGAGATTTTGGGAGCCAACAAGGCGCACATGGCACTGCGTGGCGAAGGACTGGATAAGGTCGCGGGTGTAGGCACGCTTGACGGTGCCCGGTGTGGCGAGCACCGAGACCAGACCGGAGCGGGTGCGTTCGGCCGCGGGCTTGATCGCCGGCACCGTGCCGACAAAGGTCATCTCGGGAAAGGCGGCGCGCAGATCGGAGCCGACCAGCGTGAAGGCGGTGTTGCAGGCGATGATGCAGATTTCCGGATCGTGCTCCTCCAGGAGCCTGGCAAAAAGGTCGAGGATATGGGCGCGCAACGCGTCCTCCTCCCAGCCGCCATAGGGAAAGCCGGCATCGTCGGCGACGTAGACGAAGCTGCGCTCCGGCATCAGCACCCGCGCCTCACGCAGCACCGTCAATCCGCCGATGCCGGAATCGAAGACGAGAACGGGTTTCGGTTCAAGCGTCTTCGTGGCCGTCGTCACCATCCTTGTCCCCTGCCTGCGGCGCCCCCGCTCCGCGCGGCGATTGCCGCGAAAACCGGTCGAGCGACGAGATCACGCCGCGAAAGATATTGATTTCCTGGGCGGTGAAAGCCCGCCGGGAGAGAGCGGCCCGCAAGTTGTCGATCATTTTCGGCTTTTTGGCGGCGGGGCGGAAATAGCCGCGCGCATCCAGCGCCTCCTCGACGTGGTCGAAAAGGCCGAACAGCTCGTCCTTGCGGGCAGGACGCTGCTCGACCGGCTGGAACGGCGTTTCGCCGAGGTCCTCCATGCCGGACTTCATCCATTCATAGGACATCAGCAGCACCGCCTGGGCGATGTTCAGCGAGGCGAAGGCGGGATTGACCGGAAATGTGACGATCTCGTCGGCCAGCGCCACTTCCTCATTGGTCAGACCCCAGCGTTCGCGGCCGAACAGGATGCCGGTCTTTTCGCCGGAGACATACCGTTGCCGCAGCGTCGTGACAGCGACGACCGGCGCGCGCACCGGCTTGAAACCGTAACGCTCCCGCGCCGTGGTGGCATAGACGAAATTCAGGTCGGCGATCGCCGCCTCCAGCGTCTCGAACACCGTGACGCCGTCGATGACGTGGTCGGCCTTGGAGGCGGCGGAGCGCGCCTTCTCGCTCGGCCAGCCGTCGCGCGGATTGACGAGGCGCAATTCCGACAGGCCGAAATTCGCCATGGCGCGTGCCACCATGCCGATGTTTTCGCCGAGTTGCGGTTCGACGAGAACGATCGCCGGCCCGCCGGTCAGAAGTTCGCGTTCGCTGTTGGTGCCTGCCATTGGCCAAAAATTCCTTGAGATCGCGTAGATATGCCGCAATATCGCCCTCACGCGCGCTCGGCAAGCCTTACCTCTCGGGATGCATCCGATCCAGCGAGGCGTTCAGCATCTCGATGCCGAGCCTCGACCCCTGATGCGACAGCGGCAGATGCCGCCCGCCCGCCGCCGGCGCCTTGCGTTTGATGAAGAAGCTTGTCGTTCCCTTGGCGGCGACCCGCTCCAGGGAAAGGAGCGTTGCCGCGATCGCCGGCTGAACAGCCATCCGCTCCCCCTCGCCGGCAAAAGCGAAACGGCTGGAAAAGACGCGCGCCCAGTAGGTCGAGGCCATGAGGATTGCCAGCGTCTGGCGAATATGGCCCGGCCGGGTGACGATCTGCCAGGAAACGCCGAGCGGCCGGGCGGCGGTCGCCACATCGCGGTAGGCAGCATCGAGTTTTTTCGACAGGCCGATCAGGTCTGCGCCGGTGGGGCCGGTGGTGCTGGTGTCGAGCAGCTGGCGCAGCGTGTCGAACCATTTGTTCAGTGCCGTATCGAGCGCCGATTGCGTGCGGGTCGGCAACACCAGGAAAGCGACGCCGGCACCGGCCAGGGTACCGATCACCGTTTCCTCCAGCCGCAACCGCAGCAGATCCAATGTCAGCGCCCCCGTCAGGCCGTAGACGAGGCAGATGACGATCGAGACGAAAAAGGTCATCGCCGTATAGGAGACCTGCAGCCAGTAGAATGCCAGGAAAACGCAGAGGATGGCGAACAGGACGGCAGGCACCGGGAAACCGGAGAGCACGGTGGCGAGCAGCATGCCGCAGGCGATGCCGAGCAGCGTGCCGCCGGACCGTTGTGCTGCCTTGATCGCCGTATCGCCGCGTGAATTGGTGTTGGTGAAGACGAGAAAGGCCGAAAGCACCGCCCAGAACCAGCGATCGCGCGACAGCATCAGCCCGAAGACCATGGCAATTCCCGAAGCAAGCGTCATCTGCAACGCCGTGCGCAAGGCGGGGTTGCGCAGCGACCATTCCGGCTTCGCCGCTGCCGGCGCAGGCATCGTTTCCGGCTGCGCAAGCCCGTGGAAATCACTGGCCTCGATTGCCGCCATCGTCGTGACCGCGGCCGCCCGCGCAGCCTGCAGCCAGAGCAGCGCGCGAACCGTCTCGGCCAGCCGTTCGTCCTTCTCCTCGATCGCCGCCTCCCATTCGATAGCCTGTTCGTCGTGGCCGAGAAGGGCTTGCAGCAGGACCGGGCGCGGCAGCCCCTGCCGGCTCAGCACGATGGCGCTTTCGGCGGCAAGATGCAGGTCAAACAGCCGCAGGCCGATGTCGGCCGCCGGATCGTCCTCTTCCGGCAAAGCTCCGGTGCGGCTGACGGGCACCAATCCATCGGCCATCAGCACCGCCTCCTTCAGGCGTTCCTCCAGCCGGTTCAGTTCGGCGCGATCCTCCGCCGTCCATTCGCCCTTCTCGGCGATGGCAAGCAGGGCCGCGACGATACGATCCACCCGGCCGAGCACGCTCACCATGGCGCGCAGGAAATCGCGGCGCCAGTCGTCCGGCAGGAGATGGATGCGGACGATGTGCGCCGTTGCCGCAGCCGTCACCGCACCGAGCGCCACGGAAGGAATGTCGGCTATCGCCGGATGCAGATAGGCACCGATGAAATAGGACATGAAGGCGAACATGCCGACAGCCGCCCAGCGCGTTCCGAACGCCCTGAGCAGCGACGCGGCGAAAATGATGGCGAGGAAGGCGACATCCGAAACCAGGCGCCACGGCTCCAGCGCCGCCGCGAGCGCTATCGCCGCCACCGCGACGAGACAACCGATCGCCCGCGTCTTCAACTGGTCGGCAGCAGAAATATCCCGCACCGTCAGCCCGCCCTGGATCGACAGGACAATGCCGATCGAATAGGCGGCCGGCGGCAACGGCATGGCAAAGATGTGCACCGCGGCCAGCAGAAGTGTGCTGATGACGATCGTCAGCGTAACGCGCAATCCGAGCCGCAGGCGCGAAAATGCCGGATCGTTGGCAAGCAGCCAGTCGCGAATCTGCAGCCCGGCGTGGCGCGAGGGCTGCTTTCCGGTCTCCGTCAGTAGGGCGATCTCAGCCTCCCTGCTTTGCGATCTCCACCATGATGCCCTTTAGCGATGAAAAATTCCCGTCATCGAAATTTTCCGTCAGGATGTCGTCGATGACGGGCTTGCCGCCCTCCTCGACGACCAGGAACTTTACCGTCGAGACCTTCTGATATTCCGGCTCGGTGCCGGCACAGCTCATGTTCTTGAAGGTCGCGTCCACTTCCGTCGCTCCATCCTTCGGTCCCTTGACGGCAATGGCCGTGTCCTGCAGCGGGCAGCCGTCCTGGCCGTTGACGATCACGTCGTAGTCGAACGGCGACGTGCCTTCGTCATAGGCCGGAAACTTGGCGGCGGCCCGGTATTTTTCGACGAAATCCTTGCTGTAGAGGCGTCCGAGACGGGGCTCGTCGAACAGATCCTGAAACTCGTGATCGCCCTCCTGCCAGTTGGTGGTGGTCGCATCCATCACTTCGCGCACCGGAACGGCAGGATCGCCGGCCAGGGCGGCGCCGGATGCCAGGCAGGAGGAAAAGCACAGGAAGGAAGCGAGGACGACGGTGCGCATGACGGCAAATCCTTGTTTTACCGGAGAGTGAGTCGGGCCGGAGAGTAGCGACTCGCCGGGGTTTGACAATCTCGAAAGAGCATGACGCCTCTGTGGCGGCTTCTCTCAAAAAAGCAGACCTCCGGTCGTTGCCGGCTTTGCGTTCCGGGGCGACAGTGCTATAGCGCACGGGATTTGACTTCACCCTCCCGGGACCCGTTCCCCCAAGCGCTCAAGAGGCTTTTCATGCAGAAGATCAAGGTAGCAAATCCGGTCGTCGATCTCGACGGCGACGAGATGACCCGCATTATCTGGCAGGCGATCAAGGACAAGCTGATCCTTCCCTATCTCGATCTCGACATCGAATATTACGACCTGTCGGTCGAAAACCGCGACGCCACCAACGACCAGGTCACCATCGACGCCGCGCACGCCATCAAGAAACACGGCGTCGGCATCAAGTGCGCGACGATCACGCCGGATGAGGCCCGCGTCAAGGAATTCAACCTCAAGCAGATGTGGAAGAGCCCGAACGGCACAATCCGCAACATCCTCGGCGGCGTCATCTTCCGCGAGCCGATCATCTGCAAGAATGTGCCGCGCCTCGTTCCCGGCTGGACGCAGCCGATCGTCGTCGGCCGCCACGCCTTCGGCGACCAGTACAAGGCAACCGACTTCAAGTTCCCTGGCAAGGGCAAGCTGTCGATCAAGTTCGTCGGCGAGGACGGCGAGGTCATCGAGAAGGACGTGTTCGACGCCCCCGGCGCCGGCGTTGCGATGGCGATGTACAACCTCGACGAATCGATCCGCGAATTCGCCCGCGCCTCGATGATGTACGGCCTGATGCGCAAGTGGCCGGTCTACCTGTCGACCAAGAACACCATCCTGAAAGCCTATGACGGCCGCTTCAAGGATATCTTCGAGGAAGTCTACCAGGCAGAATTCAAGGCGAAGTTCGACGAAATCGGCATCACCTACGAACACCGCCTGATCGACGACATGGTCGCTTCGGCGCTAAAATGGTCCGGCGGCTACGTCTGGGCGTGCAAAAACTACGACGGCGACGTACAGTCCGACACCGTTGCACAGGGTTTTGGTTCGCTCGGCCTGATGACCTCCGTCCTGCTGTCGCCCGACGGCAGGACCGTGGAAGCCGAAGCCGCCCACGGCACCGTGACCCGCCACTACCGCCAGCACCAGAAGGGCCAGGAAACCTCGACGAACTCGATCGCCTCGATCTTCGCCTGGACCCGCGGCCTCGCACACCGCGCCAAGCTTGACGACAATGCCGACCTCGCGAAGTTTGCCTCGACGCTGGAAACGGTGTGCGTCGCCACCGTCGAAAGCGGCTTCATGACCAAGGACCTGGCGCTCTTGATCGGCCCCGACCAGCCGTGGCTGTCGACCACCGCCTTCCTCGACAAGATCGACGAGAACCTGCAGAAGGCCATGGCCGCCTGAGGCTTCAGGCAAACCGGCAAGATATGCGACGGCGGGGTTTTCCCCGCCGTTTTCTTTTGCAGGCCATGGCTTGATGCCGGTCAATGCCGCCCCAAATCTGCCTGGACCGGCTTGCAATGCACTTCTTTGCATTGCAGGTTCGACGAGAGCCAAGAGGAGGCACCATTGACCGCGAAGCTGACATTCTACACCAACCCGATGTCGCGCGGCCGAATTGCCCGCTGGATGCTGGAGGAAACCGGCGCGCCCTACGAGACGGAATACCTGTCCTTCGGCGGCGCGATGAAATCGGCGGATTACAAGGCCGTCAATCCCATGGGCAAGGTGCCGGCGATCAGGCACGGCGATAAAGTCGTCACCGAATGCGCGGCGATCTGCGCCTATCTCGCCGACGCCTTTCCCGAGGCAGGGCTTGCGCCGCCGACCGACAAGCGCGGCAGCTATTATCGCTGGATGTTCTTCGCGGCCGGGCCGCTGGAGATGGCGGTGGTCAACAACGCGCTCGGCTTCCAGATTCCCGAGGACAAGCTGCGCATGGCCGGCTGCGGACGCATGAGCGACGTCATGGAAACGCTCGAGGCTGCCGTCTCCGCCTCCCCCTACATCGCCGGCGACCGTTTCAGCGCCGCGGATGTCTATGTCGGCTCGCATATCGGCTGGGGTATCGGTTTCGGCACCATCGAAAAACGACCGGCCTTCCTCGATTATTGGGGCCGCGTCAGCGAACGCGAAGCCTACAAGCGTGCCAACGCCCTCGACGACGCGCAGATGCCGAAACAGGCAGGCTGAAACCGGTGGGAGGCGCGCGGCACGGCAGCGCGCCCCGGTCGCGTCATGCCGCCAGCGGCATATAGATCTCGGTCACCAGTTCGGTCGGCGCGACATCCTGCGGCGTGTTGAGATAGTGTTCGAACATCAAGGCGTCGCGCAGCGTGCGGCCCGACTGCGGCAGCCATTCGGCGTAAAGCCAGCGATAGGCCAGATGCATGTCGGCATAAGGCCCCTTGTGGCGCAGCACGGCGTAATCGCCGCCATCCAGCGACCGCCGCTCCAGCGGCGCTTGCGCCGGCAGGTCGGCAGGCGCCTCCACGCAGGCATAGGACCGCAGTTTTTCAGCCGGCACGAGACCGGGATCGTCGAGATAGACACCGATCATCGTCATCTGCGGCGGCATCAGGCCACGCACATGCAGCGTTCCTGTAAGGGTTTCGAAAGCGCGACCGATATCCATATAGCTGCCGGAATGCGCTACGCCGACAAGGGATTTCGGGGCGATGGTCTTGATGGTGACGTCGTACATGAGGTTAGCCTTTCCACGAGCTGCTGGTTCGAAAACAACGTGGCTTCCCTCTTTCCGGTAGCGTGCCGGAGGCATGCCGTAGACCGACTTGAAGATCCGGTTGAACGACTGGAGATTGGGATAGCCGGATCGTTTCGCAATTCCTGATATCGGCAACCCGGTGCGGACGATCTCGCCCGCGGCGCGATGCAGGCGAAGCCGCTTGACGGTGGCCGCCAGCGTTTCGCCGTAGATCGCCCGGTAGATCCGATGCCAGTGGTAACTCGACAGGCAGGCGATTTCGGCGAGCCGGTCCATATCCAGCTCCTCGTCGAGGTGGTCGTGGATATAGGCTGAAACCCGCCGCAGGCGGTGTTCGTAAAGGCTCCATGCCGTTTCGCCGTTCATATCGAGGTCCCTTGCAATTCGATCGACCGGACAGAACCATACACCGATTTGACAAATCCTGCGGAGTTGCCGACCGGCCGTCTTGCGCCAGTGGCTGTGGATCGGCAGGGCACCTCATAGCACGATCAGCCTTGCCGCAGGCAGGCGGCAAGGCGAGACGCGGGAAGCACCGCCTCGATGTACCTGTGGATGATCGGGTATCGCGGCATCGTTTTTCAGCCAGTCCCGGCAGGGTTGCCTCAGTAGATGTAGCGATCGCGATCGCAAACCTTGACGCGATGGAAATAGGAATTCCCATGGCCGTCGAAGACGCGGATCCGCTCGAAGGAGCATTTGCCGTCGCTACGGACCCAGCGAACCCGCTCGTTCGGCCAGGTGGAACGGATCCGTTCGATGCTCTTGTTGCCTTCACCACGACCACCGCCCTGGTCTCCGCGGGCAGCATTGGCTTGCGTCGTGACGAGCATGGTACCGGCGCTGGCTGCGGCCAGCAGGACGATCATAACTTTGCGCATTGCGGTCTCCTCTCGTGTGAAAAGGATGATCCACGTCATCCCAACCGCGACGATGCGCCGAGCGGATCGACAGTGCAGTTCCCGGCGGAACAGGAAAAGGGATTGACATAGACCGGAAGCGCAGGCCGCTTGCCGCATCTCGCATCATCAACCGGAAGGAAACAGGACAGGCAACCGGTCCATATGGTGCGGACGACGGGGGTCGAACCCGTACAGCCGAAGGCCGAGAGATTTTAAGTCTCTTGCGTCTACCAATTTCGCCACGTCCGCGCGCGTCCTGTTTCAACGACATGGGCGCGTCCGTCAAGTACCCTTTTCAGGCCTGGTTTTTTGCAGCAGAAAGCGGCCTCTGAAATCAGGGCGCAAAAAGAGGCGCAGGTTTCCCCGCGCCTCCCGTTTTCATCTCAAAAATGCTCAGCCGGCGATCTTGGCCGCGATCTTGGCGACGTGGCCGCCCTGGTAGCGGGCGCCTTCCAGCTCGATGGCCGAAGGCTGGCGGGAGCCGTCGCCGTTGGTGATCGTCGAGGCGCCGTAGGGCGAGCCGCCCTTGACTTCTTCCGTGCCCATCTGGCCCTGGAAGGCATAAGGCAGGCCGGCGACGACCATGCCGTGATGCAGAAGCGTCGGGATGAAGCCGAGGATGGTGGATTCCTGGCCACCGTGCTGGGTGGCGGAAGAGGTGAAGACCGAGCCGACCTTGCCGACCAGCTTGCCTTCGGCCCACAGGCCGCCGGTCTGATCCCAGAAATTGCGCATCTGCGAGGCAACCGTGCCGAACCGCGTGCCGGCGCCGACGATGATGGCGTCGTATTCGGCCAGTTCAGCCGGCTTGGCGATCGGAGCGGCCTGATCGAGCTTGAAATAGGATGCCTTGGCGACGTCTTCCGGCACCAGTTCCGGAACGCGCTTGACGGTGACCTCGGCACCGGCCGCGCGGGCGCCTTCGGCAACGGCATTGGCCATGGTTTCGATATGGCCGTAGGCCGAATAATAGAGAACGAGAATTTTCGCCATTGTCTGCTCCTGAAATTGAAAAATTCGCGGCGGCTTTGCCTGGCAACAGATGTAGCAGCCCTGCCCGGCAAAGCCAGTGTTCACCGAGACAACGCACTGTTCAATGGACGTGACCGATATTTCGCTTGCAGCGGGGAATCCGCATGGCCGAAAAGAAGAGCCTGCAGGACTTGCATTCCCTCCGGCCGGGACTACGGTATCGCCAGATCGAAACACGGATGCTCCCATGACCACGCAGACCATCGTCACCGCCGCCATGCTCGCCATCGGCGACGAACTTCTTTCCGGCCGCACCAAGGACAAGAATATCGGTCATCTCGCGGATATCCTGACGCTTTCCGGCATCGATCTGAAAGAAGTGCGCATCGTCGCCGACGAGGAAGGCGCCATCGTCGAGGCGCTGAATGCGCTCAGAAGCCGCTATACCTACATCTTCACCTCCGGTGGCATCGGCCCGACCCACGACGACATCACCGCCGATGCTGTATCGGCGGCCTTCGGCGTGCCCTGCCTGCACGACCCGGCCGCCATGACGCTGCTCGGCGACATGTATGCGAAGCGCGGCATGGAATTCACCGAGGCGCGCAAACGCATGGCCCGCATGCCGCAAGGCGCTGGCCACATTGCCAATCCGGTCTCCACCGCTCCCGGCTTCACCATCGGCAACGTCTTTGTCATGGCCGGCGTGCCGCAGGTGTTCCAGGCGATGCTCGATGCCGTCATCCCGACCCTCGATACCGGCACGCGCATGCTGTCGCGCGCCATTCCCTGCCCTTTCGGCGAAGGCGACATCGGCACGCCGCTTTCCGAAATCCAGAAGGCGCATCCCGAAACCAGCATCGGCTCCTATCCGAAATACGACGGCAAGGCTTTTTCGACGGAAATCGTCGTTCGGGCACGCAGCGAGGCGGTGCTGGAACCGGCGGCAGAGGCCGTATTCGCCATGGTCGAGACGATCAAGGCCGCCAAGATTGCCCAAAACACCTCAGCGGAAGCCTGACTGCGGCAAACTGGCAGGCCGCATTTGATCCCGGTCAAGGAACCGGTGCGGACAGGCCGACATTATAGACATGAGGCGTAGCATATTCCGCCTTCCAGGGAGATAATTGCCATGACCTATAAGACAATTCTTGCCGTTCTCGATTCCCCCAGAAACACCGCTCAGGTCGCCGATTTCGCCATTTCGCTGTCGCGCGATTTCGATGCGCACCTGATCGGCCTGCATGCGGAAACACTCGCCAGCGTCGCGCTCGTCGCGCCGATGGAAATTCCCGATCCGGTCGCCATCCAGGCACTGCAGGACATGGCGCAGGCCGACACCGCCGAAGTCGGGCGCATCTACAAGGAGCGGCAATCGCTGGCCGGCGTTTCGGCGGAATGGCGCGGCCTGTCCTCGGCGGCAGGGTATAGCGGCACGACCGTCATCGATGCGGCCCGCACCGCCGACCTGATCATTGCCGGCCAGGGCAACCCCGAACATCCGACCGATGGCTGGCGGGATCTCGAAAGCTTCCTGTTCGACAGCGGCCGGCCGGTCCTGCTCATTCCTTACATCCTGCGCGAACCCCGCCCGATCAAGCGGGTGCTGATCGCCTGGAACGGCTCGCGCGAAGCTGCCCGCGCCACCTTCGATGCCCTGCCGTTCCTGAAGCAGGCCGACGACGTGGAGATCTTCACCGTCGATCCGGAAGAAACGACCGTGCAGTCCGCCGCGATCGCCGGTGCGGAAATCGCCGCCACCCTCGCCCGGCACGGCTGCAAGGTGACGGTGGCAACCGGGGAGACCAACGGACTGCCTGCTGCCGCGGTCATCGAGAATCGCCTGTCCGACGGCAGCATCGATCTGCTCGTCATGGGCGCCTATACGCATTCGCGGCTTTGGGAAATGCTGTTCGGCGGCGTGACCCGGACGCTGCTGGATTCGATGACGGCGCTAACATTGCTGTCGCGTTGAGGCGCCAGCGCCTTGAAAATGCGAAGCCCTTGCTTTTGCCGGGCAAATGCCGCTAATTGCGACGACCTGTGAGAGAAACGCTGGATCGTCGGCGATGACGGGCGCAGCCTTGGGCTGCACCCTTATTGCCGGCAGAATCGGGCAGCCTGCCGTTTTGCGGCGGCTGCCTTTGTCGTTTTCCAATGGTCGCCGATCCGTGTCGGCGTCGTCCCTTGCCCGCAGAAGCTTAAGGTCACTTCCATGTCGCTTCCCGAAAAAGCCTTTCCCGTTTCCTGGGATCAGTTCCATCGCGATGCCCGGGCGCTTGCCTGGCGCCTTGCCGGTCTCGAACAGCCGTTTCGCGCCATCGTCTGTATTACGCGCGGCGGCCTAGTGCCGGCCGCGATCATTTCGCGCGAACTCAACATCCGCCTGATCGAGACGGTGTGCATCGCCTCCTACCACGATTACGTCAACCAGGGCGACATGAACCTGCTGAAGGGAATTTCGCCGGAACTCACCGTCAATGGCGGCGAAGGCATCCTCGTCGTCGACGATCTGACCGATACCGGCAAGACCGCGGTCGAAGTGCGCGACATGTTGCCCAAGGCGCATTTCGCCTGCGTCTACGCCAAGCCGAAGGGCGTGCCCACCATCGACACTTTCGTAACGGAAGTCAGTCAGGATACGTGGATCTACTTCCCTTGGGATATGGGCTTCACGTACCAGGAGCCGATTGCCAAGGGCAGCCGCGGCTGAACACCCCTGCCCGCCATCGCCATTTGCGACCGGCGGGCATCTCGGCCGGCGGACACTTCGTGCGAGACAAAAGATGCGCAAATTTCTGCCCCATATCCTGTCACTGCTGATGTTCGCCCTGCCCGCCGGGAATCCGGCCTTCGCCGGCGAGGGCCGGCATGTGGCGCCGATCCGCGCTTTCGTCGAAAGCAACGTCCGGCCATGGCTGGCCGATCCGGCGATCATCGCCGCGCTGAAAGTGCAGAATGCGGCGCATGCGCGCCTGCTCCCCGGCGATATAGAAGCGCTGGACACGGAATGGCGCACCGAGGTCGCCGATGGTCACTACAAACTTATCAACAAGCTTCTTTCCGATCCGATATCGGCAATGCTGCTCGCCAAACAGGGCCAGTTCAGCGGCGCCGTCACCGAAATCATCCTGATGGATGCCTATGGTCTCAATGCCGCTCAAAGTTCCGTGACCAGCGACTACTGGCAGGGCGACGAGCAAAAATTCCAAAAATCCTTCGGCGACGGCAAAGACGCCTTTTTCATCAGCGATCCGGAGAAGGATCTCTCCACGCAAATGCTGCAATCGCACGCCTGCCTGACCATCGTCGACGAGACCGGAACGCCGATCGGCGCCATTGCCGTCGGCATCGATCTCAACTTCCTCTGAGGCTGCGACTCAGAAGGCACGACCCCAGGCACGTTGCAGACCGCTTGCCAATCCGCCAATCGTGGCAATCGTCGTTTTTTCGCCCTGCAGGTCGTGGTGGAGGCGAGTTTTTTTCATCGCAAAATCGCTGCCTGGGGCAAGCGCTTGAAATCTCTGATGTCTTCGGCTTTCCCCATTTTCCACAGCTGTGACCTACAATATGTTGTGGTTAAATTTCCGCTAAAAACCAGCCCTTGACGGACTCACCTGTTTTCAAGTTAATGGCAAAACGTTGCGGCGGCGGCGGAACCGGACGATGACGAGACCGGTTTATTCACGGAATGAGCTTTGTTTTGGCTGGTGCGTTCATGATGAGCGCGCCTTGTGTTGTGTGTCCATTCCGGCCGCTGTTAGAAAACGTGATGCGAGACCAGGCGGCAACAACTTGTTAATAACACGAATGCTACTATATTTAGGGTTTGCAGCCTAATCCACCACAATATACAGGGGGCACATCTTCAAATGTGTTCCCCGAATGGAAGCGGAAGACGAACTGGCTGCGCAAACCCATTGCGAAGCCGGACAGGATTTTTTGCGTCTTGCTGACGAGGGCGGGCGCGTCATAACGAGGATTGACGGACATGCGCATAGAACGTCGTTTTACCCGGGAAGGCCAGTCGCCTTACGCCGACATCGAGTTCCGGAAGGCCACCAGCGAGATCAAGAACCCCGACGGTTCGATCGTTTTCCGGCTTGCCAACATCGACGTTCCCGCGCAGTTCAGCCAGGTCGCGGCCGACATCCTGGCACAGAAATATTTCCGCAAGGCCGGCGTTCCCGCCAGCTTGAAGAAGGTCGAGGAAAATTCCGTCCCTTCCTGGCTGTGGCGTTCGGAGCCGGATGTCGCGGCCCTCAAGGATATCCCCAAGGAAGAACAGTACGGTTCGGAAACCGACGCGCGGCAGGTCTTCGATCGTCTCGCCGGCACCTGGACCTACTGGGGCTGGAAGGGTGGCTATTTCTCGTCGGAGGCGGATGCGCTCGCCTTCCGCGACGAACTGGCCTACATGCTCGCCACCCAGCGTGTCGCACCGAACAGCCCGCAATGGTTCAACACCGGCCTGCACTGGGCCTATGGCATCGACGGCCCCGGCCAGGGCCATTTCTACGTCGATCCGTTCACCGGCAAGCTGACCAAGTCCAAGTCGGCCTATGAACATCCGCAGCCGCATGCCTGCTTCATCCAGTCCGTCGAGGACGACCTGGTCAACGAAGGCGGCATCATGGACCTGTGGGTCCGCGAAGCCCGCCTGTTCAAGTACGGCTCCGGCACCGGTTCCAACTTCTCCTACCTGCGCGGCGAAGGCGAAAAGCTTTCCGGCGGCGGCAAGTCTTCCGGCCTGATGTCGTTCCTGAAGATCGGCGACCGCGCCGCCGGCGCCATCAAGTCGGGCGGCACCACCCGCCGCGCGGCCAAGATGGTGGTGGTCGACATCGACCATCCTGACATCGAGGAATACATCAACTGGAAGGTCAAGGAAGAGCAGAAGGTGGCAGCCCTCGTCACCGGCTCGAAGATCGTCGCTTCGCACCTCAAGGCGATCATGAAGGCCTGCAACGAGCTTTCCGGCGAAGACCGTTTCGATCCCGCCAGGAACCCGGCCCTGAAGCGCGAGATCCGCGCCGCCAAGAAGGACCAGGTGCCGGAAAACTATGTGCAGCGCGTCATGCAGTTCGCGCGCCAGGGTTACACCGACCTGAAATTCAAGACCTACGACACGGATTGGGATTCGGAAGCCTATCTCACCGTTTCCGGCCAGAACTCCAACAACTCCGTTTCGCTCAAGGACGACTTCCTCAAGGCGGTCGAGAATGACGGCGAGTGGAACCTGACCGCCCGCAAGGACGGCCGCGTCATGAAGACGCTGAAGGCCCGCGACCTCTGGGAGCAGATCTCCTACGCCGCCTGGGCATCGGCCGATCCGGGCCTGCATTTCAACACGACGATGAACGACTGGCACACCTCGCCGGCCGCCGGCCCGATCCGCGCCTCGAACCCGTGCTCGGAATACATGTTCCTCGACGACACGGCCTGCAACCTCGCTTCGCTCAATCTGATGCAGTTCAAGGATGCGACGACGAAAAACATCAACATCGCCGATTACGAACATGCCGTCCGCCTGTGGACCGTCGTGCTCGAAGTCTCCGTGATGATGGCGCAGTTCCCGTCGCGCCAGATCGCCGAACTCTCCTACGAATACCGCACGCTGGGCCTCGGTTATGCCAACATCGGCGGCCTCTTGATGTCGTCGGGTATTCCGTATGACTCTGCGGAAGGCCGCGCCATCGGCGGTGCCTTGACCGCGATCATGACCGGCATCTCCTACGCCACCTCGGCCGAAATGGCTGCCGAACTCGGCACTTTCCCGGGCTTCAAGCCGAACCGTGACAACATGCTGCGCGTCATGCGCAACCACCGCCGCGCCGCCCACGGCAAATCCTCGGGTTACGAGGCGCTGTCGGTCAATCCGGTCGCGCTCATCCATGGCGATTGCCCGGATCAGGACCTCATCACTCACGCCAAGGCCGCCTGGGACAAGGCGCTGGAACTCGGCGAGAAGCACGGCTACCGCAACGCCCAGACGACGGTCATCGCCCCCACCGGCACCATCGGCCTGGTCATGGATTGCGACACCACCGGCATCGAGCCCGATTTCGCGCTGGTGAAATTCAAGAAGCTCGCCGGCGGCGGCTACTTCAAGATCATCAACCGCGCCGTTCCGGAAGCCCTGCGCACGCTTGGCTACACCGAAAGCCAGATTGCCGAGATCGAGGCCTATGCCGTCGGCCACGGCAACCTGAACCAGGCGCCATCGGTCAATCCCTCGACGCTGAAGACCAAGGGTTTTACGCAGGAGAAGATCGACGCCGTCAACGCCGCACTCGGCCAGGCCTTCGACATCAAGTTCGTCTTCAACCAGTGGACGCTCGGTGCCGACTTCCTCAAGCAGGTGCTGAAGGTTTCCGACGAACAGCTCTCTGACATGGGCTTCAACCTGCTCGAACATATCGGTTTCTCGCGCAAGGATATCGAGGCGGCCAACGTGCATGTCTGCGGCGCAATGACTCTGGAAGGCGCGCCGCACCTCAAGGACGAGCACCTCGCCGTCTTCGATTGCGCCAACCCCTGCGGCAAGATCGGCAAGCGTTACCTCTCGGTCGAAAGCCACATCCGCATGATGGCGGCCGCCCAGCCGTTCATCTCCGGCGCCATTTCCAAGACGATCAACATGCCGAACGAGGCGACCGTCGAGGATTGCAAGAACGCCTACATGCTGTCGTGGAAGCTCGGCCTCAAGGCCAATGCGCTCTATCGCGACGGCTCCAAGCTTTCGCAGCCGCTCAACGCTTCGCTGATCGAGGATGAGGACGACGAGGATGCCCTCGAGGAGCTGATCCAGGCGCCTGCCGCCGTTCAGGCCGTCACGGTCACCGAAAAGATCGTCGAGCGCATCATCGAGAAGGTCGTGCGCGACCGTGAAAAACTGCCGAACCGCCGCCAGGGTTACACCCAGAAGGCCATCGTCGGCGGCCACAAGGTGTACCTGCGCACCGGCGAATTCGGTGACGGCCGCCTCGGCGAAATCTTCATCGACATGCACAAGGAAGGCGCCGCCTTCCGCGCCATGATGAACAATTTTGCCATCGCCATCTCGCTCGGCCTGCAGTACGGCGTGCCGCTCGAAGAATATGTCGAGGCCTTCACCTTCACCAAGTTCGAGCCGGCCGGCATGGTCCAGGGCAACGACGCGATCAAGAACGCCACGTCGATCCTCGACTACGTGTTCCGCGAACTCGCCGTCTCCTATCTCGGCCGTCACGACCTCGCCCATGTGGATACGTCGGATTTCTCCAACACCGCACTCGGCAAGGGCATCCAGGAAGGCCGCACCAACCTGCTCTCCACCGGCTGGACCCGCGGCTACAAGCCGACGCTCGTTCCCGGCACCGGTTCCGAACGCCAGCTCGCCGAGCCGAAGGGTTCCGCGACGGCTGCTCCAGCCAAGGCCTCGGGCGGTGCGACGATCACCGCCTTCACCGGCAACGCCGCCCGCAAGATCGAGCCGGTCGCAGCCATCTCGACCTCCGAAATCGTCGCCTTCAAACGCGATTACGAAGAGCGCGCCAAAGAATTGGCCGAGGAGATCGCCGAAGAGGTAACGGAAGAAACCGAACAGGAAGCCACCGCCCTCTTCTCCGACAAGGCCGCCGCCGACGCCGCGACCGCCAAGACGGAAGCCAAGAAGCTGGAAGCTGAACGCCGCGCCCGCTCGATCATGCAGGGCTACACCGGCAACATGTGCACCGAGTGCCAGAACTTCACCATGGTGCGCAACGGCACCTGCGAGAAGTGCGACACATGCGGCGCGACCAGCGGATGCAGCTGAGGCGCTACTGGTAACTGCACCGTGAATGAGAAACCAATCCGACTACTGGCCAAACGGCTCAAGTATTGGCCATTTTGAAACCTGAAACTGGCCAACGCCACGTCGACTGTTTCCGGGCACTGAAAAGTGCCCGGAAAATAACTCACAGAACAAATAGTGAAACCAAGCAAAAGTTGTAGTTAAGTCACCCTATTCACGCGTAGCCATGAGGTCTCCCAGTCATGAACGTGCATGTGAATTCCATCGAAACATTCCTCGAAGCCCTCCGTAAGGAACTCGAGGTTCCGGACTATCGCTACGAGCAGGCAGAGCAGAGCTACACCTCCCTCGGAAGGTGGCTACATCGCGAGGCGAGCACAGTTCGCCAATTCGATCCGCAGGTCTACTGCCAGGGATCCTTCCGTCTCGGAACCGCTATCCGACCGCACACCGATGCCGAAGAGTACGATGTCGACTCCGTCGTCGAGCTTCGTTTGCTGACGAAACGCGACAAGACACAACAGCAACTGAAGGCCATGCTCGGTGTCGAGATACAGGCCTATCATGATGCCATGGCGATGGTGAAACCTGTCCGCGAAGGGAACCGCTGCTGGATCCTCGACTATGCCGACGGTGCCCAGTTCCATATGGATGTCGTCCCTGCCGTGCCGAACCACGACCAGCAGTACAGGCTCCTGACCGCGAGCTTTCTCGATGCGCGATGGGCATCCACGGCGATTGCGATCACCGACCGACGGGAGCCGACCTACACGTTGCTCACCGATGACTGGCCTCGGTCGAATCCCAAGGGCTACGCCAACTGGTTCGCGTCGCGGCAGGCCGAAGTATTCGAGCGCCGGCAGCGTGCAGTTCTCGATTCCCTCAGAAGGCAGGGCCTCGTCACCGCAAGCGTGGAACGCCTTCCCGCTTTCAAGGTGAAGACACCCCTTCAGTCCGCCATCATGATCCTGAAGAGGCATCGCGACAACATGTTCGCGCAGGAACTGGACCTCCGTCCGATCTCGGTTATCATCACCACGCTTTCGGCTCATGCCTACAACAACCAGGACACCATTTCCGGTGCGCTCTTCGCCATCCTGAACGACATGGACAAGTTCATCGTCTATGACGGTGCCAAGTGGATCGTAGCGAATCCCACTGACCCGATGGAAAATTTCGCCGACAAATGGAATCGTGATCCTAAGAAGAAAGAAGCCTTCGATGCTTGGCTTCGCCAGGCGCGAGCAGACTTCTACGCAGCGGCGCAGGCCGCGACCTTCCAGGATATGGCCAACGCACTTATCCCGCGAATGGGTTACGCGCCTTCAATGCGGGCGATGGATCGGCTCACGGGTGGCTCTCGTCTGCTTCGGGCTGCCACTGGTGCCTCGGCTGCGGCTGTTGGGTCGGTTGCGGCCCCGAGCTTTGCAAATGCCGAGCGTCGCCCATCGAAGCCCCAGGGCTATGCATGATCTGGTGGTGGCTCGATCAGCAGAGGGCGAAAGCTGAGAAGGCAGCTTTCGTCACTCTCCAGGAAGAACATGATTGGCTGGCAAGCGTGCGCACGAGGCACCTCGCCGATTACCAGCTTTGTGTCGATGTCGAGATCATACACGCTGGCGAGACATTCAAGCTGGCCGTGATCTACCCGAGCACGTTTCCCGACACACCGCCAATCGTGATGCCCTACGGCGAGCAGCGGTTGTCCTCCCATCAGTATGGCCCCGGCGGCGAACTTTGCTTGCAATGGCGGCCGGACAACTGGGATCCCTCGGTTACCGGTGCGATGATGGTCGAGAGCGCCTACGGCCTGATTGCTGGCGAGCGACTGTCGGACGGTACGTCCGGTGCGGTCCCGTCGGAGCATCGCTCGACGCTTGCGGGAGAGCTGCGGTTCGAGACCTGGCGGCTGATGGTTCCGGAAGGTGCCTGGCGATCACTCGATGGCCAGCTCCCGGAAGCTATTCTTCAGATCGCGGTCACGATGACCGTGCGTAGGACACAGAAGGTAGCTCACCTAACCGCCATCGGCGCGACCGGTAACGAAATCTGGACAACACCGAGGCCAGCACCCGATGCACCAGGGAAACGTATCGGATATCTGATGCGGACCGCCCAGAACATGGATTCGCTGGCGCTGCACCCGGGCGGACACTTCAACGATCTCAGCAATCGGATCCCTGAACTCGCTTCACTCCTCGCCGGGCCGCAGTTACCATTCATCGTTCTCTTCGAGCAGAGTGGGAGGCGTACTGCTTTCGATATAGTGCGCAAGGACGGCCAGCCGTTCTTTATCCCGTACCGGATCATCGAGGAGCAGGAGCTATCGAAACGGTCTGCTTCGAACCGCGAGGCAATTTCTGCAACGCGTGTGGCCATCGTCGGCTGCGGCTCGATCGGTTCGAAGATCGCCGCCTCGCTCGCACGAGCTGGTGTGAGGAAGTACGTCCTTGTCGACGAAGACATATTTTTGACCGGAAACCTTGTGCGCAACGAACTCGATGCCTGGGCGATCGGTTGGCATAAGGTGGATGCGTTGGCCGACCGCATCGGACAACTCGCATCCGATACCGACATAGTGGTGCACCGCGTCGAACTGGGAAGCCAGACATCGTCCTTGATGCTGGATTCAGTGCTGGAAGCTATTGGTCAAGCCGATCTCATTATCGATGCTACAGCCGACCCAACCTCCTTCAATCTGTGTGCGGGCGCGGCAAGGCGGCACCGGAAGCCGATGATCTGGGCTGAAGTTTTCGGTGGCGGGATCGGCGGCCTTGTGGCTCGATCACGTCCGGATGTAGATCCGCCTCCCATCGAGGCGCGAAAACAGATCGCTGTATGGTGCGATGACCAGGCCACGCCTTGGGAATTCCGCCCGGGACCAAACTATGATGCCGTCGGGCGTGACGAGGTTCCCTTCGTCGCTGATGATGCCGATGTCTCTGTCATTGCAGCCCATGCGACACGACTCGCGCTTGATATCCTGCAAGGCGGACAAACGGCGTTTCCTCATTCGGCCTACATGATCGGCTTGCAGAAGGCCTGGATCTTCGAGGCACCATTCGACACCTTTCCGATCTATCTCGCGCCTATCGGCCCATGGCAGGATCCACGTTCGCACCCCGATGCCGGAGATATCGCCGAACTGATGGCAGAGATGATCGACGAGGAGGCTTCGTGACGGTGGAGCTTGTCCTCCCCCTATCGATAGTCGGCCGGATGAAAGTCAGTCTCGCTCGAGCTGTCGATCGTGAAATCGGCGGCGTGCTGATGGCGCGGCAGATCGTGCCGGGATGCTTTGAGATCGTCGATTTTTCCGTCGACGAGCAGACGGGAGAACGGGCGCACTTCGTCCGGGACCCTGCCCTCCATGATTCCTTTCTGGACGAATTCTTCGCAAGGACGGGCCACGACTACGCGAACTACAATTACGTTGGTGAATGGCATTCTCACCCCCATCTCCCGGTCACTCCGAGCCTCACCGACCTCGGCAGCATGGAAGACCTCGTCAACGGCGAGCGGAACATCCCCTTCGCGGCCCTTCTCGTTGTCAGGTCGGACACTCCTTCCGAATTCATGGCTACCGCCACTTTTCATCAGCGTGGGACGTATCCGGCCCCCGCGCGCATCAGAGTTACAACCGAGGTACATCAGTGAATAGAGAGACAATCGACTGGGCATTCCGCGAGTTCATTCGCTTTCTGCTCAGGCCGAAAGGATTCGAGGTTCGGATCGCGGCGGGCTGTGTGGCGGTTCTCGTCGTTCTCCTCGGCTGGAATTTTGTCGTCAAAGCCACTGCACCAGAAGGATATTCCATCGAAGTTGGTTCGACGAATGCCATTCCCGAATGGGTCCAGTGGCCGCTGGTCGCGATCTTTTCGGCGATCTTCGTCTTCTGCGTCTTCATGGGATGGAGGCGCTCTACGCGCGAGAACGAACTGCGGAACAGGAAGAAGGTCATCGTCATCGAAGGTCGCGGACTTCGAGAGGATGATGGTTCGCCACTGACGGAAGCCGTGCCCGCCGACATCGTTGGCAATCGTATCGGGGTTCTGCTGGACCTTAGACAGCGGAAGGATGGCATCGTGGTGGATCCTGAAGAACTACTCCTCGATGTCGACAGCACCCGAAAGCAGGTCCAGCAGCATGCGAAGCATGGTGATAGCCGCGACGTGACGCTGGTCTACGGTGGACTGACTCCGGTTCCGTTCACTTTTCTCTCGGGTGTCGTCTTCGATGACGAAGGACGGATCGTCGTCATGGACTGGGACAGAACCCTTGAAGCCTGGCGCAGCCTAGACAGCCATGATGATGGCCAGCGGTTCGAAGTCGAAGGGCTCGATGACACCGGAGGCGCGAGGGAGGTCGTGCTGGCAGTATCGGTGTCGTACCAGGTGCGGCCTGAGAACATCGCGACTACATTCAGTCATCCGGTCATCCGCATGACGATGCCGGACCTGACGTCATCGCATTGGTCTCAGGCGAAACAGAATGCTCTCGCGACGCAGTTCTTCGAGGTCGCCAAGCTCCTTGAGGCGAAAGGCGTAAGCACCATCCATCTGCTCCTCGCCGGACAGAACAGCGTCGTGTTCAACCTTGGCCGCAGATACGACAAGCGAAACCTACCTGATGTGATCGTCTATCAATACGAAGGCGACAATCCGAAAAGGTTTCCTTGGGGTGTCAGAATGCCCGTCCGCGGGCAGCGGGTGCCGTCGATCGTACGGACCTGAATTAGCTGTCATGACAGGAAATGCGTAGCATGCATCCGAGCAGACATCCTCACTATCCGATCACGGTCCAAACCTGTGAGGACCACAACCAGAATAGCCGCCGTCGTCCCCTCGTGCCCTACGATGACGAGCCTCCCACACTGTTCCGGGTGGACGATCCTTTCTGCCTGCGGAAAGCCATCGTACCGATGTTCCATGCGGATGACACCGACATCCTGACTGGCATGGGTACCGCCTTCGCGCTGGATCCGTGGGGAAATTTCCTGAGCGCAGATCACGTCACAGATTTCCTGCGTCGAGGGGTGACCGAGCAATCTGGAGAGATAGCAATTCCAGACGGTGCTCATGCTCTGGCGCTTCTTGGAATGGGCGTAATATTCGGTGAGGTTGGCATACCCCCAGAAGCGCTTGTTCAGATGACCGGCACACGAACACCCATGATCCCGGTGGACGACCCCATGAATTTCACGGGCCGAACGACGACGCGGCCGTACGACATAACTTTTCTGAGCTCTGCAACAACACCGTCGGAGCGCTTGCTGCAGAATCTTCCCATCAGGCGCTATCCGACCTCGCCTCGGGTGGGCGACCTCGTCGTAGCCGTGGGTTATCCGAAGATCGAACTGGCACGGGGACCTGCTCCGAGCCTGCCCACGTCGATCACTGAGGGAATGTTTGCGGCATATGGGGTCGTCAGCAACCTACACCCAAGAGGGCGTGACCGTGCCAACCCTACCCCTGTGTTTGAGGTCGAAGCCAACTGGCCATCTGGCATGTCTGGAGGTCCGGTCTTCAACGCCGCTGGCGAGGTCATAGGCCTTGTGAGCAGGAGCATCGCACCCGCTGACGAAGACGCTTTGGGGACTGCGTGGGCTACCTGGCTGGCGGCGTCGGTTCCGCCAACGGAGCCAGCCGCTATCTCTTGGCCGGAAAGCATCGATGCCGGCGATCTATATTTCCGGAATGCATGGGCCGCGGTACGACTTGATCCTTGGAGACTCGAAGGGTTCCCCACCACGGAACAGGAAGCGACAGCCTTGGCTCGCAATCTGGGTCATGACTTTAGACCTCGCCTGGTCAGTCAGCGGCTGGGAACTGAAATTTACAGCGTCTGCTCTTGAACGGGGATCGTACTAATGGATCTCCATCTCGCGGATCTGCAGTTGCACGCACAATTTGTGCGGATGGCTTTCACCTCCCTGGAGCAAGCCTCTTCCTGTCCGGTGCAACCTGTAGGTCGTGCGTACCTGTGATACCTGGAACGTCGCTCTCGCTCAGGGCTCCAAGTCTGGTTTCTGTACCTACTGTTAATCGTTCAGAGCGATACAGGAGGTGACAATAGCAAGGTGCCAGGGGCGGTCGGATGGGTGAGTACGATATCAGATTAAAAGACGCCTTTGGGAGAGCTGGGAAGGAGCTAGGCGAATTCTTGTTCGGCGAAGAAATCGTGTCTTACGATATCGCCAGGCTGCTCAGAGGTGACCCTCGTGAGGCTGATGTCATGGCTCGGCTGAAAGATGGCGGCCTTTTACATATCGAATTTCAGACACATAGCGAACCCGAGATGCCATGGCGCATGTTGAACTATAGGGTCGCGATGATGGAGCGGGAGTGCGAATGGAAGCCGCCCTTCGTTCCGATGAGGCAAATCGTGCTCTACTTCGGATTCTACAAACATTCGATGCCAAACGCGCTGACCGCCGAGGCGATCAGGTTTGAGTACGAAGTTCACGATATTCGAGGCGTGATCGATGGCGGGACTCGGGTTGATCGCTCGCTGACGTTCGAAAAAAATCTCCTAATCGCCCTCGCCGCAGGAAAAACAGTGGGAACACGTTGGATACCCGACTTTGATCAATGGGAGGAGCTTGTGATTATCGCTGGTTCCTTGCCGAGCAAGGAGCGAAGGTCAGATTGCCTGAGGATGGCCGAAGTCTTTTCAGTCCTTCGCGGTGCCCAACGACACGTAGCCAATTTGATAGCAAGGTACAGAAGCATGCCAATCGATGTTAACATCTCTGAGACGACGTTCACTAAGGAAGTGTTCGATCAAGGCGATGCACATGGCTACGACCGCGCCTATCATGAAATATCCGATGAGATCGAGGCTTTGAGATCATCGTTAAAACTGCGTTTAACGCGCTCCGACGCAACTGACACTCAAGCCGAAGCATTGGCTACCCTCTCATTTTCACGCTTGATCGAGATGTGCAAACTTCTTGACGGCGGGACTGCCGCCACGGACGCGCTGACAGAGATGAACCTCATCAGCAACACCTCCAGCTATGATTGAAGGGCCGTTTACCCGCCTCAGCGCAGAAAGCCCGGCACTCCGGCCGCCCTCGCATCATTGATCAGTGAATCTCAATCACCGAGCGCCTCCGCCCGCTCGATGCGATCGCCAAGGCCCATGACATCGTCCGTATCCTCTGGTTGGCGACTGCCGCTACGGGTGAACATGATTTTGCTGTGTACGCCACGCGTCAAGAGCCGCATGCGTGGCATCGCAAACTATTCCTGCGAAACTGGTGTATTCGCCATTTTCAGGCCATGCGAGTATCGCAGAGTTAAGCATGGATTATACTCCTCCCTCTTCTCCTGTACGCCGACGAATGCAGAGAACTCGCGGCCGCGACAATCTGTTCGAACGCTCCGTAAGATCACGAGTCCATGCCAAGGGCATTCGTTACAGGATCCATTACCCGGTCCCGGGCATCAAACGCTTCACCTGCGACTTCGCAATACCCGGCCTGAAGATCGCTGTTTTCCTAGACGGCTGCTTTTGGCATGGATGCACCACGCATCCGCCTTCCGTAAAGAAGAACAGCGTTTTCTGGCTGGAAAAGATCGCCCGAAACCAGGCACGCGACATCCGTGTGCGCGAGCATCTCGAAAAAATCGGATGGACGACATTGCGCTTCTGGGAGCATGAACCGGTCGAGTTCATCGTTGATAAGATAGCCTCGACCGTCCAAAATCTTCGAGCCGCCGCAATCTCATCTTGAGGACGAGCGCGCGCGCTGTAACACATGAAGGGGGCGTCGTGACAGTTCGAAACTGTCGATCGCGACGTAATGCCGATCCAGACCCAAGGAATCTAATAGACGCTCCGCGTCCCATAGGGGATGGATGACCACGCCCCAGCGATTGTTGCGTTCATCGAGGGAGAAGACCGGGATGTCCGGCCTCCCCTTGACGCTCGAGACCGTGTTGCCGGGGATGAACGTCCTCGTCTGGAGGGCGAGTTCCCTGGCGGTCGCGGGCCAGTCGTTCAGTTCGAAGTGGCCGTAGTTGCCGTCGATCCCGCACTCATAACTGGGATCGACCATCGCCCGCAGGTAGGAGAGCCCCAGCCGCCAGTCGAGGAGGCCGTGGAAGTTCCGGTTGTTGTACCTCTGCAGGCACCTGTAGCAGGATGCACCGCACCGCTTCATGTGCTCTGCATCGGCGACGTCTGTTCTCGGCCATGCACCCTCCTCGTCGAGGATGCTGCCGATCAGGGCGGAGACCGGAATGGTGCTGTCGCCAAGCAGATGTCGGCAGAAGCCGGAGCCGTTCGGCAACGCGTCCGATATCTGGAGATATGGCAGCCGCTCACCGCTCGGAGAGTGCATGATGTTGGGCGCAAGCGCGTCGAACTCCTCCGGCGCGATGTCGAGATCGAGGGCGGCGCGCTGGACGATGATCTCGGTCGCCGAGATTGCCGCAGCGCGGACGCTTGTGCGGGACGGTTCGCGGCGACCCACGGAGAGGCCGATGTCCATGTCGAGCAGGCGGAGATTCGGATTGAGCTTGACGGGTCCAATCTGCAGAGAGTTGGTGACCTTGGTGGAGGCGAGCCAGGCGCTGACTGGCGGCTCATCGACGGCCCTGTAGCGGCCGTTCTGATCATCGCCGAGGACATCAGTGGCGATGGCCTGTCCCGAAAGCCTTAGAAGCGGCTTGTCCGCCCACCACCAGATGCGCTGGGCGTTGTTGTCGACCACCTCCTGAACTTCGAAGCCCGTGAAATCCGTATCGTCCCTGAAACCGGGGTTGACGAGGAAGATCTCGGACTGCTCCGCGAAGTTGACGCTAAGATTTGCATCGGTCTTCTGCTCGTCGGGCTTGCCGAGGCTCGCAAGCGTCATGCGCTGGCCGATCTTGGAGGCAATGTTCTCGTCCGTGGGGATGAGTTCCGTGCGATAGGCCGCGGGCGTGATGCACCTTCTCCCGGTGTCGGCCAGAGGCGCGTCGCAGGCATGGCAGGATACCGTGTGTTCGGTGCCCCTGCTCCACGCGCCGCACTGGCCGCAGAAGCGGAGGTGGAAGTCGTCCTTCCTCCATTCGGAGATCGGGTCCACGGGCCCGTCGAAGTTCGTTGCGTGCTGGTCGGGATCGAGCAGAACGCCAGTGAATCCGATGCATCGGTGGCGCAGCTTTTCCCGCGTGCGCACGCTCCCCGGCGCGAAGTCGAAGATCGCCATATCCTGGTCGCGGTCGATGGTGTCCCACTCGGCCTCGAAGTTCCCCCTCCCGTTCGCCTTCTTCAGCTCGACGTAGAGGTTCCGCGACCGTGTCGGCATGCCGTATAGCGGCAGCAGCCCGCGTTCGGCGAGCGCCGCGGCGATGCCCACCGCCTGCATCCCGAACTCCTCCTCGAGACCGTCGATCTGGGCAATGACGGCGTCAGCCGTAACCTTATCGATGATCGTCTGCAGATCGCAGCCGGACACCGCGGCGAGGATCGTCGCGAGACGGATGCGCCGATGGTCTGTCCGCGCCAGCGCATCGGCCAGCCGGTTTCGCCAGTCCATGTCTTCGCGGAAGTATTCTCTGCAGTAGAGGAACTCGCCGTGAATGTCGCCGGGAATGACATCGTCGCCCGCCCATGCGCCGCCGGATTCCTCGCGCAGGATGCGGAAGGCTTCCACCAGCCAGAACTTGCGCAGCAGCCGGGACGGAATATCCGTCAGTCCCGTGGTGATGAAAGGCGGCGGCGGAGCAGAACCCGTGATCTCGATCGGGTTGTGGAAGTAGTGGATGTCATGACTCTTGCTGCGGCAGACGGTCAGAACGGTCGAAAACGCCTGCCCGCGGCGACCGGCACGGCCCACGCGCTGCTGGTAGTTGAACCGCTGCGGGGGCATGTTGCCCTGATAGACAGCTTGCAGGGAGCCGATGTCGACGCCCACTTCCATGGTCGTCGTGACAGAGAGCAGATCGGCTGTGTCGAAAAGCCTCCGCCAGCGGAAGTCCTCGTCGGTCTCGTTGTCCTCCTTGACGAACACGCCCTTGAACTGCTGCAGCCGCGTGGCTGGATCGTTCGTCTGGCCGGTAAGCTCCTCGCACTTTAGCCTGAAAAGCGGCTCGTCGCTCGAAATTGCGCGCATCACCCTGCGCCCAAGGAAGTTCTCTCCGGATATCCGCGAAGCCGTGAGATCCTCGGGCCGGGTGAGCGTCTCCCCGCATCGCGTGCAGCGTCCGAACCCGGAATGGAGATGGATGCGGCCGCAGCGCTTGCACCGCCAGGCAGCACCGGACGGATCGGCGGCGCGGAAGTAGAGCATGCTGATGTCTATCGATCCATCGCCTCGGGTCTGTCCGAGCGTGGTGCGGAGCTTGTCGAGGAAGTCGTTGCACTCCTGCTCCGGGTGCTGGAGTATCTTCTCAATCAGGCGGCGGAACTTGTTGTCGCCTCTGCCGAGCATGTCGAACGCATTGCTCCAGGCATTGCGGGTAACGTCCTGGAACTGGTTGGGCGTGATCCGGTAGGCGTCTGCAAAGATGCGCAGCATCGCATCGTCGCGCGACTTCTCAGGCGTATATTCCTCGGGGCCATAGAAGCTCGGCCATCCAAGTCCGGTCTCCTCGAGCGCGAAGTATGTCTTGCTGAACAGGAGATCCGTCGCGTCCAGCGGCTGATCGTCCTGCACCCTCTCGCGCGCCTTGCGAATGAGCTTGAGCTGTTCTTCCGGGACATCGTGCTTCCACGATATCTGATCGCTGCCATCCCTTTCGAAGAACTCGTACCAGGCGTGGCGCTTGTTGATGCGATTGAGCTTCGTGTCGGCGCCCTCGACCGGAGTGGAGCCAAGCTTCATAAGTTCCGTCAGGATCGGACGCGTAAGGTTGCCCACCTTGTCGCGTTCGAACTCGAAAAGCTCTTTAAGCGGAATGCTCGGAGGCATTCCCGCTGCGTCCTTCCGCTTCTTGAGTGCGTTGAGGTGTGGTCGGAGATGCTCGGCATCCTTGTCCTCCACCGTCAGATCGATGATCTCTTTCTTGATGCGCTGGTACTCGGCCTCGTCTTCGGGACTGTACGCGTACGCGAGTGCAATCCGCGTGGCCGCCGAGATGAGGATTTCGCGGCGCAAGTCGCGCTGGTGCTGGACCTCGACCTCAAGAGCCAAGTTTGCCGCATCCTCGCGGCTGTCGGAGAATGCGACCAGCTTTCCATCGCCGCCCTGTGCCTTCAGCGAGGCGACCAGTTCGGTGGCGAGGAGCTGGGACGTCTTTCCGAAACCTGTCCTGAAGCTTCGGATGGGCGACAGGCGGCCTTCGCGCCTCTTGGAGTTCGCCTGACGGTATCGACCGGAATAGTCGGTTCCGCACTTGGCGCAGCAGAAGGGAACCGCAGTGCCGTCGTCTTCGACTGTGCGGCTCTGGAACCCGTCAGCGCCTGACCAGCGAAGCAGGTGGCCGGGCACGTCGCCCTTCTCTTCCCTGTCGCTCACGACGCCCGTTCGCGGATTGAGATATCCCGGTGTCCAGCGATATGGTGTCCTGCCTGTCCGAATTTCGACTTCGGGCTGCACCTTACTTGGCCAGAAGAGGGCGAATTCGCGGAAGCTGGCATCCTCGAACCGTATGGAGGACGCGGTTTCGGGAAGCTTCTCAAGCTCCTGCGGAGCCGGGAGAAGCGAGACCCTGCGTGACGAGCCGGGATCCGTCTCCCCGCGCTTTCCGCCCAGATAGAGATCGCCGCAGGCCTCGCAGTAAAGCATCTCGAAGAGCCGCTTGCGGCCTTCCTGATCGCTCTCCCCGTCATAGTTCTGGCCGCGCTCGATGCTGGGAGCGCCCCATACGACGGCTCCGTCCTCTTCTCGATGGATGGACGCGAACAGGCCTTCGATGTTGCGGACGAAGCAGTGCATCCTGAAGCCGGGCAGCGCCGCGACGGTGGCACGCTTCGGCGCGAGTTCGCCTGGCAGGACGGTGTCGGGTAGATCGGGGATCGCGCGCAGCGCAAGCAGGCCGCGGACAGCTAGCCTGTCGTCGGCTTCGAACAGGGCATTGCCGATGTCCGCGACCGTGCGCGGGAGCTTGGCACCGGGTTTTTCGGGGTTCTGAAGTGCGAAGTCGAGCATCGCCGCCGCAGTCGCCGTGGCCTCCTCCAGCATGTTGGCCGGGGTCTTTCCGGCAGCGCCGGGGATGCTCGCAGCCGCCGCGAGGAAGCGGTCGAAGAGTTCGCGAGGGCTCCTTCGATGATCCAGTTCCTCCAGCGCGCGTGCGAGATCGGCGAGGTTTTCGCGGGACGGCATTGCCTCGGGGCGCTGGACTTCGATCGGGCGGCCTGTAACGACGCTCTTTCTCCAAGCTTCATCGATGTCTTCGGCCCCGGCGGTTCCAGCGTCGCCGAACATGTTCTTCAGGTAGTCGATGCTGGCTGGAGCGTTCTCCTCGTCCATCGGCAGCGACGCTGACGAGGCGAGAATGCGCAGCTTGTGGGCGTGGGCCGGATCGGTGAGACCGAGACGCTCGAGTAGTACCTTGAGCAATCCGGCCATTTCTGCACCCGCGGATCCGCGGATGAGATGGAGCTCATCGAGAACGAGGAAGAAGCGCGCATCCTTGTTCTCCATGAGCCATGCGCGTGTCTGCGACAGGATCGGGTCATCCACTTCGCGCACCAGCATCGCATTCAGAATCGACTGGTTGGTGACGAGGATGTCCGGCGGGGTCGCCTGCATGTCCCAGCGAGAGATCAGTTCGGCACCGTCGGTCGTGGGGAAGATGTAGCGCAGGTCGGGATCATTTTCCGCCGCGAGCCGCTGCTGGATGGACTGATAGCGCTGCAGCTCCGTCTTCAGCTCCTTGCGTGCGCGCGCGTTCCGCTTCTTCCATGCCTCGTCCTTGCTCTTGCGCGGATGGCTCAGGAACCCCGTGACGGGAGACTTGCCCGTGTACCGTCCGAAGAAGATGCGGTTTCCGTTGAAGTGGCGGGCCATGACATCCTGCGCGTCGTCCGAATCAAGCGCCTTGCGCAGGCGCACCATCTGGTCCTCGACAAGTGCGTTGAGCGGGTAGAGAACGAGGGCGCGGACCGCCTTGGGCCTGTCGGGGTGCTCGTTCCTGCGGTGGTGCTGGAATCGGGCACGGTCTTCGAGCCAGTCGTCATCGAGAGGCTGCAGGGGCGCAGGCCACGACGTGGCTTCCCGTGCAAGCTGGGCGAGGATCGGCAGCATGAACGATTCGGTCTTACCGGAACCCGTACCCGAGGTGACGATGCCTGGCGTTCCGTCGCGCGCCCCCTTCTCCAGCATCTCGACCTGATGGAGGTAGGGCGAGTAGGCTCCCTTGATCGCCTGACTGGACCTCTCCCGGTCGAAGAGGCCGGAAAGCGCGAGTTCCACGAAGGCCTGCCGTTCAGGCCGCGAAAAATCGGGGAGCCGCTTTTCGGGGTCATCGATCAGCCCCTCAAGTCCGTATCCTATGGGTTCGTAGCGAGGAACCGTCTCGAAGATCGGGTCGAGCGCAAGCTGTCCGGGCGTGGTGAGAAGCTCCTGCCTCATCGCCGACACGCGCGGGTCATCGATCCGGTACGCCGTGTCCAGGTACGCGAGGAATTGGTCGATCATGCGGTTGAAACCGCCAATCGGATCAAACATGTTCTTCAGCCCTCTATGTTTATGAAATATTCGTCGTATTCGTGCTCGTGTCCTTCGGCGGTCGCCGCCAGCCACTTCGCCTGCTTCATGAAGACTTCGACCACTTCGGGAACCTTCGTCCACGACGGGGTGCGTGCGACCGCCTTTGCCGTGGTCTGCATGGCGGAACCTTCCATCTTGCGGTCGACGAGAACCCCCACCGCCTCGCGGACTCTCTCCTGATCTAGGTTCGATGTCGGCCAGAAGCCTTCGAACTTCGCGGATCCGGGACGAGGAGTCTTCTGGGGCTTCAGCGGGAACAGATGTCTAAGCGTGGAATCCGGGATCGGAACCCGTAGGCCGTCCGCGCCCGCGCTTGCGACAAGCGCCAGGTTGCGCGGAATGCGTCCGACCCTCCTCATCTCGATTATCTGTGGAAGCCAGTATTCGCACGGGCCACTCGTGATGCTGCACAGCGCTGCGGCAAAAAGCACATCTGGCCGCTTCTTTGCCTTGTCGATGGTCGTCCTGAGACCCGATTGCTCGTCGTTCAGGAGATCGGTGAGGGAGATCTTGGTGGGATCGCAGAAGACGATGGCGGCATCGTCCCCGGCAAAAGCCGTGGCAATGTCGACCGCGCCCGACGCGGAATCGGGACCGAGCAGCACCGGAACGATGTCTGTGAACGTCGCGACGACAGCGGCAACGTCGGGGAGCGTCAGGCCGGTCGCGACAGCCAGCTCGTAGAGAGTCTCCTTCCTCTGCTCGTCCGAAGCGAGCGGCGGCTGCTGCGTGGCCGCTGGAATCTCCCTGGCCTGTTCCTCCACAGATGGCGCCGGGGCGGCGGGCGCGGCGGCGGCGATCTGGGCCATGTCATCACGCAGGCGGGCGACCTCGTCGCGTATGGCGGCGGTTTCGCGGGAGGATCCGCTCCTCATCCCTTCCGCTGCGCTTGCAATCTTGCTGCGCAGCATATCCTCGTGCTTCTCGGTCTCGCTTCTCAGGAGCGTCTCCCGATGGGAGAACGTCGCCAGCTTCGTTTCCGCGTCCGAGACTTCGATCCGAAGCGCAGCAAGCCTCGCGCTTTCCACCTCCGTCTCCCGGCGGATCCGCTCTTCCAGCTCGGATCGCAGGCGTGCCTTCTCCGTTCCCTCGAAGCCCGCGAGCCTTTCCCTGAACGCGGGGTCGCGTGCCAGGATCTCCGGCAGGATGTCGGCAAGCTCACTACGCTTCGACAGGTGTCCCGCGATGGATGCGAGATCAGCCTTGTCATCCTCGCTGACGGTTCTGTCTTCCAGCAATCGCAGCAGTTCCACAGGCTCCAGTGAACCAGCGTCGCCTGGAAGTCTGAGTGCCGCCTTCGATCTCGAGAGCCACCGCTCCACCGACTGGCGGATCTCCTCCTCCGACCGCAGATCCGTGCTCTTCGGCTCCGACCATTTAGCCGGAGAGACGAACACGACAAGGCCATTGCCCAGCTTGATGGTGTCGGGGCGGTTTTCAAGCGCAGCCGTGGCAACCGACCGAAGGGACTGCTGGCGCAATCCGTATCGCCCTCCCGGGAGATGTTCGAACCCCGATGTCATCCAGTGGCCGGACCGGACCTCGATCGCCGCGATGGTCGCCTCGACGGGAATGTGCAGCGTGCCCGCCGAAAGGGCGTAGATCAGTTCCTCGAAGCCACCGTCCTGCGGGCTGTAGCCGACATTGAGTTTTGTCGCGGTCGTGAAGGATACCGCATCGAACTTTCCGGGGCATGCGTTCTCGTTGACAATCTTCGGAAGCTCGAAGACGGAGCTGGCGCGGATACGGGAGGCCACAGTCGAGATGGTGGATGCGAACGCGGGAACTGAAGCGTCATCCTTCTGAACGACCAGCTTCTGCTCCTTCTTCTCGCCGCCGACCAGCCAAAAGGTATCCGTGCCGCCCAGCGCTATCCTGCTGTCGCGGGTCTCCTTGACCTTGCCGCCGTGGGCCTCGCCGTTCTTCACTTCGGCAATGATCGCGACATCGTGCGCGACCAACTGTCTCACTCTGTAAACCGTCTTGCCTGATACTGACATCTTCTATCTCTTTTCGGCCATGACGCGGGCGATCCGCGTCGTCCGTGATCTGCTGTCGTAGATCGCGCGGCCCCGGTTGGAAGCCGATGCGAGGAACCTGTCTATCCACCGCGTGCGTTCTGCTTCTTCTTCCCTCTCCTTGTCCGTGACGGACACGAGGCCTGAAATGGCCGTGAGGGAGGAAGCGCCTACGGCGTACTGGTACTGCCACCCGTCTTCGGAAGCGCCAGGAGCGGCATTGCAGAGAACCCTGTCGGATGCCCATCTCGCCCAGCTCGACGGAAGGAGGACGCGAGAGCGCCGTGGCTTGAGAATGCCGCCTGATTGAAGGAATACCGGGCCGCCAGCGCGCAGATGGTGGGAGAGGATCGCCACGGAAGGAGAGACGAACGTCTTCACAGGCTTTCCATCGACTACCGAGCGGTAGAGGAAGGGATTGCGCGATTCCTTCCTTTCGAGTCTGTAGAGGCCGTCGGCAATCTTGTCGTCGTAACGGACTGCGAAGAACCCACGCTCCTCATCGAGCCTGCCAATCACCTGGTAGCCGTGCACGCCGTCGGGATCGCCGACATCGGCGCGCGCTTGCTTCGACGTGGGCTTTTCGGCGATGGCCATCCTTTCGATGAAGTCGCGGCGCACGCGCTCGTCCGGACACCTGACGGCATATCTGGGCAGCGCCCACTTCGACAGGCCGTTCCATGTCTCGACCCTGGCTCCGGCCGCTCCCGCCGCGGCATGAAGGCGTTCGAGCACCGCGATCGGCGTCGGGCCGCTGATCCTGACGAGATCGGAGCCGACGCGCTCGGCCATCAGAGGATTCTGAAGCAGCCGGCGGACCGGGAAATGGCGCAGCAGCGTCATCTCCAGCCAGCCGGCATCAGAGAAGGATCGAAGCAGATCCCATTTGGATGGGCGGCCGTCCTCGGGCATGCCTCGCTGGATGATCTCGATGGCCTCGGAGAACGAAAGCCCCCGCGCCGTCCGTTCGTAGAGCGCCTCGCCAATCGTCACCAGCTCATCGCAGGGAGCTACGCGGTCTCCGGCCCAGTCTTCGACTGTGGTGACAAGTGATGGCACCGTATCGTGGTGGAACTCATCCTCCGAGATCTCCCTTGCGAAGTCGAAGGAAAGCCGACGAAGCTCTCCAACCTCGTTCGCCCGCGGGACAAGCAGGATCTCGCGGATCTCCTTGTTGCTGCGGGCGACGAACGCTCCTGAATAGATTCCTTTCAGGAACGAGAGACCCTCTTCGCTGCGAACCATGTCGACCGGCTTGCCATTCTTCTCGACGCGGATGGCGGCCGGCATCGGACCTGCAATCATCGGAGCCAGCGGCGTGCGGCCAAGGTGCGCCCCACCAACCCTGATGCCGTCCCGCCACCCGAATTCCCTCGGGGCGCTTGCCGTCTGGGCACCGCCTCCGACCTGGTTTCGAAAGTGGGCCACCACCCAGTTGGCGTTCAGTCCGGCAACAGATCGGATTGCGTCAGCATCGCATGCGGCGAGCTTCGAGCTTGTCATCAGGAGGATGTTGGATGGCGATGTTCCTCCCCGGTATTTGCCCCAGCCGCTGTTTTCGAGGAACACGATCCCTTTCCGAACCAGCTTTCCAAGAGTCTTGGGAATGAATTTAAGCGCCTCCTCGGGGGTCGCAATCGGCACCCGGTCGCCGAGCGGAGAAACCCGAAACAGCTCGTGTTCGCCGAAATTGCCCTCCGCGACCTCGACCTCTTCGAGCGCAGCCTGTTCCGCCACGAGCGAATACCATGCCTGCCAGAAGGGTGTCTCCATATATTCGCGCACGCCGCGTTTCCGCGCGATGTCAAATTTTTCGAAGTTGTACACGAACGACTGCATCGTCTGGCCGCTCATGTTGGCCGTCGTGATTTTGTTGGCGACGGTAAGCGGGTCGAGAAGTCGTTCCGGAGGAATGGAATCCCGTACCTTTCGCAGTTCCACCTTGTGGCGCCAGGTCGGAAAGGCCATCTGCAGCGTGCGGCCGATACGGCTGATGTTGTTTGGAATGTTCTCGGGCAGCACCAGATCGATCTGATGTTCTCGCCAGAGAAACTCCTTCAGGTGCCGCCACATCAGGTCGAGACCGTTCATCGGGAACCCGGTGAAATACTCGTTGAGCTGCTTTGCGAGAAGATCGTCGCGGAAGTCTCGATCCCCGCGCTGTCTTGTCTTGGTCGTCTGCATCCAGCAGAGGAACACGAGGATCCTCACGTAGTCAGGGGTATTCCCCTTCCTCGGTGCCATGTCGCCGGAAAAGCGAGCCTTGAGGATGTCGATGTGCGGAAGGGTCTTGATGAGCTGCTTGCGAGCCTCTTCCAGATCGGTGACCCCGAAGATGTCGAGGAGATCGTCATCGGCGACGTAGACGCTGCCGACCGGACCGGTGCTGCCCGGAGCCAGAAAATATCTTTCGATGCATTCCGCCTCGAAATTTCTCAATCTTCCTTCGCCTCCCCCCCTTAAATCCCCAAACGAAGCCTGACCCGATCCCCTATCGGTAGTGGAGTTCCTCGGACTTGCCCCTGCCCTGCTGGCGCGGCGGCTCGAGGTGAAGCACAAGATGCGGAGCCTTGAGCGATGCATCCGGCGACATGTCCGTGTCCTCGAAGGTCAGCCGCGCGAGACGGAACGTTCCCTCGTCGCTTCCGAGCAGGACAGCGGCGCCATCCTCCGGCATCGCCAGTTGAGGAAGGTCCGAGACGCGCCGCTCAGAAAGCTGGTCGTGCAGCAGCTTCAGGCGTGCGCGGAGGTAGCGGACAGGGATGTTGAGCTCGATCTGCCCCGGCTTCGATCCGAGGATGGCGAGAAGCTGGACGATCGCCCGGTCGATCGCGTCGACCTCGCCTTCCTTCGTCAGGGGCAACGCAATCATGCCTGCGCCATCGGTCCCGCGGCGCTGCTGCTCCTCGTAGACGGCGACGAGATCCTGGTCGGCGAACGTGTCGCGCGAGGCGCGCCACTCGTCGCGTCGACGGTACCGAAGCTTCGCGTTGCTCAAGCGATATCCGTTCGCGGCCACTGCGTCGGCGGGGATTGGCTCGCCCCACCCGGCCGGCCAGTAGGTTCCACTGCCGTAGCCGTCTCCCGACCGCTCGGAGTCGTTTCTCTTGTTCATGTACCGCTTCACCATCGGGGGAAGCTTGCGGCCGTTGGCGATCACCTCGGAGGTCATCCGCGCAGGAACGCCCACGGCTGCTCCGGCGAGAAGATGGCGCACGAGCTTCATCATGAAGAACGGAGGGACGGCGTTTCCAACCTGCCGATACTGCGCATCGCGGGCGCCGAGGAACTCGAAAGAATCCTTGAAGCCCTGCAGACGGGCACCTTCCCGCACCGTGAGGGCGCGGTCATGCAGAGGATGGGTGAAGCATCCCGAGGTGACGTTGCCGAAGCCAGCCGAGATCGTGTAGGCCGGAGTGGCCGCGTGGAGGCGGCCATAGAGAGTGGCGTAGTCCGTGAGCCGGACCCGGCGGAAGCGGTCTGGCAGAAGCTCGGGCGGTATATCCTTCCAGCATCCGCCCTGCGGCACCTTGGACACCCGCTTCCTGTTCAGATCGGAAAGCTTGTTCGAATGGTGGTTCGGAGCCATGCCTGCGGTGTCGCGCACGAAACTCTGAAATGCGGTGGGCAAGCCGACGGACCCGAGAGTGGCGACCGCCGCCGCGTCCGTGGAACAGTCGGAAAGGTCGGAGATTGCTTCACTGACACTGACATATTCGGGAAGCTTTCCCGACGCATCGGATGCGTGGGTGTGCAGTGGGAAGTTTGCGGGAATGGGATCCAGCGTGGCGACGAGGATGAAGCGGTTACGGAGCTGTGGCAGGCCGTAGTCGGCCATGTTCACGACGTCGGCGAAGACGTTGTATCCTCTGTCCTCAAAGAGCTTGAATAGCTCCTTCACGATGACGAGGTTCTTTCCGTAGACCACGCCGGGGACATTCTCCATGATGACGCGGCGCGGCTTGCGTCCGACGGCGGTGAACCCATCCAGCAGTCTGATGAAGTGAACGAACAGGGCGTTGCGGGGGTCATCGAGGTGGAACACGCCCATCGTGCTGACCGCCTGGCACGTCGGCCCGGCGAAGAACCAGTCGATCTGGTCGATCCCGGCGCGCTCAACGACGTCGGCGGCGGAGACAAGCGATACGTCGCAGCAGTCGACCAGTGCTTCGGGATGGCTGTTGCGGAAGGTCCGGGTTGCATCTGTGTCGATGTCCAGAGCCCATTTGACTTCGAGATCAGGTATCGCCGCGCAGGCACCGGCCGACATGCCGCCGCAGCCGGAATAAAGGTCGATTGCTGTCTGGCCCATGATTCCCCCAAGGATTTCACGCAGTAGTAGCAAAGGGAACGCAGATCATCGACAGGATTTGCAGCAAAAAGCCATTTTTTTATGAACGCAGGCAGTGACTTGAGCTTGTATAGCGGGTCAACAAGGACAAATACCCCTACACGAAGTTCCCATACGGGCGGGATCAAGGTGAAGAGCGTTAAACGGTGGGCATCGTTTCCACGCATGATAGAACAGTTCCTCCAGCAGCGCGGGGCCGCGGTTCTACCGCCGCGCGAACTGGAGGCGATAAGGCACCATCCGCTAGGCCTCGTCGCGAAAGCCAGCAACTTCTACGTTATGACGGGCACCCGACTGGAAGCTCATCGCTAACATCTGTGGCGGGTGCCCAGGCACTGGCGATGGGAGCGATCGGGGTCACGTGGTCGCGCTTGCCGTAACGGCGATCATCGGATGCACGGGTATAGTGACCTTCCTGCTGATCCGCCGGATTGCGCTAGCGCCTTAGTTCTTCGGCGACAAGGATTTGATGATCCTGTCGTGGGCGACGATGCCACTCGAGGTCGAACGGCACCGAAAGTGCCGTTCCATTTCGAAGGCCATCAAGCAGCCGTGTGATCTCCCGGAGACCGTCCGATAAGTCGCAGGACCTCCTGGCCAAGAATGACATCGCGCCCCATGAGGAGCTCGGCGAGCCCGTGCACGTCTTTCGTGCGGGCCTGGATAATCTCCTCAGCGCGTTCGAGCTGCTTCTCGAGAAGCCGTTCAACCTGCCGCCGGAGCACAGAATTCTGCCGTCGAAGCTCATCGAGGTCCTTTGATGTCGAAACATCGCAGTAAAGAAGTGCCCCCAGGCCCATGCTGGCAAGCATGAGAGTGGCAAGGTCCGAAGCCCGCTGAAGGTCTGACCCATCGGCACCGCCTGAGCCCTCGAAAACATCCCCGAGAACGACCTTTTCGGCAGCCATGCCACCGAGCATCATGGCAATCTCATCGAGATAGGACTGACGGCTTCGGCTGCGTGTCACCCGCCTCCGCCATTGAACGTGCCCAATGCTACCATCGCGATGCCCCACCTCTTTCGCGACGACGATCATTTCGATCTCGGCTACAGCGAGTTCGAGGCCGACGACAGCATGCCCGGCTTCGTGGATGCATGCTGCCCAACGCTCCGCGCTTCCGAGGGCAGCAAGGGGCGGCACGAGCGCCAGCACGTCCGCGGCCTCCACATCCCTGCCCTGTTTGCGCGCAATCCGGCGGGCATCCTTCGCGACCTGTGCAATCAATGCGCCCGAATATCCGCTCATCGCCTTCGCGGTTTCCTGCAGAGCCTCGGTAGCGCCGGAACTAAGCTCGAGATGGGTTGCGAGCATCTGCGCTCTCGCCGCCTGATCAGGAAGGTCGATGATGATGTGTCGGTCAAGGCGACCGGGCCGTCTCAAGGCGGAATCGAGATTGTCCGGGTAGTTCGACGCCGCCACGACAACGACACCCTCGCGGTCATCCGAGCCATCCAACAATTCCAGGAGGGCATTCACGACCTGCGTGCTATAGCCCGCGTTGTCCCCCCGGAATGATCGCCTGTCTCCGATCGCGTCGATTTCGTCGATCAGCAAAACTGTAGGCGCATTCTCCTTAGCATCCCGAAACGACTTGCGCATGGCCCCAAGCAGGTCCCCCAGGTGCCCTTTGGATTGCCATTGTGCACTTGACGTACCGATGAAATGCGCGCCGCACGACCTAGCCAGCGCCTGCGCAAAAAGCGTCTTGCCGCTTCCCGGCGGTCCGGAAAGAAGCAGGCCAGCGTCCACGTCCCGCCAGGCAATCCTTCCAACCCTCCAGTCCGCCAGATCAGACACGAGGTTCGTTCCCCAATCCCGCGCGTGGCCGTACCCCTCGAGTTCTTCGAGGCGCGGTTCCCATTTGGCCGGGCTCCTGGCACTGGTCGCCACGGCGAGCTTACCGAGCACGGCATCGATCGGCCTTCCCTTGCGTAATGCCGCAAACAGCTCCTTAGGACGATACTGTGCAAGCGCCACCGCATGTTCGCGCCCAATGCGAATCCGCCAAGCGTCCTTGGCAGCCGAAATCAGATGTGCCGGTTTTACCGGATCCACCTGAACAATCCGGTCGAATGCAAGTTCGAACTCAGGGGGCATCTTGCAGCCGCTCTCGATCAGGACGACCACGGCCGACTTCAATCGTACGGTATCCTGGGCATCCTCGCACATCGTCTCGCCGCGTCTGCTGAACATGATCGACGCGACATGATAGTGATCCAAGGCATCGCTCGATTTGAGCACTGCCCTCGTGGCGTCGCGGTAAGCTTCGAACGCAGCATCCGGTGGAGTTGTCAGCCCGATGACTTTTGAATCAGAACGCATCTGGAGAAAAAGGCCGCATTTTCGAAGTGCACTGCGGATCGCATAGCCATAGGCCTTGTTTTCGAGCGTGGCATCAGGCTCGATGGGTTTCTTATTCATGCCCGCCTCCTACTTCGCGCGCGGGCGGACGACCGTGTCCGGGCCAAGCAGGTTCTCATCGACGTCCACATCGAGGTGGCCGCGCAGGATCAGGGAAGCGATCGTCTCCATCGCACGCCCTTCGCATACGGCGGTGAGGCATTCGGTCAATGTGAGCGTGCCCATTTCTTCCAAGGCGGCAAGCACTCGGATACGATCTCCAAGCGTTGCTTCATATCGGGCATACCTCACCAGGTCCCTGGCATTGTGGAGGCGAACCGGATTGAGATCGGAGAAGCGCACCAACTGATAACGGTACCCTGCCATCGCGAGCACATTCTCAAGCCATTCCGAAGCCTCGTCATCTCCTGTGCAGACCTCGACCATCAAACGCTCGGTCATGGTCTGAACCATGAAGTCGACATGGTGGCGAAGGCGACGTTGACCGACATCGTCGGCGATCTGATAAGTGAACGGCTGCCATGAGACGACGTCTCGGTCGAGGTCCAGGAGGCATGCGTAATCGCGCGCTTCCTGGGATCGGAATACGGGGTGGCCGACGGCCTTCAACGTGGCGAATGGAAATAGCGGGCGGTAGTCTTGGAGATCGCTGGCGACATCACCAGCGGCATGAGCGGATAAGGTCTTCATGACCGTCCCTCCAACGAATAGCGAACTGGGCGGTGCCGGGAACGGTCCCGGGAAGCCGTCAGCGTATTCGGAAGGTGGACGTAAACCTGTTGCTCATGGATAGAACATTTAGTGAACACAAATTCGGACGTCAACCAGAATTCTTCGCCGCAGTGAGACCGGGCTCACAAATGGGAAATCGGCAGCGCCTTTTTGCTGCGAAAAACGGAGGTTTTTAAGCATTCCATGACGGGTGATACCCGCGATTCGGCCATATCAATCAGTGCGATAGACCGAAGCCACGGAAAATCGACACACCCTCTCTTGTTGGTTCTGCCGTCGCCGGTTACGGTTTGTCACCGTAGTCGCAGAAAACTTGATCAGAGATTGGTATCGTCATCGTCCGAAAGGGGACCGGGCCGGGAGAAGAGTTCTTCCAGCGTCTTTTTGCCAGAAACGAACGTAACGTCAAATCTGCCGTCGGTGTCGATCACTCTCTGAGTGCCGCGTGTTTTAGCTGCTTCCAGAACTTCCTGGATGCGGGCCTCGGCCTCGTGTCTCTGCCAATCGGAATCACGCGTCATCTGGGCCTCTCTCGGACGACATCATGCCAGCCTGCGCAGTATAGCGAACGAATTGGATCGCACCTCAGAGTTTTTCAAGACGGCAGTTTCTGACCACAGGATGTTACGGTGCGGACAGACCCTATTCTTCTACTGGATACGGACATCGTCAGCCTTATGGGTCGCGTGAAACCGCCGAACGGTCTGCGCCCCTGGCTCCTCCGCGTCGGCATACATCGTCTTGCACTCTGCTATCCAGTCGTAGCAGAACTGCTACGCGGAGCCCACCTTCGGGTGAAGGATGATCCCCAGAGAGCGCTTCTCATCGCCAACTGGGTAGATGAGCTTACCTCCATGGCCTTTCCGTTTCCGGAAATGACAACGGAGGTGGCAACGGTCTACGCCAGCATGACATCTGTCCCCAGCCTCCGGCACATGTGGACCGTTCAGAGCGGCCAGAAAAGCAACAGGCTCGGACATGATTTAATGATATCGGCCGTCGCCATCGTCCACCGGATGCCGATTCTCACTGCGAACGTCGATGATTTTCTCGAGATCGATGAACTTTTTCCCCTACCCGGCGTGTACCACCCTATGAAGGCGCGATGGTTCGTGGATCCCGGCTTCGAGGTGCCTCTGCCATATTTCGATCCAACCGAGCCCGACCCGCATGAGAAGGCTCTGCCCAAGCTCACCAGCCCTAGCGCCTACGGTTCGATCGTCCCGGGAAACGACACTCAATAGAGCACCGAAATCCTATTTTTCCGGCTTGATGGAGCCTCACCTCTTCAGACTTTCCCTACGTTTCCCCTGAGATACGATCTTGCGGCCGACCTTGGCCGGCTCGAATCCCACCTTTGACAGTGCATCGCCAAGCGTTTCATTGTCGGCCGCCATTTCCCCGATCGCGCCAGCCTCACCGGCTTCGGCCTCATCCTTCTTTCCATGGTCTGGCATGCCAATCTCCGATTTCGACAGTCCGCCATCGCGGAGATGTTACGAGCTTTGGCTTACATGCTAACCCATTTTGCAGCTTGCCTGAAGGACGCCGCTACAACGTCCACGAAGGGTTTTCCGAAATCGGGTAGCGATTGCCATCAGCGCCAGAGCCGCTTGAGCACATAGGATCTGCCCAAGCTCCCGAAGGCGCCTTACACCTTCCCGTCGGCATGACCGGCTAGCTCCGAACAGGATAGCTAGAGTTTTAATCAATCCCTTTCCGGGACAGCAATTCCGCCGCGGTACGACTACCCGAAACGGAGAGCCTGCGATGGCGCGGAAAGTCAAAAACAAGCCGGTGCTCGATGATGTCCAGGCGAAGGCCATGGGCAAGACGAAACGGGAAATCCTGAAGGTCCATGCCGAGATCGGGGGACGTTTCTTCAAGCTTGGCAAACTCATCGAGGAACTCGCACACGTCGCCCCGGAAATCGACCTACGGGAATTCCTGAGCACGGAGTGCGCCATAGACCGGGCCGAGGCCAATACGCTGCTGCGCTTCGGGGAAGTTTTCCGCGGGCGCGAGAAAACCATCACCAAGGCATACCTGCCGCCTTCCGCGCTCATGGCGATCGCGAAAGCCGATGAAGCCACCCGCATCGAAGCCTTCACCCGCATTGATGCCGGGCTGCGGCTGGACGCCGATGATGTCGACGCTCTCAAGACCGATCTCCGCCGCATGTCCCGGTCATACGACGAGAACCGCAGGGATGATCGGCTGTCCGCTCTCGAAGACAGGGCAACTCAAACCGCTCGGCTGACCGCAAGGACCCTGGAACGGCGCGTGGACGGGCTGCTCGACATGATCCACGAATTCTTCGAGGAGCACCTGCTGGTACCCGAAGGCTGGGGAGTCTACGAGTACGTTGCCGACATAGAAAGTGCTGGCTACAAGGCCAGCCATGCAAGGATTCGATCCGAGGCTGCCGCCGCACTCGATGAATTCGAACGGGTCTATGGGCGCCAGCACCTTCCAGGAAACGAATGGCGGTCCGCCCTCGCCCGGGGCGATGAACTCGGCCCCGGCCTTGCCAAGGCGCATCTGTCGCTGAAATCCTTTGTGGCCGGACGTTTCGGAGAACCGATAGGCTTCGATTTCCAGACAGACGAATCCCAAACCATCGGATTCGACATCTGGGAGGGGCTGGTATTCCTGTCTCCCGACACGAAACAGATCGGAAGCCCGTGGAAGTATCCGGTTGCCCAACCTCCGTTCCGTCTGAACTGCGTGGAGATCTGCGCTGGTGCCGGCGGCCAATCCATTGGCCTCCATGCCGCAGGATTCGACCCTGTCGCACTCTACGAGAACGACGACGACGCGGCAGCCACGCTTCGACGGAACTGGTACCGTTGGAAGGTTATAAGGAAGGACGTCAGAAATGAATCCTTCGTCCGCTATCGTGGTATCGACCTGGTGGCCGGAGGAATTCCCTGCTTGCCTTATTCCCAAGGCGGTGGCGGACTGGGGAAGATGGACGATCGCGACCTGCTGAACGAAGCCGTGCGGGTCGTGCGGGAAGCGCAACCCAAGGCCTTCTTCTTCGAGAATGTTCCCGGTTTCATGTTCGACAGGCATTCAGACCACCGAGCCCGGGCACTCGCCGCGTTCCGCGATCTCGGCTACGAAGTCACGATCCAAAAACTGGAGGGCAAGGATTTCGGCATTGGCCAGGCTCGGACACGCATTGTCATTGTCGGCTTTGCGGACGGGCTGCTGCATCGTTTCAACATGCCTCGAACCGCTGACGCGAGCACCGTCAATGTGCTGGAGGACCTGTTGATGGTGCATCGAACACCTCCGGAAACGCGCCCTCGCGACGGAGAAACCAGCGATGGGTACTCCGCTGAACAGAAGCGTTTCGACGAGTGGGCGGACCACTGGATCAGGGAATACGGTGGACGATGCACGCCGACCATTGCCGGGATCGCCAACGGTGCTCAGGACAACACCGCCAAGGCCTGGGCAGCAGCCGGCTTCGATGTCAGGAAGTTGGCCGGCGGCCCGCCAACCCCCGCCGATATCACAAGCATCGACTACCTTCCATGTCTCACGATCCGGATGCTTCAACGCCTCCAGAACTTTCCGGACGAGTGGGCATTTTCCGGAGATCGGAGCCAGCAAATCCGGCAGATCACCAACGCATTCCCTCCACGGCTCGCACGATCGATCGCGCAGGCGATCTACACGGCACTTACCGGAGTCACCTTTAATCAGAAGAGCTTGATGACTTCGCCTCTTCCACGCGGCTCGATCGGTGCGACACCGCCGAAGATCAATCTGAATGCGGGGCGGTACGAGCCGGATGATGGTGTGCCATCCGAGACTTGGAAGACGAGGTTCAAGCGAGGCGTCGCCATGCCGGGTGACGGCTGGCCGGAAGGCGACCCATATCCCGGCGATCGGACATGGGACGCATAAACCTGAGACACTCTCGGAAGCAAAGGGCAGTCCTCTCGTCTAACGGCTGTGCCTTGGCAGGTTCCTCGGGTCAAAGAGCGCGTTCAATGCCTGTTCCATTTCCGCATTTTCGTGCTGGCGAATCTCCAGCACCTTCCTGCCATCGATGGTGATGAGAGCCGGAATCTCTTCATCGAAAGGATAGGAGACTCGGAACTCTCGGCCCAGCACATCCTCGAAAACGAAGCTCTCCGTCTCCCGGACGCTATCACGTTCGACGATCACTTCCTCGATGTCGTTGACTTGAGTGGTACCACGAACCGCCTCCTCCCACGCAAGCGCGAAAGCGGTGGATTGGATGATCCTGGGCCGGGAATAGTCGACGTCGATGACGGTATACGTCATCATCTCCTCTTTCATGCCCGCGAGTATCTCCTCGTCGGTGCCTTCTATGCGATGGCTCGTATCCTGCAGGTACCACCAGTGGATCCACCCGTTGTCGCCAACCTCGATAAGATCGTAGCAATTCACGGCAACCGTCGCGTCCTGAAGAGTGACATCGCGGTCTACGTCCACGCCGAACCAGAGTGACATAGGTGAGAAGACCCTGGGGCCGGCCTGGAAACGAACTGCCAGTTCTCCCCCATCCTCCTCAATCACCATGGTCAGCCCGAGGCTCCTGTATGCCGGACCAAGCACCTGTTCGATCTTCGCTACCACGCCCTTCACGTTTTCCCGCATCGTCAGCCTCCCCTGTGAGCCGTCTTGCTCACCAGAAAGCTGCGGGGCGGCGATGCAACCGACAACGGATGCCGACAGTGTCCGGGCTCGCTTCGACGAAGGCCGTGTCGGGACGAGAAATCCAACCGGAGTCGTCAAGCTGTCTTTGTTGCGATCGCGGAGAGAGAATCAACAGGACAAGTATATGAAGATCATCGACAATATTCCCAACGAAGGATTCGCACATAAAGTTGACAATGCGCGAAATAGGAAAGAGAGATCGAATATTACCGACCACACCTAACGTCGATCCGGAATTTTTTGTAGTAACTACCGTTGACGTCAGGCGATTTTTCGTCCTCAATATTCTTCATCGAAGCTGACGAGTAGCGCAATGACCTACCATTTCGCAGCCATATCAGGGCGAATAGCCCTTCGGTCCAGTGCCGCCGTCTAGCGGACGATCTGCGCCATTGCGCGGGTTCTTCGACCGACTGAAGTATCCGGGTCCTCCAAAAAAAGTGAACCGACCTTCATTTTCCCTCCATACGGACGAAAAAAATCCGAGTATGTACTTGTTCCGGCCCGAGGCCATATGCCCCGGGAACTCAGTCTGTGCTGATGATCGAAAGGAACCACACATGCGTAATATATGTTGCTAACACCTGACCCAGGCCATGCCTAGGGCGTAAGCCCAGCGACCGCCTGGCGCATAGCCTTGCTTCCCAAACATCCGAGACCATGATCCCGACGAGCATCCATCGTCGGAACGGCATCGTGCGTCCTGCATCACGACAACCAGGAAGGTTCAGACATGAAGCCTGCCGTCGAAGAACCGTGCCCGCTGTTCGCGGCACCAATACGCCCTCGACACCTCGTCTCACGCCGAGGACCGGCTCAACCGCCAATGCTGGGTTCTGTAACCGAATCCGGCCTCACACACAAACGTTTCATGAATAGGGAGATTGAAATGGACAATCGCAGGACCTGCGAACTCATGCAAAACGCCCTCGATATTCTCACCGAGGGAACGAGAACCGCCAATTTGCGCCGGGAATTCCAGTACGACGAACTCGAGCAAGCGGCCATCCAGGAAGCACTCGGCATCGCCGCGGACCTCCCCTCTCAAGAACGCAAGGCATGGGAATTCATGGCTTCCCCGCTGGTCGAGATGAGCGAGCAGCTTGATGCCCCGCCGCTGCGATTTCCTTCGTACGAGACGTTTCTCGGCCTGCTTCGCACGAAGATTGCCGCAACCGAAGTGGCGGCGCAAGGCGAGACGGTCGGTTGAGTTCCACGATCAGCAACTTCCCCCGCAACAAGGAAACCACAATGTTTCACGAAGAAATGACCGCCTTCTACACGACACTGGCCGACTTCCACCCCTCCGTCCTCAGGTGGGCAAGCGATATACTGCAGGATGAGCCAATGCTTGCACCAACCTTCGCGACCACGCTGAACGCCATCATCCAGCAGGCCCAATTTCCGGAAATCGGCGATGATTTGGCCCACAATTCTCTGATTTACATGATCGAGTGTGAGGCTGGCCCAGCCCTCCGGCGGCTGGGCATCAGCTTGCCGATCCCCTCGCCCGCAGTTTTCGCGAAACTGGCGCGCTCTTTCCGTGAAGACGACGAAATCTCCAAAGTCCTGCTCCAGGAGCCCTTGATGGTGGAAAAAGGCCCTCTCGGGGCCTTGCGCAGGAGACTGTGGGCAGAGGGCTTGAGGGAGCCCTATGTGTCAGTGAAACTCGCCGAGATCCAGCAGCACTACGCACAGATAAACTGATTCCGTTGCGTCAGGCCGCTTAACCCAGCAAGCGGCACATTCCCACACACATCGCAAATCCGGCCTCGCCGTGCGCCCCACCGCGCGGAACGGCGGAGCCATGCCCATCCCAACAACAGACCCTCCAGCCCCGCGGGCGACTGCCCGCCGGGAACGGAGAGTCGCGTCCCAAAGGAATTCGAAATGACGCGTATTCGCCAGGTCATCCGATACATGAAGGAGCTGGAATCCGGTTTCGATCGAACTTTCCTCCCCCTGCCCATCGAAACCGTCTTCCTGAAAGCAAACGAGCCCCTCTCCGGCCGTTACGTCCCATTCGAATCCGATCCGCACGACGAAGAGGATTATTCAGGCCTCACCGGCATTCCCTGGGTATGGCAGCCGACCGAAGAGGCCACGCCTTCCAGGTGGTATCCTTCCCGTACCAAGGGCCACAGCCGCGGCACCATGGTCAACAGCAAGACGTGCAAGGCGATCACGTACTCGAGCACCTACGAGCGAAATCTCGCCTACATGATGTGCGCCTCGAAGCACGTCATGCTCGTGGAAGACCAGCCGTCCGCGGTTCCGATCCCGCAGGAGGACGGCACCTCACAGCACACCATCGACTACCGAACCACGATGGCGACAGGAACCGTGATCGTCGTGGGAGTGCGCCCGACCTACCTCTTGGAAAAGGACGGCCTGGAATACACCATCGGCACCTTGGACCGGAACCTGCCCCACGGCTTCGCCGACGGAGCCACCATCATCACCGAGCGGGAAGCCACCGATGCGCGCTGCTGGAATGCAATGAGCATCCTGCGTGCGCTCAAGCATTCCGTTGCGGCCGACAACGATCGCCTTCGCGAATACGCATCACGCTTCCACGGCACCGTCCACATCCGAGATCTCCTCGCGGGGTGGGAGATCCCAGCCTATGGCCGCAACGCGGTCTGGTGCCTGATCCACGACGAGATCCTCATGCAGGTCCGCCCGGATCTCAGGCTCGTCGATGCCCCCTACGTCAGATTCAATCACGTCAACTGAGAGCAACGACATGCAGCCCGACCTCAGACAGATTCTCGCCCTTCAGCACAATCCTGTTTCGCTGCCATATATCCGGCTCCCCGAAAACGCCCGGGTGAAGGATCTCGGCATCGAATACTGCGTCCTCTACTGCGACCGGAGTGGAGCCGTCCTGCGCCGTATGGATGAGACCAATGCGACCGTCAGCTTCACGCAGCCGGAGCTAAACGAACGGCTCAACCGCCCTCTCAACCCGATGATGGTCGAGTTCGGATTTTACGGCAAGAGCAAGGCCAAAGCGCGTCTCTCCGGCTCCAGCAGCCTGTCGACCCTGTCCCCCGCCGATCAGGACGATGTCTTGCGTAAGGAGTTCTTTGTTCGGAAGTTTCTCGAAATGCAAGCGGACTACAGGGAGCAGCGACGACTCGCCCGTATCCATGGTCTGCCCAAGCCTCCCGTCGTCAGCAAGTCGCGGGAACCGCTTCTTCGCATCATTCCGGTGATCGCCCACGAGTGGCGTGAAATGCAGGCCCGTGTGACGGGTGCCAAGGCCCTGACGTATCGCACGAAGGCAAACATCGCGCTCTTCGAGCCCAAGCCTTCGACCGTCAAGGGCTGGATTCTCGAGATGGAGCTGAACGACTTCGATCCCATCTGCCTCAGGAACGACTACAGGCGAGACCGCCCCGAATATTTCACGGCGGACGAGTTCGTTCATCTCAACGCGGCAATCCACGAGGCCTGCTCGACCACGAGGCCCGACCTTGCCGCGATCCATCGAGACATGACGTTCAAGATGGAAGCAGAGAACAAGTTGCGGGGGCCTGATGACCAGCTCAGAATTCCCTGCGAGGAAACCCTCCGCAACCGCTTCAACGCCCGGCCGGAGATGTGGCGCGACCTCGGTCGCGATGGGAAGGAGGCCGCCCGTCGGGAATGGCAACCAGAATCAGGCGGCATCGACGTGATCCGTCCGCTCGAGCGGATCGAGTGCGACGACCATGAGACCGACCTCCAGTCGCTGTTGGTCAAGATCGGCATCTGGAAAAAATTGTCGAAAGCCGAGCGCAAGAAAATCAAGCGGTTCCGTCTCACGATCACGGCGATGATCTGCGTAGCGACCCGTTGCATCGTCGCCCTGCATGTCAGTGCGGAACCGCCGTCTCTGAAGTCGGCGATGACAGCTCTGGAGATGTCGACCCGCGACAAGACGGAAATCGCGCGCCGCCTTGGCTGCCAATCGCCCTGGCCGCAGGGCGGCACGCATGAATACGTGGCAGTCGACAGCGCTATGTATTTCGCCCACCGACCATATCGTGTCGCGCTCAATGATGCCGGAATCGAGATTTTCCTGCCCAGAGCAGGTGATGCCTCGTGGCGTGGCTTCATCGAACGCTGGTTCGAGACCTTCAGCCACCAGATGTTCAATTATTTCGACGCCCGCACGTGGGGATCGGTTGCCGAGAGGGGCGACTACGACGCCGAGGCACACGCGAACATGGTCGCGGACCAGGTTGCGGAATGCATGATCCGCTGGTGCGTGGATGGCTATCACAACGCCCCGCATTCCGGTCTGAACGGCGCAACTCCCCTCAATACCTGGTTCGAACTTGCGAGGGATCACGGGGTCATGCCGGGGCCAACCGGAGCGCTTCGCACCCACTTGTTCGGCACCTACGTGACGCGCAGAGCTTCAAAAAAGGGCTATCGCGTAGCAGGTCTCTATTACCAGAGCAAAGAGCTCCAGCAGATCCGCCGGAAAAACAACAAGGCCCAGCTTGTGGGCCGCGTGAACAATCATGACCTGGGTGCGATCTCGATCCTGACACCAGAAGGCTGGATCGAGGTTCCCTGCATTCATCGGGAGCTGGAAGGGGTCAGCATCTGGCAGTGGCTGGCGGCGTCCGAGCGCCTCAGGCTCTTTAACGCCGACAACGGGAGGGCCTCCCGCCAGACCATGCTCGACACCTTCGCGTGGCTCAAGCAGCAGGCGGAAATGGCCCGGCTTGAAGCAGGTCTCGTCAGCCCGGTTCTGACCGACGAGGACTATCTCCGCTTCGAGAAAAAGATGGATCACGTCTTCGATGTCGTCGACGGCCCCGTCAAGGGCGAACCACGCCCCGAGGGGGAATGGCACCCGTCCAACGAACTATTCGCGGCGCTCCGGATCGAGCCGATCGTCTACGCCAAGGCCAGGAGCGCGAAGGAAATCCGCCAGGAAGCCGAGACGGGCGGCCGACCTGCTCTCGGTTCCACCGCCCTGCCCGCCAAGCCCAGCCCCCCCGCCACACCGGACGGCACAAAGGAGACCTCGGTCGTCCGCCGCATCAGCAACAACATCTTTGACGACGAATAGGAGCACAGACACATGACCGATTTCGAAAAAGACCATGAAGCTCGTCGCAGCCAGGCTGCCATTGACCGCGTTCGCAGCCTCGTCGGAGATGACCGTCTTGCGGTCGCCGACCGCATCTCACAGCTATACAACAAATACATTCCCCTCGACCGCGACGAACTCCTCAGAGAAGCCCTGATGGGCTTGGTCGCAAGCGTAACAACGCCGATCACCGGAAAGCCCGACAAGCGTCGCATTGTCGCCGTGTGCGGCCGCTCCGGCGCGGGGAAGACAACCGCGATCATGAAACATGTCCGCAATCTCAAGGCGATGGCCTCCTATGTCGATGAGGACGGTGTGACCATTCATCCCGTCATTTTCATGGAGGCGGGCTCTCCTTGCACCCCACGTCTTCTCGCCATCGCCGGACTCGAGGCGCTCGGTCATACGCCGCCGGACACCATCCGCGAGAACGAAGCCTGGCTGCTGTTTCGTCGCCTTCTCAAGGTGCACAAGGTCATGTGGGTCGTCATCGACGAGGCGCAGAATGCAATCGAGACTGCCAACGTCCGGCAAGCCACGGTCATCGGGGATGCATTCAAGTCCCTCACCCAGATGCCTGACTGGCCCGTCCGGCTCATCCTCGCGGGTGTACCTCCGCTCGCAAGCTTCCTTGCCCGCAAGCAGCTCTACAATCGCAGGACCGTCATCCCGTTCGACACGGTCAACGCGGACGGGAGCATGGATCTCATCGACAGCATCCTGGAAACGGTCGTCATCGAACATGCCGGAATGGAGCTCTGCCTCAATCTCGACGGCTATGCGTCGGGAGACGAGGAACCTGATCCTCGAAAGCTCAAGGAGGTCTTCCTCAGGAGAATGGCACATGCCTGCGACGGTGAATTCGGCTCTATCGTCCAGATGATCCGAGGCGCGGTCGAGGCAGCGATCCTCGACAGTCGCGAGCACGTTACGCTCGACGACTTCATCAAGACCTACGCCTCATTCTCAGGATGCAGGTCGAGCAAGAACGTCTTCACGGCCACCAACTGGGAGGAACTCGAACCCTCAGTGGCTCTGCTGCGCGACGACGACCGAGCCTGGGAAGAATCCCGCCTCAAATCGAAGGGCAAGAACGCAACGAAATACGGAGTACGCCCTCAATGACCAGGCTTGCAGAACTTCTTCCCTTCAATGCTGACGAAACCGTCGCCAGCTACTGCTCCCGGCTGGCTGTCGCGTGCGGATATCGCCATTCACGATCCTTCGCAAACGACCTCGGCTTCCGTTTTCAGGGACTGGTTGTCGGCAACGATACGGATGTCAAACAGTTCGCTTCGGTTCTGGACGTGCCGGAATCGAAACTGTCTCCTGGCGTGATCGTGACCGAGAACCGGACGAGTACCGTCTCCGGCCAGAAGCTGACGCGTGCCCTCATGGAGCGGTACCGCCTCCGGCTCTGCCCCTTGTGCATCCGTGACGACGAGCGCAACCTCGAAGGCCGGAAGGGCTTCAGAGCATACGGCCGGATAGATTGGCTCGTGTGTCCCATCAGAACCTGCGAGACCCATGGAACCAAACTGATCACACCGATTGGGGAGGATGCACGCCAGTACATGCATGACTTCGCCGTGAATCTCGCGATTGCAGCAGCCAATGTCGAGGAATTCTTGTCGCAGGCGGAACCCATGGATACCGACAGCCTGCAGCGCTACGTTCAGGCACGGCTCAGGGGAATGCCCACGGCCTCAACTTGGCTCGACACCATGCCCTTGTATATCGCCGTCCGGCTCTGCGAAATAGTCGGCGCCGCGGAGCGGCATGGGGTCCGCTTCAAACCGAAGACTCTAAATGATCAGGAGTTGTCGTCCGCCGCGGGCACAGGATTCGACATTCTTTCCGGAGGCGCGGACGAGTTCCGGGACTGGCTCGTCAGAAAAACGGAGAGCTTCTATCGCAAGAACAGCGATCTCGGCGGGCGCTTCCTCTTCGGCCGACTATACGAGAAGGTCGCGTATGAGACCGACGACAGTGCATATGATCCGATCCGTCACATCATGCGGGAGGTCGTGATCAACACCCTGCCGCTCGGTCCAGGTGAAGAGTTCTTCGGCCCCGTTACCGAGCGCCGGATTCACTCAGTGCATTCTGCATCCCGGGAATACGGCATTCATCCAGCACGCCTCGCCAAGCTACTTGCGGCTGCCGGGCTGATCACCGTGGAAGCCTCCAAACTCACGTTCGAGAAGATTCTCGTCGCCGCCGACACCATGGAGAGGTTCGTCGCCGAAGCCAAAAAAGGCCTGAACGCAGCGGAAGCGAAGGCGGCACTAAACGCGAAGGGAACACAGTTCGAGCAACTCGTGAAGCTCGGATACATCAAGGCCGATGTGGAAGACGAAACGGGAGCCTTCTCCTTCATCAACCGATTTTCACCTGCGGGAATAGAGGAGTTCCTGCGGAAATTGCGGGTGGCCGTGACGTGCGAAAATGACGATGGTCTCATCGATCTGCAACAGGCGAGGAAGAGAGCGAACTGCTCGTTCGGCGAACTGATCGATCTCCTTGTGAATAACAAGCTCGAGCGAGTTGCGTTCGCGTCCGGGGAGCACGGCCTCGCCGCTATCCGTGTAGATGTCGACGAAATCAAGCAGTACACGGCAGGCGCAAACCACGATTGCATCCCGATCCACAAGTTGGTCAAGCTGATGCCGTCATCGAGCAAGATCATCAGAGCGCTTCTGGCGGAAAAGAGAATCCCGACTGTCGAGCTGCGCAATCACGTGACGCGGAACCTTCAGAAATATGTCGCACAGGAAGATTTCGATACGTTCATGCGGGAGTTCGTGTCGCTTGGGAATATAGCGACGCGCGTGAATTTGAGAACTTGGACTGTCGAAAGGGAGTTGCGCCATTATGGGGTGGTGCCGGTGTACGTTGCCGGCGGCATGCCGTTCTATCGACGGGCGGATGCAGAAGCCATCTTCTAGCGCATGCCGCACCTCACATGGAAAGCCGGGCACGACCCGGCTTTTTTGTTGCCCTGATACTTTGGCCAGTTTTTGCATTCAGAATGGCCAATCCTGGGTACGGAATCCGCGCCTGCTGACAGAAAATCAAAGGGTTACGACTGAATTGGCCAGTACTAGACTGGTTTTCTCATGAACTCACGCTAGAGTTCAAATGAGATGAACAGAAGGCTGCGGCAAACCTCGCCAAACATGGCGTTGGCTTTGCCGCAGCCTCTGGCGTTTCCACGATCCGTTCGCGCTGCCGAAATCCGCGCTGCCCCGACAATGGCGCGCATCAAGATCATCCGCCGTGCGTTACGCCTGACGCAAGAGGAGGTTTCTGCACGCTATCAAATTCCGCTCGGCACATTGCGGGATTGGGAACAAGGCCGGTCGGAACCGGACCAGACGGCGAAGGCCTATTAGGCCGACGCTTTGCAACGGGGAGCTGCGTAGACGAAGCCTGCCAAAACATGCCATGAAAACAGTCTGGATATCAGACTTTCTGAGATCACGTTTTTAATGCGGCCGGAACCCATATTGTCTGCCATGCCCCCCATTATCGACATCATCCCCACCAACCCAGCCCCGGATGTCAAAGCCAGCATCGATGCAGCCTTGACGGCGTTTAACGCCAGGATGCGGGATTTTATGCCCGAGGAGCCGGATTTCGCCATCGCCATCCGCGACCCGGAAACCAATGCGGTCACAGGCGGTCTCTACGGCGTGGATGAGTATGGATGGGCCTTCATCAAGCTCCTCGTGGTACCGGAACACTATCGCGGCATAGGGCTTGGCACGCGATTGATCGAGGAAGCGGAGAAAATCGCGCAGGCCCGCGGCTATGTCGGCATCTGGCTGAATACCTACGAATTCCAGGCACGACCGTTCTACGAAAAACTCGGTTACACGCTCTTCGGTGAGCTTGAAGGAAACAACGGCGCTATTCCCCAATATTTTCTCAAGAAGAAATTCTGAGACGGAGCAGCCTGCTGCTAATATATCGATTCAAGCGTTTCGCAAGTTGAGTCGGGATATGCCCGCAGACCATTGAAAGATCTATGGTTTTCATCGTGATTGAGCCGCGGAGACTCCACGCCTGCCTGTCTGCAACCGGCTGCTATACCGGCCGTCCCCATCCTGTCGAGTCGAACCTTGACGCGGCGCAATGCCTGCGAAGGCGTGAATTATCACCGGCTTTCCAGGCGGCGGGCAACATTTCCTTAACTCTGAAAAACTAGCATGGGATCCCAAGGTCCATGAGGGATGAAGAGAAGTAGAATGCCCAAGCCGGCCTTCCGCTATACACATTATGATTTGGGCGTCTTACGGGCCGGCACTGCCATCGAAGTCACCCTGTCTGCCGTGTGCAATGTCCGGCTCATGACCCCCTGGAACTTCCAGGCCTTCAAGGAAGCGTTGAAACACCAGTTCGTCGGCGGCGTCGCACGCCGCTCCCCCATCAAGCTGACCATTCCCGAAACCGGTCCCTGGCACCTGGTCGTCGATATGGAAGGCCAGCATGGCCTGGCGGAATCGAGCGTCAAGATGATCGACAGCGTCAACCCGGCCCGCTTCCAGCCTGCGGAACCCGCCGTCGGCTGAGCCGCCGCCGAGCAAGCTTCTGCACGAAGCGTCTTGCTACTCCGGTTTCTGGCCCTTCAGCCTTTTCCAATAATGCAGTCTCTTCGAAAGCTCGCGCTCGTAGCCCCGTTCGTTGGGCTTGTAGAAATCGAGGTCCTTGTCGCCCAGTTCGGCCGGGAAAAACATCTGGCCGCTGAAGGCATCCGGGAAATCGTGATCGTAGAGATAGCCCTCATGATAACCCAATTGTTTCATCAGTTTTGTCGGGGCATTCAGGATATTCTTCGGCGGCGGGATCGATCCGGTTTGGCGTGCCAGTGCAGTCGCGGCGTCGAATGCCCTGTATGACGCGTTGGATTTCGGCGATGTCGCGACGTAAACGATCGCCTGCGCCAGGAACAGCCGGGCCTCCGGCCAGCCTATGCGCTCGAACGCCTCCCAGGCGGTGATGACCTGCTGCAGGGCTTGCGGATCGGCCAGCCCGACATCCTCCGAGGCGGCGCAGGCCAGGCGCCGGAAGACGACATTGGGGTCTTCGCCGCCCTCGATCATCCTGGCCGCCCAATACAGCGAAGCGTTGACATCGCTGCCGCGCAGGCTTTTGTGAAAACAGCTGAGCAGGTTGTAGTGCCCGTCATTGGCCTTGTCGTAGAGCGGCATGCGTTTCTGCAGGAAGACTGATAGGTCGCTTTCGGAAAGCGGCGTCGTTACATTCGTCCGGAACAGCTCCTCGACCATGCCGATCAGGTATCGGCCATCGCCATCGGCCAGGTCGACCAGGGCGTCCCTTGCCGATGCCGTGATCGGCAGTGGTTTTTGCGCATGCTCTTCGGCCCGCTCCAGCAATTTGACCAGTGCCTGCCGGTCCAACGGATTGAGCGTGAAGACCCGTGCGCGCGACAGCAAGGCGCCCACCAGGCTGAAACTCGGATTTTCCGTTGTGGCACCGACCAGCGTGATCACGCCGCTTTCGACATGCGGCAGGAGGGCATCCTGAGTCGATCGGTTGAATCGATGCAGCTCATCGATGAACAGGATCGTCTGGCGTCCGAGCCCGCGGTCCTTCTTCGCTTCCTCGAAGACCTTCCTCAGGTCCGCCACACCCGACATCACCGCCGAAAGCTGGACGAACCTGGCATTCGCCTCCGCTGCGACCAGCCGCGCGATCGTCGTCTTGCCGACGCCCGGCGGTCCCCAGAGAATGAAGGAGGAAATCGAGCCCGACGTCACCATCCGGGCAATAGGCCCGCTTTCGCCCAGCAAATGATCCTGGCCGACCACATCCGCCAGGGTGCTGGGACGCAACGCTTCAGCGAGCGGTATCGGCGCCTGCGATTCGAAAAGTGACACGCATATCTCCAAACTTACACTCCGTATAAATGGGGAGCGAAGCTGCTGTTTCAAACAACCTGATTGCCGACATACGCCGCGTGGTGCGCCAGCAAAATGGCGGTTAGCGGAAAAACTGCCGCAGGCGCTGTCCGTCGCGGTCGATTTCCACGCGCCAGAAACCCGGATCGTCCTGCAGCGCCGCCGCCAGTGTCTTCGTTGAGTCGACGGCATTGCCGTTGACCGAAACGATCACATCGCGTGCCGCAAAACCGAGGCGGTCGGCGGGCGAGCCCGGCTTGACTTCCGTGACCACCACGCCGGTCGTATCGCTCGCCATGCGCAGTTCGTCGGCCACGCGCGGCGACAGGTTTGCGACGACGGCGCCGGCAAACGGGTTGCGGCCCTCGATCTGTCGCTGGTCGCGCGGCGCCGTTTCCGGAGCGCCGTCCAGCGTCAGCTTCACCGTTTCCTCCTTGCCGTTGTCGAGAACGGTCAGGTCGACGGCGATGCCAAGGCCGGCCGTGGTCAACCGATACCCCAGGGCGTCCGGATGCTCGACCGGCACACCGTTGACGGCAGTCACCACCTCGCCCGGCTTCAGGCCGGCCTTTGCCGCCGGTCCGTCGCCGGCAACCTTGACCACCAGCGCGCCGCGCGCCGTCTGCAGGCCGAGCGCCTCGGCCACTTCCGAGGTCACCGGCTCGAAGGTGGCGCCGACATAGGGGCGCTCGAAGCGTTTCGCGCCGTTTTCGGCAGAGGCCAGGAACACCTTCACCAGATTGGCGGGAATGGCAAAACCGACGCCGTTCGACCCGCCGCCGCGCGAAAAGATCGCCGTGTTGATGCCGATCAGTTCGCCCTTCATGTTCATCAGCGCCCCGCCGGAATTGCCGGGATTGATCGACGCATCGGTCTGGATGAAGAAACCGAACTCCGACTTGACCACCTGGTTGCGCGCCAGCGCCGAAACGATGCCGCTCGTCACCGTCTGGCCGACGCCGAACGGATTGCCGATGGCGAGAACGAGATCGCCCACCTCCACCGCGTCGGAATTGCCGATCGGCAGGCTCGGGAAATTACCGCCGTCCTTGATCTTCAGGACGGCCAGATCGAGCCGATCGTCCTTGAGGATCACCTCGCAGGGAAATTCGCGACCGTCGGCCAATGCTACCTTGATATCGTCGGCACCCTCGATGACGTGGTTGTTGGTCACCACCGTTCCGTCTGCTTCGACGATCACGCCGGAGCCCAGCGAGGACTGCTTCTCCGTGCGGTTCGGCATGCGCTGGCCGAAGAACTGTTCGAAGAAGGGATCGTCGAGGAAGGGCGAACGACGCTCGACCATACGCTCGGCATAAACGTTGACGACGGCACTGGCCGTCTGCTTGACGAGCGGCGCGAAGGAGAGCTGCATCTGCAGCTGGCTTTCGGGCACGGTCTTGGCCGTCTCCTGCGCGTTCACCACGGGGATCATGAGGAAAAACGACAGGACGGAAGCCGAAAGACGCATCGTGAAGCCGCGCATGGAAGATCCTTTTGAAAATATCGGGTCAGGCAGGTTTTAACGCTCGACGCTAGAAAAGGAAGAGGGCGGAAGCATGGAAAACGGCTGGCAGGACAAACAAGGCAAACCACGATCGCCAGCGAGCCTCGACATCTCGCCTGCATCTGCCCGCAAGGCCCTGTTTTGGAAGGGGCGCGCCATCATCGCCGGCGATCCTTCCTTGCCATAACGGCGGACTGCATCATGTCTACTACCGAGACATGCCGGTTGCACCGGATGTTGCCGATTGAACATGGAGTAGTTTTATGACGCGTTTTTCCACTGCCCTCGCCCTTGCCCTGCTGCTGGTCCCGGGCGCTACCACCGGCGCCGCAGCCGCCAGTTTCGATTGCGAAACGCCGGAGCTGAAGGCGGACGAAAAGGCGATCTGCGAGACGAGGGCGTTGAACGATGCCGATGTGCGGATGGTCACCACATTCGAATTGCTTTCCGGCCTGCTTGCCATGGGTGCGCGCGGTAGCTTGCAGGATGAACAATCGGCCTGGCTGCAGAAACGCCAGGCATGCGGCGCCGATACTGCCTGTATCGCTGCCGCCTACGAGGAGCGCATGAAGCAGCTGGGAGAAACCTACAAGAACATCAACCGGCCGCTGTGAGGCGTTGCTAGACGAGACGACATCGCTTCTTCGGAGAACAGCTGGTTCTTAATCAGCTGCTCTCCAGACGAGACGCTTCTCTCATACGCATAAAGAAAAACCCTTCCCCCGCAGGCGAAGGAAGGGTCTTGAATGTCAATCCGGAAAAATGCCGGCGATTTTTATTCCGGCAGGATGCGCACGGCGCCCTTGTCGGCACTGGCGGCGAAAGCGGCATAGGCCTTCAGCGCCGTGGTGACGTTGCGCTTGCGCGGCGCGGCCGGCTTCCAGCCGAGCTTGTCCTGCTCGGCGCGGCGCGCTGCCAGTTCGGGCTCGGAGATGGCCAGATCGATGGTGCGGTTGGGGATATCGATATTGATGATATCGCCGTTGCGCACCAGGCCGATGGCACCGCCCTGCGCCGCTTCCGGCGAGGCATGGCCGATGGACAGACCGGACGTGCCGCCGGAGAAACGGCCGTCGGTGATCAGCGCGCAGGCCTTGCCGAGGCCCTTCGACTTCAGGTAGCTGGTCGGATAGAGCATTTCCTGCATGCCCGGACCGCCCTTCGGACCCTCGTAGCGGATGACGACGACGTCGCCGGCCTTGACCTCGTTGCCGAGGATGCCCTTCACCGCCGCATCCTGGCTTTCGTAAACGACAGCCGGGCCGGAGAACTTCAGGATCGACTCATCGACGCCGGCCGTCTTCACGATGCAGCCGTCGAGCGCGATGTTGCCGGAGAGAACGGCCAGGCCGCCATCCTTGGAGAACGGATGTTCGACGGAGCGGATGACGCCCTTTTCACCGTCGGTATCGAGTTCGTCCCAGCGGGATTCCTGGCTGAAGGCAACCTGCGTCGGGATGCCGCCCGGTGCAGCGCGGAAGAAGGTCCGCACGGTCTCGCTGCTGGTGCGGGTGATGTCCCAACGATCGATGGCATCGCCCAGCGTCTCGGCATGCACGGTCGGTGTATCGCGATGGAGAAGGCCGCCACGGTCGAGTTCGCCGAGGATGCGCATGATGCCCCCGGCGCGGTGGACGTCTTCCATGTGCACGTCCTGCTTGGCCGGCGCCACCTTCGAGAGGCACGGCACCTTGCGCGACAGCTGGTCGATGTCGTCGAGGTCAAAATCGATACCACCTTCATAGGCGGCCGCGAGGATGTGCAGCACGGTGTTGGTCGAGCCGCCCATGGCGATGTCGAGCGACATGGCGTTTTCGAAGGCGCGCTTGTTGGCAACGTTGCGCGGCAGGATGCTGTCGTCTTCCTGCTCGTAATAGCGGCGGGCGAGATCGACGATCAGGTGACCGGCTTCGACGAAGAGGCGCTTGCGATCGGCATGCGTGGCGAGCGTCGAGCCGTTGCCGGGCAAGGACAGGCCGAGTGCTTCCGTCAGGCAGTTCATCGAATTGGCCGTAAACATGCCGGAACAGGAACCGCAGGTCGGACAGGCCGAACGCTCGATGGCCTTGACGTCCTCGTCGGACATCTTGTCGTCGGCGGCCGCGACCATGGCATCGACGAGATCGAGCGCGTGGGTCTTGCCGTGAAGGACGACCTTGCCGGCCTCCATCGGGCCACCGGAGACGAAGACGGACGGGATGTTGAGGCGCATGGCGGCATTCAGCATGCCGGGGGTGATCTTGTCGCAGTTCGAGATGCAGACCATAGCGTCGGCGCAATGGGCGTTGACCATGTATTCGACCGAGTCGGCGATGATTTCGCGCGACGGCAGCGAATAGAGCATGCCGTCATGGCCCATGGCGATGCCGTCGTCGACGGCAATGGTGTTGAACTCCTTGGCAACACCGCCGGCCGCTTCGATTTCGCGGGCGACGAGCTGGCCGAGATCCTTGAGGTGAACGTGGCCGGGCACGAACTGCGTGAACGAGTTGACCACGGCAATGATCGGCTTGCCGAAATCGCTGTCCTTCATGCCCGTCGCGCGCCAAAGGCCGCGGGCACCGGCCATATTGCGGCCATGGGTCGTGGTTCTCGAACGATAAGCAGGCATGGTGTTTTCCTCGACGTCTTTGAATCTATCCGGGGAGTGCGGGGCAAGGCGTCTCTACCGCAGCCCATTTTTCTCAGGTCCTAACGCAATTGCCGGAATCTGTCACTATCAGGTAGGCCGAATCCGGTACGGTACAAGCGGCAGCTGCGGCCAAGCGCGGCGGAATAAGCAGGGCTGTACACGGCTCTTCACGTCAAAACACGAAAATGTGGTGTAACCACGGAAGAAAACCGTCACGCCGGCCGTAACAAAACCAATCTTGAATCCGTATTGGCGATATGATGCGCTTCACGCTGAAAGGAACGTGCCATGGCCGCCTATCGCCCGCCAAGAATTCCCGCCTCGGAAATCACGCCGCAGCCGATTTATCTCAACCGTCGCAACTTCCTCGGCGCCGCAACGCTTGCCGGCGCTGCCATGCTTGGCGGCGCGCAGGCAGCAGCCGCCGCCCTTGCCGTCGTACCGAGCCGATACAAGGTCGATGAAAAGCTGACGCCGCAGAAGGACGTCACCACCTACAATAATTTTTACGAGTTCGGCCTCGACAAGGGCGATCCGGCAGCACTGTCCGGCGATTTCAAGCCACGGCCCTGGACGATCGCCGTCGATGGCATGGTCGGCAAACCCGGCACCTTCGACATCGACCAGCTGATCAAGGATTTTCCGATCGAGGAGCGCGTCTACCGCATGCGCTGCGTCGAGGCCTGGTCGATGGTCATTCCGTGGAACGGCTTTCCGCTGGCCGCCCTGCTCGACAAGGTCGAACCGCTCGGAAGCGCAAAATACGTCGCCTTCGAGACCGTGGTGCGGCCGGAAGAAATGCCGGGCCAGGGCGGTTATTTCCAGTCGCTGAGCTGGCCCTATATCGAGGGCCTGCGGCTCGACGAGGCACGCCATCCGCTCACCCTGCTCGCTGTCGGTCTCTACGGCGAAACGCTGCCGAACCAGAACGGCGCGCCGATCCGGCTCGTCGTACCGTGGAAATACGGATTCAAGGGTATCAAGTCGATCGTGCGCATCACCTTGACCGACCAGCAGCCGAAAAACACTTGGCAGGTCACCAATCCGCAGGAATACGGCTTTTACGCCAACGTCAATCCCGAGGTCGACCACCCGCGCTGGAGCCAGGCGACGGAAAGACGCATCGGCGAAGGCGGTTTCTTCTCGTCGGGCGGGCGGCGCCCCACCCTGCCCTTCAACGGTTATGCCGACGAGGTGGCAAGCCTCTACGCCGGTATGGATCTCAGGGCGAACTATTGATGGCGCCGGTTCTTCCCAAACGCTGGCAGCCGGCTTCCGTCTGGCTGCTCTATATCGTCGGGCTGCTGCCGGCCGCGTGGTCCTTCTATCTCGGCGCAACCGACGACCTCGGCGCCGATCCGGTGAAAAGCTTCGAACTGCTGCTCGGCCTCTGGACGCTGCGCTTCCTGATCGCTACGCTGGCGGTCAGCCCCTTTCGGGACCTCGCCGGCTGGAACCTCATCCGTTATCGCCGGGCGCTTGGGCTCTTGACCTTCTATTACGCGCTGATGCATTTCTCGGTCTATGCGATCCTCGACCAGGCACCGATGTTCAACGCCATCCTCGCCGATGTTCTCAAGCGCCCCTTCATTATGTTCGGCATGGCGGCGCTGTTGTTGCTCATACCGCTGGCGATCACTTCGAACATGGCCTCGATCCGCAGGCTCGGAAAAAACTGGATCCGGCTGCATCGGCTGATCTATCCGATTGCCGCGCTTGGGGCCTTGCATTTCGCACTCTCGACGAAGGTCTTGACGCTGGAGCAATATGTCTACATCGGCCTGATCGTCGTGCTGCTGTTGTATCGCGGCGTGCGGCCGATCCTGCGAGCGAGAAAGAACGAGCGGAAAAACCTGCGCGCGCAGGCAACCGAGCGCATCGCCTGAAACAAACATGGTCCCAAACGCAAACAGCCGGATCTTTCGACCCGGCTGTTTTGTTTCCGCGAGGCGGAAAAGATCAAGCGGCTTCGGCAGCGTCTGCTTCAGCAGCAACGCGAGCCTTGTCGGCTGCGCCCTTGGCATCGACGTCGCGCTCGACGAACTCGACAACAGCAAGGGCAGCGTTGTCGCCCTGGCGGAAGCCAGCCTTCATGATGCGCAGGTAGCCGCCGTTGCGGGTGGCGTAACGCGAAGCGATCGTGTCGAACAGCTTCGAAACGACGGCAACGTCGCGGATCTGCGAGATCGCCTGGCGGCGGGCATGCAGGTCGCCGCGCTTGCCGAGGGTGACGAGCTTTTCGACGATCGGGCGAATTTCCTTCGCCTTCGGCAGGGTGGTGACGATCTGCTCATGGGTGATGAGCGAGGCAGCCATGTTGGCAAACATTGCCTTACGATGGCTGGCGGTTCTGTTCAGCTTGCGACCGGCTTTCTGGTGGCGCATGGCTACTCTCCTTCACTTGCAGGCAAAACCCGCAGTCTAATGGTTAATATTGGTCTTCGTATCGCTTGGCGAGATCTTCGATGTTTTCCGGCGGCCAGGCGGGCACTTCCATACCGAGATGGAGACCCATGGAAGCCAGGACTTCCTTGATTTCGTTCAGCGACTTGCGACCAAAATTCGGCGTGCGAAGCATTTCGGCTTCGGTCTTCTGAATGAGGTCGCCGATATAAACGATGTTGTCGTTCTTGAGGCAGTTGGCCGAACGGACCGAAAGTTCCAGTTCGTCGACCTTCTTGAGGAGCGCCGGATTGAAGGCCAGTTCGGTAACGGCTTCTTCTTCGGCTTCCTTCTGCGGCTCGTCGAAGTTGACGAACACGCCGAGCTGGTCCTGCAGGATGCGGGCCGCAAATGCGATCGCATCTTCGCCGGTGATGGAACCGTTGGTCTCGATCGTCATCGTCAGCTTGTCGTAGTCGAGAACCTGGCCTTCACGGGTGTTTTCCACCTTGTAGGACACTTTCTTGACCGGCGAATACAGGCTGTCGACCGGAATGAGGCCGATCGGCGCATCTTCAGCGCGGTTGCGCTCTGCCGGAACGTAACCCTTGCCGTTGTTCACGGTGAATTCCATGCGGATCTCGGCGCCCTCGTCGAGCGTGCAGATAACATGGTTCGGGTTCAGGATCTCGATATCGCCGACCGTCTGGATGTCCCCGGCGGTAACGACGCCCGGACCCTGCTTGCGGACGACCATGCGCTTGGCATCGTCGCCGTCCATCTTGATGGCGATTTCCTTGATGTTCAGGACGATGTCGGTGACATCTTCGCGAACGCCCGGGATCGAGGAGAATTCATGCAATACGCCGTCGATCTGCACGGCAGTCACTGCACCACCGCGCAACGACGACAGCAGCACGCGACGCAGTGCGTTGCCGAGCGTCAGGCCGAAACCCCGCTCCAGCGGCTCGGCGACGAGCGTCGCCTTCGTCCGGCCGGAAGAGGTGAACTCGACCTTGTTCGGCTTGATCAGTTCTTGCCAGTTCTTCTGAATCATGTGTTTTCCTTCCGTTCGCTGCCACCATCCAATCGTGGCAACCGAGCATTAGAAACGCCGGGAGGAGCGCCGAAGGGGCGCTCACCGGCGGATAAAGGAATGATCAGACGCGGCGCTTCTTGCGCGGACGGCAACCATTGTGCGGGATCGGCGTCACGTCGCGAATGGACGTGATCACGAAACCGGCAGCCTGCAACGCGCGCAGGGCGGATTCACGACCCGACCCCGGACCGCAGACTTCCACTTCCAGCGACTTCATGCCGTGTTCCTGGGCCTTCTTGGCGCAGTCTTCGGCAGCGATCTGGGCAGCGAACGGGGTCGACTTGCGCGAACCCTTGAAGCCCTTGGCACCAGCGGACGACCAGGCAATGGCGTTGCCCTGTGCGTCGGTGATGGTGATCATCGTGTTGTTGAAAGTCGAGTTGACGTGAGCGACGCCCGACGTGATGTTTTTACGTTCGCGGCGGCGAACGCGTGTGGCTTCCTTGGCCATGTCTTACCTTTCGTTGATCTCTTCACCGCCGTAACACCAGCGGCTACACCGGTGAACGGCGCAAAACCCTTCACCAAATTCAAAAAGGAGGCCGGCGACCTGCGCCAGCCTCCCCTTCCCGGATATGATCCGGAAATTACTTCTTCTTACCAGCGATCGCCTTCGCCGGACCCTTGCGGGTGCGGGCGTTGGTGTGCGTGCGCTGACCGCGAACCGGCAGGCCGCGGCGATGACGCAGGCCGCGGTAGCAGCCGAGGTCCATCAAGCGCTTGATGTTCATCGAGGTCTCGCGACGCAGGTCGCCTTCAACCTGGTAATCGCGGTCGATGGTTTCGCGGATCTGAAGGACTTCGGAGTCCGTCAGCTGGTGGACGCGCTTGTCAGCGGGAAGACCAACCTTCTCCATGATTTCCTGCGCGAATTTCGGACCAATCCCGTGAATGTAGGTCAACGCGATAACAACGCGCTTTGCCGTCGGGATGTTGACGCCAGCGATACGTGCCACGTCTATTCTCCTTGCGTTCCAGTTGTCATCCGACAAAAGGGCTTTTTCGTTACGCGGCCCAGAGAGCCACCAGTTCAAAAATCAGGTTCACAACAACAAACGACCGAACCCGGACTTCTCGAAGAAATCCGCGCCGATCGCATGGTATGTCGCGAGTTGGCGCGGTGTTTAGCGGAATCGCTGCAAAAAAGCAACTGCCTCGCCAAAGTAATTTCCGTCAACCGCCTAGACGGATGCCAGAATCCTGTCGATATCCGCCGTCACCTGTTCGATGTCGGCCATACCGTCCACGGAAGCGAGCTTACCCTTGGCATGGTAGTAGCCGATCAGCGGAGACGTTTCCTTGTAATAGGCCTGCAGGCGGGTGACGACGGTGTCGCGATTGTCGTCCGGCCGGCGCTTGAAATGCGTCGAACCGCAGCGATCACAGACGCCTTCCACCTTCGGCTTGAGATTCGTGTCGTGGTAACCGGCGCCACAGTTGGCACAGGTGTAACGACCCGAAACGCGGTCGGCGAGCACGGCGTCGTCGACGCGGATCTCGATGACCTTTGAAAGATCCAGAGACTTCGCCTTGAGCATGGCTTCCGTAGCGTCAGCCTGCACCAGTGTGCGCGGATAACCGTCGAGAATGAAACCCTTGGCGCAATCCGGCTGGTCGATTCGCTCCGAAACAATGGCGTTGACGATCTCGTCGGAGACGAGCTTGCCGGCGTCCATCACGGCCTTGGCGCGCTTGCCCACTTCCGTTTCGGCGGCAACCGCCGCACGCAGCATGTCGCCGGTGGAAAGTTGGGGAATCCCGTGCTTTTCCACGATTCTCTGGGCCTGGGTCCCCTTGCCCGCACCCGGCGGCCCCAAAAGAATAAGTCTCATCGTCCCCTCTTTCCTCCACGCAATTTCGATTTCTTGATCAGACCCTCGTATTGCTGGGCAATCAGATGTCCTTGAATCTGTGCTACAGTATCAAGGGTGACGCTGACAACAATCAAAAGCGACGTACCACCAAGGGATAACGGTACACCCGTCTGAGAAACCAGAATTTCGGGAAGAATACAGACGAAGACGAGATAGATTGCGCCGACGACGGTGATGCGGGTCAGCACGAAGTCGATGTACTCCGCGGTGCGCTCTCCCGGCCGAATCCCGGGGATAAAGCCGCCGTGCTTTTTCAGATTGTCGGCGGTGTCCTTCGGATTGAAGACGATCGCCGTGTAGAAGAAGGCGAAGAACGCGATCAGGGCACCGTAAAGCACCATGTAAAGCGGCTGGCCATGGCCGAGCGCCGCCACGATCGAGGTCGCCCAGCCGGGCAGTTCCGTCGAATTGGTGAAGCCGGCGGCCGTTGCGGGCAGCAGCAGCAGCGACGATGCGAAGATCGCCGGGATGACCCCCGAGGTGTTGAGCTTCAGCGGCAGGTGCGAAGTATCGCCCTGGAACATGCGGTTGCCGACCTGGCGCTTCGGATACTGGATCAGCAGGCGGCGCTGGGCGCGCTCGACGAAGACGATCAGTGCGATGCAGAGGATGGCGACGATGATGACCGCGAGAATCAGGCCGGTCGACAGCGCGCCGGTGCGGCCGAGTTCCAGCGTGCCGGCCAGAGCCGACGGCAGGCCTGCGGCGATGCCGGCGAAGATGATCAGCGAAATACCGTTGCCGATGCCGCGCGAGGTGATCTGCTCACCGAGCCACATCAGGAACATCGTGCCGCCGAGCAGCGTGATCACGGTGGAAATACGGAAGAACCAGCCTGGATCGACGACGATGCCGCTGCCGCTTTCAAGGCCGACCGCAATGCCATAGGCCTGCAGCGCGCCGAGCAGAACGGTGCCGTAACGGGTGTACTGGTTGATGATCTTGCGGCCCTGCTCGCCTTCCTTCTTCAGGTTTTCGAGCGCCGGCACGACCGAAGTCATGAGCTGCACGATGATCGAAGCGGAGATATAGGGCATGATGCCGAGCGCAAAAATCGCCATGCGTTGCACGGCGCCGCCCGAAAACATGTTGAAAAGACCGAGGATACCGCCTGCCTGGCCATGGAAGGCCTGGGCGTAAGCATCGGGATTGAGACCCGGAAGCGGAATATGTGTGCCGAGGCGATAGACCAGGAGCGCTGCGAGGGTAAACCACAGCCGCTTCTTCAGATCCTCAGCCTTGGCGAAAGTCGAAAAATTCAGATTTGATGCTAATTGTTCCGCTGCAGACGCCATGCAATTCTCCGCGTAACCAACTCCGGAGGCAAGACGAACCGGCCATGTCCGGAAGCAGTTTCTCAATCCTGTTCAAAAAACCGGGTGTCGGACAGATTGCGGCGCAATCGGATGCCTCACCCTTGTTTTCCGTTTAAATCCCGGAAGACGAAGACTCGTCTTGAGGAACGTGAGGCCCACATATGGGAGTAAAACCGCCCGGTGTGAAGCCACCCCGGGCGGTTGAAGTCAACTTTATTCTGCGGCAGCCAGGAGAAGCTTGACCGAGCCGCCAGCCTTTTCGATCTTTTCGACCGCAGGCTTGGAGGCGCCGGCAACTTCGATGGTGACCTTCGCCGTCAATTCGCCGTCAGCGAGAACGCGAACACCATCCTTTTCGCGGCGGATAACGCCGGCAGCCTTGAGGGCTGCTGCATCGATGGTCTTCGAAGCGTCGAGCTTCTTGGCATCGATTGCCGTCTGGATGCGGCCGAGCGACACGACAACAAATTCGCTTGCGAAGATGTTGTTGAAGCCGCGCTTCGGCAGACGACGGTAGATTGGCATCTGGCCGCCTTCGAAGCCGTTGATGGCAACGCCCGAACGAGCCTTCTGACCCTTGACACCGCGACCACCGGTCTTGCCGGAGCCGGAACCGATACCGCGACCCAGCCGCTTGCGGCTATGGGTTGCGCCTTCGTTGTCCTTGATTTCATTCAGTTTCATGATCTTTTCTCCCTCACTTCTCGTCGACGATGCGGACGAGATGCTGGACAGCCCGGATCATGCCACGAACAGAAGGCGTATCTTCCAGCGTGCTGCGGCGATGCATCTTGTTGAGACCGAGACCGATCAGCGTCTGGCGCTGGATGGCCGGGCGGCGGATGGGGCTACCGATCTGTTCGACGGTAACCGTCTTTTCAGCAGTCTTGTTAGCCATTTGGAATGCTCCTCTTATTCTTCGGAAGCATTGCCGGAGGCGGCGCGACGTGCCTGGAGCGTGGCGTATTTCAAGCCGCGCTGTGCCGCGATGTCCTTCGGATGAACCTGATGCTTCAGAGCGTCGAACGTTGCACGAACCATGTTGTAGGGGTTCGAGGAACCGGTCGACTTGGCGACGACGTCATGAACGCCGAGCGTTTCGAAAACGGCGCGCATCGGACCACCGGCGATGATACCGGTACCGGCCTTGGCCGAACGAAGCAGAACCTTGCCCGCGCCGTGGCGACCGTTGACGTCGTGATGCAGCGTGCGGCCATCGCGCAGCGGAACGAAAATCAGTTCGCGCTTGGCGGCTTCCGTCGCCTTGCGGATTGCTTCCGGCACTTCGCGTGCCTTGCCGTGACCGAAGCCGACGCGGCCCTTCTGGTCGCCGACGACGACGAGAGCGGCGAAACCGAAGCGACGGCCACCCTTGACGACCTTCGCAACGCGGTTGATCGCGACCAGCTTGTCGACGAACTCGCTATCGCGCTCTTCGCGGGCCTGGCGATCTTCGCGCTGGCCCCTTCTTTCCTGTGCCATTGTCCTTTTCCTTTTTCTTTTGCGGGTGCAATTGGCAAATCATGATAAGGACCCCATTGCTCTCTTTTCGAGATCCAATGCGGCCCGGCGATTGGCAATACCCAAAAATCTCCTCCGGATGACGACATCCGGAGGAGAAACTCGTCAGAAGTTCAGGCCGCCTTCGCGGGCTGCTTCTGCAAGTGCCTTGATACGGCCGTGATAGATGAACGCGCCACGGTCGAAGACGACGTCCTTGACGCCGGCCTTGACGGCACGTTCGGCAACCAGCTTGCCGACGGCAGCAGCGGCTGCCGTATCGGCGCCCGTCTTCAGAGACGGACGCAGAGTGGTGTCGAGGGTCGAGGCGGACGCGAGCGTACGACCTGCGACATCATCGATAACCTGTACGTAGATGTTCTTCGACGAGCGATGAACCGACAGGCGCGGACGGCCATTGGCCACCGACTTGAGGTGACGGCGCACGCGGTTGGCGCGACGTGCAAGTGCTTCTTTCCTGCTAGCCATTTCGCGTGATCCTTACTTCTTCTTGCCTTCTTTGCGGACAATCCGCTCTTCCGCGTACTTGACGCCCTTGCCCTTGTAGGGCTCGGGACCGCGGTATTCGCGAATTTCGGCCGCAACCTGGCCGACCTGCTGCTTGTTGATGCCTGAAACGATGATTTCCGTCGGCTTCGGCACAGCAATGGTGATGCCGACCGGCGGCTCATACACCACGTCGTGGGAGAAACCGAGTGCCAGCTGCAGGTTCTTGCCCTGGAGCGACGCGCGGTAACCGACGCCGTTGATTTCAAGCTTGCGCTCGAAGCCGTCCTTGACACCCTTGAAGATGTTCTCGACCATCGTGCGGGACATGCCCCACTTGGAACGAGCACCCTTGGTTTCGTTGGCCGGCTGGACAACGACGGCGTTGTCTTCCAGCTTCACGGAGATATCGTCATTTGCGACGAAAAACAGTTCGCCTTTCGGGCCCTTTGCAGTCACCTTCTGGCCATCAACGGTGGCCGTGATCCCTGCAGGAACCGGAACGGGCTTCTTACCGATACGAGACATTTTTCAATCCTGTCTGTTCGCTATGGAGAGATCCCTGCCCTGTCTTAGAAGACAGAGCAAAGAACCTCGCCGCCAACGTTCTGTTCGCGAGCCTGGTGATCGGCCATCACGCCCTTCGGAGTCGAAAGGATGGTGATGCCGAGGCCGTTCGCGACCTGCGGAATGGACTTGACCGAGACATAGACCCGGCGGCCCGGCTTGGAGACGCGGCCGATCTCACGGATCACGGACGCACCTTCATAATACTTGAGTTCGATTTCCAGCTCGGTCTTGCCGTTGTCGAAGGTGACTTCGGAATAACCGCGAATATAGCCTTCGGCCTGCAGGACATCGAGAACGCGTGCACGGAGCTTCGAAGCCGGAGTGGATACCGAGTTCTTGCGGCGGGCAGCGCCGTTACGGATACGGGTGAGCATATCGCCCAAAGGATCAGTCATAGTCATGTGCCCGTCTCCTTACCAGCTCGACTTGACAATACCCGGCACCTTGCCGGTATTGCCCAGTTCGCGCAGTGCAATACGCGACATCTTCAGCTTGCGATAGAACGCACGCGGACGACCGGTCACTTCGCAGCGGTTGCGAATGCGCGTCTTCGATCCGTCGCGCGGCAGTTCTGCCAGCTTCAGGGTTGCCTTGAACCGGTCTTCGATCGGAAGAGACTGGTTCATGATGATCGCCTTCAGGGCGGCCCGCTTGGAGGCTTGGCCTGCAACGATCTTGCGGCGGCGCTTGTTCTTTTCGACTGCGCTTGTCTTCGCCATATCGAGTTCCTTTTCTACGCTCGTCGTTACGGTTACGTACGGAACGGGAAGTTGAACTCTTTCAGGAGAGCTCGTGCTTCGTCGTCCGTCTTTGCCGTCGTGCAAACGATGATGTCCATGCCCCACATCTGATCAACCTTGTCGTAGTTGATCTCCGGGAACACAATGTGCTCCTTGATGCCCATGGCGAAGTTGCCACGGCCGTCGAAGGACTTCGGGTTCAGGCCGCGAAAGTCGCGAACGCGCGGCAGCGCGATGTTGACCAGGCGATCCACGAATTCATACATGCGGGCGCCGCGCAGGGTGACCTTCGCGCCGATCGGCATGTGCTCGCGGACCTTGAAGCCTGCGATAGAGTTACGCGCCTTGGTGATCACCGCCTTCTGGCCGGCAATCGCAGCGAGGTCGGCAGCAGCGACGGACGGCTTCTTCGAATCAGCCGTGGCTTCGCCAACACCCATGTTGATCACGATCTTGTCGAGCTTCGGGATCTGCATCTCGTTTGCAAACGAGAACTGCTCCTGCAGGGCAGCGCGAATGCGAGAGACGTATTCCGTCTTGAGCCGCGGCTCATACTTTGTCTCAGCCATCGATCACTTCTCCCGAACGCTTGGCCACACGGACCTTCTTGCCTTCGATCACCTGGAAACCGACGCGGGTCGGCTTGCCATCCTTGTCGGCAACCGCGAGGTTGGACAGGTGGATCGAGGCTTCCTTGTTGATGATGCCGGCTTCCTGCGTCTGCGTCTGGCGCTGATGGCGCTTCACGACGTTGACGCCGCGAACGACCGCGCGGTCTTCCTTCGGCATAACCTGGAGTACTTCGCCGGTGCGGCCCTTGTCCTTGCCGGCCAATACGACGACCTTGTCGCCCTTACGAATCTTTTGCATCGCCATCGCTCCTTACAGTACTTCCGGAGCCAGCGAGATGATCTTCATGTGGTTCTTGGCGCGAAGTTCGCGCGGAACCGGTCCGAAGATACGGGTGCCGATCGGCTCTTTCTTATTGTCGATAAGAACAGCTGCGTTATTATCGAAACGGATGACGCTGCCGTCCGGACGACGGATGTCCTTTGCGGTGCGCACGACAACCGCCTTCATCACGTCGCCCTTCTTGACGCGGCCGCGCGGAATGGCTTCCTTGATCGAGACGACGATGATGTCGCCGATCGAAGCGTACTTGCGCTTGGAGCCGCCCAGCACCTTGATGCACATGACACGACGTGCGCCGGAATTATCCGCCACGTCGAGGTTTGTTTGCATCTGAATCATGTCAGGTCGCCTTCTTGTTGTTACCGGACCGGTTGGGCACGCCTCGCGACAGCCCCCTGTTCCAGCTTATGAAATTCTCTAATTCTCGCGCGGGATCGATCGTGCCAGGGTGGTTTCCCAACGGGACCTTCCGTGCGCATTAAAGCAAAAGACGCCCGCGAACGAGCGTCCTTGCGCTGCTTCATACAGAATTTCGCGCCAGAAGCAAGGCCCCGGCGCGAAACTTCTGAAATTAAGCGTGGGAGGCTACGACCGTCCAGCGCTTGTCCTTGGAGATCGGCGCGCATTCCTCGATGGAAACGATGTCGCCGGTCTTGTACTGGTTGGTTTCGTCGTGCGCCTTGTACTTCTTGGAGCGACGGACGGTCTTCTGGAGCAGCGGGTGAGCGAATCGACGCTCGACCCGGACCACGACGGTCTTGTCGTTCTTGTCGCTGACGACGACGCCCTGCAGAATGCGTTTCGGCATATTGTTCTTCCTTAGGCCTTGGCTTCTGCCGCCTTCTGGCGGGCAATGGTTTTGATTCGCGCGATGTCCTTGCGGACTTCGTTGATGCGAGAGGACTTTTCGAGCTGGCCGGTCGCCTGCTGGAAGCGCAGATTGAACTGCTCCTTCTTCAGCTTGGCAAGCTCGTCCTTGAGCTGATCGGCGCTGAACGCACGAACGTCGGATGCCTTCATGGTCTCAATCCTCACTCTGCAATGCGCTGTACGAAGCGCGTCTTGACCGAGAGCTTGGCAGAGCCCAGGCGAAGTGCCTCACGGGCAATTTCTTCGCTGACGCCATCGATCTCAAACATCATACGACCGGGCTTGACCTTGCAAGCCCAGTATTCGACGGAACCCTTACCCTTACCCATACGAACTTCGGTCGGCTTGGCCGTCACCGGAACGTCAGGGAACACGCGGATCCACACTCGGCCCGCGCGCTTCATGTAGCGGGTGATCGCGCGGCGAGCCGCTTCGATCTCGCGGGCATTGACGCGGTTCGGTTCCTGCGCCTTGAGGCCGAATTCGCCGAACGCCAGGTCAGAGCCACCCTTGGCAACGCCCTTGATGCGGCCCTTGAACTGCTTGCGGTACTTGGTACGCTTTGGCTGCAACATTTTCTTATTCTCCGAACTTATCTTTCGCCAACGCTAATCAAGCGTTTTCGCGACGACGATCGCGGTCGCGATCCCGGTCACGATCTCTGCCACCGGAACCCTGCGCATCGCCTTCGAGCGCACGACGCTCGGAAGCCATCGGATCGTGCTCAAGGATTTCGCCCTTGAAGATCCAGACCTTGATGCCGCAGATACCGAAAGCGGTTTCAGCTTCTGCCGTACCGTAATCGATGTCGGCGCGCAGCGTGTGCAACGGCACGCGACCTTCACGGTACCATTCCGTACGGGCGATTTCCGCGCCGCCGAGACGGCCGGCGCAGGTGATCTTGATGCCTTCGGCGCCGAGACGCATGGCCGACTGAACGGCACGCTTCATCGCACGGCGGAATGCCACGCGGCGCTCGAGCTGCTGGGCGATCGACTGGGCGACGAGCGTCGAGTCGATTTCCGGCTTGCGCACTTCAACGATGTTGAGGTGCGTTTCCGAATTGGTCATCTCGGAAAGCTTCTTGCGAAGCTTCTCGATGTCGGCGCCCTTCTTGCCGATGATCAGGCCCGGACGAGCCGAGTGGATCGTGACGCGGCACTTCTTGTGCGGACGCTCGATGACCACCTTGGCGATACCGGCCTGCTTCAGCTCTTCCATCAGGTAAGCGCGGATTTTCAGGTCTTCGTGCAACAGCTGGCCGTATTCGGCGTTGTCGGCGAACCAACGGCTGTCCCAGGTACGGTTGATGCCGAGGCGGAAACCGATCGGATTGATTTTCTGACCCATTATGCGGCCTCCCCGGCTGCTTCGACTTCGCGAACGACGATCGTCAGATGCGCAAACGGCTTTTCGACGCGCGATGCGCGGCCACGACCACGAGCGTGGAAACGCTTCATGACGATGGACTTGCCGACGTAGGCTTCTGCGACGATCAGCGAGTCAACGTCGAGATCGTGGTTGTTCTCGGCATTCGCGATGGCCGACTCAAGAGTCTTCTTGACGGTGCCGGCGATCCGCTTGCGCGAGAATTCCAGCTCTGCGAGTGCACGGTCAACCTTCTTGCCGCGGATCATCGCGGCAACCAGGTTGAGCTTCTGGGGGCTGACGCGGATCGTGCGCGCAACAGCTTGCGCCTCATTATCCTTCAGCCGGCGTTCGGCTTTAGCCTTGCCCATAATTACTTCCTCTTCGCCTTCTTGTCCGCACCGTGACCGTAATAGGTCCGGGTCGGAGAGAATTCGCCAAACTTGTGACCGACCATGTCTTCGTTGACGCTGACCGGAACGTGCTTGCTGCCGTTGTAGACGCCGAAGGTGAGACCGACGAACTGCGGCAGGATCGTGGAGCGACGGCTCCAGATCTTGATTACTTCGCTGCGACCGCCTTCACGAACCTTCTCAGCCTTCTTGAGAAGATAGCCGTCAACAAACGGGCCTTTCCATACTGAACGAGCCATTCCTGACTACCTCTCTTACTTCTTGCGCTGATGGCGCGAACGCATGATGAACTTGTCGGTCGACTTGTTCGAACGAGTCCGCTTGCCCTTGGTCGGCTTGCCCCACGGGGTGACCGGATGACGGCCGCCCGAGGTGCGGCCTTCACCACCGCCGTGCGGATGGTCGACCGGGTTCATGACGACGCCGCGAACGTGCGGACGCTTGCCGCGCCATACGGAACGACCGGCCTTGCCGTCATTGATGTTGCCGTGGTCCGGGTTCGAAACGGCACCGATGGACGCAAGGCAGGAGCCGTGCACCAGGCGCTGTTCGCCGGAGTTGAGACGAAGGATCGCCATGCCCTGGTCACGACCGACGAGCTGGGCGTAGGTGCCTGCCGAACGGGCGATCTGACCGCCCTTGCCCGGCTTCATCTCGACGTTATGAACGATGGAACCGACCGGGATGTACTGCAGGGGCATGGTGTTGCCCGGCTTCACGTCGACGGCCTTGTCCGAAGCGATGACCTTGTCGCCAGCAGCGAGGCGCTGCGGAGCGATGATGTAGGCCTGTTCGCCGTCGGCGTAGTTCACCAACGCGATGAATGCGGTACGGTTCGGGTCGTATTCCAGACGCTCGACGGTGCCTTCGATGTCGAACTTGCGACGCTTGAAGTCAACGAGACGGTAGGTCCGCTTGTGACCGCCACCCTGGAAACGGACGGTGATGCGGCCGAGGTTGTTACGACCGCCCTTCTTGGAGAGACCCTCGGTGAGCGTCTTGACCGGCTTGCCCTTCCACAGGCCCGACCGGTCGACGATGACCAGCTGTCGCTGGCTCGGGGTCGTCGGATTAAAAGTCTTCAATGCCATTTTTTCAATCCTCAGAGGCCGGTTGACACGTCAATCGACTGACCTTCGGCCAGCGTGACGATCGCCTTCTTGACGTCCTTGGTCCGACCAGGGATGCCGCGGAAACGTCTGGTCTTGCCCTTGCGGACGAGCGTATTGACAGCCTTGACCTTGACGCCGAAGAGCGCTTCGACGGCAGCCTTGATTTCCGGCTTCGTCGCAGTCTTGGCAACGTTGAACACGACCTGGTTATGATCGGAAACCAGCGTCGACTTTTCGGTGATCGACGGGGTGACGATCACATCATAGTGGCGAAGATCCGTCATTTGAACCGCTCCTCCAGAGCTTCGACTGCAGCCTTGGAAAGCACGAGCTTGCCGCAACGCAGGATATCGTAAACATTGATGCCCTGGATCGGCAGAACATCGATGTTCGGGATGTTCCGGGCAGCGAGCTTGAAGTTGTTGTCCAACTCGGCGCCACCGATGAAGAGGGCGTTGGTGAGGCCGAGCGATGCGAATGCACCGGACAGAGCCTTGGTCTTGGCTTCGGCAGCAACCAGCTGATCGAGGACGATAACGTCTTCGGACTTCAGCTTGGCCGACAGGGCATGACGCAGAGCGAGAGCACGAACCTTCTTGGGAAGGTCATGTTCGTGGCTGCGGGAAACCGGACCGTGAGCCTTGGCACCGCCGCGGAACTGCGGAGCACGAGCGGAGTGATGGCGGGCGCGGCCCGTACCCTTCTGCTTGTACATCTTGGCGCCGGTGCGGGACACTTCGCCGCGCGTCTGCGACTGGTGCGTACCCTGCTGCTTCTTGGCCAGCTGCCAGCGAATCATGCGGGCGAGGATATCTTCGCGGGGTTCGAGGCCGAAGATGGCGTCCGAAATGGAAACCGTACCGGCGTCTTTGCCCTCAAGTGTTTTGACGTTCAATTCCATCGGTATGGCTCCTTACTTCGCGGACGCTTTGACGGCATCGCGAACGACGATCCAGGAACCCTTGGAACCCGGTACTGCGCCCTTGACGAGAATCAGGCCACGCTCCCCATCGGTCGAAACGACTTCGAGGTTCTGCGTCGTGACGCGGGTCTGGCCCATGTGACCAGCCATGCGCTTGCCCTTCCAGACACGGCCCGGATCCTGGTTGGAACCGGTCGAACCGTGCGAACGGTGCGAGACGGAAACACCGTGCGTTGCACGCAGGCCGCCGAAGTTGTGGCGCTTCATGGCACCAGCAAAACCCTTACCGATCGTCGTGCCGGTGACGTCGACGAGCTGGCCAGCGGCGAAATGATCCGCCTTCAGCTCGGTGCCGATGTCGATCAGATTGTCTTCCGAAACGCGGAACTCGACCATCTTGGCCTTGGGCTCGACGCTTGCAGCGGCGAACTGGCCACGCAGGGCCTTCGTGGTATTCTTTACTTTTGCCTGGCCTGCGCCGAGCTGTACGGCGACGTAGCCGTTCTTGTCGGCGGTGCGCTGGGCAACCACCTGGCAGTTTTCCAAGCGCAGTACCGTTACCGGGATATGCTCGCCGGCGTCGTTATAGACCCGGGTCATTCCCACTTTCTGTGCAATCACACCTGAACGCATAGGTTCAATCCTCTTGAGAGTCGCGTCGGGATCGAAAAAGATCCCTGCCCGCCTCCTTGTTTAAGGATTCCGCTAGAGTCCTCACGGACTTTCGGGTTTCCCGTTTCGAGAAGTCGTTGGCAGCAACTGCCACGTACCTTCCTTGTTATTTCGGCTCTCGCCGGAATTACTGCTTAGAGCTTGATCTCGACATCAACGCCGGCAGCAAGGTCGAGCTTCATCAGAGCGTCGACGGTCTGCGGGGTCGGATCAACGATATCCAGGAGACGCTTGTGGGTGCGCATCTCGAACTGTTCGCGGCTCTTCTTGTCAACGTGGGGGGAGCGGTTGACAGTGAATTTTTCAATCCGCGTAGGAAGCGGCACCGGACCACGAACCGAAGCGCCCGTGCGCTTGGCCGTCGAAACGATTTCCCGCGTGGAGGCATCAAGAATCCGGTGATCAAACGCCTTGAGGCGGATACGGATATTCTGGCCGTTCATTCGAGTTATCCTTGTTATCGTTGTTAAGCGAACACCCCAATGGGCCGTTCGTCATTCGTTTCCGGGTGCTGATGCTTCAAAGAACACAAAGAGCAAATCGCCCTCTGTCCGTTTCTGCAATTCGACCCGCACATATACGGATTTGACGTCCGATACAACAACCGAACGTCCGCGAAAGCGAATTTTTTCGCTTTCGTCCATTCGAGAGGCTCAAGTCTTCAAACCCGAGCTTCGACCAGCAATTAATCAAGCAAGCGCGGTCCGGAGACCGCGCTTGCCAAAGAGCCGTTACTCGATGATCGAGGCAACGATGCCGGCGCCGACGGTGCGGCCGCCTTCGCGGATAGCGAAGCGCAGCTTTTCTTCCATCGCGATCGGAACGATCAGTTCGACGGCAACCGTGACGTTGTCGCCCGGCATCACCATTTCCGTGCCTTCCGGCAGCGAAACGATACCCGTCACGTCCGTCGTGCGGAAGTAGAACTGCGGGCGGTAGTTGGTGAAGAACGGCGTATGACGACCGCCTTCTTCCTTCGTCAGGATGTAGGCTTCGGCCATGAACTTCTTGTGCGGCTTGACCGAACCCGGCTTGCACAGGATCTGGCCACGCTCGACGCCGTCACGGTTCACACCGCGAACCAGCGCGCCGATGTTGTCGCCGGCCTGGCCCTGGTCGAGCAGCTTGCGGAACATTTCAACGCCGGTCACCGTCGTCTTCGACGTCGGGCGGATGCCGACGATCTCGACTTCTTCACCGACCTTGACGATACCGCGCTCGACGCGGCCCGTCACGACCGTACCACGGCCCGAGATCGAGAACACGTCTTCGATCGGCATCAGGAACGGCTGGTCGATCGGACGCTCAGGCGTCGGGATGTAGGCATCGACAGCGGCCATCAGTTCGCGGATCGCGTCTTCGCCGATCTTCTTGTCCGAATCTTCGAGGGCAGCCAGAGCCGAACCCTTGATGATCGGAATGTCGTCGCCCGGGAATTCGTAGGACGACAGAAGTTCGCGGACTTCCAGCTCGACGAGCTCGAGAAGCTCGGCGTCGTCAACCTGGTCGACCTTGTTGAGGAACACGACGATCGCCGGAACGCCGACCTGGCGGGCGAGCAGGATGTGTTCGCGCGTCTGCGGCATCGGGCCGTCTGCGGCAGAGCAGACCAGGATCGCGCCGTCCATCTGGGCGGCACCGGTGATCATGTTCTTGACGTAGTCGGCGTGGCCGGGGCAGTCGACGTGCGCATAGTGGCGGTTCGGCGTCTCGTATTCGACGTGTGCCGTCGAGATGGTGATGCCGCGGGCCTTTTCTTCAGGGGCCGCATCGATCTGGTCGTAGGCCTTGAACTCGCCGAAGTACTTCGTGATCGCCGCCGTCAGCGACGTCTTGCCGTGGTCAACGTGGCCGATCGTACCAATGTTGACGTGCGGCTTGTTGCGCTCAAACTTACTCTTTGCCATTTTCGGCTCTCCGTTTTCTTAATCCCCCGTAAAGGGGGTTATCTCTGTTTCTTTCAGAAGCCCGAGGGCCGATTACTTCTGGCCGGAATACTTGGCCTGGATTTCCGTGGCAACGTTCGACGGGACCGGCGAGTAGTGATCGAAGGTCATCGAATACTGTGCACGACCCTGCGACATGGAGCGCAGGTTATCCACGTACTTGAACATGTTGGCCAGCGGAACGTGCGCGTTGATGACAACGGCAACGCCACGCGCTTCCTGACCCTGGATCTGACCGCGACGGGAGTTGAGGTCACCGATCACGTCACCGACGTAATCTTCCGGGGTCACGACTTCGACCTTCATCATCGGCTCGAGAAGCTGTGCACCAGCCTTCTTGGCTGCTTCACGGAAGCAGGCGCGCGAGGCGATTTCGAAGGCGAGGACCGACGAGTCGACGTCATGGAATGCACCGTCGATCAGGGTAGCCTTGACGCCGAGCATCGGGAAGCCCGCGAGCGGACCGGAGCTCAATACGCTTTCGATACCCTTCTGAACGCCCGGGATGTATTCCTTCGGAACAGCACCGCCGACGATCTTCGATTCGAAGACGAAATCTTCGCCATCCGGGTTCGGTTCGAACACCAGCTTGACGCGGGCGAACTGACCGGTACCGCCGGACTGCTTCTTGTGGGTGTAGTCTTCTTCGTGCTTCTTCGTGATGGTTTCGCGATAAGCAACCTGCGGAGCACCGACGTTGGCTTCGACCTTGAACTCGCGACGCATACGGTCGACGATGATGTCGAGGTGAAGTTCACCCATGCCGGCAATGATCGTCTGGCCGGATTCCTGGTCGGTCTTGACGCGGAAGGACGGGTCTTCGGCCGCCAGGCGGTTGAGCGCGAGGCCCATCTTTTCCTGGTCGCCCTTGGACTTCGGCTCGATGGCGATCTGGATGACCGGCTCGGGAAATTCCATGCGCTCGAGGATAACCGGCTTCAGGGGATCGCAGAGCGTGTCGCCCGTGGTGGTTTCCTTGAGGCCGGCGAGAGCAACGATGTCGCCTGCGAAGGCTTCTTCGATGTCTTCACGGCTGTTGGAGTGCATCTGCAGCATGCGGCCGACACGCTCGCGCTTGTCCTTGACCGTGTTCATGACCGACGAGCCCTTTTCGAGCTTGCCCGAGTAGATGCGGGCAAACGTCAGCGAACCGACGAAGGGGTCGTTCATGATCTTGAATGCGAGCATGGAAAGCGGCTCGGCGTCGTCTGCGTGACGCTCGATTTCGGTTTCAGTCTTCGCGTCGATGCCCTTGATCGCCGGAATGTCGAGCGGCGACGGAAGGTAATCGACAACGGCGTCGAGCAGCGGCTGCACGCCCTTGTTCTTGAAGGCGGTGCCACAGAACATCGGGTGGAACTTCACTTCGATCGTACCGCGGCGGACCAGTGCGCGGATCTGGTCGTTGTCGGGAAGGTTGCCTTCCAGATAGGCTTCGGTCGCGGCTTCGTCGATCTCGACAACCGTCTCGATCAGCTTTTCGCGATATTCCTCGGCCTTGGCCTTCATGTCTTCCGGAATTTCGACGACGTCCCACTGGGCGCCGAGCGATTCGTCGCGCCAGACGAGAGCGTTCATCTCGACCAGGTCGATAACGCCCTTGAACTCGGTTTCTGCGCCGATCGGCAGCTGCATGACCACGGCGGTAGCGCCGAGACGGGTCTTGATCATTTCTACCGAGCGGTAGAAGTCAGCTCCGGTCTTGTCCATCTTGTTGCAGAAGATCATCCGCGGGACGTTGTACTTCTCAGCCTGGCGCCAGACGGTTTCCGTCTGCGGCTCGACGCCGGCGTTGGCGTCGAGGAGGGCGATGGCGCCGTCGAGCACGCGCAGCGAACGCTCGACTTCGATGGTGAAGTCGACGTGGCCGGGGGTGTCGATGATGTTGAAGCGGCGAGCCTTGCCGTCACGGCCCTTCCAGAAGGTCGTGGTGGCAGCGGAGGTGATCGTGATGCCACGCTCCTGCTCCTGCTCCATCCAGTCCATCGTGGCTGCGCCGTCGTGCACTTCGCCGATCTTGTGCGACTTGCCGGTGTAGTAAAGAATACGCTCGGTGGTCGTGGTCTTGCCGGCGTCGATATGCGCCATGATACCGAAATTGCGGTAGTCTTCGATTTTGTATTCGCGAGCCATAGGGACTGCCTTTCAAAAATTTCCGTCGATTACCAGCGATAATGCGAGAATGCGCGGTTCGCGTCGGCCATCTTGTGGGTGTCTTCGCGCTTCTTGACGGCGCTACCACGGTTGTTGGCGGCATCCATGAGCTCGCCGGACAGGCGATCGACCATGGTGGTTTCGTTGCGCTTGCGGGCAGCCGTGATCAACCAGCGAATGGCCAGAGCCTGACGGCGCTCCGGACGAACATCGACGGGAACCTGGTAGGTCGCACCACCGACGCGGCGCGAACGGACTTCGACGTGCGGCGCAATGTTGTCGAGCGCGCTGTGGAAGATACCGAGGGGTTCCTGCTTGGTCTTGGACTGAACCGCATCGAAGGCACCGTAAACGATGCTTTCAGCAACCGACTTCTTGCCGTGAAGCATGATGGCGTTCATGAACTTGGTAACAACGAGATCACCGAACTTCGGATCCGGATTAATTTCGCGCTTTTCTGCACTGTGACGACGGGACATACGACTTGTCTCTCAATAGTTAAGACGCCTTACCACGCGGAGTACCTCGCGCGGCGCCGAATTCATAAAACCGAAGATTACTTCGGACGCTTCGCACCGTACTTGGAACGGCGCTGCTTGCGGTTCTTGACGCCCTGGGTGTCGAGAACGCCGCGGATGATGTGGTAGCGAACGCCCGGCAAGTCCTTGACGCGACCGCCGCGGATCATGACCACGGAGTGTTCCTGAAGGTTGTGACCCTCACCCGGAATGTAACCGATGACTTCGAAGCCGTTGGTCAGGCGGATCTTGGCAACCTTACGAAGCGCCGAGTTCGGCTTCTTCGGGGTCGTCGTGTAGACGCGGGTGCAAACGCCACGCTTCTGCGGGTTTTCCTGAAGGGCAGGAACCTTGTTGCGCTTTACGTTCGCCTGGCGCGGCTTGCGGATCAGCTGGTTTACGGTAGGCATATAACCATCCCTTGCAAAACTTGTCTCTAGAACCCTTCCGGGTTCCACTCTAGCCGTTTCCGGCGGTGACCACACGCTTCTCTCATGCACAAAATGTGGCCCGATCCGCCGTCAACGGATGAACCACGATTGGAAGCAGAGGACGCACGTCTCGGTGCGTCTTGCGTGCAGCATTTGTATTCAACGTGCGTATGAAACCTTGTTTGAGGTATACTCCAGGACGCGTCGTCCCGAACAGCCATGCCTCACATGGATTTCGATGTGCGGCGTACTACTGTTTTAACCCCGTCCCGTCAAGGCCATTCGCGAATATTCTCGCTTTGTGCCGCCGCGAAGCCTTGATCCGCAGGGCTTTGCAGCGTCGGCACCGATAAAACACAAACGCACCGCAATATGTTTTATGCATTCGCGCCGTTTGCGTTTAAATATTTGTCAACCAAGTCGGACGACGCCCCGCCTGCAATTTCGATTCGGTTCTTCGAATCGCCGTTCATCGCCACACAAGGAAAATGGTATGATCACTCTCCCCGACAACGATAACAATACCGATGATCCGATGGTCTTCATCATTATCGGCAAGGCCTACGAACAGGACGGCGGCGAGGGTATCGACCTGCACATCATGCTGCGGGCTCCCGACGACGATTCGGCGGTACGCGAAGCGCTGAACGCCCTCTCCGAGGAAGGCTTCCTCGAGGCAGACCTCGACCAGATCGGTACGATCACCGAGGCGCCGGTCGACGAGCCGCATGCCTCCGCCTATCAGGGCGCCCTCGAAGGCGAAGTCGCGATCATCCGCTTCGGCTGAACCGCCCTCACCCGCAGCAAACCGAAAAAAGCCGCCCGGATCGCTCCGGGCGGCTCTTTTTCGTCTGAAGAGTGTCCGGCCGATTATTCGGCCGGGGTGTTCTCGCCTGCAAGATCCTGCAGCATCGGCGTGGCGACGGCGACGCCGCTGCCCTTCTTGCGCTCCTCGAGGATGAGTTCGTCGCGCGAGGTGGCGATGCGGCGGATCTGCGTCATGGTGCCGCCGGTACCGGCCGGGATCAGGCGGCCGACGATGACGTTTTCCTTGAGGCCCTGCAGCGTGTCGGTCTTGCCGGCGATCGCAGCTTCCGTGAGAACCTTAGTGGTTTCCTGGAAGGATGCAGCCGAGATGAACGACGGGGTCTGCAGCGACGCCTTGGTGATGCCGAGCAGGACAGGATCGCCGTAGGCCGGCTTCTTGCCCATTTCGATCAGGCGGTCGTTGTTGTCCTCCAGCTCGATACGATCGACATTGTCGCCCACGATATAGTGCGAGTCGCCGGCATCGGTGATTTCCACCTTCTGCAGCATCTGGCGCACGATCACTTCGATGTGCTTGTCGTTGATCACGACGCCCTGCAGACGGTAGACTTCCTGGATTTCGTTCACGAGGTAGGAAGCGAGTGCCTCCACGCCCTTGATCGCCAGGATGTCGTGCGGCGCCGGGTTGCCGTCGAGGATGTAGTCACCCTTTTCGATGTAGTCGCCGTCCTGAAGATGGAAGGGCTTGCCCTTCGGGATCAGGTATTCGACCGGCTCGACACCGTCTTCCGCCGGCTCGATGAGGACACGACGCTTGTTCTTGTAGTCGCGGCCGAAGCGGATCGTACCGTCGATCTCTGCGATGACGGCATGGTCCTTCGGACGACGGGCCTCGAACAGTTCGGCAACACGCGGCAGACCACCGGTGATGTCCTTGGTCTTGGCGCTTTCCAGCGGCGAACGGGCAAGAACGTCGGCCTGGCTGACCTTGGTGCCCGGCTCGACCGAGAGAATCGCATCGACCGACAGCAGGAAGCGCGCTTCGCCGCCGCGCGCCAGCTTGGCAACGGCGCCGTTCTTGTCCTTGATGACGATCGCCGGCTTCAGGTCGGCACCGCGCGGCGTCGAACGCCAATCGATAACCTGACGCTTGGTGATACCGGTGGATTCGTCGGTCGCTTCGAGAACGGAGATGCCGTCGATGACATCTTCGAATTCGACCGTACCTTCGACTTCCGTCATCATCGGGCGGGTATAGGGGTCCCACTCGGCAAGACGCTGGCCGCGCTTCACCTTGTCGCCGTCGTCGACATGGATCTTCGATCCGTAGGCGACGCGCTGCGACGAACGCTCGACACCACGCTCATCGAGAATGGTAATCGCCATGCTGCGGCCCATGGCAACCAGAACGCCATCCGAGTTGCGCAGCATGTTGCGGTTCTTCATCTGCACCGTACCTTCGTACGACGCTTCGAGGAACGAGGAGTCAACCACCGTTGCCGTACCGCCAAGGTGGAAGGTACGCATGGTGAGCTGGGTACCCGGTTCGCCGATCGACTGTGCCGCGATGACGCCGACCGCTTCGCCCATGTTGACCGGAGTACCGCGTGCCAGGTCGCGACCGTAGCAGACGCCGCAGACACCGGTCTGGACTTCGCAGGTCAGCGCCGAGCGGATACGGATCGACTGGATACCAGCCTTCTCGATCTCGATGACATCGGGTTCGAGGATCATGCGGCCAGCATCGACGATGCGCTCACCCGTCAGCGGATGATCGATATCGTCCAGTGCCGTACGACCCAGAACGCGCGCGCCGATGGACGCAACGACCTGGCCGGCATCGACGATCGCCGTCATGGTAAGGCCCTTGTCGGTGCCGCAATCCACGAGGTTGACGATGCAATCCTGCGCGACGTCGACGAGACGACGGGTCAGGTAACCGGAGTTGGCCGTCTTCAAGGCGGTGTCGGCGAGGCCCTTACGGGCACCGTGGGTCGAGTTGAAGTACTCGTTGACGGTCAGGCCTTCCTTGAAGTTCGAGATGATCGGCGTCTCGATGATTTCACCCGACGGCTTGGCCATCAGGCCACGCATGCCGCCCAGCTGGCGCATCTGGTTCGGTGAACCTCGGGCGCCCGAATGGGACATCATGTAGATGGCGTTCATCGGCTTCTGGCGATTGGTGGCAGGATCGAACTCGACGGCCTTGATGCGGGCCATCATGTCTTCTGCAACCTTTTCGGTGGCCTTGCCCCAGGCGTCGACGACCTTGTTGTACTTTTCGCCCTGGGTGATCAGGCCGTCATTGTACTGCTGCTCGTATTCCTTGACCAGGCTTTCGGTGTCGCCAACGATCTTCGCCTTGGTTTCCGGAATGACCATGTCGTCCTTGCCGAACGAAATGCCGGCGCGGCAGGCATGGGCGAAACCGAGCTGCATGATGCGGTCGCAGAAAATCACCGTGTCCTTCTGGCCGCAGTGACGGTAGACCGTGTCGATCATCTTGGAGATGTTCTTCTTGGTCATTTCTTGGTTGCAGGTGTCGAACGGCACCTTGAAGTTCTTCGGCAGCAGTTCGCCGATGAGCATGCGGCCAGGCGTCGTTTCATAGATCTTGGAAACCGGCTTGCCTTCCTCGTCAACGGTCTTGAAGCGACCCTTGATCTTGGAGTGCAGTGTCACGACCTTGTTTTCCAGCGCGTGGTGCAGTTCGCCGATGTCGGAGAAGGCCATGCCTTCGCCCGGCTCGTTCTGGTTCAGGATCGAGAGGTAATAGAGGCCGAGAACCATGTCCTGCGACGGAACGATGATCGGTGCACCGTTGGCCGGATGCAGGATGTTGTTCGTCGACATCATCAGGACGCGGGCTTCAAGCTGGGCTTCGAGCGACAGCGGCACGTGAACGGCCATCTGGTCACCGTCGAAGTCGGCGTTGAAGGCCGTGCAGACGAGCGGATGCAGCTGGATCGCCTTGCCTTCGACCAGCATCGGTTCGAAGGCCTGGATGCCCAGGCGGTGCAGCGTCGGAGCGCGGTTCAGCAGGACCGGATGCTCGCGGATGACCTCGTCGAGGATATCCCAGACTTCCGGCTTCTCTTTTTCAACCAGCTTCTTGGCCTGCTTGACGGTCGAGGAGTAACCCTTGGCGTCGAGGCGGGCGTAGATGAACGGCTTGAACAGCTCGAGCGCCATCTTCTTCGGCAGGCCGCACTGGTGCAGCTTCAGTTCCGGACCGGTCACGATGACCGAACGGCCGGAATAGTCGACGCGCTTGCCGAGAAGGTTCTGGCGGAAGCGGCCCTGCTTGCCCTTGAGCATGTCGGACAGCGACTTCAGCGGACGCTTGTTGGCGCCGGTGATGACGCGGCCACGGCGGCCGTTGTCGAACAGCGCGTCTACAGATTCCTGCAACATGCGCTTTTCGTTGCGGATGATGATGCCCGGAGCGCGCAGTTCGATGAGGCGCTTCAGACGGTTGTTACGGTTGATGACGCGGCGGTAGAGATCGTTCAGATCCGACGTCGCGAAACGGCCGCCGTCGAGCGGAACCAGCGGGCGCAGGTCGGGCGGGATGACCGGGACGACCTTCATGATCATCCATTCCGGGCGGTTGCCGGATTCCATGAAGTTCTCGACGATCTTCAGGCGCTTCATCAGCTTCTTCTGCTTGAGATCCGACGTGGTGTCGGCAAGCTCGGAGCGCAGATCGCCAGCGATCTTTTCGAGGTTCATCGAAGCGAGCATCTCGAAGATGGCCTCGGCGCCGATCATCGCCGTGAACTGGTCTTCACCATATTCATCGACGGCAATCATGTATTCTTCTTCGGAAAGAAGCTGGTTTTCCTTGAGCGCCGTCAGGCCCGGCTCGGTGACGATGTAGTTCTCGAAGTAGAGAACACGCTCGACATCCTTCAGCGTCATGTCGAGCAGCGTGGAGATGCGGCTCGGCAGCGACTTCAGGAACCAGATGTGGGCAACGGGCGCAGCGAGCTCGATATGGCCCATGCGCTCGCGGCGAACGCGCGACAGGGTGACTTCGACGCCGCACTTTTCGCAGATGATGCCCTTGTACTTCATGCGCTTGTACTTGCCGCACAGGCACTCGTAGTCCTTGATGGGACCGAAGATGCGCGCGCAGAAGAGACCGTCGCGTTCCGGCTTGAACGTGCGGTAGTTGATCGTTTCCGGCTTCTTGATCTCACCGTACGACCAGGAAAGAATCTTCTCCGGAGACGCGATCGAAATCCGGATGGAATCGAAGGTCTGCGCAGGGACCTGCGGATTGAAAAGATTCATGACCTCTTGGTTCATGCCTGTCTCCTTATGGGGCGAAGACGCCCTCGGCTTGCGTTCAGGTCCGGCAATTCCCGGGAACCGGCCCGACGCTCAAAACAAGAATAACCGCAAAATGCGGCGAAATTTCCCGGCCCTGGCGCTCGGATGAACGGCACCCCGGGCGGGAAGCGGTGTGCGCCGGATGTTAGCGCACACCTATTCTCTTTACTCGGCTGCGTCCGGCAGCTGCGCCGCCGTTTCGTCGATCTTGGAATTCTCCAGTTCGACGGAAAGACCGAGCGAGCGCATTTCCTTGACGAGAACGTTGAAGCTTTCCGGTATACCGGCTTCGAACGTATCGTCGCCGCGGACGATGGCTTCGTAGACCTTGGTGCGGCCGGCGACGTCGTCCGACTTCACCGTCAGCATTTCCTGCAGGGTGTAGGCGGCGCCGTAGGCTTCCAGAGCCCAGACCTCCATTTCCCCGAAGCGCTGACCACCGAACTGCGCCTTGCCACCCAGCGGCTGCTGCGTGACGAGCGAGTACGGACCGATCGAACGGGCGTGGATCTTGTCGTCGACCAGGTGGTTGAGCTTCAGCATGTAGATGTAGCCCACGGTGACCTGGCGGTCGAACTGCTCGCCGGTACGGCCGTCATAGAGAGTCGACTGACCGGACTCCTTGAGGCCCGCCAGCTTCAGCATCTCGTTGACGTCCTTTTCGACGGCGCCGTCGAAGACCGGGGTGGCAATCGAAACGCCGCGGCGGGTCTGCTCGGCCAGGCGCACGATCGACTCGTCGTCGTACTGCTTGATCGGCTCGCCCTTCGGACCCGTGCCCATGACGCCGTCGATGACGTCGCGGAGTGGCTGGATGTCCGCACCGGCACGATAGGCATCGAGCATCGCGCCGATCTTCTTGCCCATGCCGGCGCAAGCCCAGCCGAGATGGGTTTCGAGGATCTGGCCGACGTTCATGCGCGACGGCACGCCGAGCGGGTTCAGAACGACGTCGACATGCGTACCGTCTTCGAGGAACGGCATGTCTTCGATCGGCACGATGCGCGACACGACACCCTTGTTGCCGTGACGGCCGGCCATCTTGTCGCCCGGCTGGATCTTGCGCTTCACAGCGACGAAGACCTTGACCATCTTCATGACGCCCGGAGGCATTTCGTCGCCGCGCTGGACCTTTTCGACCTTGTCCATGAAGCGCTGTTCGAGGCGCGACTTGGATTCGTCGTACTGCGCACGCAGAGCTTCGAGCTCGCCCTGGACCTTCTCGTCCTCGACGGCGAACATCCACCACTGCGAGCGGGGATATTCGGAGACGACGTTGTTGGCGAGTTCGACACCCTTCTTGAAGCCCTTCGGGCCGGCAATCGAGGTCTGGCCACGCAGCATGTCGAGCAGACGGCCGTAGACGTTACGGTCGAGGATCGCCTGTTCGTCGTCGCGGTCCTTGGCGAGGCGTTCGATTTCCTCACGCTCGATCGCCATCGCACGCTCGTCCTTTTCGACGCCGTGACGGTTGAAGACGCGAACTTCGACGACCGTACCGAACGTGCCGGGAGGCATGCGCATGGAGGTGTCGCGAACGTCCGAGGCCTTTTCACCGAAGATGGCGCGCAGAAGCTTTTCTTCCGGCGTCATCGGGCTTTCGCCCTTCGGGGTGATCTTGCCGACGAGGATGTCGCCCGGCTGCACTTCCGCGCCGATGTAGACGATGCCGGCTTCGTCGAGGTTCTTCAGCGCTTCTTCCGAAACGTTCGGAATGTCGCGGGTGATTTCTTCCGGACCAAGCTTGGTGTCGCGCGCCATCACTTCGAATTCTTCGATGTGGATGGAGGTGAACACGTCGTCGGCAACGATACGCTCGGAGAGCAGGATCGAGTCTTCATAGTTGTAGCCGTTCCACGGCATGAACGCGACGAGCGCGTTGCGGCCGAGCGCCAGATCGCCGAGATCCGTCGACGGACCGTCGGCGAGAATGTCGCCCTTGTTGACCACGTCACCGACGGTGACCAGCGGACGCTGGTTGACGCAGGTGTTCTGGTTCGAACGCTGGAACTTCTGCAGGCGGTAGATATCGACGCCCGACTTCGACGGATCGAGGTCTTCGGTGGCGCGGATAACGATACGCGTCGCATCGACCTGGTCGACCACGCCGCCGCGGCGGGCACCGATGGCGGCACCGGAGTCACGGGCAACGATCGGCTCCATGCCGGTACCGACGAACGGCGCTTCCGCACGAACGAGCGGAACGGCCTGACGCTGCATGTTCGAGCCCATGAGAGCGCGGTTGGCGTCGTCGTTTTCCAGGAACGGGATGAGAGCCGCTGCGACCGAAACGAGCTGCTTCGGCGAAACGTCCATCAGGTTGATGTTGTCGCGCGGTGCCAGCATGACTTCGCCGGCGTGACGGCAAACGACGAATTCTTCGCCGAAGGAACCATCCTCGTTGAGGACCGAGTTCGCCTGCGCAACGTGGTACTTGGCTTCTTCCATCGCCGACAGGTAGACGACGTCATAGGTCACCTTGCCGTCGACGATCTTGCGGTAGGGCGATTCGATGAAGCCGTACTTGTTGACGCGGGCAAAGGTCGCCAGCGAGTTGATCAGACCGATGTTCGGGCCTTCCGGAGTCTCGATCGGGCAAATACGACCATAGTGGGTCGGATGCACGTCGCGGACTTCGAAGCCGGCGCGTTCGCGGGTCAGACCGCCCGGGCCAAGCGCCGAAAGGCGGCGCTTGTGGGTGATTTCCGACAGCGGGTTCACCTGGTCCATGAACTGCGACAGCTGCGAGGAGCCGAAGAATTCACGGACGGCGGCGGCGGCCGGCTTGGCGTTGATCAGGTCCTGCGGCATGACGGTATCGATTTCGATCGACGACATGCGTTCCTTGATGGCGCGCTCCATGCGCAAGAGGCCCAGGCGATACTGGTTCTCCATCAATTCGCCGACCGAACGGACGCGGCGGTTGCCGAGGTTGTCGATGTCGTCGATTTCGCCCTTGCCGTCGCGCAGCTCGACCAGCATCTTGACCACGGCCAGGATGTCGTCCTTGCGCAGGATACGAACGGTATCGGCGACGTCGAGGTCGAGGCGCATGTTCATCTTGACGCGGCCGACGGCGGAGAGATCGTAACGCTCCGCATCAAAGAACAGCGAGTTGAACATGGCTTCGGCCGATTCCATCGTCGGCGGTTCACCCGGACGCATGACGCGGTAGATGTCGAACAAAGCGTCCTGGCGGTTCTCGTTCTTGTCTACGGAAAGCGTATTGCGGATGTAGGCGCCGACATTGATGTGGTCGATGCCGAGAACCGGGATCTCGTCGAAACCGGCCTCGAGGATGACCGGCAGGGTCTTCTCGTCGATTTCGTCGCCGGCTTCCAGGTAGATTTCACCCGTCTGGAAATTGACGATGTCTTCGGCCAGATAGTTGCCGTACAGGTCGTCGTTCGATGCCTTCAGCGCCTTGAGGCCCTTTTCGGTGAGCTGGCGCAGCAGGCGCGGCGTCAGCTTCTTGCCGGATTCGACGACCACTTCGCCGGTATCGGCGTCGATCAGGTCGTTGAGAACCTTGGTGCCCTTGAGGACGTCCGGCTGGAACGGAATCCGCCAGCCGTCGCCGTCACGCTGGTACACGGACTTCGAGTAGAAGGTTTCGAGGATTTCCTCGCCATCCATGCCGAGCGCCATCAACAGCGACGACACCGGCAGCTTGCGGCGGCGGTCGATACGGGCGTAGACGATGTCCTTGGCGTCGAATTCGATGTCGAGCCAGGAACCGCGATACGGGATGACGCGGGCAGCGAAGAGCAGCTTGCCGGAGGAATGGCTCTTGCCCTTGTCGTGGTCGAAGAACACGCCAGGCGAACGGTGCATCTGGGAGACGATGACGCGTTCGGTGCCGTTGACGATGAACGTGCCGTTGTTGGTCATGAGCGGCATGTCGCCCATGTAGACGGACTGTTCCTTGATGTCCTTGATCGACTTCGCGCCGGTATCCTCGTCGATATCGAACACGATGAGGCGCAACGTCACCTTGAGCGGTGCCGCGTAGGTCAGGTCGCGCTGGCGGCATTCCTCGACGTCGAACTTCGGCGGTTCGAATTCGTAGGAAACGAATTCGAGCATCGAAGCACCGGAAAAGTCGGTGATCGGGAAGACCGACTTGAAGACGGACTGCAGTCCTTCATCCGGACGACCGCCTTGCGGTTCGTCCACCATGAGGAACTGGTCGTAAGAAGCCTTCTGAACCTCAATGAGGTTCGGCATTTCAGCGACTTCGGGGATTTTGCCGAAAAACTTGCGTACGCGCCTGCGACCGTTGAACGAAAGGGTCTGAGCCATCGTCGCTCCTTCAATATATGCATCCGGGCCTGCAACGGACGGGTGTCGATGGCCAGTCGATCCCGTCGAACATGGGACAGTTCAATCTCGTCTCACATCCCGAGTTCCGTAGGCCGGAGCGCCTGCACGGTTCGGTTCGAGACCATCCTCTTGAAGAACCCATTACCCAAAAGCCGTTTTCACGCGGCTTTTGGGTAATCCGTTCTCGACGAAGACGATGGGAGAGGGTGACCCCTCTCCCAAGGCATTCGATATTACTTGACGTCGACCTTGGCGCCGGCATCCTCAAGCTTCTTCTTGAGGTCGGCAGCTTCAGCCTTCGAAACGGCTTCCTTGACCGGCTTCGGAGCGCCTTCGACGAGGTCCTTGGCTTCCTTGAGGCCGAGGCCGGTGATGGCGCGGACTTCCTTGATGACGTTGATCTTGTTGGCGCCAGCGTCAACCAGGATAACGTCGAATTCGGTCTTTTCTTCTTCAGCCGGAGCAGCAGCAGCGCCACCGCCAGCAGCAGCAACGGCAACCGGAGCAGCTGCGGAAACGCCCCACTTCTCTTCGAGCATCTTGGAAAGCTCAGCAGCTTCCAGAACGGTCAGAGCGGAGAGGTCTTCAACGATCTTTGCGAGATCAGCCATTTTCTTAGTTCCTTTGATTCGGTTCGAACTTTTGGTTTTAAACAGCGAAAAACCGCCTTAAGCGGCTTCTTCGTCCTTCTTGGCGTAAGCCGCGAACACGCGGGCAAGCTGGCTTGCCGGTGCAGCGACAACCGTAGCGACGCGGGTAGCCGGGGCGTTCAGGAGGCCCAGCAGCTTGCCACGCAGCTCGTCCAGCGAAGGCAGGGTCGCAAGCGACTTGACCGCATCCGCAGTGAGCGTGGTTGCGCCCATGGCACCACCGAGAACAACGACCTTGTCGTTGGTCTTGGCGAAGTCCATGACGACTTTCGGAGCCGTTACCGGGTCTTCGCTGTATGCAATCAGCGTCTGACCCTTGAAGAGATTCGACATCCCTTCCGACTCCGTACCCTGAAGAGCGATCTTGGCCAGACGGTTCTTCGCGACTTTGACGGTGCCGCCAGCAGCGCGCATCTTCGAACGGAAGTCGTTCATCTGCGCAACTGTGACACCAGCATAGTGGGCCACGACAACCGAACCGGAAGCCTTGAAGACTTCGTTCAGCTCCGTGACGAATTCGCGTTTTTCCGCTCTTTCCACTGTCTGTCTCCAGTAGACGGGACCGCAATCCTGCAGGCCCCATCGGGTTTGCCTTTGCCTCTCGGGATCTCAAAAACTTCAAGATCCCAAGCGACGCTTGAGGATCCTGTCCCCCCGCACTGCGCACCCCGAGGGGCGTCAGGCACAAGGCACATCAGGCTCGAACCGAAGCAGGTGCAATGCACCTTGAATATCGGGTCTTACCCGTCTCATGCAGGCCAAGTGATTAAGGGAAAACCACCTGCAATCTCGGACAGGAGTTCCGGATTTCTCCGGAAATTTCCGGCCCTTGCGGACCGGAAATTCAGTTTACCCGGCCCGCAAGGGCCGGAGAATTCATGATCAGGCTGCCGTTACGGAAGACGGATCGATCTTGACGCCCGGACCCATGGTCGAGGAAATCGCAACGCGCTTGACGTAGTTGCCCTTGGCACCGGCCGGCTTCGCCTTGATGACGGCGTCAGCGAATGCCTTGATGTTTTCTTCCAGAGCCTTGGCGTCGAAAGAAGCCTTGCCGATACCGGCATGGATGATACCAGCCTTCTCGACGCGGAACTCGACAGCACCGCCCTTGGATGCCTTGACGGCGCCGGCGACGTCCATGGTCACCGTACCGACCTTCGGGTTCGGCATCATGCCGCGCGGGCCGAGAACCTTACCGAGACGGCCGACGAGCGGCATCATGTCCGGGGTCGCGATGCAACGATCGAAATCGATCTTGCCGCCCTGGACGATTTCGACGAGGTCTTCCGCACCGACGATGTCAGCACCGGCAGCCTTGGCTTCATCGGCCTTGGCGCCACGAGCGAACACGGCAACGCGAACGTCGCGGCCTGTGCCGTTCGGCAGATTGACCACGCCGCGAACCATCTGATCGGCATGACGCGGGTCAACGCCGAGGTTCATGGCGATTTCGACGGTTTCGTCGAACTTGGCGGTTGCGCGCTCCTTGACGAGAGCGATTGCGTCCGTAAGAGCGACCAGCTTGGTCGGGTCGATGCCTTCACGGATCTTCTGGATACGCTTTGCGAGCTTTGCCATGTTACGCCACCACTTCCAGGCCCATGGCGCGGGCGGAGCCCTCTACCATTGCCATTGCGCCTTCGATATCGGCAGCGTTGAGGTCCTTCATCTTGGCTTCGGCGATCGACTTGATCTGAGCCTTGGTGAGCTTGCCAACGGTTGCGCCCTTGCCCGGGGTCTTGGAACCCGACTGGGTCTTCGCTTCCTTCTTGAGGAAATACGTGACCGGCGGCTGCTTCATCACAAAAGTGAAGGACTTGTCCTGGTAATAGGTGATGACGACTGGAATCGGCATACCCTTTTCCATTTCCTGCGTCGCTGCGTTGAACGACTTGCAGAATTCCATGATGTTGATGCCGCGCTGACCAAGTGCAGGACCGATCGGCGGGGACGGATTGGCCGACCCAGCCTTTACCTGCAGCTTGAGCTGGCCCATAACTTTCTTAGCCATAACTCTCTGCCTTTCATTGATGGCCGGTTGCCCGACCCTTTATGCCGGACATCCTGCCCGGCGGCTGCGGTTGCGTGGTGCGGATCTTTGAGGCCCGGCTTCAGACCCCCTCACCTTCCACGCGATTGCAGGATCGACGATCCTGCGGCGATCAGACCTTTTCGACCTGAGCGTATTCCAGCTCGACCGGGGTTGCCCGGCCGAAAATCGAAACTTCCACCTTGAGGCGCGAACGCTCCTCGTCGACATCCTGAACGATGCCGTTGAACGAAGCGAAAGGACCGTCGGAGACGCGAACCTGCTCGCCGATCTCGAAGGAGATCGAAGCCTTGGGACGCTCGACACCTTCCTGAACCTGGCCGAGGATACGATCAGCTTCGGAGTCCGGGATCGGAACCGGCTTGTTGTCGGAGCCAAGGAAACCCGTCACCTTCGGGGTGTTCTTGATGAGGTGATAAGCCTCATCGGTCAGGTTGGCGCGAACCATGACATAACCCGGAAAGAACTTGCGCTCGGAATCGACCTTGCGGCCGCGGCGCACCTCAACGACCTTTTCGGTCGGAACCAGGATTTTTTCGAAGAGATGCGTCAGGCCCTTCTGGCGCGCCTTCTCCTCGATCGATTCCGCGACCTTCTTTTCGAAATTCGAATATGCGTGGACGATGTACCAACGCGCCGCCATGATCATCTCCGCCTAATTACTTGCCGACATTCAGCACGAAGCTGAGCAACCAGCTGATCAGCTGGTCAGCAGCAAAGAAAAACAGCGCAGCAAAAACCACCATCACCAGCACCATCGCGGTGGAGATCAACGTCTCGCGGCGCGACGGCCACGTCACTTTCGACGTCTCGGAGCGAACCTGCTGCAGAAACGCTAATGGATTGGTTTTAGATGCCATTGACCGCCCACGCCTTTACGGCGCGTAAAGCTGACAAGTTCAGCCCCACGCACCGCGTGTCTGTTTGAACCCTACATAAACACCGATTCCCCTTTTAACAAGAGGTAAATCCGTGTTTAGCGAACTTTGCCGGACATGCCGGCTGCCAATCTCCATCGAGGCTGCGAACTTTCCGCGCCAATCACTGTTGGAAACATGGCAGGGGCAGAGGGGCTCGAACCCCCGACCTGCGGTTTTGGAGACCGCCGCTCTACCAACTGAGCTATACCCCTTCACCCGTCTTCAGGCTTGATGAGGACACCGGTTGGGGCGCCTCGCCGTTGGACAAGGCGCTCTTTAAGGCGGGAGCGCCGGCTTGGCAAGTCCGTTTTTTCGTTTTCGTGATAAGAACGGTGCAAAGTGCGGCGATGATGGCCGGCCCGCATCGACGAGAGGCTATGAAATCGTTGCGGTTTGCCTACGGGAGCCAGTCACCCCGTCCAGTGCCGCGGCCGATTCGGCACCGCGCTCTATAGGTGGCAGGACAATGCTGCCGCTTCCTTGTCGTCAGGCGGGACCAATCGCGTTGCCCCGCCCGCCCCTACCAGTTGAGTGCATATTTTGCCGTTACCGAACCGACGGCCGCGCGATCGGGATTGGCAACCGAAACGCCGAAATCGATCGCGCCCCAGATTTTCTGCTCGATGCCGACCCGGCCGTGCACACCGGCGCCTCTGCCGGCGACGCCCGCCTGGGCCACCAGGGCGGTGCCTGAACCCGATGCAACGAGCCGCGCAGTCTGGGATAGCCGGAAATCCCGGCAACGGCTTTTGTAACCGTTGCAGCCTAGCGAGACGGAGCGGTTGCTTTCGAGGTCAAGGCTCGGCGTGACGATCCACGTATGCAGGCTCGCCACCGCGGCGTTTCCAGAGCCGTTCACCGCATCCAGACGAAAGTTGACTTCCCGGGTGGACGACCGAGCCGTGCCCGTTCCGCGGCTGGAAGCGACCGTCGCCCAGATCTGCACCGGCGTGCCGTGCTTGCCGATCTTGCCGGACTCCGATGCCTTGACCGCGACCTCGGCCCCCAAGCTGGCGGAGGCCGATCCGGTCTGCTGCAGGCGCACGCCCATTCTGACGCCATAAGAATTACCGGCGATCTTCGACGGCGACCAGATCAGCGGCCTTTCGTCGGCAAACGCGACGCCGCCGGGCAAGAACAGGCACAAGGCAATCGTGCGCGCGAGAATACGCGTTGCACATGTTGAGCTTTTCATACGGATTTCCCGACCTGGGGCATGTCGTGCCCGGATGGCGATGCCGATCACAATCGATAGGGCGGTTCTAACATGGCCGGCTCCGCTTTTCGACCGGGTATCGCGCCTGCGGCCACCGGCGCTCCCGGGGTGTTGTAGAGATCACACGGCAAGTCGCGGCGCGAAGCGCCGGCAAATCACCGGTCCCGATCCGGTTCGGAATCAGAAAATCGCTAAAGAACAATGTCTTGAAAGGCCGGATCACGCATGGCCCTGCCATCGGAGGAAAGAGACACCAAATCCCGTGTCAACCAAAAAACACCGGCGGAACCGGGGTTTTTCCGTGGCGTCACCGTGCAGGCGGCGCTGGGGCCGCCCGCATGGAGGGCAACGGCCTCAGAGTTTCACGTATTTTCGCCAGTCGTGTTCTTCCTTGAAACCCAGCACCTCGCGAATTTTGCGGTTGGAAAGAAGCCCCTCGAATTCGCCGATCTCGCGTGTAAAGGGAACGTTCGGATAGAAACGACGTGCCAGCTCACGCGATGGCGTGTTTGCCGACACCGTGTCGTTGGCAGCATTGAAGACCTCGTAACCCAGCCCATCCTTCTCGATGCAAAGATGTACGATCTGGCCGAGATCGCGCGCGTCGATGTAGCTCCAGGCAATACGCTTGCGCATCTCCGGCTTTTCGAAAAACTCCGGGAAACGGTCATATTCATGCGGCTCGATGACGTTGCCGATGCGCAGGGCATAGATGTCGAAACCGGAGCGCTCGGCAAAGGTCCGCGCCGTCTTCTCGTTGACGACTTTCGAGAGGCCGTAGGAATCCATCGGATTGACGTCGTAGTCCTCTTCCAGCGGAAATCGGTGGAAATCGCGATGCCCTTCGGCGAAGCAGACGCCGTAGGTCGTCTCGCTCGAGGCGATGATGATCTTGCGGATGCCGAGTTTCACCACCGCTTCGATGACATTGTAGGTGCTGATCGTGTTGATGCGGAAGGTTTCGTTGTCCGGCTTGATCAGGATGCGCGGCACGGCGGCAAAATGCACGACGGCGTCGAAAGGCAACACGCCCTTGCCGGTATCGAGATCGGGAAAATCACGATGCATCGACAGGGCGTTGAACACCTGCCCCTGATCGGTGACATCGGCGATGAGGTTGGTGACGCCGGGGCTGTCGAGCGGCACCAGGTCGACATTGTGAACGTCATACCCATGCTCCACCAGCCACGGCACCGTGTGGCGCCCAGCCTTGCCGGAGCCGCCGGTGAAAAGAATACGCTTCTTCATATGCTTCCTCCCTCCAATCATTTTGATCACTCCGCGATGCGGCTGTCACGACATCGCTACGTCGCCCACAACAAAAAACCCCGCCGTTTCCGGCGGGGTTCTTTTCAGGATCAATCTGTCGATTACTCGATGATCGAGGCAACGATGCCGGCGCCGACGGTGCGGCCGCCTTCGCGGATAGCGAAGCGCAGCTTTTCTTCCATCGCGATCGGAACGATCAGTTCGACGGCAACCGTGACGTTGTCGCCCGGCATCACCATTTCCGTGCCTTCCGGCAGCGAAACGATACCCGTCACGTCCGTCGTGCGGAAGTAGAACTGCGGGCGGTAGTTGGTGAAGAACGGCGTATGACGACCGCCTTCTTCCTTCGTCAGGATGTAGGCTTCGGCCATGAACTTCTTGTGCGGCTTGACCGAACCCGGCTTGCACAGGATCTGGCCACGCTCGACGCCGTCACGGTTCACACCGCGAACCAGCGCGCCGATGTTGTCGCCGGCCTGGCCCTGGTCGAGCAGCTTGCGGAACATTTCAACGCCGGTCACCGTCGTCTTCGACGTCGGGCGGATGCCGACGATCTCGACTTCTTCACCGACCTTGACGATACCGCGCTCGACGCGGCCCGTCACGACCGTACCACGGCCCGAGATCGAGAACACGTCTTCGATCGGCATCAGGAACGGCTGGTCGATCGGACGCTCAGGCGTCGGGATGTAGGCATCGACAGCGGCCATCAGTTCGCGGATCGCGTCTTCGCCGATCTTCTTGTCCGAATCTTCGAGGGCAGCCAGAGCCGAACCCTTGATGATCGGAATGTCGTCGCCCGGGAATTCGTAGGACGACAGAAGTTCGCGGACTTCCAGCTCGACGAGCTCGAGAAGCTCGGCGTCGTCAACCTGGTCGACCTTGTTGAGGAACACGACGATCGCCGGAACGCCGACCTGGCGGGCGAGCAGGATGTGTTCGCGCGTCTGCGGCATCGGGCCGTCTGCGGCAGAGCAGACCAGGATCGCGCCGTCCATCTGGGCGGCACCGGTGATCATGTTCTTGACGTAGTCGGCGTGGCCGGGGCAGTCGACGTGCGCATAGTGGCGGTTCGGCGTCTCGTATTCGACGTGTGCCGTCGAGATGGTGATGCCGCGGGCCTTTTCTTCAGGGGCCGCATCGATCTGGTCGTAGGCCTTGAACTCGCCGAAGTACTTCGTGATCGCCGCCGTCAGCGACGTCTTGCCGTGGTCAACGTGGCCGATCGTACCAATGTTGACGTGCGGCTTGTTGCGCTCAAACTTACTCTTTGCCATTTGAATGCTTCCTGTGGATCGGTAGGAGGGGACCCGGCGAGCGGGTTTAGTGCCGCCGTTTAAGGCTTTCGCAACAAATGCGCAAGACTTAATTGCGAAGCGCTTGCGGACGGGCATCCGCCTGCAAAATCGGGCAAAACGGCGGGCGGCGTTTTTCGTCGGCGACAAACGGAGCCGATCGTGTCGCGCTTCGAAAAAACAACGCCCCCGGCCGCCGAAAAGCGGCGAGCCGGAGGCGGTTCGGATTGCCAATGCCAAGGCCGGGTGCGGCCATGGTATTGCGCCCTGCGACTTAGTTCATAGGCTTCAGCGAGGTGATCAGGGCAACCAATGCCGCAGCATTCTTTTCCTGCTCGCCCTTCGTACCCCAATAGGTGATGACCAGCAGCTTGTCCGGCTTCGGAGCGACCAGCGAAACACCGATCGAAACGTCGCCGTCCTTGTCGGTGCCGCTCCAGTCGAAGTTGGTCATGCTCATGCCGTTGATCTTGTCTTCGGACTGCTTCTGGGTGGCCGGATCGACCGTTACGCCGTTGTCGGCGAGAAACTTGAAGACGTCGTCGATGACCTGGTCGGACGTCTCGGCCGAGGCGACGTCGATCGAGAGATAGATCGAGTTGTCGTCGGAGGTGGCGTCGATGCCGCTATCGGTTTCCTTCGGGTTCCAGGAATCCGGGATGGTGATCTCGGCAACCGGATCGTCGCTCGGGAAATGCAGCGTCGCGGCAAAGGAAACGGAGGGGAGCAGCATGACTGCCAGGGCGGCAGCAAAAATGGTTTTCTTCATAGGTGGGTTCCAAAGCTAGAGAACGGAAAAATCCTGCGGAAGGACAGCTATCCGAAAACACGTCAAGAACCCACAGCCGACATCGCTGCGATGGCGCGCAATACCAGACTATTTTTGGGAGAAGATTGGAGCGGGTAGCGGGAATCGAACCCGCGTATTCAGCTTGGAAGGCTGCTGCTCTACCATTGAGCTATACCCGCGGGGGTGGTCCGATCTGAGACGAATGGTGGAGAGAGTTGGATTTGAACCAACGTAGGCTGAGCCAACGGATTTACAGTCCGTCCCCTTTAACCACTCGGGCATCTCTCCAGTATTCGTCCGGATCGTGAGACCAAGTTTGCCAGACTTCGAAGCGGTGCCGCCCGTCGTCTGCGCCGCGTATATGACCGCCCGCTCCGTTTCTGTCAACACGATGACAGTGGAAAATTGCTGAAAAATTTCAAGCCCTGTGGAAAGGCCCCTTATTGACGGGACTATGCGCTGGCGCCGCGCGCCGCTATAAGACCGCATGAGCAAAGACAAAGATCCGTCCGCCCGGGACACCCATTACGCCACCCTGCGCCGCGCCCACCGCGATGCCAAACGCGAGCGCGGCGAAATCCCCACCCCGCAGAAACAGAAGCGCAAGCGCCCTGGTGCCGAAGACTGGAAGCCGCCGGCGCTCGAAGCCAACCAGGTGTTTCTTTACGGCCTGCACACGGTCCGCGCCGCGCTGGAAAACCCGGAGCGCAAGAACATCCAGCTGTCGGTGACCCAGAATGCCCTGGCGCGGCTGGAAATCGACGCGGAGGCCCTGGGCATTCCCGTTCAGATGGTTGCCCCGCAGGATATCGACAAGGTGCTCGGCCCGGAGGCGATCCATCAGGGCGTCATGCTCGAAACCCGCCCCCTGCCTGTCCGGCGGCTGGAGGCGCTGAAGCAGAGCCCGCTGCTGCTGGTGCTCGACCAGGTGACCGATCCGCACAATGTCGGCGCGGTGATGCGCTCGGCCGTGGCCTTCGATGCGGGAGCGGTCATCACAACGATGCGCCATAGCCCGACCGAATCGGGCGTGCTCGCCAAATCGGCGTCCGGCGCGCTGGAAATGATTCCCTATATCCAGATCACCAATCTGGCGGAAACGCTCGGCGAACTGCACGAACTGGGCTTCCACACCGTCGGTCTCGATTCGGAAGGCCCCGCCCCCCTGGAGCAAAGCCTCTCCGGAGAAAAGGTCGCCCTGGTGCTCGGTGCCGAAGGCAAGGGCTTGCGCCAGAAGACGCGCGACACCGTGAAAACGCTGGCACGGCTCGACATGCCTGGCCGAATCAAGTCGCTCAACGTTTCGAACGCAGCCGCCATCGCACTCTATGCAACCCGGCAGCACCTGAAACGCTAAAACATGCCGCGCAAAAATGCGCAGCGGTTTTGCAAAAACGACATACAGACATAAAGAGCGGAAGCGTGAGAGAATCGGAAAGATCGCGACCCGCTTTGAAGCGAGCGCGCCGTTCAGGACGGCAGGTTGCAGGTGACGTCTCCCCCCATGGGCGAGAACGTCGCCTTGCCGCCGGCCCAGCGCATCTCGACCGGATAGTTGATCACCGTCGGCAGTTTATCGATCTCTTCCTTAAAATCCGGCGTGCGCTTCTTTTCGGCGTCATAGATCGCCGTGCAATCGGGGATGCGCTTTGCCGCCAGGCCGGTCTTCGTCGCGATCGCGGCGGCGCAGGCGCCGGTGTCCTTATAGAGGGAACATTCCGCCGTCAGCGACCGCTGGTAGTGCAGCACCAGCGTATCGGCGCCGGACTTGATCTCTGTAAATCCATCGCCGGCAAAGGCATCGTCGAAAAGCCGCCCCACCGTCCGGCGGTCGTAGACGACGAACGGCAATCCGCCGTTCCAGCCGTCCGATGCCTGGAAGAAGATGTAGTCGCCGGAAACGCCGAGGAAATAGCCTGCCACTTCATCCTTGACGATCTTTTCGCCCGGCGTATCGACCGTGCAGGCATCCGCCGGCCCTATCAGCGACAGTTTCTCGGCGCCGATCTCGCCGATATCGACCTCCTTGACCGCAAAAGCGGCGAACCGGCTGCAGGCGACCTGCGGCTTGGCATCCGGATCAAGATCGCTGGCCGGCAATTCCAGTGTTTCTTCGCTGACCGGTTCGTCGAACGGCCCCAACTCTTCCGCCAGAACGGGCGCAACAACGCCGCCGCCCAGGATGCCCAGCAGCAGGAGGGCTTTTATACGCATGGACATCTCTCCAAAAAACCGCGGCGGCACGCGCCGGCCGATCGCGACTATCGCCGCAAAAGCCGCCGAATTGCAATGTGCGCCGTTGCCACGCTTTGCAACCGCCAGAAGCCCTGACCGGTTTTAACGTTAACAAAAACTTCTGATCGCGAGGCTGCCGCGGCGGTAATGCCGCCTCGACCTCACCGGCGAAGCCTACGAAAAGCTATGGGAGTAAGCGATGCAACGGGACTTGCGGCATCCGGTCTGCTGCAGGCATCTACAACCGTCCGCCTGACCATGCCAAGACGGGTCAGCGGAACATCTGCGGCCGCACGGCGAAAACGGGCAGTGCTGACACATGGCCCTGATGCGCGCTGGCAGGAAATCCTGTCAGAAACCCTTGGATATGCCGCGCCATCGGGGAGAAACCGCCGGTATCGTCCTTTCAGCCAGACCCCTTGTCTGAAGGTTTTTCGCCCAGTTTTCTCGACAGCGGGCGAAAGCCGGTATCTCGCAAGGCGCAGGACTATTTCGTCCTGGCCCGGGATGAGGACTTGCTTTTTTCGACGGCTTTGGGCGCCGCCTGCTCAAGGCGCGCCAACCGAAGTTTAGCCGTCTTGGCCTCGCGTGCCGCTGCTTCAGCCGCGAGAATTTCCTTGGCCGCCTGGTTGGTTTGTTCCGCCTTGGCCTGTGCCGACATTTTCGTCGGGCTGAAGAGTTGATCCTTGTCAACCATCACGGATCTCCTCTGCAGCCCTAAGCCGACCTGCTGCGGGTGACAGTTTTCTTCTTGGGGGCAGGCAGAAGACCTTCGCGTTGCGCCCGCTTGACAGCGAGTTTCCGCGCCCGGCGAACGGCTTCCTGCTTTTCCCTCGCCCGCTTCACGGACGGCTTTTCATATGCGGTTCGGGCGCGCATTTCGCGAAAGATGCCTTCGCGCTGCATCTTGCGCTTCAGGGCTCGGAGGGCTTGTTCGACGTTGTTGTCTCGCACGAGTACCTGCAAAACGTTTCCTTTCAAACAATGGAGTTGGGCCGAAATAAAAATAAAAAAGGCCGGGAGAGATCCCGACCTTCCGACGTCATCGCCTCAAACGTGCCAGTACATCCGTGGTCACGCGGGACAACGAGCCAATTAGGCAGCCTGCAGATTATCCGCAGAGTTCTTGCCCGAACGGCGGTCCTGAACGATGTCGTAACGGAGCTTCTGGCCCTCGATGAGGTTGCGAATTCCGGAACGCTCGACAGCCGAAATGTGAACGAAGACATCCGTGCCGCCGTTGTCAGGCTGAATGAAACCAAAACCCTTGGTGCTGTTAAACCACTTTACGGTACCTGTATTCATAACGATTTCCTTTCAATCGTTGGAGAGCTGGCCGAATTGGCCATGATAGATCGACGATGAAAGGAGATCGGAAAGAGCCGTAGAAGGCGTCGGACAAGAGTCTCTAGCAAAGTTCGATATATGAAAGGTAGTGCCTTTTGATGAAAAGACAAGGGCAGCAGCCGATTTTCGTTCGCTACCCCATACAAGGGCGCTACAATTGTTATCCTTACCTCAAGTTTATGTCCACAAAGAGGCAAAATACCAGCGATTTTACTGCACCGAGGCCTGTCGCTACAGAACGTTGCCGCGAATGCCCCGACACGAAGAGACGCAACACCCCAGGCGGAAAGACATAAAACCTAAACGGTAGAAGGAAATGGTACGCCGAAGCGGAGCGGAGGCAAACCCGCGCGATGGGTTGGAGGGCGGCATCGCGCAAGAAAAGATGGTGCCGCTTACAGGCACCGACTCGAACCAAATCTTCGCCGAACTGGCTCATTGGGAGCAGATTTTAAAGGATACGTCGCTGGCTCACCCAGCCCCGCCTTCACCACAAGGGGGCGCGGCCATGTCACTCAAAGAGACATTCCGGCGCGTTGCAGTGGACGCAAAACCGCGCAAAAAGCGGCTTCCGCCCTTTTCCATACGGCTGTCACCAGAGCAACGCGCCCGCCTTGCTGTTGAGGCGGCAGGCGCTCCGCTCGGTGCCTATATCAAGGCCAAGGTGCTTGGCTCACCTTTGCCCGTCCGCGTCCGCCGGACGGGTCTGGCAGTGGAAGACCGGACAGCACTGGCACAGGCGTTTGCCCTTCTGGGGCGCTCGCGCCTGTCCAGCAACTTAAACCAGCTCGCCCACCTCGCCAATGTCGGCGCATTGCCGATGATACCGGAGACGGAAGCCGAACTTCGCGACACGCTGGCGGATGTGCAGAACATCCGCCGCCTGCTGATGACCGCGCTCGGCCTTAAGCCGGAGGATCGCCCGTGATCCTCAAGGGAAGCCAACGCGGATCGGGACAGAACCTCGCCGCCCATCTGCTCAAGATGGAAGACAATGAGCATGTGAGCCTGCACGAGCTTCGCGGGTTTGCATCCGACAATCTGCACGGCGCGTTCAAGGAAATTGAAGCTGTCAGCCTCGGGACGCGGTGCGGGAATTACCTCTTCTCCCTGTCGTTAAGCCCGCCCGAAAACGCAAAAGTTCGGGGAAAACGTCCGTCATGGTGCGCGGCTTCAACGTCAACATGAACCAGGTCAACGGGTCGGGCGACAATCTTTCCGAACAATCCCGCCCGCTCTTGCAGGTCGAGGACGTGCGCCGCGCCACGGGCGGCGAGTCCGGCCTTCTGGAATCCCGCGACCACGGCTATTTTACCGTCGATATGCCGAATTTCTGGGAACGCCCTGAAATGTCCGGCATGCTGCGCGACGTGCGGCAGAAGCCCGACAAATATGCTTGGCTTGGCAAGGTCAGTAATCCCGCGCCGCTATCGCTGCCAATGCCCGCGCCTGTCGCTGCGGATTCCGAAATCGAGGATTTGATAGAGCTTCTGCGGTCAGAAGAGAATGACCAATTGCGAGGTTAAACCTCGGTCGGCCATTCCTGCGCGCCGTGCTGGACAAAAAGAGCTTCGATATGATTGTCGCGGACGCGATAGGCGACGATATAAGGCGTTGTCGGAATCACAAGCTCCCGCGTGCCTCTGATTTCTCCGGGACGGCCTATAAACGGATTGGCGGATAGAAGCGTTTTGGTCTTCGTGTGAATTTCGTTCACGATGCGCGCGGCAGCGCGCGGATTGCGCTGTCCGATATAATCACCGATTGCGGCAAGCTCGCGCAGATAACGTCTGGTAAAGACAATGCGCACAGGCGGTTATGCCTGATTGTATTTGTTGAGAACGGCAGCGATTTCATCATCGGTTGCAAAATTGCCAGCCTCCGCATCCGCAATTCCCGCCGCTACGCCGGCCAGCCATTTTTCCTGCCATGCAAGCGAGCGGCCATGGGAAAGAGCGTCCTCGATGATCTGGTCGCGGGTCAGGGTCGAGCGTTCCGCCAGCATGTCGATGCGGCGGCTCAAATCCTCGGAAATTTCGACGATGTTCTTCATACGTTCATTCTGCCATATTGCCCCTGCCGCTGCCAAGATATTTATGAAGGATGTAGACCGTCTTTAAAGCCCCGATGGTCACCACCATGCGGGCGGCGGGCCGTCCGATGTGCTCAGCCTGTTGTTCCCGTTTTCATCCACCCAAACCCTAAGCTTGGCGTTTGCTCCTATCAGGATGGAATTGAAAATTGCCGCGCTGACGATCTTCTCGCGGACGATTTCCGCCGAAACAAAATCACAAAACCGTTTGGGCATGATCGGACGCATCATGCCGGATATGGGAAAACGCTCCTCCACTTCGTCATAGTCAAGGACGGCATTTTTGTCCCATTTTTCTAATGAGACCTATGCGCGGAAATTTATAGACGGCTGAATTTATTGATGATTCAATTCGTTCGTCGAATGATGGAGGTGTGTGATGAGCCGTCGCCAGATTGGTCAGGAAGCATTCGGGTTTGCAGTTGATCGGTCCGGCACTTCTTCGCTGGATGATCTTGCTGACCTGATCGATTGGGCACTGGTCGATCAAGCGCTGGTGGTTATTTCATGCGCGGCCAGGGGCGAGCCGGCATGGCCGCCGCTCGCCCTTTTGAAGGCGATGCTGTTGTCGATCTGGTATGACTTGTCGGACGTGAAGCTGGCTGAG
>NZ_QFBC01000060.1 GCF_003122325.1 Rhizobium album
ATGTGGATGGCGGCGAATGATGGCTTATCGTTTGGTCTTTTCGCCAGCCCGTGTGTTGACGCCCTTGCGTGCCTCGCTCGCCTCAAGTCGCACGCCTAAACGTGCCTCTTGTCCGACAGGACGCCCCACAGCCGGAGGGATGTTCTTACGGCCGATCGCTCCTTGGTCTCTGTCGAGCGCGGCATCTCGTTGCTTTTCCATGAGCGCCGGCGGCCAGAGCGATTTAGTGCGGGGCAACCCATACAGTTCCTTGTACGTCCGCGCGTCTAAGCCGTGCACACGAAAGTGCATGTTGAGGCCACCGAACCATTTGCCGCAAGAATGGCATTGGACTGTTGTCCCGTCTGGCGAAAACACCATAACACCACGCGGCGGCAATCCTGGGTCTGATTGCGGCTCGATTTTCGGCGCAGGCCGGTTTTTGAGCTTCCACTGGCGGAGGTATTCTAGTCGTCGTTCGCGATCCTTGTGTGGCATCACTCGCTCACAGTTGGGTCCACGCCGCCAGGTGTTGATGCCAGTTTCAACCGCTCGATCACCTGATCAAGATCGGCCTGTCTCTCAAGGGCAATGCGCCAAAGGTCCATTGCCATACCTGGCTTTAGGTCGGCGTCACCGGCAGCCATTCGGCGGATATGTCGATCAGAAACGCCAAGATCACGGGCGATTGCGGATTGCCATTGAGGCCCATAAAGGGCCTCGCCGGCATCTTTCAGAAGTTTTGCGGTCATGCGGCTTCACCTTCGAATTCACGGGCCAGCTCGTCACGGAAGCCGACCAGATACCAGCCGGTCACATTGCT
>NZ_QFBC01000061.1 GCF_003122325.1 Rhizobium album
CGCGCTCCGCACGTTGAGGCATCCGACCCGAACATCATCATGAGGCCATGACCTCGAAAAGGACCATGACCCCGGCACGGGCAAAACAGGCTTGACTAAGTCCCGCAATTAAAGGGCCGATTGACATGTCAGCGGCCTTGATAGCCGTCAGCAGCTTTGTCAATTCGCGCTCGATCTTGGCCATCTCGGTCTCGGCCCCAGCGATGCCCGCGCGGCCTTCGATGCGCAGCCGGTTCATCTCTTGCGTGAACACCGCGCAGAAGTGAGCGAACAACTCGGGATCGACGAGTTTTGTGCGAAGCGCATTCAGTACGCGCGTCTCCAACTCGTCGCGGCGGATGTTGGTTCGGTTGTCGCAGGTGCCTTTGTTCCGTGCCGTCGAGCAGCCGATCAGGGTCGCCGAGATCGCCGAATAATGAGACCTGTGCGCGGAAATTTATAGACGGCTGAATTTATTGATGATTCAATTTGTTCGTCGAATGATGGAGGTGTGTGATGAGCCGTCGCCAGATTGGTCAGGAAGCATTCGGGTTTGCAGTTGATCGGTCCGGCACTTCTTCGCTGGATGATCTTGCTGACCTGATCGATTGGGCACTG
>NZ_QFBC01000062.1 GCF_003122325.1 Rhizobium album
CTCAGCCAGCTTCACGTCCGACAAGTCATACCAGATCGACAACAGCATCGCCTTCAAAAGGGCGAGCGGCGGCCATGCCGGCTCGCCCCTGGCCGCGCATGAAATAACCACCAGCGCTTGATCGACCGGTGCCCGATCGATCAGGTCAGCAAGACCATCCAGCGAAGAAGTGCCGGACCGATCAACTGCAAACCCGAATGCTTCCTGACCAATCTGGCGACGGCTCATCACACACCTCCATCATTCGACGAACGAATTGAATCATCAATAAATTTCCGCGCACAGGTCTCGAATCACCTTCGGATGATCGTGTCCCAGGAGGTGGTGTATCAGGGTATCGGCGGTCACCAGTGTTTTTCCGGTAGGGTCGGGTTGTTCAAGACCAACCTGATGGAAAGAACACCGATGACCGACGACATGATGACCCTGCGCTCGCTCGTTGAGAAGAGCGCTGATGCCGATTTGCTCCGGGAGATGATCGGCTTTGCTGCCGAGAAGTTGATGTCCCTGGAGGTCAGCACGAAGAC
>NZ_QFBC01000007.1 GCF_003122325.1 Rhizobium album
CTGGAAACCATCGCCGCGATGAGCGATGATCCGCTCATCAGCCTGCCAGCAGCAAGCTGATCAATTCCCGGCTCTGTCCGGAAGGCACGGCGATCGCCGAAGCTACACCATCTCCTGGGACACGATCCACAGACTTATGCCGCCAGCTTGAAGCGGCAAAAGCTGCAAAGCTTCGCCCGAACGGCCACGGAAGACTTCACGCAAGCGGCAAACGCCGTGGAAGCCAAGCGCATTGCCATGGTGGAATGCCATCGCGCTAACAGAAAAGCCCTGCAAGCCTCGCAGGATGAGCGCTGGACGCAGGAAGCAATCGAGCGCAGCGCCAGATTCCGCAAAGGCATTCGCGGTCTGTGGGACCGCGTGACGGGCAAGAATGGCAAGCTGCGGGACCAGAATGCACAGGAAGCTGCCACGGCTGCCGAGCGCGACGCGAAGGAAAAGCAGGCGCTCATCGAACGCCAACTCGAAGAACGCCAACGCTTGCAGCGCGAAATCCTCGCTGCCCGCCGTGTTCACACCTATGAGATTACCAGAATTTACAGGGAGATTTCACCTGCGCAGAAATTCACGATGGCCGCAAGACCGGAGGACGATGCACAGCGCAAGCGTCAAAGACATCGGTTGCGGCTATAGGCAGATAAGAATATTTGTGAATTTTTCCTATTTTATGGTATCGTGAAGAAAGATTGAGGAGTTTTGATATGGCAACGATGACGGTTTCTCTGCCCGATCCAATGAAAGAATGGATCGAGGCACAAATCCAGAAAGGCGAATACGCCAGCACGAGCGATTATGTGCGCGATCTTGTGCGCCGTGACCGTGCGCGGCGCGGACAGGAACTGACCCTTGAAGAATTGCGCCAGATTGTAGCGGATTCCAAGGCCAGCGGTATCGGCACGCGCAGCATGGATGAACTTTTCGCGGAAGCCGAACGCATAGCTTCGGCAAGGGGCGTTGTTCGTGAATAGCTATAGGCTGACAGAAAGGGCCGAAGCGGAAATTCTGGAAATTTTTCTTTACGGTATCGAGCAATTCGGGGTGCGCCAGGCGCGTCTTTACAAGGATGATATGGAGCATTGTTTTCAGCTGCTGGCGGAAACACCGCATATGGGCCGCCCTGCCCCGATGATCGCGGAAGGCATCCGCCGCCACGAGCACAAAAGCCACGTCATCCTTTACGAGCCGACAAGGGACGGCGTGCTGATCCTTGCCGTAGTCCATGGCCGCAGCGTCCGCCGCCTGAAACTGTAAATCAATTCGGCTTGCGGCGCATATCCTGCTCGGCGGCAAATCTCTGCCGTTCTTCGGATTTCAGGATGCCTAGCATATCCTCCGGCGTGGTTCCCTCTTCCATCATGGCAATAGCAATCGCCTTCGACGCGGCGTCATTGAAATGCGGTTCTTTCCGTTCAAAAAACTCGTCAATGGATTCTATGGATTTCAAAAATTCGTAGAGGGTATCGAGGCTGTCATAAGGTTTCATGCGCAAAGCCTACCGCGTAGCGGCAAGCCATTGCAAATTTAAGATAGAATGATTTCCCTACGGCCCTGACGGTCCGCCAAAGCCTGTCTGGCGCATGAGCGCGTCCATGTTGTTCGGCAACACAGGCGCATTGGATTCGAGTTTCTGGCTGTTGGTGTTTTCGGCTTCCGGCCTGTCGTTGCCGACCTTCGCCCGCACCGCGTCCGGCATGGATTTTTCGAGGTCGCCCTTGAGCGCGTCGAGTTCTTTGGTCGTGATTTCTCCGTTGTCGAGTCGGGCGCGGGCGGTATCCAGCTTGTCCTGATACTCAAGCAATTCGCCGCGCTCTATCTGGAGTCTCTTACGCTCCTCCACATCGGCCATGAACGTTTCCCAAGCGGGTTTTCTATCATCAATCTGTTTGGGATCGACAACCTCTACTGACAACTCCTGCCCGTGCTCATCGAACACGCGCTGGCCGTCTTTCGTCTTGAAGACCTTGCGTCCGTCCGGCAGCGTGTAGGCTTGGTCGAGCATATCATCCAGACGCTGCTGCACCATTTTGAGCGCATCTACGTTTTCGATCAGCGCTTCAACGGTTTTCGCGTCATAGTCGTCCAATTGGAGTTTGAAGTCAGCGACCTGTTCGGGTGAAGCGAAGGCCATTTGAACTAGCGCGAACATTTCCATGTCGCGCAAATCATTTTCCCTTTCTTCGTTCTTTTGCCTTTCGCGCTCGCGAGCTTCGAAGCGGGCTAACTGTTCACGGCGATAAATCTCGTCGCGGATATCGGAAGCCCGTTCAAAATCTTCTTTCCATGAGCGGCGTGGGGTTGCTGGCATCATTCACCGCACTTCTGTTTCGCCAGCACATCTACAACGGAACCGGGAGGATAGGTTCCATACTTGCGGAAGGCCGCATAAATCGTGTCCACCGTGCTTTTGTCGTCGTAAAACCAGTCGTAAATGCAGTTCATTCCTGCCGACTGTTTTCCATCCTTCATGTAGCGGGCAACGGCCAGTCCCTCGATGACGCCTGCGAGATATGTATATCTCTGCACCTCATCCATTTCTTTCATCACCTTATCCGCGTCGAATTGCTGATCGGCGAAAGCCGTGCTGTCGATAGCAAATACAAGGCTTCCAGCCAGTATTGAGGAGATTTTCAGTTTACGTGCGCGGGTCATATACGTCCAATTTTTGAACAATTTTCATAAATTCTTCATTTGTGTTACTCTATAGTTGTGATGAAGAATTATGGACTGCCGATACTTTGAATGATGCAGTCATTTCGGGGTGGCTTTGGCCGAGGGAAAAAGGGACGATTTCAGGGCATAGCGTTCGGGCAGAGAAAATTTACCCGAATGGCAGGAAATATGAGAAAAATCGGATATTTACGGGTTTCGACCAAGAAGCAGAGGCATGATCGGCAAACCCATGTGCTGAAAAGATTGTGCGACGAGCTGCATGTAGAAACCGCTTCCGCTGCAAGCACAGACCGCCCCGTCTATGACAAGGTTGTCCGAAAGCTCCGTTCTGGCGATGAGCTAATCATACTCGACATCGATCGCGCCTATCGAAACACCCGCGATGCCCTCAACGAGTTTCATATGCTTTCGATGCGGGGTGTCCGCATGCGCGTGATAAACTTCCCCATCGACCCAAATTCGGATGAAGGCTACTATTCCTTTGTCATGCAAAGCGCACGGGCGGAACTGGAGCGGCGGATGCTATCGCGCCGCACCAAGGAAGGACTTGAGGCTGCACGGGCACGGGGCAAAGTCTTGGGCCGCCCCCGAAAGCTGAATAATCGTCAGATCAAGGAAGCGCGCAAACGGCTGCGCACGACACAAACCACCATCACGGCGCTCGCAGAGGAAATGAAGGTGGGGCGCGGTACGCTGTCTCACGCCCTGAACCACACGGCATGACGACCAGCCCCGATCTGATCGGCTGGTCAGGGTTGCAAGAGCAGATCGGGGCGGGCGATGGAGCGATGGGGTCACGGGGAGCCGCAACCTCCCCTGTGCTGGATGCCGCAGACGGAACGGCGGTCAGGGTTCCAAGGGGCTGGATGCGCCCTTTGGTCGAAGGGTGCAGGGAGAGCGACAATCTCACCTGCGCGTGGTTCAGCGGCAAGACGCGGACGGCATCCAATCCGCGCAGGGTTGGTCATGGGGTATCGGGGTAGCAGGAACGCTCCCTGATTGGTGATGCAACGGCCAGACGGTGCGAGTGATCAATCGGCGATACGATTGGATGGCGTGAAGAGGCTCAAGGCCGATGAACGCCATGGCCGGAGGGAGTGCAGACGGGAACGCGCAGCGGGTTCCCTTTGCCAAGCGTTTTGCATAGCAAAACACAGCTTGCGAGTGCCACAACGTGGCGTGAAGAGGCGGTTCACCGCACAGCTCGCGAATGGACCGGAGGTCCGCGACGCGGTTTACCACCGCACATCTGGCGAGTACCTGAAATGCACAACAATTATCACGTAATTTACGGGAGACATGCTCATCAACAATACAGTCAACCGCATTCCAACAGAATTTAATGATCTATATTCAAATAGTTAAAATTAATACAATTTAAAATTTCGATTTTATGGCGAAATAATAAAATATATTTGCGATTATATAGTATTTCTTGTATAGTTGGCTTATGAAAAGCGTCAGTATACTAGACAAGATTAAATCAGATTTCCCAGCCGCCGCAGCCGAATAATTATTACTGTAAGTCTTTCATCATTGTTTGGATCAGCAGTTGGAACTCCAGTTGGGATTGTTGCGACCGCCACAATAGCAAGAAATCTTTCAAAGAAAAAAATAGACTAGTTTAAGTCCATATACGCAAACTTACTATTTATATTTCCGTAATATCGTCCGTTGTTAATTTTCATTAACAAAATTAATTTATGATCCCCTTTCGAAGAAAATCTATTTATATTTACTGGCCTTGATGCGTCTTTGTTTCCAACTATGGTCGGTACCCCTCCTATAGCCTTGTCTAGCATATCCATCCTTTTATCACCGTCTTCAATTATATCGCAATGACCCGCGTAAGTGTAGTTTGTATAGGTATGATTTACTAAAATTGCTATATACTTCCCTTTAACATATAATTTTTCATATTTTTTAATAACAATCGGCATTTTTGTAAAATTGTCCTCCTTTTTGTAATCGGACAATGAATTATAAAACTTCACCTCGTCTGGCATAGCGAGCATAGATGCTGCTTCACCTATGGTATTTGAAAATGGGATATTAATTTTCAGCTCGTCTATTCTTTTTGTTTCATCATGTTTATTTGTAATATAGAAATTTATACTGAATTCTATCCCGCACGCGTTTCCCATATCACTTTTATATTCGCCGTATTCAGACAAAAAGGGCGTATCAATTATAGTGATATCAAAAATATCGTTTACTTCGTAAATATAAGGATACACAATATCCTTATAAGGAGATCCATATTCGGAAATAAACATGAAATATAATATTCCCACAACAAATGAAGTAATTGCTCCGGCAACAATATCTTTTATTTTTGTATTTAAAGACAAAAAAAACTGAATATATGATTTTAAAGAAAAATGATATTATCTTTTTTAGATGAATAATAATCATCTTTATTTCACCTCTATTTTATCAGTTTCACACCTCTGACATGCATTCATTTTTATGAATTATACATATTAATTTTAATGAATATGATTTATTTATTATTGATTCGAAGATTTGTTTTTCCTTTGTGTAAACAAGCATATCTACAGCTGTTCTCCCAAAATTATCCTTTTGCCACACATCGCAACGCGGATGATTGACCAACAGGGCAACGATCTCCCTGTTCTGCCGAAATATCGCGACGTGCAACGGCGTAAGGTTGGCATAGGGATCGCCAAGGTTAATTTGTTCGGGACTAGCCCGCAATACCGCTTCCGCTTCCCTCACCTGATCCATATAAACCGCCCGCAAAAGCGAATAGGCTGAAAGCTTGCCACCGCCCATTGGATCGAAACGAGCAAAAATACTTGCTTGCACGGATTGCTTTAGTTTCGGTTGCAAACTCATAGCAGGCTCCCAACGGCAAGCGGATTCGAGATTAGACGCTCGACCTCTTCGGCATTCTTCAAATCCGGCAGGATAAAATGAAGATCAGGATGGCGCAAAAAGTCCGCTGGCTTACGGTGATAAACATATTCACGCGGGTAGATCATCACGACGCGGTTTTTCACATCCGGTACAGGCGACAGATTGACTTGGGCCTGCCCTTCGAGATGCAGGCCAAGATCGAAGCTTTGCGCAAACTCGCGCTTCATGTGCTCAAGATCAGCCGCCCCCATTTGTTGCCATTCCTGCCGGACGTACTGCCGCACCTCCGGCTCTGTATAGAGCGGAATACCATGCGGATTGTCGGCCTCGTGCTTGCCGTTCAAAGTGATCAGGATGGAATGAAGCTTTCCGGTACGGGACAAGCATTCACGAAAAAAGGTGAATGCTGTTCCCAGAAGCGATTCCGATGCCTTCATAAACCTGCCGGACATCAAGCGTCACAAAATCCGGCGGAAACAGTAGCGATAGCGGGAACTCGGCAGCGTGATAGTAGCCCATTGGGGTTGCGCGTAAAATCAGAATGCTGCGCTCGGCAATATACTGCTTGATGTCCAAGGAGCGTTTAAGCTTCTCCTTATCGTCGTATGCCGCCTTGTTCTCGAAGAAGTGCCGTACCATCGTCATCGGCAGATAAGAGTGCCGATCCTGTGCAGCGGCACAGATATAGACACCCTCGAACGTCTTGAGCACTTCCTCTTCCCAGTTGTCGTAATCGTCCATCTGCGAAAGATGAAAATAGAAATCGAATGAGCTTTCGCCGACTTGTGAGAAAATGCTGTCCGGTGACAGCTTCGTACGGAATTTGGGGTCGTGATGCGCAACGATCCAGTCAATGATGACATCAACATGCGGGTCTGCGAATTTGTAATTTCGCAACCGCGCCATGTATTCACGATGAAACGGGACATTGCGCCATTCGCTGATCGCAGCGGCGATCCCACCACCTTTCAAGTGTGGATGCGCTTTCACGATGGCGCTGACTTTCTGAATAACCCGCTGATAGGCATATACGTCATACTTCCCGCGTACTGCGCCCGCCACCGCCGTCCCCGCTTGTTACAACTCTGTCTCGGACAATCTTCAAACCAGTGATTATTGGAATTGAACCGGAAAAACGCGGTTCGATTCTTCGCTTCATCGTTTCGCGCTTCTCCGGCCAATGCAACCCCCAGTGCAGGAGAAACCGATGCTCAATCACTTATCCGACATTGCCCCCAAAGCCGCCGTTGCGGCGGCTGTCTTGTGGGCTGGTGCCAACTATCTCGTTATCGGACCGGAAGTGGCCGCTCGTGTCGTTCGCGCCGACCATATGCCCGCGTGCGAAGCCCGTCACAACGAATGGGCATTGCAAGCGGCGCAGGACAAGGCGTAATCCCTTGCCGCTCCCCCTATGGATTCCTCAAAGGAACTGGCGGCAGCGCAGCTTCGCGCCTTCCAGAATAATCCGATGATGGAAGAACTGAACCGCTCCGGCCTTGGACGGCTGTTCGGCTTCGATGCAGCCATTGAACTGCCCCTTGCCAATATGAGGAACAAAAGCGTCAGGCCATCGAGCACTACAACCGCGCTCTGGAGGCGATCAAGGCGGAAACCGCCACCGACCTCGGCAGGGCGGGCGATGTCTGCGGCTGCGTGGCGGATGCGGCAATTGCTGAAACGCGCACGGAATGGGCGATCTTTTCCGGCACGCTCGGCATGATCCGCCCCGCGCCCGTCAAAGCCTTTGACGACCGCATGCGCCAGACCTACGCGGCGGGCCTTTGCACGGGCAAGGAAGGTGCGCGATGAACCGACCTGTCTTTTATGAAGGCGGCGGCTTCCGCGTCACGGAAACGCTGCTGCGCACACCCCGCAAAACCTATGCACTCGAACGGGTCGAATATGTCTCGGTGCAAAGGCCGCTCGTCCTGTTCGTCGGCCTGCCTGCGGCGGGGCTGATCGGCTTCACGTTCGGCTTCTGGCGCTACCTGCATCTTTCGGAAGCGGTAACGCTGGTTGCCGTGTCGGCCTGCGCGATTGCCGCCTCGCTCGTCTTCGGAGTGCTGCGGGTGCATTCGCTGGCGCTGCGCGACGACGAGGTCGCCATGAGCTTCGGCCCTGTTGCCCGTCTGCGCTCTGTCCGCGCCGCCGTCGAACGCGCCATGATCTGGCGGCAGGGAGGCGACGCATGAGCATTCCTGTCCGCCCCAAAGCCGCCCCCATCAATATGAATGCGCTTCTCGCCGGAACGGCGGGAAGCATCGCATGGGCGCTCGCCCCCTCAATGGGGGCAGGCTTCGTCCAGATGACGGCGGCAGGAACCTGCGCCGCTGTCGCCGCGATCTCCGGCGTGAAAGCGGCAATTCTTCTGGTGAAGGATTACCGCCTGCGCAAGAACCTCGCCAAGGCGGAAGAGGCTTCGACCGACCACGGCACGGGCCGCGAAGCCGAATGGCAGGAAATCGCCGCCTGCGGCATGGACGATCCGGCGAGCGGCAATTTCCTCGGCCTGAAGGATGAAACGCTGCCCGTCTTCGCCCCGCCCAGAACGCCGTTCAGCCTGATCGAGGCACCGCCAGGTAGCGGCAAGACTGTGTGCCTTGTAACAGGCAGCATCCTGCATCAGGCGCGGCTCGGCAAAAGCTTGTTCATTCCCGACGTGAAATGCGAGCTTGCGCCGATGCTGGCAAAGGCGCTGCGCGATATGGGCGTGGAAGTCTGGTGCATCAATCCGGCAAAGCGCCATGCCGATATTTGCCCCGATACTGAAATCAATCTCTATCAACCCATCATCGACGCCTGCCACGACAAGGGCGAGTTTCGGAAAGATACGATCAAGCTGACGCTCGATCTGGCGGAACTGCATCTGCCGGAGCCGAAGGAAGGGGATTCCAAGAATTTTTTCTTCCGCAATGGGCAACGGCGCTGCATCACCATCGGCATATTGAGTGAAGCCCTACTCAATCCCGCCCATTGCACGCCTTCCGATATTTTCGCTCTGCTGAACGATCCGCAAAAATTCCGGCTGCGGCTCATCAAGCTGCGGCACGAGATTACGCGGCAATTCCCGAAAGACCCGATTACCGTCTTCTTGCAAACGGAAGCTGCCAACCTGCTCGACAAGTTCGAGAAAAACGCCGAACACGCCAACTCCTTCATGGAAGGCGCAACGCAGCCCCTGCTTTCGTTCAATCACGGCGGGCGCATGGCGGGCTATGGCCGCACGGCGAGCGTCAACATCGCCGATGTCAGGAAGCGGCAGATTGCCGTCTTCGTGATGTCGCCGCTTTCCCATACGCGGGACTTCGCCCCGCTGGTATCCCTGCTCAATCATGCGCTGATGGAATCGGCAAAACGCAATCCGTCCGGCCATCCGGTGCATATTGTCGGGGAAGAAGCCCTGAACTACCGCTATACAGACATTGTTTCGGATATGGAGACAATGCGGGGCCTCAAGGTTTCGGCGGATTTTTATATCCAGTCCTTCAACGGCCTTGTCCGCAAGCTTGGCAGGGAAGCGGCCGCCGCTATGGAATCCTACAGTGATGTGCGCATCTATGCGGGACTCAATTCCTTTGATCGTGCCCGCCATGTCTCCGATATGCTGGCGCAGGCGACAATCCGGCGGCGCGATTATTCGTTTCAGGCGGATGTAAAGGACATCAGCGTTTCCAGCCGCGAGCTTGGCCGTTCCGTCATGATGCCGGACGAGATTCTGGCGATGCCCCGCAATTCCGCATGGGTATTCGTACGCGGTCAGCGCCCCATGCGCCTGACGCTGCTCGATTACGGGCGCGTCACGCCGTGGCGGGATGAGGTTGCGGCGAACCCGCTGGAAGGCACAGCGCTCAAGGGAGCGCCCGCCTTCGCGATCCGCTATCCGGCAAAGGGCAAAGGCGGCAAGCCCGTCATTGAGGGCGTGACCTATCCTGCCGCCCCATGTGCGGGACGCAAGCCCCGCCGCGTTCCGCTGGTGCGCCTGCGGCACATGCTGTGGCTACCACCCCTGCTTGCCTTATGGAGCATTGGGCCGCTGGACGTGCCGCTGCCGCATCTGCGTTTTTCCTACGAGTATGTAGGGCGGCACGACAATCCCTATTACCGCCGCTGCGATTATGTCGGCCCACACGGGCGCACGATCCTTCCCGAAGGCGGCTCCTGCCCGCTTTTCCTTTTCCTGTCCTCGAACTAACGGAGATTGCCATGGCCCGCCCGCCTCACGGTGCGCTGGTGCGTGCGTTTAACGCCAGCGCCGACACGCAGAAAATTCTCGACACATCCACCAGTGACACAAATACCTATCCCAAGCGCCCCTCCGTAAAACAGCGGGCGGACGGCGATCTGACGGGGGATGCACTCGTCGCCTATATCAACGGTCTGGAAAGCCGCATGATCCAGCACATGCGCAAATCCGCCCCCGTCTGGCATTCACGCGAAACCCGTAAAATCCTCGAACGCTGGAATGCGCCCCATGCCAATCATCCGGCCCCGAATTGGGCTGTACCGCGTGATACGATCAAGGAAGCCCGGGATTATGCCGCCCTTCTTCTCAAGGAGCGGCTGACGGCACGGATGGAAAAGCTCGGCGATATTCGTATCGCCCGCTATCTCGGCGGGTACAAGCAAGTCGATCCGCTGCATCTGATCTTCCATGAGAAATCCACCTCCCTGCACCAGAAGTACAAACACAAGATGTAGGAATTTATTCTTGCATTGCGAGAGTTGTTCCCCTACTATTCTTGCAATGCCCTGAATGAGGAAGGGCAGATGAAGTTTAAACAGAAAAGGAAACGGCGAGGCAGGGCGAAAATGGAAAGCGGCGCGGTAGGATTGTTTCATTCTGCCGCCGCACCCAAAGCCGGATGCGATGCGGCGTCCGGCGTGTTCGCCCCTTCTTCCGCCGATCTGGAAAAATACCGCCGCCATGTGGCGCATTTCGATCTGCCGGAACATGAGAAAACGGAACTGCTGCGCACGGTGTGGAACATCATGCAAAGCTTTGTGGATCGCGCTTTCGGCGAGGATTCCGTGCAGCTTGCGGTGGAGAAGCCGGAAGCAAAAGATGAATCCGGTGATTCCACTGTGATACCATCACTCTCAAACAACAATTCCACATCCAGTCATAACCTGTCCGATGCTTTCAACCTCTCGGCCAAGAAGCGCAGGCAGAAAAAGAGGTAATCATGCGCAAGGAGAACACACTCACAAAGGCGGTTATTTACTGCCGTGTTTCATCACAAAAACAGAAAACCGAAGGCGACGGTCTTGCAAGTCAGGAAACACGCTGCCGCGAGTATGCATCCTATAAGGATTATCAGGTTGTGAATGTTTTCCGCGACGACATAAGTGGCAGCAGCGCCTCACGCCCCGGCATGATCGACATGCTCAATTTCTTGAAGAAGAACCGGACACAAGGCTGCATCGTATTGATTGACGACATAAGCAGGCTGGCCCGTGGGCTGGAAGCGCATTTGCAGCTTCGCACCGCGATTTCCAATGCTGGCGGCAAGCTCGAAAGTCCTTCCATCGAGTTCGGCGAGGATTCCGATTCCATCCTTGTTGAGAACCTGCTTGCCTCTGTCTCGCAGCACCAACGCCAGAAGAATCGCGAGCAAACCGTGAACCGGATGCGCTCCCGCGTGATGAACGGCTATTGGGTATTTTATCCACCGCTCGGATACCGTTACGAGCGTGTTGCCGGGCATGGAAAACTTCTCGTGCGCAACGAGCCATATGCAACAATCATTGCCGATGCGCTCGAAGGCTATGCCAGCGGGCGTTTCGAGACAATTACGGAAGTAAAACGCTTTCTCGAAGCACAGCCCGCATGGCCGAAAGACGTGAAAGGCGAAGTGCATGTCGAACGCGTCGCCGAAATGTTTGACCGTTCCGTTTATGCCGCCCATATCACCGTAGAGGACTGGGGGCTGAATCTCATTCCCGCGAAGCATGAACCGCTCGTCAGTCTTGGAACATGGAAGCGTGTACAAGAGCGCCGTAACGAAACGGCGAGGGTTCCGGCCCGCAAAGACCTCCACGAGGATTTTCCGCTGCGTGGATTTGTCTGTTGCGCCTCATGCGGTAATCCTATGACGGCCTGCTGGTCGAAGGGACGCAGCGCACGCTATGCCTATTATCTCTGCGATACTCCGAAATGCCCCGTCAGTCGGAAGTCTATCCGCAAGGAAAAGATTGAAGGAGATTTTGAAGTGCTGCTGCGCACGCTCAAACCATCCGAAGGTCTCTTCCACCTTGCGTTCGAGATATTCCGCGACCTCTGGGACGCGAAGCTTGCCAGCTTCGACACGCAGAGCGTTTCCGTGGAAAACGACATTCGCCTGATAGAACGGAAAGTGGATCAGCTTTTGGAACGCATTGTCGATGCGACGAGCGATTCAGTCGTCGTTGCCTATGAAAAAAAGATAAAGGAACTTCAGATGCAGAAAGCGGTGCTCAAGGACAAGATCGCCCATTGCGGCAAGCCGCTCCAAAGTTTTGGCGAGACTTATCGAACCGCATTCGATTTTCTCGCAAACCCTTGCAAACTATGGGAATCACCCCGTTTGGAAGACCGTCGTGCGGTTCTAAAACTCGTCTTCTCCGAAAGACTGTCCTACATGCGCGGCGAAGGTTATCAAACCGCGCAAATATCCATGCCATTCAAAATGTTAGGAGGCTCAAACATGAGCAAAGAACAAATGGTGCGGGTGGTCGGGGTCGAACCGACACTCCTTTCGGAACCGGATTTTGAGTCCGGCGCGTCTACCAATTCCACCACACCCGCGTGTGAGGCGCTTACAGTGCGGCGACTATACGAATGAAGGCCTGTCGGTCAACCGGCATTTTCAAAATTTTCATGGAGGAAGCGGATCATGCCGCACCTCACGAAAAGTTTTTCGGCGCGGCGCGGCCAGCGTGAGCGACAAGCATTTACTCCTGGTCGCACCGGGCCTAAAAGCGCGTCAGATCTCTAGAGATCCGAGCTTTTTCAAAGGCGCCCCGTGCGCAAGCCCACTGGAAACACCGCCATGACGTCCACCACCGGCAATCGCACGCAGACCATCGCATCCGGGCTCCTGGCGCTCGGCATGGCGGCGACGGTCGGGTCGGCACTCGGTTTCGAACATATCGGCGGCTATATTCCCTGTATGCTCTGCCTTCTGGAACGCGAGCCCTATTATTACGGCATCCCTGTTGCGGCCGCCGCGTTTCTTTCCTCGCTGCTCGGTGCACCTTCCTGGCTCACCCGGCTGCTGCTCGCCGTCGCCGGCATCATGATGGTCGTCGGTGCGGGAATGGGCGTCTATCATTCGGGCGTCGAGTGGCATTTCTGGGAAGGCCCGACCACCTGCTCCACCACCGTCAACGCCGTCACCACCGATGCCGGCAATCTTCTCGACGACCTCAACACTATCAAGGGGCCGTCCTGCACCGAAGCGGCCGGCCGTTTTCTGAGGCTGTCCTTTGCCGGCTGGAATGTCATCGCCAGCGTGATCCTTGCCGCGATCGCCTTCGTCGGCCTGCGGGCCAGGAAGGCCGCCTGAAGCCGCTTACGGCTGCAGCTCGGTATCCCAGTAGAGATAGTCCATCCAGCTTTCGTGCAGATAGTTCGGCGGGAAAAGCCGGCCGTTGTTATGCAGGTCCTGCACCGTCGGCTGATAGGGTTTCTGCGCCGGAAACATGCCGGCCTGCTTGGTCAGCTTGCTGCCCTTGCGCAGGTTGCACGGCGCGCAGGCGGCCACGACGTTTTCCCACGTCGTCTCGCCGCCATGGGCACGCGGGATGACGTGATCGAAGGTCAGATCGTCGGGCGAGCCGCAGTACTGGCATTCGAAACGGTCGCGCAGGAAGACGTTGAAGCGTGTAAAGGCGGGAAAACGCGATGGCTGCACGTAGTTCTTCAAGGAAACAACACTCGGCAGTCTCATCGAAAAACTGGGCGAGGACACCGAATGTTCGTACTCGGCGATGATGTTTACTCTATCAAGAAACACTGCCTTGATCGCGTCCTGCCAGGACCACAACGACAAGGGGTAATAACTCAGTGGCCGGTAGTCAGCGTTCAGAACGAGCGCAGGCAGGGCCTGGGGTGAGACTGCAATCGTCAAGGGGCTCTCCTGAGCGATTCGGCATCTGCTTCCTGTATATTAGGCGCGTTGTTACAGCATTGTGAAGCCCTCTTGCGGCAATAGCTTGACGGCTGAACGGGATTCACAAAAGCGGCAGCGCATCGCGCCGCATCCGCGTTGCGTAATAGGCCCAGAACAGCCTTGCCGCCACCGAGCGCCACGGCGCCCATAGCGCCGCAAGGCCTGCAAGCTCGCGGGCGGAAGGACGCTTTTCCAGCCCGAAGGCATGCGCCACCGCCGCCTGCAGCGCCACGTCGCCGCCCGGAAAAATATCCGGATGACCGCCGCAAAACATCAAATAGACCTCCGCAGTCCACGGGCCGACGCCCTTGATGCCGGTCAGCAGCGCAAACGCCTCCTTCGCATCCAGCGACGATGCCGTCTCGAGGTCGAGGACGCCGGACTGTACGGCTGCGGCGATGCGGCCAAGCGTATCCGCCTTGGCACGCGACAGCCCGAAACCATCCGGCCCCTTGCAGGCTTCGAGATAGGCGGATGCCGTTGCCGTTCCGCTCGCCGCCTCGATGCGGCGCCAGATCGCCGCGGCACTGGCCTTCGACACCATCTGCGAAACGATGATCTGCGCCAGCCCGGCAAATCCCGGCCTGTCAAGCCGCAGCGGAACCGGGCCCGATGCGTCGATCACCGCCGACAGCCGCGGATCGATCGACCGCAAGGCCGTAAGGCCGGCGGCAACATCGTCAAGGCTGCGGATCGTCTGCATGCGTCTCCCCCTGGCCCGGCCCTTGGCCGGCGCCGAATTTTCGTGGCAGAAGAAAGCATGATCGACAGTCTGCGTCAAAAACCCGTCTTCCGTTTCGCACCGAGCCCGAACGGCCTCCTGCATCTCGGCCATGCCTTCTCCGCCCTTCTCAATCAGAACATGGCGCAGGCGCTCGACGCGCGGCTGTTGCTGCGCATCGAGGATATCGACCTCAGCCGCTGCACGCCGGCGCTCGAAGCCGCCATCCTCAGCGATCTCGACTGGCTCGGCATCGAATTCGAACAGCCGCCACGGCGGCAATCGGACCATTTTGGCGACTATCGTGCGGCACTCGACGGCCTGATTGCAGCGGAGCTTGTCTATCCGTCCTTCATGACCCGCGGCGAGGTCAAGGCCCATGTCGCCGCCTTCGAGGCCCGCGAAGGCCGGCCCTGGCCGCGCGATCCGGACGGCTCGCCGCATTACCCGCCGTCCGACAGAGGCCTGCCGATGGAAGAGCGGCAGAAACGGCTCGCCTGTGGCATGAAGCACGCCTGGCGCCTGGACATGGCCGCGGCGATCGCCCGCCTCGATGCGCCGCTTTCCTGGCAGGAAACCGGCGATGGCCAAACGGGGACGATCGCGGCCGATCCCGCCGCCTGGGGCGATGTCGTGCTGTCCCGGTCCGACGCGCCGTCGAGCTATCACCTTTCCGTCAGCCTCGACGATGCGCTGCAGGGCGTGACGCATGTGGTACGCGGCCTCGATCTCTTCCATGCGACATCGGTGCACCGGCTGCTGCAGCAATTGCTCGGCCTGCCGGCACCCGTCTACCACCATCACCGGCTGATCCCCGGACCCGACGGCCGCAAGCTCTCCAAGAGTTTTGGCGATACGGGCCTCAGCGCCTTGCGGCAAGCGGGTGCCTCACCCGCCGACATCCGCCGTCTCGTCGGCCTTTGACATCGACGCCTTTTCCCTCTCCTCAGCAAAAAGCCGCCGTGAAATGCGCTCCAGCACCCGGTATTTCATCAGCGCCGCATTCACTTCCGCCCCCAGGATGAAGATCACCCCCACCATGTAAAGGAACACGATGACGATCATCACCGAGGCAAGGCCGGCATAGGTGGCAGTGTAGTTGGCGAAGGTGGCGATGTAATAGGCGAAGACGAAGGCCCCCGCCGACCAGGCGAGCAATGTCAGGAGGATACCGGGCATGACGTCGAGAATGCCGCGCCGGCCCGCCGGCAGCCAGAGATGCGAAAAGATCAGCCCGCCGATCAGCACGATGATGGTGCCGTAGATGCTCCAGCTCGACACCGTCTCCAGAACCTCCGTCATCCACGGCAGGCGGCGCTCGGTGAAGCGCAGCGCCACCGGAACGGCAACCAGCGCGATGCTGATCGCCGTGAAGATCATCACGGCGATGACGACGTAACCGAGGCTCGCCAGCCGCGTGACGTACCAGCGGCGCGTCTCGGCCTGGCGATAGGCGCGGTTGAGCGAGATGCGCAGCGCTTCGACGCCGTTGGAGGCGAAATAGGCGGCCGCCAGCACGGAGATCGTCAGAAGGCCGCCGCGCGGAATGGTCAGCACCTGCTGCACCTGGTCGGACAGGGGTTTGGCGATCGCCTCCGGCCAGGTGTCGAAGATCAGGTGCACGGCGGTATCGGAAAACTGGTCGGCACCGAGGAAGTTCGCCAGCGCCGTCCCGAAGATCAGGAAAGGAAACACCGCAAGCAGGATCGACAGCGCCACATGGCTCGCCATCGCCCAGCCATCGTCATCGCTGAAATGGTAGAAGGCGTCGAAGCATACCTTGTACGCCACTCGCAGGAACTTCGGCATCCGCCCTCCAGGCTTCGGCATCCGCATTGTCAGTCTGGCGGGAATATGGGAAACCGGCTGCGCTTTGTACAGGAATCATTCCATGACGAACCGCCCCGCGATCATCATCACCGGCTGCTCCACCGGCATCGGCGCCCATTGCGCCCGGGCGCTGAAGGCGGATGGCTGGCGTGTCTTCGCCACCGTGCGCCGCGAGGAAGACCGGGCGATGCTGGAAGCGGACGGCATCGAAGCATTGATCATGGACTATACGCAGGCGGAGACGATCACGGCACTGGTCGCCACCGTCGCCGAGCGCACCGGCGGCCGCATCGACGCGCTGTTCAACAACGGCGCCTACGGCCAGCCGGGCGCCGTCGAGGATCTCTCCACCGAAACCTTGCGTGCCCAGTTCGAGACCAACGTCTTCGGCTGGCACGAACTGACCCGCCAGGTCATCCCCTATATGCGCAGGCAGGGACACGGCCGCATCGTGCAATGCTCGTCGATCCTCGGCCTCGTGCCCTACCGGTTTCGCGGCGCCTACACCGCCTCGAAATTTGCGATCGAAGGCCTGTCGGTCACGCTGCGCATGGAACTGCAGGGCAGCGGCATCCATGTCAGCCTGATCGAACCCGGCCCGATCACCTCCTGCTTCACTGCGACGGCGCTGAAACACATCGAGGCCAATATCGATCTCGAAAACTCCGCCCATGCCGTCGAATACAAACGCCAGCTGGCGCGACTTAATGGCACAGGGCCGGTCAACCGCCATAAACTCGGCCCGGAAGCGGTGTATGACGTGCTCAGGCACGCCTTGACCGCAAAGCGCCCCCGTCCGCATTATCCGGTGACGACGCCGGCCAAGCAGGGCGTCCTGCTCAAGCGTTTCCTTCCCGCCGATCTGTTCTACCGACTCATGCGCTGGCTCGATTGAAGCGCGCTGAAAGAAAGGGTATTTTGGACCGATGTCCAGTTTTACGATGATCCTTGCCCTCGCCGTCATGGGCCTCGTCGCGCTCGTGCTGATCCGCGGCCTGTTCAACATGATGAAGGGCGGCAGCCCCAACCTTTCCAACAAGCTGATGCAGATGCGCATCGTGCTGCAGGCGGTCGCCATCGCGCTGATCATGCTGACGCTGTGGCTGACGGGCGGCGGACGCTGACGGTATAGAGTTTTCCGCATTTCTCCGAACCGCGAAAACGCTCTATCTTTTTGTTTTTGCGCAAAACAGCAGTAGGCTTTGCTGGAATTGCTTTCGCCAGGATGCGACAAGGGGGCTCTCGCGTGGTCAAGCTGAACAAGATCTACACCAAGACCGGCGACGACGGCACCACCGGCCTGGTCTCCGGGCCGCGCCGCCGCAAGGACGATCTGCGCATCGAAGCCTACGGCACGGTGGACGAAACCAATTCCTGGCTCGGCATGGCGCGCCTGCACACCACTGGCGACGGCGAATTCGACGCGATGCTGGAGCGTATCCAGAACGATCTCTTCGATCTCGGCGCCGATCTCGCCACGCCCGATACCGGCAAGCCGCTCGACTACGAGCCGCTGCGCATCGTCGAGGCGCAGGTGGAGCGGCTGGAGGCGGAAATCGATCGCCTCAACGCCGACCTGCAGCCGCTGAAATCCTTCATCCTCCCCGGCGGCTCGCCCGCCGCCGCCGCGCTGCACATGGCGCGCACCGTCTCGCGGCGTGCCGAGCGGATCATGGTCGCCCTGTCGCGCAGCGACGGCGAGACGGTCAGCCCCGTCGCACTGAAATATATCAATCGCCTCTCCGATTTTCTGTTCGTCGCCGCCCGTCATCATAACGACAAGGGCCGGACGGATATGCTTTGGGTTCCGGGAAAAAACCGCTAGGGTGCGACAGCAGGTCGCATCGGGCATGGCAGCGGTTTTGCCACGACGGCCTGAGCAATCAAGGATCCGGGCATGCAGGCGAATCCGGGATCGCCTGAGGCTTCGGAAAAATCTCGAGGGGGACCGGGGTGTTCATACCGCTGCACGACAAGAATTCCCTGAAATACATCAAGCTGCAATATGTGACGATCTCGTTGATCACGGCCAATTGCCTGGTCTGGCTGTTCACCGGCCTCCTCGCGCCGGAAACGGTCAATGACGCGGCCACCATCGGCCTCGGCTATATCCCGGCCGTCGCCTTCAACTATGCCTACCTGCCGCCGGACCTGGCCCTGGTGCCGCACAACACCACCTATCTCACCTACTCCTTCCTGCATCTCGACTTCTGGCATCTTGCCGGCAACATGCTGTTCCTCTGGGTTTTCGGCGACAATGTCGAGGACGCCATGGGGCACTTCCGCTTTCTCGTCTTCTATCTCGCCTGCGCCGTCGCCGGCGCCTTTTTCCACGGCCTGCTGAGCCCGTCGTCCGAGGCGCCGCTGGTCGGGGCGTCGGGAGCGATCTCCGGTGTCGTCGCCGCCTACATGATGCTGCATCCCAAGGTGCGGGTCTGGGTGCTGGTGCTGTTTCGCTTTCCGCTGCCGCTGCCGGCCTTCATCCCGCTGCTCTTCTGGGTCGGCCAGCAGTTCTTCATGCTGCTGACGGATACGGAGGGGCGGATTTCCTGGGGGGCCCATGTCGGCGGCATCATCGCCGGGGCGATCCTCGTCCTGTTCATGCGTCGCCGGGGCGTGCCGCTCTTCGACACCAGCATCGTCACGCCGAAGGCCGTACGCCACGCCGAGGCGCCGGCCGACCCCCTCGCCGGCGAAACCAGGACGCCGCCGCATTGGGGCCGCGGCTAGACCAGCAGTCATCCCGAAACTGCGGAAAATCCGCCCATATGCGACGCACAGCCGTTGTGTTTGGGGGAAAAACGCGTATCCATGTCGCCAACTGACAATCAGATGAACCTCTGAAAGCGCATTTTCTGCGGAGTTGTTGAAGGAAGGACCAGATGAAGATCTTAGTGCCCGTCAAGCGCGTTGTCGATTACAACGTCAAGATCCGCGTCAAGGCGGATGGCTCCGGCGTCGAGCTTGCGAACGTGAAGATGTCGATGAATCCGTTCGACGAAATCTCGGTCGAGGAAGCGCTGCGGTTGAAGGAAGCCGGCAAGGCTTCGGAAGTCGTGGTGGTGTCGATCGGGCCGGCCAAGGCCGAAGAAACCCTGCGCACCGCGCTTGCCATGGGCGCCGACCGCGCCGTGCTGGTCGAGACCGACGAACTGGTCGAGCCGCTCGCCGTCGCCAAGATCCTCAAGGGTGTTACCGAAACCGAACAGCCCGGCCTGGTCATCGTCGGCAAGCAGGCGATCGACGACGATTCGAACCAGACCGGCCAGATGCTGTCTGCCCTTCTCGGCTGGGCCCAGGGCACGTTTGCCTCGAAGATCGAGCTTGGCGCCGACAAGGCCTCCGTCACCCGCGAAGTCGATGGCGGCCTGCAGACGATCGCGGTCAAGCTGCCGGCGGTGGTCACCACCGACCTGCGCCTCAACGAGCCGCGCTACGCCTCGCTGCCGAACATCATGAAGGCCAAGAAGAAGCCGCTCGACAAGAAGACCCCGGCCGATTTCGGCGTCGACACCACGCCGCGCCTGAAAGTGCTGAAGACCGAGGAGCCGTCAGGCCGCAAGGCGGGCGTCAAGGTCAAGTCCGTCGCCGAACTGGTCGACAAGCTGAAGAACGAAGCCGGCGTGCTTTGATCGGAAAGATCCAGGGAGTTTATTGATATGGCCATTCTTCTTCTCGCCGAACACGACAATGCCCACCTTTCCGACCAGACCGCCAAGGCGCTGACGGCCGCCAGCCAGATCGGCTCCGACGTGCACGTGCTGGTCGCCGGTTCCGGTGCCGGCGCTGCCGCCGAAGCGGCGTCCAAGCTTGCCGGCGTTTCCAAGGTGCTGGTTGCCGACGACGCCGCGCTCGGCCACAACCTTGCCGAACCGCTGGCAGCGCTGATCGTCTCGCTGGCGCCCGCCTACGACACGATCATCGCCGCCGCCACCTCGGTCGCCAAGAACGTCATGCCGCGCGTCGCAGCGCTGCTCGACGTCATGCAGGTGTCGGAAATCACCGAAGTCGTTTCGGCCGACACGTTCAAGCGTCCGATCTATGCCGGCAACGCCATCCAGACCGTTCAGGCCACAGACGCCAAGAAGGTGATCACGGTGCGCACCGCCTCCTTCGCTTCCGCCGATCAGGGCGGCAGCGCGGCAATCGAGACGGTGGCTGCTGCGGCCGATCCGGGCCTGTCCAGCCATGTCGGCGACGCGCTGTCGTCGTCGGATCGTCCGGAACTGACCTCCGCCAAGATCATCATCTCGGGCGGCCGCGCGCTCGGCTCGTCGGAAAAGTTCCAGGAAGTCATCCTGCCGGTCGCCGACAAGCTCGGTGCCGCTGTCGGCGCCTCCCGTGCCGCCGTCGATGCGGGTTACGCCCCGAACGACTGGCAGGTCGGCCAGACGGGCAAGGTGGTCGCGCCGCAGCTCTACATCGCCTGCGGCATTTCCGGCGCCATCCAGCACCTTGCCGGCATGAAGGACTCCAAGGTTATCGTCGCCATCAACAAGGACGAGGAAGCGCCGATCTTCCAGGTGGCCGACTACGGTCTCGTCGGCGATCTGTTCGACGTGCTGCCGGAACTGCAGAAGGCGCTTTGAGGCATCAAAGCCAGTTTTTTGCGATTGCGAATAAAAACTGGAAAAAATTTTATCGCCGGACTATCAATTTTGCCGGGCTGTCTTAACAGCCCGGCAATTTTGTTTCGGCGATAAAGCGTGCCGACTGCTTCGGACGACAAGGGAAGGCATATGATCAGGAATATCGGAATTATCGGCGCGGGTCAGATGGGCTGCGGTATCGCCCATGTCTCGGCTGCGGCTGGATACAAGGTCCATATTTACGACGTCGCCCAGGATCGCATCGAAGCCGGCCTCGCCACCATCAACGGCAACCTGGCCCGCCAGGTCACCCACGGCAAGATGACCGACGAGGAACGCAGCAAGGCGCTGGCGCTGATCAGCGGCTCGAACGACGTCAACGACCTGGCGCCGATGGATCTGGTCATCGAAGCCGCCACCGAGGACGAAACCGTCAAGCGCAAGATCTACGCGCAGATCTGCCCGGTTCTGAAACCCGAGGCGATCCTCGCCACCAACACCTCGTCGCTGTCGATCACCCGCCTTGCCTCGGCCACCGACCGGCCGGAGCGCTTCATGGGCATCCATTTCATGAACCCGGTGCCGGTCATGAAGCTCGTGGAGCTGGTGCGCGGCATCGCCACCGATGAACCGACCTTTACCGCCGCCAAGGCCTATGTCAGCGCGCTCGAAAAGACGATCACCGTCGCCGAGGATTTCCCGGCCTTCATCGTCAACCGCATCCTGCTGCCGATGATCAACGAGGCGATCTACACGCTCTATGAAGGCGTCGGCAGTGTCGAGGCGATCGATACCGCCATGCGGCTCGGCGCCAACCATCCCATGGGTCCGCTGCAGCTCGCCGATTTCATCGGCCTCGACACCTGCCTCTCCATCATGCAGGTGCTGCACGACGGCCTGGCGGACAGCAAGTATCGCCCCTGCCCGTTGCTGGTGAAATATGTCGAGGCTGGCTGGCTCGGCCGCAAGTCCGGTCGCGGTTTTTACGACTATCGCGGCGAAAAGCCGGTTCCGACGCGCTGATCCCACCGGAGCGACGATAGCCGGAACCTCTTTTCCCTGAGTGGGGAAGAGGAAGATGCCTCAGGTGAGCGGTATCATTACCGCCTTGCCATAGGCCGGCCGCTCCGTCAGCCGGTCATACCATGCCTTGAGCGCCGGCAGGTCGGCGCGTTCGATCGGCATACCGAACCAGCCGTAAGCCAGCACGCCGAGCGGAATGTCGCCGATGCCGAAACTTTCGCCTGAAAGGTAGGGCTGCCTGGCCAGCTCAGCATCGGCAATCGCCAGAACCTGGTTGCAGGCGGCGATGCCGGCCTTGATCTTCTCCATGTCCCGCTGCGCCTCGGGTGTGCGCACCATGCCCCAGAACACGTCGACGAACGGCCGGACAACCGTTCCGAGCGTCCAGTCCATCCATTTTTCCGCCTGCGCCCGCGCCGCGGGATCTTCGATCAGCAGGGTGCCGGCGCCATAACGCGCCGCAAGATAACGCACGATCGTGTTCGATTCCCACAGCACCGTATCGCCATCTTCGAGCACCGGCACCAGCCCGTTCGGATTGAGGGCGCGGTAGGCGGGCTCGTTGACGACACCGAAGACACCGCCGGCGTCGATGCGCTCATAGGAAAGCCCGATCTCTTCGGCGCACCAAAGCGCCTTCTTGACATTATTGGAATTCGTCCTGCCCCAGATCTTCATCGTGTTTCCCTCGTCATGAATGGATCAATCAGCTCTGCGCGCCGCGCACCAGCGCCTTGGCATCCTCGCTGTCCCAGGCAGCCGGGCCGTTCATCGAACCGATCAGGCAGCCCTTGTCGTCGACAAGCAGGGTCACCGGCAGGCCGAAGGCCAGGCCTTCCTTCTTCAGGGCGTTGAAGACGCCCATGCTGCTGTCGCGGTAGAAACCGAGCGTGTCGACACCGGTCTCGCTGAGAAAGGTTTTGGGCTTCTCGTCGTCGCCGGTGTCGATGTTGACGGCGACGACCTCGAATTTTTCGCTGCCGAGTTCCTTCTGCAGCGTGTTCAGCGCCGGCATTTCTTCGCGGCAGGGCACACACCAGGTGGCCCAGAGATTGAGCAGAACCGTCTTGCCGCCGAAACTGTCGAGCGTCAGGTCCTGGCCTTCCGCCCCTTTGAAGGCGAGCGACTGCAGCTTGCGCGGTTCGTTGACGCCGACCATCGCCGCCACCTGCCCCTTGGCGAGCGAGGAGAGCGATGCCACCTTGCCCTTGGCGGCTTCGCACTGCGCGGCGGCGGCAGATTGCGCCTCGCCATTGCCAGACCCCATGCCCTTCACGTATACCGCTGCCGCACCGGCGATCAGTCCCGCAACCGCGGCGATCGCGATCAATTTGACAGAGGGAAGCCTAAGGGGGTTTTTTGCTGTCATGTCATTCTCCAGGATAGGCATCGCATGGCTGACGGCACCTCGGACACCAAATCCTCCAACCAGATGTGGGGCGGACGCTTCGCCTCCGGTCCGGACGCGATCATGGAGGAGATAAATGCCTCGATCGGTTTCGACAAGAAGCTTTTCGCCCAGGATATCCGCGGCTCAATCGCGCATGCGACGATGCTGGCGCATCAGGGCATTATCGCCGAAGAAGACAAGACAAAAATAGTTGAAGGCCTGCAGGCGATCCAACAGGAGATCGAAAGCGGCAACTTCGAATTCTCCCGCCGCCTCGAAGACATCCACATGAATGTCGAGGCCAGGCTCGCCACCCTCATCGGCCCTTCGGCAGGGCGCCTGCACACCGCCCGTTCGCGCAACGACCAGGTGGCGCTGGACTTCCGCCTCTGGGTCAAGGAAGAGCTGGAGAAGACCGAAAAGGCGCTGACCGCCCTGATCGCCGCCTTCCTCGACCGCGCCGAAGAACATGCCGACACCGTCATGCCCGGCTTCACCCACCTGCAGACCGCCCAGCCGGTGACCTTTGGCCACCACTGCATGGCCTATGTCGAAATGTTCGGCCGCGACCGGCAGCGCGTGCGCCACGCCATCGAACATCTCGACGAAAGCCCGATCGGCGCCGCGGCCCTTGCCGGCACCGGCTTCCCCATCGACCGGCACATGACGGCCAAGGCGCTCGGTTTCCGCGAGCCGACCCGCAATTCGATCGACACGGTCTCCGACCGCGATTTCGCGCTGGAATTCCTGGCGATCGCGGCAATCGCCGCCACCCATCTGTCGCGGCTCGCCGAAGAGATCGTCATCTGGTCGACGCCGCAATTCGGCTTCATCCGCCTGTCGGACGCCTTCTCCACCGGCTCCTCGATCATGCCACAGAAGAAGAACCCCGACGCCGCCGAACTGGTGCGCGCCAAGACCGGCCGCATCAACGGCTCGCTGATCGCGCTTCTGACCGTCATGAAGGGCCTGCCGCTCGCCTATTCCAAGGACATGCAGGAAGACAAGGAACAGGTCTTCGACGCCGCCGAGAGCCTGGAACTCGCCATCGCCGCGATGACCGGCATGGTGCGCGACATGACCATCCGCACCGACCGGATGAAAGCGGCGGCCGGCTCCGGCTATTCCACCGCCACCGACCTGGCGGACTGGCTAGTGCGCGAGGCGGGCCTGCCCTTCCGCGACGCCCACCATGTCACCGGCCGCGCCGTGGCGCTGGCCGAAAGCAAGGGCTGCGAGCTGGCCCAGCTGTCGCTGGAAGAACTGCAGGCGATCCATCCCGCCGTTACCGCAAAGATCTTCGACGTGCTGACGGTGGAGGCTTCGGTCGCCAGCCGTGTCAGCTATGGCGGCACCGCGCCGGATCAGGTCCGCCGGCAGATCGCTTGGTGGCGCCAGCAGACCTGATCCCGCTTTTGTGTCTCAACAAGGCCGGGAAACTTCGCTATGAAGGACCGGCTTTTTCAAGTTTCCGAAGAGGATTTCATGCCGATGACCTTGCGAACTCTCATCCGTGCGGCGGCGGTGCTCTCCGTCGTCGGCCTGGTTGCCAGCGGATGTGGCCGTCGCGGCGATCTCGATCCGCCGAGCACGCCGGTCGACAAGCAGAACCAGAGGTCGAACACCGGGGCCGCACCGGTGGCGGACAAGCCCTTCATTCTCGATCCTCTTCTCTGACAGGTCATCCCCGTGAACCACTTCGAATATCGCGACGGCATCCTCTACGCCGAGGGCGTGGCCATCCCCGACATCGCCAAGGCGGTCGGCACGCCGTTCTACTGCTACTCCACCGCGACGCTGGAACGGCACTACAAGGTGTTCTCGCAGGCCTTCGCCGATCTCGACTCGCTCGTCTGCTACGCGATGAAGGCCAATTCCAACCAGGCGGTTCTGCGCACCCTCGCCCGGCTCGGCGCCGGCATCGACGTGGTGTCGGAAGGCGAATTGCGCCGGGCGCTCGCCGCCGGCGTGCCGGCCAGCCGCATCATGTTCTCCGGCGTCGGCAAGACGCCGCGCGAAATGGATGCCGCCCTTGAAGCCGGCATCTACTGCTTCAACGTCGAATCCGAACCGGAGCTGGAAATTCTCAACCAGCGCGCCCTCAAGGCCGGCAAGAAGGCGCCCGTCTCCTTCCGCATCAATCCCGATGTCGATGCCCGCACCCATGCGAAGATCTCGACCGGCAAGAAGGAAAACAAGTTCGGCATTTCCTGGGAGCGCGCCCGCGCCGTCTATGCGCACGCCGCCACCCTGCCGGGCATCGAGGTGACCGGCATCGACATGCATATCGGCAGCCAGATCACCGAACTGCAGCCCTTCGAGGATGCCTTCCGGCTGCTCCGCGAGCTGGTCACGACGCTGAGGGCCGATGGCCACGGGATCGACCATGTCGACATTGGTGGCGGCCTCGGCATTCCCTATCGCGAGGACAACAGCCCGCCGCCACTGCCGGATGCCTATGCCAACATCGTCAAGAACCAGCTTCGCGATCTCGGTTGCAAGGTCATCACCGAGCCAGGCCGGCTGATCGTCGGCAATGCCGGCATCCTCGTCACCGAGGTCATCTATGTGAAGGACGGTGGTCAGAAGAGTTTCGTCATCGTCGATGCGGCGATGAACGACCTGATCCGTCCCACGCTCTACGAAGCCTATCACGAGATCCGCCCGGTGAAGCTGACCGCCGCCAGCGCGCCGCGCATCAGGGCCGATGTCGTCGGCCCGGTCTGCGAGACCGGCGACTATCTGGCGCTCGACCGCGAAATGGCGCAGCCGAAGCCCGGCGATCTGATCGCCGTCGGTTCGGCCGGTGCTTACGGCGCGGTACAGGCCGGCACCTACAACAGCCGCCTGCTCATCCCCGAGGTGCTGGTGAAGGGCAACGATTTCCATGTCGTGCGTCCGCGCACCTCCTACGAAGATCTGATCGGCCTCGATTCGATGCCTGGCTGGCTCGGCTGATTTCAATCCCGTTGCGGCGATCAGACACGAAAAAGTGAGGGCATTTTTGCCCTTGCCCTCGCCTTCGCCACAAACAATGGTATCCTGAAAGCGCCGTTACACCGCTTCGACCCCGCGCAGATTGCGGACTTTACGAGCGCCGGATCAGGAGACAGGCCGCATGACCACACCCCGCCAGGGCTTGACGGATGCCGTATCGGAGCAGTCCGCCCTTGCGCGCCGCGTCGGCACCAAGCGCTTCCTTGCCCGCCTGGTGCTGCTTGCGGAACGGGTGCTGCCGCTGACACTTTTGCCGCTCGGCATACTGGCGCTGTTTCTTTCCTTCTCCTGGTTCGGCCTGTTCCGCCTCGTGCCGGACTGGTTGCGCTGGGTCATCCTCTTCGGTTTCGTCTTTTCGTTCCTGACGTCGCTGCTGCCGCTTGCCCGCCTGCGCTGGCCAAAGGCGGTGGAAGCCGACCGCCTTCTCGAAGAACGCAACAACCTGCCGCACCAGCCCGTTTCGGTGCAGGCGGACCGGCTCGCCTCGCAGACGCCGTTTGCCCGTGCGCTGTGGCAGGAGCACCAGGCGCGCATGGCGGCCCGCATCGCTCATCTCGATGCCGGCTTGCCGCAGCCGGATATCGCCAGCCATGACCGCTTTGCGCTGCGCATCGTCCCGGCGCTGCTGCTCGTCACCAGTTTCGCCTATTCGTTCTCGAACGGTTCCGGCACGCTCGAAGACGCTGTGACGCAGCACACGATACCTGCGATGCGGCCGGACGTGCGCATCGACGCCTGGATCACGCCGCCCTCCTATACCGGCCGCGCGCCGATCTATTTGACCGGCAACGACGCAGCCGCGACGGAGCTCGACGTGCCGCAATTCTCCGACCTGACGGTGCGCATCACCGGCGGCGACGGCACCGAGAAGGTGCTGTTCAAGGGCGAAAACACAGCCCCTGTCGAACTGACGCTGCAGGACGGTGACAAGAAGGAGGCTGCCGAGCCCGCAGTCGACAAGGCAGCCGAGACCGCGGTCGACACCGCGGCTGCCCGCAATCACCTGATGAAGCTTGCCGAAAGCGGCACGCTGGATGTCGGCGGCCGAAACTGGCAGTTCACCGTCATTCCCGACAAGGGACCCGAGATCGCTTTCGAAGGCATGCCCCGCCGCAGCATCAACGGTGCGCTGGAGATCGGCTTCAAGGCCAAGGACGATTACGGCATCCAATCGGCCCATGCCGAAATCGAACCCATAGACCAGCCCGATGCCGGCGCCCTGCCGCTCTATCCGCTGCCGGAATACAAGCTCGACCTGCCGCGACGCGACTCCCGCGAGATCAAGGGCCTGACCAGCCGCAACCTGACGGAACATCCGCTTGCGGGCAAACGGGTGCGCGTCACGCTGGTCGCCACCGATGCCGCCGGCCAGACCGGCCGCAGCCCGCCGCATGAAATGGTGCTGCCGTCGCGCAATTTCAGCCAGCTGCTGGCGGCAGCCGTCGCCGAAGAACGGCAGATTTTCGCGCTCGACGTGCGCAAGCTGCCGGACGCGATCGCGCTCAACGAGGCGGTGACGCTGCGCGCTGATGAAACCATCCCCAATCTGACCCATTACCTGTTGATCGAATCCGCCCGCACGCGCATGCAGCTGTCACACAACAGCGACATGCTGAAGGAAACCGCCGACTACCTCTGGGAAATCGCCCTCGGCATCGAGGATGGCAATCTGTCGCTTGCCGAACGCAAGCTGCGCGATGCGCAGCAGGCCTTGGCCGACGCGCTCGACCGCAATGCGCCGGATGCCGAGATCAAGAAGCTGATGGACGAATTGCGCAAGGCCATGGACGAGTATCTCTCCGCCATGGCCGATCAGATGCGCAACAACAACTCCGCCCAGAACCAAAGCGAGACGCCTCGCAACGTGCTGCGCCAGCAGGACCTGCAAGCGATGCTCGACCAGCTGGAAAACCTGGCGCGCTCCGGCAATCGCGACGCCGCCAAACAGATGCTCTCCGAACTGCAGCGGATGATGAACAACCTGCAGGCCGGCCGTCGGCCGCAACAGGGCCAGCAAAGCCAACAGAACAGCCAGATGCGCCAGCAGATCGACAAGCTGGGCGAGATCCTGCGCGACCAGCAGCGGCTGATGGACGACACCTTCAAGCTCGACCAGGCCTTGCGCGACCGTATGCAGCGCGGCGATCCCGACAGCGAAGGCGAAGACGGCGAGTTCCTCGACCAGATGCAGCCTGACGGGCAGCAGGGCGAACAGAAACAACAGTCGCAGCAGGGCCAGAACGGACAGCAGCAGGACCTCGACCGCATGACGGCCGAACAGCTCCGCGAGGCGCTGAAACAATTGCGTGCCCAGCAGGACGGCCTCGGCAAGAAGCTGGAGGAACTGCAGAAGGGCCTGAAGGAACTCGGCATGCAGCCGGGCGAAGGCTTTGGCGAAGCCGGACGCGAGATGAAGGGCGCCGGCCAGGCGCTCGGCGAAAGTCAGGGCGAACGCGCCGTCCAGGGCCAGGGCAAGGCGCTTGAAGCGCTGCGCAAGGGCGCCCAGGACATGATGAACCAGATGATGCAGGCCCAGCAGGGTCAGGGCCAAGGTCAGGAACAGGGCAGCGCCGAGGGCGGCCAGAACGGCCGCGACCCGCTCGGACGCCCACGCCGCGCCGAAGGCCCGGATTTCGGCGATCAGGTCAAGGTGCCCGACGAGATCGACATCCAGCGGGCGCGCGAAATCCTCGAATCGATCCGCCGCCGGCTCGGCGAGAACCCGAGCGCCGAATTCGAACGCCGTTACCTGGAGCGTCTGCTGGACATCCGCTGACGGATATCAGCGGTTCCGGAGAAAAAGCAAAGCGGAACGATTAGAAGCAATTCAACAAAGTGCGCAGCGGCTTTGCGCCCGGAATTGCATGAAAGCAAAGATAGAGCGTTTTCGCGTTTCGCAGGAAAGCGGAAATGCTCTACGCCGCCAGCGCCATGGCCACGGCCTTGCGGATATCCGGCAGGGCAAACGGCTTCGAGACGACATCGACGATCTTTTCCATAAGGTCGTCGGCGCGTTCCCGCTGCTCGGCATAACCGGTCATCAGCAGGATCTTCATGTTGGGATAGGCGGAAGCCGCCTTGTGGGCCAGTTCGATGCCGTCCATCACTGGCATGCGGATATCGGAGAGGAGCAGGTCGAAAGCACCGTCCTGCAGCTTCTCGAGGCCTTCGGCGCCATCGGCAGCCTCATAGGTCTCATGCCCGTCCAGCCGAAGCGCCCGGGCCACAAAACTGCGCAGGGAATCTTCGTCCTCGGTGATCAGGATTTTCGCCATGGGTTGCATCGCTCCGTCTGTTTTCTTGTCATGCCCCACGAGGACATCACCAGAGTTTTCTTTGCGATCGGTAAACAGCCCCGGCAAGCGGGGCCCCATGGTTAACAACCGATGTCCGGCTTCGGTTCACGCGTCTCCGGTGACGACGCCGACAAACGGCAGTTCGCGGAACGCGTAAGCCACGTCCATGCCGTAACCCACGACGAAATAATCCGGACATTCGAAGCCGACATAATCCGCTTCCAGCTGCTCCTGGCGCTTGACCCGCTTGTCGAGCAGCACGGCGATGGTGACGTTGCGGGCACCGCGTTCGAACAGCAGTTCCTTGGCGAAACGCAGCGTCCGGCCGGATTCGAGGATGTCGTCGATCAACAGCACGTCACGGCCATGCACGTCGCTGTCGATATCCTTGACGATGCGCACGCCCTTGGACACCGTCCCTGTGCCATAACTGGACAGGGTGATGAATTCGACCTCAGGCGCCAGGCCCGTATCGTGCAGCGCCCGGATCAGGTCGGCGGCGAAGATGAACGAGCCCTTGAGGATGGCGATGACCAACAGGTCGCTGGTCGGACCGGCAGCGATCTGCGCCGCCATCGACAGGTTGCGTTCGGCGATCTGCTCGGCTGTGAAGAGCGGTTCGATGATCTTTCCGCGGACAACAGGCATATGGTCTTTCGCTCCTGATACAAAGGGGAAGACCGCGATAGCACGTTCAGGGCCGCGACACACCCGGTTCGGTGAAGGAAAGCCGGATGTCGGGAATTTTTCCACCGGGATGCGGCAGCCGGGCGGAAAAACCGCGGCTATGCCCGCCGTCGATCTCACTGACCGGTGCCTCGATGATGGTGCTGGCGATCAGCCGCTCGCCGGAAACCAGATCGGCGCGAATGCCGGGCACCGCCATCGTGCCTTCGGTGCGGTTCTCGACGATGCCGTTGACGAGCAGCACGCGCATGCCGTTGGCATCCTGCGGCGTCAGGCTGATATGGGTGATGTCGAGCGGCCGGACCGATGCCGGGCCGGGGGCGCTGGCGCCGGCAATGCCGGAAAAGCCGCCGCTGAGGCCGAACACGACGATGAACAGCAGGGCGACGAAGCCGGTGAAAAGAGGCTCAGGCACCCGCCGCAGCAAACGCTCGCAACCGACGAGGAATCGCGCCAGCAGGGCGAGCCCGGAAGCCTGCCGGCTTTGCGACTGCGGCGTTCTGGCCGGCCGGTTGTCATTGTAGCGGAAGGACGAATTGTTTCGCGGCCGCCCGTCGCGGATGACGACGAATTCCGCATCGACGATATCCGTCTTGCGGTTTGGTGCCACCTTGCGACCAGGTGTTGCCTTTTCCGGCGGGATGAAATCATATCGCGCCGCATTTGGATGCTGCCGGGGCCGGAATGTCGCCATGGTTTGCGTGCCTTCTACCCATATGAGCCTTGCCGTTCCGACGCGCCGGCGAACCAGGCATTGAAACGAATCCTGCCTAGTCGTAAATTCAAATGGTTAATGCTTCGGAAACGCATGCCGGGTTTGGGCGTTTTGGGAGGGATCTTTACCGGCTGTTAACCCTCTTCGTTAACATATTCCCCTGTTTCACCCTTTGAGGACTGGACTGCCCCTTGATCCACTTCGAGAATGTCGGCTTGCGTTATGGCATGGGACCGGAAATCCTCCGGGACCTGACCTTCGACATTCCGAAGCGTTCCTTCCAGTTTCTCACCGGCCCTTCCGGCGCAGGCAAGACGACGCTGCTGCGCCTCCTCCTGATGTCGCTGAAACCGACGCGCGGGCTGATCCGCATGTTCGAGCGCGACGTCTCGCGCATCCCGCGCAACGAGCTTCCCATGCTGCGGCGACGCGTCGGCATCGTCTTCCAGGATTTTCGCCTGCTCGACCACCTGACCACCTATGAAAACGTCGCCCTGCCGCTGCGCGTGCGCGGCAAGGACGAATCGTCCTACAAGACGGATGTCCTGGAGCTTTTGAAGTGGGTCGGCCTCGGCGAACGCATCAACGTTCTGCCGCCGGTGCTCTCGGGCGGTGAAAAGCAGCGGGTCGCCATCGCCCGGGCGCTGATCGACCGGCCGGAAGTGCTGCTCGCCGACGAACCCACCGGCAACGTCGATCCGCCCATGGCCAAGCGGCTGCTCAACCTGTTCATGGAACTCAACCGGCTGGGCACCGCCGTGGTGATCGCCACCCACGATCTCGGCCTGATGGACCAGGTCGATGCCCGGCGCATGATCCTCACCGAGGGACGGCTCGACATTTATGAATAAGCCGACCACCACGCGGCGCAAGCCGACCGCCGTGACGCCGCCGCCGGAGGCCCAGCCTGCCCGGCGGCCGCCGATGCGCGTGCGCCCCACCGGCCCGATCGTGCCGCCCTCCAACATCCAGGGCAACGCGCTGATGGTGGTGATCGCCATCATGTCCTTCCTCGCCTGCCTGACGCTCGGCGGCGTCAGCATGGTGCGCGCCACCGCCGCCAGCTGGCAAAGCCAGATTTCCCGCGAGATCACCATCCAGATCAAGCCGGAGGAGAACTTCGACATGGATGCGGCGCTGATCAAGGCACGCGATCTGGCGCTATCCTTTGTCGGCACCAGGGACGGCAAGATCATGGACGACCAGGCGACGGCCCGCCTGCTCGAACCCTGGCTCGGCACCGGGCTGGATCTCGCCGAACTGCCGGTGCCGCGCCTGGTGATCGTCACCATCGACGAAACCAGCCCCCCGGATTTTGAAGCGATGCGGGCGCAGCTGGCGCGAGCAATCCCGCAGGCCTTCCTCGACGATCACCGTACCTGGGTCGACCGGCTGGTCTCGATGGCCCGCACCACGGTGCTGATCGGCACGGCGATCCTGTCGCTGGTCTTCGTCGCCATGGTTCTGACGGTGGTCTTCGCCACCCGCGGCACGCTGTCGGGCAACCGGCATATCGTCGAGGTCCTGCATTTCGTCGGCGCCGAAGCCTCCTTCGTCGCCAAGGAATTCCAGATGCATTTTCTGAAGATCAGCCTGAAAGGATCTGCCGCCGGCGGCATTCTCGCAGCGGCGGTCTTCGGCGCCGCCAGTTTCTGGCAGGGGCGGACGCTTGCCACGCCGCAAACCGACCAGGCCACAGCGCTGTTCGGCACCTTTTCCATCGGCTGGATGGGCTATCTCGGCATCTTTGCCACCATGCTGGTCATCGCCCTTCTGACGACGCTGACGGCCCGCATCACGGTGATGCGCACCATCGACGAAATCGACCTCATCCGGTCCGACCCGGCCCGGACCGACAATCTTCCGGATTAGATCGCGCCGCGACATGAAAGGGCCTGTTCCTCGCCGCAATCTCCCGATATTCACGAATCACCATGATGAGCCGCATCACGCGCAAGACCGATTTCCTGATTTCGCGTAGCGCCCCGCCCGGGCAGAAGCCGGCGCGGCGAGGGCCGATCCGGCGTGTGGCCAGGCTTCTCGGCATCTTCACCATCCTGCTGGCGGCCGCCACCTTTGCCGGTTTCCTCTGGTTTGCCGATCGCGTCACCGCGCTCGCGCCGCCGTCCGAAGCCAAGGCGGATGCCATCGTCGTGCTGACGGGCGGTTCGCAGCGCATCGACCAGGCGGTGGAACTGCTGCGTTCGGGCGCCGGCGAGCGCCTGCTGATATCGGGCGTGCATCCGGCAACCTCGCGCGCCCAGATCCGCCGGCTGACCAAGAGCTCCGACGACCTGTTTTCCTGCTGCGTCGATATCGGCTACGAGGCGCTCGACACTATCGGCAATGCCACCGAGACCGTGCGCTGGATCCATGACCGCGGCTACAGGCGGGTGCTGGTGGTGACCAACAACTATCACATGCCGCGAAGCCTCTTCGAACTGCGTCGGCTCGATCCGCAGACCGAATTCGTTCCTTATCCGGTGGTGCGATCCGACCTCAAGGCGAAGAACTGGTTTGCCGATCCCGACGTGCTTCGGGCCCTGATCGTCGAATATGTGAAGATCATCGCCGCCTCGGCGCGTGATTTCACCGGTTATGGCGGCATGACCGGATTGCGCACCGACGATGAACCCGCAGCCGCCGGGCTGAAATCTTGAGGCGGATGCGCTTTTGATTCGTCGCGATATCGTGTAGGCACACGGCAACCGTGCCAAGGAAGCCGCTTGATGCTCACATTGCGTTCGATCCTGTTCAATACGCTGTTCTACGCCAACCTCATCATCCGCATGATCGTCCTGACGCCGGCCTATTTCCTGCTGCCGCGCAAGAAGGCCTATGCGATCCCGAAAGCCTGGGCGCGGTCGAGCAACTGGCTGTTCGAAAAGGTGGCCGGCGCCAGCTTCGAAATCGAGGGACTGGAAAACATCCCGAAGAGCGGCGGCTATATCTTCGCGCCGAAACACCAGTCCTTCTGGGACACGTTCGGCCTTCTGCCGTGGCTGGACGACCCCGTCTACATCCTCAAGCGCGAGTTGATGTGGATCCCGCTGTTTGGCTGGTACGTGCTCAAGCAGCGGATGATCCCGGTCAATCGCGGCGCCAGGGGCAAGGTGATGCTGGCAGTGTTGAAGCGCGCCCGCGAGGAGATGGAAAACGGCCGGCAGCTGATCATCTATCCCGAAGGCACCCGCCGCCCGCCGGGTGCGCCGCCGGAATACAAGTTCGGCATCGCCCGCATGTATCGTGACCTCGGCGTGCCGGTTGTGCCCGTCGCCATGCATCCCGGTCTGTTCTGGCCACGGCGCAAGTCCGTCCGTTATCCCGGCCATTTCAAGGTGCGCATCCTGCCGCCGATCATGCCGGGCATGGAGACCGACGCCTTCTTCGCCAAGCTGATGGAGGTGACGGAAAAGGCAAGCGACGAGCTGCTGGTCGAAACCATCAGGAACAATCCGCATATCCCGCTGCCGCCGACGGCGGCGCGGCGGCTCGCCGAACTTCAGGCCGGCGGTTGAGCCAGCCGCCTGACCTCCGCCGCCACGCTTTCCAGCCATTGGTCGCGAATGCCCATCTCCTGCATGTGGGCAAGCGTATTGAAGACATAGGCATCGTTCGGGCCGGAGCGCCCCTTGGCCGTTGAAACGACCCGGGCGGCGTCCAGCGCATCGAGGCCGCCGGCATACTGGGTATGGCCCCGGTCGATGACATAGGCCAGCGCCCTGACCTTGCGGCCGTCCGCAAGCACGACCTGCAGCGTCCGCTCCAGATAGACATGCGTCACCAGCTCGCGCTCACGCAGATAGGCAAGCGTCGCCGCCTCCTGCCCTGCCGTCACCTTGAACGCCATGCCGCGGCAGGAGCCGCCGCGATCGAGGCCGAGGACCAGTCCCGGTTTTTCCTGCGTGCCGCGATGCACCCACGATCGGACGCAGAGCGCGCGGCGATAACCGAAAAGTTGCCCCTGGGACCGTTCCGCATAATCGAAGCCGGGGTTCCACATCAGCGAACCGTAGCCAAACACCCAAAATTCGTCCATATCGCACGCCACGTCACAGGTAGAGCCATTCCAGCAAAAGTGCGTCGCGATTTTGCGGCCGGAATTGCGTCAAAACAAAAGAATAAAGAGTTTTCGCGATTCGAAGAACGCGGAAATACCCTAAAGATCGTGAATCACCTTTGGAGAACATCATGGCAGCGTCAAGCCGCACCGGACAGGCCAACACCAGCAAAAAGGTCAGGATCCTCGGCATCTGCATTCTCCTGGTGATCGGCATCTATACCGGCGGCTGGTATTTTGTCGCCGACCAGGCGCGGTCGCGGCTGATGGCGGCGCTCGACCGCAGCCAGGGTGCGGCGATCTCCGCCGAATGCCCGGACGCCGAAATCCGCGGCTTTCCCTTCCGGTTCGGCCTGTTCTGCTCCGGCGTCAGCATCGATGACAACCGCCGCGGCATCTCCGCCTCCTTCGGCGCATTGCGCTCCGCCGCACAGGTCTACGACCCCTTCCATGTCGTCTTCGAGGTGGACGAGCCGGTGGTGGTGCGCGCGGCGCCCGGGCTGACTTTTTCGGCCGAATGGACGGCCCTGCAATCCAGCGCCCAGCTTGCCACGGATGGCGTCGAACGGACTTCGCTGGCCGTCGACGGCCTGAAGGCGAACCTCGTTTCGGCGCTGGCCGGTGAATTGCTCAACCTGAACGCCAGCCACGGCGAACTGCACCTGCGCCGCAACGGCCCCGACCTCGATGCCGCCGCAAGCCTGCTGGCGGTCTCCGGCACCGTCGAAGGCAAGGACCGGCCGCTGCCACCGGTGACCGTCGATGTCGACGTGACCATGGCCGAGAAGGCCGCCCTTCTCCAAGGTGCAGGCAAGGATGCCGCGAACCTGCGCGGCGCCAAGGGAGAACTGCGGGCGCTGTCGGCCGATCTCGGCGAAGGCCGGACGCTGCGGATCAGCGGCCCGTTCTCCTTCAACGACGAAGGCTACGTCTCCGGCAAGCTGAAGCTCGAAATCGCCGGGATCGAGGGCTGGCGGCAGACGCTGAAGACGGCCTTTCCGGAGGCCGCGAAAAACATCGACACCGCCGGCAACATGCTGACCGCGCTCGTTTCCGGCGGCAATCAGGTCTCCGTCGACCTGACGCTCAGGGACGGCGACATCATGATCAGCGGCTTCATCAAGGTCGGCGAAATCCCGCCGATCTGAGGTCCGCCGTCAACCCTTCTTGTCCCCTCAGTCCTTCTTGTCCCCTCAATCCTTCTTGTCCAATGCGTGCCGGCCGAAGTCCGGCGCATCGACATCCTGGCCGGCCTCGACGATCGACCGGCGGATGGCGCGGGTGCGGGTGAAGAGATCGAACAGCTTGTCGCCCTCGCCCCAGCGGATCGCCCGCTGCAGATAGGCAAGATCCTCAGAAAACCGCGCCAGCATTTCAAGGATCGCATCCTTGTTGTGCAGGCAGACGTCGCGCCACATGGTCGGATCGGACGCCGCCAGGCGGGTGAAATCGCGAAAGCCCGAAGCGGAATATTTGATGACTTCCGATTCCGTCACCGTCTCCAGATCGTCGGCCGTGCCGACAATATTGTAGGCGATGATATGCGGCAGGTGCGAGACGATGGCCAGCACCTTGTCGTGGTGCTGGGCATCCATCTCGTCGACGCGCGAACCGAGGCTTTCCCAGAAATGCTTGAGCCTGGACAGTGCCTCCGCGTCCGTCCCCGGCGGCGGCGTCAGGATGCACCAGCGCCCCCGGAACAGGCCGGCAAAGCCGGCATCGGGACCTGATTTTTCCGTACCGGCAATCGGATGGCCGGGAATGAAATGCACATGTGCCGGCATGTGCGGCAACATCTGCGCGATCACCGAAGCCTTGGTGGAACCGACGTCGGTAACGATCGCGCCTGGCTTCAGATAGCCGGCTATCTGTTCCGCAACAGCGCCCGAAGCCCCGACCGGCACAGACACGATCACCAGATCGGCGTCCTTCACGGCCTCGGCGGCCGAAGCGACGTAGGATGTGCCGAGGCCGAGTTCTTCGGCACGTTTCAGCGTTTCAGCGCTACGGCTCGAAACGACGATCTCGCGCGCCAGGCCGAGCGCCGCTATATCGCGGGCTATGGAGCCGCCGATCAGGCCGATACCGATCAGCGCAACACGCTCGAACTGCACGCTATTCATGCTGTCTTGCCCATGAATTCGCCGAGTGCCTCGATGACGCCGCGATTGGCCTCTTCCGGACCGATGCTCATGCGCAGGGCATTGGCAAAACCATAACCACGAACGGCGCGCAGGATATAGCCGCGGCTCGTCAGGAAGTCGTCGGCTTGCGCCGCCCGCTTGCCGTCGACATCGGGGAAATGGATGAGCACGAAGTTGGTGACCGAAGGCGTCACCTTCAGGCCGATCGCCTCCAGCGCATGCGTCAGCTTGTCGAGCCACAGCGCATTGTAGGCGACCGCCGTTTCGACGAAAGCCTGGTCGCGAATGGCGGCAGCACCCGCGGCAATGGCCGGCGCATTCATGTTGAAGGGGCCGCGCACCCGGTTCAGCGCGTCGATGATCGCCGCCGGCGCATAGATCCAGCCGATACGCAGGGCGGCAAGGCCGTGCACCTTAGAGAAGGTGCGGGTCATCACCACGTTGCGATTGGCGGAGACCAGCTCGATGCCGGCCTCGTAGTCGTTGCGCTTGACGTATTCGGCATAAGCGGCGTCCAGCACCAGCAGCACGTTTTTCGGCAGGGCCGCATGCAGGCGGCGGATCTCGGCGACCGGAACATAGGTGCCGGTCGGATTGCCCGGGTTGGCGATGAACACCATCCTGGTCCTGGGCGTCACCGCCGCCAGGATCGCATCGACATCGACGGTGCAATCCCTTTCCTTCACCGTCACCGGTGTCGCACCGGCGGCCATGATCTGGATCTTGTAGACGAGGAAGCCATGCTCGGTGATGATCGCCTCGTCACCGGTGCCGAGATAGACGTGGCACAATAGCCCGAGCAGTTCGTCGGAACCGTTGCCGCAGAGAATATTGGCGACGTTGAGCCCGTAGGTGGCGGCAATCGCCTCGCGAAGCTCCACCGCCTGGCCGTCCGGATAACGCTCCAGCTGTTCGGCGCTCCGGCGGAAGGCTTCGATCGCCTTCGGGCTGGCGCCGAGCGGCGTCTCGTTGGAGGAGAGCTTGTAGACGCGGGCGACGCCCGGCGCATGTTCCTTTCCGGGAACGTAGGCGGCAATATCCAGAATGCCCGGACGCGGAACGGGCTCAATCATCTCAACGCTCATCGGATCGACCTTACGGAAAGCGGGACAAAGCCCGGAAAAAGACTTCTCGGGATTAGCCCCGAAATCGGCTTTTGTCGAGTATCAGCCGTCGTTCTCGACGATCATCGATGACGCGGGACGTGGTCGCGGGTCGTCGGCACCCCCTGTGGCGCCAGAACCGGCACGAAAACGCGGCGCGACGCCCGGGCGGTGACCGGCAGTCCCTGATAAAGCCGCTTCTGCGCCTCGACGATGATCACACCGGAAAAGGCAGGCCACAGCGTCCTCCCCAGGCGCTCGAATGCCTGACGCAGCTTGAGCACCGCCCGCACCTGCGACGGGGGGAAAAACAGCGCCTCGGCGGTCGCACCGGGGGTGAAATTGGTTTCGCGCAGCAGGCCGGTTAGCTGGCCGCGTGAATAGGGCCGGCCGGAACCGAAGGGCGTATGCTCCATGCGCGCCCACACGCCGCGGCGATTGGGCACGACGATCACCAGCCGCCCGCCCGGCGCCAGCACACGCCACACCTCTTTCAGCGTCTCCCGCGGGCTTTCGGCAAATTCCAGCGAATGCACCATGAGAATGCGATCGATGGATGAATCGGGAAGCGGCAGTTCCTCGTCGAAGACCAGTGCCGTGGAGGACAGTTCGCCCACCGGCCAGTTTACCGCCCCCTGCCCCGCCGGCATGAAGGCGAAGCTGCGTTCCGTATCGCCGCGGAAGCGGTCGAGAAACGGCACGGTGTAACCAAGCCCCACCAACCGCTCCTGCGGCAACCGCGCCCACAGGGAGGATAGCGCCATGGCAATCGAATACTCGGCGCGGCGTCCGAGTTCGGAATGGTAAAATTCGCGGAGATCGACGATATCGGCATACATTTTGCAAATGTTATCAGCGAGTGGATGGACTTCAAGGCGCGAGCGACTACATTTTCATCCAACCTTAGAAAAGCCGGTGTTTTCATCATGAGACCTTTGCAGATCGAAGTTTTTCCCTGCCGCAGCGACAATTTCGGCGTCCTGCTGCACGATCCGGAATCCCACCTGACCGCCAGCATCGATGCACCCGAGGAGGCGCCGATCGTTGCCGCCGCGGAACGCAACGGCTGGAAGATCACCCATATCTTCACCACCCATCACCATACCGACCACGTCGAAGCGAATTTGGCGCTGAAGGAGCGTTACGGCCTCGAAATCATCGGCCCGCGCGAAGAGGCCGTCGCCATTCCCGGCCTCGACCGTGCGGTCGCCGACGGCGATACCTTCGAATTCGGCAGCTATCCGGTCAATGTTATCGAGACGCCGGGCCACACGGCCGGCCATGTCTGTTACCACCTGCCCGATGCCAAGCTGCTGTTTGCCGCCGATACGCTGTTTGCACTCGGCTGCGGCCGCCTGTTCGAACGCCCGGCAGCCGACATGTGGCATTCGCTGCAGAAGCTTGCCGCCCTGCCCGACGAGACGGCGGTGTATTTCGGCCACGAATACACGCTCTCCAATGCCCGTTTCGCGCTGACCATCGATCCGGACAACGAACGCCTGAAGACACGCGTCGCCGAAATCGAGGAAATAAGGGCGGCCGGCGGCTTCACCATCCCGACGATGCTTGGGCTGGAAAAAGAAACCAATCCCTTCCTGCGCGTCGCCGATCCCGCCATCCGCCGCAACCTTCTGATGGAAAGCCGCACGAACGAAGAGGTGTTTGCCGAAATCCGCAAGCGCAAGGACAATTTCTGATGACGGCAGCGGAGATCATCACGGCGTTGAACATGGAACGCCATCCCGAAGGCGGTTGGTACGTGCAGACCTTTCGCGACGTGACGGGCGGCGAGCGCGGCCATTCGACGGCGATCTATTACCTTCTCGAAGCCGGCGAACGCTCGCACTGGCACAAGGTTCACGATGCCACGGAGGTCTGGCACTATTACGCCGGCGCGCCGCTGACGCTGGAGCGATCCTCGGACGGCTTGCTGGTCGACGCACTGGTGCTTGGCCCGGATATCCTTTCCGGCGAACGGCCGCAGGCCATCGTGCCGGCCGGCTGGTGGCAGGCGGCGCAATCGCGCGGAGACTATACGCTGGTCGGCTGCACCGTGGCGCCCGGTTTCGAATTTTCCAGGTTCGAGATGGCGCCGCCCGGCTGGATGCCGGGCCTGCCGTAGACGGTCAGCGCGGATTTGCTCAGGTGTTGCCGCCGAACTTGACGGCGGACACCGTCAGCATGCCGTATTCCGTCGGGATCTTGACGTAGACCGGGGCATAGACATTGACCGGATCGGCCTTGGCGAACCAGATTTCCATCGTCTTCAGTTTCTTCAGGTAATCGATGTCCTTGCGGTTCTTCTTGAAGCCGGCCTTGGGCACGAACTGGACGCTGCAGACGATGGCATCGCCCTTGAAACCCTTGGTCGAAAACGGCTTGCTGTCTTTCGGCGACAGCACGAGATCCATGCGCGTCTCGCCGTCGAAGATCGGCAGCCTTGCCGGGCAGACCTGTTTGTTGGCCGGCAGGATGATGCCGGAAATCGGGTCGAGAACGGCACGCAGGTCCTTTTCGGTTACCGGCACCCAGTTGTTCGGGTTACGGCGCGGCTCGGGCGTGATCGAATTGGAGGTGACGTTGCCGTTGCGGAAATTCACCTCGTAGACGCGTGTCTTCTTGCCGCTCGTATAGTTCAGCAGGTAGTTGCGCGCCTGGAAGCGGTCGGCAGACACCGTGCCGCTGACGGTGGTCCGCGCCGAAATCCGCGTGATCAAATTGGCGATGCCGGCGGAAGAGATGTTTCCATCTATCTTATAGCGCTTGTTGTCCATCGAGGTGGAGAAACTGGCGCGTGCGATCGGCAGACCGGAGAGCGCGACGCTATATTCCATCTCGTGATGGATCTCGTCTGCCTTGGCCGGCAGGCTGGACATCAATATTGCTGCCATCATGCAGAATCGAACGGCGATCATTGCCATGCTGTTGCTCCTGCGGCCCGCCTGCTGTAGGGCGGCCGAACCCACTCTATAGGGTTTTTGCTAAGCCAAGAAAACAGCAGCTTTTTGTCAGAAATGCTACAAGAGCCAAGGTTTGGCTTGACGCGGGCGGCTCTGCTGACTATAGAACCGCAACTTTCCAATCATGGCCAGTTGGATTGCCTCACCGGTTTTGTCCGGCTTGGTGTTCATTGGCGAAGAAAAACAATAGGTGGTACCATGTCGCGTGTATGCGAATTGACCGGCAAGGGCGTCCAGGTAGGCAACAACGTCAGCCACGCCAACAACAAGACCAAGCGTCGTTTCCTGCCCAACCTGTGCCAGGTAACGCTCATTTCCGACGCCCTCGGCCAGCGTTTCCGTCTGCGCGTTTCCGCTGCAGCCCTGCGCTCCGTCGAGCATCGTGGTGGTCTCGATGCGTTCCTGTTGAAGGCCAGCGAGAACGAACTGAGCATGCGCGCCCGCCTGCTGCGTCGTCAGATCGCCAAGAAGTCTGCAGAAGTCGCAGCCGCCGCTTAATCCGGCCTGCTTCTAAAAAACATACGGACGACAGAAGGCTTGCACGGATAATCCGGTCAGGCCTTTTGTTTTGTCCGGTTCGTCCCTCCAACTGGTGGCATCACCCAGGATAAAAAAATGCTCACGACACGCTATTTCATAATCTACACCCTGCTGATGACGCTCGTCGTCGTCGCCTCGAATTTTCTGGTTCAGTTTCCCGTATCGGGAATGCTGTTCGGCATCGCTCTCGGCGATCTGCTGACCTGGGGTGCCTTCACCTATCCCGTCGCCTTCCTGGTAACCGACCTGACCAACCGCCAGTTCGGCCCCTCCATGGCGCGCCGGGTGGTGCTTGCCGGCTTCGTCGTCGGCGTGGCGCTGTCCTTCGTCACTTCCATGCCGCGCATCGCCATTGCGTCCGGTTCGGCCTATCTGCTCGGCCAGCTGCTCGATATCGCCGTCTTCAACCGCTTGCGGCGGCAGAGTTGGTGGCGCGCGCCGCTGGTCGGCTCGCTGATCGGCTCGGCGCTCGACACGGTGATCTTCTTCTCGTTTGCGTTTGCCGCGATGTTCGTCGTCTTCGGGCCAAACGATCCTTTCGCGCTGGAATCGGCACCGATCCTCGGCGTCTTCGCCGCAGAGGCTCCCCGCTGGATTTCCTGGGCGATCGGCGATTTTTCGGTGAAGATCATCGTCGGACTTGTGATGCTCTTGCCCTACGGCGCGCTGATGAGCGTGCTGAAACCGATGCCGGCGGTCAAATCCGCCTGAAAGGCAAGCCTTATTCGACCAGCCTGAACTCCAGCATCACATTGCGCTGGAGAATGGAATGGTTGTCGTCGGAGGTGAGGATGATGTGCGTTGCGCCATCCTCGCCGGTGATGACGTCAAGCCCTTCCATATTGTCGATCTGGTAGTTGAAATCGGCGGTGATCAGGATGTCACCGTCGACGACAGCACCCGGCACAATGTCGGCGCCCTTGAGGCGGCGGATACGCATGGCGATGCCGGTTGCCCAGTTGAAGCGCCGCTCCAGGATCAGAAGATCGCCATTCGGCAGGAAGGCGCCATCGGTCACGTCGAAGGAATCATGGCGCCTGACCGAAAACAGCCCCTTTGCGGGACCATCGACGACGGCGGCAAACAGATTGCCTTTCTTGTCGACGCTCTTCTCGGCGATGATCACTATGCTACCCTTGAGCGGGCTTTCCGCCGGTGACGCGGCAATCATCTCGAAGCCGCCATTCGCCCGCAATTCATTCTTTGGAATCAGGAACGGAATGGATTTTTTCGGCCGCGACGTCTCGAAACCGGAGAGCGGATAGATGTCGATGCGATGGCGCCGTTCGAAGCTGACAAGGATGTCGTCGCCGCGGATCGTCATGCCTTCGGCATCCATGTTCCATTTCACCGTCTCGTCCTGACCGTCCTTGTCGATCATCGAGGTGATGGTGAGGTCGGACATGTCGGAGAGCCGGCCTTCGCCGTCACGATCCACCGTACCGGTCATCCAGTGCCCGGTATCGAGGACGGCGATGAAATTCCGGCCATCGGGGCGAAAGCGGATCGAGGACACGGCGCCGAACAGCGATGTCGTCGAACTCAATTCCAGCCCGCCGACAAACTCCAACGCGCCAAAACGGGTTTCAGGCGAGCCGACCTTGAAGGCGGAAATCACCCGGCTGGTCATCACAGCCGTCTCGCCAGCAAGAGCGGGCACCGATGCCGGGACCGCGAAAAGGAAGGTCAGCGCGGCCAGGCAGCGGGTGAAACGCATCGGCAGCAATCACCCGGCGCGACGGCGGCGACCGCCACGCGAACCCGCGCTCTGGTCCTCGAACAGCGAGGCAAGCTGCTCGGTCATCGCGCCCGCCAGTTCGTCGGCATCGACGATGGTCACGGCACGGCGATAATACCGCGTCACGTCGTGACCGATACCGATTGCCAGCAGTTCCACCGGCGAACGCGTCTCGATCTGCTCGATGACCGCACGCAGATGCCGTTCCAGATAGTTGCCCGGATTGACCGACAGCGTCGAGTCGTCGACCGGCGCGCCGTCCGAGATCATCATCAGGATCTTGCGTTGCTCCGGACGGCCGATCAGGCGGTTGTGCGCCCACATCAGCGCCTCGCCGTCGATGTTTTCCTTGAGCAGGCCCTCGCGCATCATCAGGCCGAGATTGCGGCGGGCGCGGCGCCACGGCGCATCGGCGGACTTGTAGACGATATGGCGCAGGTCGTTGAGGCGACCGGGCGTGGCGGGCTTGCCGCCGGCCAGCCATTTTTCGCGTGACTGGCCACCCTTCCAGGCCTTGGTGGTGAAGCCCAGCAGCTCGACCTTGACGCCGCAACGCTCCAGCGTGCGCGCCAGGATGTCGGCGCAGGTGGCGGCGACGGTGATCGGCCGGCCGCGCATCGAGCCGGAATTGTCGATCAGCAGCGTCACCACCGTATCGCGGAACTTGGTGTCGCGCTCCATCTTGAAGGAGAGCGGTTGCATCGGGTCGATGATCATACGCGGCAGGCGCGCCGTATCGAGATAACCTTCTTCCAGGTCGAAATCCCAGGAGCGGTTCTGCTTCGCCATCAGGCGGCGCTGCAGGCGGTTGGCCAGCCGGCCGACGGCGCCCTGCAGGTGGGCAAGCTGCTTGTCGAGGAAGGCGCGCAGGCGATCCAGCTCCGCCTCGTCGCACAGCTCCTCGGCGGTGATCTCCTCGTCGAATTCCTCGGTATAGACGTGGTAATCGACCTTCTCGTTGAAATCGTCGAAGGGGCTGTTCGGACGGCGGGTCTCGCCGGGCGTCTCGGAATCCTCGTCGCCGTCGTCGGAGAGTTCCTCCTCGGAAATCTCGGCGCCGTCCATCTCGCCGTCTTCCATCTGCTCCTGCGAGGCTTCGCTTTCCTCGGCAGGTGCGGCATCGGAGCCGGCCTCCTCATCGACGTTTTCTTCGTTCTGCTCGTCGCTGCGCGGCTGGTCCTCGTCGGTGCTGGTGTCCTCGCTGTCCGGCTCGCTGTCCTCGTTGGCGTATTCTTCCGCCATCTCCATCGAGGTCAGCATGCTGCGCACCAGGCGGGCGAAGGCCGGCTGGTCCTCGATCGAGGCCGCCAGCTTTTCAAGATCGCCGGCCGCCTTGTCCTCGATGAAACCGCGCCAGAGATCGAGCACCTTGCCGGCGCTTGCCGGCGGCTTCTCGCCGGTCAGCCGCTCACGCACCATCATCGCCAGGGCCTCTTCGATCGGCGCATCCTGCTGCCGCTCGACAGTGCCGAAATTCGCCTTGGCGTATTTTTCGTGATGCATGGAGGCGAGGTTGCTCGCCGTGCCGCTCATGCGCAGCGCGCCGATCGATTCCACCCGCGCCTGCTCGACCGCATCGAAGATGATGCGGGCATCGCTGCCCTGCGGCGCCATCGAGGCGTGCACCTTGGCATCATGGCAGGCAATGCGCAGCGCCATGGAATCGCCGAGCCCGCGGGTGACGGCAAGCTCGTGCGCCGTCGGACGCTTCGACAGTTCCGGCAGGCGGATACGGTCGCCGGCCATGCCGGGACGCTCGTTGGCGAAGGCGACCTCGACATTGCCGTCACCGGCAATGGAGCGCACGCAGCCGGTGATGGCCCGGCGCAATGGCTCCATGTCCACCGGTCCGCCGGGTTTCGTTCTGGTATTATCGCCTCGACCTGCCATGACCTGTCTTCACATACCCTCAGGCGCTGAGAACGATGTTCGCAGCGCTTTCCTTGAGTTCGACGCCGAAGGCGCGCTGATAATGCTCAGCCACCAGCGCCCGCTCCAGTTCGTCGCACTTGTTGAGGAAGGTGACGCGGAAGGCGAAGGCGACGTCGCCGAAGATCTCGGCATTTTCCGCCCAGGTGATCACCGTGCGCGGGCTCATGACGGTGGAGAGGTCGCCGTTGACGAAGGCGGCGCGGGTCAGGTCGGCAACACGCACCATCTTGGAAACGGTGTCGCGGCCGGCGCCCTCGAAGCTCTTCACCTTGGCGAGCACGATATCGACTTCCTTGTCGTGCGGCAGGTAGTTGAGCGTCGTGACGATCGACCAGCGGTCCATCTGCGCCTGGTTGATCTGCTGCGTGCCGTGATAGAGGCCGGTCGTATCGCCGAGGCCGACGGTGTTGGCCGTCGAGAAGATGCGGAAGGCGGGATGCGGGCGGATGACGCGGCTCTGGTCGAGCAGCGTCAGGCGGCCGGAGGATTCCAGCACGCGCTGGATGACGAACATCACGTCCGGGCGGCCGGCATCGTATTCGTCGAAGACGAGCGCGACATTGTGCTGGTAGGCCCAGGGCAGGATACCGTCCTTGAATTCGGTGATCTGCAGGCCGTCCTTGACGACGATCGCATCCTTGCCGACGAGGTCGATACGGCTGACATGGCTGTCGAGGTTGACGCGCACGCAAGGCCAGTTGAGGCGGGCTGCGACCTGCTCGATATGGGTGGACTTGCCGGTTCCGTGGAAGCCGGAGACCATGACGCGGCGGTTATGGGCAAAGCCGGCCAGGATGGCGAGCGTCGTCTCACGGTCGAAAAGATAGTCCGGATCGAGATCGGGCACATAGGCATCGCCCTTGCTGTAGGCCGGCACGCGGATATCGGTATCAATGCCGAAGACCTCCCGCACCGAAACGGTGGTATCCGGCAGGTTCGAGTAATCGAGTTCAGTCTTGCTCATCATGTCTCCAAAGCAGGCGCTGCCGCCCGGCCGCATAAATCTCATACATTTCGTAACAGTGTCACTCGGCGGGTATAGGTCGGTGACGGATCAGACGTTGTCCCTTAGCAGAAACCAGCCTGCTTTAACAATTGATATGCTTGGATGACGGCGCGAAAACGCTCTTCCGAGCCCCGGTCGCCGCCATTGGCATCCGGATGGTGTTTTTTGACCAGATCCTTGTAGGCATGCTTGATTTCCGCCGCCGTCGCGGCGGGGCCGAGACCCAGCGTATCGAAGGCTTTCGATTCCAGCGTTTTCAGCTTGCGCTGCTGCGGGGCGAAACGCGACCCTTTGCCACGCGACTGCTGCACGAAACCGAAAGGGTCCTTCATCCGTGCCTGGGCGCCGGCCGCACCCGAGCGCGTATCGGCGTGCAGCGGCGCGGAACGCGCCGCCTTGTTGACACCAACGGTCCAGGTGGGTCGGTGGCCGGTGATCGCTTCCTTCTGGTAGCGGGCGATCTCGGTGTCCGACAGGCCGGAGAAATAATTGTAACCCTTGTTGTATTCCCGGACGTGGTCGAAACAGAACAGAAAGAACTGTCCCTCGGCATTGCGCCCGACGGGAGCGCGGTGAACGCCCTTTTTGTCGCACCCGTCCCACTGGCAGGTGGGACCGGACAGCTCGGTCTCCTGCTCCCGTTTCCGGCGGGTGCGGATGCGATCGAAGATTTTTGAATCAAGTTTCATGGGGCCTGATTATGGTACGGTGCCGAAGGCACAACAAGAATTGACAAAGCGGAATGTTGCTGGCTTGTTGGGAACCCTTTGCCAACAGGCGGACACGCCGGAAGGAGGCCCGATGTCGCTTCAAGCCCGCATCGAACAGAAGCTCACGGACGCCTTCCAGCCCGAACGGCTGGCGGTGATCAACGAAAGCCATCTGCATGCCGGCCACCATGCCGATATGACGGGCGAAGGCGAAACGCATATGCGCGTGCGCATCGTCTCGCCGAAATTCGCCGGCATGACGCGGCTTGCGCGTCATCGTGCCATCACGGAGCTGTTGAAGCCGGAACTCGATGCGGGTCTGCATGCGCTGGCCGTCGAGCCTGCCGCACCCGGTGAACCCACCCGCTGGTAAAGGGAACTGGACCCCATATAGGCGCCTGACGGCGAGAAGCCAATATACAAATGCCCGACGGCATCACACCGGCTTGATTTCGTCCTCGACCGGGCGGATGCGCAGCTGCGTGATGCGGTTCTTCTCCCGCTTCATGACGATGAAACGCTTGCCGTGGAAGGTAAAGGCCTGCCGCTCCTCCGGGATGGTCATCGATTCGTGGATGACCAGGCCGGCGATCGTCGTCGCCTCCTCGTCCGGCAGGTTCCAGTCGAGTGCCCGGTTGAGATCGCGGATCGGTACGCCGCCATCGACGACGATCGACCCGTCCGCTTCCGGCCGCACGCCGGAAATCTCGACATCATGCTCATCGGCGATATCGCCGACGATCTCTTCGAGGATGTCCTCCAGCGTCACGATGCCCTGCACCTCGCCATATTCGTCGACGACGACGGCGAAATGCACCTTGCGGCGCAGGAAGGCGTTCAGCTGGTCCTTGAGGCTGGTGCTGTCGGGCACGAACCAGGGTTTCTGGGCGATCCCGACGATATCGATATTGGCCGGCGCCACATCCGGCTCGGCAAGCTCGCGCAGCACATCCTTGGCATGCACGACACCGATGATGTTGTCGGTCGATTCGCGCCAGACCGGCATGCGCGTATAGGGGCTTTCGAGAATGGCGCGCACCGCCGCCTCCGGCGGATCCTCGGCGTTGATGCCCCGCATTGCCATGCGGTGGACCATGATGTCGGAAAGCTCCAGCTCCTCCAGGTCGAGGACGCCGCCCAGCCGGTCACGGTCGGCCTTGACCACCGAGCCCTCGCGATGCAGCAGATCGACGGCGCCGCGGATCTCGTCCTGCGCCGACAGCATCGGCGCCTCGCCGGAAAGATTGACCCCGCAGGCGATGAGCAGCCGCCGGACCAGCATGTTGAAGAAGGACGACACCGGCCCGACCACCGCCACGAACAGCCGCACGGGCCAGGCAACGGAAAGCGCAAACCGATCCGGCGTCGAAATCGCGAAGCTGCGCGGCAGCACCTCGGCGAAGACCACGAGGATCACCGTCATCACCAGCGCCGCCACCGCCACGCCGAAACCGCCGCACAGGCGGATGAACAGGCTGGTGGCGATCGCCGAGGCAAGAATATTGGCGAGGTTGTTGCCGATCAGCAGCGCGCCGATCAGGCGGTCACGGCGATCGATCAGCCGGCGCACCATGCCGGCGCGCTTGCCGCCATTGTTTTCCAGCGTGTGCATGCGGCTGCGCGACACCGCCGTCAGCGCGGTCTCCGAACCGGAAAAGAACGCCGACAGAAGAACGAGGACCGCAATCGCGACGATTTCCGGCCAGTATGCCCCGAAAAATGCCAGCGTGCCCTCAACCGTCATCTTGGATGTTTTTCCCTCAGGAAGCTCAGGACTTCGGAAGCCGGCACGTCGTCGGCGACGAAAGACTGGCCGATGCCGCGGGTCAGGATGAAGGTGAGCTTGCCGCTCTTGACCTTCTTGTCCTGGGCGATCGCATCCATCAGCACCTCGGCCGGCGGCAGGTCGCCGGGGATCTCGTTCATCGAAACCGGCAGGCCGACCGTCTTCAGGTGCGTTGCAACACGCATGCCGTCATCGGGGCTGGCAAGGTTCAGCCGGGCGGAAAACTGATGCGCCAGCACCATGCCGATCGACACCGCCTCGCCGTGCACCAGCCGGGCGCTGTCATAATTCGTCGCCGCTTCCAGCGCATGGCCGAAGGTATGGCCGAGATTGAGCAAGGCGCGCTGGCCGTTTTCGCGCTCGTCGGCGGCGACCACGTCGGATTTCGCCTGGCAACTGACGGCAATCGCCTCCGTTCGCGCCGCGCCGCCGGAAAACACGTCGCGCCAGTTGGTTTCCAGCCAGGAGAAGAAGTCCGGCTTGTCGATCAGGCCGTATTTCGCCACCTCGGCGTAGCCGGCGCGGAATTCGCGTTCGCTCAGCGTGTTCAGCACGTCGGTATCGGCCAGCACCAGATCCGGCTGGTAGAAGACGCCGACGAGGTTCTTGCCGTGACGGGTGTTGATGCCGGTCTTGCCGCCGACGGAGGAATCGACCTGCGCCAGCAGCGAGGTCGGCAGTTGCACGAAGCGCAGGCCGCGGCGGACGATGCCGGCGGCAAAGCCGGTGAGATCGCCGATGACGCCGCCGCCGAGCGCGATCACCGCATCGTTGCGTTCGATGCGCGCATCGAGCAGCGCATCGCAGGCCGTCATCAGGTGCTCGAAGCTCTTGGTCTTCTCGCCTGCCGGCAAGGTGAGCGATACGGCCTGGAAACCGGCATCGGCAAGGCTGCGCATCAGGACGTCGAGATAAAGCGCGCCGACATTGGCATCGGTGATGACGGCGGCCTTGCGTCCCTTCAGCCGCGTGGCGATCTCGGCGCCGGCGCGGGCGACGAGGCCGGAACCGATGAGGATGTCGTAGGACCGGTCGCCAAGCGGCACATGCACGACACGTTCGGCGGAGGGAGACGGATTATTGTTCATTCTCACGGCTTTCGTCTGCGGGGCCGGCGATCGAGACCAGGATTTCCTTGGCCATCTGTTCCTTGCGCACGTCACGGGACTGCACGGTCACATCCGCTTCCGCATAGATCGGATAACGCGCGATCATCAAGTTTTCGAGAGTTTGTCGCGGGTTTTCCGTCTTCAGCAGCGGCCGGTTGTCGCGCTTGTTGACCCGGTCCCACAAGACGTCGAGATCCGCTTTCAGCCAGACGGAGAGACCGCCCTGCTTCAAATGATGGCGCGTCCGCTCGTTGATGAAGGCGCCGCCGCCGGTCGAGACGACACGCGGCCCATGGCGCAGCAGCCTGCGGATGACGCGGGTTTCCAGCGCCCGGAATTCTTCCTCGCCGTAAGCCGCGAAGAGTTCCGGAATGGTCATGCGCGAAACGCGTTCGATTTCGAGATCGGTATCGACGAAGGGGATGCCGAGCTGGGTGGCGACGATGCGGCCGACGGAAGATTTTCCGGCCCCCATGAGGCCGACGAGGATGAGATTGCGGCTGCCCAGCGCGGCGCGCGCCCTGTCTCTCAGCGTATCGGCGATCGGTAGGCTAATTTCGGTCATCGTCCGGTCAAACTCTGTTTTCACACCGTATCGACAAATGCGCCGGGAGCGTCAAGGCATGTGCCGGCAAAAGTCGCTTTTCCCGCGCCTTCTTGCACCTTCGGGGCGGCTTCGTCATAAGATGGAGCGATTCTGGCGGAGATCGCGATGCCCACATTGTTCCGGTTTCTTTTCGTTTGCGGCATGATCGCCGGCGTCATCTACGGCGTCATGTTCGCGCTCGTGCTGTTCGTCGAGCCGCGGGAGCGAGACGTGACGGTGCGCATTCCCTCCGAACGGCTGAACCCGGTGCAACAGACCGAAAAGCAGGCCGAGCAATAATGGCCCGCGACCTCAGCCGCGCACGCATCGAAGCCTTCCTGGAAATGATGAGCGCCGAGCGCGGTGCGGCCGCCAACACGCTGTTATCCTACCAACGCGACCTCGACGATCTGCATGGTTTCCTCGCCGGCACGCAGGTGCGGCTCGACGCCGCCACGCCCGCCGACCTGCGCGCCTACATCGCCCATCTCGCCGGCCAGGGTTTCAAGGCCACGTCGCAGGCACGCCGCCTGTCGGCGATGCGGCAGTTCTACAAGTTCCTCTATGCCGAAGGATTGCGCGGCGACGATCCGACCGGCGTGCTCGACACGCCGAAGAAAGCCCGCAGCCTGCCGAAGATCATGAGCGTCGATGAGGTCAGCCGCCTGCTGTCGCTGGCCGAAACCGAGGCGCAGATGCCGGGCGGCGACCGGCTGGCGCGACTGCGGATGCTCGCTCTTCTCGAACTGCTCTATGCCACCGGCATGCGTGTCAGCGAACTGGTGTCGCTTCCCGCCCGCGTGCTCGACGAGGAAGGCCGGTTCCTGACCGTCCGCGGCAAGGGCAACAAGGAGCGGCTTGTGCCGCTGTCGAAATCCGCCATCGCGGCGCTGAAGGCTTATGGCGCGCAAAAAGCGGTGGAAGCCGCCGCTGCCGGACAGCCGGAGGAGAGCGCTTTTCTCTTCCCTTCCGCCGGCAAGCTCGGCCACCTGCCGCGCCAGGTCTTCGCCCGCGATCTCAAGGACCTTGCCATCCGCGCCGGCTTGACGCCGTCGAAAATATCGCCGCATGTGATGCGTCATGCCTTTGCCAGCCACCTGTTGCAGAACGGGGCGGATCTGCGCGTGGTGCAGGAACTTCTCGGACATTCCGACATTTCCACGACACAAATCTATACGCATGTACTGGATGAAAGACTGCGGCAGCTGGTTCAAACACACCACCCTCTTGCCAAACAGGCCAAAAAACGGGATTAGACCCGGGCAGCGGGGAAAAAACCCCGGCACGCCGCCCGGACGATCAATCGGAAACGGATCACATGCACAATTATCTCGACTTCGAAAAACCTATTTCCGATCTTGAGGGCAAAATCCACGAGTTGAAGAAACTGGCGACGGAAGACGAGAGCATCGACACCTCCGACGAGATCGGACGGCTGGAAGTGCGCGTCCGCGAAGCGACGGTGGAGATCTACTCGAAGCTGAACCCGTGGCAGAAGACACAGGTCGCCCGCCACCCGCAGCGCCCGCATTTCATCGACTACGCCACCGCGCTGTTCGACGAATTCACGCCGCTCGCCGGCGACCGCAAGTTTTCCGAGGACGCGGCGATCCAGGCGGGCCTTGCCCGTTTCAACGGCCAGCCCGTCGCGGTGATCGGCCAGGAAAAGGGCAACGACACCAAGTCGCGCATCAAGCACAATTTCGGCAGCGCCCGGCCGGAGGGCTACCGCAAGGCGATCCGAGTCATGGAAATGGCCGACCGCTTCGGCCTGCCGATCATCACGCTGATCGACACGGCCGGTGCCTATCCGGGCGTCGGCGCCGAAGAACGCGGCCAGGCGGAGGCCATCGCCCGCTCGACGGAAATGTGCCTGAACGTCAAGGTGCCGATCATCTCCGTCGTCGTCGGCGAAGGCGGCTCGGGCGGCGCCATCGCCGTTGCCACCGGCAACCGCGTCTACATGCTCGAACATTCGATCTACAGCGTGATTTCGCCGGAAGGTGCAGCCTCGATCCTCTGGCGCGATTCAACCCGCGCCCGCGAGGCAGCGACGGCGATGAAGATCACCGCAGAAGACCTGAAGGGGCTCGGCATCATCGACGGCATCATTCCCGAGCCGATCGGCGGCGCGCACCGCGATCCCGAAACCGTGATCGCCGCCACCGGCGAGATGATCGACATCGCGCTGGGCGAGCTTTCGTCGCGCTCCGGAGAGCAATTGCGCGACGAGCGCCGGCAGAAATTCCTCAATATCGGCCGCAACCTCTGAGATTCTCGCTGCGGCGCGAAACCAGCCAAATCTTGGCCACAATCATGCCTGTTAGCTGTGATGCCTTTCCGGGGGCGACGGCATAGGCAGGTAAGCTTTCGTCAAGTATAAGCACCTATGATTCTGTTTACTTTCCATTAAACAGATCCGGGAACGGATCTGACGGTTCGTGAGCTTTGTAATGCGCATCAGAAATTACGTGCTTCTTTCCATGATGGCGGCAGCTCTGGCTGGCTGCAACGATACGCTCGACAGCGCCACGACCGACCTGTCCGGCGTCAAGGACAAGGTGCAGCATCCGCTTTCCCAGAAGATCGTTGCGGACATGCGCGCCAAGGGCATGGACAAAAATTCGCCGATCATGATGCGCATCTTCAAGGAAGAAGGCGTCCTGGAGATCTGGAAGGCGAAGACCGACAACCGCTTTGACAAGATCAAGGAATACAAGATCTGCGCCTGGTCCGGCAAACTCGGGCCGAAGGTCAAGGAAGGCGACCGGCAGGCGCCGGAAGGTTTCTACAATCTCACGCCGGCGCACCTCAATCCGAATTCGAAATATTACCTGGCGATCAACACCGGTTTTCCCAACCGGTTCGACCAGGCCAACCGCCGCAACGGCACGAACCTGATGATCCACGGCGCCTGTTCGTCGTCGGGTTGTTATTCGATGACCGACGAGCAGGTCCTGGAAATCTACGCATTCGCCCGCGACGCCTTCAAGGGCGGCCAGACGAGTGTGCAGTTGCAGGCCTTCCCCTTCAGGATGACGGCCGAAAACATGGCCCGCCATCGCTACAGCGAACATTTCGACTTCTGGAAAATGCTGAAGGTCGGATACGACAATTTCGAAGTCACCAAGCGGCCGCCCGAGGTCAATGTCTGCGACAAGAAATACGTCTTCAACCAGCAGGCAGACGGATCGTTCAACGCCGCAGGCGCCTGCCCGCAGATGACGACGCCGGCTGCCCTGCAAGCCGCCCTTTCCAGCTACAACAAGACCTACGAAGCCGCCTACGCCAAGGCGCTGCGCAAATATGACGGCATGGTCTGGTACGATCCGACCGAGGCCGAGCGCAAGGCGCTGGTCGCCAACCTGCGCAAGGGCCGCGAACTCGCTTATGCACCGACGGGCTCGGCTCTCGAAGCCGGAAAGCTGATGAAGCTCAGCGAGTACCAGGAAAAGCTGACCCAGCAGGAAGCCAAGTCGGCATCGGCGGCGATCAGCAACCAGACCGGTGGAAGCGCCACGGCGACCACGACGCAGACCGCCGGCGACGCCACCACGCAGACGGCCAAGGCGAGCGAGAAGAAGGCGACCGAAGCGGTGGCTGAGGCCATCCCCGTCCCGACGCAGAACCCCAATGCCGTTGCGCAGGAAACCGTGCAGACTCAGGATGAGGCGAAAAGCGGAAAGCCGTTCTGGAAGTTCTGGTGAGCCCGGTCGTGACCGAGACCTATGACCTCAAGGGGCTGAAATGCCCCTTGCCGGTTCTCAAGACGCGTCGGCGCCTCGCTCAGTTGAAACAGGGTGATGATCTTCTCGTCGAAACCACCGACCCGCTCGCGGTCATCGACATCACGCATTTCTGCAATCAGGACGGCCATGCGCTGCTGGAAACGGTGAAAACCGAAACCGGCCACCGTTTCCATATCCGCAAGGGCTGAGCCATAAACGCGCCCGGGATTTAAAACCGCATCCCAGGCACCGCCAGCGGATTGTCCTCCAGCGCTGCCCGGTCGGGCCGGTCGATGCCCGCCTTGCCGGTGAAGGCGTCGAAAAGATCCCGGATGAATTCCTCGGCCAGATCCTTGGTGATCAGCACCATGCGCGTGCGGCGATCCTGAGGGTCCGGCCAGGCGGCCAGGCGCGCCGGCGGATGGAAGACGCTCTGGACGCCATGCAGCACCAGCGGCTTTTCCGGCCGGTCGCTCGTCGCCACGATCGCCTTCATCCGCAACAACCGTTCGCCATGCGCCGAGCGCAGCAGGTCGATGAACATCTCCAGCGCCATAGGATCGATCGGCCGGTCGTGGACGATCGAGAAGGAGCGGATGTTGTCACCATGTCGCGTGACGTCATGGTGGTGATGGCCGTGATCATGATGGTGCTCGTGATCGTGGTGTCCGTGACCATGATGATGATGGTGGTCGTGGCCATGCCCATGATCGTGGTGATGATGGTCTTCGCTGATCGACTCGTCGCGCAGCCAGCGGTCGACATCGGCAATCTTGCCGGAGACGTCATAAAGCCCGTTGATCAGGATCGCCGCCCTGCCGGCGTCGTCGCTGTCGCCGTCCATGATCGGCGCCCGCGGATTGAGCAGCCGCAACTGTTCCGTCAGCAAGGCGATGGCGGCCGCATCGGCCAGCGACGCCTTGGCGAGGATCAGCCGGTCGGCCACCGCCGCCTGCTTGCGCGCCTCGACATGGTTGTCCAGCGTCGACAGGCCGTTGACCGCATCGACGACGGTCACCACGCCATCCAGTTCGAAATCCTGGGCGATCACCGGATTGCCCATCACCGACTGCATCACCGGCGCCGGGTCGGCGAGCCCGGTGGTTTCGATCACCACCCGCTTCAGCGGCTTGAGGCGGCCGGTCTGCATGCCATCCATCAGCATCGCCAGCGTATCGACCAGCTCGCCGCGCACGGTGCAGCACAGGCAGCCGTCCGACAGTTCGATGATCGAATCGTCGGAGGATTCCACCAGCAGGTGGTCGATGCCGACCTCGCCGAACTCGTTGATGATGACGGCAGTATCCGTCAGGGCCGGGTCCTTGAGGATCCGGTTCAGCAGCGTCGATTTACCCGCGCCGAGAAAACCGGTCAGGATCGACACCGCGATTTTTTCACGCACCTCGCTCATGGCTTGTCCCTATCCGGTCAGAATGTCGGCCGCGGGATCGGGATCGGCACGTTGGCGATCTCGCCCTTGCCCGCCTTCACCGGCTGCGCATCGCTGCCGGGAATGAGGCCGGCAAACACGAAGTTCGGCTCGCGCGTCATTTCGTGGATGTAGGGGGAATTCATCTTCATGCGTCCCGCCTCGTCGCGCCCTTCGCTGCGGATCTTGCCGGCCTTGGCGTTGCAGATCTCTTCGCTGATGTCGGCCACCACGTCGCGGTCGGCGCCATAGGGCTGCAGTGTCCTCAAAGTAAGGTTGCCCTTCGAGGCCGTCGTCAGCGCCCGCTGCAGAAGGTCGGCGGAAACATCGGCGCGGGCGCCGAGACTTTCCGTGCCGAGCACGACCGAAACCACCGACCGGCCATTGCGTGTGGCCGAAGACACCTGGTTGAAACCGGACGCGCAGATGAAGCCGGTCTTCATGCCGTCGGCGCCGTCGAAGCGGCCGATCAGCAGGTTATAGTTCGGATAGTTCTTCTTGCCCGTGGTAAAGCCCTCGATCGAGAAGAGGCCGGCATATTCCGGAAACTCGCGCTTGATCGCCACCGTCAGAACGGCAAGGTCGCGGGCCGTGGTATATTGCCCCTTGCCCGGCAGGCCGTTGGGATTGATGAAACGCGTCGAGGACATGCCGAGCTTGCGGGCATTCTGGTTCATGCGATCGACGAAGGCCTCCTGCGACCCGCCGACGCTTTCGGCGATCGCCACGGCGACGTCGTTGGCCGATTTGATCAGCAGGATTTTCAAGGCGCTGTCGAGCGTCATCTGCTGGCCGGGCTTGTAATACATCTTGCTTGCCGGCTGGGCGGCGGCGCGCTTGCTCATCGTCACCAGGCTTTCCATCGTCATCTGGCCGGAGCGCACGGCCTCGAAGGCCGTATAGGCGGTCATCAGCTTGGTCAGGGAAGCGGGGTACCAGCGGCGGAAGGCATCCTCGTGATCCAGCACCCGGCCGGTCTCGACATCGACGACGATGCGCGGATTGGCGACGACGGGCTGCACTGCCATCAGCAAGGCGGCGGATGCCGCAAGAATGGCGGCAGGCAAACGAACGGTGGTCGTGGTCACGGCAAATCCTCGAATTGTCCGGAATGATCTCGTCACTGCCGGTTATTTACCTTATATGGCTAAGCAATGGCAAAGGTCATTGATTACGTCAATTATCAGGCTCACATTGCATGCCGGCCTCGCCCGCACCTTACGCATTCGCAGTCACAGGAACAGCATCATGCCCATTTTGAACCGTGCCGCAGACCTCCAGGACGAAGTGACGGAATGGCGGCGCACCATCCACACCCGGCCGGAGCTGATGTTCGACGTCGAGAATACCGCAGCTTTCGTCGCGGAAAAACTCAAGGAATTCGGTGTTGACGAGATCGTGACCGGCATCGGCCGTACCGGCGTCGTCGGCCTGATCCGCGGTCGCGGCGACAGCACGCGTGCCATCGGCCTGCGCGCCGACATGGACGCCCTGCCGCTGACGGAGATTTCCGGCAAGCCCTGGGCCTCGACGACGCCGGGCAAGATGCATGCCTGCGGCCATGACGGCCACACCGCCATGCTGCTCGGTGCGGCGAAGTACCTTTCCGAATCACGCAACTTCACCGGCAATGTCGCCGTGATCTTCCAGCCTGCCGAAGAAGGCGGCGGCGGCGGCCGGCTGATGGTCGAGGACGGCATGATGGAACGCTTCGGCATCGAGGAAGTCTACGGCATGCACAACATGCCCGGCCTGCCGGTCGGCGCCTTCGCCATCCGCAGGGGGCCGATCATGGCGGCCACGGACGAATTCACCATCACCGTCAAGGGCCGCGGCGGCCACGCCGCCCAGCCGCATGGCACCATCGATCCGATCGTCGTCGGCGCACAGATCGTCACCAACCTGCAGCAGATCGTTTCGCGCACCGTCAACCCGCTGCGGTCGATGGTCGTATCGGTGACGAAATTCAACGCCGGCTTCGCCTACAACGTCATCCCCAACGATGCGACCATCTGCGGCACGGTGCGCACGCTGACACCGGAAGACCGCGAACTGGCCGAGCGCCGCATCGGCGAGATCGTCGCCGGCATTTCCGCCGCGCACGGCGCCGAAGGATCGGTCGCCTATCACCGCAACTACCCCGTTACTTTCAATCATGCCCGCGAGACCGACTATGCGGCCGACAGCGCCCGCGCCATCGGCGGCGACGACAATGTCAACGTCGATGTCGACCCGATGATGGGCGGCGAGGATTTTTCCTACATGCTGAATGCCCGGCCGGGCGCCTTCATCTTCATCGGCAACGGCGACAGCGCCGGCCTGCACAACCCCGCCTATGATTTCAACGACGAGGCGATCGCCCACGGCATATCCTACTGGGTCAAGCTCGCCGAACAGCGCCTGGCAGCCTGACCGGCAGCCAGAAACACCTCGACCCGGATGCAGGGAACATCCGGGCCGAGGGTGGGAGGTCTGTGAGATCGTCTGCCGTAGATCAGTGGCAGACGCGGATCTTCTTGATGTAGACGTTGCCGTAATAGTCGTAGGTGCGGATCTTCTTGATGAAGCAGCTCGGACGGTAGTCGTAGCTGTCGTAGGACTGGTAGCCACCGTAGTAGCCGCCGGCGAAGGACGGTGCGGCAAACGAAATGACGAGGGTGGCGGCAGTGGCGGCGGCGAGAAGGAAGTTGCGCATGGTCGGCTCCTATTGTTCGGGTTGTTGCTTCGGTGGATCGGTTTGTCTGTCTGTGTGGATGTGTTCGTCTCATCCAGTGACCCGACTATGCCACCACGCCCCGCGCCTGGCTGTTCCGCCCGGAACAGGGCTCTTTCTCCCGGGTTTTCCGGGTTGCGCAAAAGCGTTTGCGGATCAGCGCCATTTCTGATTAAAGGGGTCCGGAAGAGAACGTCGTTCTCATGTCCACGTAGCTCAGCAGGATAGAGCACAGGATTCCTAAAATTGGGCGTTATGGCGGGAAACTCCATAACGGATCTGCTCAAAGTCGGGGAACGCTTGCCGGAACGGCATGCCAATCCCGAGCCAAGCGCCGGAGATGATCCGGTGAAGGTGTAGAGACTGGACGGGCAGCACCTAAAGACTTCGGTCCATGGTGAAGGGACAGTCCAGACCACGAACGTCTTCGGACGGCGGCGAAAGTCGAAGTGGTATGAATCCTGGGGTCGGAGGTTCGAATCCTCTCGTGGACGCCACTTTATTTTTTTGTCATTGATTTTATTTGTTTTTAAATTTTCCCCATCGGGAATGGGAGCTTGCGCGATTTGCTCTGCCACCGTGCGGCTGGATTTCAATCCGAGGTGGCTGGGATCACCTGTCGCGAGCATAAATTTCTGCCGACGGGGGTGGATATCCCTCCGGATCGCACATTCAATCCCGCAAACAGCCCGCAAGCCGGCATTTCAAAGAAAAAATTTTCGTGCATCGGGCCGTTTTCGGCCCGATCACCGGAAAATTTAAGATTTTGTTAAAATGCAATTTCTTTTATCGGTTGCATTGCATTTATAACGCTCTTTATGGGTGACAAATGCCTTGAATTGAGTATCAATTACAAGGCTTGAGTTGTTCAAGGTTGCAAGTAAGTGTTGGAGTTCACCATGCGATCGGCGGGTCACGCTTATCCTGTTTTTCGGTATGTTTATGCCGGCAGGCGAGAGAAAAACGCAGCCCTCGGCAGACATCGTTTGCCCGGGAAAACTGTTATTCGTACCGGAACCGGTGCATATCCGATCGTTAAACGCGCAATCGATTTTACTTTTTCGCTTTTTTTTCTTTTTCTTCTTTTCCCGTTTCTGCTTTTCATCGCTCTTCTGGTCCGCCTTGAGAGCCCAGGCCCCGCCCTGTTTTTCCAGAGGCGTTGGGGACGGGGCGGCACGATCTTCCGGGTCATAAAGTTTCGCTCGATGCGTGCAGAAGCCTGCGACGACGGGGCGACGATCCAGGCCGTGGACGGCGATCCGAGGATGACACGGATCGGTGCCTTTTTACGTCGGACGAACATCGACGAACTTCCGCAACTCTTCAATATTCTCAGAGGCGAGATGTCTTTCGTCGGGCCGCGATGCCATCCCGTCGGCATGCTGGCGGCCAATCGGCCTTATGAAGAGATCGTACCCGATTATCACGCCCGCCATACGGTGCGGCCGGGCCTGACGGGGCTGGCGCAGATGCGCGGCTGGCGTGGACCAGCCACCAGGCGCGACAAGGCGCGGGCACGCATAGCCTGCGATCTGCATTACATCAGGAACATGTGCTTCTGGCTCGATGCCAGGATCATGCTGGCGACGATCCGCAGCGAATTGAGCTGCAGCCGCGGCTTTTAGCAACGCAGACAAAGCGAACGCAAACAGCATCTGGTGACAACATGGCGAGAATTCTGGTAACCGGAGGCGCGGGCTTTCTGGGCGCGGCTCTCTGCGAAAAATTGCTGCGCCGCGGCGATAGCGTCGTCTGCCTCGATAATTTCTGGACCGGCAGGCCGGACAATCTCCGCAGGCTCGCCACGCATCCGCGCTTTGTTTTTTACGAACGCGACGTCTGTCGTCCCTTCGATATCGATGTAGACGAAATCTTCAATCTCGCCAGCCCCGCTTCGCCGCGGCACTATCAGGCGGATCCGGTCAACACGCTGAAAACCAATGTGCTCGGCGTTCTCAACATGCTCGAACTCGCCCGCCGCACCGGCGCGAAATTCCTGCAGGCCTCGACTTCGGAGGTTTACGGCAATCCGCACATCCATCCGCAGGCCGAACATTATTGCGGCAATGTCAGCCCCGTTGGCATCCGGGCCTGTTATGACGAGGGCAAACGCGCGGCGGAAACCGCAATATACGATTATCGTCGCCAATATGGCCTCAATGTCCGGGTGGCGAGGATCTTCAATACCTACGGGCCGGGCATGGATGTCGCAGATGGCCGCGTCGTTGCCAATTTCATCGTTCAGGCCTTGCGCGGCGGCGACATCACCATCTATGGCGACGGCCGGCAGACACGTTCCTTCTGCTACCGCGACGACCTGCTGGAGGGTCTTATGTGCCTGATGGACGCGCCGGATGACGTGACGTTTCCGGTCAACATCGGCAACCCGCAGGAATTCACCGTCCGGCAGCTGGCGGATCTGGTGCTGGAGGCGACCGGCTCTCGCTCGAACATGATCCATATGCCGCTGCCGAGCGACGATCCGTTGCAGCGCTGCCCCGATATCACGCTTGCCCGCACACGGCTGAACTGGGTGCCCCGCATCGCTTTGCGCGAAGGCCTGCGCCGAACCATCGGGTATTTGGAGGAACAGTTGAAGCCGGCGGCAGCGGCATGATTTTCCCAAACCAACGGGGCGAGCCTTGGGGGCAGATGTCATGAGTGTCGCGCTTGTCAGCGGCGCCGGCGGTCTCGTCGGATCGGAAATGGCGGAGTTCCTGGTCGCGCAGGGTATGGACGTGGTCGGCATAGACAATGACATGCGCGCCCATTTTTTCGGAGACGAAGCCTCCACCCGCTGGCGCATCGCGGAGATCGGCCAACGCCATCGACGGTTCCGGCATGAAACGATCGACATGCGCGATGCCGAGAGGCTGCAGCGGCTTTGTGCATCGCTGGGCAACAATCTTGGCGTCGTCGTGCATGCCGCCGCCCAGCCCTCGCACGATTGGGCCGCCCGCGAACCTTTCACCGATTTCGGCATCAATGCGGTCGGCACCCTGAACCTGCTGGAAGCGGTTCGCCGCCACGCGCCAAAAGCCGCCTTCGTGTTTCTGTCCACCAACAAGGTTTATGGCGACCGGCCCAACCAGCTACCGCTTGAGGAGAAAGAAACGCGCTGGGACATCCGTAGCGACCATGCGTTTTTCGCCCGCGGCATCGATGAAAGCATGAGCATCGACCAATGCACCCACAGCCTGTTCGGCGCCTCGAAACTGTCCGCCGACATCCTCGTGCAGGAATATGGGCGCTATTTCGGCATGAACACGGTATGTTTCCGCGGCGGTTGCCTGACGGGCGGCGGGCATTCCGGCTCGGAGCAGCATGGTTTTCTCGCCTATCTGATGAAATGTGCCGCGACGGGTAGCCCCTACCGGATCTTCGGCCACAAGGGAAAGCAGGTGCGCGACAACCTGCATGCGCGCGACCTGATCAAGGCGCTCTGGTGTTTCGTATCCGCTCCCAAACCCGGCCGCGTCTACAATATCGGCGGCGGCCGGCGGGCCAGTTGTTCGGTCGTGGAAGCGATTGCGCTCTGCGAGCAGATCACCGGCCGGCCGCTGAAAGCCTCCTACGAGGCTGAAAACCGGATCGGCGATCATATCTGGTGGATCAGCGACATCTCGGCTTTCTGCCGTGACTATCCCGATTTTCATTCCGATTACGACCTGGCCGCCATGCTGCGGGACATCTACGAGACCGGCCTGCCGCGCTGGACGAGGCAGGCATGATCGATCGCGGCAGGAAAAGCATTCTCGGCATCGGGATCAGCGTCATCGATTATGAGGGCGTGGTCACCGCCGTGATCGATGCGGCGCGGCGCCGCAGGCCACTCGGCGTTTCGGCGCTTGCCGTGCACGGCGTCATGACCGGCGCCCTCGATCCGGAGCAGAAATACCGGCTGAACGCCCTCGACATCCTCACGCCCGACGGCCAACCGGTGCGCTGGGCCCTGCGCCTGCTGCACGGGCACCGATTGCCGGATCGCGTTTACGGCCCGGAACTGGCGGCGCGCCTGTGCGCCGCTGCCGAACGGGAGGGACTGTCGGTCTACCTCTACGGCAGCCGGCAGTCGGTTGTGGATGCCTGGGCAGCGAATCTGCGGCGGGTACATCCCGACCTGCGCATCGCCGGCATCGCGCCGTCGAAATTCCGCGCGCTGACGGCGGAGGAAAACATCCGCATGGTGGAGCGGATCAGGGCATCGGGCGCCGATATGATTCTTGTCGGCCTCGGCTGTCCACGGCAGGAGGTCTATGTCTTCGAAAACCGGCAAGCGCTTGCCATGCCCTTGATCGCTGTCGGTGCCGCCTTCGATTTCCACGCCGGCCTGCTGCCGCAGGCGCCGAAATGGATGCAGGATCGCGGCCTGGAATGGGTCTTCCGGCTGTGGCAGGAGCCACGACGCCTGTGGCGGCGCTATCTTTATCTCAATCCACTCTATCTGTGGTTCGTGGCGCGACAGGGACTGGGCCTCGACAAGGCACGGCATGGAAACGCCAGGCAACCGGCTGCCGCGAAACGGTTCGGCTAGGCGGTGGCAGCGATGCGGCAACAGACCGGCGGTTTTTCCGTCATCATTCCCTGGCACCGCGGTTTCGACCGGCTGCGCCGCGCCGTCCTCAGTGTCGAGCGGCAAAACCATGCGGCATCCGAAATCATCATCATCTGCAATGGTCCCGCTTTCGCTGAAACGGATCGGGTTCGAAGACAATTCCGCGGCGACAAGGTGAAGGTCATCGGCCTGCCGGAAGCCAATGCCAATGCGGCCCGCAATGCCGGTATCCACGCGGCGACGGCCCGATATTGCGCTCTCCTCGATTGCGACGACGAATATCTGCCGGCAATGCTGGAGCAGGCCGCTGCCCATCTTGCGCGGTTTCCGCAGAGCATCGTTTCGATAGCCGGCCTTCGCCAGCGGGCCTCCGGCGCCCGTTGGGTTTTCCCACGACGGGCCATGAAAGCAGAGGAGGATGTTGCCTCCTTCTTCATGACCGACGGCAATTTCCTGCTCACTTCATCGCTGGCTATGCAAACCAGAACGGCCGCCGAATTGTTGTTCGACCCGGACATCGAAAAATTCCAGGATCTCGATTTCCTGATGCGGGCGGAGAAGCAGGGATATCGGATCGATGTCCTGCTGCAGCCGGGATACATCTATCACGACGAGGAGAAGGAAGGCCGTCTATCACATGATATCGATTTTTCCCGCCATGCGGCCTGGGCCGATCGAAACGTCCTTCTGACGCCGAAGGCGCGCGCCGCCTTTCTGGCCCGCGCCGTTGCCCAGCATGACCTGCCGGCCAACCTGTGCCGGAACCTGCTGTTGATGTGGCGGGGATACCGGATCGGGCACATTCCGTTGGTGCAAAGCATGGCCATGACCGCAAGGCACCTGCTGCCGCATCGGCTCAGGACGCCGCTCTTCGAGCTTTTTCTCGCCCACCTGCGGAGATGAGATGGAACCGCGAAAGGATTTTGGCTTTACTGGTCCATGGTTCTGCAGCGGTGCAGGCCTCCTTCCCGGCCATCGGGACCTGCCGGCGAGACGGCCGGAAACCCGCGATGCATCGCCATGAATGCATCGCGACTTTTCGAAACCGCCGTCGTCCTGGCCCTGATCGTCTCGACCGGCACCTTCGCACCGAGCCAGCAGACGCCGGCCGGCATGGCGACCGAAAGCGGTTTCCTCAACCAGTCGCTGCTGTTGTCCACCTTTGCAGCGGTCATCGGGCTCGGCCTGCTCGGGCGAGGGATCGCCTTTCGCGGCACGCTGTCGGAATGGCTGGTCGGCCTCATTCTCTTCTGGTCCGCACTTTCGGTTTTCTGGTCGGTTCGCCCGGAGGCAACGGCGGTGCGAAGCTTTGCATTGATGCTGACGGTGCTCGTCGCCGCCTTCGCCGTCCAGAATGTCGGCCGGCGCGGTTTCATCACCCTTGCCGGCCGCGCCATACTGATCGTGCTGGCGATCAATATCCTCGTGGTCTTTTTCCTGCCGCAGGTCGGCATTGCCGGCTTTCCGACAGAAGGCGCCTGGCGTGGCCTCTTCACCCAGAAGAACGTGCTCGGCCGCATCGCCCTGATCGGCCTCCTCATCGGCCTCTTCCGCGGATTTTCGCCGATCCGCCGCGAGCGGGTGGAAGGCGTAATGCTCCTGTCCTTGTCCGCCGCCGCTGTCATCGGAACCCGTTCGGCAACGGCCGTCATCGTCGTCATCCTCGCACTCGGACTTCTGGCACTGATCCTGATGTTGCGGTACGCCCGCATCGGCATCGGCGTCGCAACACTTGTCGTCTGCCTCAGCAGCATGCTCGCCGCCTCCGTTGCGCTGTTCTCCTTCGACGGCATGGCGATGGCTATCGGCAGAAGCACGACATTGTCGGGCCGGTTGCCGCTTTGGGACGAATTGCTGCGGATCGGCGGGGAAACACCCCTGCTCGGCAGGGGATACGGCGCCTTCTGGTCCTCGGGACACGAGAAGGTCCTCTCGCTCTGGAGCCGGCTGGGCTGGATGCCGGTGCAGGCGCATAACGGCTACATCGAAATTTTCCTGCAGCTCGGTGCCGTCGGGCTTCTCCTGGTCATGATGCTGCTCGCCGGTCTGGCCTGCTCGTCGTTTTTCCGCTTCATGCACGATGGCGACAGCAGCCGGCTGCTCGCCTTCATCCTTTCGGTGACGATTGCCGTACTGTCGCTGACCGAAGCGGTGCTGCTGGTGCAGAACAACATTTTCACCATCCTCTTCATCGCCTTGCTGCCCGGCATGCCCGCCGTTGCCGACAAACGCCTGCCGCTGCAGGAGGAAACGCTTGAAGATCCTGTTCCTGTATAAAAACCTGGCGCTCGGCGGCGTGCAGGCCCGCATCGCGCTGCTGTCCCAAGCCCTGGCGGCGCGTGGGCACGACGTTTTCGTCGCCACCTACGGCAAGCCGCAACCGGTAGCCTGCCCGCTCGATGCCGGTGTCACGCACCTGGATCCGGGCGGGAGAAGCCTCCCCCGGCGCCTGTGGCGGCTTCACGGGTATCTCGGGCGGCTCAAGCCGGATGTCGTCATCTCGGCGACGCCGCATGGCAACCTTCTGTCGCTCGGCCTGAAATTGCTCGGCCGACACCGGTTTTTCACCATCCTTTCGGAAGAGAGCGATCCGGTCGAGGAGGCCCGACATGCACACGGCATTCACAAGCTGCCGTTCCTTCTCACCTCTCAGCTTTATCCCCTGGCAGACCGGATCGTGGCTGTCTCGCAAGGCGTCCGCGACCAGCTTTGCAAACAGTCCGGGATGGCGCCGGAGCGGATTTCCGTGATCTACAATCCGATATACCGAAGCGATATCGAGATGCTTGCCGGCGAGGCGGTTTCCCACCGCTGGTTCGGCGGGAATTTCAAGGTGTTTCTCGCCGCCGGGCGTTTCGTCGAGCAAAAGAATTTAGCGCTTCTGCTCGACAGTTTTGCCCGCCTCCACACGCAGATGCCGCAGGCGCGGTTGATCCTGATCGGCGACGGGCCGCTTCGCCCGCGGCTGGAACGGCAGGTCCTGGCCCTCGGCATCGGCGGCGTCATCGACATGCCGGGTTTTCAGAAAAACCCCTTTGCCTGGTTCGCCAAGGCGGATGGCCTTGTGCTCAGCTCGCTCTGGGAGGGCTTTGGCAATGTGCTGGTCGAGGCGATGGCCTGCGGCTGTCCCGTCGTCTCCACGGACTGCCCCCATGGTCCGGCGGAGATCCTGATGGACGGAAAATACGGCCGCCTTGCCGCGAACGGCGATGCGCAACGCCTGTCCGTGGCGATGCTGGACACGCTGCGCGATCCCGCCGGGCGCGAAATGTTGCGGCAACGCGCCCAGGCCTTCGACGTCGAGACGGCGGCACAAGCCTATGCTGCATTGCTGCCGAAGATGGAGACGGAGCCGGCCACCCGTAGCTCTATCGGGCATAATAGGCCAGGTCGCCGCGGCTGCCCATCCGCTGCCGCCGATTGAGCACGGAGACCACGCCCGCCCCTGCCGGAGCATTTTTGCGCAGCATCGCCAGGCCACGCTTGGCAATGGTTTGCGGCGTGCTCGCCCACTTGATCACGAACACCACGACATCGGCATGGCGCGAAAGGCAGAGCGCATCGACAACCGGTTCGACCGGCGGCGTATCGAGGACGATGCAATCGAAATGTTGCCGCGCCAGCGCCAGCAGCCGCACCATCTTGTCGCTCGTCACCAGGCTGTCGGTGGGAATGTCGCTGCGCCGGCCGCCGAGCAAGACATGCAGACCCGACAACGGGTCACTGACCGCAAATTCCGAAGGGGTGACGGCCTGACGGTCGAGGCGCAGATAATCGAGAAAATCCTGGCGCGGTTCCCCGACATGCAGGTGTTTGCAGATGCTGGGCTTTCTAAGGTCGCAATCGATCAGCAAGGTCTTCTGCCCCGCAAGCGCGCAGGCCCGCCCAAGCGACAGCGCCACCGTCGATTTTCCCTCCCCCGCAAGCGCCGAGGTAACGAGCACGACCGCTCCGTTCCGGCCTGCGGGCTTCATGATCGCTGCGCCGCGCTCGGGCTCGATGTTCAGCCGCAGGCGCCGGATCGCCTCGCTGAACCGCGACAGCGGCGCAGCCACCATCAGGTCGGCAACACTCGGCTCCTCCCCGGCCTTTGCCGTCTTCCTTTCGGAAAGATCCTGGTGCGGCAGGACCGCGGTCAACGGCACCTTCAGCACCGCCTCGACCTGGTTTTCACTGGTAAAACCGCCGACGAAATATTCGCGCAATACCGCTGCGCCGATGGCAACCAGAAACGAGCAGGCCAGCGTCAGCCCAAGGCTCAGTGATGTGTCGGGGAAAACCGGGATGGTCGGCACAAGCGCCGCGGAGACGATGCGGCTGTCCGGCATCTGCAGGTCGGATTGTACGTCGAGTTCGCGCAGCTTCGCCAGGAGATTCTGGTATTGCGCCTGAACGATTTCTGCGGATTGCTGCATGCCGTAGAGTTCCGCAAGGCTTTCGGGCGGCAGATCGCTTTGCAGCGCATTCCGGCGAAGCTGCTGCCGCAGCGACCGGGCATGATCATCGAAATCGGCGACACGCTTCTTCAGGCCGCCGATTTCCGCTGCCGAATTGTCGCGCAGCATTGCGTCTAGGCCGGCCAGATCGTTGACCAGCCTGGCACGCGCCGGCGCATTCTCGGAGAGGCCGGCGACCTTCTGGGCGAGGCTTTCACGCTGCTTGTGCAGTTGCAGCAGGGCCGGCGTGCCGAGTTCGGCAACAAGGGCCGCCATATCCCCGGATGCGGCCAGCGTCGTCAGCGCGGCAAGGCGCTGCGACTGTCGCAACTGCTCCGTCCTGGCCTTTTCGAGGTCCTCCCGCAGGCGGGACAATTCCGGCTTGTCGGCCGCTTCCATGCGGTTGAAATAAACGTCGAACCGGCGTTCATTTTCGATCATGACGGCATTGAGGGCGGCGACGCGGCCATCGATCGTATCCCGTGCCGCGACGGTGGCCGCCACCTTTGCCGCGATCTGCCGGCGAATATAGGCTTCCGCCATGGCATTGGCGAGCGCCGCCGCCTTCTGCGGGTCCCGCGAGGTAACGCCAATCGAGATCAGATAGGTCAGGCCGTTGCGGCTGATGCTGACGGCCGAGCGCAAGCTGTCGACCGCCGCACTCAGCGTCTCCTCGGCCGTCGAAGGTGGCCGCGACAGGTGCAGGAGAGCAAGCAGGCGGTCTTTCCAACCCGTGCCGCGCCCGAATTCGTCGTCGGCAATCAGGCTGTGGTCGCGGATCACGTCGATCAGCACCTGATCGGAGCGGAGGATGCCGACCTCGCTTTCGACCCGTGCATTGTCCGCGCCGGAATTGCCATTTCCACGCTCCCGCGCCAGCAGATCCTTGCTCGTCGTATCGACCATCAGCAGCGCCGTCGCACTGTAGCGTGGCGTCAAAGTGTAGATGATACAGAGACTTACCGCCAGAATGATCGCCGCCGTGGTGAGGATCAGCTTCACCTGGCGTTGCAGCAGGCCGGTTATGCTCCTGAGATCGATTTCCGCGTCCATGGGGCGAGGCTTCCAATAATGCGTACAATTTTGAAAAACCCATAGTTGTATTGAAACGCATCCTTAACGAAAAAACAACCATATTCCGGCGGCCTAGAAAAATAACGCCCACCGACCGGCGGGAAGCCAGGCGATTCGTCGGGACAAGAACGGTGGGAGGAGGGTTGCGCGGTGGCGGGGATCAACGCTGTTTCGGTTGTTCCAGTGCGTGCAGGGCGGCGGCGCCCAGCATTTCCGCCTGTTCCTTCGTCGCAAACTGGCCCTGGACCGGATAGGTGATGCCACGGAATTTCAGCACGAATCCCCAGCGGCCGTTGCGCAGTTGCGCCACCGTTACGGTGGAGGCTGGTTTGTCGCTGGTGGTCATGCCTGTTCTCCTGCGAATGGTCCCCTGCTGCTCTAGCAGAGTGCCTTCATCTGTCAAAGGTCCCGAATGCGATCACGGTGCGGGAACGCAAGCGATCCCGTCGGCATCGGTGCCGCGATAAAGATCGTAGAGCATCGCCTCGTTGCCCTTGGCCCACCAGATGTAGCGCCCGCCGGCATATTTCGCCCCCGAGCCCGAAAGGACATTGGCAGCAACGACAAAATCGTCGCCGATGGTCAGCCGGGCGATGGAGACCGGCCCGGCATTGATGTACTCCGCATCGACGGTCTTGTCGCCGCAGGTATACCGAACGGTCTGCCGATCGACGCTTTCGGCGCCCGGCACGCGGATCGTCACATCGGCCTCCTGCGTCGGCGGCGTCAGGCGCAGCACGGACTCCGTTCCGTTCGACAGAAGGATGCTGCGGCCGTCCGCCTTCCAGATCAGCGCGCCGTTGAGCAGGCCAAGGAACTTGCCTTCCTGCTCCATGGCGGCGGGAGCGCACATCATCTTGGTCGCTGCCGGCGCACCGAAGGTGATCTTGTCCTGCTCCATCCGGAAAGCGCCGGAATACCGGTTGCAACCGGAAAAGCCCGAAAAGGTCCGGTCCGGCTTGATCTCGATCATCGCCGGCGGCGTCGGCGCCTTGGTGGCGAAATCGAGGATTTCCACCCGCCACTGACCGGTCAGTTCGAACGGAACCGGATCGGCCGCGATGGCGACGCCGGCAAGGAGGGGAAGGGTAGCGATGGAGAGGAGCAGTTTCAGCATGAAAGAATTCCTTGAGCCTTGACGCATCGGCTTCAGGCAAAACGTCGGTCGCTGATAACGGCCGATTGTGATTTGTTGAAGACGGCAGACGCTGGCAAGGCGATATACCATATCTGCTTGTTGTAGATGGCGATTCTGTATAGAGCCATGGACAAGGAAAAAAAACGGGAAAACGCCATGACAAGCGGTGCCGGCCGAAAACACCGTCTCTCCATTCTCGGCTCCACAGGTTCGATCGGTACCAACACCCTCGATGTCATCCGCCAGCTCGGCGGCCGCGATCGTTTCGATGTCCTGGCGCTGACTGGCAGCAGCAATATAACGCTGCTGGCCGAACAGGCGATCGCCTGCGGCGCGAAGCTCGCGGTCACCGCCGACGCGGGACAATATGCCGCGCTGAAAGATGCACTGGCGGGCAGCGGCATAGCCGTCGCCGCCGGCCCCTCCGGGCTTCTGGAAGCAGCCGGAATGGACGCCGAATGGGTGATGGCGGCCATCGTCGGCACGGCCGGCCTGGCGCCGACGCTTGCGGCGGCACGGCGCGGCGCCGATATCGCGCTCGCCAACAAGGAATGTCTGGTTTCGGCCGGCGCCCTTTTTGTCGAAACGATCGGCAAGGCCGGCGGCCGTCTCATCCCCGTCGACAGCGAACACAGCGCCATCTTCCAGGTCCTGGAGGAAGACCAGCGCCACGCCGTCGAACGCATCGTGCTGACTGCATCCGGCGGCCCCTTCCGCACCTGGACACGGGAGCAGATGGCCGACGTCACGGCGGAAAAGGCCCGGGCTCATCCCAACTGGTCGATGGGCCTGAAGATCTCCATCGGCAGCGCCTCGATGTTCAACAAGGCGCTGGAGATGATCGAGGCAAAACACCTCTTCAATGTCCGGCCGGAGCAGATCGAGGTGATCGTCCATCCGCAATCGATCATCCATTCGATGGTCGGTTATACCGACGGATCGGTACTTGCCCAGCTTGGCTGCCCGGACATGCGCACCGCCATCGGTTATGCCCTCACTTATCCGTTGCGATCGACCCTCAACGTCGACCGGCTCGATTTCGCCAAGCTGGCGCGGCTCGATTTCGAGGCCCCGGACGAAGTCCGTTTCCCCGCCCTGCGCCTCGCCCGGCTGGCGCTGACGCGGGACGGCCTGCAGGGTGCGATCATGAACGCGGCGGAAGAGACCGCCTTCCATGCCTTCGTCGCCGGCCGCATCGGTTTTCTCGACATGGCCGAGGTGGTCGAGACGGTGATGGACCAGATGGTGGATGTTGCTCCCGCCACGGCGATCGACGACGTGTTTGCCGCCGATGCGGAAGCCCGTGTCCGTGCCGCCGAGGTCATTACCGCCCGCTGAGCGACTTTCGTTTACCGCAACTTACAAATCACCCAAGAAAAATGCGGGCCGTGATGCCACGACCCGCACTGCATCCACAAATGCGGCGACCGCAATCAGGCGACGGCGCGGGCCAGCGCACAGCGCGCCCAGAGCTGATGCAACGAACCGACGAGATGTTCGAGATCGGCATCGGAATGCAGCGGCGTCGGGGTGATGCGCAGACGTTCGGTCTTGCGCGGAACCGTCGGATAGTTGATCGGCTGGACGTAGACGCCGAAGCTGTCGAGCAGGATATCCGAGATCCACTTGCACTTGGCGGCATCGCCGACCATGACCGGCACGATGTGGCTCGGATTGTCCATGTGCGGGATGCCGTTCTTGTCGAGCAGTGCGCGCAGGCGCCGGACGCGGTCCTGATGGCGGGCGCGTTCGAAGGGGCTGACCTTCAGGTGGCTGATCGAGGCGATGGCGCCGGCAGCGAGCGTCGGCGGCAGCGCCGTCGTGAAGATGAAGCCGGAAGCAAAGGAGCGAACGAAATCGCACAGCGCCGCGGAAGCCGCAATGTAACCGCCCATGACGCCGAACGCCTTGCCGAGCGTGCCTTCGATTACCGTCAGGCGATCCATCAGGCCTTCGCGCTCGGCAATGCCGCCGCCGCGCGGGCCGTACATGCCGACGGCATGGACTTCGTCGAGATAGGTCATCGCGCCGTACTTGTCGGCGAGATCGCAGATCTCCTTGATCGGCGCGATGTCACCATCCATCGAATAGACCGATTCGAAGGCGATCATTTTCGGCGCGTTCGGATCGGCCGCAGCCAGCTTGGCTTCGAGGTCGTTGAGATCGTTGTGCTTCCAGATCACGCGGTCGCATTTTGCATAACGGATGCCTTCGATCATCGAGGCATGGTTCAGCGCGTCGGAGAAGATGATCAGGCCGAGGATCTTCTGGCCGAGCGTACCCAGCGCCGCCCAGTTGGAAACATAACCGGATGTGAAGATCAGCGCAGATTCCTTGCCGTGCAGGTCGGCAAGCTCGCGCTCGAGCAGAACATGGTAGTGACTGGTGCCAGAGATATTCCGGGTGCCTCCCGCACCCGCGCCACAGTGGTCGATGGCGTCTTTCATCGCCTGGATCACCTTGGGATGCTGGCCCATGCCGAGATAATCGTTGGAACACCAGACTGTCACGTCCTTCTGTTCGCCGCCGGCATGGCGCGTCGCGCGCGGAAAATTGCCGCGATGCCGCTCGAGATCGGCGAACACGCGGTAACGGCCTTCCTTGTGAAGTTCGTCCAACTCGCCTTTGAAAAACGCTTCGAAATCCATGTGTCTGCTCCACAACTTTAGAACCGTTTTATGTCTGCCGGCTCCACCGTCAACCCCTTTGGCCGCCAATAGGCATTGTCTGCGGCAAAAGGCCCACTTTTTTGAATTATTCCAGAGAACCCCTAACCGATCGTCGTCGCCGGCAGTTTGATGCACGTCAAGTTTCCATGAAAAAGGACGGCCGCAGCCGCCCTTCTATTCGTTGAGATCGTTCGAAGCGGCAAATTGCCGTCAGCCGGCAGCAAGCACCGCCCGTTTGGCCATGACCTTGACCAGGTTGGCGCGATAGTCCGAATCACCGTGGATATCGGACAGCAGGCCGGAGGACGGGACGGCGATGCCGGACAGGGCATCGGCCGACCAGTTTCCGGCGAGCGCCGCCTCCATGTCCGCCTGGCGGAAAACGCCGTCGGCGCCGGCTCCCGTCACCGCCACCCGGACGCTGCCGCCGCGCCTGGCGACAAAGACGCCGGTCATGGCGTAACGCGAGGCCGGATTGCGGAACTTGGCGTAACCGGCCTTCTCAGGCAGATCGAAGGTGATCGCCGTCACCAGTTCGCCTGGCTCAAGTGCCGTTTCGAACAGGCCGGTGAAGAAGTCGTCGGCAGCGATCTCCCGCCGGTCGGTGACGATCGTCGCGCCAAGCGCCAGCGCCAGCGCCGGATAATCCGCCGCCGGATCGTTGTTGGCGATCGAACCGCCGATCGTACCCATGTGGCGCACATGCGGGTCGCCGATCAGGCCGGCGAGCACGGTGACGGCCGGGCAGGCCGACCGCAACGCGCTGGAGGCCGCCACCTCGGCATGCGGCGTCGCCGCGCCGATGCGCACGCGGCTGCCGTCGATGTGGATGCCCTTCATGTCGGCGACATGCCTGAGGTCGACAAGGGCGGCCGGGGCGGCAAGCCGCTGCTTCATGGTGGGGATGAGCGTCATCCCGCCGGAGACGTATTTCGCTTCGTCGGTTGCGGCGAGAAGCGCGGCGGCCTCGCTGATCGAGGAAGGACGATGGTAACTGGTCGCGTACATGGTCTTCCTCCCTCAGTGAGCCGATTGCAACGCCTTCCACACCTTCTGCGGCGTGGCGGGCATCGTCAGTGCATTGGTGCCGATGGCATCGGTGATCGCATTGATCAGCGCCGGCGGCGAACCGATGGCGCCGGCCTCGCCGCACCCCTTGATGCCGAGCGGATTGCCCGGGCATGGGGTGTTCTGGTGCGACAGTTTAAACGACGGCAGGTCGTCGGCGCGCGGCATGGCGTAATCCATGAAGCTCGCGGTCAGAAGCTGGCCGTTCTCGTCGTAATGCACGCCTTCGAGCAGCGCCTGGCCGATGCCCTGGGCGATGCCGCCATGCACCTGGCCTTCGACGATCATCGGATTGATGATGTTGCCGAAATCGTCGGCCGCGACGAATTGCACGATGTCCGTCGTGCCGGTATCCGGATCGATCTCGACTTCGGCAATGTAGCAGCCGGCGGGGAAGGTGAAGTTGGACGGATCGTAGAACGCGCCCTCCTTCAGGCCCGGCTCCATGCCGGACGGCAGGTTGTGGGCGGTATAGGCGGCAAGCGCCACCTGGAACCACGGCAAGGCCTTGTCCGTGCCGGCAACCTTCAGTTCGCCGTTCTCAAGAACGATGTCGCTCTCGTCGGCCTCCATCAGGTGTGCGGCAATCTTCTTTGCCTTGGCTTCCACCTTGTCGAGCGCCTTGACGATCGCCGACATGCCGACGGCACCGGAGCGCGAGCCGTAGGTGCCCATGCCCATCTGCACCTTGTCGGTGTCGCCATGGACAATGTTGACATTGTCGATCGGCACGCCGAGCCGTTCGGCGACAAGCTGCGCGAAGGTGGTCTCGTGGCCCTGGCCGTGGCTGTGCGAACCGGTCAGCACCTCGACGGTGCCGACGGCGTTCACCCGCACCTCGGCCGATTCCCACAGGCCGACGCCGGCGCCGAGCGACCCGACCGCCGCCGACGGCGCGATGCCGCAGGCCTCGATGTAGCAGCTCATGCCGATGCCGCGCTTCTTGCCGCGGCCGGCGGCCTCCGCCTTGCGGGCGGCAAAACCGTTCCAGTCGGCGGCTGCCATGGCGGCATTCAGCGACGCCTCGTAGTCGCCGGCGTCATAATTCATGATGACCGGCGTCTGGTGGGGAAACTCGCGGATGAAGTTGATGCGCCGCAGTTCGGCCGGTGAAACACCCAGTTCGCGGGCCGCCGTCTCGACCGTCCGTTCCAGAAGGAAGGTTGCTTCCGGCCGGCCGGCGCCACGATAGGCGTCCACCGGTGCGGTATTGGTATAGACGGTGCGGACATTGGCGTGGATTGCCGGAATGGCATACTGGCCGGAAAGCAGCGTCGCGTAGAGATAGGTCGGCACCGAAGAGGAAAACAGCGACATGTAGGCGCCGAGATTGGCGACCGTATCGACCTTGAGCGCCGTGATGCGGTTGTCGGCATCGAAAGCCATCTTCACCTGCGAGACATGGTCACGGCCATGGGCATCGGTCAGGAAGGCCTCGGTGCGGTCCGAGGTCCATTTTACCGGCACGCCGGTTTTCTTCGAAGCCCACAGACAGACGACCTCTTCCGGATAGATGAAAATCTTCGAGCCGAAGCCGCCGCCGACATCGGGAGCGATGACACGCAGCTTGTTTTCCGGCGCGACATTGTAGAAGGCGCTCATGACGAGGCGGGCGACGTGCGGGTTCTGGCTCGTCGTGTAGCAGGTGAAATGATCCTCCGCCCCGTCATAGATGCCGAGCGTGGCGCGCGGCTCCATCGGATTGGGAGCGAGGCGGTTGTTGTGGATCTCGATCGTGGTGACATGCGCCGCCTCGGCGATCGCCTTGTCGGTCGACGAGGCGTCACCGATCTGCCAGTCGAAGATCAGGTTGTTTGCGGCCTCCGGATGAAGCTGCGGCGCGCCGTCCTTCAGCGCATCGACGGCTTCGACCACGGCATCCAGCGGCTGGTAGTCGACGACGACGGCTTCCGCCGCATCGCGGGCCTCGCCGAGCGTATCGGCAACAACGATGGCGACCGCGTCGCCGACATAACGCACCGTATCGGCGGCCAGCGGGCGCCAGGCGCCCATCTTCATCGGCGAACCGTCCTTGGAATGGATCATCCAGCCGCAGATGAGATTGCCGATGCCGTCGGCCAGAAGTTGCTTGCCGTCGAGAATGCCGATAACGCCGGGCATCGCCTGGGCGGCGGCCGTGTCGATCGACAGGATCCGGGCGTGAGCGTGCGGACTGCGAATGAAATAGGCATATTTCATGCCGGGAACGACCATATCGTCCGTATACCGGCCCTTGCCGGTCAGGAAGCGCTTGTCTTCCTTGCGCGTAACGCGCGCACCAATTCCCTCAATACCCATTGAATATCCTCCAGGGTGATCAGGCTTGGCATGCCACGGATGTGCAAAATCGGACCGAGGCGATGCGTCAGCCAGTCGTCTCGCGAATTATTCGGCAGCTTGCCGGCCGGCGGACATCTCCGCGTCGGCGGCCAGGACAGCCTTGACGATGTTGTGGTAGCCGGTGCAACGACAGATATTGCCTTCGAGCTCGGCGCGAACGGTGGCTTCATCGAGATTGCCACCGTGGCGGTTGATCATGTCGACCGCCGTCATCACCATGCCGGGGGTACAGAAACCGCATTGCAGGCCGTGATGTTCCTTGAAGGCAGCCTGGACAGGATGCAGCTCGCCCTGGCCGGCCAGCCCTTCGATGGTCGTGACGGTGGAGCCGGAAGCCTGCACCGCCAGGATGGAACAGCTCTTCACGGAATGACCGTCCATATGCACCACGCAGGCACCGCATTGCGAGGTATCGCATCCCACATGCGTTCCCGTCAGCCCCAGCTTTTCACGGATGAAATGCACGAGAAGCGTGCGCTCCTCGCACTCTCCGCTCACTGTCCGGCCATTCACCGTCAATGTCACTTTCGCCATCTTGTTCCTCCTCGTGCCTCTCCCGGACACCGGCAGCATCATTTGTCTTTTTTCCAGCGTGATCAATCGCTAGTTTTCGCACGGCGCACTTTTTTGCGGCTGCAACTGTCGCAATACTGCGCAACCGGCGTGACACGACACACAGGCTGGAAAGGAACAGCAAAAAAATCCTTTGCGACCAGTAGACTTCCGTATTTTCAAGTCTATCTTCGCCGGTAAGCGTTGCCGTCCATCGGCAGAGCTGCGTGGTGACGGTCACCGGCGCGCGCAGATCGGAACGCCGGTCATTAACTGTGGAGAGAGTTTCATGAAGAAGGCCATCGTGCTTCTGTTGGTTGGTCTGGCGGCTGCAAGCTGCACCCAGACTGAAAAGGGTGCCGGCATCGGCGCTGTTTCCGGTGCGATCATCGGTGGCGCAGTCACCGGCAACGTCCGTGGCGCAGCTGTTGGCGCAGCGATCGGTGGTGTCTCCGGCGCCGTCATCGGCAGCGTCGCCGATCAGCCCGGTCAGTGCTACTACCGTGACCGTTACGGCCGTCGCTACATCGACGATTGCCCGCGCGGCGGCTACTGATCGGTCGGTTCCATCATCTCAGCTCGATTTCGAAGTCCCGGGACATTCCCGGGGCTTTTCTTTTTCGGCGCATGTTTTGGGTCGGGCAGTTAAAAGAGGTACACCTTGCGGATTTTTAAGGTTAATGTCCGCGTTAACGACGGATCAAGGCTTTGGCTGTCATAATGGGCTTGAAACAAAAAACCGAGTATGTCGAAAACCCTGTGTAAGCCGAAAGAGAGTATTGCGTATCGGAGAGCCGGCACCGTCGTCACGGTTGCAGCAAGCGCCCTGCTGTGCCCGGTCTTCGCAACCGAAGCCCATGCCTTCAAGCTGTTCGGCATCACGCTCTGGGGCGAAGAAGAGCAGGCGGTCGACGTCATCGACCCGGTCAGATATTCCGTCACCTTGAATGCCGGGGCGGCCGACGACGCGCTGAAGACCGCGCTGGAAAACGCCTCCCATCTCGTCCAGGACAAGGACAAGCCGGTTTCCGGCGAACTTGGCCTGGTCATAAAGGCACGCGACGACCGCGACCGCCTGATCGCCACGCTCTACGAAAAATCCCGCTACGGCGGCGTTGTCACCGTCCTCGTCGATGGCACCGACATCGACCAGCTGCCGCCGACGCCGGTCTTCGACCAGTCGCGGCCGATACCGGTGACAGTGGAGATCAAGCCTGGCCCGGCCTTTAAGCTCGGCGACATCCGTTTCGAAGGCGATGCGCTCGGCCGCAACCCTGCCGATTACGGCCTGGTTCCGGGCGGCGACGCCAGTTCGCTGACCATTCTCAAGGCGGGCGACCGTATTGTCGAGGATTTGAAGAACGAGGGGCGCCCACTCGCCAGGCTCGACAATCGCAGCGTCGTTGCCGATCATGAAACGAGCGAGGTCGATGTGGTGCTGACGGCAAGCGGCGGTCCCGTGGCACCGGTCGGCAATGTCGGCGTCAAAGGCCAGAAGAGCGTCGATCCGGAATTCATCCGCACCTATTCGCGCATCAACGAGGGCCGGCCCTACAATCCGGAAAACCTGAAGAAGGCCGGCGAGCGGCTGCGCCAGCTCGGCGTCTTTTCCAGCGTCACGGTGCGCGAGGGCGACGCGCTGGCGCCCGACGGCACGATCCCGGTCAATATCACCGTTGCCGAAGGCAAGCACCGCTACTTCGGGGTTGGGGCGCAATATTCCACCATCGACGGTTTCGGCCTGCAGGGATATTGGGGCCATCGCAACCTGTTCGGCCGGGCGGAATCGCTGCGTCTCGAGGCGGCCGTCTCGCGCATCGGCGAGGCCTCCGATTACCAGAAGATGGATTATTCCGCCGGCATCATCTTCAGCAAGCCGGGCTTTATCCTGCCGCCGGCGACGCTCAATGCCAGCATCAAGGCGAAGACGGAGCATCCCGATTCCTATCTCGCCAACACCGTGACGGCGGCGACCGGCATCTCTTACGAGCTTTCCGACCAGGACACGGCTTCCGCCGGTGTCGAGCTCAGCTATTCCGACACCGAGGACGCCTTCGGCGACAACGAATACCTGACCTTCTCGCTGCCGCTCGAATATGCGCGCGACGCCCGCGACAACAAGCTCGACCCGACAGAAGGTTATCGCGCCACACTGGCGGCAAAGCCCAGCTACGAAATCTTCGGCAGCACCTTCTTCTCGTCCTTCGAGGGGTCGGTATCCGGCTATCAATCGCTCGGCGCCGAAGATCGCGTGGTGTTCGCCGGCAAGGCGTCGCTCGGCACGCTGGTGGGCGCCGGCAATCTTGAAGACATCCCGGCGACGCGGCGTTTCTATGCCGGCGGCGGCGGTTCGGTGCGCGGTTACGCCTATCAGGAGATCAGCCCCTACGACGCCAAGGGCGACGCGACAGGCGGGCGCTCCTACGCCGTGGTCTCCGCCGAGGCGCGGGTGAAAATCACCGATTCGATCGGCCTGGTTCCGTTCGTCGACGCCGGCACGGTTTCGGAAAAGATGTTTCCGGATTTTTCGGATGTGCGCATCGGCGCCGGCCTCGGCATCCGCTATGCCACGCCGTTCGGGCCGATCCGGCTCGATGTCGCCGTGCCGCTCAATCGATATGACGGGGGCAGCAGTTACGGGATCTACGCCGGCATCGGCCAGGCTTTCTGATTCGCCCGACCTCAAAGCAAGCGCAAACTTCGGATAAGATCGCATCCCATGGCTATCCTGATTCGCATCGTGAAACGGCTCCTGCGCTTTACCGCCTACGCGGTTCTGGCTGCCGTCGTTCTTCTGGTGATCGGCGTGCTGGTGGTCGGCCTGACGCCGTTCGGTGCCCGTTTTGCCGCCGATCAGGTGTCGCGGCTCGCCTCGACGCCGGACCGGGTGATCACGCTCGGCACGCCGGCCGGCCTCCTGAACGGACGCCTGCGGCTCGACCAGGTCACCATTGCCGATAGCCAGGGCACCTTTGCCGAGGTCCGCGACATCGCCGTCGACTGGTCGCCGCTGTCCCTGCTTGGCGGCACCTTCAAGGCCGATCTCGTTTCCGCCGGTTCGGTCAGCGTCATCCGCGCACCCGTCGTCACGCAGACGCCGCCGCCTGTCGAGGACAGTGGCGGATCGTCGCTGCCAGTCGCCATCGACATCGCCCACATCTCGCTGCCCGATATTATTTTGGGTTCGGCGCTTGCCGGCCGCGATTTTGCGCTTGCCGCCGATGGTTCGCTGCATGCCGACGCCGCCGGGATCAGCACAAAGCTCTCCGCAAACCGTAAGGATCTGCCCGAAGCCAAGGCAAGCGCGGACATCGCTTTCGTGCCTTCCGAAAACCGCCTGACGCTGAATGCGGATATTGCCGAACCGCAGGGCGGACTGATTGCCGGCCTGCTGCGCCTGCCGAACAGCCCGGCGATTGCCCTGAAGGTCAACGGCACGGGGCCGTTGTCCGATTGGGCCGGTAAGCTGGCGGCCACGCTCGACGGACAACCGGTGCTGGATGTCTCCGCCCGACACCAGCAATCGACGGCGGGTTCGCATCATCTGGCGGTCAAGGGCGGCGGCACCTTCGATTCGCTGCTGCCGCCGACCTTCCGGCCGCTGTTTGCCGGCAGCACGGAAATCGACATTGCCGCGACCTTCGACGATAGCGGCCGTCTCAGCATCGAAAGCGGCAACATCGCCACCGGCAATCTCTTGCTGGCAGCCTCCGGCGAACTCAACCCCAACGGCGACAACAGCCTGAAGGCCAACCTCATCGGCGCCGCCGGCCCGATCGATTTCCGTTGGCCGCTCGCCGACGGCGAGGCCCGGCTGCTGATCAGCGGCATCGACCTGTCGCTGACCGGGCAGGCCGCAGCCGCAAAACTCGACCTGACGGCCGCGCTGGAGCAGGTGGAACTGCCGCAAGGCCGGCTGGGCCAGCTGCGGCTCGACGCCAAAAGCGATGCGCTGAACCTGACGGAGCGTTCCGGCACCATCCAGACCCGCTTTTCCGTCGCAGAAACGGCTTTCGCCAGCCCGGATATCGATCGCGCCGTCGAGGGGCCGCTGACGATCACCGCGCCGCTTGCGGTTACGCCCGATGCCATCGCCTTCGACGCGATTGCCCTGGAAAGCCCTGGTATCGGCGGAACGCTGACCGGCCGCTATACGTTTGCCGACAAGACGCTGGCGACAGCCTTCCGCCTGTTTGCCGTTCCGTCCGTCCTGCCGGATGCCCTTGCCGCAAAATTCGAAACGACGATTGCCGCCGAAGGAAATGTGAGCGCCATCATCGGCGGCCGCGCCGAGGTGAGCGGCCTGACGTTGAAATCGGGCACCATCGAAGCATCCGGCAATGTCGCGCTTGACGGCGAAACGCTGACGGCCGATCTCGCCGGCCGCCTGCCGGATCTCGGCAAGCTCGTGGCCGACGCCCGCGGCATCGTCGATTTTTCCGTTTCAGCCAATGGCCCGCTTTCCTCCGTTGCCTTCAAGGCCAACCTCAGCGCCAGCGAGGCGGCGCTCGGCGAACGCGCGCTCACGGATCTTGCCGTTTCAGCCGAAGGCAAGGCCGATCCGGCTTCGCCGCAGGCAACCATCAAGGCATCCGGCGCGCTCGGCGGCCAGACGATCAACGTCGATGCCGATCTTTTGTCCGAAAACGGCGCGACCCGCATACCAAAACTCCTGGCACAGATCGGGGCCAACAGGATCGAAGGATCGCTCGTCCTGTCGCCGGCCTTCGAGCCGGACGGCCGGCTGACGCTCGACCTTCCCGACATCGGCCTCTTGGCAGCACTGGCCGGACAGGAGGCGCAGGGCGACCTGAAGGGATCGGCGACGATCACCACGCAGGACGGCCGTATCCAGGCTGTGGTCAATGCGTCGGGCAGCGGAATAACCCGCGGCGACCTGCGCATCGCCAATCCGGTCATCGATCTCACCGTCGACGACCTGAAGGCGCTTTCGGCACGCGGCACCATCCGCGCCGACGAGATCGCCTCCGGCGGCAACATGGTGGACGGGCCGCAGCTGGCCTTCACCCAGCAAGCCGGCAAGACCGGCTTCGACCTCAAGGCAAATTACGACGAAGCACCGCTTCTGGCCACGGGAAGCCTGCAGAGCATCGATGGCGTCGTTACCGTCGCCCTCGACACGCTCTCCGCGGCGCCGAGGAAAGTGCCGCTCCAACTCGACCGTGCGGCGGCCATCACCGTGGCCAACGGCACCGTTACCCTGCCGGGCCTGGCCATACGTGTCGGCGATGGTCTCGTGACCCTGTCGGGCACGGCAGGCGAACGGCTGGCGCTGACGGCCGATATCGCCAACATTCCCGCCACCCTGGCCAACACATTCGTGCCGAGCATCGTCGCCAAGGGTGCGGTCTCGGGCACCGCGAGCATGACGGGCCTTGCGGCGACGCCCCTGGTATCCGCGGACCTGCGGGCGGCGCTGCAGAGCGTCGAGATGAGCGAGGGCCGGTTCTCCGACCTGCAGTTCACCGCCCGGACAACCGAGTTCGATATCGCAACGCTTTCCGGCACGGTGGATACGCGCCTCGACGTCGCGGGCATGGATTTCGTCAGCACCGATCTCAACCGCGCCGTCCAGGGGCCTTTGGCGATCGCCGCTCCCATCGTCGTTTCCGCCGGCTCGATAGGCTTCGACGGAACGACGATCGCAAGTCCGGTCATTTCAGGCAAGCTGGACGGCGGTTATGCGCTTGCCACCCGCACCGTGCTCTCGCATCTGGCATTTGCCGTCAAGCCGGAGGCCCTGCCGGACGCCGCCGCGACGAAATTCGACGCGCCGATCACGCTTGAGGGCGATCTTTCCTCGATCATCGGCGGCAAGACCGAGCTCGCCAACCTCAAGATCGCGTCGAGCGGCACGGTGCAGGCCGATGGTCGCGTCACGTTTGAAAACGGCCTGCTGGCGGTCGACCTAAAGGGCGCGCTGCCCGAAATCGGCAAGCTGCTCGCCGATGCCCGCGGCGCGGCGCAATTCCGCGCCACCATTCAGGGCGAACCCTCGGCGCTGGCAATCGACGCGACGGTGGAGGCCGCCAAGGCCGAACTCGCCGGCCGAACGCTGACCGACCTGTCCCTCAATGCAAAAGGTGTCGCCGACAGGAGCGCGCCGCAGGCGACGCTCAAGGCAAGCGGCACGCTCGACAAGCAGAAACTGGCTATCGACGCCGACCTGATCTCCGAAAACGGCACCACCCGCCTGCCAAAGCTGCTGGCGACGGTGGGCCGCAACCGGCTGGAAGGCGCGCTCGCCTTCTCGCCCTCCTTTGCCCCGAGCGGGCAGCTGACCTTCGACATCCCGGACCTGAGCCTGTTTGCGGCGCTCGCCGGCCAGCGCGCCGAGGGCGATCTCAAGGGCGCCATCGCGCTTTCCACCAATGCCGGCATCATGCAGGCAAAGATTTCCGCCACCGGCAGCGGCATCCGCCGCGACGATCTCAGCATCGTCAAGCCGGTGGTCGATCTGACCGTCGACGATCTCGCTGCGCTGTCGGCAAAAGGCACGGTGCAGGCGGAAGAAATCCGCTCCGGAGCCAACCGCATCCAGGCGCTGGCGCTGGCGATCACCCAGAGCGGCGGCAAGACCGGCTTCGACCTGAAAGCGCAATATGACGGCGCGCCGCTTCTGACATCCGGCACCATCCAGAGCGCCGGCAGCACCATGACGGTCGCGCTCGAGCGCTTCGAGGCCGCACCGAAACGGCTGCCCCTGAAGCTCGAAAGCCCGACGACCATCCGCATCGCCGACGGCAACGTCACCCTGTCGAAACTCGGCATCCGCGCCGGCAACGGCACGATCACCGTCAATGGCGGTGCCGGAGACCAATTGCAGATCGACGCAAAGATCAGCAATCTGCCGGCAAGCCTCGCCAATAGCTTCGTGCCCAGCATCGCGGCGGAAGGCACGATATCCGGCACGGTCACTGTCCGCGGTTCGACGACGGCACCGGCAGTCGATTACCAGCTTGCCTGGGCGAATGCGGCTGTGGCGCAAACGAAATCGGCCGGTGTCCGCGCCTTCGACATCAAGGCCAATGGCCGCTTCGCCGACAACACACTGCGCATCGATACCAGCCTCAGTGGCGGCGGCCTGTCGCTCAGCGGCGGCGGCACGGTGGGCGTGACCGGCAACCAGCCGCTGGCGCTGTCTTTCGAGGGAACCCTGCCCTTCTCCCTGGCGGCGACCCAGCTTGCCAGCCAGGGGCTCAGCCTCGAAGGCCAGGCAAGGATAAACCTCCGCATTGCAGGCACGGCGACATCGCCCGATATCACCGGCACGATTTCCGCCGATGGCGCGACGCTGGTCGACGTGCGCCGCAACATCGCCGTCAACAACCTTGCCCTGAACGTTTCGCTCGACCGTGACCGGGCGACCATCAACCGGCTGTCCGGCCAGCTGGCGCAGGGCGGCACGGTATCGGCGACCGGGACGATCGGCTTTGCCGGCGACAGCGGCTTCCCTGCCGATCTCGCCATCAAGCTCGACAAGGCGGCCTATGTCGACGGCACGCTGCTGGCGACCGTCATCGACGGCAATCTGACGCTGAAGGGGCCGGTGCTGACCGCGCCCGTGCTCGGCGGTGAACTGAGGCTCGGCAAGACCTCGATCACCGTGCCGGAAAAGCTGCCGGCCTCGCTGGCGGACATCAACGTCAAGCACAAGAATGCGCCGCGCGACGTGCAGAAACAGGCCGAGGCCATCAAGAAGGACGAAGGCGGCGGCGGCACGCAATCCAGCATCGGCCTCGACCTGACCATCAGCGCACCCTCGCGCATTTTCGTGCGCGGCCGTGGTATCGATGCCGAGCTCGGCGGCTCGCTGACCGTGCGCGGTACGGCGACGGATCCGGTGGTTTCCGGCGGCTTCGAGATGCGCCGCGGCCGTCTCAACATCCTCAACAAGCGGCTCGACTTCACCTCGGGCGAGATCAGCTTCGGCGGTTCGCTGACACCGACGCTGAACCTCGAGGCGACCAACACCACCGGCTCGACGACGATCACCATCACCGTCGCCGGCGTCGCCAACGATCCGTCGATCACCTTCTCGTCGTCTCCCGCTTTGCCGCAGGACGAAATCCTGGCGCAGCTGATCTTCGGTCAGTCGATGTCAAAGCTTTCGGCGCTGCAGATCGCCCAACTGGCCGATGCCGCAAGCCAGCTGGCCGGCGGTCGTTCGACCTCGCTGTTCCAGGCGTTGCGCTCCAATCTCGGTGTCGACGACCTCGATATCTCGACCGATGAGAAAGGCGAAGCGCGTGTTTCCGCCGGCAAATACCTGAACAGCCGCACCTATATCGAGCTGCAGGGCGGCGGCGAAAGCGGCGGCAAGGCGATCATCAACCTCGATGTCGGCCGCGGCGTCAAACTGCGCGGAGAAGCGGGCGGCAACGGCGAAGGTGCGGCCGGTATCTTTTATGAAAAGGAATACTGAGCAGGTGCGGCAGGGGCCTGCAGCGAAATTGCGTCAGAACAAGCGAGGATACTCCACGCACAGGCCGTGATCCGGCCTCGACGCCACGTTGCAAATAGCCTTTCGCGTAGATCAGGCACCGGCCGGCGGCGGTGTCGGGGGCGCCGGCTTGCGGATATGCGCGGCGGCTTCCAGAACCAGCGGATCGAAACCTTCGCCGCCGTCCTCGATCATTTCGAAGAACTGCCGGCGCATGCGCGATTCCCAGAATTTGTTGATATGGGTGGCGACGCCCTGCACCCGCTCCGCTTCCGGCTGCGAATGGAAGAAGGTGGCGATCTGATTGGCCATACGCACCAGCTTCTGCTGCGTTCCATCATGCGACATCGGCGGAAACTCCGGAAAAAATGCGGGTCGAATGGGTAAAGATCTCGAAATCCTCGCCGCGCACCAGCGCGACGAGGGTCATGCCGGCTTCTTCCGCCGTGCGCAGCGCCAGGGCCGTGGGGGCGGAAATGGCAATCAGCACGGCGCTGCCGAGAATCGCCGCCTTCTGCACCATCTCGACCGACAGCCGGCTGGTGACGACCACCGCCCCTTCCGCGCCGGTGTGCCCGGCAGCGATGACGGCGCCGCACAGCTTGTCGAGCGCATTGTGGCGCCCGACATCTTCCCGAACGGCGAGCAATCCGCGGCCGGGGATATAAAAACCGGCGCCGTGCACCGCATGGGTTTCACGATGCAGCGGCTGGGCACCGTTGAGCAAGGCAATCGCCTCGACGATCTGCCGGTTGTCGAGGTTGAGCGTGACGCCACCGACATCCGGCACCGGCCGCATGGCCTGTTCGATCGATTCGATGCCGCACAGGCCGCAACCGACCGGCCCGGCCATATGCCGGCGGCGGGTGCGCAGGGCATCGGCGGCATCGTCGGCAAGCGTGATCTGCACGTCGATGCCCGGTCCTTCCGCCACCACTTCGATGCCGGCAACCTCCGCTGCGGAACCGATAATTCCTTCGGTAAGGCTGAAACCGAGCGCAAAATCCTCGAGATCCGCCGGCGTTGCCATCATCACCGCATGCGTCGAGCCGCCGTAGGAAAAGGCGATCGGCACTTCTTCCGGCACGAGGCGCGAAGCGCTTCGTACGACGCCATTGCGGCGGACGGTTTCGGAGGCGGATGCGGTGGTCCTGAACGTGCTCATGCAGCGGCCCACCGGTTTTTGGGAGGACCGAGGTTGCGGTTGGTGGGCGGCGCAAGCCGCGATTGATCGGCGTGCGAACGAAGGGAGAGAAAAACACGCCCTATCCGTAGCCGCAATCCCCCACCCTCGGAGCACATCCTCACTCCGCCGCCTCCAGCTTGCCGGCGATGCGGCGGGACTGGCGCGCCTGCTCGTCATATTCCACCTGCCAGCCGGACGGGCCGTTGGAGGGCGAGATCTGCACCGCCGTCACCTTGTATTCCGGGCAGTTGGTCGCCCAATCGGAGAAATCGGTGGTGATGACGTTCGCCTGCGTCGTCGGATGGTGGAAGGTGGTGTAGACGACACCCGGCGCGACGCGATCGGTGATCAGCGCGCGAAGCGTCGTATCGCCGGATCGGCTGGCGAGACGCACCCAGTCGCCGTCGCGGATGCCGCGCAGTTCCGCATCGTGCGGATGCACCTCCAGCCGGTCCTCGGCATGCCAGACGACGTTTTCGGTGCGCCGCGTCTGGGCGCCGACATTGTACTGGCTGAGAATGCGGCCGGTGGTGAGCAAGAGCGGGAAGCGCGGACCGGTGCGTTCGTCGGTGGCGACATATTCGGTGCGGATGAACTTGCCCTTGCCGCGCACGAAACCGTCGATATGCATGATCGGCGAGCCCTTGGGCGACTTTTCATTGCAGGGCCACTGCACCGAGCCCATCTTTTCCAGATAGTCGTAGGAGACCAGCGCAAAGCTCGGCGTCGTCGCGGCGATCTCGTCCATGATTTCGGACGGATGGCTATAGTTCCAGGCGAGCCCCATCGCCTGGGCAAGCTTTTGCGTCACTTCCCAATCGGCATAACCGTTCTTCGGCGTCATGACGCGGCGGACGCGGTTGATGCGGCGCTCGGCATTGGTAAAGGTGCCGTCCTTTTCCAGGAAGGTCGAGCCCGGCAGGAAGACGTGGGCGTAGTTGGCCGTTTCGTTGAGGAACAGGTCCTGGACGACGACGCATTCCATCGCCGCAAGGCCGGCGGCGACATGTTTGGTATCCGGGTCGGACTGCAGGATATCCTCGCCCTGGATGTAGATACCCTTGAACGAACCGTCGACGGCGGCATCCAGCATGTTGGGGATGCGCAGGCCCGGCTCGTTGGACAGCGTCACGCCCCACATCTTCTCGAAGATTTCGCGGGTGGCGTCGTCGGCGACGTGGCGGTAGCCCGGAAGCTCGTGCGGGAAGGAGCCCATATCGCAGGAGCCCTGCACATTGTTCTGGCCGCGCAACGGGTTCACGCCGACGCCCGGCCGGCCGATATTGCCGGTGACCATGGCAAGATTGGCGATCGCCATGACCGTGGTCGAGCCCTGGCTATGCTCGGTGACACCGAGGCCGTAATAGATCGCGCCGTTGCCGCGGGTGGCAAACAGGCGGGCCGCGCCGCGTACCAGATGCGCCGGTACGCCGGTGAAGGTTTCGATCGCTTCCGGGCTATGCTGCTCTTCGGCGACGAAAGCGGCCCAATCCTCGAATTCCGACCAGTCGCAACGTTGCCGGATGAAGGCTTCGTTGGCGAGGCCTTCGGTGACGATGACATGCGCCAGCGCCGTCATGACAGCGACATTGGTGCCGGGCTTCAGCGGCAGATGGAAGGCCGCCTCGATATGCGGCGACTTGACGAGATCGGTGCGGCGCGGATCGATGACGATCAGCTTGGCGCCCTGGCGCAACCGCTTCTTCAGACGCGAGCCGAAGACGGGGTGGCCGTCGGTCGGATTGGCGCCGATGACGATGACGACATCGGTATGCTCGACCGAATCGAAATCCTGCGTGCCGGCAGACGTGCCGAAGGCCTGGCCGAGGCCATAGCCGGTCGGCGAATGGCAGACGCGGGCGCAAGTATCGACGTTGTTGTTACCGAAGCCGGCGCGGATCAGCTTCTGCACCAGGAAGGTTTCTTCATTGGTGCAGCGCGACGAGGTGATGCCGCCGATCGATTCGCGACCGTATTGATACTGGATACGCCGGAACTCCGAGGCGACATGCGCATAGGCCTCTTCCCAGGTGACTTCGCGCCAGGGATCGGACACCTTCTCGCGGATCATCGGGTTGAGGATGCGGTCCTTGTGGGCCGAGTAGCCGTAGGCGAAACGGCCCTTGACGCAGGAATGGCCGCGGTTGGCCTGGCCGTCCTTCCAGGGTACCATGCGCACCAGTTCCTCGCCGCGCATCTCGGCCTTGAAGGAGCAGCCGACGCCGCAATAGGCGCAAGTGGTCACGGCGGAATGTTCCGGCTGACCGATCTCGATGACCGATTTTTCCGTCAGCGTCGCCGTCGGGCAGGCCTGCACGCAGGCGCCGCAGGAAACGCATTCGGAGGAGACGAAATCCTCGTGCATGCCGGGCGAGACGCGGCTGCCGAAACCGCGGCCTTCGATGGTCAGCGCAAAGGTGCCCTGCACCTCTTCGCAGGCGCGCACGCAGCGCGAGCAGACGATGCATTTCGACGGATCATAGGTGAAGTAGGGGTTGGACTCGTCCTTCGGCATCCACTTGGCGTTGATCTCGCCATTGTTGCGGGCGCGGACGTGGTTGTCGCCCTCGTAACCGTAACGCACGTCACGCAGGCCGACGGCGCCGGCCATGTCCTGCAGCTCGCAGTCGCCGTTGGCGGCGCAGGTCAGACAGTCGAGCGGATGGTCGGAGATGTAGAGCTCCATCACGCCCTTGCGGATGTCCTTCAGCCGGCTCGTCTGGGTGTGCACCTTGATGCCGGGCGCGACCGGCGTGGTGCAGGAGGCAGGCGTACCGTTGCGGCCCTCGATCTCGATCAGACAGAGGCGGCAGGAGCCAAAGGCATCGACCATATCGGTGGCGCAAAGCTTCGGCACCTGGATGCCGGCTTCCATCGAGGCGCGCATGATCGAGGTGCCTTCCGGAACGGTGATCTCGCGACCGTCAATGGTCAGCGTCACCATCTTCTCCGAGCGCGATGCCGGCGTGCCGTAGTCGATTTCAGGAACGAGGGACATGGTTGGCTCCTCCCATGGAATTGAAGTCAGAAAGCACATTCGCCGAGGTGGGTTCAAATCTCATTCCGCCGCCTCCACCACCGGTGCCGGCGAAAAGTCCTCCGGGAAATGCGTCATGGCGCTGAGGACCGGATAGGGCGTGAACCCGCCGAGCGCACAGAGCGAGCCGAATTTCATCGTGTTGCAGAGGTCGGCCAGCAGCACGCGGTTCTTCTCCGGCTCGATGCCGCGGGCGATCCTGTCGGCGGTCTCGACGCCGCGCGTCGAGCCGATGCGACAGGGCGTACACTTGCCGCAGCTTTCGATGGCGCAGAATTCCATGGCGAAACGGGCCTGCTTCAGCATGTCGACCGTATCATCGAAGACGACGATGCCGGCATGGCCGATCAGGCCGTCCTTGGCGGCGAAGGATTCGTAGTCGAACGGCGTATCGAACAAAGCGCGCGGGAAATAGGCGCCCAGCGGGCCGCCCACCTGCACCGCCTTCACCGGCCTGCCGCTTGCCGTGCCGCCGCCGATGTCATCGATGATTTCACCCAGCGACAGGCCGAAGGCGGTTTCGAACAATCCGCCATGCCTGACATTGCCGGCGATCTGGATCGGGATGGTGCCGCGCGACCGGCCCATGCCGAAATCGCGGTAGAAGGCGGCCCCCCGGTCAAGGATGATCGGCACCGAGGCCAGCGACATGACGTTGTTGACCACCGTCGGCCGGCCCAGAAAACCCTGCAGCGCCGGCAGCGGCGGCTTGGCGCGCACGATGCCGCGCTTGCCTTCCAGGCTGTTCAGAAGCGAGGTTTCTTCACCGCAGACATAAGCGCCGGCACCGCTTCTCACTTCGAGATCGAAAGCATATCTGGAACCGAGCACCGACACGCCGAGGATGCCGGCATGCCGGGCGATATCGATCGCTTCCTGCATGGTGGCAATGGCATGCGGATATTCCGAACGCGTATAGATGTAGCCCTTGGTGGCGCCGGTGGCGATGCCGGCGATCGCCATGCCTTCAATCAGCACGAAGGGATCGCCTTCCATGATCATGCGGTCGGCGAAGGTACCGCTGTCGCCTTCATCGGCGTTGCAGACGATGTATTTCTTGTCGCCAGGGGCGTCAGCCACGGTCTTCCATTTGATGCCGGTCGGAAAACCGGCGCCGCCGCGGCCGCGCAGGCCGCTGTCGGTCACTTCCTTGACGATGTCGGCCGGCGCCATGGCGATCGCCTTTTCCAGGCCGGTAAGGCCGGCATATTGGCGATAATCTTCCAGCGACAACGGATCGGTGACGCCGCAACGCGCAAAGGTCAATCGCGTCTGCTGGCGCAGGAACGGGATATCCTTGGTCGGGCCGAGATGCAGCGGATGCGTTCCGCCCGTCAGGAAACCGGCCTCGAACAGGCTCTCGACATCCCTGGCCTGCACCGGACCGTAAGCGATGCGACCGTGCTGCGTGCGCACCTCGACCAGCGGCTCCAGCCAGAACATGCCATGCGATCCGTTGCGCACGACCCTGGCATCGAGCCCGCGCCTGGCGATCTCGGCCGTGATCGCCTTGGCGACCTTCTCGGCGCCAAGCGCAAGCGATGCGGCATCACGGGGAACGAAGATGGTTACGGTCATCGGCGTGCCTCCGCCACCAGTTCGCGAACTGAGGCATCGTCCAGGCGGCCATGCAGCTCACCATCGAACATGGCGGCCGGCGCGCAGGCACAAAGCCCGAGACAGAAGATCGGCTCCAGCGTCACGGCGCCGTCGAGTGTCGTCTGGTGGAAATCGATGCCGAGCAGCGCCTTGACACGCTCGGCCAGACGGTCTCCGCCCATCGACTGACAGGCCTCGGCGCGACAGAGCTTCAGAACGTGCCGGCCGGTCGGATGGTCGCGGTAATCATGATAGAAGGTGACGACCCCGTGCACTTCGGCGCGGGAAAGATTGAGTTCGCGCGCCAACACCGGCAGGCTCTCCTGCGGCACGAAACCGAACTCGGCCTGGATTTCGTGCAGGATCGGCAAAAGCGGACCTTCCAGCGCCTTCAATTCGCCGACAATCGCCAGCGTGCGTTTTTCCACATCGCCACCGGCCACATGAACGTTCATGCCTGAACTCCTCCCGAAGACACACATACCTCCCGCCGACATGCGGCAGAAACGCACGAGCCTGTAATGCTTGAAATTGCGGCAAGGACCGGAACCCTGTCGGCCCCCGCTCGATCATCCGCAAAGTGTCTCAGGGAATAAAAAGACGGTCAATAAGGCAGTTCCGTCGATTGATAGAAATTTTCTATCAATCGACACCCTTTTCTGCAAGATTTCGAGCCTCGTGAAGCAGGGCGGAGACGAGCGGCGTGAAGGGTTCGCGGTGCGTGGCGACCAGGCCGATGCTATGATGTGGCTCCGGTTCGACCAAGGAAACTATACTAATTTCCTCAGGAAAGCCGAAGGATTTGGCGACATTTCGCGGCATTATGCTGCACCAGCGTCCCGTTCGCACATGCGAAATGATCACGATCATCGAGTTGGATTCGAGCGTCGGCTTCACATCCACGCCGGCTTCAGCGAAATGACGGTTGATGATGCGGCGGTTTTGCATGTCCGCAGTCAATAGGCAAAGCCGAAGATCGCCGGCCTGCTTCCAGGTGACTTCCGCCTGATCGGCAAACGGCCCCCCCTTCGAGGTGATCAGGCAATACCGCTCGGCATAAAGCGGCACGCTGGTGACGCGGCCGAGCGGTTCGTTTTCGAGATAGGTGAGGCCCGCGTCGATCTCGAGGTTTTCGAGCAGGCTGAGGATCTGCAGCGAATTGGTGGAGAAGACCGAGAAGGTGACGTCGGGATGCTTTTCCTGGAACGGCGCCGTCAGGCGGGGCACCATGGAGAGCGTCGTCGGAATGGCAGCCAGTCTTATATGTCCTGAAAGACCCTTGCGCGCCGTGCGCATTTCCTCACGCATGGTGCGGGCGTCGCCGACGATGCGGCGGGCCCATTCCAGCACGCGCTGGCCCTCCGGCGTCAGTCCCTGAAACCGCGAGCCGCGAATGACCAGCATGACACCCAGCTGTTCCTCAAGCTGGCGGATTGCCGCCGACAGCGTCGGCTGGGAAATGCCCAGTTCCTCGGCCGCCCGGGCGAAATGCCGTTCCCGGGCAAGCGCGATGAAATATTCCAGCTTGTCGATCATTTCTTTTCCACATGGCCCCGCAACCGCTCACGGGACATTCCCGATGGCCGCTGGTTTCAGCAGATCAGCTGGCCGCCGTTGATCTCGATCACCTGTCCGGTGATGTAACCGGACAGGCTGCCGGCGGCGAGGAACAGATAGGCCGGGGCACAATCCTCCGGCGTTCCGAGGCGTTGCAGCGGGATCGTCTTGCGGGTCGCCTCCAGCTTTTCGGCCGAGGAATAGCGTTCATGGAAATCCGTGGCGATGGTGCCGGGGGAAACGCAGTTGACGCGGATGCCTGAGGGCGCCAGTTCCCGCGCCAGCGCCTTCGAATAGGTGGAAACGAAGGCTTTCGAGGCCGAATAGATGGCCGAACCGGGACTGCCGCCGGTGAGCGCGGAGATCGACACGGTATTGACGATCGCGGCATCGCCCGTCTTTTTCATCATCGGCAGGAGATCGCGCGTCAGCCCGACGACGGAGTTCTGGTTGAGCTGCACCACCGTTTCGTACTGGTCGTCGGTCAGTTCGTCGGCCGGAAAACGGCCCACCATCGTCCCGGCATTGTTGACCAGCACATGCACGGCATCGAACCGGTCCTGCACCGCGGAGGCGAACTGCCTCACACCCTCTTCCACGAGAAAATCGGCCGCCACCAGAAAGGCGCGGCGCTCGGCCTGGGCTTCCAGCAGGAAATCGGGCAGCGCCCCGCCCGGCGTGCGACCGACATGGACGAGCACATGCGCACCGCAGTCGAGAAACAGGCGCGCCACTTCAAGCCCGATGCCGCGACCGGCGCCGGTGACCACGACGTTGCGGCCTTCAAACAGTTTTGGGTGAAACATGGTCTCCTCCTTGTCTTCTCCTAGATTGCCCGGCATCGTGCCGCCCGGCAATATGAATGTCGCGAGATTGCGCTATTTTCGCTTTGTCCTATTATGAAGAAAAACGAAAATGCAGGAGGGGAGGAGCGATGTTTCTGACGGGACGCCAGTCGGAGATTCTGGATATCGCCAAACTCGAGGGCCGGGTGCTGGTGGAGGAACTGGCCGTGCGGTTTTCGGTAACGCCGCAGACCATCCGCAAGGACCTCAACGATCTCTGCGAAGGCCGCGCGCTGACCCGCGTTCACGGCGGCGCCATTTTCCCGAGCGGCACGGAAAACGTCAAATACGAAGCCCGCCGCTCGATCGCGGCCCCCGAAAAGCAGGCGATCGGGCGGGCGGCAGCCGCCCTCATTCCCAACAATACCTCGCTGTTCATCAATATCGGAACGACGACGGAAGCGGTCGGAGAAGCGCTGCTCGATCATCACGAGCTGATGATCATCACCAATAATATCAATGTCGCCAATCGCTTGCGCATATTTCCCTCGATAGAGGTGGTGATTGCCGGCGGCGTCGTGCGTGGCTCGGACGGCGGCATCGTCGGCGAGGCGGCGGTGGATTTCATCCGGCAGTTCAAGGTGGACTTTGCCGTCATCGGCGCCTCGGCCATCGACCATGACGGCGCGCTTCTCGACTATGATTTCCGGGAAGTGAAGGTGGCCCAGGCTATCATCGCCAATGCCCGCAACGTCATCCTCGTCTCCGATTCGACGAAGTTCGACCGCAACGCGCCGGTGCGCATCGGCCACCTCTCCCAGGTCAACACCTTCATCACCGACCGGTGTCCGATCGCATCCATCCATTCGATCTGCGCCGAACACGACGTGCAGTTGATCGAAACCGAGAGACATATCGCTTCAGAATAATTTTCGATTCTCTTTCATTCGTTTGACATTCGTATTGTTTTCGTTTTAACTGATTTCACTTTCGCAAATGCGTAAATTTGTGCAGTGCGAAATGGAGTGGGGGGAGACGGAATTGTCCGAAGAAGCGGTGTACGATCTGTTCGTCATCGGTGGCGGCATCAACGGCTGCGGCATTGCCCGCGATGCCGTCGGCCGTGGTTATTCGGTCGCACTGGCCGAAATGAAGGATTTTGCGTCGGGCACCTCTTCTGCCGCCACCAAGCTGATCCATGGCGGATTGCGTTATCTCGAACATTACGAATTCCGGCTGGTGCGCGAGGCGCTGATGGAGCGCGAGATCTTGTGGGTCATGGCGCCGCACATCATCTGGCCGATGCGGTTCGTTCTGCCGTTCCACAAGGGCGGCATCCGTCCGGCCTGGCTCATTCGCCTCGGCCTGTTTCTGTACGATCATCTCGGCGGCCGCAAGCTGTTGCCGGCGACGCGGTCGCTCGACATGCGCCGCGATCCGGCCGGCAAGCCGCTGAAGCCGCTGTTCACCCGCGCCTTCGAATATTCCGACGGCTGGGTCGACGATGCCCGCATGGTGGTGCTCAACGCCCGCGATGCCGCGGACCGGGGCGCGACGATCCTCAACCGCAGCAAGGTCACCTCGGCCCGCCGCGAACAGGGCGCCTGGACGATCGAGGTCAAGGATACCGAAAGCGGTGCGATACGGCAGGTCCGCGCCCGCATGCTGGTCAATGCCGCCGGTCCCTGGGTGGACCAGGTGCTTGCCGGCGCCGTCGGCAAGAACAATGTCCACAATGTCCGGCTGGTGCAGGGCAGCCACATCGTCGTGCGCCGCAAGTTCGACGATCCGCGCGCCTATTTTTTCCAGAATCCCGACAACCGCATCATCTTCGCCATTCCCTACGAGAATGATTTCACCCTGATCGGCACGACGGACCGCGACTACACCGACGATCCGCGCAACGTGAAGATCTCGGAGGAAGAGACGACCTATCTCTGCCGTGCCGCCAGCGAATATTTTGCCGAGCCGGTGCGGCCGGAGGATATCGTCTGGAGCTATTCCGGCGTTCGCCCGCTCTTCGATGACGGCGCTTCCAAGGCGCAGGAGGCAACGCGCGACTACGTGCTGAAGGTCGAGGGCGGTTCGGGCGAAGCGCCGCTGCTCAACGTTTTCGGCGGCAAGCTCACCACCTATCGCCGGCTGGCGGAACATGCCCTGGAAAAGATCGGCGAGACGATCGGCGCCAAGGGTCCGGCCTGGACGGCAAAGTCATCCCTGCCCGGCGGCGATTTTGCAGCGACGGGATACGAGGTGGAAGTGCGCAAGCTTTCGTCTGCCTATACCTTCCTGGCGGAAAAGCATGCCCGCCGGCTGGTTCGCCTATACGGCACCAAGGCTTCGGCGCTGCTCGGCAATGCCAAAACTGCTGCCGATCTCGGCCGGCATTTCGGCAGCGATCTCTATGAATGCGAAGTGCGCTGGCTGATGGAAAAAGAGTGGGCGCGGCACGCCGAAGACGTGTTGTGGCGCCGCACCAAGCGCGGACTGTACCTGTCGCCCGAGGAAGCGGCAGCTTTGGAGAATTACATGACGACATCGACCGCATCGTCTGCGGCCTGACCGGTTTCGGTCGGCCCGTCAGTCGGAATATCGTCAAAGGTTTGGAGGAGGCCTGAGGAGCTCATGCTCGAATTGCGCAATGTGTCGAAGACGGTCGGCGGTGAATATCACATTCACCCGAGCGATCTCGTTCTCGAACGGGGAACGCTGAACGTTCTGCTGGGGCCGACCCTGTCCGGCAAGACGTCGCTGATGCGGCTGATGGCGGGGCTGGACAAGCCGACCGGCGGCTCCATCCATTTCGACGGCAAGGATGTCACCGGCGTGCGCGTGCAGGACCGCAACGTCGCCATGGTCTATCAGCAGTTCATCAATTATCCGGCCCTGACGGTCTATGAAAACATCGCTTCGCCGATGCGGATCTCGGGCAAGGATACGGCAACCATCGACCGCGAGGTGCGCAAGGCGGCGGAACTGCTGCGGCTGACGCCCTATCTCGACCGCACGCCGCTCAGCCTCTCCGGCGGCCAGCAGCAACGTACGGCGCTGGCGCGCGCCATCGTCAAGAATGCCAGCCTGGTGCTGCTCGACGAGCCGCTCGCCAACCTCGACTACAAGCTGCGCGAGGAACTGCGCGAAGAGCTGCCGCGCATCTTCGCAGCCTCCGGCGCCATCTTCGTCTACGCCACCACGGAGCCTTCCGAAGCCCTGCTGCTCGGCGGCAACACGGCGACGCTGAGCCAGGGCCGCATCACCCAGTTCGGCCGGACGATCGACGTCTACCGCCGTCCGTCCGATCTCGTCACCGCCCGGACCTTTGCCGATCCGCCGCTGAACATCATCGAAGTCGTCAAGGCGAACGGCCATTTTCTCAAGCACGATACCGAAGCCTTTGCCGTTCCCGCCCATCTGGCCGCTATCGCCGACGGGCCGGTGACCATCGCCTTCCACCCGCATCATCTCGCGCTTACCCCGGCAGGGCAGGACGGCGATGCGCGGCTCAGCGTCCGCACGCTGGTTTCGGAAATCACCGGTTCGGAAAGTTTCGTGCATGTCGATTTCGCCGGCGCGCGCTGGGTGATGCTGGAACACGGCATCCACGACATCGAGCCCGACAAACCGATCGACGTTTATCTCGACACGCGCCACCTGATGGCTTTTGCCGGCGATGGCCAGGCAATCGCCGCCGCACCGGCCAGGGCGGCGTGAGGAGAAGATCATGGCACGCATCACACTCGACCATATCCGCCACGCCTACGGCCCGAAACCATCCTCGCCGCAGGACTACGCGCTGAAGGAAGTGCATCACGAATGGAACGACGGCGGCGCCTATGCGCTGCTGGGACCGTCCGGCTGCGGCAAGACCACGCTGCTCAACATCATTTCCGGCCTGGTGACGCCATCCGAAGGCCGCATCCTGTTCGACGGCACCGACGTCACGCAACTGCCGACGGAGCGGCGCAACATCGCCCAGGTCTTCCAGTTCCCGGTCATCTACGACACCATGACCGTCTACGACAACCTGGCCTTCCCCCTGCGCAACCGCCGCGTTCCGGAAGCCGAAGTCGATCGCCGCGTCCGCGACATCCTCGAGATGATCGACCTGTCGAGCTGGGCGAACCGCAAGGCGCAGCGGCTCACCGCCGACCAGAAGCAGAAGATTTCGCTCGGCCGCGGCCTGGTGCGCAACGACGTCAGCGCCATCCTGTTCGACGAACCGCTGACGGTCATCGACCCGCATATGAAATGGGTGCTGCGCTCGCAGCTGAAGCGGCTGCACCGCCAGTTCGGCTTCACCATGGTCTACGTCACCCACGACCAGACGGAAGCGCTGACCTTCGCCGACAAGGTCGTCGTCATGTATGACGGCGAGATCGTGCAGATCGGCACGCCGGCGGAGCTGTTCGAAAGGCCGAGCCATACCTTCGTCGGCTATTTCATCGGCTCGCCCGGCATGAACGTGTTGCCCGCCGCCGTCGACGGTAGCGCCGTCACCATCGGCGCCGAGACCATCCAGCTCGATTACGCCCCGAACATCGGTTCGGCCAAGAAGACCGAACTCGGCATCCGGCCGGAATTCATCCGTCTCGGACGCGACGGCATGCCGATCGAGGTCACCAAGGTCGAGGATATCGGCCGCCAGAAGATCGTTCGCGCCCGTTTCTCCGGACATCCGGTCGCCATCGTCGTGCCGGAGGACGGCGAGATACCGGCCGACGCCCGCGTCCGTTTCGATCCGTCCGCCATCAGCATCTACGCCGACAGCTGGCGTGTCGGTCGGGAGGCCTGAGATCATGGAAAAGACCTGGAACAACAAGGCCTGGTTTCTCGTCCTGCCGGTGCTGGTGCTCGTCGCCTTCTCCGCCGTCATCCCGCTGATGACGGTCGTCAACTATTCAGTGCAGGATACCTTTGGCAACAACGAGTTTTTCTGGGCCGGCACCGACTGGTTCTCCGAAATGCTCGCCTCCGACCGGTTCTGGAATGCGCTGTTGCGCAACCTGATCTTCTCGCTGGTCATCCTGGCGATCGAGATCCCGCTCGGCATCCTGATTGCGCTCAACATGCCGAAGAAGGGGCTCGGCGTGCCGGTCTGCCTGGTGCTGATGGCGCTGCCGCTGCTGATCCCGTGGAACGTCGTCGGCACCATCTGGCAGATCTTCGGCCGCGTCGACATCGGCCTGCTCGGCCATACGCTGGAAGCGGTCGGCATCGATTACAACTACGTCCAGAGCCCGACCGCCGCCTGGATCACCATCATCGTCATGGACGTCTGGCACTGGACGAGCCTTGTCGTGCTCCTGTGCTATGCCGGCCTCGTCTCGATCCCGGATGCCTATTACCAGGCGGCCAAGATCGATGGCGCCTCGCGCTGGTCCGTCTTCCGCTACATTCAATTGCCGAAGATGAATCGCGTGCTGTTGATTGCCGTGCTGCTGCGCTTCATGGACAGCTTCATGATCTACACCGAACCCTTCGTCGTCACCGGCGGCGGCCCCGGCAATTCCACCACCTTCCTGTCGATCGACCTCGTCAAGATGGCGGTCGGCCAGTTCGACCTCGGCCCGGCAGCGGCGATGTCGATCATCTACTTCCTCATCATCCTGCTCCTGTCATGGGTGTTCTACACCGTCATGACATCGGGCGACGCGGCCAAGTAAGAAAGGAGACCGACCATGAGCCACAAGACGACCGGCGAGAAGCTCTCCTTCCTGGTGCCGACCCTCTACATCATCTTTCTGCTCCTGCCGATCTACTGGCTGGTCAACATGAGCTTCAAGGAAAACGCCGAGATCACCGGCTCCTTCTCGTTATGGCCGATGAACCCGACGCTCAGGAACTACATGGTGATCTTCACCGATCCCTCCTGGTACAACGGCTATATCAACTCGATCATCTACGTCTGCCTGAACACGGTGATTTCGGTGGCGGCGGCATTGCCGGCGGCCTATGCCTTCTCGCGCTATCGCTTCCTCGGCGACAAGCACCTGTTCTTCTGGCTGCTCACCAACCGCATGGCGCCGCCCGCCGTCTTCGCCCTGCCGTTCTTCCAGCTCTATTCGGCTTTCGGCCTGATCGACACGCATATTGCGGTCGCCATCGCCCACTGCCTGTTCAACGTGCCGCTGGCGGTGTGGATCCTCGAAGGCTTCATGTCGGGCGTGCCGAAGGAGATCGACGAGACGGCTTATATCGACGGCTATTCGTTCCCGCGTTTCTTCGTCAAGATCTTCATGCCGTTGATCGCCTCGGGCATCGGTGTCGCCGCCTTCTTCTGCTTCATGTTCTCCTGGGTGGAGCTCTTGCTCGCCCGGACGCTGACGACCACGGCCGCCAAGCCGATCTCGGCGATCATGACGCGCACGGTATCGGCCTCGGGCATGGATTGGGGCGTGCTGGCGGCGGCCGGCGTGCTGACCATCATTCCCGGCGCGCTCGTCATCTATTTCGTCCGCAACTACATCGCCAAGGGTTTTGCGCTCGGCCGCGTCTAAGAGGAGGTTGATCCCATGAACTTTTCCTGGATGGCCTGGACGCTGCCCACGGCCCTGTTCTTCATCACCATTTTCGCCCTGCTGATCGGCATGGCGGTCTGGGAATATTTTTCGCCCGGCGGCAATCCGCGGGTCGGCATCCTGCGCTTCGAGACGACGCGCGGCGACCGGCTGTTCATCTCGCTGCTCGGATCGGCATTCATTCATCTCGCATGGCTGGGTCTTGTCGGACCCAACCTGTGGTGGGCTCTTGCCCTCAGCGTCATCTACGCCATCGGCGTATTCAAGACCGTCTGAGGCAAGCGAATAGGGGGTGGCCGGCTTCCGGCCTCCTTTGGAGGACCAAGAACTGCAATCGCAACAACCTTAGGGAGGAAGAGCATGCGACGGCATCTTTTGACGACGACGGCAGCGATGCTGCTGGCTTTGACCGGTTCGGCATACGCCGGCATGGACGAGGCAAAGAAGTTCCTGGACGCGGAAATCGGCGATGTATCCAGCCTTTCGCGCGCCGACCAGGAAAAGGAAATGCAGTGGTTCATCGATGCGGCAAAACCGTTTGCCGGCATGGACATCAAGGTGGTATCCGAAACCATCACCACGCATGAATACGAATCCAAGGTTCTCGCCAAGGCGTTTTCCGAAATCACCGGCATCAAGATCACCCACGACCTGATCGGCGAAGGCGACGTCGTCGAGAAGCTGCAGACCCAGATGCAGTCGGGCGAAAACGTCTACGACGCCTATGTCAACGACTCGGACCTGATCGGCACCCATTGGCGCTACCAGCAGGCCCGTTCGCTGACCAAGTGGATGGCCAACGAAGGCAAGGACGTCACCAATCCCGGCCTCGACCTCGACGACTTCATCGGCCTGAAGTTCACCACCGCTCCGGACGGCGATCTCTACCAGCTGCCCGACCAGCAGTTCGCCAACCTCTACTGGTTCCGCTACGACTGGTTCAACGACGAGAAGAACAAGGCCGACTTCAAGGCGAAGTACGGCTACGATCTCGGCGTTCCGGTCAACTGGTCGGCGTACGAAGACATCGCCGAATTCTTCACCGGCCGCGAGATCGACGGCAAGAAGGTCTATGGTCACATGGACTACGGCAAGAAGGACCCGTCGCTCGGCTGGCGCTTCACCGACGCCTGGCTGTCGATGGCCGGCAACGGCGACAAGGGCCTGCCGAACGGCCTGCCCGTCGACGAATGGGGCATCAAGGTCGACGAGAAGTCGCGTCCGGTCGGTTCGTGCGTCGCCCGCGGCGGCGATACCAACGGCCCGGCTTCGGTCTACGCCATCCAGAAGTACCTCGACTGGTTGAAGGCCTATGCACCGGCCGCTGCCCAGGGCATGACCTTCGGCGAAGCCGGCCCGGTCCCGGCGCAGGGCGAAGTGGCACAGCAGATGTTCACCTACACGGCGTTCACCGCCGACTTCGTCAAGGACGGCCTGCCGGTGGTCAATGCCGACGGTACGCCGAAGTGGCGTTTTGCGCCAAGCCCGCATGGCGTCTACTGGAAGGACGGCATGAAACTCGGTTACCAGGACGTCGGTTCCTGGACGCTGCTGAAGTCGACCCCGGACGATCGCGCCAAGGCCGCATGGCTCTACGCCCAGTTCGTCGTCTCCAAGACGGTTGACGTCAAGAAGAGCCAGGTCGGTCTGACGCTGATCCGCGAATCGTCGATCCGCCACCAGTCCTTTACCGATCGCGCACCGAAACTCGGCGGCCTGATCGAGTTCTACCGTTCGCCGGCCCGCGTCCAGTGGTCGCCGACCGGTACGAACATCCCGGACTATCCGAAGCTGGCACAGCTGTGGTGGCAGGCGATCGGCGATGCGTCGTCGGGTGCCAAGACCGCGCAGGAAGCGATGGACTCGCTGTGCGCCGAGCAGGAAAAGGTGCTGCAGCGCCTCGAACGCGCCGGTGTCCAGGGCGATATCGGCCCGAAGCTCGCCGAAGAGCATGACCTCGAATACTGGAACAAGGATGCCGTCGCAAAGGGCAACCTCGCGCCGCAGCTGAAGATCGAGAACGAAAAAGAAAAGCCGCTCACCGTCAACTACGACGAGCTGGTCAAGAGCTGGCAGTAAGCCACAGCTTTCTCGACATGAACGCGCCCGGGAGCTTCGGCTTCCGGGCGTTTTTGTTTTCGGGGATGCCTGTTCCGGGCGGAACAGCGCGGTGCGGGGCGCGGTGGCATAGTCGGGTCACTGGATGAGACGAACACATCCACACAGACAGACAAACCGATCCACCGAAGCCAACAACCCGAACAATAGGAGCCGACCATGCGCAACTTCCTTCTCGCCGCTGCCACTGCCGCCACTCTCGTCGTTTCGTTTGCCGCACCGTCCCTCGCCGGCGGCTACTACGGTGGCTACCAGTCCTACGACAGCTACGACTACCGTCCGAGCTGCTTCATCAAGAAGATCCGCACCTACGATTATTACGGCAACGTCTACATCAAGAAGATCCGCGTCTGCCACTGATCCACGGCAGCTGATACCATAGACCTCCCACTTCGGCCCGGATGTTCCCTGCATCCGGGCCGGAGTGTTGCTGGCAGTGCGTCGTTACGCGATGCGTGTCGCCTTCAGCCGTTCCTCGTCGAGGACGATGCCGAGGCCGGGGGCTTCGCCCAGTTCCAGCCAGCCATCCTTGTGTTTCAACGGCGAGACCATCGGATAATCGCGACGCGCCTCGCTCCATTCCGGATTGTCATAGGGATATTCGAGGAACGGGGCGTCGCCGCAGCCGGCGGTCAAGTGGGCGTTGGCGAGCACGCCGATGCCGTTGGTCCAGGAATGCGGCGTCATCATCACGCCCGCTTCGCGCGCCTGCCAGGCAAGCCTGCGGCAACCGGTGATGCCGCCGACCAGCGCCACGTCCGGCTGGATGACGTCGAAAGCGCGTTCTTCGATGATATCGCGGAATTCGTAGAGTTCGCGGGTCAACTCGCCGCCGGCGATGCGCAGGCCGGTGGCATCGGCAAGCCGCCGCATGCCCTTGCGGTCGGAGCGAAACAGCGGCTCCTCCATCCAGTAGATGCCGAGCCGTTCCAGCTCCCTCGCCACGGCCAGCGCATCCTTGAAGGTCCAGGGAAGCGTCGTGTCCCAGGGCATGCGCCAACCCTGGTTGCAATCGACCATCAGTTCCAGCCGATCGCCGACGCGGGCGCGGATCGCCTCCAGCGCCTTGACATCCGCCTTCCAGCCGCCACGGCCGCCGGCCGATGAGGAAAAGCGCACCTTCATCGCCGCAAAACCCTCCTCGATATACCGCTCTGCCTGCTCGGCCATGGCAGCCGGTGCGCGCAACACGCCCGAGGAGGCGTAAAGACGCACCTTGTCGGCCCGGCCACCCAGCAAACGCCAGACCGGCTCGCCGGTGATCTTGCCCGACAGATCCCAGAGCGCCAGGTCCATCGGCCAGCAGCGGCCGTAGTGGAAGTTAATGTGCGACAGCACTTCATAATGGCGTTCGAGATGGCGCGGGTCCTGGCCGATGAACAGGTCTTCGTGCCCCTCGAAGCCTTTCATCAGATCGCCCGAACCGATGCCCTCCCGGCCCTCGTCGTCGCGCACGCGGACGATGGTCGCATCGAAATGTTTGCGCGGCCGGCCATCCCAGCTGGCCTTGAAAGCCGGGTCGAGGGCGAGGCGGTGGTGGGTGATCTCGATGGATACGATCTTGCTCATGGGGTCCCTCCCTGCTCCATTTTCAGCCGTAACAACGCTCCCCCTCGCCGCGATCGCCGTATCGGGCGTGGATGGACGACCGCCGGTCGCGGGTGGTCGGCAAGGGCCATCCTATTGACCTTTCGCCAGCGCGAGCATGGCGGCAGCGAAATCGTCGATATCGCCATCCGTGACGTCGCGAATGGTCGAGCGGCGCATCGGCAGGTTTTCCGCTGCCCGCATTTCCGCGGCAAGCGCGGCGGCCGTGACACCCCCGAAACTTTCCGGCAAGGCACGGACGATGCCGCAGCGGGTCATCCAGTTCGAAACGAAGTCCGGCAAAGCGGCGACGTCGGCGAGGCCGCAGGCACGCGCAGCCGCATTCAGATCGTCCGTATCCGCCTCTACCAGCCATGCAAGCGTCGCCTCGAAACCGAGTGCGGTGGCAAGGCCGTGATGCACCGGCGCCAATCCGGCCAACGCGTGACTGATGTTGTGGGCAATCGCCGTGCCGCAATTGTCGATTGCGATACCGGCATAACAGGAGCCGAGCAGCACTTTTCCGCGCGCCTCCAGGTTTTCCGGCTCCTTCACCGCAGTTTCCAGTGCGCCTGTCAAAAGCCGCAACGCTTCATGGCCGTAAAACCTGCCGCCGGCATGGGCATTGCGGTTGGTCGAGGCCTCGAAGGCGTGGATGAAGGCGTCGAGGCCGCACCAGGCCGTCAGGTGCGCCGGCAGGGACACCGTCAGCGCCGGATCGAGGATCACCAGGTCGGCCTTCGTCTCCGCCCCCCAGATCCACAGCTTCTTGCCTTCCGGACCGGCGAAGATGTTGGTGGCGGAGGTTTCCGAACCGGTGCCGGCCGTCGTTGGCACCATGATCTTCTTGAGCGGATTTTTCGGCAGCGGATGGGCCGCCAGCGCGTAAAACATCGGGTCCTCGCCCGAGGCCGCGCAACAGGCGACAATTTTTGCGATATCGAGCGCAGAGCCGCCGCCGACGCCGATCACCAGTCCGGCGCCATCGGCCGCCTTGATCGCCGCGTGCAGGTGCGCCAGCTTCGGTTCGCCGGAAAAATCGGAAAAGATCGCGGCGGCAACACCCTCGGCTTCGAGTTCCTGCCGCAGCCTTTCGCCGAAGCCGGATTGCGCCAGGAAACCATCCATGACGACGAGGGCGCGCGTGGCGCCGAAAGATCTGGCCGCGGGCGCGATCTGGGCAGCGCTGCCGGCGGAAAAACGGATTTCCGGGATGAAGGAGGTGGTGAATTGCACGGGCATCGTTCCGTAAGAGTTCGGTTCGAGCAACACTCTGCACTACAAGCTCAACTATTCAAATCCGGGCTTTTCTAGGGTAATTGGATAACTTCAATTTATGGAGAAGCCATGCTCGACCGAATCCCGCTGGAGGCCTTCCGCGTTTTCGATGCCGCCTGCCGGTTCATGAATTTTTCGCGTGCCGGGCGCGAGTTGAACATCACCCAGGCGGCCGTCAGCCATCGCATCAAGGGGCTCGAGGACCAATTGGGCGTGCCGCTGTTCACCCGCCGCGGCCGCAACCTTGCCCTGACCGCTGCAGGCGAACGATTGTTCCAGCGGGTGCGGGCCACGCTGGAATATCTGGAGGAAAGCCTGGAGCCGTTTCGCGGCGGCGCGCCGGAAATTATTTCGATCGCCGCCAGCGGTTCGGTGTCTCATCTCTGGCTTGGCGAGCATCTGAGGGCGTTCAGCATCGAAAACCCTTCGGTTTCCGTTCGGCTGCTGACGACGGATTCGCCCTCCGAACTGGCGTCGGAAACCAACGATCTCGTCATCCTCTATTCCACCGGCGAGCACCCGCGCTGGGATCTGGGATTGCTGATGAAAGAAACCCTCGTGCCCGTGGCATCGCCCACCTATCTGGAAGCAAGGGGGCTTGCGGCCGCATCGCTGACGGCGGACGACATTGCCGGCCTCGATCTCATCGACTACGAGCGTTTCAACGCCCATTGGGTCTCGTTCCGGCAATGGTTCAACCGCATTCCGCATCCGCCGAAACGCCGGATCGTCAATCCGCGCTTTTCCTTCACCACCTATTTCATGGCGATCGACGCCGCCGTGCGGGGGGATGGCATCGCGCTCGGCAGCATCGGCCTGATCACCCAGCACCTGCAGCAGGGAAGGCTCGTGGCCGTTGGGCGGGACCGGGTGGAAACCGGCTTCGGTTATTATCTCGGCATGCCGCGATACCGGACCGTTTCGGCCGAAGCCATGAAGCTGCACCAGCGCCTGCTGGCGACCGAAGGATAACGCCAGGACGGCGCCCGCGACAGCCAGACCGTCGGCCGGCTCTGCTGCACGATTTACTCCCCGGCGACGAGCCGCAGCTTCGATACGCCGTTCCCCCGGCCCCTGTCCGCCGCCGTCGTGAGGCGGAACTGGCTCAGAAGCCTGGCCAACTGCTCGGTCTGCTCGGCGAGCACGTTGCTTGCCGCCGTCGTTTCCTCAACCATGGCGGCGTTCTTCTGGGTGTTCTGGTCGATGATGTTGACGGCCTGGTTGATTTCCCGAAGCGCCGTCGCCTGTTCGCGGGCACCCTGGACGATCGCATCGATGTCGCCATGGATCTGGCCGACCTCGGAAACGATCACCGTCAGCGCCTCGCCCGTCTTGTCGACCAGGGTCACGCCGTTCTTCACCAGTTCGCTGGAGCCATGGATAAGCTCCTTGATTTCTTTCGCGGCCCTGGCGGAGCGCTGCGCCAGTTCACGCACCTCCTGCGCCACCACCGCAAAACCCTTGCCCGCCTCGCCGGCCCGCGCCGCCTCGACGCCGGCATTCAACGCCAGCAGGTTGGTCTGGAAGGCGATATCGTCGATGACGCCGATGATGTTGTTGATCTCCTTCGACGACTTCTCGATCTCACCCATGGCGTCGATGGCGTTGCGCACGACGAGCCCCGATTGTTCGGCGCCGCCCTTGGTCTTGGCGACCAGCCGCCCGGCCGCTTCGGCAAGCCGGCTGGTATCGGTGACGGTGGTGGAAATCTCTTCGATCGCTGCGGCGGTTTCTTCCACCGATGCCGCCTGCTGTTCGGTCCGGCGGGCGAGATCACCGGCTGCGGAGCGGATTTCGCCCGAACCGCCGGCGATGGATTTCGCCGTCTCGCCGACGATCAGCATCGCCTGCTGCAGCTTTTCGCTCGCCTCGTTGAAGTCGTGACGCACCTTTTCCATGCTGGGAACGAAGGTGTCGTCGAGATGCCGCGTCAAATCTCCATCCGCCAAGGCGCGCAAGCCGTCTCCCAGCGCGACGATGGCACTCATGCGCGGCGTGACGTCGGTGGCAAACTTCACGACCTTCACGACCTTGCCGCTGATATCGACGATCGGGTTGTAGGCGGCCTGGATCCAGACCTCGCCGCCATTCTTGCCGTACCGCACGAATTCGTTGGCGATAAACTCTCCGGCAGCCAGTCGTTTCCAGAACGTTGCATAGTCCGCCGAGCGCACGTAAGCCGGATCGCAGAACATGCTGTGATGCCTGCCGACGATTTCCGACAATTGGTAACCGGTCGTCCGGCAGAAATTCTCGTTTGCCGTCAGGATCTCGCCGGTCGGCGTGAATTCGATGACCGCCTGCGCCTTGGAAATCGCCGCAAGCTTGCCCTCGTCCTCGGCGGCCCTCTGCTTTGCCGCAGTGATATCGGTCGCAAACTTGACGATCTTGTAAGGCTTGCCGTTCTTCAGGACCGGGTTGTAACTTGCCTGGATCCAGATTTCCCGGCCACCCTTGGCGATGCGCTTGTAGGAACGGGCATCGAAATTGCCGGTGGCAAGTTTGGCCCAGAAATCGCGATAGTCCTGCGAGGCGACATAGGCCGGATCGCAGAACATGCGATGATGCTGGCCGACGATCTCCGCAAGGGAGTAGCCGATCGTTTGGCAGAAATTTCCGTTGGCGTGCAGAACGGTCCCCTGCAGATCGAACTCGATGATCGCCATCGAATTGGAGAGCGCGGCCATGACCCGCTGGGCATCCCTGGTGAAGTCGTATGCAAACATCGGCGTCTCCCAACCCAATCCTGTTTCCTACGTTCCATCGGCGGGTTACCGCCTGTTCAACTCCTTGACGCAACGTCACCGGTTCCCGATACCGGGCCGGCCAAGAACAACTTATGGAATAATATGAAATCTCTTATGCAATTTAAAATATATCAGACATTGTTAAAATACATTTAAGCAAGCGAGCCAATTATTCCCTGTCATTTCCACCCCGAAACAGAGACGCCCGGGAGCCGATGGCGCCCGGGCGTTCTGAAGGAAGACAATTCCGTGAGGATCAGGCAGCCAGTTCGTCGGCTTCGCTTTCCTTGAACATCTTGGCGAGGTTGAGGAAGCAGATCATGCCGTTTTCATTGGCGATGATGCCTTCGGAATAGGACTTGTCGAAGGAGGCGGTGACTTCGGGAACCGGCTGGACCTGGCCGCTCTGGATCGTCAGAATGTCCGAAACGCGGTCGACCAGCATGCCGATGACCATGTTGTGGACTTCCGCGACGACGATGGCGCTGCGCTCGTTGGCGACGGTGCTCTTCATGCCGAGCTTGTAGGCGAGGTCGATGATCGGGATCACCGAGCCGCGCAGGTTCATCACGCCGATGACATCTGCCGGCGAATGCGGGATCGGCGTCGAGGGTGCCCAGCCGCGGATTTCGCGGATCGTCGTCGTCTTGACGCAGAACTCCTGATCGTGGAGGCGGAATGCAATGATTTCCAGGGTTTCCCCGCCGTAGCTGGCGGAATTGATCGTAGCCATCGAATTTCTTCCCAACGTTCCTGAGCCAGGGCAGAATCGACAGCACCAGAATGGCACGGACGACCTTTGCCTTTCACGCGCGGAAAGCATGACCTTCCGACGCCCTGGGGAAAACCTTAACGGAAGTTCCTTTCACAATTCTAAATCGGTGAAAGGAAGGCTTCTAACGTTACCGATGGCGCGTATCGGCGCACCCCGTGGCGAAATCAGGCGGCGCGTGTCGGGCGGTCGAAAATCCGCCGGCCGAACAGGCTGGCCGTCAGTTCCACCATCACCCGGGCGCTCTTGCCCCGGTCGTCGAGGAACGGATTGAGTTCGACGATATCCAGCGACGATACCAGGCCGCTGTCCGACAGCATCTCCATCACCAGATGCGCCTCGCGGAAAGTGGCGCCACCCGGGACCGTCGTGCCGACGCCCGGCGCCAGGTCCGGATCGAGGAAATCGACATCGAGGCTGACATGCAGCAAGCCGTTGACCGCCTCGACCTCGTTTATGATTCGCCGCATAATCGCCGCAACGCCGAGTTCGTCGATCGCTCGCATGTCGAAGACGTTGACGCCATGTTCGGCCACCAGTTCGCGCTCGGTCGGATCGACGGAGCGAATGCCGACCTGGTAGACTTTTCGCGGATCGACCAGCGGACGGCCCGCCGGCAGGATCGGTGAAAACTCCGCCTGGCCGCAGAAGAAGGCGACCGGCATGCCGTGGATATTGCCGGAAGGCGAGGTGTCCGGCGTGTTGAAATCAGCATGCGCATCCAGCCAGAGCACGAAGAGCGGTCGACCGGTTTCCGCCGCATGGCGCGCCATGCCGGAGACGCTGCCCATGGCCAAGGCATGGTCGCCACCGAGCGCGATCGGCAGCTTGGCGGCATTGGCGACGTCGTAGGTCGCGGCCTCCAGCGCACGGGTGAACGCCGCGACCACCTGCAACTGGTTGGCGCCGGGATGATCGGCAAGATCGGCCGCCGGCTGCGGGCGCAAGTCGCCATGGTCGGAAACCGAATGCCCGAGGTCGGTCAGCGCCTGGCGAATACCCGCGATCCGCAAGGCCGCCGGCCCCATGGCCGCGCCGCCACGGCCGGCGCCCTCTTCCAGCGGGACGCCGATCAGGGTGATGGAGGTGGGGCGTGTGTTCATGGCGGATCCTGCAAAGCGACGGAGCAAAAACGATCGCACCATTATGGAAAGCTTGCATGACAGCAAATAGATGGAAAATTGCGAAAATCGCTGGCAATATGCGCAAATTGCACAATGCAGCTTTACATGTTGAGAGCCGATGGACGACCTTGATCGCGATCTTCTGGGCGCCCTGCGTCACAACGCCCGGATGCCCTTGTCTTCGCTGGCCGCCGCAACCGGCGCCTCGCGGGCAACGGTCACCGCCAGGATCGAACGCATGGTCGCCAACGGCACCATCGCGGCCTTCACCATCCGCACCGGCCACGAGATCCGCTCCAGCGGCGTGCGAGCCATCGTGATGATCGAGGTTTTGGGAAAGCTTGCCGACAAGGTGGCGCAACAGCTGCGCGGCATGCCGCAGGTGCGGGCGTTGCACAGCACCAACGGCCGCTGGGATTTCATCGCCGAACTGGAGGATCGCGATCTCGCGACGTTCGACGAGACCCTGCGCCGCATCCGCCTGATCGAAGGCATCAACTCGACGGAGACCAATATTCTGCTGAAGACCAGCAAGACGAGTTTCTGATTCGCAAACGAAAAAGGGCAGCCCAAGGCTGCCCCGAAATCTTTTCCGTCGAAACCCGATCAGGCCGGAACGACGATACCGTTCAGATGGGTCAGCTCTGCGAGATGGCGCTCCAGATGGAACTTGTGGTCGTCGTTGGTGGCTGCTGCGATATCGCCACGGGCAGCGTCGATGCGCTTCTGCAGCGTTTCGCGGTTCAGCTCTTCCATCGGCACGGCGGATTCGGCCAGCAGCGTGCAGCCCGTCGGCAGGATATCGGCAAAACCGCCGAACACGACGTAGCGCGAAACCTTGCCCGAAGCGGCCTTCACTGTCACGATGCCCGGCTTGATCGTCGTCATCGTCGGCGCATGGTTGGCCATGACGGTCATTTCGCCTTCGGTTGCCGGAATGACGACTTCGCTGACCTTCTCCGACAGGAGCAGACGCTCGGGAGAAACGAGTTCAAAATTGAAATTGTCGGCCATGACGAATTCACTCTTCCGTTGGATCGTATTCGGACGCTGGCGCGCTGGAAATTCCGACACGCCAGACGTTTATCGATGATTAGGCAGCTTCTGCGGCCAGGCGCTTGGCCTTTTCGATGGCTTCTTCCATCGAGCCGACCATGTAGAAGGCTGCTTCCGGCAGGTGGTCGTATTCGCCGTTGACCAGGCCCTTGAAGCCCTTGATCGTGTCTTCGAGGGCGACGAGCTTGCCCGGCGAACCGGTGAAGACTTCGGCGACGAAGAACGGCTGCGACAGGAAGCGCTCGATCTTGCGGGCGCGGGCAACGGCCAGCTTATCGTCTTCCGACAGTTCGTCCATGCCGAGGATGGCGATGATGTCCTGGAGAGCCTTGTAGCGCTGCAGGGTCGATTGGACCTTACGGGCAACTTCGTAGTGCTCTTCACCGACAACCATCGGGTCGAGCATGCGCGACGTGGAGTCGAGCGGGTCAACGGCCGGATAGATGCCCTTTTCAGCGATGGAGCGCGACAGAACGGTCGTTGCGTCCAGGTGGGCGAACGAGGTTGCCGGCGCCGGGTCGGTCAAGTCGTCGGCAGGGACGTAAATGGCCTGAACCGAGGTGATCGAACCCTTGGTCGTGGTGGTGATGCGTTCCTGCATCTGGCCCATGTCGGTGGCGAGCGTCGGCTGATAACCCACGGCCGAAGGAATACGGCCGAGCAGAGCCGACACTTCCGAACCAGCCTGGGTGAAGCGGAAGATGTTGTCGACGAAGAACAGAACGTCCTGGCCCTTGTCGCGGAAGTCTTCGGCGATGGTCAGACCGGTCAGAGCGACACGAGCGCGGGCGCCCGGCGGTTCGTTCATCTGGCCGTAAACGAGAGCAGCCTTGGAGCCTTCGCCGCCGCCGTGCTTGTTGACACCCGATTCGATCATTTCGTGGTAAAGATCGTTGCCTTCGCGGGTCCGTTCACCCACGCCGGCGAACACCGAGTAACCACCGTGCGCCTTGGCGACGTTGTTGATCAGTTCCATGATCAGAACGGTCTTGCCGACGCCGGCGCCGCCGAACAGGCCGATCTTGCCGCCCTTTGCGTAAGGTGCCAGGAGATCGACGACCTTGATGCCGGTGACGAGGATCTGGGCTTCCGTCGACTGCTCGACATAGGCCGGAGCGTCTTGGTGGATGCCGCGCTTGTAAGGCGTGTTCAACGGGCCCGCTTCGTCGACCGGCTCGCCGATGACGTTCATGATGCGGCCGAGCGTCTCGTCACCGACGGGAACCATGATCGGGTTACCGGTGTTGGTGACCTGCTGGCCGCGAACCAGACCTTCGGTCGAGTCCATGGCGATGGTGCGGACGACGTTTTCACCCAGGTGCTGGGCGACTTCGAGCACCAGGCGGTTGCCGCCGTTGTTGGTTTCCAATGCGTTCAGAATGGGCGGCAGCTCGCCTTCGAACGCCACGTCGACGACGGCACCGATGACCTGTGTCACCTTGCCAATGGAAGCAGCTGCGTCAGCCATGTTCCTTACCTCTTTCCTTAACCTCAGAGCGCTTCCGCGCCCGAAATGATTTCAATCAGTTCCTTGGTGATCTGAGCCTGGCGCTGACGGTTGTAGTTGAGCGTCAGCTTGTTGATCATCTCACCAGCGTTGCGCGTCGCACTATCCATGGCGCTCATCTTGGCACCCATCTCGCCAGCGACGTTTTCCAGCAGAGCGCGGAAAACCTGGACGGAGATGTTGCGCGGGATGAGATCGTCGAGGATCGCGCCGGCATCGGGTTCGTATTCATAAACGGCGGTCGCACCCGCAGCCGTCGCGGTGTTGGCGACGGAGACATCGGCGGCAGCCGGGATCAGTTGCAGCGCGGTCGGAACCTGGCTGATCACCGACTTGAATTCGGAGTAGAACAGCGTGCAGACGTCGAACTCACCCTTGTCGAACATCGACATGATCGTGCGAGCGATCTGGTCGGCATTCTCGAAAGCAACCCGCTTGACGTCACGCAGATCCGTGCGGCCGACGATCAGCGAGGCGAATTCGCGACGCAGGCTGTCGTAGCCCTTCTTGCCGACGCAGTAGATCTTGACCGTCTTGCCCTGAGCGAGAAGCCTGCGGGCATGGTCGCGGGCAAATCGGGCGATCTGCGAGTTGAAGCCGCCGCAGAGACCGCGCTCGGCCGTGCAGACGACGAGCAGGTGCACGTCGTCCTTGCCGGTGCCGGTCATCAGCCGCGGCACGCTGTCGTCACCGCCGACCGCCTGGGCGATATTGGCGAGTACGGCGCTCATGCGCTGCGAATAAGGCCTGGCGGCCTCGGCCGCCTCCTGCGCACGCCGAAGCTTCGCCGCGGCGACCATTTTCATCGCCTTGGTGATCTTCTGCGTCGCCTTGACGGAGGCGATCCGGTTTTTCAGATCCTTAAGTGAAGGCATCCCTGATCCGTCCTAACTTGGCCTTATCAGGCGAAAGACTTGGCGTAGCTGTCGAGTGCGGCCTTCAGCTTGGCGCGGGTGTCATCGCTCAACTGCTTCTCGGTGCGGATCGCGTCGAGGATCGCCTTGCCTTCCGAGCGGAGGTAGGAGAGGAAGCCCTGCTCGAACTTTCCGACCTGGTTGACGGCGATCTTGTCGAGGTAGCCGTTGACGCCAGCGAAGATCACCGAAACCTGCTCTTCCGTCTTCAGCGGCGAGAACTGCGGCTGCTTCAGGAGTTCCGTCAGGCGGGCACCGCGGTTCAGGAGGCGCTGCGTTGCCGCATCGAGGTCCGAACCGAACTGCGCGAAGGCGGCCATTTCGCGATACTGGGCGAGTTCGCCCTTGATCGAGCCGGCAACCTGCTTCATCGCCTTGATCTGAGCCGAAGAACCGACGCGGGAAACCGACAGACCGACGTTAACGGCCGGGCGGATACCCTGGTAGAACAGGTCGGTTTCAAGGAAGATCTGGCCATCGGTGATCGAGATCACGTTAGTCGGAATGAAGGCCGAAACGTCGTTACCCTGGGTTTCGATAACCGGCAGAGCGGTGAGCGAACCGGCACCCTTTTCGTCGTTGAGCTTTGCAGCGCGTTCGAGCAGGCGGGAATGCAGGTAGAAAACGTCGCCGGGATAGGCTTCGCGGCCCGGAGGACGACGCAGCAACAGCGACATCTGGCGGTAAGCAACGGCCTGCTTGGACAGGTCGTCGTAACCGATCAGGGCGTGCTGGCCGTTGTCACGGAAGTATTCGCCCATGGCGCAACCGGCAAACGGCGCGAGGTACTGCATCGGCGCCGGATCGGAAGCCGTAGCGGCAACGACGATCGAATACTTCAGCGCGCCGCGTTCTTCGAGAACCTTGACGAACTGGGCAACGGTCGAACGCTTCTGGCCGATGGCGACGTAGACGCAGAACAGCTTTTCGCTGTCCGGGCCGTTGTCGTGGATGGCCTTCTGGTTCAGGATCGTGTCGAGAATGATGGCGGTCTTGCCGGTCTGGCGGTCGCCGATGACAAGCTCGCGCTGGCCGCGGCCGACCGGGATGAGCGCGTCGATAGCCTTGAGGCCGGTCGACATCGGCTCATGCACCGACTTGCGCGGGATGATGCCGGGCGCCTTGACGTCGACGCGCGAACGGCGCGACGCATTGATCGGGCCCTTGCCGTCGATCGGGTTGCCGAGGGCGTCGACGACGCGGCCGAGCAGTTCCGGACCGACCGGAACGTCAACGATGGCGCCGGTCCGCTTGACGGTGTCGCCTTCCTTGATCTCGCGGTCCGAGCCGAAGATAACCACGCCGACGTTGTCGGCTTCGAGGTTCAGCGCCATGCCGCGGATGCCACCGGGGAACTCGACCATTTCGCCGGCCTGGACGTTGTCGAGGCCGTAGACGCGGGCGATACCGTCACCGACGGAGAGCACCTGGCCGACTTCCGAGACTTCAGCCTCTTTGCCGAAATTTTTGATCTGATCTTTCAGGATTGCGGAAATTTCCGCGGCGCGGATATCCATCAGCCAACCTCTTTCAATGCGAGCTTAAGAGTAGAGAGTTTGGTGCGAAGCGACGTATCGATCTGCCGCGACCCGACCTTGACGATCAGGCCGCCGAGGATCGACGGATCGACCGTGACGGCGATCGCCACGTTCTTTCCGGTCACGCCCTTCAGCGCCGCCTTCAGTTCATTTTCCTGCGCCTGATCGAGCGCATGCGCCGAGGTTACTTCGGCGGTAATTTCACCACGATGACGGGCAGCGATGATCTTGAAACCCTTGATCATGCCCGGCAGCGCGAAAAGACGGCGGTTACCGGCAACCACCTTGAGGAAATTGGCGACCAGACCGCTGATGCCGGCCTTTTCGCAGATCGCGACCAGAGCCTTCGACTGGTCTTCAGCCGTAAAGACGGGGCTGGCGACCAGGCGCTTCAGATCGGCGCTCTCGTCGAGCAAGGCCTGGAAACGGTCAAGATCGGCGCTCACGCCTTCAACGACGCCCTCTTCCAGCGCAAGCTCGAAAAGCGACGACGCATACCTTTCTGCTACACCTGAGATGAGCTGGGATGTGTCTGCCACGGGCACAAATTTCCCTGATTTTCCTTCAAGAGTCGTACACCCCTGCGAAAGCGGTGTCATGTTCTTGAAATTGCTTCGGTTTCCCCCGAAAATGACCCAACATGGCGTCAGATCTTTTCCGAAATTCGGGGTCCGTCTAGCATAGGACGTTTGGACTCGCAACACGCGTATTCAACGATTGCGCCTTTCCTGTCGGATTCATGGAGAGGAAATGCGGCAAAATTACCGTAAAGCTGGATTGGCTTCCTTTTCCGCCGTCGCCGGCCAAATTCAGACCCAGCCGAAGACGTAAAGCAGCGGCAGCACCGCGAGCACGACCTGCACAATCAGCAGTAGAAAATTGAACGGGACACTGCCCCTGTCGGACATGATCGACAGGACACGAGCAAAGGCTGCCAGGGCGAACGAGGCGCCGAAGGCGAAATAGACCATCGGCTGGGCGAGCAGGATCGCGGCAAGGCCGAAACCGAGATAAAAACCGCCGATCGTCGAACGCGCCTCGCCATAAGCGCTAGGGCGCCCCTCGCGGGTCTGCAGGCGAAAGAAGCGGAAGGTCAGTCCCGGCGCGAACATCATGACAAAACCGGCAAAGGCGGTAAACGCCGCCGCGCCAAACGCCAGCTGCTCCCCAAGCTGGGCCGGAAAATAGAACTCCATGCGAATGCCCCTGTGTCGTCCCCTCTGGATGTGCCGATTTATGACACGAAGCCTCGGATGGGGAAATGCGGCGAGCCGGCTGGCCACAGCGATTTCTTCATACATAAGCGCTTCGAAATACAAGATTTCCGCAGCGTCAGAGGAAACTCTGCGGATCGATGTCGAGCTGGGTGTGCACGCTGCCGCGCTCCTTCGGCCCGTTGGCCAGCATTTCACGCAGGAACGACTGGATATCGCTGTTCCGGCGGCCGTGGACCAGCAGCCGGAACCGGTGACGGCCGCGAATGAGCGCCAGCGGCGCCTCTGCCGGACCGAGGACGGAAATGCCGCTGACCTGCGGCGCCGCCTGCCGCAGGCCGCGTGCATGAATTTCGGCATCCTGACGCGTATCGGCGGAAACGATGATCGAGGCCAGCCGGCCGAAAGGCGGCAGCACCGCCTTTTCCCGTTCAAAGATTTCGCGATCGTAGAAAGCGCCGGAATCGCCCGAAACGATCGCCTGCATCACCGGATGCTGCGGCTGGTAGGTCTGCAGCAGGCCATGGCTCTTCAGGCCGGTTCGGCCAGCGCGGCCGGTGACCTGCGACAGGAGTTGGAAGGTGCGCTCGGCGGCGCGCGGATCGCCGTTCGCCAGTCCCAGATCGGCATCGACGATGCCCACCAGCGTCATCAGCGGGAAATTGTGGCCCTTGGCGACCAGCTGGGTGCCGATGACGATATCCGCCTCCCCCTTGGCGATCGCATCCAGCTCCAGCCGCAGTCGCTTGACGCCGCCCATGATGTCGGAGGAGAGCACGATGGTGCGCGCTTCGGGAAAATGCTGCTCCACCTCCTCGGCGATACGCTCGACGCCGGGACCGCAGGCGACGAGATGGTCGAACGTGCCGCATTCCGGGCAGGCTTCCGGCGTCTTCTCGGCATAACCGCACTGGTGGCACTGGATCTGGCCGCGGAAGCGATGCTCCACCAGCCAGCTCGAGCATTGCGGGCACTGGAAACGGTGGCCGCAGACGCGGCACAGCGTCAGCGGCGCATAACCGCGGCGATTGAGGAAGAGCAGCGACTGATGCCCCGACTTCACCGTCTTGTCGATGGCGCGCAGCATCACCGGCGAGAGGAAGCCGCCACGCTGCGGCGGGTGGCGGCGCATGTCGACCAGATGCAGGTCCGGCAGCGCCGCATCTCCGAAGCGCGTCGGCAGGTGGATGGTGTTGTAGCGCCCCTGCTGGCCGTTGACCTGGCTTTCCACAGAAGGCGTCGCCGAGACGAGGATGACGGGAAAGCCGCTGATCCGGCCACGCACCACGGCCATGTCACGGGCGTTGTAATAGACGCGGTCCTCCTGCTTGTAGGCGGGGTCATGCTCCTCGTCGACGATGATCAGGCCAAGCTCCTCGAAGGGCAGGAACAGCGCCGATCGCGCCCCGGCCACGACCCTGACCTCGCCGGTCACCGCCTGGCGCCAGACCTTTTCGCGCATGCGCGGGCTGAGATCGGAATGCCATTCGGCGGGTTTTGCGCCAAACCGGTCCTGGAAGCGTTCGAGGAAGGCAGCGGTCAGGGCGATTTCGGGCAGGAGGATCAGCACCTGCTTGCCGCGCCTGAGTGTCTCGGCCACCGCCTCGAAATAGACCTCGGTCTTGCCGGAGCCGGTGACGCCGTCGATCAGGGCGACCGAGAAGCCGCCTGCCGCGACATTTTCAAGGATCTCGGCAGCCGCCTCCTTCTGCGGGCCTTCGATGCGCGGTTCGATAAAATCCGGATCGGGCCGGGCGACGACCGGCGGCGGCGGCAAAAACACCGTTTCGAACAGGCCCTGCGTGATCAGCCCGTCAACGACACTCAGGGAAACGCCGGCGGCATGCGCCAGACCGCTGCGGGTCCAGGAAAGGCCGTCCTGGGCCATGTCGATCACCCGCGCCCGCGCCGGCGTCATCCGTTCCGGCATGCCGCCGAGAAACCGCAAGCCCTCCACCATCGGTTCGGGATCGAAGGCGGCCGGCGCGCGCAGCGCCATGCGCGCCACCAGCCCGGGCGGCGTCAGCGTGTAGCCGGCGATCCAGTTGACGAAGCTGCGCATATGCGCATCAAGCGGCGGGCAATCGAAGACCTTCTCGATCGGCCGTATCTTCTTGGGGTCGACCTTGCCGTCCTCCGGCCCCTCCCAGACGACGCCGATCACCTGCCGCGGCCCGAGCGGCACCTGCACGACGGAACCGGGCTCCACCGCCATGCCCTCCGGCACGGCATAAGAATAGGGGCCGGGCGCCGGCAAGGGCACCAGCACCGGAACGGCACGCGTTGCAGCCGGCGCCTTCGAGAGCGGGCCGAACAGATCGGACGAATCGCCTGTCATCGTGCCGGACCTTGCCGCGCCACGGCGCAAAAGAAAACCCAAAACCGGCCCACCTCAGTCGCCGTCCTCGTCCATCAGCCCGGTCAGGCGCATGCCGTCGATCCAGGTGGCGCCCTCCCGGCGGATGACCCGGCGCGGACGGATGCCGCAGCGCGCGGCCACGGCGGATGCCAGCGCTTGCGAATGGGTGACGATCCAGATCTGGCTGCGCTGCGCGGCCTGGGCGATCATCCCGGCCAGCGGCTCCAGCATGTCCGGATGCAGACTGGCTTCGGGTTCGTTGAGCGCGATCAATGCCGGCTGGCGGTAGGACATCAGGGCACCCGCAAGCCCGAGGAACCGGATCTGGCCGTCGGAAAGTTCGCGCGGCTGGAACAGGCGTTGCGGAAAATCCGGAAAGGAAAGTGCAAATTCGGCATGTTCGCCCGGCTCCGGCACATGCAGCCGGGCACCACCGAAGGCGGCGGCGATCGCCCGGTCGAGTTCCACCGTGTCCTCGCGGGTATGGACAAGCGTCGCGAAGACGGCCGCGAGATTGCCGCCGTCCTCATCGAGCAGCGGCGCGGTGACTGCCAGGCACGGTGCCCGCAGGGCCGAAGCCCGGTCGGTGCGAAACCCGTGGAAGAACCGCCAGCCTTCGACGGCACGGCGGAAAGTGCCGACTTCGGGATAATGGCCGGCGTCGCCCAGAAGCGCGATGGCGGTCTCGGAGGTCATCGCCTGCTCGGGATAGTCCTGCAGCCGGCCGGTCTCGCCGCGCACCGTAATACCCGGGCCGGCCCGCCGCATCATCGTCACCGGCCGCGACCCGGTTTCGATGGAAAACTCCTCCGCCTTGACCTGCGGCTCGAAGGCGAAGCCGGCTGCGGCCTTCGGCGGTCGGAGCCCGGCCTCCACCTGGTAACGGAAGGTCACCGCCCTCTCCTCGTCGAGAAGCTCGACGGCCAGCCTGATGCGGACGGCCTCGCCCTGCCGCCGCTTACCCGACCACAGCGCCGACGCCATGCCGCCCTCGGCGGCGATCTCATAGGCAAGATTGCCGCGCACCGCCGCCTGCACGAGTTGCAATGCGCGGTAAAGATTGGATTTTCCCACGCCGTTCTCGCCGATGAACAGGTTCACCCCCGCCAGATCCATGCGGATCGCACGTAGCGAACGATAATTGGCGGCAGACATCGAGCGAAGCAGCATGCGCAACATCTACACGATCGATCGGGGAAAAAGAATGTCCGACGGTCGGGCGGAACGGCGCAAAGACCGCATCCGCATCGTCGGCAAGATCGAAAACCATATGCCGTTCCAGCGCCCGTTGTCGCGTCTGCGGGATGACCATCTCGGCAATCGGGGTATCGACGATATGCCCGGGCCGCCCGTGGAAAACCAAGGCAATGGCATCGGCAAACTGTCCGGGGGCCGTCGGCGAAGCACGCCGAGACATCGCGTCCTTCCATATGTCTCCCTGACAACGGAACATGATTTCAGCATGACAGCCGAAGCGGCGTTATCGATTCCCTAACCCGGTTCTCCGAAGATGCCGCTTCCATGGACAAAGACAAGCGCCTGAAGACAAAGATCGGGGTTACCGCGTGACCGAGTTGCTGATCATCGCCGATCCCTCCCTGATGGCCGAACGGCAAGGCTGGCTGGATACGCTCGGGCAGGAGCGGCGCCTGGCCGCCAAGACGCTGGATGCCTACGAGCGGGATACAAGGCAATTCCTGGCATTCCTCACCGGCCATGTCGGCGGCCCGGCCGGCCTCGACGATGTCGCGACGCTGCGTCCCGCCGACCTGCGTGCCTTCCTCGCCGCCCGGCGCCGCGACGGGACCGGCGCCCGGTCGCTCGGTCGCAACCTCGCCGGCATCCGCTCGTTTCTCCGGCATCTCGAAAAGAAGGGCTTGGCCAATGCCGCCGGCGCTGCCGCGATCCGCTCGCCGAAACAGCCGCGATCGCTGCCGAAACCATTGACCGATACGCAGGCGCTCGATGTCGTCAGCGACGAGATGCAGATGCACGACGAACCGTGGGTCGCCGCCCGCAATGCCGCCGTCCTCACGCTGCTCTATGGCTGCGGCCTGCGCATCGCCGAAGCGCTCGACCTGACGCCGGACGATTTTGCCGGCGGCGGCGAAACCCTGCGTGTCACCGGCAAGGGCGGCAAGACCCGTATCGTGCCGCTGCTTGCCGTCGTACGCGACGCGGCCGAAAAATATCGCAACCTCTGCCCCCACCACCTGCCGGCAAACGCGCCGCTGTTTCGCGGCGTCCGGGGCGGCAAGCTGCAGCCGGCAATCATCCAGCGGGCGATGCAGACGATGCGCGGTGCCCTCGGCCTGCCGGAAAGCGCCACGCCACACGTCCTGCGGCACTCCTTCGCCACCCATCTGCTCGCCGGCGGCGGCGACCTGCGCACCATCCAGGAACTGCTCGGCCATGCCAGCCTGTCGACCACCCAGGTCTATACCGGCATCGATACGACCCGGCTGCTCGATGTCTACGACCGCACGCATCCGCGCGCCTGAACGGCGCAGGAGATAGAGCAATTCCGGACACAAAACCGCTCAGCACTTTTGCTGGAATTGCTCCAACCCCGGCGCGGCTTAACCAAATTTCTTAAACATTTGTGAGCCCGTCCGGCCGTAAGGTTTTGCAGACGTCAGAACGGAATCCTTGCCCATGAATCTCTTCGAAATGCGCGGCGGGCTCGCCCGCAGCCGAAACCTCGGCGATGTCGCACTCTATCTGGCGGCGGCATTCCCGCTGCTGCTTGCGCTCGTGCTCCTTCTGACGCTTGTCTTGCTCTCGCCGGCCCACGCGGCTGATGCGCAAAAATGCGACGGCAGCAATATTCTCGGCAGCCTGCAGGCCAGCGACCCGGCACGCTACGAAGCCGTGCTCGACGAAGGCGCCGGCATCGTCAACGGCAAGGGCATCTTCTGGAAAATCGAAAAGCCCGGGCTGGAGCCCTCCTGGCTGATGGGCACGATGCATCTCACCGATCCGCGCGTGCTGAGCATGCCGGACGCCGCCCGCCGCGCCTGGACCGCCTCCGATACGGTCATCGTCGAATCGGACGAAATCCTCGACGAAAAAAAGGCAGCGGCGGCCCTGCTCGCCAAGCCCGAACTCACAATGCTGCTCGACGGTTCGACGATCACCAAATTCCTGTCGCCGCAGGAAACGGAGCAGCTGGAGGCCGGCCTGAAAAGCCGCGGCATCTCGCTGACGCTGGTATCGCGCATGCAGCCCTGGATGATTTCGAGCTTCGTCTCGCTGCCGCCCTGCGAGATCACCCGCAAGACGCAAGGGGCCGCTTTCCTCGACAAGAAGATCGCCGAAGACGCCGTCGCTGAAGGCAAACACCTCGTCGGCCTGGAAACCATGGCCGAGCAGCTGGCTGCCATGGCCGCCCTGCCGATGGAATTCCACCTGAAGGCGCTGATCGATACGCTGGAACTCGGCGATCGCATGAACGACGTCGTCGAGACGATGATCCAGCTCTACCTTGCCGGCGACATCGGCCTCACCATGCCGATGCTGAAGACGCTGACGCCGCCGGGCGAAGATGCCGACCAGGGTTACGCCGCCTTCGAACAACGCATCATCATCGACCGCAACAAGGTGATGCTCGGCCGCTCAGCCCCCTATTTCGCCAAGGGAAAGACCTTCATGGCCGTCGGCGCCCTGCACCTGCCCGGCGAGGACGGGCTGGTGGCCTTGCTGCGCAAGGCGGGATATACGGTGACGGCGGAGAATTGACGGTTTGGCCAAAACGCCATCGTTCAAAAACGACTCCCGAAAGCGAAAACCCAGCTTCCCAATGGGAAGCCGGGTTTTGTTTGTCGAGCCGGGGACCGATCACATATGGATCGGCTTGAAGAACGTCGCCAATGCCGCTTCCTTCACCGCTTCCGACATGGTCGGATGTGCGTGGCAGGTACGGCCGAGGTCTTCGGAGGAGCCGCCGAATTCCATCAGCACGGCGATCTCGTGGATCATCTCGCCGGCGCCGAAGCCAACGATGTGGCCGCCGAGCACGCGGTCGGTGTCCTTGTCGGCCAGGATCTTGACGAAACCGTCCGTCGCCAGCATGGCGCGGGCGCGGCCATTGGCGGTGAAGGGGAACTTCCCGACCTTGTAGGCAATGCCGGCAGCCCTCAGCTCCTCTTCGGTTTTGCCGACCGAGGCGACCTCGGGCTGGGTGTAGACCACGCTCGGGATCACGTCGTAGTTCACATGGCCGGCCTGGCCAGCGAGGATTTCGGCCAGCGCCACGCCTTCGTCCTCGGCCTTGTGCGCCAGCATCGGACCCTTGACGACGTCGCCGATGGCATAGATGCCGGCGACATTGGTGCGGTAATGGCCGTCGATCTCGACGCGGCCGCGATTGTCGAGCGCCACACCCGCTTCCTCAAGGCCGAGGCCTGCAGTGTAGGGCTTGCGGCCGGTGGCGATCAAGACGACGTCGGCATCGAGCACCACCTTGTCGCCGCCCTTGACGGGCTCGAATGTCACCTTGGCACCGTTGCCGGCCTTTTCGACGCCGGTCACCTTGGCACCGAGATGGAACTGGATGCCCTGCTTGGCCAGCATGCGCTGGAACTGCTTGGAAACCTCGCCGTCCATGCCGCCGAGGATGGTGTCGAGATATTCGACGACCGTCACCTTGGCGCCGAGGCGCGACCAGACGGAACCGAGCTCGAGGCCGATGACGCCGCCGCCGACGACGACCATGGTTTCCGGCACCTTGTCCAGCGCGATGCCGCCGGTCGAGGAAATGATCACCTTCTCATCGATTTCAACGGGAACACCCGGAATGCCGGCCACGTCGGAGCCGGTGGCGATGACGATGTTCTTGCCTTCGATCTCCTGCACCTTGCCGTCGTCGCCGGTAACCGACACCTTGCCGGCGGAAACGATCCTGCCGGTGCCCTGGAAGGCGTCGATCTTGTTCTTCTTGAACAGGAAGGCGACGCCATCGACGTTCGACTTCACCGTCGCGTCCTTGTGGGCGAGCATCTTGCCGAGGTTCAGCGTCGCACCGGACACCTCGACGCCGAGCGCTTCCATGCCGTGCTGGGCGTGATGGAACATTTCCGAGGCATGCAGCAGCGCCTTGGAGGGAATGCAGCCGACATTGAGGCAGGTGCCGCCATAGGTGGCGCGCTTCTCGACCACGGCGACCTTGAGACCGAGCTGGGCGGCCTTGACGGCGCTGACATAACCGCCGGGGCCGGTGCCGATAACAATCACATCGTAGGACATGTTTCTTTTCCTTTATCTTGTCGTTTAGTCGGCGGCACGGGCCAGCGCGAGACGGAAGCCGAAGCCGACCAATGCCGCTCCGGTAATGCGGTTGAACCATTTGCCGCTGGCGATGAAGCGGTCGCGGATCGCCTTGACGGTGAAGAAGACGGAGACGCCGGCAAACCAGGCAACCAGCGCCGTGGCCATGCCGATACCATAGCTGAACTGGATGAGCGCCGGCGTATCGTGATGCACCAGCGTCGAAAACAGCGACAGGAAGAACAGCACCGGCTTCGGATTGAGCGCATTGGTGACGAAACCCGTCGCCAGGCATTTGAGAGCCGAAACCGGCTTGCGGTCCTCCGCCGTCACCTCGATGTCACCGACCTTGAAGCCGGGCTCGCGGAAGGACTTGATGCCGAGATAGACGAGATAGGCGACACCCGCCCATTTGATCAGGCTGAACAGCATCAGCGACTGCGAAACGATCAGGCCGAGGCCGAGAATGGTATAGCTGATGTGGAACAGCAGCGAAAAGCCCATGCCGAGCCCGGTCATGATCGCCGCACGGCGGCCATGCACGATGCTCTGGCGCAGGATCACGGCAAAATCCGCGCCCGGCACGACGATGAAGATCGAGAAGACGGCCATCAGGCCGAGGAATTCCAGAATATACTGCATGATGACCCGCTGGTGCCTAGCGACCGCCGCTGACGTTGAGAATAGCGCCCGTTATATAGGAAGCCGGCGAAGAAAGAAGGTAGACGATGGCGTCGGCAACCTCCTGCGCCGTGCCGGGGCGTTGCATCGGAATCATCGACGCCGACCGGTGGGCACGGTCCGGCTCGCCGCCGGAGGCATGGATATCCGTGTCGATGATGCCCGGTCGCACGGCATTGACGCGCACGCCTTCGGTGGCCACCTCGCGGGCAAGCCCGACGGTGAACGTATCGATCGCCGCCTTGGAGGCCGCGTAGTCGACGTAAAGCGACGGCGAACCGATGACGGCGGCCATCGAGGAGATGTTGACGATCGCCCCGCCCTTGCCGCCGTGCCTGGTCGACATGCGCCGGACGGCCTCGCGGGCGGCAAGGATCGAGCCGATGACGTTGACGCGCATCATCCGCTCCAGGCGTTCGGCGCTCATCTCGTCGACACGCTGCGACAGGTCGATGACGCCGGCATTGTTGACGAGGCCGTCGATGCGGCCGAAGTGCTTGTCGACGGCGACAAACATCGCATCGATATCGGCGGCAACGCCGACATCGCCCCGGACCGCGACCGCCTCACCGCCTGCCGCCCGGATTTCCGCCACGACCGCGTCGGCAGCCGCCTGGTTCGAGACGTAGTTGACGGCAACGGCCCAGCCTTTTTGCGCCGCAAGCACGCACACCGCCGCTCCGATGCCGCGGCTGCCGCCGGTGACGAGAAGAACCGGTTTGTCACTCATTGGATACATCCCCCATATGTCAGCACGTCCCATGGAGCGACATTCGCCTTGCCGGCCTCCCACAGCGACGATTCGCGCATCGCCGGGCCGAGGCCAGGCAGCATCAGCTTCTCCGCCGCCTCACCGCCTTCCGTCTTCAGATTGGCGATCTCGCCCTTGGCGTCGATGCCGTAGACCGGCCCCTGCCAGACAGTGCAGGCTTCCAGCTCTTCGCCGGTGGTATCGCCTTCCGGGCAATTGAACATCAGAATGGCGTTGGACCGTTCCGGATCTTCAGACAGCAGCACGAATCCCTGCATTTCGACCGACGAGGATTTGATCTTGACGTTGAAACGATTGCTGGCGGCAGCCGCTTCTGAGCCTAGTGGTGTGAAACGCAATTCGTAGGCGGCATCACGATCCTGATAGACGGCATTGGCCTGCTTGCAGGCAGCCGATAAGGCCGGCTGTGCCATCAGCAGCACGAAGCCGGCAGCGATAGAAGGGCAAAGGGCGGAAACCGACAGGCGGGAAACGAACGCATTCATGGGTTTGCCGGCTCCCTGTTTCCATCCGCATTCTCGATCACGAAAAAGTCGGTCATCAGCACCAGCGGCCGGCCGCTCGCCGCGAGCCCCCAGAACGTCGGGTAATAACCGTCGCCCCAGCCGCTGGTAAACACGGCCACGTTGCCACGCTTGCCTTCGATCGGCCGGTGAATGACGGAAGCGGTGGCGCTGTCGATATCGGCGGCCAGGACATGGTCGTAATAATTGACGTCGTCGTTGTGCCGGGTCTTCATCTCGATTTCGAGGCGCTGCTGCATCAGGGCAGGCGTATCGGCATCCATGAAGGAACCGGTGCCGGCATCGACGCCGTATCCGAAGAACAGGTCGCCCTTCAATTCTCCGAGCTTCTGGCCGGCAACGGTCGCGAGCCCCCAGCGCTCCGGCCTGCCTTCGCCGAAGCGGACGACGGCGGCGGCGACGCGACCCTGCGCCTCATAGACGGTCACCGGAAAATCTCCCGGCGGCACCGTGCGCTCGAACGGCGCCCTTTCCGGCTGCACCAGCGGATCGGTCGCGACGATGCGGCCGGATTGCAATTCGAGTTTACCGAGATGGAGGACCTTGATGCTCCGCCGGGCAAGCTCCGCCTCGTCGAGATTGACGAGGTCGAAGTTGCGGCCGATGCGATGCACATCCCAATCGGCCGCCATGGCGGAAACCGGCCCCTGCAAGGCAGCGGCGCAAACCAATGCCCCGACCGCTTTTCCAAGCCGGCTTCCCATGACCGGTCTCCCTAGAGATCGAGAACCAGACGTTCCGGATCTTCCAGGCTTTCCTTGACGCGGACGAGGAAGGTCACGGCTTCCTTGCCGTCGACGATGCGGTGATCGTAGGACAGCGCCAGATACATCATCGGACGGATGACGATCTGACCGCCGACGACGACCGGGCGATCCTGGATCTTGTGCATGCCGAGAATGCCCGACTGCGGCGCATTGAGGATCGGCGAAGACATCAGCGAACCGTAGACGCCACCGTTGGAGATGGTGAACGTGCCGCCCTGCATGTCGGCCATCGACAGCTGGCCGTCACGGGCGGCCTTGCCGAGGCGGCCGATCTCCTTCTCGATGCCGGCGATCGACAGCTGGTCGGCGTCGCGGACGATCGGCACGACAAGACCCTTGTCGGTGCCGACGGCAACGCCGATGTGGCAGTAGTTCTTGTAGATGATGTCGGTACCGTCGATCTCGGCATTCACCGCCGGCAGTTCCTTCAGGGCATGCGTCACCGCCTTGGTAAAGAAGCCCATGAAGCCGAGCTTGACGCCGTGCTTCTTCTCGAAAATGTCCTTGTAGCGGTTGCGCAGGTCCATGACCGCGCTCATGTCCACCTCGTTGTAGGTGGTCAGCATGGCGGCGGTGTTCTGGGCGTCCTTGAGGCGCTTTGCGATCGTCTGGCGCAGGCGGGTCATCTTGACGCGCTCTTCACGCGGCGCGTCTTCGACCGCCGACGGCGCGCGGGCGGCAACCTTGACCGGCTCGGCCGCCTGGGCCGTGGTGGCCGGGCCCTTGGCGATGGCGGCGATGACATCGCCCTTCAGCACCTGGCCGCGCTTGCCGGAGCCGTCGACATCGCCGGCAGCGATATTGTTCTCGGCCAGAAGCTTGGCGGCGGCCGGAGCCGGCGGCATGGCGGCAGCGGCAGCAGCCGGAGCGGCAACCGGGATGGCGGCAGCAACGGCCGGTTCAGCCTTGGCCGCAGCGGCAACGGCAGCACCGGCACCACCTGCGGCGATCTGGCCGAGCAGTGCGCCGAGACCGACCGTTTCACCCGCCTGGGCAACGATTTCGGCCAGCGTGCCGGCAGCCGGCGACGGAACTTCGATGGTGACCTTGTCGGTTTCCAGCTCGAGCAGCGGCTCGTCGGCCTTGACGACATCTCCGACTTTCTTGAACCAGGTGCCGACAGTTGCCTCGCTGACGGATTCGCCGAGGGTTGGGACGCGGATTTCAGTAGCCATTGTTCAAATCCTGATGGGTGACTTGTTCTTGTTGAGCGGCGAAGGCGAGCGGGAGAACGGGGCGGCCGCCCCGATGCGTCCTCAGCCGCCGAGCGCGTCTTCGAGGAAGGCGGCAAGCTGCGACAGATGTTTCGACATCAGGCCGGTTGCCGGTGAAGCGGCGGCCGGACGGCCAGTGTAGCGAACACGCTGGTACTTGGCATCGATATGCGCCAGCACCCATTCCAGGTACGGATCGATGAACGACCAGCCACCCATGTTCTTCGGCTCTTCCTGGCACCAGACCATTTCGGCGTTCTTGAAACGCGAAAGTTCGTTGATGAGCGCCTTGGCCGGGAACGGATAGAGCTGTTCGATACGCAGGAGGTAGACGTCGTCGATGCCGCGCTTTTCGCGCTCTTCCAGGAGGTCGTAATAGACCTTGCCCGAACACATGACGACGCGGCGGATCTTGGCATCCTTCTGCAGCTTGATCGGGCCGTCCTTGATCACTTCTGCGTCGTCCCACAGCAGGCGGTGGAACGAGGATTCGCCAGCCATCTCGGCAAGGCTCGACACGGCGCGCTTGTGGCGCAGCAGAGACTTCGGCGTCATGATGATCAGCGGCTTGCGGAAGTCGCGCTTCATCTGCCGGCGCAGGATGTGGAAATAGTTCGCCGGCGTCGTGACGTTGGCGACCTGCATGTTGTCTTCGGCGCACATCTGCAGCCAGCGCTCCAGGCGAGCCGACGAGTGCTCCGGACCCTGGCCTTCATAGCCGTGCGGCAGCAGGCAGACGAGGCCGGACATGCGCAGCCACTTGCGTTCGCCAGACGAGATGAACTGGTCGAAGACCACCTGCGCACCGTTGGCGAAGTCGCCGAACTGGGCTTCCCAGAGCGTCAGCGCGCCCGGACGGGCCAGCGAGTAGCCGTATTCGAAGCCGAGAACCGCCTCTTCCGACAGCATCGAGTTGATCGCCTCGTAACGTCCCTGGGTCGGGGAGAGGTTGGCGAGCGGGATGTAGCGTTCTTCTGTTTCCTGATCGTAGAGCACCGAGTGGCGTTGCGAGAAGGTGCCGCGCTCGACGTCCTGGCCGGACAGGCGGATCTTCGTGCCTTCGACGCAAAGCGAACCGAGCGCCAGCGCCTCGGCCATCGCCCAGTCGATGCCTTCGCCCGTCTGGATCATGTTGGCGCGGTTTTCCATGAAGCGCTGGATGGTGCGATGCGCCTGGAAGCCCGCCGGGATCTCGGAGATCTTGCGGCCGATATCCTTCAGCGTCTTCATCGGCACAGCGGTCTTGCCGCGGCGCTGCTCGTCGGCATTGTCGGCCGTGCGCAGGCCCGACCAGAGGCCGTCGAGCCAGTCGGCCTTGTTCGGCTTGTAGGACTGGCCAGCCTCGAATTCCTGCTCCAGATGGGCGCGCCAGTCGGCCTTCATCTTTTCGAATTCGCCTTCGCTGATCAGCCCTTCGGCGATCAGCCGCTCGCCGTAGAGCTGCACGACCGTCTTGTGAGCGCGGATCACCTTGTACATCTTCGGCTGCGTGAAGGACGGCTCGTCGCCTTCGTTGTGGCCGAAGCGGCGATAGCAGAACATGTCGACGACGACAGGCTTGTGGAACTTCATGCGGAATTCGGTGGCAACCTTGGCGGCATAGACCACCGCTTCCGGATCGTCGCCGTTGACGTGGAAGATCGGCGCCTCGATCATCTTGGCAACGTCGGACGGATAAGGCGACGACCGCGAGAAGGCCGGGTTGGTGGTAAAACCGATCTGGTTGTTGATGATGACGTGCATCGTGCCGGCAACGCGGTGACCGCGCAGGCCGGACAAGCCGAGGATTTCGGCGACGACGCCCTGGCCGGCAAAAGCCGCATCGCCGTGCAGCAGGAGCGGCAGCACCTTCGAGCGCTCCTTGAGCGGAATGATGTCGCCTTCGAACACCTTGGCGCGCTGGTCCTGCTTGGCGCGGGCCTTGCCCATCACCACCGGATTGACGATTTCGAGGTGCGAGGGGTTGGCCGTCAGTGACAGGTGCACCTTGTTGCCGTCGAACTCGCGGTCGGAGGAGGCGCCGAGGTGATACTTGACGTCACCGGACCCTTCGACGTCATCAGGCTTGAAGGATCCGCCCTTGAACTCGTGGAACACGGCGCGGTGCGGCTTGCCCATGACGTTGGTCAAGACGTTGAGGCGGCCGCGATGGGCCATGCCGAGCACGACTTCTTCCAGGCCATCCTGGCCACCGCGCTTGAGGATCTGCTCCAGCGCCGGGATCAGCGCTTCGCCGCCGTCGAGGCCGAAGCGCTTGGTGCCCTTGTACTTGACGTCGATGAACTGCTCGAAACCTTCAGCCTCGATCAGCTTGGAAAGGATGGCCTTCTTGCCTTCGGGGGTGAAGGCGACACCCTTGTCCGGACCCTCGATGCGCTCCTGGATCCAGGACTTCTCTTCCGGGTTGGAGATATGCATGAATTCGACACCGAGCGTGGAACAATAGGTCCGTTCCAGGATGTCGAGCATCTCGCGAATGGTCGCGTATTCGAGGCCAAGCACGTTGTCGATGAAGATCTTGCGGTCGTAGTCGGCTTCGGTGAAACCGTAGGCGGACGGCGACAATTCATTATAGTCGTCGACCGGTGCGGCAAGGCCGAGCGGATCGAGTTGCGCATGCAGGTGGCCGCGCATGCGGAAGGCGCGGATCATCATGATGGCGCGGACGCTGTCGCGCGTCGCCTGGTGCACCTCGGCATCGCTGGCCGGCTTGCCAGCGGCCTCGGCCTTGGCTTTCACCTTGGTCTCGATCGCCTTTTCGATGATGCCCCAGTTGCCGTCGAGCGCCGAGACCAGATCGCCGGAGGCGGCGATCGGCCAGTTCTTGCGCTGCCAGGAGGCACCCTTGGCCGCCTTCGTCGCGTCGGACGGATTGTCGTCCAGCGCCTTGAAGAAAGAGCGCCACTGCTCGTCGACCGACGAGGGATCTTCCTCGTAGCGCGCATACAACTGCTCGATATAGGCAGCGTTGGCGCCGTCGAGAAACGACGTGATCTGGAACTGCTCGTTCGCTTCTTGTCTTGCCATGGTGTTTTGCGGACGCTTCCGCCCGCCTCCCGACTTAAATGAATGTGCCGGTCATAAAACCGGCTGCCGCATTTCCACCTGCCGCCTGTCCGCGGCACATCCGCCATGCTTGAGAACCGGGCGGGCGCGGATGCGACGATCCGCCCGGTCCTTATGTCGGTTCAGCCCTTCAGGACTTCAACCAGTGTCTTGCCGAGGCGTGCCGGCGACGGCGAAACCTTGATGCCGGCCGCTTCCATGGCAGCGATCTTCGATTCCGCATCGCCCTTGCCGCCGGAAACGACAGCGCCGGCGTGGCCCATGGTACGACCCTTCGGCGCCGTACGGCCGGCGATAAAGCCGGCCATCGGCTTCTTGCGACCCTTCTTGGCTTCGTCGATCAGGAACTGGGCTGCATCTTCTTCCGCCGAACCACCGATTTCACCGATCATGATGATCGAGGTCGTGGCATCGTCGGCAAGGAACATCTCGAGCACGTCGATGAACTCGGTGCCCTTGACCGGGTCGCCGCCGATGCCGACAGCCGTGGTCTGGCCGAGGCCTTCGTTCGAGGTCTGGAACACCGCTTCATAGGTCAGCGTGCCGGAGCGCGAGACGATGCCGACCGAACCCTTGCGGAAGATCGAGCCTGGCATGATGCCGATCTTGCATTCTTCCGGCGTCAGGATGCCTGGGCAGTTGGGGCCGAGCAGGCGCGACTTCGACTTGTCGAGCCTGGCCTTGACCCGCACCATGTCCATGACCGGGATGCCTTCGGTGATGCAGGTGATGAACGGGATCTCGGCGTCGATCGCCTCGATGATCGCATCGGCCGCACCGGCCGGCGGAACGTAGATCACCGACGCATCGGCGCCGGTCTTTTCGCGGCCTTCGGCAACGGTTGCGAAGATCGGCAGGGTTTCACCCTTCGAGCCGGTCCAGCTTTCGCCACCCTTCTTCGGATGGATGCCGCCAACCATCTGCGTGCCGTAATAGGCAAGCGCCTGCTCGGTATGGAACGTACCGGTCTTGCCGGTCAGGCCCTGAACCAGGACCTTGGTATTCTTGTTGACGAGAATCGACATGGGTAAAGGTCCTTCAGATTAGCCGTTGATCGCCGCGACGATCTTCTTGGCAGCGTCGTCCAAGTCGTCAGCCGCCGTGATCGCGAGACCGGACTCGTTGAGGATCTTCTTGCCGAGTTCGACATTGGTGCCTTCGAGGCGCACGACGAGCGGCACTTTGAGGCCGACTTCCTGAACCGCGGCGACAACGCCTTCGGCGATGACGTCGCACTTCATGATGCCGCCGAAGATGTTGACGAGGATGCCCTCGACCTTCGGGTCCGCCGTGATGATCTTGAAGGCTGCTGCCACCTTCTCCTTGCCGGCACCGCCGCCGACGTCGCAGAAGTTGGCCGGTTCCTTGCCGTACAGCTTGATGATGTCCATGGTCGCCATGGCAAGGCCGGCGCCGTTGACCATGCAGCCGATGTTGCCGTCGAGGGCGACATAGGCGAGATCCCACTTGGAGGCTTCGATTTCCTTGGCGTCTTCTTCGGTCTCGTCGCGCAGCGCACGGATATCGTCGTGGCGGAACAGGGCGTTGCCGTCGAACGACACCTTGGCGTCGAGCACACGCAGGTGGCCGTTGGTCATGACGATCAGCGGGTTGATTTCGAGAAGGGCCATGTCCTTCTCGTTGAACGCCTTGTAAAGGATCGGGAACAGCGACTTGGCGTCCTCGACCGCAGCGCCGTCCAGCGCCAAAGCCTTGGAAATCGCCGCGACGTCGGCGTCGGTGACGCCGGCTTCAGGGTCGATGGCGATAGTGTGGATTTTCTCCGGCGTGTCATGCGCGACAGCCTCGATGTCCATGCCACCTTCGGTCGAGACGACGAAGGCGACGCGGCCGACGGAGCGATCCACCAGCAGCGAACAATAGAGCTCGCGAGCGATATCGGCACCGTCCTCGATGTAGAGGCGGTTGACCTGCTTGCCCGCCTCACCCGTCTGGGCGGTCACCAGCGTGTTGCCGAGCATGTCCTTGACGTTGGCGACAACCTCGTCGATCGACTTGGCCAGACGGACGCCGCCCTTGGCCTCGGGGCCGAGTTCCTTAAACTTGCCCTTGCCGCGGCCGCCGGCATGGATCTGGCTCTTCACCACATAGAGCGGACCCGGCAGCGACTTGGCGGCAGCTTCCGCCTCTTCGGCGGAAAAGATCGGCACGCCCGCGGCGACCGGCGCGCCATAGCTCTTCAAGAGAGCCTTGGCCTGATATTCATGAATGTTCATGCGGATAATCCCTGATTGACGGCCGAAGCGCTTACTTCAGCGCCGGAGCGATGGTGATGCAGGCTTCGCAAAGACCGGCAACAGCGGAAACCGACTTCTGGAACGCTTCTTCTTCGGCCTTGTTGAATTCGACCTCGATGATGCGCTCGACACCGCCTTCACCGATGATGGTGGGCACGCCGACATACATGTCCTTCACGCCGTACTGGCCGGAAAGATAGGCAGCGCAGGGCAGAACGCGCTTCTTGTCCTTGAGGTAGGATTCAGCCATTTCGATGGCCGAGGCAGCCGGGGCGTAGTAGGCCGAACCGGTCTTGAGCAGGCCGACGATCTCGGCGCCGCCGTCACGGGTGCGCTGGATGATCTCTTCAAGGCGCTCCTTGGTGACCCAACCCATCTTGACGAGGTCGGTGAGCGGAATGCCGCCGATGGTCGAATAACGGGCGAGCGGCACCATGGTGTCGCCGTGGCCGCCGAGAACGAAGGCGGTGACGTCCTGGACGGAAACGTTGAATTCCTGGGAAAGGAACAGGCGGAAACGGGCGGAGTCGAGCACGCCGGCCATGCCGACGACCATGTTCTTCGGCAGGCCGGAGAACTTCTGCAGCGCCCAGACCATGGCGTCGAGCGGGTTGGTGATGCAGATCACGAAGGCGTTCGGGGCATATTTCTTGATGCCGGCGCCGACCTGTTCCATGACCTTGAGGTTGATGCCGAGAAGGTCGTCGCGGCTCATGCCCGGCTTGCGGGCGACGCCGGCGGTGACGATGCAGACATCGGCGCCTTCGATGGCGGCGTAGTCGCTGGCGCCGGTGAGATTGGCGTTGAAGCCTTCAACCGGCGACGACTGGGCGATGTCGAGACCCTTGCCCTGCGGAATGCCGTCGGCGATGTCGAACAGGACGATGTCGCCCAGTTCCTTCAGTCCTGCGAGATGGGCCAGCGTACCGCCGATCATGCCAGAACCAATAAGTGCGATCTTTTTGCGCGCCATTGAAGTGCTTCCTTTGCGATCCAAATCCCAAGGCAGGCATGCCGTCACACCGGCCATTGTGGCCAATCGCAATACGCCCAAAGCAAAAAAATGGCAATGCGTTATTTTTAGCCCATAATTTTCAATCGGTTATATTGCAAAATTCTTACGTAAACGTAAGAATTTTTGACACAAAACCGTCAAACTGAATTGTGTTTTTCGCGATGCAGGGCGAGGTAATCGGCGCTGCGCATCTCGAACAGGCGCGAAATCGTGCGGTCGAATTCGAACCCTTCCGTGCCGCGCTTTTCCGTCAGCAGCGTCTCCGGCATCGCATCGGCAGAGGCGAACAGGCGCACGGCATGATCGTAGAGTGTGTCGATCAGGATGATGAAGCGTTTGGTTTCGTTGCGCTTTTCCGGGCCGAGATGCGGGATGTGATCGAGGAAGACGACATCGAAGCGATCGGCGATCGCCAGATAGTCTGAGGCTCCCAGCGGCTTTTCGCAAAGATCGGCAAACGAAAACCGGGCGACACGGCCGGCCGCCTGCGGCACCTTGATCGCCCGGCCCTTCATGTCGATGTCGAGGGGGGCGACCTTGTGGCCGTTGATCGCCGCACTCCAGGCCTTGTCCATCGCCTCGGTGGCCTCGGTATCGACCGGCGCCATGTAGACCGGCAGCCCGTCGAGCTTTTCCATCCGGTAGTCGGTCGGCGAATCGAGCGTGACGACATCGACATGTTTTTTCAGCAGGCCGACGAAGGGCAGAAACAGGCCCCGGTTCAGGCCATCCCGGTAAAGATTGTCCGGCTCGACGTTCGACGTGGCGACCAGCACGCAACCGCGCGAAAAAAGCTCGCCGAACAGGCGCGCCAAAATCATCGCGTCGGCAATGTCCGTCACGGTGAATTCGTCGAAGCAGAGCAGTTCCGCCTCCTCGAACAGCGCTTCGGCAACCGGCGGCACCGGATCTGCCTGTTTGGTCTCACCGTTCTTCAGCTTCTGGCGATGCGCATGGATGCGGTTGTGGACGTCGGCCATGAATTCATGGAAATGCGCCCGGCGCTTGCGGGAGACCGGCGCCATCTCGAAGAACATGTCCATGAGCATGGTCTTGCCGCGGCCGACACTGCCGTGGATGTAGAGGCCATGCACCGGTTCCTCGCGCTTCTTCTTGGCGAAAAGCCAGCCGAGCGCGCTGGACTTCGCCGCCGGCCGCCGCCCCTTGAGCGCTGAAAGAACCTTGTCGAGCCGGGCGGCGACATCCATCTGCGCCTTGTCGGCCTGCAGCGTTCCCGAAGACGTCAAGGATTTCAGCCGTTCGCTGACGCTCAGCGAATAGTCTGGCATGGGCTTCATAAAGGGGGTCCACTCAAGAAAAAAGGCCGGCGAGAGCCGGCCTTGAGACATTATCGGCTGAGGCTGATGGGCTGGCCGGAATTCGTCGTTCCGTCAAAGCGCGTATCCGCTGTCTTGTAGAGGCGGCCGAGCGGATTGCCGCTGCGGTCCTTCAGCATGACCTGCTTGCCGTCGACTTCCCACGAGCCCATGGTCGTCAACTCGCCGGAGCAGCCACGGGTGCCGCCGCGCGAGCCGCTGCCGAGGTTGGTGAGCGTCAGGAACATGTCGCAGGTCACGCCCGAGGTGTTGACCTTCCAGTTGCCGACCATGCCTTCCTTCTTGACGTCGAGCGCGGTCGCCGCCATCGCATCGCTCGTCTGGGCGCTGACATCCGTCGGCAGGGTGGTCGGCTTTTCGGGAAACTGTGACGCGCCTGTCGTCGGATCAGGCAACTGGCTGGTCTGCACGCCCTGCACCGGCTGCGCCTCCAGCGGCGTCACCTGGCGGGTGGGGCTCAAATCGCTATAGGTGGTGCGCTGGCATCCGGCCAGCGAAAGAACCACCGCCAAGCCCACCGCCGCATGTTTCAACTGCATCATGACACTCCTGATCGTCCGCTCGCCCGGGAGGATGGGGCGCAATCAAGGCGGAATTATCGTGAAACACCCTGCATAATCAAGTCTTGCAACGGATGTTTGCCGCAAACCCCTCGATTTAGGGTATTCTATCGCCCGCATCACACACAAAGCGCGTCGCCATCTTTCAGATTCGCTCTCACGCTTTCGCTCTTTGTTTTCCCCTGCCGTTTTCGCAGGCCGCCACATAGTTTTGCGCGATATGTTTTACGTCCGCTCGACCTCCAGCCGATAGAACAGTTCTGCTGCCGCAAAGCGGGCCGCCTCGTCGTCACCATCCGCCTTGAACCGGCTGCCAAGACCGGCATAATCCGCATCCGTTTGCGCAACGAAGTGGCGCAGGCACGACGGCAAGGATACCTCGCCCATTTCCCGCGACGTCTTCTTGAGCGCGATGAGCCGCAGGATCTCGTCGCGCACATTCTGCGGCACGGAGGCGCCTTCAAGGCATTCCAGCATGTTCATCGGCGGCAGGGCGGAAAAATCGCGGTCGCTCATCCATTGCAGCGCCACGGCCGGGCGAACCGCATAAAGAAATCTCTTCAGCTTGACCTCTTTGAGATCCCTCTCCGGCGCATGTTCGCGCAACAGGCCGGCATAATGACGGGCGACCCGCTGCGGCTGCATGATCTCCTCCAGCAGTCTGGAAAGCCGGTCGCGAAAATCCGGCTCCTCTTCGTAGACCAGCGGCGACTTGAGCCATTCGACGATCACCGCATTGCCCTTCAGGGCCAGCAGCAATGCCTTTCGCAAGTCCCAGCCGCCGGTATCGATGTCGCCGACGATCGGGAACTCGATGACATCGCGGCGCGGACGGAATTCGAGATGCTGCCGCACGGGGCGGACATAGACGAAGCGGCAGTCGAAATCGCTGTCAGGCGACGGAAAACCCCATGCCCGGCTGCCGCTTTCCACCGCAAAGCCGATCCGGCATCCTTCGGCGCGGACACTGTCGAGGCGCTGGCGGATTTCGCTTGCGGCTTCTTCCGTCAACCCCTCGAACATGGTGTCAGACCCGGCGTTCGACCATCATCTTCTTGATTTCGGCAATCGCCTTGGCCGGGTTCAGCCCCTTCGGGCAGGCCTGGGCGCAGTTCATGATCGTGTGGCAACGATAAAGCCGGAACGGATCCTCGAGATTGTCGAGACGCTCGCCCTTGGCTTCGTCGCGGCTGTCGATCAGCCAGCGATAGGCCTGCAGCAGCACGGCCGGGCCGAGATAACGGTCGCCGTTCCACCAGTAGCTCGGACAGGAAGTCGAGCAGCAGGCGCAGAGGATGCATTCATAGAGACCGTCGAGCTTGAGGCGATCCTCGTGGCTCTGCTTCCATTCTTTCGCCGGCGCCGGCGAAACCGTCTTCAGCCAGGGCTCGATCGAGCGATGCTGGGCGTAGAAGTTGGTGAGATCGGGAACCAGATCCTTGACGACGGGCATATGCGGCAGCGGATAGACCTTCACCGTACCCTTGATCTCTTCGAGACCCTTGGTGCAGGCGAGCGTATTCGTGCCGTCGATGTTCATGGCACAGGAGCCGCAGATGCCCTCGCGACAGGAACGGCGCAACGTCAGCGTCGGGTCGATCTTGTTCTTGATGTAGAGCAGACCGTCGAGCACCATCGGGCCGCAATCGTCGACGTCGATGTAATAGGTATCGATGCTCGGGTTCTGGCCGTCATCCGGATTCCAGCGGTAGATGCGGAATTCCCTCGTGTGCCGCGCACCCTCGGGCTTCGGCCACACCTTGCCTTCGTTGATCTTCGAATTTTTGGGGAGAGCAAGTTCAACCATGTCAAAATCCTCGGATCAATAGACGCGCGCCTTCGGGGCGATCTTCTTGGGGTCGATGCCTTCGGCGATCAGTTCGGTGTGAACCGGGCGGTAGTCGAGCCTGACGTCGCCGGCCTCATTGACCCAGGCGAGCGTATGCTTGCGCCAGTTCTCGTCGTCGCGTCCGGCAAACGGGCCGCTGGTGTAGTCCTCGCGGGCATGCGAGCCGCGGCTTTCCTTGCGGGCCTCGGCGCCGTAGACCGTGGTGATGGCGTTGGCCATCAGGTTTTCCAGCTCCAGCGTCTCGACCAGGTCGGAGTTCCAGACCAGCGAACGGTCGGTGACCTTGACGTCGGGCAGCTCCTTCCAGATCGCCGAGATGCGCTTGCAGCCGGATTCCAGCGATTCCTGGGTGCGGAACACGGCGGCGTCTTCCTGCATGACGCGCTGCATCTTGTCGCGCAGCACCGCCGTCGGCGTGCCGCCGTTGGCGTAACGCAGGCGGTCGAAGCGCTCCATGATCTTATCGCAGGCAGCCGTGTTGAGCGCCGGCACCGGTTCGGCCTTGTCGATGACCTGGCCGGCGCGGATGGCCGCGGCACGACCGAAGACGACGAGGTCGATCAGCGAGTTGGAGCCGAGACGATTGGCGCCGTGCACCGAAGCGCAGCCGGCTTCGCCGACGGCCATCAGGCCGGGCGCGATGCGTTCCGGATTGTTGCTGTCGGCATTCAGCACTTCACCCCAATAATTGGTCGGCACGCCGCCCATATTGTAATGCACGGTCGGCAGAACCGGGATCGGTTCGCGCGTCACATCGACGCCGGCAAAGATCTTTGCCGATTCCGAGATGCCGGGCAGGCGTTCATGAAGGACGGCCGGGTCGAGATGGTCGAGATGCAGGAAGATGTGGTCCTTGTTCCTGCCGACGCCGCGGCCTTCGCGGATTTCCATGGTCATGCAACGCGAAACGACGTCGCGCGAGGCAAGGTCCTTGGCGGACGGCGCGTAACGCTCCATGAAGCGCTCGCCCTCGGAATTGACGAGGTAGCCGCCTTCACCGCGCGCGCCTTCGGTGATCAGACAGCCGGCACCATAGATGCCGGTCGGATGGAACTGTACGAACTCCATGTCCTGCAGCGGCAGGCCGGCGCGGGCGATCATGCCGCCGCCGTCGCCGGTGCAGGTGTGTGCCGAGGTGGCGGAGAAATAGGCGCGGCCATAACCGCCGGTCGCCAGCACCACCATCTTGGCAGAGAAACGATGGATCGTGCCGTCGTCCAGGCACCAGGCGACGACGCCGGTGCAGCGGCCGTCATCCGACATGATCAGATCGAGGGCGAAATATTCGATGAAGAATTCGGCATTGTTGCGCAACGACTGGCCGTAGAGCGTGTGCAGGATGGCGTGGCCGGTGCGGTCGGCTGCAGCACAGGTGCGCTGCACCGGCGGGCCTTCGCCATAGTTCTGCATGTGGCCGCCGAAGGGGCGCTGGTAGATCTTGCCTTCTTCGTTTCGCGAGAAGGGCACGCCGTAATGCTCGAGTTCATAGACCGCCTTCGGCGCCTCCATGGCGAGATATTGCATGGCGTCGACGTCGCCGAGCCAGTCGGACCCCTTGACGGTGTCGTAGAGGTGCCACTGCCAGCTGTCGGGCGTCATGTTCTGCAGCGAGGCGGCGATACCGCCCTGGGCGGCAACGGTGTGCGAGCGGGTCGGGAAGACCTTGGTGATGCAGGCGGTCTTGAAGCCCTGCTCGGCCATGCCGAGCGTGGCGCGCAGGCCGGCGCCGCCGGCGCCGACGACGATCACGTCATAAGCGTGATCGACATATTTATAAGCCTTGCCATTCTGAGCGAGGGACGGATTGGAAGCCATGATCGGATTACCCTGCAAATGCGATTTTCAGAATGGCGAAAAGACAGAGGCCCGCCACCGCGAAAGCGAAGAAGGTATTCAACATCACCAGGATGATCTTGGTGCCTTCCGAATGAATATAGTCCTCGATGATCACCTGCATGCCGAGCTTCATGTGGATCGTGGCGGAGAGCACCACAAGGCCCATGACGACGGCAACGAAAGGATTGGCAAGCGCGGCGACGACATCCGCATAGGGCGCGCCGGCATGGATCAGCAGGAAGATGACGAAGAAGGTCAGAAGCGGCACGTTGGCAACGGCCGTCAGCCGCTGGCGCCAGAAATGCTCCGTGCCGTCCTTGGCCGAACCAAGGCCGCGAACTTTGCCGAGAGGCGTACGCATATCCATGAGAATGTCCTCTTAGCGAATGAGAAGGCCGATCACCCAGACCAGCACGGTGAGACAGATCGAGACGACGGTCGAGACCTTGACGAGCTTGGTGGTGAAGTGTTTTTCGAAACCATAGCCCAGATCCCACATGAAGTGGCGCAGGCCGCCGAGCATGTGGTGGATGAGCGCCCAGGTGTAACCGAACAGGATCAGCCGGCCGATGATGGTGCCCATGAACCAGTTGGCCCATTCGAAATAGGCTTCGCCCGAAGCCGCCGCCACCAGCCACCAGACGACCAGAAGCGTGCCGAAGTAGAGCGCGCCGCCGGTAATGCGGTGCACAATCGACATGAGCATGGTGGGGATCAGCTTGTAAACTTGCAGATGCGGCGACAGGGGCCGGTTGTTTGTCACGTTCGCCATCTAAACCTCGCGGCGTTACGGGTGCGCTCCGATTTTTCGGGCTTCATTGCCTGGGGACAACGCACGGTGCGGAATTTTCATGTGCGTTGCATCAAAAGCGACGTTTAATCACCGATGGGCGGTACGACAAGCGGAATTGATGCAGGTTTAAAATTTAATCGATTGGGTTTGAAACTCCCTTAATACCAAGGTCTAAAAGCACGCTTGCACCTGCCATCGGGTGAAAAAATCCATCGCAGCCGTGACATATGCCAAAAAATGCGGCAAATTGGCTTTAACCTTTTGTTAACGTGTCATCGGAGGTCCGGGCATGGTTTTGCGTCGCTCGCTGGTAACGCCGCTGCTTTCCGCCGTTTTTGTTGGTCTGCTCGCCCTACCGGTTTCGGCCGGGGACCGTCACCACAGGCATCACGCCGACCGATCCTCCGGCATCGTGCATTCCGGCCTTCCGTCGATCATCCCCGGACTGGGCACCTATGCCGGCGCGATCTCGGGACGGAAGGTCCGCGGCAACGGCATCTATTTTTCCTATGACGGTTATCTCAGCCGAAACGGCGCGGCCGGATACCGGCGGCCGGCGGCAAAGATCATCGATGTCTCGGCAAAAAAGAGCGCCTGCTCCTACGAAGCCGGCGTCTGCGTCGTCCGGCCCTGATCAATCCGCGGCAAACCGCCAGACGGTGGTCTTCTTGACGTCGCTGTCCTCCAGCACCCGCGTCACCGGCACCTGATAGGTGGCGCAGGCCGTCAGCTGCTGTTTCGGCAAATAGGCGCGGCCGGGATCGCCGACCAGCACCACCTTGCCCTGCCGGCACAAGCCTTCGAACCAGGGCACGAGCGCCCTGGCAAAATCGCTGTCGTAAAAGACGTCACCGGCCAGCACCACGTCGGCATCGACCGGACGTCCGACCAGATCCTCCCCGAAAAAACCGATCTCGACGCCGTTGGCGGCGGCATTCAGGGCAATCGCCGTACGGGTCCAGGGATCGATATCGGCCGCAAGCACGTCGGCCGCACCTGCCATCTTCGCCGCAATCGCCACCAGTCCCGAACCGCTGGCGAAATCCAGCACGTTTTTGCCCCGCACGATCTCGGGATGATCGAGGATATAGCGGGCAAGTCCTTGCCCGCCGGCCCAGGCAAACGCCCAGAAGGGCGGCGGCAGGCCGATATCCTGAAGCTCCTCCTCGGTCTTCAGCCAGAGATCGTGCACCTCGCTTGCCAGGTGCAGGCGGATTTCCGGCACATGCGGCGGCGCGATCAGGCTGGTATTGCCGAGGATGAAGGTTTCGGGATCGGTCTTCACGGCCGGCCTTCAGAGCGGCGGATTGTCGAGACCGCCGAGACGGCAGATCTCCAGATATTCCTCGTCGGTCACCGGCTGGACGGATAGCCGCATCGAGGTGACGAGCGACATCTTCTCGAAGGCCGGATTGGCCTTGATATCCTTGAGCGATACCGGCTTCGGCATGTCGCAGACGGCGCGGATATCGACACAATCCCACTTCGGGTCGCCCTTGGCGGTGGAATCCGGATGGCTCAGCGCGCAGACCTCGACGATGCCGACGATCTCCAGCCCTTCGTTCGAATGGTAGAAGAACCCCTTCTCGCCGATCTGCATCGCCCGCATGTTGTTGCGGGCGAGGTAGTTGCGGACGCCGGTCCATTCCGTGCCTTTTTCACCGGCGGCCTTCTGCTGTTCCCAGGACCAGCTCGACGGCTCGGATTTGTAAAGCCAGTGCGCCATGACGCCTTATGCCTCCGGATTGTTGAAGACCCAGTTGTAGGGCTTCACCTCGACCGTCTCGAACAGGCCGGCCTTGGTATAGGGATCGGCATCGGCAATCGCCTGCGCGGCTTCGATGCTGTCGGCCTTGACGATCACCAGGCTGCCGCACGGCTTGCCGTCGGCATCGAGGAAGGGACCGGCGATCTTCAGCGTGCCCTCGGCATTGAGCTTGTTGAGGTGCTCGACATGCGCCGGGCGGGTTTCCATCCGGACGTTCAGGTGGCCGGGCTTGTCGGTGCAGATAAAGGCAAAAAGCATGGGTTTCTCCTGATTGAAGTGGGTGTCATTCCGTGGTGATCGGCCGCGTCATCAGCTGCTCGGTGGCGGCCCTGACGTCGAGGCGACCATCGATGATCGCCGCGACCGCCTCCGTCACCGGCATGTCGATCGACAGCCCTTCCGCCAGGCGGGCGGCAACGGAAGCCGCAAAGGCGCCCTCCACCAGCCCGCCGCGCGTGACGTCGAGCGGCTCGCCGCGGCCGAGCGACATGCCGAAACGCAGGTTACGGGATTGATGGCTGGTCGCCGTCAACACCAGGTCGCCGAGGCCCGAAAGACCGCGCACCGTATCCGCCTCGCCGCCTTCGGCAACGATCAGCCGCGACATTTCCGCAAGTCCGCGGGCAATCAGTGCCGCCCGCGCCGAATCACCCAGCCCGGCACCCTCGACGATGCCGCAGGCGATCGCCAGCACGTTCTTGAGCGCCCCGCCAAGCTGCACGCCGATGCGGTCCGCCGAGGCGTAAAGCCGGAAGGTCGGTCCGGATATGGCATGCGCCAACCGTTCCGCCACGGCGATATCGGCGGCGGCGACCGACATGGCGGTCGGCAGGCCGCGGGCGATATCGGCGGCAAAACCGGGGCCGGAGAGAACCGCGACGGGGTGATGCGGCAATTCCTGCTCCAGCACCGTGGTCAAGAGCCGGCCGGATGCCCGGTCGATACCCTTGGCGCAGGTGACGACGACAGCGCCCTGCGCAAGATAGGGACCATACTGGCGTGCGGCCTCGACCTGCGCCTGCGACGGCATGACGAAAAGCACGATGGTGGCATCGGCCAGCACATCCGGCTCGGCGGAATAGGCGAGGTCGTCCGGCAGGCGGATGCCCGGCAGCGCCGCCTCGTGGACACCGTCGGCCCTGAGGTCCGCCATCAGCGAGACGTCGCGGCCAAGCAATATGACGTCTGAGCGTCCGGCCTGGGCGATGACGGCGGCAAGCGCCGTGCCGAAGGCGCCGGCGCCGATGACGACGATCTTTTCCCGTTGCCCGCCCGTCATGCCTTGGCTCCCCGCTTGCCGAAACCCACCAGCGTTTCCGCCTTGGCATCCAGCGGCCAGCGGGAACGCGGTGCCGTCGCCAGATCGTCGGAGGGCAGGCCTTCCGCCAGCCGTTCCAGCCCGGCCCAGGCGATCATCGCCGCATTGTCGGTGCACAATCGCAGCGGCGGCGCGATGAAATCGAAGCCATGCTTGTTGCACAGCGCCTGCAGCGTGCCGCGCAAGACCTGGTTGGCGGCAACCCCGCCGGCCACCACCAGCGCCGGTTTCGCAACCGAGCCGAATTCTTCCCGGAAACGCGCAAGGCCACGGCCGATGCGGTCCTTCAGCGTGCGCGACACGGCATTCTGGAACGATGCGCAGATGTCGGCGATATCCTGCTCGGTCAGCGGCGCAATCGAGGTCGCCGCCTGGCGCACGGCGGTCTTCAAGCCCGAGAAGGAGAAGTCGAGCCGGACTTCGCCGACCAGTGGCCGCGGAAAGGAAAAGCGCTCCGGATTGCCCGTCAAAGCCGCCTTCTCCACCGCCGGACCGCCGGGATAGGGCAGGCCGAGCAATTTCGCCGTCTTGTCGAAGGCCTCGCCCAGCGCGTCGTCGATCGTTGTGCCCCAACGCTCGTAGTTGCCGACGCCGCGCACCAGAATCAGTTGCGTATGACCGCCGGAGACCAGCAGCATGAGATAGGGGAAGCTGAGCCCGTCCGTCAGCCGCGCCGTCAAAGCGTGGCCTTCGAGGTGGTTGACGGCATAAAGCGGCTTGCCCGCCGCTCGCGCGATTGCCTTGCCGGTCATCAGCCCGACCAGCAAGCCGCCGATCAGCCCCGGCCCGGCGGTGGCGGCAATCGCATCGACATCGGCCAGCGACACTTTGGCACGCAGCAACGCTTCCTCGATCAGCGTATCGAGCGCTTCGACATGGGCACGCGCGGCAATCTCCGGCACGACCCCGCCATAGGCGCTGTGTTCTTCGAGCTGGCTCAGCACCACGTCGGAAACGATCTCGCCACGACCGTCCGGGTGGCGCAACACCACGGCGGCGGCGGTTTCGTCGCAGCTTGTTTCGATGCCGAGAATACGGAGCGGTCTTACCATGGGGTCGTCGTCGGATTGCAGTCGCATGTGAACCTGTTCTATGGAGACTGTCGGTAACAACGGATCAGAGCGGATGCAAACAAAACCTTTCCGGATCGGTACGCGCGGCAGCCCGCTGGCGCTCGCCCAGGCCCACGAAGCCCGAGACCGGCTGATGGCGGCGCACGGCTTTGCCGGCGACATGTTCGAGATCGTCGTGCTGTCGACCACCGGCGACCGGATCACCGACCGTTCCCTTTCCGAAATCGGCGGCAAGGGCCTGTTCACCCAGGAGCTGGAGGAACAGCTGACCTCCGGCGACCTGGATATCGCCGTGCATTCCTCCAAGGACATGCCGACGACGCTGCCGGAAGGCCTGCACCTCTCCGCCTTCCTGCCGCGCGAAGATCCGCGCGACGCCGTGGTCGGCCGTACCGCGCCGAAGTTGACCGAACTGCCCGAGGGCGCCACCGTCGGCTCGTCGTCGCTGCGCCGGCAGGCGCTCATCCGCCGGCTGCGGCCGGATATCAACGTCATCACCTTTCGCGGCCTCGTCGATACGCGGCTGCGCAAGCTGGCCGAAGGCCAGGTAGATGCGACGCTGCTCGCCTTTGCCGGCCTCAAGCGGCTCGGCAAGCCGGATATCGTCACCGAGCTGCTCGACCCCGCGGAATTCCCCCCTGCCCCGGCGCAGGGCGCGATCTGCATCGAAAGCCGCGTCAGTGACGACCGGATCCAGGCCCTGCTGTCGGCCATCAACCACGCACCGACCTTCGACGCCGTGACCTGCGAACGTGCCTTCCTGTCGGCGCTCGACGGCTCCTGTCGGACCCCGATCGCCGGTTATGCCACCTGCGACGGGGAAGACCTGCATTTTTCCGGCATGGTTTTGAGCCCGGACGGCAGCCAGTCGCACCGGGTGGAGATGAGCGGAAAACGCAACGCCGCCGAAAAGCTGGGCTACGACGCCGGCGAAAAGGTGCGTCACGATGCCGGTGCGGCTTTCTTCGAAGGATGGGGCTGACGCAATTCCGGAAACGCCGGTAGCAGGCCACACACCGGCAAGGAGGGTTTCATGCGCGTGATCGTTACTCGGCCGCATCTTTCCGGCCACCGCACCGCGGAGCGACTGCGCCAGCGCGGCCACGTGCCGGTGGTGCTGCCGTTGACCGCGCCGACCCACGACGTGCTTGCCGCCAGACGGGCGCTGGAAAAGCCCTACGGCGCCCTGGCGATCACCAGCGCCGAAGCGGTTCGCGCCCTGTCGAAGCTTGAGGACGGGCTCGATCCGCATCGCGCCGCCACGCTTTTCACCGTCGGCAAGGCGACCGCCGCCGCGGCCCGGAACGCCGGCTTCACCGCAGCCCGTTCCGCCGATGGCAGCGGCGTGGAGCTTGCCGCCCTGATCGCAGATCATTTCGCCAGGCACGGCACCCCCGCCGATCCCCTGCTTTATCTCGCCGGCCGGCCGCGGGCCGCCGGTTTCGAGCGGGCGCTGGCGGAGACGGCCATCGCCTTCCGCACTGTCGAATGTTACCACATGCTGCCGATCGACCATGACCCCGACGATCTTCGCCAGACCCTGGTGGAGCGCCCTGTCGACGTGGTGCTTTTTTACTCGCGGGAAAATGTCGAGCGGTTTTTCAGCCTGCCGGTGTTCCTCCGCGACCAGGCCGCGCTCAGCCGGACGCGCTTCCTCTGCCTCAGCCGCAACATCGCAAACGCCGTGCCGCCGCAATTCGATACGCAGATCGGCGTTGCCGCATCTCCGGAGGAAGACGATCTTCTTTACCTTGTCTGAACCATGCAAAGGCCGCAAAATTTCGCGAAGGCCTTTTCTTGGCAGGTTTTGCTGACTAGTTTTGTTGCAGCGCATGGAAGAAGAGGTAGCCATGATTCCGGAAGATCCGTCACGCCACTCCAAAACGCCCGAGGAACCGGTCACCATCGACCTGTCCGCGGAAGACGTGACCGAGGCGGAAAAATCCCGGCTCGCCGACGAGCCGCCGGCAGAGGTCGAGACCGGGACCGTCGAACAGGCGGAAACCGTCGAGAACGCCGCCGATGCCGCCGACCGTCCGCAACCGGAAGCCGAGGCAGCACGGCCCGTCTTCGAACCCGAACGGCCGGTGGAAAAGCCGCGGCAACAGCCGGCAACGGCAGCCTTGATCGCTGCCGGCATCTTCGGCGGCATCGTCGCGCTCGCCGGTGCCGGCAGCATGCAATATGCCGGATATTTCCCCGGCGCTTCGCCTGCCATCGACAATTCGGCGCTGACCAGCGAGATCGCGGCGCTGAAGGCAAAGGTCGCGACGCTGGCTTCGACCCCCGCCCCGCAGGCCGATACCAGCGCTATCGAGCAGCGCCTTGCGGCCCTGGAACACGCTGCCGCCAGCCCGGCCGCGGCCGGTGACGACGGCGCCGTCTCCGCCCTGCAGGACAAGCTAACCGGCCTGACGGAAACCGTCGACCGCCTCTCCAGTGCCGCCGGCGAGGCACAGAGCGGCGCCAGCCAGCTGACGCAACGCCTCGACGCCATCGAAAAGAAGCTGTCCGAGCCGCAGAACGACGGCACCGTCGCCCGCACCATCGCGCTGACGGCCATCAAGGCGGCGATCGATCGCGGCGGCCCGTTCGTCACCGAACTGGAGACGCTGGCCAGCGTCAGCCCCGACGATCCGGCCGTGGCCAGCCTGCAGCCGTTCGCAGCCGCAGGCGTGGCGTCCCGCGCCGACCTCGTCAAAGAGTTCGAGACCGCCGCCCCGGCGATCCTGGAAGCCATCAACCAGCCCGATCCGGATGCCGGACTTGGCGACCGCCTGCTGACCAGCGCCCTGTCGCTGGTGACCGTGCGCGATGTCGGCAACGTCGAAGGCACGGCACCGGAAGCGGTGATCGCCCGGATCGAAGACAAGGTGAAGCGTGGCGACCTCAAGGCAGCCGTTGCCGAATGGGACGGCCTGCCTGAGGCAGGCAAGACCGCCGCCGCCGGCTTCAAGAAAGCGCTCGACGATCGCATGCAGATCGAAGACCTCGTCAATGCGGCGGTGACCGCCGGCAACAAACAGATCTGAGGCCCAGGACGACATGATCAGAATTCTCATATTTGCCGTCCTCGTTCTCGCTCTCGGTTTCGGCTTTTCCTGGCTTGCCGACAGGCCAGGCGAGCTCTCCATCCTCTGGCAGGGCAAACTCGTCGAGATGAGCCTGATGGTTGCCGCCAGCCTGGTGGTGGCGCTTGTCGCCGCCGTCATGATCGTCTGGTGGCTGGTGCGCACCATCTGGACCTCGCCGCATTCCGTCACCCGCTATTTTCGCGCCCGCAAGCGTGACCGCGGCTACCAGGCGCTGTCGACCGGGCTGATCGCCGCCGGTGCCGGCAATGCCGTTCTCGCCGCCAAGATGGCCGCCCGCAGCCGCGGCCTGATCAGCGCCGACCAGGAACCGCTCATTCACCTGCTGGAAGCCCAGACCGCGCTGATCGAAGGCAAGCACGATGCGGCACGGAAAAAATTCGAGCTGATGGCCGACGATCCCGAAACCCGCGAACTCGGCTTGCGCGGCCTCTATCTCGAAGCCCGCCGGCTCGGCGCCAACGAGGCGGCGCGGCAATATGCCGAGCAGGCCGCAGAAAAGGCGCCCTACCTGCCCTGGGCGGCGCAGGCGACGCTGGAATATCGCTGTCAGGCAGGCCATTGGGACGATGCGATCCGGTTGCTGGAGCAGCAGCGCGTCGCCCATGTGCTCGACAAGAAGGCCGCCGAACGCACCAAGGCCGTGCTTTTGACGGCGCGTGCCGGCGACCTGCTGGAAGCCGATCCGAAGGCCGCCCGCAACGATGCGCTCGCGGCGCTGAAGCTTGCGCCCGGGCTGGTTCCGGCCGCCCTGATCGCCGCCAGGAGCTATTTCCGCGAGGACAACACCCGCAAGGCCTCCGCCGTGCTGGAACAGGTGTGGAAGATGGCGCCGGATGCCGAGATCGGCCGCGCCTATGTCCGCGCCCGCAGCGGCGACAGCGTGCTCGACCGGCTGAAGCGCGCCGACCGGCTGGAAGCGCTGAAACCCAACAATGTCGAATCGCTGCTCGTCGTCGCCCGCGCGGCACTCGATGCCAGGCAGTTCGGGCGCGCCCGCGCCAAGGCCGAGGCCGCCGCCCGCATGGATGCGCGCGAAGGCGTCTTCCTGCTGCTCGCCGATATCGAGGAGGCCGAGACCGGCGACCAGGGCCGTATCCGCCACTGGCTCGCCCAGGCCCTCAGGGCGCCGCGCGATCCGGCCTGGGTCGCCGACGGTTTCGTTTCCGACAAATGGCTGCCGGTATCGCCAGTCACCGGCCGGCTGGACGCCTTCGAATGGAAGGCGCCCTTCGGCCAGCTCGACGGGCCGGTCGAGGACGGCTCGCTGTCGAACGGCGAACAGGCGCTGCGCTCGCTGCCGCCGCTCAGCGCCGTCGAGTCCGAACCGGAGCCGTTTCCGGAAGAGGAGAAGGTGATCGAGGCCGAGGTGGTTCCGGCGCGAACGGAAACTCTCATTGCCGAACCGCTGCGCGAACAGCCGCCGGTAAAGCTGGTAAAGACCGAAAAGGCGGAGACGGTCGCCACCAGGGAAAAACCGGCACCGGATCCTTTCTTCGGCCGCCCGCCGGATGATCCCGGCGTCAAGAACCGCGACAGCGAAACCGATTCCAAGACGCGCTTGCGTCTCTTCTGAACCCTTGAGGACCGACACCCGATGCTGGAGCGCCTGCAGACGTTTTTCCAAAGCCTGACAACCAGCCGCTCCACCAGCGAATTTGCCCCCGGCGATCCATTGATCGCCGTGGCCGCGCTCTGCACCCAGGTGATGGAGGCGGATGGCCTGGTTTCGGACAGCGAAACCACAAAGCTCCGCTCGCTGCTGCGCGAACATTACGATCTCGACGGCAGCAAGCTCGATGCGCTGATCGAGGCCGGCCGCGAAGCCGGCAACGAGGCCGTCGATTATTATCGCTTCACCGCCGACCTGAAACGGCACCTCGACGAGAACCAGCGGATCGAACTGATCGGTATCCTCTGGGACATCGTTTATGCCGACGGCGTGCGCAACGAGATGGAAGACCACGTCATCTGGCGCATCGCCGACCTGCTCGGCATTTCGGGCAATGACCGTATCACCCAGCGCCGTCAGGCCGCCGCCCGTGCGCCGGAAAGCGCCGGAGGCGGCGATGATCATTGACCCTGCGTCACCGCATCGCAAGCCGCCGGTGCTGATCGTCTTGCACCAGGAGCGGTCCAGTCCCGGCCGCGTCGGCCAGATGCTGGTGGAGAAGGGATACCACCTCGACATCCGCCGGCCGGTGCTCGGCGATCCGCTGCCGGTGACGCTGGAAAACCATGCGGGCGCCGTCGTTTTCGGCGGGCCGATGAGCGCCAACGACCCGGATGATTTCGTCAAGCGCGAGATCGACTGGCTCGGCGTGCCCTTGAAGGAGCGCCGGCCCTATCTCGGCATCTGCCTCGGCGCGCAGATGCTGGTGCGCCATCTTGGCGGCACCGTCGCCAGCCACAGGGACGGGCTGACGGAAATCGGCTGGTATCCGCTACGCGCTACCGAAAGCGGCAAGGCGCTGCTGCCCTGGCCGCAAATGGTCTATCATTTTCACCGCGAAGGCTTCGACCTGCCGGCCGGCGCCGAGCTTCTGGCGGAAGGCGACGTCTATCCCCATCAGGCCTTCCGCTACGGCGAGACGGCCTGGGGCCTGCAGTTCCACGCCGAGCTGACCCGCGCCATGATGCATCGCTGGGTGGTCCACGGCGCGCATCGCTTTACGATGCCCAACGCCCAGCTCGGCAAGGCGCATCTCGACGGCCGCTTCCTGCACGACGCGCCGCTGCGCTCCTGGCTGTCGACCTTCCTCGACCTGGTCTTCGCCGAAAACCTTCAGCGCTGATCGCCGATCCGCCGGGGCGCGTCGAGCGCATCGATGCGACGCAGCTGCGGAAAACCCATCGCCCAGATGATCGAGACGGCAAGCGTGCCGAAGCCAGTTGCCGGCCATGCCGGTCGAAAGCGGCGCGTTAAACATGATTCATCTTGCCATCGGCCGCGGCTCTTGCCCGTTAACTCGCCAATGTCTACATGTCTGTCAACAACGAATTGGAGACGCCGATGCTCGCGCTTTTTCAAACCATTGATCTGGCTTTGAATATTTATACCTGGATCCTGATCGCCAGTGCCGTGTTTTCCTGGCTCTATGCCTTCAACGTCATCAATGCCAACAACCAGTTCGTCAATTCGGTGACGCTGTTCCTCTACAATGTCACCGATCCGGTGCTGCGGCCGATCCGGCGGCTGCTGCCCAATCTCGGCGGCATCGACATTTCGCCGATCATCCTGCTTCTGATCATCTTCTTCATCCGCTCGCTGATGTGGAACACAATCTATCCCATGGTCGCTTGAGCCGGCCGCCCTACCAGGTGTTTGCCGATCACATCCGCCTCTCCCTTCGCCTGACGCCGAACAGCGGGCGCGACGCGATCGAAGGCATCGAGGCGGATGCAGACGGGCTGCCGCTGCTCAAGGCACGCGTCACCGCGGTCCCGGAGAAAGGCAAGGCGAACAAGGCGCTGATCGCACTGGTCGCCAAGCGGCTGGGCATTGCGAAATCCAAGATTTCCCTGGTTTCAGGCGAGACCGCGCGTAAAAAAATCCTCCGCATCGACGGCGATGCGGAGAATTTGTGCTTGCGGATCGACCGGCTGGCCGCGGAGGGCTGATCAGAGCAATTCCAGCAAAAGTGCGCAGCGGTTTTGCGTCTGGAATTGCGTAGAAACAGAAGATAGAGCCTTTTCGCGCTTCGAAGAAACGCGCAAAGGCTCAGCCCTTCGCGTCCTGGGCGCGCTCGATCGATTCGAGGATGATGCGCCGGGCGGCATCGACATCCAGCCAATCGCCGATCTTCACCCACTTGCCGGGCTCCAGATCCTTGTAATGCGTAAAGAAGTGCTCGATCTGCTTGAGGGTGATTTCCGGCAGGTCGGTGTAGTTCTGCACCTTGTCGTAGCGGCGCGTCAGCTTCGGAACCGGCACGGCCAGAACCTTCTCGTCCTTGCCGCCGTCGTCTTCCATCATCATCACGCCGATCGGGCGGACGTTGATGACGCAGCCGGGAACCAGCGGACGGGTATTGCAGATCAGGACGTCGAGCGGATCGCCGTCTTCACAGAGCGTGTGCGGCACGAAACCGTAATTGCCGGGATAGGTCATCGGCGTATAGAGGAAACGGTCGACGACCAGCGTGCCCGCTTCCTTGTCCATCTCGTACTTGATCGGCTGGCCGCCGACCGGAACTTCTACGATCACATTGATGTCGTTCGGCGGGTTCTTGCCGATGGAAATTGCGTCGATGCGCATGCAGGCCTCCAGGGGGTAAGGGAGAGATCGCTGTGCAGATAATCGCTTTCATTCCGCAACGCAACACGGCTTTTCGAACGAAGCGGACCACCTGAAATAGTCATCGCGCCGCCAAGCGAAGGGCTGTAGCGTGAAGAGGGATGGCAAACCGGTCGAGCCGAACGAATAAGCGCGCCGGGCGTTGCGTCGAAGCAGCAGGAAACGGGGGTTTTGCGATGACTATGATCCGGGTCGGTATGTGTTTTGCCATGCTCATGCTCTGCGCCGCCACGGCCGGCGCCAACGAGAGCAGCTACACCGACATGAACACCGACAGATGCAACACGCTTTCAAGCAATGAGGAAGAAGGGAGCAGCGTCTCGCTGAAATGCCGCGGCCTCGATGGTTACCCGGTCTATTTCAAGGAAGGCGATGCCCGCCAGTCGGTGTTTTTCGGTCCGGTCAGCCAATCCTACCTCGACGGTGGCTTCGAAAGCTTCGGTATGTTCAACTACGTCGGCAAGAAGATCGAATGGCGCATCGACGACAGCGGAACGCCGGTCGCGGCCATCTTGCGCTATTTCATTTCCAATCTCGACCCGGAAACGGGCATGCCGACAAAAGCGCTCGAAGGGCAGGTCCTGGTCATTTCCCGTGTCGCTCAGCCGGACGACGAATCCGGCTGTGTCGCAGCTTATGTCGATGCCCTCGCAAACAAAGATGCCAACGGTCTCGCCCGCCAGGTGGCTGACGACATGGCCGCCAACTTCACCTGCGGACAGGACGAGCCGGCTTTTCACGGAGAACGGGGCGAACGCGCAAGCGAACCGTCACGTCACCTTCCCGAATAATCCGGGATTGCAGCGGAAGTACTGCTCGAGCACAAAATCGCAACGCATCGGACAAAGCGGATCAGTTCCAGGCGAAACCGATCTTCTTCAGCGAAGTTTCCCCGAAGGCTTCCATGCCTTCGGCAATGTCCATGCCGCCGTTGGAGCGGAAGAACCGGTCGGCATGTTCGCTTTCTTCCAGGCACCAGACGACCATGCCGTTGCAGCCCAGCGTCTTCAGGAGCCGGCGTGCCTCCCCGAAGAGACGGTAACCGAGGCCGATGCCCTGATATTCCGGGCGAAGATAGATTTCGTAGATCTCGCCTTCCTGCGGCAGGGAGCGGGCGCGGTTGAGCCCCAGGGTCGCATAGCCCGCGATCGTTCCCGCAACATCCGCGACGAGCAGGGTTGCCGGGCCGCGCGTCGCCTTCCGCCACCAGCTTTCGCCGCGGCGTTCGAGCATGTCGGTCAGGGGGCGATGGGGAATGATGCCGCCATAGGTATGCTGCCAGGCCTGGCGATGCGCATCGGCAATCGCGCGGGCATCCTGCGGCTCAGCCCTCCGAATCTCAATCGACAACGTCTTCATAACGCCACTTTGGTCCTGCCATAACCAAACCGCCACCGGCAATCATTGCCGATGAAGTTCTTCCCACAGGCTTTTCCCGTGGACATATCTAAAATTTAACGCGTTTTTAAGGAATTCGACAAGGGGAGAATGACCATAGCGCACAATAAAAACCCCGGCCGGAGCCGGGGTTCATCAAGTGCCTGCTATCGATCTCAGGCGTAACGCTGCTTTTCGAAGCGCTTGCGCTCGTTCGGATCGAGGTAGAGCTTGCGCAGGCGGATCGACTTCGGCGTCACTTCCACCAGTTCGTCGTCCTGGATCCAGGAGAGCGCCCGCTCCAGCGTCATCTTGATCGGCGGCGTCAGGCGGACGGCTTCGTCCTTGCCGGCGGCGCGGATGTTGGTGAGCTTCTTGCCCTTCAGCACGTTGACCTCGAGGTCGTTGTCACGCGTGTGGATGCCGACGATCATGCCGGCATAGACCTTCTCGCCGGCATCGATGACCATCGGGCCGCGGTCTTCCAGGTTGAACAGCGCGTAGGCGACGGCTTCACCCGACTCGTTGGAGAGCAGCACGCCGTTGACCCGGCCACCGATCTCGCCCTTGTAAGGCTGGTAATTGTGGAACAGGCGGTTCATGACGGCCGTGCCGCGCGTGTCGGTCAGAAGTTCCGACTGGTAGCCGATCAGGCCACGCGTCGGTGCGAAGAACACGAGGCGGACGCGGTTGCCGCCGGACGGGCGCAACTCGACCATCTCGGCCTTGCGCTCGGACATCTTCTGCACGACGACGCCGGAATGCTCCTCATCGACGTCGATGACGACTTCTTCGATCGGCTCGAGCATCTCGCCGGTCGCCTCGTCCTTGTGCATGACGACGCGCGGACGCGACACGGCAAGCTCGAAGCCCTCGCGACGCATGGTCTCGATGAGCACGGCGAGCTGGAGTTCGCCGCGGCCCGAGACGAAGAACGAATCCTTCTCACCCGACTCCTCGATCTTCAGCGCGACGTTGCCTTCGGCTTCCTTGAACAGGCGGTCACGGATGACGCGGCTCGTCACCTTGTCGCCTTCGGTGCCGGCGAGCGGGCTATCGTTGACGATGAAGGACATGGTCACGGTCGGCGGGTCGATCGGCTGCGCCTTCAGCGCTTCGGAAATCGAGGGGTCGCAGAACGTGTCGGCAACGGTGCCCTTGGTGAGGCCGGCAATCGCAACGATGTCACCGGCATGGGCTTCATCGATCGCCGTGCGCTCGATGCCGCGAAAGGCGAGGATCTTCGAGATGCGGCCGTTTTCGATCAGATGGCCGTCCTGGCCGATAACCTTGACGGTCTGGTTCGGCTTGATCGAGCCCGAGTGAATGCGGCCGGTGATGATGCGGCCGAGAAAGGGGTTGGCTTCGAGGATCGTGCCGATCATGCGGAACGGGCCTTCTGCAACCGTGGGCTCCGGTACATGCTTCAGCACCAGATCGAGCAGCGGCGCCATGCCCTGGTCGGTCGGGCCTTCCGGGTTGACGTTCATCCAGCCGTTGCGGCCCGAACCGTAGAGGACCGGGAAATCGAGCTGCTCGTCGGTGGCGTCGAGATTGGCGAACAGGTCGAACACCTCGTTCAGCACTTCCTCGTGGCGGCCGTCCGGACGGTCGATCTTGTTGATCGCGACGATCGGCTTCAAACCGACCTTCAGTGCCTTGCCGACGACGAATTTCGTCTGCGGCATCGGCCCTTCCGACGAGTCGACGAGAACGATCGCGCCGTCCACCATCGACAGGATACGCTCCACCTCGCCGCCGAAATCGGCGTGGCCGGGCGTGTCGACGATGTTGATGCGGTGCCCCTTCCATTCGACCGAGGTCGCCTTGGCGAGGATGGTGATGCCGCGTTCCTTTTCGATATCGTTCGAGTCCATCACGCGTTCGGCGACGCGCTGGTTTTCACGGAACGAGCCGGACTGCTTCAGGAGCTCGTCGACGAGGGTCGTTTTCCCATGGTCAACGTGCGCGATGATCGCGATGTTGCGAAGTGCCATATTGTCAATCTCTGAGGCTTGGGCGCGAAAAAGGGAATGAAGCGCCAATTACATTTGGCGCGCTCATAGCCTGTTTTTTGCGTTTGCGAAAGGGGGGAGGGCATAGAGGACCGCAGCAAGGGTTAACTCGCCACGGCCGGATCGAGGCTTATTCTCCAAAGTTCCACGTCGTTGCGGTCCATCAGGCGCACCGTCAGCTGCTCCGTCTGCCCGTCGAGATCGACGATGCCGAAGAACTGCAGGCCGGCGGAAGGCGGCAGGTTCTGCTCGATGCCGCCGGGTGCCGACCTGATGAAACGCACTTCCGGACCAAAGGTCATGTCCAGCTGCTGCGGCCCGTAAGTACCGGAATGCAGGGGGCCGGAAACGAACTCCCAGAACGGCAAAAACTCCTTGAAGGCGGCCCGTGCCGGATCGTAGTGGTGGGCGGCGGTGTAATGCACATCCGCCGTCAGCCAGATGATGTTGGCGATGCCGGCATCGCGAATGAAACGCAGGAGATCGGCAAACTCCAGTTCCCGGCCGAGCGGCGCGCCATTATCGCCATTGGCGACGGCTTCCGATCCCTTTTTTTTACCGTAGTCGTCCCAAATGACGAGACTGATCGGCATGTCGCAGGAGATCACCTTCCAGGTAGCATCCGAGCGGGCGAGCTCCCGCTTCAGCCAGGCCACCTGCTTTTCGCCGAGGATGCGCGACCTGTCCGTCAGCACCGGATCGAGCCCATGGGTATTCGGCCCGCGATAGGAGCGCAAATCGACGAAAAACACATCCAGCAGCGGACCGTAGGAGACCTTGCGGAAAATCCGTCCCGGCTCTTCGGCGACATAACGGATCGGCGTCATCTCATGAAAAGCCCGCGACGAGCGGGCGGCCAGTTCCCCGACAGTCAGCCCGGCATACCGCGCATCGTCGCGAAGATCGGAGGACGGCGACCAGTTGTTCAGCACCTCATGATCGTCCCACTGGTGGAAGACCGGGCAATGGGCGAGCAGGTCGCGCACATGCTCATCGAGCAGATTGTATTTCCACTGGCCGCGAAATTCGTCGAGCGTGCGCGCTACCTCTCGTTTTTCATCGGTGACGATGCGATTCTTCCAGACCGAACCGTCGCGCAGCCGGATTTCGTCCGGCATCGGATTGTCGGCATAAATCGTGTCGCCGGAATGGATCATGAAATCGGGGCGGTGGGCGGCGATCGTGCGGTAGGTGCGCATGCCGTCGTCGTCGATGCCCCAGCCCTGCCCCGCCGTATCGCCCGACCAGATGAAACGCACGTCGCGCCGCTCGCTCGGCGCCGTGCGGAACTGGCCGCGCACCGCATTGGAAACGGCGTTGATCTCCTGCAGGTCGGCGGCGACGAAACGATAGAAAATATCCTGGTCCGGCGGCAGGTCGGCCAACAGCGTCTTCAGGGTGAAATCCGTCTCCGGCCCGACATCGACCGGCGCCAGCCGCGTCGCGTTGGCGAACCGCTCGGTCGTCGAATATTCGATGCTGATCCGCGAAGGCCGGTCCACCCGCGTCCAGATCATGCCGGACGTCGCATCGACATCGCCCGATTGCACGCCGGAGGTGAACACCGGCCGGCTGGCCGTGCCCCGCGCCACGTAAGGCATCGCCAGGCTGGCGACGGCAAAACCGCCGACCGCGCTCATGGAGGACAGGAAGCGGCGACGGGTCAGGGAGACGGCTGACATGATTCTGGCTCTCCGATGTCACACGGACGAATCATCCGCCCGTGTGGAGAGCCTTGGCGGCCGCTTGTGTCAGCCGCTTAACCGTCCGGTGACGATTTTTATAAGCTTTCGCTACAATTTTGTTACGCGCCCCTGGTGCGCGGCCCAATTATGCATCGGAGCCGGAAAGCTCGTCGAAGGTGGAAAGCCCCTTCTTCTTCAGCATCGCATCCGGGCTGGGCAGCTTGCCGCGAAAGGCCTTGTAGGCCTCTTCCGGATCGATCGAGCCGCCGACGGAATAGATGTTGTCCTTGAGGCGTCCGGCCATGACGGGATCGAAGGCATCGCCGGTTTCCTCGAAGGCGGCGAAGGCATCGGCATCCAGAACTTCCGACCACATGTAGGAATAGTATCCGGCGGAATAGCCGTCGCCGGCAAACACATGCTGGAAGTGCGGCGTCGCATGGCGCATGACGATCGCGTCCGGCATGCCGATGTCCGAAAGCACCTCGGCCTGCACCGCCATCGGGTCACCGCCCGCCGGGCGGGTGTGGAACGCCATGTCGACCAGCGCCGAGGAGGTGAATTCGACGGTATTGAAGCCGGCATTGATGGTGCGGGCCGCAAGCACCTTGTCGAGCAGCGATTGCGGCATCGGCTCGCCGGTCTCGAAATGCACCGCATATGTCTTGAGGATATCCGGCACCGTCAGCCAGTGTTCGTAGAGCTGCGAGGGCAGTTCGACGAAATCGCGCGACACGCCGGTGCCGGAAACGCTGGGATAAGTGACGTTGGATAGCATGCCATGCAAAGCATGGCCGAATTCGTGGAACAGCGTGCGGGCGTCGTCCAGCGACAGCAGCGCCGGCTTGCCTTCCGCCGGCTTGGCGAAGTTGCAGACATTGTAGATGATCGGCAGCTCGCCGATGGCGCCGTTCTTGAGCGGCAGCTTGTGCTGCGACTGGAAGGAGCTCATCCAGGCGCCCGACCGTTTCGAGGACCGCGCGAAATAATCGCCGAGGAACAGGGCGACCAGCCTGTCCGCCGCATCGCGGATCTCGAAGAGGCGGACATCGGGATGATAGGCGGGAACGCCCTTCCTCTCGACGGCGCGGATGCCGAACAGCCGCTGCGCCACGTCGAAGCACGCCTCGATGATCTTTTCGAGCTGCAGATAGGGCTTCAGCTCCGCCTCCGAGAAGTTGAAGCGTTCGGCCCGCAGCTTTTCGGCGTAGTGGCGCCAGTCCCACGGCTTGACCCCGTGGTTCTTGCCTTCGCCGGCAATCACGGCGGCCAGTTCCGTTTCCTCCTCGCGCGCCCGCGCCACCGCCCGGGCCCAGACCTTGCGCAACAGGTCGTTGACGGCATCCGCGGTCTTGGCCATGGTGTTGTCGAGCTTCAACGCGGCGAAATTGTCGTATCCCAGGAGCTTCGCCTTTTCGGCCCGCAACGCCAAAGTCTTTTCGACGATCGCCCGGTTGTCGGTGTCGCCGCCATTGGCGCCGCGCGCCGTCCAGGCTCTGAATGCCTGCTCGCGCAGGTCGCGGCGATCCGAAAAGGTCAGGAACGGCTCGATGATCGAACGTGACAGCGTCACGGCATATTTGCCCGGTTCGCCGCGTTCGACGGCAGCCGCCGCCATGGCGTCGCGCACGAATTCCGGCAGGCCCGCCAGTTCCGCTTCGCCGTTCAGCATCAGGAACCAGCCTTTTTCATCGCCCAGCACGTTCTGGCCGAACCTGGCGCCAAGGCCGGCCAGTTCCTCATTAATGGCCGCCAACCGGTCCTGCTCGGCCTTGGGAAGCTTGGCACCGGACTTGACGAAACCTTTCCAGTGGCGTTCCAGCACCCGCTGTTCTTCCAGTGTCAGGCCAAGCGCCGCCTGGCTTTCCCACAGCGCGTCGATGCGGGCAAACAATACGGCGTTCATGCCGATCTTCGAATAATGCCGCGACATTTTTGGCGCGATCTCGCGCTCCAGCGCCTGGATCGCCTCGTTGGTATGGGCGCCGGCGCGATTCCAGAACAGCGCGGAGACGCGGGAAAGATTGTCGCCGGCAATTTCGAGCGCCACGATGGTATTGGCAAAGCTTGCCGGCTCGGCATTGCCGGCAATCGCATCGATCTCCGCCTCATGGTCGGCCAACGCCGCATCGAAGGCCGGCGCGAAATCGCCGTCACTGACCGCATCGAATCGCGGCAAGCCATGCAGGCCGTTCCATTCGACAAGCGCGGGATTGAGGGAGGCATTGAGATCGGCATGAGACGGCATCGGTCATTCCTTCGGCCTGCAAAATGATGCCGCTTATATAGGCGATGCGAAACCGATTTCCTACCGGCGGCGACAAGGCCGAACCAGGCGTTCTCCCAAAAATAGCAGGCAAGAAATCATATACAAAAATTAACGATTTGTTAACGATTGACGCTACTGCGCAATAGACGGTAAAATTGCAGGCATATCCGGCGCGAAGGATTTTTTTGCCATGGAGATTTATTCATTACGTTCTTACTACAATAGTACATTCCGAAACAGCACCAATAAAAATACCAAGACGCCCGGCATTGAAATCGAAACGGCCAATCCCGTTTCCAACGCAGCGCAGACATCGGAGCAAAACGCTTCAAACCTCGATTTCTCGTCGATGACGCCGCGGGATCTGCGCGAAGTTGCGCGCGTCGGCCTGGAAGACGGCCTCATCGATCAGGAGACCTTCGCGACGATTTCCGAAGGCCTGCCGATGCAGACCATCGACGTCAACGGCCGAATCGTCGACTTGTCGGATATAGGCGACAACACGCCGTTCAATTTTCGCGATTATTACGAAAGCCAGCTGGACATCGCCATGTCCATCGGCAGCGGGTCCTCTGCCGAAGTGCTGCGCTCGATCATGAGCTTCATCGGCAACGGCCGGTAAACGCCACGCCGCGCGCCGAACCGCGAGTCACCATTGGCGAAATTGCCCTCGGCCAGCGAAAAAGATCCCGTCAGGGTTTGCGCCATCCCAACAGGCCCGGCGCCGCGTGCCACAGGGCCTGCACCGCAAATCCCATGAACAGCACCCCGGACAGACGCACGATCAGCCGCTCGTGCGCCCGATAGAACTGCCGGACGATGCGGGCGCCGATGATGGCGATCAGGATGGCATCGGCGACCAGAAACCCGACGAGCGATACGCCGAGCAGCATCGGCAACGTTTCCAGTTCCAGCGCATCGGCCGAACCGGCCAGAAGCGCGGTGAAGGTCGCCAGCGCCACAGGATATCCTTTCGGATTGGTCACACCGAAGATGAGACCACGCTGCAGCGGACGCTCCACCACCATCAGCGCCTGTCCGGGCGCCCGCGGCTTGGCATTCAGCGCCGACCAGCCGATCCAGGCGAGATAAAGCCCGCAGAAGACACCGAGAATGTCGAACACCGTCGTACCGACGGTGCGGGCGCCGACGATGGCGACGAGAGCCAGCGACGACCACAAAAGATCGCCGATCAGATGGCCCATCATGAACAGCGCACCCGCCTTGCGCCCCTGGCCTGCACCAATACCGAGCAAGGCAAGAAATGCAGGACCCGGAATAAGTACATAGAAGAGGGCTGCCAGAAATGCGCCCGTTAATAAAGTCTGCGACATGAAAATTTCCCTTGCTATGCACAGAGTAAGGGGCTTGAAACTTTCGTCAAGTGCTCCACACTGAAGCGCAACCATTCGATTAAAATTCGCAACTGGCCGCGTGTCGCGGCGAAACGATATAGATGCCAAAAAAGCTTAGTGCAGACTCCCTGGGTTTTCTCATCACTGACAGTGCGCGACTGATGCGCATGACGTTCGAAAAGCGCATTGCCGATGCCGGTCTCAACCTCACGCCTGGCGAGGCGCGCACGTTGCTGCATGTCGCCATGGACAACGGCAGCCGCCAACTCGACCTGGCGGCACGCATGGGCGTGGAACCGATGACCGTCTGTACGTTCCTCGACAAGCTGCAGGCCTCCGGCCTGATCGAGCGGCAGCAGGACCCGGCGGACCGCCGCGCCAAGAAGATCGTTCTGACGGAGACGTCGGACTCGATGATCGATTCCATCAATATCGAACTGCAGTCGCTGATGGCCGAAGCGACCCGTGGCATCGGCGAGGAAACCAAGCTTCTGATGCAGGAAGCGCTCGGCACGTTCCGCAACAACCTGCAGAAGATGGCACGGTAAGGGTTTTTCACACCGTCCCGCTCAGGGCCGGGAAACACGATTTCAGATATAAAGCCGCGAGAACGATCCCGCGGCTTTTTCGTTTCCCGGATGCCTTACAGCATGTCGCGCAAAAGCGTGAGGGCGAATCTGAAAGATCGCCAAACGCTTGCCTCGGCTTATTTGCCGAGGTTGCGCTTGGCAAGCGTGCGCAGGCGCAGCGCGTTCAGCTTGATGAAGCCGGCTGCGTCCTTCTGGTCATAGGCGCCCTGGTCGTCCTCGAAGGTGACGAGCTTGTCGGAATACAGCGACTTTTCGCTTTCGCGGCCAATGACCATGACGTTGCCCTTGTAGAGCTTCAGGGTCACTTCGCCTTCGACATCCTTCTGCGACAGGTCGATGGCGGCCTGCAGCATCTGGCGTTCCGGCGAGAACCAGAAGCCGTAATAGATCAGTTCGGCATAACGCGGCATCAACTCGTCCTTCAGGTGCGCTGCACCGCGGTCGAGCGTGATGGATTCGATGGCGCGGTGCGCGGCAAGCAGGATCGTGCCGCCAGGCGTCTCGTAGACCCCACGCGACTTCATGCCGACGAAGCGGTTCTCGACGAGATCGAGACGGCCGATACCGTTGTCACGGCCGTAGTTGTTGAGTGCAGCCAGCAGCGTCGCCGGCGTCATGCGCACGCCGTTGATGGAGACGGCATCGCCGCGCTCGAAACCGATCTTGATGACCGTCGCCTGGTCGGGAGCCGCTTCCGGGGAAATCGTGCGCATATGCACGTATTCAGGAGCTTCCTGGGCCGGATCTTCCAGAACCTTGCCTTCCGAGGAGGAGTGCAGCAGGTTGGCATCGACGGAGAACGGCGCTTCGCCCTTCTTGTCCTTGGCGACCGGAATCTGGTGCTTTTCGGCAAAGTCGAGCAGGTCGGTGCGGCTCTTGAACGACCAGTCGCGCCACGGCGCGATGATCTTGATGTCGGGGTTGAGCGCATAGGCCGAAAGCTCGAAACGCACCTGGTCGTTGCCCTTGCCGGTCGCGCCGTGGGCGATGGCATCGGCGCCGGTCTTGCGGGCGATGTCGATGAGGTGCTTGGAGATCAGCGGGCGGGCGATCGACGTGCCGAGCAGGTAGACGCCTTCATAGACCGCATTGGCGCGGAACATCGGGAAGACGAAGTCGCGGACGAATTCCTCGCGCACATCCTCGATGTAGATTTCCTTGATGCCGAGCATCTCGGCCTTCTTGCGCGCCGGCTCCAGCTCTTCGCCCTGGCCGAGATCGGCGGTGAAGGTGACGACCTCCGCGCCGAGTTCCGTCTGCAGCCATTTCAGGATGATCGAGGTGTCGAGGCCGCCGGAATAGGCGAGGACGACTTTCTTTACGTCTTTGTGTGATGCCATGGTGAAGGGTCCGTCTGAGAGCCTGAGGCGGCTCGCGCCGCCTTTCGAATGGCCGGCACTTTTATCGAGATTGTCGCCGTAAGCAAGGAAAACCGCGCACAACCGGCCGCTTCTGCGCGTCAGAGATGCGCACCGTTATTCATACGGCGATGCAGGATACGGATGATGCGGACGTTGCTGACGGTTTCCTTGTAGATTGTGAATGGGAACCACATGCGAAGGCTCGATAACCGGGTTTAATGCTGTCGATGCTCCGGCCATGCCTGCTGCTGTTTGCCAGATCGGAAAAGCAGGTTATGAGGTCACCATAATCGAAAGATCGGCCTGTGTAGCAGACCATTTCTCCATCGTGTAACGCCAGATCACCTCGATATCCTGGCGCGCCTTGGGCTCCCCCTCGGTGATCGCTCCCTTGATGGCCTCGATCTCCGCTTCCCGCCGCAGCAGTTACAGGGCCGCGTCCACGACGTCCTCGGCCGTGCGGAACCGTCCCTTGTCGATCTGCTCGCCGGTGAAGGCGCCCATGCCTTCATCGATGGCAACGGATGTCACTTTGCCCACACCCACATCCTGTATGTTTGACTTATCCGGCAAACATACCATATCTGCCGCTGCCGACAATGATCCGCGAAAGGAGCAAAGACATGGCCGATACCCATTCTGCTTTTGCCAAATCGAACGTGGCCGTCGTCACCGGTGCAGCCTCCGGCATCGGACTTGCCGCCGCCAAGGAGTTTGCACGGCGCGGCATGAGCGTCGTGCTCGCCGACCTCGGCGGAGACAAGCTGGCACAGGCCTGCGAAGAGACCGTGGCGCTTGCCGAAGGCGGCGTGGAGCACGTCGCCGCCATCGAAACGGATGTCTCGAAGCTCGATTCACTCGAAGCCCTGGAGCGGGCGGTGGTCCAGCGTTTCGGCCGTGTCCACGTGCTGATGAACAATGCCGGCATCCAGCCGGGTTCGTCAATCTTCGGCCCGCAGGTCGCCTGGGACAATGTGCTGGGGGTCAACCTGATGGGTGTGGTGAACGGCACGCGCACCTTCGGGCCCGGCATGATCGCCCACAAGGACCCCGCCATCATCATCAACACCGGCTCGAAGCAGGGCATCACCACCCCGCCCGGCGACCCGGCCTACAATGTCGCGAAAGCCGGCGTCAAAGTTTTCACCGAAGCCTTGCAGCACGAATTGCGCAACACCGAGAACTGCAATGTCACCGCGCACCTGCTGATCCCCGGCTTCGTCTTCACTGGCCTGACCGCCAATGGCCGCACGGAAAAGCCTGGTGGCGCCTGGACGGCGGACGAAACGATCGCTTTCATGATGAAGAGCGTGGAAAGCGGCGATTTCTACATCCTCTGCCCCGACAATGACGTCGACCGCGCCACCGACGAGCGCCGCATCCTCTGGGCCGCCGGCGATATCGTCGAAAACCGCCCGCCGCTGTCGCGCTGGCACATCGAGTTCTCCGACAGGTTCAAGGCATTCCTCGCACGCGGCAAAGAATGACGGGGCGACGCACCACCGGCAAGCTCGGCAAAGCGACGACGAACGATGTTCTTCAGGTCTGCAGACGCGGATAGACGCAAAAGGCCTGCCGTATCCTCATGAACCGGCACCGGGCGATCGATGCCGGAATGACCGCGGTTGACGTCTCAGCCGATCAGCAGCGCATCGTCATCGAGCGTTTCGCCGCGCATCTTGCGGAACATGTCGATCAGGTCTTCGACCTGCAGGTTCTTGCGGTTGTCGCCGGCGACATCCAGCACGATTTCGCCACCGTGCAGCATCACGGTACGGTGGCCGAAATCGAGTGCCTGGCGCATCGAATGCGTCACCATCAGCGTCGTCAGCTTGCGTTCGGAAACGATTTTTTGGGTCAGTTTCATGATGAATTCGGCCATGCCCGGATCGAGGGCGGCCGTGTGTTCGTCAAGCAGCAGCACTTCGGAGCCGGCCAGCGTCGCCATCACCAGCGACACGGCCTGCCGCTGGCCGCCAGAGAGCAGGTCCATGCGGTCGCGCATGCGGTTTTCGAGGCCAAGGTTCAGTTCGGCGATCCGTTCGCGAAAATGCTCGCGACGCTTCGTGCCAAGCGCAGCGCTGAGGCCGCGCTTTTCGCCGCGACGGGCCGCCAGCGCCAGGTTTTCCTCGATCGACAGCGCACCGCAGCTACCGGTGAGCGGATCCTGGAAAACGCGGGCGACGAGGCCGGCGCGGCCGGCGGTCGCTACTTTGGTGACGTCGGTCGAGCCGATCAGGATCTGGCCTTCGCTCGCCAGCACGTCACCGGCGAGAACGCCGAGCAGCGTCGATTTGCCGGCGCCGTTCGAGCCGATGACGGTGACGAAGGAACCCTGCTCGATCGTCAGGCTGACGCCGTTCAGCGCCTGCTTCTGCAGCGGCGTGCCCTTGCCGAAGACGACCTTGATATCCTTGAGCGCGATCATGCGGCACCTCCACGGCGCAGGCGGGGAAGAATGAGGGCGATCGTCACGAGGAATGCGGTGACGAAATTGAGGTCGGAGGCCTGCAGTCCCAGCACATCGCTCGAGAGAGCGAGCTGGATGGCGATGCGATAGAGGATCGAACCGAGCACGCAGCCGATCAACGCCAGAAGGATGGCGCGGGCGCCGAGCAGCGTCTCGCCGATAATGACCGCCGCCAGCCCGACGACGATGGTGCCGACACCCGACGTCACGTCGGCAAACCCGTTGGTCTGGGCAAACAGCGCGCCGCCGAGCGCCACCAGCGCATTGGAGATCGCCATGCCGAGATAGATCTGCCGGCTGGTGGACACGCCCTGCGCCCGCGCCATGCGCGCATTGGCACCGGTCGCCCGCATCGCCAGACCGGCATCGCTTTCCAGGAAGCGCCAGACGATGATGAGCGCTATGACGACGAGGATGCCGACGAACAGCGGACGGACATAAAAATCACGCAGGCCCAGGCCGAAGAACGGGCTGAGCATGGTATCTGCATTGATCAGCGCCACGTTCGGCTTGCCCATCACCCGCAGGTTGACCGAAAACAGCGCGATCATCGTGAGGATCGATGCAAGCAGGTTGAGGATGCGGAAACGCACATTGAGCAGCGCCGTCACCATGCCGGCAGCCGCACCGGCAACCATGGCGATCGCCGCGGCCAGCCAGGCATTGACACCGGCGATGATCAGCACCGCTGTCACGGCAGCGCCGAGCGGAAAGGACCCGTCGACCGTCAGATCGGGAAAATCGAGCACCCGGAAGGCAAGATAGACGCCGAGGGCGACGAAGGCATAGACCAGCCCCAGCTCCACGGCTCCCCAAAAAGCGATCACACTCACGGTTTTCGGCCCTTCTTCTCTGGCCCCGCCCTCCGGCGAGGCACCTCGTTATAATAGACGAACCGCCCTCATTGTCATGAGGGCGGCCGGCATTGGCAAACAGGATGGCGGGAAGTGCCGCCTTATTCGATGGTGCGGGTGGCGCGCTTGACGACGCTTTCCGGCAGGGTGACGCCCATCTTGGAAGCGGCGGTCTTGTTGATGACCAGATCGCTGCCGGCGGCAACCTTCACGGCGATATCGCCCGGATTTTCACCCTTGAGGATACGCACGACCACTTCGCCGGTCTGCTTGCCGACATCATGGTAGTTGAAGCCGAGAGCGGCGATCGAACCACGCGAAACCGAATCCGTATCGGCGGTGAACAGCGGCAGCTTGGCTTCCTCGGCAACGGCAACCGCGCCTTCGAGCGCCGAGATGATCGTGTTGTCGGTCGGGATATAGATGGCATCGGCACGGCCGACCAGCGCGCGGGCAGCGCCCTGCACTTCGGCCGACTTGGTGGCGGCGGATTCGACCACGGTCAGGCCGGCCTTTTCGGCTTCGGCCTTCAGGACGGCGAGCAGCGATACCGAATTGGCTTCGCCGGAATTGTAGAGGTAGCCGATCGTCTTGACGTTCGGCAGGATTTCCTTGATCAGCGCCACATGCTCGGCAACCGGCGACATGTCGGACAGGCCGGTGACGTTGCCGCCCGGCTTGTCCATGTCCTTGACGAGCTGCGCGCCGAGCGGATCGGAGACGGCAGTGAAAACCACCGGGATATCGCGGGTGGCGGAAACGACCGCCTGCGCCGACGGCGTAGAGATCGGAACGATGACGCTGGGCGCATCACCGACGAACTGGCGGGCGATCTGCGCCGCGGTGGCCGGATTGCCCTGGGCGGACTGGTAGACGAAGGTCAGGTTTTCGCCTTCCTTGTAGCCGGCAGCCTCCAGCGCTTCCTTGACGCCGTCGCGGGCGGCATCGAGTGCCGGATGTTCGACGATCGCCGTGACGGCAACGGTGACGTTTTCCGCGCTGGCGGGCAGGATGAACGCCACGCTTGCGGCAAAAGCGAGCAGGATTGAACGCATGATGACCTCCGAGAGTAAATTTTAGGCGTTGTAGGTAAGACTTGCCTAAAAATCAATCTCTCGCCGGTTCTTGAACGATCAAACTTGTTGATCAGTCGTCTTCGCCATGGTTGGCGATCATCATCGCCTCGAAGGCCAGGCGTTCCGTCTTGCGCATCCGTTCGGATTCCGACTTCAGCTGACCGCAGGCGGCGAGGATATCGCGGCCGCGCGGTGTGCGGATCGGCGAAGCGTAACCGGCGGCATTGATGAAATCGGCGAATTTCTCGATCGTCGCCCAGTCGGAACACTGGTAGTTGGTGCCCGGCCACGGATTGAACGGAATCAGGTTGATCTTCGCCGGAATGCCTTTCAGCAACTGGATCAGGCCCTTGGCGTCCTCCAGGCTGTCGTTGACATCCTTCAGCATCACATATTCGAAGGTGATGCGCCGGGCATTCGACAGGCCGGGATAGGCGCGGCAGGCCTCGATCAGGTCCTTCAGCGGATATTTCTTGTTGATCGGCACCAGCATGTCGCGCAGGTCGTCGCGCACCGCATGCAGCGAGATCGCCAGCATGACGCCGATCTCCTCGCCGGTGCGATAGATTTCCGGCACGACGCCGGAGGTCGACAGGGTGATGCGGCGCTTCGATAGCGACAGGCCGTCGCCATCCGAGGCGATCAGCAGCGCCGTCTTCACCGGTTCGAAATTGTAGAGCGGTTCGCCCATGCCCATCATGACGATGTTGGTGATCTTGCGGCCTTCGGCCGGGATGATCGCGCCCTGCGGCGTATCGCGGTCCGGGAAATCGCCGAGCCGGTCGCGGGCGAGCAGCAACTGCGAGAGAATTTCTTCCGCCGTCAGGTTGCGCACCAGCTTCTGTGTGCCGGTGTGGCAGAAGGAACAGGTGAGCGAACAGCCGACCTGGCTGGAGATGCACAGCGTGCCGCGGCCCTCTTCCGGAATATAGACGGTCTCGACCTCCACAGGCCGGCCGGCGCCGCGCGGCGGGAAACGCAACAGCCACTTGCGCGTGCCGTCATTGGAGACCTGCTCCTCGACGATTTCGGGGCGGGCAATGGTGAAATGCTTCTTCAGCATTTCGCGCATGTCCTTGGCGACGTTGGTCATCGCATCGAAATCGGAGACGCCGCGGATATAGAGCCAGTGCCAGATCTGGCTGACGCGCATGCGCACCTGCTTTTCCGGAATGCCCTTTTCCTTCAGCGCCTCGGCCATATCCTCGCGCGTCAGGCCGATCAGCGACGGTTTTACGGCGAAATCGGCGGGCCGGAGCGGCGGCGGCGCCTTCGCCGGCGCACGGTCGATCGTCGTTTCAGTGGCATCCATGTCGAACAATCCCAGGGTCTCAATAGCTGCACCCCGCCGAGACATCGATCCGGCAAGCACAGGCTGAATGAAAAGAAGATGGGGCGGACGGGCCGCTTGACGGCCAGGAGGCGTTCGCCCAGATTGGCTGCGCTTTAGCATTAAATTGCGGGCGCGTCACCCACCGGCTGCAAAAACAGTAAAGGCCGGTCAACGACCAGCCTCCACCTCAAGGTTTCTCGGGCAAAAAGCTTATTTGCAGCTCTCGATCTGCTTCAGGGCCGCCGAAATGCCCTGCAGGGAATAAGCGTAGCTGGTGACAGTGCCCTTGCGGGAGGTCGCCTTGACCGTCATCGACTTGCCGGTCTTCATGGCCATGACGAGCGCCGGTTCTTCGGCGGCATTCTCGACCCAGGCCGCGCGCTCCTTGACGAACATCACGAAGGTCTTGTTGTCGATCGTAACGTTGACCTTGGAATTCTCCTTCATGACGTAGCCCATCATAGCCTGCGGCTCGTAGGAGATATTCTGCCCCGGCCGCTGCGACACGATGAAGAAGATATCGCCGTGATCGACGTTCGCCGGCTCCTTCGCGGTCGGCACGGACAGAACGTAACAGACATTGCTGTTGCCCGATTTGTAGGAATAGGCGCCCCAGGCCTTGAACTGCTGGATCCGGGTCGGAGATTGAGCAGAGGCAACGCCAGCGCTGGCCAAAATCAGGATAAGTGCGGTTGTGAAACTTCTTACGAACATGTTTTCCTGCCGGTTTTATTGCCATCAATCGCCGGCCGACGAAGCGGCCAGGCTAAACGTGCTCATGATCTCATTCGTTTTGACTTAATTCAGGTTACCAAACCGTCAACAAGGAAGAGAAAGCCGTTGGAAATGTGCCGCTCCGGGTCGAAGACCGGCCGTTTTGGTCGATTTCTGGACGTATCGGCTGAATTTGACCCGGAAGGCACGCATCCCGAGGGATTTATGACACAAAGAATCGGGCAAGAGTTTGTCGGACGGGCAACCGTTCCCCTGCCGATCACGACGAGTTGAGACTTTCGTCACTCCGGCCGGTCGGCCAGCGCCCGGTCGGCGGACTGGTAGTGCCGTTCATGAATATGGCCGCGGATCATCGCCAGCGCCGTACTCAGCACGGCGATGTCGTCGGAAAAGCCGACCACGGCCAGAATGTCCGGCACAAGGTCCGCCGGCATGATGAAATAGCCGAGTGCCGCCAGCAGGATTCCGCGCACCCGCGTCGGCGTCTGCGGATCGATGGCGCAATAAAAACTCGCCACCACGTCTCGTCCGAAGGGGATATGGCGCACGGCGCGACGAAATTTCGGCCAGAACTTCGCCTTGACCGTCTGCTCCCGCCTTTCCTGCGTCTTCTCGTCGCCGGGCAGGAGAATTTCACCAAATTTGATGTCGTCCGTCGTCACGCTCGCGCCTCCAGGGTCTGCGCAATCCATATGGGGAGCGGTGCCCGGAAATTCAATCGGCCCGCCGCGCCGCCGCCTTGTCCATCAACGATGCCAGCTTGAAATCGAGGTCGCTCAAACCTTTGACCGAGTGGGTGTTGAGCGTGACATCGACACGCGCATAGACGTTGAACCATTCGGGATGGTGGTCGAGCTTTTCCGCCGCAAGCGCCATCTCGGTCATGAAACCGAAAGCCTCGGCAAAATTGCGGAACTTGAAGCTGCGGGTGATCGCACCACCATCATCCCGCAAAGCCCAGCCGGGAACGGTGCCGAGCTTTTCGGCAATCGCAGCGGAACTCAGCTTTTCCTGTTTCATCGCATCCTCCTGAAGACAGAAACAGGATACGGCAAACAAGACGGGTTCGGAACCGCCTAGATAAAGCTCTTTTCCTCGATGCGCTGGCTGACCGTGCCGGAAGCGGCGGGCGCCTCACGCAGCTGGAACACTTCCTCTGTGAGGTAAGGTCCGCCACCCACAGAATCGCGCGACGAAAGAAGGACGAAGCGGCAGACGGTGAAGGGCACCGTATGGAAATCGCCGCGGCCGGCGAGGTAATGCACGACGTCATCGACACGCGACGACTTCAGCCGCGCCAGCGTCACATGCGGGGTAAACTTGCGCGGGTCCGGCGGCAGGCCGATGCGCTGGCAGATCCGCTCGATTTCCGCCTGCAGCGCAAACATTTCCGGAGCCGGCGAAACACCCGCCCACACCGAATGCGGTTTCTTGCCGCCAAACGAGCCGATACCGTTGATGGCGAGCTGGAATTCCGGCCGGTCGATGCGGTCGAGCCGATCGACGACCTCGTCTGCGGTGCGTCCGTCGACGTCGCCGATGAAGCGCAAGGTGATGTGGTAGTTCTCCACATCGATCCAGCGTGCTCCGGGAAGGCCTCCGCGCAAAAGAGAAAGGCTCATCGCCGCATTGCGCGGAATTTCGAGGGCGGTAAACAGTCTCGGCATGGCGAGCTCCCCGAATCTTGTGCAGATGCTCACAGCGAATCACGCAATGAAAATCGGCGCAACCCCTATTTTGTTCCCGACGAGATCATATCCACGAAAGCCTTAACGACCGGCAACGACCGTTCGACCATGACGCCGACGCCATCGGCATTGGGATGCATGCCGTCTTCGAGCTGCAGCTTCGCCTGGGTCACCACTCCATCGATGAACAGCGGATAGAGCGGCACGCCATGCTTTTCCGCAAGCCGCGTATAGATCGGATCGAACTTCGCCGCATAATCGCCGCCCATGTTCGGCGGCGCCAGCATGCCGGCGAGCAGCACGGCAATTCCTCGCTCCTTGAGCCGGCTAATGATCGCGTCGAGATTCTTTTCCGTCTGCTCGGGCGGAATGCCGCGCAGCGCGTCGTTGGCGCCGAGTTCGAGGATGACGCCGTCCGTTCCGTCCGGCACCGACCAGTCGACGCGCGCCAGGCCCGCGGAGGTGGTGTCGCCGGAAACGCCGGCATTGGTGATGGCGATATCGACGCCTTGCGCCTTCATGGCAGCTTCCAGGCGGGCGGGATAGGCATCGTTGGGCGGCAGCTGGTAGCCGGCCATCAGGCTGTCGCCGAAACCGACCAGCTGGAGCGTGCGGGCCGCAGCCGGCGTGCCGGCGACGGCAAAAACCATGGCCAGCATGATGACGATGAATTGAATGCGCCTGGCTTTAAATCTCATGACCCTTTTCCTAAATTGGCGGAGACCATGCCGGCCCGCTCGTAGCGTTCTTCGTTCTTCCCCTCATCCATATAGGAAACGTTTCTTTTGACAAAAACCATCATCGAGCTGAAGAAAGCCGATCTGACCCTGGGCCGCGACGCCGCTTCGGTCCATGTGCTCAAGAGCATGGATCTCAGCATCGATGAGGGCGAGGCCGTCGGCATCGTTGGCCCTTCCGGCTCCGGCAAATCGACGCTGCTGATGGTGCTGGCCGGCCTGGAGCGGCTGGATAGGGGTGAAATCCACATCCGCAACACGCCGCTGCACAGGCTGGGCGAGGATGCGCTGGCCGATTTCCGCGGCCGCAACATCGGCATCGTCTTCCAGTCCTTCCACCTGATCGCCAACATGACGGCGCTGGAAAACGTCGCCGTGCCGCTGGAACTGGCGAATGTGCGCAACCCGTTCGACATCGCCCGGCGCGAGCTGCAATCGGTCGGCCTCGGCGAACGGCTGAGCCACTATCCCGGCCAGCTCTCGGGGGGCGAGCAGCAGCGAGTCGCCATCGCCCGGGCACTCGCGCCGTCGCCGGCAGTGCTGATCGCCGACGAGCCGACCGGCAACCTCGATACGGAAACCGGACGACAGATCGCCGATCTCTTGTTTTCCAAGCAGCAGGAGCGCGGCATGACGCTGGTGCTCGTTACCCACGACATATCGCTGGCCGCCCGCTGCTCGCGGCAGATCCGCGTGCGCTCCGGCGAGATCGCCGGCGACAGCCGCAACCAGCCGGCCGAACAAGCGGCCTTCGCATGACTTCGCTGCGCTCCCGCCTGTGCCTCGCTTTCCGGCTGGCCTTGCGCGAACTGCGCGGCGGCCTTTCGGGTTTTTACATCTTCCTCGCCTGCATCGCGCTCGGAACGGCGGCGATCGCGGCGGTGAACTCGGTTTCGAGATCGATCACCGATTCCATCGCTTCGGAAGGCCGCACCCTGCTCGCCGCCGACGTGCGCTTCGAACTCAACAACCGCGAGGCGACGCCGCAGGAACTCGCCTACGTCCAGAGCCTCGGCGATGTGGCGATTTCGACCGGCCTGCGTTCCATGGCCCGCCTGCCCGGAGGTGCCGATCAGGGACTGGTGGAGGTCAAGGCTGTCGATGACATCTATCCGCTCTACGGCACCTTCGAGACCAATGAGGGCGGCGCCCTGTGGCCGCTGCTGGCACGGCACGAAGACGGCCGCTACGGCGCCGTTGCCGCACCGTTGCTGCTCGACCGACTTGGCCTCAAGGTGGGCGACGAGGTCCTGCTTGGCAATGCGCGGCTGGCGATCGCCGCCACCGTCAAGAGCGAGCCCGACGCCATTTCGGAAGGTTTCGGTTTTGCACCGCGGCTGATCGTCAGCCGCGAGGCGCTGACCGCCTCCGGCCTGATGCAGACCGGCAGCCTCGTCGAACACGTCTACAAGGTTCGCCTGAAAGCCGGCTCGCCGCCGGCGGCCGGCATCCAGCAGGACGCCGCGCAAAAATTCCCCGATGCCGGCTGGTCGATCCGTGCCAGCGACCGAGCCGCCCCGGCGCTCAGCGACAACGTCACCCGGTTTTCGCAGTTCCTGACGCTGGTGGGCCTGACCGCGCTGATCGTCGGCGGCGTCGGTGTCGCCAATGCCGTGCGCGCCTTCCTCGATTCCAAACGCACCACCATCGCCACCTTCAAGTGCCTTGGCGCACCGGCCTTCGTGGTGGTGGCGATCTACCTGTTCCAGATCCTGCTGATCGCGCTGGCCGGCATCGGCATCGGCCTCGTTGTCGGCGCGCTGGCACCGATGGCGGTGGCGCCGTTCCTGGCCGGCTTCCTGCCGATTTCGGCAGCACCGGCGATCTATCCCGGGCCGCTGGCACTCGCCGCCCTGTTCGGCCTGCTGACGACGCTTGCGTTTGCCATCCTGCCGCTCGGCCATGCCCGCGAAGTACCGGCGACCGCGCTGTTTCGCGAGCAGGGCTTCGAGCCGACCCGCCTGCCCTCCTGGCCCTATCTGCTGGCGACAGGCATCATTCTCGCCGCCCTTGCCGCGCTGGTGATCCTGACCGCCTTCGACCGCTTCGTCGCCGCCGTTTTCCTTGCCGCCGTCGCCTTCGGTTTCGTGCTGCTGCGGCTCGTCGCCGTGCTGGTGGCGGCGATTGCCCGGCGCAGCCCGCGCGTCAATTCGCCGGCACTCAGGCTGGCGATCGGCAACATCCACCGGCCCGGCGCGCTGACCTCCTCCGTGGTGCTGTCGCTCGGGCTGGGGCTTGCGCTGCTCGTGACGCTGACGCTGATCGACGGCAATCTTCGGCGTGAACTCACCGGCAACCTGCCGGAGCGGGCGCCGAACTTCTTCTTCGTCGACATCCAGGGCAGCGAGGTCGAGGGTTTCCGCCGGATCGTGAGCCAGCAGGCGCCGGAGGGCAAGATCACCGAAGTGCCGATGCTGCGCGGCCGCATCCTCGCCTTCAACGGCCAGGACGTCACCAAGATGGACGTGCCGCCGAACGGCCGCTGGGTGCTGCGCGGCGACCGCGGCATCACCTATTCCGAGGCCCTGCCCGAAAACGCCAAGCTGACCGCCGGCGAATGGTGGGCGCCGGACTACGACGGCGAGCCCCTCGTCTCCTTCTCCGCAGAGGAGGCGGGCGAACTCGGCCTGAAGATCGGCGACACCGTCACCGTCAACGTTCTCGGCCGCAGCCTCACCGCTCGCATCGCCAACCTGCGCCAGGTGGAATGGGAATCGCTGTCGATCAATTTCGTCATGGTCTTTTCGCCGAACACCTTCAAGGGCGCGCCGCATGCCTGGCTGGCGACGCTGACGGATGCGACGGCCACGCCGGCACAGGAGGCAGCCATCCTGAAAGCCGTGACCAACGCCTATCCGACGATCACCAGCGTCCGCGTCAAGGATGCGCTGGAGATCGTCGACAAGCTGGTCGGACAGCTGGCGACCGCCATCCGCGCCGCTGCCGCCGTGGCGCTGGTCGCCTCGGTGCTGGTGCTCGCCGGCGCGCTCGCCGCCGGCAACCGGGCACGTACCCACGACGCGGTGATCCTGAAGACGCTTGGTGCAACCCGCGCCATGCTGATCCGCGCTTTCTCCTACGAATACATGATCCTCGGCCTGGCGACGGCGGTGTTCGCGCTGTTTGCCGGCGGCGTCTCCGCCTGGTACGTGGTGAGCAGGATCATGAAACTACCCTCCGTTTTCCTCGCCGATGTCGCCGTGACGACGCTTGTCATCGCGCTGGTGATGACGGTTGGCATCGGCCTGGCTGGAACCTGGCGGGTCCTGGGGCAGAAGGCGGCGCCCGTGCTGCGCGAACTGTAAGCGGGCGCCCGTCTGTTAACCAACTACCGTAAATCCGCATCCCGCGGCCGCCGCGCCGGCATTTCCGTCGGGCTGGGCCTTGTAAGCAACACAAAGTCACATCATATTCTTCTCAGGCATGCTGAGGCTTCGCAGCGGCGCCCGGGATATCCCGACACCGTAAATTCTCCGGAGCTTTCGTAAGAGGAAACAATGGCTGATCTTCGTAACTACCAGAACCGGTCGACCTATTCGGGCGCGCAATCCGGTGCACTGATTGATGAGGGCCTGCGCGCCTATATGCTCAAGGTCTACAACCTGATGGCGCTTGGCCTGGCGATCACCGGCGCCGCCGCCTACGGCACCTTTGCGCTGGCGGTTTCGAACCCTGCCTTTGCCCAGCTGATCTTCGTCTCGCCGCTGAAGTGGGTGGTCATGCTCGCTCCGGTCGGCCTGGTGTTCTTCCTGAGCTACCGCATCCACAAGATGTCCGTCGCCGCTGCCCAGACGACGTTCTGGATCTATGCCGCGCTGATGGGCCTGTCGCTGTCGTCGATCTTCCTGGTCTATACCGGCCAGAGCATCGTGCAGACGTTCTTCATCACCGCTGCCGCCTTCGGCGGACTGTCGCTCTACGGTTATACGACCAAGCGCAGCCTGTCGGGCATGGGTTCGTTCCTGATCATGGGCCTGTTCGGCCTGATCATCGCCTCGATCGTAAACATCTTCCTGCAGTCGTCTGCCGTGCAGTTCGCCATCTCGGTGATCGGCGTGCTGGTCTTCGCCGGCCTGACCGCCTACGACACGCAGCGGATCAAGGAGATGTATTTCGACCAGGACGACGTTTCCGTGATGGGCCGCAAGGCGATCATGGGCGCCCTGCAGCTCTACCTCGACTTCATCAATCTCTTCCTGTTCCTGCTGCAGCTGTTCGGCAACCGCAACAACTAAGCGGAACGGATATGAAGACAAGCAAGGCGGTCCTCACGGGCCGCCTTTTTTCATGACCTGCGGGAGAAGCGGTAATAGGAGGGATTATCATCCCCGCAGCCCGGTCCATGCCCTGAGACGGCGAATCGGCCGACGCCTCACGTTTCGACCAGTTTCAGCACCTTGTCGAAAACCTTGAGAACCTGGGAAAGATCGTGCCCGCGCTTCAACACCATGCCGCCGGTGTTGACGACGGAAAAGGCTCCCTGCTTGGCCGCCAGCTTCGGATTTTTTTCGATGCGGTAGAGCGGCATTTCGCCGGAGCGCTTGAAGACGGAAAAGATCGCCTTTTCCTTCGTATGATCAATGGCATAGTCACGCCATTCGCCTTCGCCGACCATACGGCCGTAGATCCACAGGATGGCATCCAGCTCACGGCGGTGGAAGGTCACCGGCAAGGGATCGAGATTTTGCCGATATTCGCGAAGGTCGATGACATCGGAACTGGAACTGTCGATAGATCTGTTTTCGCCGCGGGACAAATCCGGCTGATCAGTCATGGACACTCCTCGATCCCTGTGAATGTAACAGCGCCATGACAGTGTGCCTCAGCTTTACCAAAATGCAAGCCTGGGGAAGGCACGACGCAACGCACGAGATGAGGCGATATGCCGCATTCCGAACAAACCCATGCCCAATTTTGTTGGAATGATGCCTTCCGTGGCGGCGAGGTCCGTCCGCTTTCAGGCCCGGCCCGGCACCGTCAACCCCTGCCCCATCCCCAACGGTGCCGGGCCGAATGCGCTTTCGGGAAACAGCAAACCCCTCAGTGCGATGGCGCTGTCAGCATGGTTGCGCCGTAGATAGCGGACGGGTCGCCTTTGCCGGTGGCCGATTGCAGCAGGATGGCGCAGCCGTCGCGCCGGTCGTTGCCGATGACATTGGCGGGAAGAACGATGCGCAGCGGCATGCCTTCCCACATGCCGACCGTCTGCACGTCGGTCACCGTATGCCAGTAGGTGATTTCCCGGCCGGTATTCTCGCCCTTGTCGACCTTGATGACCTGCTGCTTGTCGAAATAGGCGATGACGACATTGGCCTTGCCGGTGCCGGGACCGATATTGATTTCCAGTTCGTCCCCGCGCAGAGACGCCTCGACACCGACGCTAAGGCCGTCACCGGCGGATTTCAGGCTGTCGAGCTTTGCGTTGATCGCCTGCAGGTCAGTTCCCTTCATATGGGCGCGACCATTGACGATCACCTGCGGCGTATAGACGTTGGCGCGGCCGAGCGTGCGGGCATAGGCATATTGCCGCTCGGTATTTTCCTTGGAACTCATCGTGTCCTTCCAGCCGAGATAGTTCCAGTAATCGACGTGATAGGCGATCGCCACGACGTCGCCCTGCCGGATCAGTTTCTCCAGCGCCGCGTCAGCCGGCGGGCAGGAGGAACAGCCCTGCGAGGTAAACAACTCGACCACGCCCTTGGGCTTTACCGCTTCCTCGGCGCAGATCGGCACCGTCACCGTGACGCCGAGCACCAGACAGGAAACGAAACGCACAACGGGCATCAGTCCACACCTCTTTCCAGAACATCGCCGCCCGGCTGGAGCGGCAATGCTTCAAACGTCGGTCATAAAGCAAAATCGTTTCCGATCCGCAAAGCCACCCCGCTTATGCGACCGGACGGGCCATGGCCCGATGTTGGCGGTAGAACTACAACGTTGCTCCATCAACGGGAAGTCACGATGGGGTGATACTGCACATATGAAACAAATCTGCCGGGAAGTTTCCTCCCCGGCAGCAAAAGGCGAAATTTTCTTCCCGAAAACTCAGGCTGCGAGGTCGCGCAGAACCGTCTGCAGGATGCCGCCATTGTTCATATACGTCACCTCGTCGAGGGTATCGATGCGGCAAAGGATCGGAACGTCCTTAACGCTGCCGTCGGCATAGGTGATCCTGGCCACCTTCTTCTCGCGCGGCTTGATGTCGCCTTCGAGGCCGTCGATCTCGACGATCTCGTCGCCCTTGAGACCGAGGCTCGCCCAGGTCGTGCCTTCCTCGAAGACGAAGGGAACGACACCCATGCCCACCAGGTTCGAGCGGTGGATACGCTCGAAGGACTGGGCGATGACGGCGCGGACGCCGAGCAGGTTGGTGCCCTTGGCCGCCCAGTCACGCGACGAGCCGTTGCCATATTCAACGCCGGCGAAGATGACGAGCGGAACGCCTTCGGCCTTGTACTTCATGGCCGCATCGTAGATCGACATCTCTTCCTTCGACGGATAGTGGATGGTGAAGCCACCTTCCTTGCCGTTCGGGCCGAGCATGTGGTTGCGGATGCGGATGTTGGCGAAGGTGCCGCGCATCATCACTTCATGGTTGCCGCGGCGCGTGCCGTACTGGTTGAAGTCGGCGACGGCGACACCGTTATCGGTAAGGTAGGCGCCCGCAGGCGAGGCCGCCTTGATCGAACCGGCCGGCGAAATGTGGTCGGTGGTGATCTTGTCGCCGAAGAGACCGAGGACGCGGGCGCCCTTGATGTTCTTCAGGCCCGAACCGGTCTTGCCCATGCCGACGAAGTAGGGCGGGTTCTGCACGTAGGTCGACTTGTCGTCCCAGGCATAGGTCTGACCGGCGGGAACCTGAACGGCCTGCCAGTTTGCGTCGCCCTTGAACACGTCGGCATACTTGGTTTCGTACAGTTCGCGCGTGACGTATTTCAGGATGAATTCCTGGATCTCGTGCGACGTCGGCCAGATGTCCTTGAGATAGACCGGGTTGCCGTCCCGGTCGTTGCCGATCGGCTCCGTGGTCAGGTCCTTCTGCACCGTGCCGGCCAGCGCGTAGGCGACGACCAGCGGCGGCGAGGCGAGGTAGTTCGCCTGGACGTCCGGCGAGATGCGGCCTTCGAAGTTGCGGTTGCCCGACAGGACGCCCGCGGTGATCAGGCCCTTGTCGTTGATCGTCTTCGAGATCGGCGCCGGCAGCGGGCCGGAGTTGCCGATGCAGGTGGTGCAGCCGAAACCGACGAGGTTGAAGCCGAGCTTGTCGAGGTCGGCCTGCAGGCCGGACTTGGCAAGGTATTCGCCGACGACCTGGCTTCCCGGCGCCAGCGACGTCTTCACCCACGGCGCCGACTTCAGCCCCTTGGCGACCGCATTGCGGGCGAGCAGGCCGGCAGCGATCAGCACCGACGGGTTGGAGGTGTTGGTGCACGAGGTGATGGCGGCGATCGCCACGTCGCCATGGCCGAGATCGAAGTCTTCGCCTTCGACGGCATACCGGTTGGTCAGCTGGCCGGGCTTCTTGTAGTCGTTTTCGAGCGCCGTCGCGAAGTTCGGCGCGATGGTTTCGAGCGGCAGGCGGCCTTCCGGACGCTTCGGGCCGGCCATCGACGGCACGACGTCGCCGAGGTCGAGTTCCAGCGTGTCGGTGAAGACGAGGTCGGAGCCGTCGCCCTCGCGCCACATGCCCTGCGCCTTCGAATAGGCTTCGACCAGCGCGATGCGGTCGGTCTTGCGGCCGGACATGGTGAGGTAGTTGATGGTTTCGCCGTCGACCGGGAAGAAGCCGCAGGTGGCGCCGTATTCCGGACCCATGTTGCCGATGGTGGCGCGGTCGGCGAGCGACATCGAATCGAGGCCGGGGCCGAAGAATTCGACGAACTTCGAAACGACGCCCTTCTTGCGCAGCATCTGCACGACGGTCAGAACCAGGTCGGTCGCCGTGACGCCTTCCTTGACCTTGCCGGTGAGCTTGAAGCCGATGACTTCGGGCAGCAGCATCGAGACCGGCTGGCCGAGCATGGCCGCTTCGGCTTCGATACCGCCGACGCCCCAGCCCAGCACGCCGAGGCCGTTGATCATCGTGGTGTGCGAATCGGTGCCGACGCAGGTGTCGGGATAAGCGACGGTTTCGCCGTCCTCTTCCTTGGTCCAGACGGTCTGGCCGAGATATTCGAGGTTGACCTGGTGACAGATGCCCGTCCCCGGGGGAACCACGCGAAAATTCTTGAATGCCTGCTGGCCCCACTTCAGGAAGCGGTAACGCTCGCCGTTGCGCTCATATTCGAGCTCGACGTTGCGGGCAAAGGCGTTCGGCGTGCCGAACTCGTCGACGATGACCGAGTGGTCGATGACGAGATCGACGGGAACGAGCGGGTTGATCTTTTCCGGATCGCCGCCGAGCGCCTTGATGCCGTCACGCATGGCCGCCAGGTCGACGACGGCAGGAACGCCGGTGAAGTCCTGCATCAGCACGCGGGCCGGGCGATAGGCGATTTCGTTTTCAGCGGTGCCCTTGTCGACCAGCCAGCCGGCAATGTTTTCGATGTCGGACTTGGTGACCGAGCGGCCGTCTTCGTTTCGGAGCAGGTTCTCCAGCAGCACCTTCATCGAATAGGGGAGCTTGGAAACGCCGGCGAGGCCATTGGCTTCCGCTTTCGGCAGGCTGAAATAGACATAGTCCTTGCCGTCCACCGTGAGCGTGGAACGACAATTGAAACTGTCGAGAGATTGAGACACGAGAGACCCCGTTTCTGATTGCCAACACAGTCGTGCGAACGCCCATGCACTTCATGCACATCAGGATGCGGGTACGGCCATTTCCGCTGTCCGCACGTGGGAACTGCTGCCCGCAATCCCCGAAGTTCGGCGGAAGGATGAAGATCACGCCGACCGCTGGCGTGGTTGCAAGTCTTATAGATAATTTCTAAGAAAGGTTCCAGACCACAGAGAGCCGGTTTGGGACATTTTTTGCAACGCAATGACTAAAATCCTAACGAAAGCGACGAGGCATGCTTCTGACCGCCGAAAGCCTTGCCGCGCGGCGCGGTGAAGACCTGATATTCGTGAATGTTTCCTTTCGCTTAGGCAGAGGTGAAGCGCTGGTTCTGACCGGTCCGAACGGCTCGGGAAAATCGACGCTGCTGCGCGTCATTGCCGGGCTTCTGCCCGCGGAAACCGGCCATGTCTCAATTGCCGGCGAAGGGGTCGAATCCGGCAGCCGGCCCGGCGAATTCAGCCATTATCTCGGCCATCGCAACGCCATGAAAAAGGAACTGACCGTGGGTGAAAACCTGCGTTTCTGGCAGGTCTTTCTCGGCGACGCGCCCGGAGGAAGCGCAATGACGATCGAAGACGCCGCCGACACCGTCGGCCTCGGCGGCATCACCCACCTGCCGTTCGGATATCTTTCCGCCGGCCAGCAGCGGCGATTCGCCATTGCCAAGCTGCTCGTCGCCTACCGGCCGATCTGGATCCTCGACGAACCGACCGCCGCCCTCGACGCCAGCGCCGACCGGATGTTCGCCGACCTCGTCACCCGCCACCTCGCGGCCGGCGGCATCGCGCTTGCCGCCACGCACCAGCCGCTCGGGCTGGAAGGCGCGCAGCAATTGCGCATGACCGGCTTTGCCGGGGTGGACGCGGAGGTATGGGCGTGAAAGCCAGCCATCCGACCGACCCATTCATGCCCTCCCGTTTGCCTTTACAAACCCTTATCCGGCTTGACGGCCTTCTTGTTGCTCTGTCCAGTACGCTCGAAGATGGGATGAGACGATCCGGCTTGACCTCTTCTCCCCCACGGGGAGAAGGTCCCGGCAGGGGAATGTGGGGGTGCTACACGGCAAAACCTGCCCTTTTCGCCCCCCCCTCATCCGACCCTTCGGGCCCCCTTCTCCCCGAGGGGAGAAGGGGACGAGCGGCACCGCTTCTCGCATTTATACTGTCCCCTTTCTCCTTTTCCGGGAAGACGGTCGAGATAACGAGCACACCTGGGAGGGCCGGCCGTTGATCGCCCTCTTCCTCCGCGACCTGAAACTGTCGATCCGTGCCGGCGGCGGCGCCCTCATCGGCGTATTGTTCTTCATGACCATCGTTGCCGTCATTCCCTTCGGCGTCGGGCCGGACCTCAATCTGCTCGCTCGCATCGGCCCGGCGATCGTCTGGATCGGCGCGCTGCTGTCCGCCCTTCTCGGCCTCGACCGGCTGTTCCAGGCCGAGCGCGAGGACGGCTCGCTCGATCTCCTCCTGATGCACGAGACGCCGCTGGTGCTGACCGTCGCCGTCAAATGCCTGGCCCACTGGGTGGGAACCAGCCTGCCGCTGGTGATCGCATCCCCCCTGCTCGGCCTGTTCATGAACATGGACGAGACGGCGATCGCTGCCGTGATGCTGACGCTGATCGTCGGTTCGCCGGCGATCACCTTCATCGGCGCCGTCGGAGCAGCGGTGGCGGTGGTTTTGCCGCGCGGTGGGCTGCTGGTGTCGATCCTCGTCCTGCCGCTGACGGTTCCGGTGCTGATCTTCGGCGTCAGCGCCACCTATGCCGCCGTCCAGGAGCCGGCGCCGTTTATGCCGCCCTTCCTGATTCTCGTCGCCATCACCCTGTTCTTTGCCGCTCTCGGTCCCGCGGCGGCGGCGCTGGCGCTGCGCAACAGCGCGGAGTGACCGAGATCAATTGCAGCCTGCGCGATATCAGGCTAAACATCCGGCATGAGCGAAAACAGCCTGGCCATCACCAAATTCAGCGATCTTGCCAATCCGACCCGGTTCCTGACACTGGTCGCCCGCCTGCTGCCGTGGATGGCAGGCACCACCGTGCTGCTTTTTGCGCTCGGCCTCTATCTCGGCTTTGCCGCCGAAGGCGATTATCAGCAGGGCGAGACGGTACGGATCATGTATGTGCATGTGCCGGCAGCCTGGCTGTCGATGATGTGTTACACCGTCATGGCGGCCTCGGCGATCGGCACGCTGGTCTGGCGCCATCCGCTTGCCGATGTCTCCGCCAAGACCGCGGCACCGCTCGGCGCCGGCTTCACGCTGATCGCGCTGATCACCGGCTCCCTGTGGGGCAAGCCGATGTGGGGCACCTGGTGGGTGTGGGATGCGCGGCTGACCTCGGTTTTTGTGCTGTTCCTGATGTATCTCGGCCTGATCGCGCTGAACCGCGCCATGGACGATCCGTCGAAGGCCGCCCGCGTCAGCGCCGTGCTGATCCTCGTCGGTTTCGTCAATATTCCGATCATAAAATTTTCCGTCGAATGGTGGAATACGCTGCACCAGCCGGCCAGCGTCGTAAGGCTGGACGGCCCGACCATCGATCCGGAGTTTTTACGGCCGCTGCTGGTCATGGCCGTTGCCTTCACCGTGTTGTTCTTCACGTTGCACCTGGCGGCGATGCGCAACGAGATCCTGCGCCGCCGGGTCAGCGCCCAGCGCCGGCTTGCCGCCCGCATGGCCGCGCGGGAGGCATGAGCGGATGAGCCACGCCTTCTACGTCTATGCCTCCTATGTCGTCACGGTGATCATCATCGGCTGTCTTATCGGCTGGACCTGGCTCGATGGCCGCGCCCGCCAGCAGGAACTGCGGACGCTGGAAGCGTCGGGCATTCGCCGGCGCTCGGCCAAACCCGCCGACGAGACAAAATCATGAGCAGCGATATCGAGGAAAAAGCCCCGCCGCCGCGGCGTGGACTGCGCATTCTGCTGGCGCTCCTGCCGCTGATTGTCTTCACCGGCCTTGCCGCCGTGTTCCTGATGCAACTCGGCTCCGGCAAGGATATTTCCGAGATCCCCTCGGCGCTGATCGGCACAAAGGCCCCGGTGCTGAACCTGGCGGCGCTCGAAGGCGCCAACGTGCCGGCGCTGACCGATGCCGCCGTCAAGGGCAAGCTGTCGCTGGTCAACGTCTTCGCCTCGTGGTGCGTGCCCTGCCGGCAGGAACACCCGATCCTCAAGGAGCTGGCAAAGGACAGCCGCATCACCATCGTCGGCATCAACTACAAGGACCGGCAGGAAAACGCCCTGCGCTTCCTCGGCGAACTCGGCAACCCCTATGCCGCCATCGGCGTCGATCCCAACGGCAAGGCGGCGATCGACTGGGGCGTCTACGGCATTCCGGAATCCTACCTGGTCGCCGCCGACGGCACGATCCTCTACAAGCGCGTCGGCCCCTTCGACGACAAGAGCGTGCAGGAGGGCCTGTATCCGGCGATCGAAAAGGCGCTGGCTGTCAAATAAATCAGAGCCCGCTTTGCCAGGTCTTGATCGCTTCCAGCGGCCAGACCAGCATGATGACGTTGAGCGTCAGGTTGTCGCGGATGATCCAGCCGGTAAAAATCTCGAAGAAGATGGCGATGACGACCGTCACCCACACCGGGGCGCGCGCGGCAAAAAAGAAGCCGAGCGTCATGAACACCGTGTCCATCGCCGAATTCAGGATGCTGTCGCCATAATAATCGAGTGAGATCGTCGCCGTGCGGTAACGATCTATAATGATCGGCGAGTTTTCGAGGATTTCCCAGGCGGATTCGATGACGAGCGCCAGAAGCAGCTTTGCCGCCAGCGGCTTGCGGCGCAGAACCAGGAAACCCAATCCGTAGAACAGGAAGCCGTGGATGATGTGCGACGGCGTGTACCAGTCGGACAGGTGCTGCGAATTGCCGCTGGAATTGACCGTGCCTTCCCAGAGCTTGACGTAGCCGCATTCACAGATCGGCAGCCGGCCCATCCAGTATTCGGCCAGGATCTGCACGAGAAACACGCAAAAGCCGGCGAAAAGCCAGTAGCGCGCCGATTGGCCTCCGGCAGCCTCGGCCTGCCCGGCGACTGTCAATTCTCACCTTCCGCCACGGCATCGACCGTGTGGCGCATGATCAGCGGCATCTGCGCCAGAGTGAAGAGAATGGTGATCGGCATGGTGCCCCAGACTTTAAAATTGACCCAGAGATAATCGGCCATGTCCTTGTCGGGCAGGTAATACCAGTTGGCGCCGCGCCAGACGACTTCGTTCAGCACCGCCAGGAACAGGAAGAAGATGCCCCAGCGCAGCGTCAGCTTGCGCCAGCCGTCGTCGTCGAGCTGGAAGGCGGCGTTGAAGACATAGCCCAGCAGCGACTTGCCGAACAACAGGCCGCCGAGCAGCACGACGCCGAACAGCGTGTTGACGATGGTCGGCTTCATCTTGATGAAGGTTTCGTCCTGCAGCCAGATCGACAGCGAACCGAAGACCAGAACCACCACGCCCGAAACGAAAGGCATCACCGGCAGGTGGCGGAAGACGATCTTGGAAATGACCAGCGAGATCACCGTCGCCACCATGAACAGCGCCGTGGCGATCAGCAGCGGGCCGCCGATCGCCGACAGTTCCGGAAAGGTTTTCGCCAGCCACTCGCCGCGCAGGTTGCCGAAGAAGAAGACGAGCAGCGGGCCAAGCTCCAGCGCCAGCTTCAGCATCGGATGCTGCCGCTCGGCGCGGCTCGGGGCATTTTCGCTTTGCGTGGTCGTCATCGTTTCGGAACCCTGTTTTTCTCTTCGCAATGCCGGACGCCGAACCGCGTTCCGCCTGGTGCCGGACTTGCTGATGAAGGCGCGGCCTTTGCCCCTTATCCGTGGCCAATCTGTGACATCATTGCGCGATGCCTGCAATCGCCCGCGCGAAATCGTTGGCCTCGAACGGTTCGAGATCGTCGACGCCCTCGCCGATACCGATGAAATAGACCGGCAATTTGTGCTTCGCCGAGATGGCGACGAGAATACCGCCGCGCGCCGTGCCGTCGAGCTTGGTCATGATCAGGCCATTGACGCCGGCGACGTTGCGGAAGATTTCCACCTGCGACAGCGCGTTCTGGCCGGTGGTGGCGTCGAGCGTCTGCAGCACCGTGTGCGGCGCGTCGGGATCGAGCTTGCCGAGCACGCGGACGATCTTTTCAAGCTCGGCCATCAGCTCGGCCTTGTTCTGCAGCCGGCCGGCGGTATCGATGATCAGCACGTCGCATTTTTTCGCCTTTGCCTGCTCGAAGGCATCGTAAGCGAGGCCGGCAGCATCGGCGCCGAGCTTGGTGCCGATGAATTCCGATTGGGTGCGGTCGGCCCAGATCTTCAACTGCTCGATGGCGGCTGCGCGGAACGTGTCGCCGGCGGCCAGCATGACCTTCAGCCCGGCGCCGGAGAGTTTTGCCGCCAGCTTGCCGATGGTCGTCGTCTTGCCGGTACCGTTGACGCCGACGACGAGGATGACATGCGGCTTGTGGTTGAGATCGAGTTGCAGCGGCTTGGCGACCGGCGTCAGCACCTTGGTGATTTCCGATGCCATGATGCGGCTGACATCCTCGCCGGTGACATCCTTGCCGTAGCGCTCGGAAGACAGCGTATCGGTAACACGCATCGCCGTCTCGACGCCGAGATCGGCCTGTATCAGCAGGTCTTCGAGATCCTGCAGCGTCTGCTCGTCGAGCTTGCGCTTGGTGAACAGCGCGGCGATCTGGCCGGTCAGCTGCGAGGAGGTGCGCGAAAGTCCCTGGCGCAGGCGCTGGAACCAGGAAAGTTTTGCCTGCGGCGCGACCGGCAGCGGCTCAATGACGGCCGGACCGGTGGAAAAACCTTTGGGCAAGGCCGGATCGGCGCGGCCGGTTACTTGCACCTCTTCCGCTTCGTCGGAAATTGCCCCGACAGGATGCGCAGCCGGCTCATCCACGGGCTCGGGCGCCGCGACGCTGTCGGCATCACGGGCGGCTTCCACCAGCGTTTCGTCGCCGGCAACAGCGACAGCCTGGACGGGACCGTCACCAGAATCTCCCCGGCGATCCTCTTCCCCTGCATCGCGAAGCGCCTGGTCGAATGACGGTTCGGCAGCGGCGACGTCCTCAACCGCCTCGACGGCCGCTTCCGCCTGCAGCAATGACAGAGGTGTCACGCCGAGATCGCCGATCTGGTCGACAGCCGGCAGCAGCGGCGGATCTTCCTCCACCCCGTCGTCGGACGGGCCGCCGGCCGTGTCCATGACTTCCGGCGCCACCGGATCTGCCGGTGATACCGGCAGATCCTCCTTGCGCGCATGCGGCTCGGTCTCCGCCGCGATTGCGGTCTTTTCTTCGGGCGTCAGCGCGAAAGGAGACGGAGGCGCCTGCTCGACCGGCTTTTCCTTGCCGAAGGTAAAGACTTTTTTGATGAAACCGAGGGCCATGAATGATCCGTGACGTCAGGCCGCCTGCGCCGCCTTCAATTGCATATCGAGGTGCTTGCCATTGTGGCCGGTGATGACGACCGGCACAAGGTCGCGCGGCTTCAGCCCCGCCGCGCCCACAAGCGTGAAATTTTCCGTATGCGCAAGCCCGTTGTTTTCAACCAGCAATATCTGCTCGCTGCCGACCATCGCATCGAGATGGGCATTGTGGAGGTCCGTGCCCACCGCCCGCAGCCGTGCCGCCCGCTCCTTCACCAGCGCCCGGTCGAGTTGCGGCATGCGCGCCGCCGGCGTTCCGGGCCGGGGGCTGTAAGGGAAGACGTGCAGGAAGGCGATGCCCGCCTCGCGCGCCATCGAGGCGGCATTGTCAAACATGGCGTCGGTTTCGGTCGGGAAACCGGCGATCATATCCGCGCCAAAACTCATGTCCGGCCGCAGCCGCCGCACATCCTCGATAAAACGCAAAGCGTCGGCGCGGGCATGGCGCCGCTTCATGCGTTTCAGGATCATGTCGTCGCCATGCTGCAGCGACAGGTGCAGATGCGGCATGAAGCGCGGCTCCTCGGCGATCAGGTCGAAGAGGTGCCGGTCGGCCTCGATGCTGTCGATCGACGACAATCTGAGCCGGCGAATATCCGGCACATGCTTCAGCAGGGTTTTCGCCAGCAGGCCGAGGCTCGGCCCGCCCGGCAGGTCTCCGCCGTAGCTGGTGGCATCGACGCCGGTCAGCACGATCTCGCTATAACCGCCCTCGACCAGTTTTCGCGCCTGGTCGACGACGGCGCCCATCGGCACCGAGCGGGAATTGCCGCGGCCATACGGAATGATGCAGAAGGTGCAGCGGTGGTCGCAGCCGTTCTGCACCTGGATGAAGGCGCGCACATGGCCGTCGATGTGTCTCACCATCTGCGGCGCCGTGTGGCGCACGCTCATGATATCGTTGACGCGCAGCTTCTCTTCGGCCGAAACGCCGAAATCCGGCAGGGCGCGGTAGGAGGCGGAGGCCAACTTCTCCTCGTTGCCAAGCACCGCATCCACCTCGGGCATTGCGGCGAAGCTATCCTTCTCCACCTGGGCGGCACAGCCGGTGACAATAATGCGGGCATGCGGATTTTCACGCCGTGCGCGGCGAATGGCCTGGCGCGCCTGGCGCACGGCCTCGCCGGTGACGGCACAGGTATTGACCAGCACCGCATTGTTGAGCCCGGCCTTTTCCGCCTGCGCCCGCATGACTTCGGATTCGTAGGTGTTCAGACGACAGCCGAAGGTGATGACCTCGACGCCGCTCACTGCGCCTTGGCCCCCGCTTCCGTTTCGCGCGCCCAGGCGCCGGTCGAAGGATCGAGCGTGCCGGACCATTCCCATTCCGCCGGGCCGGTCATGATCACATGGTCGTCGCGCTCGCGCCATTCGATGGTGAGGCTGCCGCGGTTCGGGCTGCTGGCGACGGTGATGGTGACATTGCGCCCGGTGCGGCCGGTGCGGGCGGCGGAAACACCCGACGCGCAGGCGGCCGAACCGCAGGCGAGCGTCAGCCCGGCGCCGCGCTCCCAGGTGCGGGTGGTCAGCGACGACGGCGAGGTGACCTGAGCCAGCGTGATATTGGCTTTTTCCGGAAACATCGGATGGTTTTCGAGCAGCGGGCCGAAACGGTGCAGATCATAGGACATCACGTCCTGGTCGACCCAGAAGACGGCATGCGGATTGCCCATCGACATGACTGAGGGCGAATGCAGCACCGGATTGTCGATCGGGCCGATCTGCAACTCGATGCGGCTGGTATCGTAAAATTCCTCCGCCAGCGGAATGCGGTCCCAGGCAAACACCGGCTTGCCCATGTCGACGGAAATCGTGCCGTCCGCATGCTCGACGGCATTGAGGATGCCGGCCACCGTCTGGAAGGTAAAGGTCTTCTTGCCGGTCTCGGCGGCGAGCGCCTGCACGACGCAGCGCGTGCCGTTGCCGCAGGCCTGCGCCTTGGAGCCATCACAATTCAGGATGTCGATCCAGGCATCCGTGCCATCCGCCTTGGGATCATAGACCGCCATGATCTGGTCGAACTGGGTGGCGGGGTCGGCATTCAGCGCGATCGCCGCTTCCGGGGTCACCTTGTCTTTCCGGCCACGCATATCGACCACCAGGATCTTGTTGCCAAGCCCGTTCATCTTCGCGAATTCGACCGTATAACTCATGGATTCAGTCCTTGTTCTCCGGGCTATATGGCCGAATCCTCGCCGAATTACCAGTGGTACGGGGCACGGACAGGCGTCGTTGCCGACCGAAAAGCAGATCGGAAGGATTGAATCCTTGACTTTGCCGGGATTTTGCTGTTAATCGCGGCAAATCTGCGACGAGACAAGCACTCCGAGCCGCCGACCGGGACCCGTGAAGGTATAAAGAGATCCCGGAGGTCAACACCCGACAGCGCGATGCGCCCTCGGGTGCTTTTTGGCTTTGCGTCTTGTTTTCGTCAAGCGATATACCGACGTTTCAGGTGATCTTGAAACGAAGAAGGAAGAGCTAATGTTTGAGAACCTCCAGGACCGTCTTGGTTCCATCCTGAATGGACTGACCGGCCGTGGCGCGCTGTCGGAAGCCGATGTTTCCGCCGCCCTGCGGGAGGTTCGCCGCGCGCTGCTCGAAGCCGACGTGGCGCTGGAAGTCGTTCGCTCATTCACCGACCGTGTGCGCGAAAAGGCCGTCGGCGCCGAAGTGCTGAAGTCGATCAAGCCCGGCCAAATGGTCGTCAAGATCGTCCATGACGAGCTGATCGAGATGCTCGGCTCCGAGGGCGAAAGCATCGACCTCAATGCGCCGGCCCCGGTCGTCATCATGATGGTCGGCTTGCAGGGCTCGGGCAAGACGACGACGACGGCGAAGATCGCCAACCGGATGAAGACGCGCGATCGCAAGAAGGTGCTGATGGCATCGCTCGACACGCGCCGTCCGGCCGCGCAGGAGCAGCTGCGCCAGCTGGGCGTCCAGACCGGCGTCGACACGCTGCCGGTGATCGCCGGCCAGTCGCCGACCGATATCGCCGCACGCGCCGTGCAGGCGGCCAGGCTCGGTGGCCACGACATCGTCATCCTCGACACCGCCGGCCGTACGCATATCGACGAGCCGCTGATGGTCGAGATGGCGGACATCAAGAAGAAGTCCAATCCGCACGAGATCCTGCTCGTCGCCGACAGCCTCACCGGCCAGGACGCCGTCAACCTCGCCCGCAACTTCGACGAACGCGTCGGCATCACCGGCCTGGTGCTCACCCGCATGGACGGCGACGGCCGCGGCGGTGCGGCCCTTTCGATGCGTGCCGTCACCGGCAAGCCGATCAAGCTGATCGGCGTCGGCGAAAAGATGGGCGAGCTGGAGGAATTCCACCCCCGCCGCATCGCCGACCGTATCCTCGGCATGGGCGACATCGTCTCGCTGGTCGAGAAGGCCGCCGAAAACATCGACGCCGAAAAGGCGGCGGCCATGGCCGCTAAGATGGCCAAGGGCAAGTTCGACCTGAACGACCTCGCCGACCAGATCGGCCAGATGCAGAAGATGGGCGGCATGGGCGGCATCATGGGCATGATGCCCGGCATGTCGGGCATGAAGGACAAGATGGCCGCCGCCGGCCTGGACGACAAGGTGTTCAAGCGCCAGCTCGCCATCATCTCCTCGATGACCAAGGCCGAGCGGTCCAACCCCGACCTGCTCAAGCATTCGCGCAAGAAACGCATCGCCGCCGGCTCCGGCACCGATGCCTCCGACATCAACAAGCTTCTGAAGATGCACCGGCAGATGGCCGACATGATGAAGATGATGGGGGGCAAGGGCAAAGGCGGCATGATGAAGCAGATGATGGGCGGCCTGGCCTCGAAGATGGGTCTTGGCGGCATGGGGGGCATGGGAGGCATGCCCGACCTGTCGAGCCTCGATCCGAAGCAGCTGGAAGCCTTGCAGAAGCAGGCGGAAGCCGCCGGCCTCGGCAAACCTGGCGGCCTGCCCGGTCTCGGCAGCGGCATGCCCGGCCTCGGCGGTGCGAAGCTTCCGGGTCTCGGCGGTGGTTTCCCCGGTCTTCCCGGCCTGCCGAAGAAGAAGTGAGGGGAGGAAAAACCTTAAAATGATCGATCCCGACGTCAAAGAACAACTGAGCGGCTACCGCCAGTCGATCGACAATATCGACGCCGCTCTCGTGCATATGCTGGCCGAACGTTTCCGCTGCACCAAGGCAGTGGGCGTACTGAAAGCCACGCATGACCTGCCGCCGGCCGACCCGGCGCGCGAAGAATACCAGATCAGCCGCCTTCGCCGCCTGGCGAAGGATGCCAGCCTGGACCCGGATTTTGCGGAAAAGTTCCTGAACTTCATCATCACCGAAGTGATCCGGCATCATGAAGCCATCGCTGCCGAACACGGCAGCACCCAGCACACCGCCTGAACACAGCGGTCCAAAACAGCCCAAGGAGTAATGACATGTCCCTGAAAATTCGCCTCGCCCGCGGTGGTTCCAAGAAGCGCCCTTACTACACCGTCGTCGTTGCCGACGCCCGTTCGCCGCGTGACGGCCGCTTCCTCGAAAAGCTCGGTTCCTGGAACCCGATGCTCGGCAAGGAAGACGCAAAGCGCGTCGAACTGAACGCCGACCGCATCAAGCACTGGCTCGACCAGGGCGCCCAGCCGACCGACCGCGTCCTGCGCTTCCTCAACGAAGCCGGCATTGCCAAGCGCGACGCGCGCAGCAACCCGGAAAAGGGCAAGCCGGGCAAGAAGGCCCAGGAACGCGCCGCCGAGAAGGCCCAGAAGGCCGCCGACGCCGCTGCTGCCGCAGAATAATCGGCTTACCATCATTATCGAAAGCGGGCGGCGTGAACTCATGCCGCCCGTTTTCGTTTCCAATTTTGCAAACTTCGACATAATAGAGCCCGACGCTTGGAAAAAACCGGATCCAGCCGCATGAGCAAGTTAGAGAATCCCATCCTGATGGCGACGGTCGGCGCGGCGCAGGGGCTGCGCGGCGAAGTGCGCGTCAAGGCCTTCAGCGCCGATCCCATGGCGCTCGGCGATTACGGCAACCTGCACAGCCTCGACGGCCGGACCTTTGAAGTCCTCGATATCCGCGAGGGCAAGAACGTCGTCATCGTCCGCTTCCGCGGCGTCAACGACCGCAACGCCGCCGAAGCCCTCAACGGCCTGGAACTCTACGTCGAACGCGACAACCTGCCTGACGACGAGCTCGACGACGACGAATTCTTCTATGCCGACCTCGAAGGCCTCGAAGCCGTTGACAGCGACGGCAAGAGTTACGGCACCGTCAGCGCCATCTACGATTTCGGCGCCGGCGACCTCTTGGAACTCAAAGGACCGGGCCGCCGGCCGGTGCTCATTCCCTTCTCGGAAAAGGCGGTGCTCGACATCGATCTCGAAGGCGGCACGATCCTCATCGACCCCTTGGCCGCCGGGCTGATCGACAGCCCCGACAATCTTCCCGGCTCCGATCAATGATCGTCGATGGCAGGTCGTTCCGGGCGACGGTGCTGACGCTCTATCCGGAAATGTTTCCGGGCCATCTTGGCACGTCGCTGTCCGGCCGCGCCATGGAGCGCGGACAATGGTCGCTCGATACCGTGCAGATCCGCGATTTTGCCACCGACCGCCACCGCACTGTCGACGATACGCCGGCCGGCGGCGGCGCCGGCATGGTGCTGAAACCGGACGTGCTCGCCCGCGCCATCGACCATGTCGGCGAGGGCCGCCCCCGGCTGCTGATGAGCCCGCGCGGAAAACCGCTGACCCAGGCCCGCGTGCGCGAACTCGCCGCCGGCGACGGCGTGGTGATCGTCTGCGGCCGCTTCGAGGGCGTCGATCAGCGAGTGATCGAGGCGCGCAGCCTCGAGGAAGTGTCGATCGGCGACTACATCCTCTCCGGCGGCGAGCCGGCGGCGCTGATCGTGCTCGACGCCGTCGTCCGCATCCTGCCGGGCGTCATGGGCAACGACCTGTCCGGCCTGCACGAAAGTTTTGAAGACGGGCTGCTGGAGCATCCGCACTATACAAGGCCGCAGGTCTTCGAAGGCCGGGAAATCCCCGCCGTGCTGACCTCCGGCAACCACGGCGCCATCGACAAGTGGCGCAAGGCGGAGGCCCTGAAGCTGACGGCCGAGCGCCGGCCGGACCTCCTGGCGAAAATGGCGACAAAATCGACGTCACAGGGGTGACATATCGGGAATCTTCCTGTATACGCCCGCTCGGAATTCGGGCTTTGTCCGTCGACCGCCAATCAAAGAATGGCGAATCCGCTCCAGCCTTCGCCGGCTTACTCCCGAGGTTTTGACCGGAGGACAATCGAGAGCGCTCTGGCTGTTTCAGAAAAATGCAAAGGTTAGACCCATGAACATCATTCAGCAGCTGGAAGCCGAACAGGCCGCCAAGATCGCCGCACAGCGCACCCTTCCGGAATTCTCGCCAGGCGACACGCTTCGTGTCAACGTCCGCGTCAAGGAAGGCAACCGCACCCGCGTACAGGCTTACGAAGGTGTCTGCATCGCCCGTTCGGGCGGCGGCATCAACGAGAGCTTCACGGTTCGCAAGATCTCCTACGGCGAAGGCGTCGAGCGCGTTTTCCCGATCTACACGCCGATGATCGAAAGCGTCGAAGTCGTTCGCCGCGGTAAGGTCCGTCGCGCCAAGCTCTATTACCTGCGCGACCGTCGCGGCAAGTCTGCCCGTATCGTTGAAGACACCGGCGTTCGCGCCCGCAAGCTCAACGACGCCGAGCGCGCCGCAGCCGCCCAGGAAAAGGCCCGCATCGAAGCCGAGAAGGTTGCAGCAGCCCAGGCTCTCGCCGCCGAAAAGGCAGCAGCCGAAGCCGCCGCTGCAGCGGAAGCAGCAGCTGCTGCCGAGGCAAAGGGCGAGTAAGTTTTCCCATCCGGGACTATACGAAAGGCGGTCCTCGGGCCGCCTTTTTTGTTGCCTGTAGCTGGCGAAAGGAAAAATCTTCCGGGAAGGCCCGGTATCCGGCGACAACGCTTGTCATTTTTGCCGTAAAGGCAATCGCCTTGGTCTTGCCATCGGCTTTGAAACTGTGACACTTTCCGCACGCCACAAAATCGGGAGAATTCCATGTCGTCCAGACGCTCGTTCCTTGCCGGGCTGACCGCCCTCGCCCTCATGCCGTTTGCCGCCGCTGCAGCCGACCTGCCGGATCTCGGCGGCCGTACCGTGGTGGTGGTGACGGAAAATGCCTATCCGCCGCTGCAGTTCGTCGATCCGAAGAGCGGCGAGGCCAAGGGCTGGGAATACGACGCGATGAACGAGATCGCCAAGCGCCTGAACGTCAAGGTCGAGTACCAGAACACCTCCTGGGACGCGATGATCCAGGCGGTGTCCGACGACCAGTACAACATCGGCATGACCGGCATCACCATCAAGGACGAACGCAAGGAGAAGGTGGATTTCTCCGATCCCTACATGCGGTCCGAGCAGTTCATGCTGGTGCGCGGCGACGAAAGCCGCTTCACGGATGCGAAGAGCTTCGGCGAGTTCAAGGACGGCCTGATCGGCGCCCAGCCGGGCACCTCGCCCTTCTATACCGCGGTCTACAACATCCTTGACGGCAACGAGCAGAACCCGCGCATCAAGCTGTTCGAGACCTTCGGCGCCACGGTGCAGGCCCTCAAGGCCGGCGACGTCGACGTCGTCCTGACCGACAGCGTCGCCGCTCAGGGCTATGTCGATGCCTCCAATGGCGGCCTCAAGGTCGTCGGAGGCCCGCTCGGCAGCGAGGATTTCGGCTTCATCTTCCCGAAGGGCTCCGATCTCGTGGCGCCGGTCAACGCCGCCATCGCGGCGCTGAAGGCCGACGGCACGATCGATGCCCTCAACAAGAAGTGGTTCCTCGACTACAAGATGGGCGAATGAGCGCCCTCATGCCGGCCATGATGAAAACTGACCACTGATGGGCTTCCAGACTTTGCCCAGGGGCGGCAAGGGCGACTATCCCTGGTGGCTGGTCGCCCTTTGTGTGTCGGCGGTGGTGCTTGCCGCCGTCATCTTTTTCAACGGCATCTACGCCCAGGTGTTCCTGACCGTGGCAAACGGCATCGGCGTGACGATCTTCGTCACGCTCGTCGCCTTCTGCCTTGCCACCCTGCTCGGCCTCGGCATCGCGCTTCTCGGCCTTTCCGACAGCAATGCGCTGCGCCAGATCTCCCGCTTCTACATCGAGGTGATCCGCGGCATACCGATGCTGGTGCTGCTCTTCTACATCGCCTTCGTCGGCGCCCCAGGCTTTGTTGCCGCCTATAACTGGCTGATCACGCCGCTCACCCGCGCCGGGCTTGCCGAACCGCTGCTGGTGCGCGACTTCTCGCTGATGTGGCGAGCGATCATGGCCCTGACGATCGGCTATTCCGCTTTCATCGCCGAGATCTTCCGCGCCGGCATCCAGTCGGTGGACAAGGGCCAGATCGAGGCGTCGAAGGCGCTCGGCCTGTCGCGTGTCCAGCGCTTCCGCCTTGTCGTCTTTCCGCAGGCGATCCGGGTGATCTTCCCGCCGCTCTCCAACGATTTCGTCGCCATGGTGAAGGATTCGTCGCTCGTGTCCGTGCTCGGCGTCGCCGACATCACCCAGATGGGCAAGGTCTACGCCTCCGGTTCCTTCCGCTTTTTCGAGACCTATTCCATCGTCGCCTACATCTATCTCATCCTGACGATCGGCCTGTCGCTGATGCTGCGGTCGTTCGAAAAGAGGATGCGGCGAAAGACCGAGAGATGAACCGACGGCGGGGCCGGATCTTGTGACGGCCAGATGACGCCGGCACTGGAAATCCGTTGCCGAAAGCCCGAAAAATTGCTAGAAGCGCGGCCATGGGATCGAAATTCGGATGTCTCGCGCCTTTTGTTTACGTGCTGCAGGATCACAAGCGCCTGCCGGCCCGTTTCTTTGCGCGCGTTTCCGGGGCGCTCAACAGCCGCCTTGCTTGAACGCTGAAGCGTCAAGCATCCGGCAGTCGCCGACTGCCAAATCCCTATACCCCTATATCGAGTGGATATGAGCCATGAGCGCACCCCGCACCCTTTATGACAAGATCTGGGACGACCACGTCGTCAACCAGCAGGAAGACGGCACCTGTCTTCTCTATATCGATCGCCACCTGGTTCACGAAGTGACCAGCCCGCAGGCGTTCGAAGGCCTGCGCATGGCCGGCCGCAAGGTCCGCCATCCGGAAAAGACGCTTGCCGTCGTCGACCACAACGTGCCGACCTCGCCCGACCGCAAGCTGGGCATCAAGAATGAGGAAAGCCGCATCCAAGTCGAGGCGCTCGCCAGGAATGCCGCGGATTTCGGCGTCGAATATTACTCCGAAAACGACGTCCGCCAGGGCATCGTCCACATCGTCGGACCGGAACAGGGCTTTACCCTGCCGGGCATGACCATCGTCTGCGGTGACAGCCATACCTCGACGCACGGCGCCTTCGGCGCGCTGGCACATGGCATCGGCACCTCCGAAGTCGAACACGTTCTGGCGACGCAGACGCTGATCCAGAAGAAGGCGAAGAACATGCTGGTGCGCGTCGACAACCAGCTGCCGCCGGGCGTCACCGCCAAGGACATCATCCTCGCCATCATCGGCGAGATCGGCACTGCCGGCGGCACCGGCTACGTTATCGAATTCGCCGGCGAGGCGATCCGTTCGCTGTCGATGGAAGGCCGCATGACGATCTGCAACATGACGATCGAAGGCGGCGCCCGCGCCGGCCTGATCGCGCCGGACCAGACGACCTTCGATTACGTCAAGGACAAGCCGCGCGCCCCGAAGGGCAAGGCCATGGAGATGGCGCTCGACTACTGGAAGACGCTGCACACCGACGAAGGCGCCCATTTCGACCGCGTCGTCGTGCTCGACGCCGCCAACCTGCCGCCGATCGTCTCCTGGGGTTCCTCGCCGGAAGACGTCATATCGGTCCAGGGCGCCGTTCCGAACCCCGACGAGATCCAGGACGAGAACAAGCGGGCCTCCAAGTGGCGCGCCCTCGATTACATGGGCCTGAAGCCGGGCACCAAGATCACCGACATCGCCGTCGACCGCGTCTTCATCGGCTCCTGCACCAACGGCCGCATCGAGGACCTGCGCGCCGTCGCCAAGGTCGTCGACGGCAAGACGGTCGCCTCGACCGTTTCCGCCATGATCGTCCCGGGCTCCGGCCTGGTGAAGGAACAGGCGGAAGCCGAAGGCCTCGACAAGATCTTCAAGGCCGCCGGTTTCGACTGGCGCGAGCCGGGCTGCTCGATGTGCCTGGCCATGAACGACGACCGCCTGAAACCGGGCGAGCGGTGCGCCTCCACCTCCAACCGCAACTTCGAAGGCCGCCAGGGTTTCAAGGGCCGCACGCACCTCGTCTCCCCGGCCATGGCCGCGGCGGCGGCGATCGCCGGCCACTTCATCGATATCCGCGAGTGGAACTGATACGGGGCCGCCGCACATGAACCATGGGCGGCGGCTTCTTCTCCTGCGGCATGCAAAGTCCGCCTGGCCGGAAGGCGTGGCGGACAAGGAACGGCCGCTGGCGCCGCGCGGCGAAAAGGCGGCGCCCGTGATGGGCGCCTACCTCGCCCGCGAACGATTGAATGCTGACCTGGCGCTCGTTTCGCCGGCGCGCCGGACGCAGGAAAGCTGGACATTGCTGCGCCGAGCGTGGCCAAAAGCGCCCGGCAGGCGCGATATCGACGATCTCTACGAGACCTCTGCAGAAACCGTGCTTGCCGTCATCAGGACGCTGGAGGCGGATCGCCGCTCGGTGCTGATCCTCGGCCACAATCCCGGCCTGGAAGATCTTGCCCGGCTACTGATCGGCGCGGGCCAAACGGACGATCGCCTGCGGCTGGAAACGAAATTCCCCACCTGCGGCCTGGCCGTCATCGATTTCAAGGTGAAAAGCTGGGCGAAGCTGGCGCCGGGCAGCGGAACGCTGGAACGGTTCGTGATGCCGAAGATGCTGGGCTGATTGGCAGAGGTTGGTAAACTCAGCGCGGCTTCATGTGGGCTGAAAACGTCTTGCTTGCCCTTTCTCCCCCGCGGAGAGAAGGCCCCGGCAGGGGATGAGGGGGCGCCACAAGGGAAAAGTTTTCGTGTCTCGCCCCCTCATCCGACCCTTCGGGCCACCTTCTCCCCGCCGGGGAGAAGGAGAAGCAGAGCCATGAACCGGCGGCCTCGATATCAGAACGTCGCCGTCTTCGGGTCCGGCCCGATGCGGGCGCCGGCGTTGTCGAGCGCGGCGATGGCGGCGATGTCATCGGCATCCAGCTTGAAATCGAAGACCTGGAAATTCTCGACGATACGGCTCGGCGTGATCGACTTCGGGATAACGACGAAACCGCTGTCGATGTGCCAGCGAATGATCACCTGCGCCGGCGTGCGGCCGTGTTTGGCGGCAATTGCGCCGATCGTGGCATTGTCGAGCAGCTTGCCCTGGCCGAGCGGGCTCCACGACTGGGTGGCGATGTTGAGCTTCTTGTGCGCGTCCTGCGCCGCCTTCTGCTGGAAATCCGGATGCAGTTCGATCTGGTTGATGACAGGCACCACACCGGTTTCCTGCACCAGCCGGTCGATATGCTCCGGATAGAAATTGGAGACGCCGATGGAGCGGGCGCGGCCCTCTTCCTTGAGCCGCAGGAATGCCTTCCACGTATCGACGTAGCGGTCGCGCTTCGGCGCCGGCCAGTGAATGAGGTAGAGGTCGACATAGTCGGTGCCGAGCCGCTTCAGGCTCTTGTCGAACGCCTTCAGGGTGGAATCGAAACCCTGTTCGTCGTTCCAGAGCTTGGTGGTCAGGAAGAGATCCTTGCGGTCGATGCCGGACGAGCGGATGCCTTCGCCGACGCCCTCCTCGTTTTCGTAGATCGCAGCGGTATCGACATGACGGTAGCCGGCATCGATGGCCGCCTTCACCGTCGGCGCGGCGATGTCGTTGGGCGTCTGCCAGACACCGAGGCCGACCTGCGGGATGGAGTGGCCGTCATGGAAGGTGATGATGGGAGTGTGGGTCACACTGTGCCTCCGGGAGATTGAAGCGTGATGAAATGAAGATATCCGGCCGGGGTCGCCAGGTGCGACCGGGTGCCGGACGGTTCATATAGGCGCGCCCTCGGCAATTATCACCCCTTCGATTAAAAAACCTGCAGGACCGACCCCTTGCGCAGGAAAGGCAGCAGCCGGCGCATGTCGCGAAGCTGCAGCGCGACGCAGCCGGCGGTCGGCTCGTAGCCCGGCCTGCTGAGGTGGAAAAAGATCGCCGAGCCGCGAGCGCGCCGCCGCGAGCGGATGTTCCAGTCGAGGACGATGCAGATGTCGTAGAGATCGTCCTGGCGTGCCAGCTCTTCATGGCTCTGCTTGAACGGCGCCTTGACCGGCCGGTTATAGGCCGGGTGGCCGGAAGCGTCGCACCAGAGCATGTCTTTGCGGATCGGCCGCATCGGCAGGGCGGTGGAAAGGCCGCGCACCCGGTCCGGCCGCCAGAAGCCGGAAAGCAGCTTCATCGCCGCAATCGGCGTCGCCCCGTCGCCCTCGCGCTTGAAGGCCGTCCGCCCCGAACGGCCGATCGCGGCCTTAAGCGTCAGCCCGCCGACCGAAACGATGGCCTGTTGGCGGCTGCCCGGTTTCTGGCGAACGCAGATGATCGGTCGGGAACGGGCGGACGGGCTTGTCTTTCGCATGCGATCTCACAAGTATTTGCTTTGCGCGTGATATGGTTTGAAATCATAGCACTTTGATCAGGACAACACAGGCTCCGCTCCGCCACAGTCTTGCCAAAACAACAATTTGGCGTAGGAGTGAAGAGGCAAAACGAAAGGCAGCCAACGCATGACAGCCCGGACGATTCTTCTCGTTGACGACGACGACGACCTGCGCGAGACGCTCGTCGAACAATTGTCGCTCTACGAGGAATTCTCCATCCTCCAGGAACCGAGTGCCACCAGGGGCATGCAAACGGCCCGCAGCAGCACGGTCGACCTGCTGATCATGGATGTCGGACTGCCCGACATGGACGGTCGCGAGGCGGTGAAACTGCTGCGCAAGGGCGGCTTCAAACCGCCGATCATCATGCTGACCGGCCACGACACCGATTCCGACACCATTCTGGGCCTGGAAGCCGGCGCCAACGACTATGTGACGAAACCCTTCCGTTTCGCCGTTCTGCTGGCGCGCATCCGCGCCCAGTTGCGCCAGCACGAGCAGAGCGAGGACGCCACCTTCACCGTCGGCCCCTATCTCTTCAAGCCGAGCCAGAAACTGCTGACGACGGAAGACGGCCAGAAGATCCGCCTGACCGAGAAGGAAGCGGCGATCATCCGCTATCTCTACCGCGCCGATCAGAAGGTGGTGACCCGCGACGTGCTGCTCGAAGAGGTCTGGGGCTACAATTCCGGCGTCACGACACACACGCTCGAAACGCATGTCTACCGCCTGCGCCAGAAGATCGAGCGCGATCCGTCCAACGCCGAAATCCTGGTCACCGAAAACGGCGGCTACAAGATCATACCTTAAACGGGGACTTCGAACGCATGGGCCTTCAGGACGATATCCGCATCTTGTCGACGGTGCCGCTGTTTGCCGGCATGAACGACGACCAGATGCGGCTGGTGGCCTTCGGCGCCGAGCGCCGGCATCTCTCCGCCGGGCAGACGCTGTTCCGCGAGAAGGCGCCGGCCGAATGCGCCTATATCGTCGCGGAAGGCCGGATCGAACTGATGGCGAACGGCCGCGACGGCAAGCCGGTGCTGAAAGAGACCGTCGGCCCCGGCATGCTGCTTTCCGAACTGGCGCTGATGACGCTGGTGGAACGGAAATACACCGCGGTGGCCCAAGGCGACGCCGAGGTGCTGCGCATCACCCGCGCCCTCTTCCAGCGGCTGATGGAGGAATATCCCGTCGTCGCCGTACGGGCCGAGGCGCGACTGCGCGACAACATCGCCGGCATGATCGACGACATCGCCGCGCTGGAGCGCTTTTTCGCCTGAGCCTTCCCAAGGCCCAACTCTTTCTTCAAAGATCGAAATGCGCCGTCACCGGCACGTGGTCGGACGGCCGTTCCCAGCCGCGGGCTTCCTTGAAGATATCGACGCGCTGCAGGTGCGGGCCGAGATCGGGCGACGACCAGATGTGGTCGAGCCGCCGGCCGCGATCGGCGGCTTCCCAGTCCTTGGCGCGGTAGCTCCACCATGTATAGAGCTTTTCGGTATCCGGCACCTTGTGGCGCATCAGGTCGAGCCAGCCGCCGCGCTTCATCACCTCGAGCAGACCCTCGGTTTCGACCGGCGTGTGGCTGACGATCTTCAAAAGCTGCTTGTGCGACCAGACGTCGTTTTCCAAGGGCGCAATATTGAGGTCGCCGACGAGGATCGCCGAAGTATTGGCTTCGCCCGCCGCCTTCAGCCGCTTCATCTCCTCGACGAAATCGAGCTTGTGGCCGAATTTCGGGTTGATGGTGCGGTCGGGCTCGTCGCCGCCGGCGGGAACATAAAAATTGTGCAGGCGGATGCGCCGGCCGCCACGCTCGAAGATCGCCGATATGTGGCGGGCGTCACCGACGCCGCAATAATCCTGGCGGTGATCTTCCACCAGCGGCAGGCGCGAGGCAATCGCCACGCCGTGATAGCCCTTCTGTCCGTGGATGACGATGTGATCGTAACCCATCGCCCGGAGCGGCGCAGCCGGAAACAGGTCGTTGGGGACCTTGGTTTCCTGCAGGCAGAGGATATCGGGCCGGTGCTTCAGGACGAACTGCTCGACGATCGGCATGCGCAGCCGCACGGAATTGATGTTCCAGGTGGTGATCGAAAATGCCATGGACGCCCTCTCTGCTCTGATCGGGGCGGTTTAGCAATTTTCCGGCCGCAAAACAGCAAAAAAGGCCGTCACCGACATGACAGCCCTTTTCGCAATGCCGGTAAAGAGCCGTTTAACGATTGTCCTTCTTCTGGATCGCATCGTAGGGCACGGCAAAGACGCTCGCATCGAATTTTACGCCGGTCTTCACATTGAAGATCATCACCGAGGTGTCCTTGGCCTGGGCATCGGTGATCGTCCATTGGCGCAGCTCGAAACTCTTCGGATCGAACATCATCGTGATGGTGGAATCGCCAAAGATCGTCCGGTCGCCGAGCACGATGGTGATCAGGTCCGGTTCTTCCTTGACGTTGCGCACCATCTTGGCCGAAAGGTCGATGCGCTCGCTGAGCAGCAGGCTGAGCGGTGTCTTCGAAAGCGGATAGATATCCCAGGTGTTCAGCTTGCTGTTGCCGATGACGACGTTGCGGCCGTCGGAAATCACCCGCATCGGCGAAGGCGCATCATAGTTGAAGCGCAGCTTGCCGGGACGCTCGATGAAAAACTTGCCGCCGGTCTGCTCGCCGCGCGGGCCGAACTGCACGAACTCGCCCTGCATGGTCTTGACCGACGAAAAATGGTCGGCGATCTGCTGGGCGGCACTGGCCGATGCCGCCGCCTGGGCGAAGGCCGGCGCGGGGGCGAGGCCGGCCGCGACCGCCGCCGCGAGCAGTCCGGCACCGACGATCCGCCGCCGTGTCATGCCGTCGAACGAACCGTTGTTGCCGCGCTTGTCCGATACAGTGTCTGTCATTTCAATCTCCTTCATACGCGCTTCCATGACGACCAAACGCGGCGCCTTCATGACGCCGCGCGGGCTTTCGTCACAGGGCGAACGGCCGTCCCAGCGGATCAGCGTTCGATGATATCTGCCGCGGTCGGCACCAGGATCTCGCGCTTGCCGGCATGGTTGGCGGGACCGATCAGGCCTTCCTTCTCCATGCGCTCGATCAGCGAGGCCGCCCGGTTGTAGCCGATACCGAGGCGCCGCTGGATGTAGGAGGTCGAGACCTTGCCATCCTGCAGCACGACCGCCACCGCCTGGTCGTACGGATCGTCCGAATCCGAAAGGTTCGCCGTGCCGGTCGGGCCGCCGCTGCTGCTGCCGTCTTCGCCGTCATCTTCGGTAATCGCATCGAGATATTGGGGAGACCCTTGGGTTTTCAAGTAGGCGACGATCTCCTCGACCTCGACGTCGGAGACAAAGGGGCCGTGGACGCGCTGGATGCGGCCGCCACCGGCCATGTAGAGCATGTCGCCCATGCCGAGCAGCTGTTCGGCGCCCTGCTCTCCGAGGATCGTGCGGCTGTCGATCTTCGACGTCACCTGGAAGGAGATGCGTGTCGGAAAGTTGGCCTTGATCGTGCCGGTGATGACGTCGACGGAGGGCCGCTGCGTCGCCATGATGACGTGGATGCCGGCGGCACGCGCCATCTGGGCAAGGCGCTGCACCGCGCCTTCGATGTCCTTGCCGGCAACCATCATCAGGTCGGCCATTTCGTCGATGATCACGACGATGTACGGCATCGGCTGCAGGTCGAATTCTTCCGTCTCGTAGAGCGCTTCGCCGGTTTCCCGGTCGAAGCCGATCTGCACCGTGCGGCTGATCGCCTCGCCCTTGGCAAGCGCCTGCTCGACGCGGCTGTTGAAGCCGTCGATGTTGCGCACGCCGATCTTCGACATCTTCTTGTAGCGCTCCTCCATCTCGCGCACCGTCCATTTCAGCGCCACGACGGCCTTCTTCGGATCGGTGACGACGGGAGAGAGAAGATGCGGAATGCCGTCGTAGACGGACAGTTCGAGCATCTTCGGATCGATCATGATCAGGCGGCACTGCTCCGGGGTCATGCGGTAGAGCAAGGACAGGATCATGGTGTTGATCGCGACCGACTTGCCCGAACCCGTGGTACCGGCGACCAGCAGGTGCGGCATCTTGGCGAGGTCGGCGACGACGGGTTCGCCGCCGATCGTCTTGCCGAGCGCCATGGCGAGCTTGGCCTTGGTGCCGCCGAAATCGCGGTTGGCGATCAGTTCGCGCAGGTAGACCATTTCGCGCGTCTGGTTCGGCAGCTCGATGCCGATGGCGTTGCGGCCGGGAACCACGGCGACACGGGCGGCGATGGCGCTCATCGAGCGGGCGATGTCGTCGGCCAGGCCGATGACGCGCGACGACTTGATGCCCGGCGCCGGCTCCAGTTCGTAGAGCGTCACCACCGGACCGGGACGGACATGGATGATCTCGCCCTTGACGCCGAAATCCTCCAGCACGCCTTCGAGCATGCGGGCATTCTGCTCCAGCGCCTCCGAACTCAGCGTCGAATCGCGCACGACGCTTTTCGGCTCGGCGAGCAGGTTCACGGGCGGCAACTCGAAAGCGCCCGGAGCGGCATTGCGCGGCCGGCTGTCGGCAAATGCCGTCGGCTTCGGCCTTTGCAGCGGCACCGAGACGCGGCCCTGCCGGCCCTGGCCGGCGGCGGGGCTGCGCGCCTGCGGTGCGGCCCAGCTGTCGTCGTCCTCGTCGTCGGGCAGGATGCCGGCCGGACGTGGCGCATCGAAGGCGTCGTCATCTTCGTCGTAAAAATTCTCGTCGTCATGGGCGATCGGCGGCGCGGCGACGGAACGGCGGGCGGACGGCTCCATCGTCGGCTCAAGGCGCTCACCGCCACGCAACGGCGGCGTCTTGGCGCGCACCGGTTCGTTGAGCGTGCCGAATTCGTCCTCGTTGAAATCGTAGGGTTCCTCGTAATGGCTGTCACGCCGCCCGACAAAACCGAAAAGCCGCCGGAAGCGCGCCTGCGCCGTGTAGCGCATATGGGTCAGCGCCCCGCGCAACGCCACGAAGCCGGGATAATATTCGTCTTCCTCTTCCTCGTCGCGAATGCTGCGCGCCTTGCTGGGGGTCGCCGGCACGTCTTCTTCGTAACGCTCCGGCACTTCGCGGCCGACGAGGCCGGAGGCGAAAAGCATAAGCCAGGCGGTCGGGATGGCGAAAACGATGCCGAGGACGGTCGCGAAGGTGCCGGTGGGATAGGCGCCGACGAACAATGCCGGAAAGCGCAGGATCATGTCGCCGATGACGCCGCCGATGCCGTTGGGGATCGGCCAGGTGAGCGGTGCCGGAAAGCAGCCGACCACGGCGGAGCAGACGATGGCGCCGCACAGCCAGGCGGCAATACGGGCGGGAATGCGGTTGATGGTGCGGCCGCTGACCATCGCCAGCGACCAGGCCAGCACCGGCAGCAGCGAGATGACGCTCGACAGGCCGAGGAACTGCATCATCAGATCGGCGAAGGCAGCGCCGCTATGGCCAAGGATATTCGTCGGCGCATTGCTGGTGGCGTAGGAAAAGCTCGGGTCGGAAACATTCCAGGTCGCCAGCGCCGCAACCGCAAGCGCCAGGCAGAGGAAAAGCCCGAGGCCGGCGAGCGCCAGTGCCTGCCGCCATACGAATGTCGTGAGCGTGAAGCGATGGCGCCCATCCATCGCTGCCGAAGTGCTTCTGCCCATATCTGCGGTCCGTCCATGCTCTTTCGGTGGCGCGAATCGACGGCCACAGGGACCGGACTCGCATTATTCCAGCACAGCCTAGGCAGATGACGGTTAAAGTCGCATTAACCATCCAGCCGTTGAAGGCGGTTAACGGCAGATAAATCCGCGGCGACAAAAAAAGCCTGAACCTTGAGGGGTCCGGGCCAAAAGCGGTCTATTTGCATAGGCCGCGACGGGATGTTCAGCGGCGCCTGCTGTCCCCCGGCGCCGCAAACTTTCTTAATTGTGGTAGGCAGCTTCACCATGCGAGGCGAGGTCGAGACCTTCGCGCTCGGCTTCCACCGGCACGCGCAGGCCGACGATGACGTCGACGATCTTGTAGAGGATCGCGGACACGACGGCGCACCAGACGATGGTGATGACGACGGCGACGATCTGGGTCCAGGTCTGCGAGGCGATGGAGAAATCCGCCGCGCCGGTTCCGCCAAGCGCCGGAGCCGTCAGGATGCCGGTGCCGACGGCGCCGATGATGCCGCCGATGCCGTGGACGCCAAAGACGTCAGCCGTATCGTCGTAACCGAACTTGTTCTTGACCGTGGAGACGAAGAAGTAGCAGACCGGCGACGCGATCAGGCCGAGAACGATCGAGCCGATCGGACCGATGGAGCCGGCAGCCGGCGTGACGGCGACGAGACCGGCAATCATGCCCGAGGCGGCGCCCAGCATCGAGGCCTTGCCGCGAGCGAAGGTTTCGACGAGTGCCCACGCCACGATGGCGCCGGCCGTCGCCAGGAAGGTATTGATGGTGGCGAGAACCGCGCCGCCGCTCGCTTCGAGGTTGGAGCCGGCGTTGAAACCGAACCAGCCGAACCACAGCATCGCGGCGCCGACCAGCGTCAGCGTCATGGAGTGCGGGGCCATCATGTCCTTGCCGAAGCCGGTGCGCTTGCCGACCATGATCGCGCCGACCAGGCCGGCAACGCCGGCATTGATGTGAACGACCGTGCCGCCGGCGAAGTCGAGTGCGCCCATGTTGAAGATCAGGCCGCTGCCGTCCCAGACCATGTGGGCGATCGGGAAATAGACGAACGTTGCCCAGAGGATGGTAAACAGCACGGCGGCCGAGAACTTGATGCGCTCCGCGAAGGCGCCGATCATCAGCGCCGGGGTGATCGCGGCGAAGGTCATCTGGAAGGCGATGAACGTGTATTCGTAAATCACGACGCCGTCGGTGAAGGTGGCGGAGGTGCTGTTACCGGTCACGCCCGACAGGAAGAGTTTGCTGAAGCCGCCGAAATAGGCGCTGGTCGAACCGCCGAAGGCGAAGGAGTAGCCGTAGACCACCCAGACGATCATCATCGTCGCGCCGATGACCGTGCACTGCATCAGCACCGACAGCATGTTCTTGGCGCGCACGAGGCCGCCATAGAACAGCGCCAGACCGGGAATAAGCATGAACAGGACGAGAATGGTCGCCAGATACATGAAGGCGGTATCGGCCTTGTCCGGAACCGGTGCGACAGCGGCGACGGCTTCAGTCGCAGCCGGCGCGGTCTCCTGCCCGAAGGCGACGACCGGCGCCAGGAGCAGCGCGCTGGCGGCTGCCATGCGGCTCGACAGCGGGGAAAGCTTGGAAAAAGACATCTGAAAAAACTCCCTGATCAGCCGGATTACAGCGCTTCGGAATCGGTTTCGCCGGTACGGATGCGCACGGCATGGTCAATCGCGTAGACAAAGATCTTGCCGTCACCGATCTGGCCGGTCTTGGCGGCAGCGGCGATCGCCTCGACGGCCTTTTCGGCGAGTTCGGAAGCCACGGCGATCTCGATCTTCAGTTTCGGCAGGAAGCTGACGGCATATTCCGTGCCGCGATAGATTTCCGTGTGCCCCTTCTGCCGCCCGTAGCCTTTGACTTCGGTGACGGTCAGGCCCTGGATGCCGATCGCCGTGAGGGCTTCACGCACCTCATCCAGCTTGAACGGCTTGATGATGGCCATCACAATTTTCATTTGGTATCCCATCCTCTTGATTTTTACCTCGGCGCTGAGCCGACTCTCCTTGCCGCTGGCAAGAACAATCAAGCAGCGACTGGCCCACACCATTCAAGGCGCGTGCCAGATTCGCTGGACGGGTTTAAGTTATTGAAAAGTAAAAGCTATAATTTCAACAGCCAAGAAACGGGCAACTGGCCGGCTTTTGAATGCGCAAAATTTATGCAACATCAATAAAATGAGTAATTTTTATTCATTTGCCTTTTTCCGAATCAAACCTTCCTGCGCCACCGAGGCCACCAGCAGGCCGGAGCGGGAAAACAGGCTGCCGCGCGTCATGCCGCGGGCGCCTGATGCGCTCGGGCTGTCCTGAGTGTAGAGCAGCCAGTCGTCGAGCGGAAAGGGACGGTGGAACCACATGGCATGGTCGAGGCTGGCGACCTGCAGCGTCTGGTCGAAGATCGACGTGCCGTGGGCATAAAGCGAGGTATCGAGCAGCGTCATGTCGGAGAGGTAGGCGAGGATCGCCGCCTGCAGCCTTCGGTCGGCCGGCACCGGGCCGGTGGTGCGCACCCAGACATCCTGGCGCGGCGGCAGCTTTTCCGCCGAAACGTAATGGGTGAGGGCGGTCGGGCGGATCTCGATGGCCCGCCGGCGCGTCCAGTAACGGCGGATCGGCTCCGAAGCATGCGCCAAAAACTCGCTCGTGACGCGCTCCTCGTCCAGCAGTTCTTCCGGCTGCGGCACCGCAGGAATGCCGATCTGATGATCAAATCCCGGCTCTTCCAGCTGGAAGGAGGCCGACATGGAAAAGATCGGCTTGCCGTGCTGGATCGCCACCGTGCGCCGCGTGGTGAAGCTGGCGCCGTCACGCATGCGCTCGACCTGGTAGAGGATCGGCACCGAGGGATCGCCGGGTCGCATGAAATAGGCGTGCAGCGAATGCACGAACCGGTCCGCATCGACGCAGCGCTGCGCCGCCATCAGCGCCTGGGCGATGACCTGGCCGCCGAACACCCGCTGCCAGTCGGTCTGCGGGCTCTGGCCGCGATAGAGGTTCTCCTCGATCTTTTCGAGATCGAGGAGGTCGAGAAGCTGCTCCATCGGGGAAAGGGAGTTTTCGGGTCGCGACATTTTGAACAAACTCCGGCGGTAGGAAGGGACCGACACATCCTCTATAGTCGGGCCTTCGGATACTCAAGCAACTAGGGAGCGGACAATGATCGATATGCTGGTGGTGGGTGGCGGTTATGTCGGCCTTTCGCTTGCGGTTGCCGTCAAGCAGGCCGCCCCGCACCTTGCCGTCGAGGTGCTGGAGGCCGCACCCGAAGACGCCTGGCGCAACGACGGCCGCGCCTCGGCGATCATCGCCGCCGCCTCGCAACTGCTCGGCATCCTCGGCGTCTGGCAGGATATCGAACCCGAAGCCCAGCCGATCACCCGCATGGTCGTCACCGATTCGCGCACCGGCGATCCCGTGCGCCCGGTGTTCCTGACCTTTGCCGGCGAGGTGACGGAGGGCAAACCCTTTGCCCACATGATCCCCAACCTCGCCCTCGTCGGCGCCCTGCGCCAGGCCTGCGAACGTCTCGGCGTAACGATCCGCCACCGCACGACGGCATCCGGTTTCTCGGCCGGCAGCACCCATGTCGACGTCACCCTGGCGGACGGCTCGCCCTTGCAGGCGCGCCTGCTGGTCGCCTGCGACGGCGTGCGCTCGAAACTGCGCGACATGGCCGGTATCAAGACGGTGCGCTGGGACTACGGCCAGTCCGGCATCGTCACCACGGTCGAGCACGAACGGCCGCATGACGGCTGCGCCGAAGAACATTTCCTGCCCGCCGGCCCCTTCGCCATCCTGCCGTTGAAGAACAACCGCTCCTCGCTGGTCTGGACCGAACGCACCGCCGATGCCGACCGCCTGGTGCGCGCCGACGATCTCGTCTTCGAGGAAGAACTGGAGCGCCGCTTTGGCCACAAGCTCGGCCGCCTTGCCGTCGTCGGCGACCGGCGCGCCTTCCCGCTCGGCCTGACACTGGCGCGCGATTTCGTCGCGCCGCGTTTTGCGCTTGCGGGTGACGCGGCCCATGGCATCCACCCGATTTCCGGGCAAGGGCTCAATCTCGGCTTCAAGGATGTGGCGGCACTGGCGGAAACCATCGTCGAAGCCGACCGCCTCGGCCTCGATATCGGCTCGCTGACGATCCTGGAGCGCTACCAGACCTGGCGCCGCTTCGACACGTTCCGCATGGGCGTCACCACCGATGTGCTCAACCGGCTGTTTTCCAACGATATCGGCCCGCTGCGGCTGATGCGCGATTTCGGCCTCGGCCTAGTGGAGCGCATGCCGAAACTCAAGGATTATTTCATCGGCGAGGCGGCCGGACTGACGGCGAAAAACAATCCGCGCCTTTTGGCGGGGCAGCCGATTTGAACGGCGGTCAATCCTCCAGCCGACGGGCTTCCGACACCAGCATGATCGGGATCCCGTCGCGGATAGGATAAGCGAGCCTGGCGCGCTCCGAAACGAGTTCGTTCGTGTCGCGATCGAAGGAAAGGCGCCCCTTGGTCAGCGGGCAGACGAGCAGTTCCAAGAGCCGCGGATCGACCTTGCTGAGCTTTTCATCCATCACTGCAGGACCGTGTCGGAATCGTCGCCGCCGGCGATGACGATTTCGGTGATGGCGATCAGTGTTTCCGCTCGTGTCTTCAGGTCGGGCGCCTCGAGCAGCGCCTGCTTTTCCGCCGGCCCGAAGGGCGACATCATCGACACCGAATTGACCAGCGTCATGTTGCTTGCCCGCTCGACGCTGTCCCAGTCGGCTTCCAGCTTGTTGGCATCGAGATAGGCGCGGAACGCCGCCAAAAGCGCCTGGCGGTCGATGCTGCTGTCCTCGTTCGCCATGGTGAGATCGGCGATGAACGGCGCAATGCGGAAAGTGCGGTAGGGCTTGTGGCTTGCCACCTCCTCGATCAGCCGGTAACGGCAGATGCCGGTAAGCGAGGTGATATAGCGCCCGTCGCCGGTCTCGGCGATGGAGGTAATGCGGCCGAGGCAGCCGACCTGGCAGAATTCCGAATGGATCTGCTCGGAATAGGACGGCTGCACCATGCCGATCAGCCGGTTGTGGGCAAGCGCATCGTCGAACATCATCAGGTAGCGCGGCTCAAAGACATTCAGCGGCAACTGTCCGCCCGGCAGCAGCAGCGCCCCGGACAGCGGAAAGATCGGGATTGTTTCCGGCAGATCACCCTGTTTCAGATATCTGGCGTTTCCCGCTTGCATCAGAGCACGTCCCGTCTGTTTTTATGCCGGCTCCTTCGTCCGTGATCCGGCGTCCGCACCTTAATTTGGTGCGTTCGCCGGAAAACACAAGATGTTTTACGAAAACAGGATCGAGGAGAGCTTGCGCCGCGCCGCAATCGTCGCCGGATCTTTTACGCCCCAGACATCGAAGAACTGCAGCAACTGGCGGCGGGCGCCATCGTCGTCGAAAGCGCGGTCGCGGCGCATGATGAACAGCAGATGGTCTGCCGCCTCGTCGCGCTTGCCTTCGACGTTGAGGATCTTGGCAAGCTTCATTCGTGCTTCGTGATGTTCCGGATTGAGTGCCAGCTCGTGCTCGATGGCGACGGGATCGCCGAGCTTGCGCGCTTCCTCGATCTGGTCGAGCTTTTTCACCACCGCCTGGATCGCCGCATCCTTGGCGATGTCCTCGGGCAGGCTGCTGACCAATTCGCGCGCCTGTCCGTGCTCGCCGCCGGCAATCAGGCTTTCGGCGAGGCCGGCCAGCGCCCGGACGTTTTCACCATCGGCCTGCAGCACGGCACCGTAAAGCTGGGAGGCCGCCTCGAAATCACCGGCGGCGGCAAGGCCGTCGGCCTCGTCGAGCACGGCGGCGATCTCGACGGCCGGATCGTCAGCGGCGGGTCCGGCGATGCGATCGATGAACTGGCGGATCTGGCTGTCCGGCACCGTGCCCATGAAACCGTCTACCGGACGGCCGTTGACGAAGGCGATCACCGCCGGAATCGACTGGATGCCGAGCTGGCCGGGAATGGACGGATGATCGTCGATGTTCAGCTTGACCAGCTTGACGCGGCCGCGCGCCTCGTCGACCACCTTTTCCAGCACCGGCGTCAGTTGCTTGCACGGGCCGCACCAGGGCGCCCAGAAATCGACGAGAACCGGCTGGCGACGCGATTCTTCCAGCACGTCCTTGGAGAAGGCAGCCGTCGTAGTGTCCTTGATGTGGCCGCCCGCCGCCGGCGCGCCGCCGAGATCGACGGACGCCGACATCTGGCTGCCGAAGGAACCGCCATAAGGATTGTTGTTCACGCCGCTCATCAAATCTCTCCCGCCATCATCGGCCTGTCCGGCCGTTTTCACTGGTCATCGCCTGCCGGCTTAAATCGTATGTCAGGCCGTGACTTTCAAGACAAGCGGCCTGTGGCCCGTCGCTTCCATAAAGCGGATCAGATCGTCGCGCGCAATCGATGTCGTGGCATCGTTGGACAGCGGATGGCAGTTGATGATGTCGTGTTCCATCAGGTCCGCATCGAGCACGAAGGTGACGTTGTGGCCGGTATCGTTGATGGCGCCGAAGGCCGTGACGGAGCCGGGCTGCACACCCAGATATTCCATCAGCTTTTCCGGCTTGCCGAACGAAACCTTGCTGGCGCCGCCGATCAGCGTATGCACCGTCTTCAGGTCGACGGCGGCATTTTCCTCGACGGTCAGCAGGAAGAACTGGTCCTTCTTGTCCTTGACGAACAGGTTCTTGGTGTGGCCGCCGGGAATTTCGTCCCGCAACGACACCGATTCGGCAACGGTATAGACCGGGGGGTGATCCTTGGTGGCATGCTTTATGCCCAGTTCGTCGAGAAACCGGAAAAGCTCGTCGCGCGTCTTTGGTGCCGTCTCTGTCATGTCCATTCCCATGGGTCGAAATCGATGCGCCGGAGGCCCGGCCGCCTCTGATACGATCCGCGGACCGCTTTTGCAATCGTTGATGTCCAATCAAAACCCAGCATTTCCAGGCCTTTTGCCGCCCAAAATCCGCTGGCCGAAATTTTTCTCGAAGAAATCGTCATTTCCCTGTTGCATTTGAAAATCGTTTGGGCGATATAGCGCCCGTCGCCGGCAACGAGCGACCCACGGTCCAGCTAACTACCACAGACCGATGGAATGATGAGCGGGTGTAGCTCAGTGGTAGAGCACAACCTTGCCAAGGTTGGGGTCGAGGGTTCGAATCCCTTCGCCCGCTCCAATTTCTCCCAGACACATCGAAATTAAAAATCGGCCTTGTGGCTGCCCTTGGCCGCAATTTCGTCGTTCGTGAAACAACATGGCCGTGACTGCGTCCCGCCATCGCGGGAAAGCCTTTCCCTTTGATGCCACTTTGCGTTATGGGCAGTGCCCATGAACCATGAAACATTTGCGATCCTGCTCGGTGGCGCGCTGACGCCGAACGATCGGCTGAAGACGGCTCTCTCCGGTGCCCGCTTCATTGCCGCCGACGGCGGCATGCGGCATGCGGCGGCCCTCGGCGTCGAGCCCGAACTCTGGGTCGGCGATTTCGATTCGACCTCGCAGCAGCTTCTCGACACCTGGCCGAACGTGCCGCGCCAGCCCTACCCGGCCGCCAAGACCGAGACCGACGGCGAGATCGCCGTTTCCGAGGCGCTGGAGCGCGGCGCCGGCCGCATCATCCTGGCCGGGGCGCTTGGCGGCGACCGCAGCGACCACGCGCTGCAGCATTATCTTTCCGCCATCGGCCTGGCGCAAACCGGCAAGGACGTGCTCCTGACCTCGGGCGACGAGGAAGCCGTGCCGCTGCTGCCCGGCGAAAAGACGCTCGACCTGCCGGCCGGCTCGCTGTTTTCCGTGCTCGGCTTTACCGAACTCGATGGATTGTCGCTTGAAAACGTTCGGTATCCGCTGGAGCGCTTCCATTTGCCCTTCGGCTCGTCACGAACCATATCCAACGTCGCGAACGGTCCGGTGACCTTTACCCTTCACGCCGGCAAGGCCCTGATCCTTGCCCGTCCCTTCGATTTCAGCGGAGCCTGACCCTTGGCGCCTCCTATTCTCAAACTCGACGATATCCGTCTCAGCTTCGGCGGCGCGCCGCTGCTCGACGGCGCGAACCTGCAGCTCGAACCCGGCGACCGCATCTGCCTCGTCGGCCGCAACGGCTCGGGCAAATCGACCCTGATGAAGATCGCCGCCGGCCTGGTCGAAGCGCAGTCCGGCGAAGTCTTCCGCCATCCCTCGGCCACCGTGCGCTACCTGCACCAGGCACCGGATTTCGACGGCTACGACACCGTTCAGGCCTATGCCGAGGCCGGTCTTGGCCCCAGCGACGATCCTTACCGGGTGGCGTATCTGCTCGAACATCTGGGCCTCACCGGCAGCGAGGCGCCGCAGAGCCTTTCCGGCGGCGAAGCCCGCCGTGCGGCGCTGGCACGCGTCATGGCGCCCGAGCCGGATATCCTGCTGCTCGACGAGCCGACCAACCATCTCGACCTGCCGACCATCGAATGGCTGGAAGGCGAACTGCAGAAAACCAGGTCCAGCCTCATCCTGATCTCGCACGACCGGCGTTTCCTCGAAAAGGTCTCGACGGCGACCGTCTGGCTCGATCGCGGCACCTCGCGCCGCCTCGACCGCGGCTTTGCGCATTTCGAGGCCTGGCGCGACCAGGTTCTGGAAGCCGAAGAGCTCGAACAGCACAAGCTCGGCAAGGCGATCGAGCGCGAGGAGCACTGGCTGCGTTACGGCGTCACCGCGAGACGCAAGCGCAACATGCGCCGGCTCGGCGAGCTGCAGACCATGCGCGCCACCTATCGTGGCCACAAGGGACCGCAGGGAACGGTGCAGGCCACCGTCTCCGATGCGCGCGAATCCGGCAAGCTGGTCATAGAAGCGGACAAGATCACCAAGGCTTACGGCGAACGCACCATCGTCGCGCCCTTCTCCATCCGCGTCCACCGCGGCGATTGCATCGGCCTCGTCGGCCCGAACGGCGCCGGCAAGACGACATTGCTGAAAATGCTCACCGGCCAGCTGGAACCCGATTCCGGCACGATCAAGCTCGGCACCAATCTCGAAATCGCCACCCTCGACCAGAAGCGCGAAGATCTCGACCTCAACGACACGCTGGCCAACTACCTGACGGATGGGCGCGGCGAAAACCTGCTGGTCAATGGCGAGCAGCGACATGTCACCGGCTACATGAAGGAATTCCTCTTCCAGCCGGAACAGGCGCGCACGCCGATCCTCAGCCTCTCCGGCGGCGAGCGGGCGCGGCTGATGCTGGCCCGCATCCTGTCGCGGCCGGCAAACCTTCTGATCCTCGACGAACCGACCAACGACCTCGATATCGAGACGCTCGACCTGCTGCAGGAGATCGTCGCCGGCTTTCCCGGCACCGTCATCCTCGTCAGCCACGACCGCGATTTCCTCGACCGCACCGTGACCTCTACGATCGCGCCGGCCAATCCGGAGGACCCGGACGGCCGCTGGATCGAATATGCCGGTGGCTACTCCGACATGCTGGCGCAGCGCAAGGGCGCACTCGACGAGAAGCGCAAGGCCGAGAAGGCGGAAAAGGCGAAGACGACGGAAACGGCGACTGCCGAAAGCCCGAAAGCCAAGGGCAAGCTGTCCTACAAGCAGAAATTCGCGCTGGAAAACCTGCCGAAGGACATGGCCAAGGCGGAAGCCGAGATCGCCAGGCGCGAGGAAAAGATGGCCGACCCCAATCTCTTCTCCAAGGACCCCGCCACCTTCAACAAGCTTGCCGCTGAAATGGAAAAACTGCGCGACAGCCTGATAAAGATGGAAGAGGAGTGGCTGGAACTCGAAATGCTGCGGGAAGAGCTGGAAGGCTGATCCCGCCGCATCGCCTCCGCCTCAGCCCGGCAGCGCCAGCGATGACGGCAGGGCTTCGAGATGGAAGATGCGCGGCCTGGTTTCCTCGAGGAAACTTTCCGAGCGGCCGATATAGACCAACGCCGTCTGCGACAGACCGGCGAGCACGCCGGCCAGGTGGTCGGCTGCCGCAGGCTCCAGTCCTTCGAGCGTATCCTCCATCACCAGCCAGCGCGGCGGCCGCAGCAACACCGTCGCGACGCCAAGCGCCGTACGGCCGTCATGGTCCAGCACCTTGTCCCAGCGCAAGCGGGTATCGAGCATCTCCCGGAAATGGCTAAGGCCGACACGGTCGAGCGCCGCCTTGATCGCCTCGTCGGAATAGGTGCCGGCATCCTGCGGAAACGACACCGCCTCGCGCAGCGTGCCATAAGGCAGGTAGCCGACCTGCGGCAGGAACAGGATATCGCCTTCCGCCGGCGCGGCAATCGTTCCTGTGCCCCATGACCACCAGCCGGCCAGTGCCCGGAACAGCAGGTGGCGGTTGACGCTCTGGTCGCCGTTGATCATCACCCGGTCGTTCGGACGCACCACCAGTTCGCCTTCCTGCAGCCGGAAACCGGCCTCCGAGGGGTCTCCACCCTTTTCACTGGAAATGCTGATATCGCGCAGGGACAGGCTGTCATCGACACTCTGCTCGAACCGGATGTCGCCCTCCGTCGCCGTCTCGTTGTCCATCTGCAAGAGCGCGTAGCGGAAATTGGCGACACGCATCAGTGTCGCCTTCCAATCGGCGATGGCACCGAAATTGTCGACATACCAGCGCAACGACGCATAGACCTGGTTGAAGGCGCCCACCGCCATCATCAGCCCGCCAAAGGTCAGCCCGCCGGCAAAATAGACCGGGGCGGCAATCAGGATCGGCGCGATCACCGTCAGCCAGCCGTAACCGGCCGACACCCAGCGCAGGTTGGTCAGTGCCAGCGCCAGCCGCCACATGGTCGCGAGAACGGCGGCGATGTCGAGATCGATGCGCTTGCGCTCGGCCCCCTCGCCTTTCAGCACCGCGATCGCCGTGAGGTTTTCGTTGGTGCGCATCAGCGAGGAGCGCAGTTCCGCTTCCTTCGAATAGCGGTTGGCGTTGAGCGTCACCAGCTTGCGGCCGACGACGGCGCTGAGCAGCGAGGCCGACGCCGCATAGACGATCGCCGCCCAGACCATGTAGCCGGGTATCGAAAAACTGTCGCCGCGATAGGTGAAGACGAAACCGCTCGACAGTTCCCACAGGACACCGACGAAGCTCGCCAGCATGATGGTCGCCTGCACCAGACCGATCGTCAGGCTGGTGGTCATTTCGGAGAGGTGGCTGGCATCCTCGTGCAGCCGCTGGTCGGGATTGACGCCGAGAATGCCCATGGTCGACAGGCGAAGCGCCCGTTTCGGTTTCAGCCACTGGTCGACGAGGTCACGGGTCAGACCGTCGCGCATCTTCAGGCCGACGAGCTGGTTGAACCAGGTCTGCGCCACGTTGAGCAGCAGGAGCAGGCTGGCGATGATGGCGAACTGCTGCAACTGCATGAGGAAGGCGTCGAGGTCGCGCCGCTGCAGGGCATCGTAGAAGGGCACGTTCCAGCGGTTGAGCAGGACCTGCACATAGGCCGTCGCGAGGATGATCGCCAGCATGATCGCCGCCAGAAGCAGCAGCAGGTTGCGGACCCTGGCGCCCCACAGAGCCCGCAACATCATCGCAACCTGCGCAAAAAAACCGATCGCCGGTTCGGCGACATCATCGGCGGGAGCCGACACGGCAGGTTCGACCTGGGCCATGGAAACCTTCTGCTGCGGAATGTCCGATCTTCACATAAGCATGCACCCGGCACTTGTCGAACGACAGTTTGACGCGCTGCCGCCGGCAAGAGCCACGGCCACCCTTGCGCTTGCCGTCCGGGCTCCCTAGTTTGCGCCGGTCTTCGCTAAGGAAAAGTCAAATACCGATGCAGTTTCAGGGTACCGCCGATTATATCGCCGACAAGGATCTCATGATCGCCGTCAACGCCGCCATCCGCCTCGAGCGGCCGCTGCTGGTGAAAGGTGAGCCCGGCACCGGCAAGACCGAACTCGCCCGCCAGATCGCCGCCGCACTCGGCCTCGACATCATCGAGTGGAACGTCAAGTCGACCACCAAGGCGCAGCAGGGACTGTATGAATACGACGCCGTCTCGCGGCTGCGCGACAGCCAGCTCGGCGACGAGCGCGTCAACGACGTCAAGAACTACATCCGCCGCGGCAAGCTGTGGCAGGCCTTCGAAACGGACAGGAAATGCGTGCTTTTGATCGACGAGATCGACAAGGCCGACATCGAGTTCCCCAACGACCTGCTGCAGGAACTCGACCGCATGGAATTCCACGTCTACGAAACCGGCGAGACCATCGGCGCCCGCCACCGGCCGATCGTCATCATCACCTCCAACAACGAAAAGGAACTGCCGGATGCCTTCCTGCGCCGCTGTTTCTTCCACTACATCCGCTTTCCGGATGCCCATACGCTCGCCCGCATCGTCGAGGTGCATTACCCCGGTATCCGGCAGACCCTGCTGAAAGCGGCGCTGACGCAGTTCTTCGAGATCCGCGACATGCAGGGCCTGAAGAAGAAACCCTCGACCTCGGAAGCGCTCGACTGGATCCGCCTGCTGGTTGCCGACGACATCGATCCCGCCGACCTCCGGGCGGATGCGAAGAATGCCCTTCCCCGCCTGCACGGCGCCCTGCTGAAGAACGAGCAGGACGTGCACCTGTTCGAACGGCTGGCCTTCATGGCGCGGCGGGATTGAGCCATCGCATAGGATTCGCTCAGGGAGATTGATTCTTCATCACTCCGGGATTATCTAGAGACCTGTGGTGATTTGGCCGGCCGGCTTGCAGCCACGTTAAACAACTTGCTAAAGGGCCGTGCGTCACGGACCGATAGCAGTTTTTCATGCCGCCGGTTTTTCGTTTTGGACGAGTGACAGCACATGCCTATCAAGATCCCCGATACCTTGCCCGCCTACGAAACCCTCGTGAACGAGGGCGTGCGGGTGATGACCGAGACCCTGGCCGGGCGCCAGGACATCCGGCCGCTGCAGATCGGGCTCCTGAACCTCATGCCGAACAAGATCAAGACGGAAATCCAGATGGCGCGCCTGATCGGCGCCACCCCGCTGCAGGTCGAACTGTCCCTGGTGCGCATCGGCGGCCACAAGGCGAAAAACACCTCGGAAGACCATTTGCTCGCCTTCTACGAGACGTGGGAGGAGGTGAAGCACCGCAAGTTCGACGGCTTCATCATCACCGGCGCGCCGGTGGAGACGCTGGCCTACGAACAGGTGACCTACTGGAACGAGATGCAGCAGATCTTCGACTGGACCGCGACCAATGTCCATTCGACGCTCAATGTCTGCTGGGGGGCGATGGCCGCGGTCTATCATTTCCACGGCGTGCCGAAACACGAACTGAAGGAAAAGGCGTTTGGCGTCTATCGCCACCTCAACCTGAAACCGTCCTCCGTCTATCTCAACGGTTTTTCCGACGATTTCGGCGTGCCTGTATCACGCTGGACCGAAGTGCGCCGCGCCGACATCGAAAAGGCGGAAGGCCTGGAAATCCTGATGGAATCGAAGGAGATGGGCGTCTGCCTGCTGCACGAGAAGGCGGGCAAGCGGCTCTACATGTTCAACCATGTCGAATATGATTCGACCTCACTGGCGGACGAATATTTCCGCGACATCAATGCCGGCGTGCCGATCAAGATGCCGCACGACTATTTTCCGCACAACGATCCGGACCTGCCGCCCTTGAACCGCTGGCGCAGCCATGCGCATCTTTTCTTCGGCAACTGGATCAACGAGATCTACCAGACGACACCCTACGAATTGTCGGAAATCGGCGCGGGAGGAAAAAAACCATGAGCGGCAGCCTCGAGATCAGACCCTTGCGTGCCGAGGACGAGCCGGACTGGCGCCGGCTCTGGACGGCCTACCTCGCCTTCTACGAAACAGTCCTGCCGGAAGAGATCTATCGCTCCACCTTCGTCCGGCTGCTCAGCGGCCAGCCCAATGAATATAACGGGCTGATCGCCGTGCTCGACGGCAGGCCGGTGGGCCTGGCGCACTATCTCTTCCATCGCTCCTGCTGGCATATCGACGACATCTGCTACCTGCAGGACCTCTATGCCGACCCGGATGTGCGCGGCACCGGCATCGGCCGGGCGCTGATCGAGGCGGTTTATGAAAAGGCGACCAGCCGGGGCTCGAAGGAAGTCTACTGGATGACGCAGGAATTCAATGCCACCGCCCGGCGCCTCTATGATAGGCTGGCGGAGAAGACGCCCTTCCTGGTCTACCAGCGCAATTTCTAGGCCCCGATGTTCATTCCTTTCTTCCTCGAGCTCAAGGCCGCAAAAATTCCCGTGACATTGCGGGAATTTTTGCTGCTGCTGGAAGGCATGCGGGAAGGGCTGGCGGATTTCGACATCGAGGCATTCTACTTCCTGGCGCGCGCCGCGCTGGTGAAGGACGAGCGGTTCATCGACCGTTTCGACCAGGTCTTCGCCAGCCGCTTCAAGGGACTGGAAGCCGTCGCCGGCGGCGGGGCCGTCGAGGACGCCGCCATTCCGGAAGATTGGCTGCGCAAGCTTGCCGAAAAATACCTGACGGACGAGGAAAAGAAGCTTGTCGAAGGCCTCGGCGGCTTCGACAAGCTGATGGAAACGCTCCAGCAGCGGTTGGCGGAGCAGAAGGGCCGGCACCAGGGCGGCTCGAAATGGATCGGCACCGCCGGCACCTCGCCCTTCGGTGCCTATGGCTATAATCCCGAAGGCGTGCGCATCGGCCAGGACGAATCGCGCCACCGCCGCGCCGCCAAGGTCTGGGATCGCCGCGAGTTCCGCAATTTCGACGACACAGTCGAGCTCGGCACCCGCAACATCAAGGTAGCGCTGAAACGCCTGCGCCGCTGGGTGCGCGCCGGTGCTGCCGACGAACTCGACCTCGGCGGCACGATCCGCGCCACCGCCGAACACGGCTATCTCGATGTGCAGACCCGGCCGGAACGCCGCAACGCCGTCAAGCTTCTGATGTTCTTCGATGTCGGCGGCTCGATGGACGATCACATCCGTATCGTCGAGGAGCTGTTTTCCGCTGCCCGCGCCGAATTCCGGCACATGGATTATTTTTATTTCCACAATTGTCCCTATGAAGGCGTGTGGAAGGACAATCGCCGCCGACGCGTCGACGTAACGCCGACCGAAGACATCATCCGCACCTTCGGACCGGACCATCACGCCGTCTTTGTCGGCGATGCGGCCATGAGTCCCTATGAGATCACCCATGCCGGCGGTTCGGTCGAGCACTGGAACAAGGAGAGCGGCGAAGTCTGGCTGTCGCGCCTGACCGGACACTTCCGCAGATCGATCTGGCTCAATCCCGTCCGTGAGGATTATTGGGGATATACCTCGTCGATCGGTATCGTACGGCACCTGTTTGCCGGACAGATGTATCCGCTGACGCTCGGCGGTCTGGAACAGGCGACACGCGCCCTCTCCCGCTGAACGCGGCAAAAATATTACTAATTGCGGTTTGCCGAAAACTGCAGCATTTTGCACTCGAATTTCTCAAGCACATGGCAGGCGACGCGGATATGGCGGATACAGGTTTTCAAAGCGAAGTTTTCGGAACGACGGCGGCCGGCGAGCCCGTTTACCGGGTGACGATCAGGGGCGGCGGGCTGACGGCGAAGGTGATGACCTGGGGTTCGGTCATCCAGGACTTGCGCCTCGATGGCCATGCGCCGCCGCTGGTGCTCGGCTTCGACGATTTTGCCAGCTATCCGCAATATTCCTCCTATTTCGGCGCCACGCCCGGCCGCTGCGCCAACCGCATCGACGGCGGCCACTTCGTGCTCGACGGTGAGCAAATCCAGCTCGATCGCAACGAAAAGGGCATCAACCACCTGCATGGCGGCACCGGCAACATCGCCAAGCAGAACTGGACGATCGTCGACCAGGCTGCCGACAGTGTCGTCCTGCGCATCGTCGACCAGGCCGGCCGTGCCGGTTATCCCGGCAACTGCGACATCACCGCCACCTATCACCTGCATGGCGACGGGGTTCTTTCGGTGACCTACGAGGCAAGCACGGATGCGCCAACGCCGGTCAACCTGTGCCAGCATTCCTACTTCAACCTCGACGGCCGCGAAAACGCCCTCGACCATGACCTGATGATCGCCGCCGATCACTACCTGCCGACCACCGAAGCGCAGATCCCGACCGGCGAGCTTCGCCCTGTCGCCGGCACCCCTTTCGATTTCCGCGAAATGGGGCCGATGAAGCGGTTCGAAAACGGCGAGCAGGTGCTGTTCGACCATAATTTCTGCCTGTCGCGCCAGCGCATGGCAAAACGCAGCATCGCGCTGGCCCGCAGCATCAATTCCGGCGTTTCCATGGAGGTGCGGACCACTGAACCCGGCGTCCAGTTCTATGCCGGCTTCAAGCTCGACGTACCGGTGCCCGGCCTGGAAGGCCGCCGCTACGGCGCCTTCGCCGGCTTCTGCATGGAAACGCAGGTCTGGCCGGACGCCGTCAACCACGCCGATTTCCCGAACGCCATCCTGCGGCCCGGCCAGACGCTGAAACAGGAAACGGATTACGTCTTCAGCAAGAGCTGATTGCGCGCGTGCCGCCTGCCTCCTTTTCCCTGACGGGGAGAAGGAAAGGCGGCCACGATCAGGCCGACGAACCGCCGTCCTGGAGCTTCTTCTCGCGCTGGACATACAGCGCCTCGAAACCACCGATGAACGTCTCGAACAGCCGCGAAAAGCTCTCGATATCGGCCTGCGGCCAGTCGGCGACGATTTCGGCGATCGCCGCCAGTTTTACCGCACGAATTTCTTCAAGGAGCTTCAGCCCGAGCGGGGTCAGGACGACGACGATGCGCCGCGCATCCGCCTGAGACGCCTCGCGGCGCAACACGCCCCGCTCGACCATGTCGGCAACCACGCGGCTGGCGCGCGAGGGATCGATGCGCATGCGCTCGGCAATCGTGCCGACCGTTACCTCGCTGTCCCGCTCCGCCCGCTTGATGACGTCGAGCACGTCGATATGCGAAATATCCAGATCCGGCGCCACGTTCTGCAGCGCGACGCGCCCGACGACACGCCGGCCGATCATGATGCGCATACGCGACATGGCCTGGCCGATGCGCTCGACGCCGAGCGCTTCGGGTTTTTCTTGCGTACCGGATTCGGTCATCGTGCTGTCGTCCATGATTTCCCATAGCAAAACCGCCGCGGAATGGAAATATGCCGGCGACAAAAACATGCTGTTGACAATTATATGCTGAAAGCACATAAATTGCTCAACGTCACCGGACCTTTTTTATGGATATGCAACCCACCCCTCTGCCGCTTGTCACCGACAACCGGCGCCGCCTGCTGGTCTTCTCGCTGCTGATGACGGCCCTTTTCATGGCAACGCTCGACAACCAGATCGTTTCCACCGCCCTGCCGACCATCGTCGGCGAGTTCGGCCAGATGGAAAGGTTCGGCTGGGTCGGCTCGTCCTACCTGCTCGCCTCCAGCGCCGTGATGCCGCTCTATGGCAAGCTCGGCGACCTGTTCGGCCGCAAATATGTGATGATCGCCGCTGTCGTCATCTTCGTCGTCGGCTCGATGGTCTGCGGTCTGGCGGTATCGATGAACACGCTGATCGCCGCCCGCGTGCTGCAGGGGCTAGGCGGCGGCGGACTGATGGTGTCAATCTTCTCGATCAACGCCGATCTTTTCGCACCGCGCGAACGCGCCAAATACCAGAGCTATTCCAGCCTGATGCTGATGGCGTCGGGCGCCATCGGCCCGACGCTCGGCGGCACGATGAGCGACTTTTTCGGCTGGCGCTCTATCTTCCTGGTCAACGTGCCGATCGGCCTGCTGGTGCTTACCGGCCTGATGTTCCTGCTGCCCTACCGCCGCCCGGCGCGCCAGCCGAAAATCGACTACGCCGGTGCGCTGCTGCTCGCCGCCGCCGTGGCGAGCGTCGTGCTGGCGGCCGACAGCGCCGAACTGTTCGGCTCGCTGGTCTCGGTGCAAAGTGCCGCCATCGTCGCCACCGGCATTCTGTGCGCCGTCGCCTGGGTGGTGGTGGAACGCCGGGCGCCGGAACCGGTCGTGCCGCTGTCGCTGTTTAGCAATCCGACCTTCACGCTGCTGCTGGTCATCTCGCTGGCAAGCGGCGCCATCGGCATCGGGCTGGTCAACTATTACGCGCTGTTTCTGCAGACGACCACCGGCCTGTCGCCCACCGCTGCCGGCCTGCTGTTCATCGCGCTCACCGGCGGCATCGTCTGCGGTTCGCTGTCCGCCGGCCGGCTGATCGCCGCCTACGGACGCTACAAGCCGTTCTCGATCGCCAGCACCTCGTTGTGCCTGCTGGCGCTCGGCCTGTTCACGCAGGTCCATGCCGGCACGTCGATCGTCGTCATTTCCGCCATCCTGCTGTTGCATGGGTTCGGGGTGGGCCTCGGCCAGCAGGTTCCGATCCTCGGCGTGCAGAATGCTGCCGCAAAAGGCGATATCGGCGCGGCAACCGGCGCGGTGACGCTGACGCGCATGTCGGGCGCGGCCATCGCCATCTCGATCTACGGCGCCGTCGTCGCCTCGGGCATCGCCCGCCTGGGCGAGATCGTGCCCGGCGTTGCCGATATCGAGCAACTGACGCCGAAGATGCTGGCCGCCCTGCCGGCCGAAACGCGGCAGGCGATCGCCGAGACCTATTCGCATGCCTTCCTGCCGCTGTTCCTCACCGCCGCCGGCATCGCCACCATCGGCCTCATCGCCGCCCTGTCGCTAAAGCCGGTCCGCCTGCCACGCGCCGGCGAGGCATGACCGCTTTCGGCATATCGAATGCTTGCCAAGCGGCCTTTCCGCCGCTACATCTCTTGTCGCTCTAACGGGGTGCCTTATGTCCGGCAACGGAGATCTGGCTGAGAGGCGTGCAAACGCTAACCCGCGGAACCTGATCCGGTTAACACCGGCGGAGGGATTAGACGCGCGATCTTCAAGCGACGCCACTTTTCCCATCCAATATCAACCTGGAAGAGGAGGGCGTCATGCCGATCCAGAAGACTTCGACACTGTTTTCCCTAGCCGCACTCGCCGTCGGGGCGTTGCTTGCTTTTTCCAGCGCAGCCAATGCCGCCGACAAGACGTTGACGATCTACACTTATGAGAGCTTCATCGCCGAATGGGGTCCTGGCCCCAAGGTCAAGGAAGCCTTCGAGAAGACCTGCGCATGCACCGTCGATTTCGTCGGCGTCGCCGATGGCGTGGCACTTTTGTCGCGGCTGAAGCTCGAGGGCGAAGGCAGCAAGGCCGACCTGGTGCTCGGCCTCGACACCAACCTCGTCAGCGAGGCCAAGGACACCGGCCTTTTCGAAGACCATGGCATCGATACGACCGCCGTCAAGGTGCCCGGCGACTTCAAGGATCCGGTTTTCATTCCCTACGATTACGGCCACTTCGCCGTCGTCTACGACACGCAGGTGCTGAAGGCGCCGCCGGCGAGCCTGAAGGAACTGGTCGAGGGCGATCCGTCGCAAAAGATCGTCATCGAGGATCCGCGCACCTCGACCCCCGGCCTCGGCCTGCTGCTCTGGGTCAGGTCGGTCTATGGCGACAAGGCGCCGGACGCCTGGGCCAAGCTCAAGAACCGCGTCCTCACCGTCACGCCCGGCTGGTCGGAGGCCTACGGCCTGTTCACCAAGGGCGAGGCGCCGATGGTGCTCTCCTACACCACCTCGCCGGCCTACCACATGGTCGCGGAAAGCACCGACCGTTACCAGGCGGCCGCCTTTTCCGAAGGCCACTACATCCAGATCGAGGTTGCCGGTCTCTTGAAAAACGCCAAGGACAAGCAACTCGCCAGGGATTTCCTTTCCTTCATGATCGGTCCCGGCTTCCAGGACACCATCCCGACCAACAACTGGATGATGCCGGTCTCGGCCACGTCGCAGCCGCTGCCGGATGCCTTCGGCAAGCTGGTCGTTCCGCAGAAGACCTTCCTGATGTCGCCTGAAGAGGTGGCCAGGAACCGCGCGGCTTGGATCGACGAGTGGCTCGCCGCCATGAGCGCCAACTGATCGTGATGACGCCGGCCGAACGACGCAGGGCTCTTGCCGGCGGGGTTTTCAGCCTCGCCGGCATTCTGCTGTTCGTCGGCCTGGCGGTTTTTGCGCTGCTGACATTCGCCGGCGCCTCTTCATCCTCGATGAGCGCGCTTGCCGATCCCTACACGTTGCGCATTCTGCGCTTCACGCTGCTGCAAGCCTTGTTGTCCACGCTTCTCTCCGTGGCTCTCGCCATGCCCGTCGCCTTGGCACTGGCGAGGCAGCGGCGGTTTTTCGGCCGCATCTGGATCATCCGGCTGATGGCGGTGCCGATGGGATTGCCGGTACTGATCGGCGCGCTCGGCCTGCTGGCGATCTGGGGGCGGCGCGGCATCGTCAACGACACGCTCGCCTGGCTTGGCCTGCAGGAGCCGATCCACATCTATGGACTTGCAGGCATCCTGCTTGCCCATGTGTTCTTCAACCTGCCGCTTGCCTGCCGGCTGATGCTGATCGGACTGGAGCGCATCCCGGCGGAATACTGGCTGGTTTCCGGCAATCTCGGCATGCCGGGCCTTTCCGTCTTTCGTTTCATCGAATGGCCGGCCCTTCGCCGGCTGGTGCCCGGCATTGCCGGATTGATCTTCATGCTCTGCGCCACCAGTTTCACGCTGGTGCTGATCCTCGGCGGCGGACCGGCGGCCACGACGCTGGAAGTGGCGATCTACCAGTCGCTGCGTTTCGATTTCGCACCGCAGCGCGCCGTCTCGCTAGCGCTGATGCAGATCGTCGTCACCGCCGGCATCCTCGGTTTCCTCACCCTGTTTCCCGCCCCGGAAGACCGCGGCATTGCCGCCGGAAAACCCGTGCGCCGGCTGGATGGCCGGAAGATCGCCGCACGCCTGTGGGACGTCACCGTGCTCTCGCTCGCGGTGCTGTTCCTCGGCTTGCCGCTTGCCGCCGTCGCCCTTGCCGGCGCCAGGGCCGACCTGCCCAAGCTGCTTGGCGAAACGATTTTTTGGCGCGCAGCCCTCACCAGCCTGTCGATCGCTCTCGGTGCCGGCCTGCTGTCGGTCTCTCTCGCCATGGCGATCACGCAGGCGCGCGAGGCGATCGCGGCCAAAAGGAACCCCGCCCGCATCGCCCGGCTGTTTTCGGCCACGCTCGGCGGCACCTCTTCGCTGGTGCTGCTGGTGCCGCCCGTCGTGCTGGCGACCGGCTGGTTCCTGCTGCTGCTTCCGGGCGGCGATACGAGCATGCTCGCACCCGTCCTCGTGCTCGGTATCAACACGCTGATGTCCCTGCCCTTCGTCATCCGCATCGTCGCGCCCGCCATGGCCGCCCACCGCATCCGTACCGCCCGCCTGTCCGCGAGCCTGGGACTGGCAGGATGGACGAGACTGCGGCTCATCGACTGGCCGGGCCTGAAAAAACCGCTGCTGATGGCGCTCTCCTTCGCCATGGCCCTGTCGCTCGGCGACCTCGGCGCCGTCGCCCTGTTCGGCGCCGACGGGCTGACGACCTTGCCCTGGCTGCTCTACAGCCGGCTCGGCAGCTACCGCACCACCGATGCCGATGGCCTTGCCCTGCTGCTCGGCCTCATCTGCCTCGGCCTGACCATCGCCGGTACGGCCGGCCTGAAAATTCCGGAGGAACGCGATGAGCGGTGACGTCAAAACCGGTGAAAACGGCGCCGGCATCGCTCTCGACGGCGTGCGGTTGCGGCTGGGTACGCAGGATTTCGATTTCGACATGGCTTTGCCCGCCGGCAAAATCATCGCCGTCACCGGCCCGTCCGGTTCCGGCAAGACCACGCTATTGAACCTTCTCGCCGGTTTCGAGACACCGGATCGCGGGCGGGTCCTACTCGCCGGTCAGGACGTCACCGCCCTTCACCCCAGCGAACGGCCGGTGTCGCTGGTCTTCCAGGACAACAACCTGTTTTCGCATCTCGACCTGTTTACCAATATCGGCCTTGGCATCAGCCCGCGCTTCGCGCTGTCTTCAGCCGATCGCGACCGCATTTCGGCGGCACTCGCCCGGGTCGGGCTCGCCGGCTTCGAAAAACGGCTGCCGCCGTCCCTGTCGGGCGGCGAGCGGCAGCGGGCAGCCTTCGCCCGCGCCCTTGTCCGCAATCGCCCGGTCCTGCTGCTCGACGAACCCTTCGCAGCCCTCGATCCCAGCCTGCGCCAGTCCATGGCGGCGCTGCTGCAGGCGCTGCATGACGACACCGGCAACACCGTGCTGCTCGTCACCCACGATCCCGCCGAAGTCCGCCGCCTTGCCGATCATGCCCTGTTCGTTTCACAGGGCAGGATTGCTCTCAGCGCACCGGTCGACGCATTCCTGGCGCATCGCAACATCCCGGAAGTGCTTGATTTCCTCGGATCTTAACCTTCTGTTGACCATAAGGTGAAGTCTTTGCCACAATTTGGTCGCCCCCAGATGACATGGCAGGAACGGGACACGTTATATGCTCTGCGAAATGATGCTTGCTAAAATACAACGCCGCCATAATTAAAGCACGTCTCGCTATGCAACCCCCGTCGAAATCAGCTAGAGCAGACCATTGGCTTGACTGGACGGACAGGTTGTGAATCGGGGCTTTCTACCCCGATGACACCAGCTTCAATGTTGACCTGCCCGCGGCCGAGACACGAGTGGAAACGACCCTGACGATAATGACGACGCGCGCAGCAGCTCCCAGACAGACCGATGCTTTCAAGCAGAATTCATCATGGCCGCGCGTTGCCGTCGTCCTGCTTGCGGCGGCCGTGGCGCTTTCGAGCTGTCAATCTCTGACGGAGCAGGTCTATGAGCCGACCGTCGCGCCATCCAACAATCCGCAGATCGTCGACGAGGTGCAGAAGAACGATCCGCGCGCCCAGATGGGCGCCCGCGAACATCCGCGCATCGTCGCCAGCTACGGCGGCGAATATCATGACGAGAAGACCGAAAGGCTGGTCGCCCGCATCACCGGCGCGTTGACCGCCGTTTCGGAAAACCCGGCGCAATCCTACCGCATCACCATCCTGAATTCGCCGGCGATCAACGCCTTCGCGCTGCCGGGCGGCTATCTCTACGTCACCCGTGGCCTGCTGGCGCTCGCCAACGACGCCTCCGAGGTCGCCGCCGTGCTGTCGCATGAAATGGCGCACGTCACCGCCAATCACGGCATCGAGCGCCAGAAGCGCGAAGAGGCGGAAGTCATTGCGAGCCGGGTGGTGGCGGAAGTGCTCTCCAGCGATCTCGCCGGCAAGCAGGCTTTGGCACGCGGCAAGCTCAGGCTTGCGGCCTTCTCGCGAAACCAGGAACTTCAGGCCGACGTGATCGGCGTGCGCATGCTCGGCGAAGCCGGCTACGATCCGTATGCCGCCGCCCGTTTCCTCGATTCCATGGCCGCCTACAGCCGCTTCATGTCGGTGGATCCCGATGCCGACCAGAGCCTGGACTTCCTGTCCAGCCACCCGAACTCGGCGCAACGCATCGACCTCGCCCGCCGTCATGCCCGCAATTTCGGCCCGGAAGGCCAGAGCGGCGACCGCGGCCGGGATTATTATCTCGCTGGCATCGACGGCCTGCTCTACGGCGACAGCCCGCAGGAAGGTTATGTCCGCGGCCAGACGTTCCTGCACGGCAGCCTCGGCATCCGTTTCGACGTGCCTGCCGGTTTCCAGATCGACAACAAGGTGGAAGCCGTGCTGGCGACCGGCCCCGGCGATATCGCCATCCGTTTCGACGGCGTGGCGGACGAACAGCAGCGCAGCCTGACGAACTATATCTCCAGCGGCTGGGTCACCGGCCTGCTGCCGGATACGATCCGCACCACTACCGTCAACGGCCTGGAGGCCGCCACGGCACGCGCCCAGGCCGAACGCTGGGATTTCGACGTGACGGTCATTCGCATCGACAAGCAGATCTTCCGTTTCCTGACGGCCGTGCCGAAAGGCAGCCCGTCGCTCGAACCGACCGCCAACGTCCTGCGCACCACCTTCCGGCGCATGACGCCGCAGGAAACCGCATCGCTGAAGCCGTTGCGGGTACGTGTTCTTACCGTGCGGGACGGCGACACCATTCCCTCGATTGCCGCGCGCATGATGGGCACGGACCGCAAGCTCGATCTGTTCAAGATGATCAATGCGCTGCCGACAGGCGCCTCGCTATCGCGTGGCGACAAGGTCAAGATCATATCGGAATAAGCCGACCAGCAGGAGCAATTCCGCTTCTTCACCGAAGTAAGGAATGCCCTGTGGTTTTCATGCAAAACCGCCGGGCAGTCTCGATTGCGCCTCAGGCGTAAGCGGCCATGCCGGGATCGGCGCTTACCAGCGCCTGCTTGAGCTTCTGTAGCGCCCGGCTTTCGATCTGGCGCACCCGCTCCTTGGAGATGCCGAGATCGGCGCCGAGTTCTTCCAGCGTCGCCCCGTCGTCGGCAAGCCGTCGCGCCCGGATGATGCGCATTTCCCGCTCGTTGAGATGGCCAAGCGCCGCATTGAGCCAGGTCAGCCGCCGCTCCGTATCGATCATGATCGAAACCTGCTCATCCGGCAGCGGATCGTCGCAGGCCAGCATGTCGAGCCGCTCGCCGCTATCGGCATCGCCGGAAATCGTCGGCATCTGAAGGGAGGTGTCGTTGGCGGAGAGGCGGGCATCCATGGTCTGGACGTCGGCGAGGCTGACGCCGAGGGCGGCGGCGATTTCTTCGTGGATGGCCTGGGCCGTCAACTGGCTGTCGCCGCGGGCAAGCTTGGCGCGCAGGCGCCGAAGATTGAAGAACAGCGCCTTCTGGGCAGAACTGGTGCCGCCGCGCACGATCGACCAGTTGCGCAGGATATAATCCTGCATCGAGGCGCGGATCCACCAGGAGGCATAGGTCGAGAAACGAACATCGCGCTCCGGCTCGAAGCGGGCGGCGGCTTCCAGAAGCCCGACATAACCTTCCTGCACCAGATCGCTCATGGACAGGCCGAAATGGCGGAATTTCCCCGCCATGGAAACGACAAGCCGCATATGCGCCATGGCAATCTGGTTGCGCGCATTCTGGTCTGAGCTTTCCTTCCAGCGGACGGCAAGGTCGTGTTCCTCGTCGCGGGCAAGATAGGGGGCCGCCATGGCGATTTTGATCATACGCCGGTCTGCAGACATACTCTTCATGCGATTTCTCCATGAAAGCCACCAGAGGTGAACGGTGAGGATGCCTGACACATCGGTAGACCGCCCAGCGACCCGCACGGTTGGCCGCAGGGCCTCGTTTCGATGGCCAACAGGGCTAGTCGCGATGATGAAACGTCGCGGGCGCCAAAAAAGTTCCAATAAAAAAACCCGGCTCGAAGGCCGGGTCTTTAAAAAACCGAAGGGAAGCCTATTTTAGGCCGCTTCGTCCTGGGAATCGTCTTCCTCGATCGTCTTTCCGCGCTTCGGCCCCTTGGCGAGGTGCGTCTCGACGAGACGGACCGCTTCGGTTTCCGACATCTTGTTGACGGCGGCGATCTCGCGGGCCATACGGTCGAGCGCAGCTTCATACAACTGGCGCTCGGAGTAGGACTGCTCGGGCTGGTTTTCCGCCCGGTAGAGATCGCGAACCACTTCCGCAATGGCGATCAGATCGCCGGAATTGATCTTGGCATCGTATTCCTGGGCGCGGCGCGACCACATGGTGCGCTTGACGCGGGCCTTGCCCTGGACGACCTTCAACGCACGTTCGACGAAATCGGTCTCGGACAGCTTGCGCATGCCGATGCTGACGGCCTTGGCGACCGGCACCTTGAGGCGCATCTTGTCCTTTTCGAAATCGATCACGAAAAGTTCGAGCTTCATGCCCGCAACTTCCTGCTCCTCGATGGCGCTGATCGTGCCAACCCCGTGGGCGGGATAAACGATCGCCTCACCGGTCTTGAAGCCGTGGCGCGCTGAAGATTTTTTCTGCTGGGTCGTCATGCGTTCTAAAAACTCCCTATAACGCACCCGGCATGTTCGCCGGGGCCGGGTCAGTCAGGCCCGGATGAGACGGGGACACCGTCGGGTGACTCCATTTCTGGTCCGTCCAAACGCGCGCGCAAAAAGAAACCCATCATCGCGATCATGAGACCCGACAGCCAAACTCGCTGTATGTTGTCGCAGAGACCGCGTTAGGGGTTATTCGTTGCTTTCGTGATGGTTTTGGGCACACGAAATGCCGCAATGTGGATCAGTGTTGCGACCCTAGCATAAAAATATGAGGAAATCAATAATTTGCTTTGCCTGTGTTACCGCTGACACGCGCACAAGCCCCTCAATTGATTCTGTTTTGATTCGCTTTGGGCGTTGCCGCGGCCTTGCGAAATCGTGCCCGGGTCAGTCGCCTGAACCGGGGTTCGGGGAGAAGAACTTCTCCAGCTTGCCTTCGACGCCGTCCATCTCCTTGGCTTCGGGCATGGCATCGCGCTTGACGGTGATGTTCGGCCAGATGCCGGCATATTCCGCATTGAGTTTCAGCCACTTGTCCAGACCGGGCTCGGTATCGGGCTTGATGGCTTCCGCGGGACATTCCGGTTCGCAGACGCCGCAATCGATACATTCGTCGGGATGGATGACGAGAAAATTCTCGCCCTCGTAAAAACAGTCGACGGGGCAGACTTCGACACAGTCGGTGTATTTGCAGCGGATGCAATTGTCGGTCACGACATACGTCATGATGAACTCCAGAAACGATGTGGCTCAGGCTGCCGGCGACCGCCGGGATCGCTTCGAAGCCTTCACGTGAACAGGAAAGTCCGAACCACCGGCGCAACGCGCCGGCCAACGGTCTCCGTTGCTGTGGACGTAACGTCTTTGGCCCGGCTTATCAAGGATTAACAATCCTGAAATCAACGCATCGGCGCACAGAGTTTTCGCGCGGTCCGGCAAAGATCCGCAGCTATTCCTCTTCGCTGAGAAACCGGTCGATCGACCGCCGTTCCTTCTTGGTCGGCCGCCCCGCTCCGGGCGCCCGGACGGCCTGTTCGAAAGGGGTGAGACGTTTTGTCTCATCCGGCGGTGGCGAACGGTCCTCGTAGAGCAGCCGCGCCTCCTCGTAAGGTCCGCGCCGCTCTCCCGGCAACTTTACCAGCAGCACCACATCGCGCCGCTCCAGCGACAGCTCGACAAGATCGCCCGGCTTCACCTGCTGGCTCGCCTGCGTCACCTTCTCGCCGTTCACCCGCACCTGCCCGGACTGGACCTGCGTCTGGGCCAGCGAACGGGATTTGGCCATGCGGGCGAAAAACAGCCATTTGTCGATGCGCTGGCGCGAACCACTGCCTGGCTGTTTTTCGTCCACCATGGGCTTACTTTTTCATCTGCTCCTTGAGAGCAGCGAGCTTTGCGAAAGGCGAATCCGGATCGATCGGCTTTTCCTTGCGCGGCGGCTTGGACTCGAAGCGCAACGGCTGCGATGCCCCGCCACGATCATTGTTGCGGTCGGGACGGCCTCCCTTGCGGTCGCCGCGATCCTGACACTCGCCACGCGGGCCGGCCTGGTCGGAACGCCCGCCGCCTTCCTTGCCCTTGAAGCGATCGGGGCGGTCGCCGCCACGACGGTTGTCTCGGTTGTCGCGGCCTTCGCGCTTTTCGCCTTCCGGACGTGCCTCGCCGGCTGCCCGCTCGCCGCCGCGCGGGCGATTGAACTGGCCGCCACGGCGCTCGCCCTGCGGGCGGTTGCCACGCTGGTTGTCGTTGCGGCCACCCGGACGCCACAACAGCACCGGCTTCACTTCGGCAACCACATCGTCTGCGGGAGCGGCGGCAGCCTCTGCGGCGACGACAGGCGTCTCCTCGGCAGCGGGCGCCGTCTCGACGGCAGGCGTTTCCTCGACGGCGGCAGGTTCGCTGCTCTCCGCGGCAGGCGCGGCCTCGGCGGCGGGCTCTTCCGTCACGCTGTCGACGTCGTCGTGGTCGGCCTTGGCGCTCTCCGCCTCCTCTGCGGAGACGGCGGCGGCAACCTCCGGCGCAGCGCCGGCCTGGCTGGCCAGGAAGGCGGCAGCGTCTTCGGCTTTTACCGGGTCGGCACGGTAGCCGAGGCCCTTGAGGATTTCTTCCATGTCGTCGGGCGTTGCACCGAGAATGGACAGCATTGCCGTGGTCGTGGTGAAGCGGCGACCGTCATAGGCGCCGTCGGGACGGTTGCCCGAACCCGGTTTCCACTGCAGCAGCGGCCGGATGAGATCGGCAAGACGCTCGAGAATGTCGATGCGCACGGCACGCTTGCCGAGGAACCGGAAGCCGGCCAGCTTGTAGAAGGTGCGCTCGAAGCTCGGATCGGTGACCACGGAGGTGCGGCCGGCGGCGAGAACCGGGATCAGGTCGCCGTAACCCGGCTTGTCCAGGCCGTCATTCTTCAGCGCCCAGAGCAGCGTGATCAGCTCGGCCGGAGCCGGCTTGAGAAGCGCAGGCATGAAGATGTGGTAGGCGCCGAAACGCACGCCGTAGCGGCGGATCGAGGCACGCGCTTCCTGATCCAGCGACTTGACATCGTCGGTGACGTCGCGGCGGAACAGCACGCCGAGATTTTCGACGAGCTGGAATGCCAGGCCCTTGGCAAGGCCCTGCAGGTCTTCCGCCCGCGAAAGATCGTCGAGCGGCTTGAGCACCGTCGAGATATGGTAGTTCACGAAACGCTCGACGCGGGCAACGACATGCTCGCGGGCATTGCCGGTCAGCTGCTCGTCGGCGAGCAGGATGACGCGCGGACGCATGACGTGATCGCTGGACGACAGCCGCGCCACGGGATCGCCGAGCCAGCGCACCGTTCCGTCGGAAGACAGCGCAAGATCGCCGTTGCCGGCCGCATGCAGCCGTGCCGCACGCGCCTCGAACTCCAGCGCCAATGCCTTCTGTGCCGCCGACTGCACGGCGCGCGCATCGGGACCTTCCATTCCGCTCACGGTCGTGAATCGAAATCCGGCCAGTTGTCCCACGTGATGACCTTCGACGAAGACATCACCATTCACACTGATTTCAGCTTCCAGCATCGCATTCTCTCTCAGGCGCTTCATGAGCACAGATGTCCTGCGATCAACAAAGCGTTTCGTCAACCTTTCATGTAACGCATCGGACAATCGATCCTCGATTTCCCGCGTCTTTTCTTGCCAGTGTGTCGGATCGGCAAGCCATCCCGGCCGGTTGGACACATAGGTCCATGTTCTTATCTGCGCGATTCGCGCCGAAAGCGTGTCGATCTCTCCGTCCGTGCGATCGGCACGATGCACCTGCTCCGCCAGAAAATTCTCGTTTACCGCACCGTAACGGACCAGGTCCGAAAACAGGCTTGAAATGAGGTCCGCGTGCTGCGCCGGCGTGATACGCCGATAATCGGGAAGCGCGCAGGCCTCCCAGAGCTTTTCTACTCTTTCGGGATTCGTGGCAAGATCATTGATCTCGGGATAACGCGAAAGATATTCGAGCGCCTGCTGGTCGATAGCCGGCAAAGCACGCGTCAGCCCACCGATGCGCGGCACGGCGTCGAGGCTCTGGCGCAGCGCGGCGATGCTGGAATAGTCGAAATCCTTCGTCCGCCACTGCAAGACCTTGATCGGATCGAAATGATGGCTTTCGATCCGACGTACCAGTTCCTCGTCGAAAGGATCGACCCGGCCGGTCACCCCGAAGGTGCCGTCCTTGAGATGGCGGCCGGCGCGGCCGGCGATCTGGCCGAGTTCGCCGGGATTGAGGTTGCGGAACTGATAGCCGTCGAATTTCCGGTCCTGGGCGAAGGCGACGTGATCGACGTCGAGGTTGAGGCCCATGCCGATGGCGTCGGTCGCCACGAGATATTCGACGTCGCCGGACTGGTAGAGGCCGACCTGCGCGTTGCGGGTGCGCGGCGACAGCGCGCCGAGCACGACGGCGGCCCCGCCCCGCTGGCGGCGGATGAGTTCGGCGATCGCATAGACCTCGTCGGCCGAAAAGGCGACGATGGCGGATCGCTGCGGCAGGCGGGTGATCTTCTTCTGGCCGGCGTAAAACAGCTGGGAGAGGCGCGGCCGCTCGATCACGGTAAGGCCGGGCAGCAATTGCTCCAGGATCGGCCGCATCGTCGCAGCCCCCAGGAGCAGCGTTTCCTCGCGGCCGCGCAGATGGAGGATCCTGTCGGTGAAGATTTGGCCGCGCTCGAGATCGCCGGCGAGCTGCACCTCGTCGATGGCGACGAAGGCCGCCTTGGTTTCACGCGGCATCGCCTCGACGGTGCAGACGGAAAAGCGGGCATTGATCGGGGAGATCTTCTCCTCGCCGGTCACCAGGGCGACATGCTGCGCCCCGACTTTCTCGACGAGGCGCGTATAGACTTCGCGCGCCAGGAGACGGAGCGGCAAGCCGATGACGCCGGAACCATGCGCCACCATGCGCTCGATGGCGTAGTGCGTCTTGCCGGTATTGGTTGGCCCGAGCACAGCGACAACGCCGCGTCCGCTCAGGATCATGGGCTGCATATTCAAAGTTTCTACCCGTGCATCGACGAAAGGCTGGCGTTCCCGGTCATTCGAACATCCCCCGGACCGGATGGTTTCACACATGGCGATCCTTCATGGCAAAGGCAAGAAGGGAATGCCGCGAGGCTGAAGAATATGCGTCGCCGCCCCGAATTATCTAGCAATCGTCATGTTTTGCGACAGCTTGAGGCGGAACAGCCTGTGAACGAATCGGCGACGAATCGGTGCTTCCGGGTGATCCCGCCTTTGTTCACAGCCCATTTTCCCGGCGACGACCCGTGCAGGCCCCACGGAACGTGCCGTTGAAAGGGTTTGGAACCTTCCGGCACGCCGCACGTTAACAAGCCGCTATCGGTATCGCGCAGACATGGGAGACAGGCATCATGCTCGGAACAATTCTTCTTATCATTCTCATCCTCCTCCTTATCGGCGCATTGCCGAACTGGGGCTATAGCCGAGGCTGGGGTTACGGCCCGTCCGGCGGACTTGGCCTTGTCGTCGTCATTATCATCATCCTGCTCCTGATGGGCCGGATCTGAGTAAAACCGGGAGAGGTTCCATGAAAAAATCAATTATTGTCGGCGCCCTTATTCTTCCCCTTCTCGCATCCTGCTCGGCCACGGAACGTGGCACGGCGGTCGGCGCAGCGTCCGGCGCCGTCATCGGCGGCGTGATCACCGGTGACGCCGGAGGCGCGGTGGCCGGCGCCGTGGTCGGCGGTGCCGCTGGCTACCTGCTGAGCAAGTCGAAGCGCCCGGGCTATTGCATCTATCGCGACCGCTACGGCCGCCGCTACGAAGCGCGCTGCTGACAACACCTCAGAAATGCGAAACGGCGCCCCGGAGGCGCCGTTTCTGTTTGTCGCGGCAGGGCCTGCGATCAGACGACGAACTGGCCGCCATTGGCCGTCAGTGTCGAACCGGTGATGAAACCGGACTCATCCGACGCCAGGAAAACGACGCACCGGGCGATCTCTTCCGGTTCACCGAGGCGGCCGACCGGGATCTGCGGGATGATGCGTTCGTTGAGCACCTTTTCCGGTACGGCGCGCACCATTTCGGTGCCGATGTAACCCGGGCAGATGGCGTTGACAGTGATGTTCTTGGCCGCCCCTTCCTGCGCCAGCGCCTTGGTGAAGCCGAGATCGCCGGCCTTGGCGGCGGAATAGTTGACCTGGCCCATCTGGCCTTTCTGGCCGTTGATCGAGGAAATATTGATCACGCGCCCGAAACTGCGGTCGCGCATGCCGGTCCAGACGTTATGCGTCATGTTGAACAGGCCGGTCAGATTGGTGTCGATGACCGCATTCCACATGTCCGGCGTCATCTTGTGGAACATGGTGTCCCGCGTGATGCCGGCATTGTTGACGAGGACCTCGATCGGACCGAGCTCGCTTTCCACCTTGGCGATGCCCTCGGCACAGTCCGCGTAATCGGACACGTCCCATTTGAAGATGGCGATGCCGGTTTCTTCATGGAAAGCCTTGGCCTTCTCCTCGTTGCCGGCGTAATTGGCGGCAACACGATAACCGGCTGCCTTCAAGGCGATGCAAATCGCCGCGCCGATGCCGCGCGTCCCACCTGAAACCAAAGCTACTCTGCTCATTTCGTGTTTCCCCCTCTTATCGTTGTGGCATGCGGATTGGGATGCGGGCGAGGCTCATGCAACGCCCGTCCGCATCCGGTAAATGACAGGATCAGAGCGCCTCGACGCACATGGCGACACCCATGCCGCCGCCGATGCACAGCGTTGCAAGACCCTTCTTGACGCCGCGGCGCTTCATTTCGAACACCAGCGTATTGAGGACGCGGGCGCCGGATGCGCCGACCGGGTGACCGATGGCGATGGCGCCACCATTGACGTTGACGATCGCCGGATCCCAGCCGAGGCCCTTGTTGACGGCGCAGGCTTGTGCCGCAAAGGCTTCGTTGGCTTCCACCAGGTCGAGATCGTTGATCGACCAGCCGGCCTTTTCCAGCGCCTTGCGCGATGCCGGGATCGGGCCGGTGCCCATGACCTGCGGATCGACGCCGGCCGTGGCCCAAGACGCGATGCGTACCAGCGGCTGGATGCCGCGGCGCACGGCTTCCGCCTCGCTCATCAGCACGGTCGCCGCCGCGCCGTCATTGATGCCGGAGGCGTTGCCGGCCGTCACGGTGCCTTCCTTGTCGAAGGCCGGGCGCAGCTTCGCCAGCGATTCGAGCGTGGCGCCGGCGCGGATATATTCGTCCTGGTCGACGATGATGTCGCCCTTGCGGGTCTGGATGGTGAAGGGGATGATTTCGTCCTTGAAGCGGCCGGCCTTCTGGGCTGCTTCCGCCTTGTTCTGCGAGGCGACGGCGAATTCGTCCTGGTCCTGGCGCGTCAGCTGGAACTGACGGGCAACGTTTTCGGCGGTGATGCCCATGTGATAGCCGTAGAAGGCGTCGGTCAGGCCGTCCTTGATCATGGTGTCGACCATCTTCATGTCGCCCATTTTCGTGCCGGCGCGCAGATGGGCGCAATGCGGCGCCATCGACATGGATTCCTGGCCACCCGCCACGATGATCGAGGCATCGCCGGCAGCGATCTGCTGCATGCCCAGCGCCACGGCGCGCAGGCCGGAACCACACAGCTGGTTCATGCCCCAGGCGGTCGCCTCCTGCGGCACGCCGGCTTTCATGGCAGCCTGGCGCGCCGGGTTCTGGCCTTCGCCGGCGGTCAGGATCTGGCCGAGGATCACCTCGTCCACGTCCTTGGCATCGACGCCGGCGCGCTCCAGGACACCCTTGATCGCGGCGGCGCCGAGCTCATGGGCGGGAACGGCGGCAAACGCGCCGTTGAAGGATCCGACGGCCGTGCGTCCCGCACTGGCAATCACGACGGATGGTGTGCTCATGGAAATCTCCTCGCTTGTGCATCACTGGTTGTTGCTGAAACTGGCAAAGCTTCGTCGCCAAGTCAAACCGTCAGACGTGGCCGAAGCATTTTTCGCTGCGATCGCCAAAACGGATTTGGTCGGTTTTAAAACCATTTCCCGCATCGCACAAAGAGATTGTCACCGGCCTTCTTTTGCGCTTACATTCGCGCCGGGAGAAGCAACGTTACAATCATAACAAACGGTGCCAGGAGACGGAAATGGCGAAAAACGAAGGCCAGATCGTAATCAAGAAGTACGCCAACAGGCGTTTGTACAACACTGGGACCAGCACCTACGTGACGCTGGACGATCTGGCAGTCATGGTGAAAAGAGGCGAGGATTTTGTCGTTCAGGATGCGAAATCGGGTGAAGACATCACGCATTCGGTGCTGACGCAGATCATTTTCGAGCAGGAATCCAAGACCGGCAACACGCTTCTGCCGATCTCTTTCCTGCGCCAGCTGATTTCCTATTACGGCGACCAGATGCAGATGGTCGTGCCGAGTTTCCTCGAACATTCCATGCAGGCCTTCACCGAGCAGCAGTCGCAGATGCGCGAGCAGATGACCCGCGCCTTCGGCGAGACGCCGCTGACCAAGAACCTGCAGGTGCCGTTGCAGATGGTCGAGGAGCAGGTGCGCCGCAACACCGACATGTTCCATCAGGCGATGCAGATGTTCTCGCCGTTCATGACGCCGCCGGCCAAGGAAACCAAGAAGGCGGAAGCCAAGGATATCGACGAACTCAAGGAGCAGCTGCGCGCGCTGCAGACCAAGCTCGACAGCCTCTGATCCCCTGGAGCGTTTTGCCGGAATCTCCCTATCAGCCGCCGCCCGTCAGGCGGCCGTTACAGCCCGATGGACACATCCCGCCCGGCCGAGCGGATCGACACTGCAAAGCCGCCGATGACATCGACGAAGGCGATCGTCATGAGGATGAAGAAGATCTGCGTCGCGGCCCCGCTCACCAGCAGGAATTCGATCAGGAACGCCACGAACACCACTAGCGACATCATGTGGTTGATCAGCGAACCGGAGTTGTGGCGCGTCGCCTTGAGAATCTCGAAGAACAGCATGATCAGGCCGACGACGATCATGAGGTCGCCGAGGCTCATGGTCCATTGCGCGCCCGACAGCATCGATAGCGACAGCACGACGGTATCGAGCGAGGCAAGCCCGCCGCTTCCCATGAGTCCGGCCATGGCCAGGTTGTACAGAACCAGCGGAACGATCATCAGGGGCACGGCGGCAATCATCTCGAACGGCTCTCCTCTTCGGACGTGAACCGTTCATAACCGAAGTTGTTCCGCCTGGAAATCCGCAAGCGTGTTACGATCCGGAAAAAGCAAAAGGCCGGCGCAGGGCCGGCCTCTGATGCCTTGAAGTCGAAAGCGGCGATTATGCGCTTGCCTTCGGCGTCAGAACCTGGCGACCGCGGTACATGCCGGTCTTCAGGTCGATGTGGTGCGGACGACGCAGTTCACCGGAGTTCTTGTCTTCGATGTAGGTCGGTGCCTTCAGACCGTCAGCCGAGCGGCGCATACCGCGCTTGGACGGGCTTGTTTTTCTCTTAGGTACAGCCATTTGATTTACTCCACTTGACGGGCAAAGCACAGTTTCCAGCCAGACGCCCGGCCGAGAAAAATCATGCTTCAATCTCGGAAATTGGGCGGCTTATACATGGCCTGTACCGGTTTGACCAGTCCCTCCACGCATTTTTTCCTTGACGCCGCCGATGCCAGGACAATCGCCTCACGCCTCGTCCTCCGGAACGATCCAGGGTTCGGCAAGGGCCGCCTCTTCCCAGGTCTTCCAGGCCGGATGCGCCTTCATGGCGGCCATGTAGGCAAGCGTGGTTTCGTGCCTCACCAGATCGTAGATCTCGAAACGGTTGACGACAGGTGCGAACATGGCGTCGGCCGCCGAAAAATCGCCGAACAGGAAGGGGCCGCCGGAGCGGGCGAGCCGCTCATGCCAGATTTCCTCGATGCGGGCAACGTCCGCCGCCACGCCCTCCTGCAGCGGAATGGCGCCCTTCCTGCGCCTCATGTTCATCGGGCAGGCGTTGCGCAGCGCCCCGAAGCCGGCGACCATTTCCGCCGATACCGACCGCGCCACGGCGCGCGCCGCCGGGTCCTCAGGCCAGAGGCCCGCCTCCGGAAACAGTTCGGCGGCATATTCGACGATCGCCAGCGATTCCCAGACGGACAGGTCGCCATGCCTGAGCAGCGGCACCTTGCCGCTCGGCGAGATTTCCTTGATGCGCGGATTGCCGTTCGGGAAATCGAACGGCACCAGCACCTCGCGGAACGGCACGCCACGCGCCGTAAAGGCGATCCACGGCCGGAAGGACCAGGAGGAATAGTTCTTGTTGGCGATATAGAGCGTCAGTTCAGCCATGGCGTCTTTCCCCGGTGTTCATAATAGGACGAGCGTGACATGCGCCCGCATGCCGATCCAACGAAATGGCGTGATGTCACTCATAAAGACATTTGATGTAGTCGCCGGAACCGCGTGCCCGGCGCTCGATGACGGCGGCCAGCCGGCGCATGCCGCGGCCGGGTTTGCTGGCGACGCGGGTGATCGGGTTCGGCAGCGAAACGGCCAGCAGCGCCGCCTGCTTCTTCGACAGTTTCGATGCCGGGATCTTGAAATGATATTGCGATGCCGCCTCGATGCCGTAGATGCCCGGTCCCCATTCGGCGATGTTGAGATAGATCTCCATCAGCCGCCGCTTCGACCAGATGAAATCCGCCGAGATCGCCAGCGGCACTTCCAGCGCCTTGCGCACGAAGGAGCGGCTGTTCCAGAGGAACAGGTTCTTCGCCGTCTGCATCGGGATGGTGCTGGCCCCACGGGTCGCTTCGCCGGCGAGCGCATCCTTGACGACGCCACGCATTTCGCCCCAGTCGACGCCGCCGTGGAAACAGAACTGGCCGTCCTCGGACATCATCACCGCCTGCACGAGATTGGGCGAAATATCCTCGAAATCCACCCAGCGCCGGTCGTAACCGCGCAGCATGACGAGTTCGCCGAGCATCAGTGTCGAGACCGGATGGATGAAAGGCAGGAGATAGAGGAGCATCAGGGCATAGGGCAGCAGCATGATGGCGACCGCCAGCTTGACGAGGCCGCGCCAATGGGTGCGAAATCCTGCTCGAATCCGGGTCCAGCGGCTGGCGGGCATGGCCGTCTCCTCTGCGCGTGTCTCCGGCGTGATATCCAAGTTCACCTCGTCCCGCATGATGCCTTCCCGTTCTCATAACCTCTGGCCGGCGCCGTGGCCAGTATGCGGCAGGCTTCTTCCCGTTCCGTTTCGACGATTCCCGTTGCCAGCCCGGGGCCTGCGTGGCAAACAACCGCGATGATGACACAGCCGACAGCGTTCGAAACACGATTGGAAGACAATGCCGCCAAGCTCGTGGCGCTTCTGGAGGAGCTGCTCTCCGACGGCCCGCTGGCCGACGAGATCCAGCGCCCGCCGCGCCTGATGGCGGCGATGCGCCATGGCGTGCTGAACGGCGGCAAGCGCCTGCGCCCCTTCCTGGTGATCGAAAGCGCCGCACTCTTTTCCGGAAACCCGCAGGCGGCCCTGCGCATCGGCGCTGCGCTGGAATGCGTCCACTGTTATTCGCTCGTCCACGACGACCTGCCGGCTATGGATGACGACGATGTCAGGCGCGGCAAGCCGACCGTGCACATCGCCTTCGACGAAGCGACGGCGATCCTCGCCGGCGACAGCCTGCTGACGCTCGCCTTCGATATCGTCGCCGCCCCCGAAACGGATCTTTCCGACCGACAGAAAACCGAGCTCGTCCTCTGCCTGGCCCGCGCCGCCGGCATCGGCGGCATGGCCGGCGGCCAGATGTTCGACCTGGCGGCCGAACAGCAGGCGCCGGACGAGCAGGGCATCGTGACGCTGCAGGCGATGAAGACCGGCGCGCTGATCCGTTTCGCCTGCGAGGCCGGCGCGATCGTCGCCGGGGCGACGGCGGACGACCGGGCGCGGCTGCGGCTGTTCGGCGAAAAGATCGGCCTCGCCTTCCAGCTTGCCGACGATCTCCTCGATCTGACCGCCGACCCGGAAACCATGGGCAAGGCAACCGGCAAGGACGCCGCCCGTGGCAAGGGCACGCTGCCGGCCCTGCACGGACAGGCCTGGACGGAAGCAAAGCTCACGGCGCTGATCGCCGAAGCGGCCAATATCCTCGGTGTCTACGGCGATCGCGCCGAGATCCTGCTGGAAACCGCCCGCTTCATCGCCAATCGCCGTCACTGACGCCTGCATCCGATCGATGCCCGATCGCAAAGCCGATTGACAAGCCCGGCCGCCGGCTGAAAAATCAGCCCAGCTTATCTTCCAGCGAGGCTCCCATGGTCGATCTTTCTCCGTTCTTCCTCAATCCGCGCGATTTCCTCAAAAGCAACCTGCTGGTCATGGACACCTCGCCGACCGGCGTGTGCGGGTCGCAGACGCCGGTCCTCGGCAACTTCACCATCGATACCGACAATCGTTACGACAACGTCAAGCGCAAGTCGAAGCACTTCTGGAAAAGCGGCTACGACATCGCCGCCCTCAAGGTGAGCTGGAAGAACCAGAGCGGCAACCAGACGGTGCCGGCCATATGGCTGCCCTACGAGGCCAACCAGATCCGCACCGCCAGCCTGCCGAGCGACGTGCCTTTCATGTTCACCGCGCCGATGAGCGGCTGCACCTTCGCCATGTCGACATTCAAGAACGGTTCTGCACGGGTGGCGCACGTCAATTTCCAGACCGATGACGGCCATATCGACACGGCAAAGATGAATACCAACACCAGCGGCTTCAGAAAAACCATCGGCCGCGACGCCTATCGCACCAAGGTGCGCGGCAAGCCGGCCGCCCCCGAACGCCATGCCGGCCTGCTGATGACGGTGATCGGCGTCAACGACCGCAAGAAAGGCTGGAAGTTTTACGGCCAGCAATACGAGATGGACATGGTGGCCGGCACGCTAGAATATATCGAGCTGAAGTATCTGAATTGAAAGCCGGCTAAGAATACTCCTGAAGGGCGCCTCACGGCGCTCTTATTCGGCCGCCGTCTTCTGGCCGAAGCGCTTTTCGATGTATTCGATGACCAGCGCCTCGAAATCGGCGGCGATGTTCGGACCGCGCAGCGTCAGCGCCTTCTTGCCATCGATGAAGACCGGGGCTGCCCGGGTTTCGCCGGTGCCGGGAAGCGAAATGCCGATATCGGCGTGTTTGCTTTCGCCCGGCCCGTTGACGATGCAGCCCATGACCGCGACGTTGAGGGCTTCGACACCCGGATATTTTTCCCGCCACACCGGCATGTTCTTGCGGATGTCGTTCTGGATGTTCTGCGCCAGTTCCTGGAAGACCGTCGAGGTGGTGCGGCCGCAGCCCGGACAGGCGGCAACGACGGGGATGAACTGGCGGAAGCCCATGACCTGCAGCAGTTCCTGCGCCACCTGCACCTCGCGGCTGCGGTCACCGTTCGGCTCCGGCGTCAGCGACACGCGGATCGTGTCGCCGATGCCCTGCTGCAGCACGTAACCCATGGCGGCGGACGAGGCGACGATGCCCTTCGAGCCCATGCCGGCTTCGGTGAGGCCAAGATGCAGCGCGTGGTCGGAGCGTTCCGAGATCATCGAATAGACGGCGATCAGGTCCTGCACCTGGCTGACCTTGGCGGAGAGGATGATGCGGTTGCGCGCCAGTCCGATCTCCTCGGCCATGTGCGCCGACAGAATCGCCGACTGGACGATCGCCTCGCGCGTCACCTGCCGGGCCGACAGCGGAAAACCTTCCGCCTGGTTCTGGTCCATCAGGCTGGTCAGCAGGTCCTGGTCGAGCGAACCCCAGTTGACGCCGATGCGCACCGGCTTGTCGTAGCGGATCGCCATCTCGACGATATCGGCGAACTGCCTGTCCTTCTTGTCCTTGAAACCGACATTGCCGGGATTGATGCGGTATTTCGCCAAAGCCTCGGCGCAGCCCGGATGATCGGCGAGCAGCTTGTGGCCGATATAGTGGAAATCGCCGACCAGCGGCACATCCATGCCGAGCCGCAGCAGCCGGTCGCGGATCCGCGGCACGGCGGCGGCACTTTCGTCGCGGTCGACGGTGATGCGGACGATCTCCGAGCCGGCCCGGAACAGCGCGGCGACCTGCGCCACGGTGGCGTCGATATCGGCCGTATCGGTATTGGTCATCGACTGGACGACGACGGGGGCGCCGCCGCCGACGATCACGCCGCCGACATCGACGGCGACCGAGGCCCGGCGCGGTTTCGGATCATAATCACTGGCAGACAACATCGAGAAAAAACCCGCAGAATTCGTAATCTTTCAGGTGGATGATGCCATGGTCCTTGTCAACCGCCAATGAGCATCACTTTTTGCGGATCTGCCTCATTGGATGTTGTCGGCATGGCGGGCGAGATGCGACAACACCAATACGACGATAAAAAGCACCGGAAGTGTGGCGAAGATGATCGCAAAGCCGGTATGTTCGGCAATAAAGCCGATCAGCGACGGCGCAAACAGCATGCCGGAGTAACCGAGGAAGGTCGCGACCGAAATGCCGACGCCCGGCGCCAACCCCGGCATGTTGCCGGCCGCCGAAAAGGCGATCGGCACCATGTTGGAAATGCCGATGCCGGCGATGGCGAAACCGACGATGACCAGCATGGCATCCGGGGCCAATCCGGAGATCAGCATACCGACGATCGCCATGGTCGTGCTGATGCGCAGCGTCAGCACCGCACCGAAGCGGTCGCGGACGAGGTCGCCGGCAAAACGCATCACCGCCATAGTCAGCGAGAAGGCCGCGAAGGCAAAACCGGACAGGGTCACGGAGGCGCCGAGTTCCTGGCGCAGATAGAGCGCGCCCCAATCGAGGATCGCGCCTTCCGGCACCATGGAAAACAGCGCGACGATGCCGATCAGCCAGGGCAGCGGCGTCATCGGCAGCCTGGCCTTGCGCTTTCCTTCGCTCGGATGCGGCGCGTCGACAAAGATCATAGGCCAGGCGCCAGCCAGCATGGTCGCTGCCGCAATCGTCAGGATGACCGCATGCGTCATCGTGCCGAAGTGGGAAATGAGAAAACCGCCGGCTCCCGCACCGAGCAGGCCGCCGAGACTCCAGAAGGCGTGGCAGGACGACATAATCGAGCGGCGCATCGATTTTTCGACCTCGACGGCGTTCGCATTCATGGCGACGTCCATGGCGCCGGCAAAGCCGCCAAAATAAACCATGGCGAAGACGCCGAACCAGGCATTGCCGGCCAGCGTTACAAACAGCAGCGCCGGCACCAGCATGATCGCCAGCACCTTGACCACCGAAGCCGAGCCGTGGCGGGCGATCTGCGCCCCACCGATCGGCATCATCACCAGCGAGCCGATGCCGAACATCAGGATCATCAACCCAAGCTGGCCCTCGCTCAGTTCCAACCGCTTGGCGAATTCAGGAATCTTCGGCGCCCAGGATCCGACCATGAATCCATTGATCAGGAACAGCAGGGAAACGGCGATACGGCTTTTCGGAAAAAAGCCGCCAGCCCGTTCGGTCGTGGACGACGTCGTCAAATTATCCATGATCTCACTTCCTATAACGTTGCCGGACTTTATTTAAATCGATTAAATTTGCAAGATCCAACCGAAATGCCACCGTCACGTTTTGTTTCCCGCTGTTAAGCCAGTCTGATTCGGGCCGGTTTATCGCCAGTAGAATCGCTCAGGACAACTGTCAAATCTCACCTGCAAGGGCAGGTTCTGACAATTGACAGCGACACCGCCATTGACCAAGGTGCCGCCGATTTTCGACTTCATTCCCCTTCCGGCATCCCGATTTCCGGGGTGCCTACCGTATGGTGCATCCGTGAAAAGTTCGATCGGTCTCGGCATTCTGCTGACCAGCCTCGCCTATTTCCTGTTTACCGGCCACGACGTCACCATCAAGCTGCTGGTCGAAACCATGTCGGTCTGGCAGATCCTGTTCTTCCGCACGGTCACCATCCTGCTCGGCTGTTTTTTCGTCGGGCGCCTGGAACTGGTCGACAACATCGTCCATTCGCCGATCATCAAGCCGATGGCGATCCGCAGCATCCTGCTTCTCACCGCCTGGCTGTCATATTATACGGCGGCCCGCCACCTGCAGCTGGCCGAACTGACGACGCTTTATTTCGCGGCTCCTGTCGTTGCGACCGTGCTGGCGATGATTTTCCTCAAGGAAACGGTGTTCTGGCCGCGCTGGCTGGCCGTCGCCGTCGGTTTCACCGGCGTGGTGATCGCCAGCAACCCGACGGGACTGACCCTGTCGCTGCCGGTCTACCTGACGCTGCAGGCCGCCGTGCTCTGGGCGAGCGCCACCATCCTCCTGCGCAAGACGGCGATGGCGGAAAAGAGCATCGTGCAGATGACGATGTCCAACCTGTTTTTCCTCGTCATGACCGGGATCATGCTCTTCTGGCACTGGAAGACGCCCGATCTCCAGGAAACGATCCTGCTTGCCGCCACAGGCATCATCGGCGGGCTGGCGCAATTCGCCTTTTTCGAGGGGATGCGGCGGGCGCCGGTCTCGGTGCTCGCGCCGTTCGAATATACATCGCTCGTCTGGGCGTTTTTCCTCGGCTACCTGATCTGGAGCGATATTCCGAGGCCGGGCGTGGTGGTCGGCGCGACGCTGATCGTCTTCGCCGGCTTGATCATCATTGTCAGCGAGCGCCTGCGGCAGCGCGCCGAAGCATGATCCCGGCCGGCAAAAGCCGCCCGGGATCATAAAGAACGTCAGCGATCAGGCGCCGTAGACGACCAGCAGGTCCTTGGCGTCGATCTGGTCGCCGGCGCGGACGAGAATTTCGGCGATCGTGCCTTCCTTTTCCGCGTGGATCGCCGTTTCCATCTTCATCGCCTCGATCGACACCAGCACGTCGCCGGCGCCGACCGTCTGGCCCGGATTGACGAAGACACGGCTGATGACGCCCGGCATCGGCGCGCCGACATGGGCGGCATTGCCCACGTCCGCCTTACGGCGCGCGGCAGCGCCCGTGGCGCCATGCGCCCGATCCGGCACCTTGATGCGCCGCGGCTGGCCGTTGAGTTCGAAGAACACCGTCACCATGCCCTGGCTGTCGGTCTGCGAAATCGCCTGGTTGACGATGACCAGCGTCTTGCCCTTCTCGATATCGGCAAACAGCTCCTCCCCGTCCTTCAACCCGTAGAAATAGGCGGGCGTCGGCAGCACGGAGACCGGGCCGTAGGTATCCGAAGCCAGCGCAAAATCGGTGAAGACCTTGGGATACATCAGGTAGGAGGCGAATTCGAAATCGCTGACCGGCCGCTCCAGCTTGGTCTCGATCGCCTTGCGCTCGGCATCGAGATCGGCCGGCGGCAGCAGCGAGCCGGGCACGGCGGTGTAGGGCTCCTCACCCTTCAGCGCCTTCTTCTGCAGCGCTTCCGGCCAACCGGACGGCGGCTGACCGAGATCGCCCTTGAGCATCGACACCACCGATTCCGGGAAGGAGACGTCCTTGTCCGGATTGACGACGTCGGCAACCGTCAGATCCTGGGACACCATCATCAGCGCCATGTCACCGACGACCTTGGAGGACGGCGTCACCTTGACGATATCGCCGAACATCTGGTTGGCGTCGGCATAGGCTTGCGCCACCTGGTGCCAGCGGGTCTCCAGCCCGAGCGAACGGGCCTGTTCCTTGAGGTTGGTGAACTGGCCGCCCGGCATTTCGTGCAGGTAGACTTCCGAAGCCGGCCCCTTGAGGTCGCTTTCGAAGGCGGCATACTGGTTGCGCACCGCTTCCCAATAGAAGGAGATGCGGCGGATCCACTCCGGATCGAGGCCCGGATCCCGCTCCGAACCGCGCAGAGCCTCGACGATCGAGCCGAGACAGGGCTGCGAGGTGTTGCCGGAAAGCGCGTCCATCGCCGCATCGACCGCATCGACACCGGCATCGACGGCCGCAAGCACGGTGGCGGCGGCAATGCCCGATGTATCGTGGGTGTGGAAATGGATCGGCAGGCCGGTTGCCTCGCGCAGCGCCTTGAACAGCACCTTTGCCGCAGCCGGCTTCAGGAGGCCGGCCATGTCCTTGAGCGCGATGATGTGGGCGCCGGCCTTTTCAAGCTCGACGGCGAGGTTGGTGTAATATTTCAGATCGTATTTCGGCCGGGCCGAATTGAGGATGTCGCCGGTGTAGCAGATCGCCGCTTCGCAGAGCTTATTCTCCTCGGCGACGGCATCCATCGACACCCGCATGTTCTCCACCCAGTTCAGGCAGTCGAAGACACGGAACAGGTCGATGCCGCCCCTGGCGGCCTGGCGGACGAAATATTTGACGACGTTGTCGGGATAGTTCTTGTAGCCGACGCCGTTGGCGCCGCGCAGCAGCATCTGCAGCAGCAGGTTCGGTGCCGCCTCGCGCACCAGCGCCAGTCGCTCCCACGGATCTTCCGTCAGGAAGCGCATCGACACGTCGAAGGTGGCGCCGCCCCAGCACTCCAGCGACAGGAGATTCGGCAAAGCATGCGCATAGGTGCCGGCGATACGGGCGATGTCATGGGTGCGCATGCGGGTGGCGAGCAGCGACTGGTGGCCGTCACGCATCGTCGTGTCGGTCATCAGCACGCGCTTTTCATTGCGCATCCACTCGCCGAACCCCTTCGGGCCGAGCGTGTCGAGCAACTGGCGCGTCCCGTCCGGCACGCCGTTGCCGTTGGTGTAGGGCACGATCGGCTTTGCCGCATCTTCGGAGGGACGTGGACGGTCCTTGGCTTCGGGATGACCGTTGACCGTGACATCCGCAAGATAGGTGAGAAGCTTGGTGGCGCGATCCTGGCGCTTGACCTGCTGGAACAGCTCCGGCGTCGAGTCGATGAACCGCGTCGTATAGCTGTTGTCGCGGAATTTCGGATGACCGATGATCGCTTCCAGGAAGGTCAGGTTGGTGGCGACGCCGCGGATACGGAATTCGCGCAGCGCGCGGTCCATGCGGGCGATGGCTTCCGGCGGGTTCGGCGCCCAGGCCGTGACCTTGACCAGCAGCGGGTCGTAATAACGGGTAATGATCGCCCCGGCATAGGATGTGCCGCCATCGAGACGGATGCCGAAACCGGAGGCCGAACGATAGGCGGTGATACGGCCGTAGTCGGGAATGAAGTTCTGCTCGGGATCTTCCGTGGTGATGCGGCACTGCAGCGCGTGGCCGTTGAGGCGGATGTCCTCCTGGCGCGGCACGCCCGATTCCGGCGTACCGATGGCGAACCCTTCGAGGATATGGATCTGTGCCTTGACGATATCGATACCGGTGACGACTTCGGTGACGGTATGCTCGACCTGGATGCGCGGATTGACCTCGATGAAGTAGAATTTTCCGGTATCGGCATCCATCAGGTACTCGACCGTGCCGGCGCCGATGTAGTTGGTCGCCTTGGCGATCTTCAGCGAATAGGCTGCCAGTTCCTGGCGTTGTGCTTCGGTCAGGTAAGGCGCCGGCGCACGCTCGACGACCTTCTGGTTGCGGCGCTGGATGGAGCAGTCACGCTCGAACAGGTGCACGACATTGCCATGCGTGTCGCCGAGGACCTGGCTTTCGACGTGGCGGGCGCGCTCGACGAGCTTTTCGAGATAGACTTCGTCCTTGCCGAAGGCGGCCATGGCCTCGCGCTTGGCTTCCGTCACCTCGCGGGCAAGGTCGGCTTCGGCGCGGATCGCCCGCATGCCACGGCCGCCGCCGCCCCAGGATGCCTTGAGCATCACCGGATAACCGATTTCGGCGGCCATCTTCTTGACCGCCTCCATGTCGTCGGGCAACGGCTCTGTTGCCGGCACCACCGGCACCCCGACGGAAATCGCCAGGTTGCGGGCGGCAACCTTGTTGCCGAGCTGGCGCATCGTCGCCGGCTTCGGGCCGATGAAGATGATGCCGGCCTTGTCGCAGGCGTCGACGAATTCCGGGCTCTCCGACAGCAGGCCGTAACCCGGGTGGATGGCATCGGCGCCCGAAAGCTTGGCGACGCGGATGACTTCGTCGATCGACAGGTAGCTTTCGATCGGTCCGAGATCGCGCGACAGATGCGGGCCGCGGCCGACCTGGTAACTTTCGTCCGCCTTGAACCGATGCAGCGCCAGCTTGTCCTCTTCCGCCCAGATCGCCACCGTTTTTATGCCCAGTTCATTGGCGGCGCGGAAAACGCGAATAGCGATTTCGGATCGGTTGGCGACAAGGATCTTGGATATGGACAAGGCGGTCTCCTCAAACAGCGCAAGCGGGATCTATGTTGCACCCGCGAAATAAATCCATAATCGCTTGCGTGGGGAAGTCAATTTTTCCTTGCCGGCCTCATGTCAAAATTGTGGCGACGTCAGGAAATCAGACCCTGGCGAAAGGCAATGGCGACCGCATGCTGCCGGTTGCGCGCACCGAGCTTGTCTTGAATACCATTCATGTACCAATCGACCGTGTGGTTCGATATTTGTATTATCCTACTGATTTCATTGGAAGTCATTCCGCCGGCTAGGAAATTCAGCACTTCCATTTCCCGGCGTGTCAGATGCACTTCGGGGGTCGGCACCCATTCCAGCTCGCAGGCCTGGCCCTGCAGTTCCAGGAGGCGCCACACGGCCTTCTTCGCAACCGCATCAAAAAGCGCGATCTCCGCGGGAGAAAGATCGAGCGCCTTGCCGCCGACAACAACATGTCCCATCAATCCGCGGCGCCCGTGGACCGGAAAGACGTAGCCATCGGCCAAGCCGAAATTGCCCGCCTCGACCATCATCCGATCCATGCGCTTGCGGTGCGGATCGTTGCGATAGGCAAAAAGCGCATCACGCCATCGAAACGCCCGCTGCGCCTGCATCAGGTAGCGTTTCACCGGATCGATCAGGCCATATTTCCTGGACGCATAGATATCGAGCCATCGATCCGGCCAGCGGCCGGCAAGCACTCTTTCCACCGGGTCGCCGCCGGAGCGGGAATTCAGCACCAGGGCATAATAATCGAAGCCATATTTCCGCGAGATGTCCTCGACCTGCCGGACAAGCTGTTCGCCCGTCCGGCATTCATCGATCAGCACCAGCACTTCGAGAAGGGAATTTATGGCCACACCCTGCTTTTGGAGCGGCCTCCCGGGATTGTCCTTACAGAATCTTGTTTCCATATACTTCCCGAGCGCGGTTGATCAGATAGCAAACTATATTCACTTAACTTTATGTATAACGCTAGTTGCTAGATCTAGCAGTATTTTCGCCTGAGACGATATATTCCGCCTCTTTTTGAAACCGCTCCAGCAAACCCGCCGCAGCTCCCGGAAGAAAATTGATGCGGCGCACAATGGGAGCGGCAACTGTTAATCCTGAGTTCAGGTAGGGTTCGTTACCCTCTGGGCCAAACTCGAACACCGTGCCCACGAGGAAACGACGTGTCTCTATTTCAGGTCTATGCAAGAGCGTTGCGCTATCTCGCAACGTACCGGCTGCGCGTGTCGCTGATCGTGATCGCCAACATCGTGCTGGCCGCCATCACCATCGCCGAACCGATCCTGTTCGGCCGCATCATCGATGCCATCTCCTCCAAGGAGCCGGTGTCGCCGATACTGATGATGTGGGCGGCATTCGGTGTCTTCAACACCATCGCCTTCGTTCTGGTCGCCCGCGAGGCGGACCGGCTGGCGCACGGGCGGCGTGCGTCGCTGCTGACGGAAGCTTTCGGCCGCATCATCTCCATGCCTTTGTCCTGGCATCACCAGCGCGGCACCTCGAATGCCCTGCACACCCTGCTGCGCGCCAGCGAAACCCTGTTCGGCCTGTGGCTGGAATTCATGCGTACTCACCTTGCCACGGCGGTGGCGCTGGTGCTGCTCGTTCCGACCGCCCTGTCGCTGGACTATCGCCTGTCGGCCGTCCTCATCGTGCTCGGCATCGCCTACTGGTTCATCGGCCGACTGGTCATGAGCCGCACGAAGGAAGGCCAGGCTGCGGTCGAAAACCACTACCACACGGTTTTTTCGCATGTCAGCGACACGATTTCCAACGTCTCCGTGCTGCACAGCTACAACCGTATCGAAGCCGAAACCCGGGCATTGAAGGGTTTTACCGAAAAGCTGCTCTCCGCCCAGTTCCCCGTCCTCGACTGGTGGGCGATCGCCAGCGCACTCAACCGCATGGCCTCGACCATCTCGATGATGATCATCCTCGTCATCGGCACGATCCTGGTGCAGCGCGGCGAGTTGCGCGTCGGCGACGTGGTTGCCTTCATCGGTTTCGCCACCCTGCTGATCGGCCGCCTCGACCAGATGCGCGCTTTCGCCACACAGATCTTCGAGGCCCGCGCCAAGCTGGAAGACTTTTTCAAGCTGGAAGATTCGGTGCGTGACCGCGAAGAACCAGCCAATGCCGGCGAACTCGCTGCCGTGAGCGGCACCGTGGAATTCCGCGACGTGTCCTTCGGCTTCGCCAATACCAACCAGGGTGTGCACAACGTCAGCTTCACCGCCAAGGCCGGCCAGACCGTTGCCATCGTCGGCCCGACCGGCGCCGGCAAGACGACGCTGATCAACCTGCTGCAGCGCGTGCACGAGCCGCAGAACGGCCAGATCCTCATCGACGGCACGGATATCTCCACCGTCACCCGCAAGTCGCTGCGCCGCTCGATCGCCACCGTGTTCCAGGATGCCGGCCTGCTCAACCGCTCGATCCGCGACAACATCCGCATCGGCCGTGAAAACGCGACGCAGGAAGACGTGGCCCAGGCCGCCGAAGCCGCCGCTGCCGCCGACTTCATCGAAAGCCGCATCACCGGCTACGACACCAATGTCGGAGAACGCGGCAATCGCCTCTCAGGCGGCGAACGCCAGCGCATCGCCATCGCCCGCGCCATCCTCAAGGACGCACCGATCCTGGTGCTCGACGAGGCGACCTCGGCGCTCGACGTCGAAACCGAGGAACGGGTCAAGGTCGCCATCGACAACCTGCGCCGCGACCGCACCACCTTCATCATCGCCCACCGCCTGTCGACAGTGCGCGAGGCCGACCTGGTTCTCTTCCTCGACGAGGGCCGGATCGTCGAGATGGGCGGCTTCCAGGAACTCAGCCAGAGCAACGGCCGCTTCGCCGCCCTGCTCCGCGCCAGCGGCATCCTCACCGACGACGAGGTCCGCAAGGCCCACGCCGCATCCGAGACGGAAGCCGCGTAAAGCGGAAGGACCGACACATAGACGCATTGAAACGGGCGGCCGCAGGGCGGCCCGTTTTGTTTTGCGGAGGGCATATGATCCATGCGCAGGCTGGCAGGGCGCCGTCTGAAATCATGGGCCGTCTCTTCAGGGCCGCGAGGACTTTTTTGCATACAACCACATGTAAAAACGCTGATGCGACCAATAGGACATACCGGAGCCGTCAATCGATGCCGGGCCGGACAACCGTTGACCGCAGAGAAACCCGGAAAACCCAAGCCACCGGCCTGTTGGCAACATCGGAAACCCTCACTTCCGCCATCCTCCGCCCTGTGCCGAGGATCTGCCGACACCTTCTCAAGTCATTGACGATCAAGAGAATATCTGGCGTGCTTATATGCTCTGCACAAGGCCGAGCATGACGTCGTCGAGAGAAGAGAAATTGTGTTAAAAAAGCCAAGGGCGCAGAGAAACTCCGCGCCCTCATAGATAAGATGGAAGCCTATTCGCCGCTGGCGATGGCAAAGCCCGCTTGCGGATCCTGCACCGGTTCGCCGTTGACGGTGACGTCGTAACCTTCCGCCCGCCGGGTAACGGCGATCTCGTAGGTCTTGCCGGAGAGCGCCAGCCTCGCCGAGAACCCGTCCCAGCCGCCGGGCAGCGCCGGGCGAACCTGGATGCGGCCACCTGCCCGGCGAATGCCGAGAATGCCCTCCACCGCCGAGCGATACAGCCAGCCGGCAGAGCCCGTATACCAGGTCCAGCCGCCGCGGCCGGTGCGGTCGGCAGCGCCGTAGACATCGGCGGCAACCACGTAGGGTTCGACGCGGTAGGTTTCGGATGCCTGGCGATCCAGCGCATGGTTGACCGGGTTGAGCAGCGAAAAACACATCCAGGCGTCGTCGCCGCGGCCGAGTTCGGCAAAGGCCATCACCACCCAGGTGGCCGCATGGGTATACTGGCCGCCGTTTTCGCGCACGCCCGGCGGATAGGCCCTGATATAGCCGGGATCCTGCGCCGTCTCGTCGAAGGGCGGCGTGAAGAGGCGGATGATCGCCGCCTCGGGATCGACGAGGCGATCCATCACCGCATTCATCGCCACCGTGGCGCGATCCGGCTGGCCCTGGCCCGACAACACGCTCCAGGATTGCGCGATCGAATCGATCTGGCATTCCGCCTGCGTCTTCGAACCCAGCGGCGTGCCGTCGTCGAAATAACCGCGGCGATAATAATCGCCGTCCCAGCCGTCCGACTCGAGTGCCACCTTCAGCGTCGCGATATGCGTCGTCCAGCGCTCGGCGCGGGCCTTGTCGCCCCGGGCTTCGGCGTAACGAACGAACGATTGCAGCGTGCCGGCCAGGAACCAGCCGAGCCAGATACTTTCGCCGCGGCCGTCGATGCCGACACGGTTCATGCCGTCGTTCCAGTCGCCGCCGAGGATCAGCGGCAGGTTGTGCGGTCCGGTGCGGTCGATTGCGAGGTCGAGGGCAAGCGCCGCGTGTTCGTAAACGCTCGCCGTCTCTTCCGTAACGTCGGGCTTGTAGAAGGCATCATGCTGCCCCGGCTGCAGCGCCGCGCCGGCCAGGAACGGCAGTTGCTCGTCGAGCAGCGACACGTCGCCGACCACCTCGCAATAATGGTTGATCGCATAGGCGAGCCAGACGACATCGTCGGCGATCATCGTGCGCACGCCGGCACCGGTCTGCGGCAGCCACCAGTGCTGCACGTCGCCTTCGCGGAATTGCCGGCCGGCGGCATTGAGGATCTGCCGGCGTGCCAGCGACGGATCGTGCAGCACGAAGGCCAGCGTATCCTGCAACTGGTCGCGGAAGCCATAGGCGCCGCTTGCCTGGTAGAAGGCGGAACGCGCCATGATCCGGCAGGAGAGCGCCTGATAGGGCAACCAGCCGTTGACGAGGTGATCGAGCGACCGATCGGGCGTCTTGACCTGCAGATGGCCGGTGAAGGCATCCCAATAGGCCTTTTCCGCCGCCAGAACGGTTTCGACGGACAGGCTGCGCGCCTCGCCGACCAGCGCACGCGCGGCATCCGCATCGTCGCCGTCACCGAGGAAGAAGACCAGCTCCTTCTCGGCGCCCGGCGCGAGCGTCACATCGAAAGCCAGTGCAGCGCAGGGATCGCCGTCCGGCTCGACCGAACCGGAAAGCGCAGAACCTGCGGCAACCGCCTTCGGCAACAGAACGGTGCCGTCGCTGCCGATGAATTCCCGGCGGCTCGACGTCACGCCGGCCGGCTTTTCGCTGGCGGCGAAGAAGGCGGAGCGGGCATGAAAGTCGATGCTGTAGGGATTGCCGGCAAACAGCGCGCCCGTTTCCTCGTCGTAGGACGGCAGGATGAACGGCGTGGTGCGCTGCGGATTGTTGCCCAGCACCCATTCGACGTAACCATAGACCTTGAGGCGGCGGATCTCGCCGCTGCCGTTGCGGATCTTCAGGCGCGACAGCTTGATCGGCCTCTGACGATCGACCGTCTGGAGCATGTCCAGCTCGATACCGTTCTGGCTGGAGGTGAAGACCGAATAACCGAGCCCGTGGCGGGTTTCGAACGAAACCGAGGCATCACGCGACAGCGCGGCGAACGGCGTCATCACCGCCTTGCTGTCGGCATCAACGATGTAGACGCTTTCGCCCGGCCGGTTGACGACCGGATCGTTGGTCCAGGGCGTCAGCTGGTAGTCGCGCGAATTGCGGCTCCAGGTGAAGTTGGCGCCCTCGGCCGAGACGTGGAAACCAAAACGGTCGTTGGAAACGACGTTGATCCACGGCTGCGGCGTCGACTGGCCGCCGCGCAGGCGCACGACATATTCCCGGCCGTCCCTGGCAAAACCGCCAAAACCGTTCCAGAAGTCGAGATCGCCGCGATCCTCCACCGGTTCCATCGAGAAGCCGGGCTCGTAGGTGCCGAGTACCAGCGGGCGCAACGGCTCGACGGGCGCCGGCTCTGCCGGCTTCGGCGCGGCAAACAGCGAGGTTGCGCGGTTGACCTGGTCGACGATCTTGCCGTTGCGGGCGTGGAACACCACGCGCGCCGCGGCAAGCAATGCCTGCCAGGTCTCGGCATCCATCAGGTCACGGCGGACCGAGAAGATATGCTGGCGCAGCCCGTCGCCCTGGCCGAGACGGCGCAGGTTTTCGCAGGCCGCGTCGAGCGCGTGCTGCATGTCCTGCGCGTAGGAGGAGGCCCGCTCGTTGACGATCACCAGGTCGGCGGTGACACCGCGCGAGCGCAGATATTCCTGCGCGCTCAGCGCCTCGCGGGCGATGTTCATGTCCATGTCGTCGTTGATGCGCAGGGCGAAGATCGGGTAGTCGCCCGAGATCGCCAGCGGCCAGAGCGCCGATTGCGACCGGAGGCCGCTCTGTACCGTCGCCGCATCCGCCCGCAGTTGCATGTCGGGATAGACGAGATGGCGGCCGAGCGTCTGGAAGGCGGCGGCCTGCTGCGAGGTGACGCCGACATGGCGCATCTGCACCTGCGCCCGCGTCCAGGCATGGATCATCTCGTGGCTGAAAGCGTCCGGATGGCGGTAGCGATCGACGGCCTTGTCGATTTCCTCGCGGTTGGGTGCCGCGATCGTCCAGAAGATCACCGATACCTTCTTGCCGGCCGGCACGCGGATCGTGCGGCGCAGCGACAGGATCGGGTCGAGGGTGAAACCGTCAGAACCGGACAGCGCCGCACCCGGATCGAAAGCGGCAGCTTCCGAGAGCGTGCGACCGCGGCCAAGGAATTTGCGGCGGTCGGTCTCGAACTCCGTATGGCGCGAAGAGCCGGCATTGTCGACGATCAGGTGTGCGACGCAGATATCCGGATCGCCGGGGCTGCGCTTGTTGCGCTCGACGCGGATGACGTCGCCGCGCCGGCCGATCTCGGTCTTGACGAACATGCGCGAGAACAGGGGATGGGCGTTGTCGGCATCGTCGAGGGAAAGCACCGGTTCGAGATAGGAGGTCACTTCGATGAAGCGGTCCTCCGAACCCATGTTCAGCAGCGTCAGGCGCCGGCCTTCGGCATCGTGCTCGGTGGCGACGATGCATTCGACCTCGCTGGTCAAATCGCCGACCGTCTTGTGGAATTCCGCCTTGTCGTCGCCGAAGACGGCCTTGGTCTTCTCGCCTTCGATGCGTCGCGGCTCGGCGGTCGCCGACCACCACTGGCCGCTCGCCGTATCGCGCAGGAAGATGAAGCTGCCCCAGCGATCCTCGGTCGGATCAGGTTTCCAGCGGGAAACGGACTGGCCGTTCCAACGGGAATAACCGGCCCCTGTCGCCGTCAGCATCACCGAATAATGGCCGTTCGACAGGAAGACGAGTTCGCGCTCCTTGGCGGCGGGATCGTCGATGGTGCGCACTTCCGGCCGCGGCAGGTCGCCCTTTTCGTCGCCGGGCGTCGAGGGTTCGTGCTTGGCGCTCATCACCTGGATGTCGCGCGGCGCCTTTTCCTGCAGCAGCAGTTCGGCCGCTTCCACCACCGGATCGGAATGGAAGAGTTCGCGCAGCCAGCCGTTGAAGGCGACGTTGGCGACGGCGGCAATCGACATGCCGTGATGGTGGGCATAATAATTGTAGACCACCGCACATTTCTGGCCTTCCGGCACGCGCGTCGGCGTGAAGTCGACGGCATCGTGATAGCCGTAGATACCCATGGCGCCGAGCTTGCGCAGACGCTCGAGATTTTCAAGCGCTGCCTCCGGCTCGTACTGGCTGGCGAGGATCGAGGCGTATGGCGCGATGACGGCGTTCTGGCCGAGGCCGCGTTTCAGGCCGAGTGTCGGTACGCCGAAATTGGTGTACTGGTAGGTCAACTGGTGGTCGCGGGCGTTGAAGGCCGCTTCCGAGATGCCCCAGGGCGTGCCGAGGCGGCGGCCGTGGTTCATCTGCTCCTTGACGATCAGGTTGTTGGTCTGGTTGAGGATGCCGCCATGGCGCTCCTGCATGACGAGCGGCGGCATCAGGTATTCGAACATCGAGCCCGACCAGGAGATCAGCGCGCCGCGCAGGCCGACCTGCACCACCTGGCGGCCGAGCTTGTACCAATGCTCGGTCGGCAGGTCGCCCTTGGCGATGGCGAACAGGCTGGTGAGGCGCGCTTCCGAGGCCAAAAGGTCGTAGCAGGCCTCATCCAGCTCGCCGCTTTCGACGCGGTAGCCGATCGACAGCAGACGGCGCTCCTGGCGGAAGAGGAAACCGAAATCCATCGAGAAGGCGATGTCGCGGGCGCGGTCGCGCAGGCTGGCGAGGCGGTTGCGCAGCGGCTCGATGTTGGAGAGGTCGAAAACGCTGTCGGAGACATGCGCCTCGCAGACCTGCACCAGCGAGGCGGCCCAGGCGGTCACCTCGTTGCTCTGTGGCGAACGCACCTCATGGTCGAGGTTGGCGGCGAGCTTCTGGATGTCGCGGGCGAGCACCGACAGGTTTATGATGCGGATCGAGGCGAATTCGTGCTCGCGCTTGACGGCGGCCAGCGCGTTCTGGAAACCGCTGATGCGTTCTTCCAGCCGACGGCGCAGCGGCCGCACGGTCTTGCGGTCGTCGGGAAGGTCGCGCAGCACTTCACCCAGGATGCCGGCGACATCGCCGACACCGTCGAGATTGCCCTGCAGATGCGCCGACGGCGCTTCCGCCCAACTCCGGCAGGCCGAGGAGACGGCGATCAGGTGGCCGGCGAGGTTGCCGCTGTCGACGGCCGAAACGTAACGCGGCCCAAGCGTCGCAAGCGTATCGGTGTGATACCAGTTGAGCAGGTGGCCGCGATATTTTTCCATGCGCTCGACCGTGGCGATGGTCTGCTCCAGCCGCTCGATGGTCTGCTCGAACGACATCCAGCCGAACTGGCGGCCGGAAATGACCGAGAGCAGATAGACGCCGATATTGGTGGGCGAGGTGCGGGCGGCAACAACCGGGGTCGGCCGCTCCTGGAAATTGTCCGGCGGCAGGTGGTTCTGCTCGGCGGTCACAAAAGTCTCGAAATACCGCCAGGTGCGGCGGGCGACCTTGCGCAGCTCTTCGGAAACCTCCGCGGGAACCTCTAGCCGGTCTTCGGTTTCCGCCGACTGGCTGACATACCAGGCAACCACCGGCGACAGGATCCACATCAGCGCAAACGGAATGCCGACAAGGAAGGCGTTGTCACCCGGCAAGGCGGCGAAGATCAGCGCCAGAAGCGCAATCGCCGGCGCGTGCCACATGTTGCGGTAATAGGCGAGAATGCTGCCCTGCGCATTCGACTGCACGCTGGCGGCGGTTCGCCATTCCAGCATCAGCTTGTGGCTGACGAACAGGCGATAGAGCGAACGGGCGATGGCATCGACCATCAGGCAGGCGGAATCGGCGATGAAGACGATACGCAGCGCCACCTGGGCATTGGCGGCACGGATATCCGACCAGACAGTATAGAGATGCGCGCTCGGCACCACGTCGCTGCTGCGCGGCACGATGCCGGAGATCAGCGACAGCGTCGGCGCCACGAACAGGCTGAAGATCAACAGGATCTGCCAGATCAGCGCGCCGAGCGGATCCATAAAATACCAGCCGAGCACGGAGGCGAAGAACCAGGCGATCGGGGTGAGCGACCGGCGCAGGTTGTCGACCATTTTCCAGCGGCCGAGCGCCGTGACGCCACGCAGCGGATTGAAGATATAGGGCAAAAGCTGCCAGTCGCCGCGGGCCCAGCGATGCTGGCGCGACACTTCCACCTCGTAGCGCGTCGGGAAATCCTCGACCAGCTCGACGTCGGTGACCAGCGCACAGCGCGCCATCGACCCTTCGAGCAGATCGTGGCTGAGGACGGAGTTCTCCTCGATCCGCCCCTTCAGCGCCGCTTCGAAAGCATCGACGTGGTAGAGGCCCTTGCCGGTGAAGGTGCCTTCGCCCGTCAGGTCCTGATAGACGTCGGACACCGTGAAGACGTAGGGGTCGACGCCGCGGTTGATCGAGAAGACGCGCTGGAAGACGGAAGCGTCCTCACCCGTCGTCAGCGACGGGGTGACGCGCGGCTGCAGCAGGCCGTAACCGCCGACGACGCGGCTGGTTTCCGGATCGATGACCGGCCGGTTGATCGGATGATAGAGCTTGCCGACCAGCTTGGTCACCGCATCGCGCATCAGGCGCGTATCGGAATCGAGCGTCATGACGTATTGCACATTCGCCGGCACGGTGTTGGCGCCGGGCAGGAAGGTCGTGTCGGCATCGCCGCGCAGCAGCAGGTTCAGTTCGTGCAGCTTGCCGCGCTTGCGCTCCCACCCCATCCAGGCGCCTTCACCGGGATTGTAGAGGCGGCGGCGGTGCAGCAGGTAGAAACGCCGCTTGCCGTCATAGGCATATTTGTCGCTGAGGGCGGCGATTTCCTTGCGGGCGTAATCGAAGACGGCGATGTCGGCTTCGGTTTCCTCCTTCTGGCTGTCCGGCCAGTCGCTGACCAGCGCGAAATAGATTTCGCCGCGCGGATTGGCGAGGTAATGCACCTCGATATTGCGCACCAGTTCGTCGACGCTGTCGCGGTTGGAGATGAGGCAGGGCACCACGACCAGGGTGCGCGCATCCTCGGGAATGCCTTCCTTGAATTCATAACCGACGAGTCGCGACGGCGTGACGAAAAACGTCACCAGCGTATTGAACAGGCCGGTCGCGCCTTCCGAGGCCGGCAGCGAGAACATCGCCAGCAGCACGACGATTTCGCCCCAGCCCATGCCGGCGCTCGCCATGAAGCAGCCGACCATCACCAGCGCCAGGATGGTCAACAGCACCACCGGTGCGGCAACCGCCAGCCAATCCAGCTTGCGGACGACCCGGACGGCGCGCTGGACAAAGGTCGGTCGATAGCCGATGACCTTTTCCAGCTTCTTGCGGTGCATGCCGACGAGGAAGCCGCCGACATTCGGCTCATGCGGCTGCGGCTCGCCGGACAGGCGCGCCTGCTCCGTCAGATCGACGGCGATATGGGCGATCTCCAGTTCGGCGCGGTCGGAGTAGCGTGCCAGGCGCTCGATCTGCTTGCGATACTTGTTGCGCGAACCGGGATCGAGTTGGCCGTAATCGGTCTTGGCGAACAAAAGCCGGTCGACATGGCTGACCTCCTCGACCCAGACGGCCCATTCGGTATCGTCGATCTCGCGCAAGCTGCGGATGATGTTGCCCATCGTCACGTTGCCGGAGGACAACCGGTTGTGTTCGGCCATCATCGCCGTCTCGGCGTCGCTGCCGGCCCGCTCCAGCCGCTCCTCGAGCCAGGAAATCGCAGCGCCGGAGGATTGCGAACCGTCGCGCAGGCGATAGAGGAACTGCGTCGCGAACGTGGTATCGTCGGCCAGATCCTCGATGCCTTTCAGCAGCTCGGCATTCCTGTTCGGATCATTGAGGCGGATGAGTTCGTCGGCGACGTCGTTCGCCCGGCCGCGCATGCGGCGCGAGCGCTCGACGCGGATGGAAATGCGGCGGAGGTTTTCCACCAGCACGTAGCGCACCATCGACGGCAGCGCCCAGAGTTCGCCGATTTCCAGCGTCTTGACCGCCTGGAAGCCATCGGCCAGCGCCGTCAGGCTTTCATGCGATACGGTGCTGTGGGTGTGGGCGACGTAAAGCCAGGCGAGCGCCAGGACGCGAGGGATCTCGGTGCCAGCGACCTGCATGGTCGGCAGCTGGCGATAGAAACGGCGCGGGAAATCACGGCGGACTTCCTGGATCGCTTCCTCGACGATGTAGTGGTTGTCGAGCAGCCATTCCGCCGCAGGCGTGATGGTCGCGCCGGCTGCGACGTCGGCTGCCGTGGTGCGGTAGACGCGCAGGATCTCGCGTTCGTTTTCCTTGTGCCGGGCAAAGAAATCAAAAGGGGCGAAGGCCGGCAGCGTGCCGGCGCCCTCGCGCGCCAAGGCCTCGCCGCAGGCGGCCAACTCTTCCTTGGTGAAATATGTCGAACGGATGGAATCGTTGTGGTCGATCTGCTTGGCTTCGGTATCGCGAGAGGAAGCAGCGGGCGAGGATTGAAATGACATGGCGTCCTGATTCTGGATCGAAACAGCGTTGAGTTCGGCTTCGCCTTATCCTGCTTCATCGCCCGAGCACAATATTGCACCACAGCGCTGAAAGCCGGACTTGCGTAAAACACGACAAGCGTGCCGGACCATTAGGCGAGGTGAAATGAACGTAAGCTGACCAAGCGGATTCTTGACGGAAATTCCTCCATTGCCGCGAAGACCGGGTTCGCATCGCGACAGGAGCAATCGGAGAGATTTCGACACTTATGGCAAAAGTCAAGACATGCCGTTCAAGCTGCCGGAATGCAGTCTATCAAACATGATAATCCTCTCCTGTCGCCGATGGTTTGGGTGCTGCATGCAGCAGGGCATTCCAAGCCCCAACCCGCAGACAACGCCTGACGGCGCCAATAGTTCCATTGCCGCCGTCAATTGTCCGAAAAGCCGGTCTTGCGATCGGGGTAGGAGATGATCGAGAGAAAACGGATCGGCAGGCGGACCAACATTTCCGGTCCGTGCCGGGCATCGGCGTCGAAGAACAGGCTGTCGCCCGGCAGCATGTGATAAAGCCGGTCGCCGTGGCGATATTTCACCTCGCCTTCCAGCATGTAGATGAGCTCGATGCCGTCGTGCTGAAAAGCGGGAAAGACGTCGGAAGCGCCAGTCAGGGTAATCAGGTAAGGCTCGACCCGGACGCCGCTGGCGCTGTTGCCGATATGGCCGAGCAGATTGTACTGGTGGCCGGCCCGCGTGCCGCGGCGCTCGATTTCCACGCCTTCGCCCGCCTTGACGAAGACGGCATCACGCGCCGCCTCGAAACGGCGGAAGAACGCCGTCAGCGGCACGCCGAGCGCCCGCGCCAGCGACTGCAGGGTCGTCAGCGACAGCGAGGTGTTGCCGTTCTCGATCTTGGAGAGCATGCCGAGAGAAATGCCGGTGGCCGAGGCGAGGTCTGCGCCGGTGATGCCGAGCTTCTTGCGGAAGGCGCGGACCTCGTGGCCGATGGCGATTTCGAGATTGTTTTCCCTGGTGTCGCGAAGCGCGTGCGGGTCCTGGGTGAGAGCCTTTGCACTAGCCAGCCCTTGGCCGGCCGGCGGTCCGGACCTGTTGTTCTTCGCCATGACCATCCCGACCGGATGCCGCAGCAATGGCTGCGGCTACTTTCCTGAGTGTAATATTTTCTTTTCTCCCAGGAAAGTCGGCCGGCCGAATTTACGCCCCGCGCACCAGCCTGATGACCAGCGACGCCAGGAAGAGGGCGAGGAACAGGAAGAACAGGACCTGGGCGATCGACGCCGAAATACCGGCGATGCCACCGAAGCCGAGGAGGCCGGCGACCAGCGCCACGACCAGGAATACAAGAGCATAATACAGCATATGAAACTCCTTTCGTACAAGCAGGAGGCGGATTTTCCGATCGTTCCCCGGGTGGCCGCCGGCAACCCCGGAAATTGGCGCAAAGAGCGCCGCCCGCCTTATCGTCCTTGAAGGACAAGCCTCAGAGATAATTGAAGAAATACAAGAGGATGATGATCGGGATCGGAATGCCGACCAGCCACAAGAGAATGCCTTTCATCTGTATTTCTCCGATGTGTGTTTCCTGCCGGGAAGAATGCGCGACGCGAACTTCGGTTCCACAACGGCAGCAATCGGTCGCCGTTTCAACGGAGACGGTCTGGCCGCAATCACCGACCGGCATGGTGCCTGAGCACCCTCTACGGAACCAGTGCTAGCGCAAGCTATTCCATTTCATCGTATTTTGTGATTGTATTGAATGAACGTTCAGCAAATGGAGCTTGCGATGAACACCGCCGTCCGTGATATCAGCATTCCGAACGACTGGGATCGACGCGGCCTGCCGGGTTGGTGTTATCACAGCGAGGCCTTGCTGGCACTCGAACGGCAGCACGTGTTTCTCGACCATTGGCAGATCGCCTGCCATGTCAGCGACATCCCTGAGCCCGGCAGCTACATCAGCATTGATATTCTCGGGGAACGGGCGCTGGTGCTGCGCGACCAGCAGGGAACGGTGCGCGCCTTCCACAATATATGCCGCCACCGCGGGTCGCGGCTGGTGACGGAGCCGAAGGGCCGCTGCCGCAATGCGCTGGTCTGTCCCTTCCACGGCTGGGTCTACAATCTCGACGGCACCCTGCGCGGCGCGGCGCGCCCGAACTCCTTTCCGCCGCTCGACAAGGTGGATTTCGGCCTTGCGGCGCTCGAATGCGAGATCTGGTTCGGTTTCGTCTTCATCCGTTTCCGCCCCGGGCCGCAGCCTTCGGTGGCCGAGGTGATGCAGCCCTTCGCGGACGAGCTTTCCCACTTTCGCACGGAGTCCGTCGTTCCCACCAACGGCCTGTGGTCGCAGGAATCGCCGGTCAACTGGAAATCGGTGCGCGACGTCGACAATGAGGGCTACCATGTCGCCATGGCGCATCCGGCCCTGCAGGATCTCTACGGATCGACCTATTTCGACGAACCTTTCGTCAACGGCCTCTGCCGGTCCTTCGCCACCTACAATCCGCATGCCGGCCGGCGCTGGAGCGTGCGCAACTATGTGCGCATCGCGCCGCAACCGGACCATCTGCCTGACGGATTGAAAACTGCCTGGATCTATTTCGGTCTCTTCCCGAACGCAGTGATCGCGGTCACGCCGGAATCGGTGCAGTTCTACCAGGAATTCCCGCTCGCCGTTGGAAAGACGCTGCTGCGCGGCGCCGTCTACCGGTATCCGAACGAGAGCCGGCAACAGCGGCTTGCCCGCTACCTCGCCATGCGCATCGACCGCGACACACAGGCCGAAGACGTGCAACTGACCATCTGGTCGAATGAATCGATGCTGTCGAAAGCCTTTTCAGGCTTTTACCTGTCGGATCTGGAATATGGCGTGCGGACGCACCATGACCACCTGCGCCGGCTCCTGCCGGTAATGACCCTGGAGAATCCGCCGGCCGATGCCGACCTTGCCGCGCTCAATGCGACGATGCGGGGGACGGTATAACCCTCAGCGCTCCGCTTTCTCTCTTGCTCGTACCAGCCGGCCTTCTTCGGCCTTGAAGAAGAACTGCGAACAAACGAGCCATCCCTTGAGTGGCCGCAGCAGTGCCAGCGACGCACCGAGCGTCAACGGCACCGTGGTAATCAGGTGCAGCCAGAGCGGCGTTTCGAAACGCATCTGGAACCAGACCGCAAAGGCCAGCGCCGGCACGGCGACGATCGACATGGCGAAGAACGCCGGGCCATCGGCCGGATCGGCAAAACCATAATCGAGACCGCAAATCTCGCAACGCGGCGCCAGCGTCAGATAGCCCTTGAACAGATGGCCCGTCTGGCAGCGCGGGCATCGGCCGGCAATGCCCGTCTTCAACGGATTGTCGGTCGGGTGGTAACCATCGGCGGTATAATCGATCTCAACGCTCATGATCGGCTCCTGCGGAATAATTGTATGGCAAGCTTGCGACAAATCCATACAATTTCCATTGACTTGCGCTCTTTGTATGGGTATTTATCGCAAAAATTGACGACAAACAAGCATATGCGGCAATTTGTCTTTATTGTATGGTTTAATTGACATGGAAATATCGGCAGGAAAACAAGGCAATCCCGGGTGGCACCCACGCCTCGTCGACGGCATCAGGTTGAAATATCTCGGTATCGTCGAAGCTTTGGCCGACGATGTCCGTTCGGGCCTGCTGCCTGTCGGCGCCAAGCTGCCGCCGCAACGCGCCGTGGCGCAGGCGCTCGACGTCGATCTGACGACGGTGACCAAGGCCTTTAACGAGGCACGCCGGCGCGGATTGATCATCGCCACCGTCGGCCGCGGCACCTTCATTGCTCCGCAGGCGGAATCGACCGAAAAGGCACCGGACCACGGCGCCCGGCCCGTGGATCTCAGCATGAACATCCCGCCGCAACCGGAGGCGGCCGCTTTTGCCCGTCGCCTGCCGGAAGCGATGGCGCATGTTCTTTCGCCCGCCCGAAGCGGCAGCGCCCTTCTGGCCTACCAGGAGAGCGGCGGCAGCGCCAACGACCGGTCTTACGCGGCACGCTGGCTTGGTGCCCGGCTGGGGTGGCTCGATCCGGAGCGGATCGTCATCACGGCCGGCTCCCAGAATGCCCTGTTTGCCCTGTGCCTCGGCCTGATGGAGCGCGGCAGCGTCATCGCCGCCCCGGCGCTGACCTATCCCGGCCTGCAATCCGTGGCGCAACGATGCGGCCTGCGGCTCTACCCGCTCGCCATGGATGAAGACGGCATCCTGCCGGATGCCTTTGCCGACCTGTGTTCGGCGTCACCGCCGGCGGCGCTGTATCTGGTTCCGACCATCGACAATCCGACGACGGCCACATTGCCCGTATCGCGGCGACAGGAGATCGCCGCCATCGCCCGGCGCTTCCAGGTGCCTGTTATCGAGGACGACCCCTACGGCATGCTGCCGCAACTCGCGCCGCCGCCGGTCGCGACTTTCGCGCCGGAATTGACCTATCATATCGCCACCGTGTCGAAATGCGTCAGCCCGGCGCTTCGCCTCGCCTTCGTCGTTGCCCCAGAGGCGACCGCCGCTGCCCGGCTCGCCGGCGTGCTGCGCGCCAGCAACCTGATGACGTCGCCGCTGATGGCCGCCGTCGTCAGCCACTGGATCGACACCGGAACACTCGAAAGCATCACCACGACGATCCGCGGCGAAAACGTCGCGCGGCAGGTGATCGCCGCCGATGCGCTGCAGGGACAGGCCTACCGATTTCACGAAGAAGGCCACCATCTCTGGCTTCATCTTCCCGAAGGCTGGAAGGCCATGGATTTCGCCTACCAGGCGGAACGCTCCGGCCTGTCCGTGGTTCCGGCCGCCGCCTTCGCGCTCTCGGCACCCCCCTATGAGGCGGTGCGTATCTCGCTCGGGCCGCCGGCCGACCGGCTGATCCTGCGGCGCGCGCTCGATACGACGGCTGTCCTGCTGCGCCGGGCGCCGCAACAGGGTCGCGTGTTGGTCTGATCAGCCCTTCCAGAGGCCTCCCCGCACCAGGTCGTCCATCGTCCGCGAAATGCCGCGGCGCAGGATATCGACCATGGTGTCGACCTGCTCGATCGTGATGGTCAGCGGCGGCGACATCACGCACATGTTGATCAGCGGACGAACCAGCAGGCCGAGGTCCTGGCAATGGGCATCGATGCGCTTGCCGACTTCAAGGTCGAGCGTCAGCGGATTGTTGCTGACCCGGTCGGCAACACATTCGATGCAGGCCATTAGCCCGAGGCCGCGCACCTCGCCGACCAGGGCAAGGTCTTCGAGGCTTTTCAGGCTTGTCTGGAAATGCCCCGACAGGGCGTTGACGTGATCGAGGATGCCGCCTTCCAGCAGTTCCAGGTTCTTCAGCGCCACGGCGCAGCCGACCGGATGGCTGGAATAGGTCAGCCCGTGCGCGAACATCGCATCGGGATGGTTGGAGCGCCGCAATTCCTCGAACAGCCGCGCCGAGACCATGACGCCGCCGAGCGGGAAATAACCCGAGGTCACGCCCTTGGCGAAGGTGATCATGTCGGGCTCGATGCCGAAGACATCCCTGGAGGCGAAGACGGAGCCGAGCCGGCCGAAGGCCGTCACCACCTCGTCGGCGATGAACAGGATGTCGTTTTCGGCGCAAAGGGCGCGCATGCGCTTCAGGTAACCCGGCGGCGGCACGATGACGCCGCCCGACGCCTGGATCGGCTCGGCGACGAAGGCGCCAATACGCTCTGCCCTCTCCTTCTCGATCAGGGCGGCGAACTCCGCCACCAGACCGTCCTCGAAGGCCTCAATGCTCATGCCCTCCGGCCGCCGGAAAGGATCGGGCGACGACAATTTACGCACCAGATGTGTGGCGCTGTCCATCCAGTCCTGGTCGCGGGGGCGGCCGTTCAGCGAGGCGGACAGATAGGTGGAGCCGTGATAGCCGCCCTGGCGCGACACCATCAGCTTCTTCTCCGGCCGGCCGCGGACATTGTTGGCAAACTGCATGATGCGCAGCGCCGTCTCGACGGCAGACGAGCCGCCCGTGGTGAAAAACACATGATTGAGATCGCCCGGCGCCCGGTCAGCCAGCACATCCGCCAACGCGTCGGCCGGGGAACTGGTGGTGTACCACGGCGAATTGTAGGAGAGCTCCAGCGCCTGCTCCTGCATCACCTTTGCAAGCTCGGCATTGCGGTGGCCGACATTGACGCACCACATGCCGGCGGGGCCGTCGATCAACTTGCGGCCGTGACCGTCCGTCACATAGATGCCCTCGCCGGAGGCCAGCAGACCGCGCCTGTCGGCGCCGATCGAACCGGCCGAAGGCCAGGGCTGCACCAGGGCGCTGGGGATCTTCGCCATCGTCTCGGCATCCGGCACCTTGCCTGCGGAAGCGAGCGGATTGAGGGAACGGTCCTCGGCCAACATGGGAATTCTCCTTAAAGGATTGTTCTTCACAACAACATGAAAAACAAATGAAAACGGAATTATTCTGAATATCCGTTCAATCAGGATGGCAGAAATAACACTTGATTTCAAGGCGGATCGCGCTCATTCTCCGTCCTGAAGAAGCCAATCGCCGCAAAGAGCGATGGATCTCAGGGGAACCGTCATGTGTCTTTTCGCATCCTCCGCCGACTGTCCGGCGGCCAGACCCGCAGAGCCGCGCCGATGACAGCAGCGGCGGAGCCTTCCTTTCCGCCCGCGACGGCCCGGCAATGGCGCCGATCCGAAGAGGCCCGTGGCCTCGCCCTCATCTCTCCGACTTTCCTGTATGCGCTGGCGCTGCTTTTCCTGCCGGTGCTGATCGTTTTTCTCTACAGTTTCTGGACGCAGGACTATCTGACGATCGACCGGACGTTCACGCTGAAAAACTACCGCCAGGCGCTCGGCGAGCCGATCTACCAGGACCTTCTGGCCCGCTCGCTCTACATCTCGCTCACCGTTTCCGTCATCACCGTCGTCCTGTCCTATCCGATCGCCTGGTTCATCTCCTTCCATGGCGGGCTGAACAAGAATTTCTGGCTGTTCGTCATCACCATTCCCTGCTGGACCAGTTACCTGCTGCGGGTGATGTCGTGGAAGGTGATCCTCGGCTACCAGGGGGTGATGAACACCGGGCTGATGAAACTCGGCATCATCGAGCAGCCGCTGACCTCGCTGCTCTACAACGCCAATGCCGTCATCATCACGCTGGTGCACAGCTGGGCGGCCTTCGCCATCCTGCCGATCTTCATCTCGCTGGAAAAGATCGACCGTTCGCTGATCGAGGCCGCCGCCGACCTCGGCGACGGGCCGATCCGGCGTTTCTTCCGCATCGTGCTGCCGCTCTCCATGCCCGGCGTCATCTCCGCCTTCCTGATCGTCATGATCCCGACAGTCGGCGATTACGTTACGCCGCAGCTCGTCGGCGGCAAGGAAGGGGTGATGATCGCCAGCGCCATCCAGGCGAGTTTCGGCAAGGCCGCCAACTGGCCGCTGGGTGCAGCACTTTCCGTCACCACAATGGTGATCGTCACGCTGCTGGCCGGCGCCATCGTGCTCGGGCTGCGACTGATCGTCAGGGGGATCCGATGAGCGGACGCCTGCGCCTCCTGCCGGTCTTCGTCGCCGCCTACCTGCTGTTTCTGTATGCGCCGATCCTGCTGATCCCGATCTTCTCCTTCAACAACGCCGCCTCCACCACCTTCCCGCTCGCCGGCTTCACCTGGAAATGGTACGTTACGTTGGCCGGCAATACGGTGATGCTGGATGCGGCGCGCAACAGCCTGATCGTCGGCGTCTCGGTGTCCATTCTGGCGACGCTGTTCGGTATCTGCGCCGCCCGCGCCATCACCCGCTACGATTTCCGCGGCAAGCGCCTGACCTCGGGCCTGATCATGGCGCCGCTCTTCCTGCCGGAAATCATCGTCGCCATCTCGCTCCTGATGATCGTGCTGGCGATGGGGGCGGAACTGTCGCTGCTCACCGTCATCCTCGGCCAGACGGTGTTCTGCATTCCCTACTCCATGGCCGTGCTTGTCTCGGGTTTCGAGGGGTTCGACCGCAGCCTGGAGGAAGCCTCGCAGGATCTCGGCGAAACCGCCTTCGGCACCTTTCGCCGGGTAACCTTGCCGGTGGTGGCGCCCGCTATCCTCTCCAGCCTGCTCGTCGCCTTCACCATCTCGCTCGATGAATTCATCCTCGCTTTCTTCCTCACCGGCACGCAGCAGACGCTGCCGGTCTATATCTGGGGTCAGTTGCGGTTTGCCGCCAAGCTGCCCTCGGTGCTGGCGCTCGGATCGCTGATGCTGCTTGCCTCCGTGTTTCTTCTGACGCTTGCCGAAATCTTCCGCCGCCGCGCCGAGAACCGGAAAATCCTGCAGGAGGTCCCCCATGGCTGACCGTTCGATGATCTCCATCCACGGTATTTCGAAATATTACGGCCCCTATCCGGCGGTCAGCAGCCTGTCGCTGGAGATCGGCGGCGGCGAATTCTTCTCGCTGCTCGGCCCCTCCGGCTGCGGCAAGACCACGCTTCTGCGGATGATCGCCGGCTTCGTCGAGCCGACCGACGGATCGATCCGCATCGACGGGCAGGACGTCACCGGCACGCCGCCGAACCGCCGCCCCACCAACATGGTCTTCCAGAACTACGCCATCTTCCCGCATCTCAACGTCGAGGAAAATGTCGGCTACGGCCTGAAACGGCTGCGCCTCGACAAGACGGAAGAAAAACGCCGCATCGGCGAAGCCCTGGAGCAGGTGCGGCTTTCGACGCTCGGCAGCCGCAAGGCCCACGAACTCTCCGGCGGCCAGCGCCAGCGCGTCGCGCTTGCCCGGGCGCTGGTCATGCGCCCCAAGGTGCTGCTGCTCGACGAACCGCTGTCGGCACTCGACAAGAAGCTGCGCGAACAGATGCAGGTGGAGCTGCGCAGCCTGCAGCAGGCCGTCGGCATCACCTTCATCCTCGTCACCCACGACCAATACGAGGCGCTGGCCATGTCGGACCGCATCGCGGTGATGTTTGCCGGCAAGCTGGCGCAGGTGGCGACACCGAAGGAGATCTACCAGCGCCCGGTCAACCGCCAGGTGGCCGATTTCCTCGGCGGCATGAATTTCCTGAGCGCTACGGTGACCGGCGATACCAACGGCAAGGTCGCGGCGCGGACGGACATCTTCGGCGACGTCGTGCTCGAAAAACCGCCGGGTTTTACCGTAGTCGAGGGCAAGGTGACGCTCGGCATGCGGCCGGAGCGCCTGCGCCTGCTGTGGGAGGGCGAAACCGCAGCGAAAGAAATCCGTGGCACGGTGAGCAACCGCCATTATTTCGGCGAGACGACCCATCTGTCGATTGCCGTCGACGGGCTTTCGGCGCCGCTGTCGATCATCGAGACCAACAATTACGGCGCCGACGACCTGCCGATCGGTGCGGGCGTCCGGCTGGCTTACGATCCGGACGCCCTTGTGCTGCTTGCTGAATGATCAGTAGCCGGATTTGATCTTCTCGAATTCGGCGATCATCTTCTGCTTCAGTTCCGACGGCACCGGCGACTGGAACAGCGTGTTGGCGGTGAATTTTTCGACGTCGGCATATCCCGTGCGCTCCAGCACCGCCGGGTCGACTGTCGCCATGCCCTTGGCATTGCCCGACCCGTAACCCCAGGAATCGACGAGATAGGCGGCGATGCCGGGATCGGTGACGGCATTGAGGAAGTCATAAGCCTTGTCGACGCTGCCTTCCGCGCCCTTGACCCGGACGTAACCGCAGACCCAGGTGGACAGCCCTTCGTCCGTATCCTTCTTCATCTCGGCCGGCACGCCGTCCTTCTTGAGGGTCGTCGCGGTTTCGTTCCAGGCCCAGGCGAGATCGACCTCGCCGCTGGCCATCGCCTGGCTGATTTCGGTGTTGTCGGTCCAGTAGAGACGGACGTTCTTGTGCACCGCGCGCAAGAAATCGGACGCCTGCTTGAACTGTTCGTCGGTCAACGTCGTCCAGTCCTTGACGCCGATGGCGAGGCTCGCCAGCGCATAGGCATCGTCGACATTGTTGCCGATCGAGACGCGATCCTTGAATTTCGGATCGGCAAAGGCTTTTAGCGACTGGATTTCCTCCGGCTTGATCTTGTCGGCACGATAGGTGGTGACCGTGTTGCCCCATTCGAAGGGCAGGAACCACGCCTTGCCGTCCGCCGTGGTCATCAGGTCCTTCATGCCCTTGATGCCGGGCAGGATCGAGTCCCAGTTTGCCAACTTGCCGGTATCGAGCGGTTCGAGCAGCCCGGCGTCGCGCCATTTCACCACGCTTTGCGAACAGGGATGGGCGAGATCGGTCTTGAAACCCGAACGCAGCTTCTGGAAGGCCTCCTCCTCGTCGCCGAAGAAGCTGAAATCCGGTTCGCTGCCATATTTTTCGGTATATTTCGGATGGAAGGCAGGATCTTCGTATCCTGACCAGTCGAAGACCGTCAGGCTGTCGGCGGCCAGCGCCACAGTCGAGACAGAGAGTGAAAGGGCGAGCGCCAGACAGGCACCTGCCTGTCGAACCGCCGTTGCGTGCAATGCCATGCCATTCTCCTCTTCTTATCGGCCTCCGGATCCATTCTCCCTCGGTCCGGAGTGGTTGAAATGCGCAGGAAAGACGGAAACGATAAAATCGATCGAAGCGGCTAGCGCCTTTTCGCGGGTCAGACCCTCGCCCATCATCAGCCGCAGCCACAGGCCTTCCAGCATGGCGCAGAGGCAAAGGGCCATGGCATCGGGATCGAAGCCGTAGCGGCCCTCCTCCTTCAGCTCGCGGCAGAGGCCGATAAAAATCTCCTGGTAGTGCTTGTCGTTGGCGCCGCACAGCACCTGGTAGGTCGGCCGCGATTTCGCCTCGCCCCAGAAGGCGCACCAGGCTGCGAGCTTGCGCTTGGTGCAGATCTTGCGGTCGAAATCGGCGGCGACCAACGACCAGAGGCGGGCGGCCGCACTCTCGCCGGCCCGCTCCAGCGCCTGGTGCCAGTGCTGCGAATATTCCTCCGCCATATATTGCAGCGTCGCGACGAGCAGCTTTTCCTTGCTCTCGAAATGGAAGTTGACGATGCCGCGCGACAGGCCGGCGCCATCGGCCACGTCGGCGAGCGTCGTTTCGGCATAACCGCGTTTGGCAAGAGAATCGATCGTCGCTTCGATGAGCTGCTGCTGCCGTGTTTCCTTCGAAGCCTTGCGGCCCTTCTTGTCCAATTCCGCCGCCTGCTGGGATGCGCTCATGCGAACCGCCACTTCCTTTTCATTCCGGCGGAGAACGACCGTCATTGCTCCGCCCCTGGTTTTCGAGCCCGCAGATGAGTGGGACAATGCTCCCCGCTGTCAAGAACCTTCTGCATCGCCGCCCAGGTGCGGATGTTCTTGTCGACAAAGGCTTTTCCGACCGCTTCGACCGCGCTGTCGTAAAGCTCGTGCTGCAGGCGATAAAGCTCCTGCGCCGCTTCTATCCTGTACCAGCCGTTACGGCTGACGGTAGCGACATCGGCGAAACCGGCTGCCTCCATCGCGCTCCGGTAACGCCGAGGCGGCGCCATGCCGAAACTCAGGCCTTCGGCATCGAGATAGTCGGCCATGTCGGGCGAAGGCGGACCGTCGTGGGAAATCAGCCAGTCCGAGGCCGCAAAGATACCGCCGGGTTTCATCACCCGGAAGAACTCGCGGAACAGCCATTCCTTGTCGGGAACATGGACGATGGCATCCTTGGAAAAGACGAGGTCGAAGGTAGCATCGGCAAAAGGCAGCGAACCCGGCGGCGACTGGACGAACCGTACACGATCGTCGAGCCCCGCTGCCGCAGCCTCCGCCCGCGCCTTGCGGATAACCGGCATCTCGACATCGTAACCGGTCACCGATGCCGGCTGGAAATGCCGGGCCAGAAACAGGCTGATGCCGCCGGAGCCGCAACCGAAGTCGAGAACCGTTTTCCCGGCGAGGTCGATGCCTTCGAGCACGCGCCTGACCTCCTCGGGTCCACCGGGAGAGAGATAGCCCTCGCCCCAGACCAGCTCGAGAAAGCGGATATGGGTTTCGTCATATTCCGGCTCGTGATTTTCGGCCCCTGCCATGCGCGCCTCTTCTAGCCTTGCCGCATCATCCTCTCGCTCATCCGGCGAAAATCCTATCGCAGAATCAGCCGATTGCAAGAGACTTGCTGAATACTCATTCAATATCTCTGGACAAGCATCTGCTTTCCATGCAAATTTTTAACGATAGAGCGTTGGGGTGACGGATGAAGATCTACGATGCCATCATCATCGGCGGAGGCCATAACGGTCTGGTGACAGCCGGGTACCTGCAGCGGGCGGGACTGGAAACCGTGGTCGTCGAAAAGAATCCCTGGGTCGGCGGCGCAGCCACCAGCCGGGAGCTGACGCCGGGTTTCCTCTATTCCAACTGTTCTTATGTCTGCAGCCTTTTCCGCCCGGAGATCATGCGTGATCTGGAGTTGCCGAAACACGGGCTGCAGATCATTTCTTACGAAGGCGGCGCCGTCTTCACCCGCGACGGCGATTATCTTGCCTCCTACCGCGACCACGACGCCCACCGGCGGGAATTCGCCCGCTATTCGGCCCGCGACGCGGAAAGCTACGAGCGTTACGCCCGCGACGTTACCCGCCAGTGCCGCTTCATCCAGCCGCTGTTGATGCGCACCGCGCCCGATCCCTTCTCGTGCAAGCCGCGCGATATCGGCGAGCTTCTTTACCTGGCTAAGAAATTCGGTGAATTCAGCCCGGCCGAGATGGCGGCGACGCTGCGGTTCTGGACCATGTCGATCGCCGACTTCCTCGACGAATATTTCGAGACCGATGTCATCAAGGCCTATCTGGCACTGTCCGGCATCATCGGAACGGCGCTAGGGCCGATGTCGCCGGGCACGGCCTACGTGCTGCTGCACCATTACATGGGCGAGGTCGACGGCTCGGTCGGCGCCTGGGGTTATGCCCGCGGCGGCATGGGGGCGGTGACGAAGGCGCTTGCCTCGTCCTTCCTGGCGGCGGGCGGTGTGATCCGCACCGGGTCGGAGGTCGACAAGGTCATCGTCGAGGGCGGCCGTGCCGTTGGCATCGCGCTCGCCAATGGCGACGAGGTGCGCGCCCGCATGGTGGTCTCCAATGCCGACGTCAAGCGCACCTTCCTGAAGCTGGTCGAGCCGAAGGAACTGCCGGAACCCTTCCTGCACCGGGTCAAGCATTTCAAGATGCGCGGCTCCTCCGGCAAGGTGAACATCGCGCTCGACAGCCTGCCGGAATTTCCCGCCTTGCCGGAAGGGTCGCAATGCATGCGCGGCGACATGCATTTCACCGATTCCATCGAGCGCATGGAACGCGCCTACGACGACTGGAAGGCCGGCCGCTGGTCCGCCGATCCTTTCCTCGACATGATGATCCCCACGACGCTCGACCCGACCATGGCGCCAGCAGGCAAACATTTCATGAGCTGTTTCGTGCAATATTGTCCGCCCAAGGTGGAAGGCCGCGACTGGACGGATGCCGACCGGGATGCCTTCGCCGAAACCGTCATCAAGCAGATCTCCGATTATTCGCCCGGCTTTCGCGACCGCATTATCCATATGGAAGTGCGTACGCCGCGCGAGATCGAGCAGGAAGTCGGCCTCACCGAAGGCAATATCTTCCAGGGCGAACTGACCTTCGACCAGCTTCTGTTCAACCGGCCGGTGCCGGGTTACGCGCAATATCGCAGCCCGATCCAGGGTCTCTATATCTGCGGCTCCTCCACCCATCCGGGCGGCGGCGTCATGGGGGCGCCGGGCCGCAATGCCGCCGCCGAAATCCTCCGCGACCTCGACAGGTCCCGTTCGCATATGAGTGCCGCCCATGACGTCCTTTGACACCATCATCATCGGCGCCGGGCACAACGGTGTCGTTGCCGCCGGCTTCCTGGCAAAGAGCGGCCGCAAGGTTCTGGTGCTGGAAGCGGCGGACACCGCCGGCGGCGGCGCCCGCACCGTCGAATTCGCGCCGGGGTTCCGGGCGAGCGGTCTGGCGCATGTGGTCAACCGGCTGCATCCGCAGGTCATGTCCAGCCTCAAGCTCGACCGGACATTGTTCGAAGGCGAAGCGGTGCCGACACTGGCGCTCGATGCGCAGCGCGGCCCCGCCGTGCTGCACGGCGGTTATGGCGAGACGCTGGAAGGGGTGAGCGAAACGGAAGCCGGAGCCTTCGCCGCCATGCGCAAAAAGCTGCTGCTGCAGGCGGGCGTGCTGAAATCCTTCCTGACACGCAAGCCGCCGCGGCCGGGAGACATCGGCTTGGGCGACGCCTTGCAACTCGGCCTCACCGGCCTCAGCCTGCTGCGCCACGGCCGGCAGGAGGCCCGCGATTTCGCCCGCATGCTGCTGATGAACGTCGCCGATATCGCCGACGAATATCTCACCGATGATCGCCTGAAAGGTCTGATCGCCTTCGATGCGACGCTCGGCATCCATCTCGGGCCGCGCTCGCCGACATCGCTGCTCGGCCTCTTCTATCGCCTGACCGGCGAGGTTCTGGGTCAGGCCGGCGGCCAATACCTGCCGAAAGGCGGCATGGGCACGCTGGCGCGGGCACTCGAAACGGCCGCCATCGCCGCCGGCGCCCGTCTCCGCTTCTCGTCACCCGTCGCGCAAATCTTGACGGAAAAGGGCAGTGCGATCGGCGTCGTCCTGAAGAATGGTGAAGAACTGCGCGCTACGGAGGTGGTGTCGGCCATCCATCCGGTGACGACGTTGCAGACATTCCTGCCGGCAGGCGAGATCGATACGGGCCTTTCCCGCAGCCTCCGGCATATCCGCAGCAAGGGCAATGTCGCCAAGCTGCATCTGGCGCTCGATCGCGTGCCGGTCTTTACCGGCGTGTCGCTGAAGGATCAGCGCGGCAGGCTGGTGATCGCGCCTTCGGTCGATCACGTGGAAAATGCCTTCAACCCGGCGAAATATGGCGCATTCTCCGCCGATCCGGTGATGGAAATCACCCTGCCGAGCATGGGCGATCTCAGCCTGGCCCCACCGGGCGCCTGCGTGCTCTCGGCACTGGTGCAATATGCCCCCTACGATCTGAAGGAAGGCTGGGAAAACGGCAAGCCGCGTTTCCTCGAAACGATCCTTTCGACCATCGAGCGTTACGCGCCAGATATCCGCAGCTCGATCGTCGCCGCCGAACTTCTGGTGCCGCCGGACATCGAGGCGCGTTACCGTTTGCCGGGCGGACACTGGCACCATGGAGAGCTTCAGGCCGACCAACTCCTCATCAACCGGCCGACCTTCGCCTTATCCGGCTACGAAACGCCGGTGGAGGGTCTTTACCTCTGCAGCGCCGGCTCGCATCCGGGCGGCGGCCTCTCCGGCGTGCCGGGCATGAATGCCGCCCGCCACATCATCGCCGCGTCGAAGGCAAGGAGCCGCCGATGACCCTCGATCTCGCCACCCGCAAGGCCGCGCAGCCGCATTTCCATACGCTGCTGCTCGAATCGCCGTTCCACGAGCGGCTTGCCGCGCTCGACAAGACCAACGACTGGTACGGCTGGGCCGGCCACAAAGCGCCGCATGCGCTCGACGACGAGGAGTTGGAATATTTCGCCATCCGCTCCACCGCCGCCGTCTTCGATATCTCGCCGATGACGAAATATCGCATCACCGGCCCCGGCGCCGTCGCCTTCCTCGACCGGCTGACGGTGCGCAACGTCGCAAAACTCGGTATCAACCGCGTGCATTACACCGCCTGGTGCGACGATCACGGCCATGTGCTCGACGACGGCACGCTGTTCCGGCTCGGCGAGAGCGAGTTCCGGCTCTGCTGCCAGGAACGCCATCTGCCCTGGCTTCTCGACAGCGCCGAGGGTTTTGCGGTCGATATCCGCGAAGAGACCGGCGAGGTCGCCGGGCTGGCGCTGCAGGGGCCGACATCCTACGCCATCCTGAAGGAGGCGGGCTTTGCCGGCGTCGAGGCACTGAAACCCTTCCAGATCGGCGGTTTTGCCCATGAGGGCTGCACCGTCACCATCTCGCGCACCGGCTTTACCGGCGATCTCGGCTACGAACTCTTCGTTCCCCGCGCGCTGGCCCTGTCGCTCTGGGACCGGCTTTTCGAAGCGGGAAAATTTTTGGGCATCCGCGCCATCGGCTACACCGCGCTCAACCGCGCCCGCATCGAAGCCGGCTTCATCGTCGCCAACGCCGATTTCATGACCGCGGAAACGGCCTTGCGCGGCAACCGCCTGCGCCTGCCGGACGAAATCGGCCTCGACTGGATGATCGACCTGGAAAAGCCGAATTTCAACGGCCGCCGCGCCATCATGGCGGCACGCGCCGGGAAGACGCTCAAGCACATCCTCGTCGGCATGGAAATCGACGGCAACGTGCCGCCGGAGCATGCGCTGGTCTATCACAACAAACGCCGCGAGGTGGGCATCGTCACAGCCGCCATCTGGTCGCCGCTCGCCAAGCGCAATATCGCCATCGCCAGCCTTGAACGCCCCTATGGCGAACGCATCCAGGACGGCCTCTGGGTGGAAATCTACGCCCTGCGCGAGCTGCAATATCAAAAGCTGATGAAACGTGCCCGCATCGTACCGCGGCCCTTCGTGACGCTTGCCCGCCGCAGCGCCAATCCGCCGGGCCTGTTTTGATGGCAGGGCCAGGGGAGGAAGGCGACGAGGACCTCTGGGCGCAGGTCAGGACGCCCGTCGGGCAAGCCTGGTCCGGCCGCGCCCGGTATGCCGCCGCCATGGAATTTTACCAGCGTGGCGAGATGAGCGCCGAAACGCTCGAAATCTACCGCATCTGTTGCCGGCTCGATAACGAGAACCCGCTCGACGTGCTGCGCCGCTGGAAGGTCGGCGCCGACTGGCTCGCCCGGCTTTCCGCGGACGAGCCGACACGCTGAAACGGATCAGGCCGACAGGCTGCGTTGCTGCGGATTGCGATTGGCGGCGAGTTCGCCTGCAAGCTTTGCCATGCGCTCCATCGCGGTGGCGAGTTTTTCGTCGGCCACCGTCAGCGACACGCGCACGAACCCTTCCGCCTGCTCGCCGAACGAACTGCCGGGCATGACAGCCACTTTTTCCGTCTTGAGAAGCTCCCAGGCGAAGGCGTCACCGCTGAGGCCGGTGGCAGTGATGTCGATGACGATGAACATGCCGCCTTCCGGCATCACCGGCCGCAGCACGTTCGAGCCCGACAGCGCCGTCTTCACCACATTGGCGCGGCGGCGGTAGTTTTCGCGCATGATCGAGGCGGTTTCGAACGGCTGAGAGATCGCCATCGCCGTCATGTCGGCGATGAAGGGCTGTACGCCGAACAGCATGGTTTCCGACACCGGCAGCAGCCGGTCACAGAATTCCTCCGGGCCGGCCGCCCAGCCGCTGCGGAAGCCGGGGGCTGCATGCGACTTGGAGATGGACGAAACGACGATGGTACGTTCGGCAAGCGACGGAATGTCGAAAGGTGAAGCGAAGGCCTTATCCAGCACCAGCTCTTCATAGACCTCATCGCAGACGAGCCAGAGATCGTGGCGGCGGCAGATATCGCCGAGGGCGGCGATTTCTTCGCGGCTCAGGACGGCGCCGGTCGGATTGTGCGGCGTGTTGAGCAGCAGAACCCGGGCATTCGGCGTGATCGCCTTTTCCAGGTCTTCCGGCTGCATGTGGAAATTCTTCTCCGGCCGGAGCGGCACGGGGATCATGTGCGCGCCGGTGGAGGCGATGACGCCTTCATAGGTGGCATACAGCGGATCGCCGACCAGCACGCCGTCGCCGGCCTCGACGAGGCCGAGCATGACGGCAAACAGTGCCGTCTGCGTGCCGGGGAAACACAGGATGTTGCGTTCGGTGACGCCGGCGCGCCGCTTGCCGTATTTCTGCACCAGCGCGGCAACGACGCCCGGTTCGCCGCGGCCGTTGGAATAGCGCGTGCGGCCGGCATGCATGGCGCGGCTGCATTCGTCGAGAAGCGCCGGATCGGGTGCGATATCCGGCTCGCCGATGGTCAGTTCGATGATATCGGCGCCGGCCGTGGCCATGCGCCGGGCCTCCAGATGCACGGCCCATTTGCCGGACCCCAGATGTTCGAGCCGGTTGGTGATCGATGCGTAACGCATGACGTCTATCCTTTGTTGGTGTCCTCGAGGCCGCCCGTGGGCAGGCCGAGCATGGCTTCCACCGAACGCAGCGCCACCTGCGCCAATTCGGTCTCATCGAACATGTCGGCAGCCAGCGAGCCCTCGATCCAGAGCCCGTCGATCAGGCCGTTGATGGCGATCGATTGCGCCCGGCATTCCGCCGCACTCGGCACCCGCCCCATCTCCTTGAGGAAATCGGCGAGCAACGTTTCGAGCGCCTGGCGGAAAACCAGGTAGTTTTCCTTATGGATCGCGCCGAACACCGGATCGAGCCTGACATGGCCGATGAAACCGGCCCACAGCGACAGCGTGCGCGGATCGGTGACCGGCGGCGTCAGATTGGCGACGATAAAGCTGCGCAACCGCGTTCTGGCATCGCCCCTTGCCGAATCCGCCGCATCGATCGCCGCTTTGGTCATGCCCATCATGGTTTCGCGGTAGGCGGCCTGGACCATCTGGTCCTTGCTGGCGAAATAATGCCGGATCAGCCCGCCCGTGACACCGGCGCGGGTGGCGATCTGGCGCACCGTCGCGCCCTGCACGCCGAATTCGGCGATGCAGTCAAGCGTCGCGGCGATCAGGTCCTGCCGCCGCTCCGTTTCGCTGGCCCGGTGAAAGGCGCGGCGGCTCATGCGGCACGCCGGAGGATCGGCCGGGTGAGGCAGGTCGGCCCGCCCTCGCAGGCGATGCACAGGGCGTCGGCCTCGAAGGTTTCGACCGTGCAGCCTTCCGCTTCCATGGCTGCCTTGGTGCCGGGGAAACCGGCGACCATGATGACGTTGCGCGGGCTGGTCGGCAGGACGTTGAGGTTGAGGCCGCTGCTTTCAGCAAATTCCTCTTCCGGCGCGTGGATCAGCTTGATACCCTTGTCCTGCAGCAGGAAATAGAAGGCGGCCGGCATCAGCGGCGCATGCACCAGTGCCAGGTCGTCGGCGAGCGGGCTGATCACCGACATCAGGTGCAGACAGGCCTCCGCGCCCTGCCACAGCGGCAGGTCGAAACCGAGCACGGTGATACCGTGCGGCGCCAGAAGCGCGGCGACCTGATCGATACCCGACTGGTTGGAACGCACACCGCGACCGATCACCAGTGTCTTGGCATCCACCCAGACGCAATCACCCGATTCCACCGTACCCGGCGCTTCCAGCCGGCCAAGGATCGGCACGCCGGCGCGCGTATACGCTTCCTCGTGCAGGGCCGGCTCCGCCAGGCGCAGCTTCTTGCCCATGCGCAGGATGACGGCGCCATGATCGGTAACGAAGGACGGGTCCTGGGTGAACATCGAATCGGCAAGACCGTCGCCATCGTCTTCCATCCAGACGATTTCCGTACCGGATTTTTCGACGAGCCGCGCGAACTCGGCATATTGGGCGATGGCGCGGTCGGCGTCGAAGGTCGGGCCGTAATGCCAGGCCTTCGGATCGGCGGCCTTCAAGCTCTTGCCCGGCCGACGCATCAAAACCCTGCGCAACTGCGTCGACATCGCCTGCGAACCGAAAGCACCCATTCGAAAACTCCCCGGAGAACGGCCGGCCAAGAATAAAACCGCCAAATTTGTGAAGATGCGAATTATTATACGCTTGAATAATTTTCGTACAAGTGCAAAACTCCCTGTCATCACGGTTGTGAAACCAGCGGCACGAGCCGGAAAATCGAACGATAAGCTGGACGGGAACAGTGCAATCAGCAACCGGGCGATGACTGCCCGGCCGAGGCGGATCTCTTCATGACGGATTCGGCGCAAGCCATTGAAATATCCAATCTTCACAAGCGGTTCGGTCCTCTTGAAGTTCTCAAGGGCGTTTCGCTGACAGCCAATCAGGGCGATGTGATCGCCATCATCGGCGGCTCGGGTTCGGGCAAATCCACCTTCCTGCGTTGTATCAATCTCCTGGAGCTGCCGAGCGCCGGCACCGTCACCATCCATGGCGAAACCATCGCCATGAAGAGCGACGGCCATGGCGGCCTGATGCCATCGAACCGCAGGCAGGTGCAGCGTATCCGTACCCAGCTCGGCATGGTGTTCCAGAGCTTCAACCTCTGGCAACACATGACGGTGCTGCAGAATGTCATCGAGGTGCCGGTGCATGTGCTCGGCATGCCGAAGGACAAGGCGGTCGAGATCGGCGAAGCCCTGCTGCGCCGCGTCGGCCTCTATGAAAAGCGCGACGCCTATCCCGCCTTCCTTTCCGGCGGCCAGCAGCAGCGCGCCGCGATCGCCCGCGCGCTCGCCATCCAGCCGCTGGTCATGCTGTTCGACGAACCGACCTCGGCGCTCGACCCGGAACTGGTCGGCGAAGTTCTCACCGTCATCGGCGACCTCGCCAAGGAAAAACGCACGATGATCCTGGTGACGCACGAGATGAAGTTCGCGCGCGAAGTCGCCAGTCATGTCGTCTTCCTGCACAACGGCCTTATCGAGGAACAGGGGCCGCCGGCCGAAATGTTCGGCGCACCGAAATCCGAGCGGCTGAAAAAATTCATCAGCTCGATCCACTAACCAAACGAACCAACAAGAAAAGGGGAAAACAATGAAGAACATTCTCAAGGCCCTCACGGTGGCGGTCGCGCTCGGCGCAGCACCCTTCAGCGCCGCCATGGCCGAACAGGTCAAGCTCGGCTTTGCAGCGGAACCCTATCCGCCGTTCACCTCGCCCGACGCCAACGGCAAGTGGGTCGGCTGGGAAGTCGAATTCGCCGACGCCATCTGCAAGGAAGCCAAGCTCGATTGCGTCATCACGCCCGTCGCCTGGGACGGCATCATCCCGGCGCTGACCAGCAAGAAGATCGACATGATCGTCGGCTCCATGTCGATCACCGAGGAACGCCTCAAGACGATCGACTTCTCCGACAAATATTACAACACCCCGACCGGCCTGATCGGCCCGAAGGACCAGACCTTTGACGCCAAGCCGGAAAGCCTGGCCGGCAAGGTGATCGGCGTTCAGGTCTCGACCATCCACCAGGCCTATGCGACCCATTATTTCGGTGCCAAGGGTGCCGAGATCAAGGAATACCAGACGCAGGACGAAGCCAACCAGGATCTCGCCGCCGGCCGTCTCGATGCCGTCCAGGCCGACTCGATCGCGCTCGACGCTTTCCTGAAGTCAGAAGCCGGCGCCTGCTGCGATCTCAAGGGTTACGTCGAAGACGATCCGGCCATCCTCGGACTTGGCGTCGGCGTCGGCCTGCGCAAGGAAGACGGCGCGCTGAAGGAAAAGATCAACGCCGCCATCAAGGCGATCCGCGCCAACGGCACCTACGACACCTTCTCCAAGAAGTATTTCGACTTCGACGTCTACGGCAAGTAACGCCACCGTTTTCGCCCTGCCGGCAGACGACTGCCGGCAGCGGCCGAAAGCCTGGTGTTTGACGTCCCGGCGGCTTTCCGCCCTCCGGCGCGTTTCCAACGTCCCATCGGATTCTTCTTATGGCTGCTTCATCCGCGACGATGTTCGACCTCAGCCTGTTGTCACTGTCGGCCCCCGGCTGGGGCGGCGTGATGCTGGGCGGCTTCGTCAGATCTCTTGAGCTTGCGATCGGCGGCTATTGCCTCGGTATCGTCCTCGGTATCGGCGGCGCCTTCGGCAAGCTGTACGGCGGCCCCATCCTGCGCGACCTGCTGGAGGTCTACACGACCCTGATCCGCGCCGTGCCGGAACTGGTGCTCATCCTGCTGCTTTATTATGCCGGCACCGACGCGGTGAACCAGCTGATCGGGCTGTTCAACTACGGCCCGGTCGATATCAACGGCCTCGTCGCCGGCATCTTCGTCATCGGCGTGGTGCAGGGCGCCTATTCGACGGAAGTGCTGCGCGGCGCGATCAAGGCGGTGCCGCCCGGCCAGATCGAGGCGGCCCGCGCCTACGGCATGCCGCCCTTCCAGGTGCTGCGCCGCGTCACCCTGCCGGCAATGCTGCCCTACGCCATTCCGGGCCTCTCCAATCTCTGGCTGATCGCCACCAAGGATACGGCGCTGCTCGCCGTCGTCGGATTCAGCGAATTGACGCTGGTGACGCGCCAGGCGGCCGGCTCGACCAAGGCCTATATGATGTTTTTCCTGGCGGCCGGCGTTCTCTACCTGCTCCTGACACTCGTCTCCAACGTCGTCATCGGCATCATCGAGCGCCGCGCGCGCCGCGGCATGGCGGATCCGGTATGAGCGAACACGTGCCCGCCCTGCCCGTCTACACCCCGCCGAAGGCCCGCAGCCTGCTGGAGCCGCACCGGCTGTTCCTGATCGCCGTCTTCGCCGTCATCATCTTCTGCATCGTCTGGTTCATGCGCTGGGACTGGATCCCGCAATATCAGGGCCGGCTGCTCTACGGCATCGGCCAGACGCTGATCCTTTTGTTTTCGACGGCGATCGCCGGTTTCCTGTTTGCCGTGCCGCTCGGCCTGGTGCAGGTTACCGGACCGCGTCCGCTCGCCTGGCTTGCCAAGGGCTTCTGCACGCTGATCCGCGGCACGCCGCTGCTCTTGCAGCTCTGGCTGATCTATTACGGCCTCGGCTCGATCTTCGCGCAATATCCGGAGATCCGGCAATCCTTCCTCTGGCCTTATCTGCGCCAGGCCTGGCCTTACGGCTTCGTGACGCTGATGATTTCGTTTGCCGCCTATGAAGGCGAAGTCATGCGCGGCGCCTTTGCCGGCGTGCCCAAAGGCGAGATCGAGGCCGCCAAGGCGTTCGGCATGCGCCGCTTCACGCTGTTTCGCCGCATCTGGCTGCCGCGTGCCATCCATCGCGCCCTGCCGACGCTGACCGGCGAAACCGTGCTGCAGCTGAAATCGACGCCCCTGGTGGCGACCATCACCGTCATCGATGTTTACGCGGTGATTTCCAAGGTAAGGCAGGATACCTATCTGACCTATGAGCCGCTATTGCTGCTGGCGCTCATCTACCTGTGCCTGACCGGCATGATGATTGTGGCGTTCCGTTTCGTGGAAAACCGCATTCCAACCCGTGGTGCGTGACATGACCTATCAATTTCCGAATACCATGCCCGATCTCGTGGCGACCCGCCATTATCTCCACCAGTATCCGGAGATCGGCCTTTCGGAATTCAAGACCGCCGATTTCATCGCCGAACAGCTGACCGCCATGGGCTACGAGGTCACCCGCGGCCTGGCCAAGACCGGCATCGTCGCGACGCTGAAGAACGGCACGTCGGGCAAATCCGTCGGCATCCGCGCCGATATCGACGCGCTGCCGATCGTCGAGGAGACCGGCGCCGACTATGCCAGCAAACATCCCGGCATCATGCATGCCTGCGGCCATGACGGCCACACGACCATGCTGCTCGGCGCGGCCAAGATGATCGCCGAGCGGCGGAATTTCGACGGCACCATCCACCTGATCTTCCAGCCGGCCGAAGAAAACTTCGGCGGCGCCAAGATCATGATCGAGGAAGGCCTGTTCGAGCGCTTCCCCTGCGATGCCGTGTTCGGGCTGCACAACGATCCCGGCATTCCCTTCGGCCAGTTCGCCCTGCGTAACGGCCCGATCATGGCGGCGGTCGACGAATGCCGCATCCGCATCAACGGCAAGGGCGGCCATGGCGCCGAGCCGCAGGAAACCGCCGATCCGATCGTCGCCGGCGCCAGCATCGTCATGGCGCTGCAGACCATCGTTTCGCGCAACATCCATCCGCTGGAGCCGGCGGTCGTCACCGTCGGCTCGTTCCATGGCGGCACGGCGAGCAACATCATTCCCGGTCATGTCGACATCGTCGTCGGCATCCGCTCCTACGATCCGAAAACGCGCGACGAACTGGAGCGCCGCATCACGCTGATCGCCGAACGGCAGGCCGAAAGCTACCGCATGACCGCCAGCGTCGATTACCAGCGCAGCTACAGCGCCACGGTCAACCACACGGAAGAAACGGATTTCCTGCGCCAGGTGGCAAGGAAATTCGCCGGCGAGGACAAGGTGGTCGAACTCGCCCGCCCGTTCATGGGCAGCGAGGATTTCGCTTACATGCTGGAAAAGCGGCCGGGGAGCTATTTCTTCCTGGGCACGCAGCGGACGCCGCACGATCCGCAACTGCACCACCCGAAATTCGATTTCAACGACGACATCCTGCCGATCGGCGCCGCCTTCTGGGTGGAACTCGCCGAAGCCTGGCTGCCGGCGAAATAGACGCAAGAGTTTCGGCCGTCGAAAGTCGGCCGAAACTAGCTGGAACTAGTCAGGGGAAAACACCACAGACCACGGCTGCGACGAACAGGAAAGCGGCAACGAACAATCCGTTGTTCAGCAAGGTCACGAACTTCTGGCGCCGGGTAAACACACGGCCGCGGACGGGCTGCTTCGGGCTGATGACAGTCTGGTAATGTGCCATGGATTCCTCCGATGCATCGATGTTCGACATCAGTTCTCCGGTTTTTCTCGCAGGCAACGAACGACCATGCCGATCGTTCCCGCTATTCTCTTATTCATAGAGTATCTCTATCGCTTTTATAGAGATAATTTTCCGTCTTCCTGACACGGAGGGGAAAATTCACCCGATCGGCAAGGAAAAGGCACTCAATAAAAGACGTGCCATGGCCAGAGCATAGGCCGTTCTTCGTCGTCTTTGTGTGTTCCATTCCCGGTCGTTTCGAAAACCGGCTTCGCCTTCCTGGCCTTTGCCGGTGCCGGCACTGCAGCGTCCGGCGAAACGGGATACGGAGACAGATAACCAAGGGTCAGTCCACCGAGATAGAACATAAGCACCTCTTTCAAGCGATCTCCAATGACACAATCATGCCATATTTGGGACCGGAGTCAACTATGTCTAGTCTTTTTGTCGATAATTAATATGCCGCTAACCATCCTGGATAACCAAAAAGAACAGCCTGAAATTGAATCTTCGAAATCGGCCGCACGCCTTAGCAATTCAGGATTTAAAGCGATCGGCATACTCTCTCAAAGCCGCTGCAAAGCATGGCAAAGAAGGTTTCCTTAACGGACTTCCCGCACCATGCCTGCCGATAACCATGACGCAATCCGCCGCAGAGTCCCCTCATGAACCCGGTTCGGTCCGAGCGAGAATTCCAGAACATCTTCCGTCGATTGCAACTCGCACTTGAATCCTCGCGGATCGGCGTCTGGGAGCACGACCCGCAAACCGACGAGGTCCTGTGGGACCTGCAGATGCATGCCCTGTACCAGACGGGGCGCACCGACCCGATCGTGCATGCCGACGACTGGACGAAGGCGCTTCATCCCGACGACACTCAAAAAGCGATGGCGGATTTCACCCAGGCCGTGGCGCACAAGGGCGCCTATTCCTCCGATTTCCGCATCGTGCTGCCGAACGGCGACATCAGGCACATCCGCTCCCGTGCCCATTATTTCGAGGAGGCCGGCCGCGCCACCCTGATCGGCGCCGAGTGGGACATCACCGCCGACATCCACCTCAACCGCGAACTGACGCTGCAGAAAGCCATCGCCGAAAGGCGGGCCATCGCGCTGGAGCGCAGCCACGCGCAGATCGAACATGCTGCCGACCACGATTACCTGACCGGCCTTCCCAACCGCCGCTATTTCGACCGGCGGCTTGCCGAACTGTGCGAAGGCGGGAGAGCGCGCAGCCTGGCGATCCTGCATATCGATCTCGACAATTTCAAAGCCGTCAACGACACCCACGGCCATGCCGCCGGCGATGCGGTGCTGATGGCGACGGCACAGATCCTGCGCAACGCCGCGCCGGCAGGCAGCTTCGCCTCGAGGGTCGGCGGCGACGAGTTCATCCTCATGCTGCCGGATTTCGGATCGACCGACGAGGCCATGGCGCTGGCTCGCGCTCTGGCCCGCCGGCACAAGGCGGGCGTGATGCATGACGGCACGCTGCTGAAAACCAGCCTCTCCATCGGTCTCGCCTGGACGACGGACGGGAACACCGCGTCGCTTCTGGCCGATTCCGACATCGCCCTTTATGCCGCCAAGAAGAACGGCCGCGGCCGGATCGAACGCTTCCTGCCGGCCATGAAAGAGCAACTGATCCGCGAGCGCCTTTTGACCGAGCAGTTGAAGCAGGGCCTGGAGAATGGCGACCTCGTTCCTTATTACCAGGTGCAGGTCGATGCCCGCACGCGCGCCGTGGTGGCGATGGAGGCATTGGTCCGCTGGCAGCATCCGGAGCATGGCTTGCTCCTGCCTGAAGCCTTCCTGGACATTGTCGCCGACGGCGACCTCGCCGCTCAACTTGACGAAACCGTCCTGCTTCGGGTTCTCGCCGATCGCCTTGTTTGGCAATCCGCGGGAATTGCCGTGCCGCGAATCTCCATCAACATCTCCGCCGGCCGGCTCGCCGAACCCAGCCTGCTGCAGCAGCTCGCCAAGCTGCATATCGAACCGGATGCCATAAGTTTCGAATTGCTGGAAACCATCTTTCTCGACGAACTCGACGATACAGCGCTCTCCAATATCCAGAAGCTGAAGCATATGGGTATCGATGTCGAGTTCGACGATTTCGGCTCGGGCCATGCCTCCATCGTCGGTCTCGTCAAGCTGAAGCCCAAGCGTCTCAAAATAGACCGGCGGCTGGTGTTTCCGATTGTCGCCTCGGCGGAACAGACCAGCCTGGTCAGTTCTATCGTCGACATCGCCAGGACGCTGAATATCGAAGTCATCGCAGAAGGCGTGGAAACGCTGGAACATGCCGAGATACTGGCCGATCTCGGTTGTCAGATCCTCCAGGGTTATGCGATTGCCTTTCCGTTGTCGGCCGTCGATCTCGGCGCCTATCTCCGCCAGCACGGCAAGCAGGCTGCGCTGGCGGTGCTGCACGACACCTGACCGCAAACTTTTTGCGTGAATTATTCGAACCTAAATCACCCATACATTTGTAAATGCACTATAAAGATGCTTGCCTTCGCACGCGATTTCGCCTTCTCTTGGGTTTCCACAACTGAAAATAAAAAGGGGAGAAACCATGAAGGCATTCACGTTCAATCGTCATGTTGCGGCCCTGCTGCTCGGCTCGATGCTGATCGGCGCCAGTCCGGCGCTGGCCGAAACCGTCCTTCATCGCGGCAATGCCGGCGAGCCGCAGACGCTCGACCAGGCGCACACCTCCATCAACATCGAGGAATTCATCCTCAAGGATCTCTATGAAGGCCTGACGATCTACGACGCCGGCGGCAAGATCGTGCCCGGCGCGGCGGAAAGCTGGACGGTCTCCGACGACGGCACCGTCTATACCTTCAAGCTGCGCGACAACGGCAAGTGGTCGGACGGCTCGCCGGTGACGGCGGACGACTTCGTCTTCTCCTTCCAGCGTGTCGAGGATCCGAAGACGGCTGCCGGCTACGCCAACATCCTCTATCCCGTGAAGAATGCCGAAAAGGTCAACAAGGGCGAAGTCGCCGTCGACCAGCTCGGCATCAAGGCCGTCGACGCCAGGACGCTGGAAATCACCCTGGAGCGCCCGACACCCTTCTTCCTCGAACTTTTGGCGCACCAGACGGCGCTGCCGGTCAGCAAGGCAAGCGTCGAGAAGAACGGCGCCGACTTCGTCAAGCCCGGCATCATGGTGTCGAACGGCGCCTTCAAGCTCGTCAGCCACGTGCCGAACGACAATCTTGTCGTCGAGAAGAATCCGAACCACTGGGACGCCGCCAACGTCAAGCTGGACAAGGTGATCTTCTATCCGATCGACGACCAGGCCGCCTCGATCCGCCGCTTCGAGGCCAAGGAGATGGACCTCGTCTACAATTTCTCGGCCGACCAGATCGATCGCCTGCGCACGGCTTACAACAGCCAGGTGCACGTCTCGCCGACGCTCGCCACCTATTATTACGCCTTCGACACCCGCAGCGAACCCTATAGCGACGTCCGCGTGCGCCGGGCGCTGTCCATGGCCGTCGACCGCGACTTTCTGGCCAAGGAAATCTACAGCGGCTCGCAGATCCCGGCCTACTCCATGGTGCCGCCCGGCATCGAGAGTTACGGCGAACCGTCGCGGGCCGATTTCGCCGGAGACTCGCAGCTGGATCGCGAGGACAAGGCCGTCGCCCTGATGAAGGAAGCCGGCTACGGCGAAGGCGGCAAGCCGCTCGCCATCGAGATCCGCTACAACACCAACCCGAACCACGAGCGGGTCGCCACCGCCGTCGCCGACATGTGGAAGAACACCTTCGGCGCCACCGTGACCATGGTCAATCTCGACGTCTCCTCGCATTACGCCTACCTGCAGGAAGGCGGCAAGTTCAACGTCGCCCGCGCCGGCTGGGTGGCGGATTACGCCGATGCCGAAAACTTCCTGGCGCTCAGCGTCAGCACCAACAAGACCTTCAACTACGGCAGCTTCAACAATCCCGAATTCGACGCCCTCATGAAAAAATCCTATGAGGAACGCGATCCGGCCGCTCGCTCGAAGGTGCTGCATGAGGCGGAAGCCCTGCTGATGCAGGAACAGCCGGTCGCGCCGCTGCTCACCCAGGCCGATCTCTGGATGGTCTCCGACCGCGTCAAGGGCTGGGAAGACAACGCCGCCAACCAGCATCTCAGCCGCTTCCTGAGCGTTTCCGAATAATCAGGACCCTTTTGGCGCACGGCCGGTCGACGTCTGTGCGCCAACCCGGGAGAGTGCGGGAGCGCCGCCATGATTTCCTTCGTGCTGCGACGGCTGGCGAGCGCCGTGCCAACGCTGTTCATCGTCGTCACCATCTCATTCTTCCTGATGCGATTCGCGCCGGGCGGTCCCTTCAACCTCGAACGGCCGCTGCCGCCGGCGACGATGGCCAACCTGGTCCGGACCTACCAGCTCGACCAGCCGCTGTGGCGGCAATACCTCACCTATCTCGGCAATGCGGTGACCGGCGATTTCGGCCCGAGCTATATCTACAAGGACAACAGCGTCGCCGAGCTGATCGGCAAGGGCCTGCCCTATTCCATCGAACTCGGCTTCTACGCCCTGCTCCTGGCACTCATCGGCGGCGTGCTGGCCGGGACGATCGCTGCCCTTCGGCAGAACAGCACGCTCGATTTCACCATCATGTCTCTGTCGACCATCGGCGTCACCGTGCCGAATTTTGTCATCGGACCCGTCCTGACGCTCATCTTCGCCGTCTTCCTGTCGCTGTTGCCCGCCGGCGGCTGGGGCGACGGGTCGCTGCGTTTTCTCATCCTGCCGATGATCGCGCTGGCCTTGCCGCAACTCGCCGTCTTCGCGCGGCTGACGCGGGGCTCGATGATCGAGGCGCTGCACACCGATCACATCCGCACCGCCCGCGCCTACGGCCTGCCGCCGCGGGTCGTCGTCGTCACCCATGCGATGCGCGCAGCCATGCTGCCGGTGGTTTCTTACCTGGCACCCTGCGCCGCAGCGCTGCTGACCGGCTCGGCCGTGGTCGAGACGATCTTCACCATTCCCGGTGTCGGCCGCTATTTCGTGCTCGGCGCCCTCAACCGCGACTATACGCTGGTGATGGGCACGGTGGTGCTGATCGCCATCTTCGTCATCCTCTTCAACCTTGTGGTCGATATCCTCTACGGCCTGCTGGATCCGAGGGTTCGCCATGACTGACGCGGCCGCCCCCCGTTCCGTCAAGAGCCGCAGCCTCGTGCAGCTTGCCGCGTTGCGCTTCCGGCGCAACAAGCCGGCACTCGGCGGCCTGATCATGCTTGCCCTGGTCGCCCTGTTCTCCTTTGCCGGTCCTTCCGTCATCGGCCACAGCTACGACCAGGTCTTCCCCTCCTATGTCTCGGTGCCGCCGAGCCTCGAACCGCGGCCGCAGGCCGATACGCTGAAGGACGTGATGGAGAGCGTGGCGACGCGCGCCCGCGTTTCGCTGAAGGAATTTACCGTCGACGGCAACAGTTTTGCCGCTACCGTCACCGCCGAACAGCCGATCGATCCGCGCACGACGCGCTACTTCGACCGCGCCAACGAATTCGACAACACCGAAGTCGCCGCCACCGAAGACGACGGCCGCACGCTGAAACTGACCGGCACCGTGGCACGCGAATATTTCCTGTTCGGCACCGACAGCAACGGCCGCGACCTGCTCGCCCGCGTCATGCTCGGCGGTCAGATCTCGCTTTCCGTCGGCCTGCTGGCGAGCCTCGTTTCGCTGACCATCGGCGTGCTCTACGGCTCGATCTCCGGTTATCTCGGCGGACGCGTCGACAATGTCATGATGCGTTTCGTCGAAATCCTCTATTCGCTGCCCTTCGTTTTCCTCGTGGTGGTGCTCGTCGTCTTTTTCGGCCGCAGCTTCATCCTGATCTTCCTGGTGATCGGCGCGGTGGAGTGGCTGGACATGGCCCGCATCGTCCGCGGCCAGACGCTGGCGCTGAAACGGCGCGAATTCGTCGGTGCCGCCCAGGCGCTCGGCCTTAGCGACTGGCAGATCATTCGCCGGCACATCATTCCCAATACCATCGGTCCGGTGGTGGTTTTCGTTACGGTGGTGGTGCCGAAGGTCATCCTGCTCGAAAGCTTCCTGTCCTTCCTCGGCCTCGGGGTGCAGGCGCCGCTGACGAGCTGGGGCGTGCTGATCGCCGAAGGCGCCAACAACATGCAGTCGGCGCCCTGGCTGCTGATCTTCCCTGCCATCTTTTTCGTCGTCACGCTGTTTTCGCTGAATTTCGTCGGCGACGGCCTTCGCGACGCGCTTGATCCGAAGGACCGCTGACGATGAGCGAAAACCGCGAAACCATCCTTTCGGTCAGGGATCTCACCGTCACCTTCACCACGCCGGACGGTCCGGTCGAGGCGGTCAAGGGCATCGACCTCGATGTGCGGGCCGGAGAAACGCTCGCCGTCGTCGGCGAATCCGGTTCAGGCAAGAGCCAGACGATGATGGGCATCATGGGATTGCTTGCTAAAAACGGCAGCGCCACCGGTTCGGCCCGCTATCGCGGCAGGGAATTGATCGGCCTCGACACCAAGGCCTTGAACCAGGTGCGCGGCGCCAGGGTCACCATGATCTTCCAGGAGCCGATGACCTCGCTCGATCCGCTCTACACCATCGGCCGCCAGATCGCCGAGCCGCTCGTCCACCATCGCGGCTTGAGTTTCAGGCAGGCGCGCGCCCGCGCCCTGGAACTGCTCGACCTCGTCGGCATTCCCGAGCCGGCGCGGCGCATCGACAGCTATCCGCACGAAATGTCCGGCGGCCAGCGCCAGCGCGTGATGATCGCCATGGCGCTCGCCAACGAGCCGGACCTCTTGATCGCCGACGAACCGACCACGGCGCTCGACGTGACCATCCAGGCGCAGATCCTCGATCTCCTGCGTTTGCTGCAGCAACGCTTCGGCATGGCGATCATCCTGATCACCCACGATCTCGGCGTGGTGAAGCATTTTGCCGACCGCGTCGTGGTCATGCGCCGCGGCGAGGTGGCGGAGGAAGGAAGCGCCGAAGACATCTTCCAGCGGCCAAAGGCCGATTATACGAAAATGCTGCTGGCCGCCGAGCCGTCCGGCCACAAGCAGCCGGTCGCAGCCAGCGCACCGGTGATCCTCGAAGGCCGCGGCGTCACCGTCGATTTCAGCCTCGCCCGCGGCTTCCTGCTGCGCAAGAACAATGGCATGCTGCGGGCGGTCGATCATGTCGACCTGACGCTCCGGCAAGGCCAGACGATCGGCATCGTCGGCGAATCCGGCTCAGGAAAGTCGACGCTCGGGCGGGCGCTGCTGCGCCTGATTGCCAGCGACGGCGCCTACCGTTTCGAAAAGCAGGATATTTCCAAATTCGACCGCGCCGCCATGCGGCCGTTGCGCAAGGAGCTGCAGCTGGTTTTCCAGGACCCTTACGGTTCCCTGTCGCCCCGCCAGACGGTCGGCGAGATCATCACCGAAGGCCTGCTCGTCCACGCCCCCGATATCGACAGGATCGAACGCGACCGGCGCGCGGCAGAAGCCTTGCGGGAAGTCCATCTCGACCCGGCGGCACGCAACCGCTATCCGCACGAATTCTCCGGCGGCCAGCGCCAGCGCATCGCCATCGCCCGCGCCATGATCCTCAAGCCGAAGGTGGTGATCCTCGACGAGCCGACCTCGGCGCTCGACCGCTCCGTCCAGAGCCAGGTGATCGCGCTCTTGCGCGAGCTGCAGGCGGCGCACGACCTGTCCTACGTCTTCATCAGCCACGACCTCGCCGTCGTGAAAGCCATGGCGGATTACGTCGTGGTGATGAAAAGCGGCAGGATCGTCGAGGAGGGAGAAACCGAAGCGATCTTCCACCATCCGCAGGAGGCCTACACCAAGGCGCTGATCGGCGCTGCCTTCACGCACTGAGCCGCGACCGCGCACCGGCCAACCTGTCCGGCGCCGATCTCCGGAAGACAATGATTTCCAAAGCCGGCCTTTTCTTTTGAAAGGACTGTCCTACATTGCCTTGACCCTTGTTTTTACGGATACAGCATGAAACCCGGCAGCTCTTTTGTGCGGTCCACGATGCTGATGCTGGCGGTCGGCATCGTTATCCTGCTCGTGATCGTTGCGTCTTCGCTTTGGCTCGTCCACCAGAACGCCAAATATTCCGACCAGACGGCCGAGCTTCGCCGGGTGCGCAGCGCCACCATCGACCTGTTCTCGACCATACAGAGCGCGGAAAGCGGGCAGCGGGGCTTCCTGCTCACCGAAGAACCGAGCTATCTCGATCCTTATGCCGAGGCGATTTCCCAGCTTCCGGCGCGACGGGCGACCCTTTCGAAAAATATCGTCGGCAAGCCGGAATACGAAACGCACCTTGCCGAACTGGATGCGCTGATCGACGGCAAAGTAAAGGAGATGGAAGGCACGATCACGTCCGCCAGGGCCGGTGACCGCACCGCGGCTCTGGACATGGTGGCGACGGATGCTGGGAAAAACAGCATGTACGCCATTCGCCGCATTCTGGAGGGCTTCCTGGCGCAGACCGATGAGCGGCTGCGCGTTATCGTTGTCGATCAGCTCAGCGCCGCCAATAGCCTGCAATGGGTGACGCTGGGCGGCGCAATCGCCATATTGCTGGTTGTCGGCGGCTCGGTCGCCATCATCCTGCAGCATGTGCGCGATCTGTCACGCGCCCACGCCGAGTTGGCGATCCTCAATGCCGGCCTGGAAACACGCGTCGAAGAGCGAACCCTCGATCTCATGCGCGCCAACGACGAAATCCAGCGCTTCGCCTACATCGTCACCCACGACCTGCGTGCGCCCCTCGTCAATATCATGGGTTTCCTCAGCGAATTCGAAAACGGCCTCAAGGATCTGCGTAGCCACATGCTCGCAGCCCCGGAGAAGCAAACGGACGAAAGCGAACGCCTGGCCAGACTTGCCGTGGAGGAAGAACTGCCGGAAGCCATGGGCTTCATCCGTTCGTCCACACGCAAGATGGATTCGCTGATCAACGCCATCCTGAAGATTTCCCGTGACGGGCGCCGCAAGCTGATGCCCGAAACGCTCGACCTCAAAGCCACCATCAATGCGACCGCCGCCAGCATCTACCACCAGATCTCGGCCTCCGGCGGCGAGTTGGAGATTTCGGTAGACGTGCCGCAGATCACCACCGACCGGTTCTCGCTCGACCAGATTCTCGGCAATCTGCTGGATAATGCCGTCAAGTACCAGAAACCGGGCCGGCCACTGAAGCTGGCGATCACTGCCCATGCCGAATCGCGCAACCGCATCAGGATCGATGTCGCAGACAATGGCCGCGGTATCGCCGAACGCGACCAGGAACGGATTTTCGAGCTGTTCCGCCGCGCCGGCGACCAGGATCAGCCGGGCGAAGGAATCGGCCTTGCTTATGTGCGATCGTTAATACGAAATTTGGGCGGAGACATTATCGTGCGTTCCGAACTGGATAGCGGCAGCACCTTCATCCTGACGCTGCCATCCGACCTGACAAAAATCGTGCGGAGTATGGAGCCATGAAAGCCACCGGCCAGGAAGTCACTATCGTCATGATCGAGGACGACGAGGGCCATGCTCGTCTGATCGAAAAGAATGTTCGGCGTGCCGGCGTCCACAACGAGATCGTGCCGTTCACGCTGGGCAAGAAAGCCCTGGACTTCATCCTCGGCGAAGCTCGTGACGGCGAGGTTTCCAAGGACCGCTATCTCCTGGTGTTGCTCGACCTGAACCTTCCCGATATGTCCGGCATCGATATTCTGGAACAGATCAAGAGCAACGAACATACGCGGCGCCTGCCGGTCGTCGTGCTGACGACCACTGACGACGAGCGGGAAATACAGAAATGTTACGATCTCGGCGCCAACGTCTACATCACCAAGCCGGTCGATTATGAGGGATTTGCAACAGCAATCCGCAATCTTGGCCTTTTCTTCTCTGTCATCCAGGTTCCCTGAATAAGGCGGCGCCCCAGGCCGGCCGCCGGATCTGCCCGCTCGTCCGGAAATCGCGGCAGCCTGCCAATGGCGCGGACATCTACCTGTCACATCGGCCTGTGGGCCGGGCCAAATGCCCGCCCCTCATATCTCGTCTTTGGAAACCTCCCGGTCCACGCCGGACTGCAAGGAGGCAGGCGGAATTTCCATCGGCCGTCGGCCGCCATACCGTCTCTGATCCCGCGCCAGCAGGCGAATGATCCGGCGGATCAGCCGCGTGTGCCGGTTCGGTACGTATCGCGATTTCTGCTCCTGCCGTTCGGAATGTGACTGCAGGGAATGCAGCCGCTGCCGAATCGTCTCGATGTCGTCGTGGTTTTCCGTCATGTGTCCGTCCAACCTCTGTTGCGTTGGCCAACACTATCGAGCCTTTGTGATGTGCTGATTGTTCCAAGGGTGACAGAGCGGGCGACCAGCACCTTCGCGACAGCCGGAACGGACCGGCAGCAAGGAAACATTCCCTGACAAGGCTGGAATAGCAACTTTCAGTACTGAAAGATCTCTGTCCGGGAAGTAGTGGCGGAGAGGGTGTCCGGCTAACTTTCGTACATTGACGTTTGCAGCTATTCGCCTAGCCTTTGATCTGCTTACATTTTCGAGATTGGTCGTTCACTGTCGTTCACATCTGTTCTCATCCATCCGTATCCGAAAGTGGGGATGAAAGTAGGGAAGGAATGGCACGAAGTCTGCAGAAGCTCACCGATGTTCTCGTAAGTCCACCAAGCTAAAACCCGGCCGGCACAGTGATGGCGGCGGCCTCTATCTCAACGTCACGCCAACAGGTTCGAAGTCCTGGCTCTTCATGTGGACGTCCGCCGGCAAGCAACGGGAAATGGGGATGTGATCTGGTTCGGGTGCACGTCGAACTGCTGGGCAAGCTCAACCATTGTCTTTTCGCCCTTGATCGCGGCAAGCGCGACTTTCGCCTTAAAGGCAGGGCTGTGGTTGCGGCGGGGTCGTTTCGTCATCATGGCTCCTGTTCCCGGCATACTGCCGTGTTCAAAAGCCGAAAGCCACTTATCTCAACTGTTCAATTTTCCCGAGCCACTTCTGTGGACATGGCGGCCAGAGTCGATGACGAAAGGCTCCTGTACAATGGCTCAGTAACGAACTAATCGCCGAGGTCGAAAAGGAAACTATGGAAATTTGGATAGTTTCTGCTGAATGTGCCGTCGGGGCATATTTGAAAGAACGCCTTTCGGAAGCTTGGTACGAATTTCGTCCCGGCCTAATTCGAAGAAACTCTCCACCGAACGAACCGTCCGAATTTCGGACGCTTGGTTTTGTCCGCCCTCACGGCGGCAAGCATGTCGGTAAATTTTGGTATCAGGCAAGCGCAGTACTGGCGTGAAAGCCGCTCAGCGATGTTGTTAATTGTTGTGGTTCCCGGCGCATGGGCATGCAAATTTGCCCCCCCAGGCCGTGTGTCAGTTCGTGCCCAGATCAGAGCTGTCGAGATGGAGGAAATCAGTTCAACTGATATCCTGCCCCTCATTTTCGGAGACCAGATCGGCGCGGCCGATACGCGGAGGCTAAATCATGTAGAAGTGAAAGGGCAGACGTTAGATGCCCATGGCAGTTCGGCATAGTTGAAAATCTTCTTCCTCCAATGTAAGAATTTCATTTTTGAAAACAAATTGGTGGGGCAGGAAAATGGCATCGGTCAGCACTGTAAATGTGCCTTCGGACACTGATAGCTTCAGAATTTTCCAATTTGGTTTCTACTCGTATCGAACAACCGCGATGCATCCCGAATATTATTACCCTAATCCAACAGATTATCATCCCGCTGGGCTTTTTTACGTGGGACAAACAGGAACTGCCGCTGGGGATTTCAACGGCGATGGCCATCAAGACCTGCTCGTATCTTGGGCTGCGTCTCCGCATACCGTGCCGAATAACTTAAACCTTGTGCCCACATTGTTCCTGAACGATGGCACGGGCGTATTGCAGCCGGCAAACCAGGCGTTCCTCGGAGCGGCTCCGCAGGTGCATATGCCCTACCGGCCGGTGGTGGCAGACTTCAATGGCGATGGCGTCGATGATGTCGTCATGGCCGGAACGGGGATTGTACAACGCAATCCCGACGGTACCTACACAAATCAATATGACCCTGTCACGCTGGTGCTTTCGCAGCCCGGCGGCAAGATAGTCGATGCCAGCGCATGGATTCAAGGCCAGGAAAACGGAGGCCCGCCTGAAGGTTACGCTTCAGGACATGATATGTCGGCTGGTGATATTGATGGTGATGGTGACGTCGACCTTTATTCCATCAAGGTACTTTTCCTCAACGATGGAAGTGGTCACTTCACAACGCATTCCGAACTGCTGCCGGCCGAGGGGAAGCTTGACACCGCATATCCGATGTCGTCGGCAATTGCGGATCTCGACGGGGATGGTGTCGATGACATCGTGGTGGCCTATTCCGAAGGGAACCCCGCCTATGTGCTCTACTCCCGCTGGGCGAACGGTACTGCCGGCTGGAACGTCGAGAAACTACCCACCGGATTGTTCGGCCAGCAGAATACAAAGTTCAACCACATGAAGATTGCCGACATTAATCATGACGGTTGGGACGACATAATCCTGGGAGAAACTCGTGCCGAACCTTACTATATCGGCCGCTCGATCCAAATTTTGATCAACCAGCAGGGCCATGGCTTTGTCGACGAGACATCCGGCCGAATTGACAACACCCTTCGAGATCAATCCCACGGCGAAGGCGAACTGAGTATAGTTGATGTCGATCACGACGGGGATCTGGACATCTGGGACTCGACGAACAACGGTCAAGGATTGAATGATTCCGGAACTTCGATCGCCCTCAACGACGGAAGTGGTCATTTCACTTGGATAGACCGGTCAATCTTAGCCATCGTGGACTCGAATCAGGTGGCGGGCTTCGAAGACTACAATTCATCTCCCATCCCGCGACTTTTCCCGATCGATCTCGACGGCCAATATGGATTGGATTACTTCGGCCTAGTATATACGCCCACGAACGAGCAGTTTGAACTCACGGCATACACAGGCATCTCGACCAATGCATTCGGCCGCAGCGGATCCGAAACGCTCGGAGGACTTGCCACAAGCGACGATATCGCTGGCTTCGATGGCAACGACACTTTCATTGGTTCGAGAGGAAATGACCGCCTCGACGGAGGCATCGGTCTAGACATGGTCCGCTATGCCCTTGCCAGTGCCGACTACAAAGTTTTGCGCCTTGCCGATGGCTCCGTCGATGTGCAGAAGCCGAATGCCGAACACGACATCCTTACCGGCGTGGAGCGCGCAGAATTTGCCGATCGAATTCTCGCCTTTGATACTGCCGGCAATGCCGGCCAGGCCTACCGGATCTATCAAGCTGCTTTCGATCGCATCCCCGATGCCGGTGGCCTGTCGTTCTGGATCAAGGCCATGGATTCCGGCACCTCGCTGATCGATGTTGCCACCGGCTTCGTCGCTTCAGCCGAATTCGCCTCGGTCTATGGAGACAATCCGTCCAACTCCGATCTCATCGACAGATTTTACAAGAACGTGCTTGGACGAGACGGCGAAGCCGGCGGTGTAACCTACTGGATAGGCCAACTCGACGCCGGAGTATCACGGCAGCAGGTGCTCACCGGCTTCTCAGAGAGCGCCGAAAACATTGCCGGCGTTGCCCCGGCGATTGCCGATGGGATCTGGTACACCTGATCGATGCCACGACTGGTTGAGGCCCGACCCAATCACAGGTCTCGCATTGACCAAGAACTTGCGCCGTTCACCGCGCGAATGAATTGAGCAGGCCTGACGCCGCCAGACTGAATCATTGCCAATCTGACTATTGCCGGCATTCCTCGGCGGCTTCTTGGAGCTTAGCGCGGCAATGCCATTGGTTCTTCTTGGGTAAATAGCTGTCTCGTGAGGAGCGAAAAAATCCGTTTATCATAGAGTGCACCGCCTGCTGGCAAAATCAGACGTACCAGATGCCATCTGTGATGGCAGGAGCAACGCCAGTGATGTTTTCGGCGCTTTCGGCGAAGCCGGCGAGCACCTGCTGCCGTGATACTCCTGCGTCGAGTTGGCTGACCCAGTAGGAAATGCCTCCGGCTTCGCCGTCTCGACCCAGCACGTTTTCGTAAAGCTTGTCCACGAAATCGAGATTTGATGGATTGGCGCCATAGACCGAGGTGAATTCGGCCGACGCGACAAAGCCCGCAGCAACATCGATAAGCGACACGCCCCCATCTATTGCCTTGATCCAGAACGACAGGCCACCGGTGTCGGGGGTACGATCAAAAGCAGCTTGATAAATGCGATAGGCCTGGCCAGCGTTGCCCATGGTATCGAAAGCCAGGCTGCCATCGGTAAATTGAAGCCTTTCTATGTTCACAAGAACGTCGTCTCCGTCCCGCCCCTTCAGATCAGCTACCGCGGTCATGGCTCCTGGCCGGGTGATGTCGTATTCCGTACGGTTGCCGGAAAATTGGACCGTATCTATTCCCGTCCCACCGTCGATGCGGTCGTCAGTGGCTCCACTTCTTATCTGATCGTTGCCGCCCAACCCCCAAGCGTTCTCGTAACCGCGGGACATGACGATGACATCGTTGCCATCGGTGCCGCGGGTGGGGCTAGCCGCAGTTATGCCTTCTTGTCCAGGTTTGCTGAACTGAAGCGTGAAAATGCCGGTATCGTCGCCAGGAATGGAGTATTCAAACTGGCCATTTGCTCCCGGTTGCCGGTCAAGATGGACCATGTCCAGAACGCCGTCGCCGTTGAAGTCACCAAAGGCTGGAAATTCACCCCAATATGCATCCTTTTGCCAAAAGGAGGGATCAGCCGCAAAAAATTGGCCTGCGCCATTACTCAGCATTACGGCTGGCGCATAGGTGTCTGTGCGTTCGTAAAACTTACTGGCGATAATATCGAGATTGCCGTCGCCATTCACATCCCGGATGAGGATTTCTCGCGGATAATTGGACTCATTATTCGGAGGATATGTGGTCGAGGTCTGGTCACCCAACGCAACGCCGGTAACGTCAGAGAACGAGCCATCCGCTTGCTGATAAAGGACCTGGAGGAAGCGACCTTGGAACGCCTGCTCGACGGCGCCTGCGACATCATCGTTTCGGGTGTGCCCGAGCACCAGGTCTCTGCGCCCGTCGCCATTAAGGTCCGCTGCCGCGATGGCGTTAACCGATGTATAACCGTTATAGAATTCGGGTAACGGCAACTTCACACGGTTTTCAATTGGGAAATAGCCTTTGCTATCATTGTAGATCACAAAGCTTGATTGATTGAGATGCTGTGGATTGTTGTCGCGGATCTGTCCGAGGATAAGGTCGGGGGCGCCGTCGCCATTCAGATCCTTAAGCTCGCCGCTTCCGTAGCGGAAATAATTGTCAGGATAGGTACCGGTTATAGTTTCCTGCTCAATTCTCAGCGGATCGACGCGAAAAGAACCATTTTCGTTGATCATGAAATGGCTGGTGATGTTGTTGCCGCCGGTACTTTCAACCCACAGATCCAAGTCTCCATCCAGGTCAATATCGGCAGCGGTAACATCCTTGATATGCAGGTTGGAGCCAGAAAAAGAACCCAGGTAACTATCTTTTGGAGCATTCGCTACTGCGTCGGCAAGCACGTTCGACGCAGTAAATTGACCGGCTCCATTTCCAACAAAGAGTACCGGCGCATGACCGAAACCGGCCCGAACTGACCAGTCGTAGTGTCCCGCATCAAAAACGGCGACATCGAGTATGCCGTCTGACGTGAAATCGCCGGTAACGGCATAAGGGTTCTCAAACGCATTACCTGAAAGAGTTGCGTTCAAAACGGAGTAGCCGCCAACGCCGTTGCTAACGATTGAAACTGGTCGCTGCAACGTTCCTGGAACGTATTGAGTTTGGAGGAAATCAATAAACCCGTCACCATTGAAGTCGCCGGATGCCAAATAGCTATCCGCTGCAGTAGGCAAGCTCACCTCACTGACCGAGAATTTGTCCTTAAACGCCACAGATCGCCTCCATGTGAGTTACAGCAACAATTGTCTCGCTTAAAATCTAATGACACAAGCGAGAATATTGCGATTACACAAACGACGAGGGCGGCAAAAATGAATGGCTGCCGCGGTGGGTGCTATTCGGATAACGAGACGAAAGGCGCAGCGCACAAAAAACGTCAATCCGACGACAGATAACTCTTATCGCCATCGTCCTCGATGCAATACCTCCCGCCGCGCGGGCCGGTACAATATGTTCCAGATCTGCAGCTGCAATCATTACGGGCCGTGGGCTGCATGTCAGATGATCCAGACCCGAGAAAGCCCACGCCGCCCGCGGTCGCCTGGCAGTCCTTCTTGCTTCTGCTCAACGAGCCGTCACGGCAGATAAGATCGTGTCCCAGGAGGTGGTGTATCAGGGTATCGGCGGTCACCAGTGTTTTTCCGGTAGGGTCGGGTTGTTCAAGACCAACCTGAAGGAAAGATCACCGATGACCGACGACATGATGACCCTGCGCTCGCTCGTTGAGAAGAGCGCTGATGCCGATTTGCTCCGGGAGATGATCGGCTTTGCTGCCGAGAAGTTGATGTCCCTGGAGGTCAGCACGAAGAC
>NZ_QFBC01000008.1 GCF_003122325.1 Rhizobium album
TGGAACCAGCCGATCCAGCGTATCCGCGGTCGGATCGAGAAGATCTTCGGGACCTGGAAACGAAGCTACGGTCTGCGCCGGATGCGATGGTGGGGACTTGCAAAGGCAGGCGTGCAAATTCGCCTGACCGCCATCGCCTACAATATGAAACGGGGTTTGCAGATCATTGCCGCGGCCGGATAGGCCGTGGAACCACACGCAGGGCGCTCCGCCGCCCAACCAGGACGCACCAGAGCGCTAAAGGTCAACGCATGCCGCCGAAAGCCTAAGAAAATTCAGGAAATTCAGCCGTCTATAAATTTCCCCGCACAGGTCTCCTAGCCGTAATCAAGATGAAATTCGACGTTGGTGATCGCGATTGGCCGCGCGCCTGTTGGTAACATTGTCAAGCGCGCTGCCGGTGAAGTCTGGCCGATAACCCAACGATAGCCTCGAATGCTCGTTCGATTTAATTGCTCCCTGACTCTTACTATGCTTTCGGACCACATATGCAGCAGAGTCCGCCTGCATTCTCATCCTCCATTAGGTGCGATCATATGTGAATGATGTCAGCAGCGTGGTGACGAAATTACTCGCATTGTCCTTGACAAGCACTTCAGTCCATTCGCTCGTGCCACGCAGCCTTAGGTCGGAATAAATGCTATCGACCGCAGCCTCTTCGATACGCTTGATGTTTGCCAGAAAGGCTTTCTCTCCGTCCGCGTGATACATGTCGCGGATCACCATCCGCAGGATTTCCTGAATCGCGATCTGCCAGGCTGTGTTGATTGCCTGGAGTTCGCCGGGATTGTCTGCCATGGAGGTTTCCCTTCGGTCTAATGGATCTTTGGTAGCGGTTCATACCGCACTGTCAGTTGCGGATTTGAGCCGGCGGAAAGAGCCCGCCGAAAGCGTCTGGATTTGTTGGCGCCGCAGGGCCACGCGACCCCCCAACTTCCTCCGGGTGTTCTTAAAGCTGGAGACTAGGCTCGTCTGGCCTTGCGGTTGGCGTAGCGTCGATCGCGCTCGGCCTTGCGGGCGGCCTCGTCTTCGAGCACTCGCGCGATGCGGTTTGTTTCCGCTGCCTCGCGCGCTTCGGTCTCGGCGCGCGCTGCGGCGTCTGCAGCCGCCTGCCGCTCGGCGGCCTCGGCTGCTTGGCGCTCGGCCTCGTCGCGTTTTATCCGTTCGCGTTCAAGGCGCCGCTCTTCCCTCGCAGCCGCGATACTCACCCGCTCTGCTTGTCTCGCCAATCTGGCCGGTTCGTCGGCAGTCCTTGCGGCGCGATAGGCATTCAGGAGAGCGAACTTCGCTTCCGCAGCTGCAGTACGGCGATCGGAAAGGTCGTTGTTTCTGGTATTCTTCAAATCTTTATCCTGAAGAGAATGTTGCGGAAGGTCAGACGGACTTGGCCCGTCTGGCGAGAAGAGAGGCGGTCGCCGCCTCGCGATCGTTCAATTCTTTCGCAAGGCGAGCTTCACGAAGCCGCCGCGTCTTTTCCTCGCGGGCCAGGACGAGGGAATCGAGTTCCTCGACGGCGCTGTTACGGGCGAAGAATTGCGATTGGGTATTGGCGAAGGCAATCTCCGCCGTCTGGCGGGATTTGCTGTGTGTCTGTGCCATGGTTTTTTCCGGATTGGACGCCGCAGGATAACGCGGCAATAAAAAAGGCCAGGCAATCTGCCTGACCTTGCTGGTATCATGCTCTCGACAGTGCCAGTACATCCGTGGTCAACGGAGAGCGGATACCGGGATGATTAAGCAGCCTGCAGGTTGCAGGCCGACATTTTGCCCGACTTGTTGTCGCGCTCCAGCTCGTAGCCGATCTTCTGGCCTTCAACGAGTTCGCGCATTCCGGCGCGTTCGACGGCAGAGATGTGGACGAACGCGTCGGCGCCGCCATTGTCAGGCTGGATGAAGCCGAAGCCCTTGGTGGAATTGAACCATTTAACTGTGCCAGTGGTCATGACAAACCCTTTCATAGCAATAAGAGAGCCACAGCGCTCGCGGCGCTGCAGATGTGATAGCGATTTTTGAAAGAAAAGGTTCGTTCAGGGCACGGTGCCAAGCGCGCGATAACCAAAGCTAAGCAAGCAAATATCGACAATCAACATATAGGTATCTCATGTTCGATTGTCAACTTTTAGTTTTTGCTTTCCGGTATTCTCGGCAACTGGTTGCAATCTCGAGAGGGTTTTCACAGCCGAGATCGCCAGACCTCGCAGCATGCCATTCGTGGTTTTCGTCATCCATGCTTATCCATGGCAACCTCCACAAACTGCGCCCCTCGGGTCCCGAAGGCTATCGGCAAACCGGTAAACAACAGAAAATCAAAAGAAAGCGCTGCCCGTGCTCAACTCTCTTCCGACTTTCGAGCAATCTTGCCGACGGTCAAAGAGGTCAACAGCGAATTGTATGTTATGCGGTCACGCCAAGAGCGGTTGGGATTTCCAGAGGTGGAGGCCTCTGCCGCAGCGACGAGCGGGCAATTTGCAATGAAATGGACACAATAGCCCACACCAGCGCTGCCGCTGCTCTGTTGTCCCGTTTCAGCCTGTGTAGACCAACGCCCCTGATGGGGCGCTGGTCCAAGGATATGTCATCCTGCAACCCGGTCGATCAAAGCGAGTTGACGTTTTCTGCCTTCGACTTGCCGGTTTTGCGGTCCTGACCGAGGTCGTAGCTGACCTTCTGTCCGTCCCGAAGCGAGCCTGCGCCCTGCAGCGCCGAAACATGGACGAACACGTCCGGGCCGCCATTTTCTGGCGTGATGAAGCCGAAGCCCTTGTCCTGATTGAAGAATTTTACCGTACCGGTCGCCATTATCGTCCTCGTTGATTGAGCGGCTTACATGCCACGGGCGCAGTTTATTCATCGGCGGACGCTTTCGCAACTTCCCTTTGCCTTTTTGTTGTCTTTGAGCGGTCGTTCTCACACCTTTTCGCTGTCTTCCCGTTTCTGCCGCGCCGTGGCGACAGCTTTTTTCCGGAATTCCGCTTGTCCGGACATCCGTCGCCATTGTTGCCATCTTGCGACAGCCATTCATGCCTGTCCGTTCTATGATGTCGCCAAGCGGGGGATGCGGGATGCTGACAGTTTGGCCGAAAGAGGCCCTGACGTCTGAAACGATGATGTTTCTTCAGTCGATCCTTCTGGATTGGTGCAGGCAAAACGGCGTTGCCGTTATGAGCGACGTGGGTGTCGCCAAGGCGCGCTCCCTGATCGACTGGTACGAGTTCGGCATCAAGGAGCGCGGCGAACTGTTCAAGCTGCTGTCCGAGGAAATCGGCATGGCTGGTCCGGCCGCGCCGTAATTTCGTATCAGCAATTGGCGATCATCGTCACGCCGCCGGCCTGGTCGGCCATCCAGAGCGACGTTCCGCTTTCCTGCGGGCGCGCATTCAGGGAAATGCGTCCTCCGGCAAACAGCGGATGAACCGAGCGGAAGGCGAAGTTTTGGGGGATCTCCCCGTTTCGCAATTCTGTCGCCAGGTCGAGGAGCAGGTTTGCCTGCAGCGGTCCGTGGAAGATCAGTTGCGGATAGTTCTCTTCGTTTTTGACGTAGGGCTCGTCGTAGTGGATGCGGTGGCCGTTAAAGGTGATGGCGGAATAACGGAACAGCAGGACGGAGGTTGCCTCGATCTTGCGTGTATGCACGGCGGCTTGCGGCGGCGGTGCCGCCGCCGGCTGGCCGGCGGCGCCTGAGGTCTCCAGTTTGCGAAAGACCAGGTCCTGGCGTTCGTTCAGCGCTTCCCCCCGCGGTGTCGTGTAGCGATGACGCACGGTGACGAAGATCATCTCGCCGCTGCGCCCGGTCTTGAGCACGATGTCCTCGATCGTCGAGCGACGCACCACCTCGTCGCCGATGCGAAAATCGCCGGTAAACGTCAGGTCCCCGCCCGCCCACATGCGCCGGGGAAAAGGCACCGGTGGCAGGAAGTTGCCGCGTGCCGGATGGCCGTCCGGGCCGATCTGGCTCATCGGCGCGATGTCGGGGGCGAGGCACCAGTGAATGCCGACGGGGGCTGCCTTGCCTGCTGCCACCGGCTTGTCGATATCCAGCACGGCATTCAGGCTGCTGGCGAGGCGCGGCGTGATGATGTCGGCGATGCTGCGCTCGCGGCCTGTCCAGCTTTTCAGATAGTCGATATCGACGTCGGTCATGGTATTTCCTCAATAGGACCGCGGCAGGCCGAGCACATGTTCGGCGATGAAACTCAGGATCAGGTTGGTCGAAATCGGCGCGACCTGATAGAGGCGGGTCTCGCGGAACTTGCGCTCCACGTCATATTCCTCGGCAAAGGCGAAACCGCCATGGGTCTGGACGCAGGCCTCGGCCGCCGCCCATGAGGCTTCGGCGGCCAGCATCTTGGCGATGTTGGCCTCTTCGCCGCAGTTCTCGCCCTTTTCATACAGGCCGGCGGCTTCCGCCACCATCAGTTCGGCGGCACGCATCTGGGCATAGGCGCGGGCGATGGGAAACTGGACGCCCTGATTCTGGCCGATCGGCCGCCCGAAGACCACCCGCTCCCTGGAATAATCGCTCGCCTTCCTGATGAACCATTTTGCATCGCCGACACATTCGGCTGCAATCAGGATGCGTTCGGCATTCATGCCGGAAAGAATGTAGCGGAACCCCTTGCCTTCCTCGCCGAGAAGGTTTTCCGCCGGAATGCGGACGTTGTCGAAAAACACTTCGGTGGTTGCATGGTTCATCATCGTCCGGATCGGCCGGATCGTCATGCCGGATTTCGCCGCCTCCTGCATGTCGACGATAAAAACGGAAAGCCCGTCGGTCTTCTTGGCGACCTCATCCTTCGGCGTGGTGCGGGCCAGAAGCAGCATCAGGTCGGAATATTCCGCCCGCGACGTCCAGATCTTCTGGCCGTTGACGACATAGTGGTCGCCGTCCCGTCTGGCGAAGGTCTTGAGCGATGTCGTGTCCGTGCCGCTCGATGGTTCGGTGACGCCAAAAGCCTGCAGCCGCAACGCGCCGGTGGCGATCTTCGGCAGGTACTGGCGTTTCTGCTTGTCGTTGCCGTGCCGCAGGATGGCGCCCATGATGTACATCTGCGCATGGCAGGCGCCGCCGTTGCAGCCGGATCGCTGCACCTCCTCAAGGATCGCCGCCGCCGCCGAAAGCGGCAGGCCGGACCCGCCATATTCTTCCGGAATGAGCGCCGAGAGATAACCGGCTTCGGTCAGCGCATTGACGAATTCGCTGGGGTAGGCGCTTTCCCGTTCAAGCTTCTGCCAGTAGTCGCCCGGAAACCCGGCACAAAGCTTCGCCACTTCCGCTCGAATTTCGGCATAATCTTGAATAGGCACGTCTTTTCCTTTCTCTGGGGATGAAGGCAAGACCGAGTCTAGGGGCTGCAGGCTATAACCACAAATACAGATTGGTGAGGCTGAGTATATGAAGAATGTATGGCTTTAGCCGGCGAGATTACGGATGTCGCCGATCGTTTCTAGGCCGGACAGGCGGGAGAACAGGGCGGATGCGGCATTGCCGAGAACGGGTGTGGCAAGCGTCATGAACTTCGCCTCGACATCCGCCCTTGCCGGAAACGTGTCCGGTTCGCCGGAGGGGTCCGGGATGGTTCGTTCGATGGTGGCAGCAGTCGTGCGGACGGTGATGGTTGCACCGAAGGGATGGCGCAGGCCTTCGAGCCGCTCGTCGCGCCGGACATCGATGCGGGCGGTCATCGCTTCGATGTCGGGATTGCCGAGCAGGGCATAATCGTCCCAGCCGAAGCTGCCCTTGCTCAGCGCCACGGCGGCGGCGAAGGGCATGGAAAACTGCCCGTCCACCACTGTTTTCGGCCGGCGTTTTTCATCGAGCGGGGCTCCGGTAAGCACGATGCCGTTGGTATGCAGGCCAATCTCGACGGAAAGGATATCGGCCGGGCTCCAGCCGTGATCGCGCCGCAGCGCCAGCAGGCCATCGACCGCCGCATGCGTATACCGGCAGGCGGGATAGGGTTTCATGCCGATCTTCATCGTTTCGTAGACGTTGCCGAGTGCGGCGACCGCCAGTTCCGGCCGCGGATTGCCGGTATAGCCGACCAAAAGCCCGTGCTTGCCTTCGATGGCTTCGGCGGCGCCGATAAAATTTTCGCGGGCCAGCGTGGCGGCGATCAGCCCGTTCATGGCCGCGGCCCCCACCTGGTAGCGCTTGTTCCACGCACCGTTGACGAGGAATTGCAGCGACCCGGCGGCCTGGCTCGCCGCCACGCCGAAGGCGGAGGCGATCCCGGCCGTATCGAGACCCAGCAGCTTGCCCGCCGCGGCGGCGGCCCCGAAGGTGCCGGCCGTCGCCGTCGGATGGAAACCGCGCGCATAGTGGGCCGTCGGATCGAGCGCGTTGCCAAGCCGGCAGCAGACTTCATAACCGGCGACGATTGCCGCCAGCAGATCTTTGCCGGAGGCGCCGGTCATCTCCGCCGCCGCCAGCGCTGCCGGTACGACCGGCGCGCTCGGATGCAGGGAACTGTCGGAATGGGTGTCGTCGAAATCGAGCGAATGGCCGAGCGCGCCGTTCAGCAGCGCAGCCGTTGCCGGGATGTAGCCGCGGGCAAAACCGAAGACGGTTGAATGACCGGGCGCATCCAGACCCAGCCGCGCCAGCATGCCGAGCAGGCTGGCGGTGGAATCCGCCTCCTTGCCGGCGCGAACGATGCTGCCGATCAGGTCGATGGCGAGGTATTTCGCCCGCTCCGGCACCGCCGGTGGCAAGTCCGCATAGTCGAGATCCGCCACGTAGCGGGAGAGGGTTTCGGTGATTCCGGCCATGTTACGATCCATTCGAAAAGCGTTGATGCGCCCGGACGACCTGCCGCGCACGGGTGAGCACCGGCAGGTCGACCATGGCGCCGTCCACCGCACGTGCTGCACCATCCTCGACGCTGGCGACGATCCGCAGCGCCCAGGCGAGATCTTCGGCGCCGGGTGCCAATCCCTTGCGGGCCGGTTCGATCTGTCTGGGGTGGATCAGCAGCTTGCCGCCGAAACCGAGCGAGGCACCATAACGCATGTCATCCTCGATAAGGGTCGTTTCCCCGATTGCCAGCGTGACACCGTCGATCGGCGTTGGTGCCTTCGCCAGGCGCGCGGCCAGGACGATACGGCTGCGGGCGAAAAGCAGCGCCTCGCGATTGTGGGCGCAGCCGAGATCGGCGGCGAAATCGATGGAGCCGAAGGCGAGGCGGTCGGCAGCAACGGCGATCTCGTCCACTGCCGAAAGGCCCCTTGCCGATTCGACGATGGCGATGATGGGCATGGGCTCGGGCAAGCGCTTGCGCAGGGCTGCGATATCCGCCGCCGCTTCCGCTTTCGGCAGTATGACGCCATCGATGGGAAGAGCCGCGATCACGGCGACGTCGCCGTCATGCCAGGCCGTTTCCGCTCCGTTGACGCGAACGAAGATCGGCGAAGCCCTGTCCGTATCGCCCAACGCAAGACCCAGTCCGTCGCGCGCGCCCGCCTTGGCGTGTGCCGGCACGGCGTCCTCCAGGTCGATGATCACCGCGTCGGCGCCGGATGCGACAGCCTTGGCGAAACGCTCGGGCCGGTCGGCGGGAACGAAGAGAAAGAGGGCGTGGTCTGCAAATCCTGGCAACATGGTCATCCGAAACATCCGTGAAAACGGCGCCATTTTCGGTGGTTGCGCCCCGCCAGGCCAATATATTTTTGCTGGCGCGCATATAGTCTGCCCGTATATGCGCGGACCTTGATGGGATAACTTTCCTGTATGGCCATCCCATTAGAGTGTTATTTGAAGTGATGGCGAAAATCGGCAATGCTGCACGGGCAGGCTGAGGCAAGTCGGCGCTGACGCAACAAAAACCGGTTGGCAGGACAATGAAATCAGATCTTGAAGGCGTGCTGGTCGTGTCCGTCGAGCAGGCGGTTGCCGCGCCCTATCTTTCCTGCAAGCTTGCCGATGCCGGTGCCCGCGTCATCAAGGTCGAGCGGCCGGAAGGCGATTTCGCCCGCGAATACGACCATCTTGTGCATGGCGAGAGCGCCTATTTCGTCTGGCTGAACCGCGGCAAGGAATCAGTCTGCCTCGACCTCAAGCAGGAGGAGGACCGGGCGATCCTGATGGCCATGGTCAGCCGAGCCGACGTCTTCATCCAAAACCTGGCGCCCGGCGCCGTCGACAGGCTCGGTTTCGGCGCCGAGAGCCTGCGGCAGCGTTTTCCGCGCCTGATCACCTGTTCGATTTCCGGTTACGGCGACGAGGGACCGCTGAAGGATCTCAAGGCCTATGATTTGCTGGTGCAAGCCGAAAGCGGCCTTTCGGCGATCACCGGCAACGAACATGGTTCGGCCCGCGTCGGCGTCTCGGTCTGCGATATCGCTGCCGGAATGACCGCGACCCAGGCCGTGCTGCAGGCGTTGCTTGCCCGCGAAAAAACCGGCGAGGGCCGGCATATCGCCGTGTCGCTCTATCATGCGCTGTCGGACTGGATCAACGTGCCCTACCTGCAATTCCAGTATGGCGGCAAGGTGCCGGCGCGCAGCGGCCTCAACCATCCGACGATTGCGCCTTACGGTTCTTATGCCTGTGCGGATGGCAAGTCGGTGCTGTTTTCCATCCAGAACGAACGGGAATGGGCGATGTTCTGCCGCGAGGTGCTCGACTGGCCGGATCTGGCGACCGACCCGCGCTTCTCCTCCAATAGCGACCGCGTCAAGAACCGCGAGGCGCTCGACGCCGCCATCGTGCCGGTTTTTCTTGCCGCGAAGCGGGATGAGATGGCCGCACGCCTGCATGCCGCCCGTATCGCTTATGGTCGCGTCAGCACGCTGGAGGATGTCGCCGAACATCCGCAAAACCGCTACATGCAGGTCGATACGCCGACAGGGCCTGTGCAACTCATGGCGCCCGGTGCGCTTGCTGATGGCGTGATCCCGTCCTTCGGCGCCGTTCCGGCCCTCGGCGAACACACGGCGTCGATCCGGCAGGAATTTTCCGTCGTCCGCGCGGTGCAATGATCGGCAGGCCGTGATCGGCGGCCCCGCGTTCTTGACATCCGCGACCAAGCTCCCGCTATAATAAAAAACGAAGCTGCGCCATGCAGCCATAAAAGAATATTGGAGGAGTGCGTGGATCTTCGCCAGTTGCGGTATTTCGTTGCGATCGTCGAGCAGGGCTCCTTTTCCAAGGCGGCTGCGACGCTGAACGTCGCGCAGCCGGCCCTCAGCCTGCATGTGCGCAACATGGAGGCGGATCTCGGAACAGCGCTTCTGTTTCGCAGTCCGCAAGGCGTGATGGCGACAGAAGCCGGCGAAATCCTCTTGCGCAACGCCCGCATCATCATCGACCAGTTTGCGATCACCCAGGAGGAAATCCGCGGGCACGAGGCGGAACCTGCCGGCGAGGTGCGGCTGGGATTGCCGGGGACGATCAGCCAGATCCTCTCGGTTCCGCTGATCATCGCCGCGCGCAAGCGCTACCCGAAGATCAAGCTGCGGATTGCCGAAGCCATGAGCGGCTTCATCACCGAATGGATTCGTGAGAGCCGCATCGACATCGCCGTTCTGTATATCCCTGTCGAGGACCGGGTTCTGACCTCCTACCCGGTGCTGACGGAAGAGCTTTGCCTGCTCGGTCCCGCGACGCCGATGGAAGGCATCAAGACGCCGCCGTTCGGGCCGCTGGCGCTGGCCAAGGTCGCGCCGCTGCCGCTGATCCTGCCGAGTGCCAATCACGGCCTGCGCGAGCTTCTGGAGCGTGAAGCAACGTCGAACAGCCTCGATCTCAACACCGTCATCGACGTCGATTCCTACGGCAACATCAAGGAGCTGGTGGAAAAGGGCATGGGTTATTCCATCCTGCCGTTCAACGCCATCGCCCGCGAAGTGCGCGAAGGCCGGCTGCGCTCCTGGCGCATCACCAAGCCGGAATTGAAACGCGATGTCCATCTGGTGCATCCGGCCGACCGGCCGATGACCAACGCCGTTTCCGCCATCGAGGCGTTGTGCCGCGACACGTTGCTGGAACTTGCCGCGACCGGCCAGTGGAGCGGTGCCAAGGCACTGCGCTGAGCCCGGCAGGCTCATCGCCGAACAATCCTGAAATTATAAGCATTTAACCGCGATTTTTCCCACGCCGCCAGTAGCTCTGGCCGTGGTGCGGCATGCCGATACGGATGCGGTCCGCAGCCGCTTGCGGACATGTCGCCGCTATAACATCGCTATATGGAGCTTAACGCAATTTGATAATTTAATTAATACGCCCGCCTGTTATAGTTTCATTCCAGCAGCGGAGATTTCTGTTGGAATTTCAGTTGGTTGGACATTGCGCCGGGAGGGGCGGCGGATCTGGTTTCAGGTTCGCGGGTCCATGAAACCACATGAAGGATCTGCTTCCGTCGCCCATCCGCAAATCTGCGTGCAGGGGCAACGGGAAGCGGTCTTCGGCACTGTGACTGTCAGGGAGGACGTGCGTCGTGAACGCTCGAAAACTGTTCCGCTATCTCAACCAGGAGAAGATCGTCTTCCTGCTGACGGTGCTGCTTTTTGTGGCCTTTTCGCTGACGCTCAACAACTTCCTCGACGGCAACAACATCCTCTCGCTCATCCGCAGCGTCGCCGTGCTCGGCATCCTCGGGCTCGGCATGCTGATCGTCGTGCTCGGCCGCGGCATCGATTTGTCGCTGGTGGCGACCATGGCGATCTCCATTGCCTGGTCGATGCAATTGATCCATGAGGGGATGCCCGTCTATGCCGCCCTGACCACCGGCCTGCTGTTTGCGCTCGGCGTGGCGCTGTTTACCGGCATTCTGGTCGCTTATGCGGAAATACCGCCGCTTTTCGCCACGCTGGCCATGGCAACCTTCGTTTACGGTTTCGGCCGGGCGCACCTGATCGTCGGCACCGATGTCGTCTACATGCCGAAGACCATGGGCTGGATCGTGATGCTGGGCCAGGGAAAGCTGTTCGGCGTGCCGATGCCGATCGTCGTGGCTGCCGCCATGGCGCTGATCGTCTTCCTGTTTCTGAAATTCACCAAGGTCGGCAACTTCGTCTATGCCATCGGCGACAATCTCGCCGCGTCGCGCATCGGCGGCATCGCCGTGCGGCCGATGCTGGTGCTGCAATATGTGCTTTCCGGCGGCATCGCCTTCGTGGCCGGCATCATCACCGCCACCTCGGTCGAGGCGATGAACACCCGCATCGTCAATTCCAACATGATCTACGACGTCATCCTGGTGGTCGTACTCGGCGGCGTCGGCCTGTCGGGCGGCCGCGGCAACGTCCGCAACGTCATCGTCGGCACGCTGCTGATCGGCGTGCTGATGAACGGCATGACGATCATGGATATCCAATACACGGTTCAGAACGTCATCAAGAGCCTGATCCTGCTGCTCGCCATCGTCGTCGACAGCATCGTCAATCCGCGCGACGAGCAGACGGGCCAGCAGGGAGACATCTGAGCGAACAGGCAGACAAGATCACCAGACAGATGTGACAAGGAGGAGTGGAACATGGGTAAGACTGGTTTGATGAGACTTGCGGCGACGGCGCTCGCCGCCTTTACCATCGGCGCAACGGCGGCCTATGCCGACGACGACATGAACGATCCCTATCGTGCGCCGGCGCTTTCGGCGCTCGCCGGCAAGAAGATCGCCTACCTGCCGATTTCCATCGGCTTCGATCTGGCCCAGGCCTGGGGCGGCGTGGTCAAGACCGAAGCCGAGCGTTACGGCATGAGCTTTTCCTCGCAGGACCCGAACTGGAACACCGACGCGATGGCGCAGGGCATGACGGCGCTGATCGCCGAACATCCCGACGTCATCGTCACCCAGAACCCGGACATGCAGTCGCTGGCCCGGCTTCTGAAACAGGCCAATGCCGAAGGCATCGTCGTGGTGCAGCTGAACATGCAGGGCGCGGTGCAGACCGACGCCTTCGTCGGCCCCGACTTCATCGCCATGGGCGAACAGGCCGCCAACATGATGCTGGCGAAGTGTGGCGCCGAGACGCAGACCTCCCATAAGGTGGCGATCGTCCAGGGCGTGCTGACCGGCGGCGTCAGCTATTACCAGGTCCAGGGCATGATGAAGGTGTTCAACGAACATCCGGAAATCCAGATCGTCTCCAGCCAGGCGGCTGACTGGGATGCCTCGAAGGCGCGCGCCATCACCGAGACGGCGCTGCAGCAGCATCCCGATCTCTGCGGCGTCATCGACGTCTGGGACGGCCAGGGCATCGGCACGGGCGCTGCGATCAAGCAGGCCGGCAAGCAGGGCCAGGTCTATTTCATCACTTCGGGCGGCGGCGCGCAGAGCATGTGCGACGGCCTGCTGGACGGCACCTATTCCGCGACGATCAACTACAATGCGCCTGGCATGGGCCGCGACGCCTGGACGGCGATCACCACGGCGCTGCAGAACAACCAGGGCGCCGGCGTCATCAAGACCCAGATCTATTCGCCGACGCGCGTCATGACCAAGGACGACGTGCAGGCCGGCACCTGCTGGGATCCGCAGCAATACGCCAAGATCCTCCGTTGATCCGATCTTGACCAGCGCACGGCCGGCGGTCTGCCGGCCGTGTTTTTCCAACCTTTCGATTTGTATTGACCATCAAGCATGGAGGCGGGCCTTGGCGTCGGCGAACACCCTTACAAAGCTGAGATACCGCTTCATTCCCGACCACGTCATCGGAGAAATCCTCTCGAAGAAGTGGATCGACAATGCCATTCCCTTCCTGGTGCTGATCTGCGTCATCGTCGTCTTCGGCTCGTTGATCCCGAATTTCTTCAGCGGCAGCAACCTGTCGATCACCTCACGGCAGCTTGGCGAATTCGCGCTGGTCTGCATCGCCATGATGCTGGTCATCGTCGTCGGCGGCATCGACCTGTCGGTCGGGTCGAATTTTGCGCTCGGCAATTTCATGACGCTGGCGCTGCTCAATCTCGCCGGCTGGTCGGTGTGGACGACCGTACCGGCCGTCATCCTGATCTGCGGTTCCGTCGGCCTGCTCAACGGCGTTCTCGTCGGTTATCTGCGGCTGCGTGCCTTTCTCACCACGCTGGTGACGCTGATCATCGTGCGCGCGGTCGTCGACATGCTGCTCCTGAAATACGCCCAGGCGATGTCGATGAGTTTTTACCAGTCGGACGCCTGGGATCTGATGGGTCTTGGCGGTTTCTTCGGCATTCCCTTCTCCTTTTGCGTGCTGATCGTCGTCGCCATCGTCGGCCATATCCTGTTGACGCGTTCGCGGCCCGGCTGGCGGCTGATGGCCATCGGCGGTTCGCGCCGCTCGGCGCACAATATCGGCCTGTCCGTGCGCCGCACGGTCTGTGCTACCTATACGATCTCCGGCATGCTCTGCGGCCTCGCCGGCGTGCTCTACGCCGCCCGCCTTTCCGGCGCCGGCACCGATACCGGCATGGGCCTGGAGATTTCGGCGCTGACGGCCGCCGTGCTCGGCGGCAACAGCCTCGGCGGCGGCCGCGGCTCGATCGTCAAGGCGCTGATCGGTGCCGTCATCGTGCTCGTCATGACCAATGGCGTGTTGCGCCTCGGCCTCAATTCCGGTTCGGGACCGATGGTGCTCGGCCTCACCCTGATCTTCGCCGTCTTCGTCGATGTGCGCTGGCTGAAGAACCGCGACAAGCTGCTCAACAAGGTCTACGTCTCGCCCACCTATATCGAACTGCCCGAGCCGGCATCCACCAGCGCCGATTCCGGCTCCGCCTTCGCCCTCAACGACCGGCTGAAGGACGTCGAGATCATCGGCCTTGCCGATGTCGAATCCCCCGAGGACGTCATCCTCGATGACGACGATTACCTCTATTGCGGCACACGCCACGGCGATATCGTCCGCTTTGCCCCGCCCGACTACAAGACGCATGAGGTCTATGCCCATATCGGTGGCTCGCCGCTCGGCATGAGCTGGGACAAGGACAGGAACCTGCTCGTCTGCGTCGGCGGCATGGGCCTCTACAAGATCGATCGCAGCCGTACGGTGACGAAAGTCACCGACGAGACCAACCGGTCGAAACTCTCTGTAGTGGACGACTCCCGCCTGCGCCTGGCTGACGATCTCGACATCGCGCCGGACGGCCGCATCTATTTCTCGGAAGCGACGATCCGTTACGAAATGCACGACTGGCCGGTGGATGCGCTGGAAAGCCGCGGCAACGGCCGTCTCATCTGCTTCGATCCGAAAACCGGCCGGACGCAGACGGTGCTGCGCAACCTGATCTTCCCGAACGGCATCTGCACGGCCCAGGACGGCCAGTCGATCCTCTTTGCCGAAAGCTGGGCATGCCGTATCAGCCGCTATTACATCGACGGCCCGAAGGCCGGAACGGTCGAGCGGGTGCTCGATCGGCTGCCCGGCTATCCCGACAACATCAACCGGGCATCCGACGGCACCTATTGGGCGGCGATCATGGGCATGCGTTCGCCGGCGCTCGATGTGGCGCTGCGCATGCCGGGCTTCCGCAAGCGCATGGCACGCCGTATCGCCCCCGACCAGTGGCTTTATCCCAACCTCAACATCGGCTGCGTCATCCGCTTCGACGACAGGGGCGAGGTGCTGGAGACCCTGTGGGACCAGGGCGCCGAAAACCATCCGATGATCACCTCGATGCGCGAACACAAGGGTTATCTCTATCTCGGAGGCATCACCAACAACCGCATCGGCCGCATCAAGCTCGAAGGACGCGATACCAGCTGGTCGGGTTACCGGAACTATTGGGGGAGGGCGTGATGGCCAATGCTCTGCGCAACTGGGTCGACCGCTTCCTCGGTCGCGGCGAAGCCGCCGTCACCGTGCCGCCGCTGGACGGTGCGCTGAAACCCAACAATATCCTCGAGGAAGCGCCCGTCGGCATTCATGCCAAAACCCCCGACAATCTCGTCGTGACGACGACCGGGCTGGTCTATTCCAGCGGCTCGACACTCCATCACCAGCCGGCCTGCGGCGGGGCGGGCGCCGTGCTGCTGGATGCCGGGGCGGCGGTGACGGCGATTGCCGCCTCCGAAACCGGGCTGCTCGCCGTTGCGACACCGCGTGGGATTGCTTTCTTCGACGCGTCCGGCAGTCCCGCTGCAGGGTTTTCGTCTGGAACCCAGGCCTGTGCCAACGTCACGGCCATGGCCTTTTCGCCGGACGGTTCGCTGGTCGTTGCGGTGGGTTCCTCGAAAAATGCCCTGGAGAATTGGCAACGCGACCTGCTCGACGGCGAACGGGCAGGCTCCGTCTGGCGGCTTGACCCGAATACCGGACAGGCGGCCGTGCTGGCAAGCCGGCTCGGTTTTCCAAACGGCATCGCCATCGAACCGGATGGCACCATCGTCGTCAGCGAGGCCTGGGAGAAGCGCCTTGTCCGGCTGGACGCCGGTGGCAAGATGCTGGGCCAGGTCATGGAGGATCTGCCCGGTTATCCTGCCCGCATCAGCGGCTCGGCGCGGCAGGGTTATTGGCTTTCGGTATTTGCCCCACGCAGCCAGCTGATCGAGTTCGTGCTGCGCGAGGATGTTTACCGCAAGGCGATGATGGCCGAGGTTGCGCCGGAATTCTGGATCGCTCCGGCGCTGCGCAGCGGTTATTCCTTTCGTGAGCCGATGCAGGGCGGGGCGCTCAAGCAGATGGGCATCCTGAAACCTTGGGCACCGACGCGCTCCTATGGCCTCGTCATCGAGCTGACGGCCGATTTCGTGCCGCTTCGCAGTTTCCACAGCCGCGCCGGCGGCAGGCGGCATGGCATCACCTCTGCCGTGGAGGCGGGCGGCAAGCTCTGGGCCACCAGCAAGCGCGGCGACGAGGTGATCGCCGTCAACCTCGGCATGCAGGGAAATTGACATGAGCCCCATTCTCGAACTCAAGAACGTCACCAAGGAGTTCCATGGCGTTGCCGCCCTGCGCAATGTCAGCTTCACCCTGATGCCGGGCGAAGTCCATTCGCTGCTCGGCGAAAACGGCGCCGGTAAATCGACACTGACCAAGATCATGGCGGGCGTGCACGAGCCGACTCAGGGCGAGGTGGTCTTCAACGGCCAGCCGATGACCTTCGGCAGCCCGGCAGAGGCGCTGCACAAAGGCATCGCCATGGTGTTTCAGGAAACCAGCCTGGTGCCGTCGCTGACGGTGGCGCAGAACATCTATCTCGGCAACGAGAAATTCCTCAACCGCCTGCGCGGCATCTACATCGCCGCCCAGCAATTCCTGCAGTCCCTGAATTTCGGTGTCGATCCGACCATGTACGTTTCACAGCTCGGTGCGGCGCAGAAGCAGATGGTCGAGATCGCCCGCGCCGTGCACCACAAGGCGCGCATCATCATCTTCGACGAGCCGACCGCAACGCTGACGCCGGAAGAAAAGCATCATTTCTTCTCGCTGGTGAACCGGCTGAAGCGCGAGGGCGTCTCGATCATCTTCATCAGCCACGCGCTGGAGGAGGCGCTGGCGATCTCCGACCGGATCACCATACTGCGCGACGGCCAGCACGTGATCACCGACGATGCGAAGAATTTCGACCGCGACAAGATCATCTCCTCGATGGTCGGCCGTTCGCTTTCGGCCGAACTCTACAGCCGCGACAAGAGCCGCAAGGCACGGGCCTATGGCCAGAAGGTGCTGTCGGTGCAGAACCTTTCGATGGGCAAGATGGTGCGCAATACCTCGTTTTCCGTCTATTCGGGGCAGATCACCGGCATTTTCGGCCTGATCGGTTCGGGACGCACGGAAACGGCGAAGATCATTTCCGGCGTCGTCAAGCGCGATTTCTTCCATGGCGGCGAAGTCAGGCTTGACGGACGCTCGGTGCGTTACCGCGTGCCGCGACCGGCGGTGAAGGACGGCATCGTCTACGTGACGGAAGACCGCAAGATCGAGGGTTTCTTCGAAACCAAGTCGATTGCCGAAAACATCTACATGAACCTCTTGTCCTCTGATCTCAATCGCGGCGTGGTGGTGTCCCATTCGGAAATGATGGAGCTTGCCAAGGACTGGACGAAACGGCTGAACGTCAAGGCGATCGACGGCAATGCCCGGGTGATCGAGCTTTCCGGCGGCAATCAGCAGAAGGTGGTGATCGCCAAGGCGCTGGTGCAGAAGCCCAAGCTGGTGATCTTCGACGAGCCGACCCGCGGCGTCGATGTCGGCGCCATTGCCGAACTTCACCAGGTAATCAACGAACTTGCCGATGCAGGCCTCGCCGTCGTGGTGATTTCTTCGTACCTTCCGGAAATTCTCAATCTGGCCGACCGCATCCTCGTATCGCGGCAGGGCCGGGTGGTGGAGGAATTCTCCACCGAGGAGGCGACGGAAGAGAAGATCATGTATGCGGCGGTCCACTGACCGGCCGATCGAGGACACGGCCGCTGCGGCCGCAGGAATGAGGAAGACGAGATGAAGATCAGGGCGGCTGTTCTGGAGGAAATCGGGCTTGAACGCCCCTATGCGCGCACGTTGCCGCTGAAGGTGCAGGAGGTGGAACTTGAGGGGCCGGGGCCGGGTGAGGTGCTGGTGAAGATCGCCGTTGCCGGCCTTTGCCACTCGGACCTGTCGGTCATCGACGGCAACCGCCCGCGGCCGGTGCCGATGGTGCTGGGGCACGAGGCTTCCGGTGTGGTCGAGGCGGTGGGCGAGTATGTCGAGGACCTGAAACCCGGCGACCATGTCGTTTTCGTCTTTGTTCCTTCCTGCGGCCATTGTTCGCCCTGTGCCGAGGGGCGGCCAGCACTTTGCGAACCGGGTGCGGCCTCGAACGGCCACGGCGAACTTCTTGGCGGCGTGAGCCGGCTTTCCCGCCATGGCGAAAGGGTTCATCACCATGTGGGCGTCTCGTCCTTCGCCGAATATGCGACGGTCTCCCGCCGCTCGCTGGTCAAGGTGGAAAAGGATGTACCGCTGGATATCGCCGGCCTGATCGGTTGTGCGGTGCTGACCGGTGCGGGCGCGGTGTTCAACACCGGTGACGTCAAGCCCGGCTGCTCCACGGCGGTGATCGGCCTGGGCGGGGTCGGGCTTGCAGCTCTGATCGGCGCTGCCGCAGCCGGTGCCGAAACCATCGTTGCCGTGGATCGGCTGGACTCCAAGCTGGAATTCGCCAGAGAACTGGGTGCTACCCACACATTCAACGCCGATGATCCGGATATCGTCGGCAAGGTCAAGGAGGCCACCAAGGGTGGCGTCGAGGCGGCGCTGGAGTTTGCCGGATCGGTCAAGGCGCTCGAATTCGGCTACGCCATCACCCGGCGCGGCGGCACCACGATCACCGCCGGCCTGCCCAATCCCAAGGCGATGCTCTCCCTGCCTGCGGTTACTCTGGTGGCCGAGGAGCGGACGTTGAAGGGCAGCTATATCGGCTCCGGCGTGCCCTCGCGCGACATTCCCCGTTTCCTCGCCCTCTACAAGCGCGGCAAGCTGCCGGTCGACCGGTTGCTGACCCATCGTCTGCGGCTCGACGACATCAACGAAGGGTTCGACCGGCTGGCGGATGGGTCTGCCGTGCGTCAGATCGTCGAATTCGACTGAAAACGGCAAGACGCCTTCCAGGAGCCGCCGCTGTCGGCATAGTCAGGACATAGGGAGTTATCGACATGGCCAGAAGCCAGGAGATCAAGGATTTTCGCTGCTTTATAGACGGCGAATGGACCGATGCTTTATCGAAAGAGACCTTCGAATCCTTCGACCCGTTCACCGGCAAGGTCTGGGCGAACATCCCGAAATGTGATGGACGCGATGTCGACCGCGCCGTCAGCGCCGCCCGGCGCGCCTTCGATACGGGCGACTGGTCGAAACTCAACGCCACCCAGCGCGGGCACCTGCTGCGCCGGCTGGGCGATCTCATCGCCCGCGACGCCGATCATCTGGCGGCGACGGAAGTGCAGGACAACGGCAAGCTCTACGCCGAAATGCGCGGCCAGGTCGGCTATATGCCGCAATGGTTCTATTATTTCGCCGGCATGGCCGACAAGGTCGAGGGTGCCGTCCAGCCGATCGACAAGCCCGACATGTTTACCTACACCCGCCACGAGCCGGTCGGTGTCGTCGCGGCGATCACGCCCTGGAATTCGCCGCTGCTGCTGCTGACCTGGAAGCTGGCACCGGCGCTGGCGGCCGGCTGTACCATGGTCATCAAGCCGTCGGAATTCACCTCCGCTTCGACGCTGGAACTGATGCGGCTTGTCGAGGAAGCGGGTTTTCCCAAGGGCGTCGTCAATGTCATCACCGGCTTCGGACAGGATGTCGGCGAGGCGATCTCGACGCATAACGGCATCGACAAGATCGCCTTTACCGGCGGCGAGGTGTCCGGCCGCCGCATCGCCCAGCAGGCGACCGGCAATTTCAAGCGCATGACGCTGGAACTCGGCGGCAAGTCGGCGCAGCTGGTATTTCCCGACGCCAATCTCGACAATGCCGTCAAGGGCGTGGTCTCAGGCATATTCGCCGCCACCGGCCAGACCTGTATCGCCGGCTCGCGGCTTCTCGTGCACCGGTCGATCCACGATGCCTTCCTCGAAAAATTCCTCGAACTGGCAAAGACGGCCCGCATGGGCGACCCGATGGAAATGACCACGCAGGTCGGGCCGGTGACAACCCAGCCGCAGTTCAAGCGTGTGCTGTCGATGATCGACATGGCCAAGGCCGAAGGCGCCGAGGTGGCGATGGGCGGCAGGCGGGCAGACCGACCGGAATGCGGTGATGGCTGGTTCATCGAGCCGACCGTATTCGTCGGCGTCAGGAACGACATGCGCATCGCCCAGGAAGAGGTTTTTGGCCCGGTGCTCTCGGTCATTCCCTTCAACGAGGATGAAGAGGCCTACCAGATGGCCAATGATACGCCTTATGGGCTTGCTGCCGGCGTCTGGACCTCCGACATGGCGCGGGCCTTCACCGCGGCGAAACGCCTGCGTGCCGGCACGGTGTGGACCAACACCTACCGCGCCGTTTCCTACATGATGCCTTTCGGCGGTTTCAAGAATTCCGGTGTCGGACGCGAAAGCGGCCAGGACGCCATCTACGATTTCCTCGAAACCAAGAGCGTCTGGCTGGCCTTCAACAAGGACGTGCCGAACCCGTTCGTCATGCGGTGAGACGGGAAGGCCGCAGTTTCCCATTCTCACCGGGCGCCGCCCGGCGAGATCGTCGGAAGCGGTCGGGCCGCCTGCTCAGCCAGACGTCCGTTCCCAGTACCAGGCGACATACATCTTGTCCCGGTCGTGCTTGCGGCTCTTGAGAAAGGAGCGAACGGTGCGCACATCGTCCTTTTCGCAGGCGACCCAGACGAAGGTATCCGCATCGGCGGCAGTGATCGCCGCCTTGATGGCATCTGCCAGCACGCTTGCCGATCCGGCCGGGTAGTCGGCGCGATGCAGCCAGCGGACGTCGAGCGAGCCGGCGGAGGGAAGGGGCTGTTCTTCCGCCGCATCCTGCACTTCGATGATCGCCTGTATCTGCGTGCCGGCAGGCACTTCGGCGGCGATGCGGACGATCGCCGGAAGCGCGCTTTCGTCGCCGGTCAGGAGGAGTTTCTCCGCCTTGGGCAGACTGCCGCCGCCGGGGCCGAGCAGCGCCAGCTTTTCGCCGGGCTGCGCATCCCGGGCAAAATCGGCGCCGGGAGTGGCAACGCCCGGCGTCGGATGCTGCAGGAAATCCACCCACAATTCGCGGCGCTCCGTATCGATGGCGCGGATCGTGTAGACGCGGACCAGAAGTTCGTCCTCGCCCTCCGGCCAGGCGACCCGGCCGTCGTCCTTCAATCCCGGCCAGACCGGCGTGCGGCCCTTCGGGGGAACCAGCAGGCGCACATGCATGTCGCCGCCGATGAACGGCGTGACATCGGCGCAGGCGAATTTCACCCGCCGCATGTGCGGCGTGACGTCCTCGGCGGAGACCACGGTGATCTCATGCAGGTTCGGCAGCACCTGCGTCGATGCCGGTTGCGACCATGTCAGTTCGAGCGGATCCTCGCCGGCGAAATAGAACATGTGTTCGGCTACGCTCGTGCGGCTCATCTGCAGCATGGCTTCCGAAAACGAGGCCAGCTCGATGAGCAGCTTTCCGTCCTGCAGCCTAATGTTTGCGGTTCCCGCCTTGCTGGTCATCGACGCCAGGTTTCCGTCCCGCCGGACATCGCCGTGTTCGATGAAGTGCTCGCATATGTCATCGAGCATGCGCGCGGCATCCTTCGGAAGCGCTACACCTGAGAGTTTGAATGTCTGGGCCGCGTTCATGACCGTTCCTCCGTGGCTTCTGTTGGTGTTTTCATCCGGTGGCGACCGATCGGCAGCATGATCGGCCGGCCCGAGGTGGGGTCCAGGATGATCCGGCTTTCCAGGCCGAAGACCTGCCGCACGTTTTGCTGCGTCAGCACCTCTTCCGGTCCGCCTGCAACGTGTATGCGTCCCTCGCTCATCGCAACGAGATAATCGGCGTAACGGGCGGCGAGATTGAGGTCGTGCAGCACCATGGCGACGGTGGTGCCGCGCGACTGGTTGAGATCCGTCAAAAGGTCCAGCACCTCGACCTGGTGGTTGATGTCGAGGAAGGTCGTCGGTTCGTCGAGCAGCAGGACTTCCGTTTCCTGCGCCAGCGCCATGGCGATCCACACCCGTTGCCGCTGGCCGCCGGAGAGTTCGTCCACCGGCCGTTCCGCGAGATCGACGATTCTGGTGGCGGTCAGGGCATTGGCCACCGCTTCGTCGTCCCGCTGCGTCCAGCGCGAAAACAGCCCCTGGTGCGGATGCCGTCCGCGGCTGACGAGGTCGGCCACCGTGATGCCTTCGGGAGCGATCGGCGATTGCGGCAGCAGGCCGAGGGTGCGGGCCAGTTCTCTGGAGGGCGTGCGGTGGATCGACTTGCCGTCGAGCAGCACCTCGCCGCCGTTCGGCGAAAGCAGCCGGGACATGACACGCAGCAGCGTGGATTTTCCACAGGCATTGGCGCCGACGATCACGGTGATCTTGCCCGGCGGCACGGCGAGATCGAGCCCCTGCAGGATGTCGGTATCGCCGTAACCGGCCGAAAGCCGGGTGGCGGTAAGGGAACGGGCAGTCATCACGAGCCTCCGATGCGGTTGACGCGCATAATGAGGAAAATCAGATAGGGAGCGCCGAGCGCGCCGGTCAGCACGCCGACCGGATAGCGGCTGGGCAGCAGGAACTGCCCGGCATAATCGCCGGCAAGTACCAGCAAAGCGCCGACCAGCGCCGAGGGAATCAGCGACGAGCCGCTGTTTGCGGTGATGCGGGCGGCAATCGGGCCGGACAGGAAGGCAACGAAGGCGATCGGCCCCGTCACCGCCGTCGCCGATGCGATCATGCCGACGGCTGCGATCATGACCAGCACGCGGGTGGTGGCGACACGAACGCCGAGCGCCGCCGCCATGTCGTCGCCGAGCCGCAGGGCTTCAAGGTCGCGGGCGCGGCCGAGCAGCAGGCCGCCGAACACGATCAGGGCCACGAGAAGCGGAAGCGCCTGGCCAAGCTGAGCGCCGTTGACGCTGCCGGTCAGCCAGCGCATCGCCTCCTGCAGGTTCCAGGCCGGCGCCTGGGAGAGGATGTAGGCGATAAAACTCTCCAGCATCGCCGAAACGCCGATGCCGACGAGGATCAGCCGCGTGCCGGCGACGCCGTTCTTGAAGGAAAGCCCGTAGACCATCATCGCCACGCCAAGGCCGGCCGTCACCGCGAAGATCGAGACCACCGGCCCCGTCAGCGACAGCACGACGATGGCGAAGACGGCGGCCGCACTGGCGGCGGAACTGATGCCGATGATATCGGGACTGGCGAGCGGATTGCGCAGCATGGTCTGGAAGGCGGCGCCGGCAAGGCCGAAGCTCAGCCCGGCAAGCACCGACAGCACGGCCCGCGGCAATCGCAACTGGCCGACGGTAAAGACCGTCGCCGGCAGGCTGTCGCCGGACAGCATGCGGATAATCTCTCCGGGCGGTGTAAACGACTGACCGAGCATCAGCGTCAAGGCGAAGATTGCGCCGACCAGCGCCAGCAGCGCGGTGATTACCAGAAGGCGCCGGTTGCTGCGGCAACTGCGATTGTCGGCGATGCGGCGGAGGGTGGCGGAGGATGTCGTCATAGTTCCCGCACCCTCTGCCGCCGGACGATCCAGATGAAGAACGGCGCGCCGAGGAAGGCCGTGACGATGCCGACATCGAGTTCGGCCGGTCGGGCGATGATGCGGCCGAGGATATCGGCGGCCAGCAGCAGGCAGGCGCCGCCCAGCGCCGACAGCGGCAGCAGCCAGCGATGATCGACGCCGACGAGCAGGCGGCACAGATGCGGCACCACCAGGCCGAGAAAACCGATGGGACCGCAAACCGCTGTTGTGGCGCCGCACAGCAGGATCGCGCCGAACGAGGCCGATGCACGGGCAAACGCCACGCGTTCGCCAAGTCCGGCGGCCAGTTCGTCACCGAGCGCCAGTGAATTCAGTTTGCGCGCAGAGAGCAGGCTGATGGCGAAGCCGACGGCAAGAAACGGCAGGACCGGGAGAATGCGGTCGAAGGTGGCGCCGCCAACGCCGCCGATCTGCCACGAGCGGACGCCGCCGGCGATATCGCCGCGCGGCAGCACCACGGCAATCACCATCGAGGCAAAGGCGACCGATGTCGCCGCCCCCGCCAGCGCCAGCTTCAGCGGCGTGGCGCCGCCGCGCCCCAGCGAGCCGATGGTGTAGACGAACACCGCCGTGCATCCGGCGCCCAGGATCGCCGTCCAGATAAAGGCATTGGCCGATGTCATGTCGAACCAGGCGACACCGACGACCACGGCGAGCGAAGCGCCCATGTTGACGCCGAGGATGCCGGGGTCCGCCAGCGGATTTCGCGTCACGCCCTGCATCACCGCGCCGGCCAGGCCGAGGGCGGCGCCAGCGAGCAGCGCCAGCGCGGTCCTCGGGATCCGCAGCGCCACGGCTGCCTGGCCGATGGTTTCGAGCCTGCCCGCCAGTGATGCCCAGATATCCGCCCAGCCGACCTCGCGCGTGCCGACCGTGACGGACAGAGCGCACAGCACGGCCAGCAGGGTCACCAGCCCGACCAGGAACAGGCTGCGGTTCCGGTTAGACCGTCCCGGCAAGGGCGGCCGGCGGGCGGGCTGCGGCGCGGCTTGCGTCATCTGGATTTTCCGGCCGCCTCCGCAAGTAGGGCGACATAATCCTTCAGCACCCACGGGATGGACAGCGGCGTCGGATTGGCCGCGGTGCCGACCGGGTTGCGGCCGAGGACGACGAGCGCACCGTTGCCGACGGCCGGCATCCTCGATGTCAGCGGGTTGGCGGCAAGCGAATCGAGCAGCTTGCGGTCGCCGTAGGTGACGAGAATATCGACGTCGTCGAATTCATCGATGCGCTCGGCGCTGATCGAGCCGGAAAATTTTCCCGGCAGCGAGGCCGTCGTGACGCTCTTGGGCGCCTTGAGGCCGAGATCGGCGAAGAATTTCACCCGCGTGTCGTTCGTCGTGTAGAAATTGACGACGCTCAGGTCCGTGGCGTTGAGATGGGTGATGAACATCGCCGATTTGTCGTGAAGTTCGGGATGGCCGGCCACCGTCAGGGCGATGTCGGCTTCGATCTTCCTGATCAGCGCCTCGCCTTCCGCCGCCATGCCGAGGCCGAGGCTGTTGAAGCGGATCATCTCGCGCCAATCCGTCGACCAGGGTGCCTCGGGATAAGCGACGACGGGAGCGATCTGGCTCAGCGTATCGTAGTCGGCCTGGCTGAGGCCGGAATAGGCGGCAAGGATGACATCCGGGCTGGTGGCGGCGACCGCCTCGAAATCGATGCCGTCGCCTTCGTCGAACAGCACCGGCTTTTCGCCGGGATGTTGCGCCAGCTTGTCTGCCACCCACGGCAGGATGCCGTCGCCGTCGTCATCGCCGAAATTGGCTGCGGCAAATCCCACGGGCACGATGCCGAGTGCCAGCGGCACTTCGTGGTTGGCCCAGGCGACCGTTGCCACCCGCACCGGCTTCTTTTCAATGATCGTGGTGCCGAGCGCATGCTTGATGACGATCGGATAGGTCGTTTCGTCTCCTGCCCGGGCGCTGCCGGATGCCAGTGCCAAGACGAAGGCCGCCACCTGCATGGCAGAAAAAATGAACCGCAGCATCACGCAAACCCTGGCTGACGTTTTTAAGTGGACCTCCAGTCTCAGGTTCATTAAGCGACGTCAACAGGAATGCCGCGCTGGCGACGGGCTGTGTCGAGATTTCCGTTGGATCCTACAAAACGCTGGAAATCTACAATACTGGATGCAAGTGCTCAAGTTAAGAACGGCGCCGGGGACAATCAAACCGTGGTGATGGCGAGCGCCAGTGTCGGGAGACGAACTCTCACTGGTTATGGCTCGGCGCCGGCAGCGCGTGTGGGGTGCGGGTCCCCAAGACTGGCGCCGGCCAGGTGCGGAAATAATCCAATTTAACTTATGGAACGTGAACATGGACATCGAAAGAACAAGCAGTCATCGGAGACAGCCCCTCATCCGCTACAGGAATGCGGTCCTGCTGGGTTGTACGGCGCTTGTCGCTTTCACCCCGAGCCTTTCCTTCGGCCAGGAGGCTGCAGCAGGCTCCGACACGGCTCTCAAGCCGATCGTCCTGGAAGAAAAAAGCGGCCGGGTCGATGCCGATAACGACGCGAAGTCGATCATCGCGACGAAAACCACGAGCGGCAGCAAGATCCCGACGGATATCCTGGTAACACCCGCATCGGTTTCGGTGATCACCTCGAAGGAAATCCAGCAGCGCGGCGCCCAGGATATCGAGCAGGTGATCCAGTACACCGCCGGCGTCGCCACCGATTTCTACGGCTCGGACGACCGTTTCGACTACTTCAAGATCCGCGGTTTCGATGCCTATATCTACCGCGACGGCCTGACGCTCGGCGACCCCTTCGGCGCCATCCGCGACGAACCCTACGCGTTCGAGCGCGTCGAGGTGCTCAAGGGTGCCAGCTCGACCATCTTCGGCGTTTCGGACCCGGGCGGTTCGGTCAACTACGTCACCAAGCTGCCGAAGAGCGAGCGTTTCGGCGAGGCCTTCCTGACGGGCGGTTCGTTCAGCCGCCGTGAAGGCGGTTTCGATTTCGGCGACAACATCACCGAAGACGACACGCTTTCCTATCGCCTGACGGGCAAGATCCGCAAAGCCGACGACGAATACGATTATTCGCAGGACGACGAGAAGTTCTTCATGGGCGGCCTCACCTGGCGTCCGACAGACATGACGACGCTCAGCGTCGTCTACGACCATCTGGATCGCGATGGCGTTCCGGGCGGCGGCGGCCATCCGGTCGGTTCCGATTTCAAGCGGAGCCGCTTCTTCGGCGAGCCCGACTACAATTATCGCGACGTCGACCGCGACACGCTCAGCGTCATGTTCGACCACGATTTCGGTTCCGGCCTGACCTTCAGCGCCAATGCGCGCTACAGCGACAGCAAGAGCAATTTCGGTTATGCCTATATCGCCGCGACGCCGACCGACGGCTCGACGATCGCCAAGCGCGATTTCTTCGGCAACGACAGCACGGCCGAAAACTTCATCATCGACGCCCGGCTGCAATATGATGCAAGCTTCGAATCGATCGACAGCAAGAGCCTGGTCGGCGTGCAATACAATGCGCTCAACTCGACCAACGATGCCTTTTACGGCAATGCGCCGAACATCGACTGGATGAACCCGGTCTATACGGGCGCGCCGGCATCGGTTCCGCTGTATCAGAGCCTGAAGAACGACCAGAAGACCAAGGCCCTCTACGTCCAGCAGGACCTGACCTTCTCCGACAAGGTCATCGCCAGCGTCGGCCTGCGCAACGACTGGCTCGATTTCGAGCAGGCAAACAACCTCCGCGGCACGACGACGGAGGCGGACCTCAGCGAGTTCACCAAGCGCGCCGGCCTGACCTACAAGTTTACCGACGAGTTCGCCACCTATGTGAGCTACGCCGAGTCGGTCCTGCCGCCGTCCCTGACCCTCGAACCGGAACGGGGCGAGCAGTGGGAAGCCGGCATCAAGTACCGGCCCGAGGCATTTCCCGCTCTCTTCAGCGCCGCCGTCTACGACCTGACCAAGAGCAACATCACCCGCACCAATCCGGCGACCAACATGCAGGAAACCATCGGTGAAGTTCGGGTCCGCGGCATCGACCTGGAAGCTAAGGCCGAGGTGACCGACAATGTCAGCCTGACCGCCTCCTATTCCTACATGATGTCCGAGATCGTCGAAAACGGCACGGGCGGCAACGAGGGCAACGAACTGTCCTTCGTGCCGAACCACTTGGCGTCGCTCTGGGTCAACTACATGCTTCCCGGAGAGGGCATGCGCGGCGACATGAATTTCGGCCTCGGGGCGCGTGTTTCCGGCGCCTATTATTTCAACGACGCCAACACCCAGTCGACGGGCGCGAACATCGTCTTCGATGCGGCCTTCAGCTACAAGATCCGGCCGAACACCGCTTTCGAAGTCAGCGTCAGCAACCTGTTCGACGAGAAGCATGTCGCTTACGGCGGCTTCGGCGCCGATTGGTACAATCCCGGCCGCGCGGTCTACGCAACGATCCGCCAGACCTGGTAACCGACCCGTCCCGTCCGCACCCTGTTGCGGGCGGGACGCAGCCTGTCGGCTGACACATGTGCATTTCCGGTGCTTGCCGCGATTGCGGTTACAGCAGCTGCTGTATCCGGCGCCAGGCGGCGGGCGTGTCGCCGGCGATCTGCCGAAACGTCTTCGTCAGGTGCGCCTGATCGGAAAACCCCAGCTGTGCCGCGATGTCGGCGACGGAAAGATCGCTTTCCAGCAGCAGTTTCTTGGCGCGGTCGACGCGCTTGGCAAGCTGCCATTGCAGCGGCGTGCTGCCGGTGGTCTGCTTGAAGACATTGGCGAACCAGCTTTCCGAGAGCCCGACCGTCGAGGCCATTTCGGCAATCGTCAGCCGGTAGTCGCCATGGACGTCGATGCGGGTCTGCAGTTTGTTCATCTGCGCCTGCGTCAACCTGCCATTGGCGGTCTTGCTGTCGTCGTCGGGAATGTCGAGAAGGCCGGTGACGATGCTGCCCACCAGGTTCTCGCCGTAGACGGCATGCTTGGACGGGTTCGATATTTCATCGACCAGCAGGCCGGCCAGCGTCTCGATGGCGCCGAGATCCTGGATTTCCACCGGCCGGCGCAGGGCCGTCATCGCGGCGGAGGCGCCGACGGACGGCGACAGGAACCGCAGGACCCGGTCCTTGTGCAGATGCAGGTTGAGATGCGAGAATCGGTGCTTGGATTTGCTGGTGGTCCACATCGGCACGCCGGCAGGCACATAGACCGCCCGCGTCATCGGCCGCGAATGGCGGGAGAACTGGCCGTCCTCGTTGGAAATCTGAACGCGGGACGAAACATCGTTGAAGAAGATCATGATGCGCGGGTCGTCTGCCAGGTAATATCCCTTGGCGCCGGTCTGGCTCTCCGCTTCCCAGAAAACACCGACCATGCCGTCGAAACGGCGCCATTTCACCGGCGCGACGACCTTGATGCCCTCCGTATGCCAATCCATGGAGTGCCAGTAACTCAACCTTCTATTCCACTCTTGTTTGGCGTCGCCGATAACACCCTCAAAGGTGCCGAAGGCAGTTAGTCCGGGCGTTCAAGCGGAGTCAAATCCCGGAAATAATATGAGTATTATTATCATGTTTTCTGCCGATGGCAAGCGGCACGACTCGCTTGTGCCGCAGCGATCGACACTTCGGCATCCGGCCGTCCACCTTCTGGAAGCAATCATCAAAATAATTCAACCCGCTCGCCCTTGCTTTCTTGTCTGTTAAAGGCAAGCATCCCGGCGAAACGCGATATGCACATGGCAGAAGCAAAGGAAGCGCAATGTTCGAAAAGCGGCAGTTCTACATCAATGGTCAATGGGTCGATCCGATCAGGAAACACGACCATTTCGTCATCAACCCGTCGACGGAAGAGCCCTGCGCCCTGATCTCCCTCGGCTCGGACGAGGATACGGATGCGGCGGTGAGCGCCGCCAAGACCGCGTTTCCGGGCTGGGCGGCCACACCGCCTGCAGAACGCAAGCGATATGTCGAGGCGATCCTCGCAGAGTTCGACAAGCGCCGCCAGGAAATGGCGGAAGCCATCTCGGTGGAGATGGGTGCGCCGATCGATTTTGCCTTTTCGGCCCAGGCGGGATGCCTTGACTGGCATCTCAAGAATTTCCTCGTCGCCTTCGACGAGATCCAGTGGCTGAAGCCGCTCAATGCCAATGCGCCGGGCAACATGGTGGCGCAGGAGCCGATCGGCGTCGTCGGCCTGATCACGCCGTGGAACTGGCCGATGAACCAGGTGACGTTGAAGGTCATCCCGGCGCTGCTCGCCGGTTGCACCTGCGTGCTCAAGCCGTCCGAGGAAGCGCCGCTGTCCTCGATGCTGTTTGCGGAATTCGTCCATGACGCCGGCGTGCCGGCGGGCGTGTTCAACCTCGTCAACGGCGACGGTGCCGGCGTCGGCACGCGCCTGTCGTCGCATCCCGACGTCGAGATGATCTCGTTCACCGGTTCGACGCGGGCCGGACGCGCCATTTCCAAGGCGGCGGCCGAGACCTTGAAGCGCGTGACGCTGGAGCTTGGCGGCAAGGGCGCCAATCTGGTCTTTGCCGATGCCGACGATGCAGCCGTGGAGCGCGGCGTTCGCCACATGATGTCGAATTCCGGCCAGTCTTGCAACGCGCCGTCGCGCATGCTGGTCGAGCGTCCGCTTTACGACAAGGCGGTGCAGATCGCGGCCGACGTCGCCAATTCGATCACCGTCGGCCCGGCTTCCGAGCACGGCAACCACATCGGCCCGGTGGTTAACAAGCGCCAGTGGGACATCATTCAGGGTTACATCGAAAAGGGCATCGAGGAGGGTGGCCGCGTTGTTGCCGGCGGCCCCGGCCTGCCGCAGCATCTCAACCGCGGCTATTACGTCCGTCCGACGGTGTTTGCCGACGTGAAGCCCGGCATGACGATCGAGCGTGAAGAGATCTTCGGACCGGTTCTGACGATGATGCCGTTCGACAGCGAGGAAGAGGCGGTGCAGATCGCCAACGACACGCCTTACGGCCTGACCAGCTACGTCCAGACCCAGGACCGCACGCGCCGCAACCGCCTGTCCTTGCAATTGAAATCGGGCATGGTGGAGATGAACGGCGAAGCCCGTGCCGCCGGCGCGTTCTTCGGCGGCGTCAAGGCCTCCGGCCGCGCCCGCGAAGGCGGCGTCTGGGGCATCGAGGAATTCCTCGAAAGCAAGGCGATCTCCGGCTGGGCCGACTGATACGGCTGCTCGGCAGCGATAAGGGAGAAGGGGCATGGACTCGCTTTGCGGGTCCATGCCCGACGCCGACGCGATTCCACGGCGGCTGGAAATCGTCTGGATCGGCATAATCCGTGCCCGACAGCTGGATGGCGCCGATCCGCGTCGCGCTGTTTCAGGCGCCGGAGCCATGGCGACCGTCCCGCCGCCGGCCTCGTGCCGTTTGCAGGCACGCCCGGCGATGGCGTCGTGACTTCACGTTAAAGTTACGCGTTTGCGCCGCGGTGTTCCATTTTTGTCCTTGCCTGCTCGCTGTTCAAGTGATGATTTTGATGAAACATCACTCGGTCAGGATGATAACCGGCAATGAACATGGCCATCTCCGTCGACGTCGCCCAGGAGCCGGACACGGCTCCGGATGCAGAAACACGAACGCAGACCATTCAGGCAACCCTTGCCATTCTGGATGCGCTCTGGTTCGGATATGATGAAACCGACCGGCTGGCGACATCGTCGCCCAGCCCGGATACGGCTCCGGAGTGAAGGGCCTTCCGGCCCTCGAAATTAAAAGCCGATCAGAGCACCGCCGTCGACCACGAGGGTCTGGCCGGTGACGTATCCTGCCGCTGCCGAAGACAGAAAGACCGAAGCCCAGCCGATATCTTCCGGCTTGCCGACCTTGCCCATCTGGATGCGGCCGATGATCTTGTTGTAGCGGGCGGGATCGTTCGAGGTTGCGGCGCGAAACAGATCGGTGTCGATCCAGCCCGGCGCGATGCCGTTCACCCGGACGTTGCGGCCGGAATATTCCGCCGACAGGCCGCGGACCACGCCCGTCAGTGCCGATTTGGCGGTGGTATAGCCGATGACATAGGGCTGGCCGATGAACGAGGTCATCGAAGCGATGAAGATGACCGAGCCGCCGCCGCGGGCGGCCTGCCCGGGAATGATGTGACGCGTCAGCTCCAGCGCGCCGCGGACATGCACGTCGAACACGCCGTCGAGATCGTCGATCGTCTGCTCCTCGAACGGCTTCTTGACCGTGTTGCCGGCATTGTTGACGAGAATGTCCACCGGACCGTGCAGTCTTTCGACATCGGCCGCAAAGCCCTGGATGGAGGCGGTGTCGCGGAGATCGAGTTGCAGGACATGCACGTCGCCGCCGATATCGCCCGCAGCCTGCTGCAGCAGTTCGAGCCGCCGGCCGGCGATGGTGACGCTGGCGCCGGCGGCGACCAGCGCCTTGGCGATGGCCAGCCCGAGGCCGCTGCCGCCGCCGGTGACGAGGGCATGCTTGCCGGCAAGCCCGAAAGCCTGTTCCAGCGGTGTCGGGGCATGGTTCGTCATGGTCAGGTCCGTTCGATGATGATTTTCAGGATGTCGCGATTGGCGTCCCAGTAGGGAAGCGCCTCTTCGGCGTCTTCGAAGGGGAAGATCTTCGAGATCAGCCGGTCGGCGTCGTCGCCGATGGTTTCGAGATGGGAGACGACGGCGCGGAAATCGTCGATCGTCGCGTTGCGCGATCCCATGATGTCCAGTTCCTTGAGGTTGAAGAACTGGGTCTGGTAGGTGACCGGCGCCTTGGAATAGCCGACATACACGACACGACCGGCAAAACCGGCAAGCTCGATTGCCTGCGTGAACGTTGCCGGCAATCCCACCGCCTCGAAGGCGATATCGACGCCATCGTCTGCCGTCAGCTCGTTGACCGCACGGACAAGCTCTTCGCCGCCGGCGGGCAGGGCGCGCCATGCTCCGAATTTCAGCGCAAGACTGCGCTTCTCCTCGCTTGGATCGACGGCGATGACACGGGCGCCGCGGGCGACGGCGCCGATGAGCACACCCATGCCGATCATGCCGCAGCCGAGCACCGCCACCGTCTCGCCGGCGACGAGCCGGCCGCGTTCGACGGCGTGAAAACCGACGGACAGCGGCTCGACCAGGGCGAGGTGGCGCGGTTTCAGCGTCTCGTTGAGGATCAGTTTTTCGGCTGGCAGGACGATTTCTTCGGCCAGGCCGCCATCCTGCTGCACGCCGAGCGTCTTGTTGTAGCGGCAGGCATTGAGCCGGCCCTTGCGGCAGGAGGAACAACGGCAGCAATTGGTATAGGGCATGACGATGACGCGCCGGCCGGGCCGGTAGGCCGGATCGACTCCGGGACCTGCGGCAAGGATCTCGCCGCCGATTTCATGGCCGGGAATGCGGGGTAACTGCACCAGCGGATTCAATCCCTTGAAGGTGTTGAGATCGCTGCCGCACAGGCCGACATGGCGCACGCGGACCCGCACCTGGCCTTCGCCGAGCACCGGCGCCTCGACGCTGCGAAAGCGCGTCAGGTTTTCTTTCTCTATCTGCAGTGCCTTGATCATGCCTCTTCCATGCCTGTTTGCTGCGGCGAACTCTTCTGGAATGCCAGGAGTAGGTTCTGCTCGCTGTATTCGTAGTGGTCGGAAAGCGCCGCCGTGGCGGCGTCGAGGGAGCGGGCGCGAAATGCCGCAATGATCGAACGATGCGCCGCGCCGGTCTTTTCGCTGTTGGCGGGATTGCTCTTGCCAATCTCCATGTAGAAGACCAACGTATGCGTCAGCGCCGTGTAGAGCTTCGCCGAGACGCTGTTGCCGGAAATCCGGATGATCTCGTTATGGAACGCGAAATCGGCTTCTGCGGCCTCATGTGCCGTCAAAGCCCGGTCCATATGGTCGATATGGCGCTCCAGCAGCGCCAGGTCCGCCTCCGTGATCCGCTCCAGCACCTGCGGCAGCGCGCCGAGATCCATCATCCGGCGGAAATTCAACAGATCCTGGCAGGTTTTCAGGCTGCGGTCGAAATACTGGTCCATGATGTGGAAGACGGCGCTGACGTCGGGCGCACGGATACGCGGGCCGCGCTGCGTCTTCTCGATGATTCCGAAGGCCTCCAGATGGATCAGCGCCTCGCGAACCGTGTTGCGGCTGACGTCCAGCCGCTCGGCGATCAACCGCTCGTTTGGCATCAGGTCTCCCGGCTTGTGGTTCTGCCGGATGTCCGCGCGCAACACCTCGACCACGCTCTGGACTGCGCTTGTTCTGCTCACGTCTTCCCCATTGGTCCAACAATAGGACCAAAATCGAGTTAGCACAAGCCATTCTCCCTGTCGAGAGAGCGATAGGCTTATCCACCTCGTCAGGTATGGCGGACGCCTGTTCTTCGCCGCTTATCGAGGGTGTCTGCCGTCAGTAGAAGGGGCGTACCTCGACCGGCGCCCGGCAGGCGATGGCGGCCTTGCGTCCCCATGCCAGGGCCTCGTCGAGGCTGGCGACCTCAAGCACCCAGAAGCCGCCGACATGGTCCCGGGTCGGTAGAAAAGGTCCCTCGGCCACCAGAACGGTGCCGTCGGGCTGGGTCCGAAGCGACCTGGCGCGGCTGACCGGTTGCAGCCCGCCGACAAAAATCCGAATGCCGGCGGCGACCATCTCCTCGTTGAGGATGTCGATATCCCGCTCCATCGCTGGGTCCTCTTCAGCGAACGGATCGTAGTCGTCGGGGTGATGAATGGCGACAAGGTATTGTGACATGGGGTCTCCTGCGGCAGGAATGGGCAGCACGTTTGTCCTGCCCTCGTTGCAAGGACGCGCGGATCTACCGGAAGCCGACACCGCGCCCGTAAATCCTTGCCGGTAAGCCAATGCGCGGAAGCTCCCGGCAATTTCCCGAGCCTCGGCCTATTCCTCGAAACGGTTTTCCGACTCGCGATCCCGGTCGTAGCGGCGCGCCAAGGGGAACGGCGGCAGCCAGGATTCCCGCCTTATGGTCCAGAGTTCGTATGTCGGTTTCAGCTCGTCCGGCGCATCCAGGGAGCCCAGGTTGACCTCGATTTCGTCGCCGGTGCGGGCAAAGACGGGAGAGCCGCAGCGGGGACAGAAAAACCGCCCGGCATAATCGCGTGTTTCTCCCTCGACAGTGACCGCCTCCCGGGGAAAAATTGCCGAGGCATGAAACAGAGCCCCGTGATGTTTGCGGCAATCGAGGCAATGGCAGAGGCCGATCCTGTAAGGTTTTCCCGACGCCACAAATCGCACGCTGCCGCAAAGGCAGCCGCCAGTAAAACGATCCATGCCGCGTCTCCTCCGAAATCGAGCCCAGCAGATAGTTACAACGGGCGGCGGGTTCATCGCAATTGCCCCATGGAGGTCCTGAGGCCTCTTCCGCATCGGCCGGCCTGCGCTCCGCCCGCTGCTTGCGTTTTCACATGGAACCGGTTGGCGGCAATCCGGTTTATGGCGATATGAACCAGATGATAGCGAAAGATACGGTTGCGGCGGCGGTGGCGGAGGTGAAGCTGGCGTCGGGGCTCGTCTATTGCAGCAGCCTCGACGAAGGCATCACGCGCAAGGCAACGGCCAAGGGGTTTGCCTATTACCTGCCAGGTGGTCGGCGGATCAAGGACACGTCGGAGATCGCCCGGCTGAACGCTCTTGCCATTCCTCCCGCCTACACCGATGTGCTGATTTCGACAAATCCCCTTTCTCATCTCCAGGCTGTCGGCAACGACGCCCGAGGCCGCCGGCAATACCGCTACCATCCCGACTGGCATGCGGAGCGAGGTCGCGCCAAATTCGAACGGCTGGCCGATTTCGCCTGCCGCCTTCCGGATATCCGCGAGCGCGTCGACCACGATCTCCGCACGCGGGGGCTGACGATGGAAAAGGCACTGGCGACCGTGGTCTGGATGCTCGACAATCTCTATATCCGCATCGGCAACAGCACTTATGCGCAGAGCAACGGCTCCTTCGGGCTGACGACCTTGCGAAACCGGCATGTCAGGATCGAGGGCTCCAGCGTGCGTTTCCGGTTCAAGGGAAAATCCGGAAAGCAATGGAACCTCGTCCACAGCGACAGGCGGATCGCCAATGTCGTGCGAAAGCTCCAGGAACTGCCGGGCCAGCAGCTTTTCCAATATGTCTGCGAAGGCGGCGATTGCCGGCAGGTCTCGTCGCAGGATGTCAATGCCTATATCAGGGAAGCGGCCGGCGACGACTTTACCTCCCGCCAGTTCCGTACCTGGGGAGCGACCTGCATGGCCGCTTCAGCCCTTGCTCCGCTGCAGGCGGCCACGTCCGAACGGGGCATTGCCCGCCAGATCAACGAGGCGATCGACGACGTGGCAGCCAGGCTCGTCAATACCCGCGCCGTCTGCCGCTCGTCCTACATTCATCCCGCCGTTTTCGAAGATTTTCGTACCGGGGCCTTGGCGCAGGTCAACAGGAGCCGGAGAAGCCGCAGCCAGCGGCTTCTGGAGTGGATGGATGACGAGGAGATCCGTGTGCTGCGCTGGTTGACGTCGCGGGAGACCGCCGGGCCGCCTGAGACGGAAAAGGCCCGCTGACATTGTCAGCGAGCCTCTTTTTGGGTTGATACTGAACGCTTCGATCAGGCGATGTCGAAACGGTCGGCGTTCATCACCTTGGTCCAGGCAGCGACGAAGTCGTTGACGAACTTTTCGGCATTGTCGTCCTGGGCGTAGACTTCGGCATAGGAACGCAAGATCGAGTTCGAGCCGAAGACCAGGTCGACGCGCGTCGCGGTCCACTTCACGGCACCTGTCTTGCGGTCGCGGATTTCGTAGAGACCGTTGCCGACCGGCTTCCAGTTGTAGGCCATGTCGGTCAGGTTGACGAAGAAGTCGTTGGTCAGGGCGCCGACGCGGTCGGTGAACACGCCGTGCGCCGTGCCACCATGGTTGGTGCCGAGAACACGCATACCGCCGATCAGGACCGTCATTTCAGCGGCGGTGAGCCCGAGCAACTGGGTCTTGTCGAGCAGAAGCTCTTCGGCGCTCACGAGGTAGTCCTTCTTCAGCCAGTTGCGGTAACCGTCATGGATCGGCTCCAGCACGTCGAAGGAGGCTGCATCCGTCTGCTGGTCGGTGGCATCGCCGCGGCCCGGTGCGAAGGGCACCGTGACGTCGAAACCGGCGACCTTGGCAGCCTGCTCGATTGCGACATTGCCGGCAATCACGATCACGTCGGCAATGCTGGCACCGGTTTCCGCAGCGATCGGCTCGAGGACCGAAAGCACGCGGGCGAGGCGGGCGGGCTCGTTGCCTTCCCAATCCTTCTGCGGTGCGAGACGGATGCGCGCGCCGTTGGCGCCGCCACGCATGTCAGAACCGCGGAAGGTGCGGGCGCTGTCCCATGCGGTGGTGATCATGTCGGACAGGGACAGGCCCGAGGCGGCGATCTTAGCCTTCACCGCCACGATGTCGTAGCCGGTGTTGCCGGCCGGGACCGGATCCTGCCAGATCAGTTCCTCGGAAGGAACGTCCGGTCCGAAGTAGCGTGCCTTCGGTCCCATGTCGCGGTGGGTGAGCTTGAACCAGGCGCGGGCGAACGCGTCGGAGAAAGCCTCCTGGTCGTTCATGAAGCGCAGCGAGATCTCGCGGTAGATCGGATCAACCTTCAGCGCCATGTCGGCGTCGGTCATCATCGGGTTGTGGCGGATCGACGGATCTTCGACGTCGGCCGGCTTGTCGGCGTCGGCAATCGAGACCGGCTCCCACTGCCATGCGCCCGCCGGCGACTTGCGCAGTTCCCATTCATGCTTGAACAGCATCTGGAAGAAGCCGTTGTCCCACTTCGTCGGTTCCGTCGTCCAGGCGCCTTCGATGCCGCTGACCACCGTGTCGCGACCGATGCCGCGCTTGGTGGTGTTCATCCAGCCAAGACCCTGGAATTCGACGTCGGAGGCTTCCGGATCGGGGCTGAGCAGGCTGGCGTCGCCGTTGCCGTGCGCCTTGCCGACCGTATGGCCGCCGGCAGTGAGCGCCACGGTTTCTTCATCGTCCATCGCCATGCGGGCGAAGGTTTCGCGCATCATCGCCGCCGTCTTCAGCGGGTCGGGCTGGCCGTTGACACCTTCCGGGTTGACGTAGATCAGGCCCATCTGCACGGCTGCGAGCGGGTTTTCCAGGGTTTTCGGATCGGCAAGGCTGTCATAGCGGTTGTCGCTCGGTGCCAGCCATTGCTTTTCGGCGCCCCAGTAGACGTCCTTTTCCGGATGCCAGATGTCTTCGCGGCCGAAGGCAAAACCGAAGGTCTTCAGACCGGCGGTTTCATAAGCGATGGTGCCGGCAAGCGCGATCAGGTCGGCCCAGCTGATCTTGTTGCCGTATTTCTTCTTGATCGGCCACAGCAGGCGGCGCGGCTTGTCGGTGTTGGCATTGTCGGGCCAGGAGTTCAGCGGCGCGAAACGCTGGTTGCCGGTGCCCGCACCGCCGCGGCCGTCGGTCATGCGGTAGGAGCCGGCCGCGTGCCAGGTCATGCGCACGATGGTGCCGACATAGTTGCCCCAGTCGGCCGGCCACCAGTCCTGGCTGTCGGTCATCAGGGCGCGCACGTCGTTCTTCAGCGCTTCGACGTCCAGCGTCTTCAACTCTTCGCGGTAGTTGAAATTCTTGCCGAGCGGATTGGTCTTGGTGTCGTGCTGGTGCAGGATGTCGAGATTGAGCGAATTGGGCCACCAATTCATGACCGAAGACCCCGAAGAGGTCATCCCGCCATGCATGACGGGACACTTGCCCGCCGGCTTCACGCTATTACCGTCCATTTCTCTTCCTTTCATGGCTTGCGAATGATCCGGCATAGACCTGACTGCTGGAATTCCCCTCCGGCGCCCTCGATCTTGCCCTGTGACAACCGTATAGATCACTCCTTGCATAAAGAAAACTTGTATTTTCTAATGACATCGATATGAATAACTTATGAGTTTGATTTCCATCCGGCATCTCCGTTATTTCGACGCGCTGTCCCAGCACGGGCATTTCGGCCGGGCCGCCGAAGCCTGCGCCATTTCCCAGCCGGCGCTCTCCCTGCAGGTCAAGGAGTTGGAAGAAGTGCTCGGCGTATCGTTGATCGAACGAGGCAGCCGGCAGATCCGGCTGACCAGCGTCGGGGAAGCCTTCGTGCCGCGTGTGCGCGAAATTTTACGCGCCATCGATGAATTGAGCGATCTGGCACGCGCCTCGCTGAGCCCGCTGGCCGGCCGGCTGCGCATCGGCATGATCCCGACCGTCGCGCCCTATCTGCTGCCGGCGTTCATCAAGCGGCTGACCGAGGATTTCCCCGATCTCGACCCGCGTCCGCGCGAGGCGGTGACGCAGAAGCTGATCGAGGACCTCATGGACGGCCGCCTGGACGTTGCCGTGGTGGCGCTGCCGGTCTCCGAGCCGTCGCTGTACGAACAGCTGCTCTTCGATGAGGAATTCATGTTGGTAAGGCCCCTGAGCGATCGCGACAAGCCGGTGCCGAATTCGGATGTGCTGCGCGAGATGCGCCTGCTGCTCTTGGAGGAGGGGCACTGCTTCCGCGAGCAGGCCCTGTCGTTCTGCAAGATGTCTCCCACCGTGGCGCGCGAGCTTATGGAGGGGAGTTCGTTGTCGACCCTGGTGCAGATGGTCGGGGTCGGCCTCGGCGTTACGCTCATCCCCAGCATGGCGCTGGTCACCGAGACGGCGTCCGCAAAGGTTTCCGTTGCCAGGCTGGATGCGCCGCGGCCGTCGCGCAGCATCGGCATGGTCTGGCGGAAAACCAATCCGCTGGCGGAGGGGTTTTCGCAGATTGCCGAAATCCTCCGGCAGGAGCATGAAAACCACAGGCTTTCCAGCGCCGTGTAACCGCTCGCAGCCGGTCCTGCGCCTCAGCGGCCGCTTTCCTTGACGGATTCCATCGCGACGGAGGTGGAGGTGCTTGCCACATTGGGAAGACTCGATATCTTTTCCCCGAGGACTTCCCTGTAGCGTCTGATGTCGGAAGTCCGGATCTTCAGCAGGTAATCGAACCGGCCGGCGATCATATGGCACTCCTCGACCTCCTTGATTTTGCGGACGGCGGTATTGAATGCGGTCAGCGCCTTCTCCTTGGTATCGGACAATTTCACCTCGGCGAAGGCGACATGGTCCATGCCCAGCTTCTTCGGATTGAGGATGGCGCGGAAGCCGTCGATGTAGCCGTCGCTGATCAGCCGCTGCAGGCGAAGGGCGCACGGGGTTTTCGAAAGACCGACGGCCGTGGAGATTTCGGTGATGGAAATGCGAGCGTTTTCAACGAGTAGATCGAGAATCTTCCTGTCTATCGTGTCGATTTCGCTGTTTTCCTGTTTGATTTTGGACATAAATTAGCGCCTTGGCCTGTATATTTGGTGATAAGTCCTGATTTATCCAGAATAATGGTGAGAATTCGCTGCGGCAATTGAATATGGTGGCGCCGCGCAATCTCCTCCAGGTCGACGGTTTGCGTGAGACCCAATGGCTTCCTCCTGCAAGGATGGTGACGGAAATGGCTGAGCCCGCGATCAACAACGAAAAAGACATCTTTGCCGGTTTCGCCCCGCCGGTCCGGGCGCAGAGCGAATTGCGGCAGGCAATCACCGCCGCCTATCGCCGCCCGGAACAGCAGGCCGTCAACGATCTTCTGCCGCAGGCCTCGCTGCCCGACGATATCGCCGCGCGTACCCGCGAGACGGCGCGAAACCTCATCGTGGCGCTGCGGGCGAAACACAAGGGCTCCGGCGTCGAAGGGCTGGTGCATGAATATTCGCTCTCCAGCCAGGAAGGCGTGGCGCTGATGTGCCTGGCGGAAGCGCTGCTGCGCATTCCGGACACGGCGACGCGCGACGCGCTGATCCGCGACAAGATCGCCGACGGCAACTGGAAATCGCATATCGGCGAGGGCCGGTCTCTGTTCGTCAACGCGGCGACCTGGGGTCTGGTCGTCACCGGCAAGCTCACCTCGACCGTCAACGACCGCAGCCTTTCCGCAGCGCTGACGCGACTGATCGCCCGCTGCGGCGAACCGGTCATCCGCCGCGGCGTCGACATGGCTATGCGCATGATGGGCGAGCAGTTCGTCACCGGCGAAACCATCGAGGAAGCGCTGCGGCGTTCCCGCGCCATGGAGCAGAAGGGGTTCCGCTATTCCTACGACATGCTGGGCGAGGCTGCGACCACGGCCGCCGATGCCGAGCGTTATTTCAAGGATTACGAAACGGCGATCCACGCCATCGGCAAGGCATCGGCCGGGCGCGGCATCTATGAAGGGCCGGGGATCTCGATCAAGCTGTCCGCCTTGCATCCGCGTTACGTGCGGGCGCAGGCCGAACGGGTGATGAGCGAATTGCTGCCGAAGGTGAAAGCGCTGGCGGCCATCGCCAGGTCCTACAATATCGGCCTCAACATCGACGCGGAAGAGGCGGACCGGCTGGAACTGTCGCTCGACCTCCTCGAAGAACTTTGCTTCGATCCGGCTCTCTCCAACTGGGATGGCATCGGCTTCGTGGTGCAGGCCTATGGAAAGCGCTGCCCCTTCGTGCTCGATTTCGTCATCGATCTCGCCCGGCGGTCGAACCGGCGCATCATGGTCCGCCTGGTGAAAGGCGCCTATTGGGACGCGGAGATCAAGCGGGCGCAGCTCGACGGGCTGGAAGAATTTCCCGTCTTCACCCGCAAGGTGCACACCGATGTCTCCTACATCGCCTGCGCCAGAAAGCTGCTTGCCGCTACGGATGCCGTCTTCCCGCAATTCGCCACCCACAATGCCCAGACCCTCGCGTCCATCTACCAGCTGGCAGGTCCGGATTTTCGAGTCGGCCAATACGAGTTCCAGTGCCTCCACGGCATGGGCGAGCCGCTTTACGAAGAAGTCGTCGGTCGTGAAAAGCTCGACCGCCCCTGCCGCATCTATGCGCCGGTCGGTACCCACGAGACGCTGCTGGCCTATCTCGTCCGGCGCCTCTTGGAAAACGGTGCGAATTCCTCCTTCGTCAACCGTATTGCCGATCCGCTGGTTTCGGTGGACGAACTCGTCGCCGATCCGGTGGCGGTGGTGCGGGCCATGGCGTCTCCGGGCGCGAAACACGACCGCATCTCCCTTCCCCAGGATCTCTACGGCAAGGGCCGGCTGAATTCCGCCGGGCTCGACCTCTCGAACGAGACGGTGCTTTCGACGCTCTCCGCGGAACTGCGCGACAGTGCAGGGATGGATTGGCAGGCCGAACCGATGCTGGCGGATGGTTCGGGCGCAGGGGACCGGCGTGCCGTTCGCAATCCCGCCGATCTCAGCGACGTGGTCGGATACGTCACCGAAATCGGCGTCGAGGACGTGGCGAAGGCTGCGCGTCTGGCACTTGAGGCGGCACCCGCATGGGCTGCCGTGTCGCCGCGTGAACGGGGCGACTGCCTGGATAGGGCGGCAGACCTGATGCAGGCGCGCATGCCGGCCCTGATCGGCCTGGCGATCCGCGAGGCCGGCAAATCGGCGGCGAACGCGATTGCCGAGGTGCGGGAAGCGATCGATTTCCTGCGTTATTACGCCGAACAGGCCCGCCGCACGCTCGGTGCCGGCCATAAGCCGCTCGGACCTGTGGTCTGCATCAGCCCCTGGAATTTCCCGCTCGCCATCTTCACGGGACAGATCGCGGCGGCCCTCGTCGCCGGCAATCCGGTGCTGGCCAAGCCGGCGGAAGAAACGCCGCTGATCGCCGCCGAAGCGATCCGTATTCTGCGCGAGGCCGGTATCCCTGCCGGCGCCGTGCAGCTTGTGCCGGGAGACGGACGGGTGGGCGCCGCCCTGGTCGCGGCCGGTGAAACGGCGGCGGTGATGTTTACCGGCTCGACGGAGGTTGCCCGCCTGATCCAGGCGGAACTGTCGAACCGCCTGTCGTCGTCGGGAAAACCGATCCCGCTGATCGCCGAGACCGGCGGGCAGAATGCCATGATCGTCGACTCCTCGGCGCTGGCGGAGCAGGTGGTCGCCGATGTCATCGCGTCCGCCTTCGACAGTGCCGGCCAGCGCTGCTCCGCGCTGCGCGTCCTGTGCCTGCAGGAGGATGTCGCCGATCGGACCCTGACCATGCTCAAGGGCGCCCTGGCCGAGCTTCGCATCGGCCGCACCGACAAACTCAATGTCGATACGGGGCCGGTGATCACCGCCGAAGCCCGCGAGACCATCGAGGCGCACATCGAGAGAATGCGCTCGCTCGGCCGCAAGGTCGAACAGGTGGCGCTGCCGCCGGAAGCACAGCGCGGCACCTTCGTCTCGCCGACGATCATCGAGCTGGAGTCGATCTCCGATCTCAAGCGCGAGGTGTTTGGCCCGGTGCTCCACGTCGTTCGCTTCAAGCGCGACGACCTGGACCGGTTGATCGATGATATCAACGCAACGGGATACGGGCTGACCTTCGGCCTGCACACCCGCCTCGACGAAACCATCGCGCACGTCACCAGCCGGGCCAAGGCGGGCAACATCTATGTCAACCGCAACATCATCGGCGCGATCGTCGGCGTGCAGCCGTTCGGTGGCCGGGGTTTGTCCGGAACCGGGCCGAAGGCCGGCGGGCCGCTCTATATCGGCCGCCTCGTCCAGACGCCGCCGATCCCGCCGCAGCACAGCTCGACCTATATCCATCCCGGCGTGCTCGACCTGGCGGAATGGCTGCGCAAGCGCAACAACAACCAGCTCGCCGATCGCATTCGCGATCTCGGCGGCAACAGCGCGCTCGGCATGACCGTGGAGCTTGCCGGCCCTGTCGGCGAACGCAACCTCTATGCGCTTCACCCCCGCGGAAAAATCCTTCTGGTTCCCGCGACGGAAGACGGATTGGTGGCGCAGCTTGGTGCGGTTTTCGCCACCGGCAATATTCCGGTGATCGACGCCGGTTCCGGCCTGCGGCCCTCGATGGGGGATCTGCCGGCGAGCCTGAAGGCGCTTCTGACCTGGTCGACCGACTGGCCGGCGAACGGTCCGTATGCGGGAGCGCTGATCGAGGGCGACGCGGAAACGGTTCTGGCCGCCACCCGCCGTATCGCCGGCCTTCCGGGTCCGCTGGTCCTCACCCAGGCCGCATCGACGGCAGAGATCCGGGCCGGCGCCGAGGCCTATTGCCTCAACTGGCTGCTGGAAGAGGTATCGACCTCGATCAATACCGCCGCCGCCGGCGGCAATGCCAGCCTGATGAGCATCGGGTAGGGCTGTTGCCGCAGCGTTCGGAGCGATGACGGCCGGTGTTGTTCGGTCGGCAAGGCTGCGGAAAGCTCCTCATCCGCCTGTCGGCCCTTCCTCCCCGTTTTTGACCGGAAGGGGTATGCCGCTCCGTTTCCGCCACATTCGACGCTGCGTGAGGCAAGTCCCCTCTCCCCGCATGCAGGGAGAGGGTTGGGATGAGGGCAGGCCCAAACGCCGCCGATCTCGCTCAAGATGATTTTGCCGTTCGGCCCGCATCCAGCGTGGCGTCGACAGGAACATCCTACGCTTCGGCACCCTTCGTTTCGACGAAAGCTGCCTGGCCGTCATCGGCGACCGCGATGACGATATGGCCCCACGGGGCACTCCATTCGCTGTGGCGGTAGCGGTTGACGGCCACCCCATGTTCGGCGCGGAACCGGCCGTTCTCCATTGCGGCTTCTACCGGGATACCGTCCACGGTCAGCGAAATCGCCGATGAGCCGGTCTCGCCGCTGATGAGAAGTTTTTCGCGGTCGTCTCCCTCCGCCTCGACGGATACCGTCAGCGTCAGGTTGTCCGAAGCCGTGTCCTGCGCCGAGGGCGCGGCGGCGGTCTCAAGTGTTCCCGTCGTGCGCGGCGGCGCCTGCCGGTAGGTCCCGGTGGCCTCGAAGGCGGCGGCCATGCCCAACAGGTTCGCATCGTCCCAGGCGCGGCCGGCAAAGGTCAGGCCGGCGGGCATCCTTGTGTCGGCCATGATCCCCATCGGCACGGTGACGGTCGGAATGCCGAGATGGCGGATGGCCAGGTTGCCGTTGGCGACCCAGACGCCGTTGCGCCAGGCCAGGGCGGCCGAATCGGGATTGACGTCGGCATCCGCCGGGCCGACGTCGGCCGCCGCCGGGAAGATCACCGCGTCCAGCCCCAGGCGGTCCATCCATTCCTCCAGATCGACGCGCCGGGTCTTCTCCAGGCCGCGAAGGCCTTCCTCCAGATGGGGGATCTGCCGGAGATCGGTCACCGGATGGGCGCGCGCATGGGCCGGATATTCGGTGATCCGGTCGTTGAAGCCGAAATAACGGTCGGGCAGGCTGCCTTCGGGGGCGGGGAAGATCCTGTCGCCATCGACATCCGCCAGCCGCGACAGTTTCGGATCGCCGTTCGCATCGAGAAAATCGTCCCAGGACCACACCGACAGGTCGAAGATTTCCGATGTCAGAAAATCCGGGCTGACGAAGCCGCGGGCGGCGATCGTCGGGCAGCCGGGCCGGTCGCCCTCGTAGTTGCTGACGGCCGGGAAATCGACGACCACCACCTCCGCGCCGGCCGCTTCCAGCGCCCTGCGAGCGGTCTCCCACAAGGCGATGATCGAGGTGCGCGTCTCGATCCTCTGTCCGGTCGGGCCGCCGACACCCGGCTTTTCCGACGTGCCGGCGTCCGGATCGGCGTTGATGTACATCGCCGGCACGCCAAGACGCTTGCCGGCCAGCGTCGCGGTTCCGGCGAGCGCGGGGTAGGAGGCGGGACGCGTCTGCGAGGCCGGCGGGATGGAAATCCACGGCTGGCTGCGCCAGAGATCGCCGCGCGTCTCCGGGTCGTCGGCAACGATGGCGTCGAGGATTTCCAGCATGTCGGCCATGGTGCGCGTGTGCGGCACGACGACATCCATGGTCGGCACCAGCGGCCAGTTGCCGCGCACCGAGATGACGCCGCGGCTCGGCGTATAGGCGCAGAGCCCGTTGTTGGCCGCCGGCGCACGGCCGCTGGACCAGGTTTCTTCGCCGAGCCCGAACGCCGCAAAGCTTGCGGCCGTCGCCGTGCCCGAGCCGTTGGAAGACCCCGAGGCGAAGGCGGCCGTCAGATAGTCGGCATTGTAGGGGGATTCGGCCCGGCCGTAGACGCCGCGCTGCATGCCGCCATTCGCCATCGGCGGCATGTTGGTCAAGCCCATCAGCACCGCACCCGCTGCCCGCAGCCGCGCGATGGCAAAGGCATCGTCGGTGGCGACCAGATCGGCAAAGGCGGGAGAGCCCGATGCGACGGTCAGGCCGCGCACCTTGTAGCTGTTCTTGGCGGTATAGGGGATGCCGTCGAGCGGCCCGAGGCTTTCGCCGCGCTGGCGCCTGAGATCCGCAGCGCGCGCCTCCTCGAACATCGCCGGGTTGAGGACCGGCACGGCATTGAGGGAAATCCCGTGCCGGTCGAAATAGGCGATCCGGGAGAGGTAGGCGGTTACCAGGGCGACGCTGCTGGTGCGGCCGGCTTGCAGCGCTTCGCGCAGGTCGCCGATCGATGCTTCGACGATCTTCATTTGGCCGCCCCCGCTTTCGGCTGCTGTTGCGTGATGCAATGCACGCCGCCGCCGCGGGCGAACAGTTCGCGGGCATCGACCGAAACCACCCGCCGTCCCGGATAGGCTTCGGCAAGCATGTCGCGAGCAACGGCATCGGCTTTTTCCTCGCCGAAACCGCAGGCGATGACGCCGTCATTGACGACGAGATGGTTGATGTAGCTCCAGTCGACGAAGCCGTGGGCGTCGGACAGCGTTTCCGGTGCCGGCAGGTCGATGATGTCGAACGGCCGGCCGCTGGCATCGGTCGCGCCGGCCAGGAGCGCCCGGATCTCCCGCATCACGGCGTGATCGGGATGGGCCGGGTTCTGCTGGTCGTGAAGCAGGATTTTCCCAGGCGCCGGCAGGGTCGCGACGATATCGACATGGCCGCGGGTGCCGAACTCCTCGTAGTCGCGGGTCAGGCCGCGCGGCAGCCAGATCGCCTTCGAGATGCCGAGCGTGCGGGCAAGTTCCGCCTCGACGCGCTCCTTGTCGGCATGCGGATTGCGGCCGGGATCGAGCTGCACGGTTTCGGTCACCAGAACGGTGCCTTCGCCATCGACATGGATGCCGCCGCCCTCGTTGACCAGCAGCGAGGAAACGACGGGCACGCCGACCAATCCGGCGATGAAGCGGGCAAGGCCGCGGTCGTTGGCGGCGTTCGTCCAGGTGCCGCCGCCCCAGCCGTTGAAGATCCAGTCCACTGCGGCAAGCGAACCGTCTTCGGCGGTGACGAAGGTCGGGCCGGAATCGCGCATCCAGAAATCGTCGATGACGCGCTCGACGATCTCGATGTCCGTGCCCAGCATGCGGCGGGCGCGGGCGATTTCGGAAGGATCGACGATCATCGTCACCGGCTGGAAGGCGGCGACGGCATGGGCGACGGCCGACCAGGCCGCATAGCCTGCCTCACGCTCGGCAGCGGTGTCGCCAAGGGTCTGGTTTTCCCGGGGAAACGCCATCCAGACGCGGTCCTGGGGCGCGGTTTCTGCCGGCATTGTCCACGTCATGTCTTCGTCTCCCGATCCCTGTGCCTTCACTCGGCTTTTCATCGCACGAATCCCGCACGTTTCGTGCTCCATGGAATTTGATCAAATTTCCATATCCGAGTATTGTCAAGGCTGATGACGGGAGAGACTGCCGGTTTTGTCGCCTGGAAGCCTTCCCGACACTCGGCGGCCGGTCCTGCGGCAGGCGCAGTCGGAAGCTCTGTGGTTTTTCGGTGACTCCGGCAGCGAAAAAACCGTCGGTTGCCAAACGGGCATGCAGCGATGCAGTTGCCGTCTTCCGGCATGCCGCCAACAAAATCAACGACTAAAGATGAGAAAAGAAGACTAGTTTACGATCCAGGTTGCATATGCGGGGCGCCGCCGGATATTGCCTAGGAAATTCTATGCGTTTATTTCCTGATGTCAGGGAAACGGGGATGGGCGCGCCTGACGCGCATCCCGGAACGGCAGTCGGGAATGACCACGGACGCGGATATCCGGCATGGACTCTATATCGCGCATCGCTCGGCGCTGATCGATTATGCCGCGCGCATTCTCGGTTCGCGCGAGGCGGCGGAAGATATCGTGCAGGATGCCTATCTGCGTTTTGCGCCGGGACGGGTGGGCGGCGATCCGGCGCGCCAGGCGCTGGCCTACCTCTATCGCATCGTTCGCAATCTCGCTTTCGACGTTCTCAAGCGTCGAAAGATCGAGGTTCGGGAACAGGCCGGCGATCCGCCTTTCTGGACGGTGCCGCAAACAGTCGAGACGCCGGAGCAGACCCTGATCCTCAACGACGAGGTTCGCATTGCCGCGGATGTGCTGGCTTCCCTGCCGCGAGACGTGCAGATCGCCGTGGAGATGCATCGTTTCGGCGGACGGACGCTGGACGAGGTCGCGGCGCATCTCGGGATCTCCGTCGCCACCGCCCATCGCCATGTCCGCTCGGCCATGGTCAAGATCGCCATGGCCATCGGCACGGCCGGTTCCTGAAAAACAGCGGGTGCGCCTGAAAAAAAACAGCGCGTCGATCGTCTCTACGAAGAAGGAAAGAATTCGGTTAGAAGTGCCGGCTTGCGGCATCGAGGTCCGAAGCAGGTACGGTTTGGCACGGCAGGACGACAAAAACAGCGTGATTCTGGAAGAGGCTATGGATTGGTTCCTGCGGCTGCGGGAAGAACCACGCCATGCCGCCGTCGAGGCGGAATTTGCCCACTGGCTGCAGCAGTCCGCCGCCCATGCCGAGGCATGGCAAAAGGCCTGCCGGACCTGGGACGTGCTCGGCGACGTGACGCCCGTTCATACAGCCTCCTGGCAGAGCCACAATATCGCGGCATTTTCTCCGCCGCCCTCCCGCCGCCGGGGCCGGTGGATGGCGGCGAGCGTGGCGCTTGCCGCCTGTCTGGTGCTGGCGCTTGCAGGTCCGGCCCTGCTGATCCGGCTGCAGGCCGACTACATGACCGCGACGGCCGAAACCCGCCGGGTCACGCTGGAGGATGGAACGGTGGTCGACATGGGGGCCGACAGCGCCATCAAGGTGGAGATTGCCGGTTCGTCGCGGCATGTGACGCTGCTGCAGGGCGGGGCGTTTTTCGACGTCGCCCATGATGCCGCCCGGCCGTTCACGGTCGATGCCGGCGGCGTCGAGGTGGCCGTGCTCGGTACGGCGTTCGACGTGCAGCTGTCCAGCGAGGAGACGACCGTGGAGCTTGCCCGCGGCATCGTCAGCCTGTCTCCGGAACCGGCGGCCGGCAGGGCCGTCGAACTGGCGCCGGGCGAGATGGCGGTGGTCGATCACGACAGCGGTGCCGTCGTCAAGGGCATGATCGCAGTGGAGGACATCGCTTCCTGGCGCAACGGCCGGCTTTTCGTCAACGACGTGACAATCGCCTCCGTGGTCGAACAGTTGCAGCGCTATCATCCGGCCTGGATCAAGGTCGCCAATCGCAAGCTCGCGTCCCGGCGCGTGACCGGCCTCTACGATCTCGGCAATCCCGACCGCGCCCTGCATGCGCTTGTCGAGCCCTATGGCGGCAAGGTCCATGCGCTGTCGCCCTATCTGCGCGTGCTTGCCGATTTCTGACGGCCGGCAGCAAAAAAATCGCCCGTCGGTGAAAAACATGAGGCAGCTGGTCGTCTTTACCCCTGAGACGCAGCCATGGGGGCGCTGCGGACAAGCAGGAGACTAGGGCGACATGACTTTGCCGGGGTGCAACGCTGGACGGGGTTCGAAGACCAGCACGAGCCGATTTTTTGTAACGCGTCTGCTGGCGACGGTGGCGCTGGCCGGCGTTTCTGCCTTGTCGCTGGCGAGCGTCCGACCGGCGGTGGCGCAGGAGACCACGTCGCGGCTCGGCGCCGCCCGCGATTTCAACATTCCGGCACAGCCGCTCGCCAGCGCCCTGAACAGCTTCGGCCGGCAGTCGGGCCTGCAGGTGACGCTCGCGGCCTCCACGTCGCGCGGCGTGACGGCCAGCGCCGTGCGCGGTTCGCTGACGCCGCAGCAGGCCCTGTCGCAACTGCTTTCTGGCACCGGCATTTCCTTCCGCATCACCGGTGACGGCACGGCCGTGGTCGGTGCCTCGCCCTCCGCGGCGGCTGTCGGCGGTGATACCGTGACAGATGGATCGACGGTCCTGAGGCCGATCCAGGTGTATGGAAACGGCACCAGCGGCGACGGTATCGGCGAAGTCAGCATCACCTCGGAGGATCTGGAGCGCGCGAACCCGACCAATATCGCCGACGTGTTCCGCAACGAGCCGGGCGTTGCCGTCGGCAGCTCGCTTCCCGCATCGCAAAAGGTCTATGTCCACGGCGTCGAGGAAACCAATCTTGCCGTCAGCATCGACGGCAGCCGCCAGAACAACAAGATCTTCCACCACAGCGCCACCAACCTGATCGATCCCAGCCTGCTGAAGGCCGTCGACGTCGATGCCGGCATCGCACCCGCCGATGCCGGTCCTGGGGCGCTCGCCGGCGCCATCAACTACGAAACCAAGGATGTGCGCGACCTGCTCACCGAAGACGGTTTCGGCGGCTCGGTGACCTCCAGCTACAATTTCAACAGCCACACCCTGACGACCGGTGCTTCGGTCTACGGCATGCAGGACGGCTTCGAGATGCTCGGCGCCTTCAGTTTCGGACGCGGCGACGAATTCACGGCAGGAAACGGCGATCTCGTCGGCGGCACGGCGACGGATTTCCTGAGCGGGCTCGGCAAGGTCGCCTACGAATTCGACAGCGGCGACCGTGTCGAACTCAGCCACGAACGTGTCCATGATGCGGCGGCGCGGCCGTTCCGCGCCAATATCGGTTTTATCACCGGCCGTCCGGCCTGGGAGCCACGCGTGCGCGATTATCGCCTGGACCGTCAGAATACGGTCTTCACCTATACGGATGCGACACCGGAAGGCTGGTGGGATCCGAAACTCGTGCTCGCCTACAGCCGCAACACCGTCGATACGATGGGTTACGCCTGCCCGGGTCGCGGCTGCACGGTGCCGACTTCCTATCCGACGATCGGCGAGACCGACAGTTTTAACGGCCGCTTCGAAAACAAGTTCGATGTCGGCATCGGCAACATCACTGCCGGCGTCGATTTCTACAAGGACAGCGTCGATCTGGATGCGGAAAGCGTCGCGCTGGCCTTTTCGGATTCGGCACGGGAAAAGGCCAGCAATGTCGGCATCTATGCCCAGGCAAGGCTTGAGCCCTGGGAGCGGACGCGGCTTTCCTTCGGCGGCCGCGCCGATCATCAATGGTTCACCGGCGTCGATAATTCCGACTGGAGCAACAGCGGCCTGAGCGGCAACATTTCCGGCGAATACGACATCACCGACTTCCTGACGGCCAAGGCCGGTTACGCCCATTCCTGGGGCGGTGTTCCGCTTGCCGAATCCTTCATCCTGAACACGGCCTGGGCCTATGGCGACGGACCCAAGCCGGTCAGCGCCGACAATTACCTCATCGGCCTGGAAGCCAGATATGCGGGCTTCACCGTCGAGGGCAGCCTGTTCCGCACCGATATCGAGGATGCCCGCGTCGCACGCTACAACCCGGCGGCGACCGGCGGCCTCAGCGCCCGCGACCTGGAATCGCGCGGCTTCGAGGTCGGTGCGGGTTACGCCTGGCTCGACGGCTACATCAAGGTGAAATACGCACATGTCGACGTCGATATCGATGGCGCGCCGGCGGATTCCGACACCGGCAACTACCTTGCCGCGCCCGTCGGCGACATCATCACCATCACCGGCGCGCACACGTTCGAGGACTGGGGCCTGACCATCGGCGGCGATATCGAAATTGCGCCGGAATACGATCGGGTCGCCGCCAATGCGCCGGCCTACAAGGCTTACGAGGTCGTCAACATCTTCGCCGAATACAAGCCGGCGAGCCTGTCGCACTTCACCTTCCGCGCCGACGTCAAGAACCTCTTCGACGAGACCTATGCGGAACGCGCCACTTACGGCCAGGAATTCGGCACGGTGACACCACTCTACGAAGCGGGCCGCACCTTCCTGCTGACGGCGAAGGCAACCTTCTGATGCCGGGCCACCGTCGAGACAACGATCATCGGGAGTTTTCCCGATGATCGCCGCAACTGCCATGCTGCCGACCGAGAGCGGCGGCAAATATCTGGTGCAATTGTGCAAACATTTCGCCCATCGCATCGATGTTTCCTACAGCGATGCCTGGGGTGAATGCCGGTTCTCCTGCGGCACTGCCGTCTTGAGGGCCGATGGCGACGGTTTGCATATCCGCACGACGGCGCCCGACGAGGCGCAGTTGGCAGAGACGAAATCGGTGATCGAAAGTCACCTCATCCGCTTCGCCTTCCGAGAAAAGCTGCAATCGCTCGACTGGGTGGAAGCGGCCGCCGACTGAGCCGGTCGGTTCAGCGGCCGAACAGGGCGATCAATCCGTCCGAAATGGCGCCGCGCCAGACGAGATAATCGTGGCCGCCGGCATATTCACGGTAAGAAACCGGCACGCCCTTGGCGACGAGGATGTCGCGCAGGTGGCGGTTGGTTTCGAGGATGCCGGCCGTGCCCTGATGCGGCCCGCTTTCGAACAGGCCGGCAGAGAGGAAGAAGCGCAGCTTTGGCGCCGTGGCTTCCGCCAGCGCCGCCGCCACATATTCCTGACGATCGCGCGGCGTCCCCGCCGGGCTCCACCAGAAGGAGCCGGAAAGGCTGAGGACATTGCCGAAGCTTTCGGGATGCCGCAGCGCCACGGTTGCGGCAGCCAGGCCGCCGTAGCTCGATCCGGCAAGGATTGTCCGCGCCGGCCGTGCTCCCATGCCGGTCTCTTCCAGCACTCGTGGCAGAAGCTCGCCGGCCATGAAATCGGCGAAATCATCGTTGCCGGGCAGTTCGCGCGCCCGGGTTTCCCGATCCGGATTGGGGATGAAAACGGCGACGACAGGCGGTATCGCCTTGGTCTCGATCATGGCGTCGAGAATGGCCGGCAGCGGCACTTTCGACATGTATTCGCTGGCGTCGAAGACGAAAAGCAGGAGCGTATCGGGATCGGCCGGATCGAAGTCCACCGGACGATAGAGGCTGATCGTGCGGCGATTGCCGAGCGTCCCGCTCTCAATGTCGAAACTGGACAGGGCGCCTCGGCGATTAGCATGGTCCGTCAACCAGGGCTGCGCCGGCGCATCGGCGAGTTCGAGCACGGATTCCTGCCTGTAGGCATCGATCGCCTCTGCCGGCCAGGGATGGCGGTTCAATGGATCGGCCTTGGCGGTCGCCAGGATGGCGATGCGCCGGTCGCGGGCGGTTCCCGGCACGTCGGGAACGTCGAAGGCCAGTTGGTAGGAGAGCCGGGTGTCGTTCGGAACGACAAAACTCTTGAACCAGACATCGCTGTCGCCGAGACGCTGCAGTTCCTCATGGTCGCCGGACGGTGCCCCGAACAGGCGGACGTTGCGCTTCGCCCCGCGCGCCAGGAAAGTGACGATCTTTTGGCCATCGGCCGCGTCTTCGATCAGCGGCGTGCCGTGCTTTTCGATAGCCGACCAGAAGGCTTCCGTCGTTCCGCCCTGCGAAAGATCGGCTGCGAGTGTCGTCAATTGCGGGCTCAGCAAGGGATCAGCTGTGGCAATTTGCTCGGTGACCGGCAGGCGTTGGAGGATTTCAAGGCTGTAGTCGCCCGCGCCGCGCGCCGTAAGCTTCAGGTGCCCCGGCTCTTCCCCCTCGACATAGCGGAAATCCACAGCTCCGGTCGCGTCCTCCGCCAGGCGGCGCAGGTGGGCGCCGCCCGGGGTAACGAGGTCGAGGTCGAACCGTCCCTCGTTCACCCGCAGGGTTCCGGTGACGTAGTCGCTGCGTCCCGCCGCTGTTGTGAAGGTCGTCGCCGCGCCGCCGGCCAGATGGCCCAGGCGCGGCATCTTGGGCAGCAGCAAGGCATCGTCCGCCCTAAGCGGCACGGAGAGGATGAGCAGGGCGGACATCGCGGACGACAGGAGACGGAGCGGCAATCGCATTCAGGCCATTTACCAGGTTTTCTTCAGGGTCGCGACGACGCTGCGGCCGGAGCCGTAGAAGCAGGCATAGGCGCTGGCGCACGAGGCGACGTAGGTCTTGTCGGCCAGGTTCTTGACGTTGAGCTGCAGCGACAGCCCCTTCAGATCGGCATTGACGGCGCCGAAATCGTAGCTCGCCATGGCGTCGAACAGCGTGACCGACGGGACCTTGAACGTATCGGTGTTGTTGCCGAAGCTCGATCCGATGTAGCGGACGCCGGCGCCCAGCGTCAGGCCTTCCAGCGCGCCGCTGTCGAAACCGTAGGTGCCCCAGAGGGCGGCCTGATGCGCCGGAATGCGGGCGGGCGTCTTGCCGATTTCGCCTGCGGTGACAGAATCGACGATCTCGGAGTCGATGTAGCTGTAGCTGGCGATCAGCGAGAGATTGTCGCGGATCTCGGTCTTTGCCGAGAGTTCGAGGCCGCGATTGTGGATCTCGCCGATCTGCGAATAGACGGAGCGTCCCAGCGTGCCGTTCCAGGCGCCCATCACCACGTCGTTCTGCGTCAGGTCGTAATAGGCGACGGTCAGCAGCGTGTTGCTGCCCTCGGGCGCATATTTGGCGCCGATTTCGAACTGGCTCGCCGTGGTCGGCGAAAATGCTGCCTGCCCGGGTTCCGGCATCTGCAGCGCCGGTTCGAAGGAGGTCGAATAGCTGACATAGGACGCAATGCCGTTGTCGAAGCGATAGAGAGCCCCGGCGCGCCAGGTGAAGTCGCCATCGTCGTAAGCCTGATCGTTGTTCGAGGTCAGGCGGTCGTCGATATCGGTGCTGGCCCAGTCGTAACGGATGCCGGCCATCAGGTTGAGCTTGCCGATTTCCACCTGGTCCTGCAGGTAGACGCCGGTCTGCTTTGCGGTGAGTTCCTGCAGGTCGCTGGTGTTGAGGGTGAGCGAGGCGTAATCGAAGCCGCCGTAGACGGGATCGGTCAGGTCGATGCTCGGCACCGAAGCCCGGCCCCATTCGTAGTCGCGGCTGCGATAGCGATAATCGAGGCCGCCGAGCAGCGTGTGCGATGCCGCCCCGGTGTCGAATTCGGCCTGCAGCTGGTTGTCGATGGCAAATTGCCGCCAGTTGTCGGTGCCGCCGCTTGCCGAGCGGTTGACGATCGTGTCGAAGCCGGTGACGGGATCGGGGCTGGCATAACTCCAGACCAGCGTGTGGTGCTCCGTGCCCACCCAGTGGAAGCGGGCGTTCTGCCGGAACGTGAAAGTGTCGTTGATGACGCGCTCGAACTCGTAGCCGATCCAGGCCTGTTCGCGGCGGAACCGCTCATAATTCGGGTCGGAAACGAAGAAGTCGCGCGGAACGTAACCGTAGCCGTCGATCGGATCGACCGTGCCGGCGGCGTCGAGGAAGTTGCGGAAGCCGGCATCCGGTTCGTTCTGGTAGCCGCCGAGCACGGTCAGCGTCGTATTGGCATCGGGCGTCCAGGTCACCGACGGCGCGATGGCGAAGCTGCGCTGCTTGGCGAAATTCTCCTGCAGGTCCTGGCTGAGGCCCGTCGCCGCCAGCCGGTAGGCGAAATCCTCATTGCCGGGGATCTTGTCGCTGATGTCGAAGCCGGCGCTGATATGCTTGTCGGTGCCGAGTGACACCTGCACCTCGCGCAACGGCTGGTCGGTGGGCTTCTTGCTCACCATGTTGACCAGACCGCCCGGATTTGCCTGCCCATAGAGCACCGAGGAGGGGCCGGAGAGCAGCTCGACGCGTTCCAGCAGGTAGGGGTCGACCTTCGCATAAGAGAGATCACCGGCCAGGAACAGCCCGTCGAGATAACGTGGCACGTAATAGAAGCCGCGTACGAACATCTCGTCGCGCAGGTTGGAGGCGCCGCGATATTCGGTGAAGACGCCCGGCGTATAGCGCAGCGCTTCGGCGACCGAGCCGACATCCTGGTCCTGCATCTGGTCCTTGGCGACGACGGCGATCGATTGCGGCGTCTTGGCGATCGGCGTGTCCGACTTGGTGCCGGAACGGCTCTGCTTGGCGACATAACCGTCGACCGGCCCGCCGCCCTTCTCCTGGCCCTTGGCATTGAGATTGATGGTTTCCAGCGTCGTCGCCTGGGCGCCGTCGCTGTCCTGGGCCTTGGCCGCCGACAGCGCGATAAGACTGACCGCTGCCGCAAGCGCCGCCCGCTGCGCCAGCAAGGATCCGGTGGAAAGGAAAGAACGCGCCATAGCCGATGCCCCCATCATGCGATAATCCGCCCCCTGGCGGGAGGCGGTAAACTTGATTGACGGCCTCATGTATATGGTTAGGATAGAGTTGCTGTCGACCGCAAAGACATTGGCAAAAACGGCAAAAAACTACGCGCAAACGGCAGGCTCGGCCGAAAGCGGCAATGGCTTCAGACATGGAAATGACCGCAATGCAACAGAGGATTCTCCCCGACGTTCCGCAACACCTGTTCGTCGGCGCCATGGACGGTGTCACCACGTGCACGCCGGACACCGAGCTTCATGATATCTGGCCGAAATTCATCGTCATGGTCATCCTGCAGGGCGAGCAGCATTTCACCATCGATGGCCAGCGTTTCGATATCGATGCCGGGCACGGGCGGGAGGCGAGCCCGGTCGTCTTCATGCTCAACGTCGCCCGTTTCTGCAAGCTGCAGTTCATCAACGACAGCGAGGTGCCGCTGCGCAAGGTGATGATTTCGGCGCCGTTTCCCTGGGTCGAACGGCTGATCCAGTCCCAGCCGGACGGCATGCCGAAACTGGAAGCCTTTTTTGCCCAGCATCTCAGCCAGTTCAGCTTCCGGCCGAGCCAGCATATCGTCCACCTGTCGGAACAGATCGTCGATCCGCCGTCGGCCATGCGCGGCGAGTTGCAGACGCTCTATCGCCGCTCGCACGCCATGGACATCCTTTGCCACGCCTGCGCCCTGCTTCTGGAAAGCGAGGAGGGCGCTTCCGCCCGCGCCGGACTGATGAGCCGGCGGCAGAGCGAAAGGGTGCGGGAGTACATCGCCGCCAACATCCGTCGCGACCTGACGCTCGAAACCATCGCCCGCGAGGTCGGCCTCAGCACCTCCTCGGTGCAGCGGCATTTCAAGGAGCATTTCGGCCTGACGATCTTCGAGTTCATTCGCCAGAAGCGTCTGGAAAGCGCCCGCTGGGCACTTGAAAGCGACGGCGTGCCGATCGCCCAGGCGGCCTATATCGCCGGATACAACAACCCTTCCAGCTTCACCACGGCGTTCAAGAAGGCCTACGGCGTTTCCCCGAAATACCGCCGCGCCTGAACGCCACAGATTTGCCGGCGATGTTGCCTCGCGGTGAAAATGCCGCTAGTGATCCGAAAAACATGAGGGAGTCATTCATGATTTTTCGAACTGCCGCATTCTTTGCAATCCTCCTGTCGGCGCTTGCCGGCCCCGCCGCTGCCGAAACCATCACCGTCGAGCATGCAAGCGGCAAGACCGACGTCGCCGTCAATCCGCAGAAGGTGCTGGTCTATGATCTCGGCGCGCTGGAAAACCTCGACCAGCTCGGGATAACGGTGACCGGCGTTCCCGGCTCGAACATCCCGCCGTCGCTGGAGAAATACAAGGATGCCGCCTATGCCAAGGTCGGCACGCTGTTCGAGCCGGATCTCGAAGCGGTCAACAGCGCCGAGCCGGACCTGATCATCGTCGCCGCCCGCAGCAGCCCGCATTATGCGGCACTTTCGGCCATGGCGCCGACCATCGACCTGACGTTGCCGGACCAGGATCTCGTCGCCGGCGTCAAGCGCAATGCCGAAATCATCGGGAAGATCTTCGGCAAGGAAACCGAGATGAAGGCCCGCATCGACCGGCTCGACGCGTCGATCGCCGAACTCAGGTCGCTGGCGCCGCAGGTCGGCACCGGCCTGATCCTGCTGACGACGGGCGGCAAGGTCAGCGCCTACGGCAAGGGCTCGCGGTTCGGTGAAATCCACGATGCGTTCGGCGTTCTGCCTGCCGATACCGACCTGCAGCAGGCGACCCACGGCCAGGCCATCTCCTACGAATACATTCTCGAAAAGAACCCCGACTGGCTGTTCGTCATTGATCGCGATGCGGCCATCGGCCAGCAGGGACAATCGGCCGCCTCGCTGCTCGACAATGACCTCGTCCACCAGACGAAGGCCTGGAAGAACGGCCATGTCCTTTACCTTGATTCCGCGAAGCTTTACCTGACGGGGGCGGGAATCCAGTCGCAGCAGGATATCGTCGACGTGCTGCTCAAGGCGTTTCACGCCTCTCTCGGCCGGTGATCATCCCAGCTCTGCGTCCGGCCATGTGGTTTGCCTGAGCCGGCTCAGGCGGCAGCGCCGATCGTGCCCGGTATGCCCTTGCAGGCGGGCGTGCCGGACTTGCGGTCGTAGTCGGCAGCGGCGACCGGTCTGTTCATCTCCGGATAATAGCCGGCAATGGAGCCCTTTGCGCAGGAACAGCACCGGGTCGCTTGCGGCCGGCGATAGCCCATCGGCGGCGAAGAATAAAGCTTACGTCACGCTGGACGAACACGCTGCGGCTGCATAACCTGCGCCGACTGGTCCCCGCCGACGCCGGCGCGGCCCGAACGCTGCCCCAGTTTCGAACGCGAGTCGCCGCATGTCGCCAAACAGCTTTGAAATCGACCTCGACAAGAACGCCGCCAACTACCAGCCTCTGACGCCGATCTCCTATCTGGAACGGACGGCCAAGGTGTTTCCCGACCACATCGCGATCATCCACGGCGGGACGAGGACGACCTATGCCGACTTCTGGCGGCGGTCCCTGCAGCTTGCGTCGGCGTTGGCGACACGCGGGATCGGCAAGGGCGATACCGTGACGGTGATGTTGTCAAACACGCCGCCGATGCTGGAGGCGCATTTCGGCGTGCCGCTCGCCAAGGCGGTGCTGCATTCCCTGAACACGCGGCTCGATGCCGCCGTCATCGCGTTCCAGCTGGACCACGCCGAAACCAGGGTGCTGATCGTCGACCGGGAGTTTTCCGCCGTGATGCGGGAGGCGCTGGCGCTCGCGAAAGTGAAACCGTTGATCGTCGATTACGACGATCCTGACTATGGCGAGAACGCACCCTATCCCAAGGGAGACCGCATCGGCACGCTGGACTACGAGGACCTTCTCGCCGATGGCGATCCGCAGTTCGCCTGGTCGCTGCCCGACGACGAATGGGATGCGATCTCGCTCAATTACACCTCTGGAACGACGGGCAACCCGAAGGGCGTCGTCTACCATCATCGCGGCGCTGCGCTGATGGCCTACAACAATACGATCCATGCCGGCATGGGAAAGCACAGCGTCTATCTCTGGACGCTGCCGATGTTCCACTGTAACGGCTGGTGCTTTCCCTGGACGCTTGCCGTGCAGGCGAACACCCATGTCTGCCTGCGCTGGGTGCGGGCCGGCGCGATGTATAAGGCGATCGCCGACCACCGCGTGACGCATCTCTGCGGCGCGCCGATCGTCATGTCGCTCCTGATCAACGCCGCCGAAGAGGACAAGCGCACGTTCCCGCAAACCGTGACATTCAACACCGCCGGCGCCCCGCCGCCGGAAGCTGTCCTTTCGGGCATGCTCGACGCCGGCTTTGCCGTGAACCACCTTTACGGCCTGACCGAAACCTATGGACCGGCGGTGGTCAACGAATGGCACAGCGACTGGGATGACCTGGACAAGGCAGCGGGTGCGGCAAAAAAGGCGCGGCAGGGCGTGCGCTACGCAGCATTGGAAGGGCTGACCGTCATGGACCCGGCGACGATGCGCGAGGTTCCGGCCGATGGCGCGACGATCGGCGAGGTGATGTTTCGCGGCAACATCGTCATGAAGGGTTATCTCAAGAATCGCAAGGCAACCGATGAGGCCTTTTCCGGCGGCTGGTTCCATTCCGGCGACCTCGGCGTCATGCACCCGGACGGGTATATTCAACTCAAGGACCGCTCCAAGGACATCATCATTTCCGGCGGAGAAAACATCTCCTCCATCGAGGTGGAAGACGCGCTTTACAAGCACCCGGCCGTCGCCTCCTGCGGCGTCGTCGCGCGGCAGGACGAGAAATGGGGCGAAGTTCCGGTCGCCTATGTGGAACTGAAACCCGGAAGGACCGTCACCGAGACGGCGATCGTCGACCATTGCCGGTCGCTGCTCGCCAGCTTCAAGGTGCCGAAGGCGGTCGTTTTCACCGAAATCCCGAAAACCAGCACAGGCAAGATCCAGAAATTCAAGCTGCGCGAAATGGCGAAAACGTCCTGAACCGATGGGATGGATTCCAGGCCGAATTTTCCGGGCTTGAATTCGCCGAGCAGCGTGAAGATCGTCATTTGATATGCTTTTGATATCAGGAAATTGACTGTGGAAACAAATGTCCTCGGCCGATCCCGATCGGAAGGTTGCGAGTTTCACATCAATCGACGCCGTATTGATCGGTGTCGCCTGCAAAGCTGCGCTGCACGGGCGATTCTCGGACCATAAGGCGGGCGAAAACGCCGCGTGATGGTCAGCAGTGGCAAAATACGCCCACCTCGAAATTTTGGTGAGTATGTCGCGTATTTAAACTTGACAATTATACTCGTGTATTTAACCAGTGGGAGTGCCACTGGTTCCCGCGGCTGTGTTCCGTCAAGGGTGTCGATAGCGGGTGTGACTTATGGGTAAATCGAAAGCCGGACACAGTGTTTTTTTGCAGGCATCAGCGCCGCTTGTCTTGAAGCGGTTTGACATCGGCACCACGCATTTGTCGAAAGCGCGCGGCAATTGAGCTGGGACATACAAAATCTGTTCCGGCGCCACGCCAAGGGAATTGCGAAGTCATTGCGCCGCAGGGGAATAGATTCGGAAACCGCTGCCGATCTCACCCAGGACACCTTCCTGAAAGTATTGGTATCGCCGCCGTCCGGAACCGCAAAGAATCACAATCCCAAAGCCTATCTCTATCAGGCTGCCCGCAATCTCAGCATTGACCACAACCGGCATCAGCGCGTCTTTCCACGCGTGGATCTAAACGATGACGAATTTGCCGCGATCGCCGATCCGTCACCGTCGGCCGAAACCGTCGTCTACGATCGGCAGAAACTTCAACTGGTCGAGAAAGCCCTGGCGGAACTGCCACGCCGTGTCAGAGAAGCTTTTGAGTTGCACCGCATAGGCGAGTTGACGATTGTCGAAGTTGCCAAACGGCTCGACATGTCGACGACCCGGACATGGGCCTTGATCCGCGATGCCTATGAGCACATAGAGGACCGTCTGAACGGTCTTTGAGAAACATGCCGTTGAAACGGAATTTCCGGGCCTCCTGTTCGTATCAGTTAATGTAGCCGAGATTCGCCGCCCGGCGGACCGCTAGCCGGAGAGGTATCGGATGAGTGAAGTGTCGGAGGAACGCAGGCTGTTTCGCGAAGCCGCGGATCTGGCCATTCGCTTGCAGAACGATTCCGGTAATCCGGTTTCCATAGAAGTCGTGCGGGCCTGGATCAGCCGAAGCCCCGAGCATGAGCTGGCCTGGGCAAAGGTCTCGGCCATACACGGGATGACCGGCAAGATACTGACCGACCGCCAGCGGGCCGCGCAGACAACGAGCCTCGGCCTGACGCGCCGCAATTTCGCAATCGGCGGTGCGATAGGCTTGGGTGCCGCCGCAACGGGCTCCTGGATCATTCCCAAAGTCCTGCTGGAGGCGCGCGCCGATCACATGACGTCGACTGCAGAACTGAAGCGGATACCGCTTCCCGACGGCAGCATGGCGACCTTGGGGCCGAATAGCGCGCTTGGCATCGGCTTCACCGACGATCGGCGGTCCATCGATCTGTTGCTCGGCATGGCCTATTTCGAGGTTGCCGAAGATCCAGCGCGTCCTTTCGTTGTGAGATCGGACGGGCTGTCGGCAACGGCACTCGGAACTGCCTTCGATGTTTCGAATGATGCCGGCGTGGTTTCCGTCTCGGTGGATCACGGGCTGGTGGAGGCACAGGCGTCCGGACTGTCATCGAATGGCGTGGAGCGGCTCGGCGCCGGTGAATGGCTCGCCTTCGACCTGTCGTCCCACAGCCTGAATCGCGGCAGCCGGGAAACCTTCCAGATCGCGGCATGGCGAACGGGCATGATCGTTGCGGAAAAGGAATCCGTCTCCGCGCTCGTTGCAAAGATTTCTCGCTGGCAGCCCGGCAGCGTGGTCATCGCCGATCCTTACCTCGGATCGAGAGTCGTGAGCGGCGTTTTCGACCTCAGTGATCCCCTGCGGGCGATCGATGCCGTCGTGCGGCCATTTGGGGCAAAAGTCCGCAAAATCGCACCTTTCATGACAGTCATATCGCCCGTCTGAAAAAGATGAGAAAAATTGGAAATTTTTCCAGCTCCGTCCGTAGTACCCTATAGGGGCGCTTGATCTGACGAGCACACGCCCTTTCGAAACTGTTGAAACGGAGTGGCTTGAACATGGGGCGCGGGTCTCGGAGAAACAATCTTGGTGGTATCGGCCGAAAGGCACTGGCCGCGGCGCTTCTGGCGACGACGGTTGTGGCGGCCGGCGGGGAAGCGAGTCCGCCTGCCCAGGCGCAGGCGATGACATATTCCGTGCCCGCCGGACCGTTGAACCGGGCGCTGGCCGTCTTTGGCAGCCAGTCAGGCACCCAGATTTCTTACGAGGCTTCCATCGTCCGCAGCAAGTCCTCCCGTGGTGTCGACGGAGCGGTCACGCGCGAACAGGCGATCGCGCAGCTCCTACAGGGAACCGGGCTCAGCTATTCCTTCACCGATGCCACGTCGGTCGTGATTTCCACGCCGATGTCCAGCGGGCGCACTTTCCCGGACGACGGTTCGACGCGGCTGGAGACGATTACGATCAAGGGCCAGCAGGAAAGCGCCTTCGGTCACGTCGACGGTTTTGTCGCAAGCCGTGGGTCGAGTGGAACGAAAACCGATACGCCGCTGATCGAAACGCCTCAGACCGTCAACGTTATCACCAGCGATCAGATCAAGGCGCAAAACAGCAAGACGCTTGGCGAAAGCGTGCAGTATACGCCGGGCGTGGTCGTCCAGCAGGGCTTTAACCGCACCGACGATCCGTTCATGATCCGGGGTTACGACGTGCGGACCAACCCTGGTGTCATGTACCGGGACGGGCTGAAAGTTCCCCTGCCGCATTACAGTGTCGTCGCAGAGCCCTATGGACTCGAGCGGGTTGAAATCCTCAAGGGGCCGGCCTCGGTTCTTTACGGCCAGGCCGCTGCGGGCGGTGTCGTCAACACGATCTCCAAGCGGCCGACGAAGGAAACATTTCGCGAGGTCAATACGACATTCGGCAGCAATGCGCACAAGCAGGTCAGCGCGGATGTCGGCGGAGCTCTGGACGATGAGGGCGTCTGGTCGTACCGGTTGACCGGGCTTGCCCGCGACAGCGGCACGATGATCGACCGGATACCGGACGACCGGTTCTATCTCGCGCCTTCTCTGACGTTCGCACCGTCAGCGGAGACGGAACTGACGATCCTCGGCAGCTTCATGAGAAACGAGACCATCAACAATGCCGGTTATCCGTTCTCTGGCACCGTTGCGGAGAACCCGAACGGCCGGATCCCAAGCGATCTGTTCACGGGGGAACCGGACTGGAGCAAATGGCAACAGAACGTCGGAACGATCGGCTATCAGTTCTCGCATCGATTTGCCGAAACATGGAAGTTCCAGCAGAATGTGATAGCCGGAAAATCCTCGACCGATATCCATCATATCTATCCCTGGAGCTGGGTAGCGGGAAGCAATCAATCCCTTCTGGAGCGCGGTGCCTATACCCGTCAGGACGATGCTTGGGGCGTGACGATCGACAACAATCTCAGCACGGAGTTTTCGACGCTGGGGCTGGAGCACGGGCTTCTCTTCGGCTTCGACTACACGAAGGCTTCCCTCGAAAGACGGCAGGCGGCGGGATACAACAATCTGGCTCCTTTGAACCCGTTCGATCCGGTCTATGGATCGCCAGTCGTCATTCCGGGCGCACTCAATACCCATACCGTCGAGGACCGCTCGCAGCTCGGCCTCTACCTTCAGGATCAGATCAAGCTGGACAACTGGGTCCTTCTTCTGGGCGGCCGCTATGACATTGCGCGACAGGACACGACCAACCGGTTGACGGGAACGGTCACCGAAATGGATGACACTGCCTTCACGGGGCGCGTCGGACTTGTCTATCTCTTCGACAACGGCCTTGCCCCCTATGCCAGCTATTCGACGTCGTTCCAGCCGCAGAGCGGCACCGACCGGTTCGGCAACACCTTCGACCCGACGACCGGCGAGCAGCTGGAAGCAGGCATCAAGTACCAGCCGGCCGGCTGGAATTCGTTCCTGACGCTCTCGGCTTTCGAAATCACGCGTCAGAATCTGCTGACGACGGATCTTGCAAACCCGGCTTTCAACATTCAGCAGGGTGAGGTGCGGTCGCGGGGTATCGAGGTGTCGGCAGTGGCCGAACTGAACGACAACTGGAATCTCGTCGCGAGCTATACCTATACCGATGCGGAAGTGACCAGGAGCAACGGGGCTGATCTCGGCCGCGTGCCTGCCGCCGTTCCGGAGCACATGGCTTCGCTCTGGCTCGACTACACCGTTGGCAGCGGCCCGCTCGAAGGTTTGAAGGCAGGGGGCGGTATTCGCTACATGGGTGAGACCCGCGACACGACAAATGTCTATCGTGTTCCCGATTTCACGCTCGTCGACGCCGCCATCAGCTACGATTTCGGGATCAAGAACGAAGATCTCAAGGGGTTGAGCCTGTCTGTCTCGGCAAAGAACCTGTTCGACAAGGACTATGTCTCGTCCTGCACCTATGCGTGCTTCTACGGCGACCGCCGTTCGGTCTTCGGGACCTTGAGCTACAAGTGGTAGGCGAGCAGGCGGCGCGGCGCCCAGGCCGGCTTTCGCGAAGGGCCTTTTGCGGGGGCCTGGCCATCGCACTGGCGGGCGATGGGCCGGCGACGGCGCAGGTCGCCGTCCCTCGTCGCATCGCGGCGCTTGATTGGGCAGCATGTGAAATGCTCGTCGCTCTGGGCATCGAGCCGGTTGCGATTGCGGATGCCAAGGGTTTTTCTCAGCAATTTCCGCACAGTGTCCTGTCTCCCGGCACTGTCGACCTCGGCGCCCGATGGGAGCCCAACCTCGAACTGCTGAAACAACTGGCACCCGATGCCGTTCTCGTCGGTGGCCTGGGCATATTTCCGATTGCGGAGAGCATCGCTCCGCCTCTTGTCGTTCAGCTTTACGACGGAAAGGCACCGCCACTGGCGACCGCCACACGGTCTCTGCTTGAGCTTGGCAAAGCACTGTCGCTGGAGATGCGCGCAGAGCGGTATGTCGCCCAGGTGCAAGCGACATTCGAAAGGGTGCGCGAGCGGTTGACGGAGCAGAGAAAAGCCGTCCTGATCGTGACGATGGAGCCGGACGGGCTCGACGTCGTGATCCACGGCAGAAACGGACTCATCGGCAATTGTCTCGAACGGGTGGGATTGCAAAACGCCTGGGCCGGCGAGGAGAACAGGTGGGGCTTCCGCAAATCGGGCGTGGAGCAATTGCTGCGCTTCGTCGATGCGGATGTGCGCCTGCTGGTGATCGATCAGGGTGCCCGCACGGACAGGGCATTGAGATCGCTTGCAGGCAACGACATCTGGAAGATGGTCCTGCCCCGTCCCGAGGCCCTGGTTCGTCTTCCCCCGCTTTTTCCCTTCGGGGCCTTGCCGACCGCCTGGCATTTCGTGCTGGGGCTTGAAACAGCTGTGGCATAGCCGGCAGCATGGGCGTTCCATATTTCCCTAACCGCAGAAGCATGGCCAACCCGGCCATCGTGTTTCTGGGCATCACGACCGGGACAATGCTGCTGACGACCGGGCTTTCTCCAGTCGTTGGCGACGTTCCCGCCGAAACCTTGCGCATCGCCTACAGCGTCCTTCCAAGGGCGGCGATCAGTCTTGTCGCGGGCGCTGTTCTGGCCCTGTCGGGAATGCTGTATCAGCAGCTCCTGCGCAATCCTCTTGCCGAGCCGGCCACGCTGGGTGTCACTGCAGGCAGCCACCTGGCGCTGGTCGGCGCGAGCCTGTTCCTGCCGGTACTGCTCGATGGCGGGCGCCTGTGGGTTGCGGGCATCGGAGGCATCGCCGCCACAGGGACCGTGGCACTCGTTGTCGGTCGCAGGCAGTTGGAGCCGGTCACCCTGATCGTTGCCGGCATGCTGATATCGCTCTTTTGCAGCGGCCTCACGTCGGCGCTGACGATCTTCAATCATGAGTACCTGTCGGACATCTATGTCTGGCAAAGCGGCAATCTGCGGCAGATGGGCTGGCACAACACGGCGATCCTGCTGACTGTCCTTTCGGGATGCTGGTTTTTCGCCTGGCTCCTGCGCCGGCCGCTTGCTGCCGCCGCACTCGGCGACGAAATCCTGAGCGTCATCGGTGTCAATGTGTTCCTGCTGCGCACCACCGTCCTCTTTCTGGCAACACTCCTGGGGGTTGCGGCTGTGTCCACGGTCGGGGTGATTGCGTTTCTGGGTTTCCTGGCGCCGGCACTTGCCCGGCTCTGTGGTGCAAGGACGGTACCGGCCCTGCTGCTATGGGCGCCGTTGCAGGGAGCGGCACTGCTGTTTCTTGCGGATGCCGCCGTGCAGCGCTTGCCCCTTGGCGGGGAGGTGCCGACGGGGACTGCACTGGCGATAATCGGCGCACCCTTTCTGACGCTTCTGCTCTGGCGGCGGTCGGGGTTTGCCGGCCGGCCAACGCAGCTTACCATCCCGTCCGGCAGAAGGGCTGGCTGGCCACTGACTGCCGGAAGTATCGCCTTTGCGGCAATCACATTGCTGGCCGTCACTCTGATAGGCCGCTCAACCGACGGCTCGTATGGTCTGGGCGGCGCAATCGATCCCGGAGTGATCTGGCAGATGAGAACCCCGCGCACCATGGCGGTCCTGGCAGCCGGCTCCGTTCTCGCGATCGGCGGCGTGATCTTGCAACGCGCTACGGGCAACGACATGGCCTCGCCGGAAATCCTCGGCATTTCTTCCGCCGCGGCATTGGGCGTGCTGTGCATGCTGCTTTTTTTCCCGGAGCTTCCATGGAACGTGGCCCAGTACGGCGCAGCCATCGGTGCGTGCCTGGCGTCGGCGGTGATCATGGGAATGTGCCTGTATGGCGTGGAACCTCTCCGCCTGCTTTTGAGCGGAATGGCGCTGACAATCATCTGTTCGGGCCTGATGGCGTTCTTCCTTGCGGGTGGCGATCCCCGCGCGAGCGTCATCATCAGCTGGCTCTCCGGCTCGACATACAATGCAACGGTCGCAGGTGCGGCAGCCGGACTTGCAACGTCCTTCGTTCTCATGGTGCTCGCGCTTGGCCTCAGCCGGATCATCGGCGTGCTTCCGCTCGGCGACGCCGTTGCGAACGGGATCGGCATGCCGGTAGCACGAAGCCGCATGCTGGTTTTTCTTCTTGCCGCGATGGCAACGGCATGCGGTACGATGCTGATCGGCCCGCTCACCTTCATCGGCCTCGTCGCGCCGCATCTGGCACGTCGGCTTGGCAGCAGCGGGCCGCGACAGGAATTCCTCGTCGCCGCCGCCTTGGGGGCCACGACGCTCATGCTCGCAGACTGGATCGGACGAAACATCATCCACCCATGGCAATTGCCGGCCGGGATCGTGGCTGCCATTATCTCCGGCCCATTCGTTCTCTTGCTGTTGAGGAGAGCTGGGTGATGAAGACGAGCGGATCGAGGGGAAGCATGGCAGTGTGGCGATCGATGACACGGCCCTGCCCGATGAGATCTGTGCGCGGGTGGTCGTAGACGGCTGAAAATCTTTGTATTTTGGCAAATTGCGTGATTGTTCTCGGGCCCGAAAGCATCGGGTATGGCAGCGGCAACTTTGAAGCCGCTGCAGTGAGAATATTCATACTGCGCTTCAGGTTGTCGGCGATGGCGGGAACGTCGAGCGGTTTAGGTCCTGCCGGCACGTCGTCCTGTGCGTCCTCATCACGATCGCCAATCCGAATTTCATCGAGCCGCGCAATCTCGTGCGCGTGGTCAATTCCGCCGCCGTGCCGCTGACGCTCGCCATGGGCATGACCTTCATCGCCGCCGGACGATTGCCCAGCGGGTCGCCTTCATCGAGCAACATGCAACGACGAATGCGAATCTCAAGGTCCAGGCAACGGTAACGGCTGCGATGGAGCGCACGCAGATGACGTCAAAGCGCAACGACGCCTGGCAAAGCCACTCCGGAGGAGAAAAGCAGCGTGTCCACCTTGCCCGAGCGCTTGCTCAGTCTCCGAAGGAGCTTATTCTGGATGAGCCGACCAACCATCTCGATGTCCATCATCAGATCAGCCTCTTGCGGCTCGTTTCCAACCTGCCGGTCACCAGCATCATCGCGCTCCATGACCTGAACCACGCGCCGATGTTTTGCGACCGACCACTCGTGCTGCAATCCGGTAAGATCGTGGCATCCGGCGCACCCGAGGAGGTGTTCACGCGCGAATTGCTGCGCGACGTTTTTTCCGTCGAGGCCCATGTCGAAGCCTCCGCCTACCATTCACGACCGCACATTCACTTCGTGCTTTGACTAAACCGGATTCCAGACTCGTCACCGCGACCGGATGACGGCAGGGGCGATGCTGAATGCACCTATCGAGTGCTTAATGTTGCGGTCGGCAGCCACCAACCTTGGTGTTTCGTAGGCCATCTCGCGATCGAAATGGCTGAGGCGGACCGGGCGCCGGCAATGGGCCGGCGCCCGGGGTGGCTTTCTCAGGCAGCGCGTTGATCATACCGGCTGCGGCCCTGGGCCGGCCCGGACAGCGCGGCGGGGGAACCCGGCTCGCGAATGACTGCGCGGCGGTTCAGCTTGAAGCGGCCGACGAGCTCCGTGAGGGTCGTCGAACCCTCCGCCAGCGTGTGGCTGATCGTCGTCGTCCGCTCCACCATGCCGGCGTTCTGCTGGGTCATGCGGTCGATGTCGCCGACGGCGGCGTTGATCTGCTGCAGGCCGGCATTCTGTTCCTCGGCTGCCGCCGCGATTGCGTCAATATGCTGGTCGATGGCGTTGACGAAGTTGCCGATGCGGGCGAGCGCCTCGCCCGTCTCGCCGACGAGGCGCACGCCGGCGCCGACCTCGGCATTGGAGTTGCCGATCAGCGCCTTGATCTCCTTGGCGGCCTTGGCCGAGCGTTGCGCCAGCTCACGCACTTCCGTGGCGACGACGGCGAAGCCCTTGCCGGCATCGCCGGCACGGGCGGCTTCTACCCCGGCGTTGAGCGCGAGCAGGTTGGTCTGGAAGGCGATCTCGTCGATGACGCCGATGATCGAGGAGATTTCCTGCGAGGCGCTTTCGATGCGCTTCATCGCCGTGACCGTATCGCCGACGACAGTGCCGGAGGCGTCGGCGCAGTCGCGGGCCTGCTTCACCAGCTTGCGGGTCTCCTGAGTGCGGTCGGTCGAAAGACGTACCGTCACCGTGACCTCTTCCAGCGAGGCCGAGGTTTCCTCCAGCGAGGCGGCCTGTTTCCGGGTGCGTTCGGCGAGTTGCATGGCGGCCTCGCGCATTTCCACGCCGTTCTCGTAGATGGCGCGGGTGCGTTGCATGACCTGCGACAGCGTTTCCTGGAAGGTGGCGATGGAGCCGTTGAAGTCACGGCGCAGGCCGTCGAAGGGCTCGGAGAAAGGCTCGTCGATCGTCATGCGGATATTGCATTGCGCCAGGCGTTCCAGTCCTGCGCCGAGCTTGTCGACCACCTCGGCGACGATCTTCTCCTCACCCTCGCGGCGCGCGTGCTCCATTTCCCGCTGGTTGATTTCATTTGCCGCGCGGGCGGCTTCCGCCTGCCGGTCGGCATTGGCGAGAATCGCCGAGCGCACTTCCTCGACCGCCTTGGCGAGGCTGCCGATCTCGTCGCGCCGCTGGCCGAGAGCGAGGTCGGCATCCATTTCGCCCCCGGCCATGCGCACCAGCATCGCCTGGAGACGGGCAATCGGCAGGGTGACGGAACGGCTGACGATATAGGCGGCGACGGCGGCGAGCACCAGCGCGATCGACAGGCCGGTCAGCGACAGGCGCTGGAAGTTGTTGGCCGAACTCGAGACCTTCGCGCCGAGCGTCTTGTTCAGGCTCTCCTCATGGTCGATGAACTTGTTGATGGCAGCGAGCCAGTCGACGAAGAGCGGGCGCGCGGAGGTGAGCAGGATGGCCTCCGACACGTCGGTCCTGCCGGCGCGCGCCAGCGTCACGATCTCGGCGACGAGCGGGTTGGCCTTCGCCTGTACGTCGGCGATCTCGGCGGCGATGTCGCGCTCGATCTGCGACCCGCCGCCGGGGGCTGCCAGCATGGCCTTGAGCTTCACCTCGTTTTCGGCATAGGCGGCGGCAAGCGTTTCGATCAGCGTGACGGACGCCTCGCGGCCGGCGTCGTTGTCGGCCAGCACCACGTCGCGGATGGCGATCGCGCGGTCGTGGACACTGCCGCGGAAATTGATGGCGAGGCGCTGCTTGACGCTGTTCACCTCGTTGGTGATCTGCAGGTTGCCGTTGATATGGTTGACCTCGACGATCGACTGGATGGTCAGGCCCAGCATCAGGAGGAGGACGAAGCCGAAGCCGAGGCCGAGGCGGGTCATAATTTTCAAACCGGTTGCGCTAGCCATGCGATGATTCCCGTGGCGTTTCTTGGAGAGGGCGGGGACGTTCCTCGGTGGTGGTGCCGCGGCGCGGAGGGCCGCCGTCATGCCGCGCATCCTAAGGACAGGGAGCGCGGTGACGGTCATCGCACCGGTGTCGGCGGACGCAAACGATCTGGTTCACGATAGGCCTCATGAGAGTACGAAAGGAACGGCAGCCGAACGCGGCCTCATGCCGGAATGGAAAGTGAAACACGTCGTTCGGATACCCCAATTTTGGGGTGGAAACGTTTACGATTTCTGAAGATATGCCTGGGAAACGCTGATTTCTTGTTGGTTTATCGCAATTTCAGGTTCGGCCGTAGTTCACCCCTGAATGAGATGCGCTTTACGCCTTATTAAGCTTTTAAAGTCCGAGGAGGCGCGCCAGTAGATCGTGCTGCTCATCGACGGCCCGATCGCCACTGAAGCCGAAGCCCTTTCTGAGCCGGAGCATCGCTTCGAAACCCGCAATCGCTCGGCGCGCCCTGTTGAAAGATTGGAAGCCGCCGATCTTCGGTATGTTCTTCTTCACTCGAATGCAGTCACTTTCGATGCCCCGCTGGAGGTGCTTGGTCACGTAGTGAAAGGATCGTCGCCCACAACGACGAGGACCGCGAAAGCTTCCTTCGCCGTCGCGGGTTCAGCAAGGCGAAACCGGCAAGATCATCGAAACCGTGGTGCAGGAGAAAGCTCGGACCCCGGAAAGCATCTTTGACTTTGTGCAGGGCATGACCGCCCATGCCCGCACCAGGAGCAATCAGGACACCCGCCTTGAACTGGACGGGAAGGCGAGGGCAGTGCTTGAACAGGCAGCGTAGCAGCGAGGGCCGCACCGTCAAATCATGCCGGTTCAGCTGGATATGAATGCACGGAAACGTTTACTCTTCGGGTTGCCGAAGACCTCGGCCGGTGAGCCGTCTTCGAGGATCTGGCCGCGATCGACGAAGACGACGCGGCTGGAGACGTCGCGGGCGAAGGCCATTTCATGGGTGACGACCAGCATGGTGCGGCCTTCCTCGGCCAGCGCCCGCATGACCTTCAGCACCTCGCCGACGAGTTCCGGATCAAGCGCGGAGGTCGGTTCGTCGAACAGCATGACATCCGGCTTCATCGCGAGCGCGCGGGCGATGGCGGCGCGCTGCTGCTGGCCGCCGGAGAGACGAGCGGGATAGGCGTGGCGCTTGTCGGCAAGCCCCACGCGCTCCAGAAGGCTTTCGGCCTCCGCGATGCATTCGCCGCGCGGGCGCCCGTGCACATGGACGGGGCCTTCGATCAGGTTTTCGAGAATGGTCATATGGCTCCACAGGTTGAAGCTCTGGAACACCATGGCGACCTTGCCGCGGATGCGGGTGATCTGCCGGCGGTCGGCCGGCACGAGGCCGGCCTTGCCGGGCTTGAGGCGGATGGTCTCGCCGTTGACGGCGATCTCGCCGGCAGTCGGCGCTTCCAGCATGTTGATGCAGCGCAGCAGCGTCGACTTGCCCGAGCCCGACGAGCCGAGGATCGAGATCACCTCGCCCTCGTGGGCGCTGAGCGAGATGCCTTTCAGCACCTCCACCGGCCCGAAGCTCTTGTGCAGGGCGCGGATTTCGATGGCCGGGGTCTTGGTCTGCAAAGCTGTCATGGACTGTTTCCTGGAACATTTCCAGCCGAAGCGGAATCGATTGGGCGTCGGATAATGTGGCAAAAACAAAAGGATAGAGCGTGACCCGTGAACCGGTGTTCACAGGAGATGCTCTAGCGGGCGAGGTGCCGCATAAGGCGGCGTTCGAGAAGGCCGAGCGCCTGGACGAGCACGACGTTGAGCACAAGGTAGAGCGCGCCGGCGACGAGGAAGACCTCGATGGCGCGGTAGGATTGCGAGATCGCCTTGGCGGCAAGCCCGGTGATCTCCATCAGCGTCACGGTGGAGGCGAGCGAGGTTGCCTTGACCATCAGCACCAGTTCGTTGCCGTAGCCGGGCAGGGCCTGGCGCAACGCGATGGGAAAGACGATGCGGCGGAAGAGGAGGAATCCGGAGAAGCCGGCGGCGCGCGCTGCCTCCACCTGTCCCGCCGGCACCGCCTGCAGCCCGCCGCGGAAGATTTCCGCGCAATAGGCCGCGGTGTTGAACATCAGCGCCAGCACGGCGCACCAGTAGGGATCGCGCAACAGCCCCCAGAGGCCGAGCGCCGACAGCGTCGGGCGGAACTGGCTGAGGCCGTAATAGATCAGGAAGAGCTGCACCAAGAGCGGCGTGCCGCGGAAGGCGAAGATGTAGAAGCGCGCCACCCGGCCGAGCGTCGATGGCAGTGCGACTTGCGCCCAGACGAGGAGAAGGGCGAAGATGGCGCCGAGAAGGCTCGACAGGGCGGCGAGCTGCAGCGTCAGCGGAACGCCGGAAACGAGGGTGGCGAAGGTTTCGCGCAGGAAGGCGAGGTCGATCATATGGCGATCCCCACGCCGCGCCGGCTGCGGCGCTCCATCAGCGCGAAGCCCCGGGTCGAGACCCAGCTTATCAGGAGATAAAGCGCGGCGGCGGTGAGGTAGAACTCGAAGGGGCGCCGAGTGGAGCCGGCGGCGATCTGCGCCTGGCGCAAAAGCTCGACGAGGCCGATCACCGATATGAGCGCCGATTCCTTCAGCACGAGCTGCCAGGTATTGCCGAGGCCGGGCAGGGCATAGCGCAGGATCAGCGGCACCAGGATGCGGCGCAGGATCTGCGGTCTGCTCATGCCGATGGCAATGGCCGCCTCGATCTCGCCGCGAGCAACGGCGGCATGGGCGCCGCGGAACACCTCGCCCTGGTAGGCGGCCGAGACGACGGCGATGGCGAGCGCGCCGGTCAGGAACGCGGGAACGCCGATGAAGCCGGCATGGCCGAACAGCGCGGCGAGCCGGCCGAGCACGGCGCTGCCGCCGAAATAGAAAAGGTAGATCACGAGCAGGTCCGGAATGCCGCGCATGACTGTGGAATAGGCCTGCGCCAGCCCGCCGATCACCGCGCCGCCGGCAATCCGCGCCCAGGCAAGCAGGCCGCCGAGAACGGCGCCGCCGGCAAAGCCGGCAAGCGCTACGGCAAGGGTAATGAACGTCGCGGTGGCAAGGGCTGGGCCCCACCCCTCGGGGCCGAAGCCGACGAGATCGAAATAGCTGGCTGTCATGGTCCTACATCAAATCCCCGGGCCGGTCGGGCGCCGTCTTTTTCGCGTGCCCGACCGGCTGTTCCTGGCTGCCGTCACTTCCATTCGGGGGTGAGGTCGATGCCGTACCACTTGACGAAGAGCTTCGACATGGTGCCGTCGGCGGCGGCCGCGCGGATCGCTTCGTTGAAGTCCGTCTTGAGCGCGTCATCGCCCTTGCGCACGGCAACGCCCGCGCCGCGGCCGAACATGGAGCCGCTCAGCGTGTATCCGGCGATTTTCACGCCCTTCATTTCCGGCTTGCTCAGCGAGGCGGCGAGGATCGGCGCGCCGGCGAATACCGCATCGACGCGGCCGGCGAGGAGATCGAGGTCGGATTGTTCGGCGCTCTTGTATTCGTTGAGCGTGATGTCGCCGCCGAAGGCCTTGGTCAGGTAGTCGACGCCGACCGTCGCGGTCTGCGCGCCGATGGTCTTGCCCTTGAGCGCCTCGTGCAGCGCGGCGATGGCCGGGCCGGCGGCCGCCTCGTCATCGAGGTTGACGACCGTGCCGGTGCCCGGCAGGTCGGCGAGCGGACCGTCGCCCATCGTGGCGAAGGCGAGCGAAACGCGGATGTAGGGGATCGAGAAGTCGACGACCTCGAGGCGCTTGTCGGTGATCGACATGCTGGCCATGATCGCGTCATACTTGCCGGCATTCAGCGACGGGATCAGGCCGTCCCAGTCCTGCGCGGCGATCTCGCACGTCACCTTCATGCGCGTGCACAGGTCCTTCGCAAGTTCGATCTCGAAACCATCGAGGCTGCCGTCGGGCTTGGTGAAGTTGCCGGGATAAAAGGCGCCTTCCGTGGCGATGCGCAGGACCTTGTCTTCGGCATGCGCGGCCGTGGCCATGGTCAGGCCGAAGAGGATGGGGGTGATGAGATGCAGGACTTTCATTGCTTCCTCCCTGAAAGCGTCGTGGATATGGATGGAGTTCAGGCCGGCAGCGCCGGGCCAGTTTCCGGCGGCAGCAGGCTGCGATAGGCGCGTCCGCCGCGGCGCTCGGCAAGTTCAGCCTTGGCTCTGGCGATAAGGTCGGGGTCGGCGAGGCATTCGGCGGCCGTCGCCGCCATCGCCTTGGCGGCGAGCGCAAGGCCGGCATGGGCCTGGGCGCGCTTGCCCTGGGCCACCATCTGCCAGGTATGGAAAAGCGTGCCTATGGCGTAGCAGGCGGTGTGGCACTGCACAGTCGGCACGACCCAGCTCACGTCGCCCACATCGGTGGAAACGAAGGCCAGACGGTCGTCCGCGGGTAGGGGCAGGACGGCGGTGTGGTACGGCGCGGCCCGTAGCGCCTGAGGCCGCCCGCCGAGCGAACCGGCGATATCGGCCTCGCTGATCGCCTTGCCGCGCAGTTCGGCGGCGAAGGCAAGGTCCTCCGGCGTCGGCGCGGGCGCGCCGGCGGCAAGAAGATGCCGCTCCATCGCCTGCATCAGCGCACGGCTGAGAAGGATGTTCTGCCCTGCATCCGTGATGGCATGGGCGACGGTGGTGCCGGTCATCAGCCCCGCGCCCCTGGCGATGTCGCAGACGCGCGCAAAGACGTCCTCGCAATCGGCCGAGGCGGGCGAGCGGATCAGCCACACGACCTCGGCCGTCGCCTGCACAACGTTAGGCGCGTTTCCGCCGGTATCGGTGATGGCCGAGTGTACGCGGGCATCGGGCGGCATGTGTTCACGCAGATAGTTGACGCCGACGCTCATCAGTTCCACCGCGTCGAGCGCCGAACGTCCCAGATGCGGCGTGGCGGCGGCATGGGCGGCGCGGCCGGTGAAGCGGAAGCGCGCCTCGACGAACGCAAGCGACGTTTCTGCGTCCACCTCGTTGACGATATGCGGATGCCAGGTGAAGGCGGCGTCGACGTCATCGAAAGCCCCGGAGCGCACCAGAAACACCTTGCCCGAGCCCGCTTCTTCCGCCGGGCAGCCGTAGAAGCGCACGCGGCCGGGCCGGCCCTCGCGATTCAGCGTTTCTGCCAGCGCCACGGCTGCGAGGGCCGAGGCCGCGCCGAGCAGGTGGTGCCCGCAGCCATGGCCGGGCGTGCCCGGCCATGCGGCCACCTGCGCACTGAGATCGGCCGTCTGCGCTAGGCCGGGCAGAGCGTCGTATTCGCCGAGGAAGGCCACGGTATGCGGCGCATCGGCGGCGGAGGCCCATTCGGCGAGGAAGGCCGTCGGCATGCCGGCAATCCCGCGCGTCACGGCAAAACCGTGGGCGGCGAGAAGACGGCTCAGCCGGTCGGCCGCCGTTTTTTCGCCGAAGGCCAGTTCCGGTTCATCCCAGATGGCGTCACTGCAGTGGGAAAACTGCGGCGTATGGGCCTCGACGGCGGCGAAGATGGACATGGAAACCTCATCTGGAGCGATCCGCTCCTAAAGTTTATCAATATTATTTCTCATAAAGCAAAAATATCGATAATTTGTCAAGAGTGCAAATTTTGCCGAGTTTCGTCTCTGTGTTTTTCGGTGAAATGGTGTGGTTCGCTGCTAGGGCGCGTCGCGATCCTGCAGATCCGCTCTCACGCTTTAGCTCCTTGTTTCCGCGTGTCGTTTCCGCAAAACCGCTGCGCAGTTTTTGCGCGACCTGCGTCAGGCGACAATGCGCTCCAGTGCTTCGGTCACCGCATTGGTGGTGCGTTCGATATGGCTGCGGATAACGTCGATGGCGCGCTCGACGTCACGGTCGAGCGCCGCGTCGAGCAGAGCGCGGTGTTCCAGATGGATATCGCGGGTGAACAGGGTCTTGATCCGGGACAGCCGGCGATAGCGCTCGTGGTGGCGGAACATCATCTCGCGCATGCGCAGCACCCAGACGGAGGGACAGGCCGACACCAACGCCTCGTGGAAGTCGTTGTTCAGCCGTTCCCACTCCTTCAGCCGGTCAGCGCCCTGCTTGTCGGAGAGCTCGATCCGCTCCAGCCGGTGATAGGTGGTGATCACGCGCTCCTCCCACTGCCGGTCGCCGGCGGGTATGGACTGCGATAGCGCGTCCGCCTCGAAGATCTTGCGCAGATGGCCGATTTCCCGGGCATCGGACACCGACATCGGCGCGACGACGAAGCCGCGCTGGCCGACCAGAGTGGCGAGATGCTCGCCCGAAAGGCGGGCCAGCGCCTCGCGGAGCGGGCCGGCGCCGATATCGTAGCGGTCGCGCAGGAAATCGATTTTCAGCTTCATGTCGGGCGCAAGCGCGCCGGTGATGATGTCTTCCCGGACCAGTCTGTAAGCCTTTTCAGCCTGGGTCTTTTCATCCCCGGTTTCCAGAATGTCCTGTTGCGTTTTCGACAACGATGCCAACCCCTGTTATGATTTTCGAGATTATGACATTTTCGGAAAAACATCAATTTAGAATTTGACTTCGGCATAATATCGATATTTTATGTGTTCACCAAAGAAATGTCGATGATCGATGCTGCCCCTTGCGCGACGGCATCGGATGCTTCATGCGCGGCGAGGAAAGGGTGTGTGGGAGCGCGCCCGGGGAGACGGAAATGACTGCATTCTATCGCGACCTCAGGTATCTGCGCCTGCCGGTGCCGGATCTGGCTGTCGCTGCGTCCTTTGCAACGGACGTCTTCGGTCTCCAGGCTGGCGACAGCGACGACGACAACCGCCGCTTCCGTTCCGATGCTCGCAATTATGCGCTCTGCTATACGCGCAACGACGGCCCGGCCGTCGCGCTGACGGTGGCGCGGCCAGGATCTCGATGCGGCCGAGGGCCGGCTTGCCGAGTGGTCGCCGGCTCGCCTCGACGCGGAGGAATGCCGGATACGACAGGTCAAGAGCGGGCTTGCCGTCACCGCGCCGAACGGCGTGACGGTCGAACTGGTCTGGCGGCCGCTGACGTCGGGTTGGCGCTATCATGGCCCGCGCGATGCCGGCATCACCGGTTTCGAGGCCGTACAGCTTGCCTGCACGGATATCGCCGCCAACGAGGTTTTCTGGACCCGCGGCATCGGCCTTGCGGTTTCCGACTGGATTGGTGAAGCCGCCTTCCTGCGGCTCGACGAGGCCCATCACCGCATCGCGCTCTACCCGTCCGAGCGCGACGGCATCCTGGGCGCGAGCTGGGCGGTCGAGGGCATCAACAATGTCATGCAGGGCTGGTACTTCCTGCAGTCGCGTCAGGTCCCGGTCATGCACGGCCCCGGCCGGCAGGCGGCGTCGAACGCCGTCTTCGTCACCGCCAGGGGCCCCGGCGACATCTATTATTCCTACGTGGCCGAGACCGAGGCGGGGCCGCAGGTCGCCGCGCGCGGGGCTCGCCAGTTCTCCGATACCGCACGCTCGCATTGCGCCTGGGGCTCGCCCTGCCTTGCCCCGGAATTCCAGGGAGGAGAAGAGCGATGATCGAACTCAAGGACGTGGTCTACTGCCGGCTTGGCACAATCGACCTTGCCGGCGCGGAATGGTTCGCCGTCAACATTCTCGGCCTCGAAGTGTCGGAACGCCGCCGCGGCGCGACCTATTTCAAGTCGGATGCCCGTGAACATACGCTCTGCTATTTCGAAGGGGACCCGCAGGACCAGGTGACGGCCTTCGAGATCGGCTCCTCGGACGACCTCCAGCGCGCCGCTGCCACGCTGGAAGGCCTCGGCCATCGCGTGCATTACGGCTCGGCGCAGGAATGCGACGCGCGCCATGTCCGCGAGTTCATCCGCTTCAACGATCCGACCGGCAACGGCATCGAGTTCGTCGTCCGGCCCGAAATGTCGGGCAGGCGCTATCACGGCACGCGCGATGCCGGCATCACCGGCTTCTCGCATGTCGGGCTGTGCACCACGGATGCCGAGCGCGACGAATCCTTCTGGACACAGGTCTGCAATGCCCGCGTTTCCGACCGCATCGGCGATGCGCCGCTGATGCGGCTCGGCACGATCCATCATTCCATCGCGCTGTTCCCCTATCACAAGGCGGGTATCCAGCACATCAACCATCAGGTCGAAAGCGCCGACGACATTCAGCGCTCCTTCGGCCATGTGCGGGAAAACCAGGTCAACATCACCTTCGGCCCCGGCCGCCATCCGACTTCTTCGGCCCAGTTTCTTTATTTCACCGGCCCGGAGGGCATGACGTTCGAATATTCCACCGGCGTTTGCGAGATCCATGACGAGCCGCTGTGGCGCGACCGGCAGTTCCATTTCGAGCCGAAGGGTTTTTGCCACTGGGGCGCCAAGCCCAATATCGCGGCTTTCAAGGGCTGACATCATGACCAAGGACCTTTCGACCGCGGTGCGTGTCGCCGCGCGCGCCCTTGGGCGCGCCGGCCTGGTACACGCCTATGGCCATTGCTCGGCACGCATCGACGCGGAGCGTTTCCTCGTCTGCCCGCCGCGCCCGCCGGGATTGGTCGCGCCGGGAGAGCCGTGCGTGACGGTTCCCGTCAGCGGCGGCCTGCCGGACGGGGTGCTGGGCGAAGTCCGCATCCACCAGCAGATCTATGCGGCAAGGCCGTCAGCCGGTGCCGTCATCCGCTTCATGTCGCCGAGCGTCATGGCGCTCGCCGCGCTCGGCCGTCCGCCGGAGATGCGGCACGGCTTCGGCACCTATTTCGCCCCGCGCGTCGGCTTCTGGAACGACATCCAGCTCGTCCGCGACGATGCGCGCGCCGCCGGCGTCGCCGCGGCCATGGGAGACAGCACGGGCGTATTGATGCGCGGCAACGGCGCGGTCGTCTGCGGCGGGTCGATCGAGGAGGCGCTGATGCGCGCCTGGTACCTGGAGGACATGTGCCGCATCGAGCTTGCGGTGATTGGCGTGCCCGGCGCGCCGGTCATCGGCGCGCAAGAGGCGGCGGAGCGGGAGACGCTTGCCGGCGGCATCGTGGAACGCATGTGGGACTACCTGACGGCGGGCGACCCTGAACGGAAATCGTGACCGGCGGTCACGCGAAAGGACGAGACGTGGCAACCTATCTGAATTTCATCGACGGCAATTTCGTGCGCGGCAGCGGCGAAGTCTTCGCCAATCATTTCCCGAGCACCGGCGCGGTGATCGGCGATGTTTCCGCCGCCGGGCGCTCCGAGGTGGACGCCGCCGTCGGCGCTGCGCGGGCGGCGCTCAAGGGACCGTGGGGCCGCATGCCGCTCGCCGAGCGCGTCGCGCTGCTGCGCAAGGTGGCCGACGGCATCAATGCCCGCTTCGACGAATTCCTTGCCGCCGAGATCCGCGATACCGGCAAGCCGCGCTCCATCGCCTCCCATATCGACATTCCGCGCGGCGCGGCCAATTTCAACGTCTTCGCCGACCAGATCCTCACCGCCTCGACCGAAACCTTCGAGATGGCGACGCCGGACGGGGCGGGCGCGCTCAATTATGCCCTGAGGGTGCCGCGCGGCGTCATCGCCGTCGTCTGCCCGTGGAACCTGCCGCTGCTGCTGATGACGTGGAAGGTTGCCCCGGCGCTTGCCTGCGGCAACACGGTCGTGGTGAAACCCTCCGAGGAGACGCCGGCGACGGCGACCCTGCTCGGCGAGGTGATGAATGCGGCGGGCATTCCGCGCGGCGTCTACAATGTCGTGCACGGCAACGGTCCCGGCGCGGCCGGCGAATTCCTCACCAGTCATCCCGATGTCGACGGCATCACCTTTACCGGCGAGACGCGCACGGGCGAGGCGATCATGCGGGCGGCGGCCGGCGGCATCCGCCCCGTCTCGCTGGAGCTCGGCGGCAAGAATGCCGGCATCATCTTCGACGATGCCGATCTCGACGCCACGCTGGAAGGCATCGGGCGCGCCTGTTTCGCCAATACCGGGCAGGTCTGCCTCGGCACGGAGCGGCTTTATGTCCAGCGCGGCATTTTCGAACGGCTGGCCGAAGGGCTGGCGCAGAAGGCCCGCAGCTACCGCTTCGGCGATCCTTTCGACCCGGCGACGACGATGGGCGCGCTGATCAGCGCCGAGCACCGCCGCAAGGTGCTCTCCTATTATGAGAAGGCGAAGGCGGAAGGCGCGACGATCCTTGCCGGCGGCGGCGTGCCTGACCTTCCGGGCTACGAGGGCGGCTACTGGATCCAACCGACCGTGTGGACCGGTCTGCCGCAGCATGCGCCCGTCATCACCGAGGAGATCTTCGGTCCCTGTACGCACATCACTCCCTTCGACAGCGAGGAGGAAGCGGTCGCGCTGGCCAACGACAGTCCTTATGGGCTGGCCACGTCGATCTGGACGACCAATCTTTCCCGCGCCCACCGTATCTCGCGGCAGATCGAGGTGGGCATCGCCTGGGTCAACTGCTGGTTCCTGCGCGACCTCAGGACTCCGTTCGGCGGCTCCAAGGCCTCCGGCATCGGCCGCGAAGGTGGCGTCCATTCGCTCGAGTTCTATACCGAGCTGCGCAACGTCTGCATCAAACTCTGAAAGGCCCGCCAAGAATGTTGAATGACGAACAGCGCGCCGAATGCGCGGCAAGCCTCCTAGAAAGCCACCGGACCAAGGTGCAGGGCCGCCGCCCCTCGGAAATGTTCCCTGAGATCGAGATCGCCGACAGCTACGCCATCTCCTCGGCCGTTGCCGCCGAAAGGGTGAAGGCGGGCGCGAAGATCATCGGCCACAAGATCGGCCTTACCTCCAAGGCCATGCAGGCCGCCTCCAAGATCGACGAGCCGGACTACGGCTACATGTTCGACGATCTCGTGCTTGCAGACGGCGCGAAGGTGCGGTTCGAGGATTTCTGCGTGCCGCGCGTCGAGCCGGAGCTGACTTTCGTGTTGAAGGAGCCGCTGAAGGGACCAAATGTCGGCCTCGTCGATGTGCTGCGCGCCACGGAATGGGTCATCCCCTCCATCGAGATCATCGATGCGCGTGTCACCGAGCCGCGCAGGATCTTCGACACCGTGGCCGACAACGGCGCGGCGGCGGGCCTCGTGCTCGGCGGCCGGCCTGTCCGGCCCACCGACATCGATCTGCGCTGGGCCGGCGCCATCTTCTACCGCAACTCGGAAATCGAGGAGACCGGCCTTGCCGCCGGCGTGCTCGGCCATCCGGCCATGGCGGTCGCCTGGCTCGCCAACAAGCTCGCCCCCTTCGGCGTCACGCTGGAGCCCGGCCACATGCTGCTCTCCGGCAGCTTCACCCGGCCCGTCTGGGCGAGGAAGGGCGATACGCTGCATGCCGATTTCGGCCCGCTCGGCGCCGTCGCCGTCCAGTTCGTGTGAGGCGGCGATGCAGGCGCCCCGCAACAGCTTCAAGCGCCGGCTGCTGGCCGGCGAAACCCAGAACGGCCTCTGGCTGACGCTCGGCAGCCCGATCTCCTCGGAGGCCCTGTCGCTCGTCGGCTTCGACTGGCTGCTGTTCGACACGGAACATTCCCCGGTCGATCTCGCCGCCGTCCAGCCCCTGCTGCAGGCTGCCGCGATCGGTACGGCGCAGGCGGTCGTCCGCCCGGCCTGGAACGACAAGGTACTGATCAAGCGCGTCCTCGACATGGGCGCCCAGACACTGCTGGTGCCCTTCATCGAGAGCCCGGAAGAAGCGGCGGCCGCCGTCGCGGCAACCCGCTATCCGCCGAGGGGACTGCGGGGCGTCGCCGGTGCGACGCGGGCCAGCCGCTTTGGGCTGACGTCGGATTATTTCACGGTCGCGGACGATGAGGTCGCCGTCCTCGTGCAGATCGAGACGGTCGGCGCGCTCGCGCGGCTGGAGGAGATCGCCGCCGTGCCGGGTGTCGACGGCGTCTTCATCGGCCCCTCCGATCTTTCAGCCTCGATGGGCTTTCTCGGTCGGGCGGGCGCCGGGGAGGTGCAGGTCGTGCTCGAGGAGGCTGCCGCGCGTATACGTGCTGCGGGCAAGGCGCCTGGTATCCTCGCCACCAATGCTGCCGACGCATTGCGCTACCGCGGCTGGGGCTACCGCTTCATTGCCGGGGCGGTCGATCTCGGCCTGCTGCTTGCCGGAGCACGGGCCGTTCTCACGGAAATGAAAGGCAGCGCGCCGCAGCATGCCTAGATGGCGTGGTTGTCGTTCGATTGTTCCACGGTGGCTTGCCGGCTGGACGCGTCTGGAAAGCGGATCGCTATTTTGCCTGCGGGCAGGGGTTCAATCCCGCGCTCTCGGCGCTCGGCCCCATCATGGCCCTGCCTTCGGCATTGCAATTGATATAAGTCTCTTCCCAAACCGGTCGGGTATGGACCGTTGAAGTCTTCACCGGGACGGTCCTGGCGACTCAAGCCGGAACGGCACGGAATCGGCCGCCCGGATTACGGCGGGGCAACTTCGCCCCGCCGGTTCAAGCCCCCGGCGTCATATGCATACCAGGTGCATGATGGTTTTGATGTTGAACTGGATTCTGTCCTCGAGAGCGTCCTTGGCCATGAGATCCCGCTCGTAGATGATCGAGCCGGTAAAGCGGTTCGTCAGGTAATAATAGCCGACGGCGGCGATCGTGATGTTGAGCTGCACCGGGTCGATGCCGCTGCGGAACACGCCTGCCGCCACGCCACGTTCAAGGATCTCCGAGACCATGCCGACAAGCTTGCGGCTGGAGGACTTGACGATGTCCGATTTTTTCAAATGCTTTGCGCGGTGCAGGTTCTCGCTATTGACGAGAGTCAGGAATTCCGGGTTCTTCAGATAATATTCCCAGGTGAAGCGAACGAGCTGTTCCAGCGCGGCCTTCGGATCGAGATCCTCGAGATGGAGTTTCTGTTCTGCGCTGCGGATGTCGAGATACGCTTCTTCGAGAACGGTCTGGAACAACCCCTCCTTGCTCTCGAAATAGTGGTAGATCATACGTTTGTTGGCCTTGGCCTTCTCGGCGATGTCATCCACGCGCGCGCCACCTAAGCCATTCTTCGCAAACTCCTTTTTCGCAGCCTCAAGGATGCGGGTCTTGGTGGCCTCCGCGTCGCGGATACGTGGCTTGCGGCCGGGTTTTTCCTGCTGGTCGCTGGTCGCGTTCAAAATTGCTCTCCGCCGCGGTCGGGGTTTCTACTGTTCCGGTCATATATGCACGAATCGGCCATCGTCAAAAACATCCGAACCGCACGACATGCTCAAGGCCAGTGTAGCCCACTTGACGGCGATGGCAATAGTGCAGTAACTAGTTAGTGCGTTATTGGAGTGGCGCGCATTGCCGGGAGTGGGTTTCCGATTGTCGCGGGAGCCGGATTCGCCGCCATGCAGCAATGTTTTTTCAAACGGGAACCGGAGGAGCCAATGTCGACCTTTATCAAGGATTTCATCGAGCGGGAAACGATCAGCCGCCGCAACTTTCTCTTCGCCACGGCAGCCGGCCTCGGTGTAGCCGCAGTGCCGGGCGTTTTCGGACGGGGTACGGCTGCGGCTGCGCTGACGGATCCGGCGATCGCCTGGAGCTATCGTGACCGCGCATCGGCCTACTGGAACTCGGTCGTTTCCGGCGGCGAGGCCTTCGTGGAATCGCTCGGCAAGCCGAAAGGCGCGCTGGTCAGCCTGATCAACGAGGGCTCGACGGAAAAGTCGCTCGCCGACATCAAGGCCTTCCTCGCCAAGAACAACGGCAATTGCGCCATTGCCTGCGACCCGAACGACAGCCCCAATGCCCGGCCCGTCGTCGAGGCGGTGCAGGCGGCCGGCGCCTATATTTCGACGATCTGGAACAAGACCGACGATCTCCATCCCTGGGATTTCGGCGACAACTACGTCTCGCACATGACCTGGTCGGACGAGAAGCCGGCGGAAGAGACCGCCCGCATCCTCTTCGAAGCCATGGGCGGCGAAGGCGGTGTCGTGCATCTCGGCGGCATCGCGGCCAACAACCCGGCCGTCGAGCGTCTTGCCGGCCTCAAGAACGCGCTGAAGGATTTCCCGAAGATCGAGTTGCTCGACGCCCAGCCGGCGGACTGGGACACCCAGAAGGGCGCCGCGCTGATGTCCTCGTTCCTGACCCGCTACGGCGACAAGATCAAGGGCGTGCATTGCGCCAACGACAACATCGCCTACGGTGTCATCGAGGCGCTGCGCGCCGAGGGCATCGAAAATATGCCGATCGTCGCCTATGACGGCAATCCGGAAGCTGTGCAGATGGTTATGGACGGCCAGCTTCTCGCCACTGTTTTCACCAACCCGCATTGGGGCGGCGGCATCAGCGCGGCGCTCGCCTACCACGCGGCCATCGGCACCTTCAAGCCGTCCGAAGAGCCGAAGGAACACCGCGAATTCTATGGCCCGACGATCCTCGTCACGGCCAAGGACGCCGCCGAGTTCAAGGCGAAATATCTCGACTCGGTTCCGGCCTACGACTGGAAGGACTTCTGGGGGCCGTCGAACGGCCAGATCCAGTACAAGTCCTGAACCGGCCGGGCGGCAGCGCCCGCCGCTGCCGCCAGTTCCCCCTATGTTTTCCTGGAAGAGGGGTGTCTGACGTGACACGTCGTCTATCGCGCGAAACCTTGATCAAATGGGCGCCGCTGCTGGTGCTGATCGCGCTGGTGATCTTTTTCACCGCGCTCAATCCGATGTTCTTCTCGCTGCGGAATTTCGCCCGCATCGCGATTGCGGCGGCCCCGGCGCTTATGGTTGCGGTCGGCGTCACGTTCATCATCGTCATGGGGTCGATCGACCTTTCCATGGAAGGAACGGTTTCGCTTACCGCGGTTTCCTTCGCCTTCATCTTCGCCCAGCTCGGCGGCTCGCTCGCCGGTCTGGGCTGGATCGCCATTCCGATTGTGCTCGTCCTCGGCGGATTGATCGGGCTTCTCAACGGGCTGGTGCACGTGAAGCTGAAGGTTCCATCCTTCATGGCGAGCCTTGCCATGGGCTTCGTCGGCACGGGCGCCGCGGTCCTGCTGACCGGCGGCGATATCGTGAAGGTTGGCGATGCCGCGTTTCGCGGACTGCTCACGGTGCGCTGGCTCGGTTTCCCGCTGATGGTCTATGTCGCCGGCTTCTTCCTGCTCGTCGGCTGGTTCATCCAGACGCATACGACGCTCGGCCGTAATTTCTACGCGGTCGGCGGCGGCGAGGATCTGGCCCATGCCTCGGGCCTCAACGTCACCCGCGTCCGTATGGCGGGCTTTGCACTTGCCGGTGTCTTCTACGCTATCGCCGCGATCCTCGTCGTCGCTCGCATCGGACAGGCGGAATCCGTTACGGGCGCCAACTTCATGTTCGTGTCGATCACCTCGGTGGTCGTGGGCGGGGTGGCCCTCTGGGGCGGCATCGGCGGCGTGTGGAACGCGCTGGTCGGCGTGCTGATCGTCGGCGTCATCGACAACGGCATGGTCGTCATCGGCCTGCCCGATTTCCTCCAGGCCGGCGTGCTCGGCTTGCTCGTCATTCTTGCCGTCGTGCTTTCGACCGACCGCAAGATGGTTTCCTTCGTGAAGTGAGGCGCGCCATGTACGAGCTCAAAGCCGTCGACAAGAAATTTCCCGGCGTCCATGCGCTGAAAGCCATCGACTTTCATATCAAGCGCGGCGAGATCGTCGGCCTCGTCGGCGAGAACGGCGCCGGCAAATCGACCCTGATGAAGGTCATCTACGGCGCGTACCAGCCGGACGGCGGCCAGATCTTGATCAATGGATCGTCCGTGCGTTTCGCCAATCCACGGCAGGCGATGGAAAAGGGCATCGGGATGGTGTTCCAGGAACAGTCCCTGATCCCGAACCTGACCGTCATGGAGAACATCTTCCTCGGCTACGAGCGCCAGTTCGTCCGCTTCGGCGTGGTCGACTGGAAGGCCATGGCCAGGGCGGCGAAGGCCCAGCTCGCCAAGGTGAAGCTCGATATCGATCCGGCGACGGTGACGTCGAAGCTCTCCTTCGCCCAGCGCCAACTCGTGGAACTTGCCAAGGTGCTGACGCTGGAGGAGCGGGTGAAGGGCGATCTCGTCATCCTGCTCGACGAGCCGACCTCGGTCCTTTCGAAGGAGGAGGTCGAGCTTCTCTTCAAGCTTGTCCGCGAACTGACGACCCGTGCCTCCTTCATCTTCGTCTCGCACCGCATGGACGAGGTGATGGCGCTCTCGGATCGCATCTATGTGATGAAGGACGGCGAAGTGGTCGACGTCGTCGAGCGCGGCGGGGCAACGGCGGATGCCATCCAGCACAAGATGGTCGGCCGCAACGTCGACAAGCAATATTACCGCGAGCACCTGCAAAAGCCGTTCGATCCGTCCAAGGTGCTGGTCGAGATGGCGGGCGTCGGTCTCCCGGGGCGTATCCAGGACATCTCCCTGAAACTGCATGCCGGGGAGGTCCTGTGCCTCGTCGGCACGGAGGGGGCAGGTCGCGAGGCGATCCTGCGCACCATCTACGGCATGCTGACACCGGCGACTGGGCGCCTCGTCATCAAGGGCGCGGATGCCAACGGCTATTCTCCCCGCAATACGGTGGCCCACGGCGTCGGCTATGTGCCGCGCGAGCGCAAGATCGAGGGTATCGTCGCCGGCATGAACGTCTATGAGAACATGACGCTCTCGCAGATGAAGAACCATTCGCGCGGCGGCGTTCTGCGTGTTGCCGAGGAGCGGGCGCTGGCGCGCGACTGGATCAGGAAGCTGTCGATCAAGGCGCATTCCGAATTCGCCGATTGCGGCAATCTTTCTGGCGGCAACCAGCAGAAGGTCGTGCTTGCCAAGTGGCGCTCCGCCGGCTCAGACATCATGCTGCTCGATCACCCGACGCGCGGTCTCGACATCGGCGCCAAGGAAGACGTCTACGACATGGTCCGGGCGATGAGCGAGGCGGGCGTCGGCATCGTTCTGGTCGCCGATACCCTGGAAGAGGCCATCGGCCTTTCGCATACCATCATCGTCGTCAAGGACGGTCGCATCCAGACGCAATTCACCTGCGAGCCGGGCGCCAAGCCGACGCCCTACGACCTGCTGCACTACATGATCTGAGGGACAAGATGGACATTCAACGCTTCAAGCCGCACCTGCCCTGGATCACGCTTGTCGTGCTCGTCGCAATTGTCGGCATCAACGATCCGGGCTTCCTGCGCCCTTCGAACCTGCTCGGCATTGCCGGAGACATCGTGCCGCTGTTCATCATGGCGCTCGGGCTCACCTTCGCCATCTATATCGGCGGCATCGACCTTTCGGCGCAGTCCATGGCCAATATGGTGACGGTCATCGCCTCCGTCTACCTGGCGTCGATGGGGGCGTGGGTGGCGGTAGTCTGCGTGCTTGCGGGCTTTCTGCTCGGCGGTCTTTCCGGCTTCGTGACCACGCGGCTCTATGTGCCGTCGTTCATCTCGACGCTTGCCGTCGGCGGCATCGCCTTCTCGATAGCGCAATGGCTGTCCGGCCAGCGTGCGCTCAATATGGATGCGACGCAGCGCAACGAGACCTTCGGCTGGATGATCGGCCGTATCTGGGGCGTGCCGAACGAGTTGCTCATTGCTGCCGTTCTTGTTCTGGCCTGCCTCTTCATCGAGCGCCGCACGACGCTCGGCCGCGCCCTGAAGGCAGTCGGCGCGGGGGAGCTTGCCGCCGCCGCGTCTGGACTGAATGTCGCGCGTTACAAGATTCTCGCCTTCGCGATATCCGGCGCACTCGCTGCCATCGCCGGCCTGCTGTTCGCCGTCAAACTCTCCGGCGGAGCGCCGACGATCGCCAACGGCTTCCTGCTGCCGGCCATCGTCGCGGTGCTGGTCGGCGGCACGCCGCTGACGGGTGGGGTCGGAGGCGTCGTCAATACGGTGGTCGGCACGCTCATCGTCGCCGTCATCCGCGCCTCGATGCTCTATTTCGAGATCGATGCGACACGCCAGCAGATCGTTTTCGGCGTCGTGCTGATCGTCGCTATCGCTCTGACGATCGACCGCGCCAAGTTGCGCACCGTGAAGTGAGGGCGGGACCATGAACACCATGCGCGCCGCCGTCCTGACTGCACCGAAACGCTTCGAGATCCGTCAGGTTCCTGTGCCGGCCATCGGTCCGGAAGACGTTCTGGTGCAGGTGGCGCGCACGGGCATTTGCGGTACGGACATTCATATCTTCAACGGCCACTATGCCGCCGATCGGCTGCCGCTGGTTCCCGGCCATGAATTCTGCGGGACGATTGCAGAATGGGGGTGCAACGTGCGGCATCCGGCAGTCGGCGCCCGCGTCGTCGTCGACATCAATATCGGCTGTGGAACGTGCTTCTGGTGCCGGCGCAACGAAGTGCTGAATTGCGCCGAAGTCACCCAGGTCGGTATCGGCCGCGACGGCGCCTTCGCCGAATTCGTTGCAGTTCCCGCCCGCTTGGCGATCCCCGTCGTCGCCGATATCGCCGACGACGTGCTTGCACTCACCGAGCCGGTCGCCTGCGTGGTTCGCGCGGCGCGCAAGGCGCAGGTCGGGTTTGGCCAATCCGTGGTTATTTTCGGCGCCGGCCCGATCGGCAACCTGCATGTGCAGATGATGCGGCTTGTCGGCGCCGCGCCGATCATCGTCGCCGATCTTTCCGCCGATCGCTGCCGGATGGCCATCGAAGCAGGAGCGGACGCGGCGGTGTCCGTCCCTGCCGAACTCGAACCGACCGTGCGGAGAATGACCGGCGGGCGCGGGGCCGATCTCGTCATCGAGAGCGTCGGCAATCGAAAGCTCTACGGGCAGGCATTCGGCCTGGCGCGTCGCGGCGGCCATGTCGCCTTCTTCGGCATCACGCCGCCGGGCGAGACCGTGCCTGTCGATATCCTCAAGACGGTGCTGGAGGAGGGAAGCCTCAAAGGGTCCGTCGCCGGCATGGGCGAGGACATGCACGACGCCCTGACCCTGCTTTCGCACGGCCGTTTCCGCACGGCCGATTTCACCAAGGCAAGCTATTGCCTGGAAAATATCCAGGACGCTTTCGAAACCCTCGGCGACCGGCCGCGGGACCTGAAGACACAAATCGCCATCGCGGCGTAAATACTCGAAGTGGAGGTATCAGATGGACCAGAACAACCCGTTCCTTTCGCCCCCGACCGCGGCGCGCACCTTCGGCTTCTTCGTCGACGGACAATGGCGGGAGGGAGGCGAGCACTTCGAGCGCGCTTCGCCCGGTCACGGCACGCCCGTCACGCGCACCGTGCGATGCTCCGTCGATGATCTCAACGCCGCCGTCTGCGCCGCGCGGAATGCCTTCGAGGATCGCCGCTGGTCCGGTCTCTCCGGCGCGGGGCGTGGCGGCGTCCTGCTGCGTGCAGCCGAGATCCTGCGCCGCCGCCGCGACGAGATCGCCTATTGGGAGGCGCTGGAAAACGGCAAGCCGATCGCCCAGGCGCGCGGCGAGATCGATCATTGCATCGCCTGCTTCGAGGTCGGCGCCGGTGCGGCGCGCATGCTGCACGGCGACAGCTTCAACTCGCTCGGCGACGATCTCTTCGGCATGGTGCTGCGCGAGCCGATCGGCGTCGTCGGTCTCATCACGCCCTGGAACTTCCCGTTCCTGATCCTGTGCGAGCGCGTGCCGTTCATTCTGGCGTCCGGCTGCACGATGGTGGTGAAGCCGTCGGAAGTGACCTCCGCCACGACGTTGCTTCTCGCCGAGGTGCTGACGGAAGCGGGGCTTCCGGCCGGCGTCTATAACGTCATCACCGGCTCCGGCCGCGTGATCGGCCAGGCGCTTTCGGAACATCCCGATGTCGACATGCTCTCCTTCACCGGCTCGACGGCGGTCGGCCGCTCCTGCGTCCACGCCGCCGCCGACAGCAATTTCAAGAAACTCGGACTGGAACTCGGCGGCAAGAATCCGATCATCGTGTTTGCCGATTCCGACCTGGAGGACGCGGCCGACGGCGCGGCCTTTGGTATCAGCTTCAATACAGGACAGTGCTGCGTCTCGTCTTCGCGCCTGATCGTCGAGCGCTCCGTCGCCGCGGAATTCGAAAAGCTGCTGGTCGAGAAGATGAAGAAGATCCGCGTCGGCGACCCGCTCGATGGGGCAACGCAGGTCGGGGCAATCACCACCGAAGCGCAGAACGCCACGATCCTTGACTACATTGCCAGAGGCAAGGCGGACGGCGCGACGTTGCTGACCGGCGGCGGGGCGGTCGATCTCGGCCGTGGCCAGTATATCGCGCCGACGCTGTTTTCCGGCGTTTCCCGCGATATGGCGATCGCCCGCGACGAGATTTTCGGCCCCGTCCTGTGCTCGATGCATTTCGATACGGTGGAAGACGCCATCCAACTGGCCAATGACACCGTCTACGGTCTTGCGGCGAGCGTCTGGACGAAGAATATCGACAAGGCGTTGACGGTGAGTCGCCGGGTCCGGGCCGGGCGCTTCTGGGTCAACACGATCATGGCGGGTGGCCCCGAAATGCCGCTCGGCGGCTTCAAGCAGTCCGGCTGGGGGCGTGAGGCGGGCATCTACGGCGTGGAGGAATACACGCAGGTGAAATCCGTTCACGTCGAGATCGGCAAACGCACGCATTGGATCGCATGATGTCGACGAGCTATGATTATGTGATCGTCGGCGGCGGCTCCGCCGGATGCGTGCTCGCGGCGCGGCTGTCGGAGAACCCGGCCGCCCGGGTCTGCCTTATCGAGGCGGGCGGACGCGACAGCCATCCGCTCATCCACATGCCCGTCGGCTTCGCCAAGATGACGACGGGTCCGCTGACCTGGGGCCTGAAGACCGTACCCCAGAAGCATGCGAACAATCGCGAGATCCTCTATGCGCAGGCCAAGGTGCTCGGTGGCGGGTCGTCGATCAATGCGGAGATTTTCACGCGCGGTGTTCCGGGCGATTATGACCGATGGGTCGAGGAAGGCGCGGAAGGCTGGGGCTTCAACGACGTCCGGAAATATTTCCTGCGCTCGGAGGGAAACTCGATCCTTTCCGGCGACTGGCACGGGACGGATGGGCCGCTTGGCGTCTCGAACATCCCGGAGCCCCAGCGCACGACGCGGGCCTTCGTGCAGAGCTGCCAGGAGGCCGGAATCCCCTATAATCCCGACTTCAACGGGTCCGTGCAGGAGGGGGCAGGCGTCTACCAGACGACGACGCGCGACAACCGGCGTTGCTCGGCCGCCGTCGGTTATCTGCGTCCGGCTCTGAAGCGGTCGAACCTGACGGTCGTTACCGGCGCGCTTGTGCTCCGCGTCGTCTTTCAGGGGCGCCGAGCGGTGGGCGTCGACTATCAGGTCGGCGGGCAGCGCAAGACAGCGCGGGCGGAAAGCGAGGTGCTTCTGACCTCCGGCGCGATCGGGACGCCGAAGCTGATGATGCTCTCCGGCGTCGGGCCGGCTGACGTACTGCGGAGCCACGGCATCGAGGTGGTGCAGGACATGGCCGGCGTCGGCCGGAACCTCCAGGACCATTTCGGCGTCGACATCGTCGCCGAACTGAAGCACCACGACAGCCTCGACAAATACAACCGGCTGCACTGGTCCGTCTGGGCGGGCATCCAGTATGCGCTTTTCCGATCCGGTCCGATCACCTCCAACGTCGTGGAGGGCGGAGCGTTCTGGTACGGCGACAGGACGAGCCCGACGCCCGACCTGCAATTCCACTTCCTGGCGGGCGCGGGAGCGGAGGCGGGCGTGCCGAGCGTGCCGAAGAGGGCGTCCGGCATCACGCTCAACTCCTACACGCTCCGGCCGAAGTCGCGCGGGACCGTGACCTTGCGCTCGGCCGATCCGCGCGACCTGCCGGTCATCGACCCGAACTTCCTCGCAGACCCCGAGGACGTGCGGATATCCGCCGAAGGCGTGAAGATCAGCCAGGAAATCTTCAGCCAGCCGTCCCTGCAGAAATACATCAAGACGCTGCGCTTTCCCGATCGCGATGTGCGCACGCACGAAGACTACGTCGCCTATACGCGCCAGTACGGTCGCACATCCTATCATCCGACCTGCACCTGCAAGATGGGCCGGGACGAGATGTCGGTGGTCGATCCGCAACTGCGCGTCCGCGGCCTGGACGGCATCCGGATCTGCGACAGTTCCACGATGCCGAGCCTCGTCGGATCCAACACCAATGCGGCGACGATCATGATCGGGGAGAAGGCTTCGGATATGATCCGCGGCAATGCCTGACCGCCACGGATGCGAATATGACAAGGGCGGCTCTCGGGCCGCCCTTTTGCGTCAATCCCATTCGGGAGCCCAGGGCAGTTGGCCCGCCTTGATGATGCGATAGCCGGTGGCGTTCAGGGCGTCGATCCTCTCCATGTCGATGGAGGACAGCGTGAAATCCATGATGTCGAAATTCGCGCGGATATTCTCCGGTTTCGTCGACATGGTGTTGAGCGGCACGCCTTTCTGCAGGATCCAGCGCAGCACCACCTGCGCGGCGGACTTGCCGTAGGTTCGGCCGATTTCGGCGAACAGGCCATGCTTGAACACTTCGCCGCGGGCGATGGATGCGTAGGAGGAGAGCGGGATTCCCGTCTCCGACGCCGCGGCGAGGAGTTTGCGCTGGTCCACCAAGGGGTGGAACTCCACCTGGTTGGTGACGAGCGGTTCATCGATCACGGCGCGCGCCACATGCATCATGCGCGCGGTATAGTTGGAGACGCCGATGGCGTCCGCAAGGCCTTTTTCCCTGGCCGATTGCAGCAGGCGCAGGGAGGGCGCGACATCCCCGTCCGCCGGTGGCCAGTGCAGCAGAAGCGCATCGACACGATCGACCTGGAGTGCCTTCAGGCTGGCTTCGACGGAGGGCAGGAATTTTTCCTCGCAATAATTGTCCGGATGCACCTTGGTGGTGATGCAGAGATCGTTGCGTGCGATGCCGCTCGACGCGAGCGCGGCGCCCGTTTCCGCTTCGTTGCCATACATCTGCGCCGTGTCGAAGGCCCGATAGCCGGCCTCGATCGCTGTGAGGGCAGCCGCGCGGAGCGCGTCGCCCTTGAGCGGATAGGTGCCGAAGCCACGCTGGAAACTCCCTTGGAAATAGATGGTCATGCGCCCTCCTGGGTGGGTGGTGCGAGCGTTGCACGAGCGATGAATATCGCACTTGCCTGATCGCTCCGTTCGTGTTTAATGTATAACTAGTTAGTTACTTAATGCAATGGGAAACGGAGATCGAGATGCGCAAGGTGAAGACTGCGGAGGAAGCGGCCAGGCTCGTCGGAGATGGGGCGGTCGTGGCGGTCAATTCGTCGTCCGGGCTCTGCTGCCCCGACGCGGTGCTGAAGGCGCTCGGCGAGCGCTTCGATCGCGAGGGCCATCCGCGCGGCCTCACATCCGTCCATCCCATTGCGGCGGGCGATTTCTTCGGCACGCGCGGGGTCGATCATATTGCCAAGCCCGGCATGCTGGTGAAGATCATCGGTGGCTCCTATCCCTCCGGGCCGAGCAATGCCGAGCCGCCGCTCGTCTGGCAGATGATTTTGAAGGAGGAGCTTGCCGCCTGGAACGTGCCTTCCGGCATCGTCTTCGACATGCTGCGGGAAGGGGCGGCAAAACGTCCCGGCGTGCTGACCAAGGTAGGCATGGAAACCTTTGTCGATCCGGACCAGGACGGCTGCGCCATGAACGCCAGCGCCCGGGCCGTGCCGCTTGTCAAGCGCGTGGAGTTCGAAGGCGAGGACTGGCTGCACTTCCCGGCCATCCGCCCCGATGTCGCGATCATCCGGGCAACCACCGCAGACCAGAACGGCAACCTGACCTTCGAACACGAGGGCGCGACGCTGGGCGCGATGGAGATGGCTCTTGCCGCGCGCAATTCCGGCGGGCTGGTGATCGCACAGGTCAAGCGGGTGGCGGCCAACGGCACCTTCCGGCCGCATGACGTGCGCGTTCCCGGCATTCTCGTCGATGTCATCGTCGAGGCGCCCGACCAGTTGCAGACGACGGCGACGCAATACGATCCGGCGATTTCGGGAGAGTTGTTCCGGCCGCTCGAAACCTTCCGCCTGCCGGCGCTCGACATCGGCAAGGTGATCGCACGCCGGGTTGCGCGGGAACTGAAGGCGGACTGGGCCGTCAATATCGGCTTCGGCATCTCGGCCAACGTGCCGCGCATCCTCATCGAGGAAGGGCTGCACGGCAAGATCACCTGGGTTATTGAACAGGGCGCCGTCGGCGGTGTGCCGCTGCTCGATTTCAAGTTCGGCTGCGCCTCCAATGCCGAGGCCTTCGTCGCCTCGCCGCACCAGTTCTGTTATTTCCAGGCCGGCGCGTTCGATTGCTCCCTGCTGTCCTTCCTCGAGATCGATGCCGAGGGCTCGGTCAATGTCAGTCGGCTGGCGGCGACGCCACACCGTACCGCCGGCGCCGGCGGCTTCGTGGATATCACCTCGCGCGCCAAGAAGATCGTCTTCTCCGGCAATTTTAATGCCGGTGCGAAAATGCGCATCGAAGACGGCCGGCTGGTGATCGACAAGGAAGGCCGCATCGCCAAGTTCGTGCCGAAGGTGGATCAGGTCAGCTTTTCCGGCAAGCGCGCCCGCGCGCAGGGGCAGGATATCACCTATGTCACCGAGCGCTGCGTCATCCGGCTGGAGGAGGACGGGCTGGTCATCACCGAAATCGCCCCCGGCCTGGATCTCCAGCGCGACGTTCTCGATCAGGCGGCAACGCCGCTGCGGGTTTCCGGTTCGTTGAAGACGATGGACGAAGCGCTTTTCCGCGCCGAGCTGATGGGGCTCGTGCTTTGAGCGATGCGCGCATCGAGCTTCGCGTCGAGGAGCGGATCGCGCATCTCACTCTTCGCCGCACGGAAAAGCTGAACGCGCTCGACGACGCCATGGTGGACGCATTGTTCGACGCCTGCCGCGCCATCGAGCGTTCGCAGGCGCGCGTGGCCATCCTGACGGGCGAGGGCAGCAGGTCCTTCTGTGCCGGCGGCGATATCGAGGCGTGGAGCCGGCTTGACGCTGAGGGCTTCTCCCGCCGCTGGCTGCGGGACGGTCATGACGCCTTCGATGCCCTGGCGCGGCTATCCGTGCCGCTGATTGCGGTGCTGAACGGCCATGCGCTCGGCGGCGGGCTGGAACTTGCGGCGTGCGCGGATCTCCGCATCGCCGAGGCGCATGTGACGATCGGCCAGCCGGAACCCGGTCTCGGCATCATTCCCGGCTGGTCGGGCACGCAACGGGCTTCGCGGCGTTTTGGCACGCAGCTTGTCCGGCGCATGGCACTGTTCGGCGAGGTGTTTTCCTCCGAAGAGGCGCTCGCGCTCGGGCTGGTGGATCGGATCGTCGCGACAGGCGAAGGCGCGGCGGCAGCGCAAGTTGCCGCGGCGCGCGTGTTGCAGCGGTCTCCCCGTGCGACGGAACTCACCAAGATGCTGGTCAACGCCGCCGAAGGCGAAGAAAGGGAGCGGGTGGTCGAAGCTCTTGCAGGCGCCGCAGCGGTCTCTTCCGAGGATCTGGCGGAGGGGCTTGCGGCCTATCGGCAAAAGCGCCCGGCGCGTTTCGGGCAATGATTGAGCCCGTCGGACGTGGGATACAAAACCAGGCGGCAAAGAATTCGTAGCCGATCTTTTCGATGCGGCAGTCGAGGTTGCGGGGCCGGGGACGGCGCTCCGCGCTTGTCTTGCGGCCCGACCGCGCGGGTGGACCGTCGTTATCGGTGCAGGCAAGGGGCCGCGCCACTCGCGGCAGCCTTCGTCGAGGGCGGGAGCATGCAGCGTTTGCGGGAATTGGGCTCGGACCATCTGCCTTGCCGGCCGGCACCGATGGCTGGACAGCTTTCCAGCGGCTGGGAGACCCTGTTGTCGCCGGTCCAACGGGAATGCCAACGACTCCGGGCCATTCTGATCCGATAGAGCATGTCCGGAAAATGTGCGCGACGGCTTTGCTGGAAATGCGCAGGACAGGAATCTCCACCCGCGCCGCTTCCGGCGGCGCGGGTGGACGGAGCTTCAGGCCGGGACGGGTGCGTCCTCGCGCAGCAGGCCGTTCTTCTTGAGATCCGCCCAGAAATCGGCCGGGATCGGCTGCGAGAACCATGCAAGGTTCTGGTCGAGCTGTTCCATTGTGCGCGTACCCGCCATGAAGGAGGGGACGGCCGGATGGGCGACGACGAACTGCAGGGCCGCGGCGGCAAGCGGCACGCCATGGTCTGCGCAGACGGTCTCGATCTTCGCCACCTTTTCCATGATTTCGCGCGGGGCCGGCGCATAGTTGTACTTCGCGCCCTCCCTTGCTCCGGTGGCGAGGATGCCCGAATTGAAACCGCCGCCCACGACGACGGCAGCGCCCCGCGCCTCGCAGAGTGGAAGAAAGCTGTCAAGCGCCTCCTGTTCCAGCAGGGTGTAGCGGCCAGCCAGCAGGAAGCAGTCGAAGTCACGCCGCGTGAGAGCTTCATGGCAGACTTCCCATTCATTGACCCCGACGCCGATCGCCTTCACCACCTTTTCCGACCGCAGCCGCTCCAGCGCCCGCCATGCGCCGTCCATTGCCTGCTCGAACACTTCCGGCTGTTCACTTCCGCGCGTGAAGACGTCGATGTCGTGAATGAAACACATGTCCATGCGCTCCAGCCCCAGTCGCTGCAGGCTATCCTCGAAAGCGCGCATGGTGCCATCGTAGCTGTAGTCGAAATGCGTGGTGAAGGGGGCCGCGTTCGTCCATGGCGAGAAGTCGATGGTCTCGCGCTTTGCCGGGCGCAGCAGCCTGCCCACCTTGGAGGCGAGAACGAAATCGTCCCGCTTCTTCCAGCGAAGCGCATGGCCGGTGCGCAACTCGGCAAGGCCATGGCCGTACATCGGCGCGCTGTCGACGAAACGGACGCCCGCCTCCCAGGCGCGCGTAAACATCGCTTCCGACGTCGCCTCGTCTATCTCGCGGAAGATATTGCCGAGGGGCGCGGTTCCGAAACCGAAGGCGGTCACCTCCAGATCCGTCCGCCCGAATTTGCGCTTTTGCCCTGGCTGCATGTTTCTCCTCCATAAGTAACCATTTGGTGCATAATATGCATGCGGGAAGCCCCTGCGCAAGCGCCTCCGCATCTCCTCGATATTTTTCCATCTTGACGGCCGCATAATTCGGCATGTATGTAACTAGATAGTTACTATATTGGAGGATTGCCGGTGTATCTCACACAAACCCAAGAACAGGTGCGCGATATGGCGCGCACCTTTGCCGATGAAATGATCCGTCCGATTGCCGAAGAGCTGGACCGTGAAGAAAGCTTCCCGGCCGATCTCTATGCGGAGATGGGCAAGCTCGGGCTCTTCGGGATCGGAGTGCCGGAAGCGCTCGGCGGCCCCGGCTTCGATACGCTGACCTATGCCGTCGTCATGGAGGAGGTGAGCCGCGGTTATGCTTCCGTTGCCGACCAGTGCGGCCTGATCGAACTCATCTCGTCGCTGCTGGTGCGGCACGGCACGGAACGTCAGCAGGCCATGCTGCCCGACATCCTCTCTACGCGATCGAAAGTGGCCTATTGCATCACGGAACCGGAGGCAGGAACTGACGTTTCCGGCATCCGCACCACGGCGGAGCGCGACGGAGACGGTTGGCGTCTGAACGGCGGCAAGATCTGGATCCATAATGCACCGGTGGCCGATTTCGGCTTCGTGCTGGCGCGCACCGACAGGGAAGCCGGAAACCGCGGCATGTCGATCTTCATCGTCGACCTGCATGCGACAGGCATCGAGCGCGGCCCCAAGGAGCACAAGATGGGTCAGCGGGCCAGCCAGGTCGGCGCGCTGAACTTCAACGATGTGCGCCTTTCCGCCGATGCCCTGCTCGGCACGGAAGGGCGCGGCTTCCATATGATGATGTCGGTGCTCGACAAGGGCCGTGTGGGGATCGCCTCGCTGGCCGTCGGTATCGCACAGGCTGGCCTTGAAGCCGCACTTGAATATGCCGGCACGCGAAAACAGTTCGGCAAGGCCATCGCCGATTTCCAGGGTGTGCAATGGCTGCTCGCCGACATGGCGAAGGATATCGAGGCCGCCCGCCTGCTGGTCCACTCCGCCGCCTCGAAGATCGACAGCGGTGCGGATGCGACGAAAGCCTGCTCCATCGCAAAATGCTTCGCCGGCGACATGGCGGTGCAGCGCACGGCCGATGCCGTGCAGGTCTTCGGCGGTTCCGGTTATATCCGCGGCTTCGAGGTCGAACGGCTCTATCGCGACGCCAAGATCACGCAGATCTACGAGGGTACGAACCAGATCCAGCGCATGATCATCGCTCGCGAACTTCTGAAGAAGGGCGCACGGGCATGAGCGCCACGCCCGTCCGCCCGGTCGCGCTCGTCACCGGCTCCTCGCGCGGCATCGGTCTTGCCGCCGCAGAGGCTCTGGCACGGCAGGGTTTCGCCGTCGCGGTCAACGGACCGGCGGAGGATGCGGAACTGTCGGCGGCCGTCGCGCGCATCGCGGCCCTCGGCGTTCCGGCCGCGGCCGCGCCGTTCGACGTGGCCCGGATCGACGGGCATGACGCCGCCCTTGCCGGCATCGAGGCAAGGCTGGGGCCGCTGACGACGCTCGTCAACAATGCCGGCGTCGGCGTTCTCAGGCGCGGCGACATGTTGGACGTCTCGGAAGAAAGCTGGGATCGCTGCTTCGATGTCAACGCGAAAGCCGTGTTCTTCCTCAGCCAGGCCTTTGCCCGTCGCCTGCTGTCACGGCAGCGCGCGCCGCTGTTCCATTCCATCGTCAACGTCACCTCGTCGAACGCCGTTGCGGTCGCCGAGCAGCGCACGGAATATTGCGCCTCGAAAGCCGCCGCCGCGATGGTTTCCAAGGCGCTCGCCGTCCGCCTCGGGCGCGAGGAGATCGCGGTCTACGACGTCCAGCCCGGTCTCATCGCGACGGAGATGACCGCGCCGGTCATCGATACCTATCGCGAACGGGCGGAGCAGGGCCTGACCCTTTTCCCGCGTGTCGGATCGGCAGACGATGTGGGCACGCTGATCGCCTCCCTCGCTTCAGGGCGGCTTCCCTACACAACCGGTCTGTCGATCCCGGCCGATGCCGGCATGCTCGTCCCGCGCTTCTGAGGTTTTCCCATGAAAATTGCCCTGCCCGATACCGTAGGCCGCCTTGCCGATTACACGCTGACCGGAACGCCGATCGCGGCGGCGACGCTCGGCGCCAACCCGGCGCGGGTCGTCTATTCCGCCGCCCATGTCGTCGCCGATCCTTTCACGGCCAGCGATCCCTCCGGCCGTGCCGCGGTCGACTGGGGGAAAACGATGGAATTCCGCCGCTATCTCGCCGGCCTCGGCCTCGGCATCGCCGAAGCCATGGATACGGCGCAGCGCGGCATGGGGCTCGACTGGCCAGGCGCGCTGGAACTGATCCGCCGTACCCGCGAGGAACTGCCCGATGCGCTGGTTGCCAATGGCTGCGGCACGGATCATCTCGATCCCGCGACCGTCACGAGCCTGGACGATGTTCGCCGTGCCTATCTGGAGCAGGCAGCGGCCATCCAGAAGCTTGGCGGCCGCATCATCCTCATGGCCTCGCGCGCGCTGGTGCGGGTCGCCAAGCGGCCTGAAGATTACATCGGCATCTACTCCGACGTGCTTGCCGCCTGCGACGAGCCGGTGATCCTGCACTGGCTGGGGGACATGTTCGATCCGCAGCTTGCCGGCTATTGGGGCAATACCGATTTCGACCCGGCCATGCAGACGGCGCTCGCGGTCATTGAGGCGAATGCGGCCAGGGTGGACGGGATCAAGATCTCCCTTCTCGACAAGGACAAGGAAATCGTCATGCGTCGTCGCCTGCCGGCGGGCGTGAAAATGTATACGGGTGACGACTTCAACTACCCCGAACTCATCGAAGGCGACAGCGCAGGGTTTTCGCACGCGCTGCTCGGCATCTTCGACCCGCTCGCGCCGGCTGCGGCCTATGCGCTCGAACGGCTGGGTGAGGGCGACAAGGCCGGCTTCCGCGCCACGCTCGATCCGACCGTGCCGCTCGCCCGGCTGATTTTCCGCGCGCCGACCCAGTATTACAAGACCGGTGTCGTGTTCCTCGCCTGGTTGAACGGTTTCCAGGATCATTTCGTCATGCTGAACGGCGCGCAGGCCATGCGCCCGCTGCCCTATTTCGTCGAGACCTTCCGCCTGGCCGACCAGTGCGGCCTGCTGCGTTATCCCGAACGGGCGATCGAGCGCATGAAGAGGCTGCTCGCCCTCCATGGGGCATAGGCGATGCGCGACTTATCGACGGACCATTCTTCGCTCGCACTCAACACCGCGAGCCTCGGACACAATCTGGACGGCCACGGCGCAGGCTGGTCGCCGGAGCGGATCGTCGACGCCTGCGCGGCGCGGGGCTTCGGCTCCATCGTCTTCTGGCGGCGGGAGATCGGTTCGCGGGCGGTGGAGATCGGCGAGCGGGTGAAGGCGGCGGGCCTTTCCGTCGCCGGCCTGTGCCGGACACCGTTCCTCGTCGGGACCGAGGCAACGAACAGGCATACTGTCATCGATGGTGCGAAAGCCTCGATCGACATGGCGGCAGGTCTCGGCGCCGCCGTGCTGACCATCGTCGTCGGCGGCGTGCACCCCGATATGAAGGGCACGTCCGAAAGCCTGAAGATCGTCGCCGACCGCGCCGCCGAGATCGCGCCTTACGCGGCCGAACGCAATGTCAGGCTGGCGCTCGAGCCGCTGAACCCCGTCTATGCCGGGAACCGCTCATGCCTGACGACGCTGCGGGACGCCGTCGATATCTGCGAGGCGATCGGGGCAACGAACCTCGGCGTTGCTGTCGATGTCTACCATATCTGGTGGGACAGCGACCTCGATGCCCAGTTGCAGCGCGCCGGAAACCGGATCTTCGGCTACCACCTCTGCGACTGGCTTGCCGACACGCACGACGTGCTGCTTGACCGTGGCATGATGGGGGACGGCGTCGCCGATCTCAAGGCGATCCGCGCCGGCGTCGAAGGTGCCGGTTATGCCGGCCCCTGCGAGGTCGAGATATTCTCGGCAAATAACTGGTGGAAGCGTGATCCCGGCGAGGTTCTCGACGTGATGGTCGAGCGTTTCCGCACACTCTGTTGATCATTCCAGGAGAAGGCGAGGAAACTACTGGTCCCCGTCAAGCGCGTTGTCGATTACAACGTCAAGATCCGCGTCAAGGCGGATGGCTCCGGCGTCGAGCTTGCGAACGTGAAGATGTCGATGAATCCGTTCGACGAAATCTCGGTCGAGGAAGCGCTGCGGCTGAAGGAAGCCGGCAAGGCTTCGGAAGTCGTGGTGGTGTCGATCGGGCCGGCCAAGGCCGAAGAAACCCTGCGCACCGCGCTCATAACCGCCGCGCGGCAATTCTTGTCCAAGCTTCGGTTTGCCTGGCACCGCCTTGCCGGATTGATGCAAGGTTGATTTGCGATACTGGCGGCGCCTTTTGTCGAGCGGCGGGACATGCAAGCGCCGCTCGATGTGCCTGCTTTACGTCGCCGGGACAATGCGACCCATATCACAAGCGACCCCAGACAGGATCCAGTTGCTCGCGCAGAAGCGCGTAAACGTCTTTCCTGCGTGAAAACACATCAACAAGGCTGGCGTCCGGATGAATAACCTTCTCCACGCGGGTCATTGCGCGTGTGGCGGCTTTGAGATCCGGAAACAGGCCAGCCCCGGTTGCGGCAACGATGGCGGCGCCCAGGGCGCCGAGTTCTTTCGCTTCCGAAAGTTCGATCGGCAAGTTGAAAACGCTTGCGAATATATCGAGCCAGACAGGACTACGGGCTGCGCCGCCGGCGAAACGGATCGCCTCGGGCGCTTTGGATTGATTGGCCAAGAGCTTCGTCGTGTGATGCCAGTGCTCGATGGCGACGCCTTCAAAGACCGCGCGCACCATATGCGGCAAGCTGTGCCACGAAGAGAGGCCGATGAAACAAGCCCGGGCGTCAGCCCGGTCGAGCCGTCCATTCAGCCAGGGCAGGAAATAGACCGCAGGGTCATCCGGCGGAAGCGCGGCGGCGACATTGTTGCACCATTCGTAAATATCCCCAGGCGGCTGCTTTTTCGTCGGACCTGCGACGATCTCCCTTGCGAACCACTCGAACATGCTTGCCGACGTCGAACCGCCGTCCACGAGCACATATTCGCCAGGGCGCGGTCCGAGAAGGCTGGCAAGGATGGACCCGTCGGCCATGGGCCGGTCGACCATCAACTGGTTCAGCCCCCAGGTGCCGGCGATGATGTTGAGGCGCGTATCGTCGACGATGCCCAGTGCCAGAAGCATGGCAGGCCCGTCGGCATAACCGGCGCTGACCGGCGTGCCTTCGAGCAGGCCCGTTTCCCGGGCGGCTGCAGCGCTCACCTTGCCGGCGATCGACAGCGGCTCATGGAACTCGCCGCCGAACAGATGGCTCAAATGCGAAAGTTCCGTCAGTTGCAGGACGGCGGGCGTAAAGCTGCGACCGGACTGGTCGATCAGGCTGCCGGAGGACGCGTCGCTTACCTCCAGCCCCGCCTTTCCCGTCAGACGAAGTCGCAGAAAATCCTTGCAAAGCAGGACATTGCGCGCCCGAGCCATGGTTTCGGGCTCGTTCCGCTCCAGCCATGCGAGAAGCGGCAGCGGTTTGCCCGCCCACAGCCGCTGATGCGTCAGGGCTATATGTTCATACCCCTTGCCGGCTTTCATCCACTCCGTGACGATGCCGGCGGCGCGCTGGTCGGACGAGAGGATCGCGGGCCGAACGGCGTTGCCATTTCCATCGGTGAGGAAAAGGCCGTTGCCAAAGCCCGTGAGGCCGACGACGGCAACGTCGCGCGGATTGATCCCGCCGCGCGCGAGGACGGTTTTAACGCCCGAGCGAAGCACCTGCCACATGGCGTCCGCATCGCGTTCGCAATAACCCGCCTTCGGGCGCGATGGCGTTATGATCTCACCGGCGCTCGCCAGTTCTCTTCCCCGCAAATCGTAGGCGGCGACTTTGACGGCGGTTCCGCCTGCGTCGAGAGCGATGATCGTTTGCATTTCTGCTCCTCCGTTCAACGTAAAATTATCTTTCTTTTTCGAAAGTTACAACCACTCTCATGCGAAAGGGCATTTTTCTTTTCCGAACGATCATCGGAAGATGATATTATCTAAATATCTGTATATGAATGAAAATTAAGAAATTATCACTTTCATTGGTGCCGGTTCTCTCCAAGCTTGCTTTTGAATTGAAAAGATATAGACTTTCGAATAGGAAGGCTTCCGAGGCGGAAACGATGGGTAGGATCGGCGCCTTGCGCGGGCGCCGACGGCCCGTTCGAACGTTCCAGGGAGGAAAGTCTATGCAGAGAAGGCATTTTACGCGCCGCGCGACATTGAAGTCGCTGCTGGCGGCGACGGCACTGGTGGCGTGTGTTCCGTCTGCGGGCGCGCTTGCGGCGGAATTCGACTGGCGCCAGAAGCAGGGTACGGAAATCAATATCGGCTTCTCGGCGCATTCGATGTCGGATGCGCTGATCGCCATGTTGCCGGAATTCGAAAGCGCGACAGGCATCAAGGTCAATTATGAAGTTGCGCCGGAGAATGATTTCCGCGTGAAACTGAACGCGCAGCTTGCCTCCGGCGACGGCTCGGTCGACATTTTCATGACCGGTCCTTCCACCAACTGGGAATATGCCGCCGGCAAGTGGATCGAGGATCTCCAGCCTTTCGTGGACGATCCGGCGCTGACGGACCCGGCATGGGATTTCTCGGATTTCTTCGGCAACGCGGTCGACGTCAACCGCTGGACGGGCGAGGAGTTCGGCGGCCTCGGCAAGGGGCCGCTCTACGCCATCCCGATGAACGAGGAAGGCTATTCGCTGACCTATCGCAAGGACGTGCTCGAGAAGGAGGGAATCAAGGTTCCCGAGACGTTGGACGAATTGATCGCCGCCGCGCAGAAGCTCAAGGGCGTCGAATTCGACGGCAAGGTGCTGGACGGCATCGTGGTGCGCGGTCAGGAATTCTGGCCGACGCTGATTACCGGTTATGGCAGCGTGCTGGCCGCCTATGGTGCGACGGACCTGAGGGCGGACGGCACTTCCGCTGCCGACAGCCCGGAAGCGATCGAGGCGACGCGCAAGTGGATCGAACTGCTGAAGGCCGGGCCGGCCGACATCGCCTCCTATGGCTGGGAACAGGCGCAGGCGCATTTTGCCGCCGGCAATTCCGTTTTCCTGCTCGATGCCGACCATATGGCCGAAGTGTTTGAAAACCCGCAGAAGAGCCAGGTGGCCGGCAAGGTCGGTTATGCGCTTGCCCCCTCCGGTCCTGCTGGCCGCGGCTCGGGCATCTGGCTCTGGTCGCTCGGCATCAATGCCTTCTCGGATAACAAGGAAGGCGCGTGGCTGTTTATCCAGTGGGCCTCGTCAAAGGCGATCATGGCGCGCACAGTGCCTTACGGCAATATCAACCCGACGCGCCGTTCGGTTGCCGAGGGGCCGGAGATGACGAAATACGTCGCTACCTGGGGCAACTATAACAAGGTCTGGACGGAAAACCTCGAGAAATATGCCAAGTGGCGCTGGAACCCGTCGACCAGCTTCTCGGAAGCCGGGAACCGGTGGGCGCTTGCCGCGCAGAAATCCTTCACCCTCGGCACGGATCCGGCCGAGACCCTGAAGGCGGCCGCCACCGATATCAATGCCGTGATGGAACGGGTTCGCGCCGCGGCGCAATAATCGCTGCGCTCCTTTCCAAGCATCGCCCCGCCGCATCTCGGCGGGGCCTTAGAGGCGCCTTCGCCTTGACCGTCATCTTCAATTGAACTGGATCGACCCATGCAGCCCACGCGGAAGGACCGACGAAGCCTGTTTTGGACGGAAAGCCGGCTTGCGCTGCTCTTCGTCCTGCCGGGGCTGCTGCTGATGGCCGGCGTGATGTGGCCTTTCCTGCAGGGTGTGCGCTGGTCCTTCAGCGACTTCACGCTGACCCGCCCGGATGCCTTGCGTTTCAACCGCGGGGCCAACGTCGCCGCCGTCTTCAAACCCGGTACGCCAGAGTTCGCGGCGCTTGTCGTCACCCTCAAATTCGCGGTGAGCTGCGTCGCCGTTCAGACGGTCGTCGGCTTTGCCGTGGCGCTGCTCCTCAACTGGCCGGCGCGCTGGACCAAGGTGTTCCGGGTTCTGGTCATCATGCCCATGCTCGTACCGCCGATCGCCGCCACGATCATGTGGAAGGTCATGCTGATCGAGCGCGGGGTCATCAACTACCTCCTGCAATCGATCGGCCTGGGCAGCGTCAACTGGTTCGGCAACCCGACCATGGCCTTCTGGTCGATTGTGCTGATCGACACCTGGATCTTCACGCCATTCGTCATCCTCATCATGCTGGCGGGCCTGCAGTCGGTTCCCAAGGAAATCCTCGAGGCGTCCCATGTCGACGGGGCAGGGTTCTTCGCGAGGCTGACGCGCATCTACATCCCGATGATGAAGCCCTTCATCGTGCTCGTGGTGCTCTTCCGCGGCATCGATTGCCTCAAGATGTTCGACGCGATCTGGTCCTCCACCAAGGGCGGGCCGGTCGGTTCTACCAAGAACCTGCACGTCTTCGCCTATGAGCAGGGCATCAACTATCTCAATTTCGGCCGGTCCATGGCGGCGCTCTTCATTCTCTGGGTGCTCTGCTACGGACTTTCCATGGCCCTCCTGTCGATGCGCCGCGCGAGGAACGCCTGATGACCGCCACCTCTCCCATTCGCATCGTCAACCGGCGTGAGCGCCTGCGCGGTGCTGCGGTCTTCGCGGCGCTGGCGCTCTGGACGTCGTTCGCGCTGGCGCCGATCGCCTGGATCGTCCTGATGAGCTTCAAGCAGGGCAGCGACATCATCGCCTGGCCGCCGAAATTCATCGACTTCACGCCGACGCTCGATAATTTTCGTGCCGTGCTGACGCTGCCGGACTTTCTGGCACCCTTCCGCAACACGCTGATCGTGACGCTCGGTTCGGTCGCTCTCAGCCTGCTGATCGGCTTGCCGGCAGCCTATGCCATCGCCCGGATGCGCCTTCCGGCGCGCGAGCATATCGCCTTCTCCTTCGTCAGCCTGCGCTTTGCGCCAGAGCTGTTCGTGGTGTTGCCGCTCTTCGTGCTCTATCGCACGCTTCAGCTCAACAATACCTATCTCGGCCTGATCATTGCCTACCAGCTCGTATGCTTCCCGCTGATCGTCTGGCTGATGCGCTCCTTCTACGAGGAGATCCCGCGCGAGATCGAGGAGGCGGTCGCGGTCGATGGCGGCTCGATCTGGACGAAGTTCCGCATCGCCACGCGCATGTCTCTGACCGGTATCCTCGCCAGCGCCGTACTCGCTTTCATCTTCTCGTGGAACAGCTACGCGCTTCCGCTGGTCCTGGCCGGAAAGAATACGCAGGTCATCACCGGCGCCATCCTCGGCTTCATGAAATTCGCCGACGTCCAGTGGGGCCAGATGGCGGCGGGCACCATCATCGCCATCGTGCCCAGTCTCGTTTTCACCGCGCTTCTCGTCGGCCGCATGGTCGATGGCATGACTGCCGGCGCGGTCAAGGGGTGAGGAAACCGATATGAAAGCACTTGTCTTCAAAAGCATCGGTCATTCCGCCATTGAGGATATCGCCGATCCGAAGCCCGGCCCGAACGACGTTCTCATCGCAGTGGCGGCGACCGGTGTCTGCCATACCGATCTCGATATCCTGCATGGTCGCTATCTCGGCGCCTATCCGGTGGTACCCGGCCATGAGATCGCCGGCACGGTGGTGGACGTCGGCGCGGCTGTCACGTCGATTGTCGTCGGCGCCCGCGTCGCCGTCGATCCGCTGATCACCTGCGGTCGGTGTGACGCCTGCCGTAAAGGGCGTCCAAGCCTCTGCACCGATCTCAAGGCTTACGGCGCCACGTCGAACGGCGGCTTTGCGCCGCTGGTCGCCGTCGATGCCCGCAATGTCCATCCGATCGGCGACCTGCCGTTCCATATCGCCGCGCTCGCCGAACCTTTCGCCTGCGTCATGCATGGCATCGACCGGACGCGCACCACGCCGGGCGCCAGCGCTATCATCTTCGGCGCGGGACCGATCGGCCTCATGATGATGATGGGGCTCAATGCCCGGGGTGTGACCGACGTTACCATGGTTGACCTCGAGGAAAGCCGCCGCCGGCGGGCGGTCGAACTCGGCGCGGCCATGGCTGTCGGCCCGGATGGTGCGGAGAAAGTCCGGCAGAGCCGGCGCTCCGACATCGTCATCGACTGCACCGGTGTCGTGTCCGTCTGCGAGCGTATGCCGGTATTTGCCGCCGACGGGGCGACACTTCTGTTCTTCGGCGTCTGCCCGCCGGGTGTGAAGGCGGGTTTTGCTCCTTTCGAGATTTTCCGGCGGGAACTTACGCTCGTCGGCAGCCATTCGCTCTCCGGCAACATTCCCGACGCGCTCTCCGTGCTCCAGGGCCTCGGCGCACGCGCAGAATCGCTCGTGTCGCACCGCCTGCCGCTGGAAGCGATTGCCCGCCACATGCTCTCACCCGTCAAGGAAGGCACCATGAAGATCCAGTTCTCGGCGGAGGCCTGATCGCCATGTCCGCGGCTCGCTCCTTCGCAACCAATCTGCCGCCCCGGGCGACCGCGCTTGCCGCCGTGCAAGCGATGCGCGACATCGACGTGCTGGTGGTGGGCGGCGGCATCAACGGCGCGGGCACGTTCCGCGATCTCGCCTTGCAGGACGTCGGCGTCCTGGCCGTCGATCGGGTCGACTGGGGCGCCGGTGCCTCCATGGCCTCCTCGCGCATGGCGCATGGCGGCCTGCGGTATCTGGAAAACGGTGAATTCCGGCTGACCGCGGAAGCGACGCGGGAGCGGAACCGGCTGTTGCGAGCCGCCGGCCACATGATCCGGCCGCTTCCGATGGCCATTCCGTTCTTTTCCCATGGCGCCGGGCTGCTGACGTCGGTGAAGCGGGTCCTCGGGTTTTCCGCCTCATTGCGCGAACGCGGTTTCGTCATGGCGGAGATCGGTCTTCTTCTCTACGACTGGTTTGGCCGGTTCGACCGGTCGACGCCGCTCCATCGCGCGATGCTTTCGCGCGGCGTGCGCCGTCTCTTCCCCGCGCTGCACCCTGCGGTGCGCGCCGCTTCGGTCTATTACGACGCGGTGATCGACGCTCCCGAGCGTATCGCCGTGGAAATGATCGCCGAAGGTCTTGACGCATCGCCGCGCAGCATGGCGCTCAATCATTGCGCCCTCGTCGCGATCCAGGGAAGCGACGTGGTGCTTCGCGACGAAATTTCGGGGCGCTGCTTCACGCTGCGGCCGAAAGTCGTCGTCAACGCCGCCGGCGCCTGGATCGATCTTGCCAACGGCGCGCTCGGCATCGATCGCCCGCTGATGGGCGGCACCAAGGGCTCGCATATCGTCATCGACCATCCCGGACTGTTCAAGGCTCTATCCGGCCATGGCATGATCTTCGACGATGGTGCAGGACGGGTTTGCATCATCTACCCGATCCGCGGCAAGGTGCTGCTCGGCGCGACCGATATCCCGGTGGAAAACCCCGATCTCGCTCATTGCTCGGAGGACGAGGAGGATTATCTCCTCGCCGCCGCCCGTGTCATCTTCCCGAAGATCGATTTCGGCCGCGAGCATGTCGTTTTCCGTTTCTGCGGTGTCCGCCCCCTTCCAAAATCCGGCGCGACAACGCCCGGAGCGGTGAGCCGCGACCACGCGATCGCCATCTTCGAGCCGGAGGGTGATCGATCCTTCCCGATTCTCAATCTCGTCGGCGGCAAGTGGACGACCTTCCGGGCTTTTTCCGCACAGGTCTGCGAGGCCGTCATGCAAAGGCTCGGCTCGGGCCGGAGCGTCGATACCGGCGACCGTGCCGTCGGCGGCGGGCAGGGCATGGCGCAGGCGCCGGCCCGTCAGGCGCTCGCCCGGTCGCTCGCCGATCGTCACGGCCTTTCACCGGAGCGAAGCGAGGTGCTCGTCAACCGCTACGGTGCGGGCGCACAAGCCGTCGCCGCCTTTCTCGCGGAGGGAACCGACGCGCCGCTGGCCGACGCGCCGTCCTACAGCGAGCGCGAAATCCTGCGGCTTGTGCGCTGCGAAATGGCAGCGAGCGTCGAGGACATCATCTTTCGCCGCACGACGCTCGCCATCGACGGCATGCTTTCGACGGCAATGCTCGAACGCATCTCGGCCATCCTTTGCGAGGAGACCGGCGGCGATCCCGCGGACGGACTTCGCGACCTCTCCCATCTTATCGAGCGCCTTCGCATCCGCCATGCGGTGCAAAGGTTGCGAGACTGCCCACCACCCCCGTCACATCTCAATACATTGGAACAACGACCATGACACGCCTCGACGAAAAACTTGCCCGCATCGCCGCCGATCCCGCCGGTTCGAAGGAATTCATCATCTGCGACGCCAAGGATTCCGACATGGGGTTCGGGCTTGCCCATGGCGGTGCGATGCGCGACCAGGACGGCAACGAGAACGGTCGTATGCGCAGCCGCGAGATGTTTCTCGAACAGGTCCGGGCGATCGTCGAGCAGGATATCGTCGATCTCATCCTGCTCAGCGTCAGCAACATGGAGCAGCTTGCCACGCGCGAAAAGCTGTTCGACACGTCGGACATCGCCGTCGGCATCCGTGCCAACGACACGACCGACGCCTGGGCGTTGCGCAACGCTGCCTATCGCCAGGTGCCCTCCATGCCGTTCCGCACGGCCGAGATTGCCGACTGCGTGAGCAGCGAGGGTGCCCGGCGCGCCGACATCGGACTTTACTCCATCACTTTCAACAACGATGCGGAAGCGGATCGCGACTCCCTGGAGTCGTTCCGCGACTTCCGCAGGGAGGCGGTGGCTGCCGGCTTCCCCTATTTCCTGGAAGTGTTCAACCCCAATCTCGAACAGGGGCTGACGCCGGAGGGCATGCCGTCCTATGTCAACGACTGCATCATCCGCAGTCTCGCCGCAGTCCCGCAGAATGCCCGTCCGCGCTTCCTGAAGGTCGTCTATAACGGACCGCGCGCCATGGAGGAGCTGGCGGGCTACGATCCGAACCTTATCGTGGGTGTCCTCGGCGGTGGTTCCGGCACGACCTATGACTGCCTCAAGCTGCTGCACGACGCCAAGAAGTACGGTGCACGCATCGCCCTCTTCGGCCGCAAGATCAACCTTGCCGAAGATCCGCTCGGTATGATCCGCCAGATGCGGCTTGTCGCCGATGGCGAGGTTTCGCCGACCGAGGCCGTCAAGGCCTACCATGCCGGTCTTGCCAAGCTGAACACCACACCGTTCAGGTCGCTGGAAGACGACCTTCGCACCACCGATCCCGTGCTGATGTAGGCCGGAGGCGAGAACCGTATCATGACGCAACTGACGCTCGAATCCTGCACAAAGACGTTCGGTGCCCTGACGATCCTTCACGGCATCGACCTGGAAATCGAACCCGGCGAATTCATCGTCTTCGTCGGCCCGTCCGGCTGCGGCAAGTCGACACTGTTGCGCATGATAGCCGGCCTTGAGGAGATCAGCACCGGCGTGATGCGGTTCGACGGCCGGATCGTCAACACCGAGACACCATCGGACCGGGGCATCGCCATGGTGTTCCAGTCCTATGCGCTCTATCCGCACATGAGCGTACGGGAGAATATCGGTTTCGGTCTGAAGCTTGCCGGCCAGCCGCGCGCGGCGATCGATGCGGCGGTGGAGAAGGTGGCAGTCATGCTGCAGCTGACCTCCTATCTGGACCGCCTTCCCAAGCAGCTATCCGGCGGGCAACGCCAGCGCGTGGCTATCGGCCGCGCCATCGTGCGCAATCCCTCGGTCTTCCTGTTCGACGAACCGCTCTCCAACCTCGACGCGGCGTTGCGCGTGGCGACCCGTGTCGAGATCGCGAAACTTCATGCGCGCATGCCGGGGACGACGATGATTTATGTCACCCATGATCAGGTGGAGGCGATGACGCTTGCCGACCGCATCGTCGTTCTCAATGGGGGACGGATAGAGCAGGTGGGCAAGCCGCTGGAGCTTTACGAAAAACCGGCCAATCTCTTCGTCGCCCGCTTTATCGGTTCCCCGGCGATGAACGTCCTGCCGTGCGCCATCGACGGAGAGGGCCGGGTTGCGTTGCCGTCGGGCGATCTGTTGACCGTCTGGCGTTACGGCCGGAGCGGCGCCGGCCATGCGGGCGTCCGGCCGGAGGACGTCGTCGTCCGGGACGACGCGCCCATCGCGGGGCGGGTCGAACTCGTCGAACAGCTCGGTGAGGTGCAGCTCCTGCATGTCGATGTCGGCACGGACGAGCCGATGATCGCCAAGGTGGCGCGCGATGCCCGCTTCCTGGCCGGCGATACCATTCGCCTCGGGGCCGAGCCGCGGCATTGGCATGTCTTCGATGCGGATGGCCGCGCCATTGCACCGCAACAGGTCGCGCCGTGATACCTGCCAGCCGCGTCTCGACCCTACATTTCCGGCGCCTTGGTTGCAGGAAGGGCATTGCGGAAGGTCGCGCCGGCCTCGCGGATCTGCGTGATGAGGGCCTCGTCGACGAAGCCCGCCGTCAGGAAGCTATCGACATCCTCCAGTCCGCAAACATGGGCAAGCGTCCGACGGCCGAACTTGCTGGCATCCGCCACGACGATGACCTGATGGGCAGCCTGCACGATGACCTGCTTGATCGACGCTTCCGGCAGGTTCGTCGTGCTGATACCGAAGTCCGGATCGACGCCGTTGCAGCCGATGAACGCGATGTTGGCGGTGATGTTGCCAAGGATCAGCGTCGCCATCGGCTCGACGAGGGAATGCTGAAGCGGGCGCAGGCTGCCGCCCGTGACAACGGTCATGATGCGGGGATAGGCCCTCTCCAGCGTCAGTGCGATATTGATGCCGTTGGTGAAGGCGGTGACGTTGGTCAGGTCCGCTCGCTTCACCAGCGCCTCGGCGATCGCCATGGTGGTGGTGCCGACGTCCAGGATGATCGTATCGTTGCTCTGCACGATATCTGCGGCCGCCTCGCCGATCGCGCGCTTTCCGGCTTCCTCGCTGGTGCTGCGCGCCTCGTAGGGCGTTTCGGAATAGGGCACCTGGCCGCGCAGGATGCCGCCGCGCACGCGGCGCAGGCCATGGTGTTCCTTGCTCAACGCGTCGATATCCGTGCGGATCGTCACCTGCGAAACGCCGAAAAGCTTGGCGAGTTGCTTTACCGAGGCGAACTGCTCGGTATCGACCATCTTCGCTATGCGCTCGCGGCGCGCTTCGATGTCCAGCGATTCCGCGTCGTTGTCTTGGGCCATCATCATTCGTGCCGAAGCACGCTCCTTTTTAAACGGAAAGTGTCTTCTTTTTCTTTCGAAAGACACTGATGCGCAAGCGCTCATCGCTTCGCACAGGCACATGTGAACAATTTAACGGAGGAAGCCATGTCACATAATCTTCAGTTCTATATCGACGGCCAGTGGGTCGATCCGATAAAAGCCAATGCATTCGACGTCATCGATCCTTCCGACGAGCAGCCCTTCGCGCAAATCTCGATAGCTGGTCAGGCTGACGTCGACAAGGCGGTCGCTGCCGCCAAGCGCGCGTTCCGCACCTTCGGCCGTACCACGCCGCAGGAGCGCCTGGCGCTTCTCGAACGCGTTATCGCCGCCTACAAGCGCCGCCAGGACGATCTTGCCGAAGCGATTTCGCGGGAAATGGGTGCGCCACGCTCCTTTTCCCGCGATACGCAGGTCTGGATCGGGCTCGCCCATCTGGAAAAGATGGCAGAGGTGCTGAAGACCTATTCCTTCGAGGAGCGCAAGGGCACGGCTCTCATCACCAAGGAGCCGATCGGCGTCGTCGGCATGATCACGCCCTGGAACTGGCCGCTCAACCAGATCACCTGCAAGGTCGCGCCGGCGCTGGCGGCGGGCTGCACGATGGTGCTGAAGCCGAGCGAGATCGCGCCCCTCGATGCGATCATCTTCGCCGAAATCATGGACGAGGCCGGCGCTCCGGCCGGTGTTTTCAATCTCGTCAACGGTGACGGAGCGACGGCCGGCCAGGCGCTCGCCAGTCACCCGGATGTGGATATGATGTCGTTCACCGGTTCCACGCGCGCCGGCATCCTCGTCGCCAAGGCCGCAGCCGACACGGTCAAGCGGGTGCATCAGGAGCTTGGCGGCAAATCCGCCAACATCCTCTTCCCGGATGTCGATTTCGAGGACGCCGTCACCAAGGGCGTGGCTGGCTGCTTCCTCAACAGCGGGCAATCCTGCAACGCGCCGACGCGCATGTTCGTGCCGCGCGACCGGCAGGAGGAGGTGATCGCGCATGCGCGTAAAGCTGCCGAGAGCTATGGGGTCGGGCCGGCCAGGCAGGATCCAAAGCTCGGCCCAGTCATCAGCCAGGTCCAGTTCGACAAGATCCAGGACCTCATCGAAAGTGGCGTCCGCGAAGGTGCGACGCTGGTGGCCGGCGGTGCCGGCCGGCCCGATGGCCTCAACAGCGGCTACTTCGTCCGTCCCACGGTGTTTGCCGACGTGACGCCGGACATGCGCATCGCCCGCGAGGAGATCTTCGGGCCGGTCCTGTCGATCCTGCCCTACGATACGGTCGAGGAGGCGCTGGAGCGGGCCGACGACACGGTCTATGGGCTCGCCTCCTACATCCAGTCCCGCGACCTGGAGAAGGCGCGGCACGCGGCCCGGCAGATGCGGACCGGAAATGTCCACATCAACTATCCCGCCTGGGACGCGGGGGTCGCCTTCGGCGGTTACAAACAGTCCGGCAACGGGCGCGAATATGCCGAGTTCGGCCTCGAGGACTTCCTCGAGATCAAGGGCATTCTCGGCTACGACGCCGCCTGATCTCCATCCGCCGGGCGCCGCCTGCCGGCGCCCGGCCATTTCCATCGCGTTGGGGAGAGGTCATGGTCGACCCCGAATTTGCCGCCGTCCTGCAGAAAATGGGCCTCGTCACTCCGGGCACGCTGCTCATCATGCAGCCGCTGACCGGGGGCGTCGCCTCCGATATCGTGCTTGTGGAAGCGCCGGGGCGCCGCTTCTGCGTGAAGAGAGCGCTCGCCCGGTTGAAGGTGGCCGCCGTCTGGGAGGCGCCGATCAGCCGCAATGCCGCCGAAGCAGCCTGGCTTCGCCGCGCGAGCGGCTGGGTTCCTGGGGCCGCCCCGGCGATCCTCGGCGAGGACGTGGCATCGGGCACCTTCGCGATGGATTACCTTCCCGCCGAAACGCATCCTGTCTGGAAGGAGCAACTGCTGGCGGGAAAGGTCAACCCAGCCTTTGCGGGCGCTGTCGGCCGGAGCCTTGCAACCATTCACGGCCAGAGTGCCGCTGATCCCTCGGTTCCCGCCGCCTTTGCCAATGACGATACTTTCGAGGCAATCCGTATCGAACCGTATCTGCGGGCCACAGCCCGGGCACATACCGATCTTTCCGATGCCCTCGAACGTCTCGCGCTGCGGACACTCTCCACCAAGCGGGCGCTGGTGCATGGCGATGTCAGCCCCAAGAATATCCTGTGCGGCCCTGATGGGCCGGTTTTCCTCGATGCCGAATGCGCCTGGTTCGGCGATCCTGCATTCGATGTCGCCTTCTGCCTCAACCATCTTCTCCTCAAGGGTGCGCGAGAGGGGGGCAACAAGACCGATCTTGCGTGCGCCTTCGACGCCTTTCTCGCCGCCTATTTTGCATGGGTCGACTGGGAGGATGGAGCGGAACTCGAAAGCCGTGCCGCCGCGCTCCTGCCGGCGCTCTTTCTTGCCCGTGTCGATGGCAAGTCGCCGGTCGAATATCTGCAAACCGATCGGGAGAAGGAGCGCGTGCGCACCTTCGCGCGGCCGCTCGTCGCCAGCCCGCTGCCCCGACTTTCCCAAATTTCCGACCTCTGGAGAACCACCGAATGAGCACTATCCGAAGCATACACGCCCGCCGTATCTGGGATTCGCGCGGCCGCCCGACGGTGGAAGCCGAGGTGACGCTGGCGGACGGGGCGACAGGCCGCGGCATTGCGCCCGCCGGCGCCTCCCGCGGCACGCGCGAGGCCATCGAACTGCGCGACGGCGGCGACCGGCTCGGCGGTCTCGATGTGTCGCAGGCGCTCGCGGGCATCCGCGATGAGATCGCGCCGGCCCTTCGGGGGATCGATGCGCTGAAGCAGGAAGAGGTCGACGAGCGGCTGATCGGGCTCGACGGAACGGTGAACAAGGCTCGCCTCGGCGGCAACGCCACCGTGGCCGTATCGCTGGCGGTGCTGCATGCGGCTGCGGCGAGCAGCGGAATGCCGCTCTGGCGCTATTGTGCCGGCGGGCAGCCTGTGAGCATTCCTCTGCCGGAGATCCAGATATTCGGTGGCGGCGCGCATGCCGGCCGGCGGACCGACGTCCAGGATTTCATGGTCGTTGCCCAGCGCGCGCAGAGCTTTGCCGAGGCGCTGGAGATCACGGCGGAGATCTACCGTGCGGCGGGTTCGCTGATGGCAGAGCGCGGCCGCCTGCAGGGTGTTGCCGACGAGGGCGGCTGGTGGCCCGCCTTCGACAGCAACGAAGAGGCGCTCGACGCCCTCGTTTCGGCCATAGAACGCGCTGGCTACACGCCGGGGCACGAAGCGGCAATCTCCCTCGACATCGCCGCGTCCGAATTCGGACGCAACGGTCGCTATCGCCTCGCCATGGAAGACCGTGAACTCGACAGCGACGGCATGGCCGAATACCTGCTGCGCTGGTGTGAACGTTACCCCATCGTCTCCGTCGAAGATCCGCTGGCGGAGGATGATCCGGATGGTCTTGCCCGTTTCACCGCCTCTGTCGGCGATCGCATGCAGGTGATCGGCGACGATTTCCTCGTCACCAACGCGAACCTCGTGGAACGGGCAGCCGCAAACGGCAATGTCAATGCCGTGCTCATCAAGGTCAACCAGGCCGGAACCGTCAGCGAGGCGAAGGCAGCCTGCGCGGCGGCGAAACGCGCGGGTTTCGGCACGATCGTTTCGGCGCGGTCAGGCGAGACGGAGGATGTGGCCATCGCCCACCTCGCCGTCGGCTGGGACAGCGGACAGCTCAAAGTCGGGTCCTTCGCCCGCTCCGAGCGCATGGCGAAGTGGAACGAAGTCCTGCGCATCGAAGAACAATTCGAGGCCGGAAGCGTCGGTATACGCGATGTCTTCGGGAGGGGGAAATGACGGTTGACGCTTCGGCTTTGTCAACCGTGCAGAAAAGCACCGGCGCCGACCCGATGTGCCTAAGCCTCGGATCGGCCAGCCGGGAGCTGGAACAGGCGCGCATTCCGCGCACCTATCAACAAGGAGGAGTCAAAAGCATGAAATCGAAATTGCTCGCCGCAGCCCTGTTCGGTGCGGTCGCCATCGCCTCACCGGTTCACGCCAAAATGCTGTCCAAGATCGGCGTTTCCGTCGGCTCATTGGGCAATCCATTCTTCACCGCGATTGCCCGCGGCGTCGAAACGGAAGCAAAGAAAATCAACCCGGACGTCAAGGTGACCGTCGTTGCCTCGGACTACGATCTGTCGAAGCAGATGCAGCAAATCGACAGCTTTGTGGCCGCCGGCGTCGACGTCATCGTTCTTGACGCAGTCGACCCACGGGCACTGGGCGCGGCCATCAAGCGGGCTCAGGCGGCCGGAGTTTTCGTCGTCGGAGTTGATGAGGAAGCAGAGGGCGAGGACGCCATCTTCATGACGGATAACGTCGCTGCGGGCGAAATGTCCTGCCAGTATATCGTCGACCGTCTCAACGGACAAGGCAATGTGGTCATCATCAACGGCCCTCCGGTTTCCTCTGTCGTCGCGCGGGTCAAGGGATGCAATGCAGCGCTGGAAAAAGCGCCGGGCATCAAGATCCTGTCAAGCGACCAGGATGGCAAGGGATCTCGCGACGGCGGCCTCGCCGTGATGCAGGCGCTCATGGTGCGGTTTCCAAAGATTGACGCCGTTTTCGGTATCAACGATCCCTCGTCGATCGGCGCTTCGCTGGCCATGCGCCAGGCGAACCGTGACGATTTCTTCATCACCAGCGTCGATGGCTCGCCCGATGTTGAAGAAGCAATCAAGGATCCCGCCACAAAAATTCATGCTTCAGCGTCTCAGGATCCATACGAGATGGCTGTCCGCGCGGTCAGGGCAGGCAACGATCTGTTGAACGGGAAGCGCCCCGAACGGGTGAAAACGCTGATCACGCCAACCTTGATCACGCCGGAAAATATTTCCGATTTTCATGGATGGAGCAGTTCCAGGTAGTCGACTTCGCCGGCAGTGACATTTCCGCCGCCGGCGATTTCTGCTCAAACTCCTGAAGCGTTTCCGGTGAGTCCGGTCACCGGAAACGCTTCAGGGAATTGTTTTGACGGAATGATCCGGGGCGAGGCGATCTCGCCCGGCTGGAACTCCTCCAGCGCGACGAAATGGCAATCCCACCATGCATGCATATCGAACGTTTTCTGCGACTTCGCCACCGAAGAACGGCAACCCGCTCCACAAAGTTCCTTTCCGACAAGGTGACCTCGATGACCATGGCAAGCAGTTCCTATCTGAGAATGGAGAACGTATCGAAGACATTCGGGCGAGCGCAGGCGCTGTCGAACGTCTCGCTCGATGTTCGCTTGGGCGAAATTCATGCCCTGATGGGTGAGAATGGTGCGGGCAAGTCCACACTCATGAAAATCCTGTCGGGCGCGTATCTTCCAGATGCAAACTCCGCGATCTACATCGACCAGAAACGCGTCTGGATCTCCGGACCCCATGCGGCCCAGGCGCTGGGCATTTCCATCATTTACCAGGAGCTGTCGCTCGCGCCGAACCTTACCGTCGCCGAGAACATCTATTTGGGGCGGGAGATCTCGCGAAGCCGGTTCGTCAGCCGTTCGGCCATGGAGGAGGGCGCCCGGAACATCCTCAAGAGGCTGAATGCCAATTTTGGACCGCGTGACAAGGTGGGACAGCTCTCGATCGCCGAACGGCAGCTCGTTGAGATCGCCCGCGCGCTGAACTTCAAGTGCCGGATACTGGTAATGGACGAGCCGACCACAACGCTTTCGGAACGGGAGACGGACAAGCTGTTCCAGCTCATGCGTCAGCTCCGGTCCGACGGGATGGCGATCGTGTATATCAGCCACCGGATGAACGAGGTCTACGAACTTGCGGACCGGGTTTCGGTGCTGCGAGACGGCACATATGTCGGAACCCTTGATCGCTCTGATATGGTTCCTGAAACCGTCGTGCGGATGATGGTGGGCCGCGACGTCAGCTCTTTCTACAAGAAGGGCCATTCCCCCGAAGGTGAAATGGGGACCGTCGCCGTTCGAGTCCAGGGGGTCGGCGACGGGCGGCGTGTCCACGAATGCAGTTTCGATGTTCACCGGGGCGAGGTGTTGGGCATCGCGGGCCTCGTCGGCGCAGGCCGAACCGAACTGGCCCGCCTGGTATGCGGAGCCGACCGCAGAGCGAGCGGGACAATCGAACTCGACGGTCGCCGGATCGACATCCGCTCCCCGCTGGACGCGCAGCGATCCGGCATCGCCTACCTTACCGAGGACAGGAAGCAATTGGGCCTGTTCCTTGACATGAGTGTGTCGGAGAACCTCAACCTCGATGTGATCGAGAGGGATTCGAAATTTGGCTTTCTCAACCGGATCGCAGCGCGCCGGCGCAGCAGGAAGGCCACCGAGCTTCTAAGCATCAAGGCAGCGTCTTCCGACGTGGCCGTGGGCAGCCTGTCGGGGGGAAACCAGCAGAAAGTGCTTCTGGCGCGGCTGCTTGAGACGAACCCGCGTTTCCTGATCCTCGACGAACCGACGCGAGGCGTGGACATCGGCGCCAAATCCGAAATCTACAAGCTCATCGACGACCTCGCGAAATCAGGCATCGCGATCGTCGTCATTTCGTCTGAACTCCCGGAAATCGTGGGCATTTGCGACCGGGTGATCGTCATGCGCGGGGGGCGCATCGCCGGGTCGCTCAAAGGCCCCGAGATCACCCAGGAAAACATCATGGAGATTGCGACCTCCGCCTGATCTCGATGGTGAGGTCGGCTTGAACTTTGAATTTGATGGGAACGGATATGACATCGCCAGACACTTCGACACAACAAATGCAGATCCGGAATCGCTCGGTTGGAGCCACGATACGGGCAATGGGAATGCTTCCCGTCCTCATTCTGATCGCACTGCTCTTCCAGGTCCTTTCCTCATACGCGGAGACGGGCGAGTCCTTATGGACAGCCGGCCGGTTTCTGACCGTCGGCAACCTCTCGATCGTCGCCCAGCAGGCGTCGATCAACACGGTTCTCGCCGCAGGCATGACGTTCGTCATTCTCACTGGCGGCATCGACCTTTCGGTCGGCTCCATCCTGGCCGCCTCGGCGATGTCCGCCCTGTTGGTCTCCCTCATGCCGGGTTTCGAGCACCTGGGCTTGCCTGCCTCCTTGCTGGTCGGCCTGGTCCTTGGGGCGATGAACGGCGCCCTCATCGCGTTCGCAAAACTCCCGCCCTTCATCGTTACGCTGGGGTCCATGACGGCGGTGCGTGGTTTTGCCCGCTTCCTGGGCAGCGACAATACGGTTTTCAACTCCGATCTCACTTTCGCATTCATAGGCAATGGTTCCCTTTTCGGCGTGCCATGGCTCATGATCATTGCTCTCGCGACGGTGCTGGTGTCCTGGGTCATTCTTCGCCGCACCGTTCTGGGCGTCCGAATTTATGCGGTAGGGGGCAACGCCGATGCCGCACGGCTGTCGGGGATCAAGGTCTGGTGGGTTCTTCTTTTCGTCTACGGCGTCTCCGGCCTCCTGGCCGGGCTCGGCGGGGCGATGTCGGCAGCCAGGCTGTATGCTGCAAACGGGCTTCAGTTGGGCCAATCTTATGAACTTGACGCAATCGCGGCCGTTATTCTCGGTGGGACCAGCTTCGTCGGAGGTGTCGGGTCGATCTGGGGCACCCTCATCGGTGCGATGATCATCGCGGTGCTGTCAAATGGCCTCATTCTGACGGGTGTAAGCGATATCTGGCAGTTCATAATCAAGGGGTTCGTCATCATCGGGGCCGTAGCGCTCGATCGTTACCGTGTTGCCGGTGCCCGCACCTGACGCCGGAATTCGGGTGGTTGCAGGGGGAATCCCAGGCTAAGGCATTTTCGGCGGCGTTCGCCGGGAATGCTGTTGATGTGTTAAGCATTCGGGTTCCGGCTCCGATGCTTTGCATGGATTCCCAGGTCGCAGGCCTTCAGCCTGCGGCGTTGCAGGCGGCGAGGTGCCGGCCCTCCATCATGGCGACGGTTTGCCTGAGCGAAACCTTGGGCTTACGCCGATGCGGGCGCAAGTTTGCGGGCAATGTCGAAGAATGCGCTCACCAGCTTGCCGTTGGCGCGCTCGCGAAGGCAAATCAGGGCCTCGTCCATCAGCATTTCTGGCGCGTCTATCTCGATCGGGATGAGGCGATTGTCCTGCCCGAATTCGGCAGAAGAGACAAAGCCTATCCCGCCACCCGCCGCGACGATCTCCCGAACGGCTTCGCGTCCTTCGGCTTCGATGAGAGGTGTAAGCGACGCGTTGCATTGCCGTGCCATCACCTCCAGTTTCTGGCGGGTCTTCGAACCCTGTTCACGCATGACCAGGGGGTGCTTCAAAAGCTCGGAAAACGAGATCCGCTTGGTATCGGCGAGAGGATAGTCGCGGCTCGCGAAAGCGATGATGGGCGTGGAATTGAGTTTCAGGATTTCGAAGTCGCTGGATTGCGGGATTTCTCCGAGGACGCCGATGTCCGCTTCGTAGGCGTGCAGGCTGGTGATGACGGACTCCGTGTTGCCGGCATCGATCGAGACCTGTACCGAGGGGTAGGCGCGACGGAAGGCGGCGAGGATGTGCAGGAGGTGGTGGGCGGCGTCGGCGACGATGCGCAGCCTTCCCGCGCGCAGTGCGCGCGATTCCGACAGGAGGTCGAGCGCCTGCTGCTCGATATCGAACATGCGCCGGGTGACTTCGAGAAGCTGTTGGCCAGCCTGCGTCAGCGTCACCTGTTTCTTGTTGCGGTTGAAGAGCAGGACATCGTACTCTTCCTCCAGTTTGCGCACCTGGTCCGAAATGGCGGGCTGGGTGAGAAACAGCGCCTCCGCAGCGCGAGAAAAGCCGCCGTGGATCGCCACGTTGTGAAAGGCGCGGAGTTGCACATAGCGCATGAAGGTCGGCTTTCTATAATATGAAGCTATGCGTTTATTAAAACTAACGATTTGATTTATGTAAAGCGGCAAAGGATAATTCGGAGATTTCCACTCTCTTTGCGGATCGCGCCCCATGACCCTTCCGGCCGTCGCCCTCGAACTTGCCGCCGCCACCGTCCTTCTGCTCTATGCCGTCAGTCTTGTGAAGAAGGGTGTCGAGGCGGCCTCGGGCGATATGGTGGCGCGCATCGTCGGCGGTGGCGGCGGGCGGTTGCGCGCCGCGTTCTACGGCTCTTTGGTGGCGATCGCCCTGCAAAGTTCGACGGCGGTCGCCATGCTCGCGGCCGGCTTTGCCGTCAGCGGTGCGCTGGCCCTCGATGCGGGGCTCGCGGTGCTGCTCGGCGCCGATCTCGGTTCGGCGCTGGTCGTCAAGATCCTCTCCTTCGACCTGCACTGGCTGGCGCCCCTCCTGATCGTCGGCGGTGGTCTCCTCCATCTGAAGGCGCGTTCGCGCAGGGCGGTGGAAGCGGGGCGCGGGTTGCTTGGCATCGGCCTTCTGCTGCTGTCGCTGCAGATGATCGGCCATGCGACGCTGCCGCTGGCGCAAAGCCCGCTGCTGCCGTCGGCCATCGCTTTCCTCGGCAAGGATGCGCTGACGGTCATGATCCTCGCCGTGGCCTTCACCTGGGCGTTGCATTCCAGCGTGGCGGCGATCCTGCTCATCCTGACCTTCGCAGCGAAAGGGATCGTGCCGCTCGATGTCGGCATTCCGCTGGTTCTCGGCGTCAATCTCGGCGGCGGGCTGATCGCCCTCTGGCTGACCCGTGGCCTGCCGGTCGAGGGGCGCCGCCTGCCATTGGGCAACCTCCTGTTTCGCGCATTGTTCAGTGCGGCGGCCTTCGCGCTGTTTTCGCTGCATGCGCCTTTCGACTGGCTGCCCGGCGATACGGTCGCCGGCAGGCTCGTCAACCTGCATGTCCTGTTCAACGCCGCGCTGGTTCTGATCGGGCTCGTCGGCTGCGGCCTGATGGGACGTCTCGTCCGGCTTCTCACGCCGGAGGCGGCAAGCGAAGGCGAACTGACGGCCCATGTCAGCGCCCTCGACCGCTCGCTGATCGACAAGCCGGCGCAGGCGCTCGCGGCGGCGGCGCGGGAGGTGCTGCATATGGGCAACCTCATCACCCGGATGCTGGAACCCGTCATGACGGTCATCCACTCGCCGACGCCGGAAGCGGTCGAAGCGCTGCGCCGCGTCGATGGCGATATCCACAGGGCTCACAGCGAGATCAAGCTCTATATCGCGGCCGTCAACCGCGGGGTGCTCACCGAGGCGCAGTCGCGCCGGGGCATCGAACTCACCGAGGCGGCGATCCATCTCGAATATGCCGGCGACGTCGTCGCCAAGAGCCTGCTGCAGATGGCCCAGGAGCGCCTCGACGGCGCAGGGGGCTTTTCGCCGCAGGGCTGGCGGGAACTGACGCTGCTGCATGGCGCGGTTTTTTCCAACGTCCGGCTCGCCGCCAATCTGCTCGTCTCGCCCGACCCCGTCATCGCCCGCGAGATGGTGCGGCAGAAGGAGCATGTGCGCAGCCTCGTGGAGGCGAGCAGCAAGAACCATCTGGAACGCCTGCGGCAGGGTCTCGCCGCTTCCATCCAGTCCAGCGACATGCACCTGGAGATCGTGCGCGCGCTGAAGGAGGTCAATTCTCTGGTCACCACCATGGCCTATCCGCGTCTGCGGGAGACTGGCGACCTGCTGGAAAGCCGTCTGGTGCCTGCAGTCTAGGACCATAAATTAAATCGATAAATTTATACAAAAGAACGATTTTACAGATATGTCTTTCCGCCGCATTGTCGTCTCCAGATCAGTAAACGTGAGGACGGACCATGCCAAACACTGCTTCTGCCCCGCTTGAAACGCCCAGGCTCGGCGAGCCCTATCTGTTGACGCCTGGCCCGCTGACGACGGCCTACGCCGTCAAGGAGGCCATGCTGCGAGACTGGGGTTCGTGGGATGGCGATTTCCGCGCCATGACCGCCGACCTGCGCCGCCAGCTTCTCGAAATCGCCGGCGACACCAAGGGCGAGTTCGATTGCGTGCCGATGCAAGGCAGCGGTTCCTTCTCGGTGGAGGCCATGCTCGGCAGCTTCGTGCCGAAGGACGGCAAGGTGCTGGTGCTGAGCAACGGCGCCTATGGCAAGCGCATCGCCCAGACGCTCACCTATCTCGGCCGCGACCATGTGGTGATCGACAAGGGCGACTACATGCCGCCGCGCGGCCCCGAAGTCGCCGCCGCACTGGATGCCGATCCGGCGATCAGCCACGTTGTCGTCGTGCATTGCGAGACGAGTTCCGGCATCCTCAACCCGCTCAAGGAAATTTCCGACGCGGTTTATGCGCACGGCCGCAAGTTCCTGGTCGACTCGATGAGTGCCTTCGGCGCGGTGCCGGCCACCATCGACGAACTGCGTTATGAGGCGATCGTCTCTTCCGCCAACAAATGCATCGAAGGTGTGCCGGGCTTCGGCTTCGTCATCGCCCGCAAGAGCGAGCTGGAGGCCGCCAAGGGCCGCAGCCATTCGCTGGCGCTCGATGTGCATGCTCAGTGGGACTATATGAACAAGACCGGTCAGTGGCGGTTCACGCCGCCGACCCATGTCGTTGCCGCTTTCCTGGAGGCGTTGCGCATCCATCGCGAGGAAGGCGGCGTTGCCGCCCGCGGCGCACGTTATGCCCGCAACCGCGACGTCATGGTCTCCGGCATGCGCGAGGCCGGGTTCGAGACGCTGCTTGCCGACCGCTGGCTGTCGCCGATCATCGTCACCTTCTTCAGTCCGGCCCATCCGGCCTTTGCATTCGACCGCTTCTACGCCCTCATGAAGGACAAGGGCTTCATCATCTACCCCGGCAAGCTGACGGTGGTGGACAGTTTTCGCGTCGGCTGCATCGGCCGCATGGACGAGCATGTCATGCGCCGCGTCGTGGACGCTGCCCGCTCTTCGCTTGCCGAAATGGGTGTCGACGATGCCGCGCCCCCGGCCATCGCCCTTGAAGAACGCAGCCGTCTTGCGGCCTAACGAAGAATGGAACTCCCGATGAACCAGATGTCCAAGATCACCGTTACCGCCAACCGGCGCACCTATCCCTGGCCGAACGTCCCGGCGATTGCCATCTGCCTCGACGGCTGCGAGCCGGCCTATCTCGACGAGGCCATCAAGGCCGGCCTGATGCCGACGCTGGAGCGCATCCGCAAGACCGGCACGGAGCGCACCGCGCTCAGCGTCATCCCGAGCTTCACCAACCCGAACAACCTGTCGATCGCCACCGGTCGCCCGCCGGCGATCCACGGCATCTGCGGCAACTATCTCTACGAGCCCGCGACCGGCAAGGAAGTGATGATGAACGACCCGCGTTTCCTGCGCGCGCCGACCGTCTTCAAGGCCTTCTACGATGCCGGCGCCAAGGTCGCGGTGGTAACGGCGAAGGACAAGCTGCGCGCCCTTCTCGGCCACGGCCTGGCATTCGACGACGGCCGCGCGATCTGCTTCTCCTCGGAAAAGTCGGACACGTCGACCAAGGCGGAACACGGCATCGACAATGCTTCGGCCTGGCTCGGTCGTCCGGTGCCGGAAGTCTATTCCGCCGATCTCTCGGAATTCGTCTTCGCCGCCGGCGTGAAGCTCCTCAAGGAATTCCGTCCCGACGTCATGTACCTGACGACCACCGACTACGTGCAGCACAAATACGCGCCGGGCGTGCCGGAGGCCAACGCCTTCTACGAGATGTTCGACAACTACCTGACGGAACTCGACGCGCTGGGTGCGGCGATCATCGTCACGGCCGACCACGGCATGAAGCCGAAGCACAAGGCGGACGGCAGGCCTGACGTCATCTACGTGCAGGACCTGCTCGACGAATGGCTCGGCAAGGACGCCGCCCGCGTCATCCTGCCGATCACCGATCCCTATGTCGTGCATCACGGCGCACTCGGCTCCTTCGCCACGGCCTACCTGCCCGAGATGGCGGACAAGGAAGAGATTATCGAGCGGCTGAAGGCGATCGACGGCATCGATGTCGTGCTTTCGCGGCCGGAAGCCTGCATGCGCTTCGAACTGCCGGACGACCGGATCGGCGACATCGTGCTGATCTCCTCGGAGAACAAGACGCTCGGCACCAGCGAACACCGGCACGATCTTGCCGCGCTGAACGAGCCATTGCGCTCCCACGGCGGTCTCACCGAGCAGGAGGTGCCGTTCATCGCCAATCGCACGCTGCCGGAGCTCTCTTCGGCCGGAACGCTGCGCAACTTCGACGCCCTCTATTACGCGCTCGTCGCGGCCGCGCAGCCGGCGCACTAGGAGGAAGCCATGACCAAGGTGGAAACGACATTCGCGATCCGCCACGAGCCCATGCGGATCGCCGGCAAGATGGTCGATACCGAAGGGGTGGTCGAGGTGTGCTACCCTTGGAACGATGCCGTCATCGGTACCGTTCCAGCCGGCAATGCCGAGCATGCCAGGAAGGCCTTCGAGATCGCCGCAAGCTATCAGCCGAAGCTGACGCGCTACGAGCGCCAGCGCATCCTGCTCAGGGCGGCCGAACTGCTGGTGGCCCGCAAGGAGGAGGTCTCCGACCTCATCACGCTGGAACTCGGTATTTCCAAGCAGGACTCGCTTTACGAAGTGGGCCGCGCCTTCGACGTGCTGACCCTGTCCGGGCAGATGTGCATCCATGACGACGGGGAGATCTTCTCCTGCGACCTGACCCCGCACGGCAAGGCCCGCAAGATCTTCACGACGCGCGAACCGTTGACCGCCATTTCCGCGATCACGCCCTTCAACCATCCGCTCAACATGGTGGCGCATAAGGTGGCGCCGGCCATCGCCACCAACAATTGCGTGGTGCTGAAGCCGACGGAACTGACGCCGATGACGGCGCTCATCCTTGCCGACATCCTGTACGAGGCGGGCCTGCCGCCCGAAATGCTGTCCGTCGTCACCGGCTGGCCGGGCGATATCGGCATGGAGATGATCACCAACCCGAATTTCGACCTCATCACCTTCACCGGCTCCGTGCCGGTCGGTAAGCTGATCGCCACCCATGCCCACTACAAGCGCCAGATCCTGGAACTCGGCGGCAACGACCCGCTGATCATCCTCAACGACCTGTCGGACGACGACCTCGCCAGGGCCGCCGACCTTGCCGTGGCCGGTGCGACCAAGAATTCCGGCCAGCGCTGCACGGCGGTCAAGCGTATCCTCTGCCAGGAACGTGTTGCCGACCGCTTCGTACCGCTGGTGCTGGAACGGGCCAAAAAGCTGAAGTTCGGCGATCCCATGGATCGCGCAACGGAACTTGGAACCGTGGTGCATGCCAGGGCCGCGGCAGTCTTCGAAAGCCGCGTATACAAGGCGGCCGAGGAGGGGGCCGAGATCCTCTACAATCCGGGCCGCCGGGGCGCGCTCCTGCCCCCGATCGTCGTCGACCGCGTTTCGCACGCCAGCGAACTGGTCATGGAGGAAACCTTCGCGCCCATCATCCCGATCGTCCGCGCCCCGGATGACGACGATGCCCTCATCGCGCTCTCCAATTCCACTGCCTTCGGCCTTTCCTCCGGCGTCTGCACCAACGACTTCCGCCGCATGCAGAAATACATCGCCGGCCTGAAAGTCGGCACGGTGAACATCTGGGAAGTTCCGGGCTACCGCATCGAGATGAGCCCGTTCGGCGGCATCAAGGATAGCGGCAACGGCTACAAGGAAGGTGTCATCGAGGCGATGAAGAGCTTTACCAACGTCAAAACCTTCTCCCTGCCATGGTGATCCGAGCAATCCCCTGCCGGATCACACACTCCGGGAGCCGCTTCGTGCGGCTCCTTTTTTTGTTGCTTGTGGAAGGGCGGAGCATGGCGATTGCGGGGGTGGCAGACTGTGGGTATGTCTTGTTCAAAAAACGGATGATCTATAGTTTTCATCGTTCGGTTGATAAGAATAATAAATTTTACTTACTGAAAACCCCTGCGCAAAATGCCTCCCGAAGCTGACCATACAAGGGCGACGGTTAGATCGTTCGTGGCGCTTCCCGGATTTTTCCAGGCCTTCAGAGGAGATTTTCAATCATGAACAGACGCATGCTTTTTTTGCTTGCCGGCACTATCGCCGCCGCGCTTCCCACCATTGCTTTCGCTGAAACCCAGCTCACCGTCTACACCGCCGTCGAAGCCGTCGACCTCGACCGTTACAAGGCGACCTTCGAGAAGGCTCATCCGGATATCAAGATCAACTGGGTGCGCGATTCCACCGGCGTCATGACGGCCAAATTGCTTGCCGAAAAGGACAACCCGCAGGCCGACGTTGTCTGGGGGCTTGCCGCGACCTCGCTGCTTCTCCTCAAGACCGAGGGCATGCTGGAGGCCTATGAACCCAAGGGTGTTGCGGAACTCGACAAGAAGTTCGTCGACAAGGACACGCCGCCGAGCTGGGTTGGCATGGACGCCTATGTGGCGGCCCTTTGCTACAACACCGTGGAGGGCGAGAAGCTCGGCCTGACGGCGCCGGCGAGTTGGGATGACCTGACGAAGCCGGAATACAAGGGCCATATCGTCATGCCGAACCCGGCATCCTCCGGCACCGGCTTCCTGGACGTTTCGGGCTGGATGCAGATGTGGGGCGAGGAGAAGGCCTGGGGTTTCATGGACAAGCTTCATGAAAACATCTCCGCCTATACCCATTCCGGCTCGAAGCCCTGCAAGATGGCGGGCGCCGGCGAAGCGGTGATCGGCGTGTCGTTCGAATTCCCCGGTGCCAAGGCCAAGAGCGCCGGTGCGCCGATCGACATCATCTTCCCGTCCGAGGGATCGGGCTGGGAGGCCGAGGCGACGGCCATCATCGCCGGCACGGCGAACCTCGAGGCCGCCAAGACGCTGGTCGACTGGTCGGTCACCAGGGAAGCCAACGAGATGTACAATGCCGGTTACGCCGTCGTCGCCTATCCGGGCGTCGCCAAGCAGGTCGAGCATCTGCCTGACGATATCGCCTCCCGGATGATCGACAACGACTTCGAATGGGCCGCCAACAACCGCGGCACCATCCTGAAGGAATGGCAGAAGCGTTACGACGCCAAGTCCGAGCCGAAGACCTGATCGTGATCGAAGGGCGGGGCGCTTTCGTGCCTCGCCCCGCGCATTCTCGAAGATTGCCTGACAGCCAACGGAGCTTGCAGATGAGACATGCCATGTCGATCGAACCGACACCTACAGGCTCTTTAGCCGCAGATCGGCCCAAGGCCGTGTCGGCTCCCTACCTCGAAATCACCGGCCTCTGGAAAAGTTATGCGGATTTTGTCGCGTTGCGCGACATTTCCCTCAGTATCTCCAAGGGCGAGTTCATCTGTTTTCTCGGCCCTTCGGGTTGCGGCAAGACGACCCTGCTGCGGGCCATCGCCGGTCTGGATCTCCAGTCGCAGGGCAAGATCGAGCAGGCCGGCCGTAACATCTCGACGCTGCCGGCCTCCCGGCGCGACTACGGCATCGTCTTCCAGTCCTATGCGCTGTTCCCGAACCTTACCATCGAGCAGAACATCGCCTTCGGCCTGGAGAACACCAGGCGCTCGAAGGCCGAGATCGCCGCCCGCGTCGGCGAGCTGCTGGACACGGTCGGCCTTGCCGCCCAGAGCAAGAAATATCCCGCCCAGCTTTCCGGCGGGCAGCAGCAGCGTATCGCGCTGGCCCGCGCCATCGCCATTTCGCCAGGGCTTCTCCTGCTCGATGAGCCGCTGTCGGCGCTCGATGCCAAGGTCCGCGTGCATCTTCGCCATGAGATCAAGGCGCTGCAGCGAAAGCTCGGCGTCACCACCATCATGGTCACGCACGATCAGGAAGAGGCGCTTGCCATGGCCGACCGCATTGTCGTGATGAACCACGGTGTCATCGAGCAGGTCGGTTCGCCCACGGAAATCTACCGGCACCCCGCCACCCTCTTCGTCGCCGACTTCATTGGCGAGACCAACCAGTTCGCCGCAAAGATCCTCGCCGATGGCGAGGTCGAGATCGGCCATTCCGCCTTCCGTTGCCGGACGGAGGGTTTTTCAACCGGACAGACCACAACCGCCGTGGTGCGACCGGTCGACATCATCCCGCACGGTGCCGACGCCCACGCGGTCAACGCCGTTGACCGACCTGTCACGCCGCAGAACCTGATCGATGCCGAAGTGCGGGAAATGGAGTTTCTCGGCATGTTCTGGCGCACGCGGCTGACCGCGCCCCGGCTGGGGGAGCGCACGCTCGTCGCCGACTTCTCCGTCAATGCCGTGCGCCGCCTCAACATCGAAACCGGCGGCGTCATCCAGGTGGAGATCCCGAGTGACCGCCTGCTGCTCTTTCCGAGGAGCGCATGACGATGAACATTGCCCTCGAAGCGCCTCATCTTCCCCTCGTCGGGAAAAGACTGCGACAGGAATCCTCCCGTGACGACCGCATCAAGCTCGGCTTCATGGCCGTCATCGGTCTCTACCTGATCATCGCGCTCGGTGCGCCGCTCTTCGTCATGCTGTCGAAGTCGTTCTCGACCTACCGGTTCGATCTCGCGGCCTTCGAATTCCAGGTGAGTGACGAGACGGGCACGAACTGGGGGCCGGTCGTCAGCGCGGAGGCTTTGAACCGGGAGCTCGGCGCCGTGACGGACGGGGAGCTTTCGACCAATTCCGACGGGCGGCTTGCGGCGACGAAATTCTTGCCGGAATTCAGCTTCCGCAGTCCCGTGCATTACCGCATTCGCGGCACGACGGACCAGGCGGCCTTTCTCGCCGGTTCGACGCTGGAAAAAGGAACGGAATGGCGCGACTATGATTCCGGTGCGTTCCGGCGTGTCGTGCTGCGTCCTGCCAAGACCCTCGGCGTCGCGAATTTCACGGCCTATTTCTCCACGCCGGCGCTGGCCCAGTCGATCTACAATTCCGTCCTGATGGCGGTGATCAGCACGGTCTTCACCGTCGCCGTCGCCTTCGCGCTCGCCTTCGGGTTGACGCGCAGCTGCATGCCGCTGAAGGGGCTGTTCCGCGGCATCCTGACGATCCCGATCCTCGTGCCGTCGCTGCTGCCAGGCATCGCGCTCGTCTATCTCTTCGGCAACCAGGGTGTCTTCAAGGACTGGTTGCTCGGCTATTCGATCTATGGCCCGATCGGCATCGTCATCGGCTCGATCTTCTTCACCCTGCCGCATGCCTTCCTGATCATCCTGACGGCGCTCTCCGTCGCCGATGCCCGGCACTACGAGGCGTCCGCTTCGCTCAAGGCCAGCAAGTGGCGCACCTTCATGACCGTGACCGTGCCGGGCGCACGCTTCGGCCTCGTCTCGGCGGCCTTCGTCGTCTTCACGCTCGTCATCACCGATTTCGGCCTGCCGAAGGTGATCGGCGGGCAATACGGCATGCTTGCCGTCGATATCTACAAGCAGGTGATCGGCCAGCAGAATTTCGAAATGGGGGCGGTCGTCTCCGTCATCCTGCTCGTGCCCGCCATCCTCGCCTTCGTGGTCGACCGGCGCATGCAGAAGCGGCAGGTGGCGCTGCTTTCGGCCAGGGCCGTGCCCTATGCGCCGAAGCCGAACGCCCGCACGGACGCGCTCTGCTTTGCCTTCGCCTGCCTCGTCAGCCTGTTCATTCTGGGCATGATCGCCATGTGCCAGATCGCGGCCGTGGTGAAGTTCTGGCCCTATGACCTCTCGCTCACGGCGAAGAACTTCGCCTTCGACCTGATGGACGGCGGCGGCTGGGCGGCCTATGGCAACTCGATCAGGCTGGCGCTGCTGACGGCATTCTTCGGCTCGATCATCGTTTTTGCCGGCGCCTACATGGTCGAGAAGGCGGACGGCTTCCGCCTGGGCCGCGGCGTCTTCCATTTCCTGGCGATGATGCCGATGGCCGTACCCGGCATGGTGCTCGGCCTTGCCTATATCTTCTTCTTCAACAACCCGGCCAATCCGCTCAACACCATCTACGGCACGATGACGATCCTCGTCGTCTCCACCGTGACGCATTTCTATACGGTTGCGCACCTGACGGCGCTGACGGCGCTCAAGCAGATGGATCCGGAATTCGAATCCGTTGCCGCTTCCCTGAAACAGCCCTTCCACCGGCTGTTCTTCCGCGTCACGGTGCCGGTCTGCCTGCCGGCGATTCTCAACATCGCGATCTATCTCTTCGTCAATGCGATGACGACAGTCTCGGCGGTGGTCTTCCTTTATTCCACCGATACCAAGCTCGCCTCGGTCGCGGTGCTCAACATGGACGATGCCGGCGACATCGCACCGGCCGCGGCCATGGGCATGATGATTTTCTACACCAATGTCGCGGCAAAATTCATACATGCAGCTGTGGCCCGACGTCTGCTGGTGCGCACCCAGGCCTGGCGGTAAATCGGCCTTCGCATACCGAGCGTCGAAAGAACGCCACGAGATGATACTGGCCTACAACCGCCGCCTGGCGCCATCCAGCCGGGGGGCGACCTCAGGCTGGATCGGAACCCATGACGAGTCCTTCGATGTCGTGCTTCTGGGTGATCGGGACGAGTTCGTCGACCACGCGGCAAACAAGGTGCTTCCGGGCCTTCTCCGGCAGGGCTTCGTGCCAGTCGCGCGTCACCATCATGTCGTGGAGTTCGGCATGGCCGGCGCCGGGCGCATCGACGCCGAGTACCATCACGGGGCGGGCGATCGGCGACAGGTGCTCCGTGCCACGATGTACCGTCAGCGCCGAGCGGCACGATATGTCACCGCGATTGGGGTATTTTCGCACGGCCCGCTCCTGGAAGCGCGGCCACAAAGCCTTGTCGGGAAACATTTCGTGCTTCCAGTCGCGGCCATCGTCCCATTGCGTGCCGGGCGCCACCTCAAACGGCCCCATGTCGGGGGTCACGTCGACGCCGGTCAGATTGAAGGCCAGCGAGGTAATCTTGCGGTCGCGGTACGTATCGACAGGCGATGGAAAGTCGCGATGCCAGGGTTGATATTTTGCCCCCTGGAACGGCACGTCGAGGCCGATCTCCACAATCTGATAGTCGGTCCCAAGCATTCGTTCGCAGATGTCGACCACCCAGGGATGCATGATCAGATCAGTGAAGCCGCGGAAATGCTGCGGATGGATTTCCACATACCAGCGCCGTGGCCCGCGGCCGACCGCTCCACCGGGGCGCTGGATGGCCGACCAGAAGGCGGTCATCATGTCTTCGCGCATTTCGTCGGCCCATTCTGGTGTGAAGGCGGATTTCAGTCCGACGATGCCGTCGGTCCGCAACGTTTCCAGATGGTTGTCGAGGTCGTAGGCAAACGCTCCGTGGGATGACTGGGTCATGATCGCTCCTCCTTGATTGGTATCATCGTATGTCTATTAATAATTATTAGTCAATATGCTTATGGTTATAAATGATGTACAGCGGCAGGGGGAAAACCTTGAAGGAACGTGGATGGCACGAGGGACAAAGGCAAATCCATCGAACCGCAAGGCGACGATGACCGACGTGGCGCGTGCGGCCGGCTGCTCCCAGGCGACGGTCTCCTTCGTTCTCAACAATGCGGTGGGCGTAAAAATCTCGGAGGAGACCCGTCAGAAGGTCATTCAGGCCGCGCGTGCATTAAAATATGGCGAGGCTTCGCCGATCGAGCGGCCGGCGATCGACAGTCCCAGAAGCTTCGGCTTTGTCGTCGACCAGATGTCCACCAGCCCGGAAACGGTCAATGCGTTGGAGGGTGCACGACAGGGGTCCTGGGAGGAGGGGATCGTTATCCTGACGTCACAAACCATGGGCATCCGCTCGATGGAAGATTCGGTCGTTCGGATGATGAGCCGCAGCGGCGTTTCGGGGATCATCTACATGACGATCTTTACGCGGCAGGTTTCGTTGCCCGCAATCCTTTACGAGCTGAATATCCCGGTGGTGCTGCTCAATTGCTACACGGACGACAACCATTTCCCGTCCGTTGTTCCGAACGACCTCGAGGGCGGGCGGCGGGCGACACGCGAATTGATCGTTAACGGCCGGCGGCGCATTGCAACCATCACCGGGGAACCTTTCATGCAGGCCAGCCTGGACCGGCTGAGAGGCTATCGCCTGGCGCTGGAGGAAGCGCGCATTGCCCATGACCCCGGCCTGACGCTGGAAGGCAACTGGTCGCCTACATCGGGATACGAAGCTGCCAGACGTCTGCTGGCACGCGAGGTCCGGCCCGATGCGATCTTCTGCCAGAACGACAAGATGGCCTCCGGCTGCTTCGAGGCGATCCGGGAGGCCGGCCTGAAGATCGGGGAGGACATCGCCGTCATAGGCTATGACGACGACGAGATTTGCCGCCATCTTCGTCCGCAACTCAGCACGATCATACTGCCACACCGGGAAATGGGTGCCTGGGCCGTGAACGAACTTCGCCGTGGCAGAACGGGCAAGCGGGGCGCGTATGACCCGCACTTTGCCTCGGTGACCTATGTGGAGCGCAATTCCATTTAAAGCGTGTGGCGACCTTTCGGACTTGCTCTCACGTTTTAGCGCAGGCCCTCGCTCATTGCTGGCCGATTTCGGCCTTGCGGCGGGCGACGAATGCTTCCAGCTCCTCCTCTATGGCCGGGTCCAGCGGCGGTTGCTCATAGGTCCTCAGCAGGTCCTTCCAGACGGCGTTGGCGCGTTCCGTGCCGGAGCGGGCGCCACTTTCGGACCAGTTCTCGAAGTTCCGCCAGTCGGAAAGCATCGGCTCGTAGAAGGCGTTTTCGAAACGGGCGAGCGTGTGCGTGGTGCCGAAGAAATGCCCGCCCGGTCCGACCTCGCCGATCGTATCGACCGCAAGACTGCCTTCGTCGACCGATATGGGCTGCAGGAAGCTTCGCATCATCTGCAGCATTTCGGCATCGAGGATCAGTTTTTCGAAGGAGGCGGTGAGGCCGCCCTCCAGCCACCCCGCGGCATGCTCGATGAGATGCACCCCGCCCATGATCGTGCTCCAGAGCGACATGCCGCTTTCATAGGCGGCCTGCACGTCGACCGCATTCGAAGCCGTCACGTTGGACGAGCGGAACGGCACGCCGTAACGGCGGGCAAGCTGGCCGGAGGCGATCTGCGCCTTTGCATATTCCGGTGTCCCGAAGGCCGGCGAACCGGTGCGCATATCGACATTGGAGGTGAAGCCGCCGTAGAGCACCGGTGCGCCGGGCGAGGCGATCTGCGCCAGGGCAATGAGGGCCAGCGCCTCGGCATTCTGTTGCGTCAGCGCACCGGCAATGGTGACCGGGCTCATCGCTCCCGACAGCGTGAAGGGGGTGAGCGCGATCGGCTGGCCGGCCCGCGCCATGGCGACGAGACCTTCACCCATGGGGATGTCGAGGCGCAGTGGCGAGTTGGAGTTGATGATGGTCAGTGTCGCCGGGTTCGCCTTGAGCTCCTCGCGCGATTGACGCAGCGTGATGCTCAGCATGTCGATCGCATCCTCGACCCGGTAGCCGCCCAGCGCCCAGCATTGCCAGTTCTTGTCGGTGAGGCGGATGGCGGCGAGGTAGAAATCCAGGTGGCGGCTGTCTGGGGGAAGGTCCGTCGGCTCGCAGGGGCAACCGCCCTCCTGATGGATGACGTTCAGGCTCTGCACGACGCGGATATAGTCGCACATGTCGGCATAGTTGCCGGCACGCCGGCCGCGGTCGAGATCGCTGACGAATGCCGGCCCGCCGGTGGCGGCGAAGATCAGGTTGCCGTCGCCGACCTTCAGGTTCCTGGCGGGATTGCGCGCCTGCAGCGTGAAACGCGAGGGCGCGGTGCGGATTGCCTCCTCGATCATTGCCGGATCGAAGCGCACCCGTTGCGTTGTCTCGTCGACATCGGCTCCCGCGGTTTTCAGAAGCCTGCGGCTTTCCTCGTGCATGATCTCCATGCCGGTATCGCGCAGCAGCCCCAGCGAGGCGTGATGGATCGCCTCGACCTCGTCGGCGCTCATCACCTCGATCGGGCGATAGCGGTTTTCGATATTGTCGAACCGCATCTGCCGGATAGCGGCGCTTTCCGCGAGCCGGCGCTCGCGCCTGTTGACGGCCCCTCTTGCCATGATCGTCTCCTTTCACCGGGTCTGCAGGTTCACGCCCGCGAAAAACGCGTCACGTCGAGATAGCCGTCGGCGAGGATGCAAGGCCTCAGGCCTTCCCGCGCCACGGCAGCGAAGGTCTCGTGGGTGATGAAGACGAAGCCGCCGGACTCTTCCATCAGGTCCTGCATCTTGCGATAGATCGCGCCGCGTTTTTCCTGGTCCGTCTCCGCATTGCCCTCCTGGTAGAGCGTTTCGAATTCCGGGCTGTCGAATTGCGACCAGTTGTAGACGCCGACCTGCGCGGGGCGGAACCAGGTGAGGTTTTCCGACGGATCGACCCCGCCGGCGAAATTCATCAGCACCAGTTCCAGCGTCTTCCAGGTGTCGCCGGCCGTCTTGTCGCCGAGCGTCCAGTAGACGCCGTCGTCATAGGCCTTGATGTCGACGGTGATGCCGACGGCGCCGAGCAGGGCCTGGATGATCTGGCAGGTCAGCTGGCTCGTCTTGTCGTTCTGGGCGGCGAGTTCCAGTGTCAGGCCGGAGACCCCGGCCTCATCCAGCAGTTCCTGCGCCTTGGCGGCATCGGCGGGATAGAGGATCGCCTCGCGATGGCCGACGAGGGCGGGCGGCACCACGCCCGTCGCGGGCACCGCCAGGCCCGAATAGGAGCCGTCCATGATCTGGCTGACATCGATCGCATACTGGATGGCGCGTCGGATCTTCTCGTCGGCGAGTTTCGGGTTGTTGACGTTGATCGCAAGCCAGGAGAGGCGGGTGCCGTCCATCTGGATCAGCGACGTCTTCTCCGGCAGGGCGGTCTTGTATGTCGAAAGCGTGTTGAGGCTGATCTTGGCATAGTCGATCGCCTTGGATTCATAGGCAAGCGCGGCCGCCTCGTCGTCAGTCACGATCTGGAACTGCACTTTGGCGAAGGCGGGTTTCTCGCCCTTCCAGGCCGGGTTGGAGGCCAGCGTCAGGCTCTGCTTGGGCACCCATTTTTCGATGAGGTAGGGTCCGGCGCTGGCCGGCACCTCGGTCGTGAAGCGTCCGCCGGCGGCTTCCACCGCCTTCTTGCAGACGATATGGCCCATGTAATAGGGCAGCGTCGTCACCCAGAAGGCGGCAGACGGCGCTTTCAGGTGAATGATGCCGGTGCGTTCGCCGGTGACCTCCACCTCCTTCAGCGCATCGAAGGCATAGGCCCAGGCCGAGGCATTGTCGGGATTGGCGACACGCTCGAAGGAGAACTTGACGTCTTCCGCCGTCACCGGGCCGAAATCGCCGGTCCAGACCAGCCAGTCCTGCAGCGTGAATTCGATCTCGGTCGGTGATTTCTGCTTCAGTTCGCTTGCCGCATAGGGTTTCCAGTTCACGCCTTCGCGCACGTCGTCCAGCCGGTTCAGCGAGACGAAGAGGCAGCGGCCGATCTCTTCTTCCATCAGCCCGTTCTGGAAGGCCGGATCGAGGATCTCGATATCGGAGGCGCCACGCACGACCAGCGTGTCGCCGTCGACGGCATAAGAGAGGCCGGGGCGCAGGGTGAGCGCCGTTGCGGCCGCAGTGGCGCCGGCGAGGAAGTGTCGTCTGCTCATCGCGATTGCATTCATGATCGTCTTCCCTCTGGTTGTTGTTTTTCGGCTGCTAGTTCGAAACGGTGCGAAGGCTGTGCGCCGCTGCCGGCCGCGGCTCCGGCAGCGGGAAATGGCATGCGACGCGGCGTCCCTCAGCGCTGTCGTCAAGACCCGGCGCCTCGCTCCTGCAGCGGGGCTGCACGAAGGGACAGCGGGTGTGGAACTCGCAGCCCGAAGGCCTTGCCGCAATGCTCGGCACCTCGCCCAGCACCGGCGGCGCCGTGCGCCTTCGGGCAGGGTCCGGGATCGGCTCAGCTTCGAGCAGCGCCTTCGTATAGGGGTGTTTCGGGGCGGACAGGATCTCGGCCGCCGGACCGCTCTCCACCATGCGGCCGAGATAGAGGATGACAATGTGGTCGGCGATGTGGCGGACCACGGAGAGGTTGTGCGTGATCATCAGGAAAGCGGTGTCGTGCCGCTCGCGGATATCGAGAAACAGGTTGAGCACACCGCCCTGGATGGAGACGTCCAGCCCCGCCGTCGGTTCGTCGGCCACGATCAGCCGGGGCACGACGGACAGGGCGCGGGCGACGGCGGCGCGGCGTGCCTGGCCGCCGCTCAGCGCATGGGGGAAGCGGGATAAAAACCGGTCCGAAAGCCCCGCCTGCTGCGCCAGGCCGGCAATGTCCTCCAGGCGCGCCGAGCCCATCCCGGCAATGCGCCTGGGTTCGGCGATCATGGCGCCGATCCGCTGGCGGGGATTGAACGAGCTCAACGGGTCCTGGAAGAGAAGGGAGGTCTGGCTGCGGATGGTGCGGAAGCTGCGCTGGGAGAAATCGGGAAGTGGCGTTCCGTCGAGAAGGATCTCACCGCCGGATGGTTTCACCAGCCCGAGCAGCGCCCGGCCGAAGGTCGTCTTGCCGGAGCCGCTTTCGCCGACCATGCAGACGATTTCCCCCGGCCGGATGGCGAGCGACACGCCGGCGAGAATGGCGAGCGGCCGGGCCTTGGCAAAGGCGAAGCGACCGGCCGGCACATCCACCGAAAGTGCGCGTGCTTCGATCAGGGCCGGGCTCATGATGCGCTCCTGTGGCAGCGGGCGTGATGGCCAGGATCGGCGCGCAGCGCTTGCCAGGGTGCCGCGCCGCAGCGACAGCGCTCCTCGGCATGGCGACAGCGCCCGGCAAAATCGCAGCCCCGGCCGCCCGGACGCGGCACTTCGCCGGCAATCACCGGTAGGCGGCCGATGCCGGGAAGGATGAGCGCCGGCTCGCAGTCGAGCAGCGCCTGGGTATAGGGGTGGCCGGGGCTGCGGAAGATCGCCTCGACCGGTCCCTCCTCGATGATCCGGCCGGCATACATCACTGCAACGCGGTCGCAGATTTCGGCGATCATGCCGAGATGGTGGGAGATGACGAGGATTGCGACACCCGCTTCGTCACGCAGCGTGCGCATCAGGTGGAGGATCTGCGCCTCCATCGTCACGTCGAGCGCGGTGGTCGGCTCGTCGGCGATGAGCAGCGACGGCCTCATCAGCAGCGTGGCGGCGATCGCCACCCGCTGCAGCATGCCGCCCGAGAGCTGGAAGGGATAGGCATCCAGCTTGCCGGCGGGATCGGGGATGCCGACGTCGCGCAGCGCCTTGACGATGCGTTCGCGTTTTTGCGCTTTCGTCTGATGGCGATCGCGCCAGAGCAGGTCGCGCAACTGCCGGCCGAGCGTATGGACCGGGCTGAAGGCCGTCATCGGGTTCTGGAAGATCATCGCCGCCGCCGGGCCGCGCAGGCTTGCCAGCGTTTTGCGATCGGCCGTCAGCATGTCGTTGCCGGCGAGCATGAACCGGTCACCCGAGACGCGGGCGACCTTGGGCAGCAGGCCGAGCGCCGCGTGGGCGAGCGTCGATTTGCCCGAGCCGCTTTCCCCGATGATGCCGACGATCTCGCCCGGCCGGACGGCGAGATCGACGCCGATGACCGCCGGGAAGACGCCGCCGTAATTGACCGAGAGGCCGCGCAGATCGAGAACCGGGGCGGTCATGGCTTGCGCTCCGGATTGAGCCTCGGGTCCAGCGCGTCGCGCAGCGCCTCGCCGAAGAAGGTGAAGCCGATGGTGGCGAGGATCAGCGGCACGCCGCCGGCGATGACCGGCACCGGGCTGTTGCGGATGACGGAAAAACCGTCGCTGAGAATGTTGCCCCAGCTCGGTATCTGCGGTTTTACGCCGAGACCGAGGAAAGAAAGGCCCGCTTCCAGCGTGATGACCGTGGAGATATCGAGGCAGGCGAGGATGAGCAGCGGGCCGACGACATTGGGCAGGACATGGCGGAAGAGAATACGCATCGTGCCGGCATTCATCGCCTGCTCGGCCTTGATGAAATCGCGTGTCTTGAGGCTCAGCGTCTGCGTGCGCACCAGCCGCGCATAGGAGGGGACCGAGTAGAGCACGATGACAAGAATGACCGTCGAAACGCCGGGGCCGAGCAGCACCACCACTGCAAGGCCGAGCATGATCATCGGCAGCGAACTGATGCTGTCGAACAGGAGAATGAAGAGCGCATCCAGCCAGCGTGGCCCGTAGCCGGCAATCATGCCGAGCGGCAGGGCGATGGCGAGCGCCACGGCAAGCGACGTCAGCGCCACGGTCATCGCCGTGCGGGTGCCGACGATGACGCGGGAGAGAAGGTCGCGGCCGAGTTGGTCGGTGCCGAGCAGATGGGTGAGCGAGGGATCGGCAAGCCGCTCCTTCACGCTGATCGCCGTGGGATTGTAGGGCACGATGACGGGTGCCATAAGGGCCGTGAGGACGATCAGGGCGACGAGCAGGACGCCGATGGCGCCGAGAGGATGGGAGACGACCTCCACGAAGGTCAACGCCATGCGGCGCGGGATGCCGGGTTCGCCGGCAATCGGGGGAGCGGGGATTGAAGCCACGTCCGTCGCCATCTCAGAGCGTGCTCCTGACACGAGGATCGAGCACGGCGGTGACCGCGTCGGCGATGATCATGCAGGCGACGTAGAGCCCCGATGTCACCAGCACCGTGCCCATCACCACCGGGAAATTGCGCGACATGACGGCATCGTAGGTCATCTTGCCGAGGCCGGGACGGGTGAAGACGATCTCGGCGAAGACCGAACCGGTGAGCAGGCCGCCGAAGCCGATGGCGATGACCGGCAACACGGCAAGCAGCGCCTGCTTCAAGGCGTAGCGATAGGTGATGCGCCGTTCGGCCACGCCATAGGCGCGTAGCGTGCGCACGTAATCCTCGCCCATCGCCTCGATCATCGCCGCGCGGATAAGGCGCGAGACATAACCGACCCAGCCGAGGCCGATGGCGAAAGAAGGCAGGATCAGCGACCGCAGCTGGGCGGCAAGATCGCCCGGCTCGCCGGCGCCGATCGCCGGCAGCCAGTTGAGCCAGACGGCGAAGACCAGCAGCGAATAGAGCGCCACGACGAAGGACGGCACCGCCACGAAGGCGATGGAGACGAGGCCGATCAGCCAGTCGCCCCATTTGCCATGGTGTACGACGGCGATGCAGCCGAGCAGCACGCCGAGCGTGACCGCCCAGAGAAAACTCGCCAGCGCCAGCGTTGCCGTGTAGGGCAGCACTTCGAGGATCATGGTGAGCACCGGCCGGCGGCTCCAGACGTCCTGGCCGAGATCGCCATGGGCGAGCCGGGCGAGGAACAGGCCGAGCTGCTCGATGAACGGCCGGTCGAGGCCCATCATCTGGCGGAAGGCTTCCCGCATCTCCGGCGTCGAGCGCGGCCCGAGCGCCACCACCGTCGGATCGCCGGGAATCATGTGCATCATCAGGAAAAGCAGGATCGCGACGATCACGAGGATGACGACGGCAAGGCCGGTGCGGCGCAGGAGGAAGGTGATCATCGGATCGATCCTCCGCAGGCGGCGGGGCAAGGCGCCGTTTCGGTTAGAGATGGTCGCGGTCGATCCATTCGCCTCCCTCCCGTTCGAAGATGCGTTCGCCGTTTTCCCGGACCTCCAGCCGCCACTCCAGCCGGAATTTCTCCTCCGTCGCGGTCACAACGACGCGAGACGTGGCTTCCGCATTCGCCTCGCCGCTGCGATAGCCGAGCACCCAGCCGGTATCGAGCCGGGCCGACAGCGGATCGTCCTCGGTCATCGACATGCAGTCGGAAACGCGCGACCAGGTCTCGTTTTCCCGGTCGGGCAGGTGGAACCGGCCGTGATTGCTGGTGAGCGTCAGCGTTTCCCGACGCGTCGTCGCCTCGATGGCGAGCAGGCGGGAATGCGTTTCGTCTTCCAGCACGTCCATGGCGACGGGCGGCGAGATTTCCGCGTCGTCGAACAGGTGCAATCCGTCGTCGGGCTGGGGCGTGCGGACGGGAAGCGTCAGCCGGCTCGTGCCGGGCGCGACGGTGAATGTCGGCATGGCGGGCTGCGGCCAGAGCACCGGCCAGTGCTGATTGGACAGCGCCAGCCGGAGGCGGCTTCCCCGGCCGATACGCCGGCCGCAGTGGTTCAATGAAAGCCGGAGCCGGACCGGCTCGCCGACCGGCACCGGCGAGGGATTTTCGAAGCTCGCCCGGTGGCGCAGATTGAGGGCGCCCCAGGTGACGAGCGTCGAGACGCCGTCTTCGAACACCTCGCACAGCCGCGCCGTCAGCGTGCCGGACGTGCTGTCGGAACCAAGCGTGATATCGAGTGCCGGTGCGCCAAGCAGGTCCATGTCTGCGTCGAGCGGCGACGTCTCGAAGCACAGGCCGAGGCCATCCTCGCGGCGCTGGTCGCCCGCCATGTCGGGCACGCTGCCGCCGTAGCCGCCGTAGCGTCCGCAGTCGCGACCGGCGGTCACCGGAGAGCGCAGCCGCATCGGCGTGCCTTCGGTCGGGTCGTTTTCCAGCGTGCCGGCATTCAGGAAAAGAACCTTGTCCTGCACATTCGGCGATGGCCAGGCGGGATCGCGAACCCAGCGGCCGGGGTGATCGGGATAGCAATGGGCCGGCCGGTGGGGGTCCTTCAGATAGGTCGTGTAGGCGGGTTCGTCCATCAACCCGTCGTCGATGCCTTCCAGCCAGTGGCGCCACCAGCGGATGGCTTCCTTCAGATAGTGGATCGCCGGTCCCGGTTCGCCGAGGAAAGGATAAGCGTGGGTCCATGGGCCGATCAGGCCCTTGCGCGGGCCGGTAAGACCGGCCATCAGCCGCGGCACGGCGTTGAAATAGGTGTCGTCCCAGCCGCTGATCGCATAGACGGGGATATCGATTGCCGCAAAATCCTCGCAGACGGAACCGCGCTTCCAATAGGCGTCGCGCCGCTGGTGCCGGAGCCATGTCGACGACCAGCAGGAGGTCGCCCCCAGCCGTTCGCGCCACATCGAGCGCCAGCGCGGGCCGACGATCTGCGGATCCGGCGGCAGGGCGCCGAGACCGAGGATGAACGAGGACCACATGCCGTCTTCGGTCAGGAGGTTGCCGCCGTAATAATGCACGTCGTCGGCATACCGGTCGTCCGAGCAGCACAGTGCGATGATGGCCTTCAGCGCCGGCGGGCGGCGCGCGGCAACCTGCAGCGCATTGAAGCCGCCCCAGGAAATGCCGGTCATGCCGACGGCGCCGGTGCACCAGGGCTGGCGGGCGAGCCAGGCGATGATCTCGCAGGCATCCTCCTGTTCCAGGTCGGTATATTCGTCGGTCAGCAGGCCTTCGGAATCGCCCGATCCGCGGATATCCACCCGGCAGCAGGCAAAGCCGTGCCCGGCGACATAGGGATGCATCTTCATGTCGCGGAAGACGGTTCCGTCGCGGCGGCGGTAGGGGATCAGTTCCAGAATGGCTGGCACGGGACGCTCGTCCGCATCCTCGGGCAGCCAGATCGTCGCTGCGAGCCGAACGCCGTCCTTCATGGTGATGAAGACCGGGTCGCGTGTCGCAACCTTGCGCGGGAAGACGGTGACCACCTGCGTCACGGCGCATCCCTCCCGTTTTCGGCGGCGTCATGCGGCGCCCATTCGTAGACCATGGGCGACGTCTGCGGATAGGCGACGAAGGCGTCGCGTGTCCTGATCGGCGGCTGGCTGTAGCGCCGCCACAGGGCGAAGGCGGCAAAGAACGCCGCAAGGACGATGGCGTACCAGAAGAAGATGGCCGTGCCGAAAGGCGTGATACCCGTCGTCACGATCACCGGGCCGATCATGCCGCCGAAAGCCCAGATCAACAGCAGGTTCGAGGAAAGCGTGACGAATTCGCTGTCGTCCGCCCGGTCATTGGCATGGGCGACGCCGAGCGGATAAAAAATCTCGGAGATGCCGCCGAAAACGGAAAACAGCAGGATGAAGATCCAGAATGGCGTTGCCGGACCGGCGAAGAGGAAAGCGGTGCAGATCAGCGCCAGCCCGACGGCCAGCCACAGCATCATCACGCGCCGGTCCACGCGATCCGAGAGATAGCCGAGCGGAAATTGCAGGAAGAGTGCGCCAAGCTGGGTGGCGGCCATCAGCAGAACGATGGTCTGCTGCGAGAGTTTTAGCTCCAGCCCGTAGAGCGGGCCGATGGACGCGAAGGTCGAGGAGATCAGGCCGGTCATCAGGCAGGCGAGGGTGCCGATGGGCGAGATGCGGAAGGTGCGGAAAAGTTTCAGGCCGACGGGCACGTGCAATTGCGGCTCACCGACCCAGACCGCCGTCACCGGAATGAGCGCCAGCGCGTAGAACGCCGCCGTCAGCATCAGCATAGCGTCGCCCGCCGGGTCGATATTGGTCGCCAGAAGCTGGCCGAGGCCGTAGAACAGGCCGAGCAGCAGGACATAAAGCGTCAGGATGCGGCCGCGGTTCCTGTTGGCGACCATGGCGTTCATCCAGCTTTCGATGACGACGGCCTGGCCGGCATTGGCAAAACCGATCACGGCCTGGATCGCCATGACGAAGGCGAGATGCGGATCGGTGCCGAGCGACAGGATGAGGACCGCCGAGCCCGCCGAGAGCGCCGCATAGGCCCTGACCTCACCGACGGAGCGGATGAGCCTGACCGAGCCGATGCAGCCGAGCAGGAAACCCGCGCCCTCCGCCGCGACGACGAGGCCGATCGCGTCCGGCCCATGGCCTTCCGCGACGAGCTTCAACGGCAGCAGCGTATGGAACAGCCCGGAGCCAACGGCATGCACGGCGCCGCCGGCCAGCGGCGAGGCGATGGAAAACCGTGACATGGCGGCGGTCGCGTCGCTCATGGCCGGTTACTCCGCCGCCTCGGCCCGGTCGAAACCCGGCTCGCAATCGGTGATCGGCATGTCACGCAGGTAATGCCGGCGGCCCTCGCGCTGGCCGAGTTCGCGCGCCGCCTTGTGGCCGCTATGCACCGCATGCGCGATCGCGCCCGGCGCCAGTCCGTCGCCGATCGTGACAACGCTGCGGATGCCTGCCGCTTCGAGATCGGCACGACGTGCCTCCACGGCATCCACCAGCGTCCGGCGCGGCAGCCGCAGGCCGACGATCAGCACGGAGCGGCAGGAAACGGCCGTCGTTTCACCGGTGAAGAGATGCGTCAGCGTCGCGGTCGTGCCGTCGAAGGCGGTCAGCATCTGCAGCGTCGTCACCGAGACATTTCGGCGGGCCAGCGCGCGGTGCACGAGCGGCAACTCGTTCGTCATGATGGTCCAGGCGGAGGCCTGGCCGGCCGGCGTGACATAGGAGACGGCGATGCCGCTGGCAGCCAGATGCTCGGTCAAGACGCCGCCGTAGTAATAATTGTCGAAATCGAAGACCAGCGTCGGTCCTTCCGGCAGCCGCCCCGCGGCGATATCGTCGGGTGTGAAAACGGCGGGATGTTCGAGCGTGCCGACGGGGATTTCCATCGAGGAATAGAGCATGCGCGTCCAGCGCGCGCCGGGTGCCAGCACCAGATGATCGGGTGCCAGATCGGTGATCTCGTCGACGCCGAGTTCGCTTTCGAGATACATCGAAACATTCGCCATTTCGGCCAGGCGGCCAAGCCGGTAATCGACGACGCGGTTCCAGGCAGAAAGCCCCGGCAAGGTCTTCTCGAAGGTCAGCCGTCCGCCCCAGGCGGCATTGCGGTCGGCGATCGTCACCTCATGGCCCTGGCGCGCTGCGGTCAGCGCGCATTCGAGGCCGGCCGGCCCGCCGCCGACAATAAGCACCTTTTCCGGCCGGCGCGCGATCGTCACCCGTTCGGGATGCCAGCCGCGGCGCCATTCCTCCCCGGCCGTGGGGTTTTGCGTACAGCGCACGGGAACGCCGTCGTGCCAGCTCGAAATGCAGATGTTGCAGCCGATGCATTCGCGGATTTCCTCGATGCGCCCCTCGCGGATCTTGGCCGGCAGGAAGGGATCGGCAATCGAGGGCCGCGCGCCGCCGATGAAATCCAGCACGCCGCGGCGGATCTGCGAGACCATCGTATCGGGCGAGGTGAAACGGCCGACGCCGACGACAGGCTTGTCCGTCATGCGCTTGACGAAATCGATCGCCGGTTCGTGGCTGCCTTCGCCGGTGAAGCGCGAGGCGGAACAGTCCGTCGGGCTCGAATCCATCTTCACGTCGAAGAGATCGGCATGATCGGACAGAAGGGCGACCAGCGCATGCGCTTCGGATTCGTGGTGTTTTCCCGGCCGGCCGCGCAGCTCCTCCAGGCTGACGCGCAACGCCACGCCACAATCCATGCCCACGGCGTCGCGCGTGACCTCCAGCATTTCGCGCACGAAACGCACGCGGTTTTCGATGCCGCCGCCATATTCGTCGCTGCGGTGATTGTATTCCGGCAGCAGGAATTCGTAGCCGAGATACCCCATGCCGGCATAGACGTAGACGATGTCGAAGCCGGCGGTCCGCGCGTTGCGCGCGCCCTCCGCCTGCCAGCGCAGCACGTCGCGGATGTCCGAGCGGTCCATGCTTTTCGGCCGGAGATTGCCCATGAAGCCGACATGGGTCGCCATCCACGGCACGCCGGAGGGCGAAAGCGGCGGCAGGCGGCTGGCGCGGTTCATCACGGAAGCGCCGCCATGCCACAGCTCTACACCGGCCAGCGCGCCGTGGCGGTGCACGGCGTCGGTCATCAGCGCATGGGCCTGGATGTCGTTCTTGTCCCAGAGGGTCGCGAAGGGCAGCGGCGCGTCGTCGGAGGTCTGGTCGATCGAGCAGGCACCGGTGCAGATGACGCCCCAGCCGCCTTCCGCCTTGGTCTCGCGGAAGGCCGCGCGTACCCGCGGCAGGGCATTGGTCATGCCGCTGGCATGCGGCACCTGGTATAAGCGGTTCGGCGCCGTGACCGGGCCGATGCGCACAGGTTGAAACAGCACGTCATATCGCGAATCCCGCGCCATGCTTTTATTCCTCGTTCCCCGCCCGCCTGTTTTCGGCGGGTCATTGGCAACAAGCATAGGCACGGAAGCAGCCATTCGGCAAGAGAAATTATAAGATCGTATAGCAAGAAAAGAAAATTATTTATTATCATATGTTTGCGTGATATGGATATCGGTGTTGATGGCGCTGTTATCGGTGGATCACGAAAGATGGTCCGGCGCGCGCCGGTGGGAGGTTATGCTTTTGGCAAAGCAGTCAGTGGCGAAGGGAAGGGCGCGGTTTCGACGCGAGGCTCCCGAGGACAGGCGGCGCCAGCTCGGAGAGGCGGCCCTGCGTTGCATTGTCAAGCACGGCAATGCCGGCGTGTCCGTTCGCCAGATCGCGGCGGAAGCGGGGGTGACCCAAGGCCTGATCACCCATCATTTTGGCGAGATCAACGAACTCGTCGCCTATGCGTTCGACATCATGTCGGCCGGCATACTACAGGTGCTGATGAAAGGGGTGGAAGAGGCAGAGCCGACGCCGCAGAAGCGGCTCGACAGTTTCATCGAGCTGTCTTTCTCGCCGTTGCTGTTCGACCGCGACGTGCTCGGTGTCTGGGTGGTGTTCTGGGGCCTGATCCTGCATTCGCCGCGCATGAGCGCCTCGCAGCAGGGGGAATATTCCGACTACGTCGTCACCGTGGAGGGGCTTCTCCGCGATCTGGCCCAAGACGAAGGTTTTTCCATCGGAGACATCCGGCTGACGGCCATTGCATTCACCGCGCTTCTCGACGGGCTCTGGCTCGCCTGGTGCTTGAACCCTGCTTCCTTCAAGCCCGAGCAGGGCGTTCAGCTGTGCCGCAACTGGGTCGAAGGGCTGCGCCGCGGCGCTTACGGCTGATGCGTGGAAAGGGCACGTGCCCTCAGCCGAAGCGCTGGAGCGCCAGGGTGAAGAGGTCGGTATCGACATTGCCGCCGGAGGCAACCGCGATCACGCTGTCGCGATCGATGGCGGCGCCATGGAAGAGGGCCGCTGCGAGGGCGACCGCACCGCCGGGTTCCACGATGATTTTTAATCGCTTGAAAGCGAGTGCCATGGCGCGGAGGACCTCTTCGTCGGTGACGGCGAAGCCGGTCCCTGCGAGGCGTTTCAGGATGGGAAAGGTGATCTTGCCCGGTTGCGGCGTAACGATCGCATCGCAGATCGAGCCGCTCATCGCGGTATTGCGCACGATCTGCCCGGCCCTCAGCGAACGTGCCGTGTCGTCAAAACCTTCCGGCTCGCAGGTGCGCACGGTCAAGTCCGGCGCGGTGGCCTCAAGGGCAAGCGCGATGCCCGAACTGAGCCCGCCACCACCACATGGCACCAGCACATCGGCGGCCGTGATGCCTTCCTCTTGCGCCTGCTCGGCGATTTCGAGGCCGCTCGTCCCCTGGCCGGCGATGACCAGCGGTTCGTCGTAGGGCCGGATCAGTGTCAGGCCGCGCTCTTCGGAAAGCCGGGCGCCAAGGGCATCGCGATCTTCCGTGCCGCGCTCATAGAGAACGACCTCGGCCCCGAAGGCGCGGGTGTTGTCGATCTTCAGCTTCGGCGCGTCGGCGGGCATGATGATGACGGACGCAACGCCGTGTCGCGTCGCGGCGAGGGCGACGCCCTGTGCATGGTTTCCCGACGAGAAGGCGATCACGCCGCGGCGGCGCATGGCCGGATCCAGCCCCGAAAGCGCCGACCAGCCGCCACGGAACTTGAAGGAGCCGGTATGCTGAAGGCATTCCGCCTTCACGAACACCCGCCGTCCCGCCACCTCGTCCAGGAAGGGCGACGACAGCAGCGGCGTCCGCCGGACACGGCCTTTCAGGCGGGATCTTGCGGCGACGATCATTTCGATGGATGTCATGGAGAGCGCTTTCCGGTGATGCGGTGCCCGTTTCATAGAATGCGGCCGCGCCGTTGAAAACGCCCCTTCTTGTCACGGTGACAAGAGGGCTCCGTTCAAATACGGCGCCCTCAGGCCGACGGAGCTTTAGGGGCCGGGGCGGCGGTTGTCGTGCCTCATGGTGATGGCTGCACGCAATGCATCCAGGGTCGCGGCCAACGCCAGGCCGGCCGTCAGCACACGTTCCGGAGGGCTCTGGCGTCACCTGCATCTGGCGCTTCGAGCCGCGACGGGAAGATTGCGCCGCGCCGCAGACGCCATGACTTCCGCAGTCTCGATTGTGTTATCGAAAGTTTTGATTAAGCATAGGCGGTCTTTCGTAGGGCCAGCCGTCCCCCCTTTTCATGGGAGGCGTGCCCACGTAGCGTGCTGTGCGCCGAAGCTCATTTTCCAAAGTGTGGAGCGAAAAGACGCGCAGCCGGCGCCGGTGAGGGACGCCGATACGAGGAGAGTGTCGCCTCTATGCCTGTTCATCCGGTATGGAACGAATTGCCGGGAGTTAACCAAAGAGAAATCGTTCGCTGGGCAGAATTGACCTCAATCAAGATGAGAACCCAATGCCGATAACCCCGTTGTCTGTCGTTGCACCCAATGCGCTCGACGATTTTCAAGATTTGCGCTCAGTACCCCCTCACAGACATTTCGGGCGCATCGATGCGATCGACAGGTTCCGGCTCGCCGTTCCGTTCGATTACATCTACATCAGCGGATTGGACGTCGACCATTATCGGTTCGGAATCGGTGTTTCGGTCGACACCGACATGCCGCCTGCCTTCGTGGATGCATATATCGCAGACAGGCTCGCCGCGAAGGACCCTTTCGTGCGGGCAGCCAGGACGTCGCGAACTCCATTGAGGGAGGCGGATGTCTATGCCAATTCACCAGCGCCGCGCCGGCTGCAATATCTTACACAGACATTCGCGATCGAGAACCGAACCTTCTTCCCGATCATGCGAGGCGAGGTCGTGTACGGCGGGGTCTGCGTCACCCGCACCACGCCATTTGATCCAAACGAGATGAAATTTCTCGAACTGGCTGCGCCTTGCCTGCATCGCGCTGTCACCCGTCCGCTCATGGAGAGGTTCGCCGCCCAGCAAATGAAGCTGACCAAGGGTGAAATCGTCTGCCTGTCGGCTGCAAGCCTGGGTTTTACGAGCGAAGAGATCGCATCGCAGTCCGGCTATCAGAGCGATACCGTCAACAGCTATATCAAGAACGCCACCAAGAAGCTCGGCGCTTCGAACAGATCCCAGGCAATCGCCGAGGCCATTCGCCGGCGCTTGATCGACTGAGAACCGGCGGCGCCGCTTTCTGCGCAGCGCCGCCGTTTCGCCATCAAAACTCTTGCCAGTCGTCCTGCCTTGCGGCGACGGCCGTGTTGCCGACGAAAGCTTTCGCCAGGCGCCGGTTGATTTCCCTCACCGGCAAGGAAGCAGTATCGGACTTGCCACGGAAAGCAACCGCTGCGACATGCGCATCCCGATGGGACAGCTTGAAGAGTTGCAGAAGTTCGTTGAGCGACCCCACTTCGCGGGACAGACTGTGCGTCGCGGCAGTCGTCTCTTCGACCATTGCGGCATTCTTCTGGGTATCCTGGTCCATCTGGTTGACGGCGGAGTTGATCTGCTGCAGTCCAGACGACTGCTCCTGCGCCGCCTCGGCGATGGCGGCAACATGCCGGTTGATCTCCTGCACCTCCGAGACGATCGCAGCGAGCGTCCGGCCCGTGTCCGCAACGAGCTGGACCCCTTCCGAAACCTGCGTTTCCGAAGTGTTGATCAACGCCTTGATCTCTTTTGCCGCCTTGGCCGAACGCTGTGCCAGTTCCCTGACTTCCTGGGCAACGACCGCAAAGCCCTTTCCAGCCTCACCTGCGCGAGCCGCTTCGACCCCGGCGTTCAATGCCAGCAGATTGGTCTGGAAGGCGATCTCGTCGATCACGCCGATGATGTTGCTGATCTCGCGAGAGGACTTCTCTATCTGCTCCATCGCGCTGACCGCCCGCCGAACCACTTCACCGGAATGCTCGGCGTGGCGTCGAGCCCCAACGACCAACTCTCCCGCCTCCCGGGCGCGCTTGGCTGTATCCTTGACGACGGTCGTGATTTCCTCGAGAGCGGCTGCGGTTTCCTCGACGGCCGCCGCTTGCTGCTCACTTCGTTTCGCCAGGTCGTCGGTCGCGGCCTTGATCTCGTTTGCACCGGCATCGATACCGCGCGCGTTCTCTGAGACACGACGCAACGCGTCCTGGAGCTTCTCGGCGGAACTGTTGAAATCGCCACGGACAGGATCGAGCGTCGTCGTGAACGGTGTGTCGATCCGATAGGAGACGTCGCCTCCGGAAAGCTTGGACAGGCCGTCGGCGAGACTGTCGACGGCAAATTTCACCTCGGCGGCTTCCCTTGCCTTCTGGGCTTCGCTTTCCAGCCGCTGGGTTTCGCTTCGGCTGCGGGCTTGCTCGGCGTCATGTTCAAGGCGCACACGCTCGATTGCATTTTCGCGGAAGACTTGCACGGCGCCCGCCATGGCGCCGATTTCGTCGCCTCGTTCTGTGAACGGCACCGCGCCCTGGGCATCCCCGCCAGCGAGCTTGCGCATCACATCGGTAATCCGCTGGATCGGGTTGGCCACGCGCGCGACGACTAGATAGATGCCGAACAGGCTGATCAGAATGGCGATGGAGGCGATGCCGAGAGAAACGAAGAAGGCCTGGTTTGCTGCCTGATCCGCGGCTGTTATCTCTGTGCCGGTCTCTTTCATGATGAAGGCGACGAGCTCGGCGATCTTTTCGTTCGTCTGCGCTGCGATCGGCTTCATCTGGGTGTTGAACAATGTCCGGGCGCCTTCGAGGTCATGATTCCTGATGCGCTCCAGATAGGGTGCGCTGCCGGCGATGTAGGCTTCTGCCAATGAGCGGATATCGCCGATCAGCTTTCGCCCGGTCGGAGAGAAGACGCCTGCCTCGTATTTCGTCAGGGACTGATCGAGTTTGACCTTCGCCGCTTCGAAAGACTGTGATTCCGCCGCAAATTCGTCTGCTTCGGTCACCAGCGCAAATCTTGCCAGACCAAGACGGATATCAGCGAAATCGCTCTTCACCTCACGCGAGGAGAGCAATCGCTCGATCCAGAAGTTGCCGACCTTTTCCGCGGATGCGGTAATCGAGTAAATATTCCGGAGGGCTACGAAGGAGAAAAGAGCGACAACCACGATGATCGCGCTCATAAGCGTGATGAGAGCCGTCTTGATAGTCATGTTTTTCATGGCAGTGCACTACTCGGTACAGGAGCACATCATTGTGCGGGGAGAGGGTGGACACGCAGGTGCGTGGCAATCGATTTTATGCCGGAGCTATCTGCCGCGCAGACATGCGGCGTACGATGCAGCCTGATGCTGCAAGACCACGTGAAAGGGCTGACCTGCTCGTGGCAACCGGATTTTTGCAGATTTATCGACAGACCACTTTGCGCAAGATCAAACAACTCGGACTATTCGCCGGCGGCCAACCGACTTTCATTCAACGAACATGTCATGTTTTTTGTCATATCGCTCAAATCGTAAACAGCTTATTTAAACTCCGTAAAACTTTATGCCCTAATTTTTGGGTTGTCCCAGCCTGAAAGGGTCAAGCCGGCATGACGCCGGCGCTCTCGCAGTCCCGCGAGATCGAGCGGACCGCTGATCAACAAGAGGCTCCAGCCGAACCTTGGGCAGTCGTGACCGGCTGCGCAGAGATGCTTCCGTCCGTTCCTTGCGAGGCCCCATGAATGCCCTATCCAAATTGACTGCAACCATTCTGGCGGTCGCCAGCTTCACAATCGCATCGCCGGCTCGCGCACTCGACAAGCCGACAGGCGACGTCATTCTCACGGTCCGCGGACCGGACCTGAAAAACGCAAATGCCGGCGATACGGCACAGTTCGACCGGGACATGCTGCAGGCCCTGGAAAAACGCACCGGCGCGATGGAGACACCTTGGACATCGGGCAAGGTCGAATTTTCGGGACCGCTTCTGCGTGCAGTCCTTTCCGCCGCAGGCGCGCACGGGCAAAAGCTCAAGATCATCGCGCTCAACGACTACTCCGCCGAGATCCCGTACGAAGACGCCACCAAGCTCGACACGATGCTGGCCCTGACGATGAACGGCAAGGACATGTCCGTCCGTGACAAAGGCCCGCTTTTTCTCGTCTACCCCTTCGATCTGGACCCAAGCCTCTTCAACGAGAAATATTTCGCGCGCTCCGTCTGGCAGATCAAGGAAATCGAGGTTTCGGAGTGATCAAGCAGGCACGCCACAACGGAGACGTGATCCGCCGAGCCAGCAAGACCACCGTCGTGCTGCAGGTCTTTTCCGTCGCGTTGCTGTTGGGCCTCGCCTTTATGGCGGTCGATATCGTGAAACGTTACTCGACCCTTCAGGACGGGATTCGGGAAAATGCCCTCTGGTCGGTCTATCAGTTCGATCGGGAGGCGCGCAGGCTGCACGAGCTTGTCCATCTCTATCTCGCACAGGGGCCTCAATCGGGCATCGCTGTGAAAACGCTGACGACACGATACGATATCCTTTATTCCCGCATGAACATTCTCGAGCAGGCGAACTTCGAGCGTCAATTCGTGCTGAACCCCGAAATCGGGCAAAGGATAGCCGCTATCCAGGATACGGTTTACGGAATCGTCGCGCCGTTCGACGCTCTCGCGGCGGGCAAGGACGTCGCCAAGGAACAATTGCTGGAGGTCGACGGGAAGCTCGAGACCCTGCTCGGGGCAACCGAAGACCTCGTCATTTTCACCAACAACTGGGTGAGCACCAACAGGGCCGAGAAACGCAGCGGACTGATGACGCTGCAGGTGCAGACCGTCGTTCTTGTCGGGTTGCTCGTCGCCTGCGTGTTTTTCCTTATTTTCAATCTTCGCCGCCAGCTTCGGTCCGTGAGGCGGGCCGGCCTCGATCTCGAGGCGATGGCCACGGAACTCAACGAGTCCTACCTGGCTGCCGAAGCGGGCAACCGTGCGAAGTCTCAGTTCATGGCGACAATGGGCCATGAAGTCCGCACACCGCTCAATGCCATCCTCGGCACGGCCGAACTTCTTGAACTTCAGACGCTCCCGCAAGGCATGCTGGCGGGTGTCCAGACCATCCGCCGATCCGGCAATGCCCTGCTTGAGCTGATCAACGAGATCCTCGATTACGCAAAAATCGAGCATGGCAACGTGGACGTCGAGATGCGGCCGGTCGGCGTCAGGGCTCTGGCCGAAAGCACCATCGAAATGGTCCGCGATCGCGCCTCCGAAAACGGAAATCTGCTGGAACTGGCCCTTCCGGACAATTTCACGATGCCCGTCATCCTTTCGGATCCGACCCGATTGCGGCAGATCACGCTCAATCTGCTCAGCAATGCCATCAAATTCACCAAGGACGGCGTTGTAACCCTGCGTATCGCCGAACTTGTAACGAGCGGGCCAGGATGCCTTCGCGTCGAAGTGTCCGACACGGGAATTGGCATTGACAATGCCAGCATCGACAAGCTCTTCCAGCCGTTTTCGCAGGTCGATTCCTCCATCAGCCGTAAATATGGCGGCACCGGCCTCGGTCTGACGATTTGCAAGCAGATCGTTGAGGCCATGGACGGACGGATTGGCGTGGAAAGCGTCCGCGGCAAAGGCAGCACGTTCTGGTTCGAGATCCCGGTCAAGCCGGCGAGGATCGAGGAGAGCGAAGATCACGGCATGCACGACGCGCAGGCAGCGGTCGCCCTCAAGACCCTGCACATCCTTCTCGTCGAAGACAATGCCGTCAACCAGCAGGTCGCCGCCGGTTTCCTTCGTCATCTCGGCCAGAATGTCAAAATCGCCAATGACGGTTTCGAAGCGATCTCCGCCTTCGAAAACGATAAATTCGACCTGATCCTGATGGACATGCAGATGCCCAATCTGGACGGCATCGAGGCGACGCGTCGCATACGCGCATTGCCGGACGGCCAGGCGGTCTCCATCATCGCGATGACCGCCAATGCGTCCGAGGACGACAGACGGTTGTGCCACGAGGCAGGCATGACCGGCTTTGAAACCAAGCCCGTCACCATGCCGAAACTGCGCGATATCATCGCGCGAACGGAACAGATCGTCGATCCCGGCCAAATGGCTTCCGTCAAGGCGGCGCCGCCAGAACGCGACAGTGAATTCGACACGCTCTATGAACAGCGGCGCGCCGAGCTTATCGAAGCGCTCGGCGAGGAGGGCTTCAACGAGTTGCTCGACAGTTTCTTCGAAGATGCGCGCGAGATCATTTTGAAATTACGCTCGACGGCTTCCCCGAAAGACCAACAGACTATCGACCACCTGCTGCACGCCATGAAAGGCGCCGCAGCCAGCGTGGGACTTGGCGAAATCGCTGCCACGGCTCAGGCATTTCGCTCCGGAGACTTCTCGCCAGGCCGGCTTGAAGAACTGGAGCATCTGCTGGACGCCCAGAAACATCGGCTGGCCGCATGAACAAGGAAAAGACATGAGAATCCTCCTCGTCGACGACAACAAAACCAATCTGACCTTCCTGACCAAACTTGTCGCCAAGCTGGAGGGATGCGTGGCACTGCCGTTCGACAATCCGGTCGACGTTCTTGGAGAAATGCCGGGCCTGAATTTCGATATTGCGATAATCGATTTTCAGATGCCGAACTACAACGGCGTCGAGCTGATGACCGAAATTCTTCGGTTCGAGGGCTACCAGAACAAGCCGGTCGTATTCGTGACCGCCGATGGCGACAGTGCCGTCCGCATGGCCGCGTTGAATGCCGGAGCGATCGATTTCCTGACAAAGCCCGTCAATCCGCTCGAATTTCAGGCCCGCATGCGCAACCTTGTGGCATTGGTGACCGCGCAGAACAAGCTGGCCGACACCGCCGAATGGCTGCGGACCGAGGTGGAAAAAGCGATCCTGGAACTGCGTGCCCGGGAAGAAGAGATCATCGAACGCCTGACGATCGCGGCAAGCTACAAGGATGCAGAGACTGCAAAGCACACGAAGCGCGTGGGCTGCTATTCGGAAGCGATCGCCGCCGCCTACGGTCTCGACCGCCAGACATGCTCGGACATTCGTCTGGCATCGCCCATGCACGATATCGGCAAGGTCGCTATACCGGATGCCGTGCTGCTGAAGAAGGGCAAACTCACGGAGCAGGAATTTGCCTCGATGCAGAACCACACTCTGGCCGGTTCGGACATCCTGCGCGAATCCAGATCAAGCCTGTTGCAGATGGCCGCCGAGATCGCCGCCAGCCATCACGAGCGCTGGGACGGTCAAGGCTATCCGTTCCGCCTGTCGGGGGAACGCATCCCGCTGGCCGGCCGGATCGTTGCAATCGCCGACAATTTCGATGCGCTGACGACGGCGCGCCCTTACAAGGAAGCCTGGAGCGTCGAGCGGACCGTATCGCACATTCGCGAGCGCGCCGGCAGCCAGTTCGATCCGCTATGCGTCGACGCCTTTCTCAAGGCTTTGCCCGCGATCATGAAAACAATGCTGGAGAACCGCGAAGAACCTGCTGGCGAGATCACGCCGCGGTTCGAAGATCTCAATATGCTCCAGATGGCGATCTGAAGCGTGTCGCGCAAAACCGCGCAGCGATTTCAGGCATCATGCCGCAGCCGAACGTAAACCAAGCGCGTTCAGCGGCCGGGCGGTCGCCGCCGATTTCGCGTGCGCATTTCGATCAGCCGGCGTTCGACATCGCGGTGCCGGCGATCTCTCCCTGCGGGTCAGAGTGGCTCGGGAACTCTTTCCGTTCGGGGCGCCGCTTCACCGTAAAAATTCAGCAAGTCTCCCAAAAGACAGGCGAATTCGGCTTCACGACAAAATCGAGTTTATTATTTATTAAATTTCCTATCTTAATTTTAGATCAGGTTTTCGAGGAAGAGGTCTCGAGGGCCTTACCACCAGTTCCGGATCCTTCGGAGGGAGCATGATACTGGCTGGTCCGCCCGGATTTCCCGGATTTTCGTATTTTATGTTTCTTTTTCGCTGGAGCCATTATGTCCCGTTTTCGGATCTCCACCCGGCTTTACCTGCTGGTTGGGCTGTCATTGCTGGTTGTTGCCATCGCCATGGTGTTCAACCTTTCGACTACCGCGTCCGAACTTCTGGAGGAGCGTAAAACTCTTCTCCAGACGGTTGACCAGGTTGCCCTGTCGATCGTCGAGAAAAAGTTCGCTGAAATCAAGGCAGGCTCCATCACCGCGGAGCAGGCGCAGAAGGAGGCACTCCAGGAACTGGAAGCCGTGCGTTACGGAGAAAGCGGGTATCTCTGGGTGAATGACCTCCATCAGATCGTTCTGATGCATCCGTTCAAGCCCGAACTCAACGGCAAGGACGTGACGGATATGAAGGACCCCGACGGCAAGGCGTTGTGGGTCGAGTTCGTGAACGTCGCAAAGACGCAGCACAGCGGCTTCGTCGAATATCGCTGGCCGAAGCCGGGTGTCGAAGAGCCGGTTCGAAAAATCTCGCACGTTGCTCTGTTCGAGCCCTGGGGATGGGTTATCGGCAACGGTGTTTACGCCGACGATCTCGATGCAAAATTCTGGCGCAGCGCGAGAAGCGCCTTCATCATCGCCGGCCTGGGCAGCCTGTTCATGGTGCTGGGTGCGTTTTCGATCATCAGGTCGGTTACGCAGCCTGTCCAGAGACTGCGTCTGGCCATGAACCGGATTGCCGAAGAGGACTTCGCGGCGGACGTGCCGGACGTTGCGCGCGGCGACGAAGTCGGGGACATGGCCCGCACGCTGGTTGCATTGCGCGATTCCGTCAATGCGCGCGTCCAGGGTCGCGTCGCGGCGGCTGAAGAGCAGCGGGCCCTGATCGACTACGAACGCGCCGAGGCAGAACGGATCCGTGCCCAACATGCCGACAACCTCGGGCTGGTGGTGAGGGAACTGGGCGCCGGCCTGGCACGACTTGCAGATTGTAACATCCGGATCACCATCGACGAACCTTTCCCGGCCGATTTCGAACCGCTGCGCAAGGATTTCAACAATTCGATCGCGACGTTCCAGGCAACGCTCGAGCAGGTTCTCCAGCAGACGCGGGCGCTGCAGGGCAATGGTCAGGAAATGCATCAGGCCGCGGATAATCTGGCAAAAAGGACCGAACAGCAGGCTGCGGCGCTGGAGCAGACCTCGGCCGCCCTTGAACAGGTCACCGCAACCGTGAAGGCCTCCTCCATCCGCACGCAGGACACCCGCAAGCTCGTGCTCGACGCCAAGGAGTGCGCGGGGGCATCCGGCAGGGTGGTGCGCCAGGCCGTCGATGCCATGCATCGCATCGAGACGGCCTCCAACGAGATCAACCAGATCATTGGCGTGATCGACGAGATTGCCTTCCAGACGAACCTGCTCGCCTTGAATGCCGGCGTCGAAGCTGCGCGCGCCGGTGAGGCGGGCAAGGGTTTTGCCGTCGTCGCGCAGGAAGTGCGGGAACTCGCACAGCGCTCGGCCCGGGCTGCCAAGGAGATCAAGGGCCTGATCGTCAATTCGGCGAATGAAGTCTCCTCCGGCGTCCGCCTGGTCGGAGAAACCGGCTCGGCACTTGATACGATTCAAGGCTTCGTGTCGGCGATCGATGAAAATGTCGATGCGATCGCAACTGCTTCGGCCGAGCAGGCACTCGGGCTTCAGCAGATCAGCGCCGCCGTGAACGATATCGACCAGATGACACAGCAGAATGCCGCAATGGTCGAGGAGACCACTGCCGTCAGCTATACGCTTGCCGAAGGATCGGGCATCCTGGCCTCGCTCGTCGGTCGCTTCAAGCTCAACCGGCGCGGAACCATTCGTGAGCCGGGTTCCGACGCGGCGGATGCAGGGTGGAGACGCTCCCATGTCGGCCGCGTTGCTCGCGCTGCCTGATCACAAGTAAAGCAGGTCGCCGAAATCCAGCGGCGGCCTGCCAAAGCCTTGCGCTGCCATGAAGTTCTTCCGGCGCAGGTCCCTAGTACAAATCAATCGAACGGCCATGCTGACGGAGATACTGCACAATTTCGGATAGAAGGTGTTCCCTGAAGCCGAAGGAACGAGAAATCGAGTTGAGCCGCTTCACCGAGCCGGGATCGCTATTTTCTTCGCCGCTCAGGCAATAGTGAGCATCGCCGATCGCACAGATCTCGAATCCTGCTTCCACGATCGCCGTGACGAATGCAGGAATATCTTCTTCTCTCATGATAGTCATAAACCGGCCCCCTGCTCGTCCCATGAGTGATTCGAGCGGACCAAGGAAATGAAATCATTTATTCCGGATCATGCACACAATGAATAACAGGGTCGATCTCAACCTGTTGGCGGTCTTCGACGCAGTTGCGAGCACACGTTCGGTTACCAAGGCAGCCGAACGCTTGTCACTCAGCCAGCCGGCGGTCAGTCATGCGCTGAACAGGCTGCGCGACAAGCTTGGCGATCCCCTGTTCGTCCGCGGAAGCGATGGCTTGCGCGCCACGCCGCGTGCCCTTGAAATGATGGAACCGATCAAGGAAATCCTCAGCTCATCGCAAGCTGTGTTCGCAATGGGCGCCTATGATCCCGTCGTCGATCCACGACGATTTCGGCTGGCTGCCAGCGAGTACGCGATTTCGACCCTTATCCGGTTTCTTATAACGCAGATTTGCGAGAAAGCGCCAAAGGCGGTGCTCGAGGTACTGCCCTTCGGCCCATCGGTGCTGCCCGACCTCGAATCCGGCGCACTGGACTGCTGCTTCTGGGCAGGCCCGCTTCCCAATAGCCCCTGGATTGGTAAGCCGCTGTTCACCGAGCGCCTGGTGGGCCTGATTTCCCAGACACATCCCCTGGCGGACAAGGCGAAACATCAAGCCATAACGCTCGACGATTACCTTGCCTATCCGCATATCACCGTCTCGATGAAAGACCCCTTTCGAAGCCAGATTGAAACCGCTCTGGACGAGATGGGACGGACGCGCACCGTCAGCGTTTCCACCCACAGCTTTGCCGCCAACATAGCGTCGCTTTTGACCAGTGAGCTGATAACCAGCCTCCCCTCGCGGCTTGCGGAAAACGCCTTGGAGGCGGGACTCGTGAGCTTCGAAGTGCCTTTGAGCATCCCCGATTTCACATATTCGCTGGTCTGGCACCGGCGAACCGATACCGATCTCGCGATGATATGGTTTCGCGATCTGGTCTCCACCCTTGCACAGGATGTCATACGCCGAGCATCGGGTGATGTTTGAGAGGCCTCGGCACGGGTCGCGCTTTCCTTTGATTTTCTGTTGTTTTCCGATTTGCCGGTGGCTCTCGGAACCCGAGGCGCTCACCCAGCGGCGGGGGTGATCGTTAGATTGCGTTTCCCGTTGCCGCAGGGGCTCCTCATACTCCCGACATGCCGGCCCGGCCGAAACCGGGTTCGTTCTTCAAATTGTTGTTGAGAAACGTTTCAAGCTGTTGACGTTCGGCGGGAGAATTATACCATATATAGCGTTAGAGGTTCCTTGATTCGAGAGAATTGAAGGCTAAGACGGGAATACGGTGCGCGGCTTCCATATGGAAACCGCTATGCCGGAGCTGCCCCCGCAACTGTAAGCGGCGAGCGTGCGTTCCATCAAGCCACTGGCGCCGGAGGGTGCTGGGAAGGCGGAATGCATGTGACGACCTGCAAGCCAGGAGACCTGCCTCGAGCAAAACGTCCACGGGCGGGGTGTCCGGATGGCGAACGGGTGTGTTGCGGAATGAGCCCGCGGCCATCGTTCTCCGTTCACCCTGCAAAACACTTCGGGGTGAAGTCCATGTCCAGCTTTTCCGATCCGCATCGCCGCGAATAGCGATACTCCATGCCGGCAAACGATCCGGCTGCTTCCTTATCGATCCTTTCAGGCGGACATCGGCGGATGTCCGCGCCTTATCGCATGTCCATATCATATACGAGGCCATTCATGACCATCACCGTCTACAGCAAACCCGCCTGCGTCCAGTGCACCGCAACGACCCGCGCGCTCGATCGTCAAGGCGTCGAATATACCATCATCGATGTTTCCGCCGACTCCGCGGCCTTCGAACTCGTTCAGGGCCTCGGCTACCGCCAGGTTCCCGTCGTCATCGCCGGCGACCGGCACTGGGCCGGCTTCCGCCCCGACATGATCGGCGCGCTGGCGTGACCGGCCGTCGCGATGGGACTGATCGTCTATTTTTCCAGCCGTTCTGAAAACACCCATCGTTTTGTCGGCAGGACCGGCCTGGATTCAAAGCGGATTGCCGCTGGTCCTGCAAAGGATGATCTGCGGGTCCGCGAACCTTTCGTCCTGATCGTCCCGACCTATGCGGGCGAGGGCGGCAAGGGAGCCGTTCCCAAACAGGTTATCCGTTTTCTCAACGACGCGGATAACCGCTCGAACCTTCGCGGCGTCATCGCCGCGGGCAACAGCAATTTCGGCGCGACCTTCGGGATCGCCGGCGACATCATCTCGGCGAAATGCCGGGTGCCATACCTCTACCGGTTCGAACTGCTCGGAACCGACGAGGATGTCGCCAATGTCAGGCACGGATTGGAACGATTTTGGACACGCTCACGCTCGAACGACCTTTGAAGGCGGCCGAACAGACCCTCGACTATCATGCGCTGAACGCGATGTTGAACCTCTATGACGACGAGGGAAGGATACAGCTCGACAAGGACAGGCTGGCGGCACGGCACTATTTCCTCAGCCACGTCAACCAGAACACCGTCTTCTTCCATAACCTGCGCGAAAAACTCGATTATCTGGTGGACGAAGGCTATTACGAGCAGGAGGTTCTCGACCAGTATGCCTTCAATTTCGTGCGCGATCTTTTCGATCTGGCCTATGCGAAGAAGTTTCGCTTCCCGACCTTTCTCGGCGCCTTCAAATATTACACCAGCTACACGTTGAAGACGTTCGACGGGAAGCGGTATCTCGAACGCTACGAAGACCGCATCTGCATGGTGGCGCTGACGCTGGCGCAGGGCAACGAGCAACTGGCCCGCGACATGGTCGAGGAGATCATTTCCGGCCGCTTCCAGCCGGCGACGCCGACCTTCCTCAATGCCGGCAAGAAACAGCGCGGCGAACTCGTCTCCTGCTTCCTGCTACGCGTCGAGGACAATATGGAATCGATCGCCCGCGGCATCAATTCGGCGCTGCAGCTGTCGAAGCGCGGCGGCGGCGTGGCCCTGTCGCTCACCAACATCCGCGAGGCGGGTGCGCCGATCAAGCAGATCGAAAACCAGTCGTCGGGCATCATCCCGGTGATGAAGCTTCTGGAAGACAGTTTTTCCTACGCCAACCAGCTCGGCGCCCGGCAAGGAGCCGGTGCGGTCTACCTGAACGCCCATCATCCCGACATCATGCGGTTCCTCGATACCAAGCGGGAAAATGCCGACGAGAAGGTCCGCATCAAGACGCTGTCGCTCGGTGTCGTCATCCCCGACATTACCTTCGAACTGGCGAAGAACAACGAGGACATGTACCTGTTCTCGCCTTACGATGTGGAACGCGTCTACGGCGTCGCCTTCACCGAGGTCTCGGTGACGGAAAAATACCGCGAGATGGTCGCCGACAGCCGCATCCGCAAGAAGAAGATCAGGGCACGCGACTTCTTCCAGGTGCTGGCCGAAATCCAGTTCGAGAGCGGTTATCCCTACATCATGTTCGAGGATACGGTGAACCGGGAAAACCCGATCGCCGGGCGCATCACCATGAGCAATCTCTGCTCGGAAATCCTGCAGGTGAGCGAGGCGAGCACATATAACGACGATCTTTCCTACAAGGTGATGGGCAAGGACATCTCCTGCAATCTCGGTTCGCTGAACATTGCCGCCACGATGGATTCGGCCGATTTCGGCAGGACGATCGAGACCGCGATCCGGGCCTTGACCGCCGTCTCCGACATGAGCCACATTTCTTCGGTGCCGTCGGTCGAGAAGGGCAACGACGACAGCCACGCGATCGGCCTCGGCCAGATGAACCTGCACGGCTATCTCGCCCGCGAGCGCATCTTCTACGGTTCGGAGGAAGGCATCGATTTTACCAACATCTATTTCTACACGGTCACCTATCACGCCATCCGCGCCTCAAACCGGCTGGCGGCCGAGCGTGGCAGGAGCTTCAAGGGGTTCGAGGAATCGAAATATGCTTCCGGCGACTATTTTGACAAATATACCGAACGGCAATGGCTGCCGGCGACGGCGCGCGTGCTTGACCTGTTCGAGAAAGCCGGGATCGACATCCCGACGCAGGAGGACTGGCGGGCGTTGAAGCAGGCCGTGATGACATCCGGGCTCTACAACCAGAACCTGCAGGCCGTGCCGCCGACCGGCTCGATCTCCTACATCAACCATTCGACATCCTCGATCCATCCGATCGTTTCGAAGATCGAGATCCGCAAGGAGGGCAAGATCGGCCGCGTCTATTATCCCGCCGCCTTCATGACCAACGACAATCTCGACTACTACCAGGATGCCTACGAGATCGGCCCGGAGAAGATCATCGACACCTATGCCGCAGCGACGCAGCATGTCGACCAGGGCCTGTCGCTGACGCTGTTCTTCCGCGACACCGCGACGACGCGCGACATCAACCGGGCGCAGATCCATGCCTGGAAAAAGGGCATCAAGACCATATACTACATCCGCCTGCGACAGATGGCGCTTACCGGCACGGAAGTGCAGGGCTGCGTTTCCTGCGCGCTTTGATACCGGCTGCAAAGGACAGAGCCATGAACATGCAATTCAAGCCGGCCAGCCGCATCCGCGCCATCAACTGGAACCGCATCGAGGACGACAAGGACCTTGAAGTCTGGAACCGTCTCACCGGCAATTTCTGGCTGCCGGAAAAAGTGCCGCTCTCCAACGACATTCCCTCCTGGGCAACGTTGCGGCCCGAGGAACAGCAATTGACCATCCGGGTCTTTACCGGCCTGACGTTGCTCGACACCATCCAGAACGGCGTCGGCGCGGTGAAGCTGATGGCGGATGCGGTGACGCCGCATGAGGAGGCGGTGCTCTCCAACATCTCCTTCATGGAGGCGGTGCATGCGCGCTCCTATTCCTCGATCTTCTCGACGCTGTGCCTGACGCCCGATGTCGACGACGCCTATCGCTGGTCGGAGGAAAACGAATTCCTGCAGAAGAAGTCGGCGCTGATCATGGAGCAATATGCCTCCACGGATCCGCTGAAGAAGAAGGTCGCCAGCGTTTTCCTCGAAAGCTTCCTGTTCTATTCCGGCTTCTACCTGCCGATGTTCTGGTCGAGCCGGGCAAAACTCACCAACACCGCCGACATGATCCGCCTGATCATCCGCGACGAGGCGGTGCACGGCTATTACATCGGCTACAAGTTCCAGCGCGGGCTGGAGCGATTGTCCGGGGAGCGCCGGCAGGAGATCAAGGATTTCGCCTTCGACCTGCTGCTCGAACTCTACGACAATGAAGCGAAATACACGCAAGCGCTCTACGACGGCGTCGGCCTGACCGAGGACGTCAAGAAATTCCTGCATTACAACGCCAACAAGGCGTTGATGAACCTCGGCTACGAAGCGCTTTTCCCACCGGAGGCATGCAAAGTGAACCCGGCCATCCTCTCGGCGCTCTCACCCAATGCCGACGAGAACCACGACTTCTTTTCCGGCTCGGGCTCGTCCTACGTCATCGGCAAGGCGGTGGCGACGGAAGACGAGGACTGGGACTTCTGAACATCCGGAGAGAACGTCGATGACGATATCAGTGCCAAAGCCGGCGACAGCCGATGGTTCCAGTCAAAAGCTGCGAATCGGTTTCATCCTCGCCAGATCCTTCACGTTGTCGGCCTTTGCCCTCTTCGTCGATACGCTGAGGCTGGCGAGCGATGAACTGGACCGCTCGGGACGCGTGCTTGCCGACTGGCACGTGCTCAACGGCAGCCGCAATCTCATCCCATCGAGCTGCGGCGTGCAGGTGGCGCCGACATCGGACTTCATCGACCCGGTGCATTTTCACTACATCGTCGTCGTCGGCGGCCTTTTGACCGCAAAGGAGCCCGTCGATCGCGATACGATCGCCTATCTCCACCGCGCCAGCGCGGCCAAGGTGCCGCTGATCGGCGTGTGTACCGGCACGTTCATCCTCGCGGCGGCCGGATTGATGAAACAGCATCAGACCTGTGTCAGCTGGCTGCATTTTCAGGCTTTCCGGGAGCAGTTCCCGGATCATCGCGTACGGTCGGACCGGCTCTACAATCTGGATCGCAATCGCGGCTCCTGTGCCGGCGGCAGCAGCGCCGCCGACATGGCGGCGTCGATCGTCCGGCGCTATATCAGCAAGGCCGCCGAACGAAACGCCATGGAAGTCCTGCAGATCGAAAAAGCGCGGTCGCACCTGCATATTCAACCCCGGCGCCCCCTGGCGATCGACAGCGCGGATACGCGGATAAGAGCCGTGCTGATCCTGATGGAAGGACATCTCGACGGCACCATAACGATCCCGAAGATGGCCGCCGCAGTCGGCCTGTCGCGGCGGCAGTTGGAGCGGCTGTTCCTGAGCGAGGTCAAGATGTCACCCATGGTCGTCTACAAGAAGGTCAGGATGGAACACGCCAAGACGCTGCTCATGCGTGGACCGGCGCCGCTCATCGAGATCGCCGTCGAAGTCGGCTTTTCCAGCGCCTCGCATTTTTCGCGGGTGTTCAAGGCTCTTTACGGCATAACGCCGACGCAGTTGCGCTCGGATGCGCTGACCGGCGACAGGGCCGCAGCCAAATCGGCCTGATCGATCGTTGGGACAGCGGCCTGACGCACCGGCATGGAGACTGCCTGCCGGCTGCGGCATTGCAATGGCCGTGCGCCATATCCGGCCATTGCAAGCTTCCCACGTCGATGGTCTTCGCGCATTCGGCGTGAAAAGACAGCGACGTGAAAAGAGGTTATGGAGCCGCGATGGTTTCGCGGCTCCTTTCTCGTATCAGCCCGCGGCTGCCCGCAGCTCCTTCGCCGCGGAGACCATGTTCACGAGCGCCGGCCGCACCTCTTCCCATTTGCGGGTCTTCAGGCCGCAATCGGGATTGACCCACAGCTGCCTGTCGCTGAGGCGCTTGCGGGCGAGTGTCAGCAACTCGGTCATTTCGCCGATCTCGGGCACGCGCGGCGAATGAATGTCGTAGACGCCCGGGCCGATCTCGTTGGGGTATTTGTAGGTCTTGAAGGCATCGAGAAGTTCCATCTTGGAACGCGAGGTCTCGATCGAGATCACATCCGCGTCCATGGCGGCGATGGCGTCGATGATGTCGTTGAACTCGGAATAGCACATATGGGTGTGGATCTGCGTTGCGTCGGCAACGCCGGTCGAGCACAGCCGGAAGCTTTCGACGGCCCAGTCGAGATAGGTCTTCCAGTCGGCCTTGCGCAGCGGCAGGCCTTCGCGCAGCGCCGCTTCGTCGATCTGGATCATCGCCGCGCCGGCACTCTCCAGGTCGGCCACCTCGTCGCGAATGGCGAGCGCGATCTGCCTGCATGTCGCCGCACGCGGAATATCGTCACGGACGAACGACCAGTTGAGGATGGTCACCGGTCCGGTCAGCATGCCCTTCACGGGCCTGCCCGTCAGCGACTGGGCGTATCGCCACCAGGCGACCGTCATCGGCCGGGGTCGCGACACGTCGCCGAAGATGATCGGCGGGCGAACGTAACGCGAGCCGTAGCTCTGCACCCAGGCATGCTGCGTGAAGGCGAAGCCGGAGAGCTGCTCGCCGAAATACTGCACCATGTCGTTGCGTTCGAACTCGCCATGGACCAGCACGTCGAGGCCGATCTCTTCTTGCCAGCGGATTGCCGCTTCGGTTTCCTTCTTGAGGAAACCTTCGTAGTCGATGTAGCTGAGCTCGCCTTTCGCATGCGACGAGCGGGCCTTGCGCACGTCCGGTGTCTGCGGGAAGGAGCCGATGGTCGTGGTCGGGAATGCCGGCAGGGCGAGCTTGGCAGCCTGAAGCCTGCTGCGGCTACCGAAATCGGACGTCCGTTTCTTCATGGCCTCGCCGATACCGGCGATCCGCCCTTCCACCAGGGGATCATGAACCTTTAACGAGGCGCGGCGGGCGGCGATCGCATCGCTTGCCGCCCTCAGCTCGGCGACGACGGTGCTCTTGCCTTCGGACAAGGCTTTGCCGAGGACCGCCAGTTCCCCCATTTTCTGGGTGGCAAAGGCAAGCCACGTCCTGAGGTCGCCATCGAGCGCCACCTCAAGCTCGAGATCGATCGGCACGTGCAGCAGCGAGCATGAGGGCGCGATCTCGATCAGGCCAGCACCGCGTCGTTCGACGAAGGGAGCGATACGATCGACGATGGCGGGCAGATCGGCACGCCAGATGTTGCGGCCGTCGATGATGCCGAGCGACAGGAACAGGTCGTTCCGCGCTTGGTCGACAACGGCGGCCAGTTGCTCCGGCGCACGGACGAGGTCCAGATGCAGGCCGGCGACCGGCAAGGACAGAGCCACGCCGAGATTGTCGCCGAGAGCACCGAAGTAGGTTGCCAGCAACAGCCGGGGTCCGGCCGCGGCAAGGCGCTCGTAAGCGAGCTTGAACGCATCGCGCTGGCTGGCCGTCAGGTCGAGGACGAGCGCCGGCTCGTCGATCTGGACCCAGTCGGCACCGGCGGCGGCGAGCTTCTGCAGCAGTTCCTCGTACACGGGCAGCAGCCGGGGCAGCAATGCGACCGGATCGAAGCCATCCGTGTGCGACTTGGCAAGCTTGAGGAAGGTGACAGGACCGAGAATTACGGGGCGGGTGTGGATGCCGAGCGCCCTGGCTTCGAGGAAATGGTCGATCGGCTTGGTGGAGGACAGTGCGAATGCCTGGTCGGCGGCAAGTTCCGGCACCATGTAGTGATAGTTGGTATCGAACCACTTGGTCATTTCAAGCGCGGTGACGCCGTGGTGATGGTGGCCGGGATGGCCGCAATCGGATCCGATATCACCCTGGCTGCCGCGTGCCATGGCAAAGTAGGTCTTCAGCGGGACATCGCCGCCGTGCCAGCCGTATCCGGCGGGAATAGCGCCGACCATGACGGCGGTGTCGAGCACATGGTCGTAGAACGAGAAATCATTCGACGGAATTCTGGTGATCCCGCGATCGCGCTGCTCGATCCAGCTGGCGGCGCGCAGTTTCCTTGCGGTATCGATGAGGTCGGCTTCCGACGACGTGCCGGACCAATAGGATTCGAGCGCGAACTTCAGTTCGCGGCGTCGGCCGATGCGTGGCACGCCGAGCGTGGCGATAGAGATTTGAGACATGACTTAACCCCGACATAAGTTGGGGGCATGGGTCAGCGGACGCGTGCAAACACAGTCCGGACAGGCGCCGGACCATCGCTGCGACACACCGGGACACCCCGCCCGTGGACGTTATTTTGTCGTGGCAGGTCTCCTGGCTTGTGGGTCGTCGCGTTTGTCCGTCTTCCCGAGGCTTTCGCCTCAGTGACATCAATGGACATCCGCTCGCCGTTTACAGTTGCGGGGGCAGCTCCGGAATTGCATTTGCGCGCACCGGCTTCCCTCTTAGCTCCGATGCATCTTGAAGACGACCGGAGAACCATGACGCCCGCAATCTCCGGCAAGTTGACGATTCTGTCAAGGACATAAAGAGATGTTTATGTCTTTACATGATTTGCTGCCAACTTATGCGATCCTTCATGACGGGCGCCAGCCAGACGTCCAAGTCCACACCTGCCGGTTTGCGTGGGCGCGGACGGACCCTTCCATGCCTCAAGCCGTTGAGTAAGGCGCAAAAGAACTGCGCTGCTCTTCTATCAGCAGCGTCTTTGCAAGCGGCGGAAACGCCCGTTGCGGGCAGCCGGACCGTTCGCAAACCTTGCAGCCTGCCCCGATCAGCGTTCGTGTAGCGGCTTCGTTCCGGGCGATGCCATCGGAGTAGACAAGCCGGTCTGCATACCGCAAGTCGCAGCCAAGAGCGATGGCGAATTTTTTGGTGGGCGCGCCAAAACCGCCGCGTGCGTTTTCAACCATGCTGGCGATCCAGAGATAGGCCCGGCCATCCGGCATCTCTGCAACCTGCCTGAGAACCCGGCCGGGATTTGAAAAGGCGTCGTAGACGTTCCAGAGCGGACAGGTGCCGCCGATGCGGGAAAAGTGAAAGTCCGTTGCCGATTGACGCTTTGAGATGTTTCCCGCCCGGTCGACGCGGATGAAGAAGAACGGCACGCCGCGCGCCTGCGGACGCTGCAACGTGCTCAAGCGATGGCAGATGGTTTCGAATCCAACGCCGAAATCGCGGCCAAGCAGGTCGATATCGTAGCGAAGCCGTTCGGAGACATCCAGGAAGGATCTGTAGGGCAATATCAGCGCGCCTGCAAAATAATTCGCCAGGCCGATCCGCGCCAGCGACCGAGCCTCGTCGTTCGACAGCGGCGCGTTTTTTACAAGTGCATCCATCAAGGGCCAGAATTCGAGGAATGCCAGTTGCGTCGCCATCTGGAACGCCTGCTGGCCGGGTCGCAGCCTGCGCGACAACCACAGTACCCGAGCCGCGGCATCGAACCGGCGGTGTATGCCGGAACCTTCCTCGTCACGAAGGTCAGCCAGCCGCAGACCGTGCTTCGTTTCAAGCCGCGCGGCGAGCGGCGGTCCCATCCGGCCGATGGGCATCCCCATTTCCTGGGCGACGGTTTCGGCGGCGCGGTCGAGTTCATCGATGTAATTGTGCCGGGAATAGAAGAAGTCGCGCACCTCCTCGAACGGTGTCGAGGGTAGAGACAGGTGCACGCCCGTCCTGTCATCGCCAAGTCGCGCCGCATAGGCCGATGCCTGCTCGGTCGCCTTTTTCAGCTTCCGGCTCTGGGCGATGAAGGCGCGCGCCAGTGCCGGCATGTTCGTCACCAACTCTCGCAGATCAGCTGTGGCGATCGGCTCGGCAGCAGCCGGATCGAACACAGCTTCGCGCAGTTCGCCGAGCAACCGGGCGTCGTCATCTTCGGAGAAAAGCTGGACATCCATCCCGAAGGCGGCGTTGAGCCGAAGCAGCACGGGCACCGTCAAGGGCCGCTGGTTGTTCTCGATCTGGTTGAGATAGCTCAGCGAAATGCCAATGGCATCGGCAAGCCCCTGCTGGGTGAGGTTTCGCTCTTCCCTCAGCCGCTTCAGGCGCACCCCCATGAAGCTTTTTTTCATAATTCACCCTTCCAGAAACTTCGCAAACTTTGCATTTTTGCAGGTCAATCTTTGCAAAACTCTGCATTTTCAGTCATTTACCGAATTTATTCTATGCGAATAAAGTGAATTTGAAAAGGCAATAACCGGTGAGGCGGCCGGGCAAGATCACCAGGGCGCGAGTTCCTGAACCGGTGCTGCCGGCAAGCCGCCACCGCTGCCTTCACATTCGATCAACCGTCATTCGAGGATGCAGTTTCGTGAAGTCGCATACAGTACGCACCTATAAATCCGCCGAAAATCTCGCCCGCGAGGACCAGCTCGCCTGGAAGATCGCCTCGGTCGCCGCCGATGATGTGCCGCTGGACGGCGAGGTGGTCGAGATGATCGGCAACCGCATAATAGACAACGCCGCCGTCGCCGCAGCCTCCGTTGCCCGCCATCCGGTGGTGAGTGCGCGCACCCAGGCGCTGGCGCATCCGTACCAGCCGGGGGCAACCGTCTTCGGTTGTTCGGCCGACCGCCGCGTATCGCCGGAATGGGCCGCGTGGGCCAATGGCGTCGCCGTCCGCGAACTCGATTTCCACGACACGTTCCTCGCCGCCGACTATTCGCATCCCGGCGACAATATTCCGGCTATCCTGGCTGTCGCCCAGCATTGCGGCCTTTCGGGAGCCGCGCTCGCAAAGGGCATTGCGACCGGCTACGAAATCCAGGTCGACCTCGTCAAGGGAATCTGCCTGCACGAGCACAAGATCGACCACATCGCCCATCTCGGCCCCTCGGCCGCCGCAGGCATCGGCACGGCGCTCGGCCTTCCCGTCGAAACCATCTACCAGGCGGTCCAGCAGGCGTTGCATGTCACGACAACCACCCGGCAATCCCGCAAGGGCGAGATTTCCAGCTGGAAGGCCTACGCACCCGCCTTTGCCGGCAAGATGGCCATCGAGGCGGTCGATCGCGTGTTGCGCGGCGAGGGCGCCCCGTCTCCGGCCTGGGAGGGCGAAGACGGGTTCATCGCCTTCCTGCTGGGCGGTCCGGGCGCGGAGTACCAAGTTCCCTTGCCCGAACGCGGCGAGGCCAAGCGTGCCATCCTCGATACCTACACGAAGGAGCATTCGGCCGAATACCAGAGCCAGGCGCTGATCGATCTGGCGCGACGCATGGGGCCGAAGATCGGCGACCTGACGCGGGTCAAGGACATCGTCATCCATACCAGCCACCACACGCACCACGTCATCGGGACAGGCGCAAACGACCCGCAGAAGATGGACCCGAAGGCGAGCCGGGAAACGCTCGACCACTCGATCATGTATATCTTTGCCGTGGCGCTGGAAGACGGTGGCTGGCATCACGAGCGCTCCTATGCGCCCGACCGCGCCGGCCGGCCTGAAACAGTGGCGTTGTGGCGCAAGATCAGCACGGTCGAGGATGCCGACTGGACACGCCGCTATCACAGCCGCGATCCCGGCGAGAAGGCATTCGGCGGCAAGGTCGTCGTCACCCTCATGGACGGCAGCACCGTGGAGGATGAGCTGGCGATCGCCGATGCGCATCCGCTCGGCGCGCGGCCGTTCACGCGACCGGATTATATCAACAAGTTCCGCAGCCTTGCAGACGGGATCGTTGCCGGAGCCGAGCAGGATCGTTTCATCGCAGCCGTCGAACGCCTCATGGATCTGGCACCGGCAGAACTCGCCGGCCTCACCTTCACCGTCGAGCCGGCAAGGCTCGGACCGGCGTCGCATCGCGGCATCTTCGACTGGAACAGACAATGAGTTCTTCGGGAGAGACAGCAATGAATGTTCCAAAGCCAAAGAAATCCGTCACCCTGTCCGGGGTCGTCGCCGGCAACACGGCGCTGTGCACCGTCGGCCGTACCGGCAACGATTTGCACTATCGCGGCTACGACATCCTCGATATCGCCGAGACCTGCGACTTCGAGGAGATCGCCCACCTCCTGATCCATGGCACGCTTCCGACGCTGACCGAGCTTTCCGCCTACAAGGCCAAGCTGAAAGCGCTGCGCGGCCTGCCGCGGACGGTGAAGCAAACGCTGGAACTGCTGCCGGCGGCAACTCATCCCATGGACGTCCTCCGCTCGGGCGTCTCCGCCCTCGGCTGCGTGCTGCCGGAGGCTGAAAACCACAATCATGCGGGCGCCCGCGATATCGCCGACCGGCTCATTGCGTCGTTGGGATCGATGCTGCTCTACTGGCATCATTTCGCCCATAACGGCCGCCGTATCGAGGTCGAGACGGACGACGACTCCATCGGCGGCCACTTCCTGCACCTGCTGCATGGTACCGCGCCGAAGCCGTCGCACGTCGATGCGATGCACGTCTCGCTCAATCTGTACGCCGAGCATGAATTCAATGCCTCGACGTTTACGGCGCGCTCCATTGCCGGCACCGGCTCGGATGTCTATTCCGCCGTCACCGGCGCGATCGGCGCCCTGCGCGGGCCGAAGCACGGCGGCGCAAACGAGGTCTCCTTCGAGATCCAGAAACGCTACGCCGATCCGGATGAGGCCGAAGCGGATATCCGTCGGCGCGTCGAGGCGAAGGAGGTCGTCATCGGTTTCGGCCATCCCGTCTACACCGTCTCCGACCCGCGCAACGTCGTCATCAAGAAGGTGGCGCGGACGCTTTCGGTCGAAGCCGGTTCGACGCGGATGTACGACATCGCCGAGCGGATCGAGAGCACGATGGCCGACGCCAAGAAGATGTTCCCGAACCTCGATTGGTTCAGCGCCGTCTCCTACCATATGCTGGGCGTTCCGACCGCGATGTTCACGCCCCTGTTCGTGATCTCGCGCATGTCCGGCTGGGCCGCGCATATCGTCGAGCAGCGCCAGGACAACAAGATCATCCGGCCGTCCGCCAACTATGTCGGCCCGGAAAACCTCGAATTCGTGCCGATCGAGCGCCGCGGCGCCGCCGCGGCCGGCCAGAAAGCCGCGTGAGGAAAGACCATGCCCTATCTCGTTTCTTCCGACCTGCCGGCAGAGCCCGCCGGGCTACGCTTCCGGACCCTGCTGCAGCAAGGCGGCATTGTCCAACTCCCCGGCGCGCATAACGGCATGGCGGCGCTGCAGGCAAAGGCGGCCGGTTTCCACGGACTGTATCTGTCGGGCGCCGCGATGACGGCGTCGATGGGCCTGCCGGACCTCGGCATGATCACGGTCGACGACGTGTGTTTTTTCGTCCGCCAGATCGCCCGCGCCAGCGGTCTGCCGCTGTTGGTCGACGGCGACACCGGTTATGGCGAAGCATTGAATGTCATGCACATGGTGCGTTCGTTCGAAGATGCCGGTGCCGGTGCCGTCCATATCGAGGATCAGCTGCTGCCGAAAAAATGCGGCCATCTCAACGACAAGAAACTGGCTGATGCCTATGACATGGCCGCCAAGGTGGCCGCCGCGGCGAAGGCGCGGCGGCACCTCTATATTATCGCCCGCACGGACGCCGCCGCCAGCGAGGGCATCGACGGCGCTGTCGCGCGTGCAAAACTGTATATCGAGGCCGGGGCCGATGCGATCTTTCCCGAAGCGCTGAACACGGCGGAGATGTTTCGCGCCTTCGCCAGCCGCATGCCCGGCGTGCCGCTGCTCGCCAACATGACCGAATTCGGCAGGACGCCGTTCTTCACCGCATCGGAATTCGAGGAGATGGGCTACCGGATGGTCATCTGGCCGGTTTCGTCCCTCCGTGTCGCCAACAAGGCGCAGGAACGACTGTACGCGTTGCTCAAGGGCGACGGATCGACCAGGGCGATGCTCGACCATATGCAGACCCGGGCGGAATTGTACGACACGATCGGGCTGCATGACTACGAGGCCCTCGATGCCTCGATCGTGAAAACGATCGTGCCGCCAGCCCTGACCACATAGGCTCTGACTGCAGCCGCCAAGCCTTGCCACGACATGGGCGAGCCATCGCCTTCGCGGTTTTGCGACATGGCCGGCAAAATCGGCCGCCGGAATCTCATGTTTCATCAACGCCATGTCGATGTCGTAAACGCGATGGTGGCCGACCTCGACCTGTGATGTTATGAAGACACTGAGGTGCCGGCGGTTTTTGGACTGCCGGATAATTGGGAAGCCGGTTGAAACCCGGCGCTGCCCCCGCAACGGTAACAGAATTGACGGCGACGAATGACCACTGGGCGAGATCGGCCCGGGAAGGTGTCGCCAGGTCCGAAAGGACAGTCTGGAGCCCGGAAACCAGCCTCGGAAAACACTCGACTGATCGCGGTGGGCGGTCAAGGAGCGGAAGCCGCGGCTCGGTCCTCTCTCCGGCGCATCGGCTTTCCGTATGCCCGACGTCCACTGGCGCAGTCCTTGCACAATGAGGACGTGATGGACATCCGCACAGACATGCTCAACCGGCTGCGCAACCGCAAACCCGGTTTCAGCCTCGATCAGCCCTTTTACATCGACCCCGATTTCCACCAGCTCGATCTGGAACACATCTGGTACAAGGACTGGCTTTTCATCGGTCATGACTGCGAACTGCCGGAAGCCGGCAACTATCTCACCGTCCAGGTGGGGGCCTATCCGGTGGTGATCGTTCGCGACAACGAAGGAGCGGTCAAGGCCTTCCACAATTCCTGCCGCCATCGCGGCTCACGGGTCTGTCTCGAGCACCGCGGCAAGGCCGCCAAACTCGTGTGTCCCTACCATCAGTGGACCTACGACCTCGACGGATCGCTGCTCTACGCCCGGCAGATGGGTGAAAATTTCGATACTGCGGGCTTCGGCCTGCAGCCGGTGGCTTGCGAAGCCGCCGGGGGCTACATCTTCATCTCGCTGGCCGAAAAACCACTCGACTTCGCGCCCTTCCGCGCCGCGATGGAGCCTTATTTCCTGCCGCATCGGCTGCGCGACGCAAAGATAGCCTACGAAAGCACCATCATCGAGAAGGGCAACTGGAAGCTGGTCTGGGAAAACAATCGCGAGTGCTACCACTGCGCCGCCAATCATCCCGAGCTTTGCAAGACCTATCCGGAAGCGCCAACAGCGACCGGCGTGAACGGCGCGGAAGACGATCCGGAAATCGCCGAGCATTGGGCCAAGTGCGAAGGCATCGGCCTGCCCAGCAAGTTCCTCATGGACCGGCAGGGCCAGTTCCGGACGGCGCGCATGCCGCTCCTGCGCGACGCCATCAGCTACACGATTTCCGGCCGCAAGGCGGTGCAGTTGCGGCTTTCGGACCAGGTCAACACCGACCGCATCGGGACGCTGCTTCTCTTTCACTATCCGACGACCTGGAACCACGTCCTCAGCGACCACGCCATCACGTTCCGCGTCATGCCGCTCAGCGCCACGGAAACCGCGGTCACCACGAAATGGCTCGTTCACAAGGACGCCGTGGAGGGGATCGACTACCGGCTCGACGAACTCATCCATGTCTGGACCGAGACGAACGACCAGGACCGCCAGATCGTCGAGGAAAATGCGCGCGGCATCCACTCGCCGGCCTACCGCCCCGGACCCTATTCGGAAATCCATGAAGGCGGCGTGGCGCAGTTCGTCGAGTGGTATTCCAACTTCATGGAGGAACGACTGACCGGCACGGGCAACCAGCCACTGCGGTCCGTCGCCTGAGCAGGGGACGCGCCATGAACATCGCACTGATCGGCGTCGTACCGCCGGCACTGCCGCTGGACCAGTCCAGGCCGTGGAATTCTGCACGGCAGATGCTGGTCTGCACCAGCGTCACCGACGAGGCACAGGACGTCAAGACATTCACCTTCGCCGTCGAAGGCGGCGGATGGTTCAGCTACCAGCCGGGGCAGTTCATAACGGTGGAGCTTCGCACCGCGGACGGCGACCTCCACCGCACCTATACGGTGTCCTCGACGCCGTCGCGGCCCTATTCGCTTGCCATCACCGTGAAGGCGCAGCCCACCAGCGTCGGCACCAGATGGATGTTCGACAACCTCGTCCCCGGCTCCCGGCTGCGGGCATACGGTCCCAGCGGTCACTTCACGCTGGCGCGCAATCCGGGCAGGAAGTACCTGTTCATATCCGCCGGCTCGGGCATCACGCCGATGATGTCGATGCTTCGCTGGTTATCGGACTGCGCACCGGGATCGGACGTCGTCTTCATCAACTCCGCCCGGCGGCCGGAGGATATCATCTTCCGTGCCGAACTGGAGCTTCTGGCCCAAAGGATGCCCAATCTTTCCCTCGGTTTCCTGCCGGAAGGGCGCTCGAAAGCCTCGCCCTGGGCAGGACTGATGGGACGCATCGACCGGCACAAGCTGGCGATGCTGACGCCGGACTACATGAGCCGCGAGATATTCTGCTGCGGTCCCGAGCCCTTCATGAAGTCCGTCAGCTCCATCGTCCGGGCCGAAGGCTTCGACATGGGGCACTATCATCAGGAAAGTTTCGGCGCGACGTCGATCGCCGAAACCGTCCACCGGCAGGCCGAAGAAAGCGCCGTCGACGGCATTGCCGCCGGATTGAAGGTCAGCTTTCTCGGCGCGAACCAGACGCAAACCTGTCAGCCCGGCCAAACCGTCCTGGAAACGGCAAGAGCCGCCGGCGTGCGAATTCCGGCCGCCTGCGAGTCCGGTATCTGCGGAACCTGCAAGGTGCTGAAACGATCCGGCGACGTGGAGATGCGTCACAACGGCGGCATCAGCACCCAGGAAATCGACGCAGGTTTTGTGCTGGCCTGCTGTTCGCGTCCGATCACCGACGTGGAGATCGAGGCTTAAGGCATGTCGCGCAGAGGTGCGCAGCGGTTTTGCGCGACATGTAGAAACAAGAGCTGAAGCGTGAGCGCAAAGCTGAAAGATCGCGACGCGCTTTAGACGATCGTGGATTGGCGGCCGGACGGGGAGGTCCGGTCATCATGGACTCAAGAGAAGGAGGAGACGTGCATGAGCAAGAACAGAGGCGTGGTCTACATGCGACCGGGCAAGGTCGAGGTGAAGGACATCGACGATCCCCGGCTGGAGGCGCCGGACGGGCGCCGCATCGAGCATGGCGTCATCCTGAAGGTGATATCGACCAATATATGCGGCTCCGACCAGCACATGGTGCGCGGCCGTACCACGGCGATGCCGGGCCTGGTGCTCGGGCACGAGATCACCGGCGAGGTGATCGAGAAAGGCATCGACGTCGAAATGCTCGAGGTCGGTGACATGGTGTCCGTGCCGTTCAACGTCGCATGCGGGCGCTGCCGTTGCTGCAAGTCGCAGGACACCGGCGTTTGCCTGACGGTCAACCCGTCACGCGCAGGCGGCGCCTACGGTTATGTCGACATGGGCGGCTGGATCGGCGGGCAGGCACGATACGTGACCATCCCCTACGCCGACTTCAACCTGCTGAAATTCCCGGATCGCGACAAGGCCATGGCGAAGATCCGCGACTTGACGATGCTGTCCGACATCCTGCCCACCGGCTTCCATGGCGCCGTGCGTGCCGGGGTCGGGGTCGGGTCGACCGTTTATGTCGCAGGTGCCGGGCCGGTGGGACTTGCTGCGGCCGCATCCGCCCGCATCCTCGGCGCCGCCGTCGTCATGATCGGCGATTTCAACAAGGATCGCCTGGCGCATGCCGCAAAGGTCGGGTTCGAACCGATCGACCTGTCGAAGAGCGACAGGCTGGGTGACATGATCGCCCAGGTGGTCGGCGTGCCGGAAGTGGACAGCGCCATCGATGCCGTCGGTTTCGAGGCGCGTGGCCATGCCGGCGGCGAGCAGCCGGCGATCGTGCTGAACCAGATGATGGAAATCACCCGTGCCGCCGGCTCCATCGGCATTCCGGGACTTTATGTGACGGAGGACCCCGGCGCGGTCGACGATGCCGCCAGGCATGGCAGCCTGTCGCTGCGTTTCGGTCTCGGCTGGGCCAAGGCGCAGTCTTTCCATACAGGACAGACACCGGTGCTGAAGTACAATCGTCAGCTCATGCAGGCAATTCTGCATGACCGGCTACCGATCGCCGATATCGTCAACGCCAAGGTGATTTCGCTGGAGGATGCCGCGGAAGGCTACGAAAGCTTCGACCAGGGTGCTGCGACAAAATTTGTCCTCGATCCGCACGGCGACCTGATCAAGGCCGCATGAGCGAAGATTGCGGAGGTGGCGGTTTCCGCTACCTCCGTCCGGCAATTCCATTCAGGCTTGAAGCCTTGTGCGTCTCTTCTCGCCTCTTGCCCTGTTGCGGGGCGCCACCGGGACTGTCGCCTGGCGAAACAATTCGCGCAAGCGGCCCGGTTCCTGACCTGGAGGTGTTGCCGCATCAAGCCGCGCCAGCTCGACACGGGCACGCGCCAGCACATCTGCTCCCTCTGGAAGCGAAACCAGCCAGGCAAAAAATATCGATTCGGCGCGGTCGCCTTGCAAGTCGCCGATAGGGGCTCCTTCCTGCGCATTGTCCGCTGGATTTACCGTTTGACGGGCCGGTACAGACAGGGCGTCGGCCAGGTTCCGGTCGTCGAGATTTTTGCAGGGTAAAGATGTCACGTATCGCCTTTGCCATCATAGGACGGTGAGCGTAAAGGTGACGCACGTGCCGGGATCGCATCTGCAACCAAAGCCCAGCTCTGCACCCCTCGTCGCCCACCGCGATCAGAGTCATAGCTTGTGGCTGGTTTCCGGGCTCAGGAGCCGGTCCTTGCAGACCTGCCCGACCTCCTTCCCAGGCGTTTCGCCCAGTGGCTGCAGTCGGACTTAAGCTCCAATACCGTTGCGGGGGCAGCGCCGGCATTCCACCGGCTTCCCAATTATCCGCCTGATGATCAAGCGGCACCAAAAGCACATATCAATTGAACACACACACAGATGGAAAACAAGTGATCTGAAAGTGTATAGCCTCTCGGGCTGGCCCAGCGGCGCGCTTCAAACCCGGTCTTCCGCCTCCAAAATCGAACCGTCAGCCAGACGAAACCATGTCCGCGACGCAGCTACCCAAAAGGCCGTCGGGGTCTGCGAGATCGAGAACGACGTTCATATGATTGAGGCCCGGTGCAGGTAGCAGCCGCGCCGTCCTGTTCTGGGTGTCGAGCCATGCCTTCAAAGCCGATGCCTGTTCGTGGAAGGGTTTTGTCTCCTCTCCCCCGACAGCGATGATGCGCTCGGCGCATGGCAGCTGTTTCGAGCTGAGCGGCGACCAGGCCTCGGCCTCCGCATGTGTCATCCTCGCCTCGTCACGCAGGAAGCTGTCCGGTATGCCGGAGAGGTCGTAGATGCCGCTGAGAAGCAGAAGTCCCTTCACCGCGGGAAGGTGCGGCGCCTCCGTTTCCATCGGTCCTGTCGCAGCCAGAAACGAGGCAAGATGGGCGCCGGCCGAATGGCCGCTGACCGTGAGCCGTCTCGGATCGGCTCCGAAATCCTGGGCATGCTGCTGGAGCCAGAGCACGGATCGCCGGACCTGGCCGATCAGGACATCGAGCCGTTCGCCGGGCATGAGATCATATTCGACAAGGGCGGCGACGCCGCCGGCGGCAAGAACCGGAGCGGCGACGAAGCGGTAGTTCTCCTTTTCACCGGAGCGCCAGTAGCCGCCATGGACGAAGACATGCAGCGGCGCGCCGGCCCTCGGGCGTTCCGGCAGGATGACATCCAGCACTTCACGCGGCCGGGGTCCGTAGCGCAGATCGGGCAGCGTGGCCGCACGGGCCGAAAGCGCGCGGCTGCGTTCCGCAAATTCCGCGGCAATCCTGTCGAAGTCGGGCACGAAGTCGCGAATTCGGTAAAGGTCCTGAGATGTCATCCCCTTGATTCTCCTGCTTCAGTATTCCACCGCGTAATATTTCGCCTCCATGAATTCCAGTATGCCGGTAACGCCGCCCTCGCGGCCGAGACCGCTCTGCTTGACGCCGCCGAATGGGGCGGCCGGGTCCGACATCAGCCCGCGATTGATGCCGAGCATGCCGATCTCCAGGCGCCTGCCCACCTTGAGCGCCCGTTTCAGGTCGCCGGAATAGATATAGGCGGCCAGACCATACTCCGTATCGTTTGCAAGACGAACCGCGTCGTCGTCAGTTTCGAACCTGTAGACTGGCGCCACCGGCCCAAAGATTTCCTCATGCGCGATCGCTGCATCGACCGGCACGTTTTCGAGCACGGTCGGCGGATAGAAATAGCCGTTTTCCGCCAGCGGCCTGCCGCCTGTCGTGACCCGGGCACCGGCCGCGACCGCATCGGAGACGAGCCGGTCGATCTTGCGCACGGCATTTGTGGTGATCATTGGACCGCATTGGGTGGCGGGATCGTAGCCGGGGCCGACCTTCAATCCCGCCATACGCGCCGTCAGTCCCGCGACGAAGGCGTCGTGAATGCCGGACTGGACATAAAAGCGGTTGGCGGCGGTGCAGGCTTCCCCGGCATTCCGCATCTTGGCGACCATCGCGCCGTCGAGCGCCGACTCGAGATCCGCGTCGTCGAAGACGATGAAGGGCGCATTTCCGCCCAGTTCCATCGAGCAGCTGACGACCGACCTGGCGGCTTCGGCCAGAAGGGTGCGGCCGACGCCGGTGGAGCCCGTGAAGGAGAGCTTGCGCACGCGCGGATCGGCAAGCATGGCATTCGTCACGCCGCTTGGATTGGTCGTCGTCAGAACGTTGACGACGCCGGCCGGAACGCCGGCCTCTTCCCCGAGGCGAGCCATGGCATAGGCGGTAAGCGGCGTCTCGGACGCGGGCTTCAGGATGACCGTGCAGCCGGCGGCGAGCGCCGGGCCGATCTTGCGGGTCGCCATGGCGGCCGGAAAATTCCAGGGCGTGATCAGGACCGCGATGCCGATCGGCTCATGGTCCACGAGAATGGTGTGCGAGCCGGACGGCGTATGGCGGTATTCGCCTGGAATACGCACCGCCTCCTCGGCGTACCACCGGAAGAACTCGGCCGCATAAGCCACCTCACCGCGTGCATCGGGCAATGCCTTGCCGTTTTCGAGCGAGATCAGTGTCGCCAGTTCCTCGGCGTGCTGCGTCATCAGCTGGAACCAGCGGCGCAGGATTTCGGCACGCTGGCGGGCCGGGGTGGCACGCCAACCGGCGGCAGCCGCTTCCGCCGCATCGACGGCGCGGCGGGCGTCGTCGATGGAGGCGTCGGCCACTTCCGCAAGCCGCTGTCCGGTCGACGGATCGAGGACCGCTATGCCACCCCCTTTGTGCCAGGAGCCGCCGATATAGAGGCCATGGGCATGGAGTGCAGGATCGGCATAGCCGGAAATCTTGGCATGAAACGTCACGTCTTTGTCCTTTTTAGATCAGAGCAGGCTGGCGCGATCGCCGCTGTGGGCCGCGGCGACCAGTTGGCGCATCTCCTGCGGGTTCAGCGGTCGGGGATTGTTCTGGATGAGGCGTGCGATGCCGGAGCTCTGCTCGGCCACCCAGTCGATCCGGTCTTCTGCAAGATCGAGATCGCGCAATGTCGCGGGAATGCCGATGCGCGCGAAAAGTGCTGCAAGGGCGGGGATAACGTCTTCCGGGCCGGCCAGCCCTGCAGCGTCGGCGATCTGCGCCAGTTCGTGTCCGATGGCCGGTTTGTTCCAGGTCATCACATAGGGCATGAGGCAGGCGACGCCGAGGCCATGGGCCGTGTGGGTGAGGGCGCCGACGGGATACTGGATAGCGTGGGCGGCGGCCGTGCCGGCCACACCGAAAGCAAGGCCTGCCAGCGTTGCCCCGAGCATGACTTTTTCACGTGCCGCGTGATTTGAGCCATTCGTGCACGCCGCTTCAAGCCCTTGCCAGAGAAGGGCGATGGCGCTGAGCGCAAATTGATCGGACAATGCGTTCTTGCCGACGAAGACGCGCTGCTGCGCAATGCCGGGCGTCGGATCGCGTCGGATCGCGGTAAAGGCTTCTATGGCATGGGTCAGCGCATCCGCGCCGGCGATCGCCGTCAGTCCGGCCGGGCACGATAGGGTGAGTTCGGGATCGCAGATCGACACGGTCGGTATCAGATAGGGGCTCGAAATCCCGACTTTCAGGCTGCGCTCGCTGTCCGAGAGGACGGCGACGGGCGTGACTTCCGAGCCCGTTCCGGCGGTGGTTGGGATGGCGATCAGCGGCAGGACCGGACCCGGCACGGTGTGTTCGCCGTAATAATCTTGCGGTCGTCCGCCATGCGCGAGAAGCAGCGCCACGCATTTCGCCATGTCGAGGCAGGAACCGCCGCCGATGCCGATGACCAGCTCCGGCTTGAATTCACGGGCGTTTTCGGCACTTGAAACAGCGCATTCGACCGGAACGTCCGGCAGCGTCGAACTGTCGAGCAGGACGGCAAGGCCCGCTGCTTCAAGCCGGCCGAGCATCCCCTGGAAATCGGCGTCGGCTGCAAGCCGCGTATCGGTGACGATCAACGCGCGCCGGCCGAGCCCGGCTGCAATGCCGCCAAGCGCATGACGCTGGCCGGCTCCGAAGATCAATTCACGCGGCGCCCTCAATGTGCCGAATAGGTTCATTCCGTGTCTCCTCCTGTGATTCAAGCGGCCTCAAGGGCCAAAAGCTGTTCGAAAAGCGGCTGCGGCAGGACGATGCCGCCATCCATGGCGGCGGCGCGACGGCCGCGTGCGCCATCGCCGGGCACGGCGACCGGCCGGGTGGGTTCCAGTGGGCGGGACAATCGCAGGCCGTCGAGATAGGCGGTCAGCGCCGGGATGGCGCCCGAGCCGGCCGAAGGATCGATGAGCACGAGAAGGTCGCCCTTGTTGGCCGGATGGTCGTCGTCGAGCGTGCCGCGCACATCCGGTGAGGGGGGAGAGCCGGCAAGGGCCGCGACGAGAAGCTCGATGGCCAGGCCAAGCCCGTATCCCTTGGCGTCGCCGAACGGGGCAATGGCGCCATCTTGCGCCGCCACGGGGTCGAGCGTCGGGCGTCCCTCCGCGTCCACCGCCCATCCAGGCGGAATGGGCAGGTCGCGCAACGCATGGTTCCTGATCTTGCCCATGGAAACGACGCTGGTTGCCAGGTCCAGGACGAAGGGCCGATCGTCCGAAGGAATGCCGATCGCCAGCGGATTCGTGCCGAGCATGGCTTGGGTGCCGCCAAAAGGATGGACCAGCGCCTCGCTGGTCGACATGACGATGGCGATCAGGCCGTCTCGCGCCGCCGCCTCCGCATAATAGGCGAGCATGCCGATATGGTTGGCGTTGCGAATGGCGGCAACGGCAAGCCCCGCCTGCGGCAGGCGCTGCTTCAGACGACGCATGGCACCCATCAATACGACCGGACCGAGGCCGCGCTCGCCATCGACGCTCAGGAACGCCTGCCTCGACCATGTCGCAGCCCCTTGCGTGCGGCCATCCGCGAGGCCTTTTTCGAGCCGCGAGAGCAGAAGCGGCAGTCTCTGCAGTCCATGCGACGGCAATCCGCGCAACTCGGCTTCCACCAGAAGGTCGGCCTGAAGGGCAGCGGCTTGCGGCGAGGCGTTCCGGCTTTCGAGCAGCGACGTTGCCAGGGCGCGGAGCCTGTCGGGCATGATCTTCATTTCATATCCTATATCAGATCCTATATGATATTGTATTTGACATAGGATATCTTATTTGCAACAAATGAGCCCATGTCAATAAGCAGTCGGAGAGCGAGCGTGATAATTGCAGCGGAGCGGGAAGGCAGGGCGCCAGGCATTCGCCCGACGAGCGTCGTCGAGGGCGTCTATGACAGCATCTACCATCGGCTGATGTCGCTGGACATCGCCCCCGGCGCGCGCATCCCCATCGACGTTCTGGCGCGTGATCTCGGTGTGTCGCAAACGCCGATCCGCGAGGCGCTCAGCCGGCTCGAGCGCGAAGGCCTCGTGCGCAAGGAGCATCTCGTCGGCTACAGCGCCGCTCCCCAGTGGACGCGCAAGCAGTTCGAGGACCTCTATGCATTCCGTCTGCTCGTAGAACCCGAGGCGACCCGGCTTGCCGTCGTCAACATGACGCCCGAAGCGCTGTCCGAACTGGAGACTTCCGCCGCCGACATGGGGCACGGCGAACCGCCGGTCGATCGCAACACCCGCTATTCGCGATTTGCCCGCGCCGACGCGCAGTTCCATGATGCCATTCTCAAGATCGCCGGAAACGAAGTTATCCGCAGTACGCTTTCGAGCCAGCATGTCCATCTGCATATCTTCCGGCTGATGTTTCACACACGAGTGACGCAGGAGGCGCTCGAGGAGCATGAAAACCTGCTCGCGGCGTTCCGCTCCGGCGACCCGCAGGCGGCGTATGATGCCATGCGCATCCACATCGAGCGTTCGCGCGATCGTCTGCTGTCGGCTTTCGAATGAACGCGGCCGCCTCTCCAAATCCGGTTGCACGCCCGGCACACGGACCCGCGATCGCCCTCGGCGCCGAAGGGCTTGGCAAGACCTATGGGCCGATCGCCGTGTTGTCGGACGTCACGCTCGATATCCGCCCAGGCGAGGTCCATGCGATCATCGGTGAAAACGGTGCAGGCAAGTCGACGCTGATGAGGCTCCTGTCCGGCCATGTCGCCCCGAGCGCCGGCAACCTCTCGATGGATGGCAGGCCGGTTTCGTTCCGCAACGCTGTGGAGGCGGAAAACGCCGGCATCGTGCTGGTTCACCAGGAAATCCTGCTGGCCGCCGACCTCACCGTCGCCGAAAACCTCTTTCTCGGCCGGGAAATCGGTCGCGGCCTCATGGTCGACGACCGGGCGATGAACCGGCGCACCGCCGAGCTGCTTGCAAGGGTCGGTTCGACGGCGCGTCCGCGGGACCGCGTCTGCGACCTGCCGCTGGCCCAGCGCCAGCTCGTGCAGATTGCACGCGCGCTGCTGGATGATCGGAAGGTCGTCATTCTCGACGAACCGACGGCCGTGCTGGCGAACGACGAAGTGGCGGCGCTGCTCGATATCGTGCGCAGCCTGCGCGACCACGGCGTCGCCGTGCTCTACATCTCGCACCGCCTCGACGAGGTGCAGGCGCTCGCCGACCGTATCACCGTTCTGCGCGATGGGCGCATGATCGGTACCTGGCCGGCGGCCGGCCTTGGCCAGCGCGAGATGGCCGAACTGATGGTCGGACGCGAACTCGACATGCTCTATCCGCACAAGCGGCCGGAGGCCACGGCAGCGCCGATCCTGACGGTTACGGATCTCATCGTCGATCACGGGTCTGAGAAGGTGTCCTTCACCGTCCGTCCGGGTGAAGTGCTCGGCATCGGCGGCATGATCGGGGCGGGCCGCACCGAACTGATCGAGGGGTTGATGGGGCTTCGCCCCTCCGAGGCCGCCAGCGTTCACCTCAACGGCAAGGAGATTTCCAACCGCTCGGTGCGCACGCTGATGGATGCCGGGCTGGTCTATCTGACCGAGGATCGCAAGGGCAAAGGCCTGCTGCTGGAGGAGAAGCTCGGCCCAAACCTCACGCTGCAAGCGCTCGATGCCGTCAATCCGGGCGCCGTTCTCGACAAGCAGGCGGAGTTCTTGCGGCTCGAAAAAGCCGTCAAGGACTACGATATCCGCGTGCGCTCGCTTCGTCTGGAGGCCGGCAAGCTTTCGGGCGGCAACCAGCAGAAGCTGCTGCTTGCCAAGGTGATGATGGCGGGTCCCTCGGTGGTCATCATCGACGAGCCGACGCGCGGCATCGATATCGGCAACAAGAGCCAGATTTACGATTTCATCGACGCGATGGTGCGCGCCGGCAAGGCCTGCATCGTCATCTCGTCGGAAATGCCCGAGCTGGTCGGCCTTGCCGACCGGGTTCTGGTGATGCGGGCCGGCCGGATCGTCGCCGAGCTTCGCGGCAATGACATCAATGAGAAGAATGTCGTCTACGCAGCCACGACAGGTGGAAGCGGCGACGGCCGGGAGGAAGACCATGACCACCGCAGCGACCGTAACAATTCCACCGGCTGACGACGCGGCCCGCATTCGCTGGGCCGACCTGGCGCCGTTCATCGCGCTTGCGCTGATCGTCGTGTTCGGCGCGCTGGTGAATTCCAATTTCGTGTCGTCGGCGAACCTGATCAACGTGATCACCCGCAGCGCCTTCATCGCGATCATCGCCATCGGGGCGACCTTCGTGATTTCGTCGGGCGGGCTGGACCTGTCGGTCGGCTCGATGATGGCCTTCGTCACCGGCATCATGATCATGGTGATGAATCACCTTGCTCCGAGCTTCGGCGCCTGGGCCATTCCGATGGGGGCGGGCGTCGCGGTGGTTGTCGGCGCATTCTGCGGTCTGTTCAACGGCCTGATCGTGACGGTCGGGCGCATCGAGCCCTTCATCGTCACGCTCGGCACGATGGGCATCTTCCGCGCCTTCATCACCTTCATGACGGACGGCGGCTCGCTGCCTATCGACCGCAGTCTGCGCGAAGCCTACAAGCCGGTTTATTTCGGCAGCCTGTTCGGCATCCCCTATCCGGTGCTGATCACCCTCGTCGTCGTGGCCGTCGGCGCCTTCCTGCTCTACAAGACGAAATTCGGCCGCCGCCTGACATCGGCCGGGTCGAATGTCGAGGTCGCGCGCTTTTCCGGTGTCAACGTCGCTGCCGTGCGCACCATGGCCTACGTCATCCAGGGTATCTGCGTTGCCGTCGCCGCCGTCTGCTACGTGCCCCGCCTCGGCGCGGCGACGCCCACCACGGGACAGCTTTGGGAATTGCAGGTCATCACCGCAGTCGTGATCGGCGGGACCCTGCTTCGCGGCGGACGCGGACGCATCGGCGGCACGGTGGCCGGCGCCCTCATCCTGGAGGTCATCGCCAACGTCATGGTCCTGTCGGACATGGTTTCGGAATACCTCGTCGCCGCCGTCCAGGGCGCGATCATCATCATCGCCATGCTGGCGCATCGTTTTACCGCCAACCGCTGATATCGGCCAGAGAGCCGATACGGCCCCCTGACTTCAAAGGAGGAGAAAATGAAGTCTATAATGCAGAAAGCCGCACTTTTGCTATCGACTGCCGTTATTCTTGCCGTGCCGCTCGGCAGTGCGCAAGCCGAGGACAAGAAGGTGACGATTGCCGTGTCGATCCCGGCTGCGACCCATGGATGGACGGGAGGCGTCGTCTACCATGCCGAGCAGGCCGAAAAGGAAATCGAGGCCGCCTTCCCGAACATCGACGTGATCGTGTCGACGGCAGCCTCTGCCCCTGCCCAGGTTTCCGCGCTGGAGGATCTTTCGGCCAGCCGCACGTTGGATGCGCTGGTCATCCTGCCCTTCACCTCGGAAGAACTGACCGGGCCGGTCGAGCAGATCAAGGAGAAGGGAACCTTCATCTCCGTCGTCGACCGCGGCCTGACCGATCCCAAGGTTCAGGATCTTTATGTCGCCGGTGACAATATTGCGGTCGGCGCCAACACGGCGCATTGGCTTGTCGACAAGCTCGGCGGCGAAGGGCAGATCGTGGTGTTGCGCGGCATTCCGACCGTCATCGACGACGAGCGCATCAAGGGCTTTTCCGACGTCATCGCCAAATCCAATATCAAGATCCTCGACATCCAGTATGCAAACTGGAACCAGGACGAAGCCTTCAAGCTGATGCAGGACTATCTGGCGAAATATCCGAAGATCGACGCCGTGTGGGCCAATGACGACGACATGCTGCTCGGCGTACTGGAAGCCGTCGACAATGCCGGCCGCAAGGACATCAAGTACGCCCTCGGCGGCAACGGCATGAAGCAGGTCATCGAAATGGTGAAGGAGAAGAACGAGCGTACGCCGATTTCGACTCCCTATCCGCCGTCGATGATCAAGTCGGCCATCTACATGACGGCGGCCCAGTTCAACGGCCAGGCTCCGGTCCGCGGTTCGTTCCTTCTCGGTGCGCCGCTGATCACCCCCGAGAACGCCGACCAGTTCTACTTCCCCGATTCCCCGTTCTGATCCAAAACGGTGCCCGGTTCCGACCGGGCACCACCAGCCATATGACAAAAGGAGATATGATATGAGCGGCAAGAAAATCCTCATGCTGACCGGCGAGTTCACCGAGGAATACGAAATCTTCGTGTTTCAGCAGGGGATGGAAGCGGTCGGGCATACGGTCCACGTCGTCTGCCCGGACAAGAAGGCCGGCGACCGCATCAAGACATCGCTGCACGATTTCGAAGGCGACCAGACCTACACGGAAAAACTCGGCCACTATGCCGACATCAACAAGACCTTTTCCGAAGTTCGCGTGGAAGAATACGACGCGGTCTATGCTGCCGGAGGGCGCGGCCCGGAATATATCCGCACCGACAAGCGTGTGCAGGACATGGTGCGGCATTTCCATGAAAGCGGAAAGCCGATTTTCACCATTTGCCACGGCGTGCAGATCCTGATGGCCGTGCCGGGTGTTCTGAAGGGCAAGAAGGTCGCCGGTCTCGGCGCCTGCGAGCCGGAAGTCACCGCCGTCGGCGGCATCTATATCGACGTCAAACCCACCGAAGCCCATGTCGACGGCAACATGGTTTCGGCCAAGGGCTGGACAGGTCTCGCCGCGTTCATGCGCGAGTGCCTGAACGTGCTCGGCACGAAGATCACTCACGCTTGAGTGACAAGTGATTTGAGGGGCTTGCCTTCGTGTTTGCACGCGGGGGCAGGCCCTGTGATTTTCCAGGCGAAGGTTCGCTTCGCGTGAGGCGGATCCGGACAGACTATCCGCCCAAGGAAATTTCCTGCCATCCTGTTCCTGCCGAAGTTCGAGACGCGGTAACGATTCCGCCGTCATGCCGGCAGGCCGTTCTGCGGCTCCGTGATTTCGGAGCCGGCCTTCCATCGATCGTCGGACAGGCTGGCATCTTCCGCGAGGCCCCGGCGGTTTGCGGATGCGAGTGAGGCCTTGCCTTGTCGTGTCGTGCACTGAGCTTGGCGGATTTTGCGAGTTCGGTTTTGGCAGAGGCGGTTAAGCTCATCGGATCAGATCATTTCCGTGCCGATATCGAAGAAGATCCGTCCATCGATGACTTCCCCTGCGAACAGAAATTCCATCATCGGCACCGGTCAGGCCGGCCCAGGCGGAGCCGTCATGCCGAGATCGGGCCGCCGAGATCGCCGACCGCATGGCATTCGGTTCCACTTTCTCCTCAAGATCTTGATATCTATGGCAGATGACAGGACGGCGAGCCGATGACGGACACGTTCAAGCTCTATGTTACCGGACGGGACAGATGTACAAGCGTAAGCGATGCTCACATCGGGGTTTCGCTGCTGGAGATACTCCGGGATGCGGGTGTCTATGAGATATCGGCGATGTGTGGCGGGAACTGTTCATGCGCGACCTGTCACGTCTACGTAGAGGCGGCCGGTCTGCTGTCGGGGCCTGATATCGAGGAAGCCGAGATGCTCGATACGCTGCTTCATCAGGAACCGCTTTCCCGCCTTGCCTGCCAGGTGGCTGTCACGGCAGGCATCGACTGCCTCAGGGTCGAAGTGGCGCCGGAAGAATAGTTCAGGTGATGCAGCAAAGGGGCAGAGCAATGCCGACACATCTCGATATCCGATCGTTCCCCACCACATCCGACTTCGGCTTTTCCGGCGGCCGAGACAATTTTCGCGCCTTTTGCCGGCGCGTCTTCAGTGCGAAGGAGCCGCGCTTCCTTCGCACGCCGGAAAACCAGCTCGTCGTCTTTCGCCATGCCGACCTGATGCTGTTCGGCACCGCGCCGGAAGTCGGCAACCTGCCGATCGGCAGGATGTATCCAAATCGCTTCAAGGAAGGTGCAAGCCCGGAGCGGCCGCCGGGCTGGGAGATCGGCGAGGTGATCGCCAGCCAGGTGTTCACCTTCAATCCGCCGCTGCACGGCCCGGCCCGCCGCATGCTGTTGAACTGGCTCGGCCCGAAACAGGTCGGCCAGATGGAGGAACTGGCCCGCACGGTCACGCGCCACGTCATCAGCCGAATTCGGGACGGTGAAACCGTCGATCTGGTCGAGACGGTTGCGGAGGCCGTGGTCGTGGGATTCTGGAGCCGGCTCCTTCACCTGACCGATGAGGAATCGATAACGATCGGTCGATGCGCCCATGACATGACGAGGCTCTTCCATGCCAATCGCAGCCAGGAAGACCTGAGGATACTGGATCAGGCGTTTGCGGAATATGCGCGCCTGCTCGATCTGGCGGCGATGCGGGGACTTGAGAAGGGCGATCCCGCCATGCTTGAAATCGCGGCGAAACTGAAGGAGCTCGATTTTCCCGACGACCCCTACGAAGTGGGGTTGGTTCCCAAGTCGGTCGGCGCGGTTCTCGCCGGCAATCTCGTCGACGGTTTTCATACGGCGGCGCTGGCCGCGGCCAACACGTTCCACGCCTTGCTCCACAATCCGGAGGCGATGGCGACGGTGCGGCAGGCACCCGAAACCCTGCCGCGGGCAATCGTGGAGGCGCTTCGGCTCGAGCCTCCCGTCCTTTCCCTCGGCCGTTATGTCCTGCGGGACTTCCATTTCGACGGGCATGTCCTGCCTGCCGGGACCAGGGTCACCATGGTGTGGGCGGCAGGCAACCACGATCCGTCCGTCTTCCCGGAGCCCGAGCGTTTCGACATGAGCCGGCCTCAGACGGGCCTCACGACCTTCGGTACGGGGATCCATATCTGTCCCGGCCGTTATGCCGGCGTGATGTTGACGAGGGTCATGCTGGAGGAATTCGCCGCGCAGGACATCGAGATCGACCATGCCGAGATGCCGGCCGAATGGATCCCAGACCATGTCATGAACCAGCTCAGGGTGTTCCCCGCCCGCATAAGCCTGTGCGAGAAGGACCGTTGACCACGCCTTTGGTAGGGCTCAGTACAGGCGGCGGCCATCCGGTCGTTCGCCATTTTCGCGAAATGCCCGCCTGTAGTGCGTTGGACTGGTCTCGTACCGGGCGCGGAAAGCTCTGAAATAGGTTCCCGGCGATGAGAACCCGCAGGCGAGTCCCGTTTCCCCGACACTCATCGTACTGTAGAGAAGCAACTCCTTGGCCCGTTGCAACCGGAATGTCAGGTAATAGCTCTTCGGGCTCGCCTTGAGATATTTGCGAAAAAGATATTGCAGTTCCCTGACGGAAATTTCGCAGCGAGCCGCCAGGTCCTCGATCGACAGCGGCTCCTCAATCGTTTCCTGCATCAGTCTTTGCGCACGGGCGAGGATGGGGTTGGTCTGCCAGGTGGTGTTGTTGACGATCTGCCGTTGCAACCCGTGCTCGGCCCTCGCGTCCGGGTAGACGATCTCGTTGGCGACGACCTCCATCAAGGCTTTTCCGCAAAAGCGCTCGAGCATATGCAGCGACAGATCCAGGCTTGCCAGTTGGCCGGCGCAGGTCGAGCGGTCCCGATCAACGACGAAGAGCTGTTCCACCACGTCCGTCTCCGGATGAAGCTCCCTGAAGGACGGGATCGTGCTCCAGTGGCTGGTGGCACGGTAGCCTTTCAGAAGACCCGCTTCGGCAAGCAGAAGGGGCGCGGCGTCCAGGGCGCAGATATGGATCCTGGCCGCCGCCTGCCGACGAAGCCATCGAAAGAGCGCGCCCTTGCTGTCGCCGCTGAATTCATAGGAGGAATGCAGCAGCACCAGATCGTAGGTCCTTGCATCGTCGAGCGACGCGGTGACGGGCAACGGGATGTCCATCGACGGCCGCCGGCCATGGTCGGGCGACAGGAAGTCTATCTGGAACAGCGGTGCTTTGCTCAGCCTGTTTGCCGCGCGGAAAGGCTCGATGGAGAGCAATGCGGCATGCAGCGCGGGCTCGACGCAAACGAGCGCTATGGAAAAGGGGCGCTGGAGGTCGAAGCGCGCTTGATCTGGTGCCTGCATGCGTCGTCCGTTAAGCGGCCCGTCCCGGGCGACAGGAACGGCGCAATCTTCCATATGGTCTTCAATCCCGGCCGCGATGCGGCAGACGAAGAGCGTTGCTTGTGCGCTCTCCGTCCCGCGTTTCGCTGCTATCGTGCCGTCCGTATCGTGTCCTTCATGGCCGCATCCGCCGCCTCGAGCGCACGATCGATATCGGCGGGCTGATGCGCGGCGCAGAGGAACATGTTGTGTCGCGGATGCAGGTAGATGCCGTGGCGCAGGGCCGCGGCGCAGAATGCGTTGGCGATCGTGAGATCCTCATCGCCGAGGAAGCGGACCATCGGCATCTGCACGGGTCCGGTCTGGCTCAGTTCGAAGCCGTTGCGGGCGGCGATCTCGGTCAGGCCCGCGCGGAACCGCTGGCCCATGGCTTCGATATGGGCCAGAGCGTCCGTCGTGCGCAGGATCTCGATGGTCTTCAGCGCGGCTGCCATCGCGGCGGATCCGTACCAGAAGGACCCCGTCACGAATATTTTGGAGGCGCCTTCCAGCATGCTTTTGCTTCCTGCAACGGCAGCGAGCGGCCAGCCGTTGGCGATGGATTTCGAATAGGCGCCGAGATCCGGCTTGACGCCGTAGCGGGCCCAGCTGCCACGCACGTCCAGCCGGAAACCGGCGCGGACGTCGTCGAGGATCAAGGCCGCGCCTGTCCGGTCGCAGATGGCGCGTGCATGCTTGAGAAACGCTTCCTCGGGCATTTCCTGGTCGCGGTTCACATCGTGACGAAAGGCGGTCATCATGATCGCCGCCATGTCGTCGCCGGCCTGTGCCACGGCTTCGTCGAGGCTGGCACGATCGTTGTAGTCGAAGAGGATGAGATGGGCCCGATCCTCCGTCGTCACGCCGACGACCGAAGGCGAGCACCACGGAACCGCGCCGTGATAGGCACCACGCGCCACGAGAATCTTGCGCTTGCCCGTGGTGGCGCGCGCGACGGTGACGCAGGTGGTTGTCGCGTCGGTGCCGTTCTTCTGGAAAAGAGCCCAGTCGGCATAGTCGATCGTGTCGACCACCGTTTCCGCCAGCTCGACCATCACCTCGGTCGGGCCGTTGCCGATATCGCCGATGCCGATCTGGTCGATGGCTGCCCTGTCGATATCCGGCTGCTTGTAGCCCAGAATGTTCGGGCCCCAGGCGCACATGAAATCGATATATTCGTTGCCGTCGACGTCCCAGACGCGGCAACCGTCGGATTTCGCGAAGAACTGCGGATAGCCCGGGCCGATCGCGCGCGTGGCCATGTGTCCCCATACGCCGTTCGGCACCACCTTGCTGGCCCGCGCCAGAAGCGCATTGTCGCGGCTGTTCACGAGTTTCTGTTGCATCTGTCTCTCCCTTTCACGCATTCGGCGCGTCTTGCCGGCCATAGGTCTTGTAACGTTGCTTGACCTCGACCAGCTCTTTCTCGTTCAGCAGGACCGGTTCCGCGAAGGACCGGCAGAGCATGTATTGCCGCGCCAGGGTCTCAAGCTTCAGGGCGCGGCCATAGGCTTCCGTCAGGGTCGAGCCGACGGTGACCATGCCGTGATTGGCGAGCAGGCAGGCGGTCCGGCCCTCCAGCGCCTCGACCGTGACGTCGGCAAGCTCCGGCGAACCGAAGGTGGCGTACCGCGAGCAGCGCACGTCATCGCCGCCGAAGCCTGCGATCATGTAATGAAAGGCGGGTAGCCCGATGCGCGCGCAGGACAGGGCGACGCAGTGGTCCGGATGGGCATGCACCACCGAGCGGACCTCCGGGCGCGCCTTGTAGATGGCGGCATGCAACGCCCACTCGCTCGAAGGCTTGATGCTGCCCGACCAGTTGCCGTCGAGGTCCATCGCGACGATGGTTTCGGGCAGGAATTGCCGGGACGGGATACCACTGGGCGTGATGAGCATGCCGTCCTCGGTGCGGATGCTCATGTTGCCTGTGGTGCCGACATTGATGCGCTGGATTTCGGCGTCGATCGACGCATCGATCAGGGATTGGCGAAGGGCTTGTGTGGATATGTCCATGGATCAGGCTTTCGGGGGCCAAAGGTCGAGAAGGGGGGCTTGGGAGATCGGGCGGCGCATGTCCTCGAGCGCCGAGGCGAAGATATCGATGCTGCCGAGCTTGCCGGATTTCAGCATCAGGGCGACGGGAAAAGGCTGGAGGGCGACAGACCGGGAAAAGCCCGGCTCGTGATAGGGACCGATGTCGAGATCGGTGATGCCGAGCGCACGCACCACGGAACCGGATGTCTCGCCGCCCGCCACGACGAGCCGCCGGACGCCATGGTCGAACACGATCGATCGAGCGACGTCGGAAAGGATGGCTTCGACTTTTGCAGCGATTTCCAGGCGGCCGTGCGCCGCCTGCAGCACATCGACCCGCTCCTGGGGCAGGGCGGTGCTGATCGCGAAATCCCGGCCCTCGGCAGCGGCCGCCGCGGCGAACCGTTTCGCTTCGGAGACGACATCGCGACCGGCATAGGCCTGTTCGACGTCGATGGTGAAAACGGGGTGCGACTGTCCGAAACGTGCAAGTTGTGCTGCCGTTTGATCGGCGAGGCTTCCGACCAGGACGGCACCCTTCCCCTCGACGCCGTCGAGCCGAACCGGTGCGGGAGACGGCAGCAGGCCGCTCTCGAACCACAGGGGCGGCAGATGGGCTGCGACGGACGAATTGCCGGTGAGGACCGGGGCATCGACGGCGGCTGCCGCCAGCGTGGCGAGATGATGCTCATAAAGCGTGTCGCAAATGAAGAACGACGTTGCGGTGTTCGCATCGCAATGGCTGCGTATCGCCTCCGGGCCTCGTTCGACCACGGCATAATCGACCAGCCCAACGGCTCTGCTGCTCTGGGCCTGCAGGACGCGGACGAGGTTGGAATCGGTCATCGGCGTCAACGGGTCGAAGCGCTTGGGCGATTCTCCCAGCAACTGCGCCCCACCGAACATATGGCCCTGATAGACGGTGCGCCGGGTTTCGCAGAGGGCTGGCACGAACAGGGCCTGTTGCGCGCCCAGCCGCTGCAGGATGGCCTCGGCGCAAGGACCGATATTGCCGGCGGGCGTGGAATCGAAGGTGGCGCAATATTTGAAGAAAATCTGCCGCGTGCCCTGCTCGATAAGGCGCTCCAGCGCTTCGAGTGTCGTGCGCACCGCCTCGGCGACGGGCGCGACCCGCGATTTCAGCGCAAAGACATGCGCTGAGCCGTATCGGGCAGGCTCGCCTGCCCCGACCGAAAGCGTCGTCGGAACGCCGCGCGCGATCAGCATGGAGGCCAGTTCGAGACCACCGGTCAGATCGTCGGCGATAGCCCCGAAAACGAGCGGCTTCTTGTTGGGTGTATGGGGTTTCATTCTGTCACCTGCACAGTGGCGCCATTCATGATTTCGGCATTTTCCTCACCGCTTTCGGGAAAGTGACAGGCGGCGCGATGCCCCGGATCGATGACGTCGAGTTCGGGGGGCACGGCCGCGCATATCTCCTGCGCCTTCCAGCAGCGGGTGCGGAATGGACAGCCCGACGGCACGTTGAGCGGGCTCGGCACGTCTCCCTTGAGCGTGATCCGCTGGCGCGCCCGCTCCGCATCCGGGTCTGGAAGCGGAACCGCCGACAGCAGCGCCTTGGTATAGGGATGAGCCGGCGCCTCGTAGATCTGTGCGGCCTCGCCGATCTCGACGATCTTGCCGAGATACATCACCGCGACCCGATCGGAGACGTGCCGCACCACCGCCAGGTCATGGGCGATGAACACATAGGCGATGCCCAGCTTCTCCTGCAGTTCTTCCAGCAGGTTCAGGACGCCGGCCTGTACCGAGACGTCGAGCGCCGACACGGGCTCGTCGAGCACCAGCACCTCGGGTTCCAGCGCGAGAGCCCGCGCGATGCCGACGCGCTGCCGCTGGCCGCCGGAAAGCTCATGCGGATAGCGGTCGCCGTGCTCGGGCGCGAGGCGGACGAGGTCGAGCAGTTCGGCAGCACGGGCGCGTGCCGGCGCGCCTGTCATTCCGATGAGGCGGAGAGGTTCGCAGATGATGTCGCGGATCTTCATGCGCGGATGCAGCGACGCCAGGGGGTCCTGGAACACGATCTGGAGATGGCGGCGGAATTTGCGCATTTCCTCGGCCGACAAGGTCGAGAGGTTTGTGCCCTTGAAACTGACGTCGCCGGAAGACGGTTCGATGAGCCGAAGCAGGCAGCGGCCGAGCGTCGACTTTCCGCAACCGGATTCGCCGACCAGGCCCAGTGTCTCGCCTTTGGCAAGCTGGAAAGAAACGCCGCCGACCGCCTTGACCCTGCGCACCGGACTCCAGCCGAGCAGGCCGCCCCTGACGACGAAATCCTTGGTGAGATTGTGGACGGAAAGGATCGGCTCGTCGCGCCCTGAACCGATGGATGCTTGTTCGGTCATGCGCGTTCTGCCTCTGCATTCATCCGGGGGCTGTCTCCTGCGCGCAGTTCTTCGGCGAAGTGGCAGGCCGTCAGCACGTTATCCACCCGTCGCAGCACGGGTTCGTCGGCGCGGCACGCATCGCGTGCCATCGAACAGCGCGGGTGGAACGGACAGCCTTTCGGCCGGGCGCTGAGAAGGGGCGGGCTGCCGGGGATGGGCTCGAGCCGCGATTGTTCGCCCGCGATGGTCGGCAGACAGGACAGCAGGCCGCGCGTATAGGGATGCCGCGTGCGATAGAAGATGTCCCGGACGCTGCCGCTCTCCATGATCTTGCCGGCATACATGACGATCACGTCGTCTGCCGCGCCCGCAACGACCCCGAGATCATGGGTGATCAGCACCAGGCCCATGGAAAACCTGTCCTGCAGGCCCTTGAGAACATCGAGGATCTGCGCCTGCACCGTGACGTCGAGCGCCGTCGTCGGTTCGTCGGCGATCAGCACGTCCGGATTGTTGGCGACGGCCATGGCGATCATGGCGCGTTGCCGCATGCCGCCGGAGAATTCATGGACATACTGGTTGGCGCGCACTTCCGGTTGCGGCACGGAAACCAGTTCCAGCAGTTCGACGGCCCGTTGCCGCGCCTTGGAGGCCGACGTGCCGGGGTTGTGAAGACGTACGGCCTCGGCAATCAGCTTTCCGACCGTGATGACCGGATTGAGCGCCGTCATCGGGTCCTGGAAGATCAGACCGATCTTGCTGCCGCGCAGCGCACGCATGCGTCGTTCGGGCGCGCGTACCAGTTCCTCGCCGTACAGCCTGATCGAGCCCGATATCACCGATCCCGGCGGCGAGAGGCCCATGACCGCACGCATGGTGATCGACTTGCCGGAACCGGACTCGCCGACGATGCCGAGAACCTTGCCGGCTGCGGCGGTGAAGCTCACGCCGCGCACGATTTCCGTGCCGTTGCGCAGTGTCACGCGGAGGTCGTTCGCTTCAAGCAGGGGAATAGTTTCCGCCATGTCTCAGTGCTCCCTCGGATCGAGGATGTCGCGCAGTGCGTCGCCGATGAAATTGAAGCCCAGCCCGAGTGTCAGGATGGCCATGCCCGGGCCGAAGGCGACCCACCAGGAGTAGAAATGCGCCGCGCCATCGGAGATCATCGCGCCCCATTCCGGAGACGGCGGCTGTGCGCCCAGTCCGATGAAGCTCAAGGATGCGGCCAAAAGCACGACCTGGCCGAAATCCATGGTGGCGCTGATGATCGTCGGCGTCCAGGACAGCGGCAGGATATGCTTGGTCAGCAGGCGATAGGAGGAGGCGCCGCCGGCGCGGGCCGCCTCGATATGATCGCGTGAAATCACGTCCAGCACCTGGCCGCGCATCAACCGCGCATAGACCGGCCACCAGACCACGATGACGGCGATCGCGGCGTTCTGCAGTCCCGGCCCGAGCGACGCGGCGACCGCCATGGCCAGCAGGACCGGCGGGAACGACAATGTGACGTCGACGATGCGCATCAATATGCTGTCCGTCCAGCCGCCGAAAAAACCGGCGATCGCGCCGACCAGCGAGCCGATGACGACGGAACAGACGACCACCACGACGGAAATGCTCAGCGAATAACGGACGCCGTAAAGCGTGCGGGTCATCACGTCCCGTCCGAGTGCGTCCGTGCCGAGCCAGTGCCGCAACGACGGCGACTGCAATTTGCGGGCCACGATCTTGAGCGGATCGTAGATGGTCCAGACATCGATCGTCAGCGCCACGACGATCCAGAAGCCGACGATGACGAGGCCGATGGCCAGGGCGGGCCGAAGTGTCAGGCTGTTGATCCATTGCGCTCTCGCGCCTGTTGCGATGGACATGGGATCACTCCAGTCTGATGCGGGGATTGGCGTAGGCATAGGCGACGTCGGTCACCAGGTTCGCCAGCAGGAATGCCGACGCACCGATCAGCGAAACGCCGATGATGGCGGGGTAATCGAGCGTTCGGGCCGAATCGACGGCGTAGGAGCCGATACCGGGCCAGCCGAAGACCGCCTCGGTCAGCACCGCCCCGGTGATCAGGTAGGCGAAAGAATAACCGATGATCGTCAGCGTCGGGATCATGGCGTTGGGAAGTGCGTGGCGTAAGAGGGTGCGCGCCCCGCCTGCGCCTTTGGCCCGCGCCGCCAGGATATAGTCCTGACCAAGCGCATCCAGCATGCTCGCCCGCACCAGCCGCGAAATGATGCCGGTCACCGACCAGCCGAGCACGAAGGACGGCAGCACGAGGTGATGCAATGCATTGAGAAAAGAGCCGAATTGCCCCGCCGCCAGCGAGTCGACGGTCAGCAGTCCGGTCATGAACGGTGGCGGATCGGCGCGGGCATCGAGGCGGCCGGGGCCGGGAATCCAGCCGAATTTCACGGTGAACAGGTAGAGCAGCAGCAGGCCGGACCAGAAGACGGGCACCGTGGAGCCGAACAGCGCCACGAAACGGGCGAAATAATCGAGCGGCCGGTCCTGAAATCGCGAGGCGAGCACGCCGAGCGCGACGCCGCTGATCGTGCCGAAGAGCATGGCGAAGATGACCAGTTCGAGCGTCGCCGGCAACCGCTCGGCAATATCGGTGAGGACAGGCCGGCGCGTGCGGAATGAAACACCGAGATCGCCGGTCACGAGGTTCTTGATGTAGATGACGTATTGTTCGGGCAGGCTGCGGTCGAGCCCCCACCTTTGCTTGGCCGCGGCCACGACCTCCGGATTGTTCATCTGCCGCTCGCTCACCAGGGCGGAGAGCGGGTCCGCCTGGGTGAAATGCGAGAGGAAAAAGGCCACGGTCGCCACGCCCAGCAAAAGGAGGGGAATGGAGATCAACCGTCGGAACACGTATTGGGTCATGATGTTCTCGGTCCAGCGATTGGTGGTTCCCGGTCGGGGTTCCGGTCTTTTCAACGTCCGGAAACACGATGCGATTGTCCGCGGCGTCGCCTGCTTCGATCGCCTGCAGGAGGGCGCACTTGTCACCGCGTGCGGTATCCGGCCAGTCTTGCGGAGAACACGGCATCGATCAACCGGCATGCGACGCCGGAAGCGATCAAGGCGTTTTCAGCTGTCGCCGATGTCTTGGCAAGGCGTAGTCCGTACCGGAGGCTGCCGCCTCCGGTCGTTTTCGTCAGGTCGCGTGGTTGCCTGTCACTCGGCGGTGATGTCCGACAGGACCATGTTGCAGCAGGCGCTGAAACGCAGGCCACCGATACCCTTGCGGGATGCGAACACGGCGTCGGGGCTCAGGATCGGCAGAATGACGTGATCGTTCGCCATGACGCCGGCCAGCTTGCCGAACAGTTCGCTGCTCTTGTCGGCCGGGGCCGCCAGAGCCTCGGCGAGCAGCTTGGGGGTTTCAGCATTGGCAAGGGTCGGGTCGCTCTTGCCGCCGGCGCGCTTGTACCAGACCGTACCGTCCATCATCGCGAAATACTGGGCATATTGCGAAGAGCCGTAATAGTCGGGGGCGAAGAACACGGCCGTCAGCGGAATGCCGTCGCCATTGACCTTTTCACGCCAGACCGAGAACTCGACCGGGGCCAGTTCGAGCTTGATGTTGATCTCGGCAAGATCCTGCTGGATCTTCTGCATCATCAGCGTGTAGTCGACGCCATACTGGTTGACGTTCGGATAGGTCGCGTTCAGCGTGAAGCCGTCCGGGACGCCCGCCTCCTGCATCAGGGCCTTGGCCTTCTCGACATCATACTTGATCGGTTCACCGACGCCGCCGCCGGGGAAACCGTTGGGGATCGGGGCCGCAAGCCGGGTTGCCTTGCCGTCGACGGTCAGATCGATGATGCCGTCATAATCGATGGCGCTGGCGATCGCTTCGCGGATCTTCGCGTCGAGGGCATGTGGCAGGTTCTTGGCGCCCGGGCTGATGGCGAGATAGACCATGTTGAAGGACGGCTTCGTCTCGACGACGATGTTTTCGTTGGTGATGTTCTTCGCGGTCGTCGGATCGACCTGCATGGCGATGTCGGCGCTGCCGCTTTCGAGCAACTGGGTCTGGCTGACGGCATCCTTGGACTGAAGGAAGATGAACTCGCCCACCGCCGGCTTCTTGCCCCAGTAGTTGTCATTGCGCTTCAGCCGCAGTTCATGGCTGGGGCTGTAGCTTTCGAGCACGAAGGGGCCGGCCCCGGCAGAATTGGCAAGCAGCCATTGCTCGGCCGTATCCTTGGTGCTGGCATCTTCACCGGCATCGCCGCCGTGTTCGGCAACCACATCGGAATTGATGATGCCGGCATAAGGCGCGGTCAAAGAGCCGACGAATTCGGAATTGGGCGCCGTCAGCGTGACGACGACGGTGCCGGCATCCGGCGTTTCGATCGACTTCACATTGTCGAGAATATAGGCGATGCCGCCCTTGATGTTCTTCAACCGCTCGAGCGTCCATTTGACGTCCTTGGCTTCCACCTGCGAACCGTCGGAGAATTTCGCGTTCGGATCGAGCTTGAAGGTGATCACCGTCGCGTCGTCGTTGGCGCTCCACTCCTTGGCGAGCATGGGAACGATCGACTTGTTGTCGGAGGACAGATCGACCAGCCGGTCATAGACCGAACTCAGGTAAATCTGACAGGTATCGCAGAAGGCCCGGGCGGGGTCGAGCGAGTTCAGATCCATGTCGCGGGCAACGACAACGGGCCGCCCGCCGTCGGCCGCAAGTCCCACCGTGGGGAAAGCGGCCGCCGCAGTCAGCATTGTTGCTGCCGCTGCCATGATGGCGCGACGACGAACGGACACAAATCGGGTCTCATGATGTCTAAGCTGCATTTTTTGTTCTCCCATCCACTGATGACGTGGCTCTGCGCGGCGAGGTTCCCTATTCTTTCTTCGCCGCAGCACGATGATAATGGCATCGAAGAAAGCTCGGATTATTGACAAAAACGAATATTTTCGTGCAAATAACGCCGGAAATGATGCTTTTAACGGTGCGTGACGCATCCATGCTGGGTGAGAAACTATTGGAACGATCATCGACGGCGGACCGATCCTCCGGACTGGAAATCGAACGGAAGCGTTCGATCGCTCTCGTCATTGGCAGGGAGCCTTCCCTGCATACCGTCTTCCTCTCGATCGAGCCGTTTCGCGCCGCCAACCGGGTCAGTGAAGAGGCCCTGTTCAGCATCGATTTCCTTCCGGCCGATGCCGGAATTCCCCCGACGAGCATGGATATTGCGCTGCCGGCCACGGGCAGTTTCGACGACGGCCGGAAATATGACCTGATCTTTCTGCTCGTGACCTACGACGTCGCGGAGGCGGCGAAGGCGAGGCTGTTCAGATGGCTGCGCCGGCAGGCGGCCGCCGGCGCGCACCTCTGCGGCACCGATGCAGGCCCGCTGCTTCTTGCCGAGGCCGGACTGCTGGACGGATATACGGCGACCTGCCACTGGACGGGCATGGCCTCGCTCAGGGAATTTTCCGCACCCAGCCGCGTCGTGGAGCAGCTTTATGTCATCGACCGCAACCGTTCGACCTGCGCCGGGCAGGCCGCGAGCCTCGACCATTCCATGACCATGCTGCGGTTGATCTGCGGCGATGCGCTTTACAATCTCGTGTGCAACGAACTGATCTATGCGGCGCCGCGACCTGCGGAAGTCCGCCAGCGCGAAATCGTCAACGGCCAGCCTTTCATGGTCAATCCGGTCCTGAGCCGTGCACAACGCATCATGCAGGAAACGGTCGAGGAGCCCCTGGAAATGGAGGCAGTTGCGGAGCGTTGCGGCGTGTCGGTGCGCGAACTGCAATATCTCTTCAAGCGGCATCTCAATACCAGCCCGAAGAAGATCTACATGGGCTTGCGGCTCCAGCATGCCAAGGAGCTGCTGCTCTACAGTTCGATGAGCATCCGCGAGACGGGCCTCGCTTGCGGCTTTGCCACGCCCTCCGCCTATTATCGGGCCTTCTGCGCCGTCTACCGGAAAAGTCCGCAGGAATACCGGAAGGACTTCGCGAAGAAATCCACCATGTACGGTCGCAATCTCTATTGAGGCCGCCCGCAAGCGGAGGTGGGGGTCAGCCCTTGCGGGTTACGAGACGGGTGTCCAGATAGGCGTCGAGCGCTTCCGAGCCGCCTTCTGTTCCATAACCGGAATCGCGCGTACCGCCGAACGGCACTTCCGGCAGGGCGAGACCATAGTGGTTGATGCTCATCATGCCGGCCAAGACCTCGTTGCCGAGGCGCGTCGCGGTGGCGCTGCTGCGGGTGAAGCCGAAAGCCGCCAGGCCATAGGGCAGGCGGTTCGCTTCGCCGATCGCCTCGTCCAGCGAGGCGAAACGGTTGATGATGGCGACCGGGCCGAAGGGCTCGTCGTTCATGATCCTTGCATCCGTGGGCACATCGGCAAGCACCGTCGGTTCGAAGAACCAGCCCTCATTGCCGATTCGGCGGCCGCCGGTTACCAGCCTGGCATGGCGTGTCGTCGCATCGTTGATCATCGCCTCGAGTGCCGGGATGCGGCGGTCATTCGCAAGCGGCCCCATGTCCACGCCGTCGTCCAGACCGTTGCCGACGCGGATCGCCCGGGCACCGTCCGCAAAACGCTCGGTAAAACTTTCGGCGACGCTCTCATGAACGAGGAAGCGTGTGGGCGCGACGCAGATCTGCCCGGCGTTTCTGAACTTGGCCGCCACCATGGTTTTTGCGGCCTGCTCCAGATCGGCATCCTCGGCGATGATCACCGGCGCATGTCCGCCGAGTTCCATCGTGGCGCGCTTCATATGCAGGCCCGCCAGCGATGCGAGCCTCTTGCCGACTGCCGTCGAACCGGTAAAGCTGATCTTGCGGATCACCGGATGCGGGATCAGGTATTCCGAGATGTCTGCCGGCACGCCATAGACGAGATTGACGACCCCGGCGGGAATGCCGGCATCGATAAAGGCGCCGATCAGGCCGGCGGGCGAGGCGGGCGTTTCCTCGGCCGCCTTGACGATGATCGAACAGCCGGCAGCGAGCGCCGCAGAAAGTTTGCGGACCGCCTGGTTGATCGGAAAATTCCAGGGCGTGAAGGCGGCGACCGGGCCAACGGGCAGCTTGAGCGTCATCTGCAGGATATCGGGGGCGCGACCGGGAATGACCTGCCCGTAGGCGCGCTGCGCTTCGCCGGCAAACCACTCGATGATATCGGCGCCGGCGAGCGTTTCGAGGCGCGATTGTTCCAATGGCTTGCCCTGTTCCAGGGTCATCCATGTCGCAATCTCGTCGGCACGGGATCGCAGGATATCGGCGGCGCGGCGCATCAGTTTCGCCCGCTCGTACGCCGGGGTGCCGCGCCAGGTCTCGAAGCCGCGCGCCGACGCGTCGAGCGCCTGGTCGAGATCGCTCGTGTCGGCCCAGGCCACGGTGCCGATCGGCTTTGCCGTGGCCGGATTGAACACGGGAAGGGTCCTGCCGCTGTTCGAAGGTCTCCGCTGCCCGTCGATGAGAAGGAGGGTATCGGGATAGGCTGGCATGTCGATCTTCCTTTTCGGATCGGGCGTCACGCGGCGTCATGGCAGGCGACTGCGCCCGCCGCTGCAAGCGCGTCGATCTCATGGGCGGAGAGCCCGAGAACGGTTTCGAGCACCGCCCTCGTATCTGCACCCAGCATTGGCGGAGCCTTGGGTGTGCTACCGTCCTGGCTTTCAAGGCCATGGGCGGAGCGGATAAGCCGGATCGGACCCAGTTCGGCATGCTCCAGTTCCTGGATGACGCCGCGTTGCAGAACGCTCGGGCTCTGCAGCGCCTCGGACACCGTCTTTACCCGACCGGCCGGCACGTTTGCCTTCTGGCATGCATCCAGCCAATGCTGGCACGTCTGCTGCTTGAGGGTATCGATCAGAGCCGGAATCAGGCTCTCACGGTTGACGGCACGCAGATGTGCGGTGAGGAAGCGTGGATCGCCGGCCATGTCCGGCCGGCCGATCACCTGTTCGCAGAAACTGCGGAAGATCCTGTCATTGCCGACGGCCAGCGCAAAGACACCGTCCGATGCGTCGAACACCTGATAGGGAACCACCGTCGGATGGGCGTTGCCGTAGCGCCTCGGTTCGACGCCGGCATTGAGATAGCCGGTGCCGACGTTGATCAGCATGTTGAGCGCCGAATCCAGCAGCGCCACATCGACATATTGACCTTCCCCGGTGTCGCGCCGCTGATAAAGGGCCGCGAGGATCGACTGGGTGGCGATCATCCCGGCGACGACGTCCGTGAATGCGACGCCCAGCCGGTTCGGCGGCCCGTCCACTTCGCCGGTGATCGACATCAAGCCGCTTTCGGCCTGCATGATGAAGTCGTAACCCGGCCTGTCGCGCTCGGGGCCGGTCTGTCCATAACCGGAGATCGAGCAATAGACGATGCCGGGATTGATCGCCCGGATCGCCTCGTAGCCGATGCCAAGACGGTCGGCGGTGCCCGCGGTAAAGTTCTCGACGATCACATCCGCCTTCGCCGCAAGGTCGAGCGCGATCTGCAGGCCCTTCGGGTTCTTGAGGTCGAGCGCTATGCTGTGTTTGCCGCGATTGGCGCAGAGGTAATAGGTGCTCACCCCCTTGTAGTTGGGAACGGACCAGGCGCGCGTGTCGTCGCCGCCGACTATGTTCTCGATCTTCCAGACTTCGGCACCAAGATCCGCCAGGCTCATCGTCGCCCACGGTCCCGCCAGCACACGGCTGAAATCGAGAATGCGTATACCCGCAAGCGGCATCTTTGGCTGCGTCATGATGGTCTTCCCAAAGGGTAGCGTGGCGACAATATTGACAAGCACTGCCCGACCCGTCAACATAAATGAAATTAATTTCCATTTTTGATCCGGGATGGCCGCTGTGGGAGTCGGACAGGTTGCGAAAGCGAAGCAAGTCGACTGAAGGTGCCGAGCCGGCAAGCTCCGGAAATTCGTCGGCCTCGCTCACGCGGGGCCTGGACATCCTGCGCGCCTTCACCCCCGATGACGCCACGCTGGGAAACCAGGAACTCATCGATCGAACCGGGCTGGCTGCGGCCACCGTCTCGCGACTGACCTCTACCCTCGTCGGCTTGGGCTACCTGCATTACGATGCGGCGCTGGGCCGCTACAGCATCGGTGCGGCGACCGTTTCTCTCGGTTACTCGGCGCTGAGTTCCAACCCGATCATCCATATGGCCCGGCCCCTGATGCAGGAACTGGCGGACTGGACCGGCGCCGCCGTGGCGCTGGGCACCCGCGACGGGCTCGAAATGGTCTATCTCGCCAATTGCCGCTCGATGTCGCCGGTCACGCTGCAGCTCAATGTCGGATCGCGTATACCGCTGGCACGAACGGCCATGGGCCTTGCCTATCTCGCCGGCCTCGATCCAGAAAAGCGTGGCGCTCTCGTTGAGCAACTGAAGCAGGGGGATGCGGACGGCAGCGAACGTTTTGCCGCAAACCTGGAACGCGCGATCCGGGATAAGGTTGAGCACGGCTACGTGACGGCCTTTGGTTCCTGGCACAGTTACATCAATGCCGTCGGCGTCACGTTTCACCCCGCCGACGGTTCGCCGACGGTGGCGCTGACCTGCGGTGGCATCGTCGATATCCTGCCCGCCGACCATTGCCGCAAGACTGTCGGCCCGAAACTGGTGGCACTGGCGGCGCAATTGCGCCAAAGACTGACGGGCCGCCGGTAGCCATATTCGGCATGGACGCTGGCGTCAGGCGTTCAGCATTTCGCGGGCGATGATCAGTTGCTGGATCTGCGACGTGCCCTCATAGAGGCGGAACAGCCTGACGTCGCGGTAGAAATGTTCCACCGGATAGGCCTGCATATAACCGGCGCCGCCATGGATCTGCACCGCCCGATCGGCAACGCGGCCGACCATTTCCGAACAAAACAGTTTCGCGCTCGCTGCCTGCTGGATGATGCGTTCGCCGGCATCGAACATACGCGCCGCCTCCAGCACCATGGAGCGACCGGCGAAAGTCTCCGTCGCACTGTCGGCCAGCATGGCCTGGATCAGCTGGTGTTCGGCAATAGGCTTGCCGAACTGGACGCGGCTCCTGGCGAAGGCGACGCTTTCGTCGCAAAGCCTCTGCGCCGTGCCGGTGCAGACGGCGGCGATGTGGAGCCGGCCGCGGTTGAGAACCTTCATCGCCGTCTTGAAACCCTGACCCTCCCGGCCGCCGATCAAGGCATCGGAGGGAATCCGGCAATTGTCGAACATCACGTCACAGGTGCGGGTGCCACGCTGCCCCATCTTCTTGTCGACAGGCCCGAGCGACAGGCCTGGGCTGTCGGCCGGTACGATGAATGCTGACACACCCGCCGCGCCAGCCGCGCCGGTGCGGGCCATGACGGTGAAGACATCGGCCACCGGCGCGTTGGTGATATAGCGCTTGGTGCCGTTGAGCACGTAGGAATCGCCGTCCTTCACCGCCGTCGTCTTGACCGAGGCGGCGTCCGAGCCGACATCCGGCTCCGTCAGCGCGAAAGATCCGACCACCTCGCCGCTGGCCATGCGCGGGAGCCAATAGCTTTTCTGCGCGTCGGTGCCGTCGAGAATGATGCCTTGCGCGCCGATGCCGTTGTTCGTGCCGATGACCGAGCGGAATGCCGGGGAGGTGTAGCCCAGTTCGAGGGCCACAAGCGCCTCTTCCTCCATCGTCAACCCCAACCCGCCATAGGGCTCGGGTATCGACATGCCGAAAAGACCCATCGAGCGCATATCGTCGATGATGCCCTGGGGTATTGCGTTTTCGTCTTCGACCTGCGCTTCGGCGGGCATCAACCGCTCGCGGACGAAGCGGCGCACCGTTTCCGCAAGCGCTGCGATGAGATCACGATCCCTGATCATGGATGAACTTTCACGAGATGAAGAGAGGTGGCCGAGGCTCGCACAGCTTCGTTTGACAATCAATCAAAATCGGAATTAATTTCCATAAATGAAATTCGGAACGCTCCGACGGTCTTTTGAAAGGAAGCCCATGGTCACCCAGCTGTCGATCTCGCCCAAGGCGCCATGGTTCCGTATCGAGGTGGACGAGGCGGACTGGCGGAACGAAGATGCCCGCAATCTCGTCAACTGGTATGGGCAGATGCTGCTCGTCCGGCGGTTCGAGGAGAAGTTGCTCGATCTCGAAAAGGCCGGGCTTATCCACGGCCCGGCCCATGCAAGCATCGGGCAGGAGGCCTGCGGTGTCGGCGCCATGTCGGTCCTCGGTACGGATGACAAGATCAACGGCACGCATCGGGCGCATCACCAGATGCTGGCCAAGCTGGTGAATGCCGAACTGCCGGAGAATTTCGACATCAGCCGCGATGCCTTCGCCGAGGGCATGGATACCGCCATTTATCGTCTGATGGCCGAGATCATGGGCCTGTCGCCAGGCTATTGCGGCGGCCGCGGCGGTTCGATGCATATGCGCCATGCCGATGCGGGCATTGTCGGAACTTCGGCAATCATCGGAGGAAATCCACCCCACGCCGTCGGTTATGCACTGGCCGACAAGATGCTGGGGCGGGACGCCATATCCGTGACTTTCTTCGGCGACGGCGCAACGCTTGCCGGCACGACCTACGAAGCCATGAACATCGCCGCTGCGCAAAATCTGCCGGTGATCTTCTTCATCGAGAACAATCTTTACGGCGTCTCGACCCACATCTCGGAGGTGACCCGCGAGACGCGACTCGCGTCGCGCGGGGTCATGCTCGGCATAACCGCGATCGAATGCGACGGCATGGACGTGGTCGCCGTTCACAGGGCGATGACGGAGGCACGACGCATCATCGGCGAGACGAACGGCCCCGTCGTCATCGAGGCGCTGTGTTACCGGCATCTCCACCAGTCCGGCAGTCGCGCCGGAAGCGATTTCGGCTATCGCTCGCGCGAAGAGGAAACGGAGTGGAAGAAACGCGATCCCGTCAACCGGGCGCATGCCCGGCTGACGGCGCTCGGCCTCCTGAGCAGCGAGGCGTCCTCTCGCATCGACAGTCTGGTGACCGAACGCGTCGCGGCAGCCGCGTCACGCCTGACGGAGCCGGTGGCCGGCGGCAATACGCTGCGGATTCCCGCCCGCCTCTATCCCGATCCGGCAACGGTGGACGACGGCATTGTCGGCACGCTCGCCGAACTGCGGGGAGCCCGCTTTCTCGATCATGACAAGATGCGTGCCGGGGCGACCGAGACGCTGAAATATGTCGCCGCCGCATCCGAAACCATCGCATCCGCGATGGCGCGCGATCCGACAATCATCGTCATGGGCGAGGATGCTCACCAGATGCGCGGCGGCGTCAGCGGATTTACCAAGGGCGCATTGGAACGCTGGCCCGAGCGCATCCTGCCGATGCCGATCGCCGAAAACGGTTTCACCGGGGTTGCGCTGGGCGCGGCGCTCAACGGCCTCCGGCCGATCGTCGAGATCATGTTCGGTGATTTCTGCTTCACGGCCGCAGACCAGATCGTCAACGGCGTCGGCAAGGTGCGGCATATGTTCGGCGGCGGTTTTCCGGTGCCGCTGGTGCTGCGGGTGCGGATTTCGCCGCATACCGGTTACGGCTCCCAGCATTCGGGCGATCCGTCGGCGCTCTTCGGCATGTTTCCCGGCTGGCGCATCGTGATGCCGACTACGGCGTTCGACTATATCGGCCTGATGAATTCGGCCTTGCGTTGCGATGATCCTGTCGTGCTGTTCGAGCACGTCGCCTTCTACCAGCGCGAATTCGACGTGCCGGCAGGGGATCGCGACTTCTGCATCCCCTTCGGCTCCGCCCGCGTCGTGCGGCCGGGAACGGCCTGCACCGTGCTTGCGACATCCGTCATGGTCCAGAATGCTCTCGACGCAGTCGAAGAGAGCGGCATCGACGCCGAAGTCATCGATCTGCGCAATCTGGATCATCACGGCATGGACTGGGAAACCATCGGTCGTTCGATCCGGAAGACAAATCGCGTCATTATCGCCGAGCAGACTGCCCGCCGGCTGTCGATGGGAGCGACGTGGTGCGCCGAGATTCAAGAGCGGTTTTTCGACTATCTCGACCACGAAATCGTCAGGGTGACGGGAGGGCTGGCGGCCCCGACGGTCTCCTTGCCCCTGAACCTGGCCGCACTCGCAAACACGAACGATCTCCGCGAGGCCATGTCGAAGATGTGTCGGTAAGGGCATGTCTTGGGGACCGTGCGTGTCTCGATATCCGCGGCATGTCATTGATGGCGCCTTCGGCCTGTGGGCGATCTTCTCGGGGCTGTTGCAGCTCGGCGCGGCCGTTCGCCGGTGGAAAACGAGCGGTGGTCAATCGGCAGTGATTCCTGAGTGGCGGGCGGTGCGCCGTCGCAGGGGTTTTCTTTATTCTCCAGGCTCTCGGGCCTGAAGCTCCGTCGATAGCCAATATCGCAGGTTACGCCGGCGTCGATGCCTTCTATTTCCTCGTCTCAGCCGTATGGCTCGGCGTAAGCGAGTTACGGCTGAAGGCATGACGCTGGACTGCTGCGAGAAACTTGAATAATAAAATCAAGTTAACCGGCAAAGCGAGCCGGTCTATTTTGGATGGCATATGAATCTCCATGCGGAACGGCGTATCGTGGCCAAGCGCAATCAGAATGGCGGGGTCGTGCCTGGCCACTATCCAGGCCAGGCGATCTCCCCCGTTGCGCCGGCACGCAGCCATCCCGCGTGTTTGTCATCCTTACCGGGAGGGGCCGGGAGATGACCGAGGCCATCCCGCCTGACGTCGAGCCTTCCGTCGTTGCGGCAATGGTGGAACCGGAGGAAATGCAAAGCGAATCGCGTCGCTGGCGCGAAGTCAGTCCGGGCATGTTTCTCGGCGTCACCGATCTTTCGCTGGAACGGTCGCTTGCCTATCAGAGCCGGACATTTCCCGCGATCTGCCTGTCGGTCGTGCTTGAAGGGTATGCGACCAACACGACCGAAGGCATCGAAGGTGGCTTCTGCCCGGACGAGGTATGGATCACGTCCACCGGTGAAAGCCGGGCAACGAGCATGACGATCCATCCGGACCACCCCGTGCGCGTGGTGGAACTGCTGCTGACCCCGGCCTGGGTCGAGCACAATCTGCCTGCCATGAAGGACGATCCGACGTTCGAGGCCATGCAGCGCGCCATGCGGCAGCCGGTGATGATCCGCCGGCATCCGCTCGATGCGCGGTTGCGGCAGATCGCATGGTCCGTGCTCAATCCGTCGGCGGTCGGCGCCTTCATCAACGTGCATCTCGATGCCAGCGCGATGAGCCTGCTCGGTTTTCTGGCGGAAGCGTTCAGGCCATCCGAGGTTGCGGCCACAGCCAGCCTTACGGCGAGATCGCTGGAACGCATGCTGGAGATCCGGCGGCATATCGATGCCAATGCCGCGGCCATCGATTCGCTTGCCGCGCTCGCTGCCGGCTTCGCCATCAGCCAGAGCAAGCTCAAGCAGGATTTCCAGCGCGCCTTCGGCGCCAGCGCCCGGGAGTACCTTCTGGAACGGCGTCTCCTGATCGGCCGCAATGCCATCCTGCGCGACGGCCTGAGTATTGCAGAAGCGGCCTACAGGGCGGGCTACCAGCACCCGGCCAACTTCACTTCCGCCTTTACCAGGCATTTTGGTTATCCGCCTAGCCGATTGAAATCTTGAACGATTTTAAACTGGATAAGAATCGTAAGCTTTTTGTCGAAACGCATAAGCCGACCGCCTCGACCCTCCCTTCCGCCATGACGATAATCCGCGCCAAATCGGGTTAGGGGATTGATCGATGAAGACTGCTATCGGCTTTGCCGTGCTTCTGGCTGGCGTCAGCCAGCCTGTTCTCGTTCGGGCGCAGGAGGCTGCCGGCGAAACGGTTCTGAAACCGATTCTCGTAACGGCGGAAAAACGCACGGCCGAAAGCAAGGACGTGCCGGCCAGCATTGTGGTGAAGACGGGCGAAGCGCTGTCCCTGCGCAAGACGAAGCGTCGCGACGATGCGATTGCCGCCGAGCCGAATGCCCAGACGGGTGCGGTCACGGCAAAGCTCTATACGTCCTTCACTGCCATCCGCGGCGTCGGCTCTGCCCTCATCGAAAGCGATCCCTCGGTCGGCATCTATGTCGATGGCATCGGTATCGGCAATGCCCAGGCGCATAGCGGCACACTGCTCGATGTCGACCGCATCGAGATTTTGCGCGGGCCGCAGGGAACGCTTTACGGCCGCAACAATATTGCCGGCTCGGTCAACATCATTTCCAACCTTCCCGATCCAGACGTTACCGGCGGAGAGGTGGGGGTGGACTTCGGCCGTTTCGGCACGCTGGGCACCACGGCTGTCTTCAACACGCCGATCGGGGAGAGTGGCTGGGCGGCGCGCGGAGCCTTGTCGGCCTCGAAAACGGACGGTTTTCTTCACTCGACAGTGGATGGCAGGGATCTTGACGGCGGCAAGGATATACATGGCCGCTTCAGCGTCGCCGGCGACATCACCGACAATCTCGAATTCCTCGGCATCGTGGATGTCGAGCGCCAGGTGCTGGACGGCGAGATGTTCGGCATGCCGGAGGCGGATTTCCTGAGGGGCCGGCGCGGCGTTGCGGTCGATGATCCGACACGCATCGACAGCGACCTCGCCACCGTCTCGGGTCAGTTGACCTACCGGCTCGACAATGGCGACAGCATCGTCTCGATCACCGGATTCCAGAAAAGTGCGGTGGGCGTGAAAGGAAACGGCTTCCCGCTCGGCTATTTCGCTGCCTATGACGGGCTGTTCCAGTCCTTCGGTTTCCCGGATTTCCGCTACCGCGCGGAAAATCCGTTCGACAGCGATTATCGCCAGTGGTCGCAGGAGCTACGCTACATTTCGGAAGACAACGAACGTTTCAACTGGGTCGCCGGCCTCTATGGCGAGTTCTCCGAGGCCTCGCGTATCTACGGTGCGAACAGCACCTTCACGGGTGGCGAGGCGACACTTTCGACCCGCGGCGACACGGATACGGTTTCGCTCTCCGTCTTCGCGGACGGCACCTACGCGCTGAACGACCAGTGGAAGCTTTACAGCGGCCTACGCGTCGGCCATGACCGTAAGACCTTCGACTACGATTTCACGGCCAATACCGCCGCCCAGCTTCTCGGCCTTACGGGAACCTTCGCACCAGGTTACAACGCGAAGCTTTCCGAAACCTACGTCACGCCGCGTCTCGGCCTGCAGTTCGAGCCGATGGAGGGGCTGAACCTCTATGGCGGCGTTTCCAGCGGCTACAAGTCGGGTGGCTTCAATTCCGGCTTCGTCGGCCTGGGCGACGAGGGCGCCTACGATTCGGAGCGTGTCGTCAGCTACGAGCTCGGCCTGAAATCGGCAACGCTCGACGACCGGCTCAAGGTGGAGGCGTCGGTTTTCTATATCGATTGGCGCGACCAGCAGGTTCAGGGTTTCAATGCGCTGACAGGGGCAACGCCGATTTCCAACGCGTCGCGCAGCGAGTCCTGGGGCGGCGAACTGTCCGTTGCCTATGACGTTGACGATCACTGGTCGCTGATGGCCGCCGCCGGTTATGCGGATGCGACCTACAAGGACTTCCGCAACGCCCGCGCGCTCGATGGTTCCGGCACCGTCGATGTCAGCGGCAACCAGCAGCAATTCGTCTCGCGCTTCACCGGTTCGGCGGGCCTCGCCTACCAGTGGGAGACCGGATGGCACGATCTCGTCGGCAAGGTCGGCGTGAACTACCGCTACCGCTCAAGCTATTATTTCGATGTCCAGAACACGATCCGCCAGAAGGGTTATGGCCTCCTGGACGCCTATGCCGGCCTGGAGAACGACCGTTATGCGGCCTATCTCTTCGCCAAGAATATCGGTGATGTCGACTATCGCATCGTCGCCGCCGATCTCGGCACCGGCAGGCTGGTCTCGCCCGGAGACCCGTTGACCTTCGGCGGCAGCTTCAAGGTCAAGTTCTGAGCAGCCGATGAGAGGGCACACAACAGGCGTGCCGGACCAACGGGAACGCGATGTTGCCGGCAGCGGTGCTGCCGGCCGTCTGTGGTCGCTCAAAACGGGCAGGCGTGGTCGAACGGGGCTCGTCATGGCGACGGCCACCGCCGCCGTGGTGCTGGTCGCGCTCGCCATGGGCGCATTGGTTGTCCTGGATCGGGAGATGGCGCTGTTCTGGTCCGCCAGGTCTCCTGGGCGCGGTTGTTCTGTCCTTATGAGACGTCGATGGGTGTTCGAGGGCAGGCAAGGCTCACCCGGTATGCTGCGCTACGGCCTGGCCACCATTCGTCTCCTTGTTGACGGCGTTTGCGGCATACAGGAGAGCATGGCGATCCTCCAGCGTGCGCAGTTGGCCTAGGTCCGTGACCGTGGTCATGACGCACACCAGCTCGTTCTGCGCGTCGAAGACCGGCGCTGCCTGTCCGGTCACGCCCGACAGCAGGTGACTGGTCAATTCGGCCCATCTGGTCTCTCGGATCGATAAAAGCAGGTCGTTTTTGGCCGCCGTTCCCCTGAAATGCGAGGGTTGAAGGCGCCGTGCCTTGCCGATCGTCTCTTTTGGCAAAAAAGCCTGAAACATCAGGCCGCAGGCGGTGTTGTCGATTGGAAGGACATCGCCCAGTCCAAGTGAACTGATCGAGAAATACGCGCTACGATACCACCTGACCAGCACGGGGCCCCTGTCGGTCCAGATCGCCACGCCGCCGCTGACCGCGTGCTTGCGCGCGAGTTCCTTCATGTGACGTGCGGCGATTTCGACGGGCTCGATCCGCTTCAGGGCGCTGACACCGATATTGAGCGCAGTGGAACCCAGGTCGTAAAGCCCGGTCGCCGCGTCCTGTGTGGCGAGCCCCTCCTTGATGAGGCTTTGCATGTAGCGGTGGGCCGTCGACAGGCCCGTGCCGGTCTCCCGCGCAAGCAGGCTGAGGGCCAGGGGGCCGGGGGCCGCGGCAAGCGCGTTGAGAAAGCGGGCAGCGATGGAAATGGATTGGATCGTTCCAGATCGCTTGGCGGTCGGCGCCTCGTCGGGCGCTTGGGAAGAGGAGCTTTGACGCACGTGCTTTACCTTCTGGCGTGATGGCCGCGACAGTCCGTCAGCTGCATGCCGCCGCTCCCGGTTCGCCGGGAAGATAGAGGCCGCGTCGCGATCCATCAACAGTGATCGAGCGGCGGCGGCACGCCGTTGCACGCGGGCAACAGATTGGCCCGGATTTTTTCGCGGATGGAATTGCATGCGACAGCGATATTGAAATGCGGAACTCATTCTGTAATGTGGAACTTGACTAGGCCCCACGGAACTGAAGGCAATCGTGGTGACGGGCGAAAAGGTGGCGCGCAGCATCCAGCGCACGGCAAGCTCCGTCGCGGTCGTCACGGCCGAAGACATCGAGGAGAAGGTTCAGGCCGCACATGTGGACGATTTCGTCCGCGACACGCCGAACATCCTCTATCACGACACGGTCAGCGCCCCGGTCATTCGCGGCATGGACGGGCAGGGGTCCAACTTCGGTTCGGGCGCATTCTTCGGCGGCACCGTTCCCCGCGCAAGGATCAACCTCGACGGCCATAATCTGGGCTTCTGGGAAACCGTCTTCGGAACGACGAGCGTCTGGGACGTCGACAATATCGAAGTCTTCCGCGGTCCGCAGACGACGACGCAAGGCGCCAACAGCATCGCCGGCGCTATCATCGTCAATACGAAGGATCCGACGTTTACGCCTGAAGGCGCAGCACAACTCGAATATGGCAGCGGCAACAACAAGCGGGCGTCCGTCGCCGTCTCGGGGCCGATCGTCCAGGATGAACTGGCGGCGCGCCTTGCGCTGGATTACAGCGGCCGGGATACCTTCATCGACTACATCAACGGTCTCTACAACAAGGGGGCAACCGATACGGATTTCGAGGCTTTCAGCGGTCGCTTCAAGCTGCTCTGGCAACCCGCCGAGATTCCTGAGCTTCAATCCAAGCTGACGATTGCGCATATGCGATCGAACCGGCCGACATCGGAGGCGGCCTCCATTCCTTATGGAAACCTGGACAGCGCAACCTTGTCGATGCCGACCTACGAGGCGCGCACATGGACCGGGATCCATGACCTGAGCTATGATTTTGCAAACGGAATCAAGCTCACCAATCAGTTCCAGTATTCGGACGGCCATACCAAACGCGTTGCCGAACCCTTCACGAACGGTGGCGCGACGATGGACTACAAGGACATCTCGAACGAAACACGAATCAATATCGGCAGCGAAGACGATGCCTTCAGCGCGGTCGCCGGCATCTATTACAACCATGTCACATCCGAAGACCTGCTTTATACGCGCGGCGTTTCGCAGTTCGACGATACCAAGGACAGCCTCGGCCTTTTCTCCGAGGCGACGTGGCGTTTCGCGGAACAATGGTCGCTGAGCGCCGGTCTGCGCTATCAGTATGACAGGGTGCAGCGCTCGGGCACGTCCAGCTTCAGCAAGCAGGCGCTGGACTTTGACGAAAATTTCACTGCCCTGCTGCCGAAGATCTCGCTCGCCTACGACATTACACCCGACGTCACGGTCGGCGCGCTTGTCAACCGGGGTTACAATCCGGGCGGCGCCGGCCTCAGCTTCGTGACGGGGCAATATTATTCGTTCAATCCCGAAACGCTGTGGAACTACGAGCTGTTTACGCGGATACGCACCCTGGATGACCGCCTGACCGTCAATGCGAACGTGTTTTATACCCAGCACAAGAACTCGCAGCGGGTTGTCCCCGACTATCTGAACGGCGTGCTCTTCGGCAGCATCGTTCTCAACGCCGACAAGGCGGAATCCTACGGCCTGGAAGTCAGCGCAGACTACGAGGCGCTGGATAACCTGCGCATTCGCGCCGGCGTCGGCTTGCTGCATACCAACCTCAGCCGTTTCACGAACCCGGCCGGTGTCGCCTTCCAAGGAAACGAGTTCGGCAAGGCACCGGGCTATACGTTGAACTTCGGCGTGGATTGGGATGTCACGGAAGACGTGACCTTGAGCGCGGAAGTGCGCCACACCGACGGTTATTATTCGACGGATGAGAACTACCCGGCCTACCGGGTCGATTCCTACACGGTGGCCAACGCCCGCGCGACATACACTCCGAAGGAAAACTGGCAACTCTACGCCTATGTCGACAATATCTTCGACGAACGCGCGCCGACCTGGAAGTATGACGACCGCACGGCCGGCGGCATCGTGGCATCCATGCTGGAGCCGCGTGAATACGGCGTCGGTCTGAAGGTAAAATTCTGATCTGATCAACGGGCGAGCCTGATCCGGCTCGCCCACGCAGCTTTTTCCCCGGCCTACCGTTTGGCCCAGGCCTCAATCGCGTCGAGCGTATGTTCGGCGCTTGCGATGGTCGGCAACGACACTTTGGCGGAATCGAGGTAGAGGACGCGCCCCTCCTTCGCCGGGGTCACGAATTTCTCCCAGCCCGGAACGATGCGCTCCAGGGCGGCCTTCGTGCCGTCCGCGTCGCGGGCATCGCCCATGTAGGTATTCATCAGCACGAGGAGATCGGGATCGAGGCGTCCGAACGTTTCGGCGCCGAGAGGCACGAGCAACATCGAGCCTCCCTCGCCGGCCGGCGCTTTCTCCGCCGTCAGCGGCAACCTGGCATAACCCAGGTCTTCGAGAGCTTGCACCGCGCCAGACATGTCGCCCAACGCGTTGAGCTGGTCCGTCAGGAAGACGGCGAGATAGGTCTTCGGTTTTCCATCCGCCGGCAGTGTCTTGCGCACGGCCTCCACCCGGGCGGCATAGGCCGCGCGGCGCGTCTCGAACGCCTCCTTCTTGCCGACGACGGTTGCGAGGTCCTCCTCGACGCTGAAGCCGTGTGCCTTGCCGCTGCTGACATTCTGCAGATAGACCGGCGCCACGGTGGAAAGCTGCTCGACCTTTTCGACGTCAATCTCCATGCCGATGATGAGATCGGGAGCCAGCGCCCGCAGCTTTTCCAAGTCGATCTGTCCGACAGGCCCGATGCCGCGCGGTTTCGGCCGGCCTGTCCCGAAGACGGTGTCGACGAAATCGACTGCGGTGACGAAGCTGCCGTCGTCCTTGCGCCCGTAGCTGCCGACGACATTGACGCCAAGCTCCATCAGCGGCAGGCCGAGCAACGGCTCGTGCATGACAACCACGCGGGCAGGCTCTTGGGGTATTGTGACCGAACGTCCCGTATCGTCGGTGACCGACCGGTCGGCCGCCAGAGCCGAACTTGCCATGAGGATTGCGGTTGCGAGTGTGGGAAAGCGCATGAGGAACCTTTCAATGGAGCTGCAATCGGCGAAGCGCCTGCAGGCGCAACGCAAGGATGAAAAGCGAAACGCCGATCAGCGTCAGGCCGAGGCCGATCGGCAGGGGCAGGTCTCCGATCATCGAGCGGGCGAGCGTATCGGCCGCCACGACCAGGATTCCGCCGGTCAGCGCCGAGAGGAAAAGCCGGGCGCGTCCGCTGGCGGGAGATAGGAAACCGGCGAGGCGGGGCGCGAGCACGCCGAGAAAGGTGAGCGGCCCGACAGCCGTAACCGCCGAGGATGACAGCAGAACCGCGAAGATCAGCAGAAGAGGGCGTGAGCGCCTGACCGGTTCGCCAAGGCTCATGGCAAGCTCGGCCCCGAGATCGTGCGCGCTTGTCGCTCTTCCCAGCAGGAAAAGGCCGAGCAAGCTCGCAAAGAACAACGGCGCAAAGGTTCCGATGGCACTCCAGTTCGCCTGGAAAAGCGATCCCGCCATCCAGTCGGCAAGGGCAAGCGAGGTCTCCGGCGGGGTGTAGAGCAGAAGAAGGGAGCCGACGGAAGACAGGACCGTCTCCACGGCTATGCCCATCAGCAGTATCGCAAGACCGCTTGCCCTTTCTCCACCCACCAGCCACAGCAGCGCCAGCGCGACCCCGAGCCCGCCTGCGAAGGCGGCAACCGCAATGGCAAGTTTCGGTGCGGCAGGAGCAAGCACGAGCAGCAGCATGATCGTCGTCATCGACCCCTGGCTGAGACCGAGCAGCCCCGGATCGGCAAGCGGATTCCGGGTGATGGACTGCAGCATGGCGCCGGCAAGCGCGACCGCCCAGCCTGCCATGAAACCCATGACGATCCGTGGCAGCCGCACCGTCCAAAGTGCATAGGCCTGATCGGCGGATGCCGGCTCACCGGCGATGGACTGCAAGAGTTGCAGGAGACCAGCGTCCGTCGCTCCGGAACCCAGCGAGACGGTTGCGAGAAGGACCGCCGTCACAAGAAGAGCAGCAGCTGAAAGGAGATTGCCGACCCGAATTTCCAATCCGCCAGAAAAGCGCAGGACAGCCTTGCCGTCGGTGGCGCGCGCCGGTCTCATAGCTGTTCCCGCATGTCAGGCGAGAGATAGAACCGCTTGACGATGATGGCGAAAGCCAGTCCGCCGAGCAGGTCCAACACCAGCCCCGTATGCAAGACATAGGGGTGGAAAAGCTCCCTCGCTCCCAGGTCGGCGAAAAGGCACAGGACTGCGCCTGACAAGATACAACACGGCAGGGCGAGGCTTATATTTGCGCCGGCGAGCGGGCGGACGAGATGGGGAACGACAAGGCCGATGAAGCCGATCGGTCCGCAGATCGCGACAGCCGAGCCCGCGCCGAGCACGGCGGCAGTAAGAGACGCCATCGATACCGCCGTGACGTTGACGCCCGCGGACAAAGCCTTTTCCCTGCCGAGCAGAATGAGTGTCAGGGCACGCGACAGCATGCCAAGGGTAAGCAGGCACAGGGCGCCGATCCACCAGAAGGCAGAGAGCCGGTCGATATAGACGTGATTGATGTTTCCGCTCACCCAGCCGAGAAATTCGGCGCGCCGCATGGGGTCCGACAGCAAGAGTGCGTTGGTTGCACCGACCAGCAGCATCGACACCAGCGCTCCCGACAAAATCAGCGATAGGCCGCGCGGATCGTTGCGCCTGCCGGCCAGCCGGGCAACGGCCAGACATGCAAGAAAACCGCCGCAGGCGCCGGCGAGTGCGGCCAGTCCTTGCGTTTCAATGCGGATATCGAGCAGGAAGACGCCGAAGATCACGGCGAGCGTCGCTCCGGAATTGATGCCGAGCGTCGAGGGCGAGGCGAGGGGGTTGCGCACGAGACCCTGCAGGACGCAGCCGGCCGCGGCCGTCATCGCGCCCGCATAGATCGCCATCAGGGCGCGCGGCAGGCGCTGGAAGAGGACGACGGACTGGTCGTAGCTCTCCGCCTCGCCGTTCAGGAGCGCCGCCATCACCTCGGCGGCGGGCGGCGCGTTGCGGCCGACGAACAAATGTATCGCCAGCGCCGCCAGGAGCAGCAGCACCAGCGCTGCCGGGAAAAGCACGCGGTTTCTCATGGGCTGGCCGCCTCGGAAGAGGGCAGGCGGGGGAGGAAGACCAGGCGACCCTCGCGTGGGAAAACCTCCGCCTCCAGGTCGAAAACCCGGGCGACGTTCTCGCTCGTGACGGTCGAGGGCACGGGACCCGATGCCAGGATACGGCCGGCCTTCATCAGAATGATGTCGTCGGCGAAGGCTGCGGCGAGGTTGAGGTCGTGCAGCACCATGATTACGGTCTTGCAATGGTTTCGCACCAGGGCACGGACAAGGCTAAGTACCGCGTACTGGTACTTCACGTCGAGATGGTTGACCGGTTCGTCCATCAGGACGATGTCGGTGTCCTGCGCCAGCACCATGGCGATCCAGGCGCGTTGGCGCTGGCCGCCCGAGAGCGTGTTGACCGGAAGGTGCGCCTTGTCCGCCAGCCCCACCGTCTCCAGCGCTTCGCGGAAAAGCTGGCGATCGCGGTCGGATGGCCCGCCCATCAGGGAGTAGCGCGCGTAACCGCCAAGCTCGACGAGTTCTCCCAGCGTCATGTAGTCCGGGCAGGAACTTTCCTGCGCCAGATAGGCGATGCGCCGCGCCAGCATCCGCCGGCCGATTTTCGTGACGGGCTGGCCGTCCAGGCTGACGTCACCCCGTATATCCGGCAGGAACCCCATGATCGTCCTGAGCAGGGTCGATTTACCGCATCCGTTCGGTCCCGCCAGCACGGTCAGCCGTCCGGCCGCAAACGCTGCGGAAACACCCGTCACGACGGGTGTCTTTCCATAGGATGCAGTGATGTTGGATAATGTGAGCGATGACATGAAGCCGCTCCGAACCGCTTGCCGCGCCGATAAACTAGAGTAATAAAAGAAGCTATTATAGAATCGGAATGACTTCCGCAATGCGGGATGAACGGGGCGGTGATCGATCATGGGCGCGTGCAGGAAACTTCACATCGGAATGTCGCTCGCCCCCACATGGCTCAGCGGGGATGCATGGCGGCGCGCCGACAGCGAGGTCGAAGGTATTCTCTCGAGCGATTATTACCTCGATATCGCGCGGCGGTCCGAGGCTGCGCATCTCGACTTCGTCTTCCGCCCCGACGCCTTGTTCCTGCCGACTCAGATGCTGGAGAGCGGTCCGGGTTTCACCAGCCTGGATCCGACGGTCCTGCTCGCGCCCTGGCGCGGGAGACGACGCGGATAGGCCTGCTTTCGACCGTATCCACGACATTCCTGCCTCCCTACGTCGTGGCGCGCCAGATCCAGTCCCTTCACTGGCTGAGCAATGGCAGGGCCGGCTGGAATATCGTGACGGCGCTCGACGGCAACGAGAATTTCGGCTTGGCCGAAATGCCCTCCGCCGAGGAGCGTTATGCCCGCGCCGCGGAGTTCACGGAGGTCGTCCGCCTGCTTTGGGAAAGCTACCCTGCGGATGCGATAAGGGCGGATCGCGTTAGCGGCGTGTATGCCGACACCGCGCGGGTCAGGTCGATCGCGCATGTGGGCAGGCATCTGAGCGTCAAGGGGCCGCTGACATTGCCGTGCTTCGGAAATGCGCGTGTCCCGCTCATCCAGGCTGGCGCATCGCCGGCAGGACGGAATTTTGCCGCGTCGATCGCCGACGCCGTCTTCGCGTCCACCCCGGACAAGCAGGCTGCGATGGATTTGCGCCTCGACCTTCGCAGAAGGGCGGAAGGCCATGGGCGGCAGGCAGGCGATATTCTCGTCATGCCCGGCCTCAGTCTTTATCTGGCGGACAGCCGGGCAGAAGCGAAGGATCTGTTCGCCGCCACCCATGCGCACGCAGACCGGGCACGAGCAATCGCCAGCGTCCGCGCCATGATCGGTCTGGATCTCGCCGATTGGCCGCAGGACAAAAGGATAACCATCGGCGATCTCCCGACGATGCCGCAGGCGCCGCGCAGCCGCACCCACAGTGAACTGCTGCGCCGTGCGATCCTCCGCGACGAACCCACCGTCGATGAATTGCTGCGCCTGCCGGAAGTCATGGCGTCCGCGCATTGGCAAATCGTCGGAACGGTCGACGATGCGCTCGCCGAAATCCGGGACTGGATGGCGGACGCGGCGATCGATGGTTTCATCGCCGTGCCCGGCGGGTCGGTGACATCGATGCGGCTGGTGCTGGAAAGGCTCGTTCCGTCATTGGCCGACGCCGGCCTGTTCCGCAAGCACTACGAAGCCAGCACCTTCATCGGCCATCTGGCGGAAAGGTAGCCCGAGCGACGAGCATATGTTCGGGACTTACCTGTCGAATTCGAAACCGGTCTTGTCGAGCGGCCAGATCGGGCGCTTGACGCGATTGTAGGGGCGCAGTTGCGCGCGTGGCGTGGCAAGTGCGCCGCTGTCGCAGACGATCACCTCCCCCGCCAGCGGCTCGAAGGCTGCCCGGAAATGTTGCATCGATTTCAGCACCAGGAATTTTAATGCCGTCGGCTCGATGTTGAAGGTGCGCAACTGCTGCAGATCCAGCATCTGACCAGGGATGGAAACCACCAGAATGTCGATCCCGCCGGTCCTGAAGACGGCCGTTGGGCCGAAGGTGTGAGTGATGCCGCCGAGGATCGGGCCGTCGCCGGTGTAGACGCCGTCCGCCAGATGTTCGATCGTGCCGGTGAGCGTCAGAGGACCTCCGCCGAACACCGGATCGACCTTGCCGCCCAGCTGAAGCGTGACGGAATCGCCGACCTTGTGGTTATGCAGGAAGCGAGCGGCTTCCGGATCGATGATCGGCGCAAATCCGCCGCCCGAGACGCCCGCTTCGAGAAGGGCGGCAAGCAGGGCCGTTGCGTCGCCATAGGCGCCGGCACCGGGATTGTCGGCATAGTCGGCGATGACGAGCGGGCCGGAAGAGGCGTCAAATTCCATTGCCCTGCGCGCGGCGGCGGCCGGGGTCAGGAAGGTGTTGAAGACGCTGTCCCGTTGTTTCCAGATCGTGTCGGCGATGTCTTCCGCAATCATGCGTGCCCTGTCGGCGGCGCCGGCGACATGCGTGTCGTGCGTGACAAGCACGGTCGGACCCGCTTCCGCGACATCCGCCTCGGCAAAGGAGGCGTTGATCGAAACGGCGAGGATGCCGGCTTCCGCTTCATGTGCCTTGGCCCGGTCGTAGAGGCTTGCGGTTTCCGGGACGTCGGTCCGGCCCGAGTTCGCTTCTTCCAGAATCGGGCGATGCGCGCGGTAGGTGGCGGGTTGCGTCGCCCCACGCATTGCGGCATCGAGCAGGCGCCCGGCGTGACGGCCGGTTTCGCGCATGTCGATATGCGGATAGGTCTTGTAGGACACGAAGATCTGCGCCTGCCGGATCATCGCCGGCGTGGCGATGGCGTGAAGGTCGAGCGTGACGGCGATCGGCAGTTCGGGGCCGACGATGGCGCGCAGCCGCGACAGCAGTTCACCTTCTCCGTCCTCACAGAAATCCGGGACCATGGCGCCGTGCAGGCCGAGAAGGATGCCGTCGAGCCCGCCACCTTCTTCCCTCGCGGCATCGCAGATCAGGCCGGCAATGTGATCGAATGCGGCCCGCGAAACGCGTGCGCCCGGCGTGGCATGTGCCGAAACGACATGCCGGATCGTCCATCCGGCTTCCCGGCCGGCATCGAGGAAGCCGGCGATTTCGGCATTCACGTCACCGAACCGACCCGTCGCAACGTCGCCGAGATCGAGCGTTTCGCGTCGAAAGGCGTCCAGATCCGTGCTGCCTTTCTTGAAGGTGTTGCTTTCATGGACGAATTCGGCAGTGAGAACGCGGAAGGACATCGGGGCGATCCTGACGGTAACGGGATTAGAGCGGATTGAAACAGGCGACCGCATGGCCGCCCTCGGCGACGAGGGGCGGCTGCTGCATGCGGCAGATATCGGTGACGCGCGGACAGCGTCCGGCAAAGGCGCAGCCGGACGGCAGGTTGAAAGGGGACGGGATTTCCCCGGCAAGCGGCGCGAGCGTGCGTCGGGCCGCGGGATCGGGCGAAAAATTGGAAGCGAGAAGGGCGCTGGTATAAGGGTGCCGGGGCGCTGATTTGGGATCGGGCAGAATTTCACAGACGGCGCCGAGATACATGACGACGATCCGGTTGCAGAAGTAACGAACGAGGCCGAGATCGTGGGAGATGAAAAGATAGGTCAGTCCGAAGCGGTCGCGCAGCGATGACAGTAGCTCGATGATCTGGGCCTGGATGGAGACATCCAGCGACGCCGTGGGTTCGTCGAGTACGATGAATTCCGGCTGCAATACCAGCGCCCGTGCGATGCCGATGCGCTGGCGCTGTCCGCCGGACAGCTGGTGTGGATACTGCGTCGCCATCGTCTGCGGCAGACCGACGGTTTCCAGCATGGTTTCGACCGTTCTTGCCGGCATGCGGCGCGATTGCACGACGAAGGGTTCCGCGAGGATATCGGCGATGGAGTAGCGTGGATCGAGTGAGGAATAAGGATCCTGGAAGACCATGGCCATCCGCCGCCGTGCGGCGCGCAGGGTCTTGGGAGAGAGGGCCGTAATGTCCGTTCCGTCGAGCCTCACCCGGCCGGACGTCGGTTCGATCAGGCGCATGACGAGCCGGGCGAGCGTCGATTTCCCGCAGCCGGACTCGCCGACGACACCGACGACTTCGGCGCGGTTGATCGTCAGGTCGACGGCGCGCACCGCGGTCATGCTGCGTTGGCGTGCAAAAAGGCCGCCGCCCGCATGAAATTGCTTGGTCAGTCCTTCGACCTGAAGAAGCGCTTGCGTCATGATGTCTCCGCCTTGGCAAAATGACAGGCGACCGATCCGCCGGACGGCAGGGCGCGCAGTGCCGGGCGTTCCTGCCGGCAGAGATCTGCGGCATGGGTGCAGCGCGGGTTGAACCGACAGCCGGAGGGATAGCGGCCGGATACCGGGACGGCGCCCGGAATGCCGTGCAGGCTGCCCGGGGCCATGCCGTCGCGTGGAATGCAGCCGATGAGCGCGGCCGTATAGGGATGGGAGGGGGCCTCGAAAATCGGCTCCACCGCCCGCTCTTCGGCGATGCGCCCGGCATAGAGCACGGCCACGCGGTCGCAGACCTGCGCAACCACGCCCATGTCGTGGGTGATCAGCAGCAATGCCAGGCCGCGATCACGCGAAAGCCGCGTGAGGATCTGGATGATCTGCGCCTGCACCGTGACGTCGAGTGCCGTCGTCGGCTCATCGGCGATGATCAGCTCGGGGTCGCCCGCCAGCGCCATGGCGATGACGATACGCTGCTTCATGCCGCCGGAGAGCTGGTGAGGATAGGCTTCCGCCACCGCACTCGGTTCGGCGATGCGAAGCTGCGCCATCAGATCGAGCGTGCGCAGCCGTGCCGCCTGCGCCGACAGGCCGAGATGCAGCCGCGAGACGATATCGATCTGTTCGCCGATCCGCTGCACGGCATCGAGTGCGGTCATCGGATTCTGCATGACGAAGCCGAACCGTTTGCCGCGCAGGCTGCGGAGACGGGCCTCGCCGATGGCGGTCAGATCCATGCCGTCGAAATGGATGGCGCCTCCGGTGACCTTGCCGCCGATCAGAGGCAGCAGCCCTGCTATCGCGAGTGCGGTCAACGACTTGCCCGAGCCGCTTTCACCGACGAGGCCGAGAACCTGGCCGCGATCGAGCGTCAGACCGATACCGTCGAGCAGTCGCTTGCGGCCGATATCGACGCAGACATCGGTGAGGCGCAGAAGAGGTGTCATTTTCCCCTCCGGACTTGATCCTTGATGTCGAGGGCAGCAATGAGCGCATCGCCGAAGAGGTTGATCGCCACCACGGTCACTGCGACGGCGAGACCGGGAAAGATGATGATCCAGGGCGCCTTGAACAGGAGTGCCGAACCCGAGGACATCATGGATCCCCAGCTCGGCAGCGGCGGTTGCGCGCCGAGGCCGAAGAAGCCGAGCGTCGCTTCGAGGATGATGGCGTCACCGGTCGCCAGCATCGCGCTCACCAGGACGGGTGCGAGGGCGTTGGGCACGAGGTGGCGGAAGAGAATATGGCCATGGCTGGCGCCCAGGCTCTGTGCCGCCTCGATGAAGGTTTCACTTTTCAGCGTCATGATCTGCGCGCGGGTGAGGCGCGCGAATTGCGCCAGATAGGCGACGGCGATGGCGGCCATGGTGCCGCTGGTGCCGGGGCCGATGATCGCCACCAGCATGAGCGCGATGAGGATTTCGGGAAAGGACCAGCTGAGATCGACGACGGTGGTCACCATGCGGTCGAAGCTTCCGCCGAAATAGCCGGCAGCGGCCCCCAGCGTCATGCCGCAGACGACCGAGATGAGGATGGAGATGCTGCTGACCGAAAGCGATGTGCGCGCGCCATAGATCAGGCGCGTCAGCAGGTCGCGGCCGAATTCGTCCGTGCCGAGAAGATGGCTGGCCGACGATGGCTGGAAGGCTTCCTTCAACACCTGCGCATCATAGGCATAGGGTGTCAGAAGCGGTGCGAAGAGTGCGGCCAGCACGACGCATGCCAGCCAGGCGCCGGCTATGGCGCCGCCGGGGCGCCGCAAGATCGTCCGCAAAACGGTGAGATGCCGCGACAAGGTCATGCAAGCGCCCCCCTGACGCGCGGGTCCATCGCCGCTTGCAACAGGTCGCCGAAGAGGGTGCCGAGCATCACCGCCATCGCCAGCATCAGCAGGCTTGCCTGCACGACGGGATAATCATGCTGGTTGAGGGCCTTGATGAGCAGCGTGCCGAGGCCCGGCCTTGCAAAGACCACCTCCACGGTCACCGCTCCTCCGAGAATCCAGCCGATGCGCAGGGCGAGGATCGTGACGACCGGGATCAGCGCGTGCCGCAATACATGCCGGAGCTGGATACGCAGCGGCGACAGGCCCTTGGCATGCAGCAGCATGACGAAATCCCGCGAGGCGACATCGATCATCGACACACGGGTGATGCGGGCCACGAGCGCGGTTCCGCCAAGGCCGATGGTCAGCACCGGCAGGACGAGCGAGGACCAGCTGCGTGCGCCGGAGACCGGGAACCAGCCCAGTTGCACCGAAAAGGCAAGGATGAGAAGCAGGCCGAGCCAGAAGCTCGGCAAGGTGGAACCGAGCAGCACGCCGCCCATGATGGCGCGGTCAAGAAAACGATCGCGATTGAGCGCGGCGACGAAGCCCAGCAGAATGCCGACGACCGACGAAAAGAGCAGCGCCAGGCCGCCGAGGGCCAGCGAATGCGGCAGCGCCTGGCCGATCAGGTCTGCAACCGGCCGGCGCGCGACGATCGCCGTCCCGAGGTCGCCGGTCAGCAATTTGCCGAGCCAGATGGCATATTGCACCGGCAGCGGCCGGTCGAGGCCGTAGCGTGCCATCATCTCCGTACGCTGCTCGACGGGCGCCCCGACCTTCAGGAGATTGTCGATCGGATCGCCCGGCAGCAGATGCAGGATGAGAAAGATGATGACGGAAACCGCGAGGAACACGGGCACCAGCATGAGAATGCGCCGGATGGCATAAGCAAGCATGTCAGGCTCCTCGCGTATCGGTCCGCATCACTCCTTGACTTCGATGTCCATGATGACCGTCGCCCCGACCGAAGGCGCGTGAATTTCCGCCGGCAGCACCAGGCGGTCCTTGTTGTAGCTGACGGAGGTGACGGGCTGGTAGATCGGCGCCATCGGGAACTGCGACAGCACATATTCATGATAGGCTTTGAAGTTCTGGATGCGCTCGGCCATGTTCTTCGAGCCGGTCATCGCCTTCGCGCGCAGTTCTTCGGCCTTCGGATCGTTGAACATCGAGACGTTCGGATAGCCCAGCCGGTCGCCGCCGAAGAACCAGTCGATAATGTCGGCATTGTCCCAGTTGTAGGAGCGGATGGCCAGTTGCTGGTTGCCGCTCTTGTACTGGTCGCGGATCGACGAACTGTCGAAGGTGGTAATCTCGCTGTCGATGCCGACGGCCTTGAGTTCCGCCTGCACGACCTCGGTCAGGCGGCGGAAGCTGGAGTCGCTTTGCGTCCAGAGCGAAACCTTGAGCGGCTTGCCGTCCTTGGCGCGGATGCCGTCGGCGCCCTTCGCCCAGCCGGCTTCGTCGAGAAGGGCGTTGGATCGATCCGGATCGTAGGAAATCTTGTATTTGGCATCGATATCGGCCTCCGGCAGGGCCGAGATCAGGAAGGTGTTGGCCACCTCGCCGACGCCGCCATAAACGGAGTCGAGAATCTCCTTCTGGTTGATCGCCTTTGCCGCTGCTTCACGAACCTTGATGTCGGTGAACGGTTCCTTGGTGACGTTGATCGGCATGTAGGCCACATCCTGGCCGGGCAGGGTCAGGACCTCGAGATTATCCTGTGCCTTGATCTCGGTCAGGAAGTCGGTCGGCACGCCAAGCAGCATGTCGACACCGCCGGATTTCAGTTCCAGGAAGGCCGTGGAATCTTCGGCGATCTCTCTCAGCGTCAGCTTGGCGATCTTGGCCGGCCCGCGGTTCTTGGCGAGCGGCGAAGCCCAGGCGTAGTCATCGTTGCGAACGAGAACGGTTTCCTGACCGACGACGAAGCTTTCGAGCTTGAAGGGTCCGGTGCCGTAGACTTCCGTCACGCCGTAATTGTCGCCCAGTTCGACGAAGGATTTCGGTTCGATGATGCTGAGGTAGCTGGAGGAAAAGTTGTAGAGAAGATTGGGTTCGGGATTGGACATCACGAACTTGACCGTCGCGTCGTCGATGACCTCCACCTTGGCGATCGCCTTCGTCATGTAGGCGTTTTCGCTGGCCTTGAAGAGTTCCAGCCACTTGGCGATCGTTTCGGCGTTAAAGGGCTCGCCGTTGTGGAATTTCACCCCCTTTTTCAGGTGAAAGATCCACGACATGCCGTCCGGCGCTTCCTCCCAGCTTTCCGCCAGCCAGGGGTGGAAGGAAAGGTCCGCATCCTGGGAAACCAGGCGGTCGAACAACAGGGTGGTGGCGATATTCAGGTTCGACGCCTTGATCGGATTGTAGGTCGGTGCACCGACCTCGTTGGTCGCGATCACGAAAACGGCTTCCTGGGCGAGCGATGCGCCGTGGTTCGCCAAAAGGGCTGCAAGGCTGATGCCCGCAGCGGCGAGGGTTTTGCGAAGTGCCAGGCTTTTCATGGTGTTCCTCTCTCTCGGGTTTTTATTTTTACTGGTCGATCGTTCTGTTTTCCGGCCGCTACTGGCGGCGGAACATTCCGGTATGTCCGATGAAATCGTCGTAATAGGCGGAGATCTTCGCCATGCGCGTTTCCACTTCGGCGCCGAGTTCCTTGAAAACGCCGTTGACGAAGAGGCCGATCAGCGAGGACATGGCTGATGTGGTGTCCCAGAAATGATTGAGGTCCGTCGGCACGGCAAAGACTTCGTCGACGATTTCCATTGCCCAATCGCAGTAGGGATCGGTGATGAGGGTGACGGGTATCCCTTGCTTGTGGGCTGCCGCGGCAAGGTCCCGCGTCAGGCGGGAATATCGACGGCCGTCGATGAGGACAAGGCCGGTATCTTCCGGCGGCGAAAGCAGGATCTCGCCGAAATGACCGCCGGCGATATCGGCCAGATGGACGCCCGGCCGAAGATATTGCAGATTGTGCACCAGTTCGCTGGCATGGCCGCGTTCCGTCTGGAAGCCCGCGACATAGATGGCCTGGCGAAGCGCCAGGCGCTTGACGGCCCGTTCGAAGGCCGGCGTCGCGGCGAGCTCGTAGACAGCCACGAGGGCGGCCATTTCCTTTTCGAGCGCGCGCGCCAGTTCATCGTTTCCCGTCCGGCTGCGGCGATGAAAATCCTGCAGCCGATCGCCGATGAGCCAGGCCTGGTTGCCGAGGTCTGCCTGCAGTCCGCCCTTGAAATCCTTCAGGCTGCGATAGCCGATCGTTCGGCAGAAACGCCCGATGGAAGCTTCCGACACACCGATCTTCGCGGCGACGGTTGCAGCCGTCTCGAAAGGCAGCGATTGCAGGTTGGTGAGAAGATAGGCTGCGATCGCCCGTTCAGCCGGCGTTCCCGTGACCGATGAGTGTGTCAGGCGCTGGCGCAGGTCCCCGTTCGGGCCTGGCGCACCGTTACCGCGTTGCTTGTCGTGCGCGTCGTCCGGCATGACGTGTTCCCCTCTTGCACAAAAGACTGACAGAAAACTGTCAACTGGTCAATCTTGCAAGAAAACCAAAATTCGCTTAGCCTGACGGGCAGAATGAAGGGTCGTTCGGCGAGAGGAAGTTTCATGAAAAGTACGGTCACCAGCCGAGAGGTTCGCGATCATCTGCGGATTGACGGCGCGGAACTCCGGCTGGTGCGCCTGCCGCTGGTGACGCCGTTCACGATCTCGACGGGGACGATGCATGAGAAGATTTTTCCGCTGCTGACCCTGAAGGCCGACGGTCTCGAAGGATATGCGGAGGGGGTCATGGATCCGCTGCCGGACTATCTGGAAGAAACCGTCGCCGGCGCCATGGAGTTTTTGCGCGGTGCTTTGTTGCCGGGCGTTCTGGGCCGGCGGTTTGCGAACCCGCACCAGCTTGCGCGGCAGCTGGAGCCATGGCGCGGCAATATGATGGCGCGGGCCACGCTGGAGATGGCCTTCTGGGACCTTTGGGCCAAATCGCTGGATCTGCCGCTGAAAACCATCCTTGGCGGCGAAGGCGATGCGGTCGATGTCGGCGTGTCGCTCGGCATCGGATCGATCGAGGATACGCTTGGCCGCGTCGCCGATCACCTGGCACAGGGCTACAAGCGCATAAAGCTCAAGATAAAGCCGGGGCACGACCTGCGCCTGCTCGAGGCGGTTCGCAGCGCATTTGCGGACATCCATCTGACCGCCGATGCCAACAGCGCCTACAGCCTGGCCGACAGCGCCCTGCTCGCGCGCCTCGATGCCTTCGATCTCGATTACATCGAGCAGCCGCTTGCCTGGAACGATCTCCACGATCACGCGGTTCTGCAGGCGCGTATCAACACGCCAATCTGCCTCGATGAAAGCATCCGCAGCCCGGAGGATGCACGCAAGGCGCTGCAGGCAGACGCGGCGCGGGTGATCAACATCAAGGTGGGTCGTTCCGGCGGACATGCCAATGCCATCCGTATCCATGATCTGTCGGCGGCTTTTTCCGTTCCCGTCTGGTGTGGCGGCATGCTTGAAAGCGGCATCGGACGAGCGCACAACATCCACCTTTCGACCCTTGCGAATTTCTCCAAACCCGGAGACACCTCGTCCTCCAGCCGTTATTTCCATCGCGACATCGTCGAGGAGAAGCTCGAGACGACGGACGGACGAATGCCAGTGCCCGCCGGACCGGGCATCGGCGTCAGGCTCGACAGTGATTTTCTGGAGACGGTGACGATGTCGCGCGAAAGCTTCCGCGCATGACGCAGGTGCAGTTCCGCGATCTCGCCGGCATGACGGAATTCCTTGAGGCCGAGGCGTTGCAGGCGCGCGTCTGGGGAGAGGGCGATACGCCGGATCCCGCCGACCTGATGATGGTCATCCAGGCAGAGGGGGGGCTTGTCGGCGGCGCCTTTGCCGATGGCAAGCTGGTCGGATACGTGTTCGGCTTTCCGACGGCGACGGCCCATATCCAGCATTCCCATCGCCTTGCCGTCCTGCACGACATGCGTGGCCGGGGGCTTGGCGCCAAGCTGAAATGGTATCAGCGGCGCTGGTGCCTGGAGCGCGGCATTCGCCACGTGCGCTGGACTTTCGATCCGATGCGCGCGGTCAACGCGAACTTGAATACGAGCTGCCTCGGGGCGCGATCGAGCACATATCACCAGGACTATTATGGTGCGATGGGCGGCATAAACCAAGGCCTGCCTTCGGATCGCCTGCTGGTCGACTGGTTCCTGGACGAGCCCGATGTCGTCGAGAAATCGACGGGTGGTGGGTCTGGCAGGGTCCCGGACGGCTGGATGCGGATTCCTCTGTCGCCGGCGACCGCTTCGGGAGAGGCGGATCCCCTGACGGCGAGACTTGCCTTGCGGGACCGCCTGCAGGGTGCCTTTGCCGAAGGAGCGGAGGTGGTCGGGTTCGATCCCGTTGCAAACGACTATCTGCTGCGACCAAGGAGCGTATCGGCATAACGTTGCGGCACCGATATCTGCCCAGCATTTCGCGGGATCAAAGCGTCGAAACCCGCTATACAGGGAGACTGAACATGGCGCTGATTTGAGAGCCTTCAAGTTCAAGAACCGAAGTCGAAGGAAATCTCGAAATGGCCATGTTGGAAAACAGGACGACGCCGTCAGGCGAGCTCGATTCAGGTTACGCCTGGTGGCGGCTCGTTCTTACGCTCGTTCTCGGCACCGTTGCCTGTGTCGGCAACTGGTCGGTGGTCGTGCTGCTGCCGACACTGGAGATCGAATTCGGCACGGTGCGAGGCGGTGCGTCGCTGCCCTATACCGGCACGATGCTTGGTTTTGCCGTCGGCGGCGTTGTCATGGGTCGCCTGGCCGACCGCGTCGGCATCGTCCTGCCCGTGATGATCGGAGCGTTCCTGCTGTGCGTCGGTTACGTGATGGCTGCGCTCACCACCAATATCTGGCAATTCGCCGTTCTTTCGGCGGTGATCGGTCTCGGGTCAGCGGCCGGATTCGCGCCGCTGATATCGGATCTGTCGCATTGGTTCCGCAAGCACCGGGCGCTCGCCGTCGCCTTTGCCGCCTCCGGCAGTTATCTTTCCGGAGCCGTGTGGCCGCTGATCATCGAGCATTTCCAGGCAACGCATGGCTGGCGTTCCACCCTTATCGGCATTGGCCTGTTCGTCCCTCTCGTGATGGTGCCGACGGGGCTGTTGTTGAGACGCCGGCTGCAGAGCACGACCTATGCCCAGGCCGAGGCCGTGACGGAGGCCGCCCGCAACGAGCTTGGCCTGAAGCCGAACGTGCTGCAGGCCATCCTTGTCGTTGCAGGCTTTGCCTGCTGCATGGCGATGTCGATGCCGCAGGTCCATATCGTCGCCTATTGCGGCGACCTTGGTTATGGCGTCGCCGTCGGTACGCAGATCATCGCCCTGATGCTCGGCCTTGGCGTGATCAGCCGCCTCGCTTCCGGTGCATTCGCCGACCGGATCGGCGCCGCGCCGATGCTGATCGTCGGCTCGTCCATGCAGGCCCTGGCGCTGCTGCTCTATCTGTTTTTCAACAGCCAGTCGTCGCTCTATGTGATCTCCGGGCTGTTCGGGCTCTTCCAGGGCGGCATCGTGCCGATGTATGCCGTGATCATCCGCCAGTACCTGCCGCCTCGCGAAGCGGGTGTCCGTATCAGCCTGGTGTTGATGGCAACGGTGCTTGGCATGGCGTGCGGCGGGCTCGCCGCCGGCTACATCTTCGATGCCACCGGCTCCTACCGCCTGGCCTTCCTGCATGGATTTTTATGGAATTGCGTCAACCTCGTCCTGGTCGCCTGGCTGATGCTGTGGCCGAAGCTGGGCCGGCGGAAGTGGGAAGCGATGACGGCATGATCTTGTCGGGAACATCGGCGGGCCGCCGTCGTTTCAACTGGGACAAGGAGCGAAACCATGCTGAAATCCCTGGTGACAGAAATTCTAGGCTCCCCCGTGGCGCCGCAGCCGGCGGCGGAGGGCCTGCAGCCATTTCGGGGCCTCAACCGGGTGCTTTTGATCTTCTCGGATCGCGATAACGCTGCTGCCGCGCGGCAGGAAAACCTGGTCCTGGCCGAGCGCGACGGGCTTGCGGAGCGCGACATGATCGTGCTTCGTATACGCGGCAGCGCCGTGCAGCCGCTGTTCGGATCGCCGCCGCCGCTCGACGCGGAGCGGTTGCGGCGCGATATGGATGTGGTGGACGGTGAGTTTTGCACCGTTCTTGTCGCCAAGGACGGGACTTCCAAGCTGCGGGGTGGCAAACCGGTCAGCGCCGGCGAGATTTTTGCGCTGATCGATGCCATGTTGGATCAGGAAGCGGCAGCGCTTTCAGGTGCGGGGATGAAGCGGTAACAGGTTCGGCGGCCGGCCGGATCAGGCAAATGCGCGAAGGTATCCTCGCGTTACCGCCCTGTCGCCTTCGAGGGGAAGCGAAAATGCAAAGCTCGGCAGATCCGGTAATTCGAGCGCCTGCTTCGCGCTCATGATGCCCAACGGCTGGCGGCCGCGATGATCGTTGACGGTGACTTCGATGAGTATCGGCTTCGTGTGCATTTCGCTCTCCTCTTTGCTCCGGCGACAATCGGGCTATGAAATTGTCCTAGCAGGCTCGGTGGCTTCGCCGTGTTCCTTTCGAAACAGGCTGCAGTGTCCAAATTTGGACGCGGCCGGGCCGGCAGCCCGCATTATTGCTTCTGGGAGAAGATTTCGATGAGGGGTCTGAGATCCTCAGACGGCGCCGGCGCTCACGGTGCCTCGTGCCGCGCCATCAGCTTGGCCTGCAAAACGACGACGACAAGCAGGAAGGCGCCACGGATGACGGATTGCCAGTAGGCCGACAGGGAAATCCAGCCGAGGCCGTTTTCGAAGTTCAGGATGTTGAAGACCATGGCAAGCAGCAGGGCGCCGGCAAGCGTCGCCCCGACCGAACCCGAGCCGCCCGTCAGCAGCGTGCCGCCGACCACGACCGACGCGATGGCAAAAAGCTCCCAGCCCACGCCCTCCGTCGGCTGGCCGGCGCCGAATTGCGAGGCGAGGATCACCCCTGCAAGGCCGGCGAGCATGCCGGAGGCGAGATAGACAGCGGCGAGCGTGCGTTCGACCTTGAGTCCCATCAGCCCGGCCGTCGCCTCGCCATCCCCGATCGCCAGGATATGGCGGCCGACAGGCAGCTTTTCGAGCACCAGCCAGCCAATGACATAGGCGCCGAGTCCGATCCAGGCGGGGATGGGGAAGCCGAGGAAATCATCCTGGCCGATGACGGTGAAGCCCGTATCGTAGGAGACGGAGACCGACTGGTTGTTGGCGAGCAGCAGGCCGGTGCCATAGGCCGCCAGCATGGTCGCGAGCGTGGCGATAAAGGGCTGGATGCGCATTTTCGTGATGATGAAGCCGTTCAGCGCCCCGATGGCGAGCCCTGCCGCCATGCCGCCGAAAAGCCCGGCCGCCCAGTGATAGGGCGAGAGGAGGGCGGCGACCACGCTTGCCATTGCCGCCGTGCCGCCGACCGAAAGGTCGATGCCGCCGGTCATGATGACGAGCGCCATGCCGAGCGCGATCAGCGCGAACATGGAATTGTAGCGCAGGAAGCTGAGGATGTTGAATGGCGACAGAAAGTTGTCGTAGCGCAGCGCCCCAAACAGGATGAGGCCGAAAAGCGCGAGGATGACGCCGATGCGGGCGAGATCGCCCGAGGACTTGATGGCGAAGGGGCGGAGGAGGGCGTGCATGGAGTGGTCTCCTCAATGCCTGTCGGCGCGTTGCTGGATGAAGACGGCGAGCACGATCAGCCCGGCCTTGACGATGAGGGCGGCGGCATCCGGCACGCCGTTGGCGAGCAGCGTGTAACGCACGAGCTGGATGACGAAGGCGCCGAGCAGGGTGCCGACGACGTTGGCCCGGCCGCCGGTCAGGAGCGTGCCGCCGACGGCGACGGCGGCGATGGCGTCGAGTTCCATGCCGAGACCGACGAGATTGGCATCGCTTGCGGAATTGCGCGCGACCACGACGAGGCCGGCCAGGCCCGCCAGCGCCCCGCTGATCATGTAGACGAACAGCTTGACGCGTTTGACCGGAATACCGGTCAGCCGCGCCGCTTTCTCGTTGCCGCCGACGGCGATGATCTGCCGGCCGATGACCGTGTAGCGGATCATCGCGAAGGCGAGCACGACGATGACGATCATCAGCACGACCTGTGCCGGGATGCCGGCGATGCGGCCCATGGCGATGAACTGGAAACCCTCGTTCTTGAAGACCTGCAGGTTGCCGTTGGTCATGACCTGCGCGATACCGCGGCCGGCGATGAAGAGAACGAGTGTCGCGATGATCGGCTGGATGGAGAAGCGGGTGACGAGCAGTCCGTTGAACAGGCCGAACACGCCGGCGACCGCGACGGGGATCAGGAAGGCGAGAGCCACGGCGAACGCCATGTTGTCCACCTGCCAGAACTGGCCCATGAAGATCATCGGCGCCAGCGCGCCCGCTATCGCCATCAGCGAACCGACCGAAAGGTCGATGCCGCCGGTGGCGATGACGAGCGTCATGCCGGTGGCGACGATGACGATGGTGGCGACCTGCGTCAGGTTCACGTTGAGCGTCTGCCAGGACAGAAAGTTCGGTGTCACCGCGATGTTGAAGATGATCAGCGCCAGGAAGGCGACAAAGGTGCCGTAGCGGCTTGCGAGCGTGAGCAGCCGGCTGCCGGAAGACAGCGTGCCTGACGGCTGCGGGGCAGGGGTCTCGATTGTCGTCATGCGATTTCACCTTCCGGGGCCACCTGATGGGCCATGGCGGAAAGCAGCGCCGCCTCGCTCAGATCCTTGCGCGGCAGCGTCGCCACCGACGTGCCGTCGCTGAGCACGGTGACGCGGTCGGCGGCGGCGAGAAGCTCTTCCAGCTCGGAAGAAATCATCAGGACGCTCAGCCCTTCGTCTGCGAGGTTGCGCAACAGCTTGAGGATTTCGGATTTCGCGCCGATATCGATGCCGCGGGTCGGCTCGTCGATGATCAGGACGCGCGGATCGGTGGCGAGCCAGCGGGCGAGCAGCACCTTCTGCTGGTTGCCGCCCGAAAGTTCCTTGATCGGCTGGTCAGGCGATGCGCATTTGACGCCGAGCGCGCGAATGTAGCGCGTGACGATCTCGTCCTGCCTGGCGCGATCGACGATGCCGGCTTTCTTCAGCTTGGGCAGCAGCGCCAGCGTCATGTTCTCGCGGATGCTCATGTCGGGCACGATGCCGTCGATCTTGCGGTCCTCGGAAACGAGGCCGATGCCGTCGGCGATCGCATCCGCCGGCTCGCGGTAGACGCGCTCCTTTCCGTCCATGCGGATGGTGCCCCGCTGCATCCTGTCGGCGCCGAAGATCAGCCGCGCCGTCTCCGTGCGGCCGGAGCCGAGCAGGCCGGCAAGACCCGATATCTCGCCCTCGCGCACGGTCAGGCTGACATCACGCACGCGCACCCCGGCGCCGGCGTTTTCGACGACAAGGCGGGCGGGACGCTCGGGCACGTCCTGATCGGGCGCCATCGCCTGGAAGGCGGCGAGTTCCTTGCCGAGCATATGGCGCACCAGCGCCATCTTGGGCATGTCGGCCATCGGACTCTTGGCGACGGTCTGGCCGTCGCGCATGATCGTCACGCGGTCGCAGATGGCATAAAGCTCGTCCAGCCGGTGACCGATGAAGATGACGGCGACGCCGGAGCGTTTCAGCGTGCGGATCGTCTCGAAGAGCACGGCGACCTCGCGTTCGTCCAGCGAAGAGGTCGGCTCGTCCATGATGACGAGGCGGGCGTTTTGCGTGACGGCGCGGGCGATCGCCACCATCTGTCGGGTCGCGGCATCGAAATGCGCGACGGGACGGTCGACGTCGATGGAAAGATTGAAGGTTTTCAGCACGGCCTCGGCGCCGCGGCGCATGGCGGCGTGGTCGATCAGCCCGAAGCGTTTCGGCTCGCGGGAGAGGTAGATGTTCTCGGCCACCGAGCGCTGCGGGGCAAGGTTGATTTCCTGGTAGATGGTCGCGATGCCGGCGCTTTGCGCTTCTGCCGGCATGGTGAAATCGATATTCCTGCCGTTGAAGGTGATGCTGCCCTCATCTCGGCGATAAACGCCGGTGAGAATCTTGATGAGCGTCGACTTGCCTGCGCCGTTCTGGCCGACAAGCGCCATGACTTCCGCCGGCTCCACCTCCAGAGAGGCGGATTTGAGCGCGACGACGCCGGCAAACGCCTTCGAAATGCCCTGCATGGAAAGAAGCATCGGGGTTCTCCTCTATCCCAAACGCATGACGAGCCTACACCCGAACTGGCCAAAGGTCGCTCGAAAAAACGGCCGAGACGGTTTCGCCGCCCCGACCGCAAAAGGCTTGGGAGTTTTGGTCAGTAGGCGTTGGCGAGTTCGGCGGCCGCGTTGGAAGCGTCGTAGAACTTGTCCTCGTTCACCAGGGTGGGCTCGATCTTCTCGCCCTTGGCGTAACGCTGCATCGTTTCGAACGCCTTGGGTCCGAAGCGCGGGTTGCACTCGACGACCGCCGCGATCTTGCCGTCGACGACGAGCTGGACGGCTTCCTTGCCGCCGTCGATGGAGAGCACGAGCACATCCTTGCCCGGCACCTTGCCGGCCGCTTCCAGCGCCGCGATGGCGCCGATCGCCATTTCGTCGTTGTGGGCGTAGATGATGTCCGCATCCGGATGCGCCTGAAGCAGGGCTTCCGCAACCTGGCGGCCCTTGTCGCGGGCGAAGTCGCCGGTCTGCGAGGCGACGATCTCGAAGCCGCCGGCCGCCTGGATCGCTTCGTCAAAGCCCTTCTTGCGGTCGTTGGCGGGCGAAGAACCGGTCGTGCCTTCCAGTTCGATGATCTTCGACTTGCCGTTGGCGTTCTTGGCCAGCCATTCGGCGACGCGCTTGCCTTCCTCGACGAAATTCGAGCCGATGAAGGTCAGGTAGTCTTCGCCGGCTTTGGCAAGCGACGGATCGACCGAGCGGTCGAGCAGGATGACCGGGATGCCGGCCTTCTTGGCCGCCATGACGGCGGGGATCAGCGGCTTTTCTTCGCGCGGCGCGAGGAAGATGACGTCGACGCCCTGGGCGATCATCGAATTGACGTCGGCGACCTGCTTGGCGGCCGAGCCGGCAGCGTCCGTATAGACCAGCTGGTAGCCGAGCTTTTCAGCCTCGGCCTTCATGCTGTTCGTCTGGGCGATGCGCCAGGGATTGTTGGATTCGGTCTGCGCGAAGCCGACCTTGTAGGTGTCCTTCTGTGCCAGCTTCGGCACTTCTGCGATGGCGACGCCGGCGATGGCAAGCGTGCCGACGGCAGTTGCCGCAAGCAAGAAGGTGCGACGGGACATGGATGTCATGAGCGATTTCTCCTCCCAGGTTATGGCCGGTGCTCCTCTACCGGACGTGAGCAAATTCCTGCTTCACATGTGCAAATCTTGCGCTAATAATATTAGCAGTCAAGAGCCAAAATTATGAGCACTTGCAAAAAAGGCGTGTGCAGTGCAAAGCACGGCGAGGGGTGAGGAACGACGCATGGCCAAAGGAAACGGGCGCAATACGGACAAAAACGGCAGCGGACGCCCGACCATGACGGATATCGCCCGCATCGCCGGCGTGTCCCAATCCAGCGTTTCGCTCGTGCTCAATGAAATGTCCGGCTCGCGCATTTCGGTGGAAACGCAGCAGAAGGTGCGCGAGGCTGCTCATAAAATTGGTTATAGACTGCCGGCCACGCGCGGCACCGTCGCCGCGACACCCGTGGTGGAGAAGGATACCATCGCCTTCATCGTCGATGAAATCTCCACCAGCCCCCATCCGGTCGTCAGTCTGGACGGCATTCGTGACTATGCCTTCGAGCAGGGACTGCTGGTTTCCGCCCATGTCACGCGCTCGAACCCGGACCTGGAGCAGGCCGTTCTGCGCTCCGTCCTGCGCGATCCCTCTATTGCCGGCGTCATCTACGCGACCATCTTCACGCGCAAGGTTTCCGTGCCGCCGGCGCTGAAATCCATCCCGACCGTCCTGCTCAATTGTTATTGCGAGCCGCGCCAGCATGTGGCGATCGTGCCCGGCGAGGTGGTGGGCGGCTTCGCGGCGACGGCGCACCTGACGGCGCTGGGGCACAAGCGCATCGGTTTCATCAACGGCGAGCCGTGGATGGACGCCGCGATGGACCGCCTGAAGGGTTACAAGCAGGCCCTTGCCACGGCCGACATCGCCTTCGACGAGAGCCTGGTGCGCGACGGCGACTGGTTGCCCTTGCGCGGCTATGAAGCAGGTATCGAACTGCTGTCCATGGCCAACCGCCCGACGGCGATCTTCTGCGGCAACGACCTGATGGCGATCGGTGTCATGGAGGCGGCGCAGGAAAAGGGGCTGCGCGTGCCGCAGGACGTCTCCGTCATGGGGTACGACGACCAGGAGTTGGCGCGCTACACGCATCCGCCGCTCTCGACGCTTGTCCTGCCCAACTACGAGATGGGCCAGAAGGCGGCGGGATACCTCATCGACATGGCGATCCACGGCAAGCAGATCCGCCCGATGACCATCAAGGTCGACGGTCCCCTGGTGGTCCGCGAAACCACGGGCGCCATGTGCCGCTGACAGGTCGCGGTGACTCGGTTTTCCTGTCGGGCGAGCAGGTGTTCATGCTGAGGTAGGCGTCTGTCGCCGGCGCGCTTGCCAGCCGCAGGGCTTCGATGTAAAGCCGAGGTTGCATGATGACCCTATGCCTATTTTTTCGCGAAGCCGGCCCAAATCGAACTTCGAGCGAGCGATACGGCGCCTCCTTTACGTATCAAACACGAAAAAATCCCCATTTCGGGAACGGACTGGACAGAAACCTATTTTGACGTTTGCTAACGCGTCGGGTCAAACTATGCCGGTGCTTCGGCATGCGGATCACAGTGTGGGAATGGCGGAGCGATGGAGCAGGAACAGAACCAGCAGAAACTTGTCCCGGCGGTCGAACGGGCGGCTGGCATTCTCGACATCGTCGCCACCGCAAAACGGTACCTGACCGTATCGGAACTGGCGCGCGAAACCGCCCTGCCCAAGAGCACGGTACACAACCTGTGCTCGACTCTCGTCCAGCTCGGGCTTTTGATTCGCCGCCCGGACCAGACCTATCTTCTCGGTCCGCATCTTTTGAGATGGTCGAATGCCTTCGACAGGCAGACCGATGTGGCGGCGGAGTTTGCCGCCCTCTGGGACCAGCGCGACATACCGCACGAGGCTGTCGTTTCGCTGGGCATTCCGGAAAAGGGCGAGATCGTCTTTATCGCGGCGCGCCAATCGGCGGGCGGCCATCGATTTTCGGTCCGGCCGGGGCTTCGCCTTCCGGCGCCCTTCGTCGCAGCCGGCCAGGCCGTGCTGGCCCACGCATCCGATTACGAGGTGCGAAGGTTGTTCGCCGACGGTTACCCCAAACCTCTGACCGACCGGTCGCCGGGAACCCTGGCCGAGTTGCTGGCGACGCTGGCTGACATTCGCAAGCGTGATTATACGATCGAAGAAGAACAGTGCCAGGCCGGCATCACCAGCCTGGGGGCCGTGGTACTCAATTCCCTGAACCGGCCGCTGGCGGCTGTCATGATCAGTGTTCCGGCCGAACTTTTCAGCGGCGCGGTGCGCGAAGAGCTCGCGGAAGTGCTGCTCGACATCACCCGCAGCCTGTCCAGGCGGATGGGTGCCGACCTGGACAACCGCCGCGGCTGATGGAACCGCCCAGGCTCACGCGGCCGCAATTGCGTGGCGCATAGCCCGTCGCGACGCCGCCGATCGGACGGTGTCGATGTGGGCCTCGACCAGCTGAAAGATCTGTTCCGGATTGTCATGCTGGGGGAAATGCCCTTCGCCGTGCAGCATGACCCACTTCACCGGGCCGGAGACGACGTCGGCGATGGCGCTCAATTGCACGGGGCTGGAAAAAGCATCTTCCATGCCTTGGATCAGCAGCAGCGGTGCTGCGACGCCTGCGAGGAGATCAAGCGCCGACCAATGCTGCATCGCATGCGATCGGCGATGATCGGTCCAGGCGACATACAGCGCCTGCGGAGTGTCGTGATGCGCGCCCAGACGGTCGCTGAGGCCGCTTTCCCGCTCCGTGGCCGGAAGTTCGGCCGTCGCGGCTTCGAAATGGGCATCGGCGAAAGCGTAAGGCGCAATCGCGGCAATGCGGCCGGCGCGCTCGGGAAACAGGGCGGCAAAGATCAGCGCCACGGTCGCGCCGTCGCTGTGTCCGACGAAATCCGCCGTCGAAATGCCGAGCGTGGTCAGCAATGCCGGCAGGACAATGCCCGCCTCGTGGATCAGCGGATCCATGTTGTCGATGTTACCGGCGGCCGGGCTCCTGCCGCGGCCCGGTCGCGACCAGGCGATGATCCTGCGGGCGGGATCGTTTGCCAGGACATGTTGTCCGATTTCCAGCAGGGATTCCCAATTTCCCATTCCATGACTGACCAGAACCAGCGGCCTGCCGTTCTCGCGCCCGAAGGACACCACCTCGAGCAACCCTGCTGCGGTCTCGATCATCTGGCTGTTTGACACCGCCGATTGTTCACCCGGCATCGAACCGGTTTGCCCCCCGTTGAAGTCAAGCACGACAGTACCTCCCCACGTTTTCCGTCATTGCCCCTGCCGGGCCGGCGGCTCCTCCTCCGCATGCCCGACCCCTATGAGAACGCTCCCATTGGTCGTATCATGGCACCAAACGCAGTTCTGCACCATATGGGCAGTCCCTCGATTCTTACCTGACGATCTCATTTTTGGGAGACTGTCCGACCCGCTGGTTGGCCGAGTGGAGCAGGCCGCTCATGCGGCTCAAATCCGCTCCCATGCGGTGCGACAGGCGCGTGGCGATGCGCTGGACGTTGGAAATCACCCGGCCGCGGTCGCCGCTTTCCAAGGCTTCGGTCGGCAGGCTGACGGCCACGCCGGCAATCGGCCGGTTGCGCGAATCCAGAACCGACGCCCCGAAGCAGACGATGCCCTCGGCGACCTGCTGGTCGTCGCAGCTGTAGCCGCTCCTGCGGACCTCCTGCAGTTCCCCCAGCAGCACCTCGATATCCTGGACGCTTTTGGGGGTGCGACCGGGGGGCAGTCCGTCGGCGAACAGCTTTCGCACCTCGAATTCGCTCATATGGCTGAGAAATGCCTTGCCCGTCGCCGTGAACGCCGCCGGCAGGCGCATGCCGGCGCGGAACTCGATCAGCGAATGGCTGACGTCGGAGTTTCTCGCCGCGATGTAGACCACCTCCGGCCCTTCCAGCACGGAGAGCGTGATGGTGGCACCGGGCAGTTCCGTTTCCTGGTCCCACATGGCGGCAAATTCCGCTGCAACGTCCGATTGCGTGGTGAAGGCATTCGACCAGCGCATCACATGCGGCCCCATCTGGAACGTCTGGTCGTTGCGGCGGATGAGCAGTTCGAGGTTCACCAGCGTATGGCAAAGCGTGTGAACGCTGCTGCGGGCCAGCTTCAATTCCCGGGCCATGTCCGACAGGCTCAGAGGGCTTCTGGACCGGGCCACCAGGTCCAGAATGCGGGTTCCTCTCTCCAATGCGGGTACGTATTTCGCTTTGCTGTCCGACTGGTCCATGTAGCATTCCGAATGGATTTTAGGGCGGCTGTTTTTCTCTTGACAGATGTTTAGCCCAAAGTTTAGCTTTCAGTCCAGTGAAAAGTGTTCGATATGCTGAACACAAGACGGTTGGGAGAACGATGATCCTCTGCCATCAGGTGGACTATCGCGCCGTCGGCTTTTTGGGGAGCGACGCATGGTAATGGGTGTGCGGGACTGGGCTATCCGCTTCGGTGAAACATCGGACCGAGACCAGACCATCGGCGCGATGGCGCGGTATTATACCTGCACCTTCCTGTGGGACATGGGCACCCAGAAGGTGATCGTCGAGATGGTCGACGGCAAGGTCTACCGGATCAACACCGATCCGCAGCCGCTGGACGCCTATGATTTCGCGTTGCGGGCCAGCCCCGCCACCTGGCGGGAGTTCGCCAAGCCGATCCCGGACCCGATGTATCACGGCATCTGGGCGGCGAGCTTCCGCCGCGACCTGAAGATCGAGGGCAACATCCTCGTGATGATGCAGAACCTTCGCAATTTCACCGTGCAGTTCGAACTGCTGCGCAAGGTCGGCGTCCCCGTCTGACACCCGCCAACCCTATCCGCTGATTAGGAATACCGGAATGGCAAAACACTCACCCGTCATCGGCCGATACGTCACCATCGATGTCGACGGTTACGAATACAAGGTCTTCTACCTCAGGAACGGCCAGGGGATTCCGCTCGTCTGCCAGCACACGGCCGGCTGCCACAACCATCAATGGCGCGGCCTGCTCGAAGACGAGGAGATCACCAAGCATTACGACGTGATCGCCTACGACCTGGCGCGCCACGGCAAGTCCGATCCGCCGCTCAACAAGGAATGGTGGAAGGAAGAGTATCGCCTCACGGCCAGCCACTACATGAATTTCATCGTCGCGCTCTGCGATGCGCTGGAACTCGACAAACCGATCTTCATGGGGTCGAGCTTCGGCGGCAATGTTGCGCTGCAGCTGGCGCTGCATCATCCGGACCGTTTTCGCGCCGTTATCCCTGTCGAGGCCGCCGAGCACGCGCCGGGCTTCTTCCTCGACTGGTGGCGGCATCCGCACGCCAACGCCGCACAGGTCTGCGCCAGCGGCGTCTGGGACCTGATGGCGCCGCAGAGCCCCGACATGGATCGCTGGCTGACCTGGCATTACTATACGCAGGGCTCGGAAGTCTTCAAGGGCGACCTGTTCTTCTATTCGATCGACCACGACCTGCGCGGCAAGCTCGGCAACATCGACACCCGCAAGTGCCCGGTGATCATGATGACCGGCACCTACGACTACCTGACGCCGCCGGAAGCGACGGAAAACACCGCCCGGCAGATCCCCGGCGGCATCTACATCGAGATGGAGGACATCGGCCACTTCCCGATGTCGGAAAACTATCCGCTGTTTGCCGTCTACCTCAAGGAAGCGCTGCGCATCATCGAGACGAGAACCTGAACCATGGCCCGGGAAAACTGAGGTTGCCGCGATGAAGATCATAGAATTCGACGACAAGGGCCATCGCGTCGAGGTGGACAGCCGCGCCGCTTCCTCGAAGGCGGCAAGCTCGTCGCTGGCGCCGCGCCCGGTGTTTTCGTCTGCCCCGGCGGAAGCACCGCGGGCGCGCAGAAAATCGTCCGGGATCGAACTGCACATGTTCCAGACCGGCATCCTGCGCACCAAGACCAAATATATCAAGATGAACCAGGGCGAAGAGACCTTCGACATCCCGGTTCCGTGGTTCCTGATCAAGCATCCGCAAGGCAACGTGGTGATCGACGGCGGCAACGCCGTGGAGGTGGCGATCGACAAGCGCGCCCACTGGGGTTCGGTCCTCGCCGCCTACGATCCGATCATGAGCGTTTCGGAAAACTGTGTCGAGCAGCTGAAGATGGTCGACGTCGCGCCGCACACCGTGCGCTACGTGCTGCAGTCGCACCTGCACCTCGACCATACCGGCGCGGTAGGCCGCTTTCCCAAGGCGCAATATGTCGTGCAGCGGGCGGAATACGACTATGCCTTCAAGCCGCACTGGTTTTCGGCCGGCGCCTATATCCGCGCCGATTTCGACCGGCCCGGCCTCAACTGGAAATTCCTCGGCGGCGAATACACCGACCATTACGACCTGTTTGGCGACGGCACCATCCGCATGATCTTCACTCCCGGCCATTCGCCGGGGCACCAGTCATTCCTGATCACCCTGCCGAAGACCGGTCCCGTGCTTCTGACCATCGATGCCGCCTATACGGTCGATCATTGGGAGAACAAGGCGTTGCCGGGGCTCGTCGTCTCGTCGGCGGATGCGGCCGATTCCGTCGCCAAGCTCCGGAAAATTGCCGCTGATACCGGCGCGATGGTGGTCACCGGCCACGATCCGGTGACCTGGGCCGGCTTCCGCAAGGCGCCGCACGACTTTTACGACTGATTGCATGTGAAAATTGGACATACCAACCTGGAGGAGTTGAATATGCTAAAGAAATTCGCCTGCGCGGCGGCGTTCCTCGTCGCCGCCGCGATCGGGGCGCATGCCGAGGGGCTCGACGAGATCAATCCCGACGTGGCAAAGCGCCTCTACAACAAGGACATGCTCGACCCGATGCAGCCGATCGGCCCGAGCAAGTGGCGTGACTTCAAGGCGAAGAACCCGCCGCCGTGGAAGATCGGCTACGCCTCGTCCTACGCCGGCAACACCTGGCGCGCCGCCGCCATGGATGAGCTGCAGAACGTCATCGTTCCCGAGTGGAAGCAGCTCGGTCTGCTCTCCGACGTGATCATCACCCAGTCTAACCTCAACGATGCGACGCAGATCCAGCAGATCCGTCAGCTCGTCGACCAGGGCGTCGACGCGATCATCCTCTGCTGCTCCAACCCGACGGCGCTGAACGCTTCGGTCAAGTATGCCGCCGACAAGGGCGTCCCGGTCTTTTCGATGACCGGCTACCTGACCTCGGAATATGCCGTGAACTCCTCCGTCAACTATCAGGTCGGCGGCTACGAGATCGGCAAGGCGATGGTCGACCAGCTCGGCGGCAAGGGCAACGTGCTGGTGGTCGAAGGCATACCGGGCACGTCCGGCTCCGACAGCCAGAACCGCGGCGTGCTCGCCGGTCTCGCCTCCTCGCCGGACATCAAGATCGTCGGCTCGGTCGCCGGCATGTGGACCGACCAGGTGGCGCAGGGCGAAGTGCAGAAGTGGCTTGCCACCAATCCGGGCAAGCTCGACGGCATCGTCGTGCAGTCGGCGGCGGAAATGGGCGTGCTGCGCGCCGTGCAGCAGGCCGGCCGTGGCGAAATCCCGGTCGCCATCGGCGGCGAGTTGGGCGCACTGTGCCAGTGGCGCAAGAACCCCGACTACATCAACTACTCCTTCCAGCTCTGGCCGCCGGCCGACGATATCGAGCTGATGTGGCATGTGATGATGCGCACGCTGCAGGGACAGGGCCCGAAGATCCAGTCGATCCTCGTCGACCCCGTCAAGCTGACGCATGACGATCTCAAGGCCGTCATGAACGAGGATTGCTCGGTCGATACCGCCGAATGGCTGAAGGTCGGCGCCAAGCGCTGGGGTTACGACCCGTCCTACCTCGACGACTTCTTCCTGCATCCCGCCGATCCGAAGGCCTACAAGCCCTGATCGCTGAAGGGGCCGGCTTGCCGGCCCCTCTCATCACCATCATCGTTTTTCGCTTCGCTCTTTACGCCCCGAAGGGATCGTCATGGCGTCTTCCGCCCCAGATATCGAACACGTGACAAGCCGGGAGACGATCCTCGTGCGTGGCGTGAAGAAATATTTCGGGCCGACCCGGGCGCTGGACGGCGTTTCCTTTTCTGCCCGCGCCGGCGAGATCCACGCCATCGTCGGCGGCAACGGCTGCGGCAAGAGCACGCTTGCCAAGGTGGTTTCCGGCATCCTGCCCATCGACGGCGGCACGGTGTCGATCCTCGGCGAAACCCCGTCGACGCCGGCCGAAAGCCGGGCGCTCGGCATCTCCACCGTCTACCAGGAAGTGCTGGTCGCCGACGAAAGCTCCGTTGTCGACAACATCTTCATGGGCGCCGACCGGCTGTTCTCAAAGACGCTGTCGCAGGAGCGCAAGGTCGCCCGCGCCGCGGAACTGATGGAGGAACTGTCCGGCGAACCCGTCGATCCGCATGCGCTGGTCGGCACGCTGCCGCTCGGCCTCAAGCAGTGGATCACCATCGCCCGCGCGCTGCTGTCCGAACCGAAAATCCTGATCCTCGACGAAAGCTCGGCGGCGCTCGACTTCGACAGCACCGAACGCCTGTTCGCCCGCATGCGGGCGCTGCGCAACCGCGGCACGACCGTGCTGATCGTCACCCACCGCATCGCCGAACTGATCCGCATCTCCGACCGCGCCACCGTGCTGCGTGACGGACGCGACGTCGGCGTTCTGGAAAAAGCCGAGATCACCGAACGCAACCTGCTGGCGCTGATGACCGGCGAGGACCGCGGCACGAGCCATGCCGTGCACACGGCACCGCAGCCGCGCACGCCGGAGCGCGCCATGAAGGCGCGCAACCTCGCCGTCTGGCCGAATGCCCGCAGCTTCGATTTCGACCTGCGCCGCGGCGAGATCGTCGGCGTCGCCGGGCTGGACGGGCAAGGGCAGGATGCCTTCGTGCGCGTGCTTGCCGGTGTTGCGCCCGCCGCCCGCGGCCTGGTGCAGGTGGCCGACCGCAACGATGGCTGGCTGCCGGTGCGCACGCTCGGCGAGGCGGTCAAGGGCCGCATCGCCTACGTCTCGGGCGACCGCAAGCGGGAGGGCATCTTCGCCTCGCTGTCGATCTTCGAAAACATGGTGATGCCGCTCTACCGCGAAAAGAAGCGCGCCGGCATCCTCGGCATCATCGACCGCCCGACGCTGACGACGATTTTTAAACGCGAGGCCGAAAATCTCCTGATCAAGTTCGGCGCCAAGGAAGACCGCATCACCTCGCTTTCCGGCGGCAACCAGCAGAAGGTGCTGATCGGCCGCGGTTTCGCGATGCGTCCCGACGTCATCGTGCTCAACGATCCGGCGCGCGGCATCGACGTCGGCGCCAAGACGGAGCTTTACAAGCATCTGCGCGCCTTTGCCGAAGAGGGCAGGGCGGTCGTCTACATGTCCTCGGAAATCGAGGAGTTTCTGGGCTTTGCCACCCGCGTCATCGTCTTCCGGGACGGTGCGCCGTTCGACGCTTTCGACGGACGTGCGTTGGAAACGAAACGCGTTCTGGAAGCCATGTTCGGCCAGACCTCGGGTGAAGGTCTGGCGACCGCCCACGGGCTGACGCCGAAGCGGGCCAGGACGGAGCGGAGCGGCGGTGCACCCGAGGGCGACGGTGTTCGCGTGCAGGTTTCCGTGCCCGCAGAGATCAAGGCGACGTTGCGCTCCGGTCACGACGGCCTGTCGCCGCAGCAGGTGCCGGTCGAGCGCTTGGTGGCGACGGCCACGCCAAAGGTTGCGATGGCGCCGAAAACCATCCGCGTCGTCGAATTCGGTGCCGAAGGCCAGCCGCGCAGCGGGGCATCGCGATGAGTACGGCGGCGATCACGACCCCGACGGCGAAAACAGAGGCGCAGGGCGGGCGATCCAACCCGTTCCTGTTGATGCCGATCACGCTGTTCTTCGCGTTGCTCGCCGTGGCGGTGCTGCGCGCGCCGAGCCTGATGTCGGCCTCGGGTATCGGCGCGGCGATCATCGTCGTCACGCCGCTGATCCTTGCCACCTACACGCTGATGGCCTCGACCATTTCCGGCCGTGGCACCGTCGACCTTTCCGTCGGTCCGCTGATCGGCTTCATCAACGTCACGCTGATCCAGCTGCACGGCGCCGGCCTCCTGGAAAATCCCATCGCCGTCTTCCTCTATTGCATGGCCGTCGGCGCGCTCTACCAGCTGATCTTTTCGCTGATCGTCATCTATGTGCGCGTGCAGCCGATCATCGTGTCGCTTTCGGGGTATCTGGCGCTCAGCGGCATCAACCTCGTCATCCTGCCGCGGCCGGGCGGCATGGCGCCGGCCTTCATGGCGGAATGGGGATACGGCACCTCGATCTTCTCGCCGATCCTGATCATCCTGCTGCTGGCCACCGCCGCCTGGCTGCTGTTCACCGCCACCGCCTTCTACACCCACCTGCGCCTGATGGGTTCGGACGAGCGCGCCGCCTACACGTCCGGCGTGCCGATCACCATCGTGCGCATCGGCGCGCATATGATCTCGGGCTGCTTTGCCGGCCTGGCCGCCATCTGCTTCACCGCGCTGATCTCTTCCGGCGACCCGTCGCAGGGCACCACCTACACGCTGATCGCCGTCACCGCGCTGGTGCTCGGCGGCGCCTCGCTGGGGGGCGGGCGCGGCGGCGTGTTCGGGTCGGCGCTGGGGGCGATCAACCTCTACCTCATCACCTATGTGCTCTCGACCTTCAATTTCGGCACTGTCCAGAGTTTCGTCACCAACCTGGCCTATGGCGCGATCCTCGTCATCTCGCTGCTGTTGACGCTGCTGATCCCCGTCATCCAGCGCCGCATCCGCAATTTTTCGCCGCTGCTCTATTTCGTGGCGCTCTCCGTCGTCGTGCTCGGCATCATCCTGCACGCTATCTTCGATTATGGCGCGCTCGGCGCCGCAGGTGCCATCGTTCCCGGCCCGCTCGACATGCAGGCGGCGCTGACCGGCCCGCTGGAAATCGCCACGGTTTCGCCGGAGACCGAGGCGCTGCGGATCGCCGCCGCCCCGCTCGTGCTGTCGGTGCTGCTCCTGATCGTCATCGCCGTGTTCGTGCGTCTCGCGGTCGGCCAGTCGAACCGCCGCACGCTGGCGCCGGCCGTCGCCGTGGTCGTCGCGGCACTGGTCCTTGCCGGCGCCTATGTCATGGCCGAAGGCGTGCGCGGGCCTGAAACGGAGGCGGTCGAGTGATGGAAAAGCTGCCGCAGATCAGCCTGCCCGCCCGCATCCTCGGCCTTGCCATCGCCATCGTGCTCACCGCGCTCGGCGTCGGCTTCGGTTTTGCCCAGGCACTTTCCGTTCAGGTGATCATCCTGTCGGCGATCGCCACGATGGCGCTGTTCGTCTGGGCATGGCGCTTCGTCATCGGCCAGTTCCTCGATCCGGCCGCGACCGCTGTCGCCGTCGAAGGGCCGAGCCCGCTGCGCACCGCCTGGCTGCAGTACCGCTGGCCACTGCTCGGTCTGGCGCTGATCCTCATCGCCTTCCTGGTGCTGTCGCTGACGGTCGAGGCCTTCTTCAATATCTGGAACGTCATCTCGCTGATCATCCTGCTGGCGATCCTCATCCTGACGCGCACGCTCGGGCGGCAGTTCCAGCAGAACCGCTCCGCCTTCATCGGCATCATGGTGCTGGCCGGGCTGTTTTCCGTCGGCTCGATGAACATCGAAGGGTTCGCCTCCGGCAACAACATCAAGTCGATGCTGCTGTTCGCCTCCTTCCTCGGCCTCGCCTCCATCGGCCAGACGCTGGTGGCGCTGCTCGGCGGTCTCGACCTGTCGATCCCCTTCATCATCGGTGCGGCGAATGTCGGCCTGCTCTACCTGATCGGCCTCGGCGTGCCGCCATGGCTCGCCACGCTGATCGTGCTCGCCATCGGGGCTCTGTTCGGCGTGATCAACGGGTTCCTGAGCTACAAGCTGCAAGGGCAGGCATTGATCGTCACCCTCGGCACCGGCTTTGCCATCTCCGGCGGCGTGCAGATCGTCACCTCGATCGGTTCGGCCTATTCCGGCAACGTCTTCGGCACCGTGCCGGCGTGGCTGTCCAACATCTCGGCGATGAACGGCTCCACCTTCGGCCTTTCCTTCCCGCCGGTCATCGCCATCTGGGCGCTGATCGCGCTCATCCTCATCCTGGCGCTCAGGCTGACGGTCTACGGGCGTTTCCTTTACGCCCTCGGCGTCAACCGCACCTCGGCCAGCCGGGTGATGATCTCGGAGATGCGTTACTGGGTGATCGCCTATGCGCTCTCCGGCTTCTTCGCGGCGCTGACCGGCGGCTTGCTGCTCGGCTGGTCGGGCGGCGGCTTCATCGGCGTCGGCGACCAGTATCTGTTCCTGACGCTCGCCGCCGTGGTGGTCGGCGGAACGTCGCTGCTCGGCGGCGCCGGCGGATACGGCTTTACGGTCATCGGCGTGCTGGTGCTGCAGGTTCTGTCCAGCTTCCTCGTCGGCATCGGCCTCGATTTCAAATGGCAACAATTCATCTTCGGGCTGCTGATCCTGCCGATGGTGGCGCTCTATGCCCGTTCGCCGCACATCCGAACGCAGATCTGAGGGGTAGGCGACATGGCGCAAACGAATTTCCGGAAAGGGAGACAGTAACATGGCGGTGTATCAGACGACCGATCTGGCGGCGGCGAGCTATTCGGTCGCGCTCTTCGGGCTGGCCGCGACCGCGATCCTGCTGCTGATCGGCACGACCTGGGTCAGCCGCAGCTGGCGCCTGCCGGTGACGCTGTGTGCCGTCGCAGCACTCGTCGGCGTCGGTGCCGCCCACGAGGCGCGCGATGCGTGGCTCGCCGGCAACGGCGTGCCGGTGGTCTATCATTATGTCGGCTGGTCGGTATCGATGCCGCTGCAGGTGATGGCGCTGTATTTCCTGGCGCAAACGGCCGGGCGCCTGAGTGCCGGCCTGTTCTGGCGGCTCGTCGTCGTTTCCGTGCTGATGGTGTTCGTGCGGTATCTCGGCGAGGCGCAATACATGCACGCCACGCTCGCCTTCCTCATCGGCCTCGTCTTCTGGCTCTATATTTTGGGCGAACTCTATTTCGGCCGCATGGACGAAGCCGTCCGTTCTTCTACCGGCGATTACCTGCGCCGCGGCTATTTCTGGCTGCGCCTGATCGTCACCATCGGCTGGGCGATCTATCCGCTCGGCAATTTCCTCACCGCCTTTGCCGGCATGGTCGACGACGGCAGCCTGTCGGTCGCCTACAACCTCGCCGACATTCTCAATCGCATGGCCTTCGGCATCGCCGTCCTGGCGACGGGCGTGCTCGTTTCGGAGGAGACGCGACATGCCTGATCCGCGGCCCATGCCTTCCATTCCTGCTCATTCAAGAGGTACACGTCCATGAAGGGTGCAGACGTCATTGCAATCATCATACTGGCAGCGATCGTCATCGCCGTTGCCGCCTATCTTCTGCACTGGCTCTATCGCCGCTCGACGAAGGATGTGAGCTTCGTGCGCACCGGCTTCGGCGGCGAGAAGGTGATCATGGGCGGCGGCGCGCTGGTGCTGCCGATCCTCCATGATCTGACGGAAGTCAACATGAACACGCTGCGCCTGGAAGTCACTCGGGCGCGGGAAAAGTCGCTGATCACCAAGGACCGCATGCGTGTGGAGCTGACGGTGGAATTCTACGTCCGCGTCTCGCCCAACATCGAGGCGGTGGCGACCGCTGCCCGAAGCCTCGGCAACCGCACCATGAACGCCGAACAGCTGAAGGACCTGATCCAGGGCCGGTTCGTCGACGCCATGGGCGGCGCGGCGGCAAAAATGTCGCTGGAGCAGATTCACGAAAATCGCCAGGCCTTCGTCCGCGAGGTCCGGCAGGAGGTCACCGAAAGCCTGTCGCTCGACGGGCTGGAGCTGGAATCCGTGTCGCTCACCTCGCTCGACCAGACCGACATCAAGCTCTTCGACCCGTCGAACACCTTTGACGCCGAAGGCCTGACGCGCCTGACCGAACAGATCGAAAGCCGCAAGAAGAAGCGCAACGACATCGAGAAGGACACCGAGGTCGCCATCCGCGCCAAGAACCTCGAAGCGGAAAAGCGCAGCCTGGAAATCCAGCGCGACAGCGAATATGCGCGGCTTGCCCACGAGGCCGAAGTGTCGATCGAGCGCGCCACGCGCAAATCCGAGATCGCTGCCGAAAATGCCTCGCGCGAACGCGAGATCGAAGCGATCAAGCTGCGGGAACGCGAAGCCGTCGAGCGGGCTCGCATCGACATGGAGCGCGAGGTCGAGGCGCTGGACATCAAGCGCCGCGAGTTGATCCAGATCGAGGACCAGACCCGCGAGATCGCCGTGTCCATCAAATCGAAGGAGCGTTCCGAAGCGCAAGCACAAGCGGAAGCGGCACGCGCGGCGATGGTCGAGGCGCAGGAGCGTGTGCAGACCATCCGCGACACCGAGATCGCCAACCGCCAGAAGGCCATCGAACTGATCGAGGCGGAACGCGCCGCCGAATCCGAGGCCGTCAAGGTCCGCATCCTCGCCGAGGCCGAAAAGGCCGCCGCCCAGGATCGCGCCGACGCCGACCGGATCGCCGTCGCGGCGCTGGAAGAACGGCTGCGGGTCGAGGCGGAAGGCAAGGAAAAGCTCAACGCCGCCGAGAACCTGCGCTCCGATGCCTCCCGCAAGTCGGCGTTGCACAAGGCGCTGGTCGAGAATCTGCCATCGATCATCCGCGAAAGCGTCAAGCCGATGGAGAAGATCGAAGGCATCAAGATCATGCATGTCGAGGGCCTGCCCGGTCTTTCCGGGGCTGTCGGCGGCGGCTCGTCCGGCATGCCTTCCGGTGCGGACGGATCGGGACCGCGTGACGGCAACCTCGCCGAACAGGTGGTGAGCTCGGCCTTGCGCTACCGCACGCAGGCGCCGTTCGTCGACACTTTGCTCGGCGAAATCGGTCTGTCGGGCGACACCGTCCACCGCACCCATACGCTGAGCGACCTGTCGAAGATCGTCTACACCGAGCCCTCCGCGCCCGAACCACCGCGCGGCCGTGAAAAGCGGACCAACTGAGTCCCAGCTAAGCTTGGGGAGCGAGGCCGTTTCCGCTCGCTCCCCTGACCGTCCAAAACACAGGAAGACCAGTCCATGTCCCAAAAGGGTCCGAACGTCGAACGAAGCATCCTGGTCTTCTCGGTCTGGGCCGTGCTCGGCTTTTTCGGCCTCGGCTGCTTCCTGGAAGGTCTGGCGCGGGATCTCTTTCTTCTTTCGGCGCTCGGCGTCGGCGTGATCATCGCCGCCTTCGTCGCCCATATCGTCATCAACGGCATCTTCGCGACCGGCTTTACGCCGGGCGAGGCGGCACTCGGCATCGGCGCCTACGGCCTGCTCGGGCTGGTGTTCATCGTCGGCGCCATCGGTGGCGAGATGACCATGGCCGACTATTACTCCGGACTGCTGCTCTTTGGCCTGCTGGCCGCCGGTTTCCTCGCCTATCTGCTGACCCGCCACGGCATGCGCACCGCCTTCTCGCAATTCCATATCAAGCCCGCCGGAGTGCAGGAGGCACGCAAATGACCTGGCTGCCGCTCTACGGGCTGTTCTACGCCGCAGTGACCCTTTACTGGGCTCGCGTTGCCGCTGCCGAAAACCGCAATGTCGAGACCTATTTCTCTGCCGGTCATAGCGTCGCGCCGTGGATTTCCGCCCTGGTGATCGCCGGCGCCAGCCTGTCCGGCTGGGCGCTGCTCGACGGTGCGGCGCGGATCGGCTCGGCCGGCTTCGGCCTGCCCGCCCTGTTGCAGGCCGGCATCGCGCTCGCCTTGCCGGGCGTGTTCTTCTTCAAACGCCTGTGGCTGATCGGCCAGCGGCTGCGGCTTTCCTCGCTCAACGAGGTGCTGCGCGCCTATTACGGCTCGGAATTCCTGGTGGTGTTTGCCACCGTCGTCGCCGTGCTGTTTGCCGTCGCCTTCGCCGGATTGCAGCTGGCGGCGCTGGCGCGGCTGGTGGTGCTGCTGACCGCCGGCGAGGTATCGATGCCGGTGGCCGCCGCCCTGCTGTCGCTGGTGCTTTTCGGCTACGTGGTGATCGGCGGCATGCGGGCGGTCGGTTATCTCGGCGCTGTCCAGGCGGTGCTTGCCGCAACGGCGATCGCCGGTTTTGCCGGCTTCTCGCTGATCAGCCTTGGCGGTTTTGGCGCGCTGAACAGCGGGCTTGCCGCTTTGGCCGCCGATCCCGCGAAAGCGGGAGCCTTCATCGTGTCCGGCGTCGTGCAGTTTACTGCCGGCGCCGGCCGGGAAGCCGCCGCCCTGCATGACGGCACGGCCGTCGCCAGCCTGTCCGTCGCCTTCGCCCTGATGGGATTCCAGGCGAGCCCGCTGGCGATCAAGATGGTGCTCTCCACCCGCAGCCCGCGCGGCATCGCCGCCGGGCAGACCTGGGTGATGGCCGGTGCCTTCGGCGGGCTGATCGCGCTCTGCATTGCCTGCATCGGTGCGGCGGCGTTGGTGAACCCCGGGCTCGGCGTTTCCGGCCTGCTTGCCTCGCTTTCCCCCTGGTTCGGCGCCTGGCTGTTCATCGGCCTGCTCGCCGGCGTCCAGCTGATGGCGGGGCTTGCCCTGATCACGGCCGGCGAAGCGCTCGTCCGCAATCTTTACAAGCCGTGGTTCCACGGCCGGCTCGACCGGCGCGATACGGTCAACCTGACGCGGATCGTCATCGGCCTGCTGGCGCTCGTTTCGGTGCTGCTGCAGGTCCTGACCCCGGTGACCCTGACGGTCCTCGCCTCGCTTGCCCTGCCTCTGGCGTTCCAGCTCTGGACGCCGCTGCTCGGCATTACCTGGCTGCGCTGGATCACCCGCCCGGCCGCCGTCACCGGCGTCGGATTCGGCATTGCCGGCGTGCTGTTGACCGAACCGTTCGGCATCGCCGTCCTTTTCTTTTTCGGCCTGGACCTGCCGTGGGGGAGAGCGCCTTGGACGATCCATTCCGCTGCCTGGGGCATGGCCGCCAATCTCGCGGTGACGCTTCTGGTTTCGGCCTTTACCCAAAGACGCGGTTTTGGCGAACAGGCGCTGGAGGCACGCCGCTTTCTCCTCGAAACGGTGCGTTCGCGCCCGCGGGTGATGGCGTTGCGTTCGACGGCGTGGTCGATTGCGCTCGCCTGGTTTTTCCTCGCCGTCGGTCCTGGCCTGATCTTCGGCAACTACGCTTTCCTCGGCCCGGACGGCAGCTGGCCGCTCGGTATGCCGTCGCTCTGGGGCTGGGGGCTCATGTTCTGGGTCGCGGGGCTGGGGCTTGTCTGGTTTCTGTCCTACAAGATGGAAATGGCAAGTCCGCTGGCGGGTGAGGTGCCTGCTTATGAACCGCCGCCGCGGCTGCGCATCGATCAACATCAACGCGAAGCCGAGAGGCTGCGGGCATTGGTGATCACCGCCGCGGTCGGCTTCGGCCTGGTCGTTCTGACCGCGCTCGCCTTCGGCCGATAATTTGAATTTTTGGAGAACAGACATGCCGCCCTTTGTCTTCAACACCACTCGCAGCATCCAGTTCGGCGCAGGCGCCCTGGCCAAGCTTGCCGACATCGTCCGGGCCGGTATCGGCACGCGCGTCATGCTCGTCACCGATCCCGGGATGATGAGCACCGGCATCGTCGAACGGGCATTGGACATCCTCACATCCGGCGGCATCGAGGTGACGCTGTTCTCCGAGGTCGAGGCGGATCCGCCGGAAGCCGTCATCCATCTTGCCACCGACAAGGCGCGTGCCGCAGGCGTGGAAGGGGTCGTCGGCCTCGGTGGCGGCTCGTCGCTCGATGTCGCGAAGCTGGTTGCCCTGCTGGCGGTGGGCAAGGAGGAACTCAAGGGCGTCTATGGCGTCGGCAATGCCAAGGGGCCGCGGCTGCCGCTGATCCTGGTGCCGACGACGTCCGGCACCGGATCGGAAGTGACGCCGATCTCGATCGTTACCACCGGCGCCTCGGAAAAGATGGGCGTCGTCTCGCCGGTGCTTTTGCCCGACGTGGCTCTTCTCGATCCCGAGCTGACCTATGGCCTGCCGCCGCATGTGACCGCCGCGACCGGCATCGATGCAATGGTACACGCCATCGAAGCCTATGCCTCGGCGAGCGCCAACAACAATCCGCTGTCGCGCGCTCTCGCGGTCCAGGCCCTGCAACTGATGGGCGCGGCACTGTTGCGGGCCGTCCGCAACGGCAAGGATGAAAGCGCGCGGGCCGACATGCTGCTCGGCTCCATGCTCGCCGGCCAGGCATTCGCGAACTCGCCCGTCGCAGCCGTCCACGCGCTTGCCTATCCGCTGGGCGGGCATTTCCATATCCCGCACGGCCTGTCGAACGCGCTGGTGCTGCCGCACGTGCTGCGCTTCAATGCCGTGACCGCACACGAGGCCTATGTGGATCTCGCGCCGCATGCCTTTCCCGCCCTGGCGAAACTGGAAGGGCAGGAGCGGGTGGCCGCCTTCTGCGACGCGCTGGCGCAATTGTCGCGCGATTGCGGCCTGCCGCAGACCCTGCGCGACATGAAGATCGGCGAGGACTGGCTGCCGCGGCTGGCAAAGGATGCGATGAACCAGACCCGCCTGCTCGTCAACAACCCGCGCCCGGTGAGCGAGGCGGACGCACTGGCGATCTATCGCGCCGCGTTTTGACCCGCTGCATATCTGGAAAAACGGGCCTCGGTGCGCTGCCTACGGATCGATGAACTGGCGATGGATCTCATCAAAGATTGGCGCGGTGGCTTCGAAGAGATCGACAAGGACAGGGTCGAAATGTTTGCCTTTTTCGCTCCTGATCAGGGCGACGGCCTCCATGTGCGGAATAGCCTTCTTGTAGACCCGTTCCGAGACGAGCGCATCGTAGACATCGGCAATGGCCATGAGCCGCCCGGACAGAGGGATGTCGATTTTCGAGAGGCCCCGCGGATAGCCTGAGCCATCCCATCTTTCGTGATGAGTAAAGGCGATTTCCTTGGCCACGGCGAGGAATGTACTTGCACCAAGTCTTTTTTCCGCAGCCTCGATCGCGCGTCGCCCCAATTCGGCGTGTGTCTGCATGATCGCGTATTCCTCGGCGTCGAGCTTGCCGGGCTTGAGAAGTATCTTGTCCGGTACGCCGATCTTGCCGATATCGTGGAGCGGCGCCGATTTGAAGATCAGCTCGATCATCGCATCGTCCAGCAGTTCGGGAAACAGGGGACGTGCCGCTTCGGCGAGGGCGCGCACATAATGTTGTGTGCGATAGATATGATTGCCGGTCTCGTTGTCGCGAACTTCGGCGAGCGAGGCCATCGCAAAAATAATGGCGTCCTTGGCCCGCACCGCTTCCTCACGAGACGCAATGAGGGCATCGAGCAGCGAAACATTGGTGAGCGCCACCGCGGCGCTGTTGGCTATGCGTTTCAGCCGGCGCAGCTGTTCGTTCGTCGGCACATGCCGGCGTGCCCAGTAGGCGCCGATCGCCGCCACCGGATCGTCCATCCGCACCGGCACCATGGTCAGGCTTTTGACGAAGGTCGGCCGATAGGCTGCATGCGGAATGCGATCGTCGGCATAGATGTCTTCGATGATCACCACCTGGCGATTGATCATCGCCCAGCCCGAGATGCAGGTCTCCACCGGGAAGCGCTGGCCTTTCCATAGCGGCGAAATCGCATCTTCATCGGCGTAGAAGCATTTGTCGTCTTCGCGCAGCACGAAGGTAATGCCGTCGGCTCCCACGAGCGCTCTCGCATTGTTGCGCACGACGTCCATCACCTCGTCGATGCCGCGCGCCATCGACAGTTGCAAAATCAGATCGTCGACGGGATCGGCACCGTCTTCCAAGGCATGACGTGCGAGTTTGCTCATTTTCAAAGACAATCATACGAGTGCTAAGAATGCATGACCGCAAAATGCAAAAATTGACAATTGCAAATTTAAACGAGCCTGGGTCAGATCTGCACTTTATCCAATTGCCTTGACAATATCCCGAGGCCCGACCCGCTCTTTCGGCTTCGCGCTCAGGTTTTCGCCGAGGCAGGTCCTCGGTCGCCCGTTCCCTTGTGGAAAGATCGGTCGGGCGTTCGCATGGTCGATGACAATATTCCTGCCTTATGTAATCTGGGCGTGTGCTGGAGAGGTGATATGCCCTATTATGCGCATTCCGGACGCGCTGACGACAAGAGCGACTGGCAGGGACTGAAGGAGCATCTCGAACAGGTTGCGGCATTGGCCGGCCAAATGGCCGAAGCGCTGGGCCTGGGCAAGGCGGCCATGCTTGCGGGGCGGTTCCACGATCTCGGAAAATACACGCTGGACTTCCAGAAACGTCTCACGGGCACCGAAATCAGCGTCGATCATTCGACAGCCGGTGCCTGGCATATTCTCCAGGCCGTACAGGGCGAGGACAGGTTCATCGCCGAACTGATCGCCTACGCCATTCTTGGCCATCACGCCGGATTGCCGGACAAGCGCGGCAGCGAAGCCGCCCTGACGGAGCGGATTGCCGGCTTCAAAAGCGCGTTGCTGGACAAGGCCTGGCGGACGGAAATCAGCGCCGACCTTTCCGGATTGATGCCCGGTTTTTCATGGGCGGACACCAGGGAAAGGCTCGCTTTCCAGATGGCCTTTTGCGGCCGCATGCTGTTTTCCTGCCTGGTGGATGCCGATTTCAAGGATACGGAGGCATATTATTCGGCGCTGGAGGGGCGTTACCCGGATCGTGTGTGGCAGCCGTTGCAAACACTTTTGCCGCAGTTCATTGCCGGATTCGAGCGGCACATGGCCGACAAAAAGAGCAAGCCAAGCGATCTCAACACGCTGAGATCCGAAATCCTCGCCCATGTGCGCGAAATGACGCGGGAAAAGCCCGGCCTCTTCACCCTCACGGTGCCGACCGGCGGCGGCAAGACGCTGGCCTCCCTGGCTTTTGCTCTCGATCATGCCCAGGCCCACGGACACAACCGCATCATCTATGCCATCCCGTTCACGTCGATCATCGACCAGACGGCTGCGATTTTCCGGGATGTTCTAGGCGACGAGCACGTGCTCGAGCATCATTCGGCTATCGATGAGGAAAAGTTCGATTCAAGGCAGGGTCGGGAAAGCCGGGACAAGCTGAAGCTGGCCATGGAGGATTGGGCGGCGCCGGTGGTGGTGACCACCAATGTGCAGCTTTTCGAAAGCCTGTTTGCGGCAAGGACGTCGCGGGCGCGAAAACTTCACAATATCGCCGGTTCCATCATCATCCTGGACGAGGCCCAGACCATTCCCCGGCATCTGCTCTCGCCTGCCGTTCGTGCCCTCGACGAACTGGCGCGCAACTACAAATGCACCATCGTGCTGTGCACGGCGACACAGCCGGCGCTGGACGAGAGAAATTTTCCGCCCATGCATCCGGCAGGGCTCCCCCTCGCAGGCCGCGAACTGGCGCCCGACCCCGAGCGGCTGGCGCGACAATTGCGGCGCGTGACGATCCAGCGCGCCGGCGAAATGGGCAATGCCGATCTCATTGCGGCGCTGGAGGAGACGCCCCAGGGGCTGGTCATCGTCAACAGCCGCAAACACGCGCTCGAGCTTTTCCGCGAGGCGGAGGCGGTTGGATTGACGGGCCTCGTTCATCTCACGACGCGGCAATACGCGGCCCATCGCCGCGAGATTCTCGCGGATATCAGGCAAAGGTTGCGCGGTGAGGCGCCATGCCGGGTGATTGCCACCAGCCTGGTGGAGGCGGGTGTCGACGTGGATTTCCCAAAAGTCTGGCGGGCCGAAGCGGGGTTGGATTCCATCGCCCAGGCCGCCGGACGCTGCAACCGGGAGGGCAGGCGGCCGGTGGAGGCGAGCATCGTCACCGTGTTTTCCGCGCCCGACTATCCCCCGCCTTCCGAGATCAAAGGGCTGATCGCCGATACCGCACGCATGGTCGACAAGCATGAAGACCTGCTGTCTCCCGCGGCCATCGCGGCCTATTTCGAGGAAGTCTATTGGCGCGTCGGCATCAAAGGCCTTGATGGCAAATCGATCCTCGATCGCTTCCGGATGGACAAGACCGGAACCGACTTTGCCTATCGCAGCGTGGCCGCGGATTTCCGCATGATCGAGAGCCAGATGGTGCCCGTCATCATTGCCCGCGACGAGGCTGCGAAAAAGGCGGTGGACGAACTGGGAATACCGGAAATTCCCTCTGGCACCCTCGCCACAAAGTTGCAAACATATGTCGTGCAGGTACCACTCAAGGCACGCGAGCTGATGCGGGAGAATGGGCATGTTGCCTTCATCCACCCGGAAATCCGGGGCGATCAGTTCGCGGTGCTGCAGACGGCGAGCATGTATGAGGAGGAGATCGGCTTGTTGTGGGAGAACGCCGATTATCTCTCGATGGAGAGTCTGTTGATCTAACATTCCGGTTCGTAAGGTGGGGGGAGAGAACTTGCCGTATGGAATCCGATTAAAGGTTTCAGGCGACTACGCCTGTTTCACCAGGCCAGAGATGAAGGTCGAGCGCGTCAGTTACGACGTCCCGACACCCTCGGCCGCGCGGGGGATCTTGGACGCGATCCATTGGAAACCGGCCATCCGGTGGATCATCGATGCCATCCATGTGCTAAAACCCATCCGTTTCCAGTCGATCCGGCGCAACGAGGTAGGCGGCAAGGCACCGGCCGGCAAGATCAGGAGCGCGATGAAGCGCGGCGATCTCGCGGACCTGCAATTGCTGGTGGATGAGGATCGCCAGCAGCGAGCCTCCACCGTGCTTGTCAAGCCGGCCTATGTCATCGAGGCGCATTTCGAGCTGACGGACAAGGCCGGCGCCGATGACAACGAGGGCAAACATCTCGACATCTTCAACCGGCGTGCCGCGCGCGGGCAGTGTTTTCACCAGCCATGCCTCGGCACGCGGGAATTTGCGGCGCATTTCGAACTCCTGCCCGCCGACGCGCCGCTTCCGGACGCGATCCGCGAGACCCGCGACCTTGGCTTCATGCTGTTCGACATCGACCATCAGGCCAAGGACCGGCCGTCGCTGTTCTTTCGCGCCATGCTGGAAGACGGGGTCGTGAAAGTGCCGCCACCGAATTCCCCGGAGATCCGCCGATGAGTATCCTGGCCTCGCTCGCAAGAGCCTATGACCGGCTGCCGGATGCTCCGCCCTTCGGCTTCTCGTCGGAAAAGATCGGTTTCCTGATTTCATTGAATGCGGATGGAGGCATGGTTTCCGTGAGCGACCTGCGGACGGGGGAGGGCAAGAAGAAGGTCGCGCCGACCATGCTGGTGCCGCAACCGGTCAAGCGGACGGCAGGCATTGCGCCGAACTTTCTCTGGGACAAGACCTCCTATGTCCTGGGCGTGACCGCAGGGGAGGGAAAGCGCACGGCGGACGAGCATGCAGCCTTCATCCAGCGTCATGAAACCGATCTGGCCAATACGGAGGATGCCGGTCTCCGTGCCTTGCTGCTTTTCCTGAAAAACTGGACCGCCGACCAGTTTGCGGCCCCGGGCTGGCCGGAGGAGATGAAGGACCAGAACGTGGTGTTCGCGCTGGAGGACGAGCGGCTGAGGAACATCCGGCTCCACGACCGGCCGGCGGCGAAGGAACTTTGGGGCAGGCTTTCCGCGGCGGGTGACCGGGACGCCCGGATTTGCCTCGTCACCGGTGAACCAGGCCCTGTCGCCCGGCTTCATCCTTCGATCAAGGGCGTCTGGGGCGCCCAGTCCTCGGGGGCGGCCCTCGTTTCCTTCAATCTGGACTCCTTTACCTCCTTCGGTCACGAACAGGGCGACAATGCCCCCGTTTCCGAACTCGCCGCCGCCAAATACACCACCGCCCTCAACCGGTTCCTGGAGCGCGACAGCGGCCACCGCATCCAGATCGGCGATGCCTCGACGGTGTTCTGGGCGGATGCTTCCGAGGCAAATTCGGACGCTGCCGAGCTTGCGGAAAGCGTCTTCAGCGGAATGCTCGATACCGTCGATGAAAGGATGCAGTCGAGCAAGGTCGGAGATGTCCTCGCGAAAATCCGCGAGGGAAGGCCGGTTGCGAGCTTCGATCCGGATCTTGCCGAAGGCGTGCGTTTCCATGTGCTTGGCCTGGCGCCCAATGCCGCGCGTCTTGCGATCCGCTTCTATTTCGAAGACAGTTTCGGCGCCTTGGCGGAAAACTACCGGAAGTTCGTGTCCGACATGCGCGTTATGCCGGAGCCGAAGGAGGGCTATCCTCCGCTCTGGCGCTATCTTCTTGAAACGGCCGTGCTCGGCAAGCGGGAAAATATCGCGCCGAATCTGGCCGGCGAGTGGATGCGCGCCATCCTGAACGGGACGAATTATCCCCTCACGCTGATGTCTTCCGTGCTGACGCGCATTCGTGCCGACGGCGAGGTGAACGCCTTGCGTATCGGCATCCTCAAAGCTCTGATTGTTCGCAATTTCAAGGAGGAGGCACCCGTGGGCCTGGACGAGACGAACGACAACAAAGGTTATCTACTGGGTCGGCTTTTTGCGACCTATGAACAGATCCAGACGGCAGCACTCGGCTCCAAGGTCAATGCCACGATCAAGGACAAATATTACGGAGCTGCTTCAGCGCAGCCGCGTAAAGTATTCCCGGTGTTGGAGAAGGGCTCCGCCAATCACTTGTCCAAGGTCGGCAAGCAGAAGCCGGGCTACAAGGTTGTGCTGGAGCGACAGGTTTCGGGCATCATGACGTTGATGAGCCCGGGCGACAATCCCTATCCGGTATCGCTTCCTGCCGAAGATCAAGCGCTCTTCGGGCTGGGGTACTACCACCAGAAATTTAAACGCAAGGAAACGGAAACAATCGTTTCGGGGGAGACCGCAGAATGACCATCCTCGCAAACCGCTATGACTTCGTCCTGATCTTCGATGTCGCCAACGGCAATCCGAACGGCGATCCCGATGCGGGCAATTTTCCGCGCCTCGATCCGGAAACCAACAAGGGTCTGGTCTCCGACGTCAGCCTCAAGCGCAAGATCCGCAACTACGTGGAACTGGCCCGCGAAAAGCAGGATGGTTTTCATATCTACGTGCAGGAGGGCGCGATCCTCAACGAAAAACACCGTCAGGCCTACAAGGCGCTACGCCCGGATGATTCCAAGGTCGAGAAGGATGCCAAGCTTAATCCGAAGGATGATGCGGAGGCGGCAAAGCTGCGCGATTTCATGTGCATGAACTTCTTCGACGTGCGGACTTTTGGTGCTGTCATGTCCACCGGCATCAATTGCGGCCAGGTGAAAGGCCCGGTGCAACTAACGTTTGCGACTTCCGTCGAACCGATCATGCCGCTCGAAATCTCCATCACGCGCATGGCTGCCACCAACGAGGCGGAAAAGAAGCAGAAAGCGGAAGGCGACGACAGCAACGAGCGCACCGACAACCGCACGATGGGTCGTAAACATATCGTACCCTACGGGCTCTATGTTGCCCACGGCTTTATCTCGGCCAAATTCGCGGAGCGCACGCAGTTTTCAGAAAGCGATCTTGATCTCTTGTTCGAGGCCCTTGGCAGCATGTTCGAGCACGACCGAGCCGCGGCGCGCGGCGAAATGACGACGCGCAAGCTGATTGTCTTCAAGCATGAAAATCCACTGGGCAACGCCCCGGCCGGCCAACTGTTCGATCGTGTGAAGATCGGCCGCAACGTGGGAGGCGAATTCCGCGATGTCGATGACAATCGGATCGACAACGAACCGCCGGCCCGCAAGTTTTCCGACTACATCGTCACAATCGACGACAAGAACCTGCCCGCGGGCGTCGAAATCATCGAAAAGCTGTAGACGATGGAAACGGCGGGGGAGAATGCCGGCGAGGGGGCGGACGAACCCATCCCTTTGTCCGCGCTGCAACACGCCGTCTATTGCCTGCGGCAGGCGGCCCTGATCCATCTCGAACGGGTCTGGGTCGACAACCGCTTTACCGCCGAGGGCAATGTGCTGCATGCGGTGGCCGACAAGGGCGGATCGCGAAAGGGGCGGGGCACGCGCCGGGTCATGGCGCTGCCGCTCGCCTCGAAGCGGCTGAACATTGCCGGTGTCGCCGATCTCGTCGAATTCCACCCGGTGGAGGGAGCCGGTCCAGGTCGGGAGCTTGCCTTTCCGATCGAATACAAGCGCGGCAAGCCGAAGCTGCACCGTGCCGACGAGGTGCAGCTTTGCGCCCAGGCTCTCTGCCTGGAAGAAATGACCGGACAGCCGGTTCCGGAAGGCGCCCTGTTCTATGCCGAGACGAAGCGCCGGCTTGTCGTGCCTTTCGATACCGAGCTGCGCCGGCTGACGGAAGAGACGGTCAGGGGTCTGCAGGCCGTCTTCGACAGCCGGGCGACACCGCCGCCGACGACCCGTCGCGAACGCTGCCGGGCCTGCTCCCTCATCGAACTCTGTCGCCCCGACATGGTGGCGAGGCCCGTGCGGGCCTGGCGGGGCCGCATGCTGCAGAAGCTGCTGGCGGAGGAGCCGACGCCGTGAAGAAGCTGCTCAACACGCTGTATGTCACCACCGAAAATGCATCGCTGCGCAAGGACGGTGAAAATCTCGTGGCGGAGGTGGAGGGTGTCGAGCGCGTCCGTGTGCCGCTGCACATGCTGGCCTCGGTGGCGGTGTTCGGCGCCATTTTCATTTCCCCGGCGTTGATGGCGGCCTGCGCCGGCGCGGGCATCACCATCGTGATGCTCGATCGCAACGGCCGGTTTCAGGCGCGTGTCGAAGGCCCGGTGACCGGCAACGTGCTGCTGCGCCGGGCGCAATACCGCGCGTCCGAGCGGCCCGACGAGATCGTCCGCTCGATCGTCATCGGCAAGATCGCCAACCAGCGTTCGGTGCTGATGCGCTCCTTGCGCGACTACGGGCCGGACTTTTCGGAAGCCGACCGGGCGGCGCTCACCGTCGCTACCGAACGATTGGCGCGTATCATCCGGCGGGTGGAGCTTGCCGACGAGGGGCTGGATGCCTTGCGCGGCTCGGAGGGCGAGGCCGCCAGCCTCTATTTTTCGGTGTTCGATCACCTGATCCGCTCGCCGGACGAGGAGATGCGCTGGAAGGGCCGCTCGCGCCGCCCGCCGCTCGATCCGGTCAATGCGCTGCTTTCCTTCCTTTACACCTTGCTTACCCATGATTGCCGCAGCGCCTGCGAAAGTGTCGGGCTCGATCCTGCCGTCGGTTTCCTTCACCGCGACCGGCCCGGCCGCCCAAGCCTGGCGCTCGACCTGATGGAAGAGATGCGGCCGGTCCTGGCCGACCGGCTTGCCCTGTCGCTGATCAACCGGCGGCAACTGCGGGCGAAGGATTTCGAGACGCGTGACGGCGGCTCCGTGATGATGTCGGACGATGCCCGCAAGCTGGTTCTGACGGCCTGGCAGGAGCGCAAGAAGGACGAGCGGCTGCACCCTTTCCTGGAGGAAAAGGCGCCGCTGGGCCTGACGCCTTATCTGCAGGCCCAGATGCTGGCCGGCCATCTGCGCGGCGATCTCGACGCCTATCCGCCCTGGTTCTGGAAATAGGAGGCGACCATGCTGGTGCTGGTGACCTACGACGTCAACACCATCGAAGGAAACGGCGCGGCCCGGCTGCGCGGCGTCGCCAAGGCCTGCCGGGATTATGGCCAGCGCGTCCAGTTTTCGGTCTTTGAGATCGAGGTCGATCCGGCGCAATGGGTGAAGCTGAAGGCGCGGCTGGAAAGCATCATCAAACCGGAGTTCGACAGCCTGCGCTATTATTACCTCGGCGCCAACTGGCAGCGGAAAGTGGAACACATCGGCGCCAAACCGGCCACTGACTTGGGCGGTACGCTGATTGTCTGACGCCACGGGCCCGTTGAGGAGAAGGAGCGCGAATCGCAAGCGTGTCGAAAAAACCGGCACTGTTCGCACCCATGCCAGCCCCTTGAAATCGTAAGAAAAATCTTCCACCCGGCATTTCCGGGCGACGATCCGCTTGTGTTTTTTGGGCGAATGCGCGCGAAGGTTTTGCTTTTCTCTGTGCCGGCAATGGGTTAGCACAGAGGCCGTCGCCTCCTCGCGGGGGCGTGGATTGAAACACCGGCAGGCCTGTATCGTCGGCGGCTGGGTCCAGGTCGCCTCCTCGCGGGGGCGTGGATTGAAACGCTGGCCCTCGATCTTGAAACCAGCGTCCTCATCGTCGCCTCCTCGCGGGGGCGTGGATTGAAACTCGAAGATCGACGATTTGACATCGCGCATCTATGTCGCCTCCTCGCGGGGGCGTGGATTGAAACACCTACTACACCTCGGCAAGCGCTGCGGCAATCGGGTCGCCTCCTCGCGGGGGCGTGGATTGAAACGATTAATTCTGCAGTCGTAGCAAGCTTCGACATTGTCGCCTCCTCGCGGGGGCGTGGATTGAAACGACATCAGCGAGATCGCGCGAAAGGATCTCGTCACGTCGCCTCCTCGCGGGGGCGTGGATTGAAACTACCTCGACGGCATTCTGCCGGCGCCGTAAGCGACCGTCGCCTCCTCGCGGGGGCGTGGATTGAAACCAGCCTGACGGCGTCAACAGTGACATGAGCTACACGTCGCCTCCTCGCGGGGGCGTGGATTGAAACAGCACCCCTTGACGATCGAGCGGGTTTGGTCCGGCGGTCGCCTCCTCGCGGGGGCGTGGATTGAAACGTTGTGGGGCTGCGGGGCGAGTGCTCTACCTGGATGTCGCCTCCTCGCGGGGGCGTGGATTGAAACGAAAACTCCAGATGGATGCGTCCGCCGAGCGTGAAGGTCGCCTCCTCGCGGGGGCGTGGATTGAAACCGCGTCTTAACCCGAAATATGTTGATGCCGTCCTCGTCGCCTCCTCGCGGGGGCGTGGATTGAAACTCGAAATTGACAGCTGTTTCATCGGAGTTTCCGGGTCGCCTCCTCGCGGGGGCGTGGATTGAAACATGTCCGTGTTTGTGCTCCTGACAACAAATCTGTGTCGCCTCCTCGCGGGGGCGTGGATTGAAACACGGATCGCGACAGCATCGACCACTACCTGACGCGTCGCCTCCTCGCGGGGGCGTGGATTGAAACAGCTTTCCGGACCGCAGATCCGCCGCCTTTCCGGGTCGCCTCCTCGCGGGGGCGTGGATTGAAACACGGCGTTGACCCGCGAAACGACGCCGGACGACGTCGCCTCCTCGCGGGGGCGTGGATTGAAACACGCGCGGTGATCTGCTGAAATGCAGGAAGCGGCACGTCGCCTCCTCGCGGGGGCGTGGATTGAAACTGAATCAGCAGCAGTGGACCGGGCCGACGACGGTCGCCTCCTCGCGGGGGCGTGGATTGAAACGGTCATTGGTCCCAATCCGCTGAAGCTCGCCACGAGGTCGCCTCCTCGCGGGGGCGTGGATTGAAACAATGCCGCCGTGAAGCTGAAACCGAACCCAACCCCCGTCGCCTCCTCGCGGGGGCGTGGATTGAAACCGAGCGCGTGAAGAAGCGCCAGCACCTCGAAATCGTCGCCTCCTCGCGGGGGCGTGGATTGAAACACTCAAGCGGGAACTCTTCTGATCGATGCTGCGGCGTCGCCTCCTCGCGGGGGCGTGGATTGAAACAATCGAGACCTCGCCATCAGTCGTCGGGAGCGGTGTCGCCTCCTCGCGGGGGCGTGGATTGAAACTCAACGAAGTGCGCGCCACCGTCGATGAGTTGATCGTCGCCTCCTCGCGGGGGCGTGGATTGAAACGATCTCGGGATCGACGGGCTGCAGGCGGTCACTGTCGCCTCCTCGCGGGGGCGTGGATTGAAACACGATAGACCTCTCGCTGTCGCGGTCGATCCGCAGTCGCCTCCTCGCGGGGGCGTGGATTGAAACATTGCCGGCATTGCGGCGAGTACGACGACGGGATCGTGTCCCAGGAGATGGTGTAGCTTCGGCGATCGCCGTGCCTTCCGGACAGAGCCGGGCATTGATCAGCTTGCTGCTGGCAGGCTGATGAGCGGATCATCGCTCATCGCGGCGATGGTTTCCAGTGTCATATAGCGGGATCGTTGGACTGCCCATTCATCGTTTTGTTCGAGTAGCAGCGCGCCAA
>NZ_QFBC01000009.1 GCF_003122325.1 Rhizobium album
GCAGGGCGCTCCGCCGCCCAACCAGGACGCACCAGAGCGCTAAAGGTCAACGCATGCCGCCGAAAGCCTAAGAAAATTCAGGAAATTCAGCCGTCTATAAATTTCCCCGCACAGGTCTCATGATCTGCTTCTCGACCTTCACCAGCTCCGCCTTCTAGGCATCGCCGTTGGAGCGACGTTCGCGGTTCAGCCGGTTGGTTTCCTCGGCATAGGCGCGCATCACCTCTTCGACGATCTCCGGTGACATTAAAGCCTCGTTCACAAAACGTGAATCGTTATCTATTTGCGTTCAGTGGATTTCAAGATTCCCTCCTTGGCTGAGGTGTTTCATGGGCAAATTGCATTCTCTTGATATCCGTGAGCGGGTTGTTGCAATGGTTGAAGCAGGATATTCCTGCCGTGCAGCAGCGCGCCGTTTCGCCATTGGTGACAGCACGGCCACCGCAATGCCGAGCCAGGCGGCGCGGTCGGCGATCGACGAGAATTCAGGCTGGTCGGCCTGCTCGCAGTCGGGCTGGTGGCAGACGATGGAGCGGAACCCGAGCAGGCTGACGATGTCGACGTCCTCCGCCTCGATCTGCGGCAAAACCGAGTAATCCTCATCGATCTTGCGAATGTCCATGCTTGTCCTTTCCTTGTCGTTCTGGAAAAGGCGAACTGCCTCAGAGAAAGTCCAGGGCGCGCACGGACAAGCTGAGCCACAGGCCGCAGGAGGCGAGCGCGACGGCTGCAGCCACCCTGAGGAAAAACCAGGCGAGTTCGCTCGACGGTCTCAAGGCCGGCTCCCGGCCTATCCGCGGCCATGGTCATGCCGCATGGTGGATATCCTTGTCGCGGGCAGGGAGAAGGCCGGACAGGTCCGACAGGAGGTCGTCGAAACGCGCCGCAAGGCGGGGCGATGCGACCCTGTGGTCCTTGAAGTCGACATCGGATGCATAGATCGCCGTCGGAAGGCTCCGGGCGCTGAAGAAGCCGAAGAGCGGGCGCAACTGATGCTCGACCACCAGCGCATGCCGGTCACCGCCGCCCGTCGCCGTGAGGATGACGGGTTTCCCGCGCAGCTCGAGCGGGTCGATCAGGTCGAACAAATGCTTGAAGAGGCCGGGATAGGAGCCCTTGTAGGTCGGTGAGCCGACCAGCAGCAGATCTGCCGAGACGATATCGGCGACGACTTGCCGGGCCTGATGGTCGAGATCCTTGCGCCAGAGCGCGGGGCCGAGCGAAGGGCCGACATCGTTGAGGTCGTAAGACACTATCTCCACCGTGTGACGGGCCTCGATCAGCGAGGCGATGTGCCCGGTGAGCGCCTGGGTTTTTGACGGCCTGTTGTAGCTGCCTGTTATGCTGACGAGCCTTGGTATCGACATGGCATTCTCCGTTTTGGCCGAATATTCTCTATAAAAATTATAGATTAAAGCAAAAACTCGCTATTTTCAGTGCGTTTGGAGGAAAGATCGTCCATGGATTCCACGGCTTGATGCGGCTGGCCGATCCATTCGTGCTTCCCCGGAGTTTTCCCGTCTCTCAGACAATGGGGGGGACTTTCCGTGACATCGCGCAGTTTCGCATTCGCAGCAGACGGGATTTCGTTCTATTTGGGGGAAGAATAAGATGACCGATGCCGGCATGGTCTGCGAAATGAAGCCGATGGAGGGAAATCTTCAAGTCCTCCCTCCGGGGCCTTTTCATATGTGAATGACGTCGCGTATGTCGAGACGAGATAGACGGTTGCGGGGCTTCCGGTCATGTTGCGATAGACATGCGGCACGTCCGCCTCGAAGACGAGGGCGTTGCCTTCGCCGAGAATGTAGGGCTGTTTGCCGACGATCAATTCGACCGTGCCTTGCGCGATGACGAGATTTGCCATGGTGCCGTTGCGATGGGCATCGGCATGGTGCGGCGCCAGCCGCAACTGTGGTCGCCGTCAAAGGGAAAGACCGCGCGAGTCTCGAACGTCCCGTCGCTCGATGACAGGACCTTGGAGACCGAGCGGGTGAGCAGCACCGCCGCCGGCTCATCTGCCTCGATGATCAGCGAGCCGCCGGTAACGTCGAGGGCTGCGGCAATCTTGGCGAGGATGCTGAGCGCCGGGCTGCTCTTGCCGGTTTCGATCTGTCCCAGCATGGCCCGGCTGACACCGGAGACCCTTGGCAGCTCGGCGATGCCTATAGTGCTGATCTGCGGCGGATTGCGAACGCCATAGCAGAAAAAACTACGCCAGCCGGGAAAGGTTGGAATGGATGTCCTCGAATTCAATTATATTCTATAGATTATATAGGCTAATTGATTTCAACTCAGGGGAACGCCATGAAGATTTCACGCCGCTTTTTCTCGACGGCTCTTGCTGCCCTGCTTGCCCTTCCGCTCCTCGGCGCCGTGCCGGCAGATGCTTCCGACAAGACGGTCCGCATAGGCTACCAGAAATATGGAACCCTCGTTCTCTTGAAGGGCAAGGGCCTGCTCGAGAAGAAGCTGGAGAAGATCGGCTATACCGTGACCTGGACGGAGTTCCCCGCAGGCCCGCAGCTGCTTGAGGCGCTGAATGTCGGCGCCGTCGATTTCGGCACGACCGGCGAAACGCCGCCGATCTTCGCGCAGGCCGCCGGCGCGCCGCTCGTCTACATCGCCCACGAGCCGCCGGCAGCGCGCGGCGAGGCGATCCTCGTGCCGAAGGACAGCCCCATCAAGACCGTGACAGACCTCAAGGGCAAGACGGTCACGCTCAACAAGGGGTCGAATGTTCATTACCTGCTCGTCAAGGCGCTGGAGGAGGCGGGTCTGAAATACAGCGACATCAAGACCTCCTTCCTCCCGCCGGCCGATGCCCGCGCCGCCTTCGAGCAGGGCGCGGTCGATGCCTGGGTGATCTGGGATCCCTTCCAGGCCGCCGCGGAAGTGGCGATCGAGGCGCGCGAGCTGCGCAACGGCGAAGGCATCGTGCCGAACCACCAGTTCTATCTCGGTGCGAAAAGCTTCGTTGAGAACAATCCGCAAGCGGTCGATGTGGTGATCGAGGCGGTTGCCGAGATCGATGAATGGGCGAAAGCCAACACCGCGGCTGCGGCCGCAGAGCTTGCCCCCTCCGTCGGCATTCCGGAAGACGTGCTCGCCGTCGCGCTGGAGCGCCAGTCCTATGGCGTCAAGGCCATCGACGAGAGCGTCGTCAAGCAGCAGCAGTCGATCGCCGACACGTTCTTCGACCTCGGCCTGATCCCCGAGAAGATCTCGATTGCGGACGCCGTGCGCAAGGGTGGTGCCTGATGGCGGAGACGTCGGTGGCCGGTTATGCTGCCGGCGAAACCCGTAAGCTGAACGTCAGGGGGCTGGGCAGCGCCTTGGCGCCCTGGGTCCTTCCCCTCGCGCTGTTGATCGTCTGGGAGATCGCGGCGCGCACCGGCCTCGTCACGGCCCGGCTGATGCCGGCGCCGACGACCGTCGCCATCGCCTTCTGGCGGTCGCTGCTGAACGGCTCGCTTCTCGTCCATACCCTTGCCTCCACGCAGCGCGCGCTGATCGGCCTTCTCATCGGCGGCGGGCTCGGCTTCGTGGCGGGGGTCGTCAACGGGCTGTGGAAGCCGGCAGAGACCCTGTTCGACAGCACGCTCCAGATGGTGCGCAACATTCCGCATCTGGCGCTCATCCCCCTGGTCATCCTCTGGTTCGGCATCGACGAGACGGCGAAGATCTTTCTCGTTTCCATCGGCGTCTTCTTCCCGATCTACATCAATACCTTCTACGGCGTGCGCACCATCAATCCGCAGCTCGTCGAGATGGCGTCAGTCTACGGGCTCGACCGTAAGGCGCTGATCACGCGGATCATCCTGCCGGGCGCATTGCCTTCCATTCTCGTCGGTTTGCGTTATGCCCTCGGCTTCATGTGGCTGACGCTCATCGTTGCCGAGACGATCTCCGCCACGAGCGGCATCGGCTACATGACGATGAACGCGCGGGAATTCCTGCAGACCGATATCGTCCTGCTCGGCATCATCGTCTATGCGCTTCTCGGCAAGCTTGCGGACGTGGCGACCCGCGCCGTCGAAAGGCGCGTTCTGGTCTGGCACCCGGCCTATCAGGCCGCGCAGGGAGGCAAGCAATGAGCGCTGCCGATTTCCATGTGCCGGAAAGCGCAGGCGGCCTGCCGATCTCGCTCGCCCGGGTCGAAAAGTCCTTCGGTGCGCTCAATGTCCTTTCAAACTTCAACATCGAGGTTCCAGCCGGGCAATTCCTCGCCGTGGTCGGCCGGTCGGGCGGCGGCAAGTCGACGCTGATGCGCCTCATCGCGGGTCTCGATACGGCGAGCAGCGGCCGCGTCGGCATTGGCGGGCGCAAGGTCGAGCGCCTCCATCCTTCCGTGCGCCTGCTGTTCCAGGAGGCGCGGCTCGTGCCCTGGCAGCGCGTCGTCGAGAATGTCGGCATCGTCCGCGGCGCGAACTGGCAGGAGAAGGCAAGGAACACGCTCGCGGATGTCGGGCTCGAAGGCCGTGAGGATGACTGGCCGAGTGTGCTGTCCGGCGGCCAGCGGCAGCGCGTGGCGCTTGCCCGTGCCCTGGTCAGCGAACCGCAGATTCTCCTGCTCGATGAGCCCTTCGGGGCGCTCGACGCGCTGACACGCATCGAAATGCACCGCCTGCTGGAACGGATATGGACGGACCGCGGCTTCACGACCGTGCTGATCACCCACGATGTCGCCGAAGCCGTTGCGCTCGCCGATCGGGTCGTGGTGCTGCGGGACGGCGCCATCGCGCTCGACATCGACATTAATCTCGACCGTCCGCGTCAGGAACTCGCCGACCCACGGGCCGTCGATCTCCAACGACAGATCCTGGACGCGGTGTAGATCCATCGGGCGAGCGCCCGTCCGTTGCCGGCCATTTTACCAAGGAGCATCCATGACCATCCATACCAAACCCATTCACCTGCCGACGATCGACTTCTCCCGCTTCTACGGCGGCCCCGCAGAGCGCGAAGGCTTCATCAAGGACCTGACCCGCATCCTGCACGATCATGGCTTCTTCTATCTCACCGGCCATGGTGTGCCGCAGAGCCTGATTGACGACGTTCTGGCGACCTCGAAGCGCTTCTTCGCCTTGCCGGAAGCGGACAAGCTGGCGATCGAGATGGTGAAGTCTCCGCATTTCCGCGGCTATAACCGCGCCGGTTACGAGCGCACCCGTGGCGAGCAGGACTGGCGCGAGCAGCTCGACATCAACACGGAAGGCGCATCGGTGGAGGCAGGACCGGAGACGCCATGGAACCGCCTCTATGGACCGAACCAGTGGCCGGAGGCCCTGCCGGAGCTCAAGCCGCTGCTGCTGCGCTACCAGGAGGAGGTCACGCGCATCGGTATCGATGTGCTCAAAGCCATCGCTCTGTCGCTTGGCCAACCGGAAAATGCCTTCGCCGAAATCTACGAGCCGTCACCCTCGCAGCTCCTGAAGATCATCCGCTATCCCGGCCGCGAGGCTGCCGGCAGCGATCAGGGCGTCGGCGCGCACAAGGACGGCGGCTTCGTCACGGTGCTCCTGCAGGACACGACGCCGGGCCTGCGCATACGCACCGAAGAGGGCGTCTGGATCGAGGCACCGCCGGTGCCGGGTACGTTCATCATCAACAGCGGCGAGCTCCTGGAGCTGGCGACAAACGGCTTCGTGCGCGCCGATGTACACGATGTCGTCACCCCGCCGGCCGGCACGGAGCGCTTCTCCGTCGCCTTCTTCCTCGGGGCGCGTTACGACGCGACGATCCCTGTCATCCCGCTGCCCGACGAGCTGAAGCGCGGCGAGCGCGGCGTGACGGTCGACCCTCTCAATCCGATATTCCGAGAAGTCGGCATCAATCACCTGAAGAGCCGCCTGCGCTCTCATCCGGACGTCGCGGCCAGGCACCATCCGGACCTGCTGCATCTTCTGGAAAAGCCGGTCAAGGCGTGACGTTCCGCCCGCCCCGGAGAGGGCGGGCATTCCACCTCGATGAGACCGAACCATGCCCGGACACGAGAACAGGCCGCCGCTAAGCGCGACGATCAGGGAAGCGCCGGCGCGAGCGTCCTCGGCGGGCCTGCCGGGCTTTGCTTGCGGCCTGTTCCAGAGCGGTGGCCGAGCGTGTCAGCAATGCGAAAGGTCTCGTCGACGTCATGGGTCACGAACACCGTTGTCTTGCCGAGCTCGCGCGAGGATGGTGCCGAGGGCGATCTTGCGGGGTGGCATGGCTGGTTCTCTGCTGTTTTTTGACTGGCGTGCAAGTTTGCGCGCGCGTGGCGCCAACCGGATAAACGATGGATGCTGCGCAGGCGTCCGACGACCGCGCCTGCGCTACGACGCCGACGTCAGCTTGACGTTCCCGCCATGCCCGCCGCCGCCGAAGACCTGCCGGTCGCCGAAGGAGGCGCGCAACTGGCCACGGGGCCCAGGCAGGCCGAGTTCCGGAAAGAGCAGTTCGGCGACGCGATAGGCTTCTTCGACATGCGGGTAGCCGGAGGCGATGACGGTATCGATACCGAGCGCCTGGTATTCGCGCAGCCGCGCGGCGATGGTCTTCGGCGATCCGACGAGCGCGGTGCCGGCGCCCGAGCGCACGAGGCCGATGCCGGCCCACAGGTTCGGCGAGACCTCCAGCCTATCACGCCGTCCGTTGTGCAAGGCCACCATGCGCGCCTGGCCGACGGAATCGGAGTTCTTCGTCAGCACTTCCTGCGCAGACGCGATGGCTTCGTCGGAAAGCTTCGAGATCAGCCGGTCGGCCGCCTCCCACGCCTCCTCGTCCGTCTCGCGGACGATGAAGTGCAGGCGGATGCCGAAGCTTGCCTCGCGGCCCTTCGCGGCGGCGGCCTTGCGCGCATGGGCGATCTTCTCGGCGACCTGCGCCGGCGGCTCGCCCCAGGTAAGATACTTGTCGACGATGCCGCCGGCAAAGTCGATCGCCGCATCGGAGGAGCCGCCGAAATAGATCGGCGGGCGCGGCTGCTGCACGGGCGGCAGGCCAAGCTTGGCGTCGATCGCCTTGATATATTTGCCGTCGAGGCTGGAACGGCCGGTCTCGATCAGTTCGTTGAAGACCTGGAAGAATTCGGCCGCGTGGTCGTAGCGCTCGTCATGCGGCAGGAAGATGCCGTCGCCGGCGAGTTCCTGCGCGCTGCCGCCGACGACGATGTTGAGCAGCAGGCGGCCGTTCGAGACGCGGTCGAGCGTGGAGGCGAGGCGGGCATAGTAGGCTGGCGTCGCAGTGCCGGGGCGGATTGCCACCAGGAACTTCAGCTTTTCCGTGCGGGCGGCAAGATCGGCGGCGAGAACGAAGGATTCCTCGCATGCCGCCCCCACGGGAATGAGCACGCCGGAATAGCCAAGACGGTCGGCCGCCACCGCGATCTCCCGGAAATAGCCGGGATCCGGCGGACGGCTGAGTTCGTCGGAGCCGAGATAGGCGCCATCGCCGGAACTCGGAATGAACCAGAGGAAATCGAGGGGCTGGTCGGTTTTGCTCATGCGCTGTCTTCCGGGTTGGAGAAGGTGTTCTTCCGCAAGATAATAAATTCTATAGATTCAGTAAGGAATTATATTCTCTTGTAGCGCGATGCCGGGATTATTCCTTGCGCGCCGCGGCTGCCGCACCACCTGAAAAACGACGCTCAAGCCATCGGCTGTAGCGTGAGGCGCCGAAGCAGATGCCGAAGTAGACGACGGCCACGACAAGGTAGGCCTCATTGTAGAAGCCGAGCCATTGCGGGTCGTTGGCCGAGGCGCGCGCGGCATTGAGCAGGTCGAAGATGCCGATGACGGCGAGCAGCGAGGTAGCGAGCAGGAAGCCGATGGCGAGGTTCACCATGCCGGGAATGACGATGCGCAAGGCCTGGGGCAGGATGACGAGTCTTTGGGTGCGCCAGTAGCCGAGGCCGAGCGCCGTCGCCGCCTCGTTCTGACCGGAAGGAATCGCCTGCAGGCCGGCGCGGATGACCTCGGCGATATAGGCGGCCCAGAACAGCGTGATCATGATGATGGCGCGCAGCATCTTGTCGAGGGAAAGCGCGTCAGGCAGGGCCATCGGCAGGATCAGCATGGCGACATAGAGGATGCCGACCATCGGCGTGCCGCGCATCAGCTCGATATAGAGCACGGAAAAGGTCCTGAGGCCGCCCAGCGTCGAGCGGCGGGCGAGCGCCAGAAGCACGGCGATCGGCGTTGCGGCGGCAAAGCAAACCGTCCAGACGAAGAGCGTCACCGGCAGGCCGCCCCACTGGTTCGAGGCGATGGGCGTCGTCGTGAACGCGCCCTGCATCAGCAGCCAGCAGGCTAGGATGGTGAATGGCCATGCGGCGAGCAGCGGGCGGCCCCAGAAGCCGGGCAGTGCGCTTGCGGTGAGGATGGCGGAGAGAAGCAGGATGGTGAGCGCAGGCCGCCACAGCAGGTCGGACGGATAGAAGGCGAAGAGGATGAAGCGCAGCTTCGCGGTCACGAAGGCCCAGCAGGCGCCCACGCGGTTGCACGCTTCGGCACTGCCGGTGAAGGTGGCGTCGAGCACGGCCCAGCGGAAGAGTGGCGGCAGGATCTGCGTGAGCAGGAGCAGCGTCGCGAGGGTGATCAGCGTGTTGGTGCGCGTGCCGAAGAGGCCGGTGCGCAGGGTCGTCAGGAGGCGAGGGAAAGCTTTCGTCATCGGGTGCTGCCCCGCAGCGCCACGCGATTGTTATAGGCGTTCATGAGGGCGGAGAGGGCGAGGTTGATGGCAAGGAACGATCCGATCAGGATGATCAGCGCCTCCATCGACTGGCCGGTCGTGTTGGCCGTCGTGTTGATGATGCTGACGAGATCGGGAAAGCCGATGGCGACGGCAAGGCTCGAATCCTTTGTGAGGTCGAGATAGCTCGACGTCGTCAGCGGCGTGATGACGCGCAGGGCCTGCGGCAGTACGACGAGGCGGATGATCTGCCCGTCATGAAGGCCAAGCGCGCGGGCCGCCTCCCATTGACCGGCGCCGACCGACTGGATGCCGGCGCGCACGATCTCGGCGATGAGGGCGGAGAATTTCACCACGAGGCCGGTGAGAAGGGCTGCGAATTCCGGCGAGAGATTGAGGCCGCCGCGGATATTGAACCCGGCAAGGGCCGGCGCCTGCACAACGGGCCGGGCACCGGAGAGTGCGAGCAGCGACAGGATCGCGGCCGCGGACAGGACGACGGCTGCGGTGCCGTTGCGACGCGTCAGCCGGCCGGACAAGCGAAGCGTCAGGACAAGCGCTGCTCCGAGTGCGCCGGCAAGAGCGAGGGCTGCGAGAAGACCGAATGGGCCACCTTCCAGCGCTATGGAGGGAATATAGACTCCGCGATTGGTGAGGAAGACCGTGTCGAACAGCGCCGGCGCCTGGCGCGGGGCAGGCAGGGCCTTGGCGATCGCCATCCAGAAGAAGAGTTGCAGGAGCAGCGGCGTGTTACGGGTGATTTCGATGAACCAGCGAATGAGGCCGGACAGGAGCAGGTTGCGCGACAGGCCGGCAACGCCGATGACGACGCCGAGGACGGTGGCGAGCACGCAGCCAAGCAGCGATACTTTCAGCGTGTTGAGAAGGCCGGCAAGGATGGCCTTGAAATAGGTGTCGCCTGCACGGAAGGCGATGGCGCTTTCGCCGATCTCGAAATTGGCGGAACTTCCGAGGAAGCCGAAGCCGGGCAAGATGCCGATGCGCGCCATGGTGCCGAGCACATTCGAGACGAACAGCCCGCCGACGAGCGCAAGGGCCAGAAGGAAGGCGAGCTGGCCGAGTGGCCAGCCGCCCCACCAGGCGCGCAGCCTATACAACATGCCGGCTCGCGCAGGAGCCGGCATGCGGGCGGTGCGAAGCACGCGTCTGTCAGACATCATCAGCGGAACGGCGGCGAATAGAGCAGGCCGCCATCGGTCCACAAGCTGTTGTAGCCGCGGTCCCAGCCGAGCGGCTTGAGATGGCGGTCGAAGATCTCGCCATAATTGCCGACGGTCTTGATGATGGTGTAGGCCCATTTCGGATCGAGGCCGATGTCGTTGGCGAAGGACGGATCGACGCCGAGGAAGCGCTGGATGGCCGGGTCTTCCGATTTCAGGAACTCATCGACATTGGCCGAGGTGATGCCCCATTCCTCGGCCTGGATGGTGGCGTTCACCGTCCAGTTGACGAGTTCCAGCCAGCGGTCGTCGCCGCCGGCAATTGCCGGTGCGAGCGGCTCCTTGGAGAGGCGCTCGGGCAGAAGCACGTAATCGTCCGGCTTCTTCAACTGCGTGCGCTTGCCGACGAGGTCGGAGGAATCCTGCGTGATCGCGTCGACGCGGCCCGATTCCAGCGCGTCGATGAACTGTCCGGTGTCCTCGATCGTGACGGGCGTGAAGGTCTTGCCGGTCTTGCGGAAGAAGTCGGCGACGTTGAGTTCGCCCGTTGTGCCGCTCTGCGCGCCGATGGTGGCGCCATCGAGATCGGCGGCCTTGGTCACGCCGAGATCCTTGCGCACGAGGATGCCCTGGCCGTCGTAGAAGACCGTCGGACCGAAGTGGAAGCCAAGCTTGAAGGCGCGGGTCGTCGTGACGGTCACGCCGGAAAGCAGGATGTCGAACTCGCCACTCTGGAGCGCGGGCAGGCGCTGCTGCGGCGAGGAGGAGGTGAACTCCACCTTGTCGGGCGTGCCGAAGACGGCGATGGAGAGTGCGCGGCCGAAATCGATGAAGAAACCCTGCCACTTGCCATCGCTGTCCGGCGCGAAGAAGCCGGGCGTGGTGCCGACACCCACCTTGATGGTGCCACGCTGGTTGATCTTGTCGAGCGTCGGGCCGGCATGGGCAAGGCCGGAAAGCATGGTCGTCGCCAGGAAGGCGGCGGCTGCGGCCGACTGGATCGCCCGCCGGAATGTCTTGTTGGCTATCATGTTGAAATATCCCCATTTTCAAAAGAATCAGACTTCCGTCGCAAGGAGGTTTCACCAGACGATGGAAGTTATCTCTATATTATCTATAAAATTAGTGTATTTAAGGAAGAACGATGCAATTTTCGGCCTGGATGCGGAAATTGCTTCCAGGCGCATCGTGATGAAGCCACCGGTTTCGTCCCGACGGGACGTCGATGCCAACGCAAGAGTCGATACCGAATTCAGCTGTGCCGAATGCCGTACGGCTCGCGGAAATGTCGATTGATAACACGCGGGGCGGTGCCTTGAGTATTTTCGCGCGCTGGTGGGCAGTTTGCGAGCATCGCCGACGCGCGGTCGCCGTTGGCACGCAAATCCACCCGCTCCGCCATCCACGAAACAATATTCCCCTGCGTGTCTCCATAATAATCTATAAAATCTATATATTATTATTAAAACGGCTAGGCTGGTGTCATCGTTTCGTCAGGGGACAACAGATGAGCCAGCAATCAACCATTTTTTCCAGGGGGCTGTCGCGCCGCGGCCTGATCAAGGCGGCCGGCGTCGCTGCTGTTGCCGGCACGGCCGGCGTGATCGGCGCGCGCTCGACGCGCTACGCCATCGCCGGCAACCTCATTCCCATCAAGCTGGAATGGACGGAGGTGGCGGCCTGCCATTCTCCGGTCGGCTTCGGCCTCTCCAAGGGCATCTACGCCAAGCATGGCCTCGATGTGGAGCTGTTCTATCAGGGCGCCAGCGGTCAGACGCTTATTCAGGCGCTCGCCACCCGAAAGGCAGAAGCAGGTCCGGGCCTGCTCTACGATTGGCTGAAGCCGATCGAGCAGGGGTTCGACGTGCGCCTCTTCGCCGGCTCGCACGGCGGCTGCCAGAGCATACTCGTGCAGCCGGAATCGGACATCAAGACGCTGACCGATCTCAAGGGCAAGACGATCGGCACCTTCGACGTCATGTCGCCCTCGCGCGTCGCCTTCTCGGTGGCACTCGCCAAGGCGGGCCTCAACCCGGAAACCGACGTCACCTGGAAGGTCTTCCCGTTCGATCTCGTTGCCGAAGGCGTGCTGAAGGGCGAGGCCGATGCCGTCGCGCATATGGACCCATGGGCCTATTCCTACGAGAAGCAGCACGGCTTCCGCCGCGTCGCCGACACGCAGACCGGCACCTTCAAGGACCGCGTCTGCTGCGTGCTCGGCGTCAATGGCGACTACTATGAAGCCAACAAGGATGCCATCAAGCGCGTCGCCGCCGCCAATCTGGAAATCCACCAGTATACGGCCAAGCATCCGGACGAAGTCGCCAAGTGGTACTTCGAGACGCTGAAGCCCGGCCTTTCGCTTCAGGACCTGACGGAGGTCCTCGCCTCCTTCACCTACCACGACCACTGGTTCGGCAAGGACCTGCTGAAGGAAGTGCAGATCGGCTACGAGGACCTGAAGCTCACCGGCGTCATCGATGCCGGAACGGACCCGGCAGAGATCGCCAATCGCATCACCATCGACATCTTCGCGTGATGCCATGAGCGCGGCTGTCGAAGATACATTCGAGGGCGCAGGGCGGCGAACCTTCGCCCTGCCTTTCACGGGCATCTGGCGCAACGGGCTTTTCGCGGCCGGCACCTGGTTTCTGACCGCGGCGCTGACCTACGGCCTGCCCGATGTCATCAGCTGGGGGGCGACGGAGCTTTTTGCCGTCGTCACGCTGGTCGGCGCGGGGATATTCCTCGTGCTGTCAGTAACGGTCAGCAGGCTCGGCAGCGTCGGCCGCACGCTCGTCCATTACGGGCCGTGGTTCATTGTGCTCGGCCTCTGGCTTGCCATCTGGGAGGTGCTGACGGCCAAGCTCGGCTGGTTGCCAAAGCCGTTCTTCTCGCCGCCGCAGGGCCTGCTGCACGTCTATGTCACGGACTGGGACAGGCTTTTGATCTGCATCGCCTATACCGGGCGCCTATGGGGCCTCGGCTTCTTCTCGGGCATCCTCGTCGGCTTTGCCGGCGGCGTGGCGCTCGGCTGGTCGAAGCGTTTTGCCTATTGGGGCATGCCGCTTTTGAAGCTGATCGGGCCGGTGCCGGCGAGCGCCTGGATTCCCTGCACCTTCTTCATCTTCCCGTCGACCTTCCATGCCTCGATCTTCCTGGTTGCGCTGGCCTCCGGCATTCCGGTCGCGATCCTCACGGCGGCGGGCGTCAGCCAGGTCAACCGCTCCTTCTACGACGTCGCCCGCACGCTCGGCGCGGATAACCGCTTCCTGATCTTCAAGGTCGCGATCCCCGCCTCGTTGCCGAATGTCTTCGTCGGCCTCTTCATGGGGCTCTACTATTCCTTCGCCGTGCTTGTTGTCGCCGAGATGCTCGGCGCCAAGTTCGGTCTTGGCTGGTATCTCCAGTTCAAGACGGCCTATTCGGCCTACGCCAATGTCTATGCCGCTCTCATCGTCATGGCGCTGATCTGCGCCGGCCTCGTGCGCCTGCTCTTCGTGGTGCGCGACCGGCTGCTCGGCTGGCAGAAGGGAATCCTCTGATGGCGTTCGCACTTGCAGAAGCTGCTGTCGGCGACAGTATCGCCCTCGACGTGGAGGGCGTTTCGCACCGCTACGACCTTGATGGTAAGGACTTGGAGGTTCTCGACGATGTGAGCCTCGCGGTCGCTCCCGGCGAATTCGTCGCACTGCTCGGCCCTTCCGGTTGCGGCAAGTCCACCCTGCTGCGCCTTGCCGCCGGCCTCGAAACGGCGACGGCGGGCAAGGTGCTGGAAGACGGAAAGCCGATCACCGCGCCGAACCCGGATCGCATCCTCGTCTTCCAGGATGCAACGCTGTTTCCCTGGCGCACCGTGCGCGCGAACATTGCCACAGGCCTCGAAGCCCGCGGTCTTCTGGCGGAGCTTGAACACCGCATCGACGAGGTGCTGAAGCTGGTGAAGCTGGAAGGCTTCTCGGATTTCTATCCGCACCAGCTGTCGGGCGGCATGGCTCAACGCGCCGCGCTCGCCCGCGCGCTCGTCAACGATCCCAAGCTGCTGTTGCTCGACGAACCCTTCGGCAAGCTCGACTCGTTGACCCGCCTGCGCATGCAGAATGAATTGCTCGACCTCTGGAAGAGCGCCGGCTTCACCGCGCTGCTGGTCACGCATGATGTGGAGGAGGCGCTGCTGCTCGCCGACCGCGTCATCGTGCTGTCGGATCGACCGGCCTCGATCGTCGCGGAAATCCGGGTCGATCAGCCACATCCACGGCGTCGCGACGATGCCACGCTTGTGGCGCTGCGCAGCCAGCTGCTCGAAAAGCTGGGAATCTCCCATGACGTCTAGCGCGCGCCTTTCCCATTATGCCGTGGCGGCGGCAGGCGGCAGCCTCGCCCTGCTGTCGCTTGGCTGGTGGTGGCTCATTTTCAGCAAGGTCGTCGAGGCGGACTATCTCACCGTCCGGCAGGCCGTGACCTGCATTGCCGGAGCCTCCGATCTCTGCGCGCTCGCCCAGGCGCTCTGCACCGACGATCACCTCTACGGCATCCGGTGGTATGCGCCGGAAGCCTTCTGGGCCGCGGCGGCCATCCTCGTCGCCGGTGTCCTTCTGTCAGCCCGTCCCGCGCGCGCCTGAAAGCGCCTTATCAAGGAGAAGTGTCATGACGATCCATCAAACCCTCGAGGTTGCCAGTGAGGATATCGTGCAGGTTCCGGCGGGAACCGCGGCTTTCAAGAGCCGCCACCCCGAAACCATCGCGCTGCACGGCGGCAGCTTCCGCTACGATCCGGCGACCGGCGCAGTCGCCGTGCCGATCTACCAGACGAGCTCGTTCCAGCTGCCGGGAACCGACGGCGCCGACAAGCTTTTTGCGCTGGAGGCGCCCGGCCACCTCTATACCCGCGTCTCCAACCCGACGCAGGATGCCTTCGAGCAGCGCCTTGCCGAGCTTGAGGGCGGTGCCGCAGCGCTTGCGCTCTCCTCCGGCCAGGCGGCCTCGGCCTTCGCCATCCTCAATGTCGCCCGCGCTGGCGACAACATCGTCAGCGCCGCCGGCCTCTATGGCGGCACCTGGGCGCTCTTCGCCGCCACGCTGAAAAGCTTCGGCATCGAGACCCGCTTCGTCGATGCGAGCGATCCGGAAGCCTTCGAGAAGGCGACGGACGACCGCACGCGCGCCTATTATGCCGAATCCCTGCCGAACCCGAAGCTGGAGGTCTTCCCGATCGCCGAGGTCGCCGCCATCGGCCGCCGGCATGGCATTCCGCTCATCGTCGACAACACCGCCGCCCCACTGTTCATCCGCCCGCTGGAGCATGGTGCGGCCGTCGTCGTCTATTCCACGACGAAGTATATCGGCGGCCATGGGACCTCCATCGGTGGCGCGATCATCGACAGCGGCACCTTCCCATGGACGGAGAACCCGGCCCGCCAGCCGAACCTGACGGAGCCGGATGCGAGCTATCAGGGCAAGACCTGGATCGAGAAGGCCGAGGCCATCGGCTTCCATCCCTATATCCTGCGCGCCCGTGCCGTGCTGCTGCGCGATCTCGGCGCGGCGCTCAGTCCGCAGAATGCCTTCCAGTTCATCCAGGGCCTCGAAACCCTGCCGCTGCGCCTGCGTCAGCATAATGAGAACGCGGTGAAGGTCGCCGAATTCCTCAAGGGCCATGCCAAGGTCGAGCGGGTGATCTTCCCGAAATTCCAGGAGGGTGCGGCCAGGGCGCGCGCCGATAAATACTTCAAGCCGGGCCATTTCGGCGCGCTGGTCGGTTTCGAGCTGAAGGGTGGGCGTGAAGCCGGCCGCCGCTTCATCGACAGCCTCCAGCTCTTCTACCACCTCGCCAATATAGGCGACGCGCGCTCGCTGGCGATCCACCCCTCGACGACGACCCATTCGCAGCTGTCGCGGGAAGACCAGTTCGCGACGGGGGTGACGCCCGGCTATGTGCGCCTTTCCATCGGCCTCGAACATCCCGATGACCTGATCGCCGATCTGGAACGAGCCATCGCGCTGGCTTGAGGCGAGCCACCCGATCGGCATGCGGCCCCGGCGCTTCCTCCCAGCGCCGGGGCCTTTTCTTTGAGTGCCAGCTTGCGTCGCCGGAAAGAAACGGCTTTTCACTTTATAGTATATAAAAAAGATAGAATTTCTGTATTTCTTTGGTGCACAAGCTACTCTCCTCGTCAATTCCAAGCGTGCCCGGTGCGAGCCGGCACGGCAGCGACGAGTGAGATGCATGACGCAGACCGAAAATGCCTGGGGCGCTGGCCCCGGTGAGGGATATGAGGCGCTATCCGCGCCGTTCCGGCCGATTTTTGCGGAGATCGCCGCAAGTGCGGCCGAGCGCGACCTCAACCGCGGCCTGCCGCACGAGGCGATCCGGCGGCTCAAGGAAGCCGGTCTCGGCGCCGTGCGCCTGCCGGTGGAAGCAGGCGGCAAGGGCGCCAGCCTGCCGCAGTTCTTCAACCTGCTGATCGAACTCTCCACGGCGGATTCGAATGTCACCCAGGCCCTGCGCGGTCATTTCGGCTTCACTGAGGATATCCTGAACACCAGGGATTCCGAGCGCCGGGGCATCTGGTTCGGCCGGATCGGCGGCGGCGAGATCACGGGCAATGCCTGGAGCGAGATCGGTGCGGGCGCGGCGCTTGACCGCTTCTCCACCAATGTCGCGGAGAACAAGGAAGGCAGGCTCGTCCTCAACGGGGCCAAATACTATACGACCGGTTCGCTCTTCGCCGACTGGATCGATGTCGGGGCGTCCAACGCGGACGGCGAGGGCATTTCGGTGACGGTGCGCCGCCATGCCGAAGGTGTCGAGGTCGTCGATGACTGGGACGGTTTCGGCCAGATTCTCACCGCCAGCGGCACGACCACCTTCCGCGACGTCGTGGTCGAGCCGCAAGACATCGTCATCGACGACGAGCGCTTCAGATATTCGGCCGCCTTCTACCAGCTGGTGCATCTCGCGACGCTCTCCGGCATCGGTCGCGCAATCACCGCCGATGTCGCGAAAGCCGTGGCGGAGCGGCGCCGCACCTATACCCATGCCGCCGCCGCGCGCTCCAGCGAGGATCCGCAGGTCCTGCAGGTCGTCGGCCGCATCCGCGCAGCCGCCTATGCGGCGGGTGCCATCACGTTGCAGGCAGCGGCCAGCCTGCAACGCGCCTTCGAAGCGCATTTCGTCGACGACGCGGATGCCGAGGAAAAGGCGAATGCGATTGCCGAGCTCGAGGCCGCACAGGCCCAGACGGTTGTCTCTGACCTGATCCTCGATGCATCGACCCTGCTGTTCGACGCGCTCGGCGCCTCCGCGACGAAGAAGCCAGCCGGTCTCGACCGCCACTGGCGCAACGCCCGCACGCTCGCCTCGCACAATCCGCGCATCTACAAGCAACGCATCATCGGCGATTTCGCCGTCAACGGCACGCCGCCCCCCTACCAGTGGCGCATCGGCGCGAGTGCGGGCTGAGGTGATGATCCGGCTCGAAGGCATCACGAAGAGCTTTGCCGGCAAGGAGGGTGCGGTCGCGGCACTCGACGGCATCGACCTCACTATCGCCAGGGGTGAGATTTTCGGCATCATCGGCTCCTCCGGCGCCGGCAAGTCGACGCTTGTGCGGCTGATCAACCTGCTGGAACGCCCTGATGGCGGCGAGGTTTTCGTCGGCGGCGAGCGGGTGACGGATGCCAGGGGCCAGCGCCTGCGGGCGCTGCGCCGGTCGATCGGCATGGTGTTCCAGCATTTCAACCTCTTGAGCGCCCGTACGGTTGCCGGCAATGTCGCCTATCCGCTGGAACTGACCGGCGCGTATGGCAGGAACGAGATCGCCGTGCGCGTGGCCGCATTGCTCGACCGCGTTGGCCTTTCCGAACATGCGCGGAAATATCCCCGCCAGCTTTCGGGCGGGCAGAAGCAGCGTGTGGGCATTGCGAGGGCGCTTGCCTGCGAACCCGCGGTGCTGCTCTGCGACGAGGCGACGAGCGCGCTCGACCCGCAGACGACGGGCGCCGTGCTCGATCTGCTGCGCCAGATCAATCGCGATCTCGGCGTCACCGTCGCGCTCATCACCCATGAGATGGATGTCATCCGCCGCGCCTGCGATCGTGTCGCCGTGCTCGATCGCGGCCGCGTTGTGGAGGAGGGCCCGGTCACCAGGGTCTTCCTGCATCCGCGCCATGCCGCGACGCTGCGCCTCGTGCGCGAGGCCGAGCCCGATGGCGGCTCGCTCGACGCGGCGGCTGCCTCCGATCTCGGAGGCCGCGCGGTGCGCCTTACCTTCACGGGGCCGGCGGCGCACAAGCCCATCCTCGGCCGCATCGCGCGCGAAAACCTTGTCGATTACGCGATCCTCGCCGGCCGCGTCGGGCATATCCGCGAGACGCCCTACGCTCAGTTCATCGTATCGCTCAGCGGACGCGACGTGGCAGGCGCCATTGCCGGCCTGCGCGCCAGCGGTGTCGATGTGGAATTGCAGGGCGTGGCGCCGGTGCCGGAAATCGAGGAAAGGGCGTGCCATGTCGTTTGACAATCTCTACTGGGGCGATATCGGCGCAGCCCTTGCCCAGACGCTGGCCATGGTCGGCGGTGCGCTTCTGCTGACGGTGGCCGCCGGCCTGCCGCTCGGCATCCTGCTCTTCCTCACCGGCCGGCAGCAGCTGTTCCAGGCGCCGCTCGCCTATGGCAGCCTGTCCTTCGTGCTGAGCATCATCCGCTCGGTGCCGTTCATCATCCTGCTCATCGTGCTGATGCCCATCACGGTGATCGTCACCGGCACGTCGCTCGGCATTCGCGGGGTCATCTTCCCGCTCGTCGTCGGCACCGTGCCTTTTTTCGCGCGGCTTGTGGAGACGGCATTGCGCGAGGTGGACCGCGGCATCATCGAGGCAAGCCTCGCCATGGGCGCTTCCACCACGCAGACGATTTGCCGCGCTGTGCTGCCCGAGGCGCTGCCGAGCCTGCTGGCGGCCATCACCGTCACGGCCATCGTGCTCGTCGACTACACGGCCATGTCCGGCGCCATCGGCGGCGGCGGGCTCGGGGATCTGGCCATCCGCTACGGCTACCACCGGTTCCAGACCGAAATCATGCTGGTGTGCGTGGCGATCCTCATCGTCTTCGTCCAGCTCATCCAGGCGAGCGGCAATCGCCTCGTCACCCACTTTTCCCGCAAATGACCAGCGCTCGGAGGACCCATATGCGCATCCTGAAATCCATCACCATCGCCGCCGCCCTTGCGCTCGCCGCCTTCGGCTCCGCTAGGGCGAACGACACGCTCGTCGTCGGCGCCACCGCCATCCCGCACGCGGAAATCCTCGAATTCGTGAAGCCGATCCTTGCCAAGGACGGACTCGATCTCGATATCCGAGTCTTTACGGACTACATCCAGCCGAACGCCCAGCTCGTCTCCGGCGAACTCGACGCCAACTACTACCAGTACAGGCCGTTCCTGAACGACTACAACAAAGAGCGCGGGACGTCCCTGGTGCCGATCGTGCCCGTCCACATCGAGCCCTTCGTCGCCTATTCGACGAAGATCGATGCGGTCGACAAGCTTGCGGACGGCGCTACCGTTGCGATCCCGAACGATCCGGTCAACGGCGGCCGCGGCCTGCTGCTTCTCCAGAAGCTCGGCCTCATCAAGGTTTCCGGCAAGCCGGAACTGACCTCGCCGGAAGATTCGCTGCCGACCATCAAGGACGTCGTCGAGAATCCGAGGAACCTCAAGATCGTCGAACTGGAATCCGCCCTCCTGCCGCGTGCGCTGGCGGAGGTCGATCTGGCGGCTCTCAACGGCAACTACGTCTTCGAGGCCAAGCTCGACATCGACAAGGCGCTGCTCATCGACCGCGGCCAGGACGGCTACAACGTGTGGAGCGAATATCTCGTGACGCGTCCCGAGACCAAGGACGACCCGCGTGTCGCCAAGCTCGCCAAGGCGCTCAACAGTGACGAGACGCGGAAGTTCATCGAGGAGCGCTACAAGGGACAGGTGGTCGCCGCCTTCTGATCTTCCGCGTTTCGCCGCCGGGCTGCGCCGTGTGCGCGGCCCGGCTTTTCCTTCCGAAAAGATGGCTGCATCCTCATGACCTCGAACCGCGCGACCGCAATCCGCCGATCTTCCCACGCAGAGCCGGGTGAACCCGGCTGGCTGCCGAACCCGCCGGTAACGCCCGCCCATGTCATCCGCGACGACGCGGAGGCGATTGCCGTTGCCGCGCAACTCCGCCCGCTGTTTGCCGAGGAGGCGAAAGAGCGTGACCGCGAAAGGCGGCTGCCGTTCCGCGAGGTCGATCTGTTTTCGCAGAGCGGATTGTGGGGCATCACCATTCCCAAGGAATATGGCGGTGCCGGCGTTTCGCAGGTCACGCTGGCAAGGGTCTTCGCCACCCTTGCTGCCGGCGATCCCTCGCTGACGCAGGTCGCCCAGAACAGCTTCGAGATCATCGACGTCATCAGGCAGACGGGCAGCGAGGCGCAAAGGCGCGAGTTGTTCGATGCGGTGCTCTCCGGAAAGCGCCTCGGCAATGCCTTCTCCGAATTCGGCGGCAAGAATGTCGAGGCCTTCGAGACCAGGCTTGTCCGCAAGGGCGATCACTTCGTCGTCTCGGGCAGGAAATTCTATTCGACGGGTGCGCTCTTTGCGCATCTCGTGCCCGTTGTCGCGCTCGATGAGGACGGGCATGTCGTCGTTGCGGTGGCGGATCGCGATGCGGCGGGGCTGGAGGTCGTCAACGACTGGTCGGCCTTCGGCCAGCGCACCACGGCGAGCGGCACGGTGGTGCTGGATGACGTCGTCATCCCGATAAGCCGCGTTCTCCCAGCCCATATCGTCTACGAAAACCAGAGCGCCGTCGGCCCGCAGAGCCAGCTCATCCATGCGGCCATCGATGCCGGCATTGCGCGCGGCGCCATCGACGCGACGATCGATCTCGTGCGCAACCATGCCCGTCCGTGGATCGACAGCGGCTCGGATCGCGCCGGTGACGATCCCTACACGATCGCCGCCGTCGGTGACCTGAAGATCCGCCTGCACGCCGCCGAAGCCTTGCTGGAGCGCGCCGGCCGGCAGCTTGACGCGACGATCGCCGACGTCAACGACGAGACGATCGGCAAGGCGAAGATCGCGGTGGCCGAGGCCAAGGTGTTGACGACGGAAGTGGCGCTTGCCGCCGCCAACAAGCTTTTCGAGCTTGTCGGCACCCGTTCGACGCTCGGCGTGCACAATCTCGACCGCTTCTGGCGCGATGCGCGCACACATACGCTGCACGATCCCGTTCGCTGGAAGTTCCATGCGATCGGCCAGTATTATCTCAACGGCGTGCAGCCGCCGCTGCATTCCTGGATCTGACGCGGTTCATGGCGAAGGAAATTTTGCTCAACGCGTTCAACATGAACTGCGTCGGCCACATCAACCATGGCCTCTGGACCCATCCGCGCGACCGGTCGAGTGACTACAACAGGCTGGACTACTGGACGTCGCTCGCCGCGACGCTGGAGCGCGGCCTGTTCGACGGACTGTTCCTCGCCGATATCGTCGGGGTCTACGATGTCTACCAGCAGTCCGTCGACCTGACGCTGCGCGAATCCATCCAGCTTCCGGTGAACGATCCCCTGATGCTGGTCTCGGCCATGGCAGCGGTGACGAAGGGGCTCGGCTTCGGCGTGACCGTCAATGTCAATGCCGAGGAGCCCTATATCTTCGCCCGGCGCCTCTCGACGCTCGATCACCTGACGGACGGTCGCATCGGCTGGAACATTGTGACCGGCTATCTCGACAGTGCGGCCCGCGCCGTGGGCCAGGCGGCCCTTGGCGAGCACGACACGCGCTATGACCGGGCGGATGAATGCCTCGATCTGCTCTATGCGCTGTGGGAAGGCAGCTGGGACGAGGATGCCGTGCGGCGTGACCGCGCTGCACGCATCTACGCCGACCCGGCCAGGGTGCGGAAAATCCGCCACGAGGGCACGTATTTCAAGGCGGAGGGCTATCATCTCTCCGAACCGTCTCGCCAGCGCACGCCCGTCCTCTATCAGGCCGGCACATCCGGCCGCGGACGGCAATTTGCGTCACGCCATGCCGAATGCGTCTTCATCTCCTCGCCGGACACGTTGGTCGCCCGCACGGCATCGCGTGCGATCCGGCAGGGCGCGGTGGAAGCGGGGCGCGAGGCCGAGGACGTGCGTGTCTTCGCCGGCATTACCGTCGTCGTCGACCGCACGGAAAAGGCGGCAAGGGAGAAATTCGAGGACTATGCGCGCCATGCCAGTACCGAGGCGGGCCTTGCGCATTTCTCTGCCGGCACAGGCATCGATTTCTCGCAATACGATCTCGACGAGGCGATCGCCTACGGCAAGGGAAATTTTGTGCAAACCTCGGTCGATCTTGCGCGCGAGCGCGGCTGGACGAAGCGGAACATTCTCTCCGGCATGCCCCTCGGCGGGCGGTATCCGCTGATCGTCGGCGATCCCTCGCAGGTCGCCGATGCTCTGGAGACCTGGATCGTCGAGGGCGAGGTGGATGGTTTCAATCTTGCCCGCACCGTCGTGCCGGAAAGCTACGAAGACTTCATCGATTTCGTCATTCCAGTGCTGCAGGAACGGGGCCGCTATAAGACGGCCTATGGTGCGGGCAGTCTGCGCAACCGCCTTTTCGGCCAAGGCGACCGCCTGCCGGACCGCCATCCTGTCGGTTCGTTCCGCCGCGGGAATCAGGCCGCGGAGTAAGCGGGGGCCTTCACACGGGGCGGGATATGCGCGGAGCCGATTCTTCTCACAACCTCCCGCATTTTGGAAAATCCTGCCTGTCTCCACGCTTTAGTCTATTTAATCTATAGATTAAATTATCATTGACTCAACGAGGACATCATGACCGACGACATCCACTCTGGCGTCAACCGCCGCAACCTCCTGAAGCTCACGGCCGTCGCCGGCGTGGTGGCGGGAACGGGCCTTCTTTCTGCACGCACGGCCGCGGCCGCGGAAGGGCTTTCGCTCAAGGGAAAACGCATCGGCATCAGCGCCGCCGGCACCGACCATTTCTTCGACCTGCAGGCCTACAATGCGCAGATCGAGGAAGTAAAACGCCTCGGCGGCGAGCCGATCGCCGTCGATGCCGGCCGCAATGACGGCAAGCTCGTCTCGCAGTTGCAGACGCTGATCGCTCAGAAGCCGGACGCCATCGTCCAGCTGCTCGGCACGCTCAGCGTCATCGATCCGTGGCTGAAGAAGGCGCGCGAGGCCGATATCCCGGTGCTGACCATCGATGTCGGCTCGGTCAATTCGCTCAACAATTCCACCTCCGACAACTGGGGCATCGGCAAGGACCTCGCGCTTCAACTCGTTTCCGACATCGGCGGCGAGGGCAATATCGTCGTCTTCAACGGCTTCTACGGTGTGACCCCCTGCGCGATCCGCTACGACCAGCTGGTCAACGTGGTCAAATATTTCCCGAAGGTGCAGATCGTGCAGCCGGAGCTGCGCGACGTGATCCCGAACACTGTCCAGGATGCCTTCACCCAGATCACCGCGATCCTTGCGAAATATCCGGAAAAGGGTTCGATCAAGGCGATCTGGTCGGCGTGGGACATCCCGCAGCTCGGCGCGACCCAGGCGCTGGCCGCCGCCGGCCGTACCGAGATCAGGACCTATGGCGTCGATGGCAGCCCGGAAGTGCTCCAGCTGGTCGCCGATCCGAATTCGCCGGCCGCCGCCGACGTCGCCCAGCAGCCCGCCGAACTCGGCCGCGTCGCCATTCAGAATGTCGCCCGCCATTTTGCCGGCGAGACGCTGCCGCGTGAGACCTATGTGCCGGCGCTTCTCGCCAACAAGCAGAATGTCGGCGAAATCTCGAAGAAGCTCGGCCTCGGCTGATGTTCGCGGAGAGGCGCGGCGGTTTTGCCGCGGCCTCATTTCCAGGCAATCGGGAGCACGGCCATGGCAGAGAGTGGCGAGGCGATCATCCGTCTCGAAAACATCGTCAAGCGCTTCGGCGGGGCGCAGGCCCTGTCGGGCGCGTCGCTGGCCGTCGCGCGCGGTTCGATCCATGGCCTCGTCGGCCAGAACGGAGCGGGCAAGTCGACGCTGATCAAGCTCATCGCCGGCCTTCACCGGGCGGACGGGGGCGCGGTCGAGATCGACGGCAAGTCCTATGACCGGCTGACGCCGCATCTCGCGGAAGAGCTCGGCATCCATTTCATCCACCAGGATCGCCTGCTCGTTCCAACCTTCACGGTGGGCGAGGCGCTGTTCCTCGGGCGCGAGCCGCGCATTCCCGGCACGCCCTTCCTCGACCGCGCGGCGATGCGGCGCAGATCCGCCGAGATCCTTGAGCGCTACTTCGGTGTCTCGCTGCCCCATTCGGCGCTGATCGCCGAGCTTTCGGCGGCGGAGAAACAGATCGTGCAGATCACCCGCGCGCTCATTGCCGACCCGAAGGTGCTGGTCTTCGACGAGCCGACGGCCGCGCTGGTCCGGCGCGAGGCGGACCTGCTCTTCCAGCTCATCCGCCGCCTCAGCGCAGAAGGCGTCACCATTCTCTACATCTCTCACTATCTCGGCGAGATCGTCGATCTGTGCGATACGGTGACGGTGCTGCGCAACGGCCGCGACGTCGCGACCCTGCCGGTCGCGGAAACTTCCGCAGCCAAGATCGGTGCGCTGATGGTCAACCGCGATATCGGCGAGCTCTACCCGAAGTCCGACGTCACGCCGGGTGAAGTGATCCTGCAGGTGGATGATCTGGTGCTCGCCGGCCGTTACGAGGCCGTTTCCTTTTCGCTGCGCAGGGGTGAGGTTCTAGGTCTTACCGGCCTCGTCGGCTCCGGAGCCAAGGAGGTGGTGCGCACGCTCTTCGGCCTCGACCGGCCGACCGGCGGAACCGTTTCCGTCAAAGGGGAGACGGTGTTCTCCGCCGATCCCGCCGCCGCGACAGAGCGTCGTCTTGCGCTGGTGCCGGAGGACCGCCGCAGCGACGGTGTCGCGCTCGACCTTTCCGTCACGGAAAACACCACGCTCGCCAGCCTCGGCCGTTTTTCCCACGGCCTCATCAACCGCGGCGCGGAACGGCGACAGACGGAAGATCTCGTCCAGCGGCTGCAGATCAAGACCGACGGTGTCGACGCGCTGGTGAAGACGCTTTCGGGCGGCAACCAGCAGAAGGTGGCCATCGCCAAGTGGCTGAGCCGCCAGTCGGAAATCTACCTGCTCGACGAGCCCACGGTCGGCGTCGACATCGCCGCCAAGGTGGAGATTTACCGGCTGATCGGGGAACTTGCCGAACGCGGGGCAGGCGTCCTCGTGCTCTCCTCCGATATCGAGGAACTGCTCGGTGTCACCGATCGCCTGCTCGTCCTCTTCCGTGGCCGCGTCACGCGACAATTCATTTCCTCCGAAACGAGCCCGGATCAGGTCCTTGCGGATGTGACGGGCGCCTACGAGACGCTTCTCCATGCTGGTTGATGTTCCCTATATTCCCGCGACCGCGCTCGAAGTCGAAGCGCAGAGGGCATTCGAGCCGGCCCGAACCAGCCCTGCCTTCGCTCGCCGCCTCGCCGCGCTGGCGCTGCGGGGCGGCGCGCTCGCCGTCTTCCTCGGCGTTCTCATTGTCTTCTCCGTCACCGCGCCGTTCTTCCTCACGGTCGGCAATATCGGCAATGTGCTCGGTCAGTCGGCCATATCGGGCGTGCTGGCCATCGGCCTCACCATCGTCATCATCGCGGGCGGCTCGAATGTCGTGACGGGCGGCATCGATTTGTCGCTCGCCGCCAATATGGGCCTCAGCGCCGCCGTCTACGCCTCGCTGGCGCAGGCGGGGCATGGCGATGGCGTGGCAGTCCTCGGCGCGCTCGTCACGGGCCTTGCCATCGGCGCGGTCAATGCCGCCGCCATCACGCTGGCCGGCATCGTGCCGCTGCTGGCGACGCTCGCCGTGATGAATGTCGTGGCGGGCCTCGAACTGGTTTTGACGCAGAACACCGTCGTCCCGGCGTCGAGCGAGTTCCTGTCGGCGCTGTCGGCCGGTGGACCGCTCGGCATTCCCGTGCTCGCCTATATTCTCCTCGGCTTCACGCTCGTCGTTGCCGCCATCGTGCAATATACGCCGCTGGGCCTGCGCCTCTATGCGGTCGGCGCGTTTCCCGATGCGGCGCGCGCGGCGGGATTGCCGGTCAGATCCTTCGTCGCGGGCTCCTTTCTGGCGAGCGGCCTGTGCGGCGGGCTCGCGGGCATCCTGTCGGTCTCCTATCTTTCGGGCAGCACCACCGGGGCCGGCGACATGTTGCTGCCGGTCGTCGTCACGGCCCTGCTCGGCACGGTCTTTTCCCGCCGGCTGGTGCCGACGATCACCGGCACGCTGCTGTCTGCGCTCTTCGTCGGCTTCCTCGTCAACGGTTTCCAACTCCTCAACATTTCCAGCACGCTGGTCAGCGGCGTGCAGGGACTGCTGATCCTGCTCGTCGTTTCCGCCACCACGCTGCTCGGCCGCAAGGAGAATGCCTGATATGGCGACCGTCGCTCTCTCCTCCTTCAGCCGCGGCGTCGCCCGCTATGCGCTGGTCGCGGCGCTTGCCACCGTCTTTGCCCTCTTCGCCGCGCTTGCGCCCGGTTTCCTCTCGGGTGCGAATCTCCTCAGCGTACTGGTGAACAATTTCGCCCTGCTCGCCATCGTCGCCATCGCAATGACCTTCGCCGTCTCGGTGGGCGGCATCGACCTTTCGGTCGGCACGGCAATCGATTTCGCGAGCTTCGCCTTCGTTTCCCTCGTGCTCGCCGGCCAGCCGGTGGCGCTCGCGGCTCTCGGCGGGCTTGCCGGCGGCGCGCTGGTCGGCCTGTTCAATGCCGTGCTTATCGCCGGGATCGGCATCTCGCCATTCCTCGCGACGCTGGGCACGCTCTTCGTCGGCCGCAGCGTGCAGCAATTGCTGACGAACGGCGGCAACCCGGTCTACCTGCCGCCGGCCGGTGTGCCGGAAGCCTTCCGCTTCCTCGGCCATGGCACGCTCGCCGGCATTCCCGTGCCGCTCGCCGTTACCGCGCTCGTCGTCGCAGGCGCCTGGCTCGTTCTCTCGCGCAGCCGCTTCGGCCGGGTGGCGCTCGCCACCGGCATCCAGGCCAGCGTCGTGCGCTATTCCGGCCTGCGCCTGCCGCGCATCACGGCCGCCACCTATATCCTGGTCTCGACGATCGCTGCCGTGGTCGGCCTCATCCTCACCTCGACTGTCACGGTCTACATTCCTTCCTCCGGAAACGCCTTCCTCCTCAATGCCATCGGCGCGACCTTCATCGGCACCACCTACGACCGGCACGGCCGGCCGAACGTGCCGGGCACCGTTCTCGGCGTGCTGTTGCTCGGCATCGTCGCCAATGGCCTCCTGCTGTCGGGTCTCAATTTCTACTGGCAGCAGGTCGGCACCGGCCTCCTCATCTTCTCCGTCCTCGCCATCGGCTTCGCCAACCGCAAGGCCGCCGCCCGGGCCTGATCCGGGATATCTCGAAAGGATCCTTCATGAGCAGCGTCACCCGGCTCGCCGAACACCAGGACACCGCCCACCGCATCGCCAGCGAGGAGGAGGCGCTTGCCGTCGCCCGCACGCTTGCCGCCGATTTCGCCAGCGGGGCGAGCCGGCGGGACTACGAGCGGGCGCTGCCGCACACGGAGCTGGACAGGCTTTCCGCCTCCGGCCTGCTGGCCATCACCGTTCCCGCCGAATATGGCGGCATCGACGTGTCGAATGCGGTTCTCGCCGAGGTCACGGCGATCCTCTCCGAGGCCGATAGCTCGATCGGCCAGATCCCGCAGAACCATTTCTACATTCTCGAAGCCCTCCGTCATGACGGCAGCGAGGCGCAGAAGCGCTTCTATTTCGGCCGGGCGCTCGCCGGCGATCGCTTCGGCAATGCCCTTTCCGAGGTCGGAACGAAGACGGTGGGCGATTACAACACCCGCATTACGCGCGACGGCGCGGGGTTCCGCATAAACGGGCGGAAATTCTATTCGACGGGCGTGCTCTTCGCCCATTGGGTGGCGATCTTCGCGCTCGACGAGGAAGGGCTCCTCACCATGTCGTTTGCCCCGCGCGAGACCGAGGGCATCGAGATCGTCGACGACTGGGACGGCTTCGGCCAGCGCACGACGGGCAGCGGCACCACGATCCTGCGCGACGTCTACGTGCCGGCCGATGCCGTCGTACCGCACCAGAAGGGGTTCGAGCGGCCGGGCACCATCGGCTCTGTCGGCCAGATCATCCATGCCGCCATCGATCTCGGCATCGCGCGCGCGGCGCTGAAGGAGACCATCGGCTACGTCCGCGACAGGGCACGGCCGTGGACGGACAGCGGCGTCGAGCGCGCCGCGGACGATCCGCTGACCATCGCGCGCATCGGCGAACTCGCCATCCGCGTCGAGGCTGCCGAGGCGACTCTGGAGCGGGCCGGCCGCAAGGTCGACCAGGCGCAGGTGAACCTCGATGCGGAAAACGCCGTCGCCGCGACGCTGGCGGTGGCCGCTGCCAAGGTGCTGACCACGGAACTTGCCATCGACGCCACCAACGTGCTCTTCGAGCTGGCCGGCACGTCCGCCACCAGGCGCGGCCTCAACCTCGAGCGCCACTGGCGCAATGCCCGCACCCACACGCTGCACGATCCGGTACGCTGGAAGTACCACGTCGTCGGCAACTATCACCTCAACGGCGTCACGCCGCCGAGAAGCGGCGCACTCTGAAATCAATCCTCGTGGTGGGGGGGGCGGCTGGCCGCAATCCTTCGGGATTGCGGCCTTTCTCACATGAGTGGATGAGCAGTATGTGGAGCGTATCCATCCGCCGGGCATGCCGGCGGATGGCGGGTCCGGGGCTGGCCTCAGCTGTAAAGGCTCGGCTCCGGCACGCGGCCGTTGAGCACGAAATCGCCGACCTCGCGGGCCTTGTAGAACACCGGATCGTGCAGCGTGTGGGTGCGCACGTTGCGCCAGTAACGGTCGAAGCGGTAATGCGAGGCCGTCGAGCGCGCGCCGGTCAGCTCGAAGACGCGGCCGGTGACGTCGAGCGCGACGTGGGTCGCGTTGACCTTGGCCTCATAGGCCTCGATCGCGGCTTCGCCGCGCTCGCGTGCGGTAACCGAGCGGCCGCGCGCAAGCGCTGACTGAACCGTGATCGCGGCGGCGTCGGCAAGCGCCGCGGAGGCCTTCAGCGCGGCGCGGAACTCGCCGATCCGCTCGAGGATATAGGGATCCTCGCTCGCCTTCTCGACGCCCGAGGTGATCCAGGGACGCGTCGTGGTCCTCACGTAATCGGTGGCGGCGGCCAGCGCGCCCTCCGCCGTGCCGAGATAGAAGTTGACGAAGACGAGCTGGATCAGCGGCGTGTTGAACGTCGCCAGTACCGGCGGGGCGGCATCCTTGGCGGCGAGCGGCAGGAGGAAATCGCTCTCATAGACGGGGAAGTCGCGGAAATCGACGCTGCCGCTGTCGGAAAGCCGCTGGCCGATATTGTCCCAGTCGTCATTGGCGACATAGCCGGGCCGGTCGGTCGGCAGGACGAGGCTGGCGACGGTCTCGCCGAAGACGGCGCTGGCATTGATGCGGTCAGAGACATGCGCGCCGGTGGAGAAGGTCTTGCGGCCGTTGAGGAGGTAATGGTCGCCGCTACGGGTCAGCGTCAGGCCCGGATCGCGCGGATTGACGGCGGCGCCCCAGTAGAGCCGCTTTTCGACGGTCTCCGCGCCAAGGGTCCAGGCCTTGTCCGGGTCGTCGGCGGCCCAGTAGACATACTGGCTGTTGACGAAGTGATAGCCGAGCAGCTGGCCGATCGAGCTCTCGCCGCGCGCCAGGATGCGCACCAGTCGCAGCCCGTCCACCCAGTCGAGTCCGCCGCCGCCGATCCCGGCCGGGTGCAGCGCCGCCAGCAGTCCTTCCTGCTTCAGCCGGTCGATCTCCTCCAGCGGCGGCTTGCCTTCTGCATCGAGTTGCGCGCCGCGGCGCGTGAGATCGGCGGAAATCTCCCCTGCTTTCGCGAAGAGGCGGGCCCGGTCGGCCTGCGGATCGGGCTCCTTGACGAGGTGTGGAACAGTCATGGTGGTCTCCTGCGGTCGGGTTCCTTCCGGGCAGGCGCCACGGCAAGGAGGGATGAAGGCTGGCGGACGGGTGTCCCGCCGCGCCCGGACATCTTCCCAGAGGCGCAGGACCGCAGCGAGAAAAGGCATTTCCGAAATTAGTCTATATAAAAGATAGAATTTCTGTATTTATGGAGTGCCCGCGTTATCATCGCCTCCAAACGATGCCGTCCGGCATCTTCGCTATCCTGGAGAGACCCATGGCCCGTCCCATCCGCTTCAACGCCTTCGATATGAACTGCGTCGGTCACCAGTCACCCGGTCTCTGGGCGCATCCGCGCGACAAGTCCTGGACATACAAGGACCTAGACTATTGGCAGGATCTTGCGCGCACGCTGGAGCGCGGCGTCTTCGACGGCATCTTCATCGCCGACGTCATCGGTTACTACGATGTCTACAAGGGCTCGAACTATCACGCCATCCACCAGGCCGCGCAGCTCCCGGTGAACGATCCGCTCCAGCTTGCCGCCCCCATCGCGCTCGCAACCGAACATCTCGGCATCGGCATCACCGCATCGACCTCCTTCGAGCATCCCTATACCTTCGCCCGGCGCCTTGCGACGGCTGACCATCATTCCAAGGGGCGCGTCGGCTGGAATATCGTCACCTCCTATCTGGAGAGCGGCGCGAAGAATGTCGGGCAGGTCGGCCTTCGCCGGCATGACAACCGCTACGAGGTCGCGGCCGAATATGTCGAGGTGCTCTACAAGCTGCTCGAAGGCTCCTGGGAGGAGGGGGCAGTGGTGCGCGATGGCGACAGGCGCATCTTCACCCATCCGGAAAAGGTTCACGAGATCGGCCACAAGGGCAAGTATTTCGAGGTGCCGGGCTACGGCCTCACCGAACCCTCGCCGCAGCGTACGCCCGTTCTCTACCAGGCCGGAGCATCCGGCCCCGGCAAGGCATTCGCCGCCGCCCATGCCGAATGCATCTTCGTAGCCGCGCCGACGAAAGCGGTGCTGAAGGCCTATGTCGCCGATATCCGACAGCGTATCGCCGCCGCCGGCCGCGACCCGAAGAAGGTCTATATCTACACGCTCGTCACCATCATCACCGACGAGAACGAGACAAAGGCGCAGAAGAAATTCGAGGAGTACAGGAGCTACGTCTCCTATGACGGCTCGCTGACCTTCATGTCCGGCTGGAGCGGCATCGACTTCGGCCAGTATGCCCCGACGGATGTCGTCGAGAAGATCGAAACCAACGCCATCCATTCCTTCGTCGAACACATCGCCGGCGGCGACAAATCCTGGACCATCGACGAGCTTGCGCAGTTCGGCGGCATCGGCGGCATGGGGCCGGTCTTCGTCGGCTCGCCGGAGCGCATCGCCGATATCCTGCAGGAATGGGTGGACGACACGGATGTCGACGGGTTCAACCTTGCCTATGCGGTAACGCCGGACAGCTTCGAGGACGTCGTCGCCCATATCGTGCCGGAACTGCAGAAGCGCGGTGCCTATCCCACTGTCTACCGGCCGGGGACACTGCGCGAGAAACTTTTCGGCGAAGGTCCCTACCTGCCGAAGACCCACCCCGCCGACGGCTACCGCGATATCGAAGCGGTGAAGCGACGCGAGGCCGAAGCGGTTCCGACCCTCAAATCCGTCGGCGCCTGACATGATCGTCGGCGCGATATCCGTGCCGGTCGTCGCAATCGTCGGCGGCGGCTTTACCGGCGCGGCCGTCGCCTACCATCTCGCCCGCTTGCTGCCCGAAGGCACGGCGCGGATCGTCGTCTACGAGCCGCGCGCCATGCTCGGCGGCGGCCTTGCCTATGACACCGACGAGCCAGTCCACCGCATCAACGTGCCGGCCGCGCGCATGACGCTTCTTCCGGGCGACGATACACATTTCGAGCGCTGGCTGCTCGCGACGGGCGCACTTGCCGATGACCGCGAGGCCGTGACCGAGGACGGGCGTGTCTTCGCCCGCCGCTCAACCTTTGGGCGTTACGTCGATGCCATGCTCCGGCCGCTCGTCGCTGCGGGTCGGATCGAGCACCGCCGCAGCCGCGTTCGCGTCGTGACGGCCACGTCCGGCGGATGGCGGATCACGGCGGCGGACGGTTCCGTCGTGAAAGCGGACCGCGTGGTGGTGGCCACGACCCATCCGAGCCCGCAGGCGCCCGCCGTCCTCGACCGGGCCCTTGCCGGCCATCCGGCCTATATTCCCGATGCCACGGTGCCGGGCGCGCTTGCCGGCATTTCCCGCAAGGATCGCGTGCTCGTCGTCGGCACGGGACTCACTGCCGCCGACGTGATCACGGCGCTCGATGCGGCGGGCCACGAGGGCCCGATTACCGCCGTCTCGCGCCGGGGCCTGCGCTCGCGCGGGCATACACTTCTGCCGCAGGAGCCGTTCGGCGACTTCACGACCTCTCCCGCCTGTTCGGCGCGCGAGCTTCTCCGCCGTGTTCGCCGCACGCTCGAACAGGCAGCGGGGGAGGGCATCACCTGGCATGCTGTCTTCGACAGGCTGCGTGGCGAGGGCGGCGCGATCTGGCGCACCTTGCCAACGGCAGAACGACGCCGGCTCGTCCGCCATCTGCGGCCCTACTGGGATGTGCACCGTTTCCGCATTGCGCCGCAGGTGGAGGCCGTCATCGACCGCCGCCTTTCCGCCGGCTCATTGCACATCCATGCAGCCTCGCTCACCGGTGCTGTTCTCCGGCAGGACGGCACGATCGCCGTGGCACTTCGCTCGCGCCGGGGCGGACAACCGTTCGAGGAGCATTACGATGCTGTGGTGGTAACGACGGGGCCGGGCCATCGTGCGATCCTGTCAAGCCAGCCGTTCCTCGAAACGCTGGCGGCGGCGGGTGTGCTGCAACTCGATACGGTCGGCCTCGGCCTTGCGGTCGATGACGACAGCCGCGCCGTCGGCACGAGTGGAGAGGCCGCCGAAACGCTTTTCATCGCCGGCCCGCTGGCGCGCGGGACCTTCGGCGAGCTGATGGGATTGCCCCAGGTGACCGAACATGCCCTGCTGGTGTCGGAGAACATTGCCCGGGGATTGGCTTCGGCACGGGAACAATCTCGCGCAACAGGATAGTCGCCGGCAGCTCCGGGAGCGTGTCGCCCGCTTGGGCTCGATTCATCCCAATCCTTCCCAGCACGACCTCAGGACGGCGATACCATATCGTGGATTTCCGTCTCTGTATTGTGGCGTTCCGGGAGCATGAGGTCGAGAAACGTCTTCGGATGTGATCGCAAACGCCGTGCCGTTGCTCGCGTCGCCCGTCGCGTGGAACGCCATATCTCTCATTCCACGCGCGCTGATCTTTGTCGTCAGTCCGCCGCGTGAGCGCCCGATGGCCTGATGGCAAGCCCCCCTTTTGCTCCCATCCCGTGCTGATGAACGCGAATGATCGTGGCGTCGATCATCGCGTATTCGAAATCCGGTTCGCCAGACAAGGCATTGAAAATCCGTTCGAACACGCCTTTCTTCGCCCGTCGGCGGAACCGCTTGAACACCGAGTTCCATGGACCGAACTCATCCGGCAGATCGCGCCACGGCGCGCCGACCCGGACCTTCCAGAGGATCGCCTCAAGGAAGAGACGATTGTCGTAGGCGGAACGTCCGGGATCACTGTCCTTACCGGGCAGCAATCCCTTCGCGCCCGTGCTGACCTCAGTTCAATCAGGATATCCATCGTTTATGTTTCATCCGTCAGGCGGTATGGGCCAGGCAGCACTCGCCCCTCTTGCTGCGATGCGTCAATTCACGGCGGAACTGCGTTTCGTCAACAGGCGGTCGAGCCAGTCGGGCGCCATTTCCGGCACTGAATCGAGCAGCAGCTTGGTGTAGTCGGGATAAGGCGGCGAGAGCACTTCGGCCCGCGAGCCCTGGTCGACGATGCGCCCCTGGCTCATGACGATGACGCGGTCGGCGATTGCACGGACGATCTCCAGGTCGTGCGTGATGAACAGGTAGGATACGCCGAGCCGCTGCTGCAGGTCCGCCAACATCTGCAGAATGCCGGCCTGGACGAGCTGGTCGAGAGCCGAGGTGATTTCGTCGCAGATGATCAGGTCGGGATTGGCGGCCAGCGCACGGGCGATCGCTACGCGCTGTCGTTGGCCGCCTGAAAGCTGGGCCGGATAGCGACCCGCATAACCCGGATCGAGTTCCACCATCTTCAGCAGCTCGATGACACGCTGTTCACGCGCCGCGCCGCGCAGGCTCTGGAAGAATGTCAATGGCCTGCCGAGAATCTTGCGGATCGTATGACGCGGATTGAGCGCAGTGTCGGCCGATTGGTAGATGATTTGGATCCGGCGTAGCATGTCTTTGTCGCGCTGGCGCACGAGCGTCGGCAGAGACTTGCCGTCGAGCTTGACTGTGCCTTTGACCGGCGGCATCAGGCCGGCGATCAACCGGCCGAGCGTCGATTTGCCCGACCCGGACTCGCCGACCACGGCCAGAGTCTGGCGCTTGCCGATCGAAAAATCGATGTCCTCCAGCGCCTTGAACCTGCCATAGGCAGCCGATATGCCCTCGACTTCAAGCAGCGGCTCGAGTTCGGGTTTTGCGGGCGTCTGCAGGCTGCGAACCGCCCAGAGCGACTTGGTGTAAGGGTGGCTCGGCGCCTCCATGATCTGGCGGATCGGCGCTTCCTCGACGGCCTCTCCGTAGCGCAGCACCATGACGCGATCGGCCATCTGCGCCACGATTGCCAGGTCGTGAGAAATATAGAGCACCGCTGCGCCATGTTCCTTGATCGCCCGGCGGATCGACACCAGCACTTCAACCTGTGTCGTCACGTCCAGCGCGGTGGTCGGTTCGTCGAACACGATCAGATCCGGCTGGCAGATCATCGCCATGGCCGTCATCGCACGCTGCAACTGGCCGCCGGAGACCTGATGCGGATAGCGTTTGCCGAATATTTCGGGATTTGGCAGTTGCAGGGATCGGAATAACGCCACGGCGCGTTGCTCGGCCACGGCGCGCTGCATGCCGCCGCGCGTCACCGCCGCTTCCACGATCTGGTCCATCAGTCGCTTGGCGGGGTTAAAGGACGCGGCCGCGCTTTGCGCAACATAGGCGACCTGGGTACCGCGCAATGTGCGGCGTTTCGCTTCCGTGAGCCCGAGCACGTCGGTTTCGCCGAAACGCACGCTGCCGCGGGTCCGACGGCATCCCGGGCGGAAATAGCCGAGAGCGGCCAGGCCGATCGTCGACTTGCCGGCGCCGGACTCGCCGACCAGACCCAGCACCTCGCCGCGGCGCAAGGTCAAGTTCACGCCCTTGACGATCTCGATCCAACCGTCGTTGGCCTTTGCCTCGATCCTGAGATCGGTGACTGACAGGACGATGGGGGGCGATTGGGGCTCACTCTTCATTGGACAGTCCGCTCGATTTGCTCAACAGCCAGTCGGCGACGAAATTGACGCCGACGGTCAGCAGCGCGATCGCGCTGGCGGGGATCAGTGGCGTGATGTCGCCGGAATTGATCAGCACCGCATTGTCACGCACCATCGATCCCCATTCGGCCATGGGTGGCTGTAGCCCGACCCCGAGGAAGGACAGCGCGGCGATGACCAGGAAGACGAAGCAGAAGCGCATGCCGAATTCCGAGATCAGAATCGGTAGAATGTTAGGCAGGATTTCGTGCACGATCCTCCAGTACAGACCTTCGCCACGCGCGGTGGACGCCTCGACATAATCAAGTGTCACCACATTCATGGCGGATGCCCGGGAAATGCGGAAGATACGGGTCGAATCCAGAACGGCGATGATCAGGATCAGGTTCAGCACCGACGAGCCGAAGATTGCCAGCAGGAGAAGGGTGAAGATGAGATCGGGGATCGACATTACCGCGTCGACGAGACGGCTAAAAACCTGGTCGACCCAGCCCCTGAGCGCTGCGGCCATGATCCCGAAGAAGCCGCCGATTGCGAAGGCGAGCAAGGTCGTTACGAAGGCGATGCCGATGGAGTTGCGGGCACCGTAAATAATTCGGGTAAGGAAATCTCGCCCCAGCTGATCGGTGCCCAAAAGGTTGGCTTCGCTCCAGGGCGCAAATGGAATGTCGGAGACGACCTCGTATTCGCCATAGGGTGCGATCCAGGGCGCGAAGACGGCAGCGACGACATAGATGCCGACGATGACCAAGCCGGTCAGCGCGGTTACCGGTGCCTGTCTTAAGGCATGGATGATCTGTTGGACCATATTGCGATCCGGTGCAGATGCGGGCGAAGCGGAAAGGCTGGATTCGGACATCATCGCCTCATCTCGGATGGAGCAGTCTCGGATTGCTGACGATGGAAACAAGGTCGGCAACGAGATTGAGAATGATATAGTTTGCAGCGAAGATCAGGGCGCAGGCCTGTACCACGGGCACGTCGCGATTGCGGACAGCGTCGACCATTGTCTGGCCGATACCCGGATAGACGAACACCACTTCAACGACCACCACGCCCGCAATCAGATAGGCGAGATTGATGGCGATGACGCTGGCAATAGGTCCGATCGCGTTGGGCAGCGCATGGCGCAAGATGATGCGCATTTCCGGCTCGCCCTTCAGCCGGGCCATCTCGATATAGGGATGCGACATGATGCCGATCAGCGCGGCTCGGGTATTGCGCATCATGTGAGCGAGGGTCACGAACATCAGCGTCAGAACCGGCAGGGCCATGCGGTGCAGTTGTTCCAACATGTCCATGCTTCCCCGAATGCTCGACAACGTCGGGAAGATGTGCAGTTTGGTGGCTAGGAACAGCATCAATACATAGGCGATGAAGAATTCCGGCAGCGAGATCGAGGCGAGCGTGATGGCGCTCAGGAACCGGTCGATCGGCTTGTTGCGGTAGCGTGCGCAGATCGTGCCGAGGAATACCGCAATCGGTACGGCAATCATCGCGGTCAAGGCCGCCAGCTTCAGCGTGTTGAACAGCCGGGAGCCGATGACGGCGCTGACCGGCCGGTTGCTGAAGGAGTTGCCGAAGTCGCCGATCAGCGCGCCAGCGAGCCACTGGAAGTAACGCCGCGGCCACGGTTGGTCCAGACCAAGGTTCTGCTGGAAGGCGGCGACGGTTTCGGGTGTCGCCGACCGTCCCAAAACGGCGCTGGCGAAGTCACCCGGAAGCATGCTGACGGCCGTGAAGATGACGATCGACACGATCAGCAGGCTCAACAGCCCGAGGGCGAGCCGCTGCAGAATCATGCCGAGAATGGGATGCGAATTCGAAACCAAACCGATGTTCCGTTATGGCTGGATGAGAATGGTGACCGTCCCTGATGACGACGAGAGATCGGGGGCGGTCACGCCGCGTGGGTGCGGCTATTCTCATTCAATGTAAAATCCGGCCGCCTGTCACCTCCGAAGTAGAGCCGGGCGGCCGGGCGAAGGCATCAGGCCATCCACCAGCGCTCGGTCATGCGCAGGTTATCGCAGGGGAAGATGCCGCTGACCGGTCCGTGGGCGATCTTCTTGTTCAGGCCGTAGACCCAGTTGACAAAGGCAACGGTGATCACGCCGCCGTCATCGTGCAGCAGCTGTTGCATTTCGCCATATTGCGCCGCACGCTTGTCATTGTCCGTCTCCGAGCGGGCGGCAACAAGCAGCTCGTTGAAACGCGGATTGTTCCAGTGTGTGTTGTTCCAGGAGGCGTCGGCGGCATAGGCAGTCGAAAACAGCCAGTCGCAGGTGGCGCGGCCGTACCAGTCACAGCCGTTGAAAGGCTTCTTCAGCCAGACGTTTTCCCAGTAGCCGTCGTCTGCCTCGCGGATGATATTGATGTTGATGCCGGCCTTTGCAGCGTGCTCCTTGTAGAGCACCGCCGACTCTGTCGCGCCCGGGAAGGCGGCTTCGGACACCGACAGGTCGACGTCGAGAGTCTTCAGACCCGCTTTGGCGAGATGTTCCTTGGCCTTTTCGATATTATAGTCGAACTGTGGCGTCGGATCCTTGAAGAACGGCATGGCCGAGGCGACCGGCGTGTCGTTACCTTTCTTGGCTTCATTCAGGAAGACCTTGCGCAGGATGTCGTCGCGATCGAGCGCATATTTCATGGCAAGCCGGACATCGAGATTGTCGAAGGGCTTGGCCGTGGTGTCCATGTCGAAGGTGAAATGGCGCAGGCTCGGGATGCGCAGGATCTCAAGTTCCGGGTTGCGATCGATCAGCGCCATGTTGCGGACATCGATATCGCCGCTGAAGTCGACTTCGCCGGTGAGGAAGGCATTGAGCCGCGCCGTCTGGTCCATGATGGCAATGAATTCGACTTCATCGAAATAGGGCTTGTTGTTCTTGTGGTAGTTCGGATTGCGCTTCATCTTGACCGACGAACCCGGCTCGAAATTCTCGAGGATGAAGCTGCCTGTGCCCACGCCGCGCTGCCAGTCGATTCCGCCTTCTTCCTTCGCCGGCATGATCGACAGATGATAGTCGGCAACCAGGTAGGGGAAGTCGGCCGTGCCGGATTTGAGGTTGAAGATGATGGTGTTCGGGCCATCGGCGTCGATCGATTCCACCTGCGACAGCAGCGACTTTGCGCCGGATGTCGACTTGTCGCCCATATGATAGTGGAACGCCTCCTGAATGTCCTTTATCGTCAGGCTCTTGCCGTCGTGGAAGGTGATGCCGTTGCGGATCTTGAAGATCCATTTTTTGGCACCATCGGCCGGCTCGAAGCTTTCGGCGAGGTCGCCGACGATGCTGCCGTCCGCCGCGATCTCGGTGAGGTTGTTGCACAGCGAGCCGTTGAACGCCGCCTGGGCGAAGCTGGCAGGCCATGTGCCGGGGTCGAGTGTGTCCTGCTGCGAGGCATCCGACATGCCGAAGCGCGCATAGCCGCCTTGCTTGGGTTCCGACGCGAGAAGCGTCGCCGGATTGAAGCCGAGTCCGGCGGCCGACACTGCTGCGAGGGCCGAAGCCCGACCAAGAAATTCGCGCCGAGAGATACCGCCATTGCGATAACGATCAGCCCAGAAGTTCATTTCACGAATACGTGCATCCGACATTTTCAGTTCCCCTTTATTGGCCGACTTACGCGCCGGCAGAAACCATGCGATTTTTCGGATGGCGGTCGTCAGTGCCGCCTTGGGAAAAAGGCTAGAATCGAGAAACGCGGCTGTCAATAAAATTTTGATTGACCGATCAATCATTTTTTTGCTTACTGCCCGTGTTCGATCCATTCCATTTCATCGCCGGGGATTTTGATGTCCGATCTCAACATCTGCTATCTCACTGCCTCAGAGGCGCTTCGTCGGTTCAAGGACCGTACATTGTCGCCGGTCGAATTACTGCAGGCCTATCTCGCACGGGCGGAAGAGATCAAGGATACCGTCAACGGCTTCACGGCGCTCTATGCCGAGGAAGCGCTGTCTGAAGCGCGCAAGGCGGAAGCAAGATATGCGGCGGATGCCGGCGATCTCCGGCCCCTCGAAGGCCTGCCGACGGGCATCAAGGACGAGAACAATATCGAAGGCAAGGTCACCACCTTTGGCTCGCTGATCTACAAAGACAATGTCGCGACATCCACGACGCCGGTGGTGCAAAGGTTGCTCGACGCAGGCGTTGTCGTCCATGGCCGCACGACGACGCCGGAATTTTCCTCGGAGGGCTTCACGCATTCGCGCCTGTGGGGCGTGACCCGCAATCCCTGGAACCTCGATTATACGCCGGGCGGCTCGTCGGGCGGCTCGGGTGCAGTGCTGGCTGCCGGCATGGCGGCGCTTGCGACCGGCTCCGATATCGGTGGCTCGATCCGCATCCCGGCCTCGGCCTGCGGCCTGGTCGGCTACAAGCCGCCTTACGGGCGCAACCCCGCGACGCCGCCTTTCAACCTAGATTTCTACAATCATCCGGGGCCGATGGCGCGCAGCGTCGAAGATTGCCTGCTGATGCAGAACGTCATGTGTGGGCCGCATCCCAAGGACATCGTCTCGCTCAAGCCGAAACTGGAACTGCCCATAGATCGCGGCGGCGTATCGGGCTGGAGGATCGCCTATTCGCTTGACCTCGGCTATTACGAAGTCGATGGGGACGTACGTCGCAACACGCTCGCAGCGCTGGATATCTTCCGATCGCTTGGCGCCGAAGTCGTGGAAGTCGATCTTGGCTGGACCAAGAAGAGCGAAAAGGCTGCCGACGATTATCTTCGCACCATATTCGGGGCCTGGGTGGCGGAATATCTCGACGAGCGTGCCGAAAAGCTGACCGAATACAGCCGCGCATTTGCCCAGGCGTCGCAGTCGGTAACGGCGCAAGATTTCCTGGCGTCGCTCTATACCGCTGGCGAGATGTATTCGACGTTCGGGCCGATGATGGAAGAATTCGACGTGTTCGTCTGCCCGACCTTGGCACTGCCGGCCGTCAAGGCGGACTACCAGCCGGTCGACGGCCTGACCATCAACGGCAAGACCGTCGATCCTCGCCATGGCTGGATCATGACCTATCCTTTCAACATGCTAAGCCGTTGCCCGGTGCTCAGCGTTCCCTCGGGCCACGCGGAGAACGGCGTGCCGACCGGTATCCAGATCGTCGGCAAGACCTATTGCGACGCCGACGTTTTCCGCGCCGGGCTGGCCTTCGAAACGGCGGTCGGCGGCTGGTTTGCCGATGCAGCAAGCCGCCCGGCTCTTTGACGCGCTTCGTTACCACGATTGCAACGGGATCATGATGAAAACCGTCTACTCAGATCTGCATGGCTTGCAACACGCAGAAGCCGAATATATCCGCGGCAAGCGTGTTGCGAGTTTTGAAATGCCGCGCCGCGTCGAACTCGTTCTCGAAAGAGTGCGAGCGGTGGCGCTCGGCCCGGTTGTCGGCATCGGCGACTACGGCCTGGAGACGGTCGGCAAGGTGCATGATGCGGAATTCGTCACGTTTCTGTCGACGGCATGGCAAGCGTGGTCGGCAGAAAACGGCGAAATCGACGCTTTTCCCAATGCCTGGCCGCCGCCGCGCGCGTCGCGTCGCGCCACAAAGCGTCCGGGGGCCGAGCTCGGCCGTTTCTGCATCGACATGTCGAGTCCGATCATGGCCGGGACATGGACGGCCGCCAAGGCGGCGGTGGATGCCGCCGTAACGGCGGTCGATATCGTCGCCGGTGGCGATCACGCCGCCTTCGCGCTCTGCCGTCCGCCCGGCCATCATGCCGGCCGCGATTATTTCGGCGGCTATTGTTTCCTCAACAATGCGGCGGCGGCAGCGCAGGCTTTCCGCGACCGCGGCTATGGCAAGGTCGCTGTGCTGGATATCGACTATCACCACGGCAACGGCACCCAGGATATTTTCTATGATCGGGCAGACGTGCTGACTGTATCGATTCACGCCGATCCGCAGGTCGAATATCCCTATTACAGCGGATATGCGGAAGAAACAGGCGAGGGCGCCGGCGCCGATTTCAACCTCAATTTGCCGCTGCCGTGGGGCACGGAGTATACCGGGTACGGGGCGGCGCTGGCGACGGGGCTCGGTCGTATTGCCGCTCATGGAACAGAGGCGCTGGTGGTCTCGCTCGGCGTCGATACGTTCGGCGGCGATCCGATTTCCCACTTCAAGCTGGTCAGTGACGATTTCACCCGTATCGGCCAGGCGATCGGCGGGCTCTCGCTGCCCACAGTTTTCGTGATGGAGGGCGGCTATGCGGTCGAGGAAATCGGCGTCAACGCCGTCAACGTTTTGAGCGGGTTCAAGGCGGTGGCCTGACCCGGCCGCGCCACTGCCATTTTGGAGACATGCCGTGCTATCCTCGTCAAGCCATAACGAGATGCGGAAAAAAGCCGACGTCGTCATCATCGGCGGCGGTATTGCCGGGGTCTGCACGGCGCTGTGGCTGGCGAGAGATGGCGTCAGCACGATCCTCTGCGAAAAAGGCGAGATCGGCAAGGAACAGTCCGGCCGAAACTGGGGTTGGTGCTGGTCTTTCGGCCGCGATCCGCGCGAGCTTGAACTGCGGCTGATGAGCCTCGACCTCTGGCGTTCGATGAACGAGACGATCGGCCGCGACACCGGCTTTCGCCTCTCCGGAATTGCTACACTGGCCCGCAACGAAGCGGATATGACGCGGCTTCTGGCGGCCTTTGCCGATGCGCAGGCCACTGGCCAGCCGGTCGACATGCTGACTCCGGCAGAATGCGCAGCGCTCACACCGGGTGCCACGCGACAGTGGACGGGTGGCCTGATCTCGCGCAACGACGGACGCGCAGAGCCGAAACTGGCCGCACCGGCCATTGCCGAGGCCGCGGTCGACAGCGGCGCGGAAATCCTTCGCCACTGCACTGTGCTCGATATCGAGACCAGTGGCGGCGCCATATCGGGCGTCCAGACGTCGCAGGGCCGGATCGATTGCAAGGCGGTCGTCATCGCGGCGGGGGCCTGGAGCACCAAGCTCTGCCGGATGATCGGCGTGCGCATGCCGCAACTGATCGTCAATGAAACCGTTTTTCGGACAGCGCCGCTTTCCGGATTGCCCGAACTTACGCTGCGCGCCGGTCTCTACGCGATCAGGAAGCGACTCGACGGCGGCTATACGGTCGGCGGTGGCGGCCGGATTCGGGCCGAACTGACGCCGGACAGTTTCCGGTTCCTATCGGATTTCCTGCCGGCCCTGCGGGCGCACGGACATTGGATCCGCTTGCAACCAACCGGCCATTCGCTCAACGAATGGCGCAATATTTTCAAGATGCATCCGGAATTCAGATTGCTCGATCCGGCACCGGATGCGCCGCTGACAAATCATGTGCTCGAGGCGCTGGCGCAGGATTTCCCGGCATTCCGGGACACTGCTGTGGAGGAGCGCTGGGCTGGTAGCATTGACGTGACGCCGGACGCCATTCCGGTGGTCTCGAAGCTCGCCGTGGCCGGCGCCCACCTCATCACCGGCTTCTCCGGCCACGGTTTCGGAATGGGACCGGGCGCGGGCAAGTTGATGGCCGCTCTGGTCCGCAACGACACGCCGCCGGTCGACCCGGCGCCGATGGACATCGTGAGGCTCGCCGATCGCAGCAAATTGCGCGTTGGGCCTCTGTGATCAGAAATCGTCGGGAAAGATGCCGCGCAAATAGGCCAGGCAGGCTTGCTTTGCCACCGTCTGGCCTGCCACGCCGGTTGTGCCATTGACGAGATTGGCGATCCAGAAGCCATCGATCATTGCATTGAGCGATTGGGAAATCTGCAGTGCGTCCACCGTTAGACCGCGTGCCTCGGCCAGCGTTTCGATATCGGATTTGACGACGGCCACATAACGGGCCTTCACCTCGGCGCAGCGCTCCCGGTAGGTTGGGACCCGGACCGACTCCGCCCAGAAAGCGGCCCACACGGCAATGCGCCGCGCGCTGGCCACCTTGCCGGAGAAGTCACTCTCCATCATGTTCTTCAGGCGGTCGGCGGGCTTGTCCGTCTCGCGCATCAGCGTGTGGTCGTAATCGTCGACGAGGTAATCGAGGGCGGCCAGAATGATGCCCTCCTTCGAATTGAAGTGGAACGATACGACGCCATAACTACACTCGGCTTCCGTCGCGATGCTGTTGATCGTCGTGCCGATCAGCCCCTTTTGGGCGATCACCGCCACGGCTGCATCAAGCAGGCTGCGGCGACGCTCGGCGACCTGATCTTCGCGGGTGGAAGACTGGGTGCTGCGTGACTTTGTTTTTCCCAGCGCGTTGCGAGCCATAGTGCAGTAGATCCGATGGTGACGTGTATAAGGCGATCCAAAATTGCAGCGGTTGCCGCAAAGATTCCCGCCCCTACTTGTGGCGGAGGCAGAAGAATGTCAATCAGTCGCATGTCTTGCGACGATCGTCTCAGCCTACACTGTCAAGTTTAAGGAACCGGGCGGCGTTGTCATGCAGCCATTTCTGCCGGGTGGCGACATCCAAGCCAAGTGCGTCGATTTCCGCAATGGCATCGACCGGCGACATCATCGGGAAGCTGGATCCGAAGATGATCTTGTCCTTGAGGATGCTGCGTCCGTATTGCAACAGCGGTTCGTAGCCGGAATGCGGCTTGGCCAGCAGTTTCGGCCGCACGGCGAGCACACCGATATGGAGCGTCGGATGTCGCCAGCAGACGCCGATCAGTTCCGTTACCCAGGGCCAGCCAGGCGGTGAGGCGCAGACTCTGAGTCCGGGAAAGGCCACCATGACTTCGTCGATATATTCGGGCCGCCCGTAAGACATCGGCGTTGCGGTCGAGAAATTGATGCCGCAATGGATGTTGACCGGCACGTCCAGTTCAAGTGCCTTCTCATAGAGGGGAAACAGCAGCGGGTCGTTGGGCCGAAGCTTCAGTTCGAAACACTGGATGTTGAGCCCGCACAATCCGAGCGTGCGAATGGCATGGTCGAATTCTGCCACCGCCGCAGCACCCTTGTGCGGATCGACACCGGCAAACCCGAGATAGCGTGGACCTTGGGCCTTGCAGAAATCGGCGACGGTTTCATTGGCGATCTTGAAGCCGAAGGTGGTCTCGACGTCGCGGGCCTTGAGCACCACATGCCGGGCGCCAATCTCTTCGTAGAGGGAAAGATAGGCGTCGAGATCGGCCGTCGCGCCGGTCTCTGCCGAGCGTGTCTCGCTGGCGGCATAGATGCGCCGGTAGTTCTGTAGATGCGGCGCCGCTGCATTGAAACCCGGTGCCGGCGGGCGGCTGGAAAAATCGATCAGCATGGTCATGCCCAACGTTTTCTGTCGCCAAGGATCACCCTCGCGGCATTGTAGCCCGGCATCCCGGTGACGCCGCCGCCGGGATGGGTGGACGCGCCGCATTGATAGAGCCGGGCGATCGGGCTGCGATAATCGCCGAACTGCGCTGCCGGGCGGCGGAAGAACATCTGGTCAGCGCTGATCTCGCCATGATGGACATGGCCATTCGGCAGGTCAAAAATTCGCTCGAGGTCGAGCGGCGTCAGCACTTGGGAATGCAGGATGTGCTTGCGGATATTGGGGAAATAGCCCTCCAGAATGCGAAGCACATTGGCATAGAGCTCGTCACGCCGCTCGTCCCAGGTGCCCTCACGCAGAGTATAGGGCGCATGACCGCCGAAAATGCTCAGCACATGCTTGCCTTCGGGCGCCATGGACGGATCGGCGAGCGTCGGCACCTTGATGATCAGGAACGGGTTGTCCGACATCTGGCCGCGGCGGGACTGGGCATGGGCGTCTTCCATATAATCGATGCTTGGCGCGATGGTCAGTTGGATCGGATAGTGGAAACCGGTGATCTCGGGCCGGAAGGATGGGCAATCGGGCAGGCCGTCCAGAGCCAGATTGACGCGGAAAACCGTCGATTCACAGCGGATCGAACGAATGTCGCGCAGGAATCCTTCGGGCAGTCCCTTTCCATCGACCAGCTTGAGGAAGGTCGTTTTTGCGTTCGCATTGGCGATGACGATCTTGGCGCCGATCTCTTCGCCGGATGCGAGGCGCACGCCGCGTGCAGCGCCGTTGGTGGTGAGGATCTCGGCCACTTCCGCGTCCGTGCGCACCTCCATGCCATGTGCCTCCCCGGAAAGGCGGATAGCCTCGGAGATTGCCCCCATGCCACCCTTCATGAAGCCCGACGGGCCGGCGGCAGTGGTATTGTCGCGTACGATGCCGCGCGCCAGCATATAGGCCGAGCCAGGTGTCTTGAGGCTGGAATTCGCCCCGCCGCCGCCAGCGAAGAAGCCCATGACGAGCTTGACCTCGTCGGATTCGAACCAGCGGCTGAGATAGTCGTAGGCGCTGAGCGTCAGCAGATTGTAGATATCGTAGAACTGGGCGCCGACCTTGCGGAACCGCCAGGCGAATGCGGCCAGACGCCTGACGTCGCCGAACTTGCCGCTGCCGGGATCGACCGGAATTTCGAAGATGAGTTGTTTCATGAATGGCGCAAGCTTCAGCATATGCGCGCGATAAGCCGGATAGGCGGCCGCATCCCTGGCCGAGAACCGTGCGATTTCGGCCTGAAACTTATCCGGATCCCCCCACATGGTGAAATAGGCGCCGTCGGCCAGCGGGAAGGTGATGGGCGCGGCCGGGATCACCTCGAAGCCGTATTTTTGCAGTTCCAGATCGAGGATGACCTTCGGCTGCATCAACCCCATCACATAAGATGCGGTCGAGACTCGGTAGCCGGGCCAGACCTCTTCGGTCACAGCCGCGCCGCCGGCCATGGACCGGCGCTCCAGTACGCAGACCTTGACGCCGGCGCGCGCCAAGTAGGCACCGCAGACCAGGCCGTTATGGCCACCGCCGACTATGATCGCATCATATTGCCTGCTCATTTCAGCCTTCCTGGATCCAACGGTTTTCAACGCGATCGAAACTGCCCGCCCTGAGATCGGAAATGCCGGCGGAAATCTGCGGCTTGGCAATCTTCAGCGAGACAGTACGGGGGAAATCGTCGACGAATGTGTAGAAGCGCGGCACCTTGAACGGCGCCAGACCCTTGCGGGCCTCGTCGATGATAGCGCCGAGCGTGGCGTCCGAGCGGTCGAAGCCATCCTTCAGCTTGATATAGGCCTTGACCTCTTCGCCCCGCAGGGGGTCCGGCACGCCGATCACCGCAACCTCGGCCACTGAGGACACGGCATTGAGGACCGACTCCACCTCGCGGGCCGCGATGTTTTCGGCGCTGCGCCGGATCATGTCCTTCTTTCGGCCGACGATGAAAAAATTGCCGTCCTCATCCTTGCGGAACAGGTCGCCGGTCCGGAACCAGCCATCGGCGAACACCTCTTCGGTGGCCTGCGGATTGTTGTAGTAGCCGCCCATGATGCCGGGGCCGCGGACCAGCAATTCGCCCATCTCGCCGTTCGGCAGTTCCTGGCCCGCCTCGTCGACGATCTTGCAGTCACGGAACGGGCAGGGCACGCCGCAGGAGCCTGAGCCGACCATTTCGCTCTTCTCGATCGGCATGAACATGGTGGGTCCGAGTTCGGTCATGCCGAAGGCTTCGCGGGCATTGAGGTCGTAGCGGTCCTCGAGCTTGGCATGCAGGTCGCGCGGCGCGCCGTAGATGTTGGAGCGGATGACCTCGTTGTTGCGATCGTCGGGGTGATCGGGTTGGCTGTGCAGCACCCAGGGCAGCAGGCAGAATTCGATGCGGTAGCGCCGTACCCATTCCATGAAGCGCGACGTGCTCTGGCGCGCGGCGACATAGAGCGTGCCGCGATGATAAATGGTCATCAGCAGCAGCCATTGCGGATCCATATAGAAGAACGGAGTCGATGCCAGGATTCGACGATAGCGGCGGCCGTCGCGGAAGGCGTTGACCTTGCCCGCGCTGATCCAGTAGCGCTGGGTTAGAATACAGCCCTTGGGAAAGCCGCTGGTGCCGGAGGTGAACTGAATGTTGAGCAGGTCGTCATGGCCGACCGGCGCCGGGGCCGCGAACGTGTCGCGCGGGTCGGAAGCGAGGTCCTTCCAGGCAATCATTTCGTCATCGGCGTCGCCCACGACGATGACCCGCGATGGCGAAATCGAAATCTGCCCGTGGGCGCGTGCCGCATCGATCACCGGCAGGCAGTCCTCGTGAGCCACGAGCCAGGTCACGTCGGCGCTGCTGACGACATGCGCCAGTTCGCGCTCGCGATAGCTGACATTGATCGGCACCATGACTGCGCCGATCCGGCCGATCGCCAGCCAGGTCAGCGGCAGGGCGGCGATATTGGGCAGCATGACGCCTATATGCGTGCCCTTGGTGATGCCGAGGGCCACCAGCCGTGTCGCAAGCCCGTTCACGGTCCGCCGCATTTCGGAATAGGTGATGGTTTCGCCGGATTCAAAGAAGTCCCAGAGCAGGGCGTCGCCAGCCTCGTCCGCGGCCGCGTCGATCAGCGCGCCGATATTGGCCGGCAGCGGTTCGGCCTCGATCCGGCGCCGCCGCTCCGCATAGGCGGGTACCGGAGCCGCCAGAACTTCTTGCCTCTTGCCCATCATTGAATTCCCGTCATGCTCGCCGTGGAGACAGCCTCCCGTCGCCGGGAGGCCGTCGATGTCAATGTGCGAACCAGATCGCCTTCAGGTCGGAATATTTGTCCATTGCATGCAACGACTTGTCGCGACCGAAGCCGGATTGCTTGAAGCCGCCGAACGGCACCGAGAACAGGCCGCGATCGAAACAATTGACCCAGACGACACCGGCCTTGATGGTCTTGGCGGCGCGATGCGCATTCTTGACGCTACCGGTCCAGACGCCGGCGGCCAGGCCGTAGATCGTGTCGTTGGCCACGGTCATCGCCTCATCGAAATCTCGCACTGTGATGGTGGACAGCACCGGCCCGAAGATCTCCTCCTGGGCGATCCTCATATTGTTGGCGACGGAATCGAACACCGTCGGCTCGATGAAGAAGCCACCGGTCTCGCTGCGCACACGGCGCCCGCCGGCGACGACCTTCGCGCCATCGGCACGACCGGCATCGATATAGCCGAGGACGCGCATCATCTGCTCTTCGGTGACGATCGAGCCGAGCTTCGTCTCGGGGCTGAGCGGGTCGCCCGGTGTCAGGGCCGTGGCATGCGCCATAATCTTTTCGAGCAGCTTGTCCTTGATCTTGTCCTCGACGATCAGGCGCGAGCCTGCATTGCAGACCTGGCCGGAATTGCCGAAGATGCCGGCGGCGATGGTCTGGGCCGCGAAATCGAGATCGTCGCAATCGGCCAGCACGACCTGTGGCGACTTGCCACCGAGCTCGAGCCCGATACGCTTGATGTTGGACTGGCCGGAATACTGCATGAAGTAGCCGCCGACCTCGGTCGAACCGGTGAAGCCGACACAATCGACATCCATGTGCAGGCCGAGCGCCTTGCCGGCAATGTGGCCCAGCCCGGGCACGACATTGAGCACACCCCTGGGAATGCCGGCCTCGATGGCCAGTTCGGCAATCTTCAGCGCGGTGAAGGGCGATTGTTCTGCCGGCTTGAGCACGACGGAATTGCCGGTCGCCAGCGCCGGACCGAGCTTCCAGGCCGCCATCGACAGCGGATAGTTCCAGGGCACGACGGCGGCGACGACGCCGAGGGGTTCGCGGACGATCAGCGTCGTCATGTCATGACTGGTGGCGGCGACCTCGCCATAGACCTTGTCGATGGCCTCGGCGTACCAGGCGATACAATTGGCAGCGCTCGGGACATCGCCATTGTAACTGTTGGCGATCGGCTTGCCGACATTGAGCGTTTCCAGCAAGGCAAGCTCGTCGCGATTGGCAAGGATCAGCTCGGAAAACCGCATCAGAATTCGCTTACGTTCGATCGGCGGCATGCGCGACCAGGCGCCGGATTCGAAAGCCGCGCGTCCGGACTTCACGGCCGCATCGACATCGTCCTGGCCGCAGGATGCGACCTTCACAAGAAGCCGGCCATCGCCCGGGAAAATGCAGTCGAAGGTCTCGTTCGTGCGCGCATCGACATAGGCGCCGTCGATGAAGGGGCGCGACGGCAGCGTCACGCTTTTTGCCCTGTCATGCCAGTTGGTGGTCTGGATGGTCATTCCCAGTCTCCATTGTGGTGTTTCGTGTCAGATTTGGCTGATGTCGCCGCGTGCCAGCTCGTCGGCGGCCTGCAGGATGCCCTGGCGCAGGATGGAGATCATGCGGTCGATCTCCTCGCGTGTGATGATCAGAGGCGGCGACAGCACGCACATATGACCGATCGGCCGGACGATCAGCCCGAGATCGAAGCAGATCGCATCGATCCGCGCCCCGATCTTGCGGTCGAAATCGTCGGCCACGACATGCGTCTTGTCGGCAAGGCATTCGACACAGCCCACCAGTCCGTTCGACCTGACATCGGCGACCAGCGGCAGGTCGGCTAGCGAGCGCAGACCGGCGGCGAAATGTTCCGACATCGCGCGTACATGATCGAGCAGGTTGCTCTTTTCCATGATCGCGATATTCGCCAACGCCGCGGCGCAGCTCACGGGATGGCCGGTATAGGTATAGCCATTGGTGAAATAGCTGCCCTTGGCATTCTCGCCGCTAACCCGCGCCAGAAGCTTTTCCGAGATGGCAAGGCCGCCCAGCGGCACATAGCCCGACGTAACGCCCTTGGCAAAGGTGATAATGTCGGGCACGACGCCGAACATCTTTTCGGAGGCGAACCATTCGCCGCAACGGCCGAAGGCGGTAACGACCTCGTCGGAGATATAGACGATGTCATGTTGCTCGCAGAGCGCCTTGATCCGGGCGTGATACCCCTTCGGTGGGATGATGACGCCACCGGAGGCCAGCAGCGGTTCGGCCAGGAAGGCAGCGACGGTGTCGGCACCCAGTTCCTCAAGCGTCTGCTGGAATTCGGCGACCAGATGATCCAGGAACTCGGTTTCCGATTTTCCGTCGGCCAGCCGCATGTTGGGACTGGAGATGAAGACGATGCGATCCTGCTCGATATCGAAATTCGGCCAATTGCCGGCGCGACCTGAACAGGCGGCTGTCAGGTTGGTGCTGCCGTGATAGCCGTCCTTGCGAACGATGATCCGCTTCTTGTCGGGTCGGCCGAGGACATTGTTGTAGAATTCCGTGAACCTCAGTGCCGAATCCACAGCGGTCGAACCGCCAGTGGTGAAGAAGATGCGATTAAGATCGCCCGGCGTCATTTCTGCGATGCGGGCGGCGAGCTCGGCCGCTGGCGAATTCGTCGTGTACCAGGGCGAGTTGTAGGAGAGCTTCATTGCCTGAGCCGCAATGGCATCGGCAATCTCCTGGCGCGCATAGCCGACCTGGGTACACCACATGCCGGCAGGGCCGTCGATCAGCCGCCGGCCGCGCGTGTCGACCACGTAGATGCCTTCGCCATAAGCAAGCAGAGGCCGGCTTTCTTCACCGAGTTTTGCCATTTCCTCAGCCGGCGACAAAAGATGCCGGCGGGCATCCGCTTCTCGCTCGATAGCATCCAACTGTGCCCCATGCATTGCATCCACCCTTTTGATTCCATCGCCTGACCGGCGATCTTTGTTTGCAGGCTGGCCCTCAGTCCTCTCGGGGACGAGGTCGTCGAGAGAGAGTGCCGTTGGCGCGACTATTGCTTGCACGGCCTTCCCGTGTCAACAATTTGATTGCTCAATCAATCAGAATTTTGTCGATATCGCCAAGCAGGACAGCGAGAAAATCGACGCAGAAAGCCTGCAAATCCAAGGATTCAGTGAGATAAGGGCAAGGCTGGCGCAATGCGCGACGGCGTGGAAAGAGCTTGGAGGAGCGAAAAGAATTGGCGTCGGAGGTGGGCTACCCAGGCGAAGCTCACGACTCCGCAGCGATGAACACGAGGCGCTTCTCCAGAAGTTGGTCGAAAATGGCGGTAATGTTCCGCGTGAACTCATGGATTGACAGCAGGATCCGCGGGTCGAACTCCCGCTCACCCTGTCGAAGACATGGAAAGCCTGCCGCAACTGTCGCACGGCTTTTTGTCGCTAAGCGCGTCGGTAACAATGAGGGGCCCGAGACTTGGTAAGCGACGAGGTCCAACGTGAAAGAACGTCGGTGAGTGGTTTTACCATGACCGCTACCGGCGCATGGGAGACTTGAGGTCGTCGCTCTATTGGCCCGAAGCTGCCGTAACGACCGACGATGAGAAGATAGCGAGATTGATAGTTCGCTTCCCATCAAGATCTCACTATGCACCCCAGCGAGTTGCCGAAGAGACCGCCAAACCTCAAGCATTGATGAAAAAATATCAGATCGGCAAACTCGTCAGGATCCAACGGGCCATTCCGTCCGCTGACCCCTCGTTTATCTCCTCATGCATGAGATGGTCGCACCCCAAACCTCTGCCGATAACAGCTTGGTGAAGGGCTTGCGCGCAGTCAATGTCACCGCCTGGATGCACCGGTCTTCCTGGGGAGGCCGGTGCATTCTATTTGAGAACGTTGTCATTCGGCTGGATCGGTTCAGGCAGATCCGCCTCACCGAGGAGGGACAGCATCTCACGCTCGACGGTGCGGAGCGGATGCCAAGCGGCTGAAGGGTGAGCTCGAACACCTGCGCACGGAGTTTGCCAATGCCCAGCGCAAGGGCGAATTCCAGAAGGCGGGCGAGCTTGCCTGCAGCACCATTCCCGAAGTTGAACGCAAACTGGCGGCCATCGAGGAAAACGAGCATTATTTAAACCCGCAAAAGCCGGCGATCGGCCTCTATATGCGTGCCGGCGCCGGCCTGCCCGATATTGCCGATGCGAAGAACTGGATTTTCGATGGCACGGCGGAAAAAGACGCGCTACCGTCTGATGTGGTGAAAGCCCTCGAGGCGATGGATTGAGCCGGCGTTCTGCCGGCTTGCCGCCTTCAAGATCTTGCCGAATGGAACCCGCATGGATGCAGTCCTCCCCTCCGTCGTCCCGCAGCCGGTCGCCGCGCGCCTGACAAAGGCGGCAATTTTCCTTGTGGTGACACTCGAACCCGGCAGCGCGGCCGAAAGCGCCATGCGCAAGCTCTGCGCCGATCTTTCGGGTCTCCTGCGCGCCGTCGGTTTTCGCGATCTGGAAGGCGGGCTTTCCTGTGTGCTCGGCATCGGCTCGGATGCCTGGGATCGCCTGTTCGGCGCGCCGCGGCCGAAGGACCTGCATCCCTTCCGCGAAATCCGCGGAAGCCATCACGCCGTCGCCACGCCCGGCGACCTGCTCTTCCACATCCGCGCCACGCGCATGGACCTCTGTTTCGAGCTTGCAACGCATATCATGAGCCGCGTGGCCGGCTTCGTCGTCACAGAGGACGAGGTGCACGGCTTCAGCTATTTCGACGACCGGGATCTCATCGGCTTCGTCGACGGCACGGAAAATCCCGTCGACGGTGCGGCCGTCGCAGCGACGATCATCGGCGACGAGGACCCGGACTTCGCCGGCGGCAGCTATGTGATCGTGCAGAAATACCTGCATGATCTGCCGGCCTGGAACCGCGTACCGGTTGCCGAGCAGGAGCGGATCATCGGCCGCGAAAAGCTCTCCGACATCGAGCTCGACGACGCGGCCAAGCCGAGTTACGCCCACAATGTCCTCACCTCCATCGAGGAGAACGGCGAGCCGCTGGAGATCCTGCGCGACAACATGCCTTTCGGCGATGTCGGCAAGGGCGAGTTCGGCACCTATTTCATCGGTTATGCCCGCTCGCCGCACCGCATCGAGCGCATGCTGGAGAACATGTTCATCGGCCTGCCGCCGGGCAACTACGACCGGCTGCTCGATTTCAGCCGCGCCGTCACCGGCAGCCTGTTCTTCATTCCTTCCGCTTCGTTTCTCGATACGGTGACGCCGGATGCAGCGGCGGCCACCTCCGTGGCGCCGGCTGCGGCCGCACCGGAACCACCGCCATCGCGCCGCGACGGCTCGCTCGGCATAGGCTCTCTGAAAAAAGGGGTTTCCCATGAATAACCTGCACCGTGAACTCGCACCCATTTCCGAGGCCGCCTGGGCCGGGATCGAGGAAGAGGCCGCGCGGACGCTGAAGCGCCATCTCGCCGCCCGGCGCGTCGTCGACATGGTCGGTCCGTCGGGGCCCGGTCTGTCGGCAGTCGGCACGGGCCATGTCTTGCCCATCGCGCCGCCGGGCGAAGGCATCCAGTCCCTCCGGCGCGAGGTGAAGCCGCTGGTGGAGCTGCGCGTGCCCTTCCAGCTTTCACGCAGCGCCATCGACGACGTCGAGCGCGGCGCGCTCGACAGCGACTGGTCGCCCGTCAAGGAAGCCATGCGCAAGATCGCATTTGCCGAGGACCGCGCGGTATTCGACGGCTACGCCGCCGCCGGCATCGACGGAATTCGCAACCTGGCGAGCAATCCGGCCGTGCCGCTGTCGCCGGGCGTGAAGCGTTATCCGGATGCGGTGGCGCGGGCGGTCGGCGAACTGCGGCTTGCCGGCGTCGAGGGTCCGTATGCGCTGATTCTCGGCGCGGATGCCTATATGGCGGCAAGCGGCGGCAGCGACGACGGCTATCCGGTCTTCCACCATATCGAGAGGATCGTCGATGGCGGCATCATCTGGGCGCCGGCCATCGAGGGCGGCCTCGTGCTCTCGCTGCGCGGCGGCGATTTCGAGCTGACGGTCGGCGAGGATTTTTCCATCGGCTATCTGTCTCATTCCGCCACGACCGTCGATCTCTACGTGCAGGAGAGTTTTACCTTCCGCATGTTGACGACGGAAGCGGCCGTGGCGCTTTCGACGGAGTGACAAGAGCCGAAGGAGGCAGGCATGACGGACACAGGCGGGCATCACGTCGTCATCGTCGGCGGCGGGTTCGGCGGACTGGAGGCGGCGCGGCATCTGGCGGCAGGCCCGTTCCGCATCACGGTGCTCGACCGGCGCAACCATCACCTGTTCCAGCCCTTGCTCTACCAGGCGGCGACGGCCTCGCTCGCGCTTTCGGAAATCGCCTGGCCGATCCGCTCGCTTCTTCGGCGCTATGAGAACGCGACGACGTTGCTCGGCGTGGTCAGCGGCGTGGATGCGGCGGAAAAGGCCGTGCTGCTGGAGGATGGGCGACGGGTTTCCTACGATACGCTGATCCTCGCCACCGGAGCACGCCACGCCTATTTCGGTCATGACGAATGGGAGCCGCATGCGCCGGGACTGAAGACGCTGGAGGATGCGACGACGATCCGCCGGCGTATCCTGTCCGTCTTCGAGCGGGCGGAATGGCTGACGGATGCCGACGAGCGCCGCCGCCTCCTGACCTTCGCGATCATCGGCGCCGGCCCGACCGGCGTGGAGCTTGCCGGCACCATCGCCGAACTCGCCCATGAGACGCTGCGCCGCGATTTCCGCACTATCGATACCCGCGAGGCGCGGGTGGTTCTGGTCGAGGCGGGGCCGCGTATTCTGTCGGCCTTCACCGAGGACCTGTCGGCCTATGCCGAGCGGGCGCTTGCCCGGCTTGGCGTCGAGGTGCGCACCGGCCGCGCGGTCTCGCAATGCAGCGCCGAGGGCATCGAACTCGGCGGTGAATTCCTGCCCGCCGCAACGATCCTCTGGGCGGCGGGCGTCGCCGCCTCGCCGGCGGCCGAGTGGCTGAACGTTCCGGCCGACCGGGCAGGGCGGATCATCGTGGCGCCCGATCTTTCCGTCCCGGGCTTTCCGGATATCTTCGCCATCGGCGATACGGCCCATGTCGCGATGGGAGAGGGGCGAACCGTGCCGGGCATCGCGCCGGCGGCCAAGCAGGAGGGCCGCTATGTCGCCGGTGTGATCCGTGCGCGGCAGGAGGCAAGGCCCGCGCCAAAACCCTTCGCCTATCGCAACGACGGCAATCTCGCGACCATCGGCAAGCGGGCCGCAATCGTCGATCTCGGCTGGATCAAGCTCAAGGGCCGGTTGGCGTGGTGGACCTGGGGCATCGCCCATGTCTACTTCCTGATCGGCCTGCGCAACCGCTTGGCCGTTGCGCTCAGCTGGTTGTGGATCTATTCGACCGGCCAGCGCAGCGCCCGCCTGATCACCGGAACGAATACCGAAGATGCGCAAAGGAAAAAACAATGAGCAAGCGTTTCGCCGTCGGCGATCATGTCACGTGGAATTCCGAAGCCGGCCATGTCTCCGGCACGATCATCGCCATCCACACCAGCGACTTCGACTACAAGGGCCACACCCACCACGCATCACCCGACGATCCGCAATACGAGATCAAGAGCGACAAGACCGACCACATCGCCGCCCACAAGGGCAGTGCGCTCCACCACGCGTGACTGCGTTACCGTGAAGCCGGAAGCTTGCGGTGCGGCACACATCACCATGCAGCCCTCCGGCGGAAAATGCCGCTATTCCGCGGCCGATCTGCGTGCGGTCGTTTGCCCCGGCGCGGAAACCTGCTGTCCGAAGCGGAAATGTGACAGGAGTTCGGCGAGCTTGACGCTTTCCATGGCCAGCGCGGCGCCGGCGGCACTCATTTGCCCGGCCATGGCGACATTCTGCTGCGTGCCCTGGTCCATGTGGTTGACAGACGTATTGACCTCGGAAACGCCGATTGCCTGTTCATGGGCGGCGGTGGCGATCGCTTCCATATGGGTGTTGGCGGAGACGACGAGTTGCGTGATCTCACCGAGGCATGCGCCGGTTTCTCCCACGAGCTTCACGCCTTCGCCGACTGCGACAGCTGCGGCGTTGACCAACTCCTGGATTTCCTTCGCCGCTTCGGAAGAGCGTTGGGCCAGCGCCCGCACCTCCTGCGCCACCACGGCGAAACCCTTGCCGGCTTCGCCCGCACGGGCGGCTTCGACACCGGCGTTGAGCGCCAGAAGATTCGTCTGGAAGGCGATTTCCTGAATGACGTCGATGATCTGGCCGATGCGTTGGGACGAATGCTCGATGCGTCCCATCGCGGCGATGGTCTCGCTCACCACGCCGCCGGACTGGTCCGCCTTGGCGCGCGCTTCATGCACCGTGCCGCGTGCGTCGCCGGTTCGCGCCGTGGTGGATCTGACATTCACGGTGATTTCTTCCAGCGCTGATGCCGTCTGCTCCAGCGAGGCTGCCTGCTGTTCGGCGCGGTGGGTGAGGTTGTTGGAGGCGGCGGAAATCTCCTGCGCGCCCGTATTGACGATGGCGACGGAGGTGGCGACATCGGCCAGCATCTCGCGCAGCCGCCGCGCCGACATGTTGAAGTCGTGGCGCAGCGTCTCGAACTGTTCGGCGAAAGGCGTATCGATCTCGCACAGCATGTCTCCGGAAGACAGGCGATGCAGGCCGTCGGCCAGCGATGCCGTCGCCAGCCGCAGGCGTTCTTCCGCCTCGGCTTCGACGCGGCGCTGCATCTCCGTCCGCCGCAACTCCGCCTCCTGGCGGCTGGTGGCGGCTTCGGCCTCGAGTTGGTGATTGCGGGCGGCGGCCTGCCGGAAGATCTCGACGGAACGCGCCATGCCGCCGATTTCGTCCCGACGTCCGACGAAGGGAACGCTGATCGCAAAATCGCCGTCGGCCAGGCGACGCATGACGTCGGTGATCCGCTCGATGGGGCGGCCGAAATTGGTGGCGACGAAAAACGCGCCGACGAGGGCTGCGGCGAGAATGCCGGCGGAGATCAGCAGCATGCGGTTGCGGGCGGTTGTCGCGCTTTCCACCATGGCGCTTTCGGGCGCGGAAAGCACCAGCAGCCATGTCTGTTCGATTCCCGGAAAGACGACGGGAATGGCGGCCTGATAGACGTTGCCATCGATGACGCGTTCGGAGATGCCGTCGCGCCGTGCGGCTTCGCCGAGCGTGGTGACCGCCTGGTCCTCCACGGGCTTGCCCAGCAGGCCGGCATCCGCATTGGCCAGCCATTGGCCGCTGCCGTCGATCAGGGAGACGTTGCCGACGCCGAAGGGTTTGAGTTTGGCGATCATCTTCGACATCTCGGCCAGCGCAAAATCCACGCCCGTGGTGCCGATGATCTCGCCGTTTACCCTGATCGGCGAGCCGACCGTCGTCAGCAGCGTCGGAACGCCGTCGATGTCATCGATATAGGACGGGGTGATGACCGTCCGTCCGGCCTTGCGCGGTGTGTCGTACCAGACCCTGGCGGCCGGATCGCTCATGTCGAGCTTTTCGACGGCGATCTGTTTTGCGCTGTCCCGGTAGATATAGGTGGCGAACCGTCCGCCTGCGGCGTCGGAAAAGGGATGGCCGACAAAATCGGCATCCCGGCCGTCCAGCGCCTGGGGTTCGAATACCAGCGTCACGCCGAGCACGTCGGGATTGTCCGCTACCATGCCCGTCACCGCCCGACCCAGCTGATCACGGTCCTTGACCTCGGAGGCGGCGAGAACCTGGGCGGTCGTCGCGAGGTTTCGGGAGATATCGGCGGCATGCTGGATATCGGTGCGGATCGCGTTGGCATATTCTCTGAGCAGCCCGCGCGCGGCATCGGCCGCTTCCGTCCGGCTGGAGACCGACATCAATGTCGACCCCGCGAGGGTGACAGCCGCCAGGCCGACGAAAAATCCGATGGCGGTTACGATCAGCAGCCTGCTACGCAGCGAATGAAATCTTGTCATGAATATACGCCGACACAATTATAAGGTTTGAAAATCAATGCGCCGGAGGAGAGGGAATCCGGCCGGATGATACCGCACGAGAAAACTTAAAATTGCGTGCAATTCGGGCGCCGCCGCCAAGAACGTTTCGGCCGCGAATAGCGGGGCAGGGGGACTGGTCCGCTTGCCTGTGCAGGCCCCTGGCGGCCATGACGGTGCCCGGCATGGTCACGATCCCGGATGGAACGGCCTGCCGCGGCTCTCTCAGGTCTTCTTCAACTGCCTGACGTACCACACCATGATCAGCGCCAGACTGACGAAGACCGCACCGGCGAGCACGACCGAGGCGACCGCGAGGCGCGGCGTGCCGGCGGAGCGCAGGCTGAGCCACATCAGCACGGGCAGGGTCTGGGTATCCCGCGTGGTCAGGAACAGCGCCATGACGAATTCGTTGAGCGAGATGACGAATGCAAACAGCGCCGACGAGATGATGCCGGTGGAAACCGACGGCAGGACGATCTCGAAGAAGGTCTGCACCGGCCGGCCGCCGAGATCGTAGGAGGCCTCGACGATGCGGTGGTCGACGGTGCGGAACGTCGCTTCCATCAGCATGAAGACCAGCGGCATGGCCCAGAGCGAATGTGCAAGCATCACCAGGCCGCGGGTTCCGTAGATGTCGTAGCCGAAGATCGAGACATTGCCGAACGCCATCGCCACGCCGAGGCCCAGCACCACGCCGGGCATGAACAGCGGCAGCATGATCACCAGATAGACGACCGACTTGAGGGGAAAGGTGAAACGCTCGAAGGCCCAGGCCGCGAGGACACCCGAAACCGTCGAGATCACCGTCGTGCCCAGGGCGATGATGACGCTGCTTTTCAGCGCGTCGACCCATTGCGGGCTTGCGAAGAAATCCTGATACCAGGCAAACGACCAGGCCTTGATCGGAAAGCGGATCACCGACGCTTCGTTAAAGGACATGACCAGCGTCACCACCACCGGAATTGCGATGTAGGCGATGATGAAGACGGTGAAGGCGAGACCGAGAATTCTCAGAAGCGTCGCGTCGAGGCGTGCGCGCGGCGTGTGCGCAAGCTTCGGGGGCTCCATCGGAGGTGCGGTGTCAGCCATTGAGAGCGGTCCGTTTCGATGACAGCATGCGGATGATCATCATCACGATCGCCACGCCGACGGTGAGTACGATGGAGAAGGCCGCCGCCCTCGGCCAGTTGTGCTTGCCCAGCATCTGCTCCTGGATCAGGTAGCCGATGGTCCACAAGGTATCGGGACCGAGCGCCGAAGGTGTCGCATAGGTGCCGACGGCCCAGATGAAGGATTGCGCGAAGGCCGCCGCGATGCCGCCCTTGGTCAGCGGCAGCAGCACTTCATGGAAGGTCCGCAGCGGTGCGGCGCCGAGATCGGCGCTCGCCTCCAGCACCTTCTTGTCGATGCCGTCGAAGATCGACAGCAGGATGAAGAAACAGAAGGGCAGCGTGACGTAGGTGAGGCCGACAAAGGCGGCGAATTCGGTATACATCAGGCTGATCTTGTCGGTGATCAGCCCTGATGACACCAGGGCGTAACTCAGCAGGCCGTTCTTGGGAAAGAACATCCACCAACCGAAGATGATCGAGATTTCCGAGATCAGCAGCGGGCAGAGCGCCAGCGCCACGAAGGCCAGCCGCCAGCGCTTCGGCTTCAGCCAGACCAGCATGGCGAAGGCATAACCGATGATCACGGTCGCTATCGAGGAGATCAAGGCCAGCCGCGCCGTCGTCCAGATCGCATTGCGGAAAGTCGGGTCCGTCAGCATGGCGGCATAATTGTCCCAGGTGAAGTCCGGGACGTAGAAGCGCTGGTCGATATGGGCGTTAAAACTCATGCGGCCCATGAAGAGGATCGGCAGGCCGAAGAAGGCGATGGCAATCAGCAGCGCCGGCGACATCAAAAGCCAGGGCATCAGCGCCGCCGACCAAAACGTCCTTCGTGGCGCGGGGCTGTCGAGCGCCGCTGTCTCGGAAGCGCCGCTCATCGGTAGGCCACCATGTCGGCGCTGCGCCAGCCGATATCGACGAGATCGCCGGGCCGATGCGCGATTGCGCCCTGGTGGTCGACGAACAGTTCGATCCTGCCGGCCTTGAAGTGGTAACGATGGACGTCGCCGAGGAATTCGGTAAAATCGAGCCGTGCCTTGAGCCTGTTGTCCAGGTCGGCGCGATCGATCTGCAGCCGGCTCGGCCGGACATAAAGCCGCCAGTCACCGTCGGCCAAGCCGTTGGCGAGGCGCAGGTCGATGGTTGCGCCATCGGCATCCGCCGCGGCGCCTGATGCCATCTGCGTTTTCAAACAGCAGCTCTCGCCGATGAAGGTGTAGACGAATTCGCTGGCCGGTTCGCCGAACACCTTCTCCGGTCGGTCGATCTGCTCGATCCGGCCGCTGCGCATGACGGCGACGCGGCTGGACATCGCCATGGCCTCGCCCTGGTCGTGGGTCACATAGATGGCGCTGAAGCCGATTTCGTCGTGCAGCCGCTTGATCTCGGCGCGCAACTGCAGGCGCAGCGACAGGTCGAGCGCCGAAAGCGGCTCGTCGAACAGCAGGATCGCCGGACGCACCACCATGGAGCGCGCCAGCGCCACGCGCTGCTTCTGACCGCCGGACATCTGGGCGGGATACCGTTCCTCGAAGCCGGCAAGCCGGACGATATCGAGCGCCTGCCGTACCCGCGGCGCGATATCCGCCCTGGCGACGCCGCGCATCCGCAAGCCGTAAGCGACGTTTTCCGCCACCGTCTTGTGCGGGAACAGCGCGCCGGTCTGGAAGATCGTCGCCGTATCGCGCTGATAGGCCGGCAGGTGATCGACACGGCCGCCATTGATGCGGATAGCCCCGGCATCCGGTTTCTCAAAACCGCCGATCAGCCGCAGCGTCGATGTCTTGCCCGAGCCGGAAGGCCCGAGCAAGGTGACGAATTCGCCGCGCTTGACGTCGATGGACACGTCGTCGACCGCAACGACGCCACCGAAGGCACGCCGGAGACGATCAAGTTCCAGGGCACTCGTGTCTGCCACTACCATAACTCCACATGAGGACGCGCCTGGCACCACGTCTGCGGTGCCAGGCCAGAAAACCGATCGTCAGCCTTCGGTCGTTTTGGTGATGGTTTCTTTCATGCGGACGCTGTAGGCATCCCAGTTCGGGCCGAACTTGTCCCAGCCGTCGATGCCGAAAAGCTTGTAGGTATTGCGCAGCGCCGCTTCGTCGCGGGGATAGCTCGGCCAGTGCGCCGGTGGCTCGAGGCCCTGCAGCGACATGAAGTCGGTGGAGGCGTTGAGGAAATTCTGCTGCGTTTCCTTTTCCAAAAGATAACTCATGAACAGGTCGCTGAGATCGGAATGTCTGGTACCACGCACCTTCATGAACCAGTTGGTATAGGAGGCGGTGCCCTCCTGCGGGATTGCCGCCTCGAAGTCGTCGCCATATTCCTTGATGAAACCGTAGGCGTCGGCGGAATACATCATCGCGACGGTGGCTTCTTCCTGGGTCATCAGGTTGGTGAGTTCGGCGCCGTCCTTGTACCACTTGGCGACCTTGAGCTTGTCCAGTTCCTTGAACAATGCCTCGACATCGTCGGGCGAGCCGAACACTTCGTCGATCCCCGGCTTGGAGGAGGACAGGAGGGCCGGAATGCAGAGGTCCCAGTAGAAGGCCGAGGCATCGAGCGTCGACTTGCCCATGGCCTTCTCGTCCCAGAACCCCTTCCAGCTGTCGGGCTTCAAGCCGCTCGACTTGGCCGTCAGCATCCACAACGAACCGGTGCCGAAGGGCACGCCGTAGTCTTTCGCCGGGCCGCGGTTTTCGTCGAACCAGGGATAGATATTGGCATTGCCGGGGATTTTCGAGCGATCGACCTTCTCGAACACGTTCTGCGCCATACCGGTCGTGGTGGTGTATTCGTCGGCGATCGTCAGGTCGAACGGCGGATTGTCGGCAGGTGCTGCGACGATCTGGGCAACCATCTGGTCCCAGCCGCCGACCGTTTCGACCTTGGTGCCGTATTTGTCGTTGAACGGCTTGACCACCGCCTCGCGGAAGCTCAGCTCGTGATTGCCCGACCAGGAGACGACGATCAGCCCTTCTCCGGCAAAGGCCGCCTGCGCCGAAGCCGGGGTTGCCCGGCCGATGATGGCGGGTGCACCGATGATCGTCGCCGCGCCGAGCGCGAGTTTCATCGCTCCACGGCGGCTGATGCCGTTTTGAATATCGTCGAACGCCATAAGATTCCCTCCTTTTTTGTTCCCATGGGACGCCGGCTTTCTGCCGGTCCGGCCCCGTTCACTCCCGCATTCCGGCGGCCCGGAATGGTCGTCTCGACTGGCCTAAAGCGCAGTGCCGACCTTCAGCCCCTCATAAACCGCCTCCTCCGCGGTCCGTGGCGCCATGCTGTCGCCGATGATGTGGACGTCCCGTCCCTGCTCGATCAGCCGGGCACTGAGGCCGTCGACCGGCTCGTGCCCGAGACAGAGTACCAGCGTATCGATATTTTCATACAGGATCGGCTGCTCGCTGACGGAATGCTGCATGTACACCGTACCGCTGTCGCAACCGTAGAGACGGGCATAAGGGGTGACGCGCACGCCCGATTTGTACAGCTCGGCGGCAAGGTTGTCGCGCACGTAAAGCGGCAGCAGCTCGCCCGGATGCGTGCCGTTGACGGCAAGCTCGACGCTGCAGCCGTCATTGACCAGCATCTCGGCAATGCCCGGCCCGATCCAGTCGCAACGCCAGTCGGCAACCACCACGCGGGTGCCGGTCTTGACCTCTTTCCGGATCACCTGCCAGGCATCGACGACCTGAACGCTGCCATCGTCCGGCATCTCCGGCAGGAACGGTTTTGCGCCGGTGGCGATCACCACCGCATCGGGATTTTCCGCCTCCACCAGCGCCTGGTCGACGCGCACGCCCTTGAACACCCGGACCTGCGCCAGTTCGAGTTCCCGCGAAAGATTGGTGACGATGCCGCCGAACTCCGCCCGGCGCGGCAATTGCTGCGCCAGCAGCGCCTGGCCGCCCAGATGCTGGGAGGCCTCGTACAACGAGACCTGGTGCCCGCGTGCCGCGGCAATCGCCGCCGCCTTCATGCCCGCCGGGCCACCGCCGACCACCATCACCTTTTTTGGTCGAACCGCCGGCTTCAGCGTGCCGAACTTGAGTTCGCGCCCGGTTTCCGGATGCTGGATGCAGGAGATCGGAAAACCACGGTGGAAATGGCCGATACAAGCCTGGTTGCAGGCAATGCAGGCGCGGATGTCGTCGGTGCGGCCCGCTTCCGCCTTGGCCGGCATTTCGGGGTCGCAGATCAGCGCCCGCGTCATGCCGCAGACGTCGGCAGATCCTTCCGCCAGCAAGGCTTCCGCCTCGTGAGGCTGGTTGATGCGCCCGGCGACGAAGACCGGAATGCCGAGCGCCGTGCGGAACCGCGCCGCGTCCTGCGCCAGATAGGCATTTCGATAGGCCATCGGCGGCACGATATGGACAGCGCCGCCCAGCGACGCCGATGTCCCCGCCGTGACGTTGACATAGTCGAGATACGGTTCGAGCCCGCGACAGATCTCCAGGGCTTCGTCGATGCTCAGGCCGTGCTCGTCACGCTCTCCGGAGCTGATCCGCATGCCGATGACGAAATCCTCCGATGTCGCCACACGGATCGCCTTCAGCGTTTCGACGGCAAACAGCAGCCGCCCCTCGTCGGAGCCGCCATAATCGTCGGTCCGGCGGTTGACGCGCGGGTTGAAGAATTGTGCCGGCAGATAGCCGTGGCTCGCGACGAATTCCACGCCGTCGAGGCCGGCCTCGTGCATGCGCCGGGCCGCCGCGCTGTAGCCGGCGATGATCTCCCTGATCATGCGCGTGTCGAGCTGCCGCGGCATGACGCGAAAACGTTCGTTGGGCGATATGGATGGCGCGTAGGCGACCGTCAGCAGGCCGTCGCCGCCTTCCATGATCTCGCGGCCGGGGTGGAAGAGCTGCGAGAACACCATGCAGCCATGCGCGTGACAGGCATCGGCCAGCTTCCGGTAACCGTCGATGCAGTCGTCCTCGGTCGCCATCAGCATGTGCGATGTATAACGCGCCGTCTCGTGCACGCCGGCGACCTGGCTGACGATCAGCCCGACGCCGCCGCGGGCGCGGGCCTCGTGGTAGGCAACCAGCGCCTCGTTGACCAGGCCGTCCGTCGGCAGCGTCGTATCGTGCCCGGTGGACATGATGCGGTTCTTGAGCCTGACACCGCGGATCTGCAGCGGCTGGAAAAGACGGGGGAATGCGCTGTCGGCAGCGGCATTATGATCGATGGCGGTGTTCATGACCGGTCTCAGGCCTGCCGCGTGCGCCAGTCGACGGGATCGAGCGCGTAAAACACCGTCGCGCCGTCACCTTCATAGGCGAGCGCCGTGCCCTTCGGCACCCACAGGACGTCGCCGGGCACGGTATCGAAGACCTCGTCGCCGACCCGCAGCCGGAACTTGCCTTCGAGCGTGACGATCAGCTCGTCGTAGAGAACCGTCCAGGCGATGGAACAGTCGTCGAAGCGGGCGATGTCGGCGCCCATGGTCTTGCTGTGTTCCGGACCGACCAGACGCGCGATCGACGCCTTTTTCGGGTCGTCGCCATAAGCCTCGAACGCGCGGTCCGATTTTTTGAAATGAATGACTTCCGTCACTGGTCTCTCCTCCCGACCCAGCCCCGATGCGATTTTGGTAATTGATCGTAAGTAAAAAATCGACAGAAATTTTTACTGTAGCAAAAATTTTATTCAGAAATTATGTTTTGGGTGTGGATCGTCGCGGGCATTTTCATGCACCGCAGCAATTTCTCCATCCGAGCTTGCGGAACGACCGCCGATCGGCAAAAAGGAGAAACAGCGGATGCCTTGGGTCCGAAAACGCGGATCGACGGAAGCCGGATCGGGAGCGGGTATGGCGGCTGAAATGGGTCTGGAAGCGGAAACGGCTGCCGTCGGCGAGGACGCGGTCCTGGGCGAACGCATCCGCGGCTTGCGCAAGCGACGAAAGATGACACTGGCGCAACTGGCCGAAAGCGCCAATCTTTCGACGGGCTATATCAGCCAGATCGAACGCAAGCTTGCTTATCCCTCCATCCCGGCCCTGGTGAACATCGCCAAAAGCCTCGGCGTCACCGTGCAGTGGTTTTTCGCCGGCGCCTCGCCCGTGCCGCAGGAGGAGCATGGATATGTCGTGCGCCAGGGCAACCGGCTGAAAATCCAGTACGAACACGGCATCGTCGACGAACTGGTGACGCCGAAGATGAGCCTGCAGGTCGAAATGATCTACACGCGGCTGCCGCCCGGGACGGAAAGCGCGGAAAGCTACACCCATGCGGGCGACGGTGTCGGTTTCGTCATTTCGGGCGAGCTGGAAATATGGGTCGGCGAACGCCATTTCCATCTCCATGAGGGCGACAGCTGCTCCTATTCCTCGGGAGAGCCGCACCGCTACCGCAATTCCGGCTCACGCGAAACGATTGTCGTCTGGGCCATCAGCCCGCCGAGTTTTTAGACGCGGCACTACCCTTTCGGCATGGGCATGCACGGCGTGCCGCCAGGCAATTTTTGCATATAGGGATGGCCGGGACGGGCGAGGATGTCGCGTGGTCTGCCCTGCTCGATCAGTTCTCCCCGGCGCATCACCTGCTGCAGATCACGGCAGCCGAAGCTGAGACCCCGTTTCTTCGGAGTTTTTTACGTGTTGCAAGGGAGGTGTGGCGGGATCCGCGTTGGCCCAAGTTGGCCATTGTGCCGGGAGTGTGGCGGCAACGGAGATGGTCCGTCGAATGGCGAGGAGCGCCTGATAATGCCGGCCGGGCGGCCGGATGATGCGCTGGGCATCGAAATTGCCGGCCGCAATCGTCGCTGCGGCCGGCAATGTCATCGAGGTTTCTCAGAGGCCGGCAGCGGCGATGGCGGCGTCCAGGCGCTCGCGTGCCTTCTTCGGCAGTTTGCCGGTCTTGACCGCGTCGAGGTTGGCCGGCGCATCACCGACTACCACGAAACCCACCATGCCCATGCCGACATGCGGCGAGCATTTTACGCCATAGGCGCCGGGCTTGTCGAAAGTAACCTTGTAGGTCTCGTTCATCTTGCTCTTGAAGGCTTCCGCACCATCGGGGATCATGTCCTTGATCGTCTCGACATTGTGGCCCTTGTCGGTCGGGATGAAGGTGACGGTGTCGCCCGGTGCGACCTTCACGAAGGCCGGCTCGAACACCATGGTGCCTTCGGCACCCTTGTTGAGCATATGCACTTCGAAATCTGCCGCTGCTGCCGGAAGCGCAAGCGCCAGAATGACCGCTGCTGCGCCGACGATGCCCTTTGCCATGATATGCACTGGAATTCTCCTTGTTGACGAACGTCAATCGTTCATGTGCAAGAGATAGGCCTGTTGCGCGCCCGTTTCTTTGCGTTTGATCAAACAAGGCAAAGGGAATTGCGTGGCGTCCTGTCGCAGGTTTCAGCGGATGCGCGTGCCGGCGCTGTCGAAGAGGAAGGATTTTGCGGCGGGCAGGCCGACAGCCAGCCGGTCGCGACTGTCGGCGTCGCGAAATCCCTTCCGCAATGCAGTTGTTGCGGGGCAGTGAAGCTTCTGCAATAGCCGTATCAGTCCGCCGCCCGGATCGCCTGCCACGCGCTTTCGATGTTGGCGAGTTTCTCGGCCTGATAGGTTTCGTAGTCGTGGAGAAACTCTTTCGAAATCCAGAAGGTAGAGGCGCCGCGCCTGCCCAGCCAGCCGACATGGCCGGCTTGTTCCGAAACCGCCAGCTTGCGCAGCAGGTGGGTGCGGCTGATGCGCAGCGGTTCGCACAACTGGCTGTAGGCGTGGACGAATGTGGGAAAACGCGTCGTGCCGGCGGGGGCGTCGTGCAGGCTGGTGATGATGGTGTCCATCAGCACGCGGCCATCGTTCATGTCGCTCAGGAAGGCGAAGATCCGCACCGGCCTCATGGTCTTTTTCGATGACAGAATGTGGTGAACGATAAGCGGATGCACCTGCGCAAGCAATTGCGGATCCTGTTGCAGTTCGGAGCGCCGGTTTCCACCGTCGAGCGCATCCAGGCTGTCCAGATGCAGGCCAAGCCAGGTGGTGAGCACCTCGACTGTTGCCGGAGCCAGCGCGACCGGGCGGGAGCGTCGGTTGGCGCCCAGCACGCTGATCTGCGCAATCTTGTAATGCAACATTTCCTCGATGAAGCTGATGGCGGTGTTGCGGCTGGCGATGCCATGCGCCTTCACCGCTTCCAGGTAATGCGCCACAACGAAACCGTGCTCGCCGCATTCGAACGCCATGGCGATTGCAAGCTGCCCCAGCAGATAGCGCTGCTGCTTGCCGAAGATTGCCGCCATTCGCGGTAGCTGCCGATGCATCGCCAGAAACGCGTTGGCCTGGGCCTTCAGCACCGGACGCAAGTCCGCATGGGCGGCAATCCTTGCCCTGTCCAGCCTCGGAGGCGGCAGGAGCGCGAACGGAAGCGGCTTCGGCAGAACGCTTTCCATGAAAGCGGACGCAGTTTGCATGAACGGGCACCTCGCAGATGGATCAAGGCGCCCTATCACGGTCAACCGGGAGCGATCTTCTCATCCAGCGCAAAGCCTGGACTTTATTAGGCGTCGGCGTGCAGCCCGGCGCGCGCATCCAAGGGTGTCATGCCATAGGCGGCGCGGAAGGCGCGGTAGAAGGTCGCCAGGCTGTCGAAGCCGCAGGCAAAGGCGATTTCGGCGACATTGCGCTCCGGCCGGCCGCGCAACAGGCCGCGAACACGCTCCAGCCGCAGGCCAGCCAGCGTGCGGGCAAAAGAGCGGCCGGAGGGCTCGAACAAGATGTGCAGTTGTCGTGGCGAGATGGAAAGTTCGCGGGCAACGTGCGCCGGCGACAGTTCCGGCCGGCGGAGATCGCGGCGGAGGATGTCACAGGCCATGTGATACAGCGCCATGCGCAGCGCCGTCCGGTTATCGGGGTCGTGCAGCCGCAGCTTGCCTGTCGCCATCAACGCCAGCCGCCCGATGGCGTCGATGCAGTCTTCGGGATCGCCCAGGAAGGCGTCGCGTGCGCCGATCGCTGAAAACAGCGCCCTCAACGGCTGCTTCACGGAAGACCGGTCTTCGATAGGGGCGGGGCTTAGATCGAAAAGCCGGTCCGAGGCGAAGTCGCGTCCGGCGAGGGGGATCTTGATCACCCTGTAACGGAAGTCGAGGTTGCCTTCCGGCATCGCCCTATAGGTCTGATCCGAGTGGCCAACCGCCAGATCATGGGCTCCGACGCGGTAGAGGTCGCGCCGGCGGCCGGTTTCCATCCACCCGCCACCTGAAACTTGCCAGCTGATCAGCAGGTTGTCGCCCGACAAGCGCGCCACATCCTCCTTCGTGCGGCTGACGCGATAGGCCGATGCCTCCATTTCGGAGACGATGGCGCCGCCATACACCTCCGCAGTGAACTGGCCGCGAAACTGGGCGCGCTTCTCGCGCTCCAATTCGATCGTGACGCCAAAGACGCTTTTTCCGCGTACTTCGCGCCAGTGGTCAAACCGATCTCCGGCAGGAATGTCATCCGTCGTGAAGCGCAGCACCCTTATGTTCCCCTGTCGGCGAATGAAATTCGAATGATGGAATATAGGGCGCTCGGTCGGTGCTAGGCAACTGCCCTGCCTCCCGGAGCGCCTGCGGCCGAACACCTCCTTCCGGACGATCCGATCAGGGTCACTCGGTGGACTGGTCGGCCCGTGGCTTCGAAGGCACGAAACTGGGCTATCTCATCGGCCAGGCCGGATATTTCCATGACGGACATCGCGCCGTCGATGATTGTTTTGCCCTGCTGGAGGTCCTGGCCCAGGGCGGGCCGGGCCCAGGCGAAACGCCGTTTGCCGAACTTTTCGCCGCAAGCCAGCGCTCGCGTGTCCGCATTTTCGCCGAACACAGCCCGTTCGACATGAAGGACCATCTGAAGGCGCGCGGCTATCGATGGTCGGATGGCAGCGACGGACGTCCGAAATCCTGGTGGGTCGAGGTTCCGGAAGAAGCCCTCGACGACGAGCTGCGATATCTGCGCGCCGAAATCTACCGCTGGCCGGACGCCGATCCGGCGGCTGAGCGCTCTCGATCAAGGCCTGAGCCTTGTCGACAAGGTGAAACCTCAGTCCCGTGTCCCGAACTTCCGCAACAATCCCGCCGTCGCCGAGAACAGCACGATCAATGTGCCGTAACCCAACGTCGTCGATGTCAGCCCGAAGATGCCGACTGCCATGCCGGCCAGCAGGGTCGGTATGCCGAAGGCGAGATAGCTGAGGGTGAACAGGGCGGCGAAGAGTTCGCCACGTTCATCCGGACGGACGACCGGGACGATGGAGCGCAGCACGCCGTAGAAGCAGGTGCCGAAGCCCGTTCCGGCAATCACCAACGCCACGAGATAGGCCGGCAAGCATTGCCAGGCGATCGCCGCCAGCGTCAGCGCGGTGCCAACAGACAGCGCCGAGGTTCCGTAGAGCGTCACCTGCCGCGAGGAATGGCGGCGCGCCATATAGCAGGCGGCGGCGCCCGCGGCGCAGAGCAGAACGATGACGCTGGCCTGCGTCACATGTGCCTCGGCACCGAAAACATGGCGGACGATCGGCGCGCCGAGCGAGAGATACAGCCCGCCCGTCGCCCAGCCCGCGACGACAGCCGGCGCGCTTCGCCAGAATGCCTTGGCGGCCGTCGCCGGCACGCCGATCCGCGGCTTGAGCGAGGCCCAGACACCTTCATGCCGCGGCGCAGTCTCGGGAATGAGCCAGATCGCCGCGGCGAACAGAACATAAGCGACGACCAGCGTGCCGAACACGTCGGCCTCCGCCATCTCGGTCACGTCCATCAGGATGCCTGCGGCAAGCGCACCCACGGCAAGCCCGCCGAGCGGGATGACGGAGTTCCACACCGAGGCGCTGCCGGGCCTGTCCTTCGGCTCGAGATCGACCACCGCCGCAGAAAGCGCCGACAGCAGCAGCCCGGCGGCGACGCCCTGCAACACCCGTGCCACGATCAACCCGCTGACGTCGCCCGCCTGCCAGAACAACAGCAGGCTCAGCGCCATCAGCGCAAAGCCGACCGAGATCACCGGCCGCCGGCCGACATGGTCCGACAGCGACCCCATGACCAGCAGCGATACCAGCAGCGCGACGGTATAGACGGCGAAGATGCCGGTGAGCGTTGCCGCCGAAAAGCCGATCTGCAGCTGCAGCATGGGATAGAAGGGTGAGGGTGCGCTGGCGCCGGCCATCATCACCGCCATTCCGGCAAGCGTTATGCGAAAACCGGCGGGGCTGCCTGTCGACAGGGGTTGTATCGTATCGGTCACAAGGCACCTGATGGTTCGAATAGTTTCGAACCATTCTCTACTGTCATTTTCTTCACGGTTCAATTAAATTCGAACCATGGCGCTCGAAATCACCGATCTCCCCCATCCCGCCCGCGACGACCTGCGGCTGACCGACGTGCTGTTCGCCTTGAGCGATCCGGAGCGCCTGGCCATCGTGCGCCAGCTCGCCGACGGACCCCTGGAAATGGCGCATTGCCATCTCTCCGATCCCTTGATGCCGAAATCGACCAAGTCGCATCTGATGAAGGTGTTGCGCGAGGCAGGCGTCATCCGCAACGAATCGCTCGGCCGCGGCCGCCGCCTCAGTATCCGCCACGAGGATCTGGAGGCACGGTTTCCGGGCTTGATCGGTTCGGTGCTCGGGGCTGCCGCCAAGGCGTAGGCGCGGTTTGAACGATACAAACGGCGCTCCGCTCCCTGGACAGCTGCTTCCAGCCGGATACGCAGATAGAGGCCTCCCGGGGTAGCGCCGAGACTTTTCTCGAACAGCCTTCCAGTTGCCGTCGCGAAAGCCCGGCCAGTTCGGCATCAAATCCGGTCGCGATCAATCAATCCGCCAAAGCGGCGCTAGCGATGGCTCGATACTGGGGGAAGGGGGCCTTCCTGTTTTTTCATCACGCGGTCGCTTCTCACCGGTATGATCACACCTTTGACGACGCCGATTATCGCGCCGATCATGCCTCCAATGACGATGCCCCCCGATCCGCCGGCGAAGACGGCGATCACACCCTGGACAATCAGGCTTCCGGCACCGGAACCGCTCGTCAGGGCCAATGTGGCAATGACGGCGATCAATGCGCCAATGATGCCGAATACAAACGCAAGGCCGGTTACCGCTTCCGATGGGTCAAGCAACCGAAGCCGGGTTCCGGCCGGTGCCCCACCGGCATCCTGCCCATGATGATCGGGATTCTCCATCACTTTTTCCTTTCCAGGCCTTATCTGTTGATCGGCTTGTCGTCTGCATCACTGAAAATACGTTCCGCCGCACCATCGGGATCATCGAACTGGCCGCTACGAAGGGACCACAAAAAGGCCCCGAGACCAACGGCGCCCATCGCCATGGCCAACGGAACCAGGAGCAGGAGCGCGCTCATTCGGCTGGCTCCATGGCTGCTAGCCCGGTTCGTTCTCGCGCGGATGGACGGTCTTCACCCACGCCCAGCCGCAACGCATTGACAACCACCGTCAGCGAAGAGGCGGACATGGCGATGGCAGCGATGAGCGGCGTCGCATGTCCGGTCAGGGCAATTGGTATGCTGACGACATTATAGGCAACGGCCAGGGCGAAATTCTGGCGGATCAGCCTTGCGGCGCTCTTCGAGACGGATAGAGACTGGACGACCGCTTCCAGACTGTCCCGCATCATGATGACATCGGCGGAACTGCGGCCGATGTCGCTGCCAGAAGCAGGCGCGATCGAGGCATGGGCGGCAGCCAGCGCCGCGGCGTCGTTTATCCCGTCGCCGACCATCAGGACGGTCTTGCCGGCAGATTGCAGGGATCGGACATAAGCAACCTTGTCCTGCGGTTGTACGCCCGCGGCAACGACATCGATGCCGGCCCGGATTGCGACCGCCTTGGCGGAAACGGATGTATCGCCCGTCAGCATGTGGACACCGAGCCCGCGACCCTTGAGACGCCTGACGGTGCGTGCGGCGCCGGCACGAAGGCGTTCGCCGAAAACGAATGCGGCGACGATTTTTCCATTGCGTCCGAGGACGGTGCGAGCATCGTCTGCCTCGCCATCTGCGGTGGCCGGCGTCGCCCACCCCCTGCGGCCGAGTGCATAGCGATCGTCGCCCAGGCGGGCCTCGATGCCCGAGCCGGCATGTTCGCGAACCTCGGTAAACGGAAAGGCTTTGCTGTTCGAGGGGTTTGCGAAAGCGGCGATCGCCTTGGCAAGCGGATGGCGCGAGTGGCTGGCCATGGCGGCGGCAAGCGCCATATCCTGCGAAGAAATCGCTTCACCATTCAGCAGCTTCGGCTCACTGGTTGTCAGCGTGCCTGTCTTGTCGAAGACAACGGTGTCGATTCTCGCCAGCCGTTCGAGCGCAGATCCCTCTTTCACGACAATGCCTTGCTCGAACAGGCGGCGGGCAGCCACGACCTGGACCATCGGCACGGCGAGACCAAGGGCGCAGGGGCAGGTGATGATGAGAACGGAGATCGAGATGGTGAGCGCCAGATGGAAGTCGCCCGTCTGGAACCACCAGAACAGCAAGGCACAAGCCGAAAGGCTGTGCACGACCGGTGCATAGAGCTGTGCGGCCCGGTCCGCGACGCTGCGATATGTGTCACGGCCGTTTTCGACGCCCTCCAGCAGGCGCGCCAGCTCCGCGACCGTCGAGGTGTCCGGCGTGGCGGTTGCCTCGATCGTCAGCGGGTTTGCCAGGTTGAGATCGCCCGCATGGACCTTTCCGCCTTCATCTGCCGGCTGTGACCGGCTTTCGCCGGTGATGAACGATCGGTCGAGGCTGGAACTGCCGGAACGGACGATAGCGTCGACGGGGATACGATCGCCCGCCGCCACGCGCAGGCGCATGCCCGGAGCGATCATGGTCAACGGAAGATAATCGGTGCTTCCATCCGGCGCGACGACCATCGCGCCCGAAGGCATCAGCCCCACCAGCGCAGCGGAGGCAGAGCGCGCCCGACGGCGCATCAGGTGTTCGAGGGTACGCCCGACGAGCAGGACGAAGAGCAGCGACGTACTGGCTTCGAAATAGGCGTGCGGTGCGCCTGCCAGCGTATCGTAGAGGCTGAGCCCGAAGGACAGGAGCACGCCGATGCTGACCGGCACGTCCATGTTGACCTTCCCATGGGAAAGCGCTTTCCAGGCCGACGTGTAATAGATCGACCCCGAATAAAGTACCGCCGGTAGCGCCAGCACCGCAGAGAGAAGGTGAAACGCCGCACGTGTATCCGGGTCCGCCCCGGCCCAGACGGAAACCGAAAGCCCCATGATGTTCATGGAGCAGAACCCGGCCACGGCCAGCGCCCGCAGCAGGAACGACATCATGCGATCTTCCCTGTCGAGGTCTTCGCCCGGAAGATGGGCGGTATAACCGGCGGAGGCGATTATACCTGCAAGATTCGGTGCTTCGCCCGTCGCGGCTCGCCAGTTGACCGTCACGCGCTTGGTGGTCAGATTGGCACGCGCCATCTCGACTTCAGGTAAGTCTCGAAGCACGTTTTCCAGCGTCGACAGGCAGGCGCCGCAACGCATATCGGGAACTGCAAGGATCGTCTGGCGCAGGCCATTGCCGAGGTCCCTGCTCGAGAGCGCCAGTTCTTCTGCCGCCGGTCCGGTCGCGGTCGGGACAGAGGACAGATCGACAGGGGCGCAACAGGACATTCAGAGCCCTCGCATGGCCTTGTAGGCGTGCCAGGTCGCGTGACCCAGCAGGGGGAAGATGATCACCAGCCCGACGAAGGCGGTCGCCAGGCCGACGATCGACAATGCCAGAACGATCGCACCCCAGACCAGCATGGGTCCGAGGTTGTTCCAGACGATGGCCCAGCTCGTTCCCATCGCCGTAAAGGCATCGGTCTGCTCGTCGAGAAGCATCGGGATCGAGAAAACACCGATCGCGAAGGCGAAGCCGGCAAACAGGGCGCCGACGGAGGCGCCGACCAGCAGCATGGCCCAGCCCATGGGCGTCGTCAGCAGCAGGTGGACGATGCCGTCGATCCCCGGGAAGGGGTTAACACCGAAGAACAGCGCGTAGATGATGACCGCCGCCCGCATCCACAGCAACATCAGCATGCAGAGCAGCATGCCGGTGAAGAATACCTGCGCTCCGGCAAGCGGCCGCACGCCCAGCATGGCGCCGATCGTCACCCGCTCGCCATTGGCAAGCGCCCGGCTTTTCAGATAGAGGCCCGTCGCAAAGAGCGGCGCCACGATCAGCAATCCGGCGAGCACAGGAAAGAGCAGGTAGTCACGCCCGTAGGCCAGCAGCGACCAGACCACCAGCGCTGCGATGCAGAAGACCGCGATGCCGTAGGCGAGGCTCAGCGATGGCTGCGTGACGAAATCCCGCCAGCCCTGCGCCAGCCAATCGAAGGGCGCGCGCGCTGGCAGATGCCGCTGCCATCGGGGATTCTGGGTCTCGTCGATCCCGGATAGCTCGCTGAGATAGCGGACCGAATCGTCTTTCTGTGACATTCCGTTCTCCCTCGTTGCTCAGCACGACGGCGATGCCGCCCGGAACGCGCCGGGCTCGTCGCCTCTTTCCTTCAGGTGGTCGAGACATTGTGGCTGACTGGTGATCGCGACGTAGACGAGATGGGCGTTTGCGCCGCAGAAGACCGCCACCACCAGGGCAGCCCAAATCCATTTCGGTATGCGCATTCCGGCCTGCTTCGCCTGCGTCGTCATGGCTTCTCCGTCCCCAGCGAATTGACGTACAGAGCCAGGATCCTGATCTGCAGCGGTGTCAGGCGTTCATCCCAGGTCGGCATATGCCCCTGCCTGCCGCCATGGATCGTCTCGATGATCCGCTCGATCGTCCCGCCGTAGATCCAGCGGTTGTCGGTGAGGTTTGGCGCACCGACATCGGCGTTCCCCTTGGCATCCTCGCCATGGCAGGATGCGCAGGTGGTGAGGAAAACCTCGCGGCCGGCCTCGATCGATCCGATATTGCTGGCCGTCGAACTCTCCGGATTGCTGAGCGAATAGACATAGGCAGCCACGTCGAGAACCTGCTTGCGCTCAAGCATCTGGTCGGCACCAAAGGATGGCATCTGTGATATGCGGCTGCTTTCATTCCGGGAGTTCACCCCGACAGTCAGCGTTTCGGCGATCTTTTCCGGCCCGCCGCCCCAGAGCCAATCGTCGTCGGTAAGGTCGGGGTAGTTGTGCCCACCCTTTCCGTCACGCCCGTGACAGGCCGCACAATTGTCACCAAAAAGCTGGTGCCCGTTCGACCGGACCTTCGCCATCAAGCCTTCATCGGCACGGATCTCGTCATAGGACAAGGTCTCTACCTGTGTGGTCCATGCTTGCCGGGCGCTGGCGGCAGCGGCGATGTTCTGTTCGACGGTCTGCTTCTGGTCGCTGCCGACCAGCCCCTTGGTATAGGTGGTGCCGAGCGGCCAGGTGGGTTCGAGCAGCCACCAGAGGGCGGCGAACAGATGCGTGACGATCAGGAAAAGAAGGATACCCCTCGGTATCGGCGTATCGAGTTCCCTGATGCCATTCCAGATATGGCCCGTCGTCCGGCGTCCGGTGACCTGGTCGGTTTCCTCTATGTCCATGGAATGTCGTCCTTGTCGAAAATCTCCGTTTCCGCTCGGGTGAACCGCTCCCGGTTGCGCGGCCAGAAGGTGTAGATGACAACGCCGATCGAGAACGCGAACAGATAGAAGAGGCCCCAGACTTTCGCGAGAGCCAGCATCGTGTCGTGGCTGAAATCCATATCGATGCCTCCTGCGTCAGTTTTCCGGGTTGGATACCTGTTGTGGTGCGTTGGTATGGTCGTGGGCCGCCTTGGTGAGGCGGCCGACGATCTGGAGATAGGCGACCAGCGCATCCATTTCGGTGACGCCCGTCTTGACGCCATCGAAGGCGGAGACCTGGGTCTCGTCGCCGTAACGTTCCGTCACGCCTGACGACTGCGTGCTGTCCGGCATCGCTTGGCCGTATGCGTCGGCGGCAGCATTCGCAATCATGTCGTCGGTATAGGGAACGCCGACGGCCCTCAGGGCGCTCAGGTGCTGGCTCAGGCTGGAGCGGTCGAGTTCGTTGGTGGCCAGCCACCTGTAGGAGGGCATGTTGGATTCCGGCACGACATCGCGCGGGTTCATCAGATGCGCGACATGCCACAGGTCGGAATATTTGCCGCCGATGCGTGCGAGGTCCGGCCCGGTCCGCTTCGATCCCCACAGCATCGGATGATCGTATTTGGATTCGACCGCGAGGGAATAAGGCCCGTAGCGTTCGACCTCGTCGCGCAGCGTCCGGATCATCTGGCTATGACAGGCATAACAGCCTTCGCGAACGTAGATATTGCGTCCAGCCACTTCCAGAGGCGTGTAAAGCCGCATGTCGGGGGCGTCTTCGACCGTTTCGGGGATGGTGAAGAGCGGCGCGATTTCGACGATGCCGCCGACACTTGCCGCCGCCACGATGGCGAGCATGAAGCCAACGGCGGTGCGTTCCAGCTTTCTATGGAGAAGTTCGCTCATCTGTCACTCCGCAGGCGCTGGCGTCGCATCGTCGTGGGCGTCGGCAGCCAAAGGCTTGTCGGCGGTCGCATCGACGACGCCGGGCACGAAACGGACGGTCATCCAGACATTGTAGGCGGCAACGATCGCCCCGATCAGGAAGAGAAGGCCGCCGAAGGCGCGGGCCATATAATAGGGATACATCGCCAGCAGCGTATCGACGAAGGAGTAGACGAGCGTATCGTCGGGCGAATAGGTCCGCCACATCAGCCCCTGGATGATGCCCGAGTTCCACATCGCGAACACATAGATGAGCGTGCCGATCAGCGCGAGCCAGAAATGCACTTCGACGAGCGCCGACGAATACATGCGCTGGCGTTTCCAGAGCGAGGGCACCAGCGTGTACATCGCGCCAAACGTGATCATTGCCACCCAGCCGAGAGCGCCGGCATGCACATGTCCCACCGTCCAGTCGGTGTAGTGCGACAGCGAATTGACCGGCCGGATTGCAAGGAAGGACCCTTCGAACGTCGACAGGCCATAGAAGAAGGCCGCCATCATGATGAAGCGCAAGGTCGCGTCGTCACGCACGCGGTGCCATGCTCCGTTCAGGGTCAGCAGCGCGTTGCCGGCCGAGGCCCAGGACGGCACCAGCAGCATCACCGAGAATGTCATGCCGAGGTTCTGCACCCAGAGCGGCATGGCGGTGTAGTGAAGATGATGGGAGCCGGCCCACATGTAGAAGAAGGTGATCCCCCAGAAACTGAGGATCGACAGCCGATAGGAGAAGATCGGCCGCTGGGCGCGGATGGGCAGGTAATAATAGAGCATGCCCAGGAAGCCGGCGGTCAGGAAGAACGCCACGGCATTGTGCCCATACCACCACTGGACCATGGCATCCTGCACGCCCGCCCAGATCGTGTAGCTTTTGGCATGGGTCAGCGAGATGGGGACTGCCAGATTGTTGATGATGTGCAGGATGGCGACCACGATGATGAACGCCATGAAATACCAGTTGGCCACATAGATATGCGGTTCCTTCCGGCGCGCCAGGGTTCTCACATAGAGAAAGAAATAGGTTACCCAGACGACGACCAGCAGGAGGTCGGCATACCATTCGGCTTCCGCATATTCCTTGGACTGGGTAACGCCCATAAAATAGCCGGAAACCGCGATAAGACAGAAGAGATTGTATCCGAAGATGACGAACCAGGGGGAGAACTGGTCGGCCAGCCGCGCCCGCGATGTCCGCTGCACCACATGAAACGAGGTGGCGATGAGTGCGTTGCCTCCGAAACCGAAAATGACGCCGGTGGTGTGTGCCGGCCTTATCCGCCCGAAACTCGACCACGCCATATCGAAGTTGAGGCTGGGCCAGGCAAGCTGCGCTGCCGCCCATACGCCGATGAACATTCCGAACACCGCCCAGACGAGCGTAAGCCCAATGCCGACCTTGATCGGATCGTCGTAGTAGCTGGCGAAGCGGCTGGCATCGGGCTCCGGTCCGAATGCCTGGGAGAAAAGCACGTATAACAGAGCGAGGCTGTAGACGAGAACCAGAACCCCGTGGATTCCGATGGGATCGAACCGTCCGCCTGCCGCCATTGCTATTCCGATAATGGCAAGGACGACAAGTACGACAACCCCCAGCTGTCTTTCCCCCGACGTTAACTGACCCATGCCCCCCTCCTGCTGCTTTCAGTAAAAATTCTGAACGTTCTATCCGAAAAATTGTTCCCTAAAAAATCCCATTTCATATCAAAAGGATAAGACCATCGTGTCGAACGACAGGAAAGACCGCGCCTCAGCTGGCGGCTTTGAGAAAAGCCGCGCCGAAGCTGGCAATCCAAGTGAACTCGACTGGAAAACTACCTTGGTCATCCGGCCAAGACAATATGCAATCATGCAAAGAATTTTTGCCGCCTTTGGAGGTCGCGCCGGTTGCGAGCTTGAGACTGTGGCCGGCTTGGGCAAACATCGCTTTGATGCCGCCCTTACGCGGCGATGCAAGGGGTTTCGATTGCGGTGTGCGTCTGAACGGCAGGAAAAACGTCCGTGCCGCGCGGGGCAGACGAGGAGATCGGGCAATTCGAGCCATCATCCGCCGCCGAACGGATGCCACGCCTGCGCCTCTGTCGCACGAGCGCTCATACGGGGAAATCGGATCACGCGCCTTCGAGCCGGCAGACCACAACGGTGAAAAACTCCCGATAGCAGAATTCAGGGCTCTGCAGCATACGATCGGGAGCGCCGGCCAGGCCCCGCCAATAGCGGTGGTCGTCGGAAGGCAGGTCGTAGTCCGCGGCGACGCTTGCGAAATAGGAGAGCAGGTCGCGCAGGTAATTTTGCGTGTGGATGCCTGCGGGCGCCCAGCGCTCCACCATCCAGCCCCTTCGCCGGACAATCTTCCAGCCTGCGTCCTCCAGCAGCGCCGGCAACCGGGAACCGCAATCCGTTCCGAGCACACCTTTCTTGCGGAACGTCTCCATCCGGGCCGCCATGAAGCGCGTGAAAATGCCGTAGTCGATCGGCCGTATCTGCAGCGACGTCGAATCGAACTCCTTGACGGCGTACAGGCCGCCCGGCTTCAGCACGCGCCCGGCTTCGGCAGCGGCCTGGCGGAATTCTGCCGGCGTCAAATATTGCATGACATTCGCGGACCAGACGCAGTCGAACGTCGCATCCGCAAAAGGCAGCGCCAGGACATTGCCGACATGTGCGCGGGCAGGCGCGCCCGAGGCCGTTGCGGCAAGCAGGGCGCCGGCCATCTCGACATTCTCGGGAGCGAGATCGAGCGCGGTAAGGGAGCCGGCCGCGCCGACCAACTCCGCGATGTGCGGCAGGAAACCACCGCTTCCGCATCCCGCGTCGAGAACGCTCCAGCCCTTGCTTATGCCGACCGCTCGCAGCGCTGCTTCATATTCCGGCCGGGAGGATTCGAAATGCAGGTCGAGCCATCCGGCGTTGCTGGCCTCGTGGCCGGCGCTTGTCGCGTTTCTCGTCATGATCCCCTCACGTTGCCTGGTCGCCCGGATGCCGCGACCGGAATGGCCGGGAGCGAAGGCGCGCATGAAAGCGCGTGGGCAACCGGACGATCATCGCACATAAATCGACGTTGCCGCATCCGCCGGCCAATCGAGGCCGCTTATTTCGACCACCAGCTTCCGCCGCAGCGCCCGCACGTAGTCGGCAGGGTCCTTCGACACCGCCACGAAGGCACCCGGACCGCCGATGACGGCCGCGTGGAGATAACCGGGGAGATCATGTGTCACTCCCTCCTCCGAACGGTCAAGGGCAATGGCATTGATGACATGCCCCTCGGCGAGAGCCTGCCGGCGGCTGACCTCGACGGGCAGGCCGTCATTGTTCGTGCCGTTCACCGAAACGTCGATCACGGTTTTCGCCGCCTTGCCCTCCCAGGCGCGCAGCGACAGGCTGGCGGCATCGATGGCGAAGGAAATCGACGTCCGTCCGCCACGGCTACGGCCGCGGCCGGTGTCGCCGTATTGTTCTATCGCCTCGGCTGCCGCATTGGCCTGAGCCTCGTTGCAGACGAGCCGCCACGGCAGGACGGTGCGCAGGCTGCCGACGCTTGCCCATTCGAAATAGGTGACGGCGATGCAGCCGGCGCGGCCTTGTTTGATGGCGGCAACAACCTCGCGCGAGCGCAGGGCCTCGGCATGCCCGAGCCTTTGCCGATCCGCGCGCACCGGATCGATCGAGGTGGAACTGTCGACGGCGAAGACGATGGCCGCATCCACCTCCGGCGGATTGGCCGCCGTCGCTGGCCAGATCTGCCCAGCAAGCAGGCAGGCTGAAACAGTGAACGATTTCAGGCGCGACATATCGGTTTCCTCCCGGCATTCGAAACGGTCGACAGCGACGAGGCGCAGCGTCAGGCAAGCTTAGGAAACCGGTGGACAGGCGTCCTGAAAACGGTTTGAAATCTTCCTGAAATCCGGCATGGGCGGAAAAACGATGATGATTCTGATCGATCAGCGCGAAGTGCGCGACGACGACGGCCGCCCCGTCGAGTTGCGGCGGCGCTCGTTCAACCTGCTGATGCTCCTCGCCGACAATGCAGGACAGGTTATCTCCAAGGAAACCCTGATCGATGGCAATTGGCCGAATGTCACGGCGAGCGACGAATCGCTCGCGCGCTGCATCTCGGACATCCGCGGCGCGCTTGGTGTAAAATACCGGCACAATCTGCGCACCTTTCCGGGACGCGGCTATCTGCTGGAAGGAACGAAAACCGAAGCGGGAAACGGCGTCAGGCTGCGATGCGCTGAGGGGGCGGCAGAAAGCGCTCGCGGGGCGGAGAAACCCTCGCTGGCCGTCCTGCCGTTTGCCGACATGACCGGCGATGCCGATCAGGCCTATCTCGCCCTCGGCATCGCTGATGACCTTATCGTCACGCTCAGCCGTATCCGCTGGTTTTACGTTATCGGCCGGAATTCCTCCTTCGCCGTCCGGAAGGAGGATGGCGACTTTCGCCGGATAGGACGCGAACTCGGCGCACATTACGTTCTCGCCGGAACCTTGCGCCGGGACGGCCGGCGCCTGCGGCTGACGGCCCGGCTGGTCGAGGCCGAAACCTGCCGCCAGGTCTGGGCCGGCCGGTTCGAGGGCGATCTCGACGATGTCTTTGCCCTGCAGGACAGGATCGCGAGGGACGTGACACTCGCCATTGAGCCGAGCCTTCAGACGGCGGAAGTGGAAAAGGCCCGGAAGAAGCGGACCGACGACCTGGGCGCCTATGATCTCTATCTTCGCTCCCTGCCGCTTTTCCACGCCTACACGCGGGAAGGCTTCGCAGAAGCCGAAACCCTGCTGCGCATGGCGTTGAGGCATGATCCGAACTATGTCGACGCCCTTGCCGCGCTTGCCGATTGCGTCGGCCGGATGGCCCTCAACGGTTGGCGCGACGATATCGAGAAAGCCTATGCGGAAAGCTGCAGCCTTGCCGAGCGCGCCGTCCTCGCCGATCCGGAGCATCCCGCCGCGCTCGCCACCGCTGCCTGGGCCTCGGCCATGTTCGGAGAAAAATTCGAGCGCGCATCCGACCTTGCCGACCGGGCGCTGGCACTCCACCCGGATACGCCCGCCATCCGTTCCTATTGCGGCTGGGTCTTCGTCTATACGGGCCAGTGCCAGCGCGCCATCGAGCAATTCGAGGCGGCTCGCAGGCTCAGCCCGCTCGATCCGCGCAGCTACTTCTTCCTGCTGGGCCTGGCGGGAGCGCGTTTTTTTCTGAAGGACTTCGAGGCGACGATCACATTGGCACGGCGCATCATCGTGGAATCGCCCGCGCATATCATCGCGCACCGGTTCCTCGCGGCCGCGCTTGCCCTTTCCGGGCGGAAGGAAGACGCCAGGATCGTGCTGTCACGCATTCTGGAGCTTCAGCCGGATTATAGCCTCGAACACGCCCGCCGCAGCCGGATGGGGCACGACTGGATGATGACCCTGTGGATCGAAGGACTGGCGCAAGCGGGTTTGCCGGAGCATGAGGCGCACTTGTGAAATTATCGCATTCTGGACTGCTGCCCTGCCGCCGATGACGAAAGAGACAACCAAGCTTCTTGCCGCGCGGGCGATCCAGGCGTCCAGATCAACCGGAGGCTTTTCGGCGCACCATTTCGTGACGGCTCGTCCTGCACGCAGAATCGCCTCTGTGTCGGACAATGCAGCAAAAACAAAGGGATACCCTAGCGGAAATAGGTGGCGATACGCTGGCCGTCGATCATGTGGATGGCGAATGCGGTGCCGTAGATGGCTTCGAGCACCTCGGCGCGGACGATCTCTTCGGGGCTTCCCTGTTCGGCGACACGACCGTTCTTCATGGCGATGATGCGGTCGGAGTGACAAGACGCGAAGTTGATGTCGTGCAGCACAACGACGACGGTCTTGCCAAGATCTTCCGCCGCCCGGCGCAGCAGGCGCATCATCGTCACCGCATGCTTGATGTCGAGGTTGTTGAGCGGTTCGTCGAACAGCATGTAGTCGGTGTCCTGGCAGAGCACCATGGCGACGAAGGCGCGCTGGCGCTGGCCGCCGGACAATTCGTCGAGGAACCGTCCCTTCAGGCCGTCAAGCTCGAGATAGGCAAGCGCCCGGTCGATATGGCGGCCGTCGTCCACCGTCAGCCGGCCCTTGTTGTGGGGATAGCGGCCGAAGGCGACGAGATCGCGCACCGTCAGCCGCGCCGTCATGGCATTGTCCTGCCGCAGGATCGACAGGCGCCGCGCCAGCACGTCGCCGGGTGTCCTCGTCACGTCCAGCCCATCCACTGTCACCGTGCCGGCATCCATGCCGATCAGGCGGCTGATCATCGACAACAGCGTGGATTTTCCCGCCCCGTTCGGGCCGATGATCGAGGTGAGGCCGCCGCCGGCCAGCGTCAGGTCGACGCCGTCGACCACCAGCGTGCCGCCATACCGTTTCGAGACGTTGTCGATGCGGATCATCTGGCCGCTCCCCGGATCAGCAGAAGAATGAAGAACAGGCCGCCGACGAACTCGATGACGATGCCGAGCGCGGTATCGAAGGCGAAGATGCGTTCTAGCACGATCTGGCCGCCGACCAGTGCGATCATGGCGAACAGGACGGCGGCGGGCAAGACATGGCGGTGCCGGCTGTCCGGCATCATCTGATAGGCGAGGCTTGCCACCAGCAGGCCGAAGAAGGTGACCGGGCCGACCAGCGCCGTCGAGGCGGAGACGAGCACGGCGACGACGACGAGGATGATCGTCGTGACGCGGCGATGCGGAACGCCGAGCCCGATCGCCATCTCGCGACCGAGTGCCAGCACGTCGAACGTATGGGCGACACGCCAGGCGACGAGCGTGGCAGCCGCTATCATCAGCGCGGCGATGCCGAGCAGGTCGCTTTCCACCGTGTTGAAGCTGGCGAACAGCCTGTCCTGCAGCACGATGAAATCGTTGGGATCGATGATCCGCTGCATGAACTGCGACAGGCTGCGGAACAAGACGCCGAAGATGATGCCGACGAGCAACAACTGGTGCAGGCTGCGCGCCGCGCCGGAAAACAGCCAGCGGTAGAGGACGCAGGAAAACAGGATCATCGCGCCGCATTCCACCAAAAACATCAGCCGCGGATCGGCGGATGAAACCCGCGTCGCGCCGAACATCAGGATAAAACCCGTCTGGATCAAGGCGTAGAGCGCGTCAAACCCCATGATCGACGGCGTCAGGATGCGGTTGTTGGTGATGGTCTGGAACAGCACGGTGGAGACGGCGATCGAGAAGGCGACGAGCAGCATGGCGGCCAGCTTCTTGCCGCGGAAAGGCAGGATGAAGCTCCAGCTGCCCTTGGCGCCTAGCGTCATGAACAGGGCGCAGGCAACCAGCGCGACGGCCCCGGCCACCAGCAGGATACCGAGCGGCGGCATCTTCCGCTTCGCCTCAGGCAACACCGGCTTGCCTCCTCAAGACGAGGTAGAGGAAGAAGGCACTGCCGACGGCGCCGAGCACGGTGCCGACGGGAATTTCGAACGGTGCGATGACGAGCCGGCCGATGATGTCGCAGGCGAGCACCAGCCCGGAGCCGCAGAGCGCCACCCAGGGCAGGGACTTGCGCAGGCTGTCGCCGGTCGTCATGCTGACGATATTGGGAACGATCAGGCCGACGAAGGGCACCATGCCGACGGTAACGACGACGCAGGCGGTGACGACCGAAATGATGACGAGGCCGAAGGCCGTCACACGGCGATAGTTGAGCCCGAGATTGGTGGCGAACTCCTCGCCCATGCCGATGACGGTGAAGCGGTCGGCGGCGACATAGGCAAGCAGCGTCAGGAACAGCGACACCCACAGCAGTTCGTAGCGGCCGCGCAGCACGGCGGAGAAGTCGCCGGTGGTCCAGCTGGCCAGCGATTGCAGCATGTCGTAGCGATAGGCGAAGAAGGTGGTGCCGGCATCCACAACGCCGCCGAGCATGATGCCGATCAACGGCACCATCAGCGGCGAGCGCAGCGGGATCTTGCGCAGCACGAGCAGGAAGATCGCGGTCCCCGCCAGTGCGAAGCCGGTGGACACCAGCATGCGGACATAGACCGGCAGGCCGGGCGCCAGCAGCAGCACGCAAAGCATGCCGAGGCTTGCCCATTCGACCGTGCCGGCCGTGGACGGCTCGACGAAACGGTTACGCGCGAGCATCTGCATGATCGTGCCGGAGACGGCCATGCCGGCACCGGCAAAGATCAGCGCCAGCAGGCGCGGGATCCGGCTTTCCATAAGCACCAGCACGGCCGTCCTGTCGCCCGACCAGATGGCGGCCAGCGACACGTCGCTGACGCCGACAAAAAGGCTCGTTGCAGCCAGCAACGCCAGAACCAGAAATGCGACAAGGAATTTGAGCAGCAACATGATCACGGGGCAAGCGGTGAAACGGCGGGCGGCCGGAGGGCCGCCCGGCCCCATCAGCCCTTGTTCAGCGCCGATGTCAATTGGTCGACCGTATTCTGGATGGCGGTGATGCCGCCGCCGACGAGATACCAGGAGGCGGCGTCGAGATAAACGACATGGCCATTCTTCCAGGCTTTCGTGCGCTGCACGATCTCATTGTCGAGATATTGCGCCGCAGCCGTGCCCTCCCGGCCGATCGCCGCATCGCGGTCGATGACGAAAAGCCAGTCCGGATTGGTTTCGAGGATGTATTCGAAAGAAATCGCCTGGCCGTGATTGCCGACATGCGTCGTCTCGGCGGCTGGCTGGACGCCGTAGACGCTGTGGATCATGCCGAAGCGCGAGCCCGGACCGAAGGCGCTCATCTTGCCGCCGGTGGTCAGCACGAGAAGACCCTTGCCCTTGTCGGCCGCCGATGCCTTCAGGGCGGCAATGGAGGTGTCGAGCGCACCGATCAGCCTGTCTGCCTCGGAGCGCTTGTCGAACACCGTCGCCAGCGTGACGACGTTGTTCTTGGCTTCGTCCATGAAATTGTCGGCGCTGACGGACAGGTCGATGGTCGGCGCGATCTTGGCAAGCTCGCCATATTTTGCCGCCGAGCGGCCGGCGACGATGATCAGGTCCGGGGCTGCGGCGTTGACCGCTTCGTAATCCGGTTCGAACAGCGTGCCGACCTTGACGTACTTGTCGTCATTGTACTGCGACAGGTATGCCGGCTTGACGCCGCCTGGCACGCCCTGGATCTCGACGCCGAGGGCCCCCAGTGTATCCAGCGATGCAAGGTCGAAGACCACGACCTTCTGCGGCGTGCCGGCGATCGTCGTTTCGCCCTGCTTGTGCTTGACGACGAGATCGGCAGCCTGGGCGAGGCCGCCGACGAAGAGCGCGCCGAGGGCGGCAACGGTTGCCAGCGACAGTCTCGATCGATTGAATAGCATTGTCTTTCTCCTGCTGAATGCGATCGCCGGCTCGACCCCGATCGGATCGAAACCTTCTTTTCGCTTCGGATATCGGCAATTCGCCGACGAAATATGGCCCCGGACGTCAGCCCGGAGCCCGTATCACGGCTTGGCGCCCACCGGCGCCGCCCGATGCGGCCGCCGGCTCCGGCCTGTCCTCAAAAGGTCTTGCTCATGCTGATCCAGTACCGCCGGCCTTCGCCGATGGTGTTGAAGTCCGTCGGTTCGACTTCCTTGTCGAAGACGTTGTAGACGGCGGCATTGAGGATCGTGCTGTCGTTGAAGGCATATTTCACGCCGAGATCGACGGTGGCATAGGCATCGTATTTGCGGCCGGCTGCGCCGTTGATGGTGACCGGGGTGCCGCTGGTGCCGATGCGGGCGCCGGAGGCGATTTCCGAACCGTGGTAATTGAACAGCACCCAGCTCTCCAGGCCCTCGATCGGCGTCACCCAGTCGGCACGCAGATTGGCCATGTGTTCCGGCGTACGGGCGAGCGGGAAGCCGGCATAGGCGCCGGTGCGCTGCTCGGAATCGGTGTAGGTATAGCTGCCGCGCAGCGAAAGATCCGTGGTCGCATGCCAGGTGGCGGTCAGCTCGACGCCCTGGATGACGGCGTCGTCGATATTGTAGTTGTACCAGAGCCTATAGTTCGGGTCCTCGCTCCAGCGCACCGGCTGGCCGTTGGCGTCGAGCACCAGCGCGTTGGAAATCTTGTCCTTGAAATCCGTGTAGAAATAGGTGGCGCCGAGGATGACGTCGCCATTGTCCCAGACGGCGCCGATTTCATAGCTGGTGCTCGATTCCGCCTTGAGGCTGGGATCGGCGATGATCACGCCGCAGGTGCCGTTCGGGCCGTAGGAGCAACCGCCGCCGCCCGTCGTATAGGCGTAACCCGGCGCAATGTTGCGAATGTCCGGAGCGCGGAAACCCGTGGAAACGCCGCCCTTGACGGTGATCTGGTCCGTGGCGTTCCAGACGCCGTAGAGGCGCGGGCTCAGATGATAGCCGTATTCTTCGTGATGGTCGGCGCGCAGGCCGGCGGTCAGCGCGAAGTTGTCGACGATGCGCCACTCGTCTTCGGCAAACAGCGCCCACTGGGTGGCCGAGAAGGTTTCGTCGATACCGGTGCGGCGGCCGGGATTCTGGTCGGTCAGGCGCGCCTCGAAATATTGGCCTCCGGTGACGAGCGTGTGCGAGCCGCCGAGATCGAACGGCGTGGTGAACTTGCCGTCGATGACGGTGTTGCGAATTTCCGGCGAGCGGGCGTTTTCGACGTAGCGGCTTCGCGCCGGCGTGTAATTGTAGTTCAGCCGCTCCGCCCATTCCTGCGAAATGGAGAATTCCGACGTCGTCGGTCCCCAGCGGCCGACATGGGTCAGCGACCAGTGATCGCGGCTGTTGTCGCTGTAGGTGCCGTTGGCGGTCGCGTCCAGCGTGCGGCCGGCATTGGCCTCGCGCCGGACATTGGTATGGCCGCCCTCGAGGAAGATGTCGTGGTTCTCGTTCGGCGTGAAGGTCAGGCGGCCGGTGATGTAGAGCTCCTTGGCGCCGGTGATGCCGCTCAGTTCTCGGTCTTCGCTGCGCTTGAGGCCACGGCCCCAGATCTGCAGGCCGAGCATGTCCTGATAGACGGGGCCGTTGGCGTAAAACGAGCCCTGCGCCGTGTTGCCGAACTTGTCGTGCTCCTGCACCGTCGCATCGGTGGTGATGGTGCCGCTCCAGGTGTCGGTCACCTTGCGGGTGATGATGTTGATGACGCCGCCCATGGCATCCGAACCGTAGAGCGACGACATCGGGCCGCGCACGACCTCGATCCGCTCGATGGCCGAAACCGGCGGCAGGTAGTTCTGCTCGTAGCCGGAATTGCCGTTGGTGCGGGCGTCACGGGTGCTCTGGCGCTTGCCGTCGACGAGGATCAGGGTGTAGGCGCCGGGCAGGCCGCGGATGTAGATGTCCTTTTCATTGGCAACGCCGGTCACGGCGACGCCCTGGACTTCCCGCAGCGCATCGGTGAGGTCGCGGTAGGCGCCGCGCTCCAGATCCTCGCGGGTGACGACCGTGATGCTGGCGGGAGCATCCTTGACGTTCTGTTCGAAACCCGCCGCCGTGACGACGATGTTCTTCAGTTTCGTCTCCTCGCCGTCCTGTGCGACAACAGCACCCGGCGCGGAGAGCATCGTCCCCGCCAGAGCCAGACGCGTCACATGCCGCCAGCCGACAGGCCGCGCCGCGCGCGACACATGAGCTGATCTGCCTGGAACTCCTGCCGTCAAACCACCCCGCATTACCGTAACCCCCATGTTCAAATTCACGTTACGCCTGGACAATTAAGTTGAGCGATGTAGTCCACTTAGTTAGGGGAGGGTAAAGGGGTCAACGACGTTGTTTTCGAAAGATTCTAAATTCGAATTAAAGCAAGATGCCGAGGCTGGCCGTGGCGCGCCGGACAAGGCTGCGCACGGCAGGAAGGCACCATCGAAAGCGGAGGTGCCCCAGCAGCCGGACCGTCTCGGCCAGTTGCGGCTGCTGACGGCGCTGGACGCGCTGTTGCGCGAGGGCAGCGTCAACGGCGCAGCCGCCAGCATGGGCCTGCAAAGCCCGGCGGTCAGCCGCATGCTCGGCCAGCTTCGCGAAATCTACGGCGACCCTTTGTTCGTCCGCACCGGTAAGGGGCTGATCCCGACACCGCTGGCCGAAAGCCTGCGCCAGCGCGTGCGCGCGCTGGTGGCGGAGACGGAAAACCTGCTGACGCAGCCGGCGGCCAATGCCGGTGATGCAAACGCCGCACCGGGTGGCTGGGACCAGCCGCCATTGATCGAGGCGCCGCCGCTCGCCGTTTCGCCGAGTTTCCTGCTGGAAGGCCAGCCCACCCCCGCCGATTTCGCCCGCAAGCTTGCCCGCATCGGCCACAATGCCGAACCGCACAAGCGGCTTGCCAAATATATCGCGACGATCGGCACCGGGCCGGGCCGCAGCCGACCGCTGACCATGGACGAAGCGCAGGATGCGCTGGCGATCATTCTTGGCGGCGAGGCCGATCCGCTGCAGATCGGCGCGCTTTTGAGCACAATGCATTATCGCGGCGTGACTGCCGCCGAAGTGGCGGGTTTCACCACGGCGGCGCGGCGTCATATCGGTGCCTACCAACCCTCCGACCGGCATGCCGACATCGACTGGCCGAGCTATCTCTCGCCGAAATTGCGAACGCCGCCCTGGTTCCTGCATGCGGTGCGGCTGGTCGCGGCGGCCGGCCACCGGGTGCTCCTGCATGGGCATCATGGCCAGGGACCGGAGGCCGGCAAGCTGGAGCTTGCGGCCCGCCTGTCCGGCATATCCGTCTGCACGTCGATTGGCGCGGCCCGCGAGGCGCTGGCGAAGACGTCGATGGCCTACCTGCCGATCGGCGCGGTCTCGGGGCAGATCCAGCGCTTGCTGGGCCTCTATCCACTGCTCGAGATGCGGCTGCCGACGAATATCGTCGTCCACCTGCTCAATCCGCTCGGTGCCCGCGCCAGCCTGCTCGGCGTCGCACGGCCGTCGCAACGCGGCCTGCATCGCGATGCGGCCCAGCTTTTGTCCTCGAACGACATCGCGATCCTCGGCAACACGCGTGACTTCGCCGAATTCACGCCATTCAGGGCGACAACGATCCACAGGCTGGTGGACGGCGTGCCGCAGGATATCGACATCCCCTCCCAGAAAGCCCTGTCGTCCCCTCCCGCCATCGGCTTCAGCAGCCGCGAATACTGGCAGGCGATCTGGACGGGGGCGGCCCGCGATCCTGCCGTCGAAGCGGTGATCACCAGCACGGCGGCAGCGGCCCTTTTCATCGCACCGGGTTCCCGATATGCAAGTTTCGAGGCCGCCCGCAACCATGCCGTGACGTTGTGGCGAAGCCGCCCGACCGAGATGGGCTGATGGCGCACCTGCGCCGTCATCGGATGGCGAGTTTCGGGACGGGGTTGTGAAGATCGTCGCCGGGCTGAGGTCACCCCGGTCGAAATCATGTGTGCGTTCGGTGAATGCACGCGGACACGGCTTTCCGATACGCCAGAGATACAGAATTTCGTTCTGATCGGTCTGTCATTCCTTGCAGAGCGAAAACCAGTCTGTTATTCACCAGTTTATTGGTAGGTTACCAACTAACTCATCATGAAGGGGAACGGCGTGGATCGGGGCAGAACAGGAGCGGTGGTATTTGTGGTCGTCATGGCGCTTGGCGGAACGGCCGCGGCCCAGCAGCGAGAGGTCCCGGAGGACACCGTGTTGGAGACGATCACGGTCAATGCCCGCAAGATCATCGAGGACATCACCGGCGTTCCGTTCGCTGTCACCGCCCTTCCGTCTGACGCGCTTGAAGAGGCAGGGATTGAGGACACGCAATCGCTGGCGCGCCTGGTCCCAGGGTTCAACTTTGCCGACAGCGGCCTCGGTTTTTCGAACACGATCAACATTCGCGGCATCGGCTCGGCGTCGGCGCTGATTTCACCGTCCGTCCTCTATTATGTCGATGGCGTGCCTCTGCCCGTGCGGGTCTTCGACCAGCCGCTCGGCGATATCCGCCAGGTCGAAGTGCTGCGGGGACCGCAGGGAACATTGTTCGGCCTGAATGCGCAGGCTGGTGTCGTCAACATCCTGACAGCAGATCCGGCCGAGCAGCGCGGCGGTTCCATCGGCGTCGAGGTCGGTTCGAACGGCCACAAGCAGATATCCGGGACCGTCGAAGGACCGCTGTCCGATACCGTGTCGGCACGAATCGCCGGCACGCTCTTCGACGACAATGGCGATCTCGCCAACTACCTCTACTCATCGCCCGGCACCGTCGGTTCGGTGGAGAGTGATTTGCGGGCACGTCTTTACGGCACGGCTTCGGGCAAGCTGGTCGCCGCCCCCAGCGACACGACCAAGGTGACGGTCACCGGCGGCTGGAGCCGCGACCGTCAGAAGCCGACCACCGGCATCTGGCTCGACGACCCGGGCTTTCCCCGCAATGCCTTCAACCCGCTGCCGGAGACGCAAACCGAGACCGCGCATTTCGGCCTGACCCTGGAACATGACCTTGAATGGGCACGCCTGACGTCGGTGACCGGCTTCCAGCATTACGAGACCGAACTCGAAGCCGATATCGTCGACGGCTTCATCGGCACGGCGCAGACAGGCTTGCCGGGTTTTGCCTTGCAGATGCCCGGACTGAACGTGCGCAGGATTGACGAACACAGCAATCAATGGACCCAGGAACTGCGTCTCGATGGCGAGACGGAAGGCGGCACGCGCTGGCTGGCGGGCATCAGCGGCCTGGCATCGACATTCGACTCGACCACCGACATCACCAGCCTGCAGCTCGCAAACGGCGCCTATCGCGGCCGCATCGATACGGTGAACATTGCCCTGTTCGGTGAAGTCACGGTCCCGCTGACCGAACGGCTGGACTGGATCGGCGGCCTGCGGCTCAGCCACGAGCGCAAGGAATTCGAAGGCACATTCCGTGGCCGCAACGGTGCCCGTGCCTATTTCTCGGAAAACGGTGACGAAGATTACACGTTCGCCACCGGCCGGACGGGGTTCACCTACGCGCTCGCCGACAACATGACGGCCTTTGCAACGGTTGCGCGCGGCGAAAAGACCGGCGGTTATCTCTTCTACAATCAGTTCGCCGCCATGGGCATGCCGCTGACGCCCTACGACAGCGCCTCGACCTGGTCCTACGAGGCCGGCCTGAAGGCAACCGATCTCGGCGGCTTCCTGACGCTCGGCACGTCGCTGTTCTACAACGATACCAGCGACGAGCAGTTGTTTACCTTCAACCCGGTGCTCGGCCGGTTCAGCGTTCTCAACGCCGATACGCGTTCGTACGGGCTGGAAATCGAAGCCAAGGCGCAGGCCACCGAGACCATGGCCTTCAGCGCCAACCTGGCCTTGCTCGATGCGGAGATCGATGGCGGCGCCAATCCTGCCATCATCGGCAATGACGTTCCTTATGCACCGGTCTTCACGGCCAGCCTTGCCGCGGACTATCGGCGGGAACTCGATCTGGCCGGCCTTTCCGGCTCGGGTTTCGTCCGCGCCGAATATCTTTACACCGGAAGCCGGCAAATCGACCCCGCAAACAGCCGCAAACTCGATGGATACGGCCTCGTCAACCTGAGGGCAGGCTGGCAGAAGGGCAACATCGACATCTATGCGTCGGTGGAAAATCTGTTCGACAAGCGCTACGTCAGCTCCGCGTTCCAGGCCGGAACGTCGACGACGGGTTCGGCTGTCTTTGCCGGCATTCCCGGCGAGGGCAGGACGTTTACACTCGGCGCAAGGGTGAAGTTCTGATGCCGGCTGCCCCCTCCTTTCGCGTTGCAGCGCTTCCCATGCTGTTTGCATTGATGGCCAATGCCGCGGCGCAAGCCTTCACCCTCGTCGTCTTGCCGCCGCTCGGACGATCGTTGGGCTTCACCGACATCCAGACGGGCGCACTGCTTGGCCTGTCGGCGCTGGTGCTGCTCGTCGCGGCGCCGATCGGCGGAACCCTCAGCGAAAGCTTTGGGAGAAAGCCGGTCCTGCTCGTGGCGTTGGCGGCAGCGTCGGCAGGACCGGCTCTATCGGCGCTGGTGATCGGCGCTCGCCTGAACGGTGCGATCACGGCAATGGCTGCCCTCGGGCTGCTCTTCGGCATCCGCTTCCTGCAGTCGGCATTCGCCGCGGGCCTGCTGCCCGCGGCCCAGGCCTTCATGGCCGACAGCACGAAGGCGGAGCAGCGGGCGGAGGGCATGGGACTTCTCGGTGCCGCCTACGGCATCGGCGCCGTGGCCGGGGCGGCCTGCGCTTTCGCAATCGGCGGGACGGCGCCGGTCGCCGCATTTGCAGCCTTGTCCGCCACCGTCACGGCGGGGTTCCTGGCCGTCTGGACGATGTTGCGGGAACCGGCGCCAAACCGAATGAATGCCATGGAGAAGACGCCGCTATCGCTGACGCGCCTGTTGCCCAACCTGACCGTCACCTTCCTGGCGATCACCGTTTACGGCATTGTCCAGCATGTCACCGCCCTGCGCTTGCAGGACGGTTTTGGCCTCGACGTCGCCAACTCGATCTCGCGAGCCGGGGTCACCCTGATGGGGGCCGCATTGTCGATGGCACTCGTGCAGACATTTGCCTTGCGATGGCTGCGATGGCCCGCGACACGGCTGATGCTGGCAGGCGCCGGTGTTGCCCTCGTGGTGATGACGGTGGCCGCAACGGCGCAGTCATGGCCGCTTCTGGCCGCCGCCATCATCCTGTTCGGGGCGGCGCTCGGCCTGCTCCTGCCCGGAAACCTCGCATCGCTGAGCCTTGCCGCCGGCGTGCAGGCACAAGGCCGGGCCGCCGGCATCAATGCGGTTGCCCAGGGCCTCGGCATGGCGGCAGGCCCGATCGCCGGGGCGACGCTGCATGGCCTTGCCGTCACCGCACCATTCCTGGCGTCCTGCCTGCTCCTCGCCATGGTCCTGGCAGCGCCGTTGCTCGCCTCGCCGCGCAGGAGGCAGCCCGCATGACGATCTTTCCCGATTCGGCCGCAGCGGATTATGATGCCCGCATCCTCCGCATGGTGCCTGGCTACGCCCTCGCGCAGGAGATACTTGCCTGCGCGCTTGCCGCCCGTCTCGAACGGTCTTCGCGTATCCTCGTGGTCGGCTGCGGCACGGGCAGCGAACTGATCGCGCTGGCGAAACAGCTTCCGGACGCCCGTTTTACGGCTGTCGAACCGTCCGGTGGCATGCTTGCCGTCGCCAGGAAAAAGGTCGACCTGGCCGGCCTGAGCAGCCGCGTCGACCTTGTCAAGGGACTGCTGGATGACGTCGCCGAACGGTCTTTCGACGCGGCCGTCGTCATCCTCGTCCTGCACTTTCTTACCGACGACGGACGGAAAGCCGATTTTTTGTCCGGCGTGCGCGAGAGGCTTGGGAAAAACGGCATGCTGGCGCTTTTCGATCCCGCCGCCATTGGGGAGGAAGCCACCTACGACCGATGGCTCGCCGGCGGCGGCCTCGGCGCGGCAGAGCGCGGCGCCATTATCGCTCGCGCACGGAACGACTGGCATTGCGTGACGGCGGAACGGCTGGACGAGTTGTTGCGGCAGGCAGGGTTTGCGTCGAGCACTCTGCTTTTCAACGCCCTGAACTATCGCGGCCTCGTCGCGATTGCCTCCGGAATCGTGTAGAAACAGAGAGATAGAGCGTTTTCGCATTTCGGAGAAAAGCGGAAATGCTTTATAAATCCGGAGAATAACGGAGGCAGGATTGCCCAGACCCGCTACCGACTTGCGCAGGCTTATCCTCGACACGGCGCTCGATATTATCGAGGCCGAGGGCATGAAGGCGCTTACGCAGCCGAAGATCGCCAGGCGCGCCAATCTGCGCCAGTCGCACCTCACCTATTATTTCCCGAGGAAAGCCGATCTCTATATCGCTCTCCTCGAAGCGTCTCATGACCGTGCGTCCCGCCATGCGCAACCGTCTTCGGTCGAAGACATGCTGGCCGGCCTCATGTTCGACCGCGAGCGGATGCGTTTCTTCCTTTCCATCATTCTGGAAGTCGGCGACGACCCGGAATTGCAGGCCGTGCTGCGCGCGCATGCCTCGGGGCTGGCAGATCACGTGGCGCCGTATTACGGCCGATGTCCCGGCGACGCGGCCGTGATCGCTTTTGTCGACGAACTCCGCGGCATCGGCATCCGGCTGCTCCTGTCGCCTGCCGATGTCGGTTTTACCCGCGATCTGGTGACGACGACTGCCGAAGCGCACGGTTTGTCGCCCCGGAAATGACGCCCGGCTGAATCTTGGCCTTTGCAGGGGCTGCGGCGATATTCCATCGAATATAACGCTGTGCAATAATAAGCCGAAGCACGCTCCCGGAAGCGTCGGGTTGCCGCGAATGAAAGGAAGAAGCATGGTTCGTGAAAATGAGATCCGCGAAAACGAGGTTTCGGTCGATCCGCCAGCGGCGACCGATGCCGGGCTCGTCTTCATCGGCCGCATCTCCACGCCCTGGACGTCGCGCATGGAAACGCCGAGGCAGGGCCGGCATGACGGCCCGCTCTGCCGGATCGAGATCTTCGAACCCTGGATACCAGCGCTGAAAGGCGTCGAAGCCTTCGAGCGGCTGGAAATCCTGTACTGGCTGCACCGGTCGCGCCGCGATCTCGTGCTGCAGAGCCCGGCTGGCAACGGCAAGGTGCATGGCACCTTTTCGCTCCGCTCGCCGGTGCGGCCAAATCCGATCGGCACCTCGATCGTCACCCTGGAAGGCGTCGAGGGCGATATCCTGCTGGTGCGCGGTCTGGATTGCCTCGACGGCACGCCGCTGATCGATCTCAAGCCGGACAGAACCTTGTTCAAGCCGATCGCGCCGCCGCAACCCGGCGACTATCAGACGGACGAGAACGCGCCGACCGCGCATTATTGCCAGAAGGCGTGAGCGGCGGTCAGTCGACAGCCACCATGACGTCGGATGCCTTGATCACCGCATAGGCATCGGAACCAACGGCAAGCTCCAATTCATCGACGGCCTCGTTGGTGATCGAGGAAGTAACGATCAGCCCGTTGCCGAGATCGATACGCACATGGGCCGTGGTCGCGCCCTTCTTGACTTCGACGACCTTGCCCTTGAAGCGGTTGCGTGCACTGATTTTCATGATGGCGGCCTCCTGTTGTGTCATGGCGCTTCTACCTTGATCGACAAAGTGCCGCAAGAACACTCGCGGTCGGCAAACCTCCCGGCTGCAAAAGGTCGCTCACCCTTGGCCACGCGCGCCGCCATCGGGCAATCTCCAGCAAGATGGCCCGGCGATGGGCACCAACATGTTCAGTTGGCTGTCAGTTTCCCATGCAAGAACCCGGTCCGTGATCTGACGGGAATGCGGGTGCTTGTGATGGAAGATGATATTATTCTTGGGAAAGCGCCGAAGAGCGCAGGCGATACCGGCCCGGCTTCGGCAACGGCGGACAGCCTCACGGTCAAGCCAGGGGCAAAAGCGTTTGGGGCGATGCGTCGCCTTGCCGGGCTTTTCTCAAGACGGAGGCGGTCCATCGCCGCTATTGGTCTGACGGCTGCGGGTTTTGGCGGCTATCTCGTTTTCCTGCAACTGAGCGGCAATTTTCACACCGTCATCGATGGCGAACTCTATCGGTCCGCCCAGCCGACGGCCGGGCAACTGGAAACCTATGTCCACGACCACGGCATCAAGACGGTGATCAACCTTCGCGGCGAAAGCACCGGTGCGCGCTGGTATGTCGACGAAATTGCCGCGGCAAAACGCCTCGATATCAATCATATCGATTTCAGGATGAGTGCCAGCCACGGGCTGTCCGCCGATCAGGCCGAGGCGTTGGTGGCGATCCTCAGGGCCGCTCCGAAGCCGATCCTCATTCATTGCGCGGCGGGTGCCGACCGGACAGGCCTTGTATCGGTCATCTATAGCGAGCGGATCGCCGGGATAAACGAAGATGTCGCGGAAAACCAGCTGTCGATCCGCTTCGGCCATATCGGCATTCCGTTCCTGTCGTCCACCTTTGCGATGGACGACAGTTGGGAGAGGCTGGAACGGCATTTCGGCATCGAAGGCTAGCTGCCGAGAGGACGGCAAGCGGTCAAAGGCGGTTACCGCAGAAGGACATATGTGCCGTAGAGAAGAATCAGCGCTGCGGCGCAAAGACCGGTGATGAGGCCGAGGCGCTTTTCGATGAAATGCCGGATCGTTTCGCCATAGCGCTGCAGCAGGCCGGCGAGAATGAAGAACCTGGCGCCGCGGGCGAGAACCGCGGAGGCGACGAACAGCCCGAGATTGATGTTCGCGGCGCCGGAGAGGATGGTCACCACCTTGATCGGCGGCAGATGGGCGAGGCCCGACGTGACCAGCAGCAGCACGACCGTCTTGTAGTCGATCGAGGCCTGCAACTGCTCGAAAGTATTCAGTTTGCCGTAGAACGACAGCACCGGCCGGGCGATCGCCTCGAAGGCATAATGACCGATCGCCCATCCGGCAATGCCGCCGAGCACGGAGGCCACCGTTGCCAGCAGCGCATAACGCCAGGCGCGATGCGGCCTGGCGAGGATCATCGGCAGGAACAGCACGTCCGCCGGCACCAGGAAGACCGAGCTTTCGACGAAGGCGATGAACGCCAGCCAGTATGCTGCAGATTTACGCCCTGCCAGAGCCATCGTCCATTCATAGAGCCTGCGAAGCATTGCGCTGATTTTCCTGTGATAACGGACGAATCGCCCTGTTTCCCGCCTTGGCGCAACGACCGTGGCGAAGACAGACGTTCTGTTAGTCCGTTGTTTTCGCCTAATCAATATGCCGAATGTTTCCGGTGTACGGACAGTGCCGGTCCAGGCACATTATGGAGAATGCAGGATCGCGAGGCCGAGGACGCTGAGCATTCCCAAAGTCGCGAGAGACAGCATCCCTGCCAGAAGCACGCGGCCTCCGGAGGCGAAGACCGTGCGCATGTCGACCGAAAGACCGAGCGCGGCCATGGAGACGGTCGTCAGGACAGTCGATCCGCTTTTGGCCACATCCAGCACATTGCCCGGGATGACCGCCAGGCTGCGCAGGCACATCATCAGAAAGAAGCCGACGATGAACCAGGGCACCAGGCGCCCAAACGGTAGCCGGTCGCCCTGCCGCGAGTTGCTTCCCTTCTTCAGCCTCAGCAAAAGGATGACCGGGCCGAGCATCAGGACCCGCAGCAATTTTACCAATGTCCCGATCTGAACGCTTGCCACGCCGACCGGTGCCGTCGCGGCGAGCACCTGCGGCACGGCATACACCGTCATGCCCGCAAAGGCACCGTACTGCCATTCGCTGAAACGGAAGAAGGGAAACAGTGGCGGCAGGAGAATGACGACGACGATGCCGAGCGCGGCCGTGAAGGCAACGGACGCGGCGACGTCGTCCGATCTGGCGCCGATCACCGGAGCCGCGGCAACGATGGCGGAGTTTCCGCAGATCGAATTGCCGCATGCCACGAGCGTCGCCAGTTGGTCCGGCAGGCCGAGCATCCTGCAGAGACCATAGCTCGCCAGGAGCGACAGGATGACGGTTCCGGCGACGATGCCGATCATCAGGCCGCCCGCATCCGCGATCGTTGCGATGCTGACGGAGGCCCCGAGCAGCACGATGGCGATCTCGAGAACGACCGTGGCCGAAAAAACGACGCCGGCCTTCAAGGAAGGTGCAAGACCGGCGACCGTATGAAACAGCGTGCCGAGCACGATGGCAAAGACCAGGCCGTCCATGAGTTCGTAGCCAAGCAGGAACGTCTCGACGAGAACCAGGGCCTGTGCCGCCAGCGTGATCAAGGCCGCGACACAAAGGCCGGGAATAATTTTCAAGATTGACCACTCCGGCAAAACAGCCACTCCAATCCACTCATTGATTGAAGAATATTCACGCAATTCATTCGCGTATATCGAATAATAATTGACAATTCATATGTTATAATCGAACGATTAGGAATGACATTCGAACAGTTGGCCATCTTCGTCGCCACCGCCGAGCGCGAGCACCTGACGCAGGCGGCAAAGGCGCTTCGCCTGACGCCTTCTGCGGTCAGCGCGTCGATCAAGGCGCTGGAAACCTTCTATCGCTTAAAACTGTTCGACAGGGTCGGTCGAGGCATCCAGTTGACCAGGGAAGGCAGGGTCCTGCTCAAGGAAGCGAAAGAAACGCTTGCGCGTGTGAAAGCGACGGAGGCGGTGCTTGCGGAACTCGGAAATCTCAAGACGGGGAGCCTCGACGTTCATGCCAGCCAAACGATCGCGAACTACTGGCTTCCATCGAGATTGCTCGGGTTTTCCGCGGAATATCCCGGCATAAAGGTCAACCTTGCGATCGGCAACACTGCGACGGTTGCCGCTGCCGTCGTCAGTGGCGATGCCGAACTCGGTTTCATTGAAGGCGAATTGGACGAGCCGCTTCTGGCGGCATCGACGATCGCGAGCGACAAACTCGTCGTCGTCGTATCGGCGGACGAGACAATCGAGCATGGTCATGACCTCGGAAAACTCAAATGGATCATGAGGGAACGGGGATCGGGAACGCGCTCCGTGCTGGAGCAGGCATTGAAGGATCTCGACATCGACCCGCAATCCCTGGACGTTCGCATCGTCCTGCCCTCCAACGAGGCGCTTTTGTCCGCAGTGCGCCAGGGCGGCTGCGTGACGGCTCTGTCGCAGACGATCGTTTCTCCTTTCGTCGTGAATGGCCAGCTGCGGGTCCTCGATTTCGATCTGCCGCCCCGTCGCTTCACCCTGCTCCGTCACAAGGAACGGCATAGATCCGCTCCGGCCGGCAAATTCGAAGCCTATTGCCATGTGCATCTTCAGGATCAGGGCGCGTTGACGGGTGGCGTTTGACGTGAGCGACGCGCAATGCTGCGGATCGGTTCGGATGTTGACACGTGATCACGCTTTGCGACGCCAGCCCCTTCAGGGTGCTGGAGGCGATCAGGCGTTCCAGCATCGCGTCGTAGCGATGTAGTTGTTCGAGGCTGACGAACTCGTCGGGCTTGTGGCCCTGATCCATGAAGCCGGGGGGGCCGGCATACGTGTTTGGCTTAGCGCTGGTTGGGAAAATCCCTTGCTTGGCGAGCCTTGCCGTTGTCCTGATCGGAGTGCTTCAGGACGCGAAATGGCGGATTGCCTCGTGGACGCTGCGCGGCATCCGTATGGTTTGCGGCGAAGCAGCCCGCACCTTACCGCTGACACCGGGTACGTAGACGCCGTTTTCCTCCAACCGTCGTATCTGGTCGCGAGCCCGGTCCACTTGGTCGCCGCCGGCCGGACCGGGCATCATGGCGAGGACAGTCAGTCCGACGGCCGGGCAGGCCTCACCCACCAGGAAACTGGGCGCGTCCAGCGACCATGCGCCGCCGGACAGGCCGGCGGACAGCATTTCCACGAGAAGGGCGATATTCGCCCCCTTTCGGCCGCCGAACGGCAGCAATGCGCCGGTAAGCGCCTCCTGTGCATCCCGCGTATGCGCGCCGGCGGCATCCACCGCCCAGCCCTCGGGGATCGGCCGGCTGTCCTCTGCGGCGGCGATGATATTGACGTAGGCCGTCGCGCTGGCGGACTGATCGATGATCAAAGGCGGCGCGTCGTCGCCGAGCGGAAAGCCGAAAGCGAGCGGATTGGTGCTGTAGACGGCCCGCCCGCCGGCCTTGGGTGCGACCATGGCATTCGCATTCGTCACCGCCAGCCCGACCAATCCTTCGTTTGCCAGCCGGCGGACATAATAGCCGAGTTCGCCTGTCGTATAGCTGTTCTTCTGGGTGAATAGCGCGATCCCCATCTGGCGGCCGGTGGCGACGAGATCGGCAAAGGCGATGTCGAAGCCGAGCTGCGCGATGCCGCGGTCGGCATCGGATGCGAGATAGGCGGGGAAAGGGCGCGTCAGGGCCGGCGCCGGATCGCAATTGATGCGTCCCTCGCGAAAACTGTTGAGGTAATCCACCAGATGCGGAAATCCGACGGCGGCAGGGCCGAACCGTGCGGCCGACAGGGTCGCATCGGCGAGCGAACGGGCGCTTGCCGGATCGGCGCCGGCGCCGAGGCAGGCGCGGAGCGCCAGGGCGTGTGCATCCGCCAGTTCGAATTCCACCTCTTCCGCCACGTCAGATCTCCAGTCCCGCCTTGCGGCCTTCGTAAAATGCGTAGGGTGCCTGCCGTGGTGCGGCGCAATCGCCGATCTGCCGCGTGGCCACGCCCAGTTCGACAAGGCCCGGCATCAGCCAGTCGGCCGGAGCGTTCGTCGTCGCGGTCACCAGTGTGTCGGCTTCGATGAAACGATGCTCCCCGGTGTTGTGATCGACGATGGTCGCGCCGTTGCCGTGCCATTCAGTAATGCTCGCCTCGACGATCCAGTCGGCGCCGAGTGCCCGGATGGCCTGGCGCATCGGAACGTCCGCCGCCGTCCTTTGCAGCTCCTTGCCGACGAACGGGTCGGGTGTGAGGATCGTGACCCGGTGGCCCTCTTCCGCCAGCTTCCAGGCGGTGCCGCAGCCGCGCCAGCCGCCGCCTTCGTCGAGCAGCAGGACATGTTTGCCCGGCCGCGCCTGCCGCGCCATGACGGCTTCGACCGTGAAGACGTTGCCTTTTTCGATGCCCGGCAAGGTCTCGACCGCGGGCAACGCTTTCTGGAACCCCGTCTCGGGAGAGTAGGAGCCCGTAGCCGCAATCACGACGTCGAATTCGGCCGGATCGATCTCGGCCGCCTCCAGATAGGTGTTGAGGCGAACGGTTACGCCGAGTTTTTCCAGCTGGCGTTCATACCAGCCGATGAGATCGAGGATCTGCGCGCGGCGGGGCTGCATGCCGGCAAGGAGGAAATTGCCGCCGAGCCGGCTCGAAGCCTCCGCCAGCACAACCCGATGGCCGCGTTCGGCGGAGACGCGGGCGGCTTCCAGGCCGGCCGGGCCGCCGCCGATCACCAGCACGCGTTGCGGATTTTCGGCCTTGCGAAAACGGTCGCCGCCCCATTCGACCTCGCGGCCGACGGAGGGGTTGATCAGACAGCTGATCCAGTAGTCGCGGGATCTCCGGCCCCAGCACATCTGGTTGCAGGAGATACAGCCGCGGATGTCTTCCGGGCGATCCTCGCCCGCCTTGGTTGCCAGATGCGGGTCGGCGATCTGGCCGCGCACGATCGACACGAGATCCGCAGCGCCTTCGCCCAGCACCGTTTCGGCATTTTCCGGCGTGCGGATATGGCTTTCGGCGATGACGACGGCATGGCTGACGACGCCTTTCAGGACGGCGGCGAGATCGGCGCCGAGCTTTTCCGGATAAAGGAAGGTCGGCATCAGCTTGTAGAAGTCGAGATAACCGCCGGAACCGCAGGTGACGTAGTCGATGAGGCCGAGATCGTCGTGCAGCTTGACGATCTCGGCAAGCTCGTCGCGCTGCAGGGCGACTTTCACATCCGGCTCGTCCGAAACCGCAAGGCCGATGATGAAGTCGGGGCCGCAGACCGCGCGGATGCGCGTCAGGATTTCGCGCGACATACGCGTGCGGTTTTCCAGCGACCCGCCCCATTGGTCTTCGCGCCGGTTGCACCATGGTGTCCAGAACTGGTCGACCATGCCGAGATAGGCGGCCCAGACTTCGACGCCGTCGAAGCCGGCCTCCCGACATCGCCGCGCCGCCTGCACGAAACTGTCGATCGTCTCGTGGATTTCCGCCTCGGTCATCGGGTGGGAGCCGTCGCTGTCGTGATAGCTCGGCCCGCCGGAAGGCGACCAGTGCGGGTGGAAGGAATTGTCGGAATCGCCATGGGCGCCGATATGGTAGAGCTGCTGGATCGCTATGCTACCGTGCTTCCTGATGGCGTCGGCCACCTTCCTGAAATGCGGGATCACCGCATCGTCGGAGTGGCGGAAATTGCCGCGGGTGAGGACGGTGGCGGCATGCACCGGCATGGGTTCGACGACGATCATCGCCGCACCGCCGATGGCGCGTTCCTCGTAATAAGCGACGTGCCTCTCGGTGGGCAGGCCTTCCACGGCCATGTTGGCGGTGTGGGCGCCGAAGACGATCCTGTTCTTCAGCCTATGCGGTCCGAGTTTGAGCGGGGAGAACAGGCGTGGAAATCTTCTGGCCATGACGCAGATCCGCGTGTGTTTGCTTGCAGTGATTTTGGCTGTGAAGGCCGGCGATGTGTGCCGGCCTTGCTGGTCAGGCCTTTGCGTTTTGGCCTGTCTCGCGCGTGCTGACCATAGCGTTTGCGAGTTGCCGGAAGGTGACGGTTCCGATGGGTTTTGCTGTCGTGTCGACGACGGTGATGTCGCCGTCCGGGGCTGTCGCGAGGATGCGGAGGGCGTCCTCGATGGTGACGCCTGATGTGATGGTCGGGCGGTCGGCGGCCGGGGGAGCGTCGAGCGGGCGCATCACCGCCTCGACATGCACGACGCGGCCGCGGTTGACCTCGCGGACGAAGTTGGCGACATAGTCGTCGGCCGGCCTGAGCACGATGTCCTGGCTGGTGCCCTGCTGGATCACCTCGCCGTCGCGCAGGATGGCGATCTGGTCGCCGAGCCTCAGCGCCTCGTCGAGATCGTGGGTGATGAACACCACCGTCTTCCTGATTTCCTTCTGCAGGTCGAGCAGCACCGTCTGCATGTCGGTGCGGATCAGCGGGTCGAGCGCCGAATAGGCCTCGTCCATCAGGAGCACGGGGGCGTCGTTGGACAGCGCCCGGGCCAGCCCGACGCGCTGCTGCATGCCGCCGGAGAGCTGGTTGGGGTACTTCTTCTCGAATCCCTTGAGGCCGACCCGCTCCAGCCAGCGCATGGCGGTGTCGACGCTCTGCTGGCGCGACAGGCCCTGGATCTCCAGGCCGAAGATGGTGTTGTCGAGCACGCTGCGGTGCGGCAGAAGCGCGAACTTCTGGAACACCATGGCCGTCTGGTGGCGGCGGAACTCGCGCAGGTCCTTCTCGTTCATGCCGACGATATCGACGCCGTCGACCAGCACCTCGCCGGCGGTCGGGTCGATCAGCCGGTTGATGTGGCGGATCAGCGTCGACTTGCCCGAGCCGGAGAGGCCCATGATCACCTGGATCGAGCCCGAGGGCATCTCGATGTTGATGTCGCGCAGGCCGAGCACATGGCCGTATTTCTCGTTGAGCTCGGCCTTGGTGAGGCCGTTGCGCACGGCGTCGATATGGGCCGCGGCATCGGGGCCGAAGATCTTGTAGAGATTGCGGATCCTGATGCCGCCGAAGACATGCTCAGCCATGGACGATCTCCCGGTGCTTCTGCAGCCTGTGGCCATAGGCCTGGCTGACCCGGTCGAAGATGATGGCGATGCCGACGATGGCGAGGCCGTTGAAGATGCCGAGGGTAAAATACTGGTTGGCGATCGCCTTGAGCACCGGCTGGCCGAGGCCCTGGACGCCGATCATCGAGGCGATGACGACCATGGCGAGCGCCATCATGATCGTCTGGTTGATGCCGGCCATGATGGTGGGCAGGGCGAGCGGCAGCTGCACCTTGAAGAGCTTCTGGCGGCTGTCGGCGCCGAAGGCGTCGGCGGCCTCGAGCACGTCGCGGTCGACGAGGCGGATGCCGAGATTGGTGAGGCGGATCATCGGCGGGATGGCATAGATGACGACGGCGATCAGGCCGGGCACCTTGCCGATGCCGAGAAGCATGACAACAGGGATGAGATAGACGAAGCTCGGCATGGTCTGCATGACGTCGAGGATCGGGTTGACGATCTTCTGCACCTTGTCGTTGCGCGACATCAGGATGCCGATGGGCAGGCCGATGGCGATGGACAGCACGGTGCAGACGAAGATCATCGAGATGGTCCGCATCGTATCGTCCCACATGTCGAAGTAACCGATGAGCAGCAGCGTGACCAGACAGCCGGCGACGATGCGCAGGTTGCGCGTCGCGGCCCAGGCGATGGCGAGGATGATGAGCGTGATGATCGGCCACGGCGTCTTGGTGGTGAAGCGCTCGGCATAGATCAGGAAGTGCTGCAGCGGCGTGAACAGGCTCTCGATCGTATCGCCATAGGCGCGGGTGAAGCCGCGAAAGCCTTCGTCGATGGTCTTCTTGAGGGCGCGCAGGGCCGCGTCGTCCATATGCGGAAATTTAAAAAACCAGTCCATTCGGTTCCCCTTCTCGAAAGAGCCGATCCGTTCTTATTGTTGTGTCGGCGGCGATAAGCATGGCGTGCAAATGTGTCCGGCGGCTTTGCCAAAACGACATGCGAGAGCAAAAAACGACAGCGTGAGCGCCAATCGGAAAGATTATGCAGCACTTAGGCGATGCGGTGCGCCATCCGGCGCACCGCATGCGGACGCAAAACCGCCCGTCACGTTTGCTGAAACAGCCCTAGAGGGCGGCCTCGATCTTCTTGGCGGCCTCCGGGGTGACCCATGCCTTCCAGATGTCGGGGTTTTCCGAGAGGAAGTGTTTTGCGCCGTCTTCGCCGCTCGCCTGGTTGTCGGTCATCCAGGACATCAGCTGGCCGAGCGTCTGGTTGCTCCAGGAGCGCTTCTTGAGATAGTCCATGACCTCCGGGCCGGCTTTTTCCGAGAAGGGTTTTGCGACCAGGGTGACGATGGTGTCGACCGGCCAGGCATTCGGCTTGGGATCGGGGCAATCGGCAACGGTGTTGCAGCGCTTCCATTCGGCCGCGTCCTCGCCGACGCCGTAGTCGAGGCGGACCATCTCGTACTTGCCGAGCAGCGCCGTCGGCGCCCAGTAGTAGCCGACCCATGCCTGCTTGCGTTCATAGGCCTTGGCGATGGAGCCGTCGAGGCCTGCGGCCGAACCGGTGTCGATCAGGTTGAAGCCGGCCTTGTCGGCCTCGAACGCCTTGTAGAGCTGGGCAGTGACGACGGTGCCGCCCCAGCCCTGCGGGCCGTTGAAGATGGCGCCCTTCGATGCATCCTCCGGATCGGGGAAGAGTTCCGGATGCTTCAGCATGTCGGGGATGGACTTGATGTCCGGATGGGCGTCGGCGAAATATTTGGGGATCCACCAGCCCTGGACGCCGCCATCCGGCAGTGGCGAGCCGACCTGGACGATGCGACCTTCCGCGGTGCCTTTCTTGACGACGTCGGGCAAAAGGTCGATCCATGCTTCCGGAGCGATGTCCGGCTCGCCCTTCTCGGCCATCGAGGTGATCGTCGGAACCGTGTCGCCGACGGTGATCTCGGCGCTGCAGCCGTAACCCTCGTTCAGGATGAGCTTGTCGAGATTGGAGATGACCTCCGCGCTCTGCCAGTTCATGCTCGCGATCGTGATGCTTCCGCACTCCGATGCGGAAGCAAGCGACGTGCCTCCGAGAATTCCGAATAACAGGCATGTCGAGCCAAGCAGTTTTTTCATGTTCTTTCCCTCTATGTTGGCGGCGGTTTTTCGTGGAGCGGGGTGCCGCAGGGCCCGCCCCGATGGATCAGGAGGCCTCTCCCATGCTGACTGATGCCTGCAGCGCTGCCGCCAGGCCATGCGACACGGCCTGTGCGAGGCCGGCCTGGCGCATCGCCTCGATCGCTGCCGCGGTGGTGCCGCGATAGTCGAGGAAGGTTTGGACCGTATCGGCGGGACAGTCGTCGCGTTGTTCCAGGAGCCGGCCGGCGCCGATAAGGAGCGTGTTGACGGCACGCCGGGCAACGTGCGGGCTGAGCCCGCGCGCGATCGCATCGCTCATCATCGCGTCGGCGAGCAGTGCCGGGAAAGCCGGGCCGGAACCGGTGAGGCCGGTGAGATAGTCGATCTCCGCCTCCGAGCGGACCTCGTCCTGCACGCCGCAGGCATCGAAGATGGCGCGGACGACGGCCTTGTCCGCCTCGTCGACACCCGGGCTTGCGATCCACGGCGTGTAGGATTTTCGAACCTCGGCGGCGGCGTTCGGCAGCGTGCGAACCACCCGCCCGGTTCGATGCTGCGCGCCGAGCGCGGCGAGCCTGATGCCGGCCATGACGGACAGGACAAGCCTGCCCTCCGCACGAACCGTGAGGCCATGCCAGTCGGCGGGGCGGACGGAGAGGATGACGACATCGGAGCGGTCGGCGAGCGCCTGGTTGTCGGCGGTCCAGAAGGACCCCGGAAAACGATCCGGACAGTGGCTGCGGTAAGACAGCGACAGGTCTTGAGGCTCGACGATCCGGGCGTCGAGAACCGCATGCGCAATGGCGCCGCCGAGCCAGCCGGCGCCACCGATTACTCCAATCCTCAAGCCCTTGCCTGCTCCCACCTTGCCCTCACTCCGGTCTGTATCCATGCCGCGCAAAGAAACGGTCGAGTTCCCGCTTTTGCGGAATCTGGCCGGTATAAATTGAGATGTATTCGGGGATGCGCTTCATGCGCAACGCGAGGTCCTCCGTGGACTGCATCGAAATGTAGCCGATCTGGACCAGATAGGTGGTCCGGGCGCGGACATCCGCCGGCCCTTCGTCGTAACCGAACCGCATGAACATGCGGCCCAGTGCCTCCATGCGCACCTGGTCTGCCTGCTGCACCTCGGCCAGGATATCCGGCGACTGCAAGGCCCAGCTGCGCACGGCGAACTCGAACTGCGAGTCGAACAACTCCTTGTTCACCCAGCAATCGAAGACGTTCAGCATCGCTTCGGCCAGTGATTCCGCATAGGCCTCCGACTGTTTCACGAGGTTGCCCGTATTCTTTTCCCGCCAGCGGGCGACCAGTGCGCCCAGCAGTTCTTCCCGGTCCTTGAAGAACCAGTAGAAGCTGGTGCGCGAGAGGTTGAGCCGCTTGGCAAGCGGCAGAATCTTCACCGATTCGACGCCGGATTCGAGCAGCGAGTCGTAGGCAGCCTCCAGCCATCCCTCCTGGGAGCCGCGCCAGCCGCTGTCGCTTATCGCCTGTTCCATGATGTTCTCCTAACAAATCCTGCCTGCCGTCGCAAGTAAAATGTACACACATGTCAACATACCGTTCCCCATTGTTTTCGTTGTTGACACAGGTGTACATTTCTGTTTACCGTACCGACCATCCCCTTAAATCGGAGCCCGGCGCATGTCGAACGATCCCCTGCTTCAACCCTTCCAGCTGAAGCATTTGACGCTTCGCAACCGCATCATCGTCACCTCGCATGAGCCGGCCTACCCGGAAGACGGCATGCCGAAGGGACGTTACCGCGCCTATACGCTGGAGCGGGCGAGGGGTGGCGTGGCGTTGACCATGACGGCCGGCTCCGCCGCCGTCTCCAAGGACAGCCCGCCGGTCTTCAACAACCTGCTTGCCTACAAGGACGAGATCGTTCCGTGGATCCGGGACATGACGGATGCCGTGCATGAAACGGGTGCGGCGATCATGATCCAGCTGACCCATCTCGGCCGGCGCACGCGCTGGGACAAGGGCGACTGGCTGCCCGTCGTCGCGCCGTCCCATCATCGCGAGGCGGCGCACCGCGCCTTTCCCAAGAAGCTTGAGGACTGGGACATCCAGCGCATCATCAAGGATTTTGCAGACGCGGCCGAGCGCATGAAGGCCGGCGGCATGGACGGTGTCGAGCTGGAAGCTTATGGCCACCTCATCGACCAGTTCACCTCGCCGCTGACGAACGAGCTGGATGGCCCCTATGGCGGCTCGCTTGAAAACCGCCTTCGTTTCTGTTTCGACGTGTTCAAGGCGATGCGCGAGCGGGTCGGCAACGAGTTCATCCTTGGTGTCCGCTATACCGCCGACGAATGTCTTCCCGGCGGGACCGGAAAGGCCGAAGGCCTGGAAATCTCCCGTCGCCTCAAGGAAAGCGGCCTCATCGACTACCTCAACGTCATCCGCGGCCATATCGATACCGACCCGGGCCTGACGGACGTCATTCCGATCCAGGGTATGGCCAGCGCGCCGCACCTGGATTTTGCCGGCGAGGTGCGCGCCGCCACCAGGTTTCCGACTTTCCATGCGGCGAAGATCCAGGATGTCGCCACGGCGCGGCATGCGATTGCCGCCGGCAAGGTCGACATGATCGGCATGACCCGCGCCCACATGACCGATCCGCATATCGTCCGCAAGATCATCGAGAAGCGCGAAGACGACATTCGTCCCTGCGTCGGCGCCAACTACTGTCTGGATCGAATCTACCAGGGCGGCCTGGCCTTCTGTATCCACAACGCGGCGACCGGCCGCGAGGAGACCATGCCGCACAAGATCGCCAAGGCGGAGGTCCGCAAGAAAGTGGTCATCGTCGGCGCCGGCCCTGCCGGCCTGGAGGCGGCGCGTGTTTCCGCCGAGCGCGGTCACGAGGTCGTGGTGTTCGAGGCCGCCAACAACCCCGGCGGCCAGATCCGGCTGACGGCGCAGAGCGAGCGGCGGCGGGAGATGATCAGCATCATCGAGTGGCGCATGAGCCAGTGCGAGAAGCTTGGCGTCACTTTCCATTTCAATACATGGGCGGACGCTGCGACGATCACGGCCGAAAATCCTGAGGTCGTGATCATCGCCACCGGCGGCCTGCCGCATACGGAGGTGCTGACCAAGGGCAACGATCTCGTCGTTTCCTCCTGGGACATCATTTCCGGCGATGTGAAGCCCGGAACGAACGTCCTGATTTTCGACGATGCCGGCGATCATGCCGGTCTGCAGGCGGCGGAATTCATCGCCAAGGCGGGCGGCAAGGTCGAGATCATGACGCCTGACCGCTCCTTCGCGCCGGAAGTGATGGCGATGAACCTCGTTCCCTATATGCGCTCGCTGCAGAAGCTCGATGCGACCTTCACCGTGACCTACCGACTGGAAGCGGCGGAACGGAGCGGCAACCAGCTGATCGCCCATATCGGCAGCGAGTATGGCGGGGTGGCGAAACAGCAGACGGTCGATCAGATCGTCATCAATCACGGGACGATTCCGCTGGACGATCTCTATTTCGAACTGAAGCCGAGGTCCCGCAACCTTGGCGAGGTTTCCTACGACGACCTGCTGTCCGGCGCCCCCCAGACAGTCGAGCGCAATCCCGATGGCGCCTACCAGCTGTTCCGCATCGGCGATGCGGTCGCGGCGCGCAATACGCATGCGGCGATCTACGATGCGCTGCGGCTTGCCAAGGATATCTGAGGAGGTTCATGACGGATCTGCGGCGCGGGGCCGCGACGCAGATCTTTGCGTGACCGCTTGCCGGCCTGCAAATTTGATCTCGGTGGCATCATTGCTGGGGTGGACGCATGCATGGCGGCGGGAGCATGCTTGGTGTTGAGGAAAAAATAGGAGCGTGTCCACCAACGCCCGCAGATTGCCATCCAGTCATCGTGCCGCCGGTCGGATGATCGGCGGCGGCTAATCAGCCGGGCATGTTGCGCCGGCCATAAAGGAGGAGAAGCCCATGCCCAGCATTGCGATACATCCATCCGTCGATTCAGGATTCAAGGCGACGGATGCCGCCTTTTCCGGTGGCACGCTCGTCTGCCATTGCGCGAGCAATCCCGTCAAGGTCCGCGTCAAGGGCGATATCGCCCACAACCATGCCTGCGGCTGCAGCAAGTGCTGGAAGCCGGACGGTGCGGTGTTTTCGGTTGTCGCCGTTGCGCCGAGCGACAATGTCGAGGTGCTTGAAAACGGCGACAAACTTGCCGTCGTCGATCCGGCGGCGCTGATCCAGCGTCATGCCTGCAAGGATTGCGGTGTCCACCTTTATGGTCCCGTCGAGCGCGATCATCCGTTCAAGGGCCTGTCCTTCCTGCATCCGGAACTTTTCCAGGAAGAGGGTTGGGCAAAGCCCGGTTTTGCGGCTTTCGTCTCCTCGATCATCGAAAGCGGTTACGATCCGGGCAAGATGGACGGCGTGCGTGCGCGTCTGAAGGAAGTCGCTTTGGAGCCCTATGATTGCCTCAATCCCGGCCTGATGGACTACATCGCGACCTGGACGGCGAAAAAGAACGGTGTCCTGCCGGCTTAAAAATGGTCGTCATCGCTGAGGCTGCCGATAAGATCGGAAACCCTCTCTTCCGTCATCCTAGGGCTTGTCCCTAGGATCTGCCAACGCATGCCAAGTCACTGACAAAAATGGCTTATCCGGCGTGCTTAGATGCTCGGCACAAGGCCGAGCATGACGGCGTCGAGAAAATCAAGGGTTGTTTGCGGCCTGAGACACGACCGCCCCTTTGCTTTCGCGTTCCCCGCTCAGCGGTCGATGACGAGATCGCTGAGCGGCTTCGAACAGCAGGGCAGGAACAGGCCGGCGTCGATTTCCCGCTGCCGGATGCCGCCATTGTGGTTCATGTCGACCGTTCCGGAGACGAGCTTCGACTTGCAGGTGCCGCACACGCCGTTCGAGCAGGAGGAGGGGAGTTTTATGCCCGCCTTCTTTGCGCAGGAGAGAACGGTCTGATCGCCGGAGACGTCGATCTGACGCGCCTGCTTGGCGAAGGACACCTGGAAGGTGCGGGTGACGGCTTCCTCGACCACGGGGATATCGACCTCGTCGATGACGGCCGCGTCAAAACTCTCCTCGATATAGTTCTGCGGGGGAACGCCGAGGTCCGCCGCGATCGACCGGGCTGCCGCCATGAACGGGGCGGGACCGCAGCACATGACGATACGCTCTGCGAGATCCGGCACCGCAAGCTTCATGTAGTCCGCGGAAATCCGCCCCGTAAGGCCCGGCCACTGCGTTTCGCCCAAAACGGTTTCCGGCAGGAACTGCAGGCGCAGCCCCTTCATGCGTGCGGCGAGACAGGCCAGGTCGTCACGAAAAATCAGGTCCTTCGGGCTGCGTCCGGCATGCAGGAAAACGACGTCGGCGGGCTCGCAGGTATCGGCGAGTTCGCGCACCATCGCCATGACCGGGGTAATGCCGGAGCCGCCGGAGAGGAAAAGATACTTTTTCGCATTCGGCCGGATGAAATGGCCGAGCGGGCCGTTGGCCTTGACCTTCGAACCGATCGTAAGCGTGTCGTGCAGCCAGTTCGAGATCTTGCCGCCGGCGACACGCTTGACTGTGACCGAAAAGGCGTTGTTCCGCCGCGGCGAGGAAGAAATGCTGTAGCAACGGCTTTCCGGTTCGCCGCCCACCTCCAGGTCGAACAGAAAATACTGGCCGGCCTCGAAGGCGAACCGTTTTCCTTCCGGCGAGGCGAAGGTGAAGGTCTTGACGTCGTGCGTCTCCTGGTGAACGTCGATGCAGACGAGGTCTTCGTCCGCATCACGGTTCCAGAGATCGGCGAGATGCAGGCGTTCGGCCGGCGAGAACTGGCTCTTAGTATCCATGGGCGCGCATCCGGTCGATGTACCACGTTGCGAACTTGTCGAGGTTGGTTTCGGAGAAGGGCGAGTAGGGGCCGGGGACATAGGCCGGGTCCTCGACGCCGGCATGCGACCGGGCGACGAGCTCGGAATCCTGATCGGTGGTGGCGATCCAGACGTTGGTCAGCTTTTCGAGGTCGTAATCGACACCCTCGACCGCATCCTTGTGGACGAGCCACTTGGTGCGCACCAGCGTCCTGTCGGCGGAGAGCGGGATGACGATGGAAACGACGGCGTGGTCGCCCATGAAATGGTTCCAGCTGTTGTGGCCCCACAGATGGGTGTCGCCGAGATCCTTGCGGGTCATGGTGCCGAGCAGTTTCGAGGAGGCGGCGGTCGCATCCGGCGTCTGCGATTCGCCGGCGCCGGAGATGATCAGCCGCTGCGTGCGAAAATTGGTGGTGCAATCGACGAGCTGCTCGACGGCGGTGGACGGAAAGCCGTCGGCCTCCCATTGCTTCGTCCGGGCCTCGTAGAGCGCAAAATGCTCCTCGGCCTGCGCCCGGTCTTCCGGGCTCAGCGCGTCCGGATCGAAACCGAAGTCGAGGTCGACGAAGGAGACGCAGAGTTCCGGATGGTTGGCGGAACAGTGATAACATTCGCGGTTGTTCTCGATCGTGAGCTTCCAGTTGCCCTTCTCGATCACGTCGGTTTCATAAGCGACCTTAGCATTGGCGATATCATAAGGCGCCAGGCGCGCCGTCATGACCTCTTCGAGGTGGCTGATATCCTCGGGCGGGTTTTCCGAAAGACAGGCATAGATCAGGCCGCCGATCGATTTGAACGCGACCTGCTTGAGGCTGCGGCATTCCTTGTCGAAACCCTTGCCCATATGCGGCGCGTAGCTGAGTTCACCCGTCAGTTCATAGGTCCAGGTGTGATAGGGACAGACGAGCTTGGAGACGATCGTCTTGCCGGCATCCAGCAGGCGCGAACCGCGATGGCGACAGACATTGTGCATGACGCGGATTTCGTTGTCGTCGTCGCGCAGCAGGATGAGGCTCGTCTTGCCGATATCGACAACGGTTGCGTCGCCGGCTTCCGGCACGTCGCATTCGAGGCCGATGCAGATCCAGTGCCGGCGGAAGAACACGTCGAGATCCGCTTCAAAGACGTCTTCGCGGGTGTAGAGCCCTGCCGGAAGCGAATGTCCCTCGGCGCGCGCGTCGAGCAACGCCGATATGGGAGATGCGAATGTCTGCAGCATGATTTCACCTTATGTTCTGGCCGGAATCCCGATATGATAAAAGGCAAGATTATGCAGGTTTTGTTGGCGCTCAACGGCATAAATATGTGATGGTGGCATTACCAGATGTAATGTGAAAACGAGTGACCGTTGTGGAGGAGAGTGTCGTTGGCGAACTTACGGAAAAAGCTTCCGCCGCTGACGGCCCTGACGGCGTTCGAAGCGGCCGCGCGGCTTTCCAGTTTTACCCGCGCAGCGGCTGAGTTGGGGGTGACGCAGGCGGCGATCAGCCGCCAGATCCATGTGCTGGAAGAGGATTTCGGTTTTCCGCTGTTCCGCCGGCTGCATCGCAGGATCGAACTGACGGAGAAGGGACGCCAGCTGTTCAGTGCGGCGAGCGACGCCTTCAGCCTGATCGCCGATGCGGCGGCGGATCTTCGTGCCGAAGGGCCGGATGACGAACTGGCGATCTCGGCGACGATCTCCTTCGCCCATTTCTGGCTAATGCCGCGCATTGCCGCCTTCTCGCGCGCCCATCCCGAAATCAAGCTGCGTATCGTCACGCAGGATGCCAGAACCAGAATCGAGGCCGGCGATATCGATCTTGCGCTGCGGTACGGCATGGGCACCTGGCCGGACGGGCAGGCGGAGTTCCTGTTCGAGGATGAGGTTTTCCCGATCTGCAGTGCGGAATATGCCCAGTCGAAAGCGCCGATCCTGGCGCCCGCGGATCTTGTCGATCATCCCCTCATCTCCAGCGACACGGACGATCCGATCTGGACGGGGTGGGAAGAGTGGCTGGCGGCCTTTTCCGTCAAGGCGCCAAAAAAGGGTCGCGGCCTGCATTGCAGCTTCTATACCGAGGCGATCTACGCCGCGATGAACGGCCAGGGCATCGCGCTCGGCTGGAACCGCCTCGTCGCCGATCTCATCCGGCAGGGGCGGCTGGTGCGCCTGACCGATGCCGCGATCCGGACCCGCGCCGCCTATTTTGTCGTGGTGCCGACGCGAAAACCAAGAAAGGAAAGCGCGCAACAATTCATCGAGTGGCTGCGCGAGGCCTCGACCTCAAACGCCTGACGGTACCATTCGAGGTCTTCCGAGCCGATGCTTGCCGGTCAGGCCCCTCACTGCGGCGATGCATTTTCGCCGGCGAGAACATCGGGATAGAGGGCGGCGGCGATGTCACGGATCGCGCCGGCCGTGCGTGGGCCGAAGTTGATCATGTAGGCGCCCTTGAGAACGATCAGTGCCTTGTCGCGGGCCGCCGGCGTCGTCTTGAGGGCCGGGATCGAGAAGACGTCCTCGGGTGTTGGACCGCCCTTGTCGTCCGGCATCATCACCACGACCTCGGGCGCGATCTCGACGAGGCTTTCCTCCGAGACGGACTTGTAACCCTTGAAGTCGAGCGGGTTGATGCCGCCGGCATAAGAGATGATGGCATTGGCAGCCGTTCCCTCGCCAGCCGCCGTCAGTTTCAGCAGGCCATGGAAAAACACCACCCGACGCCGGCGTTCGGCCGGGACCCGCTCGGCCAAAGCCGTCGCGGCGTTAAAATCCGCGGTGACGCGGGCGGCAAGCACCTTGCCTTGCTCTTCAAGGCCCAGCGTCCGGGAAATCAGCTCGATCTTGTCGATCATGCCTTCCAGCGAGTTCCTTTCCGGCACGAAGACGAGCGGGGTCGACAGGGATTTGAGGATGTCGATGGCCGTCGACGGGCCGGCATCCTCGGAAGCGATTATCAGGTCGGGAGCAAGCGAGATCACCCCTTCCGCAGACAGCGCCCGGCGATAGCCGACATTCGGCTTCTGCTTCAGCGTTTCCGGATAGGTGCTGCCGCGGTCGACGGCGACGATTCGCTCTTCGGCGCCGAGCGCCACGACGATTTCGCTGACGTCGGCGCCAAGCGTCAGGATCCGTTTCGCCGCAGACACCTGCACCTCGCGACCGAAGGCATCGCGAATCGGCTCTTCCGCGATGGCCGGCGGCGCGGCGGAAAGGACGCCGACGATGAGAAGCAGCAGCGCCATCCAGCGGCTCCGACCAGGTCTATGGGCGGCTCGGAGGCGGGATGAAACGGGCATGGCTGGCTCCTCGATATGGCATGTTGCCCGTTGCATAACCTTCGACCGCTTCATTGTAAAATTAAAGTTGACATTGATGGTCATATTTTAATACCCGTTGAATCACGGGTCACCGCTCGCCATTTCCGGCACGCTGCGGCCCGCCCAGCCCGCCAGTGTCGCATAGCGGCTCAAGCCAGCCACCTTTCCGAAACGCCGCGCCGGCGCCGGCCATCCCGGTTCCGCTGCTGGCATTCTCCATTTTTGTCCGCCGGTCGCGCGAGGGTGCAGCGGCCGGGCGGATGCTGGTCTCAAGGGGGATCCGATGGCCTATTTTTCCGATAAGCGACGCAAGCTCGCGGCAGGTTCGGCGCTGACGCTGCTGGCGCTGGCGATTGCGCAGCCCGCAGCGGCGCAGACGGCCGACACCAAGACAACGCGTGTATCGGCGGGACGCACCGGAGCAGACGGCGCCACCGTGCTCGACACGATCACCATCTCGGCCACCAAGGTCAAGCAGGCGGTGATCGACGCGCTGGCCGGCGTCAGCTACATCGGCGGCACCGAACTGGAGCGGATGCAGGCGGACACGCCGGCCGACCTGTTCCGCACGACGCCCGGTGTTGCCGCCTCCATGAACGGCGACGATCCGGCAACCGCGATCAACATCCGCGGCCTCGAACAATATGGTCGCGTCGTGGTGACGCTTGACGGTGCCCGCCAGGATTATTGGCGCGTCGGCCACGGCTCGGGCTCCTTCTACGTCGAGCCGGAACTCTTGAAGGATGTCACGGTCATTCGCGGTCCGGTGTCGAACGCCTATGGGTCCGGCGGCATCGGCGGCGTCGTCTCCTTCGAGACCAAGGATGCCGGCGATTTTCTGCGCGACGGCGAGACCTGGGGCCTGAGCGAAAAACTCGGCTACGAATCGAACGGCGACGGTTTTACCACCAGCACCATCGGCGCCTATCGCTTCAACGACGACGCCGACATCATCGGCAACGTCATCTATCGCAACCGCCATGCCTATGAGGACGGCAACGGCGACACGGTGCCCTGGACCGGCGAGACCGTGCGCAACGCCTATCTCAAGAGCACGCTGCGTCCGGCCGACGGCCATGAACTGAAGTTCGGTTTCATCCAGCAGCGTTACGACGATTACATCACCGGCTCCAGCGGCTCGACCTCGCCGACGCTCAGCCGCTACGATGCGGAGACGGAAAACCGCACCTTCACCGCCAATTATACCTGGGATAACAGCGACGACCTGATCGATTTCAGCGCCAACGCCTATCACAACCGCACGCGCGCCGAGCAGACGCAGGTATGGCCGACGTCGGCACTCGGCAATTTCCGCTATTACGACGTCGCGACCAGCGGTTTCAGCGCCAAGAATTCGCCCCGATTCCACGGCCTCGGTTTCGACCATACGCTGACCTATGGCGGCGATTATTATTATCTCACCGGCGATTCCAATGCCGCGCATTTCGGCTCCGGCGACCAGCATGCCTACGGTGCTTTCCTGCAATGGCAGGGCGACCGCGACAACTGGCTGCAGCTGATCGCCGCCCTGCGCTACGACGGCTACCAGCTGGACGGCCAGACGCGCGAAACGCCGCCGCAGGATGCCTCGATCTCCGGTAATCGCTGGTCGCCGCGCGTCACCATCGGCGTCACGCCGGTCGAAGGCCTGCAATTCTACTCGACCTATTCCGAGGGTTATCGGTCGCCGGGGCTGCAGGATGTGTTCCGCGGCGGCGGCGCGCATGGCAGCGGCGACAGCTATCGTCCGAACCTGCTGCTACAACCCGAAGTCGCCAGGAGCTTTGAAGCCGGTGTCAATATCAAGTATGACGACGTCTTCATGGCCGGCGACATGCTGCGCACCAAGGTCAATCTCTTCCATACCAATGTCGACGACTACATCGACGTCGACCTTACCAACCCGATCCGCACGGCGGCGAATATCGGCGATGCCCGCCTCAAGGGCATCGAGATCGAAGGCATCTATGATTTCTCCTGGGGTTTCGTGAACCTCGCCGGTGCGCTGATCGATGCGGAAATGACCAGCGGCGTCTATGAGGGACAGACGCTTAACAACACGCCGCTGAACCGCGCCTCGGCGACCGTCGGCTTCCGCGCCTTCGACGACACGCTGACCTACGGCGTCCAGTTCATCCATATCGGCGACGTCACCCGCACCAGCCACACCAGCCCCGCCGCCGCGGCGATCGTCAGCGATGGCTTCAACCTCGTCAATGCCTTTGCCGACTGGCAGATCCATCGCGACCTGAAGCTGGGGGTCGGCGTTGAAAACATTTTCAACGTTGCCTATACCGATCCGCAAAGTTCGTGGTCCACGACATCGGCGACCGAACAGGGCAAGGGCCTGACGTTCAAGATCAATTTGACCGGCCGGATCGGCGGCTAGACCCTTTTCGCCGGCCGCGCATCCTGCCCGCCCGGCAATCCAGATGTATTTCAGGACAGAACACGCAGATGACACAGCTACATTGCCGCATGGAACTCAGCCTCACGAGGTTGCCGAACTACCTGCACCTGATCGTCGACCGGCTGGCGAGTTTCGATGCTGCGGTTCGCCAGGACGAAAGCCGGATCGATTTCGAATTTTCCTTCGGCACGGCCCGCTTCGACGTGACGCCGGAACGGCTGGTTATGAGCGCGGCGGCGCCGGATGTCGAAGATCTGCGGCGGCTGAAGGAATTGCTCGGGGTCGCCATCCAGCTTTATGCCAAGGGCGAGATGTTCGAGATGACATGGAGCGGCGATCTTGCCGACGATACGACGCTATCCTCTTTCCGGCTGATGCGGGTGGTCCATGCCAGGCAACTGACGCCGGGCATGCGCCGCATCCGGCTCGAAGGTGAAAATCTCGAGCGTTTCGAGAGCTTTACCGGCATGCATATCCGCATGCTGTTTCCGACAGCGACCAATCCGGAGCCGGCCTGGCCGATCGCCGGCGCCAACGGCCTTGCCGTCTGGCCATCGGAGGAGCGCAAGCCCGTTGCCCGCGTCTATACGATCCGCACGCTCGACGCGAAGGCCGGCTGGATGGATGTGGATTTTGTCGTCCATGGCGATGCGGAAGGCGGCGACGAGGGCATCGGTTCGGCCTGGGCGAGCCACGCCGGTGAGGGCGACGTGGTCGGTATCATGGGGCCGCTCGGCCGTCCGGTGCGGCCGGCCGACTGGTATGTGATGGGCTGCGACGAAACCGGCTTGCCGGCCTTGAGCCGCATCCTCGAACGCCTGCCGGCGCATGTCCGCGGCGTCGCTTATGTCGAAGTCGCCGATGCGGCCGACGAACAGTCGATCTCTCACCCCGATGGCGTCGAGCTGCACTGGATCCATCGCAACGGCATTCCCGGCGGCGAACATCCCGGACTGGTCGATGCCATCTGTGCCGTGGGCTGGCCGGACGATATGTCGAGTTTCGGCTGGTTCGCCTCGGAAGCGGATGCGGCGAGGCGCGTGCGCGAATACTGGCGCAACACCCTGTCCTATGGGCGCGACCAGACACTGGCCGCCGGCTACTGGAAGCGCGGCGCACAGGGCTTGATGGCCGGCTGACGTTTTTTTCGTTTCCGGTGCCTGGCGATGCGGCCGCTGCTTTCTGGGGAAGACCGGCGATTGTGGCCTGTCGGTCACAAGGGTGACGGAACTGTCTTCTGCGACAAACCGTCCGGTGTTCCCGCCCGATTGATACTTTAATCCTCAAACCTTGCTGTTTCAGGAGTATCTTCTTGCATACGTTATTGATGACCCGGCGCGACCTTCTCCGGGCCGGGGGCGGTATCTCGACCCTTCTTTTAGCCGGATGCGCCACTACCCAGCCCGTGGCGGTTCCTGTCGAAAAGCCCGAACCGCCACCGCTGTCCTATGCCGATATCTATGCGGCAAAGGCCGATGAGCCGTTTCCTCTTCCCGCCATTCCGTACCAGAGGATCGATCCACGCTTCTATCGCCGTATCGTCGACAACCCGACGGCAGAGAAGCCGGGCACGATCGTCGTCGATACCGCCAATCATTTCTTGTACCTGGTCCAGGCCGACGGCCGGGCCATGCGTTACGGTGTCGGCCTGGGGCGCGCCGGTTTTGCCTGGTCGGGCCGCGGCGTCATCCAGTACAAGCGCCGCTGGCCGCGCTGGACGCCGCCCGACGAAATGGTCGCCCGCCAGCCGGAACTCAAACCCTACAGCATCGCCAATGGCGGCATGGACCCGGGGCTGCGCAATCCTCTCGGCGCCCGCGCGCTCTATATCTTCCAGAATGGCGAGGATACTCTCTACCGCGTGCACGGATCGCCGGAATGGGCCTCGATCGGCAAATCCGTATCCGCAGGCTGTGTCCGGATGATCAATCAGGACGTTTGCGACCTGCATGACCGCGTTTCCAGCAAGGCTGCGATCGTCGTGACGGAGCTGCCGGCCTGATAGGCGTTACCTGAAGACAAACACACGAAGCGCGGCGCTTCAGGGCGTCTTTGTCAGCTTTTCGCCGTTGAACGGATCGGCGAGGGCTGCGGCCGGGCGGCTGATCGGGTAGGACGTCTGCGAAATCCGGCTGGCCAGTTTCTCGGGGCCGTTTTCCTTGAGCAGCGCGCGGAAGCTCGGATGCATGCCGCCGTCGACGTAGGACATGGCGTGGTTTTCCGTTTCCTCCGTCAGCAGCCTGTCGATTTCCTTGGTCTGCGTGGACCAGGCTGCAGCCACCCGCGGATCGACCACGCCTGCCGCCGGGCAATCCGCCAGCGGGCTGCGGGGCTCGCCGTCGCCAAACGTCGTGTCGAAGACGTAGCGACGTCCGCAGACCGACACCTTCGGCTGCTGGCGCGTCGTCTCGAAACTGTCGTAGCCTTGCTTGAGCGTGCGCCAGAACGAAAAATTCGGGTCATCCCGATGCGCGACCAGTTTCCGGGCTGTCATCCGGAAGGGGAACGCCTGGACCTGAAACCTGTCCTGGCCGCCGTCCAGCGCCTTCTGCACCAGCGAATAGATTTCGCCGACGCCCTGATCGGTCATGGCGTAACAGCCGGAGGACGAACAGGCACCATGGACCATCAGCGCTTCGCCGGTATAACCGAGAGCGGATTCCAGCCGGTTCGGATAACCGAGGTTGAAGGACAGGTAATATTGCGATTTCGGGTTCAGCATGCCCTTCGAGACATGGTAGAAACCTTCCGGCGCCTGTCGGTCGCCCGATTTGGTCTTCGGGCCGAGCTTTCCGGACCAGCGGCACATCGGATAGCTCTTGAGAAGCGCATAGCGCCCGCTGCGATCCTGCTTCCAGACTTCCAGGACGCTTTCTTCCTTGAAGATGCGCACCAGAACAGGGCTTTCGGCCGTCATTCCCTTCTTCTGCATCTCCTTGAGCAAAGCCGCCGGAATCTTGGGCGTAGCGACGCCCAGATCGTCCAGGGCAGCCGAGGTGCAGCCGGTCAGCGCGATGGCGAGGCTACCCAGGAACAGGCCCGAGGCAACGGCACGCTTTAATCCGGAAAGGGCTTTGCGAACAGACGAAATCATCAATAACAGGGTCCGGCGGCAGTGAGGACGTCGTTGTAGGGCGGCTGTGCTTGCAGCGCAACCGCTCCTTCGAGGGAGTATCATCCGGAATTGCGGTTAATCCTTGGTTTACCCGGCCGCTTTAAGGCCCAGGGCGGGCCGGTTTCCGGAGGATGCCGGACATTCGACACCTCTGCCGGATGTCAGGCGACACTCACGCTGGTTACCGTGCCGCTCTGCCGGTCCAGCATGGCACGGAACTCGGCTTCGGGAACCGGCGGGCTGAAATAATAGCCCTGGGTTTCCGAGCAGCCGGCCTTGGTGATCAGGTCGAGCTGCGCCTGCGTCTCGACACCTTCCGCCGTGGTCAGCATGTTGAGGTTGCGGCCGAGCGTCGCGATGGACTGGACGATGGCAAAGCTGTCGGGCCGGCTTTCCAGATCGCGTACGAAGCTGCGGTCGATCTTGAGCTTGTCGAAGGGAAAACGCTGCAGATAGCTCAGCGACGAGTAGCCGGTGCCGAAATCGTCGAGCGCGATGGTCAGGCCGAGCGAACGCAGCCGGCTCAAAACGTCCAGATTGGCGGCGTTGTCCTGCAGCAGCACCGACTCGGTGATTTCCAGTTCCAGTCGCCGCGCGTCGAACTTGGTCGTCGCCAGCGCCGCTTTTACCGTGCCGACCAGATCCGTCTGGCGAAACTGGACCGGTGAAAGATTGACGCAAACGCGAATGTTTCCCGGCCAGCCGAGGGCATCGCGACAGGCCTGCAGCAACACCCATTCGCCGAGCGTGTCGATGAAGCCGGTTTCTTCCGCCAGCGGGATGAATTCCGCCGGCGAAATCAGACCGCGCTGCGGATGGCGCCAGCGCACCAGCGCCTCGCTGGCGACGATCCTGCGGGTCTTGAGCGAAATCTGCGGCTGGTAGTGAACCTCGAATTGCCCAAGCCGGATGCCGTGGCGCATATCGGCTTCCAGGTTGCGCCGGCTCTGGAGCTGCTCTTCCATCTGCTGGGAGAAGAAGCGATAGACCGCAGTGCCGTCGGCCTTGGCCCGGTAGAGCGCCAGGTCGGCGTTCTTCATGAGCTGGTCGGTATCGTCGCCATCCCGCGGCGCCATGGCAATGCCGATGCTGGTGCTGACGTGGATCTCGTTGCCGTCGATATGGTAGGGCCGGCTGACGGTGGCGATGAGGCGTTCCGCCAGCTCGCGGGTGCTGTCGAGCGACGTGTCGGCGCAAGAATGCAGCACGGCGAATTCGTCGCCGCCGAGGCGGGCGACGATGTCACCGGGCGAGACGGCATCGTGCAGCCGCTTGGCGACCTTGCGCAGCAGGGCATCGCCGGTCGGATGGCCGAGTGTGTCGTTGACTTCCTTGAAACGATCGAGATCGAGGCAGAGGATGACGAAGGGCTTGCCGTTGGCGACGAGCCCGCGCAATGCCTGGCCGATGCTTTGCCAGAACAGCAGCCGGTTGGGCATGTCGGTCAGCGCATCGTGGTGGGCCATGTGCACCACGCGATCCTGGACGCGGTGGCGCTCGGTGACATCCTCGAAGGTGCAGACCCAGCCGCCTTCACCCATCCGTTCGTGCGACGCCGTCAGCACCACGCCGTTGGGGAGGTGATGGATATGGTCGCTGAGAACGGCGATGTCGTTCCGGTCGCGCGTCTCATCTCCGGCAGAAATGCCCGCCGCATCGGGCAGCAGGTCCGGCGCGATGAGATCCGCCAGCGGGGTTCCCGGCGCGACCTGCGCTTCGTCGAGCCCGAACAGGGCGGTGAAGCGTGAATTGTGGACGATGACGCGATTTTGTTCGTCGAGCAGGCAGAGGCCGAGCGACATGGCTTCGATCGCAGCATCGAACCGGGCATTCTGCAGTGCCACGGTCTGTTCCTTCGCCCGCAGGATCTTCTGGGCGCGGCCAAGAAGGCCATTGTGGATGAGCAGCAGCAGGATCAGCAGGCAGCCGCCGGCGATCATGCCGATGGTGACCCAGGTCAATGCCCATTGCAGGTCGAAAAGACTGTGGCGGTCGTTGGCGATGCGCGCCGAATTCCACATGTTACCGCTGGCGGAAAGCCTTGCCAGCTTCGGATAGATCGGTTCCAGGATGGTGAGGATGCGGCCCGGCGTGCCCGGTACGGAAAGGTCATCGAGTAGCGGCCGGGTCTGGTCGAGCGCCGCTTCGAGATCATCGAGAATGCGGCCGAGGCGCGGATCGGATTCGACGAACTTCTCCACCCCTTTGGCGCGCAGGGCCTTGAGTCGATTGACGACGATATCGAAGCGCAGCCGGACCTCGTCTGCGTCGATGCGATCGTCATTCATGCCGAAGGCGCTGACACGTTGTTCGAGCCTGGCGAACTCGCCAGGTGCCTGAGCCACCGTCCAGGTGACATTGCCCAGCCCGACATCTTCCAGCGCGGCCTGGCGTTGAAGGACGAGCGCGGAAATATAGACGGCCGAGGCAATGAAGCCCAGGATCACGATAGTCAGCGCTGTGCGGAGGAAGCGCATATGAACCGACACGTGTTATTCGACGGAGATTGCCTTGACCTGCCAGACGGCCCGGCCATGATAGGGTTGCTTCTGCAGCACGGGGTCGCTGTCGAAGGGATAGATGACGAAGAACGGACCCTGATCGTCGATCGGCATGTATTTGCCGTCGCGCTTGACGGCGAGGATCGTGCCGAACGTCGCGAAATCGCTGCTCGGGATATCGACACTATAGTCATTGAGGGCGGTGACGACGGCTGTCTCACCCCGGGCATTGGCCTTTTGCAGCAGCAACGCCATCGGTACGCCTTCGAAGTCGACGACGCCGTCGTTCCACGGGGTCGACGTCTTGACCGACACCAGCCCCATCGCCTCCAGTTGATTGCGGTCGAACGTGACCGAACCCGATGAACTGGTGATCGTCACCGCCGGCACGTCCTGTGCCGATGCGGGCACAAGAAAGGCAGCAAAGGTTGCAAAAATGATGGAGATGAGAAGGCGCATGGGAGGTGGAGGCTTTCAAACTGCTAATTTAGTTGTGAGGTCGAGCCTGCGCTGGAAATCTTTAAAGGCTGATTAACAGTGGTTGTGCGGTAAAAACAGAATTAACAATTCTTGCTTGTGCGACCCGCATGTGTTCCGGAGCGGCACGTCGCGATGGGTTGCCGTTGGCAGACGCCTGTCAAGCCGTTTTCCGAATGGCTGCCGCGGCGTCATGCGCGAAACGGTAACATCCGCGACCCTGCGATTTTGCCGAGTAGAGTGCGATGTCGGACAGCCGCAGGCTGGTATTCAACCTGTCCGGGTCGTCCGCCAGGGCGATTCCGATGCTCACGCCGATATCGGCCTCGCATCCTTCGACATGATAGGTCTGGCCAAGCATGGCGATCACGCCCTGGGCGACGATCGCCGCCTTCTTCATCAGGTCTGGGCCGCCCAGGATAACGGCAAACTCGTCACCTCCCAAACGTGCAGCCGTCGCGTCGGGAGGCAGAACCTGCCTCAACCGGGCCGCGACCTGCTGCAGCAGGGCATCGCCGATGGCATGGCCGAACCGGTCGTTCACGCTCTTGAAGCCGTCCAGATCGAGATAGAGAGCGGCGATTGCCTCGCCGGCCTTCATCGTGCCGACCAGATCGGTCAGATGCCGACGATTGGGCAGGCCGGTGAGCGGATCGTGGGTGGCGAGATAGGCGATCTCCTGCGTGGTTGCGACCAGTGCAATCTGGCGGGCCCGCGCTTCCAGCAGTTCGACGACCGTCGCGGCGAGATCCGTCAGGATGAACTGCCGGTCGGCGGAAAGACCGTCCTGCCGCTGCGTATCGAGAACGCACAGCGAACCGATACACGTACCCGACGGCGTGATCAGCGGCGCTCCGGCATAAAACCGGACATGCGGCGCGGCGCTCACCACCGGCGCATTGGAAAATTGCGGATCGGCAAGCGCATCCGGTACGACGAAAACCGTTTGCCTGCGGATCGTCTCCTGGCAGAAGGCCCGGTCGCGCCACATCTCGGTCGCCTGCAGGCCCTGCGTCGACTTGAACCAGAAGCGGTCGCCATCGACGAATGCGAGCGCGCAAAAAGGAAAACCGAAAATCCCTGCGGCCATCCTGGTGATGCGGTCGAAATTCGGCTCCGGGGGCGTGTTGATGATCGCGTAGCGACGCAATACATCGGCACGGCTTGTTTCTTCTATTTGCATTTGAGACATGTCCGATACGCAGCAGTTTTGCTGGCAAGATACCGATTCGCTTCTTTTGAAAGATGAAGGAAATCATTCGCTTTTTATTCGAATTTTCCGTTCCTTCGGCGGCCGGGTGCGCTGACCCCGTGACCGCCGGGACGAGGCTGTCGTTCGGAATAGTATTGCTGGCATGGGATGAAGATCCGGGAAGGCCGAACAAATGATGCGAACGGAAGGGATCATCACCTTCGTGGCGGTCGTCGAGGGCGGCTCGATCAGCGAAGCGGCAAGGCGCCTGCGGCTTTCCAAATCGGTGGTGAGCGAACGGCTGGCCGAACTGGAAAAGACGCTGGGCAGCGTGCTTGTCCACCGCACCACGCGCAAGCTGACCCTGACGGAGGGCGGGCTTGCCTTCCTTGAACGCGCCCGCCGCATCACGCGAGAAATGGAAGCGGCGGTCACGGACATGGCGGAGCGTCGGGGAACGCTTGCGGGGCCGCTGCGCATCGCTGCGCCGGTCACCTTCGGCCGCATGCATCTCGGCCCGGCGCTCTATCCCTTCCTCTTGCGGCATCCCGAGCTGGAGCTGACGCTGGATATCGATGACCGCCGCGTGGATGCCGTTTCCGACGGCTACGACGCGATCATCCGGCACGGCCCTATTGCCGTTCCCGCCTCATCGCCTGGAAACTCGCACCCAGCCGCCGGCTGCTGGTCGCATCCGCGCTTGCTGCGGGACATCGAGATCGACCACCAGCCGGAGCAGGAATTCATTGTCATGGCCCATCCGCAAGGCAGGACCCCGCCGGCCAAGTTGCGGGCCATCGCCGATCACCTGAAGACGGTATTCGGCAGTCCGCCCTATTGGGATACCACGCCCGCCTCTTCGTGAGCGTGCCGCACGGCGGCTCAGGGCGCCGGCCGAACTTCGGACCCGAAAACCGCAGTGCTTTCCTTGCGAAAGCGGATGCCGGTGTCGGTGACGATGGCATCCATGGGAATGTCATGAGGCTGGGGATGGATCGTTTCGATTTCCTGGAAATCGAAGCCGACACCGATCGCCACCGGCCTCGGCTCGAGCACCGCAAGCGTCCGGTCGAAATAACCGCCGCCGAAACCGAGCCGGTAACACTGCGCATCGAAGCCGATGAGGGGGGCGATGACGATGTCGGGCAGGCGCTCTTCGCCGTTCAGCGGAGCGGGAATGTTGAGGATACCGCGCACCAGCGCCTCGCCCATGCGCCATGACTTGAAGATCAGGGGCTTTTGCTTCTCCGCGACCACCGGCAACAGGCAGGTGGCGCCGGTTGCCGAGGCCATCCAGCCGCGCAGGTCGGGCTCTCCGAGAAACGGCCAGTAGAGGCTGATGTTCCGTCCCGCTATATTTGGCAGCAGTTGGTCGAGATGGCCGCAGATCTGGGCGGTACGCCGTTCCCGCTCGCTGACGCCGAGGAGAACGCGCCGGTCGATCAGGCGCCGACGCTCGGCCTTTCGCCACGCCTTGGAACCGACGCCGTCCATCTCCAGCCCCATATAGGCGGGATCGACTTCGTGCATGAAGCAGGCCGGCGAGGCATAACCGTCCGGGGTGTCATTCCGATCTTCTGCAGCCATGGAACAATTCTTTCTGTTTGGCCGATGGGGACCGAGCGATGGTCCCCGATGATGGATGATAGTGCAATTCAATTCTCGACATGCGTTCGTCTGATCGCACGTCGCATTCGCTTTCCTGTCGACGTTTTGGCGACGGCTCTTCGGCCGCGGCCAGCTTCGTTCATCTCCCGCCTTGATTTATATCGTAACACGACATAAATTGAAAGCGATCAATCGTTGCGAGGTTTTCGACATGGATAACCGGCTATCATCTCCCGCACCGCATCCCGCCTTTCGCTATCCCCCGGATGAGACGCTCGAAGACTTGCGGCAAAGGGTAAGGAGGCTGCTCGACGACAAGGCGGCAGGCCGCTGGGCGCTTCTGCGGGCCGAATGGCTCTATGACCTGGCGCTGCTGACAAACGATTTCCGGGTCTGGATGCAGCGCGTCGATCAGCGCTACGACAACTCGCGGTAACGGGCTTGACCGGCCGTCCGCAGGATCAACCGGAGGGAAAGCCTGTTGTCGAAACGCCCTGGCTGGAGACCGGCCAAAACGGAGACCGGATGAAGACGCCAGGAACGCTCAGGCAGCAGGATTATGAAACGCTTGCCGATCTTCGTTATGCGCTGCGCCTTTTCATGGATTTCAGTGCTTCCGCCGCCCAGTCCGAAGGCGTGCCGGCCCAGCAGCATCAGGCGCTTCTCGCCATCAAGGGTGCCAAGCGCGGGGAGCCGGTCACGGTCGGCACGCTTGCGGGACGGCTTCTTATCGCGCCGCATACCGCGACCGAACTGGTTGGCCGGCTGATCGAGGCCGGGCTTGCGAAACGCCAGGCGGATCCGGAAGACAAGCGCCGGCAGACCGTTCATCTGACGGAAAAGGCGGAGGAACTTCTGGTCCGCCTGAGTGAGGTGCATCTCGCCGAAATTCGTGAATTGGCACCGAAGCTGATTGCCCTGCTGACGCAGTTGCAAGGCACCGTGACGACCGCGGCCGACCAGGGCACGTCCTGAGCGTGCGGTTCGGCTCTTTCCGGCGAAAGCGGAAGGAAAATATCCACTGCCAAGGGGATGAATAGCAAAAGCTTGCAATTCAACCGCCGCCATGCGCCGTCAACGGCGAGCTTCGCTTTACGCCCGCTGACCCTTTTTCTGCGCCAGCAGGATCAGGCCGGCAATGACAATCGTGCCGACGATGAACAGAAAGGCTGCGGCAGCGATGGCAGGACTGATGTTTTCCCGGATCGTCGAGAACATCTGCCGGGCAACGGTACGCTGGTTGGGTCCGGCGACGAACAGGGTGAGGACGACTTCGTCCAGCGAGGTGGCGAAAGCAAACACGGCCCCCGACACAATGCCCGGCATCGCCAGGGGCAAGGTCACCTGACGCAGCACGACGGCGGGCGAGGCGCCCAGGCTTGCCGCGGCATTCTCCAGGCGGCGATCGATGCCTTGAAGTGCTGCCGTCACGTTGACGATGACGAACGGGATCGCGATGACCGTGTGGGCGATGATGACGCCGACATAGGTGTTGGCCAGGCCGTACTGGGCGAACATCAACTGCATGCCGACACCGAGGACGACCGCCGGAACGACCATGGGCAGCAGGAACACGGTGCGGAAGACGCTGAAGAGCAGCGAAGCCGAATTTCCGCGCAATCCGAGGGACGCCACGGTGCCGAGAACGGTCGCGAGGATCGTCGTGCCGGTGCCGATCAGCAGACTGTTGAGGATCGAGCGCCGCCAGGCATTGGCGGTGAACAGCTCGTGGAACCACCTGAACGAGAAGTCGGGGATCGGATAGTTCAGGAAGATGCTGTCCGTAAAGGCGAGCGGAAGGATCGCAAACAGGGGCGCCATCAGAAAGATGACGACCGCCGTGCCGAAGACAGCCTTGCCGATGGGAAGCGTTCTCATGCGCGCGCCTCCTCGGACGACAGGCGAAGGTAGACGACGTAGAGGATCATGGTTGCGGCCAGAAGGACGATGCCGAGCGCGCCGGCCATCCCCCAGTTGGCTGCGCCGGTGGCATAATAGGCGATGACCGAACTGATCATCTGGTCCTTGGCGCCGCCGATCAGGGCTGGCGTGATGTAGTAGCCAAGCGCGCTCATGAAGACGAGCAGCGCGCCGGAGACGACACCGCGAAGGCTGAGCGGCAACAATACCAGCAGGAATGCCCGGATCGGCGGTGCGCCGAGCGAGGCTGCGGCAGGCATCAGGTTCTTCGGGATGCCGATGAGCACGCTGAAGATCGGCAGCACCATGAAAGGCAGCAAGACGTGGGTCATCGCAATCACGACGCCGAGCCTGTTGAAGATGAGGGGCACGGGGCCGCTCGTCAGCCCGAGCGTCTGCAGCGTCAGGTTGATCAGGCCGTTGTCCTGCAGGATGATGTACCAGGCGGCGGTGCGCACGAGGAGCGAGGTCCAGAGCGGCAGCAGCACGGCTCCGAGGAGCAACTGGCGTTTCCAACCGGTCGTCGACGCCGCGACCATGGCAAAAGGAAGCCCGACGGCAATGCAGCAGAGGGTCACGACGCCGGCCATGATCATGGTCCGGAACAGTGTGGTCCGATTGGCAGACGTGCCTTCGGGCATGCTGACGATGGCGCCACCGGTGTCGCGCTGCAGATCGACGGCAGCCAGGAGATTTCTGTCGGTCAGCGACGCGCCTGCAGCGTCCTGCACGGCAATCCAGAAGGCGGAATCGCGCCACCGCTTGTCGACCGCGACGAGATCGGTAATCGCCTGGTCTTCGGCCACGGCGTTGCGGGTCTTCACCAGCAGCGTCCGGAAGCCGGACTTCGCGCTGTTCAGGCGGCGGACCAGATCACCGAAAAGCTCGTCGTCTGTGATGTTGCGGAGATCGTCCGCGAATGCCTTCTGAACGTCCGCCGACGGCGTGCTTGCGCGGTCCCACTCCTGCAGCGCCCGCGAAACCGTCGGCAGGGCGCTTGAAGCGACCGGATCGGACACGGCCGTCTTCATCATCGTGACGAGCGGAGCGGCGAAAAAGAAAACCAGGAAAAGAGCAAGCGGCGCGATCAGCGCGCACGACTTGACGCGTTTGGAGAGCCCCGATTGCTGGGTCATGAGACGATCCAGCATTGTTCGGGGCTGAACGACGCAACAACCTCCTGGCCTATCTGGGACGTCACCACGTTTCGAGGCGCCTTGATCACCAGCGATCGGCTTCCGGTATCGGCCTGGATCTGGAGATGATCGCCGTGATACACGATGTCGCTGATCTTCACCTTCAGTTCGTTCTGCCCTTCACCGGAGGAACGAAGCTCGATCCGCTCCGGGCGGACGGATATTTTTACGTGTTTTCCGGGTTCCAGGGCGGCAGCGGATGCTACCCTGATCGACTGGCCGCCCTCCAGCGTGACGGTCAGCAGGCCGTTCGAGGCCGATGAGACCTTGCCGCTGAGCAGGTTGGTTTCGCCGATGAACTCGGCAACGAACTGAGTCTTCGGATGGTCATAGATGTCGGACGGCCCGCCGATCTGCTCGATCTTGCCGTGATTGAAGATTGCGATCCGGTCCGACATGGTCAGGGCTTCGGTCTGGTCGTGGGTGACGAACACGATCGTCAAACCCAGGCGATGATGGATGTCGCGGATGTCCATCTGCATCTGCTCGCGGAGCTTCTTGTCGAGAGCGCCGAGCGGCTCGTCCATCAACACGACTTCCGGCTCGAACACGAGAGCACGGGCCAGGGCGACGCGCTGCTGCTGGCCGCCGGACAACTGGATCGGCCGGCGTTCGTGGAAGGCACCCAGCTGAACCATGTCGAGCGCCTTGGTGACGCGCTCGACGATTTCACTCCTGGAAGCCCCCCGCATCTTGAGGGGAAATGCCACGTTGTCGGCAACCGACATGTGGGGAAACAGGGCATAGTTCTGGAAAACCACGCCCATGTTGCGCTTGTGCGGCGGCAGGGCGTCGACGCGTTTGCCGCCGACCGAAATCGTGCCGCTGGTCGGGCTTTCGAACCCCGCCAGCATCATCAGGAGTGTCGTCTTGCCCGACCCGGAAGGCCCGAGCATGCTGACGAACTCTCCCTTTCCGATCGACAAGTCGAGATCGTCGACAACGGTCATGATACCGAAGGTTTTGCTGACCTTGTCGAAATGTATAAGCGCGTCGCTCATCATGACCTACGTTCGTTTGGATAACGCGACCTACCCCTCATCCATACGATCGGTGTTCCGTTGCCCGGTCAGGGCAACGGATATCGGGGCGTGAAACCGCTGGCGCTTACTGGGCGAGCCAGGCGTTGAAGCGCTGCGTCAGCTCTTCCGAGTTGTCGGTCCAGAAGTCGACATCAAGGGCGATGGCGCCGCCGATATTCTCTTCGGCTGTCGGAAGTTCTTTCTGGAACTGTTCAGGCACAAGCTTGGTCGCGCCGAGGTTCGGCAGGCCATAGGCGATGAATTCCGGCAGCTTGGCCTGGTTTTCCGCCTTGCTGGCGTAGGCGATGAAATCCATGCCTGCGTCCTTGTTCGGGCTGTCCTTCAGGATCACCCAGCTGTCGATGGCGTAGACGCTGCCCGGGAAGACGAAGCCGAACTTCGTGCCTTCGGCCCGGTTGATGCCGCTGATACGACCGTTGTAGGCGGAGGTCATGACGACCTGGCCGGACGACAGAAGCTGGAGCGGCTGTGCGCCGGCATCCCACCAGATGATATCGGCCTTCAGCTCGTCGAGCTTCTTGAACGCCCGATCGACGCCGCCTTCGCCGCTCAGGACGTCGTAGACCTGGTCGGCCGGAACGCCATCAGCCATCAGCGCGAATTCGAGAGCGTATTTCGGACCCTTGCGGAGGCCGCGCTTGCCGGGAAACTTCTTCGTGTCCCAGAAATCGGCCCAGGTCTTCGGGGCTTCAGCAAGCTTCGAGCCGTCGTAGGAAAGACCGGTCGACCAGACGATGTTGCCGACGCCGCAATCGCTCACGGCTGCGGGAAGGTATGCGTCCTTGCCGCCGAGCTTTTCCCAGTCGATCTTTTCGTAGATGCCGTCGGCGCAACCCAGCGCCAGTTCTTCCGCTTCGACTTCGACGACATCCCAGTTCGGAACGCCGGCCTTCACCTTGGCCTGAAGAACGCCGTAACCGCCGTCCCAGCTTTCGTCCAGAACCGGCTTGCCGATCTCGGCTGCGAAGGGTTCGAAGAAGATTTTACGCTGGGCATCCTGGAAATTGCCGCCCCAGGAGACGACGGTCAGATCCCGTGCCTGCGCAGTGAAACCGCCTGCCATCAGGACGGTGGATGCAATGATAGTCGCTTTGAAGATGTTCATCGGACGCTCCCCTTCGTGTTGTGAACCGGCCAATAGGAAAGCACGTTTCGAAACTTTGGGAAGCGGGGTTAACCGTTGTGGTCACTATACTCACCAGTCTCCCGGTCACCTCGAAAATCAATAGGTGGGCGGGGTTATCGCACTCAAAATCTCGCTCTGGCCGTCATGAACATTGCGGAAGCGATGCGGCAGACGGCTGTCGAAATAATAGCCGTCCCCCGGCTTCAAGACTTTTTTCTGGTTTCCCACGGTGACCTCGACGAGGCCGGACAGCACCATGCCGGCCTCCTGCGCCGCGTGGGTGAATTCCTCGCCGGTGTCCGCTCCAGGCGCATAACGCTCGTGCAGCATCAGCATCTGCCGGTTGGGGTGGTCGAGGCCGACGACACGGTAGGAAATTGTATCAACCTTTCCAATCTCGACGAGGTCTGCCGAGGCGTAGAAGGGAGAGTAGGGCAGGCTGGATTGCAGATCGGAGAAGAAGCCGGGAAGCGTCGTGCCCAAGGCATCGAGGACCGCACCGAGCGTGTCTATCGACGGGCTCATCCGATCGCGCTCGATCAGTGAGATCGTCGAGTGAGATATGCCGGAGCGGGCGGCGAGTTCTCGCACTCCCAGGTCTCGACGGCGACGAAGTTCGCGAAGCTTGCTACCAATTTTCGGCATAAGTCAGTTTCCCTTTTTCTTCTTGCCGGCGGACAATGACACCGCAAACCTCGCCGGGATACTCGATGCTGCCGGACTCCGGGCGCAATGGTGAATATAATGAACAGGTGGTTTGTGGGCAATTGCCGGACTGCCGAGCTTGGAAGATGCTGACACCGATCATCCCGCATAGGAGGTTTTGATGACGTCGCGTCTCGATGCGCTGAAAGGCAAGTTTATCCAGATCAAGGAACCGACCCGAGACGCCGTCTCTGATACGGCTCCGGTCGAAAAAGCTGTGAAGGACATTATCGCCAATGTCCGGGAACGGGGCGATGCCGCCGTTCGCGACTATTCCATCGCCTTCGACAAGGCCGACGTCGCACATTTCGAGGTCACCGAGGCGGAGAAGCTCAAGGCCGTCGCCGACCTCGACCCGCAGACGCGAGAAGACACCGAGTTTGCCATCGCCAACGTCCGCCGCTTTGCCGAAGCCCAGCTCGGGACGATCCTGCCGCTCGAAATCGAGAGCCTGCCCGGTCTTCACCTCGGCCATCGCGTCATCCCGATCGAGATCGTCGGCTGCTATGTTCCGGGTGGCCGCTACCCGCTCCTGTCTGCGCCGGTCATGACGATCGTCCCGGCCAAGGTGGCCGGCTGCGACCAGGTCATCGCTTGCCTTCCGCCGAACGCCCACCCCGCCATGATCGCCGGCTGCCATCTCGCCGGCGCAGACCGGATCTTCCGCGTCGGCGGAGCCCAGGCGATTGCGGCCATGGCCTACGGCACCGAGACCATTCCCGCCGTGGACAAAATCGTCGGTCCGGGCAATGCCTTCGTCAACGAAGCGAAGCGCCAGGTCTTCGGCCAGGTCGGCATCGACCAGCTGGCAGGCCCGAGCGAAATCTTCATCGTTGCCGACGAGACCGGCAATCCGGCGACCATCGCGACCGACATGCTGGCCCAGGCGGAGCATGACGTCCGCACCCGCGTCGGCCTGGTGACGACCGACCGCAAGCTTGCGGAAGAGACCATCAAGGAGGTCGAGAAGCAGCTGGAAACGCTGTCCACCGCCGCAGTCGCAGGCGTTGCATGGCGGGATTACGGCGAAGTGACGGTTGTCGACGATGAAGCGTCGATGATCGCCTACTCGGACTACATCGCCACCGAGCACCTCCAGGTCCATACCCGTGATCCGCAGGCAACCGCGAAGAAGCTGCGCAACTACGGCTCGATCTTCATCGGCGAACTGGCCAGTGTCGTCTATTCCGACAAGTGCTGCGGGACGAACCACACCCTGCCGACGATGGCGGCCGGCCGTTACACCGGCGGCCTCTGGGTCGGCTCTTACGTGAAGATTGCAACCCACCAGTGGCTCGATGAGCGCGGAGTTGCTGCGGTGGCTCCGGCTGCCGTTCGCCAGAGCGCCACCGAACAGCTGGAAGGCCACCGCCGCGCCGCTGCGTTGCGCCTGAGTCCGAAGCAGCTCGCAGCAGAATGATTTGATCCTCCCGAGCAAACTGACTGCGTCATGAGGGGCGTGCGGAATGATCCGCGCGCCGGTCCGCTGACAAACCCCTGGCCCTGCGCCAGGGGTTTGTGATTCAGCGGTGACGTTTACGAAAGCTGCCCCGGCGCAGACGCTTTTTCACGGCAGTGCGTGAAGCGTGGCGATCGGGTCGGCGCCGACGAGTGCGGCGTGTCCGCCGTACAGCAGCCAGAACGATATCAGGGCGGTGCCGATCGCGGCGACAAGCATGGGGCCGTCGATGCGAAACGTCCGCTGCCGTCGCAGGATGGCGACGAAAGGCAGGATCGCCGAACCCTTCGCGTTGGCTGGCCATTCCGTCCGGAGCCGTGCGCGTGCCCTCCGTTCGGTCATGGCGAGGCCGCCTGCGGCAAAGAGCGCAAATCCGCCGAACAGGATCAAGGAACGCAGGTCGCCATTGGGAAACACATGGCCGGCGGCCCAGAACACGAACCCCCACAGCACGGGATGACGCGTGATATTGACGATGGCGCCTTGCGAAAGGCCCTCCTGCCGCAGGCTCACCGAAAAGGGATTGGGACTGACCAGGCCGGCAATCACGAAAAAGATGCCGAGCGGCGCCAGAAGCAAGGTCACCGTCACCTGCCAGGCTGCCGGCGCCCAAAGCTCGATATATTCGGTATTGAGCGCTTCGTAGAACAACCAGACGAGCAGGGCCGTGGAAACCGTCGAATAACCGGCAAAATAGGCGGGCCGTCCGACCCGCTCGATGATGCGCGTCCGGATCGCCGGGATCGCCGGCACGGAGTGCAGGGCGACGAAAAGGATGAAGGCGGCGAACAGACCGGTCATGGCCTCCCCTGCATTTATTGCTGAAAGAACAGGATGACCGCGATGATACCGGACGCGGCGACCGCGATCGTCGTGCTGTAAGCCTGTAATACACCCATTCGGTTCAATGCGACCGAAAATCCGATGATGATCGGCGTGCTGAGGACGAGGCCAAATTGAGCGTCTGTCATGATCTGTCTCCTTTGTCCCGCTTTTTCTCCCGGCCGGTGTGATTTGTCATTGCGCTGGCGCAAAGAAGCCGTGCCGCCAACTGCGCTAGGAAGAATAAAAAAGAGAGTTAGGTGATGGCGGTTATCGTTGAAGGCGGCACCGACGAGCGATCGGACGGCGACCTCATCCTGTGGATCCTGGTCTGGAGCGAACTGATCGCTTTCGGAATGCTGCTCGGCGCATTCCTGGTGATGTCCTTCGTCCATCCCGAAAGCTATTCGGCTGCCAAGCTCCATCTGAATGGCCGGCTTGCCGGTTTCAATACGCTTGTGCTTCTGGGCAGCGGCTGGCTTGCGGCAGAGGCGGATCGCGCCGCGTCCGTCCGGACGCGCAGAATGGCGCTCATCGGCGCCGCCTGCCTCGGTTTCGCCTTCGCCGCCATCAAGTTTGTCGAATATGCGGGCGAGCTCCGCTTTGCCGGAGATGCGACCTTCAACTCGTTCTTCGAACTTTATTTCATCATCACCGGTTTTCATCTGGCCCACGTGGTCTTCCTGGGACTGGTGATGCTTGTGGTGGCGCGCCGGGCGGAAAGATCGAACGTCACTCTGGTCGCCACTCTTTGGCACGTTATCGACATCGTCTGGCTGACGATTTTTCCCGTCATGTATCTGGGGTGAAAACATGAATGACGACAAGGATATCTGGTTGCCCGGCCGCGCCGTCGTTGTGATCCTCGTTGCCGTCGTTTCGGCACTGGTCGCGGCCCAGTGGAAACACGAGGCTCTTCCACTCGTGGCGTTTGCAATGATCCTCGGACTTGCCATCGTCAAGGCCAGATGGGTCATCCTGGATTTCATGGGCTTGCGCCGCGTGCGCCCGCACCTTGCGATCGCCCTGCTGGCCTGGCCGGCATTCTTTGCCATGGCCGCTGCGGCGCGGGCCGCCCTGGCCGCATTCGGCACCGCCGGCTGATCCTGCGGCGCCCAGCCGGATCTGACAACCATCGTCGAAGACCCTGGCCGGCTGTCGTCAGGCACCGGCATCGCCGGGCCGTCCGATGCCGGGCCCTGCAAAAAACAGCGGCTTCTTTTCCCATTTCCGTCGGCCGCCATTCCCATCTTTGATTTGTTTGCATTTTCACAAAGAAGGATCGGCCGGATTTCCGCATCTCTCTTGCCGGCGGCTTTGGCGGGCAACCGCATCGCCCAGATCAATCCGGCCCCAGGGCGAGAGGGACAGCACATGTCTGAACATCTAACCAAAACAGGAGCGCGAAACGTCTTTTACGGCGGTTCCGCGTTCTTCTTCGCGATCTTCGTCGCACTCACCGCGCACAGTCATTATTACATGCGCACCACGTCGACGGATGAAAATGCCCTGACCGACGCCGTCGCGCGCGGCAAACACGTCTGGGAAAAGAACGCCTGTATCAACTGCCACACCCTGTTGGGCGAGGGCGCCTATTTCGCGCCCGAACTCGGCAATGTGTGGACGCGTCTGGGTGGCGACGACGATGTCGAGGGCACCCGCGAAACCTTCAAGGCGTGGATGCAGGCCCAGCCCACCGGCATAGAGGGCCGGCGGCAGATGCCGCAGTTCAACCTCACCGATCAGCAGTTGAACGACCTTTCCGAATTCCTGCGCTGGACCAGCAAGATCAAGACTCAAAAATGGCCGCCGAACGATGCCGGCTGACCTTTAGGGAGGGAATACGACCATGAAATACCAAACCCAGAAGGTCGCGATGCTGTATTTTTACGGCGCGCTCGGCCTGTTCGTCGCCCAGGTGCTGTTCGGCGTGCTTGCCGGCACGATCTATGTCCTGCCCAACACGCTGTCCGAACTCCTGCCCTTCAACATCGTCCGGATGATCCACACCAACGCGCTGATCGTATGGCTGTTGATGGGGTTCATTGGCACGACCTACTACCTGCTGCCCGAAGAGGCGGAGACGGAGCTTTACAGCACCAGGCTCGCCATCCTGCAGTTCTGGCTGTTCCTCGTCGCCGCCGCGGTCGCGGTGGTGGGATACCTGTTCCACATCCATGAGGGACGCGAATTCCTCGAGCAACCGTTCATCATCAAGGTGGGCATCGTCGTCGTGGCGCTGATCTTCCTGTTCAACATCACGCTGACGGTGCTGAAGGGCCGCAAGACGGTCGTCACCAACATCCTGATCTTCGGGCTCTGGGGCGTGGCGATCTTCTTCCTCTTCGCCTTCTACAACCCGGCCAATCTCGCGCTGGACAAGATGTACTGGTGGTACGTCGTGCATCTGTGGGTCGAAGGCGTCTGGGAGCTGATCATGGCGTCGGTGCTCGCCTTCCTGATGATCAAGCTCAACGGCATCGACCGCGAGGTGGTGGAAAAGTGGCTCTACGTCATCGTCGGCCTGGCGCTGTTTTCCGGCATCCTCGGCACCGGCCACCATTTCTACTGGATCGGTGCGCCGGGCTACTGGCAGTGGATCGGCTCGATCTTCTCGACGCTGGAAGTGGCCCCCTTCTTCACCATGGTGCTCTTCACCTTCGTCATGACCTGGAAGGCCGGCCGCAAGCATCCGAACAAGGCGGCCATCCTCTGGTCGCTCGGCTGCTCGGTCATGGCCTTCTTCGGCGCCGGCGTCTGGGGTTTCCTGCACACGCTGTCGTCGGTCAACTACTATACCCACGGCACCCAGGTCACCGCGGCGCACGGCCATCTCGCCTTCTTCGGCGCCTATGTGATGCTGAACCTTGCCGCCATGGCCTATGCGGTGCCCGAACTGCGGGGCCGCGCGCCCTACAACCAGATGCTGTCGATGATCAGCTTCTGGATCATGTGCACCGCCATGTCGGTCATGACCTTCGCGCTGACCTTCGCCGGCGTGCTTCAGGTCCACCTGCAGCGGGTGCTCGGCGAAAGCTACATGGACGTGCAGGACCAGCTGGCGCTGTTCTATTGGGTCCGTCTCGGTTCGGGCGTCTTCGTGCTGATCTCGGCCATCATGTTCATCTGGGCGATCTTCGTGCCGGGCAAGGAACGGATCGCCGGCGCCGGCGCACTGCAGGCGGCCGAGTGAATGCAAAAATCCCGGCCCCGCCGCCTCGGGCGGGGCCACTTCCATACCCCTGGAGATTCCCATGAACATGCTTTCTACCGCCCGGGAACGGGCTCAGCTCGACATTCCGCCCTATGTTCCGAACGGCAACGAATGCACGCTGTTCGAAACCGCCTGGATGCGCCAGCTGCCCCTGCTTCTGAAGGGGCCGACCGGCTGCGGCAAGACCCGCTTCGTCAGCCACATGGCCGCCCGTCTCGGCCTGCCGCTGTCGACGGTCTCCTGCCATGACGATCTTGCCGCCGCCGACCTGACGGGCCGCTACCTGCTGAAGGGCGGCGACACCGTCTGGGTCGACGGTCCGCTCACCAAGGCGGTGCGCGAAGGCGGCATCTGCTATCTCGACGAGATCGTCGAGGCGCGCAAGGACGTGGCCGTGGTGCTGCATCCACTCACCGACGACCGCCGCATCCTGCCGCTGGAGCGGACCGGCGAACAGCTTTCAGCGCCGCCCGATTTCATGTTGGTGGTCTCCTACAATCCCGGCTACCAGAACCTGCTCAAGGCGCTGAAACCCTCGACCAAGCAGCGTTTCGTCTCTATCGAGTTCGATTTCCTGCCGAAGGCGCAGGAGATCGCCGTCGTCGCGGTGGAAAGTGGCCTTGACGAGGCCCGCGTCATGCCGCTGGTCGAGCTGGCCGGCCGGCTGCGGCGGCTGAAGGGACACGACGTCGAGGAAGGTGTCTCCACGCGCCTGCTCGTTTACTGCGCCGCGCTGATCGATAGCGGCATGACCGCACGTGAGGCCGTGCTGGCCGCCATGATCGAGCCGCTGAGCGACGATCCGGACGTCAAGGCCGCGCTTGTCGAAGTCGCAAACGGCGTCATCGCCTGAGGCCGCCATGTTCGAATTCCTGGAACTGGAAGAAACTGTCGGCAAATTCTGGCACCGCCTTGTCGGCTCGACGTCGAGCATGCCGCGTTATCCCGATGCGGCGGTGACCTTCGATGCGGTGAAGCCGATCCTCGCCACCTGCTTTCGCGGTTTTGGTGGCGAGGCGACGGCGCAGCTGGGGCCGGCCCATGCGCGCACGAGTTCGCATCGGCTGCGGCTGCGCCAGCTCGTCGGCCTTGGCGAGGAGAAGATGGCGCTTGCGGCGCGGGATAGCGGCGCGGTGATGCTGCCGCCGGTCATCGATTTTTTCCCCGCGAGCGAGTTGAACCGCAGCCTCTACATCTGGCTCGCCGCCTACATGGCCCAGATGCATTTCCCGCTGCCTGGACCACCTGATCCGCTCAAGGCCGACCTTGCGGCGCTGGACGCGGCCAGGATGAATGCGCGCCGGGTCGTTTCGGCCTTTCCGGGGCTTGCAACCGCATACAAGGCCCTTTGCCGGGCACTGCTGGACGAACGCAGGCGCGGCCACCTGCCCGCGGTCGAACAGCTGGTCGAGAACCGGGTGATCGGCATCTTGCGGGCGGGTGCCGGCCTGCCGGACGATCTGCCGCCGGCGATCTTTCCGCGCCATGCGCCGGCAGGGTATCAACGCATGCTGGCCGTGCCGCTCTGGCCGAATTTCGAGCCGCGTGAAGAGGCGTCGACCGCGCTTTCCGACGAGGAGGAGCCCACGAAGGCGAACGGGGCTGTCGAGGCGCACGGTCACTTCCGCGCCGACCGCGAAACCTCGAAGGAAACCACGGAGCGCAGCCCCTTCATCCTCAACCGTTTCGAGAAAATCCTCGCCATGGTGGAGAAGGTCAATGTCGATCGGCCCACCGACGACAAGGACGATGCCGACAAGGATGCCGGTCGCGATCTCGACGACATCACGCTTGGCCGGCGGAAAGAGCGCCCGTCGTCGAAATTCCGTTTCGACCTCGACCTGCCGCCGGAGGCCGTCGATCCCGGTGCCATCGAGGCCGAGATTTCCTATCCGGAATGGAACTACCGCAAGGCGGACTACATGCCCTCCTACTGCCGGGTCGTGACGGCGACGGCTGGTGCCGATGCCACCGAACCCAAAACCTCGGAGGAGATGAAGGCACTGGTTCGCAAGGTCCGGAGGCAGTTCGAAATCCTGCGGCCGAAGAACGAAACACTCAAATCGCAGCTGGACGGCGCCGAACTGGATCTCGATGCCGTGGTGCGCATGCGCACCGATCTTGCCGCCGGCGGCGAGGGAACGGATCGCATTCACCTGCTGTCGCGACCGCAGGGGCACGATCTCGCCGTCACCATTTTGGCCGACGTCTCGCTGTCCACCGATGCCTGGTTCGACAATCGCCGTGTGCTCGATGTGGAAAAGGAAGCGCTGACCGTTCTGGCGCACGGCCTTTCGGCCTGCAGCACCAACCATTCCATCCTCACCTTCACCTCCCGCCGCCGCTCATGGGTGCGCATGGAAACGGTGAAAGCGTTCGGCGAAGCATTTAGTACGGATGTCGAGCGGCGGATCGCGGCGTTGAAGCCAGGTTATTATACCCGGATCGGCGCCGCCATCCGCCACGCTTCGGCGGAGCTCGCCAGGCAAGCCAATCGCCGCCGGCTGCTGCTCATCCTGACAGATGGAAAGCCGAACGACATCGATCATTACGAGGGTCGGTTTGCCCTGGAGGATTCGCGCAAGGCGGTGGCGGAGGCGCGACGGCAGGGGACGTCCGTCTTCGCCGTGACCGTGGACAAGGATGCGCGCAGCTACCTGCCGTCGATGTTCGGCCGCAACGGTTTTGCGATCGTCGGCGACATCGGCAAGCTGCCCCAGGCATTGCCGGCGATCTATCGGGGATTGACACGCTGAACGGGGAAACGGCGTGCCGCGCAGGGCTCGAAGGCGGAGGACCTTCGAGCCCTGTTTGCATTTCGGCACGTGGGCGGTTCAGGCCGCCTTGCTGAAGGTTCGCTGGCTGTCGGCGAGATAGCTGTCGAAGGTGGCGGCGACGGTGCGAACGAGGAAACGATAGGCGCCGTCGAGGCGGATCGTTCCATCCGCGAACGAAATCAATCCATCCGACGCCATGTCCCGCAGGCCGGGATTGGTTGCGAGCAGGAAATCGGCCGGGAACCCGTGCGCGGCCGAGATCGCCGGAATGTCGGCGCCGAAATCGCACATCAGCCGCTCGATGACATCGGCACGCAGCCTGTCTTCGCGCGTCAGGCTGTAGCCCTTGGCGGTCGGCAGTTCTCCCGAGGAGACCTTGCGGGCATAGAGGCCGGGCGGCACCTCGTTCTGCACGTAGCCGTTTGCCAGCCGCCCGATCGCCGACGCGCCGAAGCCGAGCAGCGCGTCGCAATTGTCGGTGGTGTATCCTTGGAAATTCCGTCTCAGGCGGCCGTTATCGGCGGCGATGGCCAGTTCTTCGTCGGGTAGCGCAAAGTGATCGAGGCCGATGCGGCGATAACCGGCGCAGACGAGGTCAGCGGCGATCGCTTCCGCCTGGTCGTGACGCGCCTGGGCATCGGGCAGGGCCTTTTCGTCGATGAGGCGCTGATGTTTCTTGAAGCTCGGAATATGGGCATATCCGAAGACCGCGAATCGGTCCGGCCGCATGGCGACCGCCGCCCGCACCGTCTCGCGGCACGAGGCTACCGTCTGGTGCGGCAGGCCGTAGATCAGGTCGAAATTGATGCTTTCGATGCCGTTGCGGCGCAGTGCCCCGACGGTTCCGGCCGTGGTTTCCTCCGACTGGATGCGGTTGATCGCCTTCTGGACGACGGGATCGAAGCTCTGCACCCCGAGGCTTGCCCGCGTCACGCCGCCTTCGCCGAGCGCTGCCGCCATTTCGGGATCGAGGGTGCGCGGATCGATTTCCACGGAGATGTTCGCGTGCCGGTGAACGCTGTAGCGCCGCCGCAGCAGGCGCATGAGGCCTGAAAACTCCTCCGGCCGGATGATCGTCGGCGTGCCGCCGCCGAAATGGATCTCGCGCACGTCGAGGGCGCCATCGGCGTGTGTGGAAACCATTTCGATTTCCCGTTGCAGCACGTCGAGATAATCGAGGATCGGCTGGTCCTTTTCCGTGATGGTGGTGTGACAGCCGCAATACCAGCACATGGAACGACAGAACGGGATGTGCAGGTAGAGCGAGGTGGTGCCGGAGCCGATTCCGTGGATCCAGCCGGCATAGTCGGGTGCCGTTATGCCGTTGGAAAATTTCGGCGCAGTCGGGTAGCTGGTATATCGCGGCAGCCGCGCATCGCCATATTTTGCAATGATGTCGTCGGTCATCGGGTATCCTCTCTGATCCATGACCGACCTTCTAGACCGTCCTTGCGCTTCCCTCTTTGCCTTTGCTCAACTTGAGGATTGATAATGCCGGAAGTTTGTTCCGGAGCAATGTCGGACGCCCGGATTGCTTCTAGGCTTGCCGATACGGACCATGCCGTTCGTGCCCAATTCCAAGCTTTGGAGCCGTCATGACAAACACTATTCCCGAAATCGACGTGCGGGTGATCCCGCCTGCACAACGCCATCCCTCCATCTTCGGCATGCTTGCGACGTTGACGCCGGGGGCGGCGATGCATGTGACCAGCGATCACGATCCACGGCCGTTGCATTACCAGATTTCCAGCCGATTCCCGGATGAATTCGACTGGGAATATCTGCAGCAAGGCCCCGAGGTCTGGAAAGTGCAGATCACCCGGGCCGAGAGCAGCGGCTGCGAGTGTTGCTGCGGCCACTAGGGCGTTTCCCGTGAACAGGGGTTCACAGCAAATGCCTCATCCTCTTGTTTTTACCGCATTGTCCGGCGCCGAAGCGATGCCGCTGCGGCTGGAAATGCTTTAAGGAGGCGATCATGCCCGGTGCTCCCATCTCGCGTTGGACGATGTCGTATTTCGCCGTCTCCCTTGTCTGCCTCCTGTCGGGACTGGCGGCGATGGGTTCGGGATTCGGCTTTCCCTCGGGGGATGTGGGCGCGCCGGATACGCTCGTCGTCGTCCATCTGCTGGCGATCGGCTGGCTGGGTCTGCTGTTTTGCGGCGCTTTGCTGCAATTCGTTCCCGTGCTCGCCGCCGCCAGGCCGCGCTTCGCATCCGTGGCGGCGCCCGCCCTCGTCATGCTGGTCTTCGGTCTTTCGGCTTTGCTGGCCGGTTTTCTGTCGCTCGGCGGCAGGGCGGGGTTCGACCTGGCGATCATGCCGGTTGGGGCCGCCTTGCTGGTATCCGCCTTCATCGCCCTTGCCGTTTCTTATGCCGCGACGATTCTGTCCCGGCCCGAAATCGATCTTTCCGGAAAGCTCGTCCTGGTCGGTCTCGTCTCCCTCCTCGTCACCATCGCTCTCGGCGCGACATTCACCGGCGTCTTGAGCGGCATGCTGAGCACGGAATGGAGCGCGGAACTGCTGCTGAGGGGCTTGCCGGTCCACGCGTTTTCCGGTGTCGCCGGCTGGATGAGCATCACGGCGGTCGGCGTCAGCTATCGGCTGTTTTCCATGTTCATGCTGGCGCCGGAAAGCGGTTTTTCGACACGGCGCCTGATCGCCGGCCTTGTTGCCGCGCTTGCGATGCTTTGGGTGAGCCCCTTCGCCGCATTGGCCTATCCGGGCGCGGATGTGGCGGTGGAGTGGATCGCGGTCGCACTTTTCGCCGGGGCGCTGTTCGTTTATCTCTCGGACGTCTTCAGGATGGTCCGGTCGCGGCGACGCAAGACGCTTGAGCTCAATACGCTCGCCGGCGTCGGCTCCCTCGTTTACCTGCTTGCCGCGGTCGTCATGGTCGCAATGCATCAGCTTTTTCCCGACACACTCGCCTTCGGCCCCGCCGCGATCTATGCGCTGGCCATGGGCTGGCTGTCCGGGCTCGGGCTCGCACAGCTCTACAAGATCGTGCCGTTCGTGACCTGGCTGGAAGCTTACGGGCCGGTGATGGGGCGTGCCGCCGTGCCGCGCGTTCAGGATCTGGTCCGGGAAAGCCGCGGCCGCTCCTGGTTCATCCTCTACCATGCCGGCGTTCTGCTGGGCGTTGCCGGGCTGCTCTGCGGCGCGGAGCTCGCCTTCCACCTTGCAGCCTGGGTGGAATTTGCCGCGGTGGCCGGGCTGGCCGTCGAACTTTTTCACGCGCGGCGTCTGGGCTATGCTCCCGCCGACATCCGGCTTCCCAAGGGAGCCGTACGCCCGCATCTTCTCTTTGCCAATCAGATCTAACGGAGTGAGCCGATGGGCTTTGAATACAAGGAACTGGATGTGCGTCCCCTGCTGCAGGCGGGCGTGGAACCCTTTGTCGAGATCATGACCGCCGTGGACGGTCTGGGACCGGGGCAAGGCCTGCGTTTGCTGGCTCCCTTCAAGCCGCAGCCGCTCTTTTCGGTGATGGAGCGCAAGGGATATCTCTACGAATTGTCGGAACTGGAGGGAGGCGATTTTGAAGTGCGCTTCTTCCCGAAGAAACCCGAGGTTCTCGCCTCGGAAAATGCCGATGACGCCGACAACTGGCCGGATCCGATGGTGGAACTGGATCTGACCGATCTCGATCCGCCGCAGCCGATGGTGAAGATCCTGCAGGCACTCGAATCGATGCCGGAGGGGACTGTGCTCTTTGCGGTTCTCAGCCGCGAGCCGGTTTTCCTGTTTCCCGAACTGGTGAAACGCGGCCATCAATGGGTCGGCAATTTCGACAAGGCGGGAACGGCGTTCCGTCTGATGATCCGGCGCGGAGGCGCGAAGCCGTGACCTCCGCAACGCTTGTCTCCGACCGGATCGCCGCCGCGCTTTCGGACGTCATCGATCCGGAGATCGGTCGCAACGTCGTCGATATCGGCCTGATCTATTCTGCCGAGCTGATCGCGGAGGATCATCTCCTCATCCGCATGACGACGACGACGCGCGGCTGCCCGGCGACCGGCTTCCTCGTCGATGCCGTGCGCGAGCGTGCGGCATCGGAGGGCCTGGCGCAGACCGTCGATGTCGAACTCACCTATGATCCGCCGTGGTCGCCGGATATGATGCGCTCCTGAAAACCGCAACCGGCCGCAGATGTCGGCCGGCACCGGGGTGTTTCCCTGAAACGCGCCGCCAACGGTCCGCCATCGCCGTGATGGGCGGATATGCAGACTGTCCCCGCAGGACATTTCCATGGCGGAGCGGTGCCTGCCTTCACAATCACAATCACAATCGACACGACAATGACGGTGCCCCCGCCACGCTTTACTCCGTGGCGGGGGCACCTGACGTTGTGCTCTATCCTCTTGTTTTTGCCGCCTTGTCCGGCGCCGAAGCGGTTTCGCTTCGGCTGGAAATGTTCCTGTTGTCACTTGCCGATCGGCTGGCGACGTTTCTTGACCAGCATCGGCCCGTATTCGCAAAGATAGAGGCCGAAGGCGGACAGCCAGGTCAATCCCGCGATGGCATGGAGAAGGTTCGTCTGGTCGGGGAAGACCGAAGTGAGCGGGCGTACCAGCGCGCAGGCGACGATGGCGGCATAGGACAGGATCGTCATCGGCGAGGCGTGCAGTTCACGGCCGGTGTGGCCGCGGGTGGCACGCGTCATCACGGCCAGCATCATCGTCGCCACCGTTCCGATCGTCAGGACGTGCGTCGCGGCCGTTCCGTCCATCAGGCCCCCTGCCGACGCGGCCATCGCCAGGAAGCCGAGGGGAACGAACAGATAGGCGATGTGCAGGATGAAAACGATCGGCTCGGCGAACGTCGCCCATCCGCGCCAGCGATAGAGCCGGGCCGCCTGCAATATGGCTGCCGCGCCTGCGGCAAGGCTTGTCAGCGGCGTCTCCGGGCCGAATGCCCAGGCCAGCAGCGCGGCGACCGAAACGGCGATGGTTGCGGTGTCGAACCGGTTGAAAGGGGTCGGGAACCGTGTCGTATCCTGTTTTGCCAGCCAGTTGCGTGTGAAGCTCGGCAGGATGCGGCCGCCGACGATGATCACCAGCCCGATATAGGCTGCGATGGCGAATCGAGGGCTGAAATCGGGGGCGCCCTTGAGAATGGTCTCGGCGTGAAAGCAGATATTCGCCGCCGCCAGCACGCCGAGTCCGGCCACCACTTTGAGGTCCTTCCATTTTTTCCCCGCCACGATTTCCCGCACGCAGATGAACAGCAGCGTCGGCAGGAAAATCGAATCGATGGCCGCCGCGAGGATGTTTCCCGTCAGGTGCGGCCCGAGCATGGCGAGGCGGCCGATAACCCAGAGCGAGAAAAGCAGGATGAGCGGCCGGCCGGAGACAGGAAGCCTTCCCGTCCAGTTGGGAACGGCGGTCAGCAGGAAGCCCGCCAGCACGGCGCTGGCGAAGCCGAAGAGCATTTCATGCTGGTGCCATGCGTGGGCGCCATATCCCTCGGCAAGATCGAGGCGCCCCGTCAGGGCGAGAATCCAGAGGCACATCGCGGTGCAGGCCCAGACCGCCGCCCCGAGGAAAAAAGGTCTAAATCCGTAGGAAAACAGTATTGGTCCGGTGGTGGAAAGTCCGCGCGGAACGGCTCCGCGTCGAGGCGAAGCGATCTGATCTGCATTACCCATGTCTTGTCTCCATTCTATGGAAAGACAATAGAAGGAGGAAAGCTGCCCCCTCTTTGCGGAATGTCAAAAAGAATGCGAACTTTACTTTGTCGATGTTGTTCCAGCACAAAGAGAGTTTTCCGGCTCGGGAATATTTTCTGAATGAAAGAACGAAGAACACTCGTTCTCAACCAGGAGAAGTCCGATGAGCAGCCAATTTTCGATGACGAGACGCTCGATTCTTGCTGGGGCCGCCTTTGCGGGAGTTATGACCCCGCTTGTGGTTGCTTCGGCGGCAGGCGCAAACGAAGAGCCCATTCTCGTCAAGGCGACGACAACAGACATCGAAGGCCTCGAACGCGTCAAGCTCGAGCTGGTCAACCCTCCCTTCGTCCACAAGCACACCCAGAAGGCGGAAGGCGGTCCGAAGATCTACGAAGTTACGCTCAACATCGAGGAGAAGAAGATCGTCGTCGACGACGCCGGCACGGAGGTCCACGCCATGACCTTCAACGGAACGGTTCCCGGTCCGATGATCGTCGTGCACCAGGGCGACTATGTGGAAGTGACGCTGGTCAATCCCGAGACCAACGAGTTGCAGCACAACATCGACTTCCATGCGGCCACCGGTGCGCTTGGGGGCGGCGCGCTGACGGTGGTCAACCCGGGTGAGAAAGCGGTGATGCGCTTCAAGGCCACCAAGGCCGGCGTCTTCGTCTATCATTGCGCACCTCCCGGCATGGTGCCTTGGCACGTCACTTCGGGCATGAACGGCGCCATTACCGTGTTGCCCCGTGACGGCCTGAAGGACCATCAAGGCAAGGACCTCGTCTACGACCGCGTCTATTACGTCGGCGAACAGGATTTCTACGTGCCGCGTGATGCCGACGGAAACTACAAGAAATACGAGAGCCATGGCGACGCCTATGCCGATGTCCTCGAGGTGATGAAGACACTGACGCCGAGCCACATCGTCTTCAACGGCGCAGTCGGCGCCTTGACCGGCGCCAATGCACTCAAGGCCAAGGTCGGCGAAAAGGTGCTGATCCTGCATTCGCAGGCGAACCGGGATACCCGCCCGCACCTCATCGGCGGCCACGGCGACTACGTCTGGGCGACCGGCAAATTCGCCAACCCGCCGGACCTCGACCAGGAGACCTGGTTCATCCCGGGCGGCGCGGCAGGAGCGGCTTTCTACACCTTCCACCAGCCGGGCATCTACGCCTATGTCAACCATAACCTGATCGAAGCCTTCGAGAAGGGCGCGGCGGCACATTTCAAGGTCGAAGGCGAATGGAACAACGACCTGATGACGGCGATCATGACCCCGAACAATCATTGATCGCCAATACAGTCCGCGCCGCTTTGCGGCGCGGACACCCTCACAAGCATGCCATATAAAGCGGGGATATCCCCATGGCTGAACATGCAAAAAAACACGGCGTATCGCTTCTCTCGATTGCAATCCCGTTTGCGACCGTCATCGGATTTTCAGCAGGAATTGCCGGCCAGCTCGGCTATCTTGAAAGGACGGCAACTACCACGTCGGCTGAGCTGGCGCAAACCGTAACGGTTCCCGCCAACAGCTTCGCCTACCGGGCCGATGGCGAATTCTACAAGAACGGCTTCGCGGTGGATGGGCCGATGATCGAAAAAACCGTCTCGGCCGGGCTCACCATCATGAAATATCAGGTCAGCGAAGCCGAATACGGACGATGCGTCGAAGACGGAGCGTGCGGGGCAATCCCGCCGGCCCATGTTCACGGCAGTGCCTTTCCGGCAACCGGCGTCAGTTATGACGATGCGACGGCCTATGCGCGCTGGTTCAGCAAGAAGACCGGCGAGGCATGGGGTCTCCCCACTCACGAACAGATCGCTTTTGCGGCAGGCAGCAAGTTCCCCGACGACGCACTCGGCGTCGATCCGGATAGCCGCAACCCCGCCCTGCGGTGGCTGGCGGACTATGAGCGCGAAGTGCGCCGGAAGGCGGAGGGCGATCCGGAGCCGAAGGTCCGGGGACATTTCGGCGAAAACGAATACGGACTGGCCGATTTCGGCGGCAATGTCTGGGAATGGACCACGACATGCCACCGCCGGGTCGACCTGGCCGGGGCGGCGCCGGCAAAAACCAGTTCCATTTGCGGAATTTATGTAACCGTCGGCCAGCACAATTCGCCGATGAGTTCTTTCGTCCGCGACCCGAAGACGGGGGGATGTGCGGTCGGAACCCCGCCCGCCAATCTCGGCTTCCGGCTGGTCCGGGACGATCGCTGGTATGCAAGCGTCGTCATGCGGTTGCGCGACCGCGGCATAATCTCCCAGTGGCTTGCCGCTGAGACCACAGTTGGTAAACTGTCGGCCGAGCGATAGGTTTTTACTGGAGGTTGGAGTTTCCGTTGAAGATAGACAAGAGCGTCGTCAAGTCCTTCTCCATGTTCGAGAAAATGCCGGACTCCGATGTGGAGGTCCTCGTGGGGCAGGCCGTGGCCAAGCGCATCGGCCCCGGCGAAGCCTTTTTCGAACAGGGGGCTGCGGCGACGCATTTTTTCCTGCTGATCAACGGTCGTCTCAAGGTCACGCAGGTCACCGCCGACGGCCAGCAGATCATCGTCCGGGTCGTCCATCCGGGCGATCTCTTCGGCTTTGCCAAGGCGTTGCGCCGTACCGATTATCCGGGCACGGCGCTGGCGGTGATCGAAAGCCTGGCGCTGTGCTGGCCGACCGAACTCTGGCCGCAATTCATCGATCGCAGCCCCTATCTCGCCGTCAGCGCGCTGAACACGATCGGCCAGCGCCTGGAAGAGGCGCATACGCGGATCCGTGAAATCTCGACCGAGGAGGTCGAGCGCCGGGTCGCCCATACGGTGCTCCGGCTGACCCGGCAGGCGGGCAGGACGGAGGAGGCCGGCGTCCGCATCGATTTTCCCATCACCCGGCAGGACATCGCCGAGATGACGGGCACGACGCTGCACACCGTTTCCCGCATCCTCAGCGCCTGGGAATCCAAGGGCCTGGTCGAAGGGGGACGGCAGAAATTGCTGGTGCGGGATATCGCCGGCCTGCAGGCCCTGGCCGACAGCAGCGACCGCTAGGCATGTCGCGCAACAGTGCGGAGCGGTTTTGCGAAAACGACAGACGGAACCAAGAAACTGAAGCGTGAGAGCGGTTCTGAAAGATCGCAACGCGCTTGTCTTATGACTATCCCGGCTTCTCGAGTTCTCGTCGCAGGCAGATGCAGCCGGACGGTGCCGGCGCATCAAATAGCAGATTCGGCACAGCTTGCCCCCTGCGCGATCCGAAGACGATTGCATCCAACCTGTTGAAAAATAAGAAGTCAGGCGAATTTTGCATGAGGTCCTGCCCAAATTGAATTGGTCAGGCTCATCGGGTCATTCCTATGATCCGCCGCAAATCGGGAGCAATTCAACAGGGTTGCCCCGAAACCAGAATTTGGGGCAGGCAAGAGGAAGAGATGGGCAGGATCGTCTACGTCCACGGTCAATTCATAGCGGAGGAGGAGGCCAGGATCGGGCTTTTCGATCGCGGTTTCCTGTTCGGCGATGCCGTTTACGAGGTGACGGCGGTCATCAACGGCCGGATGATCGACAACGACCTGCACCTTGCCCGCCTCCAGCGCTCGGTGAACGAACTCGCCATTCCGCTGCCTTTGCCGCTGGAGGAGATTGCCGCGGTGCAGGCGGAACTGATGGCCCGCAACGACCTGAGAGACGGGACGATCTACCTGCATGTCTCGCGCGGCGAGGCGGATCGTGATTTCTTCTATTCGGAGGCATTGGCGCCGCGCCTCGTCGGCTTCACGCAGGCGAAAACCCTGACCGGCACGCGGGCGCAGCAGAACGGTATTTCGGTCGATCTGGCCGACGATCCGCGCTGGCAGCGGCGGGACATCAAGACCGCCATGCTGCTCGGGCAGGTCATGGCGAAACAGACGGCGCGCAGCCGCGGCTTCGACGACGTCTGGATGGTCGAGGCGGGGCTGGTGACGGAGGGTGCCTCCGCCACGGCGCACCTGATCACCGCCGATGGACGCATTCTCACCCGCGCCGCCTCCCGGACGACCCTGCCGGGCTGTACGCAGCGTGCGCTCGCCCGGCTCTGCGAAACGGAGGGGTTGCAGATCGAGGAGCGCGCCTTTACCCCCGAGGAAGCGCAGGACGCGGCGGAAGCGTTCCAGACCTCGGCCTCCAGCCTGGTCATGCCGGTGGTGAAGATCGGCGGCCGGACGGTCGGCGACGGCAAGCCCGGCCCGATGACGCGGCGGCTGCAGGCCCTGTATCTGGAAGCGGCCGGCGTTCCGTCCTGAGCAAGGCGGCAAATGTTGGGGGGCGTGGCAATGAAGACGGCGCGTGAACTGGGATTGATGCCGGAAAGCCGGCTGGCTGTGGGGCCGGATAACGGCATTACCGACGTGCCGGGCGTGGCGGTCGGGCACCGATCCCTGCGTGGCGAGGGAATTTTTACCGGTGTCACGGCGATCTTGCCGCATCCGGGCGACCTCTTCCGCCTCAAACCGCGTGCGGCCGTCGAGGTGATCAACGGTTTCGGCAAATCGGCGGGGCTGATGCAGGTGGCCGAGCTGGGCACCATTGAAACGCCGATCCTGCTCACCAACACGTTCGGGGTTGCCGCCTGCACGGAAGCGCTGATCCGCCGGGCGATTGCCGCCAATCCGGCGATCGGGCGAAAGACGTCGACCGTCAATCCGCTGGTCTGCGAATGCAACGACGGCAGCATCAACGACATCCAGGCGCTGGCGGTGACGCCCGGCGATGCCATGGCGGCGCTGGATGAGGCCCGGGCCGGGCCGGTCGAGCAGGGCGCCGTCGGCGCCGGTTCTGGAATGACGGCCTTCGGTTTCAAGGCAGGCATCGGCACCGCGTCGCGCCGCCTGCGAATCGGCAAACGCGATTTTATGCTCGGCACCCTGGTGCTTGCCAATTTCGGCGCGGCGGGCGACCTCGTCCTGCCGGACGGCCGGCGGCCGGACCCGCGCGTACCGGCCAGCCCCGAACGTGGCTCCGTCATCGTCATTACGGCGACGGACCTGCCGCTCGGCGACCGGCAATTGCAGCGCGTCGCGCGGCGCGGCGGGGCTGGACTGGCGCGGCTCGGCGCCTTCTGGGGCCATGGCAGCGGCGATATCGTCCTCTGCTTCACGACGGCCGATCCGGTGGAGCACGATCCCGCAAAGGCTTTTTCCACGCAGGAACGGCTTGCCGACGACCATATCGACATCGCCTTCCGTGCCGCCGCCGAAACCACGCAGGAGGCGGTTTTGAACGCGCTCTGCATGGCGCCTGCCACCCCGGCGCGCAACGGCCGCCTCTATCCCGCCCTTGCCGACTGGCTGAAGGAGAACCCAAGCCCATGAAAGTCTTCATTTCTGCCGATATCGAAGGCACCGCCGGCATCGCCCATTGGGACGAGGCCGAGCGTACCCACCCCGACTGGGCCGAATTTCGCGCCCTGATGACGGCGGAGGTGGTTGCCGCCTGCGAGGGTGCCCGCGCCGCCGGTGCGACCGAAGTCGTGGTCAAGGATGCCCATGACAGCGGCCGCAACCTGATCCTCGACCGCCTGCCCGATTATGTCCGCATCGTACGCGGCTGGTCAGGGCATCCCGACGCCATGATGTTCGGCCTCGATGCCGGTTTTGCGGCGGCGGTCTATACGGGCTATCATTCCAAGGCCGGCAGCGAAGACAATCCGCTTGCCCATACCTCGAACATGCGGATCTCGCGGCTGCTCCTCAACGGCGAGGTGGCGTCGGAATTCACCGTCAACGCGCTCTGCGCCGCCGGTTACGGCGTGCCCTCGGTCTTCCTTTCCGGTGATGCCGGCATCTGTTCGGAAGCGCGGACGATGGTTCCGGGCTTGAAGGCGGTCGAAACGCTCGAGGGCAAGGGCCGCGCCGCGACCTCGATTTCTCCCGCATGGTCGCGCCGGCTGATCCGCGAGGGCGTGGCGGAGGCGCTGTCGGGCGATTTCACCCAGGCATTGCAGGCGCTCGCCGAGCGCTACGAGGTGGTGATCGAGTTCAACAATCCGACCGATGCCTACCGCGCCGGCTGGTATCCCGGCGCCCGCCCGCATGGCCTGCGCGCCGTCGCCTTCGATCATGCGGATTTTGCCGAGATTTTGCGCGCGCTGGTCTTCCTGAAGGCCTGATCAGGCCGGTTCGCGCTCGATCAGCTGCTTTGCCGTCCGCCACAGGTCTTCGACCTTGCGGTTGCGGCTGGCGGCGTGCCGGTACAGGCGGATTTCGAGGTCCAGGTTCCAGCCGTCGTCGGCGGATGCGGGCACGAGGCGGCCGGTGTCGATCTCGTCACGTGCCAGGCTTTCCGGCAACCAGCAGACGCCGGCGCCCGTCATCGCCATGTTCATAAGCCCGGCGCTGATGGTGTTTTCATGCGTCGTGCGGCGGCGGAAAGGCGGGCGGCGGAGGTGGAGGCGCGACAGGGCGACGCCGAAGAAGGAATTGAAGCCGTAGCTCAGATAAGGAATGGCAAGTCGCGGCTGCGCCACCGCACGGTCGAGAATATGCAGGCCCGGCTGGTTGCCGCCGGCCATCGACACGCTGGCGGCGACGAGCGGCACCAGCCGGTCATGCGCGACCGTCAGCGACAGGAACTGCCGGCGATCGAGATGGAACGGCACTTCCGGATGGGTATAGGTCAGAAAGAAATCCGCCTCGTCGCCCACCAACGCGTCGAGGTTCGCCTCGATGCCGCCGCGGTCCGGCATCAAGGACGTGCTGAAGCCGCCGCCCGCTTTCTCCAGCGCTTTCAGCCAGCGCGGAAAGAAGGTCACCGTCAGCGTGTGCAGGGCGGCAAAACGAACGAGGCCCGGTTCGTGGGACGGCCTCAGCGCCTCGCGGGCAGCATAGCAGGTGCGAATTGCCTCCTGTGCGACGGGCAGGAAATTCCGGCCGGCCGGGGTCAGTTCTGCCGGCATGGTGGCGCGGCTGATCAGCGTCGCGCCGAGCCAGTTTTCCAGCTGTTTGATCCGCCGGCTGAAGGCTGGCTGCGTGACATTGCGCATTTCCGCCGCACGCGAAAAACTCGACGTGTCGGCAAGCGTGACGAAATCCTCCAGCCATTTGATCTCCATGCCGGGCTCCCCTCCCATTCACTCCGCGCGGAGAATCGATCATAAGTCATTCAATCGAAATAGGTATGCCAATTTGGCATGGGCTTTTGCAAAAAGCGAATTGGCCAAGCCTGCCGCAATCCTTAACGTGGCGGCAGGAGGAACGGGACGCCGGTTCGGCCGTCCCGACAGGGGAGTGGTGAATGTCCGTTGTTATCGAAGCCGATCTTGTCCTGCACAATGGCCGCATCTGGTGCGGCCGGGGCGAGACCGTCAGCGAAGCCCTTGCCGTATGGCAGGGCAAGGTTCTTGCCACCGGCAGCAGTGCCGACATGCTCAGCCTCAAGGGGCCGCGGACGGAGGTCATCGACCTCGAGGGCCGCTTTGCCAGCCCGGGCCTGATAGACAACCACCTGCATCTGATCTCGACCGGCATCACCATGGGCTGGGTCGATGCGACGCCGGCGGCTGCGCCGACGCTCGCCGCCCTGACGGCAAGACTTGCCGAGCGTGCCGCAGAGACGCCGAGGGGCGGCTGGGTGCGCGCGCGCGGCTACGACCAGGTCAAGCTCGATGTCGGCCGGCATCCGACGCGCGAGGAACTCGATCGCGCCGTGCCCGACCATCCGGTGCTTTTGACACGCGCCTGCGGCCATGTGGCAATCGCCAATTCGATGGCGCTGAAACTTGCCGGTGTCACCGAGGCGACGCCGGTGCCGGACGGCGGCGTGATCGGCCTCACGGACGGACGTCTCAACGGTTTCCTCGCCGAAAACGCCATGAACCTCATCAAGGCGGCGATGCCCGAGGTGACGACGGAAGAGCTGATCGACGGCATCGAGCGGGGAGGGCGCTACCTGCTCTCGCTGGGCATCACCAGCTGCATGGATGCAGCGGTGGGTCATGTCTCCGGATTTGCGGAAATCCAGGCCTATGAGATGGCCAAGGTTTCCGGCCGGCTGCCGGTGCGCGTCTGGCTGACGCTGCTCGGCGATCCCGGTGTTTCGATCGTCGAGGACTGCTGGCGCGCCGGCCTGGTTTCCGGAGCGGGTGACGATATGCTGCGCGTCGGCGCGGTGAAAATCTTCCTCGACGGTTCGGCGGGCGGGCGCACCGCCTGGATGACAAAACCCTATCTGGGCGAGCCGGACAATATCGGCGTACAGATGCTGCCGGACGAGGTGGTCGAAACGATCGTCAAATCCTGCCATGACCGCGGTTACCAGATGGCCTGCCACGCGATCGGCGACGGTGCGATCGAGCAGCTGGTCACGGCCTACGAAAAGGCGCTGGCGGTCAACCCCGATCCCGACCGCCGCCACCGCATCGAGCATTGCGGGTTCTCGACGGCAGAACAGGATGCGCGCATGAAAGCGGCCGGCATCCTGCCGGCGCCGCAGATGGCCTTCATCCACGATTTCGGCGACAGCTACATTTCCGTGCTCGGGGAGGAGCGCGGCAAGTCGTCCTACCAGATCGGCACATGGATGCGCATGGGCCTGAAGCCCTCGACCGGTTCGGATTCGCCGGTCTGCTCGCCCGATCCCTTCCCGAACCTCTCCGCGATGATCACGCGCAAGACCGGCAAGGGCACCGTCATGGATGCGTCCGAACGGTTGAGCCCGGAAGAGGCGTTGCAGGCCTACACCGAATTCGGCGCCTGGTCGCAGAAGGCCGAAGCGGTGAAGGGCAAGCTGGTGCCGGGCCAATGGGCCGATATCGCCGTCTTCGACAACGATCTGCTGACGGCGGAGCCAGAAACCATCCTGTCGGGCACACGCTGCCTGCTGACCCTGCTTGCAGGCCGCGTCGTGCATGATGCGCGCTGACGGTCTGCCGGACTGAACAATCGAAACGATGCCGAAAACGGCACGGGAGGGAAACGACATGCTCAAAAGACTGACACTGGCCGCAATGCTCAGCCTCGGCGTGGCTACCGGGGCGCTGGCCGCCGGCGAGCGCCATGGGGGAACGCTCGTCTTCACCGCACCGTACGGTTCGAGCTTCGCGACGCTCGACGTACAGGCCAGCCCGAATACGCAGGAAGAATTCATCACCCAGGCGATCCATCGGGCGCTCTACAGCTGGGATTCGATCCAGAACAAGCCGGTGCTGGAACTGGCTGATTCCGAGGATGTTTCCGCGGACGGTACGGTCCACACCTATCACCTGCGCAAGAACGCCGTGTTCCACAACGGCAAGCCGCTGACATCAGACGACTTCATCTACAGCTACAAGCGCATCGCCAACCCGAAGAATGCCTTCCCGGGCGCCAGCTTCATCGCCAACATCAAGGGCGCCGCCGACTATATCGCCGGTACGGCAGACGAGATTTCCGGCCTGAAGAAGATCGACGACAACACGCTGGAGATCACCTATACCGGCCCGATCAATCCCGGCTTTCCGCTGATGCAGAACACGACGGTGATCTATCCGTCGAATATCGCGGATGAAACGAGCTTCGCCAAGAACCCCGTCGGCCTCGGCGCCTTCGTCTTCAAGGAACATGTGCCGGGCTCGCAGGTCGTCGTCGAGAAATTCGACAAATATTACGAGGAGGGCAAGCCCTATCTCGACCGCATCAACATCGTGCTGATGGCGGAAGATGCCGCCCGTGACGTTGCCTTCCGCAACAAGGAAATCGACGTATCGATCCTCGGCCCGACGCAGTACCAGGCCTATCAGAGCGAAGACGCGCTGAAGGGCCAGTTGCTGGAAGTCGCCGAAGTTTACACCCGCAACATCGGCTTCAACCCGGCCTACGAACCCTTCAAGGACAAGCGGGTGCGCCAGGCGATCAACCACGCCATCAACGCGCCGCTGATCATCGAACGCCTCGTCAAGAACAAAGCCTATCCGGCCTCCGGCTGGCTGCCGATCTCCTCGCCGGCCTTCGACAAGGACAAGCCGGCCTATGCCTTCGATCCGGAAAAGGCCAAGGCGCTGCTGGCGGAAGCCGGTTATGCCGACGGTTTCGAATTCGAGGTGACGGCGAGCCCGAACGAGAGCTGGGGCGTGCCGATCGTCGAGGCGATCCTGCCGATGCTGAAGAAGGTCGGCATCACCGTAAAGCCGAAGCCGGTGGAAAGCTCGGCACTCGGCGAAGCCGTGACCACCAACAACTTCCAGGCCTTCATCTGGTCGAACCTGTCCGGTCCCGATCCGCTGAACGCGCTGCGCTGCTATTATTCCAAGACGCAGCAATCGGCCTGCAACTATACGAGCTATGCAAGCGCCGACTTCGACAAGCTGTATGAAGCCGCCCAGCAGGAACGCGACTCTGCCAAGCAGACCGACCTGCTGCGCCAGGCCAACAACATCGTGCAGGACGACGCGCCGGTCTGGTTCTTCAACTACAACAAGGCGGTCATGGCCTACCAGCCGTGGATCCACGGCCTCGTTCCGAATGCGAACGAACTGGCGGTCCAGCCCTATGACGAAATCTGGATCGACGAAAACGCGCCGGACGCGCGCAAGTAAAGCCTTGAGGGGTTCGGGGGCGGCGTCAAAGCTGCCCCCGCATCGATTGTCGCGCCCGTCCGGGCGGCCAAAACGGAACCGCTCATGCTTCGTTTCACCCTGCGCCGCATCCTGCAGATCATTCCGACCGTCATCGTGGTGGCGCTGCTGATCTTCGTCATCTTCTCCGTCGTTCCCGGCACCTTCGCCGCCAGCCTTTTCGCCGATGGCAAGCGCGCCGCCGACCCGCAGATGATCGCCCGCCTCAACGAGGAGTTCGGGCTCAACAAGCCGCTGATGGAACGCTTCGTGACCTATGTCACCGATCTGGCGCAATTCGATCTCGGCACCAGTTTCCGCACCCGCCAGCCGGTGATCGACCTGATCAACGACCGCATGTGGGCCTCGCTGCAGCTCGCCATCGCCGCCATGGTCTTCGCCCTCGTCGTCGGCGTGCCGCTCGGCTTCCTGGCAGCACTCCGGCCGGGTTCGATCCTCGACACCGTGACGATGATCGGCGCTGTCTCGGGCCTCTCCATGCCGCAGTTCTGGCTCGGCCTGCTGATGATGTATCTGTTTGCGCTGCAGCTGAACTGGCTGCCGAGCTTCGGTTATGGCGACGGCTCGTTCCAGAACCTCATCCTGCCCGCCGCCACCCTCGGCGTCACGCCGCTGGCGCTTTTGGCGCGCACGACGCGGGCGGGCGTGCTCGACGTGCTCAACGCCGATTTCATCCGCACCGCCCACTCCAAGGGCATGAGCGAAACGAAGGTGGTGCGCTGGCATGTGGCGCGCAATGCGCTGGTGCTGATCGTCACCACCGTCGGCCTGCAGTTCGGTTCGCTGATCGGCCAGGCCGTCGTCATCGAAAAACTGTTCGCCTGGCCGGGCATCGGCTCCCTGCTGGTCGATAGCGTGGCGATCCGCGACATTCCCGTGGTGCAGGGCACGATCCTCGTCATCGTGCTGTGGTTCCTGGTCATCAACACGGCCGTCGATCTGATCTATGCCGCGATCGATCCGCGCATCAAGCAGGAGTGACGGGAATGCGCCTCGGCTTCAATTTCTGGCTTGGTGCGAGCCTGACGGCGCTGGTGATCCTTGCCGGCGCCCTCGCGCCCTGGATCGCGCCTTTCGATCCGGTTCTCGATGCGGACCTGATGAGTTCCGAGTTGCCGCCCGACGCCACCTTCTGGTTCGGCACGGATGCGCAGGGCCGCGACGTCTATACCCGTATTCTTTACGGCGCGCAGATCTCGCTGACGGTCGGCATCGTCTCGCAGGTGATCAATTCGATCATCGGCATCACGCTCGGCATGACCGCCGGCTATTGGGGCGGCTGGTGGGACGACCTGGTGAACGGCCTGACCAACGTCATGCTCGCCATCCCCTCGCTGATCTTCGCGCTCGCCGTCATGGCGGTGCTCGGACCCGGCCTGCCGTCGCTTTTGGTGGCGCTCGGCCTGACCAACTGGAGCTGGACGTGCCGCATCGCCCGTTCCTCGACGCTCTCGTTGAAATCGCAAGGTTATGTGCAGGCGGCGCAGACGCTCGGCTACGGCGACCTGCGCATCATGTTCACGCAGATCCTGCCGAACATGATGGGGCCGATCCTGGTGATGGCGACGCTCGGTATGGGGTCGGCGGTGCTTTCGGAGGCGGCGCTCTCCTTCCTCGGCCTCGGCATCCAGCCGCCGTTCCCGAGCTGGGGCTCGATGCTGACGGATGCACGCCAGCTCATCCAGTTGGCGCCCTGGGTGGCGATCTTCCCGGGCCTTGCCATCTTCCTCTCCGTGCTCGGCTTCAACCTTCTCGGCGACGGCCTGCGCGACAGCCTCGACCCGCATATGAGGACGCGCAAGCCATGACCGCGCCGCTTCTCGATATCAGGGACCTTCGCCTTGGCGTTTCGCTTGGCCGTTCCGCCCAGCATCCGTTGCTGAAAAACGTCTCCTTCCAGATCATGCCGGGGGAAGCCTATGGTCTCGTCGGCGAATCCGGCTCTGGCAAATCGGTGACGTCGCTTGCCGTCATGGGGCTCTTGAAGAAGCCGCTTGCGGTCTCCGGCGGCGAGATCCTGTTCAAGGGCAAGAACCTGCTCGCCTTGCCGAAGCGCGAGATGCGCCGCCTGCGCGGCAACCGCATCGCCATGATCTTCCAGGAACCGATGACGGCGCTCAACCCGCTGTCGACGGTCGGCCGGCAGATCGCCGAAATGTTCGTGCTGCACCAGGGCAAAAGCTGGGGCGAGGCCCACACGCTCGCCGTCGAGGCTTTGGGCAACGTGCGCGTGCCCAATCCCGACCGGCGGGCGAAGAACTATCCGCACCAGATGTCCGGCGGCCTGCGCCAGCGGGTGATGATCGCCATGGCGCTCGCCTGCAATCCCGACCTTCTGATCGCCGATGAGCCGACCACGGCGCTCGACGTCACGGTGCAGGCGGAAGTGCTGCGGCTGATCAAGGAGCTGTGTGCCGCGCGCGGCACGGCGGTGTTGTTCATCAGCCACGATCTCGGCGTCATCGCCAGCATCTGCCAGCGCGTCGGCGTCATGTATGCCGGCTGCCTCGTCGAGGAGAACGAGACGCGGGCGCTGTTCGAAAATCCGCGGCACGACTATACCCGCGGCCTGCTCGGCGCCCTGCCGCGCCTCGGCAGCCGCAGCGAGCACGGTCGCCAGCGCCTCGTCGACATCGACAGCATCATCGCCGACCGCTCGAAACTGACCGAGACGCGTTTCATCACCCCGCGCGACGCGCAAGGGAGCCAGCCATGACCGCGCCCCTGTTGCAGGTGGACGACCTCCACGTCCGGTTCCCGATTTCGGGCGGCGGCCTGCTCGGTGCCGGGCGGCGCATGCTGCATGCCGTCAACGGCGTCAGCTTTTCGCTGGCCAAAGGCGAATGCCTGTCGATCGTCGGCGAATCCGGCTGCGGCAAGTCGACGACGGCGCTCTCCATCCTCGGCTTGCAGGAGCCGACGGCGGGGACGATCCGCTATCGCGGCCAGCCGTTGACCGGCCCCGGAGCTCCAAGCCGCATGCAGCGTGCCAAGGCGGTGCAGATGGTCTTCCAGGACCCCTATGCATCGCTGAACCCGCGTCAGTCCGTCCGCACGTCGCTTGCCGCGCCGCTAAGGCTGCACGGCATTACAGCAGCCTCCGAAATCGAGGGCCGCATCGAGGCGATCATGAAGAATGTCGGCCTGACGCCCGAGCAGGCGCGGCGTTATCCGCACGAATTTTCCGGCGGCCAGCGCCAGCGCATCGGCATCGCCCGGGCGCTGATCCTCGAGCCGGAAATCGTCGTGCTCGATGAGCCGGTCTCCGCCCTCGACGTCTCGATCCGCGCCCAGATCATCAACCTGCTGCTCGACCTGCAGGAAAAGCTCGGGCTTTCCTATCTCATGATCAGCCACGACCTCAGCGTCGTCGAACATATGAGCGACCGGGTGCTGGTGATGTATTTCGGCGAGGTGGTGGAAGAGGGCGGCTGGCGCGCGATTTTCGAAACACCGGCCCATCCCTATACGCGCCGGCTGATTGCCGCCATCCCCGATCCGGATGCTGCGCTCAGCCCGCATGCAAGGGAAGATCGTTTTGCAGACATCCCGTTGCTGGCCGGCCGCCGCTTCGTCGCCGACGGCAGCACGGCGCCGGATGTCTTCACGGCGCCTGCCCCCTCCGAGCTGGTGGAAGTCGCCGGGGATCATCGAGTCCGGCTGGCTTCGGTGTAACGGCCGGACACGTTCAGGCCGGGCTCAGATCGGAACGGGCGTGCCAACGAGAGGAAACATTATGAGCCGCAAGCCGAAGATCGCCGTGATCATGGACGAAAACACCAGTTCCGGCGGCGACCGCTACGATATCTCGAAGAGTTATTTTTCGGCGATCCATCGCGCCGGTGCCTTCGCTTTCGGTATTCCTTATGCGCCTGACATGGTCGATCATGTCGTCGAGGAGTTCGATGGGTTTCTGAGTGTCGGCGGACGCATCAATTTTCCGCAGGAATGGTATGTGGACCGCGACCGGTCCCAATACCCTCTGTCCGATCGCCTGGCTGTCGATATGGCGCTGATGAAAGGCTTTCTTGAACGCGACAAACCCGTGCTCGGCATCTGCAACGGCATGCAGATGCTCGCCTGCCTGCATGGCTGCCGCATGGTTTCGGATGTTCGCTCTTCATGGCCGGGCGCATTGGACCACGACGGCGGCGATATGCGCCATGACGTGGATATTCCGCGCGGTACCAGGATGGCGGATATTTTTGATGCCGATGCCTTCAGCGTCAACACCTTTCACCGGGAAGCCGTCGTCGGGGTCTCCAGTGCCGTTATCGTCACCGCCCGCGGGACGGACGGCGTTGTCGAGGCGATAGAGGTGCCCTCTTATGCCTTTGCCATGGGCCTGCAGTGGCATCCGGAGCGGCTCGACGGAGAAAGTCACCCCGGCGCCCGGATATTCGACGCATTCGTGAAGGCGGCGGGCCGCTGACGCGCGATTCTTGATGCGAAAGCGTCGTTGCCTGCGTTTGGGCCAAGAGACCCGCCACCTCAGCGTATTTTACGCTTCGAAGCGCTATCGTTCATTCCCACCTTGGCCTGCAGCGCCTTTATCTCCGGTCCGGTGAGATTTCTCGTCTCGCCTTTGGGCAGGTCTCCCAGCTGCAGCGTATCGATCGCCACCCTGACGAGGCGCAGGCACTCGACGCCCAGGCCCTCCAGCATCCTGCGGATCTGCCGGTTACGGCCTTCCCGCAGCTCGATTTCGATCCAGGCATTCTTGTCGCCGGCGCGCAGGGGCCGCACGGCGGCGGCGCGCAACAACTCGCCGTCGCTCATGATGCCTGCCGTCATCCGCTCCAGTTCCGCTACATCGAGGTTTCCGCGGACCTGCACATGGTAAAGCTTCGGTACGTGGGTTTCCGGATCGAGCAGTCGCTGGGCAAACACCGTGTCGTTGGTGAACAACAGCAGCCCTTCGCTCGCCTTGTCGAGACGGCCGACGGCGGAGAGGAAGGGCACGTCGTGCTTGAAGCTGTCGTAAACCGTGGCACGGCCTTCGGGATCGTCGCGTGTGGTGATCAGCCCGCGCGGCTTGTTCATCATGACATAGGCCTTGGCGGATGCGGAGACGTTTTTTCCGTCCACGGCGATCTTGTCGTTCGCCAGGTCGACCCAGGTCGAAGGGTTGGTAACGCGCCGCCCGTTGACCATGACGTTGCCGCCGGTAATCAGTTGCTCGGCCTGTGTGCGCGAACAATAGCCGAGCTTGGACAGCGCGCGGGGCAGCGTAACCCGTAGGCCGGGAGGGGCAGGAAATGATCTGGTCACGATAGGGAGCCGGTTTTTCGGGCGGAGGTCTCGTTGTTGGGATGGGGATTGGTACATGCTGGCCGCCCCGAACGCAAACCGGGTTTTTCCCGCGCGCGGGCCATGAACCGATTTTCGGGCGTCGGCCCCTTCGCTGGAGCAGCCGATGGGCCAAGAAATGGAGACGACGCTGCGGCCTCTCGCCGTGCTTGACAAACCAGGGGAACCGCTTCACTCTGTCGGGATGAATACGTTCTGGGTCTATATCGCGTCCTGCAAGACGCACCGGATTTTCCTCATCGCGGGAATTTGACCCCGGCTCGGCGCTTCGCGCCCCGAGTACGGGGAGTGCCTGAACCCATCCTTACATTTGCAGCTGTCGTTCCCGGCCTCTTGTCGAGGTTAAGGAAATGTATCGTTACTCGAGCAGAACCATGTCCGGTAACCGCAATTTCACGTCTTCCAGCAAAAGAGTCGGGCTCCGACAGCCATTGACAAGCGGGGTCCGCGCGCCTTGACGGAGACGGAGACCATGGGTTTCGAGCGCCACCGGCCGGTTCGTTTTTTTTGTCATGCGGGCTGCCTTATCGCAGGATAGCTGCCCTGGTCGGTCAAGATACCGGCCAGGGGATCTCCAAATCTAAATCACCATTCGGATGCCAGGGTCGCGACAGGCGATCCGGGGAGATTGTCATGCAACGAGAAACCTTTTCCCAATTGACCACCAAGGATGTCGATATCCTGATCACCATGGTCGACCGCTCGCCGGGCGACCCGGCATATCTCCGGCTGCTGCGCAACAAGCTGAATTTCGCCACGATCTATTTCCGTGATGACGTTCCGTCCGATGTCGTCACGTTGAACAGCCGTCTCTGCTACAGCGTCAACGGCAGGCCGCACGGACCACATATCCTGGTGCAGAGCGAAGGCGACGACCTGCCGGCTTTTGCGGTCTCCATCCACACGATGCGCGGCCTTGCCCTCCTGGGTCTCGCCGTAGGCGAGGTGACGACAATCGAATACGCCAACGGACGCCACGAAACGCTTGCGGTGGACGAACTCATGTTCCAGCCGGAGGTCGACCGGCGCCGCGGCGAGCATCCGAGCCTCGATCCGGCCCCGCAGGGCGCGCGGTCCGACGTGGTCTGGTTCCGGCCGAAAAACCAACGCACCTTCGAGCCGGATCATGACGGCGACGGTGACGATCCCGGCCCGCAGGCGGCCTGATGCGGGCCGTGCACCATCTGCAGCGACCGAACGCAGCCGGGGTTGCGTTCGGTGATGCCGCTTGCGCGATCAGATGACGCCGAGTGCGTCCATCGCCTCCGCGACACGAACGAAGCCGGCGATGTTTGCGCCCAGCACGTAATCGCTCGGCGCCCCGAATTCTTCGGCCGTCTCGGCGCATCGATCGTGGATGTTGCGCATGATGGTGGCGAGACGGGTTTCGGTCTGCTCGAACGTCCAGCTGTCGCGGGAGGCGTTCTGCTGCATCTCAAGAGCCGATGTGGCGACGCCGCCGGCATTTGCCGCTTTGCCCGGAGCAAACAGGACGCCGGCCTGCTGGAAGATGCGAACCGCGTCCGGGGTGGAGGGCATATTGGCGCCTTCGCCGACGGCAATGACGCCGTTGCGAACGAGGGTCTTTGCGTCCTTGCCCGTCAGTTCGTTCTGGGTCGCGGACGGCATGGCGATGTCGCAGGGCACATCCCAGATGGAGCCGCCTTCGAAATAACGCGGGCCATTGGGCTTCATCCGCACATATTCCGAAATCCGCTCGCGACCGACCTCCTTGATCTCCTTGACGAGATCGAGATCGATGCCGGCTTCGTCAACGATATAGCCGTTGGAATCCGAGCAGGCGACGATCTTGCCGCCGAATTCGATGATCTTTTCCATCGTGTAGATCGCGACGTTGCCGGACCCCGAGACGACCGTCCGCCGACCTTCGAAGGAGAGCCCCTTGGTGGCCAGCATGCGCTCGACGAAATAGGTGGCGCCGTAGCCGGTGGCTTCCTTGCGGGCGCGCGAGCCGCCGTAGAAAAGCGCCTTGCCTGTCAGAACACCGGCCTCGTAGCGATTGGTCAGGCGCTTGTACTGGCCGAACATGTAGCCGATCTCGCGGCCGCCGACGCCGATGTCGCCGGCCGGAACGTCGGTATATTCACCGAGGTGACGATGCAGTTCGGTCATGAAGGATTGGCAAAAGCGCATGATCTCGCCATCCGAGCGGCCGCGCGGGTTGAAGTCGGAACCGCCCTTGCCGCCGCCGATCGGCATGCCCGTCAATGCGTTCTTGAAGGTCTGCTCGAAGCCGAGGAACTTGATGATGCCGACATTCACCGAGGGATGGAAGCGGATGCCGCCCTTGTAGGGACCAAGCGCCGAATTGAACTGCACGCGGAAACCGCGGTTGATCTGGACTTGCCCCTGGTCGTCGACCCACGGAACCCGGAAGATGATCTGCCGCTCCGGCTCGCAAATGCGCTCGATCAGCGCATTGTCGGCATATTTCGGATGTTTGGCGATCACACGCCCGAGGCTTTCCAGAACCTCCCTGACTGCCTGGTGAAATTCCTGCTCACCGGCATTTCGTCTCAGCACTTCGTTCAGGATGGGTTCTAGCTTTTCATCCACATTGACCAATTTTTCATCTCCAATGAGCTGTATTTGCCCGGCAAGTGGGCACGCCTGGCGGTGATAGCTCAATTGTTGAGCAATCGAAACAGGATTCGATGCGAGATTGGCGATATCTGATTGGATATATGCAGGTTGAAATCGAACGGATGTTCCGCCCGGCGCCGCGAAGGCGGGAGGTGCGCGTTCCCGGGTCGACCTGTCGGGAGGCCCGGCGTGACGGCGTGCCTCAAGGCCTCCGCCGCCAGGAGGATTGTAACGGAAAATTCTCGTGCCGGCTCAAGATAAATTATTTTCATGGATTTGAGGAAGAGCATAAAGAACCGTCCATCAGGATTTCATTGCACGGTCGATGCAACAAAAAAATTCGATAAATCTGTGTTGTGAGTATCCTCGTTCAAGAAAATTATTTACAAAAATGCTCGATCTGCTAGAAGGTCTTCGAAGCCGCAACGGCATTCCACCCCGCTTGAAGGGGTGCGGGGAAAACAATCAGACGGGATGGAAATCATGGCGTTCGTCACAATGGGGCCGATGCTCAAGCGTGCGCAGGCTGCCCGCTACGGCATCGCCGCCTTCAATATGATCGACTACAACAGCGCCCGCTCGATCATCGAGGGCGCGGCCGATCTTCAGGCGCCGATCATCGTCCAGGTGTCCGTCAAGACGATCAAGCACTGGGGTTACAAGCCGATCGCCACATGGGTGCGGATGATGGCCGAGGATGTCGACGTGCCGGTGGCGCTGCATCTCGACCATTGCAGCGATGCCGATGTCATCCGTCGCTGCATCGATGCCGGCTGGTCCTCGGTGATGTTCGACGGTTCCTCCCTGCCGTTTGCCGAAAACAAGGCCCGTTCCGAAGAAATCTATGCCATGACGGAGGCGGCAGGCGTCGGCCTGGAAGCCGAGATCGGCGCGATCGGCGGTGTCGAGGACGATAAGTTCGTTGCCGAGGATTCGGCGATCCTTGCCGATTACGACGAGTGCCTGGCTTTCGTGAAGAACATGCCCAATCTCGCCGTCTTCGCCCCGGCCATCGGCACGGCGCACGGTTTCTACAAGGGCCAGCCGAAGATCGCCTACGGCCTGCTTGAAAAGATCACCGCGGCGATCCCGATCCCGATCGCCCTGCATGGCGGCACCGGCCTCAGCCAGGAACAGTTCGACCGCTGCATTGCCGCAGGGTGCGCCAAGGTCAATATCTCCACCATGCACAAGCATCGCTTCATCGAAGGATTTATTGCCGTGCGCACGGAAAAGCCGAAGCTGGAGGAGCCCCTGCCGTTCATCACCGGCCAGTACGAGGCGATGAAGAAGGACGTGCTCGATATGATTCGCGCCTTCGGCTCCGCCGGCAAGGCTGCGCATGCCGCGGGAAGGGAGGGCTGAGCGATGATGCAGGCCCTTATCTTCGATTGCGACGGCGTGCTGGTCGATACCGAGCGCGACGGCCATCGGGTTGCCTTCAACCGGGCTTTTGCCGAACTCGGCATCGATTGCGAATGGAGTGTCGAACGTTACGGCGAATTGCTGCTCACCGCGGGCGGCAAGGAGCGCATGGTTCGTCATTTCAACGAAACCGGCTGGCCGGCCGGTCATCCGGATCATGACGCGCTGATCGCCTCCATTCACAAACTCAAGACCGGGATTTTCATGCGGCTGATCGGCGAGGGCAGCCTGCCGCTCCGGCCGGGCATCGCCCGCATCGTCGAAGAGGCGATCGCCGAGGGGATCGTGCTTGCGGTCTGCTCGACGTCCAACGAGAAGGCCGTGCAGGCGGTTGTCGACGGCATGCTCGGACCACAGCGTTCGAAGAAGATTACGGTGTTTGCCGGCGATATCGTCGCGAAAAAGAAACCGGCGCCGGATATCTACACGTTGGCCGCGACCCAATTGCGGTTGGCCCCGGCGCAATGCATGGTCATCGAGGACAGCAACAACGGCCTGCGCGCCGCCAAGGCGGCAGGCATGCGCTGCATTGTCACGATATCGTCCTATACCGGCGAAGAGGATTTTTCGCTGGCGGACCGGGTCGTCCCCGATCTCGATGGAGGCAACGTCGATATTCCTGCCTGCCGGGTTGTGATCGAAGGCTCGGCAGCGGCCTGATATCGGTCGCTTCCTCCCCATCTTGTCCTTATCAATGCGCTCCACTTCGTGTTGCGCGCCGATTGCGGCTGCAAGCATGCCGCGGTGACGGTCATCAGTTCTCGGGCGTGCCTTTTCCCCTGTGTCGGTAATGTTTTTCCAGCGCCTCGCCGGTGGACTGCAGCGCTTTGGCGGATTTCTCTCCGACACGGAACAGGGTTCCGACATAGAGAATGTCGATCAGGAACAACTGGCTGACGCGACCTTCCAAAAAGTCTCCGTGCAGGGGCACAAGTTGCTGGCCGGCGCTCCAGGTGGTCAGCACCACGTCCGCCGCCTTGGCGACGTCGGAGGCGGTGCTGCTGGTAATGGCGATGGCGGTGGCGCCTGTCCCGCGCGCCAGGAGCAGCGCGTCGGCGACGGTTTCGGTTGTGCCGGTATGGGAAATGCCGACCATGACATCGTCCGGCTTCAGTGTCGCCGCGACGATGGTCTGCGTATAGCCGTCGCGATAGCTCGTCGCATCGAAGCCGGCCTTCATGAACATGTGGGCCGCCTCGTCACAAATGGCAGCGGCACCGCCCACGCCGACGAAGATGATCCGGCGCGCCTTTCGCAGCGCTTCGACGGCGAGCTCGAGCCGGTGGGCATCGAGCATGCGCTGCGTTCCGTCCGTCCCGGCGATCAGCAGGTTGGCGAGCTTGCTGCTGATGGTGATCAGCGAATCGCCGTCCTCGATCTCCAGCGGCAGGTTGACGAAGCTCGAGCGGCTGCGGGTGCCCTCGGCGAGCGACAGCTTCATGTCGGGATAACCGTCATATCCCAGCGCACGGCTGACGCGGCTGATCGTTGCCTCGCTCACGCCCAGCGTGCGGCCGAGTTCGGTGATCGAGGAGTCGAGCCGGCGGCCGGCATTGTTGCGCAGGAAGTCCGCGACGATGCGTTCCGATTTGCGCAACGTTCCGTATCGCTCCTGTATCCTCTCCAGGAGATCGCTTTGCTTTAAATCCGCGAGAGGCCGAACGTCCGCCATTGACTGATCCATATTGGAATGCGGCCGCTCATTGCGACCGTCGTCCCTCGTACCACTTCCGCAAAAGGAAGAAAAGTTTACTCGCCAAACTTAGCGGCAATCGAGCGTTCCGGAATTTATCTCTTCAGGCCATTTTCCCAAGCTTCTCGACCATTCCGCGGTGACCGAACAAGAATATGTAAGAAATTTTCATTGTTTTCGATAGATGACACCGTCTGCGTGGCGTCGACGGCAATTTCCATGCGTCCTGAAAATGATGTTCAGGCGGAGGCATCCAGAAATTTCATTAGATTTCAAATGATTGCAGTCATTTATGAAAATAGTTTTGGTGATTGTGCTGCCGCATTGGGAAAACAGGCATTCTTGAAGAAAATTTTCTCGACAGGTTGTGGGCGCAATGCTAGGAATTTCCCATCGAAAAAAACGAATGTTTTGGGGAGAGACAATCCATGTCAGCGCAGACCCACAAGGCAAATGCTCCTTCGCGGGAACTTCTGGAAAAACTTTTCAGAACTGCCTATAAGATCCGCGTCTTCGAGACCGAGGGCATCAAGCTTTATCGGCAGGGCCTGATCCGCGGCTACTTTCATCCCTATCTCGGGCAGGAAGGGATCGCCACCGGCGTTTGCGCGGCCTTGAAGGAAGGCGACTACATCGCCTCGACGCATCGTGGACACGGCCACTGCATTGCCTGGGGCGCCGACGTCAACCGCATGGTCGCCGAATTGCTGCAGAAGGAGAGCGGTTATTGCCGCGGTTACGGCGGCTCGATGCACATCGCCGATATCAGCGTCGGCAACCTCGGCGCCAACGGCATCGTCGGTGCCGGCACGCCGCTCGGCGTCGGTGCGGCGCTGGCGGCGCAGATCAAGGGATCGGACGCGGTCACGGTGACCTTTACCACCGATGGCGCTTCCAACAACGGCACGTTCCTGGAATCGCTGAACCTTGCTGCGATCTGGAACCTCGCCTTCGTCCTCGTCATCGAAAACAACCAGTATGCGGTTTCGACCCGCATTGAGGAATCGACCCGCGAGGTCGATCTCTACAAGCGCGGCCTCAGCATCGGTGTCGAAAGCTACCAGGTCGACGGCAACGATCCGCTCGCCGTCTACAACCTGACGCAGGAAGCCGTCGAGAAATGCCGGCGCGGCGAGGGGCCGATCCTCATCGAAGCGAAAACCTACCGCCACATGGGCCACCACGTGAACGACCCCGGCAAATACATGCCGGCCGAAAAGCTGGCCTACTACAAGGACCGCGATCCGGTCGATCGCGCCCGCAATGCGCTCGTCGAGATGGCAGGCATCGACGCCACCGAAATCGAAGCGATCGAGAACGAGATCAAGCAGGAGTTCGAAGCAGCCGTCGAATTCTCGAAGGCGAGCCGTGAGATTTCGATCTCCGAGTTCCACGACTTCGTCGCAGCCTATTGATCACGTTGGGGGAGAATTGAAAATGGCCAGAGAAATCATGTACCGCGACGCTCTACGCGAGGCGATCGACGAAGAAATGGCGCGCGACAAGACCGTCTTCATCATCGGCGAAGGCATCGCCGAACGCGGCGGCTCCTACAAGGTGACGGAAGGGCTTCTCGATAAATACGGCCCGAAGCGTGTCCGTGATACGCCGATTGCCGAAGCCGGCATGATCGGCGTCGGCGTCGGCGCGGCCATCGCCGGTGCCCGTCCGATCGTAGAAATCCTCTACATCGACTTTGCCATGCTCGGCATGGACATGATCGTCAACCAGGCGGCAAAATTCCGGCTGATGACAGGCGGTGACGGGCGCGTGCCCTTCATCATGCGTACGCAGGGCGGCACGGGCGGCGGCGTTGCGGCGCAGCATTCGCAGAGCCTGGAGGCGATGTTCTACCACATTCCCGGCCTGAAGGTGGTGATGCCTTCGACGCCATCGGATGCCAAGGGCCTGCTGAAATACGCGCTTCGCCAGCCCGATCCGGTGATGTTCCTGGAGCACAAGCATCTCTACATGACCAAGGGCATGGTGCCGGACGGCGAACACATCATCGCGTTCGGCAAGGGCGACATCAAGCGGCCCGGCAAGGACGTGACGGTGATCGCCTGGTCGAACATGGTGCCGCGCACGCTGGAAGCGGCCGAAAAGCTGGCGGCCGAAGGCATCGAGGTCGAGGTCATCGATCCGCGCACGCTGGTTCCGCTCGACAAGGAAATGATCCTCACCTCGGTCGCCAAGACGAACCGGGCGGTGATCGTCCAGGAAGCCGTGCGCCGCGGCGGCGTCGCCTCCGACATCGCCTCGATCATCCAGGAGGAAGCTTTTTACCATCTCGACGCGCCGATCGAGATCGTTGCCGGCCTGAACATTCCGATCCCGTTCAACCTGGAGCTGGAAAAGGCGAGCGTGCCGCAGGTCGACGATATCGTCGCCGCCGTCAAGCGTTCGCTGCATGCCAAGCCCGTCGCGATCGCTGCCGAATAACCCCGGACAGATATGGAGCACGACAATGGCACTGCATGTCCTGGAAAAACTGGCGGCCACCAATCCGCAATGCGAGATCTGGTGGGATTCCTCGCCGCTCGTCTATGAAAGCTGGAAACAATCCGTTCTCAAGTCCGCGCCGGCGGAAAAGCAGGCGGATTGGGCCGCACAGCTGACGCGCCTCTTCGATCCCGACCATGCCGAAAAGACCGGTGAGATGGGTTTTCGCGGCGTGACCACCAATCCTCCGCTGTCCGCGCAGGCCATCCAGGCCGATCCGGCCTTCTGGACGGAAGAGATCCGCCGCATCGCCGCCGAGCGCAATGTCGACGATATCGAGGATATCTACTGGACGGTTTATCTCGACGTCGTCCGGCGCGGCGCGGCGATGATCCGCAAGGTCTTCGACAGGTCCGGCGGCAAGTATGGCTACCTCTCCGGTCAGGTCGATCCCCGCTTCGTCACCGACAGGGCACGCATGCTGGAGCAGGGGCTTCAGCTCGCGGCAATCGCGCCGAATGTCATGGTGAAGATCCCGGGATCGAAGGAAGGTTACGAAGTCATCGAGGAACTGACCGCAAGGGGCATTTCCACCAACAACACCACCTCCTTCACCGTGTCGCAATATGTCGCCTGCATGAACGCCGTCTCGCGCGGTCTCGACCGGGCGAAGGCTGAGGGCATCGATCTGTCGACATGGCGCTCGGTCATCACCCACATGTCGTCCCGGCTCGGCAATATCGGCGACCTCAAGGCCCAGGCCGAAGCGCGCGGCATCGCGCTCTCGCCGGAGGATATCGTTCATGGCGAAATGGCGGTGCTGAAGCGGGCCTATCGCTACGGCAAGAAGCGCAATCATCCGAGCAAGATGCTGCAATGCTCCATGCGTGTTGCGGACGAAGGGCCGGGCGGTTCGGCGTCAAGCTGGCATATCGCCAAGATCGCCGGCGGCGACTTTGTATATACATGCCCGCCTGGCTATATCGCCCAGCTGATGCAGGCCGAGGACCGGCTGCCGGAATTCGACCCGAAGGCGATCGACGAGGATGCGCCGGCGGAGGTGATCGAGAAGCTGATGCGCATTCCCTATTTTCGTCAGGCCTATGAATTTAACGGCATGAAGCCGGAAGAGTTTTCCTACTTCGGTGCCTTTGCCGCAACGGCGGCCGAATTCGCCGCCGCCACCCGGCGGACGGTCGATTTCGTCGCCCAATCCGTCGAAACCCTGCGCCGCCGCGTGGCTTGAGGAGAACCGTCATGGCACGTCCCATTCTTATGCCGCAGGTCGGTCAGGATCTGACCGAAGGCAAGGTCACGGCGATCCTCGTCAAGCCTGGCGACAAGGTGAAAAAAGGCGACATCGTCGCCGAAGTTGAATCGGAAAAGGCCGTCTTCGAGGTCGAGGCCTTCGAAACCGGCACGATCCTGGACATCCGCTACAAGGTCGGCGACACGGCCGTCGTCCTCGAACCGTTGATGATGGTGGGCGAGGAAGGCGAAAAACTGGAGGCCGTGCCGGCTCCTGCAGCCGAGGCATTTTCCGGCGAGGATGCGCAGGCCATCGTCGAGACTGCCAGGGAGCCCATCGCTTCTCCGGCCGTCGAAACCGCGCATGTGACGGAAACCGCCTATCTCAAGACCGGCACGGGGGGCTCGTCTCCACTGGCCCGACGCCTCGCCGTCAGTGCCGGGCTGGATATCGCCGCCATTCCGGGCACCGGCCCGAAGGGCGCCGTGGTCAAGCAGGACGTCATCGCCTACCAGCGCAGCCGCTCGGCGGAAACGGCTTCGGTCGTCGCGTTCCGGGGCAGCGCGAGCCAGCCCTCTTCGGCAGCCGGATCCGGCGTGCTCAAGACATTGCAATCGGGCACGGGCGATCCCGTCCTGTTCATCCACGGCTTCGGCGGTGAATTGTCGGCGTGGCGGCCGTTCCTGTCGCATCTCGGCATCACCAATCCGATCATCGCCATCGACCTGCCGGCGCATGGCGCGGCGGCCGGAGCGGCGGCGGATAGTTTCGACGACCTGGTCGGCGCCGTACGCAACACGCTTCGCACACAGGACATCGGCCGGCTGCATCTCGTCGGCCATTCGCTGGGCGCGGCCGTTGCGACCGCCATAGCCGGCGGCGGGGATCTCGATGTGCGCTCATTGACGCTGATCGCGCCGGCCGGCCTCGGCCCCAAGATCAACGGCGATTATTTCGCCGGTTTCCTGTCGTCCGCCAGTGAAACGGTGTTGAAGGCCTGGCTCGATCTCCTGGTCCACGATCCGGCGGATCTGCCGGGCGTGCTGGTCCGCGCAACGCTTGCCGGCCGCGAAGGCACCGCCATGGCGCAGAACCAGGCGCGACTCGCGGCGGGCATCGTCTCCGGGAACACCCAGCTCTTCTCGGTGCGCGATGCGCTCGGTCGCTTCGGTGGACCGGCCCGTATCATCGTCGGCCGCGAAGACCGCATCGTGCCGCCCGATCAGGCCGAGGCCGTGCCGCCGCATGTGGCCCTGCACCGCCTTGCCCAGGTCGGCCACCTGCCGCAACTCGAAGCCGCGCCGCTCGTCGGGCGGCTGGTCGCCCAAACGATCCGAAGCGCCGGCTGAGCGCTTCACCTCCCGGCCGTGCCACGCGTCGCCCTGGCGCGTGGCCGGTGCCGGCGCAACCCGATTTCCCGAATTGCATGAAAGGACCGCCGGATGTCGGCTTATGATGTCATCGTCATCGGGGCAGGACCCGGCGGTTATGTCGCGGCGATCCGGGCGGCGCAGCTTGGCCTGCGCGCGGCAATCGTTGAACGCAGCCATCTCGGCGGTATCTGCCTCAACTGGGGCTGCATCCCGACGAAATCGCTGTTGCATTCGGCGGAAATCCTCGACCATGCCCGCCATTCGGCCACCTTCGGCATCGCGGCGGGACAGCCGGTTATCAATATGCCGGCGATCGTCGCCCGCTCGCGCAGTGTCGCAGGCCAGCTCAATGCCGGCGTGCAGTTCCTGCTGCGCAAGAACAAGGTGGACGTGATCTGGGGCACGGCGGAAATCCCGGAGCCTGGCCGCGTCACGGTTTCTGCGGCGGTGTCGGAGGCGCCGAAAGGCACGCTGCCGCCCGGTGATTACAGCGCCTCCCACATCGTCATCGCCACAGGCGCCAGCGAGCGCCGCCTTCCGGGCCTCATCCCGGACGGAAAGCACATCTGGTCTTATCACCATGCCATGATGGCGGATGCCGTTCCGGCATCGCTTGCCATCGTCGGGGCCGGTGCGATCGGCGTCGAATTCGCCAGCCTCTACAATGCCCTTGGCGCCAAGGTGACGCTGATCGAGCGCCTGCCGCGTATTCTGCCGCAGGAGGACGCGGAAATCGCCGAGCAGATGAGCAAGGCGTTGCGCAAGCGTGGCATCGAGATCGTTACCGGGGCCGAAATCGCCGCTACGTCCACCGATGCCGGCCGCGTGCTGGTCGATCTCACCGAAGCAGAAGGAACCTCGCGAAAAATCGAGGCCGAAAAACTGCTCTCCGCCGCCGGCGTCGTCGCCAATGTCGGCGGCCTCGGCCTGGAAAGGCTGGGTGTGGCGTTCCGCAACGGCGCCATCGCGACGGACAGGCTCGGCTGTACCAATGTCCCCGGCCTTTACGCCATCGGCGATGTCGCCGGCCCACCGATGCTTGCCCACAAGGCCGAGCATGAAGGCGTGCGCTGCGTCGAGGCGATTGCCGGGCGGGCGGTGACTGGCGGCCTCGGCCCGGTGCCGTCCTGCATCTTCGCCACGCCGCAGGTCGCCTCGATCGGCCTGAGCGAGCAAGCGGCTGTCGACGCCGGGCGGGTGGTCGATATCGGCCGCTTCAGTTTCCGCGGCAACGGCAAGGCGGTGACGCTGGGCGAAACGGAGGGCTGGGTGAAAGTGCTTTTCGAGCGCACCGGCGGCAAGCTGGTCGGTGCCCATATGATCGGTCCTTCGGTCAGCGAACTGGTGCCGGTGTTTTCGCTCGCCATGACGCTCGGCGCCACGCGCGAACATCTCGTCCACACGATCTTTCCGCATCCGACACTGTCCGAAGCGCTGCATGAGGCTGTGCTGGCTTCCGAAGCCGGCGCGATTCACGGCTAGTACAATTCCCGGAAAAGTGCGAAGCGGTTTGCTGGAATTGCGCAACCTCAACACGGTGGCGCGGTTTCGCGATTCGGAGAAACGCGGAACTGCCCTGGGAGACCGACATGAACCAAAAACCAACCGCGACGATCGGTACGATCGTCTTCGATCTCGACGGCACGCTGGTCGATAGTGTCCCTGATCTTGCCGGCGCGCTCGATACGCTGATGGCGGAAAAAGGGCTGGATGCTATCGGCACCGAGACGGCGAGGCGACTGATCGGCCACGGCATTCCCAATCTGGTCCGCAGCGCGCTTGCCGAGCGCGGGGTCGCCTGGGACGAGGAGGGCGGCAAGGCCGCCGTCCAGCGGTTTACGGAGATTTATGGCGCCCGCGTCTCGCAGGAGACGCGGCCCTATGCCGGCGTGGTGCCGGTGCTGGAAAAGCTTTTGGCCGAAGGCTGGCGCATGGGTGTGTGCACCAACAAGATGGAGCGCTTCGCCCGCCTCATCGTCGAGGATCTCGACCTCGGGCGTTTCTTCGCGATCGTGGCCGGGCCGGACACGTTCAAGGTCGGTAAGCCCGATCCGCGACACCTGACGGAAACGGCGCGGGTCGCCGGCGGCGGCGAACCGATCATCTATGTCGGCGATTCCGAGGTCGATATCGCCACCGGCAAGGCGGCCGGCGTGCCGGTGATCGCGCTCACCTACGGTTACACCAAGACGCCGCTGGACGGGCTCGGGGCCGACCGGCTGATCGACAGCTTTTCGGAACTGCCGGCCGCGCTCGCTTCGGTTCTGGCGAAGGCCGGATCGGATGTCACCCCGTCGTAACCCGACGCGTCGCCTTTCGGACAACGGCTGAGGCCGGGCGGTGCCGATGTCGAAGACAGCGGTACCCGCTTCCGGCCGCATAGGCCAATGAGCAGCCCTTTGCGCCCTGGTCCTGCATCTCGTTTGCATCGGATTTCTGGTGGAGGATGACCCCGCGCAATGAGAGCGTGTGTCTGTTGGCAATTTCCACCGTGGGACAGGTGTCCTGTGACTGGCCGCGAAAGATATCGCCAGGACGGCCTACAAAACTGAATTATATGGAAATTTTCTTCAAGATTTGAAAACTCAACAAAAAAGCGGACTTAAAATGCGAAATTGCGTTCTGTTCACTCCTGTTTTCGGCGCGAAGCCGGGAGAAAAAGAATCTCTCCGGAATTTGAAGAAAATAATTTACAAAACATTTTCGCGCGCATAAGTTTCCATTGCGTCCAGATGAGATGACGCTCGACCTCGTTGCCGGAGAGGAGCCGGCTCCAGGCCGCTTTGGAGGGTGGCTGCGCCTTCGCAGCTTTTTGGGAGAGAGATATGTTTCACAGGCCGAAGAATGCCTTATACAAACGCGTGACCCGTCGCCGGTTCCTGGAGCTTGGCGGCATCGGTGCCACGATGCTCGGCACCGGTTCGCTGGCGATTGGTTTGAATTCGACGATCATGAGCACGCGCGTCCAGGCCGCATCCTCGGACGATGCGAAATGGAAACAGTTCGCCGGCTCGAAGCTGACGTTCCTGTCGGAAAATACCCCGCCGTCTTTCGCGATCCGCGATAACATCAAGGCCTTTTATGACCTCACCGGCATCGAGGTCGAGGTTCTGACCGACGACCTGCCGGTCGTGCAGCAGAAGGCGGGTATCGACCTGCGTTCCGGCAAGTCCGACTACATCCTGAACTACGTGCAGGACAAGCCGATCGGCGCGCCGTTCGCCGATTTTTATGCCGATCTCACGCCGATGTTCGGCGATGACGCCCTGCCTCAGGATCCGGACGGTTACGGCGACGGCGCCTGGGTCGAAAACTTCCTGAACGCCTGCGGTCGCTTCTACAGCAAGGACAAGGTCATCGCCCTGCCGTACGACGCGGCGATCCCGGTCACTTTCTACCGCCAGGACCTGTTCGAGCAGCATTCGAAGAGTTTCGAAGCCGAATATGGCTACCGGATGGAATTCACCAAGGATACCACCTGGAAGAACGTCCTCGACTACGCCACCTTCTTCAAGAAGCTGAAGGAAGGCGGCGCCGACGTGCCCTACGGTTACGCCCAGCACCAGGGGTCGTTCGCCTGGACGACGCAGTTGGACATCCAGCGCCTGTTGTTCTCGCACGGCCGCTGGACCGATTTCGACATCGACGACAAGCTGGGCTCCAAGGAGCCGGGCAAGACCAAGTGGGGCGACGAACAGTCCGTGCTGATGCTGGAGAAGTTCAAGGCACTCGCCGACGTCTCTCACCCGGACAACCTGGCGAACGGCACGCTGGAGCTGAACACTGTCTATCAGTCCGGCAACATCGCCATGCAGGTGCAGTATCACGAGTTCGCGGCCTCCGTCGAAGACGAAAAGACATCGCGTGCGGCCGGCGGCAAGACGGCCTATGCCGTTTGCCCGAAGGGCGAGGCGAGCTGGATCAAGAATGGCGGCGAGTCCGTCAACGGCACGAACTGCGGCATCGGCGGCATCGGCATTAACAAGAATGCTTCCGAGCAGGTCCAGCGTGCAGCTTACCTCTTCGCCATCTGGTCGACGTCGAGGCAGTTGCAGTTCGACGTTCTCAAGGGTCTCGGCGGCACGCCGACCCGCCAGTCGGTGCTCGACATGCCTGAAGTCAAGGAAGCGCAGAAGCGTCCGAGCAAGATGCCGAACGCGCTCACCTTCGAAGCCGCTTATGGCGTCGGCATCCAGGACCCGAATTTCGTGCTCGGTCCGAAGATCCCTGAAGCCAACGAGTATCATTCGCTGATCGCGTCCGAAACGCAGCGCATGCTGTCCGGCGAAATGTCGCCGGAAGAAACGGCAAAATCGCTGCAGACGCAAATCGACGAGCTGAACGGCGCCTGACCCGTTTGCGACGATCACCGGCCGGCAGCAGCGCCAGCGCTGCTGCCGGCCCTTGCCACCCCTGACGGCTTTGTTCTGGCGCCAGCAGACAAAGCGCCGGCGAGAGCGAATTCGCATGACCGATACATCGCATATGCCCCTTGTTCCGCATGACGTCGGGACGCAGCTTTTCCGCGCTCGCTCGCATTCCGTCGAAGTCGAGGCGAAACCGAGAACCGAGGTGACGGAGAGGCCGCGCAGCTTCAATCCGCCGGCGCCGAAGCGGTATTATTTCTACCTGATGGCACCGGCCATCGCGATCCTCGCCTTCATTTCGCTTTATCCGTTCTTCTGGTTGATCTTCCTGTCGCTGCAGGATGTCGACATCGGCGGCGGCAAATGGGTCGGCATCGACAACTACGTCAAGCTTTTCAGCGATAGCCGTTTCATCAACGGCTGGATCCTGCTCCTGAAGTACAGCGTCATCTGCCTTGCCGTCCAGCTGACCGTCGGCGTCATGCTCGCCGTCGTCGTCAACAATTCCCGCTATGAGCGCTTTCTGGTAACGGCGCTGCTGATGCCGATGATGATGGCGCCTGCCGTCGCCGGCCTGCTCTGGCTGTTCCTCTACAACGGCACCTTCGGCTGGTATCACTGGATCCTGCAAAGCCTCGGCATCCTCGGCAGCGCCTCGATCCTGGCACGGGCCGACACGGCCATGATCGCGGTCATCGTCGTCGATGTCTGGCAGTGGACGCCGCTGATCACCCTGATCGCCCTTGCCGGCCTGAAACGCGTACCCCGCGACCAGCTGGAAGCCAACATGGTCGACGGTGCCTCGCCGCTGAGGAATTTCTTCTCGATCACGCTTCCGAACCTCTATCCGGTCCTGCTGATCGCCGTTCTTCTACGCTTCATGGACAATTTCCGCTTCATCGACAGCCTGCTGGTGCTCACCGGCGGCGGACCCGGCAGCGCCACGAAGATCCTGCCCGTCTACCTGTTCGAGGTCGCCTTCAAGTTCTTCAAGCTCGGCCGCGGTGCCGCCATCGCGCTGACCCTGTTGCTGGTGACCATCATTCTCGGCAAGATCCTCGTCCGGGTCTTCGAAAACCCCAAGTCCGGCAGGAGCTGATCCATCATGGCATCCCGTGACGTCGTTTCTTACGAAACACCCTTCACCCGCATCGCGCGATACGCCTCGATCGTCTTCGTCGTCCTTTATCTCGTCTGGACGCTGCTGCCCTTCCTGGTCATGTTCATGTCGTCCTTCAAGGACCTGCTCGAAGCATTCAAGCTTCCTGCCGTCGGCGACTGGTCGGGCATCGGCATCTTCTTCGAGTTCACGCCGACGCTGAAGCATTATCGCAGCCTGTTCGTCGACAACAGCTTCGCGACCTATATCGCCAACAGCCTGATCGCGGCGGGCGGCTCCGCCGTCATTTCGGTGATCTTCGGGTCGCTTGCCGCCTATAGCCTGTCGCGTGTCGATTTCCGCGGCAAGCAGGACCTGTTCTTCTGGATCATCTCGACGCGCATGGCGCCGGTCGTCGCCGTCATGGTGCCGCTCTATTCGATCTTCCGTTCGCTCGATCTCGTCGGAACGCTGCCCGGCCTGATCCTCGCCTATACGACGTTCAACCTGCCGTTCGCGATCTGGATCCTCAAGGGCTTCTTCGACAACGTGCCCTTTGCGATCGAGGAAGCGCAGATGGTCGATGGCGCTACCCGCTTCCAGGCGTTCCGGTCGATCCTGCCGCTCGTCGCCCCCGGCATCGGCGCCTTCGTCGTGCTCTGCATCCTGTTTGCCTGGAACGACTTCCTGTTTGCGGCGATCATCGGTTCGGGCGGCGCCAAGACGCTGCCGGTTGCCACCCGCGAGCTCGTCCAGCCGCAGAACATCCAGTGGGGCGCGATCATGGCCGCCGGTGTGGTGACCACCCTGCCGATGATGGCGCTCGGCCTCGTCATCCGCAAATATCTCGTCACCGGTCTCACCATGGGCGCCGTCAAGGAATGATATCGGCAGCGCGCCGGCCAGGCGGCGTGGCGCGCGCCAAAACCGTGTTTGGAGGATTGAAATGGCATCTGTCACCATCAAGAACGTCTGGAAATATTACGGCGAGACCCCGGCGGTCAAAGACCTCAACATCTTCTGCCCGGATGGCAGCTTCGTCTCGATCCTCGGCCCCTCAGGCTGCGGCAAGTCGTCCACCATGCGCATGCTGGCGGGCCTGGAGCATATCAGCGCCGGCGACATCCTGTTCGACGACCAGCGGATCAACGACCTCGCGCCGAAGGACCGCGACGTGGCGATGGTCTTCGAAAACTACGCGCTGTATCCGCACAAGTCGGTGTTCGACAACATCGCCAATCCGCTGCGTTTGCGCAAGATCAACGAAACGGTGGTCAAGGAACGTGTAACAGCTGCGGCGACCCTTTTGGAGATCGCGCACCTGCTCAACCGTCGCCCCCATGAATTGTCCGGTGGACAGAAGCAGCGTGTCGCCATCGGCCGCGCCATTGTCCGCGAACCGAAACTCTTCCTGTTCGACGAGCCGATCGCCCACCTCGATGCCAAACTGCGCGCTCACATGCGCGGCGAAATCAAGCATCTGCAGCGCACGCTCGGCACGACGATGATCTATGTGACGCACGACCAGCTCGAGGCGCTGTCGATGGCCGATTACATCGCCGTCATGCATGATGGCGAGTTGCAACAGTGGGGAACGCCGTCCGAAATCTTCAACAAGCCCGTGAATGCCTGGGTTGCCGGCTTCGTCGGCGAGCCGGCGATGAATTTCTTGACCTGCAGCGTGACGTCGCGGGGCGACGATGTCGTGCTCCGCCATCGCAATTTCGAGATCCCGCTTCTCGCTGGCCAGGTATCGCAGATCAACGGCTCGTCGCAGGGCGGGGCGGTTCGCATGGGCGTGCGGCCGGATGCGCTGTCGATTTCCATGGAGCGGCCGGACGACGCGGCGATCCAGGGCGAGATCTTCGTCAACGAGCTTCTGGGCGGCGACATGCTGGTCGATGTCTCGCTGGAGGATTGCCGCGTCCGGGTCAAGACCTCGCCGGAATTCGCCGGAAAACCGGGAGAGCCGTGCTATCTCACGGTGAACCGGCAGAAATGGCATGTCTTCGATAGCCAGGATGGCCATGCCTACTTCTGACATGCGTATTTCTGAGGAGGAAGCTGATTGCAGAGCGAGACCGACTATTCCGAGGCGTTGGATGCCTTTCTGCGAACACGGGTCACCGAGAGGGGAACCGCAGGCGTCGTGCAGGCCTACCGGGCGGTGCAGGCCATGCCCTATCGTTCGGTTGCCGACCGCACGCCGCTGACGGCGCTGCGCACCGGCGTCGGCGCCTGCACGGCAAAACATCTCATCCTGCGCGACCTCCTGCGTCGCATGGGGGAGGAGGCCGTGATCGAAGTCGTTGAAGGCGATTTTGCATCGGGCATTCCGGTGCATGACAGCATGTCGCAGCCGCTGCAGGCAGCGTTGCGCGAGGGCGGCGTCATCGACATGCACTGCCGGGTGCGGCTCTCCGGCGCCGACGGCACCCGTCATCTCGATGCGACATGGCCGCTGGAGATGCAGCGCTTCGGCTTCGAGGTCGATCGCGACTGGGCAGGGCAGGGGGATACGCGTCAGGCGATCGCCAAGGTCGTCGTTCGTTCGGACGACGACGACGTTCTCGGCACCAAGGCAAGACTGCTTGCCGGGCTCTCGGAGGAGGAGACCCGGAAGCGATTGGAATTCCTGCGCCTGCTGACCGAATGGTTGGCCGGGCAGGACAAGAGGTAGAGATCAGAGCTTCGGGAGGGGAGCATATATGGCATCGGCAGTAGAAAGAGCGTTTGTCGGTATCGATGCCGGCACGACGGGCTGCACGGTGATCATTTTCGACGAGCATGGCAATGCGCTCGGCAATGGTTACCAGGAATATAGTTGCAGTTCACCCCAGCCCGGCTGGATCGAGCAGAGCCTTGACGACGTCTGGGCCGGCATATGTTCGGCGACGCGTCAGGCGGTGACGAAGGCGGATCTGCCGGCTTCGGCCTATCATTCCGTCGGCCTGTCCAGCCAGCGCGGCACCTTCGGGATTCTCGACGAAAACCGCGTTCCGCTGATGAATTCTCTGGTCTGGAACTGCGGCCGGGCGCTGAAAAGCGTCGAGGCGATCCATGCCGCCTTCACGCCGGAGGAACACCAGAAGCATACCGGCATGGCGATCAGCCCGCTCTGGGCGGCGGCGAAGATCGTCTGGCTGCGGGAAAACCGGCCGGAACTGTTCGAAAAGACGCGCTGGTTCGTCAACGGCCAGGAATTCTTCCTCTGGCGGATGGGCGCCGACGACTGGTCGACCGACCCGGCCTCGCTGACGCTGAACGGCATGATGGACATCGCCAAGCTCGACTGGAGCGACCGCATCCTCGACGTCTGCGGCATCGGCCGCGACCGCCTGCCGCCGGTCGGCACGCCCGCGGCAGAAGCCGGGCGTCTCTCCAGGGCCGCCGCGGAAGCGACCGGCCTGCCCGAAGGCATGATCCTCTGCCGCGGTGCCGGCGACCAGCAATGCGCCGCGATCGGCGCGGGCGTCATCCGCCAGGGCATGGCCGAATTCACCGTCGGCACGTCGGGCGTCATGGTCGCCCATCTCGATGATGTCAGCAAGATCAAGGGCAACAAGCTCTGGTGGGGTGGCCACGGCGTACCCGGCGCCTGGGACATCGAGGGCGGCGCCTTCTCGCTCGGCGCCTCGCTGCGCTGGTGGCGCGACCAGCTCGGCCGCAACGAGATCGACGCCAGCAACCAGCGCGGCGGCTTCAGCCCTTACTCGATCATGGTCGAGCAGGCGGCTCGCTCCAAGCCGGGCGCCAACGGCGCCATGTTCCATTCCTTCATGGCAAGCCAGGTGACGCCCTATTACGACGCCGTCGCTCGTGGCGGCTTCCTCGGCCTCGGCCTCTATCACGAACGCCACGACCTGATCCGCGCTCTGCTCGAAGGCTGTGCCCATGAGATGAAGATGGTGTTCGACGCCTTCCAGACCGATGTCGAGGGCGGCGTGACCGACTTCCGCTTGACCGGCGGCGGCACCAAGTCGGCCGGCTTCGCCCAGATCATGACCGATGTTATCGGCGTACCGAGCACGGTGACGAAGGAGCGCGAATGCACGGCGCTCGGCGCCGCCATCCTTGGCGCCTATGGCTCCGGCGCCTTCTCCAGCATCAACGAGGCAGTCGGTGCCATGGTGCAGGTGGAGAGCACGTTCGAGCCGAACCAGAAACTGCAGGAACTCTACGGCGAGCAGCACGCCATCTATCGCGGCATCTACGAGGCGATCGCAAAATCCGGCCAGTATGCGGCGCTGAGCGAATTCTCGCAGAAATATCAATAGGGTTCGTCGAGAAGGCGAACCTTCGAACGAGCGGGCCATGCCGGGAGGAGCCGGGGACGCCCGAAACAAAAGAGAGGAGACAGACTATGCCTATTCCCGGTATGCGTGGCATGGAGCACATCGGCTTCACCGTGCCCAACCTTGACGAGGCCTGCGATTTCTTCGTCAACATCCTCGGCGCCGAGGTACTCTACACGGCGGCGAAGAATTTTGGCGCCCCCGACGACTGGATGAAGGTGCACCTGAACGTCGATCCGCGCTGTGTCATCAAGGAATTCCGGTATGTGCGCCTCGGCAACGGCACGAATCTGGAGATCTTCGAATATGATGCGCCGGACCAGGTAAAGGTGCCGCTGAAGAACAGCGATGTCGGCGGCCACCACCTGGCCTTCTATGTCGACGACATGGATGCCGCCATAGCCTTCCTGAGAGCGAACAAGGTCAAGGTTCTCGGCGAACCGACAGCCTATACCGAAGGCCCGAACATCGGCCTGACATGGTGCTATTTCATGGCGCCCTGGGGTCTGCAGCTCGAAATCGTCTCGGCGCCGAACGGCACCGTTTTCGATCGCGAAGCAAAGGCCGCCGGCCGCACGCGCCTCTTCCACCCGGCATTCGTCGCCGAAACGACGATCTGATCGGCCAATATCCTATCGGCTCGCCCGTGCTCCACTGCGGGCGGGCCGATGGCGCGCATGGGGAGCGGTCGGGCAAACCGCATCCCGGCCGTGCCACAACCGGCTTGACTGGTAACAGTTGACGTTCAAGGATACCGGGAAGGGCATTGTCGGCAAACGCGAAACTGAACATCCTGATCGAGCTGACGAAATAGACGGCCGTGGTCCTGCCGGAAAGAGGAGTTCCGGCCGGGCTGCAGGTGACATTTAACCAAACCGTGGAGGAGATGACATGCTTGAAGAAAGCCCCGGCACAAAGATCGATACCGTGCTTTCAAAGCTTGGGAAGGCCTTGGAAAAAGGCGATATCGACGCCGTCGTGAACCTGTTTCAGGCCGATTGCTACTGGCGGGATCTGGTGACCTTCACCTGGAACCTGCGGACACTGGAGGGCCGCGACCAGATCCGGGATATGCTCACGCATCAGCTGGCTGCGATCGCTCCCTCCGGTTTTCGCCAGGACGAAAAGGAGGTGGCGAGCGAAGACGACGGCGTTACCCAGGGCTGGTTCGAATTCGAAACCGGAGCCGCCCGCGGTTACGGGCATATCCGCCTGAAGAACGGTCTGATCTGGACCCTTCTGACCACCATGTCGGAGCTGAAGGGACACGAGGAGCCGAAGGGACCGATGCGGCCGAAGGGCGTCCAGCACGGCCACGACAGGGCGCGCACCACCTGGTCGGAAAAGCGCGCGCAGGAGGCGGCCGAACTCGGCTACAAGACACAGCCGGACGTGGTGATCATCGGCGGCGGCCAGGGCGGCATCGCGCTCGGTGCGCGTCTGCGCCAGCTTGGCGTGCCCACCATCATCATCGAGAAGAACGATCGGCCGGGCGATAGCTGGCGCAAGCGCTACAAGTCCCTGTGCCTGCACGACCCGGTCTGGTACGACCACCTGCCCTATATTCCCTTCCCGGAAAACTGGCCGATATTCTCGCCGAAGGACAAGATCGGCGACTGGCTGGAAATGTATACCAAGGTGATGGAGCTGAACTACTGGAACTCCACCACCTGCAAATCCGCCAGTTATGACGAAACGACCAAGGAGTGGACCGTCGTCGTCAATCGCAACGGTGAGGATGTCGTCCTGAAACCCAGGCAACTGGTGCTGGCGACTGGCATGTCGGGCAAGGCGAACATCCCGGTCTTCAAGGGACAGGACGTTTTCAAGGGCGAACAGCAGCATTCGTCGCAACATCCGGGGCCGGACGCCTACAAGGGCAAGAAGGTCGTGGTGATCGGCTCCAACAATTCCGCCCACGATATCTGCGCGGCGTTGTGGGAAGCCGGTGCCGACGTCACCATGGTGCAGCGTTCCTCGACTCATATCGTCCGGTCGGATTCGCTGATGGAGGTCACGCTTGGCGGGCTCTATTCGGAGCAGGCGGTGGCAGCCGGTATCACGACACGCAAGGCCGACCTGATCTTTGCCTCGATCCCCTACCGGATCTTGCCCGAGTTCCAGATCCCGCTCTATGAGACGATGAAGGAGAGGGATGCCGATTTTTACGCCGCGCTCGAGAAGGCCGGCTTCATGCATGACTGGGGCGTCGACGGGTCCGGCCTGTTCATGAAATACCTGCGCCGCGGCTCCGGCTATTATATCGACGTCGGTGCCTGCGACCTGGTCATCGACGGCTCGATCAAGCTGAAATCGGGGACCGATGTCGATCAGCTGACGGAAACCGGCGTCAGGCTGCAGGACGGCACCGAGCTTCCCGCCGACCTCGTCGTTTATGCCACGGGCTATGGTTCGATGAACGGCTGGGCCGCCGACCTGATTTCGAGGGATGTTGCCGACAAGGTCGGCAAATGCTGGGGCCTCGGCTCCGATACCCCGAAGGACCCGGGCCCCTGGGAAGGCGAGCTCCGCAACATGTGGAAGCCGACGCAACAGGAAGCCTTGTGGTTCCACGGCGGCAACCTGCATCAGTCTCGGCACTACTCGCTGTATCTCGCCTTGCAACTGAAGGCGCGGCAGGCGGGGCTGGAAACGCCCGTTTACGGCCTGCAGGAACGGCACCACCTTTCCTGATCGAGGCGCCGACGCAACCGCCCGCCGGGAATGGCGGGCGGATAGCCGCAAGACGGCGGATGTCACTTGCGATAAGTTTGCTCCATAATATAAAGAAATATCTATATAATATATTTGAGGCTGCCTTGCCTTTACCCCTGTTTGCGCTGTTTCTGGCAGCCTTCGCATTCGGCACCACGGAATTCGTCATTGCCGGGATTCTCCCCGATGTGGCGACAGGGCTTGGCGTGTCGATCCCTTTCGCCGGTTACCTGGTGTCCGGTTATGCGTTGGGCATTGCGGTTGGAGGACCGCTTTTGACCATGGCGACCCGGCGGATCTCGCGCCGTTCGATTCTCGTCGCGCTGACGATCGCCTTCTGCCTGGGGCAGGTCGCCTGCGCGATGGCGCCGAACTTTGCCGCCATGCTGCTTTTCCGCATCGGCACCTCCATCGCCCATGGCGCCTATTTCGGCATCGCGATGGTGGTTGCGGTCAGCCTGGTGCCGAATTCGGCGCGGGGGCGGGCGGTTGCCCTGGTGCTGGCGGGACTGACGGTTTCGAACATCATCGGCGTGCCGGCCGGCGCGGCGATCGGTGGGATCTGGGGATGGCGGGCGACATTCTGGGCGATGACGTTGATCGGCGTGATGGCCTTGGTCGCCATCTGGTTGCTGATCCCGCAAACGAAGCTGGAGCGCCGCGAGGAGCATCATCTGGGCCGCGAAGTGCGCGTTCTCGGCCGCCAGCAGGTCTGGACATCGCTGATCATCATGCTCGCTTTGATGATGGGCCAGATGGTGCCGTTCACCTACATCACGCCGCTGCTGCAGGAGGTGACCGGCCTCGACGCCATGGTCGTTCCGTGGGTGCTGCTGCTCAACGGCGTCGGCGCGACGCTCGGTGTCTTCATCGGCGGACGGCTGGCGGACTGGAAGCTGATGCCGTCGCTGATTGCGCTGCTCGCCGTCCAGGCGGGGATGCTCGTCGTCCTTTATCTGGTCAGCCCCTATGCCGTGCCGATGACGGTCGCGATCTTCATCTGGGGCGCGCTCAATTTTGCGATCGGCACTCCGGTGCAGGCCCGTATCCTGACCTGGACCGCCGATGCTCCGGGCCTGGCGTCGTCGCTCATCCCTTCGGGCTTCAATGTCGGCATCGCCATTGCGGCAGTCGTCGGCGCCGCCTTGCTCGATGGCGGATACGGATATCGCAGCCTGCCGGTGATCGGCGCTGTCACGCTCGCCCTCGGCTGCCTCGTCGCTCTTCTGTCTGCCTTGCAGGAGAAACGCAGCGGCATCGCTCCGCCGGTTCCGGCGTCGGCCTGAAAAATGCGCTCGCGCCAGCCGAAGCAAACGCGAGCACGGAATTAATCTGCGGCCGAAATCCGCGCCGCAGAGATGATCACGACATGATCAGGCCGCCATCGACATTGATGGTCTGGCCGGTAATGTAGGCGGCATCGGCCGAGGCGAGGAAGGCGACGAGGGCACCGACCTCGGCGGGCGTGCCGGCCCGGCCCATCGGAATGCCTTCGACCCATTCGGCCATCAGTTCGCCCGGACCGTATTCGCCGAGCATCTTGCCCCAGACGCGGTCGTTGTAGTCCCACATTTCGGTGTGGATGATGCCGGGGCAAATGGCGTTGGCGGTAATGCCTTCGCGGGCGAGTTCCTTCGCCAGGCTCTGGGTCAGGCCGACGACGCCGAATTTCGAGGCGGCGTAATGCGGCGTATAGATGAAGCCCTGGCGCGCCTGGCCGGAGGCAGTGTTGACGAGCCGGCCCTTCGTGCCGCTGGCGCGGAAGCGGCGGATCGCCTCCTGGCAGCAGAGGAACACACCCTTGGTGTTGACGTCGAGGTTGAGATCCCATTCGCGCTCGGTGAGGTCCTCGACCTTGGCGATGGTGATGACGCCGGCATTCTGCACCGAGACGGAAAGGGTGCCGAGCTTCGCCTCGGCTTCGCCGTAGGCTTCGCGGATGGCTTGCGCATCGGTGACGTCGAGGGCAAAGCCGATCACCTCGGCCCCGGTTTCCTCAGCCAGCGCTTCGGCGGCAGCATCGGTGTCCTTTTCGATCGCGGCGATGGCGACCTTTGCACCTTCTTCCGCAAAGCGCTTGGCGATGCCGCGCCCGATGCCCTTGTTGCCTCCGGTGACGAATACTGTCTGGCCTGCGAAACGTTTCATGGTCTTTTCTCCATAATGCGCAGGCCGGCCGAAGACTGATCCCGTCTGGATCAGGCGGTCAACCGGGCTGCAGTGAATTTGTCGGTGACAAGCACATCGATGACGCCCAGTTTCAGGGCGCCGGCGATGGCCTGGGTTTTGGATTCGCCGCCGGCCAAGGCCATGACGCGGTCGGTCTTGCGAAGCTGTTCCAGCGACAGGCCGATGACCCGGTCGTTGAGCGGGGTTTCGACGGGCTTGCCGTCCTTGTCGTAGAAGCGGTAGGAAATCTCGCCGACGGCACCGGCCTCATGCAGCATCGCCATTTCCTGGCGGGAAAAGACGTTGCCGGAGCGCGCCAGCAGTTCGGACGGCTCGACGGCGCCGATGCCGACGATCGCCAGGCTGAGACGACCGAAAAGATCCATGGTTTCGCGCACGACCGGGTCGGCAAGCATCACGAGCTTGGCTTCGCGCGACGAGGTGATGCCCTGCACGAGCAGAAGCCGTGGCTCGCCGCCGGTGAGTTTCGCCAGACGGGCGGTCAGCTGCGTCGCATGGGTCTGGACCGAGGCATCGCCCATGCCGCCGAGGATCTGGACGATATATTTGGCCTTGGCGTTCTTCAGCGGATGGATGTTGTCGACCATGCGCAGGATCGTCTGGCTCCAGCTGGAAACGCCGATGATCTCGTCCTGCTGCAGCGTGACTTCCAGAAAATGAGCCGCAGCCTCGCCGATGCGCGCCATGATCGCCCCGTCGCGATCCTCGGAACAGTCGATGACGATGGCTTCGGTCAGCTTGTAGCGCTCACGCAATGCCGTTTCGAGTTCGGCAAACGTGCCCGGCGGGGGGATGACCGTGGTGCGGACGATGTCTTCCTGCTCTGCCCGTTTCAGCATGCGCGAGACGGTTGCCTGCGACATATGCATGATCTCGGCGATCTCCGCCTGCCGCTTGCGCTCGACGTGGTACATCTGAGCGATGCGGGCGATCAGTCGCATTTCGTTGACCCGTCCCATAGGCTTCTCCAGCTGTGAATTTTTATTCACTCATAGAGGAAGGGCCGGGAACGGTCGAGCGGTAGATTGCGTCCTGCCAGACCAGAAGCCTGTCCTTGGCATCGCAGGGGCGGGGCGTGATCAGATTGCCGGCGCGCGGCAGGGCGGCGATGGCGGCGAGATCCGGCCAGACGCCGAGTGTAAGGCCGGCGAGGTAGGCCGCGCCGAGCGCCGAGGCTTCCGGCGCGTCGCACTGGGTGAGGCCGTGGTTCAGCGTATCGGCAACACATTGCATCAGGAAGGTGTTCCTGCTCGGGCCACCATCGGCATAGAGGCGGCCGAGCGGCGTCGGCGATTGCGCCGACATCGCCTTGAAGACGTCGTGGACTTGGAAGGCCATGGAATCGGTCACGGCCCGGGCCATCTGCGCGCGGGTGGTATTGAAGGTGATGCCGGCAAACAGCGCCCGGGCATCGGAATGCCAATAGGGTGCGCCAAGCCCGACGAAGGCCGGCACGAAGCCGGGCGTGCCGGGTTCCGCGGTGGCGGCGAGGTCGGTCAGGGCCTGCACGTCGGGAAGACCCAGCATATCCGCCATCCACGGCAGGGCCGCGGCCGAAACCAGGATATTGCCCTCGAAGGCATAGGTGGGCCGGCCGCCGATCGACCAGGCGATGGTCGTGGTGATGCCATGCTCGGGAGCGATGAAGCTCGGCAGCGTCGTCATGATCGACGAGCCGGTGCCGAAGGTGACCTTGCCGTCGCCGGGTTCGAAGGCGCCGTGGCCGAAGAGGGCGGCATGGCTGTCGCCGATGGCGGATGCGATCGGGATGCCGTCCTTCAGGCCGGCCACGCCCTTGGTCACGCCGAAGCGGGCGGCGCTGTCGCGCACTTCGGGAAGGGCGGATTTCGGAACGCCGAAGAGCGCGCAGAGTTCGTCGCTCCAGACCTGGCGGTTGAGATCGTAAAGCTGGCTGCGGGCGGCGTTGGCGGCATCGCAGGCGTGGACAGTGCCGCCGGTAAAGCAATGGATCAGCCAGGCATCGATGGTGCCGAGGCGGACATTGCGGCCGGGCGGAACGCGATCCAGCAGCCACTTCATCTTCGGGCCGGGGAACATCGGGTCGATCGGCAGGCCGGTGAGCGCCTGCACGCGCGGCGCGTGGCCGGCGGCGATCAGGTCGGCGCAGGCGGGCGCGCTGCGGCGGCATTGCCAGCTGACCACGGGACCAAGCGGTTTGCCGGTCTCCGCGTCCCAGAGGGTGACGGATTCGCGCTGGTTGGAAATGGCGATGCCGAGGATGTCGACGGCGGGGCCGGCCTCGAGGCAGGCGGCGATTGCCTCCTGCACCGATTGCCACAGGCGCACCGGGCTCTGCTCGACCCAGCCGGGCTGCGGATGCTCGATGCCGACGGGCGAGGCGCCGCGCGACAGGATCTCGCCGGTCGTGGAGACGAGCACGGCCTTGGAGTTCGTGGTGCCCTGGTCGATGGCAAGGATGGCGGTCGTCATGGCGGCTCCGGCAAGCAGGAATTTTTGAGCGCGGCGAAAGGGAGGGGTTGCCGCGCCCAGCAGGAATTCAGACGCAAGCTTATGCGCGAGACTTCCGTGCGATCAAAGTGATAGCCGCTTCGGCGATGGCGGCGGGAGACATGCCGAACTCGTCCAGCAGGAACTCCGCCGAGCCGGTCGGCGCGAAGATGCCGGGTACGCCGAGGATCTTCATCGGCACCGGCGCTTCCGACACCACGAATTCCGCAACCGCCGAGCCGAGGCCGCCGATGACGGAATGCTCTTCCGCCGTCAGGATGGCGCCGGTGTCGCGGGCAGCAGCGACGACCGCATCGACATCGATGGGACGAACCGAGGCCATGTTGAGCACGCGCGCCTCGATGCCCTGTTCGGCGAGGATATCGGCAGCTTTCATCATGCGGTGAGTCAGCGTACCGTTGGCAAGCAGAGTGACGGCGTCACCATCGCGCAGCAGGTTGGCCTTGCCGAGCTCGAATTTGTGGCCCGCTGGCAGCAGGTCGGGAACGCCGACGCGCGAAAGCCGCAGGAACACCGGACCGTCATACTGCGCCGCCCATTCGACGGCCGCAGCCGTCTCGATGGAATCGCAGGGGGCGACGACAGGCAGGTTCGGCAGGACGCGGGTCCAGGCGAAATCCTCGATGGAATGGTGCGTCGGGCCGAGTTCGCCATAGGCCATGCCGGAGGAAATGCCGATCAGCTTCACATTGGCGTTGGAATAGGCGATGTCGGCCTTGATCTGTTCCAGCGAACGACCGGTCAGAAAGCAGGCGGCGCCGCAGACGAAGGGCAGGAGGCCGCCATTGGCGAGGCCGGCGCCGACGCCCACCATGTTCTGTTCGGCAATGCCGACATTGACCAGGCGCTCGGGCCACCTCGACTTGAAGCCGCCGAGCTTGGAGGAGCCGACCGAGTCGTTGCACACGGCCACGATCTTGGAATTCTCCGCGCCGAGGCGTTCGAGAACGGCAACGAAGGCGTCGCGGCAGTCGTGCAGCTTGGGAGAAGTCACAACGTCTTTCATCACAGGGCCTCCGACAGTTCAGCTACGGCAATCTTGTATTGTTCGGCGTTGGGCACCTTGTGATGCCAGTCGACCGTGTCCTGCATGAAGGAAATGCCGTGGCCCTTGTTGGTATGGGCGACGATGCAGTGCGGGCGGTTGCCGCGCTTTTCCAGCGCCGGGACGATTTCGTCCATCGAATTGCCGTTGATCTCCGTCACGTCCCAGCCGAAAGCGCTAAGTTTGGCGGGGAAGGGAGCGAGATTGTTGGTGTCCTTCAGCGACGCGCCCTGCTGGAACCGGTTGTGGTCGATGATCAGCGTCAGGTTGTCGAGGCCGAATTGCGCGGCCGAGGCGATCGCCTCCCAGTTCGAACCTTCCTGCATCTCGCCGTCGCCGGTCATGACATAGGTATGGTATTTCGCGCCGGTCAGTTTCGCGGCTTTCGCCATGCCCACCGCGACCGGAAGACCGTGGCCGAGCGGGCCGGTGTTTGTCTCGACGCCTGGAACCTTGTTGCAGTTCGGATGACCGTTCAGGCGCGAATGCGGCTTCAGGAAGGTGCTGATCTCATCCTCGGGAATGAAACCGCGCTTCGCCAGCGTCACATAAAGCGCCAGGGCAACGTGACCCTTCGACAGCACGAAGCGGTCGCGCTCCGGGTTCTTCGGCTGATCGGGCCAGATGCGCAACACCCGGAAATAAAGCGCCGTCAAAATGTCGATGGCTGACATTTCCCCGCCGATATGGCCGGCGCCGGCTTCGAAAACCGTTTGCAGATCGCGAAGGCGGATCTGTCGAGCGATGCGGTCGAGATCGTTCGGCTGCATGGAATCCTCGTTGTGAATAAATATACAGTTGCACATATATTTGCACGACTGCGATCCAAGTCAAGCGAAATTGGCGGCATTGGATCAAATATTAAGAATGCGTGCACTATTGACAGGTCGTGAAATGCCGGTTACGAATTTACACACATTACTGAATAATTATGCAAGACGCCGAAGCGAGGCGCTTGCTGGTTCGGGAGGAGGAGCGCTGATGACGGCGGCAATCAAGGAAAGACAGGGATTTGCAGGCGGAATGATTCCGTCGCTCCGCGGAGCGACAGGCCCGCTGATCGGATTGATCGTGCTTTGCCTTTTCCTCTCGTTCGCGACGGACAAGTTCCTGTCGGTGCGAAATTTCCTCAACGTGCTCGACCAGATCACGGTGCTGGGTGTCATGGCCGTCGGCATGACGCTGGTGATCCTGATCGGGGGCATCGACCTCGCGGTCGGCTCGGTCATGGCGCTGGCGATGATGGTGCTCGGTTATCTCAACGTCGTCGCCGGCGTGCCGATGTGGCTGGCCATCCCGCTCGCGCTCGCCGCCGCCTCGGCCAACGGGCTTGTCGCGGGCATCCTGATTACACGCTTCAATGTTCCGGCCTTCATCGCCACGCTTGCCATGATGTCGATGACGCGCGGCATCGCCAACATGATCACCGACGGCCAGCAGATCATCGGTTTTCCGGCCTGGTTCAACATGATGGCCATCGTGCGCTTCGGCGGCTTCCTGACGCTGACGGTTGCCGTGATGATCGCGGTCTTCGCCATCGGCCTTCTCTACCAGCGCTATCGCCATGGTGGCCGCGTGCTTTATGCCATCGGCGGCAACGCCGAAGTGGCCCGCCTTGCCGGCATCAACGTCCAGCGCGCCACCGTGCTCGTCTATGTGGTCTGCAGCTTCCTCGCCGGCCTCGGCGGCATGGTGCTGGCGGCCCGCCTCGACTCGGTCCAGCCGTCCTCGGGCGTTTCCTACGAACTCGACGCCATCGCCGCGGTCGTCATCGGCGGCACCTCGCTGTCGGGCGGCACCGGCGGCATCGGCGGTACGATCATCGGCGTGCTGATCATCGGCGTGCTGCGCAACGGCCTCAACCTGCTCAGTGTCTCGCCCTTCATGCAGCAGGTCATCATCGGCGCCGTCATCGTGCTCGCCGTCACGGCCGAAACCTACCGCAAGCGCAAGTAACGACTTTCACGCCGCAGCCTCAGCGCTGCGGGGGACTGAAAACGGTCTGCAATGGTGCGGGCCGGCAAAAGGGAAGGTGGTCTTCTGCCAGGGCAGCAAACCACCGGGCAACTCGGAGGAGAAACCATGAAACTGTCCAAAATCCTGATGGCGGCGACTGCTGCTGCAATTTTCGCCGCGCCGGCAGCGGCGGCCGAAATCAAGAAGATCGGCCTCGCCGTTCCGAACCTGCAGGCCGACTTCTTCAACCAGATCAAGCTCGGCGTCGAAAAGCATGCCAAGGAGAAGGGCATCGAGGTTGTCGTCGTCGATGCGAAGAACGACACCAACACCCAGGTCAGCCAGGTGCAGGACCTGATGACGCAGGATATCGACGCTTTCATCTACATCCCGGCCGGTGCAGCGGCTGCTGCCGTTCCGACCCGCCTCGCCCGTGAAGCCGGCATCCCCGTCATCAACGTCGACCGCGTTCCGGACGGCGCGCCGGGCGATACCTTCATTGCCGGTGAAAGCGTCGAATCCGCCTATGCGGTGTGCAAGCACATCATCGAGAAGGCCGGCGGCAAGGGCAAGATGGCCATCATCCACGGCCAGAAGGGCACGACGCCGGAAGTCGACCGCTTCACCGGTTGCAAGCGCGCCATCGACGAAAACAGCGGTGTCGAGTTGGTCGACCAGCAGTGGAGCAACATGTGGTCGGCGGACGAGGGTTTCTCGATCGCGCAGAACATGCTGCAGGCCAACCCGGACATCACCATCATCTTCGGCCAGGCTGACGGTCTCGCCATGGGTGCGGCCAAGGCCGTCGACGTTGCCAACCTCTCGGACAAGGTGATCATCGGCGGTTACGACGGTGACGTCTCGGCGCTCGAATACCTCGCAAAGTGCAAGGGTCCGTTCATCGCAACGGCAACCCAGAGCACGCAGAAGATGGGCGTTCTCGCTGTCGAATCCGCGATTGCCGTCGCCGCCGGCCAGAAGGTCGAAGAGCGCCAGACGCCGAACGCCGTTCTGACGACGTGCGAAAACGCACCGGAATTCGTCAAGAGCCATCCGTAACCCGGTCCTGAAAGGCAGCCGCGCCATGACGACCCGCTCTCCAATCCTGTCGCTCCGAGACGTTCAAAAGTCCTACGGTCCGATCAAGGTTCTCCACGGTGTCGACCTCGACATCTATCCGGGGGAGGTCGTGGCGCTGCTCGGTGAAAACGGTGCCGGAAAATCGACCCTGTCGAACATCATTTCCGGCACCGTGCAGCCCTCTGCGGGCGAGATGACCTGGCTGGGCAATCCCTATGCGCCCGCCGATCCCCGCGCCGCCATGGACGAGGGCGTGGGCATGATCCACCAGGAACTGAAACTGCTGCCGAAACTCTCGATTGCCGAGAACATCTTCGTCGGCCGCTATCCGATGAAGGCCGGCCGCATCGACCGGAAGGGCATGGAGGAGCGGGCGCGGGCCGGCCTGAAACGGCTCGGCCTGGACGTCTCGCCCGACCGGCTGGTCGAAGGCCTGTCGACCGGCAGGCAGCAGCTGATCGAAATCGCCAAGGCGCTGACGCTGAATGCCCGCCTGCTCATTCTCGACGAGCCGACTGCGGCGCTCGGCGGCGAGGAGACGCAGTTGCTCTTCCGCCAGATCGAGCGGCTGAAGGCGGACGGCGTCGGCGTCATCTACATTTCGCATCGCCTCGAGGAAATCCGCCAGATTGCCGACCGCATCGTCGTCATGCGCGATGGCGCCAAGGTGCAGGAGTTCGACACCGGTGACGTGCCGATCCGCACCATCGTCGAGGCAATGGTCGGGCGCTCGCTGGAACGCATGTTCCCGACGCTGCCGACGCCGACGGAGGAGGTGACGCTGGAAGTCCGCGGCTTGTGCTCGCCGTCCAACACGTTCCGCGACATCAATTTCTCCGTCCGCAAGGGCGAAGTGTTCGGCATTGCCGGCTTGATGGGCGCCGGCCGCACGGAGCTCGTGCGCGCCATCACTGGCGCCGACCCCATTTCCGCCGGCGAGGTGCTGCTGCACGGCAAGCCCGTGACACCGCGTTCGCCGATAGAGGCGATCCGCAAGGGCATCGTTCTCGTGCCGGAGGATCGCAAGCATCAGGGCGTGGTGCTCGATCATTCGATTGCCGAAAACATCGCTTACGCCAATCTCGGCGTCATCGCCCGCAAGGGCTGGATATCATCGCGCCGCGTCCGCGAGTTTGCCGACGAGTTCATCCGGAAATTCGGCGTCAAGGGCCGCGGCGGCCAGAATGCCGGCGAGCTGTCGGGCGGCAACCAGCAGAAGGTGGTGCTTGCCAAATGGCTGGCGCAGCGGCCGCAGGTGGTGGTGCTGGACGAGCCGACACGTGGTATCGATGTCGGCGCCCGGTCGTCGATCTACGACCTGATCGTCGATCTGGCCCGCGAAGGCGTGGCGGTGATCGTGGTCAGCTCCGATCTGGAGGAGGTGCTCGGCGTCTCCAGCCGCATCATGGTGATGGCCCAGGGAAAACAGGCCGGTATCCTGAACCGCGAAGACGCCAACGACGTCTCTGTCATGGAACTGGCAACGATCTGAACAGGAACAACTCTATGTCTGAAATCACCCTCAATGCGCCGAAAATGTTCGATCTTTCCGGCAACGTCGCCCTGGTGACCGGCGCTGGCAGCGGCATCGGCCAGCGGATCGCCATGGGCCTGGCCCAGTGCGGTGCCGACGTGGCGCTGCTCGACCGCCGCTCGGACGACGGGCTGGCGAAGACCGCCGAGTTCATCGCCAAGGCAGGGCGCCGCAGCATCCAGATCGCCGCTGACGTGACCAGCAGTGCGGCGTTGAACGATGCGGTTGCACGCACCGAAGCGGAACTCGGGGCACTGACGCTTGCCGTCAACGCCGCCGGCATCGCCAACGCCAATCCGGCGGAAGAGATGGAGGAAAGCCAGTTCCAGACGATGATGGACATCAACCTGAAGGGCGTCTTCCTCTCCTGCCAGGCGGAGGCTCGCGCCATGCTGAAATCCGGCCGCGGCTCCATCGTCAACATCGCCTCGATGTCCGGCGTCATCGTCAACCGTGGCCTCAACCAGTGCCACTACAATGCCTCGAAAGCCGGCGTCATCCACATGAGCAAGTCGATGGCGATGGAATGGGTCGGCCGCGGCGTCCGCGTCAACACCATCAGCCCCGGCTATACCGCAACGCCGATGAACACCCGGCCGGAAATGGTGCACCAGACGAAACTGTTCGAAGAGCAGACGCCGATGCAGCGCATGGCGAATGTCGATGAAATGGTCGGGCCGGCGGTCTTCCTGCTGTCGAATGCCTCAAGCTTCGTGACGGGTGTCGATCTTCTCGTCGACGGCGGCTTCTGCTGCTGGTAAACACGTCAAAGGGCCGGCCACGCGCCGGCTCGTGATTAAAATATGGAATACTTTCTGTCGAAAGCATCTGCCGCGAAACTCCGGACTTTTGCGGAACTTCGCAGCAAGGATTTACATTTCAACATCGATGGATTTGCGGGTTCGGGTGCTTGCAGCGGTTTCACAGGGCCTGTCGCATCGGGCTGCTGCCGAGCGTTTTGATGTCAGTGCGGCCAGCATCAGTCGCTGGCGCAAGCGAGCGCGAGAACAAGGCGACGCCCGGCCTCGTGCACTGGGTGGAGACCAACGCTCCGCCCGGATCGATGCACATATGACCACCATTCTCGACGCGTTGGGACCGGACAGGGATGCGACGATTGAAGAGGTTCGCCATTGCCTCGCCGAACACGAGCTGTTCTTCAGGTTCGGCACGATCCAGCGCTTCTTCGCTCGTCACAAAATCACGCGCAGTTCCGGGTCGGCCAGGTGATAGCCGTTGATGGTTGGATGCAGCTTCAGGCCCTTGAAGCCCCAATCGGAGTGGTCGGTGAGTTCTTAGCGGCGGCGCATCATTCCAAGGCTCCCTAATTCGAAAGCCCTGAATCATCGGCACGGCTAAATAACAAGTGATTTTATGAGTTTACGCCTAAAGCAGCGGCCCGTTTATCTGGGACGGTCAAACCGCGCCGGGCTTCTTTGCGCACTTCAAGGCCCGGCGCGCGGCAGCGAAATCAAGCATCGCAGCCCCGCGTTATCGACAGCGGAGAGTGCAATCGTACCCCCGTAGAGTTGGATAAGTTCACTGGCGATCGACAACCCGAAGCCATCGCCTGGCGTTGTCTCGTCAAGGCGCTTTCCGGGGAGGAATGCCTGTCCGACGGCTGCTGGCGTCATGCCGGGGCCGTCGTCTACAATTTCGATAATGGTCATGCTACCCTCGGACTTGGCCGAGATAACGATTGAGCTTCTTGCCCACTTGAAGGCGTTGTCGATCAGGTTGCCAAGGATCTCGTCGAGATCGTCTTCAGCGCAGGTAACCGACAGGTTGGGATCGATCTCGCAATGCGCCATGATACTCCGTTCGGCGTAAATCCGCGACATGACAAGCAGGAGATCATCGACGCAGGGCCTGACGGGCATGCTCAGGCCTGGTCCACCGGCGGCTATTTTTCGGGCGCGGGCTAGGTGATGTCGGATACGCTGGTCGATCCTGCCGACCAGGCTGCGCATCTCTCCTCTGGGGTCGTTTGTGGAATCGAGCGCAAGCGAGAGACTGGTAATCGGCGTCTTGAGGCCATGGGCCAGATTGGCGAAGTGCAGGCGCGTATCGGTCAACCGCTGGAGGTTTTGATCGACCAGGCGATTGATCGCCTGAGACGCCGGGCGCAGCTCTTCCACATCCGTATCGGGCAACCGGGGCAGGTTGCCAGCCGTGATCGCCGAAACGTCGACGGTGAGTTGCCGGAGGGGGCGCAGGCCGTAGCGCGTCTGGGCAAAGATGCCGGCAACCAGTGCGGCCCCGAGCAAGGCCATTGCGGACGCCAGCCAGAACAAAGCGCGCCGCGCCGGCGCACTCAGCGCCGATTGCGGCGCCGTGACGGCGATCTCAACCGCTTTGCCAGCGATGCTTGCCCCGGCGACCCGCACGTAGAGGTCCTCTTCACCCAACTCCACGCGGCCTGCCGGACCGGGCTCCCCGCTCAAGGCTTGCCGCCAGTCGAACGGGCGAGGAGGGCTGTCGATGGTCTGGCCGGCAAGCGACCTGGAGGTCACGTGCAATCGATCCCCCGAGATCTGCCAATACCATCCCGAGCCCTGGCGGTCGAAGGGCGGCCCGTCCAGCGCGGTCGTGAGCACAATGGTTCCGTCCGCGCCAACAGAAAGCGCGCCGCGCAGCCCGTCGATCTGAGTGTCGAGCCGCTGGTCGATCTGTTCGCGAACGACGCTTGCGACGATCAGATAGAGAATGACCGATGCGACCACGACCGTCGCCGTCACGAAGAGCAGCGAAAAACCGACCAGCCGCCGCGATATCGATGCGCGCCTGAAGAATTCCAGGCCGTTCATAACGCGACCGTCAGCATGTAGCCGCGTCCACGCACCGTCTCGATCAACTCCGGCCCGATCTTGCGCCGCAATCTCGCGACAATGACCTCGATGGAATTGGAATCGACCTCCGCGTCGCCCTCATAGACGCGCTCGATCAGTTCACGCCGGTCAACTATAATGTCTTTCCGAAGCATCGGGCATGACAGCACGCGCCATTCCAGGGCCGTCAGCTTCAACGGCAGGCCGCTCAGTTCGAAAGTGCCGAGTTGGGCATCGAACGTCAGCGGTCCGCAAGCGATTTTCGAGCTCGCATGTCCTGTCGAGCGCCGCACGAGCGCGCGCAGTCGCAACACCAATTCCTCCACTTTGAACGGCTTGGTCAGAAAATCGTCCGCGCCCGCCTTGAAGCTTTCGACCTTGTCCGGCCATCCGTTGCGGGCCGTCAGGATCAGCACCGGAAAGGTGCGTTCGGCGGCGCGCCACGCTTTGAGAACGGACACGCCATCGATGTTGGGCAATCCCAGATCCAGCACTGCGACGTCGTAAAACTCCGTGAGGCCGGCATGCTGGGCATCCTCCCCGTTCCGAGCGATGTCGACGACGAAGCTTTCCGCCCGTAAGCTGGCGGCAATGCGCCTGGACAGGTCGGCATCATCCTCGACAAGAAGCACGCGCATGGCTGGTCCGTTTCTGATTGGAACGCCGCATTGTTACGGCAATCAGGCTTAACTCAACCTGAACCGCAAGGTTCAGGCTGCTGATGGCAATGGGCTGTTAAAACTCTCCCGTCGAACAAGGACAGGAGACCAAAATGTCGACCATAGACGATAACGCTTCCGACAATCATCACGAGACGGACGCTGGCAGGCCACATCGGCCGCACAGAAACAGGACGCGTCATCCGGCGGCGTTCGGCGTCACGGCGTTCGCCATCCTGGCGCTCGGCGCGGCCGCCGGCGCCGGTGCGATGAAACTGGCGCGTCCAGGCATGGAACTCGCCCCCACAACGCCGGTCGCGATTTCGGCGATGCAGGAATGGAGCCTCGTGACCGTCAAAGGGAAGGTGGCCGAAGTCTTCGGCAACAAGTTCATCGTCCAGGACGATAGCGGACGCGCGCTGGTGGAGACCGGGCCTGCCGGCGACAGCGGAAAGCTCGTCGCGCTCAACGAACCCGTCAGCGTCCAGGGCCGCTTCGAGCACGGCTTCCTGCATGCGACCTACATCATCCGCCAGGACGGCAGCGTCGAAGCGCTTGGGCCGGCCGGCGGACCGCCGCGCCACGGTCTGATCGAAGACATGCTGCGCCATGACGGACCCTGACGATATTCGGGGTTCTACAGCAAAATCGGCCGCCTGGAACTTTCGTATTCATCGTTCGTTTCAGGCTGCCATCACATCCCATAACGCCACGTGCACGAAGAGACCGGAATGCAAACCACTTCACGGACAGGCCTGACCGATCGGTCTCTGGTGGCGCTCGCCTTCCTCAATTTTTTCCTTGCCGATGCGCGCGACGGCCTGGGTCCGTTCCTCGACGGCTTTCTTGCGACCCACGGCTGGTCACCGATGACGCTGGGTGTTGTCGCCACGCTCGGCGGTGTGCTGGGCATGGTCGCGACGCCGTTGTTCGGGGCCTGGGTCGATGCGTCTCACCGCAAACGCACGCTGATCATCGTTCCCGTCATCCTGGTCAATGCAGCGGCGCTGTGGACGCTTGCGAGCCCCGGTAACGCGTCGGTTTTCGGCGGTCAGTCGGCAACGGCGATCGTCGGCGCCATCGTCGGCCCCGCGTTGATGGGCCTGACGCTGGGGCTGGTCGGCGAGAAACGCTTTTCGCATCAGGTGGCCAGAAACGAATTCTGGAACCATCTCGGCAACGTCGCTTCCCTTGCCGGCATCTACGCGGCGACCGTCGCGTTCGGCCTGAACGGCATCATCGGGCTGATGGTCCTGACGGCGATGGCCGCCGTGGTGGCGACGCTCGCCATCGACCCCAAGAAGATCAATCATGACGTCGCGCGTGGCCTTGCCCATGATGACGGCGCCCCCGGTCCGTCCGGCTATTCCGTTCTGGTCAGCAGCAAGGGGCTTATCCTGCTTGCCGTGACGCTGATGATCTTCCACTTCGGCAACGCGCCGATCAGCCGCCTGATTGCCCAGGATTTTTCCATCCGGCTCGGCACCCCGTTCCTCACCACGGCAGTGACCACGGGCGTTTCGCAGCTTGCCATGATCGTCATGGCGCTCGCGGCGCCGTTTCTTATCCGCCGTTTTGGCCTGGCGAGCATCTTCCTCATCGGCCTGCTGGCGCTGCCGGCTCGCGGCGCGATTGCCGGCTCGTTCACGGATTTTTCCATCATCTTTCCCGTGCAGATCCTCGATGGCATCGGTGCCGGACTGATCGGCATCGCGACCCCCGTTGCGGTGGAACGGATCCTGGCCGGCACGGGACGGTTCAATGTCGGTCTTGCCGCGGTGATGACCGTGCAGGGGATCGGGGCGTCGCTCAGCAATATCGTCGCCGGCTGGCTGACAGACATGGGAGGCTACGGGCTTGCCTATTGGGTGCATGGCGGCGTTGCCGCATTCGCCGTCGCAGCCTTCGTGCTTGGCCGGGAGAGTATTGCTCCGCTGAAAAATAACGATATGGATGCCACGACCGGTCGCTGATGGCCATGTGCCGGCGGGTGTTGCGAAATTCGGTTTGGACATATGATGAATGCACTCACCATGACCTGGGGTATAGCCGGGCTGACCGCGCTCGGTGTCATCACCAGGCCCTTTGCCTGGCCGGAGGCGATATGGGCGGTCGCCGGCGCGCTCCTGCTCGTGGGGCTCGGGCTGATTGGCCCGGCCGAGGCCTGGACCGGTGTCGCCAAGGGGATGGACGTTTACCTGTTCCTCGTCGGCATGATGCTGCTGTCCGAACTCGCGCGCCAGGAAGGCCTGTTCGACTGGCTTGCTTCGATCACGACCGCCTGTGCAAAGGGATCGCCCAGGCGGCTGTTCGTCATGATCTATGCCGTCGGCGTCGTGGTCACCGCGTTCCTGTCGAACGACGCGACCGCGGTGGTTCTGACGCCGGCCGTATATGCGGCCTGCAAGGCGGCCAAGATGCGCGATCCCATGCCGTACTTGTTCATCTGCGCGTTCATCGCCAATGCCGCGAGCTTCGTCTTTCCGATCTCCAATCCGGCGAATCTGGTGATATTCGGGGGCGGGCACATGCCGCCGCTGTCGCGCTGGCTCGCAACCTTCGGCCTGCCTGCGATTGCGTCCATCGTCGTGACGTTCCTCGCATTGTACTGGACCCAGCGCTCTGTCATCAGGGCCGATAGCGTCGCCTTGGATGTGCAGGCCGTACCGTTGTCATGGAGCGGCAAGCTGGCCGGCTTCGCGTTGTGTGGCACGGCCGTCATCCTGCTCGGCGCGTCGCTCATGCATTTCGACCTCGGTCTTCCGACGTTTATTGCCGCTTGCGTAGCGACAGCCGCGGTCCTGCTCATCACCCGGCAAAGTCCTGTAGGGACGTTGAAAGGTATCTCTTGGAGCGTGTTGCCGCTGGTCGCCGGATTGTTCGTCGTCGTCGAGGCATTGAACCGAACGGGATTGATCGACCGTCTCGCGCAGGCCCTTTCTCATCATGCGTCGACATCTCCGACCTGGACTATCGCTGGCGCCGGCGCGCTGGTCGCGCTGCTGACCAATCTCGTCAACAACCTGCCGGCGGGACTGGTCGCAGGAAGCTCCGTCCAGTTGGCGGATGTGTCCGACAAGGTCGCCGGCGCAGTGCTGATCGGCGTCGATCTTGGTCCGAACCTTTCCGTCACCGGGTCGCTCGCGACAATTCTCTGGCTAAGTGCGCTACGTCGCGAGGGTTTGCATATCGGCGCCTGGGCCTTCCTGAAGATCGGCTTCATGGTGATGGTGCCGGCGCTCGCTGCATCACTGGCTGTTTTGGCATTACAGTAGAGGATCCAGTTCCCAGGGAGAACACCCAACACATTACATTTGGCAAGGATGGAAGGATCGTTCATTCGGTCATGAGCCCATCACAACAAGGTCATGCCGTTTTGATAAGCCGAGCCGCGTGTCGAGCGTGCGGTCACAATAGCCGTTGCGCCAGGTCTGGCGGGTTTCGCCGCGCTCGTATCGGCTTGCCCTGATCGGGCCGTCGACGTCGGCCTCCGTGATCACTTGCAGCACGCTTTCGGCAAGGGCGCGAAGAAAATCCGCATCGCCGCTCTTTCAGCAAACTCGGCAAGGGCGAATCTTTCGTCGGTCATCGGGGTCTCCGTTTCGGTCGGGTTGAAGCTTTGCAACTCCACCTTCTCCGACGGGCCCGCTGCCCACCTGGGTCCCGCGGAAAATGCAGCGCAGTCTCCACCGCTTTCTCCACTCAAATCGCCCCCGAAATTACGCCATCTGCGCGGACGCTATTTTGGTATGAGGGTCGCCTCCACGCGGAGACATGGATTGAAGCGACAGAGTCGGGTGCCGAGCCCCTTCCGGCCGTCAGACCGAGCGGGTGAGGCCGCCGTCCACCTTGAGGTTCTGTCCCGTGATGTAACCAGCGCCGTCCGACGCCAGAAAGGCGACGGTCGCGGCGATTTCGGCGCTTGTGCCGTAACGCTTCATCGGTACGCTGTCGCGGCGCTCGTCGGTGGAAGGCAGGCTGTCGATCCAGCCGGGCAGTACATTGTTCATCCGCACATTGTCGCCGGCATAGGTATCGGCGAAAATCTTGGTATAGGCGGCGAGCCCGGCCCGGAAAACTGCCGAGGTCGGGAACATCGACGAAGGCTCGAACGCCCAGGCGGTGGAAATATTGATGATCGAGCCGGATTTCTGCGCCTGCATGATCGGCGCGACGAGGCGTACGGCGCGGATGACGTTCATCAGGTAGACGTCGAGGCCGGTGTGCCACTGTTCGTCGGTGATCTCGACGATCTGGGCGCGCGGGCCATGGCCGGCGCTGTTGACCAGCACGTCGATACGGCCCCAGCGGTCCATCGTTGCATCGACCAGGCGCTTGAGATCGTCGTTCGACTGGTTGGAGCCGGTGATGCCGATGCCGCCCAGTTCGTTTGCCAGGGCTTCGCCCTTGCCGGAGGAGGAGAGGATGGCGAGCCTGAAGCCATCGGCCGCGAGACGTCTTGCCGTTTCCGCTCCCATGCCGCTGCCGCCGGCCGTCACAATGGCTACCTTTTCTACTGACATCTCTCACGCCTTTCGTTGAAGATCGGTCTTGCCGACCGCATTGCGTGTGTAGCGTGTTTGTATGTCTGCTGCCAATATCCCCGCCTCTTCCTGAGACGGGTATAATCGGGGTGCGTTGCGAATCGAAGATCAGGGGATATCGATGCCGACGAGATAGGCGACGGACGGGCCGGAGCCGATCAGCGTCAGTTCGTCCCCGGCTAAAAGATCGGCGATCACGTCGTCGGCGGCAAGCATATGGCTGCCGTCCGCTTCTACAACGGCTACGGAACCGGTGAGAACCACCATCGTGTACGAATGCTCGCCGGTAACGGAATAGTCACCGGACCACGCGATGCGTTTCATCACGTGGCGGGCGTGGCCGCGCAGCGTCATGATGTTGAGGTCGGTGGTCTCGCCGTCGCCGATCCGGGCTTCGACGGCGGCTTCACCGGCAAAGGCAAAGGGCTCGCCCGCCGCGGTGAGGCGCGTGGCAGGAGCACCGTCCACCATGAGGTCGACGGCATTGCCGCGCAGCGCGACGATCGTGCGGTCGATCCCTGCAAAGGTGGAAAATGGACCGGATTCACGAATGGTCGCAAGGCTGAGCCGCCAGAGGAAGGCGGCGCCTTCCGCCGGCGCCAGCGCCACCTCGCGGGTGACGCCGCCGCCGTTCTTCCACGGCATCGCCTTGTGATCCGCTGCCCGCAGAATACGCATGATCCGGTCCCTTTCGCGTGGCTGGAGATTTCCGCTTTTCTTCGAATCGCGGAAATCTCCAACTTTTGTTCTTGCGCAATTCCGAACGCAAAATCGCTGCGCACTTTTGCTGGAATTGCTTCAGTTACCGAGGATGCCCGGCAGGCGCAGGCCCTTTTCCCTGGCGCATTCAAGGGCGATCTCGTAGCCCGCATCGGCATGGCGCATGACGCCGGTGGCCGGATCGTTCCACAACACCCGTTCGAGGCGCTTGGCGGCATCGTCGGAACCGTCGGCGCAGATGACGACGCCCGAATGTTGCGAAAAACCCATGCCGACGCCGCCGCCGTGATGCAGCGACACCCAGGTGGCGCCGGAGGCGGTGTTGAGCAGGGCGTTGAGCAGCGGCCAGTCGGAAACGGCGTCGGAACCGTCCTTCATCGCTTCCGTCTCGCGGTTCGGCGAGGCGACCGAGCCGGAGTCCAGATGGTCGCGGCCGATGACGACCGGCGCCTTCAGTTCGCCGTTCCTGACCATCTCGTTGAAGGCGAGCGCCAGGCGATGACGGTCGCCGAGGCCGACCCAGCAAATGCGCGCCGGCAGGCCCTGGAAGGCGATGCGCTCACGCGCCATGTCCAGCCAGTTATGCAGGTGCTTGTTGTCGGGCAGCAGTTCCTTGACCTTGGCGTCGGTCTTGTAGATGTCTTCCGGATCGCCGGAGAGCGCTGCCCAGCGGAACGGGCCGATGCCGCGGCAAAACAGCGGGCGGATATAGGCCGGCACGAAGCCGGGGAAGGCGAAGGCGTTTTCGAGGCCTTCCTCCTTGGCCACCTGGCGGATGTTGTTGCCGTAGTCGAGGGTCGGCACGCCCATGTTCCAGAAATCGACCATGGCGGCGACGTGGGTCTTCATCGAGGCGCGGGCGGCGGCTTCGACCGCCTTCGGGTCGCTCTCCTGCTTGGCGCGCCATTCGGCCACCGTCCAGCCGACCGGCAGGTAGCCGTGGATCGGATCGTGGGCCGAGGTCTGGTCGGTGACGATATCCGGCTTGACGCCACGGCGGACGAGTTCCGGGAAGATTTCGGCGGCATTGCCGATCAGGCCGACGGACTTGGCTTCGCCGGCCTTGGTCCACTGGTCGATCAGCGCCAGCGCTTCGTCCAGCGTATGCGCCTTGGCATCGACATAGCGGGTGCGCAGGCGGAAATCGACGCGGGTTTCGTCGCATTCGACGGCAAGGCAGCAGGCGCCGGCCATGACGGCCGCCAACGGCTGGGCACCGCCCATGCCGCCGAGGCCGCCGGTGAGGATCCACTTGCCCTTGAGGTTGCCGTTGTAATGCTGGCGGCCGGCCTCGACGAAGGTCTCGTAGGTGCCCTGGACGATGCCCTGCGTGCCGATATAGATCCACGAACCGGCCGTCATCTGGCCGTACATGGCAAGGCCCTTGCGGTCGAGTTCGTTGAAATGTTCCCAGGTGGCCCAGTGCGGCACCAGGTTGGAGTTGGCGATCAAAACGCGCGGCGCATCCTTGTGGGTGCGGAACACGCCGACCGGCTTGCCGGACTGTACCACGAGGGTTTCTTCCTCCGTCAGTGTCTTCAGCGTCGCGACGATGCGGTCGAAATCCTCCCAGGTGCGGGCGGCGCGGCCGATGCCGCCATAGACCACCAACTCGTGCGGCCGTTCGGCGACGTCGGGGTCGAGATTGTTCATCAGCATGCGCAGCGGCGCTTCGGTCATCCAGCTCTTGGCGTTCAGCTCGGTGCCCTGCGGGGCGCGGACTTCGCGGGTATTGTGGCGTGGGTTGTTCATGTCATTCCCCCTTCGTCTTCAATTGGTTTGCAACGGCTTCGATGCCTGTGAGGATGTGTTTCAGGTGGATGCGCAGCCGTTCGGCCTTCCGCTCGTCATAGGCGAAGGGCGGCGCCTCCGTTGCCAGATGCGAGATCTGCGCGAGTTCCATCTGGATGGCGTGCACGCCGGTCTGCGGCCTGCCGTAATGACGGGTGGTCCAGCCGCCCTTGAAGCGGCCGTTGACGACGGCCTTGTAGCCTTCGGCGGCAGCGGCGACGTCGGCGGCAGCCGCTTCGATCGCCGGATCGCAGGTGCGGCCCATATCGGTGCCGGTGTTGAAATCCGGCAGCCGGCCTTCGAACAGGAATGGAATGAGCGAGCGGATCGAATGGCAGTCGTAGACCACGGCGACGCCATGGAGCGCCTTCACCCGCTCGACCTCGGCGAGCAGCGCCGCATGATACGGTGCGTGGAAATTCTTCACCCGGTCGGCGATATCCGCTTGCGACGGCGCTTCGCCTTCCTTCCAGATCGGCTTGCCGTCGAAATCGGTTTCCGGCACCAGCCCGGTGGTGTTCTGGCCGGGATAGAGGCTGGTGCCGTCCGGGTCGCGGTTGGCATCGATGACGTAGCGATGGAAGGTGGCGCGCACCGTCGTCGCCTGCGGCAGCAGCCCGGCGTAGAGATCGTGGATATGCCAGTCGGTATCGGCGAGAATCCGGCCGTTGTCGTTGAGCCTGTTCCAGATGTCCTGCGGCACCTCGGTTCCGGTGTGCGGGAAGGCCAGGATGACGGGCGAGGTGCCCTGCGAAATTTCGAAGACGCTCATGCCTTGTCCTCCGGCAGAAAACCGCTCCAGATCCGTTGGTGCAGCGGGTTGAAGCCGATGCGGTAGACCAGTTCGGCCGGGCTCTCGATGTCCCAGATCGCGAGGTCGGCCCGCTTGCCGGCCTCGATGGTGCCGATGCTGTCGAGGCGGCCGAGAGCACGGGCGGCTTCGCGAGTGACGCCCGCCAGGCATTCCTCAATCGTCAGGTGGAACAGTGTGGCGCCCATGTTCATCGTCAGCAAGAGCGAGGTGAGCGGTGAGGTTCCGGGGTTGTTGTCGGTGGCGAGCGCCATCTTCGTTGCATGCTTGCGGAACAGGTCGACGGGCGGCCTCTTCGTTTCGCGGATGAAATAATAGGCGCCCGGCAGCAGCACGGCGACGGTGCCGGCCTTCGTCATCGCCGCCGCCCCTTCGTCGTCGGTATATTCGAGATGATCGGCCGAGAGCGCGCCGTATTCGGCGGCGAGGGCGGCGCCATGCAGGTTGGACAACTGGTCGGCATGCAGCTTCACCGGCAGGCCCAGAGCCTTGGCGGCATCGAAGACGATGCGCATCTCTTCCGGCGAAAAGGCGATGCCTTCACAGAAACCGTCGACGGCATCGACCAGGCCTTCGCCATGGGCGGCCTGCAGGCCGGGCAGCACGACGTCGCGGATGAAATCGCCGTTACGGCCCTTGTAGTCCGCAGGCGTCGCGTGGGCGCCGAGATAGGTGGTGGAGAGGCCGACCGGCCGCTGTCTTGCCAGGGCACGGGCGGCGCGCAGCATCTTTACTTCGTCGTCGACGGTCAGGCCGTAGCCGGACTTCATCTCGATGGTGGTCACGCCCTCGGCGAGCAGCGCATCCAGCCGCGGCAGGCTTTCGGCGATCAGGTCCGCTTCGCTGGCCTCGCGCACCTGTCGCACCGACGAGACGATGCCGCCGCCGGCACGGGCGATCTCCTCGTAGGAGGCGCCCGCAAGCCGCATTTCGAATTCCTTGGCGCGGTTGCCGGCATGGACGATGTGGGTGTGGCAGTCGATCAGGCCGGGCGTGATCCAGCGGCCTTCGCAATCCACCACCCGGGCACCGGACGGTGCGGCGAGATCCCGTTCCTCGCCGGCAAAGGCGATGCGGTCGCCTTCGATCAGGACGGCGCCGCTTTCGACGATGCCGGGGCCAGGAAGGCCGGGCGCCAGCGTGGCGAGCCGGGCGTTGCGCAGCAGGATAGTCATGCCGTTTCTCCTTGCGGGCCGATATCGGTCGTTTCGATCAGGGTGCGGATCTTGGCGATCTCGCCGTTCAGCGGCCGGTCGTCGCGATAGAACGGCACTTTTTCACGCACCCGATCGTAGAGGCCTGCGGTACGCCGTGCCTTGGCGGCCGTTCCGGCCTGCAGGTCGTAGGCCTGCGCCGCCGCCGTGACCTCGATGGCCAGAACGGTCTGCAGGTTGCCGAGGATCGCCAGAGCCTTGTCGGCGGCGGGCGTGGCGTGCGTCAGGATGTCCTCCTGCAGGGCCGAGGTGATGCCGCCGTCGAGGCTTGCCGGTGCCGCCAGGCGCCGGTTTTCGGCAGCGAGCGCCGCGGCGGTGTACTGGATGATCATGAAGCCGGAGCAGACGCCGCTGCCGGCAGCCAGAAAGGCCGGCAGGCCGCTGACCAGCGGATTGACGAGACGGTCGATCCGGCGTTCGGAGATGGCCGCGAGTTCCGCAGCGGCCGTCGCGAGGCTGTCCATGGCAAGGCCCAGCGCCGCGCCGACGGCATGCGCCTGCGAATGAACCTCGGGTGCCACGGCCGAGCCCGAGACGACCGGATTGTCGGTAACGCTGGACAGTTCGCGATCGACGACCTCGATGACATGGGCAAGTGCATCACGCACGGCGCCGTGGACCTGGGGAACGGCACGCAGGCTCAACGGGTCCTGCGTGCGGCTGCCGGCGGATTTGGCGAGCAGCGCGCTGCCTTCGAGCCAGCGGCGCAGGTTGCGGCCCACCTGCTGCAAGCCGGGCGACCGGCGCAGCGCCAGCGGCATTTCGGCAAACGGATCGGCCTGGGCGCCGAGATTTTCGTAGGTCATCGCGGTCGCCGCATCGGCCCAGTCCAGGAGATGTGACAGGCGGGCGACCGCAAGCGCGCCGAGGCCGGTGGCGCAAGGCGTGCCGTTGACGAGGCTAAGGCCCTCCTTGGCCTTCAGGGTCAGGGGTGCGAGGCCAAGGCGTTGCAGCGCTTCGCCGCCGGGGATGAGCGCGCCGCCATGGCGGCACTCGCCTTCGCCGATCAGCACCAGGCCTATGGCCGCCGCATGCGTCAGGTAGCCGACCGAACCCCGCGACCGGATCACCGGCAGCATGTCGGCGTTGAGCAGGGCCAGCAGCGTATCGATCACCTCGATGCTGATGCCGGAATAGCCGTGGGCGAAGTTGGCGATCTGCGCCGCCATCACCGCCCGCGTTTCCGCCTTTTCCAGCGGCTGGCCGACGCCGCAGGCATGGCTGAGGATGATGTTGCGCGACAGCGCCTGCTGGTTCTCGCGGCTGATGATGACATCGCAGAGCGCGCCGACGCCGGTGTTGATGCCGTAGCCGCGGATTTCCCGCTCCACCAAGGCCTCGACGATGCCGCGTGCGGCGACGATACGCTGCCGGGCCTGGTCGGAGAGAGCGAGCGCCGCGCCGTTGGCGACAGCGGCAATCTCTTTCCAGGTCAGTGGGGTATCGAGAATGACGGTATCAGCCATGATGGCCAGCCTCCGCGCCGGCACGACGCTGGACGAAGCGGGCGACGTAATCGTCCGCCGGCGTGTTGAGGATCTGGCTCGGCGTGCCGACCTGCACCAGCTTGCCGTCCTTGAGGATGGCGATTTCTGCGCCGATGCGCAGCGCCTCGTCGAGATCGTGTGTGATGAAGACGATGGTCTTGGAGAGGTTCTTTTCCAGCTGCAGCAGCTGATCCTGCATGTCGTTGCGGATCAGCGGGTCGAGCGCCGAAAACGCCTCGTCCATCAGGATGACGTCGGTATCGGCGGCCAGCGCCCGGGCCAGGCCGACACGCTGCTTCATGCCGCCGGAAAGCTGGTGCGGGAACTTGTTCTCGTATCCGAGCAGGCCGACCGTCTCGATCCATCTCATGCCGATGGGTTTGGCATCGGCCTTGCTGAGGCCGCGCACGCGCTGACCGTAGACGACGTTCTGCAGCACGGTGCGGTGCGGCATCAGGCCGAAACTCTGGAACACCATGCTGACGCGGCGGGTGCGGAATTCGCGCAGGTCGCGGGCATTGAGGTCGAGCACGTTGCGGCCGTCGACGAGGATCTGGCCGCTGGTCGGCTCGATCAGCCGGTTGATGTGGCGCACCAGCGTCGATTTGCCGGAGCCGGAAAGGCCCATGATGACGAAGATGCGGGAGGCGCCGATCTTGAGGCTGATGTCGTTGAGGCCGACGCTGCAGCCGGTACGCTCCAGGATGGCGGCCTTGTCGGCGCCGTTTCGGGCCATGGCCATGGCTTCGGTCGAATTGCGGCCGAAGATCTTGTAGACGTTGCGGATTTCGATCTCAGCCATTGTTGCCGTCCTCCAGCTTGGAGCGGCCGAAGCCCTGCGTGATGCGGTCGAGGACGATGGCGAGGATGACGATGCCGAGGCCGGCTTCGAGACCCTTGCCGACATCCAGCGTCTGGATGCCGTTGAGAACCTGCTCGCCGAGGCCGCGGGCGCCGATCATCGAGGCGACCACCACCATCGACAACGCCATCATGATCGTCTGGTTGAGGCCGGCCATGATCGTCGGCGTGGCGAGCGGCAGCTCGACGCCGAACAGGATCTGCCGCGGGCTGCCGCCGAAGGCGGTCGCCGCCTCCACGACCTCGCTGTCGACCTGGCGGATGCCGAGATCGGTCAGGCGGATCAGCGGCGGCACGGCGTAGACGATGGTCGCCAGCACGGCCGGAACCTTGCCGAGGCCGAACAGCATGATCGCCGGAATGAGATAGACGAAGCTCGGCATGGTCTGCATCACGTCGAGCACCGGAAGGGTGATGCTGCGCATGGGCCGGCTCTTGGCAAGCCAGATGCCGATCGGAACGCCGATCGCCACCGAGATCAGCGTCGCCATCAGCATTAGCGCCAGCGTCTGCATGGCGAGATCCCAGAGACCGAGCGCGCCGATCACGAAGAGCAGCACCGCGACGACGGCGACGAGCGAGACCTTGCGGGTCGCTTGCCAGGTCAGCGCCATGAACAGGATGATCATCAGCCACCAGGGCAGGCCGCGCACGATCCATTCGATGAACAGGATCGCCTGCAGGATGGCGTGCGAAATCGCCTTGAAGACAAAGCCGTAATTGACCACCAGCGCCTGCACGGCGGCGTTGATCGGCTCACGTATGGAAACATGCAGGGATTCTGGAAACATCGCTCAAGTCCTTGAGATGGCTGACGGTCACATGCCAATATGAAGGAGGCCGCGCGCAAAAGGATGCGCGCGGCCGCTTGAGACTATTTCAGCGAGGCTTCGATTTTGGCCTTGGCATCGGCCGAAACCCATGCGCCCCAGATATCGCCCTTGGTCTTCAGGAACTGCTCGGCGGCAGCCACGGCATCGGCCTTCTGGTCGACCATGTAGGCAAGGCTGGCATTGACTTCTTCCAGCGGGAAGGTCGCCTTTTCGAGGATCTCGATGATTTCCGGCGCTTCCTTGGCGAAGGTGCTGTTGACGCCGTAGGCCACTTCGACCGCCGGGAAGGCGCAGCCGGCGTCACGCTTGCCGGTGGCGCTGGTCAGTTCCTTCCAGCAGGCTTCGTCATAGGCCGGCTCTTCCAACTGGACGAGCTTGAACTTGCCCATGACGGCGGTCGGGCTCCAGTAATAGAAGAGCACCGGCTCGCCCTGCAGATAGGCGGCGCTGATGGCGGCATCGAGGGCGGTGCCCGTGCCCGGACGGAAGTTCACGTAGGTTTCGGTCAGCTTGTAGGCTTCGAGCTTGGCGGTGTTGACGCCTTCACAGGTCCAGCCCGACGGGCAATTCAGGAAGCGGCCCTTGGACGGCTCTTCCGGATCCTTGAACAGCTCGACGATCTTCGGGTCGGAAAGCTGCGAAACGCTCTTCAGGTCGGGCGCGGCGGCTGCGATGCCGCGGGCTTCGTCGCCCTTGATCAGGTATTCCGGAACGAACCAGCCTTCGGAGGCGCCGACGAAGGTCTTGCCGACCGAGGTCACCTGGCCGGCGGCGGACGCGTTGTTCCAGACATCCGAGCGGCCGATCCATTCCTCGGCGAAGATCTGCACGTCGTTGTTGGCGGTCGCCTGCTCCAGCGTCACCGAGTTGCCGGGGATCGAATCCACCTTGCAATCGTAACCCTTGGAGAGAATCGACTTCATGACTTCGGTGATCAGCGCGCCGCTTTCCCAGTCGATGCCAGCGAAGGTGACGGTCTTGCCGTCGGCGCAATAGGAGGCGGCATTGGCGCCGGTGAACGAGCCGCCGAGCATCAGCGCGGTGGCAAGCAGCGTGTATTTCAGTTTGGTGTTCAGCATGAAATTCCCCTTTTGTTTGCTGTTCAAGTGACGTGGATGTAAATTTTCCGGCTCAGACGAGCCTGGCGAGAACCTCCCGGAACGCGCTGTCGATGGATTCTTCCTGGTTGTGGCGGCCCTCCCGGACGACCCATTGGCCGGCGGCCATGACGTCGCGGACCGCGCCGTTTCCAAGCGCGAAGAGCCAGCGGTCGAGGATCTGGTCGTCCTTGGCCGTGCCGATGAACGGATCGTTGCCGTCGAGCACGACGAGATCGGCGCGCGCGCCGACATGGATGCCACTGCTGCCCAGTCCCGCTGCCTGCGCGCCGCCCTTGAGGGTTGCGTCGAACACAGTCCGCCCGACGGAGGCGCCGGCGCCGGTGGCCAGCCGGTTGCGGCGGCGGTCGCGCAGCCGCTGCCCGTATTCGAGCAGGCGCAGTTCCTCGGCAACCGTTGTTGCGACGTGGCTATCCGTTCCGACACCGTATGCGCCGCCCAGCGCGGCGAAATCGGTTGCGGGGAAAATGCCGTCGCCAAGATTGGCTTCCGTTGCCGGACACAGGCCGGCGACAGCGCCGGAGCGTGCCAGCCGTGCCGTCTCGTCGGCCGTCATGTGGGTCGCGTGGATGGCGCACCAGCGATCGTCGACCGGCATCTCGTCCAGCAGGAATTCCACCGGGCGCCGTCCGCTCCACGCGATGCAGTCTTCGACTTCGCGCTCCTGCTCGGCGACGTGGATATGGATTGGGCCACCGGTCTTTTCAGCGGCGAGGATCGTCCGCATCTCGTCCGGGGTGGCTGCACGCAGCGAATGGATCGCGAGGCCGAGCGTTGCGCTCGCTGCGGCGCATTCCGGCTGCAGGGCGTCGAGAAGCGAGAGGAACTGATCGATATCGTGGATGAAGGGGCGCTGCCCCTCGCCGGGCTCGGTTCCGCCAAAGCCGGCATGGGCATAAAACACCGGCAGATGGGTCAGGCCGATGCCGGTCGCCTTCGCGGCGCGGATGATCCGCAGCGAGGTTTCGGCCGGATTGGCATAGTGCCGGCCGCCGGCCGCATGATGAAAATAATGAAACTCGACGATGTGGCCGAAGCCGCCTTTGAGGAGTTCACTGTACAACTTTGCGGCAACTGCCTCAATATCGTCCGGCGACATGCGGCCGACCAGACGGTACATCGTGTCGCGCCAGGTCCAGAAACTGTCGTCGGTAGAACCGGCGATCTCCGCAAGGCCGGCCATGGCGCGCTGAAACGCGTGAGAATGCAGGTTTTGCAGGGCCGGAACCACTGGACCGGCCGCTTCTTCCGGAGTACCCGCCGCTTCACTGCAGGGTCCGACGGAGGTGATCCTGCCGTCGCCGCCGATACCCAGCACCACGTCGGATGCCCAGCCCTCCGGGAGCAATATCTGTCTGCAGAAGAGAGACTTCGGTGCCGGCATTTGCGTGACCTTGAAAAGTTGTATAGGGAACATGGCAGAGTTTTTCAAGGTCGGCAAGAGGCTTGCGAAAAGTTTAGACTTTATTTTCGATGCATATTTTGTAAGCACATCGAAACAGCAGTTAGGAGAAGCGCGCATGCCGGAAGGCGATCAGATCATCCGAGCTTCCGGGCCGCGCGAGATGCCGCTTTACGAGCGCTTGAAGGCGGACATCAAGAAGCGGATCGAGACCGGCGAGTGGCCGGCGCATCACCGCGTGCCGTCCGAAAACGAGCTTGCCGAAACGCTGAATGTCAGCCGCATGACCGCCAACCGGGCCTTGCGGGAGCTTGCCAGCGAAGGCGTCATCGTCCGGGTGCAGGGCAGCGGCTCCTTCGTCGCCAGCAAGAAGAAAAGCGCACCCTTCATGGGTGTCCGCAACATTGCCGACGAGATCAACGAGCGCGGCTCCGTCCACACGCCGGAAGTGATTCTCGCGCAGATGGAGATTTGCGGCCACGAGCTGGCGGAGGCTCTGGGAGTCGAGGTCGGCATGCCGGCCTTCCACTCGGTGATCCTGCATCATGAAGACGACGTACCGATCCAGTTGGAGGACCGTTTCGTCAATCCCGCCGTGGCGCCGGATTATCTGGCGCAGGATTTTACCCGGATCACGCCGAACGCCTACCTGACCAGCGTTGCGCCGATCTCGCATACGGAGCAGTTCGTGGAAGCGGTGCTGCCGCAGCCGTGGGAATGCAAGCACCTTGCGATCGTGCGCTCGGAACCCTGCCTGCTGATCCGCCGCCGCACCTGGTCCTCGGAGCGGGTCGTCACGTCGGTGCGGCTGTTGTATCCGGGAAGCCGGTACCGGCTGGAAAGCAGTTCCTGACGACTGTCGAATGGACGTCTCCGGGCCGGCGCACCGTCAGCGGTCGAACAGATCCTGCCACTGCTTTTCGCCGACCATGCAATCGGTTTTTGCCGTATCTGCAACCTTGTGGACCTGCGCCGGGGGGTGCAGGCCGCTGATCTCCATCACCAGCTTGCGGCGCACGGCGATGGCGAAATCTTCGATCCTGTGGACCGGCAGCACGAAGGAGCCGGGCCCGCCGATGACGCAATCGGCATAATATTTATCCAGGCCGCCGGGCGCGCCGGAGGGGCGCAGCATCAGCGTCAGCCCGTTGATGACGATACCGGCCTCCACCGCCTTGTCGCGTGTCGTTGCGACCGGATTGCCGGAATTGTTGGTGCCGTCTCCCGAAACGTCGATGACCTGGCGCATGCCGGAAAAGGGGCTGGAAACGATCATCGCCGCCCCGTGGGCGATGGCGGCGGAAATCGAGGTTCTGCGCTGCGTGTTGATCGGCCGCCGTTCGAGCGCATCGGCAAATGCCATCGCATCCTGCTGCGTTTCGATGAGCTGCCAGTCGATCACGGAGCCGGGCACCACCTGGCCGGCCCACTCGAAATAGCTGATGGCGATGCGGCCATTCAGGCCGTTGCGGACAGCGTCGATGAATTCCTTGTGCCGTAGAGCTTCGACATATCCCTCGCGCTGGATGCGGACCTCTTCGAAATCCATGGAGCGGGAGGTGTCTACGGCGAGCACCAGCTTGACATCCACCTCGCTGCCGGCTGCCTGGGCAACGAGCGGCGGCGTGCTGGAGAGGCTGAAGAGCATTGCGAGCGTGGTGAGCATCGGCAATCCATTCGCTGCGTTTCAAGCGGATGGATTGTACCATGCTTTCTGGCGGCCGGTCGGCCGGCGCCGTCAATTTTTGGTGATGCCGGCCAAGCTGCCTACGGGTCATGTCGCCGGCAGGACGCCGCGGAGCACCGTTTCCGCAATGGTTTTTGCCGCCATGTCGTAATCCTCCGCCTTCAGGCGGGGCTTGCGCAGGCCATCGGCGGCGACCGGTTCGAATTCGGCGTAAAACTGCGTCGATGCCCAGAGCATGATGAACAGATGCCGTGGATTGACCGGCAGCATCTTGCCCGCCGCGATCCAGCCTTCGATCACGGCGACATGTTTGTCGGTGATGTCGCGCATGTGCTGGCGGTCTTTCTTCTTGAGAAAGCGGGCGCCCTGGATGATTTCGCTGGCGAAGAGGCGGGTTTCGGCGATGTTCCGGCGGGTGTAGTCGAGCTTGGCCCTGATGTAGAGGTTGAAGGCTTCCGCCGGTTCGCGATCGGCGGAGATGTATTTCAGCGCGTCGTCCCAGCCGGCCAGCAGGTGGGCGATGATCGCCGTGTAGATCTCCTCCTTCGAGGAGAAATAATAATAGACGTTGGCCTTGGGCAGGCCGGACGCCTCGGCAATCTCGGCGATCCGGGTGCCGTCGAAACCCTTTCTCGAAAAGATCTCGATGCCGGCCTTGATGATCAGCCGGACATTCCGCTCGCGAATTTTCTCGTCCGAATCCTTCGGTGCCCGTGCCATGCCAGTCTCCCACTCCCACATGCTTCCGACTGGCAACCGAAAATGGCAACAGCGCGCAGCTGCCATTGCTCGCTTTTCCACGGAAAAGCAAGGGATCGGCACCACTCAGAAAGTTGACGATCCGGTCGAGAAAAATTGACCGAACCGTCATTTTTCGATTTTCAGGAAGTTGACACTTTGGTCAGGTTTTGTCTAGTCTCCCGTCAACAACGAAAATGGGGACGGCGAGATGCCGATGACACTGAAAGAGGCGATGGCTGGGACGCTCGCCGGCTGGGAGGCCGATCTGCCGGCCGCCTGGCGTGCAGCGCTCGGACCCGTCGGCGATCATTTCGATCGTGTCGACGCGGATCTCGATTTCGAGCTGTGGGAGCCGATCTTCCCGGCACGTCGCGGCAGGCATTTTCCCGGCCAGCCGAAGGGTGCCCATGCGCTCGCCGCCTTCGACGGCATTGCGCCACAGGACGTGCGTTGCGTCATCCTCGGTCAGGATCCTTATCCGGAGCCGGGTTTTGCCACCGGCCGTGCCTTCGAGGCCGGCAACCTCGCTTCTTGGGTCGAACTCGACAAGATGTTCTCGAAGAGCATCCGCGCCTATATGCAGCTGATCGCAGCAGCACGTTTCGGCGACACGGCGCTATCGGAAAATTTCGACCGCTGGCCGGATGTCAGGCGCATGCTTTGCGACCCCTCCGCCGGTTTCGAAGGGCCGTCCGCTATCGCCGATCGCTGGGTGGGGCAGGGCATGCTGTTGCTCAATGCATCCCTGACATTGTCGCGCTTCAAGGTGGATATCGATCCGCACCAGGCGCGAGGCCACCTGCCGTTCTGGCGTCCGCTGATGCTGAAGGTGATCGAGACGGTGATGGCCATGCGCCGGCCGGTGGTGTTCATCGGTTTCGGCGATGCGGCGGCGGATATTTTTGCGCAGGCCGGCTTGGCCGAGGGTCTTGCCGATGGATACGCGCTGATTCAACGCGACCATCCGGCCTTCGCCGACCGCGTGCTCGGCCGCGAAAACCCGTTCCTTCTCTGCAATTCTTATCTTGAGGCGATGGGCGCGCAGCCCGTCGCATGGTGACCCATGGCAACGACACCGGAATATGATTTCATCATCGTCGGCGCGGGATCGGCGGGCTGCGTGCTTGCAAACCGCCTGTCGAAGGATCCGGCCAACCGCGTGCTTTTGCTGGAAGCCGGCGGCAAGGACCGCAATCCGTTGTTCCGCCTGCCGATGCTGATGGGCAAGCTGTTCCACTCCGGCATCTACAACTGGCATTACCACACCGAGCCGGAACCCTATCTCAACAACCGCTCGCTTTACTGGCCACGTGGCAAGGTGCTCGGCGGCACTTCCACCATCAACGGCATGATCTATGTGCGCGGCAACCGGCATGATTACGACCGCTGGTCGCAACTCGGCCTTCCCGGCTGGTCCTATGACGAGGTTTTGCCGGCGTTCCGCCGCTCGGAAGCACATATCCAGCGCAACGGCGAATTCCACGGCGGCGACGGCGAACTGACGGTCTGCCGCGCCCGCGGCCACAATCCGCTGATGGACGTGTTCTGCCAGGCGGGCGAAGAAGCCGGTTATCCGCTGAACGACGATTTCAACGGCGCGACGCAAGAAGGTTTCGGCCGCTACGATTTCACCATCAAGCGTGGCAAGCGCTGGTCGACCTCCTGGGCCTTTTTGCGCCCGGCGATGGATCGCGGCAGCCTGACCGTCATTACAGGGGCGGAAACCACCCGGCTGCTGATCGAAAACGACCGTGCCGCAGGCGTCGAATACCTCGTGAACGGCAATCTGCAGACGGCGCGGGCCGCGCGCGAGATCGTGCTGTCGGCCGGTGTCGTCAATACGCCGAAAGCGCTGCTGCTCTCCGGCATCGGCCCCGCCGACGAGTTGAAGGCGGTGGGCGTCAAGCCGCTCCTCGATCTGCCGGGCGTCGGCAAGAATTTGCAGGATCACGTCGATTGCGTCATGAGCTGGGAATGCCGCGAGCCGATCACGCTGTTTGGCGATCTGCGTGCTGACAAGCTCATCCCTGCGGTGGCGCAGGGCATGCTGTTCGGCGAAGGCATCACCACGACATTCCCCTACGAGGCCGGCGCCTTCGTGCGTTCCAACGACGGGCTGATCGCGCCCGACATCCAGCTGCATTTCATGCCGGCCCTGGAAAAGACCGCGAACCTGCATTTCCCCAATCCGTTCGCCAAGAAGCAGCGCGTCGAGGCCAACCACGGCTTCACCATCCGCGTCGGGCCGGTCAATCCGGTCAGCCGCGGCGAAATCACGCTGCGCTCGGCCAACCCGACCGACAAACCGAAAATCCTCGCCAACTACCTGCAGGCCGATTTCGACATTCGCACCATGATCGACGGCATTCGCCTCACCCGCGATATCGTCGGCCAGAAGGCGTTCGACCCTTATCGTGGCCAGGAACTGGCGCCCAGCCCCACCGCGGACAACGATGCCGATCTGACGAAATGGCTGCGCGCCACCGCCATGACCACTTTCCACCCGGTCGGCACTGCCAAGATGGGCACCGATCCGATGGCCGTCGTCGATGCCCGCCTGCGGGTGCACGGCGTCGAGGGCCTGCGGGTGGCGGATGCCTCGATCATGCCGATCATCTCGAGCGGCAACACCAATGCGCCCGCCATCATGATCGGCGAAAAATGCGCCGAATTCATTCTGAATGCCTGAGGAAAGCCCGATGATACTCGAACACCGCACCTATACCTTCAAGCCGGGCACGGTCGACAAATGGATGAAGAAATACGAGTCCGAGGGCCTGCCGATCCAGAAGCGGCATCTGAACACCTTCGTTGGTCTTTATGCCTCCGAGATCGGCACGCTGCACACCACGGTTTTGATGTGGGCCTATGACAGCCTCGCCGACCGCGAGGCCCGGCGGCAAGCCATGTATGCCGACCCGGAATGGCAGACGTTCATCGCCGGCGTCTGGGCGCTGGACGCCATCCAGAAGCAGGAGGTGATGATCATGAACCCTGCTCCGTCTTCGCCGCCGATTTCGCAAGACAAGTGACATCGAGAGTTTGAAAATAAACACAAAAGAGGGAACTGACATGACGAACATCAAGACTGGAAATACGTTTCCCGGCGGCATCGACCGCCGCTCCTTCCTGCAGCTCGGCGCCGGTGCGGCCGCACTCGGTCTCACTGCCGGCCTGATGCCGCAGATGGCGCGCGCCGCCGGCGGGCTGGTGGCTCTGGTCCACACCCAGGCAGCCGGCGATAACGGCCCGGTCGACGCCATGATCGCCAAGCTCAAGCAGCTTTCGGAAGAGCAGGGCTTCACCTATCGCGCCGTCTACGCCCAGGACCCGGCGACCTACGAGACCGTGTTCCGCACGCTCGGCGATGCCGGCGCCTCGATCATCGTCTCGACCTTCAACGAGGTCGCCGAACCCTTCAAGGCGCTCGCTTCGTCCTATCCCGACACCAAGTGGATTCAGCTCTTCGCCGACCCCTTCGAGCCGGCGATCCCGAACGTTGTCACCGTCTCCTACGACTATTATCTCGGTTGCTACCTGTCGGGCGTCTTTGCCGCCAAGATGTCGACCAGCGGCAAGATCGGCTTCATCGGCGGCGTGTCGATCCCGCCGCTCAATGCCGATTTTAACGCCCTGAAAGCCGGCGTTCTGTCGGTTCGGCCGGATGCCACCGTTACCGCCGCCTTTGCAGGCTCTTTCCAGGACCCGGCCAAGGGCCAGGAAATCGCCACCCAGATGTTCAACGACGGCATCGACTACATCCAGACGGATGCGGCGGCGACCGACGGCGGCATCATCGCCGCCGCCAACGAGAAGGAAGGCCGCATGGTCAGCTGCCTGTCGCCGGCGCAGTTTCCGCTCGGTCCGAAGTCGGTGATCTCCATCGTCGGCCTCGATTTCGGCATCTCGCTCTATAACGAAGTCACCAAGGCGCTCGGCGTCGACTGGAAGGGCGGCACGCATGAACATACCGGCCTCGGCACCGGCGTCATCGATTTCATCGCCTCGCCGCTGTTTGCCGAACAGGGTCCGGCCGAACTGACGGCCAAGGCCAAGGAAGCGCTGAAGGATGTCGACAAGGTGCGTGCCGGCATCCTCGACGGTTCCGTCAAGGTGGAATTCAACACCACCCTGTAACGCGAGAAATTTCCGGGAAAACCGCGTGGCGGTTTTCCCGGAATTGCGTAAAAACAAAAAGATAGGGCGTTTCCGCGATCCGGTTGTCCGGAGACGCTTCACACCAGCACATCTCCATTTCGTGTCGGGAACTCGTTGATGTCCATTCACTCTCCGCCCGCTTTGGCATGCCGTGACGTCACGGTCCGGTACGGCGACGTTACGGCGTTGTCGGACGTGTCTGTCGCTTTCGAACCGGGATTGATCCATGCGGTGGTCGGGCAGAACGGTGCCGGCAAGACGACCTTCGCCCGTGTCGCGTCCGGACTGGTGCAGCCGACGAACGGCGCAGTGGAAATCGCCGGCCAGGTGATCCGCACCGGCCATGTGCGCGAAAGCCGCGCCGCCGGTGTCGAACTGGTGCACCAGAGTTTTGCCCTGCCGCCGTCGTTCACGGTGGCCGAGGCGATGGAATTCGGCGCACCCGGCCGCGGCCGCCTCTATTCCCGCAAGGGGCTGGCGGAGAAATGGCGCGCCCATCTCGCCGGCCTCGATATTCAGGTGGATTTTTCCAAACGCATCCGCGACCTGCCGGTGGAGACCCAGCAGAGCATCGAAATCGCCCGGGCGCTGATCACCGATGCCAGGGTCCTCATCCTCGACGAGCCGACTGCGGTGCTGTCGCCGGTCGGCATCGAGATGTTGTTCGCCCGCGTCCGCCGGCTGAAGCAGCGCGGCGTGACCGTCATCCTCATCCTCCACAAGATCCGCGAAGTTCTGGGCATTGCCGATACGATCACCGTGCTGCGTGGCGGCCGGCGCGTCGAAGGGCCGGTATTGGCAGCAGACATCAGTGCCGACCATCTGGCCACGCTGATCGTCGGTGATGCCGTCAAAGGCCATAAGCCGGGGGACCGGGATGCTCTCGTCGGCAACGGCGGTGCCCATGCCGACGTACCATCCGGCCATCAGCGCTATGCATCGCTTGCACCGGCGCTGGTATTGTCTGCCGTCTCCACCGTGCCGGATAGCGAAGGCGCGCCGCTCGACAAGGTCAGCCTTTCCATCCGTCCCGGCGAAATCGTCGGCATTGCCGGGGTGGAAGGCAACGGCCAGAAGACGCTGGTGCGGGCCATTGCCGATCTTGCCGGCCTTTCCGCCGGCACCATCGCCCTGGGCGGCGAGGACATTACCCGCAAATCGCTGGCGGCGCGCCGTGCGGCCGGCCTGCGCATCATCCCGTTCGAACGCAATATCGAGGGCCTGAGCCTCACCAGTTCGCTCTGGGAAAACTGGAGTGCGCGGGAACTGCTGCAGGGTCCACTGTTACGGCTGGTCAATCCCGCCCGCATCCGGGCGCTGTGCGACGGTTCGTTGAAGAAGTGGGGCGTCCACTACCACACCTCGTCGCAGCGCGCCGGCTCGCTCTCCGGCGGCAATGCCCAGAAGGTCATCCTGGCGCGCGAAATCGATGACGATGCCAAGCTGATCATCGCCGCCCAGCCGACGCGGGGCCTCGATATCGGTGCCACCGCCTTCGTCTGGGAATCGCTGCGGGCGGCGCGCGATAAAGGGGCTGCCATCCTCTTGATTTCTTCGGATCTGGATGAACTGTTCGACATCTCCGACCGGGTGGTGGTGATGCTGTCCGGCCGTGTCGCCGGCGCGTTTGCCGCCCCCTATGACATTCAATCCGTTGGCGCCGCCATGACCGGCGCCGGCGCTGCCGCGACGGGAACACAACGATGAAGGACCGGGCCATCGCCATCCTCCGCAGCCTGATTTTCGTCTCCTTCTCGCTGATCCTCTGCGCCGTGGTCTTCCAGTTCGCCGGCTACAACGCGCCGCAGATGCTGACGGCCGTCGTCGACGGCGCCTTCCTGCGGCCCGGCGCCGTCGAGCAGAGCCTGAGATGGGCGCTGCCGCTGTTCATCACCGCTGTCGGCGTCGGCATTTCCTTCCGTGCCGGTTTCTTCAACATCGGGGCGCAGGGCCAGTTCTATGTCGGCGCAATTGCCGCCGCCTTCGCGGCAGAAGCCTTGAGGGGCGGCCCTGCTTTCATCGTCATCCCGCTGATTTTCCTGGCCGGCATGACGGGCGGCGCGCTCTGGGCGCTGTGGCCCGGCCTCCTGAAACTGCGCTCCGGCACCGACGAAGTCATCACCACGCTGATGGGTAATTTCCTCGCCGGCCTGCTGCTGGTCTATGTCACCTCCGGCCCGCTCAAGGATCCGTCCGGCAGCGGCCAGCAGGCGTCCAGCCGGCCGCTCGATGCCGCCTACCGCATTTCCAATTCGCTCGGCCTGTCGCCGACCATCATCGGCATTGCCATCGTCGTCGGCATCCTCATGTGGCTGCTGGTCAACCGCACCAGTTTCGGCGTGCTGGCGAGCCTTGCCGGCAGGAACGGCACCATGGTGCGTTGGCAGGGGGCAAAACTCTGGCAGCTCGGCCTGTCGAGCTTCGTCATTTCCGGCGCGCTCGCAGGCCTTGCCGGCACCATCGAATTCATGGGGCCGAACGGCCGCATCGCCTCCGGCTTCCTGCCGACACACGGTTTTACGGCGATCCTGATTGCGCTTGTCGCCAATCTTTCGGTGGTCGGCACCGCCGCCGCCGCGATCTTCTTCGGGGGATTGGCGTCCGCGGCACTCTACCTGCCGATCATGGCCGGCCTGCCGGCCGCGGCGATCGACATCATCAATGCCGCTATCGCGTTGTTCATCACCGCCCGTTCCAACCTCGTCGAGAAATTCCTGCGCCTGGGGAGACGTTCGTCATGAATGACGTCATCATCGCCATTCTTCGTTCCGGCACGCCGCTGGTCTACGTCACGCTCGCCGGCGTCATCGCCCAGCGCGCCGGCGTCTGGAACCTCGGCCTCGAAGGCCTGATGATCATCGGCGCCTGCGCCACCATCCTCGGCATCATGCTGACGCAGTCCTATGCGGCGGCGATTGTGATCGCCATCGCCATGTGCGTCATCGCGTCCGTGCTGTCGTGGTTCGTCATCGAAAAACTGAAAGCCAATCCGATCATCGCCGGCCTCGGCCTGACCGGTCTCGGCATCGGCGGCACGGCGCTGGCGGTGGAATCGATCTTCGGCAGCCAGGCGACGGTCACGGCCCCCTTCGGCGCGCCAAAACTCGGGGCGGCCTTCGGCGCTTATGGCGTGTTGTCGATCTTCGTCGCCGCCATGCCTTTCGTGGTCTTCGCCCTATGGCTGCTGCTGAAGCGCAGCCGTTTCGGCCTGCAACTGTCTGCAAGCGGCGAACACCCCTTCGCTGCCCGCGGCGTCGGCATCCAGCCGGTGCGCATGCGCCTCATCGCGCTGTCGATCGGCGGCATCCTGTGCGCCATCGGTGGGGCGGAGCTTGCCACCGGCAGCCTGCAGTTCTTTGCGCAAGGCATGACCGCCGGGCGTGGCTTCATGGCGTTTGCCGCCGTCATCTTCGGCGCGGCCCATCCGATCGGCGCGACGGCGGCTGCCTTGTTCTTCGCCATTGCCGGCGCGCTCGGCATCCGCGCCCAGTTGATGTTCGGCGACAAGGTGCCCCACGACCTGCTGCAGGCACTGCCCTATCTCGCCACCGTCTTCGGCGTCTGGCTCTCCGGCAAGCTCGGCGGTGCCAAGACCGCCGGCTCATTCGGCGAGTTGAAAGACCAGTAAAGAGAGGATTAGAGCCCATGGAATTCGCCCAGATCCATCCGATCCAGGATATCTGCCTGCTCGTCACCGATATCGAAGCCTCGATCCGCTTCTATACTGAAAAGCTCGGTTTCCGGCTGAAACATCGTGCTCCCGGTTTTGCCGATTTCACCGGCGCCGGCCTGACGCTGGCGCTGTGGGAGCGGGATCACATCGCCCACCATGCCAATGTTCGTGTCAAAGCCGGCTCGGCTTCGGCCGTGCTCATCGCCGTCAAACTCGACAGTCCCGCGGAGATCGACCGGCTGTACCAGGACCTGTCCGCCAGGAAAGTCGAGTTCGTCGGGCCGCCGGCCGATTATGCCTGGAATGCCCGCGGCCTGTATTTTTACGGTCCCGACAGCGAAACCTGGGAACTCTACGCCTGGCTTGAGGGCGGCGCGCCGGGCCGCGTCGAGGATGCGGCATGACCCGCAAGCTGATCATCCTTACCGATCCCGGCCAGGATCAGGCGGCGGCGATCCTGATGATCCTCGGCCGCACCGATGCCTTCGAGGTGCTCGGGCTGGTCGCGACCGCCGGCAACATCCATCTCGACCATACGCTCGACAACTGCCTGAAATTGATGGAACTGGCCGGCCGGCCGGATATCCCGGTCTTCGCCGGCTGCCCCCAGCCGCTGATGCGGCCGCTGGTGATCGCCGATCACGTGCACGGTCCAACCGGACTGGACGGTCCGGTTCTGCCCAAACCCGCCATTCGGGCGCAGGAGAAGCACGGCGTCGATTTCATCATCGGCACGGTACGCGCCCTTCCGGGTGAGGTGACGATCTGCGCGCTGTCGCCGCTCACCAATCTGGCGGTGGCGCTGCGCAAGGCGCCCGATATCGCCGAAAAGATCGCCGATATCGTCGCCATGCTCGGCGCTTACTTCGAGGTCGGCAACATCACGCCCTCTGCGGAGTTCAACTGCTACGTAGATCCGGAAGCGGCCGACATCGTGCTGAAGGCCGGCATCAAGACGACATTGCTGCCGCTCGACGTCACCCACAAGATGCTGTCGACGCCGGCGCGGCTGAAGGCGATGCGGGCGCTCGGCAATCGCTGCGGCATCGCCACGGCCGAGATGCTGGAATTCTCCGAAGCCTTCGACCTGCGCAAATATGGCTGGGAAGGCGCGCCGTTGCACGGGCCGTGCGTGCCGGCCTTCATGCTGGCGCCTGAAATCTTCGCAGGCCGCCAGATCAACGTCTCCGTCGAGCTTGCCGGCCGGGTGACGCTCGGCATGACGGTGGCCGACTGGTGGCAGATCACCGATCTGCCCCGCAACGCCTTCTGGGTCCGCGACGGCGATCCTGCCCTCTATTACGACCTTCTGCTGCAATCGCTCGGAAACCTGCCATGAGCCAGACCCTCATCCGCAACGCCAGGCTGCTGACGGTGGATGCGGCGCATGGCACGGCGCCGTTCGAGGCCGACCTGCTGGTCGACGGCGAGACGATCGCCGCCATCGGCCACAATCTCGCGGCCGCGCCGGACGCCCGGATCATCGACGGTCGCAACAGGTTGGTCATGCCAGGACTGGTGAATTCCCACACCCATTCCAGCGAGACCTTCTTCCGCGGACGCTATGAGGGCATGCCGCTGGAGATCTGGCTGCTCTACGCCTATCCGCTGCTGATGAACGATGCTATCGGCGGGCGGCTGCTCTATCTGCGCAGCCTGCTTCTGGCGATGGAATCGCTGCGCAACGGCGTCACCACTTTCTGCGACGATTTTTTCGATCCGCCGGCCCATGACCTCGATCGGCTGGGCACCGTCTTCCGCGCTTATGAGGACGCCGGCATCCGCGCCAACATCTCCAGCGCGGTGATGAACATCCATACGCTCGATGCCTTGCCATTCGCCCGCGAGGTGATGCCGGAAAGGCTGCAGGCGCTGCTCGATTTCGGTCCGCCGATCTCGGCGGACGCCTATGCCGATTATTGCAAGTCGGCGTTTGCGAACCTGCATGGTCGTGCGGGCCGCCTCAATTTCATGCTGGCGCCCTCGGCGCCGCAACGCTGCACCCCGGATCTCATGGCGGCCTGCATGGATCTTGCGGTGGAGCATGGCGTGCCCTTCCACACCCATGTGCTGGAAACCAAGACGCAGGCCGTCACCGGCCATGAGTTTTACGGCAGGAGCCTGGTGGCTTATCTCCACGATCTCGGCCTGCTCCGGCGGAACACCACTTTTGCCCACTCCGTCTGGGTCAGCGACGAGGATATGCGGCTGATGGGCGAGGCGGGCATGTCCATCGCCCACAACGCCGTGTCGAACCAGAAGCTCGGCGCCGGCATCGCGCCCTTGCGCCGCCTGCTGGATGCCGGCGTCACCGTCGGTCTCGGTACCGACGGCGTTTGCTCCAACGACACGGCCCGCATCTTCGACGTCATGCGCGTCGCGGGCCTCGTCCATTCCGTGTCCGGTCCGGATCATGGCAAATGGGTAACGGCCGACGAAATCCTGCGCATGGCGACGATCGGCGGCGCGAGGACGGCGATGCTGGAGCATGTCACCGGTTCGCTGGAGGTCGGCAAGGCGGCCGACCTGTTGATCCTCGACCTGCGCTCCTATCCCTTCATGCCGTTCAACGATGCGGCCAAGCACCTCGTTTATGCCGAGAACGGCTCCTCCATCGAGACCGTCATGGTCGCCGGCCGTATCGTCATGCAGGATGGCCGGCTGACGACGGTCGACGAGGCCGCCGTCTTCGACGAGATTGCCGAACTCATGCCGGCCTACCTCGCCGAGCATGCCGAACTCGAACGGCGCAACAGCATTTTCGAGCCGGTGATGGCGGAGATCCATCGCCGCTCCGCACTGCGGGATATCGGCATGAACCGCTACCAGGGCGACCTGCCGCCGTTCGACGGCGCCAATTTCCGGCAGAAGAGTTGAGGCAGCCGGCGACACGCCGGCTTCCCCTGCAAGACGGGGTTATCGCAGATGGAATGAGAGGGCGCCACCTGCCCCTTCTCCCCAGCGGGGAGAAGGTCCCGGCAGGGGGATGAGGGGGTGCCACAAGCAAAAGTTCTGCCGTGTCGCGCGCCCTCATCCGAACCTTCGGGCCACCTTCTCCCCAAGGGTAGAAGGGAAAGGCGTCAGAAGCGGGAATGCGTCAGCATGATTTCCCGGGCGATCTGGTCGAGCGGCAGGATTTTGGCGACGCCGCCGCGGGCGATCGCTTCCTTCGGCATGCCGAACACCACCGACGTGGCTTCGTCCTGCGCGACGGTATAGGCGCCGGCCTGCTTCATTTCCTCCATGCCGCGGGCGCCGTCGTCGCCCATGCCGGTCATGATGATGCCCATGGCGTTCGACCCGGCGGAGCGGGCCGCCGAACGGAACAGCACGTCGACCGACGGGCGGTGCCGCGAAACGAGCGGTCCCTGGCGGACGGACACGTGGTAGCGGGCGCCGCGCCGTTCCAGCAGCATGTGGTGGTCGCCGGGGGCGATCAGCACGTGGCCGCGCAGGACGGCATCGCCGTCGACGGCTTCCTTGACCTCGACCTCGCAGAGCGAATTGAGCCGCTTGGCGAAGGCGGCGGTGAATTTTTCCGGCATGTGCTGGACGATGACGATGCCCGGCGCGTTGGCAGGCAAGGCCTCCAGCATCTCGCGCAAGGCTTCCGTACCGCCGGTGGAGGCGCCGACGCAGACCACCATCTCGGTGGTTTTCGCCATCGGCCTGCCGGTCGGCGGCGGCAGGACGGCGTCGGCCGTCAGCTTCTTGGCCGGCGCCATCTTGTCGCTGGTCGCAGCCGCCGCGGTGCGCCGGACATTGCCGAGCCTGGCCTTCGACGCGGCCTTGACCGCCGAACGGATACGCTCGCCGGATTCGGCCAGGTGATCGGCGGCGCCGATCTTCGGCTTCAGGATGATGTCGACCGCGCCGGCCTCGAGCGCCTGCATCAGCGTCTCGGAACCGGCCTCCGTCAGCGACGAGCACATCACCACCGGAATGGGATGCTGCGCCATCAGCTTGCGCAGGAAGGTGATGCCGTCCATGCCCGGCATCTCGACATCGAGCGTGATGACGTCGGGCACCTCGTCGCGAATCTTGCGGGCGGCCATGAACGGATCCGATGCGGCCGCGATCACCTCTATCTCGGGATCTTCCGCCAGCACGGAGGTCAAGGCCTGCCTGACGCTTGCGGAGTCGTCGATGATGAGAACCCGGATTTTTTTTGTCATGGATGCTGTCAAATGCGTTGGAACACGGTGTTGGCGACCTGCTTTACGGGAAGATCGAAGCCGGTAATCGATTCGGAATGCCCGATGAACAGGTAACCTCCTTTTTCAAGGCAGTCGCAGAGGCGCGTCAAGACCCCCCCTTGCGTCTTCTTGTCGAAATAGATCAGCACGTTGCGGCAAAAGACGATGTGCAGCTTGGTTTTGACGGGATAGCTCTGGTCCATGAGGTTGAGCCTGGCAAAACCGACATGCGCACGAAGCTGGGGATGAATGCGCACCTCGCGGCGTCGCGTATCGACCGCCTCCATGACGTAGCGGCGGCGAAATGCCGAGGGAACCGGCGACATCAGGTCCGAGGTGTAGATGCCGCGGCGGGCGGTTTCCAGCACCTCAGTGCTGAGGTCCGTCGCCAGGATGCTGTATTTCGTTCCGGAGCGCTCGGCGCAGAAGTTATCCAGCACCATGGCCATCGTATAGGGTTCGGCACCGGTCGAGCAGGCGGAGCTCCAGCTGCGGATATCGTTGACGCCGCGACGGACGAGATCGGGCAGGGCGTGCTCGTTCATATAGGCGAAGTGGTTCGGCTCGCGGAAGAAGTCGGTCTTGTTGGTCGTTACCGCGTCGATGAGGTAGACGGCCTCCTGCTCCAGCCCGTCGCCGTCGAACAGATAGTCGCAATAGTCGTCGAAACGCACGAAGCCGGTTGCCCGCAGGCGCCGGCGTATCCGGCCCTCGAGCATGGTCATCTTCGTCGGAGGCATCTTGATGCCGCTGTAGCTGTAGATGAAATCGGCGAGCTTTTCGAAGTTTCTCTTGCTGATACGATCGTCGACAAGCGGGACGGTCTGTCTGGCGGCATTCATCGGGACATCAGCTCCAGTTACGCAGCACGACGGGAAGCAATCATTGCGGCATCTTCCTTCGACAGCAGCCGCGCGAGATTGATGATGACGACGAAACCGTTTTCGCGACGGACCACGCCGTCGATATATTCCGAGTTCCAGTTGACGCCGATATCCGGCGCGGCCTCGATCTTGTCACGGCGGAACGGGGTCACTTCGAAGACGCGGTCGGCTACGAGGCCGAGCGTCAGCAGCCGGTCGGCAAGGGGAACGTCGAGGACCAGCACGCGTGTGTGCGGCGTGGGAACGGTCTTGGAAAGACCGAGCTTCAGCCGCAGGTCGATGGTGGGAACACCCTGGCCGCGCACGTCGCGAAGGCCCAGCAGGTAATCGGGACCGTTGGGGATCTTGAACGCTTCCTCGTGGTCGAGAATTTCGCGGACGACCTCGACCGGCACGGCGAAGATTTCGTCGCCAAGACTGAAGGTTACGAATTGTGCTTCGATAGAATTGGTGGCCATGGTTACACACTCTCCTTGAATGCGATGTCGTCTTGATCGGGACCGCCCTGCGTCAGGTCGAGCGCGAAGCCCCGGACACGGGCCTGCTGGGCGGCCACAGGATTTTGGGCAGCGGGCCTCTGGGGCCGTGCCGGCGCGGCGACCGCCTTGATCGCCCGGGCGGGAATGGCGCGCTTGGCAGCCGGCTGAGGCGCGGCAATGGCGCTTTCGACGCGGAAGAAGGCGATCGAGGTCTGCAGTTCTTCGGCCTGGGCCGCCAGTTCTTCCGAGGTTGCCGACATCTGTTCGGAGGCGCCGGCATTCTGCTGCGTCACCTTGTCGAGCTGCTGGATCGCCTCGTTGATCTGCGATGCGCCGATATCCTGCTCGCGGCACGCGGCGGTGATTTCGGCCACCAGTTCGGCGGTCTTGCGGATATCCGGCACCAGGCGTCCGAGCATGTCGCCGGCTTCCTGGGCGGCCTTGACCGTGTCGCCGGACATGGCGCTGATTTCGGCGGCGGCCGA